>NZ_FNPI01000046.1 GCF_900107275.1 Evansella caseinilytica | reverse complement strand
CACTTCGCGAATATTATCCGGAAAGAATTTATTCCTAATTTACGGAAGGCGCTGGCGACTCACGAAGAGATGGAAGAGAATATTGACAACCAGATTCGCCGGATCGTCAATGATGCGGAGGACCGCATCTGGGAGATAAGTGTAGAACCGGATGCCATATACAGCGATCCGAGAGGGCGTAGTATCGAGGATTTCAAAGATAAATACTATCAATCTGGAAAGTACAGATGCTATGACGGCAAGACTTTCGAAGAATTATTGGAGCAGACAGATGAATTGTGGAAGAAGATGCACCAATTCGCTTCGCTTGTAGAGCAGACAGCGATTGAGTTTGAAAGCAGCGAACAGGACATTGCCAATCAAATGTACGAGAGGAAGAGGTCATAGTGTCATATTATGAAGTAGATGATCAAATGCGAAAGGCGATGTATGTACGTATACAAACAACGGCAATCATCGACTCAGCAGAAAAGCAAATAGCGGCAATCAGCAAGGAAATGAAAGCGGAGGATCAATACAACCAAGAGGTCGTCTTCCAAATGTATTTCATCGAAATCATGCTGCAATCGATGTACAACGATCTGTATCATCATTTAGACGGCAAGTATAAAGAGGCTGTCATGATGGGAATTTTCCGGCTGCGGCAAATGACCTTTAACGTTAACGAGCAATGGGAGGACTTGCGCAGAACGTTTTAAAGAGTTATAGACTTGGAGGGTTCTGGCTGTTGGGGAGACACAACAGCCTCTTTTATTTAGGAAGACCCGATGATTGTTTTTTTCTCCAGCTAATTCTTTTGACCTAACTCGTTCTCCGGGACTATCTTCTTATTTCCATTATCAAGTATTGAAGGATAAAATCGGTACATTTACAATAATAGAGTTACGGAGCCTAACTGATAAAAAAGGCATGATGGATGTTCGTTGTGCCGTTAGCAGTACATAAAAACTGGCTGTTATATTACAACTACCTGCTTTGGGAGGGGATGAATCTTTTGAAGAAAAATAACAAGCTGATCCTGATCAGTCTGGTGATCATCGGCGCAGTAATCGGAGGAGTGATGTTTATGAACAGAGGGGATTTTGCAGAGGGAAACAGAGACACGATCGAAGAAAATGTAAGGAATTATGTGGAACGGTATAAGTTGAATCCTGATCAATTGGAGATCGGAATCATCACCAATCCATTTCGCTTTCCAACAGGAGAGGAAGAATTCACAGTCGATATCAAGTATATGGGACATCCTTATATTTCTATGACACTAACTGGTGACCCTGACACATTGATGGTCTTTGAACCAAAAGAGCTTATCATCAAAGAGATATTTAATGAATTGTATTTGGAAGCCCGATACGATGAGTTAAAACCGACAATTGATTATTTAGCTAGTCTAGATATTGAAGATCCGTTGAGACCTGTTGGAACGAAAATAAAATATTTCCAAACAAATGTAGGGATTGATCCGGAAATCAATAATGAACTAAAAGAAGCGTTCAAGAACGGTGATGATCTCGAACAGCTTAAACAATATATTGAAGAAAATATCGAAAAAATTAGTAAATTGGATACAAATGTTCATATAGTAGGTATAAAAAGTGGTATTGATGAGGAACAAGCAGAGGTAATACGAATGGAGCTTGAAAATATGCTACCTAAGTCAAACTATGTTGTTGAACTTGGAGTTAAAGACTTAGCTACAGGAGAGAGTCAAGGTGTTTTTACGTACTTAGAAATAAAGTGAGGGGTTAATAATGATAGAAAACAATGGAGTGTTTCAAAATAATAAATCTTCCTTTACGGAAGCGGAACATCAGTTTATTGCGATGAAAATCGTTTATCAAGCGGAAAAGGAATTTAGAAAGATTGATATAGAGAACCAAAACGATTTGAGAGAAATCAACAGCAAGATGTTAAAAAAATATCAAGATGCATTGAATGATAAGAGTATAAATTTCGTATCCGATGTCCCACAATATTTCGACAACACGGTTACACAGGAAATATATGTACCCTCTGACATTAGCCTTGGCAGTGGGCACGTGAATTACGAATTTCAAAACGGAAATCACGTTAATGCGATCACACGGGGAAATCCTTATGATCCCGATGAAATTGTAGTGACATTTCCCGGAACGGATTTTGGTGATAGGATGGATCGCGATCAAACGGTATTCGCAAATGGCAGCAAGAGGCAGATTGATTACACCGAAGAAGCGATCCAATATATTAGTGATCTGAAGGAAAAATATCCGGATGCCAAAATTACGGTCAACGGTCACTCTATGGCCGGGAAGCTGGTGATGGCCATCGGGATGATGTTCCCGGATGTGGAAGTGTACGCCTTTAACCCGACTGCCCTTGATAAAAAATACCGGGAGATGTTGAAAGAAGACCAGCATTACGACAATATTAATGTTTTTGTATTTGACAAAGAAATCGCCGGCCTCGAACGCTGGTTTCGTTATGGATATAGCGGTCGTTCGATGAAAGACCTTCCGTTTAATGTATACCATATGGATTCTAGTGTGAGGTTCAGAGATTTTACTCAAATCAGCGCCCCACTTCCAGATACGGCTGACAGACATGAAAATACTGGCTTTTTTCATAAAAAGAGACTGAGTGGTGCCATTGAACAGCACTCAAGCGGCGGATATCGAAGTGTGGACGGGCATTTAATCGATCTTTTTCAGCTGAATCGGATTGATTTTTCCTCCGGGGGCGGCGGCACGAAAGAAATTATTTTTAGTAAAGAAAAATATTTACACTTCGCGAATATTATCCGGAAAGAATTTATTCCTAATTTACGGAAGGCGCTGGC
>NZ_FNPI01000052.1 GCF_900107275.1 Evansella caseinilytica | reverse complement strand
CTTTTTCAAGCTCTTTTTCGCGAGACGAGTTTTTATTGGATTGTAAGGCTGTTAAGCCTCCTTCCATAAATGCCTCACGCCACTTGTAGTATTGAGGTTGGAGAATCCCATGCCTTCTACAGACTTCAGAGATATTGGCTCCTGGTGCCATACCCTCCAACACAATATTCATTTTTTCTTCTCCTGACCATTTTCGTCTTGCCACAACCCCTTTCTTGTTTCTAGTATAACTTATGGGGTGTCTGGTCTTTTATGGGGTCAGTATAACTCCTATTACAAAGATCACCAGTCAAGGTTTTTAGCCACTATTCACATACTTGATACATTCACAAACAAATAACTTGGGGGCTGAATAAAGATACTGTTCCAGATTCATCATGTTAGTCTACAGTTAAAGGAAATTTTTCTTTATTCCCTCTTCAACTATATTTTGCTTAAAACTAAGTGCAAAGCGAATTTTTATGATTGAATATTTATTAGAAAGTCTTGAAGTATTCTTTTCGTTGCCACTCCTGCCTTGGGAATTAACTCATTTACTCGATGGATTATGAATGGGTTTTCCAATATCATTTGTTTATTTTCTGTTTTTGTAAAACTTCTTAACGTATCTATACACATCTCAAACAATTCCTCATCTTCAGTATTTAGTAATGATATCAACATTTCAAGTTCATGAATACTACAGTTCGTGTCTAAACAATACGCCAGTTTTTTTTGCCATTCTAAGGGTTTAGTATGAACATTCCTTGCTAGTTCTTCCCAATCTCTAATGCTAAACTCTGAAATTATCTCACTTGCAATAATGCAACCATCGTCATACCAAGAATCTAAGGTTGTTTCTGCTGATATTAAAATATCTAAATCTCTATACATCTTTTTTCACCCTTTATTTTAAATAAGTATTAAAATCCTGATGGACGAGGTGCATTTACGGTGCCTGTTGGATAACCACTAGTTACATTATCACCAATTTTAATAACATCGATCTCCACACCATTTACCACTGCCCTATGCCATGTTGCTCCATCTCTTAACCTTGTCGAAATAGCTGGTGTATTTCCAACCTCTATTATGCTATTAAGGATTTGCTCATTACTCCATGAATCTGGAAACAATGTACTCTTTTTGAGTTTAGAGATGTTACCATCCGGAAACTGTTTAGTAAATATAACATTTTTCGTACCATCCATATTAGTTGATAACACTTCCACTGCAAAGTCATTATTGACATTGTTTATTTTCGAAGAATGACCACCTATCAAATCATTCTTTGGAACTTTTCGTTGGCCTTCCAATATCTTAACTTTCATATTTGGACTAATAACAGTCTTTGATTTAACTACGTTAACACCAGAGCCTCCACCTTTATCACCAATTAAATTCTTCGACGAACTGCTCCCCGTCTTCTCCGACACCGTGCTGTTATTTGTCGTTTTGCTGTCAACGGAGTTATTACTGCTGTTTTTTATCTTTTCCGAGCTGTCAACACGGTTATACCCCTGCTTGTTTTTTCCCGAACTGTCTCCTGCCGAATTTGTCGGGTTCTTCTTAATGGTGTTATTCCCTATTGTTCTTGTATTTACATTGATATTGGTATTTGCCCACCGGTGTCCCCAATAGGCGGCCGAAGCCAAGGTTGTCACACCGCTCAGCACAACCGATAAGCTCTGCATTCTCTCCAGTGTGGTTAGCTCTTCGCCCGTTTCCGGGTTCACTCCCGTTCGAAGACATTCAGCATGGTACATGTAGTTATCCCAAAGAATTTGTTCCAAAGTGGGATCTTTTTCTTCTTTGACACCGTACTTTCGTTTCCATTCATTATGCTCTTCGGTAAACTGTAAGTCTTCGGGCGTTGCTGTTTTCCCGTCCGAAGACCAGACCCAGATGCGCGCACCGCTGACGACTTCGATTTGCACATATTTTCTCCCGGTCGTATCTGGTTCCTG
>NZ_FNPI01000054.1 GCF_900107275.1 Evansella caseinilytica | reverse complement strand
TCCAGGTTCCCTGTCGGCTCATCACAGATAAGCAATCCGGGGGAGTTGATCATCGCCCGTGCAATCGCCGTCCGCTGCTTTTCTCCACCGGATAATTGCGCCGGATAATGATGGAGCCGCCGGTCAAGGCCGAGCATTTCCAAAATCGCGATTGCTTTTTTCTTTAATCGCTCCTGTTGTTCATACGGAATCAAGGGAAGCATGACATTGTCCAGTACGGTAAACTGTTCAAACAGTTTATAGTCCTGGAAAATAAACCCGACTTTTTCTCTACGGAACGCTGCCAGTTCGTCCCGTTTCGCTGTTTCTAAATGCCAGCCGTCAAAGGTGATTTCCCCGCCGGTATCCGGTTTTTCGAGCCCGCCAACACACTTTAGCAGCGTCGACTTTCCTGAACCTGACGGGCCGATGACCGTGGCCCACGTTCCCTTTTCCATCGTCAGGTCCAAGCGGTTTAAAACACGGATCGTTTCGGTTCCGGTGTCATACGTTTTCGACAGCTGTTTCACAATGATCGTCATGACTGTTCCACCTTCCTTTTATGCCACGTACACATATTTTCGCGTAAATTCTCTTACCGTCCACCAGCTGATAAAAATGACAATCGCAAGCCAGGCAACGCCGAATAAAAGACACCAACTGATAACTCCTTTTAGGCCGATGGTCCAATAAAACAGCAGCACGCTGAAAAGCAGGCCGATGACAACCGCGCCGCTTGACCACCGCATCACTTCTCCCATCAGAAATTGAACAATCTTCCGCCGCGACCAGCCGATGACGTTTAACAGGCGGATTTCTTCGCTTCGTTCCTTCCATAAATTTCTCAGCGCTTCTGCGAGCGTCATCACCGTTAACAAATATGCCAGGCTTAACAAAAGCAACTGCAGCCCTTCCGTCTGTAGGTGAACATATTGTCCAAGCCGGGTGAAGGTGGTTTTTTCTTCCGTTAACATGAAAGAGGAAAACACATAGACTGAGAGAATACTGGACATGACAATCTGCATGAACACGACATATAAATGGCTGCGGTAATAGCGGAGGTTTTTATTGGTCAATGATTGCTTCGCTTTGCTTAACGCTAGCTTTGGATAGTGATGCCGCAGCGAAAAAGCAACGGCCGTTAACAAAAACGCAGCACCGACCCCGCCGATGTAGAAACCGGTAGTTCCGCGCTGAAGCTGATCGTAATAAGCCAGCGAACTGATTGCCGCAGCACTGATCACAACGGCGATGGCGAGGATGACGAAAAGCGCATTCCGGATAAATCCGGCGGCTTCCTTTGGCTGCCAGCCGACGGACAACAGCAGTTCTTCATCTTTTCGCTGCTCTTGAAGCCAAAGGCTGATCCGGTTCCAAAACGTCAATCCGCCGATAAGGAGAAACAATGTTGAAATCGTGAGCGTCAATACGTTCCAGCTCTGCAAGATCGTGTCCGCCGCTCCCAAGGTCGTTGCCGGCTGCAGCACCGTTCCCAGTCCTTCCACGTCGATCTTCAGCTCCTGATGGGACGCTCCGGCGACAATATCCACTTGAAATCCTTTTTCTTCGATGTCTTTTGCCACCTGCTTGATTTTTTCCGCAGCTTCAACGGTGTAGCCATCGATTCCGGCAACACGGACGCGGATCGCATCTATCGGTGTCTCTCCCTTTAAATGCTCCGCCCATGCTATCGTTGTAATTCCGTGCGCTGGAAGCGGCAGGAAGCTGCCGGGCAACGCGGTCGGCTTGACTGTTTTTCCTTGATAGGTCGTTTCTTCATAGTTATAAATACCGAGGGGACTGGCCGCCAGCGTGTTTTCGTTTTCCGAAACGGAAATTTC
>NZ_FNPI01000045.1 GCF_900107275.1 Evansella caseinilytica | reverse complement strand
ATAAAAATCGAACTCGCTAACGTAGGCGATACAGCACTTAATACTTCCGCTTCTCGGATATGCCTGTTTGCCTGCTGAATTTGCATTTCCACTTCTGCTTCTTGCACATCGGTTGTCGCTACCGCTGCCTGAAACTGCTCCGGAAAAGCACTATTCAAACGAATCAGATCTTCACATAAACAGATCATCCCCTGAGCAAGCGGGCGGTATGTGGCTTTAAAATATGTCTTAGCACTATTATACGTTTTTCCTTGCAGTTTTCCATCCATATAAAAGAGTTCAATCGCCACAATCACCTGCTGCATGGCTTCAATGCCATCCGCATACACTTGATTGATGCTCTCCGTCTGGCTGTTCACTTCCCCAAGAAACATATTCAAACTCATTGTGGCTTCCCCGCCTCCGTCAGCGTTCTTCTCTTTGTGAAAAACTCCGTTTCTTTCTCCTGCAGCTGCCGGCGTTCTTTCTGCAACATTTCTCGTCTCTCTTCTATGTTTTCCCATGTCAACGCCTGTTCCCGCCGACAAGAACGTTGCTGTTCCACAAGAAAATGTCTCATCCGGGAATCTCGCTGCCATGTTGATAAAAAATCGTCGAACAGTCTCGCTTCTTTGCGATAGAATTCTCCCACATCCTCTTCCAGCCTTTCGAGCTTTTTCCGTTCTTTTTCGTTTACAGCCTGTTCTTCCGCCACTTCACGCAGCTGTTGCGTAAGCACTTCGATGTCGTTCGCTGATTCCTTCATCTATTTGTCCCTCTGCTTTCTCCCGCTATTTTTTCATCCATCCCGGAGAAGTCGGCAAGCCAATGCCTTTTTCGATGTTTTCATCCAGACGTTCAAACTCCTTCGCTACCGAGCGGATATTGTCGATATCCTTTTGAAATGCCTGACGGAATGCAGCAAAAAGCTGTCTTGTGGCTGAAAAGCTGCTAATTGCTTTTTTATTCGCCAGAAGGGTTGTCCGTTCCGAAAGCTGCACAGATTTGTTTGTACATCGATCTATCCGGTCCGCTGCCTGTCCCATTTTCGTAGCCATGGCGTTGGCTGTTGTATAATTACTGAGGATTTGTTGTCCCATCTTCCTTCCTCCCGCTCGGCAGCCGCTTGCCTAATAAAACGAACGTCGGCAAGCGGCCACTCTCTCAACCGACAATTGGTTAATCTATATGTAAAATTCCAATAATTGTGTAACTGCTATAGTAGCATAGTATAAGTAAGTTGAGGTGTCTAGGGGCTAAGGTAGCTTTTTCCACAGAAGCGAATTAGTTCTGATGACTTATTTTTTTCAGAAGTAGATACCAATTATCCATATGTTACTTTTTGTTCTTTATTATTCTCAAGAACCAACCTCAGTATAGAAGTCAATTACGAGGTAAGCGTCAAATAATCCCCACCTTCTATTGAGGATGGGGATTATTTGACGCTTACGTAGAAAGGAAGACCCTGGACAAACTTCTGTGTTAGGATATGCGCAACGGCAGAAGGGGAAGCCATACTTTTAGGGAAAACAGGCGCAGGAACAGGAGCGTATTTCAAAGACGCTTCCGTTCCGTGTCGCTCGCATGAACGGCAGGCGTAAACCGACCGGCGATGTTCGACCACTTTCACTTCCGCAGGGACGACTTTCAGCTCACGTCGAATTTCTGTTTTCATTTCATGAAGTGCCCCATTACAGCACGAACAAACCTGCTCACCAGGTGGCAGGGTATGGCTCACTGTTTCGACCGGAAGGTCTTTCATAGTATCGGTTCTGGAACGGCGGGCTTTCTTTCGCTCGTAGGTTACTTCTTCATAGGACGGCTCTTCCTCTCCTGGATTTTGGCAGACTTCTGCCTCGTTGAATAATGGAAGTTCCAGTTGGCCTTCTGGTGTCTTTTCACTTGAAATCCCAAATTGGCGCTGCTTACTAAGGCGGAATTGTTCTTCATACCATACGATTTTTGCCGCAAGCTCCGCATTTTGCTTTTCAAGGGAAGATACGCGCTTTTCCAGTTGTTCAGTTGTATTCTGAGGGGTTGAGTTAGTCGTTTTCATGCATTTATTATACTTCCCCCCGCCGTTTTGTCCCTCAGCCATTTTGCCCATTTTTTAACGTTTTTTCTACACCACCCGTTCGGCATGGACGGGGGGATGAGCTGACTTTTGTTCAAGGGAAAGGCCATCGAGCAGCCAGCGAAATTGGCGAGGACTGATCGCTTTTGTTGAAGGAGAATCGGCCTCCGGCCAAGGGAAGGTTCCCTTTTCCAAACGGCGGTAATACAGCCAGAACCCATTATGTTCCCAATGAAGGATTTTGATTTTATCCCGTTTCCTGTTGCAGAAAACGAAAAGACACGGAGAAAAAGGATCCAGTTGGAAACTTTCCTGGACAATGGCCGCCAAGCCGTCAATGGACTTACGGAGATCAGTGCTTCCCTGGGCAAGATAAACCCGGTCAATATGACGGTGGCTGATCATCCTCTTCTCAGCACCCGGATCACTCGGTGAAGATGGTCTTCACTTACGTTTTCAGGTATGTACAAAGTCACCTCGTCCAGTTTCATTTCGATCGTGGTGGACGAAGGCAGCGTAGAAACCTCAAAAGCTGTCCAGCCTTTTTGGGCAGGGTATATCTCGTTATCATTTTTTAATTTTCTTCTCCAATAATGGAATTGATGGATAGTGATGCCTTCCTGACCGGAAACCCATTGCTGGGCTGTTTGTCCACTGGATTGGAAATCTTCCATCCGCTTTTTCCATTGGTGGTACTTGTCTTCTTTTGCCATTCCGACACTCCTTATCTTAATTTCTTAATCAAAGTATCGCATGGCAAAAGGAAAAGGAGAAGGTGTAGTTGGTTTGACGCTTACATATCTTTGTTTGAATTCAATATGTGTACGTAGAATTAATTTCTTTAGTTTTTCATGCCTTTTCTGACGGTCACTTTTAGGACGATTCAACCAT
>NZ_FNPI01000047.1 GCF_900107275.1 Evansella caseinilytica | reverse complement strand
TGAATATTGCGGATAAATTGAGCCGCTTATGCGAAGATTTGAGCCAGTCATTGCAAAAAATTAAGCCACTGATTGCAGACTTGAGAGCCAGTAAAATAAAAAACGAATCTCCTTGTATAATGAAGAAGCATGCTTTGCAGCATGACACTCATATACAGGGAGGTTTTTTATGATTAATTATCGGAAGATTCTAGAACTTTACTTCGATAATGTCAGTCAGCGAACCATCAGTTCGAGCATTGGACACTCCAGAAATACTGTCTCTGAAGTGATTCGACGAGCCAGGTCCCGTGGTGTTCAAAGTCTGAGTGACACAATGACAAATGCCTGGCTTGAGGCATTGTTGTTTCCGGAGAAGCAAGCAGTTGAAAAGGGCTATTACCCCGTCGATTGGGAAAAGGTTCATAAGGAACTGCAAAAGAAGAATGTTACGTTGACTTTATTGCATCATGAGTACGCAGCAGAGGCTCGTGAGGGTGGAAAGATCCCTTATGCTTATCGGACGTTTACCGAAAAATACGGCAACTATGCAAAAAAATATAAGACAACCATGCCGATCCATCGAAAACCAGGTGAAATCCTGGAGGTGGACTGGGCAGGATCAACGCTTCAGCTAACAGACCGTTCAACAGGCGAAGCGATTCCAGTATATCTTTTTATTGCGACATTGCCATATAGTCAATTCAGTTATGTAGAAGCTTTTCTCGATATGAAATCAGCCAACTGGCTAATAGCACATATTCATGCATTAGACTACTTTGGAGGCGTGCCGGAGACAATTGTTCCGGATAATTTAAAAACAGGGGTTACAAAGCCCCTTCGGGGTGACCCTGTTCTCAATGAAGCTTATCGGGAGCTGGCAGATTATTATCGAACGATTATCGTTCCCAGCCGGGTTCGTAAGCCTAAGGATAAAGCTAGTGTGGAGGGAACTGTCGGATATATCTCCCGTCAAATCATCGCCCCTCTCCGAAATTATCAGTGCTTTCATATCGAAGATCTCAATGAACGAATATTCGACAAATTGGAAGAAATCAATAGCGCAGACTTTCAGAAACGTCCGGGATCACGAAAAAAAGTGTTTGAGGAAGAAGAGAAATCCTACCTTCAGCCTCTTCCTCAAACACGATACAAACTGACGGAATGGAAAACTGCAAAGGTTCAACTGAACTACCACATCCAGGTTGAACGCATGTATTATTCCGTTCCGTATGAATATGTTCGGGAGTATGTCGATATTCGACTCACCACCGATCTAATTGAATTCTACTTCAAAGATGTGCGGATTGCATCCCATAAACGATTATCCGGCGAGATTGGACAATATTCAACCAACAGTGATCATATGCCCGATCATCATCGGTTATATCTGGATCACAACCCTGAAAATAATCGACAATGGGCAGAATCAATAGGGCCACACATGGATAAGTTTGTGTCATATATTTTGGACATGAATACAGAGAAAAAAGCCTTGAATATTCTTAGTACGTTAAGAAATTTAGCAACAAAACATTCAAACAGGGAATTAGCATCCGCTACTCAGACTCTGCTTGAGATTTCACAGCATCCAACTGTGTCTGTTTTAAAAGGTATATTGGACAGACATAAAAAACGGATGCAAAAGCAATCTTCGAATCAGCTCCATTCAAACGACAGGACTGATGATTATGGGTTTGTACGAGGCGCACAATACTTTGGGAGGGATAAGTGATGATGAACCAGGAAACGCTGCGCAAATTAACTGAAATGAAAATGAGTGGCATGGCCGAACTTTACCAGCAACAGGAGAAAAATAAAGAATACAGCAAAATGGATTTCGATGATCGGTTTAACTTGCTGGTCGATTATGAGTATGATCGCCGCAAATCAAATAAACTAGAACGATTGATCAAACAGGCAACATTCAATGATCCCACAGCTGCAATTGAAGATATCGAATACCATCCAGACCGAAAGCTGGACAAAGCACTTATCCTTGAGCTGGCAACAGGAAATTACATTCAACATCACCACAATATCATCTTGATGGGAGCATCAGGGAACGGTAAGACCTGGATCTCTAATGCCTTTGGCATTCAGGCATGCCGTCAATTTTATAAAGTCAAATACATCCGATTACCTGAATTATTGGATGAACTGGCAGTAGCGAAATATGAAGCCGATGGCAGCTTTCGTAAGCTGATTCAAAAATATCGAAAGGTCGATTTATTAATTTTGGATGAATGGCTGTTAACCGATCTTTCTGAAGAGAACATCCTTCATATTTTTGAAATTATTGAAGCAAGGTTAAAGAAAGCTTCAACGATTTTCTGTTCTCAATTTTCACCCGAAGGATGGCACTCAAAGTTGGGACAGGCCCAGATTGCAGATGCAATTCTTGACCGTATTGTCCACGATTCATACCAAATACTTGTGGATGGAGATGTCTCCATGAGAGAACGACACGGACTGGCGGCCTCAAGATGATTCCTATAGACGTTGAACATCGAATAGCCGTCTATTTCCTGCATCGATATTTGCCGGAAGAAGTCCTGATCGAACTAGAGGGAGCTCTTCTCCCGTTGTGCTTGATGGTAGAGGAGGAAGAGGAATTAGATAAAGATGAACTGGTGAAAATAGCAATACAAATTATAGAACTACATTTAGATGAAAAACGCCTCAAGTAAAATGAAACAGCCATCGGAGGATTCTAAGTCTCTGATGGCTGTTATGATAACAGTGGCTCTCAACCCCGCATTTACTGGCTCAATTGTCCGCAATCGGTGGCTCAAAACTTTACACAGCTGGCTTATTCTCTTCGCAATATTCA
>NZ_FNPI01000044.1 GCF_900107275.1 Evansella caseinilytica | reverse complement strand
CGCAAAAAATGGTTAAGCTAGTAAGGGCGCACGGTGGATGCCTTGGCACTAGGAGCCGATGAAGGACGGGACGAACACCGATATGCTTCGGGGAGCTGTAAGTAAGCTTTGATCCGGAGATTTCCGAATGGGGGAACCCGCCATCCGTAATGGGATGGTATCCATACCTGAATCCATAGGGTATGAGAAGGCAGACCCGGGGAACTGAAACATCTAAGTACCCGGAGGAAGAGAAAGCAAATGCGATTTCCTGAGTAGCGGCGAGCGAAACGGAATTAGCCCAAACCAGGAGGCTTGCCTCTTGGGGTTGTAGGACACTCCATACGGAGTTACAAAGAAACAGCGTAGGTGAAGCGATCTGGAACGATCCGCGGGACAAGGTAAGAGCCCTGTAGCCGAAACGCTGTTTCCTCCGGAGTGTATCCTGAGTACGGCGGGACACGTGAAACCCCGTCGGAATCCGGGAGGACCATCTCCCAAGGCTAAATACTCCCTAGTGACCGATAGTGAACCAGTACCGTGAGGGAAAGGTGAAAAGCACCCCGGGAGGGGAGTGAAAGAGATCCTGAAACCGTGTGCCTACAAGTAGTTGGAGCCCGTTTATGGGTGACAGCGTGCCTTTTGTAGAATGAACCGGCGAGTTACGATAACGTGCAAGGTTAAGTTGAAGAGACGGAGCCGCAGCGAAAGCGAGTCTGAATAGGGCGAAGTTCCGTACGCGAAAGCGTGACGGATAGTACGTTGTTGTAGACCCGAAACCGTGTGATCTACCCATGTCCAGGGTGAAGTCCAGGTAACACTGGATGGAGGCCCGAACCCACGCACGTTGAAAAGTGCGGGGATGAGGTGTGGGTAGGGGTGAAATGCCAATCGAACACGGAAATAGCTGGTTCTCCCCGAAATAGCTTTAGGGCTAGCCTCGAGGGAAGAGTGTTGGAGGTAGAGCACTGATTGGACTAGGGGTCCCCACAGGATTACCGAATTCAGTTAAACTCCGAATGCCAATGACTTATCCTCGGGAGTCAGACTGCGAGTGCTAAGATCCGTAGTCAAGAGGGAAACAGCCCAGACCATCAGCTAAGGTCCCAAAGTATACGTTAAGTGGAGAAGGATGTGGAGTTGCACAGACAACCAGGATGTTGGCTTAGAAGCAGCCACCATTGAAAGAGTGCGTAATAGCTCACTGGTCGAGTGACTCTGCGCCGAAAATGTACCGGGGCTAAACGTATCACCGAAGCTATGGATTGTCCTAACGGACAGTGGTAGGGGAGCGTTCCAAGAGCGGAGAAGCATGATCGAAAGGACATGTGGAGCGCTTGGAAGTGAGAATGCCGGTATGAGTAGCGAAAAGAGGGGTGAGAATCCCCTCCGTCGAAAGCCTAAGGTTTCCTGAGGAAGGCTCGTCCGCTCAGGGTAAGTCGGGACCTAAGCCGAGGCCGAAAGGCGTAGGCGATGGCAAACAGGTGGAAATTCCTGTACCACCACGTCACCGTTCGAGCAACGGGGGGACGCAGGAAGGTAGGGTAAGCGCGCTGATGGAAATGCGCGTCCAAGCAGTGAGGCTGGCAAGCAGGCAAATCCGCTTGCCGGAAGGCTGAGCTGTGATGGCGAGGGAAATAATAGTACCGAAGTTCCTGATCCTACACTGCCAAGAAAAGCCTCTAGCGAGGTGGCTGGTGCCCGTACCGCAAACCGACACAGGTAGGCGGGAAGAGAATTCTAAGACGCGCGGGAGAACTCTCGTTAAGGAACTCGGCAAAATGACCCCGTAACTTCGGGAGAAGGGGTGCTCTGGTAGGGTGCAAGCCCGAGAGAGCCGCAGAGAATAGGCCCAAACGACTGTTTATCAAAAACACAGGTCTCTGCCAAGCCGCAAGGCGACGTATAGGGGCTGACACCTGCCCGGTGCTGGAAGGTTAAGAGGAGGGGTTATCCTTAGGGAGAAGCTCTGAATTGAAGCCCCAGTAAACGGCGGCCGTAACTATAACGGTCCTAAGGTAGCGAAATTCCTTGTCGGGTAAGTTCCGACCCGCACGAAAGGTGCAACGATTTGGGCACTGTCTCAACGAGAGACCCGGTGAAATTATATTACCTGTGAAGATGCAGGTTACCTGCGACAGGACGGAAAGACCCCATGGAGCTTTACTGTAGCTTGATATTGGATTTTGGTACAGCTTGTACAGGATAGGTAGGAGCCTTGGAAGCCGGAGCGCCAGCTTCGGTGGAGGCATCGGTGGGATACTACCCTGGCTGTACTGACATTCTAACCTCGGGCCGTGATCCGGTTCAGGGACAGTGTCAGGTGGGCAGTTTGACTGGGGCGGTCGCCTCCTAAAAAGTAACGGAGGCGCCCAAAGGTTCCCTCAGAATGGTTGGAAATCATTCGTAGAGTGCAAAGGCAAAAGGGAGCTTGACTGCGAGACCTACAAGTCGAGCAGGGACGAAAGTCGGGCTTAGTGATCCGGCGGCACCGCATGGAAGGGCCGTCGCTCAACGGATAAAAGCTACCCTGGGGATAACAGGCTAATCTCCCCCAAGAGTCCACATCGACGGGGAGGTTTGGCACCTCGATGTCGGCTCATCGCATCCTGGGGCTGAAGTAGGTCCCAAGGGTTGGGCTGTTCGCCCATTAAAGCGGTACGCGAGCTGGGTTCAGAACGTCGTGAGACAGTTCGGTCCCTATCCGTCGCAGGCGTAGGAAATTTGAGAGGAGCTGTCCTTAGTACGAGAGGACCGGGATGGACACACCGCTGGTGTACCAGTTGTTCCGCCAGGAGCATCGCTGGGTAGCTACGTGTGGAAGGGATAAGTGCTGAAAGCATCTAAGCATGAAGCCCCCCTCAAGATGAGATTTCCCATCACGCAAGTGAGTAAGATCCCTCAGAGAAGATGAGGTAGATAGGTCTCGTGTGGAAGCATGGCGACATGTGGAGCTGAGAGATACTAATCGATCGAGGGCTTAACCAAAAAGCGCTGCTGAAAGCAGCGAAGCTGACTCTAAACAAGATCATCAACAGCAAGTATGTTATTCAGTTTTGAGAGGGCAAGCACCCACTCATAAGTAATCAAATGATTGGCAAGAAGCAAG
>NZ_FNPI01000040.1 GCF_900107275.1 Evansella caseinilytica | reverse complement strand
TTTACTGGCTCTCAAGTCTGCAATCAGTGGCTTAATTTTTTGCAATGACTGGCTCAAATCTTCGCATAAGCGGCTCAATTTATCCGCAATATTCAACAGTCCCATGCTTTCCCTATTTATGATACAAATTTATATCGTGCTTCGTTTTTAAATCGTGGTATTGATGCATCCTTATTTCTTCTAATTGAGCCGTATGCCATATATCAGAGGAGCGATCAATGATATCTTCCTTCAGCTCGTCAAAATCGTTTTCTGCTTTTTCAAATTTTTTTGATTTTGCTTCAAACAGTTTATATGTAATGAAGAGGGCAGCGAGCCAGGAAAGAATATAAATATCCGAGAGGAGAAAGGATAAAAAGGAGCTGCCAACTCCGTGAACAGTCAGTTGATAAAAAAGATAACCGCAGCCAATGATCAGCACAAAAATGAAACATATCCCTGCCTGAATCAGCTTTTTTTCTGCTTTTACCTCCTTCTGCTTTGCTTCAATCAATGCCTTCACAACAACCTCATGATACGCTTGTACATTGGTCTGCATGCTTCTGTCACTCATAAAAAAACCTCCTTGCACTTTCGATACTACATTATATGCAAGAAGGACAGCTTATACCTATATTAACTTGTCTATCCAGAGCGGGTATGTAAGGATAGCAGCGACGAGCAGCAAAAAAATAATCAGCAATATCCGCACTAACGGTACTTTTTTCTTCTTTCTTCTTTGCTTCGCCCTTGTTTTTCTTCCACGCAATCGATGTGTTTCATTTCTCGGAGGCAACTGAAAAACATCGCCGGAATCGGTTTCTGTCCACTCCTTCTGCATTTCCTGTACTGCAAAGCTTTCTGCCGGCTCTTTGTCCGTTTCATGATAGTACGACCGGTTTCGATTATTAGCACGTCGTTGTCTTAACACCGTTGTCACCTTCTCCCTGCATCACATTCGTCTAAATGAGCGTTCTCAAGTATAATTTATCATAAATAATCCGGGAAGCATCATGCTCTTTTTTGTAACTTGTCTAGTACTTTATACCTTATTGCCAGACCGAGCAGCGTATCAATAAAAAAGTGGCAGCTGATCACGGTCAGCAAGTTGCCTGTCAACCAATAAAGATACCCCAGAAAAAAGCTTAAGCCCACCGTAAACGAAAACAAGAAAAAGCTGTGGAGATACCGGACATGAATAACGGCAAAAATAAGCGAGGCTGGGACGAGTCCAAAGGCCGTTTGCAAAACACCGCGAAATAACAATTCTTCCGAAATACTGATGAATAATGAAAGAAAACCAATATGGAGCGGCGAACGGTTATGAAAAATTCGCTCATTTATCCCGCCGTCATCGAACCATGCTTTCGGCAAATATTTGACAGCTGACAGCTCAATAAGAACAACGAGCAGCGCCGTACCTGCCCCAATGAGAAAATGCGGCCCGTTCCATGTAAGGAAGCGCAGCGGATAGAACCAGCTGCCGTGCATGATTTTGCTGAGAACGACGACAACAGCCAGCATCAGCAGCTGCGTAAGGTACAAATTCAACAGCAGTTCCCTGTCGGTTAATTTTTTTATCAGTTCAGCCTGTTTGTTCATGATCATCGTCCCCGCTTATGCGGAAGCAGCATATGCTGAAGCTCTTCCTGCCATGTTATTTCGTTGCTCTTCCCGCTCTCATCCGCCGGACGCGGATGGGGATCGAAGCCCGGCATATCGGTAAATCGGAAACCGCAAGCAGAACAGCAGAAAGCGGGAGATGTATGCTGATTTTCTCCAAAGTAAGCGAGGATGCCGGAGCGGATGCAGCTGTTTTCCGTAAACAACCGTTCCAGCTGTAAGAACAGTGATTGTTTTTGTCTTCTTCGTTTCGTAAAATGTTCATGAAGTGTTGCAAGCAATTCCTCATTTAACCGTTCCGCTGCTATCCTGCCAGCTTTGACAGCAGCGGCTTTTTCTAAATAATACATCACCATCCGCCAAACGGTTTCATCCAGTTGCAGCATGGCAGGAATATCTTTTATTGCGACAGTCCCGCCGCTTCCCTTTAATACTCGGAACAAAGCAGAAAGCTCCTTTTCCGTTAAAAATTCTTGTTCTATGAATGATAACGGACGATATCGGTCTGCTTTCGTATAGAGCAGCAAGGCGGCACTTTCCTTACCGTCTCTTCCCGCTCTTCCAACCTCCTGCACATACTGTTCAATAGATGACGGTAAATGCATATGGACGACGGTTCGAATATCAGGCTTATTGATGCCCATACCAAACGCTGTCGTTGCGCAAATGACTCGCAATTCGTCATGCAAAAACTGGCGCTGGATAAGCAGGCGTTCCTCCTTTGCCAACCCGCCATGATAATAAGCGGTGGAAGAAATTCCCGTCTCGCGAATCTCGTTGGATAACTGCACCGCATCGTTTCTCGTTCCGGTGTACACAATTGCCGGAGACGCAACCTGTGTGATATATTCCCGAAACCTGCTTTGTTTTTCTTCTTCAGAAGCACATTCCTCAATAAAATATTTGATTTGCGGCCGGTTGACAGAAAAACGATGGACAACCGCGTTTTCCATAGCTAAGCAGCCGAGGATGTCCTTTTCCACTTCCGCCGTAGCCGTTGCCGTCAATGCCAGGCAAGGTGGCTCGCCAAGGGCGGCGCGCGCATCGCTCAATCGCAGGTAATCGGTTCGGAATTCATGCCCCCATTGTGAAATACAGTGGGCTTCATCCACCACAAATAATCCAACCTTCCAGTGGCGAAGTTTTTTCAATAAGTAGTCATTTGCAAGCATTTCCGGAGAAACGAAAACGATGGAGCGATGATGCAATTCGGACAGCACCTGTTCTTTTTCCGTAAAGGAAAGCAGCCCGTTTAATTGTACAACCGCCTTTTCCCCGGACGCCCGCATCTGATGTACTTGATCCTCCATCAGCGACAGGAGCGGAGAAACAACGATCGTGATCCCGTCGAGAAGCTTGGCAGGAAAATGATAGCACAACGTTTTTCCCGCTCCTGTAGGTAAAATCGCTAACACATTTCTTCCCTTCATAACAGATAGAATGATTTCTTTCTGCCCTTCACGGAAATGTGTAAAGCCAAAGTTTTCTTCCAGTACGTGTTCCAGCTCGGTATTCAATCACACTCGCTCCTTCGCGCTTGTCAGCGCCAGCCGTAATTTAAAGTAGCTGAAATCAGGCGTCAGCGCCTCTTTTATCAGTCTTAAACGCTTTGTCTCTAGCGAAGCGGCAACGGACAGGACTTCAGCAATTTCCTTTTCTGTAATGAAGTCGGCATAGCTGAAATGAGGATCGTAAATCGCCAGCTCGATTAAATGATCTTCAATCGTACTGATGCGCAGCTTCCGAATCCGGCTGATTTCTTCAATCGCCTTCCCTTGCTTCAATAATTTGTCGGTTTCCTTCGCAGTTTCCGTCAGAAGCTGCCGGCTGCTTTTTCTTTCGACAAATCCGGCAAGGAGCCTGTACCGTTCTTCCGCCGCGGCTATTTGGACGAGAACGCGGTGGATCACGGACTGGAAGACGATTTTGGTATACACCGGATCTCCAAAGTACTCGTCCGCCAACTGACCGAACGTTTTTCCCGCCCGGTCTGGAGTAGTAAGGCGGCTGACGAAAAGCTTTGCCTCCCGGTCAGGAACAGTATTTAACAGCCCGTGCAATTCATGATGAAGGTTTTCACTCAGCTTCTCTGCAGAAATGCGACATTGCCGGAACAGCTTTTTAACCCAGCGCTGCGTTTGCAGCCGATATGTAACCGGAATGAACGATTTTTTTTCATGTAAAATAAAAGTGATGCTTTGCACCGTAAGCGCCAGCCGCTCCCAAAACAAATCCGCCTCCCCGGTCCATTCATACTTCGCACCATCATACGCTTCCGGCAGACGATACTTTTGCTCCAGTTTACTCAGTTCCGCTTCTCCGTCAGGCGTAAGCAAAACACCGTTCCTTCCTGACGCCGCAAGCCAGCCATATTCGGTCATTTTCCTGATTTCCGCATCGAATGTCTGCTTCTGCATCTCCTTAAAAACACTGACAGCTTCGGCGCAGCGGAACAGATGGGCATCCTGTATTGTTTGAGCCGAACGTTTCCCTGTTATTAAATGATAAATACCTCCGGGGCTGCGCTGGCCATCCAGCTTCCTGACTAACAAGAGAACAATCCAGTGAAAGCATGCCATGTCAATAACTGACTCCTTTTCGACAGTTTCCTTCCTTCTATTATAAAGAAACTTCGACAATCTATCTACATAACCGCATTTCATACAGCGTAAAAAAGAAGAGCCGTTGGTTTAAATTAAACTTTGATCAAATACAGCTCACTAACATCCGTTATACGTTAAATAAAAAGAACCCGTTTTGAAAATAGGCTCTTTCATTGTGAAGAAATATACAATTTTGCAAAAAAGTTTTGTAGATATGTGTTTCAACATCGCGCCCGTTTGTAAAATTACATGATTTCTTAACCTCAATTGCGTTATTTCATTTAGTGATAAGAAAAAGTTCATTTTTATTGAGCTTAAACTTGCTTAATGAACCCCAAAAGTCCAGACAATTATGCTGCTTTTGAAGTTATAGATTCCCTCAATTCTTTAGGTGAGAGATACCCAAGAACAGAATGTGGGCGTTCAGTATTATAGAAATCGATGTAGCGATCAATATCATCCTTTGCTTCAGCAAAGGAATTGTATTCCTACCCACACGGTTTCTTCTTTGAGCGTTCTGAAGAAACGCTCAATATATGCATCACCATCTGGGTTGTTATATCCTGTTCCTTCTTGTTTAATCCCAGCATCTTTAAGCGCTTTGACATAACATCTACTTGTCATTTGGCAACCATTATCACTACGGATGGCTAACCCTTGATCTTTTACACCTTGGGGAAACCTGTAGTTAATAGAATCATTTACGGCTGAAAGAAGTTCATCGGTTCGACAGAACCGAGAGAATTTATAACCTACAATTTCTTTGTCATAG
>NZ_FNPI01000039.1 GCF_900107275.1 Evansella caseinilytica | reverse complement strand
CATCATAACGTTTACCTTTTGGCATACTAATGCACCTCACAAATTGTTAGTTAATTTATTATAACAATCTGTGTCCACTTTTTAGTCTAGCATCACTCTTCTGCGTGTCTAGTTTCTTGGGTCCATTATATTATCTTAGATGATTATTTCTAAGCAATACTTTTAACTTAAGGTACTATCGAACTAAAAATTAAAACACAAATGTTCATCTTTTGATCAACCTGATTTAAACAAGAATACTTACCCTGATGCAAGGTTCTTAAGTCAAGAAATCCATAAACTCCGTCATAAAAGTTTATATAGGTTTACAAAATAGTATGTTTCAGTCAAAACTCTAAATTGAAGATCCATGATATGTTATCAACAGAGTATAAATTCTCAAACAGATCCTTTTTTATAGTTTATTTAAAATCTCTCAGTGTGTGAAACACTCTATACTGTCAATTATATAGGTATCTCCTCACAAAATAAACCCAAAAATCGGCAATTTTTTTATCAAAGACCCAAATTTCGACGTTGGGCTTTCAGCTGTCTTTTTTTCTCGGCTACTTCTGCCTTTAACCTCTCCAGTTCTTCCGGATCATAAGGCTCTTTCCCGTAATTCTCATCATACAGCCATTTGGGAATAGGTCCATGAGAGACACTTGGCGTTTTTCTGTTCACAAAAGTAGTTTTCTTTTGTTTTTGCTTGTATGTTTGCATGACAGCTAGCGCCTGGGCTTCCGTCTTAACCCCTTTTTGTTGCCAGTCCTCCAGAATTTTGTTCACATACGAGTAGTGAAGAACATTGTTTTTCAGCGCTGTTTTCATTGCCAACGTCATTACCTTCTCTGGCTCTGTAAAAACAGACGCACTTAGCCAATGATTAATAAGCGTTCGTACGTAACTAGTGAGATCGCCAAAATTCTCCCGATAAAATTCATATGGATGATTCTCATTTTGAAAATGAGTTTCCGTGGGCTGAGAGTGTTCTTCTTTTTCTTCTTTCATTTCTTTGAATAAATCTATGTTAGTAATCTCTGGTATTGCTTTTTCTTTTTCGACCTTTCTATTTTCTTTTTCGCCTGTTGAAACGTCTTTTTGAACATTCGAATTTTCCTCAGGAAAATACGTATATTCTTTTTCCCTCTTTACCACCGGCAGCGGATAGCCGTCCAGATTATACCCCAATGCCAATAAATCCAGCTGAATGTTAAGAATGTTGACCCGGTATTGAAGGGTTCGATCCATCTTCACTTTTGGATTTCTTCGCTCTTCCAGCCAGCCGGCTTTAACAAGCTGTTTTAAATAATCTCTCATCGCCTTCGGTTTGACGTTGATCATCGTCTCTTCAGACAATTCCTCCGCTTTTTTATAGATCCACCCATGGCTTTCCAATGTGTCAATGGAAAGGCGTTGCAGCTCGTCCTCATACAACGCCCCCATTCTATAAATTAAAATCCATTGCTTGTCCATCCAAAAAAGGGTGAAGCCTTCATCGTCGTCTGTTTATTTTTGAAATAGTGTCACTTTGTAATTCATTAAAATAAGGCTCCAAAGCTTTTCTGAACACTTCCTCCTTGGGGAGTGTTCCATAGATTTCTTTCCCTACATACAAGTGAGATTTCTTTTTCTGTTTTTTCTTTTCTTTTGTACTTTGGGGCATCTTCTCACCTCACCATATCGTATGCAGCCGGGACAGCTGGACGATCCTGTTAATTTTTACATGTCAAAATATCTTGTCGAACAAACCTTTAAACAATGTTATACAGTAACAAAAAGTTACGATATAATTTATGTAAGACAGTGGTTGAAAATATGTGTACAACGTTTTGTGTGATTAAGCTGTTGTACTCCCATTAACTTTGCGGACTGCGTAGCGAGAAGGTAAAAAAATTTCATCTCTGTTAGTACCATATAAAATTGCTATTTCTGTTACTCTTTCTTTACTAACTTGTCTTCGACCATTTTCAATCTGAGACAAATATCCTGCGGAAATTCCTAGATGTTTTGCTGCTTGTTCAATTGAAAACTCAGCATTTATTCGTGCCGTTTTAAGGTAACTCATTAAAATCAGCCTCCCAACTTCGCACTTTGCGTTGCTTATTCATTATGTCACTACTCATTTCGCAAATCTCCAACGCATTTTGCAAAGTTTTTTTGTTTCGCTTTTATCTTTGCATTTTGCAAAGTATAATTGTAATAAACTAGGTTAGGTGATTACATTGGATAAAAAGAAGTTTGGTGAACGTCTCAGGGAATTAAGAAAATCAAAAACAAAATTAACTATGAAAGAGTTTGGACAGATCTTTAGTCTGGCTGAGTCAACTATTTCTGGCTATGAAAATGGAGCACGCATGCCTGATATGGAAATTTTAGATAAATTCGCCAAATATTTCGATGTCAGTCTTGATTATCTGTTAGGTCGATCCTACTCTCCTTCTTCTATTCCAGAGCGCCAAAGTGATGATGAAAGCATTTTCTTTTTTGATCAAGAAAATATAACGGAAGAAGAAATGGAAGAACTGAAAAAGCATCTTGATTATCTGAGATATAGAGCCTCTCAGGAAAATAAGAAAAACCAGTAAAAGTAAATAAACAAATATGATATTGCTAATAGAAGAAGAAGTGTCATTTACAGTCCTCTTTAAAAAGGAGCAATTCGCATGAGTGAACAATTATTAAAACAAATCCTAGAAAAATTAAATAAAATGGATGACGAGCAACAACAACTTATTCAAAAAGTTGATAACATCGCAGACGAACAGCAACAAATCAAACAAGCTGTTATGGAAACAAATGAATCTGTTACACAGCTTGAACAAATTCAAATGGACCAACAGCATATTATTGACCTTTTGTCTGCTCGCTCAATCCAACACGAAGCTGAGTTGAAGCGAATTAAATAACCTGTTTCTCCGTCTCATTGAGATAGCTGAAATAAAAACTTTAACCAGTTGGAGGTAATTGAAACATACTTTATAGGTATGTTTTTCTTTGTATTTCCCGAGGTACTATTTACCTACATACGTTTTACTTATTATAATGGAATGAAGCACCATGTTAGGTTGTAAATTCCATGGATAATTTGAGGGAAACATATCAGATTCTTGTTAGGATGCATTCTATAGAAAACGAATACGCACAGTTATCACAAGAAGAAACACCTAAAGATATTTTCAGAGTTCGAACAGTATTCATTTTGTTAACTGTTGGATTTAGCCTATATTTTATTTATGGCTGGCTATCTTCACTTCTTAGCAGTTATGCTACGTATGGTGCTACTGTCTTTGATAAAATAATGACTACCATTGGAATGTCGATTGTACTTTTCTTGGCGACTGGATGGATAGGTTTAACGGAGTAGCAACTAAATACCTCGACAACTACCTCTACTGGTTCAAATTCTTACAACAAAATAAGAAAATGCCTACAAAGGAAAGAGTAAAAGGTATTTTGTTAGGAGCTTGCCAAAAATCGAATTATATTACGGTGAAGTATTTGCGTGAGGTATAAAATATTGAAAAAAGCCATATCAATGATATGACTTTTAAGAATTTTTATTCAAGTAACGCATCCGTTACTTGAATAACTTATACCAATACAAAGTGGTTTCTATATTTGGATTATATGACTGTTTCAATGTGTCAACTCCACCTAGTATGAATCCTTGTTTCACATAAAACCTGCACGCTCCAAGATTATCATCTTGAGCCTCTAGAGACATTCCGATAAGTTTTCTTTGTTTTGCCCACTCTTCCGCTTTAGTTAAGAGCAACTTCCCGATTCCATATCCTCTAAATTCTTTTTTTGTAGCGATATTTTCAATATAACAGAAGCGATTCCAATCCTTAATTATTCTAATTTGCCCAATGCAATTATTATTCTTATAAGCTAAAAATAGAGCTTTATCTTCACGGTTTATATATCGGCTCCAATCAAGGTTATCATCTGGGAAACGAATTTCTTTAGTTTCTTCAAATAGATTCTCTTCAAAAGACCATTTTCCTGATTGAAAACTGGGTACAACCTTACCAAACACTCTAAAATAACCATTTGTTTTATTGATGTCCTCAATTAATTCATCCTTTAATGGAGAAATTATGATTTCCTCTGCAATATTCATTTTGAAACCTTCCCATTCTGAAATAGAATTTTACTAGCACAAGCCTAAATACCTACCCTATTCAACATTACTGCTTGTTAGTTGAACAAGCATTTCATAATAATTATACTACAAAAAGTAATTTTTTTCCTTCTTTTTTATTCATTTTGAAAAAGCCACAAACTTTACGAAAAGAGCCTATAAAAAAAAGATAAAAGCCACTCAGACAAGAAAAATAGAACTAGATCAAGAGTACGGGCAATTAAAAGCTGCTCTTGCCGATTCACTTGTACCATATGAATATCGTTATATCGAAGCTACCGGTTTCATCATCAAAGTTATTGAGCAGGGACGGGTTAACTGTAGGATCTTTGGGTCAATGAACAGCACCACAATGAACAATTAAGAAAAATAGAACAGCATATGTTTAGTTCGTAACCGATTTTCATTAAGAAAATGCCTTCAGTCATTTTTCGGTTAAAAAGTCCTACATAAGGACTTTTTCTTTTTATTGCCAAAAAGAACATACGTTCCTATAATGTAATTAGGAGGGGTTTTTATGAAATATTATCCAACCGAATTAGAGAAATGGGTAGAAAGGCTCTATATAAACATGGCTGTACATAGTGCCAATGACATTGATGAGTACATCATTTGCAATCATTTAAACATTCATTTTTTTAAACGGCCATTACCTTCCTTTTGCTATGAAACATCCAGGTTTAAATCAATTACTGTTGACATCCGACTGTCACCAAAAAAACAACGGGAAGTTTTTTTTCATGAACTAGCTCATCTACTTAGGCATGCTGGATGGCAACTTAAGGGGATGCCCCCCGCCTTCCGACAATTACAAGAATGGGACGCTAAAAGATTTGTAGAATATGCTGCGCTTCCATACCACATGATTAAATCCATAGATTTTACTCAGCATAATTTAATTCCATCTATGGTGAACACATTTAAAGTAACACCTGAACTATGCGAACGCCGATTAACACGGATATATGAGAAGAGTGAAGTATACTGTTATTGAAATGGCAAGCTTCCAATTCTCCATGAAACGTAGCTGTTTCTATCAATATGTCTCGGGCTAATCCAACACTATTACTGCCCGATTCGTTTTCTGTCCGCTGAGAAGATGCTTTCGCAAAACATGGTATCTTCGCGCATAAAACAGGTGATATTTTAATAAAGCCTGGCATTACGGATCACTGTTGACAAAGAAATCATCAGCATCAAGCACAGGCTCTGCTATGGTTTTGGCGATTTACCGATGGAAAAACTTCCGCTTTACGCATTCCATATGGATTCCGGTGTCAGGCTCAAGTGATCACAGGGGTTGGAACAGTTCTTTGATCGACAATTATCCGTTTAACCAAAGTAATTTTTTCTCCAACTAATTCGTTTGACCTAACTCATTATCAGGGACTATCTCCTTATTTCCATTATCAAGGATTGAAGGATAAAAACGGTAGATTTATAATAATAGAGTTACAGAATATTTTGCCAATCTAATGAATGGGCATGATGGTTGTTCATTGTGCCGTTAGCCGTACATAAAAACTGGCTGTTATATTGCAAATACCTGTTATGGGAGGGGATGAATCTTTTGAAGAAAAACAACAAGCTGATCCTGATCAGTCTGGTGATCATCGGCGCAGTAATCGGAGGAGTGATGTTTATGAACAGAGGGGATTTTGCAGATCGAAACAGAGAAACGATCGAAGAAAATGTAAGAAATTATGTGGAACGGTATAAGTTAGATTCGGAAAAGCTGGTGATTAAGAAAATTACAAATCCGTCGAGTTTACCTACGGGAGAGAAATACTTTACTATTTATATCGAGTACCATGGACATCCTTATATTTCAATAGCATTAAAGGGTGACCCTGACACATTGATGGTGTTTGAACCGAAAGAGCGAATTGTTCGTCACATATTTGAGGAGCTATACTTAGAAGCTCGATATGAAGAGTTTAAACCGGCAATTGACTATTTAAACAGTTTAGATATTACAGATCCGCTGCGTCCAGAAGGGACAAAAACAATATATTTCCAGACAAGTGTTGGACTTGCCTCAGAAATCAGCGATGAACTGAAAGAAGCGTTTAGAAAAGGTGACGATCTAGAGCATTTGAAACAATATATTGAAGACAATATTGAAAAAATTAGTGAATTAGACAACAATATTTCGATTATAGGAATAAAAGAGGGAATTGATGATGAACAGGCAAAGGAAATACGGATGAAGCTTGAAAATATGCTGCCTAAGTCAAACTATGTTGTTGAAATCGGTGTTGAAAACATAGCTACAGGAGAGACCCAAGGTGTTTTTACGTACTTAGAAATAAAGTGAGGGGTTAAAAATGACTGAAAAAGATGAAATATTTCATTTTAATGAACCATCCTTTACAGAGGCAGAGCATCAACTAATTGCAATGAAAACCGTTTATTTTGCTGAAGAACATGTAAGGGAAATTGATATTATAAGTGAAGACGATTTAAGAGATGTCAAAATTAAAATGTTAGAAGAATATAAAGTGGCTTTAGATGATTTAAACATAAAATTCGTAGAAGGTGTTCCTCAATACTTTGAATCAACAATTCCTACTAAAATTGTAAACAGACATGGAGAAGAAATAAATCTCCTGTATGAAATTGGAAATCACATTAATGCGCTTACGCGTGGAAATCCTTCTGATCCTGATGAAATTGTAGTCGTATTGCCTGGAACGGATTTCTCGGATTCGATGGATCGTGATCAAACATTTGGAAATGCAAATCTTAGGCGTGCTCTCGGAAAGGACTATACTGACCAGACAATTCAATATATAGAAGATCTGAAGGAAAAATACCCTAATGCTGAAATAACTGTTGACGGTCATTCGATGGCTGGAAAGGTGGTCATCCAAATCGGGATGATGTTCCCGGATGTGGAAGTGTACGCCTTTAATCCGACTGCTCTCGATAAAGAATATCGGAAGATGCTGAAGGAGGACCAGCATTACGACAATATCAACGTTTTTATCTTTGATAAAGAAGTCGCCGGCTTCGAACGCTTTCTACGATATGGTTTTGGGGGCCTTTCGATGAAAAACCTTCCGTTTAATGTGTATCATATGGATGCCGGTCTCAATCTCATCGATCCACGTCGTGATCCCCTTCCGAAAACAGTCAA
>NZ_FNPI01000037.1 GCF_900107275.1 Evansella caseinilytica | reverse complement strand
CATAACGTTTACCTTTTGGCATACTAATGCACCTCACAAATTGTTAGTTAATTTATTATAACAATCTGTGTCCACTTTTTAGTCTAGCATCAGTATTATTTAGGATGAAAATTGATGCAATTTGAACCAAAATGGTAGATGTTAGTTGAATACATGTTTTCTAAAAAAGTTTTGTTTGCCGTTTAATTTCTAAAAGGTCTATTATTTTCAGAGAGTGTAGCTTTAATATTTGATTCTTCTATTAAATCATTATCTTTAATTTTTTCTTTTAGAACTGCTACAATGTATTGACACTCTATAGAGTTCACAATATTAATAATCGCACCTAGAGCTACCTGATCGATAGTTTCTATTACATCATGAACTATAAAATTGGGGGCTTTTTTCTTTAGATCCTTGGCTAATTGTTGATAGGCTAAATCAAATGCAGCAATAATGGATTTCCTTGTACCTGTACTTAATCCCCTTTTTACGGAATCGATACCAAAAGGAAAGCCTTTTTCTGTTTTATAGAGCATAAAAGGTTCTCCATTAGTTTTTTCACTATATTGAGAAAAATATTTATTAAAGATAGACAACGAATCTTTTTTAACTTCAGCTTCACCTTCAGTTTTTTCTAATTTTTCAACGAGTTTCGCTCTTCGACTTTCTAAATGTTTATACGTTGATCTAATATTCTTATTACTCCCTAGCTCTTCATTATATTCTGCTAGTTTATTCTGCAGCGAAGTGTACTGATCAATTTTATTTTCTTCTATCAACATTATTACATTCTTATGTTTTTCAAACAGTCGATTCTTATTTTCTTCAAGACCAACAGTTTGTTTATCTATCTTTTCTAACTGAGAATTAAAATATCTTATTTTGTTATGCATAAGTTCATCATTAAACTTTACTAAGTCTTCAAATTCTTTATGCAAATTGCCCATTGCTTTCTGAGTTTCATTATATAAATTTCTTAAGACCTCTTCGTCAATGCCATTTTTTATTTCCTGCTTAGCATCAGCAAGAATATCTTTGATTTTCTTTCTTTTAAATAAAAGTTCATCGATCCGATTATTATAATTTGCGTACTCAATTTTTATTTCAGATATCTTTTCTTCATTTTCTTTAAATTTTCTTGAACTCACTAACATGTTCATTTGATTATTTAATTCATCAATAGTGGATTCCAATAGATTTACCTTTTGATCGACACTATCTATAGATTTAAAATTATTTATAGACATAAAGTTTTTTATTTCTTTATCTTTATCTGCAATTTCTTTTCTCAAATCCAAAATACAGTTACTTACTTCCTGATCTTGCAACTCAAAAAGATACGAATAAATATTCTCATAAGTTGCTTCATTAGTTCTATCCAAGAATTTAAGGAACTTATTATTATCTGCACGTTGATCTATCCTAACAAACATATTAATTAACTGTCTAAAAGTAGGGGAATTAGCATAATTAGAGAATAAAATCACATTAAGTTGTTGCCAGTAATCATTTTGATTCGTTTCTATACCATTGATATATCTTTTACCTCGGGGATAAAGATCCACTGAAAGTATGTATTCACTTGAATTTTCCTCGTTGAAAGAATCAACAACCATCAGTTCAACATTAATTTTGTTATCGATGATATAGTTTTTTAGTTTCTCATTTGTTTGCTTTGTTTCATCATCAAAATAAATAAATTTCCTATCTTTTGCTCCCAAACATATATCTATCAATTTTAAAATAGTCGTTTTCCCAACACTATTTCCTTTTTCCTGATCTTTTCCAGCATCAACAATAAAATTCATTCCTTTAGCAAAAGGGATTTCTCTGATGATGTTTTCAGCAGGTATTGTTTCTTTAATGATCAAATGCTTTATGAACACTTTAGAAATCCCTCCTTACTAATTGAAATTTTATCTATAAGAAAAAGAAAATCTAAAGAGAGCAAATATACAATGTATTCAAGTGAGTCGTTGTATCGCTCCTTTAAAGCTTCGTACAAACCTTCAACGTTGTACTTGTTTAATGAAATAATTTCCATTATACATGCAGAGATGTAGTATACTGTATCTTTAGGATTTGAATCTCTGTCAATTATCATCTTATTCTTCATCCTTAGGTACTGGCTTTAAAAGTTTACATTTAGTAAACACATAGAATATTATCAGATAAATGGCTTCATCGACTTCTTCATCTAATAGGTCATTTTCATTGATGTACGAATTATAGCAAACTTCTTCTTTAAGTCGCTGAAATACTTGCTTAATAACATAGTCACCATCAAGATTTTCTTTTTCTCTTACCCTCTCAACTTCTAAATAAACCGTTCGAATTTTTTTGACCATTATTGTCTTTTTTAAATACCCCTGTAAAACCTTAGAGACTTCATCATAACCGTCCGAATAGTTATCAAAAATTTCCACGTAAAGATCAACTTTATTGTACTCAAATTTCTCCATCCAATCAGAATTTTTTTGGATAGAATATTCATCATCATAATCGATATCAAGCTCTGCAATTATTTTACAAACATCAAAGATAGCACTTCGCTTTAATATTTTCGGAGTCTTGCTACCAAAATTAAAGGTATTAAGATTATTCTTGTCGCCGACAATTGAAGTTCCATTATCCCCAGATCTAGCAGTATTATTTAACGCCATTATTTCCCTCCCCTAACTTTATTGTTATCTCCTATTATACTAGTTCCATTCTCACCTGAAGTTGCTTTTTTACTAGATAACACCTCTTTTTTCGATGAATTCAATGTGATATTTAATTCCTGTTCCAGATATTGTTCAATTTTTTTATTTTTATCAGATACTTTTTTGGAAAAAACAATCGCAGAAATCGATAGTATTGAAGCTATAATTCCTAATACGATATTTACAGTTTCCATTAGCCCACCTCTAACATTACAAATTATCTTCTATTCTATCACAATAGAGATACTTAAACCAATTTCATAATTGCTTAGATTGAGTCGTATTTGTGGGCATTTTTAAGGTTCCTGAGGGACTCGCTTGTTTGTATAGTTTAGGTCCTTTTTTATTACCGCTTACTTTTCTAATTCTTCTGATTCCTGCATAAAGCTTCTTCTTTTTTTAAAACTTCTCAATGCCTTTAATGCTCCTACAATCGGCTTTCCAATGGTTTGTTTGGAGGTATATCATGTTGTTTCTTGTGGCTTCTGAGCACTATGAAAATCTGCCGAATCGTCGGAGCTTCTTTCTCATTAATTTGAAGCTTTTTGTCAACTGATTTGTAACCAAAAGGAATCGGGCCGATGTGTTCTCCTCTTCTCACTTTGGACGCCACGGCACTGGAAACAGAGACCGAAATCGTTTTGGGGTATTGGGCAGCAAACATGGAGAACATTTCAAACTTCATGTCATTTTTCCCCTCATAAAGACTATCATAGCCACACCATGACCTAGCAGTGTCTCACGTATTTCAAGGGAATCCTTCATATCTCTTGCCAAGCGATGGATTGATTTAAAAACAACCATTTTAATTTATCTTTTTTTAGACTTCTGCAAAATTAACTGCATAGCTGCTCAATCCAGGAGCAATGTCCCTGTAATCCCTTCATCAAGGACAATGGCTTGTTCATTCCATTCAAAATGATTTTTTTCTATCCAGTTCCTGCATATATCAATTTGATTTTCCAATGGCGAAATCTGTTCATCTTTTTCTGTGGAAACCCGGCCATACAAGATAAGGATATTCTTCATAAGGAGTGATTTTGTCACTCGCATTCGATTCAAAAATCATGCAACCATCTCCTTCCTAAGCCCATACATGATTATGCTGTTTAGCGTGGTCTAATGACTTAGTAATAAGTATACCGAACATCCTTTCCCTTATCCATAAGTATGATTATACGTCATAGTACCTCTTGAACACTTTATTTCATTTAATTTAAGATCATTTGATTAAATTTAGACAGGGGAATCGTTGTAATATGTAACTCTTCTGCTTTTTTCAAAAGGGCATAATCACCATCATCAGCGTAAACAATCACATCAACTTTGTATCCATTTGACCCTTTATTTAACCCTGCTACTTCCATATGATTAACGAGAATATCTTCAATCTTACGTTGGATGCTAAGAGGAAGCAACGCTATATTGACAACTTTCCCTTTTAGTTCAGGAATTTTTTTGAAAATACTTTTTTCTTTCGTATCGCTCTCTGTCGCAGCAGCGATACTTTGACGTGTAATCGTGGCCGAATCTAATTTAAAATCCTTCGAAACGGCATCGATGAACCATTCGTCTGTCTGAACTTCTATCCCTAACTCTTTCGCTTTAGCCAATTTACTTCCTGGTTTTTCTCCACAAATCAATAGGTCTGTTCTAGATGACACACTTCCAGTCGCGATTGCTCCGCATTTTGTTGCGATTTCTTTCATAAGGATTCGCGGGAAAGGACTGGCACCGGTAAAAACGATTCTTTTATTTTGAAAAAGAGTGCTTTGCCCCTCCACATTTGCAGTAACTTTTACAAAATTTTTAAATTTTTTAGGGGGAACTTTATATAAAGGTATCCATATTGTAGGATTCACTTTTAAAATCACTTTATAAAGCGCTTTAACATCGTCTATAGCAATATGAGTTAACGAACGATTAATATTATAAAAGGATAGTAGATATCCTAATGAATAAGAAAATAAATTAGGATTCGCATATTTGATTGCCCGAATTGAATCATAACATTCATAATCCTCATCTAACCAACCATAATGAACAAGGAATTTTCTATCAAAAGGGACGTTGTGAGCCACAACTGGATAATTGTATGTATTGATTATCTTTCGAAATTGTTCTTTCTTTAATGAATTTTCGGATATATCTGTGTATCCTGCGCCCATACCCAAATGGATAGAAGCTTCATCTTCCATTTCTGCGATGTGCTCACTTAAAACTATTTTTCCATCTTCTATAACCAATAAAGCGACTTCATATATCCCCGAATCTAAATTAAAATCTCCAGTCTCAATATCTAATAAGATCATATTTTTCATTATGTCACCCCCTAATCACCAGATATAAATGTATTAAAAAGAGCAACGGGTATCAAACTTTTCTAGAAGATATTCATCTAATTCATCTTTATTATTAAATAGTAAAGAATCTGTTTCGCTTAAAAAATGATAATGGTCGCTATAGAAACTTTTTCTGATTGTAAATGTAAGAGAAACATTTTTTCCTGCTTCGTTTTTATAGTGAACGGTATCTTTATGAACAGGTTTATATTGATATCTATTAATCTCTTTTCCATCTTTTCGAACAATGATTAAAGCATTATTTTTTATACTACAGAACTCTAAATCTCGATAATCATATAGCCCCTTAGAACTCCAACATTGTACACCTGTATCAAGAAAGAACTGCAACATCTTTTCATGTGTGAATCCGGTTGTGTGAACTTTATCTCCTACAATATCTAAAATACCACTATCTAACTCATTCACCCTATTTTGTAGCATAAACAATCACTTTTCCCTTCCTTCTTGTTTAAATTCTTACGAATGAAATCTCTATAGCCCCAAAATGAACTTGGACAGATCAAAGTAGTTATTTTATAATAAAATGAACGAAGGGGCTGAATACTCATGAGAAGTACACGTCGTCCAAGAGAGTTTAAAATTCAGGTTGCTAATGAATCCATCGAAACAGGTAATGCAGCACTAGTTATAGTTTTAATAAGTAATATTTAATGTTAAAAGACTACAAAACATTAAAAACTGTATTTTATTTACAAAATATGCTACCCTTTGAAAATAGTAAGCGTAATTAGCCCTATTCACAATTGAGAACTACTTACGCTTATAAGTTCTTTCTTAGAAATCAGATCATGTCATTCTTAATTAAATTCCAATAATGTTCCCCTAGAACTGTTAACTTACATGATTTAGAATTCATTGCTGCATGATACATATGTGGAGCGCCAACAGGAATTAGTAGATTAATTCTATTATATTTTTGCAGTATCGCAAATTTTTCAGTATTCTCTTCTATAGGAAATTCACTTTCGGGTTCGAAACTTGGATCTAATTTGAATTCATAACCCTTTTCAGGGAATAACTCAATCATTTTTTTTAAATCTATTAGTGATATAGGTGGTTGAACCTTTCTTAGAGTAACAAAACTTTTGACGTTTGTCTTAAAAATTGGCCTTTGTTGCCAAGGTCCAAGAGATTGATCTATATGTGCATAAATACTACCTGGGGTTATATCACCAACTAAATTTGCTGCACTACCATTAAGGGCGTCAATAAAAAGGCTAGTAAAAACACCTGACCCATTTTCCTCCATTGCATACTGATCTTTACTCGAAGCTGTTAAAATCGTCATACCTTCTTTCAGAATTGCTTTATTTTCATCTGGATCCGGAGTTCCTGCAATCCCAGAGTGACATGCATCTAAAATAATTATTCTATTTTTTGCAGGGGAATCATTAGCGATTTTCAGTAAGTCATTGATTGATAAACCGTCATCTCCATCTGCACATTCTGATGTTAATAAATAGCCACCTAAATTATCAATAAATCCATGCCCTGAAAAATAAAACAATGCAATTTCACAGTCATCATTAAAAAGTTCAGCAATATTGTCTTTTAATTCTTTTCTAGACAATTGGTTATCTGGACCCGTTACAGTTAGTAACTTTATACCGAAATTTCTCGTTCCATCGCTATTACGTTCTAAAACTGTTTTAACTGAATAAGCATCATTTACACATCCATAGAGCTGAGAAACATGCTCATACGAGTCGATCCCAACAATTAAGGCCTTTCGCATTTGTTCACCTCTTTCCTTACAAATATATCATTATTTAATCACAAGCTATTTATAAAGTTCTTTATTGCGTCCCATGTCCAATTAACTACCTTTTTCCCTGATAATTGAGGTGGGATTTGCCCTTTATCATCTTTATGAATATGAATGCCAATTATCGGAATTCCTTCTTCATTGGCACATTGCATCTCCCATTTAGCACCATCCGCATTCCTTGTATGCTTACTAATCAAAGCAATTACTCCATCACAACCTTTGATACGAGTACGGCAGTTAGTTTTCCACTTACTATCCCAAGGCTCCTTGGCAGACATATCAGTATAAGTAAATGGTGAATTGGTATTAAGAGATTGTCCTTTTAAAAGATCTCTATACCTCACGTCCTCAACTGCAAAACTAATGAATATTCTCTTTAACCCCATTGTTTTCACTTCCTTCTTAGATAATCATTGTCCTGTTTTTTTTACTTTTGAACCACTAGATGGTGGACTTCCTTTTCTAGATACTGGCCCAGGTTGATGTCCATTGTTTGCTTTTTTACCACTTCGAGATTGATAGTTTCCACTATTTATTGCCTTCATCATTAGTCACCTCCTTGTTTTTTGTTAGTTGGCCTTTTAACGTTAGATCCACCTAATGGAGGTTTCCCGATGTTAGTAACATTAGCTGGTTGCAACCCTTTTTCCTCCAGTTTGTAACCTCCTGTTGAAATCTTGTAGTTACTATTCTTGTTTTCTTCACCCACCTTCCTCACCACCATTTGTAAGATTAAATAATTCAATGTGTTTGATTTCACTCTGCGGGATCCAAATACCCACGCTTCGTTCATCTGGGATCCATTTATTGTCCTCAAAATCATATGTAACTTCAACATAAATATCTCTTTCATTAGGGATCGATGAGGCAAAGGAGTTTTTACCATAAAATCCGTATACAGTTGAGTCGTCTTTTAAAGTAATAATAACCCATGCAGGTCGATCCATTACATAATCCCATGCAGTGGGAACACCGTGAATTGGATTTAAACCTACTTTTTTTAATAGTTTCCTAGTCCATTCTTTTTTTGTGGACATCCCAGCAATTAGACCTAACACATATGGGCTGATAACAAGGATAGTAAACAAAAGAAGTATCCATGATATCGCATGATCTTCCCAATATTTTTGCATTATTAACTCATATAGCAGCCACCACCATAGAACATAGTTCAAAAGACTAAAAACCAGAAATCTTAATAGAGTAGATTGCGAATCACTATTTCTACTTGGTACAATACTTGAATACGCCGAGCTCATTACAAACCCTGGGATCAGAAATAAGGCTGTAAATAGCACTGTTTAATAATTGTTAAGCCACATTTACTCACTCCTATATATAAGCAATAAGCTATATACTATAGTCCTCTATTACCTAGTATAGTATAGCCCTGTTAAATTCTAACAATTACCTTACAAAAATTAATTCCTCAAATGAGATTAAATTAATTATTTCCCACTACCTTCTTATTTGTTCTATCATAATTTTATTGATGATCATAATTTCGTGAAATTTGTTTCAAAATGACATTATAATACGACTTTATTACGTTTCTTTCAGTTTCATCTATAAGACTATTGTGTGCAATCAAATTTCTACACTCAATAAGCCATTTTAAGTGCATTAATAACTAACTCTTTTGTCATAGTTTTGTCCATTGCCCAACCAACAATCCTACGAGAATATAGATCCATGACACTCGCCAAATACAACCAGCCCTCGTTGGTGGAAATATAAGTGATATCGGTTACCCAGAACCGATTAGGCTGATCCACTTGGAACTTACGATTAAGTATGTTATTACTGACTGGATGTTTATGTTTTGAGTTAGTCGTGGCTTTGTATTTTTTAACAGTACAAGATTTCCAGTTATTCGAAGTCATAATTCTAGAAACCGTTCGTTCACTGACTTTCACTCCGCGCTTCTTGAGCGTTTTAGTAATTTTGACACTACCATATCTTTATTTGAATTCAATATGTGTACGTAGAATTAATTTCTTTAGTTTTTCATGCCTTTTCTGACGGTCACTTTTAGGACGATTCAACCAT
>NZ_FNPI01000036.1 GCF_900107275.1 Evansella caseinilytica | reverse complement strand
ATCATAACGTTTACCTTTTGGCATACTAATGCACCTCACAAATTGTTAGTTAATTTATTATAACAATCTGTGTCCACTTTTTAGTCTAGCATCAGGTCCCTTACTTGGAGGATATTTAAGTGGAATTATTCACATAAAAGGGGTTATTTTTTTGGCCGGTCTCCTCTTTTTGGTGAACAGTCTAATTTTAAAATTCCATTTGTTTAGGCAAGAGTCTTATGTATCTTTACTTATGAGGGTCAAAAAAGGTTGATTCAATTTTTTATACAATTAAGCACCAAATGGATTCCTATGTTCTTCTGTTTTGTACTATCGGGTGTACTAAAGTTGAATAAAGCCGGTTTCTCAACATATAATAAATCGGCTTTTCCTATAAAAAAATGCTTGTTTTAGAAAGAAGAGATTTTTATTTTTAAAATTGTATTATAGTGATTTTACGAAATGTTAGTGCTACCCCTACTTCCATAAATAAAGGAAATTGTTCTCGAATACCAATTTAATATCTGAATATTCAGTTAAATAAAAATTGTTTCGTTCTAAATCTGATAAAAACTCATGCTGTCTGTTTGTTTTTATTCCTTTTAAACGAGTTGAGCGACCCTTTGAAGATACATCTTGAATCTTTAACCAAGGTTTATAATCTACTCCAATACCGGTCCCTCGACCTTGTTTAATCCACTGTTCAATCTCAACCTCCATGCTCGTACAATGCTTCAAAAACTCCTTCCATCTATGGAGGTTACTTCAGAAGAAGATCATGATTTTAATCGGGAATAGATGCAGGTTGAATGTTTAGCCGCATACCAGTAAATCATTGCACCTTTGCCTCTATATCGAATATGCCTTCAGTCATTGGATTTGGGTCCCATGTACCTAATTTCTTAGAATCAGAAGCACAGGAAGTTGCTCCTTCGCCCCAAATACCTGTCATTTTATTTCGTAAAATGGCATTTACAATCTCAGCAATAGCGTTACGCAGATTATCTTTATCAATGTATTTTCGCCGTATATATAACAAATTTATATATTTTTATCCATGTTCTCCATTTGAAATTCGCTTTAGCCCTGCATTTGTTCCCAAACCATATAAACGTCTCTTTTGCAGTATTTCTGTATTAATGCCCTCTCTTGAAGCAGCTTTTTTAAAAAGTACAGTTTTCTGGACACCATTCTGTATTTTAAAACCGATATTTCTTGCGTAGTAAACAAAGATATGCTAATATGACCGTGGGTCAAAAATGACTACAGGTCAAAAAAGGTGGTTTTTGTTAATGTCGCAAAGAATGGACAAAATATTTGACGCTAGAAATAAAACAATCCTAAGTAATGCAGAAACATTGTTTAGGTTAAAAGGTTTCGATAAAGTAACGATGAATGACATCGCAAAAGAATCAGATGTCGCAAAAGGCACTTTATATTTGCATTTTAAGTCTAAAGAGGAATTACTTTTTAACATTTTGATACCTAAATTGGAGGAATTTAATCATAAAGTAGAACTAATAGACAAAAACGAAAATCTTATAAGAAATAAAATCAAAAAAATAATAACTTATGGATTTGATAGTGACTTTTTTGACTTTACTAAGGATCATTTTCTTTATATGCATAAGTTATTTAATGTGCAATATCACAATGAATTAAATGCAATTATCGATAAGGTCATAAAGAATTTTTCTCTAATGATACAAGAAGGTAAAGAAAAAAACGAAATAAAATCTTCTCTACCTAATAACTATTTATCACATCAATTGATGCACGTTTTTGACCCTCAAATTTATTTTAGTTTAGTCGAAAATGAAAAAAACACAAAAGAAAGTTTTGTTCACAATACGATAAATTTTTATTTAAATGTATTAAGTTTATCTGATAAAGGAGAGTAATATAATGGATCTACAATTAATAAATAAAAAAGCGCTTATTACTGGGTCAACGAAAGGAATAGGAAAGGCAATAGCATTCGAACTTGCAAAAGAGGGTGTGGATGTTTTAGTCAACGGTAGAAACAATGAGGAAGTAGAAATGATTGTTAATGACATAAACAAAAAATATCCAGAAACGAATCCTCAAAATGCTTTTGGTAATCTATTGAACAAAGATGAAAGAGAAAATATATACCATCATCATCCTGATGTAGATATTCTTGTGAATAATTTAGGAATATATGAAATGATGACTTATGAAGAAATCAATGAAGATGTTTGGAAGAAATATATTGAGACAAATTTTCTTGTTGCTGATAACTTGTCTAGATTTTATATAAATAAAATGCTGAGTAAAAATTTTGGCAGAATTATTTTTATTGCTAGTGAAGAAGCTGTCATGCCTTCAGGAAATATGCTACAGTATGCTGTGACTAAATCCATGATATTATCTTTATCCAAATCATTATCATTTTTAACCAAGGGTAAAGAAGTGACAATTAACTCCATTATGCCTGGACCGACATTGTCGGAGAATGTTGAAAATATACTCAAAGACATATATAGTCATTCTAGTAAGTCTTTCGAACAAATTGAAAAAGACTTTGTATTGTCTCACTTACCTGATTCACATATTGAAAGGTTTATTCGTCCTTTCGAGATAGGAAGAATGGTGGCATTTGTAAGCAGCCCACATTCAGGTGCTATGAAAGGTACAGCAGTTCGAATGGACGGTGGTTTGATACCTACTATTTATTAAAACAATCATAAAAGCTGATTATCATCGAGTATAGGGGATAACTAATCCCCGACCTTTCACACCACCGTGCGTACGGCCCCGTACACGGTGGTTCAATAGCTTCAGTGTGCTTTCTCGAGGAGTTGGTTTTAGTCTTTCAAACCAATTCCTCGAGAATTTCATTTTTGATGGCTCGATGTAGAATAAAGTTTCTTCCACCCCATATTGCGCTATCTTTTGAATCTATGGCTCCATATTCGTCTTACAATCCAGCGTTGGAGTTTATTGAAGCATTTTCTAACGTGAGCTTTACGTTATACACCCATCCTCTGATGACAGGATTTATACTTTCTATTAACTCAAATAAGCTTAAAGGAATTTTTCGTTTTGTACGGTTACGTATTGTATCTATGAAAGCTTCACTGACTTTTCCGGCGGAATTGCATAGATGTTTATGGTAACAGCATATGTTCAGTTCGTAACCGGTTTTTCATTAAGGGGTTCCGCCAACATTTCGGAAATTTTGTATGCTAACCAAAATTCGACACAAGAAAAGCAAAATACCTGTACCTTAAGGAATTTGGCTTATGCTTTGGTTAGTTTTTATTTAAGGGCCATAGTGAATTAATCGGTAATCTATTTGAATCAAATTATAGCTGTCCAAACACCAGCCATATTTCCGATTCCAAGAGTAGCAGCCATAGCGGTCATTAATGATTGAAATGAGAAATACCACCTTGACTTTTACTCTCCTTATCACTTTTACTAAAAGTTAACTAAGTGCATAAGGTAGGTCACGAAACTGAAGAAAAACTAATCTTATCGTTATAAAAATACCTGTTCCAACAATTAACGTTAACGTAACGGGCCCCTCCTATCAGGCTTATGAAAAGATGCAACGGCTTCGCTCATTGCTTCGAGGATGTCTCAAAAGGGAAAAAACACCCTTTGGAGACACCCCCACGCATAGGTATTTAATTCAATTTTTTGAAAAATAACTCTACCCCATAGTAGTAATAAATTACCGGTTTATTTTCTCCATTAAATATTACCAGTGAAGTTACGCCCGAAACTGGAACACTACTTAGAATTAATCAATCCTAAAGCCATGCTTGTTTTGCTCCCAACCAGCAATTTCACCTTTTTCTTGTATCTTTTAGCAAGAATTTCATTTTGGGGCTATAGAGCTTCCTGCCAAGAATGACAATTCATCGTTCGTAGTTTCATATTTTAACCTACTCTTAACCTAGCTTTATTATATCTATTAAGGATGATTTACCACTTAACATACTCATTAAAGATTTTATCATTATATAAATCAGCACCATCTACATTCGAACTTTTAAAAACGGGAGGTTCAAAACCTTGTTGGACTAGTAGATGCAACGTTTCAACGATGAGAGCCTGCGCTAAAAAACATCCAATAGAATCAGACGTAGCTCCAGAATAAATTCCGGAGTTTGCAATTTGGAAGCCTGCATCCCCGACAGGAGCTCCGTTATCTAATACAACATCAGCGTATTCATATAGTTTTTTGCCACTCTTATGTCTTGACGTAACCTTTTGAGAATGCTTCATACTGGTCATGGCAATAATCTTTGCACCAATATTACGGGATTCAATTGCCATCTCTACAGGAACGGTATTTCTCCCTGAGTTTGAAATAATCATGATTACATCCTTGTTGGTCACTTGGTGCAAATGTAGATATGATTTACTCAGTCCCTCGATTCTCTCGAGGTAGGTACTTTTATTGGGACGTTCATGAAGCATCAGTTCAGGAGGTAAAATGGCTGTAACTAACGCGAGTCCACCCGCACGATTATAAATTTCTTCTGCAATCATATGGGAGTGCCCTGATCCAAAAACATAAAACCTTCCACCATTCATAATAGCCTCGGATATAAGGCGAGCTCCCTTTATAATGGCCTGTTCCTGAGTTTCTTGCACTTCAGACAGAATGCTGTTATAGAACTTACAATAATCAGTAAATAATGATGTCATTGCAAATTTCCTCCTTTAGATTTCTTCTTTCAGCTTTTCGCATCTAGTTTTTGAACTTTATCCTTCATTACCATCCATAACGATGGGGACCCCATTTTTTTTCAATAAGGGTTTGTTGGTTATACAATAAGGTTTTGGATGGTACATCTTTCTCTACCGCAACTCCAGATCCAATGACACAATTACTACCTACTTTAATTCCAGGCATATATAGGCTCAAAATACCTGTACGAGTAAAATCCCCCAGGTAAACAGCATTTCCAAATTCTTCGGGAATTTCTTTACGATTGTTAACAATTTGGGTTTGAGGCTGATCATCAAAACGAGTAATGCCTACAGTGACTCCAGCAGCTATATCCGTTGATTCCCCAATGATTCCGAAAACTTCACCAAAATGTATGAAACTGACGTTATCAAAAGTAATACCTCTGAATTCAGCACAATGTCCAATCCGGTTTTTATTTCCAATGACGCTATCTGGCCCAATTCTACAATAATTTTCTATACGACAATCGGAACCAATAACGACATTTCCTTCAATGACCACACCGTTATCAATTTTGGTATCATCACCTATTACGGCATTTCCCTTAATGGTTACATATTTCCCTATCTTTACATGTCTGCCAAGCTTAACATGTCCTTGGATATCGGCGGTCGGATCAATTTCACAAGTCTCATGTATTTCATTATTATTAAATGCATGTGTCATTTCAGATACAGCCAGATGATTTGCCTGCATAAGGTGCCATGGTTTGTCCATATCAATTACTCCATCTGTTACCGGATAAGATGAAACATTATATCCGACTTCAACTAACCATTGCAAACATTGCTCTAACTCAACTTCTTGCTGTGGCATAACCCCTGTAGGTACACTTTTCATGAAGCCTGGGTTATGGTTCAGCATTTTCTTTAACACATTAGTATTTAAAGCAAATGCCCCCATTACTCTTTCCTGTACATAATGCGGGCGAGGATGACCAAAAATATTTTCTACACGGTTATCCTTCCCGATCTTGATTCCAAACCAATCCTGGGCGTGCTCGTTTTCTATTGGCTTAGACAAAATAAGGGCATCGAGCGTATCGCGTTGTTTTTGATAAGCTTCAATAAAACTGCTTAACCGTTCTCGGGTAATAAATATGTCTCCATATAAAATAAAAAGGTGATTATCTTGAACGTCATACACAATCTTTTCTAATGTGTCTGCTGTCCCTTCTGTAGCTGAAAGTTCAATTATTTCAACACCTTCAACATCGTGTATAAGAGATCTCATCCTTCGACTTAAATAACATGTGGTAATGATAATTCGTTCAAATGCCAAACTTTTAAGGTGATTTACTATATGAACAATGTTTCCTTGGTTTCCTATTGGTAAAGCAGCTTTTGGCCAATAATCGTTATATGGCCACATTTTTTTGCCTTTACCAGCTGCCAGTATAATGGCTGTTTTCACATAAATCACTCCATATTCAATTAGTTATCGTGTAAAATAGTAACCGTGTCAATGATAACCCACCAGAAAATCTTTATTTTTGGCATTTGGATTATCAAACATTTTAACGAGCATTCACAATGATATGGAAATCGTTACAAAAGAACTCAAAAATTCTCGACGAAACAACTAAGCTTTATAGTATATTCCGTTTCATGGTTATATATACATACCTCCTTTTTAAATTGATATATACCAATTCCCTTTAAATATTATAAACTTTTGGTTATAATGTCAATAGAATAATTTTAAATTAAAGGAATGTGAATAAGAATGAATGTTAAAAAAAGGCCTTTATATAAACAGCTTAAACAGAAATTAATTCAAAAAATTGAAAGAGGAGAGTTAAAACCAGGTGATGTATTACCTCCTGAAAGGGAACTTGCAGAGTTATTTGAAATGAGTCGCATGACGGTTAGACAAGCGATTTCGGAACTTGTTAATGAATACGTTCTTATTAGGCGACATGGTAGTGGAACATATGTGGCTGAACATAAAATTCCACAGGGGAAAAAATTAAAAAGCTTTAGTGAGGAGATGCGTTTAAGAGGAATGCTGCCTGGGTCTAAACTTTGTGAGAAAAAAATTGTTTTAAGTCCTTCAGCGAATATGGCGGCTGAACTAAAATCAGAAGGAAAGCTATTCATTTTAAAACGTTTACGGTTAGCAGATTTCGAACCTATGGCGATAGAGACAAGTATGCTTCCCATTAATAGATTCGCTAATCTTGAAAAGAGGAATTTTGAGAATGAGTCACTTTATGAAATCTTGGAGGAAGAATACAATGTTAAAATGACAAAGGCTCAACAAAAAATTGAAGTGAAAATGCCGACACCTCAGGAATCAGAATTACTTGATATAAATTACACGATACCAGTTTTTCATTTTAAACAGGTAACTTTTGATCAAAATGATAACATTTTTGAGGTTGCCCATTCAGTTTATAGGGGGGACCGATATGAAATAGAGACGGAAATCTATCGCTGAGGCACCTTTTAAGACGGATGAATTTTTTTAATCCGTCTGTTTTTTTTGAAAAAATAATTGACAAAACAATCAGCATTATATATATTTAATGAAAATTGATAAATACCAATTTGTGTATTGGTATATCCGTGGATTTTGGAAGTGATTTCTTATGACTAATTAAAGAGCAAGAACAATGGGCAATTTCAGTTAAAATTATCACTCAAAAAGCGTTTACTGCCGAAATGATCTTTGAAGCTGTAAGACAAGGAGATTAAGCTTGCCATTCGATAATCCAACAAGTTTGTCGATACATTGGATATTGGTTTAGCTAGTGCAAATTTTTAACCCCGAAGCTATCATCTTAGGAGGTGGCATTATGAATCAATTAAGCCTTTTAATTCCTATAATTGAAACTGAAATGAATCTACACCTGTTCCAAGGACATCAAGGACATGTAGATCTTAAATTGGTTTCTCTTAATGGACAAAGTGGTTTATGGGGAGCTCTGCATCTTGCTAAAAATCATAATACTGCTTTAGAGGGAGAAAAACATGTCATATCTAATCGTTAATGCGGATGACTTTGGCCTTTCAAGAGGCGTAAATTATGGTATTATTGAAGCCCATAAAAACGGAATTGTTACATCGACAACATTAATGGTTAACATGCCTGATTCGGTACACGCTGTAAACCTAACGAAAGAATGTCCTTCGTTAGGCGTTGGTGTTCATTTAAACCTAACAATTGGTAAACCAATTCATTCCAACGTTCCCTCATTAATTAATGATGAAGGATATTTTCATAATAAAAGAGACTTTTTTCAAAAAGCGAATATGGAGGATGTTGAAAGAGAACTTAAGGCACAGGTTGAGCAATTTTATTCTTTTGGATTAGAACCGACACACTTAGATACACATCATAATATACACGGAAGACAACCGATCTCTTCCATTCTTGAAAATATATCAGAAGAGCATCATTTACCAACACGTCAATTAAGAAATAATGATAAATCAAAACAAATTCCAGAGTTTTGTTCCGACTTTCATCAAAATGATGCATCATACGAAACCCTATTGAGTATCTTCCAACGTGCACGAAAGAGCCCAATAGAAATGATGTGTCATCCTGGTTTCGTTGACGAACAACTGTTAGATCTTAGTTCATATAATCTTCTACGAATCCGAGAATTGTCTATCTTAATTGACCGCAAGACAATAGCGGCAGTTTATGAATACGAAATTCAGTTAACATCCTACAAGATATTATTATAATCATCTTTATTTAATAGACACTTACATCGCTCTTTAGAAGCCAGTCCACCGTATGGCCTTCACTACCACGTGCCTATCACGCATCCCAAGAAGAGATGGTCCTTTACGATGTTGGCTGTGGTAGCGGCGATTTGGAAAGTCTCCCATTTGCAAAATGGCGAAAGTTGATGAATCGCTGCTTGCTGATAGAAAACAGTCGTCTCTTGCTGTATGGTGACTTACAAGGAGAACCTAAGGTATGTGTGGAAATTGTGACATATCTGCATCAAGTCCGTGGTGTCCGATGCTCACCAGAGCAAATTGTCGTCGGCACCGGTACGTATCATTCACTTGACCTACTTTTTCAGCCGCTCAAGAAGAAGGATGTAACCTGCATGGTGGTGGAAGCATCAATCAACGATGGAGTGAAAGCGTTGTTCGAACAGTTTCGTTTTGACAGCCGTCCCCTTTGGTTGGAAAGCGACGGACTCCGAATTGAAGAGGTATACGCTAGTAAAGCACAAGCAGTTTATGTAACACCTTCGCACCAATTTCCATTCGGTGTGACATTGTCGGTCAACAAACGGATCAAGTTGCTGAATTGGACAAGAAACAGCAAGCCTACATCATTGAAAATGACCACGACGGCGAACTTTGTTACAACGGTAGGCCAATTCCATCGCTGCAAAGCCTTGACAATGATGGACGGGTTGTTTACGTTGGCAAGTTTTCCAAAGCATTGCGTACAGAAATACGACTTTTTTTAGTTCAAATTTCTGTTAGCGTACAAAATTTTCGCGTAATGTTGGCGGGACCCTTATAACCAAAAGGAAATTTTTCTTCGGTTGATAAATGGGCAAAAATAACAAGTGAACGTGCTTGCAAGAATTGATGTCAAAACAATCAACACCTATATCATATACAAAAAGTATAGGCACCTCGGTAAAAAGAATTTCCAAATAGGAAGATTGTTCCCTTAATGAACCCCAAAAGTCCAGACAATTATGCTGCTTTTGAAGTTATAGATTCCCTCAATTCTTTAGGTGAGAGATACCCAAGAACAGAATGTGGGCGTTCAGTATTATAGAAATCGATGTAGCGATCAATATCATCCTTTGCTTCAGCAAAGGAATTGTATTCCTACCCACACGGTTTCTGAATATTGCGGATAAATTGAGCCGCTTATGCGAAGATTTGAGCCAGTCATTGCAAAAAATTAAGCCACTGATTGCAGACTTGAGAGCCAGTAA
>NZ_FNPI01000023.1 GCF_900107275.1 Evansella caseinilytica | reverse complement strand
TTTCATAAGCTAACAAAACTTCATGTTTAAATGCTTCCGAAAACTTACTATTTGGCATAGAAAATACTCCCCCAAAGTAAACAGATTTTTATTTTCTAATCTGTCTACCTTTAGGGGAGCATATCAGCGGAAGCAGTCTGTTTATTTTTTGTGGGGACAGCAGTGAAAACGGAAACTGCCGCTATTTCATTTGTACTTGCGCAATTATTTTTTCAGCATGCCGTAAACTTGTTCAACATCTTTATCCCCGCGTCCAGAAATATTGATGATGATCAATTGCTCTTTGGAAAGCTGCGGCGCCAGTTTTTTGGCATAGGCGATGGCGTGGGCGCTTTCCAGCGCGGGAATGATCCCTTCCTGTTTCGATAAGACCTGGAAAGCATCGAGTACTTCTTCTTTCGTCACCGTGTAATATTCTGCCCGCCCGCTCATCTTCAAATAACTGTGTTCGGGACCGATTCCCGGATAATCCAGGCCGGCGGCAATGGAATAAGTCGGCTGCGGATTCCCGTCTTCATCCAATAATACGAGGCATTTAAAACCGTGAATCACTGCCGGCTTTCCTTTTGTCAATGTAGCTGCCTGGTCAGGCTCCACACCGATCAAGCGGACAGCAGCTTCATCGATATAGTGGGCAAACGCTCCGATGGCATTGCTTCCCCCTCCGGTAACGGCAATGACGGCATCTGGAAGCCGCCCCTCCTTTTCTAAAATTTGCCTTTTGGATTCTTCGCTGATCACGGACTGAAAATGCTTGACCATCGTCGGATACGGGTGAGGTCCTACTGCCGAACCGAGCAAATAAAATGTATGTTGATAGTTCTCGACTAAATCTCCCAGCGCTTCATCAACGGCATCCTTCAAGCGGCCTTGTCCCTTGTCCACCGCCACCACTTTTGCCCCCAGCAGTTCCATCCGGAAGACATTTAATGCCTGGCGCTCCGTGTCCAATTTTCCCATGTAGATGGTGCAGTCCATGCCGAGCATGGAACAGGCGGTTGCAGTTGCTACGCCGTGCTGGCCGGCGCCTGTTTCTGCGATGATCCGCTTCGCACCCATTCGTTTGGCTAGCAGAATTTGACCGATGACATTATTAATCTTGTGGGCGCCTGTATGATTTAAATCTTCCCGTTTTAAGTAAATTTTTGCTCCGCCGAGGGTTTTCGTTAATCGCTCGGCAAAATAAAGCGGATTTTCTCTGCCGACAAATTCCTTTAAATAATAGCGGAATTCGTCGTTAAATTCTCGATCGTTCCTGTATTTTTCGAATTCGTCTGCCAATATCTCAAGAACTTCATATAATTCCGGCGGGACGAAACTACCGCCGAATTCTCCGAAATACCCTTTTCTTTCTGCTGCGCTCATCTTCGCTTCCCTCATTTTCTTCACTCTCCTCAGCTCATCTGCGATTCTTCTCCGGTTAGCCCGCGGCGTTCCAGAAAAGACTTATGTGGTATTTTAGCGGCAAAGTTCGCGTTTGTCAATGCTTCTGACAATGAACGGCCGCAGAAAACGATTGCTGTGGATGCTTTGGAGCATACCTGCTCTCCTTCATTATGAAAAAAACTCCCGGCGCTAAACGAGGCGTGAAGGGAGTTTTTCAACAAGCAAAGGGACAGTTTTTTTGTTACGACGGAGCGATGGATTTCTCGAAGCGCGCTTTGCCGCCGTCATCTGCCGTTTGTTTAAAGCCGATTTTCTTTAAGTAATCGGTGTGTTCGTCGTTTGTGGAAGAACTGACAAATTTGGTAAAGCCTTTTTCAAGAAAATAATCTTTCCTGTTTTCATAAATGTAGTTTCCGATTTTGAAATCCCTGTATTCCGGAATGACAAAATCAAGCTCCACTTCCAGGATCGTGTCGCTTTTTTTGGAAGCGATGAAAAGGCCGGCGGGAACCATGTTGCGCAAAATAAAGAAGCTGACCTTTGACTCATTGATCTGAAACGCGGTTTTGCCGGCGTACTTGTCGATTTCCTTTTGATAATACGTGAGAAAATACTTTAAATATTGGCTGCTTTCTTCTGCCGGAAGAATTTTAAAGTACTCCTTTGACTCTTTTGCGCTGTAGATTTTAACCAAGTAATAAACGTTAATGAGCGCGATCCCCAGATTCATTAATCCGACGGGAAGTGCCCCGATTAAAAATCCGTATAATGAAAAAATGCTGGAGCCGATTAAATTAATCCACCTTAGCTTGATAATCGAACTCATTAACAAAGAAATAAGTACGATTAAGGATGCTAAGTAGCCTAACCATTCTAACCAGTTGCTGTTCACTAAAACACACTCCTTATTAAGATAAGCGCTGCAGCTAGACAGCTTTCTAAAACTATCGAATTCAGCCTTTTTTATCTAAAGTGTTTGTTCAAAAAGATCGTTTTTAATACGAATTAGAATTTCACTTTCTTTAATGATTTTCAAGCGCACCAGCGATGGCATAATCGTCGGGCCGAATATCCGTTTCTTTGCCGAGAGCAAGCTTGGCAAGCTCTGCGCCGAGATACGGACCTGCTGTCAGACCGGAAGCTCCCAGACCGTTGGCAAGAAAGACGTTTTTATTCTGCGGGAGCTGACCGATGACCGGTAAAAATCCGGGAGTGACCGGCCGGAATCCCGCCCTAGTTTCCAATAAAGTACCCGTGCTTAGCCCAGGAGCGACGTCGAGGGCCTTCGATAAAATCTCGTGAACCCCTCCGGCGGTTACTCTGCCGTCAAATCCTGCTTCATCCTCGTGCGTCGTGCCGATGATGATTCGCCCGTCTTCGGAAGCAAGCAAATATTGATTGTTCGGGGGCATGACAACCGGCCAATGACTCGTATTACTGTCCGGCAGCAGGAGATGAACGATTTGCCCTTTCTGCGGTGACACCGAGATGTTGACGCCGAGGGGCTGCAGCAGTTCCTTTATCCACACCCCCGCAGTGATAATGATGTGATCGGCTTCGATGAAGGTGTCGTTTGTCTTTATCCCGATGACGCGGTTTTGCCGGGAAACAAGCGCTGCGTTTCCCGGCAGGAAGACGGCTCCAAGCTTCGTGGCTCCACGGATGAGCGCATCGCGTATCGCTCGTCCGTCTACGCGGGCACCGCCGCTGATATAAACGGAGCGGTACCGGCTGGCTAACGGTGGAAACAGCGCTGTTGTTTCAGACGAGGATAACCGAGTAATGCGGCCGATTTCCGGTGCCTCTTCCTGTCGTTTTATTGCTCTTGCTTCGATATCCTCAAGCTTTTTCTCGTCAGTGTGAAGACGGATTGCCCCTACCCGGGCGTAGCCGGTATTTTCTTCTCCCAACAGCTCTAATTCACGGACGAGTGTCGGATAATATTCTGCTCCATTTTTCGCCAGACGATACCACGCTTTGTTACGCCGCTGTGACAGCCAGGGACAAACGATGCCAGCCGCCGCTTCGGTGGCCTGTCCGCTGTCGCGCCGATCGACCAACACGACATCGGCGCCTGCTTTTGCCAGCTGGTAAGCCGTTGATGCCCCGAGAATCCCGGCGCCGATAACAATATATTTATCCATAATAGCAATAGCACCTTTTCATTTTTCGTTTCCCTGTCTTAAGATAAAGTTTTTTAAACAAACGTTTGTTCAAGATTGTTGGCCAACTTAAAGACAATGATTCGCTCTCCCGTTTTTGTACTGATATCCGTGTGAAAGCTGATGACCTTTTCACCGGTCAGTTGAAAGATCAGCTCTCTTAAGGTCGGCACGCCTGTTTCTACTAAATCGGAACGGTTTTTTTTGACGGTTCCTTTCCCTTCCTTCGTTTGGCAAAGTGAGTATTCGGCAGGAGTCAGGATACCATGCAAGGTCACGATAATCATGTCCCGCAAAATATCGGTTTTGACGGAAACCGAACCGCGTCCAAGGTAATCCTTCTCCCAATGGGTCAATGCCTTGCTGATTTCAGCTTCCAGCATTCCTTTCGTTTTCATTGTATTTTTCCCCTCGTAAACTAATGTATGATACTGAGCATATGAAAATTTTAGCGGCAGTGCATGCGGAAGTCAAATATTCTCGGCTATTTTCCTGTAATCCGCCGGTTGTTGAGGTTTTATCATCGTTTTTGCAGTTAAGTAAGGCAAGGAACTGCCTCAAAAGATAGCCGATTGAGGCAGTTTGTCGTTATCATTAGTGGAAGAGCTACTCCTTCGAGGATGTAAATGCTTCTTGCACAATATCATAGGATTGCTTCAGTCGTTCTTCATAAAGAGGGACATCCCACGTCTCCCAAGTATACATCTTCATCGTTTCCCCCGCTAGGCGAGTGCCATCTAGTGGCGGCAGAGCATCAACAACTTGATAAGAATCCTCCTTCGGTTCCACGTATAACACGGCTGCCCGAACCCCTTCGATGATCTCGTTCGTTTCTCCGCCTTCGCCCCCGTAAACAGACGACATCACCTCGCGCTGACTCGGGTCTTTAAAACTTAACAATAGCCACGGAATGCGAACTTCAATCATCCCTTTTTCTTCATTGACGTAAAAATCGGCAAGGGAATCGTAATCATCTGCCGCCGGGTCACCATTTCCATGGCGTAATTTCCCTGTTTCGTAGTAGCTGAACGGCATCACTTCATTCGTCGATGGAATGCGTATCTCTTGATTTAATGCATAGTGAATCTTTTGAAACACGCCGGTATTATTTTTAGGATCAATGGATGTCGCTTCGATCATTTGATAGATTTGGCTGTATTGATAGGTGAAGAAATCGTAGTAGGCGTCCACCTTTACTCGCGATTCGTCATAACCCTTCAATTCAATGATAAAATCAATTCCGTGATCAAAGGTCACCTCTTCAACGCCTTCGATGTGCTCATTGCCTTGACCCGGTATCGTATCAAGCAGTAAAAGCGGAAATCCGGCCGCGAAAAAATCAGCTGTTGATCCCGGCTCCATATCGATGCGGAAATAAAGATAACGTTCATCGTGATCCATGTACAGCTTCTTCACATACGGATGATCCTCTTCGTAAAGCAGGGAAGCGTCCTCCCAATCCTGATCGTCGCCGTTCACTTTCACTTTCAGCCGGTCAAAGCTGAGCAAACCAAATTGCTGCTCATTTGTTTGGGCATTTGACCAAAAAGGACGTCGATCCGGATTATCATAATCCATTGTGTTCCACGTGCGCTTGAACCATTCGTCCTGCCATGTAAAGATAAGCCCGCCTAAAAGTTCTTCCTCGATAATATCCTCAAACAGCCTAACAACAATCTCCCCTTGTTCTTTTTCAGATAAATGTCCTTGGTTCATTCCAAATGGATTTTCGTGTGTAAGCCCTCTCGACGCCGGAACGCCAAATTCCGCGATCAAAATCGGAAGGTCGTGGGCATCATGCAAATCCTTCAAATAGGCGGCGTAATTGTTTAACTCGCCCCTGTGATCAACATAATTGACATAGTCCTCTTCAAAATTTAAAAAATCTGGATAATACGGGTACACATGATAGGAGGCAAACTGGTTTGTTGCTGTTGCCGGTCCTTTTAGACGGATCACATTCGGGTCCACGCCGACCAAGTCCTCGTCTTCATTTGGTTCCGCTGGATGAGTCAACAGATCCGTTGTCACCCAGTTGGTAAAGCTGACCGGCCGGAGCCAGCTGTATTTCTCTGCTTCATACGAGAGCAAAACATCCAGCTGATTAGCAAGCCAGTATTCAAACGGCTCTGCATCTTGCGTTTCCACATATCGTCCGTGATAATCCCCTAAGTCAGCATTATTTTTGTTCGTTGCTTTGACAGTGTGGGGATACCACTCGATCCCAATGATCCAGCCGATCGTATATGCGGATACGTCCGCCTGGTAAACGCCGTGGGCATGCCCTGGGTTAGGGTCGATGACCGCATTTCCATGGATGACATCAACGATTCGTTTCATTTCTTGTTGAAACGCTTCATTTGTCTCTGCGTCAAAGGCGTCAAGTGTGTCTTCAAGCGGTTCCTCTTCGATCCATACGCCATGAAAAAGATAAAGCGGATCTTCATGATGCTGCTCGTTATAGCGTTTGAGTGCATGATAAAATCCCGGTGGATGCAGTGTATACACACGAATCGCATTCGCGCCCATCGCGCCGATCTGTTCAAACCAGCGAAAATAATCATTTTCCTTAATGGCTGCTTCCCCTGGAAAAACCCCAGGTTTCCCCATTCCAAGGTTAACTCCTTGAATTTGCAACTTTTCCCATTCGTCGTCTACGAATACTTCGTAATCGTGACCATTAATTCTTGCCATATAAGCGAAGCCATCCTTTTGTGCAGTCACCACGGTTTCAATTTCCTGTTGTTCGACTGGGTTCTCTGCTGTGTGCTGTTCAAGGATTGTTTTCATCATCGGCACGTATGTTTTCCAAAAGAAACGCTCCTCGGAAAAATCATCCCATGTCAGCAAAGCCTTTAATGTGTTTAGTCCTTTATATTGATGCACTTTTGGAACTTCTGCAATATCGGTAAAATCCCCTGCAAAATAAAAGCTTCGTGAATTTAGACGATCATGCCCAATCACTGCTGCAAGCTGAATCGGAAGATCATGCTTGCGAAGCTCCTCTTCGCCTGCATCTGTCAAATCCCAGTCATAATAGGCTAAAACATCTTCTTCACGCTCTGCCTCTACGACATCAAACCAGTACAAATAGTTCGGACTTGTCGTTAAGTTGAACAGTTCTTGACCCCGTTCCGTAAAGCTCATGCGAATGCCTTTTTCGTTAAAATGCTGCTTTTCTATCAATACGACGATTTGTTGCGTCTCTTCTTCCACGAGGATAAAGCCAGGTCCTTCATAGGCCCACTCCAACCCCAACTCGTTGTAATGGTCCAACATCCAGGCAGGAATTTCTTCATTCAACTCGGGGTCCAGCTCTTGGAAATAACGTCCGATCCATCCAGAGCGTTCAACGTAAAGATATTCACTTACGCTGTCACGAACACTTTCTTCTGTCGGGGAAGCGAACGAGTTAAACTCAACAATGAGCGTGCTTCGTTTTTCTTGCTGCAAACGATCAGCAATCGCTTGCCATTCCGCCATTTCCAGTCCGCCGTACAAAAGCTCGGAGCGGGTTCCCTCCCGCTCAAGTTCAACCCATGGCAAGTCTTCTTCATAGACACCGTACGTATCGGCTATGTAAATCACATCGGCATCAGCGAATGATTCAGGAAGCGGTTGAATGGTGTACGTTTGTTCCTTTTCATTCGGAACAAACCCATAATAATCCATCGCTGCTTCATACGGCGAACCATCTTTTTTCTTATACTTGTAACTATTTAATATCCACGTGATGCCAAGATGCTCACGATAAGTTTCATCAGGGACGGTTTTATCAATAATCGCCACCTGTAATTCCGTCGGTTCTTCTAAATACCATAACAGAACGGGAAGAAGCATGAGAACAACCAAAGAACCAATGCTTATCAGAAACGCCTTCATCTTTTCATTCCTTTCCGTAAAAAAGTAGAAATCTAGCTGGCTCTTTGTCCTGTTTTGGCAAGCCCTTTCCGCGTCATTTCACCCCATGCCTGAGACCTAAACAAGGTTTGGATGATCGCTCCGCAACGCCAGAGAACCGTTAGCGGCCTGTACCATACAGCTTCAAATAATGAAAATATCATTAAACGGACGACGTCGCTTATTTTCGGGTAGCGCTTTAAACTCCACCCCTCTAACACGACAGCTGTCATTGAGAAGACAGAACCATATAAGACAAATAAAAGAAACAACGCGATGGCAAATTCCAGGTAAATGCCACCAAAAAAGAGGGCAAACACAATATAAAGATAGCCCATGAATTCGATGACGGGGCCAAATAATTCAATCATCCAAAAATAAGGAAAGGCCACCGTACCGACTGTGCCGTATTTAGGGTTAAACGTCATCCCGCGATGGAGCCAGAGACTTTCAAGCAGTCCGCGATGCCATCTACTACGCTGCCGCTGCAAATACGTTAACGATTCCGGCGCTTCCGTCCAGCAGACAGGATCGGCAACGAATGTTACGCGCTTTTTCAGCTTCCGATCTTTCACTAGTCGATGAAGTCTGACGACAAGCTCCATGTCTTCGCCAACGGTGTTTGTGGAATAGCCGCCGGCCTCGATCACCCATTTTTTCGCAAAAACACTGAAAGCCCCGGAGATAATAAGCACCATGTTATACCGGCTTAAACCAATTCTCCCCATCAAAAAAGCACGCAAATATTCAATCACCTGCATGACGACTAACGGGTTTTTTGCCAGACGGATGGAGAGTACACTCCCCATCTGAATATCACTGCCATTGGCTATGCGTACGTTGCCGCCGGAAGCAATGACCTCCCTCTCGTCTCCCGAAGTGACAATCGGCTTCATCACTTTTAACAACGCATCTGTTTCTAATATCGAGTCGCCGTCAATCGAGCAAAAATATGGGTACTTTGATATATTGAGCCCTGCATTTAACGCATCCGCTTTTCCCCCGTTGCTTTTATCCACCAGCAGCAAATGGGGGAAGATCGTCGATTGATAAACCGCTTTAATCGGTTCCGTTTCAATTTGCTTACGGACTACTTTACCGATCTTGACCATCTGAAAATGCTCAATCATAACGTTCAGCGTTTGATCTTTTGACCCATCATTGATCACAACGATTTCGGTTTGTGGATATTTTAAGCTTAACAACGAGCGAACCGTTTCAATAATTCCCGCCTCTTCATTGTAAGCTGGCACAAGGATGGAAACAGGCTTCGTATATGTTAATTCTAAATAATCATCGTAAACCTCTTGCTTATTGAGCCGCTGCTCCTTTTTTAATTGAACGATGGAAAGCAGAAGCATTCCTGTATAAACAAGTACGACGAGCCCCATATAAATGAGAAGAAACCATGCAAAAAAATAAGGAAGGTACGTTATTAAATTTGTTATAACATTCATCATCGATCACATTCCTAAGGCTTCTTTCCCCATGTCTTTCGCATAGGGATCTTCTTCGATGTCCACAATCGCTTGAAGCACCGATTTGCCATTTTTTTGTTGGATAATGGATTGGGCAGCTTGAGAGCGGACCCACCACGACTGATCTTTTAATAAACGTTGTAAGCTGGCAACGGCCTCGCGTGAATCTACATTGGCCAATACTTTGGCAACCATCATGCGTTCCTCCCAATTCTCAGAGTCTACAAAAGGATAATAGATTTTTTCGGTTTCAATGATCCCTAGCTGGGCTAATGCCTTTAGCGAGCGAATGCGAACCTCTCGCTCTTCGTCATGAATTCGCTCCTCTAAAAAGGGAACCATTTCAACGATGTGTTTGACCCCGATCATATCAAGAACCGTATGTTTCACAACAGCAGGTAGTTCTTGATAGTGAACAGCCATGCCGCAAAGCTGCTTTTCTTCCAATTCAAACAGCAGCTTGCGATACTCCATTTCATTTAACTTCACCTTTGGATGCAATACATGGACCAGGAGGTTTTCGTACTGAAAGGCAGCTAGGATGCGATAGATTAGTGCATATTCGTCATCCGAGTAACGTTTAGTTTCATTTAACATCGCTAGAACATCATCTAACAGATCTTTCATGCGAAACTCGAAAATTCGCTGGAGCGCATTCATACGTGTGCTCCACTTCAAGCTCTGCAAATTTTTTCGATAAGAAGCGGAAAAATACGTTTGCGCATAAGCAGTGATTCTCGTTGATACAACGTCACCGCTTATATTTCTTGCATATGAACGAAGGATGCTTTCCATGGCAATGAGCTTTGTAGAAGAGTCTGGGATGATTTGCTCATGAGGCGCATCCCCTTCTATTAGATAACGGTAAGCCCAGTCGCTTCCATCTTTTACATAGCCGGCAATTTTGCGTTGAACGCGGACTTCAATCATTCGTTGGACAACTAAATAGCTGAATAACAACATCAATACTGTCATAAAACTCAAAATGGCGATTGTTAACCAGAAGATGGTATTTCCCATTATCGTAACCTCTTTAAATACCGCTTAAGACGAGACTCTACAAACTTTACGTTAAACGGCTTTGTAATATAATCATCGACACCCATCTCAAAAGCGTATGTGACATCTTCTTCTGTTTTTCGGTTGGACAGCATCATGACAATATATTTTTCATTGTTCGGCATGTTCCGCAGCTCATGGACCATCTCGAGACCATTTCGTTTCGGCAAAACATCGTCTATGATCACGATATGTGTATGGGCCGATCGGTGCCAGGAAGACGCCAATAGGGCTTCCCCATCAAAAAAGGTTTGCACATCTAGTTCAAAATAGTCGAGCGTCAGCCGCTGTAACAAATGAACGAGTACACTGCGGATCACCTGATCCTCCACAATGATCGTTACTTTTATTTTCTCAACGGTCGGTTCTTGAAAGTCATTGACTGTTTCAATCGTTGAAGCTCCTTTAAAAACGGCCGCTTGCAAACCGCCTTTTCCTTTTTCTAACACTTCTCTATAGGTGACGTCGGCATTGTTAATCTCCACGATGCTTGCGCAAAGCTCGATAAAAAATTGCAACGGTTCCCCATCATAGGTAGTTGCCGCCACCGGCGGAATATTCTCAAGAACGCGTCGAATAAAATACCCAGCTTCCGTTTGACCACCATTTGGTAAAATGATCGCGTGCTCGTCTTCCGCATCCAACCGGAAAGCGAGATCCGAATCCCGCACTTGGCATTTAATATAGTCGCTCATCGTCCCCACAATTTGATCGGCAGCCGTTAACCCATATTTCGTTTTCATTTCGTAAAAATTGTATAAAGATAAGAAAATGACAGTAAAAGGTGTTTTGAATCTTTCAAGATTCGCAACCTGTAAATGAAACATTTTTTCTAAAAATTGTTCTGTGTATAATGCAGTAACCGAATCCAGTTGCCGCTCGTTTTTTAATCGTGTGCTATGATCAATCTTCGCTTTCATTTTTATATAAAATGTTTCCGGGTTGAACGGGACGGAAATGACTTCATGTTCATTCGCAAAGATTTGACCCATTTCTTCGTGGCTACATTCCCCTATGTAAAAGAAAGGAATGTGACGATAATGGTTGCTTGCACTCGTTTTTTCATATAGTTGATATATTTGTTTCGATTCCGATGTATTGATGATCACAACACTGTCAATGGAAAGGGCTCCAAGGATCGAGTGTGCATCGTCCCATTTGCTTGCGGACACATGTTCAAAATCACCAGTCGACAACAGTTGATGCTCAAGTAATCTGTATGTGGGCTCATGATCATAATAAATGAACACGACCAGTTTTTCTGTTTTCGCTTGTTGCTTCGCAACGTCTTTCGTTTGCAGGGTGCCCTTTACGCCCTGTTGAATCGTTTCTTCCAATGCATGACACCTGCCTTTTGTTTCATCATGTTCTTTTGCTCTTCCAGCACTATGAAATGTTCAATATTATACCTAGGGTTTCTGTACAAAAACTATACATCCACCTAATATCAGTCTGATCCATGATCGTTGTGCTTTCATTTTATCAGTAGCGTAAATTATGTTCACTGGAAATAATGCACACCTGCACTATCAGACGACCTCCCGCATTTAAAGGCTGTTTTCGTAAACTTTGCTGCGATAGAAAGAGCCAATAGAAAAAAGGCATGAGCCATATCTGCAGACTTATGCCCTTTCACTAGCTTGGTTATTTTCCTCTTCTCATTTTAAGAATTTTGGAACAAACATTTAAAATGAATTCTTAACGACAACGTCTTCGAGGGAAAATCGCGAAGATGGATAGGCCGGCTTTGCCGCTTTCCCCACCGTAATCAGCATGACAGGCACATAGCGTTCAGGAACGTGAAACGCTTTTACAAATTCTGCTCCGTTAAAGCCCCCGATCGGACACGTGTCATAGCCAAGCCCTTTTGCTGCAAGCATGATATTCATCGCAGCCAACGAAGCGTTCAAAAACGCAGCATCCCGCGCGAAGGTACCGCCCCGCTCATAAGCACCGTTGATTTGCCCGACCAGTGTATTCTTCACTTCTTCTGGCATGAGTCTATTCTCAACAGCTGTTTGATAAACAGCCTCGGCATTTTTATTCGCCTCTAAGTCACCGAGTACCGCAACGGTGAATGAGCTTTCGACCACCTGAGACTGATTGTACGCAATCGGTAATAATTGTTCTTTTTTCTCTTCCGCTTCGATCACGAGAAACTTCCAATGCTGCAAATTCCATGCCGAAGGCGCCAACGTCGCAGCTGTTAACATTTGTTTCTTTTCCTGTTCTGAAATGTCAAACCCTTTTTCATACTGTTTGACAGAATGGCGATCTTCCATCGTTTGAAAAAGTTTAGAGTGATGATTCGTTAATTGTGTCATCAAGCATATTCCCCTTTCATTTGTTCTTTCATATCGTAACGAACCAACTTGCAAAAGTAAAATGATTGATCTTCACCTTGCTTCGGTGTTTTCATGCATCTTCCTTACATATTCAACCGCCAACTCGATGGAGAAAGGGCAGTATCACGCAGACGATGATTGGTTCCATGCTTCGGGGGTGTCTCAAAAGGGAAAAAACATCCCCCTGCTTTTTTTCGTTTGGGGCGCTAATTGTGTTCCAATGCCTCCAGCTTCGATTCCGCTGCCGCATTCGGCTTTTCGGGAGGTTGAACAAACCTTGCCATAATGATTGCCGCTAGGCAGCATAGAGCAGCGATGAAAAAAGCTTGCGTAAAAGCGATGGACTTGACGATCAATGGACCGACAAAGGCGGAAATGCCGTAAGCTTGGTACATGATGCCGTAATTGCTGCCCATATTTTTAGTGCCGTAATAGTCCGCCGTGACGGATGGAAATAAAGACAAAAAGCCGCCAAAGCAAAAGCCGATTAAAGAAACTGCAAGTAAGTACATTGGATAGTTGATCGCCCCGAAGCTTAAGAGTAGCATGATGAGCGCCGTTGCTGCGTACATGATCATCAGCGTATTGATTCGTCCGAGCGAATCGGATAGCTTCCCGAGTACAATCCGGCCTGCTGCATTGAATAACGCGATGATCATCACGGCATTTGCCGCTTTTTCCGCCGATAAGTTCACTAAATCTACGCCGATATCCACTGCATAGCTAATAACCATCAGCCCGGAAATACTTCCAAACAAAAACATCAGCCAAAGTAAGTAAAATTGATGAGTACCTGCCATTTCCTTGGAAGAAAAATGACTGGACAGCGTAATAATTTCCTGCCTGGAGACTGTGCCGGAAGCTTCGCTGCTTACAGGTGCCGGCGGATTGGACAAAAGCTGAGCCCCGGCAACAACGAGGATGAAATAAATGATTCCCAAGTAAAAAAAGGCAGATGAAACCCCGTAATTTTCAATAAAAAATAGAATGACCGGCTTATAGATCAGACCGCCTAATCCAAATCCGGCAACAGCAAGGCCGCTGATAAAGCCTTTTTTATCGGGAAACCATTTGACGCAGGAAGACAGCGGGCACACATACGTCATGCCGATCCCTGCGCCGCCGATCACGCCGTAGTAAAGATACAATTGCGGAATCGTGGTTGCCTGGCTTGCGAGTATCAGCCCTGTTCCAAGCAATATTCCGCCGATGGTTGCCACCCACCTCGGCCCGATTTTATCCTGCAGTCTGCCTGCAAAAATTGTAAAGAATGCAAAGACGGCAATCGTAATTGAAAAGGTGACGACAATATCTTCTCTGTCCCAGCCATATGTCTCGATGAGCGGCTGGTTAAACAAGCTCCAGGCATAGACGGCTCCTAAATTCATTTGGATGATCAACGCACCAATGACCACTAACCATCGTTTCAAGTTCAAAACCTCCTTCGGTACTATTGCAGAAAATATCATTGTAAAGAAAACAGTTTTCCAATAAAAAAGACCAACGCAATGGAATGTTCCATCAACGTTGGTCTCTTTTGCACACACTGCTTTTTTCGTGTTTACGCAAGCCACCATAAATATATTTTTGTAATAAGCGGCGGATATTTAGCCGACGACGGATGTGCGATGCGAGGAACGCTCACTGCGCCATGCCGGAGCAGCTTTGCCGGGAAAAGCGGCATCCGCATCCGCTTCGTTAACAAACGATATTTTTCTGTCGTTCATTTGCACATTGCAAGGATGAACCGTTGCCGGCCTTTTTTTTCCTTGTCTAACGGACATTGAAAAAAACTGTCGGACGATTTTCTCTGATTATAATCGACGGGTTGGCAGGCTGTCAATCTCCAGCTGCGTCACATAGGTTGCAAGCCGTCGAGAAATAATAAGTAGCGGACAAACGGTGAACGTCAGTACAGCGAAGGAGGCAAAAAAAGATGATGAAGCTACTGTTCATTTTCTGGTTCCTGTTTGCATTAATGATCGGCTGGTTGATCATGATGGATGTTTTTGTAGGTATTCCGGTTCATAAAAGCGTGGAGAATGTGTTCAATCCATTTTTGGTGATGAAAACAGCCGAATTGGTAATATTTTATTCCATCATTGGTATCGCTGTGTTTTTGATTGCGCGTCATTATTACCGACGATATCACCACTAGAAAACTTCTTGCGCACTATGGTTATCAGCAACAGGACGAACGGAATATATATTTGAAACGGCATGTGCAAATAATAGGGAACGACGTCCAACCCTTCCTCCAGATGATCGGAAAAATTTCCGGCGATGGCCACGGATCCGAGCAACAGGATGAGCCCTAAAGGAAAGACAAGCTTTCGGTGAGTGTTCACGTTGAACAGCTTGGTGACGCCAAGAATGCTCGCATACGTAAAAATCGCAATTTTAAAAAACATCCCGATCACAAGCGTGACGACGACAAAGGCATCCAACCGTTCCAAAAAGTCAGCGACGCGGATTTTCCCTACGGCAGTCAGCAGTGGAAAAGTTGTCCGGCTGACGATTTCCATGCCTAAGACAGCGATATTCATGGATGTGGTGATCGTGATCAACAGCCCGCTGAATACTAAGGCAAGTATGCCTGTTTTCGGGATTTTGCTTCCTTGATTCAAATAAGGAAACAGCATCGTGAACACAATGATCTCCCCGAACGGAAAATTCAGCACTAGCGGAAAGGCAGCTTGAAAGACAGGCTTCCATCCATTTCCTAAAACCGGCAACAGATTATTGACATCAATGATCCCGGAAAAAAGAATCAGCATGTTCGCCAAAATCCCGAGCAGCAACAACAAAAGAAGAAAAAATTCTCCTGTCCGTGCCAACACTTCGATACCGAGATACAGGACGTAGATGATCGTCATCACCATGAAAAAATTAATGACAAACAAAGGTGTTTCCGGCATCGTTGAAGTGAGCAGCAGATCGCCGAAATCCCGCAATACCCTCATAGCGATGTATAAGAAATACAGCATATACAATAGGCCCAACACCCAGCCGGGATATTTCCCGATGATTTTTTGTGAAAAATCTATCAGAGAGTGTCCGGGGAACTGCTTGTACAAATAGGAATACACCATAAAAACGGCAACTCCCGCAGCCAACGCAAGCAGGATGCTGATCCAAGCGTCCTGCTCTGCTTCAATGCCGATGGTAATGACGATGGCGCTGCCCAGCTCAAACAAAACCATTAAGGCAAACAGCTGAAATGGATTGATGCTCGCTTTTTCCACCGCTCGTTCCTCCTATTCCGTGCTTTTATGTTTCTTCGCCTCTTCAAAAAATGAATTCGTTCGCATACCCGTCCTGCGGATATAGGCGCGGACGTCAACATTCACGTCGATCGATGAAAAAATGTCCGACCACTCTGCCTCCGCTTGTTTCCAGTATTTTGGGTGCTGTCTTTGCATTACATTGCCAAAGCCGAAGATATCCGCTTTTTCATCCTGAGCGATAGTGATCGCATTCATCACTTCTTTCCTGATTTCTTTTGCGAGCTGTTTCTCCAGCTGAAAAATGTTGTCCGATATGGTAATATCCATTGGGCAGTTCACTTCGCCAATGTTTCCTTCCAGCGAAATCACCACATCGATGGCGGGATTGTTCGCTTCCAGCTTCGATTGCACTTTCGCTTTTGCCCTGATGACTTCAATGGCGATCCATTCTGTTTGGTGATGGCTGCAAGGCAGACTGATGACGGTGCTTTCAATGTCACCGGTAATCCAATTTCTTCCTCTTGCTTCGGGACCGTCTAGCCAGCGGGCTAACGCCCCGTTTTTGAAGATGGCAAGTCCGCTGAGCCTTACACGGGCAACTGGAGATGCGTCCTGGATATTTTCCATCGTCTGTCCCTCTTCCTGATCGCCACTTAGTTGGACACCGCTTAATGTCACTTCTTTTCCTTTATTGACCAGATCGCGGATGATGTCGTCTATCCCGGAGGCGTGGTATTCACCCCACACTGATTCCGTTGTTTCCAACTGATCGGCAATGTTTTTGGCAGCGATTCTTTCCACCGGCGATTGCACCTTTAAGATGGATTCGGCAGTATCACCGCGTGCGATTAATACTTGAACATATGTACGGAATTCAGCGTCACGTTCAAACCAGTCCATTGCTTTTTCGATACCGTCTTCCTTCGCAAATTGCTCGCTGATCAATATCAGCGATGTATGTGGAAAGTAAATTTTTCTTGGCAACTGCATCGCCATTTTTCGGATGGCTTCAAAGATCGTATTGCCGGTGGACGTGTAGACCACTGTCGTCGCAGCATTTCTTGCGGACCCTTCCTGACCGACTGCGACTTCCCCGGCGTTGATGATTTGAAACGACAATTGATATTGAGCAGCTTCCGTTTTATCAATTCCGACGGCGGAAATGATATACACATCCGTAAGTTCATTGGCATTCCAGCAGCCGGACAGCAGGAAAGCAGCGGTGAGAATAACAGCGACTGTCTGCTTTGGCATGTTTGCTATCCCCTTTCTGTCTGGGAGAAGGTTTTTCCCTCGCTCTTTCTTCGGAGCCATTGCGGAAAACGAAACAGTCCGTCCGCATGTTCTTTTGGATAAAACGGGGCAAACGGTGACAAATAAGGAGACCCGAAGGACTTTAAGCTTGTCAAGTGAGCAATCATGATGATCAGGCCGAGCAAAATGCCATACAGCCCCATCGTCGCTGCCAAAAACATCATTGCGAATCGGAGGATGCGGGCTGCCACTGCCAAGTTGTAAGCGGGAGTTGTAAAGCTGGCGATGGCTGTTCCGGCAACGACGATGACCATCGCCGCGGAAACAATGCCGGCCTGAACCGCCGCCTGGCCGATGACCAGAGCTCCGACGATTGAAACAGCCTGGCCGATCGCCCGCGGCATACGAACTCCCGCTTCCCTTAGCACTTCAAAGGTAACTTCCATGATTAACGCTTCAATAAAGGCGGGAAACGGGATCCCCTCCCGCTGAGCAGCCAAGCTGATAACCAATGTCGTCGGGATCAAGTCTTGATGAAAGGTGATCAATGCAATGTAAATCGACGGCCCGAGCAGAGAGACGGAAAAAGCGAAATATCGCAAAACTCGAATAAGCGTGGATAAATCAAACCGCTGATAATAATCTTCCGCCGCTTTGAAAAATTGGGAAAAATCTGTTGGTACAATAAGAGCGAACGGCGAGCCGTCGACAAGTATCGCCACCCTTCCTTCCATCAGGCAATTGACAACAATATCCGGCCGTTCGGTGTTAAACACCGTCGGAAAAACAGTCAGTGTCTGATCCTGAATCCATTCTTCGACATAAGATGATCCGGTGATTTTATCCGCTTTAATTTGCTTCATCCGCTGTTCGACTTCCTGCACGATTCGCCGATCGGTAATGCCGTCGATATAAAAAATAACTGTATCGGTTCGGCTGAGCGTACCGAGCTGAAACAGATCAATCCGGACTTGCGGGCTTTTTATTCGTCTCCTGATAAGGGAGATATTTGTTAACAGCGATTCGTTGAAAGAATCCTTGGCGCCGCGGATGGTAATTTCCGACGTCGGTTCTTCAATGGAGCGCCACTCTCCCCCTGCCGTTTCACCGACAAATGCTTTTGGAATACCGTCTACAAACAGAATGGTATTGCCGGACAGCAAGGAATGAACGATCGTTTTCCAGTCATCTTCCATCGTTACGTTTGCGATCGTGAGCATTTGTTTTTTGATGGTTGTTAACAGCGCCGCCGGTTCTACATCACCGGTCGGATGATTCTCCTCGAGGATGGCCTTGATGATGAAATCGCTGATTAATGTGTGATCCGCTAATCCGTCAATATACATCGCCGCCGCCTGAATGAAAGGTTCGGTACGGATGATGACCTCCCGCACGATGAAATCATGGCTGTTTCCCATGATATCTTTTAATCTGTCAATATTTTTTTGAACTCTCGAATCGATCCCGTCGGTGCTGTCAATGGCCTGTTCGATCTGCGTTGACATTTCTTCCGCAAAGTCAGCGGAGCGATTTTTAGACCGGTTAAACAATGAAAACCTTGACGTTGTTTTTCTTGTTTTTTTCTTTTTCATCCTCGATCACCTGATTTCTTCATCCTCCCTGAACCAAAGCAGTGCTTCTGATCCGGATCAGCTGATTTGCTCTGTATCCTCCGATAACGCCAACTGCTGCCGCTTGTTCATTGCTTCTGTCAATTCGCTTCTTTTTAATAAATAGAACAAGTGCTCCAACGGCATCGAGCCATATCCTTTTGTTTTTCCTTCTCCAAGGGAGAACTGCACAATGCTGCCGCTTCGGCGGATCACCGTCAGCGTCTCCGCCCCGTTAAAATATCCTTTTGCGTCCGGAGAAATGTGGTACTTCATTCCTTGTTCCATCATTTTCTTGCTCCTTTTCTTGGAATCAGTTCCATGAAATAATTGTGAACTAAACTTAAAGATTAGTATGGCAAAAACAGGACAATACATGCATGTTTTGCCAATGTTTTTACATACTATTACCAGGTATCAGATTATTTTCCTAGGATTTTTTACCTAATTATCGTTACATACCTGCGTCTTTTATACTGCTTCCGGTAGAAATAAATACCATACCCCCATTATTTATGAAATTGTCACAATGATGGCATACAATTCAGTCGGGTTATGTTAATTTGTAAATATGGTGACTACTTTGACGGATGTTCATACATTTGTTTCAGTTGGCGGAGGGATTAAGTAATGGTTGTGGAAAAAACAGAAGATAAAATACTGCATGCAGCAATTGATTTAATGCATCTAAAAGGATACGCGGGAGCAACAACGAAGGAAATCGCCCAGATGGCCGGAGTTTCAGAAATGACCGTATTCAGAAAATTCCGTACAAAACAGGAAATTTTAGATGCGATGGTGGAAAAGTACTCCTATGCCTTTTCAATGAAAAAAATTTTTACTGATGAATTGACATATCATCTTGAAACGGATTTAGCGGCTGTAAGCAGAACATATCAAACGTTCATGGAACAAAATAAAAAAATCGTGCTGTTGGCATATAAAGAATGTAATGTGCATGATGAAATTTCAGAAAGGTTGACGGCGAACCCAAGACTAATCAAGGCGTATCTCATTGATTATTTCACGGAAATGAAAAAGAGAAACAAACTTCGGGATGTGAATATCGAATTGCAGGTCATGAACTTTTTATGGATGAACTTAGGCTATTTTTCCGCTCAGTTTATATCCGGAAACAAAGTGGCTCGGGTTCCCGTCGACGACTTCATCGAGCACAGTGTCAAAGTGTTTGCCAAGGGACTCAGTAAAGAATGATCAGTAAAGAATGAGCCGCTGTGCAATCGGACATCCCCCCCCTTCTTTTGGAACCGGAAAGCCGTGAATCATTTTGCGTTTGGCAGGGGAGTCTGCTATATTTTGATGGAAGGTGTGTTCAAGAAGGTAGTATGGGGAATTAAAGGTGGCGGAAAGATGTTTGATCCGACGATTTACGATAATTTAAAGGTTGTTGTTGAAGGGACCATTTATGAGCTGGACTTCTCGGGAAAAATCAAGGTAACGAATCGCCAGGACATCGTTGACTTGGCCACGATGTCGAGAAAATTTGCCATGCGGTTTCAAGCGCCGGGAACCGCCGCTTCCTATCCGGCGGCAAATATCATTTTGCAGGCAGCGATGGATGATCTTGCCGCAGAGATGATCGCCGGTGAAGGAAAACAAGCCGGTTGCCGGCTCACTGTGGAGCTTTTTACAAAAGTAACACATCCGGAAAAGGAATGTGCCGAAATGGCAAAGCGACTGACGGCGTTGTGGAACGGCAGGCCGCTTATTACGCAAAAAATATCGTATGTTTACGGCAGTAACGAGCCGGGGGTGAACCGGATTCTTTTGGACTTTAACCGGAAAATCAATGAGGATCAGCTTGAAGATATTCCGAACCTCATTGATTACAGCTTCCAGTCGTTAAGGATATTGAACGAGCTTGAGCGCAGCCGCAGCGAAACATGAGTTTCCGAGACGGCTGCTTTCTGTTGCACAGGCAGGACGATTTTCAGTGCGTTCGCTCCAATTTTTTTCACATATTTCACATAGCCGCTCCTCGTCAGCCAAAGCTGACTTATGAAAGGAACAGTTATGGTCATTCCTCCTCAAATAATTTTTCCCCGAGATTTAACCGCCAGGCGATCGTGCCGATATGCGGCATTTCCCTTGACGTCGGTGCATGAGCCGCGAGATAACGCGCCATGGCAATCAACAGTGTTTCTTTCGCCCTTTCCGCAAACGGTGTCTCTTCGTTCTCCCAATGATCATATTCTGCACATGCGGCTTCATAGAGCTGATAAGTATGGAAATTGGCATCTTCACGTAAAACGGCGTGCCCGAAAGTGTTGAACAGCGCCTGCTTGTCTCCTCCTTTATGCAAATAGTTCACCACCCATTTCCCTGCTTCATTGACTTGCTGCTGTTTATCCAGCAAGTGAAGGAATGCTTTGCTGTCAAGCGTGGCAGCTGGCTCTTTCCCGGCAACTGGTCTTTTTGTTGCGGGAATATTCAAAAATCGGTCTAAAAAGATGCTCACTGCACCATGATAAATTCCTCGCAGCAACAGCGGCTCCTCCGACCGCCCTACCATTTCGTGAACGGCATGGGCATGTGTAAACGTATGCAAAACAGTGATCCAGTCACGGAAGTCATTTTGCGTGTGAAACCTGACGATGCGTTCGGCTGCTGCGAGCGCAACAATCTGCGCGATACGCACAGGATCGCCGTTGCGAACAAGGTTTTCCGTCAGCGACTCAATCATATCCAACGGCTCATTAGCCAGCAGCTTTTCCAATAAATGCTCTTCATCAATAGGCGTAGATGTTTTTCTGTTAAAGTCAATCGATTTCAACGTGTCAAAAGCATGTTCCAGTGGCGTGACTAAATCAACGGGAGATTGCCAGCGGTGAAGCTCTTCGCTTCTCGTCGCATTGGCAAATAACGGCGTCAGTGATGCCAGAACCGGCGCTGCTGCCTCTTCACCGGTGTATTGCAGCACTTCAAACGCTTTATTGTGAAAATCGAGCGTATGCCCGCCATCGATATAAAAATGGTCGGTAACCGCAGTGTTCATCATTGAGGAGAGATCTGTAACGTCCATTCCTTGTTCCGCTGCGGTGAGTACAATTCGTTCAGCCCCTTGTGTATCTCTAACCTCGATACAGTCGCGGTACCATTCTTTTAACCGCTGAAGATTACCTTGATAGCCTGACAGCGGTCCGATGAAATGTCTGGGCGGCCGACCGGCACAGTCATTGGCGACATGGGCTAATCCTTGATATAACGCTTGAATGCGTCCCGGCATATCAAGTTTAGGAAGAACGTTCGCCATGCAAGTTAAAATTGTCAAGCCTGGTCCCCAACCAGCAGACCTTTGAGAGGTTCCGAATGCCACGCCGATTTTAATGATTTCGGATTCATCTGCGTTTGCTTTTATGAGGCTGACAACAGCTTTGGCAATCACTAGGCTGAGATTCTGTTCCAGCCCTTTCACGAGCCGGGCCTTGTATGTTTCCAGTTGATTGGCTGATTTGGACGTACAATTAATCCAGATCTCTCCTTCTTCCAGTTTTACTTCATAGGACGGGACATCATCTGCCCATGGGTCCAACGTTCCTCCGCTGCAGACATCAAAACGTGCATGGTGCCAGTGACAGGTCAATATTCCGTTGCACAAGCTTCCCATATGGAGCGGGAAGCCCATATGTGGACAGCGATTATCCAAAGCGTACACTTGCCCCTCGTGAAAAAAAACGACGATGCCTCCTTTGAGGACCTTTGTTTTTTGCGTTTTCAAATCCGCTACCTTCCCTGCGTTCACCCAGTTTTCCAATCTCATTCTCCTCCTTTTTAAAACTTTATAAAGCTTTTTCTTTATAAAGTAGTATAGTGGAAAAAATTGACTTTGTAAAGAAATTTCTTTAGAATGTAGGAAGAAGTTTTTCAGGAGGCAAGGTTATGGGAAAACAAGTAAATGCAACGTCAAAAGCTGCCAAAAAAACGCGTCGTACGATCATTAATATATTGAAGCAGGAGGGGCCAATGGATGCGTTGACCATGGCTTCGCATTTAAATATTTCCGGGATGGCCGTCCGGCAGCATCTTTATGCGCTGCAAAAAGAAGGGATTGTCAATTATGAAGAAGAAGCCCGCGAGATGGGGCGTCCAGCAAAAGTCTGGTTTTTAACAGCGGAAGCCGCTCGTTTCTTCCCGTCCGGCTATGCGGAGCTTACTGTGAGTTTACTCGATTCGATTACAGGGGTGTTTGGTGCAGAAGGTGTCGACCGGCTGCTTGCGGTTCGGAATGAAGAACAAGTCAACGGATACCAACAGCGAATTCCAGACAGCGCTGCGCTGGTGGAAAAACTGGAAGTGTTGGCGAGTATCCGCACGGATGAGGGATACATGGCGGAAGTAACGCCCGAGCAAGAAACCGAAGAAAGTCATTCGTATTTATTTATCGAAAAACATTGTCCGATTTGTGCAGCAGCGACTGCATGCGCCGGTTTCTGTGACAAAGAACTGGAACTGTTTCAACGTGTCCTCGGAGAAAACGTGAAAGTGCAGCGAATCGAACATCTGCTTCAAGGAGATCGCCGTTGTGCGTACCGCATCCATTCGGTTGATGAGGAGAAGAAGCAATAAAAAACGATCCTTTTTGAAGTATTTATTGAAATATTCAATAAAAATGAGTCTTTTGTATTGTTTTTTACCAAAAAATTGATAATTTCCTTTAATAAATGTACAAAAGTATGATATATTAAAGTGAAAAGTAGTTTTGAAAGTTCACAAAAGGTGGTGATATTATGCCTGTAAATAGGAATATTAATGAAAATTCGGATGGAATTTTTCGTTCACTGGGTAATATTGACCATGTCGTGAAAGAACTGGATCCTACGAGCTACTTGGCAAGAGTGTCTCTTGAATATGCTGTCAGCCATAGTAAAAGAGACTTATTAGATTATTTAATAGAAAGACTTTTACTAAGCGGAAATGAAGAAAGCCGGGAATGGGCGGAAATCTATCAGCTTGATAATATGGTTTACAAAGGAGAAATAAGTTTAGTAGATTCGATTCATAAGCTGACTTATATTCATTGTGCTTCCACGGAAATGTCGATTTTGCGTAAAATCTTTCAATTGTATAACTACTATGATTTAAAGGCGTTTCAAATGATCGAGATCTTGAGCGGACTCATTGATAATGAAATTAACTTGCTTGAAAACAGCTACATGAAGGATTCCTTTCAATCGCGGCTGAATTTGGCAATGCAGAGCGTTCATATTCATTTAAACCGGCTGGAGGAATCAAGAAAGTACGGACTGCAATTAAAGGCCATTGCCTCCACGCCGATTATGAAGGCCATCGCCTACAAAAACATTGCCCTTTCTTATATGTTTGAGGATTATGAAAAATCGATTGCTTATTTTTATAATTCATTAACAATATTAAAAAAATTACAGAATCACAATGAAAGTAATAATGTTCAGCGGATAATGAATTTTGTACATAGTTATTGGGAGCATCCCGAAAAAACAGAATGGATTAGAAAAGAAACTATTGATGAGATCCACACGTATGTTTTTTCTTTAATTAAAAAAGGTGACAAAGAATTAGCGATAAAAGTATTAGATGAGGCTAAAAACAAAATAGAAAACGATTTCCAACAAGGATACCATAATTATTTCAGAGGTTTAATTACTGATGAAGAAAAATATTATTATGAATCTGTAAAATTTTTTAGTAAGTCCGGCGACCAGTTTTTTAGACAGCTGCCGCTGACAGCGCTGAAAGAAAAGGGAGTTGACACGATGCTGCTATCAGCATTGAGTGTTTAGCTGCAATAAACAAAAAAGGAGTGATCGGAATGAAAAAATTACTTCTTGGATTCACCTTGGCAGCGGCATTGACCGTTGTGGCAACCGGCCTGTTTGCTCAAGGCGACGCTGTTGCCGGTGCAGATGCTAGCTTCCGTGTATGTTCTGTACCAGTAAATGCACAATATTAATGGAAAAGCGGATGTCGCCGTCTTAGTTTCTGAGACATAGACAAGCCGTGGCGCAATGCGAAGCCGCTGCGAACCCCGACATGGGGTTCGCAGCGGCTTTGCGTTTTCCCCTTCTTGGTATTGATGCGCAGCTGCTCGAAGTCAGTAATAAAACGAACAAGCTGTTTTTTTGCTGGGAAGAAAGCTGTGAGACTAATAGGATAGGAAATTATGCTCGTTTTTCATGTGAAATTTGTCGTATATCTGGCATCAAGACAAAATTAAGGCATCTTCTTTCCACGGGATGAAACATACAGAGAATACCATTCCTCTCTCGTCATTTGCGCTGCCTGCCGGGCGGCATCGCTGCATTTTTGAATCCGGCCCGGATCGGCGGTGCCGATAACCGGCTGTATCATTGCCGGGTGGCGCATTAACCAGCCGAGAACAATCGCTTCGGCGGTCGTTTCCTTTTGCTGAGCCATTTCTTCCACTAATTCCTTCGTTTTGATCACGGCTTCCGACGGATTTTCCAAAGGACGACCGCTGTACAAGCCGTACGCGAGCGGTGCCCACGCCTGGATTTGGATGTCCTCCAAGCGGCAGTGCTCAATGATGCCGTCGGCAAAGTTAACGGCCGTGCCGGCCTGCTGATTCACAAGCACGCCCTGCTCAAGCCAATCTATACGATGCAGGCTCATTTCCAATTGATTCACCACCAGCGGTTCGGCGCAGTAAGCCTGCAGCAGCTTGATTTGTGCCGCGCTCATATTCGATACTCCGAAGTAACGCACCTTCCCCGCTTTCTTTAGTGTATCAAAAGCGGCGGCAACTTCCTCCGGTTCCATTAACGGATCGGGCCGATGCAGCAGCAGAACATCGAGATATTCCGTTTGGAGCCGCGACAATATTCCGTCAACAGATTGTAAAATATGCCCCTGCGAAAAATCGTATCTTTGCGGCACCTTTCCTTCTGGAAAACGGATGCCGCATTTACTTTGGAGTACAATGGCTTCTCTCCAGTCGGGGTGCTCTTTCAGCACTTTGCCAAACACCGCTTCCGCCTTCCCCATTTTATAAATGTCTGCATGATCAAACATGGAAATCCCGCTGGACAGCGCAGCATCAACTGCTTTTTCCGCCCGCGACACATCTTCCTCCGTCAGCGGCTGGTGATTCCACTCTCCTCCCAGCCCCATACACCCGTAAACAAGTCGGCTCGTTGAGATATTCCGTTTTTCTATTGGCATGACCCTCATCAGCAATTCCCCGTTTCTATTTGTTTTTTTCAATCCTATCGTAGTATCACCATTTATTTATATCAGAAATCAAGCTTCTTGCCGGAAAAGCATAGCCTGCTTCGCTCAGCTGCTGAAATGCTTTCTGATATGAGGCTCTGGCCGGCACATCCCCTTTTCTCCCGAGCCATTTATCGATGGCGCTTTGCTTGATGCCGACAGCTTTCCATTTATGAGTGATTGTGTTGTGCAGCATTTCCGGTGGAAACGATGTTTTTTTCATTGCTTCTGCAACCATGTCCGTTGTCATACGATGATAGCGGTCAGATACAAACATCGCCGGGTTGAATTGATAGTCGTTGCCTTTTCTTTCGAAGACAAGGATCATTTTCATTTCGCTCAATGCTTCTTCCAAGGCGTCCGCCTTTTCTTCCAGTGTATGAACGGCTGCTTCCGCGCTTTTCTCCTCCGCATCCTCCAAGCGGAGGATTTCTTCTTCAAGCTGGAGTTGTTCATTTAACAGCGCTTCAATAGCAGCTAATTTTTCTTGAAGCGGCGAGGCGAAGAAATCTTTTCTTTCTGAGTACAGCTGGTGAATTCTTTTGCCGCCGGAGTTGATGTCGTGCATCACCTTCTGGATAAAAATGGCACGGTCATATTTTTTTCTGAACGCAACATATTCCGTCAACACACGAAACAAGTTTTTGCTCAAAAGGAATTCTCTGTTTTTTACCTTCAGACTTTCGCTGCTGTGAAGGTCGGAAATGTTAAGCGACACGATCTCGGCAGGAGCGATGCCTGTTTCTATTACGAGCCGGAACAGTAGGAAATCGCGGATGCTGTCTCTGCATTTGTCGTATGGATGATACAACAGATCCTCCAGACGCGGTTCTTCATTCCAGTCGATCTCTTTGACATTTTGCTGAACGACTTCAAACAGGAGACTTTCTGTATGCTGGAGATCCTCCTCCCGCTCAATCAGAGGCGGTTCCGCTCCGTGGTAAACGGGGAGATTGAGATGCTCTTTGTTCAGTTCCTTGTTCGAAAAGCGGGCAAACGCCAAAAGAACATCCACCTGTTCGTGAATCCGCGCGCTACTCTTACCCGAAGACCGCAAATACTCGATATAGTCATTCACTTCTTTTTCATGAAAGCCAGGAAACATTGCGGCGTGATTTTTTCGAAGATAGTCGAAGAAAAATTTCAGCGTGTACTCCCACGTTCTGTCCGCATCCAAGTTTCGCTTTAGCAGAGTCCTTTCCATAAAGTCATTGATCTGATTGGTGATTGATTCGATTTTTTCGTCAGCTGGCATCGGGCCGCCTCCCCCCTGACAGTATGTATTTTAAGAGAACGCTCATTGTATAAGGATAGTCAAAAAGTCTGGGAAACAGTTATGCTCATGTTGGGATGACATGCTTATGTATGGATTTTTCTGTTGACTCACAGCATATTTTTCTCATAAAGGTAAAGCCTGGCGTTCTGTGGTCTGTTTAATGCCGGGCCGGTGAATCCCCGCTTTTTAAGCTCTCTGCTCAGAAACATCATAATACCGCCATGACTGATGATAAGGACGTCTTCCTGCAAGCCCATCATTTTATCCAACGCTTGATTGAGGCGTTCCGTCACTTGCTTTTTTCCGTCCGGTTGTGACTTATGGTTAAAAAACCAGGCAGCGCGAATCAACAGCATGTGGATGAATAACGGTAATTTCCGGTTCATGGAGAAAATCGGAGAAATCCGTATCTCCCGTAATTCTTCCAAAAAAACAATGTTTCCGGAAAACGTGTTTTCCGCTGTTCGCTGCGCTCTTGCCAGGTCGCTGGAAAAACAGTGCTTCCACTGGATATTTCCTAAATCTATTTTCTTTTCTATGACGTCCGACTCGTCATATTCCACAGCCCAATTCATCAATTCCTTCGATGTAACCCATTTATCAGGATAGCCCCGCTTTACTTTAAAGTGACGTATCAGACCGATTTTCATAAAAATACCTCCTAAGCGGCAAGTTCGTTTGCGCGTTGATATACTCCGAGCTGATGCTCCGGAGTTTCCCCGCCTCCTGTCAGGCGGAGTAAAGCCGAGACCGTTGCATCTGAAGCCGGTGGGACACGCGCTGCGGATTGTTGATTTATGAATGCGCAAGGATGGGGATCGTAAATGTTTCTGGAAAGGGATCGGTAATACTTTTTACAAACAACATATTGGTATTTCCGCTTTGCTGCTTTCGTTCAGCGACAGGCTTCAAATCTTTGAAATCAGGCGTGAAATGGAAAACTACCTTTTGGATGTCGCTGCGGCCAAGATAGTCCATGAGCCGGCGGAAAGGAAAGTCATGGCTGCGTATGACATCATATAGATGAAGGGTGCCTTCCACGATGCGGAAAATGGCAATGCTGTGCAGCGGCTGAAGATAATAAATATTTTCGCAAAATTCCGACAAGCAATAGAAGCTTAAGAGCGGCTCCGTATGGATGACATCCAGAATGGGAGAAAGCTTTCGTTTGGAAAAAATACCGAGTATCAGCTGCAAATCTTCCGGCATGGTAGCAGGGTGTAATTGCTTCATGCCGATGGTGTTAGAAGCATTTCCGTGACTTACCGCTATAGAAAATCGGCTTTCTGGTTGTACTCTGAACCCGAATTTAGGGTAAAAATCACGTACGGATTCATTGGCAAACAGAAAGGTAAAATCTGCAGACCTCTCGTATTGCGCTAATACGGTGAGCATTAATTTCGCTGCCAGTCCGTTGCCGCGATAGGCTGGATCTGTCATCACAGTGCCGATCTGGATCGCTGTTTTCTGCTCGCCGGCAATGACCATGTCCATTTTATATGTCGAAACATTTGCGATCACTTTTTTCCCGTCCACATAAGAATGGCAAACATAGCGATCAGACCAAAAGCCTTTTTCATACCAATCCCGAAAATCAATGCCGAAAACCGCGGTTGCCAAGCGGTTGAAACTTTCCCCGTACTTCCCATCCAACTTGTATCCGCTGACCAGTTGTAATTGATTAATCACAAATCATTTCCCCATATCCGTTTCATTCTGTTTTTTTTAGAAAATGCTTACAAATAGCTTACACAATGGAGGTGCAGATTGCAATTTTATTTCACAAAAATTCCCTGTTATCAATCAAACAGTGTACTGACGGATTGATTGGTTTGTACTTTTATCATTGCCTCTGCCAGCAGCGGTGCAATGGAAAGGACGGTGATTTTATCTATTTGTTTTTCCTTTGGCAGATAAATGGAATCCGTTGTCACCAGTTCTTTGATTTCGGACTCCTTTATCCAGTCGACAGCGGGCTCGGACAATACCGGATGGGTACAGCAGGCATACACTTCCTTCGCCCCTTTTTCTATCAAGACAGTGGAGGCGGAAGTGATCGTTCTTGCTGTGTCCACCATGTCGTCAATAATAATTGCAGTTTTTCCTTCTACGTCGCCCATGATTTCCATGCCGTGAGGGATATATGATTTTGGCCGACGATTGCGGTCGATAAACGCAATTGGAGCATCCAGCTTGTCTGCGAGCTGTCTTGCCCTGACCACACCGTTATTCTCTGGCGCAACGACAACAATGTTCTCGAATGCTTTATCGACAAAATAGTTGGATAGTATCGGGAAAGCAAGCAATTGATCCACTGGAATGTTAAAAAAACCCTGCACTTGCGGTGCGTGCAAGTCCACTGTGATCACTCTCGTTGCTCCTGCTTTTTCCAAAAGATTAGCAATCAGTTTGGCTGTAATCGGTTCCCGTGAGCGCGCTTTGCGATCTTGGCGGGAATATCCAAAGTACGGTATGACACAATTGATCGTTTTCGCAGAAGCCCGCTTCATTGCATCGATCATAATCAGCAGCTCCATCAAATATTCGTTGCCCGGCTGTGACGTCGTTTGAATCAAGTAAATATCATATCCTCTGATACTTTCTTCGATGCTGAGCTGAATCTCCCCGTCGCTGAATCTTTTTACGATGCACTTTCCCATGTCGATTCCGATGTACTTGCTGATTTCTCCTGCAAGCGGCATGTTGGAATTTAATGTAAACACTTTCATTTTTGCGTTGTCATTCGTTACTGACATTCAAACTCCCCCAATATAAAAAATAGTGTTCCCGGTGATCCAACGTGCTTTTTATTTTTTCAACAAACACTTATATACTTCTTATTCTACAAAAAACAACATGATTCCTGCAAATGGATTATAAATCCCATTATTAGAAAAATATTCTTTTTTTTGATCTCCGTTACAATATTATTTTTGTACGTATTCTTGTACGGAATGTTCTTCTCAAATAAATATTTTGAAAAAGTGCATATTTTCTTCGTTTTGTTTCGTCTTAATATATGGTGGAAAAAAACGGAGACTGAAAACGCTTTTCCAAAAAATATTGATTGAAAACCGCTTCTGTTAGTTATATTCTAATAATGAGAGTTTATTGAATTGGCTGGTGAACGAAAATTAAAAGTAAATTACGACGGCTAAAATTCCTGATGCTGAGGCTGTTGCGGATCAAAGACAAAGAACATAGTATCGCAATAGGCTTTTCGATCGGAGTTTTAATAAATTTTATTCCGACCTTCGGCTTTGGCCCTGTACTTTCAACGATAAGTCCTAAATTAGTCAAAGGCAATCCGATTGCCGGCTTTATTGGCGGAGTAGCCTTTATCTGGGCTTTTCCCTTTATGTTTTTATTAAATGTCATCGTCGGTAAGCTGCTGCTTCATGTATCCTTTGCAAGAGCTGTACAGGCAGCTTCCGAACCTGCAGTAATGGAAGTCGGTTTCAAGCTTGGGAAAGCATTTTTTCTCGGAATGACTGTCAATCTGATATTCTTTGGAATTGCCATTTACTTCGTTGTTTATGTCATCGTGAAAAAATTCCGCCGCGAAGCGCTAATGTTTGTTTACAAACATTGGAAAATTTAATGGACCATGTCCCCGACAATTTTGTGACAGTTCACAAAATTGTTAAGGACATGGTCCTTGAATTTTATTTTACTTCGATTGTCCAACCGTATGGATCGTTCAGTTTTCCGGTTTGAATACCAGTTAATGTATCATACAGTTTTTTCGACAATCCTCCCGTTTTTCGCTCGTTGATGATCATCTGTTCGCCGTTATACGCAAATTCACCAATCGGAGAAATAACTGCCGCTGTCCCGGTTCCGAAGGCTTCTTCCAAGGTGTTTTCTTTATACGCCTGACACAGCTCATCAATAGATATTCGCCGTTCGGCGACCGGCATTCCCCAGTCATGAAGCATTTCAATAATTGATTTTCTTGTAATTCCCGGTAAAATGCTCCCGTTCAATGCAGGCGTAACAATTTCGCCGTTGATTTTGAAAAAGACGTTCATGCTCCCGACTTCTTCAATGTATTTCTTTTCCACACCATCCAGCCAGAGCACTTGAGATTGACCATGTGCGCTTGCCTTTTCCTGCGCTTTATAGGATGCCGAGTAATTCCCGCCAGTTTTTGCGGTTCCGGTTCCGCCTCGTACGGCACGAGTATACTCTTCTTCGATATGAATGCCGACAGGATGAATCCCCTCCGGATAATAAGAGCCTACCGGAGAAAGAATAATCAGAAATTTATATGTATTTGCCGGTGAAACGCGCAAATTTGGTTCGGTAGCAATAATAAACGGACGAATGTATAAAGAAGTTCCTTCTGCCGCCGGAACCCAGTCATGGTCTGTGGCTATCAGCTGCTTCAGGTATTCCAGAACATCCTTTTCAGGGATTGGCGGGATGCTTATTCGAGTATTTGACTGATTTAACCGCTCAAGGTTTTGCTCCGGACGGAATAATAAAATGCGCCCGTCTTCTGTGCGATAAGCCTTTAGTCCTTCAAAAACGGTCTGACTGTAATGAAGAGTCATTGCTGCCGGATCCAGTTGGATCGGTGCGTAAGGCACGATTCTTGGGCTGTGCCACCCATTTTCCAGGTCAAAATCCATAATGAACATGTGATCGCTAAAATGCTTGCCAAATCCAAGCTGGTTCTGCGGCGGCTTAGATTTCGGGTTGGTTGTTTTTACGATTGTCAACATATTGCTCATAATATCTCTCCTTAACTGAATTCTTAAACACACAAATAGTAGAGTAATATTTTATGTTATTGTAAAAGCATATTATTTATTATACAAGAAGAAAGTAAAAAACAGTAAAAAAAGTTCCTGGCCCCGCACAATTTTGTGACATGTCACAAAATTGTCGGGGGCCAGGGTCAATAAGCGAATACGTGATTGCCGATGACGGTGGAGACCGTCCGGCTTCTTATCCATTGATCATTCGTTTTTGCCGGATTGTAAAAATAAAGCGAGCCGTTAGTTGGATCTTCCCCATTGAGCGCACGAACGGCAGCTTCCATATTCGTGTTGTTTGGGGTTGCAGTCAGTACAGCGCCGGTGGCGGCAGGAGTGAACTGATAAAAACCGTGGCTACGTTCAAAAATGACATCCTTTATTGTATTAGGAAACAGGCTGCTCTTTACGCGATTTAAAATAACTGCGCCAACGGCAATTTGGCCCTGCAAGGACTCTCCTCTTGCTTCACAGTAAATCATTCGCGCCAGCCAAAGAATATCTTCTTGAGAATGTCCGGCATTGACAGCTGATGGCTGATTTCCTGTTACTGTGCCCCCAGGAACGGTCAATGTTTGACCAACGCGAATCAAGTCGGAGGACAAATTGTTCGCCAGCCGAATGGCGGTGACGGTGGAACCGTACCTGGCGGCGATACCGGAAAGTGTATCACCTGAAACGACGGTGTGCTGAACAGTTGTTCCCGGCGCCGTCGGAGTTGCGGAAGGCTGTGAAACCGAAGGAGCCGTCTGCGTCGTGCCCCCAGGAACGGTTAACGTCTGCCCGACCCGAATCAAGTCAGAGGACAGCTGATTCGCCTGCCGAATGGCGGTGACGGTGGAGCCGTACCTAGCGGCGATACCGGAAAGTGTATCACCTGAAACGACGGTGTGCTGAACGGTGGTAGTCGCCGGAGCCGTAGAAGGCTGCGAAGGTGCGGGAGCCGTCTGCGTCGTGCCCCCAGGAACGGTTAACGTCTGCCCGACCCGAATCAAGTCGGAAGACAAATTGTTCGCCTGCCGAATGGCGGTGACGGTGGAGCCGTACCTAGCGGCGATACCGGAAAGTGTATCACCTGAAACGACGGTGTGCTGAACGGTGGTAGTCGCCGGAGCCGTAGAAGGCTGCGAAGGTGCGGGAGCCGTCTGCGTCGTGCCCCCAGGAACGGTTAACGTCTGCCCGACCCGAATCAAGTCGGAAGACAAATTGTTCGCCTGCCGAATGGCGGTGACGGTGGAGCCGTACCTGGCGGCAATGCCGGAAAGCGTATCGCCGGAAACGACGGTGTGCTGGACAGTTGTTCCCGGCGCCGTCGGAGTTGCGGAAGGCTGTGAAACCGAAGGAGCCGGAGCTTGTCCAGTCCCTCCGGCCGCGGGAATTATCAGAATTTGTCCAACAGATAACACGTCCGATGTCAGGTTGTTTATCTCTTTCAGCGCCGCGACTGTCGTCTGAAATTGTTCAGCCAGTTTCCAAAGTGTGTCCCCTGATTTTACTGTATATTTGTTTTGTGCTGTTTGCTGCTGTGTTACTCCGTTCTGTTCGGCTGCAGAGGCTGCACCCGGCTTAAACGCTGTCACCGCCATCGTAGAAACGAGTATCGCTCCCCCCATCATGAACTTGACGAAATTTACTCTGAGATTTGGAAACCGTTGTTTCACATAGCCTTCCGCTTCTTCGGCAAGCGTTTTTTTGCTTTCCTTCGTTAAAGTTCCTAATTCCGCTGCGAATTCTTCCTTGTTGTTTAAATAAAGAATGATGTCATAGCCAAGGTCGTTTTTCGTTATTTTATGATTTGTAAACAGAACCGAATGCATATTATCGGCACCCCTTTGCTTAATATGCCCGATCCTGTATTTTTTAGAAAAATTTTTTGACCACCTTCCCCACTCGGGAAAGCTATTCTACTTTTTTTAATTTCAACCCTTCAATTGTATGAATGATGTTTCGATAATACTCCGAACGAATACTAAAACACGCATCCTTTTCATGAGTTGTGGAGGTAAACCATTCAAAACGATTTTTTATAAACGTTAAATCCTCCGGTAAGTTTGGAGCTACCCAATCGTACAGAGCATTGGCAGATTGCTGCAGCAAATGACAAGTGTCTGCATTTGCTGCAAATACAAACACGGTTGCTGGTGAACCTTTTGCAATTGTATTTGCCCACTCATTTGTTTGATAACGATGAATGACATAGGGATGAAATGTATCGAGTATCTCTTGATTATATTTAAGCTCCTTTCTTGTTACGAAAAAGAAGGCATCTGAATAGTCACACAAAACCTTTATGAATTCCTTATAAATTAAACCAGCAGGATTTTCTGTCAAATCCCAATATTCCATATTGATCTACCCTCTCAATGTTCTTGCCAAGTTAAATTTTTTACGAAAAAAGTTAACAACCTCACGCACTCAAAAAAACGTTTTTCAGCTTTTGTTTCGCCTGCTTTGTCCATTCGCTTTTGTTTAAGACAAAAAAGACAACGATAACGCCAAGCTCGAAAAGCATGCCGACGGATTGCGCCAGCGCCCCGATTCTGCCGTTCCAATGGGTAAAGTAGCTGATGGTGAGCAGCAGAACGACAACGGTTGTCAACAGATTCGTCGTTTGGGAAACGATCATGAAGCGCGTCTGATTCATCAGCATGAGCAAGCCGTTGAAAAAATCAAGGAAAGGAAAGATGACCACAAACATCATAAAGATTTTAGTACACTGGATCGTTGCCGTTACCATTCTTTCGTTTAATCCCATCACATGTTCCATAAAAAACGGACCGATATCGGTATATGAAAAAATTCCAAGCATCAACGCCGGCAAAATGCCGATGACAAAGCTGAATTTGATAACCTTGTCAGCATTGATTTGGAAAAAATTCAACACAATTTGATGAGTATAGGAAAAAAAGCTGGTAACGAGCTGAGTAATGCTGAGGGCAACGGCGTAAGACGCGATGGAAAGCTCAATGCTTTCTGTCTTTCCTAAAAAAATATTGATGCTCGGTCCGATCATCACCGTAAAGAACGATGACAAAACAAGCGGTGTGTAAAATGAAAAAATTTGCTTTTTCTTTCTAATGGAACCGGGTATTTCCCCCGGCAGCGTTTTAACGATTTTTCTTCCTTCCCACAGACTCATCAAGCATTCCACCATCATTCCGGCCAGAAAAATAACGGCCCCGGTCCTGCCGGTAATCGTTCCTGTTGAAATAAAATACAACGACAGGCCGTACATGATGGCCAGGCGGATGACCATGCCGATCGTCAGCCATTTTGTTTTCCGGTTGGAAATGATGATTCCGTGAAAAAGACACCGTACTGCTGAGAAGATCGTAACGAAGATCAGTACTTGATAAATATGCTTCACTTGCCAGGCCATGTCCGCGTCAATGCCGAATGTGGCTGAAATCAGCCAATTTCCCGCGGGAGTATAAGCTACCAAAGAAGATACAAAAAAAAGAAACAAGATCACATAAATAGCAACTGCGTACATTTGCTGGAAAGATTGTCTGTCTCTCACAAGCGCGGAACATGTCTGCCGCATCAGCACCGCGGTTCTTTCCGTAAAAACAAAAATGCTCATGGCAATGGCGTAGCTGGCAATGATGAACTCTGAATTTTCTGCTCTGGCAAGCGTGCTGTTAATGATCACGTGGGATATTGTTACGAGACTTGCGGAAAGTCCAAGTGGAATAAAAAAGAAAAGCAATGTTTTAAATGTTATTTGTTCATCTACATCCATGGTCATTATTGGAACACCTTCGATTCTTATTTACAATTTTCTTTATATTATACTATTTTTATTGCTGAATGGATGTCCAAAAATATGTTTTTTATCCATTCCGGCATTCACAAATAAAAACAGGGACGAGATTGCCCGGAAGGAAAATGAAAATTGGTTATTTGAATGTCGTAAAACAAGCTGTGCTTACGATTCCAAAGCAATGAGCGCCAAATTTTTAGAAAATAGCATTTATCTCAACGGCAAGCAGCAAGAGGCGGCCAAAAAGGCATGATCCGCCCTTTGAAGCCGCCCCTGCTGGACTCGTTTGCATATGTGTTTGTTCAAAAAGATCGGTTTTTATCATGTTTGAACATTCTCTATAGGAATTAATTGCTGCCGGTCAGCTTGCTTCTTCCGCTTGCGCGTTGTCAACCTCGATGGGTTGCCCGTTGCTGCGTTTACTCGAAAATCGCAACCCGTTGCCGATGGAAGAAAAAATTCTGTATACAGCAGGAATCAACAGCAACGTGATAAAGGTTGCAAACAATAACCCGGAGATAATTACCGTTGCCATCGGCGCCTGGTAATTGCCGGAAGTTCCGGAGGCAATCGCCAACGGCAGCATGCCCCCGGAAGTCGTCAACGTTGTCATGAAGATTGGACGAATGCGATTTTTCCCGGCTTCGATTAATGCGTCCTGCACCGAAAGCCCTTCCTTGCGCAGCTTGTTTGTACGATCGATCAACAGGATCGCGTTGTTTAAGACAATTCCGATCAGCATGACAATTCCCATCGCCGACATGAGACTCAGTTCCATCTGCGTGAGGAATAAACCGAGAATCGCCCCGACAATCGTCATCGGAATCACCGACATGACAATGACCGGATGGATCAAATGGTTAAATTGCACCGCCATGACAAGGTACACGAGGAAAATCGCAATTCCTAAGACGAGCAGCATTTCATTCATTAACTCTTGCTGCTGTTCAAGGTCGCCGGACAGGGAAAGGCTGTAGCCGCTCGGCGCGTCATAGCTGTTAAGCAGCTGCTGCACTTCCCGGTTTATCGTACCTAAATCCTTTTCTTCAATATCGGCTGAAATCGAAATATACCGTTCGCCGTCTGTATGCTTGATTTCGTTCGGAATGTCGACACTGTTAATGTTTATTAGGTCAGAAAGTTTTTTCTCGCCAGTGAAGGTTGGTACGGTTAAATCCAACAGCTCCTGCTTTTTCTCAACCGGATCATCCCATTTTACAAACACCGGGACATTTTCGTTGTCAACGGTCAATTCCCCAATTGGCATGTCCAAAAATGCTTCTTTTAACCGTTGCTGCATTTCCAATGGGGATACTCCCGCATCTTCCATCGCTTGTTCCTTCAGTTCAACGACTTCTTCGATGGCCGACCGTTCGATCGAGTTTGTTACCCCGACGATGCCGTCGATAGCTTGCAAATCTTCCGCCAGTTCATCCGCCATCGCCTGTAATTGGTCGAAGCTGTCGCCTTTCACATGAATTTGTACCGGATATCCGCCGCCGCCATCGCCCATCATGCTGTACGCATTTGTTAACGGATGGTCCTCACTTAACTCCCTCAATGAGCGCATGATCTCTTCATTAATATCCTGTTGCTCTCTCGTTATGTCGTCATCCTTCGTCATGTTGATGATTAAATAAGCCATGTCACCGTTATCCATAACGTAATTTGATTCCACGTCCTGGATGCTCATTAAGGAATCGTTGATTTCGGCAAATAACGCATCCTTTTCAGCCGCGGAAATTCCCGTTTCCATCTCCACCGCCAGTTCATTATAACGGTTATACATGTCAGGCATGATGGACATTGGAATTTTTTGTACTAAAAACAACGATCCAGCAAACATTAGGAAAAACAATGCCATGATTGCCAAACTGTGACGTTTTTTTCGCACAATCCAGGAAATCAGCCCGGCATAGCCTTGCAGCAGCTTTCCCTCTTTCGCAGGGGAATGCCGCTTCCCGAGCTTTAAAAAGTGCTGCGCCAGCGCAGGGATCAATGTAAAGGAAACAATGACCGAGCTCAGCAAGGTAATGACGACGACGGCTGACAGAATCATAACAAACCGGCCCATTTCCCCCGCTATGAGTCCGATTGGTAAAAAAACAACGATCGTTGTCATCATTGAAGCAATGACGGCTGTAGCCACTTCCTTCGTTCCGGCAACGACGGCTTCCATACCAGCGAGTCCCTGCTGTTTTTTCCTGTATATAGATTCCAATATGACAATGGAAGCATCCACCATCATCCCGATTCCTAAACCGAGGCCGATAAGAGTCAAGATATTAATGCTGTAATCAAACAACCACATCGTCGCAAAGGTTAACAAAATAGAAGTCGGTATGGACAAGGCAATGATAAACGTTGCCCGCAGATTGTGCAGGAATAGCAGCAGGATGGCGACGGCAATGGCGGCCCCGATGACGATGTTATTCGACACCCCGTCAATGGAGTCCTGAACATAATCCGCTTGAGCTACCATCTCGTTTAGCGTAAAGCCATCCACCAGGCCTTCCTCTCTGATCGCTTGCAGCTCATTACGAATGGCTTCAGCCATATCGATTTGCGTGACGTCGGAAGTCCGGCCGACCTGGACGAAAACAAAATCTTTCGTGCCGTTCTTATATACGTTCGATGAGCTCTGCAATGGCTGCAAAGAAACGTCGGCAATGTCCTGCAATTCAACAAATCCATCTTGACCAGGTATTTTTAGCCGTTCTAAATCGTCGACGGATACCAGCTGGGAGTTCCAGCGCAACGATGGCGAATCGGTTTCACTGCTTAGCTCTCCAAGTGTCGCTTCGCTGTTCATTCCTTGTATAAGCGCGATGATGTCGCTGACATGCCAGCCTCTTTCCTGTAATTCCTTCCGGTTAAAGGTAATTGTAATTTCACTTTCTTCGGTACCGACGAGACTCACTTCTCTCACTTCCGGCAACTCTTCCAATCGCGGCTTTAAAATATTTTTGGCAAAATCGGTGATTTCCCGCATATTGCCGTCGGAGATATCCATATAAAATTCATAGCTTTGATTTGTGCCGTACTGTCCCGTTTCCACATTTTCAATCCCGGAAATATCGGGGACGGCTGCGGATACGGCAGCCTGTACTTCTTGATAAAGTTCGTCGCCCCGGCCTTCTTCCAACATTACCTGTAAGGAGCTGCGGCCGACAGCGGATGTGGAAGTAACACCTTCTATACCGTCGACTGACAAAATGGAGTTTTCAATAACATTGGTGATATTCCGTTCCACTTCGATGGCGGACATTTCCCCAGCCTGGATTTCTACATATGCTGCGTCCAAATCAATGGGCGGAAACAGTTCCTTATCCAGCTTCAGGACAGCATATCCCCCTGCAATCAGTACTAGGACAGCCGTCAGACCGATCAGTATTTTTCTTTCCACAATCAACTTAATCAGATTCATTTTTCCACCAGCTTTCATCAATAAGTAGCGTTTGTCTAACGGCAGGATGCTGCAGTTCCACGGGTTGCATTTCGAATATGATGCAAAATAAATGAAAATTAGCAAATTTTGGACTACCGCAGAAAACTCAGTGTGTTCATTATAAGCTGGCGCTGCGCACAGCACATTTGTCTCCGGGTGTAAATCGCAGTAAGACTTAAGGCGTAAAACTTATGTATCTGTTACATTCAATGTCAAATAGAAAGCAAAAATAGGCAATAAAGACAACTGCGCTTGTCTTTATTGCCCCTTTCTAAGCCTCTTCATGCTCCGCGGGAAGAAACTGCTTAGCTTAACGGATACCAGTGAACATGTTATTGTCCTTGACCTAACGAATAGCCGAGTTCACCGTTAAACCGATACAAGTTTTCTGTTTTGATCCAATCGAGCCCTGCCTCCTGAATTCGATTTAGCAGCTTTGTAATATCCTTGTTGGAAGGTGCCTTGTTATCATCGCTCAATTGAAATCGGCAGCGCCAATGGTCGGTGGTGAATGTTTCCGGAAATCCGCCTGGATAAACCTTTACCCCGCGATTTGTGATGATCACAAGCTTGAATTCGGGACCGGCGACGGCTTCCAGTTGCTGGCCGATCTCATCTGATGTCAGCGCGTTGTTAAATAAGAAAACGTCTACTCCGTCCAGCTCTCTTGCCACATCTGATTTAGGCCGGTCTTTTACTAACGGAGCCATTAGCGGCTGGACAACCTCCTGTGCGTTCTCATTACTGTACACAATCGGTTCCGCAGCTGACGGTACCTGACCGAGCCTGCTGATCACCGCTTCCGCAAATGCCATTGTACCGACGGAAGGACCACCTTTGGCGATGTCCCCGGTATATATGCCGTCCTCCAGCGTTTTCAACCAGGCATTATGAATACGTGCAGCAACTTCCGGTTGACCGATATGTACAAGCATCATGATTGCTCCATGGAGCAGGCCAGATGGATTGGCAATGCCTTTGCCGGCAATGTCAGGAGCGCTTCCGTGGATTGCTTCGAACATGGCGCATTGATCTCCGATATTGGCGGAGCCTGCAAGGCCGACGCTGCCTGAAATTTGTGCTGCCACGTCGGAGGCGATATCCCCGTATAAATTCGGCATGACAATCACATCGAAATCTTGCGGCGTATCGGCAATTTTGGCAATGCCGATGTCGATAATCCAATGTTCTGTTTCAATGTCCGGATATTCTTGTGCGATTTCCTTGAAAACTTTATGGAAAAGTCCGTCTGTCAATTTCATAATATTATCTTTGGAAAAGCAGGTTACTTTTTTGCGGTTATTTTTGCGAGCATATTCAAACGCATAACGAATGATTTTCTCAGATCCCGGACGTGAGATTATTTTCAGACACTGTACTACTTCAGGAGTCTGCTGATGCTCGATGCCGGCATACAGATCTTCCTCGTTTTCCCGGATGATGACGAGATCCATGTCCGGATGCTTCGTTTTGACAAACGGGTCATAGGAAATATTCGGCCGTACATTCGCATATAAACCTAAAGATTTTCGAATCGTGACATTTAAGCTTTTATAGCCCCCACCTTGAGGCGTCGTTATCGGTGCCTTCAAAAAAACTTTCGTCCGCCGTAATGACTCCCATGCTTCGTCCGCAATTCCGGCTGATTGGCCGGAAAGATACACCTTTTCTCCGATGTCTATGAACTCAGGTTCAATCATCGCCCCTGCGCGATCGAGAATGTTTAATGTTGCCTCCATTATTTCCGGTCCGATGCCATCTCCAACGGCTACAGTTATCGGGTGTTTACTACTCATGTGAAGCGCCCCTTTTCTTTAGATGTTTTTTACTGTATGTTCATTTATCCTTTTGAACATACACAGTCATTGCCTGATTTCATCAAAGTGTTATTTTCCATAAAAAATATTACCCTATAGAAAAAAATGTGTCAATTGTGTGACTATTCGCTGAATGGATTTGCCTATGGCGGCGCTACAAAGGCTGTGTTTTCGTAACCTTTATTTTTGGGGCTATTGTTATTTGAAAAAAACACTTTTACCTGCAATTTGTCCGTCATTCCTGTTCCAACAATTTTAATCGGTGAAAAAAACTTCTTTTGTATGCGTACAGCTCGTCAAAGCTGTTTTGCTCGAGGATGTTCTTATCGCTAAATCGAACGCTGGTGGAAGTGCGGCAATCACCGTGCGAAAAAACACGAAAAGATGCAGCAAAGGGAGCTTTCCTTTTATGCTGCATCTTTATAAAAAACGTCATGATGAAGCGATTCACATCTATTGGCTGTTGCCGGTTCTGGCGATAAGACTGCCGTCAATGTCGGAAAGCGAGGCGGTTCCCGTCAATGCAAGGCTTGTTTCAAGATCGTGGAGTAAGTTTGTCAACACGGCTGTTACACCGGCTTGCCCAAGCGTCAAGCCGTAAACGTACGGACGGCCGATGATGACGGCATCTGCACCGAGAGCGATTGCCTTGAGGATATCCGGGCCTCGTCGGATGCCACTGTCAAACAAGATCGGAATTTCCCCTTGAATTTCCTTACTAATGAAAGGCAAGGCATTAAGGGAACTACGGACCCCATCCAGCTGCCTTCCACCGTGGTTGGAGACAATGATGCCATCTGCTCCATACGCAACGGCTTTTTTTCCGTCTTCCGTATGAATAATTCCTTTCAAAAGTATTGGCAGCGATGTTTGCTGTCGCAGCCATGCTATTTTTTCCCACGTCAAGCTTTGGTTTAACAAAATCTTTTTGATTTCCGCTGTTAACTCTTCCTGTGTCAGCAAGCCTGACGGATTGTATTTTTGCTGAAACACCGGGTCCGTCACGAAATTGGCGGTTCCGGCTCCTGTCTGCATTGGGAAGTAGCGGTTTTGTAAATCCTTTTCCCGCCATCCTAATAACGCCGTATCCACCGTCAGAACGATGGCATCGTAGCCGGCTGCTTCCGCGCGCGTTACGAAGCTTGCGGCGACTTCCTCATCATTCGGCCAATATAATTGAAAGTATCGCGGCACGTTCTCCATGACTGCGCTGATATCCTCCAGCGAAAAGGAGGAAACGGTGCTCGTAATATATGGGATGCCTAAACCGGCTGCACTTCGAGCGGATGCGAGTTCGCCCTCCGGATGAACGACCGTCTGAAAGCCCACCGGAGCCAAAAGCAACGGTGTCGGCAGTTGCCGATTCAACAGATTGATACCCAAATTTACGTTTTCCACGTTTGTGAGTATTTTCGGCAGCAAATCCCATTGCTGAAAGGCGCGCTCGTTTTTTCTTAATGTCTCTTCGGCGCCGGCCCCGCTGTGGACATAATCAAAAGCCCCTTTGGGAAGCGTTTGTTCGGCCAGTGCTTCCCAGTCTTCGATTCTAATAATTGGGCGGTCATCTGCTGAAACAGGAGCAGTCAAATGAATTCCTCCTTGTAAGAAAAGCGGAAGCTGTTTGCCCGGCTAGCCGGCTTTCCGAACTTTTCAGTGTAGATTTTAAAAAGTTGTTATTTAATCTTTTTTCAACAAAGCGGCTAAGTGATTACCAATGGATTGTATCACCTGAATAAGAACGACTAAGAGTACGATCGACACATACATAACATCCAGTTCATATCGTAAATGACCGAAGCGGTACGCCACATCCCCCAATCCGCCTGCGCCTACCAGTCCGGCCATGGCTGTCGCTCCGATGAGACCGATAATCGCGATCGTTAGGGCGAGAATGATTGACGGCCGCGCTTCTCTTACCATGACGTGCCAGATGATGTCCTTCGTTTTGATTCCCATCGCTTCATAGGCTTCAAGAATGCCGCGGTTCACTTCCAGTAAAGCCGACTCCATTAGACGGGCAATATAAGGCGCCGTATATACCACGAGCGGTACAATGACACCTTTGACACCGATGGACGTTCCGACAATGAACTTTGTAAAAGGCAATAATAAGAACAGTAAAATAATAAATGGTATCGAACGAATAATGTTGATCAGGATGTTTAAAAGAAAATGAATATATTTGTTTTCCAGGCTTTTTCCCGGCCGGGTCAACACTAACAAAATACCGAGAGGAAGGCCGATAATCACAGAGATAATTAATGAGATGGAGCCCATTTGAAAGGTTTCCAGCGTCGCTTCCCAAATGACATCTCCCCACTTGTCGAAAAAGGCAATGACTTTACTAATTATCATCGAAACTCACCTCCTCCACTTGAACACCTTCGTTTGCTAAAAACTGTCTCACTTTATTCGTCTCCTCCGGTTCTCCCTCGAGATGGGCGATCAATCTCCCGAAAGGCTTGTCCTTCAGTTGAATGATGTTGCCGGATAAAATATTGGCGTGTACATCGAATTTTTTGGAAGCCATGGAAAGCGCCGGTTTGCCGGCAGACGAGCCGACAAACGTCAGCGTAATAATCGGACCTCGCTTTTGTAGCTCCTTCAATGTTTCATCAGGAAGATCGCTGGGGAACAGGCTGTTGATGAATTTCTTCGTTGTTGCCTGTTTTGGCTCACTGTATAAATCAATAACGTTTCCTTGTTCGATGATCTCGCCGTTTTCCATTACCGCAACGCGGTCACAGATTTTTTGAATAACGTGCATTTCGTGAGTGATCAACAAAATGGTGATTCCGAACTCCCGGTTGATTTTTGCCAATAAATCAAGGATCGATTCGGTTGTTTCCGGGTCCAAAGCGCTCGTTGCTTCATCGCTTAACAGTACTTCCGGTTCGTGGGACAGCGCCCGGGCGATGGCTACTCTTTGCTTTTGTCCTCCTGACAGCTGATCCGGATAGACGTCCTGTTTATCCTCAAGGCCGACGACTGCTAAATATTTTTGGACACGATTTGGAATCTCGCGCTTCGGGACGCCGGTCAGCTTTAACGGAATCGCAATGTTGTCAAAAACCGTGGCTGTTTTAAGCAAATGAAAGCCTTGAAAAATCATGCCGATTTTTTTGCGCGTTTCTCTTAATTGTTCCGCAGACATCGTGTTCAGCTTCGAGCCGTTGACGTATACTTCGCCGTTCGTTGGCTTTTCCAGCAAATTTACGCAGCGGATCAGCGTGCTTTTTCCGGCACCGCTGTAGCCGATCACGCCGAATATTTCACCCTTTTTTACTTCAAGCGAGACATTTTTTAACGCGTGGACTTTTTTCGTTTTGGTATGAAACGTTTTTGAGATTTTTTTTAGTTGAATCATCGTTTTACCCCTTTATTTCCAAACTGTGTAATATCGCATATATGGTGAACGAACGCTAAGCTGTCCGTGTGGTGATCGTTCCAAGAAGGCAGCCAAGCTGTTTCCTGTTTTTACGGCTTTATCGTTGAGAATATATCAGAAGGTGTCTCTAAAAGGAAAATACAACCTTTTGAGACACCTCTGAAGCAATGTGCTATTTCTTAAGTGGACTTTGCGGAAACCTGTATAGGTTTGGCCTTACCAGGAAGCGACAACAGAGCCTTTAAACGTTTCTTCAATAAATTGCTTTACTTCGTCTGACTGATAAATATCAATCAATGTTTGCACGACTTTATCATCCTTGTTCTCTGTTCGTACCGCAATGACGTTGACCCACGGCGAGTCTGCCGGCTCGATGAAAATCGAATCCTCCGTCGGTACGAAGCCGTGTTCAATGGCGAAGTTGGTGTTGATGGCGGCAGCGGCCAATTCGTCCAGCTGGCGTGGAAGCTGGGAAGCCTCTAGTTCAATGAATTCCAGGTTTAACGGATTGTCTTCTATGTCGAGAACGGTTGCTGCGACACCGGCGTCATCCTTCAACGTGATGAGTCCTGCTGATTCGAACAGGATCAATGCGCGGGCGCCGTTTGTCGGGTCGTTCGGCAAACCGATTTTATCGCCTTCTTTGATGTCCGTAACGTCAGCTGCATTGGAAGAATAAAGTCCCATTGGGAAGTTGACGGTTGTGGCTACTTCGATAAGATCCAGATTTCGTTCCTCCTTGAAGTTGTCCAAATATGGCTTGTGCTGAAAGCTGTTTACATCAAGTTCTCCCTCATCCAGGGCAACGTTCGGCATAACATACTCGGTAAAAACTTGTATATCTATCGTCAACCCTTCCTCAGCGGCCAGCTCTTTGACTTTTTCCATAATTTGCTCATGTGGTCCGGCGGTAACCCCGATGGTTAATTTATCCTCCGGCAGTTCACTCCCGGCTCCTTCTTTCCCGCTCCCGCAAGCAGTGAGAATGAATAACAAACTGATGATTGCGAATGTTAAAAATTTTTTCATTTGACTTTTCTCTCCTTCATTGTGTGATTTCTTGATTGTATTTTAAAAGCAAAATAAAAACCTCTTCTTAAATGAAAGTAAGAAGAGGTTTAAATACAGCCATCATATGTCTCTTCTTATCTTTCAAGCATAAAGCTTGCTGGAGTTGGCACAATAACTGAAAACAGTCTGTTGCCGAGGTTTCACAGGGCCAGTCCCTCCGCCTCTCTTGATAAGAAATAGTTATAAAGTTGTTCAAGCATCTCTGAATATGATAACTACTTTACACACAATTTTTTTAAATGTCAAACATTTTTTTATGATCTTTATGAGCGTGTTCAAAAAGGCAATGGTTCCACCCATTGCTTCGTGTATGTTGAAAAAGATAAAAACCGATCTTTTTGAACAAACACTTTATGTCATGACGCAATTTTTTTATGTAGTGTAATGGAGATCGTTGTCCCTTTGTTTACCTCGCTATCAATCTCCATTTTTCCTTTATGATTTTTGATGATGCGGTTGCAGATCATCAGGCCTAGTCCTGTTCCCTTTTCTTTATTGCTGAAAAAAGGCTCCCCTAATTTTTCAATGCGTTCGGGCGGAATGCCGACCCCGTTATCCATCACTTGAATCAAAATTTCCTCGCTTGGAAGCTGCTTAGCCCTGATAATGATTTCCCCGCCTTTTGGCATTGACTCCATGGCATTTTTAATTAAATTAATCAATACCTGTTTCAGCTTGTCCGCTTCTCCTTCGATATACGGGTCAGACAAGTCAAGCTCTTGAACGATTTCAATATTATGAAGCATGGCCTCCGCATGGAATAGTGAAATCGTCCGTTGAAGAATTCTTTTTATATTCACCATCTCAATGTTGGCCGCCTGCGGCTTGCCTAAAACTAAGAGATCGCTGACAATTTGCTCGATTCTTTCCATTTCTTCCATCATGATGTCTAAATACTCATTGGATTCTTCGGTTTTCAACAGCTGCGTAAACCCTTTTACTGCTGTCAAAGGGTTGCGAATTTCATGGGCAATTCCGGCGGCAAGCTGTCCGATGACCGACAATTTTTCCTTCTGATAAATGATCTCCTCTGCTTTTTTTTGCTCGGTAACATCCCGTAAAACGATTTGGAACGTTTGGCGCTCCCGATACAGGCTGGGCAAAAATTTCATATCAACGGCCTTCATCTTGTTGTCAGTCCGCAGTACGGTGATATCAATGGATTTGCTTAAGGCTGTCTTGCTCAATTCGTTTTTAAGACGTTCCCGTTCTTTCGGAACAATAAATTCCATGATATTCTTCCCGATGATTTCTTCTTTCCTGGTGACGCCAAACAGCTTCCTTCCTGCATCATTGATGTAAATCCAGTATCCGTCCTTGGTGACGATTCCGACAGTATCCTGAAAGTTCTCTATTAACAGTTCGTATTTTTCTTTACTTTCCTCAAGCTCCTGCTCAGTGATTTTATACGAAGTGATATCCTTGGAAATGCATAATAACTCTTTTGCATCTTCCTTTCCGTCTTTAATGCAGGCCGTTTCAAACCAGATATAATCTCCTTCCTTGCGGCGGATGCGATATTCTGTACGCATTTCCGCCTGCTGGCATTCGATTTTGGAGAATAAAACTGTAATTTTTTCGATATCGTTCGGATGGCACAAATCAGCCAGTTTTTTGCCGATCAGTTCGTCGGGCCGATACCCTAACACCGATTTTACAGACGGTGATGCATATATAATACTGCAGTCCTCTACAGAATGAGTGGTGAATAAATCGGTTGCATAATTCATTAACCGCCGGTACCGTTCAAATTCTTCTTGAATATTTATAAATGCTTTCTTCCCGTTATTATTCAACATAGATAACTCCTTTTTGCTAGTAGTGTGTGTTCAAATTCATTCGTACCGAATGTGAAAAAACGTACAAAAAAAATGGATAAAATAGGAATAAAATAATGGTGATTCGGTACTGGTCTATAGAACAAATTTTCAACATAGCTTGCCCGTTTTCCTGCATGACAAAACAAAGAATGAAATAATTCAAAGACAGAAAAAACATCTATGTATAAAAACTCCATTTCGGGTATGTAAATACACCACTATTTTGCCGGAAAATGCCTGATGCTGTCAGCGGAAACAGTCGTACCGCCGAAGAAAAAACAGCGTTCACCGCTCGCCTCACAAACTTCTTATCAACTGCTGATTTTCAACAGCGTGATTTATCATAATTAATTATTTTTCGCATATAAATTACTGTTGATTAAATTCCTGCATTTCTATACATTATAAATAGACACGGCAGGGTAAAAATACCATTTTATCGCAAAATAGTTTTATATGTCAAATTTCATTTGCCGATAGAGGGTGAAACTCTATGAATCTGAAAAAAACAGAGGTTACGGAAAACGAACTGGATTTCAAACAAATTGTCGATCATTCATTGAATGCCAAAATCATCACCGACGGGACGAATGTCATTTATATCAATCAGGCTTGTCTTAATATGCTTCAAGTCGGTAAACAAGCGTTTATTCAAAACGGATTTTTGCATTATTTTCATCCTGCCTGCCAGGAGAAGTGCAACCAGCGGATTCAACGTGTCTTGGCAGGCAGACAAGCGGAGCTTGCGGAACAAAAAATAGTCAGAACCGATGGTGAAGTGCTTGATGTGGAAGTCATGTGCGCGCCGTTTTACAATAACGGCCACACGCTTGTTCAGATCGTTGTCCGCGAAATTACCGAGCGTAAAAAAAATGAGCGGCTGTTATTGCAGTCGGAGAAACTGTCTTTAATCGGTGAAGTGGCTGCGGGGATTGTCCATGAAATAAGAAATCCGCTTACGACGATCAAAGGGTTTGTGCAAATTTTGCAAAATAAGAATGCGGAAAACGGCAAGTATCTTGATATTATGAAAAGCGAAGTGGAGAGAATCGAAAAAATTGCCAATGATTTATTGGAGTTATCCAAGCCGCAGGCTGAGATTTTCAAGCAGGAAAATGTCGTCGACATTTTTAAAGACGTCTTGTTTATGTGGGAAACGGAAATTTTTAAACATCATATCACCGTGAACTATCATATCAGCGATGATGATATCCCGATTTTTTGTGAAAGAACGCAGATCACGCAAACCTTTATCAATTTGATTAAAAATGCCATCGAAGCATGTGCAGACGATGGTGAAATAACCGCAGAAATATCAAAAAACGATCAGGAAGCGATCATTAAAATCGATGATAATGGTGCAGGCATACCGAAAGCCTTTCTTGAAAAGTTGGGAACAGCTTTTCAGACTTCGAAGGCAAACGGCACGGGTCTCGGGCTTGCGGTAACGTATAATATAATCAAAAACCATAATGGGAAAATTATTGTTGAAAGCGAGGAAGGCAGTGGTACCACCTTTATTATTCGCTTACCGCTGTATCAGCAAGGGGCGGAAAAAAGCTCATAACTGATGTTGTCTCAGAAGGGAAATAATCAAGGCGTCCCTTCTTTTTTTTTTGGTGATTGTCAGGCAGCAGACAATTGCCGCAGCTTTAGTATATCCCACAATTTACATCTTACTTTCCACTCATATTTTCCGTATACTTATGGAGTGCCAAAAGCAAAGGAGGAAAACGAATGATTGTGCTTTACTTATCTGCTATTGTTGCCGTCCTTCTTTATTATTTGTTTTATAGAGCCTACAGAAATACGCACGAAGTTCAAATAAATACCGTCACGTTGCAGGATACGAAAGGAACTCCTCTTACCGGTTCGACAATGCTGCGGGTACTGCAGTTATCGGATTTGCATTTGGAGCATCTGTCCGTTACACCGGATAAGCTGTATGAATCACTTAAGGATCAGCGTTTTGATCTGATCGCGTTGACCGGCGATTTTCTTGACCGTCCGAAAAGCATTCCGAAATTGGTTCCCTATTTAAAGGTGCTGCAGCAGCTTGAGCCGGAATACGGAACGTTTGCTGTGTTCGGCAACCATGACTATAAGCTGCGTGTCCGCTCCTTCCGACAACTGCAACAAGTATTATCTGCCTTCCAAGTGAAAATGCTGCAGAATGAACATGTCACAATTGATGCAGCAGGGAAGATTGTTCATGTAATTGGGATCGACGACCATCATTCGAAGAAAAATGATGTGGAGTCAGCCTACCGCGGATTGCCTGAGAACGGCTACTCACTCGTTCTGACACATGATCCGAATGTGGTGATGGAAATGGAGGACAAGCATTTTGATTATATGCTGACAGGTCATTTCCACGGTGGTCAAATCTGCTGGCCGAAGCCTTATCACTTAATGAAGTTCGGTAAGCTTGTCCGTTTAAACCTAATTAAAGGGCTGATTCATTACAACGGCAAAGCCGTCTATATCAATGAGGGTCTCGGTCAAACCGGCGTCAACATCCGCGTTGGCAGCCGCCCGGAAATTACGATCCATGAACTGATGCTGTCTTCTGAGGCAGCGGCCGGTGTGCAGCCGGAAGCATTGCTGGAAGAAGCAATATAAAGCGTCCATCGTGTCCTTTTTTTCTCGGCACGATCGACGCTTTATTATTAGGCTGCTTTCGTAAACTTTGTCGCATGGTCAACGAGTCTGGAAAACAGCGGTTGCGAATTCGACATTTATTGATTTTACTTATAGGGTATACGCCTCCCACCTCTAAGCGTTAGCGTAGGTGGGAGGTTAAATCGGGTGGAGTAGCGTCTCCACCTGATTCCCGGATGTTTCAGCTTGGCTGTTGCGAGTTCATTTAGTCAAAACCAACACGCATTTCCTACCGGCTGATAAACATCTGAGTCCAGTAATGGCCATTTTCATCGTGTCCGACGCCGATATGTGTATAATTACCGTTTAGTATGTTTTGCCGATGTCCTTCACTGTTCATCCATGCCTGGACCACCTGCTCCGGTGTCGGTTGACCTTGAGCGATATTTTCTGCGGCAGCATTGTAGGAAACGCCGGAATCCCTGATCATATCAAACGGAGATCCGTATGTCGGACTGGTGTGGGAAAAATAGTTGTTTTGCCGCATATCCTCCGATTTTTTCCTGGCAACATTGCTCAATGCTGTATCTGCTTGTAATTCGGGCAGGCCGTTGTTCTGTCTTTCCTTGTTAGTCAGGTTGATAACCTGCTGCTCTGTTTCGCTGATACCAGCAGCTTGTTGCCCCGACTCGCCTTGTCCGCCGTGCTCAGTTTCCTTCTGCTGTGTTTCTTCCGGCGCAGCTGCTCTCTCCTGCTGCCCTGGCTGCTGTCCGGCTTGTTGTTGGTCTGTGGGAGCTTGCTGCTGTTGCTGATTCGGTGCCTTTTCTCCCTGCTGCCCCGGTTGTTCGGTGCGTTGGGCCTCGCGGTTTCCCGGCACAATTTCAAACCTGTACTTTGCTTGTTGAATCTGTACGGCCTTTGTATGCGGGAATTCGCTGCTTGGAATCGCTGTACTGTCGCTTGAAATAGTGCTGTCCTGATCCCGCCCGATCCCATCGATATTTTGCGCGTCAAAGGCATTGTCGTTATCCGCGTTGCAGCCGATTGTCAGGGTTAGCGACAAGGCAATAACAATCCAATGAATTTTTTGTCTCATGAAGTTACCCTCCTTTCTTGAATACCTTTCGTGAATACTATTTGTATCTGACGCAGATTTATAGGTGGAAAAAAACGATAATGTTTTTACATTTTTTTCGTTTTTAGCCAGTCGGCCGCTTGTACATCCACTGGGACAAAGCTACGGCATTGCGAATGGTAGCGGTGAAACAGTCAAAGGTACGACCAGAGACTGAGCCAGCCTTTGGTCGCACCTTTGACGACAGCAGTTTGCTTGTTAATTTTTTGAAATTACTCGACGACACAGAAACGATTACCGCATGGATCGGAAAATTCAAATCCGCTGATTCCATCAAAGTCGTCAATCTCGCTGACGTTGGCTCCTTTTTCAAGATAATGCTGATGGAGCTTTCTTATTTCGGTCGTACGAAAATTGTAGTAATGGTCGACACCGTAGTCGTTTTTCGGGAATGGCGACGGTTCGATTTCATCAACCTTCAGAAGGCAAAATACGACGGTTCCGTCTCCCATTTTCATGACATTTGCAAAAGGTTCGCCATTGCGAATAATTGCAAATCCTAAGACGTCGCTGTACCACTTCGTTGCCTCGGAGAGATTTTTCACAGGAATAAAGATTCCGAAACCACTGAAAAGTCCATGGTTCATGTATTCACCATTCCTTTCTGTTGATCGTTTTGAATCGGGTGCATAAAGGGCGCCTTGCATACATTTTTATTGAGGTCTTTGGGATTATAAACAAATAAATAGGCTTTTTATGGGAATAATAGGATCTGGAGGTGTCTTTGATGACATACGCGTATTTATGCCCGAATTGCAAAACGAACCGTTCCCGCTTTAACATCATAGAACAAGTTGTTACTCCGGTGAAGCTGGATCCACAAACCGGTGAAGTCATTAATCAATATACGGATGAAACGCTCGACCCGTTTCACATTTCATACAAAGGCCCGCAAATACGGGTGCAATGCGGCTCTTGTGGTCTTATTGAAGACGAAATCACATTTATCAAACGAGCGGAAACAAGCAAAAACCAATCATCCACATGACCCATTCGGTTCGGTAAAACGAAAACCACCATATCTGTATCGGAATGGTGGTTTTCGTTTTGAATAAAGCCGCCATGAAAGGTTGCGGCTAAAATCAGCTAAAGAGGAGGCACTGGAAAAAGGAAATGCATCCTGTTTCCGTGCCACGTGCCCACAGGACGTCAGCTCATATTTTTACCATAATAAATTTCATCCATCTCCAGCTTCAATCTTTCAGTAATTTCTTTCACTTCGCTGGAAGGCAGTTTATCTTTTGTATACCCGAACAGATAGTTGTTAATGTCGAAGTTTTTCAGCCTGCATTTTGTATGAAAAATATGCTCCTGATAAATATTGACGTCGATCATATCGTAGAGCTCTTTCACTTCATCGGGAATGTAGTTTTGTATCGAGTTGATATCATGATCGATGAAATGTTTATGCCCCGACGTATCTCTCGTAAATCCCCGAACCCGGTAATCCATTGTCATAATGTCGGTATCAAACGAATGAATGAGATAATTGAGTGCTTTAAGCGGCGATATTTCTCCGCAGGTGGAAACGTCAATATCTGCCCGAAACGTGCTGATTCCTTCATTCGGATGGTATTCAGGATACGTGTGGACGGTAATATGACTTTTGTCCAAATGAACGGTGACCGATTCGGGAAGCGGCCCGGGAGACTCTTCGAAAGAGCTTTTCGGCACTTCCACAACCGGTCCCTCAGATACTAACATTGTGACGCTGGCTCCCTGTGGAACGTAGTCCTGTTTCGAGATATTCAGAACATGGGCGCCGATAATATCGGCAACGTGATGAAGAATCTTCGTTAACCGGTCTGCGTTGTACTGTTCATCAATGTACTCTATATAGGCTTCCCGCTCTGTTCTCGTTTTTGTATAGCATATATCGTACATATTAAAGCTCAACGTTTTCGTCAGATTGTTGAATTCATGCAGTTGTATTCGTTGCTCATGTGTAAGCTTCACGGTTACTTTCCCCTTGTTAGACGAAGTGATGAAAAATAGTAGATGCCGCTTCCGTTTTATTATGCCCAGGCGCATGAAAATTAACGGTGATTTTTATCTTATAATCCTGTCATAATTGTGATTCAACCCGCTGATATCGTTGATAAACCTGTCGAGTCAAAATTGTGATTCACACTGCCGCTATCGTTGATATTGTGATTCAATCCGTCGATATTGTCGATAATCCCGTCTCCCAATATTGAAGCGCATCTCGTCGCTTTTAATAAAAAAAATAACTCCGCCTCCGTTCCCGGAGAGTGGAACAAAGGCGGAGCCAACGCAACGAAACAGCCAGGCTAGATTTGAAATTTTTGCATTTCGTCCTGCAGTTCTGTCGCCAGTCTGGACAATTCGTCACTCGCAGCAGAGATCTCTTCCATTATCGCTGACTGCTGTTCCGTAGCCGCAGAAACACTTTGGGCATTATCATCGTTAGTCACGGCGATTTTTCTCACAGATTCTACCCTTTCTTTGACTTGCTTTGTTTCTTGCAAAATCTGTGTGACCGATTTATACGCATTTTCAGTTTGCGCGGTGACATCACTGATCGAATCATAAATGCTGCGGAAGGACTGTCCGGTTTTTTCCACAACCTGAATGCCGGCATGAGTCGTATCCTGACTGGAATTCATCATCTGAACGGAATCCGATATGTCTGATTGGATGTCCTGAATAAGGTCTCTTATCTTACCGGAAGCATTTCCGGATTGTTCTGCCAGCTTGCGCACCTCGTCGGCAACAACGGCAAAGCCTTTGCCGTTATCCCCTGCCCTGGCCGCTTCAATTGCTGCATTCAGTGCCAGAAGGTTCGTTTGCTCGGCGATGCTCGTGATCAATGAAAGAATCTCTTCAATTTCTTTCGACTTGGCATTTAATTGCTGCGTCGAAGCTGACAGCTGCATCACCTGCGAATGAATCAATTCCATCTGCTTCATGACTTCGTTAACGTTTTGATTCCCTTCCTTGGCAAGGTCCGATGTATGGAAGGCATTATTTTTTACTTCTTCTACATTTGTCGCGATTGCCTGAATGCTGTCTGTAATGTTGTTTGTACTGCTGCTTAAGCTTTCTGTCAGCGTACTTTGATCCCTATTATTTGCGGCAACCTCTTCAATCGAAGATGCCACCTCCAAAACGGATTTGCTTGTTTCTTCAGAGCTGGCTGATAATTGTTCAGAGCTTGAGGCCACATTGGTGGAAGTTGTATGGATTGCCTGCAGCATGTCCTTTAATTTTTCCACGGATGCGTTATAGTGATGCCCGATATCGCCGATTTCATCTTTCGTTTGCACATCGATGGTTTGCGTTAAATCACCGTGAGCCAACCGTTGAATATGCTCAACCAACTGTTTGATCTGCTTTGTTATCGTCGAACTGAATAAAAAGATGATCAAAATGGAAAAAGCGATAAATGCACTTGCGATGATAAGTCCCTTCTGAAATAGAGATTGAACGGCACCATAAATTTCTTTAGCGGGAGCAATGGCCACTAATTTCCAATCGGTATCGGGAAATGTCGTGAAATAGCTTTCCCAAGTCTCATTTTCGTCCACCACTTGTTTCATCCCCTGCTCGTTTACAAACAGGTCATTGCCTAGTTCCTGAAAGGCCTTGTCATCCGTAATGACTTCGTTCAACACTCTGCTTTCATCTCTGTGAGCGATGAATTGACCGTTTTGTCCGACCAAAAAGAAATAGCCGGAAGCTTCAAATGTTTCGTCGGAGATGATCGATTGTATCGTGGATAGGTCGTAATCTGCAGTAACAACGCCGACGAACTGATCGTCGACAATCAGCGGCAAAGCGGCGGTAATCATCGAAATACCTAGTGTTTCATCATAATACGGATCCGTCCACGCAGCCTGTCCCGGAGTGGTAGCTTTCCCTAACAAGTACCAGTCGGTTGACGGATAATCGTAGCTTGGAGTTTCATATTCCTCGGTATGAATAAGAGTATCTCCGTCCCGGTAAACATAGGGGCCGAAATAGTTCATATTATCGTTGAATGCGAAGGGCTCAAGCCACATACCCACACCGAACGTATTTTCATTTAGTAAAAGCACTTCTTCCAAAAACTGCTGATAATCTATCTTTGCCAATGTATTGCCCTGTGATTGATACAGGGATGCGACGGCTTCTGCAACTCTTGTATGAGCGGTGAATTCATGTTTCATTTGCTCTGCGAGCGTGTTCAAATTATTATTCACCCGCTGTTCCGTAACATAAGAGATTACTTTTTTCGATTCGTAATAGTTCAATAAAGAAATCGAAATGGTTGAAATCAAAATAATCGGTATAAAAACGACCAAAAGTTTCAACCGAATGCTGGGAATTTTTTTAAACAAGTTCACACATTCCACCTTCCTTTCGTTTTTGACAGTTTGTTTCCGAGAGCTAATCGCTGGCACGCCGTGTTTCAACATCATGATAAGGGCAGTAGGATTTGCTCCAAATGCTGAGCAGGCTGCTTGGAAAAGAATAAATTATATCAACTGCTGATAGAAAAAACAACGAAAATTCCGAAAACAACCGTTTACAGTATGCGAATTCGATCTTTTTCGCCAAATATAGATGTTATTCGCTACCTTTCTATCGTACCTTAAATGAATGTGTTATTCTAATGGTTAATTTTATTACTCTAACCTGTTTTATACAGCAGGATGCAGCTTGTTGCGCCGTCATTGCTTATTCAACCGCCTATGCTTGCGAATTTTTATATGCTGACCATTCCAATAAGAAAGTTGTCATCAGTGAATTGAAAAAAAAGTAATCACACCTATTATTTACATCGTTTTTGACATAGTTTGAAGCTGTAACAGGATGGTGATTTGGAAATGTCGCTGCCCGGATTATTTTTTGTTCGTTTTGAAGAATGTTTCTTTTCATTTGGAGAAAGTATAAGTACAGGCAGCTCATCATAATAGGCGTTGCGGAAATGCATCTTTACAAAGCTAAGAAAAAACTGCCTTTTTCTTTGAATTAATATGTAAATTATTATCAAAATTATTTAATTATACCATTTAAATATGTTGAGAAAGGCTGTGTTTGCAACCTTTGTTGTTGTTGGGCCGTTTATGGAAAAACAGTGGGATTTCAAGACAAATTAGCTTGGCTGAACAGTGGCATTGTTTTCAAAGCCTTCACTTTTTCCTTGAAGGGCAAAGCAAGCTGGTTTACGTTCCATCAAGCTTTATGAAAGAGCCTTGAGAAAATAAAATAAGGGGAATTTGATGTGAATCCAATCGAAGCATTATTGTGGAGCATCGCTTTGCCGGGATTGGGACAGCTGTTGAACAAGAGATATGTGAAGGGGATTTTCTTTGTTTTCCTGGAGTTTATCATCAATGTCCAAGCGCGTTTCAACGAGGCGATTTTATTTAGTTTTAACGGGGAAACGCAACTGGCGATTGAGCATACCAACTATCAATGGCTGATGTTTTATCCTTGTCTGTACTTTTTTGCGATGTGGGATGCATTCAAGGATGCCGGGGGCGGGAAAAAATCATACGCCTTTCTGCCGTTTGTCTTTTCCGCCTATTTTGTTACGGTCGGTCTGATCTATTCGACGACTTACAGGGTGTTTGGTGTCCTTCTCGGTCCTGTTTGGCTGCCGATGCTTTGTGTTATACCGGGAGCGGCTGCCGGTTTGCTGCTACAAAAGCTTCTTCTTGCAGCCTCGATGACAAAGTTATCAAACTGAAGCCATTCCTCGGTCTGTGAACGGCGCGGTTAGATTAGCTTCCAAAGTTAACCATTATTTATTAGAAGCCGAAGGAACGACAGCCTGCCTTCTGCATGAACGTTTGTCATTTATGCGGTTTGTAATAACGGTCGGCAACATTCCGTGAGCCGGTATAAGTGAGCGCCCCTGCTCTTACTAAGGAGTCGAGAAAAAAACAAACAGGGACATATATTTTCGGGCACTGGCTGGCATAGCGAGCTGCAGGTGCCTGTTCGTTTTTTATCAGCAGTTCACAAACAATACGAGCGCTTGTTACCCCTTCGTTAATGTAGGATAGCGCGGCTTGCTGCCATTCTGCGGCAAGTGGGTACGGATGAACCGTTCCTCTGAAGGACAGCGGGTCCTCGTTAAATAACGTTGTTTCGAGCTGCTCCGCAATTGCTTCAGCATCATCCCGTTGTCCGGCTACTGCTTTCTGCGGACGAGGCAGACTGCGGCGATCATCGAGAAAGGAAGAGATCTGCTGCTTCATCCGCTTTAATTGTCGGTTCAACAACGGCACCTTTGCGTCAAAATGCCTTTGGATATCGTCAGGAAATGCATAACCCTCCGGAAGCAATGGCAATTCTTTTTGCCAATCCCAGCCGTGATGCAGCTTGTACAACAATTCATCCAGTTCGTATTCAATCGTTTGGAAGCCGTGCTTGATTTTTCTTACAATCTCTGCCGGAAAGCCGGTGTGTTCTTCAAAATGGGTCATCCCGAAGCGTCGGGTTTCCTTCGTTGTTTTATGTTTGACAATATATTGGTAGCGAAGCGGCCGGCCGCACTCACAAGGAGTATCTCTGTTCACGAATCCGTTGTCGATGTAATCTTCTAAAACCCATTCATCAAGCAAATGCTCCAGCTCTTCCCCATCCGCTTCCGGTGGTATAACGATCCCTTTGTCCATTGCCAGCACGTTGGCAAACACCGTTTTCTTCCCGCGCTTGACGTGATGCTGCAAAAAATCTCGCTGCTCCGGTGGCAACTTTTTCAACCATTCGTCCCGCTTTTCTTTTTCAAGTATGATTGCCATGCAACCACCTCCTCTTTTCTAAGTCGAAACGAAGAAAAAACGTCTGCTTATATGTTTCGACAGCGGCGGTGCGTTTTCCTGCAATCTATTGTTTGTTCAAAAAAGGACACAACAGCGGCTCCAACCTGTTTAAATACAAGGCTGTCGGCCGGCGGAGAAGCAATCGGGTGGTGGTTCTTTCATGCGGCTGCACAGATGCCTGGCACTTGTGCAAGCTCTATGTGCCGTATTTCGGGTTCCGCTCCCTTTCCGGTGTTTCCTGCTGATTGTTCCCCTTGAAAGAATAGATTCTTCCTACAATATATTTTCCCCAGCGGTGTTTGTTCACCAGGAACGTCACGGCAATGGACAATCCAATGCTGCTAAGAAACACCACGATGGTATAAAAATAAATATTCAGCTGCGGAATCGGCAGGAAGAAGTGCATAAACAGTTTGTGCGTTAAAAAAATACCGAACGAATAGTTGCTGATGGTCATGATGAGCGGATGGATTGTTTTCGCATCCCGGAACAGGTACATCAGCGCAAAAATCATTGCCGTTGTGTAAAAAATAATATCTATCCGTTTAGAAGACGGCGTGGCCGGGAAGTTCATGTACCGGAAAAACAGCACGAGGGCGAGCGTTACCGCCGGTGCTGCGAAAATCCATTTCCGATACCGTACAAGCTGCATTTTTATATATTGGTAATGTTTCCCGCAGTAGAATCCCAGGATGAAATAAAACACCCATCCGAAAAACGGTATCCAACTGAATCGGTACCATATATACGATGAATGCGGAAAAAACCGGAACGGAGTGACAAAGTTAAAGAATCCGAGATACAGCATATTTACTGCCAGGGAAGCGGTGAGAACTATTTTTTTCTTCCACTTTTGTAAATGACGGTGCAGGAAAAGATGCAGAAAGTAAAACTGGAAAACAATTAATATAAAATAAACAGTGGAATCTCCGATAAAAATATTTTTTACCACGGAAACGCCAATAGCAGACAAGGAAAAATCAGCGGTATTCCAGGCAACTGCATAGATTACGGACATGGAAACGTATGGTATCAGCAGCAGTTTCACCCGCTTTTCAAAAAAACCGGTCGGCAAATTGTCCGGATAAGACTTTGCCAGTAAAAACTCGGAAAGAAATATAAATGTCGGTGTTCCGAACATCATTGCCATCCGCAGTAAATGAATGGAGAGTAATTCAACTGATGCTGCTGTATCAGCGTATGCTTCAAGACTGGTTTCGGCTGCATGAATCATCACAACGGCCAGACAGGCGACGCACCGAAGAAAGATCAACTCAGGAACAATCGATGATTCTCCTTGAAGATTGATGTTTTTCACGATTTCCAGCTTCTTTCATGATAATATTTTTACAGTGTTTGTTCGAAAGATAAACAAAATGACCTCTTTGAACAAACACTTACAGCACAACGAATTTATCGTATCTCACCATCGATTTTCCTTCCGTATATTTGCCTGTGTATTTTTCATATGGCGGATTTTGCTTTCCCGTCAAGTTCGTCATGATTTTTTCAATAAAATTATGTCCCATTTCGTGAGCATATGGATAGCCGCCGCCGAAGCGCGGGTTAATTTCAGAAATGAGGTACCTGCCATTTACCTTGAATAAGTCCACATCCACAGGTCCGTTCGGTTTCAAAGCATTGATCAGCTTTTCGCTCAAGTACGTCAATTCCCCATCGTTGACGGAGACACTTTTGTCTGTTTCCCCGGCCCGCATATTGTATTTTCTTTTGCAGAACATATCGGTAATATCGTTCGTAAGCAAATCGACATAAGCTTCCACACAGTATTCACTTGCTTCCATAAATGGCTGAACGATGGATTTGCCGTCATCCAAAAACGGTTTGAGCTCCTTCATTGTAGACACTTTGTGTACACCGATGCTTGCGCTGCCGCATCTCGGCTTCACGATCAGTGGAAACTGCAGGCTGCCATGATGAAGTGCCTCCTCAATTTTTCTCCCGTTGATATAGGTTGGCACCGCTGGTAAATCATGCTCAAGCAAAAAGGAATACGTGGCGTATTTGTCAAAGCAAATATCAATCACATCCTGACTGGGCATGATGAGCGTTATTTGTTCTTTAGCAAAATCAGCTTGATACGCCGACAATAATGTCAGTTCCGGATCGATTAAGGAAAGAACCCCACTGACCTCGTGTCGTTTGCAAATTTCCTTGATCGTATCGAAATAGTCCGGGTGATAGATTCGGGGAATAATTTCGTGACTGTCGGCATGGTATAAGGCGGGAGCGGTCGGGTCGCAATCAACGGCTATCACCTTGCCATTCACTTTATTGAGCGCTTCTTTAAAATAGTCAACTAACTGGACACGTCGTCCAACACTGCTAAGTAAAATATTCATCTTTTCTCCTCCATCCGTTGTATAAATGAAAAGAACGCATACGGTTGATTTTTATTCAGGTAGATTGGCGGAAAACAGCCAGGAAAATGCCCGGCTGCTTTCCAGTTACAAGAATGCTGAGAGCAGCATTCTCTTTCTGTTCGAAGTTAAAACATAAACTAAAAGCAGTATAGATCGTCATGAAAAAATTCGCTGATCGTTTCTCTTTTTCTTACTGGAAACCATTCGTTGCCGTCGAGGGCAACAATGCCGGGCCGCTCCTTGATAAAGGGAGGGTTGAAGACAATGGTGTACGCCCCGACGTTTTCAAAAACGAGGTAATCCTCCCGTTCCGGCACGATATCCTCGACGCTATTGGCCAAATAATCTTTTTCCAGGCATGTGTAGCCGACAATATGAAAGCTTTCCCTTCTGTGGCGCAAAAGTTCCGCCTTGCTCTTTCTTAAGATGGTCATCGGCAGGTTTTTCTTATGGAATGTCGGCTTGATGTTATGCGCGCTGCCGGCTGCCAGGACAAACTGTTCCTTTCTTATCTTTTTTGTTTCCACAACTTTCGCGGCAAAGCGAAAAGTATTGGCGACCATGGATATTCCCGGCTCCAGCACTAACGCAGGTTTGTTTTTATGCTGGCGGAATTCCTTGTTCATAATTTGGCAAATGGCTTCCGCGTAGTCAGCGAATGATGGTGTGTTTTTCATGATTGACTTTGGCACTTCGCCGAAGATTCCACCCCCGACATCGATGTATTCAAGGCTGAATAATTTGTACTCTTTGGCAATATCGCATAATCCTTGCGTGATTTTTTGAAACGTTCCGACGGTCCTTCCGCTTGTGGAAAAGTGTCCGTGCAAGCCTGAGATGGTGACGTTTTTCAGCGCGCTCAGTGAACGAACCGCCTGCCCGAAGGAACCGTTGTCAAGACAAAGGCCGAACCTGCTGATTTCATAGCCTTCAACAAGCGGGCTGATGCCGTCGGTGGAAATGTCGTAATTGACTCTCAACCCGACTTTTACATGTTTTTCACTGTTTTTTAAACAGTACTCTTTGACAAAATCGATTTCATACAGAGAATCAAGGTTGATCATGCTTTCATTTGTCAGCGCGTATTCAATGTCTTCCTTTGTTTTTAACGGGCCGTTAAAAATAATTTTCTTCGGATCTTGCCCGATTTTGATGGCTAAATCGTACTCGAGTCTAGAAACCACTTCCGCATAGGCACCTAAGCCGGCTAATTCTTTGCATAGATACGGAAGATAGTTTGTTTTATACGAATAGCCGATAATAAAGTTGTCATATCTGCTGCGAAACGCCGCTGCAATTTTATGATAATTTTCGCGCAATTGTTGTAAGTCAAATAGATAGAAAGAAGAGCCGAACTCTTTTTCCAATTGCTTTATCATTTGGTAGCTCAAAACCTTATGCCTATCCTGGTTAATCCTCATGCTTTCTTCGTTAAGTGCTCCTGCCAACATACACTTTTCCTCCCTCTTGTTGGTGATGATCAATGCGGCTGCTTTACAGACCATGAACGGCCTGATTTCCGGAAACGGTTGCTTCGTTGCTTTGCAAGCTCACTTTACGGGAAAAATAATCGATAACATCACTGTCCACGCTCGCGTCGAACTTCCTTGCAAAAAAGTGCCCGGACGCTTCTATCGCCTGGATATCATCGTTGGTCAAATACGTTGGCGAGTTGCGTTCGCCGAACTTGACTCCCCACTTTAAAAACATGAAATTATCATTGATGACCTGGTGCTTATATTCTGAATTCATCATTAATGTCGTAAAAAACCATTCGTCGGGACAAAGGGTATTTTCAAAGAAGCGGTAATACCATGGATTGTCATCAATGAAATCCACGATGTACTGCGCCGCCTCCAGCGGAATCGTAAACCATTGCGAACCGACGTAAAACTGATAATCTTCCGGAAAATACTGTTTATTCGGCAGGATGTTCATGCCGTGGCGGTAAAAGCCTTGCAGAAGTCTGCGGTATATCCTGATCGGATGTACGGCGGAATATCTTTTTCTCGTGATTTTCGGCCAGTTAATATGCATCAGGCCTAAATTGTCATGGCTGACCTCCTTCAGCCGAAAAAACAGACGGCCATTATTTGCCGCTAAAAAATCTTTGAACCCATTTCGAACCAGTAAATCCTGACCGCTTCGCAAACAAACATAATCATAGTCGTTTTTGGCATTTACCGCTTCTCTCAGCAATAACAATGTCGTATCAACCTGGCTGATGTCCCCCCAAATGCAGTCGATGTTTTGCTCTAAAATCTTGACCCGGGAACCGGTCGTGATTTTGTCGTTCAGTTCCTTGGCGTTCTGCTTGTCGACATGAATAAACACATCCGCCTGACCGTTGGAAATAAGCTGATGAATGAAGGCATTAATCTGATCGGGATTTTTATGAACCTGCAATAAAAATGCGGTGCGGGTTGCAGAACTCACGGGAATTACCTCCTCTGTTTTTAGTGTGTGTTCAAAACGATTACTTCGTTTTCTTTTGCTCACACGCTTACAACCTGCCGACAGCTTCTCCCAGGTCGTTTGTTAAACGTTGGCTGCCAGCTTGAAAATAAACTTCCGACATTTGTGTCATTACCTCCTGAAGCGAGTAATTCTGAATCGCTTGAATACTCTCTTCCCCGAGCTTGCTTCTCCTTTCTTCGGAGCGGTACAGTTTTTCCACAGCCGCTGCGAACTGCTCATCATCAGTTACCGGCGTAACATAGCCGTTGACGCCGTGACGGACTAAATCGCGGTTTCCTCTTGTGTCGGTGACTACTAGCGGCAGGCCTGTCGCCATCGCCTCCATCACATTCACGGGCAGGCCTTCGTGCAATGCCGCCGAGACAGCAATATCGGAAAGGGTCATCAGTTTATCCACATCATTTCGGTAGCCTAAAAATTCCACATGTTTCTCTACACCCAGGCGATGGACGAGCGACTTGTACCGTTGAAAGCAGCTGCCTTCCCCGGCAAGGAGAAGCTTGATATCTGGGATGATCTCCTTTAACCGACTAACCACCCTGATAAGCATTTCCTGATTTTTTCTTGCGCTCAGTTCTGCGACACAGATTAAAATAAAATCTTCATCGTTGTAGCCGTATGCTGCCCGCAATGATTTTTTTCTGTCAATCGTCTGCGGAATGAATTTTTCCAGATCAAGCCCGACGCCGTTTACATTATAAACCGCTTGCTTTTTTCTTAGCGGCAGCTTGCCGGCATGGGCGTAATCCTCTTCATTCATCGTAATTAACCCGTCCGTCCAATTGGCGGCGATTTTTTCCAGCGTATGGTATACGGCCCAGTTGATAAACGGAGCGCCTTGATAGAAATGAAAGCCGTGCGCTGTATAAAGAATGCGGACATCGGGAATGTTCCGGCACGCCAGCCGCGTCAGAAAGGCGGCGACGGGAGTATGAACATGCACGATTTGATACTGCTCCTTCAAAATGATGTTTCTGATCTTTCGATATGCCCGGAAGTTAGCCACTCGTGCCGGATGACGTTGAAACGCCACCTGATGAATGTTGCAGCCGAGCTTTTTGATGTCCGGATGCACTTCTGCAACAAGATTAAAAGCGACATCCACTTGATTTCCCTGATCAATCAAAAGCTTCATATGCGGAATTAAAAACGCGTTGACAGTGTTGGAAATGGTTGTGACAAACAAAATTTTCATGTCGCCTCTCCCTTCGATTGAGTCGATTATTACTTATAGAGGAAGTTCAAAAAGTCTGGGATACAGCGCCGGCGAATCTCATCGTTGCGTTGCCTCTCCGCTGCTCGAGCCTGCCGCGCCTCGACCATCTTGCCGCTGTAATGTCCTCCTTTTTGAACACACACTTATAGATGATGAGACAGTTCATCCTCTGAGAAAACTGAATAGATGAGTACGGGTGATTTTTTTTGGCTGCTCCAGGTACGGATGCTCTCCAGCGAGAAGCAGCATTGCATTTTCCTGCCAAAGCTCACGATAGTAAGCACCTGTTTTCCTTTCCACCACTTCCAGTGCAAGCTGCATGTGAAAGCTGCGTGTCTTCAAGTTATGAGCATCGGACGCTAAAAAATGGGTTAAATCTGCTTTGATGATTTCTTCAGTAAATTTTTTGACTTTGTAGCCGAACTGTCCAGTGATACTTCCGGCGGTGATTTGCGTCAGCGCCCCGTTTTTCACGAAATGATAGAGCAGATCAGGTCGCTCGTAAAATTCGTGATTCCGTTCGGGGTGGACAATAATCGGCAAGTAACCTTTCAGTTGAGCTTCATAAATAAGCTTGCTCGTGTATCTAGGAATATGATCATACGGCAGCTCCAAAAGAAAGTATTTGCTATTGTCGTTGAGCGTCAGCAGTTCGTTGCGCCCGAAGTCTTCCAGTATTTCGCCGTAGATTCTAATTTCCTGACCCGGCAGAATTTTTAAATCAATATTGTTATACTCCAGCAGGTCATTCATTTTTGCGACGCTGCTGCGAATTTGAAGGGCCGGGTTATAATACGCGCCGTTATTGTGGTGCGGTGTGGCGATAATGGTATGTATACCTTCAGATACAGCAACTGCTGCCATTTCTATCGCTTCATTGATATTTTTTGCTCCGTCGTCCAGTTCTGGTAGTATATGACAATGGATATCGATCAAACTGAACGCCCTCCTCCCTTTACCTCGTTAAATCGTTGTCCTAAGAGGCCGTCTGTCTTTTTCATTAACTAGCTAATCTTCTTTTCTGTCGTCCGCCTCCTTCCCCTGTCCCACCCTGCCAGAAAGGTGCCTCGCGGTTGTACGCGATGATGGTGTACAACTGTTAAAGCAGTGCCTTCTAACAGGATGGTGACAGCGGCGGTTGCAAAGACTGTTTATCCATTTTGAACCAGTCCATACGCCCCAGTATGTTTTACAGCAAGCAAGCTTACCGTTTCCGTGACAAGCATCAAGCAGCAAAAGCCAGCTGAAACAAGGGGCGGCATGTCCAGTTATTTACTTCTGGCATAGTACTCCTGGTAATGACTTCCTTTTTTCTCCTTTTTGTTCAGTACAACACCAAGCAACTTCGTGTTCGCGCGTGATAATAGCTCCTTCGCCTTCAGTCCATTTTCTTTCTCTGTTTTTCCGCTGCTGACAACAAGGATGACGCCGTCGCTTCGCTGGGCGAGAATTTGTGCGTCGGCCACGGCAAGCACCGGCGGACTGTCGACAATAATGTAGTCGAACTGTTTGCGCAGTTCATTCAATAGCCAGTCCATCTGAATCAAGCTTAAAAGCTCGGCTGGATTTGGCGGAATCGGTCCGGAAGTGAGAATATGCAAATTAGGCACAAACGATTTACGGAGGACATCCGACAGTGAATGAACATTAATCAATACATTGGTGAGTCCCGATTGATTATCCATGCCAAAGGTATAGTGACAAGTCGGCTTCCTCATATCCCCATCAATGAGCAAGGTGGAGAAGCCTTGTTGAGCCAGTGAAATAGCCAGGTTGGCGGCGGTTGTCGACTTTCCTTCCCCTGGAGAGGAAGAAGTAACCGTAATCAAACGTATTTCCTCATTGAGGCTGGCGAATTGAAGATTTGTCCGCATTGTCCGATACTGCTCGGAAGCAGGAGATTGCGGGCGGTAGTGAGTAATCAACGACCGGTGTCTTTCCGTCAGTCTTTCTCTTCTCTCTCGATTACGAACCAATACTTTCACTTCCTTTCCTGAAGCGCTCCAGTCTTGACAGCGGATTTCGCTGTTCTTCATAAAAAGGCTCTTGCTTTTCATCAAAAACCATGATGACACCTAATACAGGCAATTCGAGAACTTTTTCCACGTCTTCCTCACTTTGAATCGATTTGTCAAATGCCTCCAGCAGCAGGATAACGGTAACGGCCGCGAATAATCCAATGACAAAGGCGAATACCATATAAAAAAGGTGGTTTGGTTTAATCGGCACGTTGTCAGGTTCCGCCGGTGATACGATCGATACGTTGTCAACGTTCATAATCGCGATAATCTCCCGCTGAAAAACTTGCGCTGTCGTGTTGGCGATTTCTGCCGCCAGAACCGGATCCATATCTTCCACAACGATTGAAACAACTTGAGATTCACTGGCGCTGCCAACTTGTATTTGCCTGCTGAGCTCTTTATGAGTCAGATCCAATGCCAGTTCCTCCACAACTTGCTCCAGGATTCGCGGGGATAAAATAATCACTTTGTAAGTGTTAATCAGTTCAATGTTCGTTCTGATGTCGCCTGATGTATAAAATTCTTCCTGCTTTTGCGATTGGTTTACCAGCAACATGGTTGATGCCTGATACGTTGGCGTCAAAAAGAAGTAAGAAGCTGACGCGCTGATTAACACGGACAAGCTCGTGATCAGGATGAGCCATTTTACTCGTTTTCTGATGGCTAGTAAAATATCTTTTAATCGGATAACCTCTTCCACCTTTATCCCTCCAAACTATGTTGACATTGAATGAGAAAAACTACGTGCTTCATGCCGCTTTTTTATATTTTCGCTTGATTTCGCTGACGAATGCGTCGATCGTATCCACTTTCAAAAGGGCGATCGTCAGCAGATAAATACCTGCACCGACGCTGACAGCCATGAGCAGTGATAAATAGAGGCTCGTTATTTCTGCCAGCTGTGAATGAACTACGGCTGCTGCCACAGCCATGACGGTCGATGCAAAGATGATTTTTAACATGACGGTAAAAATATGCTTTAACCCCAACGGACCAAGTTTTTTTCGCAGGCTGTACAATAAGAGCAGCGCGCAGAATATTCCTGATATGCTTGTTGCCAACGCCAGCCCGCCGATTCCGAGATAGCGCGAGAAGGCAATATTCAAAATGATATTCAATACCATCGCAATCGCTGCATTGATCATTGGTGTTTTCGTATCCTCCAGCGAATAGAAAGCTCTGGAGATCACTTCCCTGATGCCGAATCCGGCCATTCCGATGGCGTAAAAAAAGAGCGCGTAGGAAGTTAACGTGATCGCTGTATCATCAAAGGCACCCCTTCCCAGCAGCAGCTCAATGACAGGGCCGGAAAAGATCATTAAGCCAAAGGTAGAAGGAATGACGAGTAAATGGATGCTGTTTATTCCTTCAACAACCGACTTTTTCAATCCGCTTTCGTTTCCTTCCGCCGCCATTTTTGATATTTGTGGATACATCACGGTAGCGATGGACAGAACGAAAATTCCTTGAATAAATAAATTAAGATTATTGGCATAGTTCAGCGCCGAGATGCCGCCGATGGCAATTTGCGACGCGATTGTCCGATCCACGAGCACGTTCAATTGATTGACGGAAACCCCGAGCATGATCGGCAACGATAACATAAACATTTTTTTGAAATGCGCATCTTTCAGACTGATAGTCCATTCGTAGCAAAATCCTTGCTTCCGCATCGACGGAGCGAGAAAAAGCACTTGCGCCACCTTCGCCAGAACAAAGCCGAGCGGCAGCAGGATCAGGCTGAATTTATCGCTTAAGAAGATAAACAGGACGATAAGCATATTCAGCGGCAACCCGATGAGCGCGGGCATGACAAAATTATTTTTCAGCTGCAGATATGCTGTCATAATGTAGACAATGCCGGAAAAACAAAGCCCGATCATACTAATTCTTGTAAACATGACGCTCAAGGCCAGCGTTTCCCCGTCAAAGCCGGAGGCGAACAGCTTGACGATCGGCGTTGTGAAAACAATCCCCGTTATTCCTGCAGCAACGCACACGACGACAATAAAGTTGGCTGTTCGATTCGTAAACTTGTCGGCTAATTCGGTTCCGCTTGTTTCTTCAAGCCTGCTGTACACCGGGACAAAGCTGATGGCGATTCCCGTTCCGATCAACAGAAGAAACGATTCAGGGATTGTCATTGAGATCAAGTAAGCATCGCTGATATCGGATACTCCGTAGAAGAACGCCAGGATGATATCTCGAAAAAAGCCAAAAACTTTAGAAAGTATTGTTAATAGCATGACTACCAGTACAGTTTTTTTCATTCGTGTTACCCTCTATCCCGTTAACTTTGTTGATCGCTTTCCTGCTTTCGTATTTTAGCTGAAGAGATGAGATCAATGCACCTAAGCACAGCCAGAAAAACCTTGCATTATTTAAGCTGATCGCCAGAGATCCGATCAGCAGGATCAACAGAATATCCCTCAACACAATCGTTGTTTCCGACTGACTTTCATAGGAAAAAGTAACCTTGCCGAGCATGGAAAAGACAGCCGCAAAAAACAGGCTGGCGGCAAGAATCCCCCATTCGGCCAACAACTGTAGAAAGGTGTTGTGCGAGACGTTGTACGAGTCAAATAATTCATAGGCAAGATTGGAATAAGTCCCAATCCCGATCCCGAATACCGGCGATGCCTGGATGATTTGGACCGCCACCTCCCAGGTGGTGTTTCTTCCGGAACCGCTCTCAGAAAAAGCCTGGTTAAAATCGGTAAATAAAAACTGCAACCTTTCCAGCGACGGAATACTTGAAACAGCTTGGAGCAGCAGTTGGTTTACGATCCCGAAAATAATCGGTGACGCGGCAAGCACCAACACAAAAACGATCATCTGCATGATGAGCGCTCCGGCTCTTTTCCTGGTAAGAAATATGTATTCCGCAAGCCGGAAGGCCAAATAAATAAACAAGGTCAATAAACCTGTTTTTGATCCGGATACAAGAATGGACAAGACAATAATGAACAAGGCCAGCCACTTATATCGCGCTTTTATCGCTGCGGATCTGCTGATGAACACAAAAGCCGTCACCTGCAGGACAGAAAAATAATTCGGATCAATCATCAGTCCTTTATAACGGATTCCTGCAAAATACAGAAATTCCGTCAACGACTGGATGTTTAGAAATGTCAGCCCGATGCCGAGAAGACCAATCCCGATTCCTGAAAAGGAATAGTAACTCAACGTCTTTTTCAACAGCTTTAATTTATCCAAATTATAGCCAATAAGAAAATAGACGAACACGGCGCCGAGTTTAATATAATCCGCAAGCACTTTGGCCGGTTCAGGCGTGTACATAAACTGCCGTGGCACAAGGATCAGTGCTGTCATCAGTACGAGGATGGAAATCGTCAGAAAAAACACAAACGGCACCGTGGGAATATACAATTGATTCCTGTTTAAGAGCAGGAAAAAAATCACGATGCAAAACAGGTCGGACAACGAGAGGTTGACACCGAAGATAACGCTGGATTGATGCAGCAAAAATGCCATGAAGATGATCGGCAAGATAATGATTACATCATTCTGGTTGTTTTTCCCATCTAACGCAGAGTAAGCCACGCCGCCATCTGCCTCCCTTCCGGATTGTCTTGCTGCTGTGATGTCTCCTTCTTGAACACAGACTTTTAATGAAGGATACTTCTAATGCAATCGATGATTCTCATTTGGTCTTCTTCCGGCATGTTGGAGCCGGACGGCAAGCATATTCCGGAATGAAACAGCTGTTCGGAAATGCTGTTCGCTTTGTCATGGGAGTAATACAATGCCCCCCTGAACAGCGGTTGTAAATGGAGCGGTTTCCATACATGCCTTGCCTCGATGTTTTCGTTGATCAAATATTTCAACAAATACTTCACTGATACTTTTGTCACCCATTCATCGATTGTCAGCGCGGTCAGCCAGCGGTTGGAACGGGTGGACGGCAGTTCCGCCATAAATGTCAGACCGGACTGGTCGCTCAATTCCTGATAGTATTTCCTAAAGATTCGTCTTCTTGCTTTCACTCGTTCTTCAATGACGCTGATTTGCGCTCTACCGATGCCTGCGAGAATGTTGCTCATCCGGTAATTGAAGCCGATGCTGCTGTGCTGATAATGCATGGCCGGATCCTTTGCCTGCGTTGCCAAAAAACGGGCTTCCTCCGCTTTGGAAGGATCTTTGCAGATAAGCATTCCTCCGGAGGAAGTCGTAATAATTTTATTGCCGTTAAAGGAAAAAATGCCGAACTCGCCAATTGTTCCGCTTGCCTTTCCCTGATATGTTGAACCAAGGGACTCTGCGGCGTCTTCGATGAGCGGCACGCGGTAGTGTTGACAAAGCTGGCTAATCTCTGCCAGTTTTGCGCATTGTCCGTACAGGTGTACGGCGATGACCGCCTTTGGCAATTTCCCTTCCTTTTCCGCTTCCTGAAAGGCTTTTTCCAGCGCCTGCGGAGACATATTCCATGTTTCAGGCTCCGAATCAATAAACACCGGTTCCGCACCGAGGTATAAAATCGGATTGGCGCTGGCGACAAACGTCAGACTGGAGCAAAACACTCTGTCTCCGCTTTTCACCCCGGATAAAAGCAGCGCCAAATGAATGGCAGCCGTACCGGAGCTTACCGCAACTGCTTTCCCATCTCCAATGTACGCTTCCACCTCATTTTCAAATGCATCAATATTTGGTCCGACCGGTGCAATCCAATTGGATAAAAACGCTTCTTCGATATATTTTTGTTCCTTTCCGGACATATGCGGAGAGGAAAGGTGGATTTTATTTTTGACGGCATAATAATTTTGCACACATTTCACCTTCTTTCATGATGTCGAATAAGCTGAGGATCCGTCGCATTCAACCCGGTAAACTCTTCTGTTGTGACTTTCCCCGGCTGATTGATCCCGTCTGACTTGATCACCTTATAAACGGTCCTGAACAATATTTTTACATCCAATAAAAAGGACTGGTTGGCCACATACCAGACGTCCAGTTTAAATTTTTCCTCCCAAGTGATGGCATTTCGTCCGTTGACTTGCGCCCAGCCGGTAATCCCGGGCTTGACATTGTGCCGCTTCATCTGTTCCTCTGAATACAGCGGTAAATACTCCATTAGCAACGGCCTTGGGCCTACTAAACTGATGTCTCCTTTGAGAACATTTAGCAGCTGAGGCAGTTCATCCAGACTGTATTTCCGGAGAAAGCTTCCAAAGGACGTCAGTCGGAATTCGTCAGCCAGCAGTTCGCCGCGCTCATCCCGTTCCTCCGTCATCGTCCGGAATTTGTACAGGTGAAACGGCTTACATTGCAATCCGGGACGCTGCTGTTTAAAGAGTACCGGTGACCCGATATTCACTTTAATCATGAAGGCGACGAGAAGTATAACCGGGGACAGCAGCACCAATAAAAAAGCAGCAACAGCAAAATCAAATATTCTTTTCATCATGTTTCCCCCTGCCCGAATCATCAAGCTTCCTTCATTAACCGGTTATCGGTATCTTTACTTTTTCCACGTTCGCCGTATTTCTCGTGCTTACAGACTGCTTGTTGGCTAAATCAATAAGCAAGGAACGCAAGGTGCTTCTGTCTGTTCTCTCGAAGTTTGATACAATATCGCTGATTTCGTTCATGTAAATGTCCGTTGTTTTACCGACATAAATATGCGGGAATATTTGCCTGTTTTGCAGCTCATTTTTATTAAGCAATTCTTCATACAATTTTTCCCCTTGCCTGATGCCGGTAAAATTGATGCCGATCTCGTTGATGGTATATCCGGATAGCTTGATTAATTTTCTCGCCAAGTCGACGATTTTTACCGGTTCTCCCATATCGAGAACGAATATTTCTCCTCCCTTTGCCAGGCTGCCTGCCTGGATAACGAGCCTTGAAGCTTCTGGTATCGTCATGAAATAGCGCACCATCTCCGGGTGGGTCACCGTGACCGGACCGCCGTTTTGAATCTGCTTTTTAAACAGCGGAATGACGCTTCCGCGGCTGCCGAGGACATTGCCGAAGCGGACGGCAATAAACTTTGTCTTACTGCATCTGTTCATGTCCTGGATGATCATTTCGGCGAGCCGTTTTGTTGCGCCCATCACACTTGTTGGATTTACCGCCTTATCAGAGGAAATCATGACAAAGGTTTTGACTTGAATCAGGCTAGCGGCTTTTGCGACATTCATCGTCCCGATGATGTTGTTTTTCACCGCCTCTTCCGGATTTCGCTCCATCAGCGGCACATGTTTATGCGCGGCGGCGTGATAAACGACATCGGGAGCGTGCTTTGTCATCATCTGAATCATTTTTTTACTATCCTGTATGTCCGCGATTTCCGTGATGAACTCTACAGGATGGTTTTTATAAAGTTCCTTTAATTCCATTTCAATTGTGTAAATACTGTTTTCGCCGTGTCCAAGCAAAATCAGCTTTTGCGGATTAAATTTTGTTACCTGCCGGCAAATTTCAGAGCCGATGGAACCGCCTGCACCGGTAATGAGCACGACCTTGTTGCTGATGTACCCTGAAATGCTGTCGATATCCAATTCCACCGGTTCCCTGCCAAGCAAATCTTCCACCTGCACATCGCGAAATTGATTGACCGACACCCTTCCGGCAACAATGTCTTCCAGCATCGGTATAATTTGCGTTCTGGCCGATGTTTTTGCGCATTCTTTAATAATGTTGTTTAACGCCGTTTTATTTAACGAAGGGATCGCAATAACAATGTTGTCGATTTGCTGCTCATTGACAGCCCTTTCGATTTCCGTAATGCCGCCGACAACCGGTATGCCTAAAATATCGAGGCGGTGCTTGCTTGTATCGTCATCGATGAAAGCGACCGGGAGCAAGTCCGCTGTTTTGTTTTTAAACAGCTGTTTCGTCACCATGATGCCTGCAGAACCGGCGCCGATAATCAATGTTCGTTTTTTGTTTTTCTCCTGTTTAAAATACATATCTCTCACTACTCGCCATGAGAATCTCGATCCGCCGATAAACAGTAATTCGAGCAGGCAGATGATGATGAGAAATCGTAAATACGAATTGGCAATTATCAGTTGCTGGATGATGAACGTTGTCAAAATCGATAAGCCAACTATTTTTATGATCAGCGTCAATTCTCCGATGCTTGCATACTCCCAGACTTTTTTGTACAGCTTGTATTTCACCGAGAAAATGAAATAGCTGACTAATAATGCAATCGCCGTGATATACAGTTCCTGGTCTGTTATAAGAATCGTTTCATACAGCAGCATGCTGCTCACGAGAATCGTCGTAATGATGAACAAAGAATCAATCAATATTAAAAATGTTATTCGCTGTCGATAAGGCATAGCATTCCCTCTCTTAACGATTATTTTTTCTGAAGCAACAGCAGAATGAACAAGTAAAATGCAATGTGACAAGAAATTTAAAATTGAATCATGGGCATTCAACCCGTCCTCACGTCACACCCTTGATGACCAGCATCTAAGGTTTTCACCCACAGCATGACCGAGTATCTCCATCGATAACGGCTAGGAGACATCGCCGATTGGTTTTTTCTATCTTTGTAAAATTCTATATAACGAACAAAGATGGTAAAAAAAAATCGTCATTCATGTCAACAGACAGTGACATAAAGTTCCCTTTTCCTTGAGATATCCATTGTTCGACTGCTTCTCCACTGCCAGTATACGGATGTGCGGTGCTTCGGCGAGCTTTTGGACATCGAACGGGCAAAACATCAGCATTGTCGCTGTTTTGTGTTTTATTCTAAATAACGCACAACCATTTCAAAAAAATTAGTACCATTGTACTTGAAAAATTGTGTTGCAAATGTTTGTTTGAAATTTACATTTATTTTAAAGTTAATTATCTCCGATGTCAATATATTATTTAAATATTACATAACATCTAATAATTAGACATATTTCACGTGAAAATAACGACGATTAGGCAAGATGCCATATATAACATAATTTTCTATTTAAAGAAATTTAAAATAATTCTGAATTTTCCTCTTTTCACATATAATTAGCTGCTACTTAATTATCTTTCCGCTCCCTCCAAAGTTGTCAAATGCTTAGAAAAAATAATTATGTATAGATTTTTATTAGAATCTATACCAAATCTATAATTGAAATGTCATAAAATAACAATATTATTTGTGTATAGAAATATTAGTCAATCGAAACTGAACAATATGATATTCTGTAAATAAACGGCAGACTTTCGTACCAGTCACATTTTCATACGATGCTTTTACCATGCTACTTGGCGAAGGTTAAAACTGGGTAAAAAAAAACAAGAATTTATGGGAAAATGTTAGACTGCTGATGACATTTTTTTACTCCCCCACCGTCTCGCGGAAAACGAATGCGGTGAGAAGCATTTCGTTGCTCTTTCCCATGAGGAGATTTTCTTCAAAAAAACAGTCCAAAAGCAACAAAGTGGATGAAAACTGCCAAGCAAAAACATGGGAAATGGCTCCGTAGTCTCCCGCAGAAAAAGGCAAAAAGTAAAAACATTTGCCGCTAAAAAGGAATACGATAGTATATATAGGATGTGGTGGTGATGACACGAAAAGCCAACAACAGGCATGCTAAATATGATAGTGATGAAAAACGAATTCTAGAAATGATTGCTGGAATACACCGAAGCCTCGCCGTTATTACAGCAATATTATTATTATTAGGACAGCTTACCATTGTTGGGGTGTTCGTAACGCCTCGTGGCTTCCGGGTTTCGATAGCCGGACCGATCACGGGATTCAGCCGGATTGAAAGTAAAACAGGCAGCCCGATCGTTAATGCCGTCATCGATGTCATCAGCTTTGGTATCGCCGGTCTGTTGTTGAAGGACTCGTTTCAAGTAACAGGGAGCGTCCTGACTGCCAGAGGCTTTACCGTCAACGTCGGTGGACCTTTGCTGGGGCTGCCGCGACTGTATCCGAAAATACCGAATTGGTTTACTGATTTGGATAATTTCAATGAAGTGGTCGCGAGAATTTTTCATCTTAATCCTGATATAGCCGGCAAATATAACAGAAGGAGTGAGTAATTTGACATTGATGAATGCTTCGCCGTTAAGAAACGGGAGAACAACCGGTTTTCTTATTGGGATGGGGTTAATATTATTCATCTTTTTTTTCACTGATTATAAACAGGGAGACGAGGTCGAAGACGATGATTGACAGGGAGCTGCCGTCATTTGATTTGGCTGGTGTGCGTTTTACTGAGCGAAAATGATACTGCGACCAGATGCAACCAGAGCTGTCCGTTAAATGCCGGGCAGCTTTGCCTGTTTTTTCGCAAATTGTTCAAAAACGATGCAAATTATAGTAACCTAGTTTTATATGCAGATTGCGTAGACGATTGACTATCACTCAATAAAAGAAGGGGAGTTCGACATTGCGATACAAAATGATCGTGCTGGATATGGATGATACGCTGCTCCATGACGACCACACCATTTCAGAGCGGGCAAAAACAGCCTTGATGAACGCGCAAAAACAAGGAGTGAAAGTAGTTTTGGCTTCCGGTCGCCCGCTGTTTGGAATGAGGACTCACGCCAAGGAGCTACAGTTGGATGAATACGGCAGTTACATAGTGGCGTTCAACGGTGCTCAGATCATCGACTGCAAAACAGAGGATGTGTTATTTACCAGCCACCTGGAACCCGATACAGTACACCGGCTGGCTGATTTAAGCCGGCGGGAAGGTGTTTTTCTTCATACTTTTGTCGGTGATACAATCGTAACGGAGCAAACCAATCCTTATACCGCATTAGAAAGTAAACTGACAGGAATACCGGTTGAGGTTGTAGACAGCATCAAGGAAAAAGTAACGAGGCCGGTCGTGAAAGTACTCATGAGTGAGGAACCGGAAAAGCTGATAGAAGTGGAGAGAAACATGAAAGCGGAGTTTAATGGCACGTTAAGTATTTTTCGTTCCAAGCCGTTTTTTCTCGAGTTTATCGAGCCAGGGGTAACAAAAGGTTCGAGTCTAAGTAAACTAATTGACAAACTTGGTATCAGCCGCGAAGAGGTGATTGCCGTTGGCGACAGCTACAATGACCTGGAAATGATTCAATTTGCCGGTTTTGGTGTCGCGATGGCAAACGCCCCGGACGATATTAAAGCGAAAGCCGATCATGTCACGGCATCGAATATCGATGACGGTGTTGCCATCGTTGTGGAAAAATTTGTTTTGCAAGAGCAAAACCGTGTACGTCAATAACGTGTTCAAGGAAATGATAGAAGGGAGTGTCTCAAAAAAGGGTGTTTTTTCCCTTTTGAGACACCCCCGAAGCAATGAGCCACACTTCACCGAGAAGCTGCGAGCTGTCTCATTGTGTCATCGCGCGATATGGCACTTGGATCGACATCATTGCAATACTGGCAGAGGAAGGGACAAGGAGCGAAGCCGCTGCATCTTTTCAAAAGCCCGATAGGAGTGGTTTTTTCCTATCGAGCGTGCAGCGACGAGCAAAGCTACTGTGCCTTTCCCATCGAGTTGTCTCGACGGATCGTCATCGAAGCTGTGCTTGCAGAGGAAGAGACAAGCACGGCGCCATTGCCATGATATTTTTTGGCTTTTGGCACTGCCCTTTTTTATAAGGATGTTCAAAAAGTGCGGGAAACAGCGCCTGCGAATCTCATCGTTACGTTGCTTCTGCGCTGCTCACGTACGTCCCTTGTACGTTGCGCTGCTCAAAGCTGCCGCGCCTCGATCTTCTTGCCGCTGTGATGTCCTCCTTTTTGAACTCAGAATTGATAGCGGATGTTCAAAAAGTGCGGGAAACAGCGCCTGCGAATCTCATCGTTACGTTGCTTCTGCGCTGCTCACGTACGTCCCTTGTACGCTGCGCTGCTCAAAGCTGCCGCGCCTCGATCTTCTTGCCGCTGTGATGTCCTCCTTTTTGAACTCAGAATTGATAGCGGATGTTCAAAAAGTGCGGGAAACAGCGCCTGCGAATCTCATCGTTACGTTGCTTCTGCGCTGCTCACGTACGTCCCTTGTACGCTGCGCTGCTCAAAGCTGCCGCGCCTCGATCTTCTTGCCGCTGTGATGTCCTCCTTTTTGAACTCAGAATTGATAGCGGATGTTCATCCCTTCTACCGAACTGCCTGTTCAGATAACTTTTTCTCAATGCTTACAAGCTGTACGCAAAGGCATAGAATCTCCATCGCTTTTTCCAATTCTTCAAGTGAAGGATACGTCGGCGCAATCCGAATGTTTCTGTCCTTCGGATCGTTGCCGTACGGGTATGTTGCTCCTGCGCCAGTCAAAGTCACGCCGGCGTCTTTCGCCATCTGCACAACAGCTTTTGCACAACCATCCAAAGTGTTGAGGCTGATGAAATAACCGCCGTTCGGCTTAAACCAGGAAGCGATGTTTTTACCGCCCAATTCGGATTCCAGCTTGCTTAACACCGTATCAAATTTTGGCTTAATGATCTCCGCCTGCTTTTTCATATGAAGCTTCAGATTTTCGATGTTTTTAAAGAAGCGTACGTGCCGCAGCTGATTGATTTTATCAGACCCGATCGTTTGCATTGCCAGCTGCTTTTTAATGAAATTGACGTTGTTTACGCTGGAAGCGAACACGCCGATACCGGAACCGGCAAAGGAAATTTTCGATGTGGAAGTAAACATGAATACACGATCGGCGTTTCCAGCTGCCTTACATGCAGCTAAAATATTTTTCAATCGGTCGGGCTCGTCGGTTAAATGATGCACTGTATAAGCGTCGTCCCAAAAAATGCGGAAATCGTCTGCTTTTGTTTCCATTTTGGCGAATCGCTCCACCACTTCATCGGAATATGTAATTCCGTCAGGATTGCTGTATTTCGGAACGCACCAAATCCCTTTAATTGCTTCATCTTCTTTGACCAGCTTTTCTATATGATCCATGTCCGGCCCATCGGCTTTCATATCGACGACAATCATTTCGATTCCAAAAAGCTCGCAGATGGAGAAATGTCGGTCGTATCCGGGGCTTGGACATAAGAATTTCACTGCCGGGAGCTTGCCCCACGGCGCGTTGCTGCCATAGACTCCTAACAGCATGGCGCGTGCAATGGTATCATGCATGAGATTTAGACTTGAATTGCCACCGATAATAATTTCTTCCGGCTTCACTTCCAACACTTGTGAAAAGAAATCCTTTGCTTCCGGCAGTCCGTCGAGACCACCGTAGTTGCGCACGTCCGTGCCGTCCGCTGCTTTCAACGTCCCATTGGATGTTAATACATCGAGCATGCCGTTGGAAAGGTTCAACTGCTCCGGACTCGGCTTTCCTCTGGACATATCCAGCTTGAGGCCTTCCTGCTTGTATGTATTGTATTTTTCCAGTAACTCTGTCTGCAGTTCTTTCAGCTGTGCTGCATTTAGCGAAGCATAATCACTCATGGCAATACCTCCTAATTGTCATTAAAAATATAATATCGTAAGTTTCGTGATTTTTGTCGGAAAATATCGTCAATATTTTGACAAATCCTTAGCTTTTATTGTCTCTTCATTTATTCTATCATTCTTTTCGGCATTTCACATCACCAGAAAGAAAAAAATAACAGTATACATATTAAGCGGGGTGTCTCGAAAGGCTGTTTTCCTTTTGAGACACCCCGCTTCGCTTATTTTTGTTTTCGCGGCTCGTTCTATGTTATCGTTTGATCATCATGCCCGATATCGTCGATGTACATTGCAGGATTAAATAACGAGCTCGTTATCGGTGCCGAAAGCTGTTCAATCGATTTTTCGTCAGTATAATCCATCATTTCTTCTTTTATTTTTGCTAAATCTTTTTGAATAAGCCGGTATTCTTCAGAGTCGTCCGGCAACCCGTGCATTTTAGCTTCCAGCATTTGGCGGGTTTCCAACAACACGTATAAATTCTCCAGTTTTTCTAAATAAGTCAATGGATGCTGTTCCATCGCTTTTCCTAATCAGCCCTTCGAACCTGGACCAGTTTTCGGTCGGTTGTGGTTGCTGCGACGGTATTCTTCTTTCACATCAGGAAGGCTTTCATTTGGCGTCTGGTTGTTAGTTAGTGCCGCATTCCGTTGTCCTTTTTTCTTCCGCATTTGTTTTCCTCCTTGACTATAGTTGGCACAGTCTAGTTTTAACGTTTCCCGATACCCATCATCGTTCAGTAACTTCCAGGTTGTGCCGTGTTGTTAGCAACGTCGAAGAATAAACGCTGAAAATAGCTTGCTGCAACGAGCGCTAATTTATGCAAGGGGAAAAGAGCATCCGGAAAATTATTTTCCTTGGCGGATGGTGACATCCCCAATACCCGATTCAAGAAAAACGTTTATTTGTACTTCTGCAGTGTCGTAGACATCGTTTTTGTAACGATTGTTGTCTTTGATAAATCCATTTGCGTTCAAGCTGCCGATTCCTTTCTCCACTTCGACCATAACACCTGCATTTTCTGGTAAAACAATTTCGGTTTCTCCGACGCCTGTTTCGATGTAGACATCGAAGCTGTCGGCGTATTCCCCGGTTAAGTCGATGGTCGTTTCGCCAACGCCTGTTTGAATATCAAGCGCTGTTAAGTGGAGGTCAGCTAATTGAAGGTTCGTTTCCCCAACTCCCGCGTCCACGGAAAGCTTCAGAGGAATTGTGTCATTGAGTGCGATATCCCAGGTACTGCCGGTATTTTTACGAAAAAATGAAAAATCAAAAAAATTCAATTGAAACAGTTTTCGCTGTTTTTTTTCAGTGACATTCAGCGTTCCATGCCCGTTTTTTTCACGATACTCCACCTGAGGCGTCAAGCTTTTGTCATCATATTGGAACTCTCCTTCCATCAGTGCCGTTGCTCCGCCGTTTATGGTGACTTGACCGACAGCGAGCTTTAAGTTCACTTCTGCCGTATCGGCTTTTTCCATTTCAACGGTTTCCTGATTTTCTGTGGATTGCTTGGAATTGATGCCGAAGCCGAAAACATGCTCGCTGATCAGATTGACCCCGACGCCAATAATCAAAATAATAATTGCCGCTGCAATGATTTTTTTTAACATCATCTATTCTTCCCTTCCGAAGTACGTATTTCATATCTAGTATTTTATCTTTTCGGCTTTGCTTTTACTTCGGACTTCAGTTTGCATCTTTTTACGACTTAAGGCTTAGCAGATTTGGAATTCCTTCAGAATCTAAAAAAGAGACAAGTTTTCCAATAGTCTTACATATTATCAGTAAGAAACACTAATATTGTGTGTTGAACTTACTCAAATAAGGTGTTGGTAAAGTATGATGGAGTTTACTAAAATTGTCCTTATCAGTTTTGTCAGTGATTTGGACAACATCATCATCTACGCTGCCATTTTTGGGCGTAAGGTGAGCATTCCACTTATACTTAGTGTCACATGCCTGCTTGCAACGTGCCGAACCATTTCTGTAGTGTTTGTTCACCAGTTAAAGGACATTGACGGTATTGAGCTGGTCATCGGGTTCCTTCTCTTGTTCATCGCTGTAAAAATGGCGACGAAGGATATGGAGATGCTTGAACGGCGGAGAAGCAGAATTTGGAGTGCTGTCGCATATGTTGCCGCGGTCGATCTGCTTCTGAGTCTGGATGGCGTGCTTCTCGTGTCAGCTGTTTCGGATACAGCACTGGTCATTTTTATCGGTATCGGTGTCACTTTGTTCAGCTTGTTTTACCTGTCTTCGCTCATCTTTCAAATGCTGCGCTACATTACCTGGATATTCATTGTCGTTGCCTCCTATATCGGTTACTCTGCAATGGATATTATTACAAAAGAAGAGCTTTTCGTTCATTGGATGCTGTCCTTCCATGAAACCTTCCCGCTCGTTGATTTTCTCCCTTTGTTTTCGAGAGTCGCGGCGATTGCTATTTTGTTGACAGGGATTTATTCCTATTCCAAAAACAATCGAATACACACGGTAAAATAAAGCTTGCCGGAAGGATGCTAAAAAGAGCTTAAAAGACATCATCCTAGCCTTTTAAGCCCGTTTCGCTTGTTAACAATGAGTTTGCACGATATAAGTTGCTATCTTTTCGTATTTTCTTTTTTTGCTTTTTCATTTCCGCGGCTGAACACGTTCCCGGGCTGCGGATCGTCCGGTGAATTTCCCAGCGGATTGACGCTCCTTGCTCCTGGAATCTTCGGATCACGGCTGTCATGCCCTCGTTGTTTTCCCATGCTTCTCACCTCCTCGGCTCAATCATAATATTTCCCGAATCGGTCGATTTATCAATTTTCTGGAGCCCGTTGGATGGATGCTACTTTCAACGGCGGTAATGGAAATGCAGCTCTGCTTCTGCCTCCAGAAAAAAGTTAGCTGTTTTCCTGAAGGCGAATGGAAACGTCATTAGTTTGTCACCAGATTGTTTACATATATTTTCCTGCTTCGAACAAGACTATAAGTGTAAAGATAAAACCGATCTTTTTGAATAAACACTATAAGAGGATTTTCAAAATGGCAATGGTTCCGCTCGATGCGCCCCAATTCCGCCTAAGTGCTGCCCACGTCCTATGGACAACGGCGAAATGTCGTCATCCTGACTCCAAGAAAACCACTCCTAGCCGGTTTGAAAAGAAGGCATCGGCTTCACCCCTTGCGTCGTGTTTATTCAAAAAGATAAAAACCGATCTTTTTGAATAAACACTATAAGAAAAAAAGAAATGGAGTTATGTAAATGATCAATGATTTTATGATCATGATCCTGCCTGTGTTTGTGGTTTTTGTGTCATTGGGCGTGTTTTTTCTGTGGGTAATCAAGTCGAAGGAACCGTATGAAATGAATGCGGAGGAAGGAAAGGAAAAGTGATGAATGATCCGATTGTTGTGAGCAGGCTGTTGACATTTGTTACTCTGGGGTTTCATATTATCATGGCGACAATCGGAGTTGGATTGCCAATTTATATCTCCATCGCTGAATATGTTGGAATAAAAAAGAAGGACCGGAACTATATCGTGATGGCCCAAAGGTGGACAAGGGGCTATACGATCCTTGTGGCGGTGGGCGTTGTCACTGGAACAATCATCGGCTTTCAACTATCGCTTCTGTGGCCGACGTTCATGCAGCAAGCAGGTCATGTCATCAGTCTTCCGCTGTTCATGGAGACGTTTGCCTTCTTCTTTGAAGCGATATTTTTAGGGATCTATTTATATACGTGGAATCGCTTTCGAAATCCTTATCATCATTGGCTGCTATCGATACCGATTGTTCTCGGTTCCTCTGCCTCCGCGTTTTTCATCACAACGGTGAATGCGTTTATGAACACGCCGCAAGGATTTGACAGGGAAAACGGTGCCGTTGCCAACGTCCAGCCGCTCGTTGCCATGTTTAACCCGGCGACGCCGTCCAAGCTGTCCCATGTGTTAACGACCGCTTACCTCACAGGGGCGCTTATTCTAGCGGCGATTGCAGCTTACCACCTGATGCGGGGAAAAACGGCTGTTTATTATAAAAAAGGGTTGCATCTTGCAATGAAAGGCGCCCTCGTTTTTGCGATTGCGACGGTGGTGAACGGCGATATCAGCGGTAAGTTTCTCGCCGTTTATCAGCCGGAAAAACTGGCCGCTGCAGAATGGCATTTTGAAACAGAAGAACGGGCAAAGCTGTTGATTGGAGGAATTCTTGATCCCGATGAGCAGGAAGTGAAATTCGGCATCGAAATTCCGTTTGCTTTAAGTATTTTGGCGTTTAATCGCCCGTCGGCAGAAGTGATCGGTTTAAATGAATTTCCGGAGGAACTGTGGCCGCCCCTTTATATCCATTATTTTTTTAATTTAATGGTTTTTATCGGCATGTTTTTGGCGGCTGTGTCGTTTATTTACTTTATATGCTATTACGTCAGGCGATTGCAACCACTGAACCCGTGGCTGTTGCGGATGGTTGTGGCGGGAGCGCCGCTTGCCATCCTGTCCATAGAATCCGGCTGGATCATGACGGAGGTAGGCCGCCAGCCCTGGATTATCAGAGGAATGTTGACGGTGTCTGATGCCGCGACAACCGCCGAGCATGTATGGGAAATGCTGCTGCTTTTTTCCGGCTTGTATATGGCATTGGCGATTCTATTGCCGCTGATACTCATCCGGTTGTTTTCAAAGAAAAATGCGGAAGCGGAATTGGAAAATCAAGGTGTTATCCTGTAAATAGCAGGCTGGAGAGAGCATACGGAAGCGAGGAGATGAGCAGATGATCGAGACGATTGGAATATCTGTTTTATGGGTGTTTCTGTACGGTTATATTATAATCGGCTCCATCGATTTTGGCGCAGGCTTTTATTCTTTTTATGCGAAAGCTGCCAACAAAAAGCATACGATCAGAGCGGTGATTGACAGGTATTTATCTCCGGTATGGGAAGTAACGAATGTATTTCTTGTTTTTTTCATGGTGGGACTCATCGGCTTTTTCCCTGACAGCGCGTTTTATTACGGCACATCCCTGCTCGTTCCCGGTAGTGTCGCATTAGTATTGATTGCTATCCGCGGCTCCTTTTATGCTTTTGCGAATTACGGCGCGCGGGAAAGCAATCTGTATTTGTTTTTGTACGGAATCACTGGTCTTTTCATTCCCGCCTCTCTCTCCACTGTGTTAACAATTTCTGAGGGCGGGTTTATTGTTACGGAAGAAGGCAAGGTTCGTTTGCTTCTCGGAGAGCTGTTTGTCAACCCTTATTCGTGGATTGTCGTGCTTTTGGCGGTTGTCAGTGTCCTGTTTATCAGTGCGACCTTTTTAGCATATTATGCGAGTCGCGCAGAGGATAAGGAGGCGTTTGAAGTGATGCGGAACTTCAGTCTCGTTTGGAGTGGTCCGACAATATTAATGAGCTTTTTAGTGTTCCTGACTTTGAGTACTCATAATCCGGATCATTTTCAGGCGATGCTTGCGGAAAGCTGGATCTTCGCTTTGTCCTTGCTGGCTTTTGTGGCCGCCGTCTGGTTTTTATATAAAAGGAAGCATCTTGGCGCTGCATTCTGCTTTGTCTGCCTGCAGTTTGCCTTTGCTTTTTTCGGCTATGGTTATACGCACCTGCCTTATATATTGTATCCGTATATCACCATTTATGAAAATGTCACGAGCCCGGAGATGGGGATCACGCTGATCATCGCGTTTATCGCCGGCCTGTTTTTACTTGTTCCATCTTTATATTTATTGCTGCGCCTGTTTCTGTTCAATGCAGAATATGTTCGGGGGAGCTGATGCAACCAGCAGCTAACGTATGCCATTCGTTGCTGCGCCTTGCTTCTGAAAACAAAATAATCACCTGCACCACGAAGGGCAAGTGATTATGTATTATCTTACCGCGTCAACCCAGCCGTTGCGGATCGCTTTCACCATGGCATCCGTACGGTCGTTGGCATCGATTTTCTTCAACAGGCAACTGATAATTGTGCCGATTGTAGATGGGGCAAAATATAAAATTTCCGCTATGTTCTTGTTGCTTTTCCCTTCGAGAAGCAGCTGTAAAATATCCTGCTCCTTCTTCGTTAAAAAGGCGTCCACTTTCTCCTTATTCAAGATAAGCTTTTTAATCGGCTTGTCTCTTGAATTTTTCCGTTCGATTTCGAGGATCAACGTTTTATGGAACTGCGGCTCTAAAAATATTCCTTTTTCGATGATCGAGCGGATAACCATGGACTGGTATGTCATTAAAAAGGACAGGGAGACGATACCGTTCACTTTTAATGATAAATACTCCAGCATTTCCTTTTGCAACGGATTTTTGTTTAAGATAATAATATACGTTTGCGAGAGAATAATTTGTTGCAGTTCCTGTTTCATCTTTAGCAATGATTCCTTGTTATACCCGTCAACCACGAAAAATAGCCAATCCTTTTGGGGACTCATTGACATGGAAGGAAGCGTATCACTAATTTGGCTGGCGTGCACCTTGATTTGATGCGCCACCTCTTCCTTCATCGCAACCGGGATTTCATAATAACTGTCAACAAATTGAATGTTCATGTTTAATGCAAACTGACTATCTCTTGCTGCCATTAACATGTTTAAATGACCTCCTTTTTTATGTGTGTTGAAAGTAAATTCATTTTGAGTATCATTATAGGAATCATACTTTCTACCTAATCGATACAAAGACACACCACTCATCAGGGGGGTGTATCCCTCAAAAACGGCAGCTGGCTGGCTTAGCATAGTGCTTTAGCCCCTATAGCTTTGCGTCACTACGTTTCCGTAGGTTTGCCCTATTTATTTTCATTACTGTTCATAAAAAAGTAACAAGAGAGAAAAAGGCTATTCATAAGTATCAGCAACTGTTCAAATAGTGCAAGGAAGTTCGGAAAACACGACCGTAGAAGCCTCGGTGGTGCACCGCGTCAGTGGTTTTCAGCGTTTGGTGCGCCCTCGCCCACGGGAGACAGCTTGAACTTCTCGACTCTGTCTGTTCACTATATTGAACAATAGCATATAGAATAGCCAAACATAACAAACTCACGATCTATATTTGGCAGCCAGGCTATCATAGTATCACTACCTTAGACCCTAGGCTTTGCGTCCTATTCTTTCGAATAGTTTGCCTTTTTCTCATGTATATGAACCTTAAGTAATGGTATATTAGTAATGTATACCAAGAAACACAAAAAATCAACAATAATTATCTTTTTTTGACATAAAAATATTTATGAAAACCGATAACAGCAATCTAAAATGACTAAAACAATTGTCGTATGAAATTATTCCTAAACAAAATGTGACAATATTCTATCATTATCATCATTTAAAAAGGAGGTGTCTCAAAGGGTGTTTTTTTCCTTTTGAGACACCTCCCGAAGCCGCTGCATCTTTTCAAAAGCTCGATAGGAGTGGTTTTTTCCTATCGAGCGTGCAGCGACGAGCAAAGCTACGATGCCTTTCACATCGAGTTGTCTCGACGGATAGTCATCGAAGCTGTGCTTGCAGAGAAAGAGACAAGCACGAAGCAATGGGTGGAGCCGATGCATTCTTTTCAGGCCGACTGTGAGTGGTTTTCTTGGAGTCAGGATGACGACATTTCGCCGTTGTCCATAGGACGTGGGCAGCACTTAGGCGGAATTGGGGCGCATCGTGCGGAACCATTGCCTTTTTGAACAGACTCTTATCGTTTTGGCTTTTGACACACCCCCCTCAGTATTTCAAATTAGTCCTATCTGCTTACGAATAAGAGTGATCATTCATCCCCTTTGCTTTGTCTAACCAGGATTTCTTGTCAGCCTTTCTAAGGACTCGTTCTATTTTCCTATATCGAGCAGAAGCTGCTGCTTTCTTTTCGACAGGTCGCTAAACTGTTGCTCAAGACGTTGATATTCCTCGGAATTTGGAACAGCATGAGAAAGTTTGCCAAGAATTTCGATGATTTTTGTCTCAATCAAAGCCAAATCCTCTTTCTTTGCTTTCTTGTCCGCCTGTAAGACGGTTTGTCGCTTCTGTTGTTCTTCCCAGTCGCTTAAGCCCGTCTCCACTCTTTGTATGCGGTGGTTGTCAATGATTAATAGCTTTTGGCAAAGCTTATTTATCAAGTAGTAGTCATGGGAAACGATGAGCAATGTGCCTGTATAGCGTGTCAATGTTTCTTCCAATTGCTCACGGCTCGGCAAGTCTAAATGGTTTGTCGGTTCATCGAGTATCAGCACATCGTACTCCTGCATGAGAATATAAACGAGCTTTACCTTTGTCCGTTCGCCGAGACTCAAATCGGCAATCGGAGTCGATAATTTCTCTTCCTCCATCCCCATATTTGCAAGAATTGTCCGAGCCTTCCGCAGTTTCTCCCGGTCATGAATGTCCAGGTAGGCAAGCGCAGTTTTTGTTCCGGGAAGATCATCCACATCCTGACTTAAGTAGGCGACGCGTAACCCCGGGGCTCTCCACAACGTTCCGCCTGTTATTTCCTCCTTCCCGAGAAGCATTTTAATGAACGTTGTTTTACCGCAGCCGTTCGGACCTGATAAGCCGACAATTTCTCCGTGTTTTACATAAAAGGAACTGTTGTCGAACAGCACTTTATCGCTGAATTCCTTCTTCAAGTCCTTTGCTTCGAGCACCCTCCTGCCCCGTTTTTCCCGTGCATGAAACTGAAAGGAAATTGAATACTCTTCCTTCGGCTTGTCGATGCCTTCCTTGGCTAATTCCGCTTCGAGACGGTTCAACTTTGATTTTATTTGTTTATCCTTCTTTTTTGCCTTTACTTTTTCATATTCTTTTAAGCCGATCTGTCTGTTTTCTGATCCGGATCTACTTTTTCCGGCCTCTCGATCAGCTTTATTGGACCATTGCTTCAGAGTGGCAATCTGCTGATGGATTCGCTCCATCTTTTTTTGCTGCAAACGGTAGTCTCGCAGATGCTTTTCCCGCTGTGCTTTCTTCTCCTCGCGGTACATGGAGTAATTGCCTGTATACTCGTGCAGTGCGCCGTCTTCTAACTCAAAGATTTTCGTTGCTGTTTGGTCAAGGAAATATCGATCATGGGAAATGATCAAGGTCGAACCGGCGAACGGCTGTATTTGACCAACAAGCCAGTGGATGCCGGCAATATCTAGATGATTTGTCGGTTCATCCAGTATCAGGAAGTTCGGATTTGTGCTCCAGATTGCAGCAAGGGAGAGCTTCAATTTTTCTCCGCCGCTTAGATGTTTCCATTGAGCATTATCCCAATGATGTTTATTCAAGCTTAATTCGCTCATTGTTTGTAACAAGGCACTGTCATCGCGCCGGTCGTTTGGCTCTCCTGAAAACGACAGGTTGTAATCGGTTGATTGCGGAAGGTAGCCAAAGGAAACCGTTGGTTCTACCGAGATCGTCCCGCTGTCTTGCGCAAGCAATCCCAATAAAATATTGACAAGCGTCGTTTTTCCGCAGCCGTTCCAGCCGACTAATCCGATTCTTTCTCCCTCCTCGATTTGAAACGAAATGTCGTTAAGAATGTCCCGGTCTCCAAAGCTTTTTTTTAATTGGCGTACTTCGATCATACATCTCACCTCATTTTTTTGTTTTCGGTTGTTAAAAAGGTTGAGGTTTCTGTTCCATCATAAAACCCCCTCTAGAAACCTAGAGAGGGTTGGAGAATCTGCTGATTGCCGCTTGTAAAAAACTTGTTTGTCATTGACAAACAAACGATACGCATCAAAAAACATGCCGATAACGTTTTACGTCAATGAATGATTGTAATATAACAGGCTGATAAAAGGCAGACTAATCCAATTCTCTAGGTTTCTCATTTTCATTAGATGAGTTTTTTCCTGAAAAAATCGGATTAATACTTCATTCTCCCGTTACCTGTCCTTTCTTTGCTGTTGAGGTTCAAAAAGTCCGGGAAACTGCGCCTGCGAATCTCTTCGTTGCCTTGCCTCTCCGCTGCTCACGTACGTCCTGTGTACGCTCCGCTGCTCGATGCTGCCGCGCCTCGATCTTCTTGCCGCAGTGATGTCCTCCTTTTTGAACTGATATCATTTTGTAGTTGTTTATAAATGATTATAACGCCTGCGGATGGAATGTCAACAGCAGTAAGCTATTTTTTCGTTGCTGACGGTTTATCCTGTTCTATTTCTACAACTTTAGCCGCTTCTTCGCTGCTTCCCTTCATTAAGCTTTGTCCGTGGAAGTGACCGTTTTCATCGATAATGATTGTTTTCATTTCCGCGGTGCCGCTGAAGGAGCCGGTTTCGTAAATGTGAATTTTATTTTCTACTTTCACGTTTCCTTTTATTGTCCCGGCGATGTACAGGTTTCTCGCAGTTAATGTTTTTTCGACATAACCTTCTTTTCCGATGGTCACGTCTCCGGTACACTTGATTTCACCATATACCTTACCGTCTATCCGAATGCTGGATTCCACGTTCAGGACACCGTCGACTTTTGTTTCCTGTCCAATAATCGTTGAAATTTCACTCAGCTTTTTTTCCGTCTTTTGTTTTGAAAACATATTACCTCTCCTCGATTGAATTAGTCCTCGGACTTTTGCTCATGAAATGTCATATACGGATACGGGTCGATAAGCTCGCCGTCTTTTCTTATTTCGTAATGGAGGTGAACTCCTGTGCTCCGTCCGGTTGTCCCCATTCCGCCGATTTGCTGTCCCTTTTGTACGACATCGCCGACATCCACATCGATGCGGTTTAAATGACCGTACAGCGTTTCATATGTATCGTCATGCTTAATGATGATCGCTTTTCCGTATCCGCCGTTCCAATCAGCAAGCGTCACCGTTCCGTCCGCCGCGGCAAAGATCGGTGTGTCTAAAGGAGCGGCGATGTCAATGCCAGAGTGAAAAGTGGATCGCCAAGTAAACGGATCTTTGCGATTTCCAAACTCGGATGAAATTCTCCCTTCTGTAGCCGGCATAATGGTGGGAATGGTGCGAAGTTCTTCCTCGTAAGTTAAGATTCTCTCAACGGTTTGTTCAAATTCGCTGATTAAACCGGGAAGCTCTTCCCGAAGTTCGATGAGTCTGGCAGAAATATCACTGGCATCTTCTATTTCATACGGATAAAGCATACCGCCGCTGCCTTCATCAATCGCATCTTCCAAATCTGTCGGCATTTCCAAATCCAGTTCGCTTAAGCGCTGTTCAAAAGCTTTGAATTCTTCTATCGTTTGCTGAACTTCCACAGCTTCTGCCTGCAATGTTTTGTATTCCTGCGTGACTTCCTCATAATCCTGTACTTTTTTCACGAGCTCCGTATGCAACGCTTTTTTTTCGTCGCTTAAATCGTAAATAATATTCATTAAACCTACAATTGCCAATATAAACAAAGGAATCATTACCAGACTGGAGTAAAACAGCACTTTTGAAAGGCGAAATTGCTTGACTGGAGATTGAGGTCCAGACGACAGGATAACGGTCCATGTTTTCGTTTTTTTGTTTCGTTTTACCAAAACGTGGGGATCCCTCCTTTCTTTAAAGGATGTTCAAAAAGTCCGGGATGCCGCTGCACTGTCCTCCTTTTTGAACCCTATTGTTAGATGAGGATGTCAAAAGTCTCGCTTCGGTGTATAAAATAAACTGCGCTAGTCCACACTTTCAAAATTGTATCAGCTATTTCTGAAAATAGAAACAATACAAACTAAAAATACAGGATAATTTGACATTTTTCAATACGAGCTTAATAGAATTCATGAAGAATACAACGAATCATGTCTTATGCGGGACTTTTGTTTTATCAACATAAAGGCTGTATGATGTGGAAAAACGTGTCAAAAATATTGTCGAAACTCTCCAAACAAAAAGGGTGTCTCAAAAGGATGTTTTTTCCCTTTTGAGACACCCCGAAGCAATGAGTCACACTTCACCGAGAAGCTGCGTGCTGTCTCATTGTGCCATCGCGCGCAATGGCACTTGGATCGACATCAGTGCAATACTGGCAGAGGAAGAGACAGTGGGTGAAGCCGCTGCATCTTTTTAAAAGCCCGATAGGAGTGGTTTTTAGCGACGAGCAAAGCTACGATGCCTTTCACATCGAGTTGTCTCGACGGATAGTCATCGAAGCTGTGCTTGCAGAGAAAGAGACAAGCACGGAGCAATTTCCCTGATATTTTTTTAAGTAGTTTTGGCTTTTGACACAGCCCCCGGTTGTTCACAGCATCGTCATTCCAAATGATAGTTTTTTGCCTGTTTTATTAATTGATGACCGAACACGGCTGTACCTGTGACGAGAACGCCTTGAATAAACGACTCGATGCCGAATCCCAGGATGAGGCTTGTTAATGCTACACCTATGACAAGTAAAATATAAGGAATTGTCCAATTTTTTACTCTTGGTGTGTTTTTGATGATCTTTCCAAGTATCATAAGAACAGGAATAAGTATTAACGCTTCCTCCATGATAAAATTAATGATATCCATCCCATCACCTCCCGCTTTCCAAAAGCTTGTTTCTGTCAACTGCCCGATGGCTCAATAGGCAAGATTCGAATCCCGGTGCGTACCGTCGTTTAGCTACCCGGTAGACCTTGCAAAACTTGCTGGCTTCGCTCTTATTAATAAACGCCTACTCTATTCTATGATGTTATCTGTATTATATGTTTTGCAACTGTATTTTGAAAAGTCAAAAAAATAAAATAATTTATTGGTTATTAAATCATATGAAGATAAAGTGAATGTAACATTACTTGTTTTATATGGTATAATAATAGATGTTTAGCGGACTTATTTGAACATTCTCTTAATAAAGGAGTTTGATGATGTCCCAAATCATGGTCTATGTTGCGAAAAACATTAAGTATAGTGATTTGACCCTTCACAATTACGGCTACGAACAGTGTTGGCCATCCCACTATTATGGTCCTGCAATCAGAGAATATTATTTGATTCATTACATTTTAAGCGGAAAAGGCATTTTCAAAACAGAAGAAGCGACGTACAAGTTGAAAAAAGGCCAAGGCTTTTTCATTTGTCCCGGGCATGTGACCTACTATGAAGCGGATGTGGATGATCCATGGGAGTACTATTGGGTGGGATTTTACGGTCACCAAGCCGAAGCTTTTGTCAAGGAAATCAATCTTTCTGTTAAAGCGCCGATTTTTACATATGAAAATGATAACAGGCTACAGCAACTCTTTCAGCAGTTAATTTCCATTGAAACAACAGACACACCGGGAGAAATGCGAATCCATGGTCTTCTTTATTTGATTTTGTCCGAATTAGTTTGTTCGGATGGCCGCAAGCAGACACCGGAGAAACGCGTTAACAAAGAAGTTTACGTCAACAAGGTGACTGATTTTATTGAAATGAATTATGCGCATCAAATCACTGTGACGCAAATTGCTGATTATGTCGGACTGGATCGGAGCTATCTCGGATCTTTGTTTAAAAGCTCAACCAACACCAGTATCCAGGAATATTTAATTAACTATCGGATCAGTAAGGCATGCTCATTGCTGTATAACAGTGATTTGTCCATCGGTAATATCTCCCGTTCTGTCGGCTACGAAGACCCGTTGCTATTTTCGAAGATTTTTAAAAAATATAAAGGTGTATCGCCAAAGAAATTCAGAAATCAATTGACTACATAAGAAATACTTCATTTGAGCCTGAACGATATGTGTGTGAGTTCAAAAAGGAGGACATAACAGCGGCAAGAAGGTCGAGGCGCCGCAGTCGCGAGCAGCGGAGCGTACACAGCACGTACGTGAGCAGCA
>NZ_FNPI01000034.1 GCF_900107275.1 Evansella caseinilytica | reverse complement strand
CCTTCTGTATTTATCTCTACATTTCAAAAATCTTATAAAATTAAAGGCAGAGAAACCCCATGCTTTGAAAAAAGCATGGGGTTTCTCGACAATCTAAGGAGTGCTTAAACGCACTCCTTTTCATATTCTCATACAAATGACATATTCTACAAAAGAGGTGAGATATATGAAAAAATACAGACGAGCCAATGTGGTTATCCCAAACATTCACCCATCTCATTTTTCTAATCAGCTAAGGAGAGAGAATCAGCGATTAATTAAACGCCTGGAACGATTAGAACGCGGTCTATATGGAATGAGAAAACGATCTAAAAAGGAAAATTGAGTTGCGCCAATGGTGTGCCTTTTATCTTTCGACACACCAGAACTGTATGCCCCCCTCTACTCTACTTGCAACCTTCTGCAACAAGCGTAGCGGAAAAAGCCCCCTTTTTCATTATCTTAAAAGTGTGTGTTCAAAAAGAAGGACATCACAGCGGCAAGAAGATCGAGGCGTGGCAGGATCGAGCAGTGGAGCGTACACCATACGTACGTGACCGCTTAGTAACAACGTAGCGATGAGATTCACAGGCGCTGTTTCTCGGATTTTTTGAACATCCTCCAAAAAAATTATTTCTCGATGATTTCCTTCGTCAAACGAAAATATCAGTTGCTTTCTCCAATGAATTATAGTATTTTTCTAATATAGCTATTAATTTTCGCAATATTCTTAAGATTGTAATAATTTGTAGTATCCTTTGTATTCTTGTCGAAACAGCCACTACATCATGCAAAAAGGTGTGAGAAGTTGCTATGAAAAAACCAGTGCTTGAAGTAAAGGAGCTCCGAACTCATTTTTTTACCGACCGCGGGGAAATTCCTGCAGTGGACAACGTCAGTTTTACCATTCACGAAGGCGAAGTACTTGGCATCGTCGGGGAATCCGGGTGTGGAAAAAGCGTAACATCCCTGTCCATCATGGGGCTTGTACCAAACCCACCCGGAAAAATTATCGGCGGACAAATTCTTTTCCGCCAGCAGAAAAACAATGATAACCGCACAGAGGATTTAGTAACGGTCAGCAAAAAAAGAATGCGGCAAATTCGCGGCAATCAAGTGGCCATGATTTTTCAGGAACCGATGACATCCCTTGATCCCCTCTTCACCATCGGGTTCCAAATTATTGAAGCTGTCAAAAACCACCTGAAAGTAACGAAAAAACAAGCGCGGCAAAAAGCCATTGAACTGCTCAAGCTCGTCGGTATTCCGCGGGCCGAAGAAATCATCGACGAATACCCCCATCAGCTTTCGGGCGGCATGCGGCAACGGGTGATGATTGCTGTCGCCATGTCCTGCGACCCGGAGGTTCTGATTGCCGACGAGCCGACAACAGCCCTCGATGTCACAATTCAAGCACAAATTTTAGACCTGATGAGAAAGCTGAATCGCGAGAAAAACACTGCCATCATCATGATCACCCACGACCTTGGCGTTGTCGCCGAGATGTGCGATCGCGTCGTTGTCATGTACGCAGGAAAAGTGGTAGAAGAAGGAGATGTACGGACGATTTTAAAGTCGCCAAAACACCCCTATACACAAGGACTGATCCGGTCACTGCCAAAAATGAGCAACCGTGCGGAACGGCTGTATTCGATTCCGGGAAATGTTCCGAAGCCGGGATCGATCACTTACGGCTGCCGGTTTTCTCCAAGATGTCCGGAGGTGTCGGGGCGCTGTTTTATAGAAGACCCGGAATTGCTCACTTTAACCAGGGGGCATACTTGCCGCTGCTTCCTATATGAAAAGGAAGGAGAGACTGCTCATGTCTGAAGCGCTGCTGCAAGTGCAGCATTTAAAAAAATATTTCGCTATTCCTGGAAGTATTTTCTCAAGAAACATCGGTAAAGTGAAAGCGGTGGACGACGTCAGTTTTGATGTACATAAAGGGGAAGTGCTCGGGATTGTCGGTGAATCAGGCTGCGGAAAATCGACAACCGGCAAAGCGCTCCTCCGGCTCATTGAACCAACCGCGGGCCAGATTTTCTTTAACGGAGAAGACATTACTAGGCTCAGTGAGGTAGAAATGCGAAAAATACGTCGGGATATGCAAATTATTTTTCAAGATCCTTACGCATCTTTAAACCCAAGACATAAAATTGAAAAAATACTTAGCGAGCCCCTCCTCGTTCACGGTATCGGCACAAAGGAATCACGGCGACGAAAAGTAAGTGAGATTTTGGAGGTCGTCGGTCTGTCCGGAGATCACGCCAAAAGGTACCCGCATCAATTCAGCGGCGGTCAGCGGCAACGAATTGGCATTGCCCGGGCACTTATCGTTAAACCGAAGCTGATTATTTGCGACGAGCCTGTTTCTGCTCTTGATGTCTCGATTCAATCGCAAATATTGAACTTAATGGAGGATTTGCAGGAAGAATTTGGTTTAACCTACGTCTTTATTGCCCACGATCTCAGCGTCGTGCATCATATCAGCGATCGCATCGGCGTCATGTATCTCGGACGGATGGTAGAACTGGCGGAAAATGAAGCGCTGTACAAAAATCCGTATCATCCGTACACAAAATCGCTGCTTTCTGCAGTTCCGAATCCGGACCCGGATATCAAACAGGAGCGGATCATTTTGCAGGGGGACGTTCCAAGCCCCGCCGAGCCGCCGTCAGGCTGCGCTTTCCATACCCGTTGTCCAGAATGTATGGACATTTGCAAAAGCGCCCGTCCAGATTTTCAACAAGTCACGGAAGACCATTTTGTCGCCTGCCATCTCTATGGTGATGGTTTTGGCTGATGAGCGCTATAAAGCTTTCACTTACTTCATTATGCTAAAAGACTGTTTCCATAGTTTTTGCTGCTTCTTCGGCGTCTTTTGGAAATGCTGCGATACATGAGCTCGCTAGTCTTGCAGCTAACTTTTCTCAACAACTGACGCCCAGTATGCTGAATCAACAGCATCGGCAGCCATTAGGCATTGGGTAACAGTCTAAAAAATAAAGGGGGAATTTTTAATGGAGAAAACACGTTTTTGGCTATTCCTGCTTTCCTTGGCTTTCCTTCTCTTCTTGGCAGCTTGCGGCGACAAGGAGGAAGCCGCGAACAGCGGCACCGATGACGATGAGGTGGAAGCACCTGATGACGACGGGGAGGCCGCGGATGATCCGCCTGCCGCTGCCGATCAGACATTAATTTTTGCGCGGGGCGGCGACTCCCAAAGTCTTGACTATGCAAGTACACAGGACGGGGAATCTTCCCGCATCACCGTTCAAATTTATGAGTCGCTGCTGAAGTTCAGCGAAAACTCCTTTGACGTCGAGCCGAGCCTTGCGGAAGACTGGGAGGTTGCTGATGATAATGTGACATATACTTTCTATCTGCGAGAAGGCGTGAAGTTTCATGACGGAACAGACTTTAATGCGGAAGCTGTAAAAATAAACTTTGAGCGCTGGTCTGATCCTGATCACGAATTTTCCTTCAAGGAGGACGACTATGCTTACAGCGTATACGGCAACCAGTTCGGGGGCTTTAAAGGCGACGAAGGTCATATTATAGAAGAAATCAACATTATCAACGATTTTGAAATTGAGTTCGTCTTAAAAGAGCCGTTTGGTGCGTTCCTGCAAAATATGGCAATGAGTTACTTCGCCATCACCTCCCCTGCCGCTTTGGAGGAATATGGTCCGGCAATTAACGAAAACCCTGTTGGTACCGGTCCGTTTCAATTCGTCAGTTGGGACAAAAACGACAAAATTATCCTTGACAAATTTGAGGATTATTGGATGGAAGGCTATCCAAAGCTGGACCGCGTCATTTTTCAGGTTATCCCGGATAACTCCGCCCGACTGACGGCGTTGCGCGCCGGGGAAATTGACATCATGGACGGCCTGAATCCCGATGACTATGAACTGATCAAAAATGAGCCGGGAATACAAGCCTTCGAACGGGCCACAAACAACTTCGGCTACCTTGGATTTAATTTAAATAAAGAGCCGTTTGACAATCCGCTTGTGCGCAAGGCGATGCATCACGCAGTCGATAAGGAAGGCTTAATTTCCCTGCTCTACGCCGGTCTGGCAGAGCCTGCAAAAAATCCGCTTCCGCCGTCCTACCTTGGATACAACGGAGATATTGAGCCGTATGAATACAATCCGGAGCTTGCTAAGGAACTGCTGGAAGAAGCAGGCTATGGCGACGGCTTTGAATTTGACCTGTGGGCAATGCCGGTGGCACGTCCGTATATGCCGGACCCAGAACGGGCTGCCGAAGTGCTGCAGGCAAACTTTGCCGAAATTGGATTGACAGCGAAGATTGTGACAATGGAATGGGCGACATATTTGGATGAAGTGACGTACGGCAGTCACGATGTCTTTATGCTTGGCTGGTCTGGCACAAACGGTGACTCGGACTATTTTCTAGGGAATCTCCTCGGCACCGTCGGTATTCCTGACAGCAACTCCACCTTCTATTCCAACGAAGAAGTCGACGCGTTGTTGGCTGAAGCTAGAACGACAATAGACGAAGTGGAGAGAGCAGCGCTGTATGAAGAAGCGCTTGCAATTATTCATGAAGACTCACCAATGATTACGCTGGTGCACTCTATTCCTGTCTTGGCCGGAAGCGATCGTGTGAAAGATTACGTTCCTCACCTCTCCACAAGTGAGCCGTTGACGTATGTAGAATTAACAGAATAACGTTTTAACGTATTTTACTAGTCTCCTTTTCGCATAGTCTCACATGGCTGGAGCAGTCATGTGAGGCTTCGATGACGATACGCGGACTTTTTTAGAGCATCTTCTTAAAAAAATCGTCTCCCTACCCGTCAAGGCGTGCAATATGTTCAGATGAGACATCCAGTGTCCTTAACATTCCTGCGATGTGAAAATGCATAAACGGATTGGTTTTTCTTAAAGCCTTGGGATGATTGTTCCACAGGACAGGCCCTGAGTAGAAGACAGTCTTATACAGATGCTGAATGGAAGTCAGAGGTGAACTCGATGATAACTTATACAATCCGCAGAATATCAATGCTTGTTCCTGTTTTATTCGGAATGACGCTTGTCACGTTTTCTATTATTCATCTCATTCCGGGAAATCCAGCGAGAGTGATTTTAGGAGATCAGGCCACTGCTGCTGCACTGGCAAACCTGGAAGAGCAACTCGGGCTGAACAAGCCTTTTCTTGTTCAATATTTTCAGTATGTTTCCGGTTTGTTCCAAGGCGATCTTGGTACGTCGCTTCGTACCAAGAGTGCCATCTCCGCCGAATTATGGCCTCATTTGGCGGCCACATTTGAACTGACGTTTTTCGCAATGATTTTTGCTGTGTTCGTCGGAGTGAATGCAGGTATCATCAGCGCCTGGAAGCAAAATTCCTGGTTTGATTACTTATGTATGATCGTCGCCCTTATCGGCGTTTCCATGCCGATCTTTTGGTTGGGACTGCTGCAGCAGTGGGTGTTTGCCCAGGAATTAGGCTGGCTACCTGCATTCGGCAGAGGCAATCCCCGCGATCCAGTTGAAACTGTCACCCACCTGCAGCTCGTCGACTCGTTCATCAGCGGAAGTCCCGACAAATTTTGGACTTCCATAAAGCATTTGATTCTTCCGGGGATCGCGCTGGGAACGATCCCGATGGCAATCATTGCCCGGATGACCCGCTCCAGCATGCTGGAAGTGCTTCGTTCCGATTATATCAGGACCGTTGTTGCGAAAGGCTCCGGGGCATTTTCCGTCATTTACCGCCACGGACTTAAAAATGCAGTCATTCCCGTGCTTACCGTTGTCGGGCTACAGACAGGCACACTTCTGGGCGGAGCGATTTTAACAGAAACGATCTTCAGCTGGCCCGGCATTGGACGTTATGTTTATGAAGCAATCGGCTACCGCGATTATCCCGTCATTCAGTCAGGTGTGTTAGTCATTGCCTTTATGTTCGTCATCATCAATCTCATCGTTGACCTGCTCTACAGCTATATTGATCCTCGAATAAAATACTGAAGGAGGACAACTCACCGATGAAAACTGTAACGACAGCCGACCGAATGCCAAATCCCGCTCCAAGGAACCATAAGCCGGAAGCAGAGCAAATAGAAGCTGTTTCCCCTTGGAAGGACGCCTTTCGGCAGCTGAAAAAAAACAAGCTGGCGGTTGCCGGAATGCTGATCATTGGATTATTTATTCTGGCTGCCATCATCGCACCGCTGATTACCCCTTACGCATTCAATGCCATTAATGTCGGCCCGCGCTTGCAGGAGCCATCTGCCGACCATTGGTTCGGCACGGATGATTTAGGGCGCGATACATTTACAAGAATTATTTACGGCGCGAGAATATCGCTAATGGTCGGCTTTTTTGCGGTAACAGGAGCGCTTATTTTCGGAACAATGCTCGGCATCATCGCCGGTTATTTCGGACGATGGACAGATATGCTGATCTCCCGGATTTTCGATATCATGCTTGCCTTTCCGAGTATTTTGCTGGCGATTGCCATCGTTGCCATTCTCGGGCAATCGCTACAAAATGCCATGATTGCCATTGCTATTATCAATATTCCGATTTTCGGCCGCCTTGTTCGCTCGAAGGTCATTTCCATCAGGGAAGAAGAATATATCATGGCGGCAAAGGCCCAGGGCATGAAGAGCGGTCGGATTCTTTTTCATCATATTTTACCCAACAGCATTGCCCCGATGATTGTTCAAGCCACACTGAGCTTCGGCACGGCAATTTTGGAAGCGGCGGCGTTGGGCTTTCTCGGTTTAGGCGCTCAGGCCCCCACTCCTGAATGGGGAAAAATGCTGTCCGACGCAAGACAATATATTCAAAGCGCTCCATGGACGGTGCTGTTTCCCGGCCTGTCCATCATGCTCGCGGTGCTTGGGTTTAATTTATTCGGAGACGGCCTGCGGGACGCTCTCGATCCAAAGATGAAGCATTAGTCGGGAAAAACAGGAGGCTGCAGCTACCGGAAATGTACTCGTTACCTAGCGCGGGGAAGCGGCGGGGAATACCGACCTGCCCATCCGGATATATAATACAGTTACGTAAAATGTAATAGTACCAAGTAATAATCATTTTCGTTGTATGCGTTTAGCAAAATATCCCGAAGTACGGCGTCATCCGGGTTATCCGCAAGGATGATACCATATCGAAAGCGCTAGGTGGAATGTCCGGCACGTATATGGACAACCCTATCAGATTCAGGCTCAGTCGAAAGCTGTGGGTGATGCCGTGGGATTTTCCTTTACCCAACTGGTATAATATGGATCAATACAAATGTGAAAAAGACGGCGGGGCGAACCGTCCGGAGATTGTCGTACCGAAATCGCTGGACGAGCTTCAAAAGTACGTTCCGAGTGCGAAAACCATCTATAGAGATACTTGCGAAAAACTTTCTGACCATGTTCGGGGAAAATTATGTCTATGTCAGCATTAAAGGTCACATCGAGAAGTGCCCTTTTCAGATAATGCCTCTTGATGGAATTTATCATTTTAAAAATTCTCTTTGTTTCTGTATTCCAGTGGACTAATATCTATTGTATTGGTCCTTTTGAATACGAAAGTCAATGAATCAATCATGTTTGGTGGTTCTATTAATTACTTACGGACTGATCACTCCCACAGCTAAAGCAGTAGCGTTCTCAAAGGAACGTATGAATTTTATCAAAGCATTCCTGCATGACGCTCTCTGATGCCTGACCTTTCACTCTCAGATTTCTCGCCTTCCAGTCCAGACTTTTGATCTGATCTGTTAAAATATAACCCTCGATCGCCAGTTCTTCCAGTAATTCCACTTCAAACGGCCAACCATGACTTCTGGAGCGGATCGGGCAGACAAAGGCTAATCCAGTTGCAGCATTAAATGAAGAAGGTGTTAAAACGAGACATGGGCGATGCCCTGCCTGTTCAACACCCGATTGTGGATTAAAGTCTAAAAACGCAAGATCTCCTTTTTCCGGAATGTGTGATGTCATATTAATTCACGTCCTTCCGGCTGGCCGAAGCCGATTTCCTGATGCGGAGTTTTCCCTTTTGTCTGTGCCAGCAAATCTTCTAATGTTGGTTTTTGTCTTTTCGGCCGTAATAGAATACCGTCTGGTGTATCGATCATTTCGACTATTGTACCATTGACAACACCATGCTGTCTGGCGGTTCGTTGCGGAATACGCACAGCTAAACTATTTCCCCATTTTTGTACTTTCACCGCATCAGACACCTCGTTTCTACATTGTATATCCATATTATATTCATTCCCATTCAAGGGATGAATTATTCTTCGGGTGGTATACCGATTGCTGACAGCGCCCACAGCTAAAACCGTGGGGTTCTAGCAAGTGAACTCTGGATTTTTAGTTTATTTTTGATCAAAACACCAATCCCGTAAAAGCTAATCATTTTCATCTTCTAAAAGCGTATCATTTTCTCCATCCCGATCGACTCGATAGCTCTTATTATCATACTTGCCTTGATAGTAAATATATTGATCGTCACAAGTAAAGCTCCATACCGGTTTATCCACGATTTTTTCGATTGTAGAATTGTCCAAATTCATAGCATAGATTTTATGTTGATCCTGACGATTCACATACAGGAGTTCTGTATCCGTCACAACGAAATACGTTGTGATTAAATCAGGGATAATCGTTTCTGAACCCGTCTGCGTATCATACTCGACAACTTGATATTTTTCATTCAAGTAATATATATTGTTGCCATCATAAGCGACATTTGCTGATAAGAATGGGGACCTGATGATGACATTCGTTTTACCTGTCCGTCTATTTATTCGCTTTATTTGTTGATCACCAACGAAATAGATGCTCGTCTCATCGAGAAAAAAAGACTCTATTCCAAGGAAAGAAGTTGTATCGTCAATATCCACTGTATGGAGTCCCAGAAAACTATCTTTTGCTGAATTTACGTTTTTTTCATACACGATCTTCTCATCAAAGGTCGTCGTCTCTACTTCGATAACGGAAAATCTGTCCATCTCCTCGTAATAACCCGACTTCTCATTATCAAATTTCATATAGTAGACAAACGGCCCGTTGCCATAAATAACAGGCTCCACATTTGTTAATGATTGCATCGGGGTTCTGACCAGATTGTTTATTTCCCCGGTCTGTTTATCCTCAAATACAAGCCTATCATCCAGATCTGTTTGATCAAGATAAAATCGATAGTGTTCATTTTCATAGGAAAGTCTGGAAACCGAATTGTAAATATCAGCTTTTTCTGCTTTCTCATTAGAAGCGCAGCCAACAAGGCTGGATACGGCAAGACAAAGAACGACCATCATACTTAATGACTTTCCCCAATAACGACGTTTCCTTGCACTCCATACATTCGTATGCCGGACGATAATCACAATAAACGCACCAATACAGGTACCCAATGTTACAATAAACAAGCTCAGCATGGTCATCATAGAAATTTCCTCAAATGTAATATCCATTTGATCTGTAAAAATATTATACTCATATTCATTCCCTCTGAAAAAACCAGTGGAAATCATAAATCCGAGCGGCCCCGGCAAAAAATATTTGGAGGATTCTATGCTGAATCCATAATAAGGAAGCAGAATCACGGCTGTAGAAGAAAATAAGGTCAAGGCATATTTTTTCGTCCACACAGAAATGAGCATCATCAGCATGGCAAAACTGAGATTGCCAAATATTTTAATGCCGGTTAACGATAGAAATGCAGAAAACAGCGTGCTATCCTTTGAAGACGCTCCAAAGTAAGCCAGACTTTGCAGTGGGTAATTGCCATTCTCCAAACCATATTTTACTTGAAAGAAGCCATATCTCAGTAACGACGTTAACAAACAAAGCACGATAACTGTCATTAACACAAGAATGATTTTCGTGACAGCGTGCACTCTTGTTCCTTTCTTGACGGTCAAGTGAAGAGAATCCATCTCACTGACATACTCGGAGCAAAACACCGGAGTCACCAGTACCAACAGTAATAATAAAAACAGCAAATCCAAACTGTCAGTGGACAACAGCCCATCCCAACCATTTGTAGATAGAAAATACCGGTTGTCCGGATTTTCGCGAATATATGTATATTGGTCAAAAATGAGTTGAAAGCCGCTTTCATGTTTCACGATTTCCTCCAACGGACTTGTCACGGCAAGCAGCTCTTCTTCTGAAATATTTCCATCATAATAATCATCGTAAGCTTTTTGTAATGCTACATGGGCATCGGAAATCCGCTTTGATTCATTCGTAAAGAACTGCTCCGTTTCATCGGAGTACGGACCTGCCACTTGCTTTAAATAGTAAGAATACTGCGGAAGGTTCATCTCCACATCCGGGTTGTTAGGCGTGTCAAAAATCATTAACGCTGCCGCACTTAAGACGAAAAACAAACCAATCAATAACAACCCTTTCTGATAGAAAAACATCTTCTTCATCTCATAAAGTATTAATGGCATGCTTTCTCCCCCCTTTTCTATGAACGGCATTCTTCCTGACTAACACGAAAACACCTAAAATACAGACTGTCCCCCAGGCAGCTGCAAACAAAAGGGCAGGAATATAACTAATGACAGGATAGTTGAATAGATTAATATATTCTGTTTTACGAAACAATTCGCGATTGACAACAAGCACAAAAGGATTCACTACTTTTAAGAAAATGCGGCCGGAACCGAGAACCATTTCCTGCGTATAAATGACTCCAAAGGCAAGGAACATACTAATAACAAAAGGAAATAACGCGTTTTTAAAAAAAGTAGAAACGAGTAAAAACACTAGAGAAAGCACTAGGATTCCCGCTGTTTTTACGAGATTGGAAAGCATCGCGTATGTTCCCAAACTGACGCCAATCGATGAATTCGCAAAGTTTTCAATCACATAAATTGGGGAAAAAATAGCTTCCAAAGATCCGAAGATGCTGGAAAAGGCAACAAAATCAATTGACCAAAACCAGAAACAGACGATGCAGACAAACATCGCAGAAGAAAGAAGTTTTGCCAAAGTGGTTCTCAGTCCGCCTGCCTTCGTTGTTAATAAAAGAATGTCCATCTCTGTTTCTTTTTCCATTACAAACACGTTTATTAAAGCATATAGACATATCAGCAAAACAAGAAGGGCGGAAAAGTCATAATGGATATAGTATTGGAACATTTCTGTATAGGAGAACTCCTCGACATTCCTCCCTTTGAACCGTGCAGCAATATCAGCATTCTTTTGATATTCGTATTGATTTCCAAGCGACTCATAAAAATCCATATTCTCTTTCGCGTTAGCGGCAACATCATTTGCATAATTCTTGTACATATAGGCATATTCCATCGGATTCACAAAATTCCAACGAAAGAAATAATAATCATTGTAAACATTTCCGGTATAAGTATCCGGATTGTTGGATCTCGTGCTGGCGGTCTTATCTGCTGTTTGTTTTTCAAGGGGTTTATAAATTGACATCAGCGTCTCAATTTTTTCGTCTGTCATAGTGCCCCCAAATTCCTCATACATGTCCCAATACAAATTATTCCATAGTGGATCAGACTTTTTGGAGAGCAGTGAATGATCATTATACACACTGTAGACTTTTGCGATGTTTAACAAGCTGAACAGGATAATCGCTATGACCAAGGACTTTTTCAAAAAGTGTTTTCGACATTCAAAAAGAATTAGTTTTACCATTGTTCGCCCTCACTGGAATAATATAGAAATACATCCTCCAAATTTGGCCTTACATTTACTGCGAGAGCATCCGGCTTTTCATCACCAATCACCCGTAAATGAATACCGTCCTGATCCCGCATCATATTGCTGATTTTTAAATTATCCAACGTTTTGTCAATGGTTTCCTCTGCCACAGTAACCGACCAGACTTTCCCCTCTATTTCATGCATCAGAGCCTGCGGCGAAGCTTGTTTCAGGAGCTGTCCTTCTTTTAGTAAAATCACGTCGTTTGCGATATATTCAATATCGGAGACAATATGTGTTGCCAGTAACACCATTCGATTGTCCGAAAATTTGGTAATTAAATTACGAAAACGAATTCTTTCTTGCGGATCAAGCCCGGCTGTTGGTTCGTCCAAAATGAGGATATCCGGATCATTGAGCATGGCTTGAGCGATGCCGACCCGCTGGCGCATCCCTCCAGATAACGCACCGATTTTTTTGTCGGCGGCGTCACTTAAATTAACGATATCCAACAGTTCCTTTGCTCTTTTTTCACCCTGTTCTTTAGGAATATCTTTGAGCACGCACATATAGCGAAGAAAATCCATCACTTTGAAGTTTTTGTAAAACTGCGGGAATTGAGGTAAATAGCCAATATGGGATAAAAAGTCAATCCCTAAGCTCCTTACATCCACATCATTAATCATTACTTGTCCTTTGTCACTTTTCAAAATACCTACAAAAATATTAATTAACGTTGTTTTTCCCGCCCCGTTAGCCCCTAAAAGTCCATAAACACCGTTTTCCAGTTCCGCAGTAACATTTTCAAGGGCATATTTGCCTTTATATTGCTTTGAAATTTCCTTAAGCGTTACTTTCATAGACAGATACCTCCCTTTTATAACATGAGAATGTTAAAAGTGCGTGTTCAAAAAGCTCGATGCGCCCAATTCCACCTAAATGCTGCCCACGTCCTGCATCTGCGGTTACTCGATGCAAATTGACTCAACGAAGTACATTCAGGTTGCATTTGTGGGCAACGGCGGAATGTCACCATCCTCCAATTCCGCTTAAGTACCACTCACGTCCTGTGAGTAACAGCGGAATGTCGTCATCCTGACTCTGAGAAAACCACTCATAGCTGGCATAAAAAGAACGCATCGGCTCCACTCATTGTCTCTTCCTCTACCAGTATTTCACTGATGTTGATCCAAGTGCCATCGCGCGCGATGGCACAATGAGACAGTTCACAGTTTCTCAGTGAAGAATGGCTCATTGCTTCTTGTTTGTTCAAAAAGATGAAAAGCGATCTTTTTGAACAAACACTAAAAATGACTAATGATCATTTTAGCTTCAACATCATCTCGTTTTGAACCTAATAAAATGATCCACGTCCTTATATCGTCTAACACTTTTACAACAGGGTCATGAGATAAATATGGACTCTTCTCGTCAACTTCCACTTGCTGTTCTCCTTCTACTTGTCCAGTATCCGCATTGTACACGCGGACGGTAAACCCGTTTTTATTCCGACTAGAAGTGGCAAAGAACGCTCCCCCATCCGACCCTGAGACATTCCCACTTTCCTCTTCTTCTGTCAGCGTGTGCATTTTTGCTTGACCGCTGATGGTATCCATTACCATCAGCCTTCCTGTTGTCATCGTAGGATCTTCCGCCAATAAAAGCAGGTTAGAATAAGAGGTCAGTTGCTTGCATGTATAATCATCAAACGTTCTATTTGAAAGGTCTGAGCTATCTATATTTACTGTTCCGCAAGTATCGAAGGAAGGCTTGTAAGGTTCAGCCGGGATATCAAAGCTTTGGGCTTTAAAGGCAATCCGCTTATCCTCCTTCGTGAAACCTATTTGTTCGATGTTGACAATGCCGGAGCGTTCGTTGGTGTCTGCCGCCTCTAAATCAATGACCGTTATCTTGCTATCCTTTTCGAAATCATAGATATATACCCCAGAATAGGTTGCATAGGCTATCTTCGTTCCATCGGAAGAAAATGAAATCGCTTCTAAAAACATCAACATATCATCGGCTTCAACCAATTCATTGATTTCATACTCTGAAACTTTATTCAATTCATCATCGTAAAACATGGCATTATAATTAATCTCGCCATTCGTCATCATCGAACCGTCATTATCACTACTTAATGTTTCTCTAACGGCGACATATCCGCTATCAATAACCCAAAACCTTTCCCTTTCGAAGCTTTCCTGTGGAGCCTCCGCCAATACGCTCTCAGTATCAGCATCAAATAAATATAACTTGTCGGCTGATAGTAAAACCTTCCCTTCCCCAGCATAATAAATATTCTTTATATCTCCGTTTATTTGTTCTACATTCACATTTGATTCAGCCTCCAGAGGCGGAGGGGGTTGGACGGGGGAATCACTTTTTTCAGCAGCTTGATTGGCACTCTCTATTTTATCCTCTTCCCTTGTACATCCAATCAGTAATAGTACGAATATGATGGATAAAACGGTTAAGAGTTTACGTTTCATACTCCATCCTCCAAATCATTTGTATAATAAGATGGACGACGTCTTAAGATGAGTAACCACATCATCATAAAAATCTTCTGGATTCACAGGCACTGAAACGGCATAAAACGTGTTGAAGTCATCCAATTTTTCCAAATCGAGCTCTACGTCTAGCACATACACATCGCCTTTTGTCAATTCCGTTTCAAAAGAAATATCCCCATCTTTGGTCGTTAGTGCTTGATGATTAAGATAAAACGTGGTTTGAAACCTTACCCCGGGGTGACCAAGTATCTTAAACGTCACAGGCAGCGTTCCACTGTCGTTTACTTGGAAGTTCTGTTCCAAATCTTGTTTATTTTCAATATCTACCACAGTAAACACGTTTTTCTCTAATGTCTCTAAGTCTACCGTCATTACTATTCCACCCAGCCTTTCCATCAGCTCCTCCGTTACCGGTTCGGTCGATAGACGAACATCACTTAAACCATCAATTGCTGGCAGGGCGGCATTATCCAAAGGATCGGCATCCTTGTTAAACACTAACTGGCGCGTTGTCTCCAGCGTTTCGTGATAGCCGCCATAGGAAGTCGTTTCCTCCATGTCTGGAATAAATGAGGCATTATAAACACTAGTAATCGTTACGTTAACCGTATCCCCTTTCTTTCCGGTGACAGGTGTAAAGACAAACATAAACGGAGTGTCTTTATCATCCTCCTCCAAATCAAGAATGTGCATATATTCATAAGGAGAATCGGTTGTATTCAATTTATATGGCTGTGCAATCCCATCCACATAAACAAGAAAACCGACATTTTTGGCTTTTCCAGATGCGCTTACAGAATAGTTTATTACTAACTCGCCGCCATCGTACGACAAAGGAAGCATTATTTCTTCCTTTTCATCTAATTCTGGATTGTCATAACCGTGGCTAATGGAGCCCATCATCACTGTTTCCTCCTCATCCACTTCAAATGGATTGCCACTACTATTAGTGACGGCTTCCTCCCCATTTTTTTCTGAATGCTGATTGGAACAGCCTGCTGCCAGCACGATGAATACCATTAGTAGTAATTCATACCTAAAAAGCGACACTTTCACTGTGTACCTCTCCTTTCCTATTTATAGGAATTTATATGTTTTATGCAGCCTTACTTCATTTCTACTAATTGAGGATGATCAGCGTTGAAGGTATTGTCATCCTTACCCATTAACAAGATCGCCTCTGTGGAAGTTGACAAAGTGCTATTAATAGAGCCTTCCTTCCCGGGAGAAGTTTCATCCTTCTCTAAGAAGGGCTGGTGAACCTTTCCGTCCCCGCGAGTATCAGGATCAGTATCCATGCGATTCTTATTTATTTCATCCTCGGATACTGACATCGGGGTGATTCGTGGGGAAGTTGACGCACTCACATTTAACACAGCACCCGTACTTAAGGTAGCCACAACGATCATTGCAAAAATGGACACTCCCCATTTTTTGCTTCTGCTATCCATAATTGAAAAAACTCTATGTTTCATCCCCTGTTTTCCTCCATAAAAATTGGTGGAGAATTTGCTTGATACCTTCGAGTGTTTTCTAATGACACCAATAATTGCTTCCACATATTTTTGTCGACTATTCCTATCTGTATTTTTGACCACCTCTTCATCACATGATATTTCACATTGAATGGCTATTTCTCTCGCTATTATGTAAACGAGCGGATTGAACCAGTGCAGGGCGCTAGCTAAACAGACAAGGGCTTTATACCAGACATCTCTGCGTTTAAAATGGACCAGCTCGTGTTTTAAAATGAATGGCAGTTCATCCGGCGGGATATTTTCCGAAGGCAGCAATATCGTTGGCCGCAAAAATCCTAGCAGCATCGGACTGGAAATATTGGGACATACCCGCAAATCCGGCTGCTGCTTGATTCGCAGCTGCAATTGAACATCGTGCAGCATCTGAATTACTTGTTGATCAACAATTTCCGTACTCCAGCGTTTCACCATTTTCAAGAATCGTTTGTGGCGTATGATATGAGTAGTGACAAATAAAGTCACACCGGCAAGCCATATTCCGCCAACGAAAACATGCCATGGCAGATTAGATGATACTACAGTCGCAAAGTATTCTGTAGGAGGACTGTTTGTTGTTTTCATAGCAATGAGCGTATCGATATCAATAGCTGATCCTTGCGGGTGAAAGCGGAATGGGATAATAAGTCCGACAACAATCACCAGCCATGCATAGTAACGTCCTTTTGCAGTAAATTTTTTGCTGACTAAAGGAGTAATCGCCATATACACAAGAGCGATAATTGACATGGCAATGGAAGCTTCAAGCAACGCAATGATAAATTCCCGCATTATTACTCCCTCCGTTCTTTCGCCCATTTCAACAATTCATCCAACTCTTTTTCCGTAGGCTGTTTTGTGTTGTATAGCGTATTAACAAAGCTTAAAAAGGAATTTTCATGATACTGCTTCATAAATTTTTCGGTTTCTAACGCAAGATAATCTTCCTTGCTTATCAGCGGATAATACGTTCGCTCTTTCCCTTTCTTTTCTGTTTGTAAAAACCCCCGCTCTACTAATCTACTCATCAGCGTAAGTACTGTAGGCGCCTTCCATTTACGCTTGTCGCCAAGCTTTTCCATTACAATTGCCGTTGTGATCGGCGGTTCGTTCTCCCAAACCACTCTCATGATCTCAAATTCCGCATCGGGCAATTTTTTCATATTCTCCATATAAAACAACTCCTTTTAGAACAATATATTGAGGCACGAATAGCTTAACATAACACTCAGCAGTTTTTGCTTGATGTTCATCCTTCAATTATTTGTACAATAAGATGGACCGGCTTTTTGTTAGAACGATGACATCATCCGGGAAATCAGCAGCATTCGTAGGAACTGAAACAACATAAAAAGTACTGAAATCGTCCAATTTTTCCAATTCAATCTCCACGTCTATCACAGCCACTTCTCCTTTTGCTAGTACCGTTTTAAAAGAAATATCTCCATCTTTGGTCGTCAACGCTTGATGATTGATATAGAACATATTTTGATACTGTACCCCGGGATGACCGAATATTTTAAAGGTCACATGAAGCGTTCCACTATGATCCACTTGCATGTTATCAAATTCTAACTTATTCTCAAGATACAACTCACTAAACTCTCGTTTATCCAATGTCTCCAAGTCGACTTCCTGCAGACCGCCACTATGCCTTTCCAACAGTTCGTCTGTCACTGGTTCGGTTGACAGACGAACATTGCTTATATAGTCATTTTTGGGAATGCTGGCCTGGTCGAGAACATCGGCATCTTTTTCAAAATACAATGAATCAGAAGCCTGCAACGTAGTGTGGTATCCTCCGTAGGAGCTCGTTTCTTTCATGTCAGGAATAAATGCTGGATTATATATACTCGTAATAGTAATATCAAGAGTATCTCCTTGTTTTCCTGAAACGGGTGTAAATACAAATGTGAACGGTGTATCTTTGTCATCTTCCTCCAGATCAAAGATATGTATATATTCATATGGTGCTTCCGCTATATTAAATTTATAGGGTTGCGGTATACCGTCCACAAAAACAAGAAAACCGACATTTTTGGCTTCTCCAGAAGCGTTTACAGAATACTCTATTTCTAGCTATCCACCATCATAATGAAGGGGAAGCATTTCTCCATTTTCATCTACTTCCGGATTAGCAAAACCATGACCTAAATTGCCTAAAATAATGGTTTCCTCCTCATCCACTTCAAATGGATTGTCATTTCCGTTACTGTCGATTTCCGTGTCATTTTTATCTCGATGCTGATTGGAGCAGCCTGCTGTTAGCACTATAAACACTATTAGTAATAATCCATATCTAAGAAGCAATATTTTTTTCACCATATATTCCTCTTTCGTATTTTCCATTGGTGATACCCTTCTTACGCAGCCATTACTCTACTTTTATTTGAGGGTTGCCTGGAGCAGCGGTTCGTTCTCCCAAACCATCCTCTTAATTTCAATTCAATACCAGGCAACCTACTCTTCATTTTAGACAAATGTCTTTTATTGTATTCTACAGTTGTAAAATATGAATGTCAACACGTTTTGAAAACAATCTTTCGCTGTGCTCCCATCTGTAAAGTTCTAAAGGAAAGACTCAACGGAGGCAAGAGACGGCACGGTAGTCTCGAGTAGCGTACACAACACGTACACGAGCAGTAGAGAAGCAACACAACAAAGAGATTCGCTAGCACTACCTCCCAGACTGTATAAAAAAGAAATGTTTATACTATGCAAATAAAGGAAACACCACACTTTAACTGCATTAGTATAAACATTCTTCTACTCCTCAAGTATTATTGTTTATCGATGTGTAAATGTGTAAACAGCAGCTGCTCCATATCTGCTACCACCTTGAACACCGTGTGTTCCATAAATCACATAAACATTTGAAGGGACAGATGACCAGGAACCTGAATATCTGGTTTCTCCCCTTGAACTTCGAATTTCTTGCGTATCAACAACCGTATTTCCGTTTTGATCCTGCATTGATCCTTTTATTGTCAGATATGCATTGTCAGAATTTTGAGTAACACTTGTAACATAAGTCTGCCCCGATAACGTTCCAGTCAATGTTCCATATCCTGGAGCAGGAGTGGAACTTGTGTTGGCAAAAACCGTTGCAGCCGTTATGGATACACAAGCCAAAACGGCAATAATACTACTAAAAAGTACTTTTTTAGTTGATTTCATTGCATTTTCCTCCTAAGTTTTTTTTGAAGCACAAACCCTGAGTCCGACGGCAGCTTGAAAACTACCAACACATACTAGACTTTGCCTGAAATAGCACCCCTCCTTTTAAAAGATTAATTTTTGAAAACGTGGTGATTGTACGTTGAAGTCTGATTAAAGTAATACTAGAGGCTCTTCGGTTCAAAGTAGATAGAATCTTTGATGCTAGACTAAAAAGTGGACACAGATTGTTATAATAAATTAACTAACAATTTGTGAGGTGCATTAGTATGCCAAAAGGTAAACGTTATGATG
>NZ_FNPI01000038.1 GCF_900107275.1 Evansella caseinilytica | reverse complement strand
ACACCCCCTTATCCATAGTGACCGTGGATTCCAATACACCTCTCGGGCGTTTAAACGGAAGCTTGATACTGCAGAATTGACACAAAGTATGTCCCGAGTTGGTCGTTGTATTGATAATGGACCGATGGAATCTTTCTTTGGAACACTAAAATGCGAGAAGTATTATTTACATAAATATAAGACATTTGAAGAACTTTCGACAGCGATAAATGAGTACATCCACTTTTATAATTATGAAGGATACCAAAAACGATGAAACGGCCTTAGCCCTATGGAATATAGAGCTAAAGCCGCTTAAATCATTTTTATTATTTCCACTGTCTACTTGACAGGGGGCAGTTCAGTTTTGGACAGCCTAAAGTAACAATTATTTCTCCACGCACTCATGAAGAGTGCGACGTTGAAGGGACTGACGCTCGTTTCGGACTCAAACATTTCAATCCACGCACTCATGAAGAGTGCGACCATCTGTTGCGCTGATTACCTTTTCTACACCCGTATTTCAATCCACGCACTCATGAAGAGTGCGACCGCGATCCATCCACACGTACCCGCGATTCTTGACATTTCAATCCACGCACTCATGAAGAGTGCGACAGGCGATTCCTTCGCGAGCCAACATGTGTATATCATTTCAATCCACGCACTCATGAAGAGTGCGACGGCGTTACGGTTGATGACTGGTTCCGCAAAAAGGAGATTTCAATCCACGCACTCATGAAGAGTGCGACAAGGATAAACTGATTGCAGTCCTTAACGTGATAATTTCAATCCACGCACTCATGAAGAGTGCGACCGATATGGCCGCCCTTGGACATATACGACAAGAGATTTCAATCCACGCACTCATGAAGAGTGCGACTATCGTACAATCTACGACCATCATGGGTATCAATATTTCAATCCACGCACTCATGAAGAGTGCGACCTTAAACGTAAAGGAGGCCACTCCTGTAACCGAATTTCAATCCACGCACTCATGAAGAGTGCGACAAGGAACCGCAACAACAAGAACAACAACAAATGAATTTCAATCCACGCACTCATGAAGAGTGCGACCCAGTCGAGAGATACTATGTAGTAAATAAAAGGAGATTTCAATCCACGCACTCATGAAGAGTGCGACCCGATCAAATGCTTCAGGACATCGAGAGAATAAAATTTCAATCCACGCACTCATGAAGAGTGCGACCGCGCCCGGTTTGGCGCCTTGTCCCTCAAGGGTTCCGGAGGGCAAAAGTGCGAACCTGTTTTTAGATTACTACAATTTGGAATTTTTCGCTATACATTTCTCCAGAAACCCAGTCATATCAACAGGTGCGAACCTCCCAGGGATTTGATGTGCGCTTGGGGTTCGCACCACGGTCATCTCCTTACAAAATATTCTCAATCGGCGACAATCACATGCTCTTCTATTATTTGTCCATCCTCATCCCGAGCGACTAGGGTCGCCTCGTTGAAATCCTCATCTTCCGCAATAAGAAACCATTGCCCCTTCTGATTTTCAGACCTGACAATCTCTGCCTCATATTTTTTACCGTCTTTGGTAATTACCAAGACATCCGCAATAACGGAATACTTTACCGGTCCCCTCAAAACTAAAAAATCCTCTAACTCCGTGTAAAACCACCCAATAGCATCATCGAATCTTCGGTGATTATCACTCACTCCATATACAAATTTCCACCCCAAAAGAGATTTTTTTACTTGCACCATTCCATAGTTTGCTTCTGTAGGATATCCCCACTCATAAAAGACCAGGGCATTTTTCCCATCCACCATCTCAATATGGTACATATTCACCAAAGGTTGCTTTAAGGAAGATACAACTTTTTCGATTTCTGCTTCATCTTCTTTTAATTGAATGTATGTAAAGTAACTCCCCATGATTATCAAGATTGTACTTGATAGAACAATGAAGGTTTTAAGTTTTCTTGACACAACGCCACCACCTGCTTATGTATTCAACCATAAAAATTCTTTGTTGAGAAATAAGCATTTGTCTACTCAATCCCAAACTCCCCCAAAACTTCTGCCCTATATCTTCCTCCTTGGTAATTATAGAGAATATATTCAGTGAGTGCTAACCAGTACGGTCTTTCACCAGAGGGGACACTCTCAGCCTCCTCATACATTTTCTTTATCACATCTTCAAATACATCCTGGTTGCTTTTGAAAGATTCCTCCATTTGAAACCAGTCCTCTTGGTCAATCGCTTCCTTTGGATAGGACACTTGTGGAAACACTTCGGAAACGGCTTTCCACCTCGCCAAGATTGCATCTGTCGATTCGCTTCGCGATAATTCCATATCAAACGGACTATCAACGCTGTAGTAAATAGCATCCAACTGAAATAACTCAATAACTTTCTGAATATCGAACAGGCTCGCTTGTTCTTCCGATTTTTGAAGTGCCTTATAGTCATAAAACAATAACAGCAACACTGCTACTATGATTGCGATTATCGGTAAAAGTCGTTTTTTCCAATCTATCATTTCCTTATTTCCCTGCTTTCTCTCAGGTGTTGATTGCAGTCGCTGTCTTGTTTAAAGTATTATAATAGTCATTATTCCATAGTCTAGATGACAATGATTCCGTCGTTTACTCAATTGCACCCTTGTTATCTAAGAACCTTGTACTCATACCGGGCGCATTCGAAGAAGACAGACGAAAGATACTATCGCCTGTCCCTTGGTTTTAGACTATGTAAAAATATTCTTAATCGATAATAATTACATGCTCTTCTATTATTTGTCCATCCTCATCCCGAGCGACAAGGATCGCCTCGTTGAAATCCTCATCTTCCGCAATAAGAAACCATTGCCGTTTTCCTCTTTCAGACGCGACAACCTCAGCTTCATATTCTTTCCCGTTTGCGGTAATAACCGAAACATCCATTTCAGAATATCTTGCTGGCCCCCTCAATACTGAATAATCCTCTAACTCTGTATAGCTCCATCCAATGGCAATACCATATGTTGGGAAATTATTACTCACACCGGATACAAATTCCCATCCAAAAAGAGATTTTTTTGCTTTCACCATTCCGTAGTTTGCATCTAAAGGATATCCCCACCCATAGAAAGCTAATGCATTTTTCCCATCCATCATCTCAATATGGTACATATTAACTAAAGGTTGCTTTAAGGAAGCTACTACTTTTTCGATTTCTGGTTCATCGTCTTTTAATTGAATGTATGTAATGTAACTCCCAATGATTATCAAGATTGTAATTGATAAAACAATGAAGGTTTTCAGTTTTTTTGACACAACGCCACCACCTGTTTTTTTCAGCCATAAAAAGTTCCGTCGAGAAACGGTCATCTACTCACTCAATTCCGAATTCCTCCAGAACTTCCTTCATATATTTACCACCTTTATAATTATAGAGAATATATTCGCCAAGATCTAACCAATAAGGGAATTCATCAGTTGGTACACTCTCAGCCTTTTCATGCATTTCCTCTACTACACCTTCCAAAGCACTCAGGTTGCTTTTGAAAGATTCCTCCATTTGAACCCAGTCCTCTTGGTCAATCGCTTCCTTTGGATAGGATACTTGTGGAAACACTTCAGAAACGGCTTTCCACCTTGCCAAGATTGCCTTTGTCGATTCGCTTGGCGATAAATCTATATCAAACGGACTATCAACGCTGTAGTAAATAGCATCCAACTGAAATAACTCAATGACATTTTGAATAGCACCCAGTTTCACTTGTTCTTCCTCTTTTTGAAGTGCCTTAAAGTCATAAAACAATAACAGTAACACTACTGCTATGATTGCGATTATTTGCAAGAGTCGCTTCTTCCAACCTATCATTTTTTCACTTCCTTACTTTACTCTCCCAGCTATTACCTCGACAGTTTCCCCCTCTGACAGAGAGCCATCTTTAATATACTCACTTAAGTCGGGATTTATTTTATCCATACTTGATTCTTTGTCATTAAAAAAAGAAGTAACTTCCACCCAATCCTGACTTAAGATTTGTTGTTTTGGATATGAGATCTCAGGATTAATTTTATTTACCGTTTCCCAGCGATCAAGCATATCATATGTTGCATTTGATGGTACCAGTTGTACTTCCAATGAATTGATAAAAAAATATGCATTTTCAGTAACAATCATTTCCATTTTCAAATTCGAAGCAGCAGACTCAGCAACACTCATAGATATATCTCGTTGAAGCTCTTCCTTCCCTGCCTTATAGTCAGAGACTGTTCCAAATATCCCTTTACTTATTTTACTATCTAATAAATCCATCAACTCGGCTCCGATAAATTCCGCAGTATAATTATCACTAGCTACTTTTAATTCTCTGCTTCCCTCTTCTTTTAGCTGAGAGTGTGCATTGCTTCCATGATAGTAAGTAACATTGATTTTACTAATGCTCACATTGAGATAATTCTCAATCTCAATGAACTCTTCGCGAGGAAAGTCTTTCATATTCCTTGATATATTCATTAGTAATTCCGACTCAAAAATATATGCCTTAGGCTTTTCGATATCTTGATAAAACAAATGATCAACTTTTGCTAAAAAAGGAAGTTCACCATTTGATTCTTTGGCTAATTCAGCCATCGCCAACTTATAGTTGCTCAGTAGTGTTAAGTAAGCTCTTAGCTTTCTTTGTGCTTTCACCTCTTCTTTGCTTCCTGCATGCTTATCAAGCCTAAAATTTCCTCGAAACAAGTACGCTTGTATCAATGCCATTTCTTCAACGAGGCTCTCTTCAGAAGCGAGAACTTGGTAATTAAGCCGGTACATCAAGTCTTCGATTCGTTCCTCACTAATCATTTCAACAATACTTTCTATTTCTTTCCGTTTGTCAGTACCTAAAAAGACATTTTGTAAGTAAAAATAAAGCATCTCCCGTTCAGCATAGCTTAATACTTCTCCAGACAAGAGCTTTGCATGGATCGTCCCCATCAATATTTCGTCTTGAAACATGATATTTTGAAGCTTATTCATGTTGAGGCGCCACATATTCGCTCCGCCATTTCCAAAATCATTCATAAACGAAGCGATGGTTTTCGAGATGGCCATCAAACCAGCTGTTCCTTGCTTAAAATTATTTGCAGCTTCCTTGTCTGCCGCAACCATTCCGTCCCAAAACGTTTGAATCGCTCTGATGTCACCTCTTACTTCCGTCGGTGTAATCAGGTACTCTTCTTCTCCAAGTGCGCTTTTTGTAGCCATAAACGCCTCATATGTTCGGTCATTCCACTCGTTTAATGTATTTTGATAATCAGTAAGAATTTTGTTCAATTGGTCGCGATCCGCATGATGGTTTCCCATGTGAAGTCCTCCTTTCTACAATGTGTGAAGCGATTGCCGTGCGCTCGCAATTTCCGATTTCAACACTTGCATTCTGTAGCGATTGTCAGCCATCCATCTATCCAGTTCCATGAGACTGGTTCGCTGCTCTTCGATCTGTTGTTCAATGGTTGTTATTTTCTTATCTATTTGATAATCTGCTTCTGACAAATTATGCATTGTCAATCGCTGCTGTCTGCGAAGTGCGATAATGCGGTCTTGCATCGTTTCAAGAGCCCGCCCTTCCAACACCCCAGCTTCCACGAAGGAAATTTTTCCCATCGGTGACCTCTCACCAATTGTCAGCCTTTCAAGTTGGATCAGTTCCCGAACCAAATTTCGTTTATTATACAAAAGGGCCTCAAGCTTTGCTTCAAGATTACGTATCGTACTTAAACCATTATCATAGCTATCCTGGTAGGAATGGTTTTGTTTATACAAGGAACGAATTTTTGTTTCGTTCGAGGAAATCTGTTTTTTTAATGCTTCCATCTGATGTTGATTATTCATTTTCTCCCCCCATGATATTACCGGGTATTACTTTGCATTCATTGACACGTATTGTTTTACTTTTGTCTCAAACTGCTGGCTAATCTCTTCATCTATTTCTTTGAACGAGTCAATCGTCCTATCTAATGTTACTAAGATTTCCGTCAGCAACTTTTCCGAGCCGGTTAACGTCTTCTTTAGTTCAGATATTAAAACATCATGTTCCTCTTTAGCCCGGCCTTCCCAGTTTTCTAATACTTTTGCTATTTTATCCACCTGCTGCACCGCATCAGCCACACCTTCTGCTGGAACTTTTCGCGCCTGTTTTATCAGACTTTCTATTGTCGCCGGATTCACTTTTATTTCTAAAGCCATTCCTCTCACCTCAAGTCATTGAAAGAGTCTACTTCGTTAATTCTCGTTTTAAAGGTGTCTACAAAACTTCGAATTTCTTGTAACGAAAGAGAAAGTCTTGCTTCCAAATAGTTTTTGACCAGTTGACAAAACGCCGCAAAGGTCTCGGCAGCCGCTCCAGTAAACACACCTTCACTGTGCATCATTTCAAACGGGGTAAAAAACTCAGTAATCAATTTTTCCAGATTCTCTTGCAAACTTTTGTACATTGCCAACAGTTGTTCCAACTGATCATCGCTTATTTTTATTTTTTCCGGGCCTGTTAATGATATGTTCAACAATCTCACACTCCTAAATTGTTCACTTGGTCATCATTTATCATAAGTTATGGTTTTCACATAAAAGCATAATGCTTTCTATTATATGGGATTTTTGGAAAGATCAAAATACAACGAAAGTGCTAAATGTGAAAAACTTCTTCGGTTAATAGCCTGTATTACATCACTCTATATAGGGGAAAATACCCAGATAAAGCATGCAAATGCCTTTTTAAGAGGATGTTCCAAAAGGAAAATTACGCTCTTTGAAAAAACACTGTCAGTGTATTTTCAAAAAGGGAGGAGATCACAGTGGCAAGAACGGCACGATCGAGCAGTGAAGAAGACAGTTCCGTATATGAGCAGCCGCAAGATAACCCATCAACGAGGTTCATAGAAAATGATTTCCGGACTTATAGAACATCCCCTAATAGAGTCTTACAAAAGGCAATCGTTCCGCACGATTCGCCCAATTCCACCTAAATGCTGCCCACGTCCTGTGAGTAACAGCGGAATGTCGCCATCCTGGCTCCGAGAAACCACTCACAGCCGGCCTGAAAAGAATGCATCGGCTCCACTCATTGTCTTTTCCTCTGCCAGTATTTTACTGATATTGATCCAAGTGCCATCGCACGCGATGGCACAATGAGACAGTTCGCAGTTTCTCACTTAAGAATGGCTCATTGCTTCGTGCTTGTTCAAAAAGATAAAAAACGATCTTTTTGAACAAACGCTAATAAGAAAAAACTGCCCAAAAGTTTTGATATGCTCCCCTAAAGGTAGACAGATTAGAAAATAAAAATCTGTTTACTTTGGGGGAGTATTTTCTATGCCAAATAGTAAGTTTTCGGAAGCATTTAAACATGAAGTTTTGTTAGCTTATGAAA
>NZ_FNPI01000043.1 GCF_900107275.1 Evansella caseinilytica | reverse complement strand
AACGATGAAACGGCCTTAGCCCTATGGAATATAGAGCTAAAGCCGCTTAAATCATTTTTATTATTTCCACTGTCTACTTGACAGGGGGCAGTTCAAGCTTCGGCAGCTTTTCCTGATTTATTAATACGGCCACATTATTTCATTCGCTTCTTCACTTTTTCTACAAGCTGGTCCTCATCAGGAGCTGATATCGGCCGGTCATTTACAAAGGCAAAGGCTTTTTTTCTTCCAGGTCCGCAATAGGACTGGCAGCCGATTTTAATTTCCGCAGCCGGATCAAGCTTCTTTAAACGCGGTACCAATGTTTTCATATTTGTGGCCTGGCAATCGTCACAGATGCGAAACTCATTTGCCATCGCACACCACATCCTTTATATGTCGTCCACTGAACGAAAGTAGAAATTGTTGACATATTACATCTGCTGGCATTCGCGTCTCTCCGCTCCCTACAGCAGCAGCGCACCAGCACAATCTTTTTTGCACTAAGGAGTATTTTACAAGCATTACACCGGAAATGCAACGGTAACGTTGTCCAATTTCTCCTGAAATATGATATACTCATTTCAAAAATGACTAGTATCACGGAAAGTTTAAGGAGAGTATCTCATGCACGAACACGAGCCACTTCATTCACCATTATATCGTAAACAATGGTATTACCTGGATCATTCCGATGCCGGGCTTACCATGAACCCAATCCACTCCTTTGCCATGGATGATACACTGTGCCGTAAAATCGCGGCCGAGCCGGACTGGGGAATCGCCCGTTCCTGGGTCCATCACAGCACCGTCGTTTTAGGCATTCAAGATTCCCGCCTCCCCCATGTGGAAGACGGAATATCCTTTTTACGCCAGCAAGGCTATCATGTCATCGTTCGAAATTCCGGCGGCCTTGCAGTCGTCCTGGATAAAGATATCCTCAATCTCTCCTTGATTTTCAAAGAAGATAAAGGAATGAGCATCGACCACGGCTATGAACTGATGGTCGCCATGATGAAGCGGATTCTGCCATTCGGTGAAAAAATCGAAGACGGGGAAATAAAAGAATCGTACTGCCCTGGCAGATACGACTTAAGCATCAACGGAAAAAAATTCGCCGGTATCTCCCAACGGCGTCTTCGGGGAGGTGTCGCCGTTCAAATTTACCTCGCCGTCAGCGGCAGCGGGGCACAGAGAGCGGAGCTGATCCGGCAGTTTTATGAACATGCAGTACAGGGGGAAACGATAAAATTCAACTATCCGAAAATCGTTCCCGCCAAAATGGCAGCGATTGCCGAATTAACCGGGAGCAGCTTTTCCGTCCAGGAGGTGCTTCACTCGCTGCTCTTTGCGTTGCGGGCATTAAGCAGCGAGCTCCACACATGTCAATTATCCGCCGCAGACTGGGAGCAGTTTGCGGAAAATGTAGCGCGGATGGAAAAGCGAAACGAAAAATTGCTTTTATAGTGGTTGTTCAAAAAGGATAGCTTCTCAGCATTACTGCTTCAAATCACGTCGACGGTAAGAGTACATACCGGTGGCAATAAGCACAGCGGAAATGCCAGTTAACCAAAACAGCGAAGTCCATTGAAAATCCTCTGCCGGGTAACGCGCAATATGCTGGAACGGTGAAAGATTCATCACCCACTCCGGCAATTGCAGCGCTCCCCCAAGATAGATTGCGAGAATGGCAAACACCAACACAGCCCATGAATACGAAGCTGCTCTAGGAATAAAACCAATGAGGGCAACCGCAACACCGATCGTTAGCCAGATAGCTGGGGTATAGAGTAATCCCGCTGCAACCAAATCACCGATAAGGCTGGAATCATTCATGCTTTGACTCCCTGCCAACCCCATGCCAAGTCCGGCCAAAAAGGCGAGGATGCCGGCATTCACTAGCGCAGTGACAACATAGCTTCCTAAAAGCCGATAGCGGGATAAGGCGCCGGCAAGCATTCCCTCTAAGCGGCCATCCTTTTCTTCTCCTCGAATTCTCAAAATACTTTGAAGTGCTGGTATTGTTGCAATAACAACAGTGACTGACATAAACATGGCAGCAAAGCTGTTTGCAAAATCACCTGCGTCCATTCCAGGGAGCATATTTTCTGCAACGTCTCCCATGTTTTCTACCCATGTTTCCGCTTCTCCGATGAAGGAGCCATACGCCATACCTAGCAGTAATATACCAAGGCTCCAGACGATGATGTTCGTCCGCTGCAACCGATAGGCGAGACCGATTGGTTTCGTTAGGAGCGTGGATGCAGATGCCTTTCCACGACGGGGCGGCAGCATTCCTGCCCCTACATCCCGTTTCGTGCTTAACGGATACGCGGCCGCGACCATGATCACTGTGAACGCTAAGCTGAGCAGTATCGGCAGCCAGTTATGATCCACATATACAGACGTTTGCTGTGCCCAGCCGATTGGCGAAAGCCATGATAATGTTTCCGCCCCCATATCCCCAAGCGCTCGTAAGGTATACGCGACAGCGATCAATCCAGCGCTGATCCCGATGGCACCGCGTGCGTGTTCCATTAGCTGAACGATAAAAAGGGTTAATCCAGAAAAAACAATACCGACTGATGCCAGTGCAGCTCCAAATAATATCGACCCTTCCCACGTAATAGAGTCGGCTCCAGAAGAGGCAAGCCCTAATGCAATCACAAGAGCGAGTACAATATTCGTTCCAACTGCCAGCATGAGAGCTGCTGTGGAGCTGGCATGCCTTCCAGTTACAGACGCACGGACCAGCTCTGTCCGGCCCGTTTCTTCTTCCTTCCGTGTATGACGAACAATGAGCAGCACACTCATCAACGCAACGACAATCGCTGTATATCCGATCATTTGATGACCCATCATCGCACCGAGAGTATAGTTATCTAAATAAAACTCTGGACCGGTCATAGCAATCGCCGCAGGACTCCCCAGCATTTGTGCTGACTCCTGCCGAAAAGCTTCCGTATCATAAAGATTTGCATAAGCACTAAGCGTTCCCACAACGGTGATCACGATACCTGTAATCCAAACGGGAAGCTGAACTCTGTCCCGCCGCAGCATAAAGCGGAACATCGTCCACGTTCCCGTTAATGACTGTTGACCTTTCATCGTTTACC
>NZ_FNPI01000032.1 GCF_900107275.1 Evansella caseinilytica | reverse complement strand
TTATCCGGTGGAGAAAAGCAGCGGACGGCGATTGCACGGGCGATGATCAACTCCCCCGGATTGCTTATCTGTGATGAGCCGACAGGGAACCTGGATCGGAAAAACCGGGACGGTGTATTAGCGACGCTGAAGGTGCTGCATCAGGAAGGACACAGCATTTTGTTCGTTACCCATGATCCGGAAATTTCTTTTTCAGGAGATGTAACCTATCGGCTTGAGGATGGCAGGCTTCAGCAAATTTCTGAGTCGGATAGTATTATTCCCGTCAGGTAAGTAAACGGACGAAAGGTCTTTTCGCTTTTTCGCACATACTCTCGATCTGAGTCCGGGCTTTTGGATTACGGTTCAATCGATTACGGTTCAATTGGGCCGGACTCAGGCTCGCTCATGCTCTCGTATGCTCCCGTTTTGAGTCTGGTCGTTTTGATTAACTCCTATTCGTGACCGCACGAAGGATTCCCAACTCGTTTCGGTCAAGATTGATTACGGTTCGAAAGTGCCGGACGCAAACACGCTTAAACTCCCGAATCTTCCGAGTGGGGTACAGGCTGTTTGGTTACGGCTGAACAGGAGCAGGGTTTATATTTCATGCAAATGCACATATACATATTCCGGCAGTAAATGGTTATCCTTTAACGAATGATCTTCCTCATACGCTTTATACGAGAACAGCTCCTGGCCGTTCTCGACTGCGTGCAGCTCAAGAATGTACTCGTCGTTTGCCCCTTTTGTTTCCAGCTTAAAAGTGACAGATCCGCTTTCGAGACGATAAAAATGAAATAGGAGGCCAAGCAAGGTTTTTGTCTCTTTTTTTGTGTCGGGATGCACGATAATACTGGAAGCTAACTCACGAATCTGAATATTGCGTCCGGACTGCTTTTTAAACAGCTCGGCAACGCCTTTGCCCAAATGGGTTGAAAACGTCTTTAACTGTTGTAAAAAGTCATTCATAAATCATCATCCTCTTTTCATGTTAGTTTGTACTGAGAGAGGAAAACAAATCCTGCCTTTAGATGGAAAACAGGTGACTGCGGTATCAAGCTTTGACTGCGCTATGTGGTTGGTTAAATTGTTTTAAATAAACACTTTAGCATATTGACCTTTATCGCTTCCTTTCTAAGGCCCGTCGTATAGAAAATGGTTCGGCACAAAACTATTGGGCCGGCTTCTTTCTGATTTTTTTCCAGCGGTCCGGGAGTTCGTAGTTTTTTAAATGCTCGTATTTCACGACTTTTTTTTGACCTCCCCCGGAGAGCTTGAAAACGATATGGTCTTCGCCGACGCCGATATGAGGCCCGACAACTGGAGTTACATGCAGGCTGATTAAAAAAAGAAAGCTGCGTCCTTCCTCCATCCGCTTCATCTCTTCAACAGTAATCATGTATGGATACACTGCCGGAGGCTGCGTGAAAATCGTTTCGTAATAGCCGTTGATTTCTTCGATAATTTCCGGCATCAGCAGTGTCACAATAACATCGTGGTATAATACCTCCTGTAAATCATCGCTTCCAGCAAAAACAGGTATACAGAAGTGTAAGTAAATGAGAAAGACAAGTAAGGATGTCATCGTGACTTTTTTCATATCCATCGCTCTCCATTCGTCGATCAGGTTGTTTTCCATGTTATTTTTCCTTGTAAGAATCGAATAAATGTATCCTTACCATACGTTTTTCGCTGCTTTTTATTGCCTGGTGTCCAAAAGCGCAACGATTTTGGATATATCACTTCCCTCGAAGGGTTTTATCTTATACATAGTTCCCGTTCGAGAGCAAATACTAATTGTATATGTGATAAAGGAGTGTGATAAACAATGGGGCGGCAAAAGAAAGGAAATGCCAACGCACAACGGAATAACAACGCCAAGGCACAAGGGAAGAAAAACGATGCTTCCGAGCTGGAGACGTATGCGGAATACGAAGTAAAAAAAATGCGAAATGATTAAGGTGACGAGAGGGCGAAGTAGGTGAACGAGAATGTTTGATTTTTGGACAGGTGCGCCGGATCTGCCTGTTTACGGATTTTTAATTCGGGCTATCATTGTTTACGGTTATGTGTTTTTGCTGATCAAAGTGCTTGGTCAACGTTCAATGACGGCTATTAACCCGATTGATTTTCTGTTTGGCGTGATAATCGGCGATGTTGTAGGAGAGCCGCTTGCCAACGGGGAGAATCCTCTGGGAGGTCCGCTTGCTGCTGCTGCTTTGATCGGAGGAGTCCATCTGTTTTTGTCCTACATATCTCTCAAAATGCCCCGGTTCCGAAGGGTTCTTGAAGATGAGCCGATCATGCTGATTGAAAAAGGTCATATTTTACATGAAGAAATGGCGAAGGCAAAGCTGACGGTGGAAGGCCTGTTAATGGACTTGCGGTTTAACAATGCCATTGACTTGACGGAAGTGGACTATGCCATGCTTGAATCCAACGGCCAGATCAGCGTAATCAAAAAATCACGGTTTGACAGCCTGACACCGGCAGATATGGGGCAGTTCCCAAAATCCAAAGGGTATCCGACCGTCGTTATCATGGACGGGCATATCATCGATGCGAACCTCAAGAAAGTCGGCGACCGGGCATGGCTGCAGAACGTATTACAGCAAAATGGCTTTAACGATGCGAAAGACGTTTTTTTAATGACTGCCGATGAGACGAAAAAAGTGTATCTCAGCGGAAAAAAACAGGTGAAATCCGGATAAAAAACTACCGAAGAATGTATGAAGTCATTCCGCTTTGGCCGATACTGTGGACAAATACACTAGAGGTGAATGACATGAATAAAAAACGAAAATTACGCCTGGATGAACTAATTCAGGAAAACAAAGCAGCGCTGCTCGAAGACCCAAAGGAATTAGAAAAAATTGAGCGTCGTCTAGATAAAAAGCATATGGATCGTCTCATGTCATAGCAAAATCAGGCTGGTATACTTCCCGCGTCCCCAGCCATATTAAACATATGGAAGGAGGGGAAAGTATGGGCGGAAACCGCAATTACTTTGCGAAATACCGGCCGGACCACTTAGGGACACAGCCTGTGAAAAGCGATGCAAACAAAGGGAAAAAAATGAACACAAAAGGTGAAGAGCACGCGAATTACATTCCTCCCCACGGGGACGGAAAATAACTGGACAAATTCTGTTTGCCAGGAGCGACCAACAGACATTCAAGATCTTAGCAAAGAAAGGCACTTGCGGATTGCGGCAGGTGTCTTTTTTAGAGTGACCAGTCTGAGTCCGGCCCAAATGAACCGTCATCGCGTGAACCGTAATCAAAAAGACCAGACTCAAAACGAGAGCATACAAGAGAATGAAGGAGTCTAAGAGCAGTCTGGCGCGCGCTGGATTTCAAGCTACATGATTCAGCAAGCAGCAATGACTTTCATCCTGAATCAATTAATTTAAGGATTTTTATCACTAACATTGCATTAATTAAAACGAACTATTAAAAATACTCAAAATATTCAATAAAGTAGTTTTATGCAAAGAAAAAGGCCTTTATAATGAATAGGTCAGGTGGTAATCCCGTCCAAATCCAAAAATAAAGGACCAAACACATGGATAAGATTACACGAAAAACGTCATTTGGGCAATGGTTTTCACCAATAAATTTTCAACTATATAGATACATAGGAAAGGAAAAATAACCGAAAAATACCAAAAACTATTGCGTTTTTTCTGAAAATTCCTTATCATGTAAATAGAATTACAATTTTCATAGAAAGGGGGAATCTAACATAAAAAAGCTTGTAAGTTTGTTACTCGGTGTAGGAGTAATTTATTTGTTTGCATCAAGCTCTTTTGCACAATCTTTCACAGGGATGGTTGAAGAAAGCGGTGAAGTAAATGTCAACTCTGTCCCGATTGCAAGTATAAGTGGACCAACAACAGTCAATGCAGGGCAACAGTATGTTTGGACTGTCAGTACATCATCCAGCTCTGGACCTCATACGTTTTACTGGGATCCTGGTGATGGTACAGGAACACAAAGATTTGATGGGACTGGGCAAGCAGCCAGCCGAGGTTTTTCTCATTCTTATAGGGGTTACAACTATGTTCGCTCTTATACTCAAAGGGCACGAACTGCGGATCGGATCAATATTTCAGAATGGAGAACCAGAGGGGTAACTGTCAGAGCATTTTAACTCACCACTCCTTGTGCCGTGTGTTGTTCAAACAGCTAAAAGCAAAATAGATTAACAAATGTTTTTTATTAATGACTCAAAAGGGATATTAGCTTTTTGAGTCATCCTCATTTTTTAAAGGGGGTCCCATTCCGATGTATTTTCCGTTGATAAAAAAGAGAAGGAAGCACCAGCTTATGATAGCTATTTTTCTATTACTGCTGTTGCTTCCATTTTCATATATGTCTATGACGGATGCCTCACAAACAATGAAAAGAGAAATTTACGATTTTGCAAGAGGAAGCTACGATATTTTATTACGTCCTCCTGATAGCCGGATACCTATTGAAGAAAAGCTGGGGTTAGTGGAAGAAAATTATTTAGGTATCGGAGATGGAGGCATTACATTAGAGCAGTGGCAAAGTGTGTTACAAAGAGAGGATGTGGAGGTAGCTGCTCCTGTTGCTGCTGTCGGATTATTCACAGCGCCGGAAATAACTTATCAACTGCCTGAAAGAAAACAGCCTTTGCGATATGAGGTTGTCGCGATGACAACAGATGGCGTGGAAGAATATGTAATGGGTCCTCCCGTCGTTGCCTATTCCATTCCACATGAAGCTGGATATGAAGGGTATGCGGTATTTGTGGAGGATTCGTTGGTGAATGTGTTTATGGGCAAATACCCTTCATTTAAGCTTCCACCATCCTATCATCAAGTTGTTGCCATTGATGTGGAGCAAGAACAGGCTTTGACGGGGATCGATTTTACCCAATTAGATTATCGTGAAGAAGGTTTTGGTCCGGAAGATTTTTTGGAAATTCCAATTTTGAGTTTAGAGAATAAAACGGCGCCTATTAAAACATTCTTGCAAATTGACGAACTGAATGTGAATAATGACGATCTGTTTCATTTGATGGAGAAATTCAATCTATCAGATATTAATGATTTTTCTTACCTTTCATACCGCAATTTTGATCTAAACGTACAAGTAATGGAGGAAATGGAAAAACTGGAGGTTGTTTCTTCTGAACACTATCAAATCGATTTTTCCCAAGCTGTAACGCCTTTTTATGACAACTTTTTGTTTACAGACGAGGAATATCTCCTCCATACATACGCTGATAAAGAAGACTTCGAGCATGAACTATGGGGGACTATCAATTACTACAGTCAGGAGTCTTCCTATTACCTTTCTCCTGTAAACTATCGCTTGAACGGGGAAAAGATTTCTATCAAGCTTGCTGGAACCGAACCAATATCGGGAGTTCCAGTTTATCGCACGTTAGAAAAAGTGTCTCATTATACTAGAGATGAAAGTGGTATCGAAGTGATAGAGGGACAGGGTATTTATTTTAACCATGTGGGAGATTTTGAATTAAATGAAGACGATGAAGTGCTTGCTGCTTCTCCTTTAGGGATTTATGGTATCCATGAAGCGTATTTATCCAGTGACAAAAATAAGCAGCTTCAGCCTACTGCAGTACCTGGGAGTTTTATTTCCACCCCTGCTCATGGAATGATTTCCATTGACTGGGCGGAACAGCTGAAAGGTAATGCGCCAATTGATGCCATTCGTGTTAAGGTAGCAGGGATTGATGGATATGATGAAGCAAGTGCGGCTAAAATACGTGACATCGCCCAGGAATTTTCTGACCAGGGATTTACTGTTGATATTGTTGCCGGTGCTTCATATCAATGGTTAGAAATCGATGTGGAAGGAATTGGACAAGTCGTGCAGCCTTGGACGACCTTGGGGGCTGCGGATACCCTTATTGAAAGTTGGGATCTTGTGAAAATCGTTCTTGTGTTGCTGTTTTCTGCAGTAAGTCTGGTGTACTTCTTATTTAGTTGTATCAACATCATGACTGAACGGAAAGCAAGTGAAGAACAGCTGCGTCATTTTGGCTGGTCGGAGAAGCATATTCGAAAACTCCGGTTTAAAGAATGGGGGAGGCTGTTTGTTTTTCCGTTTTTACCAGCACTCATTTTTGTTCTTGGCTATTCTTTTTACACATCTGCTGAAGGGGTAGTATTCTCTCAATTTCTCGTTTTATTTATGATGGTTTTGTTAGTGTTGGGAATATATAGTCTATCTAGGTACATGCAAAGAGAAAAAATGGAAAAGTCGAAAAATGGATCCATTTTGGTACAAAATACATGGTATCACTGCAGATGGATTATTGCGGCAGCGATTCAATTGTTTTTTCTTGCGTTTATCTCGATTTTTCTCACCTTACTGCTTCAGCATGAAGAGCAGCGGTCAATACAAACTACTCTTGGAATATATATACATGGACAAATGGAGAGTTTTTACATTGTTCTCTTGGTAATTCTTTACGTTGTTGCCTTCATAACTGTAGCTGAGGCTCTGCTTATATTGTGGAGACGACGCGAAGAAGAATTGAAGGTGTTTTATCACATCGGCTGGGGAAGGAAAAAGATCTATTCCTTTTATTTCAAGGAAGTGCTGAGCTGGAGTATAGCTTCTGTCACATTTGGAGCAGCAGCCGGTTTAATTAGCTATCGTTTATTTGTCGGTGATGTCGCGGGTCAATTGCAATTGGTTCAAATTTCCCTTATTACAGTTTTGGTGATGACGGGAGCGATCACAGTTTCTCTGGTTGTATTCACATATATACTGCGACAGTCTACAGACTATTGGAATTGGAAGGTGAATTTATGAACATCATCGTGGAAAAATTAACCAAGACTTACGAAACGGCGGCAGAAAAATTAGCCGTTCTTCAAGACGTTCATTTTTCTATGAAAAGCGGTGAATGGCTGACGGTTATCGGCCCATCGGGATCCGGCAAATCATCCCTCCTCCAGTGTATTGTCGGAATCGTTCCGCCGGATAAAGGTAGTATCATCCGATTGGACGATTTACATCTTCATGAAGCGTCCGTTGAAGCTGTACTGGAATTTCGCCGGAAACGAGTAGGATTTATTTATCAGGATTACAAATTATTCAATCAATTTGATGCATTAACAAATGTTATTCTCCCCCTTGCGCCGTATGAAAGGAAAGACATCTTGTACAAAAGAGGGAAAGCCCTTCTTGAAAAGGTTCATCTCGCTGAACGAATCCATCATATGCCGTCCCAGTTGTCTGGAGGAGAAAAACAGCGTGTCGCTATTGCGAGGGCACTCATTAATTATCCGGAATTACTGATTTGTGATGAGCCTACCGGAAATCTTGATGAGGAAAATCGAGATCATATCATTGAGATTTTACATGACTTAAATAAGGAAGGAAAAAGCATTCTTCTTGTGACTCACGATAAAGAAGTGATTTCCCAAGGTCAAAGATTAATGCAGCTCCAACGTGGAAAAGTCTATGAACAGGAAAAAAAACGGTTCCATCCTCTGGATAAATAGAAAGTGATACTATCGACAATAACATGATAATCACTTTTCCCTCCTCCTGTAATTATCATTTTTTTAGTCTGTACTGGGGAAGCATCCAAAGTGCTGATGTGAAGCGATGGGATCCTTGAGTATTTGTGCTCAAGGATTTTTCTTCGTTGTTGACAGTTAATCCGAGCGCTGGTTCATGTCTGTAACGAAAATGTCTTTTTCTTTTTTTCCTTATGAGCTTGTCAAACTTATCTGTCCATTAGATAATAGAGAATGATTTAATACAAAGGTGCTTATTAAATAGATCACTGGTGGCTGTCTTGAAGAATGCTTGTTATGTGTTGTCATGGGGGGCAGTCTGTTCATCGTTTTCGCTTTTTTTGTTTCTTTGAAAAAGGGACGAGAGCGTTTGACGGAGACCAGTTATGTTATTCCGGAAAATTCTTTTTACATAATTTGGAGAAAGGAAAAAGGCGGTGATTTCATACCTTTATGACAGGCCGCCTTACAAGGATTAATAAAAATAGACTCTTTTAGTGTATGATCAAAAGGAAACCTAAACAAAGCCAAGGTTTGAATCGTTGCAGGAACGGGTAGTGGTGCGGTGTGTACGTCACATGTCCCTGAGCTGCGATTGACAACACAACCGTGTATTTTTGCGGCATTGTTTCTTACTTTTTTTTGAACAGCCTCTAAAAATTTGATGGCATCTTTCTTCAGATGCGGGGGTGTTGAGTGCTTGAGAAATAAAAATAACGGCAAAAAGAAATACAATAAATCCTTTCCATTGGCTCCATGGTTACTTTTTATTTATTTAATCATGCTGTTTTACATAACGCTGTTTGCGTGGAATTATGGTGCCTCGTTCGGTCAGGTTGGTCCCGGAGGACGAAATTATAATCTTAAAGTTTTTTACAGTATTTACCGGATTGCAGTTTACAGCAAGGATATAGGCGACCCGATCCGGATTTTACTCGGAAATATTGTTCTGTTTATACCGTTTGGCTTCTTGTTTCCGATGTTTCTTGAACGGTTTCGGCAATCCAAAAAGCCGGTGGGCATTATTCTGGTAACGTTTATTGCCATGCTGCTGTCATGCAGCATTGAAATGACCCAATTTATTTTTACATATCGCGTGGCCAATATTGATGATGTCATCCTCAATACCACAGGAGGCTTCATTGGCGTTATCATGTATCGAATCGTCAGGATGATAAAAATAATTTAAAGAGCGTGTTCAAAAAGATCATCACTTTTCAAAAAAATTGTTGCTCTTTGCTTTTGGACTGTAAGCAAAGCAAGCTTTGCCCTTCACGCAAGGCGTGAAGGAAGTCCAAAAGCAACAATGTTACGAAAACAACCAAAAGATAAAAAACGATCTTTTTGAACAATCACTTAAAGACTTTTTGTCGGAAGCTGTTCGTTGTTGGGGGCTTGTATTACTGAGCTAAACTGTCCATACGGCCCCCTTTATGTGAATCACCACCATCTTGTCCCGAAGCAAAATAGCTTGATGAATCCCCTTCTTTCCTAGTATTCAGAAGGAGGGTTGTTTTGAAGCGAAACATCTTTATTTTCGTTCTCCATCCGCTTTGTCCACAAGCGGTAACCGCCATATACAATTGCTAAAAAACTTCCATAAATGGCAAGCATGACAACGAGCTCCTGAGGATCGGTTACGATGGTGTAGCCGATGACGGCAAACAGCGTCATTGCCGGTATTTTTCCTAATCCGGAAGCGATTGTGTACACAGGGAAAGAAACGCGGCTGGCCGCCGCATATGTGTTGATGATAATCGATGGAATTACTGGAATCATTCTCATCATCGTAATGCTCAAAAAGGCGTTCCGTTCAAATAATATCGTTAATTTTTTGGTAACCGGATAACGACGCAACGTTTTTTCTCCCCACTGATGAAAGCCACCGTAGCGAATCATGGCGAAGAACAGAATGGAGGCAAATGTAGAACCCATCCAGATGATCAGTGCGCCCAATACGGGGCCGAAAGCGGCGCCGATGACACCTCCTACGATCGGATACGGGATCACCGGAAAAGACGACATCAACGTTGCGATCAGCGTGGTGACGACGATGGATTCTCGTTCGTTACTTTGGATCCATTGGAGCAATGGCTCGTGGAAGAAAAGTAACAGGGTAACAGTAATCATACTAAAACTGAATACAGCTAGTTTTCGCAGCATTTAGTAAACTCCTTTTCTATGATGACAATACTTATTATACCGTTAAACGATTTGTGTGCAAAATGGATGTACAAACACTTGTTTTCGAAAACTTTGTTGCTTTTGGCCCCCTTCACGTTTAAGTGAAGGGGGCCAAAAGCAAAGAACAACAATCTTTTAGGTACTACTTAAAATAGAAATTTATCCAATAAATTCCTTGTGGTCTTGATTTTCTTTCCCAAGATTGCAGAGCACATCCAATTATGGAATACTTATCATCATCAATGGTTCACTTATTTAAACGAGACGAAAGTGGTGAGTGCTATAAATAAACAACAAAAAGTCGATGTCATCAAGGAAGATTTCAAATTGTGCCGTAAAGTCTTCTTAGCTATTGGCAATGAATCGCGCCAATCAATTATTGCTGCGCTTATGGAGACAACATGTACGAATGGACTTCGCGTGGGCGAGATTACTGAAAAAACCCATCTATCACGACCAGCAGTGTCCCATCATCTTAAAATCTTAAGAGATGCTGGTATTATTACGGTGAGAGAAGAAGGATCTAAAAATTTTTATTTTATGGACATGAAAACAAACTTAGGGACCCTAAAAAATTTTATGAATCATATCGATAAATTCATGGAACAGTATTATTAGAAACAATGACGAAAGCAAGCTAACAAGATCAATTCTTGTAGTACGCTTATGAAATGGAGAATTCATAATGAAAGCAATGGTCATTAAAAAATATGGGAAATACCCTCTTCTATTGGCTGACATGCCAATGCCCGAATTAGGCGACTATGATGTATTGACTGAAATCAATGCAGCTAGCATTAATCCAATAGATTTCAAAGTGCGGGATGGAAAGTTACGTATGTTGCTGAAATACGATATGCCGCTTATTTTAGGTAATGATTTTTCCGGTATGGTTATCCAAGTGGGAAAAAAGGTGACGAAATTTAAGCCGGGCGATGCAATTTACGGCCGGCCAAGAAAGAGTAGAATCGGAACCTTTGCTGAATATATTTCCGTACACGAAGACGATATTGCCGTAAAACCTCAAAATCTTTCCTTTGAGGAAGCTGCTTCGATCCCGCTGGTCGGGCTTACATCTTATCAAGCATTGCATGATATCTTACAGCTGTCGGCGGGACAGAAGGTATTGATTCAAGCCGGATCAGGCGGTGTTGGTACTTTTGCTATTCAACTTGCCAAAGCGATGGGAATCTACGTTGCGACAACTGCAAGCGACGCTGGGGCTAATTTGGTTAAGTCACTTGGAGCCGATCAAATGATTAATTATAGAACGGAAGAGTTTGACCAGGTGTTGCTAAATTATGATGGAGTATACGATACCATTGGCGGAGAGACATTAGAAAAGGCTTTTAAGATCGTCAAACCGGGAGGCCGAATTGTATCGGTTTCGGGATTACCCAATGGACGTTTTGGAAAAGAGTATGGGGCCGGCTTCATAAAAACAAATCTACTTCGACTAGTTACCTGGAAGCTTACTAAATTAGAGAAAAAATACAATGTCGATTATACCTTCCTGTTCATGAAACCAAGCGGAGAACAATTGGAAATTATCACTGAATTCATAGAATCCAAAAAAATAAAACCAGTTATTGATCAAATATTTCCTTTTGTAGAAGCTCAAAAGGCGATGGAATATTCCGAATCGGGCAGAGCGAAAGGAAAGATAGTATTAAAGATAAGGTAAGCTAATAATGAATGATCAAAATGAGCATGGATCCAACCTATTAAAGATGACGTAAACGGTGTACGTTCACTCAGACGAGTCCCTTGGGTAAGGGATTCTATTTTTCAAATTCCTTTCCGGAGCATGTTACCCTGCCAGTTTCAGTGAGATCTGCTCTACTTAATTCTCCTGAATCTTTTTTAGCGTGGCCAGATGATTCGCTGGCACTCTGGTCAGTGTTCTGGAACGATTGTATTTTTCTTGATTTCTGTTGTGACCGTTACATCATGCTTTTCCCCGGACTTTTTGAACATCCTCTTGTGGAAAAATAATCGCGATTTTGGTTCAGGAGACATTCATTCATGCGTAAAATAGAAGGATGATAATGTATGGGAAAAGGATGTGGAAACATGCAGATTCATATCGTTCAGCCTGGTCAATCGATTTTTGGAATCGCGCAGGCTTATTCCACGACCGTCGACGACATCGTTGAGGCAAATGAAGTTCCTGATCCAAATAACCTCGTAGTGGGTCAAAGTCTCGTTATCCCGATCATCGGTTCCTTTTACTGGGTGAGGTCCGGTGACAGTCTATTCAGCATCGGTCAGCGGTTCGGTGTACCGGCGCAGCAGCTGGCGCAAATCAATCAAATCGCCATCGATGCCCCGCTGGCTGTCGGCACGCGATTGTACATCCCGCAGCGGCCGAAAACGTCGCTAGAAGTCAATGCATATGTGGAACCGATTGGCGGGCAGGTTAGCGGGACGCTGGAAAGTGCGGCGCGGAGCAGGGCACCTTATTTAACTTATCTGGCCCCTTTCAGTTATCAGCTGAACCGGGACGGAACGCTGCAGGCGCCGCCGCTCGATGCGTTTGCCGAAATAGCCGAAGCGAATAACGCCGGATTAATGATGGTAGTTACCAATCTGGAAGAAGGGGCTTTCAGTGATGAACTGGGGGCAGCTTTGCTTGGGAATGAAGCGGCACAAAATACGCTTTTAAATGAAATTATCCGTATTTCCAGAGAAGTGGGCTATCGTGATATCCATTTTGATTTTGAGTTTTTGCGAACAGAGGACAAGGAGCCGTACAATGCTTTTTTACGAAAAGCAGCGGACAGACTGCATCAGGAAGGCTTGCTTATTTCCACGGCTCTGGCGCCGAAAACGCGAGCGGATCAGCCGGGGCAATGGTATGAAGCCCATGATTACCGGACGCATGGTGAGATTGTAGACTTCGTTGTACTAATGACCTATGAATGGGGGTACAGCGGCGGCCCGCCGATGGCTGTCTCGCCAATCGGCCCCGTCCGTGAAGTTGTAGAATACGCACTTTCCGAAATGCCGGCGAACAAAATCATGCTCGGGCAGAATTTATATGGCTATGATTGGACACTTCCGTATGTGCCGGGAGGGAAGTACGCTGCGGCATTAAGTCCGAGGCGGGCAGTGGAACTAGCATTTGAACGGAATGTTCCGATCCAATATGATGAAACATCACAAGCGCCGTTTTTTGAATATGTGGATGACGAAGGAGCAGAGCATGTCGTGTGGTATGAGGACGCGAGAAGTATTCAGGCAAAGTTTGATTTAATCAAGGAGCTGGGGTTGCGTGGAATCAGCTATTGGAAGCTTGGGCTGCCTTTTCCGGAAAATTGGGCGCTGTTGACGGATCAATTCGAGATCCGGAAATTTTAATAAAGGCGGATAGCGGGTAAAATAAGCTGCGCTTCTTGGCGCCGCTGAAAAAATATTGTTATCATCGGGAATCTATTGATTGTTTGCTTTATCAATAAGGCTTTTTTTCGAAAAAAAGTTGTTGCTTTTTGCTATTGGCCCCCTTCGCGTATTGCGTGAAGGGGGCCAATAGCAGCAAAGAATATAAAAACAGCCGCCAATAATAAATCTGTCAACCATTTAAAGTCCACCATGAAATGTGGTAGGCGGTTCGCCTGCCTGCCGGTACATGACGATAATCATCAGCGGCTGGCAGGGGAATGGCATGGGCGCGCGGTGTTTTTACTGGCATCTGTCGGCAACAATGTTAAAATGATATCAGAAAGAGAGGGCTGACAACAATGAACGGAGAGAACACCAGGAACACTTCTCTTGAAGAGAAAATCGCTGAATGGCGGCGCAAGCCTTACGAAACATGGCGCGAGCAGGAACTGACCCGCGCCCTTGCAGAGCTGGACAACGCCCGCCTGCATGATGACGAGCGAACGGACATGGATAAAATAAGAGCAAGGCTTCTGGCGATGGCTGCCGTCGCCCGCAGTCACCGGAAGCAGTCGATGGATGAGAAAGTACAGCAGCGCATCGATGCTGCCTGGAGTAATGCAGCCGACGATCTGTTTGTGGCGGAATTGGTTGTTTATCTTATTGCAGTATCCCTTCCGCTAAGTTTTTTTCAAGCAGCGTTTCCGCGGGTTCGGGAAACGGACCATAGTCAAGGAAGAAAAAAATCGATTGCCGGTGCCGTGGAGATGATGTCTGGAGCAGCGGAAAAAACGCAGCAGTGGCTCGTTCGGATAAAAGAGTATGAGAAAGCCGCGAAGGCGCTGCAAAATGAAAAAGCGGCAGCGGCCGGAAAACAAGGGCGGATGCTCCTTCAGCAGTTGGACGAGCTGCTCATCATGGCAAGGCAGGCGGCAGCCGACTATGAAGCATCAATTTCAGGCATTTATTTTTCCAAAGAAAAGCATAATGCCTTTACGGCGTGTTTACAAGAGCTGGAGCAGCTGAACGCTCAGTGGAAGGCATGGCGTTCCCAACTGAACGAAAACAGCGACGGGGAAATCGATGCCTTAAAAGCGCTTGATGCCATGGTCGGTCTCGCGGAAGTTAAGGAAAAGGTGCACCGCTATTATCACTATCTGTTCTATCAGCGGGAGCGGTCAAAGCACGGCTTCCATTTAAAAACCGAGCAGTCATTGAATATGATTTTAACGGGAAATCCGGGAACGGGCAAAACAGCCCTAGCCCGTCTTTTGGCAAAAATTTATCACCAGCTCGGCGTGTTGCCGCGGGAAGACATCGTGGAAGTCAACCGCTCCCATCTTGTTGGCGCCTATGTCGGTCAAACGGAGGAAAAAACGATGGCGGTGATTCAGGAAGCCGTAGGCGGGGTTCTTTTCATCGATGAAGCATACAGCTTGAGCCGGGAAAATGCCGGCGGTAATGATTATGGACAGACAGCCGTTGATACGCTCGTCGCCGCATTGACAAGCGAAGAATATGCCGGCAGGCTTGCCGTTGTTTTAGCAGGTTATCCGGAGGAGATGCGCCGGTTTTTATGGAGCAATCCCGGCTTGCGCAGTCGCTTTCCGGAAAGCAATCAGATTCATTTGCCGGACTATTCCGTGGACGAGCTGGTGGAAATCGCTGAACACGTCGCCTTGGAAAACGACTTCACACTGACCGCTGATGCCATCAACGAACTAAGGGAGCGGATCGAGCGCGAAAAAGTCGATGAAAGCTTCGGTAATGCCAGAGCGGTGACAAACATCGTCATGGATGCGATCTTTCAAAAGGGAGCGTTGTCAGGGGAAGCAAAGCAATGGACGAAGGAAAACTTTACCGTTTTAGATAAACACTCCTTTCAGCAACCACGTTCACCTGGAGATTCTGAAGGGAAATCTGGCGAGGAACAATTGCGGGAGCTTATCGGCTTGGAGCGCGTGAAAGAAAAAGTAAACATGCTCACTTCTTTCGTCCGGATTCAAAAAATGAGAAAAGAGCAGGGGCTTCCGGTGATTCCCGTCCAGCTCCATTCGATTTTTACCGGGCCGCCGGGAACGGGAAAAACAACGGTAGCACGGCTATACGGAAAAATCTTAAATGAACTGGGACTGTTAAAAAGAGGGCATCTTGTCGTTGCCGGACGGAGTGATTTCGTTGCCGGCTATGTGGGACAGACGGCCATCAAAACGAAGCGGAAAATCAAAGAAGCATTGGGCGGTGTTCTGTTTATTGATGAGGCGTATTCGTTATACACGAAAGGAGAGCAGGATTTCGGAAAGGAAGCAGTTGATACATTGGTGGAGGAAATGACGAAGCATCAGGAAAATCTTGTCGTCATTCTTGCCGGTTACTCCGAGCCGATTCAGGAACTTATCGACAGTAATCCCGGCCTTGCTTCCCGGTTTAAGCATACTGTCTCCTTCTCCGCGTATACAACAGAGGAATTAATCGAAATTCTCCTGTTGTATGTGAAAAAATTTGGCTATGAAGTGGACGAAGAAACGGTGGTAAAATTGCGGGAAGCGATGGAAACAGCTCGTCCTGACGGAAACGGACGCGCCATGAAAAACCTTGTGGAAGAAGCGGTGCAGCGGCAGGCATATCGCCTCGTTCAGCTGGAAAAAACAAATGCTGGACGAGCGTTGACGATTTTGGAGCTGGATGATTTTCTTATTTAAAGTGTTTGTTCAATAAGCTCGCTTTTTATCTTTTTGAACAAACACGAAGCAACGAGCTGCAATTCACGAGAAGCTGCGAGTTGTCTCATCGTGTCATCGCGCGAGAAAACACTCGGCTAGATGTCAGAGCAATACCGGCAGAGAGACAATGGAGTGGAGCCGCTGCATTCTTTTCCTGGAGAAGAAACGGCAATGCGAAGGAAGGAGGATTTTTACAGGATGCACATCGCGACAGAAACAATATCAGTACGTTATGCGGAAACAGATCAGATGGGTGTCGTTTATCATGCCAATTATTTAATCTGGTGTGAAATCGGCCGCACCAAACTAATGGAAGATCTCGGGTATAAATATGCCGAGTTGGAAACAAGCGGGATTTTGTCCCCGGTGGTCAACGTGAATATGAATTACAAATATCCCGCAAGATATGGGGAGGATATCACGATACATACATGGATTGCAGAGTATAACGGAATTCGGGTGACATATGGCTATGAAATCGTAAATCAGCGCGGAAAAGTATGTCTGGAAGGGACTAGTGAGCATGTCTGTGTAAAGAAGGACACGTTTCGACCGATTGCAGTAAAAAAATTTTTCCCCGAGCTGCACGCTGCTTACGGCGAAAACAAAAAACACAGGGAAGAACAATAAACGGTCCCGGCCTCCTGCATAGAAACGTCGATATCGCACAAACTAGCTATGAATCTCGCCAATAATGAAGGAGGCGTTTAGTTTATGGCAAAACCAGACGACCGTAGCAACAATGTGGAACGGTTAACAAACATGGCAGAAAACACAAGGAAAAACATGGAGGCTGCCGAAGAAACGCTGGCCAATGAAAACTTATCAGCTGACGACAAAGAGGCGATTCAGGCAAAGAATCAGCGCCGCCAGCAAAGTATCGAAAGCTTTAAAGCCGAGATTGCCGATGAAAAAAACGACCGGAAAAGCGGCAGACACTGAAAAAGCACAAACCAGCTTTTTCAGCGCCATTGTTGATTAGGCTGCAATTCAGAAGGGCAGGTGCACAGCGCTCACGATGTGCACCTGCCCTTTTTGGGCGTGCCTGCGGCTGCGGTTTGGCCGTGTGAAACGTCATGAGGAAAAACGACGCAGTTTTCCTCCGAACCGTCATGATAAAATAATATTCAGATGTTTTTTTCTGTGAGATTTCCTGACATTTTAAATGTTATTTGTTGAACTAATGGATCTTTTCGTTGTTAAATAAAAGAGGAAGTTCAAAAAGTGCGGGAAACAGCGCCGGCGAATCTCATCGTTGCGTTGCCTCTCCGCTGCTCGAGCCTGCCGCGCCTCGACCTTCTTGCCGCTGTTGTGTCCTCCTTTTTGAACACGCTCGAAAAATGTCAGGAGTGGAAAGGATTTGGATTGCGCGATGGCTTTCGGAATTAAACGGCAGGAGCTGGAGCAGTGGAAAGAGCGAGCCGCAAGTGGAGAACTCGCTTTTCTCACTCATTTTTGGCATGATGGGAGATTTCCCGAGTATCAGACTGTGACAAAGGTCGCATGTTCAGACGTGGAAAAGCTGGTACGCTGGGGAAGAAAGCACGGTCTAAAGCGGGAATGGATACATCACCGCAGCGACTTTCCCCATTTTGATCTATTAGGGGAAAAACAGCAAGTGATATTGGCAGCGGAAAATAAATCAGACCAACTGGCGAGGCTTGTAAAACGGATAAAAAGGAAGGATGAATAGAATGGGAACATTGCAACAGGAGATCATAGACGCGCTGAAAGTGAAACCGGTGATTGATCCGGCGGAAGAGATTCGCGCCCGGGTGGCGTTAATCAAAGCCTACCTAAAGAAAACAGGCTTAAACGGTTATGTACTGGGAATTTCAGGCGGGCAGGATTCCACGTTGACAGGGAAACTGATTCAGCTCGCGATGGAAGAATTAAATAAAGAAGAAAAGACAGAGCGCTTCACCTTTTATGCGATGCGCCTGCCGTATGGCGTACAGGCAGACGAAGCCGATGCCCAGGCGGCGCTTGATTTCATTCAGCCTTACCGGCGGCTGACGGTCAATATCAAGCCGGCGGTGGATGCGGCTGTTGCCCAAGTGCAAGTGGCAACCGGGGAAACGCTGTCCGATTACTTGAAAGGAAATACGAAAGCCCGCGAAAGAATGAAAGCGCAATATGATATAGCCGCCCATTACGGTTGTTTAGTTGCCGGCACCGATCACGCCGCAGAAGCGATTACCGGATTTTATACGAAATATGGAGACGGGGCGTGTGACATCACGCCGATTTTCGGCCTGAATAAGCGGCAGGGAAAGGCATTGCTTCAGGAATTAAAAGCGCCAAAAGCCATTTTCGAAAAAATTCCGACGGCCGATTTGGAAGACGAAAAACCCGGCTTACCTGATGAAATCGCGTTAGGCATTACTTACGAGCAGATCGATGATTATCTGGAAGGAAAACAAGTGGCGGCTGATGTGCGGGAAAAAATCGAAGGACACTATTTGAAAACCGAGCATAAGCGCCAGCTTCCTGTTACTTTATACGAGCAATGGTGGAGAGAGAAACGATGACCACTTCAACTAAAAAAGCCGACTTACATATGCATTCGACAGCTTCCGACGGAGTCTATACACCGAAAGAATTGATGCGCAAATGCGCGGACGCTGGCCTGCGGATTGTTTCCTTAACCGATCATGACACAACGAGCGGAGCAAAGGAAGCGCAGCATGCTGCCGCAGCAGCCGGGATGACCTTTATCACGGGAATTGAGTTGTCCACCAGAGTGAGAGGGGCGAGCGTCGATATTCTCGGCTACGGCATCGATCCGGAGGATAAGGCGTTGCAGGAAAAACTGGCGTTTCACCGGTCGCAGCGGTTGAAGCGGATGGAAATAATGGTGCAAAAGTGCCGGGAACAAGGGTTTGACATCGAACTGGAAGATGTGAGGAAGTACGCGAAAGGCGACACCTTGTCGAGACCTCATGTAGCAAAGGTCATGGTGGAAAAAGGGTATGTCGCCGATGTCAAGGAAGCGTTTGACAAGTATATTTCACAGGGGAAGCCTTGCTATGTGGCAAAAGAAAAAGAACTCGAACCGCGGGAAGCCGCGGAGCTGATTCATCAGGCGGGCGGCATTGCCATCGTGGCCCATCCGATTCTTTATTCAATTGATGACCTTATTTATGAGTGGCTGACTGACGGCTGGCTGGACGGCATCGAAGTGTATCACCGCGACCACGATGAGGCGGCGGTTCAGCGCTTTTCGACGATTGCCGCCCAGGCGGAAGTCGCCGGCGGCAGAAAAGTACTGAGGACTGGCGGCTCCGATTTTCACCACGAGTCGTTCGGCAGGGAAGGGGAAGAAATCGGGACGACAAAGCTGCCGTATGAACATGCAGAATGGTTGCTGAAGCACTTACAAGAAAAAGGGAAGGCCGCTGTGCAAAGAAAGGATTGACTTCATCGATGGACGGCGTGAAATAGTCTGTCATTGATCGCCATTGATCGCGCAAGGTAATTCGCAGGCAACTGACGCCGATGTTTTCGGAGACGCAAAAGTTGGACATACTTTTGCGCCTCTTTTTTTATTCTAAGCTTGCCGGCTGCCAGCGAATATTACCGCAGCGCTCTTTACAGCTGACGCGCGATTTTGTTTTTTCCAGAGGACAATGTCAGTTTTTTTCACAAGCTGGGCTCCTGGGAATAACATGTAGAGAAAAGGGAGGGCTGATGATGAAAACTTATTACATTCAAGGTCATACGAGTGAGGGAAACGTTCATTTACTGAACCAATTTTGGGAGCATCATGACATTTGGTTTCTGAAAGGCGCGAGCATGGTTTTGCGGCATCAAGTGCTTTTCAAGCTGGAGCAGCACCTGAATGATAAGCAAATGTCCGCTGAAAAATTTGTTCATCCGAACGACGGGAAACTGATTGACGGACTGCTCCTTACCGGCAAAAAGCTGTTGATCCTGGCTGATAACGGACCCCTTTACCCTGCCAGCCGCTACCCGGGCCTGGCAACCGGAACACTGGATTTAAACGATTGTTTAAATTTCGCGGAAGTGCAACAAAATGCCAGCAAGATCGCTGAACGGATCGCCGAAGCGGATGGCGAGCGCCATTGTGCATACGCCTGTTTCCGCAAAGGGCGGGAAATTCATGAAAAAAAAGAAGCCGTATATTTAAGCGCACTCGATTTTAACAAAGCGGACGAAACCGCTGACGAAATCATTCTAAAGTGGGTGGTACCCGGAGCGGAAAAAGAGGCTGAACCGTTGATCAGCCGGCGATTCTTTGGCGCAGCGACCGCTTTCGGCCCGAAAAACGGCATTGAGGAAATAACGCGCGAAATTTCTCACAGGATCATCATCAAAGGCCGGTCTGGCAGCGGGAAGTCCACGCTGATGAGAAAAATCGGCGAGGCTGCGGAAGAACGCCGTCTATCTGTAAAGTACTTTCCTTGCGCCTTGTCCCCAAACAGCCTTGATATGCTTCTTATCCCCGCTTTAGATCTGGCTGTTGTTGACGGCACCGCGCCTCATATTGTTCATCCAAGCCGCCGGGGCGATCAGGTCGTAGACATGTTTGAGCGATGCATGAATCCTGCGGTGGAAACAACCAATAAAAGCCGTTTGGCCGCATTAAGCAAAGAATACAAGGAAGTAATGCAACGGGGAACGAAGCACCTGCAGCGGGTCAACGAGCTGGAATATCTCCTTCATGAATGTTACGCTTCCGGAATCGACGCGGAAAAACAGCGGCAATTGGAGCAGCAATTGGCAGAATTGGCAAGCTGAGAGGAATAGTGTTGAACTGGAAAAAAGAAGAAATGGATGAAACCGGTGTGCTTTCAGCATTCGCCGCTTGATTGTGTCAAAAGCAGGACTTTTTACCCTTATTGGGTAGATGTTGAAGAATATCATGATATAATATAGTCTATCGGCTGAAAGCAGCGGGATTTTAGAAAGCGCTTTTTGTATATAACGACGGACTGCTTTGCGCAACTGATAATGGTAGATTGACAGATTGAAATGAAATCATCGTTTAATCATCGCAACATATTGGGTAATCGGTTTTATTTTACGCCGTGGTTAACAAAAGTTAGTTAGATGTTATTGAAAGGTCGGAATGAGAATGAACCAAGTTTGGAAGCTGAAGAGTATGCTGTTTTTCTTTCATGCATCAATGACTGTTTTAGTGAGTTATTTACCTGTATACTTACAATCCCTCGGTTTAAGCGGATCGCAAATCGGAACGCTTCTTGCTGTCGGTCCTGCCGCGGCGATCATTGCCCAGCCATTTTGGGGGTTTATGAGTGATAAATGGAAAACGGTGAAGAGAGTCCTGCTTCTTTGTTTGTCCGGCGCGCTTGCAGTCGGTTTTATTTTGTTTCAACTCACGGAATATTTATTGCTTATACCACTGATGTTCTTGTTTTACTCATTTACTTCCCCGGCTGGAGGGTTGGGTGACAGCCTTGCCCAGAAGGTATCTGTGCAGAAAGGGGTGTCTTTCGGCAGCATCCGGATGTGGGGATCGCTAGGCTTTGCCTTGTCGTCGTTGATCGGCGGTTTTTTATTGACGCAAATCGGGATTTCGAATATTTATTATCTGTTTGCGATATTAATAGTGTTTGCGCTGTTTTTTTGTTACCTTGCACCGGACGGGGAGCCGTCCAAAAAACCGGTCCAGCTGATCCATGCTTTGAAGCTCGTGAAAGATAAAAAGCTGTTAATCTTTTTGCTGATGATTATGACCGTCGGGCTTACTCACCGCATGAACGATTCTTTTCTCGGTCTTTATATTGTCGAGCTTGGAGGAAATGAAACGCATATCGGCTTTGCCTGGTTCATCGGCGTCGTCACCGAAGCGATCATTTTTGCCGTCAGCGCGTACTGGCTGACCCGGCTTCATCCGCTGACGTTTATCAACATCGGTGCGATCCTGTTTGCGCTCCGCTGGCTGCTGATGTCCTTTGTCCCTGATCCGACGATGATCCTGTTTATTCAAGTGCTTCACGGCATGACGTTTGCAATGCTTTATTTAACCGCTTTTCAGTTTGTCGCCAGGCTCGTTCCCGAAGAATTGGAGGCAACGGGACACTTGTTATTTATCGCCGTTTTCTTCGGGTTTTCCGGTGTCATCGGCTCGGTCGTCGGCGGGAACATCATGAGTATCTTTGATTTACGGACACTTTACGGGGTGATGTCGGGTCTTGCCGCCGCGGGGTTTATCGGCGCGTTTCTTTATCGCATCTATTACTTCCGGAGCGAAGAGGCTCAGCAAAAAGCGAAAGGGAGCGGCAGCTAATACCATCAGTGTGGATTTCATGCGGAAACTTCTCCATTGTTGTAAGTGTGAAAGAAAAAAGGGACAAGAGATAGGACTCTTGTCTCAGATTGTCGAGAAACCCCATGCTTTTTTCAAAGCATGGGGTTTCTCTGCCTTTAATTTTATAAGATTTTTGAAATGTAGAGATAAATACAGAAGGCGAACCACCTCCTAGCTAGCTGAGAGGTGGTTCGCTATCTTCTTGATGTTCTGAACTGTGGCTGTCATGAGCGCTTGTTCTGTTACGCCCTTTAAACTCCGTAACCGGCAATAGCGAAGCCCGTGGAGCTCTATCACCTCTTTTCTCTTGGGTAACGGCTTTTTTCCGTGAGCTCTCCGATCCTCCTCAATGGCTTCATTTAATTCTTCTATGTATTCACGAGTTTCTGTTTGAACGTTCTTTTTCACAAACTTTCGCTTATTGGCATTC
>NZ_FNPI01000031.1 GCF_900107275.1 Evansella caseinilytica | reverse complement strand
AGGTTTAAAATGCTCTTCTTTAAACTTTTTTATGAAAGCCACCAAGCGAAAGCGCGGTAGAAAATCTGTGTCTATTTTCTTGACGTAGTATCACTTTCTTGAAGTCGTGTCTTAAGCTGTCACAAAAAAACGTTTTCTCTATCTTTATAATACTGCTACTCTCTCATCTCCGCACCGCACTCTTCTATGCAATAGTCCGTATAAATGAAGGCGGTAGTCCGCTTTTTTTGCAGGGTTTTATAAAGTTCGCTCACTAAAAAAGCCATCTTAACAGACGGCTTATTGAATCATGCTATTGTTATTTGATATCAAATGTAATTCGATGGCCTTTGCAAGTGCTTCCGTTCTATTTTTCACCTCTAATTTTCTATATATATTCGTTAGATACTTTTCAACTGTGCGTTTGCTTAAATGAAGCTTGTCTGCTATATCTTGATTACAGAGCCCGTCTTTTAAGGCACTCAGGACCTCCTGCTCATTTAAAGATAAACTAACCCCATAGTTAAGATTGTCTGGTAAAACAGAGAGGTGATTTGTTCCACGAATAAGCTCAAATAATTTCAGTGGAACAACAGCTTGGTCATCAATAGCAGATCTTATCGTTCTGACAAACTGATCTGTTGAGCATGTCCTATTAATAAAGCCTGCTACACCTATGTCAACGAAAAAAAGAAAAGCGGTGGTTATCTCATCTCCTGCAAAAATAAGAATTCTCGCCTCTGGATGGTGGATGATAATTTTCTTCGTCATTTCGATCCCATTCTGGAGAGAATGCAGATCCAATATATACGTATCATATTTCTTGTTAAGCACGAAATCGTTTTGTTGATAAGTTGCATGAATGAATTCCACATTTAGATCTGCTTCTTTCTCCAGAATTGTCTTAATACCTTCACCAGCCAAAACATGATCATCTACGACTAGAATATTAACCAAGATACCTCACTCCACCTTCTAAAAAAATTCCCTGGTAGATGCCGTCCCGTACTTTTCCGAGGGCATATTGAGCTAATTACTTTTTTGATGTAGCAGGGTTTATTCAAAAAGGCACTGATTATACTTATTACCCAGACCCGAACCAATAAGTCGTTCCACACAGAGGAGCTTCAATCTGTTTCATCGTGTTATTGCGTGCAGCAGCAACTGGATACTTCTCAGCGCCATTCAAATTGAAGAAGTGATAAGGAGTTAATATAAATGTATTCTTTATGGTTTTCTCGTAGATGTTATTACGAGCAAAATCATCACCTTTTAAACAAAATTTTACTCGAATTTAAACTTTTAGTTTCATTCACCACCCACCTCAGCTGCCTATTAATTGTGGAGAGTGAATCCAAAAAACAATAGCTTCTAAAATAAAAACATCACCTCCCAATCCGCAGATACATTTTTCTGTTAGAATCCTTGTTTCTAAACATGTAGATGTTAAACATTTACATCCAATATTATATTAGCAAATAAACCCAGACTTGAAAATTTCGCAAAATACCCATAAAACCCTATTTTTACAAGGATACTAGGCATTTTCTCTCTTATCCTCGTTCTTTTATTCCTTTGTATACTCTTTAGTATAAATGGGAGTCAAAAGACAATTTTCATATACTTTGTAGCTTTGGACAGTTTTTGTTTGAAAAAATAAATTCCTTTGTCTGAACGGCTCCGCTTATTTTCAAAGACTTCGCGCATTGCCTGAAGCGCAAAGCAAGCTTGGTTACGGGCCAAAACAAAGTGCAACAATCTTTAATAGAAGAGCGGCACCAGAAGGTTGAGATGCGCAACGCAAACAGTGGCGTGTACACAACGCGCATAGCCACCGGAGGGGGACTGCGAAGAAGTTCCATTAGGCAAATTTGAATTCACTTTTTCTCAATTATGCTAAATGATTTGCGTCCTGCCAATTTTATTACAATTCTATTGATTACAGTTCAGTTTAACCGAACTCAGACTCCCTCATTCTCCCGTTTTGAGTCTGGTACTTTTGATTACGGTTCACATATTGTGGTTTTTCTACTTGTCGGCAATTCGTTCAATAATTGTTGCGTTTGCCATTCCGAAGCCTTCACAAATGGTCTGTAATCCAAAGCGGCCGCCTGTCTGGCTGAGAGCGTTCATCAGCGTGATCATCACGCGTGCACCGCTTGCTCCAAGGGGATGACCTAAGGCGATTGCCCCGCCGTTGACATTTAATTTCCCAGGATCGGCGCCGATTTCCCGCTGCCATACTAGCGGTACAGGGGCAAAGGCCTCGTTTACTTCATACAAATCAATGTCATTGATTGTCATTCCTGCCTTTTCCAGCACCTTTTCGGTGGCGGGGATCGGCCCTGTCAGCATGAGCGTCGGATCTGAACCGACAACGCTGCGGGCAACGACACGGAACTTCACCTTCAGACCAAGTTCAACCGCCTTCTGCCTGCTCATCAATAGCACCGCTGCCGCTCCGTCGCTTATTTGCGAAGCGTTTCCTGCGGTAATGACTCCATCCTTCTCAAACACCGGCTGAAGCTCACTCAGCTTTTCCAACGTCGTTGACGCACGAGGGCCCTCGTCCATTCTGACAAGCTGCTTCCAGCCGTCGCTGCCAATGACCTCCACAGGTAAGATCTCCTCGTCAAACAGCCCTTGATTTTGGGCTCTGACCGCCCGCTGATGGCTATGCAGCGCAAACGAATCAAGCTCCTCCCGCGTTAACCCCCATTTTCTCGCAATTCGTTCCGCCGACAAGCCTTGATGAAGCATCTCATATTTTTCCGTGAGCAGCGGACTGTATTCCGTCCCTTGCATGTTGGAAAACATCGGTACCCGGGACATGCTTTCCACACCGGCGGCGATAACGACATCCATATCCCCGCAGGCAATCGCTTGGGACGCAAAGTGAACCGCCTGCTGACTTGAACCGCATTGACGGTCAATTGTCGCTCCCGGCACATGAATCGGGAACCCCGCCATCAGTGCCGCAGTACGGGCGATGTCTCCCGCCTGCTCCCCCACTTGTCCGACACAGCCGGCGATCACATCCTCCACTTGCCCAGAGTCAACCCCGGCTTTTTCCACTAATCCCGCAAGCGTTTTCGCTAACAGCTCGTCCGGTCTGACCGCGCTCAGCTTGCCGTTTCTTCTACCGACTGGTGTCCGTACCCCAGTAATCATCACCGTTTCTCGCATTATGAAAGCCTCCTTATATTTTATACAAATGTTTGTTTAAAAAATCGTGTTTATCATTTTCAACAAACACGATGCATGTTCATCGAGCGGAATCATTGTTTTTTAGGCGTACTCTTTGTTTAAAAAAACATTGTTGAACAACTTGCGCACATTTTTCCATCCCGCTGTGAGTACCATTAATGATCGGCAAGCATTTTTCGATAGGCGCTTGGCGTCTGACCTGCGTACTTCCTGAACACTTTAAAAAAATAGTCCGGGTTTTCATAGCCTACTTGCAAGGCAACATCGTGAATGGATAAATCTCTGTATTTTCTTATCAGTTCCTTTGCTTTTTTTATTCTATATGTATGAACATACTGCAAAAAAGTAGAACCGGTTTCTTTCTTGATCAGCGTGCTGATATAATTCGGATGCAAATTCACACATTCCGCTACATCCTCCAGCGAAAGATTGTTCTGATAGTATTCTTCAATATATAGAATGATATCTTTCATTCGCTCGGAGTATTCTTTTTCCTGCCGCTCGTCTCCCAGATATGTTTCCATGGTTAATTCCGCTGCTCCATTATCCGCCAACTGCCCGCAAACTCGTTCCACCGCTCCCAGCACTTCCAGTTTGTTAATCGGCTTTAAAATATAGTCGATCGCATGATATCTCAGCGCTTTCCTTGCGTATTCAAAATCGTCGTATCCCGACACGATAATAAAGCGCTTACAAATCCCTGCCAATGAAAGCTTTTTCATCAAGTCAAAGCCTGACATCTCCGGCATATTAATGTCGGTAATAACTAGATCCGGTTGGAAATTCCGTGCTTTTTCCAATGCCTCAAAGCCGTCCAAAGCCCCTGCAGTATATGTAGACAGCGCTTTTTCCCGATCAATAATATTCAACAGTCCTTCTAAAATGGCCGGTTCATCATCAACTACGAGAATTTTCATTATCGTCTACCTCCTTCGCACATTCCTTTCCCCTGCCTGAACCGTGCTCTTCAGGTTTTTTCAGCCTGAGAATGCAAACCGTGCCATAATTATATTTGCTGTACAAAGCAATATCCGCTTCCCTGCCGTAAAAAAATTTTAATCTTTCGTTGATATTATACAGGGCAATCGAATTGTTCAGCTCTGCGGGTTTTTCCGAGCAGAGAAACATCGTTTTTATTTGCTGCAGCCTGTTTTCCGGAATTCCGATCCCGTTATCTTTGACAATCACCTGCATCTGCGTTTTCGTTTCGCGAATGACCATCGTTACTTTCCCTGGGATTCTTCGTTTTGCTACACCGTGAATAATGCTGTTTTCTACAATCGGCTGCAACAGAAAGCGCGGGCAGGGAAAGTCATGTATGTTTGCTTTCGTTTTTATCGCAAATGAAAACCGCTGTCCGATTCTGATCTCATGAATTTTCAAAAAATCTCTCACTTGCTCTACTTCTTCACGTAAGCTTGCTTTGCTGCCCCCGGAGGATAAACTGTAGCGCATAATTTTTCCGAAATAGTAGGAGATTTCCGATACTTTGCCGCAGCCGTTCACTTCCGCCAGCATTCTGATCGTTTCCAGCGTATTATAAATAAAATGGGGATTGATTTGGGATTGCAGCGCCAGATACTGTGCTTCTTTACGCAGCCGTTCTTCCTGCTGTATCTTCGTTAACAGCTCATCAATTCTTCTGATCATGACATTGTAAGATGCTGTCAGATAGCCGATTTCGTCTTGTTGAATGACGCCGGGATATTGTTTTAAATTGTTGCCGTCCACGGTTCGCATGTACTTGGCCAGCTTTAAAACGCGCCTGGTAAAGGAATATGCAAAAACAGAATATACCGCACTTAATAGTAATAATAGCAGGATAATCGTACCGATAAGAAAGTTCCGTTTATCTTTAAAATTGCTGAAAATCGATTCTGTCCCTTCAACACTGAGAAACTGTAAGTCGAGGCGGTCAAAATACAAATAGTTTACAATTGTATTCGATTCCCCCAAGTAATCGGAGCCCGATTCCCGGTAATCCACATTTTCGGCAGTCATGTTGATTTTGTTGTTGCTTTCACCGCTTTCATCATGGTGAAAAATAATGTTTTTTCCGTGCCTGATGGCGAAGAAATTATTTTTCCCCGCAATCGTTATCACATAATCCAACAAGCTGTCCTTTACCTCTACTTCCATGACACCGATGGAGTTTGTATACATGGAATTATATAAGTGTTGATAATACTTCAGCACGGGAAGATTCTCTTTATCTGCCCCGGCGATTTTCCAGCTGCCTTTTCCCGGAGGAATGGCGTCAACCGCTTCAGCGCTGATGTCCAACATCTCCATGGGGTTAATAAAAGGGTAGATGAAGTGAATATCCGGGTCAGCACTGTATATCCTTAAGCTTTCCACATACGGACTTTCCAGATGAATCAGCGATAACAGCGGCTTGATGTTTTTAATATAGTGATATACGCTGTCGCTGTCATTTTTGTAAAAGCCTTGCAGGTAATCTGTGATATTGGAATGAAACTGAAGGGATTGATACAGCGCTTCGATTTTAATCATTTCACGCTCTAAATGATTGAAATTTTGCTGAAGTATTTCCTGCCGATCGCCAGCCAGCTCTTTAAACATATCCTCCGAAAGCTGCTTGTACAGGAAATAGCCGCTGGTCAAAATCGGAATTACGATAATGATAAAATAGCCAATGACCATTTTTTTCACAATGCTTTTCTCAAAAAGGCGGGTTAAAAATGGTTTGATGGTAAGCTTGTTGACCACGGCAAGCCCCCCCTTCACTGAATGTGAATTGATGATGCGGTTTTGTTCACTCTCTCAGAACCGTACTACCTTGTTGCATCGGGCGGAGTGGTGGTTTCGGTTTATACAAAAGCTGGCGATTCAGACTTCAGGCTTGCTTTTTATTTAATTATATCTGTTCGGCACAATCTTTGTATGGCTGGCTTTATTGGATTCGCAAACAGTTTTTCCTGAAACGAAATAAATCAAGGAGATAGTGACCGTGCTTATCCCCTTGATTTGTTTCGTATTCGATTGTTTTTTCTCGAGTCTCTGGCCGGTTTTTTTCAGGATTATCACGAGGGAGCTGAGCTTCGGTCTTTTAATTCGGGAACTTAAGGGTTGTCCACCAGTGCCCAGGCATGCTGATGAACTGAAAACCAGGAGAGTTCATGGACGCTTCCGATTGGGATCGTCCGCTTTTGCATACCAAATTTCGGGACAATTTGACTCAGTTTCCTCTCGCTTCCGGCCCGAATCGGGTGCTTTCGGGACACTTCAACTCGGTTTCCCCTCCCTTCCGGCCCGATTCCAGCTCCTTCGGGACACTTCTGATCGTTTTTCGTCCGCTTCTGTCCCGATTCGGAATCTTCCAGGACTCATACTCGCCTTCATTGTCGCCTCATAAGCTGCTATTGAAGGACAATTTACAGGGCTTCCTCCTTTGTTTTGTCCTCGTAAAACTACCCTTGAGGATAAATTTCAACGTTTCCTCCTTCGTATTGTCCTCATAAACCGCCCTTGAGGATAGTGACAGTTTCCGGAGACCCTACCTTCTGCTGTCCCAAATCCACCACTTCCGGGTAGCTGCCGCTCGCTTTCGGAAGCTGTTTCAGGATCGATGAATCTCTTTTTTTTGACCTTCCAACGGTTCGTGCGCTTGCTCGGCCCTCCCCCTGTCATCCCACGGCAATTCTTCCTACATAAAACGAACTCATTTAAAATTCTGAACGACTTGCTGATACTCCTCGGTTGCCCATTCTTCCAGCTTCGTCATTCCGATTCCTTTCGCTGTTTCAAGCATGTCATCATATGCCTGCACAGCTTGTTCCTCGCTGTCCGCAAGGTAAATTCTTGTCTCCTCATTTTTTATCATCTCATCTAATCTGTTTTCGATATTTTGTTCATCACTGTCCGCCGGCGTACGAATCAGCCCGATCTCCGGACGGTATAACGTGTTGTTTTTTACCTCAATCAAGCCTTCCGTCCCTTGAGTTCCCGGCACGTAACTCCCAAGCCCTTCATTGACCGCACTGGAGCCAAGCAGTCCCCACCAGTAGATGCCTTCTCCATCGGTGTATTCGCTGTCATTCGTATTATATTGAAAATCCGGATAGCCTTCCTCATTCATCGTCCAATGTTCCCCTTCTATCCCCCACAAGCCAAGCTGCTGGCCATCTTCACTTAACAAAAATTCCATCAGTTGGATTGATTTTTCCGGATTGGAATTGTTCGTCGTAATGAAAACTCCGCTCCAGCCGATCATGCTGTCGACAAAAACCGCTTCTTCCGTAAGCATCTTCGTTATCAGCTTAAACGTAAAGTCCTTTCCCTGATTTTCCAATGCCGTGTTGTTTTCATCCGCCACCCGCATCACATACATATGGGCAAACGCCTCGCCGTTCTGAACGAGTTGATCATCGCGCTGGTCATCGCTGAAAGTAAAATTCTCGGCAGTGATATAACCGTTGCGATAAAATCTGTTCATCAGCTTGTAATATTCAAGATAATTTGGATGAGTAATCGAATAGTGAATATTACCGTTTCGTTCATACCACGGTCCGCCGGCGCCCACATCAATGCCCATCTGATTCCGGAGATATGAGCCGATATGGTTGATGTCCATGACCAAAGGAATCATGTCAGGATAATTTTCCTTCACCGCGGCTAACACATTTTCCAAATCTTCAAGGGATTCCAGCGGCGGGTTACCAAGATATTCCAGGATATCCTCCCGGACAGCCAATCCCGGCGTACCGGCACCCGGCAATGCCTTGTCGAATTCACGCCATTCTTCCTCCGATGAAAAGGCATTCCGGATCGAATAAAAGTTCCCGTCAGCCTGCGTATTTACGCTGATATTGGTCGGGCTGATCTCAAACGTCGGGGTGTACTGTTCAATCAGTTCGTTCCAAGGAAGCGATATTCTGGCATCCGACATTCTGTCAAACTGATCGTAAGTAAACACAAGGTCAGGTAAATCTCCGGAGGCAATCATCACCGGCAACTGATTTTCATCTGCGGCTACCTGAATATTCAACTTCACTCCCGTCCTTTTCGTAATTTCCTCCGGCACTGCTCCGCTCCATTCTCTTACAGGCCACCACGAATGGTCTAAAAACAATGTTAATTCAACAACCTCATCGTCTGCTTCCACGTCGACCTGGGGTGATTCCTGCTTTGTTTCTTCCTTGCCGGTTTCCTCATCAGCGCAGGCAGCGAGCAAAAATGCTAAGAGAGCGGAACAAACAATGGCTAACATATATTTTCCTTTCCTCGTCATGTTATTTCCCCCTGAATAATTTTTTATATATCAAAAAACATGAAGTGGCTGTACAACACGGCTGAATTTTTGCCCTAGCCTGAAAAAATTTTTTCTACACTGCGCGGGCATTGAGCTACTCTTTTACAGATCCAAGCATCATTCCTTTCACAAAGTATTTTTGAAGAAAAGGATACACGCACATGATCGGAGCAACGGCGATCACCATTGCTGTAACTTGAATGGAGAAGCTCGTCACGCTACTGCTTCCCCTGCCAAAGGCTGCTGCTTCTTGCGAAATATTGCTTTGATTGATTATTTCCATCATCCGGTAAGTGAGCGTTCGCAAGTTTTCACTTTGCACAAAATAGGCTGAATCCAGCCAGGAATTCCATTGTCCGACGCCAATAAACAAGCCCATCGTGGCAATTAACGGCATGGAAACAGGAATGATTATCCGGAAAAAAATACTTAAGTCATTGGCCCCGTCAATTTTTGCCGATTCATGTAATTCCTTAGGAATTTCGCGAAAAAAAGAGACGGCTATCAGCAAAAAGAAAATATTCAGCAACGAAGGAATGACATAGACCCAGAAAGTATTGATCAAATGCAATTCTCTCAATAAAACATAGTAAGGAATCAAGCCTCCGGAAAAATACATCGCAATGATCACTAGGACAAAATACAGTTTTTTAAACAATAAATCCTTGTACGACAGGCCGTAGGCAACGAGGCAAGTAAAGAAAACCCCTGCGGCTCCGCCGACAACGGTGCGCAAAACGGAAATCCCGAAGGCTTTTACCCACTTGGAATCGGAAAAAAATGCTTGGTAATTTTCCAACGTGAAATCCCGCGGCCAGAAATAGATTCCGCCAAGCAACGTATCCTGTCCGGAATTAAAGGAGACGATGATCAAGTAATAAAAAGGATACAGGGTGATCAGCGTAATCACCGCCAACAGTGCATAGTTTACAGAACTTACAATCCAATCCTCTGTTGTCATTCTTCGAGCCATGCCCATCCGCCCCCTGTTAACAAAAGTTTAAGCGCCTTCAATACCACCTAAGTACCAATCACGTCTCGCGTCCTGCGGCTCAAGATGACTCGACGCTGGTTTCTCCCAACGCTAGTGGGGAAATAAATTTGCTGTCTTTCAAAATAAGCCCCGTCCGGAAAGTTTTTTTGCAATATAGTTGCTGGAAAAAATCAAGATAACGGAGATGACCGCCTGAATAAGATCAATGGCTGCAGCATAAGCGAACCTACCTTGTGCCAGCCCGACTTTAAACGCGTACGTCTGGACGATTTCCGACGTGGCATTATTTACGTTGTTTCCGAATAAAAATGCCTGTTCAAAGTTGGAGCCGACAAGACCGCCGCCAAGCATGCTTCCAATCGTTAAAATAAGGACGACGACGATCGTTCCCATCATTGACGGCAGCGTCACATACCAGATGCGGGCAAGTCTGCCGGCACCGTCGATTTCCGCCGCTTCATACAGAGTCGGACTGATTCCGGCAATGGCGGCAAGAAAGATGATCGTCCACCACCCCATTTCCTTCCAGATGGCGGTTCCCACTGCCATCCCCCAGAAATAGTCCGGATCAAACAGGAGCGGCAGTGGTTCCTTGATAATGTTTAGAGAAACGAGTGCCTCATTCACCAAGCCGTTATTCACGGAAAAAAACGTTGATGCAAGTCCCAGGACAACGACCCAGGATATGAAATGAGGCAGGTAGCTTGCTGTTTGAAAAAAACGTTTCAGCACGGAATATCTGACTTCGTTTAACATGATGGCAAAAATAATCGGTGCCGGAAAGGTAAAAATAATTTTTAAAAAACTGAGCACCAACGTGTTCCTGACAATTTCGCCAAAGCGGTAATCATTGATAAATTCACTGAAATGCTTCAGGCCAATCCAGTCACTTGTAAATATACCGGCTATGCCGTCGGCAATCGTATAGTTTTTAAACGCCATAATAATGCCGAGCATTGGCGTGTAATTAAAAATAAGTAAAAAGAACATCCCGGTAAGTACGAAAGCTTGAAAATAGCCTTGTTTTTTGAACCGCTTCCATAAGGTAAGCCGGCGGAGATCTGGTTGTATGCATCGCCCTGACTCTAACTTTGGCTTTGGCTGCAGCTTCATCACTTTTCACCCCGTATCAGAATAACTTGTATGCAACTTTATGAAACTGTTCAAAAAGTCCGGGAAACATTGGCGGTGGCGGCGAATGTCGTAGTTGCGTTGTCCCTTTGCTGGCTCACGTATGTTGCCGTATACGCTCTTGTATACGCTCCGCTGCTCGGTCCGGTCACGCCTCGACTTTCTTGGTTCGGTTATGTCCATCTTTTTGAACAATCGCACAATCACTATAAATGGATGTTAAAACCTAACCTGCGAGTTAACTTTATTTATAATGAAGCTTCTCGGCCAATGTCCCTCATTTTTTGTTAACCGCTTTCATTCCGATCGGCAACCTTGCTTCGGCAGTTGTTGCACCTTCGCACCTTCATCGTACTAAGAGGAAAGAAATTATTGAATGGCGATTCTTCAGTTTTACTGTTCAATCTTAAGATTTTTTTAAAGGTGCCAGGTACTCTGTTGGACTTTAAAGCTTTACAGTACGTCAGAGTGCCTGGCACCTTCACGCAAAAACAGCGTTTTTCAATCTTACTGCATGAAATTTGCGGAATGATTGAACAATATAGGAAGACAGAAAACGCATTCGCAGGAGGAATCGTGATGAAAGAAAATTACCTCGGTTTGCCCGAGTATCCAAGGTCCTACTGGATTGACTCTGCTGAAATACCGCAATTTGAGCGGTTAACTAGTAATGAAAAGTTCGATATCGTTGTTGTCGGAGGGGGAATGACCGGAATTACTACCGCATACCTTCTCAGCCAGGAAGGCATGAAGGTGGCAATCATTGAATCCACCCGCATATTAAATGGCACGACAGGTCATACGACAGCAAAAATCACCGCCCAGCATAACTTGATTTACGACGAACTAATCTCTCATTTCGGCCAGAAATTTGCCGGCCACTACTACAAAGCAAACATTCATGCTTTGCAATTTATTAAAAAAGTGATTGAAGAGCACAAGCTTGACTGTGATTTTGAAGAAAAGGATGCCGTCCTCTACGCGACAACAGAAAAATCAGTCAGAAAAATAGAAAAAGAGTATCAGGCGTATCAACAGCTGAATATTCCTTCAGAGCTTATCGATTCCCTTCCATTCAACGCACCAATAAAAAAAGGCATCGTGATGAAAAAGCAAGCACAGTTTCATCCGCTCCGCTATTTACTAAAACTTGTGGAGCTGTTCCTTAAAAACGGCGGCAAAATTTATGAAGGTACCACTGCTGTCAGCATTATGACTGAGTCGAAAACCGGAGAGGATTTTTTAACCCTGGAAACACGGGACGGCAATTTCCTCACATGCCACAAAGTGATGTCCTGTACTCACTACCCTTTTTATGAGGGGGAAGGATATTATTTCATGCGGATGCATCCAGAGCGCTCGTATATTGTAGCAGCAAAAGGAAATGTGAAGCACCTTGACGGCATGTACTTAAGTGTAGACAGTCCAAACCGCTCTGTCCGCACGGTAAATATCAACGGCGAACCGCATCTCCTTCTGGCCGGGGAGGGCCATAAAACAGGCCAGGGTGAGCCGGAAATGAACCACTATGAAGCGTTGAAGGCCTTCGGAGAAAAAGTGTTTCAAGTCACTGAATTTCCGTATCGCTGGTCTGCACAGGATTTGTATACTCAGGATAACGTCCCGTACATCGGTCCGGTGTCCGCCAATGAAACGAATATTTTTGTCGCCACCGGTTTTCGAAAATGGGGAATGACCGGCAGTACGACAGCCGCTGCCGTTCTTCGTGACTACGCCCTCGATAAGGATACGCCGGAAATGGAAATTTTCTCAACAGAACGCTTCACCGCCGATCCGAGCTTAAAGCATTTCTTCAAAGAAAATTGGAATGTAGCGGTGCAGTTTATGAAAGGAAAATTGGAGCATGGCAGAAAAACACCGGCTGGTGTCAAGCATGGCGAAGGGGGCGTCGTTTATGTTAACGGCAGCCGGGCAGGAGCTTATCGCGAAGAAGATGGGACGCTGTATTGTGTTGATACAACATGTACGCATATGGGCTGCGAAGTCGAATGGAACAACGGAGACAAAACGTGGGATTGCCCGTGTCACGGCTCTCGCTTTTCCTATAAAGGAGACGTTGTCGAAGGACCGGCGAAAAAAGGATTGCGGCCAATTGACCCGGAGGATGGATTAAGTTAAAGTCTTGGTGCCAGGCACTCTGTTTAGCTTCACCGCAGTGAAGCTCGACAGAGTGCCTGGCACTTTTTCTTTCGAGATAAAACAAGTATAGTTGACATATGGCAAAGCGGGAAACCCGAATCAGTTTTATAATAAAGAGAGGAGATATACTGTTGAAGGATACCATTTTACATACAATTGACAGCTTGCAGAACGATTTTTACCGTCTCAGCCAGTATATTGGCAACAACCCTGAGCTCGGTAATGAAGAATATAAAGCCAGTGCCGCATTGACAAAAGAGCTGAGGAAGCATCAGTTCCAAGTCATAACTGGGATTGTCGGACAACCTACCGCTTTTGAAGCCGTGTTTGACAGCGGAAAACCTGGACCTCACATCGGCTATATGTCCGAGTATGACGCACTTCCCGAAGTCGGACATGGCTGCGGACACAATCTTATCGGGACAATGGGGATTGCCGCCGGAATCGCCTTAAGTAAAGTAATCGGGGAAAGCGGCGGAAAAGTATATGTATACGGAACACCTGCCGAAGAAACCCGCGGTGCCAAAGTGACAATGGCAGAAAAGGGAATTTTCGATCACCTTGACGTGGCGATCATGGCGCATCCAAGCAGCGACTATGTAAAAAGCGGTTCCTCCCTGGCAATGGATGCGATCCAGTTTGAATTTCGCGGACAACCCGCTCATGCTGCCGCTGCTCCTGAAAAAGGAATCAATGCCTTGGATGCCGTCATTCAAACCTTTAACAGCATAAACGCTCTGCGCCAGCACGTCACATCAGATATCCGCATTCACGGGATCATTCCGGAAGGCGGCAAAGCAGCCAATGTTGTTCCTGACTATGCAGTTGCACAATTTTATGTACGCGCGAATAAACGCCGGGAACTGAACGCCGTTGTCGAAAAAGTGAAGAACTGTGCAAAAGGAGCGGCAATGGCAACCGGGGCGGAGCTTGCCATATCCAATTATGAATACTCCTACGATGACATGCTTACGAATGACGCATTATCTGCCTGCTTTACAAAAAATTTAATCGAACTTGGTGTAAATCTGGAGGACATCCACGAGCACGGTTCAGGCAGCGGATCACTGGACATGGGAAATGTCAGCCAGCGCGTCCCAGCCATCCATCCGTACATTAAAATCAGCGAAGCTCCGATCATCGCCCACACACATGAATTTTGCCAGGCCGCTCTCAGCAAGCGCGGCTTTGAAGGAATGATTATTGGCGCAAAAACAATGGCGCTGACCGGTCTTGACGTTTTATCGGACAACACATTGGTAACGAAAATAAAGGAGGAGTTCGCGCAAGCAAAATAATTGCTCCTTGTTCAAAACTACTTTTCTTATTGAATCCCTTTGCCTCCCTCTTTTTGAGGTGATAATCATTTAACTCGGTCTCGCAAAGCGAGCAAAGTATTACTTTCCGTTTTTTGTCAGCACAGACATTGGTGTTGCATGGGGCTAAACAGGAACATTGTTATCTCTGTATTAATAAGGAAGTGATAAGGTATGAACAGATTGTTTATTGTTTTATTTTTAGGACTATCTAGTATATTTTTCCTAATCGGTGGCTTTTTTAGAGACTCTTTTCAACGCGCTACTGCAATAGGTTTTACTGGTGGATCTATCTTATTTATCGTTGCAGGGTATTTTATCTATAAACAGTTTAAACATTCTCAATCACAATAGTGCTTAACTTGTTACAAATGCCAAAAACAGCGCTTCCGCTAGAAAGTCTAGTTCTAAAGCAGGCTCTATTCCACACCTAACGATCGCTTCTAATATTATACAACCTTCGATGCCAATTAGCCGCCAGTGGCATTGACATGGCAGTTCACTTTCAGACACCCGCATTGCCACTGGCAGACACAAAGGTTCATTTCTTGTCAGGTACAAAACGCAAATCAACAGTTCTTTTACTTAATTCCACTTTTTAGGACGATCGTAATTAGCAAATATCCCCACCGAGAAGGAAAGAAGAACAAAGAAGATGATACGCGTCATTTTCATCAAGCTCCGTGCATTTGTCACAAGCTTTTGAAGGTAAAAAAAGAAAACCACTCAGTATATCGACTGGAACTTGCTGATGTATAGGCTTAAAAGTGTGCATATTTTTCAGAGAGGGAGAGATGATCAACATCCATTATTTTAAAAGAGCATGCAAGGAAAGGAAAAAAAGAAGATTTCCTTTCTGCGTGTTCCACTTGGTAAGGAGGGGCTAGTTTTTAAAGAGAATATTTTGGTCAGTCAATATCGCAGCAGGCGGCTTTTTAATCGGATTAGCCTTCTTTCAACTATTTCATGAATCCCGTGCTATTGGTTTACTTTTATTCTTGTTAGGGGGTTCGCATTGTATTATCAGTACATTCGGATATAAGAAATTTGTTGGAAAAGGGTTATTTTCCCGACAATAAAACTCATTGATGATATAGGCTCATCTTCTAGCGGAAATTCCGTTTTCGGTAATAGATAGATGAAAGCATTAACCCTATAAAACCACCGTTCTGTTGCTTTTTTTCCACTCCTTTAGTAGCAATGCTGCTATCTTTTTTTGCTCATTTTCACCGTTGCTTATCTGCCATCATATGGAATGAAAGTAAGGAGAACCGATATTTCCACAAAAAACGATGGTAATCCCCCGCCCTACTGAAGAAAGCTAAGGAAAATTTCTTCGTTTCCGGGAACCTCCCCTATCCTTGGAAATTTCTTCATTCTTTTTTGTACAAAAGAACCACTGACTTAAAACTTTTATGAACAGCCTCCCCAGCTAAAAATCCGTATTCCCAATCCCCCCTTCACGAATCTTTTTTATAAGTTAATGGTGATGAAGTAAACTCTCGAGGCTTTAACAGTAGTGGAAAATGATTGGATACTCATTAACAAGAACTGTTGTTCGCAATATAGTGGTTGTGATAAAAAGAACGTGACAAGGAGATGGGGAAATGTCGGCGCCTTATATCGACCATGACCGCCTGTTTAAAGAGCTGATTGAAACGTTTTTTGAAGAATTTATCCTGCTGTTTTAACTTCCTTCAGCTATGATCACCGCCGCGAGGCACCGAACATCTTTCAAATTAGCTTTCCCTTTCTCGATGTTTTACAATTCCGTTACCTGACTGTAGAATTGAAAAAACAAAACTGCGGGAGTATATTCGCGCTGAAAACCCCGTCGCTGCTGTCTTACTCAGCAAAATAGGGTATACTGAAAGTGAGAAAATCGAAGTAAACTTTAGGTTTAAAAAGGCAATGGTTCCGCTCGATGCGCCAGCTACGAGAACCCCAGTCCTAGCTGGCTAAAGAAATGGAAACCTAGAAAGAACCATTGTTTCTGTTAGATAAAATGAACCCGGCACAACTGATAAGGAAGCCCTTAATTTACGCGGAGTTGTATGTACGATAGCTTTACTCAGTCAGGTCAGCTCCATTGATTGACTCGCTCAGACATCCTCTTTAAAAAAGAAAAGCCGAAAATAGGAGAGCACTGAAAATGGACAAACCAACTTAAATCAGTACCCTCTATACCTCCCCTCCTCCCCCTAACAACTACAAGCAATGATAACCGTGGCATAACCGCTCGTCCAGCTTGGAAAAATCATCAGCCGCCTTCCTCAAACGACTAATGTCAAAAAAACTTTCAAAATGTAAGGGATTACACAAAAATTAGTGCGCAAAAAGGGTTGTAATCCACTCCAAACAGCACTATAATGTCTTTTATACGAAAACATGTGTCTATATAAAAAAGACAAACGCGACAGTAACATTCGCTTTCAAACGTTGGTGACATAATAACTTCAGGCAGCTGATGCAAAGCATGCCCCGCAATACAACAGACACAGAAGGGACGAGGATAGGATGGTACAGACAATCTCTGTAGGACTTCTTGGATTAGGAACTGTCGGAACCGGTGTCGTTGAAATCATCGACAATCACCAGGACAAATTAATGCATCAAGTAGGATGCCCTGTAAAAATCAAGAAGATTCTTGTGAATGATTTAAATAAGAAACGGGACGTTTATCTGAACGGAACGCGACTGACCAAAGAGGCAGATGAGATTTTGACCGATCCGGATATTGACGTTGTCATCGAAGTGATGGGCGGCGTGGATCTTGCGCGTGACTACATTGAAAAAGCATTGGCAAATAAAAAGCATGTCGTGACAGCCAATAAGGACGTGATGGCTCTCTACGGCAGCGAATTGCTGCAAATAGCGTCGGAAAATCAGTGCGATCTCTTTTATGAAGCAAGCGTTGCCGGCGGAATACCGATACTGCGCAGCCTCGTGGAAGGCCTCGCCTCCGATCGAATCACCAAAATGCTCGGGATCGTAAACGGAACAACGAATTATATACTTACCAAAATGTCAGAAGAAGGCCGGAACTATGAAGATGTTCTGAAAGAAGCCCAGGAATTAGGCTTCGCGGAAGCGGATCCGACAGCCGATGTGGAGGGGCTGGATGCCGCACGCAAAATTGCCATTCTCGGCACACTTGGTTTTTCGATGAAAATCGACCTTGACGATGTTGCCGTAGCAGGGATTTCCAACATCTCCAAGGAAGATCTCGATTACGGCAAGCAGCTTGGCTATACGATGAAACTCATCGGCCTCGCCGACCGTACAGGGAATAAAGTGGAAGTCAGCGTGCAGCCGACACTCGTGCCGCAAGCCCATCCGCTGGCAGCAGTCAACAACGAGTTCAATGCTGTCTACGTTTACGGCGAAGCCGTCGGGGAAACGATGTTTTACGGACCGGGGGCTGGAAAATTGCCGACTGCCACCGCTGTTGTTTCCGATCTTGTGGAGGTCGTTAAAAACATGCGCCTCGGCGTCAACGGGAATAGCGCTGCTATCCCACAATTTGGTAAAAATCTAAAATCCAACGACGAAGTAACGGCGAAATATTTTTTACGTATCCATGCCAAGGACGTGCCAGGCACTTTTGCCGCATTGACAACTTTGTTTTCCGAGCAAAACGTCAGTCTCGAGAAAATTCTGCAGCTGCCGCTGACGGGAAATCTGGCGGAAATTATTATTGTGACCCACGCTGCAACAAAGCGTGATTATGAAGCGACATTGATGAAATTAAATGATTTAGATGTGGTCAAAGAAGTGAAAAGCAGCTACCGTGTTGAAGGAGATGACGTCCGATGAGATGGCAAGGATTAATACAGGAATATGCAAATTTTTTACCGGTCAGCGATAAAACACCGAAGCTATCGCTGAACGAAGGAAACACTCCCCTCGTTCCCCTCGAGCATTTATCACGGGAATGGGGAATCGAGCTCTATGTAAAATACGAAGGAGCCAACCCTACCGGTTCCTTTAAGGATCGCGGCATGGTAATGGCAGTCGCGAAAGCAAAAGAAGAAGGCAGCGAGGCGATTATGTGCGCATCCACCGGCAACACGTCGGCAGCTGCGGCGGCCTATGCGGCGCGCGCCGGCCTACGCTGCTTTGTCGTCATTCCTGATGGGAAAATCGCCATGGGGAAACTGGCTCAGGCAGTGATGTACGGCGCCGATATTTTAGCGATTAAAGGCAATTTCGACAACGCGCTGCAAATGGTGCGGAACTTAAGCGAAATCTCTCCCATCACCTTGGTTAACTCGGTGAACCCGTACCGTATTGAAGGACAGAAGACCGCCGCCTTTGAAGTATGTGATCAATTAGGCACTGCACCCGATGTGCTTGCCATTCCTGTCGGCAATGCCGGCAACATCACAGCCTATTGGAAGGGATTCCAGGAATATCACGCCCGTAAAGCGACCGGGCTCCCGGAAATGCGGGGATTTGAAGCAGAGGGTGCAGCAGCGATTGTTCAAAACCGCGTGATTGAGCAGCCGGAAACCATCGCCACAGCTATTCGTATCGGCAATCCGGCCAGCTGGGAAAAAGCGGTCGCTGCCGCCGATACATCCAATGGAAAAATCGATGCTGTCACCGACGAAGAAATTCTTGCTGCCTATAAACTAATTGCCCGTAAAGAAGGCATATTTGCCGAGCCTGCTTCCTGCGCATCCATCGCCGGGGTGAAAAAACAGCTCGAAAGCGGAGAAATCAAACAAGGGGCAAAAGTTGTCGCCGTATTAACTGGAAACGGGTTGAAGGACCCTGATTGTGCCATTGATACGGCAGACTTTACACCGATCGTTCTGCCAAATGACGAGCAGGTGGTCTTCGATCATATACTGGGACGTGTAAACCAATGAGTCCACAACCGCTGTTTACCATTACTGTTCCCGGGAGCACGGCCAATTTAGGACCCGGGTTTGATTCCATCGGTCTCGCTGTTGACCGTTATTTAACCTTGCATGTGGAAAAAAGCGATGAATGGCTTTTCACGATGCAATCGGCAAACCTTGACGGGCTTCCGACCGGAAAAGATAATCTCATCTATCAGGTAGCAGCTGCCGTTGCGGAAGAAGCCGGGCACTTCCCCCTTCCTTCCTGCCATGTAACTGTGTCGAGCGATATTCCATTATCCCGCGGCATGGGCAGCAGTGCCGCCGCTATCGTTGCCGGCATTGAACTCGCCGATCAACTGCTGGAACTGAAAATGACGCTGAAGGAAAAATCTCGCCGCGCCAGCCTGTGGGAAAGCCACCCTGATAATGTCACCGCATCGCTGTACGGCGGCCTCGTCATCGGCAGTCACCGCGACGATGACACAGATATTATTTTTGGCGGCTATCCTGATTTCGACATAATCGCCGTCATCCCCGATTACGAGCTGAAGACGAAAGCATCCCGCACCCTGCTGCCGGAACAGCTTTCCTTCGCGGATGCCGTCACTGCAAGCAGTGTAAGCAATGTCCTCGTTGCCGCTTTATTGCAAAAAAACTGGGCTACAGCCGGAAAAATGATGAGCAAGGACTTGTTTCACCAGAACTATCGCATGCCGGTCATTCCCGAGCTGCAGAAGGCTGGTGAAATTCTCTCCGAACTGGACGTTTACGGCGCAGCCCTCAGCGGTGCGGGTCCGATCGTCCTGTTTTTTGCCCCTGAAGGCAAAGGAGAAAAAGTCAAGCAGAAGCTTGCGCCCCACTTTCAAGAACAAGATGTCCAATTACTAAAAGTGGATCGAAATGGCGTGAAGGTTAGTTGTTAACACCCCATGTCCCGCACAATTTTGTGAACGACACAAAATTGTGCGGGACATGGGGCATTTTTTATTTTTTGCGTAATATTTTCTCACACGTTTCCTTTCTAAAAAAAGCAGCTGTGAGATAATTTCCCTAACTTGTTTACAAACAAGTTTTTCTTCTGATTATATTTTCAATTTTTTTATTGCAAAAGTATGTATTCAAAAAGGAGTACAAACAATGGCTGCCCAGCAAGCAAAGAGCTTCACAGGCTGTTAATGTTCAGAAAATATTGAAAAATAAAGGAGGTAATCCATCTATGAAGGTTGCTGATGTTTTTAAGTTTAAAAATGAACAAATGAAAGTGTTGCATTTAACGTGGATTGCCTTTTTTATTTCGTTCTTCACCTGGTTTAACATGGCTCCGCTGGCAACAACGATGCTCGAGTCAAGCGACTGGCTGACGAGCGAACACATTGCGGCGCTGGCCATCATCAATGTTGCATTGACCATCCCGGCCCGAATCGTCATCGGTATGCTGATTGACCGTTTCGGACCGCGTGTCGTCTATTCCGGACTCCTGATTTTCATGTCCATCCCGACGTTTCTGTTCGCGTTCGGAGATTCCTGGACACAGCTGATGCTCTCCCGCCTGCTCTTGAGCAGTATCGGGGCAAGCTTCGTCATCGGAATCCGGATGGTTGCCGAGTGGTTCCCGCCGAAGGATGTCGGCTTTGCAGAAGGCATCTACGGCGGTTGGGGAAATTTCGGCTCCGCTGCAGGCGCCATGCTGCTGCCGTGGTTCGCGCTTACGGCATTCGGCGGTGAGAACGGCTGGCGGTATGCCATTGCTTTAACCGGCGTATTCTGCATCGTCTATGGTGTCATTTACTTTTTTTCTGTAAAAGACACACCGGAGGGCAAGCAATTCATCGCGCCGAAAAAAAACGGGGCAATGGAGGTAAGCTCTTGGAAGGATATGATCCAGCTCATCCTTTGGACACTGCCGTTAGGCGGCGCGTTGGGAGTCCTTGCCTGGCGATTGGAAGGCATGGGTTTCATCTCCACGACGGTTCTCTACTCTGCTTATCTGGTCATTGCGCTGGTGATGGCCTATCAGATTTACAAGATCCTGCAAGTGAACGTTCCTTTGTTACGCAAAGGAGTTCCGGAAGATGACCGCTACCGGTTCAAAAACGTCGCCGCGTTAAACAGCACTTATTTTGCCAACTTCGGCGCAGAATTAGCGATCGTTTCGATGTTGCCAATGTTCTTTCAGCTGACATTTTCCTTAAGCGCCACTTCCGCCGGTTTGATCGCTTCTTCGTTCGCGTTTATCAATTTAATCGCCAGACCGCTCGGCGGAATATTGTCCGATCGACTCGGCAATCGAAAAAGAGTGATGCTCATTTATATGATCGGGATAACCCTCGGCATGGTGGCCATGGGCTTCATCAACTCCGGTTGGCCGTTAGTTCTCGCGGTAACGATTACGATCCTGACATCGATTTTTGTCCAAGGTTCCGAAGGCGCCACCTTTGCCATCATCCCGATGATCAAAAAACGAATTACCGGGCAGGTGGCGGGAATGGCCGGTGCTTACGGCAACGTTGGTTCAACAATTTACTTGACATTGTACACTTTCGTCACACCGCAGCAATTTTTCTTTATCCTGGCAGGCGGCGCATTCACCAGTTTTCTCGTCTGCTACTTCTGGCTGGAGGAACCGGAAAATTCCTTTGCCGACGCCTATTATGAATCATCCGTTGACCAGCAAAACGCTATCAGCAGCGAGCTTGAGATGCCAAGAAAGGTCGCTGTCAACAAATAAGTTGCCCATGTATATACGATACGGCACTGTTTTAACTGATTCCTGATGTTTCTGAACAATTTTTTAGAAATGGAGTGATAGTTGATGTCAAAAAGGAAGCTCTTACTTGTCGGCAACGGCATGGCCGGGGTCCGGTGTATCGAAGAAATCATCAAGCTGAGTCCCGATCGCTTTGAAATAACGGTGTTCGGCACAGAACCGCACCCGAACTACAACCGCATTATGCTGTCTTCTGTCCTGCAGGGCGATACAAGCGTCGATGATATCGTCCTCAACTCTTATGAGTGGTATGCCGAGAATAATATCCGCCTGTACACTGGGGAAACGGTCATAACCATCGACACGGAGAAAAAAATCGTTTTCACCGATAAAAACCGCAGTTTTGCCTATGACGATCTGATCATCGCTACCGGCTCCAATCCGTTTATTCTCCCTTTGCCGGGCGCAGATAAACAAGGAGTGATCGGCTTCCGCAATATCGAGGACTGTGAAACGATGATCCGCGCAGCGGAAAAATATCAGAGAGCAGTGGTCATCGGCGGCGGTCTCCTTGGCCTGGAGGCGGCCCGCGGACTGCTGAACCTCGGCATGGAAGTGGATGTCGTTCACATCCTTGATCATTTAATGGAAAGGCAGCTGGACCCCACCGCCTCCGTCATGTTGAAAACAGAGCTTGAAAAACAAGGAATGAATTTTTTAATGAACCATCACACAGAAGCAATCCTTGGAAAAAAGCGCGTTGAGAAAATCGTTTTCAAAGACGGTAAGATCGTTAAAGCCGATCTCGTGGTAATGGCGGTGGGAATTAAGCCGAACATCGCTTTGGCAAAAGCAAGCGGCATCGAAACCAATCGGGGAATCGTTGTCAACGACTACATGGAGACGAGCGCACCCGATATCTACTCCCTCGGTGAATGTGCGGAGCACCGGGAAATGGTGTACGGTCTCGTTGCCCCGCTGTGGGAACAGGCAAAGGTCCTGGCGAAGAAAATTTGCGACTGCGATGCAGAAGCTGGTTATCAAGGCTCTATTCTTTCAACAAAATTAAAAGTCAGCGGCGTCAATGTCTTCTCCGCAGGAGAATTTATCGATTCTTCCGACACGAAAGCGATTCGCGTGCAGGATGACTTTGAAGGCGTGTATAAAAAAATCGTCGTCCGTAATGACAAAGTGGTCGGCGCGGTATTGTTCGGCGATACAACGGAAAGCACGAAGCTGCTTAACATGATTAATAACGGCGTATCCGTCGCAGAAATCGAAAAAGTAAATATTTTACAATCAACGGATCAACAAACCGGGGAAAGCATCGTGGCAAGCATTGCGGACGAAGAAATCATCTGCGGCTGCAACGGCGTTTCCAAAGGCGACATTGTTGCCGCCATCAAAACAAACAACTTATCAACCGTCAGTGAAATTAAAGATTGCACCAGTGCTTCCAGGTCGTGCGGAACATGTAAAAACCTCGTCGGCGAACTGCTGGAACACACCCTCGGCGAAGCGTTCGAAAAAACGGAGGAAAAAGAAACGATTTGCGCATGTACAGACTTAACCCACGAGGAAGTTGTCGCCGCGATCCGGGAAAAGGGATTATCCCACACGCGGGAAGTAATGAATGTCCTCGGCTGGCAAACGGAGGAAGGCTGTTCCAAATGCCGTCCCGCAATCAACTACTACCTCGGGATGGTTCATCCGATTGATTATGAAGATGAGCGGGAATCCCGCTTCGTCAACGAGCGGATGCATGCCAATATTCAAAATAACGGCACCTACTCCGTTGTGCCGCGAATGTACGGCGGCGTAACCAATGCAGCCGATTTGCGAAAAATCGCCGATGTGGCGGATAAATACGAGATTCCGCTCCTGAAAATTACCGGCGGGCAGCGCATTGACCTGCTCGGTGTGAAAAAAGAAGATTTGCCGGGAGTTTGGAAGGATCTTGACATGCCATCCGGCTATGCTTACGGCAAGGCCATCCGGACCGTGAAAACATGTGTCGGGGAGAACTTCTGCCGGTTCGGAACGCAGGATTCCATCGGCCTCGGCATTGCCCTGGAGAAAAAATTCGAGCGTCTGAACACGCCGCACAAAGTGAAAATGGGTGTCTCCGCATGTCCGCGGAACTGCGCAGAATCCAGCATTAAAGATGTGGGGATCATCGGCCTCGACGGCATTTGGGAAGTGTATGTCGGCGGCAACGGCGGAACCGATCTTCGTTCTGCGGAACTGCTGTGCAAAGTAAAAACAGCGGATGAGGTCTTGGAAGTAGTCGCCGCCTTCCTTCAATACTACAGGGAAAATGCCAAATATCTGGAGCGTACATCTCACTGGCTGGAGCGGGTCGGATTGGATCATGTCAAGGCCGTTGTCATCGACGACGGAACAGCTAGAGCGCAGCTTGCGGAACGGATGGAGCTCGCTTTAGCGGCATTGATACAGGACCCTTGGAAGGACTTTATCAAAAACAGCAAAAAACAAGAGGAACTGTTCCAAACAACCTCTTTACAGCTATCATAGGAGGGAGCGTGCAGCTGATGAGTAAAACGGAGGCGTTACAGCGCGTAAAAGTAGCCAAGATAAACGAACTGCCGCAAAAAATCGGCAAGGTTATAAAAATCGACGGTCACGACATTGCCCTGTTTCATTTAAGCAGCGGAAAAGTAAGAGCCGTGGAAAACAAATGCCCCCACAAGCAAGGCCCGCTTGCGGAAGGAATGGTCAGCGGCGAATATGTTTTTTGTCCTTTGCACGACTGGAAGATCGATTTGACAAGCGGTGAGGTGCAAAAGCCTGATGACGGCTGTGTAAAAACGTATGAAACAGAAGTGACAGACGGCGTCGTCTATATTTTACTTTAGTGCAGTCGCAAAGGTGTGAGAGAAATTGAGTGACTTTTTAAACCATTTTCGTTCGGTGCAACTGGAGAAGGCGAAAGAAAACATCATGCCGGCACAATGCCCGTACTGCAGTGTTCAATGTTCCATGGAACTGACCGAAGAACGAATCGTGACGCGGAAACGTTATAAAGCGAAGCCGAATAAACAGGACCCGGTATCACAAGGACGGCTGTGCATCAAAGGTGCCAACGCTCATCAGCATGTGATGACGGATGAGCGCATTACCTCCCCGCTCTTGAAAATTGACGGCGAATTCAGCCCGATATCATGGGAGCTGGCAATCGAATACATTACAGAACAATTCAAAGCCATTCAATCAGTATACGGAAACGATGCCGTCGGCGTGTACGGCGGCGGCTCGCTGACGAACGAGGAGGCCTATCTGCTCGGCAAGTTCGCCAGAGTCGCTATAAAAACAAAGCATATCGACTATAATGGCAGATTTTGCATGAGCGCCGCCGCTTCTGCGGGCAACGCCGCCTTCGGAATCGACCGTGGTCTGACAAACAGCCTCTCCGAAATTCCCGATGCGGAATGTATTATTTTAGCCGGAACGAATATTGCCGAATGCCAGCCGACCATCGTCCCGTATTTTCGGCAGGCGAAAAAAAACGGCGCTTTTATAATCGTTATTGATCCGAGAGAAACAGCCACAGCGAAGCTGGCAGATTTGCATTTGCAAGGGAAGCCGGGAATGGATGCCTACATTGCAAACGCCATCCTCAAGGTTCTGATTGATGAAGGCTATACCGATCATCATTTTATCCAACAGCAGACAACCGGCTTTGCGGCGTTAACCGAACAGTTGAAGCAACTGGACCTCCACGAACTGGCTGCCTGCAGCGGCGTAAGCGCTGAGCAGTTGCAATTGGCAGCAAAAAAATACGGCGAAGCGAAAACCGGCTTTGTTTTTACAGCCCGGGGAGTCGAACAGCATGCAAACGGATATGAAAACGTCCGCCAGTTTATCAACCTCGTCCTGGCAAGCGGAAAAATCGGCAAGCATGCTTGCGGTTACGGGGCCATCACTGGTCAAGGCAATGGGCAAGGTGGTAGGGAGCATGGTCAAAAAGCGGATCAGCTGCCAGGCTATCGTTCCATTGAAAACGAAGAACACCGCAACTATATCGCCAGAATTTGGGGTATCGACGAAGCAGACTTGCCGCGAAAAGGGGTATCCGCTTATGAATTGATGGAAAAGGCCGAACAAGGTGAACTTTCCGCCATGTTCATCATGGGTTCCAACCCTGTCGTCTCCAATCCCAATGCTGTTTTTGTGGAAAAGGCCCTGAAAAAATTAAAGTTTCTTGTTGTCGTCGATATGTTTTTATCCGAAACAGCCCGCTTAGCCGACATCATCCTCCCCTCTTCCAGCTATTTGGAGGATGAAGGAACGATGACTAATTTAGAAGGAAGAGTCGTTCTCCGGAAAGCAGAGCGCAAACCTCCAGGGGAGGCAAAGCATGACTGGGAAATTCTTTGCAGTATCGCCCAAGCGCTCGGCAAGCCGGAAGCATTCGCTTTTTCATCGGCCGAAGATATTTTCAACGAACTTCGCCTCGCAAGCCGCGGCGGAATTGCCGATTACTACGGTATCACTTATGACCGTTTGAAGGAGGAAGGTGTTTTCTGGCCATGTCCTGAACCGCAGCATCCGGGAACGCCGAGACTGTTTGGCAGCTCCTTCGCTCATCCGGACGGCAAAGCGCTGTTTTATCCGGCGCAGCAGCCGGAACTGAACGAAGCTCCCGCCAGCGATTATCCGCTGCTTTTGACAACCGGAAGAATTATGGATCATTACCTCAGCGGCACGCAAACACGAAGAAGTCCGGATTTACAAAAACGCGCGAAAGAACCTTTATTGGAAATCCATCCGGACACCGCCGTCGAGTTCGGTATTGAAGACAACGCGCTTCTGCAGCTCCGGTCCCGAAGAGGAAGCACGGTGATTCGCAGTAAAATTACAGATACAATCCGCCGCGACACCATCTTTGCCCCGTTTCACTGGGGCGATTTACAATCGATCAACCGCGTGACCAACCCGGTGCTGGACCCTGTCTGCCGCATGCCGGAATTCAAGGTATGCTCGGTGACGATCAGCCCGCTCATTGACAAACAACGGAGCCTTCCCGACGATTCTGTCACGAAAGCAGATGAACCAGTTGAAACAAACGAATCCTTACCGCAGAGCCACGGATCTGCCGTGTAAGGTGGAAACGCAACTAATGCTTTGAAAAAGGGGTTGAACAACATGAAAAAAGGAAAAGTTTATTTTGTCGGCGCTGGTCCCGGTGATCCTGATCTGATTACGGTGAAAGGCATGAAGGCGATTAAGGCAGCTGACATTATCGTCTACGACCGGCTTGTAAATAAAGAGCTGTTAACCTATGCAACCCCATTGGTGAAGCTGATTTATTGCGGAAAATTGCCAGACCGGCATACAATTCCGCAGCGGGAGATCAACGAAATCTTGGTCACCTATGCCTGTAAAGGAAAAACGGTTACCCGTTTAAAAGGCGGGGACCCGAATATTTTCGGACGTGTCGGTGAAGAAGCGGAGTACTGCGCCGCCAACGGCATCCCTTTTGAAATCGTTCCGGGCATAACATCGGGGATTGCTGCAGCTGCTTACGCCGGCATTCCCCTGACTCACCGGGATCTGAGCTCATCCTGCGCCTTCATTACCGGTCACAAGCGAACGGACGGTGTTCCAAGAGAGACAAAGTGGGACAAACTGGCAACGTCCGTGGACACGCTTGTTTTCTATATGGGAATCGGAAATTTACGTATGATACACGAGCAGCTCGTTTATCACGGCCGTTCCCCCGAAACACCCGTCGCGCTCATCCGCTGGGGAACAACCGAGGAACAGGAAACGATTGTCGGAACTTTACGGACAATCGCAGACATGGCGGAGGAAGCAAGGTTCACCTCCCCCACTATTATTGTCGTTGGTGAGGTTGTTGCATTGCGGAAAAAAATCGCCTGGTTTGCAGAAAAAGAGGAAAGAATGGCAAGCTTGGCACAGGCAAAATAATAGCTGTATGCCGTCAAGCAACGGGAACAAGTCTGAGGTCGATGATTGATTGGGATCGGCCGGCACCTGGAGGACATTATCAAACCAGAACAGCCCGCCGTTCCCAAGCCCTGTTCGGCACCTCATTCCAACGGCGCCTTCCGTGATTAAAAGACGCGCGCCTCCACTTTTCATACTATTTATTATTATAGAGCGTGTTCAAAAAGGCAATGGTTCCGCTCGATGCGCCCCAATTCCGCCTAATTACAGCTCACGTCCTGTGAGCAACGGCGAAATGTCGTCATCCTGACTCCAGAAAACCACTCACAGCCGTTCTGAAAGGAATGCATCGGCTTCACTCATTGCTTCGTGTTTGTTCAAAAAGATAAAAGCGATCTTTATGAACAAACGCTTATAGTTTGACATAATAATTATTGTCCTTTTCATAGCAACGCCCTCTGAGTTTTCCAATACCGGCAGCGGTGAAGCCGCCTTCAATAATTTCCGGCTTTTCGTCCAATACGAGATGCAGCTTATAAATATTCAACGGATTTTCGTGAAAAAACGCGATCGCCGGCTGCTGAAACAAATATTCGCGGTCGTTGACAGCAATTTTTAAAAAGTTTTTATGTAACAGCTTATTCTCGCTGTAAATCAGATTCATCGGATCGAAGCCTTTCACCACTATGTCCCCTTCAAGAAAAAGGTGATATCCTGCTTTGGTTTCGGTTCCCTCCAGCTCGCTTTCCCTAATTTTTTTAACAGCCTTCACGGTTTTCTCCGTTTCCTTGCTAACAGATACATCAATTGCTATAGAGGCAGCTTCTTTTTCGACAACCTCTTTCACTAAGTCGTACAGCGTATGCTCCGAATCAAAATGGTTTTCTTTCCACTCAGGGTAAACGTCATCCAACACAAGGCAAAGGAATAAGCCGGAGCTGTAACAGCTTCTACGGATGTTCATGTTGCTTTCGTGCTGATCCACCAGACCGGGGATAAATTTTTGCAGCACCTCGTCAGCTGACAGTGCTTGCTGTTTACCATATGCCTTCGATTCAACATAGTATGCCGGCCCCTCGATCGTTTCAATACGGGCTTCATAATGCAAATATTTCCCGAGAAGCGCTTCTCTTTTCTGGCGCAATCCAACAAACTCGGCAAGGTGCTGCCGTTTCTTTTTCCGGTCAGAAGACATCACCGCCAGATAAAGCTGCTTTCTTTCCTGATGGCGCAGTTCCACATTTTCGCTTATCAACGGATATGTCACCCCGGCGAGTTCGTCTGGGAATCTGCTTTCCTCTTTTAAGTATTGAAAACAATGAAACAATTCATGAACAAGAATAGCGTACAAGCCTTCGAAGTCGTCATATAATTCAATATCGACAATGGCGGTAGGATAGTCCTCGAACAAAGTAAACGTGCAGCCCGCGAACATTTCATTCCATTGAAGCACGTGATAGGTTTTGTCGGCAGGCGGATAGTTCGGATGATGAAAAAGATACACATGTTCTTTATCAAATACAGCGTAGGCTGTTAATGTAAATCCCGGCCAATAAGCCGTCAGATCCTTTTTCATCCTCTCGGCAGAAAGCTTATCTAAACGATTCAGCATATCAAATCCCTCCGTGTTATGATATTCATGACTTCCCCCCTCTTACTATATTTTCACACTAGTGTTTTACCCTCATTAACTTTTGAACAAACAAAGACACCTTTTATCGGTTTCCAGGATGGAAGATGCAAAGGGTGCTTGTTCATTAAATAGGTATCCGGTATATTATTTTCAATTTGCACACAAAGGCGGAGTTGACGTCTACCACAAAAACAGCTGGTTTACCCAAACTTCCACAGGAAAACCAGCTTATAAAATAAAGTCGTTGAAGTCTTTACTTCTCAACGTTGATCAAGCGTATTTTTTGCTTTCCTTGGCGGCTTGATCGGTTTGATAAGCTTTCATGTACTGCTTTGTTACATTGATATCGGAATGCCCTGCTAACTGAGCGACAATGGACAAATCCATTCCCTTTTCTATCAGTTCATAACAAAAAGTATGTCTCAGCTTATGAGGATGAACGCCAAATTGCTGCAGCATATGCTGCACGGTCCGCGGTGAAATCCGCTTTTGATAATTTGACAAAAAAAGAGCTTCTTCCTCATCATTCCTGGAGTTCAGGTACTCTTTTAACCGCTGAACCAACGAGCTTGGCAGCGGGATTGTTCTTTCGCTTCCTCTGACTTCATCTTTGACAACCAATTGTCCCGTCTGATGATTCAGATCAAGAGAACTTATATTTAATAAGCAGAGCTCGGATACACGTATTCCTGTTTTCAACAATGTGTGGGCAATAGCCGCATTTCGTTTATTGCCGTCTCGTTCCACCTTATCCAATAATTGCTGTACTTCTTCATTGGATAAAAACTCCGGAGAAGCATGGGTGCTTTCTTTTTCTGAAAAACAAACATCTTTTGTCATGTCCAGTCGATCAATCGATTTCGCAAACGTATTGATCGTATTCAATACTTTATTGATTGTAGAAACACTTCGCTGCTCTTCCTTCAAATAATCAATATAAAGCTGAATATCCTGCTTTTTTACTGCTGCTGCGTTTTTCCCATTACTATCCAGCCATTTGAAAAATGATTGGAGAACACCGCAATAGGTTTTTATCGTGTTGTCAGCTCTTCCTTTTTCAGCAAGATACTGCGCAAAAGAGTCTAAAATATTTGTGATTTCAGAATATTGTTTTCCCAAAACTATCCCCCCTGTCCCCTTGAATTATAACTGAAGATTCTGCCTATGTCAAATTCTGCGCAACTTTATCAAGTGACAATTCAAGAAATTTTTCCCAGTACATCAGCAAACTAGTTGGCAATTTGCTGATTTATCCTCCTACAATAACAACTAATATGTGAAGCACAAAAAAAAGACCGGCAATAGTACCGACCTTTTCCGCTATACATCTTTAGTTATTTGATTCTTTTATGTAGTGGTGCGGATGAAGGGACTTGAACCCCCACGTCTTGAAAGACACTAGAGCCTGATTCTAGCGCGTCTGCCAATTCCGCCACATCCGCAAAAAATGGTGAGCCATGAAGGACTCGAACCTTCGACCCTCTGATTAAAAGTCAGATGCTCTACCAACTGAGCTAATGGCTCGTTGCTTTTTCTCCGATGCTTATTCATGATGCTTTCGGACGATGTTTCGCTTCGGCGTAGGATCCGTCGAAACAACTCGCTGCTTTTTCTGTGATGCAACGCTCGTCACTAAGCTAATGGCTCATTATTTTAAAATGATGCTGGCCAGAGGATTTAAACCCCTACCTACTGATTACAATTCAGTTGCTCTACCAAATGAAATAGGCTAGCAAATGGTGGAGGATGACGGGCTCGAACCGCCGACCCCCTGCTTGTAAGGCAGGTGCTCTCCCAGCTGAGCTAATCCTCCATATCAGGTGTAAGAAATACCTTTAACGTTACTTCCTATATCAAGCCTTCAATTGTAAATCTATCTGCACAATATTAAAAGTTCAAAAGGGCTAAGATATCTTCCACCAACTGCAAAACCTAGTATGGTGGGCCTAAATGGACTTGAACCATCGACCTCACGCTTATCAGGCGTGCGCTCTAACCAGCTGAGCTATAGGCCCTCTATTTATCATTTGTGTCGTTGGAGCGGGTGATGAGAATCGAACTCACGACATCAGCTTGGAAGGCTGAGGTTTTACCACTAAACTACACCCGCACTATTACAACTTTATTTTATTGTTTCAAACTGTTTTTTTGCTCTTATTAAACGCCTTCCTTCTTTCCATGTCTCTTCCTCTGCCAGTTTTGCTTCGTGGACGTATCCGTCGAGACAACTCGCTGCCCTTTCTCGATGTAACGCTCGTGGCTGAGGTTTTACCACTAAACTACACTCGCATTATTACATTATATCAAAGAAATACTAAGATTTAAAAAATGGTCGGGAAGACAGGATTTGAACCTGCGACCCCCTGGTCCCAAACCAGGTGCTCTACCAAGCTGAGCCACTTCCCGCAATTTTATATTCCCTTGTTGTGAAATAAATTTTCACTGCTACAATTTTTAGCAACTAATATTCCATTCCCAGAATATCACGCTCTACAAATAGAAGTAACAGTTTTTTGCTGGAGGCGGCACCCGGACTCGAACCGGGGATAAGGGTTTTGCAGACCCGTGCCTTACCACTTGGCTATGCCGCCAAGAAATTATTTGGAGCGGAAGACGGGATTCGAACCCGCGACCCTCACCTTGGCAAGGTGATATTCTACCACTGAACTACTTCCGCAAAATGGCTGGGCTAGCAGGATTCGAACCTACGAATGACGGAGTCAAAGTCCGTTGCCTTACCACTTGGCTATAGCCCAAAATAATTAAATCATGGGGCGGCTGATGGGAATCGAACCCACGAATGCCGGAACCACAATCCGGTGCGTTAACCACTTCGCCACAGCCGCCGTACAAACTATGGTGGAGGGGGACGGATTCGAACCGCCGAACCCTGAGGGAGCGAATTTACAGTCCGCCGCGTTTAGCCACTTCGCTACCCCTCCATATTATAATGGTGGCTCGGGACGGAATCGAACCGCCGACACAAGGATTTTCAGTCCTTTGCTCTACCGACTGAGCTACCGAGCCAGATGATTTAAATCACGACTTTGCTAAACTTCAAAACAACGATTTCCTAGTTAACAGGTATATGTATTCATCTTAATCCAAAAAATTATGTCAACGTTTCTTTGATTTTCCACTAATGTTATACCATAAAGTTTATTACGTTTTTTTGTTTATGTTTATTGAATTGGAACACAAAAATTTGGTTGCGGGGGGCGGATTTGAACCACCGACCTTCGGGTTATGAGCCCGACGAGCTACCAGACTGCTCCACCCCGCGGCGTTATATAGTTTTCGGACGATGCTCTGCTTCGATGTCCTTTGACTGTCTCTTCCTCTTCCTGCTTTACTCCGCTGCTTATGCGTCGAGACAACTCGTTGCTTTTTCACTGATGCATTGCTCGTTGCTCCACCCCGCGGCGTTATATAGTTTTCGGACGATGCTCTGCTTCGATGTCCTTTGACTGTCTCTTCCTCTTCCTGCTTTACTCCGCTGCTTATGCGTCGAGACAACTCGTTGCTTTTTCACTGATGCATTGCTCGTTGCTCCACCCCGCGGCGTTATATAGTTTTCGGACGATGCTCTGCTTCGATGTCCTTTGACTGTCTCTTCCTCTTCCTGCTTTACTCCGCTGCTTATGCGTCGAGACAACTCGTTGCTTTTTCACTGATGCATTGCTCGTTGCTCCACCCCGCGGCGTTATATAGTTTTCGGACGATGCTCTGCTTCGACGTCCTTTGACTGTCTCTTCCTGCTTTGCTTCGCTGCGTATGCGTCGAGACAACTCGTTGCTTTTTCACTGATGCATTGCTCGTTGCTCCACCCCGCGGCGTTATAAGTTTTCGGACGATCTTTTTGACAATGGTGGAGGATGACGGGCTCGAACCGCCGACCCCCTGCTTGTAAGGCAGGTGCTCTCCCAGCTGAGCTAATCCTCCGCATTAAATGTTAGAGCTTAATTTCTAAAATGGTGACCCGTACGGGATTCGAACCCGTGTTACCGCCGTGAAAGGGCGGTGTCTTAACCACTTGACCAACGGGCCAAATTATCCATAAGTAGTTTAGTGGCGGAGGAGGAGGGATTCGAACCCCCGCGGGCTTTAACACCCCTGTCGGTTTTCAAGACCGATCCCTTCAGCCGGACTTGGGTACTCCTCCGTAACAAATACAAGAAAAATATAAATAACAGACATTCAAAATCAGTAATTACCTTATCCTCATATAATTACGCTGTTATAAAGTATGGTGGACCCTGTAGGACTCGAACCTACGACCAATCGGTTATGAGCCGACCGCTCTGACCAACTGAGCTAAGGGTCCAGGTGATGGTAGCGGCGGAGGGGATTGAACCCCCGACCTCACGGGTATGAACCGTACGCTCTAGCCAGCTGAGCTACACCGCCAAATATAATTTTCTAAATTAATGGTGGAGCCTAGCGGGATCGAACCGCTGACCTCCTGCGTGCAAGGCAGGCGCTCTCCCAGCTGAGCTAAGGCCCCGTCGGTTTTTCTTAGACGCTTATTCCGTTGCTTACGGACGATGCTTTCCTCCGCTGCATTCCCCTGTTTCTTCCTCTGCTCGTATCGCTTCGTCGCTATATCCGTCGAAACAACTCGATGCCTTTTCAATGAGGCTTCCCTCGTAGCTGAGCTAAGGCCCCGTCGGTTTTTCTTAGACGCTTATTCCGTTGCTTACGGACGATGCTTTCCTCAGTAGTATTTCATAGAAAATAAATGGGACTAACTGTGTTAGTCCCATGCCCAGCAACGTCCTACTCTCACAGGGGGAAACCCCCAACTACCATCGGCGCTGGAGAGCTTAACTTCCGTGTTCGGCATGGGAACGGGTGTGAC
>NZ_FNPI01000029.1 GCF_900107275.1 Evansella caseinilytica | reverse complement strand
GTGAGGAACCGAACGAGCGCAGTTGACGAAGAGATTCGCCGCTTATTGACAATCAAATGATTGGCAAGAAGCAAGAAGGTCAAGGAAACAAGCGAGAGAGGCCCGGAGCGTATCCAGACATACGTGAGGAACCGAACGAGCGCAGTTGACGAAGAGATTCGTAGCTTATTGACAATCATCAGAAGTCCAGTGACGATGGCGGAGAGGTCACACCCGTTCCCATGCCGAACACGGAAGTTAAGCTCTCCAGCGCCGATGGTAGTTGGGGGTTTCCCCCTGTGAGAGTAGGACGTTGCTGGGCAGACAAAGGCATTCTCAATAGAGAGTGTCTTTTTTTGTATTTGTTTGGGGGATTGGAAGAGGAAGAGCGCAGACGTTGCCGGGCGTGTGGGGGCGGTCCAATTGCCCTGTAAATCAAATTCCCCGTAATGAAGAATCAAAAATTTCGAACTCAACCTAAACTCAAATGGAGAGCAGACTGTCATTTTTTCTAGTTTTCATTTCAGCGTTCGTGTTGTATCTGCCCGCAAAAAATAGGCTTTAAGGAAAAAACAGCTTTTGTATCAGGGAAGGGACTTTTTCTTTAGTACAATTTAGAAAAGACTCGATGAACGGCCGATCATTAGAGGAAAGAGAATATAATAATTCCCCCCACCATTCCGTTTCGTAACGGCAAATCATGCTTAAATTATAAAGTAAAAGAAAGTGAGCCAATATTTCAGGCAGCCTCCAATAAAGCGGTAGCACAGCCGGAATATAATGGGTCTGATCCATTGCAGTTGTCAATGGGAAATAGTCTGCTGTATCCTTTTCCAAGTAAAGTGACATGACAGCTTTATTTTCGTTGTCGTCATCAGCTTTGCATTTTAGCGTTACTCCGGTTTTATCCTTTACCATTCTTTCATAATGCTTTGGAGACATGTTGAGACGCTTCAGAAGGACAGATGATACTTTTAAACAACCGTCTGTTTTCTCGGCGTTTAGTAATGGTTGCTCTTGTTCCAATGATGCAAACATTGGCAGCAGTTCTGGAATGGCCATGAGCAAATGCCGCATTTTATATTTTTCACCTGTCAGTTGTTTAGCGTCAAAACACGTTTGGGATACATATGGAAAAAAACCTTCTTTTTGAACTTTTATTTCATCCGATAGAAAGCGGTAGCTTTGCTTTTTTCTTTTTCGCGTTGAAATGCCATGTGCCAAAACTTGAGTTGTTGCCGGATAGTTTGGATCAGCGGTAAGGAGAACCCCTTTGAGCCAATGACTCAGACCGTAAAAAAACAGCACCGGTTGGATCGACATGGGAGATGCGCTTCCTTGCTGGAAAAATGAATTCCCCATTTTGATGTAGTATATAAACGAGTAGCTATTCTGGAAAGCAAGCTCAGAAGTGGAAGAAAGACATTTATTGGCATAACATTTTTTTAAATAATTCTTCACGTACTCTGCAGATTGAAATATAGTCGTAAATAATGTTTGATCATTCATCACGATGCACCTCTCTGCCATTAAAGGTTAGTAACCCTGACATGTTCAATCAGCTATGACCCGCAAAAAATATCGCTCATATACCGGTGAAAAAAGAGCCGCTAATCATCATCGAAGCTGTCATAAACTTTTGTTGCTTACCGGTAGCTGTAAAGAAGAGAAACAGGGACATATTACTCACATTAGCTATGTTTCCAAAAAAGCCATTCGAGATTCGGCTGAAAAAATCTCCAGCATCTCTTTCAGTTGCCTTGACAGTAGTTTGTCCAGTTGATAAGCTACAAATAATATTTTACGAAAATATCGAAGGGAGAATGGTTGCATGTGGGAGAATAAATTTGTTAAGGAAGGGTTGACTTTCGATGATGTTTTACTTGTTCCGGCGAAATCGGAAGTGCTTCCTCGGGATGTTAGTGTAAAAACAAAAATGTCGGAAACACTGCAGTTAAACATGCCAATTATCAGCGCCGGAATGGATACGGTAACAGAAGCGAAAATGGCCATTGCGATGGCGCGTGAGGGTGGATTAGGAATCATTCATAAAAATATGTCCGTGGAAGAACAGGCAGAACAGGTAGACCGTGTAAAACGGTCGGAGAGCGGTGTTATAACAAATCCATTTTATTTATCGGAAAACCATCAAGTTTTTGACGCTGAACATCTCATGTCAAAATATCGAATTTCCGGCGTACCGATTGCCGATGAGAATCAGAAGCTGGTCGGGATCATTACGAACCGGGATCTCCGTTTTATCGATGATTTTTCCATCCCCATTTCCGAGGTCATGACAAAGGAAGGCCTTGTGACCGCTCCGGTAGGAACGACGCTGGAACAAGCACAAAAAATCCTGCAGCAATACAAAATTGAAAAACTGCCGCTGATTGATGAGGACGGAGTGTTGAAAGGGCTTATTACCATAAAGGATATTGAAAAAGCGATCGAATTTCCTAACTCGGCGAAAGACAGCCAGGGACGCCTGCTGGTGGGTGCGGCTGTTGGCGTCGGCGGGGACACGGATAGCCGCATAAGAGCCCTTGTTGAAGCAGGGATTGATGTTTTGGTGATTGATACAGCCCATGGACATTCGGCAGGTGTCATCGATAAAGTTCGCGAAGTTCGTGAGAGATATCCTGACTTGAATATCATTGCCGGGAATGTGGCAACGGCGGAGGCCACGAGAGATTTGATTGAAGCTGGAGCAAATATTGTTAAAGTCGGCATCGGACCTGGTTCTATCTGTACTACCCGGATTGTTGCCGGGATTGGTGTACCGCAGATTACCGCGGTGTATGACTGTGCCGCAGAAGCCAGAAAACATGGAGTTCCAGTCATTGCTGACGGCGGAATCAAATATTCGGGAGATATCGTGAAAGCTCTCGCAGCAGGGGCGCATGCTGTAATGCTTGGAAGTCTACTGGCAGGTGTAACGGAAAGCCCGGGAGAAAGGGAAATTTTCCAGGGGCGACAATTTAAAGTATACCGCGGCATGGGATCATTGGCGGCGATGGAAAAAGGCAGTAAGGACCGGTATTTTCAGGAAAATAATCAAAAACTGGTTCCCGAAGGTATTGAGGGACGAATTCCATATAAAGGTCCGCTGAAGGATACGCTCTATCAATTAGTTGGTGGAGTGCGTGCCGGTATGGGATACTGCGGAACACCGACGTTGGATATCCTCAGGGAAAAAGGGCAGTTTATCCGGATTACAAACGCGGGGTTAAAGGAAAGCCATCCGCATGATGTGCAAATTACGAAGGAAGCCCCGAATTATTCCCTTTAAGTTGTGAGTCCAAAAAGGAGGAAATAAAAACATCGTTCCAAAAAGAAAACAGCTTTTTGGAACGCTTCCTTTCCCTTTTTGGAAGCTGTAAAAAGGGGTATTTCTTCCATGAGGATGGAAATAAATAAGATTGAGAAAATAGATAGTTTTCCTCTATCTATTTTTTTTGCTTCAATTATGGTAAAATGACGATTGTTCATTGCTTTAGTTTTCGGGCTGTTTTCAAGTTTGTTCAAAGGAAAAAGGCAGTTTTTTTTGAACAAGTTTATAAAAGCAAGTGTTCAAAAAGAAGGAGATAACCAGTGCCAAGCATATTGAGGCGCGGCAGGATCTAGCTGCCGAGGCCAACGCAACAAAGATATTCGCGAGGCTTTGTTTCCGGACTTTTTGAACAATTACGAAAAGGAATCTTTCTTGGTGCAGTAAATAGTTGTAATGATTTTTGGGGTGACGTCCTCGGCAGTGGCGGACAAGCCGTGAATGTTGCTGAAACTGAAACTAACCTAACGAAGCTGCTGCGGTTTTAGATGGCCTGAGGCATGTTTTTATCCACTAGCCTTATCGCAGCAATCAACAATAAAAAATAGTGCTTTTCTCTTTTATGAACGCGCAGGAGCGACAAAAAACAGACCATCAGGCAGAATAAAATATATCAGCACAGAAATATTGGAGAGGGTGTAATTGATGAAACGAATTAGTATTCTCAGTTTATTGTTCGTTGTTTCATTTATGAGTGTTTTCATCGGAGGCGTTCCTGCGAATGCAAATTATCAATCGGATGTACTGGAAACAGGGATTTTAATTGATGCAGATACAGGGAAAATATTGTATGAAAAAAATATTGACCAGCCGTTACCGCCGGCAAGCATGGTTAAAATGATGAGTGAATATTTGATTTTGGAAGCAATAAGCAACGGGGATATTTCCTGGGACGATACAGTCACCATTAACGATTTTTTAGTAAACGATTTGTCCAAGCAAAGAGAATTGTCCAATGTCCCGTTAAGAGCTGACGAGGAATATACGGTAAGAGAATTATATGAATCGGTAGCCATCTATTCTGCCAATGCATCGGTGATGGCGCTTGCGGAGCATATTGCCGGTTCTGAAGGCAAATTCGTGGAAATGATGAATGAGAAAGGCAAGGAACTGGGAATGGGTAAAGTACTCCGCGAAGAAGGGGCCCAGTACGGAATGACTGACCTTGATGAGATTGCTGAAGCTGGGCTGGGAGATTTCGAGTTTGTCAATTCTTCCGGGCTGCCTAACAATTTGTTAAATGGTAATCATCCTGAAGGAACAGAAGCAAATGACGACAGCTATATGTCTGCAAGGGCAACGGCGATTCTTGCCTATCATTTAGTGAATGATTTTCCTGAAGTACTGGAAACAGCAAGCATTCCGAAAAAAACGTTTAAAGAAGGTACGGAAGATGCAATAGACATGGACAACTGGAACTGGATGCTCGAAGGATCAATCGAGCCCCAGCATGACTATAAATATATCGACGGCTTAAAGACAGGCTCCACAAACTCTGCCGGCTTCTGTTTTACGGGTACAGCCGAAAAGGATGGACAACGGTTAATTTCCGTTGTCATGGGCTTGGAAGTGCGGGGCGACCGTTTTAGTGAAACGGAACGCCTGATGGAGTACGGCTTTAATAATTTTTCAAGGCAAGAGCTTTTCCCTGCCGATCTGAAGTTGGAAGGCTATGAGACGATACCGGTGGTGAAAGGAAAAGAAGACGAAATTTCGATTTCCACAGCAGAAGCTGTATCAGCGTTTATCCGTGAAGGGGAAGAAGAACTGTATAATTATACAGTAACGTTTGACGATTCTCTCTTTGATGATCAAGAAAGGCTAATTGCGCCGGTGGAAGAAAATACAGTCATCGGAAAAATGGTTGTCGAATACACCGGAGATGAGGAAGAAACGTACCTGCAAGGGGACGGGATGACAGCAAGGTCGGTGGATATCGTTACGAATGAAGCCGTTGAAAAAGCAGGAGGATTTACCCTCTTTTTCAGAGGTATCGGCGAATTTTTCTCAGGTCTTTGGAATTCCATTGCAGAAACGGTAAGCGGTTGGTTTTAAGCGTGAAAAAGGGATGTCTTCAAGAGGAGGTCCTCTTTGAGACGTCCCCAAAGCAACGAGCGATTTATCGCTGAGAAGCTGCAAGCTGTCTACGGATAGACAATCAGCATGATACCGGTGGGCAAAGGAAGAGACAAGGAGCGACACTTTGCCCTTATGCTTTTGAAAACAATTTTGCTTGTGAGCAGTCACTTTTTACAACCTGATATGTGAAATAACGAGTCATGACGGAAGGAAGTACATAACATATACAAGGGAAGTGAGAGTTCCTCAAACCGGCTTCACATCATGCGTCACGGTTGTTCAGATCGATAAACGGCGATCTTAATGGTATTTTGTAAAGTGTTTTCTATCAATATTCCTATCTTATTCGCTATAATGGGAATGGAAGCACTGGATATTATGTAGATTTACAACCAAAATACAAATAAAACATCTTTAAGGGGGATAAATACTATGGAAAAACTTACTGGAACTGATCGTGTAAAACGCGGAATGGCTGAAATGCAAAAAGGCGGCGTGATTATGGACGTCGTGAATGCGGAACAAGCAAAAATCGCTGAAGAAGCAGGCGCTGTGGCTGTTATGGCTTTAGAGCGGGTCCCTTCCGATATTCGTGCTGCAGGCGGAGTTGCCCGCATGGCTGATCCGACGATTGTTGAAGAAGTTCAAAACGCCGTTTCCATCCCGGTAATGGCTAAAGCACGTATTGGGCACATTGTCGAAGCAAGGGTTCTTGAAGCGATGGGTGTTGACTACATTGATGAAAGTGAAGTATTAACTCCTGCGGATGAAGTGTACCACTTAAACAAGCGCGAATTTACTGTTCCGTTCGTATGCGGTGCCCGTGATCTTGGCGAAGCCGCCCGCCGGATAGGGGAAGGAGCTTCGATGATCCGTACGAAAGGCGAACCGGGAACAGGGAATATTGTCGAAGCTGTCCGTCACATGCGTATGATGCAGTCACAAATCAAAAAAGTAATCGGCATGTCCGAAGATGAGCTGATGACGGAAGCAAAAAATTTAGGAGCGCCTTATGAAATCCTGCTGGAAATGAAACGCAGCGGAAAATTCCCTGTCGTTAACTTTGCTGCCGGCGGTGTGGCTACACCGGCGGATGCTGCATTAATGATGCAATTGGGTGCAGATGGTGTATTTGTCGGCTCCGGTATCTTTAAGTCCGATAACCCGCAAAAATTTGCCCGTGCCATCGTCGAGGCAACAACGCATTATGAAGATTATGCTTTAATCGCGGAACTGTCGAAAAACTTGGGAACGGCGATGAAAGGGATCGAAATAGCTACACTGGAGAAAAAGGATCGTATGCAGGATCGCGGTTGGTAAGCTTGTGATTTGGAAGTGAGAGGAGTTATCCATCATGATGAACATAGGTGTATTAGCATTACAAGGTGCTGTAAGGGAACATGTAAAGGCATTGGAAGCTCCTGACGTAAATGTCATAGCTGTCAAAAAAGTGGAACAGCTTACCGACCTTGACGGGCTCGTGCTCCCAGGTGGAGAAAGTACAACGATGCGCCGTTTAATCGACAAATATGATTTTTTTGAACCGATAAAGCAATTTATTGCTGAGAAAAAGCCGATGTTTGGAACCTGTGCCGGCGCTATTCTTATGGCTGATGAGCTGGAAGGGTATGCTGAACCTCATTTAGCAGTCATTAATATGAAGGTGGAACGCAATGCCTTTGGACGACAGCGGGAGAGCTTCGAAGCGGATTTATCCGTGAAAGGAATCGGCGCCGATGTTCGCGGAGTATTTATTCGTGCGCCGATTATCCAGAAAGTCGGGAAAGAGGTAGACGTACTGGCAACATTGGATGGGGAAATCGTCGCCGCCAGGCAGGGGCCGTACTTAGCGTGCTCCTTTCATCCGGAATTGACAGATGATCGACGTATGCATCAATATTTTGTTGATATGGTTCGAGATAGTCTGAAAAAGTAATGTTTTTCCGATTCAAGGTTGATTATCAACAGGCGGATCGGGTATGATAATACTAATCATCAATAGTGAAATGCGAAGAAGGGAAATAGTAACTGGAGATGCCGCTTTCAGAGAGTCGGTGGTTGGTGGGAACCGGCAGGGCGCTTTGGTGAATCCATCCCGGAGCAAAGCAGCTGAAAAGATAACGATTGTTCAAAAGGAGGATATAACAGCGGCAAGAAGGTCGAGGCGCGGAAGGCTCGAGCAGCGGAGCGTACATGAGACGTACGTGAGCAGCGAAGGGGCGACGCAACAAAGAGCTTCGCAGGCGCTGTTACCCGGACTTTTTGAACAACCTCTATAACGATTGTTCAAAAGGAGGACATCAGTTATAAGTAGGCTGTTTCGGTGAATTGACCGTTATTACATTGACAAGGTGGGAGCAGTCCGTACTACACGGCTGTTTCAACTAGGGTGGCAACGCGGTAACCTTCCGTCCCTTTTTACAGGGATGGAAGGTTTTTTTGAGTGGTAAATCTTGCTGCCTTCATTTAAAACCGGTTATGAATGGAGGACAAAAGCTTATGCATATGCCGCGGAGGGACAGTGAAAAAGGCTGCTTTTTCCACCTTGCCATCAGAGCGTGAACCATAGCCATTTTAAAACGCTCCAGCCGATTTTTCAAAAGCTTGTTACACCTTCCTGGACTTTGCCCCCAACAAAAGCAACAAATGGAACAAACAACGAATTTATAAAGGAGGATTACCGAATGCTGGATGTAAAATTGCTACGTAACCATTTTGAAGAAGTAAAAGAAAAGCTCGCTCATCGAAATGAGGATATTTCCGACTTGGATCGGTTCGGTGAACTGGATGAAAACCGGCGCAAGCTGATACAAGAAGTAGAGGAACTAAAAAATCGCCGCAATACAGTTTCCCAGGAAATATCTCAATTAAAGCGAGAAAAAAAGGATGCGGAAGCACTTATCGCAGAGATGAAGGAAGTTTCACAGCAAATCAAGGATCTCGATGAAGCGCTGCGGTCTGCTGATGAGGAATTGGCGCAAATATTATATACGATACCAAATATCCCGCATGAAAGTGTACCGATCGGAACAGATGAAGAGGAAAATGAAGAAATAAGAAGCTGGGGGGAAATTCCTGTCTTCGACTTTGAAGAAAAGCCTCATTGGGAAATTGCAGCCAATTTAAGCATTTTAGATTTTGAGCGGGCTGCGAAGGTAACGGGAAGCCGCTTTGTTTTTTACAAAGGCTTGGGCGCCCGGTTGGAAAGGGCGTTGATTAACTTTATGATGGACCTCCATCAGGATGAACACGGGTACGAGGAGGTGCTGCCCCCGTATATGGTAAATCGCGCCAGCATGACAGGCACGGGACAGCTGCCTAAATTTGAAGAGGATTCTTTTAAAATCCGGGAAGAAGACTTTTTTCTGATACCGACAGCGGAAGTTCCGGTAACCAACCTTCATCGCGATGAAATAATGGATGTCGGAGAATTGCCGAAGACGTATGCTGCATTCAGCGCTTGTTTTCGCTCTGAGGCAGGCTCTGCTGGCAGAGATACACGAGGGTTAATCCGGCAGCATCAGTTCAATAAAGTGGAGCTTGTCCGCTTTGTGAAGCCGGAAGAATCATACGAACAGCTGGAGCTGTTAACATCCCACGCAGAAAAGGTTCTGCAGTTGTTAAAGCTGCCGTACAGAGTATTAAATATGTGTACCGGTGATTTAGGGTTTACTGCTGCCAAGAAGTACGATATCGAAGTTTGGATACCGAGCAACGGAGTTTACAGAGAAATCTCTTCCTGCAGTAATTTTGAAGCTTTCCAGGCAAGAAGAGCAAACATTCGCTTTAAACGTGAACCAAAGAGCAAAGCGGAATTTGTACACACTTTAAACGGCTCCGGTCTGGCTATCGGGCGCACCGTTGCTGCGATATTGGAGAATTATCAGCAGGAAGACGGTTCTGTCAAAATCCCCGAAGTTTTAATCCCGTACATGGGAGGAAAGGATGTAATCTCAAAATAATATTATTTCAAACGGCATTTCCGACACGGCTCGGACATGTCGTTTTTTGCTATATATATTAGAACAAACAAGAAAGCGTTACCAAAAATAGATTGCCGCTTCGAACATTCCAGGAAAAAATGCTCACTGGTAAGCAAATCAGCATGGTAAATGTTAGAAAATGTAACAGGGTAAATGGGGTATAATTATGCAAATATATGAATAAATAAACTTGGTTATATTTATTTTTTTCGGGAAATTATAATTATACATACAATTAAATATTATTTTTATTCAGAAAACTACGGATTCCGAAGGATTTAAATTAAAATAATTTTTAGAAAACTATGTACTTCTCAGGAGAACTGTGATAAATTATTTTCTATAATAACGAAATCCGAAATTTTAGAGTGAAATAAGTACACGTTGTAGTAATAAAAACATATGCTCTTAAATGAATAAATTATCAAAGGAAATTAAAAGTATTTTAGTAATATATAATTTTACAGTTGAGTTTTGTTATAGAAAAACGGGGTGAACATATGCAGGAGCAAAAACTGAGAGAGCAGCGGGAAAAAAAGTTTCAAGACCAGCAACTGCTTGAGGTGGAAGGCTTAAAAACCTACTTCTATATGGAAGGCGGCCGGGTGGCTAAAGCGGTTGACGGAGTAGATTTCACAATTAAAAAAGGGGAAACGCTTGCTTTAGTAGGAGAGTCCGGCAGTGGAAAAAGTATAACATCCCTTTCTATTATGCGATTAATTCAGTCACCTCCCGGAAAAATTGTTGAAGGCTCGATTAAGCTCGACGGCAAAGATTTACTGAAGCTGTCGGATAAAGAAATGAGAAAGGTTCGCGGAAACGATATCGGGATGATTTTTCAGGAACCAATGACCTCTCTTAATCCTGTATTTACAATAGGTAATCAAATTTCTGAAACACTCATTAAACATAAAAAGATGTCTAAAAAAGAGGCGAACCGACGTGCGGTAGATTTATTAAAGCTTGTCGGTTTTCCAAGAGCGGAACAGATTGTCAACGAATATCCGCATCAGCTCTCGGGAGGAATGCGGCAGAGAGTCATGATAGCGATTGCCATGTCCTGTGATCCGAAGCTGTTGATTGCGGATGAGCCGACGACCGCATTGGATGTAACGATACAAGCCCAAATTCTCGATTTAATGGTAGAAATGAAAGAAAAATTTGAATCTTCCATTCTGTTGATCACCCATGATCTCGGAGTAGTAGCGGAAGTGGCGGATCGCGTTATCGTGATGTACGGCGGACAAATCGTTGAGGAAGCTTCCGTCTATGAGTTGTTCACCAACACGAAGCATCCGTATACTGTCGGACTGTTGAACAGCATTCCGAAACTCGAGGGTGAATTGGAACGCCTGGAGTCGATTCCGGGTACGGTACCGCCGGCACACCGTTTTCCGAAGGGATGCCGATTCGCACCGCGCTGCAAACATGCGATGGAAAAATGCCATGAATCAAATCCTGACCTCCTGGAGACAGCTCCTTACCATAAAGTCAGGTGTTATCTCTTTGAGGAATAGGAGGAATTATCTTGAGCGAGAGAGAAAAATTACTGGAAGTGAAACATCTGAAAAAATATTTTCCCGTCAAAGGCGGGATGTTACAGCGAACCGTTGGCCATGTGAAAGCAGTCGACGATGTAAGCTTTGAAGTGTATAAAGGAGAAACGCTGGGAATTGTAGGGGAATCCGGCTCGGGAAAGTCAACGTTGGGCCGGACCGTTTTGCGGCTTTTGGATCCTACGGAAGGCGAAATTGTTTTTGAAGGAATGGATTTGGCAACTTTAAAAAATCGAAAGCTGCGTCCGTATCGAAAAGATATGCAAATGGTCTTTCAAGATCCGTTCGCATCGCTAAATCCGCGGATGAGCGTCGGCGAAATCATCGAAGAGCCGATGATTGTCCAAAAAATGCTCAATAAGAAACAAAGAATGGAAAAAGTTGTTGATCTACTAGGAAAAGTTGGTTTGCCTGCTGAAGCAAGGTCAAAATACCCGCATGAATTTTCCGGAGGACAAAGGCAGCGAATTGGAATCGCAAGAGCATTGACGATGAATCCGAAGTTTGTTATCGGCGATGAGCCGGTCTCTGCCCTTGATGTATCTGTTCAATCGCAAGTATTGAATCTGATGGAAGATTTGCAGGAAGAATTTCATTTAACTTACTTGTTTATTGCCCATGATCTGAGTGTGGTGAAGCATATCAGCGACCGTGTAGGCGTGATGTATTTAGGGAGATTGGCGGAAATCGGACCGAAAAACAAGATTTACGATAATCCGCTTCACCCATATACACAAGCCTTGCTGTCGGCCGTGCCGGTTCCGGATGTGGAGCGAAAGCGGGAAAAAATTCATTTAAAAGGTGAATTGCCAAGTCCGGCCAATCCGCCTGCGGGATGTTCTTTCCATACACGTTGTCCCGAAGCCCATGAACGCTGCCGTTTGGAGCGCCCGGAGTTAATCCATCAGGGAGAAGGACAATATGTAGCTTGCCACTTATATACAACAGAAAAGTAAAATCTTTTTTAGTGTTTGTTCAAAAAAATCGCTTTTTATCTTTTTGGAACAAGCATGATGCAATGAGCGGAGCCGATCCATTCCTTTCAGGTCAGCTAGGAGTGGTTTCGGAACCAGGATGGTGACATTCCGCCGCTGCTCACAAATGCAACCTGAATGTGCTCCATCGAGCAAATTTGCGTCGAGTACCCTTGAGACGCAGGACGTGAGCGGCACTTAGGCGGAATTGGGATGCATCGAGCGGAACCATTGCCCTTTTTGAACATCCTTTTTATGCGGAGGTTTTACTTTTTGAAGGAGGTGAAGGGCCGAAGGAAGGCGCGGATTATCGAGCTTTTATGCTGTATTTTTTGAATCTTCAAATAATTAAGGGGGTAATTGAAAGCATGAAGTTTAACAAAGTTTGGTTAATGCTTGTCCTGTCGTTATCTTTCGTACTAGTGTTGGCTGCTTGCGGCGGAGGTGACGGAGATACGGGGACAGATGATGAATCTGCAAATGATGACAATGGTGAGGAAACGGTATCAGGTCCTCAGTCCGGTGGAACGATTACTGCAGGAATGTATTCCGCTCCGGGGCACCAATTCAACCCGTTATTCTACTCTGATGCATATGAAGCAAACATTTTATCCTTCACACATGAACAACTCGTTCAATTGGATCAAGACCTGCAATGGGCGCCATCCCTTGCAGAAAGCTGGGAGATTAATGAAGACTACACAGAAATCACGTTTACATTAAACGATGGCATTACTTGGCAGGACGGCGAACCATTTACTGCCGATGATGTTGTCTTTACTTACGAAACGATCATGGATGAAGATTACGTCGCTGCCGGCGGAGTTCGTACAAGCTACGTAGTGAAATTGGATACGGTGGAAGCGTTGGACCCGCAAACGGTTAAATTTACGTACACAGAATCCAACGTAAACGCCATTTTCGATGCGAGCTTTTATATTGTACCAAAGCATATTTTCGGCGATGTGCCGCTTGCAGAAATGCCTGATCACAGCGCTTCCAGAAGAGCGGGAGAAGTGATTGGAACAGGGCCTTATCAATTAACAGATATGCTGGAAAATGAGCAATATGTGTTAACTGCTTATGAAGGCTACTGGCAAGGCACTCCTTATTTAGACGGGATCACATGGAGAGTTATCGAGCAGTCCGTTATGCCAGGCTTATTGGAAAGCGGCGAAATCGATATGATTGCCGAACCGAACGGAGTGCCGGCTGCCGACTTTGAGCGGGTGGATGCTCTCGACAACATTACAACATTTGTCACTCAGGACTTCGGTTACCAATACATGGGCTTTAAGCTGCATCACCGCACAGCAGACGATGTGGAAAACGGCGTTATTGATCCCGACAACTGGATCGAAAACGAAAAGCTTTCCGATGTCCGCGTTCGCCAAGCCATTGTTTACGCGATTAACCGTGAAGGAATCGTCAACGGCTTGCTGTTTGGAATGGGGGATGTATTGAATGCTCACTTCCCAGCGGCTTCATGGGCATTTGATGAGGATGCTCCGGAAAAATATGAGTACAGCCCTGAAACAGCGGAAGCGTTATTGGATGATGCCGGTTATGTTGACCAAAACGGCGACGGCTTCCGCGAAGATCCGGACGGAAACGAGTGGGTATTAAACCTTGATTATCCAACTGGTAACCAAGTGCGTGAACGATCTGCGCCGATCATTGTCGAGAACCTAGAAGCAGTAGGGATCAAGGTTGACTTGCGCAATCCGCGTGAGGCAGGTCCGCACTTTGATATGCTGGAAAAAGACAACACAGACTGGGATCTGTATTTGGCAGGCTGGAGCTTATCTGCGGCTGACCCTGATCCATCGGGAATCTTCTTATCCACGGATGCGTACAACTACACTCGTTGGAACGATCCTCACAGCGATGAGTTGATTAAAAAAGGTGTTCAGGCACCGGAAGCATTTGATCAGGATTACCGCAGAGAAGTTTATGCAGAGTGGGCGCACTACGTATCAGAGCAAGTTCCGCAAGTATTCTTGTACTCTAATACAAGCAACTACGCCTACAATGCGAAATTACAAAACGTAAAAGAGTATCCGTCAACTATTTATACTGACTCTCACCTGTGGTACTTGGAACAGTAAGAAAATAATTATTGTCGTGTCGAGGTAAGAACGGTGCACGGCCACGGTCGTGCACCTGTTTTTATCCTTTAGGAGGAATGCTGAATGCATAAGTATATTACACGCCGCATACTTCAATTTATCCCGATGCTGTTTGTTATCACGATCATTGTGTTTGGTTTGGCGAAAGCGGCTCCCGGAGACCCGCTGACAGGAGAAAGACTCGACCCGAGAATCGATCCTGCAGTATATGAAGAGCGTCGTGAAGCACTTGGCTTGAATGATCCGATCCATATACAATATTGGAACTGGTTATCATCCGTGGCAACCGGGGATTTCGGAACCTCGTTGCAGTATACTGGAAGGCCGGTTTTGGAATTGATAACAGCGAGGATCTGGAATACATTGTATCTTTCTTTATTTGCGTTAGGAGTAACATTGGCGATTGCCATTCCCATCGGTATCTATTCTGCAACAAAGAAGTATTCCTTGTTTGACTATGGAGCTACGACCTTTGCCTTTTTAGGTCTGGCAACACCCAACTTTTTTGCCGGGCTGTTGGCAATTTATGTTTTTTCCTTTCTTTTTGGATGGTTCCCTGCACAAGGTACATCAACGACTATCGGCTTGACCGGATTTGAGCTCTTCATCGATAAATTAAGACACCTTGTGTTGCCGGGGTTTACGTTGGGATTAGCCAGTACGGCCGCATACATGAGGTATATGCGAACAGAAATATTAGAAGTCAAAGGTAGTGACTTTATACGTACTGCCCATGCAAAAGGATTGAGCAGTCAGTCGGTACTTTACAAACACACCTTAAGGAATGCACTTATACCAATTATTACATTGCTGGGCTTGGAGTTTGGAACATTGTTGAGCGGAGCGGTCATTACGGAGCGAGTTTTCAATTATCCCGGATTAGGTACATTGTTCATAGGAGCGATTTCCAACCGCGATTATCCGGTAATTATGGCCATCAATTTAATTTTAGGTGTATCTATCCTGGTGGGGAACTTGTTGGCAGATATTTTTTATGCGATTGTAGATCCGCGGATACGCTATGACTGAGGTGAAAACAGATGGAAACACAGGTGCAAAATAACATGGATGCAAATCCGGATTTAACCGCTCAAACTACGGAAAAAAGCTTAAGCCCATTTCAGCTGGCAATGCGGCGGTTTTTAAAAAACAAGCTGGCGATCGCCGGGTTAATTATTCTTACAATCTTTGTAATCGTTGCAGTATTTGCCGATGTTATCGCAACTCACAATCCGACGGAATCGAATATGCTTAAAGTGGAAGCGAAGGGCGATGCTGAAAACTGGCTGGGAACGGACAGCTCAGGACGGGACAATTTCTCAAGACTTGTACATGGTTCAAGAATATCGTTGACGATCGGTTTTTTTGCAATGCTTTGTACAGTCGTTGTTGGAACGTTGTTAGGTTCCATTGCCGGGTATTATGGCGGAAGAGTTGACGGTGCCATCATGAGGTTTACGGATATCATGCTGATCCTGCCTTTCCTGTTGCTCGTTTTAACGCTAATTGCGATTATTGAAAAAATAACGATTACGATTTTTATCGTGATTATCGCCTTAACTTCTTGGCCGAACTTGACAAGGATTATCAGGGCAACCTTCCTGTCTTTAAGGGAAAAGGAATACATTTTAGGTGCAAGATCCATCGGTGCATCCGACATCAGAATTATCTTTAAACACTTTTTGCCGAACGCGATCGGTCCGATCATTGTCAATGCGACATTGATGATGGCAAATATGATTATTATTGAATCGGCGCTGAGCTTCATCGGCTTTGGAATTCCGCAACCGACACCGACATGGGGGAACATGATCACTGAAGCAACAAGCTTGAGGATTCTGGAAAATAATTGGGAGGCCTGGCTGCCGCCGGGATTGGCCATTTTGTTAACCGTACTTGCCATTAATTTTATCGGTGATGGCTTGCGGGATGCCTTCGATCCGAAAAGCAATCATTAAAGGTGGTTACCTAAAAAGTTTTTTTCCTTTAGGAGTAATCACGATAGAGTGATTATACCAAGCCGCCGTAAAATGAATAATAGCCCTGCTAATTTTGGGGAATGACTTAAAATGGAGAGTGTAACAGCTCTCCATTTTTTTGATTTTAGTGAATAAAAGGATTAAAGGACAAAAGGGTTAAAGTACTAAAGTACTAAAGAAATTTAGGTCCAGAGAGGTATTTAATAAAAAAAATTATGTAAAATTGTCTGACAAAAACAACAATGAAAAGCTAGCAATGACAAGGGTTTACAATGAAAAGGAAGGAAATTACCAGTAAAAACAAGTGAAAAAGGCATGCATAAATTGACAAAACGGTGTATAATTGTCCGTGTTACTTTTAGTCTGTGTTCAAAGAAGAAAAAGCGTGCAATGTGGGTAAAGGGAGAAGCAATGCAGTGCAAACTTGCAGGAAATGTTTTCCGGAATTTGGACCTCCCATCTTTATAGACAATCATTGAAGAGAGTCAGTAAATACTTCTAAATTTAAGCGGAATGTTGTAAAAATGCAGGTGAAAAGGAGGGAATGAAATTCAACATCCCTGCTATCGAAGTTAACGCTGACACTAAAATTCATATACTTGCATATTAATTTATTCGGAATAAAACATCTCATTTGTTATTTTAAAATAGTTAAAACATAGACTTAATTCAACGAGCAGCGATTTAAGGGGTTGTTTTTCTATTGTTGTGCACCGGAAGCGGTAAAACGGAAATAAAAAATGGGCGTGTTTATTTTGCGGGCAGTTATCAGACAATTGAAATTATTTATGAAATATAGCGATTGGCTGAAACGTTTTGATAGTCGAAAGATAATTATTGACATGACTGAAATGCTATACTAATATTTTATCTAACACTATTTTTTATTATTTTCAGAAAATATCGAAGGGTATGGTATCCTATGAGCAATAACGACAAGCTTTTAGAGATAAAGAACCTTCACACAGGTTTCGATATTGGCGGGAAAACCTATTATGCCGTAAAAGACGTATCTTTTGATGTCAATAAAAAGGAAGTCGTTTGCATAGTAGGGGAATCCGGCTGTGGTAAAAGTGTGATGTCTTTATCTATCATGGATTTACTCCCAAAACACAATGGGAAAATTGATAAAGGACAAATTCTTTTTCAAGGAAAAGATATAGTTCCATTAACCACAAATGAAATGAACAACATTCGTGGAAAAGATATCAGCATGATTTTTCAAGAGCCCATGACTGCGTTAAATCCTGTTTTGACAATTGGCTTTCAAATGGATGAGGTGCTGTTAAACCATACAAGAATCAGTAAAGAAGAAGTACGAAAGAAAAGTATTTCCCTTTTGAAACAGGTTGGAATCTCCCGAGCAGAACAAATTGTCCACGAATTTCCACATCAACTTTCCGGGGGTATGAGACAGCGGGTAATGATCGCTATGGCAATTGCCTGTCAACCGCAGCTTCTGATTGCCGATGAACCGACAACGGCACTGGACGTAACGGTACAAGCCCAAATCCTTGAACTCATCAAACAAATCCAGGAAGAAGTCGGCATGGCAGTGATGCTGATTACCCATGATTTAGGGGTAGTGGCCGAGATGGCGGACCGCGTTGTGGTTATGTATGCCGGACAAGTAGTGGAACAATCGGATGTTGACCGGATTTTTTACGATCCGAAGCACCCATACACAAAAGCGTTGTTAGGTTCTATTCCTCGCTTGGAAGAGAAAATCGAAGTGTTAAATACGATAAAAGGGATTGTTCCTTCATTAAAAAACATGCCGGAAACAGGCTGTCGCTTTGCAGACCGTTGTCCTGAAGCAATGCCTGAGTGTAGAACGATTACACCGGAATTAGGGGAAACGGAAAAAGGTCATGCAGTAAGATGCATTTTATATGATACTAGCCGACCGGCAGAAAAAGCGGAGGTTCAGTCATGAATCAGGCGAAGACAAAACAGTCAGACATTTTACTGGAAGTAAAGGAATTAAAAAAATATTATCCTGTCCGGGGCGGCTTTTTCCGTAAAAAAATTGGCGATGTGAAGGCAGTCGACAATATCTCGCTGGAATTAAAAAAAGGGGAAACTTTCGGCCTCGTTGGAGAATCGGGGTGCGGAAAATCAACAGCCGGCAGAACGATAACGAGATTGTTCAAGCCGACGGGAGGAAAAATTATTTTTGACGGCCAGGATATTACCAATCTTGGCGGCAGCCAGCTGCGAAGTATTCGTCAGGATATTCAAATGGTATTCCAGGATCCTTATGCGTCTCTTAACCCGAAGATGATGGTTGGCAGCATTGTTTCCGAGCCACTCGTCAATTACGGAAAAGGTTCTGAGAGGAAATTGAAAGCGGAAGTCATGGATTTACTGCAAAAAGTAGGTCTGCCTGAGGATGCGTATTATAAATACCCGCATGAATTTTCAGGCGGACAGCGCCAGCGAATCGGAATTGCACGTGCTCTGGCGTTAAAGCCGAAGCTGATCGTTGCCGATGAGCCTGTGTCTGCACTGGATGTATCCGTTCAGTCACAAGTGCTAAACCTGCTTAAAAGCCTGCAGGAAGAATTTGATTTAACCTTGCTGTTTATCGCTCATGACCTGAGCGTTGTAAAACATATGAGCGACCGGATCGGCGTCATGTATCTGGGAAATTTGGTGGAGATCGCAGAGGCTGACGAAATGTATCTTAATCCGAAACACCCTTATACGAAAGCGCTGATTTCCGCGATACCGCAACCGGATCCGCGGAACAAGAGCGAGCGCATTATTCTGACAGGGGATGTACCAAGCCCGCAAAATCCGCCGACCGGGTGTCCGTTCCATCCCCGCTGTCCTGAGGCGATGCCTGAGTGCAGTGCGAAAAAACCGCAGTTGGAGGAGGTGAACGAGGAACATCGCGTTTCGTGTTTACTTTACCAATAACTGAAATAATCAAATTAAACAATTTTAGGGGGTTTACTGAATGAAGAAGTCACTTTTATTGCTGCTTGCAATGCTGCTTTCGATTTCCATGCTTGTCGTAGCTTGCGGCGGCGGTGATAATGATGATGCCGATGACAATCAAGGTGAATCAGAAGGCGAAGAAAATGGTGAGCAAGCAGAAGGAGATGTGCCGCAAGGGGGCGTTGTAACTTACGGTTTTGGACAACCTTTTGCCGGTGTCCTTGACTGGGCTCACTATGCTGGACAAGATGACAGCTTGGCACTGAAAATTTTTAACGGTGACGCACTGGTGAAAAACGGAGACGACCTGATGGCGGAGCCTAACCTGGCAACTTGGACAGTATCGGAAGATAAATACACGATCACTTTCAAACTTGAAGAAGGCGTTATGTGGCATAACGGTGTAGAGCTTACAACCGAAGATGTGGCGTTTGCCTGGGAAGTTATTGCTGATCCTGATTACACTGGTCCTCGCTGGAGCAACGTCAACATTATCGACGGTGCCGAAGAGTACAAGAACGGCGAAGCGGATGAAATTTCTGGTATTAACATCGTTGACGATTACACGATTGAAGTAACATTCAGAAGCACGGAATACAAGACCGGAGAAGAAGTTCCGCCGCTTCCGAACGCTATTGACCAGCTTTGGACATATCCTATGCCTAAAGAGCATTTGAAAGATGTACCTGTTAAAGACTTTGAAGATGCAGACGAAGTCCGCCGCAATCCTGTAGGGCTTGGACCTTACAAAGTGACGAACATCGTTCCTGGGGAACAAATCGAATTTGAAGCATTCGAAGACTACTGGAAAGGCGCTCCAAATCTCGACGGCGTTGTTTATAAAATTGTTGACGGCTCGATGGCCGGGGATTTACTCGTAAACGGCGAAATCGACATTTACGAATTGCCTCCAAGCCAGGTAGTGAACTTGCAAGATGATGAGCGCATTAAGTTCCAGGAAAAAGAAGGTCTTAACTATAGCTATATCGGCTTTAAATTAGGACACTGGGATGGCGAGAAAAACGTCATGGATAATCCGAAATTTGCGGATAAAAACGTTCGTCATGCCATCGCACATGCAATCAACCGTCAAGGAATTCTTGATTCGTTCAGCGAAGGCTACGGAACGGTTATCAATGCGCCGGAATCCGTTATCAGCTGGGCATATCCGGATGAGTCAAGCCTGACTCAGTATGATTACGATCCAGAAAAAGCGAAGCAGCTACTGGATGATGCAGGTTATGTTGATTCCAACGGCGACGGCTGGAGAGACACACCTGAGGGAGAAGAATTCACGATCAACTTCATGGCGATGGAAGGCACTGATATTGCCGAGCCTCGTGCTACTTATATTGTGCAAAACCTTCAGGATGTTGGCTTAAACGCACGACTGCAGGATGGACAACTGTTCGATTTCAACCTGTTCTATGACTTGGTTGAAGAAGACGATCCAGACATCGACCTGTTTATGGGCGCTTGGGGATTGTCTGCCGATCCGGATCCAACCGGTCTTTGGAAAGAAGATGACTTATGGAATTTCCCTCGTTGGGTAAATGAAGAATCAGAAAAATTAATCAAAGAAGGCTTAAGTGTTGAGGCGTTTGATTTAGAGTATCGCCGAGATGTCTATCAGCAATGGCATCAGCTTGTAAACGAAGAATTGCCGATCATACCATTAAGTTCGCCGGTTCGAGTTTATGGAATTGCAGCTGACGTACACGGTGTTACCGGCGACGTAAGCGACGCGTTAACTGATCCACATTTATGGTATCGGGATAACTAAAAGCTTTTAGTCGTGTTTGTTGAATAAGGTAAACTAATGATCTTTATGAACAAACACTTTTAGATAAAAAATGCGGTAAGACAGTAGTTTACTGTACAAGGGAGAAATGATCATGCTACTTTACACATTACGAAGAATAGTCATCATGATTCCGATTTTGATCATGATCTCCATTGTGGTATTTGCCCTGGCATTAGCGATGCCAGGGGATGCCCTTTCCGGTCAAATCGACCCTTCAAATACTAAACCGGAATACATTGAAGAGATGAGAGAACAGCTTGGTCTGAATGATCCAGTACATGTTCAATACGGCAGATGGGCTGCCGGCATTCTTCAATGGGATTTCGGTCGCTCGTTTGTTCACCGAATGGACGTCACCGAAGCAATAGGACAAAGGTTGCCAAATACGATATTGCTTTCTGTTTTATCGTTATTGCTTACTTATGTTCTTGCTTTTTTTATGGGAAGATATGCCGGAAGACATCCATATACTATTGGAGATTATGGTATTCAAGGCTTAAATTACTTAATGCTTGCGATTCCAAGCTTTGTTGCGGCGATATTTGCAATTTTCTTTTTTTCCTTTCAACTTGGATGGTTTCCGGCAACGGGAAGTATCGGGTCAGGAGTCACGCCAGGAACGATGGAATATTATTTAAGTAAATTAAAGCATGCGGCATTGCCCGCCATTGTGTTGGGGATGCTGACAACGGCCAGTTATACACAATTTCTGCGCAATGACATTATTGAAAATGCCCAAAAGGATTATGTTCGAACGGCAAGAGCTAAAGGGACACCGGAAAACAAAATTTACAACAAGCATATCTTAAGAAATTCCATCATTCCGATCGTCACTTTGTTCGGTTTTGATATTGGCAGTATCATTGGCGGTGCAGTCATTATTGAGACAGTATTCACATATCCGGGCATCGGCGAATTATTAATTACCTCCATCGGGCGACGTGATTCGGCGGTCGTAATTGCAATTACTTTAATGCTATCGGTAGCGACACTTGTCGGCAACTTAATTGCAGACTTGTTATACGGTGTTATCGATCCAAGGATAAGGGTAGAATAGAGGTGTTGATATGTCTGCTACAGTAGAAAATCGCCGATCAGAAGAAATGATAAAAAAAGCAAAAAAACAATCGCCGTGGGCAATTGCGCGCCGAAAGCTGTTTAGTAATAAATTGGCAATGATTAGTTTAGGATTTCTTGTATTAGTAACGATTCTGGCCTATTTGGCACCGGTGATTGCACCGTTTGACCCGTACCGGGTGGATATCATGAACAGAAATGCTTCGCCAAGCGCCGATCATTGGCTGGGCACGGATAACTCCGGTAGAGATATTTTATCTTTGTTGATTTATGGAGGACGAACTTCATTAACCATCGGGTTTATTTGTATGTTTGCTGTTGTTATTATTGGAACGACGATCGGTTCGATTGCCGGCTTTTACGGCGGTCTGGTTGATTCCCTTCTTATGCGTTTTACCGATTTTGTGATGAATTTTCCGTATTTAGTTTTCGTTATTGTTTTGGCATCCATCTTCCGTGAAGCGGGTATTTGGGCGCTCATCCTTGTCATCAGCTCGCTTGGCTGGACAGGCGCTGCCAGGGTGGTGCGGAGCAAAACAATGTCGGAGAAAGAGAATGAGTATGTTATGGCGGCAATATCCATTGGAGGAACGCCGTTTAAAGTTATTCGCAAGCACTTGCTTCCCAATGTGATGACGACAATCATTGTACAGGCCACATTGCTTCTGGCCGTTATGATTGTTGCGGAAACGGCATTAAGCTTTTTAGGCTTTGGCGTGCCGGCTGGAACGCCGAGCTGGGGAAATATGATGTCAGAAGCAAGACAGCCGCATGTCATTCGGACAATGTGGTGGGTTTGGGTGCCGCCGGCAATGGCGATAACCTTGACAATCCTCGCGATTAACTTTATCGGTGAAGGAATTAAGGATGCATTCAATCCGAAATCGACAAGGTAAAAAACTGGATGCCTTGTTTGTTATGCCTAGTTTTTTTGCCGTGCTAATCTTAATAAATGCTGCTGTTTAAAGCTTATCACGAGGCTAAGGGTTATTCATTTCTCCCCGGGTCTCGTTTTTCTTTGCTTATAAAAGCTTCTTAAATAGTCTTCTTTTTGCCAGTATTGTTCTGGAATATGCCTGTGGAAAATTCACGGCGGTATTTATATTGGGGGCTTCGAAAAGCAAGAACATGGAAAGCGCTCCTGAAAAACAAACACTAAAAATACATTTTCCTTCTGCAATTTTCCCACATTTTTTCATCAAAAGACAAATATTTGCCACATTTACTTTGGGATTTTCTACCTTTCATTGCCTCAAAAACTCCGATATAACAACATTTCCTTACATTTTAACTTATTTTTTCGTTCATAAAAAATACACATTGTTTTCAAATAACCGACAAATTTAAAGTGAGAAAAATCACATGTATAATGTCTCCTTGATTTTACACTAGGAACTGGAAGAACGTGAAATACAAATCCGAAATAGAAAGGAGATGAAACAGTGAAAGAATCTCGGAAATGGCTAAACAAGCGATCGCTTCTTTTCATTTTAGGAGGAGTATTCATCGGAATTGCAATTTTCGCGGTAACTGCGGGAAGCTTGAAGGCAACCGACAGCGCGGAATTTTGTTCCACTTGCCATGTGATGGATACGGCGTATGCAACATTTACCGACTCCAATCACGCCACCTTAACCTGCAATGACTGTCATACACCACGGGACAGTATGGCGTCGAAGCTTATTTTTAAAAGTAAGGCGGGGTTAAGTCATATGTACATGAATACGATCGGGGCAGATGATATTCCGGATGTTATTCACGCGAAAGAAACCTCGAAAGAAGTTGTGAATGACAGCTGTATCAGCTGCCATTCGCCAAGTTTAAGCAATGTTGATTATCATGATACAAAGGACAGCTGTATCGATTGTCATCGAACGGTGCCTCATGGTAATGGAATGTATAAGCCGGAGGATTGGTTTACCCCGGGAGAAGTGGATGCAAGAAGCTGATTCTTTAAGAGCGTGTTCATAAAGGCAATGGTTCCGCACGATGCGCCCAAATCCACCTAAATGCTGCCCATGTCCTATGGGCAACGGCGGAATGTCGCCATCCTGGCTCCGAGAAAAACACTCACGGCCGGATTGAAAAGAATGCATCGTCTCCACTCATTGCCTCTTCTTGAACAAACACGTTAATTAAGTGAGTGAATCAACCTCTTTAATACGAAAGGGTGAAAACAATGATTGTAACGAGGGGGAAACAATGGCTACTGCTGGCTGTCGTTCTGCTAGCAGTGACGGTCATTGCAGCATGCGCGGATAAGGAGGCGCAGGGAAGTCAGGGGGAACAGACAACGAATCTGTCCCCGGATGAAATTTTAAACACGGCGTTTAAAGAAGAATTTCCGCTGCAATATGAAAGCTATTTAAAAAACATGACGCCGGAAAATGAAAATACATCGAAGTTTGAAGTCGGAATTGAGCCGAATCTGCCGATGCTTTTTCATAATTACGGCTTTATGCTGGAGTATAACAAAACAAGAGGGCATACGTATGCGGTGGAAGATGTCATGAACATTAAACGAATCAACGATGATTCCATTGGTTCGTGCATGACATGTAAAAGCACGGCTGTTCCACTGTTGTTGGATGAAATGGGAGACGACTATTGGGGAGCCAATTTCAGAAGTGAAATTCTGCCGCGGGTGCTTTCTTATGGAGAAGGAGAAGCAGTGGAAGAGCTTGGGGAATATGGTCATTTATCTATTGGCTGTTCCGACTGTCATGATCCGGTAACGATGGATTTGAGGATTACCCGTCCTTCGTTTACGAATGCAATGGAGAGAATGGGGATAGATGTCACACAGGCCAGCAAGAACGACATGCGTTCTTATGTGTGCGCGCAATGTCACGTAGAGTACTATTTTGAACCGGAAAATAAGAAAGTAACTTTCCCTTGGGATAACGGTTTGATGCCGGAAGACATGTTTGAATACTTTGAGAATCAGGCAAAAGAGGACGGCTTTGAATATGATTGGATTCACGATATATCCGGTGCGCCAATGCTGAAAGCGCAGCATCCGGAATTCGAACTGTGGAGCTACGGAACGCATGGCGAAGCGGGTGTTTCCTGTGCGGACTGTCACATGCCTTATGAGCGGTCGGACGGGAAGAAGAAAATCAGTTCTCACCATTGGACATCGCCGCTCGATACAATAGAACAGTCTTGTCTCACTTGTCATAATGACAAATCGGAGACGTATTTAATAGACCGGGTGGAAACGATTCAAACCCGTCACTTAGACGCGATGGAGGAAACGCAGGAGCATTCTGTGAAGGCGCATTATTACGTCAATCGCATGATCACGGCTGGGGTGCCGGAAGACAAGATTGAAGAAGCGCAATATTATGTGCGGAAAGGACAATGGTTCTGGGATATCATAGCCGCTGAAAACTCAGATGGATTCCATAATCCGCAAGGCGGTATCGACGCGTTGAGAACATCCTCCGATGCATCCAATGAAGCGATTCGTATTGCAACGATTGAATTAACGAAGCTCGACGTGGATCTCGAAGAACTGGAAAGGGAAATTGAGAAGGTCGTGGAAGCTGTTTATAACGAGGAAGACCCTGATAAAAAACACGAACACGCCATTAATGACTTCTTTCCAAATGTCTTGGAATTACAGCAATAATCCGTGATCCGCTACCTTTAGCCACTGGTGATGTTGATCAATGAGACAGACAGGAGAAAGATATGTGCTGACATGGCCATATCTTTCTTTTTAGTATGATGCGTCTGTAAAAAAGCCGTCCATCGCTGTGAAAAGAAAGCATCGGCTGCACACATTGCGTCGAGATTGTTCAAAAAGATAAAAAGCGATCTTTTTGAACAATTGCAAAACAAAACAAATTCGCAAAAAAAAGCAATGGTTCCGCGCGATGCGCCAGCGATGGGAACCCCGTCCATCGCTGTGAAAAGAAAGCATCGGCTGCGCACATTGCGTCGAGATTGTTCAAAAAGATAAAAAGCGATTTTTTTGAACAATCTCTATTAGGTAAGCACTAACATTCACAAAAACGCCACGGTAAACTGTGATTTTTATCACAGTTATCGCAGCGGAATCGTAATAAAGTCATGGTAGATAGGAAACGGAAAGGAAGAAGGGACATGAAAAAAAGTGTATTGCGCTGGTCGATTGCTATCATCATCGTTACACTTGTTTTTGCCTTCCAACGGTGGAATACCGCGGCGGAAGTTGATCGTTCGGGAGAACTTCCCTATAAAGAACTAGTCATTCAAATCATGCCGGAATATGTTTTTCCTCCGGAATGGAGCGGTGATGATCCGGTTGTTTTAGTTGGCCGGCACGGAATTTTTATTAACGATACGGAAGAGCAGTATGACGGCAGCTTTACTGTCGATGCCCCCGTTGACGATCCGAATATGATGCTGGCTCTGGTGGGGAAATTTGATGCTTACGGCCAGGTAACAGAGCTGGATTACAGCGTTGATGAGGCGGCACGGACGATAACATGGACGCCGGATGAACCCCTGGAACCTGAAGAAGAGTACAGGTATGTTATTGAATACTATTATTCCCCGTTTGCGGCGGATGCAAAGAAATTTGCTTATTCGCTGCAAGTAGATCGGGATGTAGAGGCTATGAGCGTCTTGTTTTTTGAACCATACGGTGCTGAAGAAGTGCAATTGTCGCTGGAGCCTGAACGTGTCACGGATATGTACGGCGTACAAGTTCACGTTTATGAATTTGAAAACCTGGAGGCCGGCGACGGCTTTGATTTAGCTGTTTCCTATATAAAAGATGATGCAATAACCACATTGGAAGCTCTTGAATCGCAAACACCGCCGGATGATGATGTTCATGCAGGACTGAGCGGAGGGGATCCATCAGCGAACGGATCACAACCTGTGATCAGTAATGAAAGTGCAATCATGATTAGTATATCGATTATCATCGCAGGATTGTTCGTGTTTTTTGGTCTTAGGAATGGCAAAAAACAGCCGGTGCAAAAAGAAAGTCCGGCTTTATACAAAAAAGCAGAAAAAATCGACAGCATTCAGGAAAAGAAACGTCTCCGCCAGCAACTGCTTAACGGTGAAATTGATGAAAAGTCGTATCGAGCAAAAATAAAAAATTTGACTTAAGGGGGAATGAAAAAGCATGAGTAAAAATACGAAGGTGATTTTGGCCGGCTGTGCGATCTTTTTAAGTATCATTATTTTGCTTGTGACGGCAACGCCGGCTTCCAGCGGTTCGGAAATTTCGCTTTTGGAAGCCCGTGTAAACGCGGATCAGTATAAAGATCGTTATTTGACGACCGAAGGGTTTTTGCAGCCAGGATCGGTGGATTGGAATCCTGATAAAGTGGAGCTTCGCTTTACTATCGAAGACGATGAGAACAATCAGCTGCAGGTGTTCCATCACGGGGTGAAGCCGGACAATTTTTCCGATGATGTCATTGTCATCGTCCATGGATATTTGAAAGATGGTTTGTTTGAAGCAGAGCGGGTACAGACTCGTTGCCCGTCCGTGTATGAGGGAGAAGATCCGGATGACTATGATGAAGAATTTCATCGAAACTTATTACGCGAGAACAAGGACGAGGAATAAAATATCCCCATCAAAGTAGGTGAACACCTTGTATATATTAGGAAATCTATCGATATATTTTGCGTTGATTTTATCAGTATATGCCTTCATTGTCTTTGTTCTCGGCATTAAAAGGCAGGATCAGCGACTGATTGACAGCGGCCGGGGAGCAACGCTAGCTGTTTTCATATTGGCGTCCGTATCCATGCTGCTGATGTTTATCATGCTGGGGACGAGTCAGTTCCAATTTCAGTATGTATACCAATATACCAGCTCCGATTTGCCGCTTTTGTATAAGCTTTCCGCCCTTTGGGCAGGCAATGCCGGTTCGTTGCTGTTATGGACGTTCTTTTTAACGATGTATTCCGCTATGGTTGCGTATTCATTCAAGATGAAGCGCAATCCGCTGACGCCTTATATTGTAGCTATCATGACGTTAAATACAATTTTTTTCTACCTCATCTTAGGATTTGTCACAAAGCCGTTTGTTTTGCTGGACGGTGTTCCGCTTGAAGGACGCGGGCTGAATCCGATGCTGCAGGATCCGGGAATGATCCTCCATCCGGTAACAATTTATCTTGGATATGTTGGTCTTGTAGTGCCTTTTGCCTTTGCGATTGCATCGTTGATATTAAAAAACATGGACTCCTTTTGGATTAAAATGACAAGGCGCTGGACAATTATCGCCTGGCTTTTCTTAACTCTCGGCAATGTAATCGGCGGCTACTGGGCATACACGGAGCTGGGCTGGGGCGGCTACTGGGCGTGGGACCCGGTGGAAAACGCTTCTTTTATGCCGTGGCTTACCGTGACAGCTTATCTTCATTCCGTCATGATCCAGGAAAGAAAAAACATGTTGAAGATTTGGAATTTAAGCTTGATCATTCTTTCCTACGCGCTGACTTTGTTTGGCACGTTTCTTGTCAGAAGCGGGGTGCTGACTTCCGTCCATGCCTTCGGTGAAACAAATTTAGGCGCTTATTTCCTGATATTCATGGCGTTCATGGTTATTTTCTCGATGTATATACTAATGAGCCGCTACCATTTGATAAAAAAAGATACCGGTCAATTTGAATCATTTTTTTCAAAAGAAAGCTCATTTTTAGTTAACAATTTAATTCTCGTAGGGGGAACCTTCGCTGTTTTCTGGGGAACGATTTTCCCGCTGGTAAGCGAAGCTGTCCGCGGGACAAAGGTAACAGTGGGAATCCCGTTTTTTAATACGGTGATGTCTCCGATACTGCTGGCATTGCTGTTTGTTATGGCAATTTGTCCATTGATTGCCTGGCAGCGCTCCAGCATGAAAAATATCCGGGATAACTTCCTTATTCCTGCGATCATCAGCCTCGTCATTGCCGGATTATTGGTGGTAATGGGAATTAGGGACGCCTATCCGGTGATTTCATTCGGCATTATCGCTTTCATGGTATTGACGCATATTGTCGAGTTCATCCGCGGAACGAAAGCCCGTCGAAAAGTAACGCAGGAGTCTGTCCCGGTGGCATTGTACCGTTTATTGATCCGCAGCAGAAGACGTTACGGCGGCTATATTGTCCACCTCGGCATTGCGATCATGGCCTTCGGGATTGTGGGCGCCAATTTTGATATCGAACGGCTGGAAACGTTAAGCGTCGGCGAATCGGTCATATTGGGTGACTACACAATTACGTATGAAGGGCTTTCTCAGCGAAGTGAAGGTGTGAACGATATTGTTTTTGCCAACATGAAAGTAGAGAAAAACGGGAAACAGCTTGGATATATGCAACCTGAACGAATGTTTTACTTAAACTGGGAAGAACCGTCAACAAATGTGGCCGTTCGCAGCACATTGAGTGAAGATCTGTATATCGTTTTAAGTGCGTGGGAGTCCGATCAACGAGCCACGTTCAAGTTTAAAATCAATCCGCTGGTGAAATGGATTTGGATCGGAACGTACGTCCTTATCATCGGTGCGGTTTTCGCCATCTGGAAAGGACGATACGGCAATGTCGTACCGCGGTATTCCGGTCCGCAAAGGAAGGTGCATTAATGATGATCAAAAAGGTTCTTGCCGTCTTCGCGCTGCTGCTGCTGGCAGCCTGGCCGGCAGCTGCCGCTGATGAATTATATGATTACAACTCTCCTGAATTTAAGGAAAACGCGTCGCAATACATGTGTATGTGCGGGTGCGGGCAGGATCATTATGAGTGCAATATGGATGGCTGCGGCCTGAATGAAGCCTTCAAAACGGAAATTTTAGAGATGCTGAACGCTGGCCTGTCGAAGCGGGAAATACGTGATTACTACACGGAGATGTACGGGGAAGTTATTCTCACCGCACCGAAAAAAACGGGCTTTAGTCTAACGGCGTGGGTTACTCCGTTTGTTGCCTTAGGTGTAGCTGGTGCTGGTATCACGCTGGTAATCCGGAGATGGGTCAAAAAGGCGAACACTGCTTATGAAGAAGCGCCGTCTGATTCCGCCGACAAGGCGGATGAAGTCGAAAACGAAGTATTAAAGTCCATTATTGATGAAGAACGAAAAAAATATTATTAGGGTTTGTGCCAAAATGGTGTTTTCCCTTTTGGCACAAACTCGATGCATCGAGCGGAGCCATGATCCATTTTGACAAACACTTAAAGGGGTCTGTAAATGAAAAAACGGATGATCGTGATGTTGCCGATCTGTTGTGCCTTCTTCTGCATCATGTCAGTCACCACGAATTCTTTACAAGCATCCGGACAGGAGGAATATGATGTTAATTCCCCTCTTGTCAACGACATTGCCGCCAAATTATCGATGGAAGACCACAGTGAACATGATATCGCCACCTGTACAACCAAACAGCGATATTACGAAGACATCATTGAGCTTCTCCAAGAAGGATACAGTGAGGACGAAATTCTTGATTATTATGTGGATGCGTTCGGGGAACAGGCGCTCCGCGCACCGAAAAAAACGGGCTTCAGCATCGTCGCCTGGACGGCGCCGTTTGTCGTTTTAAGCTTTGCCGGCGCAGGTATTTTTCTAAGACTAAAAAACACCATGGCTGCAACGGAAACCGAAGTTGGTGAAGCTGGAGAGAATACTCTCGATTCTGCTGAAAAGGAAGTACTTTCATCTTACATTGAAGAAGAACGAAAAAAGTATTACTAGGATGTGAAGACAGATGGCATATGTGGCCAGTATTCTTATCATCGGATTATGTGTCTACTTAGTAGCGCAACCATTTTTTTCGCAAAAAAGAGCATGGAATCCGGAAAAAATGAAGGATGACCTCGATGAGTTGTCCAAGGAGCATTTATTTGCGACGATCAATGAGCTGGAAATGGAATTTAATATGGGCAAGCTTCCGGAGGAGGATTATCGGAAATTAAAAGGCCACTATGAAAAGCTCGCAGCTGAAAAACTGAAAGAAGAATCCGTGCTGCTTACGGACAGCGCAGATAGCCGTCCACAGGTGGCTGACGGCGCGGAAATGACGATGGATGAGGAAATCGAGCTGGAAATTGCTGAAGAATTGCAGAAAATGAAGCAGAAAAGAAAGGGGAGGTAGATGATGGGATTGGTTGCGATCATTGCCGCTGTCACACAGCCTTCCCCGGCCTTCCATAACCCGGGACACATCCGGCTGTGGAATGAATCACCGCTCCGAAATTTCGACCCGCATCTTGTAACGATTCTGCTTCTCTTTATTATCGTTTTCGGTATCGGATATTGGGTTCATTTCAAGCGGAAGGAAATGAAAAACGAAGGGTTGATCGATGATAAAGATGAAAAGCATTTTCAGGAGCTGGCGGCGAAAAAAAATATCCTGCTAAACAAAATATTGCAGGCAGAGGAAGACTTGGAAGCCGGGAAGATGACGCAGGAGGAATTTGCTGAGAAAACATCCGCCTATAAAAAATATCTCCAGCAGGTAAAAAAAGAATTAAACAAATACTTGGAATAGATGGTAGGGATTGCTCATGATCCAGTCAAAAAACATGATAAAAACAATCGGTGACAAAATGATTCTCAAAGGTATCAGCCTGGAGATTGACGGCGGGGAGAGCGTTGCTGTCCTCGGACCGAACGGAGCCGGAAAGAGCACGTGGCTCAAGATTACCGCAGGACTGCTCAAGCCGACGGAAGGCGAGCTGTTCATTGCGGGAAAATCGTTCAAGAAAGACCATCTGAACCTAAAGCAGCTCATCGGATACCTTGGACATCAAAGCTTTCTTTATGATCATTATACGCCGGTTGAAAACTTGACGTTTTTTGCAAAGCTGTACCATTTACCAGATCCCGGAGACAAAATCCATCGCTTGCTTGATGAAGTCGGCTTGTCTTTTTTCAAGCACGAGCCTGTCCGTTCTTTTTCAAGAGGGATGATTCAGCGGCTGGCGATTGCAAGAGCCATTCTTCATGATCCTGAGATTCTTTTACTGGATGAGCCACATACCGGCCTCGATCAACAGGCGGTACAAATATTGAATCAAGTCATTCAGCGGAAGAAAAAGGAAGGAGTCACGGTTGTCATGGCGACGCATGATTTTCCTCAGGTGATGTCCGTCTGTGACCGGGCTGTTATTATCAAGGCGGGGAGAGTAAAGGATGACGTTTCGCTGCAGCAAAAGACGGCTGACTGGCTCTATGACCACTATGAAAGGCAGGCGGTACAATGAAGCGTATACTCATGCCTGCCTTGGCGATAGCAGGCAAGGACCTCTATTCTGAATGGAAAACGAAACAAGTTGTCACGACAATGTTAATTTTTTCTGGTTTGGTCATCGTCACTTTCAGCTTTGCCTTTGACCCTTCCAATCAAGCTGTCAGGGCATTGATTCCGGGAATGATTTGGATGATCACCATCTTCGCCGGGATATTAGGGCTGAACCGGTCCTTTGTCTCGGAACAGCGAAATGACCATATTCATGGATTTATTGTTGCGCCTATTGATCCGGCAAGCATTTTTTTAGGAAAGTTTATCGCCAATTTCGTGTTTGTCGCTGCCGTCCAGATGATTGCGATTCCATTATTATTTGTCTTGTTTGATTTCAGGGCCTTGACCGGAGCGAGCATCCTTTATTTGACGGGAGTCGTCTTTCTCGGCACCTTCGGCTTTATTACCGTGGGCACATTTTTAGCGGCGCTGTCCGCCAATTCGAAAAGCAGTGAAATGCTGCTGCCGATATTGCTGCTGCCGATTGCAACGCCGATAATCATTGCGGCAGTGCAGGCGACGAAAATCGTGCTGATTGATTTAGAGGCGATTTCCGGTGCCATGTCCTGGATGCAGCTGATATTTGTTTATGATTTATTGTTTTTCGTAGCCGGTCTGATTTTGTTCGAATACGTTTTGGAGGTGTAGAGAATGAAGCAGGAGAATGAATTAATCAAGCTGCCTGAACCGACCTTATTTCACCGGATTCTCGTCATTATTTCCATCCCCATGGTCATGACGGCCTTATACCTTGTCTTTATTTGGTCACCGGTGGAAAAAAGAATGGGAGTCGTGCAAAAAATCTTTTACTTCCACGTCGGCTCCGCGTGGAATGCCTTCTTCGCTTTCTTTATCGTCGGGTTGTTCAGTTTGCTATATTTATGGAAGCGAAAGCGGATTTATGACATGATCGCCGGGGTCAGCGCGGAAATCGGAGTGGTCTTCACGGCGATTGTACTGACAACCGGGCCGATATGGGGACGCTCGGCGTGGAACGCGTGGTGGAGCTGGGAAGCCCGGCTGACGACGACGCTCATCTTATTTTTTATTTATGTTGCCTATATCATGGTCAGAAATCTGGATATGGAGTGGCAGAAAAAAGCGAGGCTTTCCGCTGTTTTGGGAATTATCGGGGCGCTCAATGTGCCGATTGTGTATATGTCGATTCACTGGTGGGAATCGAACCTTCATCCGGTTGTGATGGGCAACACGGATGACCCGGCTGGGAGCGGGATGGAGCCGTCGATGCTGTTTACCTTGATCTTCAGTGTATTTACGATGTCGCTGCTGTACGGTATTTTCATGCAGAAGGGCTTGTATGTTGAAAAACTGCGGTTGCATGTTGCCAAATTAAAAGCAAAACAACATGATAAAATGGTCAGTTAACACTTCATTAAAGGAGGAAGACACATGGGATATTTATTCGCGGCTTATACAATTATTTGGGTATTGCTCGCAGGTTACCTGCTATTTTTGGGGAAGCGTCAAAAGCAGGCGATAAAGCAAATAAAATTTCTCCAAGATCTTCAAGACCGGTAAACCAGTAAGGTTTGGATTGGAGACGAGGGGAGGGGGAACCATGGATAAGCGCAGGATCGCACAAGGAGCGATACTATTATTTATTATCGGCGTATTGGCGACATTTGTCATTGGGATACGAGCCCAGGGAAATGCTGTCGGTGTCGGGGATGAAGCAGTTGACTTCGCCTTGGAGGACATGGACGGACAGCTTCATCAGCTGTCGGATTACCGGGGAGAAATTGTGGTGCTGAATTTTTTTGCTTCCTGGTGTAAGCCGTGTGAAGCAGAAGCACCGGAGTTAATCGCCTTTCATGAGGAATTTGCAGACGAGCTGATCTTTTTTTCCATTGTTAAATCAGAGACGAAAAGAAATGTGGAACGGTTTGTCGAGCGCACCGGATATGAAAAGCCGTTTTTGTTTGATTTTGATTTGACCGTCTCCAAAAGCTTCGGAGTCGTCGGTCAGCCGGAAACCATCATCATCGACCAGAACGGGGTCATCAGAGAGCATATCGTCGGTCCGGTGACGAGGGACGTATTGGCAAAAAAAGTCTCGGAACTACAGTGAGAAGCTACGGGGAAATCCTTCCAAGTGAATGCTGCTTGGGGGATTTTCTTTTTCTTTAACAATGATGTTCTTTCCATCTCATTTATAGTAAAATTTTGTTGAAGGTGAAATTGCCAAGAAAAAACTGGCTGCCTTTATTTTAATTCATGAAGACGTTAGTAAAGGGTGGACATGGATGAACATCAAAGCGAGCTGGCTGGCGGATGATGAAAATTTTATGAAAGAAGCGATCCGTGAAGCGGAAAAAGCCCTGGAGATGAAGGAAGTTCCCATTGGTGCTGTTATCGTCAAGGACGGAGAAATCATCGCCAGAGGACACAATCTTCGGGAGCATGATCAGCAGGCCGCAGCCCATGCGGAACTGATTGCCATTCAAGAGGCATGCCGGAAGCTGGGGAGCTGGAGGCTAGACGAGTGTACATTGTATGTCACACTGGAGCCTTGTCCGATGTGCGCAGGGGCGATCGTACAATCGCGGTTGAAACGGGTTGTATTCGCGGCGTCTGATCCAAAAGCCGGCTGTTGCGGTTCCATTATGAACCTGCTGGACGAACCAAGATTCAACCATCGTGTTCCGCTGACTTCAGGTGTTCTGGAAAACGAATGTGCCGGACTTCTGAAAGATTTTTTTAAACAGTTGAGAGAAAAAAACAAAAAGCTGTCCGACAATTAAGCGGGCACTTGCTGTTTTCATGAAAGGAAGCTTCCTTCTGCAAAAAGGAAAAAATGGGGATGGAGGAGTAAAACATGCGACCAAATCAAATATCGCTGGAAACCGCAAAAATTTTATCAGAAAAATTAAAAATGCCGATTGAGCATATCATGCATACACCGCCGCATATTATTATGGCGAAGGTAAAGCAATTGGAGGAAAAGGTTGAAAAAGAAGCTGCGGAAAAGGAGCAGGAATAACACGGCTTACCGTAAGGCTTTGGACACTTGGGGGAGTTTCTTCCAAGTATTCCAATAATCATTTGGACATAATCTATTGCAATCGGAGGCTAAAACCTCTATACTAAGATATGCGTTACCGCTTTGATGGATTTATTGCAGTGTGACGCAACTGACAATATTAATAACTTTGCCGTGCTAAGCGGGGAGGTAGCGGTGCCCTGTACTCGCAATCCGCTATAGCGAGGTCGAATCCCTTCTCGAGGTTCTGGCATTTTAGGGTCTGACCTGAGTAAGTGGTGTTGACGTTTGGGTTCTGCGCAACGGAAACTCGTGAACCCTGTCAGGTCCGGAAGGAAGCAGCAGTAAGCGATCCTTTCCGTGTGCCGCAGAGTCGCCTGAATCGAGCTAACTGCTCAGGTAACGCCTAGGATGCTTTTATCAACAGAAGGTGCACGGCTTATTATTATAAAAAAATGCTGTCTGGTTTTCAGACAGCTTTTTTATTTTCAATTGCGTCGATTTTTGTCTACGCATTCAGCAGTACAACACATGGCGGAGTTATTGTTGAAACTGACGGAATTACCAATCAGATAGACGGAATTCCGGTTCAAATCGGCGGGATTGCAGTACTACATGCCGGAAAAAGTTCAAATGCTGGTAGAGTTCAAGTATCAGAACCGTCTCCTTCTAAAAATGGGCTGTGTCAAAAGCCAAAACTATAAGAGTCTGTTCAAAAAAGGCAATGGTTCCGCACGATGTGCCGACTGCAAGAAAACCACTCACAGCCGGCGTGAAAAGAATGCATCGGCTCCACACATCCCCCCTTTGTTGTACAGACATTCGTCCAATTGCTTAAAAAACTGCGTTATCTTTTAATTACCTTCCTTCTCCAGCATGATTTCTTTATTGCATCGCAATTTTTGTGAGGATGATGAAGATGAGGAAAAAAACTGCCTTTTAATTTTTGCCAAAAAGGAAGTGTTTGTTGTTTTAACTGGGCGGACCTTCCAACCTTCTCTTGAAATCCTTTCCACTTCCCGTTTCTTTTCATTTATGATGTCTTCCATACCAAAATGATGCATTGTTTTTCCACTCCAATACACTAGTAAAAGCTATTTTCCATCTTCTTGATAGAATCCGTCGAATTCTTCTTTATCTACGATCACTCCGAACACATTCCCGTCATTATCATAGAAGTCAAACCCCAAAATGGGGCCGTGGTCTTTTATTTCCGTCACCTTTACCCCTTTTTGCTGCAAGTGTTGATGATATGCTTCCAAATCTACAGTCGTAAAATTGTAATATGGATTTTTACTCGTTGCGTTTGCCGTAAACTCGACGGCCTGCTTCTCTTCTACTTTCACAAGAGATAAATATTGCTTTTCTTCGGTAAAATAAAAATCTGCGCCTTTATTTTCAGGCCAAGTGCCGACATGGTTTAAATCAAGCTTTTCTTTATACCACTCAATCGCGTGTTCTAAATTCGTGACCGGAACAAAAACCGCTCCAATTTTTATCAATGGAATCACCCTCTAATTCATTATTGTTATGGACTCCGGAACGCGGAGCATTCCAGCCTCCAGTTTCTCAATATATGAAGCTGTGAACATCATTATTCATGTTTTTCATGTGGCTGTTTTCGATGTACCCCCTCTCTTCCTTCCATCCTTATAAACGATCAATTGGCACAAATCCTTACACCAGATATAAATTTTTTTCGCAATCGCGTTTTGTTCAAGAAGATCGCTTTTTATCTTTTTAAACAAATACTTCAACTAAACGTTCACAAATCGTCAGCACATTCCCGTCAGGATCTTTAAATTGAAAGCAGATGGAGGAACCGAATGATTGCACTTTATTGACTTGTATACCTTGAACGGAAAGGGACAAATACGCTTCATAAATCAGCTGCGGATTTCTCATCTTAAAGCCGGTCATGAATGTTTCAAACAAATGCGGAGTCATCGTACCTTGACAGGCATTGCTGTAAGCTGCTTTCTTTCCCCCGTGATTGTCAGTAGTCTTGGTGAAATGAACGCAGCGCTGCAATTTTTTTCTGGACCGGTGTAATGAGGTGTGGACGGTGGTTTCTGTATCCCGGATCATTTTTGCCGTTTCCTTAGCAGTAAATTGAAAAATATCCATCAGCAGAACGATGACAAATTGTTTTGTTGATAAAAATTCAGCTAATATTTCCAGTGCCTCTCTAATGTGAAGCTCATTAGAGTCCCGACCAATCGCTTCAATGTCTTCCCCTTGAATGCCTAAGGCTTCCATAGCCCGACTGCTTTTTCTTTTCTGGTCGATCCATGTGTTTTTAGCAATCCGATACAGAAAGCTCTTCGATATTTCGCGGTCAGGCTGCTTCTTCCATGCTAAATAAAGCTTCATTAACGTATCCTGCATTAAATCTTCTGCTTCCCATGCACTTTGTGTTAAAGCAAAACAATACTTTCTGATATTTTGATAGTAGGGAGCAATCAGATAATCAAACGGTGTATCATCCTCTGCAGCAAATCGTTTTGTGTTCATCCTAGCCGTCCTCCTTCTTAACGAAATAGGCTCTGGTAAAAATGCAGTCAAAATAATACGAACATACATTCTCATCAATGGTTTTCATTTTATACATATACACAATTTTTTTCAACATATATTTAGAAAATTTCGATAAAAAATATAAAAAAGATTGAGTTATCAACCGTTTCAGGTGGTTGCGAGAATGGTTTTGAAAAACCTTTCTTTAATCGGTATAATAAGTATGTATTCACTGCGGGCCGACAAGGAGAGTCGTGGTGTGGTCAATGGAAAGTCCATTGATGAATGGAAGAAAAGAAGGAGTGCGAGGCATGAGTTATCAAGCACTTTATCGGGTTTGGCGTCCTGCATGCCTATCTGATGTAGTTGGACAAGAACACATCACGAAGACATTAAAAAATGCATTACTTCAACAAAAGCTTTCCCACGCGTATTTATTTACCGGACCGAGAGGAACAGGAAAAACGAGTGCGGCAAAAATTATTGCCAAGGCGATCAACTGCGAACACGCCCCTGTCGAAGAGCCTTGTAATCAATGCGCTGCGTGTCGGGGCATTCAAGATGGAACGATTGTGGATGTTATGGAAATCGACGCCGCAAGCAACAACGGTGTTGATGAAATCCGCGATATTCGCGATAAAGTAAAGTTCGCACCGAGCGCGGTAAAATATAAAGTCTATATCATTGACGAGGTCCATATGCTTTCTACAGGTGCCTTTAATGCGTTGCTAAAAACGCTGGAAGAGCCGCCGAAGCATGTTATTTTCATTTTGGCAACAACGGAGCCGCATAAGATTCCGTTGACAATCATCTCCAGATGTCAACGTTTTGATTTTAAACGAGTCCATGCACAGGCGATGATCTCCCGTATTAAAGAAATTATCGATGCTACGCAAGTTACTGTAAACGACGATGCATTAGCGTTGATTGTCCGCGCATCGGAGGGCGGTATGCGCGATGCGCTGAGCTTGTTGGATCAAGCGATATCGTACGGGGACAATGCTGTCACGGCAGAAGACGTCCTGTCCATTACGGGCGCTGTTTCACAGCAGCTGATATATGAGCTTGCATCCGCGTTAAGCGACGGCCAAACAGCCGCAGGCCTTGGAATGATTGACAAAGTAATCCAGGAAGGGAAGGACCCGAATCGTTTTCTTGAGGACCTTATTTTTTTCTGCCGCGATGTGCTGATGTATAAATCTGCACCGGATCTGGAAGAAGTGAAGGAGCAGCTGGCGACGGACGATGGGTTCCGCAAAGTTGCTGACAGCCTCGATCAGCAATGGATTTACTGCATCATGGATCAATTAAACCATTTTCAACAAGAAATGAAGTGGTCCAATCATCCGAAGGTTTTTCTCGAAATGTTTGTTGTTCAGGCATGCAACATGAAGCAGCCGTCGGCAGGATTGGCTGCAAACGCCGAGCTTGATCAAAATGAAACAATCAAAACGCTGTTAAAGCGCGTCAGCGAACTGGAAGGGACGGTTAAGCGCCTCACCGGGGGCAGCGGGAACGGCCACGGATATGCTCAAGCTCAAGGAGACGGCGGTCAACAGGCGGAAGGAAACCGGCCGAAGCCACGACCGGTGCAAGCGAGCGGGAAAAGCAGGGTGCAAATCAGTCAAGTAAAGGCGATGCTTCATAAGGCGTCGAAGCAACAATTGCAATTACTGCACAGCCATTGGGGACAAATTATGGAACAAGTAAAATTCAAAAGCGTTCCTGCATCCGCATGGCTGAATGATTGCAAGCCGGTAGCATGCTCGGAAAATGAATTTGTTTTAGCATTCAAGAATGAAATGCACCGTGATATGATTGACGACAAATTCCGAGATTTGGTGGAGCAAATCGTTTCCGAGCAGATGAATCAGTCGATGTCGCTTTACGCGTTGCTCACTAGTCATTGGGAAGAAACAAAGCAATCCTTCGTTAAAGAACAAAAAACAGGATCAGATGACGATAAGGAAAAAGAAGCGGAAAACCCTGTCGTCCAGGAAGCGGTTAAGCTGTTTGGACGGGAGTTAGTTGAAATAAAGGATTAAAGACAGGAAGGCATTCGAACTACCACAAATAATAGTGTCTGCTCAACAACTGTAATGGAGAAAAGGGAGGAAAATACCAATGAAAAACATGGGTAATATGATGAAACAAATGCAAAAAATGCAGAAAGAAATGATGAAGGCACAGGAGCAATTAAAGGAAGAAACCGTTGAAGCATCCGCCGGCGGCGGCATGGTGACAGTTGTCGCTAACGGGGATAAAAAAATACTGGATATTAAAATCAGCGAAGAAGTTGTTGATCCGGACGATGTCGATATGCTGCAGGACCTGATTTTAGTGGCTACAAACGATGCGCTGCAAAAAGTGGATCAGCTTGTAAATGAAAAAATGGGCAAATTCACCAAAGGAATGAATATTCCGGGATTATTCTAAATTAACTATTTGCTCAAAAACAGAGTGCGAAGGAGAGCGATTAGAAAAAAGCGATTGAGCGCGGCACTCAGGAAGAATTCGGGCGCAGTGAACAGACCTTTTTCAGCACACTCATTTAAAAGAGCGTGTTCAAAAAGGCAATAGTTCCGCTCGATGCGCCGACTGCGAGAAAACCACTCACAGCCGGTCTGAAAAGAATGCATCGGCTCCACTCATTGTCTCTTCCTCTGCCAGTATTGCACTGATGTCGATCCAAGTGCCATCGCGCGCGATGACACAATGAGACAGCTCGCAGCTTCTCAGTGAAGAATGGCTTGTTGCTTCGTGTTTGTTCAAAAAGATAAAAAACGATCTTTTTGAACAAACACTTAAAATAATCAGAGAGAGAATAAATTCAGACGAAGAGGCTGACTCAAAAGCTTATGCCGAAACACCTATGAGTCAGCCTCTTTTTGACGGCGGGATAGCAATACATGTTTTTATACATGATAATCCAAGAAATTCTTCCATAAACAAATAGGATGAAAATATACAGAATCGTGATACGATAGAAAAAAGGGGGAGGATGAATGCAATACCCTCAGCCAATTTCCAAATTAATTGAAGGATTTATGCGATTGCCCGGCATCGGCCCTAAAACTGCAGCCAGGCTGGCGTTTTTTGTCTTGGATATGAAAGAAGATGATGTGCTGGACTTTGCCAAAGCTTTAGTAAACGCCAAAAGGCAACTCACATACTGCTCGGTATGTCATCATATCACAGACACAGATCCATGCCGCATATGTGAAGATCAAAGCAGGGACCGCAGCATTATCTGCGTCGTTCAGGATGCCAAGGATGTCATTGCCATGGAAAAAATGAAGGAATACACAGGCATGTATCATGTTCTTCAAGGTGCTATTTCTCCTGTTGACGGAATCGGACCGGAGGATATTAACATACCTGATTTGCTGAAGCGGCTTCAGGATGAAACCGTTCAGGAACTGATTATCGCTACGAACCCCAATATTGAAGGGGAAGCAACGGCAATGTATATTTCCCGGCTCGTGAAGCCGACAGGAATTAAAGTAACAAGAATTGCTCACGGTCTCCCTGTGGGCGGAGATTTGGAATATGCAGATGAAGTTACTCTGTCCAAAGCAATCGAAGGCAGACGGGAGATATAAGCGGCTGTCCAAATTCATGATAATTTTTCCTGCGCATCCGGAAGTGTCCTATTTCCGATAACGGGCATGGTTCAGCAGCCAAGCAATTTTTAACGCTCATGATATGAGGGGGGAAAAACGTGTTTTTTCGCAAAAAGGGGAAGCTGCGACAAAAGGAAAATGATTTACTATTGAAGTATTTAGAAATTGTAAAAAATCGGGTGAAACAGCAGGAAGCACTCATTAACAACAGCGTCGACCATCATAACGAAGTTCTCTATCGGGCAAAGCTGGAAAAAGCAAAGTATTTGTTCTTATTGAAAGAAGCCCGCTATCGCAAAGCACAATTAAGGGATGCTGTGCCAAACGGGCGATAAACAATGGTGTAAATAAAAGAATTTGTCTTGAAAAGGCTTTGTTTTTCAAAAAACGGACCAAAAGCAACAAAGTTGATGAAAAAATCTTGGAGGAAAGACGTTATTTCAGGTTCTAAACATGGAACCGCGGGCATATATTCCATAATAAAGCTTGTACAATCTCACAGAAATCTTGTCTAAGGAGCTGTGGATGGATTTCTATAGTAATGGGAGGTGTCCGCTCTGGAACCGATAATTGTTATCTCCTTGCTTGGAGCACTTATTTTTATTTTATTAATATTAGGCGCTCCGATGAAACCGCTGAGGTGGCTTGGGCAAGGTGCTGTCCGTCTGTTGATTGGAGCGCTCTTCATCTTTTTCCTGAATGCGTTCGGATCATTATTTGCCTACAGTTTACCAATAAACCTGTTTACAGCTTCCGTATCCGGGTTCTTGGGAATACCAGGTATTGTTGCGTTGATTTTCGCCGATATTCTTCTTATACAATAACAGAAATTTTATTTGGTTAGGACTGTATGTATGTTATCGATACGTTACTTTTCCTGCACACTATAGCTGTTGTTTACGAAAGTAACGAAGGTAATGGGGGGCATTGACAGGGTGCTTTTTCATCAGGCTGGGGAGTGGGGAGGCTCCCTGGGCATCTCCCTTGTTGTAATAGGTGCTCCTATATTCATGATTTTAAACATATTTAGCAATCTAAAATTTCTTTTGAAAAACTTGTTGACTTTATATTGTTTGCCATGTTATATTATTTCTTGTCGCTAAAAAAAACGGCGAAATCATTTTTTGAAAAAAGTAATTGACATACGAACTTTATATTGATATAATATAAAAGTTGCTGTTGATTACAATGAAGCAATGATCTGGAAGTTTTCTAGTCCGGAATTGACCTTTGAAAACTAAACAAAAACCAAGCGAAGTGGGATATGAAAATATCCCGTCAATGAAAGAAAAAACAGCCAACATTTGGCTTGATGT
>NZ_FNPI01000026.1 GCF_900107275.1 Evansella caseinilytica | reverse complement strand
GAATGCCAATAAGCGAAAGTTTGTGAAAAAGAACGTTCAAACAGAAACTCGTGAATACATAGAAGAATTAAATGAAGCCATTGAGGAGGATCGGAAAGCTCACGGAAAAAAGCCGTTACCCAAGAGAAAAGAGGTGATAGAAGAAAAAGAAATAAAGGTTAGCACAACTAAAGAAACCCCATGCTTTGAAAAAAGCATGGGGTTTCTCGACAATCTGGCTGTTGCGATGCAACAGTCTTTCTTTTGAAAATAGGAGTAGCCGAATATAAGGAAGGACCAACTGGATGTACGGTATTTTATTTTCCAAATGGAGCTGTAGGGGCAGTTGATATTCGTGGCGGCTCACCTACTACATTTACAACAGATAATCACAATCTTATTGCTGGGGAACGTATCTTGGATGCTGTATGTTTCACAGGTGGTTCCGTACATGGTTTAGAAGCGATAACTGGAGTAACGGCAGGGCTTCTAAAAATACATAGAGTGAGACGATACTGCGGGATATGTATCTATCCGCCTGCTTGATTTCAATCCACGCACTCATATAGAGTGCGACTATAGCATAGCGAATTAGCAAATTCAATATTTTTACATTTCAATCCACGCACTCATATAGTTATAGTACGTATGTCTAATATACAAAAATCGTTAACAGAAGAATACGTATTATTCTGATAAATCGTACTTGGAATCGAAAATATGGTACATGGCGATGCTCCCCGCCGGCATCTATAATTATAATGTCTATCACCTCAGGAGTAACTTTTGCACTTTGAAAAATTATGCTTTCTGTGTCTCGCTAGTATTCATTGATTTTATATGCCCCTCCACTATTTGATTAATTTCCATGTCCTCTTAATGATAAAGATAAAACCTGATACTCATTAGAAAAGTATTCATGCTGATTAAAAACTGTCTCAAGCTTGGGATAGCTCCATGAACAAATACAATGGTCTCTTCATTTTTTCCCCTGTTAAAAGATATTCTAATTCCACTTCCCGTCCTTTAAAGAGCGTGTTCCATTTCATTACTTCTCAATTAATTGCACAAGCTCTCGCCGTTTTATAAATCTATATTACTTATTTGAAATCATGCCGTGAAATATCCAGTTGATGGCCATAGACGGCGAATTCTTTTGGTGACATAGACGTTAATTTTTTGAACATTCGCGAAAAATAGGAAGGATCGTAGTATCCTAAATAATCAGAGATAGCGGCAACGGTCATGGCGGTATTTAACAGGAGATTGCATGCTTCACTGATCCTCAGCTGGTGGATGTATTTGATTGGCGATTGCCCCATGACTTCCTTAAAAACGGAAATTGTGTAACTTGACGACCGGTTGATCAGTTTCGCAAGCTGTTCGATTTCAATCGGCCTGCGATAGTTTTTCAGCAAATACTGCTCAATGATGGCGGCGTATTTTACTTTGCTTGGTGTGATTGCCGGACTTTCCAGCTCTCGTGCAAACATGCCGAGTAATTCCTGCAGGATACCGTTGCAAATATACGATTGAAATTTTCTGTCCCCTCTGCTGTCAACAAATAAACGTTCCATCCGATGTTTCACATATTCAGGATTTTTTGCTTTGATATGGTGAAAATGATGTTTAATAGGGAAAGTAGCCGTTTTTTCGCCACTTTCTGCAAGCGTAAAGGCAACGGTGTATTTTTGATGTGCACCGGATGCATGATTTTTCCCGCTGCGTACTGTCTCCGATGGAATATACAGAAGATCCCCTTTTTCACCGACGATCCGTTTATCGTTAATGGAATAGTTGACACGTCCTTTAACTACTAAAATATAAACATTGTAATCGATTTTTTCCATGTGTGTGCACCAATTCGGAATCAAATTATCAAAAAAAACGCCGAGTATGTTGATGATAGGAATCCCACCTTACATGAACTTTAAGTTAAATCTAACAATACAAGAAAAACGAAAACCGGATACGGGAAAATACGTATTATTCTGATAAATCGTACTTGAAATCGAAATATTGTACATGGTGATGCTTCCCGAAGGCATCTATAATTATCAACGAACATATGAAGCGCTTACAGATTTATTTTAAGGGAGGAAGAGATTTTTATCAAAATGAAAAATGATTGAAGTGATTTGTGCTTAATGACCGCCTGTCGCCGTTTTTGAACAACGATGTTGTAAAAATTAGGGAGGAGTATTCCATGTATAAGGTTGATCAGGTTTCATGGAAAGAAAGAATCAGTTACAGTTTGGCGGATACAGCATCCAATTTAATTTTTGTCATGGTGTCGACATACTTGCTTTATTTCTATACGGATGTTTACGGGATTGGAGCAGGGGTCGTCGGTACATTATTTTTAATCGTCCGCTTTCTTGACGCGGGCACGGATTTACTAGCCGGCTATGTGATCGACCGGACAAATACGAAGTGGGGGAAGTGCAGACCGTATTTTTTCTGGCTGGCGGTTCCGTTCGCAGCTGTGGGTGTACTGGCTTTCACCAGTCCTGATTTAAGCGTGCAGGGAAAAATTTTGTTTGCTTATTCCAGCTACATATTGCTTGGGCTTATCTATACTTTTATCAACATTCCGCTGTCGGCCATGCTTCCAAGTATGTCAAACAATCCACAGGAGCGTCATGAAGTTACTTCTATCCGGATGATTTTCGGGCAAGCCGGCGGTTTAGTTGTTTCCGTTGCCACTTTACCCCTGGTTGCTTTTTTCGGCAGTGGAAATGATGAAAGGGGCTTCGCCCTCACGATGACGTTCTTTGGTGTTCTTGCTATTCCGATGTTTATCAATGCTTTTAAGAATACGAAAGAAAGGGAGTATTACCAAAGCACAAAGAGCGTTCCGCTACGCGAAGGGATGAAAGCGTTTAATTTCCCCTGGTTCATTATTTTCGTCACAAAGCTTGCATTCTTTTTTGTCTATATTATCCGCAATCAGACGACGGTTTACTTTCTCAAATATAACTTTGGAAGGGAAGATTTAGTTCCGGCCGTCATGGCGTTAAACTATTTAACAATCATTTCTTTAATTGTTCTTCCGCTGGTGACAAAGAGACTCGGCGGTAAAAAAACAATGCAGTTCGGGATTGTGCTATCGATCATCGGTTCTCTTATTATTTTTCTCAGCACAATGACATTTTCCATTCCGTTGTTGTTGATCGGAGTAGGACTTGGCGGATTGGGTCTCGGCTTTGTTCCTAGCCTGCTTTTCTCGCTTGTTGCCGACACGATTGATTATGGTGAATGGAAGTCCGGTGTCCGGGCGACCGGTCTGTTATACTCCGGATCAACGTTTGCCGCGAAATTCGGAATGGGAATTGGCGGGGCTGCCGGAGCGTGGCTGTTAGCTTTATATAATTATGACCCGGCGCTGACCCAGCAATCTGCCACAGCGTTAAAAGCAATTGAATTTTGTTTTGTCTGGTTTCCGATTATCAGCTTTGTGCTTGTTTTCATCTTACTGCAATTCTATAAGCTTGATAAGATTCACAGTCAGGTAGTGGCAGATTTGAAGCAAAGAAACAGCGCGAAGACGAATGTGAAAGAAGCTTAATTGAAGTGTTGACGTTGAAAAAGTCCGCGAAGGCTTGTCGCGAATGACATCGCTGCATATCCAACCGGCTTTTCATAAAGAGAGAAGGCTGTTTTCTTAAAAGCTTGTTGCTCATTACATTTGTTATGAAAACAGCTAAGAATAAAGAAAAGGAGGAACAATAATGAGAATACTGTTTTTAGACTTGGATTCGGTGAGCCCGCATCATTTAGGATGCTATGGGTATCATCGCAATACGTCGCCAAACATCGATAAAATTGCCGAAAAAGGAGTGCGGTTCAGTAATTACTATACTTCCGACGCTCCATGTGCCCCTTCAAGAACAGCGTTAATGTCCGGTCAATTCGGAATCCGGAACGGGCTTGTGGGTCATGGCGGTACAGCCGCAGAAATGAAGCTTGAAGGCAGGAATCGCGGGATATCCGGCAGGCTGTCCAACGGCGGCGCTCTCCCGGCGTTTTTGCAATTGGGGGCAGGATTGAAGACAACGTTAATCAGTCCGTTCCCTCAGCGGCATGGAACGCATAACTTTTATGCTGGTTTTAACGAAATTATTAATACAGGGAAGTTTGGAATGGAATCGGCGGAACACGTTTCTCCAGTAGTCCATGATTGGTTGGACAGAAATGCTCAAGAGAATGACTGGTTCTTATACATCAATTATTGGGATGCGCACACACCATACCGGGCACCGGAGAGCTATGGCAATCCTTTTGCAGATGTGCCGTTGCCGGAGTGGGCGAATGAAGAAACTTTGGAGAGGCATAAAAAAGCGGTTGGACCTCATACCGTACATGAATTGAATATTGATCATCAGCGGCTGACATATACAAACGAACAGGACGAGAAGTATCCTAGGAGTCCAGGGGAAATCCGCGATATGAAAGAAATGCGGGCAATGATCGATGGATATGATTGTGGCATCAGATACGTTGATGATCATATCGGCGAACTGTTTGCCTTACTGGAAGAAAAGGGAATCCTTGATGAGACAATCATTATCATTACGGCCGACCATGGTGAAAATATGGGGCAGTTGGGTATTTACGGCGAGCATGGAACAGCAGACGATGGCACTTGCCATATCCCAATGATTATTTCCTGGCCGGGGATGAAACAAGGGATCGTCGCTGACGGATTGTATTATCACCTTGATTTTCCCGTTACACTAGCCGACATGCTGGAACTGCCGCCTTCACCTGACTGGGATGGAAAAAGCTATGCCTCTATATTGAAAGCAGGCATGGAATGCGGGCGTGACTACCTTGTTTTTTCTCAGTGTGCGCATGTTACGCAACGAAGTGTTCGTTTTGACGATTGGTTATATATCCGCACCTATCATGATGGCTATCATTTATTTGATAGGGAAATGCTGTTTAACCTGAAAGATGATCCGAGGGAAGAAAACAACGTTGCGGATAAATACAAAGAGGTTTGCATGAAAGCAACCTACTATTTAAATAACTGGCACGATGAGATGATGTGGAAGTCGGGCGATGATGTGGATCCCTTGTGGACTGTTATTAAGGAAGGCGGGCCGTTCCATGCGAAAGGCTTTCTGAAAAACTACGGAGAGCGACTGATTCAAACAGGAAGGGAGCAGCAATTTCAGGAATTGAAACGAAGGCATCCCGGAGAGCTTCCCGAAGAAACCGATGAAGCAGGCGCCAAGTTTACCACGGCGATGATGAAAAATATTTTTTAGTGTTTGTTCTAAAAGTGTTTGTTCTAAAAGATCGGTTTTTATCTTTTTGAACAAGCACGATGCAATGGGTGGAGCCGATGCATTCTTTTCAGGCCGGCTGTGAGTGGTTTTCTCGCAGTCGGCGCATCGTGCGGAACCATTGCCTTTTTGAACACGCTCTAAAAGATCGGTTTTTATCTTTTTGAACAAGCACGATGCGCTAACCATTGCCACCGCCCCCGTCATCTTCTTTTGGTGCTGTTTTGTCCGTCTTTTTGGACATTTACTGGAAGGCGGTTGTGGACGGTATCGTCTGGCGCGACACATCAAGACCTGAAAAAACATGATTTCTTATCAGAGAAAGAGAAAAAGGGGGAAGGGAGCCATGACTGCTGGTTGTATAACATCTGCTCACGGAAAGATAGGTGTCATGTGGAAAACAGTTTCGGAAGCATGCAATCTTGCTTGTGATTACTGTTACTACAGCCGCTGCGGTGGGAAGCCCGGCAGCATCGATCGCATCAGCGATACAGTCTTGGAGAAATTTATCAAAGAGTACATGGCAATATCCGGCGGCGCGGCGCAATTTACCTGGCAAGGCGGCGAGCCCTTGCTTGCCGGCTTGGACTTTTTTAAAAAGGTTGTCTCGTTACAAGCAAAGTATGCTCCGCCAAACACGATCATTAGTAATTCTCTGCAAACAAATGGAACACTCATCAATGAGGAATGGGCAAAGTTTTTTAATGAATATCGGTTTTTAATTGGTGTGAGCCTTGACGGACCGCAGGAAATCAATGATGTGCGCCGTGTGACGGGTTCAGGTGCCGGGAGTTACCACTCCGTCATGCGGGGAATTGACTACTTGCGAAAATACGGGGTGGAATTCAATATCTTAACGGTAATTCATGAAAATAATGTTGGAAAAGCAAAAGAATTAATGCAATTTTATCAGGAGCATGACTTTCCGTTTGTACAATTTATTCCTTGTATGAATTTTCAGGCGCAAGAGACGGATATGGCAGGCAAGTACCGCATCTCACCGGCGGAGTACGGCAACTTCCTTTGCGATGCGTTTGATGAATGGTATAACGACGGGGAGCCGACAACCTCCGTCCGCTTTTTTGATAATATGCTTCAAGTATATGTTCATCGGGAAGCGGAGCTGTGTATCCATCGGAAATCCTGCCCGAAAACGCTTGTTCTTGAACAAAACGGTGACGCTTACCCATGTGATTTTTTCATCAATGATGCATACAAAATCGGGAATGTGGGAACGGATTCTCTCAAAGATTTGTTAACCAGTCCGGTTTATCGTGAATTTCTTAAGCTGAAGCCCACGCTGAATGACCGATGTAAAAGCTGCGAATTTATTGACCTTTGTCACGGTGGCTGTCCGCGGAGCAGGAACTGGAGCTTTGGAGAAAAGGAAACACAAGTAGACGTGGATTATTTCTGTCAAAGCTATCAGCAAATATATGCCTATGCCAATAAAAGGATGGAAGTTGTTGCCGGCAACGTGAAGAAAAAGTGGCTCCATGAATATATTCGCACGGGGTTGAAGCTGCCGAAGCGGAATGGTGTTTGTGTTTGTGGGAGTGGAAAAAAGTTTAAAAAATGCTGCGAGCCGCTGTTGTCAACAGTTGGATAAGGAATACGCGTAAGCTGGAAGCGGGTGGCCGCTTTTCGGCTTTCATTATTTTTGTTTTGGTAATATTAGTGTTTGTTCAAAAAGGTCGGTTTTTATCTTTTTGAACAAACACGAAGCAATGAGCCGTTCTTCACTGAGACACTGCGAACTGTCTCATTGTGTCATCGCGCGCGATGGCACTTGGACAGTCGTCGGCGCTCTACTAGCAGAGGAAGAGACAATGAGTGGAGCCGATACATTCTTTTCATGCCATCTATGAGTGGTTTTCTCGTAGATGGCGCATTGAGCGGAACCATTGCCTTTTTGAACACGCTCTAATAGAACAATTAGTCTTCTTGCTTTTGACTACTTCTACAACTAAGAAGCTTCCTGTATCAAGCAACATTCAGAACGGTTAACAGTAGTTAAAAATTCTTAAATATCCCATTAGTAAGAATGTACGTTCGTATTATGGCGGTTATGAAAAAAGAACATCACCAGGGGATGTGGAAATGTCGGAGACGTATATTGACCATGACCGCCTATTTAAAGAGCTAGAGGGAACCCCTTAATTCCCTTATAGAACTTAAAAGATGACTGCTAAGACACGAGGGCACTGAAAAAGGGTGTTTTTACCTTTTTCTAGTGCCCGCTTGAGACACCCGACTTATTTTTCTAAGAAACCGCCTTTTCGCATCGGCATCTTTTTCAGAAACATCTCGTCCCTTACAGGATCACAGCAAATCCTCTCCGTTTGTTTCAATAACCTTTTTATACCAGTAGTAGCTATCCTTTAACAAACGTTGTTTACTACCTTTTCCATAATCATCCTGATCTACATAAATAAATCCATAGCGTTTTGACATTTCGGAAGAGGAACAGCTGATAATGTCAATCGGTCCCCAGGCATAATAACCTCGCAGGTCAACGCCATCCTTCAACGCCTCTTTCATTTGATTGATGTGCGCGCGGAAATAGTCGATACGGTAGGGATCATGAATTTTTCCATCTTCGATTTTGTCATAGTAACCTATACCGTTTTCTGTAATGTAAATTGGACATTGGTAACGGTCATAAAACAAGTTAAGAAATGTTCGTAAGCCAACGGGATCGATAGACCATCCCCAAGGATTCGCATCTAATTGCGGATTCCGATGGGTTTCATTTCCATGAGCGAAGCTTTCTGCATCACAAATCCGGGTATAATAGTAAGAGAACGACATAAAGTCAGCGGTATTTGTCAGTGCTTCTTCATCCCCGTCTCCAAACGCGACATTGATACCTGTATCTTCAAAGTATCTGAACGCGTACCCTGGATAGTACCCTCTCAATAATACATCACTAAAGAAGTATTCCATTTGATTGTGACGAACGGCAGCTAACACATCGTCCGGCTTAGGCGTAGCAGCATAAGCCGGTCCTCCGCATAACATCATACCGATTTGAAGGTCCGGATAATGATCGTGGGCGTATTTTGTCGCGTAACCACACGCCACCATTTCATTATGAACACCTTGATATTTCGCTTCAAGAAGGTTGCTGACTTTATCTTCGGCAATCCCTAAATGATTAAATGATTCATGGACGATCAAATTAATTTGATTGACGATGATCCAATGCTTTACTTTCTTATGGTAGCGGTCAAACAAAACCTGGCAGAAACGGTTAAAAAATTCGATCAACTCCCGTGAGTACCATCCTTTATAGGCTGTTGTTAAATGTAAAGGCATTTCATAGTGGGAGATCGTCACCATTGGTATCATCCCGTTTTTAATAATTTCATCAAACAAATCATCGTAGAACTGTAACCCGGCTTCATTTGGTTCCGAATCATCTCCATTAGGAAATATGCGGGTCCAGGCAACCGAGGTTCTAAATGTATTGAGGCCCATACCTGCCAACAATTTTAAATCTTCTTTATAAGTATGGTAGAAGTCGATGCCCCAGCGTTTTGGAAAAATACAGTTTTCATCTTCTAATGCTCTCTGAATATATTCAGTAGTCATTTCTAAGTTTGCTTTTTTTTCAACAGGAATATCTGAACGAAATTCGTTAATATCAGCCACACTAAGCCCTTTTCCATCGATATTGTAAGCTCCTTCTGCCTGGTTGGCTGCAATGGCGCCGCCCCATAGAAAGTTTTCCGGGAAACCTGACGGGACTTTGCTCATGACCGTTTTCCCTCCCCTTTGTGTGATTCCAAATTGGATAAACGCTTTTCATACACTTCAAAGATCTTAATCATCCGTTTTGTGATATTCATTTCGCTATATACGGTCATTAATGTATCTTGCGCATGGGCGAAAAGAACGGAATATTCACCAGCTTTTCCTTGTGCTTCTTCAGAAATGGTATCTGTTTGAACTTTATGAGCCTTGACTATTTCCTCATTTGCCAGTTTCATTTCTTCGTTGGCTTTTTCGAAATGGCCGTTTTCAATGGCCTTCAGCGCATCCATGCAATGTACTCTTGCATTTCCTGAATAAAGGATAATTTGCATGGCATTTTCTGCAGTGGATTTATCATTCAGCATAGTCATTTCCCTTCGATAAAATAGTTTATTTTTTTGCTTCATTCTCAACTTCTTGTTTTTCATATACTTTAAAGAATGGGTACCAGATGAGCGTTGCGACAACAACACATACTAACATTAATATAATCCCGGTAAAGGTGCCTGTTGTAATCCAGGTGGATATTGGAAAAGGGGCGTACCACAGGTCAAAAACTAATTTAGGGATTGGAGCAAAAGCGATCACTTTCGTTCCAAACCAGACGATGATCGGTAAAACAATACCAATAATCCACATCGGTAACATCATTATCGGATTCCACGCAATCGCACCAAACACCACCGGTTCGTTAATGTTAAATATTCCAGGAACCAGACTGGCCCGTCCTAGAGCTTTCAGCTTCGTGCTCTGAGAAAAAGCTAACATGACGACTAAAGGCAGGGTGGCGCCGATTCCGCCAACCCATAGATACGCGGAATAGATTGTTTCAGAAGTTACAAGAAATGCAGTTCCCGTGGTGGCATTTGCTGTAATCGCCGCTAAAAGAACCGGCTTCGTTACTGGTGTTAACACCCAGCTTGAAATTCCCATTGAATACATGAAGCAGTAAATAAACATCAGCAATGCAAAACCCCAAGGTGTCTCAATGACTTTTGCCAGCGGCATAAATATACTCAAAATTAAATTATATAAGTCAAAATTTACAATATCAACCAATAACCAAGTGGCTGTAATGACAATACCTATAGGAAGCATCGCATCAAACCAGGCCCGTACAAAATCAGGAATTGCTGATTCTTCTTTAAAAAAGGAAAACTTTCCGAACAGCCCCATGACATATCCGGTAAATACACCCGCAACAATTGCAACAAACATCCCCCCGGCTCCCAGTGCACTATGGCTAAAACCAACGGTACCGTCTGAGATAATTTGTGGAGAGATAATAATCAAAAACGTGATAACTCCGGTAGAACCAGCAATAAACCGTTGATTACGCAAGCGTTTCTTTTCCATTAGATTGAATGGAATTAAGAATGAAATTAATAACGATAACATTCCCATTGTCCAGCCGAACAGCGTCCAAAAATTAGGGTAGTTTTCAATCTGGAAGACATCCCCAGGAATCGTTAACAAACAAAACACAGAACCCAACAGGATGAAAGGAAGCAACTGCATGATCGAATCCTTTAACGAAACAACCCATACATTGTAATTGATTTTATTCATGATAGGTGAGAAATCTTTTTCCAGCCAATGAATTAGTTTTTTCATTTTTCAGACCTCGATTCTTCGTTTTTAGAATTCCTTTAATAAATCCTCTAAGGCCGCATTTCCATCAAGCGTAGCATAGTAGTCGGGTTTCATTAAAATCACTTTTACATCGGAGCCATGTGTATATTCATCAATTTCATCCATGATGTAGGCTAAGTGAGGACCGACCATCAACGCATCAATTTCGTCGATATAGTTTTGAATTTCCGATTCTCCGCGTGCTTTAATGGTTATGTCAAGATGACGTTCGGCAGCTGCTTTCCTTATATTGGAAGCTATAAAGCCTGAGCTTGCTCCAGAGCCGCATACTAATAATACGTTTAGTTTTTTCATTGAAAACACCCTTTCTTTTTCTATTTGATAGCGCTATCATGTATATACTCATAGAATAAAATTGTTCTCGACAACTCTCAAATATTCATTTACACTGGGGTGGTGCAAAAGAATATTTTATGTGATTGTTCCCAAAAGATGGATTTTTTGCTTTTTGAACTACACGCTGCAATTATATATAATAAGGGAACATAAACGATAAGATTTCCTATCTTCTTTGAAAGGAGGTTAGGGCAATGAATCAAAAGTACAGACAAATACTTCGTCACCTATATGACCAAAATGACTGGACTTCGTCGACGCAGCTTTCCAATACATTAGGTATTTCAAAGAGAAGTGTGAAATCGTATATTGCCGAGATAAACTCCATGGAAGAAGGAATCATTATATCTTCCTCAAAAGGCTATAAGATTGTGCCGGAGAAATTAGATACGTTTCTTCATTTGACTAATGAAACCATTCCTCAGACACCAAAAGAAAGAATAGACTATCTTTTAAGATCTCTTATTAATTCAAATGAGCCACTAAATATTTTTGATCTTAGCGACGAATTATATGTAAGCGAAGTCACTGTAAAAGGAGACATGCGAAAAGCCAAACAATTATTGAAGGAACATCATCTGGATTTGAAAATTTCCGGTGAAGATATACAAATAATCGGTGAGGAAAAAAACAAGCGAAAATTGATGAGTATTATTCTTTACAGTGAGACAAATGATAATTTTCTGGATATTGAAAAGCTGAAATTGTTTTTTGAAGGGTTTGATATTGACTATATCCGCGACGTGATTTCTGAAGTCTTTTCGGCAAATCATTATTTTACGAATGATTATTCACTTACTAACGTGATCGTGCATATTGCGATTGCGATCAATCGAATGAAAAATGGATTTGTTTATTCACATCAAATCGAAGGAGAGGCAAATCTGGAAAAAGAATATATTATTGCTGCCGAGATTGCGGCGAAGCTCGAAGAACATTTTGGTGTGCAATATTCTGCAGGCGAAATACGTGACCTTTCTCTCTTGATTTCCAGTAGAGGAACGAGTATCAACTTTATGCATTTACAGCTGTCTGAATTGCAAGATACTGCGGGGCAGCAGTGTATGAACCTGGTGAATAAGATCCTTAAAGACCTTAAAAATAATTATTATATAGTAATTGACGATACAGAATTTTTGATTCGTTTCACCTTGCATATTAAAAATCTGCTGATGCGTCTGGAAAACAATTATGTCAGTAAAAATCCTTTGACATCTACTATTAAAATTAACTGTCCATCCATTTATGACTGTGCGGTTCATGTATCTTATACAATAAAAGAGGAAACCGGCTACACAATTAATGATGATGAAATTGCGTATATCGCCTTTCACTTGGGGTATGCATTGGAGGTGCAAAAGCAGGCAAACTCGAAAATCACATGTTCGATATTATTTCCGTTTTATTACAATTACAGTGTTCAGCTAAAAGAAAAAATAACTGGTTTGTTTGAGGAAGATCTGCTTATCCAACATATTGTCACCAATGAGAGTGAGTTGAGCGGAATAAATAGTGATTTAGTCATTTCAACAGTGCAACTGAATGCATTGCCAAAAATACCCTGTGTGATAGTGAATCCGCTTTTCACTGAATCAGATAAATTGAAAGTGGCGAATAAAATCAGCTTCGTCAAGGAAAGCAGAAAGAAGGAATCATTCAAGACAAACCTTGATTGTATTATGGACGAACAGCTTTTTGAAATAACTCATGCAAAAAGTTCAAAAGAAGATGTGATCAACATGATGTGTAAGAAATTGGAATCTATAGAATATGTGGATTCCAGTTTTCTTACAAATGTGTTAGAGCGGGAGGCTATGTCATCAACCGCTTTTGGCCGCATTGCATTACCTCACGCCATAAAAATGGATGCCAAAAAAACGGGTATGTTTGTCTTAATAAATGATAAGGGAATAGAGTGGGAGGATTCTGTAGTAAACATTGTGCTGCTTTTATCTGTTAAGAAAGAAGACAGAGGAATATTCTATGATGTATTTGAATCCTTGGCCAGCATTATGACTGTCGAGAGGAATGTTTCCCAAATTATCACGGCAACGGATTATCAGAATTTTATTCATATCCTCGTTGACTGCTATTGAATGGTTCATCAGCATGACTGTACAGCCCTCACCAAAGCAGGGATGGATTGAGAATAATTAAAATATTTTGAATTTCAAACATTGTATCAGGAAACGGATAGCGGTTTCCTCATTGAAGGTTCATGAGGACAAAACAAAATCCGCCATGCCGCAAACAACACGATCCAGGTTTTTCTAGGTAAGGAATGGGTTCGATAACGGGGCGTGATAATCCTTTTTTGTAAAAGTGTTTGTTCAAAAAGAACGCTTGTTATCTTTTTGAACACGCTTTAACAGGCTGTTTTCGTAAACTTTGTTGCTGTCAGACCGCTTCAAGCTAAAGCGTGAAGAGCCGAGCTTTCGCTTGGATTACGATCCAGCAGCTAAAAGCAATAGTGTTTTAAAAAGTGCCTTGTAAAAAAATCGGCCCATTTTCTGTAAAAAGAAGTTAAAAAAGAGGGGGATACACATGAAGAAAATGATTTTCGCAGTTGTGCTTTTGTCTTTTGCTATTGTTGCTGGTGCTTGCTCTGATTCTTCGAGTTCGGACAGCGAGGAAAGCGGAAAGCTGCAATTTTTCGTTTCCGGGGATACGGTGGAAGGCCTGGCCCTAACAATCATGTCGGAAAGGTATACCGTAGAAACAGGTGTTGAAGTGGAAGTTGTCGATGTCCCGTACAGTGATATGGTCACGAAGATTACCAATATGGTCAGGTCCGGAGAACCGCCTGCATTGGCGCGGGTTACCGGTTTCAGTCCTGCATGGAACGGCCACTTGCTCGATTTAACGGATATCGCTGACCAGAATAATGTGGATAAAGAACTAGGCATCACTGTGGATGGTCAATTACTGGCGCCGCCGTTAGATCTTACTGCCGTAGGAATGTTTATCAATAAGGATTTGTTCGATGAAGCCGGTGTTTCTTATCCGACAAGCGAAGACGACATTTGGACATGGGCTGAATTTATTGAATCTCTTGAAACGGTTCTTGAAAAAACGGATGCGCGGTACGGGTTAGTGATGGATGGATCGGAGCACCGTCTGAATGCGCTGCTTTACCAATTTGGAAGCGACGGCTTTTATGAAGAAAATGGGGAATATACTACAAATCCAGAGACAAGGGATGGTCTCGAATATTTCCTCCGTTTAAATGACAATACAATCATGCCAGCTTCTGTATGGACTACCGGTGAGGATGCCTCCTCCATGTTTCAAAGCGGAAGAGTGGCAGCGTATATGTCCGGAAGCTGGCAAATAACGGATTTCACCAACAATATTAAGGACTTTCAATGGGAAGCAGTCTATATGCCTTATCGGACGCAGCGGGCAACGAATTTAGGAGGAAACTATCTGGTTGCTTTTGCCGGATCGAATGTGGAAGAGGAAGCCATACAATTTATTGACTGGCTTTACACCAAAGAAAACTATGAAAAGCTGGCCGAACTCGGTGGCTATTTACCAGTTGTAGAAGGGGCGGAAATAAACTATAAGCTCAGGCCGGAAGTTTATGAGCTGTATCGGAATGAGATCGATGCTTCCGCGCCTGTCGCAGGGCTGCAAAGGAATGAGCAGGTGATCAAGCAGTTGATTTCGGAAAGAAGTGCTTCTAACGTGATCAGAGAAGCGATTGTCAAAACATTGAACGACGAACAAAGCCTAGACGAAGCTCTTGAAGAAATGAAGAGAAACTTTACGGAAGCATATGCGGAAGGAAAATAGCTAACGGGCGGGTGTGTTCCCAAAAGCAGATAGTCCCTTTCGAGGACACACCCTCGATGAAACAACGAACAAAGCCGCGATTTTTTTTAGGAACGGTACGAAAATTTTTATAAGTGTGTGTTCAAAAAGGAGGACATCACAGCGGCAAGAAGATCGAGGCGCGGCAGGACCGAGCAGCGGAGCGTACACGGAACGTACGTGAGCAGCGGAGGGCCAACGCGGGCGTTGAGATTCGCCGGCGCTGTATCCGAGACTTTTTGAACATCATCTATAAAAAAATGCAACGGTTATGCACATTGCTCCGGCGCCCTTGGAAAAGGTGAAAGCGACCTTTTTTGCGGCTACTTGAATTAGGCTGCTTTTTTAGCCTTTGGAACAGCCGGCGCCAAAGAAGCAGGATATAAGTCGAGGTGAGGAAGATGAGAGTGAAAAAGAAGGACCGGAATAAAAAATGGGCATTTTTGTTTATCTTTTCAAATTTGCTCTTGTTTATCGTATTTTTTGTGTGGCCGGCACTGCTTGGAGTGGCTTATTCGTTTACGAATTATTCAGGTATGAATGCGACCTTTGTCGGACTGGATAATTATATTCGTCTGTTTCAGGATCCGGGCTTTTATAAAGCAATGTCAAGGACGTTCCTGTATACAGCGCTCGGTGTTCCGTTTGTTTACTGCGCATCCCTGCTTGTGTCGGTGCTGCTCGTCAGCAACCATACAAGAGGGAAGACGGTGGCGAAAACAATTTTCTTTTTCCCATGGCTTGTATCGCCGATCGTTACCGGTGTACTGTGGCGGTGGATGTTCGGTGAAAGCTTTGGCTTTGTTAACTATATTATTAGTGCATTGGGTGGGGAGCCGCTTGCCTGGTCATCAAATGGCAACTTGGCGTTCCTGGTCGTTCTGCTGGCAACAGCCTGGGCAGGAACGGCATTTAACATGCTAATTTTTATCGCAGCATTACTGAATGTTCCAAAAGCTTATTATGAGGCTTCGGAAATTGACGGTGCGAACGGCTGGCAAAAGTTTTGGCATATCACGCTTCCTTCCCTTCGCTCCACATCCTTTCTCGTTATTTTGCTGTCGATCTTTGGTTTAATGAAAGAATTTCCGATGGTGCAGGCACTCACGAATGGCGGTCCGGGAACAGATAACACCTTTATTGTCCAATACATTTATCAGACCGGGTTTGCTCAGATGAGAATCGGCTATGCCAGCGCGGCGTCAATGGTGTTATTTGTCATTCTGCTGGTGTTCGCACTGCTTCAATTTAAGTTTGTCAGAGGAGGAAGGGTCGATGGATAGGCTGAACGACAGAGTGACGACAGGACTGCTGACAGCAGCACTTTATATTATTGCATTCATGTATCTTTTTCCGATTCTATGGCTGTTCTTAAGCTCGCTGAAGCCGGGCAGTGAATTGTTTTCTTATCCGCTGAAAATATTGCCGCAAAATCCCACATTAGAGAATTATCAGTATGCCTGGTCAACGATGGAGTTTATACAATATTTCATAAATACGCTGATGGTAACGATTACAACGACGGGTCTAACGATTCTTGCCAGTTCCACCTGCGGCTACGCCTTGGCAAAGTACAGATATAAATGGCTGAGTGCTTTTTTCATTTGTATTTTGGCAACAACAATGCTGCCAACAGAAGTCATCATGAGCTCCAGCTTTACTGTCATTCTAAATTTAGGGCTGTACAACAGCTTTGCCGGATTGATCATTCCATCGATTAACACGGCAACGGGTATTTTTATGTTCAGGCAGTATTTCATGACGGTACCTGATGACATCATCGAGTCGGCGCGGATCGACGGAGCTGGTGAGGGAAGGATCTTTTTTCGCTTAATGCTTCCGCTTGCAAAGCCGATTGTCATAACGTTGGCGATTTTTTCCTTTCAGTGGCGGTGGAATGATTATATTTGGCCGTTGATCGTGTTGAGTGATCCTGATAAATATACCGTTCAAGTAGCGTTGCGAAGTATTGTTGGCGCGGAAAACATAGACTGGGTGTTGTTATTATCCGCCTCCGTTATTTCGCTGCTACCAATGATACTATTATTTATTGTATTTCAGCGATATATTATGAATGCAAATGCGACATCAGGAATAAAAGGATAGGTAGAAAGGAAGGGCGAAAGGAATGAATCGTTGGCATGTGCTCGAGAAGTTACAATTGGTAACAAATCGGCTTTTACATTTGCAAACGCCGGAACTGGAGGAAAATGATCGCTGCTTAAGTGATGAGACGGAAAAAATCGGGTTTTACAAGCGTGACTTTGGAATGGAGGAATGGGATTGGCCGCAAGGTGTCGGGTTGTTCGGCCTTTCAAAGCTTCAGAGTTTGTATCACGACAACCGGTATGAAGCGTATATAAGCAGTTGGATGGACAGGCAAGTGAACAACGGAATTCCTTGTCGGAACATTAATACGACAGCTCCGCTGCTCACCCTCATGGATGCGGAAAAAAACGAGGATTTTTGCAAACGATGGATGAACTGGCTGCTAAACGATCTTCCAAGAACAGAAGAGAACGGCTTCCAGCATGTCACTACCGGTGAAACAAAGGACAGGGTGAGATTACACGAAAACGAAATCTGGGTGGATACGATTTTTATGGCAGTGCTGTTTTCCGCGAAAATGGGGGTAAAGTATGATAAAGCTGATTGGAGGGAGGAATCCCTTTACCAACTGCTGATTCATATCAAGTATTTATATGATAAGAAAACAAATTTATTATACCATGGCTGGAGTTTTACTGACCGGGACAATTTTAGTGAAGCGTTCTGGTGCAGAGGAAACAGCTGGTTCACTGTCGCTGTCCCGGAATATCTTCAATTAATGGGCAATTATTTAGATAAAGGGGTGTATCACTATCTCACCGAAGCGCTTACCGGACAAGTGCGCACTTTGTGCCGTTTTCAGGCGAAGGACGGCTTATGGCACACGTTGATTGACGATCCGGACAGCTATACAGAAGTGTCGGGATCAGCTGCGATGGCGGCCGGAATGTTGAAGGCGGTAAGGCTCGGCATTTTACCGGAGGAGCCGTATTTTTCGGCAGGGATGAAGACGCTGCACGCTGTCATGGACAACATCGCAGAGGACGGAACCGTTCTAGAGGTTTCCGCAGGCACGCCGATCGGAAAAACGAAAGAGAATTATAAAAGCATTATCAAGGCACCGATGGCATACGGGCAGGCGCTGGCAATGGTGTTGTTGACGGAGTCTCTGGCTCATCTTTAGTCGGTGGAGGAAAAGTTCGAGGAACTGAAAAGGTGCAACGGCAAATTACTAAAATGCGGGTGATGATTTTGTACGATAAAATAGTCCGGTTGAACGATCAATTAACAGAATCTTTTTTTGAAAAGCAAGTGGCGGATGAACAAAGCTCGTATGCTGGCGGGATCATCGATGAAAAAACGGGAATTCCAAGTCCGAGCCATGTGGGGACGGCAAGTGTTATCGCCGGTTGGATTTGCGCTTATGTCAATCCCGATTCTGCTTTTTTCCGCAGCGACAGCTTGAAAGCGCGCTTGAACAAAGCGCTGGAATATATGTTAACCGAGCAGCATGCCGACGGGACAATTTCACCGGGATGGACAAATTACCATTCACCGCCTGACACAGCATTTATTGTCACCGGGTTTGTTCAAATATATATGCTTTTGGAAAAACAAAATGTCCGCTCTTTATTGGATATCCAAAATAAAATCCTGCTGTTTTTGGAGCGGGCGGTTCCGGCGATGTTAACGGGGGGGTGCCATACGCCGAATCATCGCTGGGTATTAACGTCGGCGCTTGCTCATCTATATGATATTTTTCAGAAACAGGAGCTTGCTGACCGGGCGGAAGCGTGGCTGAGGGAAGGGATCGATATGACCGAGGACGGCGAATGGACGGAAAGAAGCAACGGAATTTACAATTCGGTGAGCAATATTCTGCTGTACCACACGGCCAGGCTGTTGAATAAAGAAGAATTACTTCTGTACGTAAGAAAAAATCTTGAAATGATGACATACTTAGTCCATCCGAATGGGGAAGTGGTCACGGATTACTCGGGAAGACAGGATTTTGGTGTGAAATATAATCTTTCACCATATCACCTCGTTTATTGTCTGCTGGCGGTCCACGATAACAACCCGTCTTTTGCGGCAATGGCAACGCTGGCAGCCGCCTCGTTGACGGAAATGGGACCGGTAAACAACCATGTCATGTTAGGTTACCTTTTGTTTCCGGAAATAAAAAAATTAACAGTGGATGACGGCAAAGGGAGCTTGCCGACAAATTATGAAGTCATCATGAATGAGAACCATCCAGTCGCAAGCAAGCTAAAAAAGCTGGAGACGGTAGGGCATCAGGGAAAAATCGCGCACAGCAGTTTGCACACATCCTTTGGAACACCGGTGGTACGATACCGGAAAGAGGACGTCAGTGGGACATTGATGTGCCGGACGCCGTCGTTTTTTTCGCTTCGTTACGGTGATGCCGGCCTGTTGGGCATTCAGCTGTTCACCAGCTTCACGCCCGGTCTGGTCGATATGGATTCCCTTAAGAAGGAAAACGACGGCTATTTGTTGGAAAAGAAAATGGAAAAGGGGTATTATGGTCCGATTCCAGACAGGTACTTAACGGAGTCGCCGGATTTGCGCCCGCCGACAACAAGCACTTGGTATTTACTTCCGCATCAGCACAGGAAAACAACCCATAATCAACTGCATATTGTACAAATCCGTGTGATTCCCGGTGATGATCAATGGCAACTCCAGGTTCAATCTGACGAGAGGAAGGATGTTTTTACGCAACTGGTGTTTATTTTTGACATCAATGGAGAGCTTTCCGGAGAAGGGATCACCGAAATAGAGGAAAGCTGTTATTTTTGGAAGCAGGGGAAACTCACATTTTCCCAAGGCCGGGAACAGCTAATCTTAGCATCCGGGGCACATGAACATTGGCTGGAAGAAATTCAGCAAACCGCCGGGCAAACGATCGGGCGGCAAAAATGCAAAGCAGTCAAAGTCAATCTTGTCACCCCGTTCGACAAAACCTTTCGTATCCAATGGAGGAGACAATGATCGCTGCGCTCAAGGGAACAAAGAAGTGATGGGAAGTAACCGAATACCTGTGGGGGAACATCCTTTAATAAAAGATATTAGCTAGGAAAATAAGTATATTTCGCTTGTTTTCCTAGCTTTTCTTTGTGAATTGACTTCTTCTTCATCCTTCTATACCATTAACTAGTCACTGGAATATTTTTTGGTGTTTTACATATCAGGATAATTAACAACAAAGGAGATGTCATTTTGAAGAAAATCACAGGTTTTATGATTTTGTTTTTGCTGTTAATCGCAGGATGCAGCAATTCTACAGATCAAGCAAAGGAGTCGAACGAGAAGGTTGCAGAATCGGAACAGAAGCAGTTGGAGGAGCTGGTGGAAGAAGAGGTTTTTCAACAGCCAATCATGGACTACATAAAAGAAGGTGAAGCAATAGCCGATATAATGGTACTTGGGATGGAGCCTGAAAAAGAGGAAGAAATGATGAACATCACCGCTAAGATGAATGAGAGTCTAGCGGAGAATAGCGAATGGTTTATGTCTTATTTGTCAGAAGTGGGAGAAGGAGAAGTGTTGCCGTATCACTCGAATTTTGGAATTACAGAGGATGAATATCATATATTTCTTGATTCAGAAAACCATATGAAACTGATGAAGATTGGCGAAGCGCCAATAACAGTCACACGAGAAGGCGATCTGCTGACCTTGGAAGCTAACAATACTGACACTTTAAACTCAGTCACTTTTGATTTAAAAGCTAATACCGTCAAAACTGATTATGGAACACTTGAATATAATGGAGAAATTGAAGCCTCTGACAGGCAGGTTATCACTGGACCTTGGTCTGGATTTAGTTGGAGACTAGTAGAGGGAGATATCAGTCAATTAGAAGATATTGATAATATAGATGAAACGACAGAAATAACGATAATAGACTTTTATATTGGGCAGTTAAAAGAAACAGAAGAAACACTTGTATATATTGAATACAAAGGAATAAAGAATCTGGAAAAAATTCAGGAAGAAGAACATCTATTATTCAAACAGAATTAATTTTTGTAATTACTTAGATATTCTGTAATAGAGCACTATTGCTGAACAACATAGATAAGTAGCGGAAAGCGATCAAATCAAATGAAAAAAGTAATATATTGGAGGATTTGTCCCGAAGGTTCTCAAGATTGAATTATATTGCAAGAATATAAAAAAATGAAACAACAATCAAGTAACCGTTCCGAAGCCTTAGGCTCCGTCTAAGGCTGGTGGATAGTTACTTTTTTTGATTAGGAGAGGTTCAGAAAATTCGGAAAACTACACCTGCGAATCTATTCGTTGCCGCGCCTCCAACCTGCTTGCCCTGTTATGTCCTTCCTATAAAGCGGCAGTGCTTCAGTTAGGCAGCTTTTCGAATGCTTCAGTTTTGGTTTTTTTGAACACTCACGATAAACGTTGCCGTTGCCTAACGGCAAAAGTATACATTTAGTTGAAAGCGTTTCTAAAATAAACTGTAAGTGAAAGTTTAAAAAGGCAATGGTTCCGCTCGATGCAACCCAATTCCGCCTAACTGCCGCTCACGCCATATGAGCAACGGCGGAATGTCACCATCCTGGTTCCGAGAAAACAACTCCTAGCCGGTTTGAAAAGAATGCATCGGCTTCACCCATTGCATCGTGTTTGTTCAAAAAGATAAAAAGCGATCTTTTTGAACAAACACTGTAACTATCAACAACATATGTGCAATTAAAATACGAGGAGGATGTCAAATGAAAATTTTACTAGCTTGTTCTGCAGGAATGTCAACGAGCTTATTAGTTTCCAAAATGGAAAAGGTAGCTGAGGAAAAAGGATTAGAAGCGGAAATATGGGCCGTAGCTCAAGATAAAGTGATTTCGGAATTACCGAAGGCTGACGTCTTATTAATCGGTCCGCAAATGCGTTTTTTGAAAAAGAAATTTGAGGCGAAAGCCCAGGAGTTAAACGTGCCGGTAGATATCATTGATCCAGTCGCATACGGCAGAGTAAATGGAGAAGCTGTGCTTGACAAAGCGATGGAATTAATTGAAGCAAAGTGAACAGCCAGGTTCATTTATATCCGGGAGGGACGAAAAAGTGAATAAATTTATGGAAGTACTAGAAAAATTTTTAATGCCGGTGGCAGACAAGTTAAACAATAACCGCTATTTAACTGCTTTACGTGACGGCTTTATGGTGGCGCTGCCGCTAATTATCTTTGGATCTATCTTTGTCGTTATTGCTAATTTACCGTTTCTTGACCGCCTTATTGGTGAAGAAACGTTTGCGACATATCAAAGTGCTTTAAGCTCTGCTTCGAATGCAACTTTAGCGATTATGGGGCTGTTCGTCATTATTGGGATTGGTTATAAACTCACACAGAGTTATGAAGGCGAAGCCATTTATGGCGGTGTAGCTGCGCTTGCGGCATTCTTAATTTTAACACCGCAAGTATTGGATGGTATGGGAGGTGTTATCCCTACTTCCAGTTTAGGCGCACAAGGCATGTTTGTCGGTATTTTTACAGCATTTTTTGCCGCAGAATTATACCACTTTTTTACAAAAAAAGGGTTTACGATTAAGATGCCGGAAGGTGTACCAAGTGCAGTTGCCAGGTCATTTAGTGCGTTAGTTCCGATGACGATGACTCTTACGACATTTTTAGTTGTGAGAATTATATTTGATATTACTCCGTTTGAGAGTGTGCAAGATTTTGTGTATACTGTCGTGCAAGCACCATTGACAGCATTAGGTTCAGGGTTGCCGGCGACGATCGTGGCCGTTTTGTTAATTCAGTTATTCTGGTTCTTTGGATTGCACGGACAAATTATTGTGAATTCAGTATTTGATCCAATCTGGTATGCGCTAGCCAATGAAAATTTGCAAGCGTTTCAAGCAGGAGACGCGTTACCCCACATCGTAAGTAAACAGTTCATAGACTCCTTCATCGTTGGAATGGGCGGATCCGGCATGACTTTAGCTGTTATCATTGGTATATTTATCATCGGAAAAAGCCGTCAAATGAAAGAAATCGGAAAACTTGGTGCTCCAGCTGGTATTTTTAATGTCAACGAACCGATCATTTTTGGGTTGCCAATTATCATGAACCCGCTCGTGCTTATTCCGTGGCTCTTGGCACCGGTGGTTGTGGCAGTGTTTACGTATTTTACAATGGCAGCAGGCATTGTGCCCGCACCTACAGGAGTTATTGTGCCGTGGACGACACCAACCATCATCAATGGGGCGCTGGCTACCAATTCATGGCAGGGCGGTATCCTTCAAGCTGTTAATATATGTATTGTCTTTATTATATGGTGGCCGTTCTTACGCATTATGGATAAGCAGTTCTATGAGACAGAAAGAAAACAACAATAACAAACTGTTCAAAGGTGGAATATGACATGGAACAACCGATTGATTTAACGGAGACGGCTTTTCAAATTATTCTTTATGCAGGGAACGGTAAAGGGATTGCCATGGAGGCTATTCAAGCAGCAAAAGAGGGGAATTTCACCAAAGCGGATGAATTAATAGAAGAAGCAGGGGCTGAATTGGTAAAAGCCCATGAATACCAAACAAAGTTGATTCAGAAAGAAGCCAGCGGAGAACAAAATCCAATTAATGTGTTATTAATTCACTCCCAGGATCATTTAATGACATCGATGACTGTACGTGATTTAGCTGTAGAGATTATTGAAATATACCGCTTGAAGCAATAAGGAGAGAGGATCAGTGACAGTACAATATCAGTTTCCAGACAATTTTTGGTGGGGAAGCGCCACCTCTGCAACCCAAATAGAGGGAGCGGCTTTTGAGGAAGGAAAAGGGATGAACATTTGGGACTACTGGTATGAGACGGAACCAGATCGCTTTTTCGATGGTATCGGTCCCGAAACGACGTCTGACTTTTACCGTCAATATAAAGAAGATATTCAACGCATGAAAGACATTGGCCATAATTCGTTTCGCTTTTCTATTTCATGGTCGCGGCTGATTCCAGGAGGGCGCGGGGAAGTGAATGCGCAAGCTGTTGATTTTTATAACCGTGTGATCAATGAATTGTTGAAACATGATATCGAACCATTCGTTAATTTGTATCATTTTGATATGCCAAAGGAGTTGCAAGATATTGGCGGGTTTGAAAATCGCCAGGTAGTCTTATGGTATGAAGCTTATGCGAGTGTGTGCTTTGAGCTGTTTGGAGATCGCGTTAAAAAGTGGTTTACGTTCAACGAGCCGATTGTCCCGGTTGAGGGCGGGTATCTCTATGACTTCCATTATCCTAACATCGTTGATGCAAAAAAAGCGTTTCAGGTAGCTTATCATACGATGCTGGCCAGCGCTCTTGCTATTCGTGCATATCGTCGTCTCGATGGGCAGGACGGGCAAATCGGCATAATCCTTAACTTAACGCCGTCATATCCACGCAGCCAGCATCCAGCGGATGTGAAAGCGGCCCATACGGCAGATCTTTTCTTTAATCGCAGCTTTTTAGATCCGGCGGTGCTGGGAGAGTTTCCGCAGGACTTAGTGGAGATATTGCGGGAGCATGATCACCTGCCTGTGGTTGAACAGGAAGACTTGACGGTAATAAAAGAAAATACTGTAGATTTGCTGGGTGTTAATTATTATCAGCCGCGCCGTGTTAAAGCAAAAGAACATACACCAAACCCTGATTCTCCTTTTATGCCTGAGTGGTTTTTCGATCCTTATGAAATGCCTGGACGGAAAATGAACCCTTATAGAGGCTGGGAGATATATGAAAAAGGCATATATGATATTATGATTAATTTAAGGGACAATTACGGAAATATTGATTCTTTTATTTCAGAGAATGGCATGGGTGTACAAGATGAAGAGAGATTTTTGAAAGATGGACGTATCGAGGACGATTATCGAATCGATTTCATTAAGGGCCATTTAACATGGCTTCATAGAGCAATTGAAGAAGGGTGTCATGCCAAGGGCTATCATCTCTGGACTTTTATGGATAACTGGTCTTGGATGAATGCTTACAAAAATAGATATGGCTTTTACTCTGTCAACCTGCATACAAAGGAACGGACACCTAAAAAGAGTGCATACTGGATGAAAGAAGTAGCGAAACATAACGGATTTTAAAGACGATAATAACGGTTTGTGGCGTGTGATGCGATAGCACGCCACAGTCTCTGTATATAACGATAGTTTGTAATAAAGTAAGGGGCTTCTTGATCAGATGATGCTTCGTACCTCGACCATGATAAAAATGGGTACAGATCATCTTCCAATGATTGCTATGCTATATAAGGTAGCTGGGGGACGGAGACATCCTTAACCTCTTACGAACACTATACAGAGGGAGAGGAGAAACGATGATAAACCCCCGTTTTAAGGAAATGTTAAGGGAGCTTATCGCCGCAGATTTACCTGTTACGAGCGATTATTTAGCTCGTGTTAATAATGTATCGCCCCGTACGATCCGCGCAGACATGAAACTGCTCAACCAGCAATTGAGTAACCATGACGCGGCGATTGTCTCCATTCGTGGAAAAGGATATCGCCTTGTCATTTACGATAACGAGCGATTCAGGCATTATTTACAGATGATGATGGACAACGATGAGGAAGGCAGTGGCACGCTGCCAGATACTCCTGAGGAGCGCATCGTTTTTATCATAAGGAAGTTGCTTTTAGCAGAAGGGTATATAAAAATCGACGATTTAGCTGACTTCATGCATGTGAGTAAATCGACCCTGCAAAACGATTTGAAGGAAGTAAAGCGAATTTTCACGAACTACGGGCTGACATTAGCCAAAAGACCGAACCATGGATTAAAAGCTACCGGCAGCGAAATGAAGCTGCGTTTTTGCTTGGCAGAATATCTGTTTGACCGCACAAAGGAAACAGCCGCGATGATATTAACAAGTCAGTTGTCTGATTTAATTGAAGCGGACAAATTTCAAACCATCTGGAAAATTATTCTTGAACGTATTAAACAAAATGGATTGACGCTTTCTGATATTGCTATTAATAATTTATTTATTCATTTAGTTATTGCATACAAGCGAGTGAAGTCAGGCCATCACGTTATGTTATATCAAGACGAGAGTCGAGAGATGAAGAAACAGAAAGAATTTCAGGTAGCTTGTGACATGATTCAAGATATTGAAGGGCAATTACAAGTGACGTTCCCAGACGTTGAAGTTATTTATATTACGCTGCATCTGCTGGGGACAAAAATGGTGGCAAGCCATCAGATGAAAGTCGAGGATTTAAGTCCGCTGATTGAGGATGAATATCTTCGTCTGACAAAACAAGTGTTAAAGGAAATTGAAAATAAATTAAAGCTGGATATATCTGAGGATGAAGAGCTGATCATGGCTATTGGCCTGCATTTAAAGCCTGCTATTAATCGTTTTCGCTACGGCATGAACATTCGCAATCCGTTGTTACAGGATATAAAAAAAACCTATCCGATGGCATTTGAAGCAGGAGTCGTTGCCGGCCTCGCCTTGGAAAAACTTACAAATGTGACCATTGATGAAAATGAGATTGGCTATTTAGCTCTTCATATTGGAGCTGCCATTGAACGGCGAAACCTGAAATCGGATAAACCAAAGCGGGCCATTGTAGTATGCGCGTCGGGAGCAGGAAGCGCTCAAATGATCAAGTACAAGTTGAAATCACGCTTTTCTGATAAGATAGAGGTCATCAAAACAACGGAATATTACAAGCTGGCGCAATGTTCATTAGACGCTGTAGATGTGATTATTAGTTCTATTCCTATTCAGGAAGAACTTCCTGTTCCGATTATTTATGTGAATACGATTCTTAATGATCATGATTTTTCTAAAATTGATCATTTCATTACGGATCGGCGTACAACCGTTAGTGAGTATTTATCTAATGATTTGATTTTTATTCATCAGCCGCTCAATAGGAAAGAAAGTGTTCTGGCGTTCCTTTCATCCGAGTTAAAAGGAAGGGGGCTAGTAGGTGATGACTTTTTAGACGGGTTATATGAACGTGAAAAAGTAGCACCGACTGCTTATGGGAATCTGGTGGCGATTCCACACCCGATTACCCCTAAATGGCACGAGACGTTCGTTTCTATCTGTACGTTAGAAAAGCCAGTTATGTGGGGGGATAAGCCTGTTCAGCTCGTATGTTTGCTGAACGTGAAAAAAGAAAGCACGGAAGACTTAGAAGCGCTTTACGGCTTGCTGACAAAAATCGTTGAGAGTCCCGACTTAGTCCAAGAATGTTTGAAATGTAAAAAGGAAAAAGACGTCATAGAAGTTCTGCTAAAGGGGATTCAAGCGTCGTAAAAAAGCAGAAGGCCAGCTGGCAGCAATGCCATTCACCTCTCGTTTGGAGAAGTGGATTACATTGCTCGTTATCATTGGTAAAGAAACAAGAAGAAAGTAACCGTCCTGAAACCTGATCCAAGGCTCGTGGATAGTTACTTTTTTCGATGTTATTTACTTTTCGCTTCAACTGCTCTTCCTGAGGTATGTATATAACATAACTAATGCTGTTCCTTGTATATTCCGTATTTCATCATGTGAATATATTCATCCATTTCAGGTATTACTTTGTCGTACAGATCTTTAATGTCTAATTGTTGCGTTTCGATAAGATACAAGTATTTATCGGAAAGCTGTTTTAGTATATAGGTTGTCAACTGGATAATTTTCTCAGGGGAAAGCCCTTCCTTTAACATTCCCTTGTTTAATTGATCCTCCAAGTACTTTTTATAATTATTCTCCATGTTTTTTTCGTGTTCTTTATATGCGTTTGTGCTTCTTTGGATGATTTCACTTAATTCCGTTTTTATCTCTAATGGGGAATGTAACAATGCGTTGGCAACAAGTTTTGTTTCCACAATATACTCCCACTGTACCTTTTGCTTTAAAACAGCCACTTCTTTGATGCGCTCAAAATAATCAGTCGACGTTGCTTTTTTCGTTGCCCCCAGTAATTTTCTGCTCAGAAGCTCACTGGCATATTCAACAATATAAAAGTATAAGTTTTTTTTGTTTTTAAAATAATGAAATAAAATCCCTTTCGAAATACCCGCCCTGTTCGTTATCGTATCGGTAGATGTATTTGCATAACCATTATTGGAGAATTCCTCCATGCAAATCCGTAAAATACGTTGTTTTTTTTCCTCAGGTAATTTTTCAAAAGCAGAATACAAAACTTACACCTCTTTTTCTATATTATACCTCATTATACCGCAATATTTTTCTTATTGTAAGTAACATAAGACAAACCAATGCACCCTGCTGTTACACACAGCATAATCACAATGTATATTATCGGTATTGCTCCCTCATCAATAATTGCCGCTGCATCAATATAATAATAGAAACTGAGGTATTTTAATGAAGAGAGGTCCTCGGCAATGGCCGAGATAACATTGATGAAATACGAGAATAATACAATTCCTAATGACAAAGAAGTGATCGTCCTTGTTTTCCTCATAGCAGCTGATAACAGAAAGGAGATAGCGGCGAAGGAAACGTGCAATAATATTGCACCAAAAATTAAGACACTAAAAGTTGACCAGGGTATCGCTTCATCGGTAAATTGAAACCCTATTATACTAACAACTCCTAAAATAAGATTAAAAATCATGATATTCGTTATGACGGCTAATAGCTTTCCACCAATGATTTGAGATCTTGTTACTGGTTTGGATAATAAGAATTCAATCGTTTTTTCATTTTCTTCCTTTGCGACGATGTTTGATGCAAGCATCGCGACATAAATACCTCCAAACAAGGTGATATATAAATACACCTGCAGTCCGTAGAAGCCAATGACTGACCCGATATCTAAACGATCCATCCCTAATGCCTCCATAAATGTTTCCGGATATGCACTTAAAAGTTGTTCGACCGCTTCGCGATCCTGTGCAAATTGTGGATATACGCTTAGCAACAATATGGTTAAAGCACTTAAGATAATTAACCAAATAATTAGTGATTTACTGTTCTTTTTTAATTCCCGTTTGAAAATCATGTTATAAACCCCTTTCGTTACTTGTAATAATGCATAAATATTTCATCCAATGTTGGTTCCTCAATTAATATATCCTTCACCTCAAGGGGAGCAAGCATTGTTAATAAGGAGGAAATCTCTCCATTGAATAAGAGCTGATAATCGTCACCGTTTTTCTCTTTAGATAATATCCCTTCCATATTTAATCCGAGGTTAGCTTCTTTGGTTAGTAAGAGACTGACTTTTTTGATATTATTTTGAGTTAACGTCTCCACTTTTTCCACTTTAATCAGTTCTCCTTCTTTTATTATGGCGACGCGATCACACAGCTTTTGCACCTCGCTTAAGATGTGGGATGAAAAGAAAATAGTAACGCCTTTTTTATTTTCCTCTTTTAGTAAATCGAAAAATATATTTTGCATGAGCGGATCTAAACCGCCTGTCGGTTCATCTAAAATCAGCAATTTCGGTTCATGCAGTAATGCTTGAATGATTCCCACTTTTTTTCGATTACCGAATGACAAATCTTCAATTTTTTTGTTCAAATCTAATTGGAGTTTATTTGCTAATTCATGGATTCTTTTATCATTGTGATAGTTATGAAGTCCCGCTGAGTATTTCAATAAATCGATTGCTTTCATATCGTCGTAATAATGCACCTCGGATGGAAGATAGCCAACGAGTTTCTTAATTTCCTTTGATTCTTTGACAATGTCTTTTCCAAATATCGTGGCCGATCCGCTTGTAGGATGTATGAAGTTCAGTAAAGTACGGATTGTTGTGCTTTTGCCAGCTCCATTTGGTCCGATGAACCCAAACACCTCCCCTTCATTTATCGTAAACGTTACATCGGTAATTCCTCTGTTCCCCTGATAATTCTTAGTGACACTTTTGAGTTCCACTACACCCATCTTATCCCCTCCCAGAACGAATATTGACTTATGAGTCAATGTTATCATACGCCATATTGACTCACAAGTCAATATAAATATAATTGTCGCTGCGTTTAAATAAAAAATCGCAATTGATTTATCGTGCTTTGCAATTTTCACAGAATGACTACTTTTTTCGCTGTATTTTTCGTGTATGATGACCTTGTAAGGGCGCATGATAAGATATAAGTGACAACGGGCTTTACAAAACGGCAGTGGTCAATACGAAAGCATAAGGGGGAAGGGGTATGGAACCATTTGTTTTATTACACATTATTTTGGGGAGTATTTTAACGCTTGCAATTATTATGACACTGGTTTTCTTATTAAGATGGCTGCTTGCGCCTAAAGAAAAAAAATCGTCGGTTTTTCCGGCTTTCCGTAAGTCGGCAATAACAGCAGCGGCGATCTTCCTAGGCTATATGCTGATGGTTTGGGTCAAAAAATTGTTTTTTTAAGTGATTGTTCAAAAAGATCACTTTTTATCTTTTTGAACAATCACCATGCAATGAGTGGAGCCGATGCATTCTCTTTTAAAGCCGGCTATGAGTGGGTTTCTCGTAGTCGACGCATCGAGTGGAACCATTCACGCCCTTTAAGTGGTTGTTCAAAAAGGGAGGGCATAACAGGAGATGTCTCAGGAGGGAAAAACTTTTGAGTCATCTCCTTTTTTTGCTGAAACATAGCACAGAGGGAACGGCCTAAAGGAAGAACGGTGCGGCAATTCGACCAGGTACTCCCCCTTGATTTCGCTTAGTTAATAAAATTGAAAAATATGGACACTTTTGTAACCGTAAATACGTTTGTTTAAGCTTGCAAATGGTATAATAATCAGTATATACGTATTATTTTAACTATGAATTGATTAAGACCATTTGAGAAGGGGCTAAATGGTTACTGTCGTGTTGATAGAATGAAGAGGGGAGAGAAATCGTTGAAAAACCAAAAGCGACTGGCGAAGTATAAAATGATAGAGAATGATATTCTAAGCAAAATTAACAGCGGTTTTTATACAAAAGGGCAATTCATTCCAACGGAGCAGGAGCTGGTAAAAGAATATAATGTCAGCCGGGTGACTGTAAGACAGGCAACAAACAACCTTGTGGCAAAGGGTTACCTTATCCGTAATCAGGGAAGCGGAACGTTTGTTGCCGAGCCTTCATATATAGGCAGGACTACAAACATCAAAAGCTTTACCGATGAAATGAGTGCCTTGGGGAAAAAGGTTTCTTCCAATGTTCTTGCTTTTAAGATTATACCGGCATCGGAATTCGTGAGCCAAAAATTAAATATATCGCCTGAGTCGCCGGTATACTACATCGAACGGCTGCGAAAAGCAGATGAAGAGCCAATGATGCACGAGACAACTTATATGAGCGTAGCCGATTTTCCCGATTTATCTTATGAAAAACTCCTTGATTCCCGATACAAGTTTGTAGAGCAGACAAAAAATGTTTCCATTGATTATTCCCATCAGGTTGTTGTGCCGATGATGCCGACGGATGAGATCGTTACGTATTTTCAATGTGACCCGGAACAGCCGATATTAAAAGTATTAAATACGACGTATTTAGCTACGGGCGAAGTATCCGATTATTCCGTATTGATGTTAAACACCGCCAAATATCAATATCAGGCGATCAAGGTAAAATAAAGAACCCTGTCTAAGCAGTAAATCCTCTGGATTTGCTGCTGTTTTTTTTGTTAAGGTATTAACAAATGATTTGGTTAATAAAAAAATATTAATACGTATTGATTAAATTTGTATTAATATTTATAATGAGGGAGAAATAGAAAGCGAATACATTCCGACGGGAGGGCTGATAATAAAGACACGCTGAAACCAAAAGTGATTATTGCAGAAAGAATGCTGTGTCATTCAAGAGGCATCAATGGTCTGACTTATGAAACATGTTATTATTGTGTAATTTATTTCTGGTAAACAGGGGGTTATTGCATGTCAACAAAACAAAGATTGTTAGACTTTGGTCAACGGCTTGGAAAGGCAATTTTGCTGCCGATTGCGATCCTGCCAGTGGCGGGTTTATTACTCGGGATTTCCTCAGCGTTATCGGGAGCTGTAGTCATCGAAACATATCCTATTTTAAACAATACGATTTTGCAAGCGATTTTACAAATTATGAATGCTGCAGGCTCCGGTGTTTTCTCTGCACTGCCGCTAATTTTTGCTGTAGGGATCGCGGCCGGGCTGGTAAGAGGTGATAAAGGAACAGCTGGTTTGGCTGCTGTCGTTGGTTATTTTGTACTAATTATTACAATTAATGCCCTGTTAAAAGTAACGGGCGGACTGCCGCCGGAAGGAGCGGACCCGCGGGCTTATGGTCAAGGACTGCAATTTGGAGTAATGACGCTTCAAATGGGGGTTTTCGGCGGAATTTTAGCTGGTATTGTAACCGCATTCGTACATGATCGTTATTACAAAAAAACGTTGCCGGAATTCCTTGCTTTCTTTGGCGGTTCGCGCTTAGTTCCAATTGTTAATACGTTTGTCTTTCTTATTATCGGTTCCTTGATGTTTTTAATTTGGCCGATGATTGGCAACGGAATTGCCGCGTTTGGAGAATTGGCCACCGGCTTGGGTGTCGTCGGATCTTTTCTGTACGGGATCACGCTGCGAACACTTTATTTATTGGGGCTGCACCATGTGTTTTATTTGCCCTTCTGGACAACGGCAGCCGGAGGAACAATGGAAGTCGGCGGGCAAATATATGAGGGCTTCCAAACGATCTTTCTCGCCCAATTATCCGATCCAAACACAACGAAATTTTTTGAGAGTTTAGCATTATTTAATAGCGGCCGCTACTTTCACATGATGTTCGGTATGCCGGCGGTAGCCTTTGCGATGTATAAAGCGATTCCGGCAGGACCGAAGCGGAAAGCAACGGCAGGGTTCCTGTTGTCTCTCGGTTTAACGGCCTTTATCACCGGGGTAACGGAGCCTTTATCCTTTGCTTTGCTGTTTGCCTCACCGATTTTATTTGTCATCGAAGCTTTGCTGTTTGCGACCGTCTTTGTAGTTGCCGCGTTGGCAAACATTACGATTGGTTCCACTTTCTCTGCCGGAGTTATTGAATTTCTTTTGTTCGGTGTTTTTCAGGGGCATGCAAAAACGGGATTCCTATGGACGATTTTGCTGGGGCTTCCAATTGCGATAGCTTACTTTTGGATTTTTAAATTTGCTATTTTAAAGTTAAATGCCAAAACACCAGGGCGAGATGAGACTGGTGACAAAGAAACGGAAAACAGCATTAACAGTTCTTATGAGTCGAATTCCGACCAACCTAAAATCATTGTTGCTGCTTTGGGCGGAATGGACAATATTACAGATATCGATAACTGCGCAACAAGGCTGAGGGTCAGCGTTATCAAGCCGGATCTGGTTGATGCGGATGCATTGAAATCTGTCGGTGCCTACAACACAATCATTCGCGGAAAGTCCATTCAAGTCATATTTGGACCGAAAGTGAATATTGTCCGAACGGAAATCGATGAGTACGTTCAATCGCTTTCTGACGGATCCTGATGAGGCGGGAAATACCGGGGCGTCAGTGTTCCGGTATTTCTCTCCATCCTTCGTAATGCGGGGCAATCCCGAGGAAAAACAGTTGATGAAGACAGAAGCAGGAGGAAGTTAACGATGACAACGACAAAAAATATTATCTATATTCACACACATGACAGCGGAAGAATCTTAAGCCCGTATGGCTATGATGTCCCCACACCCAGCTTAAAAAAATTTGCAGAGGACGCGACGTTGTTCCGGCAGGCATATTGTGTTGGTCCAACTTGCTCTCCAAGCAGGGCGGGACTTTTAACCGGAATGTATCCGCATAGTAACGGAATGCTCGGACTGTCACAGCGGGGGTTCGGTTTACATGATTATTCGCACCATTTAGTGAGATTTTTGAAGAATCGCGGGTATCAAACTGTATTATGCGGTATTCAGCATGAGGTGGGGAGCTATCTTAACCCGGAAGAAGGGGCGAAGACAATTGGCTATGATGAAAATATTTCCGCAGATAATTCAGGGTATGCAGAAGAAGAATTGGTGAAGTGGGATTACAATAATGCCCTTCGTGTAAAGGAATGGCTGAGAAATGTGAAGAAAGACAAGCCGTTTTTCTTATCTTACGGTCTGTTTGCCACACACCGTCGTTTCCCGAAAGAGAAAAAGGAAGGAATCGATTCGAAATATGTCATGCCTCCTTATCCTGTGATCGATAATGAGGTGACACGGGAAGATTATACAGGGTATTTAGTTTCCAGTTCCTGGTTTGATGATTCTTTTAAGGTGGTTATCGAGACTCTGAAGGAAGAAGGATTATATGATAATTCCATTATTATTTTTACGACGGATCACGGCATCCCGTTTCCTTTCAGCAAATGCAATCTAACAGATGCCGGTATCGGTGTTTCCCTGATCATGCGTGTCCCGGAAAGCAGCTCGAAAGGGGAAGTGATTGATGGGTTAGTCTCTCAAGTAGATTTGTTTCCAACATTATGTGATTTATTAAACATTGAAAAGCCTGAGAATTTGCAAGGAATTTCGTTTGCGGAAATGTTTGAGGACCGCAAGGCGAAAGTAAGGGAGGAGATTTTTGCCGAGGTCAACTTCCATACATCCTATGAACCGGTGAGATGCATCAGGACAAGTAAGTATAAGTATATTCGCTATTATGATGAGGATTATTTAAAAGTGAATATGTCGAACATTGATAACTCGCCGACGAAAGATTTCTATTTAAAGAATGGTTTAGACAGCGTTGTGAAGTACAGGGAGGCGCTATATGATTTAACTTATGACCCGGGGGAACGAAGCAATGTCATCGAGGATGCTCGATATGCAAGTGTTGCCGACGATATGCGCCGCAAGCTGGATGATTATCAGCAAAAAACGGATGATCCATTGCTGACCGGACATATTCAAGTGAAAGACGTCTGGAAGGTGAATAAGCAGCAATGTGTAAATCCAAGCTCTAAGGATCCAAATGACTATGTGTAAACGAGGTGAGACATATGTTTCAAATGTTTAAAAAGAAGTCGCTGTTTGTAAGCCCGGCGGCAGGTAATTTGAAAGAGTTAGAGGAGGTTGCTGACGAAGCGTTTGCTTCCAAAGCAATGGGTGACGGTTTTGCCATTGAGCCTGTGGAAGCTGCCGTTTATTCCCCTGTTCATGGCACTGTTGAGCTCGCCTTTCTGACAAAGCATGCGATCGGGCTTAAATCAGCAGACGGAGTAGAAATCTTAATCCATGTTGGTGTGGATACGGTGTCGTTAAACGGCGAGGGATTTACGCTTCATATCGAGCAGGGGCAGAAGATCAAGCAGGGGGACTTATTATTGACCGTAGATATTCCGCTGATAAAAGACAAGGTTCCATCCACGGATATTATTGTCGTTTTTACAACAGGGGAGCAGTGCCGTGTGTTGAAAGCCGGCCGCAAAGTGACAAGCATGGAAAAGGATATTATTACCCTGGAAAAATAAACATGTTACCATTCGAAGTGGTTTCAATGATCGGGTGAAAGAAAGGGGGGGTTCAAAAGGGTGTTTTTTCCCTTTTGAGACACCCCCGAAGTAATGAGCGAAGCCGCTGCATCTTTTTAAAAGCCTGAATGGATTGGTTTTTTCCTATCGAGCGTGCAGCGACGAGCAAAGCTGCGATGCCTTTCACATCAAGTTGTCTCGACGGATAGTCATCGAAGCTGTGCTTGCAGAGGAAGAGATAAGCACGGAGCCATTGCCCTGACATTTTTTTATAGTGTTTGTTCAAAAAGATCGGTTTTTATCTTTTTGAACAAGCACGAAGCAATGGGTGGAGCCGATGCATTCTTTTCAGGCCGACTGTGAGTGGTTTTCTTGGAGTCAGGATGACGACATTTCGCCGTTGCCCATAGGACGTGGGCAGCACTTAGGTGGAATTGGGTCGCATCGTGCGGAACCATTGCCTTTTTGAACAGACTCTTATCGTTTTCGCCTTTGACACAGCCCCTCCTTAGGAAGTTGGCTGCAAACTATATTTTCATTCGGAAGTGGAGGATGTATGTATGAAAGAAAACCAGCAAGCCATGGTGGATCAATTGAAGGGCGGATTAATCGTTTCCTGTCAGGCAAAAAAGGAGGATCCGATTTTTCTGCCTGGGATTATTTCCGCCTTCGCTGAGTCAGCTATTTGGGGCGGTGCTGTCGGGCTGCGGTTAAACACTCCGGAAAGTATTCGTGAAGTAAGACCATTGACGAAACTGCCGATTATCGGGTTATGGAAGCAGGACAGCGAAGGAAGTGATGTTTTTATTACGCCGACGATGGAGGCGGTGAGAGCAGTGCTGGAGGCTGGGGCGGATATCATTGCTGTGGATGCCACCGACCGCTATGCCGCCTCCGGAAAAAAAGCATTTGAGATTATTCCGCAGATCAAGGGGGAGTATCCGGATGTATTGATTTTAGCAGACATTCGAAATGCCGAGGAAGCCAGGCATGCGTTGCAGCTGGGAGCACATATCGTTGCGCCCACGCTTTACCGGTTCGGTGATAATCCGAAGTCGATTGACAGTCCCGACTTTGAAATGCTGGCGAATATCGTTAGAGCGACCGACGGGCTCGGACATGTTTTTATGGAGGGAAAAATTAACACACCAGAAGAAGCGATTCAAAGCCTGTATTTAGGGGCGCATGCTGTTGTTGTCGGAAGTGCGATTACAAGGCCTCATTTGACAACGTTAAGTTTCACGAGGAAGATGAATAAATACGATAAAAAAATGCCTTTAAGATATTAAACTCTGTGTTCCGAAATGGGAATCAATGCCTTGAAAGGCTGGCATCTAGGCGTTGTTCTCGCCTTACAGGAATAAACGCTGCTATCAGGGGAAAAGCGAGGGCGGCTGCCGCTTGTCGAAAACAGGAAACGTGTTGTTTTGAACTGCTGCTGCTAGAAAAAACAGCTGTGGCAAACGTTGATGGGAGGAGAGGATGACATGAACGCGCTGACAATACTGATTAAGCCCGCATCAGCCAGCTGTAACATGGCTTGCAGCTACTGCTTTTATTATGATGTAGGTAATCACCGTGCCGTAAAAAGTTACGGAATAATGGGGCAAGCTGTTCGCAGGTCATTAATAAAAAAAGCATTTGCCTGCGGAGCAAAGCAGGTTTCCTTTGCTTTTCAAGGAGGAGAGCCTACACTGGCAGGATTGAATTATTACCGGTTATTTACAGAAGAGGTGAACAGATACAATACGCAGCAGGCTGAAGTAAGCTACTCCATTCAAACGAATGGTTACGCCATCGATGAAGAGTGGGCGGATTTTTTTCAACAGCATCATTTTCTCGTCGGTGTTTCCATTGACGGGCCTGCCGCTATTCATGACCACTTACGAAAGACAACGCATCATAAACCGACCCATCAGAAAATAATCGAGAATCTAAAATTACTTGAAGCTTATCAGGTACCAGTGAATATTTTATGCGTTCTGTCATCCTACGTGGCAAAGAATATACAAGAGGTGTATGAGTTTTTTCAACAGCACGGTTTTCGCTATCTTCAGTTTATCCCCTGTCTCCATCCATTGGGAGAAAAGGAGAGGGACGACCCTCATGCACTGAACGTCGACGAATATAAGCAAACATTGGATACGTTGTTTACCTATTATAAACAGAATTTTTACGGCGGCAATTATATCAGCGACCGCCTGTTTGATAACTATGTCAGAATGGGGCAAGGATTTGCGCCGGAAAGCTGCGCATTGGCGGGGGCGTGCACAACGTATTTCGTGATCGAAGCCAACGGTGATGTTTATCCATGTGATTTTTATGCGTTAGATGAGTTGAAGCTTGGAAATATTTTGGACAGCGGATATGTGGAGATGTTTACCGGTCCAATTGCTGCGGAATTCAGGCGGGAATCAGGCCCGCTCAGTCAAAAATGCCAGTCTTGCAAACATCTTGCCTTATGTCGGGGTGGGTGTAAGCGATATAAAATATTGGATGAAGAAACAAACGAAAACCATCTGTATTATTGTGAAGCATATTATGACTTTTTTGAAAAACATACGGAGGCCATTTTGGAAATGGGGAAAAAGGTAATGCAAGGGTATGTGGTCAAGTGATCAAGGTGGCAATGTGAAAATGAAGCTGCCGCCTGTTTTTCTAGAGCGTGTTTAAAAAGGCATTGACCCTGCTTCATGCAATCTCCTGCCAAAAAAAGAGGGGTATTTCCCATGTTAAACAAAGACAAAGACTCACAGTAAATCAGTAAGAGGGAAGGTAAGAAATGTTATTGAAAAACAATAGACCGTTTGCACTGACCCAGCCTTATAATCGAAAGCTGTTTATGCGGGATGTCGTTTCTGGTCTAACCTTGTTTGTCATGCTCGTTCCTCAGGGAATGGCATATGCACTGGTGGCAGGTGTGACACCTGTGATGGGATTATATGCTTCCACGATTCCGTTGCTTGTGTATGCGGTGTTTGCTTCTTCCCGCCATCTTTCCGTTGGGCCAACGGCGATTACTTCCCTGCTGGTTTTTTCAGGGGTTTCGATGTATGGACAGCCGGGGACGCCGGAGGTTGTTTCACAAGTAATTTTGTTGGCGCTTATGGTTGGCACTTTTCAGCTGCTGTTCGGTGTTTTTCAACTCGGCTTTGTGGTGAAATTCATTTCTCCTGCCGTTTTAGGCGGCTACACATCAGCAGCGGCGTTTGTTATTGCAATAAGCCAGTGGAAGCATCTACTAGGCATTCCGACAGGCACCCATTTGCAAGTACATCTGTTGCTGATGGATACTGTGTCGGAACTAAAAGAGCTTCACTGGCTGACGTTTTTTATCGGCGTCGGAAGCATACTGGCTCTTATTATATTAAAGAAGCTGGATCACCGTATTCCGGCAGCATTGCTCGTTATTTTACTTTCGATTTTCTTCGTTTATTTTTTTGCCTTAGAGACAAAAGGGGTGCAAATTGTTGGTACCATTCCGGGCGGATTACCGGCGGTTACGTTTCCGGAAATATCATTGGCTGCTCTGAGAACACTGTTTGTTCCGGCTTTGACCATCGCAATGTTGGGATTTATGGAATCCCTTGCGATTGGAAGAACGATTGCAGATAAAGAAAACTATAAAATACTTCCAAACCAGGAACTGAAGGCGCTGGGACTTGCCAATATCTTCGGCTCCTTCTTTCAATCCTTTCCAATCAACGGAAGCTTTTCCAGAAGTGCCGTGAACCACCAGAGCGGAGGCGTGTCACAAGTGGCTTCCGTCATTACGGGTGTTAGTATCATTGTCACGCTTCTGTTATTTACTTCTTATTTTTATTATTTGCCAAACGCTGTGTTGGCGGCAATTATTGTTGTTGCCGTATACAAACTAATTGATTTTCGTCAAATCAGCCGATTGGTGAAAGGGAAGGCGCCGGACAAATGGAGCTGGCTGTTGACATTTGTTGTGACATTATTTATAGGCATTCAGTGGGGGATTTTGATCGGGGCGATCTTTTCTCTTCTCCTTCTCTTAAGCAAAAGCTCCAAGCCAGATATTGTCGAAGTAGGGTATGTTGAAGAAGAAAAAGTATTTCGCAACTTAGAGAGATTTCCCCATGCCAAAACGCTGGAAGGAACAAAGATTCTTCGTATCGATTCTTCCCTCTATTTTGCTAACGTGATATATTTGGAAGAAAAATTAGCGGATCTTTTTCCGGAAAAATTTGAGTTTAACCGGTTGATCATTGATTTTTCCGGGGTGAACAATATGGATGCATCATCGTTGAAAGTGCTGGAAGCCTTTATGAACGAACAAGACAGGCAAGGGAAAAAAGTCTTTATGGTAGGGATGAAAGGCCCAGTGAGAGATGTTGTCCACCATGCCGGCTGGGATAAAAAATATCCGGAGCAGATCCGCTTTTCCACCATCGAGCAACTGTTGAAGGAAAAGGGAAAAAATTCTTTAGAATAGTAACTGAAATATCGGTCGAAACAAGAGTATTCACGTAGAAAGGGAGGGAAACGATGAGTAAAAAAGCTTGCTGCAGTGTTAACCGGAAAATGTTGGGCATACAGGGAAAAAAGACAGTGGAGTCGGAGGCAAGTTCAGAAACTGTCGATCGGAAGCATGTAGAAAATCTCATTCCCTTGCAGGGAGGAAAGTTTTACATGGGAGCGGAGGATAAGGAAAGCTTTCTGGCGGATGGGGAAGGCCCAGTCCGCAAAGTGACAGTCCATCCTTTCGCCATTGATAAGTATGCCGTAACAAATCAACAATTCCGTGAATTTACAGAAGCAACCGGTTATATTACGGAAGCTGAAATCTTCGGCTGGTCCTTTGTTTTTCATCTCTTTGTCTCTGAAGCGGTGAAAAAAACAGTGAAGAATGTGGTTCAGGGTACTCCGTGGTGGCTTGTCGTTGAAGGGGCGACATGGAAGCATCCGGAAGGACCGGATACAGTAATCGATGGAAGGATGGATCATCCTGTCATCCACGTTTCCTGGAACGATGCGATGGCTTACTGCCGCTGGGCCGGGAAACGGTTGCCGACGGAAGCGGAGTGGGAGTACGCCGCCCGCGGCGGACTGGTAAAAAAAACGTTTCCATGGGGGGATGAGCTGACCATATCCGGAAAACATCAATGCAATACTTGGCAAGGGAATTTTCCGGTGGAAAACAGTCTGGAAGATGGTTATTTGTCAACAGCACCGGTCCATGCCTTTCTTCCTAATGGATATGGTTTGTATCATGTTGTCGGAAATGTTTGGGAGTGGTGTGCAGACTGGTTTTCCACGAAACATGAGGAAACAGTTAATCCTGCCGGTCCGGAAGAAGGCAAGATGAAGGTGGTGAAGGGTGGCTCTTATCTATGCCATCATTCCTATTGCAACCGCTATCGTGTAGCGGCGCGAACGTCTAACACACCGGATACATCGACTGGCAATATTGGTTTCCGGTGCGCGGCGGATCTTGTGTAAAGGCGTTGATGTTTTTGGAACGAAGCATTCTGATGCCAGAGGAGACAAAGTACTGGGGAGGAGAGGTGTGGGTTCGAGGTTCATCGCGGCATTTTCGCGTCCCAATCAGCGTTGCGCTTACTTTTCGAGATTTCACGGGGACAGCATGAGCCAGCCTGGTATCCTACGAAAAAGGGGCGTCTCAAAAGGGTGTTTTTCCCCTTTTGAGACGCCCCCGAAGAAATGAGCCACACTTCACCGAGAAGCTGCGAGCTGTCTCATTGTGCTATCGCTCGCGATGGTCCTTGGATCGACATCAGTGCAATACTGGCAGAGGAAGAGACAAGGAGCAAAGCCGCTGCATCTTTTTAAAACCCGATAGGAGTGGTTTTTTCCTATCGAGCGTGAGCGACGAGCAAAGCTACGATGCCTATCCCATCGAGTTGTCTCGACGGATAGTCATCGAAGCTGTGCTTGCAGAGGAAGAGACAAGCACGGCGCCATTGCCCTGATTTTTTTAATCGTTTTGACTTTTGACACAGCCTCTTTTCAAGGTGATGGCAGGAGGGGTTCTCGGAATCAGAAGACCATTTTCGAACGCTTTACGTCGAGCAGTCGAAGTCGAGAGGCTGCTTTATCCAATAAACTGGCGAAGGTATCCTTGGATAACTGTGGGTGGATGTAGCATGACATTGCCAGCATTGTTTCAGTTGGAATAGTCCGTGAGTAATCTTTTTCCTGTAGATAAAGGAAAAAGATTGTCTTCATATGTTTTGAAAGCGCTTTTATACTAACTAGTAAGAGAACTCCTGCAAGACGGCAGGCAGGAAGGAAGGACAGGGCAGGAGGTATACCATGAACAGCCGAATGGAAACGATTTTAAAACAGCTCATGGCGGCACAAATCCCTATTACGAGCGAGCAATTAGCTGCGCAAATACAGGTCACTTCCAGGACAATTCGAAATGATATAAAGCTGTTGGATGAGCTGCTTCGTCGGCATGGAGCTGCCGTTGTTTCCTTAAAAAGCAAAGGCTATAAACTGATTGTCAGCGACGAAGGCCTCTTTAAACAACTGCTGAAACACATTGTAGAAAGTGAGGGGAAAGCGGTCCCGGTTGAACCGGAGGACAGGGTGCGGTTTCTCGTGAGAAAGCTGCTGCTTCAGGATCAATATATTAAATTGGATGATATTGCAGACGAACTGTTTATCAGTCGTTCCACTTTACAAAAGGATTTAAGAGATGTGAAGGTCATCATTGAAAAGTATGGATTGTCGCTGCAAAAGAAACCGAATTTTGGATTGAAGCTGGAAGGAGCGGAGGTAAGTATAAGGTTTTGCATGGCTGAATATTTGTTTGACCGGACAAATGAAGGAGCAGATATGAAGCAATCGTTACCGATATTAGCCTCGGATGAAATGGATGTGATCAGGGAAAGTATTATAAAAAAAATCAAAAAATATCATGTTGTTCTTTCGGATATAAGTTTAAAAAACTTAATGATCCATCTTGCCATTGCGTGTAAAAGGGTGAGAGAGGAGAACTATGTTCGCCTGGTCGCTGGGGAGATGGAGAATATTGCGCAACGAAAAGAGTTCGTAATCGCAAAGGAGATCATTTCTGCAATCGAAGAAAGGTTGGAGGTACGGTTTCCGGAATATGAGGCGGGCTATGCAGCGATGCATCTTCTTGGTACGAGGTTGCTCCTCACACCTTCTGAGGCGAAGAAAAATATAAAAAAATATATTGATCCGGCTATTTTTAGTCTGGCATATAAAATGGTGGAGGAAGTAGACAGGAAGCTTGACCTTGGCATTCGGGAGGATAAGGAACTGATCGCGGCGTTAACGCTTCATTTAAAGCCGGCAATTCACCGGTACAAATATAAAATGAATCTGCGGAATCCGATGCTTGAAGCGATTAAGGCAAATTATCCACTTGCTTTTGAAGCCGGAGTCATCGCCGGCAGAATGATACAATCGGAAATCGATATCCAGATTGATGATAATGAAATTGGCTATCTTGCGCTGCATTTAGGTGCTGCCATCGAACGGGGAAAAATGACAACCAAGCCGAAAAAATGCCTTGTCGTCTGTGCCACGGGAGTCGGCAGTACACAGCTGCTTTACTATAAGCTTCGTTCTCATTTCGGGAATGAGCTGCAGATAGTCGGTACGACAGAATATTACAATTTAAAGAAGCACTCCTTGACGGATATTGATTTTGTCATTAGCACCATACCGATTGCTGATGATTTAGGTGTGCCAAGCGTTGTGGTCAGCACGATCTTGGGGGGAGCCGATTTGGGAAAAATTCGTCAGCTTATCAGAAATTCCGGTGGTGTGGTGGAAAAATATTTGATAGAGAAGTATGTGTTTTTGCAAAAATCTTTTCCTACAAGGGAAAAGGTGATCGAGTTTCTTGGAAAAAAACTTGTTGAGGACGAAATAGTGGATAAAACATTCGTTCAGTCCGTGATTGACCGCGAAGCTGTTTCCCCTACAAGTTTCGGGAATCTTGTTGCGATTCCTCATCCAATGACACCGCAGACGAACAAAACATTTTGGGCGATATGTACGTTGAAAAAACCGATTGACTGGGGCGGAAAGCAGGTGCAATTGGTGTGTCTTTTAAACATCAATAAGAACAACAATAGTGATCTGAAACCAATGTATGAAAAATTAGTCAGCATCGTTGATGATTTACAGGTTGTTCAGCAGTTGGTGCAATGTAAATCGTTTAACCAACTGGCTGCGCTAATAAAGGACAAGAATAATTGAGGAGTTAGCCCAAATAAATCAACACTTCTCTTTATCGGGGAGGGAGGAGGAAGGTCCCGCCGTTATTTTTTTTCCGTTGTATGACGGAAAATAGATGTCTGTAAATGAAAGGGTTTTCGAAATACAATTGGATTACGGTAGTCAGAAATAACATAAAACAACACCGTCCTAAGAAGCTATTCATTTTACTCAGAGGTGATGTGTCAGTGAATTATGAGGAAATAATTATCGGCATTATCGTTAACGCAGGAAATGCCAGAAGTAAAGCAATGGAGGCTATCCATCATGCAAAAAATGGTGAGATAGATAAATCAAGAGAACGGCTTAAACAATCAAGCGAAGAACTAGGAAAAGCTCATGGCGTTCAAACAAGCTTAATCCAACAGGAGGCCGGTGGTCAAAAGCAGGAGGTTACCCTGCTCATGATTCATGCACAGGATCATTTAATGAATGCAATGACCGTCCGTGATTTAGCAGAAGAATTCATTGATATGCATATTAAGATGGAACAGGCTTTTCACAAACAAAAGTAATGGAAAGCAAATTTATCAAATACAAGGGGGAATAAAGATGAAGAACATTGTATTAGTCTGTGCTGCCGGGATGTCTACTAGTTTGTTGGTTAGTAAAATGAAGGAAGCTGCCAAAAATAGCCCGGAGAAAATTACGATTAATGCAACGGCTGGATCTGATCTCGCTAAATTCGCAGATGAGATGCAAGTGCTTTTACTTGGACCGCAAGTTTCCTATATGAAAAGTAAATATGAAAGTGAATTCGGAAGTAAGGGAATCCCTGTTGAAGTCATTAATAGTGTTGATTACGGTATGATGCACGGAGAAAAGGTATTGGAAAGAGCATTAGAACTGATTGACAACAGTCAATAACTTTATTTAAGGGAGTGAAATAAATTGAGTACAAAGCTAGAAAATCTCCAAATGAAGTTCCAATCCGTGGCGGGTGTTATTAATAATAATAAGTATATAAAGGCTATCTCTGAGGGGCTTCTAGCTACCTTACCCGTTTTAATTATTGGAGCTTTTTCAACATTATTGGCTAATTTAGGGATACAGAAGTATCAGGAATTTTTAGAAACAACTAATTTGAAGATCTTAATTGAAGCTCCATCACTTTTGACTATCAGCGCTATTTCTCTTTATGCGGTGTTTTTTATCGCCTATCGATTAGCGAAACAATATGAGCAAGAAGGAGCTGGGGCAGGTCTTATTGCGTTAGTCAGCTTTTTGATCCTTACGCCAATTGAACAGTTAGAGAGCGGGGCGAACGCTCTTCCATTTCTATATCTTGGTGCCCCCGGTCTATTCACAGCGATCCTTGTCGGTTTAGTTTCCGCGCGTATTTACGTATATATTGTTCAAAAAGGCTGGACGATTAAGATGCCGGCAGGTGTACCGCCAACAGTTTCCAAAAGCTTTGCTAATCTCATTCCTGCATTTATTATCGTGATTTTCTTTTTAATGATTTACAGTTTATTTAAGTTAACTTCATTTGGCAGCTTGCATGCAGGAATTTATTCACTTATTCAAGCGCCGCTTCAAGAGTTGGGGAGTGGATTTTGGTCGCTGGTAATCGTGGTTTTGCTTATTAATTTGCTTTGGTTTCTAGGAATTCATGGCGGATTGGTGCTTTCTCCTGTTCTTATGACCGTTTGGATGCCGCTCGGCTTGGAAAACTTAGAGGCAATTGCCCAAGGTAAGGAACATACAAATATTGTGACGATGGCACTATATTCGGAGTTCATCTCCCTTGGGGGAGCGGGCGCGACCATTGGTTTATGCTTGCTTATGGCATTTATTGCTAAAAGCAAACGATACAAAACTTTAGGTAAACTTGCTTTGCCAGCTTCGTTTTTTAGCATTAACGAGCCGCTTATGTTTGGAACACCGATCGTGCTAAATCCTTATATGATTATTCCGATTATCTTAGCACCTGTTACCATTGCCATTTCTACGTACTCTGTCATGGTTCTTGGCATCCTTCCGATTGCCAATGGCACGCCGATGCCTGTTGGATCTCCGCTATTTATTGGTGGTTTTGTACAAGGCGGCATCTTACTCGCTGTTTGGCAATTATTATGTATTGGGATTTCTGTTGCTATTTATTATCCATTTTTTAGAATCCTGGATAAACAAGCACTAAAAGAGGAAGTAGAAGAAGGGAAGCCAAACAGTAACGATAAATAAGTTGAAAGTTGCGAAAATTTTTTATAGTTTGAATACAGAAAATGAGCAACAAAGAAAATCGAGTCTCGACAGGCCTGGGCAACGGAGGGGATAGACTCACTGGGGGATTTTTCTGAAGGAATTTTTGAATATTCTTTATCAAGCGTATTTAAAAATATAGTGGGTTCGTTCGATGCATCCCGGCCCCGAGAAAGTACTCGAGACATATTCCGTCCTAGAGACAAGTTGGATTTTGAACGGAAAGGGGGAAGAAGGAGATAAGAAATTTATACTATCTCCTTATAAAAAAATTATGGCTAAAAGACCGAATGTAGTAATGATAGTAGCAGATCAGTGGAGGTTTGACTCCGTTGGATATAGTGGAAATACCGCGGTAAAGACACCTAACATCGATTTTCTTTCAGAAGAAGGAGTCAGTTTCTCAAATGCCTATTGCCAGAACCCTGTCTGTGTACCTAGCAGAAGCTCCTTTTTAACTGGCTGGTACCCACATACAAACGGATTTCGTACGATGCATCACTTGATGGACGACGATCAGCCGAATATCTTAAAAACATTAAAGCAATCCGGTTACCATGTATACTGGGGCGGTCGTAATGACTTCCTTAAAATCAGTGCCGACAGCTCGAAATATTTTTCAACGAGAGATGATCAATATGCAGAGTTCTTTGCCCGATATACAAAACAAAAAAGCAAGAAGAACGATGGAGATTTAAAGAAAACAGAATACGAGTATTCTCACTATAAAGGGATCAGAGAAGACATTAATAATATCGACGCAAAGCAAATTAGAAATGCCATGGAATTCCTTGAGGAAGGGAAGTATGGTGAAGAACCGTTTTGTATCTATTTAGCACTTTCCTTGCCGCATCCGCCGTACGAAATTGAAAAGGGGTGGTTCGACCTTATCGATAAAGAAGAAATTCCTGACCCTGTCCGACTAACGGAGGAAGAATGGGAGAGAAAACCAAGCATTATTCGCGGGATTCACGATAACCAAAAATTGTACAATTGGTCGGACGAGGAACTCAAGCAAATGAAACATGTATACTATGCAATGGGTACGAAATTAGATTACCATATAGGCGAGTTGGTAAATGTTCTGAAAGAAAAAGAATTGTACGATGACACAATCTTTGTTTTCTTTAGCGATCACGGTGATTATACCGGGGATTATGAGCTGGCAGAAAAAAATCAAAATACGTTTGAAGACCTGTTAACAAGAGTTCCGTTAGTGATCAAACCTGCAAGGAGCACAGAATTGAAACCCCGTAAAACCGACGCATTAGTAGAATTAATTGATGTGCAAGCTACGATACATGATTTATTAAATATTCAACCGCAGCATACACAATTCGGTAAATCATTGAAAAATGTGCTGGCTGGCTCGGACAAGCATAGGGATGTCGTGTTTAGTGAAGGTGGTCGACTTGAGGGAGAGACGCATTGTATGGATGCGGGGCATAGCCCTGCCAATGAATATTGGGCGAGAACGACGGAACAAGAGAAAATGCCGCAGCACACGAAGGCGATGATGATACGAGATGAGAAATATAAATTCGTCTATCGTCTTTATGAAGAAGATGAATTCTATGACATGAGAGCAGATCCATTAGAAAAAAACAATCAAATTCAAAATCCGGAATTCCAACAGTTAATCGTCAAGTATAAAGAGCGGATGCTAAGGCATTTTTTTGAAACCGGGGATGTTGTGCCGTTTAAGCAAGATAAACGCTTCTGACATGTAAATGAACATGGGATTGTAAAAAGATAGAATAAACATGTCATATATATCTAAAGGGGTTACAACCGGCTGCTTTCAAATGGTGGCCGGTTGATTTTTAAATAAAGAAAGTTACAACTTCATCTATAGTTTCATCGATTGCTTCCTCATTGAGCTATATTTCTTTGTTCAGATGGGAAAAGGGAAATATAATGATAATGTAAATAAAAAAACGTAGGATCAGGCGATGGAAGGGAGAGGAGGCTATCGATGGATCACTATATTAATGGAGAGTGGGTCAATAGCGGAACGGGAACAATCGAGGTGACCAATCCGGCGACAGGAGAGGTCATTGATACGGTTCCTTTTGGGGGCAAGAAAGAGGCGAAGCTTGCCGTTTCCGCTGCGCATGATGCATTTTCTGGCTGGGCGGGTAAAACCGCGGCGGAGCGGAGCGACTGTTTGATGAGGTGGTTTCAGCTCATTCAAAAGCATCAGGAAGACATTGGTGAAGTCATGACGAAGGAGCAAGGAAAGCCGCTTCGCGAAGCGATTGGCGAGGTTCAATACGCGAACTCGTTTATCCAATGGTATGCCGAAGAAGGAAAGCGGGTTTATGGTGACATTATCCCTGCCTCGGCCAGTAACAAACGAATTTTTGTGCAAAAGCAGCCGGTGGGCGTGATTGCGGCTATAACCCCGTGGAACTTTCCAGCGGCGATGATTACAAGGAAAGTGGCGCCTGCGTTGGCGGCTGGCTGCACCGTTGTTGTGAAGCCGGCAGAGCAAACGCCGTTAACGGCGTTAAAGCTGGCCCAATTGGCAGACAAAGCAGGAATTCCTCCCGGGGTTTTTAATGTCGTCACGGGGAATGCGAGCGACATTGGCGAGGCGTGGCTTGAGGATGCGCGGGTAAGAAAAATCACGTTTACAGGCTCGACAGAAGTAGGAAAGCTTTTGATGCGGGGAGCAGCACAAACGGTAAAAAAAATCTCGTTAGAACTCGGAGGTCATGCGCCGTTTATCGTGATGGAGGATGCTGATCTGGAGACAGCGGTGGACCAGGTGATCGCCTCCAAATTTCGCAACGCGGGTCAGACATGTGTGTGCGCCAATCGAATTTACGTTGCGAGTGATGTCGCCGAAGCTTTCACGGAAGCATTTGCGTTAAAAGTACGGGAGCTAAAGGTAGGCAATGGACTGGAGGAAGGCGTCACGATTGGTCCGTTAATCGACAAGGCGGCAGTGGACAAGGTAAACGGGCAAATCGCCGATGCCGTGAAAAAAGGAGGTCAGGTTGCTGTTGGCGGCCATGTGACGGGACATTTCTTCGAACCGACGATCATCACCGGTGCAACCGACGAGATGCTCTGCATGAAGGAAGAGACGTTCGGCCCCCTCGCCCCAGTTGCCACGTTCGATACGGAGGAAGAGGTAATTGAACGAGCGAATAATACACCGTACGGATTGGCTGCCTATATTTTTACAGAAAATATTGGCAGAGCGATTCGGTTAAGTGAGAAGCTGGAATATGGAATTGTCGGCGTGAATGATGGTATGCCTTCGGTGGCGCAAGCGCCGTTTGGTGGCTGGAAAGAGAGCGGTCTTGGTCGTGAAGGCGGGCGTTACGGAATCGAAGAATTTTTGGAAGTAAAGTATGTATCAGTCGCCTTCAAATGAGAAATGAAGCTGCAGATGCTGAACAGACATCGTTGGCTTGACATGCGATGGGGCTGTATCAAAAGACAAAACGATTTAAAAAAATATCAGTGCAATGGCACCGTGCTTGTCTCTTCCTCTGCTAGCAAAGCTTCGATGACGATCCGTCGAGACAACTCGAAGGGAAAGGCATCGTAGCTTTGCTCGTCGCTGCACGCTCGATAGGAAAAAACCACCCTATCGGGCTTTTGAAAAGATGCAGCGGCTTCGCTCATTGCTTCGGTGGTGTCTCAAAAGGGAAAAACACCCTTTTGAGATACCACCGTTTAAAAGAGCGGGGCAGTTTTGTTGGTCTTCGCTCGGAGGAATAAATACATGATGCAAGGCATTTTCCGGCCCCTGCGGTTATTCTTCTTTCGGCGCCAGTTCAATAGCAGAGCGGATGGCTTCTAATAAGCTGCCTTCGTCGGCGATGTTTTTTCCGGCAATATCGAAGGCTGTTCCGTGATCTACCGACGTTCGGATAATACCGCCCTTTAACCCGACGGTAATATTGACGCCGGATTCAAGGCCGAGTACTTTGATCGGCCCGTGGCCCTGGTCATGATAGCAGGCGACGACGATGTCGAAGTCGCCTCTGGCTGCGCGGAAAAACAAGGTGTCTGCTGGGTGAGGACCGGAAACATGTATCCCTTCGGCTTGCGCTTTCTCGATACCGGGAATTAATTTCTCTTCTTCCTCGCCGTTGCCGAACAGGCCGTTTTCCCCGGCATGCGGGTTGATGCCGCAGACTGCAATGCTCGGGTGGTTGAAGCCAGCTCTTGTTAAGGTGTCATGTGCAAGTTTGACGACATTGTAGGTTCTTTCCGGATTGATCATTTCAATGGCTTTGATCAGTCCGACGTGCGTCGTTAAGTGAATGACCTTCAGTTTAGGCGATGTCAACATCATGGCGAAATCTTCTGTATCGGTTAATGTTGCGAGGATTTCTGTGTGACCGGGATACATATGTCCGCCTTTATGAAGCGCCTCTTTGTTTATCGGGGCGGTACATATGGCATGGATTTTCTTCTCCTTTGCTAACGCCACCGCTGTTTTAATATAGTGAAACGCTGCGTTTCCTGCTTCCGGAGAGATGCCGCCGAATGGCAAGTCGCCCGGGAGCAGATTCAGGTCAATACAGTCGATGGTTCCTAATTGAAAGGCGGCTTCTTCCGGTGCGGAAATCGGACGAATGGTAACCTTCGTGTCCGTAATGTCGGCAGCGCGCCGAAGTAGTTTGGCGTCCCCGATAACAATTGGTGCGCATTGCTCGTAAACCTCTTTATGTGCTAGGCTTTTCACAATAATTTCCGGACCGATGCCGGCTGCATCTCCCATGGTTATTCCGATAACAGGCTTCATTATAGATCAGCTCCTTGTAATATTTTTGCCGCTTTGATAAACGTTTCCTCCGTTCCGAAAGCACCTGCTTTGGTGACGGCATGGATTTCATGGCGTCCAATCAGTTTGCCGAGAGGGATGCCGGTTTCTATTTCATCCAGAAGTTGTATCCCCGCTGCGCCAATGCTCGTGCAGACTTGTTTTGCAGTATCGCCGCCGGTCAGAATGATTCCGCTGAAGGAGATGTCGTTTAACAGCAGATTTGTCAAATAGCCGAGACGTTGTACGATCAGGGTGCTGACCTCCGCTTTTTCATAGCCTAATCGTTCTCCTAGTTTTTGGGCTTCGTTGACGGCGCTCTTGTCACCTGTCGGATAAATGGCAACATGGTATCCTTTCGAGTAAGCAGTTTTTGCCTTTGCCGCTGCTTTTGCGATTTCCGTTTTCCAGGTTTGTTCTGAAAGGAGCAAAGCAGCAGTTACCATTATTCCTTCAACCCGTTCATGATATAAGAAAGCTTCTAATTGTTTTCGGGTAACGGAACTGACACTGCCGGCTACCAGCAATACAGGTGAAGCGTTTGTGTTTACCTTCGCTGGCATGGAATGATTATCTTTTATGTGATAAATGTCCGGTAAATAGTTTGCCAATCCTGCCGAACCAAGCCAGACAATGTTGTACCCACTTTGATGAACAAATGTTGCGGCTGCTCGCAATTCTTCCTCTGTTTCACTGTCAAACAGCAGGTACGGGATGCCTGCCTTTAAAAACGCATCCATCTTTGCTTTCACTGTGTCAAAACCGTTTTTCAAGTCTTGTTTGTATATATGGCCAATCGGGCGGTTCGTTTGTTTTTGGAAAACATGCCCGACATCGGATTGATCCACAGGGCACTTCGGATCATTGGCTATTTCTGTTTCGTTTACAGGAATATCATGTAAATATAAGTGCCCTGATACAATTTTTCTGCCGTTTTTCGGGTATGCCGGTGCGATCACGACAAAATCAGGAAGCAATTCATCGTAAGTCGCATCTGCTTCCGCGCCTAAGTTTCCTCTTAATGTCGAATCAATTTTTTTATAGATGACAGGAAAGTGATTTTCTTTTAAAAAGCGTGCGGCCCTTCTTACCCGGTCGTAGGCTTCGGTTTGCTGTAGTGATCGGCTGTCTGTATCAAGGACGATTGCCTTCTCTGCAGCGATGTCGTTGTCGGAAACGTCAAAACGTACGGATGTTTGCAATCCGCGGCGAGACAGCTGCACCCCGCTGTCGTTGGCACCTGTTAAATCATCGGCAATGATTCCTATACGCATATCTTTCACCTCTGAGAAAAGCCCGGGCTTTTCGGTTGTTTTAAAAAAATTTTTCGTCTGACTTGAAGTGGTTGTTCCAAAAGATGTTTTTTTATCTTTTAGAACAACCACGATGCGATCTTTTCAGGCTGGCTAGGAGCGGGCGACATTCCGCCGTTATTCACAGGACGTGAGTGGTACTTAAGCGGAATTGACCGCAACGAGTCGAACTTTGCCTTTTAGAATACACATTTTAAGCACTCTTACTTATATATTGCGCCAGTTTTCCTTTTTTCTCCAGTCTTTTAACAAGGAAGGCGATATATAAAGGTAATAAAATCGCTGTCGTTACCGTACTGGCGGCAACTTGAACCGTTGCTAGATCGACGGTGCTGGCGAAAGTGACATTGGCAGCGGCGATCGCAGCCGGAGTAGCAACGGCATTTCCAGCAGTGGAACCTTCCGCTGCGCCAACGATCGGATTCCAACGAAGGGCTTTAAACACAAAGTAGCCGGCTGTTCCTGTGAAAAAGACTGTCATGATACCGAGCAACACACCGCCGATGCCTCCGTTGATAATGGCGGCAAAGTCAATGCCCATTCCTAACGCAAATGCAAAGAACGGAATTAACATATCGCTTCCTTTCCTTAAAAATTCTCGCATTTCCGAATCCAAGTTTCCGAGAACCATTCCGATAACAATCGGCAATAAAACAGAGATAAAGGATGTAAGAGAGAATAAACCGTCAACGAATCCCATGGCGCCAAAAATGGATAAGGCAACCATTGTCAAAAACGGTCCATCGTTTAATGCCAGAATGGAATAAGCTGCTTTGTCATCTTCTTTCCCGTACTGTCCCACAACGGCCATATATAGTCCGCCGTTACTGTTTGTCATGGCAGCGATGATCGCGATTGGCGCCAGTCCTAAAAACAGTCCGTTTTCACCGGCAAACAAGTAGGCGATGAAGCCGACAGTTGCTCCGACGATCCATTTAACAGCTAACAATGTCATTCCTTTTCCTAAGGAAACTCCGACATTGCGCAAATTAATTTGTGCACCGGCACATAGAAGAAATAAGGCAATTAATGCACTGGCACTATCTACAAACAATGCCTGTGTAAAATTGCCAATTCTCAACAGATCAGGGGCGATTGTATTAATTGTTGCTGCAAGCAGCAACGGCACTACCATCATACCTCCAGGAATTTTGTCCAGCGTCGCTTTAATTTTCACTTCGCTTCCTCCTATCGTAAAATAAGTGTGTAGCAAAATAAAACACTATTCACCGAAATTTCAAAAATAAAAGCGATTACAAGTTGAATTATAGGGCTAAGGGATTAAAAAAGCAATATATTTTTGGTTCGAAAGTAATAATGTTGCAAATTAAAACAGTTATATAGTTTTATCGTGGGTGCAATTGAGATGTCATCGAGTGAGTCGTTCGTCATTTTTAATGACTAGCGGACTTAAAACTGAGAGTGATACGAGAGAGTGAGGGAATCTGAGTCCGGTCTAATTGAGTCGAAATCAATTGAAAATCAATTGTGGGGTACAGCGATGGTGCATGAGGGAGGGCGCATCCCTTTTACATGTGGCGGCTGTTGCTTTGTTGTATATATGAAAACGGAAAACCTGTTTCAAACTGTGCGCAGCTTGAAACAGGTTTTTCAAAAACAGCCAAGATGAAGCTTGCTTTACCCTTATCGTGTGCATGGGCAGCGGGAAATTTACTGGTTATTCTTATTTTTTTATCATAAAGGAAGGGTTATCCGCTGGTACATTCCCACTATTTCCATTTTCGACAGCGGATCCGTCGGAAATCAGCCTTTTAATTTTCGCCACAAGGTAGTCCGGTTGATTCCGAGTCTTTTGGCGGCCTGTGTCTGGTTCATATTTTCTTCTTCCAGTACATGGTATATAATGTCTTTTTCTATTTCTTCCAGTGTTTTGGTTAAATCGATTTTATTTTGACTTGTTTTCTTGTCGCTTTTTCTGTTTTCGATGAGCTGAAGATATTTTTTTTCAATATAGTCACCTTCAGTAACTTTCACTAAGTCTTTGATCGTCTGTTTTAATTCGGTTACATTTGCCTTGCTCCAGTCGTTTCCGTGGAGTTCACTCAAGGTGTCTTGACGTAAACCGACGATTTGCTTGCCGTACTTAGTATTATAAGAGGCAATGAACATTCGAATTAATTCATCAATATCTGCCGTGCGTTCGCGCAGCGGCGGGACGGATAACCATTCTGCATTGATTTTTTTCGTGAATTGTTTCATAAGAAGCTGATTTTTTGTCAGCATATCAGGATTTTCATTAAAGGCAAAAACAAATCTCAGTTCTGAGTTGTCATTGGAAAGCTGGACAATGCATTGCTGATCATCGAAGGGCAAATATTCGGCGCCTTTAATATAGATAGTTCCCTTCTCCAACTGCTTGACCATTGGAATGATCGCTGAAATATTTTTATCAGGAGCAGCGGAAATTTCAATCTCGATGAAGTCGCCGTCGCGATTGCAGCCAGCTGTGTGGATAGCATGGGACACAAACCGCTTGCCTGTTCCATCTTCCCCGTAAATCACAATATTTATTGACTTTTTTGCCAACTCCTTTGCTTTTTCAATCACGACTTTCATCGGCGCGCTGCTTGTTACCATCTGGGCGAAGGAAGTTGGAAACACCGGGTTGTGTAACACCTTGACCCCAGTTTCGGCCTTTGTGTTTAACTGTTCCTGATAAAGGGTGATGTACAAATACAGCTTGTCCTCACAGTGGAAATTGCCGCCGCTGATGACGAAAGTTTTCCCGTTTATCGAGATGATTTCGTTTTGGTGTTGCTCAACTTCCCCGGATTGTATCCGATGAAGAAAAGCGGTTAATTCCTGCGGGAAGCTGAAGGCAGTCTGCTGCTGATCCATTGGCTCCTTTTCCAATGCACTGGTAAATGTCTGATTGGAAAAAATGAATTCGCCGTTCTCTTCAAACAGGGCTATCCCGTCGTGATGCTGTGCTAGGAGGGAATGAAATACGGCGGTCTGTTTTCTTCTTGACTCAAGCGCTTTCGCCATGTCGATGACTTGCTGAAAGGCTTCCAAAACGGATTCTTTGCCGGAAGTAATCATCACTCCCTGCAAACCGTGCTGTTGTGCGGTTCTGACGGTAACCGTGTCTCCCAAAAGCACTTGCGCGCCATTGTTCCGGGCTTCCATCACGGCATTTTCCACTTCACCTTCGTGTTGTATCGTTGTGTAGGCGATATCCATGTCCAGCAGTTGGGCAATGGAGAGCACACCTTGACAAATATTCGGGAATCCGATCATTTGTACTTTCATTTTGTAATCTTTGATCAATGTTAATGTTCTGATAATATCGTAGCCCGATACTTTCACTTCAACTACCGGAATTTGTGTATATTGTTCGATTAGCTTGGCGGTGCCGCCGCGACTGATGATAAAATCAATATTTTGCTGCTCGTAAAACTTAATGAGGGGAATGGCAGCGCTTAAATCAGCTTCCTTTACAATAATATCCATATCGGGCTGACCCTCTGACAAGGAAAGTGCCAATTCTTTTAACCCTCTGTATGGTGCAATAAATAAAACATTTGTTTTCATATCTCTACACCTCTGTTGCATTTTGCTATAGCTATTATAGCTTTGATAATACTGTCTGTCCATGGCGGGAGGTGGAAACCGAGTCGTGTCGAGTGGATTTATCCACGTTGTGCAAGGCTTTTAATTTTTTTCATCATCAGCAGTTGAATTGCGAAGTGCCCCAAGCACAGGGAATTGGAGAAGAGAAAAGTGTCCGTCAAGTCGGGAATCAGGTGGGAAGAGAAGAGCCGGTCCCGCAAGCTAGGGAATTGGGAAAGAGGGAAAGCGTCGGCAGTCATTTCGGTAACAAATATTACCTAATCGTGCGCGAAAGCCGGATTGAGAAGTCATTTCGTTAAAGAATAGCGCTTAATCATGTACGAAAGCTGGATACGTAACGCATTTCGTTCAAGAATAGCGCTTAATCATGTACGAAAGTCCGGGTGAGAGGTCGTTTCGTTCAAGAATAGCGCCTAATCGTGAACGAAAGCTGGATTGAGAAGTCATTTCGGTAACGAAAAACAGCCAATCTTGCCCGTACTCCCGTACGCCGGCTTCGCCTCTCGTTTCGGGCATGAATGATGACAGTTTTAGTTGCCTTGACTCCGGTTATGTCTTCGTATAAATCATTTGATGGCTCCGGAACCGATCTCGATAGATAAATTGCTCTGCTCTGCAAGCTGCACCTACGGAAAAGGAGGCGAGGTATTTGGAAGAGCTCATTTTTTTTCCATTAATCCATAAAAAAACAGATGAAGGAGTTGTTCGATTTGCTGAGTGGATTCTGCCTGCTTTTTTTGCTGAAGCAGCCTGCTAAACTCATTAATGTACATTTTGAAATAGGCTTGAATGATGTCTTCGGAATAATTCGGACGGATGTATCCCTCTTGCTTGCCAAGCTCAACAATGTTAATAAAAAATTGCTTGATTTTTTCCTCGCTGCCACTTTGCAAAAAGCTGCTTGTTTCAGTGTCCAATGGACTTGTCGTATGATCAAAGTATGTTTTCACATTGTCCGCCTCCAGTAAGAGAATTTCCTTGATTTTATCTGGAAAAGAGCGTGTGGAAGCAAGGATATTCTCATATGCCTCTATTTGTTTATCCACCCAATAGTCAAGCGTTTCCGCGTACAGCTGCTCTTTCGTCCCGAAATAATTAAAAATGGTTGCTGGGGACACCTTGGCCATAGCGGCAATTTCATTGATACTGACCTTTGAATAACCAAACTTACTTATTAAATCAAAAGCGGCTGCGTAAATCTGCTCCGCCTTTTTTTGTTTTCGGCGTTCGTAACCGTTCATTTAACTCACCTCATAAGAAAGTATATCCAATGTTTTGGATCAAATCAATTGGATTACTACAAAACTATTGAAAACCGATGTTGTTTAGTGTATATTTTTATAGTAAATAAATTAAAACACTACAAAACTATAAAAGGAGAGAAAAAAATGAAACAAATCCGAATGCCGGTGTTTTTGCATGAAGTTTTCGGTGAAAAGCAAAGTCTTTTTGGAGTCATGATGATTTTTGCGTTTGGCGGCTTGCTTACAGCAGCGTTGTTGCTAATATATCCGCAAAGTTACCGTGATCTTGCCGTCTGGCGAAGTCTGCTCGCTTATCTGCTGGTTTTCGATATTTTTGCCGGATGCATTGCTAACTTCACAGCATCGACAAGCAATTATTATTCGTCAAATAAGAAAAAACGAATCGTGTTCATCTCGATTCATTTTCATCTGATTGTTGTTGCGCTTTTATTGGATACGAGTATTTTGCCGTCCGTGCTGGTGTGGGCGTATACAATTGCAGGGGCATTTCTTGTCAATGGGCTGAGAGGAGGGCAACAATTGCTGACGGCGGGTGTTCTGTTGGCTGGCGGCCTGGCGTGGATTCCAATGCTTGAGTGTATGGAGCCTTACATGCTTATTGTCAGCCTGCTGTTTATGCTGAAAGTGTTGTTCAGCTTCAGTGTTGATCACTACGGTAGCCGGTGAAAAAGAGGGAGGGGAATAAGGTGTCATATCAGATACGTCAGCTGGAAAAATCGGCTAAACCGTCATTTGTAACGCTTATGACAAAAGCCTTTGAGCACGACCCTTTATTCGATTACTTATTTGCCAATTCCGCGTACAATAGGAGAGCCAAAGAGGAATTTGTATCGTTTATATTTGATAAAAGCTCCATTTTGTCTGGAGAAGAGGTTTGGGGTATTTTTAAAAATGACATCCTGTGCGGCGCGTACGTTGTGGAAAAACGGCATCACGTCAAGTCATGGAAGGGGAAGTTTCGTAACATTTCTGAATTAATGAGACTGACCCGACGTATGCTTCGATTTTCTTTTCGTCTTCCTTTTCGAATATTACTGCGCGTCAATAACTATATGCGTTTGACGAGACTACCAGCTCCAGCAACGGCGTACTATTATCTGATCATGATCGGTGTGGATGCAAACATTCAAGGCAAAGGTGTCGGTAACAGGTTACTTCACCACCTTTTTGCTGCAATGCATGCTGATGAAAAATCTCGGGGAATCGCACTCGATACGGAAAATAGGAAGAACATCCACTTGTACAAAAAATGGGGATTTACATTAAATAGGGAAACGAATATCGGCAATCTGAAAGTTTATTGTATGACCTATACGAAAGAAGATAACGGTTCATGAATAAAGGGAAGCAATAAGGACAGCCCCCCTTTCTTGAGACATGCACCTGATTCGTTGAAGTTCAGCGTGCCGAAGCGAGTTCCTACGAGATGATTATTGATTACCTGATATGGAAATTCATGCTTGGAAGTCGACTAACTTTCGTTTTGACATATATAATGATATACTTCCTTTGCATCTTCGCTATTGTTTAATAGAGCGTAGAAGTCATCATTTTCTAGAAATAAAACGAGTTGGGAGAGGGCATTCAAGTGCCTCTCCTGATCAATTGCCGCCAGACAAAAGACGTATTTTACCGGTTTGCTCGCATGATTGTCAAAAAAAATTGGGTCCTTAAACACGGTAATACCTATGGACAATTGTTTTACTCCGTCCACCGGCCGAGCATGCGGGAGGGCCACATGTTTCATAATGACCATATATGGGCCGGATTTGTTAGCATTATCAATCATTTTTTCTACATACTCTTCCGTTATTCGTTGTTCCTTCACTAAGGGCTTGGCGGAAACAGCAATTGCTTCCTGCCAGTCATTGGCAGTCATATTCAATTGAATGAGAGTAGGAGATGTCATTTCGCTCAGTTTCGGATACTGGTCTTTTTCTAACGAAATATTATCATTGATTACGAAATATTTATACAATTCCCTTTTTAATAGTTCTTTATCGGTTATTTTGGCATATTTTTCAACAATTTGGATAATATATTCAACGCTAGGCAATTTAAAAAAAGAGCTGCCGATTTCGGTATAGACATCGCGTATTAGACGATATTTTTCGGCCGAGTTCATAATTGGACTAACAATATAGACTGGTTTTTTTGTATAAAACAAACGGATATTTGGAACCGTCGAAAAAACAACATCGTATTGGCCATCCATTTTTTCAATATCACTCGTCTCGATAGGAACAAGAAATCGAAATTCAGGAAAAATGGATTGAAGAACGGTGTACGTGATGGAGGAGCTGCCGACACCGTTTGGACAAACGATCAACGCCACTTTTTGCTTCGTTTTCTCATCATGTAAAGTCGTCGCCAACGAAGCAAAATGCATCGTTAAAAAAGCTACTTCTTCTTCCGGAATATCGCTGCCGAATATTGCACCAATCGGTTTTAATGTTTCGTGCACGATCCGATATAAATTGTGATATTCTTTTTTTATTTTTTCGCCAAGAGGATTAACGATTGGAAATCTGAAATAGAGCCGGTAATACACAGGGCGGAAATGGCGATAAAGCTGTTTTGCTACATTTTCCGGATGATCAAAACGTATGCCTGAAAACGATTCGAAACGGTTTCTGATATGTTCAACGAGATTCATAATTGTGTCATAATCGGCAGTTTTTTCGCTTGTTTCTCCCATGGACAAACCTAATATCAATGCGGATAAATAATAAATGCCTTCTTCCTTATCGTATTGAAAGGATTGCAATAATTCCTTGGAAAATGCATACTCCTTCATATTTTTCAGCGGTGTAAATTTATCGGCTGAAACAGTGTTTATCCTTGTTTTTTTTAAGCGTTCTTTTATAAAAAGGAAGGAATAAATAAACTCGGTCAGTCTATTTTCCACAAAGGAAATATGATGTTTTTTTAATAAATGAACAATGGTTTTCTTGGTGGCTTCATACTCATCGAGCTGATTCGTATGTAAAAAATGATCCAGCAGTTGCGTGTTGTTGTCTTCGTTCAGGTCAAAAAAAATCATTCTCATCATTAAATAGCGAATGGAAAATTCTGCCCCTTCCAATTGATATCCTTTTTTTCTGTTGTATTCAACGGAAATTTGCTTCTCCATCAGATTTACTTCCAGTGCCTTTAAATCATTCATTATCGTTGTTTTGCCGACTTTTAATGCGGTGGTGAAGTGATTCATAGAGACATATTCTGTGTTCAAAAAAAGCAGTAAATATATAAATTTCACTCTTTCTTGCCGATTTAAAATATATTCATTGATGGGAAAGCTGTTGGAAATTTCTTTTAGCAATATTTCTCTTGTTTGATAATCAGCCGATAATTGATCGTGATTATTTAAAATGATCGGTTTATAACGGTTAGAGCATAGCCAGGTGTTAATTTTGTCCAAGCTGTAATCGATTTGTCTTTGCGTTAAACTCGTTTGTTTTTGCAGATCCTTTTTTTCAATGAATGGCCGCTCTAACATTTTCTGAATAATGATATACGCCCTTTCATCTAACATCGTTCTCGCTCCTATTTCGTCATCTGTTACTCACGCTACGCATTTGGTAAACGCCGCAAGGTATGCGGTTATCACTTCATATATAGAACGCCACTTCAAAAATGGAAGTGCGGCCTTCGAACTTCATTAAGGTCGAAAGTCATAGCGCCTTTTTGAACAACCGGCGCTGGGAAGGTGGGGGCTTTATTGTTTTTTCCTCACGCTGCGAAACGCTGTTATTTTTTCCTTAAGCAGTTGAGCGTTTTTCGCAATCTTAGCGGACGAGCCTTTCGTCAGCAGGCTGCCGACTCCGACACAATCAACACCGTTTTTAAACCATGCTGCGATGTTATCTATTGTAACGCCGCCTGAAGCCATGATCGGCATGTACGGAATGGCTGTTTTAATATTTGACACAAGCGCTGGACCGTAATGATTGGCGATGGGAAATGCTTTCATCATCGCTGCCCCGGCTTCCATGGCTTGAACCATTTCTGTAACGGAGGTACATCCAGGTGCATAAGGAATTTGATATCGATTGCATAGTTTGCAGACACTCTCGTTGTAGTTTGGCGCAATGATAAATTTCGCCCCCGCTAATATCGCCAGCCTTGCTGTTTCGCTGTCCAATACAGTGCCGGCGCCAACGAGTAATTGATCACGATATTTTTTAGTAAGTTCGTTAATTACTTCGCCGGCGTTTGGCAAGGTATAACTGATTTCCAGGACATCGACTCCGCCGTCCAGACAGCCATCTGCAATTTCAAACGCTCTTTCTATCGTTTCCACTCTTACAATTGCCATGATTCCTGTCCGTTCGATTCTGGTGAGCACGTCATTCTTCATCATAATAAAAGCTCCCTTCTTTAAAGTGTTTGTTCAAAAAGATCGTTTTTTATCTTTTTGAACAAACACGAAGCAATGAGTGAAGCCGATGCATTCTTTTCAGGCCGGCTGTGAGTGGTTTTCTTGGAACCAGGATGGTGACATTTCGCCGTTGCCCACAGGACGTGGGCAGCACTTAGGAGGAATTGAGCGCATCGAGCGGAACCATTGCCTTTTTGAACAAACACATTAAGCTAATTAGCTAATGCAGCATGCTTTTTCTGATACGCTTTCACTGCTGCTTCGATTTCCTGGATTGCTGCTTCTGAAGGCGGCAGCACAGGATACCGTGCTGGTCCGACCGGTGTTCCTGCTATTGCCATTGCTTTTTTCAATACAGCCGGAATCGAAGCAAGCTTCAAAATGCCGCGTAGTTCTTCCAAACTTTGCTGCGCTTCCTCCGCCTTGTTTTTCTCCTTCTTCAGCCAGTGCTGATAAATGGAAACGTTTATGTTAGTCAGTATATTGGAGGTGGCTGCAATCGCACCAGCAGCACCTTCATCCAGCGCTTTTAAAATTAATGAATCCGATCCTGACAGCACAACGAAATCTTCTTTTTTCGTAGCTTCAATATAGCTTTTGATATTGGCAATATCTCCACTGCTGTCTTTAATACCAATGATATTAGGTATTTTTGCCATTCGTTTTACCAGGTCGGTGCTTATATTGATCCCTGTGTTTTTTGGCATGTTATACAGAACAATCGGAAGAGAGACGGATGCGGCAATGACGGCATAATGGTGATAAAGTTCTTCTTCTGTTAGAGAAATAAAAAATGGCGTAATCACCGATAATACATCCGCTCCTATTGCTGTCATTGCCTTTGATAATTCCACGACTTCTCTTGTACTGTTTCCGCCGACGCCTACACATACCGGCACGCGTTTATTTGTTTCTTCAATAACAATTTTGGCGAATTGTATTTTTTCATCCCTGGCCATGACATGAAATTCCCCGTTTGTCCCCAGAATAAATAAGCCGTTAACATGCGAACGTATCAATTGATTTACGAGTGCTTTCGTAGCTGGAACATCAATTTTTTGATTGTCATCAAAAGGAGTGACCATCGCTGTGATGATTCCTGTTAATTGCATTGATACCACCTCGTTAAGTAAGGTTTACAACGGACGTTTTATTGACTGGCCTAAAGCTCCGCCCGGATGCCATTTCACATATTGCTCCGAATCCAAGCCAACATCTTCCTGCAACAGCACAGTGAGGCTTTGCAATATGACCATTTCTGCTATCACAGATGCTCTTGGGGGTTTATTTAATGAATCTCCTTCTTTGGAAACCCCGGCGATCAATGTATAGTCAGATTGCTTTGCCAGCCATGATTCCTTGTTGCCGGTAACTGCGACAATGATTGCGCCATTATTTTTTAATGTGTTCACCGTTGCTTTTAATTCCCTTGTTTCTCCGCTGTTTGAAAGAGCAATGACGATATCTCCTTCTACTACTTGTCCCGAGGAACCATGAATGGCTTCTGTGCCGTCCAGAAAATAGGACGGTGTACCGGTAGAAGAGAGGAGTGAAGAAATATAACCGGCAACATAGCTTGGTTTACCAATTCCTGTTACGTGCACTCTGTTTCCTGTCTTTTTAGCTGAAATAATACATTTTTTAACATCTATTAACGTAGATGTGGACACATTATCCATTAGCTTCGCTATTTCTTCCTTGATCGTCTTAAAATAGTAGTCTACTTCTGTCATTTTCTATCACCATTCATAATATTTTTTTCTGAGTACGTTCGCCATCCAGCCTGCGCTGCGCTTGTCCATTAGTAATTAATGAAAAAAGCTTAAAAATTGATTTAACAGCATACCGGTAACATTATAATCAATATTCGGAAAGGTAGATCCATCGATGTTCATCCCCGAGAACACCGGATACAGGACCGTCGGCAAAAAAGCTAGTAAAAGTCCGGCAACAAAGGAGCCGGTAACAGCACCTCTCCATCCGCCTGTTGCGTTGCCGAATACGGCGGCAGTTCCTCCCGAGAAAAAGGCAATATGCGCAGCCGGGATAATCACGATTGGAAAATCAAGCACAACCATAAAGAGCACACCAACCAATCCGGCGGCATACGCGCATAAGAAACCAACGATTACCGCTGTCGGTGCGTAAGGAAACACGGTTGGCACGTCAAGGGCAGGACGGGAATTCGGAATGAACTTCTCCGAAATGGATACGAATGCAGCCGTAATTTCTGCTAAGAACATACGGACACCGGTCATTAAGATAGACATTCCTGCCGTGAACATAAACGCCTGTATTAACGGAAATACTAACCAATGGGTATTTCCTGATAATTCCTGCGTGACGGCACTTCCGGCTTTGAAAGCGGAAACATAGAATAATAGCAGCATAATGACGGCCATTCCCATCAAGAAATCTCTAAAAAAAGACAGCCAGGCGGGAAACTTAATTTGTTCTGTGCTTTGGTCTTTATATTTGCTGAACAGCATTCCGATACTGCCTGACAAAGCATAGCCCAGCATATTAAAATGACCGATAGCGGTTTCATTTCCACCGGTTATTTTTCTCATAAACGGCTGGCAGAGCTGGGGCAGCGCGGCAGAACAAAAGCCTAAAATACCGCCGCCGACAATAATGGAGACTGCATTTGAATATCCATATGATTTCATTATCAGCGATAATACGCATGCAAAGAATAAACTATGTCCACCTGTGAAAAAGATATTTTTCATCGGCGTAATTCTGGCAAAAATTAAATTCATTACGAACCCTAAAATTAATGTGCATGAAACAACAAACCCGTACTGTGATTGGGCCAGAGCCGTGGCTGCTTCCGGCGAAGCAACGACTCCGGTTATATGAAACCCTTTTTGAAACAAGGTATTGAAATGTTGAAGTGCTGCCGTCATGGTGCTGGCGCCGATGCCAAATATCAGGAACCCGATCAAGGTTTTAAATGTACCTGTCATGACCTCTGTCATTGCTTTCTTTTGCGCGAGTAAACCGATGAAAGCAACCAATGCCAACAACACTGCCGGGTTACTAAATAAACTGATAACAAATTGCATCATGGAATATTCTCTCCTTTTTATGCAAATTTTTATGATGATGAAAATCGTTGAAGCCCCGTGCCCATAAACGAGGTGCAAGCGCAGGCATTTTTTTCGTCAAGTGGAGGAGAGTCCTCACCTGAGTTTTCGATGTTTCTACTTGCTGGAACGAGTTTACTTATTCAGAAAAGCAGTTAATTTTTCATATATTTCCTGTTTGTCAACAATATTTGTAATTCCGATAATATGCTGTTTTATCCCCTTTCCTTTTAACTCTTCGGCAACATCAACAAGGGTAATGAGCAGATCACCGTCAAATCCCGCTACCCCGTCTAAAGAAGCATGTTCTACTTGAAGCGGCAGCTGATGTTCTTTCACAACTTCGTTTATTTTGATTTTTAGCATTAAGCTTGAACCGACCCCTGCTCGACACGCTACTAAGGCTTTATGCATCATAATCACTCCTCGTATATTGATCTATTGGTCTAAATTAACAATATATTTGATTATTTCATTTGGACTGCCGCTGTTGTCCAGCAGTTCGAAAAAGTCTTTTTTTCCCAAAAGGCTGACTAGTTGAGACATTGCTTCTAAATGTCCGGTGCTGTCTTTAGCACTTAAACAAAATAAATATTTAACAGGGTCATTTTCTTTATTACCGAAATTTACAGGGATTTTTAATGTTGTTATCCCGATTGCTGTCTCTTTCACGCCGAATTCTGAAGGCGCATGCGGCAGTGCGACATGTTTTGTAATCACGATATATGGACCTGTATTCTGAGCGATTTCAATAATTTTGTTCACATACTCTTCTGTTACTTTGCCATGAGCTACCAGTGGATGTGTGCTTTTGCGAATGGCATCTTCCCAATTGTCGGCGCTAACATTCAACTGAATGAGCTCCTTTTTGATAATGCTGCTAAGCAATACTCATTCCTCCTACAGTCAACACTGTTCCTCTGTTAACGATATCGATTCTTCATTTTTGCAGCTAAGAGCGGATCTTATATATGTGCTGTTGAGAAAATTAATTTAACTATCCGCTTATGATATTTCCATATTATTCTATTGTTGTGTCCTCCTTTAATCACTGTACAGTAATGTTTTTACAAATAAATCTTATAATTAAGCGTTGCCCTTATCAATCTTCTTTGGGTTCTTATTTTGTTGCGTCGTCAGACAAATTGTGAACGGTCGTATTTTGCGGGGACAATTGATTTACGGCAGGAAAACAGGAAGTCCGGCAAATGTAAGTGTAAAGTTGAGAGAATCAGGAAGAAAAGAAGTTGGTGATAGAGTGTTAAAATTGAATTGTTTGTAATAGAAGCTAGTGTTTATGTGCATATTATTAGTGAAATTTACTTTACATAATTTGGAGGAGTAACATGTTAGAAGAAAGAGGATTGATCAGGTTAGGTGATCCTTCTAAAGCCCCTGTCTTAAACTATGATGTTCCGGAACCGACATCTTATAGCGGAAAAAACTTTATCGGATTAGAATTCGAAGGGGAGGAAGCGGATTATTTTAAATCAGATGTTCTTACGCCGCCACCGATAGAGGAAATTCGTAACAATAGCATGACAATATTGACGTCTCCTATTACTATAGGCACTCTAGTTTCTGATCCAAGAAGGAGATCCATTTCATCTGAAGCTACAATACTTACAGTGGGAGCGAATACAGGCGCCCTACGTTTTGTTCCTGAAGAAGATGGTGGATTTCATGTTGTGGGTTCACAACCAAAGAGTGAAAAGTTATCAAAATTAGATCCTAATGAAGTCGAAATGATGAAAGATTCCGGATATAGATTAAATGTATATAAAAATTTGTATGGTTCTTACACTTACAACTATGTTCCTTTTCCTCTTGTTAAGGCTGATACTCAGCAGCCGCAAAAAATTTCTCCTGCTCAAATATATTTAGTTGAGACGTACCGTTTATCATCATTTCTAGGAGATTATGGAGCAGGTAGGGTAATAAAGACTTTTTCACTTCTTCCGGGAGAAAAAACCAAAATTAGTGTAAAGTCGTTTACGAAAAGTTCAGAAACAAGAAAGGAATCATCGAGCATTTTGGACTCTTTTTCAGAGGATAGTGCAGAGGAATTTGAAACCTCCATTGCCAATGAACAATCAAACAAGGAAGAATACCAAAAAAGCTTTAAATATCATGCGGAGGCCGAAGCAAGTGCTAGCTGGGGATGGGGAAAAGCTAAAGTAAGTGGCGGGATCGAGGGAGCAACAAACGCCGCGCGGGAGGAATTTTCCAAGAATGCCACAAGTGCTTTACAAAAACATGCTGCGAAGGCTTCAGCCAAGCGCGAAGTACAAGTTAACGCAGAATATGAGGTGAAGACAGAAACGGAAGAGGAAACATCAATTGAACGTGAAATTGAAAATATTAACCTTAGCCGAACACTCAATTTTATTTTTAGACAAATGAATCAGGAGTTTATATCCATTCTGCATTTAGTTGATGTTAGAATTTCGTTTTGGAATGGATATGAAGGAGCTAAAAGACGAGAAGTACCACTATATGAACTCGATTCTTTACTGAATGAAGTCATTGTTGATGATCCTGATACAGGCAGTGCAGATGCTGCAAAAAAAGATGAAGTACGTCAATCAGTTACTGAAGCATTAAAGAATATTTTTGATTACGAAGGAAACCGTGTAACAGATTTTATTAAAGAAGAATCTTATCTACGAGTGAATACTAAAAGAATTCAGTTCTATGATGATCCCATTTCTGATCAGGAACCAATTCCTGTACCTGGAATTGTTCTATCAGTAAGCAAGAATGTATTAAGAACTGAAGGGGTGATTGTTGAATCGTTATTAGGGGAAGGAAATGCTTTGGATGATTATGCAACACGGCTTCAAGAGCTTGAAATACAAAATCGTGAAGCAGAAGTCTCCAGGTTAAAGGCTGAGGCTGATAAAGCTAATTTAATTAATTACCTCGTTCAGGAAAATGACCAAGATCGAGCCCAAATTCTTGCTGATTTGACCTGTCCCTGCGGCCCAAAGGTAAAAAATGATGAAGAGGAATCTGCTGATGAGTCCTAGAAAGCAACTAAATGATCCATTAAGTATAGACAAAATTCTTAGCACAAACAAAATTCTTCAATCGCCCATTAGCCTTAGGAATCCATTAACACCATATCATAAGTTATTTGCCCAAAGCGGGGCTGTTTTACAACAAGGCAGTACAGCTCTTTCGTCCCCGCGTCCAGAGAAATGTGATGCAGGTAATTGTTTGACAGAATCATTAAGCACAGATGGCAACGGGTATGATTATAGAGTGTACAATTCAACATCGACGTACAATTATGTGGCGGTATTTTTTGGCAGGGGCATCAATTTCGTTCCAATAAATACTGGAAAAACAGTTAGAGCAACAAATATCGACCGAAACCAATACATTTTTGCCCTGATGTATGAGTATGTTTTGGCACCTGGACATGATATGCCTTTAGTTTCGTTTCGGAGGACAGATCCCAATAACTTTTTGCGACCTACTTTTTATTTGGTTGTGAAGAATGATGTAGGGCGTAACCAACCAGAACATACTGAGCCTAACAGTTACGCTCTGCCTTTTGCTTCTAATAACGGCATCAGTATATCTCAAGGCTTTAATGGACAGGGTTTTCCGAAAGAAAATATTACCCATCGTGGTGTGAATCGTTATGCAGTCGATTTCCCAATGACTAATAATACCCCTGTTCTTGCAGCAAGAAACGGACGGGTTTTTAGAGTAAAACAAGACTCTGACGTTGTGGGTGGTAGGAATAAACACGATATTGGGAAAGCCAATTACATTATCATTGAGCATAATGATGGTACTTATTCCAGGTATGGACATTTAATACGGGGAGGTGCCAGAGTTCAAATAGGGCAACTGGTACGTGCTGGAGATCATATAGGCTGTTCAGGAAATAGTGGTTATTCCAGTGATCCACACTTGCACTTCGAGGTATTACAAAGAAACTTTGATTTACGCAAGATAGATTGGAAGCCAAATGTAGCGGGTATGCCCGTTCCAAATTATGAACGTGCCATGAGCCACGAAACGATTGAATGGGGGTTTAGCGTTGATAACGGACAACCTCCTCGTGTTGGGAACCCACCGTATGTAAATCCTAACGATAATAATTTTGCATGTTAGGACACGAAACCCCCAGCATAAGAGTCGAAAAAGCTTGGGGTTCTTTATAGTTATACATACAGGGCATCCTTATTTTCGTATGGCTCTTAAGGGGAACCAGGTGCATTGCTTGTATTAGAACCGAAAGAGCATATTTTTGAGAGGATATTTGAAGAGCTATATTTAGAAGCGTGTTATTAGGAGTTAAAATCGACAAATACTTATTTGAACAGTCTGGAAATTACAGCTCCATTACGGCCGGTTGGAACGAAAATTCAATATTTCCAATCAAGTGAAGGAATCGATTCGGAAATCAATGATGAATTAGATTATATTTTCGGTGAGGGAGCCTCCTTAACGCTTCAATGCCTTGATGACAAAGCGGGTGATGTTGTTGATGTAGGTGTCAACAGAAGCTTCTGATTCATGGAGGTAATAGTCATCAACTGCCTGGTCTGTTAAAGAGACGATCAGCCTGGAGATGATTTCCGGCTGAAATTGTGGATCGACTGCTCCAGCTTCCTGCCAGTTTTTAATATAGCTTTCCAGAAGCTCATAATAGGGGGTAAATAGCGTCTTCCATTCCTTTTGATCAGAGGCGACAACGGCACAACCGTTGATCAGTATATTGTAAACGTCCAAATAATCCTTCATGTTGTAAAAGGCCGCTTCCATTCCGTGCTGAACACCCTCTTCAAATGTCTTGCTATCCGAGAGCTGCTGACGGACAGCCGTGAAAACTTTTTCCATCATTTCTTCTGTTAAAGCTTGAATGAGTGAATTTTTAGATTCGAAATATAAATAAAACGTTCCTTGAGCAATACCTGCCCGCTTGACGATTTCCGACACTTTTGTTGCTTCCCAGCCTTTTTCCGCCAATACTTCACGGGCAACAACGAGAATTTGTGCCCGGCGATCTGCTTTTTGCTGCTTCATGGTCTTTCACCTGCCACTTGAAATTACTTCACGAAGGTGCAGGGAGCTGCCCTTTGTGGAGTGTTTGTAGAAAAAGCACATGAACAGCGGACTGCGAACTCAGCGTTGCGTTGTCGCAATGCTGCTCACGTACGTTTTCGTTGTATGCTGTGCTGCTCGTTTCTCCCGCGCCTTAACCTTATGTCTTCCTTTTTAACATCCGTTTCTATCTATCTTTTTCGAAGCTTCATTTTGATTCCGTGTTTTGGACGCAGTGTAATGGAGGGCTCCATTTCAACGCGATGGTCCTCTACTAATTCAAGGCGATACTGTCTGATGATCGTGGCGATGATCAGCGCCGCCTCCATCATTGCGAATCGCTCGCCGATGCAGAGGCGCGGTCCGCCTCCAAATGGGAAATAAACAAATTTGGAAGGAGGATCATCGCTATTATCCCATCTTTCCGGTAAAAAAGTCAAAGGATCATTGAAGTAGCGCGGATTGCGGTGCATGCCCCATTGGCTGACAATCATTTCCGATCCGGCAGGGATATGGTAGTCGTCCAACTGGACAGCTTTCTCTGCCCGCCGCGATATCATCCATACAGTCGGTATTATTCTCAGCGTTTCTTTTATCACGTGATCCGTATAAGGTAAGTAAGGGAGATCTTGCAATGTCACAGACCGGTCACCGAGCACTTGCGCGGTTTCGGTGAACAAAGCAGCCTCGGCTTGCGGATGACGAGCAAGTAAGTAAAAAGCCCAGCTCAGTGTATTTGCGGTTGTTTCGTGACCTGCGAGAAAAAGAGTGATGATTTCATCGCGAAGCTGTTGATCGGTCATCTGGCTGCCGTCGTCTTCGTCATATGTGGAAATAAGCATGGACAGTAGGTCGCCCCGATCACCAGGATGGTTTCTTCTTTCCTGAATGATGGCGTAAATCATGTCGTCTAAATTTTTTACTGCCTGACGCAATTTTCGGTTCACAGGCGGGACAAGCTTTCCCAGCCCTAATTGTTGCAGTACTACTCTGTATACGCTGGTGATTTGCGCGTTAAATGCGGACATGACCGTGTCGAGGGAGCGGCTGGCATCGCGGGAGTCCTCTTGATGAAGATCAAGACCGAACAATGTTTTTGTAGCAATTGCCATCGCCAGCTGCATCATTTCTGCATTGATGTCCTTTGTGTCGTCCTCTTTCCAAGCTGCCAGCATGCGTTCACAATGCTCCACCATTGTATCAGCGTAATCAGCAATACGTCGAGGCTGGAAAGCCGGTTGCGACAAGCGGCGCTGGCGCAGCCAGAACGAACCTTCGCTCGTAACAAGTCCGTTGCCTAACACAAGCTTCATAATCGGATCCTGCTGATACCCTTTCGAAAATTCCCCGCCTTTGTTCATTAATACGTACTGAATGTGTTCGGGAGTGTTGAGCAGAAAAGAGTCTCTTGCTTTTTCAAGCTTAAAACGGACAATTTTTCCATGGTCCTGACTGTATTTGCTGATGAATCCTAGAGGATCTTTCCCAAACGCCATCGTATTCCCGAAAAACGGATTGCCTTTTGGACCGGACGGTATGTTTTTAACAGGCATGGTCAGGCTCCCTTCGTCGTTTTTAAAGTAAACGAAAAAATGACTGACTGTCAGTCATTATATATTTTATGTGGAGAACTCTTGTCCTGTCAACAATGACCCTTATGAAACATACTTCTTCCAGTCTTTTGCGGCGGCGGAAATACCATGTGGGAGATACATTCAAGTTTACTTTTTTACGTGTACGCTCTGATCATCCCCTTTCGAAAGGGATGGGGCATGGGCGGTCGGGAATTCAACGCCTGCCGCCAGCAAATCCGCCATGAAGCGCGTCTGGATGGAAAGTGTTTGCCAATGAGAACCGCTTCACGGCGCTATTTAAATCAGCTGGCAGACCATTTTTTCTGACGGGATTACTCATTTCCCGCTTTCACCTGTTGAGTGAGCACCTTATTAACCTGCAAGAAGCCAATGCCGGACAATAGGGCGGAAAGGGCGCCGATAAAGGCTGCAATTCCAATATCGCCAAACATCAGAAAACTTAACAGGATTCCAATGACACCAACAGCGATAAGAATAATTCCAATCGATTTCATCAAATTCACCTCACTTATATGGAAAGATGTGACCAGACCTGAAAAGTACCGAGGTTTGAGAAAAATACTATGTTCTTTCCTTATCATTGTCAAAAATTCTGCTTTTAACAAGAAAATTGAAAAGGATGGAAGCTGCAGAAAAACGAGTAGATGTGGAGCACACGAGAGACGGGAAAATGAAGAAAATAGACGGAATTATCGGCTGAATCGACGGGAAAAAGTGAAGAATTGCCGGAATCAATCGTGAGCTCGGAGTACGTCATGACGGCCGACGGAAAAACCATTTAGACGGAAAAATTGATGAAACCGACGGAAAAAAGCGAGGAACAGACGGGAAAAAACGGAACATTGACGGGAAAAATCCCGTTTTCGACGGAATCTCGTTCCGAACCTATGGCAAAGGAATTTTTTAATAAGCACTAAAATTTTGAAAATAATCCCAGAGTCATATATGATAAATTTGAAAAAAGGAGGGGAAAGATGAGGCAACTACTTGATTTCCAACTGAAAAAAGTTGTTGACGCCGACATGAATGAGAAAATGTATGTGGCCTATTCTGATTCGGAAAAAAAGCAGATGCTTGTCCAAGTTGTTAAACGCACGGATAAAATAAACCTCCGGGAGATGGAAACAAAAGTCGGGCAGCTGCTGAAAAACAGGAGCAAAGGAATATTGAAGCCGGTCAAAGTCGTGGAAAGCGGCGACAGTATCGTGTTCGTGTATGATTTTTTTTCTTGCCAGACCTTGGCCGGTTTTATTCAATCGAATCCAATTTCCACGAAACGATTTTTAGCACTTGGGCTACAGTTGGCGGAGTTATTGACGGAGTTGCATGGGCAGAAAATGCTTCTCGGCTGTATGACCCCGAACAAGCTTTTTGTTGACAGCGTTAATGACACCGTATTCATGGATGCGTGGTCATACATCACCGCAGCGAACAACGGCTCCGCTGAGATGACGGCATATTCCGAAGCCGACCTCATTTATTGTTCCCCGGAATCGACTGGAAGGATGGGAAAGACGAATGATGAAAGGTCGGATTTATACTCCTTAGGCGTGATCCTGTTTCAAATGCTAACAAAGGAAACACCATTTCGTTCAGCCGATTTGCTGGGTACGATTCATTCCCATTTCACGAAAGTTCCCGCATTCCCGTTAAGCGGCCGTTCTCATATTCCCAAGTCAGTTGCCGATATTGTATTAAAGCTGATGAGGAAAACTCCCGATGACCGGTATCAGACGGCATCCGGCTTAAAAAAGGATTTGCAAAAGTGCTCGGATCAGTGGCGGCGCCGGAGAAAAATCGTTCCTTTTCCGCTTGGAATTGCGGATCGGCCCGCACCAATGAATCATCATCCCTTTTTCGGCAGAGAGAAGGAAATAAAGCAGTTGGAAACAGCTTTTTTACAGGCAAAGGACGGTCAGCTTCAGCTCGTGCTGATCGAAGGCTTGTCAGGGATAGGAAAAACAGCTGTCGTCAACCGGTTTAAGGCCGGTTTAAGCAGCCGGAACGTGTTGTTTTTGTCAGGAAAATTCGATCAAAACCAACGAAATGTCCCTTATTCCCCGTTTATTCAGATGTTTAATACATTCGTCCGCAGGGTGATTTCGGAAGGGGAAGCTGTCGAACAATACTGGCGGGCTGCACTTAAAAAGGGACTTGGAAAATACGGGAGTCTCCTCGCTGAACTGATCCCTGAAATGAGCTGGATTATCGAGCCGGAGCCGACTGCTGTCGAGGTGGAGGCTTATGAGCAGCAAAACCGGGTTTTGATCGCATTTCAACATCTGCTTGATACAATGTCAAAAGAAGTGACCCTCGTTATTTTTATCGATGACATGCAATGGGCAGACAAGGCGTCGTTGGATATTATCGTCAATTGGATGGACAGCAATCACTTAAAGAATACCTTCATCATTCTTGCCTCAAGACCGGATACAGAAAAAGAAGTTAGCATCTCCAAAGCGGAATCCCATCCATTGCAAATATTGAAACAATACCGGCAACATATTCCGCTCCGGCTTCAGCCGTTAAGTAGCCTGGAAGTCGAAAGTTGGCTGGCGGAGACTTATCGGTTCAAGCAGGACACCGGTTCTTTGTCTGCTTATATTTACAATATCACACAAGGCAATCCTTTTTTTATCACCCAGTTAATGAAAAGACTGGAGCTTGAAAGGTTAATAGAGCTGGACATGGAAACGAATGAATACAACTATTTTTTAAATAAACAAATCCATCTGCCGGATCATCTTGATGTATTAACGATATTGCATCAAAAACTGGAGATGCTCCCGCGGCAGGTCATCGAGATTTTGAGTATTGCCGCGTGTCTTGGCAATACGTTTCAAACACAGGAACTGGCGGTGATTTTCGAATTGCCTGAGGAGGACCTGACAGATCACATGGCAACGGCAGTCAGCGAGGGGATTGTGTTTGCTGATTCGGATTCCCGCCGGGGGAGACAACGGTTTACATTTGTTCATGACAAGGTACAGCAGGCAATATATAACCGCTTGGAAAAAAACGAGCGCGGGAAGTATCACTACCGGATTGGCAAACAGCTTCTGGATCATGAGCGTGAACCGTCACGGTATTTGTTTACAATCATTGATCATTTAAACCTCTCCAGTCATCTTTTACCGGAAGCGGAATGGACTGAGTTGGCAGCATTAAACAGCAAGGGAGGAAGCAAGGCTAAAAATGCCGGAGCGTTTGAAGCTGCCTACCGCTATTTTCGAATGGCAAAACAACTGCTTTCTGAAAACTGCTGGAGCGAGGATTATGAGCTAGCCTTCACTATTTTTAAGGGATTGGGGGAGTGCGCCTACTTGAACAGCAGGTTTTCCGAAGCGGAGCAGATGTTTGCACTGCTTCTTGACAAAGCAAAAACAGTTGGAGAAAAGCTGACGATATACAACTTAAAATTAATTCAGTACACCCATTTGAACAGGGCGGAAGAAGCGGTGACAACCGGGCTGGACGGTTTAAATCTTGCGGGCTGGAATTTGAGTCACCAGATATCGAAATGGAAGATCGTTAAAGAGCTGGTGTCGATTCACTGCTTATTAATAAATAAAAAATCGGCGGGGTTGTTGGACTTGCCGGAAATGAAAAATGAGCAGAAAAAACAAATTATGCAAACACTGATTAATATGAATGCCCCGACATATCACGTCAACCAGAATCTGGCTACTTATTTCATGCTACGGGCGTTTCGTTTCACATTGAGAAACGGTGATACGGATATTTCCGCCCTCGTTTATAACAATTATGCGTTAATTTTAAGCGCCGGGTTCGGAAACTACAATAAAAGCGATGAATTTGGCAAACTGGCAATCGAACATGTCAATCGTTCTGGTGTCACGAAATTAAAGCCGAGGGTTTATTTCGTTTATGGAAGCTTTGTGAACCATTGGAAATACCCTATTAAACATAATTTGTATTATTTGCAAAAGTCGCAGAAACTTAGTTTGGAAGTGGGAAATGTTCATCTGGCCGGAGCGGCGAGCTCGTTTATTACGATTACGCAACTGATGAAAGGGGATCCGGTTGACAGCGTTTTAAACAGCATCAACGAGCAACTGGCCCTCGTTCGCCGAATTCAATATCCAGTTTCCATCGGTTTTTTGCAGGAAATGGAATGCTGGCTAAAGCTGCTTACATTTACTGCAAATGAGCCTGTTGCTTTTTCCGTAAAGGAATTTGCCAATGATCCATCAGCTTTCATCATGCATAACACGTTAAGGCTGCAAATGCTTTTTTTACTGAATGATCGGACTCGCATGGAAGAAGTGATCATGGCATTGAATGAAGTCGTGTCAAAAACTTTGGTGCTCGTCATCGCACCGGAGTTTTACTATTACCAGTCGTTAGGGCTGTGCCGTCTCTATTTAGCGAAATCTTCCGCTGAAAAAAAGAAGTTTAAAAGACTGTTAATACGGAATGTCAAAAAAATGAAAAAGTGGGCGGAGTCCTCCCCTGCCAACTATATGCATAAATATCTTTTAATGAAGGCGGAGACGAATCAAGTATTGAATAAAAAGGTGCCAGGGAAATGGTACAGTCGCGCCGTTGATCTTGCCGTTGAAAACGGATTTTTTCAGGATGCGGCAGTGATCTGCGAGCTGGCAGGGCAATATCATCTCCGAAATGGCGCAGTAAAGCATGGAGAAATGTTGATTGGCGAAGCTCACAAACTGTTTGAGCAGTGGGGGGCGAAAAAGCTGGTGTCAATGCTGGAAGAGAAATACCCTCAATTTTTTACAACGAAAGAAACGCTGACGTTGAAAAGCTTAAACAAAATGATTGATTTAGAATCGTTGTTTCAGGCATCCCGGGTCATTTCCAGTGAAATAAGGCTGGATCGCCTAATCGCTGAAATGTTGAAGATTGTCATCGAGTATGCTGGCGCGGAAAAAGGATATTTATTTTTACAGGAAGAGGGGGAACTGTATCTTGCCAGTCCGGCCTCAGGGGAGCAGCCGGGAATACAACGCTTCCCCTTACATGAGGCAAAACATCAGGCAGCAGTCCAAGTGGTTCGTTTTGCTGCGAGAAGCAAGGAACACATTGTTCTCGATCATGCACATCATGACGGACTGTTCCAAAATGATTTTTATATCAACAAGCATGAGACGAAATCGGTTCTATGCCTGCCGATTCTGCTGCAGAGGGAGCTCATCGGTGTGTTGTATTTAGAAAACAGCCTTGTTACGCATGCGTTCACGGACGACAAAATTTATTTAATTTCCCTGCTGGCTTACCAGGCAGCTGTTTCCATTCAAAATGCGCAGGTTTTTTCGCTGCTGGAGGAGAAAGTCAAAAGGCGGACGGGGGAGCTCGAAACTGCAAACCGGCAACTGGAAAAAGCAAATGCTGAGTTGGCAAGAGCTGCACAATTGAGAAAGGAACTGCTTTCAAACATCTCCCACGATTTATTGACACCTATTGCTTCCGTGCAGGGGTTTATTGAGGGCATGCTGGAAGGTGTGTTCGATACCTCTGAGATGCAAACCGTTTATTTAAAAAGAAGCAAGGAACGGCTGCGCGCCTTGACGAGGTTGATTGAAGACTTGTTTGATTTAACGCAGCTGGAATCGGGAAGTCTCCGCTTTGCCAAGGAAGCTGTGGCGGTTGATCAATTGTTTACGTACTTGTGCAATCAAACGGAGCTGGATATCAAATGCAGAGGGTTGCAATTTCACCGGCAAATTGTGGCTGCGGAACCTACTGGGGACAGCGATTATCCGCTTGTGGAGGCAGATATCGGGCGGATCGATCAAGTTTTCACCAATATCGTCAGCAACTCTTTAAAATACACAGAAAAGGGGGCCATCTCTGCGCGGCTGCATGTGGCTGCGACAAGGGATGTCGTCACTTTCGAAATAAGCGATACCGGAATCGGGATGACGGAAGAGGAACTGGCCAAAATATTTGAGCGGACGTATACAAACCGGAAAAACGCTCATTTCAGTGGTCACGGTCTCGGCCTGGCCATCAGCAAGGAGATCATCTATCAGCATCAGGGAGACATCTGGGCGGAAAGCAACCCGGGAAAAGGAACTTCGATATTCTTTACCTTGCCGGTACGGAAATGATCGGGGATTAGTAAGTTTGAGCGAGCCTGAGTCCGGCATTTTTGAACCGCAGTCGATTGAACCGTAATCAAAACGCCCGGACTCCAATCGAGAGTATGTCCGAAAAAGCGAGAAGACCTTTCCTCCGTTTGCTTACCTGACCGGAATAATAATATCCGACTCAGAAATTTGCTGAAGTTTGCCACCCTCAAGCCGATAGGTTACATCTCCTGAAAAAGAAATTTCCGGATCGTGGGTAACGAACAAAATGCTGTGTCCTTCCTGATGCAGCACCTTCAGCGTCGCTAATACACCGTCCCGGTTTTTCCGGTCCAGGTTCCCTGTCGGCTCATCACAGATAAGCAATCCGGGGGAGTTGATCATCGCCCGTGCAATCGCCGTCCGCTGCTTTTCTCCACCGGATAA
>NZ_FNPI01000024.1 GCF_900107275.1 Evansella caseinilytica | reverse complement strand
AAACACGATAAAAAAATATCAGGGCAATGGCTCCGTGCTTGCCTCTTCCTCTGCAAGCACAGCTTCGATGACGATCCGTCGAGACAACTCGATGGAAAAGGCATCGTAGCTTTGCTTGTCGCTACACGCTCGATAGGAAAAAAACACTTCTATCGGGCTTTTAAAAAGATGCATCGGCTTCGCTTATTGCTTCGGGGGTGTCTCAAAAGGGAAAAACCACCCTTTTAAGACACCCCCATGAAAGTTCCATCTACGCGAATGTATAGAGGCGAAGGCTTTGTCCTGATGATAAGAAGAAGATGCGGATAAACAGTCAAGGATAACGTAACATTCACACTTTTACTGTCTTTTTACCGGCAGATGGAGTATAGTGTTTTTACCTGCTTTTCTCATCAACTTGTGGCTGAAGGTGGAGGTAATGAAGATGAAGAAATATTTTCCGTTCAACAAGCTGCTCCTATTTTACATTATATTTTTTGCGGCGACGGGTGCGGTACTTTTAATATTATTTACAGATATTGATACCCCGTTTTCATTCGGAATCGTCATTGGTTATATGATAGTATTGCTCGTTATTTTTTGTTATTTTCTGATAAAAGTGATCGTCAATCTCCGGAAATCAGCCTCGCTTGACATCAAAAAAAGAGTTTATACGTTTCTGCTTGTGTTTGCTGGGTTGAGCGGATTGCAGTTCCTCATGGATTACGGCTTTAATCAAGCGCAAGTGAATGTTTATCGTTTAGCTATCCCATTCGGACTTGCCCTCGGGATTGCCTTTTTTGATCTTGCCTTTGTCAGAAAAAAATAGACTCGTTCAGGCAAGGCAGAAAACAGAAAAACGAGAAAAACCGCCGTCATCTCACTTTATCGCAAAAAGAAGGTGCTGGTAAAAAGCGTCCCTTTTCATTGCCGCCCTTATACGACGTTATTGCGAACTATTGTGCCAGAGAGTAAGACCACGCTGCATTCAATTTGTCTCAGAAGGAGAAAAACGACTATATGAGATAATTTTCTTTGCAGCGAATGATAAGAGGATGTGCAAAAAGATAAAAAACAATCTTTTTATCAAACATTATAAAACAAAATGCAACGAAAATTCGTCATAATATACATAAAGATTTTGTTCAAATTAAGAAAAGAGCCATCATAATTGAAATGCGATAAATTCGTGTAAACAGAATGAAACAGAAGGTGGTACAAATGCAAGAAAGGAAAACCGCGCTGCAGCAATTGGATTTTACATTATTATTTCTGTTATTTGTGTTAATGTGTATCAGTTTATTAGCTGTATACAGTGGAAGCGCGCCGTTGACGGAAAAATGGGAAGTGGACCCGCTATTTTTTGTACAAAGGCAAATTATCTGGATCGTCATCGGCGTTTTACTGATGATCGGGGCAATGAGCGTGGATTACGAGATATTTAAAAATATCTCGCTTCCATTTTATCTTTTTGGCATCGTCATGCTGCTGCTCGTTCGCTACACCTTTTTAGGCATCGAAGCAAAAGGAGCGAAAAGGTGGCTTGGAATTGAAAATGTGTTTCAGTTTCAGCCTTCGGAATTTGTAAAAATTTTTGTAATTATTTCTCTCGCTCATCTTCTTTATAAAATAACGAAGCAATCGCGGGAAAAATCGTTTAAAAACGATTGTATTATCACAGTGAAAATACTTGCTGTCGCTGTTCCACCGTTCTTGCTGATTTTGATGCAGCCGGATTTAGGCACAGCGCTTGTTATCGCTGCGATCACATTCTGCATGATCATTATGTCGGGAATGACGTACCGGATGATCGGACTGTTAACAACGCTGGCCATGTCGTTTCTTGCTTTTTTGGTGTGGCTTCACAATAACTATTTCGAGCTGTTTTCCATCGTGATCAAGCCGCATCAACTGAACAGAATCTATGCTTGGCTTGATCAGGGGGCAAATATCGGCGATGAGGGGTACCAGCTTGACCAGGCGCTGCAAGGAATCGGGGCAGGCAGGTTGTATGGAAGTGGCTTTATGGAAGGAATCAAAACACACAGCGGCGATATACCGGAGCTTCATACGGACTTTATTTTTACCGTTATCGGGGAAGAGTTCGGCTTCGTCGGGGCTACTGTGCTAATCATCGTTTATTTCCTGATGCTGTATCGGATGGTCATTATTGCTTTTCAATGCAACAACACGTTCGGAACGTATTTAGTGGCCGGTTCGATCACGCTGCTCGTGTTCCAAATTTTTCAGAATATCGGTATGACGATCGGCGTCATGCCGATCACCGGGCTTGCTTTACCGTTTATTAGTTACGGGGGCAGCGCGCTCATTACCAATATGATTGCTGTCGGAATCGTCTTAAACGTAAATATTAGGACAAAGCATTATATGTTCGGGGAGGAAGATTGATTTCGCATTCACGCACATTATTCCTGTCTTCTGTATTCGCCGGGGGATATGCCGTATTTTTTTTTAAACACTCTGTAAAAATAAGGGTAGTTGCCGAAGCCGCAGTTTTCAGCAATATGCTCAAGGGTCATCGAAGTATATTTCATTTGATTGATGGCAGTGGAAAGCCGGATTTCCTGTGCGTATTCGATGATCGTTTTTCCGACGCTGCTTTTGAATAAATGGACGGCGCGGGAAACGCTGAGACCTGCGGAATTCGCGACATCTTCAATTTTTAACATCGCCGTTGCGTGTTCTTCAATATAACGCATCATCTTGGTTACCGCATAAGGCCTGCTGACAGATTGGGCTGTTTCGTTGACGGCACGTTCCAGATACAGACAAAGCGCTTGAAGTAAATAGCCGGATAGTTCCTTGTTTTCCTCGAAGGACGGGCGCCGTTTTTCCACAATGATATGCTGCCATAGGGCAAGCAGTTTTTCATCAAGCTCAATCCGGGAGATCGTCGGTTTGGGAGAACGTCCCCACCATTCATCCATCCAGGCTCCTTCACAAAACAGGTGATAATCACCGCTGGATTGACCGCTGTCAATCTTCAGCTCATAGTAGTCACCCGGCTTTACCAGCAGCAAATCTCCTTTCTGGATGGCGAGTTTTTTTTTGTTTACCGTCGCTTCGCCGAAGCCTTCTGTTTGCAGGCGAAAAAGATATTGCTCCAGTCTTGAAGTGCCTTGGGAATAAAACCCTCTTGTATGATGGGAATAACCGCAAAATCCGATATGTATTGGCATAAGCATTCCTTTCCTGTCCAGCGCTGGGCGCGATAATAAATAGCAAAATAGTATATGTTTTAATTATATTATCTATTTTTATTTAAAGCTATATCACATATGATGAAGTCAAATAATAAATGAATGTCAGGAAGGGTGGTACCGCGAAAAAACAACGGGAGAATCAATGATTAGTTCTTAGGTTCGAAATGATGTAAGCGCTAAAATAATCGAGAAAAGAGGCTGTAATATGACAAGGATTCCAGTAGCTGTTCAAATGTATACATTGCGTGAAGAAGCACAGCAGGATTTTGCAGGAACGTTGAAAAAAGTAGCGGCGCTCGGGTTTCAAGGAGTTGAATTTGCCGGATACGGTGATCTGCCTGTTAAAGAAGTAAAAAGATTGTTGGATGATCTCGGTCTTCAGGCGGCAGCAAGCCATGTTCCGCTGGCAGATTTGGAGAATGACTTAGGTAAGGTTATAGAAGAGCAGAAAATCCTAGGAAGTCAACACATCGTCGTTCCGTATTTGCTGCCGGATCGCAGAAAAGAGGAGGATTACCGGGCACTTATCCCATTTTTGGAACGGGCAGGCGAAACGTGCCGCCGCGAAGGAATAACGCTCTGCTACCATAACCATGATTTCGAGCTGGAGCTGCTGTCGGACGGCAGAAAAGCGCTTGAAGCCATTTTTGACGACACGGATGCAGACAATGTAAAAACGGAGCTCGACGTCTACTGGCTGAAAAAAGCCGGAGAAAGCCCGGCAGAGTGGCTGAAGCGTTATCAGCATCGTTCTCCTCTTGTTCACTTGAAGGATATGACAACGGATGAGGAACAGTTTTTTGCCGAACTCGGAACAGGCGGTGTGGATATTGAAAGCGTATTAAAGCTGGGCGAGGAGTGCGGCGTTCAATGGTGGGTTGTGGAGCAGGATATGACCCGGCGCACGCCGTTCGAGAGCATCGAGATGAGCATTAACTACTTAAAAGATGTGTTCAAAAGGAGGACATAACAGAGGCAAGAAGTTCGAGGCGCGGCAGGCTTGAGCAGCGGAGCGTACAAGGGATCGTACGTGAGCAGCGGAGAGACAACGGAACGAAGAAATTCGCCGACTCTGTTTCCCGGACATTTTGAACATCCTTTAAAAAGATGTGTTCAAAAGGAGGACATAACAGAGGCAAGAAGTTCGAGGCGCGGCAGGCTTGAGCAGCGGAGCGTACAAGAGATCGTACGTGAGCAGCGGAGAGACAACGGAACGAAGAAATTCGCCGACTCTGTTTCCCGGACATTTTGAACATCCTTTAAAAAGATGTGTTCAAAAGGAGGACATAACAGAGGCAAGAAGTTCGAGGCGCGGCAGGCTTGAGCAGCGGAGCGTACAAGAGATCGTACGTGAGCAGCGGAGAGACAACGGAACGAAGAAATTCGCCGACTCTGTTTCCCGGACATTTTGAACATCCTTTAAAAAGATGTGTTCAAAAGGAGGACATAACAGCTTTTAATTGAGGTTGGAGGGAAGAGCAATGGTAAAAGTTACAGTATGGAATGAAAATCGTCATGAACAGAAAAATCAGGCTGTCAGAGAAGTATACCCGCAAGGAATTCACGGGGCGATAGCGGATTTTTTGCAGCAGGACTATCAGGTGAAGACAGCAACATTGGATGAGCCGGCTCACGGCCTCACCGATGCGGTTTTGGACGACACCGATGTTCTTATTTGGTGGGGACACATCGCTCACGATGAGGTGGACGATGGGATCGTGGAAAAAGTCAAGCAGCGAATCCTTGGTGGCATGGGCTTGATCGTGCTGCATTCAGGGCATTTTTCAAAAATTTTCAAAGCGCTGATGGGCACGACTTGCGACTTAAAGTGGCGGGAAGCAGATGAAAAGGAACGGCTGTGGGTTGTTGATCCGAGCCATCCGATTGCGGAGGGCGTCGGGGAATATATCGAGTTGGATAAAGAAGAAATGTATGGGGAGCATTTCGACATTCCGGCGCCGGATCAGCTCGTTTTTTTAAGCTGGTTTGCAGGCGGAGAAGTGTTTAGAAGCGGCTGTACGTATCAGCGCGGAAAAGGAAAAATATTTTATTTCCGCCCGGGCCATGAAACGTATCCTACCTATTATCATGAGGATGTCCAGCGGGTGATTAAAAATGCCGTTCAATGGGCGAAGCCGGTGAAACGGCCGGCACCTGTCTATGGGAATGTCAAGCCGCTGGAAGCTATCAAGACAAAAAACTAAATCGATCAGGAGTGAATGATGATGAACAAATTAAAAGTCGGAGTTATTGGTTGTGGAAGTATCGCCAAGTATCGCCATCTGCCGGAATATGCGCAAAACCAACAAACAGAAATTGCAGCGGTTTGTGATATCGTTAAGGAGCGTGTCGACGCCTTTGCAGAACAATACGGGGCAAAAGCATACACAAGCTATGAAGAGTTGCTGGCGGACCCGGCTATCGACGCCGTCAGCGTGTGCACACCAAACTACTTGCATGCGCCGGTTTCCATCGCCGCATTGCAGGCGGGAAAGCATGTGCTGTGTGAAAAGCCGATGGCTACCTCGAAAGAAGAAGCGGAAGCAATGGTTGCAGCTGCAGAAGCTTCAGGGAAAAAATTAATGATCGCCCATAATCAACGGTTTGTACCGTCTCATCAAAAGGCAAGGCAGTTAATTGAAAGCGGCAAGCTTGGAAAAATATACAGCTTCCGCACGGCATTCGGTCACGGTGGTCCCGAGGGCTGGAGCGTTGACGGTGCCGAAAGCTGGTTTTTTAAAAAAGAACAGGCGTTTATCGGCGCAATGGGAGACCTTGGGGTTCATAAAACCGATTTATTACGCTTTATACTCGGAGAAGAATTTGTGGAAGTCGGCGCATTTGTGGAAACGAGCGCGAAGAAAAGCGCCGACGTTGACGACACGGCGGTGTGCGTGTTGAAATCCGAAAGCGGCATCATCGGTACATTGGCTGCAAGCTGGTCCTATGTCTCCAAGGAAGACAACTCCACGATCATCTATGCGGAAAACGGGATTGTCCGCCTGGAAGATGATCCGGTAAACTCGGTGATTATTCAATATAAGAGCGGGGAAGTTGTCAAATATGAGCTCGGCGGCATTCAAACGAATGAAGCGGGCGGACAAACGAATACTCAAGTGATCGACCGCTTCGTACAATCCATTGTTGAGAACGCGGAGCCGGCTGTGTCAGGAACGGAAGGAATGAAGTCGCTTCAGGTTGTCCTTGCTGCCCTGGAATCACAGGCAACGAAAACAATTGTCAAAATATAGTCTGCCCGCAGTCAAAGTGGTGAATCTAGCAGAATCAGATCGAACAAAAAACACGACGGGAACAAAGGAGATGCATGACGTTGAAAATAAAACTTGGAATCATCGGTTATGGAGGAATGGGACACTGGCACGGGGAGTATGCTCCGCGTGCGGGTGTGGAAGTAGTCGCGGCTTATGACGTCGATCCAAAGCGGCTGGAAATGGCAAAAGAAAACGGGATCCCTGCCTATGACAATCTGGATGATTTTTTGCAGCACGACGGCATGAATTTTGTCGTTATTGCCACACCGAATGATGTCCACAAGGAATTGACAATCCAGTCGTTGCTTGCAGGCAAGCATGTGATGGTCGAAAAGCCGGCGACGATGTCCGTGGCAGACTGGGATGAGATGGTGGCTGAAAGTGAAAAGGCCGGTCGAATCCTTACTGTTCACCAGAATCGACGCTGGGATCGGGATTATCGTGTCATGCGCAAAGTGGTGGAAGAAGGAAAAATCGGTGACGTGCTTTCCATTGAAAGCCGGGTGTTCGGAACCGGCGGTGCCTTCTTTGGCTGGCGCAGCTTTCCGGAATATGGCGGCGGGATGATTCTAGATTGGGGCGTCCACCTCTTTGATCAGCTGATGAACATGTATCCTGAAACGAAAGTAACAAGTGTTTATGCCAAATTGATGACGGTTCTCGATCAGAAAGTGGATGATTATTTTAAGGTGACATTAACGCTGGAAAATGGACCGCTGCTGCATGTGGAAGTGGGGACATTTGCCTTTTACAAACTGCCGCGCTGGTACGTAATCGGCAATGACGGGACACTTCAGATTGACGATTTCGACTGCAAATCTGGCGGCTACATGAAGCCGCGTTATACTGATACTCCAGTGGCGGAGGTCGTGGTCATGACTACAGCCGGTCCGACCAGAATGATGGCGCCTCGTCCGCCGGAAACGAAGGAAGACTTCCCTTTACCTGAAGTGGAAACCGATTGGACGGAGCTCTATGCGAATTTAGTGGAAGTCATGAAAGGGAATGAAGAGCTGATAGTAAAACCGCATCAGGTGCGGAGAGTACTGGAGCTTATCGAAGCTATTTTCCGCTCAGCTGAAGAAGGCCGTTCCCTGGATGTTCGAATTTGAGATAACATAAAATGACGTGTTGCGGCCGGCAAGGATTTTATTCTGACAACAGCCTCACAAGCCTTTAGGTGAGGAAAAAAAACAAGGATAACTGCTTGAGCACGCAGTGTCGTCTGCTTTGGAGATGTCTCAAGAGGGAAAAACACCTTCCGGGGCATCTTCTCTCGTGTTGTTACTATACAGCATTGTTGTTAACCGTTGATTGCTGCATGGCGTGAAAATGTCACAAAACATACTAAGCTAGTCGGAAGATCTTCTCTGCTATGATCGCTTTCGATTCATGAACCGTGTTTATTCCGGCGGCAAGCGGGAAACCCCAGCAAGAACATATTCATAAGCGAAAAGCCTCTTTCGCCTAAAAAATGTGTTAAAGAGTCTGTTCAAAGAGGCAATGGTTCCGCACGATGCGCCGACTGCGAGAAAACCACTCACAGCCGGCCTAAAAAGAATGCATCGGCTTCACTCATTGCTTCGTGTGTGTTTTCCTGCTGTTTAAAAATGTGAAAATATGATCGTCTTGTATTGTATTCGTTGCGACTAGGTTTCGGCGGATATGACCGCACGAAACACATTGATGAACAATTTGATATCCTTTTTTCGGATTGTAAACGATGTCGATCGGCATCATCAGTCCCTGACAGGCGCTTTTTCGATCACCAGGCTTGTCATCGAGATGCTTCGAATAAAGGCAATATGGACAGTGATTTCGATAGCTGCCGTTTGTAACGGGTTTTACCGTAGCACCGCACTGTTCACAAATAAATGCTGTATTTTCCCTTTTTTTACTCAAGGTTTTAACCTCCCGGATTTTTATTCAATCCATGGAGGCAGGGTTCCGTTTCTTTTTCTTACATGCGTAAGTCCCAGGCTTTACTGAACTAGTGACAAATTCACCGCCTTCCTCTAAAGAGGGCGATTACTTCTGATTCCAGCTTCAATACAGCATGTTTCATCTGTACATCCGGACCACGACCGGCTTTCCTTCCATTGTACCGGCCACTGTAAGGCGGACATGACTCCACCTTCCATCAGTAAGTGTATGATCAGTATCACTGGCGTCGGCATTCGTCCCCTATTCTTGAGTGAAGGAAAAGTGTCTGTTCGTAACCATTGCCTTTTTAACAGTAAAGATTTGAACCATCTCCTTTTCCATTTCCAGTACTCTTTCACAGCCATGCCGCCGGAACATGCTACTGCTTATCATTTTATACAATACAAGCAACGTATACCATTTATTTTTGCGTCAAAAGCAGAAGGGATAATCTCTAAAAGGTGGCTGTTATTTTTCATCAGGGTTTCTTAAAAGTCCGTAAAAAAACATTTTTGCCATATCCTTTGCCAGTTTGGAATTTTTTACTTGGTCATCGGTAAATTGAAGCTCGTTGGCCACTTTACCAAGCAGTTGAAGGTATACGAGGATCGATTCTGCAGAAAGGTCCGGATCGACATAGCCTGATTGTTTTCCTGCTTCTAAAAACGCGATCACACGCGGCATGTATTCGTTGTATATTTCATTGATTCTTTTCGCCAGCGCAGGATAGCCATGAACGATCGTGTCCAAAAACTCCGGATTAATGTTTGAACTATCCGCCGTATCAAAAATCAACTTTTCGATTTTTTTATGAAAGCTGATATCTTTCCGCTGGCATGTTTCCATTCTGTTCTTCCATTCTTCCTCAATGTAGCCGCTGATCACATCGAAGACAAGCTCATCCTTCGTGCCGAAATGATTATAAATGGTCACTGGTGACACATTGGCCTTTTTCGCGATTTCCGCCTGGCTTACTTTGTCTATCCCAAGATTTGTGAATAGTTCAAGTGCTGCTTTCCTGATGCTTTCTTTCTTTTTTTCCGTACGTACTTGATAGCCATCCAATTCTTTTCACCTCCTCTTTATCATATAGCATGTTTTGAATTAAAACAAACCATTTTATTCAAAAGGGTATTGACAGATAATGTTTCTCTATAATAAAATGAATAATATGATAAAAAAATATTCAATTTATTCATTTTATTAGAAGGAAGGGATTGTGGTGACGATTCAGTTAAATCGTTTGACAAAGCAGTTTTCCAACGGGAAGGGAATTTTTGACTTGACATTTGAAGTGAAAAAAGGCAAAGTTTTTGGTTATTTAGGACCGAATGGGGCAGGAAAATCGACGACGATCCGCCATTTAGTAGGGTTTATGAAGCCTTCCGGCGGCTCAGCTAAAATTAATAACTTAGACTGCTGGGAAAAAAGTGCAGACGTTCAAAAATATATTGGCTATCTTCCTGGAGAAATAGCTTTTATTGAAGGCTTAAACGGCCTGCAAATGCTAAAGCTTCTGGGGGATATGCGCGGTTTGAAAGAGGTGTCCAGACGTAATGAATTGATTGAACGGTTTCAGTTTGATGTGAAGACGCCGATTAAGAAAATGTCAAAAGGAATGAAGCAAAAAGTTGGCATAGTAGCGGCATTTATGCATGACCCTGAAATATTGATTTTAGACGAGCCGACTTCCGGGTTGGATCCGTTAATGCAAAATGAATTCATTAAATTAATTCTTGAAGAAAAAGCAAAAGGAAAAACGATATTAATGTCCTCGCATTTGTTTGAAGAAATCGAGAGAACATGCGATACGGTTGGGATTATAAAAGATGGGCGTCTCGTTGCAGTAGAAGATGTCCGTCAATTGCAAAAAACACAGCAAAAACTTTTTAAAGTAAGTGTAAGAAGCAAAGAGGATGTTCAGCAGTTAAAACAGTCAAAGCTGACTATTAAAGAGATCGAAAATCTTGTGATAACCATTGAAGTCCAAGGCAATTACGAGGAGTTAATGAGCGCTTTAGCCGGCTGTGGCATCTACAATGTCGACGTGGAAAAGCAAAGCCTCGAAGAAATGTTTATGAACTATTATGATCGGAGGGTTATGTAATGTTCAATGCGCCATTATTTAAGGCATCTTTTAAGAAAACGAGCAAGCTTATGTTAGGGATAACTGCCATCGTCATTTTTTATTTGCTGGCTACTGCAGGCATGTATGATCCAAGCGGCGAATCGGATCTTGTTTCCTCCTTGCCGGAAGCTCTGCGGGATGCCTTTGGCATGGAACTGGGACCGCAAACGATGGAGGGCTTCCTTGCGACAGGATTCTATGGCGTGTCCTTTCTGTTGTTTATGATCATTTTCAGCTTGATTGTCGCAAATCAATTGCTTGTAAATTTAGTCGATCGGGGCTCAATGGCTTACTTGCTCACAACGCCTGTTGCTAGAAAAAAGGTTGCCGGCACTCAGGCCGGCGTTATCATACTAAACTTGTTCCTTATCGTAGCGGCAACGACCTTATTGGGGTTGGCTGGTATCTCCGGAGTGGTTCCTGATGCCGACTTAAATATATCGGTGTTCTTGCAAATCAACATCGTTGCCTTTTGCCTGTTGTTTTTCATTAGTGGATATGCTTTCTTTTTTTCCGCCGCTTTCAATGAAACGAAATTTGCTATGACCGCTTCCGTTGGCTTGACGATGCTGTTTTATGTATTCAATGTCTTCGCCAACTCAGCCGGCAATGCGGAATGGTTGAAGTATCTCACTGTTTTTTCAACGTTTCAGCCATTGGAGATCGTAAAAGGAAATACGAATGTTTTTCTTGTTTCCTTCAGTTTAGGTGTCGCAGGTCTGATGCTGTTTCTTGCGGGGATACGGCGGTTCAGTAGACGGGATTTGCCCTTGTGATTAACTAATTCAACAAAAAGAATGGGGGATGTCAAAAGCCAAAACGATAAGAGTCTGTTCAAAAAGGCAATGGTTCCGCACGATGCGCCCAATTCCGCCTAAGTGCTGCCCACGTCCTATGGGCAACGCGGAATGTCACCATCCTCCAATTCCGCTTAAGTACTACTCACGTCCTGTGAGTAACAGCGGAATGTCGTCATCCTGACTCTGAGAAAACCACTCACAGGCGGCCTGAAAAGAATGCATCGGCTCCACCTATTGTCTCTTCCTCTGCCAGTATTGCCCTGATGTCGATCCAAGTGCCATCGCGCGATGACACGATGAGACAGCTCGCAGCTTCTCGGTGAAGTGTGGCTCATTGCTTTGGGGGTGTCTCAAAAGGGAAAAACACCCTTTTGAGACACCCGCTATTTTTTTGCGGTCAAAAAAACTGTGAGATTTTTTAACAGAATTTGTGAAATCAGTTTCTTACCAATGTTAATATAATATTAATAACATTGATATTCGGTATCGTTGTAGAGAGGGGATTAGAAGATGGGAACGGCTTCTTTATATAAGAATGCCAAAAGAATGGAAAAAATCATTGCCGCCTTGGTGGAGCAGCCAAGCGTTACCGGAACAGGCGGGGAATGCCGGATGGTTGATACAATGATTGAGCTGCTGAAGCAAATCCCGTATTTTTCTGCCCATCCGGAGAATATTACGCGGGTGAAGCTGGCGAGGGACGCGCTCGGGCGGGAAGCTATGTTTGCGCTGCTGAAGAAGGACAAGGAGGCCACGGATGTAACTATTTTGCTCAGCCATTATGATGTCGTCGGGGTGACGGACTACGGGCCTTACAAGGAGCATGCCTTTCAGCCGAAACAATTGACTACCTTGCTGAAGCAAAGTAATATCAATTTTTTGGATCCGTCCGCCCAAACCGATTTGTTTAGCGATAACTACCTTTTCGGCCGCGGGGTCATGGACATGAAAGCCGGCCTGGCCATGCAGATGTCAGTTCTCCATGATTTGTCGGAGGATAAAGCGTTTCAGAAAAATATCCTGCTGATAGCCACTCCGGACGAAGAAAATTTGTCTGCGGGAATGTTTGCGGCAGTCCGGAAATTACATCAGCTGAAAGTGGAAAACGGCTGGCATTATAAGGCGTGCGTTTGCTCAGAACCGAATTTCGCCGCCTTTCCGGGAGATGACAATAAATATATTTACACTGGATCGACCGGTAAGCTGCTTCCGTTTATTTTCTGTCTTGGACGAGAAACCCATGTGGGGCAGCCGCTGGAGGGGATAAGCGCCGCTTTGATGGCGGCGCAGTTGGCCGTGGAGTTGGAGTGGGCAGATGAGTTTGTTGATGAATGGGGGGGAGAAACGTCGCCGTCACCCACATGTCTGCGAATTCGCGACTTAAAGGGGCAATATGATGTTCAGACGCCGAATGAAGCGTATTTACTGTATAACGTGCTGACGCTGACCTCCGCTCCCGAAGCTGTCGTCAATAAGCTCGTCAACCTATGCCGTCGCGCCGGCGGCGAAATCGTTCAGAAACTAACGGTGAAGCGGCAAATGCAGCAGAAAACGCAGGAGTCTTCAGGGCATACAGCACTGACTAAGCCGGCTGTCTTCACTTTTTCCGAACTTTATCAGCTTGGAATAACGAAATACGGCGACCCGTTCAAAGAAGCGATCGCTTTTTTGCTGGAAGATCCTGTTTTCCAAACAAAAGGTTATACCGAGCAAACTTTGGAAATTGCCAGAACGGTCTCCGCTTATTTTTATGACGAAGCACCATTTTATTTCATCCTGCTGCAACCGCCCTATTATCCGCATGTACGCCTGGATGAGCAGCAGCATCAATCGTTGCTGAAAATCACGGCGGAAATTAAAGCGCTTGCTGCCGAAGCTTTTTCCGAAGATGTTAAGATAAAGACGTTTTTTCCCGGTTTGTCGGACGTGAGTTATTGTTATGCGGCGGGAAACGGCGACATTCACGCCATGCTGCAAAAAAATATGCCGCTGCTTCAGCACAGCTATGACATTCCAACTAAAGAAATGGCGCAGCTGAGTATTCCGACGATCAATATCGGTCCGTATGGAAAGGATGCCCATAAACGCTCTGAAAGACTGGAGCTGACTTATTCCACCAACATTGCGCCGGTGTTGTTAATGGAAGCTTTGAAAAAAATTTAGTTGAAGTGTGTGTGGCAAGAAGGTCAAGGTGCGGCATCCGCAAGCAGTGGAACGTACACAGGACGTGCTTGAGCAGTACAGAGACAACCGAGGTTGAGACTTGCCGGCGCTGTTTTCCGGGCTTTTTGATCATCTTCTTGAAAGGAGTTCTCATGAGTGGAGAATTACAATTTCCAAAAAAATTGATCGGTGAACGAATCAGGGAAATCCGCAGGGAAAAAAAGCTGACGATGGAGGCAGTGGCAGCAAAGGTTGGGCTTAGTCAGAGCATGTTGTCCCATATTGAAAACGGGCAATCGAACCCGTCTTTGGACACATTGTGGAAGCTGAGCAATGTGTTCGAGGTCCCAGTCTTTTATTTTTTCAAAAACTTAAATCATCAGGCGGTTGAAATAAAACGATTTACTGAAGCGGATTACTTTTCAATGCTTCATCCTAATGTGAAATACCGCCTGCTTTCATCCAATGTCAGCAAAAAAATCGAAGTGTTTGAACTGGTGGTGGAACCGGAGCAACAAGCTTCGCTGCCGCTGTTATCGCATGGCGGTGTTGAATGGGGGTATCTTGTGAAAGGGCGGCTGGAGGTCATTGTCGATCATGACTCCTATTCTTTGGAGGCGGGGGACTTTATCCATTTTGACAGCACGTTGAAGCATCAATTTGTTAACCGTCATACGGAAAGGGCTGTCGGCGTGTGGATCATGTTTTCCGGCAGGCTGCTTTGATTTCTCCACATCGTGCTGGAGGTTGTCCAAAAAAGTAGAAATCAGCCAACCTTTTGAACAACCTCATAACGGCCCATATTTAATGTGTGATAAAATAATGCTGCCGCATTCATATTCTTTTATGTGTAAGTCATCCGTCTCTAAACATCAGCACAGGTGGTATTTTCATGGTGGTGTCTCATAAGGGTGTTTTTTCCCTTTTGAGACACCACCAAAGCAATGAGCGAAGCCGCTGCATCTTTTCAAAAGCCCGATAGGAGTGGTTTTTTCCTATCGAGCGTGCAGCGACGAGCAAAGCTACGATGCCTATCCCATCGAGTTGTCTCGACGGATAGTCATCGAAGCTGTGCTTGCAGAGGAAGAGACAAGCACGGCGCCATTGCCCTGATTTTTTTAATCGTTTTGGCAGTTGACACAGCCCATTCCCCGTTGTTTCGGTTTGGTGGCTGTGAGTTCATTCAGTTCCTGGCATCTCCGGTTTTGTGAAAATCGGCGGTTCGCCGCCCAGCACTTTCAAAAATGCCAATAGATCTGCTTTTTCATCATCCGTCAAATTCAGTTCGGTGATGAGCGGAGATGTATTTGGATGACCGTCTCCTCCGCGGTCGTAATAGTCGATCACTTCTTCCAGCGTCTCGATGCTTCCGTCGCTCATATACGGTGCGGTGTGCGTAATCCCGTATAAACCGGCTGTTCTGATCGCTCCTTTATCCGTTTCATCGCCGGTAATCGCAAACCGGCCTTCGTCATCGTTATCCAGCCCGATATTGTAAAATTGGTTGTCCGATAAGTTTTCCCCCTGGTGACAGGTAATGCATGCCGCTTTGCCGGCGAACAAATTTAATCCCCGAATTTCCTGTTCAGACAGGGCATCTCTTTCGCCTTTCAGAAACTGATCATACGGTGTATCGGTAACGACGATTTGTCGTTCAAACGCAGCGATTGCTTTTCCGATATTTTCCGCTGTGATGCCGTCTTCAAATCCAGCCGCAATAAACATATCTTCGTAACCTTCGATCGCTTGTAGCTTCGGAATTAACTCATCCAGGGACATATTCATTTCATCCGGATTTTCTATCGGACCTAATGCTTGTTCTTCCAGAGAGTCGGCGCGGCCGTCCCAGAAGTTTAATGTATAATATCCGGCGTTTATAACCGTCGGTGAGTTCCTTGGACCATCGCCGCCGCCGAATTTTTCAAATGTGGCTCTGCGTTCCCCATAACCTAATTCAGGAAGATGACAGTTCATGCAGCTTACTTCATCATTGCCTGAAAGGCGAGTATCAAAATAAAGTGTCTGACCGAGCAACAGCTTTTCTTCCGTCATTGGGTTATCGTCCGGTACCGGAATGTCCCCTAACGGAACAAGAAGTTCATTGCTGAGCAAATTGTCAATGATTTCTTCCAGCTCGCCTTGAGCGGAGTCGTTTTGATCTGCATCTCCTTGAGCGGCGGAATCATTTTGCTCCGTGTCGGAACCGGTCGAGTCACTGCTGTCAGCGCAGGCAACAATGATGCTAATCGTCATAGCTGCCAGTAAAATGAACAACAATTTTCTCATATTTTCGAGTTCCCCCTCCATCAACGTTCTCATTTCCAGATCACTCGTGATAGCGCTTTCGCTTGAATGATCATCGCTACTTCCCCAGAGTAAATGCATGTAGAAATCAACGTGTGAAAATGCTGTGCCGTGCATGTAAAAACCTGGCTGTTAAAGACAACAACTTAGTGAAGAATATCCAATTCCGCCGGTTTGCCTGCTGTTGAAGCTTAAAAACTGCAGTTTCATACTTCTCCCCAATTTGCAGACGTGCTTCTTTCAGCGACTTAGTTGGAATGGATACAGCCTCCCCGGGTTCATTTAAGAGGATGTTCAAAAAGTCCGAGAAACAGTGACTGCGAATTTCTTCGTTGCGTTATCTCTCCGCTGCTCACGTACGTTCTGTGTACGCTGCGCTGCTCGCGATTGCCGCGCCTCGAACGTCTTGCCACAGTTATGTCCTCCTTTTTGAACACGCACTTTAAGTATTCGGGAGTGAAATGTTTAATGATTATTAGATGATTACACCTCCTTTATAATTATTATTATAAGTTAGAATTAATTAAAATTGTGGTAAATTGTGTGAACGCTTTTTGAAATCTGCTGCCATGGGATTGTCTTTTACTTTTCCTGATTCCTGGAAGTGCCCGTGTGTGGAACCGGGAACCGAGTGCCTTTTTTTATCGTAAGGCAGGATCGTATTGACAAAATTCAACGATACAAGTAAATTACGTTTATACGTAGCTAAGGAATGCCCTTTTTTATTCAAAGCTGTGTTTTAATATCATCGTCCGGTAATCGTAGGAATGAAAGAAGCCGGTTTAGCCGATAGTGTTTTCGAGCTGGTTTCAAAGGGGAAAGTGTCCTTTTTCTAACGGCTGGATTTACCGGTGAGAGGAAAAAACAATGTTAATATTCAGCAAAATCAATTCGATTAAATTAACATCTGTTCAAATGATCGTGATGTTTTATTTTGGAGCGGTTTTTATCTCGACAATCCTTATCAGCCTGCCTGTGGCGCTAAAGCCGGGGGTGGAATGGACTTTTGTTGATGCGCTGTTTACCGCGGTAAGCGCTGTGAGCGTTACCGGCCTGACGGTTGTTTCCACAGCGGAAACGTTCAGTGTGCCGGGAGTATTTATCCTGGCGTTCATTCTGCAATTTGGCGGTATCGGTATCATGACGCTGGGAACGTTTATTTGGGTTCTCCTCGGGAAAAAGATCGGTTTCCGTGAGCGACAGTTGATTATGACCGATCAAAACAGACATACGTTCTCCGGTCTGGTGCATCTCATGCTGCAAATTTTATACTTGTTCATTATTATTGAAGCAATCGGCACCATCATTCTTGGCATATATTTTTTAAATTATTTTCCGACGTGGCAGGAGGCATTTGTGCAGGGCTTCTTTGGTGCGGTAAGTGCGGCGACAAACGCCGGCTTTGATATTACCGGGGAATCGCTGGCACCGTTTGCCGACGACTATTTTGTGCAGACAATTAATATCCTGCTGCTTGTTTTTGGCGCGATCGGATTTCCGGTTTTACTTGAAGTAAAACAAATGCTGCTGCAAAAGAAATCTGAGGGAAGGTTCCGTTTTTCTTTATTCACTAAAATTACTACGTTTACATTTTTTGTGTTGGTAATTGTTGGAACGGTTTTGATCTATTTTTTTGACAGAAATCATTTCTTTGCCGATAAGGCATGGCATGAGACGTTTTTTTACGCGCTGTTTCAATCGGTGACAACGAGAAATGGCGGCTTGGCGACGATGGACGTCAGTGAATTTACATTGTCCACGCAAATGGTGCAAAGCGTGTTGATGTTTATCGGCGCATCGCCGAGCAGCGTCGGCGGCGGCATAAGGACAACAACGTTCGCGATTGCCGTGTTAGCTATTTTTTCGTTTGCCAAAGGGCGGCAATCAGTAAAAGTATTTAGACGGGAAATAGACAATGAAGATATCATGAAATCCTTCGTGGTTATCTCGGTGGCCGTGATGTTGTGGGGATCAGCCATTATTGTTTTGGCCAATATCGAGCCGTTTTCATTGATGGCAATCGTTTACGAGGCAAGCTCGGCTTTTGGAACGACTGGATTGTCGATGGGGATCACGCCTGAACTCAGCACAGCCGGAAAATTAGTGATTATTTTTCTGATGTTTGTCGGGCGGATCGGTATTTTCTCTTTCCTGTTTATTATTCGCGGAAAAGTGACCGTCGATCCGATTCATTATCCAAAAGAGAGAGTGATCATCGGCTGATCTGATCATGCTGTCGGGATCGCCTGATTCTTTAGAGGAAGGAACGGCGCCAAAACCGGTAGCCGAAAACAGAAGCCGGAAGCGGAAAACTGGTCATCCGGAAGTTGAATCTGATAGCAAGCCGTCGGAAGGGCCGGAAGAGAAGCGTTAGAGCTGCGAAGTGTCCCGAAAGCAAATAAAACGAAGCTAATGAAAATTTATTTTACTTTTAAGAGGAAAATTCTCCATACTCCATAAATAAGCAACAATGCTCAGATGCAATCTCCAGGCGTTTTGTTTGTTGACAGCTTCTTTTTTTTCAACTACGCTCCCCGTTACGTTAATACTGTATCTTCAAAAATCATGCAGCGGAATTTTATTATACTTCTTGGAAAAATCTACGAACATTAAAAAGCTATCGAAGAAGAGTATCAAAGATTACCAGTCTCACCCCCCACAGCTTTTTAGCCACCATAAAGAATCAAAGCAAAGAAATCCTCCATTTCCATATAAAAACTTTCTTTTCCATTATTTGTTCTTTCGAAAAGAAAGATAAACGTCATAACAAATCATGATTATTCCCAGCAGTATCAATAAAACAGAAAAGATGAACAGCAATGTAAAATCATCAAATGCCATTCTAGTAATATTTACCCCTGTATACCCCATTAAGATAATTTTTTGGTATACGAATTCGGCTATTGACAAAAAGGTGATAGTCATTAAACCAGCAAGCAAAAGCAGTGCCCCTGAAATAGAATTATTCATTATAATCAGTCCAATTTTTTGGTTTTTTTATTAAGGCTGAAAAAATTTCCTTTAAACCCACAATTTGGTGATATAATAGTATTATATCAAAAAAAGAGGTTCGTATATGAAAAAAATTGTGCTTTTTACGCTGAGTTTTTTTGTTTTTTCATTGTTGTATCTAAACTATGAAGTCGAGGCTAGCTTTCTATTGAATGAAGATTTACATGAAGGGGAAGAAGTAGTTGATTTTTCTATTATAAAAGAAATTGATGTTGAAGATGGAATTAGATCAACACCTACAAATTGGAGAAATCTTCTTGACGATGCTGAGGAAGCGTACACTATCGACAGACCAACGCCGAAATGGGAAGCTGTAAGGAAGGAATACAGAGGTTATACCTATAGCGGATGGAAAAACGCTGGAGTTTCAACTCAATTAGGCGGTGTTTTAAGAGATACTTTTGTACGAAAAAGATCAAATACTTATTCTGGAGATTTGAAGGTAAAAGTAAAAGTATTGACGGCATTGGTAAAATTCAACATAGAAGATTCTTATGAAAGAGCTTCCAGTTATAGCAGTAAAAATCTTCCTGATGGAAATTACAGATTGCAATTCCGAGAAGTGTATCACACATATAAAGTCAAACAAGAAAAAAAATGGGGAAGTCGTGTGTTAGAAACACGGTATGTTTATCCTAAAAAGTGGACCGAACATCAGTATCGAGTAGTTAAATTTTAGCAGCCATCTAATGGCCAGGGTATTCCTGGTCATTTTTCATAACATACACGGTGCAACAAGCCGTTCTTTCACAGAGAAGCTTTGAGCTGTCTCATCGTGTCATTGCGGGCGACGGTACTTGGATAATCCTCAGCACAATACTAGCAGAGGAAGAGACAATGAGTGGAGCCGATGCATTCTTTTTCAGCCTGCTAGGAGTGGGGTTCTCGTAACAGCGCATCGAGTGGAACCATTGCCCTTCTAAACACGCTCTATAAATAAAAAATCTGCAATGGAATTCCTCTTCGCGTCAATGCCGCCTAACTAAACTACATCTAACAAACATCACACTCTGTAAGCAACGACGGAATGTTGCCATCCCCAATTCCGCCTAAGTGCTGCTCACGTCCTGTAAGCAACGACGGAATGTCGTCCTCTTCAATTTCCCCTTAGTGTCCCCCGCGCCCTGCGTCTTCAAGATTCCTCAACACAAATTTACTCGATGAAGCATATTCAACAATGGCGGAATATCACCTTCCTGGTTCCGGAAAAAACATTCGTTTGTGTACTAAAAAAAGATGACGGAATTTCCCGCTATTTCCAAGAAAAAAACTATCCAAGCTTCACGAAACTTGTTAAAGGTTTTTCTTATTTCATTAACAACGTTATCAATCATGAATATCTTAGTTTTCACTATGTATATATTATTAATGAACTTACCATATTAAGGATGAGATTAGTGCATATTAAATGTAAGAGAAGGAGGGATAGAATGGAACAGTTGCAGTCGCTTATTATCGGTATTGATGTTGGTTCCACTACCGTAAAGGCAACCGTCGTTGATCCCGAAACAAAAGCCATTGTCTGGTCGGATTATCAGCGGCACAATACAAAGCAGGCAGAGATGGTCTTGGAATTTTTGGTCCGGATCGGCAATGAATTTTCCCACACTGCAAAAGAAAACATCCGCGTTTTTATCACCGGATCAGGAGGATCTGTCATTGCGGAACATATCGGGGCGAAGTTTGTCCAGGAAGTAAATGCCGTCACGATGTCTGTGGAAGAACTTCATCCGGATGTTGGCAGCGTTGTCGAACTTGGCGGTCAAGACGCAAAAATGATTATTTTTAAAGAAAATGAAGAGACAGGGGACAAACAGGCGATTACGTCCATGAACGATAAATGTGCTTCTGGAACCGGTGCAACTATCGACAAATGCATGATCAAAGTCGGTTTGCCGGAACAGGAAGTGTCGAAGTTGCAATTTGATGACACAAAGCTCCATCACGTTGCCGCAAAATGCGGTGTATTTGCGGAAACCGATATCGTCAATTTAGTAAAAAGCAGTATTCCTTCTTCGGAAATCATGTGTTCATTGGCGGATGCCATTGTCATGCAGAATCTCTCGGTGCTGACGCGTGGAAATACGTTACGACATAAAGTTTTGCTGTTAGGCGGTCCCAACACATACTTACCTTTTTTACAGCAGTGCTGGCGCAAGCGGATTCCGGAGTCGTGGGAACAGCGGGGGTATGACTATCCTAAGGACGTTCCCCTGGAAGAACTGATATTCATTCCGGAAAATGCCCAGTATTATGCAGCGTACGGAGCGGTTATGTACGGCATGCATGAACCGGAAAATGCCGGCCTGTACAAAGGGATCGAGGAACTGAAAACGTTTATCACATATGGAAGAAAAGCAAAACTCGGAGAAAATGCTGGAAAACCGCTCGTTAAAACAAGGGAAGAACTGGAGGAATTTCGGGCGCAATACAGCATACCCCGTTTTACTCCGGCATCGTTTGTAAAAGGGCAGACAGTGGAAGCGGTTATCGGGCTTGACGGCGGCTCCACTTCCTCGAAAGCTGTGCTCGTGGATATGGATGGCGCGATTCTGTTAAAAGAATATCAGTTATCCAAAGGAAATCCGATTCAAGATACAAAGGAACTGCTGGAAAAAATTTATGACAAGATTCACGATGCTGGCGCCACCTTGGATATTAAAGGCTTCGGGGCTACCGGGTATGCGGCGGACGTGCTGGAAAAAACATTGAACGCCGATGTCAACATCGTGGAAACCGTGGCACATATGATGAGCGCTGTTCACTATTTCGGCGACATCGATGTCATTTGTGATATCGGTGGTCAGGATATTAAGGTGCTTTTCTTAAAAAACGGCGACATCCGTAATTTTCGGCTGTCCAATCAATGCTCTGCCGGGAACGGAATGCTGCTGCAGGCGATGGCCGACCAGTTTGGGATACCCGTACAGGAGTATGCGGAGACCGCCTTTAACGCTAGCTTGTCACCGAAATTTTCTTACGGCTGCGCCGTTTTTCTCGACTCCGACCGGGTGAATTTTCAGAAGGAAGGTTATGCGAAGGAGGAGTTGCTGGCCGGCCTCGCGATGGTATTGCCTAAAAATGTCTGGCAATACGTCGTGCAAATTCCGCGGATGGCCGAACTTGGCAGGAAATTTGTCTTGCAGGGCGGCACGCAACATAATCTGGCAGCTGTCAAGGCGCAGGTGGATTATATAAAAGAGCGGGTGCCGGATGCGGAAGTGTATGTTCACCCGCATACTGGGGAAGCCGGTGCCATCGGTGCGGCGATGGAAACAATTCGCGTGGTGAAGCGCCGCGGTTATTCCACGTTCCTAGGACTGGAGTCGGCCATCGGAATGGAATATACTTCGCGAAACGATGAATCGACGAGATGCCATTTTTGCCCGAACAATTGCAGCAGAACGTTTATCGACACGACCACCCCGGGGGGCGATACCGCCCGTTATATATCAGGATTCAGCTGTGAAAAAGGCACCGTTGAGGATAAGGAGGCACTTGTCCGGCTGACGAAAGAACGAAACAATATAAAGAAGCGATATCCTAATTTGGTGGATTACGAGGCGCGCCGGATGTTTCAGCATATTTACGATCCCGCGCCAATGCCGGATGCGGACCATATGCTCGAAGATGTGGAAGTAAAAACCGGCTGGTTAAAGACGAAGAGAGTGACGTATGAGCGGCCGTTCCGCCGGTCAGATGAAGCGGCGGCGAATCATCGAAAGCAGCTGCGGGTCGGCATTCCGAAAGTACTCAATATCTGGTCGACGGCACCATTCTGGAGAACGTACTTTGAAACGCTCGGACTTCATGAGCGAAGCATTATCTTCAGCGATGATACGAGTGAAGAAATGTGGCAGGAAGGCGGAAAGTACGGCTCAATTGATCCATGCTATCCTTCCAAAGTAGCTCAGGCGCATATTCACAACTTGCTGTTTAAGAAGCATGCAAAAAAGCCGTTGGACGCCATTGTTTTCCCGTGTATTACCCACATTCCGTCACAGCTTCAACATGTGATGGATTCCGCAAGCTGTCCGATCGTTGCCGGGGCGCCGGAAGTGATCAAAGCCGCCTTTACAAAGGAAACAGATTTTTTCGCCGTCAACAACGTGAAATATTTCGATCCTGCTGTGACGTTTACGGAACCGAATATGCTGAAAAAACAATTGTTTGAGGCTTTTCAGGAGCTGCTGCAAATGACCGAGGATGAAAGCGATTTTGCGGCGGACGAGGCATGGAAAGCGCTGGAGCTGTTTGATCAGGAAATGCAGGAAAAAGGGAAAGCGATTCTTGAACAGGTGGAACGAGAAAATCGCCTGGCCATCTTAATGATCGGCCGCCCGTATCATTCCGATCCCGGATTGAACCACAGCGTGCTCGATGAATTTCAGGTGCTTGGCTATCCGATTTTATCGATGCGTTCCATTCCGAAAGATGAACGGTGGCTGCACCGCTTTTTCAAAAATGATTTAGCGGAAAAGAGAGTGGAGTATGCCCTGGAAGTAACGGATGTCTGGCCGGAAAATTTCAGCTCCAACAGCGTGCAAAAGGTATGGGCAGCCAAATTTGCGGCACGTCATCCGAATGTGGCCGTACTCGATCTTTCCAGCTTCAAGTGCGGACACGACGCACCGACATACGGCTTGATCGACGCGATTATCTCCGCTGCCGGAACACCGTATTCCGCGCTGCATGATATTGACGCCAATAAGCCGAGCGGCTCAATTAAAATCCGCGTCAAAACATATGCACACAGCTTAGGATTGCATGAGGAACGTCTTCAGGATTTGGCGGAAAAAAAGCAGCAGCTCCAGCAGCTTATTGAGAAGAAGCAGCGGCAATTGATGATGAAGCAAAGGCAGGATTACGGCGAACAATACGAGAAAGACGAAGCGTCTTCCCTTTAACTCGGTGTAAAAAGGACGATTCACTGACAGGCAAGAGGAGCGATTGAGCAACACGAAGTCATATGCTTTCGTTATTGACTAATAATGGTGTTCCTTTTTTTGGGAACGCACTTAGCGGAACACATATAAAGCGAATGAACAACCTCAACGATGCCAATGTCGCACTTGTGCAGCAGGCCAGCAGTAAACAGGTTTACCGTGGAAAGGCTTATTTTTCAGGTCGACACCTACAAAAAATTCGGAGGCGATGGCAGGATGATGACCAATGAAAAAGACAATGGAAAAGTGGAACATATTTTTGAAGAAGAACTGGATCGGTTTGTTCGGCGAAAGGAAACAGAGCTGGGTCTGGAAGAAAAACAGCAATGGTTTGATCCTGTTCCCCGAAAATTTTTGATGAAGGACAAAGCATCGACAACCATTCTGTTCGGCGGGCTAACAATGGCTCACGACTATTTAGTTGAAGGGGCGTTGCAGGGACTTGGATTCAACGTTCAGCATTTGGATTGCCCTGATACCGACTCCCTGCGTTTAGGAAAGGAATTCGGCAATCGCGGTCAATGCAACCCCACCTATTTTACCGTCGGCAATTTAATCAAACATTTAACGTATTTACGGGACGTGGAAGGAAAATCGAAGGAGGAGATCGTAGGACGATACTTGTTTATTACCAGTGGTTCCTGCGGCCCGTGCCGCTTCGGAACGTATGTGACAGAATATCGTAAAGCATTAAGAGATGCAGGATTTGACGGCTTCCGCGTTCTATTGTTTCAGCAGCAAAGCGGCTTAAAGCAGGCGACCGGTGAAGAATCGGCGCTAAAGCTGGACAGTTCGTTTTTCCTTACTTTTCTAAAAACGGTGCTGATTGGTGACATTCTGAATGCCGTCGGCTATCGCATCCGCCCGTATGAAATAGAAGAAGGGGCAACAAACGAAGCACTGGATCGCTGTAAAAAATACCTGCATGAAGCGCTGCGCGAACGGAAGTGGCTGTTGCCGGTACTTCGGCGTTGCCGTAAGGAACTGATGGCGGTGAAGGTGGACCGGACAATTGTCAAGCCGAAGGTCAGCATTATTGGAGAGTTCTGGGCGATGACAACCGAAGGGGACGGTAACTATCAACTGCAAAAGTTTCTGGAGCAAGAGGGCGCAGAAGTGGAAGTGCAGTCCGTTACCGCCTGGATTTTGTTTTTAATCTGGGAAGGCTTGTATGATACAAAACGGCGGATGGATCTGCGGAAAAATGACGGCGGGCGCCACGGCTTGGAAGGAAAGCATCCGCAAAAGCGGCTGGCTCTTCTAAAAACAGCCGACCGCGTTGTAAGAGTCATGTTCCAGACATATGCAAAGGCGCTTGGACTAAGGGATTATCATCTGCCGGATATGGAGGAAATCGCCAGGGTAGCGAGAGAACATTATAACAACCACCTCCGCGGCGGAGAAGGGCATATGGAAGTTGGGAAGCTGATTTTAAATGTTAAAAAGCGAAAGGTGAATATGACGATTTCAGTAAAACCATTCGGCTGCATGCCATCGTCGGGAGTGTCTGACGGAGTTCAATCATTGATCACAGAGCGGTATCCGGAAGCGATTTTTCTGCCGATTGAAACGACCGGGGATGGTGCCGTTAACGTATACAGCCGCATTCAAATGATGCTGTTTAAAGCGAAACAGGCGGCGCAAAAAGAATTTGACGATGCACTGGCGAAGCAGCATTGCCGCGCAGAGGAGCTACAGGCGGAAGGAAAGGGATATTTTACTGATGCTTTGGAGACAGGGCGGCATGTCGTTGCCTGTACGGCGGCCAACATGGTCTACGGCTCCCCGACCTTTCGCCGTCCTGCTGTGTTTCGTCGCATAAAAGCAAATTTGCAAAACGTTAACAGCGGGTCGTAAAACCTTACTGCCAATTTCAAGTGTGCGGTTGGCGGTTGATGGAAAACCGTGTAAATCGACGGGAAAATCATGAAACTGGCGGGAAAACCGTTCAAATCGACGGAATAAATCAAGAAACCGCCGGAATAACCGTTCAAACCCCGGAAAAACAATTTAAACCTTCACCTCACTATACTTTGGCGGGAATCTCAGGGTAATTGACACAACCTTTTGAGATTCCCGCATTTTTAATGAAAATGCGGCGACGCTTTTTCTTTTTCCAGGCACCACAGCAAAGCTGATGAAAAGACATATACGTCCTTTTTACATACTTCGCGGAGTTGGCAAAAACGTTTTTACTTGCGAAATTTTTATCCAATATACCTGCTGAAATCCGCGACAGCACTGTTTTTCAGCGAAATGTTACAAATGTGTTACGTACTTGTAAACTGCTTGTCTCATTCTCTCCATACTTTTTTCAAAACTGAAGTTTACAGTAAAGCTGAGCCGAATTTGTATCTAAACATAACTGTCTCAGATTGAAAAGATGGAGGAGAAAGGGATGTATCGAAAATTAACAGCAATGCTGCTGATGGTGACAGCACTGACTCTCTATCCGCTAATCGCCGCTGCGAACTCAGGTCAAGAGCTTGAAGAAAAAATAAATGAATACAAGGAAAAGCGGTCGGATATTGAACAGCAGACAGAACAAACTGAACAGCAATTGGAGGAAGTGGAAAAAGAGATAGCCGGCATCGACACGGAGATAAGTGAGCTGGATGAATACATGATGCGGACGAAGGAGGATATCGGTGTGAAGCAGGATAAAATCACTGATACCGAATTATCGATCGAAGCGTTAAAAGAATCCATAGCTGAACTGGAAGACCGCATTGCCAAAAGAGAGGAGCTATTGAATGAACGCGCGCGCTCCATGTATCAAAACGGCACGGTTGTCAATTATCTCGAGGTAATTCTCGGAGCGCAAAGCTTTGGTGATCTCATTGAGCGCGTCCGGGCGCTGAATACGATCGCCCAACAGGATCGAACAATTCTTGAACAACATATCGACGACAAACAAACATTGGAAGCAAAGCAGCAATTATTAAACGATGAGCTGCAATCCTTGGAAGATCAGGTGACTGAACTGGAACGATTGCATCAGGAACTGGAACTACAGCGCCAGGAAAAAAACAGCCTCCTGGAATCGCTTGTCGAACTGCAAGGTTCATTGGCGGATCAAGTAATGACGCTTGAAGAAGAAAAAGCTGTTTTGGCGGCTCAAGAACTTGCTGCCCAGAAGGAATTAGCGGCGACAAAAAAAGCAAGTGAGACGCAGGAGACATTAAGCAGCCGAAGCAACAACAGCACCGGCAGTGGGAGCAGCGACAGCACTGATAAAAATACTTCCGCTTCCGGCAATCAAGGTAATGTATCCACAAATGATACCGGCGGCACGCTGTTACGCCCTGCGACCGGACGGATTACGACAGGATTTGAGATGCGCTGGGGACAAATGCATTACGGGATCGATATCGGCAAAAATGGGAGAACGGAAGATGTGCCGGTCGTTGCCGCAGAAGCGGGAACCGTGGTCCGTTCGTATTATTCCACTTCCTACGGAAATACAGTTTTAATCAGACACAACATTAACGGCCAGACGATTACGACATTGTATGCCCATTTGGAAAACAGAGCAGTAAGCACCGGAGAAACTGTATCCAGAGGTCAATTTCTCGGTAATATGGGAAATACCGGCCGTTCGTTCGGCCCACACCTTCATTTCGAAGTGCATAAAGGAGACTGGAATGCCAGTAAATCAAACGCTGTGGATCCATTGAAGTATATCGGCGGCTAGCATCAACGGTTTTTATCGTGGTGTTCCAAAATTAAGCAACCACTAATAACTAAGATGAAAAAATACTGCCGGCCTGCAGTGGCAGACGGCTATTGAAGCACGATGAATAAACGCAGAATGCAAGCTGGAGAAGAATCCTCACAATTTTTTCATATTTTTGTTATATGGTTGTGTTAAATTAAGATGCCAAACACCAATCAAGCGACGAGCGAAGCTGCCGCAACAGGTGAAAGCCTGTGTTGCCAGTAAGTCTCTCGTGACAGCAGGCGGCAGAGAAGTGCGTTTTTGGATGCTATATTTATTGGAACAATTGATGACATGATGAGGAGGAATTTTCGATGGAAAACTTAAGTTTTTTGGTGGCGTTGCTTGCGTGCCCATTGATGATGGTCATCATGTTTTTCATGATGAGAAAAATGCACGGGACAAACGAACATTCGCCATCGGATCGCAGGAAAACGGAGGAGCTGCACAAAAACGTCAGTGAATTGCTGGAGCAAAACAAGCAGCTTGTAAAGGAAATAGAATCGATAAAAAGATCGCGGTGACAGCTTCGCTTGTGGCACGTTGAGTTTACCAGAAAAAATGAAAATGTGCAGAAATAATATGAAGAGAGGAGCAAATTTCACATGGATTCCTCACTGGTTACCGGACTTCTCACCATTATTCTCATACTCATGATGTTCAAATGTGTCAGTGGAAAGAAAGCATCTGCGGGAGGGTGCTGCGGTGGCACTGAAGGGAAGAAACACGGCAAACGGCCGTCATCCGTTGAGGCTTATTCGCTACACAACCGGATACACATGATGGAACAGGAGAATGAACAGTTAAAAAGCGAGATACGCACATTAAAAAATCAGTGATTCAGACGGTGGCATCAGAAGACGCATATCTGTACAGCCTGAACCGAAGGATCACTTGGCACAGTAGTAAAATAAGTACGGGAAGGAGAGATCGTATATAATGAACAGCTATCTATTGTTGGCAATTATCGCTTTGAAAGGTGTCTGTTTATTTTTTTGCTGGAAAGCAATGAAGATGAAAGGGAAGCACACCACCTCTTCCGAGCGTGAACTTTCCGATGAAGAAGCAAGATTACTGCAGGAAAAAATGAACCATTTGTCAATGCAGAATCAACAATTGAGAACAGAGCTGCAGGAGTTGAAAAAATAATTTGCGTCCGCTTTGATAAAATGAGCGGCAGCAAGAAGAGACCTTTTACAACGGCTTCGCGGGAGCCGGGTAAAAGGTTTCTTGTATTTTTTATGTATGCGCGGGGAAGTTATAGGAAAATAAATAAGATGGGTGTATAATTGAGTAAAACTTTTCACTTTTGTTCCATATTTTTTGTGTGCATTTATTTATGGGATGTTCTTTTTTACTAACCGATGTGGATGTTGAGAAAGAGGTGACAAGTAGATGAAAAAAATTGCAGTTTTGACAAGCGGCGGAGATTCTCCCGGCATGAATGCTGCGGTTCGGGCGGTTGCCAAAAAAGCAATCTACCATGACCTGGAGGTATTTGGAGTGTACCGGGGATACGAAGGGCTGATGTCCGGAGAAATCAAAAGCTTGAAGCTGGAGGATGTCGGCGGGATCATCCATCGCGGCGGCACCATCCTTGGATCTGCCAGGAGTGAAAAATTCAAAACGGAAGACGGACAGCTTCAGGCGATGAACAATCTGAACAACTTTGGAATTGACGCGCTCGTTGTTATTGGCGGCGACGGTTCCTACAGAGGCGCACAGGCATTACATAAAAAAGGAATAAAAACAATCGGTCTGCCTGGTACGATTGACAATGACATAAACGGTACCGATTTCACGCTTGGTTTTTCAACAGCTGTCAATACCGTGATCGAAGCGATTGACCGGATTCGCGACACGGCTACTTCCCATGAACGGACGTTTGTGATCGAAGTAATGGGACGGGATGCCGGGGACATTGCTGCCTGGGCAGGTCTCGCGAATGGAGCAGAAAGCATTTTTATCCCGGAAAAAACTACGGGTAAAGAAGGAATGATCGCCCGGCTGAAGCAAGGCTTTGAGCGCGGGAAAAAGCACAGCATCATTATCGTAGCGGAAGGAGTCGGCACTGCGGAAGAATTTGCAGATTATATCCGGGAGCATTCCAGCTACGATGCAAGGGTGACCGTTCTTGGCCACATTCAACGTGGCGGGTCGCCGGTGGGCTTTGATCGTATTCTTGGAACAAGGCTTGGAGCGAAAGCGGTTGAATTGCTGATGGCAGACGTTGCCGGAAAAGCGTTGGGTCTTGAAAAAAACGAGATTTCTGTCCACGATTTCGACTATGTTTTCCAGAAGAAGGCGTCGAAACGGCTGGAGGAGTTCAGCAAGTTGTCGATGGAATTGTCCATGTAACAACAGCAGCACGGAGACAGGCGGGGATGATAACCGCCGCGCTAGGAAAAAGATCATTGAAGATAGTGGGAAAAACAAGTGGCAAGCCTATGCATTACGCATGTGAATGACTGACGAACATCCTGTAAATAGCGCTGAAAGTACCCTGTACCTGGCTGAAGCGAGGTGGAAGGGTATTTTTTTTGTGTTATGCCCAAATTGAAACATTTTTTGGGGACGGTTGGATATAGCCGCGAAATCCGACTTCTCTAACCGGCAGGCGGAAAAACAGGGTAAACAGGCGGAATTCATTGATAAAGTGACGGAAAAAACATTCGAATCGACGGGAAGACAGTTTATTTTTTTCTCACAAAAGCTGTTCAAAGGCGCTGTAAGGACAGCATATCGTCGTGAAAACAGCCTCATCGTGTCCCAAATAAGCTTCGGGACACGAAGGAACAATTGATAAGTCCAATGCGGCATCAGTTGTGACGCTATTGTGAATTCGGGAGAAGGAGCAAGAAAAAACGAGAATTTCGCTGAAATGAAGATATGATTGACGCTTACATAACATTTTCCTTATTGTCTATATCATGCTACACTCATAAAGTTCTTGCCGACCGGGCTTTCCACGGGAAAGCTCAAACACAATAATGAAAGTTCAAAAAAGGGTGCTCTTACCCTTCTTTAACTTCCGCAACATCCATGAGTAAAGCCGTTTCCTTTTAAAGTGAAAACTAGATGGTAAATGGCAAGTGTAAGCGCATCATGCGGAACGTGGTTACTGAAAAAAGGCCGCTTTTTACCTTTTTTCAAGGGTACCAAAGCAATGTGCGGACGGAACTTTACACTCACAGATAAATATGAATAACGTCCAGGGAAAAATGCAGTCGATTCTCGCTGTTGTATTGTCGTAGTCCCTGCATGCGTACGTTCGGTGTGCGCTTTGCTGCTCGCAACTGCCGATCTCGGCTCTCCTGGTTATGTATGTGCTGTTTTGCAGCACATGAATGAATCCATGAAACTTAGAAAGAGGTGCATTGATGAATTTTACTGAAAAACTGAAAATGGAATGGTTGGGAAATATTCGCGGAGACATTTTGGCGGGGATTGTAGTCGCATTGGCATTAATACCGGAGGCAATTGCCTTTTCGATTATTGCCGGGCTTGATCCGATAGTCGGATTGTACGCCTCCTTTTGTATATGCATTGTTATTGCATTTATCGGCGGACGTCCCGGTATGATTTCGGCTGCCACAGGCGCGATGGCGCTGGTAATGATCACATTGGTGGCTGATCACGGACTGGAATACTTGCTTGCAGCGACGATCTTGACAGGCCTCATTCAACTGATATTCGGCGTATTTAAGCTTGCGAGCATCATGAAGTTCATTCCTCGTTCGGTGATGATCGGCTTTGTGAATGCGTTGGCGATTCTTATTTTTACATCGCAACTGCAGCATTTTGTTGATGAAACGTGGATTATGTATGCCTTGGTCGCCTTGACGCTAGTGATAATTTATGTGTTGCCACGGTTTACAAAAGCGGTGCCGTCAACGCTGGTGGCAATTATCGTCGTCACAGCGCTTGCAATCTTTATGAATGCCGGTGTCCGAACAGTGGGAGATATGGGGAATTTGCCGCAAACCTTGCCAATGTTTGCTTTGCCGAATATCCCGCTGACCTTTGAAACAGTAAGAATTATTCTACCGTATTCGCTGGCGCTGGCAATCGTCGGGTTACTGGAATCGCTGCTGACAGCGTCGATCGTTGACGATATGACGGATACAGACAGCGATAAAAACAAGGAAAGCCGGGGACAAGGGATTGCCAACATGATCACCGGATGTTTTGGCGGGATGGCTGGCTGTGCGATGATCGGACAATCGGTGATTAATGTGAAATCAGGCGGCAGGGGACGGCTTTCCGCGCTTGTAGCCGGATCTGTGTTGATGTTTCTGATTCTCGTATTAGGAAGTATTGTTGTACAAATTCCAATGGCTGCTTTGGCAGGTGTGATGATTATGGTTTCCATCGGAACATTTGACTGGCACTCCTTGCGCAATCTCCACAGAGTCCCCCGCACGGATGCCATTGTCATGATCGTTACCGTTGCGACGGTTGTTTACACACACGATTTGTCAAAAGGAGTATTGGCAGGTGTTGTGTTAAGCGCGATTTTCTTCGCGGTGAAAATATCAAAAGTAAAAGTGGAAGCCGTGATGGAAGAAGCAGAATCTGTAAAAATCTATCGTGTAAAAGGCCAATTATTTTTCGCCTCGGTAACCGATTTTCTTGCATCATTCCACTTTAACGATGAGGTTAAAAGGGTTATCATAGATGTGTCTGAAGCACATCTATGGGATGATTCTGCTGTCGGCGCCATGGACAAGCTCCAGGCGAAATTTGAACAAAAGGGCGTTGAAGTCAGCATTCGCGGACTCAATAAAGAAAGCTCCCGTCTGATGGAAAGAATCGGTGGCTTAAGTAAAGCTTCAGGACACTAACACGTCATTGTTTTCCGCAGTGACAACTGGAGGCTTCTATGTTTTCCCATTTATTGTTGGCTACGGATGGCTCGGAGCATTCCCATCGAGCAGCGGATAAAGCAATTGAATTAGCAAGCTTGTCAACGGACGCAAGCATTGAGATTATTTATGTTGTAGACGGAAACACTTCGAAATCAGACGTCCTGCACTACGGTGATTCGCAAATGGCGTCGCGGAAACGCGAAGAAATGCTGTCTGTTTTTAAGGAAAAAATCGAACAGGCCGGCATTCCGGCAAGAGTAACGATCTTACACGGAATTCCCGCCGAAACGATCATCGAGTATGCAAATCATCATCCATTTGATTGTCTGATAGTGGGGAGCCGCGGCAGGAGCAGAGTGCAGACGATGATTTTAGGCAGCGTCAGCCACAAAGTCATAAAGCATGTAAATCTGCCGGTGTTGATGGTGAAATAATCGATTATTTAGGTAAGCGTGCTTGCGGAAAAAAGTGTTTGAATTGGAAAGAGCGTACCTTTATGGTGACTGACGACGGCAAGCACGGTGATCTTTGGAAAAGACGCTCTTTAGGAAAAGGTTGTTGTCCAACGCTTTTGGTCCGTGAGCGCAGCTCGCTTTGCTCTTCACGCAGTGCGGGAAGGTATGGTCGAAAAAACAATATCGTTTATGAAAACAGCTTTTGAAAAAAACATCTGCCAAGAAGCAAAATCACAGGGTAGTGAAGGTTTGGTCGATGGTGACGTGACAAAAAATAGGAACGCTTACCTGCTTTTACTGAGGGCCACAACAGGGAAAGACAACCTTCTTGGTGATCACTGTAAAAGATTGCTTATTATCTTTTTCCAGTGGTGTCTAATCTTGCGGCCTTCTTTTTTTCAGTGGGACCTGATTTGACGATCCTTCAGCATTTTTTTCTGCGGGGAAAGCCCGGTATCCCTGGCTGACGTTTTATTTGGTTGCCACGGCAATGCCGATTGGATAATGCCTTTCCCCACGTTGCGGCTCAATGATGACCCCGCATTGGTAATAAAATTGTGCTGCCGAGAATGCTGTAAACAGTTTTTTAAATTCTTCTTGTGTAAGCTGAAAATAATGAAACGGCCATTTGGAAGGCTGGTTCTTTCCCTGCCCGAACGGAGTAGACAAAATCAGCGTTCCGCCTGGTTTGAGGAGATTCCGCATTTGCCGGATGAAAAAAGCTTCGTCTTTTATATGTTCGATGGTTTCGAAGGAAACGATCGTATCAAAGGGTTGTAGCTTTTCGGTTAGTCGAATATCCATGATGTCGGCTGTTGTAAACGTGATTTTTGGCGCAAGATAGTGCTTTTTGGCATAAGCAATCGTGTTTTCATCAACATCGGCACCGACAATCTCGCTGATCTCGTGCCGGGAATATTCCAACAGCATTTTGCAACCGTAGCCGACACCGCAGGCAATATCCAGCACTCTTCCGCGCGTGAACATGCTGGCGAAATAATATCGTGCGCAATGCTCCAGCAACATTCCGTTGTCGGGCTTCATCAATTCCGGAATCACCCGTTCCCCAGTATAATCCAGCATGATAAACATCACCGCTTTATCGTTTTAGGTTTGGTACTCAAAGGCTGCTTCTTGCTGTCAGTTTCCAAAGCAATGCGTGATTCTAACCTTCACCGCGTAGTTGAGGTACAAGTTACGTCAGTTCATTTTATCATAGCCGGCCGTTGTTTAGTAATGATCGGCGGTTTTCTTCCCTTCTCAGAGTAAGGTTTCCAATCGATACTTCTAAGAAAAAACACTTAGAAAATCTTCTATCTTATTTTAAATTACAAGTTGAAAAATATTGTAGGTAATTGTTATTTTGTGTAAAAAAATATAACTGTAGTTTTCTCTCAAAAACTCCTTAAATGAAGCTGTCTCAGCCCACCGTACTTCAACGAAACATTCCCTAATCATTTTCCTTGCCAACGTTCATGAGTATGAATCCATTATTGAAAAAAAGGAGAGGAAGCAATAAATGATTATGAAACCCCGTACAGAACCGTTGGAATTAAAGGCGAAAAAACTATTGAACGTGCGAATGAATGCTATACATAATGAATGGAACGTGGCAAACATACAGAAAGGGTACGAAGGTGAAAAACAATTTGATGCATTGTTTGAAAATAGTCCAGACCATTGGCTGATCTTAAATGATTTGCTGTTGGACAATAACAATTCTAAATTTCAAATTGATACATTAGTGATTGCCACAAACAATATTTATCTTTTCGATGTAAAAAACTTCAAGGGTGATTTTTGTATTGAAGGAGACAAGTGGAAATCAACGTATGGAAAAGAGATCACGAATCCTGTCTTCCAATTGCAACGCTGTGAATCCTCTTTCAGACAGCTTCTTCAAAACAATCGCATCGGATCAGAATTTTCTGTTGCGGCCTACCTTGTTTTTGTTAATCCTGAGTTTACTTTGTATAATGCTCTCAGAGATTTACCGATAGTTTTACCGACTCAAATAAACCGCTTTCTAGAAAAACTCAGGAAATACTCGCCAAACCAACCCCTAAGCTCAAGCCAGATGATGCTCGCTAAGCAATTAGTAGCCATGAATATTGATCAGTCTCCTTATGCTCGCTTACCACAATATGACTTTGAGAACCTGATAAAAGGGATAATATGCGAACATTGTCAAGTATTTATGATTAATTCAATGAAAAGAAGTCAATTAATTTGTCCGAAGTGCGGAAAAAGTGAGGCTGTCGAGTCTTGTGTTTTGCGTAGCGCTGAAGAGTTCAAACTTCTTTTTCCCGAGAAAAAAATTACGACTAATAATATTTATGAATGGTGTAAAATCATTACATGTAAAAAGAGAATAAATAGAATATGATCAAGAAATTTTACAATAATAGGACATGGAAAGCATTCGTATTATGTTTAAGCAAAAATTCGACTGCATAGATTTGCCCGTGATGTTGATAAAATTTATTTGTCTACAAGAAAAGCGTGTTCAAAAAGGTAAGATCTTTTCTATAAGGTCGTTGCTCTTTGATTTTGGACTGGAAGCAAAGCGAACGTTGCCCTTCACGCGCAAGGCGTCAAGGCTATGAAAATGAATGAATTGTTCAGACAGATAAATTTGTCTAGAAAAGGCTCTTTGTTTTTCAAAAAACAGTCCAAATGCGACAAAGTTTACGATGACAGCTAAAAGATAAAAACGACCATTTTGAACAAACACTACAAATTTATGAAAACAATCAGGGGCGTGATCAGGGTGCTGGTCCTCAAAGCGTGTTTATGAGGACAAAATGAATTCGGAATCGCAGCGAAATGTCCTCAAGAAGAGGTTATGAGGACAAAATGAGATCGAAGTCGAGTCAAAATGTCCTCAAGGAATGTTTATGAGGACAAAATGAATTCGGAATCGCAGTGAAATGTCCTCAAGCCTCACTCATGTGATGTGTGGGAGAACAGAGGTGGAACCGACCAATGATTGACCACAGTCACTATCCCATTTCTTCCCCCTTGCCGGAGCCGAACACCCCGGATAAAATGTTGCGCGACTGCCTGCGGCCGGCTGCTATTACCACCATATCCGCTATTACCTATCATTATCATGCCCTACTAATGACGGACATGCTCCTACCGTTGCCAATCCAATGCCCTTTCACTGTCAGCTCGTTTCCATCCCTTCAACGCCAAGCCTGCTTCCCGTCCGGCAGTCGCAGCACAACTCTTCTTCCTAAACGGCTTTCTGCTTGAAATAAAGAAGGCCGCCTATGGAAAAAATGATGAAGCCGCCGATGATGACAAACACCAATGTTTGCGTGGAGTAAAAGAAGTCTCCTTCTTCTCCGAGAAGCATTCCTAGAAACGGTTGGGACCATGGATACCACGGACCGAATTTTTCCGAGTTCGAGACCAAGATATTCGGCAGTGTCAATATCACATTCAAAGCTACTGGTGCGGCAAAGCTTGCCCAGGCGGTGGAAGCCCACAGCTGTAAGGTAACGAGCGGAAGGCAGGCAATCCACCCCATGAATACGCGGGTCAGCATCATTCCCCATGGAAACGGATCGGTAAACCCTTGCAGCATGCCGACGCACAGTAAGCCAATAAAAAACAGCAATTGAGTAATAGCGATAAAGAGCATGACGATAAAAAATTTGGATAGATAGACGCTGCTTCGTTTTACAGGCAGGGCAAGCAGCTGTTTCCAGCCGCCGTTTTGATGCTCGTAACGACAGACGGAAGCAGAGAATATGCCCGCCATCATCGGTAAAAACAGGACGGCGTGGATCAACAGCATCTGAAAATACGGATCAAACCATTGATTTGCTCCGGAATCAAACATTGTAAAATATCCGGTAACTGCTGCGAGCAACGGACTTATCCACACTAACGGGAAGACATTGGATTTCTTCAGCTTCAGCCATTCGGTGTACATAAGAGAAGGTAACATCTATCTCACATCCCTTCTGTTAAAATCAATCATTCCAAGCAAAAGCAAAATGACCCCGCAAATCGCGCCCAAAATGACGTATAATTCAGGAAAGCCCCAGCTGTTTTCTAAATGCGGCCATGTCCAGATGATCCATACAGGTCCGCCGTAGGAATAAAGGGATATGACTGATCCCATAATTCCAAAGGTGAGCGGGAAGCCTTGATTGTGCATCGTAATGGAAAGCCACAGCTGAATTGCCAGAATCGGCAGTGCGGCGAAAAAAGGGTAAAAGCTGTTTGTGAAGACAGCCATATACGGCACTTCCTGCTCCCAGCCAAAAAACTGTCCGAAAACGATTGTTCCGATAAATGTAAGAATAGTAGAAATGAATAGCATTACCGCAATCATAATAAATTTGGAAATATAGACCTTCATCCTGCTGACAGGCAAAGTCAGCAGTTTTCTCCATGCATTTGTCTGATGCTCAATCCCTGCGGCCAAGGAAGCCAATAGTGCGATTCCGAGCAATAAAGCCGGTGTGAGAAAGAAGTTAATTTGTTTTAACAGCTGCAGCCATGAATCATCTGATTGATTCATCAGCCAGTCGTAGCGTACCCCGTAATTTACCGCTTGAAGAGCAAAGATGCCTATCGGTCCGAGAAAAACAAGTACCCACATGCCAAGCGTCGACTTTTTGAAATCAGCTCTTAATATGTGAAGCATCATAGCGTTTGCTCCCCTTTGGTCATTTCCAAAAAGATGTTTTCCAAAGACATCTTTTCTTCTTCCACCCGATAAATCTCAAACTGCTGATGAATGAGTGATTTCACAACGTCGGCCACTTTTTTATCGCTCATTCCCGGAAAGACAATATTGTTATCTGACAGCGTTCCTTTCCAGCCTGCGGATAGGAGAAACCTCCACGCTTTTTCCGCTTTGTTTGTTTTTATGAGGATTTTGCTGACTGCTTTTTTTCGCAAAACATCGATGGAATCCTGGAAAATCAGTTTTCCTTTTGTGATAATGCCGACCTGCGTTGCCATCTGGTCAATTTCCGCCAGAAGGTGGCTGGATACGAGTACCGTCATCCCGTATTGTTCAGGAAGCTGCTTAATTAATTCCCGTATTTCGATAATGCCGGAAGGATCAAGACCGTTTGTCGGCTCGTCCAAAATAAGCAGATCCGGATTTCCAATCAGGGCGGAAGCGATGCCGAGCCGCTGTTTCATTCCCAAGGAAAAACCTTTGACAGGACGGCTTGCTTCCTTCTCTAAACGAACGATCGACAGAACTTCGTCAATGCGTGATTTTGGTACATCAAGAATTCTTCGCGTGATCTCCAAATTTTCTTTTGCGGATAAGTGCCCGTAGTAGGACGGCGATTCGACCAGCGATCCGACCTTCCTTAAAATCGACAGCTTCTCCCGCTTCAGATCCTTGCCGAAGATAGTTACAGATCCGGAAGATTCATAGATCAGCCCGAGAATAAGCTTGATCGCCGTTGTTTTGCCGGCGCCGTTTGGCCCGAGAAAGCCGTAAATCGCTCCCTTTGGAATCTGCAGATTAACATTATCTACTGCATGAACTCCATGAAATCTTTTTGTTAAGTCTGTTGTTTTAACAACGAGCTGCTGTTCCATATTCATCACCTCGTCTTTTATCTTAAGGGATGAACTTTAAATGTCAGTGCAGGGGAAGTTTAAATTTTGTTTAAAAGTGTATGTTCAAAAAGATCGCTTTTTATCTTTTTGAACATACACGATGCAATGAGTGAAGCCGATGCATTCCTTTCAAACGGCTATGAGTGGTTTTCTCGTAGCCGGTTGCATCGGGCGGAACCATTGCCTTTTTTTCACACGCTCTAAAAAAGAGGGAAAGCAGCGCCAAGAGCTTTAGGCGCCGCATTCATTGTCAGCGGAGTGTTCACAAACGTACGTGATCGGCAGTTGGCGGAATTGGTGGATGACGATCATGCGCCATTGCCAGCGAATACAGCTGAATGGCTTCATCGAGCCAATTTGCGGCGAGTTATCCTGAGGTGGCGGACGCAGGTGTCACTTAAGAGGAATGGAAGGGCGTTTCCGCTTTTCTAATTGTGATCGTTGTTCCATTTTCTGTAGATGCGAGATGCCATTCCAGTCCCATTTCTTTCGTCATCATCTCGACGATGGAAAGGCCCAGGCCGGCGCCGGCATTGGCGGATTTCTTTTTGATGCCGGGTCCTTTGTCGGCAATCACGATCTTCGTTCCGTCATCTGCCTGGATGCTTTTGATGCTGATAAAGCCTCCGGACTTGGCATGCCGGACAACGTTTTGGAACAGATTGTCCAAGATTCGCTCCAGCCAATGCGGGTCAATGTCCCAGGAGAAAGAGCTTTCCGCCAGTTGAATATCCACTTCCAACTGTTCCCGTTCAAAAATCGGGTACCATGTTGCCACGGAAGCACGCAGAATGCGATTGATATCCGTTTTTTGCAGAGTGTAATTATATTTTCCGGCCATTAACAAAGTATATGACAGCAGATTCTCGATCAAATTGTTGAGGTATTCTATTTTTTTATCCATCACTTGAAGAGATGTTTTCCCTTCCGCACTAAGCTGCTCATGGGACAAGGAATACGTATGTGCTCGTAAAGTGGATAGCGGTGTCCGCAAATCATGTGAGAGGTTGGCGATGAGCTCGCGCCGCAGCTTCTCTTCTTCCTTTTCCCGTTTCCGGCTTTCCCTCAACTGATGAATCATATCGTTAAAGCTCGATTCCAATTGCCCGATTTCATCCTTTTCCCCGACGGTAACCGGTGTCGGGATGTCGTCTCCTTCGATGCTCATGGACTGCTGAAGGCGTAAAAGTCTGTTTCTGATTTTCCGAAAGAACAGCCACGAGACAAAAATAAAGAGCAACAGGACAATGATGATTCCGGCGAAATAGAGCAGGGAGTAATAGCCTTCCAGTTGCTCAATTGGCGCACTGATCATGTATCTAGGGATTTGAAATACCATAAACCCTTCTTCATCGCTTTCTCCGATCAGGGCAACGATCGTGTACGGATCACCTGCATAGTTGTTTTTCATGAAGCGGATGATTTCCTCGGGCTGCCATCTCGCGGGGATGTCCGCCGCTTCATCCGAATGATATTTGGTGACACCCGCATGATCGACCCAAAAAACCGCCGCTTTCTCATAGTCGCTTCCGATAGTTTGGATAGCTGTTGTAATTTCATCATCATCAGCTCCGCCCAGCTTACCAGCATGCTCATGCCACATCGCTTCCAGCTGCTTTCCATCATAGGTAGTGATCTCATCGGCTTTGAACTGCAGCGCAGGAATATAGGTGACAAGGGAGATGAGCGGAAAGGAAAACGGGATGATTAACATGGCGCAAATAATTAGGGTTAAATATCTTGTTTGCAGCGAGCTTAATTTTCTCATCGCATCAACCGATAGCCGATCCCGCGTATTGTTTCGATGATGGCAGGCTTTGCCGGATCCCGTTCGATTTTTTCCCGTAAATAGCGAATATGCACCATGAGTGTTTTATCCCCTTCAAGGTAAGTTTCTCCCCATACCGATTCATAGATTTGTTCTTTCGTTATGATCTGTCCTGCGTGTTTTAAGAGGTACTCGAATATTTGCAACTGCTTTGAGGTTAAGGTTATTTCCGCCTCTGTCTCGCGATCGATAAGCCGCAGCAGTTTCGGATAGTAGCGAAGATGGCGAATATCCATCTCCGCGGAATCATCGCGGTCAAAGCGGCGTAGCAGCACGTGGACTCTCGCGGCTAATTCTTCGGGATGAAACGGCTTTGTAACATAATCTTCGGCAAACTGCAGCCCCTCCAGCTTATCGTCCACGGCAGACCGTGCAGACAGCATCATGATCGGAATCGCGGGATATTCTTTTTTGATTCGTCGTCCAAGCGAAAATCCGTCCAGGCCGGGCAGCATGATATCGAGAATGATGATATCCGCGTTGTCAAGATGATCCATGACTTGCTCACCGTTAGTCAGCCAGGTCACTTCATAACCTCTTTTGGCGAAATCTTCCTTGACCCATGCCCCTAATTCCAACTCATCTTCAATATATAAGATTTTTACCATATGTTTTTGCCCTCTCTTCAGGATGCTTATTAAATCATGTATATACTAGCATTATATAAGAGGATGTTCAAAAAGATAGGGGAAACAGCAGTGTCGCCGAATATCAACGTTAGCGTTGTCGCTTCGATGCGCGTAACTGCCGCGCACGACCTTTTTGTCACTGTTATGTCCTATGCGTGTTCAAAAGCAACAAAGATTACGAAAATAGCCAAATGATAAAAAACGTTCTTTTTGAACAAATACTATATGAGCGTGTTCAAAAAGGCAATGGTTCCGCACGATGCGCTCAATTCCGCCTAAGTACCGCCCACGTCCTATGGGCAACGTCGGAATGTCGCCATCCTGGCTCTGAGAAAACCACTCACAGCCGGGCTGAAAAGAATGCATCAGCTCCACCCATTGTCTCTTCCTCTGCTAGTATAGCGCTGAGGATTATCCAAGTACCATCGCCCGCGATGGCACTATGAGACAGCTCGCAGCTTCTCAGTGAAGTAGGGCTTGTTGCTTCGTGCTTGTTCAAAAAGATAAAAAGCGATCTTTTTGAACAAACACAATAAATGAAAAAAATAGAATCAAGGGGATGCGCCAGATTGCTGAACCGTTTTGCAGCCGGCAGACGAATGGTGACTGATCTTGATTCTACCAATAATGGGAACGCTATCATTTTTTTTCGGGGATTTTTGTCTTCTGTAGCTAGCAGAAATAATAGATTCTTGCAATTTGAAACATAACTGTAACATTCGTATTACAAAGCTGTCATTTTTTGATGATATACTTCAATTTGTCTAATAGGTTTGCAGTTTTTATAAGAAAACATAATAAATAGAATAAAAATTGTCATCTTCCTGCAAATGGTAGGCTCGCTAAATGTCGTTCATACATATTTTTTGCGGTTGGTGAAACAGGAAAGAGAGGAAGAGAGTTTTGAAGAAAAAGCTGGTTGTACTTAATACGGTCATTGTACTCGGCTTCGGCAGTGTTATCAATGTACCGGCAGCATTGGCTGAAACAACGAATGACTTGCAAAATCAACAAACTCAAATCCAGGAAGAGAGATCGGAAATTAAATCCAACTTGTCGGAAGCAGAAGCGAAAATCGCGGAAGTGCTTGATGAATTGGATCAACTGGCAGAGCAGATCGAACGGGTGAACGAGGCTATTGAGGACAACAAGAAAATCATAGCCGAAACAGAGGAGAACATCGACGACGCAAACGCAGAGATCGAGCAGCTTCAAGAGGAAATCGCCCAACTGGAAAAGGAAATTGAAGAGCGAACAGAATTATTGAAAGACCGGGCGGTTACGTATCAAAAAAATGGGACAAGCGTGCGCTATCTCGAAGTTATCTTAGGATCACAGGATTTTGGTGATTTCGTTGACCGCGTTCTGGCTATCAACAAAATTGCCGAAGCCGATGCCGATTTTCTACAAATGCATGAAGAAAGCAAGCAGGAGCTTGAAGTAAAGCAGGCAACGGTGGAAGAAAAGCTGGAAGAACTGAACGATATGAAGGCTGAATTGGATGATATGCAGCACCATCTTTTAAATCAGCAGGAACAAAATGATGAGCTGAAGAAACAGCTGAAAGCGAAAGAAAAGGAAACAAAGACGTTGATGGCGGAGCTTGTGGAAAAAGATGAAGAGCTTGCATCGCAGGAAGCCGACATTAAGCGAAAAATCGACGAGGAGCGTCAACGCCAGGCGGAGGAGCGAAGAGCGGCTGAGAATGCAAGCAGCGCATCAAGTCAGACGACAACTGCTAGCACCAGCAACTCAAGTTCAGGCAGCAGCCAGACGCTGTCTTCTAGATCTAGTAATTCTGCTCCGGCGGCAAGCGGCGACATTCAAACGGTTATTTCCGCTGGAAATAAATATATCGGCAACTCTGTATATGTATTCGGTGGCGGTCGATCAGACTATGATATCCAAAACGGCCGTTTTGATTGCTCGGGATTTGTCCGTTGGGCATTCTTACAAATTGGCGTGAACGTCGGCGGTAGCACGGATGCGCAAAAATTCGCCGGACGCCAAGTGTCTTCGAGCGAAATGCGACCTGGGGATCTCGTATTCTTCAACACATATAAAACAGATGGTCACGTCGGTATTTACATCGGCGGCGGTCAGTTCATCGGTTCGCAAAGCTCAACAGGTGTAGCGATTGCCAGCCTGAACAGCGGTTATTGGGCTAGCGTGTTTAACGGTCGCGTTGTCCGCGTCGTTGAGTAATCGCAGCTGATTGAGCAACGTCATCATGACTTTCAATCACAACTTTTGAACATAATGTAACAAAAGGGTGTCATAAGGGCAGGTAATACTGCTTTTATGACACCTTTTTTGCACCCTTCTGGTAAAGAAATCGATACTGAATTTTTGCAACGATTCAAGCAGAAGGAGATTATCGTGCTCCTGTCCCGGCTGGCTTAGGCAGATGTTTTTTGCTAATTTTCAGATTTAGACATGCTACCGACACATAGAACACGTATCATAGACGTTGGTGGTGCTCGACTCGCTGTTACCGAAAGAATAAAAACAACACCGCTCTTTTTTATCAGAAAGCTGTTGTATAATTTCCTTAGGGAGATGATAATAATGGATACCATTTTAGTCGCAGAGGACGAAGTCGCCATTAGTCAGGTGCTGCGCGCATATATGCAAAAAGCAGGCTTTCACGTAGTACAGGCCTTTGACGGAAACGAAGTAATGAAGCTGTTTGAAGCGTCTGCGCCATCCCTCGTGCTGCTTGACGTGATGCTGCCGGGGAAAGACGGTTGGAGCCTGCTGCGGGATATTCGCAAAGCAAGCACATGTCCGGTAATCATGCTGACGGCGCTTGATGATATACATTATCGGCTCGATGGATTAAACGGCGGTGCAGATGATTATATAACAAAACCGTTCATTGCCGACGAGGTTGTTGCCCGTGTTCATGCCGTGTTAAGAAGAGCAGAGGGCATAAATCAGACGAAGGATATCATTAAATACGGACAGCTGGCGATCAATACAAAAGGGCACAGAGTGACATTGGGGGGGAATGAAATACTGTTGACACCAAGGGATTTGTCGCTGTTGCTCTTTCTCGCCCAGCATCCGAATCAAACGTTTACGAGAGATCAATTGATTGACCGCGTCTGGGGAATGGATTACGACGGCAGCGACCGGGCGGTGGATTTAGCGATTAAACGAATAAGAAAGTCACTCCACGATTGGTCGAGAAATGAAGGAGAAATAAAAACGCTACGGGGATTGGGGTATCAATTTTGTGTTTATAAAAGCGAATAAAAAAACGTCATTAGCACGTTATTGGACAACGAGATATTTAATCACCCTTTTCGTCGGCCTGTCGGTGATTGCTGTTTTTTCCGCTTTGTGGATCAGGCACTCCACTTTGGAGCAGCGCCTTCATTTGACGATTTTCATGGCGGAACAATTAGCTGCGCAAATTGTGAATGACGAGGAGCGGTATTTACCAAGTGACGGAGAAAAAAATCAGGAAATTCTTCCGGAACAGTGGCTTGACAGCAATGTTTACATCGTTGGTAATGAAGGAATGGTTTTTTCCACCAATCGCTTAAAGGGACCGCGGTTCGGTCCGTTTATTCCGCAATCGATCTTGACCAGTGAAAAAGAGGTGCAACGCATTCAAATAAATACAGAGGAGGAGAGCCGGCTTTACGTCGTTAAAGTGCCAATCCTTTTGGAGGATGTCCAGCTCGGCTGGGTGATTGTCACCCAATCGGAGGAAGAACTGACAGAGGTGAATCAAGAATACGGGCTGTTGGCGGTTATGCTCGTCAGCCTTGCTTTGCTTGGCTGGGCGGCCATTTACTTGCTGTCTCGAAAATTGTCAGCTCCAATAAAACATGTTGCCAATGGTGCTAAAAAGGTGCAGGCCGGGGATTATCATGTCGAATTGTCTGAAGACAGTAAAGTGCAGGAAGTGCATGAGCTTGTGCGATCGTTTAAAGAAATGGCCAACCGCCTGGAACAACTGGAGTCGCTGCGCACGGAGCTGCTGGCCGGAGTTACCCATGAATTAAAGACGCCGGTAACTTCCATTAGCGGGCTGCTTCAAGCGTTGAAGGATGACGTCGTCAGCGGGGAAGAAGCAAAGGAGTTTCTTGCTATTTCGTTGAAGGAAACGGAGCGTATGCAAAAAATGATAGGTGATTTACTTGCATTTAACTCGTTTTCTGCCAACCAATTTCCTGTGAATAAAACGAAGGAATCGATCAATGATCTTGTTGCTGAATTTACTCATCAATGGAATATTACCAATGATGACGGCACGGTGGAGCTGGATGTGCGGTTATTGGAAAAGGATTGTGAGGTAAGCACGGATGGGGCCAGGCTGCAGCAAATTCTTGTTAATTTGTTGAACAATGCTAGGCAGTCGCTGGAAAAACATGGTGTTATCCGTGTAACTGTCCGCAGGGTTGGCGACAATATCGAGATTGCCGTTCAAGATAATGGCGTGGGTATTCCGGTGAAAGAGCAGGGATTAATTTTTGAACGCTTTTATCGTGGGGAAAACAAAAAATATAAGGTGCGCGGCCTAGGGCTCGGCCTGCCTTTCAGCAAGATGATCGCCAGGGCGCTCGGCGGGGATTTGCTTCTGAAATCAAGTTCTTCGGAAGGAACAACGTTTGCGATCCTCCTTCCTATTGATTACCATAAGCTGCTGTCGGAAAAGGAGTGAACCTGTTTCCTCTGGGAGTGCAGAGGTGTTGCAATCATCTACGCAGTAACAGAAGAGACAATCCCCGTGAACAAAGACTTCCGAAAAGATATCAACCCGGACACTCGAGGCAAAAAAATAACGATGGGATGTTATTTTTCCCTTGGAGAGTCTGTTCAAAAAGGCAATGATTCCACACGATGCGCCCAATTCCGCCTAAGTGCTGCCCACGCCTGCATCTGCGGTTACTCGACGCAAATTGACTCGATGAAGCACATTCAAGTTGCATTTGTGAGCAACGGCGGAATGTCGCCATCCTTCAATTCCGCCTAAAAACCGCTCACGTCCAATGTCGCCATCCTCCAATTCCGCTTAAGTACCACTCACGTTCTGCGTCTGCGGTTACTCGACGCAAATTGACTCAATGAAGCACATTCAAGTTGCATTTGTGAGTAACAGCGGAATGTCGTCATCCTGACTCTAAGAAAACCACTCACAGCCGGCTTGAAAAGAATGCATCGGCTCCACTCATTGTCTCTTCCTCTGCCAGTATTGCTCTGACGTCTATCCAAGTGCTATCGCGCGCGATGACACGATGAGACAGTTCGCAGTGTCTCAGTGAAGAATGGCTCGTTGCTTCGTGTTTGTTCAAAAAGATAAAAAACGATCTTTTTGAACAAACACTTGGAGAAAAAGCCTTTTTCAGGATTTGTGAAACCTGGAAAAGGCTTTTTGTGTACAGTTGTTGGACAACAAAAAGGCGGAAGTTCCAAAAGTCCATTGTGACACTGATCGTGGCGCTGTCTCTGTGCGGCTTAAGCATGGGGGGGATGCTGCGCTGCTCGATCCTCCCGTTCAGTGATCTTCTTGCCGTTGTTATCTCCTCCTATTTGAACAAACATGAATATTTTTGCTGTATCTATCAAATATTTCTCCTTTGACATCCTCCTGACACATTGCGGTAGTAAATTATGAAATATGAAGCGGCGATATGTCTGCTTCAAACATGACAGGAGGTATCTGGAATGAAGAAAATTGTTGCATATACCATTGCGGGTGCATTGACAATTGGACTATCAAGTGCAGCGATTTCTGTTTTTGCTGAAGAAAACGTCGTTTCGTTGCCGTTGACTGTCAAGTACGACTCGGATTTAGAGACAGTGGATGAACCAACCCGACAAAAGGTAGCAGAAATCCATAATAAATTGCTGGAAGGAACCATTACCTTTAAGGAAGCGGAGGAACAGTTGACAGAGCTTGGTGTCGGCTTTCCGCTTGGGCTGGGAGGGATGAGCCTGACATTTGCAGATGAAAAAGATGCGCTGATAAGTGAAATGGATGAGCAACTGCGAGAGAGCAAGATAACCGCGGAGGAAGCCAAAGAGCAGCTGTCCGAGCTGGGCGAGGAAATGCCGGCAAGCAGTGAAGGCGGAAGACAAGCATTGTCGGAAATAGATGAAGAAACCACAGCAAAGATAGCGAAGGTTCAGAAGCAATTGCGAGAAGGGACGGTAACTGCGGAGGAAGTGAAGCAGCAGTTGTTGGAGTTGGGCGTGAAAATGTCTGCGAGCAGTGAAGGCGACGGGAAAATGACGTCCGAAATGGATGAGGAAATCGCAGCAAAGGTAGCGGAGATTCAGGAGCGCTTGCGGGAAGGCAAGATAACCGCGGAGGAAGCAGAGGAACAGTTGAGCTGGTTATTGACTTTCCAATGGGGAGTGGACGAATGGTTGCTGCCACTGGAGATATAGCGAAACTTTACAATTTAAAAAACGATGCACATAAAAGGAGGAAATAGCCATGCATATAGAGAATGGTAATGATGTAAATGAAGTAAAGCAGGATGATAAAAGGCAGACGAAAAAAAGATCGAAAGCCGGGCGGTTTTTTTCGATGATGGCGGCGGGAATGGCCGGTTCGATTCTTACATTAAGCATATATCACTACACGCCCCTTAATCAGAATGAGAATATATACGCGGTAAACTCTGAAGATGATAATGTGATTGCCGAGGATATCGACAGTGAAAACAATAGCCTTGTCCAAACATCGTATTCAACTGATTCCCTTGCAGATATTGTTGAAAATGCATCAAAGGCAATTGTCGGCATTGTGAATATTCAAGAACAGCAAAATTTTCACCAAACATCGACGGTTGAGAGTGGAACAGGTTCAGGCGTAGTTTTCAGGCAGGATGATACCGGCACGTATATTGTCACTAATCATCATGTGATTGAAGGGGCGGCGGAAATTGAAGTGTCGCTGGAAAATGGTGAGAAAACAACGGCGGAATTGATAGGTTCCGACGCCTTGACAGACATTGCCGTTCTGCGAATAAGCAATGAGTATGAAACGTCTGTCATTGAGTTTGGAGATTCATCAACCCTGCGTCCCGGAGACCAGGTGCTGGCTATCGGCAACCCTCTAGGACTTGATTTATCCCGCACTGTGACACAGGGAATCGTCAGTGCTGTCGATCGAACCATCTCAGTTACCACTTCAGCAGGTGAATGGGAATTGGACGTCATTCAAACGGATGCAGCGATTAATCCGGGGAACAGCGGCGGCGCATTAATTAATACCGCTGGGCAGGTAATCGGAATTAACAGCCTAAAAATCTCGGAAGATGGCGTGGAAGGACTAGGATTTGCCATTCCGAGCAATGAGTTTATTCCGGTGATTGAGGAAATTATTTCACAAGGGAAAATTACCCGGCCGTATCTTGGAGTCGGCTTGGCCGGCTTGGAAGAAATTCCGCACTTTTACTTGGAGCAGTTGAATGCTGACCTTGATTCCGGAGTGATGATAACAAGCATTGACCCGGATTCCGCTGCGGCACAAGCCGGTTTGCAGGTGGAAGATATTATTTTGTCGATAAACGGAACGGAAATGCAATCTGCAAGTGATGTAAGAAAGTACCTGTACAATGAGTCGGGCATCGGCGAAGAAATCAACATTGAAATTTATCGTCAAGGAGAAACAAGGACAGTGAACGTGACATTGATGAGCAATGGCAGCATGTAAAACGATTGTTTAAGAGACATTCACTTGGTTAACTTTTCAAAAGTAAACAACAAAAACTTCTTAGACAAGACTTTGATTAAAAAAAGTCAAAGCGAAACTTAAAGAGCCTGTTCAAAAAGGCAATGGTTCCGCACGATGCGACAACTGCGAGAAAACCACTCACAGTCGGCCTGAAAAGAATGCATCGGCTCCACTCATTGCATCGTGTTTGTTCAAAAAGATTAAAGGCGATCTTTTTGAACAAACACTTAAATAACAATTAAAATATGATCTTGGAGGATATTATGTCGGATAACAATCAGAAAAAAGGTAAGTTGTTTTTGTACGTGTTCAGCGGAGGACTGCTGTTGGTCGCTCTTGGGATTCTTCTGGCAGTTGGCATGAAAAAAGATGTGGTTGCCAATGTAAATGGTGAAGCGATCACTCGTGACGAACTTCATGAAAAGCTGGTAACTACTTATGGTTCGGATGTCTTGAATTCGATGATTACCGAAGCAATGGTAAGGCAGGAAGTGGAAAAGCAGAACATTGAAGTTACGGATGAAGAAATTGAGGAACAATTAGCGACATATACAGAAGCATACGGAGGGGAAGATGCGTTTCTTTCCGTACTGGAATCATACGGACTGACAATGGATGATGTGAAAAAAGACATTTCTTTAAATTTGGCAACAGACAAGATTCTCGAGGAGAGAATCAGCATTGAAGATGAGGAAATAGAAACGTATTTTGATGAAAACAAAGAAAGTTTTGATCAGCGGGAGCAAGTAAAGGCACGGCATATTTTAGTGGAGGATGAAAAAACAGCCACGGAAATCTATGAAAAGCTAGAGGCGGGTGAAGATTTTGCCGAGCTTGCCAACGAGTTTTCAACGGATTCGGTAAGCAGTGCCAACGGCGGGGAACTCGGCTTTTTTGGAAAAGGAGAAATGGCAGAGGAGTTTGAGAAAGTAGCCTTTTCTTTACCGATTGGAGAAGTGAGTGAACCGGTTGAAACTGAATTTGGCTTCCACCTTATTGAAGTACAAGAGAAACAGGAAGAGGAAGAAGCTACTTTGGAAACTGCACGGTCGGATATTGAAGATATGTTACGCGAACAAAAGCTCCAGGAAGAATACTATATTTGGTTGGAAGAGCTCAATGCACAATCCGATGTTGAGTATTCACTTTAAGTCGTTATCATAAAAGTCTGTGTTTAAAAAGGAGAACGTTGCGTTATCGCGGTGAAATCACGTTCGTTCGGTATATGTAGCGTCGGTCACAGTCGCTGCTGAGCCTCGAACTTTTGGCTCTGCTTGTCCTGTTTTGTCAACATGTAGTTAGTAGGAGAAACATATAAAAGTGCCAGGCACTCTATGACGCGTTAACGTGTTGCAGAGTGCCTGGCACTTTTTATAAAACATATAAAAACACGGAAAAGAAGTGAGCAAGGCTGCCAAGGAGAATAAATATGTGGAAAATTTCATGGAAGCCCATGTATTTGAAAGTTAAAAACTTTGGCTTCAAGCCATAAATAACGCCTCCGATTGTGTATAGTATTCCGCCGGCGACAAGCAGCAGCAAGCCCATTGAGTTCAACACATCGGCCAGGGGAGAGATGAAGAAAATGATCAGCCAGCCCATGGCGATGTAAAAGGTTGTTGACAACCAGCGCGGGCAATGGAACCAAACGAGCTTGAAAGTAACGCCGAGCAAAGCCAAGCTTGTGATGATCGTAAACAACACCCAACCGGTGGTTCCTCTCAAACTGATTAAACAAAACGGAGTATATGTTCCAGCAATCAATACATATATCATCGAATGATCAATCCGCCTTAAGAATGCGATGACCTTATCGCGGGCGATGACCATGTGATATGTAGCGGAGGCGGAGTAAAGGAGAATCATACTGACGCCAAAAATAATGACTGCGGCAAGTTCTAATGCCGGCGATGCCGCCAGCGAAGCCTTTATTACCATTGCAAGCAACCCGATAAACGCTAATATTGCCCCGGCAAGATGCGTTAATCCGTTAATTGGTTCCCGAATATACGTGTTCATGAAAAATCCCCCTATTCCATCAAGTGGTTTTGAATACTACATATAATAATATACGTATGACGAAAAATAGTCAACATTTACTTTGGTATTTCTTTCGATTATAATGAAGCTAGATCGAAAAAAATAATCGAGGTTTTTTAACTATGGAAAACATGGAAGCAATCATTAATCAACTAGGACTGGAAAATCAAATTTTTTTACAAGACATCCCGAATATTGACTTGTATATGGATCAGGTTATCCAATTATTCGAGAATAAATTTCAGTATTCGAAAAGAAACGACGATGAAAAAATACTTACAAAAACAATGATTAACAATTATGCAAAAGGAAAGCTGCTGTTTCCGATTGAAAATAAAAAGTATTCTAAGGAACATTTGATGTTAATTAGCTTGATCTATCAATTGAAAGGTGCGTTATCCATTAATGATATTAAAAAAACTTTGCACGGCGTGAATCAAAAAGTGATGGAGGAGGACGGAAGCTTCGATCTTTCGCTTTTTTATGAATGCTGCCTGCGCCTTGCGGACAAAAATGTGAAACAATTTACTGAAAGTATCCGGGAGCTTGTGGCGGAGGCCGAGGAAGAAATAAAACCGCTGGACGATCAGGAAAAAAATTATTTGGAAAACGTGTTATTGATCGCTTCCCTTGTAAACATGAGCAATTACTACCGGCGGGCTGCGGAAAAACTGGTTGATAACATTTCCGAGACCAACGATAGTCAGTAGTAATGGCTGAGGTAGGCAGGAGCAACGGGAGGGGCGTTTCACTTGCGGAGATGTAGAAAAGGATGTCACAACGTCTAAAAATTTACATACTAATTACTATATGTCTTGTTCAACAGACTGCCTGTCAGTCAAATAAGCTGTCCGGATCTTTTAAGTATCAATAACCAACTTGCGAAAACACCTTTTACAAAGCGTGTGTGATTATGCGATAGCATTACCTTTGTTTCAAATGAGATTTTTGAAAGTGCAGGAAGTTTTTTGCTTGACATTATACCTGAGGGGGTATACAATATGAATTGTACCAGATTGACAGAGCTGGTCGATACGACTTTTTTAAAAGGAGTCTTGGACACAGATGATAATCGTTATTGCAGCCGCCATTACGATAAGTGCACTGATTATTTTATATAAGCGATACTTTCCCGTTTTTGGCGTACCCTCGGTGGACCCTGTGGAAATGCTGAAGAATGAAGGCGGTATCCTTTTGGATATCAGGGATTATAATGTTGGTGACAAGAACTCCGTTCAAAAAGCGGAAACCATTCCTTTGGCCTATTTGACACGGCACTCTTCCCAAGTCAGCGGAAAACATGTTTACATTATTGCACCGGATAAAACAGCGAGAAATTTGAGCATCCGCTTTATGCGAAGCAAAGGGTATGTTGTATTAGGCTACTACTTGATGAAGGAGGAGCCGGCAAAGCATGCAGCCGTGAAATCGGGCCGGACATGTACGTGCACTTAGGTGATCAACTTTTGAATAGTGGTAGCGTGCGTGAGCGACGTAAAAAATTTCCTTATTTTTATACCTATGCGGGTATGTGTATTTTATATTCGGGATTTTGTAAAAAGAAAGGATGAGTAAAAGTGAGTGCATATCAAGAAGTCACACCACAAGAAGTGGCAGAACAGTTAGCAGCCTCAAAGACAGTTTCAATTATTGATGTTCGAGAAGAAGAAGAAGTGAAAGAAGGGAAAATACCTGGCGCCGTAAATATTCCACTCGGGCAAATTCCTCATCGACTTCATGAAATCGATAAAGTAAAAGGGCATATTATGGTTTGCCGATCTGGATCAAGAAGCGGTCAGGCAGCAGAATATTTGCAGGCAAACGGATACAAGATAGCGAACATGGCGGGAGGAATGCTGCGTTGGGAAGGGCCTGTGGAATAATGGCTATATGTTCCAAACTGCTAGCCGTGGGAATAAATGTGTTGGGAAACGTATGATGGCAAAAGAAATGTTTAGTAGGGGAATGCTGGGGTCTTTGAGGAGAAAAGTAGATCATTTCCGTCGCAGTTTCGCTTATACCGATGATTTAATGTCCATTTCAAGCCCGTTCCGCTGGGAGAGCGAAAAGCAGGTTGCTGTGTGCGACGGGGAAAATGTTTTTATCGAATGCTTTGCTTGCAACTTGAATGATGAACCGGTGCCAGGCACTCTGTGTAACTTTACAGTACTACAGAGTGCCTGGCACCGTGCTATAATGAAAACTGAAGAAGTCACCACGATTTGCATGCAAGACAATCAAGTTTTCATTTTAGTGTGGTGTTCAAAAGAGAGGACAGAGCTGGACTAACAAGAAGATCGAGATGCGGCCGATGCTTGTTTGAATGCGCGTACAAAAACATACGTGAGCTGCGGAGAGACTACGTAACGATGAGATTCGTAAGGCTTTGTTTCATGAAATTTTGAACAGCCGCTTTTAGTTAGGAGGCCGAAGCAAAAAGATGAAGGCAGAATTAGTTGTTGACGCAAAAGCAATGTTAGGTGAGGGGCCGTGCTGGGATGATAGAGAACAGAAGCTTTACTGGGTCGATATTATCGGCAAAACGGTGCATTGCTATGATCCGGAGACTGGAGAAAATCAAACGCTGCATGTGAATGCATATGTGGGCTGTGTGGTATTAAAAGAGGATGGCGGACTTTTGGCGGGACTTCAAAACGGGATTTTCAGCATTGATATGCGGACGTATGAACGGCAGTTTATTGACAATCCGGAACAACAGAAGCCGGAAAATCGATTTAACGACGGGAAAGTCGATCCGTCCGGCCGTTTTTGGGCAGGTACAATGCATATTGATGGAAAGCAGCAAGAGGGGGCGCTTTACCGGATGGGGAGCGATCGAAAAATGCATAAAGTGATCGACGATATCAGTATTTCCAATGGTCTCGCCTGGGATATCAAGCAAAAGATTATGTATTACATTGATACGCCGACGCGCAAAGTAGCTGCCTTTGATTATGATCCGCGGACGGGAAAAATCGCTAATAAGCGGACAGCGGTAATCATTCCGGAAAACGAAGGGTATCCTGACGGCATGACAATTGATGCGGAAGGAATGATCTGGGTTGCCCATTGGGACGGCGCCCGCGTCTCCCGCTGGAATCCACATAAAGGTGAAAAGCTGACAGAAATTCTGTTTCCAGTTCGATGCGTTACTTCATGCTGTTTCGGCGGAAAAGAGTTAGACGAGTTGTATGTTACTACCGCCAACGATGAGTGGAACGACGAAGCCGGCGGTCTGTTCCGGGTGAAAACAACAGTGAAAGGAATCGCTTCCACCCGCTTCCGGTAAAGTCAACCATTTTCACAAAATGTTCACACCCCATTTCCCCGAATATTTATTGAACATTGGTGAACGCTATACAGAGAGATTGGAGGAGTTCACTGATGTCAGATAAGAAAATAGCAGATAATTCCTACGAAACGGATGACGATTACAGCAACAAGGAAGAAGCAGATCAAGGATTGGCGATGACACATCAGCAGGTGGCTGATGCCTACATGGAGGGCACTATTGATGCCATCATCGATGAGGTAGACGAAAACGAAAAACGGCGCAGTGATAATGGTGAAAAGATCAGAAGAGAAGGCTACACTGAAACATGAGAACTAAGTATGCATTTCCGGATGAAGCTCGAAGCAAAGGTGGTATCGATGATGGCTGGAAGGAAAAATAATATTCTCGTTCCGGAAGCACGGGAGGGTCTGGATCGCTTAAAGGCAAAAGTGATGAATACCACCGATCCAAACGCTGCCAAGTACGAAGCAGCTCAAGAACAGGGGATACATTTCAATAAAGGATACAATGGCGACATCAAAGCGAAGGATGCCGGAAAGGTTGGGGGAAGTATCGGCGGCAGCATGGTGCGGGAGCTCGTAAAGATGGCCGAGCAACAGTTGAAAAACAAAAATAACCTGCAGTGAATTCATGAAAATAGGTAGTTGATTTCATGTTTTTACTCGATTCGAAAAAAATCAGTCTCAGATGGCCTGCATGTATGCATTCGATAGCTATCTGAGACTGTTTGCTTCGATGGCGCTGATCTGATGGCCGCACCTCTGTCAGTAGATTGGAAACTTACTGCTTGAGTCAAAGCTACGCTTCGCGCTTCCTCCTAGCTCACGCCTCCCCTTCTAACAGCCTTATTCTTATTGAAAAGCTTTGATGCCGAACACAAAATGTAGGACTAGAAACAAGCCGATCATCATTATCAAGCCCCAAATCAAGCCTTTGAGGGCTTCTTTAATATGAAATTCCTCTTTTTTTTGCACTTTCACTGTTATTCCTCCTTCATTGGTGAATTTTTATCCGAAGGAATACAGCGAAAAGCAATCTCCTTTATTTTTAATATACATCAAGGTTTCCAACAGCTTTGCCTTCACGTGATGATCGTGATGCAGGCGAAAGAGCAGATTATCCACTTGGAAAAAGTGGAAGTCGATATTGTGCAAAGATGAAAATGACGGATCTGCCGCATCGTCGGGAGAGGATGTGCTTCCGGCATCTTCAGTCAGCACTGACATCCCAATCAACTGCTCAGCACTTTTCCCACGGCTATCCGGCTCCATGGATACAGGAAAAACAAGCGCAATTAGCGCAATGAGAAGAAACAGCCGCACAGCCCGGTTAGCAGCCGGCGGATAAACAGAAATCCCCCTTTTCCACTCTCTATTTTCCAATGGCAACTCTCTCCCTCAACTGTGTGATAAAAAATAGCCAGCTTATTAATCAAATTATAATCAATCATAAAGCAAATGGATAGAGCAGAGCAACAGTGGAGAAAAATTTCCCGGATCCGGTGGAAACACAATGGCATCTGATGGCATCGCATTGAAAAACGGGCTGTTTCCCATATGCTGATAGCATTTTTCTCCCAACGCTTTCCTGTTTATTGTAAAATGGAAGAAGAAGAACACCAGATCACCGGGAGGGAAGAAAAAATGAAGGCGACGACATTTCGTTTTAAGGCCGCGGATGGTGCTGAAATTTTTACACGAAAATGGGAAGAGGAACCTTCGCTGCGGCAGGAGCAGACAAAGGCTGTTGTACAACTTGCTCACGGAATGGCTGAACACAGCGGTCGTTACGACGAATTTGCGCGATTTTTAGTAAAGAACGGCTACATCGTTTACACCAATGATCACCGCGGGCACGGCTCTACTGCCAAGAGCGAGGCAGAGCTTGGTTTTTTTGCCGAGGAAAACGGCTTTGCGATGGTCGTAAACGATTTATCGCTGTTGACGGAACGAATCAAGCAGGAGAATCCCGGTGTTCCGGTGTTTTTATTCGGGCACAGCATGGGGTCGTTTTTGGCTCGCAGGTATGTACAGCTTCATGGTGAAGCCATCTCCGGGCTGCTATTGTCGGGCACCGGCGGTAATCCCGGTGTTCTTGGAAAAATAGCAACACTTTTTGCTGCGAAAGAAATCAGAAAGCAGGGTAAAAAAGGTCCGAGTCAGAAAATGGATCGCCTGCTGTTTCGTACATATAATCGTGGATTCAGCCCTTGCCGCACGAGCTTCGACTGGCTCTCCAGCGACGAAAAGGAAGTGGACAAGTATGTTGCCGATCCACTCTGCGGCCGCGTGATGACAGCGGGCTTCTATTACGATCTCCTCCACGGCTTACAGCGGATTCATCAGAAAACGGAGGAACGGAAAGTGCCGAAATCCCTCCCTGTATACATTTTTTCCGGAGACAAAGATCCGGTAGGTAGCAACGCAAAAGGGGTTATGCATGTCTACCGCAATTATGTCAAACACGGTTTGACAGATATCGAATATAAGCTTTATCCTGGAGGAAGGCACGAAATGCTGAATGAAGCAAATAAGCAAGAAGTGTACGAGGATTGTTTGCGCTGGCTGGACAGGCATGTCTGACAGAAAACGACCGCGTCCTCCGATTTTCCGTCCACTGACCCTGACGACCGCGGGGTGGCGAAAAACCGATCTAAGACTGGCTTCAGTCAGAAATTCACATGGCCCGACACGCAACATGCGAGATGATGATCAGTCTTTTGAAAACAACCGCAGCCGCAAACGAGCATTATAAAAAAACTTTGACTTTTTGAAAAAATGATGCTATTATTTGATTCAACTTCATAACTTGAAATAAGGTTATTGCAAAACTTATCAAGAGCGGCGGAGGGACTGGCCCGAAGAAGCCCGGCAACCGGCACGGCAGAAATGTTCTGCCAGCATGGTGCTAATTCCAGCAAAGCGATGATCAGCTTTGGAAGATGAGAATGAACGCGAACCGCTGGAAAGCGGCGTACAGTGCAAGAACGTTCACCTTCCTTTGCCGATTTCGCCGGCAAAGGTTTTTTACTGTTGCAGGTTGGACACCCGTAGGAATGGGACGGCTGCCTTCATCCCGAATTGCTTTCCTGCAGACACCACCCGGCTACGATGTGGAATGGTACAAATTTTTTGCATACAAAAAGCTGTTGACGATGACACATTAAAATGATAATATTCAAAAAAGATTAATAATTACACGAAGTGAGAATATTACAAACCTCATCCGATGTGTTGAATAATGTAGATCAGCATGATAATAAAATAATAGCGTTGCTCTTATCAAGAGAGGTGGAGGGATAGGCCCGATGAAACCCGGCAACCAGCGCACGGATAACGCAGAATCGTTTCCGTTCCGTGTGCAAGGTGCCAATTCCTGCAAAGCGATTCGCTTTGAAAGATGAGAGAGAGGTTTACGATAGAACCAAGTCTCTCTGTCTTTCAGGCAGGGAGATTTTTTTGACCGCGAAAGCCTGCGAGCTGGATGTGGAGCCGATTCCAGCTTCTGTGTTGACAATGGTTGACGCGTGATGAAGAGAAAAATTATTCGCGATCGTCCATTTGTTATTTTTTCAAAAGGAGGTGCCTGAGGCATGACTGTAAAACAAAAGCTCCAAACGACGGGCGGATTCGTCACTCTGCCAAAGCTGATGCTGGAATGCGGCAAAGTGATCGAAGATGTCAAGCTGGCGTATGAAAGGTGCGGTCCGGCAACCGGGGAAGTCATTCTTGTCTGTCATGCACTGACCGGAAATCAATTCACGGTAGGCACGGCGGAGGAGCCAGGCTGGTGGAGAGGCCTGATCAACAGCAACGGTTATGTAGATGCCCAGAGGTACCAGGTGATGACATTCAATGTCATCGGCGGGTGCAATGGCTCAACCGGTCCCGTTTCCATCAATCCAAAAACCGGCGAGCCTTACCGGACATCCTTGCCGTTTATCAGTGTCCGCGACATGGTTCGTGCACAATATGAAGCGCTGAAGCTGTTAGGCATTGCGAAATTAAAAGCAGTTATCGGCGGTTCATTGGGAGGAATGCAGACGCTGGAGTGGGCAATGATGTACCCGGAAGCTACGGAACAAGTCATTGTGCTGGCGGCGACACCTTCTTTGAGCGATTATGGAATAACCTACAATGCGATTGCCCGGAAAGCGATTCTTGATGATCCGAATTGGAATAACGGCTGCTACTCCAAGGCTGCTTTTCCGAAAAGCGGACTGTCGATCGCGCGAATGCTGGGGATGATCACCTATCGTTCCGACCGGCTGTTTAACCAGCGTTTTCACCGGGATAAAAAAGAGCCGTGGGGAGAAAAACACGATGAAGTGGCATATCAAGTGGAATCGTATCTGCTTTACCAAGGAGACAAGTTTACAGAGCGCTTCGATCCGAACAGCTATTTATATTTATTAAAAGCGATGGATCATCACGATCTGGAGGACGGCAGGGGATCGCTTGTGGAAATTCTCGGAAGATTTAAAAAGAAGGTTCAGCTTATCGCTTTTCAAGGGGATCTACTTTATCCTGCAGCAGAAATGAAAAGGTTTGGCGAGCTTTGGCGGCAGGCCGGCGCAAATGTCTGCTTCCATGAAGTGGAAACGATTTTTGGCCATGACGGCTTTTTGACGGAATTTGAAAAATGGGGGAATGTCGTACAGGCGGCGCTAAAGCAATAAATGAAAACAATAGCAAGCTCTTATCAAGAGCGGCGGAGGGACTGGCCCGATGAAGCCCGGCAACCATCAGAAACATCTCGAAAGGTGCCACTACCTGCAAAGCGGTGAGGAAAGCTTTGAGTGATAAGAGAAGGGAGATCACAAGGACACCTTTCTTTTATCCAGGGAAAGGTGTTTTTTTACAAATGCAAGCGACAGCACGAAAGGTAAGCACAGGTCAAATAAATGATTCATTGGAGGAATGACAAATGACGAAAGAGACACAAGCCTTGGATACGACGTATAACTTGGAAACGCTCCTGTTACACGGTGGACAATCACCGGACCCGACAACCGGATCGAGAGCTGTTCCGATCTATCAAACGAGCTCCTACGTGTTTCACGACACAGCTCACGCGGAAAGCTTATTCTCGCTGAGTGAGCCGGGGAATATTTACTCGCGGATCGGGAATCCGACAGTAGATGTGTTTGAAAAACGTGTTGCGCTGTTGGAAGACGGTGTCGCCGCTGTTGCCGCTTCATCCGGAATGGCGGCGATTGCATTGACGATATTGAATATTGCCGGAGCCGGAGACGAAATTGTTGCCGCAACAAACCTGTATGGCGGCACGTACAATTTATTTTCCATTACGTTGCCGAAATACGGCATTAACGTCCGCTTTGTCGACGCCAGCGATCCGGTAAACTTCAAAGCTGCGATCAATGAGAAGACGAAAGCGGTGTTTGCGGAAATTATCGGGAACCCGAGCTTGCATGTCCTGGACGTTCAAGGCGTCGCCGCTGTGGCACATGAAGCAGGCATTCCGCTCGTTATTGATAATACCTTTGCCACTCCGTATGTCTGCAAACCGTTGCGTTACGGTGCCGACATTGTCATTCATTCGGCGACGAAGTGGATCGGGGGACATGGAACATCGATTGGTGGTATTGTCATTGACGGGGGCAGGTTTCAGTGGAATTCTGAAAAGTTCCCCGGCTTTACCGAACCGGACCGCAGCTACAATGGAATCGTTTATGCCAAGGATTTCGGTAACCTGGCGTTTGCAACGAAATTTCGGGTTCAGCTGTTGCGTGACTTCGGCGCATGCTTAAGTCCGTTTAACGCCTTTCAACTATTGCAGGGCCTGGAAACCTTGCATTTACGAGTACAGCGCCACAATGAAAATGCCCTGAAGCTGGCACAGTTGCTGGAAGAACATCCGGCTGTGGCGTGGGTTTCCTATCCGGGGCTGACATCTCATCCTTCTCACGGGCATGCCACGGGGCAGTTGAGCAACGGCTACGGCTCGATCGTGAACTTCGGCATTCAAGGCGGGCGCGATGCCGGCAGAAAGCTGATTGACAGCATTTCATTATGGTCACACCTTGCCAATGTCGGGGATGCGAAAAGCTTGATCATTCATCCAGCAACGACGACACACCAGCAATTGTCCGACGATGAACTGGCTGCAACTGGTGTGACGGAAGATCTCGTCCGTTTATCTGTCGGCATTGAAAGTGTGGAGGACTTATTTAAAGATTTGGATCAGGCGTTGCAAAAGGCGACCGGGCTGAGTGCTGAGTGCCAGCAAAGGATAAAAAAGTGAAAAAAATAAATGCGAATAAGGGGGAAACCTTCCTATGGCTCAACGGTATAATATTGCGCTCATCGGCTTCGGCACCGTCGGCGAAGGGGTTTACCGGACAATTGAAAACAAGCGGGCAAAGCTGGAAGCGCTGATCGGCCGGCAGATAAATATTCCTTTCGTGCTGGTAAAAAATACTCGGCGGCAGCGGCATGTCAGCCGAGAGACCGTGGTGACAAGCAGCTTGGAGGATATCCTGAACAGTGAAATGAAGCTTGACTTGGCGGTAGAAGCCGTTTCTGACGCGGAGTCAGCATACCCTTATGTTGACAGGCTGTTGAAGCTGGGAGTTCCCGTCGTTTCAGCCAATAAAGAGTTGATTGCAAAGCGCGGGCCGGAGCTTCAGCGTATAGCAGCGGCAAACAAATGCCGGCTGCTGTACGAAGCGGCGGTGGCCGGCGGCATTCCGCTGCTAAATACGCTGCGTCACGCTCTAAAGGTCAATACTATCGTCAAGCTGGAAGGAATTTTGAACGGGACATCCAACTTTATGCTGACGAAAATGAGAGAGGACCGGCTGACCTTTGCCGAGGCGCTGCAGGAGGCGCAGGAAAAAGGTTATGCGGAAGCCGTTCCTGACAAGGATGTTGACGGCTGGGACGCATATTTTAAAACGACGATCTTAAGTCAATGGCTATATGGCAAGTCTCCACGCTGGGAAGCGCCGGAGCCGGTGGGAATCCGCGCCGTCGGTGGGGAGGATATGGAGTTGGGGGAACAACTGTGCGGGAGAATAAAGCATATTGCTTCGCTGGTGAAGGAAGGGGAAACGATTCGTGCATCTGTAAGGCCGAGCTTTGTTTTTCACGGTCATCCGCTTTTTGGAGTAGAAGGGGTGAATAACGGGGTACATATCGAAGGAAGCATTGTCGGATCGCTGTTGCTGCAAGGTCCGGGAGCGGGGAAATATCCCACATCGAGTGCCGTAGTGGAGGACATCGTATCCGTGCTTACGAATCCGTGGGAGCAAGAAAAGGACGGCAGCGAGTTTATCGCCCACGGTTTTCCGGAGAAACAGGACAGCGATCAACGCGGGGACGATGGCTCCTCTCTCTGGTTTGTCACCGGGAAGCATGGGCTCTTGCAAAGCCTTGCCCAGGCCGGGGCGGAGCTGTTGCAATCAGCTGTTCACCCGAAACAAAAAACAGCCGCGATTGTGGAAGCTGTGGAAGAAAAGGTGGAATTGTTGAAATTACTAAGCAAAGGGACGGTGGAAGTTTATCCTGTGCTGGCAGACCGGCAAACAGTTATCGGTGCCAGGCACTCTGTAGCACTTTAATGTGCTGCAGAGTGCCTGGCACTTTTTTTTCAATATCATAAAAATACACATGTATTTTTTCAAAAATATGTTATTCTATTAATACAGACTTTAGGCTTGGTTCAAAGTCTCATACTTATGAGGTAGAGGTGCTGCATATGTTTCGTACGATCCGCAATATTTTTCGCGTGGGGGATCTGCGCAATAAAATTATCTTTACATTGCTGATGCTGGTGGTGTTCCGAATTGGTACCCATATCCCTGCGCCGGGAGTGAATTCGGACGCTCTTGACTTCGGGGGATTGTCTGCCTTTGGCTTCTTAAATGCTTTTGGGGGAGGAGCGTTGGAAAAATTCTCGATTTTTGCAACGGGAATCATGCCTTATATTACTGCTTCCATCATCGTCCAATTGTTGAGAATGGACGTTGTCCCTAAATTTACCGAATGGTCAAAGCAAGGGGAAGTCGGACGAAAAAAATTAGCTCAGGTAACCAGATATGCAACGATTGTGATTGCCTTTTTTCAGGCGCTTGCGTTGTCGATCGGATTCAATAACCTGATGCCCGGACTTGTTCCTAATCCAAGCGTCATGACGTACTTGTTGATTGCGGTTGTCTTGACGGCGGGAACAGCTTTCCTGATGTGGATTGGGGAGCAAATTACCGTCAAAGGAATAGGAAACGGGATTTCCATTATTATCTTCGGGGGAATTGCGGCAGGTATTCCTACAGCTGTCATGCAGCTTTATACTACATATATAGAAGATGCCGGAGAGCAATTGTTTATTAATATTGTCACGGTGCTGCTAATTCTTATGGCAATCGTGGCGATTGTGGTTGCCGTGATTTTCGTCCAGCAGGCGGTCCGCAAAATTCCGGTTCAGTACGCGAAAAAAATGGCAGCCGGCGGACGGCCCACCGGGGGGCAATCAACCCACTTGCCGATCAAGGTAAATGCCGCGGGAGTTATTCCGGTGATTTTTGCTTCTGCACTTTTTTATTTACCGCAGACAATTGCCGGTATTTTTGGCTCGGGTGGAGCTGTCAGCCAATGGGTGATTGATGCTTTTGATCTGAAAAATCCGATCGGTATGGTTGTATACGGCCTGTTGATTATCGCCTTTGCTTATTTCTATACTTTTGTTCAAATCAATCCCGAGCAAATGGCGGATAATTTGAAAAAACAAAACGGGTTTATCCCCGGCATCCGACCGGGAAAGGCAACGCAAACGTATATCGTGCGTACATTGTACCGCTTGACCTTTGTCGGTTCCTTGTTCCTTGCGGTAATCGCCATTCTGCCGTTAATCTTTTCGTCGGCTCTCGGATTGCCGACGGCGGTGCATATTGGGGGAACAAGCTTGCTTATCGTTGTCGGCGTGGCGTTGGACACGATGAAACAAGTGGAAAGTCAACTGCTTGAACGCCGCTACAGCGGATTTTTGAAAAAATCGTCTTGATGGAAAAACAGCACGGATAGACTAAAGGAACAGAAAAAGGGTATTTTCCCCTTTCTCTAGTGACGCGTGATGCTTGGTGTAAATAATCGGCAGTGCCGAAACGAGGGTGTTTCAAAGGTGACCGTACCTTATGAGACACCCCTTTAGTGTTTGTTCAAAAAGATCGGTTACAAGCACGAAGCAATGAGTGAAGCCGATGCATTCTTTTAAAGCCGGCTATAAGTGGGGTTCTCGTAGTCGGCGCATCGAGCGGAACCATTGCCTTTTTGAACACGCTCTTTTAGTAATATCAGTTGAAAAACACGTGTTCAGCACGTGTAAAAAAAGCTACAACCGTGGCCACGTGACGAAAAAATCTCCAATCGTAATAATAGAATTTGACCGCAAATCAACTTCTGTGAACGAAAGGGGATCTTGCTCATGAATGATAGCAGTTTTATCATAAACATGATGGCAGTGTAAGAACGATAGCATGTTGTTATCGCTTTTTTTATAGGGTATAAGCCCCCACATCTAAGCGTTAGCGTAGGTGGGATAAATCAGGTGGAGTAGAGTCTCCACCTGATTCCACGATGTTTCAGCTTGGCTGTTGCGAGTTCACTCCAAAGCACAGCTCTCGGTTGAGCTTAAGTCGCTGTCTTGTGCTGTCCTGTATGCTCTTGGAGCGCCTTCACCTCAACCGGGGGCATGTTTAATTGATGAAAGATTTTCGCGCGCCATGCAACGATTGTCGCAACAATGATCACTCCGCCAAATAACGTAAACACGAACGTGAAATTGTACATTTGTGTAAGAACCCCGCCAAGACCGGCGCCGATTGGTATCCCTGACTGTGCAAGCAGCGCCCTCACGGTGAATACTCTCCCGCGTATATGTTCCGGCACGCGCTTTTGATAAAATGTCGTGTTGTTGATTGTAAAGATAACAGCGAATATGCCTTGCAGCATGGAAGTGGTGATGGCAATCCATATATTGGTGATGATGCCGAGTAAGACGAGAGCAAAGCCGCTCATTGTCAGACTGCCAAGCATTACGAAACGAAGGTTTTTCGGCTGTTTGAAGTATCCGGTAATAAAAGAACCGAGCACCATCCCGCAGGAAAACAGCGACATAAATAGGCCGTATTGAAATTCAGTTCCATTTAAATGCTCCAGCACATAAGGCAGAAACATCGGCTGTACGGCTCCCGTACTGAAATTCACCGTCAACATCAGGATGCCGATCCAGAACAGCACCGGGTAAACCTTGTAAAAACCGATGCCTTCCTTAAACATCGGCAGCCAGGCGGAGCGAATCGGCTGTTGAACCGACCTCCCAGATTCAATGAAAAGCAAAAGGATGCCGGACAAGGTAACGGCGGTGATAAGGATGGTGATGACAAATAACGGACCGAAAAAGGTCAGCATCAATCCGCCAAGTGCCGGACCGATGAGCATCATTGTCTGCATCGTCCCTTCCAAAATAGAATTTCCACGCTGCAACACCTCCTTCGGCAAAATTTGGGCAACATAAGCCATGCTTGCCGGACGAAACAGCGGTTCGGCAAATCCGGTGACGATGGCGGCAAGAAATAACATTGTCAATGGAAGCTGTCCGATGTACAGCAGCATACCTGGGACGAAGAACGCCAATGCCCGCATCCATTCAGAGACAATCATGACGGTTTTATATTGCAACCGGTCAATATACGGTCCGGCAAGGAGATTTGTCAGAAGGCTCGGCACCATAAAACAGATCCAGATCATGCTCATGGCAATTTTGGAGCCGGAGATATCGTAGACAAGCCACGACATAATAAAGGCGGCGAATGTACCGCCGAGGCCGGACGCCGACTGCGCAATCCAGAGAAAAAGGAAAGAACGCTGAAAAAATAAAGTTTTCACGGGATATCACCATCCATTCAGCTTATCGATTTTTCTTATAGGGTAAAAGCCCCCCACCTCTAAGCGTTAGTGTAGGTGGGATGTTAAATCAGGTGGAGTAGCGTCTCCACCTGATTCCCCCCGAAGTTTCAGCTTGCTGAAACGAGTTCACTTTTTGGACACGCCTGTTAAGAGGGGTTCAAAATAATGAAGTAAGGGATTATTCGGCTGCTAGTTCAGACCACCGTATACATAGTCCATCATTCTGCCATCCAGCTCTTTTAAACCTTGAGCGCGGAAGGTGTAATATTCAGGCTTTCCCGGTGAAATATGCAAATGCACGAGCCCCGCTGAGCGCAGCGTAATCAGGTGGTGATGCACAGTACTTTTCGCCAGCCCGCTGTATTGATGAATCGCTTTGAATGTCTGTGGTTTCGCTGCCAGCAGCTTTAAAATGCGCAGGCGGTTTTCATCGGACAGCGCCTGCTGCACGCGCAGCATCACAGGAGGAAGAGCGCCATTTTTCTCTGGAATGTCGTCTGCTGCGTATTGATAAAAATACGTGTCTCCTTCCATGTGATACAGAATGACAGGGCGCGCATGGTATTGGGGAATGAGCGTCACGACGAGGTCGTCCGGCTGATTGTCGAGACTTAATCCGTTTGTTGCAATATTGATGACCTCCTTCGCTGTCTTTTTTCCAATGAGCTCCTGAATATCGGCTTGTTTTTTTCTTAAGCCGGCGATCATTGCAGGATCAAGCTTTGAAAAATAGCAGTCATTCCACGCGTCCAATAAGGGATAAACGTCATGGGCAGGGAGCGGCGGCCGACCGACAATCCCCTTGCATACTTCCGGTGAAAATTCTTCCTCTTCCTGTTGGACAAAACCGAGTAAATCCTCCACGGACTCGCCAGCTGTCAGATCATTTTGAATGCAACGATGAAGCCAAGTGAGCGTTGCCGAGACGTCCTTGTTTTCCAATTGCCTGCAAAAATCCTCCGGCAGTTCCGCCGCTACTTGTTTCCGCCATTTTGCACCCAAGTCGGTCTTTTTGTAAATCGCCTGCTGTTCAAAAACATATAAGCTTGCCATAAATTCCATTTGCGGGGTAAATCTCGAATAGACTTTCATTTGTGTTCGACTCCTATCGAATGACGTTTGTTTGTTCGATTATATTCGAACTGCATCTAGCGTGTCAAGTTGAAGTATTAAAAATGTTTGCGAACCATGCTGCGCCGTAACGCTCGACATATCTGAGCATGATCGACAGATTTCCGGAAAAAATCCCATATGGAGACTTATTTCATGTATACTGGTAATAAGGAAAGGTTTTTTTTACAATATATGGATTTTGGAGGCTGTTAGGCCGCAAAAGCAATCGGAAACACGGAACGGGGAATGTTAGTTGTTTTCTAAAAGCGCGTGTTCAAGTAAAATACAATCTTTTTCAACAAACACTAAAAAAAATTGTTGCTTTTAGCTATTGGCCTAACTTAAATAAATGCTTGGTTCTTCACGCTTTGATGTGAAAATTGATGAAATTTCCATCAGCCGGATGGATGTTTCCTAGTGGTGATGGATGTTGCTCTCAAAACAGTCTAATAGAGCATGTTCAAAAAGGCAATGGTTCCGCACGATGCGACCCAATTCCGCCTAAGTGCTGCCCACGTCCTATGGGCAACGGCGAAATGTCGTCATCCTGACTCCAAGAAAACCACTCACAGCCGGCCTGAAAAGAATGCATCGGCTCCACCCATTGCTTCGTGCTTGTTCAAAAAGATAAAAAACGATCTTTTTGAACAAACACTAATAGAAACAAAGTTTACGATAATAGCTGATTTTTTGAACAGAGATTAGAAAAGCGAATCAACTATCAGGGGGATCGCGTCTAATAGTTGAAGGTTATTGGAGGGAAGGGATCGTGGAGGACGAATGGAAGCGCATCAAACTGGAGGAGCTGTATGAGCAGCACAGCGATGCGATATTTCGCTATATTTTACTTACTATCGGGGATGCCCAACAGGCGGAAGATTTAACTCAGGAAGTATACATTCGTGCCTTTAAAGGAATGGAGCAATTTGAAGGCAGATCAACATATAAAACATGGATGTACACGATCGCAAGAAATGTCATTCATGATTTTTACCGCAAAAAGCGTCCGATTGCTTTCTTGCCAAGTTTTTTTATCAACAGACCGGAAATTCTGCAATTGACACCGGACGAAATCGTCGAAGTCGGGGAGGAGGCGGTTCAGCTGTACCAGGCGCTGAACCGTCTCAAGCCGGCATATCGGCAAGTGCTTCTTCTGCGGCATTTAAAAGAGTTTTCCATAAAAGAGACGGCTGAGATTTTAGGCTGGAGCGAAGCGAAGGTAAAGTCGACGACCCACAGGGCAATGGCAGCATTGCGAAGCGAGATGATGACGGAGGGAGGATGTCAGCATGAGCCTGTTCGATGATCAAAAAGAACAGCATAAAGCCGATGTCAACTGGAGTGCACTCAATGAAATTCCCCGTGATGAGCAGCGGAAAAAACAATCCTGGCAGCTGATCAATCAGAAAATGACAACCGGCAATCGCCGATGGCATTTATGGAAAAAAATCTTGCATCCCGGAGTGATCGGTCCTGCCGTTGTCTTTTGTTTTCTTGTTCTGTTTTTTCCGGGGATCTTCCAGGACGGTCTGTTTAATGAAAAGACGTCCGAAAAAATGGAACCATCCTATGGCTCCGACGGCAATGGACAAGCACCGGCTGTTCAACCGGACAATCAAGACGAGCCCGAATCAGGCGGGGGGCTGGAGGAAACACCGGATCAGGCAGTGGTGGATGCAGAATCGTTGGATATCAAGCTGCAACAATTAATGGAGCTGTATATAGTAGCAAGCGAAGACAAGGAATTGCTGCCGGAATTCTTTGAAGAATTCATCGCTTTTCCATGGGAGGCGGCATACGATCGCTACTCCGAGGAAGCGGCAGAAATGCTTACCTGGATTGCTGAGCTGGATGAGATGACTAGAAAGGAATATATGGCTAAAATTGTGGAAGATCTTTACGAGAATCATTCGTTTCGCTCCAATGAAGCGAGCTTTCTGCTATACCATTTATACACTCTCCAGCCAGTGGAATTCTTGAATGATTTGGCGATGCTAGTTGACGAACAAGATCAAGCAGCGCTGTTTCAGTCCGTGGTTGAATATGCGGAACAACTTGGTACATTGGATTTTGTGAAGGAATTGCTAATCGAAGTAAGGAACCAGAATGACATTACAAGAGACAGCTCATTGCGCGCGGAATGGAACAACGGCATGGCTTTCACAACCTATCAAATGTATAATGACACCGTTCTGGAGGAAACGCTGTTAGAAAAAAGCGGGAAAATACTGACAACACTTGAAAAAGGGAATTATGATCTGCTGGCGGAAGAAGTCCATGAGGAAAAGGGCCTGACGATCAGCTTTACTGCGGATTTTGAAGAATGGCATCAGTTTTCAAAAGAAGAAGTCAGCAATTTTGTCACCGACAGCTCCAGATATTATTGGGGGGAAGCGGAAGGACAATCCGTTGTCGTCTCACCAGCTCAACTCATTCGCAATTATTTTTTAAATACCGACTTCACGATTTCTGCTTTTAACAGCCAAACATCGGAAAGAGGAGAGCGGCTGAACACGATTTATGAAAATTATATTGACGGTCTGTATGTAGAGTATTTTGCGGCGGATGCTGCGAGCGAAAAAAACGACTGGAGAAAATTGCGTCTGGTATTTGAAGAAAATAACGGCGCCTGGCAGCTCGTCGCCATTGTCCAAGATACGAAACAGTAACAAGCTTTGCGGTAGTTTCAACTGGGCGGTGAAAAATACAATGCAATTTTTTGATACATTGAATGTTAAGGTCAGCGCAAACAGGAAAAAACTTTTATACGGAAACTAAGGAATTTCCATTTCCCTTAGTTTCCGTTTTTTTGTGGCTAAAAGGGAGATAACTCATTAATATAAGAACGGCAGCAGGCGGAAGCGATGCCGGCACCAGTAAACATAAATGTCCCCGTACTTTTCCGAATACAACGATTCCTCCATCGCCATCCGGTAATGAAGCGCGGTCCCGACAAAAATGAAAGTAACCAGAACCGCTAACCAATGACCGCTGATAAATAAACACCCCCCTAATGAATTAAGGAAAAAACCGGTATGAAAGGGATGTCTAGTAAACCGGTACGGTCCGTTGCTGTATAACGGCCGATTTTCCAAAGGGATGATGGTTCTTGTAAAATGTGGTTTTGTGAAACGGTACGTCCAGTATCTGAGAAACAGCCCAAGTGCAAGGATTAACAGCCCGGTTACTTTCACTGCTAAGTACGTCTTTCCGCTAACTTTTGCGATCATGAAGCTGGAAACGACGGCGCAAAGAAACATGACACCGAGCAGTACCCTGATATAAAATGTCTTTCGTTTGCCCCCCTTTCCAATAGTTGCTGTTTCCTTAAAGACGACCCATTCCATTAACCACGCAGCAAGCAGCACGTAAAAAACGATGGCGATAATCATATGATTAGCGTTTACGAAAAAACAGAATTTTAATCGGTATGAAAGGGAATAAAATTAATTTAACGATGCCGGAAGAACGGAGGTGGTGGCCGCCGTTGATAATAAGGAAGTGCTTGATTCCGATTTACTGCGAGCAAAAATGATGGAGCTGGAATATGGCGAAGTGACAATCGAAGAAGTAAAAAGAATATATTTTCTCCGAAACGATCGATTACAGGAGATATTTCGCAGTCCAAAAGACTCAAGATATAAAATAGCATCAGATGATATTGTAAAATGGATATACAATGCAACAATAGAAAAAAATAAAAGTTTGCTGGAGAAAGAGGTCTTTCGTTTGCGATACTTACTATTTATCCTGACAATAACATCCCTACTCTTCACTGGAGGTTGTACGATGAGCACACCGGAGACGGCAGCATTTGAAGACGAATTCACCCGTGAATTTATGAAATCTACGAAAGAAGTGGAAGACGGCTACTATTTATTTGAATCGAAGACAGGCGGCTATACGATGTGGTTCCCTGTCAATGCGACGATGGATGAAGGCTATTATAGTAAATTAGGTGACAACATTGAATATTCTGGTTTTGGTGTAAGAAATGAAAGTGACAATACCTTTTCATATGTACAATTAATTTACGAAAACCGGGGAGTTACCGAATGGATAGACGCCAAACTAAGTGTATTGTCTAATTCAATAGGCTATAAAGGGGATTACGAGGAATTTAAACATAATAATAAAACCTATTATTACGCAACTGATGTAGATCATGTTAGTGATTCAGCCACCTATTACAGTTTTTTTAGCTATGTCAAGTCAGATGACAGCGATCAAGGAATCTCATTTATTTATGATGTTTCATGTTATGATTTTGATAAAGATTGCGAAATTGATTTGGAAAAAGAAGAAAAAAAGGCACTTAATTTAATGAAATCCATTGAGTTTAACGATTAAGCAAGAATTGAGGTGATCACCGTTGGCTAACGAAGAAGTGCTTAATTCCGACTTACTGCGAGCAAGAATGATGGAGCTGGAATACGGCGAAGTGACAATCGAGGAAGTGAAGCGAATATACATAGAAGAAACAGGAAAAGCCCCGCCGGGAAACATCACTATTTATCGTTCCGACGATTTCAAGGAAGAACTAAGAAAAGGGGACCATTATTCCGGCTTTGACGGCACCGTGATTCATTTTTATGATGAACAGCAGGGCAGGGCACAAAATCAAAATTCCTCCGGAATTGCTCGATTCCTATCCTCACGATAAAGAGACATCCTCAGAAAGATTCCGTCTGGAATTGATCTATGATTGGGAAAATTTGTCTTGGATTTCACCATGAATGTCCTTTCTCCGAAACGATCGATTACAGGAGATATTTCGCGGTCCAAAAGACTCAAGATATAAAATAGCATCAGATGATATTGTAAAATGGATATACAATGCAACAATAGAAAAAAATAAAAGTTTGCTGGAGAAAGAGGTCTTTCGTTTGCGATACATATTATTTTTCCTGACAATAACCTCCCTACTCTTCACTGGAGGTTGTATGATGAACACACCGGAGACGGCAGCATTTGAAGACGAATTCACCCGTGAATTTATGAAATCAACGAAAGAAGTGGAAGACGGCTACTATTTATTTGAATCGAAGACAGGCGGCTATACGATGTGGTTCCCTGTCAATGCGACGCTGGATGAAGGTCTATATTACAGACAAGAAAAATACAGAGAAAATGTTGGTTTCAGCGAAAAATATAAGGAAAATAATTTTACTTATAATTTGTTAATTAGATATGAGAATCGAAAAGCAATTGAACATGTAGAAGCTGATTTAAGTGTACTATCTAGTTTTATTAGCTATGAGGGGGATTACGATTCATTTGAGCATAATGGTAAAAACTATTATTATGCTAAAAATGAGCATCGTGTTAACGATGTGTATACTGTTTACCGATTTTTTAGCTACGTAGAATCAGGCGACAGTGATCAGAGTATTAAATTAATCTTTGAGACCGCCTGTACAAATCCAGAAAAATCGTGTGACATTAATTTAGAACAACAGGAAGAGCATGCACTAAGACTAATGAAATCTATTGAATTTAATGATTAAGCAAGAATTGAGGTGATTACCGTTGGCTAATGAAGAAGTGCTTAATTCCGATCTACTGCGAGCAAGAATAATGGAGCTGGAATATGGCGAAGTGACAATCGAAGAAGTGAAACGAATATACATAGAAGAAACAGGAAAAGCACCCCCGGGAAACATCACTATTTACCGTTCCGACGATTTCAAGGAAGAACTTAGAAAAGGAGACCATTATTCCGGCTTCGATGGCACCGTGATTCATTTTTATGATGAACAGCAGGGCATACAAAATTCCTCCGGAATTGCCTTTTGGACTGCGAAATATCTCCATTGTAAAAATGGATATACAATGCAACAATAGAAAAAAATAAAAGTTTGCTGGAGAAAGAGGTCTTTCGTTTGCGATACTTACTATTTATCCTGACAATAACATCCCTACTCTTTACTGGAGGTTGTACGATGAGCACACCGGAGACGGCAGCATTTGAAGACGAATTCACCCGTGAATTTATGAAATCAACGAAAGAAGTGGAAGACGGCTACTATTTATTCGAATCAAAAACAGACGGCTATACAATGTGGTTCCCTGTCAATGCGACGCTGAATAAAGGTCTTTATTACAGACAAAAAGAATATAGAGAAAGTGTTGGTTTCAGTGAAAAGTATGATGAAAATAATTCCTCTTTTAGTTCACATATTAGATACGAAAAACGAAAGATAACAGAACGCATAGACGCCAATTTAAGTCTAGTGTCCAGTTATGTAGGCTACGAAGGAGAGTACGAAGAATTTAACCATGATAACAAAACCTATTATTACGCTACTGATGTAGATCATGTTAGTGATTCTTACATCGTATACAGCTTTTTTAGCTATATCAAGTCAGATGACAGCCATCAAGGAATCTCAGTTATTTACGATGTTACATGTAAAGCTGCAGATATAGGTTGTGATATTGACCTGGAAAAAGAAGAAGAAAAAGCACTCACATTAATGAAATCCTTTGAGTTTAACGACTAAGTAAGAATCGAGGTGATATCTGTTGGCGAATGAGGAAGTACTTAATTCCGATTTACTGCGAGCAAGAATGATGGAGCTAGAATACGGCGAAGTGACAATCGAGGAAGTGAAACGAATTTACATAGAAGAAACAGGAAAAGCACCGCCGGGAAACATCACTATTTACCGTTCCGACGATTTCAAGGAAGAGCTTAGAAAAGGGGAGCATTATTCCGGGTTTGACGGCACCGTGATTCATTTTTATGATGAACGGCAGGGCATAAATCAAATGTACATGATTACCAGGGGAAGTGAAAGCTCAGAAAAGGATAGCGGAAAACCGCTGGATTGGGCGTATAATGCTATCGGAATTGCCACTGGTCAAAATGACAGTCAATATGCAGATGCAGAACGTTTCGATCAAATCGTTACTGCTGAGATTGAACAAAAAACAAAAAAAAGTGAGATTCCGATGAAAAAAATCGGCTTAGGCCATTCATTAGGCGGTAATTTAATTGTTATGCTGAAATTAATCACCGGACAGTACGATATGGTGTACGCCATTAATCCGGCGCCTCCCAGTGTTTATCAATTGGCCTATATAGACAGACAATTTCAGCGTCAGTTATCTGAGAAATTTAATTTAAATCTAGGCGACGATTTCAACGCCATCTACGACATCGATCATGACGAGTTAATCGCCTTTGGGGAGGCGTATTACAAAAATAAAATCGATGAAACGACGATTCAGCGGCTGATTATGGCGGAAGATGTGCTTTATGCCCTCAGCATAGCGAGGGGATTTATGAATATCGGTGTCGGCGATCCCGTCAATTCCATCGAAGGCTTTGACGGTTTGAGGGGAGTGACCGAGCAAATTCCTGCATCCTTTTTAAAACAGCTGCAATTATATTTGGCGCAGTATGCCGACGACTATAACGAAAACGGCTTTAACGGCTTCATACGGGCATTAACCGGATTCCGTCCGGAATTGTTGGATTCCTTTTTTCAATTTGCAGTGTTATATATTACCAAAGGGTATAGCAAGGAGACGTTTATCAATGGGGCAAAACTATCGTGGGATTATCACACAAATATTTTTCCGATGCTATACGACATGGCGAAAAAAATCCCCGAAGCGCTCAAATTCGTTTCCTTTTTATTAGAAAACCTTCCTCCTGTATTGGAAGAGTTTGTCACTGCCGGCATTCTGACGACGGAAGAAAAAGACATCATTCTACACGAACTACAAGCTATCAAAGATAATCTTCAAATGCTCCTTGTCAGTTTAGCACTTACTAGTGATTACCGTAACCGACATCTCGCAATGAATAGTATTAAAGAATACTATCTTGAAATAAAAAAAAGCTTCGAAAACATAAAAACGAACTTTCAGCCTGTTCTCGATGCTTTTGGGGAAAGTGCAGAAGCCCACAGTTTGGCACATGTTATTGAAGTGCTCGGAAAAGCGGACGGCACGGATGTGTATCGCATGTATGATGAGAGGAAGGATATGTACCTCGTTAAAACTCCGGAAGAAGCTGGTATTTCGCTCGATCCGGCGGCGCTGATCCGCCTGCAAAGAAACCCGCTTGCCGCCTTCCTCACGGGTGATATCCACGACGGGAAGCCGATAAAAGTGAACATTTCATCAGCGGTGCGGATTTACCGCAAAGGGCTGGAAACATGTGAGCAGCTGCGGCGGGAGTTAAAGATTATCAAAACGATGTATGAACACGAATATTTAGACGATTACGATGAGCGGAAGCGGAAACTGCGGGCGAAAATCAATGATATGGAGCAAAGTCCGGGCTATTATCAGGAGCAGTTTTTAGGTCGCTTTCCTGCTGACGCCCAACAAGTCAACCTGATAAAAAAAATCGTTGTTCACGAGGACATTCCAGCATTTCCTTCCTCCATCGAAATGTACTTCGAAGAAGCCGTGTTTGCCCATTACGAAAAGGAGATCGAAAAAACCTGGGAGCTAATCGAAGCAATCAAGCTGTCGATTGAAGTTTTTTTTGATAAAGAAAAGGAAATTAGTAAATTATTTACAGTATCATATTAATACATACATTCGAGGTAGGTCTTAGATTGTGAAACAACTAAAAGTAACAACACAATTTCTCAAGCACGAAGATTTGACAGGGAAAGCAGATCCATTTATTCAAAGGCTGGATCGCATGGACGAGCACCACAAAGAGTTACATACATTTATTGAAAAAGAATTTCGCTATTCTGAAGGAAAAATAATTACCCAGGCGATCGCGGCAATCGAACAAAGGCTGAGCCAGCAGAAGCAGGCCAGCAGCGGTACCAAAAATGCCATGGAAACATTAGCAGAGCAATATTCGCAACATGTCAACACTGTCAGTTTTCAGGAAGTAACCGTATATTATGAGGAAATCGAACGAATAGGAACACCGTAACCAGCCATCATTTTAAAAGTAATTCCTCTTCTAAAGAGTATCAACCACTTTTCCTTCAGGCTGCAATGGCTCTGCATTGCTGAGGGACACTGGAAAAAGGAAAGCAACACTCGAGTTTCAGCGCCTTCCTTTTTTGTGCCCCACTCTTAGATAATCCCTGCTGTTCCTGTGGTAATCGCATTCTGTATTTCAGCAGTTCACCGTGAGTGCGCCGGATTCGTTACATCGTTGTATTTTGCCCGTACGGAATCTGGTTTTGATAGCCGGTAAAACGCTGGTACGACTGATCCAATGTTTGCTGCTGCTCGGCGTCAAAGCTGTACCAGCCTTTTTTGAACATGAGATTGAACAAATCCCGCTGACAGCGCTGCGATTCCGTGAAAGCTTGTTGAATGTCGGAAAAAAGCTGGTCGTGACTCGCTTCATTCATGGCGGTTGAATAGGCGTCGGTCATGTATTTTTCCGTAGCCAGCATGTCGTTGATGTAATCCCGATCAGACATTTGCGGTGTTTCCGGAACCTGTGTTTTCGGGTTGGCTATCTTGGACGGTTGCTGTTGCTGGTTCATGAATATCCCTCCTAGCTTCATTAATAAGAAAGTTCAAAGCATCCCTTTATTGCATCCCTTTTGGCATTTGCTGCTGCTGTTGCAAATGATGCAATATTGTTTGGTAGTGAGCATGATGCATCCGCCCTGCCTGATCCAGCGCGGTTGCCACTTCTTGATCCTGGCATTGCTGAGCAAAAAAATGTGCTTTTTTCATTGCCAGTAAGTTCCACGAAAGCATGTCTGTAATATACAGGTGATCTTTCGTGGTAATCACGTTCGGCGGCTGCGGCATGATGTTCTGCTGAGCCTGCTGTCCTGCCCCGATATTTTGCTGCTGCATTGTCTTCCCTCCTTACTTGAGTGATGTGTAAGCAAATGACAATTATAGTTTTTACGAAACGGATCAAAGTATTAGTGTTTGTTCTAAAATTTTCTTTTGGAACAAGCACGAAGCAACAAGCTGTACTTCACAGAGAAGCTGTGAGCTTGTCTCATCGTGTTATCGCCCACGATGAGACTTGGATATGCACCGAAGTTATGTTTGCAGAAACGATGTCGGATGTCCTCAAGAAGGGTTTATGAGGACAAAATCGAGTTCGGAGCAACGTGAATTGTCCTCAAGAAGAGCTTATGAGGACAAAACTGAGTTCGAAGTAACGCAAACTGTCCTCAAGAAGGGTTTATGAGGACATGACAGAGCATATTCAAAAAGGGAGAAGGTAACAAACAACAGCCAGCAGGTCGGCGCGGCAATCTTGAGCAGCGGAGCGGATACAATATGTCCGTGAGCAGGGGGGACAACGCCTATATGGAGATTCGCCGGCATTGTTTCCCGGACTTTTTGAACCTCCTCCTTCTATAAACAAACTTAATATCCCTCCCGAATACTCGGTTTTTCTCAAAATTTCATATACACCTTAATAGTAGAATCCCCTCAAGGAATAGTTATATCTGGTGTTGATATCATTTTTTTTACATCACCATGACCATCCTAACGGCCAAACTCTTTAACGATTTTCTGTTGGAGAAAAATGCAGATAACTATTGCGAGAATTCGAAAAATTTTATATAGTAAGAGTTGTATAGATGAATTACTATCTGCACATGGGAACGGAAATTTTTTTGCTCAAAAAATGAATGAGTATTCATTCAAACAAGGAGGTACTGCAGTTTCATGGTAAAAACAATCAGAAAGGCTGCTGTTCTTGGCTCAGGAATTATGGGGTCAGGCATCGCAGCCCATCTAGCCAATGTAGGAATTCCTGTACTCTTGCTCGATATTGTACCGAAATGGACGGAAGAAGATGAAGCCAACGGGCTGTCAACGGCTGACCCGAAAGTGCGAAACCGCCTGGCGTCAGAAGCGATTGAACGATTGAAAAAACAAAAGCCTGCACCGCTTGCCCGTAAAGAAAATGCCGCACTCATCACACCGGGAAACTTTGATGATGATATGCCCCGGCTCGCAGAGGTCGATTGGATCATTGAAGTTGTTGTGGAAAATCTTGAAATAAAGCAAAAAGTGTTTGCGCAGGTGGATGAATACAGAAAGCCGGGAAGCATTGTCAGCTCCAACACATCGGGAATATCCATCGAAGCAATGGCGGAAGGACGATCACCAGATTTTCGCAAGCATTTCCTCGGCACTCATTTTTTCAACCCGCCGCGGTACTTAAAACTACTGGAAGTTATCAGAACAAAGGATACTTCCGCAGAAGTGTTTGCGTTCATGAAAACATTCGGGGAGGATAGATTGGGAAAAGGAGTTGTGGAAGCAAAGGATACGCCGAACTTTATTGCCAACCGTATTGGGACATACGGTCTGCTTGTAACGGTTCGGGAAATGCTGGAGCGCGGTTATTCCGTGGGCGAGGTTGATTCCGTCACCGGTCCGACGCTTGGCCGCCCGAAAAGCGCCACCTTCAGAACGCTTGATGTTGTCGGTCTTGATACCTTCCTGCATGTTGCCAAAAATGTCTATGATCAGGTAGAAGGAGAAGAAAAAGCCGTTTTCTCTCCGCCGGCATTCATGAAGAAAATGGCGGAAAACGGCATGCTTGGCAGCAAGACAGGGAAAGGCTTTTACATGAAGCAAAAAGCCGAGAAAGGCAGCGAAATATTGGAGCTGGACGTTGCAACGCTGGAGTACGTGCAACGGAAAAAGCTGAAGGCACCATCTATCCAGCGAAGCAAGCAGGCGAAGACTGCGGCGGAAAAATTGAAAGCGCTTGTATATGCGGATGACCGCGCCGGGGAGCTTATCTGGAACATATTGAAGCCTTCGCTGCTTTACTCAGCACAAGTTTGCAAGGAGGTTGCCGATTCCATCCGGTCGGTTGACGCCGCGTTAAAGTGGGGCTTCGGCTGGGAACTCGGTCCGTTTGAAACATGGGATGCCATCGGTGTGGAAAAGTCGGTGCAGCGTATGGAAGCAGAAGGGGACACGGTTCCTTCATGGGTGAAGGAAATGCTTGAAAAAGGAAATACCAGTTTTTATCAGGCCTTCGATGAATACTACGATGATGGAAAGTACGTCAAGGCGGAAATCAATCCTAAAGTCATTTACCTGAAAGCGTTGAAGAACACCGAAAACGTTATTGTGAAAAACACCGGAGCTTCGCTCGTCGATATCGGCGATGAGGTGGCGTGTCTGGAATTTCATTCGCCGAATAATTCCATCGGTCTCGACGTGCTGCAGATGATTCAGAAGTCTGTGGAGGAAGTGGAAAGCAACTATAAGGGACTTGTGATCAACAATCAGGGGAAAAACTTCTGCGTCGGTGCGAATTTAATGATGATTCTAATGGAAGCGCAGGATATGAATTTTCCTGAACTGGATCTGGTTATTCGGCAGTTTCAAAATACCATGGCCAGAATCCGCTATTCGCAAAAGCCCGTCGTTGCAGCGCCGTTTGCGATGTCTTTAGGCGGCGGCACAGAGATATGCCTTCCGGCGGCAAGCATCCAAGCCTCGCTGGAAACCTACATGGGGCTTGTGGAAGTCGGCGTCGGCTTAATTCCGGGGGGCGGAGGCAACAAAGAGCTTTATCTTCGCCAGCTGGAACGTTTGCCGGAAGGAGCGCAAATCGACCTTCAAGCGATTGCCAATCAGGTGTTTGAAACGATTGCCACGGCGAAGGTTTCCACCAGTGCCCAGGAAGCAGCACAAATCGGTTTCCTCAGACCGCAGGACGGGATCAGCATCAACGGTGATCATTTATTGCATGATGCCAAGGAGACAGTGCTCCACCTTTACAGGCAAGGATACACTCCGCCGAAACGGAAAAAGATTCCGGTTGTTGGTGAGACAGGATATGCGACAATGCTTCTCGGTGCTAAGCAAATGTTTTTAAGCGGCTATGCGACGGAGCACGATATGAAAATCGCGGAAAAACTCGCTTTCGTTATCGCCGGCGGCCGTGTGCCAAAAGGAGCCGAGGTGGATGAACAGTATTTGCTCGATTTGGAACGGGAGGCATTCCTGAGCCTTGTAGGAGAACCGAAATCGCAGCAGAGAATGCAGTATATGCTTTCCAAGGGAAAACCATTGCGCAATTAGCAGATAAGGGAGGGAAATTTCTTGAAAGAAGCGGTTATTGTAGCAGGTGCGAGAACACCTGTTGGAAAAGCAAAAAAAGGGACGTTAGCTCATGTGAGGCCGGATGATCTTGGTGCGCTTACCGTAAAGGAAGCGCTGAAGCGGGCGGAAGCCTTCGATGTTTCCCGGATCGATGATGTCATCATCGGCTGCGCGATGCCGGAAGCGGAGCAAGGCATGAATATGGCGCGCAACATCTCCGCACTTGCAGGGTTGCCGGAAACCGTTCCGGCAATCACCATCAATCGGTACTGTTCTTCCGGATTACAAAGCATTGCCTATGCCGCGGAAAGAATCATGCTCGGCCACGCGAAAGCGATCATTGCCGGCGGCGCAGAATCGATGAGCATGATTCCGATGGGAGGTCACGTCGTCGCTCCGAATCCGACGCTCGTGGAAAATGCCCCGGAATATTATATGGGAATGGGTCACACGGCAGAGGAAGTCGCCCGCCGGTTTGAGGTAAGCCGTCGTGATCAGGATGCTTTTGCAGCCGAAAGCCACCGCCGTGCGGCAGCGGCGATTGCCGAAGGGAAATTTGATGATGAAATTGTCCCGGTGCCGGTGATGATGAGAACGGTCAACGAAAACCACCAGCTTGTAGAAAAACAAGTTATTTTTTCCGCAGATGAAGGAGTGCGGGCAGATACAAACGTTGAAACGCTGGCGAAGCTCCGACCCGCATTTCACACGAAAGGTACTGTGACCGCAGGAAACGCCTCGCAAATGAGCGACGGCGCTGCGGCGGTGCTCGTGATGGATCGGGACGAAGCAGCAGCGGCAGGACTGACGCCGCTCGTGAAATTCCGCTCCTTCACCGTTGCTGGAGTAGCGCCTGATGTTATGGGAATCGGCCCTGTCGAAGCGATTCCGAAAGCATTGGAAATGGCCGGGCTCGAGCTTCGGGATGTGGGATTATTTGAGCTGAATGAAGCGTTTGCTTCCCAGTCACTCCAAGTCATCCGCCAGCTCGGACTGGATATGGAAAAAGTGAATGTCAACGGCGGTGCGATTGCTTTAGGCCATCCATTAGGGTGCACGGGTACGAAGCTGACGCTCACGCTCATTCATGAAATGAAACGCCGCGGGGAACAGTTTGGTGTGGTAACGATGTGCATTGGCGGCGGCATGGGGGCTGCCGGGGTATTTGAACTTTTATAACTTAGGAGTATTTACACTATTTTTTAGGGGGAATAACGATGGCGACACAAAACAAAACAGTGAAGGGTGGCGGCTTTCTCCTGGAAGAAATCTCGCCGGATCGGGTCTTTACTCCGGAAGATTTAACAGATGAACACCGGATGATCGCGAAAACGACGGAGGATTTCGTTGTAGAACAAGTCGTTCCGGAAATTGAAAAAATCGAAGAGCACCAATTTGACATCTCTGTCCGCCTGTTGAAGGAAGCAGGTGAGCTCGGTCTGCTTGGAGCGGATGTACCGGAAGAATACGGCGGAATCGGACTGGACAAAATCAGTTCTTCACTGATCACCGAAAAATTTTCCTTGGCGGGCTCCTTTTCGTTATCCCACGGGGCTCATGTAGGAATTGGCACCTTGCCTATCGTGTTTTTCGGAAATGAACAACAGAAGCAGAAGTATCTTCCGGACCTTGCCGCCGGCAGCAAAATTGCCGCTTATGCCCTAACCGAACCAAGCTCCGGATCGGATGCGTTAAGCGCGAAAACGACGGCGAAATTAAATGCGGCCGGAACCCATTATGTTTTAAATGGAGAGAAACAGTGGATCACCAATGCCGGATTTGCAGATGTCTTCGTTGTTTACGCAAAAGTGGACGGCGAGCGTTTCACCGCCTTTATTGTCGAGCGCGATTATCAAGGTGTTTCCACCGGTCCGGAAGAAAAGAAAATGGGGATCAAAGGATCGTCGACGCGGACGGTCATACTGCAAGACGCGTTGGTGCCGAAAGAAAACGTTCTTGGTGATATCGGCAAAGGGCATGTCATTGCGTTTAACATCCTGAATATCGGCCGCTGGAAGCTCGGCGTCGGCTGCGTGGGCGGATCAAAGTACGGGATTGAATTAGCGGCAAAATATGCGAATGAAAGAAAGCAGTTTAAGCTGCCGCTTTCCAAGTTTACCTTGATCCAAAAAAAGCTGGCGGAAATGGCCGTGAAAACATATGCCGCCGAAAGTACGATTTACCGTACAGGCGGGCTGATTGATGAAGCGTTTGCCGCATTGTCTCCGGAACAGCAAAAGGATGGAGCGACAGTTGGGAAAGCGATTGGCGAATATGCCATCGAGTGCTCGTTGAATAAAGTATTTGGTTCCGAAGTGCTTGATTTCGTTGCCGATGAAGCGGTGCAAATCCACGGCGGTTACGGCTTTATGGCGGAGTACGAAGTGGAAACGATGTATCGCAACTCGCGCATCAATCGTATTTTTGAAGGAACGAATGAGATAAACCGGATGCTTGTTCCGGCGACGATCATGAGAAAAGCAATGAAGGGAGAGCTGCCGCTATTGGAGCAGGCCGGTTCGCTTCAGGAAGAGCTCATGATGATGATGCCGCAGGAAGTGGGGGATGAGCCGCTGGAGCAGGAAAAATATTTGCTTGAAAATACAAAGAAAATTTTCATGATGGTGGCCGGAAACGCGGTGCAAAAGCATGGGGAGAAGCTGCAAAAGGAGCAGGAGCTTTTGGCGAATATTGCCGACATCGTTTCCGACATCTTCAGCATCGAATCATGTATTCTCCGTACAGAAAAGTTCATGGTGAAAAATGGTGAGGAGAAAGCAAAGCAGAAGCTGCTGCTCACGCAAGTATTCACTCAGGAAGCTTTCCATCACATTGAGGCTGTTGCCAAGGAATCCCTCGTCGCACTGGAAGAGGGAGATACGTTAAGAACGATGCTCGCCATCTTAAAAAAGCTTACCCGTCACACTCCGGTGAATGTCGTAGCCAAAAAACGGGAAATCGCAGCGGCAATTATCGATTCGGAAAAATATGTAGTATAAGTGTATTTTCAAAAAGAATTATCTTTTGAACGTACACGGCGATTTTGTTCGACAATTTGGGGCATTCCCCTGTCCCAATTTATGAAAATATTCCTTTCTTTATGAAAGGGGCATTCTCCTCTCTATGAAATGCGAAGGAGCTCCGGCAAAGTCATCCGGGGCTTTTTCGCTTGAACAATTTCTGTGAAAAAGGCAGGGGAGCAGCTGTCATTGGCAGAATAACGATGGAAAACATCAGAAAAAACAGCAGCAGGCTGAAATAATTGTGAAGCACGTCGGAAAACAAACCCATGGAGCGGCGGAATAAATCATGATTTTGACGGGAATATCATGAGGATCGACGGAAAGAAGTGAAGATCCGCCGGAATAACTAAGGAAATCGACGGAAAAACCATGAAACACGAGAATAAATCGCGAGTTCGACGGGAAAAAAGGGCTAATCGTGCCCGAAACGGGTTCAAACCCCGCCGTACGCCGTACGGTAACAAATAAAAGCCAATCGTGCCGGAACAGATGAAATCGCCGAAAAATCAGTCAAAGCCTTGTTAATAAGCAAAAAAAAATAGCTGAAGCGCAAGCACAAAGGATGAAAAATAATGTTTCTGTATTATATGATAGGAAAGAGAAAGGAATAATAAAGGTTAACCATTTGTTTCCTGAAGATGAAATCAAAAATGCGAGGTGTTTTTTTGTGAGTTTAATTTTTTACCAGTACCCGAAATGCGGCACGTGCCGAAAAGCGAAGCAGTGGCTGGACGACCACGGAATAGCCTATGAGGCTGTGCATATTGTTGAAAATCCACCGTCCAAAGAAAAATTAGCGGAACTTTACGAAAAAAGCGGCTTAGAGTTAAAAAAATTTTTTAATACGAGTGGACAAAAATATCGGGAGCTTGGTGTAAAAGACAAGCTGAAGACAGCTTCAGAAGATGAAATGCTCGAGCTTCTGGCATCAGATGGAATGCTGATCAAACGTCCGATTGTGACAGACGGCAACAAAGTGACCGTTGGTTTTAAAGAAGAAACTTTTGCCGGCACTTGGAAGTAAAACATGGTTCTCCTATTGATCTTTCCTATTGATAGCCATTAAAGCAATACCGCTTTTTACCATGTTGCTCCTGTCGGTGTCTTCCTCAGGATCAAGATGAAAAACGGGAATAATTCAGTGAAGGTAACAAGCTTAAGGTAGTTGCTTCTCCCTGCCATTTTGTACTATAGTGAAAGTGGAAGAAAGAAGTTTAAATACATAATCAACCTCAATGGATTGAAATATCAGAGTGGAGGGAAAAGAATGAGTTTGCCAAAAGATTTTAAGTATTCAGAAGAGCATGAGTGGGTAAAAGTGGAAGGAAATAAGGTTCGCATTGGAATCACGAATTTTGCTCAGGCGGAGCTTGGAGATATCGTTTTTGTCGAGCTTCCTGAGGTGGGAGACGAAGTGGAGGCAGACGAGCCGTTCGGAAGCGTCGAATCTGTCAAAACCGTGTCGGAGTTGTATGCACCAGTAAGCGGAAAGGTTGTTGAGGTAAACGGAGAGCTGGATGACTCCCCGGAATTCGTAAACGAATCTCCTTATGAAAAGGCGTGGATGATTGTCGTTGAATTATCCGATGAAGCAGAACTGGATAACTTAATGACAGCCGAGCAGTACGAAGACATGATCAGTCAGGAATAAAATATAAAATACCACCACAATAAATAGGTGTGCCAATAAGAGGGGATGTTTCCTTATTCGGCACACCTTCTCATTTTCGTGCAGCAGGATTGCTGCAGCTGCCTCAGGAAAAAGTAATGTCAATTTGCACAACTTCTGAACGGCTGCCTATCCGCATAGGCGGCCCCCAGAAGCCAAAGCCTGACGACACAACAGCGTGAAGCTGCTCCTTCTGCTTATACCCCCAATCCAACTCGAATATCCTCTTTGTGATGAAATGATTTGGTGCAAGCTGCCCCCGGTGTGTATGCCCGGAAAGGAGTACATCAACTCCGGATTTCATCGCCTGCTCCAGCTCATATGGCTGATGATCCATCATGATGACAGGGTAAGTTTTGTCCACGGCAGCCGTTATTTCCTCCATACGCTGCCGTTCCTTATCCGTCCGGTCCTTTCTCCCGATGAGAACGATGCCGTTGTCAATCAGAACCGCTTCATCCTGCAAGATCGTAATTCCGATGCGCTCCATGATTTTCACAAGCTCAGGAATCGCCTTGCCGTAGTATTCGTGATTCCCTAACACACCGTAGATGCCGAGGGGAGCTGTCATCGTTTTCATCAGTTCGTCCATTTTTTTGTTCAGAAATTCTTTTGGATCATCATCGACGATGTCGCCGGGCAGAAGAATAAGATCGGGCTTGATCTCGTCCATGCATTTTACCAATCGTCGAAGATGCCTTTTTCCGGACAAAGCGCCGAAATGCATATCCGATGCCACGCCAATGCGCAGCGTTTTACGATTCGTTGTTTTTGCAATCCTCAACTCATACTTCCGGATCACCGGACTGTAGGCATGATACGTGCCATAGAAAAAAATCATCAGGAGCGCAACCGCTGCGCCGTATCCGGTCCAAAGGACAGCTGTTTCCCGGGATAGCGTAAAAAATTCAAGGATCCAAACAAGCACATTGGCAGCCGGCAATAGGAGAATGAAATATTGAAACAAACCGAGCCAAACGCTTCCAAGCATTTTCAAGAAAACAAGCTTGTTACTGGCACTTCCTAAAACAAAGGAATAGCCAAACACCACAATCAGTCCGGAAACGACATAAGGGTAGGAAAAATCAAATGCCGTTGCCGTCCAAGTCCAAATATTCCAGCTGATATACAATAACAACAAATTATATATAGACAATAAAGCAATCATATTGACAAACATACGAATTCGTTTCAATGGTCAGCGCTCCTCTGTTAAATCAATGCGATATGTTAAAATTATCACATAATTCGCCGGAAAAGTGTTAAAAAGTCATTAAGAAATCGTGAAGGAGTGTCAATAAGTTCCGTGAATGGAGTAAGTTAACGAGGGCATCACTGACATAGAAAGAGCAAGGATCGTCCATGATAATGATATAGAGGTCGCTTCAAACTGTATCGCTGGTTTCAAAACAAAAGGCGACTCTCTAACAAAAAGAAGGCTGCTGTTGATGCTTGCTTGCGGGTCGTAAGCAAAGCTTGTTTGGCCTTCCATTCCATGCGTGAAGGTAAAATAAAATGCCTTCTCAGATAAAAGCTTCCCGAAAACAGCAAAGTTCCCGAAAGCAGCCTTCCAAAAACGATCCTTGAACAAACTACAATAAAGGCGGTGTTATCTCGTATGAGGGAAAAAGATGCAGATTTTTATGACAATATGGGAGACGATGTGGACCATCCATCCGTTGATCCGGAGCTCGTCAACGATTCATCTCGCCATCGCCCAAAATCCGGAATCGAATTAGCCGACGATACCGGCGGAGAACAGGGAAAAGGAAGCGCGAGCGATGAAAAAAAGCAACAGCTCCGCAAGCAGGCGGAAGCGCATCAATATGAAATGGCAGAGGAATTTGATGTGGATAGCGAGACATCAGCCCAAAAGCATCCGAAAGCATATGTTGAAGGCTGCGATATGGGCTGGTGTTAAATCCGCTTCTTCGAACGTTTATGTAGCGCAGGTTTTCGAACATTTCATTCAAACAAAGGGGATGTGTCAAAAGCCAAAACGATAAGAGTCTGTTCAAAAAGGCAATGGTTCCGCACGATGCGCCCAATTCCACCTAAATGCTGCCCACGTCCTATGGGCAACGGCGGAATGTCACCATCCTCCAATTCCGCTTAAGTACCACTCACGTCCTGCGTCTGCGGTTACTCGACGCAAATTGACTCGATGAAGCACATGCAGGTCTAACAGCGGAATGTCACCATCCTGGTTCCGAGAAAACCACTCACAGCCGGCCTGAAAAGAATGCATCGGCTCCACCTATTGTCTCTTCCTCTGCCAGTATTGCACTGATGTAGATCCAAGTGCCATCGCGCGCGATGACACAATGAGACAGTTCGCAGTTTCTCGGTGAAGTGTGGCTCATTGCTTCGGGGGTGTCTCAAAAGGGTGTTTTTTCCCTTTTGAGACACCCCCTTCTTAAACATCACATTTTTCTCCATATTCTCAGTTCCCGCTTGTCTTGGAAAAAAGTTTCTTTTCAAATGAGCGCATTTCAGCTATGATATAGTTTGTATTTAGAGAGGCGAAATATCAGGATACGAAGCCAGTGAAAAGAACGGCTGAAAAACTGGAAGGCAGGGAATGTAAATGGCAAGCTTCATGGGGGATTGGGTGGATCAATTCAAAGGGTATAACCGCAATGTGCGGCTATTTCTTGCCGGGTCCGCTTTAGCACATACCGGGATGGGAATTTTTATGATCATTTATAATTACTATATTCGTGAACTCGGATATGATGATCAGATGAACGGTTCCGTCATTGCCATGCAATCGATTGCCACTGCATTGATGCTGCTCCCTGCCGGAATTTTAAGCGATCGGACCGGACGGAAAAAACTTATTTTTTCGGGAGCGTTTTTGGTTGCCATCAGCTTATTCTTTCGCGCTGTCCTGACAGTTGAGGGGCTGCTGTTGGGGGCTGCCTTTATGACGGGACTTTTCATGGCATTTATTCAAGTGTGTTCGATTCCGCTGCTTGCAGAAAACTCCCAAGAAAAACAACGTGTTCATCTGTTCAGCTTCAATTTTGCCATCATCATGGTAGCGAATGTCGTCGGCAATACGTTAGGCGGGGTGTTAAGCGATTTCTTTCATGTGATTTTAGGCATTGATTCGCTCTGGAGCATCCGCATCACCTTGCTGATCGGTGTGCTGTTCTTTTTTTCCGGATTACTGCCGTTTATGAAAGTGCGCGACGAACGGAAACTCACGTCTCATGCGGTAAAGCAGCAATCATTTAAACAAATATTTCACCGGCAACGTCATGGATTGAAAATCATCTTCCTTTTTGCGGTTGCGCAAATATTAATTGGCTTTGGCTCCGGATTGGTGATCCCGTATTTAAACCTTTATTTTGTCGACCGCTTTGAAATTTCTCATTCCTTTGTCGGCATGATTATTTCGGCCGGCCAAGGAATGACGGCGGTTGCGATGCTGATTGGACCGGCGGTAGTCAAACGTGTAGGCGAAGTGAGAGCCGTTGTTATTTTACAGTTTTTGTCGATTCCGTTTTTACTGCTGACTGCGTATACTCAGGAGCTGTTTTGGGCCGTTTTCGGGTTTTTGTTCCGGCAAGCGTTGATGAACGCGGGAAATCCGATTCAAATGTCGCTGATGATGCGCAGTGTGGACGATTCCATCAAAGGGCTGGCGAACTCTGTTGGTCAGGCTGTTTTCCAGCTCGGCTGGGCGGTGATGGGACCGGTGTCCACCACCATTGTCATGATGTACGGGGCATATTCTGGATACGCCATCGTCTTTTCCATTACTGGAGTTCTTTACGTCATCGGCACTTTATATTTCTATATTGTTTTTCGCAAACCGATCCGATCTGCAAAAAAAATGACGCAATCTGCTGTCTAATATAGAGGAAAAGTCCTGCACACGTGGAATAATAAAATAATAAAGTACCGGAAGGGAAGGAAGATTTTTTTAAGGTGGCGATTAATGATGTATCAAATTCTCTCCTCCTCTGTCGGGCGGATGAAGCAATCCGCTCATATGCAGGAATTGCTGGAAAAAACGAAGATGGTTGTCTGTATGATTTGTGAGGATGAGCAGTGGGTGATACATTTCGACGGGAAAGATATCAACATCGATGAAGTGACGGAAACGCCCGCGGACGTGGTGTTAGAAGGAAACGGGGAAGCGTTGCAGCTTCTGCTGACAGGAGAAGATTTTCTTTTGTCGATGAAAAAAAGAGGGGAGATCGGCGTCAGTGGAAGGCTGAAAGACTTGCTGTTATTGGAATCTTTATTGTATTTAAGTAAAAAATCTCGTTAATAAAAACCCGTGCTCTATGTTTGTGAAACAATCGGACGAACTGGACGGGCAGGCGTGCTTTTTGCAGCAGTGTGCCGAAACAAAAAAATGATTTGACAAGAAAAATGCAGCATGATAATATCCCAGTAGTGATTGATTTTAAGTTAATAGCGTTTCTTCTTATCCAGAGAGGCGGAGGGACTGGCCCTATGAAGCCCGGCAACCACAAGTATCTTGAAGGTGCCAATTCCTGCAAAGTCGCATTGACTTTGAAAAGATGAGGAGCAGGTTGATTATTACCTTTCTGCTTTTCATTGGCCGGAAGGTTTTTTATTTACGAACAATTATTTGAGTAGGGTGCTTCACCAGGAAAGCTGCTGCTTAAGGCATGCATGAGCATTGTTGTTATTGCTTGCCAGGCGGTTGTATGACAATCGTCATGCAGTCCAGCCGTGTTATGACTGTTTCCTCCTGATCTGTGAAAAATTGAACAGGAGGTTTATTCATAGTATTTCAATGGTAATAATTATGTATTTGTATTTGAACATCCTGTTAAAATAAAAAAGAAATGGCTGTTCGTTATCATTCTCCTCATGACTGTTCAAGATAAGAGTATGTTTCCCAGTGAAGAAGAATACGAAAAGAGTTTTTGATAAAGTGTTTGTTCTAAAAGGTCGTCTTTTCTCTTTGTGAACAAAACTTAAAGAAAGCGAGGCAGGAAAAAAAATGATCTCATTGTCTGACCTGGTCAAGACGTTTCATACAAGGGACGGCAAAGTGACCGCTGTCGATCACATTCAATTAACGATCGACGAAGGAGAAATATTCGGAATCATCGGTTACAGCGGTGCCGGAAAAAGCACGCTGATCCGTTTATTAAATATGCTTGAAACACCAACTTCCGGGGAGGTGGTTGTCGCCGGTAAAAACATGGGGAGGTTAACAAAACAACAGCTGAGGGAGGCGCGGCAGGAAATCGGGATGATCTTTCAGCACTTTAACCTGCTGTGGTCCCGCACAGTAAAGGAAAACATTGCCTTTCCTCTTGAAATCAAAGGAGTTCCAAAGGCGGAGCGGGAAAAACGGGTAAATGAGTTGATCAGCCTTGTCGGTCTTGACGGCAGAGGCGGCTCTTATCCTTCCCAGTTAAGCGGCGGGCAGAAGCAGCGAGTGGGAATTGCCCGGGCGCTTGCCAACAACCCGAAAGTGCTACTATGTGATGAAGCAACATCCGCACTGGACCCGAAAACGACAGATTCGATTTTGGAGCTGTTAGTAGATATCAATAAGAAGCTTGGTTTAACCATCGTTTTAATTACCCATGAGATGCATGTTATCAGGAAAATCTGCCACCGTGTTGCCGTCATGGAGCATGGGAAAATCGTTGAACAAGGACCGGTGCTGGATGTATTTAAACGGCCGCGGGAACAAATGACGAAGGAATTTGTCAAGCAAGTAACGGAGCCGGAAGAAACGGAGGAGACGCTGAAGCACTTGTTCGGTGCCGACGGAATCGGCCACGTTCTTCAACTGACCTTTGTCGGCGGCGATGCGAAGAAGCCGCTGATCAATGACATTATCCGAACCTTTGACGTCACGGTCAACATTCTTCAAGGGAAGATCAGCCAGACGCAAAATGGTCCGTATGGTTCCTTGTTTATCGGCGTGGAAGGGGACAGACAAGAAGTGCAGAAAGTGCTTGAGTATATTCGTGAAAAACATGTTTCCGTGGAGGTGATTCACGGTGAGTAGTTCGCTTTTTTCTTTAGCGTTTGTCCGGCTGTTTCCAAATGTGAACTGGTCGAATATGTACGATGCCACATACGAAACACTTCATATGTCATTTATTGCATTAATATTTACGTTTATCTTTGGTATTTTTCTCGGCCTCGTCTTGTTTTTGACGGCAAAGGGAAATCTTTGGGAAAACAAAGTGATTTACGGAATAACAGCGTTTTTTGTAAATGTGTTTCGCTCGATTCCATTCATTATTTTAATCGTGTTGTTAATACCATTTACAAGAGTTATTGTCGGAACGATGCTGGGGCCGTCTGCGGCATTGCCCGCGCTCATCATCGGAGCGGCGCCGTTCTACGCCCGGATGGTGGAAATTGCCTTGCGGGAAATTGATAAGGGGGTGATTGAAGCTTCGAAGTCCATGGGGGCAAGCAACGCCCAAATCATTTTTAAAGTGCTGCTGCCGGAAGCGATGCCGGCTCTGGTCTCCGGGCTGACGGTAACAGCCATCGCCCTCGTCAGCTACACTGCGATGGCAGGTGTCATCGGTGCGGGCGGATTGGGAGATCTCGCTTATCGTGAAGGCTTCCAACGGCGACAGACGGATATTACATTTGTGGCGACGGTAATTGTGTTAGTGATCGTCTTTATTGTTCAATTGATCGGCGATCTGATAACAAATAAATTAGACAAAAGATAATGAATATCAGGGGGTATAAAAATGAAGAAATTACTGAAAGCATTGAGCGTCATGGGATTATCATTAGGATTATTGGCGGCATGCGGAACGGCTGACGACGATGCAGCAGAACAGCAAAATCAAGATGATCAAACACAAGGAAGCGGCGAGGAAGATGAAGCTGGAGCTGAAAACGGAGAAGAAGCGACAGGCGAGCTTGTGGAATTAGTCGTCGGTGCCAGCAATGTTCCGCATGCGGAAATTCTGGAATTCGCAAAACCGCTGCTTGCGGAAGAAGGCATTGATTTAGACATTGTCTCGTTCACTGACTATGTTTTGCCAAACGAAGCGCTGGCAGCACATGAGCTGGATGCTAACTACTTCCAGCACATTCCTTATTTGAACGCACAAAATGAAGATCATGGATACGGCTTTGTCAATGCCGGCGGAATTCATATCGAACCGATCGGTGTTTATTCTCAGGAATACAGCAGCCTGGAGGAGCTTCCTGACGGTGCGGAGATTATTATGAGTGATTCTGTTGCCGACCATGGCCGCATTCTTATGATGCTGGAAGAGCAAGGGTTGATTACGCTTGCCGAAGGTGCGGGAATTGGTGCTTCCATTGATGATATCGTAGAAAACCCGCATGATTTTCAATTTTTAGCGCGAGTCGAAGCAGCTTTACTTCCAATAGCGTATGAAAACGGAGAAGGCGACGCGGTTCTTATCAACTCCAACTATGCATTGGATGCAGGTCTGAATCCGCTGGAAGATGCCATTGCCCTGGAGTCCGGTGATCAAGACAATCCATATGTCAACGTTATTGCGGTAAATGCAGGAGACGAAACAGACGACCGCATTGTTACCTTAGTGAACGTTCTTCAATCGGAAGAAGTCAAACAATTTATTCTTGATAAATATAACGGCGCAGTAGTACCGGCTGAATAACCACAAAAAAATCCCGATGAAATCGGGATTTTCAGGCTGTTGAGAAAGTCATCTCAACAGCCTGTTTTTTTATGTTCGTTAGTCCGATTATTCAGATAGTTATAGTATAATAAAAATAGCAGTTCGAGCAGATAAAAAAGAGTACAACCTGCATTCGCT
>NZ_FNPI01000001.1 GCF_900107275.1 Evansella caseinilytica | reverse complement strand
CTCGACTTGCATGTATTAGGCACGCCGCCAGCGTTCGTCCTGAGCCAGGATCAAACTCTCCGATAAAGTATGATAATCATGTTATCATCGAAGGTTGATGTCTCTGACATCAAGCCAAATGTTGGCTGTTTTTTCTTTCATTGACGGGATATTTTCATATCCCACTTCGCTTGGTTTTTGTTTAGTTTTCAAAGGTCAATTGTTCATTACTGCTGTTTACCGACAGCTTTAATAGCTTATCACAGAACTACTTCATCGTCAACAGCTTTTTAAAAATATTTTGTCGCGACTTTTGAAAGCGACTTTTCCAATATAACATTTAATTTGAACTTCGTCAACATTTTTTATATGCTGCTTGTTCAAAATATAAGTCGTGTTTTTTAGCGACAATTGATAATTTAACATGGTTAATATAATTTGTCAACAACATTTGAAATTTATTTATCGTGTTCTTCGTTGAGCATAATCGATAACAGTTATAGCGCAATAATCATTATGCCGCCTTCCACCCTGCTTTACCTGTGTTAACATAAAAGCATCTCCACCGTTCTATCATGCTTTCCAATAAGCACAACGAAGCATCACTGTTCCAATTACAATGTCAAATCAGCTAATGTAGCAGCTGACTGCTCTGGCAGTTTACAGTGATGCACCGTCAGCAGCAACCTATTCTGTAGAATATTGATTAACAGTGTATTGGCGGTGGTAGATCGTTTTCCCTTTTGTTTCCACCTTTACTACATCAACATATCCTTTTTGTATTAAATATTCAAGAAGCACGCTTAAGTCCAATGAATAATCATGAATGGCAAGTTTCGCTTTTATCTCTTCTATAGTCCAAGACCCATCCTTAGTCTTCATAATCTCCAGCAAATGCAAGCTCCCGAGCTTTGTTTTTTTCATCAGCCCAACTTCATTGGCAATCAGCAGTAATTCTAATTTTTTATCGATTGACTCAGATCCTGTTACTAATTCCGAATAAAGCTTGTAAATTTCCGGCTCGAATTGCTTTACTTGCTGCCAAACCGTTACCTCCGGATAAAAACCATGTTCAATAATTGACAGGCGCGCCAAGTGATGCAATGCATGCACGATCTGATTGAACGCATCCAAATGGTGACCTTCATTATACAAAGCCTTACCGTCGACAAAGCGGCGAATCAGTTTGGCAAATTCGACCCCGGTTCGGGCTTTTCTTTCCTCTGCCGGAAAGTCGATCAACTGCTGTCTAAAATTTTTCGTGTATTCGTTCCTGTCAAAAACAATTTTTCCGTTCATAATCCAATCAACGATTCTCCGGTTGGAGCTGTTTATCAGCCAATCACGGATTTGCGATGTATTTACAAGATGCATCGCTGCTTTATAACCATTATATGCATAATGCTTCATTTCCCAATTCGGTCGGCCTTCCGACACTATAACAAGTAAAACAGCATCAAAATGATCCGTCTTGGAATCCGCACTTGAACGTCTTTCTATTAAAACAATCCCCAGAGTATTCTGGTCGCTTGATCGATCCTGATATAATTGACGAAGAAAATCATCCATAAAGAAGCCTCCCACCAAAAAGACGAATTTTAGCTCACTTACTTAATATTAATGTTCGACGGCAATGTTAGAAAACCTTCAAGTTTATTCATCCATCACCACATGTACTTATGTAGTGATTGTATATGAAAGTGTGCTATACTTTCAATTTAGGAGGGAACTTCAATGGGAATAAAATATTCGAACAAAATCAATAAAATCAGAACGTTCGCACTCGTCCTTATTTTTGGCGGTATCATCGTTATGTATTTCGGGCTTTTCTTCAAAACAAGCGCTTTGTTCATGACACTGTTTATGATTTTAGGGTTTCTTTGCATTATAGCAAGTACAATCATTTATTTTTGGATCGGTATGCTGTCATCGAAAACAGTACAAGTAGAGTGCCCTAACTGCGGAAAGCTGACAAAAATGCTTGGAAGAGTTGATGCCTGCATGTATTGCAGCGAGCCGTTGACATTGGATAAATCACTCGAAGGAAAAGAATTTGATGAAACGTATAATAAAAAGAAGAAATTTTAACACCCCATGTCCCGCACAATTTTGTGACATGGGGGGCCGCACCCATAAAAAGAAGCTGGATTGTTAACGTCCAGCTTCTTTTTAATGTTGTTGTTTTTCCTTTTTAATACAATCAGGACAGACACCGTAAATTTCCATACGGTGGTGTTTTATAGTAAAGTTAGTGACATGCTCAGCCAACGTTTCCACTTCATCTAATCCAGGGTAGTGAAAATCTACCATTTTACCACATTCTTCACAAATGACGTGATAATGATCAGATGTATTACTGTCAAATCTGCTGGAAGAGTCCCCGTAAGTGAGTTCTCTAACAAGGCCGACTTCTTTAAACACCCTTAAATTGTTATAGACTGTTGCAACACTCATATTAGGGAATTTTCCTTCCAATGCTTTATATATTTCATCGGCAGTCGGATGCATTTTGGCATTAAATAAAAATTCTAAAATTGCATGGCGTTGAGGAGTCATACGAACTTTGGTGCTTTTTAAAGAATGCAAAGCCTCCTGAAGTCGATGGTTTTCCATTTTGTCTCACCTCTTCCAAAAAAGATTCTTATTTTATAATTGTTATAATCAGTATACATAAAGGAGATAATTTTTGTCAATGTTAGCACCATATATAAGTAAGTATATATCTAAAATCATAATGAAATTCACAAAAGCGTCAGAATATCGTCTGACAAATTTATTTTAATTGATTCATGAGAGGAAGGCTGTCCTTCACGTTAATGACAAAGGACGTATAACGGCTTTCTCCCCCTCGCAACTTTCCTTTTTTCTTTTCTACATCCAGGCAGATCCTTTGCATTTCCTGGCGCAACGAGTTTAAATCTTCATTTTGAATTCCAAACAAAAACGTCGTATTCCCCTTTTTCATAAACCCGCCGCTACTGGCCAATTCCGTCATCCGATAGCCTTTTTTCTTTAACTGCCGCTCCATTTCGTTTGCGTAACGGTTATTAACCACACATATCATCAGCTTCATGTTTTCTTCCTCCCTTGACGGAGTTAATATCCTTTATCCGGATCAATTCGATTGATATAATTCTCTTTGCCTTGAAGAAATACCTTTAAATTACGTTCAAAAATCTCAAGAGCTCTCGGCTGATATTCCGGTGACCGCCCTGATAAATGAGGTGTGACTGTCACGTTTTTCATTCTCCAGTACGGATGTTCCTTCGGCAGCGGCTCCTCATTAAACACATCCAGTACTGCGTGGGCTATACTTCCTTCCGTCAATGCCCCTATCAGCTCTTCATCATCAATCACATTTCCCCGGCCGATGTTTATCAGAACAGCATTTTGCTTCATTAAATGAAACTGTTTTTTTGCCAGCATCCGATCGGTGGCTTTTGTTTTTGGCAGGACAGAAACGACAAAGTCTGCCTCCGTAAGAAGCACATCCAGGTTATCACAAGGTTCAACGCGGTCAAAATACTCTACTTTTCTACCTGTCCGGTTTATTCCTGATGTTTTCATTCCGAAGGCTTTTGCCAGCCTGGCAATTTCCTGCCCAATTGCCCCGGTCCCTAACACGCAAATTGTCGTACCGCAAAGCTCTGTCATTGCCAGTGTACGTTCCCATGTTCCTTGTTGTTCATTTTCAATAAGCCGTTTTGTCTGCCTGGCAGCCTGGAGCATCATCGCCATTGTATATTCAGCCATCGGCGTTCGATGAATGCCCCGCGCATTCGTCACAAGAATATTTCTTTTCCCGATTGCCTCAAACGGCATTTCGTCCAATCCGGCAGAAATCACCATGATCCACTTTAATTTCACTGCTTTCTCAATGTGGCGGGCAGTTAAATCTTCACCGTAAGTAATAAGTACGTCTGCTTCCGGCAAGTTCTTGTCTGCTTCGGAAATATCGGAATAAAACTGAAACGTTAAATTACCGTATTTACTGATGAGCACTTCCCGCAAATCTTTTCGAATATCTGCTGATGATAAAATGTTCATGCTAACCTCTCCAAAAAAATACCTTATCATTTATAAATAACACATCATACACCTTCTTGGCAAAACATAATGCTAGTTATGAATCAGAAAAATCAAAAATCCTGTTTAACGATGTATTTATTAAGAAGGAAACAAGGTCGAGACACGGCGGCATAAGCAACGGAGGAATAAGGCAACGCCGTTTTAGCGGCATAGTTGTCCACCACGTTTTCGAGCCAGAGTTCTAAAAAAAAAAAGCGAGACTTGTTCGTCTCGCTAAAACAGAGAGCACCAGATCAATAAAAGAGGGATCGTTATGTCACCGTTCACTAAAGTATATGATCCTGGTTGATATTGGTTTGGACACTTGCCGTCTATTTTTTCTGTTGTTGAAACCACAGCCCGTTTGCTAAAACATCGAAATAAATAAATTCTGTATAGATTTCTCCGTTCTGCCGCCAATTCAGAACTAAATTGCCGTAACCATATTCAGGCTCGTCCCCAGTGCAAAACTGACAATTTTCAGAATATATTACCGTGCCATCAAAATTATTCATTGTTAGATCCTGGTAGTAAAAGCCGCCATGCCATGTTTCCATGAAAAATTCAAGAGCCGCTATCTCATGATCTCCACTTAACAATTCTAAGCGAACGCCGATTTCCGGTGTATCGGAATGTATCTCATTAAAAAAAAGCGTTACCTCCCAATTTTCCGTTGTTTGAATATTGCTCCATTCTGGAAGAAATCGTTCTTCTTCATAGGAATCGCTTAAAAAAAATAGTGCTCCTCCGACTATTATCGCAATTAACATTAATGGCAAAACTTGCTTCATCCTTGTCACTCCAATTACAATTTCCAACTCAAGGAAAAATCGTCGAAGTCTGCACCGTTATTTCAGATCAATTCGTCCTTCTTTTTACTCCTTCTCAATGTCAGACAAATATTCCAGCGCTTCTTCCACGTGTCCCTTCACCTTCACCTTGCGCCACTCCTTGATGAGCATGCCGGCAGGATCGAGAATAAACGTGGAACGCTCGATTCCCATATATTCTTTCCCAAAGTTTTTCTTTAACGTCCAGACACCAAACATTTCCGCTAAGCGTTGGTCCTCATCTGCCAGCAACTCAAAGGGGAGATCATACTTGGCGATAAACTTTTCGTGGCGGTCAACCGGATCAGGACTTACGCCAAGAATCACCGCGTTCAAATCCTGAAAGCTTGTGTGATGGTCACGGAAATCGCAGGCTTCCGTCGTACAACCCGGAGTCATATCCTTCGGGTAAAAATACAGTACAACGTATTTACCGCGGTAAGCGGATAAGCTGACTTCCTTCCCGCCATTCCCCTTTAGCGTTACATCGGGTACAATCTGTCCTACTTCAACTGTCATATTCGCAACCTCCTATATGTGCATCTTCCATATACATATAAGCATAACGAAAAATCTTTTCCCCTACAAATGTTGCCTCTGACGTTCGCGGTAAAAAACCGTGGTTACCACGAATGCAGCGGGAAGCAAATAGCCGATCAGAGCTTGAATCATCGCGATCCACCGGCCGATTCCTTGAGGCGTAATATCTCCGTAGCCGACGGTTAATAACGTAACGGAACTAAAATAGAGCACGTCCTCCACCAAATGAAAAACGGAGTCATGCGCAATCAGCTTGCCGCCTTCCGTCAGCACGCGATGCCCCGTCACTTCGAGCCCTAGATAAACAGCTCCGAAGCCGCATGTAACAGTGACGTAAACTAAGACTAAGACGACGAAATTCCGCAGTGAAATCCGCTGTCTTTCCGCAGGCTGTTGTTTTACCAGCAGATAAAAGCTCATTCCGATTCCGAGAGCAGCAACAAGAAAAACGACCAATAGGAAGAGGTATTTCATCGCCATCACCTCTATTAACCATATGAGGTGACATTTCGTTTTAGGACATGGAATATGTTTTTAGAGCATATTCCAAAAGGCAATAGTTCCGCTCGATGCGTCTCAATTCCGCCTAACTACTGCTCACGTCCTATGAGCAACGGCGAAATGTCGTCATCCTGACTCCAGAAAACCACTCCTAGCTGACTTTAAAAGAATGCATCGGCTCCACTCATTGTCTCTTCCTCTGCAAGCAATGCTTCGACGAATATCCAAGTGCCATCGCACGCGATGACACAATGAGACAGCTCGCAGTATCTCAGTGAAGTACGGCTTGTTGCTTCGTGTTTGTTCAAAAAGATAAAAAGCAATCTTTTTGAACAAACATTTTTACTAATTTCCCGCCCCGCGGTAATGCTTTACTCCCTGATTCCACAGGACAACCGCGATAGTCAGAAACAATAGTCCCATGACCGGTGTGAGAAACGCGTACACGTACCAGTCTGTTCTGCCGAGGAAAAAGGCAGATGGATAGACGCCGACAAAGGCAAACGGTAAAATCCACGTCAAAGTAAAGCGGATCAGCCGGTTATAAATATCCACAGGATACCGGCCGTAATTGCCGATATTATACATCATCGGCATCAAATCCGTTTTGCTGTCCGACCAAAAGCTGATGCTCGCCAGCGTAATAAATATGCCGGCATAAATAAGCGCTCCGCCAATCACCATAATGAGCAAAACGAGCGGATCATACCAGTGAATCTCCAGACCTAACCGTGATCCGGCATAAAACATGATCGCCATTCCCGTGATCACACCGAACAAAGATTCCAGCTCCATCCGTTCGATGACGATTTGCAAAAGACTATGAACGGGGCGCGTCAGAACACGATCCATTTCCCCTTTGACAATATAACGGTCATTAAAATCCCATATATTAAAAAAAGCGGTGAAGATCGCATATGGAACTAAAAAGAAGCCGTAAATAAAAATGATTTCTTCTCTGCTCCAGCCGTGAAGAGTCGTTGTATGTCCGAACACGACAAGAATAAAGATTAAATTAACCGCTTGAAAAAGCAAGTCGGATAGTATTTCCACAACTAAATCCGCGCGATATGTCAGCCTGGTTTTCAAGTATTGTGCCGCATACTGAAAAAAAATCGAAACATAAAACATCGTACCTCACCCTCCTTGCACGATCAGCTGACGCTTGGCCAACACCCACATTAGCTGTATCGGAATGATCAGCACGGCCGCCCAAAACAGCTGGATGCCAAGCGCCTGATATATTTCCGTTCCGGTGAAGGCCTCTGTAAAAATCATCGACGGGATATAGCTGATCGCCTGAAACGGCAAGAATTGCATGATCTCCTGCGCCCATAACGGATAGAAGGATATCGGCAGCAGAAGACCGGAAAACAAGTCGATCACCACCCGTTTTCCGCGTATTAGACCGGTATTATATAAAAGGAAAAACGTCGCCATTCCCGTCAACAAATTAATTTGTGTATTTACAATGAAACTGAACAGGATGGAGATAAAAAAGAAACCCCATACTGCAAAATTATCAGAAAATGTTATTGGAAAAGCGAGCCAGATCACCACCATCCCCGGCAGCGAGAAGAACAGTAGCCGGAACAGTCCTTCTCCGAGTCCCTGCATTGTTTTCACGCCGAGATAATGATACGGCCGGATCATTTCCACAGCTACTTTCCCCTCCTGTATTTCCTGGGCAATTTCTCGGTCAATATTGTTAAAATAAAAAGCTCTTGCCATCCAGGCTACGGCAACATATGTCGTCATTTGGGCAGCATCCATTCCCTGTATCGACTCCTGCGCTCCGTATATCGCCTGCCACAAAAAATAGTAAGCGCCGATATTAATCGAATATATCAATATTCCGCTGTAATAATTCGTTCGATACGCAAGCATCATTAAAAAACGTATGCGGATCATCTCCAAATACACTGCTGAATTACCCATGGGTGAGCCCTTCTTCATATATATTTCGAATAATTTCCTCGGTGGAAGCCTGATTAACTTTAACATCGGATATTGGATGCTGCTGTATCACCCGGCTCATCAGTTGTGAAACCGCCTCTTCATCTCCTTCGATACCGGCAATCCATTCGTTGCACCGCTCTCCTTGCCGCCATTTAACATCGGCACCACCGCTCAACTCGATGAGAGCATGACGCTCCACCGGATGATGAAATTCAAAATGAATCTGCTTTCCTTCCACCCAATTTTTTTGCAATTGATCCAATCGTCCATCATAAATAATTTTTCCTTCATCTAATAGGACCACTCGTTCACACAAAGCCTCAATATCGGCGAGGTCGTGCGTTGTCAACAAAATCGTCGTTTGATATTTCCGGTTGATCTCCTTTAAAAACTCGCGAATTTTCATTTTTACAAGCACGTCCAGGCCGATTGTCGGCTCGTCCAGAAACAGCAGCGGCGGATTATGGATCAGCGCAGCAGCGAGTTCGCATCGCATGCGCTGACCAAGCGACAGCTTGCGCACCGGTTTATCGAGCAGCGGCCCGATGTCCAATGTCGCGATCACTTCACCCATATGTGCCTCATACGCATCATCAGACACTTTATATACTTTTTTTAACAGCCGGAACGATTCCTGCACGGCAATATCCCACCATAATTGCGATCGCTGACCGAAAACAACGCCAATCGTCCGCACAAATTTTTCCCTCTCCTTATGGGGATTCATGCCATTGACAAGAATCCGTCCTGCCGTTGGCGTTAATATCCCCGTAAGCATCTTGATCGTCGTTGACTTCCCGGCGCCGTTTTCTCCGATATATCCGACCATCTCTCCCTTTTTAATATGAAGGGAAATATCATTGACTGCACGCAGCACCTGATAATTTCTTGTAAACAAATCCCGAAAGGCTCCTGCCAGCCCGGAGCGGCTGGAGTACGATTTAAACTCCTTCCGCAGTCCTTCCACTTCCACGACATTCATCATGATTCCTCCTCTTCTGACACCGATATAAGTTTACCGAATGGGACGAAACGTTTCAAGAAAGGCATCTCCGTGATTAGTGGAAACAAAAATCAATAGCGCCGCGATTCAGTTGACTCTTTTGTGAAAAAAGTTCATGATAAACTATGGAAAGAAGAGGATTTTTCAAGGAGGTATCCACAACCATGCCATTCCAACAGTCAGAACAACTATATCAAGAAGCACAGGAGGTGATTTTAGGCGGCGTCAACAGCCCGTCCCGCTCATACAAAGCCGTCGGCGGCGGTGCTCCTGTATTTATGAAAAAGGCAAAGGGCGCTTACTTTTGGGATGTGGACGGAAATCAATACATCGACTACCTGGCCGCTTACGGACCGATTATCACCGGCCACGCACATCCCCATATCACAAAAGCGATCCAGGCAGCGGCCGAAGACGGCGTATTATACGGCACTCCGACGATACACGAGAACACCTTTGCCGTCATGCTCCGTGAAGCAATTCCATCCATGGAACGCATCCGCTTTGTCAATTCAGGTACGGAAGCTGTCATGACAACGATTCGGGTGGCGCGCGCTTACACCGGCAGAAACAAAATCATTAAATTTGCCGGTTGCTATCACGGCCACTCCGACCTCGTTCTCGTTGCCGCCGGTTCCGGACCATCCACTTTAGGCAATCCTGATTCTGCTGGTGTACCTGAAAGCATTGCCAAGGAAGTCATCACCGTCCCGTTCAACGATATCGACAGCTTTCAGCAAGCACTTGAACACTGGGGTCACCAAGTAGCTGGTATTCTGGTGGAGCCGATTGTCGGAAATTTCGGCATCGTCCAGCCGGAACCTCAGTTCTTGGAAAAAGTAAATGAACTTGCCCATGCTGCCGGTGCTTTGGTTATCTATGATGAAGTCATCACCGCCTTTCGGTTTATGTACGGCGGAGCACAAAACCTCCTCGGCGTGGAACCGGATTTAACTGCCCTCGGGAAAATTATCGGCGGCGGTCTCCCTATCGGCGCGTACGGCGGCAAACGGCAAATCATGGAACAGGTTGCACCGCTCGGCCCCGCTTATCAGGCTGGGACAATGGCAGGGAATCCGGCATCGATCCGCTCCGGAATCGCTTGTCTTGAAGTGCTGCAGGAAAAAGGAATTTATGACCGGCTGGACATGCTTGGCGCCATGCTCGAACGCGGCATCATGAAAGCCGCGGACGAAGATAACATTCCTGTTGTCATTAACCGTCTGAAAGGCGCTCTGACCGTTTATTTTGACGTGACGGAAGTGAAAAACTACAAGGATGCCGAAAGCAGCAACAGCGAGATGTTTGCTTACTTCTTTAAAGCGATGCTGAAGCAAAAAATCAATTTGGCGCCTTCGAAATATGAGGCCTTGTTCCTGACAATCGCCCATACAGAAGAAGATATCAGGAAAACAATCAGCGCGGTGGAGCATGCATTCTCCGAATGGCCTTTTGCATAAATATGCATTTTCGTGATCGAGGTAAATTGTATAATTTTCCTCGATTTTCAATCTATAGACACTGAAAACGCTTACAAATATCGTTTTTTTATTGTGATATAATTTTAAAATGGTTTTGGAAATTGTATACATCATCCGCTTATTTGCATATTTAATTGAAATCTTGTTTGAATAATGCTAAAATGAAAAGTACTCTGACAATTACGCTGGTTCAGACGTGTTCAGCACGCACAATTTTTCGTGTCAGGTTTCCTCTCTTTATCGTAGTTGTTCAAAAAGATATACAGCGATCTTTTTGAACAACCACGATGTAATTAGAACGTGTCCAAAAAACGGGACATAACAGGATTTTAATACTTATTTTTATAGGAGGTGACGGTCAGGGTATGGCCAATCCGATGACAAACCATAACAAACTGATCCAATCATTTCGTGGTGCTGCAAAAATGGAACACGACAGCTGCGGCATCGTCGCATTTGTAGAAAAAGAAAATATTCCTACAAAGGAAAACATCGACAATACCATCGAAGCATTGGTAAAAATGAATCATCGCGCCGGTTTTATTAATGAAGAAGGCGACGGCGTAGGGATTCACGTTGACGTTCCAAAGGCATTGTGGAAGAAAAAACTTGAAGCAATCAAGGTTTCACCTGACTTTGTTGACTCCGAAACGTTCATAGTCGGGCATTTTTTCATCGAACGTTTACCTGAAGGCATCGAGGCCATTCAAGCGGAAATGCGTCGCAAAATCGAAAGCAACGGCTTGTCATTTGTTTTTGAAAGCACAGAAGAAACAAACACCGAAGCTTTAGGACCCATCGCCAAAAAAGCGGAGCCTGTTTTTTGGCAGGTGGCACTTATCGGGGAGAATATTGAGCAAAGCGCACTGGCTGCGACTCTCTTTGAGCTGACCGTGGATTTGGAAAAAAACACATCCGTACATGTGGCATCCCTCAGCCAGGATCATGCAGTGTACAAAGTGATGGGAGCCGGAGACATTCTGCCGCGATATTATCGTGATCTTGCAGATCCGCTAGTTGCTTCAACGGCCACGCTGGGGCATAATCGCTACTCGACTAATACGTTATCCAACTTCTTCCGTGTACAACCGTTCAGCGTTATCGGACACAACGGAGAAATCAATACGATCGCCAAGCTTCGCGATGAAGCGAACATGCTAGGCGTACCTCTCGTTGACGGTGGCAGTGACTCGCAGGACCTGAACCGCGTTTTAGATACCTTTATCTCCAGACACGGATTATCACTATTTGAAGCGATGGAGGTGCTTTTCCCTCCTATCGTCAATGAAATCAAACATTACCCTGAGCATTTACAAGACTTGTATACTTATATCCGTGAAGCTTGGGGACATTTTGCCCAGGGTCCGGCGGGAATTATCTCCCGATTTAAAGAGGAAGCCGTCTTCAGCGTTGATGCACTCGGTCTGCGTCCTGTCTGGATGCTGGAAACTGAAACGAGCTACAGCTTTGCATCAGAGCAGGGAATTTTAACGACCGATAATTACGTTACAGATCCGAAGCCGCTGGCGCCTGGGGAAAAAGTCGGTTTATCACGTAACCAACAGACAGGCATCATCGAAGTTTTCTGGTACGACGAAGTGCAAAAGGCGGTTTATGAGCGGATGGCAAAACGGCTGTCCTTCACCGATGCACGTCAGCGCCTGTCTCACCAGCTGACTGGTGCAGGGGAAACAATCAAGTTTCAGCAAAATGTTACTCCAGGTGTATACGCTGCAAACGGCTGGGATCGCGAGCATATCCAATTAATCGAACAAATGGCTGAAAAAGGCGTGGAGCCGATCCGCTCCCTTGGTCACGACGCCCCGCTGGCAGCATTGCATCCAGGAAGAAAAAATATCGCCGACTTCATTAAAGAAAGCGTTGCGGTAGTCACCAACCCGGCCATCGACCGCGACAGGGAAATGGAGCATTTTTCCACAAGGGTTATTCTTGGAAAACGGCCTTCGCTGTTTGAGAAAGAAGAAGTAAAAACGATCGTACAACTGGAATCTCCGCTCATTGCCGAAGGAATTGCCGGAAAAGCGCTGGAAACAGGAAGCAATCAGCCATCCTATGAAAGCCTTCTAGCCGCATATTCCGCTAACGGAGAAGCACATACATTGGCTATGGTCCGGCATGACCTTGAATCAGTTGAGGAATCACTGCAGCGATTAGTTGATGAAGCAACCAATGCAATCGAACAAGGGAAAACGTTCCTCGTTTTTGACGACCATGGAACACATCAGGAAGACAATTACTGGCTTGATCCGCACCTGGCCGTATCGGCAGTGGATCAAGGGCTGACCAAGCTGGAAAAGCGCCGCTCCTGTTCCATCGTTCTGCGTTCAGGGAGCATCCGCTCCTTGCATGATATTGCCGTTGTTTTCGGATTAGGTGCCGACCTTGTCCATCCGTATGTCATGTTTTCTACTGTAGTGGATAACAGCGAAAAACCGGCAATCAAGCTTTACAGCGCGCTGAACAAAGGGCTTGAGAAGGTGATTTCCACCATCGGTATTCATGAGCTGCGCGGCTACGGCCGACTGTTTTCTGCGATTGGTCTGAACGAAGAAGTCGCCGACTATTTAAATATCGTCAACTTCCTCGGCGGTAAAGAAGTGGTCTATGATTTTAACTTTATGAAACAAGACAGCGAGGAACGAAAAAATGATTTCGCAAATGAAAAAGCACGTCCGGGAAAAACATTTCATATTTTCCCTCGTCTTTGGAAGTCGTTAGGGGATCTTGCTGCAGGAAAAATCGATTATGATGAATTCAGAGAGAAGCTTGCTGAGCAAGAGGATAAAAACCCGATCAGCATCCGTCATCTGACAGCGCTGAAGCAGGTGGAGACAACGGTTGAGCAGGAGTCTGTGGACGTAAGCGTCAAAAATCACAGCCTGCCGTTTATGATTAGTTCCATGTCTTTTGGATCGCAAAATGAAACGGCGTTTCGTGCTTACGCAGAAGCCGCTGACCAATTAAACATGATCAGCTTCAACGGGGAAGGTGGAGAAATCAAAGATATGCTCGGCAAATACCCGAATACGCGCGGGCAGCAAATCGCCTCAGGCCGATTCGGAGTAAATGTGGAGCTGTTGAATTCATCCAACCTGCTGGAAATAAAAATCGGGCAAGGAGCCAAGCCGGGAGAAGGCGGTCACCTGCCTGGGTCCAAGGTTACCGAAAAGGTTGCTGCAGCTCGTAATGCGACAACCGGCTCTGATCTAATCTCGCCTTCGAATAACCATGATATTTATTCGATTGAAGACTTGGCGCAAATGATTGCGGAAATAAAAACCGCGAACGATAAGGCAAAGGTTGCCGTGAAAGTACCAATTGTGCCGAACATCGGTACGATTGCCGTCGGAGTTGCCAAAGCCGGCGCTGATTTCATCACGTTGAGCGGCTTTGACGGCGGTACAGGAGCAGCCCGTGTGCACGCCCTCCAGCACGTCGGCTTGCCGGCGGAAATCGGTGTGAAGGCCGCCCATTTCGCACTGCTTGAAGCAGGACTTCGTCACAAAGTAGAAATTTGGGCGGACGGCGGCGTAAAAAGCGCCCTTGATGCAATGAAATTAATGCTGCTCGGCGCTAACCGGATCGGTTTCGGGACACTGTCAATGATTGCTGTCGGCTGTACAGCTTGCCGCGGCTGTCACTTGGATACATGCCACGTGGGAATTGCCACCCAGATTGAAACGGAAGCGCAAGCGAAAGAGCACGGATTGCGCCGCTTTGTCCCCCGTGAGTTCGATTTGGCGGTACAGGGTCTGAAAACGATGTTTACCGCCTTCGGTAAAGAATTGCAAGCTTTAACAGCTGCCCTCGGCTTTAAACGCACGCAGGATCTTGTCGGACGTGCAGATTTACTCGAGCAAATCAAAGGGGCGGACCAGATGGATCTCAGTTCCTTGCTAGCCACCCTGCCGCAACAGGATATTGCAACGCTTGAGCCGATTGTTGAAGCAGCCGCGCAGGAAGAACAGCAGTTGGCAGTTGCAGCCGGGGCCGAATATTATATCGACGGCAACGTGAAGGATCTAACCGTTTCCCGTGAGTATGAAGCCGTCACTGCGGAACAGCGGGTGCTCGGCAGCCGCGTAGCTTGCCATCGCGTCCGCGGAAAGCTGGATGGTTCCTATCGCGACTTACCTGAAATCAATCTCCGCTTCACAAAGGGATCGATTCTTGGGAACGGACTCGGCGCCTACAACAGCGATGGGGTAAACATCCACATTGCCGGCGGTGCCCAGGATGGCGTCGGTAAAACATCCTTTGGCGGCAGCTTTAAAATATTGAAGTCAAAAGGATTGCAAGGTCAATACGTTAACGGTTCCGTCGGTAAAGGGGCCGGATACGGGGCTCAAAAAGGCTTGTTCATCATTCAAGGCGATGCTGATGCACGCGCAGGTATCCGTTTATCCGGTGCTGACATGATCTTTGGCGGACGCTTGAAAAAGCCGCTAAATAAAGGCCTTCACTACAATATCGGTGTGCATGCCAATATTAAAGGCTTCGCTTTCGAATATATGACTAACGGCAGAGGCTTAGTACTCGGCGATCCGGGACCGTGGATTTGCGCGGGGATGACCGGCGGCGTTGTTTATTTAAGACATGATGAAGCAATGGGTCTTGATGATGCCGCATTACGCTCCCGCATTGCCAACGGAGCCAAAGTCAGCTTAGAACCGCTGTCTGGAAAAGGTATCATGGACGTTACGGAATTGCTCACTGTCTACTACAATGAATTGGTAGCACAAGGGCAAACAGAAGAGGCTGTGGTTATTGAGAATTTCTTGAACGATCCTGCCGCTAACTTCCGGCAAGTCGTGCCTGTAAAACAACAGGCTGATCCATCTGTTTCCACTGAATAATGCAAAAATGACAGCTTATCCACCTCCCGCTCATGTAGCGGGAGGTTAATTTTCTTGGAGCGGCCTCGAGCAGCGGAGAGGCAACGCAACGATGAGATGCCCAGGCGCTGTTTCCCGGACTTTTTGAACTTCCTCTAAAAAAACACTTGATTGTTTTTAAAAAGCGGTGTATAGTACGATTCGATGAAAATTCTCGTTACTTGGGAATTTATCTTCATCAGGAGCAGACAGCTCCGTTACAATCACAGTATCATACATCAAAGAAAGGGAAGCTCTACTATGAGGCTCGGAGCCCGTATTTTTAAAACAGGATTGGCGGTCACCTTGGCCCTTTACGCTGCAGCCTGGCTCGGGTACACTTCGCCTGCTTTTGCTGCCTTGGCTGCTTTTTTTGCGGTACAGCCTTCAGTCCACAGAAGCTTTATTTTAATCCGTGACCAAGTGCAGGCAAATATTTTGAGTGCCTTATTAGCCATCATTTTTGTGCTGGCTTTCGGACATGAGCCGTTCGTTGTCGGCGTCGTCGTGATGCTCGTCATCGCCATTCATATTAAGCTGAAAAAGGAAACGATTATCCCATTGGCAGTTGTTACTGCCATTGCCATCATGGGAACACCTACCGATGACTTTATTAATTTTGCAATGGAACGATTTTTGTTGACGATGCTTGGAGTTTTTGCAGCCTTCATTGTCAACTTGATCTTTTTGCCGCCGAAGCATGAAAACCTGCTTTATCACAAAATCGTTAACACGAATGAACAAATCATTCAGTGGATACGACTGCTGACGCGAAATGACGCAGATGTAAAAACGTTAAAAAAGGATATGAACAAGCTTGCGGAATCAGTTGCTAAAATCGATAACATTTTTATGCTGTACAAGGAGGAACGGAACTATCTGCGGAAAAATGAATACGCACGTCTGCGGAAAGTTGTTTTATTCCGACAAATGATTCACAGTTTACGTACAGCTTTAAGCATCATAAAAAGCTTGGATAAATATGAAAATGTTTTGCAGCAATTCCCTGAAGAAATGCAGGCAATTATCCGCTCACAATTGGACACGTTGACAAATTATCATGAGCGTATTTTGCTGAAATACACGGGAAAAGTAAAGCGGCAGACCACGGAAGAAGATTTCAACGAGGTTCATCAGAGGAAGCGGCAGTTAACCGATTTTTTTCACACGGTCTATGAGGATTCGCTCAGCCATCGCAACAGTTGCATCCACTTTTTTCCTGTCATTTCGCTGATTATTGAATACAGCGAGGAGTTGGAACGGCTCGATCGGCTGGAAGACGGCTTCTTCAAATTTCACCGTGAAGAGAACGAAGTCAATATTCGGGAAAAAGAACTGTAGAAGTGTGTGTTCCATTCATGCCGGCAGGACCTTGGAAGGGCCTTATCCGCCCTTCCGTCCAATGGCTGTTCATCGTTTTAATCATCATGTAAGCTGTTGTACCTGAAATAAGCGGTGGTATGCTCCGCTTTTTGCCATCAATTGTTCATGACTTCCCGCCTCAACTAATTTTCCATCCTCAATAACGATAATTTTATCTGCATGGGTAATTGTTGACAGACGGTGGGCAACAATAAAGGTCGTTCGACTTTCCGCCAATCGCAATAAAGATTGCTGGATGAGATGCTCACTTTCCAAATCCAAGGAACTTGTCGCTTCATCAAATATAAGAATTTGCGGGCTTTTCAGGAATACCCTTGCAATCGCAATCCTTTGCTTTTGCCCGCCTGACAACTTGACACCCCGTTCGCCGATATTGGTATCGTAGCCTTCTGCAAGCTCCATGATAAAATCGTGGGCATTAGCAGCCTTCGCCGCGGCAATGACCTCCGCTTCGGAAGCATCGGGACGCCCCATCAAGATATTGAAGCGGACAGAATCGCTGAAAATAACATTATCCTGTAAAACCATGCCGATCCGATCCCTTAATGAACGAACTTTATAATCACGGATATCCCGTCCATCGATGAGAATTCTTCCCGCAGTTACATCGTAAAAACGTGGAATCAGGCTCATGATCGTGCTTTTTCCGCCGCCGCTCATGCCGACAATTGCCACTGTTTCCCCCGGCTCCACACAAAAATGAATATCGTGTAGTATCTTTTGGTCATCATGATAACTGAAACTGACATGATCAAAGATAACTTCGCCACGAGGATAATCATATTCCACTGACTCCTGTTTATCCGTAATATCATATTTCTCGTCTGCAAGCTCAAACACCCGATCCATGGAAGCGATGGCTTGCGTCAAGGTCGTCGAGGAATTCACAAGCCTGCGCAGCGGATTATATAACCGATCCATATATGTTGCGAACGCAACCAACGTACCTACCGACAAATTCATTTGAATCACGAATGCGGCGGCAACACCGATCACAATAATCGGAGCGATGTCCGTCAACGTATTGATGACTGCAAATGTTTTCGCATTCCATTTCGTGTGGTCAACCGCCTTGTTCAAAAAATTGCGATTTTGCTTGTCAAACTGAACTTGCTCATGATCTTCCAAGGCAAAGCTGCGGATAACATTCATCCCTTGAAGCCGCTCGTGAAGATGGCCTTGAACTTCTGCCAATGCTTGCGATCTGCGCCGGGTAAGATGTCGCAGCCGGCTGTAGAAAAATTTTATGGCTAGTGCATACAGCGGGAGTATTGAAATTGCCACCAGCGTCAGCCATACATTCATCGTCATCATAATCACGATTGCAGCAACGATGGTGAACATATCCAGCCATATATTCATCATTCCGGTGATGATAAAGTTTTTTGTTTGCTCCACATCATGTATGACCCGCGAAATAATTTCACCCGATTTCCGGTTCGAGTAAAACTTCAAACTCAATCTTTGTAAATGGGTAAAGAGCTGTTCCCTGATGTCGTACAGGATTTTATTTCCCGTCCATTGCGCAAAATACTGGCGATAATACTCCACCGGTGGTCTGATCACGACAAAGATCACAAGGACAACGCCCATCAACCAATACAAGGATGTCAGCTTTTCCGCTGCTGTGACACCTTGTGCGCCGATGATATCATCAATAATATATTTTAAAATGAGCGGAATGATCAAGGGTATTCCGAATTTGAGCATTCCGATTAACACGGTAGCAATGATCTGCTTCCAATAAGGTTTAACAAAGCTCAGATAACGTTTTATGCTGTTCATGCCCATCATCCCTGTTCTTCTTCATTTTCTGCTCCCGCTTTCGGCTAAAGTTGTAAAAAGCGCACCATGATCGTTAGTTTTTCAAAAGGCTGTTTTTCGTAAATCTTATTGCTTTTGAAAAACCGATCACGCCCTGCGTCTGCGCTTACTCTACGCAAATTTACTCTTGAGAAGCATACAGGTTGCATTTGACTATTCAAGTGCCATCACGCGCGAAGACACGATGAGACAGCTCGCAGCTTCTCAGTAAAGAATGGCTCGTTGCATCTGTTTGTTCCAGAACAAACACTTTAGCCAAGAGCCTTCCAAAAAGAATGAGGGTGTCTCAAAAGAGAAAAGTCTTTTGAGATACCCTCATTTGCAAGGGATGTTCAAAAAGTCCGGGATACAGCTCCGGCCTTTTAAACAGATGCTGTTGGTTTTTCACCCTTTACCGATAATGTAAAAAGCGTTCATACCAGTATTCAATGAAGCCCGGCTCAAACGGACCTTTCTGCTGACTTATCCATGAAACAAGCTCGTCCACACTCCGTCGTAAAATGGTTTCCACTTCCTCCGGGTATTGCATCTGCTCTTTATGTAACGCAAACTCATCCTCATCCAACAATTTGTATGTCATATCAGGAAATACTTTGACGTCTAAATCATAGTCAATATATTTCAATGCTTCTTCGTCATATGTGAACGGAGTGCCTAGATTGCAATAGTAATGGATACCGTCATTCCTGATCATACCGATGACATTAAACCATTGGTTCGCCGTGAAATAACAAATCGCCGGTTCACGTGTACGCCATTGCCGTCCGTCTGATTCCTGAACCATTATCCGGTCATTGCCCCCTATTACCTCCTGGGAAGTTCCTTTTAAAATGATCGTTTCTTCCCAAACACGATGAAGCATCCCATTATGTTTGTAGCTTTGTACTTCTATATTACTTCCGGCCCTGGGAAAACTCACTGTTTTTCTCCTTTCTATTTAGTTGTCTTTTGGGTTGCGGTGCGTAACCATACGATCATCAGGATGTAAATAAAGATCAAATGGAGGTTTTTCTGTTAAATAATGCTGAAGCTTCGCAAAACTGATTTTACGATACGGATCTCCGGGAGCAATCGGCTCTTCTCCCGTTTCTGCCAAATACTGATCACAAGCGATTTGGCAGAGATCAATGTATTTCGGATAGGCGGGATCTTCAAATATCTCAAACGTTTCTTTGGACATATAAAAGCGCTTGTCCGGGATTCCACCGATTTGGGATTGAAGCTGTTTAAAATCAATTTGATGATCATCCTGAATAATACTGCGGAGAGAAATTCCTTTAGGGAGGTTTGAGGCATACTCATTAACAGCTTGACGAACGTCTTCCATTGTCAAGCTAAGGATCTCTGGTAATTTTTGCTCGGGAAGTTCCTTTCGTTTTTTTTTGCGTGCACCTTTAAAAAAGAACATTCAATCCCCTCCATAAAGTTAAATAATCCTTCTTCAACATCATCCTTCACGAAAAAACCTGTGTTTTTTGACAATCTTTCTTCTTTACTCTCTTTTATTATACTATTGATCGCTTGATTTTAAAATAATTCAAATAAAAACTGTATGTCCAACAAAAAATACCCCTTATTCCGTAAGAGAAAAAGGGGTATCCCAGTAGTTTGAGTGTTCTGTTTGTTACTGCTGCTGTTGGCCTTTGCGTTGAGCAGATTGTTGATTTTGACGACGTACTTCTTGAGCGTCTGTTTCGCTGGCAAATTCAAAATTTTGGCTTTGCCCTTGTTGCGCAGATTGCTGGTTTTGACGACGCACTTCCTGAGCATTTGTTTTAGATGCTTGCGGCTGCTTTGCCATGACATATCACCTCCATAAATTATCATCTCCATGAGGTGATTTTTTATCCAATAAAACAGCTATTCAGCACTGGAAATATATTTGAAGTCAAGCGGATATTTAACTTCCCTCTTTAAGTTCGTTTTTCCAGATTGTTGTGGGCCGAAAGCAAAGCTGGCTTTGTCCTTCACGCAATAAGGGAAGGTTTGCGGCATAGACACAGGCTTATTTTCTTTTCAAAGACGGTTCAAGCGAAACAAAGTTTACTAAACCTAAACCGCCCATAAGTTAATTAAGTTAACAGCGATATTCCGCCGTCAACAACGATCGTTTGTCCACAAATCATTGCTGCATTATCCGATAGCAGAAACATCACCGCATTTGCCAAATCGTCTGGCTCAACGATTCTTCCAGCAGGTGTTCTTCTTTCTGCATCCGCCAACAGCTCTTCACGATTCGGGAAGTGAGTTAGTGCATCGGTATCCACTGCACCGCCGGACACAGCATTCACCCGGATGTTATAAGGAGCCAACTCTACAGCTAAGTACCTTGTCAGTGCTTCCACAGCTGCTTTGGAGACACCGACAGTGGTGTAATTTTTTAAATAGCGCTGCGAGCCAAGGGAGCTTAAGCTGACAATTGCTCCGCCATTCTGATTTTTCATTCTTTCCGCAGCCATTTGTGAGCAAAACAACATTCCTTTATTGTTGATATTCATCGTCCATTCCCAATGGCTCTCTTCAAGCTCCATTAATGGTCGCAGCACTCCGGATGCTGCATTATTGACAAGAACGTCTATTCTTCCGAAGTAATTGTCAATGGTCCCATACATTTCTCCCACCTTTTCTTTTTTGGCAATATTGGCGCGAACAGTTAAAACATCTGCCCCAAGCTGCCGCAGCTCCGCTGCTGTTTCTTCTGCCTTGGCTTTGTTCCGTGCGTAATTAATCACGATGTTGTACCCTTTTTCAGCTAATTTTTTCGCGATCGTTTTGCCGATACCGCGGCTGCTGCCGGTAATTAATGCAACTTTTTTTTGCTTATTCGTCATCATCCAACCTCGCTTCTATACTCGTGTCATGTAAAAACTCGTTTGATTATTAATTAACTCGGTGTCGACAGGACAACATTCCGGTACTTCAACTTCTTATTATACCGAATATCGTTTCTACTCTCTAGAAACACTAACGGTATGGTGATAAATAAACGATATTTCGGATAAGAAAATAATCAATCTGAGCAGCAATCCTAAAGGAGGATAAACCATGTATGTAGGACGCGATTTTACAGAACTGTCAATGACTCCAAAAACCGATTGGACAGAAAAAGAGCTGGCATATTTTCATCACAGCCTTCAACAAATGGTACCGTATTTAAATGCCGAAGGTGTCACGATTCACAAAGAGATCGTAGACGAAATTATCCGACGCGGCGGTCTTCAGCATTCCGAAGCAACAGCGACAAACGGCACCCGAGTCCATTACGAGTAATTCATCGTGCTATTCTTTCCTACTCCCTATAAAATAGTAATAGCGAGACACGCTGCAATCCATGAACCAAGGGAGATGAGAAAAGATGAAAGCAGTTGTTTACAACCAATCCGGCAGCCCGGAAGTGCTACATACAATAGAAATGGAAAAGCCGACTTCTAAACGGAACGAAATACTTATAAAAATCGGCGGAAGCGGTCTTAATCCCGTCGATACGTATTTTCGTAAAGGCATCAGGCAAGTTAGCGGCTTCCCCGCCGTTCCGCATTTTGATTTAAGCGGAACTGTTGAAGAAATCGGAGCGGATGTATCTCGATTTCAGGCAGGAGATCGTGTATGGGCAACAAATGTCACTGGAACTTGTGCAGAATACGTTACAGCAGCAGAAAAATCTGCTTTTCCCTTACCCGAGAACACTTCATTTGTGGAAGGTGCGGCACTGGCAATGCCGTTTATGACGGCACATTTATCACTTTTTTATCGTGGTAATGTCCGTGTCGGAGAAACTGTCCTTATTTACGGAGGAGCCGGGGCTGTCGGTAATGCAGCGGTTCAGCTGGCAAAAATTGCAGGGGCGACGGTCATTGCGACAGCGGGTGGTGAAGAAAAGGCGCGGCTTTGCCACAAAGCGGGAGCCGATCACATATTGCTGTATAAACAGGTGAATGTGATGGATGAAGTACTATCACTGACTGCCGGAACGGGCGTTGATCTCATCTTAGACATGTCGCTAAGCGAAAATCTTGAGCGGGATTTGCAAATGATTACCGTCGGCGGGAGAATCATTGCCATCGGTTCTCCGAAAAACAACACACCGACATTGCCGTGGCGCCTGTTAAATCAAAAACACGCTGCCATAATGGGCGTCCTGCTTTTCACCGCTCCCGGAGAAATACTGCGTAAAGCCGGGGAAGAGATCAGCGCGCTGCTGGAACAGCAAGCGATCTTTGCCCATGTCGGTGCTGTCTTTCCGTTTGCCAAGGCGGCAGAAGCGCATGAAGCATTGGAAAACCATACGGTAAACGGCAGCATCGTGCTCACACCTTAAACAGTTCTTCTTATATTGCACTCCAAGGATGTCTCATAAGAGTTAAAGCTTCTTTATGAGACACCCCCTTGGACTAAAAAAATAGGCCAGTTTTTAAGGAGCCAAAAAGACAGCACCGTAAATAAGTCCGCCAAGAATCACAAAAGCGGGATGAACATTTTTTCGCTCCATCAAAAAATAAGCTGTTGCTGCCAAGAACGCTGTCTGAAGCCAGCCATGATCTGAAAAAGACGTTTGAATAAACCGGAAAGTCATCGCCCCCAACAACACCGCAATCGTCGGCCGGACAATATTCGAGAGCAGCTTTACCTTCGGTGAATCCTTGTACCTGTACAATAAGCTGAGCAGGAAAATCATTAAGATTAATGAAGGAGCAATCGTAGCAAATAATCCTACTCCCGCACCTAAAACACCGCCTTGCTCGTACCCGATATAACCTGCCATTTTCGTATTTATCGGTCCGGGAAGCGCGTTGCCAAAAGCGAGCACTTCCCCAAATTCTTCCACCGTCATCCAGTGATAGCGGTGAACCACCTCATGCTCTATGAGAGGGATGGAAGCAGGCCCGCCGCCGTAGCCAATGATATTTGGAATGAAAAAAGCAAGAAAAATATGCCAATAAATCATTATTTTATTCGCTCTCCTTTTCTTTCTCTTCCGCCTTAGGGCTTTTTTTCAGAAGGGCAAAGGCAATGAAACCGGCGATGACGATTGCCGGATGCATGCTAGTAACTTGCAGTAAAAACACAGAAAAAATGATGAGTACCCCGGCTTTCACCCAGCCGAAATCCACCGCTGATTTTTTGACAAAACCCCACGTCAATGTTCCCATCATAACGGCGACAACCGGAATCACTCCGCTTGTCATGCCGTGCACCCAGCCTTGATCGCGGTACGGTGCCAATGAAGCAAACAGTACGATAATCAACAACACCGTCGGGATGACCGAGGCAGCGAGGGCGTTTATCATCCCCAGATATCCGGCGATGCGATAGCCGATGTAGCCGGCCATCTTCGTTGCAATCGGACCGGGCAATGTATTTCCGATCGCCAAAACATCCGAAAACTCTTCATCGGACATCCATTTGTATTTCTGTACTACTTCCTTTTGCACAAGCGGAATGGAAGACGGCCCTCCCCCGTATCCGAGCAGCCCGACACGCAGGAAAGCAAAAAATAATTGTTTATGAATCATCCTCATTTACTCCTTTTGAACAGACGCATAGAATAATTAATAAACGGCGATTGCGCCATCTGTACGTGCTTCCGTTCCTCCGGCCAAAACGCCGGTATTCGGATCACGCCAAATAATTTGTCCTCTGCCGAAGCTGCCGGACTGGTGAGTTACCTGAATATGATGTCCCTTTGCGGAAAGCGACAAGGCGATGTGATGGGGGACAGCCTGTTCAAGAAGCACTTGCTTCTCCTTCACCCATTGCCACCTTGGCGCGTCCAGCGCCGCCTGCGGATTCAATCCGAAATCGATGGTATTCATCATCACTTGCAGATGCCCTTGCGGCTGCATAAATCCGCCCATCACGCCGAACGGACCCACCGGAACGTTCCCCTTTGTTAAAAATCCCGGAATGATCGTATGATATGTTCGTTTTCCCGGATAAAGCGCGTTCTCGCGGCTTTCATCAAGGCTGAAATTATGCCCCCTGTTTTGTAAAGCGATTCCTGTACCTGGAACAACGAGGCCGGACCCAAAGCCCATATAGTTGCTTTGAATAAATGACACCATATTTCCTTCGCCGTCTGCCGCAGCGAGATAAACCGTTCCTCCTTGCGCCGGTTCGCCTGCAAACGGAGTCAACGCCTGCTCTTGAATAAGCGCTCGCCTGCTGCGCCCGTATTGATCGCTTAACAGATCGGCTGCCGATGTTTTCATAAATTGTCGATCGGTAATATATTTTTCTCCATCGGCAAAAGCAAACTTCATTGCTTCAATTTGTTTATGGAAGGTTTCCGCATCATCGCGGGAGGAAAAGGTATCGTTTTTCAGCATGTTCAGTGCCATCAACGCCACAAGCCCTTGCCCGTTCGGCGGTATTTCCCAAACATCGTACCCTTTGTAATGGACGCTGATCGGCTCCACCCATTCCGGAGTAAAGGAAGCTAAATCGGCTTTCGATATGTAACCGCCGTATTTTTTGGAAAAGGCATCAATTTTTTCACTAAGCTCTCCTTTATAAAAAGCTTCGGCATTCGTTTTCCCAATTGCTTCAAGGCTCGCTGCATGCCCTTCCGATTTCCACGTTTCCCCTGCTTGCGGGGCACGGCCGTTTGGTGTGAAAGTATCAAACCAGCTCTGGAAGGCTTCTCCTTGTAAATGCTTTTTGTACGCCGTAGCTGCCGCCTGCCAATAATGGGCGAGCGTCGGGCTTAAAGGATAACCTTCTCTGGCGTAAGTGACCGCCGGCTCAAGAACAGTGGACAGCGGGAGTTTGCCGAATTTTTCTGACAATGCCGCCCATGCAGCCGGAGCACCAGGGACAGTGACAGGCACCCAGCCGAATTTCGGCATTTCTTCATAGCCCTGTTCCTTCAGCTTGTCGATAGAGATGGCGCTAGGAGCCGGGCCGCTGGAATTTAGGCCGTGCAGCTTGCCTTTTGTCCACACCAGGGCAAAGGCATCGCCGCCGATTCCGTTGGATGTCGGCTCCACTACCGTCAGACATGCTGCTGTGGCAATTGCCGCATCAATGGCATTGCCGCCTTTTTTCAATATATCGAGTCCTGCTTGAGAGGCAAGCGGTTGAGATGTGGCCACCATGCCGTTCCTGCCGTATGTGACCATTCGCCGGGAAAAATAAGGGTAATGATTGCTGTCAAATGAAATCATTGCTGATAACCTCCTCTGATTCAAAAAATTAGAGCGCATGCTGAACTCGGGTGGACTGACCTCCACCGCAATGGATGATGTATTTTATATCGTAACATATTTCGGGAAGCGAAGTGTTGGTTTTTTCTTGGTTAATTAGTGTGATTGGAGAAAAATATGGTTGGTAGTGTGTTCTAACCGGTGATGTTGATGTGGAAGCGTTAATGTTGATTTGGAATGTAATCCAGTCGGTTTTGTAATTTTTCCCGGCGGTTTAGTACGGTATCCCGCCGATGTTGCTGTTTTTCCCGTCAATATTTCACTCTTTCTCGTCGATTGGCATGATTATCCCGTCCCCCGGCTGGATAAGTTACTCAGACAATGTTTTTCCCGTCGCCCGGGCCGGGGCTGGGCCAAAAGCAAAAACGATTTAAATAATATCAGGGATGTCTCAAAAGGGAGAAAACACCTTTTGAGACACCCCCGTTAAAAACGACCGCACGAGATCAGTGCGGTCGTATATTTTAGTTTATTTATTCACCGGCTTCTTCAGGAAACCGATCATTAATGCAGTTATAATCGAGCCGATAGCAATTGCCAGCAAGTACAGCGGCCAGTTTTCAACAGCTACGAAAATGACGAACGCACCACCGTGCGGAGCCATCAGCGTGTTGCCAAACAGCATTGCCAATCCGCCGGACACTGCCGAACCAACGATGATGGACGGAATGACTCGGCCAGGATCCGCCGCCGCAAACGGTATCGCTCCTTCTGTAATAAACGAAGCACCCATGATGTAGTTCGTTTTCCCAGCTTCTCGTTCCTGTTTCGTGAACTTGTTTTTAAACAATGTCGTAGCCAGGGCAATTCCCAGTGGCGGCACCATTCCTCCGGCCATGATTGCTGCGTGAGGGGCGAAATTGCCGGCATCGATCATCGCCAATCCGAATGTAAATGCCGCTTTATTGATCGGGCCGCCCATGTCCACAGCCATCATGCCGCCGAGGAGGATTCCCAGCAACACAATATTTCCGGTTCCTAAGCCGCCAAGCCAGCTAATCAATGAACTGTTTAATGTTTGAACTGGTCCTACAATAAACTCCAACATAATATATCCTGAAAGAAAGATACCAAATACCGGATAAACTAAAATCGTTTTTATTCCCGCCAAGGAAGGAGGCATGAAATTAAATACTTTTTTAAGTAAAACAACTAAATAACCAGCTAAAAATCCGGCAATGAGTCCGCCTAAAAATCCAGACTCTCCTGAGAAAGCGATTAAACCAGCAACCATACCAGGGGCAAAACCAGGACGATCGGCAATACTCATCGCAATAAATGCCGCAAGAACAGGGATCATCAGATTAAAGGCATTTCCGCCGCCGATGGTCATCAGTGTTTCCGCAAACGGATGGTATTCCGCACTTTCGGGATTGAACGCTTCAATTCCGAAAATAAAGGAAATCGCTATCAGAATCCCGCCGCCGACAACAAACGGCAGCATGTTGGAAACACCGTTCATTAAATGCTTATAAAAACCTGATTTTTTTCCTGCACCGCTTTCCGCACCATCTCTGGAAGAGGAAGCTCCTTCCCCATTATAAACCGGGGCATTGCCGCTGACAGCCTTCCGCAGCAGCTCTTCCGGGCGGCGGATTCCATCCGTTACGGCAGCTTCGATTAAGCGCTTACCGGAAAACCTTTCTTTCTCCACCTTCGTATCAGCAGCTATTATAATGGCGTCTGCCCGCGCTATCTCGTCCGCTGTCAATCTATTTTTCACACCGTCAGAACCGTTTGTTTCCACTTTTATTTTTATACCAAGTGCCTTTGCCTTGTCTTTCAAAGAGTCGGCGGCCATGTACGTGTGGGCGATCCCCGTCGGACAGCCGGTCACTGCCAGGACGTATTTTTCCGCTGCGGCAGCCGGAGACGCTTCTTCTTGCTCTGCGTTCAGTTTCAGCTGCTCTTTTTCATTGATTGCCACAAGCACTTCCTCCTTTGTTGCCGCTTTCATCAACAGCTCGCGAAAACTCGCGTCGATGAGCAGCGTAGACAGTCGGGAAAGTGTTTGCAAATGCTCATTGTTCGCGCCTGCACTTGCTGCGATCATGAAAAACAAGTGGCTTGGCTTGCCATCCAATGAATCGTAATCAATGCCGCGGGACGACCTGCCGAAAACGATTGTCGGCTCCAGCACAGCGCTCGTTTTGGCATGTGGAATGGCAACACCGTCACCGATTCCCGTGGAGCTTTGCTGCTCCCGCTTGTGAATCTCGTCAATAAATTGCTGTTTATTCGCCAGTTTGCCGGCGCTGTCAAGAGCAGTAGCCAGCTCTTCAATGACTTGATTTTTGCTTGTCGCTTTCAAATCAAGGATCATCGTATCATGATGTAGCAATTGTGAAATCTTCATTCAAACCACCCTTTACAAATTAGTAATTGACACTTCCTTCATCAGTTTGTTAATAAGTTCTTTTTGACAAAATCCTTCAGAAAAAGCAGTGGCGCTACCTGCTGCAAGTCCATACCGGAATGCTTCTTCAAGACTATCGGAATAAATGTATGATGCAATAAATCCTGCTACTACGGAGTCTCCGGCACCAACTGAGTTTTTCACGTCTCCTTTAGGCACACTTCCAAGAATAGTTTTGTCGCGATGAATAAACAGCGCTCCTTCCCCCGCCATTGAAACGATGATATTATCAACCCCCTTGTCAATCAGTTTTTTTCCAAGCGTCGCCGCTTCGTTCACAGATATATTGGAAACACCAAATACATCAGCTAATTCGTGATGGTTTGGTTTAATTAAAAATGGGCTTGCAGACAGGCTCTCTATTAACGGCTGTCCGCTTGTATCCACAATGATCTTGACTTCATTGCTGTCGATCTCCTGCACAAGCTCGCGATAGATAGTTGCCGGCAGACAGTCCGGCACGCTTCCCGCTAGGACGAGAATATCTCCGGATTTTAACTGACGGAGCTGCTTTTTCAACTGATCGAGGTGCTTTTGTCCAATTTTTGGAGAACGGCCGTTGATTTCCGTTTCCGCGTCTGCTCGTAATTTGATATTGATCCGGGTGTCACCGTCGACCTTGATAAAATTCGTTTCCACTCCCTCGTTCTGTAAAGATTTTTCAATAAATTCCCCAGTAAATCCGCCGATAAATCCAAGCGCTTTCGTTTTAATATTTAAGTGGTTCAGCACCCGTGATACGTTGATGCCTTTTCCGCCGGGATTTTTCATTTCAGCGGAAGTGCGGTTTGTCTTTCCGGCTGCAAACTGGTCAACGGTCACGATATAGTCAACCGATGGATTTAAAGTCAATGTATAAATCATTCGCTGTCCACCACCTTGATGTCCGTCTTTTTCTTGTATTGCTTTATTGTCTGTAAATCTGTCAGCTTTGATGTAATAATTATTGCGGCACTTAAGTCTGCTATTTTGGCAAATGATGTGTCGCCGAATTTCGAATGGTCTGCTAGGACAAAAGTCTCATTTGCCTTTCTTATGGCCAACTCCTTGATTTGCGCTTCCTCGGGATCCGGAGTTGTGTAGCCGCTTTCTGAATCGACGCCGTTTGTACCGACAAAGGCTTTATCGAACTGAAATGTCTGTAAGCTGTCAACGGCTCCCCGGCCGACAAACGCATGTGTTCCCTCTTTTACATAGCCGCCGGTTACATATGTCCGGATGTTGTTCGCTATCAGCTCAGTAATGATATTAAGCCCGTTTGTCACCACGACGATCTCTTTGTCTTGCAAATATTCCACCATTGCTCTCGTAGTCGTTCCGGCATCGATAAAAATGCAATCGCCGTTGTTGACGAGGGAAGCGGCATATTTTCCGATGGCGGATTTCTCAGCTTTATACTTGGACTGCTTTTCTTCGATGGTGGGCTCTTCAAATTTTTTCGAAATCAGCGATGCCCCACCATGAACTCTTTTTAACAGCTTTTGTTCTTCCAGTTCCGTCAGATCCCGCCGGATAGTCGACTCGGAAGCTCCGGTTGCGTCGACTAATTCCTGAAGCTTGACGATTTTTTTTTCTTCCAGCAATGAAAGGATGAGCTGTTGTCTTTCATACGTAAGCAAAGTAAAAACCCCTTACTGTTCATTAATAAATCATTTGTACTATTTCTATATCACCATTATAATTTAACCGTTTACAAAAATCAATCATTTTCAATCAAATTCTTTCATTAACATTCATAGTTTTGAAGAAAACGACCATAAACAATCAAATAGCTCCAAAAAAAGAGCGAGGTAAAGGCTGTTTCCTTTGAGATATCAAGTTAAAAAAAATAAAAGCCGGGGCGAACGCCGGCTTCGATAATAAACTCTAGCTCTTTTCAAGGCTATTTTCCTAAACGATGTTACTTTTGGCCCCTTTCACGTAATGTGTGCTGGGCTAAAACCATATTAAAAATTGGAACGTGACTGACCGCCGTCAACATTGATCGTCGCCCCGACAATCCAGTTTGCCCGTTTGGAGGCGAGAAAAACGACCACATCGGCCACCTCTTCCACTGTTCCAAAGCGTCCGGCGGGAATTTCCCGCCGGACAAACTCCCCGATCTTCTCTGGATTTTCTTCAAGTCGCCGCTGCCAATTGCCCGACGGATGGAGAATGGAGCCGGGGGCAACGCCGTTCACGCGAATTCCATCGGCAATCACTTCGTCTGCAAGGGACTTGGTGAAGCTAATCATCGCGGCTTTCGCGCTGTTGTATGTCGGCTTTCCGCCAGCCTCCCTACCAAAAATAGAAGAAATGTTGACAATTGCGCCCGCGCTGTTTTTTTTCATCTCCGCAACCGCCAGTTGGCTGAAATGAACGGCAGATAAATAATTGAGGTGAAGGGCTTCCTCAAATTGCTCCAGGGATGTTGCCATCGTCGTGCCGCCATTGCTTCCGCCAACATTATTGATCAAGACATCCACGCCGCCGAACTGCTTAACAAATTGCTGAAATACGTTTTCACGTTCCGCTTTCATCCGTAAATCCGCCTGAAAGGTTTCCAGTTCAGGGAGCTCTTCCTTCGCTTGCTCCAATGCCTGCTTTCCGCGCGCGGCAATGCCGACAATGGCACCTTCACCGATAAAGGCCTTCGCTATCCCTTTGCCGATCCCTTTAGATCCACCGGTGACAAGCACGCGCTTTCCTGCCAAATCTAAATTCATGTCAGTGCAGCTCCTTTCAATAGCTTATCGATAATTTTTTGGTGCGACACTGGAAAAGGATACCAGTCCACATTCTCAGGCTCGACAAGTTTCAGCCTGGATTGCTGGAACAATGCCTCATTCTCCACCATTGTAATAGTCCCCCGGTACACATCGATTTCCCAGATGAGGTGAGTAAAAACATGACGGACGTGCTGCGCAATATCAGCCTCTATGTTGACAAGCAGCCCACCGTTTCGTAATTCCACTGTTAAATCGGAATGGTCTTCCGTACCAGCCTCCACGTTTGGAAATTGCCACATTTTCGCAAGAAGTCCTGTTTCCTGCCGCTGTTCAATGAGAACTTGTCCAACATGATTAACAAGAACAACAGCCTTCATTCGCTTCAATTGAGGAGCTGTTTTCTTTTTTTTCACCGGCAACTGCTCTTGCACTCCCTCTTCTCTTGCCAAACAATGGCGTTGAACCGGGCATAATAGGCAGGCAGGCGACCTCGGAGTACAGATCAGCGCTCCAAGCTCCATTATCGCTTGATTAAAATCGGACGGAGCATCCTCTGATATGATTTCCTCAACTATCCCTTCAAAAATCTTTCTCGTCGCTCCTTTCATGATGTCATCATAAACAAGAAACAGTCTGGAAAGCACACGCATCACGTTGCCGTCAACGGCTGGCGCGGGAATATTGAAAGCAATGCTTAAAATCGCCCCTGCCGTATAGGGACCTACACCGCGCAGGTTATGGATGTCCTCCTTGTTATCCGGTACTGCTCCGCCGTAATTTTCTTTTACTTCCTTTACAGCCTGATGAAGATTCCTTGCACGGGAATAATAGCCGAGGCCTTCCCAAGTCTTTAACACCGTTTCTTCATCGGCATTTGCCAACGCTTCGATCGTCGGAAATGCATTCATAAACCGTTCATAATAAGGGATGACCGTATCTACCTTTGTTTGCTGAAGCATAATTTCCGAAACCCAGATTTTATACGGATCTTTTTCCCGTCTCCATGGTAAGTCACGCTTGTTTTCGCAATACCATTGCAGCAGTTCCTCTTGAAAGCCCTGGATATCCCATCGCTGTAGTTTTTCCACGCCGTTTTCTCCTCTCGTTGCTGTTATCTTCTGCCTCCGTCTGGACTGTCACCGATCCGCGTCCATTCTCTGTTCTCTTTCACAACCGCTGAATAAAAGCCCAGCAATGCAATTTTTCCAGTCCGCCGTCGATGTAATGAGCGAGCTTCCCGAAAAACGGGTTTGTTGCTTCCCGTCGCAGATTTTTGATCTCGTGATAATGCGCCATTGTTGGAACAGTGTACATTTCCACATATAATCTTTGCTGATCCGCCGCCCCATACCAGTGAATTTGCGATGCTTCGTATTCCTCAAGCTTTCGCAATATCGCCGGCATTGCTTCCTCGTAATGACCAACTTTATCTTCTTTGATTTTATATTCCATAAATACTTGAACAGGCTGACTCATTTAACCATCTTCTCCTTTTGAAACGGAATAATTAGGGTATTATTAATAAAGAGGACACTTTTTATTTATTTGGTGTAGTCACACAAGATTTTTCTGTGCATGTAACGTATTGTAACAATATCCGGTCAAATGTTCATCAAGGAGGATGGCAAATGGATACAGGAACCCATGTTGTAATGGGAATAGCAATCGGCGGTTTAGCTACGTTGGACCCTGTTGTTTCAAGCAGTCCCGTGATGACGCAAGCAGTAATGGTCGGAGTGATCATCGGTTCCCAGGCTCCCGACTTTGACACGATCCTGAAATTGAAAAACAATGCCGTCTACATTCGCCACCACCGGGGAATGACGCATTCCATTCCGTTCTGGTTTATCTGGCCGACGTTAATCACTGTTTTCATCAACTTTCTCATGCCAGGTGTCAATCTTGTCCATTTGTGGCTGTGGACTTTATTGGCTGTCTGCCTGCATGTTTTTGTCGACATCTTCAATGCTTACGGGACAAAAGCTTTGTACCCGCTCCATAATAAATGGATTGCCCTTGGGATCATCAATATTTTTGACCCCTTTATTTTCGTCACCCACATCATCGCTATCATCCTTTGGCGTTTCGGCCTGGACCCCGGTTGGACGTTTCTGTGGCTGTACGCCGTATTAACCGGATATTATCTGTGGCGAATAAAGGCGCAAAGGAAGGTGTTCCGTAGTCTGAAAAAAAAGCACGCCGACGCAACGCATATTTTTATTTCACCGACTTTCCGCTGGGGAATGTGGCATGTTGTAGTCCGAACGAAGATAATGATGTATGTGGCACAAGTAAAAAACGGACGCATTCATTACTACGAAACGTATCCGTTTGAACCGATTCCTGATAATGTGATCATTAACGCCGCAAGAATTGACGAGAATTTACGGGCGTTCTTATCTTTTTCGCCTGCCTACCGCTGGGAAGTTACAGAAGAAACACACGGGTACAGTGTAAAATTTGTCGATTTGCGTTATCGAAGCAAAGGTCACTACCCGTTTATCGCCCTTGTCCGCTTGGATCCTTCGCTGAATATCGTTTCTTCTTATACCGGCTGGATTTACAATAATGAAACGCTTCAAAGAAAATTGGCATCTGCCTTTGAAAGTAGATAAAGTTGTTCGCTGTTAAAGGGGAGAATAAAAGAAGAGGCTTCCCTCGTCGTGGCACAACTAAAAGGGGAAAACCACCCTTTTTTCAGTCATCCCCCTCCCAAATAAACAGCGGCCTTCAAGCCGCTTTTTCTTTGATGCGATGCACTCGGAATCCCTTTCCTTCCCTGCTGGCTGTCATGAAAACGGAAAGCTGTATATACTTTCAATATTCAGTGATAGAACTTTTTTTTCTCAAACAGTTCCCGATACTTTGGTTTTTCAAGTAAAACTTCGTGCAGTTTGGAGCCGTATTGATCAATCCATTGCATAAGTATCCGCTCCGTCATCTCTTTTCCTTTATATTCTCTGCCGGCCTTCGCATAAGTCGTTTCAAAATCCTCCCATAACAATTCCACCCATGTTCGTGCCTCGGAATAAGACATTTGATCATTTTGTTCCAACAGTCTGTTTGTCAATCTTTCAAAGTAATCATTCATTTTTCTTCCTCCTGTCAGGAATTACATTTCATGATTTAACCCGCGAAAACGTACAATATGAATGTCCAATCAAAAGGAGGTTTTCAAAGTTGCGCAATAAAGCGAAAGGTTTTCCAAACCGGATATCGTTTGACGGCGAACCGCGAGCCAAAGCGGCGTACGCTTCGAAACGAGCTGACGGCAGTACCAACGATCATCCGACAGAACGTATGCAGGCTTCCAGCCAGGACAGAAAGAACAATCGCTGACAATTCCTTTCCAGCCTTTGATCCAGAATGGTTAAACAACGTTTTTTCGAAAGGCAATGTTCTTTTTTACTTTAATTTTTCCGGAAATGGAGTCCGTCGGAAGAAAGAGATGCTTATTCTTCTGCCGGATTCTCCACGGTCCTATCCGACTGCTTGAGCCGTTTTCCAAGCAAGGAAATAGGCAGCGCTTCCTCCGTACTGTTTCCGCTGCGGTGTCCCCACGCAAAAACACCGTTCAAATAGGTGATCGCAAAGAGATCTTTTTCTGAATCGCGAATAGAATATACCTCTCCCGGCCGGAACGATGCCGGATCCATCATGTATGCCTGAGCCATTGTTATTTTCCGTTCATGAACGGCGAATTCATTCACCATGCCCATTTGTTCAGCCTTTTGTGCTTTGACTTTCAAACGGGCAATCTCGTCTCCCAATTGTTCATGTGTCATTTGGCTATAACGCTTGTCCATCAAATCCCTCCCTCAGCCGATACGCTAGTATGATGTCACTTGTACAAAACAGTTCCGGAACGATGGGATTAATCGTGCCTGTTCCTCTCCTGGAGCATAGTTTTATTATAATCAAATGTATTTATATAGAAAAGAAATACGTCTGATCCGGTTTACTGTTCCTCCATAAGAAAAGCCGGCTCTCCGCCAGTATTATTTGCAGAAAGCCGGCATCATACCGATATTACGAAAACCACATGAATAAGAGACCAAGAAAGCCGGACATAAACGCGTAGTACAGCATCGGCACCAATGTCATACGGATGATCGATCCTTCTTTACCCACCAGCCCGACAACAGAAGCGGCCGCCACGACATTCAGCACACATATCATGTTCCCCGCATTTGCTCCGAGCACTTGCAAGGATAAAATAAGACGCGGATCTGCCTGGATCTGATCTGCAATGCTTGACTGAAAAAGGGAAAACATCATATTGCTGAATGTAGCGCTTCCGGATATAAAGGAGCCCAAAGCGCCGATCAGCGGAGCCATAATCGGCCACGCGCCGCCCATCATAGCCGATACCGTATCTGCCAGTTCAATCGGCATGCTTGCCAGGCCACTGTTATTATTGCCGGAGTTAATAAAAATTCTGACCATGGGAACAGCGGTAAATAACGTGATCGCAGTGCCCACAATCGCCTTTCCCGACTGCGTAAATGCCGCAACGGCTTGGGCTTTTGTCATGTTATGAACAATGATTGTAAGCAGAACGACGAGGATAAAAACAAACCCCGGAAGATAGAACGGTTCTATTTTCGCAGTAATATCTGTCCCTAGTATTTCAGACCAGCCAACTTGGATGCTTCGCAGCCATTGTTTGAACGGAAATACTTCAAGCCGTGTCAAAACAAGGATGAAGCCGACTGCCAGGTACGGAATCCACGCCTGCAGCAAGGTGAGATTATTGCTCCGGATCGTTCCGGCAGCGTTGGCGTCGGTACTGATTTTTTCACCGATCCATTCTTGCAGCCAGTTTTCTTTTTTAGCAAAATCCCATTCTTCCCGCGGCAATAAAAAGCCTTTTTTAGCTGCTGGCACTACGATGGCAAGTCCGATGAGTCCGCCGAAAATTGCCGGAAACTCAGGACCTAAAAAAGCAGCAACAAGAAATGCCGGAATCGTGAAGCTGAGCCCGGCAAAGAGGGCAAACTTCCAAACAGCGAGCCCTTCCTTCCACGAACGGTTTTCACCGAAAAAACGGGTTAACATCATGACGATAATCAGCGGCATGAGCGTTCCAACAAAAATATCGATTTGCATCACTTGAGCGGCAACTTCTTTTAAAAAAGCAAGCATACCGCCGCTTGCCGCTACATACGGTTCCACAACACCGGCTACATGTGCCCCTTCCTGCAATCCTTGATTGATTCCGACAATAACAGGCGTCCCTACCGCCCCGAAGGAAACCGGGCTGCTGTCGGCAACAAGCGCCAAAACAACGGCAGCCAACGGCGGAAAGCCGAGTGCAGCAAGCAGCGGCGCGACAATAGCTGCCGGTGTACCGAAGCCAGCGGCTCCTTCAATAAATGCTCCGAACAGCCAGGCAATAATGATAATTTGCACCCGCCGATCCTTGGAGATTCCCATAAAACTGGTGCGAATGATATCGATTGCTCCAGAAAGCTTCAATGTATTGAGCAGTAAAATCGCGCCAAACACAATATACAAAATGGAAATGCCGATGATGATGCCCTCAATCGCCGAAGCGGCGATGATTTGTAGCGGGACTTTCCAGTAAAGAACGGCCAGCATTGCGGTTGCCAATAAACTGATAGTCATCGCTTTTACAGCCGATAGTCTGATGACCACTAAAAAAAGCATAACTGCAATAATTGGCGTAAGTGCAACAAGTGATGTCATTAGTTCGTTCCTTTCGTCATCGAAATTAATAATATTTACACTATTATTATAGTTTTATATTAACATCTTAACCAGAACGGTACCGTTATTATTATGAAAAAATTATAGCGTTTTTTAAAGCGCTTACACCTCTTCGCACATCCTGTCCCGATTCTCACAGATTCGGGACAAATCTTGTTTAGCTTTTCTCCCGCCATGGCTCGATGAGTCAAATTGACTGTTCCTTGTGAAGTTTGACTCAGCGCTTCCTCCTTCTCTAAGTATGTCGGAAAGGGGGGACATTCATTCGTTAATCAAGGCGCAGCAGGAAAAACCAGCATCTGTCCTCAGTCCGCCGCATTGCACGGCGGACATCCAAGCTCACCCTGGCGATTGTTTACGAATCGTAATTTTCACGCAGCCACTTTTCGACCAAGTCAAATGAAAATCCACGCTGCGCTAAAAATTGTTTGATGCGCTGCTCCTTTTCCCAACCATCATATCGCGCAAATTTTTTTAATGCCTTTTCTCCCTGTGTAGCGAGCGCAGCCAGTTCCCCGCTGTCGTCGCTATCTTCCTCCAGTGCCTCCACTGCCTGCTGGACAACAGAAGAAGGGAATCCACGCTGCAGTAAAAACTGGATTGTTTTTTGTTTTCGCAGCTTCCGGCCGTCATTTCGATAGCTTGTCTGCTTTTTCACCGCTGCAGAAACAGCGTGTTCCAACTGCTCTTCTTCCGGATACTCCGCCAGTGCTTGTTCAATCAACGGTTTTGAAATTCCTTTTTCCTGCAGCTCCTGGACAATGACAAGCGGTCCTTTTTTTTGCGTATTTTTTTTTGTCCTGATAAATGCTTTGGCAAACAGCTTATCATCGAGAAATTGTAATTCCTTCAGCCTTGCCACAATTTGAGCAGCGTCCTTCCCCTTCACTTCCAATTCAGCCAGATATATATATACTTCCTTCTCGGATCGCATTCGATAGGAAAGATAATTCAGGACCTTCTGCATCGCTTTATCAAGCTGATCCGCTTCCCGGATTTCGCAGATTTCCGCTTCGGTCAATTCCAGACCTTTCCGAAGCCCACGCTTAATAAACAGATCCTCGGAAACGGTAAATGCGTATTCTTCCCCCTGTGCACTGCCAATATAAATATGAAAACGACCTTTGTTTTTTTTCGCAACTGCAATTCTCGAAATCATCGGCATGTTAGTCACCTCCACTCTATCGTACCACAAGATTCTCCGGCTCAAATGAAAAAATATTCTCCTTTAGGCGCGTTCAAGCAGAAGCACATTGCAGCCGCTAGAAGATCAAGGCGCAGCAGCCCCGAGCAGCAGAGAGAGGCAATGCGGTCATTGAGAATCGTCGAGGCTGGATCCCGAACTTTTTAAATATCCTCTCTCATCGGATAAAATAAAAATGAACGCGTCACCGCAGAAGCTAAAAAAGAAAGGAGCAGGAAAACGTGAGAGTTGCTATTGCAGGGGGAACAGGATTTATCGGAAGAGCACTGACAGAGGTATTGCTTGATAACGGTGCTGAAGTTGTTATTTTAACAAGGAAGCCCCGCAGCAAATCGACAAGAAAGGGGCTGTCATATGTGGCGTGGCTGAACGAAGCAACTGATTCGGAGCAGAAATTAAGCGGTATCACTGCCTTTGTCAATCTTGCTGGAGAAAATTTGAACAGCGGACGCTGGACAAAAACAAGGAAGGAATCCATTTTACAAAGCAGAATAAATGCTACAAAGGAAGCGGTTCGGATGATCAGCAGGCTGGAGAAAAAGCCGGATGTTCTTATCAACGGTTCGGCGATAGGTTTTTACGGAACATCCTTGCAGGAGGCATTTACAGAAGAAGCTGCTGTTCCTAGCGATGATTTTTTGGCAAAGGTTGTTGCCGGCTGGGAAAACGAGGCGAAGAATGCAGAGAAGCATACTCGCGTAGTTTATACCCGCTTCGGCATGGTGCTGGATAAAAACGAAGGTGCTTTTAAAAAAATGCTGCTGCCATTTAAACTATTTGCCGGCGGCAATCTCGGGAGCGGCAGGCAATGGATATCATGGATTCATATAGAAGATGCGGTCAATGCCATCCTTCATTGCATTACCTCCGATGAACTCGACGGACCAGTAAATGTGACTGCTCCAGAGCCGGTGATCATGTCGGAATTCGGCAAAACATTGTCGCGCATCATCCAGCGGCCGTATTGGCTAACAGTCCCGGACTTTGTTTTGAAAACGGTATTAGGAGAAATGAGCACCTTGATTTTGGCTGGGCAAAAGGTGCTGCCGCAAAAGCTCCTGCAAAGCGGTTTTTCCTATCGTTTTAAGACAATCGATGCGGCTTTGACAGACCTGACTGATAACAAACATTCAAAATAATCTTATTTTCATGCATATTTCCCCTTTATCCGGTCATAATAACAATGATTACATTACATATTCCGGTTGCGAGGTGAAAGAATGGAAAGCAAGAAGCGTAAATCGAAAGAGGAACGCCGTCACATGAGCCGTACTCAGGAAGTGCTGTATCAGTCCGACTTCAAAGCAGCCGACCGGGTCTTTCAGCGTGCAAAAAATAATTGATAGTGTTTTTTTCAAAAAGGTCATTTTTTATCTTTTTGAAAGATCACGATGTAATGAGTGCGCGATGCATTTTTTACCAATAGGCTTGAAGCGGTTTTCTCGCAGCCTATGCATCGAGCGAAACCAGTACCTTATTAAACACGCTCTCGAAGTGTGCACATAATACCATAACCACTTGTTTTCGTATATTCTGTGAAAGGATGATTGCGTTTGATGAAAAGAGATAAGCAGCAAGATAAAGCTCCCCTCAACCCCGAAGCCATCGATGATAATGAATACGTCGAATATTCTGAGGAATTGGCGGATGTCGAGGATCGTGATGCACAGGCACGAGCGAAAGAAGCCAATCGGCGGGTAAACAAAGAAAATATTTAAAGTGTATGTTCAAAAAGATCGCTTTTTATCTTTTTGAACATACACTTATAGTTTGCTTCAAAAAGAATGTTATTTCAATACAAACCGAACCGCTGCCTTGAGAACGTCCGACTTTTCATTTCTTCCACTAAAAAATTCATGAAAAAATTGATTTCTATTGAACAGAGAAGGTAATAACAGGTATCATGGAGATAGAAGTATAATTCCCATCTGCAATTTATCACACCTTGCCACCATTTTTGTCTATTCGATGAAAATTTTACATCCAACTGTGTTCCTGTCTTTTTTCGGGTGCAGCAATCATTAACACAGAGTTTCAGTTTCACCATATTTCTTCATTGCATTGCTATTGATTCCGATCATCTGTTTGACAACAAAGCTTCATGCATGCTCAGCCCTCATCGTCTTTCTCATACAATGTAAAAGCGCTTCAGAAAAACTCTTGCGAATCTTACTGCTTTCAACTTTTTAGTTTATACCATATCAGCTTTTGGAATAACCCGATCAAATTTGAAAGGAATGGTGAGAATCAATGAGTGTTTTACTGCCTTGCTTCTTAGGAAAAAAAGTTTATCAAGACAGCACGAACGAACGCTATTATGTTGTAAAATATGAGGAACCGTTCGGAAAAACAAAGAAGCTTGCCCTCCTGTTCGATCAGGATAACCCTGTTATTTTTGCCGTCCTCAACAAGGATGGTGATTTCCTGGATTCTTTTTTCCTTTCTAAAAAAACAACGGCGGCTTCCAAAAATGCTATGGAACGCTATAAAAAAATTGCCGACCGTAAAAAGCAATACCGCGTAACCCAGGATGATCTGCGGGATGCCTTAAAAACCCCGGATGAAGCCAAAATGAAAAACGAAAATATCATGAAGCATTTAGTGGATGAACATTTAGAAGATATTAAGCAGCTTTGGCCATCAAGACTGCTGACGCTTCAAAAAACCGACGGAAAAACGAACCGCTCGCTCATTTTAGCTGCTTTGGAAGAGGCTTTGGAATTAGCCAACGGCGCAAAAGCATTGCAATTTTTAGTACGCCATCGCTTTGATAACTATGTTCCCAATCTCAGTATTCACTTCCCGGCACACCCGCAGCTGCTGGAAGACGTAAAAAAATACTATCTTACCGATAATCAAGTCGCGATTGTTCAGCAGTTCCTGCTTCACGCAGCAAGAACTACCCCGCTGGATCGGCATGATCTGGTGGAGCTTTTGCTTAGTACAGCGAACAAAATAGATCAAATACATTACTCAAAAATTCTCCGTCAATTGTTAAGCCATCTCTTTAAACGTGCAAAGGACGAAGTGAATCAATCGCCGAAAGACTGGCTGAACCATACCATTCATGATAAAAAACTGAAACAGTCCATTGCCCTGTCCTTAAAGAAAAAGACCGGGTGACGTAATTATAAGGCCGAATAAAAGAAGACTCATGGGGACTGGATCAAAAGCCAAAACTTTTTTAAAAAATATCAGTGCATGGCTCCGCTCTCTGCACGCTGAATAGGAAAAAACCACTCCATCGGATTTTTGAAAAGACGCAGCGGCTTCGCTCATTGCTTCGGGGGTATCTCAAAAGGGAAAAACACCCTTTTGAGACACCCCCTTTATATGATACTAATTATCCTTGATGCGCATCCTGATGAATACCCAAGCTGTAAAATAAAATAATGACTGCGAACACTTCCACTTCACGCATGCTTATCATTTTCAGGCAACAATAAACATCGTCAGCAGATGACTTTATTCCGCTTGAATGACATGTATCAATTGACTGACGTGTTCATGGAGCTCATCATTTTCTATATGTACCACAACATGATAATCTCCGCCATTGTCAAACGTGTATTGGCTTGTATAAATTCCCGGCTCCACTTCTTCTGTCTCCAGCCATTCATGGGCCTCATCGCCGTGCTGCCACACTTCGTAAATAACCCTTGCTTCAGTCAACGGTTCTTCCTGCCAGTCAACGAAAACCGTTAGCTCCGCTTCTTCTCCGGAATCCACCTCTTCCGCCGCCTGCCAGTCAACGCGCAAGTCATCGGGAAGATCATGGGAATGACCATCTGCTTCATGGCCGTGCTCCTCCTCATCCTCGTGAACATCCGGAGCATCGCCGACTTTTATTTCTCCCGTCGGCATCATATGCATTCCCCGTGCTGTCACATGAGGCTGGACATGATAGATGTTTTCCGCGGTAAATGTGTAACGTATTTCATATACTCCATCTTCTTCGTCCGTTAATTGCGCCTCGATAAATTCGCTGTCTTCTTTTTCTCCCTGCTGCCAAATTTCAAAAACAACCTCGTCTGCATCATTTACTTTTTCTTCTCCTTGAGTGACCAACGCCTGAATCGTCACTTCTTCATTCGGATCAGCTTCCTCCGGTGCAATAATCTCCACTTCCAACGGATCAAAATTGAGCTCAGAACCTGTTCCATGATCGTCGTGATCATCCGCTTCCCCACAAGCTGCAAGTAAAACAATCGCCATAACAATAAAACTTACAAACCCTGTTTTCCTCATTGATTTCACCCCATGATTATTAAGAAATCCAACACCTTGATTTAATTGTACACCATATACCATACCATGTATCAAGAACTGTTTACAACAATAAGATTAGTTTGTGAACATCCTCTATGATAAGAAAAACCATTTACAAGCTTTCGCAAAGCTCGTAAATGGTTTTTCAAAGAATTGGCGTAATATCAATTCCCCTGCAAAGTTTTTTTATTCACCTGCCGGGAAAGAACTACCTACCGCCCATTCCCTCATTTTTGCCTTTCTGTCTCTTCCTGCTCCCAACATTCGGTGTCCGTTAATCCAGGAATATTTTTTGCATAAAATACCGGATTTTTTCCTGCTTTTCGCTGAGCAACATAATCATCCAGCGCCTGGTAGGCAACTTTGCCGATCAGGAAAATAACAACGAGGTTCAGCACCGCCATCAAGCCCATGAACAAATCCGCCATATCCCAGACAAGCGCTACCTTGGCAACAGAACCGAAGATAACCATCCCAACGACAAGCAGACGGTATAATGTCAACCAAGTGGAACCTTCCCTGATAAACTCAATATTTGTTTCCCCGTAGTAATAGTTTCCGACTATGGAGCTGAAAGCAAAAAACAAAATGGCAATGGCCACGAAGCTCGGTGCCCATGAACCGACATGTACTTCCAAAGCTCCCTGGGTCAATTGGATTCCCGTTAAGTCATGAATTGTATAAACGTCTGTGAGTAAAATAATGAATGCGGTGGCAGAACAAATGACGATCGTATCGAGAAATACGCCGAGACTTTGTACCAAGCCCTGTTTGGCCGGATGGCTGACATTTGCTGTTGCCGCTGCATTCGGGACGCTACCCATCCCGGCTTCGTTAGAAAACAGCCCGCGTCGTACTCCTTGCATAATCGCCGCACCGACTAAACCGCCAAAAACCTCGTTCACCCCGAAAGCACTGGAAATAATCAGACTGAAAACGGCGGGAATCTGAGAAATATTCATGATAATGACATAGAAGGCAACAAGTAAATACATAATCGCCATTACCGGAACGATCACTTGCGTTACTTTAGCAATGCGGTGAACCCCGCCAAAGAAAATAACGCCTGCCAGCAAAGCAATAATAACACCCAACAGGAGCTTGTTAGTGCCAAAGGCATTTTCAAACGCCACAGTTATTGTGTTCGCCTGTACTGCATTGAAAATCAGTCCGAAGCAAAGTGTAAGCAGGATGGCAAAAACGATGCCCAATTTCCGGTTTTTCAACGCTTTTTCCATATAGTACGCCGGTCCGCCGCGGAAAGTATCGCCGTCCTTTACTTTATATATCTGGGCAAGCGTACTTTCAATAAACGACGTTGCCATTCCAAGCAAAGCGATCAGCCACATCCAGAATACTGCTCCCGGCCCCCCAACGGCAATAGCCAGTGCGACCCCGGTTAAATTGCCGGTCCCGACACGCGATGCCGTGCTGATGGTGAATGCCTGAAAGGCGGAAATCCCTTTTTCATTATCCTTTTTTTCTGAAATTACTTTAAACATTTCTCCGAACAGCCGGAACTGAACAAACCTTGTCCGAATCGTAAAGAAAAGACCTAAACCGATTAACGACCCAATGATGATATAAGTCCAAAGAATGGTATTACCGGTGTCAACAATTTTATTTAAGCCTTCCAAAAAAATGTTTCCCGCTCCTAAAATGATCATTCCTTCTCCTCCTTCGTCCTTTAGTACCTGAAACATTATAGCAAAAAAAACAGAACGCGCTTTTAATTTAGATAATTATAAATATTCGTACTTATCGGACTTATTAACTTTTCCTTTGAATTTGAACACATTGTATTAGTGCGTGTTCAAAAGGCAATGATTCCATTCGCTGCGCCTTTAAGTACCGCCCACGTCCTGCGTCTTTAGTTACTCGATGCAAATGGACTCGTAGAAGCACGTTCAGGTTGCGTTTGTGAGCAACGGCGGAATGATTTCATCCCCAATTCCTCCTAAGCACTCGCTTCCGTCCTATGGGCAGCAGCGGGATATCACCTCCATGGTTCTGAGAAACCCGCTCACGATCGGTCCAAAACGATGCATCGGCTCCACTCATTGTCTCTTCCTCTGCAAGCATCGCTTTGATGAATATCCAAGTGCCATCGCGCGCGATGACACGATGAGACAGTTCGTAGCTTCCCAGTGAAGTCCAGCTCATTGCAGCGTGTTTGTTCAAAAAGAGAAAAATCGATCTTTTTTGAACAAACACTATTATATACAATTTTCCCCTCTAAATACTTAATTTCTTTCACAAAGACGGGGTTAGACCTGCTATTGACTATTAGCGAAAAAACTGCTATCATTCAACTTAATCTTCGAGTTTTTCTAATGAACAGCCTTAAATATAGTAGCGATGATTGTTATGGATAAAACTATAACAGGAGCAGCTTCTGGAGAGTCCGCTTTTCCGCGGCGCCGAAGGATTCACAATCTCAGGCAAAAGGACAGGAGAGTATACCTTACATTAGTTGATGTACGTATATTCTGTGCCTGCGAGATTGGATACGATCCAGTCTCTTTTTTATGGCGAAAATTCGAAAAACAGCTTTTGGTGCAGCAACGGAAGGCTGTCTGTAGCCGGCGGAAAAAATTGCTGCCGCCATCGTTTTTTATTGTTGAACAGAAGCGGGTAATGCTGACGTTTCCGTTCCGATTCTATCTATTTTGTGAGGTGTTGATCATGAAGCAAAAACGTGCCGTTGTCAGTGTAATCGGGAAAGATCAGGTTGGAATTATCGCGAAAGTCACCGCGGTTTTGGCCGATAATCATATTAATGTACTCGACATCAGCCAGACGATTTTACAGGATTTTTTCACAATGATGATGCTTGTCGACGTGTCGGAGCAGGAGCATTTAGACGTTTTGCACCGGCAGTTTGATCAGGTTAGTCAGGAGCTCGGCTTAAAAATCAATATTCAGCTTGAAGAAATCTTTCAGGCAATGCACCGCGTTTAAAAGGAGAGAATAACATGAACATTGCTTTCGCGGAAATACAGGAAACCATTCGCATGGTGCAAATGGAGAGCCTGGACATCCGTACGGTGACGATGGGAATTAACCTTCGGAACTGCGCGGATTCCGACTTTGAAAAAATGAATCAAAAGGTTTTCGATAAAATAACCAGCTATGCCAGCAAGCTGAGAGAAACAGCGGAAAAAGCGGAAAAAGAATTCGGCATTCCGATCATCAATAAACGTATTTCGATTACTCCGGTGGCGGAAATTCTCGGCGATGCGACGGTGGCGCAGGCAGTGGAACTGGCGAAAACGCTGGATCGGGCGGCAAAGGAGCTCGGCATCGATTTTATCGGCGGCTATTCTGCGCTTGTGCATAAAGGTGTCTCCAAAAGCGAGCAGACATTGCTTGACGCCTTGCCTGAAGCTTTGGCCGTGACAGAAAGGGTATGCTCGTCGATTTCTGTTGCCACGACGAGAACCGGCATTAATATGGACGCTGTCCGCCAACTGGGGGAAATCATAAAAAATGCTGCCGAGCGGACGAAGGATCAAAACGGGATCGCCTGCGCCAAGCTCGTCGTTTTTTGTAATCCGGTCGAAGACAATCCGTTTATGGCAGGTGCTTTTCACGGCGCCGGCGAAGGAGAAGCAGTGATCAATGTCGGCGTCAGCGGTCCTGGTGTGGTTTTAAATGCGCTGAAGCGGCATCCGGACGCGGATCTTGGCAAAGTAGCCGATATCATCAAAAAGACAGCCTTTAAAATCACTCGTGCCGGGGAACTGATCGGTCGAGTCGTTGCCGAACGTCTTGACGTTCCCTTCGGCATCATGGACCTGTCGCTGGCGCCGACGAATGCCATGAACGACAGCGTGGCGGAGATCCTCGAAGAAATCGGCCTGGAACGGGTCGGGACGCACGGAACAATCGCCGCCCTTGCTTTGATGAACGACGCGGTGAAAAAAGGCGGGGCAATGGCAAGCTCGTATGTCGGCGGATTAAGCGGGGCGTTTATTCCGGTGAGCGAAGACAACGGAATGATCCGCGGCATTGTCGACGACGCTTTGACATTGCCGAAGCTGGAAGCGATGACTTGCGTCTGCTCTGTCGGACTTGATATGATCGCCCTCACCGGCGACGTCTCTGCCGCTACGTTATCGGCGATGATCGCGGACGAGGCTGCCATCGGCATGATCAATAAAAAAACGACCGCTGTCCGGGTCATCCCTGTCCCCGGAAAAAAACAAGGAGAAATGGTTGAATTCGGCGGCCTGCTTGGCAGAGCTCCGGTCATGGGCGTTAATCCATACAGCTCCGAGAAGCTCATTCAGCGCGGCGGCAGAATTCCCGCCCCACTGCAGGCGCTTATTAACTAGCCGGCGTCGCCTTTGTTGCGATACGATATATGGAGAGAGGGTATCTCGAAGGTTTTTTGACCGGTTCCGTCCGTCCTTTGGATGGAGACAGCATCAAGGTAGCGCACCTGGGACACTGGGTACGCTGCCTCATTTTTTGGTGTGACGTGCCTGTGACGGTGCGGAGCCCCTTAAGTGATCTCAGCCCAAATTTTTTCGGCAAGCATGAAGCACGCGTTGGCATCATATTCGATCTGATAGCTGCTTTCAAAGATCACCTTCACCTTTTTTGATAATTCAAACACATTATCGATGCGCGGCAAGGCATGGCAGAGCTGATTGATTTCCGTTTGATATTCGCCCCCCGGCTCTCCCACCAGCAGCAGCTTCTCCGGATCCCAGTTGTTGACATGCTTTGTTATTATGGCATAGATGTCTTTTCTCACGTTGACCTCCTTTGGGTATGTTTCACTTTAATGATGTTCAAAAAGACGTTACGATTACAGCCTAAATTAGGAGTGATTTGCTTAGCTTATCGTTTTGCGGTAGGTAACAAATCTTTTTTTGGCAAACATAAATACGCAATACCCCACTATTCCCCCTGCAGTATTTAATATTATATCATCAACATTAAGCTCGCGCAGGCTGGATATCATTCCGAAATATCCGAAGACAAGCTGGAATATTTCTATTCCGAAGCTGATGGAAAAAATAATGAAAGCTGCTTTTTTAACACCCTTAACATGAAATATCGATAAATAAATCCCAAGAGGTACCAGCATGATAAAATTATAAAAAGATAGTTTAGCAGCATTCCAAAAGAACCAATCTAAACCATCGGTATTATAGTGATTGATCATATCGAAAATAAAATAAAAAGGACGATTTGCCCTCTCCAAAAATCATTGTCTTCTACCTAAGGAGGAAAGAGGATACCTCCGGTAGTAAGTTGAACAATGCATAACAGATAAAAAATAAAGCTGTATTCAATCGTTCTTTTAAAAATATTTTTTGTCCGGTTTTGAACGAAATCAACGATGATATAAAAAAGAAGAAGAATTGAGCCAGTAAAAGCAACGTTGAAAATAGAATACATTTTTAACTCCTTTCAAAATCACTCTAAGCGCTTGATTTTCTATAAAAATAGTCAGTTATTCGCTTAACAATCTCATCACCGTTTTTTTTGGTAAAAAGCAGATCGAGCAGGATAATGCCGTGAAATGAACAAGTAACATCAGAAGAAGCGCAAAAAAGAGTGGCAGCCACCATGCGGAAAAATCAGCGCCGAGAATCAGCCGCAGCATGTCATTGTTGCCGCTCGTCCCTGCGGAAAAAGCGAGAAGCCACAGTAAAGCTGCGCCCAACACAAAGCTCACTACCGTAAGCAAATAAAATAGGATGGTATAGATCAGAAGCACTGTCGTTTTCTCGTAGCCTGTAAAGAGATAAATGGCAATTTGTTTTGTTCGCCGCTTCATTTCTTTTACAGTGAAGAGAAACACACTTAACAGTACTAACATCCCGATAATCGCAACAACAATCGCAATGGCAAATGCGAGTTGCTGGTAAACAGTGATGGCAAAATATTGAGATGTGACGAGCAGTAAGCGCAACAGGATACTTACTGCCATTATGCCGGCAGTATTGTAGAAAACAATAAAAAGATATTGCTTTGAAGCAGTGAATTCTTTCAAAAGCTGACGGCGGATGAATAAAAGCCAGTTAGAAAATGTCATCGTCATCATTCCTTGGTTAAGTGGGTTGCGTCGATGGCAAACAGTTTATTCATCGAAAGCAGCATCGTAAAAACCGGGATGATCAATACGATGATAAAGCTGACGAAGATGCTGTTAACGACATCGCTGCCATGAATAACAAGCCCTTGCAGATGAATGCTGAAGAAATGGGTCACAATCAGCCTCATCCCCAAAAAAAGCAAGCTCGAAACCGTCACACTTAACAGCAGGCTGATGGCGCTCACCACCGTGTTTTCCAGCAAAAACAGTTTTATAATATCCGCATTTCGATAGCCGACGGCTTTCATCACGCCGATCTCATTTTTTCTTTCGCTGATCGATGCCAGCGTGTTCAGTAAGATGCTGATGATCGCAACCGTTAATGTGATGAACAACAGCGTAAAGCCGATCGCTTGAATAAACAGCGAAAATTCCCCTATGATCCCCACTTCCGATTTCATCATCACGTCGTGCCCCGATGCTGCTCCCGCAATAATTTTCTCTACATTGCTGTAATTATCAGCAACGGCCGCGATAATACCGACGTCACTCTCTTTTGAAAACTGTCATTCAAAGCCAGCAAATCATTGTAAGGTATGTAAACTGTGTTGGCGGAGTCAAACGTTTTCGTAATGTCATAAACACCAATGACTGTAAAGGTATAATCAGAATAATGGGCCTCTTCATCGCCGTTATTCCGGTCATTATCCGCGTATTCCCGGTACTTTAAGGTAATATCCTTCCCGATGAGTGTCTCCCCGTCAATGAACGCTTCCTTTTCTGTCCTTATGATATCAATGTTTACCTGTTGATCCAGGGCAAATGTTTTCGGGATGATGCCGACATGTTTGGAAGATGACTCACGGATGTTTTCGCCTTTTACTACATCAGGTGAGGCGTGCGGAATTGCCGGTTTGAGATAAATTTTTCCCGCGGTTGCAATTCCGTCATGCTGTAACTCAATATCGCCGCCATTGTTGCTGATCCAAGGAAATACCGCGATAACATTGTCGTCGCTGCCTAACTTCTCCATCAGCCTTGCTTTATCTGTGTCATTTTCAGTATAAATAAGCAATGTTCTGTGATCAATCGTATTCAGCAATGTAGAGGAGACAAAGGCATTGATTGCATTGGAAGTGCAAATCGTCAACGTCAGGATGATCAGCGCCGTTGCCGTGAGCAAAATATTATTTCTGTTTTTTTCTTTCTTCTTAACAAATGAACCTTCGCCAGCTTCCAATAAACTGCGCTTTTCAAAGCAGTTCCTCCAATATTCCGTTATTTAATCGATAATTCTCATCCGCGATGTCGACAACATTTTCGTTATGTGAGATAACAACGAGGGCTTTCCCTTCAGCTGCCAGCTTTTTAAAAATATCGAAAATGACCGTTTCATTTTTTTTATCTAAATTGCCAGTCGGTTCGTCCGCCAAAATGCAGTCCGGATCGTTCGCCAAAGCTCTGGCGATGGCTACCCGCTGTTTTTCCCCACCGGACAAGTCTTTTGCAAGATGTGATTTCCTATGCTCAAGTCCGACGGAAGCCAACAACTCGGCCGCTCCCGTTTTCATCTCGCTGGAAGTGTACTCCGGATTGATATACATCGGCAGCATAACGTTTTCCATTGCAGTTAGCAGGTGGTTCAAATGGTAGGATTGAAAGACGAATCCGATCGTTTTTCTTCGGACAGCCAAAAGCTGTTTCGCTTTCATCGACGAAGCGGCTTGGTTATGCATATATATTTCCCCCGCAGTTGGCGTATCCAGCAATCCTAATAAATGAAGCAACGTACTTTTTCCAGATCCTGACTCGCCGGAAATGGAATAAAATGTGCCGCTGTTAATTTCCTGGCTTATCTTTTCCAATACGAGCAAGTTTTCATAGGATTTGCTTATATTTTGACAACTTATCAGTATTTCCGCCATTTTTTTGTCACACCCCATGTCCCGCACAATTTTGTGAACAAATAAAAGAGAACGCAGGAGACTTCGCCAGGATGTCGACGTGCTCATGCGTTTGAATGATTTTTTTCAGTTGAAGAGGACGTTCTACTCGTTCCCTTATAGATTATACATCGGTGGATGTATCAGTGATATCAGGTTTGCCAGCGCTGCCCGCCTTTCTGCTCTCCAGCGCTTCGGCGATTTGCTCCACATTCAATGCGTCGCTGTTTTTTCCGGCAAAGTTTTCAATTAAATCTTTGACATCAATGCCGGAGGAAGCTTTCAGCGATTCCTGCAGCGTGGACATGAGGTTGGTTGCATAACTCGTCACTTTGTTCGCACCGCCGTTTTCGCCGCTTGAGCCAGTATCGACAACCGTAATTTTGTCGATATTCGCTAACGGGCTTGCCACTTCCTTCGCATATGCTGGAAGCATTTCCATGATCATATCGAGTATTGCAGCCTGGCCGAACTTCTCGTACGCTTCGGCGATTTTTTCCTTCGCTTCTGCTTCGGCAAGACCTTTCAAACGGATAACCTCGGCTTCCGATTCCCCTCGCGCTCTTGCAGCTTCAGCGGCAGCAAGACCGTCGATGCGGACTTTTTCCGCTTCCGCTTTCGCCATCGCTTCCACATTATATTTTTTCGCATCGGCTTCTGCCATTTGTCTGCGTTTTTCCGCTTCTGCCGACTGTTCCACGGAGTAACGGTCGGCGTCGGCCTTTTTCTTCACTTCAGAATCATATTGCTTTTCACGACGCAAAATCTCTTTTTCCTCAAGCTCGATCTGCTTTTGGCGCTCGATAATTTGCACCTGCATTTGCTGCTCGGTTACTTCCTGCTTGGCACGTGCCTCTGCCAGATGGTAGGACTGGTCGGCGCGGGCTTTTGCTTCATCCTGCTCGCGGCGGAATTCCGCCACCTTCAGTTGGTTCACTTTCTCCGCTTCCGCGATTTCCGTTGCCCGCTCCAGCTCGGCGCGCTTGGCGTCTTTGGAAGCCTCCGCGCGTTTGATGCGCGTTTCTTTTTCCGCTTCGGCGGTAGCGATATCGGCATCTCGTCTTACTTGCGCGATTCTCGGTTTCCCTAAGGAATCAAGGTAGCCGTTTTTATCGCGAACTTCTTTGATGGTGAAGGAAACGATGACAAGACCCATTTTTGCCAGGTCCTGTGAAGCGACCCGCTGTACCTCCTGCGAAAATTTCTCACGGTTTTTATAGATTTCCTCTACCGTCAGCGATCCGAGAATCGAACGGAGATGACCCTCGAGAACTTCCTTTGCCTCATTTTCGCGGTCGGCTTTCGTTTTACCTAAAAACTGTTCCGCCGCAGTAGCAATCTCACCAATCGTTCCGCCGATCTTAATGATCGCCGTTCCGTCGGCCATCACCGGCACACCTTGTTCGGTGTATACTTCCGGCGTTGACACATCAATTTTACTGGAAAGAAGGCTCAGTTTTTCCGACTGTTGAAAAACAGGCAGTACAAAAGTACCTCCACCGCGGACAATTTTAATGCGGTTTCCTGATTCATCGGTGTTGACATTCTTTCCTCCTAAATAACTCCCTGTAACTATGAGAGCTTCATCCGGACCGGCTGTCTGGTATTTAGATACAAAAACACCAATCAGCGCCAGAACAAGCACTACGGCAATACCAATGATGATTGCGATAGTAGAATCAAATGGCATAAGTATTTTTCCTCCTTCATTAAAAAAAAATTTATGTTTAAGTATTTGTTCAAAAAGATCGTTTTTTATCTTTTTGAACAAATATGATGCAACAAGCCATACTTCCATGAGAAGCTGCGAGCTGTCTCATTGTGTCATCGCGCGCGCTGGCACTTGGATCTACATCAGTGCAATACTGGTAGAGGAAGAGACAATGAGTGAAGCCGATGCATTCTTTTCAGGCCGGCTGTGAGTGGTTTTCTCGGAGCCAGGATGGCGACATTCCGCCGTTGCTCACAGGACGTGAGCGGTACTTAGGCGGAATTGGAGGATGGTGACATTCCGCCGTTGCTCACAAATGCAACCTGCATGTGCTTCGTCGAGTCAATGTTGCGTCGAGTAACCGCAGACGCAGGACGTGAGCCGTACTTAGGCGGAATTGGGGCGCATCGTGCGGAACCATTGCCTTCTTGAACACGCTCTTTAAGGCACTACATAAACCGGAATACGTTTAATCCAGCGTTTCGTGCCGCGACACGTGCATGACGCCTTCCTTCACATCAATGACCAGCACTGTTTTACCATATGGAATTGCCTCATCCTCAAAGCTGACCGCAGAACGGGCGATATTGCCCCCTTTGCCCTGAATCATGACTTCCCCGAAGCCGTCTTCCGGGATGGAGGTGATGACCGTGCCAACCCGTCCTTTTAAATCCTCTTCGGAAAAAGCAAGCGTGGCTTCTGCCCTGGACAGCGGAATAAGAACAAAAACGTTTAATAAAGTCACAAGAATAAACGCCGTCACCAATGATGAAACGAGAACGATGATGCTGTCAATAGAAGTAAACCGTTCCAGAATATACGCCATCGAACTGAAGAAAGTAATAAACGATAATACAAGCGTCGGGTTAATCGGACCTTCAGAGAGCGCGTCAAAAACGCCTTCGAGAATGTCACCGAATAAAATATACAGCAATGTTAAAATACCGCCGGCGATGAATCCAAACAAATAAATCGTTTCTAATGAATATCCGAATAATTCCATAGGCTATCCCCGCTCACTTTTTCTGTTTTATCATTTCTTTCAACTGCTGAAGCTCTTTTGCCGCTTCTTTCCTTAGCTCCGCCTGATCGGCGACAAGGCCGGTGTCGAACCCTGGTCGATGGTCTTCCTGCAGCCTGCCTTTGAATGGAGATGTTGCATGGTTGGTATTATTTTCCACCCAATCTAGCTGTTTCGGCTGGAATGGTCCTTGCAAGAGCTCGGAACGCTGTACCAGCAACGCTTTGCTGGTGAAAGCGTCGGCTTTAAATGATAGCTGCTGATAGCTGGCTTTCATCTTCTGCAGCTTTTCCTTCAATTCCTGCAGCTGCGCCGTTGTGTTTTCGTGAAGTCCTTGCAGATGCAGGATTTCCCGGTGAAGCAGCGCCTTGTCTTCAAGCACCGTTTGTGCAAAGTCTTCCTTCCCGGAAGACAACGCTTCGACAGCTTGCTGCTTCCGTCTGTCCAGTTTTTGTTCTGCTCCTTCGATTTGTTTCACAAATCTTTTTTGTTCTGCCAGCAGCTTTGTCAGCGTATTTTCAGCTTCGGCGATTCTCTGTTTCATTTCCAGCAAATACTGTTCCAGCATTTTCTCCGGATCATCGCCGCTGCCCATGAATGGAAAACGGAGAAGCCTATTGATTCTTCTGAACAAATGAAACATCGTCAATCCTCCCGAATCATCATGCCCGCAGGCAGCTTCCACATCCCGGTTTTGACCATCCTATTCTAATTACGTAAGCTCAAGAAAAAAAGTTTCAAATTCTTTTATGCGAAAAAAGGAATCAGCGGCTCGCATGCAGATACAGTTATCGAAACGTGCCGCTCGTGCAGCGAGGCCGATCCGTCCGGGACCGCGGATTTATCTCCAGACAGAGCCCCGACCCCGGTATACGAAAGTTGTGGATTTATCCGGGCATGCATTGTTTAGCAGCGGCTAGATTTGTTTTGTCATCAATTGCCGCATGTACGGGCGCAAAAAGGTTTGATAATTTTCTTTTACATTGTCCGGCAAATCTTCAAGGTGGAAATAAGCGACTTGCAACGATTCTTCCCCGTCGGCTCGCAGGCTTCCTCCGGTTACTTCCCGCGATAGAAAAACGCCCGTCACCGCGTAAAATTCATCGCCGTTGCTCACCCTGATAAAAAACTCGGGGCCGGAAAACACTTGCAGCAGCCTGAGCTTTCCGATATTGATCCCCGTTTCTTCTTTCACTTCCCGCCTCGCCGTATCTTCCAGACTTTCTCCCAGCTCCATCAGCCCACCGGGTAATCCCCAGTCACCATCAGGGCGCTGCTGCAATAAAATCTTGTTATCACTGTTCATGACAATCACGGCGGCACCGACTAATATCAGCGGTCTTGTACCGACCAGTTTACGGAGTTCCTGAACATATTCCACAAATGATGAAGCCCCCTTTAACAACTGTTTTCACTTCCCGGTTATTTACGCTGTCATATGTATGTACTGTATGTTGACGTACAGCACCTGTCAGGATGTTTTCGAGTAAATGCATGTATTCCTGAGGTCTTTCCCGTCTACGGAAACAGCATCGTTCTTTAAAACACAATCGAGGGAAAAGCCAAGCCGTTCCGCAACAGCGCGACTGTTCTTATTCCGCTCGTCACAGCAAATTTCCACCCGCCGCGCCTGCAATTCTTCAAATGCAAATTCGGTAATTCGTTGTACGGCTTCAGTAATATAGCCGTTCCCGCTGTGCCTTTTATCTATCCAGTAGCCTATCTCAAATTTCGGCACACGCCAGTCGATATGATGAAGGCCGGAGGAAGCGATAAATTCCCCGGTTTCCTTGTGAAAAACAAGGAGTCGCAGCTCTTTACGCAGCAAAAAATTTGCTTGTGCTTCACGTAAGTTGCTTTCTGTTTCTTCTTCCGTCTGCCCTTTATAGGCAAACGGCATCCAAGGTTTCAGTTCTTGTATGGAAGCGGAGATTGCTTCGTAAACGATGTTTCCGTCCCCCGGCTTCGGCATGCGTATGAACAGCCGTTCACTATAAAATTCCGTCGGTAAATCAAGTAATAATGGGTCCAAGTGACATCCCCTCCCTCTCTCAATCAACAAAACACAGCTAAGCAAAAAGCGCAGGAGCTGTTGCATCTTTTCAACACCTGCTGTGAGTAAAACTCTCCGAAACCAGCTGGTGATGACATTCTACTGCTACTCCCCGCGTTCTGTATCTGGGCTGCTGCCTCCCTCTCGTTGAAAGACATAATAGTCTAGCGACGTTGTTCCCTTGGTATGACGGGCAGGATTATTGCGGAAGGATACGTTTCTCCATGATAAACTGTTTGCTCGGCCGTTTTCATTTCCGTTGTCTGCCCTAAAACATCTCCCGTATTCAGATTGCGGTCGTATTTCGGAAAAGCACTTGAGGCAATTTCCACTCGAATTCGATGGCCTTTTTCGAAAACATGGGAAGTATTCCAGCAATCGACAGTAAATTTATATACGGTGCCTGGCACCATGAGCTGCTGCTTTTCCATCCCTTCCCGGAAGCGGGCTCTTACCATCCCGTCGGTTAATCGTTGAGCAACGCCGTTCGGGCGGACATCTAATAATTTTACCATGAAATCCGTGTCCGTTGCATCCGAGGAAGCAAAAATTTCCGCTTTAACTGGCCCGGTTACCTCCATTTCTTCCGCCAGCGGTTCCGTGGTATAAACGAGGACATCATCCCGACGTTCCACTGCCCGATAGTCATCAGGGCCGCCGATTTGGTGTGAAACCATATCCGTGATAAACGGCACAGGGTTGTCCGGATCATATTCGTACTCATCTTTGCCGCAGCTGCCCGTCTCCGGCGGCGTTGCCGTCAGTTTACCGTCCCCGAACCGGCTGTTGGCTTTCCCGTTGCTGTGAAGATAATAACGCGTCCAGTCCGTCCTTGCCAACGGCCATTCCTGTTCCTCACGCCAAGCATTGTCCCCCATGATAAACAGCTTCACGGGTGCTTCCGCCATGATTTGATTTTCGCTCCCTTTCAGCCAGTGATCAAACCAACGCCGCTGATAGCCATTGAGATCAATGACAGCGCCCGGTCCAAATTTCACATCACCGAGGGTGGTAGAACGGTTGATCTGATGCGGCCACGGACCGATAAGCATTTTTTGATTGCTGCGGGCATGCTCTGTCTCCCCATTGTTTGTCATTCCCATAAAATTGAGCGGTGTTCCGATTTGCTCATCATCGTACCAGCCGGAAATGTGCAGCACCGGAACATCGATACGATGAAATTTGTCCTGATAACAAATATGCTTCCAATACTCGTCCAATTCGGTGTGGTTGACTTCTTCCCGCCACTGCGGGGAGGAAAAGCCCGCGGCTTCGTCCATCGATACGAAAGGAAGGTGATAATACACTTGCTCCCAGTCGATGACGTCGATATTTTGCATCACCCGTTCGCTCGTCATATATGTCCAGCAAATGTGCTGAGTGTTCGGCAGTCCTGTCGGCCACTCCACAAACGGATCCGACGGGGTAACAGCGGAAATCATCGCCGTCAGATGAGGAGGCTTTGTCAAAGCAGTCAACCACTGAATCCGTCCAAGATAAGAGCCGCCCATCGTCCCTACGGCACCGGTACACCATCGCTGCTCCGCCGCCCATTCAATCGCGTCGTAGCCATCGATGCCGTCATTGCGGTACGGGACAAAAACGCCGTCGGAATCGCCCCGCCCGCGTACATCCATATAAACAACTGCATAGCCGTGCTCTGCAAAATATGTTCCAGTTTCAAAGATAGCCTGCGTTGTTTTTAAATACGGCGTCCTGACAACAATTGCCGGAAACTCGCCGTCCTGTTTCGGCCGGTAAATATCTGCGGAAAGGGTGATGCCGTCTCTCATCGGTACACGCACATTTCGATAAACGGTTGTCTCCATTTTTTCATCCACTTTGCTCACTCTCCTTCTCCTGCCTGCATGCTTTTTGTTGGGTCATTTTGAAAGACCGATTTCGTAAAAATGCTGCTCACTGCTTTTGGATCGTCAGCAAACAAACCTTGCATTGCTGTCACTCACTTCGTCCATGGAAATGTAGAAATTAAACCAGTTGTTCAGACTATGGAATTTGTTTTGAGGAGTTTTCCCATTTCCAAATTAAGCCATCCAAAAGCATTATAAATATAGTACAGCCTATTGATAAAAAAATGATTTTTGTGGTAATGGATCCACATTTCATGGTTACAAGACATTATTCGAGATTCGAAAGGTATTTCCCTTCTCCGTATTTGGGATTTTACGATACCCGCTCCAAGTAGACTGTCAGCACTCCCTGGCAAAAATACAGTTTCTTTGTACAGCACGATACACATATATACTTCTATTTTTCTGTAAGTACTGTTATAATAACTATTAGGTTATTTAGTATAAAATTTATAGTAACTATATATTAATGATTGTGGGGAGAAACGGATGAAAGAAGCGCAAAAAGACCTGCACATTGAATGCTCCATTGAGAAAGCATTGAATATTATCGGGGGAAAATGGTCATTTCTTATTTTGAAAAATTTGTTTACAGGTACGAAACGCTTCGGTGAATTGCAGAAAGCCATTCCAAACATCAGCCCAAAGGCGTTAACAGACACATTGCGGCACCTGGAACAAAACGCAGTAGTGACCCGGACCGTTTATCCGACCGTTCCGGTAACCGTGGAATATTCTCTCACGGCAAAGGGGCAGGCATTAAACAAGATTCTTAAAGAGATGAAACTTTGGGGCTCGCAATGGGCATAAGTGCCAGGCACTCTGCAACGCTTTACAGCAACACAGAGTGCCTGGCACTTTATGTTTAAAGTGGGAGCCACTTCAAAACATCCTGAATTTTGTTATCCCAATACCCCCATTCATGGCTGCCCGTTCCGAAATCCGTTGTCAGCTCATATCCAGTTTTTTCACAATGCTCTTTGAACACAATATTATCCTCATATAAAAAATCTTCCGTCCCGCAGCACTGATATAGCAAAGGCTTTGGATCATCGGCAAGGTTTCCCCGCTCCAACAAGGATAGTAAATCATCCTCGGAACCGGCAATTTCCCTGTCCCCGTATATCAGCTTAAAAACATTTTTCATTCTCTCATCAGCAACGTTTTTTCCATGCGTCGCCATGTTTAGCGCACCTGACAGACTTGCAGCGGCACACAGCTGGTCCGGACGACGCAGCGCCCATTTAAAGGCACCATAACCACCCATGGACAAGCCAGCCACGAAATTATCCTCCCTTTTCTCAGATAACGGAAAAAACGACCGTGCCAGCACCGGCAACTCCTCCGTCAAGAATGTCCAATATTTGTTCCCGTATTTCATGTCTGTATAAAAGCTGTGATGCACCTGCGGCATGATGACCGCGATTCCCAACTCCGCAACATAACGTTCAATCGACGTTCGACGCGTCCAGATCGTATCGTCGTCACTGAAACCGTGAAGCAAATATAATGTCGGGTGCTTCTCTCTGAAGGCAGTATTTATCATCCCGATTTGGTTTGTTGTCTGCTGAGGCAGGATGACCGTCATCGACGTGCTTAACGTCAGTACTTCGGAAAAAAATTGACAATGTATCAGCGCCATTATTCTCAACCTTTCGTTAAAAATGTTACTTTCAGTGTTGTTCAAAAAGATCGCTTTTCATCTTTTTGAACAGGCTCTTTCACGTTGTTAACTTATTCAACGCCGGTTCTGGTATTTCCTTTGTCAACAATGTGACAAAGCATGAAGAATAAAGGCGGCAGTAGTTTCCATCCCTGCCGGCAAAGGAAGAACTGCGCTTTCCCGCTTCCAATACGCCAAAAAATCAGTTGCAAAAAACACAATTTTTTGACATCGTCGCAGCAGGAGATTCGTTAAAATACGATTCTTTCTCCGGAAAAGTTGTCGTATCATAGAAGTTAATGTAGCAAGTATAGGTACATTTTATCATACTTTTTTCATAGTGCTTAATTCCTAAAAATTGTTTTGTAGGATAACGTTAAATTATGTAATATTAAGGTAGAGGATGAAGATAAAAGAAAACAACAAGGCCAAATAAGGGCATAGATAAGAGGTTGCCATGATGATCAACATTCTTCACGAGCTACTCCTTAACATTCTATTTATTATTCTGTTTCTGGTGTTTGTTCCCATGGTGTTGGATAGATACCGATTGGCAGGAAGACAGAGAAAGCTGCTGCTGACTTTGTCCGGCAGCCTGGCGCTCATCGGCTGTATGGCTTTCCCAATATTCATTTCGGAAGGCTACCCTTTCGACTTAAGTCTTGTACCCGTGATTGTCGGTGGTTTATTGGGCAGCGTTTATGTAAGCATTGCTTTATGGTTCGGTCAAATGCTATTCCGTTTTGTCATCAGCGGTTTCAGCGGAGCATTTTTCTTCACCTTGATTATCGCAACAGCACATTTATCCCTGCTTCCCGCCGTCTCCAACAAATTCCGCTCCTGGGATAAACGGCAAAGACTGCTTCACTCTGCTATCATCGGTTTACTATCAGCGATTTTCGTCAATGTCACATTGCGTGTTGTTTTGCAAGTGACCATTCCCTTGCCGTACATCGGTTTCAGTATCTTATTTCAGTCGAGCATGATCCTTTTTACGATGTATTTTATCGAGGTAATCAAGGAAACAGCAATGATTACGAACCGGTTGATCGAAGCAGAAAAGCTTGAACTGGTCAGTAACCTGGCTTCGTCAGTCTCCCACGAGGTTCGAAATCCGCTCACCGTTGTGAAAGGCTTTTTACAAATGATGATTCATACCGATTTGCCTAAAGAAAAGCGTGAAAAATATTTAAAGCTATCGATATCCGAAGTGAACCGGGCAAACGCGATTATCGGAGACTACCTCTCCTTCGCCAAACCCCATCACAAAGCGATCGACAAACTGGACATTAAAGAGGTGCTGATGCAGACAATTCAAGTCATCACTCCGCTGGCCAATATGAACAGCGTGATCATCGAAAAAAAACTTGACGATTACCTCGTCACCGGAGATCAGCATTTATTCCACCAGTGTTTTATAAACATTACCAAAAACTGTATTGAAGCAATGCCACACGGAGGAAGCTTGCACATGTACACTGAGCGGAAAAATAACTTCGCCGTCATTACAATTGCCGATACAGGCACCGGTATGACCAAAGAACAAATCGCCATGCTCGGCAAGCCGTTTTACACAACAAAAGGAAACGAAGGAACCGGCCTCGGGATGTTGACGGTATTTCAAATTCTTCATCAGCTTCACTGTTCACTGGAAATAACAAGTGAAATTAACAAAGGGACATGCTTTGCCATTAAAATACCGTTGGCATAAAAAAGGGGCTCGTCTTAATTTCTGACGACGATATATATTAAATAAGCAACGTATGTCAATGTCAAGGCAATGCCTTCCAATTTAGACACACGGCATTTCGTAATTGCAAAAATAAACAGAATGATTGTAAACCCGATCATCACATAGACATCAAAAAAAACTTTGTTGTTTACCTCCAGCGGGGTAATCAGGGAAGAGGCACCCAGAACAAATAAAATATTAAAGATGGAGCTCCCGACAATATTCCCCAAGGCAATTTCACTTTGCTTTTTCACCGCTGCCACGACTGAAGTGACCAGTTCCGGCAGCGAAGAACCGATGGCAACGATCGTGAGCCCAACGAGCGTTTCACTCATTCCGAATTTGAGCGCTATCGACGTGCTGTTTTCAACAACGAAATAACCTCCTGCAACAATCGCAACGATGCCGCCGACAGTGAGTAAAATGTTTTTTCCCCAGGTGCCCTCCGACTTCTCAAGCAAAACATTTTCTTCATACGTTTTATCCCGCGACTTGCGTGCCGCTTCAAAAATATAGTACATAAAAATCGAAAAAAACATTAAAAAAATCAGTCCGTCGCTGCGGGTAATGATATTAGCATCCGCGTATTGCAAATAAATATCACTGATCAAAACGAGCAAAACAATCCCGGCCAAAAACGTAAACGGGATTTCTTTGCGAATCGTCGAGCTTTCCACCTTCAAGGGGGAAATAAGCGCCGTCACGCCGACAATGAGAGAAATATTGAGGATGTTGCTGCCGACAACGTTTGCCAGCGTCACCTCCGGGCTGCCTTCTAATGCAGCGATGATACTGACCGTTGCTTCCGGAGCCCCGGTTCCGAATGCCACGATCGTTAAGCCAATCATAATCGGAGAAATTCTCAGCAGCCTGGCAATGCTTGAAGAGCCGTCGACAAACCAGTCTGCTCCTTTTATTAATAACGCGAAGCCAATGATTAATAGTAGGTATGTCATCTTGGGCACCAACCTCTGTCTTTCGTTATTCCTTTGCTGGAGGGGGGAAATTCCGTTTCGGCGAATGTCATCGCTGTTTCTTCCTTCTGTTTGTACGTTGATGTAATGTACGATAATTCTCGATTCTCGCAATGTTGCCTCTGCCGTGAATTGTAAATACCGCACATTGAAGTTAGCTACAGACTTTGATCTGATGACAACATTAATTATATTTCTCCAATGACGGTGATATTATTATCCATCAGCTCCGGCGCCTGAAATTTTTTCTGTTCTCGCCTTTTCAGCCAGTCACGCGGCAGATGGAGCCGTTTTTGTCACCGCCATCAGCCCAGTTGGCGATATTGTGATCAACAGATCCGCCAAAAAGCCTGGTAGCTTTTATCCTCAATATCCTTAAAAAATAGTGTGTTTTCTAAAATACTCAACGAAGCTAAAAACACCCGCTTCCGGCTGGCGACCGGAAACAGGTGAAAGTAATTATTTATTTGCTCCGCTAACGTTGAAGCATCGTTTAACTCGTTAATTGGTGGCGCTCTTTTTTAATGAAAACATCCACTTCTCCCTCATGTTGATCCTCCAGCCGGCTGTCCTCTTCCGTTTCCTCTTCGGCAACCGCCGCTTCTGCTTCCAGACTATCGGCAGCCTGCTGATTTGACAATAGCGAATGATACGTGGACATTAATAAGCGGATGGCGAGCTCTTTATTAAACTTCCGTTTCACATATTTTTTTGCATTTCTTGACAGGCGGGTGCCGGTGGAGCTATCTTCCAGCAGCTGTCTGATGCTGTCTATAAATTCTTCATCGGTCCCGCACACCTTCGCTTCCTTGCTGTCCGTAAAACCGATGCCGCTGTTGGCCGTATCACTGAGGACTACCGGTCTTGCTTGAATCGCCGCCTCGATAATTTGTTGATGGATTCCCGTACCGAATTCAAGGGGAGCAACATAAACCGAACCATTCCGTATATACGAAATGTTATCTTTCACATACCCGGTGACGGTGACGCCGTCAATTTTTGCAAGCTCCTCTACTTCCGCCCCCGGCTGCCCCCCGACGATCCAGCATTCCAGATCGGCGATTTCCTGCTTCAACGGAAGATAAATATTGTTAACCAGCCTCTTCGCCGCTGCAATGTTGTGAGCAGCATTCATTTTTCCGGAAAAAACAATCGCTTTTTTACGGCTCGCCCGCCGAAGCGTTTTCGGCACCAGTTGAATATGCGGCACTACCTTCACTTGATCGCCGGTAGCCGAAATTTCTTCCCGATCTCGCCTGGATTGAACGATGCCTTTATCAAATTTGAGTCGAACATCCCGATCATGGCGCTTCAACCGCCGGTGTTCTTCCATTAATATGTATTTTGCAATTTTGTTATCGGTTTGATCAATCTGCTCATGCAGGCTCCAGCTATCTGCTTCCACAAAATCGATCAGCAGTTTCGGCAATCCTTCCGTCTCCTTCAGGTTATGGGCAAGCTTGCTTTGCAAGTGAATCGTGTCATATGGCTCCGTTTTCAAAATCGTCCGAATGACTGTGTTTAATTCCGGTGCCGCGTATTTGCTGACCGTCACCGGATAACCTTTGACGATGTCCAAGATAGTATACAACTGCCGCTTGCTTCGCTTAAATGCTTTAATCGTTTTTTTGTTAAACGATTTCGACAAAATGTCCTTGCCGGGTAAAAAATAAATAAAATCATCATGGAAAAAGATACAATCGACGTGAATACCTTCTTCTATCAACCCCTCAATTTGACGGTATGCCCTCGCCTGATCATTACTTCCAGGAATAAAGGGCACCTTTTCTGTTACATAAAGTATTCTCATTGATCCAAAACCCCTTTTACGAAATAGTGATAAAATAATTGCCTCGACTAACTTTTATAACGCACAATTTGTCCCTATTTAATATTTAACATAGATTTTTTTCCTAGATCAACCTTCAGCAAGCATCGCTTATCCAGGTCTTTAGAATCACTTTTTTGTTTCTTTGTTAATTATGGCGAACAATCGTCGAAATTTTCAATTGGCAGCTAGTTATTTTATCACAAAAAAAACTAGCGCTGCTCTTTGGACATGAAGACTGTATTTTCATGCAGACGCCCGACAGTTAAGGCATCTGGTGAGAATGCTCCATAATCCGCCAAAAACAGATCTAGTTATAAAGTTATAATTTTCTTTCAAGTTTCGACAACTTTATGAACATAGTTGCTAAAATGAGGTTGTTTTCGAAAACTATTTTACTTCCCCTTTCGACCTGCAAGCTGTGATTTTCGGCTGTTTAAAACTGCTTCGTTGCCGCTGTTTGCTCCGCAAGCAACGGAGAATACATCATGACGGCATGATTTTCGGTAATGAACTCATCATCCATCAGTTCGTTGCCGAGATTGTAAGTTTTGCGGTAAATTTTATTATGTCTCACATACCCGCCCCAAAACTCCTGACTGATAAAGTGGTCGCGCTCATACACTTCATAGCGTTTTATCGGCGGTACCGTCGCCCGCCATTCCCCTGTCAAATGGGTATCTGTCACTTCAACGATCAATTGATATGTAGTGTTCGTTTCATTTGTTATTTGCAGATCAAGGTAATTATAAGCGCACGTTGCTCCGCTGCCAAACGGCTGACTTCGGTTGGAATCCGGGAATACATCGTAGCTGTGCCGGTATCTTTCGGTGACGGTTAACGGCGAATGCAGCGTCAGCCAATAAATCAAATTGGATAACTGACATAAGCCGCCGCCTGTGCCGGTTGTCACTTTGCCGTAATGCAATATCATCCCTTCCACATAACCCTTTCTCTTCGTCGTGTTTCCGATCAATCGCCAATAAGAAAACGTTTCTCCGGGCTTGACGATCAGCTTATTTATCCGTTTGGTGGCGATCTTCAAATTCTTCACTTTATTGTGTTGCAGTTGCATATCCACATTGTTCAGCTTTCGCAGCAGCAATGTTTGATGACGAAAAATAACATGCGGCAGAAGCGCATCCTGCTTTTCGGCAGCATACTTCTTCTTACCGAAGTACCAGGCAATATACCGTTTAAAACGATAATATTTTTTCCCAGCATAGATCCTGACCGGACTCCGTTTGACCGGTTTTAACGAAAGCGAAGCACTCATTGCCTCCTGATCCCCTTCCTGATGTCGCTGATAATTTCTAAATTTAAGTGTGTGTACAAAAAGGAAGGCATAACAGAGACAAGAAGGTCGAGGCGCGGCAGCCACGAGCAGCGAAGCGTACACAGGACGTACGTGAGCAGCGGAGGAGCAACGCAACGATGAGATTTGCCGGCTCTGTTTCCCGCACTTTTTGAACATACTCTTTCATACATATTTAATACATATCACATCTCCGGCTTCTAAGTAAAGGAAAAGTTGTATTTCTGTTCCTTCCGTACTATACTATAATATAGTAACTAATGTTCATTTAACTATATAAAAATAAATTCACTACTTTTCATATTCAAGCGATTTCAGTACAATGCAAGTGAGGAAAATGTCACAGCAGGCAAATAAACGGGGAGGGATTTTTAATGAAATACCGACGTTTAGGAAAAACCGGATTAAAAGTGAGTGAAATCAGTTTAGGAAGCTGGCTGACTTACGGAAAGACGGTAGAAGATAATATTGCGGAAAAAACGATCCACAAAGCATTTGAACTAGGCATCAATTTCTTCGACTCCGCCAATGTTTATGAACGCGGCGAAGGAGAACGGGTGATGGCGCAAGCATTAAAGGAGTACCCGCGAGAATCGTATGTCATTACAACAAAAGCATTTTGGCCGATTGGCGACGGTCCGAACGACCGCGGCCTATCCCGCAAGCATGTGATAGAGCAGGTACATAACAGCTTAAAGCGGATGAAGCTTGACTACGTTGACATTTTTTATTGTCACCGCTATGATCCGGAAACACCTGTAGAAGAAACGCTGCGTGCCATTGATGATCTTATCCGCCAAGGAAAAATTCTGTACGCCGGTGTTAGTGAATGGAGCGCGGCGCAAATAGAAGAGGCAGCGGGAATCGCCGACAAATATTTATTGGACCGCATCGTTGTCAACCAGCCGGTTTATAACATGCTAAATCGTTATATCGAAAAAGAAGTGATTCCTGTCAGCGAAAAATACGGCATCGGCCAAGTTGTTTTTTCACCGCTGGCGCAAGGGGTGTTAACTGGAAAGTATACGGGCGGTAAAGTACCGGAAAACAGTCGCGCGGCAAATGAAGCGATCAATACGTTTGTAAAAGGCATGTTAAATGAAGACGTGTTTGCAAAAGTAGATCAGCTGGACGGACTGGCAAAGGAAGCGGGTATCACCTTGCCTGAGCTGGCACTTGCCTGGATTTTAAGAAAGCCGAACGTAGCCAGCGCCTTGATCGGCGCGAGCAAACCGGAGCAGGTAGAGCAAAATGTGAAAGCAATCGACGTCACTCTATCAGACGATCTCCTGGAACAAATTGAAGAGATCCTTTCCTGATGAAATAAGCTCGGGGATGTCTCATTCCTGTTAAGACATCCCCGAAGCAACAAGCCAGTCATTACCGAGAAGCCTCCAGCCGTTTCGACTTGTTATCTATCGAGATAAACACTATAATGATTGAACAACCTCTAAAAATATGAAGGAGTGAATAACGATGGCAATGTCCAACGCAAAAAAACAAAGACGAAAGCTGGCTAGAGAAGGACGGCGAAACCCGGAAGCAGGGCGAAGCCCGTTTGTGTCTGCCGATATGCGCACAAGAAAAACAAAAACGAAAAAAGATTATATGTACCGTGATAAACATAAAAACCATGACTTCCGCCAAGGAAATGATGGTTTTTTTGTTTCTTGTTAATATATGCGATTGACAAACTTCCATGCCCTGGCATCCACCGCAATGAATGGAAATGGAAAGTTTGGAAAAGCCCAGCGTTGTCGAATATAAGGAGCCGGCGAAAAACGCGAAAATTTTTTCCCGCAATCCGGCAACAGGCTTCCCCAACCGCTTCACGCTGCGTCTAACCTGCTTGCAGCTCTGTTCTTCTTCGTTTTTCTTTGCTCGTTCAAATACCAAAGGAAGACAACGACCGTGATGGCAGTACCGATGCCAACGGAGAAGTGATAGTCGAGGCTGAAGCCTTCCGGTGCGTAAAAAATGTACGTGCTCACGACTGCGGTCATAAACACTGCCGGAATTCCTGTCATCCAATGAAATTGATGATTTTTTAACAAATACATCGTCGCCGTCCAAAGCATGACCGTTGCCACCAATTGATTTGTCCAGCCGACATATCTCCATAAAAATGAATAATCGATCGTTGCCAAAATGATTGCCGGAACAGTAACAACTCCTGTTGCCACAAGCATTTTTCTTTTTCCGCCACCGCTGTTTTTCATTTTGCTCAACAGTTCCATCACCATCATCCGTGAAGAGCGAATTGCCGTATCTCCCGTGGTTATCGGCAAAATGATAACGCCAAGGATTGCCAGAATTCCACCGAGTGTCCCGAGGAGCGTTTTCGATATGTCGTTGACTGCCCCCGCCGGTCCCCCTTCGGCAATGGCACCCTGAAGTCCTTCTGTGCCGCCAAAAAAAGCCATACCTGCCGCAGCCCAAATGAGCGTGATGATTCCTTCCGCCACCATCGCCCCGTAAAAAACTTTTCTGCCGTCCGACTCTTTTTTTAACGTCCGGGCAATGATCGGACTTTGCGTACTGTGAAAGCCGGAAATGGCGCCGCATGAGATCGTCACCATCAGCAACGGCCAAATCGGCAAATCACCCGGATGAAGATTTTGCATCGTTAAATTCGGGATATGATAATCGGAAACAAGCAGCATCACCGCAATAGAGACAGCCATAAAAATCAAGATTCCGCCGAAAATCGGATAGATTCTTCCGATAACCTTATTAACCGGCAGGACAGCGGCAAGCAGAAAATAAGTAAAAATGAGACCGAGTGCCACAGTAAAGCTGAGCGGCGTAATCTGTGCAATTAATTGTGCCGGTCCCGCCGTAAATGCTGCCGCAACCAGCACCATTAGTACGATCGATACAATATTAATTACCACCTGCACCGTTTTTCCCAAGTAGCGGCCGACCAGCGCAGGATATTGGGCTCCGTTATGGCGCAGTGACATCATTCCCGAAAAGTAATCATGCACCGCCCCTGCAAAAATCGTTCCGACAACGATCCAAATAAATGCTACCGGTCCGTACAACGCTCCCATCAAGGCGCCAAAAATCGGCCCTAATCCGGCAATATTCAGCAGTTGGATTAAGCTGCCCTTCCACCAGCTCATCGGTACATAATCGACACCGTCTCCATTGGAATAAGCCGGTGTACTGTTTTTATCATCCGTCCCGAAAGTGCGCTCCACAAATTTGGAATAAACGACATATCCGGTAATTAGTAAAGCAACAGCGATGAAGAAAGTTGTCATATTCTCGTACTCTCCTGACATTGTTAAGTATGTAACATTATCTGACGATAAAGAACATTTTAACGAGTATCCAGACAGATGGCAAGCTATTTTTCTGAAAAATCATAGTTATTGATGAATTTTATTCATGCTATTTTTGAAAGCGTTATTATTTCAAGATAGAATTTTATCTCATTTTATCGCTCCTTTTTTCTTCGGTTCCCGTTTCCTTGTACCTTCTCCTCGTATCGCTGTGTCTGCGGAAGCATCTTCGTTCCGTTTTTCTGGTAAAATAGAATAGCGGTTGAACAGCAATCGCTTTTTAAACAAGTTTTCTTTAGATAGAGCTGTTTCGTCAGCCTTGATGAGTGAAGCCGATGCCTTTTTAAACAGACGCTTTAATACAAACGCCAATAAAAATATTTTGAGGGAGAGAGTAGCTTATGCATAAACGGAAGCTCGTCATTACCCATTCGCTTGATCAGACGCTGATCGATAAAATAGCCAATGTTATTCCTGAATGGGAAATCGTCGTCGGAAAAGAAAAAAGCAGCTGGGAAAACGCTGTGAAAGATGCCGAAATCGTTGCTGGCTGGAAAACGGAGCTGGAGGCGCTTTGCTTGAAAGAACCTACCCCGCTTCGCTGGGTTCAAAGCTGGAGTGCCGGAGTCAACAGCATGCCCTTGGAAAAACTATCCAGAAATAAAATTATGTTGACAAGTGCTAACGGTGTGCATGCGTACCCGATTTCGGAAACGATCTTTGCGTTTATGCTCGGTCTGACACGAAAAATACATACATACGTCAACAATCAACAAACAAAAACTTGGGATCATTCCAATTTAAAATCGGAAATGCATAGGAAAACAGTAGGGATCATCGGCGTCGGGGAAATCGGTAAAGAAACGGCGAAAATTGCCAAGGCCTTTAGTATGAAAGTAATCGGCATTCGATATTCCGGAAAGAGCGAAAGATACGTGGATGAAATGTATCGTCCGGAAGAACTGAATCTTATTTTACCACGCTGTGATTATCTCGTCGTTACCTTGCCATTGACCGCCGATACACGTCGGCTGTTCCGCCGCGAACAATTCGAGCTGATGAAGCCGTCTTCGTTTTTCATCAATATCGGCCGTGGGGAAGTGGTGAATGAAAGCGATCTTATTGCAGCTCTGCAAGCTGGAGAGATTGCCGGTGCAGGACTGGATGTTTTCGCCACCGAACCGCTTTCGAGTGAAAGTCCGCTGTGGGGGATGGAAAATGTCATTATTACGCCACATACATCCGGTTCGACAGAGCATTATCACCAGCGGCTGATCGAAACGATCTTTCTTCCAAATTTAAAGGATTACATGGCAGGAAAGCCGCCCGCAATAAACGCTGTTGATTACAGTAAAGGCTATTGAAGCAGCCATATCTGCGGTGCTCGTTGCACTAAAAATATCCACTTTTCGCGGGCGTGTCTGCAAAGGACCGGCTACTTTTCTTTGCAGACACAACTGCCGCTGCCCCAGCTTAGGTCGTTGACATCTGGCGGATCACCGGATAATCCTCTGCCGTTTTCACGATAAAGTCCAGCTGCAACAGCCGCACCTCAAAGATCTGCAGCGGATCGAAAAAGACTTCCGGCCGGTTCTCCATCTCGCTTAACTGCAGTTTCCCGTTTTCAATTGCTTGTTCTGTTGAAGCGATAAGCTCGCGCAATTCATCGAACGTGCTTTCGAAAAATAATTTGACATCTGCCCGCAGCGCTTTTTCAAACAAATCAAATTCCAATAGAAACGGCTTCATCAATGAATCGCAAACTTCCGCATAAGACTCACTTTCCAAATACTTTTTATACTGTTTGAACAGCAGTGCCTTATTTTTCTGCAATCCGCTAAGAAGCTTGCCTGCCCCTTTGAGAAGCAGTTGCGCCGGTTTCGTTCGGTTCATGATGTTCACGTTTTCTTCTACCTCAATCCGGTTGGTCATTCTTTGAATGTCCCGCCGCCAATCTTCCACCACCCGGTCATCCGTGCGCAATTTCACCTTTTCTTGCCCGTAGAGGCTGTTAAAAGAGTTCCCCATTTCCTGCAAATACTGCTGGGTTTTCAACAGATCCTTTTGCACTGATGCAAGCCAATGGCGCAAATTTCCGCGGACAGCGGGAACAAGCATTTCTTCAAAGTATGCTTTGATTTTTTCGTTCATCGTGTCGTTTAATTGTTCATGCAGATGGCGAAAATCACTTTCTTCATTTATCCCGTCAGCGCACTGACGCAACAGCTTCGGAATGTTCTCCCTGATCTCCTTCATCATTTCGTTTTTTACCGCGCGGTAAGAGTCGGTGATGCTACGAATATGTTCGCTTTCCGTTTCGCGAAGGTTCTCATTCAGCCCCTTTAAACGGCGCAAAATATCGCTGTCAAAATTCATGCTTTCCTTAATGCTCGTTTCCTTCACTTCCCGGCCGCTGTGAAGCTCCGTCAACGTCACCCTGATGACATCGAGTATTTTTGCAGCCCGCGCTGCAATGAAGCGGTCTTTATTTACCGGATAAGCGGCCTGCAGGAGTTCAAACAATTCCTTTCTGTTCTTTTCCTTTTCCTGAAGTGAGGACAGGTGGACAATTTTCACTGATCTGTTGCTGACGTTTTCCTTGATCGTTTTGATCATCGCCTGAATTTCATTATCATATACCGGCTGATCCATGGAATGTATGACAAAGTGAATCGGCATTGAAGGTGTGTGTTCATGAATTTTTCGGATGATTGTCAACCGTCTGTCCAGAAAAGGCTCCTGCGGATCAATGACATACAGCATACCATCCGCTAGCTTTAACAGCTGCTGTATCTCGGCAGCCTCAATATCAGCTGCGGAAATTTGCGGCAAATACATCGCCGTGCAGCCGGATTTTTCCAGAGATGCCGACGCCTTTTCCGGTTTTATCGGGAAGCGTTCCGTTGCCAAGCAGCCGACAATCGCTGCTGCCGGCTGCTGTTCTCCATGGAAAAACCAGCTCGGGTTCTCTTCATCAAACGTCTTTTCCTGAGCAAGCAGTTTCATGACAGCGGACACTTTAGCTGCTACTGTTCCGGTAACAAGCACATTTTTTATCCCGGGATTGGCCAGCATTTTTGCAAGTGATTTTTTTGAATCGGCGGACGCTAGGTTATTGTTTCCAGCCCACGTCCGCAATGCATCATACAGCTGAAGCGAGTCGTCCACCGGCGATGACGCCGGAAATGTGTTGTCTTGAAAAAGATATTTTTCAGCAGCCCTGAGCGTTGCCGGCTCCAGTGATTCCGGAAACACTTCGCTCCAGGCCATGACAGCCGCCGAAGGAAACAGCTTCGTTTTTTTCTGCGCATTTTGCAGCCAGCTTTTCAACAGCCTTGGGACAACGGGCTGTAACTCCGTCACCGTAAACTGCCCGTCCAGCAAATCAAGGTAACATTCATGATGAAGGCTGGTGAGTTCCGTCCAACCATCCGCGTTATTTAAAGCAAGTGCCTCCAATACTTCATTCAACAGCATCACAAAATCAAGATACCATTGTTTGTTGCGGTAGCTTCCCCAAAGCGCGGTAAGAAGGCTGGCGAACAGCTGCTGTTCGATTTTTGCTGCTTTTAATAAAACATCCAGGAAATAATCCGGAGAAAAATCTTTCGTACAATTATTAGCGATGTATTCCGTCAAAATTTCATACCAGCTGAGCGACTCCGTGCGCAGCGCCTCATTAACAGCAAGCTGAACGGCGCTTTTCCAATCGCGTTGATCTTCGTAAAACGTCCGTGCGGTTTCCGTTACATACGGATAATCGGGGTCAATGTCGAGCGCTCGGTGAATTGTCTCGTAAACACGTTCGATATTATTCCGCTCTGCATACAGGGCAATCAATTTCATCGCTGTTTCGATGGAAAGAACCTTGTTGTCCGTCTCGATCGTCGAATACATTTTTTCCGCTTCTGTAAGCATTCCCGCTTCAAGATAGGCATCGCCAATGTTTTTCTTCGCCCAGGGCTCTAGTTCATTGTTGACAATCTCCCATTTATAAATTGCCGCCTCATGGTCTTTGTTATGATAATAAATTTCTCCTTGGGCAAAACGGATGTACGTCAAGTCGAAAGTGTCTTTCATTTGTTCCCTGTGAAATGCTTCACCTAGGACTTCTACCGGTTCCCGCGTCTCCCCTTCCTTCATGAACAATTTATAATATGTCTTCCGCACGAGTTGTTTTTCCATCGGTTCTCACTCCTATCTTTATTTCTTGCATATAGGTATGTCATAGCTTCCGCTAATAAACCAGTTTATCAAAAATAATTCGAACCCACTCGCGGTTTTATGATCGTGGTTCCTGGCCCGTGAACAAAATGTGAACAAGTGGTGCACCGTTGTCTGGAAGGATGACAGCTCACAGCTTCTCAGTGAAGAATGGCTCGTTGCATCGTGTTTATAAAAAACGATCTTGTTGAACAAACACGATATAATAAAAAAACGCTTCTTTCGATTAGGAACAGAAGCGGGCAAATGAAGTATCCTCGATGACAGTCGTTACCTGTTTTTTCGTGATAGATCCAAATCTATGTACGCCAGTTTAGGATTATTATCCCATGTTTCTCCTGCTGTTTCAAGGAATTTCACTCCATTTCCAAAGCATTGCAGCTAACAAACAGCAACTGCTTACTGCAGTCGGTGGAATAAAAAGCGGATGACTCAAACGGTGTTTAAGCCATTTCAATCATCCGCTACAACAAGGGTTGTGTTAAAAGCTTCATTTAAAAAATAGTTTGCAATTCCTCATCAATGGCGCATTGCCTCAGGAATGTATACGCAAAAAGGTTCGCTTTCCAAGTAGTCTCCCGTCATCGCATAGGTTCGCGAACGGGATCCACCGCATACAAAACGGAACTCGCACACTCCGCACTTTCCTTTGTATAAATCCGGATTACGCAGCTGCTTCAGCACCGGCGATTCACGGTAAATCTCTTTCAGCGGCTTCTCTCTGACATTTCCGACTTTTATCGGCAATAAGCCGCTTGGAAGAACATCGCCGATATGGGAAATAAAAATAAAGCCGTTCCCGTCATTCACTCCTTTCGGCGCCCGCTTTAAGCCGTCGATGAGATAAGCGGTGTCCGAGATTGAATCTTCATAGCGGATCTCGCCTTTATGAACAAGATTTTCTCTCGTTTTTTGCTGAATGACAACGCGGCGGTAATGTTGAGCCGCAGTAGTTTTGATATCATACGGCGCCGTTTTGCCCAGCTCATAGAGCCAGCGAAAAACTTTTTCATGTTCTGCAGAGGTTAAACAGTCATCCGCCTGCCCTCTTCCTACTGGTACCAGCAGGAAAATATACCACATTACTGCCTTCAGCTCCCCTACCAATTCCGCCATTTGTTCCAGGGAATGATAATTATAGCGGGAAATCACAGTGTTAATTTGCAACGGCATCTTCAGTTCATTTAAATAGTTAATTTTTTCAACGGTAAGAGCAAATGATCCGGGGGTTCCGCGGAAATGATCGTGAATTTCCGGCGTCGGACCGTCAAGGCTGATTCCCCAGCGGGAAAGTCCTACTTCCTTCGCCCGTTCCATTTTCTCCTTCGTGACATTCGGCGTCGCACTCGGTGTCATGGATACCCTCATGCCTTTCTTGACCGCATATTCCGCAAGATCATAAAGGTCCGCCCTCATCATACAGTCTCCGCCGGTAAACACAAGCATCGGATTATTCATTTCGTATATTTGATCAAGCAGTTCCATGCCTTCTTCATGTGTCAGCTCCCGAGGATCCGGTTTCGTTTGGGCATCCGCTCGGCAATGGACACATTTTAACTCACAGGCTCTTGTCACTTCCCAGATGACAATAAACGGATTCTCATTGTAATCAATAGCTCCGGCGTTGCCGTGAGGGTGCCCTCCGCCATGAGGATGCCGTTTCCCGGAAGTATGAGCGCTCCCGGGAGAAAATCCGCGGCTTTGCCGCTGACCGCTTCTGTGCATCGTTATCACCAATCTTTTTTGAAATTTTTTAACAGGGTACTCCAAGCAAGCTAAATTTCTTTTTGGAACACGCGGGATAAAGACAATTTTATTATAAGTTTCTATTGTCCACAGCAGAGATAAGAAATGTTACAATCTAATTACAATTCCAATTTTAGATACATCATCATGAAGCTGTTCTTACTAAAGCATGTGTTCTCCAGCAGGCTCCATATTCCAACAGGCGCTGATTTCCACGATGCCGGAAACTGCATATCCCTTCTCCACATTTACGTTTTACCCAATCCTGTTAAAAAAGCGACGCTACCTCGGCAAGTAAACTTCAATCGTTGTGCCTTTTTCAAGCTCACTGCGCACGTGAACACGGCCCCCATGATTTTCAATAATTCGTTTGCTGACCATGAATCCAAGTCCTGTTCCGTGTTCCTTTGTAGTGTAAAACGGTTCGCCGAGCTTCTGTAACATTTCCGGAGCAATGCCGCAGCCTTGATCTATAAATCTGATCAACACTTCCCCTTCGCTGGCTTGGGAGATTTCAACAGTTAATTTGCCGCCAGCGGGCATCGCTTCGATAGCGTTTTGAATAAAATTGATACAAACTTGTTTTATTTGGTTAACTTCACAATATATGTCTATTCGTGCTGCTACAGAAACAAAATTTATTTCGACATTATTTAATATCGCCTGGGTTTCCAGCAGCAGCTTTATTTCAGACAGTACGGAAACAATATTTGCCTGATGAAATTTCATTTCCTGCGGCTTCGACAACAGCAGAAGCTCGCTGATAATCAATTCTATACGTTCAATCTCGGATGAAATAATATCAAAATAGTCTTTTCTGGAAGTAAATTCGGATGTTAACAGCTGGATAAAGCCTTTGATCGCGGTCATTGGATTGCGGATTTCATGAGCAATTCCCGCCGCTAGTTGTCCGGCGATGGACAGTTTTTCCGAATTGATAAGGATTTCCTCTGCCATCTTCGCTTCCGTCACATCCCGATGAATAATCGCCCTGCCGATCTGTTCATTTTTCTCGTTGACAATTTGAAAACCGGAGACGGAAACATGAATGGCAGTACCATCTTTTTTTATCCGCTTTGCTTCTAATCCTTTAAAGGTGTTGCCTAATACTTTGGCTAAATCATCTGCATTCCGCTGAACCCATTCGATATCGGACTTCGGAAAAATCGGCAAATCTTTAAGAGCCAATCCAAGGAGTTCATCACTTTGCCATCCGTAGGTTGCTTCCACGGCCTTGTTGATCTTGACCAGCTTGTCCTCTAAATTATAGATAAAAACCGGATCAACATTGTTTTCAATAAAGGACTCCAGCTGCCGTTTCGTCGATCTGATTTCGTTTTCGTTCTGTTTACGTTCGCTGATGTTTCTTGCAACTCCATAAACACCGACTACTTTTCCCTCGACCCGGATCGGTATGTTCAACACATCGAGCGTTAACAGACTCCCGTTTTTATCAATGCCGTCAAATTCATACCGCTGTACATCGCCGCATGCCGCCTTTAGAAAGCTCGTCTCAATCCGTTGTAAATGCTGAGGCGCCGTTAACAAGCCAAAATGAAATTTTTTGCTCATCAACGCTTCTTTCGGCGATCCCATAAATTTTTCAAAGTTTGGGTTAGCGGAAGTAAAATTGCCCTGCAAATCAGTGGAAAAAATGATATCAGGATGATACTCAAATAACGACTTATAGTATTCCTCTCTTTCTTTCAGCTTGCGTTCTGCCGCTTTCCGCTTTGTAATATCTCTCGTAAAAGCGAGAATTTCCTCCACATCTCCCGCTTCATTCAAAATGCCTTTGGCTGTCGATTCAAACCACCCGTATTCTCCGTCCCTTCGCCTGATTCGATACGGCAGCGTATGTACCGCCTGCTTATCCATCGTGCTCGCCATGTATTTCTTCAGCATTTCCCGATCGTCCGGGTGAATGTAATGATAAGGAAATTTTCCCGTCAGTTCCGCCTGCTCATAATCGAGAAGTAGCTCACAAGCTTTGGAAACATAGGTTATTTCACAGTTTGGAAGATGCTTTGTAATCATGTCCAATGAATGTTCCGTAAGAAGTTCATATTCTTTACAGATTTTCTGCAGCTTCTTTTCACCCTGTTTATGCTTCGTAATATCCTTAAACTGAAAAATATAAAAGTCCGGCTCGATTTCGCTGTTTTTCGCAAATGATATGCCCAAATAAAGCCAAATGATACTGCCGTTTTTGTGAAGAAAACGCTTCTCCGTCTGAAAAGAGTCTCGACCGCCGTTCCTCAGTTCCTGCATGATATGAGAATAATCTTCCTCAGCATCCGGACAGCTGTAGTCAAAAAAGGTTCTTGCGGTCAGCTCCTCGGCAGTATATCCGAGTAAGCGGCATCCCGCTTCATTTACTTGTAAAACTTTTATATTCATGTCGACGATCGCCATTCCCACTGGAGCATAATGAAAAGCTTGCATAAACAGTGAATCCATTTGTACATGACCTTGTTTTTCCATATCAGCACTCCCAGTTTAAAAATATGACAGTTGAACCACTTCTTTACCACTACTTGCACATCTTTATGTATTAAATAATAATATTGTAGCACTAAAGCAGCTCATATTTTGTCAAATTTTGTTCAGTAAGATGATCAAGAAGCTGATAAATAACGATGAACATTTAATAGTGATAAAAATTGAGAGAGGAGGGGGGCGGATAGCTGTCTTTAAAAGAAATATACGGACAGTGCCAGGCACTGTCCGCCTTTTCACACTTATTCGGATGTAATTAATGAAAGCTGTTGATAGCTGAAGTTTCGTGGCTGCTTGGAAGAAAAATCGTTGAATCACGCTAAAAATGCCTTGATAACCGAACACATCGTTAACCTGTTTTACCCTAATGACATTTTTAAGCGGCAGATATCCGTTTTATTGCGCCAGTTGTCGTCTTTTAATACTTCGATATTTGCTTCTGCATGCGTGAGCTGTTCCTGGATTTTCCCATAGTCTTTGGCATTTTTCACTTTCATTCCATCGAGCTCCGCTTTTATTTCTTCTTGGCCCGTTCTCAGCGCTGATAATATTTTTCCATGTTCTTTCAATGTTTCATTCTGCAATTCTAATTTAACTGCATGTGAATCCAGCTTTTCACCATGCATCTCCAGGATTCGGCCGTGTTCATCCAGTTTCTCCGTATGCATCTCCAGGATTCGGCCGTGTTCATCCAGTTTCTCCGTATGCGACTCCAGGATTCGGCCGTGCTCGTCCAGTTTCTCCGTATGCGACTCCAGGATTCGGCCGTGCTCGTCCAGTTTCTCCGTATGCGACTCCAGGATTCGGCTGTGTTCACCTAGAATCGTTTTTATATCCCGAAGCTCTTCCAGAATCAGCTGTGTTGTCTCTTGTTCCATCGTTACCACCTCCTTTCTCCTATCACATATCATCATTATATCACCGTCTACCTGACGACAAAAGCCGCAAAATGAGTACATTATTGTGACGGTTAATATTTTGATATGAAAACAATTGCTTTAGCTTTGTCTCCAAAGATACCTTTGATAGAATGAAACGTAGGTGCTCAAAGCAATCTTTTGGAAGGAGTAGCAAATGGATACTTTGCATAAAAAAAAGAAAAGCATCCGTTCGAAACAAAAAGATCAAAAAATACTTGTCATGACAGCCGTTGCAGCTGAAAGAGATGCCTTCCTTCGCGGGGTAAACGGCGATCCCCGGTTTGATGTCAGGCTAGCCGGTGTCGGACCGGCTGCGGCTGCGGCAAATACAGCACATATCCTGTCCGGTGATGGCTACGATTTGGTCATCAGCTCAGGGATTGCCGGCGGCTTTGCGCACAGAGCCGGCGTCGGCTCTATCGTCATTGCCGACAAAATCATTTCCGCCGACCTAGGTGCCGAGACTGGCGACGGCTTTCTGAGCATAGACGAGCTTGGCTTCGGTTCCGCCACTATCGCTGTCGATGAATATCGTTTCGCGGAAGTAGCTGCCGGAATGAAAAAATCACAGCTTCCTGTACATACCGGTTCCATCCTGACGTTATCCACCATTACGGGAACTGCCGCAACCGCAGCTCACCTGACGGCAAGATACCCGGATGCTGTCGCCGAAGCGATGGAAGGCTTCGGTGTTGCCCAGGCAGCATACATTTTTCAGTTGCCGGCAATAGAAATTAGAACGATTTCCAATCTTGTCGGCCCCCGCGATCGAAGCAACTGGAAAATAACGGAGGCATTACAGCTATTGGAACAAGCAAGTTCTTTATTAAAGGAGGTATTATCATGAATATTTATTTTTCACCCTGCCCGAACGACACCTTTATTTTTCACGCACTAGTTCATGGACTGATCCCCGGATCACCTGAGTTGAACGTCACTTACGCCGACATTGATATAACAAACAACCTGGCAATTAACGGTGATGGCGCAGATATTATGAAAATATCATACGCCGCCTTGCCGTGGGTTTTGAAAGAATACGCACTGCTTCCTTGCGGCGGGGCATTGGGAAGAGGCTGCGGTCCACTCGTACTTACAAAGGATGGTACCACCCCGGACTTCCTTGCCGGAAAACGCGTTGCCGTACCAAGCGAACGTTCGACAGCCTATTTGTTGTTCCGCTTATGGGCGGCACAGCAAGTTGCAGGCGGCGTCGGTGAGATTATCGTCAAACCATTCCACGAAATCATGCCTGCAGTCCGTGACGGGGAAGTGGATGCGGGGCTCGTTATCCACGAAGCCCGGTTTACATACCGTCAATACGGTTTAAACCTGCTGACAGATCTCGGGAATTGGTGGGAAAAGGATACTGGGCTGCCTATCCCTCTTGGCGCAATCATTGCAAGGCGCCATCTCGATCTCCAGGCGATCGCGGACTGGGTTCGTGCATCGGTGAAGTACGCATGGGAAAATCCAACGGCTTCGCAGGAATATGTTCTCAAGCATGCTCAAGAAATGTCGCCTGAAGTGGCTCAGGCGCATATTGATCTGTATGTCAATGAATTTTCGGCAAACCTGGGAGAAGAAGGGTATAAAGCCGTTTCCGCATTGCTTCAGCGGGCTGCGGACGTTAATATCGTGCCGCCAATCGATCCCGACCGCTTAAAGTGGCCGGTGGACTAAGCTTTGCCCAGTAAAAACTGTATTGGAACAACAACATCAGCAAGGTAGCACAGACCGCTGCTGCTTTTACATCCAAACAGGGTATAGAGAGACTGCCACTTGTCTCCATGCCCTTGCGTTAGGATAGCCTCGAAGCGCCAATACACCCACGTGCTGGCCATAGGTGCCGGTAAGAATCCCGGCACCTATGGCCAGCGTTTAAAAAAACGCATGATAAAGAGCTGTTAACGCTTCATTTACTTGATAATCATCCACGCCGAACATCATGCTTACTTCGGATGAGCCCTGGTTGATCATTTTTATGTTGATGCCGGCTTCTGCCAATGCATTGGCAGCCTTTGCAGCAATCCCCACCGTTTTTGCCATGCCCTCCCCTACAACCATTACCATGCCGAGATTTCGCTCCACATGCACTTCATCCACAAGCAGTTCCGTACAAATCCGCTGCAGTATACGCTCCTCTTTTCCATTTTCAAGCTGATGAGCGCGAACGATAACGGAAATGTTGTCAATTCCCGACGGCGTGTGTTCATAGGAAATATGCTCGTCCTCCAAAATCTCCAGCAGGCGACGTCCAAAGCCGAGCTCCCGGTTCATTAAATATTTCGTTATGTTAATACTGCAAAAACCTTTATCACTGGCAATCCCGACAACCGGATAGCCGTTCGGTTCCCTCGCTGAAACAATGCTTGTACCCGGCGCTTCAGGATGATTCGTATTTTTGACGCAAACCGGTATTTTTTTATGAAAAACAGGCTGCAACGCCTCATCATGAAACACGGAGAAGCCGGCATATGCCAGTTCCCTCATTTCCCGGTAAGTCAATTCCTTTATTTCTGCCGGATTCCTCACTAATTTAGGATTGACGCTGTAGATGGAGTCCACATCCGTAAAATTTTCATATTCCTCCGCCTCCACGCCGGCAGCGATGATCGAGCCGGTAATGTCGGAGCCGCCCCGCGGAAAAGTAACGATATGTCCTTCTTTTGAATAACCGAAAAATCCGGGAATAACGAGAATTCCCTCTCTGTTTTTCAAGGAAGTACCGATACGTTCAAACGCTTCCGGCAATATCCGCGCATTGCCCGGCTCGTTCGTGACAACCATCCCCGCTTCCTTCGGCGACACATAATACGCTTCCTGCCCCAATGTTGTGATATAGGCAGCCATCAGCCTCGCATTATTGTCTTCCCCGCTCGCCTTCAGGCTGTCCATCAAGCGTTTCCGGTCATGTCGATAACGTGCTATTGTTTCCTGCAAATTCCTCTGTATTTCAGAAACAAAAAGCTTCTCCAGGGAAAGGCCGGTTACAATTTCCTGGTACCTTTCCATCACGCTGGCAAAAGCAGCAGAGTCGTCCCTTCCCTCAGCAACACTGTCTGCCAGCTGAATCAATAAATCGGTCATTTTTCTATCAACGTCATGACGCTTTCCCGGAGCGGAAACAATAATAAATTTTCGTTTCCGGTCTGCTAGGACGATGTTTGCCACTTTTTGAAACTGTTCCGGACTTGCCACAGAACTCCCGCCGAACTTCACAACCTTCATTTGCATAAGACTCCCTTTCTCTGACTTGTATTCCTGTAATGTACATTTGTCTATCGTATAAAGATTTTAAACTAAAGTATACTAGATTATGTCTGCATTGTCATCAGTAAATGTTCCGTTTTTTCTTCAAACCAGTGACATACTATGGATCTTTGATTTAAATAAAGGAAGATCAAATGTAATTTAATTCCTTTTATATAGCTCTATAGTACCAGTTACCAAAATAAGTATTTCCTTGATTTGTAAAACGTGATACTATATTAGAGAACTAGTTCAAAGAATAAATTCCATGGAATTGCAAAAATAATTAGGAGTGGGAAAAGATGGACACAGCAAATTTTTCAAAGATACTTACTGTTGTTTTTAGCAATTCTATTAGCAACTCTATTAACAAGTAACGCATCTGCTGCGGATAATGAGTCTGAACAAGAAGAACAAGCACTAGTAGAGCTAGGAAGCGAAGTTATTGACAGGGCAGATTATGGATCTGAGGATGAATTTGAACAAGCTTTAAATCAATTAATAAATGATCCAGATGTTTTGGGGGTAACAGCCATTGATTCAAGAGATTCTGTAGAGCCTGTATTAATACAGCCAAATAAGTTATTACCGTATATTAAAAATGTAAAACATCAAGGTGACTATATTCAGAATGTAACTTTGGCCACAGTCTGGGCAGATCCAGGAATTGAAACATCACTAACTAATTCATGGAAAAGATCAGCTACATTCAGCTCAAATAACAGTCTGGGCAGATCCAGGAATTGAAACATCACTAACTAATTCATGGAAAAGATCAGCTACATTCAGCTCAAATACAGGTATAAAAGCCGCGGAAGCTTCAATGGGATTAAATTTTACAATTGGTAGAGAATATACGGTTTCGTATACAGGTAAATACAAAGCACCAAATAAACGTAATGGAAAAAAAGTTGCTTACGTAAAATTATATGCAAAACCTATAAGAGCGAAATATAAGTTTGATGTTTACGAACCAAAGAGGAACTGGAACCCTTTTGCAGACCCTTATGAAAAAACCGGAACGGGGATTGCATATAAACCAATTGGAGTTTATTATTCAAAAAGCTATGTATATGAGTAAAGGAAGGTGTAAATTTGTCTAGTAAGGAAAAATTCGCTTTAATCATATCAGGAATTGCCTTGATCTCCTTATTAACACCTGGAATTGTTTCTTTTTTTATGAATAACGACGAGATTGTTACGTTAGATACAGATTATTATGTTAAATACATCTTAAGTGTAATTAGTATACAGGTGAGTTTATTTTACCTTGCAGTTTTATCTACTATTCTATTTTTTTACAAAAATAAATAGACAATGTTTAACCTCCTTTTTGCAGACCAAAGAGGAGAAGATTCGTTGATTCTAATGGATAAAATATAATACATAAGGTATAAAATCACCTTATAATCTAGAAACTCAATTGCCCCCAATCAAGTAGACACTGGAAATAATAAAAATAATAAAAATGATCAAAATGGCCTCAGTCCTGTATTCCATGGGACCGAGGCCATTTGACCATCCTTCTTTGATATCTATCATTAATAAAGAAATGAATGTACTCATCCATCGCAAAAGAGAGTTCCTCAAGTGTCTCATACTTAGTAAGCATAAAACTTTATCTACATTTTCATAGTAATGTGATCCACTCCACATAATTACAGGACGGCACAACTGGTCAAACGTCTTCCTTTACTTTCCCGCGCCCACATCCGGATAAAGGTCAAAGCGCCGATCCCGCCATGTCGTCACCGAACCATGCTTCCTCACATCTTCCAGCAAAGCCAAATCAAGGTCGGCAGTAATAAGCATATCGTCATTGATTACGCCTTCAGCAATAATCCCATGCTGCGGGAATGGAATATCATTCGGGGTAAGAACAGCTGCCTGCCCGAAATTTGCACGCATAAAATCAACATTTGTCAACGAGCCAACTGTTCCAGTCGTGACAACATAAAGCTGATTTTCAATCGTTCTGGCATAACACGAATAGCGTACCCGGTAAAAACCGTGGCGGTCATCTGTGCACGAAGGACAGAAAACGACATCTGCTCCCATTGTCCGAACGATCCGCACTACTTCAGGAAATTCAATATCATAGCAGGTGAGCAGCGCAATTTTCCCCTTGTTCGTTTCAAATACTTGCAGCGAGTCACCAGGTGTTAATTTCCATTCCTTCTCCTCGGTCGGTGTCATATGAAGCTTTGCCTGTTCACCAATGCGTCCGTCCGGATAAAACAAGTGGGCAACATTATAAAAACGGTCTCCTTTGCGAACGACATGAGTTCCGCCGATGATGTGCATACCTGTTTCGCCGGCAAGCGTTGTGAAAAGCGCTTGATATCGCTCGGTATAATCGGTTAAATCGGTAATCGCCGGAATCCGTCCGTTTTCCCGGATCGACATCAGCTGAATTGTTAAAAATTCCGGAAAAAGGACGAATTCAGCCCCATACTCCGCTGCATTTCTTACATAATGAGTCACCTGATAAGCAAATTCTTCAAAGCTGTCAATATTGTGAAGATGATATTGCACAGCGGATACACGCAGTTTCATGATCATTCCCTCCTCGAGTCAGCGGTGCCGTCTAAACTGCCTTACAGCAGGAACGCAGCAGGCGAAGGCAGCCCCATCATATCAGCGGTGCTTCCTCATTCCTTGGTAATAAGCGTTGCGCTTCTATCATATTGCACAGCAGCAGCTTTTTCAAGCAACCGAAGGATAACAGCACAAATGCATTAGCCAAGCCGTGATCTGATAAGATTGTGGAGCCGCGGGCGCAGCCTGAGAATATCGTCATGTCTTCCTAAATGGACCCGGTTCGTCAACAAGATGACTCGAAGGCTTACCGAAGGATCGAACCAAATGCTTGTGCCTGTAAAACCAGTATGGCCGTACGAGCTTTCGGAAAACAGGTCGCCGCAGGAGGAGAACTCCGGGTTTTTAAGCGCCCAGCCTAAGCCGCGATATTCCGCTGCGCCGGGTGTGAAATTATTCCTAGACAGTTCAACGGAAACAGCGGATAACATTTGTTTTTTTTGGTAATGCCCGTTGTTTTCCATCATCGCTGCGAACCTTTGCAGATCATTACCGGTAGAGAACAAGCCGGCATGGCCGCTGATGCCGCCCATGGCTTCGGCATTTTCATCATGCACGATTCCCAGTTTATACTGCTTTAGCGTCTCGCTGTATTCCGTTGCAGCATACCTGTTTTTTGCAAATGCTGGACAAAAGCCTGTCTCCGTCATGCCAAGCGGTTCAAATATTTCCTGCCGGACAAAGTCTGCAAATTTTTCACCGGTAATCTGCTCGATCAAACGGTAAAGTATTATAAATCCGAGGTCGCTGTAAACCACTTGTTTTCCCGGCGGTGCTTCCGGTATTTCTTCACAAATCCGCGCAACGATTTGTTCTTCTGTCAGTCGCTCCGCATAGTAATGCCTGTGGGCAGGCAGCCCGGATGTATGGGTAAGTAAATGCCTGATTCTCACCTGCTCCTTTCCATTGCTTGAAAATGCCGGTAGGAAAAATGACACCCGGTCATCCAATCGTACTTCACCGCAGTCCAGCAGTTTTAACACAGCAGGCAAAGTGGCGACAACCTTCGTTAATGAGGCAAGATCGAATATTGTATCCGATGCCATCTCACGCCTTTCCGGATATACTGTTTTGAAGCCCACTGTTTCGTCGAGCAGCGTTTTTCCATGACGGGCAACATGGATAACGGCACCTGGTATAGCCCCTCTGTCCACTTCTTTTTGAAGAAAATGTTGCACGATATTCCGCATAGTTGCCAGCCAGCCCCCTCGTTTTTATTCAATATCATACCTCGCTCACCGGACGGATGCAACGGGAAAAACGTTTTCCAGAGAATGTTCAAAAGACCGGGAAACAGCGCCAGCGAATGTCTTCGTGACAGCTAACGATGCTATTCTTCATTGGCTCTGTATACCGAAACGTCGTAACAATTCATCAGCCGGATTTGATTGCTTCCTTCGCCGATTAACAGCCTGCCGTTTTGTTCCTCCGCCTCCCATTCAGCCATTGCTTCTTCGGCAGGCGCCACCTGCCAGTCACTGTCGGGAACATCGCTGTCCAAAAATTGTGCATTCGTTGCGATAAGTTCTACATCATCCCCCGGCTGAATGTACACAGAAATGTTTCCTCCTTGTTCCACGGACCAATCTGCCTGCAAAAAACGGGGACGAAGAACAACGTCCTCGCCTTTGCCGCGGATCTCCAGATTCACTTCCGCCGGAATCATCATCGTCGCTGACATCCACGCGTCGGCTGGCAGCCATCCGGATCGCTGCGGCAAGTCTTTGACCGTAATATAAAGAGTATCACCGGTTTGATGCATACTGACATAATCTTCCACAGTTTTCACCGGCTGGTCATCCGGGGAGGAAATCATTGTCCTGTACGTTCCAAAAACGCTCACTTCCCGATTGTCAGTCCCTTCAAATGTCAGGCCATCGCGGCTTGATTCAACAATGATTCGCCGGACATCGCTTCCGACCGCAGCTTGAAATTCCGGCAAATCCAGCACCTTTTCCTGACTGCGGACAGCAGCGGCAATCTCAGTGGCGATGCCTGACGAGCTGAATACTGCCATTCCTGCTCCGACGGTACCGAGAAAACCGACGATCAAGATGCTGAACACATCATATCTCACCAGCCCGTTTTCTTTCCTGTGAAAAAATAAAAAGACAAGAATTTCTGCACCAAGAATCATTAACACCGCTGGCCACCAGGCAACGAGAACCGGAGAAAGCTCCGCCCCTGTCAGTGAAGTAATTAACAGAAATATGCCAAGCAGCAGCAGCGACGCCCCCATGGTTACCGTTCCAACGCGCCACATTCTCATACTTTCTCCCTCTCTTTCCTCCTGCTCCCGAGCAGCAGCTTCATGCCGCCGCCGATAAGCACCGCACAAATGACAATTGTCTGCAGATAATTGTGATACAACCAGTAGATATCCACCTGCCATAGCTCAGCTAATTTCGGGGCAATCACCGGTATGAATAAGCTGTCAATCATATAATAGCCCCCCAAGGCAATCAAGGCGATCCCAACCCACTTCTGCTGGTTAATAAAGTACGCGATGATCGGCTGGTCATTCAGCGGCTCTTCCCCGTAACGACTCGCCTTCTGCAAGCCGTCAAAAAAGCTGTAAAACCAAATGATCGGAATGAAAAACATGAACAGCCCGAGCCGCATCACATCCAAAATGTAAAGGGAGAACAGGAAGGCGGCCATCAGCTGAACGCCGCGTCGTTGGTAACCGAGATACAAATGACCCGCTCCCGGAAACACCGCCAGCAGCGTGGCAAGCAATTTACTTTTATAGCCTTCTTCCCGCCGCTTTTCAAAGTCTTCGAATATCGACCGGTCTTCAAGCGGCTCCCCCCGCTGCTTTTTATTCAGGTGCTGGATCGCATCAAAAAAACTGTATATCCACACAACAGGAAGAAAAGCCATAAAGATCAGAAAAGCGTTTTGAACAAACATCGTTGCGATAAAAATAACCATTGCCGCCGCACCAAGAAAAGCGGTGATAAACGTTAACCCGCGATTCATTAACCCGAGCTGGAAATGTCCGACGCCAGGAATAAATGAAAGGACTATTGTAAAAAAACGTTCCGAATCATAGGCCGATTTTCCTACTGAACCGTTGTATTCAACGCCGTTCAACGAGCCGCCTCCTTCCCCATATGGATTGACGTACTGCCGCTCCTTTGCTTTTTGCAATGCGACAATCATCGTGTCCACGAAGCTCACTAGATAAAAAAACAGTCCAGCAGCGACAAATAATGCAAACGCCCCGTCATGTGTGACGTACCCTAGAAGCAAGCCGCCAAACGTAGGAACCGCAGTCATCAATAAATAAAACAAGCCACGAAACATATTGCCGTAGTAAAATTGACCTCCTCCTGGAAAAAACGAGCATAAAAATGCTGTAATCGGACTTTTGTGTGCTGCTGTCATATGTCACTCCGCCTCCTTCTTCCTTATCGTCTTTTCCGAGAACGCCCGTTCCAGCAGCTGACTTGTAATTGACGAATCCTTGCAGGAAAATATTTCCTGCTGTATGTTCTCCACATAATTGGCAAGCGATTGGAATACCCCGGATGATACGAGCAGCATCGTCATCGCTGCCGCAAAAAAATAGTGAAAAACTGTTTGCTTATAAAACGGTTGTTGGCGCTGATTTTCATTGACATATCCACCACGGTCCCCCTGATCTCCGAAAGCCCTCACGCCAGACGGTACCGCCTCCTGTTCAGGCAGTCGCGAAAGCTGAGCCATGATCGCTTCAGCAAGCGGCTTGGCAGCGCTTATTTCCGGTAAACTGTCGGTAGATTCGATGATATGAAGATATAATTCAAGACATTCGTCGCAATCATATAAATGCTCATCATACAATCTTCTGGCTTCCTCGGGTAACTTATCATGCACATAACGAATCCATTGATCTTTTTCTATATGTTTCATGAAAAATCATCCTCCTTCCACCGTTTTTTCATCCATTTTCTTGCCCGGTGGAGCTTTACCCGCACCGATTTTTCGTTGATACGTTCTTCAGCGGCAAGTTGTTGCAAACTTTTCTCCTTGATGTAATATCCGAATACAACATTGCGGTAGTTTTCCGGCAATTCATGTATTCGCCCATGTATGTACTGACGCATTTCTCTATGTATGATCTCTCCTTCGACACTTTCCATTGTGCTTGGCAGCGACCGAATTTCCACATCATCGATGATCTCTTCTCTACGCCGATCCCGCTTGCGCTTCATATCAATGGCATGATTCACTGCAATCCGTATCATCCACGACTTCAATCCTTTTCCGTGATATTTCGGGAGGGAGGAATAAATTTTTAAAAACACTTCCTGGACGGCATCTTCCGCATCCTTTTCATTTCGCAGCACACCGTAAACCGCTTTATAAATGAGGCCGCGATAGGTTTCGATAAGAATACGAAAGGCATGATCGTTGCCGCGTAATACTTGTTGAATCAATGCTTGATCATTAATTTCTTTTCCCTCCTCTCGGCCTTTCACCAAATAGAGGATGCTCAACGTGTAAGAAAAGCATCGCCGGCAACCCTTTTATCTGTGTTGTTTCACCGCCGCTTATACATTTTCATGTACTTGTTCCCTTTTTTTGAACATACTCGCATTCTTTTAGACGAAATCCGAGTACAAATTGACTACAGCCAGGAACAAATTGTTTCGGAAGATCGCGCTTATTTTTTGAACAGCCATGGTGCAAGCAGCCATTCTTCATAGGAAACTTGCAAGTTGTCTCATCCGGACTGCGCTAGCAAAGGAGGAGATATTCTCACATCGGCGGATATTTTTCAATCGGGCTTATACTTAAGGGCATTTGTTTATACGTGACTGTCCATATCGGCATAGTTATATCCCGTAGCTTTTTATATCACGAACGATAAGTAGAAATATTCACATTTAAAGAAGAGGGAGATGAGCACGTGTTAGGGTTTCTCAATAAATTACTAGCACCAAGAGGGGGACACGGCAAACGCAGCCAACCAGGGGGACAAATGTGGGGGCAGCCGCTTCCTCCGCAGCAAACGAACTGGAGGCAGCAGCCACAGCAACCGCCCCATCCGTACCACGCCGGACAGCAGCAGGGCATTCATGCCTATCAGCCGCAGCAAATGCTTCCCGGAAGACAACCATTGCCGCAGCATTACGGCCGGTACGAAGAAAGGCGGCCTCATGGACCACAGCATATCAGACCGCCGTTCGGCGGTAGGTGATTACTTTGAACTTCCACTAAAAATATTGTTCAAAAAGGAAAACATAACAGTTCCTATTTTAAAAGCGGCTGCTCCAACACCCCATTACCGCTGTCAAATTGGAACAGCCGCTTCCTCACTTTCGAAAAGTATTTTACGACAACGCTCAGCAGGCTATGATGATTTATTCCGGTTGTAAATATCAAAGCCGACCGCTGCCAACAGCACCAAGCCTTTTATTGCCTGCTGCCAGTCAATGCTGATTCCGATGAGCGACATCCCGTTATTCATGACGCCCATAACAAGTCCGCCGACAACGGAACCGATGACCGTACCGACACCGCCGGCCATGGAAGCACCGCCGATAAACGCAGATGCGATCGCGTCGAGCTCGAACATCGTTCCCGCCTTAGGTGTGGCGGCGTTCAAGCGGGCGGCATAGATCAAGCCGGAAACAGCAGATAAGAAGCCCATGTTCACAAATACCCAGAAGGTCACCCGCTTTGTTTTTACTCCGGACAGCTCCGCCGCCTTCTGATTTCCTCCGGTAGCATAAATATGCCGTCCGATCACCGTTTTGTTCATAACGAAGGAGAAGACAACGATCAACACAAACAGGATGACAAGAATGTTCGGAATCCCTTTATAAGAAGCAAGGACAAACGTAAAAATGTTGATTACCGCGGTCATTGCCACGAGCTTGGCGATGAACAAGCTCTTCGGCAGGACTCCAAATTGATGTTTCTGCTCGGCGCGGCGATTTTTCATCTCGCTGAAAATAACGAAAGCGGAGAGGACTAATCCGACAAGCAGGGTCAGTGCATGATAAGATCCAATTCCGAGAAACGGCATATCAGGAATAAACCCTGAACTGATTAACCGGAACTCCGCCGGAAAAGGAGAAAGGGACTTCCCTCCTAACACAACCATGGTCAGTCCGCGGAACAGGAGCATTCCTGCCAGTGTCACGATAAACGACGGCATTTTCAAATAGGCAATAAAGAAGCCGTGCCACGCGCCGATTAAAGCACCCATAATTAAACAAAGCGTGACGGCGACAACAGTGGGCATTTGCATTTGTATCATAAAAATGGCGGCCACCGCACCGATAAAAGCGCTGACAGATCCCACCGACAAGTCAATATGCCCGGCGATAATGACCATCACCATGCCGATGGCGAGTACTAAAATATAACTGTTTTGCAAGATAAGGTTTGTTACATTCAACGGTCTCAGCAATATTCCGTCTGATAATATACTGAACAGTAATACGATAAACATTAATGCAACGATCATGCCGTATTGCCGCATATTATTCCGCAGCAGCTCAGACAGTTTCATACTTGTTACCCCCTCGTTCTCGTCATGTATGTCATCAGCGTTTCCTGCGTCGCTTCCTCCCGCGCCACTTCCCCGGTGATCGTCCCGTTGCTCAAAGCATAAATTCTGTCGCACATGCCAAGGAGTTCAGGAAGTTCAGAGGAAATCATTAAAATTGCTTTTCCATCCGCTGCCAGCTGATTGATAACACTGTAGATTTCATATTTTGCACCGACATCGATGCCCCTGGTAGGTTCATCTAAAATTAAAATTTCCGGCTCAGAAAAAATCCATTTACTGAGAACAACCTTCTGCTGGTTGCCGCCGCTCAAATTCACCGTTTTCTGCAGCAAGCTCGGCGTTCGGATATTCAATTTTTTCCGGAAGCTCTCGCCTTCCAAAATTTCCTGCCGCTGATCAACAATCGAACGGTTCGAGATTTTATCAAGGCTCGCCAGGGAAATGTTTCGTTTGATATCATCGATCAGGATAAGACCGTATGTTTTTCGATCCTCCGTAGCATAGGCAATGCCTTCCTTGATGGCTGCGGAAACGCTGTTAATATCCAAAGGCTTCCCGTTTTTTTTCAGCGTGCCCGAGATGTTTTTACCGTACGCCTTGCCAAAAATACTCATCGCAAGCTCCGTTCGGCCGGCACCCATTAAGCCTGCAATTCCGACGATCTCCCCTCTGCGCAACTGAAGGTTGACATCTTTGATCAACTTTCGCCCGGGATGCAGCGGATCAGCCACATTCCAGTTTTCCACCTCAAAGACAACCTCCCCGATTTGCGGCGTTCTTGCCGGAAACCGGTTTTCCAGCTCACGGCCCACCATCCCTTTGATCATCCGCTCCTCGGACACCGTGCCGCCTTCACACGTCAAGGTTTCGATCGTCTGCCCGTCCCGCAAAATCGTGATGCTGTCGGCCACTCTCGTCACCTCGTTTAATTTATGGGAGATTAATATCGCCGCTATGCCCTGCCGTTTGAATTCCAGCAGCAATTGCAGCAAATTCTCGCTGTCATCCTCATTTAATGCCGCCGTCGGCTCGTCTAATATCAGCAATTTCACTTTTTTGGACAATGCTTTGGCAATTTCCACCAGCTGCTGCTTTCCGACGCCGATGTCCTTGGCCAACGTTCTTGGGGAATCCTGCAAGCCGACCTTCTTCAGCAATCCGGCCGCTTCCGTCACTGTCCGCTTCCAATCAATGACTCCTCGTTTTTCCTGCTCGTTTCCTAAAAAAATATTTTCGGCAATGGATAATTCGGGGATTAGCGCAAGCTCTTGATGAATAATAACAATCCCTTTCGCTTCGCTTTCATTGATATTTTTAAAGGTGCAGATTTCCCCTTCAAAAATAATATCGCCCTCATAGGTTCCGTATGGATGAACGGCGCTCAATACTTTCATAAGAGTGGACTTTCCTGCTCCGTTTTCTCCGACCAACGCGTGTATTTCCCCTTGCTTCACTTGAAAATTAACGTTGTTAAGCGCTTTGACACCTGGAAAGCTTTTCGAAATATTCTTCATTTCCAAAAGGGTCTCCGGCATATGATCACCACGCTTCCTTTAAATGTTAACCGATGCTGCAACGGCAGAGGTTGTTCATAAAGGGCGCTTTATACCTTTACAAACAACCTCGAAACAGCCGTCTGCGCTTGCTGACACTGCGTTATTCGAAATCGCTTTCTTCGTAATAGCCGCTGATGGTAATTAGCATTTCTTCCCAGTTGTTTATGTCGATGGAAATTGGTTCAAGCAGATAAGAAGGTACGACTTTCACCCCGTTATCGTACGTCGTCGTATCGTTCACTTCCGCTTCTTCCCCTTTTAGGAGCGCATCCGCCATTTCCACTGCTTTTTTCGCCAATTCCCTTGTGTCCTTAAACACCGTTTGCGTTTGCTCGCCGGCAATGATCGAGACTATGGAAGGATGCTCGGCGTCCTGGCCAGTGACAATCGGCATCCGCAGATCCGCGCTGCCGTATCCCACACCCTTCAGCGAAGAAATGATCCCGATACTGATGCCGTCGTATGGCGACAGCACAGCATCTACAGTTTTATCTGTATAGAAGCCGCTGAGGAGGTTATCCATCCGCTCCTGAGCCGCCGAACCGTCCCAGCGTAGCGTAGCCGCCTGGCTGAAATCCGTCTGACCGCTTTGGACAACAAGCTGGCCGCTGTCCATATACGGCTGAAGGACAGACATGGCACCGTCAAAAAAGAAATACGCGTTGTTGTCATCCGGCGAGCCGGCGAACAATTCGATGTTAAAAGGCCCTTCGCCGTCTGCCAGTCCGAGGTTCTCTTCGATGTACGACGCCTGCAGCACCCCGACCTTGAAGTTATCGAAAGTGGCATAATAGCTGACATGATCAGAGCCTCTGATCAGCCGGTCATAGGCAATCACCGGAATATCCATCGAAGCTGCCTGTTCAAGTACATCCGTCAGCGATTCCCCGTCTATCGATGCAACAACGAGGGCATCTACCCCTTTTGTAATCATGTTTTCAATCTGATCGATTTGATTTTCAATGACATCTTCTCCATATTGCAAATCCGTTTTATAGCCCAGCTCTTCAAACTGCTCCACCATGTTTGCACCGTCGGCAATCCAGCGTTCCGATGACTGTGTCGGCATGGCGATGCCGATGAAGCCGGCCTCCCCGGAGCCGCCCGCGGAATCATCCCCGCACGCAGCAAGCACAGCCGCAAACATCAACGTTACCAAAACGAACATTGCTTTTTTTGTCACTTTGTTGTCCCCCTTTTCATGTTTTGGTGATTCAGTGCCATTGTAAAATGAAAACGCTTACTTGTCTTTTTAAAATTTTAATATTTTTTATAAAATTTTGACTTAATTAAAACAATAAAAAAAGAGCCGGAGACAAGCATATATGTCTCTTAAGCTCTTTTCATTTTCCAGCCAGTTCCTGCTATTTCTTCGCGAACGCCAGTCCGTTCCGATACTGCTTCGGGGATACACCCACCACTTTTTTAAAAGCGGTGCTGAAATAATGCTGGGTATCATAACCGACCTGATCGGCTATTTCGTTGATCGTCCAGTTTGTCGTATTTAACAGTTCTATCGCTTTTTTTATGCGTATTTGTGTCAGCATCGTCACAAAGCTGATGTCCAGCTCCTTTTTGATCAGTCTGCTTAAATAAACCGGGGAAACATGTAGCTCCCGGGCGATTGTATCCAAGCTCAGCTCCCTGTCACAGTAATGCTCGTATATATACTGCTCTGCGCGACGCACCAGTTGGCAAACCTCCGTTTTGTCCGTCACTACCGCTTTGCAGCGGTTGTACGCTCCGGAAATATCCAAGCTGCCGTCAGGAGGAAGAAGTTCATAATGACTGAGCACAATCACTTTCAAATACATTTGCACCGCTTGCTCGATGCCGACGAACGCATCTCCGGTGCTGTTCTCCGTATCCCACAGCATCACGATGATAAAGCCGGCGTGATCCTGAAACACCACGCGCTGATATGCCTGAAAAATGTCAGCAGCAATATTTTCAACCGCAAAAAAAGTTAGCTGGCGGTCGTTTTCCTTCATCATCGGCTGGCTCGCGTTCATTTCGGGACAGCGGATGACGCCGAGCAAATCCGGAGCCTTCAACGGCAGCTGTAAGAACGGAAGCTGCTCCGCCACCTCTTCCTCCGTCACATTGCCTTCGATCCAGTCATTACAAAAACGTTCCCGAAGAAGCGAGAAATTTCTCTGTATTTGCTTCGAGGTTATCTCGCGGTGTCGTTTTTGTTGTTGGCTGCGCTCCAGTTGTTGACGGACTCTTTCCAACACGGAGTGCAATTGTTCCCGGTTCACCGGCTTCATCATGTAATCATCGACATTTAAGCGGATCGCTTCCTGTGCATAGGCAAATTCATCATGTCCGGAAATAATGACGATCCGGCATTCCGGCAATTGTTTCCGAATATGCCTCATCAATGTGAGCCCGTTCATCATCGGCATGTTTAAGTCGACAAGCATTATATGCACTTGATGCTTCAGCGCGAGCTCCAGTGCTTCTTCTCCATCCTCCGCTTCCGCAACCACCTTTAGCATAAGCTCTGACCAAACAACAGAGTCGCGTATTCCCTCCCGGATGATCAGCTCATCATCTGCAATCAATACCTTCCATGGCTGCACCGCTGTTCACCTCGCTTCACGGCTGTCCCAAACGGCGAAATCAATAATGTCGGACAGCCTGTTATCGTTATTACCTGCGTTTTAAAATCGGATGAATAATCGTCACCGTTGTCCCCTGATTTAATTCACTCTCTATGTTGACCCCGTATTCCTCGCCAAACGTCAATTTTAATCTCGCATGAACGTTAACCACGCCATAACCGATGATTTTATTTCTGTGCCTGTTCTCTTCGTTGCTAAAAAAAACCGTTAATTGCTCCCTTAATTCACGCAGCTGCTCTTCCGCCATCCCCTTTCCATTGTCGCGCACCGTGATTACCAAATTGTAATCATGCTCCTCCGCTGTGATTTCGATCAGTCCCGGTCCTCTTCGTTCTTTAATGCCGTGATAAATCGCATTTTCCACGATCGGCTGCAGCACGATTTTCAATACGGAAACATTTTCAACCTGAGGATCGATCGTGATGGCGTAGTTTAATTTGTCCTGGTAGCGGGTCGACTGGATTTTCAAATAGCTCTGCACATGCTCGATTTCATCCTTCAGCGGAATGATCATGTCTCCTTTACTCAGACCAATTCGGAATAAACGCGACAAAGAATCGACAAGCGCGGCAACGTCCATTGCCCCTTTTTTTCTTGCCATCCACTGTATTGTATCAAGGGTGTTATACAGAAAATGCGGTTTGATGTGAGCCTGGAGGCTGTGAAGTTCCGCCTCCCGCTTTTGCCGCTGCTGCTTTTCCGTCAGCTTCATCAGCTTATGAATCTGTGAAAGCATTTTGTTAAAGCTTCGCCCCAGCCGGCCGACTTCATCGGTTCTCGTCCCGTTGTAACGGCTTGACAAATCCCCCAGCTCCGCCTTCTGCATCGCTACCATAAGCTCGTTGATCGGCTTCAACATAGAATAAGATAAATAATAAGACGCCGTAATTCCGATTAAGCAAACGAAAAATACAAAGCTGATGACATAAAAGCGAATTTGCTTGACTTCGGGAATCGCCTGTTTTGTTGAAAAAACACCGACTGTCGTCCAGTTAGTAAAAGGAGATTTCCGATAAATAAATTGAATTTTTTCCCCATTGATCGTTCTCGCAAATGTCCCGTAGTTGCTTTCGTTGACAATTTCCGCGATCACCTCCGGCGGAACGTCGTCAATCATCGGCGCAGCCGGGGAATACACCTTTTCTCCTGAATCGTCAATCACCATCAGATAACCGGTTTTTCCAAGCCGCACATCCTTGATGATTTCCGCAATGACCCGCAGTTTTAAATCAATCAGGACAACCCCTTTTTCCTCCTGAGTATCGGGATCAATGATCGCACGGACAACGGACACAACCTCATCTTCTTTATAGTTCACGTGGGAAGCGATGCTTCGCTGTTCCGGCGGATGCCCCAATGCTTTAAATATCCCTTGATTTTCAACAGCTTCCCGGTACCACGATTCATTTGTCAGCTTTCTCGCCGTTCGCGGGTACAGCTCATTGCTGATGTAATCTCCAGCGCTGTTAACGACGATGATTCCGGCTACTTCCGGATAGAGCGTCGAAAAATGTTGCAGAAATTTCATGATTTCATATTCTTCATTTGCTCCGAGATTTTCCACATCGATATTTCCAGCGAAAAATTCCTCCATTTGCGGGTTAAAGGAAATAAAATATGTCATGTTTTGCACATTGTCCACATGGTATTCAAGAGAACGGTTGACCTTTTCGATTAATTGCAGGGTGTTGTCATTCACTTGCTGCTCGATAATCCTGTCCACTGCCCAGGCGATCAGGACGCCCAGACCGATGGATGGAAGCAGGCTGACCAGCAGGAAATGAATGATTAATTTGTAGCGGATCGGCAGATTGTTGATCTCAAACAATTTCATGCCCGCATGCCCCCTAAACAGTCGTTGACCGGCTATTGTGCATAATAATTTTTTACATTCGCTTTCGTCACCACCGTCACCCCGGTATCCACATATTGCGGCAGCGTGGAAATTCCCGGTGATTCCATGATCTGCTGCTCCGTTAAATCATGTTGGAGGTGGAATAAAAAGTGCAGCGACCAGTACCCCATATTCCATGCTCCTTGTGCAATCGAAGCTGAGATGATTCCTTCTTCGATCATATCCAGCGTCCGCTTGTCTGTATCAAAGCTGATAACTTGAACATCGCCGATTTTCTTCTCCAGCCGAATGGCTTCACCGATACCGACGCCCCCGTTTGCTTCCGTGACAAAAATTCCGCTGACATCCGGATAGTTTGCCATGATTTCACCTGCAGCTTCCTTCGATGCCAGCCGGTCTCCCTTTCCGTCCACCACCGTGACAACACGAATATCAGGGTAGCTGCCGCGGATCGTGTCTGCAAACCCCGCAGTCCGTTCCTGATGATTTAGTTGATTTTCCAGCGTGACAACGGCAACTTCGCCGGCTTGATCCAGAAGCCTCGCCATTTCATGGGCTGCCGTCACGCCGGCATTGTAATTATTTGTACTGACAAATGCGGATGCCTTGCTGCCTGGTACTTGAGAATCAAACAGCACCACCGGGATTCCGCCATCGACGGCTTTGTTGATAGTATCGGCGATTTCCGGAGAATTGATCGCGGTAATCGCGATGCCGGCCGGATTTTTGGCAATTACCTGCTCCAGCACCGTCACTTGTTCCTGAACATCGTATTGCGTTGCCCCCCGGTACTCCACTGACACGTTTAAAAGCTGTGCCGCGTCTTCAAACCCTTTCAGACTGCTTTTCCAAAAGTCCATGCCGGATTGAAACGTCACCATGACATATGTCTCCGTGATCTCGCCTTGAAGACCTTGAGCATTCCAAGCATTGGCGGGAGAATCTCGCAAATGCGTATTGTATACGTATAAAACAAATGTACCAATCAACAGCATGTAGACGATCATCAGCTTTTTCATTTTGTAACCCCTTTCATAAATGATTAGCAGACTAGCTGCAGACGTTACAAATCTTACAAATCGTATCATTTTTGCTTACCTGCGGGTTAGGAGAAACGCCGGCGGCAGGTTGCGAATCGCCTTGCATCGCGATGCTACTAGCTATTTCGACAGCCTCTGCTGTAATTCCTTTTTCGCGTGTGTTGGAAAAGATCGCTTTTTATCATTGATTGTTGAAGTCGTTGCACTGCTTTAACGTCTGGCTGTGGTTATGAACCGGGTTCTCAGGAATCAGGATGCGTACATTTCGCCGCTGCTCACAGAACTTATGCGGCAGTCAGGCAAAATTGGAGATGACGCCATTCCGGCGCTGTCTAATATGTCAGTTGAATGTGCTTCAGCGGATAAATTTACTGCCGCAAAAAAATATTCACCAGCCTACCGTGGTCAACTCACCGTTTATCATCGGTGGACATAAAGTAATACAAAAGCGATGGAAAAAGGTGTATCTGTATGTCCGTGAATCCGGTTCATATTTGTCTCGTCCATCTGATCGGTTTTTTCTTGTTTTCCGGCGCTGCCAAGCTGGTATCGATGACATCCTTCCTTTCTTTTGTTGATAATTTCAACGTGCTGTCCTCTCGTTTAACACTTGTTTTTGGCAGTATGATCCCTTTTCTAGAAATTTCGGGAGCGGTCTTATTACTTCATTCACAAACACGGCTATACGGCCTGACATTGCTTATGTTTCTATTAATATGCTTTGCATACGGAATATTACGTGTTCTGAAGGAAGACAGAACGATTCGCTGCGGCTGCTATGGAAAGTGGATCAATGCTTCGGCAGATACCTGGACGCTGGGAAAAAACATTTATTTGTTCACCTTGCTCCTAATTCTGTTCCTTGCCGGCTCACAGGTGACACTTGAGAAAATTACTGTTTTTTCTACCTTTACCGGTGCCTTCATGACATTTCTTACAATTGCCGCACATAAGAGCTGGCAAATTCACCAGGACACAATTCGCCGGCTGCGCAAACCAATTTAAAGGAGTTCAAAATGGAAGAAATATTATTATATTCAGTGATCATTCTTTGGCTGTTGATCATTTTTCATTCTTTTTTGTTTCTTCTTCTCATCCGCCAATTCGGTGAAATCTTCTTAAGCTCCGGGGAGAGTATTTTACGTGATGGGCTTGCCATTGGAGAAAAAATACCGGACATGAGCGTGATTTTTTTTTTACATCAACGGGAAAAACTGCTTGCGGATGTCATCACAAAGCCGACGATTCTTTGCTTTACAGCCCCGAATTGTAAACCGTGTCGAGAACTGATCGCTCATTGGAATGAGGGACGGATGAAGTTTAATGACGAAGTGAATTTCATCCTCGTTATTGTCGGTAAAGAAAATGAAGTGCATAAAATGCTGGGCCAATTTCCGGTCCAGGGAGAGGTTATTTACGACAAAACGGAGGAATTGTTTGTTCGCTTTAAAGTAAGAGTTACTCCGTTCGCCTTCGCGGTTGATCAATCTGGGAAGGTTAAGGAGAAAGGCTTGTGCGGAAGCAAGGCACAATTGGAACAGTATGTACAATCGTTGCTGACGAAGTGATCGTTTCTGGAGTGGCTGTCAGGAGCCGCGTATGTTCGACAAGCGGAAAAACGCCTGCACGTGAAACGCTGAACAATGCTTAAAAATTGGCAACGAACCACTGATAAAGGAGGGATGGATGTTGCTAATGGAAGGTTTCGCGCAAAAAACGAGGCCGCTGTTTGAATCTGCAGCAAAATTCATCAGAAAAAGTGCCTATGCAGACTCGTTCATTAACGATATTTTTTATCACTTGCTGCAATTGTTCCGCTTTCCCTTTTCCAGAGGGAAAAGATCTTCCCGCTCGTGGTGCGAATATCAAAAAAATATCGGGGTCTGCAGTTTGCCGAACGGCCGATTCTGCTCAGCTCAATGCATGGAAGGTGTTGGCGTGGCTGCAAGATGTCCAGATGGCTATCACCCTTCTCATTCCTGGGGATATCAAATCACCGGCTGCTGGTGCGATACGTACCGCGGCAGAAGCATCGTCTGTTGCGATTGCACGCCAATAACCAATTCTCCCTACGTTCCGACAGCAGAGGATTGCGGCTGCATGCACTATCTGGATGATTAGGCTGGGCTACGGCATTGTTTTCGTCAAATTCGTCTGTGAACGGAAAGTCATTCTTTTTGAACAAACACGAGGAATAATCCGGTGGACAGTCTCACGGAAGCGAGGGCTGTTATTCGGGAAGAGGCTGGCGGATCACATTTCGCTTGTTTTGACAAGGGCGTCTAAAACGAGAGGTGGGGAACACAGGAGGGAGGAAAAAGGCATGGAGCTATTGGTTCTTGGACTGTTATCTGTAGTCTCAGGCTCGCTGACGATTCGGACTGCTTGAGGAGTCAACGTGACTTTATCAGTCCATCCTTTCGGTGAAAGGATGCAATGGAAAAAGTTTATTGTTAAATCTGGCGTATATGTAGCTGCCTCCGTTGTTACCGCCGCTGTAACCGGCTTTCTTCTTACCGCGCTGTTCAGCCTGCTTACCGGCTGGATTACTTCTGCGGTAAAAGAGATTGGCTTTTTTATTATCGTGGCAGCATACTTTTTCAAGGAAATCGGGCTGCTGCCGCTTCCGACTCTGCAAAGAAAATGGCAGATTCCAAGCGCATGGGTGAATGCTTCTCCGGTTAAAAGTATGGGTATCTGGGGTGCAATTCTTGGCGCCGGTATTTTTACCTATAACCCTTATGCAATTTTCTTTCTGAAATACATGTATGCAGGCATTTTCCACAGTGTGGCAGCGGGGTTGCTCGCTGGTCTGCTGTTCGGAAGCTCCAGGGCGCTGACATCGATTGTGCTGGCGTATATTTCATCCAAACAGCGTGAAAATACCGCTTCCGTTGTCACGGTGATCTGGGATAAAAGAACACTTTTTCATCGCCTTCACCTCGGCGCTTTGCTTGTCCTGATTCTGTTCACCTGCTTCCTCATCATCACCGCAGGCGCCTGATGAAACAAGCGTTATTGCCAAAAAATTTTATTCGCAAGCTTGCGAAATATGGTTTTGTCATGAATGATTTCCAGCCGTTGGTCAAAAGGGTGAGAAATGGCGCGTACACACCCTTTTTGACCGTTTTTTCACCTTGTTTTATTCGTTGTAGTTGGTACCGGGAAACCATCGTTCTGCTGAATCAACCTGGCTGGAAACACCAATCCAGAAGACTGGCGAACGAAAGAGGAGGGATGAATTTTTATAAAAAATATCATCTAAATCCAGCGTCTGTATATCCAGATAATCCATTGATTTGCATTACTATTTTGAATACGAAGTCAGACTCCTAATGGCGCATTCATTCTCTGCCGCTAACAGAGTGTCTTGCTGGAGGACATTTTGCGGCGCTTCGAAATCTAGTTTGTCCTCATAAACACTTCTTGAGGACAATTTCACCCGCTTCCGACTCGATTTTGTCCTCATAAACCGTTCTTGAGAACATTTCGGCGTGATACCGACCGATTTTGTCCTCATAGACGTTTTTTCGTTCCAGTACGGCAGCCTCCAAGCTCGTTTCAGGCATGCTTGCCGGTTATCCGCTTGCGCACCCAGTTGCTCATTTAACCATCATCCGCTTTTATAGCCAACGAATACTTCCGGTTACAGGACATCAATCGCCTGAATATTTTTAGATGCCCCTGTAAACTCTTGCTTCATAAGGTTTAAATATAAAATCATCTGCTTTCTCGTTTTGGCACACATCATAGTTGCTGATCAGCAACTCCCTTTGTTTTCCCGTCCATGCCGGCAGGCGGAACTCAGCCGTTTCTGCAAACATATTTACAAGGATCAGAATCGTTTGACCAGCCAATGTCCTTGTGTAAGCGTACATCTTATCGTGGTCTTCCAGAATTAAATCATAGTTTCCATAAATAAGAACATCATCGCTCTTTCTCAGGCGGATCAGCTTTTTATAATAATGATAAATGGAGTCGCTGTCCTTCATCGCTTTTTCCACGTTGATTTCCTTAAAATTCGGGTTTATTTTCAGCCATGGCTTGCCGGTTGTGAAGCCTGCATTCACAGCATCATTCCACTGCATTGGCGTTCGGGAATTATCCCGTCCGTTTTTCCAGATAACCTCCATCATCTCCCGGTGTGATTTCCCGTTAGCTCGTTCATTTTTGTACAAATTTTTTATGGCAATATCATTGTAATCGTCAATGTCGTCAAACTCCACATTTGTCATACCAATTTCCTGACCTTGGTAAATAAATGGCGTTCCCTGCATAAGAAAAAAGAAAGTGGCCAGCGCTTTGGCCGACTGCTCGCGATACACTTCGCTGTTCCCCCACGTGGATACAGAGCGTGGCTGATCATGATTTTCCAAAAATAACGCGTTCCAGCCGACGCCTTCAAGGCCTTTCTGCCATTTCGTCAACGTCTGCTTCAAAGCTGGAAGATTTAATCCAGTATCAGTATTTTTTCCCCATAAATCCAAGTGGTCAAACTGGAAAATCATATTAAAATACCCGCTTTCCTTACCAACCCACTTGTCTGCCTGCTCCACCTTGACGCCGTTTGCTTCCCCGACGGTCATGATATCGTATTTATCAAATGTCTCTTGCTTCAATTCACGCAAAAAGAGATCGATGCCTTCTCGATTCATATGCCCTTTAAAGGATGGGACGTATTTCTGTTTTTTCGGGTTAGGAAGATCAGGAAAGCCCGGCACTTTCTTGATATGGGAAATCGCATCCACCCGGAAGCCGTCAATCCCTTTATCCAGCCACCAGTTGATCATTTCATACAGCTCTTTGCGCACAGCCGAATTCTCCCAGTTTAAATCAGGTTGTTTGCGGGAGAATACATGCATATAATACTCCTTTGTAGCCCGATCGTATTCCCAGGCAGAGCCGCCAAAAATAGATTCCCAGTTGTTCGGCTCGCGACCGTCTTTCCCCGGATGCCATATATAATAGTCCCGATACGGATTGTCAACGGAGGATCGGGATTCGATAAACCACTTATGCTCATCGGATGTATGATTAATGACAAGATCCATAATTAATTTCATCTTGCGGGCATGTACTTTTTTCAAAAGTTCATCGAAATCGGCCATCGTCCCAAAATCGGACAAAATTCCTTTATAATCACTGATATCGTATCCATTATCGTCGTTTGGTGATTGATAAATCGGACAGATCCAGATTACATCGATACCAAGGTTTTTCAGATAATCTAATTTGGAAATTATCCCTTGGATATCGCCGATCCCGTCCCCGTTGGAATCCATAAAGCTGCGCGGATAGATTTGATAGGCAACCGCTTCCTTCCACCATTTTTTGTTCATGAATGCTTCCTCCTCGTCGTCATATATGCGTATTCATTCTCTCTATGTCACGGCTTAAACAGCGGGCTGCTGCAATTCAGCCCCTATTTTCGGTGAATAGCTGCTGTTTCATTCGCTGAAATACGGCAATCTAATCCAAAAATAAGCGCAATCGATTGCATTAAAATTGGAAAAGAAAATGGCATGCCAAACGCTGCCATATTTCCCGAAGGCTTTCTAAACAATTGCTTGTGAACTGGCTTTGACCTTGACCAAAAAAGACGACCATGATGAACGGTACGCTTTATTATGGTATATTCACTGATCACACTAATTATTTCCAATAAGACAACAAGTAGCCCCTCGAAATGCAACACTCGTTAAACTATCCCTTTCCGCAGAGTGATGCCATGTTTATAAAACAGAAGATTTGTCGCCGGCTGCTTTCTTCCTATTTTAAAAATATCATATTTCCGCCACGAGCGCAATCGATTGCACTAAATTAAAAATAAACTTGCCTCCTTCGAAATCAAAATGAAGAGACCATCAAACAGACGGTCTCCGCGAAAACTGGCATCCTGCTTATTTTTGTTATCGGAAAAAGCGCTCACGTTTTTTTCCCTCCATTTGTAGCGGTTAAAAAGACTGCGGAAATTTGCGACACCTCCACTCTTCAGTCCCTACATTACGTCACTGGAAAATCACAGATTTTTAGGAAATTACTGGAATCTAGTGGGCTCTAATTTTTTTTTGCAACCGGAATCCATATCTCAACCTGGCAAACATCTGCCGCATCATCCCAGAGGACATATTTCTCAATTGTCGGCAAGCCTGATTTTTTGTACTTGCTTTGCGGGAGAAATTCGTGATTGATTCGTTGCCACACATGATTAAGTACTTGTTCAGATATTTTCCCGTTCGCTTCAAAAATCAGCCACGCAGCTTCCGGATAGACATAGCTGTCAAATTCCGGGACGTCGTCTTTATCCCATTCTATGCCGCACATGTAGTCATTGCTGCCATCTTCACCAAAGCCGAAGCATAGTCCCAAATCGCACATATGTCCGCTTAACTCTTTCATCGTTTCCGCACTTCCATCGCTTTTGACGATTGCCCAAGTACCTCCACCATACTGTGTTGTACACCTTTTTCCAATTACTTTGAAACGCTCTCTGTTAACCAGTTTATAATCCATTTTATCAACCCCCTTCATCGTAAGGGCAAAGTATAGACGGCAATAGAATGTCAGCTTTACACCGCTTTTCCTTGCTATCGACGGCGCCACACCGTGCAAACGCTTAAAAGCCACGCTGAACGCATCCGCTGATTCATAACCATATTTTAAGGCAATATCGATGATTTTATCTGCGGTATTTTGCAATTCATGGGCGGCGCAGGTAAGTTTTCGACGGCGGATATATTCAGACAAGGGAATGCCGGTAATTTGAATAAAAGACCTCTGAAATACAGTAAAAGGACATGCCATCATCCTGCTTATCTCCTCAGAATCTATTTCACTGTTCAAGTGATTTTCCACGTAGTCAATCACTATGTTCATTCTATCGACCCATTCCATCCCTTCACCTCCCAGCAATTATTATAAGAGGCCATATTGACATCATCCCGTTATTTCCTGAACGAATAATAACGGATTCGCTCGATATCTCTTTGGGGTTATACATCCATGCCAAACTATAGTTAACGTGTGTAAGCGCTGATGACCGTACATGTAAATTCTTATGATTGACCGCCAAATTGTACAGCAAAATAAAAGCTCCTCTCACTGTATTCATCAACCAAATCAAATAAGCCGCGAACTTTCAGGAGTCGCGGCTTAAGATGCTTTTGCATGTCTGGCGTTTGATTAATTTGTGAGGAATAATCACTTTTTTCGGCTCGGCTTCAGGGTGTAAAATCTGCTCAATTAAACAATTGGCAGCCTCGTAGCCCAATTTGAAAATGTTGATGTCCACCGTCGTCATCGGTGGTGTTGACAACTCGGAAATGAGCAAATTGTTGAAGCTGATCACCGAAATGTCGTCAGGCACACTGATTTCCATTTCACTCAGCATTCTCATCACACCGAACGTCATGATGTCATCCGCGACGATCAGCGCCGTCGGACGCTGGTTTAACGACATTAAATCAATGACCGCTTCCTGGCCTCCTTCCTGCAGCTCCTCATGAAAAACAACATACTCATCCATCAATTCGATACCAGCATTTTGCAGCGCATGCCGGTATCCCTCCAAATGATCCACCGTAACAACAAAATCGAGCTGACCGCCGATAAAGGCAATTTTCTTATGCCCTAAAAGAAGCAAGTACTCCGTCACCATTTTTGCTGCTTTATAGTTATCGTTGTTGACATATGTGATATCATCGAACGATTCGTCATACGGGCGGCCGATGACGGTAAAAGGAAAATTTTGTTCCCGTAAATAACCTATCACTTTGTCATCCACCTTGGAGTATAGAAGAATGATGCCGTCTACACGCCGGCCCTGCACCATGTTCTTCACATCCTGAAATATTTCCTCCTCTACCTGCCCGGTATTCAAATAGATGCCGTACTCGATTTGATGAGCCTTTGAGCTGATCCCGCGGATAACTTCAGGGAAGAAAGGGTTTTGGAATGTTTTATTGGCAGAATTCGGCATAATCACACCGAGCGTTTTTGTACTTTTGTTCGCAAGGCTCCTCGCGTTAAAATTCGGATAATAGCCCAGCTCTTCCATCGCTTCCCGGACCTTTTCCTTCGTGCGCTCGCTTATGCGCGGACTGTTGGAAATTACCCTGGAAACAGTAGACGGCGCTACGTTTGCCTTTTTTGCCACATCCTTGATCGTCACTGACATACCCAATACTTCCCTTCTTCGATTAAATAGTAATGGTTCAAAAAAATTGCTTTTTTTTTGAACCATCACGGTGCAATGGGTGGAGCCGATGCATTCTTTTCAAGTCAGCTAGGAGCGGGGTTCTCCTAGCTGACGCATCGCGCGGTACCATTGCCAGCTTTCTTATGTTGAACTATCACGGTGCACTTAGCGGAACCGATCATTATTTCAACAACAGATTCATCCATTAACTTATATTTTAGTCGTTGTTTCACAAAAGGACAACCGCTTACACCAAATTATCCTTTCGTCGCTCCGGAAGTGAGACCGGTAATTAAATATTTTTGCAAGAAAAGGTACACTAAAGAAATCGGCAAAGCAATCAAAATCGCCCCTGCCGCAAAGCGGGTAAAATTGTTTGAGAACTGATCGTTTACGAAATTAAACAAGCCGAGGGCCAACGTATAGTTTTCCGGACTTCGCAACACGATCCGCGGCAAAATGAAATCCATGAACGGCGCCATGAAGTTAAACAAAGCGACTACTGCAAGAATCGGTTTCGCCAGCGGCAGCATGATGGTAAAAAAGATCCGGAAGTGACCGGCCCCATCAATTTTTGCAGATTCATCCAATTCCCGCGGTATCGTGTCAAAATAGCCTTTCACGAGAAACGCGTTCATCGGAACAGCGCCGCCGACATAAACGATAATGATTCCGATTAAGGTGTCCAACAAATTTACGGTTGACAACAAGATGTACAGCGCCACCATCGCCATCAACACAGGAAACATTTGTAAGAGCAAGAAGGCATATAAGCCGTTTTTCCTCCCTTTAAAACGGTAGCGGGAAAAGGCATACGCCACCAGGCAAACGATAAAGGTAGCAAAAAAAGAAGTGGCAACGGCAACGATCAGCGAGTTTTTATACCATGTTAAATAATTGCTTCTCGGGTCAAAAAACAACCATTTATAATGCTCCAATGACCAATTTTCCGGTATGATCGACGCCCCGTAAAGCCCGCGCCCCGGATTGAGAGACAGCCCTAAAGCCCATAACAGCGGATACAGGATAATGACGAACATGATCGCAATGATCGCGTAGCTCACCGTTAGCTCGAGGATATTTTTTGATTTTTTATTCAGCCGTTTGTTACTCGTTGTATTCATTAAATATTCCCCTCCTCTTTAAAGGAACGCGTACGTCGGAATTGGAAGAAGGCAAAGGATGCCACCAGGATTCCGAGTATGATGGATATGGCAGCTGCCATATTGTACTGTTGATTATCAAAAGTCAGGCCGTATATCCACGAAATCAATATATCTGTTCCGCCCGCTGTTTGCCCGCGCACGGCAGGCCCGCCTTGGTTGAAAAGATAGATAATATTAAAATTGTTAAAGTTGAACGAGTATTGCATGATCAATAGCGGAGCCGTGGCAAACATTACGTGTGGAAAAGTAATATTGCGGAATTTTTGCCAACGGTTTGCTCCGTCCATATCCGCCGCTTCATACCAGTCGGACGATATGCTTTGCAGAACCCCGGTGAACAGCGCGTAAACGAACGGAAACCCGAGCCAGACCTGGATCATAATAATCGCCACGCGCGACCAAGTGACATCTGTCATCCATGGTATTTTTGTACCAAACAGCGGTTCTATCATATGCAGGTTAATTGCACCGAAGTTGTCATTAAACAGCGCCGAAAAGATGATGATCGTCACAAATGCCGGTACGGCCCACGGCAAGATAAACACGGTGCGGATCAGCCGCTTGAATTTTATTCGCGGATCATTTACAACAACAGCCAAAAACAACGCCAGGGCTATCTGCAAGGTTGTAGCAACGAATGTCCAGACCAACGTCCACGACAGCACGTTGAAAAACGTCGACCGCCATTCGGCAATCGTAAACAGCCGGATAAAATTATCAAAGCCAACCCACGACAGCAAATGTCTTGGCGGCGCATTGTACAAATTGTAATTGGTAAACGCCAGAAAGATCATGAAAAGAAGGGGAAACACGACGACAAACAACAATAAAAACAGCCCCGGGGTTACCAAAAGATATGGAAACGATGTGTCCCAGGCATTTTTAAAGCCTTCACGCATGTTTGGAACCTTCCAGCCTAATTGAATTCTCTTTGCGTCCTTGTAAGCATCCGTAATATTGAGAACATAAAACATTGCAAAAAACGCAAAGAAAATGAGCGACAAAATCCCTTCACTCAAAAAAACGCGTGAATCATGCTCCCTTGGAATTTCTCCTAATGTCACCAGCCCCTGCAAACCCGATACGATAAAGCTGTACATGGCTGAAAAGAAAGCCGCAAAGAGAATGAACAAGGCTGCCCCCTTTACAAACCGTCTGTTATATATTTGCCCGATCCCTGGAATGATAGAGAGGACGGCAGCTAACGTCGGGTTATGACGCGGGTTGATTAAATTCTCTTTTCGGTTATCAGTGTTGGTAGGCATGTTCGCTTCCTCCTGCATCATAAAAAATTAACCGGCAAAGCCGCCTGATGGCAGTTTTGCCACTATCACCGCGGTTGTCCCAAAAGATCGCACAGATCTTTTGAGACAACCACCTATAAAAACGTGTTCAAAAAGGCAGTGGTTCCACTCGATGCGCCCCAATTTCGCCTAAAAACCGCTCACGTCCTGCATCTGCGGTTACTCGACGCAAATTGACTCTACGAAGCACATTCAGGTTGCATTTGTGAGCAACGGCGGAATGTCACCATCCTGGTTCCGAGAAAACCACTCACAGCCGGCCTGAAAAGAATGCCTCGGCTTCACTCATAGTCTCTTCCTCTGCTAGTAGAGCACCGACGTCTGTCGAAGTGCCATCGCGTGCGATGACACGATGAGACAGTTCGCAGTGTCTCAGTGAAGAACGGCTCATTGCTTCATATTTGTTCAAAAAGATAAAGTTTTCCGGTTTCACCTATCGTTTTAACCTAGAACAAAAAGGTGAAAAGCGACCTTTTTTCATTATTGAACGACGATGCTTCCTCACTCGGCGCCCACCGGATAGGACAAATGCGCTCCTATCCGGCTGAAATAATGCGCCGGCGTTCGCATCGTTTCGAGTAAGAACAAAAAGGTGAAAAGCGACCTTTTTTCATTATTGAACGACGATGCTTCCTCACTCGGCGCCCACCGGATAGGACAAATGCGCTCCTATCCGGCTGAAATAATGCGCCGGCGTTCGCATCGTTTCGAGTAAGAACAAAAAGGTGAAAAGCGACCTTTTTGTTCTTACTCTATCACTGACCCATGATGGCGATTTCGGATTGTATTTGCTCAACCGCTTCTTCCAGCACTTCGGCAGGGTCCTCTCCTCGGGAAATAAACTCCAATGCTTCTGCAATCGGCTGCCAAACCTTGCTCATTTCCGGAATGTTAGGCATCGGTTCCGCAACCTGTGCTTGTTGGAAGAACGCTCCCATAAACTCATCATTAATTTCGACTCCTGAGTGAGCAGGAATTTCACCGGCAATTTCAAAATACGTTTTCGAGCTTTCGGCGTTGGTAATAAACAGCGCCAGCTCCGTCGCCCAATAGAGGTGATCTGTATAATAATTCACCAGCCAGCCTTTATTTCCGGAAAACGAATTGAGCGGCTCGCCGTTCCAGGTCGGCAGCGGCGTAACAGCTAAACTGTCACCCAAATCCTCACTGTAATCCGGAATACTCCACGGACCAGATACTACCATTCCGACCTTTCCTTGCCTGAACAAGCCGTTCAAAATTTCAGCATCAATGCCCACCGGAATTAATTCTTCTTCAAACCATGATTGAATTGTATTTGCAGCATCCACTGCAGCATCATTGGCCAGTCCAATATCATTTGCGTCATATGCACCAGTTTCATCTTGCGCAAAAACGTATCCTCCGGTACCTGTTAAAAATGGATAAGTAAAATAGAAGTTCGTCGCTTCCATCAAGAAACCGTATTGGTCACCTTCCGTCAACTCGCGCGCAATTGTCATTAACTCTTCCAGCGTCTCCGGAGCTTCCGGTACGAGATCCGTATTATAAAACAGTCCGTACGTCTCCACTACGGCTGGAATACCATATTGAATCCCTTCATAGCTGAATGAATTAACCGCTTCCTCGCTGTATTCACTTAACCGGGCCAACTGATCCTCGGTCAGTTCCAGCTCTGCTGCCAAACCTTCGATATGAATTCCCCCCATTCTGTCATGCGGCTGGAAAAACAAATCCGGACCTAAGCCTTGCGGACCGTCAAGGGAGAGAGATTCGGTCTGATCCACCATACTAAACGGCGTAATATTCACTTCAATTCCATACTCTTCGGTAAAACGTGCCGTTATTTCTTCATAGGCATCGATTTGTGCTTCTTCATCGTTTACCCACATGGATAATACCTCAGGTTTTTCCGGGATATCTCCGGCGGTTTCATCCGATGGAGAAGTGGCGTCATCCGCCGGCGGATTTGCAGCGTTCGGTTCATCACCATTGTCTCCACAAGCAACTAATACAATGGACATCACAAGCAGCAACATAAAACTCAGAAACAATGACTTACTTTTCAACATAGGTTTTCCCCCTTAAAATAATTGATTCTTTTTTGTGCATACGGTTGCATTGAGTGAGAAAAGAGAAGAAGGTACTGAACAAGCACGGTGACTGAGTGTAACACGCAAAACTTAGAATGCGTTTTCATCCAGTTATATAAATAGTTTTATAAAAAAAACACAATGCTTATTATCCTTCTTCTGTCTCGTGACTGTTTCACACAAGTCCATCCTAAAAGTGCAACCATTTCGTAGAAAAAGTGCAAACTACCTTATGTAATGGAATCGCTTGCACTATTTTTCATATTTCCATTATACTATCTGCCTGATGAATTACAATATCTTTTTTAATTTCAGCAAAAATATTTCCGGCTCGACTTAAATACCCCCTGTTATTTTACCATATTTTATCCCTACTTCTTTGTTTTTTTGAAACATTGAAAAAGTCCACTGTTAGAAAAGATGTCATCCTTTTATTTTGCGCAAACGATTGACAAGATGTGCGATTACTAGTAAGTTATTGCTGAACAGTTTATCTTTCGAAATCGAAATTTGAAGAAACGAGGAGTGGGATCATCAATGTTAAAAGAAGCCGTTTATCACCGGCCGAAAAGTGAATTTGCCTATGCAGTCGACGAAAACACTTTGCACATCCGCTTGAAAACAAAAAGGGATGAAGTAACAAAGGTTACCCTTGTTTACGGCGACCCTTATGATTTCGATCCGCAGAAAAAATGCTGGATTTCAACGCAAAAGGAAATGAGCTTTAACGGAAGTGACGGATTACATGATTATTGGCTGACAGACGTTATGCCGCCGCATCGCCGGCTGCGTTACGGCTTTATGCTGGAAGACGGCGCGCGCACGCTTTTTTATACCGAGAAGGGCTTTTACACAACAGCTCCCGCCGATTCCAGTTATTATTTCTGCTTCCCATTTTTGAATCAAGCAGACCTTTTCTCTCCACCGGCATGGGTAAACGACACCGTTTGGTATCAGATTTTCCCCGAGCGCTTTGCCAACGGTGATCACAGTCTCAATCCTGTCGGAGCAGCGCCGTGGGGTAAATCAGAACCGGCGCCGGAAAGTTTCTTTGGCGGGGATTTCCAAGGTGTTATCGACCATTTAGATTATCTGGAAAAACTAGGGATAAACGGTATTTATTTTACACCCATTTTTAAAGCGCCTTCAAACCACAAGTACGATACGATTGATTATTTGGAAATCGATCCGCAGTTCGGGGACAAAGAAACCTTTAAAGAGCTTGTCAAGCAGTGTCATCATAGAGGAATGCGCGTGATGCTCGATGCCGTGTTCAATCACTGCGGCTTTCATTTTCCGCAGTTTCAGGATGTTTTGGCAAATGGAGAAGCTTCCGCATACAAGGACTGGTTTCATTTGCACAGCTTTCCGGTAAAACCGGAGTCGCCGCCAAACTACGATGCGTTTGCCTATACGCCGCTGATGCCGAAATTGAATACTGCAAACGAAGAAGTAAAGCAGTATTTACTGAAAGTAGCCCGTTACTGGATCGAAGAGTTTAACATCGACGGCTGGCGGCTCGATGTGGCTAATGAAGTGGATCACGCTTTTTGGCGGGAGTTCCGTGATACGGTAAAACAGATAAAGCCGGATGCATATATTTTAGGAGAAATCTGGCATGATGCTATGCCATGGCTTCAAGGTGACCAATTTGACGCAGTGATGAATTATCCGCTAACGACGGCGATCACTGATTTTTTTGCCAGACAAACAATTTCCGCATCGGAATTCGCCCACACGGTAACCGCTGTCCGCAACCGTTATCCGGAAACGGTAAACCGCGTTCAATTTAATTTGCTTGGAAGCCATGATACCCCAAGGATATTAACGCGATCGAATGGTAATACAGCAGTTGTCAAGCTGCAGATGCTCGTTCAGTTTACACTGCCCGGCACCCCGTGCATTTACTACGGAGATGAAATCGGCATGACGGGAGACAATGATCCAGGCTGCCGGAAATGTATGATTTGGGAGGAGGAAAAGCAGGACAGGGAAATGCTTGCTTTTGTTCGACGGTTAATTGCACTGCGTAAAGAATATCGGTTTCTGCGTTCGAGTGAGCAGCTCGCTTTTATCGCAGCGGACGATAAGGAAGACGTCATCATTTACAAGCTCACACACAAAAAACAAGAACTGCTCGTCTTCATCAACAACAGTGGGCAGGAAAAATCCGTCGCCATCCCTGCTTCCTATCAATCCAGGAATGGGCTGAATATATGGGATAAGGAACAGGTTAAGCTGGAGGAATCACTCCACCTGCCGGCTTATGGATTTTTGGTTTTTCTTGTTGAGCAAGAAAATAGAGACGTTATCTGAGTATAAGTGCGTGTCGATAAGAAGGACATAAAACGGCAAGTAGGTCGAGGCGCGCACGGAGCGTACACGGAAACGTGCGTGAGCAGCGGAGAGACAACGCAGGCGTCAAGATGCGCAGGCGCTGTTTCCCGCACTTTTTTGAACATCCTCTATAAAAATTTATCGGACGATGGTTCCTTTCTTGACTCCTCCCACGCTTTCGGTACAGGATTGATATGACCTGAACGCTTCCCTTCCGTTTCGATCGCAGCTCTTTCGGGACACTTCGCCGCTCACCTGCTTCCCTTCCGGCCCGATTCCAGCTCTTTCGGGACACTTCGCCGCTCACCTGCTTCCCTTCCGGCCCAATTCCGGCTCTTTCGGGACATAACCTGGCCGCGAAGTTCTTTCTTGTCCCGACACCGTCACACGATCTTGTTGTAAAACGAGGAGTCTTTTCAAAGCACTTGATATCGAAAAAGGAGCTTTCAAGGCAATGTACTTTTGCCTCGAAAACTCCGTTTTTCGCCTTACGCGCTCTTAGGAGGGGACATCGCATCGCGGCCTAATCACCACCCGCGCGTCCTCCCCTAAATCACAACACCTCCACTTCTCATTCCTCCCGCAGCCGCCACATCATGCTGTTAAAGTCGCCGCTTAAGCGAGGAATATTTATACCTATATTCATTAATTCATCACCGTAAAAGCTTTTTCCCAGCTCAATCACCCGGTATTTTTTCCGCGGATCAAGTCCCTTTAAGCGAATTTTCCGGAAAGGATCGTTCGGCTCGGCTAGAACCTTGACATAGGTAAGAACCGCTTCGGATCGGTCATCGTTAACAAACATCCATGACGTATCGTTGCTTGTAAACGGACTTTTCAACCGGTAAAAAAATCCAAATTGCACCATTTCCCTGATCTCTTTGTAAAGCGCGACTTGTCCGGCAATGATCTCCTGCTCCCGCTCCGACAATTTCGTGATATCCAGCTCATAGCCGAAGTTGCCGGACATCGCCACATGCCCCCTTACCTCCAAGGAAGTAATCCGCTCCACCTGATGATTAGGAACGGCGGAAACATGGGCTCCCATCGAGCTTACAGGATAAACAAAGCTCGTTCCGTATTGAATTTTCAAGCGGGAAACCGCGTCCGTGTTATCGCTTGTCCACGTTTGCGGCATATAATACAACATGCCCGGATCAAATCTTCCACCGCCGCCGGAGCAGCTTTCGAATAAAATATACGGAAATTTCGCGGTGATTTCTTCCATGACCCGGTACAGACCAAGCATATAGCGATGCGCCGTTTCCCGTTGACGCTCCGGCGGCAATCCAGCAGAGCCGACCTCCGTCATGTGCCGGTTCATATCCCATTTCACATACGTAATCGGCGCGCTTTCAAGAATCGCAGACACCTTGTTGATGATTTCGTCACACACCTCAGGTCTGGAAAAATCAAGAATTAATTGCTGTCTGCTTTCCGAACGCCTTCTGTCAGGCACATGGATGCACCAATCCGGATGTTCACGGTAAAGTTCGCTGTCCACAGACACCATTTCCGGCTCAAACCATAATCCGAATGCCATCCCCATATCAGTGATCGTCGCGGCGAGGTTTTCCAGGCCGTTGGGTAATTTCTCTTTATCCACCAACCAGTCTCCGAGGGACGTTGTATCATCGTCCCGTTTGCCGAACCAGCCGTCGTCAAGCACGAATAATTCCATCCCCAACGCTTTTCCTCGTTTGGCAATTTCCACAATCTTCGCTTCATCAAAGTCAAAGTAAGTCGCTTCCCAGTTGTTGATAAGAACCGGCCGCGGCTTGTCTCTGTACTCACCGCGGCACAGCCTGGTCCGATACAGTTCATGGAATGTCCGCGACATCCCGCCGAGCCCATCCGCAGAATAAACCAACACAGCTTCCGGAGTTTGAAAAACCTGTGACGGCTCCAGCAGCCATGAAAAATCAAACGGATTAATTCCCATTGTCACACGGGAGCAGTCAAACTGATCGACTTCAACACTGCCGAGAAAATTACCACTGTAAACAAAGCTGAAGGCATATACGTCGCCATGATCTTCCGTCGCTTCCTTCGCCGCCAATGCCATAAACGGGTTTTGCTGATGGCTGCTTGCTCCGCGCCGGCTCTCTATCGACTGAATGCCGGGAGTCAATTCCGTTCGCGCTAAATGCCTTTCCCTTCCCCACGCTCCCGGTAGCGAAAGGAAATCATAATCCGCGTCGCGGAAATCCACATTGACACTTGCCGCCTTCAATAATTTCAAACTGGACGAACCGGCATTTTCAAAGCGGACGGAGCGAGTAATGACATTCATTTTTTCATAGACAGTGTACATTAATATAACTTTCAGTCCTATAAGTGAATCTTTTAGAATAACTTCCAACGTTTCCGCCTCTTCGTCCGCTTCCACATAAGTCGAAGGCAGTCCTTCCAGCCGCGGCTTTCCCTTGCTAATGTTAAATGAGTCGTACCGTAAATCCGTAACCGTGGTGCCATTTTCCAACTGAATGTGATATGCCGGGCTTCGATAATCGGTATGTCCGAAAGCAGGATATTCCTGTGGGAGTGTGTCGAGAGAAAAAGTCCGATCCTCTGCTTTCGGATTGCCGGAAAACGCCCTGTCAGCATAGCGCAGTTCATTAGAATGATTATATTCATTTATCTTCCTGCCCCAGTAGAGATGGGCCAAGTACCCGTCATTTACTATTTGCATGAGATAACTCATGTTTTTTGCCGTTAAATGAAATGTTTGTGTCTTTTCACAAAAGTTGATTGACATAGCTTCCTCCTATAAAAAACCGTTTATTTAATCGCACCTTTCATCACACCGCTGATGATCCATTTTTGCAAAAACAAATACACAAGCAGCATCGGCAGCAGCGCCAATAAATACGATGCGAACGCCAGGTTGTAGTTCACGCTGAATTGCGACTGGAATACGTATTGCACGAGCGGCAGCGTGTGATGCGCTTTATCGCTCAATAGAACAAGGGGCAGCATGAAGTCATTCCATGCCCAAAGCGCCGTCAATATTCCCACCGTGGCATTCATCGGCGTTAACAGCGGAAAAATAATTCGCCAGAACACTCCCCAGCGGCTACAGCCATCCACAATCGCTGCCTCTTCCAACTCCCGCGGAATCGACTTGATATAGCCGACGTATAAAAAAACATTGAACGACAATCCGTAAACAACATAGAGGATAATCAACCCCGACGGATTCGTTAAGTTTAACGCACTCATCTGCTTGACAATCGGCAGCATGATGATCGGAAACGGAATAAACATCGCGCTTACAAGGTAATAAAACAGGAATTTGTACGCTTTCTTGTGCATGTTTCTCGCAATGGCGTACGCCACCATGGAGTTGGACAGAAGCGTAAAAATCACGGTAAAAAACGTAATGTAAAAGCTGTTCCCAAACGCGTCAAAGAAATTTGTCAATTCAATCGCCCGCAGAAAATTATCGAAGCTGAAGCTCTCTGGGAGCGCAAGGATGGATTGCGCTGTTTCCTGCGGCGTTTTCAACGCGTTGACAATCGTAATATAGAGAGGGAAGAGAATAAACACGGTCCCCGCAATAAGCAGAATCGTTGCCGGCCAATTTGTCCGTTGTCTCATCACATTTCCACCTCTCTTCGCTGTAAATTACGGATCTGGAAGACAGATACCGCCAAAATCACGATAAAGTAGATCACCGCATTCGCCGATTGATAGGCGAATTCGCCGCCTTGGAAGCCGCCGCGGTAAATCAGCAGCGAAATCGATTCGGTTGCCCGACCCGGTCCGCCGCCGGTCAACCCCATAATATGGTCAAATACCATGAGAAAGTTTTTCATTGCCAACACCATATTGATCGTAAAAAACGGCGCAATCAACGGAAAGGTAATTTTCCAAAACTCCTGCCATTTGTTCGCTCCGTCTAAGCTAGATGCCTCGTACAACCCCTGATCAATGGTTGCAAGACCCGCAAGATAAAGAATGGTGTTAAAGGCCGCCGCCTGCCAGACAGCGACGATCACCACGCCTATCCAAGCGCGATCGGGATTGCCGAGAATACTCGTGGACAAGGCTTGGATGCCGGCGTTTTGTGCGATTTCAGGAATAAAAACAGAAAAAATGTAATTGAAAATAAAAGCAACAATCAGCACGCTCAGGATGTTCGGCATAAAATAGATGCCGCGCAGCGTCTTGTGGAATTTCACTTTAGCATTCAGCCCTAAGGCAAGGATCATGCTGATGACATTCACCAACACCGTTGCTACGACTGCAAATTTAAACGTAAACAGATAGGCATCTCTCGCCCGTGCATCCTGAAATACGTGAATATAGTTTTGAAGCCCGATGAAATCCCAGTCACCATACCCTCTGGAATTCGTAAAGCTGTAAAAAATTCCTTGCAGCGCAGGAAAGGTGTGAAAAAAGAAAAACAGAATTAGTGCGGGAAGCACCATTAACAAGTAGGCATTTGGTTTTATCTTGTTAAGCATATGACAACTCTCCCTTTGGATAATTCAAAGATTGCCGTTGTTCTCACCAACCGCGACATAACAAGTGAGCCGACGCCTTTATCAACAAACGGCAAGCAATGTTGCCGCAGCCTAAGCCATATAAGTAACGAGCAGCAGCTCCGTTTGTTATCACACCGGCTCTTCTTGACTGCTGCATCAGTCATTAACGCAGCTTCCATCCGCACGACTCACGGATGATCAGTTTTATCGGAACGACGGTTTTGACCGGAACGTCTCTCCCATTTATCCTTTCCAACAGCAGGTTCACCGCCGATTTCCCCATCTGCTCGGCGTAAATTTTTACCGTTGTCAACGGCGGATTGATAAAGCTCGCAAGTTCAATATCGTCGATGCTGACAACAGCCACATCTTCAGGCACACGCTTCCCCGCTTCGTTAAGCGCCCTTACCGCGCCGACGGCCATCGGATCACTGGCAATGAAAAAGGCGGACGGAAGCGCCCCCTTTGTTAACGCTTCTTTCATCAGCTTGTACGCCGATGCCGAAGACCAGTCGCCGATATAAACGTTTTCCGCATCGTACCATCCATGTTTCCTCATCATTCTTTCATACGTTGCCGTTCTTGCTTCCTCCACCGGCTTTCTAGGTTGAAATAAACGTTGAATATATTCTTCACTGCCGATAAATCCGATGTTTTCATGTCCCATTTCCAACAGATGGTTCACAGCTTTTTCCGCAGCGCTCTCTAAGTCGCTGACTACCGCGTCATATTTTACCGGGTCAGGACTATCGTTTAGAAACACCAGCTTACCGTGATCCGGATACAGTGTTTCAATATCTTCCGGCGCGATTTTTCCAATTACAATCACCCCGTCCAACTCTCCAAGACTGTGTTTTGCCGATGTCTGCAGGCGGATCAGCTTCGATATCGTCATCCCCAGCTCTTCACACCGCTTCTCTATTCCCTGACGCATGGACAAAAAATACGGATCATTGCGCTCATCCTCTTTCGTTCCCCACATCATGACTCCGATTTGATACATTGCAGCAGCCGGCGGGCCTTTCTTTTTAGGAGCTGTATTCTTTTTATTCGTCGAGTAATTCATCTGCTCAGCGATATCGACAATCCGTTGACGTGTCTCGTCCATGACGGCGATGGTATCGTCATTATTCAATACTCTGGAAACGGTGGAGATCGACACGTTCGCTTCGCGGGCAACATCTTTTATTGTAGCCAAAAAACAAGCACCTCCTTCGTAAAAAACCATGTTGTTTTACTGATTCGTATATGTTCAGAGATAAAACCCGATCCTTTTAAATAAATACATTTACTGGAAAAGGTCTGTATCAAAAGCCAGAACTATTAAAAAAATATCAGGACAATGGCTCCGCACGATGCGCCGACTGCGAGAAAAACACTCACAGCCGGCCTGAAAAGAATGCATCGGCTCCACCCATTGCTTCGTGCTTGTCTCTTCCTCTGCAAGCACAGCTTCGATGACTATCCGTCGAGACAACTCGATGTGAAAGGCATCGTAGCTGTGCTCGTCACTGCACGCTCGATAGGAAAAAACCACTCCAATCGGGCTTTCGAAAAGATGCAGCTGCTTCGCTCATTGTTTCGGGGGGATCTCAAAAGGGAAAAACATCCTTTTGAGATCCCCCCTGGAAAAGGCCGCATTAGCATGCAGCCTCTTCCTTTCTTCCTCATTGACGGGCTTTCACTTTATCCCATTCGTCGTCAATCGTTTTCAGGAATTTATCCACATCTTCGTTTACCAAAAATTCTTGCACGAGGTTATCCACCTGCATTCCCTGCAAATAATAGTGATCCGCAAAGCTGGTAATCGTGCCCTCTTCAAAGTGCGTCAGCAGGTCGACAACAGAAGGATCTTCCTGATAAACATTTTCAATTGCAGAAAAGAGCCGTTGTTGATCAATATAGTATTGCAAATTTTCCTCTTCCAACAAGAAATCAACAAATCGCTGCGCTTCTTCCGGATGCTTGGCATCAGCGGAGATTGTCAATACTACATCCACCCCGGAAATGAGCCGGTTTTCGCCTGCATTGTTCGTTGCCGGAAGGGCAAAGGCACCGATTTCCATATCCGGATTAGCTTCTTTAATCGGTCCGATAGCCCATACACCTTGCATGTACATGACAGATTCCCCGTTGGCAAATGCCGTATTTCCCTGATTATAATTAGCTCCAAAAACATCGTTGTCCGTGTATTCCAGCAATTTCAGCATCTTTTCCGCCACTTCGCGGTAACGCTCGGCAAACGTCGTTTCATTCGCATGACGCTTTTCAAAGAAATCATCGCCGTGAAGATTGGAGGCCAGGGCATTGAACGGCGGCAAGACCGTCCATGAATCACCGTACGCCGAATAAAACGGCACCTCTCCGGCTGCTTCGATTGCTTCTGCAGCAGCGATGAGTTCATCCCAGGTTGTCGGCACTTCAAGGCCAAGCTCTGCAAATTTCGTTTTGTTGTACAAGACCGTGTTTGCATTCGCTGAATGAGGGATTCCATTCGTCTCTTCGTCACTCGTCACGATCATGGCAAGCATTTCAATATAGGAAGGAATCACCCTGCTGACGTTTTCATCGCCGGAAAAATCCTTAAGCGCACCAGCACGCGCCAGCTCTCCGTACGTGGAGTTGCCGTTGATTGCCATGATTTCAGGAACATCGTTTTGCGTCAGTCGCGACAATAATACTGTGTCGGACTCAGGGACATTGTTTTGGGTGATGTTAATGTCCGGGTTTTGCGCTTCAAATTTTTCAATCAATTCATCAAAAGTTCCGACAGCTTCCTGTTTAAATTGAAAAAATTCGAGCGTGATCTGATCGTCCTCCGCGTTGTTGCCGCTACCGCCACAGCCTGCCAATAAGGAAACGGCTAATGCGCTTGTTAATAAACCAGCAAAACATTTTTTCATCTTTTTTCCCCCTTGATCGATTATTATCATTTTTTGGTGCAGGTAACAGGGTTTTATTTTAGTAAAAAGTGATTATTTTTTACTAAATAATCCTGATTTCCTCCTTATTATTTTAGTTTATACATGTAATTTAACACAGATTGAATACGGTTACAATAGTTTTCGTTGATATTTTAGTAAATTTTTATCTAGGAAATAATGACAAAACTTTAATTTCGCATTTTCATTTTACTAAAATAAAGTCAGTAAAAAGGGGTTCTCCTCTAGGTGAGGTGAAAACAAGCAGCTGTCTTAACGGGGAATCGTAATTTTTCCAACAGGCGTTAATCGCATGTTTGCCAACGCCAGGCAAGTAGCTTTCTTCTCGGGATGTTTTGCAATGCAGAAAATTTGCAAGCGGCTCGAAACGGAAAACGAGGGTGTTGCCAAGAAGTCATACAACTCTCGGCAGCACCCTCGTCCAAAAATCATTAGTTGGCCGCTCCGCCGCAGGATCCTCTTACGATCAGCTTCGTCGGCACGACAACCTTCAGCGGAATGTCTCTTCCGTGAAGTTTTTCAATCAACAGATTTACCGCTGTTCTCCCGATCTGTTCACTGTAAATTTTCACGGTGGTCAGCGGCGGTGTCATAAATGCAGCAAGTTCAATGTCGTTCACACTGATGACGGCCACGTCCCCCGGTACGCTTTTGCCGCCTTCATGCAATGCACGAATAGCGCCGATGGCCATGGAATCGCTCGCAATAAAAAACGCGGTCGGCAAATCCCCTTTTCTTATCGCTTCCTTCATCAGCTCGTAGGAAGACACTGTCGTCCAATCGCCGATGTAGAGATCGTTCTGATTGTACAGACCATTATCTTTCATATACCTTTCATATGCTTTCAGGCGGGATTCCTCATGAAAAACCTCTTTTGTACGGAATTTTTGAATATATTCCTGCCCGGCAATAAAACCGATCCTGTTGTGTCCTAAAGAAGTGAAGTACTTCAAAACATTTGCGGTCGCTTCTTCCAAATCGACAATAACGGAGTCGTATTGCAGCGGATCGGGGCTGTCATTTACATATACGATCCGGCTGGAGTCCGCAAAAACGCTTTCTACTTCGGCTGGATCAATTCTGCCGATGACAATTACCGCATCCAGATCGTTTAGGTCGTATTCAATATTCGTTTTCAGCCGGACTATTTTTGCAATTTCCACCTGCAACTCGGCGCATTGTTTCTCGATGCCTTCACGGATGGACATGAAAAACGGATCGTTCGTTTCATCTTCCTTCGTTGCCCACATAAGAATGCCGATCGTCGCCGCAGCTGTTGCATCACGCGTATTCGTGCTTTTGCTTTTTTTTCTTCTGTTCGGAGTATAATTTAATTTTTTAGCAATGGTCAGGATTCGCTCTCGCGTTTCTTCCATGACGAGCAGTGTTTCATCATTGTTAAGCACCCGGGAAACCGTCGCAATCGACACATTGGCTTCTCGCGCAACATCTTTAATTGTCGCCAAAACCAACCCCCCTCTTCTTTTATGGTGCCAGGCACCTTATGACACGTTAAAGCATTAATTCGCCATAAGGTGCCTGGCACCTTTCGATACAAGCTTATAAAACCCCTGAATAAGAGGTCCGATCGTCACAGCGACAACAATGGTACCGATGCCGATCGGACCGCCGATGGAAAAAGCGATCAGCAATACGACAAGCTCAATTGATGTCTTTGCAAAAGACATGCTTTTACCTGTACGGTAGTGAACCGCCATCATCAAATTATCAATCGGGTTGCGGGCAAAATCAGACTGCAAATATAAGGAGACACCGATGGCGATCAGCACAATCCCGCCGATCAGCATTACCGCCTGCGCCAGGAGCGTAGTCGCAACCACTTGCGCCAAGATAACATCCACCCAAACATCAATGAAAACACCGATCAAAAATATTGTAAGCAATGCTGAAAAATCAGGTGTTCGCCGTAACAAATAGGCATTGACAAATATCAGGATAAAGCCGGCAATGAAAACCCAGCTTCCGATTGTCAGCCCGATGCGAGCAGCCAGCGCAACATAGAGAGCATCCCATGGCCCTATCCCGAGCTGTGCTATAATCATCATGCTGATTCCTAATGTCAGGAATATTAATCCGGCAATGTAAAACAACCCGATAACCACTTTCCTTTTCAAAACATTCACCTTCTCCGTTCAATCTCAAGTCACCTTAGCGGCGGCTGCCGTACCGTCTTATGCCGGCGCCTTCCTTTAGATGATAGAAACACCGTTCTTGTACACAGACAGTGAATCCGTTCACAAAGGGAAGAACAGCCGGAAACTGCCCTTTACTTTTGATTATCCTCTTAGGGGATTGTTAATTATTTTTCTGCAAAAATACCTTCTTTTCTTTGTAGCTTTCGAAACAGCGCTTCCAACGTACCGCGATCATCAATCCGATAATGCGGTTCGCCGCGGTCGATCACATAGCCTTCCACAAGAAAGGTTTTCATGCCGATTTCCGACGCCACCATATCCTCCTGAATATCATTGCCTACCATAATACAGTCTTCCGGCCTCACATCCAAACGGCTGCAAATTTCCATATAGTACTCCGCGTGAGGCTTCGTATAAGTGCTTTCTTCATAGACAGTAACGAGGTCAAAAGGAATATCAGCCACATCCGCCCATTGGAGACGGTGATGGATCGCCGTCCGTGGAAACAGCGGATTGGTTGCAACGGCCAGCCGATATCCCTGATTCCCCGCTTCTTCCACTATTTTTCGCGATAGCGGTGACGGCTTGCTTAAGTAAGAAAATGTCGGGAAGACGTTGTCATAAAAATGATCAAGCGCCGGCCAGATCGCTTCTTTTTTTAACTCGATCAGCGGCAAAAACGCTTCTTCAAACACTTGTTCATTCGTTTTCTCCCGATCCTTTGACCGGATCATCGCTTCCGTTCCGGTTAACAATGCTTTGACAAATCGGTCCGGATCAACGATCTCAGCCACACTCGGTGCAAGTTTACTTAAATATGTGTTTATAAATGCGTCTGTATCCATAGGTAATAATGTACCGTCTAAATCAAATAATATGACTTTTACCATCAGTGAGCGTCTCTCCCTTAATCAATGATGAAAGCGCGTATTCAAAAAAGAGGAAATTGAACACATTCTTTAACAAAATTTAATTATATCATACTTTTTTCTGAGACATTGTAAGAAATGTCTGACACCGAAAGAGTGGAGAAAGTAGAGAAAACAAAGAAGGAAACAGGGGGATCACCTTGTTACAGCACAGCGACGGTATTCTGAACCCCCTTCCTGCCTGGATAATGGCAGCGAAGTTCACCGGATAATTTTGCTCGTCGTCCTGATATGCCGGGAACTGAAAAAATGCTTTTACATCGATTTTCCTGTCAGGGTCGATCGATGATTTTATTGGATTGGGACAGTTTTTGCTTCATTTTTTCCCGATACTTATCAATGTTTTTATCGGTAATTTTTATTTCCATCCCGGAAAAGAAGTTTCTTATGTTGGATCGATGTAAGTAAAACATTAATAACGAAAAGATAGCAAATAAACCAATCAGTGCATTCTCTCCAACAGCCGCTGAGTGAATCGTCAGGACAATCCCGATGGATAAGGAACCGATAAAGACATATTTTGTGATAAAGATCATCGTGACAAAAGTAATGTATCCGCTGAGAAACATCAAAGGATTTAAGCTCAGCAGCACCCCGGCAGTAGGCGCGACCGCTTTTCCTCCTCGGAAACTAGCAAAAACAGGGAAGCAATGCCCCAATATGACTGCAGACCCAGTGTAGACCGGATTCACATCTAACCCGAGAAGACTTGGAAGCATTGCCGCAAGAGCACCTTTGCCGACATCGCCGACAGCAACAAGCAAACCCGCTTTTTTCCCCAGAACAAGGGCAGTATTCGTAGCGCCGAGATTGCCACTGCCGAAATTTCTTACATCGGCACCGATGGCTTTTTTGCCGACGATTAACGCGAATGGAACAGAACCAATTAAATAAGCAGTGATGATAACCATTAAGTTTTCCAGCTTTCTCCCCCCCTTCCACTAAACCTGTCAATCTCTATTATATATAGTAATTTAGTTAAACAGCAATTTGATAGTGTTTATTGAAAAAGGCCGCCTTTTCTTTCGACTCTTTTGTTAAAATTATTGCTTTTATCTATTGGACCGTAAACTAGTCTTTAGCTTCGTTTACGGTCCAATAGCAATAAAGATTACAAAAACAGCGAAAACTATTGCTCTTTGCTCCAGAAGCACATGCAAACATTGCTTTCTTTTTCAACAGGCTGTATGATAAATCGTCCTTTGGAAATATTAAACGTGAAAAATCAGGAATGGAGGAAGGTAAATGAAAGGAAAAACATTGCTGACAGCGCTTGTATTATTTCTTGCCCTGCCGTGGGCATGGGGTTGGGAATTCACTGAAGCGGCGGAGGCTCCGCCGAAAATTACTTATTTTGAATTGGAAATTGAAATGAAAGACAATACGGAATACGAAATTGAATATGAAAAAACGGAGCGCTCGGTCGAAGCAAAATACAGTGTTCCGGGAAATACCGCGAAAATCGGGGAAGACGCGCAACATCTCATCGAACCGCTGTTAAAGCAACTGCAGTTAACACCGGACGGAAATAAAGCGGAGCAAATGAATAACGTACTCTCCTCATTAAAAATTATTAAAAACGAGGTTTCCGAGTTTGAACTGGAGGCGTTATTTGAAAGTGGTGAAAAATTAAGTATTCGCGAGTAATTCAGTGTCCCCATACAGCGGATGATTTTGACAAGGACGATTCTAAAAGTGTGAGTCCGGATGATCATTCCACTTCCCCAATTTCCATGTATTGAGGGGCACAAAGGCAACAAACACCTTGTGTGCCCTCTCCTTTGCCAGCGTCCATTGAAAGGATATGCTTGAAAACAACCTGACACTCACCGCAGGGGAAAACATAAAACAATAGCTTACTGCCTATTTTTGGCCTCTGCTTTTGTTCTGATCATTTAACTCCGCATATGGCATAGTCGAAAAATCACCTGGCTGCGCATCCAACAGCTTATTTTTTCGTCATGATGATGTCATCAATAATCCCGTATTCCTTCGCTTCGGCAGCACTCATAAAATAATCCCTGTCGGTGTCGATGGCAACTTTCTCCACAGACTGGCCGGTTTTCTCGGAAATAATCGAGTTGGTGTGCTCGCGCAGCTTTAAAATCCGTTTCGCGGAAATTTCTATATCCGTCGCCTGTCCGCGCGCACCGCCAAGCGGCTGATGAATCATTATTTCGCTGTTCGGTAAAGCAAATCGTTTTCCCTTCGTCCCCGCAAGCAGCAGCATTGCCCCGAACGATGCAGCCATTCCCGTACAAATCGTTGTTATGTCAGGTTTAACGTATTGCATCGTGTCATAAATCGCGAACCCTGCCGTGGTGGAGCCACCCGGACTGTTAATGTACAAAGAAATATCCTTTTCCTGATTATCCGCTGCCAAAAATAACAGCTGCGCAACGATGCTGTTTGCCAGATTATCGTTAATCTCACCGCTAACCATAACGATCCGGTCTTTCAGCAACCGCGAATAAATATCATAAGAACGTTCTCCCCGATCGGACTGTTCAATAACATAAGGTATTGTATTCATTGACACTATTCCTCCTTTTTAAACACACACTGTAAGTTATGCTGCCAAGGAGAGACTTCCTGAAGGAGAGGATGTAAAACGTGCATGTTTGGACGCTGAGAGTAATTTCGGCGTTGCTGCAGTTTTCACTTTTGGCCCCCGTACGGATGTAAAAATGTCAGGCAGAAGCTTCAACAGTACCGTCGGATCCTGGATGCGGACAGCATGACGAACGGCGGCAGTGAGCTCCTCTTTCAGTTGCTCCGTCCAGAATTCGGCCACTACCGGTGCCGCCTCGCTGTTCGACATTTTTTCAATTCTTGCCTTCGCTCGATAGATCACTGCTTTGACCGCTGTCTCCGACATGCCCATCAAGCCGGCAACTTCCTTCATTTTGAATTGAAATGCTTCCCGCAATGTGAAAATCACAAGCTGTTTCGGAGTCAACTTCGACACCAGTTCGTCAATAATTTCGCTCTCCTTCCCCAGCCTGGCTGCTTCCGTGTCCGCCGCGGCTGGTTCCGCCGACAATGTTTCCTTATTGTATTTCCGCAGACGATCAAGCCATGTATTATGCGCAATTCTTTTCAGCAGCGGGGCGGTTAATTCCGTTTTGTCCCGATAATGCTTGATCGCTTTGTAAAAAGCTTCCTGCACCAAGTCTTCACTGTCCCATTTGTTGCGGGACAAAAACTGACAGTATTTCTGCAGCTTTGCATACAACTGCTCCAATTGCTTCTCATCGTTCACGTTTTTTTCTGCATCGGCTCGTGTTTTCCTGCCGGCCAAGTCCGACTTCAGATGCATCATCCTCACTCCTTTATGCCTCTCACACCTATAACGTATGAGCTAGGTGGTTAAGATACGGGCTGAAAAAAATTTTTCATCGTTATCCGTTTACCTGCCGCCGTGCTGGAAACAGGGTATAAAGACCCAGTCTCCATAATCAGCTTTGTTATTTATTATGCACGAAATACATGTTCCGGGTCTATTTTATCGAAAAAGAATTGTTTAAAATGACAAACAGCTGGTTTCATCAGCCTTGTTGCTTTTTAAGAGCGTGTTCAAAAAGATAGTCTATTTTCAAAAAAATTGTTGCTCTTTGCTTTAGGACTTCCTTCACGCCAAGTCGTGAAGGAAGTCCTAAAGCAACAATGTTTACGAAAACAGCCAAAAGATAAAAAACGACCTTTTTGAACAAACTCGGTATGTCAGGATAGTTGCACTATAAATGTGACAATTATGTGACTTTTTTTATTATCAGACAAACTTCTACAATATTAACAAGAGATTTAAGATAATATATAAAAGATTGTATAATCCTACGGCTAAAGTACTATTTTTGATCATCGATCTACAAATATGACGGAGGGAATTTAAATGAAAACAATGAATCGAAATAGATTGCTCGGTGAAATAAAACTCAAGCAAAACGAAATGTATTCTAAAGCAAAAAGCTACGGATACACAGATCCAAGGGTCGTCTTTTGCAGCCAGGATCTTGATACACTGCTGAATAAATATCAAGGAATAAACCAAAAGAAAGGCTCCGGAGTTTAATCTCTCTTTTTACTCCGGACCCTTCTCTCCCTGATGCTTCCGCTTTTCAGATATGGAGAACAAACAAGACGCTGTTGTTAATGTTAATACTCGAATAGATAGTTGCCGGAGCCTGCTTCCAGCAGCAGACCATCAGCATCGACTTCAACGGATGTAATTCCAGCCGCTTCGTGAACAGGCGCGCCGCTTTCCGTCACTGTTTTTCCCTGCGCATTCGGCAAAACAATCCGCGCAGTGGTATTTGGCGGAATCGTCACCTGAACTTCCATTTTGCCGCCTTGTTTCCTGTACCACGCGCTGCGTATTGTGCCGTACATTGATTCCAGCTTGCCCTCCGCCCAATTCAGCTTATCCCCAGGCTGTGGGCGAATATGGATCTGCTTATAAGCAGGACTGCTCTCCTCCAGTTCAATGCCGGCAACCGTCCTGTAAAGCCAATCGCCGATTGCACCGTAAGCGTAATGATTGAAGGAATTCATATCCTTGCTCCAAAAGCTGCCGTCCTCTCGGATGCCGTCCCAATGCTCCCAAATCGTCGTCGCTCCTTTCGTTACTTGATACAGCCAGGAAGGATAGTCTTTTTGGAACAGCAGCTTATAGGCAATTTCCGTTTGGCCGTGCCGGCTTAACACATGACTCAAATACGGTGTTCCAACGAAGCCCGTTGTCAAATGAAACTCCGATTCTTCCAGCAATTCCACCAGCTTGCTGACAGCGCGCTCCACAGCAGGTCCTTCCAGCAACTCAAACATCAATACGAGAACCTGCGCTGTCTGTGTCGGAACAGCAAGGCGTCCGGCCGGCGTCACAAACTCCGCTGTTAACGCGTGTATAATATTTGTATACAGCTCCCCGTAACCTCTGGCATCTTCCGTTTTATGTAAAACGGATGCCGTTTTCATTAATATCGACACAGAGTAGGCATAAAACGAAGTAGCAATGAGCGCTTTGTCTGTCGCACCGACATAGCTGTCCGGCTTGGCGTCCAGTCCGAGCCAATCGCCGAAATGAAAGCCGGTATTCCACAAATACTCATTTTCTCCTTGCTTGCGGATATATTCCACCCACGCTTTCATGCTGTCATATTGTTCCTCCAACAGCCGTTCATCACCGTAGCAAAGATAAATTGTCCATGGACAGATCACCGCCGCATCTCCCCAGGCAGCAGAGCTGAATGGCTTCCCGAAAGTACCGCCGTTCTCCGTGCCGAGCACATTCGGTACAACAAACGGAACACCGCCATCGTCAGCTTGTTCGCGTTCCAAATCTCTCAGCCATTTTGTAAAAAACGGAGCCACGTTTGCCAGATAGGCCGCTGTCCTGACAAACATTTGCGCATCACCTGTCCAGCCAAGCCGTTCATCCCGCTGCGGACAATCCGTAGGTACATCGAGAAAATTTCCTTTCAGCCCCCATAAAATATTGTGCTGCAGCTGATTTACCAGCGGATCCGAGCAGCGGAATTCCCCGGTGGCTTCCATATCCGAATGCAGCACGACACCAGTGAAATCTTCAAGATCAATCGTTTCCCGCTCAAAGCCGATCAACTGCACAAAGCGGAAGCCTTGAAAAGTAAAATGCGGTTCGAACGTTTCCTTTTCACCACCTTTTAATATATAGCGGATCGTTTGTTTTGCAGCGCGGAGATTATCCGTATAAAAATTGCCATCCTTATCAAGCACTTCCGCATGGCGCAGCTGTACCTCCCGCCCTTTCTGCCCGGTTACCGCAAAGCGCACCCAACCGACCATGTTTTGCCCCATATCAATAACCATTTCCCCTTTTGGCGTTGTGAGCAGTTCTTTCGGTTTCAGCAGCTCTTTTTTTCGGACAGGGACGTTCTCCTGTGCCGTAAGAATGTCCTTTGTATGTGACAGGATCTCTGCCGGGTGCCAGCGGCTCTCCTCCAATTCCAAACGGGCATCGTATGTTTCTCCGTGATATATTTCCGACATGACGATCGGGCTTGCCGCAGCTTCCCAGTCCTTGTCAGATAAAATCACTTGTTCACTCCCGTCCTCCAAGACAATATGCAGCTGAAATAGCAAGGCCAGGCGGTCACCGTACAAGGCAGACTTTTTTTCCCAGCCCAAGTTTCCTTTATACCAGCCATTTCCCAATATCGCACCGACAGTATTTTCCCCAGCTGTCAGCAGATTTGTGACATCATACGTCTGATATTGCAGGCGATGGTGGTAACTCGTCCATCCCGGTGTAAAATAGGCGTCCCCTACACGCGCTCCGTTCAATTCCAGCTCATACAGGCCGAGGGCTGTTGCATAAATCCTTGCCGACTTGACGCCCATCGGCACAGTGAAACGCTTTCGCAGTTGCGGACACTGCGCTTCGGAAACAGCAGGCAATTCTAACGGCGGGCAGATCCATTCCGCCTGCCATTCATGAACATCCAATATTCCTGTTTCCCAATAGCCGGGTTCCGACCAGCCGGTTGTCTCCCCCCGCACATTTTCCGCTCGGACTCGGAAATAGTATCGCGTTCGTGATTCCGCCTGAAATTCTTTCACCTCCACATGAATGCTTTGATCCGATTCTACCTTGCCAGAATCCCATACAATATCCTTAAAAGACGGTTCCTTCGCCACCTGTAAATGATAGCATGCCTGAACTGTCCCTCTTTTGTCTGCTTCCGCCTTCCAGCTGATCCTTGGCTGCTTCACGCCGATTCCAACAGGATTCTTCTGATACTCACAACGCACATCCATGATTTTATACATTTACATTCTCCTTCCTTGTCAAATTTGCTCCTCCATGCTTCACCACCTGTATTTAAGCCTTCACCGATCCCGAGGTCATTCCCGCAACAATTTTTTTACTGAAAAACATAAACAGGATAAACGGCGGAATCGTGATTAGCAGTACATTGGCAAACAACAGATTCCACGAGGTGTTGTACATGCTCATAAAATTGTACAACGTCAGCTGAACAGTGGCATTTTGCGCTCCCGGGAAAAAATAGAGCGGATGAACAAAGTCGTTAAAAATATTGACCGACGAAATAATGATGACCGTTGAATGAATCGGCTTGAGCAATGGGAAAATTATCTTAAAAAACAGCCTCCAGCTTCCACAGCCGTCGAGAACCGCAGCTTCATCGATTTCCTTCGGTATCGTTGCAATAAATCCGCTGTAAAGGATGATGGAAAAAGGAATTCCGAGAGCAACCATGATGGAAATAATGCCCGGCATCGTTTTAAACAAGCCTAAAAGATCCAGCACCCAGATCGTCGGAACAATGGCCGGAGGAACCATCAGACCAGAGAGCACGGCAAAACCGAGAACCGTTTTTCCTTTGCCTGACCGCCGTTGCAGAATAAAACCCGTCATCGAGCAGACGATCACGAGAACCGCAACAGAAAATACAGTGATCACCGTGCTGTTATAATAAGCTAGCAGAAGCATGTTATCCCTTGTCGTCAGCACTTCGGTAAAATTGGCTAATATCTGATACGTACTCGGAAGGCTCATGCTCATTTCCGCAGCTTCTTTGCTTGTTTTAAAGGAATTAATGATAATAAAGTAAAACGGTATCAGAAAGACGATAGCGCAGATCAGTACAGCGAAAACCTCAATAAGAAACGGAACAAGCTGCTTTTTTTTCGGCTTTTGTTTTGAAATTACAGGGGCATTGATCTGCCCGGGAGCTTCCTTTCTCATATGTCTACCTCCTTCCTGTTCAAAAATTTATATAACGGAAAGGCAATTAGTGCCACGACAATAAATTGGATGACATTTCCCGCTGTCGCAAGCCCGTAAAATCCGCCCTGATACTGCTTATAAATGACCGAAGCAAGCAAGTCGGAACTGAAGCCGGGGCCGCCGCGTGTCATTGTCCAAATTAAATCGAACGTCCGCAAACCGCCGATCAATGCCAGGATAATCACGGCGTTGATCGCTGGACGGGAAAGAGGAAGGGTAATATGCCAAAAGGCATTGAGTTTATTGCCTCCGTCTACTTCCAGCGCCTCGTAGTAATGAGTAGGTATCGACATAATCCCGGCAATAAAGATGACAGTAGCGAAACCGACCCCTTTCCACACATCGACAAAGGCAACGGATAAAAGGGCAAGCTTAGGATCGCCGAGCCAATCAGGGCCAGAAATACCTACGAAAGCCAATGCTTGATTGATTAATCCGTTCGACGGGTGCATCAGCACGCTGAAAGTGATCCCCACGGCAATCGTACTGACCAGTGTCGGAAAGAAAACAGCGTTGCGCAAAAACCCTTTCGTTTTCAGCTTTGAACAGAGAAATACAGCAATCAGCAAGCCGAAAATAACCTTCAAGCCGCAAGTAATCACTGCGTAAATCAATGTGTTTTTAATGCTGTTAAACAGCGCAGGCTCGCGAAAAAACATAATGTAATTGTCCAGACCGATAAACTCCCAATCAACAAGATTCCACCTCGTCAGGCTGAAGAAAAACGACATGAAGGTGGGAATAAGAAAAAATACGGTATAAATGACAGCCGCCGGTATAATCAACGTGTAACTGTACATGCTTTTCGTTAATTTTAACAATCAAAATCCCCCCTTATTAGAAAAGCGGAAGCGCTTTGCTCATCGACGTAAAAACTGGACTGACCCGAGTGAGATAAAGGAGAGTCGAAAGAAGGTAAGCTTTCGCTCAAGTACCATCGCGCGCGATGGCACGATGACTTATCGTAGACGAGGGGAGGGAAGTTTTCTAGTCGATAAGCGCTGTAGCTAGACAGCTTTCTGAATGATTCATTTTTGACTTTCTTTTTAAGAAAAGCGGAAGCGCTGCAGCTGAAAAGCTTTTTTTATGATTTTAAACGTCCGTGTTTGTTCTAAAAGATAAAAAACAATCATTTTAAAAAAACACTTTAAGAGGATGTCAAACAGTCCTGGGAAACAGGGAGTGTGTCAAATAACGGCACTGGTTATGGAGATGTCTCAATCGGGGACAACACCGTTTTGAGACATCTCCTGTTCTTTCGACTGATCTGATCACAACGCTTTCAGCGCTTTTCAACCATGCTCACGCTTTTTGAAAACACCGTTCCTACCAGCCTTCCAGCCCCAGCTGCTGGGCTTGTTTTTCCACATCCCTGTCATATTTTTCCGCCCCTTCTTCCGCTGTCACAAATCCCATTCCCACCTCGACAGTGATTTGTTCCAGAGCAGGGCCTTTGATTGGCGAAAGAAATTCAAGTGCCGGAGCCACTCTTCCTTCATTAATGTATGGCACCATTTCTTTTACTGCCTGATAGGAATCTTCTGGAAGCTCCAGGCCTTTAATAACATACGGTCCATCGGCCTTCATTGTGGACATGTAAATTTCCATGCCTTCAGGGGAAACAAAGAACTCCATCCATTGCTTTCCTGCTTCCACGTGTTCTGAATCTTTATTGAGATAAATACCGCCAGGCATCCACAATGTAATGCCGTGATTGTCTTCATTGTCACCCGGCTGTCCGAAAAATCCGATATCGTCGATTTGCTCAGGGTATAGATCATTCAGTGCCGCCAGGGCAAACGTCAGCATCGGATAATGGGCTGCTTCACCTTCCGCCAGCATTCGCAGCGCATCCTCGTAGGAAGTGGAACTAAGTTCATTATTCATATGCTCAAACTCATGCAGATCCTGGAGTTTTTCAAATCCCCGTAAAATCAATGGAGTGTCTGCAATTTTCGCTTTGTTAGCAGTGTAATCATCTGCAAATTCGGATAATTCACTGTGTACATTATAGTAATCTGCCAAAAATACAAGCTGTGATGTCCACGTATCCTTATAGGATCCAGCAACAGGAGTGATCCCTGCCGCCTTTACTTTTTCATTATTTTCCAATAACTCCTCCCATGTATTCGGAACAGAAAGGCCAAGCTCTTCGTACACCTTGCTGTTATACAGCCAGCCACCGGCCGATGCAGATGCCCCAGGGATGCCGTACACTTTGCCATCGACGGAAACTGTCTCAATGAACGAGTCATCGATGGTACCAATATACGATTCATTGGAAAGGTCATAAAAGTATTCCTCGGGATTTAACGCTTTAAACAAGGAGCCGGAGTTATACCACATGAAATCGGTCATTTCTCCGGTTGCCAGGCGTGTTTTGACAATGTTGTCTCCTTCTGTTCCCCCCGGCCGGATCTCAAATTCTGTCGTAATGTTATATCTTGCCTTTATCTCCGCGGCCACTGCTTCAACCCCGTCCATCACTGTCTGGTTGTCCACCAAAAACGTAAGCGTTACTTCCGCTTGTTCGTCTCCGCCTTCCTTCGCGTTATCCTCATCGGCCTCGGAGTCGGAACTACAGGCTGAAATGAATAAAACAAGCAATAAACTAATAATGACACCGGCTGACAACTTCGCTTTTTCTTTTAACATGAAGCTACCTCCCTTTTTTTATAACAGCGTTTACAGTTTTATCTTAACCGTTTTTATCTGTATGTAAGACCGACGATTTTTACAATTAGCGGGGGGGATTTTTACTTTTCTCTCAGCTCTGTAAATTCAGAATATTACATTGCTGCTCCCACTCACCGCAATGAAGGTCAAAGAAAGGCGGAACAGGAAACACCGCTTCCATCCAGCAATCAAATATTGCATTTGTTCAGCAATAGAAAAGCGCTCTTTTTGAACAAACATAAAAAAAGATCAGGGGTATCTTACCTCCTGATCCTTTCAGCGGCATGCAGCTGTGCTTTAAATTCCTTCGGCGAGACGCCCTCGATTCGCTTGAACACAGCGCTGAAATGCTTAGGGTCCTCATAGCCCACAAGTCGGCAAACCTCACCGATTTTATCCACCCCCTCAGCGAAAAACTCCTTCGCTTTCTCCATGCGATAGCGCATCAAATATTCTGAAAAGGTATATCCGGTTTGCGCCTTGAACTCCCGCGACAAATAGCTCAAGCTGATATGATGCTCATTGGCAAACTGCTGAAACAGCAAGTTTTCCTGATACTGATGATGAATCCAACTGATTACCCTTGGAATTAAATTTTTCGGGGCGATTTCAGTTGGTGTATAGCATTCATGCAGGCGCAAAAGGATCTCCTCCAGCCATTCGGCCAACTGCCTGAAATCGGTTAGTTTTTTTACCGCTTCGAAATTTTCTTGTACCGTCTCGATGTTCAACTCCCCGCCTCTGCTCTGCTGCAGCTTGTACATGAGAGCATAGTACATATTGCTGATCAGCAGGGAAAGCTGCCGGCAGGTAATCTTTTTTTGTTCCAGCTCTTCCGTCATTTTTTCAATCACTTCGCATAGTTTAAATACTTCACCATTTTTAATATGGGTTTCGATCATCCGTATTTTTACCCATGTTTCTGTGAGATCCGCCTCTTCCTGTTCCTGATCCGGCAGAATGAATGTCGGACGTCCGAATCTCCTGTGTTTTTCCAGCTGTTGGTGAAGAAATTCGTATACGCTGTTGATTCTCTCCTGTTTCCGTTTTTTGGCATAGGCGATATGAACGGTGAGCTTCGTTATCAACTGATGGTACAGGGAATGAAGCTGCGATTGAATCTCGTCGAAGCCAAAGCTATTCGTGATCGGAATAAGCATCAGCTTCCGCTGCGCGTCCATATCAACACAATAAATAAACGACAGCGGTATTTTTTTCGCGGCGATGATCGTTTTCAACTCATTATTTGTCAGCGGACAACTTGCCCAGCCTTTATCAGCATGCCAATTTTCCGCCAATAGATATACAAAACAGTAATCGGCCGCAAGCAACACCTGCGATGCTTCCTGCTCCGTTTCCAGGGACGTTTTCAGCATTTTCGCAATCAACAGGCTGCCCCGTTCTTCCCGCTGCTTCGCTTCCGCTTCAATTAGCTGCAATGCCTGATCCACCGTCTGATACAAGGCTTCTTTTTTTACCGGCTTCAGCAGATAATCAATAATTCCAAGCCGCAAGCCTTTTTGCGCATAATCAAATTGATCGTGCACGCTTAAAATGATGCATTTAATTGCCGGATCAATGACCGTTATTCGTTGAATCAATTCCAGGCCGGTCATTCCCGGCATCGTAATATCGGATATGACAAGCTGCGGGGGGGTTTCTTCAGCAGCCTGAAGCGCATCGTCCCCGTTAGCGAACGCAAAAATCGTATGTTCCGGTTGATAGCGTTTAAACAATTCCTTCAGCTCCGCCAACGCCCAGCATTCATCTTCGACTAGAAAAATATTCATTTTTCCTCCATTTCTGCCCACAACGAATGTTCGGTAAAGGGCCATTCCAAAGTAACCGTTGTTCCGGAATCACAATTGCTTTCCAGCGTTAGGCCGAACGTTTCTCCGTACAACAGCCGGATACGCTGCTGGATATTCACCAATCCGATACCTTCCGACTCATTCTGCGTCTTTTCAATGAAATTGGATGCCGACAAGCGCTGCTGGATTTGCTGCAGAGCTTGCGGCGGTATTCCTTTGCCGTTATCTTTGACAATGATGGTTAAAATATCCCCGTCTCTCCTGCCGGATAATTCAATGAATCCTCCACGTTTCCGATCTGCCAGCCCGTGATTTACGGCATTTTCAATCAGCGGCTGCACAGTCAGCTTCGGTATTGAAGCCGTCAACAGTTCCTCCGGTATGTCGCACTGTAACGTAAACCGGTCTCCGAAACGATAGTTTTGAATTTTCATATAATTGCAAATATGTGCCATTTCTTCACGCAGGGACACCGGTTTTTTTAAGTGCTTCATACTGTACTTAAATAAATCAGCAAGGGATTCGGAAATTTCCGCCACTTCCTCCACCCCTTTGACCCTGCTGATGGATTTCATGATATTCAAAGTATTATACAAAAAATGTGGATTAATCTGGGATTGCAAGGCAGTGATTTTCGCATTTTTTTCCGTCAGCTTCGCTTCATATACCTCGCTGATCAGCCGGTTGATGCTGTCCAGCATATTGTTGTACACACGACTAACCACATCGATTTCCATCGTTCCGGTAGCATTCATCCGTTCCCGCAACTCCCCCCGTTCCACTCGGCGCATTTTTTTCATCATTTTTTCCAGCGGGCGGGTAATATGGTGGGAAAGGAAATAGGAAATGACAGCGATGACTGTAATTGTTAACATACCGGTGAGGATAAAAAAAGATTGAATCCTCCTTTGCTCCGTTTTTATCCATTCATCAGAAATAAGAATCAATGTATTCCAATTGGTGTAATCTGATTTCTCATAGGAAAAAAGATAATTGCCCCCTTCCCATTGAATATCGCCAACGGGGGATTCTCCGTTTAAAAACGATGTGTCAAGATCCATTTTCTCTCCTGTTAAATAGTGATGATTATCGTAAACGACATCCTTCTCGTCCGTCAAGATAAACACGCGAAGATACTCTTCCAATTGTTCCTCGCTGTTAAGCACAAGCAGGCTTTGCATCGCCTCGGCATTAATCGATATTTTCATTGCCCCGATTTTATTTCTCAGCGGGATATGATGAATGTTCCGTACTAATGAAATCACCTGTTTGCCGGAGCTGCCATGCTCCATCGTCGGCAGCAGCAGGAAGCGGTCTTTCGAAGCCTGATCCAGTTCTTCTTGCCAGGCTTCCGTCCCGCCGTTTCTGCGAACATCCATGCTCTGTCTTTTCGAATAGTCGTACACGGTCCCGTCCAGCGTGTAAATATAAATATTTTCGACATCCGCTCTTGGATACGCATGATTAAACAGGCGGGGGAAGAGCGTGTTTTTCACAGTAATGTCATCGATCACGCCATTCCCCTCCAAGTATTGAGTCAAATTGCTTTGTATATAGGAATCGGTGTAAACGGAAATCGACAACCGCTCAATATCCTGAAAATACAGCTCCAGCGTCCGGTCCACCTGCCTCGACAACAACGTCGACAGGGACTGTGTTTGTTTCTTTATCTCATTGACATTACTATGGTAAAAAACATAAAAAATAAGACTGATGATAAACAGCAGCACGCTGGAGAACGCCAAAAACATCTTTGATTTCAACGACAGCTTCTTCCAATGGCTCATCCATTTTCAACTCGCTTCAAGTGTTCTTAAAAGCGCTTTCATATATATTTATTATAAATGTAAAAAAGATTCAGAAACAATAGTATATGTTCAAAAAGAACGTTTTTTATCTTTTTGAACATACACGAAGCAATGAGCCGGACTTCGCTGGGAAGCTGCGAACTGTCTCATCGTGTCATCGCGCGCGATGGCACTTGGATATTCATCGAAGCGATGCTTGCAGAGGAAGAGACAATGAGTGGAGCCGATGCATTCTTTTCAAGTCAGCTAGGAGTGGTTTTCTGGAGTCAGGATGACGACATTTCGCCGTTGCTCATAGGACGTGAGCAGTAGTTAGGCGGAATTGAGACGCATCGAGCGGAACCATTGCCTTTTTGAACATGCTCCAATAGTATATTTTTACATGCACATACAGCGCCGGAAAGCGGAAGTATGCTTATACAAGATGCTGCCCGAATGTTCAAAACGTCGAACGGCAACTTCCCGGGGGCAGGAAAAGCCGCAAAAAAACGGCGGTATCTCTAGAGGAGAATTTCCCCTTGTTTAAGATACCACCAAAGCGATGAGCTATTCATCGTCGAGAAGCTACGAGCTGTCTCCCTTGCATTTGTCAAGCAAGCCATATTTTGTTTTGAAGCGCTGAAGGATGTTCAGCCAAAGACCGCCGAAAACGAGAAAAAAGAAGACGTTGGAAACGGCGTGCATCATATCGAAAACCGCACTTCCCAAAAAGTAAGGAATGAAAATTGTCAAGTCTGTGAACCCATCTGCACCAGCAAACGCAAGCAGTCCCCATATGTTCATAATCCAGCCGAATAAAAACCCCCAGGCGAGGGCAAACAATACCTTGCCCCACGTTTTCTTCATGAACGAGCGTTTCCGCAGCAGCCCTGCCGTGAGCCCGACCAGTCCCCAGGCAAGCATTTGCCACGGCGTCCACGGTCCCTGCCCTAAAACCATATTGGACGCAAGGGCCGCAACGATGCCGACGATCAGACCGCTTTCCGCTCCGAAAACAAAGCCCGCCATCATGATAACAAACGTGGTCGGCTGCACGCTCGGTATGCTGGCGAAGGGAATGCGGCTGACTGCCGCAATTGCTGCCAAAACGGCCAACAGAACAATTTCCCGCGCTTCAATGACCTTTGTTTCAAAACGGACAAGGAAAACGAGTACTGCCGTGATGACAACACCAAAGCTCAGCCACAAATAATGCGTCATCCAATGGATGGATAGGACGACAAGCAGGACGAGCATAAGCAGCAGGGCGATCATTTTCATTCGCTGATGACACCGCATCTTCGGACAGCCTCCTCCGTCGTCAGGATGTTATCGGCCGTCCCCCGGAACAGCCGCTGAATCATTGTCGTATAAAAAAAGTTGCCGGAAAAAAATGCTGCCGGAACTGCTTCCGCCGTTATTTTTCCGGCAAACATCATCCCGCATTTTGTTGCGTGTTTAGCGACGAATTCCACATCATGGGATGCCATCATCACCGTCATTCCGCGCTGTTGCAAATCCGCAAGCATCTCGGCAAGCTGTCCTTTGGAAACGGGGTCAAGCCCTTTTGTCGGCTCATCGAGAACAAGGATTTCCGGTTTGCGGGCCAGCAGGCAGGCAAGCGCCGCTTTTTGCAGTTCTCCGCCGCTTAAATCGTACGGATGCTTCTGCCGCAAATCACCAATTCCCAGTGCTTCCAGCAGCGACTCCGCTTCGCTCCTGCCGATTGCCTGCCATTGTCCCACCGCATGCATCAGCTCTTTCTCCACTGTATCATGGAGAAAAAACAGCTTCGGATTTTGCGGCAAGTATCCGATTGTTTTCGCCAATTCCTGCCGTTTCCACGATTTGAGCGGCTTTCCGTGCAAAGACATTTTTCCCCGCTGCGCTTTCTGCAATCCGCAGACAAGTTGCAACAATGTCGATTTTCCCGACCCGTTTCCACCCAACAAGGCATACAATTCCCCCTGGGACAGCGAAAAATCCAGTTCCTTCAGCACAGCCCGTTCCTTTGTATCATATTGAAAAAACAAGTTTTTGCCTTTGATGATTTCCTTGGCCTGCGACTTTGCTTTAACCGCTACGGACTCCGGCATGTTTGTGATCGTCATCCCCGCAGCTTGCAGCCAGTTCCGACCTGTTTTCACAGTCAACGGTATGTCTATCTCCTGGCTGGCGTTGGTTATCTGCAAATAAAACGACGGTATCGCCGGAATATAGGAGCGCTCTCCGGCCGTCCGCATTTGCCGGATGACATTGGACGGAGCACCTTCCAGCAGCACTCGTCCATTACCCATCATGACAACCCGATCAGCAACCGCCATCACTTCGTCAAGACGATGCTCCGCCATGATGATCGTCATCCCGAATTCTTCATTCAACCGGACAAGCATATCTAAAAATTCTCTCGCACTCACCGGGTCCAGCTGTGCCGTCGGCTCGTCCAACAGCAGCACGCCAGGCTGCATTAACAGCACCGAAGCAAGGTTAAGCTGCTGCTTCTGGCCGCCTGACAAATCATGTGTTTTTCGGTGAAGCAGCGGCTCCGCCCCCATAAAATCAACGATTTCCGCAACGCGATTCCTCATATCATTCGTTGACAACCCGATGTTTTCTAAACCGAAAACAAGCTCATGCAGAACTTCATCGGCAACGACCTGATTTTCCGGATCTTGAAAAACAAAGCCGATTTCCCGACTAAAGTCCGTCGCCGCCCCTGCCGACCGGCCGTTGAACAACACCTCGCCAGAAAGCTGCCCGTGGGGGCTAATCTCGTTTTTCAATATCCGCAATAGCGTGCTTTTTCCGCAGCCAGAAGGACCGAACAAGACGACAAACTGTCCCTTTTCCACACGAAGGGAAAGTTGCTCCAGAGCAGGCACCGAAGATTGCGGATAAGTAAATGTCACATCGTTTATTTCAATAAGCGCCATCGGATCATCCCTCCTCCCTCCGCAAGCAGCGGAAACGACAAATATATGAGGAAAGCGGTGAGATATACCGTTTCCGTTCCTGTCAATGTCAGTGAATCCATCACCGGATAAACCGTTAAATACAAATGGCCCTGCATCCGACCGGCAATGCTGACGGCCAGAAAAAAACCGAGCAGCAGAAAAGCGATGATATCGATGCCTTTCATGCGAAAGTGCTCATACGTGCTTCTGGTGCTGCTGCCATATTCCCTCGCCTTCATGGAATCGGCGGTCTGGATGGCTTCCTCCAGCGAGTAAGTCAGCAAGACCTGCACGTAAAGCAACCCGTTTTTCGCCCGCTCCCGCCAGTTGCCCCCGGATACATAAACACCTTTGCTTTGCTGCACTGCGGATATATCGGCAAGCCGCCGTTTCATCAGCGGGATAAATCGCAAAGTCAGCATCAGCAAGACCGCGAATTGCGGGAAAAATTTCGCAAAAAGGTATAACAATTTATTCGGAGTCATCACTTCATTATACGACACAAACACAGCAAAAACCGCTATGATCGTAAGCGCCGACATCCCGCCTTTGATCACCGCTTCCAGCGTAATGCGGTGATCAAACAAAACAAACAGCACGTGCTGCCCCCGCTCATTGAACAGCGGATTCAGTATCAGCAGGAAAAAACCGGTGACGATGATCATCACGAGCCATTGCCGCAGCCCTTTGCAGCGGTCGTGGACGGCGTTAATGACCACGATAAGCAGCAGGGCCGCAAGCAGGGCAACAGGGTGCTGCAGCAGCATCAGCACGGTGACGGAACCCGCGTAATAAAAAAAGCAAACGGCCGGATGGAAAGCTTGAAACCGTTGGATCATCAGTTATCGACCGTATAATCTTCCGTATAAATCCATTGCACCCGGTCGCCGTCTTTTACCGTAGTCACACCGGCACTTTTCGTCAACCCGACGCCGTTGATTTTGCAGATCCAGCCGCTTAGCATCCCGTAATCAAATTCATAAATGTTATTGATTCCTGCTACATACGCCGTCGCGCCTCTTCCGGTGTAATCCACATGAATTCCCCGTCTCCCTGCTTCCTGAAGGAGAACATCGAGCACCGTATCCCCATCTTTAATCGTGACCGTCGTCTCGCCGATAATTGTCCCCACGTCTTTCGGACCTGCCACGGAGAGGGTGACAGCCGGGGTGGATTTCGTTTTTTCAGATGATGAAGATGAAGGCGAAGAGGAAGAGGACTGGTCTTTCTCGTCTTTTGTCTCTTCCTTCTTCTGCTGCTGAGACTGGTTCGATTCCTTTTTTGTTTCTTGCTCCTTCGACTGGGACGAGTTCGATGCCGTTGTGCTGCCGCCGCCGGAGCTACTGCTCGCTTGCTGAGACTGCGTTCTATCCTTCGATGCGGACGATGACGATGAGCCGGATGACGTTGTGGAAGAAGACTCCGCTTTGTCGTCTGCCCCTGATGCCGCAGTTTCCCCGACACTGCTCTCATCATCCCCCGCAGCCGCAGTTTCCCCTTCAGATGCCTGATCCCCTTTCTCTGTCTCAGCCTCTGAATCGGCATCTGCTGTTTCTTCCTGGTTCTCATCGAGCACCTGCACACCCTCGTCCCCGTCAACGTCCGTTTCTCCGGCAGACTCGGCGTCAGAGCCGGTGCCACAGCCGATTAAACTGAACACGAGGAACAACGAAAGCAACAGCGCTGTCAGTTTACCAACATGGAACTTCATTCTCTCTACCTCCTTGTTTGTAAATCTGTCCATACATAGTTTCCGCCTGCACCCGGCCTGCATATAGAGCAGAAAACATGGGAGCAGGCAGCGGTGTGGTGGTGAAAAAATCCCTCTTGCAGCAAAAACAAGAGGGATACGTTGTCAACCTAGTTCACTACTCTTTTTCTACGTTCATATACAAAAACGGCCATGCCGAGAAGAAGCACAACAACTCCTGCGGCAAGAAGGTTGTAATGGGTCGTTGCTGTGACCGGAAGCAGATGCTCTTCCAGCTCTGTGTCCTCTTCTGTCGCTTCTTCCTGCTGTGGCTCCTCATTATCGGTGTCATCATCGTCATCATTAGTCCCGTCCGGTTTTGGGGTTGGCGTATTCCCTTCCTCCGAGTCGTCATCAGAATCACCTGGCAGGGTCACCGGCGGTGTTTCTGTAAAATTATAAAGCGATCCGCTGTCCTGCAAGAACAACAAGTAAGCGACAATGCCGCGGAAGGCCTGGTCCGTGGAGAAGGAGTCACTTTCATCTCCTGCCAGCCAACTGAAGCCGCCGTCATCATTTTGGAAAGACAATAAATATTCCACCAGTGTCGAACCGCCACCAACCGTGTATTGGTTAGCATCCTTTTCAAGGGCAGACAAGGCAATGATCACTTGAGCTGCCGTGGAGCTGTTGTCAATCGTTGACATTCTATCCGTTAAATAAGTGACGGCAGTTGCCATTGCTGCGGCCACTTCCCCGTCGCTCTCATATGGAGCCAACGCTGTCAGCACCATTGCCGTCGTGTCGAGGTCGCTGCTCGATGCGGTGCCTGTTAAATTGCTCCACACCCAGCCGCCGTCGGCATTTTGGGCTGCGAGCAGTTGCGCAATGAAGCGTTCCCGCGGCCATTCCGCAGATTCCGGCACCTCAAAGTCCTGGCTGTCCAAGGCAATCAAGGCAAATGTCACGCCGTTCAACCCTTGCCTTGTCACATTGCTGCCGTTGTAAATCGCTTCGATAAGATCGAAGCCGGCAACATCAGTCGGGTCTCCGCCTGCCGCCACAATTCCAAGCGCATAACGCTCCGTATCGGTAATATTGCGGAAAGTACCTTCCTGCGCTTCAACGATGGCAATGACATTTTCCAGGTAGGATTTTGGAATGCTTTTTCCCGCCTGCCTCAACGCTACAGCATCCCACTCACCGATGCCGTTTGCATACACATATTCCGTTGCCGCATCGACGGCGGCTTGTACTTCCGCCTCGCCATATTTCGTATCGGGTTGTTCGTCATCTGTGTTGCCATTGTCGTTTGGATCATCGCTCCCATCATCGGAGTCTGAATCACCAGGGTTTTCTTCCGGCGGATCTTCATTTCCTTCATCTGCCCACGATTCATAGTTAAAGGCAATGGCATCGTCCGCTGCCAGCAAATAGCTGCCTGACCCTACATTCGCCTGTTCTCCGTTAACATAGAACGCCCAGAAATATGTGTCTTCCGCCTGTATTCCGCTAATTCCGTCAAGAGACAGACCCCATTGCGGATGAATGCTGTATTCGACGTTTTCATGCCCCATGATCGCCAACAGGAAGTCGAAGGCGGTGGGCTCCATTTCAGGAAGAAAAGCTACCGGCCAGCCCGGCTCTTTGATAACTTCGTCAGGTGTGGTCACTGTCAACGTAGCAGCGCTTCGCGGAGCTGTCCAGTCCGTGTATTTAAATACAAGGCGATCGCCATCCTGGACAGTATAGCCGTCCACGCCAACCTGGGCTTCGATGCCGTTGACATAAAATGCCCAGAAATACGGATCATCCGCTTCCACACCATTGATGGTGGTAATAAATTTTCCATATTGTCCATCAGTGTCAAGGATACTCGCCATGCTATCAAGCACATCATACGCGGTCTGTCCGCTTTGGTACGGGTATTCTGTCGGCGCAAGCAACTCCTCGTCATCAGGACCGATGACCGTGAGCGTCCCCTGCTGCGCCTGCTCCTCGGCAACAACAACCGTTTGGAAGGTGCCGGCAAGCATTGCGAAAAGTAATAAAAAGCTCATAAAAACATTCGTCGTTCGTTTCAACATTGTATTTTCTTCTCTCCCCCCGTTATTTATTTTGTCTGCCTTTTTGAGCCCACATTTTTGTGTTGGGATGTTCAAATAGTCCGGGATACATTGCCTGCGAATCTCATCGTTGCGTTGTCTCTCCGCTGCTCACGTACGTCCCTTGTACGCTCCGCTGCTCGACCCTGCCGCGCCTCGACCTTCTTGCCAATGTAATGTCCTCCTTTTTGAACTCACATTTTTGTGTTGGGATGTTCAAAATTTTCAGGAAATTTTTCCCTTTCTTTTTGAGCACACATTTTATGTAGCTCGGAGCATAAAAAAATCCCCCGGGAAGGAGATGAGAAAGTAAGAAAGTAATCGAACCTGTCCGGTTACTATCCTTCTTCACCCCCTCCTATCCTCGTAGTTCCGGTGAAAAATAAAACAGGCAGGTCTCCTGGCTTATGGTCATCGTTTCCTACGCCTTCCCATCTGGTAAACAGACAGTGACTTCGTGTAGGTCGCTCCCAATTACAGTGGCGGGACCGCGTTGGCTTTGCACCAAACTTCCCTATTAAGCTGACATTCTCGTAACTTGAACATCAGCACCTGTTCCATTCCGATATTTTTATGTCGTTGTTATTATACAAAACATTCTTGGCTTTGTATATAAGCCTGAAAGCATAAATTTATTCTGACTCTGCTATTCATAGACAATACTGCCGAAAGCAGCCAACTGCTACGGAGACAGATTATTCCTCCGGGCAAAATCGACAAAGCGAAATTTGTCGGGCCTGTGTCGGGATTCTGTATATTGAAAAAGTCTGGCATCGTCAAGATAAATATAGTTTTTGATAATCACGATATTGTGAAAGCCTTCCAGGTCCAGCAGCGCCTTGTCTTCTGCCGCAGGTTCTTCCACAACGATTTCCTTTTTCGCAAAGCTGATTTGCAGCTTGAGCTCCTGTTCCAAAAACGCAAATATCGAATTTTCGCAAATGGCTTCGGTCAATGACGGAACGATTTTTCCGTTTAAGAAATCCTTATCGAGTATTACCTTTTCACCGGCAATTTCCCGCGTGCGGACGACTTTCCAGACAGGATCGTGTCCTGACAGCTGAAGCTGCTGTCTGATATATTGATCAGGCTTGATACATGAAAGCTCGTTGACAATCGTCCGCGATTCTTCCGTCATTTTTTCCGCCAATTCCTTAAAACTGATCAGGCCGGAAACGGGAAAATCGAGCTTGCTTCGCTCAAGCACAATGGAGCCTTTTCCCCTCAGCTTCTGAATGTACCCGTTTTGCGCCAGCAGATGCAATGCTTTCCGGATTGTCTCCCGCGAAGTTTGATAATAATCGCACAGCTCGTGTTCGGATGGAAGGAGAGTATGAGGCTCCAGCTCCCTGGACTTGATTTTTTCGGCAAGCTCATTATAAATGATCAAATATTTATTCCTCATACTCATTCCCCATTTAAGTTATTAAGTGATAGATAAGCGACTCATACGGCCGCAGCGTCATCCGCTGAATGTCCGTCGGCGAGTCCTCGTAATTGGACAGCAGCAATGAAGCGATGAAGCCGCCGCCAGCGATATTTTCCGGCAGTATAAACTCCGTTTCCTCTGCTGAAAAATTACTTACCACAAGCAGCTTTTCAGCGCCGCTGCTGCGGATATACGCGAAAATATCGCGATGCTCCGCCAATATCAGCTGATAATCTCCATCTGTTATTATATCGTATTTTTTTCTTAATTGTATAAGCTTTTGATAATGATAAAAAATGGAGCTTTCATCTTTAAGGGCGTGTTCCGCATTGATTTCCTGGTAATTTCCGGCAACCGGAATCCACGGCGTGCCCGCCGTGAAACCGGCGTTTTTTCCGTTGTTCCATTGTACCGGTGTCCGGGCATTGTCACGCGATTTTTGCTGGAGAATGGCGAGGATTTCCTCTTCGCTCATTCCTTCCTTTTTCTTGATGTTATAAATGTTCAGCGACTCCACATCGCGATAATCCGCTATCGATTCAAACTCCGGGTTCGTCATTCCGAACTCTTCCCCTTGATAAATGTACGGCGTTCCCTGCATCATATGCATCGCCGTCGCCAGCATTTTCGCGGATTCCTGATGATATTTTTTGTCATTGCCGAACCGGGAAACAGCGCGCGGCTGATCATGATTGCACCAGAACAAGGCATTCCAGCCGCCTCCTTGATTCATTTCCGTCTGCCACGTGGACAAAATCCGCTTTAGCGCGAGGAAGTCAACATCTGCTTTCACCCATTTCTCTCCACCCGGATAGTCCACTTTAAGATGATGGAAATTGAAAGTCATGTTTAGTTCGTTCCGATCCGGTAGCGTATATTTTATACAGTTGTCGATCGACGTCGACGACATTTCCCCGACGGTCATCATCTCGTACTTCGCGAAAACCCGCTGGTTCAATTCATGTAAATATTCATGGATTCTCGGACCATCGGTGTAAAATCGACGCCCGTCCCCCGGCGGTGTCGAGCCGTCATCGTCAAGAAACCGCTGATCCTTGGAAATCAGGTTAATGACATCAAGGCGGAAGCCGTCCACCCCTTTTTTCAGCCAAAATTCAACCATTTCATACACTTTGCTGCGGACTTGTTCATTTTCCCAGTTTAAATCCGCCTGGGTGACATCAAATAAATGCAAATAATACTGGTCTGTCGTTTCATCATATGTCCATGCAGGACCGCCGAACTTCGACTTCCAATTCGTCGGCGGCTCTCCGTTTTTCCCATCCCGCCAAATATAAAAATCGCGATAGTCATTCTCTCTGGAAGCGGACGATTTTTTAAACCACTCATGCGCTGTCGAAGTGTGGTTCACAACGATATCCATGATGATTTTCAACCCGCGCCGATGGGCTTCCGTTAAAAGACGGTCAAAGTCCGCCATCGTTCCGTATTCGGGATAAATCGAATAGTAATCGCTGATATCATAACCGTTATCCCGCTGCGGCGAATCATAGACAGGCGTCAGCCAAAGAACATCCACTCCAAGTTCCTTTAAATAATCGAGCTTTTCAATGATCCCCTGAAGATCCCCCGTTCCGCTTCCTGTTGTATCATTGAAGCTTTTCGGATAAATTTGATAAACAACTGCTTTTTTCCACCACGGCTGAGACATGTTGTAACCTCCTGCTTGTGATTGTTATGCTGGATTTTTTTGCTTGTTACCGCATTTTTGTTCAAAAAATTGGGCTGCTTTATTAAGATGACACGATAAGAGCGTGTTCAAAAAAGCAATGGTTCTGCCCGATGCGCCCAATTCCGCCTAAGTTCCGCTCACGTCCTGTGAGCAACGGCGGAATGTCACCATCCTGGTTCCGAGAACCCCACTCATAGCTGGCATGAAAAGAATACATCGGCTTCACTCATTGTCTCTTCCTCTGCAAGCATCGCTTCGATAAATATCCAAGTGCCATCGTGCGCGATGACACGACGAGACAGTTCGTAGCTTCCCAGTGAAGTCCGGCTCATTGCTTCATGTTTGTTCAAAAAGATAAAAAACGATCTTTTTGAACAAACACGATAATGCAAAAAGGAAGTCGTCTTGACCTTCCCCTTGCTTGTTATTTACTTGGTTTTACCTTCCGTAAACGTTCCTTGTTATTTTCCTATGCGTTTATATGCGTTGACTCCCATTTTTGTTTTTGAGAAGGCGATCGTCAACATAATTGGAACGGCGATGGCTACTACCATGGCGATGGCAAATGTCAGCATGTGCTGCACTTGTATTGACAGGATGCCAGGTATGCCACCGACACCGATGGAGTTGGCCATGACGCTGCTGCCAACGGAAATAACGGCTGCGGTTGCAGAGCCAATCATTGCGGCGAGAAACGGAAAACCGTACTTTAAGTTAATCCCGAACATCGCCGGCTCCGTTACTCCTAAATAGCAGGAAATCGTTGCTGGAACAGAGACCTGCTGTTCCTTTTTATCTTTCCGGTTCAAGTAAATCATCGCCAAAACAGCAGAACCTTGGGCAATGTTGGAAAGTGCTATCATCGGCCAGAGGTTGGTGCCGCCGAATTCGCTCATCAGCTGCAGGTCAATGGCATTCGTCATGTGATGCAGCCCGGTGATAACAAGCGGTGCATATGCGAAGCCGAATATGGCGGCAAACAGCCAGCCGACGGAAGACGTCAGCCCGGAATAAACAATGTCGGAGATAACCGATCCGATGGACCAGCCGATCGGCCCGAGTATGACATGGGCAATCAACACCGCCGGAACCAGCGCCAAAAACGGGACAACGATCATTGAAATCGAATTCGGGACAATTTTACGAAGCCGCAGTTCCAAAATCGCCAACACAAATCCGGCAAGAATAGCTGGAATTACTTGCGCCTGATAACCGATCATCTCGATTTGCGCGAATCCAAAATCCCACACTGGTATTTCCTCCGCACCAGCCACGCCATAGGCATTCAGCAGTTGTGGAGAAACTAGGGTAATACCGAGCACGATCCCGAGAATTTGCGTCGTTCCCATTTTTCTTGAGATCGCCCATGTAATACCGACCGGCAGGAAATGGAAGATCGCTTCGCCAATCAGCCACAAAAATGCATGCACCCCTGCCCAGAACTGGGATACCTCAACGAGCGTCTGCGTTCCGCCGTTCATCATATTAATTTCACCGATCACGTTCCTGAATCCTAAAATCAAACCGCCGACAACAAGAGCGGGGATGATCGGTGTAAAAATATCCGCAAGATGTCCGATCAGCCGCTGCAGAAAGTTCATGTTCTGCTTCGCAGCCTGCTTTGCTTCTTCCTTCGATGAATCTTCAACTCCCGCAATTTTCACAAACTCGTTATAAAACGTGGAAACTTCATTGCCGATGATCACTTGAAATTGTCCGGCTTGCGTGAAAGTCCCTTTGACAATATCAATGGATTCGATCGCTTTTACGTCGGCTTTTGCAGGCTCTGATAATACGAACCGCATTCTTGTTACACAATGGGTAACCGCAGTAATGTTTTCACGGCCACCGATATATTCGAGCATTTTCTCGGCAGTATCTGTATACTTGCTCATTGTTCTCCTCCTTTGGATAAATCGTTTTTTATTATGCAATGTAAGGCCGACTGTTAGTACAATAGAAATAAATCCCCCTATCTTGTATATACAAGTATCTGATTGCGCTTTCATTATATCTTGTATATACAAGTTACGTCAACTTTTTTTTCAGTTTCATTTTTTATTCACGGGACGTTCAAAATATATTGTTTCTTACTTGTAAGAAGCTATCAATCGCAGAACATCATTGGAGGGGGCTAGATTGAAGAATGAAGATGTAAGCCGTTTCAAGTGTGAAAATGGCCTGTGGAAAAAATAAGCCTTCGGCAAATTGACATGTCAATTTGCCGAAGGCCGCTGCTACTGGACAGTCTGTCAGTACGATTTATCTCATAATGACGGCTGTCAACTATATAGAAGGTTTGTGAAGATAAGCGGGAACCCTGTTAATTAACGTTAGAAGGTTCAACTGTTTTTTCATTTCTGATCATTTCCTGATCGTTTTTTCCGTCCTCTGCTGACGGTTTGCTGTTTTTGACGAACAAGGAAATCACCAGTCCGACTGCAGAGAGGGCGGTAACCACGATGAATGCCATCTTCACTCCGTAAATATCCGGATCAGCGATTCCAGGGCGCTGTTGCGCGGAAACCGCAGCCGTAGTCATGACGGTAACAAGGATGGCAGTGCCCACAGAGGCAGCGATCATCCGCATCGTATTATCCATTGCAGCGCCATGAGGCAACAACCTTTTTGGCAGCTGATTTAATCCGGCGGTAGTGGCAGGCATCATCACCATCGCCAAGCCAAACATCCGCAACCCGTAAAGCATGGTGATCAGGGTAAAAGATGTGTCTGGCCCCAAAGTAACGAGGGTGAGGGAGAGCAGTGTCACAATGGTTAAGCCGGTTATCACAAGGAAACGCGCTCCGATTTTATCGAAAATCCTTCCGGTAATCGGCGACATCAATCCCATGATCAATGCTCCCGGCAACAACGCCAGACCGGCGTCAAAGGCGGTAAAATCTCTCATGTTATTCATGTATAAAGGGATGATCGTTTCCACTCCAATTAACCCCATAAAGCCGATCATGCTGATGGCTACCGTCAGGGGAAAAATCGAATATTTAAACACTCGGAATTCGAGCATCGGATGCTCCAGGCGCAATTGTCTTGTAATAAACAGTACGAGTGCGATGATGCCGACACCGAGAGAAAGCAATGTGCTGGCGGCCGACCAGCCGGCATTCCCGGCGCTTGTAAATCCATAAAGCAGACCGCCGAAGCCAAAGGATGATAGCATGATTGAAAAAACGTCCAGCTTCGGTTTCGTCACATCCGTGACATTTTTTAAAGTGCAGGCTGCGATAATAATGTCAATCAAAGCAATCGGCAAGATGATAAAAAACAGCAGGCGCCAAGAATAATTCGACGTCACCCAGCCCGACAAAGCCGGTCCGATGGCCGGAGCGAAGGAAATGACCAGACCGACCAGTCCCATTGCCGCTCCGCGCTTATGAACGGGAAATATCATTAAAAATACCGTCTGCATCAACGGCAACATGACACCGGCACCAATTGACTGGATCACCCTTCCTAGTAGCAGCAGTTGAAAATTTGGGGCAATTCCCGCCGCCAGCGTTCCGAAAGCAAAGATGCTCATCGCAGTGATGAAAAGCTGCCTCGTTGTAAATCGCTGAATTAAAAAGGCACTCACTGGGATCATGATGCCATTGACAAGCATAAATACTGTTGTCAGCCATTGAGCGCTGTTCGCGGTGATATTCATTTCTGTCATGATCGGCGGTATCGCCGTAATCATGAGCGTCTGGTTTAAGATTGCTATAAAGGCTCCTGCAAGCAGAAGCGCAACAATAACAGAACGATTATAACTTTGTGATTCCATCCTCTTTTTCCTCCAATGTACTCAGTCAAGCTTTCTGTTGCCGGCAAAGCAATTCTCCGTTCTCATTTCCTATGTAAGCGATTGGAAGAATAGCTTCGCACTTATATAGAGTACACGATTTTCAAGCGTGATGCTAATAATAGTGACTGGTTTAATGATTGCTTTCAAGTTGTTCGAACACACTACAGAGGTCAACGGCCATTGGATATTAGGATTCGATCCTGGTGCAGTGGTGGCAGATTTGAAGTAATCGTTGCATATTGGTTACATGAGGCTAGACGATGCGTTTCAAGCTGATCAAAAACGACATCCGCCCCCCTCGGGAGAAGAAGGGCGTTTCTCCCGGGCTTAAAATCGCGGAGACTCGCTCATCGCTTCGTGTTTGTTCAAAAAGATAAAAGGCGATCTTTTTTGTTGCTCTTGCCTTGGCGATGGCTCGCTTCTCCGCCCCCGGGAGAAGAAGGGCGTTTCTCCCGCCTTAAAATCGCGGAGACTCGCTCATCGCTTCGTGTTTGTTCAAAAAGATAAAAGGCGATCTTTTTGAACAAACACTATAAGTTTTCGAAAAACAGGCGGACAACGTCGGCGCCGCCGATGACGGTGCCCAATGTGCTACCCAGGTTTGATAAAATAACAACTAACAGAATGCGTGTGACCTTGTTGTTCCAAAAGCCTTTTACCGTAAAAACATCCTCCGACAGCGTTTCAAAATCCCCAACATTCGGCCGGCGCACATACGCCTGGACAAATCCGGAAAACCAGCCGGCTGCCATCAACGGATTCAACGAGCTTAACGGCGCTACAATAAAAGCAGTAATAACGGCAAGCGGATGCCCGAAAGCAATCAATGCTCCAAGGGCTGAAAACGATCCGTTCCATAATATCCAGCTCAACGTTTGTTGAAAGCCGGCAGACGGATTCGCATAAAAAGTATAGCCGATAATTCCCAGGATCAAAATTGGGATCAGCCAGGCAATCGTTTTTGGCGCCTTCGTTTTCGGCGGACGTTTCGTCAGCGCCTTGAGATCATGCTCCTTGTTAATCGCTTCCTTAATCCCGGGAACATGCGCCGCACCAAGGACTGCAACGACTTTTTCTCCGGGAGCGTTTTTGATATTCTGCGCCAAATATTTATCGCGTTCATCGATCAACGGGATTTTTAATTTCGGAAAGGCGGCCGTAAATTCCTGCAGCATCGCATTCAAGGCATCCTGCGTTTTCATTTTTTCCAGTTCTTCTTCCGTAATGCTTTCTTTATTAAAAATACTCGCGACTAACTCTGAAAGGAGCTTCACCTTTCCCCACATACCGATTTGATGCCAAATCCGTGAAAATGTAATTTGAATGTTACGATCGGCCAATACTAGTTCTGCACCATGCTCTTTAGCAGATTCAATCCCTTGAATCATTTCCTGCCCCGGCTTGATGCCGAACTGCTTTGCCAAGCGCTTTTGAAAAGAAGAAATAACAAGGTTCATAAAAAGCAGCGTTGCTTTTTTTTCTTTGATCACCTTAAAAATGTCCATTTCCTTCCACTTGCTGCCGTCCATTATCGCCTGATACCGCTGTTCATCCAGTTCAACACAAACAGCATCAGGCTTTTCCCTCTCAACAACTTCCTTCACCTGCTCTGCGCTCTGTTTTGAAACGTGAGCCGTCCCGATGAGAATAATTTCCTTACTGCCTAATTGTATTCTTGTGATATTTTCCTCCGACATATAAATGAATCTCCTTTAACCTTTTTCTATATTTACCTCAACGTTATTCAATACTTTTTACGAGAAAATGGATACTATCAATTATGAACGAGACCGACAGAAATTTCTATTATTTTTATCCCCGCAGCAGCCAGATGAACTAAAATTTCCGGTCCAAAGCTATAAATTGACGTATAATCATGATTGTACGTATAATTTACATGTTGCTGATGGGAAAAGAGTACATCTTTTTGAACAAACACGAAGCAATGAGCTGTACTTCACTGAGACGCTGCGAGTTGTCTCATCGCGCGCGATGGCACTTGGATAGATGTCAGAGCAATACTGGCAGAGGAAGAGACAATGGAGTGAAGCCGATGCATTCTTTTCAGGTCGGCTGTGAGTGGGGTTCTCAGAGCCAGGATGGCGACATTCCGCCGTTACTCACAAATGCAACCTGAATGTGCTTCATCGAGTCAATTTGCGTCGAGTAACCGCAGACGCATGACGTGAGTGGTACTTAAGCGGAATTGGAGGATGGCGACATTCCGCCGTTGCCCATAGGACGTGGGCAGCACTTAGGCGGAATTGGGCGCATCGTGCGGAACCATTGCCTTTTTGAACACGCTCTTTATAGTAAAAAAACTGGAGTGAATGTCCCTTGGAATCGAAAAAAGCATTGCCCATTTTGTTCGCGGTTATGTTCCTTGTCATGGTAGGGTTTGGAATCATCATCCCGGTGCTGCCATTTTACGCGGAAGAAATGGGCGCATCACCTACACAATTAGGATTGCTGATGGCTGTTTATTCACTGATGCAGCTGATTTTTGCCCCGATGTGGGGGCGGATTTCCGATCGGATCGGCCGCAAACCGGTCATCATGATTGGCATCATCGGATTGGCTTTGTCGTTTTTCTTAATGGCTTTATCCACGCAACTGTGGATGCTTTTTGCCGCAAGAATTCTCGGCGGCTTTCTGTCTTCTGCCAACATGCCCACCGTCATGGCGTATGTGGCGGATATCACAACAGAAGAAGATCGGGGAAAAGGGATGGGTATTATCGGTGCGTCCGTCGGCCTTGGCTTCATTTTCGGTCCGGCAATCGGCGGTATTTTTTCGGAAATAGACTTGCACATTCCCTTTTTTCTTTCCGGCACTTCCGCATTACTCACATTTTTTCTCGTCATGTTTGTACTGAAAGAATCGCTTCCATTGGATAAACGGGAAGGAAAGACGTCAGAAAGAGCTTCACTGCGCGAAGCATTGAAAGGACCGGTGTCGATTTTATATTTCATGCAATTGTTTGTTTCCGTATCGTTAGCCGGATTAGAAGCAACCTTCGCATACTTCGCTGCAGAAAGGGCTGGTTTAGGAACCGTGCAGCTTGGTTACATTTTTATGATTATGGGCTTTGCGGGGGCGCTTGTGCAAGGGGGATTGGTCGGAAGGCTCACAAAGAAATTCGGAGAAGGATTCGTGATACAGCTCGGAATCATTATTTCAGCAGTTGGCTTCGCCTTGATTTTACTGGTGGACAGCTTTACTACCGCAGCCGTGTATTTAACGATTTTCGGTATTGGGAACGGCTTCATTCGTCCGAGTATTTCTTCGTTGCTGACGAAAAAATCGACGACTGGACACGGAAGCACGACAGGCTTCCTGTCTTCCTTCGATTCACTCGGGAGAATTATCGGCCCCCCATTAGGCGGATCTCTCTTTTCAGTTGCCGTCGGCTTACCTTACATGACCGGCATCGTATTATCTGTGATCGCCTTTCTTTTGTTCCGGTTCTATACGTTACAAACGAAAAAACTTCAGACAGGAGCAAATTAAACTTTCGAAAAATTGTCAGGGACCTGGGGTGTGAACTTTTGTTCACACCCCAGGTCCCTGATTATAGCTTATGAGTCAAAGTTTTGCTTCATCATTGGTATAATAATAGTGTGGGTTCTTAAAGAATGGTTACAAGGGGGAAAACGATGACGAAAATCATTGAATATTTTATTCTAACTTGCGGTTCAATTATCGTGGCCGCCGGTCTCGAACTTATCTTAGCCCCTAACGACCTTGTCGACGGCGGCGTGACAGCCATCGCAATTATGTCCAACGCGGTCTGGAATTTCCCGATATGGATTGTCTTCCTCAGCCTTAACCTTCCGATGCTGCTTTTTGCCGCTAAGTATATGGGAAGAAAATTTGTCATCCGCACATTATATTCCAACGTGGTAACGAGTATCGTACTGATTTGGATGGCTCCGATGGCTCCGATTACAACATCCGAAGTATTAATCGTTTTATATGGCGGACTTTTGCTTGGAGCCGGCATCGGCCTGGTGGTAAAAATGGGCGGAGCAATCGACGGAACAGAGATGCTGAGCATCTGGGTGCATAAAAAATATCATATTCCGTTCAGCACCTTTCTCTTTGCGATTAACGCGGTGATTTTGACCGTTGCTGCCTTTGTTTTTTCACTGGAACAAGCAATGTTTTCGATTGCGATATTTTTCATTGTCTCCAAAACGATTGATTTTATTTTGGACGGCTTAAATCAGGAAAAATCAATCACCATCATTTCCGACAAGCCGGATGAAATCGGGGAAGCGCTGATCAGTGAATTGGACATCCAGCTAACTTATTTATTTGGAGAAGGCGGATATTTAAAGGAAAAAAGAAAAATCATCTATTGCATCACCAACCGATTTATGTATCCAAAGCTAAAGGAGCGAGTGCTCTCCATTGATCCCGATGCCGTTTTGGAAGCCTCGGCGGTAACAGAAACAGCCGGAATTAAGCAAAAAAGATTCCTAAAGATATAAATTTACTTTGTGCTCAAAAGGAGGAAGTATAGTATGAAACGACGTCATGAAGTGCTATTTCATCAATTGGAATCGTATCGAAGTGAGATTTTAGAAGTGTTAGAAAATGTAACGGTAGCGGAAGCCGATATTATTCCCCGAGGCTTCAACAATAACATCCGTTGGAACCTTGGACATATTTACCTCGATCAATATTTATGGATCGAAGCGATCACAAAAGTAAAAACCGTCGTCCCCGAACAATTTCATGCATGGTTTGGCTTCGGTACATCGCCAGAAAACTTTACTGCTGATACCCCGACATTGGCAGAGCTGAAGCAATTGCTTCGTCAACAGCCCGCTGAATTAAAAAAAACATACGGTCAGCAGTTGGAAGACGAGTTTTCACCTACGGAAATGGGAATGCACACCATTGAACAAGTATTGATCCGCACAATTTTTCACGAAGGAATGCACTTGCAGGCCATACTCGATATCAAAAAATGTTTGTCTGCATAAATCGCTCTTGCTCCAGTTCATCGGCGTCTACAAAATCCGCCAAATGGATACAACCTCTTTAAAACAACCATTTTTGCGTATTCTAGTTTTTTTTACTATACATGCAGGATAGCGCTACATAAAATATACTACACTTCGAAGAAGGAGGTGTACGTATGAGCGCATATCACGGTGGTTATGCAACAGGATTTGCTCTTGTCCTCGTGCTGTTTATTCTGCTAGTCATTATCGGCGCAGCCGCAGTCAGCAGAGGATACGGCTATTAATCCCACTCCTGAAACTTCCCTCCCCGCTTTTAGAGCGTCTTCCTGCGGACGCTCTTTTCTATTTTTCAAACTTCCTTCTAAATCTCGTATACAAGACTATCAGCGTTTTATAGCGCCGGCTCAAGACAGCAGCCCTCCTCCTCCTCCTCTGCTGCATTGCGCTGACTTTTGATGTGTGTGCTTCATCATTTCTCCGTTTTCAGAAAAAAACACTTTTCTTCCCCGCCCGGTTCAGCAAATATCTTTATTTGTGTATATTTGAAATGTTATTTTGTTAATCATTAACCTGGAACCAATTATTTTTTCCGAAAAATCGCCTGTTTTTCCTACGCGCTTTCCATTTGGAGTCAAAATCATTGTGTCTAAAAAAAATTTGTGCTACTATCATAATTATCATTTGACCAAAAAACATTTTTGGTCAAAAAGTCTTTTTATTATTGTGAGGTGAACCTATGGCAAAGGACCGCAGGCAAATGATTATCCAGGCTGCAACAAAATCATTTTCCCTATTCGGGTACAAGGCGACGACGATGGATCAAGTGGCGAAGCTGGCGAACGTCGGCAAAGGAACGATCTACACCTTTTTTAAGAATAAAGAGGAACTGTTCAATGAAATCGTGACAGAGCTGATTAAAGAAATGAAAGCTACTGCCGAAGCCTCTTTCGATGAAAATCTTTCCTTTTATGAAAATGCCAACCGGGCGTTGTTTCAAATCCTTGCCTTCCGCAAGGAGCACCAGCTGACGATCAAGCTCTTTCAGGAAGAGCGGGAAATCGGCACTCCTGCCGTGCTGGAATTTATGGAGCGGCTGGAGCAAACCGTTGTCAACTATATAAAAAATATCCTGCAAACTGCGATAGACAAAGGGGAAATTAAACAATGCAATCCGGAAATAACGGCGTTTGTGATGTTAAAGTTGTATATCGCGCTGATCTTTGACTGGGAGCAGAGCCGAAAGCCACTGGAAAAGGACGAGATTTCCAAATTATTTGAACTGTATATTTTTAAAGGGTTATCTAACAGATAGTCCTTTGTTTTTTCACTGAAATGACCGATTTTGAAAAATGGTCATAAACTTTTAACACTGAATTGACCGATTGAGAAATATGGCCAATAATTTCCGGAGGTTGTTAAGCATGAATAACTCACAATTTTTAGCTGAATGGAGACAAATTTTCACAAACAAAAAACTGCTGATCCCCATCATTGCCATCTTGTTTATTCCGATTCTGTACGCCGGCATGTTTCTTTGGTCGTTTTGGGACCCCTATGACCGGCTGGAGGAACTGCCGGTTGCGATTGTGAATGAGGATAACGGTGTTTTCTATGAAGATGACTACTTGACGTTAGGGGACGATCTCGTAGAAAAGCTGAAAGAAAACGAAGTATTCCAATTCCATTTTGTTTCCAGAGATGAAGCGTACAGCGGCCTAGAGAAACAAACGTACTATATGGTTGTAGAAATCCCGGAAAACTTTTCCGAAAATGCAACCACCTTGCTGGACACCGAACCGGAAAAGCTGTCGTTGAAATATGTGCCGAATGAAGGCTATAATTTTCTATCCGCACAAATCGGGGAAACGGCAGCCAAGGAAATAAAGACAGCAATCGCAAGCGAATTAACAGCGACTTACGCCGAAACGATGTTTGATAAAATCGGCGAGATGGCTGACGGCTTCGAGCAGGCTTCAGACGGTGCCGGAAGCATTGAAGACGGTACAGGAAAACTGAAGGACGGCTCTCTCGAATTAAAAGAGAATCTCGAAATGCTCGCGGCAAAATCGCTCGACTTTCAAGACGGGGTGGACGCCGCCCATTCCGGTGCCGGCGACATCGAAAGTGGAACAGACGAGCTTGCTCAAGGCATCGGGCAACTATCCGCCGCTGGTAAGCAGCTTCTCGATGCCGCAGACTCGTTAACTGACGGGTCCGCGCAACTGGCTGACGGAATCGCCGAGGCAAATGACGGCGTTCAGGAAATCGATAAGAAATTGCCGGAACTTGTTCAAGGCACAGCGCAAGTGAAGGAAGGAATAAAGGAATTTCAAAAGCAATTGCCGGCAAGCATCGCAGACGCAATGGCCGGAAAGCTGAACGACAGCGCCGAGCAAATGGCTGACGGGCTCGATGAATTACAGGAGCAATTAAGCCAGCAGCTGGCGGCGGGGATAGCTGCGCAAATCACCAGCCAGCAGGCAGATACTGTTGAACAGCTGGCGAATCTTCTCATCGCTAACGGGTTGGACAAAAATACGGCTGCTGCCATCAAAGAGCAAATGCAGGCAGGGGCTCCATCAGAAAAGGAGCTGCAGAATAATCTGTACCAAAGTATCAATGCCGGTATCGGTAAAGGATTCGATACATTTGAGTCAAGTGTGACGGAACAATTATCCGGTGCCACTTCCGGTTTGGAAAACCAAATCAAAACAGCTGTTGACCCGACGTTCAATCAGCTTTCCGCAGGGATCACCGCCATTTCTGAAGGGCAGGCAGCATTGCAGAACGGCATCGGTCAACTCGCGGACGGCACCCAAAAATTACAGGAAGGCTCCGTTCAGCTGAACGAAGGACAACAGAGATATTTAACAAGCATGGATCTTTTCACAGATAAACTGGCTGAAGCAGGCAGCGGTGCCGACAAGCTGGCAACAGGAGCTGCGACATTAAACAAAGGCATGGGTACGCTTGCTGACGGTGCGGAAAAAATCAGCAGCGGCTCGCACCAGCTCGCCGACGGGTCTGAGCAGCTGTCCGACGGCACGGAAGAATTATACGAAGGAACAGTGGAACTGCATGACAAACTAGGAAATGCTGCTGAACAAGCAGGTTCTGTAAACTCCGATCAGGACACATATGATATGATGGGGGAACCGGTCACGCTGGATAAAGAAGAAATCAACAGTGTCCCGAACTATGGCACCGGCTTTGCTCCTTATTTCATTTCCCTCGGTTTGTTTGTCGGATCGCTGTTAATCACTATCGTCTTTCCGCTAAAAGAGCCTGTGATACCACCACGCAACGGTTTGGCATGGTTTTGGAGTAAATTCGGTGTTCTGGCGGCAGTCGGCATCTTCCAGGCGCTGGTGGTGGATATTGTATTACTGCTGTGGCTGGGCATCGAAGTACAAAGTATCTCTCTGTTTATCTTAATATCGATCATCACAAGTTTGACTTTTATGACACTGATACAGCTTCTCGTGACGCTATTCAACGATGCCGGACGTTTCATAGCGATCATTATATTGATTCTGCAATTGACGACAAGTGCGGGAACCTTTCCTCTGGAGCTGATTCCGAAGGTCATTCAGCCTATCCATGCCGCTTTACCAATGACCTATACCGTCCACGCATTTAAAGCGGTGATTTCCAGCGGAGATTACTCGTTTATGTGGAAAAACGTCGGTATATTAGTACTGTATATCTTAGGAGCGATACTGTTGACAGCTGCGTATTTCATCGTGAAACACAGCCGCGGCGAGCACGCCGGCGATCAAGAAGAACAGTTTTCTAAAGCAAGCTGAATAGGTTGAAAGTGGAAAAATCCTTCCCGGGAGCGTAGTATCTTTCCGAGAAGGATTTTTTTAACACGCGAATCGCCATCTCTTGTCATCTTATCATTTGGCGAACCAATTCTTTGTTGCGATTTTTAAAAACCTCATTATGGGAAGACACCATCCCCGCCTTCGTTGCGTCCGGCTGAATAAACTGCTTCGCTTTATTCACTGCGTTCGCCGCGTCCTGAAAGGCACCGGCAATTAAATTCAGCTTCCCTTCATGCTGCAAAATATCTCCCGCCGCATAGATGCCCTCGACGGAGGATTCACTGTTGGCATTACCGGCAACATAGAAATTTTCTGCCATCGCAAGATCAAGCTCGCTGTTTTCCAGCAATGACGCATCATGCTCGTATCCGTGATTCACAATGACTTCATCCACAGCTAAATGCGACACCTCGCCTGTTTGCAAATTTGTCATTTCCACACGCTCAATCACTTCTTGATCAGCCGAGGCTAGCAGCTTTGTTATCGCCGTTTGAAAAAAGCAGGTGACCGAACTGTTCCGCAGTTGTGTGACTTGCGCTTCATGTCCTGTGAAGTTGTCTCTCCGGTGAGTGATGTATACTTTTTGGGCAACAGGTTCCAGTTCATTGGCCCAATCGACAGCGGAATTCCCACCGCCGGAAATAATGACCGTTTTGTCCCGGAAACGTTTTAACGACTTCACTGTGTAGCTTAAATTCGTCACTTCAAATCGTTCCGCCCCTTCTATTTCCAGCTTCTGAGGCTGCAAAATGCCACTGCCGACCGCAATGATCACCGTTTTCGAAAAATGCTGCTGACCTGAAGCTGTCGTTAAAACAAACGTCCCGTCTTCCTTTCTTGCAACCGATTCTACTTTTTCATTCAGCACAACTGTCGGGTGAAACGTTAAGCCCTGCTCCACCAGCTGTTCCATCAGTTTTTCCCCGGTTACCGGCGGCAAGCCGCCCACATCCCAAATCATTTTTTCCGGATAAACATGAATTTTGCCACCAAGCTGCGTCTGAAACTCAATCAGCTTTGTTTTCATTTCCCTGAGCCCGCTGTAAAAGGCGGAATAAAGTCCTGCAGGACCTCCGCCGATAATCGTCACATCAAATACTTCGTGTGTCATGCCTTCACCTTCCTTCTAAAAATTCCATATGAAAATCTCTGAACCAATGCTGTGAAAGTATGAAAAAATAGTGTTGACAAAGCAAAATATCAGAATTATAGTATTGATTGTAAACGAAATTGATAATCATTATCAATCTTTTTTTGAAATTTACTTACCATACTGACCGTTTTGTACGGTTCATCACATTTTTTACAATCAGGGCTGATTCAGGACAAATCTATTTGTCCCAGCAGTTTGTTATTTATCCAAATTTTTAAACACCATTAAAAAGGAGAAAAAACAATGATGCGCAAATTATCCATCCCAATTTTACTATTACTTATCTTCATGATAACTGCCTGCAGCAGCGGTACGGAGGCGGAGAACGATAAAACCGAAACGATCACGTACGAATCTGAGAACGGGCCCATCGACGTACCGGCAGACCCGCAGCGCGTCGTTGTCGTGTCTTCCTTTGCCGGAAACGTCTTGGCGCTGGATGTCCCCCTCGTCGGTGTAGACTCCTGGTCGAAAATGAACCCGCGTTTTACGGAAGCGTTAACGGATGTGGAAGAAGTATCTGACGAAAGCCTGGAAAAAATTATGGAGCTGGAGCCGGATTTGATCATCGGACTGTCCAATATCAACAACGCGGACAAATTAAATGAAATCGCTCCGACCGTTACTTACACTTACGGGGAATTGGATTACTTAACTCAGCATTTGGAAATCGGAAAACTGTTAAACAAAGAAGAGGAAGCGCAGAAGTGGATTGATGACTTCAAGCAGCGGGCAAAGGAAGGCGGGGATGAAATCAAAGCAAAAATCGGGGATGATGCCACGGTGTCCGTCATTGAAAACTTCGACGAGCAAATTTACGTTTTCGGAGACAACTGGGGACGCGGCACGGAAATTCTTTATCAGGAAATGGAATTGGAAATGCCTGAAAAAGTGAAGGAAATGGCCTTGGCCGACGGTTATTACGCCCTGTCACTGGAAGCACTTCCGGAATATGCCGGCGATTATCTGATTATCAGCAAAAACTCGGAAACGGATAATTCCTTCCAGGAAACGGAGACATATAAAAGCATTCCTGCTGTTAAGAACAATCAAGTATTTGAAGCAAATGCCACGGAATTTTATTTTAACGATCCGCTGACCTTGGACTACCAGCTTGACTTTTTCATCGAAAGCTTTCTTGGCGAATAAAGGCTTACGGCCGCAGGGCAAAGGTGCTGAGTCTAAAACGAAAACTACTAAAAAAATATCAGGGAAATGGCTTCGTGCTTGTCTCTTCCTCTGCTAGTATTGCACTGATGTCTCATTGTGTCATCGCGCGCGATGACACAATGAGACAGTTCGTAGCTTCTCGGTGAAGTGTGGCTCATTGCTTCGGTGGTGTCTCAAAAGGGAAAAAATACCCTTTTGAGACACCACCTTTTGATTCTGTTTATTCTTTTCGACGGATAGTCTCTGCCCCCGCAATTCCTGGTGGGCAACCGATTCAAACTTCGCCATTTCCCATGGTATGTTGCAGTTTGTCCACTGGCTGTTATACATTGCCGAATTGAATATCGTATGTTGCATTATTGGCCCGGATGTCTGTCGGGAAAGCTGCTTTTAACAGTTACCGCTACTTCTGACAATTCAAACCTGTCACGATATTAATCAGCTTGTTTCGAGCAAAAATCTTTATTTCCTGGGAAAGGACGAACTGCTTGAATCGCCATGCAAACCATACAGCTGCCTGTAGCGGGTCGGCTTCCAGAAGCGCCACAGCTTGCCAATTAGTGACTTCCCGCATTTTTTCCGATTATTTCTTCATCCTGCTGTCCATGCGTAAAATTTGGAGGCAATAACCGGCGCCGGAGCATTGAAACAGACAATCGAATCATCCTCCAGAATACATCCCCTTATTTTTTTAAATGTTTTTTCAGAAAAACAGCAATTGCGTGTTCACAAACAATATATGTGTAGTCAATAAAGGGGAAACCAGGAGTAAGAAGGTCAACGCTCGGTAGTCACAACTTCAGCAAGCAGTCGGAAAGTGACAGGTTTTTTGGCATACAGGACAAAAAACTGAAACCTTAAAGCAATTGACACGTAAATCTCAAGTGTCACTTTCTTGGCACTATTCCCAGTAAAACTAAAGGAAGAAAGCAGTTGTTTTCAGCTTTTGGTATACTCGATGAGGAGGAGGCCTGGCGGATGATCACTGCTGTTTTTACATAAGACGGAAAGGAGTTAGTGCAATGACATTAGTAATAGACAACCTGAAAAAGAAATTCGACAAGCATGTTGCCGTCGACGGCATTTCTCTTACCGTGGAAAAAGGGACAATGTTTGGATTGCTCGGAGCTAACGGAGCCGGAAAAACGACTTCGTTTCGGATGATTCTCGGATTGCTTGACCCGACGGAAGGAACGGTTACCTGGAATGGGGAGCGGCTTTCGTATAAGCGGACGAAGTTAATAGGATATCTTCCTGAAGAAAGGGGGCTGTTTCCTAAGCTGACAGTCAAGGAACAGCTTATCTATTTAATGAAGCTCAAGGGAATGAACAAAATCGATATTATCAAGGAGATGCGATTTTGGCTTGACCGCTTCCAAGTGCCGGAATATGAAAACAAAAAGATAGAGGAGCTTTCCAAAGGGAATCAGCAAAAAATTCAATTTATGGCCGCTGTACTGCATAAGCCGGAGCTGCTGATTTTGGATGAACCTTTCAGCGGACTGGACCCTGTTAATTCCGATATGCTGAAAAAAGCCGTTCTCGACCTTCAGCAAACAGGGACAACGATTGTTTTTTCCAGCCATCAAATGCGCAATGTGGAGGAGCTTTGCGAGGATCTGATTATGCTAAAGCAGGGAAAAGCTGTATTACAAGGAAATTTACGGGAAATAAAGCGTTCCTATGGCATGAAATCGATCAGGATACGCGCTGATTACGAGCTTGATTTTCTCCGTTCGGTAGATGGGGTATTAAACCTGGACATCTCAAAGGACGATGCAGCAATCAAAGTTGAAAATGAACAAGTCGCAGAAACAATTTTTCAGGCGATTGCCGAAAAAGGATTTGTCCGTAAATTTGAAGTGGAAGAACCGTCATTGCATGATATATTTATAGACAAGGCAGGAGGAGAAGCAGATGAATAATTTCTGGACCACTGTCGCGCACACAGCCGGAAGAAGAATAAAATCCAAAGCGTTTGTCTGGTCTACTTTGACGATGGTCTTGCTTATTATCTTGTTGACAAATTTACCGAGTATCATCGATAAATTTTCCGGCGATGAGGGAGATAATCCGGCTGTTGCCGTTGTGGATATGACCGAGAGCGTGGGCGGTATCGCTGAGATGCTTGCGTCAACCGCAGAAGGAATGTTCCATTATGAGAGCTACCCCGATAATCAGTTGGACGCAGCCCTGGAAGCGGCCAGAAAAGATGAATATGACTATGTTCTCGCTTTAAGCGGTGACATCGAAAACCTGCAAGCGGCATTTTACGGAAGCGGCACGGATTTCACCGTGTCGATGGACGTGAATCATGATGTTCAGCGCGTGAAAGAAGCACTGGTGACCAATGAGCTTGGCTTCAATGAAGAAGAGCTTGCCGTCATCTATTCACCGATTTCCTTCAATGAGCTTCCTCTCAGCGAAAATGGTGAAGTGCAGACGGAAGAAACTTATTTTCAAGCCTATTGGATGGTTTACGCGCTTGTGTTCATCATTTACATGGTTGTTCTGACCTTCGGATCAATGATCGCAACCGAGGTGGCAACGGAGAAATCTTCAAGGGTCATGGAGCTTATCGTCTCCAGCATCAATCCGGTGACACAAATGTTCGGAAAAATTATCGGTATCGGTCTTGCCGGAATGATCAATTTGCTGGCCATTGCCGGCGCAGCCATTATCGGCTCGTACATCAGCGGAGAAGAATTCATTAAAAACATATTCAGCGAGATGGTTGATATTTCTCTGATCGTATATGCACTGCTGCTGATTATACTCGGCTATTTTGTATACGGCGGCGTCGCCGCGATGCTCGGTGCCCTCGTGAGCCGTGCGGAGGAAGTCAATCAGGCGATTCAACCATTAGTTTTTCTCGCGGTGATTGCATTATTTATTTCCGTTGTCGGCTTAAATACGCCGGATACTATTTTTATCCAGGTTCTGTCCTATGTTCCGTTTTTTACGCCGCAACTGTTATTTTTGCGCATTGGAATGGGAACGGTACCGACGTGGGAAATGATCGTTATTTTTGCGATATTAATTGTCAGCGCCATTCTCATTAATCTTGTGGCGGCCCGGATTTACAAAGGCGGCGTGCTAATGTACGGGAAGTTTTCCTTCAAAGACGGAATCAAGCAGGCGTTCGCGTTAACGAAAAAAGAAAACTGAATGCTTTCTCTTGGGAAAGGGGATAGCTCCTTCTGAAACAAGTTGGCTGCACTGGGATTGGGGCATGCTTCCCTATTGATGCGTTGGGCTGCATCAGGATTAGGGAGAATGACTCTCTCTGTTGCAAGGGGAAACTTTGGGAAAACTGCGTCCGCTTGTGAAAAATTTACTGTTATCAGCGCTGTTTCAGGTGCAACCAGATAAATTCCAGCTCTTTACGAATAAATGAGACGTGATGAGGCTGTTCCAGGAAAGAGGAACAGTCTCATCAACTGTGAAGATAAGGCTCACTCTTTCTCGAGAACAGTTTGTGGTGGTTCGATTTCAATTTTGTCCTCATAAACCTTGAGGACTATCAGCTGCTATTCTTTAACGTGCGGATGCTTTTCTCCTCTTTTCGTTAACGATTAGATCCTATTCTTTAACGTGCGGATGCTTTTCTCCCCTTTTCGTTAACGATTAGATCCTATTCTTTAACGTACGACCTCTTCTCTCCTCTTTTCGTTAACGATTAGATCCTATTCTTTAACGTGCGGATGCTTTTCTCCCCTTTTCGTTAACAATTAGATCCTATTCTTTAACGTGCGGATGCTTTTCTCCCCTTTTCGTTAACAATTAGATCCTATTCTTTAACGTGCGGACGCTTCTATCCTCTTTTCGATTAAGATTAGCTGCTATTCTTTAACGCGATTCGGACTCCATTTTGTCCTCATAGACCTTCCTTGGAGACAATTTATGGGGGGATTCCGCTGTTATTAAAAGATTGGTCAGTTGGTTTCGGCAGCTTGCGTGGAAACATGCCAGGTAACTCCAAATTTATCCATCACCTGCCCATAAGACGGACTGAAAAATGTTTTTTGCAGCGGTAAAACGATTTCACCTCCAACCTGCAATTTCCCAAATACTTCTTCCGTATTTTTTACATTATCTGTCATAACGGCAATCGTAATATGCGAGACCTTAGCCTCGGACTGTGTGCACGAACCAGGAAACTCATCGGAAATCATCAAGTCTGTCCCGCCGATTTTCAAATGGGCGTGTACGATCAAGTTTTTCTTTTCATCAGCCAGAGGAGCATCCGGATTTTCCGGCAGCTCTCCGTACGTCTGGATACCGACAACAGTTGCGTCCAATGCGCTTTGATAAAATTTCGTCGCTTCTTGTCCCTTGCCGTCAAAAATCAAATACGGATTAATACCGATAACCATCATAAACACCTCGCAGAAAATTTTTTTGCCAGGCACGCATGCTTTGCCATTTCCTTATGCTGCGCCTCCAATTGCTTACATTCTAACAGCTAAAATGGTAGAAAATTTCTTATCAATTGCTGTATCGTCGTACCCGGTTCAAAAAATTATTCATTAGCATCGCCAGCGAAATCAGGATAGGCGGATCGTCAAGACGCGGCGGTGAAAGTATGAGCTGTTGATGTGGTACCGGCCTGTATGACTCTACGATAATCGGCGCCTTCAACCTCGCCCTCAGTGTATCGTTCGGGAGCAAAAAATCCAGCGCATTCATTTCCCAGGCAACCGAAGTCGCCATTAAATAATAGGTGCCTGGTTTTACGCCGGTAAAGCAAAAATCTCCAAGCGAGGAAACGAGCGTACCATACAAAGGAAAACCTTCAGGTATCGGCTTTGGAAATAAACCGATCAGAATGACGCCGTGAAAGGTGGCTGTGGCACTGACAGTTCCCGTGATTGCCGGATTTGGCCCGGAGCCGGCAGCAAAATGGGGCGAAGACCAGTCATCCAGCCTCTGCAGTGAGCGAAAATGGGTATCCGCCGGGACAACCGAGTTCCGAAAATGCGCCGGCGTCATCCCTACCCGCTCTGTAAATCTTGTTGTAAATGTTCCCAGGCTTTGCTGCCCGATTTCCAAAGCGATATCCCGGACGCTCAGTTGCGTATGTAGCAACAATTTTTTTGCCTTTTGCAATCGAAGGGAAGAAACATAATATAGCGGAGATAAGCCAATTTTTTCCTTAAAAAGACGCGAAAAATGAAACGGGCTGTAAGCTGCGTACTTCGCCAGCCGAGCAAGGGGCAGCGGTTCGTCGATATGGCGGTGAATGTATGCGATCACCTCATCCAATTCAGAATACTGTTCTGTCATTCTGTTTCTCCACCTGCTTTCTACTTTCGGTTGATGTACGTCATTGCGTTTTAACAACGCTTGTTTCCTATTTGTGGTGCAATCGGCTTTATTGCTGAGATTTGTCACTCAAGATGTTTATCAGCACCAATAACGAACATCTGTTCTTATCAATTATAGCGCTTTCGTTTTTTCACATCAAGGGTTTTATTGATTATTTTGATTTTTCTGTTTTTTTATTCCGTGAGATTTCATAAATCAAGTGCAGCTTCCGAAAAAATCTTAAGTAAAAATAAACTTTCCGTGAAGTCGTAAATCCTCGTTTATACTGAAAAAAATGACATCAACCTCAAGCAAGCGAAATATTCGGAAAATCAAGCAGCGACTGTTCTGAAGAAACAGGCCGCTTCGCTTAAAAGAAACGGAGGTCTTTACCCATGGAAAAATATATAAAGAAAGCGGAAACGTTAATCAGTTCCCTCCATTGGTATGATTGGATCACTCCGACCACTCCTTATGCATCAGTGTTTTTTGGCTTTCTCTTTACTAGCTTGATCGCCGCAGTTATCTGGCTTGAAACAAAGAACATAAAGCAGACCGCCATGGCAGCAGCCACAGGCTTGTTAGTGTCACTCGCCGGCGGCATGCTTCTGTCAGCTTTTGGTTTTTATCGTTGAAGCCCCCACTTAGCCCGCTTACAAGAGGATTGAAGTGGGAGTCTTTTATTGGAACCTAGTAAAAACACATAGGCGGAGAGCTTTCAGGCGGTATGGGCCGCAGATAAATTGCAGCAGGGGAATTTACCATCGGTTCTACTCACGTTACCGTGCTTGATCCTGCCGCATCTCCCCCTTTTTTGCCGCTGTTGTTACAAATTTTGAGATGGTATAATAAGGCTAAATTCTTAAGGGGGAATGTCCATTGACAAAACTGCTTGTCCATATCATCCGGCTGTTGCTGGGGATCATTTTTTTGGGTGCCGGCGTTAACGGATATTTTGTTATTTTCGGATTGGAGCCATTGACTGAAACCAGCGATGAAGCCATGGCCTTGTTCGAATTTGATTACCTCCTCGTCTTTGTAAAATCTTTCGAGGTTCTGTGCGGCATTTTGCTGTTAGTCAACCGGTTTGTACCGCTGGCATTGGCGGCATTATCACCGATAGTTGCCAACATCTTCTTACTCCATGTATTCCACGGCCATTCGTTGCTGCCGCTCGCAGTTGTTATCGTTATCTTTCATTGCTGCTTGCTGTTTGTCTACCGCAGAAATTTCCTTCTTCTCTTTGAAAAAAAGCCGGATCTGTTTACATAGTCAATCAGCGTATTGCCTATCCGGAATAAGCTTCCGTTCAATTCGCTTCAGCTTTTGCAGCCTGCCCTGCGGCTGATAAGGCTGAAAGCGGATTACCGGAAGAATAATCTCCTCCGCCGTTAACAGCGCATTGACCTTGGCAAGAACATTTTGTTTTACTTTCTCTTCAACATCACCGGATGCTTTCAGTTGGATTTCAAGCTCCGCCGGTGTATGCTGTATCACCCGATATTCCTCAATTTCTTCCGCTGCCGTGATGATCGCTCTGCGGATAAAGTCGGGAAAGACCGCTTGCGTTTGCTCTCCTGATTTGCTATTGAAATAAAAAATATCATCGCAGCGCCCTTCAATTTGTTCAAGAGCTGTCATCACTGAGCCACACGGACAGCTCTCCTTTTTCAACGATAATATATCATTCAGTCTGTAGCGGATAATCGGCTGGGTCCTCCGCTTGAGATCGGTAATCACCGGTGAGAACTTCAAGCCCGCTTCATCAAGGAACTCCTTTTCAATGATCACGATATCTTCATTCAGATGAAGGGTACCGCGTGAACATGTATGCGCGAGAAATCCTTCCGTACACTGATACACTTGATGGACAGGCTGGGCAAAAACTGTTTTGAGATAGCATTCATCGTTCGGATCGAGAACTTCCGCAACCGAAATCACTTTTTTCGGCACAATAAGGAGCGCACCTGCTTCCTTATATGCCGCTAACATCCGCAGCAACGACGGCGGTGCAACTAAAATCGTCGGCATCGCTTCATTCAGCCTGCTGATGTGGTCGGCTGCATTTTTCGCTAAATCAAAAAACAGAAAGCTGATTTTTCTTGAGGTGACCGATTCGTATAAATTGCTGTTTGCCCTGAGAAAAAAAGCAATCGTTTCCTTCGTTCTCAGGCCTTCCGGCAGCAGCTTCGCCAAAATCGTTCCCGCCCATTGATTTTTTTCCGCTTCCGAAACTAAAAAAATTCCTCTGTTCCCGGATGTCCCGGAAGACAGACCAACGGTAACGTCACCGATCATCGGTTGGAAATTTCTTGTCGCTTCAGCCGTCATCGCTACGTCAAATGCCTGCGCCTTATCGATTCCTTTTGTATTCAGCGCATCGAAGTTATCCATCATTACCGTCTTGTCAATCGACGGCAGCTGGCTTAGATTGCTCAAGGTAAGCCGCTTGGGAGCGGTTTGCAAATGCTTCCGGTAAAAGGAAGAATGCCGGCGAACGTGGCGGATATGCTGATTCAGTTTCTTTTCCTGCCACGCTTCCAACTGCTCCCTTGATGTGAAGCGCAGAAAATATTTCGTTTTTACATATGCTGCTGCAACTTGAAACAGTTTTTTCATAGGTTCACCTTCACATCCGTTACTTTAAACGTTTGTTCAAAAAGATCGCTTTTCATCTTTTTGAACAAACACGAAGCAATGAGCTGTTCTTCACTGAGACACTGCGAACTGTCTCATCGTGTCATCGCGCGCGATGGCACTTGGACAGACGTCGGCGCTCTACTAGCAGAGGAAGAGACAATGAGTGAAGCCGATGCATTCTTTTCATGCCAGCTATGAGTGGTTTTCTCGTAGCTGGCGCATCGAGCGGAACCATTGCCTTTTTGAACACGCTCTTTAAGAGCCTGTTCAAAAACATACTTTTCATCTTTTTATCAAAGTTCTCAATACAATTTTCTCCAACAATCGCCATGGAAGCCAGCGTTTTGCATGAAACAGCAGCCTCGCTCCTTTCCCGATCGGATAGCGGAAGCCTGGCGCTTTCATCCGGCAAATTTTCACGATCAGTCGGGCGACTTCCAACGGGTCCGAGCTCGCCGCCGAAGCTTGCTGAGCATACGAAACGACTGCCTGCTTAATGGGGGCTCCCTCCAGCTGCGTCGACTCAATTTTTTCCAGTCCTTTTTCCCAGATCTTCGTGTTATACGCAGCCGGTTCCACAAGAGACACGAAAATCCGCTGCGGCAGCAATTCCAACCGCAGGCTTTCACTAAGCCCTTCCAGCGCGAATTTAGACGAACAATACGGGGACATGCCGGGAAAGCCGAACAGGCCGCTAACGCTGCTGATGTTTATAATGTTGGCAGGAGCGGCACGCTCCAACAGCGGCAGAAAAATCTTCGTCATCTGAAACGGGCCGTGAACATTAACATCCTGCTGCTGTCTCCATTCCTCGGTGGTCAGATCGGATAAAAAGCCTCCCTGGCAATATCCGGCATTGTTGATCAGCACCGTTAGTTTCCCGTACTTCTTCTCCACGCCATCCTTCACTGCCTCAATGTCCTTCAGAACAGTAACATCCAGCTTCCGCACATCAAGGCGATCCGTCAGCTCCAGCCGGGAAGCATGTTCGACGAGTTCCTCCTGATTCTCTAAGTTTCTCATCGTTGCCACCACCGTATATCCCGCTTTTAACAGCTCAAGCGTTGTCAGCATCCCGATTCCGCTGTTGGCACCTGTCACAATAGCAACATCCAAAACGTGATCCTCCTTACTAGAAAACGTGTTTTTTCCACCACTCTGCAAATAAAGCGATTCCTTCATCGATCGTGATCCGCGGCTCATATCCAAGCTCGGCTTTCGCTTTCTCGATATTCAATGTTTGCGATCTGGCCAAGACGGTAACGGTATATTTCGTCAACAACGGTTCTTTTCCTCCTTGAAACTTTTTGGCTGACCATTCTAACAGCGCTGCAAGGCGAAAGGCGAGGGGATATGGAATCCGCCTGACGCGGAACGACTGCTCCAGCTTGTGAAACGTCCGTGTTAAAACATCCTTCAGTAAAACCTGTTCGCCGTTGGTAATGTTATATTTTTCACCCAAGGTTTGCTCCGGGGAAGTCATGCACAACAGCAAGGCATCGACCACGTTTTCCACATAGGTGAGATCAATCATCGCATTCCCGCCGTCAATGAGCGGAATGAATTTTTCCTGCCCGGTCTGGATCAGCCGCGGAAAAATCGCATTATCTCCCGGACCAAAGATAGCCCGCGGACGTATCGTGATCACAGGCAGACCTGCGGCAAATGCCTCGTCGATCTTTCCTTCCGCCCAATACTTTGTTTTTGTGTAAAAATTAATAAACGTGTCAGCTAAAGCATCCGTTTCCCTGACATCAAGCCGGGGATCATAGCCAAAATACAGGCTCGGCGTCGACACGTAAATCAGCCGCTTGACGCGATGCTCCTTGCAGCCTTCGATAACGTTTACCGTCCCGGCTACATTCGAATGGTAGAACTCTTCATAGACGCCCCAAGGAGAAGAAAGCGCCCCGCAGTGGAACACATAATCCATCCCTTTGCAGCACTCCTTGATCACTTCTTTATCGCCTAAATCTGCCTGGATAAACGTTATCCCGCTCTCGGCAAGCTGTTTTCCAACCGACTGATTTCTTCCGATTGCCGTCACGCGGTACTTCATTTGACAAAGGCGCTCCGCGAGCTTTTTTCCTAAAAAGCCGGTGCCTCCCGTCACTAACATGTTCACTTGCATCACCCATCCCAGGAAATATCATGTGTCGTTGCTTCAAGAATGCTTGTCTTATTCTTTCGACTGGTTTTCCAAAAATAATACAGCGATAAAAACTGATAAAAAAACGGCTTCCAATCCCGCCGTTCAAAAATCGCGTCCTCCGATTTTTTGAAAGCGTCGAAAAAATCCTTCCACCCGTACATCCGGATGTTTTTATAACCAAACAGTAGCATCGCCGGCGTCAGCGCAACCTTTCCTTGTCCGCGCAGCAAAAGCTGCCGGCGTTGGCCCATAAATGCAGACGGTAAATCCTGTGAGCGAAACAGGTGTACTCCGCTTGTCAGCCGCGGATTACATTCTATCGGATAGATGTCGCCTTGCGGGGTTTTGATAAAATCAAAGGCAATTTGACCGTGAAAACGGTATTTTCTCACAAACGTTTCCACCCAGTCATCGACAGCAGGCTCGTCAACAGCCTGGAAATGTACGCTCGCTCCGTCCCCGGCACGGAATTTACTGTAATATACCGAATGGGCGAGCAGTTGTCCATGAGAAGCAATGCTGTAAGTACAAACCAAAGAGCCCTCGATGTAGGCCTGAACGATCCACTTTTTTTGCGGATGTACGTCAACCTGCCGCCCCGCTTCTTTCGGCAGCTGCACGATGTCGTTGGAAAAGCGGGTATAAACCGGCTTTCCGATCCAACGCTCTCCCTTTTTCAGCGCTGCCAGTGCCGCGTGCCACTCCACTTTATCGCCACACAAACGTGTTTCCGGCACCGGCAGTCCGAATGCGCTCGCCGTTTCGATAAAAGTAAATTTATTGTGCAGCGGAAGCAGGCGGTCCGCCGGCTCCACGAACACTTCGCACGCTGCTTCCAACGCTTGTTTGTATGCAGATAGATAAAAAATTTCTTCGCACGTCGGAATCAAGACATCAATCTTCTCCCGTCTGACAAGATGAAGAATGTCGTCGATGAATCCATCCGTCTGCTGTTTCGGCGTCCGCACCCGATGATATTTTTCCACGTGGCGGCTTGCTTTTGATAATGGATAAGGAATGCTGTCAGCCATATGCACACGATGCCCCCGTCTGGAAAAAATTCGGGCCAGCTCAAGGGCCGCAGGGGCACGCGCCCCCGTGATCAACACGTGTTTAATATACAAGAAGCATTCCTCCAAGAGATAAGCCAGCGCTGGTTCCAAGGAGCATGATGGTGTCGCCTCTCGCTATTTTTCCAGCTTCCACAGCATCGGCCAACGCCAGCGGAATGGAAGCGGCGATGGCATTGCCGTATTGTCCGATGACATTGATCAGCCGGTGCTCCTGTATTCCCAGCTTATTTCCCAGCATCCTTAGTGCCATTCCGCTTGCCTGATGCGGCACGACGGCTGTCAAATCTTCAATGGAGAGGGCGGCGCGGTTTAACAAGTCACGGACGAATTGTCCGATCACTTTCGAGCTCATCCGAAAAACTTTTTTACCGTCCATATCAAATAAGTAATCATCTTCCACTTTATGTTTATTAGGGTGAAGCTTCGTTCCGCCGCCGCGGATTTCTGTCAAATGAGCACCCTTGCTGTAAGTCTCCATATTAGACACAAGAATACGCGACGTTTCCACTTCCGGCGTCCGTTCGATAATGCAGGCAACCGCGGCATCCCCGAACAGAACATAGCTTTCTTTTTGCTTCGGATTGATTCCGACGGACGCGATGTCACTGGAAACAAGGACCACCCGTTGGTAGCCGCCGGCATGAACCATTTGGGACATCACATCCAATCCGGTGACAAAGCTCAGACAAGTGGAATTGATATCAAAAGCGGGTATCGGCCTCTGCGGTTGTAATTTTTCATGCATCAAGGCCGCAGTGCACGGAATCGGCTGCTCCATCGTTCCGCTTACCGAAACGAGGCAGTCAATGTCATCCAATGTTAAATCCGCTGCTTGCAACGCCTGCAAAACGGCTTTCGCGCCCATTTCCGACGCGGTTTCCACGCCTGCGTAATGTCTTTTTTTCACCCCTGATTTTTTCTCGGTCCATCCGGATTTCAGTCCCAGCTTCGCATCAATTTCGTCGGAAGTGATCACTGTTTCCGGCAAATACTTGCCGATACCGGCGATTTTTACTTTTCTCATCAATTGCCCTGCTTTCTTCTTTTATATAACCTCCATCATATAGCACAGCTGGTGCGAATGAACATAGTCTATCTTTATCATTTTCTGTCATTTTTTAGCTGTTTTGTTCATTTTTTCACATGACAATCACGAAGCAATGAGCCATTCTTCACTGAGAAACTGCGAACTGTCTCATCGTGCCATCGCGCGCGATGGCACTTGGATATTCGTCGAAGCTATGCTTGCAGAGGAAGAGACAATGAGTGAAGCCGATGCATTCTTTTAAATCCGATTACGTGTGGGGTTCTCGTAGTCAGAATGACGACATTCCGCCGTTGCCCACAAATGCAACTTGAACGTGCTTCATCGAATCAATTTGCGTCGAGTAACCGCAGACGCAGGACGTGGGCAGCACTTAGGAGGAATTGAGTGCATCAAGCGGAACGAAACATTGCCTTTTTGAGCAAGCTCTAGTACTTTGTCTTTATTTTTCACTGGAGGATGTCGCTAGCTTTTACCGCAACGAACAAACAGGCTATCATTGCAGCGCAAAACGACTATGGAGGACATCCTCTGAGGTTCTAAACCGGAAAACGTAAAGTCAGCGTCGTTCCTTGCAACTGCTTGGATTGAACGGTGATATCGCCGCCATGCGCTTCGACAATCCCTTTCGCGATGCTCATCCCAAGCCCGGTGCCATCCACCTTTTCGCTTGTATTGATGCCGCGATAATACCGCTCAAACAAAAATCGTTGTGTTTCCTCATCCATCCCGATGCCGTCATCTTCAATCTTAATATAGATGCGGCTTTCATCCTTATCGATGGTAACAACAATCTCCGTGCCTTCCGGATTGTGCTTCACTGCATTCAAAAGCAGATTGAGAAGCATCCTTTCAAACCAGTGGACATCCGCAGCATAATAGATCGGCTCATCCGCCGCATTTTCGAAGGAAAAGTTCACGTTTTTGATCGTGACATCATTCACCAAGGCAAGGACCGTGTGCTGGAGAAATTCATCGAGCTTGATTTCCTCTCTCTTCAACGGTAACGAACTGTTTTTCAACTGAAAAGCGAGGGAAAAATCCTCCACGAGCTGCAGCATGTATTCCCCTTTCTCCCTTATCGTCGCTCCAATTTCCCTGAGCTCCGTTGCCGTCCATTCATAATGATCACTTTCCAGCATGTGTCCGTACCCTTGTATACTGGAAAGGGGCGTCCGTAAATCGTGGGAAATACCGGTCATCCATGCTTCTCTCGTCGTGTCCAGCTGTTCCCGTTCCTCCTCGGACTGTTTCAGCTTTCCCGCCATCTCCTTGAAAGCGGTAATCACTTCTTCGTACAGCTTATATTTGCTCCTGACTTTGCCTTTCCTGTTCAGCACCTTTTTGTCCTGCATGGCGTTTAGTACTTCCTGATAATTCCCCTGCCCCAGCTTTTCCAGCCAGGTAATAAACAGCAGCAGCGGCTGTCCGTAACGGGTAGCATGCCAAACGGTGAAGAGGATGCCGAGCAGGAGAATAATCGCTGCCGCAACAAACAGCACAGCAATGATTTCACGCAGAAAGCTGCCGTAAATCGTCACTTCTCCCCGGTCGGACTTTAATATCCAAGTATAGTTCGTTTCGGTGTCATAATAGACCGACACTTCCGCCCTTTCATTGCTCAGCCCCTGCCGGTGGGCAACGATTCCGACCGGAGTATAATTCATTCTTCCCTCCTCGGTCGTTGCTCCGTTCCCGATGCTCTTGACAACCATCCCTTGCTCATCAATGATGTCCAGCCGCCCATTCTTGGCTTTCACCTGTGCGGTTAATTGCTCCAATTCGTCGTCACTCAGCTGCGTCACATCTTGATACGTGTTCACCCATTCCAGCAGGAGATCGTCACTTTTACTTTCATAGCCTAAAAAATACAGATAGGGCATCTGATAATACGTGTCGATAGAAGAAAATATCTTATAATGAAGATAGCGCTTCGTTTCATTGATTTTCATGATTTCCTGCAATGTATAACTGTCCGGCAAGTCCGACGGCGCATGAATGGAATGAATAACCTTGCCTTCTTCATTAATAACCTGCAGCCACATGTTTCTTTCTGCCAGCAGTTCCTCCCACGATGAATGAATCCACACTTCGTCGTCCGTCACCGTTGTTTCACTGATGATCGTATCGAGTGTACCGATGGTAAAATTTCGTTTGATCTCTTCCTTTGTGAGATAATCCGAGACATTAAGTATCAACAGACCGCAAATAATCACCGCCAAAATGCTGAAAATAATGAATTGGAATGTAAACCGAAAGGCTAATCGCCGCTTTGTCGATTTCACTGTTGCTTCTCCTTTACAAGTTTGTAGCCAAGTCCCCTTACCGTCACCAAATATTTCGGCTTGCCGGGATCTTCTTCAATCCGCTCGCGAATTCTCCGGATATGCACCATCACGGTGTTATCATCCACATAGCTGTCCATTCCCCAGACAGCTTCAAGGAGCTGTGTCTTTGAAAAAACTTGATCGGGATGCTTGCAAAAGTGGAGCAAAAGCAAAAACACCTGGGCCGGACACGGAACAACCTTGCCGTCAACAACCAGCTCTCCGGCCTGCTCATTCACCGAAAACCTGCTGCAGGAATAAAACGTTTTTTTCACCGCAGCCGTTATCTGCAGGTTGTCTGTCGGCGCGGCGGCTTGTCTTCGCAGACGAGCATTGATTCTGGCAACGATTTCAAGCGGGTTAAACGGTTTGGTAATATAATCGTCTCCACCGATAGCAAATCCTGTAAGCTTGTCAAGATCCGACACTTTGGCAGTCAAAAACAAAATATAGGCATTGGACATCCTTCTCAGCTCAGGGCATATATCAAATCCGCTTCGGTCAGGAAGCATCACATCAAGAACAATAAAGTCGATCGGCTGCTGCTTCACAACCGCCAGTGCTTCCGCAGCAGTTTCCGCTGTGTATATTTGTGTAAATCCTTCCTTTTGCAAAACTATTTTTATCATTTTCGCAATAGCTGCTTCATCATCCACAATTAAAATATTCGTCGATTGCATCGTTCTCACTCTCCTCCTCTTTTATCGTAGCATAACAACCTTACTTTCAGCTTACATTCGAGCAAAAAAATTAATCGCGGTGTAAGCTCTGCTTCCTAATCCAGTAAAGTTTAAAACTTACACTATTCATTGGAAATAACCAAATGAATATAGCTTGAACAAGGCGATTTTCGATTCAAAAAGCCCTGTTCATAAATTTCGTTGCTTTTAGGCCTCTTCACACAAAGCGTGAAGGACCAAGCGTTCACTTGGTTACAATCCGATCCAAAAGCAACCAAAAAAATGTTGAAGTGAGGGATTAGTATGAATGCAACGCGGCTACACCTTGTGGATGCTTTAAGGGGCTTGAGTCTTCTCGGCATCCTTATTGCCAATATGCTTATTTTTCAATACGGAATTTTTGGAAAGGAAGAGATGGAATTCTTTTCACTGTCCGCTGCCGACAGCGTCGTTCATCGCTTTCTGCAAATTGCTGTCGAGGGCAGCTTCATGCCGATCTTCGCCTTTCTTTTCGGGTTCGGCATGATAAAAATGAAGGAAAGTTTAGAACGTAGAAACATGGGAGTCAAAAGAACGTTGGCACGGCGGTTTCTGTTCCTACTGCTTCTCGGCTATTTGCACTCCACATTTTTGTGGGAAGGAGATATTCTTTTATCCTATGGAATTGTCGGGATGTTTCTGCTGTTGTTTGTCAACCGAAAAAAGAAAACGATGCTCGTGTGGGGAATCATTTTGTTCTCCCTTACTTCCCTCCTCAACTTTGGATCTTTAATAGATTCCAAACTGGTAGAAGATCCTGAGACAGTGACAGAATATATTGAACGGACTAATTCGATTTACGGCGCAGGAACCTATCAGGAGATCATGAATCACCGCAACAAGGAGGAACCGCAGGTGGCAATGGGAGTATCGGAAGACATGCTCCTGCTGCTGATTGTCATCACGCCGATTTTCATTTCTCCTCCGTTTTTAATCGGGATGTACGCCGCCAAAAGCAATTGGTTCAGCAATCCGCAAGCAGAGCAGCCGCTTTATTTGAAGGGGATGCTGCTCGTGCCAGTTGGGCTTGTCATCAAAGGGCTCTATTACTTGCTGCCAAGTTATGGATGGACGGGAGTTTTCGTTTTATCCGGCGGCTTCCTGCTTGCCCTCGGATACATTTTTAGCTTTTCGTATATGTATTCAACGGCGAAAAACTCGGCACCATTCACGTTATTCAGTCATGTCGGCAAGCTGTCCCTTACCAACTATTTGATGCAGACAGTTGTTTGTACAACGCTCTTTTACGGTTACGGCTTCGGGCTGTTTGGACAATTAGGAATAATATACGGTGTTCTCCTTTGCATCGTTCTATATTTCTGCCAGATGATCGCAAGCAAATGGTACCTCCGTCGCTTTCAGACTGGACCGCTGGAACGCCTGCTAAGGATGATCACTTATTTGACTATGTCAGGCAGACCGAAACAACGGCGTGAGGCAACAACCGGAGAAGAAAAGCTTGGAGCGTAGCATGATATTGTTTTCCGCTATTACACATACACGTTCATTTTGATAAAATGAAGAGCTGACCGCTGAGCATGCGTCAGTTCTTTTTTTCATAAATTATCTCTGGATATTGCTACGTAAAAACTAGTAAACTGACATTATTCAGCACTTTTTCAAATCCGCGATGGAATTTATTAAGCAATCATAAAGATTTCAGCTCCCTTCGACGGGTCACTTTATAATAAAGACATAGAAAGAAGGTTGAGAAGATGGACGCGCCAGTAAAGATACTCATTGTAGAAGACGATCGTGAAATTGCACGAATCATGATGGATCATTTGCGGAAAGCAGGCTATTTTGTTACCTGGGCAACGACGGGAAAAGAAGGCTGGGAGGATTTTAAGCTGGACAGCTACGATCTCGTTCTTGTCGATCTGATGCTCCCGGAAATGGACGGCTTCCTGCTGTGCAAAACGATCCGACTGGAAAGTGATGTCCCCGTCTTGATCATCAGTGCGAAACAGGAAGATGAAAGCAAGATCAAGGGCCTCGATATCGGAGCGGACGATTATTTAACAAAACCGTTCTGCCTCGCCGAGCTTACCGCAAGAATTCAGTCTCATTTGCGGCGGTATCACCGCTATCTGCAGCAGCATGGTTCCGATCAGCGTACCGTTTACGCGCACGGATTGCTGATTGATTTTTCTACAAAAATCGTGTTTCTTCACGGTGAACAGCTGTTATTGACAGCAAAAGAGCTGGAGCTGCTCCTGTTTCTCGCCAAACATCCGTTCCGTACGTTTGCGAAAGCGGAACTGTATGAGCATATCTGGCAGCAAAACGCTGTCGATGGAAACAACACGGTAACGGTGCATATCAAAGGCTTGCGCTCCAAGCTGAAGGACGAATCCCGATCCGCTAGGTTCATTCAGACGGTGTGGGGAGAAGGCTATCGATTTATCGGCGAGGCCATCTCATGAAAATAAAATATTGGCTGATGATCAGCTATTTTATCGTGATGCTGCTGCCAATTGTCGCACTGTATGTCATTTATGTGAGTATTAACAGCCTTGATCAAAAGCAAAGCCTGCTGGAATACATGGAAATGACCAAAACAATTTCCGAGCTGGAAGCTTATTTACAAGACCCACGATTATATGACTTTCAACCGGCGGAGAACTTTGAACATATCAGCGGGCTGGGCAATGAAGCAATCCGGATCTCGTTATTCCGCTACGACGGGGCACGATTGTATTCCTCCCTCGAAAGCTCGGACTCCGGTCATTTTTTGTTCGTTAACACCGCTAACTTATACCGGAATTTGTATGAGCTGGAGTGGAACTACCGGACATATTCGTTGAAAAAACCGGTTTTTTCCGACGGTGAAATCGCCGGAGTCTATGAGATTGTCATCGGGCGGGACGACTGGGTGGAAGGGGTAAACTCCCGCACACAACTGCATGTCATGCTGTTCGGCGGCTTCTTTCTTCTCACCTACATCATCGTTATCTTTCTATTGCACCGGAAATTAACCCGGCCGTTAAACACACTGCGTTCAAGGATGACTGACTTCGCCGCGGGGATTCCGCTGGCGGCGCCGGCTCGCACAGGGAATGATGAAATCGGCGAATTGATCAATCATTTCGAGGAAATGCGCGAAAAATTGGAAAATACGAGCACCGAACTGATGAAACAACAGGAAGAAAAACAGTTCATCGTTGCTTCCTTATCCCATGATCTGAAAACGCCGTTGACTGTCATTCAAGCCTATACGGAGGCGCTGCTGGCGGAGAAAAGCCTGGCGGAAAATGAAAAAAACGAGTATAAGGAAATTTTGTTCCATAAATTGAACTACATGAAACAAATGCTGGACGACCTGGTAACATACAACGCGCTGCAAGCCTCGCAAATGAAAACAGCACTTGTTGAAGTGGAGGCGGAAGAGTTTTTTGACATGCTGCTTTCCGGATATGGAGAAACAGCTGCCAAAAGCGGGATTACTTTAACCGTTGAGCAAGCGGTGAAAGGAACCTGTCATGTACATGTAAAGCAAATGATGCGCGTCGTTGACAATATCATGGCAAACGCCCTTCGCCATACGGAACGCGGCCGCAACGTCTGGCTCGGCGCTTTTTCCCACGGGATGCCGCTGCCGCACTGGATCTTCCCTTCCCTCGTTGATCAAGTGGACAATTGGCGAGAAAACGGTACGGTGATTCTTATTCAAAATGAAGGTGCAGCAATGACAACCGCCGACCTGGAAAAAGTATTTCAGCCGTTCGTACAGGGGGACCCAGCCCGCGGCGGCGGAAGTTCTGGCCTCGGCTTAAGCATCGCCAAAATGATCATGGAACAGCATGATGGAGAAATTACTATCTGGTCGGCAGCAGACTGCGGAACATTGACAGCCTGCCGACTGAAGGAGGAAAAAGAATGAACAAAATAATCAACGGTTTGTTGCCGATAATAGGTATTCTTGGAATAACCGCCGGCTGCTCCTCGCAGATCACCGCATCTGCAGACGAAATTGTCGAAAATGTTCTTACATCCGGCAAAGACACCGAAGCTTATTATGCGGAAGGAGAAATGCATTTTTATCATGACGACGAGGTATTGGAAAGCTATCAGTTTCAAGAATACATCGCTTCCGACGGCAGCCGGAAAACGACGATGATAGATCTCATCGGTGACAACGAAACGATTACTGTTAGAAAAGACAACGAACTCATCAGCTATGATCAGGAAAGCGGGACGGCCTACACTCTCGATCAGACAGCGATGGACCTGCCCCATTCACTGACGCAGCGGGAGCAATTAGCTATGATCCTTGAAGCGGTGAAGGGGACTCACCAGCAGGAAATTGCCGGGGAAGAAACCATTTCCGGCATTGAAACGTATCATATAGTACTGAAGGCCGACTCACCGAACTCCATTCTCGGTGATATGGAACTGTGGGTAGATCCAAAAACATGGTTTACGATGAAGGCTGTGTCTGTTTCCGGCGATGTGCGATCGGAAGTGTTCTATACATCTGTGGACTTTTCTCCTGATTTTTCCGAAGCAACCTTTGCATTGGAATTACCGGACGATGTAAAACTGGAATCGCTGGATAAACTGAATCAGCCGCAGGAAGGAACAATAGCCGATGCGGAAAAAGCACTTGGAACAGCTTTTTACGTCTTGGACAACGAACAGGCTGTCATCAACAACATCGAACTGCATTCATACAGTGGCTGGCTTGAAAGAGAGGAAGTGGTCATCAACTATCTTATCGACGGTGCCCCCGGCTTTTCCTTGTCGATTTTTCCAACACCGGAAGAATTTGCGGCGGAATTCGAAGAGCACGAACGGAGCGTACGCGGGCTGCCGGCGGAATACGATACAATACAAAACACTCATTTTCTGCTGTGGGATGAAGACGGCTTGCGCTATTCCATCGTCAGCGAAAACCCTGCTCTAACGTTGGACGACATATTGGCACTGACAGAAAACATGTCCCTCAGCACCAAAGAGTAGGTGCGGACGGTGCTTCCAAGTATCAGTGAAATACTCATCGCCGTGTCTGCCGGTATCGTTACAGCGATTCTCGGCAGCTGCGGCTGCAAACAATATGCCAAAGCAAGTCTTGCAATTGAAATCAGTCTGGCGGTACTTACGGCCATTTATTTCTTTGCCGTTCATTCCCTTGATGGATTTGTTCATCTCGCGATTTTTGCCAGCAGTTATTCCGCCTGCCATACATTCACTCCCGTAAAAAACAAAGCTCAGGAAATGACAGCTGAATTACGGGAGAACGGCGCTGAAGCTATCCCTTTGCAACGCAGCGTTAAACGAATCATCAGCGATGGCTGCGTCACCGCCGTTGCCTTAACTGGAGCGATTTTGTTTCTTCTCTTTGGACCGGAAGCGAGCATTTTGAAATTAGTGATCGTGTTTGCCGTCCTCAACACCGCACCGGAACTGCTCAAGCGCTGGTTTATGTATCAATCGGTAAAGGTATTCGTGTCAAACAACCACCTCTATATTGTTTCCCGGTTTGAATCGCGCAAGCTGCCTTTTGTAGAGATGAAGCAGCTGCAGCTGGAATCCAATGTGGACCTGTTAAAGCTCCATCCTTTGCTGACATTGTTCACCTCCAGCAGCGATTTTACAACCGGTGTGGGACAAGTGCTCCACCTGCATTTTCATGGGGAAGCTGTTTATCTTACTGTGGCCCAGCCTGAGCGGTGGTATGACTTCATGAAGGAGAAAATGCCGCCGCTGCAGGATGACAACAAAAAACAGGTTCATATCTTACCGTTTTATCATCGGAAAAATCTGAAAAGATTGCTGGGCAAGCTTTATTTTTCAATCACCGTAAAGGGAATTTCAGCATATACCGGCCTCGTTCTCATCCTGTATTATACCGGGGTACCGGAGTGGCTCACAGCCGCGCTTATCCTTTTTTACTGGGGCGTCAATTTGTACATATCCGACCGGGTGCTTCGAATTGCCATCGATGCGAAGGAAATAACAGAGCCGCGGATTACGGAAGCTGCCCGCCGCGTTTTTGCAAAAGCGGACATTCCCAACGTGAAAGTGTACCAGACAGAGTCGGAGGAATATAACGGATTGGCCGCTGGAATGAACATCGGCAGAGCGATGATTACTCTGACCACCGCTACAATGAAGCTTTCGACGGACAAGCTCGAAGCGATCCTTGCCCACGAGGCCGCCCATGTGAAAAAGCGGGATATTCTCTGGGGACAGCTGCTGCGGCTCCCTTATCTCCTGCTTATTATCGGAGCGGTTCTCAGCATGCAGCATTACATCACCAATCTCGAAGATCACCGCGTGTTAGTGTTAGTTGTGCTGTGGCTGCTGATAATGATCTATCCAATTTACCAGTCATTTTACATGCAATGGATGGAGGTGCGTGCCGATCACCTCGGATCACTCTGGTTAAGGGGCGGATCAGCGCAAATGGCAGACGGCTTGGAAAATTTAACGATTTTTCAAGAAGAGGCATTGACAAAATCGCTAAATTATCGTTCAGTAGAGATGGAGGGTAAAAAAACAACAGCGCTTGAACGGGACAAATGGTTTCTCAGATTTCTGGAGTTTACGTTTTTCCCTCATCCGCCGATGTACTGGCGGATATCCAGCTTGCGGGATCGCTCCGTCGGCTGGGGAAACGGCATTCGGAAACGCTGGCTGAAAGACAGAATAAAAGAGTGCTTTTGGAAATAATAATTTATAAGTGGTTGTTCAAAAAGGAGGACATAGCAGCACAGCGTACACCAAAACGTACGTGAGCAGCGGAGAGACAACGCAACGATGAGATTCGTAGGCGCTGCTTCCCGGACTTTTTGAACATCCTCAAAAGTGGTTGTTCAAAAAGGAGGTTGTATCTTGAAACGTACAGGTGAAATTATTTTAGCTATTATTGGAATGATTATCTATGGAATCATAGCGCTTTTTGGCTTTTTATTCATTTGGATGAAAAATAATCCAGATCTCATGGAGGTAGCTTTTGACGAAGTCCGGCGACAGGGAGAAATGTCTGCTGCGGATATTGACTTAATGATGGATGTGTTAGGGGCTAGCGGCGCATTTATTACGATTGTCAGTATTCTTGCCATTGTATTAGGAATCGTTGCCTTGATCCTGCTTAAAGGTAATAAATCTCCGGTTGCAGCCGGCATCATTCTTATCGTCGTTGCAGTTATTCTAAGCATTATTACTGCTGGTGTTGCAATTATCCCGGGAATATTTTATTTTATTGCCGCCATTATGTGTTTCGTCCGCAAACCGGCTCCACCGGCTGATGCAGAATCACCGGAAACACAGTAAAAGACAGGTTTGCCTGTGAAAAAACAGGTACCGTCCCGGCGGCACCTGCTCTCTATTTTTTACGATTGAAGAAATCTCTCATCATTGTTTACAAACTGCTCCACCAAGCAGTTTTCCGGTTGTTTCAAAAAGGAGGTAGCAGCCTTTTGAAACAACCTTTTTCATTTGGAATTCCCACGAAATTTTCCGAAAGCGGCTGTGCGAAAATACAACTAATTTCAGCTCGTCTAACATTTTCGTCAGCCAGATTAGCGGGCTGAGAGTACCGCGGCATACGCATCGACGATTCCATAGCCGTACTGCGTGGAGCTGCCTGCGTATTGAGCCGTATTCCGCAAAATTGTTCTTACTTGCGCCGCGGAAAGATTAGGATTGACAGAGCGGATTAACCCAGCGACCCCGGCAACATGCGGCGTTGCCATTGATGTTCCGGATAGCGTGGCATACCGGCTGTTTGGATATGTGCTGTAAATATTGGAGCCAGGAGCCATTAACTCTAAGCCTGATCCATAGTTGGAGAAGCTTGATCTTGTCCGGCTGGATGTCACGGAACCGACGGCAATCGCTCCGCTGTAAGCGGCAGGGTAGGAAATGCTTGATGCCCCGTTGTTTCCTGACGCAGCCACGACAACTGTTCCGGAATTAACGGCTGTCTGAATCGCATCATTCATTCCTTGATTGTAGCTGCCGCCTCCCAAGGACATGTTGATTACATCGGCGTTAATGCTCGCGGCATACAGAATGCCTTGCTGGATGCCATAAATTGTGCCGCTGCCGCTGTTATCCAATACTTTTACGGAAATAAGCGTAGCGTTTTGCATAACACCTGATACGGAGCCGTAGCTGGCAATCGTACCGGCAACATGAGTCCCATGTCCGTGTACATCAGCAGGCGTTCCGCCGACAAAGCTCCTCCCCAAGCTTGTATTCACAAGGTTTGCCAAGTTCGGATGTGATGAATCGATTCCTGTATCAAGCACCGCCATTCGGACATTCCTGCTGCCGGTCGTAATATTCCAAGCTTGCGGCGCCCGAATCATTTCATAATGCCAGCGCTGATTAGCATGCATTGCCGGCTGTATTACCTCTTCCGCAGCTTCGGCCGACAGCTCGACTGTAAAGTTTTCAGAGACATACTTTACTTTTAAGCCGATGTCCGTTAACTGTTTTTCGAGCGCCTTCTTCGCATCATCGATGGAAGCATAAGCATCTGTAGAATATTCTACAAGGTAAACAAATCCGGTATTTTTTGCTGCCTCCTCTTTAAAGCTGTCGCTGAAAATATCGACGGAATCATTTCCCTTCACTTCCAGCAGCGAATCCGCTACTTCAAAACCGTTTTTCTTCAATTCTGCATTCAACAGCTTCGAGGTGCTTGTCAATGCTTGAAGCATCGGCTTCCCTTTTGAGTCAAAGCTTGCGTCCACTGAAACAATCAACTGCCCGTCAACATAATCTTCCTTTTTGACCTCATCATTCGCCAACACATTGCCAGAAAACACAGATAAAACCAACATCAACACCGACAGACATAAGAACTTCTTCATCCTGCTCCCTCCTATTTTTAATATTTTTTATTTTCTGAAAAATAGAGTTAATTTGTGAAACTACTATCTTTCAGAAAAGTGAAACCAGCTTAAAATGATCAAGACTAAGAAAATGTGCTGATTCTTCTAAATCGGATGTCTATTTCCAATTTGTCGGTGGACGGGGAAAGAAAAACACTTAAGGAAGTTAATACCAAGGTAGTTAATACCAAGGTAAACTTTTACAAAATAAAAATCAATTATTTTTTTAATTATCTGAAAAAATACTAAAATTCGCCTATTCCATCTGAGTAATTAGAACTACTTTTTCATTCATCTTCTACTCGCCTTTTGATCTAGTAATCTTCGAGACTTTTTGTAAAATGAAAAATCTTCGTCTACAGAAAAAGAGTGGCGACATTTGTCCCCACTCTTTTTTCGCTGCCGACGTCACAATTCCATTGTCAATGAAGGCTGTTTTTTAATTCGTTTCTGACAGCCAGCCGGACTATTTTACTGCTTCAACGAGTAATCCCATAATTGATTTTTTTACCCCTTCACTCCCCCCAAAGTCAATCCTTTCACAAAGTATTTTTGTAAGAACGGATAGACACAGATAATCGGTACGCTGACGATAATGGTCATTGCTGCGCGAATCGATGTGGGCGTGACAACATTATTCCCCACATTTTCAGCATTGGCGAACGCATCAGCAGCCGTTCTTGACGACATGGAGGCATTGGAGTTTTGCAAAATTTTCATCAGTTCGTACTGAAGGGTGCTCAATTCCGGCTTGGATGAGTTGTATAAGAACACATCGAACCATTGATTCCACTGACCTACTGCAACAAAAAGGGAAATTGTTGCAATAACCGGCAGTGATAAAGGCAATGCAATTCTGAAAAACATCGTAAATTCTCCGGCACCGTCAATCCGCGCCGATTCAAAAATCGTTTCCGGCAGCCCCTCAATAAAAGAGCGAACGACAATCAAGTTAAACACGCCGATAATTCCCGGAATGATATAAATCCAGAACGTACCGATCAGCGACAGCTCCCGCATTAATAAGTATGTCGGAATCAGCCCGCCGTTTAAATACATCGTCAGAACAAACGCCAATGTAACGAATTTGCGTAAAACAAAATACTGACGGCTGATCGTATAGGCAACCATCGCTGTGCAAAATACGGAAAGCGCTGTGCCGATTACCGTTCTCAGCACGGATATCAAGCCGGCATGCATCAGCTGAGCTTCGTTGAAAACATGTTCATAGTTATACAACGTAAATTCCCGCGGCCAAAGGTATATTCCGCCGCGGACGGAGTCCGTCGCGTCGTTCAGTGATACAGCCAAAGTATTCAGCATCGGATACAGCATCACGACGCAAAGCGCAAGCATAAAGACGGTATTTACTGAATCAAATACAAGATCATCAAGTGATCGACGGCGTGATGTGAATTTTGCCAAGAGTTTCATGATGTCCCTCCTCTAAAATAGTCTTGCTTCTCCGAGCCTTTTAGCGATGGCGTTTGCGGAGAACAGGAAGATAAAGCTGACGACCGTTTTAAAGATTCCGGCTGCCGTCGCCAAGGAGAAATTCCCCATGGAAATACCGTACCTTAAAACGAAAATATCAAGGTTTTCTGCAAAATCCATGTTCATCGGATTCATCAGTAAATACTGTGCTTCAAAGCCTGATTCCAGAATATAACCTAAGTTCATGATCAATAAAATCACGATAACCGGTTTCATTCCCGGCAACGTAATATACCAAATACGCTGTAATCGGGAAGCGCCGTCAATTTCCGCTGCTTCGTATTGTTCCGTATCGATCATCGCAATCGCTGCCAAATAGATAATCGAGTTCCAGCCGACATTTTTCCAAACATCCGCCCCCCCGATAATGCCCCAGAAGTACTCGCCTACTCCCAGCCAGAGAATCGGTTCGCTGATGAGGTTAAGCTTCATCAAAACGATGTTGATAATTCCGTTTTCCATGGACAGAGCATAAGAAACAATACTGGCCGCAACCACCCATGACAGAAAATGCGGCATATAACTGATCGTCTGTACGATTCGTTTGAAGCTTAAGTTTCGTAATTCATTTAACAGCACCGCAAGCCCAATGGCGGTGATGAATCCGAGCACGAGGTTGATAAGGCTCATCGCCAGTGTATTTCGAAGTACTTCAAAAAATCTCGCATTTGTGAATAAAAATTCGAAGTGCTCCAAGCCTGCCCACTCCTGGTCAAAAATTGGCCGTGCCGGCTTGAAGTCCTGAAACGCCATCGTCCATCCATACAAGGGGACGTATCTGAAAATAAACAGCCAAATTAAAAACGGCAGGCTCATCAACAGCAGTACTTTTTGTTCTTTGCATTTTTTGATAAACAGCTTGAATCCAGTCGGCTTTACTTTCGGTTTGATTGGGTTAGGCGCAACTGGTGTAGTAGTTTGTTGCAACGACAATAGTCTCCCTCCTTCTATTAGAGGATGTTCAAAAAGTCCGGGATACAGCGGTCAGCGAAGCTCATCGTTCCGTTGTCACTACGTTGCTCACGTAAGTGCTGTGTACGCTCCGCTGCTCGCGACTGCCGCGCCTCGATCTTCTTGCCGCTGTGGTGGCCTCCTTTTTGAACACACATTTTCTTAAGAAAGAAAGGAAAGCCGTGACAAGCCAATGATTTGGTCTGCCACAGCCTCCTTCCCTCACCAACTTTCAGCAATGATTTACCATTCTCCTCTTACTCTGGCTTGAACAACTTTCGTAAAGAAGTCTTCATAAGCATCCACATCAAGCTTACGGTATTCCGCTACAAAATCGTCCCACTCTTTTTCAAAATCTCCCGGTTCCGCCAGCACGATCCGGGCGTAGTGTCTCCTGACAATTTCATCGGATTTTTGCTCGAAAATTTGCACGTCGGATCCTTGCTCAATGTTGGCGCTCCAAGCCGGATACCAAGGACGCTCGTCTGGATCGGAAAATAATTGGGCAAATGTCTGAACGCCGTATGCCTCTAAATATTCTCTGTCGTCATCTGTATAAGAGGCGAGAGCTACTTCCGGCTGTCTGCGAGGCTCCACCGCATTTCCATCGGAGAAGGTGCCGTTCAGGCGCGGCCAGTTCCATTCAAATGTCTTCATTCCTGTTTCTTCCCGGTCATCTTCGTTCTCTGCCAACTCAATTTGTTCCTGCGTACGGTAGAAAAGCCCGTTTTCATCTACGCTGTAGTGCTCGCCTTCAAAGCCCCACAGGACAAGCTTCTGATTTTCCTCTTTGATCAGTTCGTTCCAAAACTGTATAATGCGCTCCGGGTTTTCCGCGTTTACGGTAATTCCGGCACCGCGATTGCCCGTGAAGGCCGGCGGATCCAAATATTGATCTTTAATGTCTTCATCTAACACAATTGGCAGCGCCATAAATTCACGGTCCGGATTACCGGCATCCCTTAGCGCATTGCGTGCATCGCCAAACTGCCAGCCGTAGTCAAAAAAGCCGAGAACCCGACCCGATGACAGCTTTGCCAAGTATTCATCGTAGTTAGCGACAAACAGCTCTCTGTCCAGCAGCCCTTTTTCGTTAAGCTCATTCAGCTTTTTCAAATAACGCTTCGCATAATCGGAATCTGCGTATACCGATGCTTCGTGTGTTTCCATATCAATCATCACGCCGCCGTCATTCGGATATCCTGCCAGGTGATTAGGCGCGTTAGAAAAGGCAAAGAATCGCCAGTCATACGTCAACCCGGTAAACGGAATCACATTCATGCCGTCAATTTGCGGGTTTTCTTCCGCATAACGCTCAATAATGTCAAAATACTCATCCAATGTTTTAATTTCCGGAAAGCCGTATTCTTTCAAAATACCGCGCTGAATCCAGAAAGCTCCCTGATCTATGTTCGGATTGGGAATATGCTCGTTGACCGTCGCACCGAAAGGAATGTAATAAATATTCCCGTCATCCATCGTGAATTGGTCCAGATAATCGCCGTATGCTTCTAACAAATCCGGACCGTGTTCTTCAAGCAGATCGTTTAGCGGTATAAATGCCCCTGCATCCAGCATGGTATCAATGGCGGCATCCGGGATGACGACGTCAGGATAGTCGCCGCTGGCCACCATTACCCCGATCTTTGTATTCATATCACCGACAATATGCTCCAGCTTGAAATTGACACCTGTTTTCTCTTCCAGTATTTTTCCGATTCTTGTTGTATTGGTATCGATGTCCTTGCCGGGACTTGCGGCATTAAAAAAAGTATACGTCACAGGTGTTGTATCGATTTCCGTTCCTTCAGAAGTTGTGTCATCTGCTTCCGCACCGTCGTTAGTTGATGATGCGTCCTCGTCGCTGGAACAAGCAGCAAACACAAAAAGAAATAACAGTGACACAAACAATACCAAAACTCTTTTCAACATTTGACAACCCCTCTCATTTTTTATGTGCTCCTCACTTATGAAAGCACTTTCATTATAGCGCTTACAGTTTTTTTATATGACCCGTCAAACTATAGTTTGGACTTTAAAAATTAAAGTTCATCCGTCCGCCTCCCCCACTGGATAACAGCTGCTGAAACAACTGCGGTTCCGCCTTTCGTTTTTTGAAGCAAAAGGAAGGATTTTTTGCTGAATCATTTCTTCTCGAACGGCAGCGATATTTGCACGGTTGTCCCTTCGCCGGGCGCGCTGTTGATGGTAAACTCGAAATCGTCTTTGTAATAAAGCTGCAGCCGGTAATAGACGTTTTTAATACCGACCCGTTCTCCCATGCTTTTTTCCTTAATAAGACTGTTGTATAAGTTAGCTAATTGTGTATTTTCCATGCCTGCTCCATTGTCACGAAGTATATAAACCACCTTGTCACCGACGAGTTGAATCTTCAAGTGAATGCTGCCTTTTTCCTTCTGCGGCTCAATTCCGTGAATGCTGGCATTCTCCACAAACGGAAGGAAGGACATTTTCGGTATCAAACAATCTTCCACTTTTTCGTCAATGTCAATCACATATTCCAGCTTGTCGCCAAAGCGGTATTTTTGAATCTCCAGAAAACAGAGAATTAACTGCATTTCCTCCTGAATCGTGACCCAATCCTTCCCCCACGTTAAAGAGTTTCTGAAAATTTTCGCCATATTTTGAATGATTTTTGCTGTCTCGTTTTCCCCTTTAATGATGCTCCGCATTCGGATGGTTTCAAGAGCGTTAAACAGGAAGTGAGGATTGATCTGGCTTTGCAACGCGCTCAGCTGCGCCTGCTTTTCTTTTAACTGCAAATCTTTTTTCTGAATATTGGCAACATACACCTCGTTGATTAATCGTTTGATCGTTTGCGACATTTTATTAAACTCATTTGTCAGCTCGCCGATTTCGTCGCGGTCACCGGCAAATTCGATCGTTTCAAAGTTTTGCTTTTTCATTTTTTTCATATACTTAAGTACGCGGTGTATACGGGTATGCAAGGAGCGTGTGATCAGTATAATGATAAGCGAAGGCAGCAGAAAGTTAATCGACGCCATGATGATAATAAATCTGCTCGAACGATGGAGTTCTTCTAAAATTTCTCTTTCTGATATCGTACCGATAATTTTCCAGCCTTGAAAAAAATTATGCGGTAAATACCGTTCTTCAAGCAGGATCGTATCTTCCGGCATAGCAAGTGCATCAAAATGAATGGGTTCACTGTCCCATGGTGTATCCTGATCATTGCTAAACTCAATGGTACGATTTTCATTTACCAAATAGACATTTCCCTGGAAAGTCACATTATTAAAAATTTGTGTGATCGTAATCGGATTAATATCAATGCGAATAATTTTTTCCGTATTGTTTTTGTCACTGTAATAATCTAATTCTCTTAAAATACTGAATAAACCCACATCTTGTGCCGGCTGCATCTTCACGACCAGCGGATGATTCACACGGTTTAAAGTTGTATACCATTCTTCCTCCCGCGTTCGCTCCGTTATCGGCCGTACTCCGCCGGCATAAATAACAGCAGGATTGTCCGAATAAAAAGAAATCGCCTGGATCGAATAAAAGATCGGGCTGTAGCGGTTGAACTCTCTTAAATAAGTATCGTATGCTTCAATGTAATCGATCGTCGTTTCATACTCCTCCTCAAAAAAATCATACAGTTTTGCATCGGAATAAAAGCTGGAAGATATCCCAACTCCCTGGTCAATAACGGCGATGAATTCATTTCTGATCTGCTCTAAAACAAGCTCTACATCATGCATTTTTTGCTTTTTGATATTATCGGTCGTAACATTGTAAAAGACGATATTTGTAAATACAATTGGAATAAATACACATAAAATATATAATATAAGCAGTTTATTCCTTAATTTCACATTATTAAAATGATATTTGGAAGCTATCATAATAATTTCTTCCTCATCCGCTGGCCGTTCAACAGTTTTTTTCTATATTCTGTTGGCGTCATGCCGGTCATTTTCTCAAATTGGGTAATGAAGTAATCCGTACTTCCAAATCCGACTTTTTCAGCCACTTCGTATATCCGGGCATCGGTCTGCCGGAGAAGCTTCTTCGACTCATCAATCCTCAGCTTCAATAAATATTCCTTAAAATAGATACCGAACGTTTTTTTGAACAGCTGCCCCATATAAACCGGGTTCATATAATATTTACCGGCAATACTTTTTAAACTGATGTTTTTGTGAAAGTTTTTCTCCACATAAGCTTTTATTTTGTAAATATCCCCCTTCATATTATCTATCCGTAAATCTTGTATAGCATTAGCACCCTCAAGGATAAATTCCGTTAGCAGCCTTATCAACTCCTCCCGCGTCAAATTGTAGCTTTCCCATTTGACCATGGTACCGATGGAAGGCAGCTGTTTATCGGCTCCGCCCATGTTGTTGACCGTCTGGATGATGCCGTGAATGCAGCGGTTGATTGTTGTATATGCCGCCGCCGGTGCAAATTTTTTCGCTTCAAATTCATGAAAAATGCAGCCGATGAGTTTTTCTATTTCACCGACGTTATTTTCTTCGATTTCCTCCATCAATGATATATACAGGTTTTTATCCAATTCGTTAAAGGTAACAGGGATATTCATCACTTTGTTGTAAAAAATCGGTTCATGCCTGTGAAACAAGTATTTATAGGGGCGGATGCTGTTGGCAGTTTCATAAGACTTTTTGAAAAAAGATAAGTCCGTTATTTTCTCACCCACACAAACAGTCATTGTCTTTCTTGATTTTTGCTTCAGTTGTTTCTCCAGTTTATTCGCAAACATTTCGATGCTTCCGTCAAATGCCGTCAAATGCTCGGAGGTGACCAGCATCCCGACGGCGTTGTCCTGCTGTTCGTAAATAAAAAATTGCCGCTTCGTTCCGGCCAGTTCCGCCGCCATATCTTGAAGCATGTTCCGCAAAAAGTCATTGGTACCGTCCAGCACGTTTTCCGCCTTCGTGTACACATTGTTCATTTCAAGAAGCAAATAATAAAAATAACGACAGTTGTCGATATTTAATGTTTTTGCCCACTCCTTCATTTCCGTTTCCTTTAAGCTTCCGTCGAGCAGTTGAATCACCATATGTTCAAACAGCAATCTTTCTTTGATTGCCTTTTCCATTGTCTCCTTGTCGATTATTTCTTTCAATGCGGTTAACACCGATTCTAATTCGTCGCTGTCGATCGGTTTCAATACAAAATCAAACACTCCGTACCTCACAGCTTTCTGAGCGTAGGAAAAATCATTATAACCCGAAATAATAATGAAATGTACCTGTCGGCGGGAAGCTTCCTTTACATGCTTTATCAGTTCCAGCCCATCGACTACCGGCATTCTTATATCGGTGATAACCACTTCCGGTTTCATATCCACGATCATCTCGAATGCGTCTTCGCCATTGTTCGCTTCACCGCAAATTTCGTAGCCGAGATTTTCCCAGTCAATCAAGCTCCTCAGCCCTTTACAAACAAAAACCTCGTCATCTACCAAAAGCACTTTATGCATCTCATCACCTCTGCTGTCGGAAGGATTACCTTTGATAAATTCTTGTATGACTTACATAAATTATTATAACAAAAAAGTAATCGCTTCCGACATTTCTCCCGTTTTAAGACCGAATTTGTCGCGCGGCATCTTTTCGCTGTTGTTAAATCAGCGCCTTCTTTTTGCAGACAGCAGTCAGGAATCCAATCCCAAGCAGCAATGTCAACCACCCGGTCAGCAGCAGAGAATAATGGCTGGTGGCAGTGTTTGGAAGCGAATTTTCGTCTTTCCCGTTACCGACCGGCATTGCAGCTCCGCCGTCGCCGCTCTTTCCGTTTGTGACAGGCACTATTACATTTTTATCATCCGGTGCTTTGCCGGCTTCCTTCTCCAAAGCCGCTTTCAGCTCCGCCATCGCTTGTTTTACTTTAGCGAGCAACTGCTCCACTTCAGCAAAGCTGTTTACCCAATTTTCATGCTCGCTTTTAAGCTTTTCGTACAGCGCTTCAAGCTCCCGCAGCCGGCTTTCCAGCTCCGGAAGCATCGCGGCATCTTCCAGGTCGCGAATTTGCTTTTCCAGCTCGGCAAGCCGCTCGATGAGCTCCCGGATCTGTCTCTCCAGCTCTGCTGTTGGATCGGACGGGTCGACTGGATCAGCTGGGTCCGGCTGCTCTGCAACCGGCGCAGTTGATAGACGGAGAACGCCAAATCTTGATGTATTTTGATAGGATTGACCGGTTGAGTCATTCCAAATGGCCACACTGTCCCTTCTTCCATCATCATTTTCATCATTGTTTACTTGAATATCAAAGCCGATGACCGTTCCTTCCGCAGGCTCGATGGCAGAAAGCTTCATCGCTGCTTCCACAATGTACCCGTCCTCGGTAAGTGCAGTCGCGGTGTTGAACGTATCCGGACTAGCATAGCCATTGTAGCTCTGCTCATTGTCAAAATTAACGCGGAATTGACCGTCGTCACTTTGATAGTAAGCGGTTTTTTCATTGTTTTGGTCAATGAAGATTTCAACGGAATCGTGTTCCCATACGTTGGAACTGCGCTTTGTCAGCAGACTGTCCGTCACTTCGGCAAACACATATAAGTTCTCTTCATCCCATAAAGTTCTCACTTTTGCTGTCGCGCCTTGCTCACCTTCCACCCAAACATCCGTATGAATGACAAGAGCATCTTCCCATACGGCATCCATTTCACCATTGATTTCCGGTGTTCCGTACAGCGCCTCTGTTATTTTCACTTCCGGCAGCAGCGTTAACTCGCCGTAATTTCTGCCCGATTCCTGCTCATGGGTTGGATCATTCCATGATAGTAAATTTCCCGTCTCGACATCTGTAGCCCTGAGGTCGAACGCGATCACGTTACCGGCTTCCACATTGTTTTTCAATGGAATGACCGCTTCCAGACGATAGCCGCCGTTCCCCTCCGTGACAACGACGCCTTCTGCCTTGCTTTCGTTCCGCTCAAAGACATGACGGGATACTTCGCCATTCTCAACAAGAAATACTTCCACCGCGTCGTTGGCGTTCACTGTCGCATCGGATATTTCCGCAAACAAATAGAGATGCTGTTCATCCCAAAGTGTTTGGAAGGCCGCGGAAAAAGCCTCTCCTGCGCCGATGAGCGTTGCCGGCACCGTTTCCCACACCAGATCCTTGTCACCGTCCATTACTGGTGTCCCATAAGGAGCGTTCGCTTCCTTCGTCATTGCTGGCAGGCGGGAAGGATCAACAAGCGCCCAGAAGGCAAGCTTCGGCTGTAAATGCTGGTCAAACACAAACGGTGCATTTTGACGCGGAATCGGCCGGTCTGTCAGCCATGTATGATCATCTCCAATCCCCCAGAACGTCACATTGCTGATCGAATCACTGAGCCTGACAAACTCTTCAAACAGCTGTTTATAGCGATATGCCTGAAGTAAAAACACTTCATCGGGGATATCGTCAAATGTGGCATACACCGTTGTATCATCCGTATAAATACTGACATCGAGCTCGGTAATTTGATTGTCCAGGCCAAGGTCGGCAAACAGCTCGATCGACTCGGTAATCAGCTGTATATGCGGATTGCGGATGTTGATGTGCGTTTGATGTCCGACGCCATCGACCGGCACTCCGTCCTCCAGCAATTCAACAACGAGGTCATATAATGCATCACGTTTCGCCGGTTCATGGGTATTGTAGTCATTGATGAACAGCTTCGCGTCGGGGTCCAGCGCCTTCACCGTTTCAAATGCTGTTTTTATATAATCTTTTCCGGTAATTTGGTACCATTTTGTATTTCTCATGCCATCAGGTCTGCCAGCATCAATCACCTCGTTCACAACATCCCAGGAATCCACTTTTCCCTGATAGCGAGTGACGATTTCCGTTATGTGGTTTTCCAAACGCTGAAGCAGCAACTGCTTGTTGGCCTCCCGCTTTTGCAAATCCGTTTCCTCCGTCATCTCCCTGCCGTGTTCATCAAGAAAAAACCAGTTTGGTGTCTGATTGTGCCAGACCAATGTATGATAACGCATCACCATGTCATTTTCTTCCGCAAAGGCAAACATGTCGTCGGCATCATCAAAGGTAAAGTTCCCTTCCGCGGGCTGAATCGCATCCGGTTTCATCCGATTTTCCGCGACGATGCTGTTGTACTGCGCTTTCAGCAGCTTGCCGTGCGCACCCTCCATTTGATACGGCTCAATGGCGGCACCGATTTGAAACTGCTCAGCAAAAACTTCATGTAAAGAAGGAATCGTTCGTTCTTCTTCAACGATGGCCCAATAAGCCGGTTTCGCTTTTAACTGATGATCAAATGCAAACGGAGCATCCAGCCGGTTTGCCACTCCGCGGCCATGAAGCCAAGTATGATCGTCGCCGATTCCCCAGAACACGACGCTGCTGATGTGATCGCTCAATCTCCGGAATTCATTGAACAGCTGACGATAACGTTCCGCCTGTTCTGTAAATTTTTGTGCCGGAATATCGGCAAAATCGAAATATGCTTCACCCGTATTTTCATAAATGCTGACGTCGAGCTCGGTAATTTCATTATCGAGATCCAGCTCTGCAAACTTCTCAATCGACTGGACAATCTCGCTTAGCGCCGGAGAGTGGGTTCGGATGTGTGTTTGATGCCCGATACCGTCTATGCGTACTCCTTTCTCCAGCATGTCCGCGACAAGATCAAACAGAAAATCCCTTTTCATCGGTTCATGCGTGTTATAGTCGTTAATCACCAGCTTTGCTTCCGGATCGAGCTCTGCCACAAGGCGGAACGCCCTTTCAATAAATTCCGTGCCGGTAATTTGATACCACTTGCTGTTTCGCATCCCGTCGGAAGCGGACGGATCGATAACTTCATTCACTACATCCCAGGAAGCTACCTGCCCTTTATACCTGTTTACTACCTCAGTAATATGGTTTTCCATCCGTTCAAGAAGCAGTTCTTTGTTTGCTTCCCGTTTTTGCGGATCTTGCTCATCCATCATTTCATTACCGTTTTCATCGAGGAAAAACCAGTTCGGTGTTTGCTCATGCCAGACGAGTGTGTGATAACGCATTTTCAGCCCGTGCTGCCCGGCATAAGCAAACAGTGCATCCGCGGAAGTCCAATTGAAATTCCCTTCCGTCGGCTGAATCGCATCCGGCTTCATGGCATTTTCTGCAACCATCATACCGTAGTGCTTTTTTAGCATTTCGCCGTGCTTTCCAGCGGTATGTCGCGGCTCCACCGCGGCTCCAATGTCGAAATATTCAGCAAATACATCCTGCAATGCAGGAATGTCCTCTATCGTTTCCTGCGGTATCACCTCTACCAGAAACTGATCAATATAAAATGACACCGTTTTTGAATCAGGAGATTCCACATACAAAGATAATTCATCTGCCATGGTCGGCAAAGCATACGTCGCTTCCAGCAGCACCCATTCATCCGCAGTTACCCGTACAGGATTTCCGAGGTTGTCCCAGTTCGGATTCCCGCCGCCGACAGAACGTTGGGCGCTGATTTGCAAGCTGGCAGGTTCCTCACCCGTAGCGAGCTTCGCCCAGACAGATACGCGATAACTGTGTTCCCGCTGAAGCTTGCCGGAAGCATCAATGCTTGGCCCATGCCAATGATCGTTTCTTCCCGTCGTCGCCAAACTGTAATTCCCGTCATGAGCAACACCTTCAACAACCTTTACGTCAACCCCATCGCCGCGCGGATTCCAACCTTGACTCGTGCCGTCCTCAAAATCGGTATCAATCACCCTCCCGTCAGACGCCTGTATGACCGAACCGGTCGCACTCCCCACCATCCAGTTATCGTAACCGCTTTCAAAACTATGGTGAGAAATGACCTTCGGGGCGAATTCGTCGTCAGCATATACTGCCGAGGTTTGTATGTCAAAAATCCCTGGTGGTAAAAGAAGCAGAAATGAAAGAATTGCCATCAAAAATACCCGAGACCGCTTTTTTTTCATCAAAAAACCTCCTTGATTTTGAATAAACCTCTCAGTGCCCTTCTTTGTAATCAAAATTTTTCCATCGTTACCTTTACTATATAAAACGCTTTCACGATAAAAAACCCCAATTTCTAAAGATCAATCCTTGTAAACTATAGATTTTCAGAAGAAAAGACCTTATCCGGGATTCGCGAATCTGTGACAAGGTCTTTTACCCGCACCGCTTCCAAATGTGCAGGATGTTTTTTTATACATGACGGTGGGGCGCCGGCTGGAAGTGGGACAGACGAGTCGAATATTTTTCTTCCAACTTTCACCGCCTGCGCCTCGTTCCAATGATTCCTGTACAGGGAGGGGATGACAGTGAAACTCCATTTACATTTTCTTTTTCTCGTAGAAAAAAAGCGAAAGTTTCCCGGTATATTAAACGGCGGCCAGCTTTTGCTTTTTTCTTTCAAGGCGCTGAAAAGACATATGGGCACACCACATAACGGAAAGTCCGAAAACACTTGCTCCAAAGAACGGAATGAGTCCGGGAATCAAATAGAAAAGATAAAACAGCAGACCGAGAGAAACGAAAAGAGTCGCCAATGCCAGCGGATTAACTGCCGCGATGATAACCGCCGCTTTAAGATAATGCAATAATTTCAATTCATAATGGACATAAACCGGGAATACAAACAGGAGAGCAAGGAGATAAAGAAAACTGCCAATATACCATCCCACGGCCAATACGGAGTGAATTCCTCCATCCACAGTGCCTAAATACTGATAATTAAAGTACAATATATAACCGACGGCTGCGAAAAGGAATCCTAATAAATTCACTTTGAAAAAATTGTTCTTAAACGTCGTGAAGAAGGTGGAAAAAACAGGGACATCCGTATCCTTTAAAAACCATTTTCGCAGAACGGCAAACATCGCTGCTGTTGCCGGAAAAATCCCTATGACAACAAACCCGAGGAGGGAGAACAAAAGCCATAGTAAATTCAAATATGCCAATTTCCAAACCCATTCACATGTGCGGTAGAATTTGCTGGCCATCCAGCTTGGCTGCATAAAGATCATCCTCTTCCTGTTATCTATCGAACGCATCTATAATAAATAAATAGTACAGCACTTCGTTCTTTTGCAAAAGGAGCCAAACTATAGAAAAAACCCAAATAATTTAAGAATTTTGTCAGGGACCTGGGGTGTGAACAAAAGTTCACACCCCAGGTCCCTGACAATTTAGTGAACATCTATAGTTTTCAAAGGATGATCTTTACTTTCCCCAGGACAGGAAAAATAGCAGTTTTGCTATACTTTTCTTAAAAAGCTGAACTGGAGGTCGTTATGAATAAAATTATTGTAGACGAACAAACACCGGCAATTTTCAGAAACAACTGGAAGCTGTGCGTCGGAACCGGCAGGCTTGGTCTTGCTTTACAAAAGGAATATATTGATCACCTAAAACTCATTCAAGAGAATATCCGCTTCGATTTTATCCGCGGGCACGGACTGTTTCATGATGATATCGGCATTTACCGCGAACTGACAACTGAAGCCGGAGAAACGAAACCTTTCTACAACTTTACCTATATTGACCGTATCTTTGACATGTATCTGGAACTGGGGATTCGGCCGTTTGTGGAGCTGGGTTTTATGCCGAAACTTCTGGCATCAGGAGAGCAGACGATTTTTGCCTGGGAAGGCAATGTCACTCCTCCGGCAGATTATGACAAATGGTACGACCTGATTCAGGCAACCGTTTCTCATTTCATCGATCGTTACGGATTGGAAGAAGTGTTGAGCTGGCCTTTTGAAGTCTGGAACGAACCAAATTTAAGCAACTTCTGGAAAGACGCCAATAAGGAAGAATACTTTAAGCTATATAGAACAACCGTTATGGCAGTGAAGGATATCCACCCGGATTTACAGGTGGGAGGACCGGCCATCTGCGGCGGTTCCGACGAATGGATTACCGACTTTCTTCATTTTTGCAAAAATGAAAGCGTTCCCGTGGATTTCGTATCAAGGCACGCGTATACGTCAGCAAAGCCGCATAAAGTAACGCCGGACTATTATTATCAAAAGCTGTTTGAAAACACACACATGCTTGATGAACTGAAAAAGGTAAAGGAGTTGATCGATGCGTCACCGTTTCCGCACCTGCCTTTTCATATCACGGAGTACAATACATCGTACAGCCCGATCAATCCGGTCCATGATACAACCTTAAACGCTGCCTATTTAGCAAGAATATTGAGTGAAGCAGGTGATTACGCCGATTCTTTCTCTTACTGGACGTTCAGCGATGTTTTTGAGGAAGCGGATGTACCGAAAGCACAGTTCCACGGCGGATTCGGGTTAATTGCTTTAAACGGGATTTATAAGCCGACATTTCATTTATTCTCGTTTTTCAACCAGCTTGGAGAAGAGCAGCTTTACCGGGATGAAAGCACTCTCGTTACGAGAAAAAGCGATGGCACCCTTGCGATTGCCGTTTGGAATTTAGTCATGGAAACAGGAGAAGGCTACAGCAAAGAATTGGAATTGGTGCTGCCTGCACATGCGAAAAATTTGTTTATTAAACGGCAGACAATTGACGAGGACCACGCAAACCCGTGGAAAGTCTGGAAGCAAATGGGCCGGCCGAGATTTCCGTGGAAAAAGGAAGTGCATACATTGCAGCAAGCCGCCGAGCCGCATCTCAGAACAGCCCGAATGGAAAGCATGGACGGAAAAATAACTTTGCCACTGTTGCTTACGAAAAATGAGGTCAGTCTCATCGAAATAACTGCTATTGAAGATGAAACTGACACATACATCGGATTGGATGACAGCTTGATCCCTTCTTATTCAAAGGAGTGGAGTTAAACACAGCGGGAACGTTTTGTTGTTTAAACCTGATTTGAATGTCCGCCTTCAATGCAGAAAATTAATTTGTATACAATATATTGTTCTTCCGTCAAGTTACACAATCATTAACCCGGCAGATAAATTTCCAATAAACCCCATCCACCTTTATAAAGACAATCAATTCATGACAGGAAAGTGAGGACTCCGCTGTGCAGCGTACCGTAAGCGACGGATTCGGGACAAGAGTGAATGACTTCCGCTGCGCAGTGGCCTGCCAGCGATGGAAATCGGAAAATCAGGCTAGACATCTGGCTCCCAACCAATCAATAGCTGCAAATATGCAGAAAATATATTTTTAGGAGGTATGACGATGACAAATAAATCAGCAGGTGCGTTTTATACCGGTCAATATCGGAATGTTTTACAGGAATACGGCTACAGCGAGGCAGAAATCGCCGAAAAGGTGCTGAATACGTGGAATCAGCTGTTTCATGGTGATGAAAATACGAGGATGTATTATGAAGCAGGCAATGATCTCGGTTACATACTGGACACCGGAAACCTTGATGTCCGCACTGAAGGGATGTCCTATGGCATGATGATGGCGGTTCAGCTTGACAAAAAAGATGTATTTGACCGGCTTTGGAACTGGTCAATGAAATATATGTATATGACGGAAGGGGAAAATGCCGGTTATTTTGCTTGGTCATGCAGTCCGGACGGCTGCAAAAATGCTCACGGCCCTGCCCCGGACGGAGAAGAATATTTTGCACTGGCACTGTTTTTTGCTTCCCACCGCTGGGGTGACGGAGAAATAGAACCGTTCGATTACAGCCGGCAGGCAAAAAAACTTCTGCGTACCGTACTTCACAAAGGAGAAGACGGGGTTGGATATCCAATGTGGAATCCTGACAACAAGCTCATCAAATTCGTTCCGAATTGCGAATTCACCGATCCGTCCTATCACCTGCCCCATTTTTATGAACTGTTCCATTTATGGGCAAATCCGGAGGATCGCACGTTTTGGAAAGCGGCGGCGCAAGCAAGCCGGGAATATTTAAAAATTGCCTGCCATCCCGAAACCGGGCTGGCACCGGAGTACGCTCATTACGACGGTACCCCTAACAACGATCGCGGCTACGGCCATTTCTTCAGTGATTCTTATCGAGTGGCGGCAAACATCGGCCTCGATTATGAGTGGTTTCGCGGCGATCCTGGGAAAATAGCAGCAGCGAATAACATTCAAGCTTTTTTCGCCGAGAAAGACCCGGAAGATTACCGCCGCTATACGATTGCCGGCGAACCGTTCGACGAAAAGGCGCTTCATCCCACCGGACTGATTGCCACCAATGCCATGGCCGCCCTTGCCGCTGATGGACCGCACGCCAAAGCAGCTGTCGACCTCTTTTGGAATACACCGGTTCGCACCGGCTCAAGACGATATTATGACAACTGCCTCTATATGTTTGCAATGCTTGCATTAAGCGGAAACTACAAAATCTGGAAGCCGATGAAATAACGAACGGGGGTGCCGCAAAGGTAGGAAACAACCTTTTGCGGCACCCCCGAGACAATTGTTCTTGCCTGCTATGTCCTCCTGCAAACACATTTTAAATCATTTTTTTCACCTTGGAAACGATATTTTCCACGGTAAAGCCGTATTCCAGAAGGATTTTGTCGCTTGGTGCGGAAGCGCCAAAGCGGTCGATAGCAAGCACTTCCCCTTCGTCCCCCACATATTTATGCCATCCGAAGGAAGATCCCATTTCAATACCTAACCGAACTTTCACATTCGGTGGAATCACCAATTCACGATACGCTTGCGGCTGCTTTTCGAAATTGCTCCAACTCGGCATACTGACGACAGCAACGTATATCCTCTCTCCTTCAAGAATACGCTGCGCCTCCACTGCCAGAGAGACTTCCGATCCGGATGCAAGCAGCAAGCCTTGAACAGGCCCATTCGCTGCCGAAATCGTATACGCGCCTTTTTTAACACCTTTGTACGCTTCTTCCACTGTCGGCACAACCGTCATTAACTCCTGGCGGCTTAAAACAAGAGCCACAGGCTCATCCTTGCTTTCCAGCGCCGTCTTCCACGCCGCAACAACCTCGTTGCTGTCCGCAGGGCGGATGACATTAAATCCGGGAACAGCCCTTAATGATGCCAGCTGTTCCACAGGCTCATGCGTCGGGCCGTCTTCCCCGACCGCAATGCTGTCATGCGTAAACACGAAGATCGCAGGCAGCTTCATTAACGCAGATAAGCGCAGCGCGGGACGCAAATAGTCGGAGAACACAAAGAACGTGGCGCCAAACGGCTTTACTCCGCCATGCAGAGCCATCCCGTTTACCATCGCGCCCATGGCGAACTCGCGGACACCAAACCACACATTTCTGCCGCTGTAGTCGTCCCTTGTAAAGTTTCCGGTTCCTTTCAACATTGTTTTATTCGAAGAGGCAAGATCCGCAGATCCGCCAAAAATCGCCGGTACCCGCTTGGCAAACGCGTTTAACGATTCCCCGCCGGAAGAACGGGTAGCCACGTTGTCTTTGCCTGCTTCATAGGATGGCGCCTCCGCATCCCAGTCCGTCGGTAAATCACCGCGTACTGCGGCAGTAAGCTGCTCCCATAGCTCCGGATAGTGCTGCCGGTAACTGTCCATCAATCTGTTCCATCGTTCTTCATACTGCCGCCCGCGCTCTTTTACTTTGTCAAAATACACTGCCACTTCTTCTGGAACAAAAAACTCGTCCTCATAGTTCCAGCCGTAGGCTGCTTTCGTCTCTTTTACTTCCTCCGCTCCCAACGGGGCACCGTGGGATGCAGATTTCCCGCCCTTATTTGGCGAGCCGTAGCCAATCGTTGTTTTCACCTCAATCAATGTTGGCCGGTCGTCCACTTTCGCCAATTCCACCGCCTTATTGATCGCTGCCAAATCGTTGCCGTCCTCCACGTGAAGGTAGTGCCAACCGTAAGCCTTGAACCGCTCCGCCACATCCTCGGAAAAAGACATGTGAAGCTCCCCGTCAAGAGAAATATCGTTCGAATCGTATAAGACGATCAGGCGTCCCAGTTTTAAATGCCCTGCAGCCGATACCGCTTCCGCTGCAACGCCTTCCATTAAGTCCCCGTCACCGCAGATGGCGTATGTGTAATGATCGATGACCTCATGATTTTCCCGGTTGAAAACCGCAGCTAGATGTCGTTCGGCCATCGCCATCCCAACCGCCATTGCAACTCCCTGGCCAAGCGGACCTGTGGTTGCTTCCACACCGGGAGTATGACGGTATTCCGGATGCCCCGGCGTCGCGCTTCCCCATTGCCGGAAGTGCTTTAAGTCATCCATTGTAACGCCGTATCCAGTCAAATGAAGTATACTGTAAAGCAGCATTGAGCCGTGACCGGCGGATAGAACAAACCGGTCGCGGTTAAACCACGACGGATTTAGAGGATTATGCTTCATCTGTTTGCCGTAAAGGGAAAACGCCATTGGCGCCGCCCCCATCGGCATTCCCGGATGTCCTGATTTTGCTTTTTCCACACCGTCGATGGATAATGTTCGAATCGTCTGAATTGCTAGCTCTTCCACTGTTGTTTCGGTTGTTTTCATCGCAATCACTCCTTGAATATAGATACTTTACATCGGCATGTCAGTTGTGAATCTCCCCCGCTGTCAATTGCCGAACCGTCGCAGCACGATGTTGATAGCTAAAGATGCCGGATGGTTTATCCGCCGCAAGCCAGTCCAATGCTGTCAGCGCAAACTTCCGTGCAATGATTCTGTCCAATGCACTCGGATATGGTCCCATGCATTGTGCTTCATCAATATGAATTTGTCTGAAATCAACCGGATCGGTAAAAGAAAGCCTTGACACGACTTCTTCTGGATCGTTCTCCTCATTCATGATTAAAAGAACGTACGTATCACCGCGATTCACTTTTGCCCGGATTTCTTTCAGAATCGTCTCTCTCCCTTCCGCCGTGTCGCTGTCAATAACGGGAATACCTCCTACCGCCAATGCAACATCCTTCAACAAAGCATTCTCTTTTCCCCCGGGAATTTGAATGCAAAACAGCCTCGTCGCTTTTAGAACGAATGATCCGGCAGTATCGGCTATTTGCAGGATCGCCTTGATGATCGCGTTGATGGCGGTATCGTAGCCTAACGTGTAGTCGGAACCGGCAACGTCGTTATGTATCGTCGCAGGGATACACAATACTTTCGTAACGTCTTCCAATAAATAATAAATGTTCATGAGATCAGCCGGGTTTCCGATTGCCACCAACGCATCAAATTTTTTTGCAGCAACGGTTTCCCGAAGCAGCTGTTTCTCGTTTCTGTAAGGTGTGCATGCCAACAGCTGCTGGCTCCGACGATCGGCGTGCACTGCCCCGCTTGATGTCATTTGCTTGCATATGTACGTCGATCGTTTCGCGTCGAATTCCACCGCCGTTAAGGAATCCCGCTCAGCCATATTTTCACCCAACGTTTTTAACAACTGCTTTACCGCTCCATTGAAGGTTCCTACATTGATGACACCGATCTTCAAACTTCCATCCTCCCTTGTTGAAAACCAAAGCTTCCAGCTCTTCCACCGTACATTTTAGACAAAAGGGCAAACAGTGCCGGAAATTTAAGTCCCCGATATTCAGAAGCCAATGTATGTGCGCGTTTACAATCTGATACACGGAAACACCACAGTCATGCTGCTGTTTTTGTGAGCCTCTTCATTGATTGTAACCTGAAAAACTTAGTTTGTCTATTGGATAAACTAAGTTTTTATGATAGCAATTGTATAGAAATGATATGAAAAATAAAGCTGTTTCAAAAAGACTTATCTGCCGCCAGGAATAGAGCAGCGCTTATCAGTAGCAAAATCTCCAGGCGAGAGCAGGCTAAACTGGAGCAGGGCGCACGAATAGGAATTGCTTGAGCTACACAAATGATCGGTGGGTGAAAATGCCCCCCCTTTCGGATGGGGCAATATGTAAAAGTGGGTTGGGACTTTTTCAAGCGGTCACTTTCTTTCGATCACTCACTGTTATTACTGTTAAGATATGTATCCAGCCCATTTTTTCGCAGAATGCACGCCGGACACTCGCCGCAGCCGTTGGCGATAATCCCGTTATAGCAAGTAAGGGTTTTCGTTTGGACAAATTCCAGAGCATTCAGCTCGTCTGCCAGCTTCCACGTTTCCGCTTTGTCCAGCCACATCAACGGCGTGTGGATGACAAACTGATAATCCATTGCCAGATTAAGCGTGACATTCAGCGATTTAATAAACACATCTCGGCAATCAGGATAGCCGCTGAAATCCGTTTCGCACACGCCAGTGACCAAGTGCCTGGCACCTGCCTGCTTGGCCAAAACTGCCGCAAACGATAAAAACAACAAGTTTCGCCCATCAACAAAGGTGGAAGGAAGCTGACCTTCTTTTGCTTCTATCGGAATATCGTCTCTCGTCAAAGCGTTGGGCGCCAGCTGATTTAGCAACGACATATCAAGGATGGTGTGTTTCACATCAAGCTCCTTCGCAATCTTTCCGGCAACTTCAATTTCTGATTGATGCCTTTGGTTGTAGTTAAATGTTACTGCTTCCACCTCTTTAAAGTGCTTCAAGGCCCAAAACAAACAAGTCGTACTGTCCTGCCCGCCGCTGAATACTACTACTGCCTTATCCTTTTTCATCAAATAACACTCCTTGTTAAGAAAAAACACAAACAACTTCTGTTCCGTGAACAGCGTCCCCGTATTTTTCAGAAAAACAGCCCTTCCAGACAGCGGGCACTGAAAAAGCGATTTGCTAGAAGCCCATACAGAAGTGCTGTTTCTACCTAGTTTTTCAGTTGGTTGCAAAAACCGCTTCCGCCGCACCGGATACACGATAAATTATACAATGAAAGAATGCGATCTCACAACTTTGCAGCGAAAAATACACTGATGCAGTTCTGTTAAAACATCAATCCCGGCCGGTACGAGAATACTGTTTCATCCTGTGAAAAGCTGCTTTTCTAGCAATTGCCCTGTCCACTAGTTAATTAATTTTCAATTTACTAGGGAAGGAACACTATACAAGCTATTTTCCGTTCCATATAATGTATCATCCACCATTGGAAGGAGGTGAGTTTATTGAGCTACTACCACCATGGATTCCCTCCAAGTTTCGGGCTTGTTCTGGTGCTGTTTATCCTGTTGGTAATTATCGGGGCAATTCTGTTCAAGAAACACTGCTGAAAACCTGCATAGTTCGTCATTATGCATAATAGCCTAGAGCATAGCCTGAGAATCCTCCTTCAAGAGCGCCTTCCCCTATGGGCGCTCTCGAAAATGCTTCCCCTCCCATTTGTTACACCGAACAACATCAATAATGAAGGACCTTCACAAACAATGTTCCTTCTTATGACAGTGTTGAAACAGCGGTGATGTCCTTTTTCAGCGATAATACTTGTTGTCAACTAGTACGCCAATTTTTCAACTTGCCTGTTTGCTTTGACTCCACTCATTGATTCACGCTTGTGGTCGAATCCGCTCCTTTTCATTTCGCGTTTGTATTATCTGACATTCTTGACGTATTTGCTGCTGATATAGCCTGTTGTTTTCCCATAATTAATTTTATACCAGTTTCCTTGCTGACTGATGATCGTTACCGTCGCATTTCTTTTCAGCGTGCCGATGACCCGGGAATTTGTCGTCGCTTTCGCACGTACATTCAGCGTCGATGCGTTTACTTTTCCGGATTTTGTGTTTGCTTTAACGAGTTGATGCTGATGATTGACTGTTCTTGTATTATTGCTGGCATCCGTGGCAACAATCCGAAAAGTGTAGCGACCGTTCTTCACGTTGGCAGCATTCCAGGTGGCGGTGTGCGTCCCTGCTCGTTTACTCACTTTATTTTCCAGTGTTCTCAGCAGTTTTCCAGAACTGTCTCTAACACTCGTTGTTACCGCCGCCGGCTCATCGATATGATAGGACAGCGTCACTTGATGATTTTTTGATTGATAGCTCGTTTTTTTATTTTTTATCCCCGGCGGCGTTGTATCTTTTTTTGAACCTGACTGATTGTTTGGCTGCGGCTGTTCTATCACCGGTTCCGTTATCGGATTTTCCACCGGCTCAGGCTGTGTAGGCGCTGCTTCTGTTCCGTTTAAAAAGCGATTGAGCTCCGGCCAAATCCCCGACTGTTCCTGCCCGAGGCTCCAGCTTCCCATCCCTTTCAACTGATATTTATGAATCAAATCAATTTTATGCTGCAGCGACTCGGCGTTTTCAAACCAGAGTGTATAGTTCCCCGGTGCGAGCGTCCTGCTGCCGACGACTGTTTTCGGATCAGACGCATTAATTGTAAATGTTGCCACCGGCGATTTAGCCGTCTGGTCAAAACGAACCGTTCCCTGATAGCGGGCGACAATTTCCTCCACGCGATGATTAGACAGACCTATTCCTCCATGAGTCTGCCCTTCCACCCAATACCGTCCGAAAAACGGTACACCGAGCACCACTTTCTCAGGAGGGGCATGCTTTAAAACAGCCTGGATCGATCTTTCTACCCACGGCAGGCTGGCAACCGGTCCAACCGGACCCCATTCATACGATTCATCATAAGCCATGAGCATTAAGTAATCGGCATGCTGAGCGAGCTTTGCATAATCGTATGATCCGTGCCAGCCCTTAGTCCAGCCGTTTGGATTGGCAGCTACCGCTACAGATACTTCCTTCGCCGCCGGAATCTTTTCCCTCAGCAGACGGACAAAATCGGTAAAAGCGTCTTTGTCTACTTCGGTGACATTTTCAATATCGACGTTCACGCCGTCAAGGTTGTACTGCTGGACCGCGTTGGCAATTTGCGTCGATAGCTTTTCCCTGTTCTGCAGTGCCGCACGACCGAGCATCCTGTCCCAATGATTGCTGATAAATGGGACCACCTTCACACCGCGGTTATGCATTTCCTGAATAAAGCGGGTATCAAACTGATGTGTCAGCTTTAAAGAACCGTCCGGATGGAGGTCAAAATAGCTTGGGGCCGCAACATGCAAAGATCCGCCGATGTGATCCACATTGCGGATAAACGTATCGGTATTGCCGAAATAAACATAAGTCATATTAAATTTTTGTGAACTTGCTCCCGCCAGAGTTACTGGAAAAATTGCGGATAACATGGTGAAAATTAAAAAAATACTGAAAACTTTTTTCAAGTGGCTGTCTCCTCTCGCTGCAGGTAATCCGCAAGTAGTTTTATCAAAATCTATGAATCTTGCTTTCAGTATAAGGAATAAAAATAGAATTGAATAGCTGAAAACTATTACCAAATATTTTCCCATATTTATCCGATATCTCACTATTAAAAATACGATTATAAGAGCGTGTTCAAAAAGGCATTAGTTCCGCACGATGCGCCAATTTCGCCTAAGTGCTGCCCACGTCCTATGGGCAACGGCGGAATGTCGCCATCCTAGCTCTGAGAAAACCACTCACAGCCTGCCTGAAAAGAAGGCATCGGCTCCACCCATTGTCTCTTCCTCTACTAGTAGAGCACTGACGTCTGTCCAAGTGCCATTGCGCGCGATGGCACAATGAGACAGTTCGCAGTGTCTCAGTGAAGAACGGCTCATTGCTTCGTGCTTGTTCAAAAAGATAAAAAACGATCTTTTTGAACAAACACTATAATAAAAAGAATCAGAACCTTTAAAGAAACGGAAGGAGTGCAGCAACATGAAACAGTCAGGCTATCAAGCTGTCATTCTCTGCATTTGTCTAACGCTATTATTCTCTTTATTCCTTCCGCGAGCTTTGGAGGCATCTGCTGCCAAAGATAAGCGGGTCATCGTTGTTTTTGACAAGCATATTGATAAAAAGCCCCTTCGAGAAGTAAAGGGAGAGCTGCATGTCGAATTTCAACACATACCAGCCGTGAGCGTCACCATCCCGCCGCAGACAATTCGCGGTCTGGAGCGCAATCCGAACATAATGCTCGTGGAAAAAGATCAACTGGTCACTGTCAAAAACCAAGTGATTGATTGGGGAATAACGAAAACTGTGGCAGCAAACGCGTGGCAGTCAGGATTAACCGGCAAAGGCGTGAGGATTGCAGTGATTGACACTAGGTAGTGCAGCACACGAAGATCTCCAGACAGCCGGCGGAGCTTCCTTCGTTTCCTACACGGTCTATCATGAAGATGACAACGGACACAGTACACACGTAGCCGGAATAATCGGGGCGAAAAATAATGATTGTGGAATCGTCGGCATTGCGCCGGATAGCCTGCTTTATTCCATTAAGGCTTTGGATCAGAACGGCTCCGGCTATCTGTCCGGCATTATCGCCGGAATCGACTGGTCTATCAGCAAAATAAGATGGATATTATCAATTTAAGTCTCGGCTCAACGCAGGAATCCGCTGCCCTCAGGCAGGCTGTCGATAAAGCGTACGCCAACGGTGTTGTAGTTGCTGCTGCCGCAGGGAATTCCGGAACCCAGGATGACAGCGGTGACACCGTTGTTTTTCCGGCGAAATATCCTTCTGCCATTGCCGTGGCTGCCAGCGACAAAAATAACCAGCGGGGAACATTTTCCTCTACCGGTGAAGCTATCGAAGTCAGCGCTCCCGGGGTGCAAGTACTAAGCACATACTTAGGGAACGGCTATGTCCGGATGAAGGGAACTTCCATGGCAGCGCCATTCGTTGCCGGCAACCATGCCCTTTATCGGGAAAAATACCCACAAGCAGGAGCGGCAGAGCTGCGAAAGCTTCTGCAGGAAAACACGGTCGATTTAGTGCCTGCGGGAAAGGACAGCTTGTATGGCTATGGCCTAATACAGGCACCGGAAAAAGTAAATATCGACCCGGAGCCGATGACTCCGACTGAGCCGGATGTGCCTGACCAGGTTGTGCCGGTTCAGCCGATCGCGCAGCCTCAGCCGGTTGCGCCTTCACCGCAGGCTGTAGAAAAAGCGGTACCGAAACAGAAAAAAACGACTGCTCCTAAGAACTTCAAAAAAAACTACCGCCACCGCGGTTCATTTAACTTGGAGTAAAGTATCCGACGCGAAGAGGTATGAAGTAAGAAGAAATGGCAAAGTCGTTTATCGAGGAACAAAAACGAGCTTTCATGACAAAAAATTAACGAAAAACAAATCCTATAAATACGAGATCATTGCGATCAACAGCTCTGGAAAAAGCAAGCCGGTAAAGCTCACCGTCAAAACAAGAAAGAAATAACCTGAACCGGCAAGGTACCGAGGAATTGGTGCGAATGATCATTTCCATAATAGCCGACAGAATAACAGCAAAGTTTTAAGAAGGCAGCCTTCTGCTTTGAAAAAAAGCCCGGGCCGTGTCAGCAGCATCGCCCGGACTTCTGTTGAAATAATATTAAGTGTTTGTTCAAAAGGATCGGTTTTTATCTTTTTGAACACGCTCTTTAACATTATCCTTTTTCCACTTCTTCTTTCATTTTGTCGGAATAGCCGAAGCTCCATGTCAGAGCGAAAGCCACGCCGACCGCAATCACGTTAGCCAATAGATAGAAGAGAATTTGCTCATTCAGGTACAATAATGTTCCCGGTATGACGGTAATTGCCATCCCCGTACCAGCCAGGCCAACCAATGCAGCGAAGAAGGCACCGGCAGCCCCGCCGACGAGCCCCATGATAAACGGTTTACCGTACCGCAGGTTGACACCGAAAATCGCCGGTTCAGTAATTCCTAAAAACGCCGACAGAGAAGATGGTAAGGCCAGCGCCTTCAGCTTTTTCACTTTAGTTTTCAGTCCAACTGCCAACGCAGCTCCACCTTGTGCCGCAATCGAACATGTGATCAGCGCATTGAACGGATTAGCCGATAACCTCTCCAGTAATTGAATTTCCAGAAAGTTAAATATATGGTGGACTCCGGTAATAACGACGATCTGATGCAGCCCGCCGATAATCAAGCCGCTGATGCCAAACGGTAAATCAAGAATAAACTGCGTTCCTGACATCACGATATTTTCGATAAAATGGAACACAGGGCCGATGACAAAGAGTGCCAGTAAAATCATGATTAATAACGTTAAAAACGGTGTTAAAATTAAATCCAGTGCTTCAGGTACACGTTTGCGGATCCATTTTTCCAGCTTCGCCCCGAGAAAGCCGGCAATAAACGCTGGTAAAACTGAGCCTTGGTATCCTGTTACTGGAAGAAATCCGAAAAACTGAATCGCCAGATCGGGATTTTCTGCCACCGCCCATGCGTTCGGCAGCGACGGACTGACAAGCATTAACCCGAGAACAATGCCAATGACGGGGCTTCCGCCGAAAACTCTGAAGGCTGACCAAGCGATAAGCGCCGGTAAAAAGGCAAAGGCAGTATCCGTCAGCACCTGGGTAAAAAGAATGAAATTTTCAGGAACATTGTCCGCAGTTAAGCCAAAAAGACTGAGAATTTGCTCCTGCATCAACAATCCGCGCACGCCCATAAACAGACCTGTAGCCACGAGAACTGGAATAATCGGGACAAACACGTCGCCAAATGTGCGGATCACCCGCTGAAAATTATTTCCTTGCTTCGCCGCTTCCTGTTTTTGCTCGCCTTTCGTTGATTCCGATACCCCCAATTGAACAACTTCATCATGTATGCGGTTAACTGTACCGGTTCCAAAAATAATCTGGTACTGTCCTGAATTATAAAAAGCCCCTTTGACTTTGTCGATTTCTTCGACCCGTTGTTGATCAATACTTTCTTTGTTGTTTACCATGATGCGCAAACGGGTTGCGCAGTGGGCCACAGAGGCAATATTTTCTTTGCCCCCCACGGCTTCGATCAACTCTTCCGCGATTCTTCTGTTCTCTGACATAAGATGTACTCCTTTCATTTTTCAACCATTAGTTTACGTGGTCGTTGGGAAAATTATTTCATCAGTAGTTATTCAGAAAGCTCGGCTTTCAGCTTTTTGAATAAGTTTTATAAAACAAAACAATTTCTGGAATCGATTACATATGAAAGTAAAAATAAAACTTCCTCAATGATATAGTCTATTGCCTCGGCTTCATTTTACCATCTTCAAATATGGGATGCCGACAGCTTCCCGTCTCTAGCAATCCGCTCCTTCTACGCCTGCAAGCGCCGTTTGTTTTCGGTTCCGCCGCCCGCTGTCCCTTTATCCTTCAATATTACGAATAACAATTGTCACAGACAGCATTCCTTGTTGCCGAAAATCAGCGATGCCATCGGACAGCCGTCGCGTAGGAAAAGAAACAAGTTTCGCAGCTCTGTGCCTAAAAACAAAGAACAGCCTTCCACACGTCCTTATGACAACACGCTGTATATTGACGCCCCTATGGAATCGATTACACAGTTTTGCAAAACGCATCGATTCCCCAAATGTGGAATCGATTACTTATCCTTATAATAAACTACCTCGTTCAATAAGTCTATAATTTATGATAATTTTTTTATTTACAACTTCTTCTTGTTTATTCAGTTGCTCCAACAATAAGACCGCTGCCTCTTTTCCCGCCTGCTCGTTGTAAAACTCCACGGTGGACAGCGGCGGCTGTAAATATTCAGACATCACCGAGTTTCCCATGCCGAACAGGCTGATATCATCTGGAATCCGAATATTTTTTTCTCGCAGCGCCTGCAATGCACCTACGGCAAGCCGGTCGGTGACAGCAACGACAGCTGTCGGTGCATCGCTGGTGTCCGCAAACATCGCCATCATCGCTGAATAGCCGGATTGAATATTAAATATCCCTTCTTTCACCAATTTCTCATCTGCCATCAAACCGTTCTCCGTTAACGCATCCAAATATCCTTTTTTCCGATAATAACCGACAGCCGGGTCTTTCTCGCTTACTCCGATGAACCCGATGCGACGATGGCCTTTCTCCGCCAGCAGCGTGGTGACATCCTTTGCAGCATCATAATCGTTATAAATTACCGAAGTAACGCCTTTCACATCCTGTCCGAGAACAACGATTGGTATTTTCACCTCATGAATTTCCTTCATTAATTTTTCATCCGTATTTGTCGCTACGATGACAATTCCGTCCACCCGCCGGCTTTGAAGCAGGCGAAGTTGTTCTATTTCCTTTTCCACTTGCAGGTTGGAGCTGGCGAGCAGTATTTGATAGCCGTGCTGACTCAATTCCTTGTCAATGCCGTCAACAACCCGGCTGGCCGTTTCCGTACTGATTTTCGGCAAAATCACTCCGATAACTTTCGTTCGTTTTGTTCGCAACGATTTAGCCTGTTCACTCGGAACATATCCGGTCTCTGCAATTACCGCCAATATCTTTTTCTTCGCTTCCTCCCCAACATAACCGGAGTTATTCAGCACTCTTGAAACCGTTGTTCTCGATACCCCTGCCAGCCTTGCTATATCATTTATCGTAACCATCGACTATCTCCTTCCACGCCCGTCCATTTATAAAAAGTGTAATGGAAAAGCCCGTGTACTGCAACATGAAACCTTTCCCCGCACCACGGATTTCCAGCCTCATGTATTACCGCCGGAGTATCATCTCATTCATTCCTGATGGCGGTCCGTTCTTCTACTCATCATATGAAAACGACTATTCAACATGAACGGGATAACGTCCCGTTTCGTCGGCGCAAAAAAAGCACATGGACATTCCCTTCAACCTGTTATATGATATACCTGGAATCGATTCCACAGATCGTTTTTTCATAATCCGCTGGCAAATGGCAATAATGCAGAGAGACAACGCAACGATGAGATTCGCAGGCGCTGTTTCCCGCAATTTTTGAACATCCTCTAAAAAAATGTGGGTTCAAAAATGAGGACACAACAGCGGCAAGAAGGTCGAGGCGCGGCTGGCTCGAGCAGCGCAGCGTACACCAACACGTACGTGAGCAGCAGAGAGACAACGCAACGATGAGATTCGCAGGCGCTGTTTCCCGCAATTTTTGAACATCCTCTTAATAAAGGAGAGACTATTATCTCATGCTTCAAACAAAGCAGCAAATCATCGATAAACTGCACAAAGAACTGGAAGAGCAGGCGAAGAACAATAAACCCGATCCGTATCGGCTTGCATATCACTTGATGCCGCCGATGGGGCTGTTGAATGATCCGAACGGTTTTATTCAGTTTAACGGTGTATATCACCTGTTCTTTCAATGGAATCCGTTTGCAACAGAGCATGGCAGCAAATGCTGGGGACATTACACTTCCGGGGATTTTGTTCACTGGAAGCATGAAGCCGTCGCTTTAACGCCAAGCGACTGGTTTGACCGCAACGGCTGTTACTCCGGCAGCGCCATTGAAAAAGACGGCAAATTGATTGTTTTTTATACCGGAAATGTGAAAAATGAACAAGGAGAACGGGAGACGTATCAATGCATGGCTGTTTCGGAGGACGGCGTTCACTTTGAGAAAAAAGGGCCGGTTCTTTCTCTTCCTCCAGGCTATACTGCCCACTTCAGAGATCCTAAGGTTTGGCAGCATAACGGCCGCTGGTACATGATCATCGGCGCACAGAGCAGCGACGAAACCGGCAAAGCCGTTCTGTTTACCTCCACCGATCTGGAATCATGGGAGCATCTCGGTGCTGTTGCCGGAGCGCATGTTAATCAATTAGGCGACTTCGGGTATATGTGGGAATGTCCTGATTTATTCCCGCTTGGTGATAAGGATGTTTTCATCGTTTCTCCACAAGGTATTGCGCCGGACGGCTACTTGTATAACAACCTTTACCAGTCCGGTTATTTCATCGGCAAGCTTGATTATATCAACGCGGCATTTACCCACGGCGATTTTACCGAACTGGACCGGGGCTTTGACTTTTACGCACCGCAAACGACCATGGACGATAAGGGCAGACGGCTGCTCTTTGCCTGGATGGGACTCCCGGAGGAAAACGAGGATAGTCATCCGACACGGGAAAACGGATGGATTCATGCGATGACCTTGCCGAGGTGTCTGGAATTAAGAGGAGATAAACTGTTTCAAAAACCGGCGGAAGAACTGCAGCAGCTGCGAAAAAAGAAAGTGGAACACAAGAATGTCATCCTTGATACTTGCCCGCAGAAACTTGACGGGATACGCGGTACCGCAGCAGAGCTGCTAATTATACTAAATGAGGAAGTCGGGCCGGATACAACCTTTACCGTTTCCATACGCGAGGAAGCAGAGATAACATTCGATTCCACCTTAAAACGACTTACTTTGTCCCGGCTTCGTTTTGCGGCAAAAACGAAAGAATACCGCCATTGCCGGCTTGCGCATTTAAACAGCTTACAGATTTTTATCGACACCTCCTCCATCGAGATTTTTGTGAATGATGGAGAAGAAGTATTTACTGCACGAATATTTCCTGATCCCGGAAACGATACGATTACATTTGCAGCCAACAGCAGACTGTCCTTTAATGTGACCAAATGGGATATGTCGTTTGTTTTACCGGGAAACTAACAAGATAAAATATGCTGTCTTTCCGCTGTCACGCTCCTTAATGATGACCGTGGAGTTTTCCCGCTTTGGCACCTGTCACTAAAAAACCAGGTGCCAAATAACTCCTTCTTGTGTGCGATGCATGAAACCGGGGCAAAACTGTTTTTCAGCCTGTTTACCCGAAAAACAGGAAGAATCGTGACTTTCCACAAAGTGCAAAAATCTGCTGCTGCAGGAAACACCGCACTCGTTCAAATGACAACGAAACCAAGCCGTCAAAATCTATCGCCGGGAAAATCAATGCTGATGGTTTCCGCATTCCTGTAAGCACCGCACGATTCTCTAATAATCAGCTCCGGATCCACTTGAATCGCCTTCAGTTCCATTTTTTTCGTAATCAAATCGTTGAGCATATGCCCGGCAAATTTTCCAAGCTTTTCCTTATCCTGCTTAATCGTCGTCAACTTCGGTTCGCTGTAACGGCATGCTTCGATATCATCGCAGCCGATGACCCGTATATCATCGGGAACCTTTAATCCCCTCTCCTTGATCGCGTGAATGGCGCCGAGGGCCATCATATCCGATGCGGCAAAAACCGCTTTCGGATACGGCGATGTCTTCAGCATCCTCGCCATGGAAGCGCGTCCGCTTTCCTCGAAGAAATCACCGAAATGCACCCATTCCTCCTTGATGGGAATCCCAAATTTCTGCATTGTTGAAGCGAAGCCGTCCAGCCTCATTTGAGCAATCGGCGATTCTCTCTTCCCGCCGATATACGCAATATCTCTGATGGAATTCAAATACAAATGCTCTACAACCTTTGCCGCCACTCTGACATTATCCGTCATCACATAACTCGACATCCGCCCGGTCAATTGAATATCCACGCCGACACACGGAACATCGCTTTGATCTAATTCGTAAATGGCAGATTCAATTTTTTCTCCTGCAACGATGAGGCAGCCGTCGACATGGAAGTGCCTGGCACGCAGAAGGTAATTTTCCTTTTCCATATTGAATTTTTCATTGCTGAAAATAAGCAGATCATATCCCAAGCTTCCGACTGTCTTCTTAAAAACATTGATGACTTCGTTAAAAAATGGATGGTTAAGATCGACATTGATTTCTCCGGCATAGATGATACCGATTAAATTCGATTTTTTCGTTGCCAATGATTGCGCTGAAAACGTAGGCTTATAGCCGGTTTCATCAATCACCCGCTTTACCCTTTCCGTTGTCTCCGCGCTGATTCCATCATAATTATTCATAATTTTTGATACCGTGGCAGGAGAGACACCTGCCATTTTCGCAATATCCCGAATCGTCAGTCTCATCGTTATCCCTTCTATCCTTGGCTACTCTGTCTGAATTCCGGCAGCAGCGAATCAGCTCTTGACCGCTCCTTCCGTCAAGCTTGAAATAAACAGTTTATTTAAGAGTAAAAATACGATAATCAGCGGCACCGTCGCCCAGAATGTACCGGAAAGAATCATCCCGTTGTCCCGGACATAGTTATCAATCAGTCCGCGCAGCGCCACCTGGATGGTGAAGGACGCTTGATCTCGCAGCACCACAAGCGGCCACAAAAAATCGTTCCAGATATACATGAATTTAATGATCGCGAGGGTGGCAAATGCTGGAATAATAATCGGGACGGTAATGTTCCAGTAAACGCGGAACGTGGAGCAGCCGTCGATCCTCGCGGCATCCACCAGTTCATCCGGCACGTTGCTGCTGATATATTGCCGCATCCAGAAAATCCCGAACGCATCGATCAAACCGGGAACGATGATCGCTTTCAAATCGTTTAACCAGCCCAGTTTTGTAATGATGATGTACTGAGGAATAAGCCCAAGCTGCGGCGGTATCATCATCGTCACCAGGATCGCTACAAACAGAATATTTTTCCCTTTGAAATCAAGCTTTGCAAATGCAAAACCCGCCAAAGAGCAAAGGAATAAAACCCCCAATGTTGCGAGCGTCGCCACGATCACCGAATTCCAGATCGCACCGAAAAAATCAATCGTATTAATCACATTGCTGAAGTTTGTTACAAGTTCCGCCCCTGGTATAATCGCCGGCGGCACTTTATTAATTGCACTGTTATTGTTCGTCGCCATGACAAACATCCAATAAAACGGAAATATAGCTAAGAAGGATGCAATGGCAAGCAGTGCGTAGACAAACGTTTTCGAAATGGTCAACTGTACTTTGCGATTTGTTTTACTCATTTGCATCCCCTCCTACCGCGCGATCCGATTTGCCACTAAGACGTTGATGGATGAAATAACAATAATGATCAAAAACAAAATAATCGCTGTTGCCGATGCCGGACCGAATGCTTGGTTTGCAAAAGCTTCCCGGTACAGGTACAAAACAACAGTGATTCCTTCCTGCCGGTACGTCCGGCCGATAAAAATCAATGGCTCCGTAAACAATTGCAGCGCACCGATCGTCGACGTAAAGACGGTAAAAATAATAATTGGGCGTAGCATCGGAATCGTGATATACTGTATTTTTTGTCTCGTCGTCGCTCCATCAATAACCGCCGCTTCGTACAGCTCATTCGGAATCGCCTGCAGTCCGGCAAGATATATGATCGTGTTATAACCTACCCAGCGCCAGAAAACCATGGTGGAGATCGCCATTTTCACTCCCCATTCCGAAGTGCTCCAACTGACGGGGTCAATGCCGAAGTTGCCGAGAATAGCGTTAAACAGGCCGAACTCCTGGGAATTAAACATGATTCCGAATACGATAGCCACCGCAACGGTGGATGTGACATACGGCATGAAAACCGAAATGCGGAAAAAGCTTTTCAATTTAATCAATGCGCTGTTCAGTGCGTAAGCAAGAATGATGCCGATGAGGAGCTGCGGCAGCGTTCCCAGCACCCACATAATCATCGTATTCCCCAGCGCCTTCCAAAAAAGCGGATCTTCCAGAATCAATTTGAAATTCTGAAAGCCGACGTACTCCATTTCACCTAAACCGTTCCATTTTTGAAAGCCGAGATAAAAGCTGAATAAAATCGGGAACAAGCCAAAAACGGCAAACAGAAGAAAGAATGGGGAAATATACAAATATCCGTTTATTGCGTTCTTCGTTTTTTGGCTTAAGGATGATTTCCTGGGAGGGAGCTGTTTTTCCACTTGTATTTGTGCCACTTTCTTTCTCTCCTTTCACTTCATTTCCAGGCGGTCCATGGATATTTCTCCACAGACCGCCCGCTCATCCTTACTGCCTGCTCAGCTGTTGTTCGATACGCTGGACCGCAGCATCCCATTCTCCCTGTGGATCTGCTCCTTCCACCGCAACGTTCATGATTGCCGTTTCCAGCTCTGTGTTTACAATTGAGTAATTTACACCCATGTATACTGGAACTACAGATTCCGCTGCTTCCGCAAAAATTTTCGCTGTCTGGGCACCGCTGAAATACTCGTCCGTCGTCGCCAAAAACGCTTCATCTTCGTACACGCTTGGCGCTGAAGGGAACAAGCCCATGCTGTGGAATGATTTCAGCTGTTGCTCCGGCGCGGTCAGCCAGGCGATGAATTCAAATGCTTCCTCTGGATGATCGGATTCTGCCGGAATGGTAAGGAATGATCCTCCCCAGTTCCCGGCGCCTTCCGGAATGGTTGTCAACGACCATTTCCCTGCGGAATTCGGAGCATTTCCCTTTACATTCCCGATCATCCACGCAGGAGCGCCCGGTAGGATGGCATAGCTGCCGTCTTCCATGGCGCTTCCCCATTCAGGAGTCCATAAAGCATTTTGTCCAACCAGGTCTTCTTGCAGCAGTTTTGTGGTGAAGTCGTATGCTTCTTTTACCGTCTCTTCGATGATCAATTCATCCTGCTCGTTGAAATACTGTTGCGACTGCTGGTCGCGAATCGAGTTGAATAACAGCATCGGACTATCGGAAATTGGTTTGCCGGTTGCTTCTTTAATCGTTTTTGCCGCATCATAATACGCATCCCAAGTGGCGATTTCCGCTGCCAGCGCTTCCGGATCCGTCGGCAGCCCGGCTTCTTCAATGACATCCGTGCGATAAAACATCGTTGTCGGACCGATATCCGTCGGCAAGCCTAATTGGAAGGAACCGTCCACACTTTGTGCCTGTTGCCATTTCCAATCTAAAAAGTTACCGGCAACGTCAGCTGCGCCGTAATCGTTTAAATTATAAAACTGACCGGAGGCTTCCAGAAACTTTGCCACCTCACTGACCTCGACCATTGCAATATCCGGAGCACCGCTGCCGGCCGAAAGGGAAGTGAACAAATTATTATGCATATCGTTCATTTCCCCTTCATTAAAGTTAATCGTCACGTTCGGATTTACCTCTTTATACTCTTCGATCAGTTGATCATAGCCTGTGCTGCCAAATACCCAGAAATCCAGTACCACATTATCCCCGTTACCGGCGTTGTCCGTGTTGTCCGATTCATTATCGCTTTCCGTGTTATCCGTACTTCCGCCGTTCTCACCATCTGCGCTGCTCTCCTCGTCATTACTGCACGCCGCCAATGCAAATGCCAATACCATTGCCGCCACTAATAGAAAAAACTTTTTCAGTGTCAAGCTGATTTCCCCCTTCATTTTTTTGGTTTTGACCTGGCTTGCCGCTCCCACTTTCAACAAAAACTTTGTTTACACCACCTCCTGAAACGTTACGAAATCGATTTCGACAAGAGCGAAAAATAAAACCAGCACCTTCTATTGAAACCGTTTTCTTTTATGTGGCAAAAAAAAGATAGTTTCTTAGAATTATAGAAAAATGCTGATTTTTGTAGAATCAAGAGGTTTTTTGAAAATAACATTTTCGGTTTTATTTTTAAGAAACCGATTTCGTAATCATCATAACCGCAATTCCTGTTAAATGCAATAGTTTTTCCAAAATTAATTTAATTTATTTTGTTTTCAAACATACCTGCTTGCAATTTAATACAATCCGTTAAACTTAATCTTTTTCCCTTCATATTGAACAGGAATTTTCAATCTAGTATAGATTCGGAATCTTTTTCGGACACTTCCAAGCTAGTTTCGTTCACAAAATTGTGCGGGACCATGTCCCGCACAATTTTTCAAACTCGTCGTTTGAAACGCATTACAAAAAGGAGAGCTGCGATAAGTAATGCAACGAAGATCGATGTTTCTATGAACTGCGCAGAATAGCTTGATTCCGCTTGCTGCTGTTCATCGGCTGCCTCTCGCTGTTCTTCTTGCCCTCGTTGGTCAAACGGCATTTCCCCGCCTTCACCATCCGGCAGCATCATGTCTTCAGGCATTTCTCCATCTTCAAATCCCGGCGGCATCATGCCATCAGGAATGCCTTCCCCTGGCTCGCCAACCATTTCGGGCATTCCACCTTCTCCAAACATCCCGTCCGCCGTCTCCGCTTCAACAATCAACTCACCGGAAAGTTGAGCTAAAATGGACTCCGCCCGTTGAACAGCGAATTCCGGCAAGCTGTTGTCCCCAGACACACCTTCCAGAAACGCTTCCGTTGTATAAAATTTCGTCGGATCTTTTTCAACATAATCTAATACCAAGGAAGAAATCCCCATAGTGATTGATTCAATATTTTCTTGGGTAAAAAACGAAGTCGCAATCTCCTCCAGATATTTTTCATATTGTTCCCTGTATTCATCTACGGAAAGGAGCGCATTTAAGAGCGGCCGATCCTCTAGGGTCGTTCCCGACACCGGGGTGGTAATGCTGAAGTTTATACTGCTCTCATTGATGAGCTCTGTGCTTTCCGGCATGCCCATTGCCATGTCATTTCTTCCGTTTTGACCAACATCCTTGCCGTTCTCGTCATCTGCGTTTGGAGCAATAGTACCTTCTTCATTTCCGGCTCCTGGACGATTGTCGCCCGCTCCTTCTTCGTTGCCAGAACCCGGACCGCCCCCTCCGGCTCCGTCTTCGTTGCCGGCAGCATTTTCTTGTTCCCCTGCTCCCTGATTGTCAGTGTTTTCTCCCGGCATATTTCTCCCGCCGCCGCCAAAACCGCCTACTCCGAAGCCTCCGAAAGCCATATTATAGTCCCACGGGATAATGGAAAACACCCCATTTTCTTCATATAAATAATAATTGTGCTTCATTTGGCCTTGATAGCTGTCCAAGTTCACAAGGGCGGTGTTCACCGCAAAATAACGGATCATTTCGTCCACATCGATATATTCCTCGATGTCCTCTCCATTGTTGATCGCATACAGTAAATCGAGCATCGCCGACTGATCGGTGCTGTCTTTGTTTGTTTTTAAATCCAAGCCGCTGTAATCTTCAATATTTTCACTGATCCATTGCAAATCGCTGCCGACACCGTCCGGTTTATACAGATCCCCCGTGTCATCCGCAAAATGACGGTTTAAAAACACTTCATCGATTTGTTCTACGCCTAAATACAGCCCCCAGTCTTCACCGTTAATGGTAACGTACATATAGGAGTAGGCCGGGGTCGGCACTTCTAAATACGCCATGAGACTGTAAGACAAATACTCCCTCATCAATGTGGAATCACTGAAATTGTTGTTTAAATTTAATTTTTTTAAACCGAATAATGACTGATCATCCGCGTATTGATCAAAATCGATTTTAAAACTGTAGCGATTCGTAGTGTCATCACTCGCGACGGAGCGTAACGAAGAATTTCCTTTTGTCCGGATACCGGCATTTTCAACCTTCGTTCCATTGACAACGACAGTAGCTACGTAATATTCTTCTTTCAGCGGATTTTCCAGCAAGTCGTTTAAATCTTCTTCGTTCATTTGAATATCGACGGTTGCCACTTGCGCTTGATCAAACACTTTATCTATATATGAATGGGTGACATCGCTTTTTTCCAGGCCGATCCTTGGTAAAACAAGAATGGAAGCCGTAAACAGGACCAACAGCAAGCAAAAAGTCCCCCACAAATATCTGTTTCTGATCATTCCTTCAACTCCTTTTTGCAAAAGGAGGATGTTTCGTAAAGGTGCAATATCTTGCCCTAGCGAGACATCCTCGAACCAGCCTGCGCTGCTGCCTTGAGGTTGCTGTCAGCGGTTCACGGCAGTGACCAGCACAGTGAACTCGCAACAGCCAAGCTGAAACATCTGGGAATTAGGTGGAGACTCTACTCCACCTGATTTAACATCCCACCTACGCTAACGCTTAGAGGTAGGGGTCATACCCTATAAGAAAATCGATAAAAATATTTAGATTATGCCGTAAAGTTGCCGTCGTAGCTTAACATCATTGCCGACTGAACCCCATTTATATCAGTTATGTCTGTAATAAACTGCGAATCTTGTTCTTTGACTCTGATTTCATAAGTTACTTCATAAACTCCGCCCGGCATCACTGATTTCGATTTGAGAGAGTATTTTTTCGCTTGATTTTTCACCAGGTTTTCCACCGCATTTTCAATCGCAGCATCTGTATATTTTACAATCAGTAAATACGGGTTTTCAATCGTAATTTTATTCACAAACAGGACCAGCACTAAGCCGATCAATATCGAGCCGATGATAGCGAGCGGAATAAACCCTGCCCCGCACAATATTCCGGCAACGATCGCCCAAAAGAGATAGACGAGATCCATCGGGTCTTTGATCGGTGTTCGGAAACGGACGATCGACAAGGCGCCAACCATCCCTAATGACAACAGCACATTGGATGAAATCCCCATGATGATCAACGCTGTCGCCATCGCCATGATAATCAGGGAAATGTTGAATGTGTGGGAATAGATCACCCCTGAAAAAGTTTTTTTATAAACCGCATAAATAAACAAACCGACCGCAAATGCCACAAGCAATCCGATCAAAGAATCAACAATCGAAAAACTTGATGTTTTTTCTAAAAAGCTCGATTTAAAAATATCGCTGAAATTTATTGTATCCATTCGTTATAGCCTCCAATTTTGTAGTTAAATTATGTGTTTCTTTATACATCTATCGATCGTTTAATAGAATCGCAGCAAATAAGCCGCGCTTGGTTGAACAGTCTTTTCTGCTAGTTCAGCTTTCTCAACCGTATACTCTGTGAAATCGTATTTGGAGTACGTCCCGTCCGGCCGTGTAATCGGACTTTTGTTTTTCACGGCAACACAATCCTGCATTAATTTTTCGAGATTCATATAATCGGTATTGTGATTATACAATCACGCACGATATTTGATCAGACGAAGAAAGCCTACTTTTTTTCGGTCACTACTTTGTTATCGACATTATCGAAATAAACACTTCCAATTTTGTATTTCCCGTCTTTTCCCGCATGCGGGTCCGGCCTCATCAGATACTGCAGCTGTTTGCGCGGCAAAAAGCAATTTATTTTTGTAATTGCATGCTTCAGATCTGTGCGGCTATTTTTGTAACGCTTCATCCCTTTTCCTCCTTTATACTTTTGATGGCGCATATTACGCTTTCCCCTGTTCCATACTTTATGCCAGGAAGATGTCAGGAAGATGTCAAAAGAAAACTAAAATCTCAAAAATTATCTATTTTTTTTAAAACATTCTTTCTAAAAGAGCGTATTCAAAATGGAGCTTAAGCAGGAGACAAGAAGGTCGAAGCGCGGCGCGATCAAGCAATGAAGCGTATATCGAATGTACGTTAGCCGCACAAAGACATCATCAGACAATAAATGACTGAATCAGACAAAAGTGCCTGGCACCTGAGAAATAGTATTAGAGCGTGTTCAAAAAGACAATGGTTCCGCTCGATGCGCCATCTACGAGAAAACCACTCATTGCTGGTATAAAAAGAATGCATCGGCTCCACTCATTGTCTCTTCCTCTGCAAGCATCGCTTCGACGAATATCCAAGTACCATCGCGCGCGATGACACAATGAGACAGCTCGCAGCATCTCAGTGAAGTACGGCTTGTTGCTTCGTGGTTGTTCAAAAAGTTCTCACAATTAAGTATGGACATTGGATTTTCTTGAAATAAAATTTAAGTGGGTACCTTGGAATACTAGCATGACATCCAGTGATCTGTCAGGTTCGTTTTTTGCAGGGAGGAGTCGCTCGAAAATACTTAAAGAGCGTGTTCAAAAAGAAGGACATTGGAGCCACAGGAAGGCGCGGCGCGGAAGACAAAAGCAGCGAAGCGTAAACCGTACGCGCAAGGACAACGCCAGCGTTGACATACGCCGGTCTGTTTGTTTCCCGGACTTTTTGAGCATCCTCTTATATTTTTCAGGAGGAGTTTTCTATGAAACATTTAATCGTATATTGCACATCTCACGGCACAACGGAAAAAGCAGCAGAAATATTGAGTAAACAGCTAAAAGGGGAGACGATCAGAGTAAATTTGAAAATGAATAAGGCACCTGATTTAAGTATATTCGATACAGTCCTTATCGGCGGCTCGATTCATGCCGGCAATATTCAGCGAACGATTAAAAAATTTATTCGAGAGAATGAAAAGCAGCTCTATGCGAAAGAAGTCGGTCTGTTTCTTTGCTGTATGTACGAAGGTGAAAAAGCTAAGGAACAATTTAACCAGGCGTTTCCTGAAAAGCTCCGGCAGCATTCTTCCGCGAACAGCCTGTTCGGCGGCGAATTTTTGATGTCGAAAATGAATTTTATTGAACGGAAGATCATCCAGAAAGTGAGCGGTACAACAACAGATACGTTTAACCTTGATGAATTGGCGATAGAAGAATTTGCAGAGCAGGTCAATGCGCTCCGCATGAGCACAAATATATAAATAAGCGTATAACCAAAGGACATCCAGCGGCAAGCTCGGCGTGCGTTCTGCCACCTCGTCAGCTTCTATTTCCTGTCGCACGCTTCCTTTTAATAGCATGGAAATACAACAAAAACAGCAGTTCAGTGACCGTCGAAGCACTGCGTATTCTACTGGGAAGGCAATTGAATGCGCAGTGCTCCGCTATTCCGCACGTTTGTGATTGCGTCTGCTGGAAATGATCATTGTAACCTTCTTTACTTTATCACTTTAAAGCATCATGAGGTGCCTGGCACCTTTCACACACCGCGCTTATTTCCCCAAACGAAAGCATGCAGTTGTGGAAGCACTCTTACATTTGTCAACTGCTTATCAGCCATCGCCCTCTCTGTCAGCCATGCATATTTTTTCAGGAGCTTGCCCGTTAAAGCGGCATGATCCTTCGAGGTGATGTCGTCATTACCCGCCTGCAAAAAAAACGGAACTTCCGGATACCTGTTTGCGATGCTTTTTGCATACTGAAAGTCATCTTCATCAAAAACGACTACTTTCAGGCTTATATGATCCTGTCGATTTTCCGCGGTAAGCCTTGCAATGATATTGTCGAGAACTTGGTCATTCGTATTCATTTTTGAACTGGGGGGCTTCGGAGAAATCGTCAGATTATCCACCAGAAGAAACCAATCCTGCCAGCAACTCCCTTGTGTTTCAATCGCTACCGCCACGCCGTTTTCCTTAAGTAGACCGATCAGCTCAGCTAAATTTCGCAGCAGCCCCGGATTTCCGCCGGAAATTGTAACATGGGAAAAATTTTCCGCCGCCAATTCATTTAATTTTTTCCAAATCTCAGCCGCTGACATTGGAACAATTTCCTCTTTTGCACTGCCGTCCCATGTAAAAGCAGAGTCACACCAAACACAGGAATAATCGCATCCTGCCGTGCGGACAAACATTGTTTTTTGACCGATCACCATTCCTTCTCCTTGAATCGTCGGTCCGAAGATTTCCATTACCGGGATGCTACTCAACTTCCATCCACTCCCGTCTTGCCTCCGCGTAACTCGTCGGTGTTTCATATAAACGCACAAATTCCACGCGAATCCCCTGTCCATTGTCGGATGACTCTCCAGCTAGCAGTGCCTGAGACATTTTTTCATAAATCCATACAACCATATTTTCCGCCGTTGTGTTCATCGGGGGAAGCATCTCATTTAAGTAGCGATGATCGAGAAAAACTTCAATTTCCTTTTTCCAGATATTCTTGATATCACCAAAATCGATCACCAAACCAATTTCATCGACATAGCCGCTGATGCCGAAAACAACTTTGTAAGTATGTCCATGCAGGTTTTTACATTTCCCTTCATAGCAATGCAGATGATGCGCTGCGTCGAAAGTAAATTCCTTGCTTACCAAAACTCGTTTCGCATGGTACTTCAGCTCTGACTTTTTTATATCAACGCCAAGCTTCTGAAGTTTATCAACAATTTTAAAGCCAAACACAGCTCCACTCCCTTTCGATTCCGCGTGTTGTAGTGTTTATTCAAAAAGATCGCTTTTTATCTTTTTGAAACAAACACGAAGCAATGAGTGAAGTCGATGCATTTTTTCAAGCTGGCTGTGAGTGGGGTTCTCAGAGCCAGGATGGCGTCATTCCGCCGTTGCCCATAGGACGTGGGCAGTACATAGGCGGAATTGGGGCGCACCGAGCGGAACCATTGCCTTTTTGAACACGCTCTTGTAATATATTTTTCGTAAAACCGCTCATCCTGCTTCCTTCACATGAAAAAACAGTACCCCAAGAGAAGTACTGCTTCTTCTTAGTTTTTTAAAGAGGGTGGCTAGAACCTCTACCGTTTAGAAAAGAGTGTTCGGAAAAGTGCGGGCAACAGCGCCTGCGAATCGCAACGCTAGCGTTGTCCCTGTGCTGCTCACGCACATATTCATGTACGTTCCCATTGGTCACGCACGGCCCGCATGCGCTCCGCTGCTGAATCTGGCTCCAGATCCAGCAGCGCCTCGGCCTTCTTATTGCTGCTATGTCCTTTTTGAACACACATTTTAAACGGATTATTTATGAGTGATGTAAAAGATTCAGACTGGATGATTTAAACATACAATTGGCGCACGTCATTTTAACGGTAACGATAAACATATGATAACATATTGGAATCGTTAGCGGAAACTTTTCCCATCTATTTTGTGGTGTTAATATCGCACAATCGGCTTCGACTTCATTTGTGACAACAGTTTATTGCAGTTCGGATGCTATTTTGTTCTCTTGTACCTTTCTTACGGACAGTTTGACAGTGTTCGGCTCCTGTTTTGTCCTCATGAACCTTTGTTGGGGACCTTCGACTACGCTTCCGACTCGATGTCGTCCTCATCCTTCTCTTTAGATGATGCTATCTTTTGAATTTCGCCGTTGCCTCCACAGCTATCTTCCAGCCGTCATAAAGATCATTTCGACGTGCTTCTTCCATGGCCGGATCGAACGTTCTGTCAATCTTCCATTGTTGTGCAATTTCGTCACGGCTGCCCCAGTAGCCGACCGCGAGACCGGCAAGATAAGCTGCTCCGAGAGCTGTTGTTTCCTGAACTACCAGCCGGTCGACAGGCACGCCGAGAATATCGCTCTGGAACTGCATCAAGAAGTTGTTGGCTACCGCATCGCCGTCCACCCTGAGTGTTTTTAAGTCTATTCCAGAATCGGCTTCCATCGCATGCAGCACATCTTTCGTCTGATATGCCAGCGATTCCAATGTCGCGCGCACAAAATGCTCTTTTTCCGTTCCCCTCGTCAATCCGAAAATCGCTCCCCGGACTTCACTGTCCCAATAAGGTGTTCCCAGTCCGACGAAAGCCGGCACAACGTATACCCCGTCAGTGGAATCCACTTTGACAGCATACTCCTCACTGTCCGCTGCGTTCTTCAGCATGCGCAGTCCGTCCCGAAGCCACTGAATCGCTGATCCGGCAACAAAAATACTGCCTTCGAGGGCATACTCCACTTTGCCGTCAATGCCCCAGGCGATCGTCGTCAGCAGTCCATGTTCCGATTTCACCGCTTCTTCCCCGGTGTTCATCAGCATAAAGCAGCCGGTACCGTATGTGTTCTTGGCCATACCCTTTTCGTAGCATGCCTGGCCGAACAGCGCAGCCTGCTGATCCCCGGCAACACCGGCAATCGGCACTTCTTCCCCAAAGAAATGGTAATCGACTGTCTTGGCATACACTTCCGAGGAAGGCCGTACTTCCGGCAGCATTGATTCTGGTACAGTGAGAATCTCCAGCAATTCCTTATCCCACTTCAAGTCAAAAATATTGAACATCAGCGTGCGGGAAGCATTCGTATAATCGGTTACATGCGCTCGGCCGCCGGACAGCTTCCAAATCAGCCATGTATCAATCGTTCCAAACAGCAGCTTCCCTTGTTCCGCTTTTTCCCGTACTCCCTCCACGTTGTCAAGAATCCACTTCACCTTCGTTCCTGAGAAATAGGCGTCGATTAACAGGCCTGTTTTATCCCTGAACAAATCGTTATAACCTTTTTGCCTTAAATCTTCACAAATACCGTCCGTCTGCCTTGACTGCCAGACAACTGCATTATATACCGGTTTCCCCGTTTCTTTATCCCAGACAACCGCCGTTTCCCGCTGGTTAGTGATCCCGATCGCCGCTACTTCCTTTGCAGAAACTTCCGTTGTGCTGAGCACTTCTGCAATCACCGCCAGAATCGATGACCAAATTTCATTGGCATTATGCTCGACCCAGCCAGGATGTGGAAAAATTTGCGTAAATTCTTTCTGCGCCGTGCCGACAATCTCCCCCTGTTTGTTAAATAAAATCGCTCTTGAACTCGTTGTTCCTTGGTCCAGCGAAAGGACATATTTTTTCTCCATGATTTCTTCCCCCTGTTTTAAGCTTGATTTTAAGACGTTTTTGAAAATGCCGGAATCATTTTTACTTCTTTTTTATGCAATCCCATGGAGGTAAATAACCCGACAAAAAATAATCCGATAAAGATGTACAGCAGGTTATGAACAACTCCTTCAAAAACGGCTGCATAGAACAGCGCGCCGAGGGCGCCGCCAATGATCGGGCCAACGACCGGAATCCAGGCGTAGCCCCAATCCGAACTTCCTTTTCCGAAAATCGGCAGTATTGCGTGGGCGATGCGCGGGCCGAGATCGCGGGCAGGGTTGATCGCGTATCCCGTTGTGCCTCCCAACGATAACCCGATGGCAACGATAAGGAAGCCGACAATCAGCGGGTTCAGCCCTTCCGTAAATTCATTTGCCCCGATAAACATGATGCCAAGCACAAGAACGAACGTTCCTAATACTTCACTGAAATAATTCGCCGGTGTATGCTTGATCGCCGGACCGGTTGAAAATACAGCAAGCTTTGCCCCCTTGTCTTCTGTCTTTTTCCAGTGTGGATAATAGTGAAGCCAGACGAGCGTTGCTCCGATAAATGCGCCGATCATCTGCGCCGCAATGTACGCAGGCACATCGGCCCACGGAAACGCTCCGACAGAAGCAAGTCCTACGGTTACCGCAGGATTAAGGTGGGCGCCGCTGATGCCTCCTACAGCATAAACGGCCATGGCAACCCCCAGGCCCCAGGCAAACGTAATGACGATCCAGCCGGATGCTTCCGCTTTTGTCCCCTTTAATACTACACCGCCAACAACGCCGCCGCCAAAAATAATCAAAATCATCGTGCCAACCACTTCCGCAATAAACGGTGTCATCTGACATCTCCCCCCAGGCTAAATTTTTGGATACAAAAAAGACCAGCAAAATCCTATCCGGTCTGATCACCAGATAAGCTTTTCGTTGGTCTCCGTGTCTCCATCGAAAATCTATTAACTTCTCTGTATCATCATAACGCCTAACTGAAAGCGCTGTCAATACATTTTTGATTTTTTGTATATTAAGTGGTTGCATCCACCTTCTCGGAATTTACGGTGGCCCAAGAAAAGGGCGCAAGGCTATTTCCCTGTGCTGATATTCCACAGCTCTTTTTTCGATGTGGTAACCGCCGCCGCACCGGCAGCGATGGCAGCGCATGCTTCCTCCTTCGTCCGGATCAACCCGCCGGCAAAAACGGGTATCTTTGCCTCCATATAAATTTCCCTGATGATATGAGGAATGACCCCGGGAAGCACCTCAATGCTGTCCGGCTGAATCGTCTTCATCATTTGATAGCTGGACTTCAGGGCAAGGGAGTCCAGTAAAAAAATCCGCTGCACGGTTATCAGCTGATATTTTTTCGCCGTTAACAATACATTTTTCCGGGTGGAAATCAAGCCTTCCGGATGAATATCCCGGCATAAAAACTGGGCGGCGTACTCATCGTTTTTTAATCCTTGCACCAAATCGGCATGAACGAGAACTTTTTTTCCATGATCTTGAAGCATGTTTACAATGCTGCGCAATTGCCCGATATGGGTATTCAGTAATACGACTAAACCATGGTCTGATCGGGCAATCGTATCGATATCTTTCATATCACGAATCGCCGGCAAGACATTTGATACGGTTATCAAGCGCCACTCCTCCTTAGTACTTATCGAGGCGTCAACCAACTGGAAATGCGTTGTTCAAGTGCCGATCCCGTCCAGCACAAAGCAGGATGTGATGCGTTATCCTAAGAAGAAATTATCTTTCCATCCCGCCTGGGCTGCTAGATCCCTCTAGCTGGCCTCGGTGAAATACCATGCCAGCCCCGTTTTCGACTATTTAGCTTTCATTTCCGCCTTTCCGGATGGCTCATTGTACATAGCCTGTTACGGCTGCCTTTACACAGCGGAATATTTTCAGCTGTTTCCTTCACCGCCGTCTGCTTGTAAAAAAGTTTCAATGCATGCCATTGCTTCGCCGGCATCGGCTCCGCAGACAATGACTTTTATTTTTTCCCCTTCGGCAATGGACACCCCCATCAGTTGTAAAATGCTTTTAGCATTGATTTTCTTTGCACCTATCTGGAACTTGACGTCACTTTGAAAGGCGTTCAACTCGTTGATTAACTGGGCAGCCGGCCTGGCGTGCAGGCCGTTTTTCAGCATCACAGCAACTTCTTTCTCCAATTTAACCCTTCCCTTCGTCTACTTCTCCCCAGCTATTTTTTGCAGCTGTTTCGTGCTTTCCGCAGCGGCTGCCACTTCTTCCACGGTTCCCCCTACTCCAGCTTCAACAACGGCTGCGTACGCGCCTTCTACCAAAGGAGCATCGGCAAAAATGACTTTTTCCCCATCGTCAAGCCCGAGCATTTCCACCGCCAGCTCCGCATTGATGAGCGCACTTCCGAGATCAAATAAAATAACAACGCCGCGCTCGGAATAAATCGACTCCAAAGCCGTTTTTATCGTGAAAGCATTTGTTCCAATGTCACCGTCTGCTCCTCCGGCAGCAGCGATGTTCACTTCCGGCTGTACTTGATTCAACAAAGATTTTAAGCCATTGACAATGTCATGGCTGTGCGAGATCAGTAATAGACTAACTCTGCTCATTGTCGATTTCTCCTTTCAACACATCGGCGAAAGCGGTAAATAAATACACAGAGGATGCTGCTCCCGGATCAAGATGGCCGATCGACCGTTTTCCGAGATAAGCTGCCCTCCCCTTTTTCGCATGCAAATTTTTTGTTTCCTCCAGCTTTTCCTGTGCTAAACGGGTAAGCTCCTCCACCTGTAATAATTCCCCCCGTTTCAACAGATGGGTGACGATCGGTTCCCAGACATCCACCATCGTCTTGTCGCCTGCCTCCGCCCGTCCTCTTGCTTTTATCCCTTCCAATGCCGCAGAAAAAGCGGCTGCGAGCACGGGAAGGTCTGCTTGCTTCCTGCCTTTCAGCTGAGCAGCCAGCTTGATAAATGCCGTTCCGTAAAGCGGGCCTGATGCGCCGCCCACCGTGGAAATAAGCGTCATGCCCACCTCGCTGAAAAACGAGCCAAGGTCTTCATATTCGTTGGCGTCGATTTTATTTACCACTTCCTGAAAGCCCCGCGCCATGTTCAGCCCGTGATCCCCGTCTCCGACGGCTTGATCCAGCTCTGTCAGCACGTCTTTTTTTTCCTGAACGGTTTTATTCATTGCGATCATCCACTGTTTTCCGCATGCTGCATCAAAAGTCAATGTTCTTCCTCCTTCTTGTGGCGCCTAGTCCGGTTTTCATCGCTCTTCCTCATTCGTCACGATCACTTCCATACCAAAGTATCCGCGGGGACTTCCAGCAATAATGTGAGCTGCTCATCCAATCGCAGAATGGTCACGGAGCAGCCCGCCATTTCCAATGACGTCATGTATTCGCCAACAAAGGTGTCGTGCACTTCCACTTTGTTTTCCGCCAATAACGCCGCAACCTTTTTGTATACAATGTAGAGCTCCATTAGCGGGGTCGCACCTAATCCATTAATCATCACCGCCGTTTTTTCCTTTTCCTTGATATCAAGATCCGCGAGTACTTTGCCGCACAGTGCTGCCGCAATGTCCTCGGCGGTTTTTATTTCCGTTTTTTCAATTCCCGGCTCGCCGTGAATTCCCATGCCGATTTCCATCTCGTTTGCCCCCAGCTCAAAGCCCGGTTTACCCGCAGCCGGAACCGTGCACGGTGTTAACGCCATTCCCATCGACTTCACATTGGCGATCACTTTATTGGCGACAGCCTCCACCTCTTCAAGCGATGCACCTTGCTCCGCAGCGGCTCCGGCGATTTTATGAACGAAAACCGTACCTGCAATTCCACGCCGGCCCGTCGTATACGTGCTGTCTTCCACTGCCACGTCGTCGTTGACAATGACTTTGGCAACGGCGATTCCTTCCGCTTCCGCCAGTTCGGCTGCCATTTCAAAATTCATGACATCCCCGGTATAATTTTTGATGATCAGCAGCACGCCTTTTCCGCTGTCAACTGCCTTTATCGCTGCAAAAATCTGATCGGGAGTCGGCGAAGTAAATACCTCGCCTGAAACAGCCGCATCCAGCATTCCCGGCCCGACATATCCAGCATGGGAAGGTTCGTGACCGCTGCCGCCGCCGCTAACGAGCCCGACTTTTCCTTCCACAGGGGCATCGGAACGAACAAGAACCGAAGTGCCCGGCAACTGCTTCAAACGGCGGGGATGGGCTGCCACGATGCCTTCCAGCATTTCTTTGACAACTTGATTCGGATCATTGATTAACTTTTTCATGCTCTCTTTCCTCCTCGTAAATTGTGTATGCGCCTGATCAACATTTTTCGGAAAAACCACCAAATCAATGAAGTGCTAATGTTGATGCCGGCAAGCACAGCGGCGGTTTTGTCTTGGAACAGCCGCTGTGTTATATATGGGCATGCAACTTCCGTGCCAAAAAGAAAAGCCAGAAATAAAGCGTTTTCATTCATTGAGTGAAGGAGGCTGGGAAAATATCGCAGCTTGTTGATATTTTTTCCCAAGCATGCGCTCCAATCCATATTTTCTTAGTTTCTTCGCCGCGGTTTTATGAGTAATGCCAAGCGCCTGAGCGAGCTGATTATAGCTAGGATACAATTGGCAGGCGTGAGCAAAAATCTGTTTTTCATAGTCTTCCAGCTTCAGAACATGTTTACTCGTGAGCCATTCGGCGAACGGCCCGGCAGGTTTACTTGCTTGCTCTTTCGTTCCGTAAAAAATATGCGGCGGCAAATCTTTGCTGCACAGCAGATGACTCTCTGTAAGATGAAACACCCTTTCGATGATATTTTGCAACTCGCGGATATTTCCCGGCCAATGATAATGGCATAATCGCTCGATAAAAGAAGCTTCATAGCCGTTGATATTTTTTCCCAACTTGTTATTCAGTTGTTCCGTAAAATGATCGACCAGATACGGAATATCGTCGATTCTTGACCTTAACGGCGGTAAATGAATCGGAATCACGTGCAGGCGATAATATAAATCCTCCCTGAACGTACCCTCATCCACCATTTTCGTCAGATTTCGATTCGTTGCGGCGATAATGCGGACATCGAGCTTCAGCGGGCGTGTTCCACCGACCCGATCCACTTCCTTTTCCTGCAGCACCCGCAATATTTTTGCCTGGAGCTCGAAGTTTAAATCACCGATCTCATCTAAAAAAATCGTCCCGTTGTTGGCTAATTCGAATTTGCCGCGATGAGTGGTGTAAGCCCCGGTAAATGCCCCCTTTTCATGTCCGAAAAGCTCGCTCTCCATTAAGTTTGGATGAATGGCGGCACAATTCACACGGATAAACGGCTTTTCCTTTCGGCTGCTCGCCTCATGAACCGCTCTGGCAACAAGCTCTTTTCCCGTGCCACTTTCCCCGGTGATCATTACCGTCGATTCAGTTTTCGCCACTTTGTCGGCCATTGTCAATGAATCTAGCAGCACTTTGCTGCTGCCTTTTATCGTTTTAAACGCATCGTTTAGCTTCTGATATTTGGACAGCTCGAACTCTAAATATTTTGTCCGTTGCTCCATGAGCTCGATTTTTTGCAGCAGGAGCTTCATTTCATCGTACGGGCTCATCGTGACAACCGTTCCCTTGAATTCGCCGTCGACAACAAGCGGATTGATTTTCGTGATGTACTTTGCCTGCGGCGCGATGCGAACCATTTTCATAAATGGTTGCGGTTCAACTGCGAGCGCCTTCCACGCCGAAGTGCCGATCACCGCCTGAATCGTTTTCCGCTTCCGCTGCTTCTGGAACATTCCAGTCATTTCTTCATTAGCATAAATAAACGTTCCCTCCTGATCCGTCAAGCCGATTAAATCTGATACCGACTGTAAAACTAGATCCAGCCGCTGCTGTAATTCCCGCACATTTGTCAGCTCCCGGCTCACTTTTTCCAGATTGGAAATATCCTGAAAAACCGCCACCGCCCCGATCATCTGACCGTCGAACATCACCGGGGAACGATTTGTCAGCAAGGGGGTATTGTTAATTATCTGCTTTTCGCCCAGCTCCGGTTTGTTCGTTTCGATGACGACATGAAGCCGGGAACTGGGAATGACTTGATCCGCCCGGTGGTTGATTAACTCTTGGGGGGCTTTGTTCAACAATTTCGCGGCCACATCATTGGCATAGGTGATAACGTTTTCTTTGTTAACAACGATAATCCCGTTTGGAAGTGCGGCTATTGCCTCCTGCAATGTCATCGAGTTTTCCATCATCAGCCGATCCGCTTCCGCCTGACCGGAATCTACAAGCTCGTTTTTTTCAAAAAAATCCTTGATTTCTTCAAGGATACCTGGTGGAACCGCTTGTTCAAAAACGAGCTGAAATTCTTCTCCACGGCCGATTTTTAATGAAACGAGTGACAATAAATTGTTCACCTGCACTTTTTTGTTATTGTAAACAACATACGTTTTCTTTAGCAGCTCTTTATTTTGCAGCAATGATTGCAGCTTCGTGATGAAAGCCGCCGCCAGCCGGACATGAAGGCCGTTCTTTTTATAAATGGTAAGTGGAAGCGATGTCATTTGTTCTCCTCCTCCAGTCATTTTCACCTTTTGATATGGGTGTTCCGCGGCTTTCCATTCCTGCTTTCACTTCCCATAGAGCAGACGTCTTCTTGGGGAGTGGATGCAAAAAAGGGACCGCGTTTTCCTCAGTCCCAGTTTAACACCTTTTTTCTGTGTTTGGATGAAAAGGGTTGATTTAAAGTGGTTGTTCAAACTACCATGTCTTTACAGACACCACAATGAATGAAACTATGGGAAATCTCTTAGTTTCCGTATAAAAAGGAGCACACAGCAGCGCGGCGTACACCACTCGTGTGAGCAGCACAGAGGCGGCGCCATCGTTGAGAGCCGCCGACACTGTTTCCCCGACTTTTGAACATCCTCTTATAACCTGATTAGCTCATCCACTTTCACCGCTTGGCCGGTTCGCAAGGAGATGTTCCCGGCAATCCCGGTTAAAATCGACATGGCTCCATCCACATGAGATGCGGCCCGGCGGAATTCATCCTCTCCCGGAGTCCCGAAAATATCCTTAAGCAGCAGCGGGTCACCGCCGCCGTGTCCGCCTTCTCCTTCCATGATCTCTACTTCGTGCGGCTTGCCGAACATCGGTATGACCGTTATCGACTTTTCTTCCACCGCACCTTCAGCCGCTTTTTCGCCACCTGAATTGATATATGACTGTTCGCGAACCTTCACTTCGATTCGCCCTTTGCTGCCGTTAAAGGCGACAAGAAATCCTTCCCACGGTAAGTAAGCGTTTAAAGAATAAGTTAAAATCGCTTTGTTTTTGTAGGTTACGATAACGCCGAGCGTATCTTCAATGCTGATCCCATCCCCGAAAACGCTCTGGTCCCGCTGATAGCCGTCTTCTGCTTCCGCATCCAGGTACATTGCTTTTAAATGCTCGTTTTCAGCCAGGTGAAGCGCAAACGGATCATTTTTGGCGTGTTCACTTCCATGAGCCCGCTGATAAAACGTTGTCCCCCCTCTTGCCTCGGCATTTTCTTTTCCATAAAAACGCAGACCTCCGCTGGCATACACCGTGTCCGGCTCCGTTCCAAGCCAAAAGTTAACTAAATCAAAGTGGTGCGTCGACTTGTGAACAAGCAAGCCGCCGCTGTTGCGCTTATCGCGATGCCAGCGGCGAAAATAGTCGGCACCGTGCTGCGTATCCAGCGCCCATTCAAAATGCACGGAGAAAACATCCCCGATCACTCCGCTTTGAATGAGCTCTCTAATTTTTGTGTTATGCGGCGCGTAGCGGTAGTTAAAGGTAACCCGCACTTCTTTGCCGGTGCGGTGAACCGCGTCAATAATTGCCTGGCACTTTTCAGCATCCACGGTCATCGGTTTTTCCGTAATCACATCGCAGCCTGCCTCCAGCGCTTTTATGATATATGTGTGATGTGTGCGGTCCACCGTAGTAACAATGACTACATCCGGTTTTTCCACTTCGATCATCTTATCAAAATCCCAGCTCAAGTACGTTGATACGGCATGGTAATGATATTTTTCCGTAAGCAGTTTGTTGGCATAATTCATGCGTGTTTGATTGACATCACAAAATGCCGCAAGCTCTCCCGTCTGTTTAAAATCCCGAGCCAGCGCCCCGTAGAAAAATTCCGCCCTTCCGCCACTGCCAATTAAAACATATCGCTTTTTCATGTCTTTCTCTCCTCGCTTTGAAATTGTGCTTTCTCGTTCATTCTTTTGAACAAACACTTTACAAATATGGGTGGAGTCCTTCCCACTGCACCGACCAGCTGCCGTCATCCGGAAAACCAGGCGCCTTATGATGTGAAGCGCCCTGCCAGCCGCAAGCCATCATCGCAACGGCTGCCAGCAAGCCGCCATTGCCGGGCAGGTAAGCCGCCAGTTCAGGCCGCTGGTAATTGTGACCGTTGGACAAGTATGTATTTTTTGTCGTTTCCAGCAGCAGAAATTCGACCGCGAGCTTCTGTTCTCCTAAGCGGGCGGCGGTCATCGCGCACAGCGGAAAATCCCAGCCCCAGGCTGTCTCCCATTGCCATTCCTCCTTCACTTTCCAGAGCGTTCGTTTCATGATTTCCGGATCAATCAATGCTCCCGGAAGCATGCCCAATGCCCCGACCATCGACGGATGATCGTGATTATAGTTTGTAAAGGTGTCCGGACATTTTTCATGGGCAAGATAGACACCATCAGCGTGAGGAGGCTCCGCAAGCCTTTGTCTCACTTCACGCCATTTTACTGGCACATCCGCCTTTAAACGTCCTCCCCAGCGTATGGCGATCTCCAGCCCGTATTTCCAATACTCCAGTTCAAAAGGGGGGTTTTTGCTGATCTCCGGCCGGTGATTTTCCTGTGCCGGTATTAACGGCGGTCCAAGCACGAAGACCTCCTTTTCCTCATCCCACACCGCATAGTCTGCCATAAATTCTGCCGATTCAAAAACGATTTCCTGCCATGTGCGCAGCGTTTCCAGCGACGGATTAGCCTGATAGCACAGCTCCGCCAGCGCAATTGGATGAGGCTGCTGCCAGATAAGCACCGGCGCGATCGGGGATGGACTTTGTTTTCCGTCAAAACCGGTCATTTTTGGCCAGCGCGCCCCGTGATAGCCTTGAGAGGCCGCCAACTCCTTTGCCAGCGGAAGAATCGAGTTATACCAATGTAAGCTTTTTTCCAGGAGGTGACTGCGGCCCCAAAGCGGGAAATGCGCCCCATGCCACCAGTGCATCTCCAAATGAAATTTGCCGAACCAGCTGTTATACATAAGTCCGGTTTCCTGCGGCGGGAGCGATCCGCCACAGTGAACTGCCGTCAAAAACTGCGAGAGCATCACCCTCCGTTCCAGCTCCTGCGCCCGTGGATCGACACTGCCGGAAAAATCAATGGCGCCTCCTGTCAACCAGAAAGCTTCCCAGTATTCCGCGGCGCAAGAGATCATGTCGTCGAAAGGTGTCGTCTCAGGCGCTTCCACAGCAAACGCCGCCGAGAAAGTAAATTCCTCCTTTGCCTGGGCAGGGGCCAATTCATACACATGTTGTGCTGTTTTTGTGAGCGCCCCTGAACTCCACGACCACCTAACCTGATATTGATCTTTGTCCATCGTTCGCAAAAACAGGGCATCCTTCTCTGTACGGGTAACAATTGCCGTGCCATGGCGCTCGGAATTTCCCCAGTCAAGCGCCACCGTCTCCTCCCACTTATCGGCATACATATCCGGAGCCGGAAACCGCAGCGCAACGCGCAGGCGCCGCTCCTTCAACAACTGAGATTCCACTTTTACCCCCAGTTCATCATTTTTTGGATGAACGACAGTTGTTACCCGCACCGGTATCCCCTCTAATTGAAATTCACTGAACAGACAGCCTTTCCAAAGATTCAGCACTTGCTTTGTGGCGGATAAGTCGGTCATTGCCGCTTGTTCCCCGTTTTTTTTCAGCAATATAAACGACAGCCGGCCAAGATGAAGCCTGTGCGGATTTTGCCGGAGCCAATGGTACGCGTTCTCCCGGCCCGCCGGATAAAGCGGATAATCTACGCCACGACCGTATGTATCGACCGTTTGTAGGGACAGATCGGCGAAGGAATAATAATCCGGTTCCTCCGTGGAATGCCACCCCCAATTGGATTGGGTTCCCAACGGAACATCATAGCTGGCGGGAAATGTTTGCAGACCGGTAAGATCGGCAGAAAAGGCAAAATCGCCGTTTCCCACAGATAACGGGGACAATCGCTCCACATTGGTAACAATTGGAAAATGGCGCTCTACTACAGCCTTTCGATTGATCATCAATGTCTTCCACTCCTTTTTTTACTGGAAAGCAAGCGGTTAAAGTTGGTTCTTCACCCTTTGCGTGAAGAGGCCTAAAAGCAACGAAGTTTCTGAAAGTATTCTTTATAAAAAACAGCTCCCTGCCGCCGTTCGTCATTTATCTGCCCCGGCTTTCACTTTATGAAACACGTTTTTGCAATACTCCGACGGGCTGATACCAGTAATCGCTTTAAACACCTGGCTGAAATACGTCGGATTTTGATAGCCTACCAGCTCGCTAATTTCATAGATCATATAATGCTTTTCCCGCAGCCTTTCTTTCGCTTTTTCTATGCGGTATTTGTTTAAGTACGCAACGAAGGTTTCACCTGTCACTTTTTTGAACAGTTGGGACAAATAATTGCGGTTGATAAACAGCTTATCCGCGATCACCGCCAACGAGATTTCCTGATCATAATAATGATGGACGTGCTTCTTCACTTCATATATCAATTGATTGCTCTTACTACCTGTTAGTTCCTCTTCCTTTTTCACCTGCCAGTCGCGGAGCAGCGTTCTCATCCAAATGACCAATTCCATTAATGAATAGTTGTTGCAAATGACGGAAATATACGTCGACATGTCCTCTGCTTCTTCCGTGAACTGATCCTCCCGATGCTTCTGCACCATGATTGCGCTGACGATACTGATGCAGATATTTTGACCAACGATAATCGGTATTTTATTTCCCGACAGTAAATAGTTTTCAAGATTCCCCCAATGAATCAGGATACTTTCATACTCCCTGTCGTTGATCGCGTCGTTGATTGCCCGCACCAGCTCAAACGGATACGGGAAGCTGCCATCCTCTTTTTCCGGCTGTACATCGCTGTAAGTATATACTTTGTTTATTTCTTGATACTCCGCCGCCTCCAGTGCCCGCCGGCTTTCCAGATAAGAAGCGGACAATTCATGAATCCCGGCTTTCACCTTGCCGATGCCCACTGCGAGGGACAGCCCGGGGTAAAGCAAAATATTGGCCGCGATTTGCTCCGATGTATTTTTGCAGATGGCAGCCAAATTTTCTCCCCCATTTTTAGCGATGAATACCAGCAAAAACGTTGACTCGGAATAATCAACGATGTGGATGGCTGCCTGACGGGAATGCCCGCTTTCCTCCAGTGTTTCTTTGATGATATTTCCGGCAGCGAAATGATTTAACTGCCATTCTCTTTCCTTTCCCTTCGTTAAATAAGGGGAGCGGATGAGGGAGATAGTGGTAACAACAATTGCCGACTTTTCTGCAATCCCAAGGAAGGCGAGTTTTTCGACCGGAAGATCTCCCGCTTTGTATTTGGAGTGAATCAGTTCACGGAACAGCGACTGCCGGATATGCTCCAAATGCTCATTCATCTGTTCATGATAATGCTTCAGTAACCGCTGCTGCTTTTCTTGCGCTACAATTTCTCTGATCATTTCCTCCAATACCGCCTCGATCTCAGGAACGGTGCACGGCTTTAATAAGAAGTGACGGACACCGTATTTCATTGCCTGCCTGGCGTTATCAAAATCGTCATAGCCGCTGTGAATAATGATGGAAACAGCAGGAAACTCTTTGCGTACCCGCTGTATCAGCTCTAATCCGTCCATGTTTGGCATGTAGATGTCGGTAATCAGAATGTCAGGTTGTTTTTCCCTGATTTTCTCCAAAGCTTCCAGTCCATCGCCGGCTGTCGCTTCCACTTTTAAATGAAACTTTGACCAAGGGACATGTTTTCGCAACCCTTTGATCACATTTTGATCATCATCCACAATCAACAGTGACTTCATTTTTTCCATCCTTTCCGTTCCGGTTACCCTTTGACACCGGTGGTAGCAATTCCTTCAACAATCTGCCTTTGGAAAAAGAAAAACAAAATCATTATCGGCAATAAGGACAGGACGGACATCGCAAGTAGCCCACCCCATGACGATTGTCCCTGGGAATCCAAAAACAGCCGCAAACCGAGGGGAACGGTAAACTTATCAACTGTGTTTAAATAAAGAAGCTGACTGAAAAAATCGTCCCATGTCCAAATAAACGTAAAGATCGCCGTTGTCAGCAAGGCGGGCAATGCCAGCGGAAGGATGATCCGGTAGTAAATCTGTACAGGACCGCAGCCGTCGATTGTCGCACTTTCATCCAGTTCCTTCGGGATGCCTTTAAAAAATTGCACCATCAGAAAAATAAAGAAGGCATCCGTCGCCAAAAGCTTAGGAACTGTCAACGGTAAAAACGTGTCAATCCAGTCCAGGTGATGAAAAATCGCATATTGCGGCACGAGCGTCACATGGGACGGCAGCATGATCGTTACCAGCATGAAAGCGAACCATATTCTTTTCAACGGAAAGTTCATTCTCGCAAACGCATAAGCTGCCATCGAGCACGTCACTACATTCCCGATGACGGCAATCACACTAATGATAAAAGAGTTCTTAAAAAACACCCCGAAGGTCATGTTTCTGACAATATTCCAGCCGTTTAAATAATTATCCAGCGTCACTTCCGCAGGCCATAAGCCGGGACTGGAAAAAATCAAATACTCCGGTTTAAACGAGCTGGAAACCATCCACAAAACGGGATAAATCATCACCACTCCGACTCCAAGGATACACGCGTGCAGCAGCAGTCTTGATATTTTGACAGATCTAGCCACTATGATTTCCCCCCGTATTCATAATGCACCCAATATTTTGATGAGAAAAAGATAACAGCGGTTAATACAGCGATGACAATCAATAGGAGCCAGGCCATCGCTGAGGCATATCCCATCTCAAAATACGAGAAGCCTTTTTGATATAAATACAACGTATAGAACAACGTGGAATTGGAAGGTCCGCCGCTACCTTCACTGACAATATAAGCGGATGTAAACACCTGCAAGGACTTGATCAGCACCATGACTAAATTAAATAATATTACCGGCGTCAGCAGCGGGAGTGTAATCGTTTTGAACTTCACAAAAACGCTTGCTCCGTCCACCGACGCCGCCTCATATAATTCCTGGGGAATCTGCTTCAACCCAGCCAAAAAAATAACCATGGAGGAACCGAACTGCCACGCGGCAAGGGCTATCAGCGTGTAAATCGCGTAATCGGGATGCGATACCCAGCCTCTGCCTTCGATGCCGACTGCCGCCAAAAAATCATTAAAAATCCCATTCATTCCAAAAATATTTTTCCAGAGGATGGCAATCGCCACGCTGCCCCCGAGGAGCGACGGGATATAATAAATCGTGCGGTAAAAGCCGATACCCCTTAAGCCTTTATTGAGTATGACGGCAACAAATAATGCAGCCAAAAGCTGCAATGGAACACCGATGATAACAAAAGTGAGGGTTACTTTAACGGAGGCGATAAACTTCCTGTCGCTGAACATCTCAAGATAGTTTTGCCATCCGACCCAATCCGGCGCCGTCAACAGATCGTATTGGGTAAAGGATAAATATAAGGAACTGATCATCGGTCCTAATACCAGCCCGAAAAAGCCGATGAACCATGGTAGTAAAAAAAGATAGGCAATAAGGTAGTTTTTTCGCTTTTGGAGCACCTGTTTCACTCTCCTTAACAAGATAATGAAGAGGATCGCGGGATAGTTGTGGCGATCCCCCTCCAAAAATGCTTTGCTTCCATTTTTCAAGCCAGTTTATAGAGTCTGTTCAAAAAGGCAATGGTTCCGCTCGATGCGCCGACTGCGAGAAAAACCACTCACAGCCGGCCTGAAAAGAATGCATCGGCTCCACTCATTGCTTCGTGCTTGTTCAAAAAGATAAAAAACGATCTTTTTGAACAAACACTTATAGGATTTTTTTCGGCGGATTGACGTTTTTACCCGTCGGTTTCATCCTTTTTTCCGTATCAGCAACGTTGGATGATCGGTTCACGTCAATTTTCCGGTTTTACCCGTCGGTTTCATGTTTTTTCCCGTCGATTCGGATTGTTTTCCCGCCGATTTCATCCTTTTTTCCGTATCAGCAAAATCAGAAGCTTATTTTCCTGTAACATGCCTTTTGAAGCCGAACCAATCATCTATTTTTTTCCAGAACCTCTGTTAATTCGGTAAAATACTGTTCCGCCCCTTGCTGCACATCGATTTTGCCAAAGGCGATTTCCTCGCTTGTTGTTTTGAATAATGCTTCCGTCTCATTGTATCCCGGTAAATTTGGCACGTAAGGCGAGTCGGAAGTCCTGCTGACCAAATCGATATATGCAAATATATCCGCGTCTGTTTCATCAGCAATTGCCATCAGGTTTTCCCTTACTTCGGAATTAACCGGCGCCCCGCGGTCATTCCCCAGTATCGCCGTCGCCTCTAAATCATTCACCATAAAGTGGAGAAACTTGGCGACCTCTTCAGGATGCTCCGTTTCAGAATAACCCGCCATGAATTGACTTGGCCTTAGAGCGACACCACTTCTGCCGTTCATACCGGGATGAAGCTGAAAAACAAGTTCATCCTGGGTGGCATTACGATAAGCGCCAAGCTGGTTGCTTGGGATCAGTTGCATCGCCACTTCGCGGGCAACGATCATCGATTGTTCCGGCGTCGTCGAAGAGGCCGCCTGAATCTCAGGAATGACAACAGCCCCGCTGTCCCTTAGATCCTGCCATAATGCGAACCAGTCCTCCACATCCTGTTGGTCAATGCCTAAAACACCATCTTCATGCAGAAGTTTCCCTTTTTGGTCGATATAAATCCCGAAGCCGTTATGGTCAAAATATTCTGTTCCCGCTACCCCATCAAGGGATTCCGACAGCTCTACGGCAATGTCTTTAAAATCATCCCACGTCCAGTCCACATCCGGCAGCGGCACGCCCGCTTCCGCAAACAACGTTTTATTCAACAGCACTCCCCAGGCGTTGGTTCCAAGCGTAACACCATAAAACTTGCCGTCGAACGTTGCCGCTTCAATCATCGTTTCATCATGCAGGCTGATATCCAATTCGCTGCCGAGATACGCATCCAACGCCAGCACCACATCTCGATAAACATAGTCATTCAAGTTGCCGCCGTACTGGATGATATCCGGGGCGTTTCCGGCAGCAAACTGCGTGCTTAATTTGTCAAAATAACCGTCAAATCCTGAATACTCCGGGGTGATTCTGACATGCGGATGACGCGCTTCATAAAGATCGATGATTTCCAACGTAAGATCGTGGCGCTCCTGCCCGCCCCACCAGGCAATCCGCAGTTCAACGATTTCGTCACTGCTGTCGCCCGCAGCTTCCTCGTCGTTTGACTGCTCTGTCTCCTTCCCTTGGTCCTCGCTGCCGGATGTGTCTTTCGAATCGCCGCAAGCAAAAATTACAAAAATACATACCGTCATGATTAGTAGCGCGAAATATTTTCTCATTTCATTGACCTCCGTTTCCCATTGATTAAAGTTTTTTTTTCCTTTGACAAACAATCGATTTACCACAGTCAAGCCTTGCTGCTCACCTCCAATCAAAAACACTGTTGAACCTGAATATGAAAAATTTGCTACCTCCATTTTACGTTGTAAGCCCTTCCATAAAAATAAACAAAAGTTAGTATTCCTTTAAGAAATATTAGAAAATGACCACACACTTTAGGGAAAAATCGGCTGCCCCGGTCAAAAAAAAACAAACGGGAACAGTATCAATCACAGGGGGCATCGTTGACACAGGAAACGCAATGAGGGGGGGATTCCCGCAGAAGAAACAGAAAAACAGCAACATCCGCCAGCTTGTCCCAGCATTCGGCAGACAAAATTCCAGGCGGTATTCAGCCCGCTAGCTGCCGCTGAATTTGCCGCCTGGAAGTGATTCGATAGCGATTGGTAAGTGGTTCCCTAAAAAAGGTAACGGTGAATCAAACGCATTTTACCCCGGGCAGGACGCGACGGAAAAGCAGAAGAGGCTGCTGGCATATAGGGCTAGCGGGATGCCGCCAATTATTTCTCCTGCCTAAGATACTGCGCGGGCCGATTGTCCCGATCCAACACGTAGTCCGAGTCAAGTAAATCGGTTAATAGATGGGGTTGCTTAATAAATGCCATGCCGTCGATGCGGCGGCGATCTTGCGTATATGCACCATCGATGACCTCTGTATAAGTGGTCGGTCCAACGGCTGCGAGCACTTCAAACCCTTCTTCAACAAGATAATGAAACCGTTCATCACCGGGGCTTACACGGGAACCAAACGGATAAAAATAGAACGGCGTCGGTCCGATGATCACCTCCACCTCTTGTTTCCACCGTTCCGTGTCACGTTTCACATGTTCCAATCCAGCCCTCCCAATGTCAATATGGCCGTAAGAGTGGCTCCCGAACGTCCAGCCGGTTTCTTTAAGGCGCGCCGCTACTGCTGCGGCTTGTTCCTTTTCTTCCGGATAACTCGGGGAATCAAGGTTGTTCGTCCGGTACCCAAGTATCCCTTCATACCCTGTTAATGCAATGACTCCCTTTGCACCTTCATGGGAAAAATCAGGATGCTGCTCGACAAACGTGTCCAGGATCGGAATGATTTCATTTCCGTAGGAGATCACTTCTTCTCCATCCGGATTCACTGAATAAGTAGCGATACGCCCCACATCATCCAAGATTAATTGATGAACATTTCCTTCTTTTCTCATGTAATCATAGTAGTTGACATCATCGATGGAAATGATCAATGGCTTCTTGCCTTCCGGAAGCTCAAGTGTTTTTTCCTTGATCTTGCCATCTTCCTTTTCATACACATCTTGTAAGTGAACGAGAATGAAGTCTCGTTTGTACAATTCTTCCAATGTTCTATGAAACTCGTCAATCGTAATAAACCAATCATTGTACCCTTGCGCCTGTGGACCAGAAAAAGACAGCTCCGGGTACGCCATCAGCGGATGGAAAAAAATATGCTCGACACTTCCCTTATATGGCACGAGCGTAGCATGTTCCCCTTCCTCCGCGCTATCTTCCTGATCAGCCTCGTCACCAGCTTCTTTTAAACGTTCCGATTCATTGTCACGGGAAGGGTGATCATCAGCTTCCATGATTTCACGATCACTCTCGGTTTGCCGCTCAGGCAAGGACGCTTCTTCTTCAGAGCAGGCGGTGAAAAAAAGGAAAACGGATAATAAAATGAGGTAACGTTTCATTTATCTAGTCTCCTCTCTCTATTATGCTCTTGATCTACCTTTTTCTTTCGAGACTTTGGCGGTCGGTCTTGTTCCAGCTTGCAGTGAGCAACATTCTTCAAAGGTACATCCGACTGGCTGAGGTATTCTCGGTACTCTTGACGGCAGTTACGAGCAGTGGAGAGGCAACGCTTGGCGTTGAAATTCGCGAAGTTTTGTTTCCCGGATGTTTTGTACGTCCTCATAGAGCATGTTCAAAAAGGCAATGATTTCGCTCAATGCGCCCCAATTCCGCCTAAGTACCGCTCACGTCCTGCGTCTCAAGGTTACTCGCTGCAAATGGACTCGATGAAGCATGTTCAGGTGGTATTTGTGAGCAACGGTGGAATGTCGTCATCCTGACTCCGAGAAAACCACTCACAGTTGGCTTGAAAAGCATGCATCGGCTCCACTCATTGTCTCTACCTCTGCAAGCATAGCTTCGACGAATATCCAAGTGCCATCGCGCGCGATGGCACGATGAAACAGTTCGCAGTTTCTCAGTGAAGAATGGCTCATTGCTTCGTGATTGTTCAAAAAGATAAAAAGCGATCTTTTTGAACAATCACTTATAAAATATCCGAGATGATTAAAACTTCGTTTTGTATAAATATAATAAAAGTGAACTCGTTTCAGCAAGCTGTAAATTCCCCTATTCCTTTTTATTGATGAAGCTTTCCAATGTGCGTTTATCATTGATGATCGGCAGCTTCATCAGAACCGCCGTGCCTCCCCCCTCATGTCGGTCCAGATCAACGCTGTATTCCGGCCCGCAATACATCCAAATCCGCTCTTTAATATTTTTAACGCCGATGCCGCTGCATTTTTCCAGCTGCCATCCGTCCGGCAACCCAATCCCGTTATCAGTAATTTTTATTTCTAAATAAGTGTCTTTATACGCCGCGATTATGCAAAGCTGAATTTCGTCAGGAAAACCGTTCGGATAACCGTGCTTCATCGAATTTTCTACAAACGGCTGCAGAATGATTTTCGGGACGTAAACATCTTTCATTGCAGCAGGAACTGCCGTCTCGTATGTGATCGTTGTCCGCAGCCTTGATTGTTGCAGATTGATATAACAGCCAACATGCTCCAATTCTTCCCGGAGCCGGATAAATGATTGTCCGCCGCTTAAGCCGATGCGGTACATTTTACTCAGTTGGTTTACCATATAACTGATATCCTCTGCCTGGTAATCCATTGCCCGCCAATGAATCATATCCAGCGTATTATATAAAAAGTGGGGAACGATTTGATTTTGCAGCGTTCGCAATTCCGCTCCCCGCTTGGCGCGATTTTCTCTTTTTAACTCCTGCAATGATTGATCAAGCTGGTATGTCATTCGATTAAAATTCTCGGCAAGTGTTTTATACTCTTCAATAGAATGCGGTTCGACGCGCGCTTGAAAATTTCCTTTTTCGACTTCCTTCATCCCTTGAATGATCCTGCTGATAGGCCGCAGCAGGCTTTTGCCGATCCAGAATGAAATTGGAAACAGCAGGACAAGGCAGACAATACTTAAGATCAGCACGTAAAAGCCAATTTTTTTCGCCTCGCTGTACAAAGCATCGATGGGAACTAAATGAACGAGCCGCCAGCGGTCTTCGTTTAGTCTCGAGATGACCAGCAGGTATTGTCTGTTATCCTGTTCCAATATCTCGTAATAATGAAAAAGTCCACTGTATTTTTCCAGCAGCACGCTGTCGTTTTCTCCACTCTCAGAAATAAGCAGACTCAAGACTTCTTGTGAGGCGCCTATATTTGTTTGTCCGATGACCCGGTTCCCGGAATCTATTAAAATATGATGTTCATCCGTAGCCTGAGAGAAATGCTCTTCATATATACTTTCAAAAAAAGTGTCCGCAAGTACGTTGACCATAACGTATCCTACGGTGTTCCCACGTTGATCAAGGAGTTGATGAAAGTAGCTCACCACGGCTTGATCACTATGCGGTGATTCATGCTTCGGCAGCCAGCCGCGCTCCGTTTGCTCCACATAGGGAAACCATTCCGCCTCTCTCAGACTGTCCACATTAAAAATGCCGCTTCCGGCAATCATCGGAAACGAATTGTACCGATCTGTATACAATTCAATGGAATAAATGCCCTGTTTTACACTGATGACATCGCTGATCATTTCCGAAATCTTCCGCTGTTCTAAGATGGCGTCATAATTACTCAGCTCCTGATACGAAAACAGTTGAATGACACTGCGGTTCGTCACGAGATAGATACCCGCGTCTCTTACGCTCGCAATAAAGGAAGATACTCTGCTCATGCTCTCGTTAACACCGGAAAGCCGCGCCTCGCTTATTTCTTCTGCCGTAAAATCAAAGAACAATTTGTAAGTGATCGTGCTGAAGCCGGCAAAAAATAGGACAGTTACGGCAAAGAAGCTGACAACGATCATTGTTTTCAGTTTTTTAAACATACGCTTTTTCACACCTATGCACGATAAATTGTCACAGCCATTAAAAATGATGTTACCTACAAATGATTGCGCTTTCAAAACAAATTATATAATATGTGATTGAATGGTGCCAGGCACTCTGTGTGACTGCACCGCGGTGCAGTCACACAGAGTGCCTGGCACCACGAAAGGGGGGGAGCTCAATGAATAATACCATCAATAAATTTGTCACACCGGAAATTATTTTCGGTACAGGCAGCATCAAGCAAACAGGAGACGCCTGCTTGCGACTCGGCGCAAAAAAAGTGATCATCGTCTCGGATCCGGGGGTGGCGGAAGCCGGCTGGCTGACGGAGGTCATAAAAGCATGCGAGACAAGCGGCCTCGATTACATCACTTATTCCGAACTGACAACGAACCCGAAGGACTTTGAAGTTGCTCAAGGAAGCGAGGTGTACCTTCGTGAAGAATGCGACTCCGTCATCGGTGTTGGCGGAGGAAGCACACTCGATGTGGCAAAATCGATTGCCATCCTCGCTTCCAACGGTGGAAATATCAGCGATTATGAAGGTGTGGATAAAATTTCGAAACCGCTTCCACCAATGGTGATGGCAGCGACAACCGCCGGTTCCGGCTCTGAAGTGTCTCAATTTTCAGTCATTGTCGACACAAAGCGAAAAAAGAAAATGACAATCATCTCGAAAACGCTTATACCTGACATAGCCATCGTCGATCCGCAAACATTGGCGACGAAATCCCCTTCGCTGACAGCGTCCACCGGAATGGATGTGTTGACCCACTCCATCGAGGCTTACGTCAGCGCCGCGGCAACACCGCTGACGGATGTGCAGGCGAAAAACGCCCTTTCCCTTGTCGCCGAATATTTGCGGCCATCCGTTGCCTCTCGCTCAAATGAAGCGGCGAAGACAGCAATGGCGATGGCAAGCCTTCAATCAGGACTGGCGTTCTCCAATGCGATTTTAGGAGCCGCCCATGCCATTTCCCACGCGATCGGCGGAAAGCTCCCGATGGCTCACGGGGAAATCAATTCGATCCTACTGCCACATGTCATGGACTTCAACTTTATCGCCAAGCCGCAAAAATTCAAGGAAATTGCCGGGTTGATGGGTGTGGACACCCGCACCTTATCCGTAAAGGAGGCTGCATGCGGAGCGGTGAAGCTTGTCCGGGAAATCGCTGCCGATATCGGTACCCCAATGACGTTGAGTGACATCGGCTTTCAAAAAGATTACATTCCAGATATATGCGCGGCGGCCCTTGCCGATGCATGCATGATTACGAACCCCCGCGACACTACTTATTGGGATATCGAAAAACTGCTCCACGACGCTTTATGAAATGAGGAATCGTTATGGCAGATAACAAACAGCAGATGATCTCGCTTTTGACAGGCATCCAATCATCGAAAAAAAATTATTATGCCGAACTGAAAAACACCGTTGAGCAATTGAAAAAGAAAAACATGCAGCTGGAAATCATTCACGAGGTAATGAAAAGCATCAAAGTTGATATGTCCGTCGATCAAATGCTGAATAATATTGTTCACAAGCTGGAAGCGATCATTCAGTTCGACCGCCTCAGCCTGTCATTGCTGAAAAACGGCAAGCTTTTTTTAACCAACGTCTATCCGGCGTCGGTCCATTCACTTCCCATCGACTCCGAAATACCGGATCAGCAGTCCCTTTACTGGGATTCCCTGCGAAAACAGCAATCGCTGCAACTGCACATCAACGAACACGCGCCCGCTTTTTATGAAAAGGCTGCGCTGGTGAAAGCGGAGATTACCCGCGTGCTCGTCGTTCCGCTTCACAGTAAAACAAACGCGGTCGGCGTCTTGTGTATCGGCCGGAAGCCGACAACAAATTGGGAGCAGTCGGATATTGTTTTTTTGGAGCAGCTGGCCGATCAATTTGCGGTAGGCATCGAGAACGCCAGCCTGTTCAATGAAGTTTTACACAGCAAAAAGCAGTGGGAAGACACGTTCCAGGCCGTTGATGATTTACTGCTTGTCTTTGATACCGAGTTGCAGGTTGTTCAATACAATGATTCTGTAAAAACACGGTATTACGATCATGTCCATGGGAAATTAGTTCTGTCGTCTGACGTGAAAAAAAGCTTCGGAATGTATTGCACCGGGCTGGTTAAAAAAACATTGTCTACTAAGCAGCCCGCTTTTCGCGAGGTCCTTGCAGAAAACAATCAGATATTTGAAATGAGCACCTACCCGATTTTTAACGACAAGCAAAACATGTATGCCGTCATTGCCTACTGCAAGGATGTCACTGAAAAACGGCGGATGGAAGCGCAACTTATTCACTCCGACAAACTGGCTGCCGTCGGTGAAATGGCCGCCGGCGTAGCCCATGAATTAAACAGCCCGTTAACGGCGATTCTCGGAAATTCCCAGCTGCTGTTAAGAAACCGGGAAGCCGACGACCCGGCGTATCCTTTGCTGAAAGACATCAACAACTGCGGGGAGCGATGCCGGCATATTATCAGAAGCTTATTAACGTTTTCCAGGCAGGAACCGGTGACGTTTGAGCGTTTTTCCATCAATGAAGCCGTTAAGCATGTGTTGCAGCTGCTGAAATTTCAAATTGAGCGGAATCAGATAGAAGTGCGGATTGATTTACAGGACAACCTGCCGGAAATGAAAGGCAGTCGCCAGCAAGTCGAACAAATCATCACGAATCTGCTGATCAATGCGAGGGATGCGGTACAACGGGCAAACCGGGAGAAAAAAACGATTACGATTCGGACGGGAACGGTGCAGGAGAACCTTTACCTGACTATTACCGATAACGGCATCGGCATTGAAGCCGATCAGCTTCACGATATCTTCCGGCCATTTTATACAACCAAAAATAAAGAAAAAGGAACCGGACTAGGATTGTCTGTCAGCCTTGGTATCGCTGAAGCGCACGGCGGAACGATTGAAGTGACAAGCAAGCCCGGATTGGAAACAGTCTTCCGCCTTCAGCTTCCGGTTCCAGAATAAAGGGGGACGGCAGCATTGTTTCAACTGCTGATTGTGGATGACGAAATCGAAGTATGCAACTTCTTAAAATATTTATTTGAAGCAAAAGGATGCCTGGTAATGACGGCAACAACGAAAACCGTGGCGGAACAATGCCTTCATTCCGATACACGCTTTCAACTGGCGCTGATTGATTTAAAGCTGCCCGATACTAACGGACTTGAAATTTTGCAGGAAACAAGAAAAATGCAGCCGCAATGCAAAGCAGTGATTATGACCGGCTACAGCACCATTCAATCAGCGGTGGATGCGATCAAGCTCGGGGCCGCCGATTATATTGAAAAGCCGTTTGACAATATCGATGATCTGGAGCAACTCGTCGATCATCTTTTGACAAAGAAGCCGGAGGAGGAAGACAAGCATATCGCCGACGCTGCCCGGCAGGCAGGTCTTATCCTCGGTAACAATCAAAGAATGAAGGATCTTATTTATACTGCCGGAAAAATCGCAGGAAAAAATTTAAACGTGCTGATTGAAGGTGAAACGGGAACAGGCAAAGAGGTGCTTTCCCGCTTCATTCACGCCGCAAGCCGCAAGGAAAAAGAAGCTTTTTTCGGCGTCAACTGCGGGGCGATTTCCGAATCGCTGCTGGAAAGTGAGCTGTTCGGACATGAAAAGGGAGCCTTTACCGGAGCGACTCAGGAAAGAAAAGGCTTGTTTGAATTAGCGAGCAACGGCACGCTGTTTCTTGATGAAATTGCCGAAGCTTCCCCCGCCATCCAAGTGAAGCTGCTGCGGGTTTTAGAAACGCGGGAATTTATGAGGGTCGGCGGCGAAAGGTTTCTTCACACGCATTCCCGAATCATCGCGGCAACAAACGAAGATTTGACAAAAGCTGTTTCCCAAAAGAAATTCAGACAGGACTTGTTTTACCGCCTCAATGTGGTCAGCTTGAAAATTCCGCCTTTACGGGAACGAAAAGACGATATTCCAACTTTCGTCTCGTCCTTTTTGGCGAAGCAGTCTCGCGACATCACTTTATCCGACGCGGCAATGGCAAAGCTGATGAACTACGATTGGCCGGGGAATTTACGCGAGCTTTTCAACGTTCTTACAAGAGCATTGATGCTTTCCGATGACGCGCATCAGCCGCTGCTGATCGAAGATATTTCATTCGAAGACGGGATGCCTATTCCCTCGGCGCTGCAACCAGCTCGACCAAAAACATCGACGGAATTGGGCGACATCCTGCGGCAAAGCAAGGAACAAATTTTAGCACTGGCGCAACAGGATGAAGATATTTACCTGGAAGATATTCTGCAGGAAATTCGCGAGCTGGAAAACGATGTAGGCCGTGCCTTCATCCGTTCAAAATTAAAGGAAACCCTTGGCGACCGCAGGGAAGCTGCGCGCATGCTCAACATCTCGATCCGGAAGCTCCGCTATTTGTTAAACGAAAAATAGCTTGTCCGAGCAGAGCACCGCCGAACTCCATCCACTTTCGTTCTATATCGGATGCGGATAATAAAAAGAGAAGGAACCACCTCTACTTTTCCACGCCGAGTTCGTTCCTTCTCTTTTCCTTTTAGAGCTTGTTCAAAATGATAAAAGCGTTCTTTTTAAACAAACACTGCTGTTCTTTTAAGCTTCTAGCGTCAGGACGACGCGCCCGTTTATTTGCCCCTTCTCCATCCGCTCAAAAACATTGTTGATTTCATCCAGCGGCTCAATGGCAATATTCGTTTTTACCTTTCCACGGACGGCAAAGTCTACCGCCTCCTGAAGATCCTTTCTTGTGCCGACAATCGAGCCTTTCACGGTGACACCGTTTAACACAGTATCGAAAATCGGAATTGGCAGATCCGCATGCGGCAGCCCGACAACAACCAATGTGCCTCCACGCTTCACAGACTTGTATGCCTGTTCAAACGCTTTTTTCGTGACCGCGACACTCACGGCAGCCTGGACGCCGCCAACCTGGTCATGAATTTCCTGAACCGGATCGCATTTCATCCCATTTACAGTGAAATCCGCTCCAAGCTCCTTTGCCAGCGTAAGCTTATCATCGGCAATATCTACAGCGATGACATTAAATCCCATTGCTTTTGCATATTGAAGAGCCACGTGACCCAAGCCGCCGATCCCATAAATGGCAACCCAGTCTCCCGGCTTGGCGTCGGAGATTTTCAACGCTTTATATGTGGTCACCCCGGCGCAAAAAATCGGCGATATTTCCGCCAAGTCCACCCCTTCAGGAATTTTCACGACATAATCCGCCGGCGCTTTACAATATTCTGCGTAGCCCCCGTCAACAGAATAGCCGGCATTGAGCTGATGATGACATAATGTTTCTCTCCCCGTTAAACAATACTCACATTCTCCGCACGCAGAATAGAGCCATGGTATTCCGACATGATCCCCAACTTTTACTGACTTGACACCTTCTGCCACTTCCTCGACAATGCCGACTCCTTCATGCCCCGGTATTAGCGGGAGCTTCGGCTTTACCGGCCAGTCGCCGTGCGCGGCGTGCAGATCCGTATGGCAGACTCCGCATGCCTTAATTTTAACAAGCACTTCACCATACTCCAGTTCAGGAACCGGAACGGTCTTGACTTCCAGCTTTTCCTTGAACTCGTTGACCACCGCCGCTTTCATTGTCGTCGGCCGCACTTTTGTTCCGGATTCATTTTCAACCTTTGTGTCCATTTCACATACCTCCCCCATCTGTTTTCAGAAAATAATAATGCAAGAAGTATGCCAATATTGTAAACGTTATCAATAATGAATTGTGTTCAAAGAGGGGGCCACGACAGCAGTAGGAAGTTTAAAGCGAACCATAGCCTTGAACAGCGCAGCGTACACCAGTCATACGTAAGCAGTACGGGCAGATGGAAACGATGACATACACAAGTTTCTTCCGGAACTTGTCGATCAGCCGCTATCAGCTTTTTCAGGAGTGGTGAACAATTTCATGCCAAAATTTCGGCCAATGATAACAAAATAACGGCAGTCAGACGGATAATTGGCCGAAAATTCGGTTTTTTAAATCCTTTTTTAATCGTTTTGCGGAACTACCAATAGTTGGATTTTTTTCAAAAGACCCTTTTCGTAAAATTGTTGCTTTGCGTTCTCTTCACACGAAGCATGAAGAATCAAGCATGCACTTGGGTTACGATCTCGAAAAGTGCTTTCATAAAGATCGGATAACCTGTACAATGAGTACAGAAAATCATGTCCGCAAAGAGCAGAAAATGACAGGAATGAAGATGCAGACATTGTTAAAATAACGTAGAGGAGTTGCGTTGAGAAAATGTCATTGATTGAATCACTGCAGAAAGCGATAGACTATATAGAAAACCATTTACTGGACAACGTCACCATCGAGGAAATTGCCAGGCGGGCTAACATATCCCCCTTCCATTTCCAACGTACTTTCATGATCCTGACGGATGTATCTGTCGGCGAATACATGCGCCGACGCCGGCTGACTTTGGCAGCGCAGGAATTGTCCAGTACCGACCGCAAAATTATCGATATAGCCTATAAATATGGCTACGAAACTCCTGAGGCTTTTTCGAAGGCTTTTCGCAAACAGCATGGCATCTCTCCAAGCGAAGCGCGAAAAGGAATCGGAAAGCTGCAATCATACAACCGCCTGACGATTCAGGTGAAACTGAAAGGAGCAGAACCAATGAACTATCGTATTGTGGAAAGAGATGCTTTTCAAGTCGTGGGTATCAAAAGGGAATGTCCGTGTGGGGAAGAGGCGGAAGATGCTGGTATTCCTGAATTTTGGGGTGAAGTCAACGCAAATGGAATTGTTGACAGGTTGGTTCAATTAATGAATAGTGAAATGAAAGGGGTATTAGGGATCACTGACAACTATGATGAGGAGAATAACTCGATCGAATACTGGATTGCAGTAGAGCATAGCGGAGAAGGACCTGGCGATTTAACAAGCCTTGAATTTCCCAAATCCAAATGGGTTGTTTTTGAAGTGCATGGATCTGCGCCAACCGCCATGCCCGAAGCTTGGAAACAAATTTATACCGAGTGGATTCCGTCAAATGGTTATGAAGTAGCTGAAATACCAGCCATTGAAGCCTATACCGATCCTGATCCGTATAGAACCGATGCATCGAATCAAATATGGCTTGCCGTAAAATAACATTTTTCTTGAGGAGGCATGAATAGTGGCACCTTCTAAAAAAACTTTAAGAATATGCGAGAAAGGACACAAATACTATAAGAGTAGTGATTGTCCAAGTTGCCCGACATGTGAACAGGAACAAAAACCGGATACGGGATTCCTTTCACGACTTTCCAATCCTGCCAGAACGGCATTGGAGCATGAAGGGCTTACCAGTTTACAAAAACTATCGACCTATACAGAACGCGAGATACTACAATTTCACGGTATCGGACCACGTTCAATGCCTATACTTAGGGATGAGTTGCAGTCGCAAGGGCTGGCATTCAAGCCTGGGAATAAATCAAAAAGAAAAAAAGCAGATACTAAGGGGACACCTAAACAGGAAAAACCGCATGAATGACCTTTGACCGGTTCGAATCATCCATCATGTTAAACATGCATTCGGAATGTGAATAAGCCGAAATCAAGAAAAAGCGCTTTCGCCGCGGTAAGATCATTGACGATGATACCCACATGATCTATTCGATGAATCTTCATCTTTCACCTCCTCGTCCCTCAGACTATCACATCGAGCTTTTGTGCTTAGGACTCCATCCTATATTCCGCTCATGAGGAAAGTCTTACATCCCCATCCAACAGCTGCAAAAAATCAGCTTCCGTGAGAATTTGTATTTCATGGCCTTTTTCGATCAGCTCGCGGGCTTTGACTTCTTTCGAGCTGAAGCCGCTGCTGCCGACCAACGCCTTATCCTGCGTGCCGGTCACGAGAAAATCAGTTTTGCTGCTGACGCCGCTTTTCAGGATTCCGCCAGCATCGACCACTTTTTGCATCGCTGTTTTGCGATCCAGCTTTTCCAGATTACCGGTGAAAACAAGATGTTTCCCAAAGAAGGGATGATTTTTGTCAAAATCGTCGGTACTCGCGGGGGTAATGTCGGAAATGTTCACCTGATCAAATTTTCTTGTTTTTCCTCTCCGGTTCGCTTTACCCTTGCCGTTGATGAACGAGGTTTGCGGCTTTAATTCTGCGAACGACTTGACCGGAATCGATGTATACGTACTGCAATATGCTTGCAGGCTTTTTCTGTTTTTCGCCCGCACGCACTCTATGACCAATTGGGCACAAGCACGAGCGTCGGCGAGCGCATGATGATGCTCATCCAGAGTAATGCCGAATCGTTTCGTCCGCTCTTTCAGCGATGCGCCGACGCCCTCCCCGCGGCAGGCACGGGTGCTGACCGGAATGCTGCACACATATGTAAAATCCGGAACTGGAAGTGAAAATTCCAGCAAACAATTTTTCAGCACACTCATATCAAAATAAGCGTTGTGGGCAACGACGAAAATATCTTCGGAAAAAAATTCACGAATCTCCTCCCAAATGACGTCAAATGTCGGTGCATCCTTTATGTCGGCCTTTGCCAGCCCGTGTATGGAAGAAAACTTCTCGTTAAAATGAAGCCTGGGCGGTCGAATCAAAAAATATTTTTCATCCACAATTTTGTTATCATCGACGAAAACCAGTCCAAGAGAACAGGCACTGTTCAGATTGTAATTGGCTATTTCAAAATCAAGCGCGATAAAATCCACCATGCTTCCCCCTTAAAGAGCGTGTTCAAAAAGGCAATGGTTCCGCTCGATGCGCCAACTGCGAGAAAACCACTCACAGCCGGCTTGAAAAGAATGCATCGGCTCCACTCATTGCATCGTGTATGTTCAAAAAGACAGAAAACGTTCTTTTTGAACATACACTTAAAGTAAAAGACACGCTGCCATATTTGATTCGCGTGTCCTCGATGCTCGTGACTATTTTCCATGCTTTCCTTTGCGGCTGCTGTCATTCACGCTGCTGACTACTTCAACTGCTCATTTGGCAAAATTGAAAATGATCGGTACTGCAGTTTATCTTCCGTACAAACGAAACGGAAAACAGCAAACGTTACGAACAGCCGCAACAGTAAACTTTCCCTTATTATACTAAACTTCGCTGGAAAATCACAGAAAAAAGGCGAAGAAGGGGGACTCTTTTGCCGTGAACTGTCCCGATGGCGATGGATTCGGGACAATAGCATAGTGCTCAAGATGTGAAGCGTCCCGAAATAGACGGATTCGGGACGTACTGTTCCATTTTTGTTCCCATAAGCACACTTTGCTAACTGTTTACCGGGTACCGCATCTGAATTTATTCTCATCAAGAATGAAGTAAGTCGGTTAGTTTGATTACGTCTCAGTGGGACCAGACTCATACCCTCATATACTCACGATTTAAGTCCGCTCTATTTAATTATCCTTTATGTACGGGAGCTGGAGGTTCCCCTAACTCCCGTACATTTCGGCGGCTTAAAAGCCGTGGAAGTTTGAGAAGCCCCCTTCCACGTCAATTTAATTTGGGACGATGCCAACTCCTGAATACCGCTCAACAGCAGCTTTTGCATCTGCGGCTGATTGAACCTGATAGCTGTACGGCGGCACGTAATTGGTTGTTGAACTCAGATGGCTGGAAGGTGTGTTAATAAATGTATTGCCGCGTAAGTTCCAGTAGCCTGTTTGCGAACTTCCGTAAAACCAGCCGACAGCGCTCTTTATTTGCCCCGTTGTTGGATCGGTTTGACCGGAACCGACATTTTCAAAATAATTGTTTTCCACAAATACCCTCGCCCCCATCCGGCTGTTGATCGCGGTGTCGTGGATATCTTTAAAATAATTGTTAAACATGTGCACATCCGCAAAGCGAATCAGCGGAACTCTCGAATTGAGATTATAGAAATAATTGTGGTGATAGGTAATATAGTTTGGTGCCAGTGAGGCATCATCCGTGTGACCTACCAGCATTGTTTTCCAATGATCGCTGAATTTATTCCATGATACCGTTACATACTGTGATCCTCGTTTGATGTCTACAAGACCGTCGTAGTAATCCGGATTATTGTTGCCGTCGTACTGACTGTAAAATTCATTATGGTCAATCCAGACGTTCCGGCTGTTTTGCGTCACTTCGATCGCCGTTCCTTCTCCCACTCCCGCTCTTACGTGGTGAATCGACAAATTTTGCACGATGACATTCTGCGCATTGATAAGCCGGAGTCCGATGCCGTTAAATTCCCCGCTTGTCCCTACGCCGATAATTGAAATATTTCTAATTTCATGGGCCTGTCCACGGTGATTTTTCACTTCAATCCGGTCATTCGAAGAATTGCCAACTGTTATCGTACCGGTAACATAAATGATCAGCGGTTCATCCGGGTTGCTGCTCCTGCTCCGGTCATCGATATATTGCTGCAGTTCAGCTCCCGTACTGGCGTAGACAATCCGGCCTCCCTGACCTCCGGTGGTTCCGCCGTTCATAGCAGCAAATCCAACCGGTCGGGTAAAGTCCCCAGGGAAATCATCTGAACCAGAGTTGGTTGGCACGATGTTCCACAGCTGATTGGGATTTCCCAAATCGTCCCACTGTACGACATTCCCGCCGTTAGCCTGAGAATGTTCATAGACCTCCACCGCTTTTCCGCTGTGCCGACTGACCAATTTATACGAGGAGCCCGACTGAACAAGCCGCCATTGCTGATTGCTGCCGCCGTTGCGGTCCCATTGCACGATATTTCCGCCATTTTCCGTAGATCTGGCGTAGACATCCAGCGCCTTCCCACTGTTACGGTTCACAATTTCATAAAATCCATCGCTGTTTTGATTGATTCTCCATTCCTGGCATTGGCAATTCGTATTTTCCCACTGCCGGACATTTCCTCCATTCTCAGTGACAGCATTTTCAACCTCTAAATATTTGCCGCTGTTTACATTCAGTAGGTGATAATAGGAATTTTCGTTGAAAGAAGCCGTCTCTGCTGCGGAAGCGGCTGCGGAAAAAATCGACAGCAATAATCCGAAAACGAGGAACAAACCGAAAAACCTTTTCATTTTCCTGTCACCCTTTCATAAATAGAATTGTTTGTGTTCAAAAGCGAGAATTGAGCATCAAGAAGGTTAAGGTATGACGCCAGATTCAAGTTCCTAGCAAAACCGGACATGGATGAATTGCTCGGGGATAAGATCATTGCAATATGCGATCATCTCGTTATCTGCGTTTTTGAACACCTTAAATAGATTTTGACTGCCATTTGCCGCTTTCCCCTTTTCACCCCCAAACATTTTTGTTTTGCGGCTGCTCATTGTGTTGTTGACGGCAAACAACCAGCCCTAAAGACAACGTTTTCATTCTAAAAATATCAATCTAATGAAATAATTGCCATAGATAATTTCACCTATTTTTTTCTTCTTATGGGATAAACCAACCATTTTTTTATAAAAAACAATAGAATACTTTTGTTTATGATCAGTCTTTATTTTTACTAGGGAGAAAACAACATATTTTTTCGGGCATAAACTTGAGGAGACGGAGGATATTCAAAAAATGACACGGACGATTGGGAGACAGAAATTTCCGCGGAAAGACATTTGCTGTTTTCGATATTGCGGATGATTGCTGTCAGGGCTTTTACGAGGCTGTCGATATTTTAGAGAAGCTCGTTAGAACAAACAGTGGTAACCGGGCTAAAAAATGACACGCATCCGAACGAAAAAGATATTCAGTGCACCGTTCAGTTTGTGGCAGCACTTGCTTGTCAAAAAAAACTGACGAACGATCCTTTCTGTTTTTAATGCCAGAGGCGGCGGTGCCATGCTTTCTTTGTATATGCAGACCAGCTGACCTCTTGTTTTCATACCGCAGCATCCGACCCGTTTTCAGCTGTGGCCCCCCTCTTTTAATAACCGGGAAATCCTCATACAGCGCAGCTTTTTTTACAAGAGACGGTCCCCTGCACTGCGCTATTCCAAAGGCCTTGTATGCTCAATGATCGCTGTGAAATAGTCATAATAACCGCCGCCTTTCACTGCTGCCGCATCTACAGCATCCTGTTTGAAACTCATTTCAATCATATAAGGAGTATTGTCGGCAACTGTCACAGCAAAAACATAGGCTTTCATGTTCTCTTCGTACAAAAAAACCGGGATCTGACCGTTTACTTTGTCCATCTCTTCAACTGGAGTATTGGAAAGAAACCGTTCCCTAAAGCGGACGATAAATTCTTCATATGTCACACTCTCTGCATAAGCTTCCCGCAAATAATCTGTCTCCGTATCCGTTTTTACTGTATTAATTGAATAAACGGACTGGTGTATGCCAATATTGATATTTTTTTCCGTCTGAAAGTAGATGGATGCGGGATTTCCGTTTGGATGTGTTACTGTCTCCCAATCAACCGGCTTGACAGTGAAAATATTTGTTTCCGCATGTGTGTATACTTCCATTCCGTCCGGAAGATTTGCCGGTATGTCTTCCGCTGTTTGATCACTGTCCACCTGGCCATTCATGAGTAAGTGATCTGCCAAATAGTAGCCGCCGAAAACTAAAAGCATGACAATGCAGGCTGTAGACAGAATAGGATGCACCCATTGAAAAAAGCGGTTCTTTCTCTCGGAACACTCGATACTGTCTACAAGTTTGGAGAATATTTCCTCTTTCTCATGATGCTGAAGTTTGACGGATTCATAACGTTTAAACGTGAGGTCCAATTCATCTTCATCATTAAATGACATCATGCTCATATCCCTCCTTTATCATCTGCTGCTTCAATGCATGTAAGCCGCGAAACAGCGTTGTTTTGACTTTACCTTCGTTCCAATCAAGCACTTCAGCGGTCTCGCGAATGGAAAGCTCCTTGATTTTCCGTAAAATGATGACTTCCTGGTAAGATCGCTTCAATTTTTTCAACGAACGGTAGAGCTGTTCTTCACTTTCTCCCAACTGCGCGATTTCTTCCGGGCACGGTTCCTTGGAAGGAATAAAAGCAAATGACTCAGTTATAAATTGAATCGGCTTTCTTTTTCTTATGTAATCAATCGTCACGTTACGGGCAATTTTGTACAACCAGTTCTTATCGCTTGTATTTTCCTCAAATCTGTTTAAACTGTTATAAGCTTTGATAAAGGTATCATGTGTTAAATCCTTTGCTTGTTCATGGTCTCCAATCATCATTAAGATATAGCGGTAAATATCATCGCTGTAAAGAAGATACCAGTCTTGTATTTTCTGCCTTGCATATGTTGCCTCCAAGCGATTTCACCTCTTTTAAAATCAAGGCGCAGAAAAAAGCATTTTTCCTCCCTAAAGACGGCTGAAGCGTCAAAAAGTTGCGCTTAATTTTTTAGACTTGTAGAGCGTGTTCAAATAGATAAAAAACGATCTTTTTGAACAAATACTTGTAGATATATCCTTGTTCATCCAGGGGGTTTTTTAGAAAAAAACTTGCGAATGCCAAGATAAATTCGCAAGTTATTTTTGGTTGCTATTTGCTTTTGGACCGTAAACCAGGCAAGCTTTGCCCTTCGCCCTATACACTGAAGGTTTTGAAAAATCAAAGCCGTTCAGACAATGAATTTGACTTGAAAGAGCTTTGTATTTTTCAAAAAACGGTCCAAAAGCAACAGAGTTTACGAAAACAACCTTATTTAAAAAGTGTCTTTTTGAACAACCACTTATCAAAGCTCAGTTAAATGGCCGCCAATGATTTAAACAGTACTGTGCTTCCGGAAAGCCGAAGATCGTGACCGCTCTTGTCGAACTGCTGACTCGTACGTTTGGATTCCATGAATCGGAAGCTTCTCCATAATTGTTGGTTGTTTTATTTATGGCGCGGGAAGCAATGGCTGATGCCGAACAGTCGGTGGAATTCTGCAGCCGGGCTCTCATTAAAGAGGCGCTTCTAGATTTGTAATGTTCGTACTTTAAGAAGTTAAAAAACCGGGTGACTGTGATGTTGCTGCCGCTTGTCTTGTAATCGATGGAACGATACATTGTAAAGGAACTGTCCTTCCAATTGTCTATTCTAGTTGTGGAAGAAAGAGTGATCGGGCCTTCATCGCTCTCCAGAAAAGAGATGATCATCGGGCTGTTTTCAGCGGATACAGGCGCCACATCCGCAACCATTTGTTGAAAAATATCATAATAACCTTCTTTTTTGAGCGTGTTGAAGTCGGAAAACCTGCCGGTGCCCATGAGAGATACAGCCAGAGGTTGCCCATTTTTGATCACATACGAAATGACTGTAAGCGAATCGTCTGCTTCCTGTGTGAATACCAGTTCATCCCCAATTTCGGCAATCCGCTGCAACGGTTGTCCAAGGGCAATCCAATAGTTTTTCAATTCGTTCAGCCATTTTGTCTTCTCCTTGGTGTTCTCATACATTTCTTTTTGCGGGATAACCGCTCCCATTGTGATGACTTCATTGTAATTAATGACGGCAATGGAAAGCTTGTTTTGCAAATCCACTTCGCTATTCGGATAAAAAATCATCGATGCATCGGATGCCACTGCATCCCAATCCGAAGGAACCGGCACGGAAAAATTATGCTCCTTATACTTTTTTTCCAGTATTTCCGCTTCTCCAAAAACAACCGACGACAGAAAAAGATTAATAGAAAGCGCCAAAATAACAGCCAATCCAACTTGAACAAAAAAGCTTCGTCTGCATTTGTTCTCCATCTTCCCCCACCCTTTATCTGGATAATTTTCTCAATTCCAGTGTATTGAACTTTTCTAAGTATTTCAAGTACTTTTCAAGGACAAACCTTGAAATAGCAAAAAAGATCCTTCCAAAAGCAAAGCCGTTGCAAAAAATGTTTTTGACAACTTGTTTTTCGCATGTTAAGATGTAAATCACATGAAAATACCATATGAATCTTGAATACTCTTATTCAGAGAGGTGGAGGGACTGGCCCGATGAAACCCGGCAACCTTTCAACATGTTTCTTCTTTGTTGAAAAGGTGCTAATTCCTGCAAAGCTGCTGCTTTGAAAGATAAGAGAGGACCCGGTTGGAAATCACACCTCTCTATTGACGATAGAGAGGTGTTTATTTTTTCCACTGCGAATTAAAAGTGTTTGTTCAAAAAGATTGCTGTTTATCTTTTGGAACAAACACGATGCAATGAGTGAAACCGATGCATTCTTTTAAAGCCAGCTATGAGTGATTTTCTCGTAGATACGCATCGAGCGAAACCATTGCCTTTTTGAACACGCTTTGAAAGATGATAAAAATGCATCAGGTGCTTTGTAACGAACAATTACTCAGCTTAAAAGGGAAGGCCGGTGAAATTCCGGGACGGTCCCGCCACTGTGATGGGGAGCGATTTATCGAAGACCACTGTTTGCTTTTGGCAAACGGGAAGGGATAAATAAGCGATGATCCTAAGTCAGGAGACCTGCCTGCTGTATGCACTTGTACTCTACGGGGAGATAGGGAGAGTGATGGATACATGTTGAGAAAACCAGTATGTCTCGACTCTGGTTAGCCATGCGTAAACATCTCTTTTTCCACCGGGAAAAGGAGATGTTTGTCGTTTAAAAGCGTGTAAGACTCGAGAACGAACATTAAAAAAGGAGTGATTCAAATGATGACCAAAGTAAGAAGCTCGAATTTAGGCTATCCGCGAATCGGCGAGTCAAGGGAATGGAAGAAGGCGCTGGAGCAGTACTGGGCAGGCAAATTAAAAAAAGAAGCATTGTTAGACAAAATCAACGACATACACCTAGCCAACCTTTCCAAACAAAAAGAAAGAGGCATCGACTTGATTCCTGTGGGAGATTTCAGCCTGTATGATCACGTTTTGGACACCTCCGTTATGTTCGGCCTTGTGCCGCAGCGGTTTCAATACAGCGGAGGCAGTGTTCCTCTCGAAACGTATTTTGCCATCGCGCGCGGGACGGACGAGGCTGTTGCCGCGGAGATGACGAAATGGTTTAACACCAACTATCACTACATTGTCCCGGAATTAGGAGACAGAGATCCCGCCCTGGTGGAAAATCGACCGCTGCAATTATTTAAACAGGCAAGAGAACAGCTCGGTATCGTTGGCAAGCCGGTTATCCTCGGTCCCGTCACCTTCGTGACATTGTCAAAAGGCTATGAACCGTCGACATTTGCAGACGTCGTTAAGCAGTTCATTCCTTTGTATTGCGAGCTATTGCGCGAATTACAGCAGGAAGGGGCAGAGTGGGTGCAAATCGACGAGCCGGTATTATCCACTACTGTCACCCGCGAACAAACAGCACTGTTTCATGAGACCTACCAACAGCTGACAGAGGCGGCGCCAACCATCAAGCTCATTCTGCAAACGTATTTTGACAGCGTCAGTCATTACGAAGACATCGTCTCGCTCCCGGTAAAGGGAATCGGCCTTGATTTTGTCCATGACGACGGGCAAAACCTTGCTTCCTTAAAGCAATTCGGTTTTCCCGAAGACAAAGTGCTCGCGGCGGGCGTCATTGACGGCAGAAACATCTGGCGGGCGGATCTCGGAGATAAAAGCACGCTGTTGGCGGAAATATCCGAATTCGTTACGCCGGAACGGCTGATTGTGCAACCTGCTTCCAGCCTGCTGCATGTTCCGGTGACAGTAAAAAACGAACCTGCTCTTGATCCAGTTCTGTTAAATGCCCTTTCGTTTGCAGATGAAAAATTGGAGGAAGTTGTTATTCTTACAAAAGGGCTGAACGGCGGCGAAACAGTGATTCAGGAAAAAATAACAGTAAGCCGGCGCGCTGTACAGCAATTGAATCAATCAGCAGGCCGAAATAACACCGAGGTAAGAGAAGCCATCAAGCAGTTGGATTCCACTCGCGCAGAACGGCAGGCGGAATTTTCGCAGCGGAAAAAGCTCCAGGACGAAGCCTTTCAGTTGCCGCTTCTCCCAACCACCACCATCGGAAGCTTTCCGCAAACCGCGGAAGTAAGAAAACAGCGGCTGAAGTGGCGAAAAGGCGAGCTGTCGACTACCGAATATGAACAGTATATTCGAGCGGAAATAAATAAATGGATCGATATTCAGGAAGAGCTCGGTCTGGATGTTTTCGTCCACGGTGAATTTGAACGGACGGACATGGTAGAGTACTTTGGGGAAAAATTAGGCGGCTTTCAGTTCACCAAGTCCGGCTGGGTGCAATCCTACGGCTCCCGTTGTGTAAAACCACCGGTTATCTACGGCGATGTCGTCTATCAAGGTCCGATCACCGTAAAGGAAACCGCCTATGCTCAGTCATTGACAACAAAGCCTGTCAAAGGGATGCTGACCGGCCCGATCACGATTTTGAATTGGTCATTCGTCAGGGATGATATATCCCGCTACGAAACAGCCAATCAGATTGCCCTCGCCCTGCGGAAGGAAGTCTCCGCCCTTGAGGAGAACGGTATCCATATCATTCAGGTGGATGAGCCGGCACTAAGGGAAGGGCTGCCGCTGAAACGAGAAAAATGGCAAAACTACCTGGATGCTGCGGTCTATGCCTTTAAGCTGGCGACAACTTCGGTGAAAAATCAAACACAAATCCATACACATATGTGCTACTCCGATTTCAAATCAATTATCGGCGCGATTGAAGCCCTTGATGCCGATGTGATTTCCATTGAAACATCAAGAAGTCATGGACAGCTGATTTCCGCTTTTGAAGATAACACGTATAACAAAGGGATCGGTCTCGGCGTCTACGATATTCACAGTCCGCGGGTACCGAAGCCGGAGGAATTGACGAGAAATATCGACCGCGCCTTGCGCGTTCTTGATCCGGAGCTGTTCTGGATTAATCCGGACTGCGGCTTGAAAACAAGAGGAACAGCCGAAACGGTCGCCGCTCTCCAAGTAATGGTGGAAGCGGCGAAACAAACAAGAGAAAAGCTGCTTCTCGCCAAGTAACGCCAGCCGGCGGCCTGATCGTCTTATCGCTTGCGGTGCGCCTCCAAAGACTTTTTTCCTTTGGAGGCCCCTAAGACCTTTCTCACTGTGCTGCGTTAACCGACTTGTCGACAACTTGCTGAGCATTGATGGATCTCGCTGGCCGTCAGCAGAGCGTTATGGACAGGCGACATGGCGCGGCGCATGCGCAACTGCCGCCCCACTTCCCTTCCCGTTAGCATAGAAAGTGTTTTCCATCAGCGCGAGCTGCTCCCCTCACCTTGGCAGCTCGGCTGCATATTGTTTGCGCAAATCGCTTAACTCCTCCAGCCGCAGCAGATTGGCTTCCCTGTTTTCCATACCAAGAGCAACGATAAGATTTTCCACCAAAAACGTCGGGGCTACCATGGAGTGGAACTCGCTTAGTTCCCCCCTGCTGGCAAACAAAGTGACATTCGCTTGATGTGTAAAGTCTGAAACAAGCTGATCGGTAACAAGAATCGTCCGATAGCCGACTTTTTTGCCGCGGTTCAGGATAACCTTCGCTTCCGGAAGAAGACGGATAAAGCCGAACAACAGCACAACATCCGTTTTCTTCATGTGCAATACATCCTCCAGCAACTCGCTTCCCCCCTTTTCCAGCAATGAAATATCATAACCGAATCTGGCAATCCGGTACTGCATGAGCGCAGCGAGACCGGCTGACGGTCCTGGGGCAAACAAGTAAATTCTGTCCGCGCGGTGCAGCAGTTTGACAGCCTGTAAGAAATTGCTCCTGTACCCATGCGTCAACGTCTGATGCAAATGATGGATGACAACCTCCAAAGTAGGATACTGAAAAATCTCCTCTCCCTCCGGCTTATGCATGATATTCTTCATTTTTTGCGCCGGACTCACCTCGAGTTTCGCGCGTATCCGATGCTTGAAATCCTTGAAATTATCATAACCCGCAACGCGCCAAAAGCGGGAGACGGAGGCGATGCTTACCTCCACCGCTGCCGCGATTTCCTGCTCCGTGGACAGCAGCACCTGCTGCAGATTCTTGTTGATATAATCGGCAATTTTCAATTGATTTCGCGACATTTTCCTTGTATTCCAGTGGAACTCGATCATTTCGGTTAACTCCTTTTTTCTCCAAGATGTGCAGCTCTATGATAGCATCCCTCTCCCCCGTTGATAACCCCGATGAAAAAAAATTTACACCATGTTAAAAAACAATAGATTATTTACATTATTTTCACAAAGACTCCACACTCGTTTAAAACTAATTTTTTACACTCAAAAGGAGCAAACAAAGGAGGTATGAAAATCAATGAGCCAAATGAAAAAAAGGTATCAGCTGACACAGTCGCAGAAAATGATGGTATTTATTTTATCGATGTCGCTTTACGGTCTGTCGAACATGATTACCGAACTCGTTCCGAAGGCATATCTCGGCCCCGTGGAATTTTCCATTGAGTACTTCGCATTTATTCCGTTAACGCTCTGTATTTTGTTCCATCCGCTGTATGCGGCCGTTGGCGCTTCCCTCGGGGAAGTCATTTTCGGCGAAATCATGCTGGGACAATTCGGCGGGTTCGGCGAGCTGGAGAAATTCATCGCTTTTTCCCTTGCCATGTACGTCGCCGGCATCTCCGTGCGCGATCCGAAAAACAAACGGCAGGTAGGCATCGCGGCGATGACCGGTGTGATTATCCATCAGGCAATCAGCGCGATCGTCGATATTTTGAAAGTTTGGATCGGCGTCGAAGAGCTCGAGGCTGTTCCTGGCTTAGCGGAGAGCATCGTTGTCATCGAAGGCTTCTCGTTCCTGAACGACGTGTTGTTCTCTGGTATATTGTTCGCGCTTCTGCCGACGGTTTATTTAGTTCCGCGTTTATACGGAAAAATCGAGCCTCTTCTCGGAATGAAGCCTCGGGACAATTCGGTTACATATTCCCTCCGCGACATCCTCGGTCCCCGCTTGATAGCAGGAGGAATTTTCCTCGCATGCCTGGCGTTTTTATTCGAGTTTTTATCGGAATCAGGCATCAATCTTATCGAGTGGGAGCTGGACGTCGCAGAGGCATATTCAGAATGGTTTATTGCAGGAAGCATTTTCATTGCCGCAGTCGTCGCCGGCATCACGACGATGTTGATGATCCGACGACATCGCAAGCCTTCCGGCAGCCAAAAGAAAGAAGAGGTCTCGTCATGACCGAACAAATCAGACTCGAGCATGTGAGCTTTCAATATCCTGGCGCGGAAAAGCCGGTTTTACAGGATGTATCACTGACAATTAACAAAGGGGAATTCCTTGCCGTCATCGGGAGGAACGGCAGCGGAAAATCGACGCTTTGCAAGCTCCTGAACGGGCTCATTCCTCATTTTTACGTCGGCGATTTTTTCGGAAAAGTCACCGTGAACAATCTGGTAACAACAGAGCATAAAGTCGCTGACCTCTCCCGGCACGTCGGCTATGTCTATCAGGATTTCGATAACCAGATTGTCTGCCCCCGCGTATTGGAGGATGCCAGCTTCGCTCCGTTGAACTACGGCGATCCCGATTACAAAAATAAAGGGAAGCAAGCTTTACAACTTGTAGAGCTTCTCGGGTTTGATGATGAATTTATCTGGGAACTGAGCGGCGGGCAAAAGCATCTCCTTGCCCTCGCCGGCGCCCTTTCCCTTGATCCTGACATATTGATTATCGATGAGCCGGTTGCCCAGCTCGACCCGTATCATGCCAAAAAAATGTATGACATTTTGTACAACCTGAACGTAAAGCATGGAAAAACAATCATTGTCATCGAACACCATACCGAATTCATCGCCGATTATTGCCGCCAGGTGGTTTTAATGGATTCGGGAAGCGTTGTATGGAAACAGGCAACCACCGACGCCCTGCGGCAGGTTGAACAATTAACGGCCAGACAAATTTACCCGCCGCAAGTGGCTCAGGCTGCCTACTTGCTTGGAGAATCGGCGGCGGATCGCCTGCCGGTCACCCTTGAGCAAGCAGCAGCTTTATTTCCAAAAATCACAGACACAGCAAGCGCAGTCAGGAAAGAGAAAACAGTAAGTCAACAGCCGCATGCCAATAAAAAAGCGGTGGCTGAACTGAAACAAGTTGTTTTTTCCTACAAAACGATTGCCAGAGAAAGAAAAACGGTGCTGCAGAATATCAATCTGACCGTTCATCAAGGGGATTATATCGCGCTCGTCGGCAACAACGGGTCAGGGAAATCATCGCTGTTGCGGCTGTTGACCGGACTCGTTAAACCGGATAAGGGAGATGTCCTTGTCACCGGTAAAAACACCCGCCGTCAGCCGCCTGAACAGCTGGCGGACGAGGTTACTTATATTTATCAAAATCCGGAAGAAATGTTTATTGAAGATTGCGTGCGCAAGGATGTCGAGTATTTTCTTAAAGCGCGAAAAATACCGGACTATTCCAAAAAGGTGGATCGGATATTGGCGATGTTTGACCTGACGGAGCTGCAGCACCACGACAGCCGGTTGATGAGCGGCGGACAGCAGCGGCGGGCATCCCTGGCCATCGGAGTGGCAATGGACCCTTCCATTTTATTATTGGATGAACCGACAGCCAATCTCGATATCGCCACCCGCAAATATATTACTAGATTGATTGCAACGCTGAAAAATCAAACAGGAGCAGTGATCATTGCCACACACGACATGCAACTCGTTGCTGAATGGGCAACGAGAGTCATCGTATTGCATGAAGGGGAGATCATTCACGACGGGGACCGGGAATCTGTTTTCAGCAATACCGAGCTGCTGGAAACCGCCGGGCTGAAGCCGCCGCAAATTTTACAGCTGAGCAGGGATCTGCAGATGTCACCGCTCGCCTATACGGTGAACGACTTTGTTACAGCATGGAAGCGAAAGGAGAATCTGTGTGGAGTATGCACGTAAACTATCGGAAAAGCTCTCAGTTGAACAGGTAAAAATCGAGCTGTTAAACACAGCCTACGGAAATGGACACACATTTCTCGCAAAGCTGGACCCGCGTACGCTGTTTATTCTGTACCTGCTTTTCGGCGTGATGCCATGGTTCGTTCATAACGAAAAAATATTATTCGGCATGTTCGTCTTTATCGCGGCGATGACTTTGCTAGCAAAAGTGAGCCCGCTCATCCTTGTGATTTTATGTCTTGGCTTGCTTGGTCAAGGGGGCTATTACCTGATCGCTTCCTTGTTTTTCGGGGGAGACTTGTCGATCATCCTGCCCTTGCTGGAGCTGACCTTGAAGCTGGCCGTCATTTCATTGGCAAGCATTACCGTTTTTTGTTCCATGGACCCGGAAAAATTAAGCAACGGTTTGTTGAAAATCGGCGTGCCGGGACAGGTAACGTTCAGCATTGCTTACGGATACCGAATGTTACCTAGTTTGCTGGAGGAGTATCACCACGTATTTTTATCGTTCCGCCTGCGGGGAAAAGCACCGGAAAAGCACGGCTTCCTGTATTGGCAAGCGATTGCTTATTTTTGCAAAATTGCCGTTCTTTCTTTTTATCCGCTGCTGCTGAGCATGTCAAAACGGGCGCGCACAACGGTGGAAGCATTGGAAACAAAAGGGAGCCTCTATGGCTTCAATCATCCGGAAGTGAAAAAATTAAAGCTTGCTCATATGGCATTCGGCAAGCGCGACTATTTGTTCATTCTCTTTTTTCTGTCGTATCTCGCCAGTTTATTTCTGCTTTTCACCTGATAAGCGCTTGTTTAACTACTTTTTCATATAAATGGAGGCTACTTATGCAAATCGATTTTCATAGTCATGTAAAAATATCGAAAAAATCATCGTTTATGCCGGAATATTTCCGGGAGATGATGACGGAGGCCCGAGCAGCCGGATTAACGGCGCTGGCAGTGACCGAGCATTTTAATACCGCACGATTTATGGACATTTACACCTTTTTGCAAGCGCATTATCCATATGAACACGATTATTACAACATCGACGGCTTGAAGCTTTTTCCTGGCATCGAAGTGGATGTGAAGGAAGGCGGTCATATTCTGCTGATCGGTGGCGGCAGCAAGGTGCTCGCCATTCGCCGCGCGTTGAAAAGCCACACAGTTCCCGACGCATTTATCCCATTCGATCGATTGCTAGACTTAGCGGATGAATACGATATGCTGACGATCGGCGCCCATCCTTACAGGGAAAGCACGCCGCTTCATCAGTTAACGCTTCGGCAATTGCAGCGCCTGGATGCGTTTGATTTAAACGGAAAGGATTTGTACACACAAGGCATTGATTTCTACCGGCAAAGAATCGCTGACTTTGCCGCCGCAGTCGGTAAACCGGTTGTCGCCGGAAGCGATACCCACCAATTTCTGCAATACGGCTGTGTCGTGACCAAATTAGCGAACGATTGCGATACCGTCGAGGAATTAAAGCATTGCATCAAGATGGGAAAATACCAGATCCATATCTCAAACGACCTCCGGCTGAAGGTAAAATCTGCGACCCTCGTTAAGAAGTATATGAAAAAACTGCTTTAAGTGTTTGTTCAAAAAGGTCGGTTTTTATCTTTTTGAACAAATACGAAGCAACAAGCCGTACTTCCCTGAGAAGCTGCGAGTTGTCTCATAGTGCCATCGCGGGCGATGGTACTTGGATAAGCCTCTGCGCAATACTAGCAGAGGAAGAGACAATGGAGTGGAGCCGATGCATTCTTTTAAAGCCGGCTATGAGTGGGGTTCTCGGAACCACGCTGGTGACATTCCGCCGTTGCTCACAAATGCAACCTGCATGTGCTTCATCGAGTCCATTTGCGTCGAGTAACCGCAGACGCAGGACGTGAGCAGCACTTAGGCGGAATTGGGCGCATCGAGCGGAACCATTGCCTTTTTGAACACGCTCTTTAAGTGTTTGTTCCAAAAAATCGGCTTTCATCTTTTCGAACAAACATGATGCCAGAATCAACATGGAGGACCTAACAGTGGCAAGAAGTTCAAGGCGGGGCAGTCATGAGCAGCCCGGCGCACACAAAACGTACGTGAGTGAGCAGTCGGGACAACGCGAGCGTTGAAGTGCGCAGACACTGTTTCCCGGACTTTTGAACATCCTCTGTAAATGATCTCGGCGGCAGGGGGCTGCAAGAAATCGCGTTGAAACAACGCTTATCGGACAGAGCACCTGGAAAGCGCCAGCCTGATCCCGGCGCTCTTGTTTGCAGCATCTCTCCATGCCATGATCCGCTTGCCAGCCGCGCCGTTACAAGTGCGGTTGGTTATCATTGTTCGTGCAAAAGATGATGCATCAGTCTGTCTCTATCCGTGAAGAACTGTTTCATTAATGAATAATGCTGTGTCTCCTCAAGACTGACCTCCTCGATCCCGTTTCCGGACAGCTGAACAATTTTTGCATCCGGATAAGCCATTAGCATCGGCGAATGGGTGGCGATGATGAATTGCGACTCCTGCTGGACCAGCTCATGAATTCTTGCAAGCATCGACAGCTGCCGCAAAGGAGACAAAGCCGCTTCCGGTTCATCAAGAATATATAACCCGTTGCCGTTAAAGCGGTTGGTGAACGCTGCAAAAAACGATTCCCCGTGGGACTGTTCATGCAGCGATTTTCCTCCATAAGAGTCAATGATCGGAGGTCCAAACCCTTCTTCATCCAGTTGTTCTATGTTTGTCGCCAGGTTGTAAAACGTTTCCGCTCTTAAAAAGAAACCGTCCTCCGGCTTCCAGACACTTTTCACAATCCGGATATAGTTATCCAGCTCGGAATGGGACGCTCTTGTGGAAAACTGAAAATTTCTCGTTCCTCCCTCCGGATTGAATCCCGAAGCTACTGCAATCGCCTCCAGCAACGTCGATTTTCCCATGCCGTTTTCCCCGACAATATACGTCACACGAGGATGGAGAGACAGCTTGGTTAACGATTTCAAAGCCGGAACGTTAAACGGATAGCGTTGAAAGGAAGGAATTTCCTCTCTTTTTAATTCGATGCCCCTTATATAAGGAAGCTTGTTTACACCGGTCATAGAAATAACCATTCCTTTACCTCATTTTCTTAATTATAACAAAATACAGGCGGAAACGGGTTCTATTGCAGCGGAATGCCTGCATCGCTACCGCTTTTTAACAACCATCCTCTCCCCTCCGATACGAAAGGCAGAGATTTTTTTCTGAAAAAACGTGTTCAAAAAGCAATGGTTCCGCTCGATGCACCCCAATTCCGCCTAATTACTGTCCACGTCCTATGGGCAACGGCGGAATGTCACCATCCTGGTTCCGAGATACCCCATTCCTAGCCGGTTTGAAAAGAATGCATCGGCTCCACTCATTGCATCGTGTATGTTCAAAAAGATAAAAAGCGATCTTTTTGAACATACACTAAAAGTAAGGGTTTACATTACTTAATAAGGGGTATATAATAGTACACGAAAAGAGGAATATTATGGAAAAGTTGATTCGAAGTAAAGTTGTAATCAAAGTCCTTGTATTTTCTCTCATTTTTTTGCTTACTTTCACAGCACAAATTTTTGCAGGTTCCATCTCTGGTTATCCCGCTGTTAAACAAGAAAAATCTCAATGGTGCTGGAATGCGTCCGGTGTAAGTATTTTAAAGTATAAGGATCGATCTGTTTCACAGTGCAATTTTTTCAAAAGAACAAAAGGGACTTCTACATGCTATAATACCACCGCTTCAACGTCAGAGGTTCGAAAATCGTTACTGACATATTTAGTTAATAGTAGTTACTATTCCGGTCATCTAACATGGGCAGCTCTAAAAGCGCAAATTGACAAAAATTATCCTGTTTACGTTTCTTGGAAGTGGAACTCTAACTCTAATAATACAGGTCATGCTGTTGTTGCATACGGTTACTATACAGCGTTAAGTACAAATTATGTATATTACATGGATCCTGCTGATGGGGTAAAAACATCGATGGCTTATTCTAAATTTGTGGGCGGAAGTACCTCTGACCGTATCTGGCGATGGGGGTTAAGAGATGTTCATTAAATGGGGAAAGGAAACGTTTTTTAAAAAAGCAATGCTATTAAGTCTAACCTTTTGTATTCTACTAACACTTGGTACTAATATGGTTCATGCAAAATCAGAAATTGATGATGAATTAATGAGCTTTGTACAGACTGATGGTATTGCAATATTCCAAGAGCTTGTGTCTCAAGATCCGGAAGGTCATGGTTATGATAATGTAAAACAAGTAGAACGAACAGAAGTAGGAGAAGGTTTTAAAATACATTATATTGATAATGAAAAGTTGAGAGCAGCAAATAATCAGAGCAGTATTTCCTCCATCGTAAAAGCTTCTAATGAGTGGCTGTTTTTCATTGAATTGGAAGGAAAACCAAAATCAATTTTAACTATCGAACAGCAAAATGATGGTTATGGCGTAATCTCTGCTGGAGGAAATTCAGAAAATGCTAGTAAAATCTTAAACATTTTAAAAGAAGGAAGTGATGAAGAAATCTTATTAGTGCAAGATCAAGGGATAAACTTTTTTGTTTCATTAGAAAATGAAATCGAATATGTCGGGGTTACTGTACCAAATGGCTGGCTGCCGAGTGAAGCAAATATCATGAGTTCGGAAAAATATATTGAAACACTTCAAACGATTGAAAATGATCCTTCTATATCAAATCAAGATGGTGCCAGTATGGCAATGTTTTTTGAGGAATCACAGCCAGACAAAAATAACTTAAACCTGCTTATTATTACTTTGAACAGTATAGTGGTTGGTCTCGTTTGTGTCTTTGTTTTTGATAGATTCAAAGAAACCATCCATGCACGGAATTTTTCTAAAAGCTGACGACGATCCTGTCTGAACAAATTTTTATTTCGGGAGGGATTTTTTTTGCGCATTATCCGTTTCTTTTTGATGTTGACAATCTTGGTGCTTGCCGGGTGTCAAAATACCCAATCAAATTCAGCGGAAGAACTGGACGATGAGCTTTCCGGTGACGCCTACCTGGCAAAAGAGTATATTGAAGAGCAAGGCTATGAAGTCGTTTCCTTCGAAGGGAAAAGATTCACCTATACACTTACCGAAGAATTACTGAAGGAGCTCCCTTACAGACTTTATTGGAATCTGCCGGGGAACAATCCCGAGAAGGCGATGAATAAAAATGTAACTGTTTATACATTTATTGTCCGTAACCACCCTTTGGCTCATTATAATGACGGAGAGCAAACCGCAGCAGAAGAAACAGTAATAGCTATCCATGTAGCAGAAAATGAAGTCGTTGCTGGGACTTCTTCGCCAATATTTGAAATAGAAACGGATGGCGGGGAGATATGGAACATCCATGGAGAAAAGTAGCATCTACTTTTCCACTTTTGATTGATCTCCTTTCAAGGAGGGATTTTTTTGCGCATTATCCGTTTCTTTTTGATGTTGACAATCTTGGTGCTTGCCGGATGTCAAAACACCCAATCAAATTCAGCGGAAGAACTGGACGATGAGCTTTCCGGTGACGCCTACCTGGCAAAAGAGTATATTGAAGAGCAAGGCTATGAAGTCGCAGCCTTTGAAGGAAAAGGTTTCACCTATACACTTACCGAAGAATTACTGAAGGAGCTACCTTACAGACTTGATTGGAATTTGCCGGGGAACAATCCCGAGAAGGCGATGAATAAAAATGTAACCGTTTATACATTTATTGTCCGCAACCACCCTTTGGCTCATTATAATGACGGAGAGCAAACCGCTGCAGAAGAAACAGTAATAGCTATCCATGTAGCAGAAAATGAAGTCGTTGCTGGGACTTCTTCGCCAATATTTGAAATAGAAACGGATGGCGGGGAGATATGGAACATCCATGGAGAAAAGTAGCATCTACTTTTCCGCCCGTTGGCAGAGAGAGTTGGCTGCTTCCCACCACCTGAATGAAACACGACTTTTCCCTCTTTGGAAATTAAAATCTGCCATTTTTTTCAACAAACAATGATATAATGTTAATGTCGGCAGCAATGGCAACAGCTATCATGAAAACGCAGTCATTGAAAGAAGGAAAAATTTTTAATCAGGAAAGCTGTCTAGCTGCAACGCTTATCTGAAAAAGGAGAGGGAAAAGTTTGAAAAGATCAGATCGTTTACGCCCACTGTTACAGCATTTTGTTGAAAACGGTCCCGCAGGCTGCGCCCTAGCGATTACGCACCAGGGGGAAAGAGTGTTTGAGGATTATGTTGGTTTGGCGGACATTGATTCCGGAAGAAAAATCGCTGAAGATACGATTTACCGGATCTATTCCATGACAAAGGTCGTTACTTGTACGGCAGCGCTGATGTTGTATGAGCGGGGATTATACTTATTGAATGATCCTCTTGAAGACTATTTACCGGAGTTCAAAGACCCGCAGGTGTATCGCACGACAAAGGAAGGGAAATTATACATAACGCCGGCGGCAAGGTCGATCAAGGTGAAGGACCTGTTTACAATGACTTCGGGACTGACGTATAATGGCGACGGAGACGAAACGGAGCGCCAAGTACAAAAAGCGATGAATGCGATATATGCAAAGGAAGATGGAGAAACGGCGCTGACTGTCAGAGATGTTTCGAAAGCACTTGCCTCGATTCCGTTAGCCTTTGATCCGGGCTCCCAATGGCGTTACAGCTTAAGCCATGACGTGCTGGGAGCTTTCATTGAAGTGCTGTCCGGAAAGTCGTTCGGGCAGTTTTTACAGGAAAATATTTTTGCACCGCTACAGATGAATGATACGTTTTTCCGGCTTCCGCCAGAGAAGGAAGAACGGCTGTGCAGTCTATATAACCGCAGTGAAACCGGAGAGCTGGCGAAAAACGCCGGACTGCGTACCCCTTTTGAAAGCGGAGGAGCCGGGCTGTTGTCTACTATTGGTGATTACAGCCGGTTTGCGCACATGCTGGCAAACGGCGGAGAACTGGATGGGGAACGGATATTAGGGAGAAAAACAGTTGATTTAATGGCGGCAAATCATTTGAATCAAGAGCAGCTTGCCGGTTATACTTGGCCGTATCTTTCCGGTTACGGTTACGGCTTGGGAGTACGGACATTGATGGACCCGGCTGCTGCCGGCAGTAACAGCAATATCGGCGAATTCGGCTGGTCCGGTCTCGCAGGCACGTGGGTGCTCATTGATCCGAAAGAAAGGCTGTCCGCGGTATATATGCAACAGATGATACCGAATTTTGAAGCCTATCACCAGCCGCGGCTGCGGAATGTGATTTACGGAACCATATGACAGAAAATATTCGGTGATAGATGTTTTTCATTCAACTGGGCTTGTGCTTTTTTGATGCTTTGTTTACTGTTTACGGGACAGGAGGGTAGTCGCAGGGCTTCTCCCTGTCCTAATTCCTTCGCCTGCAAGCCCCTTCCTCGCACCAAACTCAGCCTTTGTCCTTATAAAATGCTCTTGTGGACATTTTGATGCATTTCAGGCTCTGTTTCGTCTTCAAGAACCTTTCTTGAGGACATTTCGCTATGTTCGAACCTCATTTTGTCCTCATGAACACTCCTTGAGGACATTCGACTGCGCTTCCATCCCGATTTTGTCCTTATGACCCGCTCTCGCTTTTTCCTGTCCCGATACCGGTTCTTTCGAGACACTTTCTCATCCTCAGCAGCTTCAATTCTCTATAATGGACTTCAAACACATCAAGTGCTTCTGCTTCCGCATTAAAGAAAAAGCATTGTTGATACTCCGCTCCCTCTTACATTACAAAATCAGCTTTACATCCACACGGTCAGAAGCACGGCAATCCCGTTATAGATTCCGTGTATAATCATTCCCGGTAGAATCGACCCTGACTTTTCATAAGTCCAAGCCCAAACCGCCCCGGAAATAAAGTTGATCGGCAGCGTGTTGTATGTCGGGATATGTACGACAGTAAAAATAACTGAGCTGATGAGCACTCCTGTCCCCACTCCCCATTTCATGCGCAACCACTTATATAAAAATCCCCGGTAAAAAATTTCCTCGTATGCCGGTGAAATTATCGCCGCAGAAACAAAACCTACGGAAATCGTTAGCCATGTTATCTCGGACTGTAGGGACTGTGTTTTTTCATTTTCCCACCCGATATTCAGCCAATCCATGGCGGTTAATAACAAAACGCTGACAAAAAAGAGCACAGCCGTCCAGCCAATAATCGCTTTCCAATAACTCGCTTGAAAAACGCGGATTCCCACTGCATCCCATAACAGCTTATGCGGTTTTAAAGCAATGTAATAAACACCGGCGGTAAACACGACCGCCATTGTCAGCCCCATGGCCGCGCCTGCAAATAAACTGTTCTGAAACAGGCAGTTAAACGCATTGTACATCAGATTTTCAATAAAAACAGGAACGAGTACCAACGTAAGAAAAAGCAATAAAATCAGCTCTTTCCATGACCACCCTTTTGTTGTAAAGCTTTTTTCTGTCATCGTTTTTCCCCCTCTTAAAATTATGATAAGCTTAGTTTCGTTGGTGACGTTGCGTAACCTACAAGCATTTTCTGAGGAGGAAAAACAATTGCGTTATTTTTCGACAGGCGAGGTTGCCAAAAAGCTAGGCCTATCCTTGCGTACGCTTCGTTATTATGATCAAATCGGACTGGCGGTACCAACGATCAAAAATGACAGTGGCAAGCGGTATTACACACAGGACGACTTATTGCTTTTAGAAAAAATTATCTTGTTGAAGTCCACTTCCATGTCTCTAAAAGACATTCAGAAGGTAATTCATCAGGTAACGATTAAGAAAATTCTCACAGTGCATAAAGAACAGCTGAAAATCCAACTCAATCAGCTGCAACAATCATTGCAGCATACGAATACGTTACTGAACATTTTAAAACTGGAAGGATCGCTTCAATGGGAGCAGCTGTTGCCGCTCTTTTCAGAGGAAGAGCATAACGGCAGGCAGGAAAGAAAAAAGGTTGTGCTGCAGCACCTGTTCACAGAGGAGGAGCAAGCAATACTGGCTGAAAATCTTCCAAAGATGGAAGAAGATCCAGACCAGCTGACGCAGTGGATAAATTTGGTGAAGCGGATTGAATTATGTTTGGAGGAAGGGAAAGCACCTGATTCACAGGCGGGCCAACTGATTGCGGAAGACCTGGTGCTTTTATCAAAAAAAATCTTTGGCGACAATAAACAATTGGCGGATAAATTTTGGGAAGCTCGCAAATCAGAAGCCACAGCCTCCGATTTAAATTTATATCCGGTGAAACAGGAAGTAATCGAATTTTTAGAAAAAGTACTCGGCGTAAGAGATGCATAAAGAAAAATATGCTATCGTGCACGTACGTAACATCGTCATGCTTAAGCATCCGAAAAATAAGACATTCCGCAATCGTTTCATCCTTTTTTTTCTGGTTCAACAAGGATAGGTGTGTTATAATAGCAGCAAAACAAGCATAAACTAAAAAAGACCGCTGGTGCTGGTAACACCTACGGTCGATACAATAGTCGCCTCTCAACTGAGCGGCCGGCTCAATTGGTACAGAGAAATAGGTCCCTGGTTTGCCAAAACTCAAGGGGAGCCTATTTCTTTTTGTCTTGTGACAACACTGCTATGATAAGTAAGCCAAACGTAAGCATCAACATCATTGCTTCAAATGTTGTCATCAGCCTCACCCCCTATCTTTCCGGGGATGAGCCAGACCATCCTTGAGGAGCCGATTCTATTGTACAAGGAATATTATACCATAACACGCTCACTCGTTTCTTCTTCGCCATTCAACAGCCTTTCGTTCCAGATCTTTGACAAACTCATTTTTGCCATCCATATATCCGTAGATGTCTTTCGGAAACCGAACCGCAAGCGCTGCTTTTAACTCTCCGTATTCATGGACAGCCTCCGGATGCGCTCTTAAGTAGTCGCGAACAGCTAAATGCCGGTCGATCTGCGCATGATTATCAACCTGAAACATATGTACATTATGTGTTCGATCGTCGCCGCCTTTTCTGAAATACCGTCTGCCTTTTATATCAACCTCTCCCATTGGCTCATAGCCATGTTTCATCATTTGCTCATTGTAATCGTCCACTTTCTCAATATTTTTTACAACAGGCATGAGATCAATGACCGGCTTTGCTTTCAGATTCGGTACTGCCGTACTTCCAATATGATGGATGGTGATGATTTCTTTATTGAAAATTGCTTTGAGTAATTCAGCTTCCTTCTCGAACAGCTGCACCCAATTTTCATCATATTCGGTAACAATAATGTTCATTCTTCTTCCTCCAGTCTCTGTTTTACAGTTTCACAATTATCGTTGAACCCAGTAAGCCAAGAAAGAAAATTCTTGAGCCGAAAAAAAGCCGGTCTTCATCATATCAAAGATCGACCTTTTTTCATCTAATTGGCATTTTTTGAACACTCACTTTTCATTTCAAAAGCTCATTTAATGTCTCCTTGTTTACGAGAAGATCCTCCAGTGTATAGTTATCCAGCACTTCCAAATAGGCATGAAGTGCTTCATTCAAAATCCCTTTCAAGCGGCATGCGGAACTGATTTTGCATGTATTTCTGGTATCATCAAAGCATTCAACGATGGCTAGCGGACTTTCTGTATAGCGGACGACCCGGCCAATATTGATTTGCCCAGGATCTTTGGAAAGGCGGATGCCTCCGTTTCTCCCGCGGATCGTCTCAATCAAGCCGAATTTTCCGAGCTCGTATACGACTTTGCTTAAATGATTATACGAGATGTTATAGCAGCCGGCAATCTCCCTGATGTTCGACAGCTTCCCCACCGGCTGTGCTCCTAAATATATCAATACCCGCAACGCGTAATCCGTATAAATCGTCAATTGCATCTCTATCACCCTGCGCCGTTGTCTCACACGATTTTCTTCCACTATATCATAAAAAAGAAAAGGAACATTCAAATTGTGAACATTTTTTAAACATGTATTTCAAATACTGTTTTAACAGCTGCAAATCCCCTATAATTAAACATGTATTCAGAATACATGTTTATCACAGTGTAAATAGTGCAAAAAAGGGAGCGAACGTAAATGACAACTACCGCAACAAAGCTGGATGAAAGAACGATTGAGATTGTCAAATCAACAGCACCGGTATTAGCTCAACATGGTGAAAGTATTACGAAGCGTTTTTATGAAATGATGTTTGCCAATCATCCTGAACTGCTGAATGTCTTCAATCACGCCAATCAAAAACAAGGGAAACAGCCGAGGGCACTGGCAAATACGGTTTATGCCGCCGCCCAGCATATCGACAATTTGGAAGCGATTTTACCGGTTGTAAAACAGATTGCCCATAAGCACCGGAGTCTGGAAATCAAAGCCGACCAATATCCGATCGTAGGCAAACATTTACTACTGGCAATAAAAGACGTATTAGGCGATGCTGCAACCGACGAGATTATTGACGCCTGGGGAAAAGCATACGGAGTGATTGCCGATGTATTCATTCAGGTGGAGCGGGAAATGTATGAAGCCGCAGCGAAAAAAAACGGCGGCTGGAACGGCTTCAGAGAGTTCCTCGTTCAGAAAAAAGTAAAGGAGAGCGATGTGATCACCTCGTTCTATTTAAAAGCAAAGGACGGGGAAGCTATTTCTGATTTTCTTCCAGGGCAATATGTCAGTGTCCGCTGTCCCATTTCCGGAGAAAAATACACGCATATCCGGCAATACAGTTTATCCGCTGCTCCCGGCAAAGACCATTACCGAATCAGCGTCAAACGGGAAGCAGACGACTACTCCCCCGACGGGATCGTATCCAATTATTTACATAGTCAAGTAAAGGAGGGCGATGTAATAGAAGTGACAGCACCTGCCGGGGACTTTGTCTTAAACATGGATTCAGACGAACGGGTCGTGTTAATCAGCGGCGGGGTTGGTCTGACGCCGATGGTCAGCATGCTGCACTCGCTCGTTGAAAGTCAGCCCGATCGTAACGTTCGCTTCATTCATGCCGCCATCAACGGACAAACACACGCGATGCATGATGAGGTCAAACATATTGCTGCCCGACACGATAATGCAGCTTATTATGTTTGTTATGAAAAACCGACCGAGAAAGACCGCGCAGAACGTCGATTCGATAAAGAAGGGTATATAGATCTTGCCTGGCTTCAATCAATACTGAAAGATAACAGCGGAGACTTTTATTTCTGCGGCCCTTCCCCGTTTATGAAAGCCATCAACAAAGCTTTAACGGACTGGAACGTACCAGCTGAAAAAATCCACTTTGAATTTTTTGGACCGGCGGATCAGCTTTGAAGAAGGGCAGAGGACAGTCCGGGGCACGGATCAATTCGGTCTGTCTCCCCCCACGGACACTGAATGTTACGGTTATGCACCGTAACATTCAGTGTCCGCCAATATTATTTTTTGAACATCATCTACTTAATAGTTGAGAAACTTCACGCAAACCGCATGAGGAACGGTAATATCTGCGTTCAGAAGCGTCAGTTTTCCTGTTTCCCCGTCCCTTTTAAACAAAACAAGGTTGCTTGATTCCTGATTGGAACCGACGATAAACTGATTCGTCGGATCTAGAACAAAATCGCGCGGCCAGTCTCCTTCTGATGGGGTATATTCAACCAGGCTTAGCTGTTGGTTTTCTTCATTTACTTTCAAAACAGCAATACTGTTATGTCCGCGATTACCTGCGTAAACAAACTTTCCGTCTGCAGAAATATGAATAGCGCTGCCTTGATTATTTTCGGTAAAATCAGCTGGAATGGTTGAAACAGCCTGGAGCTGAGCAAAGCTTCCGTCTTCTGGATTGTATTGTAACACCAGTACTTCCGAACTGAACTCGGTCATTAAGTAAGCGATATTCTCACTCGGATGAAACACAAGGTGCCTCGGACCGCTTCCAGGTTTAACCGTTAACCGGCTTACTTCTTTTAACTGTCCATGATTTAATTCATACGTAATTAACTGATCAATGCCAAGATCTATCGCCGCTACATACTTTTCATCAGGAGTGAAGGCGGCATAATGAGCATGCGGCTTTTCCTGACGCTTATCCGGACCAGAACCCTGATGCTGCGCAACGGATGGATTGGGAGCAATTGATCCATTCTCCTGTTGAAGCGTATAAGCCTCAATCGTACCTTTATGATAATTGCCAGTGAAAAGATAACGATTTTGGCTGTCAACACTTACGTGGCATGGCGGCGCACCTTCAGACAACTGCTGATTAACGAAGGTCAGTTGGTCAGTCCTGGAAAACGCAGCCACCCCGCCCAAATCTCCTTTTTTTGCGACAGCATACAGATATTTATTGTCATTGCTAATCGTCAAATACGTCGGGTTATCCAGCTTTGCCGCTACTTTTACATCACTTATTTTCCCTTCGTTTGTATCCAATGTAAATGAGTAAATTCCTTCGCTGGCCCCTTTTGTATATGTACCAACGTATCCAATAAACTTATTTTGTTTTTCCATTTGTGATGATCCTCCCATAATTAGTAGTAAAGCCAATTGCTTCCCTATTTAAATTGGGGATAAAACGAAAAAATCATCCAGCCCACTTTAAAAAGGAAAATACATTGGTCATTTATCTTATTCTACTCTTTCTTCGCAAATTTTTCTAAGCGTTTTACTTTTTCGTCGTTGTGCTTCGGGAAAAACATTGTTTTATCTAAATGCTCCTTCGTATTGAATTTGGGTATGCTGCAGAGATGCAAACACCCTTTTTTTTCAATACTTAAATAAATAGCGTGTTCAAAAAGGCAATGGTTCCGCACGATGCGCCCCAATTCCGCTTAAGTACCACTCACGTCCTGTGAGTAACAGCGGAATGTCGCCATCCTCCAATTCCGCTTAAGTACCACTCACGTCCTGTGAGTAACAGCGGAATGTCGCCATCCTCCAATTCCGCTTAAGTACCACTCACGTCCTGTGAGTAACAGCGGAATGTCGCCATCCTCCAATTCCGCTTAAGTACCACTCACGTCCTGTGAGTAACAGCGGAATGTCGCCATCCTCCAATTCCGCTTAAGTACCACTCACGTCCTGTGAGTAACAGCGGAATGTCGCCATCCTGGCTCTGATAACCCCACTCACAGCCGGTCTGAAAAGAATGCATCGGCTTCACTCCATTGTCTCTTCCTCTGCCAGTATTGCTCTGACGTCTATCCAAGTGCCATCGCGCGCGATGACACGATGAGACAACTCGCAGCGTCTCAGTGAAGTACAGCTCATTGCTTCGTGTTTGTTCAAAAAGATAAAAAGCGATCTTTTTGAACAAACACTTAAAGGATTTTTGAGCATCCCCTAAAAGAAAAGGTACGTATAGGTGATATAATAATAGATAAAAGGAAGCTGAATAAACAGGAATGGATATACGTATTAAAAAGTTGCGATTTTACATATCATTTAACATTACAGAGTATTACCAGCGCAAGCTATCAGAAATATCGCGCCGTTACGCCGGTCTGTTCAAAAAAGAGAACGACCTACTCCGTTTACAGTCATCATGTTAGCAGGACATCGCCAAGGCAAGGATGGTAATCTACGGCAATGTTACCCGTATTTTCTCTGATCCTCAATATTAATGTGTGTGTTAAAAAAGGGGGGCTTAACAGTGGCAAAAAGATCGATCGAGGTACGGCAGGCTTCATCACAGCAAAGCGCACCTCGAAAAGTAGCTGAGCATCGGAGAGACAACGTCCCGGACCTTTTGACCATCTTCTTAAAATCAGGTGATAACCATGGAAATTGGAACCCGCATTCGAAATATCCGGTTGTCTAAGCAAATGAAATTAACCGAGGTTGCTAGAAAGGCGAATATTTCTCAATCCTACCTCAGTGACATCGAAAAGGGCCGGACAATTCCTTCCATTGAAAAATTGCTGGCCATTTGCAGCGTTCTTCACATCTCACCTGGGGATTTTTTCGGGCAGTCTGCCCCACTGCCGCCAGACATGCTTTTGCTTTTGGAAAATATGAAAAGGCTCACTCCTGCGGAAAGAAAGTACCTAAATACCTTTATTGCGGAAATGCTCAAGCGCAATGAATAAGGCAAGTTAACAGCAAGTATCTCATCAACAAACCCGAAGAAAAGAGTTTGCCGCCTGTACGAAACGGACGGCAAGCTCTTTATTTGTTGCGATATTCGGTAATTGAGGTGAACGGCGCAAAGAAAGATTTGCTCTGAAGTTACTAAACCAACGTATCGTTGGGAAAATTATATTGACTTTTTCCAAAAACGCCAATATAATTTGGTTGGTCAACCAATCAATTGAAAGGGTGTTAGCATGAGTACGGATGATAAACGACAACGGTTAATTGCTGCGGCATACAAAGTATTCAGCAGGAAGGGCTACAATAATGCCTCGATAAAAGAGGTTGCCACTGAAGCCGGTATTACTCCCGGGCTTGTTCATTATTATTTCAAGAATAAGGAAGAGTTGCTGCTCTCTGTGCAAGCCGATATTCAACAGCAGTACCACAGTCAATATGAAGACGCGGAGAAAGCGGCGGTGGGTCCGCTCGAGACGCTACTTGAAATTAAATCCCGGGTGGAAGACGAACCGGACTGGTATCGCTGGAGATATGAGCTTTATTCTTTAGGTTTAAAAAATGAGTCGCTAAAGCAGGAAGCGGCAGCGATTTTACATAATGGCAGAAAAAGTCTTTCCCATCCATTGCAAACTCTCATTGATAATGCCGAAGAAGCCGAAGCCCTTGCAAGTATTTTGTTGGCTTGCTTTGATGGACTGGCTTTGCAAAAAATGATGGCGGACGATTTCAACCTTGATCGAACTTATAAGCTATTGTTTACACTATTGGAAAATTATTTTAACAAGAAAGCTGACACTTAAGAAGCGATCAATAAGGAGAGAAATAATGAAAAAAATACTTATTTTCTCAGCAATAATCCTGCTCTTGCTACCTCCTTTTTCTCCTTCGGCTGAAAAACAAGCTACACCGCAGGAAATAAAGGAATATGTGGAGGAAGCTTTAGCGATATACAAAATTCCCGGTGCCTCATTGGCAATTATCGAAAAGGGCGAACTGATTTTTCATGAGCAATGGGGGGTAACGAGTGCTGGAGCAGCGGTTACCGTAGACACTCCATTTCTCATCGGCTCATTAAGCAAGCCGATTACTTCTCTGGCCGTCATGATGTTAGTCGAAGAAGGGAAAATAAAGCTCGATGATCCGATACAAACGTATCTTCCATCATTCCGTTATCAATCAGCCAGTTCAAAGCCGCTGACCGTATTGCATTTGCTGGAACATACCAGTGGAATGAGCGAATTCGCCGGTCTGAAGGTGACGGACAACGATCAAACCAGTGGTGAATCCATCACTCAAGCAATCACAGAACTGAGTGATGTGGCATTATCTCACGAGCCTGGAGAAGTATATGAATATCATTCTGCCAACTACTTGCTTTTAGGCGCTATTATTGAAGCGGTTGCTAACGAGCCTTTTTCAGAGTTTGCGAATTCACGTATTTTTACTCCTCTGGGCATGAAGCATACCGCTGCCGAGTATAAAAAAGCAGCGGCAGTCGGGCTTGTCCCCGGTTATGAGTCTTGGTTTGGCCGACCGGTGAAAAGCAGCGGATTATATGATGATACTGGCGCTTCGTACGGTTATATTGCGTCAAGCACAAATGATCTGGCAGCATTTTTAACATTCATGCTGGCAGGCGGAGAACTGCTTTCGGAACAAAGCCTGGGGCTAATAAAAACACCGCCGGAAGACGGCAAAACATACAGTTATGGCTGGCATTTTTCCAAAACAGGCGGCTTTCCTTTTCATGGAGGAGCAACGCCGGATTTTCGCGGAGAAATGTTTTTTATCCCGGAGCAGGATGTGGCTGCTGTGCTCTTAACAAATAAATATCATGCGCTGGAGGATGCTCAGGTGTTCTATATCATGAACGGAATCCGCTCGCTATTGAACGGGGAAAATCCGGGGAAATTGCCATCGCCGAGCCACAGCACCCAGTGGATCGTCTTAGGAATTACCGTCTTCCTTGCCGTTTTGACTGTGGTTCATTTCTTCTACCTCAGAAAAAAGAAGATTATCAATAAAATCATGTCCTTTTCCGTGGGAAGTGCTTCCCTTTTGTTGGCAGCTGTCTTCATCCCTCTGTTTGCTTATGTCAGTGGAAACCCGTGGAAGAGTGTCAAGCTTTTCGCACCCGACATAGCATTTCTCTTTTATTGTTTAACAGCCATCATCGCTGTTAACGGCGCCATGGCATTCTTGTCTCCATTGTTTAAAAACAAAGCCGCCCAATAATTTTTAAATAAAAGCGATCCGAGATCGTCTGTGCTAAGACGTTCTATGCACGGCAAGGCATGTGCCTCGCTGTTTGTCCATTCAAAGGAAAGCATGCGCCGTCATACGAGTCGGGGATTTCGTTGCGATGTCTGCCATTTCGGCGATGATAGCCCAAGGCACTATCTCGTCTACACTTTTCATTTGAGTCCGGCAGTTTTGGCTGCGACTCCATACACCCGGACTCGCACTCCATCACCCTTTTCATTGCTCATTCGTTAAATCGGGCAACCTGATTACGTTTGACAGACTGCCTGCTCATTCACTGAAGCTCTTCCTCTCCCTTTCCTCTTTTGCTCGCAATTGGCATCAGAACCGTTTGCTGACGTATCCTACGAAAAATTGCGAAAGTTTCGGGAACTTTCTCTTACTGAATTCGTACTATTCCTGTAAGCAGCTTCTTCACGTCAAGCATTGGAGAAGGGGTTTAGTTTTCATATCGGACACACTTGACTTACGTCTTAAGTCTTACTGCGATTTCCACCTGGAGACAAATGCTTTATACACTGCATCAGCTTATAATGAACACACTGAGTTTTCGGCAGGAGTCCAAATATGACTTTTTCCTTCGTTTCTCGAGCTGTTCTAAAAGGCTAAACAAAGACCGGAAAAAGGATGTAGTTATGGTAAACTAGTGATGGCTTTCAAGTTGCCGGGAAAGTGAGGAGAAAAAAATGACCGTTTTAGAAGTGAAGAATTTGCAAAAAACGTTTGGTACCATTCAGGCTGTGCAGGATATCAGCTTCTCCGTTGAAGCGGGAGAAGTGTTCACCATCATTGGACCAAACGGCGCAGGAAAAACAACAACACTTGAAATGATCGAAGGGCTGGTTACTCCTGATCAAGGCGAAATCCGTTTCGGAGAAATGAATTGGGGGAAGCATGCGGTGGCGATTAAAAAGAAGATTGGTGTGCAACCCCAATCCAGCGCCATGTTTGACTTGTTAACTCCCGAAGAAAATTTGAATCTCTTTGCCACGTTTTACGACAAGGCACGGCCTACGGAGGAAATTCTCGAGTTAATAAATCTTACTGATCACCGCAACAACCATGTAAAAAAGCTGTCTGGCGGCCAACGGCAAAGACTGGCAATCGGACTGGCAATGATCAGTGATCCCGAAATCATTTTCCTCGACGAACCGACAACGGGACTTGACCCACAGGCACGCCGCAATATTTGGGATATTATTTTACAGCTGAAACAACTGGGAAAAACAACGATTCTAACAACGCATTATATGGAAGAAGCAGAAAAATTAAGCGACCGTGTTTGCATCGTTGATCAAGGAAATATCGTGACATTGGATACACCGGCGGCGCTTATCGAAAAATTAACCGAAGAACGGGAAGTACGATTATCGTTTATCGACGGGGCGGCAGCGGCAGAGGAAGCCGACCGCTATTCAAAAAATCTCGACTCCGTTGCCCGTACGGAGCGTGTGGGAACCTCCTTGAAGCTATGGACAACGAAACCGGAGGATACCCTGTACAGCTTGTTTGGATTTACAAAGGAAAAGAATTATCAGGTAGAGCAAGTCTCCATTCGTGAATTGAGTTTGGAGGATGTATTTATTGCGTTCACCGGGAAGGAATGGAGGGATTGAATTGAATAATATCAAGCAGTTTAAGCAAATGTTTCTCGCCCAATTAAAGCTGACTTTCCGCGAAAAACAAGCCTGGTTTTGGGGGATTTTCTTCCCTGTCATCTTGATGGTGATCTTTATGGTTATTTTCAGTGGTGGTTCCAATGACGAGTTTTCTGCAAAGGTAGCAATAGTGGACGAAAATCCGAACCCAACCTCGGAAACGCTGCTTCATCAAATAAACGCGCTTCCGGTATTGGAAGTGGAAAGCGGCGGGCCTGTCAGCCGGGAAAAAGCGGATGAATTGGTTAAAGACAAAGACGTGGACGCCGCTATCATTCTGCCGGAATCCGTTGACGCTACTTCCCTTCTTCTTGTTGTGAACAAGGAAAACGAGCAAGGGATTACGGCTCAGGCACTGTCAAGCATCCTGGACAAGTTTGTCCAGCAGGCAAATTTATTTGCTGTTGGCGCGGAGCCGATTTACGAGCTGCAGTTTGAAGCGATCTCGTCCGGCAGCAATGAACTGAACTATACTGACTTCCTTCTCACCGGGATGATTGCCTTGGCCATTGCCCAGGGCGGCTTGTTCGGTATGGTGGATCTCGTGGAGATGCGACGCAAGGGATTGATAAAAAGGCTGCGCATGACGCCCGCCAACATGAATATTTTCGGCTTGAGCGATATGATCATGCGGCTGTTGTTCAGCGTCATTCAAATCATTTTACTGTCGTTGATAGGCGTGCTCATTTTCGGCGCCAAGCTGTACATTAACTTTCCAAGCCTGCTGATTGTTTTTATCTTGGGCGCGCTTTCGTTTAATGCTTTAGGGTATTTCATTTCCTCCTTCAGCAAGACAACGGAGGCCTATATGGGAGTGGCGAATATTTTCAGCTTCCTAATGATGTTTTTAAGCGGAATTTTCATTCCAGTGGAAACGATGCCGGATTGGATACAGCCAATATCGAATGTCTTGCCGCTCACCTATTTTGTTGAAGGCTTGAGGGACAGCATGGTGTATTCCACCAGCATTTTTTCGGGCACGCTTTGGCTCGGCATTGGCATCCTCGCCATTTGGGGTATCCTTTCCTACCTGATCGGCTCCTGGCTGTATAAAAGAAAGTCGATCGTGGCAACGAGATAATGAACGATGCTGTAATCAACCCAAGGAAGGGGACGTGAAGTTGTTAATTAAACGTCGGAAAATTTCCTATGCGCTGGTTTCGATGGCAATGTGCGCGCTGTTGATGTTTGTTGTCCGCGAAGTTTTCGTAAATGAATATTATGAGATTACGGAAATACAAACAAGCGATCAAATGGAATATTATTTAGTTGTAGAAAGTAATAAAATCATCCGGCCGACTTTTCGACAAGCTGTTGTAAGCTGCGAAGGCGCCGTTTTAACCGATCAAAATAATAATATCCTCGATTTCGGGAGCCTGGAAGCCGGAAAAAAGGTGCGGATTGTATTTGATTCTTTCGTTGCTTTCTCTGATCCACCTGCTGTAGGAGCAACAAAAATCATGCTTTTGAATTAGCGTTTGCAGCGGATTCTCAAAGCGGGGGCAATGACGACGACTTCCAGCCCCCGCCGACCACCATTCATGATAATGGACAAAAGACGGTGGGATATTATACAGTAGAAGATAACAAAAGCGGGTGTCCAAAAGGGGGCAGCATACACCAGCCGTACGGCGTCAGCGGGAGAAAGCACATTCCTGCGCCGTTGGCCGGTAATGCTGCCGGATTTTGACACCCTTGATCCATATGGAAGTAAAGCACAAGCTTGTTCCAAATTAAGTTGATAAAGGTCAGGTGGAGCAAATGATAAGCAAAGAACTTGTTAAAGGATTAAATGATCAAATGAATTACGAATTTTATTCTGCGCACGCCTACTTGGCAGCTGCCGCCTACTGTTCCAATGAAAGCCTTGACGGGTTTGCCAATTTTTTTCTTGCTCAGGCGGAAGAGGAACGTTTTCATGCGATGAAGTTTTACCATTTCATCAATGATATGGGGGAAAAAGCGGAAATAGCCGGTATGCCGAGTCCGAACAACACCTTTTCTTCTGTGCTCGATGCGTTTGAAAAATCGCTTATCCATGAAAAAGAGGTTACTCAGCGGATATATCAATTAGCGGATATGGCATTGGATCAGCGCGAACATGCCACAATGACGTTTTTGAAATGGTTTATTGAAGAGCAAGTAGAAGAAGAAGCCTCTTTTGATAACATTATCCAAAAACTGAAGCGGATTGAAAAGGACAGCAACGCCTTCTACATGCTGGAAAGCGAGCTTGGAAAACGCACCTTCACACCTGGGGAATAATCCCCCCACCCCGCCGGTAAAAATAAGCGGGAACGATTGGTGTTTATTATCAAAAACCGATTCCTAAAGATGAAAAGCGAGTTTTTGAACAAATAAATTGGATAACCCTTCCGCCATTTATATACAGAGCAATTTTCAATCTGATAAACGGATGGTTGACGTTTCAGAACGGGTCGCAAAGGAACCGCCTCCTTTACATCCCGTTCTCCATTTTTTGTTGCCTATTGAAACAGAAGCTTCATTTGTTTTATTTCACACGAAAGTGGCCTCGCAACACTTCCGTAAGATATTCCAATGGCGTCGCTTCCACCTGACCGTATCCTTTCTGGGTATACAGATGGACGGCGTGCGGCAGTTCCCGTTTCAGCTGCTTTCTCAGCCTTTCTCCGGCAAGATCGGCATCTACAAGTACATAGACATCATTATCTTCCAACGGTAAAATCAATGTTTCCAGCTTTTCGTCGTTTAATGTACCGTTTGTACAAATAATCTGCACCGGTTCATCCAGCACCTGCGTCACCCGCTTTCTGTCATTAGCTCCCTCTACTATCAACACTTTGACTTCCATACGCCTCACCCTTTACTTCCGCAGGTAACTGCCAATTGCTATTCAAGGTTGTTTGCGAGTTCCGCTGCTTTTGCAATAATTCTATGCTGAGTGTGAATAGCCGGTCAACCACCAGACTGCAGTTCTGCTCAAACAAGCTTTTGAAAAAATAGCCTTTCTGTGTGAAAAATTAGATTGCAAAACGTTCTTTTTCCTTTAAGAACGTGTTCAAAAAGGCAATGGTTCCGCTCGATGCGCCCAATTCCGCCTAAGTGCTGCTCACGTCCTGCGTCTGCGGTTACTCGACGCAAACGGACTCGATGAAGCACATGCAGGTTGCATTTGTGAGTAACAGCGGAATGTCGCCATCCTGACTCTGAGAACCCCACTCATAGCCGGCTTGAAAACAATGCATCGGCTCCACTCCTTGTCTCTTCCTCTGCAAGGATAGCTTCGACGAATATCCAAGTGCCATCGCGCGCGATGACACAATGAGACAGCTCGCAGCATCTCAATGAAGTACGGCTTGTTGCTTCGTGTTTGTTCAAAAAGATAAAAACTGATCTTTTTGAACAAACACTTTAACGAAAATTTTATTTTTCGTCAACTTCTATTACCTTGAATTCACGGCAAAGCTGACGTATCTTGTCTACTTCTGTTTGAACGCGGACATATACAGAAAAGGATTTTTTGTTTTTATTATCAAGAAAAAATTTTATTTCAGTATACTGCGCAGAATTGTCAAACATTCCATAAGCTTCGCTCCCTATCTTAAGTGGCGAAACCTGATAACTATATAAATCATCCCAATCATAAAAACACTCATCTATATATACACCGCTCTGCAAAACTACAAAGCTGGCTAATGTCAAGGAATTTCTGATCACTAACGGAATTAGTATTAAGATAGAAAGATTCGTCCATGATAAATCCCCTTCAAAAAGAGTCGTTATTCCTATGGTAATCAGTATGAATATGCTTGCAATAAAATACAGTAAACGTTTTGTTTTCCAACTCTTCGATTGAAAGCTTAGCACCTCCACCTTCCCATTTATTGTCTGCATCTCCGGACTGACACCTGCATTAGTTGGAAATACTGCTTCCTTAGCCTCACGAATCATCTTTTTTGATCTTATATAATTTATCCACATCCATGACAGAAAAGTCAAAACAACACAAATAACAATGATATGTTCTAACACACTAGCCTCTCTTGTTCAGTTATATTAGCCTTTCGTCTGTCAAAAGTTTAGGTACAACTATTGAAGAAATTTTTATCGATAGTAAATAATTATGATGACAAAATGACGTTTCATGATGACATGCTGAATACCGGAAGAAGCATTACTGGCAGACATAAACAGCCGCTTTTTCTAAAAGGCGATTTTTTGAACACACACTAATAATAAACATCCGCCCTCCGATTTTACCGGGCGGCGGCATCTTGCTTAAGAAGCCGCAAAACAAAAATGGAACTGTCAATGATCCGGTTTTTCTCTATTCTCCATGAATCCGATAGCGGGAAATACCAGCCGCGGGGTTTCTTTCCTAAATCCCAGAAGCCGGTTTCGTTCCGCTGCTTCCAAATCCACCGACAGTAGGAATGACTGCTGCCTTCCCAACTCTGAAAACGGGATAGAATGGTAAGCAATCGCAGCCAGTGATAAAAACATTTTGTGTCATTGATTGGAACCGGTACAGAAGCCTGGTTATCATAAATATAATACATTCCATCCTTTTTCTGAAGACAATAACTCAATATCTTTTTATCCAAGGATGCTTCCAGTATCTCCTTGCGGGAAGTTAAGAAAAGAACGGCATAATAATTATAGAAGGGAATGATCCTCTTTGTGTTTATCTTAAAATAGTCGATTTGCCGTTGTTTTTCCTGCTCCAGACGATACTCCCCTGTTGCCCACGCCGCTTGTGCGAAGCGTTCCCAAACCTCGATATGCTTATCAAGAAGCGGATGATTCGGGTGAATCAAAGACAGGGATGCCGCGGATACGAGCGGCATAAACATTTCCAGCCACCACCGTGGATTATCCTGCTTCTCACAGCGCTGATGCCAAATGTCTTCCCCTTTTAGAACCTTTTCGATAAACGCCACAGCACTACTTAGACAAGGATGCTCCGGAGCCAGTCCAATGCTTAAGCAGCGCTGTATCATCGCCTCGGTATCCACATGAAAATGTCCCCAATAGCCATGACTGGTTTGTTCCTTCTCCAGCTTCACGACAAACGGATGGGCCAAAACCTTTTCATATGCGCGTTTATACGCTGCCTCTGTCGGCTTCAGGTGCATGAATTCCTTCAGTAAAATAAAACGCGGAATCGGATCAGGCTCCATTCGGAGCAGCTCCTTTGCCATTTGCTCGATATCATCCTGACTGTACGGCAGCCGTGTCATTTCTTTTCCCCCCCTTGTTCAACGAGTTCGGCCGCTTTTCTTGCAGCATTGTTACCGGATAAACGAATCGGTTCACAAATGCGGCTGCGCGTTCCTGCAACTTCCGCTAACCAATCACAGTGGCCAATGCTCGATTTTATTTACCAACTTATGGATACCGTTAGCGATGAAATCGAGTTCTTGCTCATTCAAGTCCCGAAAAAGTTCTTTCATAAAACGCTCATTCTCTGTTTCTTTTTTCTTCCAGAAATCAACGCTTTTTTCCGTCAGCTTTAAACGAATCGCCCTCGCATCTTTTTCGTCCTTCTCAATCATTAAAAACCCTCTCTCTTGCAGCTTGTTGGCGAGCTGCCTCACGTTTTGATGGGAAGTGCCCATTTGATTTGCTACTTCGCTTAATGTCGGATGGCCGTCGTTAAATTGTAAAATCACCGCCGTTAACAGCCATTGCCTTAAGGTGATCCCGTCTGCTGCCAGAAATTTATCTCCATGTATTTGCAATTTGTTTGCAAGGATAAACAGCCCGCCAAATATGTACTGCTGGTGTTCCATTCTGCTATTGCTCATCCTTTACCTGATCCTTTCTCCTGACGAATTATGGCTGTCAGCCTATATACGTAACATATTACACATTTTTTTGTCAGTCAATTATTTTTTATCGATCTGCGAAAAAACATTTATGTTCACAAGATATTCAATTTATCCAGTCAAAACCGTCTTGCTCTACATAAACTTATGTAATATGTTACATATATGCGTAAGCAGTATCGGTAAGGAGCATGCCGGACATATTGGCACAATATTTTGTGCGACGATGCGACTATCTGATGGATTCCAATTTACTTTCGACGTTCGCCCACATCTGCCGCCATTTTCAGTTGCGGGTATCTGTTCGCTTCGGTTCTACAAGCAAGCCGCTGGATGTTTGGTTATCGTTTCGCCGACTTAGCCGTCATATTAATAGAAAGGAGAAAGACGATGATATATAAAAAATCAATCAGCGGACTAACCTTTATTGTTGCTGTGCTCGGTGCCACCGCTGCCGCTGCCGGCATTTTTTCCACGGGCGGGCCTGGTGAATTTCAACTTACCTCCGTGCGCGGGGATGTTATTGATATCTATGGAAAAGGACTGTACCGCCACATGTCCGCCGACGTTGCCATACAAGGTATCGCCCAGGACTGGATTACATTGTTCCTCGCTGTCCCATTGCTGCTGGCATCGCTGTTTTTTGCGGGAAAAGGTTCGTTTAGGGCAAGGTTGATGCTGTCAGGGACATTGCTTTATTTTTTTATAACGTATCTTTTATACCTTGTCATGGCAATGTATAATCCGTTTTTCCTCGGGTATGTTGTGTTGTTGTGCGCCAGCTTTTTCGCTCTTGCGCTGTCAATTATTTCCCTGAATGCCGAAGACGTGGCAGCACAGTTTCAACGGGATTTGCCGGTTAATCTCATTGGAGGATTCCTACTCTTCACTGCCGCTGCCGTTGCTTCCATGTGGCTTTCCGTTGTCGTGCCGCATCTCTCCTCCGGTACGATACCGCCGGAAGCTGCCCATTATACAACCTTGCCTGTTCAAGGTCTTGATCTAGCTTTGTTTTTGCCGCTGTGCTTTGTATCTGCGATTCTTTTCATGCGGAGAAAACCGTTTGGCTATGTTTGCGCGCCGGTGTATTTATTTTTCCTGTTGATACTGATGACCGCCTTGACAGCAAAAATTATCGGCATGGCGCTGACAGGAAGCGATCCTTTTCCGGCAATTATTATTATTCCAGCTATCAATGCTGCCGCCGCCGTCTTCACAGTACTAACTTTAAAAAAGTGCCAGGCACCTAGCGTTGTATTAAAGCAGTAAAGCATAAAAGCGTCACTGTATTATCTACTTAACATATGGGATTTCAAACCAGCCAAATCACAGACTCACGCAAAGGAAGAAAAACAATGAAGAAAAAAATAATTCTTGTAATTTTATTGATTATTCTCGCGCTGGTTTGCATTCAGTTCTATCCTGCTCTCTCGCTGAAATCAACGGGAATGATCACGGAGGAAACGGATCATTTTATTTTATATTATGAACCTGACGATAAAGAAGCAGCGCAAGAAATCGGGGAGATTTTAGAACAAAAGCGAGCGGAAATCAACGCGAAACTGAACTACCACCAGGAAGAGAAAACCGAGGTTTACATTTATCCGGACCAGAATACCTTTCATGGAAAAAAATACGGGATGGCAGGCAGAATCTTTGGGCCAGATTGGTATATCGGTGACAATGTCGGTGAGAAAGTGCTGCTTGTTTCGCCCAATAACCCTGGATCGCACCATTCCTATGACAGTGTTGTCGTTACCGCAGTCCATGAATATGTTCACACCGTCGTTTACGCTGTCAATCCGCAAGTATCGAAATGGCTGAATGAAGGATTGGCTGTATATCTTGCTGAACAAGCTCCAGATCTCGAAACTATCAGCGTAGTCGGTGCCCCGAGCTATCAGGACACACAAACTAGCAATCCAGTAAAGTTCGGCAAGATGAGCGGGTATGCCTATTCATATACATACCTCCAATTTCTCGATAGAACGTTCGGAATGGACGCCGTTTCCACTCTGCTTAAAGAAAATCCTGCCGATTATGAAAACGTGTTTTCCTATACTGAAGAAGAAATTTATGAAATGTGGCTGGATTACTTGGAAGGATATCGAATGTATTAGTTTGGAAACTTTAAACGCGGAAACGAAAAGCTCGCAAAAAACAACAGCAGGCGATGAATCTTCCATCGTTCTCACCGCGTTCAAAAACAATCGGACAGCAACTGACGTTGTTTGTACCAAGGGCTGTGTCCAAAGCCAAAACGATAAGCGTCTGTTCAAAAAGGCAATGGTTCCGCACGATGCGACCTAATTCCGCCTAAGTGCTGCCCACGTCCTATGGGCAACGGCGAAATGTCGTCATCCTCCAATTCCGCTTAAGTACCACTCACGTCCTGTGAGTAACAGCGGAATGTCACCATCCTGGTTCCGAGAAAACCACTCACAGTCGGCCTGAAAGGAATGCATCGGCTCCACCCATTGTCTCTTCCTCTACTAGTAGCGCACCGACGTCTGTCCAAGTGCCAGCGCGTGCGATGACACGATGAGACAGTTCACAGTGTCTCAGTGAAGAACGGCTCATTGCTTCGTGCTTGTTCAAAAAGATAAAAAACGATCTTTTTGAACAAACACGATAAAAAAATATCAGGGCAATGGCGCCGTGCTTGTATCTTCCTCTGCAAGCACAGCTTCGATGACTATCCGCCATGGGAAAGGCATCGTAGCTTTGCTCGTCGCTGCACGCTCGATAGGAAAAAACCACGCCTATCGGGCTTTTAAAAAGATGCAGCTGCTACGCTCATTGTCTCTTCCTCTGTCAGTATTGCACTGATGTCGATCCAAGTGCCAGCGTGCGCGATGGCACAATGAGACAGCTTGCAGCTTCTCGATGAAGTGTGGCTCATTGCTTCGGGGGTGTCTCAAAAGGGAAAAAACACCCTTTTGAAACACCCCCTTTATCGTTATCCCTTTTACAGTTTGTTATTGACTTTTACACAGCACTGCAGCTTTTACCGCTGTTCTAAACGCGCAATGCGGTCGTCCAAATCAGGATGGGAGGAAAACAGCCTCATCATGCTGCCCTTCCCGCTGATCTTCATTGTCTGGAGAGCTGAATCATCAGTACGATCGTCAACTTTCGCTCTGTCAACATAAGCTTTTAGTGAACGTAGCGCATGAGCCATTTTGTCGCGCCCTGCTAGATCGGCGCCCCCACGATCCGCGTGGTATTCCCGGTAGCGTGAGAAACCCATAACTACGATGGTTCCGAGAATCGAGAATAAAATTTGAAAGATAATGATGGCAGCAAAACGAACAATCGGCTGCAATTCTGAACGAACCAGCCGTGATACGAGAATGGCTGCGATTCTTGAGAAAAAGACGACAAATGTGTTGACAACACCTTGCAACAGCGTCATTGTCACCATATCTCCGTTCGCAACGTGAGCCACCTCATGAGCAATAACACCTTCAACCGCAGCGTCATCCATAACATTCAGTAAACCTGAAGAAACAGCAACAAGCGACCGTTTTTTTGTCGGACCAGTGGCAAATGCATTCACTTCGCCGGACATGTAAATTCCGACCTCAGGCATGTGTGTCAGCCCGGCAGCACGTGACAAACGGTGCACTTTTTCAACCACACTGCGTTCCTCCGCTGTCAGCGAACCGTTCGGATCCAACACTTTAACTTTCATCATTTTTTTGGCAATCCATCTTGACATCGCCAGTGAGATGAACGACCCTGTAAAGCCGACAATTAAGCTGAAGACAGCTAATGCAACTAAATCGATGCCTAAGCCGGCTCCCCCTGTATTAAACGTTGTTCCAATTCCTGTAAAATGTGTAATCAAAGACCAGATAATCATGATCGTCGTCATAACCAGGATATTTGTTAAAACTAAAAATAATAATCGTTTCCCCATTTGTTCAACTCCTTTGAAAAACTTTAAGATGATGTTTGTTCAAAAAGTCCGTGACACAGCGCCGGTGAATCTTAACATTAGCGCTGTCTCCGGGCTGCTTACGTACGTTTTTCGTATACCCCCGCTGCTCAAAGCTACTGCGCATCCACTTTCTTGCTGCTGCTATGTCTTCCTTTTTAAACTCACACTTTTTGATGATGTTCAAAAAAATTTTTGCATAAAACATTTCAGCAATGAATTATGGCAAATAATTATTACATCATAATACATAACACAATTGCTTGTCGAGGGACTACGGTAACTTTTTTGCTGAAAACAGTTTAGTTCCTATGACTTATTTTTAAAACTCTTTGCTTTTGAATCGAAAGCAAAATACGCTTTGCCTTCCCGCATTAACTACAAACATAACCGCTCAGACAATGGACTTTGCCTAAAAAACCATGTTATTTTCAAAAAAAAGAAGCCAGAAGCAGCAATGTTTCCGAATGCAGCCTTAAAAAAATTAACTGTGCTGTATTTTATTCAATCACAAACTCCACCTGCACCGCATCCGTCAAATCGAGACCATCTGCTTGAATTTCTTTAGTAATCCGATACTCCCCTTTACCAAGTTTACTGATATCCACCTGCTGCTCATAACTTTCCCCCGCAGGCAAAATAATGCCGAGGCTGATGAATGCTTCATCCAGATTAACAGCTTCCCAGCCGCCGTTTGCTTTTTTCTCCACAGTATAAACTACGCCGAAAAACAGATTTGTCGGCCCCTCGTTTTCCAGAACCAAAGTGATTTCCGGAGCTGAAATACTGATGCCGTCATCCCCGGCAATCGCCAGCGAAGCATTGATTTCCTGCGCCGGGACATAAATGAGGGACACCATCGTGTCTTCCACATCCCCTTTATCGTCTAAAATTTCCGCGCTTAACAAATAAGATACGTTTTCTTTTTCCGGCAAGATCCCGGTAAAAATCGTTTCCTCTCTTCCCACCGCTTCGACATCAACCATTTCATCCGTTAACCGCTCTTTTTTCTCATAGGCGTCATCCAATTCTGTCAGTTGAATCCGGACATCCCGCTCCAGCGGCACCCCGTTCTCTTCATGGGCAATCAATATCACTGAAAAATCATCTCCGGCTTTTTGTGTTCCAGAGGTTAACCCATAGCCGAAAACACCTGCTCCATTATGCATAAACCATTTCCCTGTCGGCTCCTGATACTCCGCCTTTCCCCATATTTCTTCACTAATACCGTACGGCAGCAGCGATAATTCATCCGTAATCAGTCCGTTGAGATCTTCCGGACTGACGGTTGTATCAGGCAACTCCCCCCTGACTGCCTCCCCGTCACCGCCAGTACCTTCATCCAGCGAGGAATCGGAGGAACCGGAGCCACTCCCCTGCCCGCATCCTGCTGCCAGCAAAAACAGCGCCGATAGCAGCAATAACATCCCGTTTTTATATCCGCGAGCCAATTGCTTGGCAAAATCAAGCTTCATTTATCATCACACCTTTTTATCCTTTTGCCATAACAGACGTCGCTGCGCTTCAAAGGTTACATCGCTCGACGGAAAAAGTGCCTGGCACCTTCCTCAGCCCGCTTCTCAGCATGCGGCTTGATTATGTGGTATATTAAGGAATGAGGTTAATGGTTTATGAAAGGATGTTTTAAGAGAATGAAAAAAAGTGTTGTCATTGCAGAAAAGCCTTCCGTTGCCCGTGATATTGCCCGGGTGCTCAACTGTCATAAAAAGGGAAACGGCTTTCTGGAGGGAAATAAATATATCGTTACCTGGGCACTCGGCCATTTAGTCACCCTTGCCGACCCGGAAATGTACGACGAAAAGTATAAATCATGGAGTCTTGAAGATTTGCCGATGATGCCGAAGGAGCTAAAGCTTGTTGTCATTAAGCAGACAAGCAAGCAGTTTCACGCTGTCAAAAGCCAGCTGCATCGGCCTGACGCCGGAGAAATCGTCATTGCGACGGACAGCGCCCGTGAAGGCGAGCTTGTTGCCCGTTGGATTATCGAAAAAGCGAAAGTCGCTAAGCCAGTAAAACGGCTATGGATCTCTTCTGTAACAGACAAAGCGATTAAGGAAGGCTTTCAAAAGCTGAAAAACGGCAAAGAGTATGAACGCCTGTACCATTCCGCCGTAGCCCGTTCGGAGGCGGACTGGTACATCGGCCTCAATGCCACGAGAGCACTGACCTGTAAATTTAACGCTCAGTTGTCATGCGGCAGGGTTCAGACGCCGACGGTTGCCATCATTGCCAAACGAGAAGAGGAAATTCGACATTTTCAACCGAAGACGTATTACGGCATCAACACGCAAACCGATCAACAGTTGACGTTGACTTGGCGGGACCGGCAGTCTAACGCGTTCCGCACCTTTTCCAAAGAAAAGGCAGCGCAAATTCTTGCTAAAGTAAAAGGAAAGCAGGCAATTGTAATAAATGTGGAAAAGAAACAGAAGCGGCAGCCGGCCCCGCTGCTTTATGATCTGACAGAACTGCAACGAGATGCGAACAAGGCATTCGGGTATTCGGCAAAAGAAACGTCCGCAATCATGCAAAAGCTGTATGAACAGCATAAAGTATTGACATATCCCCGCACGGATTCCCGATATTTATCCAGCGATCTTGTCGATACCTTAAAAGAACGGTTAAAAGCTTGCGGAATCGGTTCCTATTCCAAAGCGGCCCAAAAAGTGCTGCAAAAACCGCTAAAGGTCACGAAAGCCGTTGTTGACGACAGCAAAGTCAGCGACCATCATGCCATTATCCCGACAGAGGAGCCGGTGAATTCCGCCAAATTTTCAGATAAGGAACGGAAGATTTATGACTTAGTCATCAAGCGATTTTTAGCGGTGCTGTCCCCGCCCTTTGAATTTGAACAGACGACGATAACAGCCGACATCGCCGGAGAAGCATTTGTCGCGAAAGGAAAAACGGTCCTTTCCTTCGGTTGGAAGGAAGTTTACGGCAACCGGTTCGATGAAGAAGAGGAAGACAGCGTTGACATGAAAGAACAGCTGCTTCCGCGATTAACAAAAGGCGACGTGCTGACAATCAAAGCGGTTAAGGAAACGCAAGGCGAAACAAAGCCGCCTGCAAGATTCAATGAAGCAACGCTGCTGTCGGCGATGGAAAATCCGGTAAAATATATGTCCGGCAACAATAAGGAATTGGCAAAAACCCTTGATAAAACAGGAGGACTCGGGACGGTCGCCACACGAGCCGATATCATCGAAAAGCTTTTCAATACATTCCTTATCGAAAAAAGAGGCAAAGACATTTTTCTGACATCAAAAGGCAAGCAACTGCTTGAGCTTGTTCCAGAGGAATTAAAATCACCGGAGCTGACAGCGGAATGGGAGCAGAAGCTGGAAGCCATCGCCAAAGGAAAATTAAGTAAGCAGGCGTTTATCAACGAGATGAAAGCTTATGCGAAAACCGTTGTTCTGGAGATAAAAAACAGTTCGAAAACGTTCAAGCATGACAATCTTACCGGCAGCAAATGCCCTGAATGCGGGAAGCTGATGCTCGAAGTGAATGGAAAAAAAGGGAAAATGTATGTTTGCCAGGATCGTGAATGCGGACATCGCAAGCACATTTCCAAAACAACCAATGCCAGATGTCCGAATTGCAAGAAAAAGCTGGAACTGAGAGGACAAGGGGAAAGCCAGATTTTTTTCTGTAAATGCGGATATAAAGAAAAGCTTGCCACCTTCAATGAAAGAAAGAAAAAAGAGCAGCACACAAAATTGTCCAAGCGCGAGGTTTCCAAGTATCTCAATCAGCAAAAAAAACAGGATGACGAGCCGTTTAATCCTGCCTTGGCGGACGCGCTGGCAAAGCTGAAACTGAAGTAAAAGCTGTAATAGCTTACACAGGCATTTACAGCCGCAAGCAAAAGGCACCAGTCGTATAGGCACAGCTAAATAATTTCCAGCATCGGAGGGCCGGCTAACGCAGAGATGTTCTGCCTTAGCCGGCCTTCCTTATTATCAACACATTATTTTCTACATTTATAACTTTATCACTTCACCGCATCATAAGGTGCCTGGCACTTTTTTATGAAGGACTTTTGAAAAGGTTAGCGAATATTTATATATTGTAAGCGTTTCCTGAATAAAATGTACAAGGGGAGGTACATCATGGAACAATTGGAAAATTACAAAGTAAGGGTGCAATTTTTGAACAAGAGGGTGGAAGCTGGGGAACTGAAGCTCGGATGCCAGGGGGAAATCTATCATCTTTACATCAATGATGAGTGGCACTACAGCGGAATTTGGCAGCAGGATAAACAGGACATTCTACTGAATAACGGTGTGATAAGAATGAATAAAAAAATAAACTTGGAACAGCCGGCAATGCATTAATTGGAACCCGGCACAAAAAACACAGTCGGCTGACCGCAAAGAAGAACGACAAGGGGGAACAGCAGACAGCTACAGGAGCTGCTTCCCTCTTTTCCATTAACAACAATACCAAAACTGCATTTCCCCTGGAAACTGCTGTCCTCCAATTTCTCATCCAAAACAATTACATAAATTCCGCTATCGACGAGAAAAATAAATAATATAAAGTGTGTGTTCAACACCTTCTTAAAAGTGGTTAAATAATCGGCTGATATGAAAGGAGGCAAAATAATGAGTAAACATTCCAAATCGAAACGTAATCCAGTAAAAAGCAGAGATGCCGCACAGCCTGGTACCGAAAAAGAGCGAACGACGATTTCCAAAGTCGGCAGAGAATTTGGTAACCGAAAAGAACATTAATTGCAAGCATAATAATAGAGCAAGGCACCTTTGTTTCCCATCATTTTGCTAACAAAAAACATGTGCTGAAACGTTTCTGCATGGCCGTTCTGCAGGCCGGCGTTTTTCGAACCTGAAACTATGCCGTACCGAACGGCTTTCCGATATGCAGAATAACATGGAATCCCTCGTCAAGTCCCGGAAACGCCCCGCACCGCCGGCACCTTTTTTCTAAAAGCTTACACATACACTGGCAAAGACGGACGGCGGGCACTGTTCCACATCCTTTTTGAACATCATAGCTTTAAACACCTTCCGGATTTTTTTCCTTACTTACTGTACAGATTGTTAAACATCATTTTCAATTCTGAAAGCTCCACATTCTTTTTGTTTTTACTGGAGAGACAGCGGACATGTTCAAGCAGTTTTTCGCCTTGCTGCTTACTCAGCTCTATTCCTTCCTGCTGCAAAAAATGGGTGATTGTTTTTACTCCTGAATGCTTCCCGACAACAAATTGATGCCTCTTCCCCACTTCCTTTGGATCAAAAGCCTGATACGCAGCTTTCTCTTTTAATAGACCGTCTACGTGAATCCCCGATTCATGAGTGTACACCATCTGACCAACAATCGGCTTTGCTTTTGGCACCGGCCGATCTGCCGCACAGCTTACGACATCAGCCAAGCGCGCCAGTATCGCGGTATTAATTCCAACTTCACCGCCGTACAGATGCCGCCACGCCATCACAACCTCTTCCAGCGCAGCATTTCCAGCACGTTCACCAATGCCTAAAATCGTGGTGCTCGCCCATGCCGCACCCGCAGCTAGTGCGGACAGGGTGTTCGCCGTCGCCAACCCGAAATCGTTATGACAATGAATTTCAAGTTCAACATCTTTCGGACACTCCTCAACAATTTTACCGATATTATATTGTGCTGACTGGGGTGTCAGCGCGGACACCGTATCCGCATACCGGAAACGTCGGATGCCGTCCTGGTACAGCACATTGATCAGTCTGGTGAGATAAGACAGCGAAGCGCGGGACGCATCTTCCAGACCGACGGATACTTCGAGATCGTAATTCCTAGCATAATCGACTGCCTGACGGATTGTCCTTTCCAAGCTATCTCTGTGCATTTTCAGCTTGTGAAACATCAGAAAATCGGATGCGGGAATAGACAGATGTACCCAATTCACTCCTGTCTGCCTGGAGGCATCAATGTCATGCCTGAGCGCCCGGTTCCAGGTGAACAACCGAAGCGGCAAATTCATTTCTACAATTGAACGGATGACTTGCTGCTCAATTGCTCCCATGGCTGGAATCCCCACTTCGGCCTGCTCTATCCCCGCTTCTGCAAGCTGTTTTATTATCCGCTGCTTTTCCGCTTGCGAAAAAACTACTCCCGCCGTTTGTTCCCCGTCACGCAGGGTGGTGTCACAAATACGAAGGACCTCTCCCATGCCCGCTGCCTCCTGTCCATCTTTCTTTCGAAAATATTATTAAAGAGGATATTCAAAAAGTCCGGGAAACAGCGCCTGCGAATCTCAACGCCCGCGTTGCCTCTCCGCTGCTCACGTACGTTTCCTTGTACGCTCCGCTGCTCGAGCCTGCCGCGCCTCGATCTTCTTGCCGCTGTTATGTCCTTCTTTTTAAACACACATTTAAAGAGGATGTATAAAAAAATCGTTTTTTATCTTTTTGTACTTGATCATGCTCTTAAAGTCACCGTACCATTGAATAACTTCAACTTCTGATTTAAAATCCTCCCGCCTTTCTCTACTTAGAGTGACATACTGCTCATAAACAGGTCATGGAACAAGTCGCACATACAGATGTATTTTTCATGATGTACAACCCTTCCTTCCCGTCCTGTTCGGTGAGAAAAACAACCGTATCCTTTACGTGCAGAGCAGAATCAGCATCAATATATATTTTCAACCCACCCTGATCATAAACAATATCATCCGTCCGTTCCAGCTCTTCCCACAGAAGCTGATATTTGACATGAAATCCCTTTTGCTTTGCACGAATGCGGATACCTGGATTGGTGATAAGTCCTTGTTCTACGGCCAAGGCTTTCGTCCTGTCCACCGCCTCATTCATAAAATGAATCACGTTGCTTCCTCCTTTCTGCTGATGATATGGAATGGAACAAACTCTCCGTTTCTGCGATAAAATTCCGGAAAAAATTTTTGCCGCAACGGCGTCGGTTGAAGAAAATCACGATAGGCTCGGAAAAGAAGTTCCCGCTGCTTTTTCCAAACCTCCGGGTCGGTGGGATTGTCATGAAGGCATCCTTCTTCTTTTAAATACACTTGAAATTGCTTCAAAATATGCATGCGCGATACATTTAATATTTCCGGATGATGCGGGACATCAAAATAAGCAAAAAAATCTTCCGCATCCGTCAGCTCCATCAACGGATTTTTCATCTTGCTTCCCTCCTTATTGGAAAAGCGGAAGCGCTTTGCCCATCGACGTAAAAACTGGACTGATCCGAGTGAGATAAAGGAGAGTCGAAAACTGGGAAGTTTTCGTTCTCGACTTATCGTAGACGAGGAGAGGGAAGTTTTCTAGTCGATAAGCGCTGCAGCTAGACAGCTTTCCGAATTGTTCCATTTAGCCTTTCTTGACTCCACAATGCTTACAGCCGGAATGGCGTTTCAGCTTAAATATGCGGGAATGAAAATTCAATGCATCGAACCGGTACAGCTTGTTATAAAGCGGATTTCCCTGTCCTGTCAGAACTTTGATTACTTCCATGGCTGCCAGGCAGCCGGCTATCCCCGATGTTGCACCCAACACAGGAAAACCGAATGGCTCCCACAGCTGATCTTGTTCAGGAAAGGCACAAGCCAGACATGCCGTTTTCCCGGGCAGAATGGTTGTCACGGACACTTCATAGCCGTACATGGCCGCTTCTACCATCGGCTTATTGTACTGTGCACAAAGGCGGTTCAATTCGTACCTTTCCGGAAAATCATAGCGGGCATCAATGACGATGTCGGCGGCTTTCACCCATGGATGTGCTTGTTTGTCACTGATTTTGTCCGGATACCCTTCAAGGACGACATTCGGATTAATCCGCTTCAAGCTGTCAGCGGCACACGGAATTCTTGCTTCACCGAGCCTGCGACTGTCCATCAAAATTTGCCGGTTTAAATCCGGCAATGAAATTGTTCCTTCGTGGGCAAAAATGATTTTCCCAATACCTGCTGCTGCAAGGTAGATTGCTGCTGTCCCACCAAGTCCCCCAATTCCTGCAATAAAAACACTTGCCTCACTCAGCTTTCTTTGTCCTTCTTCACCAAGCAGCTTTCGTTGCCGGCTGTATCGTAATTCCGTCTCAGTATGCACCTGAACTCCCCCTAATGCCTCCGCATGTATTACTTGATAAGGAAACGCAGGATCATTTCAATCCAAGATAATACTTTTCAAATGCGACAGCAAACGCCAATTTTCTTCCTATCATTGAAAAACAGTTTTGAAATACAACAGCTAACATACATTCAAAACAAATAGACAATCTGGAACAGCAGGAACAAGCTTATTGAAAAGTCGTCACTTCCTTTCAACTCATCCCTAACTGGTCATTTCGCGAAATCGCCATTCTTCATTTTTTCGTTCATTGCTTTAGCCAGCCACATCGGTGGCTTTTTCTTGAGCAGTTGTTGCAGCCGCTCCAATTGATCCACTATCCGTGTATCTTCGTCCACTTTAATCGGCATAATATTGCTTCTAGTCACCCTTGCCGCAGCCGCCGGGCCAATCTGGGTAATGAACAACAGCGTGCAATCGGCGACACTGTTGACCCGTTCTTCCAGCCGCCCGCCCTCTCCCTGATCATCACGGTTCATCACAAAGCGTGGGCCGGCATTATGATATTTTTCTGCTGAGATGTCATAAATCTCAAAGCTATTTGCCAAGCCGAAGTGGGTATTGATATACACGCCGTCATTTGATGCAAATGCCACTTTCATCCGGTTTTCCTCCCTTCCTGTCATCAATGCGGTGCGATGAATGAAAGACATGAGCTGCGATCCGTTTTTTTCTAAATATCCCGCGACGAAAAAAACGGGGGGCGATGAATTTGTACACGCAGAAAATGTTCACAGCCCTGTGATGCGCAGTGATTCAACGAAATGCTTATTTCTTGCATGAGCACCGTCAATTAATGCGTTGGCGATTTTTATCAGCAATTCTGTTGTTCCCCTGTATCCGATACTTGTCGTTAGCAAGCTTCCCAACTGATCAAAGACAGGGAACCCTATTGGAAGAAACGGTACACGCAAACGACTCGCCCCTTGTCTGCCGTGGGAATTGCTGAGCCATAAATCCGCGCCCGCTGCCATATTCTCTAAATCATCAAGATCCCCGGCAACAATTTTTTCCGCTGTTTCTGTTACCAGCGGTGTGGAAATACTCGTTACAAGCCCGGAAAATCCACCACCAAGTTCTTTTATCAATTGGATGATGGCATGAAGATGATCTGGTTCTGATGCAACGGCAACTTTGCGGCCTGAAAAATAAAAATGTGCATCCAGCATACAGTCCAACAAATTATCCCGCTCCCATCTGAACTTCATCGGAACCTGCTCCCCCGTGTAATTTTGCAGAAAGGAAAACAACTCATCGCTCGCTTCCAGGCCAGTCACACTTTTAAACAAGCAATATGGTATCCCCCGATATTCATGTAATATTTTTGCGGCTCCTTCCATGCTCGCACCGACGGCGATCGTTATTTCCGCTGTCAGCATCATTGTACAAAGCTCTGCCAGCGAAACACCGCCCCGGGTGAGGGAGGAAAACCCTTTTACCCGCGGAGCTACTAATGACGTGGAGATATCCGGTACAGTGACAACTTCTAAATCAAAAGCTTGGAGAATTTGCTTCAGTTCCATCACATCACTCGGCGTTAAATGAGAACCTGCCAGGAGATTTACCCGATGCTTTACTTTGCGTGCGGGTAATTTTCCCGCCATTCGCCCGACTGCCTCATGAACGATTGCTTCCACAGTTATTCGATATCCGGACTCTAATGAACCTGTAAAGTCGGGAAGCGATACGGGAATGATGAATTTAGAACTGCTTCGAGATTGAAGATATGCTGCCGTATTTCGTTTAAGATCCTCCCCGGCAGTTTCCGTCAATGCGGTGCTGAATACGCCGATGATCGCTGGATCGTGCCTGGCAATGACGTTATCCAAGGCTTCCGACATGCACTGTTCCGAACCGAAAATAACATTCATTTCTTGTAAAGCAGATGTTTGCAATGCGATCGGTTCGCGAAAATGGCGCGTCATTAACGCTTTAATGAAGGCAGCGCATCCTTGGGAGCCATGAATGATCGGCATGGAGCGAAAGAACCCTTGAAAAGCGAGCACGCCGCCAAGCGCCTGACTGACCTTCAGCGGGTTAATCGCGACCTGTTTCTTACTTGTTTTCATCCCCATTGAATGGTGCCTCCTCCCACGGCGCTTTCTTTCCGACGATTTTCCAAACCGGATGATTGAGGGAAAACACGAGTTCTTTCGCCAGCCTCACTAATCCGTTATATCCGGCAAAGGCGTGATGCCTTTCCTGGTTGATGTCCAAAAAAGGAATATGCTCCTTCAGTGCTGTATACATGTTTCGGCCGCCGGCAATGACGATATCCGCTCGTTTATCCTTTACTGTTTTTAGAATCCGCCCGGCTCCGCCGCTTTCAATGAATTCCACTTCGGATCCGACCCGGTTTTTAATACGGAAAACGTCATCCAATGTGCTCTTGTTCGTTCCAACTCCCACTATTTCCATTCCTAATTCCTGCAATGCGGTTATCACGGACCAGCTTTTCACTCCCCCCGTGTAAAGTACTGCCCGCTTTCCCTGGAGAAAACGTTTGTAAGGCTGCAGTTGTTGTTTCAGTTTATTTTCCTCTCGACGGATCAAGGCGGAAATATTTTTTTCAAGCTGATCGTCCTTCAGCAATCGGGCAATTGTCCGTAATGAAATGCTCGTTTCCTTTGCTCCGTAAAACGCCCCTTCAAAATAGGGGATTCCGTATCTCTCTTCCATCTTCCGCGCTAAGCTGATCAATGCGTGGCTGCAAACAACCATATTCACCTTTGCCCGGTGCGCCCAACCGATCTCAGCGAACCTCCCGTCTCCGGTAATTCGGGACAAAACGCGAATTCCCGCTTGCTGGAACAACGAATGTATTTCCCAAAATTCACCGGCGATATTATATTCGCCAATAACATTAACATCCCATGGAGTCGTTTTGGCGGGTTCTGCTGTTCCGATGACATAATCCAGCAGTACTTCTCCTGCCAGCCGGTTCCCTAAATTTTTGTTGCCCACAAAACCCGGACTGTTCACCGGAATGATCGGTATTCCGAGAAGGTTGGACTGCTTTCGGCAAACAAACTCCAAGTCTTCCCCGATTAAAGCTGTAACACAGGTGGCATAGACGAACACTGCCGGAGGATGAAATCGCTGAACCAGCACTTCTATCGCCTCGCATAACTTTCCTTCACTGCCAAAAATAATGTCGTGTTCGTTCATATCTGTTGTTAATCCATATTGATAGAGCGTCGGGCCGGATGAAAGGCTTCCTCTTGCTTCCCAGCTGTTTCCCGCGCATGCTATCGGTCCGTGAACAAGATGGGCGGCATCTGCGATCGGCTGAAGGGTGATTTGCGCTCCGTCGAAGGAACAACCTCCTGCCGCTTCCCCTGGAATCGGTTTGGCGCAGCCTTTTTTATTCAAAGACTGATTATGCTCACAAGCCGGCTCCTGAAAAGCTTCTTTTACCCTGTTTAACAAACCCTTTCATCTCCTTCCTTTTAGCATACCGTACGGACTTTGCAGGCATTTTCGATTTTGGTGCGATGCGATTGGTTGCTGCCGTCGTGATTTTTGCTCACGAATACTGTCATCGCCAATGCTTAGCTGAAGTGTTAATCCAAAGCGAGATTAGCTTTTTACGATTCGTTATCGTTTCTGCGGCTTTGAACACCTTTTTCCGAACAGAATTGCGTCGAAAATCGACTTTTTACCGTTGGGTCGATCCGGAATCCCGGCGGCTTTGTACTTTTTCCCGTTGGGTCGATCCGGAATCCCGGCGGCTTTAAACTTTTTCCATCGGGTCGATCCGGAATCCCGGCGGCTTTGTACTTTTTCCCGTCGGGTGAATCGTGAGTTCTGTCTTTTAATACTCTTTTTTCGGCGACTGGCTTTAGGAATTACATCCGACGGTTCCGGAACCCTTTTCGTTCACGATTAGCCTCTATTCGTTAACGTTCGACGACTTCGGAGCTCGTTTCGTTAACGATTAGCCTCTATTCGTTAACGTTCGACGACTCCGGAGCTCGTTTCGGTTACGATTAACCTCTATTCATTAGCGTTTGACGACTTCGGAGCTCGTTTCGTTAACGATCAGCCTCTATTCGTTAACGTTCGACGACTTCGGAGCTCGTTTCGTTAATGATTAGCTCCTATTCGTTAACGTACGGCGACTCCGGAACTCGTTTCGGTTACGATTAATCTTTATTTGTGCCCATCCGGCGGTTCCGGAGCAGCCATTTTTCGTCGCCTCATTATTACTTGCTACTTTATTTTATCTAGCCTCGGTTCTCGGCTATCGAGCTGTTCAGCAAAGATACTCCATGCTTTAACACCAACGTATGTTTTTGACTGCAACTGATTGTTTATCTCACTGTATCAAAGCTGTGATCGGGAGCGTCGTCGTCCAGCTGTTGTAAAAGGGTGTTGACAATCAGCGTCAATACATTCAGTGTGCCTTGATAACCGATGATCGGGTACCTGTGCATATGATGCCTGTCAAAGATCGGGAAACCAATCCGGACCAGCGGAATGCCGGCGTCCTTTGCACTGAATTTCATATGCGTGCTTCCGATTGCAAAATCAACGGGATCTGTCAGCAACAAGGAGCGCATATGCCATAAATCCTTCCCGGCATATACTTTCCCTTCTACGCCGTAAGGACTGGACCTTAGCAGTTCCTCCGCCTCGGCAGCAAAATTTTTGTCTCCATTTGTACAGACAATATGAACTGGTTCCAGTCCCACTTCCAGACAGAAAGAAATCAAACCTAACAGCAAATCTGGATCCCCCGCCAGCGCTACTCTTTTCCCATGAAGATAGGCATGGGAATCTGTCATAGCATCCACAACGCGTCCCCGTTCATCAATGAGTTCCTGAGGAATTTTCTTGCCGGTTAATTGCTTAACGCTTTCCAGCAATTTATCGGTGGCACGAACTCCTATAGGTACAAAGGTTGCCATTGTTTCATGCCGCCATTTTTTCTCAAGATATTTTTTGACTTTTTTCGTGGAATATTTTTGCAGCAGTATCGTCCCTTTCGCCCCGGGTGCTGCCGCTGCATCCGCCAGAGATGTCCCGCCGGTATAGTAGTGATATTCTCCCGTTGCCGGCGAATCAAAATTGTCACTGTGGTCGCCTAAAATCGTATACTCAACACCCATTACGTTTAGCATCCGCTTCAGTTCCGCAAAATTCCCGGTGTATGTTTCAAAGCCGGGGACAATGTTGATTTTTCCGGTGGGAAGCTTCTCCTGAAGATCATTATCTTTCTCGGATAAGTAGCTTAAAATCGAACGCATCATGTTGTCGTAGCCGTCGAGATGGGAGCCGACAAAACTTGGTGTATTCGCAAACGGCACAGGGAAATCTTCCGCAATCGCTCCTTCCATTCTTGCATTTTCTATGAATGCTTTTAAGTCGTCGCCAATGACCTCGGACATGCAGGTTGTGCTCATCGCCACCATTTTCGGCTTGTATAGTGCAGTACAGTTTTGCAGGCCTTCAATCAAGTTGCGCATCCCGCCAAATACTGCGCCATCCTCTGTCATGGAAGAAGAAACAACGGGAACCGGCTCTTTGAAGTGGCGGGCAAAGTGGCTGCGGAAGTAGGCAACACAGCCTTGGGAGCCTTGAACAAACGGCAATGTGTCTGCGAAACCGAGACCGGCGAGAACAGCTCCGAGCGGCTGACAGGCCTTTGCTGGATTGATTGTGGCAGCCTGCCTGTTGAAATTTTTCTCGGCGTATTCCGCTGTTTGTAAAAATGCTTCCGTCTCTGCGATTTGCTGAACGGAGCAGGCCGCTTCATACTGCTGCTTGTTTTCCGCCTGCTCCAAATATCTTTTTTCTTGAAACAATGTGTTGTGATCTTTCGTTTTCCATCTTTCCGACACGACAAGCACCTCTTTTCTTCTAGTGAATAAACGGATTTTTCAGCAAGTTCCATACCGGACTATTGACTGCGGCATCCATATCTCTGGCAAAAACAGCAAAGCCGTCAAACCCGTGATACGGTCCGCTGTAATCCCAGGAATGCATTTGTCTAAATGGAATTCCCATTTTGTGATAGACGTATTTTTCTTTTACCCCTGCTCCCATCAGGTCCACTTGTAATTTTTCGGCCAAATACTCCAGATCAAATGCCGCCGGATCATCATACAGGATCGTACTTTCCTTGAGTTCCTTCAACGTTTTTTCATAGTCATCCTTATGGGCAAATTCATAGCCGGTACTGACGATTTCCATTCCCAAGTCTTCGTAGGCGCCGATTGTATGGCGTGCTCTCAGACCGCCGACGAGCAGCATCACTTTTTTTCCTGCTAATTTCGGCTTGTATTTGGCAATCACTTTGTCCATCTCCGGCTTGTATTTGGCAATCACCTGTTCACACTTTTCCTGAATCGATTCATCAAAGCGCGCTGCAATCGCCCGCAAGCTTTCGATTGTTTTTGTCGGGCCGAAAAAATTATATTCCATCCACGGAATCCCGTATTTCTCTTCCATTTCCGTTGCCATATAGTTCATCGATCGGTAGCAGTGAACGAGATTCAGCTTCGATTGATGGGTGATCCCCAGTTCATTGATGGAACCGTCGCCCGACCACTGTGCAATCACCCGCAAGCCGATCTCCTCCAATAAAATCCGGGACGCCCAGGCATCGCCGCCGATATTGTAATCGCCAATGATCGCGACATCATACGGGCCCGCTTCCGCTAACTCTCGTGTTCCCATCACGTGATCGCGGATCGCGTCATTGGCAATATGGTGACCGAGTGACTGACTCACGCCTCGGAAGCCTTCACAGCGGATAGGAATAACAGGAATCTCCAATTCTTTCGTCATTTTTTTCCCGACAGCTTCGATGTCATCCCCGATTAAACCGACCGGGCATTCTGATTGGATGGAGATTCCCTTTGCCAGCGGAAAAAGTTCTTTTACTTCTCTGCACAATTGCTCCAGCTTCTTATCCCCGCCAAAAACAATGTCTTTTTCCTGAAAGTCGCTTGTGATCTGCATGGCGGTGAAGTTATTGACTCCCAGCACACCGTTCGCATAATTTCGCCGCGTTCCCCAGCTGTATTGGCCACAGCCCACCGGCCCGTGACTGATGTGAATCATGTCTTTAATCGGGCCCCAAACAACCCCCTTTGAACCGGCATACGCACAGCCGCGGGTGGTCATCACTCCCGGGCGTGACTTAATGTTGGACTTCATGGAGCACTTGCTTGATTCCAAAGCTTCCTGATCAACGATCTCAAAATGTTTTTTTCGGAATTTTTTCGTTCTGGCCGGATATACTTCAAGTAGCTCGTCAACCAGCTTTTGATTTTCTATTCTTGTTTTTTCTGTTGTGTTCATTGTCTGATCACCTCTTTTTCCTCTGGCTTGCACCGGTTTATTTTTTTAAAATGCATTATCCCTAAGCATTAACTCAAGCGGTCTTTCATCAGCGAGGATAGACTGCAGCTGATGCTTTTGCTTGCTGAAACAAGCTCATTTATTCACTGCTGTTCTTTCATCTTCAATCACGCCATACTCCATAAGCAGGTCTTCAAGCTCATCCATTTCGATCGGCGTCGGAACAGTGAGCATATCGTTTTCCAAAATTTTCTTCGCTAAGATTTCGTATTCCGCTGCCTGCGCATGCTCCGGATAATATTGTGCGACCGTCATTTTGCGTAACTCCGCATGTTGAACCACATTATCGCGCGGCACAAAATGAATCATTTGCGTATTTAATCGTCTGGCAAGCTCGGTAATCAGCTCCGCTTCACGGTCGGTATTGCGGCTATTGCAAATCAATCCGCCCAGGCGCACCTTACCGCTGTTGGCATATTTCAATATTCCCCGGGAAATATTATTGGCTGCGTACATGGCCATCATTTCGCCGGAACAGACAATGTAAATTTCCTCTGCTTTATTCTCGCGAATCGGCATCGCAAATCCGCCGCACACAACATCCCCTAAAACATCATAGGAGACAAAATCAAGTCCTTCGTACGCGCCTTCTTCTTCCAAAAAGTTTATCGAAGTAATGATCCCGCGGCCGGCGCAGCCGACACCCGGCTCCGGTCCGCCTGACTCAACGCATAAAATATCTCCGAATCCTTTAGCCAAGACATCGTCCAATTCTAAATCCTCCACTGTCCCCATCTTCGCCGCCAATTCCAACACTGTACTTTGCGCCTTCGTGTTCAGGATCAGTCGGGTGGAATCCGCCTTCGGATCACAGCCGACGATCATCACTTTCTGCCCGAATTTTTTTGCCAGCTGTGCCAGCGTGTTTTGTGAAGTTGTCGATTTTCCGATTCCGCCTTTTCCATAAAATGCTATTTGACGCATATTACTCATCCTCCATATAAGTTATTTTTTTACACAAGGGCCGACTGACTCTCGTTCATATAAGCGTAATACTTCCTACTTTCTACAAGCAGTTCCTCAATATCACCGGATTTCACATAGGTAACGATCCCCTTTTTCAGCAAGTACTCCTTTGGAACATCGCCAATGCCCGAGCATAATAGTATTTGGCAATCCTTCAAAACTTCTGATGTTTCCGCCAAAATCGGTTGTTTATTGCTGCCGCAGTTCAGCTTTCCGACACAGTAGGACTGCACTTTGCGAATGCCAACAAATTGAATTCCGGAATCTGAACAGTCAAAGATTAAAAATTCTTTCGCATGGCCGAAATGTAAATTAACTTTGGCACTTCCTCTTGTGGTGGCAGCAATTCTTATAGCAACAGCAGCCGTTTTTTTGCTGCTCTGAGCAGAAGTTTCATGAGCCCGCAGCTTTTCTGCATGTTTTTCCGCCATCAGCTGACAGGCATTCCGGCGCTTCCCTACTTTTGCATCGAGTTTTTCCTGAAATGCTTTACGCGCTTGCTGATCATATTTCATTGGCATTTTCATCACTTTGTCCTTTGTGAATTCCGCACTGCGATCTTCGCCAAGCAGTCCGACAGCATCTGCCCGGCATTGGCGGCAATGTTTCATTACTTTCAGGCTGGCGGAAGATTTTTGCCGAATTACCTCGATTTCCTCCGAAGTAGGATTTCTCACCCCATTTCTGGAAAATTCCGTGTCCGGCGCAACGATTAGCGGCATGATATTATGCATGAAGGCCCCTCTCTGCCTAACAGCTGCAGCTACTTCCTCCAGGTGCCGATCATTGACTCCCGGGATAAGCACGGAATTGACCTTTACTAAAATGCCTTTTTTTGTTAAATATTCCAGGCCTTTCAGCTGCTGGCTGATGAGAATTTCAGCCGCTTTCCTCCCGGAGTATTTCTTACCTTGATGAAAAATCCAAGAATAAATCCGACTGCCTATTGCCGGATTCACGGCGTTAATGGTGATAGTCACATGATCGATTTCGAGTGCTGCTATTTGTTCCACGAACTCCGGTAGCCGCAAACCGTTCGTGCTTAAACAAAGCTTCAGGTCGGGAGCATTTTCTGCCACACCTTTGAAGGTTGCAAACGTCTTTTGCGGATTTGCCAGCGGGTCACCGGGTCCGGCGATACCGACTACCGACATCTGCAAAATTTCACCGGCAACAACGAGCACCTTCTGAACGGCTTCTTCCGGCTTCAACACTTCACTGACAACTCCTGGTCTGCTTTCGTTCACACAGTCAAATTTGCGATTGCAATAGTTGCATTGAATATTGCAGGCCGGCGCAACGGCAACATGCATGCGCGCAAAGTAGTGATGTGCTTCTTCGCTGAAACATGGGTGACGGGCGATCCTTTCTTCCATTTCCTGTTCTTTTGCTGTGCAGGACGTTTGCAATCGCAGTTCCTCCTTTTTCGTTTTTTGTGAGATACTTCACAATAAAAGTATTATCTCCCTCCTTGCCGCTTTCTCCGCCAGTTAACAACATAGCCATGTTGTTAACTGGGATAATATGGTATTTTTCAAGAAGTTGTGTTTATAATATTTTTTTATCTTTTTTTTGACTACAACAATGTCAGATAATATTGCACAGAATTTTCTGAAAACGAATACAAATTTTATTGAAGATTAATATATTTCAAAATTTTATGCATATTATTATTTGCGGTCACTGACATCAATAGAAAAGCTTTTTTGAAGAAAATAATCGCTAAAAAAAAACGGTGAGTAGAATATTGCAAACCGCGCGATCATTAGCAACTTCCCGTAGCAGTGACTTCCTGCAGGTACAGACCAGCCCAGATCAATTACTGGAGAAAATAAAATATGAAAATAATGAAACGCTGTCAGCAGCTCCCCGTAGAAATTATTTAAGAAGCGTATTTATGAACTGTTTCAAAAGGGATGAACATTTGTCGCGGAACGTTGAAAAAATTGGTGTCAAGCGGTAAGGAATGGCCAAGTCTAATTAAACTTTGCACTTCTGCACCATTATCATCCGCCGAAAAGACGTTGTTACTCCCATTGAAACCGTTATTTATAGAAAGACATCTTTTCCTTTTTGGTGAGCGTCACTGCGTATGCGAAAAGCTCGCAGCCCAATTTAAGACGCGCAAAAAGCTTGGATATCACTTCCTGATTCAAAGAAAAATATCACAAAAAATGGAAAGTTGGGGATGGCAATGTTTGAACTGAATGTAGAAAAATCCGGAGAAAATCTTTTGATCAAATGGCAATTAAGCAAAGTAGACATACCGCTGGCGGATATCACCGAGGTGTTCATCGATGAAACTTACGGCGGAGAAAATCCAGCGGCTGTCCGTATCGGATTTCCTTATGGTAACACCGACAGAATCGTTATCCAAACAAAAACAGCAGTATATATTTTATTTACAAGCAGCCCTTCGCTTGCGGACAAAATTAATTCCTTCCGGAAGACCTTGGCGCCCTAAAGCAACTTGCCTCATTCAAGTCGTTTTTCTTGGAAGTCATCAATAAGAAAAAAAGTTGATTATCACCGAAGTAACGGTTGATAATCAACTCTTTTCTAAGAGGAAGTTCAAAAAGTCCGGGAAACACCGCCGGCGAATATCTTCGTTGCGTTGTCTCTGTGCTGCTCTCGTACGTTCGGTGTACGCTCCGCTGCTCGATCCTGCCGCGCCTCGATCTTCTTGCCGCTGTTGTGTCCTCCTTTTTGAACTATTTTTATTGCATAGAGGAAGTTCAAAAAGTCCGGGAAACACCGCCGGCGAATCTCAACGCCCGCGTTGTCTCTGTGCTGCTCTCGTACGTTCGGTGTACGCAGCTTTTGCTTATTATACTTAGTTCAGTCCTCAAAAACACCTGCTATTCATCGCTTGGAAACAGCTCAGGAAAATAATTTGCCAGTTCGTCCTCTGAAATGACAGTGTACCCGTGTTTTTTCAACAGCGCAGAAGTTACCCCGTTACCCGGAATTTTCTCGCCGGTAAAATCTCCGTTATAAATCATTGAGCTTCCACAGGATGGACTGTTCTCTTTAAGAACAACCGCCGTTGCTTTCACTTCATTCGCCATTTCCAACGTGGCGCAAGCACCTTTGATATACTCTTCTGTCACATCTCTGCCGGCTTTATCCACCACTTTTGCCCGGCCGGCCAGCACATCCTCCCCATCTCCGCCAATGATTTCTGCTGGGTCCCGCGGTGTTGAAAAGCCGCCAAGCAACTCGGGACATGCAGTTACTGCTTTGTTTTCTTCCATCAGTTTACGTATCACATGATTTAAACGATGCGTACCGTTATAACGTACTTCCAGTCCAGCCAAACAGGAACTTACCAGAATCATCTTCTCACCCCATTCATTTTCGGCAATTACCGCGTGTTTAATCAATGGTAAAACGGCCACTGGCCTCACCAAAACTCGTACATGGCAACTGTAAAAAATTTGTTTTCTACTTGCGAAAATCTCCTAGTTTATCATAACATAATCAATCGGCCAGACCGCGATAAGAAAATGATTGCTGATGTCTTCAGCCATACCCATATTTACACTATCCGGTTCAGCGCGGATGCAGACGGAGAACTCCCATCCTTTAGGTTGTCTGTTGGTCATGGTATTGAATTTTTATCATTTGTTCGCTGAAAGCTAAGAGCTAATCAAAGATGGCTCTATCCATTTGGATTTTTTTACAATTAAACGGGTGCGACAACGACACTATCCATTAAGGAATCGTTTTTTTATCATGACAGGCGAAACAATTACACAAGTGTTTTCAAATTGTTCATAAATTGTTTACAAATTGCCAGTTGACACCTGCAATATTCTGAGATAGTATTAGACCATAAAGTCTAGACTAGGTGGTCTAAGAAGTGGGTGATATCATGGTCAAGCAAGGATTTATCAATCTGTCGAAGGATGAGCAGGAACGGGTCTTGGAAGCCGCTTTGGATGAGTTCTCTCAAAAAGATTTTGAGTCCGCTTCCATAAACAAAATCATTCAGAAGGCGGGCATCTCCAAAGGTAGCATGTACCACTATTTTCAGAACAAAGAAGATCTCTACATGCATATACTCGATAACATCATGGAAGAAAAGAAAAAGTTTCTGGGCGCCGCCCTGCAAAAACTGGATCGGCCTGTCCAGGAGCTGAACTTTTTTAAAATCCTAACAATGCAGTTGGAAGTATCTATCCAGTTCGCCAAAGAAAATTATCGTTACTACCTGATTAACAACCACCTGCAAAATATGCCGGAAAGCCAACTGAAAACGCGCATTTGGGAGCGATTTCACATTGCCTTTGACCAGTATATTGCAACCATAGTGGACAACGCTATTGCTGCCGGTGAAATCCGCGATGATTTAGGGCGTGAATTTGTGATACGGATACTGGGTTTTGTGTTATTGAATTTCACCGATATTTCTCCAAACTACAGGGAAATGCTTCGTAAAGGCGACGACGTCATATTGCAAGAGATGCACCATCTGGTCGACTTCTTAAAATTTGGTCTGTGTGGGTCGGCAACAAAGGGGGAAGACAAATGAACTATTTCCAGGTGCTAAGTATAGTTTTCGGATCAGTACTGATCCTCACAAGACTCGCAATTCAGTTTTTTCCAAAAAAGTGGAACGATTTTGAACTGAATACAGCATATACGGAAGAACAGCCTAAATGGGTCTGGGTTGTCGCTGCGGTGGGTCTACTGCTGGTTGGTTTCACGTGGTATAAACATTTCACCACAGATGTGGCCTATTCTCTGGCTGTTACCCTGCTCCTCACCCTGACTCTGCTTAAAACTTCCCAAGTGTTGTTCAATTACCAGCAGTTCCGCAGATTCGCGGTTCGTGTATTGACTAAAGATCGCAAGGTTTTAGCGGTAATCAATATCGTTGCCTTTCTCCTGGGCCTGGGTGCCTTGGCTATGGGGTTATTCCTTTACTAAGGAGGTAGACCGATGAATTACTTTATGGTTTTAGGAATTATTTTCGGACTGGCCGCCCTGTTGAAACCCGTTTATATGCATCTGTTTCCGTGGGATGAAAACACCTTTATTGAGAAATTTTACAGTGAAAAGCGGCCGCCGTGGATCATACCGATTGTTTTGGTCGGATTGATCCTGGTTACCCTTACCTGGTACCTGCATTTCACCCTTGATGTACCAAACTCCATCTATATCGCTGTCCTCTTCTCTCTGACGGCGCTGAAGGGGCTTACCCTCCTGCTTGACTACGGCCGGTTCCAAAAAGCGGTTGCCCGCATGCTCAGAAAAGACAAAGGTCGCGGCATTATCCTAATTGACATTGGCGTAGCGGTGTTCGGCCTAATCGTGCTGGTCGTAACATTCCTGGTATACTAAACAATGTTTGTTCAAAAAAGGTGGATATCACAGTGCCAAGAAGTTCGCGGCGCGGCAGGCTCGAACAGTGCAGCACGTAATGAAACTAAAGAAGAATGAGACTAGGTTTTGATGTATCAATAACAATTGTTCGGTCAAAAAGTGACCAGCCATATTGTTTCCAGCAAACTTAACTTTTCATTTGTTGTTAAGTATAAATAACATCGAGCAGAGTCTCCACATCCTTGACCAAATGAGTAGCAATGATCCAGTTCTGAAAAAACAATGGGTATTCGGATGCTGCGGAGGAAAAAGGGCTTATAAATTAATTCGCCCTTTTCCAATTTCGACTTATTCACGTATCAGACAACACTTAACGTTGCAAATCTAATTATACATTGCAACCCCCGTCCACGCAGCTATTATTCCCTTTTGATTGGCCCTTAAAATCTATTTTTTGCAATGTCTTTTCATCCTCCCAGATACGTGTTCTGAGCATTTAAAAATACGTCCTCAGACTGAGTACCTGAAAGGATATACTTGCTATTCAACACGAAGGTGGGCACGCTTGAAATATTCAACGTTCTAGCATCGGCGATGTCTGTTTGACCGAATCTTGATAAGCATCGGATGCAAGCAATTCCGCTACGTCCTGCTCATTCAGCCCCGCTTCGCTGCTCAAGGAAACAAAATACATTGTGGTCGGCGATATTCATGGATTGCGAAAGGTAAGCGCGGATAAGCCGTTCCGTTAGCTCCGCTCCCTTTCCCACTTTGGCTGCAAAATGAACCAAACGATGACCGGCAAACGTATTGGCAATAACAACGGGCTCGTAACTGACATCCAGCCCAGCTTCTTTTTTAATCATTGAGGCTACTTGTGTTCATTCCTCCCATGATTTCTTGATAACCACTCAGATCTCTCTCATGTACATACTCTGATCCTGCAATCGGATCAGTACTTTGCCGAAGCGCCCACCCGACTGAATGGCAACTTTGCCGGATGGATAAGCTTGCGTCAAATAATCGGCAATGAAGTTCCGATTCCGCTCATCAACAGGCAGACGGTGATGACCAAGCCAAGTCATCACTTCCTGCAATGCCTCTTCTCTGGCTACTTCCTTCGTACTCGCTTCCCGCGTAATGAGCGATTCGTAAGCATAGCCTTTCAGATACAGCAGATGCAGCAAATATCCCATTTCGGTAAGTTTCGATTGGTAGGGCTTATCGGTGACGAGCGGCCAAATCTCCTTCACCAGGCTGTGCTCCGTAGGAATGACCGGCATACTGATATAACAGAATTTTTTAGCGCACTGGAGCACCTTCTCCACGCTCTCCCAATTGTGAATAACCGGACTCATCGAGACAAAGACGAGATCGAAAGCCTGGTTCCACCCTCTCGACTGCACGTCAATATCTTCAAACTTCTCGTGTACAATCCTCACCCGGTCTTCGGCGAACGTTGAGGTGTTTTCTTCCAGCAATTCGATCAGCGGAGGAGAGGTCTCTACAGCCGTTATCCGAGCCCCTCGCTCTGCAAACGGCACCGTAAATACGCCCGAAGCAGCGCCAATATCGAGCACGGAAGCGTCTTCAAAGCAGACGCCCTGTCCTTCCAGCCAGTTCATGATTCGTCTGGTTCGCTTCCGGCCCTCTTCGCTAAACGATTGTTCGTTGAAGGTGTTGGCCTTATGGTCAAAAGATCGGGCAGGATCGATTCCATTCTTTTTCATCCTGTCGATTTTCAAAGCGGACTCGTCTTTCCACACTGTTTCCCACATGGCTGCATTGAAAAAATCGTTCATGATCATTCCTCACTCTTTCCTATTGATTTTATGATTCTCCTAAACGGACAGTCGGTCTCCTGCTGTCTCCTGTTCATGCACCGGTGCTTTCCCTTTACGAAGAAAGAGGCCGAGCACGAACGCAATGAGCGCGATGATCACGCCGAACCAGAACGCGTTGTTAATGCCGACTGCCAGTCCCTTGGCTATTTCTACAGGGGACTCCGGATCGCTCAGCCCGCTTAAGTACCGCTTCTGTCCGCCCGACATGATACTGACGTACAAGGCAATACCGATGGCGCCGGACACCTGCTGGAGCGTGTTTAAGATCGCCGTCCCGTGCGGGTGCAGATGGCGCGGCAGTTGGTTGAGCCCCGCTGTCTGCACGGGCATCATCACAAGCGCGATGCCAATCATCAGCGTGATATGTGCGGCAACGAGGAAGCCGGTGGTTGTCGCTTCGTCGAATCGGGTGAATAGCCACAAGGAGGCGACGGTAATGGCAAGTCCGGGGATGACCAGAACGCGAGGTCCGAACTTGTCAAACAGCTTGCCCGCGATCGGGGCCATAAGCCCGTTTGCAATTCCCCCAGGAAGCAAGATCAAACCAGACTTGAATGCTGTCAACATCAGCACACCCTGCATAAACATTGGAAGCATGATCGCCGATGAGAAGAACGTCATCAGAAGCACGAACATCAGTACTGCGACAAGCGAGAATATGGGATACCGAAACGCCCGCAAATCCATTACAGGCTCCTTAAGCAACAGTTGCCGCCATATAAACAACCCCAAGGAAACACCGCCTGCGGCGATCATCCAAATCACTACCGGCTCCGACCACCCATGTTCACCTGCACTGCTGAACCCATAGACAATACCTCCGAAGCCGATCGTCGACAACACGATGGATAAGATGTCCACTCGCGGTTTGGTCACTTCCGACACATTTTTCAGGACAGCGGCTCCTACTACAATGGAGAGCAATGCAAGCGGCAGCACCAAGTAGAACAGCCAGCGCCATGAAAGTGCGTCAACAATTAAACCCGACAGAGTCGGACCGATCGCCGGCGCAAACATGACGACGAGTCCTAACATCCCCATTGCGCCGCCCCGCTTTTCAGGCGGATAGATGGTCATAATAATGTTCATAATAAGCGGCAACAGCATACCGGTTCCAATCGCCTGAATAATACGCCCGACCAGCAGCACGCCGAATGCTGGTGACACCGCTGAAAGGATCGTACCGACGAAGAACAGACTCATTGCCGAGAGAAACATTTGCCGGGTTGTGAACCATTGCTGCAATACCGCCGTCACCGGGACAAGCACACCAACGACGAGCAAGTAGGCTGTGGTAAGCCACTGGACCGTCGTCGCAGACACATCGAACGATTTCATCAATTCGGGGAAGGCATTGCCCATTAGCGTCTCATTTAACGCGGCGACAAACATGCCGACGATCAGGGCGACCATGATTGGACCGCGCTTCAAATTATTCAAATCAATCATAAGTTTCTCCTCCATGCTTCTGTATTTCGTTCATTGTTGATAACTGCGGCGGCAAATGCGACCTTCGAAGCCACTGCTATAGCCTGGTGTAATCGTGATGCTGCATCCCCGGCGCTATAGACGCCCGGAATGTTGGTTTTTCTGAATTCACGGCCTTCATTGATCACCGCCAACTTTTTTCTTGCTCGTCCAAGCAAGAGGGCGGCGTTCAACCTGGCTGGCCCGCCGCCAATAATCGCCACATCAAAAAGTTGATTTCTCATCGATTTCTAACACATCCATAGATCTATAATATCCATAATTAAAGCACAAGAAGTATATTACTTCTTGTTTGCCTCATGACTGCAACGCTTGAATGCCTCATCCAATACCGACTGAATCGTATGTTCACGCAAGTATTGGTACAGATGTTGTTCCGCGCCGTTCATCACTTTCTCAACCAAACATTCGTTTTTTTCCGGACATTGCGGATTCCGTCCAGCTAATAACCGATGCTGCCGCGAACTCGAATTCGAGCATTGGAATAGCTGTTGCCTTCCTTCAATCACCTGAATCACATCAAGAAACGTAATCTGATCCGCCGTCCGCGCAAGCTCGTAACCGCCATTCACCCCTGGCACAGCACGTACGATTCCGTCCTGCCTCAGCTTGGACATGATTTTGGATAAATAGCTTTCGGAAACGCCAAGTGTCGAAGACAATTCCTTGATCCCCACGTTGTTGCAACGCTCCGAGTGTCCCAGATGAATTAAGGCGTGCAGAGCGTAATCTGTACTCTTGGAGAACTGCAAGCTACTCTCCTCCTTTCTCAAGATTATTATTACGGACCTACGGTATCCATAATAAACGATTCAACTCCAAATTGCAATGACTTTCTTCTTCCGAACTTCGCTTCTAGTGGCGGGCGGAATCTGACAATCACATTAGCGTGGCTATCTCCAAGGATGTTCGTCAAAGCAATGCTTGCAGAGGAAGGGACAATGAGTTGGTTAACAAAAGGCAACAACGCCCGGAAACGAGCCGCCGCAGCTGTAGACAGCGGTGGCATTTTTGCAGTGGGATAGCAACACAATGAAAAAGTTACAAGCCGGTTCTTCCGTTTTGGTAACCTGCGCTTCGGTATCATCAGAAGCCTGCTTTCTTTCATTCACTAATGCAGGGAAAATGCTGCAAATTTTTTTTATGTAACAACGGTAAAATTGCCGGATAAGTCAACTTTTCCGGCAGTTCCCCCAGTATTTTCACTTCGGCGTAAAACAATCTTCCATAAGTGAGACGACCTTCCCGCGTCATGGAATAATTGCATACAGGCACCAATGTAAAGCTTTCCGCTCCTGTTTCCTCCCGCAGCTCCCTCTCTGCAGCAGCTGCGATATCCTCGCCAGGATCTCGATGTCCGCCGGGAATTTCCCAGGAGCTTCTTTCTTTATGCCAGACAAACAGCCATTTTCCTTTATATATAGTACTGATAACTGCAAATCCGAGCATTTCGTCACAAATCTGTCCAATGCCTAACGTATCCGTTATCATTTTCGTCCTCCTTGTGGCACTACTATGTCACCGTTCGTGAAAAACAAGTTATCTATTTGCATTGTACCAAAATGTCAGAAGCCGAGTCATGGCATTAGGTTTGTTATGGAAACAAGCTCCCTGTTTTCTATATAATAACGGCGTACTTGTCCAGCCGGAAAATTTTTTCCAGGTCTGAAAAAACGCAGCTGCTGCTTTTTACGAAAGCACAAGTACTGAAAAATTCAGGAAATTTTCGGTTGACTGCTCGCAGAGTGCATAATAAAATAAAGAAAATTTTAAAAATTACAGAAACGTATATTTTATCTCACTCGGATCAGTCCAGCTTTTACGTCGGAACCAGGATGGTGACATTCCACCGTTGCCCATAGGACGTGAGCGGTACTTAGATGAAATCAGAAGCGCATCCACTATTCTCAAACAAAAGTATAGATTTAGTGATCCAGGAAAGCTGTCTAGCTGCAACGCTTATCTTATAAGGAGGAGAAAGCATGGCAACAACCAATTGGCAAAGACACGATGGGACAAATCATTATTTGGAACAAGTTCGCTGGGCAATTCCTTTTGGGCCGGAACAAACAAAACTGATGCTTCAGGTGATTGGACATTTTACTCCTGCTCCAAAAAAAATCCTTGATTTAGGCTGCGGAAACGGCTTTCTTGCCGAAATTTTGCTGCGCCTTCACCCGGACGCCACCGCCGTGTTAGTGGATCATTCCATGCCGATGATTGAACGGGCATACATTCACATGAAGGACTATCTCGACCGCTGCCAGATTATCCACGGTGATTTCAGCGATTCCTTCCAGGCTTATGCTGAACCGGAGTCTGTGGATTGCGTTGTGTCCGGCTATGCCATTCACCATCTTCCGAATGAGAAGAAGAAGAAGCTGTACAAGGAAATATATGATGCTCTGACACCAGGAGGTATTTTTATCAACATGGAACATACAGCCTCGGCTACTCCGGAAATCGAAAAATTGTACGACGAATTGTTTATTGACCACCTCTCCGCATTTAATAAAAAGGATCGGCGGCAGGTTGCGAATGAATACTACAGCCGGCCGGACAAAGTAGACAATATCCTTGAGAGGACGGATGTTCAAGTCGAATGGCTTTGGGAAATCGGCTTTACTCATTGTGACTGTTTCTTCAAGTGGATGGAACTTGCCGTGTTTGGCGGTGTAAAAAAATAGCGACTCACGCAATGAACAACGGAAGCACCTAAAAATATTTCCTGCTGTTTCTAAAAAAACCGCCTTTTTTCTTTTCACAATACTGGAACAACACGCATGACTCCTGTTCAGAGTCATGCGCGTACGCTCTACCGCTTGATGAATGCTTGTTAAAATGTTACACAGCTGTTCGCTCGTATATCAAAAAATCAGCCAAGATCATTCCGCACATATTCTTTAGAAGTCCTCCTGCAAAAAATATCCTGCGATATTTTTATGGACGTCTCTATTTTTCATCTTGCTGCTCCATATACAAGACTTCCCACAGGTGACCGTCCACATCTTGAAAACTCCAGCTGTACATAAAGCCGTGGTCCAGCGAATCATTTGCCGGCTTGCCGCCCGCTTCAATAGCCTTCGTCACGATCTCATCGACCTGCGCTCGGCTGTCTGCTGAAATGGCGATGATCACTTCTCTTGAGGTTGCCGTATCTGTCACCGGTTGGTTTGTAAATGACTGAAAAAATTCTTCTTGCAGCAGCATCGCATAAATGTTTTCTCCAATCACTAAACAAGCAGCCTTGTCGTCCGTATATTGTTCGTTAAATTCAAAGCCAATGGTAGTGAAAAACGCCTTTGTTTTGTTTAGATCTTTTACCGGCAAATTCACAAAAATATGCTGTGCCTTTACTGTCATTTCGATCACCCTTCCGTTTTTTTCTCGCTCAAGGTGATTGTAGCATGTAGCAACGAGCGACATTTCTCATGGATTGCTATTTAGAGGATGATTCAAAAGTTTGGGAAACAGTGCTGCGATTCTCTTCGTTGCGTTTTCCCTTTGCTGCTTACGTATGTATAGTGTGTGTGTCGCTGCTTATGATACCGTGCCGCACTTTCTTTTTCCACTTTCATCGCCTCCTTTTTTTCATACGTTTCAAGCATATCTTAACGTTCTCTTTACAACCTCTTGATTTATCAACGGTGAAATCTGAGCAACCTTCGCATTTGCTTTCATGTTGTACGTTAAAGTTGTCAGGCAAAAAAACGAGGAGGAATGTTTGAATGACGATGAAGATCACACCAGAAATGTCGATGGAAGAGGTAGGAGAAGCCCTTCAAAAAGAACTTGATAGCCGTTGGCAGTTCGTTTGGGAGCAACACCTAGATGAGCTTCAAAAGCTTTATCCCGAATATGGGGACACCACGTACGGATTGTATTTCGACAAGCTCCTTCCGCCGATCTGGCAGCAGGTGGAGCAACAAGGTTTTTACTCGGCTCTCGAGCCAAAGGAAGACGATTTTCTCATTGGCCGCTGCTTAAATTTCAGGCATTCAACAGAGAAGGCGCACTGGGGATCTCCCGGGCATGATATCCGCGTCTTTTGGATCGTGTTAGCAAATCAACATGACGAACACATCGGTTCATTGCTTCTAGAAATTCATCATTCCCATGAACGGTTTCACCTTCCTGCTCCGCCGAGGATTCGGACCTGCCAGGAAACCATGCGAGAAAAAATAACGGCGCACATTCGTGAACTACGGGAACAAGTATAAACACTGAAAAGCTCGACTGTCGTCGCCAAGACAGCCCGCGAAAGCTGCTAATTATCAAATGTCCATCCTGATTCACGGAGGTGTCTCCAAAGGGGGGTTTTTCCTATCGAGCGTGCAGCGAGCGAAGCCATGAGCGAAGCCGCTGCATCTTTTCAAAAGCCTGATAGGAGTAGTTTTTTCCTATCGAGCGTGCAGCGAGCGAAGCCATTGCCCTCATTGCCCGGATAATTTTTTCAATAGTTTTGGCTTTTGACACACCCACTTCTGTTTACTCTCGTCTCAACCGGTTTAAAACGTCTAACTGAGTGGATAAAATCGCATCTAAGTGTTCCGTAATCACACGAATGTCAAGATCCCACCACTTGATGCGGAGCAATGCTTCAATTGTTTCTTCGGAAAACCGTTTTCTGATCGCTCGCCCGGGATTTCCTGCCACAATCGTGTAAGGCCCCACATCTTTTGCGATCACTGACTTTGCGGCGATAATCGCGCCATCACCAATCGTCACCCCCGGCATAATCGTGACGTCCTTTCCGATCCAAACATCATTTCCAACGACCGTACTCCCTTTCAAGGGCAGCTGGTCAAGGGTTGGTGTATGACGCTCCCACCCTTGTCCGAAAAGATTGAACGGATAGGTCGAGCCATCCATGCGATGATTCGCCCCATTCATAATAAATGTCGTGTTTGGTCCAATCGAACAAAACTTGCCGATGATGAGTTGATCCCCCAGTGCTTCATAGTGATACAGCACTTGGTCTTCAAATGTTTCACCGCCTTCGGCATCATAGTATGAATAATCCCCTACTTTGATATTTGGCTTTGTCAATGTGTTATTGATAAACTGAACGCTTCGATTCCCTTCAATCGGAAACGCGTCCCGCGGGTTTGGTCCGTACATCCAATCACTCCTTCTTTTCTATTTCGTTTAGCCGACGGCGTTCAATTAACTGTGGCAACATATACCGGGTGGCCGAGGAGGTAATCGTTCCATGATCTGCTTCTTCTTGCCCTGCTAAAATGTTCATCAACGTCGTTTTCCCACTGCCATTTCGCCCGACGAGACCAATTCGATCTCGTGTCTGATTCGTAATTGATCTACAGAAAAAAGCATTCGGTCCCTGACGCTTTTCTGCAAATCATTTGCATCAAATATGATCAAAGGCATCACTCCTTTTTTAAAATGATGGAAGACTCTGTGGATCGGAAGGATAGACAAAAAGCAAAAAACCCCCGATCCACTGCTGGATAGGAGGTCATGCTTCATACATCATAGGTAGGAAAAGTGCCGCCGGCTCCCGATGGAAATAGCCTGCACTCCACGGGCGAAAAAGCAGCTTTTGTACCTATATACAAAAAGGCGCAACGACGCTAGAGCCCTTTTGCTTTTGTGTAGAAGCACATGATCGATCCTATCCAGAAAAAAAATCCAAATTTAGGATAAAAGGATGTTCAAAAAATCTAGTACATCGCCAGCGGATTCGTTCGTTACGCTGTCAACAGCGCAGCTCGCGTACGAATGGTGGATACGGTACGCTTACGGCTTGTGACTACCGCATCTCGAACTTCTTGGCTTTTTCGACCTTCTTTTTTGAACATGCATTATAAGATCATGTGCTCGCTGCACCCTTTCCGTTATTTGTTAAATCTATCATAACCATACAGACACTTTTATGTCAAGGTGTCTTTACAAATCTAGGCCGACATAATTCGTGGCTGTTAGCGAAGGTTTAAAAGTGTTTATTCCAAAAACTCGTTTAAATGTTCATGTTGATATTTATCAAAACAAATGAGTCCTCCTATTTATTGAAGTGATTTCATAACGATTTCACTTCGGCGGCTCTTGCTTTCCAAATAGCTTAAGTATAGTACTTCAGAAAAGCTTGCTTAAAGAGCGTGTTCAAAAAAGCAATGGTTCCGCACGATGTGCCCAATTCCGCCTAAGTACTGCCCACGTCCTATGGGCAACGGCGGAATGTCCCCATCCTCCAATTCTGCCTAAAAACCGCTCACGTCCTGCGTCTGCGGTTACTCGACGCAAATTGACTCGATGAAGCACATTTAAGTTGCATTTGTGAGCAACGGCGGAATGTCGCCATCCTGGCTCCGAGAAAACCACTCACAGCCGGCCTGAAAAGAATGCATCGGCTCCACTCATTGTCTCTTCCTCTGCCAGTATTTCACTAATGTTGATCCAAGTGCCATCGCGCGCGATGGCACAATGAGACTGTCCGCAGTTTCTCAGTGAAGAATGGCTCATTGCCTCGTGCTTGTTCAAAAAGATAAAAAACGATCTTTTTGAACAACCACTTAAATGAATAAATGACTATTTATTTCAATAATTGACGTGTTCTCTGTCTTAAATTTTGTCATTTCTTCAAAAGGAGTATTTGTTATATAGGCATTGTAAAGCCATCATCACTGCACTATGAGTAACAATAGCAACATTCTCACGATTATCCCTGACGATTTTCTGTAATGCAGCTAAAACACGTTCTAGTAAATCTTGATATGATTCACCTAATGGAGCTTTTGTATACCTTCGATGCTTAACCATTTAGCAAATTCCAGCGGATAATTTTCTTGTATCCGCCCATGATAAACCTTCCCATTGCCCTAAATTAATCTCTTCTAATCCTTTCGTTGGTATGTAATCAACATTGATACTTTGAGTCAAGATATTTGCTGTTTAAATTGCGCGTTGCTACGGGCTTGAATATATTTTCGAGAACCTGTATTTTGATTCTAAAATCTTTTCCCTTAATTGTTCTGCTTGCATTATACGGGTGGCATTAAGTTTAATATCTTTACTACCTTGAATTTTATTTTCTAAATTCCAATCTGTTTCGCCATACCTTATTAAATAGAGCTTCATTGAATTTTCCCCTCTTTTTCTATCGCCGATCTCCACTTATATGCTTCTCCCCGTTACTTGAAAAGGAAGTACAGTCCAGTTCCTATAAACCATACTTGTTTATCAATGACTTCGCTTTTTTTCTTGTCTTCGGGCTGAGACTGTTGCGCTGAGCGGTGATGAATTCCTCAACAATGCCTTTATTTATTGTACAGCGATAAACTACAGCGAAGACATCAATAATATCGCTTTTTAGTAGCTCCTTCTGTTTTTTTGGATAATGACATCTGTTGTCTGCCTCTACCAACAGCTTGACGATGTCCTCGATGTATTGCTTTTTATGCATGACGATTTTTTTTATGTTTTGAAGAAAGCATTGAGCTGTCATAAACTTCGCATCGTTGAAGTGTTGAATATATTTGTCGTACAGGCCGGAAAACAAATCCTTTTCATCTATCTTCGTTAAGTTGGCGATCAGTGTCAATCCGATATCGCGGTGATACGAATTGTGATGATCAAGAAGTGCGGCAAAATCATCCCAATACTCGTAGAACAGCTCCGGCTCTTCCTCACTGGCCCGGGAAATGATGTAGTAGCAGTGATAATAAACCATAATGTTGTTGTTGGTTAACAACTGCCTAATGACTTCTGCCCTGATGTTTTCATCATTGCGGACCGTTTCTGCAAAGTATGCAATATTCACATGCTTATCGGCAATTTTATTGATTAAACCGCTTCGGTTCACAACGGCTCCTCCCCTTTCTTTGCGTATGATGCTTACGGAATCCTCCTATCATTATGAATGATCATACTTGAATTTACTTGACAGCTGTATGTCATATTTCCGCTTTTCATTTACCGTTTCACTTTACCACTTCGCAGTATCATAAGGTGCCTGGCACCTAATCTTTTGTGCAAACGTTACCATCCATATGTTATAATGTGCATATCCAAAGAAGGCAATTTATTAACGTGGCGCATGTCCTGTCTGCTGCTGTCGTGCGGCAGAGAACATGCTAAAACAGCAGAAGGAGAAGACGATGGCAAATATTAAAGATGTTGCAAAAAGAGCCGGCGTATCGGTAACAACCGTATCACGGGTGATAAACAACAGGGGATACATCGGAAAAGAAACGCGGAAAAAAGTTGAAAAAGCAATGGCTGAAATCGATTATTCTCCCAATCAAATTGCCCGCGCCCTTCAGCGAAGTCAGTCATTTCTCATCGGCGTAGTCGTTCCGGACTCAGGTCACCCGTTTTTTGCCGAACTAATTAAAAATATTGAACTGTTCGCCTACAATAACAACTATAAGCTGCTTATCTGCAACTCGCTGGATGAAGCGAAAAAAGAAGCAAAATATATTAGTATGCTGCGGGAAAACCGTGTTGATGGCATCATCATGTGCAGCCAGACACTGGATGTTGAAGAATATAAAAAGGTTCAGTTGCCGATTGTATCATTTGACCGGATCCTCTCTAACAACATCCCGTATGTCAGTTCCGATAACTTTAACGGCGGAACCATTGCAACGGAGCATTTGATTAAGAGCGGTTGTAAAAGACTGTTGCATATTTCCGGTCCGTTAAATCTGGAAATGCTGTCAAACAGGAGAGCGGACGCGTTCAAGCTCACCTGCATGAAATATGATATCCCGCATGCCATTATTGAAGGCGAGTTCAGCAAGCAAGCGTTCACCACATATCCTGAAGACTTTGTAAAAAATAACCTCGGTGACGAACTGCTTAACTATGACGGAGTGTTCTGCAGCAATGATATTTTAGCATACGCCCTGTATATGTACGCACAGAAAATGAAAATTAACGTGCCTCAGCAATTGAAAATAGTAGGCTATGATTATACTTCTTTTACAAGAATTCTGCAAACGCCTAAACTGACCACCATTCAGCAGCCTGCTGATCAAATCGGCAAAGAATTATGCTCTGCTTTGATAAAAATGATTGAAAACAAAGACAGTGAAGTGATCAATAATACTATCGTCGATGTGGCACTTATTAAAGGAGATACGACATGATTGTTTTTTGAATTGAAGTGCCAGGCACCTTATGATACTTTAAAGCGTTACTGCATCATAAGGTGCCTGGCACCTATACCCTATTGCATTTTTACGATCGCATCATATTCTTCTTCGAGCAGCCGGTTCAGCCGCAGATAAATCGGGATAATTCCCATATAAATCTTAGCTCGCTCCTGATCAGGCAAGTGACTGTCCGTGGTTCCTACCATTTCCGCTACCGCCGTCAAATCATCCACTTCACCCAGCGCATAAAGCCCGAGAACAACGGCACCGAGACAGGCACTTTCCACACTTTCAGGAATTTCCACCTCCTGGTTAAGAATGTCGGCGAGCATCTGCCGCCAGACCGCAGATTTGGCGAAACCGCCGGAGGCGTGAATTTTTTCCGGGATTCCGATAATTTCTTCCAAAGCAAGCAGTACAGTATATATATTAAGATTAATTCCTTCTAGCACAGCGCGCATCATATGCTCTTTCTTATGATGCATCCCCAAGCCGAAGAAGCTTCCTCGTGCATTAGCGTTCCACAGCGGCGCACGCTCCCCTGCCAAGTAAGGGTGAAAAATCAATCCCTCGGCACCCGGTTTTACTTTGCTGATTTTATCCGTTATCACGTCATATGGATCCATCCCTAGCTCGGCGGCTTTCGCCACTTCTTCCCGGCAAATTTCATCCCGAAGCCAGCGCAAAACCATCCCCCCGCTATTCACTGGTCCCCCGATGACCCAATGCTTCTCTGTCAGTGCATAACAGAAAATTCTCCCTTTCGGATCTGTTACCGGCCGATCGGTAACCGTTCGTATTGCCCCGCTTGTACCAATCGTCAGTGCAACCACCCCCGGCTCAATCGCATTCACACCAAGATTGGAAAGCACTCCGTCGTTTGCACCGATAACAAATGGAACATCCGGCGCTATGCCGAGTTCCACGGCAATTTCTGCCGATAGTCCTTGCAGCCGATGAGTAGTGGGAACAATCGCCGACAACTGCTCCGCCGCAATTCCCGCAACATCCAGTGCTTTTTTATCCCAATCAAGAAGCTCCAGATTAAACAATCCCGTTGCCGACGCAATCGAGTAATCCACGATGTATTCACCGAAAAACTGCTGGAATACATACTCTTTAATAGAGATAAATTTAGACGTTTTTTCAAAAATATCCGGATGCTCGTTTCTTAACCAGATCATTTTGGTAAGCGGAGACATTGGATGAATCGGGGTTCCCGTGCGCAAATAAATGTCATGTCCGCAGCCATCCTGTTTCAATTTTTTTGCCCAGAAATCACTTCGCTGGTCAGCCCAGGTAATGCTGTTTGTCAGCGGACGTCCTTTCTCGTCTACCGCTATCACACTGTGCATCGCCGCGCTGAAGGACACAAGCAGCAGCGCTTGCGGATCAATCCCGCTTTGCTTCATCACCTGATGAATCGACGACTTCACTGCCTCGACGATTTCTTCCGGATCCTGTTCCGCGGCCCCGGGAACAGGCGTAAGTAACGGATACTCAACGGAAAATTGTGTTTGCACCCTTCCTTTTTTAGTGAATAATACCGCTTTTGTACTGGTTGTACCTATATCCACACCTAATAAATAGTTTTCCATCTCTCTGCCCCCTCAGCCTCATAAGCTTATGCTGTTTGTACAGCCTGACGAGAGTTTTCTCATCGCCGACGCATAGACCAGTCAGCTTTCCTGATCGCTCTTGTTCTCTTAAAAAGATTGTTCCAAGCTGCATGATGCATGATTTTACTGCCGCTTCTATCTCCTTCCTGGTTAAGGGAAAACAATCGCTTTTGTAAAAAAGCATTGCTTTCCCCATACATAACAACCCCGCTTTAATCTTATGCGATAAAAATGCCAAGGACAAGCGCAACGGTTAAACCGACAAGACCGATTAGTGTTTCCATAATTGTCCATGTTTTTAATGTATCTTTTACATCAATACCGAAATATCTGTTGACCAACCAGAAGCCGGAATCGTTTACATGGGACAGAACCGTCGCCCCCGACGCGATGGCAATAACAATCAGTCCGAGAACCGGTCCCTGGAGATCCATGATGACAATTAACGGTGAAATTAACCCGGCGGCTGTCACCATCGAAACTGTAGCAGAGCCTTGTGCGACCCGGACAACCGCGGCTATCAGGAAAGCGAGCAAAATCGGCGGCAAAGACGAACCAGCCATCATTTCCCCAAGCACATCTCCGACACCAGAATCAACCAAGACTTGCTTAAACACTCCACCGGCACCGGTAACTAAAATGATAATTCCCGCCGGTTCGAGTGCTTTTGTTGCAATATCTTGTACTTCCTGCCGTGAATAGCCTCTTTTTGTTCCCAAAAAAACAAACGTGAGCAAAGTGGCAAGGGTCAAAGCCACAAACGGATGTCCGATGAACGCCGCAAAGGAACGGAATCCGTTGCCTTCCGAAAGCAGTACGGAGGACAGTGTATTAACTAAAATCAGCACTAATGGAACAAGAATAATCGAAGTAATCATGCCGAAACCAGGTAATTCTTTGTCGTACTTTTTTTCCTCTTCAAAATTCATATACTCAGGCACAACGGCATGCACCCGTTTAGCAATCCACTTTCCAAACAACGGTCCTGCAATGATCATCGACGGAATACCTGCTAGAACACCAAACAGGATAACCCAGCCCAGATCCGCACCGATTAAATCCGCTACCGCAATCGGTCCTGGCGTTGGAGGAATGAAGCTGTGTGTTACGGCAAGACCGGCCAGTAACGGGATACCGTAATACAGCAGCGATCTTCCGGTTTTCTTTGCCAAACCGTATACTAACGGAACTAAAATAATCAAGCCGACATCGAAAAAAACAGGAATCGCGACTAAGAAGCCGGTAACCCCGAGCGCCCATTGCGAGCGGTCTTCCCCGAATTTTTTCAGCAATGTCTGCGCGAGCCTTTCCGCTCCGCCAGAAACTTCGAGCATTTTCCCAAACATGGCTCCGAGCCCGACGACGATAGCAACAAAGCCCAACGTTCCCCCCATTCCGCTTTGTATGGATTGAATGACACCATTTAACGGCATACCCGCCGCAATTCCTACAAGTAAACTGACAACCATCAACGCAACGAAAGCATGAAGCTTTGTGCGGATAACAAGAAACAGCAGCGCTGCAATACCAGCAACCGCAACCATTACCAGCATCGAATCTGACATTCTATCTTCCTCCTCCAAATATGTTTAAAGTGTTTGTTCAAAAAGATCGATCTTCATCTTTTTGAACAAACATGATGCAATGAGTGGAGCCAATGCATTCTTTTCCAGTAAGCTATTTCGTTAACGATTAGCTCCTATTCTTCATCGTTCGGACGTTTCTCTACACATTTCGTTAACGATTAGCTCCTATTCTTCATCGTTCGGACGTTTCTCAACTCATTAGTGATTTTCTCGTAGCTGACGCATCTCGCGGAACCATTGCCTTTTTGAACAGGCGCTTATATATGTAACCGATTACAATAAGGAAGAAAAAAATAACTCCATAAACCGGGACATTCCTAGTCAAACGTTGCCATTCTATTAAATGAATCTCCGTCCATCTGCCTTGCTTGTCGCCTACCTTACGAAAAAAATTGATCATCCTCCAAGCACTGTTTCTAACCGAAGCGAGCGTTATATTCAGGACAATGCCGTCACCTCCCCTTATATCAAAGTTTTACGTCTTCATGAAGTCTCGAAAGGATTGGATGATTGCAGAAATGTGTATAATGCATATTGAAGCAGTCCATCCTTCGTTGCAGTGATGCCATATCAAAAAATAATATTTCATGAATTAATTATAAGAAAAAAAATATTTCTTCGCAAGGGTTTACTGAAAAATATTTCTTTCATTTTGATGCGATAAGAAAAATATTTCTTTTTCTCATTTTTCCCATTATGATAAGAGTAGCAACTATTTTTACAAGGAGGTGTTATCGGAAATGAGCAGCCCAGATTTGCAGCCCTGTTTTATGCGAATACGATCCAATTATCCAACATTCAGCGATAAAGAAAGGAAAATTGCCGATTATATTTTGGAAAATCCGCAAAATATTATCCACGGAACGATTAACCAGGTTGCAGATGACATCGGCATTGCCGACTCCACCGTCTTCCGTTTTTGCAAGCGGCTCGGGTTTAAAGGCTATCAGGCAATGAAGATAGCCCTTGCCTCCGAAATGGTAGAATCAATGCAGGATATTCATGAAAAAATACAAGCGGATGATAATGAAAAAACAGTCACAGAGAAAGTGTTTCATTCAAATATAAAAACATTGGAAGATACACTGAAGGTCGTTGACGAAGCCAACTTTAAAGCGGCCGTAAAGACTATCCTTTCTGCGCAGCGAGTGGAGTTTTTCGGATGCGGCGGCTCAAACATCATTGCTCTCGATGCCTACCATAAGCTGATCAGGACGGGAGTTCACGTGTTTGCACAGACCGACACGCATTTGCAGTTGATGTCTGCTTCGCAGCTGACAAGCAAAGATGTTGCTGTGCTGATTTCTCATACGGGCACAACAAAAGACATCTTGCAAATTTTAGAGATGTCCAAGGAAAATGGGGTGAAGACGGTGGGAATCACGGGCTTCGCCAAATCTCCGCTGAGTGAAAACGTGGATATTCCCATTTTTACCCTCTCGGATGAAACAGATTACCGCTCGGAAGCTTTGGCTTCACGGATTGCACAGCTGACTATCATCGACGCCATCTATGTGAATGTCATGATCGCAAGAAAAGGGGCTGGAAAAAAATCATTGCAAAAAGTGCGAAATGCCATTTCGTCCAAACGGCTCTAAAAGCCGCTACAGCTTGTCAGAAAAAAGCGTACACGAAGGCACTGAAAAAGAAGTTTTTTACTTTATCAGTGCCTTCGGAAGTTGCGGCCTCTTTGTTGAGAACTGCTTCATTTTATATGAGTGATTTTATCCACAAAGCTTCTGGCGCGCTTTTCAATCTCGTCATAGTCCCCCATCGCTCCTTTTGTCAAGACACTTCCGATGCCGACAGCAAAGCTTCCTTTGTGCAGCCATTCGTTCACATTATCCAGGCTGACGCCGCCGGATGGCATGAGCTGAATATTCGGTATCGGTCCTTTCAAATTCGCAATATAGTTTGGACCGACCACATCTCCCGGAAATACTTTAACCACTTCCACTCCAGCTTTTAAAGCTTCTGTCATTTCGGTAGGTGTCAGGCACCCTGGAAGATATGGAATCGAATAGAGATTGCATATTTCACTAATTTCTTTGGAAAAGTGCGGACTGACAATATAAGAAGCGCCATGCAGCATCGCCATTCGTGCCATATGAGCGTCCAGAACGGTGCCGGCTCCAATGACGGCATCCCGCTCCCCGAACCGCTCAGCCAAACGCTGAATGACAGCAAGAGCATCCGGCGTTGTAAACGTGATTTCAATATTTTGAATGCCACCTTTAATACACGCGTTTGCTATTCCATACGCCTCCCTTCCGCTTCCGCCCCGGATGACGGCGACCAATTTTCCTTGATGAAGTTTATTCAAGATCAGATATTTTTTTATCATCGTGTATTCTCCATTTTCTCTAGAGTTTTTGCAAAAAGCCAGGCTGAACCGAAAATCTCAATGTACGAAAATCACAAACGCAGTGCGCAAATCCTGCCAATAGACAATAGCTCGTGACATAACTTCGCAGCAATGGAAGGCTGCACTTCTCCCCATGCCGCACAGTCTGCTGCTGACTAAATAAATCCGACAGGGGCGGAGGGGCGGCAAAAATGGTAACAGTGGCAACGTTTCCTTTAAACCAGAAGTCTTGTTTCAGATGCCGGACCAAGCTTGAAAACTACGGAGAACAGCACCACGGAATTTTTGCTGTCTATAAAGCTCCCCAAGCAGCAGAGCGCAACTGTTAAATATTGCGAATCGCTCCGCTTGCTGCCGATTCGGTACTTAAAGAGTACAGTCTCAGGAACTTTCCAGCCTCTCTTTTTACCGTTTCTAGATGTGCTTTCCGCAACGCAAGCTCTTCCTCTGTTACCCTCAGCGTCAGCCTGCGCGCTTTCACATTGATTTCAATAACATCCCCGTTGCGTACAAGCGCGATGTTTCCTCCTTCCGCCGCTTCCGGACTTAAATAGCCGATCGACAGCCCGGCGGAGGCACCCGAAAATCGCCCATCGGTTATCAAAGCAATGTTTTCGTATTTGGCCAGCACCTCCGTGCATCGGTGCAATTCTCTCATGCCCGGACCGCCTTTTGGGCCTTCGTAGCGGATAACAACGGCATGTCCTTCGTTAATTTCATCTGACTCATAGGCCGTTAAAAATGCTTCTTCTGAATTGAAAACGATCGCTTCCCCGATAAAATTCCGCAGTTTTCCCGGGACAGCCGACTGCTTGATCAGCGCCCCTTGTGAAGCGAGATTTCCTTTTAAAACAGCAATGCCTCCCTCCTTATCCAGCGGTCTGCTCAGCGGATGTATAATTTCGCGGTCAAGCACTTCGGCGTGGTCAATATTCTCACCCACAGTTTTGCCGGTGACCGTGATGTTATCTAAATGCAAATGGGTCGAGAGTACTTTCATCAATGCCGGAACTCCCCCTGCCCGTTGCAGGTCATTTGTGGTGTATTCATTGTTGTTAGGCGTAACACCGGCGATAAACGGAATATTGCGGCTGATTTCATCGAACAAATCAAACGGCAGTTCAATTCCCGCCTCGTGGGCGATCGCGGGAAGGTGCAGGCATGCATTTAATGATCCTCCCATGGCAAGCAGGACAGTTATGGCATTTTTGAAGGCCTGTAAAGTTAAAATATCCGTCGGCTTCAGTCCTTGTCGTACCAGTTCAACCGCCTGGCGCCCCGCCGCTTCTGCCGCGTCAAGCTGCTCCTCCGACAGGGCGCGCATCCAGGATGATTTTGGCAGTGCCATTCCCAGGGCTTCAGATAATCCTTGCATGGTGTTGGCTGTCCCTAAAAAAGGACACGCCCCGGCGCCCGGATAATATTTTTTGGTCACATCCACCAAACCTTTTTCATCTAATTCACCGGCAAGGAACTTCTGCCTTGCCGCTTTTGATTCTTTCGGCTTGATATGATTAGGCATCACCCCTCCAAGCACGACAAGCCCGGGAAGATTCAAGCGCGCTGCCGCCATCATCATCCCAGGCACAATTTTATCGCAGGAGCTCAATACAACCATCCCGTCAAAAATACCATGGGAATGTACCATTGTTTCCACACTATCGGCAATCACTTCCCGGCTCGGCAAGGAATACTTCATACCGTCATGCCCTTGGGCAATACCGTCGCACACTGCAATTGTGTTAAATTCAAGGGGCAGACCTCCGGCATCGATGACACCTTTTTTTACCCGATCGGCGATTTGCCGTAAATGCACGTGTCCGGGAACGATTTCATTCCAGGAATTAGCAATGGCGATAACTGGTCTGTCCATCTTGTTATAATCCACCCCGCACGAGCATAGATGTGATTTCAGAATTGCCCTTGTATAAGGTTTAATCGTTGATAGTCGATTTTCCACGATTCCTTCTCCCCTTTTCGTTATTATTGGAGCAGTTTGAAAAACTGCGTGACACTTTGTGAAGCTCATTTGCTAATGCTAACAGCAGGCGATAATTTCATTGCTGATATCATTTTGCAGAGCGCTTCTAAAAGCTTACGAAAAAATATTTTTTATAATGGTATTTAAAGAGAAAAAAATTCTTCTTTAATTCTACAAAAAAAAACTTGTAATTAAAAGAGCTTTCAAAAAAAATTCACAATTATTTTTTTAGAGGATGTTTAATAAGAAAAAGAGCGATCTCTTGAACATACGCTTAAAGTATTGCACCGGGGCAAGTAAACCACTTATATTTGTTTGTCCCATTTCTTTATCACTTCACCGCATCATAAGGTGCCTGGCACCTTAAATAAGGTTGGCATCTCTCTTAATACATTGTTATAGTGAATATATAGCAATGATATAACATGTGAGGCAGGCGAAACGATGAAATTAATTGCAACAGATTTAGATGGAACTTTATTGAACGAAAGAGGGGAAGTCAGCGAGGAAAACGCGCAGGCGATTAAAAAAGCGGTCTCCAAAGGAATCAAGTTTGTTGTCGCAACCGGAAGATCTTATGATGCTGCAAATAAACCACTGCAGGATGCCGGACTGTCCTGCCCGATTATTTGTCTGAACGGCGCCAATACTTATGATTCTAAAAAGACATTAATCCGCAGCGTGCCGATGGATAATGCTGTGTGTCAGAAAATCCTCACCACTTGCGAGGATGCAGGAATGTATATTGAGATCTTTACTAATCAAGGTGGCTATTCGGTCAGCAGGGAATATTTTATGGAAGTCCTGGTCGACATTATTAAATCGATTAACAGCGATGCTACGGAAGAAGATGTTCGCGCATATGCCGAGCAACGTTTTCAAAATGAGCATGTCCAATTCATCGACCATTTTGAACCGGTTCTTGCCAACCCGGATGTTGAAATATATAAATTTCTCAGTTTCTCCTTTCATAAAGAGGTTTTAAAGGAAGTCAGCGATAAGCTTTCAGCAGAGGACGGAGTGGTCATCACTTCCTCCGGACATATCAACCTTGAATTTAACCATCCGGATGCCCAAAAAGGAATTGCCCTTGAAATGCTTGCCAACAGCATGGGTATTTCCATGGAAGATGTGATGGCGCTTGGAGATAATTTTAATGATAAAAGCATGCTTGAGCGCGCCGGACGGGGAGTGGCGATGGAAAATGCACCGGAGGCAATCAAAACAGTCTGCCGATACACCACCAAGTCCAACGATGAAAACGGCGTGGCACACGCCATAGAAGAAATGTTGAAGGAAATGATTATTTCATAATGTTATCGCTGTTTATCTTTTGGAACAAACACCTAACTGACCACGCTCTAATAAAGTGTGGTCAATACCAATGTGCTGCCCGCTGCTTGTCACGAAGCAGCGGGCTTGGCAGTTTTTTTACCTGCTAACACGAAGCACGTTCAGCTTGTGTCGGTTAGCCCAGTCCTGTGCCCGTTCGTGGCAATCACTAGCAGAGCAGCGTACACAACATCTACGTGAACAGCGGAGAGACAACGCAACGACAAGATTCACTGGCGCTGTTTTCCGCCCTTTTTGAACATCATCTAAAAACAAACAGAAGGAAAAGCATCCACGATCAGTGATCGTGGATGTGGAAATGGGATCGCTCCCCGCCTCTCCTTCTGAAAGAATGCATTTAAGAACCGGTTAAGGTCAACAGGTTGTCACCGACTGCCACTTGCTGTTGTTCCGTCGGTACGATAGTGTACTGATCGGTATTCGTAACGACTACAGGTGTTGTCAAACTATATCCTGCGCGCTTAATTTCCTCGATATGAAATTCAATCAACGGCTGGCCCTTTTCCACTTTTTCACCCTGCTTAATAAGCGATGTAAAATGCTCTCCTTGCAACTGCACGGTATCCATGCCAATGTGAATTAAAATTTCCGCTCCGCCATCCGTCGTAATACCGATGGCATGGTTTGTCGGGAAAAGCACGGAGACTGTTCCGGAAACCGGAGAATACAGTTTTCCTTCAGAAGGGACAACCGCCACCCCTTTTCCGAGAGCGCCTGAGGAAAAAGCCTCGTCTTCTATTTTATCCAACTCGATCACTTCGCCATGAAACGGACTGGAAATGACTTCGTTTTCTTTTCTTTCCACAGCACTTCCGCCTGCTTTACCGGCCGGCACTGGCGCCGCCTGTTCACTCACCGGCTCTTTACCGACGCCGCCAAACAAATACGTGAGAATGAACCCTAGTATAAAGGCAAGCACGACTGCAAAAATGATTGCCCAAAATCCGGCATCAAAGCCTTCCGGACCGATAAAGGAAGGAAATCCAAAAACCCCCAGTCCTCCCATCCGGTAGGATTGTGAACCGAAAAGACCGATTATTCCGCCGCCGATTGCCGCCGTAATACAACTGATGATAAACGGCCGCTTCGCTGGAAGGGTAATACCGTAAATCGCCGGCTCGGTTACCCCAAAAATACCGGAGATGAATGCCGGAATGCTGAGCGTTTTGATTTTTTGCTGCTTCGTTTTCAGCCAGACGCCGAGAACAGCACCTGTTTGCGCGAAGGAAGCGGCAAACACCATAGCAAGCACCGGGTCGGCACCAAGGGTGACAAGGTTATTGATGGCAATTGGTACAAGACCCCAGTGGAGGCCGAAAATAACGAATACTTGCCAGAACCCTCCAAGAAAAGCGCCGGCAATGATCGGACTAAGCTGATAAATCCAAAGCGTCACTTCGCCGAGAAGCTGTCCCGCCCAAGTAGCAATCGGGCCGATAACGATGAATGTGACCGGTACGACAACAAGCAATGTTCCAAACGGCACCAAAAACATTTTGACAACATCCGGAATGACCTTTTTGAACCATTTTTCCACCTTGGAAGAGAAGTAAGACGCAAGAATGATCGGAATAACCGACGATGAGTACGTCATTAAAATCACTGGAATTCCAAGAAAAGTAATGTAAACAGGCGATTCAAACATCGATCCGGCAAACAGCGTGTACAGCGGCTCGCCTGCCGATAGGCCCGACAAATCCGGATAAACGAGCGAAGCCCCGATGGCGATCCCGATAAACGGAGTTCCGCCAAATTTTTTACTCGCCGTATAACCGAGGAAGATCGGGAAGAAGTAGAACAAGGAATCTCCGACCGCATTCAAAATCTGGTAGGTTCCGGAGCTCTCCTCCAACCAACCAACTGATACAAACAAGGCATTAAATCCTTTGATCATCCCTGTTGCTGCCAAGACACCAAGAACTGGTGTAAAAATGCTGGCGATGATATCAATAAATCGGTTAAAGATGCTTCCACCCTTTTCCTCTTCTGCTTCTACCGGCTCCTGGCTGCTGAAGCCGCCTACTTCCGTAACTGCTTTATATACGTCCGGCACGTGATTGCCAATGACGACCTGGTATTGACCGCCGCTGATCATAACGGTAACCACACCGTCCATATTTTTGATTGCATCTGTCTGCGCCTTGCTTTCATCCTTTAATTTAAAGCGTAACCGAGTAATACAATGGACCACGCTGATAATGTTTGCTTTGCCGCCGACTTTTTCGATAATGTCTTTTGCCAACTGTTCGTATTTCATACAAAACCCCTCTTTCTTATGAGATTTTTACGTCTGATCCAAGAACCAGAACGACTTTGAAGTAATGGCTTGAAAAACGATAGCTTGTGAGAGCACGTTCCGACTGTCTCCGGCTGAGTGTGCACGCCTCATTGCCGGCCACCGGGTTACGCTTCACGTCGCGTTTGCTTAATAGCTTGAGCATACACTCAGCTTTCTCTTAACCTTCAATGGGCTGCTGTTTCGAAGGGGAAGGTTGACCCGGAATCAGCGATAGTAATGTAATGAAAAAAACCTGAGCTGGGATGAACAAGCAGCTGTCAACTGCGTTCAATCAGATCAGGTTATGCCCATTAGTGGTAACATTCCTTTAAAGGATATTCAATTTATAAGTTAACTATAATGCATCCCGCTTACAATGTCAACGCTTACATGTCAAAATATTTATTTTTTCGACATTTTTTTCTAAATTCCGTATTTACGGGAGACATGATAGATGTTGTAACAAAATCAAGCTGCGAAATGATCATTCAAATTATTCTTCCGCTCGGTGCATCTCATGACGCTGGGTAACGCGGTGAATATGCAATGTCAAATATATTTCCTCATCATTGGAAATTTGCCATTGATAGCTTTTATTTAAATACGTCTTTATTTTTTGACTGCATTCAAACGCCACCGCATATTTTCCTTTCACTTGTTCATACAAAAAATTATCGTTGGTATCAACAACTCTTTCCTTCCGGATGAACCGCATGGCGAAAAAACGAAGATGCGTTAAAAAACGTTCATAATTAATGGAGCTTTCATCCAATTCCATGCGAAAATAATATTTTACAATATTAAGAATATTATTAACCATCTCCGTTACCTGAACGGCAGCGGCCATGTTTTCTCCGGAGAGCTGGCTGTTTACCAAATGCAGTGCTATCGACGCCGCTTCGTCTTCCGTAAGCCGTACACCGGCCTCGTCCTCAATGATATCAAGCGTCTTTAACGCAGTCTGGTATTCTAACTTATAAAATTTTCTAATTTCCCATAACAGCGGATTTTTCAATGAGATTCCTTGTTTCTGGCGGCTGATGGCAAAGCTCAGATGGTCAGTCAATGCCACATACAGATAGTCATCCAATTTGTAGGGCAGCTGCGACTTCGCGTAATCTAAAATTTTGGACGAAATGTTTAAATAAAGTTCGGAAGTATCCATCAATAATTTAGCAAGCTTATCAGAAACGGCATTATCCTCCAAAACAAAGGTCTTCTCAATTTTCGCAACGTCAATTGCATCCCCGACCTTTTTCTGAAAAGCCAGTCCCCGGCCCATAAGAACTAGTTCCTGTTTTCGTTCATTATTGGTTATGACTACATTATTGTTTAAAATCTTCTCAATTACCATTTTCATTCGCCCTTATTTTTTTATTTTTTTGGTAAAGCAAAAATAATAGCGCATCTGATAAAAAAAAACCTAATTTTGCACTCAGGAGCACCGATTATGATGTTCCACACTACAAACTTAGGTTTTGCCTGCCAAACAGTAACAATCCTTTTATTCAATTGAAATCGCTTACTTAATTTTTACCATACCGAAAAATAATTGTCAACAACAGAATTCGCTTTTTTTCGCAAAGCATTTTGCATTTTATCAGGAAGTCTCCCTTCACCGGATCTTTTAGATTTTCAACGTCCCGATTGGTGCGGTTCTGGGACAGAGGAGACTCCTTCTTCTCTCGTAGTGTCCCGATTGGTGCAGAAAGGGACGCAGCAACGTTCCAACCACAACGGTAGAAGCCATGTATCACCGTTTATTATTTTCCTGATCCATTCTGTGTTTGAAAGCTGTGAGATCGTTAGCGGCGTCTTCTTCCTTTTCCACAAGATGTTTCAGTATAGCCAGTTTGTTGTCCCAGTACTGATCAAAATAGGAAAGCCATTCTCTCACTTCGTAAAGAGCACCCGGCTGAAGTTGATAACGCGTTTCCCTGCCCACTTTTTCAACAATGACGGCCTTTGACTTCGACAGAATCCGCAAATGCTTGGAAACTGCCGTGCGACTCATCGGAAAATGCTCGCTTATTGCCGTAACGGACAGTTCCTTGCCTGCAAGCAGCTTTAATATTTTCCGCCGGGTAGGATCGGAAATAGCCTGAAAAATATCATGATTTTTCTCTCCCATTATTTTTCCACTACTTCACGCAACTTTTCGTGCACGATTGGCTCCCAGCCGTTTTCCATACGGTTTCGTACTGCAGACAAAGGCTCTCCCGGCCCTGGAACAATCTCATCCGGCCGGCCCCACCCGGAGTGAACAAGCGTAAACTCGGTTTTTCCGTCAACTTCCTTTAACTCAAAGGAAACTTTCCAGCCTGATTTATCCCAGGAAAAAGAAAGCTTTGTCGGCGGATCAACATCCAAAACCTTGCACGGGGACGGTCCGAATGGTGACTGTAAAGTGAATTCATGACCAACAATCGGTTGAAAATCATTCGGCATAAACCAGGCGGCTATTCCTTCTGCGGTAGAAACGGCTTCCCACACCTTTTGAATCGGTGCATGAAATAAAACGGTTTTCTTAATATCCGGCAACGTTGTTTGATCCATATTTTTTTCCATGTCCAACCTCCAGCTGTTGTATTACGAAACCAAAAGGTTTCATGAAATAATTATATGAAACCTTTTGGTTTTGTGTCAATCGTTTTTCGTCAGGCAAAGGGCCCTTTCTTTATTCAAGGAAGCCGTTAGGTGAAAATGTGTTTCTTTAAACGTATGCTTCATCTGTCCTATCTTTATCGTTGTACCTTCCAGCACCGTATCCATTCGAATCGTCTGATCGTCGGGGACGGCAATCACTGTCGCAGTACCCATTTCCGCTCCGGCCTTTTGAACATTGACACCAAGCCTGCCGAATACTTTTCCCCCGCGAACCGTGCCTTTAATCGTTAGCACACCTCCGGAATAAATTTTTGTATTTACGCATCCTTTTCCTGTGATCGTAATATCCCCGCTGCAATACAAATTGCTGTTCAACGCATTCGACACAAGCATGATTGACTCCGATGACACAGCAGGTTGCTTGGCTCCCAGCAGCTTTTTCATCGTATGCGACAGGCTCTCCATTTGCCCGATAGAGATTGCTTCTTTCGCCAGCGTGAAAAAAATTTGGGACATCGCTGCAGCTATTCGTGTCCATTCATCATCCGGCAACCGATCGCCGGTATGCTTCACCATATCCATAAACCGCTTGGCTGTGGGCGGAAAGTGCTGAAACTTTTTTTCTATTAAAATCCGCAGAAATGGCTGGATACCGGCTCCGGTAAACGCCATTTCTTTGTAAGTGGGCGAATATATCAACTGCCGGATAACCGCGGTGATTTGATCCATATTTTTTTGAAGAACGTCCAGTTGCTGAGTCAATTCTGCTTCTATGATGTTACTGCTTCCGACTGAAACCGCGGAACTAATGACCGTGCCTCCGATAGATAGCGAGCCTTTTGCAATTAACATCGCCTTGGAAACAGTGTTCCGAACAAAGATATCCTTATCTGACTCCACCGTCATCCCCTCTTCTACGTTCCCGGCTACCTCAATGTCGCCCAAAAAACGGATATTTCCAGTAGATAAATCGACATTCCCTGGTAGCGTCAATTTCGGCATGATCGCCACATGCACCGTTTGTCCTCGTTTTTCTATATGTGGCCGCCCGGATTCCGTTGCCACAATTTTGTCATCCACGAGCATCGTTCCTCTGCCAAGCTTCAGTTGGACGGGAAAGGTTTGTTCCGCAGGCAGCGGCTCATTTGTCACAGTGTACCCGCATTCCCCGGGAACAGGCGGGTGAACGACAGCAAAAATCTTACCTTTTTCAACAGCAGGTATGGTTTTCATTTCGCGAAAGTCCACACTGCCATCCGCTTTTTCTTTCAGCCCGTTCTTGATATCCACATCAACCGTTCGTTCAACCCAGCCATGCCGGCCCGGCTTCGGCTTTATTCCAGCGGCGATTTCATACGTACCTGCTTTTTTTGCCTGCATCGCACTCACAATTTCCGCCTGATTAAAGCCGTGGATCACCCCCATTGTTCCAAGTTCACTGATGATTTTTTCATATGTAAGGGTATTGACTGGTACCTTTTTTTCCTCTGTGCTTAAGGTGATGTGCTTCGCCGGTTCAACATCCGGAACGGTGTACGTCTTTCTCCAGCCTGGCTCAACGCGAAGAAAAACATGTAATTTCCGCTCATCCATTGTCATCTGCCATGTTGATTCTTCCTCTGCGGTATCCAATTTCATCATAAAATAATCCCCTTGACGGGCGATCGTCGTTTTTTCTTCTACCGGCCGGCCGTTCTTAAACAATTCCAGGCAGCCGTCTACCGTTATCAACGGAAATTGATTTTCTGAGGAGCGGTAATATATTTGACCATCGCTTACCCAAGCCATGCCAACGATGTTCGCTTGTTCTCCCAGCAGTTCCTCTCTATTTGCCCGCACCGCGATTTTTTCATCTGTGACAGGAGGCGGCGGGACGAGCTCTTCCTCCGCAACCGCTGTTGCCAGTTCTTCCATGGCGGCTAGCGTGGCTCCGGCTTTGCGTTTGACATTTTTTAAATCGTCGGCAATCTTCGTTAATTTCACCACCGCGTTTTTGGCATTAATACCGAAAAAGCCCTTTGATTCATGACGGAGGATTTCAATATTCACTTCCTGCTTTGACACTCCAAGAATTTCCAACCCCGTGTGAATGGCATTGTTAATATTTTTGCCTGTTGAAACAATACTTTGCATCTCATCATCACCCATCTCATCAAAGGAAATTAGAACCGGTCAGACCAGCTTTATCCACATTTGGCTTTCGCGCATCATCGCCAAGCTTTCAAACAATTCTTTGTAGTTTTTAAAGTGTTTGTTCAAAATGATCGTTTTTTATCTTTTTGAACAAGTACAAAGCAATGAGCCATTCTTCACTGAGAAACTGCGAACTGTCTCATTGTGCCATCGCGCGCGATGGCACTTGGATCAACATCAGTGACATACTGGCAGAGGAAGAGACAATGAGTGGAGCCGATGCATTCTTTTCAGGCCGGCTGTGAGTGGTTTTCTCGGAACCAGGATGGTGACATTCCGCCGTTGCCCATAGGACGTGGGCAGCACTTAGGCGGAATTGGGCGCATCGTGCGGAACCATTGCCTTTTTGAACAACCGTTGTTGCGTATGCATGTCTTCGTGAGGGGAGCAGGTATTGTGCTTCTTGATTCCTTTGTTTTTTCCCCATCCAGCATTATCGGAGTAGATAAATAAGAACAAAGGACTATATTCCGTACATGTTTTACAATTTTATCTAGGTCTTTTTGCTATTTTCGTTAAACATTATAATACTTTTTCCTTGTTTTCTGTCAATAAAAGCAGCAAAAAAATATATTTCCGGCAAAAAAGTACTAGTCTGGTGTGATGATTCAATAAAACGATTCCATTTTGAACAGTTTGCACACTGTTTTTTTCATATTCGTTCATATCTGCCCGTCAGTGGTGGAAACTGTCACGCCGACTTAACCAAGCTTCTGCTTCCTTTTTTTCGCATACAAAAAGACCGGTTCACCGCTCCACGGTTTACCAGCCTTAATTTTTTATGGGATGTTCAATGAGTCCGGGAAACATTGTCTGTGAATGTCTTCGTCGCGTGATGTCTCTGTGCCGCACTGGAAACGCGGAATTATTCATGTGAAACCGGTAACCGCACCTCCACAATCGTCCCTTTCTTTTCCTGACTGTTAATAACAATCGTGCCTTTGTGCTGCCAGATAATCCGGTAGCAGAGCATCAGCCCGAGACCGACGCCTTTCTCGTTATTTCTGAAGAAAGGTTCACCTAATTTTTCTATACGCTCACTGCTCATGCCGACGCCGTTATCAATCACCCTGACCAAAAGCTCCGCTTGCTCTACCTGTATTTCCAGCCTAACGGTTCCGCCGTCCGTGATCGCTTCAATTCCATTACGAATCAATTGATGAAATACTTTCCTCATTTGCGTTTCATCACAAATGATGCCCGCGATCCCAGACTTGTCATCGATGACAATGCTCACCTTGTTGGCTGCCGCAACCGGTTCCAGCTCAGCTTTCACATGCCGCAAAATACTGTTGATATCAGCAAAGGCCGGTGTGATTGCTTGCGGCTTCGCGATAAACAAAAATTCCTTCAGAAAATCTTCAATTTGATGAAAAGAGGAACGAATGACTTCAAAATAATCCTGTTTCACCATTCCTTTCTCCAACAGATGGGTGAAGCCTTTTAAAGACGTCAACGGGGTTCGGATCTCATGGGCGATGCTTGCTGCAAATTCACCGATGACTTCCAGCTTTTTAGACTTCCATAAGCGTTCCTCCGCTTCTCTTTTTGTTGATATATCTCTTCCCGTGAAAATGATACGGTCAACATCACATTTTTTATCCAGGACCGGTGTCAATGACACATCAAAGAGCAGCCACTCTCCCGCTGCACTTTTCTCCCGGAGTTCAAACTGCTGCGGTGTTTTTTCCCGGATCGTCTGTTGAAAAGCGGCTTGCAGCAGTGAAGCATCCTCGGGATGAACGAATTCCAGCTCCCGCTGCTTCATGAAAGCTGACGGCGGATAGCCCAGCACTGCTTCATGTGACGGGGACACATACAAAAGCTCACCGGCCCCGTCAAAAATCCGGAACAGTTCGACCCCTTTTTCCGCGACGAAGGCAGCGGCTTGCTGAGCGAAAACAAGGTTATCCTCCTCCGCAGCTTCCTTTTTTTGATCAATGCCGTATTCAATTACTTTTTGGCGGATTTCCGGAACCAGCTTCTCCAGCTCTTCGGGAGGGAGCGGCTTGCTGAAAAAGTATCCTTGCCCCTCGTTGCAATGTTGCTTTTGTAAAAAAATCAGCTGCTCCTTCCTTTCAACGCCTTCTGCGATGACGTTAACGTGTAAATTACAGCCCATGGACAGGATTGCTTTAATGATGGTTTCGTCTTTCGGACTATCCGGTACTCCTTCAAGAAAGGATTGATCGATCTTGATCGTGTCGATGGGAAATTCCTTTAAGTATGTAAATGAGCTGAATCCGGTTCCAAAATCGTCGATGCTGATTTTGACGCCTAATTTCTTTAAAGCTGTTAATGTGCTGATGGCTTGGTTAATATCCGCTGTCACGCTTTCCGTGATTTCTAATTCCAAGTACTCCGGCTTCAACTTATTTCTTTTCAGTATTTGCTTGATTTTTCCCAGAAGGTCAGGCTGATGCAATTGCTGCATGGAAACGTTCACGGAGACAACGGTGTCAAAACCTTGTTGATGCCATTTTCTCAGTTGCCTGCATGCAGATTCCAGCGCCCAGTCGCCAATTGGAATAATTAATCCTGTCGCTTCGGCAAGCGGAATAAAATCCAGCGGCGGGATGATTCCCCATACGGGATGCTCCCAGCGGATAAGCGCCTCCACCCCAGTTATCTCTCCAGTTGCCAGATTAACTTTCGGCTGATAGTGCAGCAACAGTTGCTGCTGCTCCAAGGCTTTATAAAGCTCCGTCTCCATCAATAATGGATTCATGTACTCCAAATCATACAGCGATGAATAAAATTTCCAATTATTTTTCCCATTCTTTTTTACCTCGTACAACGCAACATCGGCATTCCTGATCAGTTCATCAGCAGTTGTTCCATCTGCGGGAAACATACTGATACCGATGCTCGGCGAGATTACAAGCTCCCTGTCTTCAACGAAAAACGGCGCCGAGAAATCACGCCAAATCGCTTCTGCGGCATGATAAGCCGCTTTCCTGTCGGCTCCGGCAAGAAGAATCATATACTCATCGCCGCCATACCTGAACAGCATCCCGTTGCCGTTCACTACGTTCGACAACCGCTGCGCCACTTTTTTTAACAACAGGTCACCGATCTGATATCCCATTCGAGCATTAACCAGTTTAAAGCGGTCAAGATCTATGATCAGCAGCGCCAGTCCGCTGTTTTCCGCTTCACTTCTTAGCAGTTCCTCTGCTAGCCTGCTTTCGAGCAGGTAGCGATTAGGCAAATCGGTTAAATAATCAAAATAAGTCAGGTGTTGGTCATTTGCAGTCAAGGTTTTCTCCGTTCTCTCCCAGCAATGAACCATCATACCTTTTACCTGGCCATTTTGCAATAGATTGGTGATACTTACTTCACAGTTTACAAGTTGCTGGTCGGCTTGCATTATTCTTACTGCCGTCCTGACGGTGCGACCTGGATTTTTTAACGCCGAAACAAACAGTTGTTCCGCTTTCATCACATCGCTCTCAAAAACAAAGTCTAAACATCTAACACCAATGAACTGTTCCGGGCTGTATCCAAAGACTTTTAAGACAGCAGGGTATTGGTTGATGATTACTCCCTTTTCATCGGCGATGCCGATAAAATCATGGGACGCCTGAACTTGTATCTCCGCTCGCGCTTCGCTTCGCTTACTAGGATTATCCTCTGTATTTGTTTGCCTACTTCTTAACAGCCTTTTCATTCTGCACCTCGAATCTTTTGATAACATCGGAAATCATGTCTCTGATCTTTCAGTGGATGTATTCTATTCGCCGACTTCTAAGCTGATGTTCAAAAACACGATTAGAACGCGTCCAAAAAGGCAATGATTCCGCTCGATGCATACCAATTCCGCTTAAGTGCTGCCCACGTCCTGCGTCTGCGGTTAATCAACGCAAATTTACTCGATGAAGCACAGGCGGGTTGCATTTGTGAGCAACGGTGGAATGTCGTCATCCTCGTTCCGAGAAAACCACTCATAGGTGGTATAAAAAGAATGCATCGATCCCACTCATTGTTCCTTTCCATGACAAATTCTCCTTTTGGCAATGTTGGTTATTGTTGTTTCATGTCTTTTTTTGAATACTAAGTTTATTTTTTCACATAAAAATAATTTTCGTATATCACCTTGTGTTCTCATTTTTCTACAGAAAAATCAAAAAAAAATGGTAAAATAGACTCATGTACGAAGAAGGGTGAATATGTGTAGGCTAATAGTATGATGAAAATAGTGACAAATTCCAGGAGAATAGGACTGTATTCCTAACAGCGCTTGTCCCCCTGTTACATGATACGCCCGACGCGCCGGGGGACAGGCCGTTTATTGAGGAGGTGAGTAGCCAAGTTGATAAATCATCGCAATTGCTTGTGCCCGGTCAGTGACCTCTAGCTTTTGTAGGATGCGTGTGATATGATTTTTTACCGTATGCTCACTGATATACAGCACATCTGCAATTTCGCGATTGTTAAATCCTTTCAAAACATAGTTAAGTACTTCGATTTCACGCGAAGACAAGTTCAGCTTATTTTTTAAGATCAGACCGCTGTCTTCCTTTTTTTCCTCGCTGCACGCTAGCTGAGCGTTGACAGTTTCAAGGGGAATGTGCGTCTCTACAATCGATTGCTGATCAATAAATGAAACAAACTGCTGCCGGAGTGCTTCCGATACCGTAACGAGCTCTGTGACGGATGCTGTATTTTCGCCATGAGCAACGAAATGATAAGCCAGTGCTAATATTTGACTGTCCCTCCTCATCGCTTTTTGGCGATTCAGCACTTTGTGGAAGCCGTCCAAGATCATGAGTAATTCTTGATCATCTATGTATTTTTCTACAAACGAAAGGTCATAGCAGACCAGCCCGCTTACTTTTTTCAACGGTTCATACGGATCTTCATCTAAAAAGTCGGCAAATGCTTCTACGATATTTTTAATATTTTTTAGCATCATGTACTTTTGCGGATCGTGTTGATTGACTACATCGTAAAGCAATGTCACGATGTTATCTTCGTTTCGTTCTTCTTTCCGGCCCTGACAAAGGTGGATGGAAATGCTTCCGGCCATCGCAAGGCTTGAAAGAATAGCTTTATATTTGTCCGCGTCATCCTTCGGGTGTATGCCGAGACACAACATGCCATAAAACTTGTCCTTATAGTGCAATGGAAATTCCAATACATCCGTTCCCCAGTTAGTTTTTCGTTTAACTATTTTTTTCACATCCATCTCCGGACTTGAAAATGTTCTGTGCGCCACATCATGTCCGTATTCGTTAATTTCCGTCGCCGTCAGCCCCCGCGATACAATGTCGACTTTCGCGTAGCTTGAAGCTGGCTTGTAAACGATGCATGAGAACGGCCCTCTGATAATATTGATGCTGACATCTACTAGAATATAAAGAAGCCTTTTCATATCCTTTACCGTGGGGATGACACGAAAAATTTCGTTAAATGTCGAAAGCTCCATTAAATGATTCTGCAGATTCGTCTGTAAAGCTTGAGAAGTAAGCAATGTACTTAGAAGCAGCGAATTGACTTCCATCTGTTCCAACATCATGCGATCAATACTTCCCTCGTTTCCTGTTCCGCCAAACAATGTTCCGATAATCGTATTTTCGTTATAAACCGGAATGCAGAATAATTGTTTCGGATACAATTTGTGCCTGTGAAAAAATTGGATTCGCAGCTCGTTCCCGGTCTTCTTCCAAAGACGGCTCCGACGGGAGGCAACCGTCGTTCCCACAAAGCTTTCTCCAGTAAGCAACTCCTGTCCTGTCAAGCGTTCGCCAGCTTCCCCGCGAATGATTTCAAGGTCATATTGCCGGTTTTCTTTTGCCAATGCCGTGCCGACGAAATCCAATCCAGGATGCACTTCCTTTAGTTTTTCTAAAAACGAAGTGACTGTTGCCGTTCCGCATCTCATCGATGTTAAGTTTTGTGAAATAAACGATGTTTGCTGCTCAGAGTATTCGCGCTGCTGCTGCAAGGCCAAAAACGTTTCCGCCAGCTCTGCCAGTTTCGTCACTTTCTCCAGTTTTTCCGACACTTCCTCCGGGGAAAGTTCAGGCAATGCTTTGATGGCTTCCGCCAAACCAGGAATATGTGAATATTCCTGGTTAACAGCTTGTTCAATCAGCGGACGTGGACGCTCCCCGAGAAGATAGCCACCAACAAGGCAGTATGCAGTTTGACCGTATATCCGTATTGGGGAGACGACGAGTTTTAATCCAATCCGATTATCGAACACTGTGGTTTTTGTTAATGTATGAAGTGGTGGGAAATATTCTTGGTACGTTTCTTTGGAACCCCAAATCTCATATCCTAGTTTCGTTAACGGGGTGAAGCCGGAGACTTCTGTAAATTCATTCCCGTCCAAGTCTAAAATGACCAGCGTCAGCTCAGTGAAAGCAGCATAAGCATCTTGTAAATCTTGAATAAAACGTCTATTTTTTTTCATAACGGCCCCTCTTGTTGTACATCAACATTTACTGGCAGATTTTAATGAGATGATATCTTCCTTTTTAAACACACACTTATACTATCAAGCTACCATTTTCTTTTTCGATCTAGATCCGGTTCATTGAAAAAGCTCATTCCTGCAGCGTACAAACGGAATGACGGCACACCCTCCAAGACCCCCCTTATTTTACCATGTTCAAAGCGTTCGGCGGAAATATTCGAATCATTCCCAAGGATGATAAAATAAATTTTACCTATTACGCTGGTATTTTTTTCCGCCCCATCTCCCGCACAATTTTGTGAACTTTTATTTTATTTTTTCATATCAGCTATTGCCTTTGCAACCGCTTTTCGCTTTTGGCTCTTTTTAAAGATTGTTCCTTCTAGCTATTGGATCACTCCACGCTTTGGCGTAAAAAGCCCAATAGCAACAATCGTTTACAAATAGAATTAATTTAACACCCTAATGGTATAAATTGGGTTAATAAAACAATGAAGAGATCACATACTTTTATTGTGTTCATAAAGAAGAGGACAAACATTGGCAGTGGTGACGGGCGCGACAATAGTTCAACAGCCGCTATGGATGGGATTATGGGGATGGACGCACAGTGAGCGGCTATTTATGATGGCTTTGTTTTCCGTACTTTTCGGAAACTTTCTCTTTTACTTTGGATGGAGGATATATATGTATAACAAGACCGAAAGAAAAATCCTGAAAGTATTGATCATTATTGGACTTATCTTGACTCCACTCTCGTTCATTGGAAAAAATTTCAAAAATTGGATGATTGTTTTTTTACTGAACTCCTATGCTAATATTTTTTCTGCTCCAGTGCTTCAAAAAAAAGGATACTTACGGTATCCCACGCGGCTGTTGCCAAAATACTATCAGAGCAGTATTATTTATGATTATTGCCTCTGCTCCTTGATGACCCTGTGGTTATGCAGAACAACGGCAAACGACACATGGAAGGGATGGAAAAAATTAGTTTTAAAAATTATCAGTTTTATCATACCGCAAGTAATTTTCGAAAGCTGGCTGGAAAGGAACACAAAGCTTGTCAGCTATAAAAAAGGCTGGACATGGCTCCACTCGTTTATCACGATGTTTACTTTGAAATTTTCTATCCGAAACCTTATCTATCTATTGGACAAATGGAGCGGTAAAGACGAGAAGCAGTTGAAGCAAGAAAAATACCTCATGTAAAAACCGTATTGGAATCCCCTATACGGATAAAAAAAGCGGCTGCCTTAATAAACGATCATGGCTTGGCAGCCGCTGCCGTCAAAATTGGAAACCCTAAGTTTTCCTATTAACTTTTATCGAAACCGGAACAATTCAGCTGTCTTTTCCACTATTACAGTGGCGATGACCATGAACGTGGAGATACCCCATTATTATTGGCGCTTATTGCTCCCACTCAATTTTTACGCCCCATTTGCTTGCGAGACGCTGTAAATCCTTTTCATATTCATCATACAGACGATCAGATTCTTCATATAATTCATACGCATCCTCTTCATTCACCCACGCCTCGTCTGCCTGAAGGCGAAGCTCCATCGCCTGAACGTGAAGGGCATGCACTTCTTTCAAGTCTTCATTGCTTATCGATTTCCCGTAGTCCTGTGTCTCTTTCACCAGACGTTCCAGTTCAGGAATCACGACTTCCACGGTAAATAAAAATAATTCCTCGTCAGACGCAATCATCTCTTCCTCTGACAAAATGTTATTATAGTCCTCTGTTAAATAATTTGTCTCATCAATATAGGTCATCATTAAATCGGTTTTACCGCTGATATTTTGAAAAAAATAGTATCCGGCAACAGCAAGTATGACAACAGTGACAATCCCGCTCAGCACTTTCTTATTCATCCGTTGTTCCCTCCTAAATAACTACTTTAAATTTGTCGTGCTAGATAATTATAATCGGAATCGCCTTCAATGTTATAATTCTTAAGACCTATTTCGACACAGCACCCGCGTAGTAAAATAAGGAATATCATCCTTTTTTCACCAGTATATCCATCAGATTCAGACTTGCCAGCTTCATTTTTTTCCGTATCCGCAAAGTTCGATGATGGTTTTCCCGTCGGTTTGCTAACTTTTCCCGTCGATTTCATACTTTTTCCCATCAATTCGGATGCTTTTCCCGTTGGTTCCTGCTTTTTTTCCGTATCCACAAAGTTCGATGACGGTTTTTCCATCGGTTCGACACCTGACACAGAAGCCATTGCTTTGAGACAGATTGGGTAAATCCATTTCAAATTTCAAGATAAAGGCGAAAGACTTTGACATCGCAATAAAAAAACAGGGTGACTCAGACACGCAAACTGACCTGCCTTGAGACACCCTGTTCTTTAGTTTAAACTGCTTGAATTTTTCACCGAAGTGACGCAGGCTTGCGGATTTACTAAGTTAAGAAAACAAATCCAAAAAGCGTTCCCAAAAACTTTTCTTGTCGTCTTCCTCTTCGGCGATCGTTTCGTCTTCATCCATTTCAATTGCTTCCGTCTTGAAAATAAACTGAACGGAGCCGATATTGGTATTTTTCTCTGATACAAAGGATACCGCTTCAAAATCAGACTTGTCGTATTCCGCCATCATCGCGTCGACCTCGTCCTGCATCTGATCTGGTAAATCTTTCGTAGCGTCGGCTACTTCCTCTGTCCCGTTATGAAGCTCTCCGACACCTGCCTCCAGCTCGGCGGTTCCATCGGCAATGCCGTCAAGGCCTGTATGAATCTCCTTATATACATCTGCAAGTGCAGAAACTCCGTCTGTGTAAGATCCCAGTCCATCGTGGAATTCTCCGTAGCTCGAAGCAAGCAGCGCGATTCCTTCTTCCAACTCACTTAGCGCGTCCAGTCCATCCATGTCCTCCAATGCCTGAGACAGCCCGGCAGCCATCAAAGCTAACTGGTCACTCATCTCATCGATGGCGCCGCCGGCTGTATCGAGAGTTGTCTCTACCGCCGCAAAAGCTTGTTTTACCGCGTCATAAGTTCCTTTTGCTGTTAGGGCAGCGCCATAGACTTCGAGCAATTGATCAATGGTCGTCCGGTTTGCCCCGCTCTCATATAATTGATAAATCTCTTCATCCGTAATGTAATGTTCCGGAATGTTCGCCATAGCATCGTCCAAGGCGGAATATGCTTTGGAATAATTGTCTTTCAGTAACGTTAAGCCGCTGGAAACCTCGCGCAGACCGTCGGCGATTTGCCGTAAGCCGTCCGGCAGCTGAGCCAACTCGCCAAGATCCATTTCCCCGGACTGACTGCGGAGCGCCGCGCTCACAGCCGCGAGGGACTCATCGATGGCAGCCGACGCCTCCAGCAATTCAGCAGAAGAGTCCTTCAATTTCTCCATCCCGGACTTGTAGTCACCGGAGCCGCTGTTTAAGCGATGCGCACCGTCATTCAATTCGGCAACACCTGTTTTCAACTCAGAGACACCGTCATTGATTTGCTCTATCGCTTCGCTTAATGTCTGCATCTCTTTCGTCATCTCGTCAATTTCCGGAGAATTCATCGCCATCGACATCGGCAGAGCGGCAATATCGATCCCCTCCATCTCGAAATGAACAACATCCGCCAGAACACTCCATTCGCCATCATTTCCTGGCATGACCGTGTAACTCACTTGCCGCTTTTTTCCCACATTCGCAATCGTCGCATCAGGCGCCTGGATATTGCTTGCGGTATCGGAATCAAGGGTCAAGGATATTTGCAGAAGATAATTTTCATAAAATACTGGATCGACCGCTTTATTTGCCGATGCTTCCATCTTAATCAGCAGCCGTCCGTCCTTTCCTGCCAAATCCTCCGGAGCAATTTCTTTTCCATCCAGCATATAGGAGATTCGGAGTTCCCATGGCAGCTCATGATCCTGCATATTCCCCTGATAGTAGAATGTACCTGGTGATGCCTGAAGTTGCACTGTATCATTCACTTGCTTAATTTCCGAAAGATCTGTTAGGTTTCTTACCGTCGTGTAATTACCGTAATCAATGATGGCACCGGGGCTCCTGACATCCAACATATTGACAACGTAAATTTCGTTCATCGCGCCGGCAGCATTCAAGCTTGCGTAGACAACCTCATCCTTTGAAGCCACAGCTCCTTCTGTTTGCGACTGTTCTTCCCGTTCGTCCGAGGTAAGATTCCGAGCCAATGCCGCACTTCCCATCATCGAGGAAAAAACGAGCAGCATTGTCATGAAAACGAGCATTTTAGTTTTCTTCATGATGATCCCTCCCTGTAAAAAAATCTGCTTTTAGTGTCGTTTTACGAATCACCTTGTCGAGCATAAGGAGCATCGCCGGCAGGAAAAAGATGACCAGGATGAAGGCTAATAACGCTCCTCTTCCAATAAGTAAACCAATCGACGAGACGAGAGGATTGGAAGACGTCCACGATAAGATAAAGCCGACACTCGACAAAATCGCAGCCGAGATTGAAATGGAGAACGTTTTTTCATTTAATGTTTTCACTATTGCCTGTTTTGCCGGCAGCGTCTTCCGGTTAACGAGATAATCCTCCGTAAAGAGAATCGCATAATCCACCGTTGCTGCGAGCTGAACGGTGCCAACGATCAAATAACCTATATACACTAACGGCGTATCCGCAAAATATGGAAAAGCAAGATTCAACCATACCGCTGACTGAATCGTCAATAACAAGATTACCGGTATTGAAAGCGATCGAAAGGTAAACAGTAAAACGATAGCAATGGCAGCGACAGTCAACGTATTGACAACGATGTTATCTTTCAAGATCGTCTTTTTCATGTCGTACAAGGTAACGCTCTCTCCAAGGGCCAGTGCCTCGTCACCGTAATAGGAAGCTGCTATATCCTTGACGTTTTTCACGACGGCGAAGGCTGCCTCCCCCTCTTCGTCAGTGTTAGCGTACAGGATGATCTGACTGTAATTGTCTGAATAAAACTGTCCGGTAACTGCTTCGTCCAAATACTCCGGCGGGATCACCGAGCTGACCGATTGAGTATAGGAAATCACATTTGTCACGTCAGCGATTTTTTCCAAATCATGTGCAAGCTCGGCTTCTTTCGCCATTTCTCCTTTTGGAACAAGCAGCACAATCGGCATCGATTTGCCGAAAACCTCATCGATCGCTGCCAGATCGCTGCCTGCCCTCGTTGATTCCGGCTGTTCACCGATACCGTAAAGAAACGATGTTTGTCCTTGTGCTAAGTAGCTGGGAAAGATGACAAGAAAAACGACCGCCAGGCTTACGACTCTTGCCTTCATCACCCCGTTGCCGATCGAGCGAAACCTGGGAATCAACGGCTTATGCTGTGTTTTATCAATCCACTTGTAAAACATCACCGTTAACGCAGGGAGAAACACCATGACGCTGATAAAGCTGAACACGATCCCTTTAACCAAATTTAATCCAAGGTCCGAACCGATTTCAAATTTCATAAACATCAGCGCCATAAAGCCGAAGAACGTTGTTGCCGCACTGGCCGAGATCGCCGGAAATGATTTTTTCACCGCAAGGCGCATCGCCTCTTCCGGGGCATGCTTCTGCTGACGAAAATCGGAAAAGCTGTGGAGAAGAAATATTGCATAATCCAAGGAAACAGCCAGCTGCAAAATCGGGCTGACGGATTGGGTGACAAAAGATACCTCGCCGGTAAACAGGTTGGTGCCTAAGTTAATGAGCACCGACACCCCGATAGCGGTAAGGAAAAATAACGGCTCCATCCATGAATTAGTGGAAATGACGAGGATCAAAATAATGATCGGAACTAACAATAACGCCGCGTATAAAGACTCTTTGAATGTCATTTTTTGAGTGGTCGCCGTATTCACCGCTTCTCCCGACATGGCGTTTTCTTCTCCGATCAACTCATATATTGTATCGGTTACCGTCACCTCGTCGCCTTCCCGGATAGCGATGGAAAACAATGCGTTATTCTCTTTATAATACGTCTCCACCAAATCCTTATCCGCCATTTCCAACGGCGTTTCCAGATCAATAAGCTCATCGAGCCAAACAACGTCCGACACACCATCAATGGCGGCAAGCTTTTCTTTGTACACAAGCGCTTCCGGCACTGTGACGTCCCTAATCATCACGCGCGCATTCGGCATCGAGCCGTCAAACTCTTCGTTCATCACCTCAAGCGCTTGCGTTGACTGGGCTTCTTCCGGTAAATAGTCGGATAAATTATAGTTCACGGAAACAAAAAACAGTGCTATTGCACTGATCACTGTTACAATCGTAAAAACAATGACAATCGGTTTTCTGTATTTAATGATTTGCGCTGCGATGTCTGTCATAGCCACTCTCTCCTTGCATTCTCACTATTAGCTAATTATACTGACACTGTGTTGTCTATTCAACAGACAGTTTGATTTAAAGCGTCTTGTAACCAACAGACTGCCTGTCATCTGTTGGTTAAGTAAACAAAAAGCGAAGGATTGATGAGTGATGAGCAATAAGTTAGACAGACGTAAAAAATATACACGCATGGTGCTAAAAGAAAGCCTGATGAAGCGATTGCAGGAAAAGCCGATCTCAAGCATTACGATTAAAGAAATATGTGAACTCGCAGATATTAATCGATCCACATTTTATTCTCATTATTCCGACTTGTATGACCTGCTTTACCAAATGGAAGATGAAATTCTCGAGGATATCAGCCAAACCATGGTCTCCTGCAGCTACACAGAGGATGAAGAAGCGATTCAGATGACGACAAGGCTGTTAGAATACCTTGCGGAAAATCGCGAGATCTGCCAAACGTTATTCAGCGAGCATGGCGATCCGACCTTTCAAAAAAAAGTAATGATGTTTGCCCGCGAATATGTGCTGAAAACACCGCCGATTGACAACAACAGCACAGATCGTGAAACGTCCGAGTACTTAAGTCTGTATATCGCCAACGGCAGCATCTACGTTATACAGCATTGGCTGAATAACGGGTTAAAGCAATCGCCGGAAGAAATGGCGGAATTAATCATCAAGCTCGGTATGAAGGGACTTTCATCATTTCAATAACAAAGCAGGCATCCACTGCTTTTCCTTTTCCTCTCCGTTTTCAGGCAGTGCGGAAGGGAGGGGCATTTAACAACATCCCCAACATTAAATCGGGTGAACCGCTTGGAACGATTCGCCCGATGTTGATTCATGTGGAGCTGCTTTGTTGCTTACTTGTTGTCTTCCCCTTTTCTCTTTTTGGAACACGCTCATATATTAACCTTGTCCAGTGAAGGACTGTGCTGCGCTTTTTTTACAGAAACGTAAGTAATAGCGAATGAAGTGCCAATGGCAATCGCAATTCCGATTAAAGCATAAGTAAAATACGGCCCCACATACGCGACTAAACTGACAATACTTGAAAGGATATAACCGTATATTCTGACACCCATGATAGCAAAAAACGTTGCGGCTATTGCACTTCCAATTGTGCAGCCGATGAAAGCTTTGCGATTTTTGATAAGCACGCCGAACAAAGCAGGTTCTGTAATTCCTAACAGAGCAGAAATCGTTGCCGAAACAATAATAGATTTCTCTGTTTTGCTGGTGGCTTTAAAAAACATCGCAAACGTAGCGCCAGCGATTGCCATGTTTGTCATAAACATCATCGGCATCAGCATGTCGTATCCGAGATCAGCAAAATTTTGCAGGGCAATCGGAGTCATTGCGTGATGCATGCCAAATACAATTTCAATCGGTCTTAACCCTCCCATGACCACCCCTGCTAAGATAGGAGAGATATCGAATAATGATTCAACGATAAACGCCAGCCCCTTACCGACATAACTTCCGAATGGACCGGATACGATTAACGCAAACGGCAAAGCGAAAAGCAACGTGAATGTAGGCGTAAATACGGTTCTCAACACATGAGGCATATATTTATCCACCAGCTTGTGAATATAACTTAATGCCCAGACAGATAAAATGACAGGAATCACATTTCCGGAATAATTAATGACAGGTACCGGCAGACCTAAAAAATGAAATTGACTTACCTCACCTAATTTGGCAGCATCAACTAAAGTTGGATACATAAAACCAGCTGCAATGGCAATCGCAAGATATTGATTTGTTTTAACTATTTTCGCTGCTGAAGCGGCAATAAAAAACGGCAGGAAATAGAACACACTGCTTGCGATTAAGTCGAGGATCTTCACTGTTTCCGTATCCGTCGATAAGACATTTAATGCAATGAGACCCGCTATTACCCCCTTGACCATCCCGGCGCCGGCTATAGCGGGAACAATTGGACCGAATACCCCTGAGACAACATCCAATAACCGCGAGAAGAAGCCTTTTTTCTGATTCGTTTCCTGGTGATGTTCCTGTTCTTCATCCAGCTTCAGTTCTTCCATTAAAATGGCGTAATACGTTTGCACATTTGTCCCGATAATGATTTGGTATTGATCATTTTGCAGCTGTTCACCGATAACACCATCCAGTTGCTTCACTTTATCGTGCGCTATTAAAGAATGGTCATATAAATCAAAACGCAGTCTGGTCATACAATGCCAAACTTTCTTCATATTTTCTTTTCCACCTACATGTTCAATGATTTTCTTTATCGTGTCCTTTTCTTTCAATGTGATTGCCTCCCTTAAAAAATAAAAACAACAAATTCTACCATCCACTTTGATTTGACACGCCAATAATAGCATAATGAAAAACCATATGAAAACGCTTCTAAAATACCTGATTAATTATGAAAACCTTATTATATCAACGTTTAAATGTAGTTTTTCAAAAAAATTGGTATGGTAATTTACTTGAATATGCCTACTTGCCGTACCAAATTGACGCTGATGTTTTTACTATGTTTTAATCAAATTAATCAACCACTTTGATTTGACAAATGAAATGATAGAGAGAAGGAGAAATAAGTTGGAACCTACGCTGATTACAGATATAAAATCGTATGTAACGAATCCGTATAGGCATAATCTTATTATTGTCAAAGTTGAAACGAGTAAAGGTGTTTATGGCTATGGCTGCGCGACTTTTCAACAACGGCCGTTAGCAGTGCAAACGATCATTGATGAATATTTAAGACCCCTTTTAATCCATCGGGATGCAAACGATATTGAAGACTTGTGGCAATTAATGATGGTCAATGCTTATTGGAGAAATGGTCCTGTGATGAATAACGCCATTGCCGGGGTCGATATGGCTTTATGGGATATCAAAGCAAAACTGGCAGCTATGCCTCTCTATCAGTTGTTTGGAGGCAAGTCAAAAAACGCGATCGCAGCCTACGCACATGCTGATGGCTTAACATTAGAAGAACTTTTTTCCAACATTGATTCATTAATCAGTAGCGGATACCGCCATATTCGCTGTCAATTAGGAAAATATGGCGGCAAAAATCAACATATGCACTTAGCAAAGAATGCAGGCGAGGGGGAATACTTCGATCCGGACATCTATATGAAGGATGTCGCCGCGATGTTTAAGGCATTGCGTGAAAAATATGGTTATGGCATTCATTTTTTACACGATGTTCATGAAAGGCTGTTTCCCAACCAAGCAATCCAATTGGCAAAAGACCTTGAACCTTATAAGCTGTTTTTTTTAGAAGACATCTTGCCACCTGATCAAAATGACTGGCTCTCTCAACTGAGAGCTCAATGTGCTACACCGATAGCGTCAGGTGAATTATTTAACAATCCGACAGAATGGCGACATCTCATCGTGAACCGCCAAATCGATTATATTCGCTGCCATGTTTCACAAATCGGCGGAATTACACCTGCCCTGAAACTCGCCGCACTGTGTGAAAATTTCGGTGTACGAATAGCTTGGCACGGCCCATCTGATATGACACCCATTGGAGTAGCGGTTAATACTCACTTAAATATTCATCTGCATAACGCAGCAATACAAGAGATCCAGGAGCCGGATGAAACGACGAAAAAAATCTTCCCTAACTCTGTGGAAGTGGTGGATGGATATATTTATCCGATTGAAAGAGTTGGCATCGGCGTTGAATTTAATGAAGAGACGGCGAAAGACTATCCGGTTATTTATCGAAAGCATGAATGGACCCAGTCGCGTATTCCGAATGGTTCTATCCACACGCCATAATGTGTTGGCCTGTATTCTACTAACTACTTTGATCTTGAAAACGGATAAAAACCCACTTGTAAATAAAAATTTTCTTGAGGTAAATATCATGAAGAAACGGGATTTCATTGCGAATGATATTCTAAGTAAAATATATCAGAATAAGTTCAAAGCCGGCGAAAAAATGCCTACTGAAAGGGAGCTTGCGGACCAATATGCCGTATCGCGACACACAATCCGTGCAGCACTTAAAAAGCTCGTTAATATTGGATGCATCAACATTATTCAAGGGGCAGGAATTTTCGTCACCGATACAAAATATAAAAGTCCGTTAATTTATAACTCCTTAACCGAGAAAAAATTTAAAGATATCCAATCCAACATTATTTATTTGAAAAAAATCAAACCTGATAATTACTTAGAAAAGATTTTCGATCTCAACGGACAACATGCAAAATTATGGGAATATAAACGGGTGCGAATTGTAGATTTTCAAAAAATGCAAATCGAAACGACAAGATTGCCTTGCTCTTACTTTCCTGACCTTAATGAACAAGAAATAAGGAAATCCGTGCACGATTATGTTCAACAATGTGATTATCAAATATCTCACTTTATCACAACATACAGTGCAGTAAATGTAAGTAAAGAGGATGCGGATATACTTAATTGTAAAAAAGGGATCGCGGCAATGAAAATCATCAATCGAGGAATTCTTCAAAACGGTAAAGTGTTTGAATACAGCGAAATGATTAATCTCGATTATTCCGTTTCCTACTTCACACCATTTAACCCAGACAGTCATCAATACAGAAAGAATTAACCATTCAACACAGCCCCTTCCGTTTGAAAAAAATTGTTTCTCGTGTTTCACAGAAACTGCCGTCTGTTCGTTGAATTCCAGCAATTTTTCGAAATCAATCTAATTGGCATACCATTCAATAACCAAAAAAAAGAGAGGGGCAGTAAGCCTGTCTCCTCTCCTAAGCAATTTGCTCAGACTTTCTACACCTATTCCCAACTGCGTCAAAACAAAAGTGGAATTTCCCTTACCCCGCGAATGATCATTCCCGTACGCCATTGCAGTGAATCGCGGCCTGATTCCCGTAACCGCAATTCAGGCATCCGCTGCAGCAGCGTACTAATCGCAATTTCTCCTTCTAATCTAGCAAGCGGTGCGCCGAGACAGTAGTGAACCCCCTTACCAAACGCTAAGTGATGATTCGTTTCTCGTGTTATGTCAAACGAGTCCGATTCATCAAATGCTTCCTTATCGCGGTTAGCGGAAGAAAACGAGATGAGCAGCATCTCCCCTTTGTGAATTGTTTTCCCATGAAGTTCCACATCCTCTGTTACCCAGCGAATATTACTCACTTCAGCAGGACCGTCATAGCGTAAAATTTCTTCCACCGCGGAATGAATGAGCTCAGGCTGATGCTGCAGTTTTGCTTTTTGCTCCGGATGTTCAAGTAATGCAAGAACGCCATTGCCGATCAAGTTCACGGTCGTCTCGTGTCCTGCGATGATCAGAACAAACACAAGGGCATACATCTCCTCTTCGGAAAGGACGTCTCCATCCTCCTCCACCCGGATTAAATCACTGATCAAATCCTCCTGGAGATTGTTTCTTCTGCTCGCGATAAGATGCTGTAAATAGTCGACAAAAGCAGCCATCACGTTTTCACTTTGTTCGGCAAACTGAGGATTATTGACACCTTCCATAATAACGTCTGACCATTTGCGGAATTTATCTTGGTCTTCCAGAGGAACACCGAGCATTTCACAAATCACAATAATCGGTAATGGAAAGGCATAATCTTCTATTAAATTGATTTTTCCTTTGGGCTGTACTTTATCAAGAAGGTCATTGGCAATCTCTTCGATGCGGCTGCGAAGCTTTTCAATCATTTGCGGAGTAAAAGCTTTTTGAATCAAGCGGCGTAACCGGCGATGATCCGCTGGGTTTACACTAAGTAAATTTCGAGAAATAATGTCTTTATGAGGAGGTCCTGCTGACTTGCTTGCTTCCATTAAATGAGGCGGTGTTGTAATGAAGCGAGGATCGCTCAAAACTTTCACTGCATCGTCATACCGTGTGATAATCCAAGCATACTGACCAGTTGGCAAGAGAAATCGATAGACAGGATCTTTTTCACGCACACCATGATAGACAGGAAATGGATTACGAATAAATGCTTCGTTTAAAAAATCAATTTTCGCCACTTAAATTCCTCCTTATTTTTTCTCGATAAGAAATATTACCCTTTTTTAACAAAAAAATATATAATTTAATAAAGATATTTATTGAAATTTAAAGCTATTTTCTATGATTTTTCTAGTAATCAAGTTGCACCAATCCGTGCTTTCAAATAAGAAAACGGATTGGTGCAGTTCTCTTCACAATAATCCTAGCCGATTTTCTTCGCTACTTCCTGCCCCCTATTTTGTTCAAATTCCTTCATGATGCTTTCCCCTTCGATGTCAATGTTGGGCAAGAGCTTATCCAACCATTTTGGCAGATACCATGAGGCATTCCCCAGCAATGTCATCACGGCAGGTACGATCATCAACCGCACAACAAAGGCATCAAAGAGAATACCGAAGGCCAGCGCCATTCCCATAACTTTAATGATAGGGTCCGGTGCAAGCATAAAACCGGAAAAAACGGCGATCATAATGAGTCCTGCTGCGGTGACGACCCCGCCGCTGTCTCTCATTCCAGCAAGGATCGCTCCGCGAGCATCGCCTGTATGGGCATACTCCTCGCGCATTCGGCTGACGAGAAACACTTCATAATCCATTGCCAGCCCGAACAGTACTCCTATGGCGATGACAGGTAAAAACGCTAATACTGGACCCGCGGCCGGAAAACCGAACAGTTCAATGAAATGACCGTCTTGAACAACAAAGACAACAAAGCCGAGAGTAGCGCCTAACGATAATAAAAATCCGAGTACGGCTTTCAGCGGCACAAGAATCGATCTGAAAACGAGAACGAGCAAAATAAAAGCAAAGACAACGATGAAGGAAGCGAATAGCGGAACAGCATCATTTAATTTTTGCGAGATATCGATTCCGACAGCGGTAAAGCCTGTGACGGTTAAATCGATTCCTTCCCCTGTTCCGATTCGTTGCGTGAGCGCTCGTATATCACTGACAAGCTCTTTCGTTTCCACATCGTTCGGTCCAGTTTCAGGAGTCACACTAATAATAAATAATTCCCCGTCCGGACTTGGAATGGGTGGTGATACACTGGCAACGTTCGTTAACTCACCAATGGCTGCCACCGTATCCTCCAACGCGCTTTGTGGATCAACGGCTGAATCTTCCTTCTTTGCCGCAACAATTAATGAGGCGTGATGACCTGGACCATAAGCATCGCTTAACAAATCATAAGCTCTCCGTTCTGTCGATTCTTCCGATTGCAAACCATCATCAGGCAATCCAAGCTCCATATGAAAAAAAGGAATACTAATAACCGCAAGCAGCCCGATGCCAAGAGCGGCGGCAGCGATCGGCCGTTTCGTGACAAATTTCCCCCACTTATTTGCACCTTCCTTTTGGTTGATTTCCGTTCGTTTGTGCAGAGAAGCATGACTGTTTTTAGGGGCAATTTTATGCCCGATCATCCCTAAGAGAGCTGGCACAACAATCACGGCAATGAACACAGCAATCAACACACATAACGCCGCGGCTACCCCCATCATCGTGAGAAACGGAATTTGGGCAATGGATAAACCTAACAGCGCGATGACAACCGTCACACCGGCGAAAACCACCGCACTCCCTGCCGTGCCATTGGCAATGGCTGCAGACTCTTTGACCGAAAAACCTTTCGCCATTTGTTGTCTGAAGCGTGTGATAATAAACAGCGCATAATCGATGCCTACGGCAAGTCCCAGCATCGCTGCCAGCGTAAGCGACACCGACGAGATATTTAAAAAGTTTGTTCCAATTAAAATTGTCGAAAGTCCGATTCCTAACCCGATAACAGCGGTAACAATCGGCATTCCCGCTGCTAGAAATGAAGCAAATGTAATAACCAAAATAGCGAAAGCCGCGGTCACGCCGATTACCTCTGCCATGATGCCGATTTCCAATTCGGAAAACGCCACATTACCGGTCAGCTCGGTTTGAATGCCGAGCTCACGTGTTTTCTCGATTTTCTCAATGATTGCCTCCTTTGAGGCCTCCGTCACATCTTCTTTCGGTACATTAAATGTGACTACAGCATAGCCAATCGTTTTATCTTCATTTAGATTTCCTAATTCCAGCGGCGTTGCGACGTTCGCCACGGCTTGGTCCTCTTGAATATCGATTAACAGTTCTTGAATGACTCGCTGAAGCTCCTCAGATTCCAGCGTTTCATGTCCTGGTGCCTTCAACACGATCTGCACTTCCCCTAATTCTTCCCCTGCTCCAGAAAAAGCTTCTTCAACCATCTGCAGCGCTTCCTCTGATTCAGTACCAGGTATCGACATATCTTCATGAAAAGCAGGTCCCATGCTGAGAGCAAGAACAGCCGCTGCGATCAACAGGCCAACGGCCCCTCCAATGACTTTTCTTCGATGAGCAACGGCCCAATTTCCTAAGTTAAAAAGTAGTTTTGCCATTATAATCTCCTTTCAACGTTCAACTTCATTTCTTATGTTACTGAATTTTAACAGGGAAAAAATCGTACGGACGGGCGAACATGCCGATGTACGTTTGGGCAATTCGATAAAAAAGTTTGAGCGAGCTTGTTTCAGCAAGCTGAAACACCGAGAAATCAGATGGATTCTCACTCCACCTGATGAAAAGTTCCCACCTACGCTACGCGTTGAGATGGGAGTCTATAACCCTTAAAACATTTAAGGATTAAAATGAAACTTTCTTTTTATACGAAAATACAGGATTTCCTTATTTTCATTCCTTGTGGTGGCTAAAAAAAAGCCATGGGGGTTTTGAACAGGCTCTTAAACCGAAAAAAAAAAGCCGCTCTAAGCGCGCTTCTTCTTTCAGCACAAACCGTCAATTATGCAGTGATTACATACATTATAGTTGGACCCAGCCCCGCGCAACGGCGACAGCAACAGCTTCCGACCTTGAATCGACTCCCAGTTTATTATAAATATTCGTCAAGTGCGCTTTTACTGTTCGCTCAGCAATGCCCATGTCGAAAGCAATTTCTTTACTCTTGTATCCGCGGGCGGCCAATTGTACTATGAGTCGTTCTTTTTCCGTTAAATGAGGTTTAGTAAACGGATGGTTGGAAGATAATTCTTTGCTCGGTGTCGCAAGGAGCTTAGCCATCAGATCAGCCTGCAGCAGCGTCTCCCCGCGAACGGCTGACTCAATTGTGCGAAATAAATGGTCTCGGTCGGTGTCTTTTAACAAATAGCCTTTTGCCCCTAGTTTCATCGCTCGGATCATTAACTCGTCTTCGTTGTAAGTCGTTAAGATGATAATCGGGATCGGCACATTCCGATCATTGAGCGTTTGGATTGTCTCTAACCCCGTCATAACAGGCATATTCAAATCTAATAAAATCACATCCGGCTGTGTTTCCTCAATGATATCTAAAGCTAGTTGGCCATTTTCAGCTTCCCCGACGACTTGAAAGGAATCGTTGGTCTCTAAGATTAGTTTAAGGCCTTCACGAACCACGAAATGATCATCGACGATAACGATTTTATGCGTCATTCTTTTTCCTCCTTACCTATTGGAACCTGTAGTTGAATCGCTGTTCCATCTGAAGGCTCACTGTTTACTTGCAGCGTTCCTCCCATTAACCGTGCTCGCTCATACAACCCCAATACCCCGTAGTGACCCGGCTGTTTTCCAAGCGAAGTCTTATCAAAACCAACTCCATTATCCTTCACCTCAAGCAGAAGGCTGTCAGCATCCTCTGTTATCACGACATAGACCTTCGTTGCTTTTGCATGTTTGGCAATATTCGTCAGCGCCTCACTTAATATGTAAAAGCACTGCTCCTTGACCAAGCTGGAAAGAGGCTGGTTGAGCTTGATATCGCTTTGGACGGGAAGTCCAGTAGCTTCAGCGAACTGGTGAATTTCTTCTGCCACGATCGTATCAAAGGCCAGGTCATTTTCTGTCGCGGCGCGCAAATCATCGATGACGCCTCTCGCATCATGCAATGTTTTTCTCGCCCGTTGCATCGCTTGCTGGATAATTTGTTGGGAACGGAGCGTATTCCCCTTGGATAGGTGAGCATCAACCGCTTCTAATTGCATAATTAAACCGGCTAGTCCCTGGGCCAATGTGTCATGTAAATCTCGCGCCATCCGTTGTCTTTCATTGGCAAGTGTTAATTCCTCCACTTTTTTATGTGCCTTCTCTAACTGAACGACATAGTTTCGAATTCGATGCTGATCATGAAACTGCCGCTTGATAATAATCATCAGCGGAATAATGCTGGCAAGCACTAGGAAAAAAATAGCGATAAATCCGGGCAGTTGAGTGGCCCCGTAGTTCATTGCCACTCCCACTATATAAATCAGATAAATCAAAAGAAAAACACTGATGATTTTATACACATTGTTGTAAATAATCATCGCTTGCGAAATAAAAATCGGCAGCAAACCGAGCAGCACGGCTAAAGACCCCATCGGCATAATGAGCGAAGCCAGAAAAATCAAGCTCCCTTGGACGATAAAAAAATACGGCATATGACTGCTTTTTAATCGCCGGGAAAACCAATGCAGGGACATGAGCCCCACAACAATCAGCGTAAAAACTACCGTTTGGATCGGAAGCGGTTTTTCAAAGTACTGTAATATAATGGTTGCGATATAAACAAATACGATCCATATAATAATATAATGGCGGGAAATAAACAAATCCTCTAACATATTTTGCCCCCGATGATGATTGGCAATTACTTTTTCCATCATATCACCTCCACACTCCATTATAGACAATCGTTATCGACACTGCATGTCTGATGGGGCATGCCCTTTCGTACATCTTTAGAACACCAATAAAAAAGCTCAACCGATCGTTTGGCTTTTGCAAACTACAGAAGAGCTTTTTTATATAGAGGATGTTGAGAGCGCTTATCAGTTCATTTCCGCCAGATCCTGTGCAATCAAACGAACGGTATCTGCGGAAAGATCGGCTTGTGGAATAGCCGACAGCTGTTTCAGCGTAAAGCCCTTCGCCATACTTAGGGATGGATTTGCCAGGAAGCCTGGTAAATGTTTTTCTAAAATCTGTTTTGCCTCTTCGTGCTCCAGTAAATCACCGATCTTCGTGTCTTCTGAAAGCTTTGGCGGATTTGCCTCACCTGATTTTTCCGCCCCGCTTGATACGGACGCGGCTTTTTGATGATTCAATTCCGTCAGCAGATCTTCAATCATTTGATCAGTAATCGCGCCGTTACTATAGGAAACAAACGCGCGTAGCGGAGAGTATTTCATAATCGCTTCAATCATTTCATTATTCTCTTGTTCAGATGGTTGACTGGCTCCGGTGCTTTCCCCCAATTTTGCGAGAAACTGCATGGCGACGGCTCCAGTGTCCGGATCTTTCATTAAATCACCCATCAACGTGTTTCTCGTAAACGCTTGATCAATATCGACAGTAGACTCGACACGAATCGTCTCTTTTAAATGAATCTCCTGTGACGATGAGCCAACCAAAAGGTCAAAGTCACCCGTTTCCACATGCCAGTCTTTTCGGTCGACATTGTAATAGGCAAACGCCCGCCGATCTAATTCAAATGTGACCGCTTTTTCTTCCTCAGGTTGAAGGGACACTTTTTCAAAGCCTTTCAGCTCTTTTTCCGGTCGAATCACCGTGCTTTCAACATCGCTTACGTAAAGCTGTACAATTTCTTTTCCGGCAACCTCCCCGATATTTTTCACAAGGACAGTAACGGTGACGGATTCGTTATCCGCCAGTTGTTTTTTGCTTACCGATAAGTTGGTGTATGCAAATTCGGTATAGCTTAATCCATACCCGAACGGGAATAACGGCTCCACTTTTTTCGTGTCATAGTAACGATAACCTACAAACAAGCCTTCCCGATAGGCCACCTTGTCGCCTTCCCCAGGGAAAAAGAGATAAGACGGGTTGTCGCAAAGCTGTTTCGGGAACGTTTCTGCCAGTTTCCCAGACGGATTAGCCTCGCCAAATAACAAATCTGCAATCGCACCGCCTAATGCTTGCCCGCCCAAGTAAGCTTCCAGCAGACCCTTTACCCGATTAATCCACGGCATTTCAACGGGAGCACCGTTGCTTAAAACGACAACAAGGTTCTCGTTTACTTTGGCAACAGCCTCAAGTAACTGTTGTTGATTTGCAGGGAGTTGCAGGTGTTCTCTGTCGTATCCTTCAGATTCATAACGATCGGGAAGGCCGACAAATAAGACAGCGACATCACATTGGCGGGCGACATTCTCGGCTTCCGCGAGAAGCTGGTGGTCGATCGTATCTTTGGAAAGATCATAGCCTTCTGCGTACTTCACTTCCCCGTTCGCGCCGACAGCTTTTCCCATTTCTTCAACGATATTCTCGATTTTTGTAGGATTGATATGTGAGCTTCCTCCGCCTTGATATCTCGGGGTTTCAGCCAATGCTCCGATCAGGGCGATTGTCCCCGTTTTTTTCAGCGGTAAGATGCGGTCCTCATTTTTTAACAGAACCATACTCTCTCTCGCCACTTCACGGGCCAACTGGTGATGGGCTTCTCGGTCATATGTGGCATGCGCTTTTTTCTTGTCCGCGGCTTTAAATACGACCGTTAATAACCGCGCGACTGCCTTATTTAATGTTTCCTCTGCCAGTTGCCCGTTTTTCACCGCTTCCACGATTTGTTGATCTCTTACGCCATTGTTCGACGGCATTTCAAGATCTAATCCTGCCGCTAAAGCAGCTATCCGTTCGTCCACAGCCGACCAGTCCGAAACGACGAATCCTTCAAATCCCCATTCTTTTCTTAAAATATCATTCAGCAAATAGCGGTTCTCTGATGCGTATGTTCCGTTAATTTTGTTATACGCACTCATGACGGTCCACGGCTGTCCTTTTTTTACCGCCCCTTCAAAGCTTGCTAGGTATATTTCTCTTAATGTTCGTTCATCTACTGTCACATCGACGGACATTCTTCGATGCTCCTGATTATTGGCAGCGAAATGCTTGAGAGATGTTCCAACTCCTTGGCTTTGTACGCCTTTAATATGGTGCGCCGCCATCTCAGAGGACAAATACGGATCCTCGGAAAAATATTCAAAATTCCGCCCGCAAAGCGGTGATCGTTTAATATTGGCCCCTGGTCCAAGTAAGATGGAAACATTTTCTGCCTGGCATTCTTCACCTAAAGCCGCACCGACTTTTTCCATTAATGTCCGATCCCACGAACATGCCAGTCCGGCCGCGGAAGGAAAGCATGTCGCCGGAACGCTCTGATGAATCCCTAAGTGATCCTCGCCCTCTTTTTGTTTCCGCAGTCCATGGGGGCCGTCGGTTAACATCAGAGACGGGATTTTCATTCTCTCCACTTCTTTCGTGCGCCAAAAGCTTGCTCCTGAACACAAGCTGGCCTTCTCTTCTAACGTCATTTCTGAAATAAGCTGTTCTATATCTCTTTTCAAGGTTGCTTCCTCTCCTTTAGCCATTGCATCTCACCTTGAATTTTAACCGCTTTCATTCCAGAAAAATATGATGAAATAAAGATTTTTTTAAAAAAATAAAGTTTTTTTCTGAAACTAGCTTCTTCTCACCTGACGTAACTCATGCTCCAACATAGCTGTTTGCTCTTTCGTTAACAGCTCTTCAGCATAGGAAATAATCGTTCTAACTGAAACACCGGATGCTTGATTGCGCACCTTTTCATCATCTAACATCGGCAAATAGTTTAAAAGCACCTGTCGGCAATGTTGATTTTCCCATAAACTGCCGAGCGAATGATCCAAACCATACGGACCATCTGAATTATCTACCGGAAAATCATGAAATGATCTATCCGCTTGAAAGTCACCGAAGATTTCTTTCAGAAAAGCGACACTCAGCTCGAACCACTTCGCAACATTGTGGCTGACATTGCCTGAAAAACCGGATGATGTGTGGCTTTTTGCCAAAGATAATCCGTGAACCCCGGAATAAAAAACATGTGCCTCAAATGGAACACCGCCTTTTTCCAGCGCTTGCAGCAAAGCAGTCGTATTTCTTACGGGAACAAGCTGATCATCAAACGTCGTAAACACAAAAACGGGCGGTGTCTTTTCATCCACTTGTTGATCAAGTCCAGGGACAGCCTTATTCAGCAAATTGCCCATCTCTGCCAAAATACAAGGATAACCTAATACGGCTGCTCCAGGCCTGATTTCCCCCATTGTTGCAAGCGAGCAGGCCAAATGCCCGCCGGCGGAAAAACCGACAACCGCCAGGCGCTCGGTATCAATGCCCCACGATTCACTATTGTCATCAATCATTTTCATCGCGTGGTTGGCATCGGCAAACGCCTCTTCCCACGTTGCCGTTTTTCCTACGGAATAACGCAAAACAAAGGCATGATACCCCTCCGCAGCGTAAGCCATGGCAATAGGTTCCGCTTCCCTGTCTGAGCACATCATATACCCGCCTCCAGGGAAGATTAATACCGCCGGACGCACTAAGGCATTTGCCATTTCGTTTGATGAATCGAGAAGATAAGTCGTCAGCCCTGTTCCTTCGTTTTCATTAAAAAAGATCGTTTCCACTTTCACTGTTTATGTACCCCTTTCTGTTCTCCCTTTTTTGTTGTTTCGTCCAGTTGTTTCTGTTCAGTGCTTATGATGAAAAACCCGTTTTTCTCTGCCACCTGACATTCAGAGCTCGGGAGCAGTCGCTCATGCCGAATGTATTGCTTTGTCACATCAATCCCTCCCTTCACGGCCGCCTTCTTATTGGTTTCACCTGATTATACTGTGCAACAATTTTTTTCAATTGTAAATTCATTCTATTTTTTAGAAGCAAAATAAATAAGTGATTGCTTGAGTAACAAATAGCTTCATAAAAATTTCAGCCGAAATCTTGCTTTTTAAATAAAAATCTTTAAATTCTTATATAACCAAAGAAAGAAAGCGCTTAATATTTAGCTAATAAGGCCTTGTATATTATTTCAAAAAGTCATTTAATGCCATCTATCTGTAAGGAGTGAAATTATGAAAGCGGAAAAACAGCGTTCTGAGTTTTACACAAACAAAAAATCAAAGAAAGAACTTGGAGTTGATGGTCACGGCATTCAAAAAACGATGAGGTATTATCATTATCTCGGTGATGGCTTGGCGCAAATTGCTTATAATTCGATTACCGGTCTAGTCGCCATGTTAACTTATTTTTATACGGACAAGATTGGCCTGGCAGCAGGTACTGTTGGTACAATGATGTTGGTAACTAAAATTTTCGATGCTTTTTCTGATTTAGGAATGGGCAAGCTTGTTGATATCACAAAATCCAAATACGGAAAAGCGAGACCATGGTTGCTTTGGACAGCTATTCCTACAATGCTGGCTATTATCCTGCTTTTCACAGTACCGGCAAATGCATCTGACGCCGTAAAAAATACTTATGCATTTATTACGATTTTATTTGTTAACGCTGTCATTTTAACTGCAATCGCTATCCCGTACGGCAGTATGATGGCGATGAGAACGAGAAGCTCTGAAGAACGGGGCAAGATGGGGATCATCAGAACGGTATTCGGTTATTTTATTGGGATGGCAATCGCTGTTGCTTTAATTCCTTTCACAAATTTTCTGGGGGGAGATCAACGAGCCTGGATTATCGTTGCAATCATATTAGGGATCATTTCAGCCATTTCTTTACTCATCACCTTCTTCGCTTCAAAAGAAGTAAGTACAGTTGCGGGAAAAAATAAGGAGGAAAAAGCAGAAGAGAAAAACATCCCCTTTTGGACAAGTCTGAAATTATTATTTAAGAATAAGTACTGGGTCATCATGCTGGTTGCTCAGCTAATTATCAATATCGTGTTCGCCTTATCCGGCTCCACCGGCGTGTATTATGCGAAATATATTATCGGGGATGAAAATCTCGTCGCGATCATGGGAGCGATTGGCATTATTCCAGTCATCATCGGGTTTGCCATTCTCGCCCCGTTAATTAAAAAATTTGGTCCGGCAAAAACCGTGCGGATTGGATTGGTGATTGGTATCGTCGCCAGCATCATTCGCTGCTTTTTCCCTTATAGTTTTATGGCAACGTTGGTGTTGGGTGCTTTCACGACATTTGCCACGATTCCGATTATGGCACTGACAGGCGTATTAACAAACAACACGGTCGAATATGGACAATGGAAGCATGGAAAACGAATTGTCGGTATGACAAATAGCGCAACTAGTTACGGCGCTAAGGTTGGAAACGGAGTTGGTGTGGCGATGGTTGGCTGGATATTAGCATTCGGCAGCTATAACGGAACTTTAGAGGTACAGCCGCAGTCCGCCATTTACAGTATTTTAACGCTTACGATTTACATTCCGTTAATTTGCTTTATCATTACTTATTTTCTCCTTCGTAAATACGATTTAGATCAAAAGTACCCGCAAATCGTTAAAGACTTAGAAAAAACAGAAGGAGCTCATTAAATCACTTCACAAGCAGCGTTTAAATAACTAAACTACTAATAAGTGTTTGTTCAATTAAGATAAAAAGCGATCTTATTGAACAAACACTTTAAATTTCAAAAATAATCTTTATTTTTCTATATCTTTTAATGATAGAAACTCGTATCATCTAAAGTAATGGATTCAACCATTACGCTATTTGTTTTTTGACAAAAATATGCTCAATATTTCACAAGGGGGTTTTTATAATGAAAAATGTTTTTGTCCTTGGCGGCACAGGTTTTCTTGGCTATCACACCATTAAGGAAATGACGAAACGGGGATATAAAATCTCTACCTTGGCCTTGCCACCGATGCCTGCGGAAGACTTACTTCCACCGGAAGTGACGTGTCATCTTGGTAATATCAATGAAATGACCGATCAGCAGGTGCTTGAATTATTAAGTGGAAAGGATATGTTTGTCTACGCTGCCGGTGTTGATGAAAGAGTGCTGCCGGATGCTCCGGCTGTGCGTTTCTTCTATTCACAAAATGTATTGCCTACGCAGCGTTTAGCACGCCTGGCAAGAGAAGCCGGCGTAAAAAAATTCGTCATCCACGGCTCTTACTTTGCTCACTTTGCTGAAAAGTGGACAGACTTACATTTAGCACGCGAGCAAGGCTATCCGAGAACGAGACTTTTACAGGAGGAAGTAGCGATTTTAGAAGGGGAAGGGCAAATGGACGTGATGGTTCTCCGCCTACCTTATATTTTTGGAACGATGCCGGGACGCAAACCTTTATGGGAAGCGTTTTTACCTCAAGTACAAGGGAAGGACTTTGTCCCTGTGTTAGGCGGCGGAACAGCAATGGTTACTGTTAAACAAGTCGCAGAAGCAACCATCGGTGCCCTGGAAAACGGCGAGCACGGAAAGAAATATGCCATTTGTGATACAAATATGAAGCACCAAGAATTTTTCCAGATTATCGCGGATGTACTAGGACAAAAAGAGACCATTGTTCAGGTTGTCCCCCTCGAACAAATGAAGCCGGCATATGCGCAAGCAGACGAACTTGCAGCAGCAAAAGGCAAAGAACATGGCATTCATCTGGCGTATACGGCTGAAATACAAGATCGCGATGCCTATTTAGACCCTGACGATACGATGCCTGTACTAAAATTTCAAAAAGATGATGTGAAGGCAGCCATTGTGGAAACGATAAAAAAATGTCTTGAATAGCACTGCAAAACTTAGATCTTGCGAGCAACGGCATCCGCAAGATTTAAGTTTTTTTATCGATTTTTCTTATAGTGTTTGTTCAAAAAGATTGCTTTTTATCTTTTTGAACAAATACGAAGCAACAAGCCGGACTTCACTGAGAAGCTACGAGCTGTCTCGACGGAGATTCAACGAAGCAATGCTTGTAGAAGAAGAGACAATGAGTGGAGCCGATGCATTCTTTTAAATCCGGCTACGAGTGGGGTTCTCGTAGTCGGTGCATCGAGCGGAGCCATTGCCTTTTTGAACACGCTCTTATAGGGTAAAGACTCCCACCTCTAAGTGTTAGCGTAGGTGGGATGTTAAATCAGGTGGAGTAGCGTCTCCACCTGATTCTCCGAAGGTTCAGCTTGGCTGTTGCGAGTTCACTCGATTGTTTCTGGATTCACTGCTGAAGCCTAAAGTTGGTTGTGTCCCCTCTTTTACACAGCTTATTCTTCTTATTTTTTGCCGGCATTGTTCAGCGCATCAATGACGCTTTTAAAGAGATCGCCTGATTCAGGTGCCTGGGCCAGCACCTCACTGACCGACAAGTTGTATGCGAACTCAATCATCGGATGTTCCGTTAACCCTGGTGCGTGTTGATTCAACAGTTGCACAGCCAGCGGTTCGTCCAATATTTCTTTTAAGGTGGAGTCGATTGAAAATCTGCCTGTTTCAAGGACAGTGGTTGTTTCGTATTCATATTGATAACGACCGGAACCGAGCTCGATTGGTTCTTCTTTCTCCGGCAAATACAGAATCGCTGTCGTGTTAGCTGGAATTTCCACCTCCACGTTGATCCGCTTGTTTTGGCACGACCAGGCAGTTTTAATTTCTCCATAAACAGATTGATACGTTGCCGCAACCGAAGTGATCCCCTTAATAAATTGCGGCTTAATGAACATCTTTTTATATCCTGGCTCAAGTTGCTGAATACCAGCCAGCTTGCGATACATCCACTCTCCGATAGAACCATATGCATAATGATTTAACGAATTCATGCCAGAGGTATCAAAGTCTCCGTTTGGCAAAATCGAGTTCCAACGCTCCCAAATCGTCGTCGCTCCTTTTTTAACCGCGTACAGCCAGGAAGGATAATCCTCTTTTAAAAAGATGGTCCCAGCTAAATCGTGACGATTATTTTCCGTTAAGGCATGGCATAGATAAGGGGTGCCGACAAACCCGGTGGAAAGATGATTTTTGTGCCGGGAAATATTCGTTTCCAACGAAGTCATAATTCTTTCCCGGTGCGGCTCTTCTGCTAAATCAAAATGAAGGGCCAATACACACGCTGTCTGTGTTTCACTCACCATTCGTCCTGTAGCGGTTGTATATTCTTCGTTAAATGCTTTTTTAATGCTCCTGTACAGCTTGCTGTACTTTTCGATATCTTCCTGCTTGTTAAGAATCGTCGCCGCCTTGCTTACAAGGTTGGTTGAGTAGGCATAATAGGCGTTTGCAACTAAATAAACGTCGGTGGCTCCTGTGCGGTCTGCGCTCTCTTCTTTATCTAACGCCAGCCAGTCACCGTACTGAAAACCGGTCTGCCACAAACCGTTGCTGCCGCAGCGAGCCGTAATATAGTCTATCCAGCCTTTCATGCTCTCATATTGTTCCTCTAAGGCCCTTATATCTCCATACGTTTCATAAATCACCCATGGGATAATGACCGCGGCGTCACTCCAGGCAGCAGCACCGTCTTGGTCACCTAATATATTGGGAACGACGTGCGGCACGCCAAATTGTTCGGTTTGTTCTGAAGCCAAATCACGCAGCCACTTCATAAAGAACGGGGCGACGTTATAATTAAATGCGGCCGTTCCCGCAAACACTTGCGCATCCCCTGTCCAGCCAAGCCGTTCATCCCTTTGCGGGCAATCTGTCGGAATATCCAAGAAATTCCCTCTCTGACTCCATTGAATATTGCTTTGCAATTGATTGACAAGCGGATTGGAGGAAATAAACGTTCCCGTTGGTTCCATATCTGTATGCAATACACAAGCAATGACGTTTTCCAAGTTAATCTCGTCCAAACCTTCGATGGAAATATAGCGAAAGCCATGGAAAGTAAAATGCGGTAAGAACGTTTGCTCTTCCCCATTACATATAAAGGTGTCGACAGAGATCGCTTGTCTCAATGTATCCGGGTAAAAATTTCCATCCTTATCCAGTGTTTCTGCATGGCGAATGATTATCGTTTGCCCAGCTTCTCCTCTAACCTTTACTTTTACGAAGCCTGTTAAGTTCTGTCCAAAGTCAATGACCTTTTCCCCTTTTGGCGTCGTGATCAATTGTTTTGCAGGGATTCGTTCCGTTATACGTACAGGTTCATTTTCTTGGGCGATAAGGCGTTCTTTGTCAAAAGAACCAGGAACGACGTCTTTTACCTTTGCGTCGGTAAACGTGGAATCAATCGTTTCTCCCATATATATTTCACTGCTGCGAATGCTTCCGGTAGTCACTTTCCAACTGTCATCGGTTTTAATGATCTCTGCTGTTCCATCCGTATAAGTGACATGAATCTCTGCCAGGGCAGCAACGCGATCGCCATAATGGTTAGGGGTGCAAGTGAAGCCAAGGATTCCTTTATACCAGCCGTTTCCAACCGTCATTTCAATTTTATTTTCCGCTTGAAGCAAGCCATCCGCTTGATACGTTTGGTATTGCAGACGTTTGTTATAATTCGTCCATCCAGGGGCGAAAAAAGTATCTCCAACTTTTTCCCCGTTGATTTTTATTTCATAAACACCTAAAGCTGTCGCATATACACGAACCTTCTCGATCCCTTTCTCTACCTGAAACTCTTTGAAAAACACAGGACAAGCTGTTTCTTCATCGGGAAAATCATGAGTAATCCAATTCGCCGTGAAATTGGTTCCTTTTAACAGGCCGGTTTCAAAACATCCTTCGACAGATGCATGGTTTCCTTTATTGTCCCACGCTTCGACATGAACATGGTACAACGAGTGTGCGGTAAGCTCCATTCCTTCATATTCGATGAAGACCGAAGCGTCGCTTTCCCTCTTGCCAGTATCCCATACGGTTTTTCCCGCCGTTGTTACGACAATATGGTAGGCGGTTTGTAACACATTTCGCTCTGCTGATACTAATTTCCAGGAAAACCTAGGTCTATTTACATCCAAACCAACTGGATCTTGCCGATATTCTATACGTAATTCGCGCAGTTCCATCAAAGTTTCATTCCTTTCGATATCAAGTTCCTGTCTTTTCTTAGATAACTAAGTTTAAAATCCTTCCTCTCTAACATAAGTAGTTATAAGAGACTATATCATATGATATATTTTAAACGCTTTCAATTCGAAAAAATATGATAAAATAAAGATATCTATTGAATATCAAAGTTTATTCACTCGCTATTTTGTGTATCAGCACCTGCTTGATCAATTCCTTGGAGGAGTGTGACTTCCAGATGAACGACTTAACAACAATTACTTTTATTGCGAAACTTCTCTATGATGCTTACAAGATCCCGATTCATTTTTTTGACAGGGACAAAAACGTCGTTTGCCAACATCATGTTGAGGTCATAAATCCAATAAACGAAGCTGGCTTTACTCATCTCATTCATGACAATGACAAGCTTGGAGTTCCTCTCATCAAAACAACTGATTTTCTTGAAAACATCATTTTGCTTCATTTAAATGAGGAAAATCAGCGTGCGGGGACATTGTTGATCGGTCCGTCGATATCAACAACGATAACGAACGACACGCTGTCTCGGCTTGTTCATGATTTCCACATTCCGATATACAAAAGAGACAAGTTGCTGCAGTATTATGAGAATTTGATAAAAATCAATCAGATCGAATTGCTCCATGCGGCCCAGCTTGCCCATTATTTGCTTTTTGAGGAGGAAATTTCCGAAACGACCATTGTGAACAAAACGGTCCTGGCAGTGAATATGGAAGGAATTGTTGAAAAGCACGTTCATTCCAGACGGTTGGACGCCTCCTTCCACATGGACATACGCCAGGAACAATATATTTGGCAATGCATTAAAGAAGGAGATAAAGATGAACTAACGAGGCATTTGCAAAAGCTGAATGTTGACGGATTAGGATCGTTGTCAAAGAAAAGCCATATTCGCCACACAAAAAACCAAGCGATCATCTCGATTGCATTAGCCACAAGAGCAGCGATTGACGGTGGATTATATCCGGAGATTGCGTTAACAATGAGTGATATTTACATCCAGCAAATTGAAGATGCTCACGATATCGGCCGCATTCATCTTTATATTTATGAGTACCTGTTTGAACTAATTGATCGAGTCAACGCCAATAAATCAAGCGATCAATCAAAACCTGTAAGAGTATGTAAAAACTATATTTTCAATCATGTCTACGAGACAATATCCATTGATGCGCTCGCTGAAATCGTTCATTTAAATCCGATTTATTTGTCGCAGCTGTTTAAAAAGGAGACGGGACTTTCCCTTGGTAAATATATCCAACAAGAAAAATTAAACGAGGCGAAAAAGCTCCTCATTCAATCCGATATTTCCATCGCGGAAATTTCTTCGCTGCTCCAGTTCAGTGATCAAAGTTATTTTGCAAGCGCTTTTAAAAAACATACAGGATTAACTCCGAGACAATACAGGAAAAACCCCGAAGCTGCAGACGTTTGATTGTCTCGTCGAGCCAAATCAAAAGCAGCCGACCGGTTTCCCCACGCTGAACGTAAACCGGCCGGCTTTTGTTGCTTCGTAAAAGTTTTTTCGTCTTCCTCCCGCCCCTTCCGGTAGGGGAATACATCCCATGCTTCGCTTAGTTGTTGCCCACGATTTTTGCCATTCGGTACAACGAAAACGCCGGTTTATTGATTTCGCCTGTCATTTCATACCCCAGCCTTTTATACAGTTTGATCGCAGGTTCATTCTCTTTTTTAACCGTCAGAGAACATTTGGAATACCCTTGTAAAGTGGTTTGTTCCTCAGCAAACTGGAGGAGCCGGCTGCCAACTCCCAGCCCTCTGCTTTCCGGCAATGTGGCAATCGTGCCGATATGGAATTCGTCATCTTCCCCTTCTTTCATCGTGGTCATCGAATAGCATAATTTTAGATTCCGGATATTATAGCTGATCAGCGCTAATTTTCGAAAAGAAAACAGCTGTTTAAAGGTTGGCCAGGCAAGACGTTTTAAAACAGGGATCGGATAACACGTAATCATCCCTAACGTTTGGCCATTCCTTTGCGCTTCAAAGGCATATTGGTGGCTAAAGCGGTTGTTCCGCCATTGCCATAATTTCCGAAAAGTCCTTGCAATGATACTCTCTTCTTCAGACCCTGCAAGGGGATAAACCATGTAATCCAGTGCCATTTGATTCAGTTTAGCGCCAACATTGGATGTTGGATCAGCCTTTACGATAGACATTTGCGTCATGATGAAACACTCCCTCTGTAAACTTAATCTTCCTTGCGAATAACTTTGAAACATTATTTCATTTATACCTTAAAGAGCGTGTTCAAAAAGGCAATGGTTCCGCTCGATGCATCGACTACGAGAAACCCACTCATAGCCGGCTTTAAAAGAATGCATCGGCTTCACTCATTGCATCGTGGTTGTTCAAAAAGATAAAAACCGATCTTTTTGAACAACCACTTAATTTAGATTCATCTTAGGTAATCGTTAATCCGGGTAGTGCTATACCCGAGTTTACTTTCTGCCGCTTGCTTTGAAGCCGTGGTAAAACGTATTTAAAACGAGCGACGCTGCTGACTTTTCAGCTATATGTCCTTCCCGCACCTGCTGCCATGTAAGAAAAAGCAATGAATCAAGTACGTTTAAGATCCATTCACTGCTAACGGCCTGGCTGAACTCCCCTTTCTCCTGCAAACGCTGAATCACTTGTTTTACAGGCGTTCTTAGCTTTTCGTAGGCTGCCTCCAGCTCCTTGTTGTAATATACCGATGCATCATGCCCGAGAAAATAAATTTTGTCCCCCAGCGGGACTAAAGCTTCAACCAGTTGAGAAATATACGTTTCATCGTTTTCTTCATCCGCCGGGATCTCCTCAATCGTTTCACTCACCAGTTGTATCGCCTGATGACCTAAATGAAGCATCAATTTCTCTCTGCTTTCCACATATCGATGGAGCGTAGCGACACCAACTCCTGCATATTCAGCAATCTCACTCATGGAAGCGGTTGGTTTTTCTACTAAAAGCCTCGTGGTAGCGTCAAGAATCGCCTTAAATCGCGCTTTTTTCGCCGGCGACATCGCGTTTTTCATCCAAATTCTTTCCTTCCTAAAGTAAAATCGATAGATAGATCTATCATTTGATAATATATTAACTCAATTTCAGTTAAGTTTCAACTTTTACGTTAGCAGCTGTATGATCTACAGCATCTATCAGAAGACGATGAATATGGGTGTCAGTTTTTATATCGCAAATAAAGAAACCCTTAATTTCCAAAGGTCTCAAAGCTCATTTATGTATATGTTGATCATACTTTTAACGATCGGAAAGCGGCGGCTGATGACGGATTTTCACGATGTGTCTGCCAGTCAACAAGCGTTGCCGAATGGTAATAATTCTTATAAGCTGAAGTATTGGCGCTACCCCTTCAGAGATCCCATAACGTCTTTTACTTCTTCCTTAAAAATATAGCCATTCACTAGAAAGTTCTCCAACATTTGATTCGCCACTTGCTCATCGATTCCATCAGTCATTAAGATGACTTCATCTCCTTCTTCAACGGCTAAATCCATGATACCCATTAGATCTGTTCCGCTCGTTGTTTTACCGTGTTTGCCAAGAACGATCTCACTTTGGAATGTAAAAGCTTGACGAATAAATAAAGTCGTGTGTTTAGCTTGAAGTCCCCTGGGGAGTTGCACAGTAAGCTTCTTGACTAGCATCAAGTTCACCTCAATTAGATGGTATAAATATATTCGCCAAGCTCGTTGAACTTAGTTGTATTTTAAGCGTAATTTTAGTTTATTCTAAAACCTTTTTAATCTTTTCTCTTTTTCTAGCAGGGCATGTTCATAGCTATCAATTTTGTAATCCAGACGTTGCAGTATTTTCTTTGTCTCTTCCATTTTTCTTTTAAGCTCGTTACGCTGCTCAATGAGAAGCTCTTTTCTTGCCTCGATTGTTTCATCCCCCTGTTGAAAGAGCCCGACATATTCAATCAATACTTCGATCGGAAGACCTGCACTTCGCATGCATTTAACAAATTCGATCCACTTGCAATCTTCTTCTGTATAATCCCTTATTCCGCTTTTATTTCGGCTCACATGAGGAAGCAGTCCGATCCGTTCATAGTAGCGAAGTGTATCACTGGAAATATCAAATTTTTTACTTACTTCTGCAATCTTCAAGATACTCACCTCCTGTTAAATATTGATTATCGCACTTAGAGTTTACTTCAAAATGGAGAAAAAAAACGGTTGTCATTCCGCCTTACATTTCCCACCATAAAGATTCAGGTATGGAGTATTGCCCATTCAAAAGCATCGTTTCACCAATGGAGGGAGCAAGCAGATTCACTTCTTCTTTTTCTGCTGCTTCTAAAGCACGTTCGATTGGCTCAGTCCAACCATGGTAGGCAAGAGTGAAGGCCCCCCAATGAATTAACATCATACTCTCTCCGTTGACATCGGTATGTGCTTGGATGGCCTCTTCCGGTGTCATATGAACCCAATCCCAACGACGATCGTATTGCCCGCCTTCCATTAAGGTAATATCAAATGGTCCGTATTTTTCTCCAATTTCTTTAAAGTGTGCATCATAACCGCCATCACCACTCGTGTAAAAACGTGTTTCGTTTCCGAGAATGACCCAGCCACCCCAAAGGGTAGAATCTCGATTAAAAAGCCCTCTGCCAGAGAAGTGCTTCGATGGGGTGAAGGCAACCGTCAAGCCTTTAAATTCAGTCTCATCCCACCAATTGAGCTCAGTAATTTTTTCTTCTTCTATTCCCCAACGAATAAGATGAGCACCGACACCGTAAGGAACGAAGAAATGCTCAACCTTACTTTTTAGCCTAACGATGGATGGATAATCTAAGTGATCGTAATGATCATGGGTAATAAACACCGCATCAATTAGCGGCATTTCATCGATAATATGTAGCATATCTTCACTGTAGCGTTTACTTCCGGCGAAAGAGACGGGGGAAGCAACAGGTCCAAGCATTGGGTCTACGAGAATTTTTTTATGATCGATACTAAGTAAAAAAGCTGAGTGCCCAAACCAAGTCAAGCTATCTTCTTCGCTGTTTATGACATTCCAATCAATCTGAGTAACGGGAACTTGGCCGTCGGGATTACGGTCTTGACCGCCTGAAATAGCATCCCAAAGCATGGAGAAAATTCCAGTGACACCGCCGATTTCCATCTTTGTTGGTACAAGATTGACAAATTTTCCGTCAACATAATTATCAAATCCTTCGTACATCTGTTTCTGCTCTTTATTTGGATTTCCCCCGAACACAGGATGCAAGTTTATATACAATAAAATGACCAAACATAGTACAACGATAAATGCAAAAATAAAAATCATGAGTTTTTTCATAGTTCCTTCCTTTTAAGCTTTTTAATCAAGCCATTAATGTATGGTAAACGAAGCCAACTTCGTCATTCTTTGATCTATAAAGGAGTTTACAACTTGATGTTAACTCCAAGTCAATGCAAAAGATCCGTACTAGAGTGTGTTCAAAAAGGCAATGGTTCCGCTCGATGCGACCCAATTCCGCCTAAGTGCTGCCCACGTCCTATGGGCAACGGCGAAATGTCGTCATCCTGACTCCAAGAAAACCACTCACAGTCGGCCTGAAAAGAATGCATCGGCTCCACCCATTGTCTCTTCCTCTGCAAGCATAGCTTCGACGAATATCCAAGTGCCATCGCGCGCGATGAAACGATGATACAGTTCGCAGCTTCCCAGTGAAGAATGGCTCATTGCTTCGTGCTTGTTCAAAAAGTTAAAAACCGATCTTTTTGAACAAACACTATAAAAAATATCGGGCAATGGCTCCGTGCTTGTCTCTTCCTCTGCAAGCACAGCTTCGATGACGATCCGTCGAGACAACTCGATGGGCAAGGCATCGTAGCTGTACTCGTCGCTGCACGCTCGATAGGAAAAAACCACTCCTATCGGGCTTTTGAAAAGACGCAGGGGCTTCGCTCATTGCTTCGGGTTTAATGACTATTTACATCGGTGTAAATTCAAATTTAGTGATAACGATTTCCGTTTCTTGCTGATTGAAAGGTGCTCTGCCATCCATTAACCATAGGTTTACATCTACTCTTTCGTTTTTGGAATCCGGAATATCCTCGCCATTATATGACCACTCCTTGATAAGGTACCATTCCAGCGGACTTGGCGGATCTGAGTAATGGCCGTGTAGCGACATAAACTTGACCTCTGACGGCGTCCAGTTGAAGCTGTGGGTGGACCAGTATCCGTTCAGAGACGTCTGGAATTCAAGCATATTGGCAGGCTTCGTATATGGTTGGACAACGTATTGCGAATTTAATGCTTGAGGATGTCCCCATTTTGCAAATTCAATATCTATTTCCCGATAGTTTTTTGCCGGCGCATCTGCAGAAATGCTGTCATACGTAAATAATCCTAACGTAATATTCGGATCTAGCAGGTCAGGCCGTCCATCAATAAAGAAACGGTAAGTCCCATAACCTAATGTTTGAGTATGATACACTTCAGCACAATACCAGTTACCATTACGTTGTGTGATTTTCAAATGAAGCCTTCCTGCACTATCGACCCATACATTATCATTGCTGCTTGAAAAATAGTTTGGTCCAGGCCCCCATTTACTTCCGAAAGAATCTTTCACATGCCACGTGTAACCACTCCAGTTGATCGTTCTACCTTGTGCCAAAGCATTTGCTCCTCTATTATTTATTATTTCTACATTATATGAAATGACACTTTAAATGGAAGGGTGTTTGTCCAATAATAAAGGAGAAATTGTAATCGCCTTCATTGCTTGAGGATTTTTTTCTACCTCTCACAGCTAGCTTATCAGATAAAAAAGCATGTTCCAAAAGTTAAGAACCGATCCTTTGGAAAACACTATTAAAACAAATCTGGATGAAACCTTCTGGCAAGCAATAAATGCGCTTCCGCCGGGGCCACATCATATACTAACAGTTCCTGCGTATTGGGCCGTGCTACAAGCAGCCGCTCTCCTGAAGGGGAGATAAGAGCGGAAGTGCTTCGTTGATTCTCCAAAGCATAATTGACACTGGCAAAAAAGAGATTATTTTCTAAGCTTCTGCATACCATCGCGTAATTGAAAAACTCAGGATTGTCCACATCGCCTGTAAATTGGGGATGGAAAACAATGCTTGCCCCCTGTCTCGCCGCCCACCTGACCGTCTCCGGATAGCGCCAGCCTTCATGACAAATAGCAATGCCAAACTTCACGTTACCTACCTCAAAAATACTTCGCCCATCTCCGGGAACATACCCGAAAAAATCTTCTCCAGGGTCAATCTGATTTTTCGTTTGCCGTCCGAGCAACTCGCCGTTTTCCCTGATCACAAAGGCAAGCAAATGCAGCTTGCCTTGTTCCTGCCATTCCATCGGCAAAATCACAGCCAGTTTTAATTGACCCGCCAGTTCACAAGCTTCCTTTAATGCCTGCTGCTGAAACCGATGATCATACTCCTCCACTTCAAATCCCACTCCACGTAATCCCGGAATAATCGATTCCGGGAAGCAGAGCAGGCGGCATTTTTTCCGCTTCGCTTCCTTCATCATCTCTTTCACAATCACTAATCCTTCATGTGCCGACGTTGGAAATCTCGCTTGTGCAAGTCCGATTTTCATCGTTGAAGCCTCCTCATGTCCGCATTGGTTAACCTTTTATTGACACTGCCGAAAAAACATTTAGTATACGTATTACATGGCCGACCTTCATTCGAAGACCGACCTTGCCGAAGTATTCATTGTTCCTGTAAGACTGTCGCTTCCTCCATTTCCAAATTGCGTACCCATTTTGGTTCACACATTTCCTCCCTCCCATATATCCCTGAAAAGAACGCGCCGTTGTCCCCGTTTCAAAATAAAGCTTCGTGGTTCTCAATTAGTGGAACAGACGCTGCCATCCAGTTGTCTTAGCTTCAATTACCTCATCATCATAATGGCTGAAATGGTTCCTTCCTTTATTCAGAAAGGCCTCATTCATTATTTTGATACACGTAATACTTCTTTCACTCATTAATTAAATCCTCCAAGAAAGATTCACCAGTATCAGCTCTCTAAGCAAAAGGGCAAGATCTCCGTATTTTTTCATGACAGCGATGGAGCAACCATGGTCGAGCACTAAGAATGATAAAGCCGTCCTTTTAAAAAGAACGGCCAAAATCAGACATCAGCTTATTTGCTGTTTTTTTCACTCTTCTTTTGGATCTGCCCTCTATGCCAACCGTAAAGGTATTGAAAACAGTATAGCCTCTTAGATAAACGAATTTGTCTTGAAAAGCGATTGTTTTTTTCAAAAAACTGTCTAAGGCAACAACGTTTTTGAAAGCAGTCATTATTTATATTATCAGTTCACCGCTAGTTGCTCCATACCTATCTAAACGTTCCAAGCACAACTTGTTCTTCCAACATACCCAAATTGTCAATGACGTTCTGGCTTCGACTTTGGAAAGCCCGGTGATCGCGCGAAATATGGGATTTTTAGCCATTTGCAATGTGGCAGAAATACTCCATACCAGCTTTTCTGCTATATCCAGAATCCCCTCTAAAAGAAGGGAGACTCCAGCCACAATAAGATATGAACTGATTTTAAATTTCGTTAGTCTTTTGCTTAACATTATCTCTTTTATTCTTAAATCATCCAACAAATGAGGAGAATCTTCCATGTCGATCTTGGTTGCCTTTGTTATTTCCCGTGCTTTGATCATAGACTGTTTTAAAAATACCTGACTTGCCAACTGGCGATCTAATTTGTGAAACGCCTCTCCCACACCGACCACCTGGGATTGATATTCGCTGATTTGCGTGACTGCCTGCTGTTTGTTTCGTTGGACAATCTGAAAATGAGACAGTAGTTCGCCGACGACAAAGTCCTCCGTCTCGTCCTGGTCGCCTCGAAGTAGTTCAGGGATCTTATCTGTAATAATGCTTTCAACAGCAGCGGCAAACTCATCCGCTCGTCTCTCCATTTTATTGAGCTCGCTTCTCAGTTCCTCACAAATACTTTCAACGCTGATTTCCCTTCTTGTAACAAACTCGAGAATTTCTACTGGAGCTGATTTTATTAAAACCTTCAGTGCCTTCCCTTTTTCCGCCACCTTATCCAGCAACTCATGGAGAAAGCCAATTGTTTCTTTCAGGCGGCTGTTCCCCTTGTCGATCCGTCGCAAAATCCCGCCTTCAGATTGTTCTAGAAAATCGAGAAAGATTTGTCGCAGCAAATGAAGCCGCTGCTGATAGTTCGCGCGCTCATCTTCAATTATTTCCAGCGAATAACCAACATATTGCTGGGCGAGCTTTAAACGGTCGAGAACCTTTGTTTCCAGGCCGCTCCCAAGATGCAACAGCATATCCCTATTGATTTTAATTGGAACGGAATTACCACCGTACAACGGCTGCCCCGTCCAAATACTTGTCATAATATGCTCATGGGCATCCAGATAGATTTTCCCGTGGCCCGGCTCTCCTTCCTTGCCAATCACGTAATACGATTGATTTTTCTCCCCTGCGGCGGTGATAGCCGGTATGGTTGGGGCCGATTGCGCCAAAGGCAGGAACACCATTATAAATATCGTATTGATTTCCGGGAACACGCCCGGCCAATTGGCCCGAACGAATACCGATGTTCAGAACATCATACTCACTGATATAATTGGTGATATTGGAATAATCTGCTTCCGAGGAGATCAATCCGGATGGCAGCAATGCCGGATTCAATGTTACTGATTTAACATCAGAATGTCTTACCGCGACACTGTTCGCCAGCGCGCCTCCCAAAGAATTTCCAGCTAAATAAGCGATCTGATTACCGCTGTTCACCAGCTCTTGCTGCATATCGAGATAATATTGATTGGCTGCTTCCAGTTGTTGCGGTGTCTGTTCCGCCAACAGCTGCATATTCGTTCCCAAGTCTGCTATTCCGTACTTCGCATGGACTTGCGTTCCCTGATAAACAATAATATATTCCCCGGTATTCAGATTCTGCACCGTCATCGCGTCGAGACCGGTTGGGTGCTCGTAGTGTGTATCATAAACTTCGAATTTCGTTCCACTGCTAGTATTGAGCTTGTCTCCCTTTTCATATTTTATATAAGCATGCAGCCCAGCCAGTTCCACAAGCACCTGATCAGTGGTAGTATTTGTATTTAACATCGGCAAGGTGTCATTCATCGTAGATTCTCCCCTATTCCTTTATTATCTTGTCTGGATTCCCTCGCCTTAGAGTGTTATCTTTGCTTCCAATTCCCGAGCGTTTACTGATGTTGTTATCGTGCAACCTCACCGAGTAAGCCCCTCTAGGAAGCCCGTCCAGCGTTTCAATATCATTGATTATTTGCTGAAAAATCGCTTTATCTGGTTCTATATTCGGTTCTTTCATAAACAAGTCAATAACAACAGACATTTTTTCTGCGTTGTACGTTTCTTTGTTAAAATGCTGCTTTAATTCCTCGATATTGATTTCCGGGTTTTCCAAGTATGGACCATTGATCTGCTTCAATTCTTCTAAAGACATTGTTTGTACAAAATAATATGGCGTGGTGTAACCTGATTTTGTCACGTTATTCACCGCCTCCTGCCGCATCCCGACGACAGGATATTTGTCAGTGATTTCCTCGAGGTAATTGTCGAGTGCCGCAAATTCTTCTTCCATAATCATCGCCAGCAATCCGCCAAAAAGAGCTTGCTCCACCTGCATTGATTCCGTCCAGATACCGTCGGGATATACCTTGTTTTCCTTGGCATCCACCGGAATCATCGCAAAGGTGTGAAAGCGCGGATCGGTTGCCGATTCGACAAAGATCATGCCGCCGAATTTTGCGCCAACAGCACGATGCACGATCACTTCTGTTTTGAATTCGTCGCGGAAGTACTGCTTAGTCGCCGCTGCGATTTCATCGAAATTGGCTTGCACAACCGGATCATTGACTGCTCCCTCCAGCAGCTCAAACCCTTCCCCTGTATAATCATTCACGCTGACATAGCGGTCATTAACCTCTTCCTCTGTCGGTTGATTCGCTTGCTGGTTTTCTTTATTATTGTCGTCGTTCATTGTCATACATCCTCCCACTAAAAAGATTAAACTTACGGTTAGTAAGCGAAGTCGTTTTCTCATTCATTTTTCCTCCTGGATCACTGCCATGAGAAGCACTGCTAATAATGGCAGATGATTTGATTACTCGCTGTTTCTTTTTTGCATTCATTCCTTCGGCTTTTAAGTTGTGCATTCGGTCACACTTCTTCAATAAAACTAGTTTAGCGGAAAACAAATCTTTTTGGAGAATAATTTAGTATTTAAAACCAATCGTAGTAAAAATAGGAATGAGGTAGGAAAGAGGCAAATAGTTGACCATGACTATCGACCCAGCGTTTGAATGAATCCATTGTCGTGTCATCATACCTTTTGCAGCGAAACGAAAAAACACACATATAGTCGCCCCGTCTTTTACACAGAAAACCTGGGGATTAATGATGCTGAATAATGAAATAATCATGTACAAGTATGTGTTCAAAAAGGATAAACATAGTCAAAGGAAGTCGAAGCACGGTCGGAACAAGCGGCAAAGCGTAACTCCGCATGTACATGAGTTGCTTAGTGACAACGCAACGAAAAGGTTGGCATACTGTTTTTTTTCGGACTCTTTGAACACCCCCGTAAATTGAATCAAATTACATCGACGGCTGCCATCAGTCCAGCTTCTTTTTATCAACTATTTGAATCTGTTTAGAAAGGCAATGGTTCTGCTCGATGCGCCCAATTCCTCCTAAGTTCTGGCCACGTCCTATGGGCAACGGCGAAATGTCACCATCTTGGTTCCGAGAACACCACTCATAGCCGGCATAACAAAAGTGCATCGGCTTCACTCATTGCATCGTGTATGTTCAAAAAGATAAAAAACGTTCTTTTTGAACATACAAGATTAGACAATGCGTCAGCAAGCGTATTAAGCTAGAAGCAATACTTGACCATGGTCGTACAAAAACGGGAAAAAGCCGGATGAATGAGAAATCGATGAAAATATTGGAGCTTAAAGAAAGAGTCACATATTTCGGTGGTAATCAAGTTGCGTTTGAACAGCAACGTGTGCACTGAGACAATCCGTAGAACTAGTTAATTAAGTCAGGAGGAGGGTAATATGGGAAGAGCAAGACAAATTCAATTGTTTGAAAACCGGTTTAAAAATGAAGTCATTGAGATAGCGGCGGTCACCGGGGCAGCAGGGACAAGCGCGGGAAGGGGAGGCGGCGATAAAATGTGGAATGCCTCCATTACGTTGATTGCCTGGAAAGAGCTCAGCGGCAGCAAATCTGTCGTTCAGGAAGAGCGGCAGCTGGAATGGCTCGCCGATGATGACGCATGGAAAAAAATGAGAGCTATTTTGGAGGCGAATGCGGTTGTCAAACTGCATGTTCGCAAGGGAGAACAGACTTTGATGCTGGTCAAGGTTGTGGATACTGCCTATCAGGATGCCGAATTACAACGTATTTTGCAAGAATCATTGAAGCCGGTATATTATAAGGATGAGATTTTAGGCATCTTTGAGCTAGACAAGGCGGTTAAGCTATACGAAAAGAACATCACTTGGACAGGGCAGGAAGGGAAGCTCTATTTTAACTGGGAGGACGACGAGCGGCAGATGAAGGCTTCGCTGGAAACCGCTCGCAACCTGTTTCAGCATCAGGCGAAGTGGGATACCAAGATTCGGGCATTTGCAGCGGATGAACTAGTCGAACTGGCAAACGACTGGCTACAGGATAAAGAGGAACCGGAGTTTGACAAGATTACCAAGGAGATGTTCGTTAAACTCATGGAATTCAGCAGTATCAGCGTATATCCCGAAGGCGACTTTGAAGTATTTTTTCATGACGGCGATATGTTCTGGGGGCATTCTATCATCGTTTGCGGTCATCAAAGTGGCACGTTCGAATCGGCTGATATTGCCGGTTAAAACGAAAGAAGGGGGACTCCCCCCCTTAACATCTTTCACAAGCAATAACTGCACTTAGCTTATCTTCATCACATATTGTCACTCCGTGAATACATTCAACAGTAAACAATGAGGGAAGCGCAAAATTTATCCAACATTAATGTTGTGCTGTTTTTTATTTCTCTTCCTCAATAACAGGTCGGGCTGGTGAATCTGGATCTAATGTAAAGTCATAGGACTTCTCGTCCCGGTATATCGGATCGACATAAATGCCGTCTTGATCTTGGTTTGTTGCAGTTTGATACGACGAGAACGAGTCATATTTATTCTTTTTCCAAATCCATATGCCGTCGTTATCGACTTCCTTATGGTAAACGTTATGATTCACTCTATTTTCTTCGTTTTTCGTAAAATAATTTGCAATAAAAATGCGCGAATCACTTGCTGTTATGATATTCTTTTCAATTTTGTTATTTTTTGTATCATACTGCAGCAGGATTTGCCCGCCACCAAGTCCTTTCGTATCATTGCGATAAACAATATTGTGCGCAATGACAGAATCGATGGTACCTCCGCGTTCTTTGTCGTATCCGCCAATCGAAATGCCGGCATAAGTGTTCTCATACACTGTATTGTCGGTTATTTGAATGTCAACGGCGTATTTCCCTTTATGTTCAGATGTTGCTTCAATACCGATATCGTTGCCGTAGACTGTATTGTTCCTAATTTCAATACTTTGTCCCCCATCGACATATATTCCTCCTGCCGAGTAATCATCCCCATACGCAGGATTTCCATATGTCGAGTTTTGATAAACCGTATTATTTTCTACGACACCGTTGCGCACATAATCGTTTTGCTCCGCAGTCCCTTCATATCCAATCAGATCGATGCCGATGTTGTTATTGTCACGGACCACATTGCCGCTGATCGTGAAACCGTCAATGTTTCCGTTCAGCACAACCGCTTCACTCGCTCCGAGCGTCAGCTTTTCAACCGTATTGTCCTCGATCTTAATATCTTTCATGCTGTCGGTTCCATAGACTGCAATTCCGTGGGCATTGCCTTCATCGGCCGTTGTTTTTATATCCCGGACGTGATTGTTTTTAATCGTAATATGGCTGCTGGAGCCTGAAACATAAATCCCCATCGCGGTTGCTTCTTCCGATGAAACGGAAAGGTCTTGAATCGTTAGACCACTGATTATGATGTACTGTTGATTGTGAATATAAATGAGCGGTGTTTCATATTCTGCGTCACTAACAGCTTCTCCGCTGATGACGACCTTTTCATTTTCATAGTTTTGAAACGTGACAGGCTTTTCGGCCGACCCGCTGTGCTTCACAGCGAGCATTTCGTGATACGTGCCTTCTCGAATCATCACTGTTATGCCAGCGACAGCCTCTTCTGCGGCATGTGCCAGTGTCCGAAACGGCTTTTCTTTCGTTCCTTCATTTTGATCATTTCCATTTGGCGAAACATATAAGAAGCTTGTCGGTTCTGCTCCTTCCACTCCTGTCTTATAGAAAGCCAAAGCAATGAAAACAGAAGCCAAAATGCCTGCTGACAAAATAAAATACAACGCCCTCATATGCAATCCTCTTCTCTATTTAAAATGAACGGCTATCACAGTTATACAATATCCATTTATAGAAAACGATTCCAGGAGCGCCGATTTGGTCATTGAATCGGTTAAGTGCCCCTTAATTTAAGTACTCTGAATACCGTGCTTAAAACGGTATCGCGATTTCCTTTACCGCGGTTATATTTATCGAATGAATTTTTGCTACTTGTTTATTCACGACCTCTGTTCTTGCTGCCATCGGCGAGTCCGTTTTCACATAACTGTCTGTTTTCAGTGGTGAGATATACAGATACATGCCTTTTTCAACGATCGCTGTTTCATGGCTTTTTAACCCTATTTGCCATGTTGCGTTATTGCAGAAGTTATCATGAATAAGCTCCCCGTCAATAAAAGCGTAACCGATATCCCCCTCATACTCAACCGACAGCAACAGCTCCTTCGCGCCTCTGAACGCATGGGCGAGAATGCGAATGTCCGCTTTCGCATCACTCACCCAATGTATTTCAAAGTCAACCGGCTGCTGCTCTTGGGAAAAATCATATTCTTGAAACAATCCCTTTCGCTTGCTCCTTTTTTCAGCAAGTGCTGAGTCAGACAGGATGTTGTCTAATGCCGGAAAGCTGCTTACAGACAAATTTGAAATGTCTTCACACTCAAAACGGATTCGTTCCTCGTCAATAAGAAGAGCGCTGTTTGTTAGCAGGACAATCTGCTTGCCTTTTATCGAACATTGCCAAAAGTCCAACGATTCCTCATGTGTCAAGGTACAGAGATAAAGCTTTTTGCCACTCGTTAAAGTAAGCTGTGTCAGATGACAAGGCTTTGAGTCTGTTGTCACAAGCCATTCGTTGCCCGCTTTTTCAACTTCTCCCCGATCTGTTTCAACAGCGGCAAGCCCAGCTGCACTAATTGCATATTCGCCCTTCATCTTTTTCGGAGAAAAGAAGAAATAGTAGGTTTCGTCCTCATGCTGAAGGCTGCACATATACTGAGTTGTCGCACTTTTGAGCAAACATCCGCCCAGGTTTAAATTAAACGGCAATATGCAAGCCTCATCTTTTGCTAAACTTAGCCCTCCTTTTCTCGGAAACGTCACTGTTTCCTCTTTGAGATCTACAGCAATGGAAAAATCCTTTTTATCCTTTGTTTCTACATGGTCCTGATAGTTATTCATAAAAATATACCCTGCATCTCCATCCGCTCTCACCGCATAGCGCAGCGTGTCGACATCGGTTGGTTCCAATTGCTCCGCACCTTCTGGAAGAATGGTTTTCATTAAGCTGAACGTTGCCTCCCGATCCTTGTAAAAATAGTGCTGGCGCTTTAAGCGCTTGTAGGAGTCGCGCAACTGACCGAATTCCCCGATCGGCGCCTGGTAATCATAAGATATTTTCGGCGTCGCCGTTTCATTTAAAAACGGCGTTCGTTTCCCCTTTGGATTAGAGCCGCCATGGAACACATAATAGCCGACAAAGTTGCAGCCTCCTGCCACCTTCACCGCTGCCAGCGCATCCACACTTTCATACGGCAGCTTAAAGCGGTACTGATAAAAAACAGTCATTCCCCCGCCCATTTCACAGCAGGCATAAGGAAGGCTCTCAGGAAGATATGCCGGTGTATACCCTTCAATTGAAGATTCATTGTTGTGAAAATCTCTGAAAATATATTCCTGTGTCGCGGGATGCTCCTTGACATCATCGTAAAAAATCCATGGCCAAAACGCGTAGCCTCCCCATAATGGAAGAACATCATCAGACGGCGCCGACGCTCCCCCCCATCCCGTTGCCGTATAAAGGGGCGTATGAATGCCAACGCTTTGCGCCAGTTCTTTTAATGCTTTCATGTGGTCTGCTCCACCACTGCCGGCCGGCACCCACTCTTGCGCTGTTCCTGTTGTCAATTCCCATGGAGCTCCTGCATGACCGTATTCGTTTTCAATTTGTGCACCGATAATTGGTCCGCCTTCCTTAAAAAGCAGACCGTTTATTTGATTGGCAATTTCACGATAAAATACTTCGACATAACGTAAATACTGTTCATTGTTGGCCCGCAGCTCAAATGGACGCCCAAACAGCCAGTCTGGAATCCCGCCATTTCTCGCTTCTCCATGAGCAAACGGGCCGATGCGCAGTATGACAAAGATTTGATGCTCTGCACATAATTCAACAAAGTGACGAAGATTTTTATTCCCTTCCCACTCAAAGCTCCCTTGCACCTCTTCATGATGGTTCCAAAATACGTACGTCGGGATGATATTCACCCCGGCCAGCTTCATTTTTATGATTTCATCTTCCCATTGTTCCTTGCGATAGCGGCTGAAGTGGAATTCGCCGCAAATACCGAAAAAAGGACGGCCGTTTTTTTCCGCATAATAGTTGGTGAAGCTCAATGTCTCCCCTGCTGGATTCGTTGCCTGGACTTGCAAGGGAGCAGGGCAGATATCCTTTTTAGGGTTGTTCACCTTGATGTGATAGGTTCTCATCTCATTCCTCCTCGATTGTCCATAGCCTGCTGTGACACGACATTAGATCTGCCCTGGATTGATCTGATGTCATACTGGCCGATTAATTTTCTTGCAGCGCTTTCATTTTTGACCTGCAATTCACTGCAATTTGAAGGGGCTTTGTCAAAAGCCAAAACTATTTTAAAAAATATTGAGCAATGGCTCCGTGCTTGTCTCTTCCTCTGCAAGCACAGCTTCGATAACTATCCGTCGAGACAACTCGATGGGAAAGGCATCGTAGCTTTGCTCATCGCTGCACGCTCGATAGGAAAAAATCACTCCTATCACGCTTTTGAAAAGATGCAGCGGCTTCACTCATTGCTTCGAGGGTGTCTCAAAAGGGAAAAAACACCCTTTTGAACAGCCCACTACAATAACTTCTTCATAAAAATCTGTGTTCCTGTTAATCGAGAAAATTTTATTACTTGTTTACTTAAGGACGTGTTCACAAAGGCAATGGTTTCCCTCGCTGCAACCCCATTCTGCTGTTGTCTAAATCCTATGAGGGCAACGCAAAATATCTTTATTCTCAATGCCGCCTAACTACGCTCATGACTTGCATCTGCGGTTACTAGATGAAGTACAGTCAGACTGCATATGTGAGCAAACCTATTTACTGTTATGCCCTTCTTTCTGAACACAACCCGAAAAACATTGTTGCAAAACCTTAAAGTAATGTGGTCGGATTTTCACTTATGTTTCAGATGATAAATCATCAAACCTTAGCACTTGCATGAATGTTGTATCATTTAGTAGTAACAAAAAATAAAGGAGGGTTTCGCTTGAAGCATGCCATCGAAATCAATGGAGCACGTGAGCATAATTTAAAAAATATTTCCCTTTCGATTCCGAAAAACAAACTTGTTTTACTTACAGGGCCATCCGGTTCCGGGAAGTCGACGCTCGCCCTCGACACGCTGCAGCGGGAATGTCAGCGGCAATACATGGAGTCGATGGGGATGACGACCGATGCAGTGAGCAAACCAAAAGTCGATTCCATTACCGGCCTGTCACCATCGATCAGCATCGGTCAGCACATTACGAATCGAAATCCTCGTTCCACAGTCGGCACAATTACCGATATGTACACGTACTTGCGGGTAATTTATGAAAAGCTGGGAGAACAGCAGTGTCCCCATTGCCAAAAACATCTTCCTCCTCGCCTAGACAAAGAACAATACGGGGAAGACAGCGGGTTCAAACAGTTTATTGACTGCTCCCATTGCCGCCAGCGTTTTGAAAAATTAACCCGCAGTCATTTTTCCTTTAACAAACCGGAAGGTGCCTGTCCAACATGCGACGGTCTCGGAACTGTCTCAGAGCTTGACCTTTCCTTCGTTTTCCAGGAGGATCTAAGCTTGAAGGAGGACGGTGTGACGATTTGGAAAGGCCAGTACCGAGATTATCAACTGGCGATATTACAGGCGGCAGCCGATTACTACGGAATCAGCCTTGATCCCGCTGTTCCGCTGAAAGAGTTGAACAGCGTCCAAAGAGAGCTTCTTTACTACGGGGTGGAAAGCGCCCAATTTGCCGCCCGTTTTCCAGACAAGAAACCGCCAAAAACAGTGAGCCAAGGGAAGTTTGAAGGAGTTGTCACAGGAATTTGGCGAAGATATAAGGAAAAAGCCGGTCAATCAGGAGAAGCCGACTTTTTTTTCTCCAAGCAATGCCCCGACTGTCACGGAGAGCGGTTGAACAAGCAAAGTCGCCAAGTGCTGGTAGCCGGTACGCCGATTACAAGCGTCACCACATGGTCCCTTCATGACATCCTCCCATGGCTCGATAAGCTCCAGCAAAACGTATCAGCCGACAACCTCCATGTGGTGGAGCCACTGTTGCACGACCTGAAAACAAAACTGACACGAATTATCCGGGTTGGGTTAGGTTATCTGTCACTCGATCGGCAAACGATCACCCTTTCCGGCGGCGAGGCCCAGCGTTTACGTTTAGCGACGATTTTAGGCTCTGGATTAACAGGCGTTCTGTACATTCTCGATGAACCTACAGCGGGACTTCATCCGAAAGATACGCATGGATTGTTACAAGTGATGAAAGAGCTTCGGGATTTAGGAAATACCGTCCTCGTCATTGAGCATGATGAGGAAATGATGAGGGGAGCAGACCATATTATTGATATTGGCCCGGGTGCCGGTAAATACGGCGGTACCGTTGTCGGGGAAGGAACGGTTCAGCAATTAATGGCACAGGAGCAGTCAATAACGGGAGCATTTTTGAAAAAAGCGCCAACCGCCGTTCCTAAAAGAAGAAGCGGAAACGGGAACCATTTAACCGTCCATCACGTAACAAAACATAATTTGAAAAACGTTACCGTCTCCTTCCCGCTCGGATCGTTTATCTCCGTCTCCGGTGTTTCCGGCTCCGGGAAGTCAACCCTCGTGTTCGACGTTCTTGCGGCAGGCTTCAAGGGGAAGGTGGATGGCTGTGAAAAAATCAGCGGGCGGGAGACGGTCGAAACGTTAATCGTGGTTGATCAAACACCGCTGACAAGAATGCAGCGCTCTAACATTGCAACGTATTCAGACGCTTTCACACACATCCGCAGCCTGTTTGCCGCGCTTCCCGAGGCCAAGGAAAAGAAGCTGAAGGCAAAGGATTTTTCCTTCAACACTCCAGGTGGACGATGCGAGCATTGCCAAGGGCTCGGTTTTGTGACGACAAACATGCATTTTTTGCCTGACGTGGAGGTGATTTGCCCAGTTTGTCGAGGCAGGCGCTTTAAAGACTTCATTCTCGACATCACCTATAAAGGAAAAACGATCTCTTCGATTCTCGACATGACGATTGATGAAAGCCGGCCGTTATTTCAGGAAGTGAAAAAAATCAGTTCCATCATCGGACTATTAAGTGAAGTCGGACTCGGCTACTTGAACTGGGGGCAGTCTGTCACAACGCTATCCGGCGGCGAAGGGCAGCGATTGAAATTGGCAAAGGAGTTGTACAAGCAAACAGCGGATCATACGTTGTATCTCCTGGATGAACCCACAACCGGACTGCATCCAAGCGATATCAACAATCTTTTGCACCTTCTAAACCGCCTCGTGGACGCGGGAAATACCGTGATCACCGTCGAGCATTCATTAGAGGTCGTACGTGCCTCCGACTGGGTTATCGATATTGGTCCTGAAGGCGGCGAGAACGGCGGACAAGTAGTCGCCCAAGGAACACCGGAGCAAATCGCCGGTGTGAAAGAGTCCCACACAGGTTCGTTTCTAAATGAAAGTATGTGGTCATAAAGGACATCCTACGGACAAGAAAGCTCAAGGCGCGGCAGAACCGAGCCGCGGAACGTTCATCCTGCGCATGTAAGGAGAAGGAGCGCAGAGACATGCAATGAAGACATTTGCTGGCTTTGTTTCCCGGACTTTGGAAACATCCTCTTCCTCCATTGTCTAATTTCCTTGGAACGCTTCCGTGAAGGCGTTCCGGGGAAATATAATTGCAACACATTTTTTCTGCAAAACGAAGTATTGACAGTTACCTTACGGAAGGCTTTATCGTAAATAATGTTAGAAATTTAGCCAGCATTTTTGAAAGGAGTCTTGTTATGGAAAAACAACAGCAAACAACACTGAAGCCGTTTTTTTCACTGATTTTATCAACAAAAATACCGAAGGTCGCCCTGGCGATTGGACTTATTGGAAGTCTGATTACAACGCTCGTAGGATTATCAATCCCGCTGCTCACCCGGGAAATGGTGGACGGCTTTTCGATGGAATCGCTCAATACGCTGCTCATTGCCGTTATCATCGTCGTGTTTATTTTACAGGCTGTCCTCGATGGCTTTTCCATGTATGCCCTGACGTATGTCGGGCAAAAAATCGTTGCCCGGCTGCGGGAACGAATGTGGTTGAAGCTATTGCGGCTGCCGGTGAACTACTTTGATAAAAACAAGAGCGGAGAAACCGCAAGCCGTGTTGTCAATGATACAGGAATTGTTAAGGATTTAATTTCCCAGCATTTCCCGCAATTCATCGGCGGCATCATTTCCATCATCGGCGCAGTCATTATCTTGTTTATTATGGACTGGAAAATGACATTGTTAATGTTTATTGCCGTTCCGATCACAGTGATTGTGATGGTGCCTCTTGGTGCGAGAATGTCGAAAATTTCCCGCGGTCTGCAGGATGAAACGGCAAGCTTTATTGGAAACGTCCAGCAAACGGTAAGCGAAGTCCGCCTGATGAAAGCCTCGAACGCGGAAGCAACGGAAGAAAAAAAAGGAGCGGAAGGCATCAGCAAGCTGTTGTTCTATGGGTTGCGAGAAGGACGAATTTTTGCCCTGATTGCACCGCTCATGTATCTTGTGGTGATGGTCGTCATCGTGATCATCATCGGCTACGGCGGGATTCGCGTTGCAGACGGCTCGATGACAACCGGTTCCCTTGTGGCATTCCTGCTCTATTTATTCCAAATTATTTTTCCAATTACGTCGTTCACAATGTTTTTCACCCAGTTGCAAAAGGCAAAGGGAGCAACGGAACGGATTATTGAGATCTTGGAAGTAGAGGAAGAGGCTGGCCAGGAAGGAATGGACATCGATATTTCGAACAAGGCGATTCATGTAAAAAATGTCTCTTTTTCCTATCATGCGGATGAGCCCATCATCCAAAACGTCACCTTTGATGTTCAGCCGGGAACAATGGTGGCCTTTGCCGGTCCGAGCGGCGGCGGGAAAACAACGATGTTCGGCCTGCTTGAACGCTTTTACGAGCCGACCTCAGGCGATATTATCATCGGTGACACTTCGATAAAAACGCTGTCGATGCATTCCTGGCGAAAGCAAATCGGCTATGTGTCACAGGACAGTCCAATGATGGTGGGGACCATCCGGGAAAATTTGTGCTATGGATTGGAAGATCGCGATGACATTGATGATGAACGTCTTTGGGAAGTGGCAAAAATGGCGTACGCCGATCAATTTATTCAGGAGTTTCCGAACGGGCTCGATACCGAGGTCGGCGAGCGCGGCGTCAAGCTTTCCGGCGGGCAGCGCCAACGGATTGCCATCGCTCGGGCATTCTTGCGCGATCCGAAAATCTTAATGATGGATGAAGCCACCGCCAGCCTCGACAGTCAATCGGAAGGGATCGTGCAGCAGGCGTTGACGCGCCTGATGGAAGGACGCACCACGTTTGTCATCGCCCACCGATTATCGACGATTGTCAACGCCGATAAAATCATTTTTATCGATAAAGGGCAAATCACCGGAGTCGGCACCCACCAGGAGCTTGTTCAATCTCATGAGCTCTATCGCGAGTTTGCCGAACAGCAGTTGACTTAACGATTGAAAGACCTTTTCCGGCTTTGAGGAAGTTGGAAAAAGGTCTTTCTTCTTTGTGAATTTCCGTCAGTTTTTTTTAAGCATACACCTTTGGTAGATAGCATTAATTCCTGATTTCAAAATATTTATTATATATGTGTGTGCAAAAGGGACTCCAATCTTAAAATATATTATCGCATTATGTTCGGAGCCAGCTCTAATGTCGCTATTAAGTGGAGATTCGCAAATGATCTTGTCGGGCGATATGAAAAGAAAGAGGTTATTTGCTCCTCTATGCTTGCCGGCCAGAGAACAAATACCCCCCCCACTACTATGACTATTTTACTCGAATGTCCCCTTACCTTCAAGAGGTATATGAAAAAAAACACCAACAAATCCATTACGGTTAACGACATTGCCGCGCATTTTGGATACAGCAGAACCTATCTCTCGCACAGGTTTAAAAATGGATCGGGAATGAACCTTAGTCACTTTATTACGATGTGTAAACTGGAAGAAGCGAAAACCTTATTAAAGTGTACGAATAAACCCATTAGCGAAATTAGTAACTTCCTGTGTTTTTCAAGTCAAAGTCATTTTCAAACAGCTGGCTGCACCCCGGCGTCATTTAGAAAGAAAAAGTAGGCTTGTATTGTAAATCTGTTATGTGCGCAGGCTCACAGAAAAACCTCGTCCCCCTATCAGGAACAAGGTTTCCATACACTTATTAAGAATGTTCAAAAAGTCCGGGAAACAGCGCCTGCGAATCTCAACGCTCGAGTCGCCCCTCCGCTGCTCAAGCCTGCCGCGCCTCGACCTTCTTGCTGCTGTTATGTTAGGGAGAATCATCCCCTCCTGCTTAATTCTTCTCTAATTTTCTTTAATTCGAATAAAATCAAATAGAGCAAAATAATAATGGTACTACTGATTAATCCAACAGCTACTGTCGGAAACAACACTCCTAAAGGTGTTAACATATAAAACAAATCCGAAAATGCAATGAAAGTTATGATGGATATTACTACACATAAAATAATGATTGGTCTTAACATTTTTAAGCCTCCTACCACGATAGCGTTTCAGCGGTTTGTCTAAAGTTACCTTTGGGATTAGGGTAAGAGACACTAAAAACACCAATACTAATTCCGTATGAGGTTGTTCCTCTTGTAGTTGTATCATCTCCATATCTTAAAATAATTCTTTTATCCACTTTACTTCCCTTTGGTTTTGCTTTAAAATGAGCATGCCCTTCATAGTGAAGATGATTAGTAGTACCATGATTAGTGGGAATTTTAAATACGTGACCAGCATAACTGGATGTTGATGGACGATCATAATAGTAATAATCAGTATGTCCAGCAGTTGCGTTTACCATATGAACGTTTAGCCCAACAATTCCTGCTACAGTTGACCAGTTGGAGCTATCTAACGCAAAACCAAATGAATCATTTCTTAATCTAGCTTTCTGCTTCCAAATAAAACTTGGATAGATCGAGTAAGATCCATCATTATTTTTAAATCCTGTTACTTTTAGTTGTAGTTGTGATTTAGGGATGGACATTGGAGATATTTCTCCAATACCTTCTTCTGGTAGATAAACATCTTGCTCTGAATATCCATCAAATACTGCATCCGAATCAATTGTATTATAAATTTCAAACTTTCCTGCGTAAGTTAATTCATTAATAACATCTAATGGTACACCCAAATTTTTCAAAAAATCATTAAGTTCATGTTCACCAACTTCTGTAGTGTTTTCTTCGGCAAAAGCACCAATACTATCTAACAAAATCAGAAACACGGTCAAAAAGATAAGCACAGTAATTTTTTTCAATTTTAATACAATCCTTTCTCAAAACTATTTTTAAAGTGTTTTGTAAACTACACAAAAATAAAATTCTTTTCAAGAACTGTAAGTTTTCGCTTTATGCCATTGGTACATCATCGTCTTATCACGCGTAATTCATTTTAATTACAGATGTTAGAATTTCACTTTTGGAAAAATACTTCCGGTACGATCATTAGCTGGTAAATTACTTGAATTAAGTATCTTTGAATTTTAATTCCCCCCATCCTTAAACGCTTACAATATGTAACCCGCACTATTTAACTGATTGTTCAAAAAAGCTTTTTTAACAATCACGATTCAAGTACGGGACATTGCCTTTTTGGAAAACACACTATCGATTTGAAAGGCAAGCGATTTTATAAAAATAGCAAAGTCTGAATCTGAAGATTAGTGAAGATATAAAGAGAATTGTCAGATACATGAAGAATTAAAGAAAATACATAATGAGTCGACTACTGATCATTTTGTAATATAGTGTTTATCCTTTCACAGGCACCAATAAAAAATTGAAGGTGGGAAGCAAGTTTCCCTTATAGAGGCTGTTCAAAAAGTCTGAGAATCATTGGCGGCGAATCTCTTCGTTGTGTTTGTTCCTCTACTGCTCATGTACGTGTAGTAGTACGCCCCGCTGCTCGTGACTGCCACGATTCGACCTTCCTGCCAGTACGATGTCCTCTTTTTTGAACACGCTTTTATACTCTTAATGTGGTTGTATTACCTGATGCTTACGAGAAAATTTATATCTTAGTAGTTGAAAATTAGTACCGCAATCAATCATCACCTATGTATACAGGTTGCAGTTGAAAGTATATCATTAGCACCAGTTATGACTTTATTAGTGTGTTGGTTATCGTTCATCTCTATGTAAAGGAGGGTTACATATATATTCTATTAATTCCATTATCAACCATTTATTTGTATTCGTCAAGAAGAATTTAGTACTTTTTTACAAATTGTTTTTAACACTTCGAAATCAAAAACTACTTTTCCGCTGGTTCGACTGCTTTTTGTTTAACAAACACAGACTGGCCCCATCCCATCCGATAAATCAGCTGAAAAATGTACCCAAGGGAATCAATGGGCATGACGAAAACCAGACTGGGGAGCATGTTTGCAATCGGAAACGACTTGATCCATATATAAAATAGACACGAAGAGGCAAGCTTTTATTGTAGAAATTTTGGGAAATAACCATATTTATTTCGTTTCGCTATTTTTTTAGTAATTAGGTAGGGTTTATACAAAAAACATCTACTGCTCCCATAACTCCTCATAGGTACGATCTAAACGCAACAATCGTAACATCCTCCGGCAGCCGTAAGCAGTTTCAATTCCTTATAGATACGATCTAAACTTCGTAAAAACGGCGCGACAGTTTCTAATTTTTAACTTTTCTCGTATTATGTCAAAATCCCTTGTACCATGCTATTCACACAAACAATTATCAGAATATTCAATGTCGTCGATCCCCCGGGTTTACTACACTACTGGAGGTCGACGACATGTTTTTCTTCCTTTTTGTCTTCCTTATATGTCCCCCCATCAAATCAAGGCAACATGGTATGCATTTTTCCACACCATCCCCAAACCAGCAAAATCATTGCCTTGTGCTCAAACGATAGTTTCCCGGTGATATTCCGTATGTTTTTTTGAAGACACGATGGAAGTAGGAATAAGTACCGAAGCCGCATTCTTCGGCAATATGCTCCAGTGTGTATGTCGTGTGACTTAACAGGTCCAGTGCGAGGGCCAGTTTAATTTCCCGGGCATACTCGATGATTGTTTTCCCTACGCTGCTTTTGAACAGTTGAGCAGAACGGGAAACGCTTAATCCTGCATGCTGTGCCGCCCCCTCCACCGTTAAACCGGATGTGGCATTTTCCTCAATATACCTCATCATTCTCGTGACAGCATAAGGCCGGCTTGAAATCGACTTCGTTTCCAGCGCTGACCGCTCCAAAGACAAACATAAGGTTTGCACCAAATAATGAAGGATTTCGTCGTTTTTTTCAGCCGTCGGACGCCGATCCTCCAAAATCAGATATCGCCAAACCGCGATGATGTTTTCATCCAGGTCAATTTGACTGACGGAGGGCTTTGCTGACCGGCTCCACCAGGTGTCCAGCCATTCGCCTTCGCAGAGTATATGATAATCCCCGCTGTTTTCATCGTCAGCCACCATTAATTCGAGCGTATCTTCCGGATTCGTTAACAAAAGATCTCCCTTTTCTAAGAGGTGCTGTTTTTGATTCAACGTGACCTTGCCTTTCCCTTCCGTCTGCAAACGCAAAAGATAACCTGGTACGCCCGATTTGTATTGCATATAAAATTGTTGCGTGTGGTAGGAGTACCCGCAAAATTTAATGTTCATGGAGACACAACTCCTCTTGAAAACAATTAATGGGAAAATAGTACATGTTTTTATTGTATCATCCATAGAAATTATTAACGATAAATAATATGATGTTGTCAGTTAAGTAAACTTTGGAAAGGAGACAATGGCATGGAATCGGTAAAAATCGGAATGATCGGCTACAAATTTATGGGGAAAGCCCACAGTCATGCCTATCGTGACTTGCCGATGTTTTTCCCGAAGCAGCTTCGCCCTGAAATGAAAGTTATTTGCGGGCGAAATTCAGAAGGGGTGGCACAAGCTGCGGCTCAATTTGGCTGGAAAGAGTACACAACAGACTGGAAAAATCTTATTCTGCGGGACGACATTGATGTCATCGATATTAACGCGCCGAGTAATGTCCACAAAGAGATTGCCCTTGCGGCGGCAAAAGCAGGGAAACATATTTTTTGCGAAAAACCGTTAGCGCTTACATTACAAGATTCCCGAGACATGCTGGAAGCAGCAGAAGCAGCCGGAGTGAAGCACATGGTCGGCTTCAACTACCGCTTTACCCCTGCCGTCATGTTAGCCAAGAAGCTGATTGATGAAGGTAGATTAGGCGAGATTGTTCATTTCCGCGCGTGGTTTTTACAAGACTGGATTGTCGATCCCGCTTTCCCGCTCGTTTGGCGACTGCAAAAAGACGTTGCCGGCTCCGGCTCCCATGGAGATTTAGGCGCCCATCTTATCGATATGGCCCACTACCTGATCGGCGATATGACGGAAGTGGTCGGAATGAATGAAACCTTTATTAAAGAACGACCTCTCCCTGCCGCAATGTCCGGCTTATCGGCAAAAGCAAGCAAAGATCAGGCGGCGCACAAAGGTCCCGTTACGGTTGACGACGCCACTTTATTTATGACGCGCTTTGACAACGGTGCTTTAGGCAGCTTCGAAGCGACCCGGTTTGCTGCCGGACACCGCTGCACGAACTCCTTTGAGATTAACGGCAGTAAAGGCAGCGTTCTGTTCGACTTTGAGCGGTTAAATGAACTGCAAGTCTATTTTGTGGACGATGCGGATGACGTGCAAGGCTTCCGCAGGGTGCTGGCAACGGATGCAGCCCATGCCTATTCCGATGTCTGGTGGCCGGCTGGGCACACGATCGGTTACGAGCACACCTTTATTCATGAAGTAGTTGAACTGATGGAAGCCATACGCGAAGATCGTCAGCCCGCGCCTAACTTTAAAGACGGAGTCAAATGCCAGCAAGTATTGGAAGCGGTCGATTTATCAATAGCCGAACGCCGCTGGGTCCAGGTTTCAGATCTTTAAGGGCGTTCAAAAAGGAGACAACTGCGGCAAGAAGATCGAACTGCGAGAGTCGCGGGCAGACGAAGCATACTCAACAAGTACAAGTACAGCGGAGGGGCAACGCGACAAAAGGTTTTCGGGCAATGTTTGCCAGATTTTCAGGAACATTCTTTTTAAAGTGTGTGTTCAAAAAAGAGGACATAACAGCGGCAAGAAGATCGAGGCGCGGCAGGCTCGAGCAGCGCAGCGTACACGGGACGTACGTGAGCAGCACAGAGACAATGCAACGATGAGATTCGCAGGCGCTGTTTCCCGCACTTTTTGAACATCCTCTTAAAGAGCATGTTCAAAAAAGCAATGGTCCCGCGCGATGACACGATGAGACAGCTCGCAGCTTCTAAATGAAGGACGGCTCGTTGCTTCGTGTTGTTCAAAGCAATCTTTTAGAACAAACACTTAAACTATCAATCTTGGGAGGTATTTACGATGGCAAAAAAAGCACTTATCGTTTGGGGCGGCTGGGACGGTCATGAACCCGAACAAGTAGCGCAGATTTTTAAAGGCATTCTTGAGGCTGAAAACGTGGAGGTAGAAGTTTCCAGCACACTGGATACTTACGCCGATGTGGAAAAACTCATGACCCTGGATTTAATCGTTCCCCACTGGACAATGGGAGAAATAAATAATGACTACGTGCAGCATATTTCCAAAGCAGTACAAAGTGGTGTCGGGCTTGCCGGCTGTCACGGCGGCATGTGTGACTCTTTCCGCAATAATGTCGACTGGCAATTTATGACCGGCGGGAACTGGGTGGCCCATCCAGGAAATGACGGTGTGGAATACACAGTTCAGATCAAACATTCTTCCAGCCCACTGCTTGAAGGAATCAATGATTTTCCCATTTGTAGCGAACAATACTATTTACATGTGGACCCGGCAGTGGAAGTACTGGCGACGACCCGTTTTCCTGTCGTTGAAGGACCTCATTCCTATAACAAAGCCGTGGACATGCCGGTTGTCTGGACGAAACGCTGGGGATTTGGACGGGTATTCTATTGTTCTTTAGGTCATCACGCGGATATTGTCGCCATGCCCGAAGTAACAGCAATCATGCGACGCGGGCTGCTATGGGCTGCCGATGGAAAGGAACGGTATTCCCGTTTATATGCGGATGCGGGGAAAAAAGAAACTTACACTGGCATGGCAGATAGTCAATAATTCTGGCCATTTACGGAGGAAAAAAAGATGAGTATCGTTAAAGCAGGTCTGATTGGTTGTGGAAATATCAGTACAATTTACTTGGAAAATTGTCATCACTTCGAGCATCTTGCCATTGTCGCTTGCGCAGATTTAAACCTTGAAAGGGCACAGGCGCAGGCAGAAAAGTATCATATTGCAAAAGCTGGTACAGTGGAAGAACTGCTGCAAGATCCAGAAATTGAGTTGGTGATCAACTTAACGATTCCCCAGGCACATGCGGAAATTTGTATCCAGGCGCTGGAGGCGGGAAAGCATGTTTATACGGAAAAACCTTTAGCTGTCACGCTGGAAGAAGGACAGCAAATAATGAAGATAGCGAACGAAAAAGGGTTGCTTGTCGGCTGTGCACCGGATACCTTCTTAGGCGCGGGCATTCAAACAGCGATTCAAGTCATCCAAAATGGAGAAATCGGCACGCCGATCGGGGCCTCCGCCTTTATGATCGGGCGCGGGCATGAACATTGGCATCCCGATCCTGCTTTTTATTATGATGTTGGCGGCGGCCCGATGTTTGACATGGGACCGTATTATTTAACAGCCCTTGTTGCGTTACTCGGACCAATGAACCGACTGTCAGGATCGGCTCGTATTAGTTATCCGGAACGAACGATTTTAAGTGCGCCAAAAGCCGGGACAAAAATACGAGTTGCGACGCCTACGCATCTTTCCGGTGTCATTGATTTTGCAAACGGAGCTGTTGCTACAATAACAACAAGCTTCGATGCCTTCGGCGGCTCCACGCTGCCGCCGCTGGAAATCTACGGAAGTGAGGGCACCTTGCTCGTCCCCGATCCTAACACGTTTGACGGACCCGTTAAGCTAAGAAAACGGGATGAAGCGGAATTTGTAGAGATACCTTTATCTCATCATGATAAAGAAAACAGTCGCGGAATCGGAATCGCCGATATGGCTGCTTCGATTCTTGCTGGCGACCGGCATCGAGCGAGCGGCGAGCTTGGATACCATGTATTAGAAGCGATGCACGGATTTCACGCGGCCTCTTCCTCAGGAAGCTATTATCAAATGGAGAGCTCATGCCGTAAGCCGGAGCCGTTGCCGGTTGGTTTTCGCTTTCCGCGCGTCGAAACAACGTAACACTGCGTTGCGTTATGTACTTTCCAAACGTTTATGTTGATCATAGAAAATATTTTTAAATTCTTCCCTAATACTGCATCATCTACTTTACAAATGGAAAAACAATAGATTTTTTGAAAAATATGTATAAACCGGAACAACCCCAAATTGTTAACGTGGCAAACAGCTTATAAAAAATGGCTGTTTGCCTCGTTTTTAACGTATGCAAATGGGTGGAAGCGGCTTATTAGGCAAAGTGGAGATCACCCTTCCTTCTCTCCCTGTCCCAGTTGCGCCTCTTGCGGGACACTTTGCAACTTTGCCGCTCCTGTTTTTTTTAGCGTACGGGGCTTCGACGGCTAATTCGGGGTCACGATTAATCGCCATTCGTTTACGTACGATGGCTTCGCAACCGCTTTCGATCACGATTAGCTCCTTTTCTTTTACGTACAGTGGCTTCTCAACTACTTTCGATCACGATTAGCTCCTTTTCTTTTACGTACAGTGGCTTCTCAACTACTTTCGATCACGATTAGCTCCTATTCGTTTACGTATGGGGCTTCCAGAACTCGTTTCGATCACGATTAACTCCTATTCGTTTACGTACAGTGGCTTCTCAACTACTTTCGATCACGATTAGCTCCTTTTCTTTTACGTACAGCGGCTTCTCAACTACTTTCGATCAAGATTAGCTCCTTTTCTTTTACGTACAGCGGCTTCTCAACTACTTTCGATCAAGATTAGCTCCTATTCGTTTACGTACAGCGGCTTCGCAACTACTTTCGGGTACGATTAACTTCTATCGCACCAATTGGACGTTTCCATATTTGCCGTAGTGTCCCGACTACACCTCTTTCGGGATACTTCTCAACTCCAGCTCTCCATTTCCGTCCCGATTCATTTGCTTGCGGGACAATTCACACCCCCTTCGAACGCTTCTCTTCCATCCCGATTTACTCGCTTTCGGGACACTAAGGCTCAGGTTCCAGTGCTTATTCCAATATTTTCTTCCTGTCCCGATTACACCACCCTGAGACAGCCCGCAGCTTCTCTATCAAGCACAGCTCCTTTTCTTGCGTCCCCGCTTGTTCAAAAAGAAAAAACGCTTCGAGCGCGCACATTCAAGCAGCGCGCGGTCGAAGCTTGTTAGCGTCGTCGGTCAAACATCGCGAACAACCACTTATCATTCTTCACCGTTCGCTTCAATAACTTTTTTATACCAGTAGAAAGAGTCTTTCTTGTACCGCTGCAATGAGCCGTTTCCTTCATTGTCGCGATCGACATAAATCATGCCGTAGCGTTTTTTCATTTCGCCTGTTGTGAATGAGACGATATCAATAATTCCCCACGGTGTGTAGCCGATTAAATCGACACCATCGTACTTAACAGCTTTTTGAAGTGCTTTGATGTGCGACCTTAAATAATCGATTCTTTGCAGATCATGGATGGAGCCGTCTTCTTCAATCGTATCCACGGCACCGAAGCCATTTTCTACGATAAACAACGGAATTTGGTAGCGGTCGTACAAGCGATTCAAAGCATACCGCAAGCCAGTAGGGTCAATTGCCCAGCCCCAATCACTCGCTTTAATGTACGGGTTGGATACGCTGTTTGGTAACCCTCCATTGACGATATCTCCGGTATTATCATTTTCCACACCGCTTTTAACGGTCGTAGACATGTAATAACTAAAGCCTAAATAGTCTACCGTTCCCTTCCTCAGTATGTCCTCATCTCCGTCGGCAAACGTGATATTGTAGCCTTCACGTTCAAATTCTTTTAAGACATAACTAGGATAGTAGCCGCGCACTTGAACATCCGGAAAAAAATAGCGTTGCCTCATCGCCTCTTCAGCTAGCATGACATCTTCCGGGTTAGATGAATAAGGATAAATCGGCACATGCGACACCATGGCACCAATTTGAAAATCCGGATTAATTTCTTTCCCTTTGGCTACAGCCAACGCACTTGCCAATAGCTCGTGGTGGCCCGCTTGGTACATCACTTCTTTCGCGTTTTCCCCTGCTTTCACAATCACTCCCGAGTTCGTCCATAAAAATATCGGATTATTCACATCCATTTTGTTATTGATTTCATTAAATGTCATCCAGTAGGTAACTTTATTTTTATAACGCTCGAAGCACACCACAGCAAATTTCACGAAAAAATCAACGACTTGCCGGCTTCTGAATCCGCCGTATTCTCTCGCCAGATGTAACGGCATTTCGAAATGAGATAATGTAATGACAGGTTCAATGCCATGCCTCAGCAATTCATCGAAAACATCGTCATAGAACTTTAATCCCGCTTCATTCGGTTCCGCTTCATCCCCTTTCGGAAAAATGCGGCTCCAGCCGATGGAAGTTCGTAAACATTTTAACCCCATCTCGTTAAACAGCGCGATGTCTTCTTTATAGCGATGGTAAAAATCAATCGCTTCATGATTCGGATAAAATTCATTTTCTTCTACGGAATCGGTTATTTTTCTCGGCACGCCATGAGCGCCGGCAGTCATGACATCCACAACGCTTGGTCCTTTACCGCCTTTATCCCATCCACCCTCGAATTGATGGGCAGCTAAAGCTCCTCCCCATAAAAAATCTTTTGGCATTGTCATTTTTTTCATGCTGGTTCCTCCCTGTCTGTCACTCGTTGTTAGTATTCCTCTTGTTTCCCTGATTCTAGATCGCTGTATCGCGGGTATGCTTGTGCTACTTGAATTACCTGTCCAGTACTCTAAAAACCGATATCGGGGAAGAGACCCCGCCAAGCAAAAAAGCTGTTTTTTTTTATCAGATGGAGGAGAATCCTCGACGGTTCCGCTTGCTAAGCCAAGCTCACTTTACAACGGTAAATAACGGTTGAAGCGCTTCCGTCTCCTCCACGGTTTCTATAATAATTTGCTGATAAGCGTTTGTATTTGTAACAATGACTGGGGTAATTGTTTTCAAGCCATGCTGTTCAATGGCTTCTTTGTCAAATGTCAGCAAGACATCTCCTTTTTTAAATTGCTCCCCTTCTTTAACGTTTAATACAAACGGACTCCCGTTTAAATGGACAGTATCAAGCCCAATGTGTACAAGCAGCTCCACTCCGGATTCCGATCGCATACCAACTGCATGCTTCGTTGGCGCCAGCATAACAATGGTACCATCAAATGGCGCATATAACTTATTATCCGCCGGCTCGATCGCTGCTCCGTTCCCCATGGCCCCCGAGTTGAAAACTTTGTCAGGCACTGCCGACAGAGGCACCACTTTCCCACGCAAAGGAGCGCATACCGTTTCCTCATTATTTTTCGCCTCATTTGTTTGCTGGCTGCCGCCGCTTTGCTTTCGTTCTTTCTCCAAGCTTTCATCCCCGGTTTTTTTGGCTGTATCCTCCCCAAACCCGAAAATTTGAATCAAGATGACAGGAAGAATGACAGCGATGGCAACCCCGATAATAATCCCCCAAACGGACAGCGGATAATCCGCGTCTATTCCATTGACAATGGTAAGCGGTCCCGGCAGTCCTGCATACGCAAAGTAATAAGGATTAAAGAAGCTGGCGACGATGGCCCCGGCAGCACCTGAGATACACCCGAAAAGAAACGGCTTCTTAAATCTCAATGTGACACCATAAATCGCCGGTTCAGTAATACCGAATAAACCTGTCACCCCGGCAGAGACGCCGACCTTTCGCGTTTCTTGACTTTTCGCTTTTAAAATAACGCCAAGAACCGCACCAACTTGCGCAATAACTGCAATCGTCTGATAAGCCTGGAAAGAATCCCGTCCATACATATCAAAATTAGCTAATACCATCGGTGTAATTCCCCAATGGACACCGAAAATGACAAGAACCTGCCAAAATCCGCCAATAATTGCTCCCGCCACAGCAGGGACATTATCTGCCAGGAAGTTATAGCCATTGGCGATCCCGTTTGCTCCTATTGTTGTCACTGGGCCAATGATTAAAATCGTTAACGGAACCATGATTAACATACATAAAAATGGCACAAACAGCGGTTTGACAACCTCATTTACGCGTTTATTTAAAAACTTTTCCAAGTAAGACAAAATCCATACTAAGAACAGCGGAGGCAATACCGATGAAGTATACACTGTTTCTGACAGGCCTATTCCCAAAAACGTAATCGTTTCTCCTGCAGTAATTCTTCCGGCAATTTCTGCCCAAGTTGGACTGACCAGCGCGGCGCAACAAGCAACTGCGATATAAGTGTTTGTTTTAAAATGCTTCGATGCAGTGATAGCGATGAAAATTGGCAAAAACGTAAAAGGAGCCCACGAGATAAAGCTGAATACTTCATAAGTGCCGGTTTCTGCAAACGTTTCAAAAAATAAATTAATTAAGATCAGTACCCCCTGCAAGATACCTGCGGCCGCCAATATGTAAACAAACGGTGCAAATACGGCCGACATCGTGGCAATTACCCGGTTGACTACTGTTCCTTTATTGTCACTTTGTTCGTCTGCTAATTCCACATTCACTAAACTTGTCAACGCATCATACACTTCTCCCACATGCTGTCCGATAACCACTTGAAACTGTCCGCTGTTCTCCACCACTGTAATGACACCCGGCAATGACGTTACCTTTTCTTTTGCCTTGGTGTTCGAACGTTTAAGAACCAACCTCAACCTTGTGGCACAACGGCTGACACCGATGATATTTTCCTCCCCGCCAACAGCTTCTAATATGTCGGCTGCTAATTTAGGATAATCCCTCATTTTTTCCGCCAACTTCAATCCCCCCTTGGTCTTCATTATACGCTTACATTATAATTGTTACGGTATAATTTATCAATAAGTATATAAAAATTTTATTTGTTGATAATAATAACAAGTGAGCTAGTAGGTCATTTGTGCTATAATTTTTAGAAGAAGGTAAAGAATATATAACGGAGAATGCCTATGTTAAAGTATCAGCAAATTGCGGCAGCAATCGAAAAGTATATTGAAGATCATGCCCTCCAGCAAGGGGACAAGCTGCCTGTGCTCGAAACATTGATGGCACAATTTGAAGTAAGTAAAAGCACGATTACGAAATCGCTGGAGCTATTGGAAAAAAAAGGCGTCGTTTTTCAAGTCAGAGGCAGCGGGATTTTTGTAAGAAGGCATAAGCGGAAAGGATATATCAGCCTGTTTTCCAATCAAGGCTTCAAAAAAGACTTGGAGGACTTTCACCTTACATCTGAAGTCATTGAATTGAACGTCAGAAAACCGTCGCAGGAAGCAGCGCTTAATTTAACTATTGATGAAAATGACGACGTGTATTTTGTCAAACGTGTCCGCTATATTAACGGGCAAACGCTCTGTCTCGAAGAATCGTACTACAATAAATCGATCATCACCTATTTAAACAAGGAAATTGTTTCTGAATCCATTTTTCATTATATTAGAGAAGGCTTGGGCTTAAAGATTGGCTTCTCTGATTTGTACCTTCATGTGGGGCTGCTGACGGAGGAAGAAGCGGCGTATTTAGGGTTGAAAAAAGGAATGCCAAAACTACACGTGGAAACGATCTTCCATTTAACAAACGGAAAACCATTCGACTTTTCGAAAATAACGTATAACTATGAACAATCCCAATTTGTTATCCAGACAAACAGCTTTTAATAAGCTGTTTGTTTATTTTTTGAAATAAGGTGATCCAGCCCCCTAATGAGTGAAATAGCTATTTCCTCACGTGCCTTCATCGGCGGACTCATCATTTTTCCCTATGTTGGTTGGAGATGGTGCATTCCATTATCGACCGCGCCCTTGTATTCGTCAAAGATTTTTTCCCCTTCAAATCATCCACGTCGTAGGATATACGGTAGCCGCCTTGATATCCGTAAAAAAAGGTAACTCCCGTATCAGACAGGAGTCACCCGGAATACCGTGCTGTACCGCTCTACAAAAGGATGTTCATAAAGTCTCGGTGAATCTCAACGTTAGCGTTATCCCTCCACTGCTCATGACTTACGCTCCTCAGCCTTCTTGCTTCCGTTATGTTAAATACTATAATTTAAAGCGTTCAACGAGCTGCTGCATTTCTTCCGCCATCAAGGTTAATGTGTTGGCGGAGCCTTGAATTTCTTCCATGGAAGCCAGCTGCTCCTGCGTTGAGGCGGAGACATCCTGCGCTGCCTGCGCTGTGGAATCTGCGACGACGGCCACATTCTCAAAAGTACGGACAAACTGTTCTGTTCCTGTTGAAATCTCTGTCATCTTTGCAGTGATTTCTTTTATTTGCTCCGTAATCGAGTTTACAAAACCGGTCATGTTTGAGAAAGATTCACCAGCGTGGTTCACGACCTCAATGCCTTTGTCGACTTCCGCTGTTCCAATTTTCATCGAGTCAACGGCTCTTGTTGTTTCTTCCTGAATGGAAACAATCATTTCTCTGATTTGTTCGGCAGACTGTGATGATTGTTCAGCCAGCTTTCGCACTTCATCCGCGACAACGGCAAAGCCTTTACCGTTTTCTCCAGCCCGCGCTGCCTCGATTGCCGCATTTAAAGCAAGTAAATTCGTTTGCTCGGCGATACTTGTGATCACATCCACAATCTGACTGATTTCTTCCGAGAATTTTCCCAGCCCTTGGATGCTGGATGACAAGTCCGCCACCGTTTTTTTGATGTAATTCATTTGTCCCACCGTCGTCTCAATCGCATGATTTCCTTCCTGGATGACCGAACTGGCATTGGATGCATTCGCGGAAACTTCATTTGTATTATCGGAAATGTGCTGAATGGATTCAGACATTTCCTCGGCCATTTTTGAGCTTTGTTCGATGTTTTCTGCCTGAGTTTCCACACCCGAGGTCATTTGTTGAACAGATGAAGAAATCTGCTCGCTTGCTGATGTATTTTGCTCCGTACTCGCCGTTAACTGTTCAGAGGATGCCGCGAGTGTGGCTGATTTATCCCGAATTTGTAAAATCAGCGTGCTTAAATTTTCCCTCATCCGGTTAAAGGCCGCTGCCAATGTTCCTAATTCGTCATTCCGCTGTAAATCTACTTCGACACTTAAATCCCCTTCGCTCATATTATCTGCAGCCTTCACCAGCTGGTTAATCGGCTTCATCATCGCTTTGATCATCAGCCAGATAATGACCGCGCCGGCAAGAAAAGCTCCGATAATGACGAACAGCGTTGTTTGAAGAATCGGTTGGACCGCATGGGTCACTTCCGATTGCGCCATGCTCGCAACCACCTTCCACCCCGTCGTGTCACTTGTTTCAAAGGCGATCTTTGTTACTGTTTTGCCAGACTTATCGTCAAATGAACCGGACTCCGTATCTTTTATCTTCTCAAAAAATGGCTCGGCAAACTGTTCCCCGGCTTCCAGTGCGGGGTGACTGATGATATTATTTGCTTTATCTACCAAAAAAACGTAGCCTTCTTCGCCGATTTCGATGTCATTAATTATATTTGTCAAGCTTTCGAGTTTAAGGTTAATAGCGACAACGCCTTGACCGTCCGCCGTCACCTTGGCGATGGTCACGACAACCTGTTCAGAAGACTGGGATATGTAAGGGTCTGTAATAATGACTTCACCTTTATTTTCCATGGCTTGATTGTACCAAGGTCGTTCCCGCGGGTCATAATCCGGCGGGTTTTGAAACGAGGTTGGAGAGTTCATAAATGAACCGTTTTCTGTTCCGACAAAAGTCTGTTCCACATCGGCTTTGGAATTTTGGATCGTATCAAGAAGTTCTCGTGTCTGATCGTCGTGGTCATCAACGATGTTCCCTGCAACAATCGCATTTGACAAAAAATCAATGTTTTCTTTTTGGGCATTAATAAACTGATTGATTGCCTCCTCTGCAATATTGACGTTATTTAACGCCGTTGCAGCCATTCTGTTGTCAATATTGCCTTCCGCGCTCTTGTAGGATGTAAGAGCTATCGTGATACTCGGTACTAACAGAATCACTAAAAATGAAAGGATCAGCTTATTTTTAAAGCTGAAAGATAAACCTGGCCGTTTCTTCTTATTCACAGTAATCCCTCCTGAATTAATTGCGCAATGATTAGCGATGCAACAATACACCATTCATATTATCGTCATATTTACCGATGTCTTTAGTCCTATTTCTTGATTAATGAAAAAAACGTTGTAAAATGCAACTTATCATTACAAAGTTTGATTGATTTTAACGTAATCAGGCGTGGAATGTTAGATAGAAGATTTGTTTTTTCTTTGTTTTCGAAGCTTTCACAGGATGCAATCTTCAGGATTATATAACATTTATTGTGATGCTAATAAATAATTCCCCAAGTAAAACCTTTTAAAATCTGCTTTATATATTTTATTAAAATATCTTTTTCTTTTGAATAGCACCGAGAAGAAAAAATGACCAATATTGCATCTACATGAATTAATGATGCAAATAGAAACATGACAACTTGTTTTTAAGCATGAATCGGGCTTCAATGAACGAAGAGGTATGGAAGCGGACGGAAAAAACTGGTTCGGTGCTGATGATTTTTTTTCATTATACTCCAGCTAGTTTTCCAACAGCCGCCAACGTGTTTTTTCACAAGCTTTCCAATTTTTTTGAGATCCCTCTCCAGGAACACTGCTGTTCCACCGTGATCCTTTTATAACGTTATATGGATAAACGATTTTCCGCTGAAACCTTGACCTTCTGCCAAAATGAATTTATAATCATAACTACTGTCCCATCAGCTCAGCAGGGTAGATCAACAGCTATCCTAAGGTTAGGTTACAACACCGCCTTTAAAAGCGTGTTCAACAATGCATCTGGTTACAAATTCATTAATGCCCTCGTAGCTCAGTGGATAGAGCATTCGCCTCCTAAGCGAAGGGTCGGACGTTCGAGTCGTCTCGAGGGCGCCACAAAACGCTGTAAAGCCGCATAAATACCGGTTTGCAGCTTTATTTGTTCTCTGGAAGTAATTCCTGACAGTTTCCTTTTAGCTTCCAAATTAGTAAATCCGTTTTTCAAAGAAAAGGCTCGCTAATCAATTTAACGTATTCAAAACGTATTCAAAAAGATAGACTCTTTTCAAAAAGATTACTGCTCTTTGCTTTTGGACTGTAAGCAAATCAAGGCGTGAAAGAAATCCTTAAGCAGCAATGTTTACGAAAACAGACAAAAAATAAAAAACGTTCTTTTTCAACAACCATTATTAGCGGAAAATTAGCTCGTTTTGCCACCCAAGTCGCATTTCTGTTAATCAAGCAAAAATTCCGTAAAAAAAGCTTGCTAAGTAAAGAGGTCATTATGAATGATAAAATTGCAGCTGTTTTGGAACAGCATGAACAAGAAGACAGGCAAGTGATGAATTTAAGCATGGAAGAAATGGTGAAAAGAGAATTCGCTGGAGCAAGCAAGCTTATTGAACAGATACAAGTAGTCAAAAATGTGGAAATTCCCGACACTCTTTCCCTATCTATAAATAATGCATTAATTCGAGTTGCAAATGAATTCAGTATACGGAAACACACTTCATGTTTATTTCCGTATCATCACAGCCATGATTTTTACGAGTTAATCTATGTATGTGAAGGAACGTGCATACAATATGTGAACGAAGAAACGAAAGAACTTATCCTTTACAAAGGAGAAGCATGTCTGTTGGCTCCGGGCATGATTCATGCTTTAATGCCGAGCAGTTCAGATGATTTAATTCTAAAATTTATTTTGCCGCAAAAACTCATGAATACGATTACCGAAAGAATGGTAACAGACGATGGCAAATGGCTGAATACACTTAATGAGCAAGGCAACATTTGCGTTTTCAGCTCAGATCCAGAGAAGGCTTTTCTAAGCGATTGGCTCGTATCTCAGCTCTTAGAGGAAACGTTTTTTGGGAGCGAGTATAAGGAACCGGCTATACATAGCTTCCTGACACTACTGTTTGTCAATTTGGCGCGAAAATCTTTCTTCAATTATGATAAAAGTTTGTTGCAAACTGTATCCATCTACATACGGAATAATCTTCAAACTGCAAGTCTTTCATCATTTGCAGCAGAAACGGGTTACAGCACCAGACATTTAGGGCGCATGCTACATGAAAGGACAGGAGGCACTTTTTCAGATATAGTGCAACGAATCAAGGTAGAGGAAGCTGCAAAGCTGCTGGCAGAAACCGATTTGACCATTGATCACATTGCTGAAAAAGTTGGTTACAAAAATGCTTCGGGACTCCATAAACGTTTTGTCGCTGTTTTTGGTATGACTCCTGGTGCATACAGGAAAATGCATGTTTACAAGTAAAATCAATACCGACAGGAAGCAAAAAAGGTATAACTCACTCTGTTTTTTCAGGTGTTATACCTTTTTCATTTTTACTCGGTATCTCCTCTCTTTTTGTCTTCCAGGGAAATGTTTATGTCATCCAAGGAAATTGCCGGCAAATTGATTCGTTGCTAAGATGAGAAGGAGCAGGTGATTTTAATGGATCATGTTGCAAAACTTGAAAAAGCTCCTTTGGGAAAACTTGTGTTTTCAATGTGCACACACGCGAGTCTGGCTCTTTTGGTATATAGCTTTTATACCCTCACAGACACCTTCATTATTGCCAGGGGAGTAAATGTCTATGCGGCGGGAGCTGTATCTGTAGCATCGCCATTATTAATGCTGCTCCTCGCATTCAGCACAACAGCAGGTGCGGGAGGGGCATCTCTTATTTCTCGAGGCCTCGGCAAGGAAGATCAATCATATCCGGCAAAAGTTGCAGCAAATATATTTGTTTGTTTCTGGGGTTTGGCACTTGTCATTACAAGTCTCGGACTAACGTTTTTAGATCCGTTACTGCGGTTATTGGGGGCGACAGGGGAATTATATCCTTATGCAAGAGAATACTCTACAGTCATCCTTGCGGGTGCTGTCACCAGTACAGCTTTCTCCTCACTAGTACGCGCAGAAGGTGCTACAACATTTGCTTTATGTCTTTGGGTGGTTCCGGTTGCTGTAAATCTGATACTTGATGTCATTTTTGTTTTTCCACTTAATATGGGCGTAACTGGTGCAGCTCTGGCAACCGTCGCTGCACAGATCACTTCCGTTTGCATGAGTATTTGGTTTTTCTTTGTCCGCAAAGGAAGAGCATATCGTATCAAAGGACAGGATTTCCAAATCAGCCCTAGCATTATACGTGAAGTGGCTGTGATTGGATTCCCGTCTCTTCTTAATCAGATATCCTCCAGTATTTTAGTTATTGTTCTAAACCGAATGCTGGGAGCAACAGGTGGAGAACCTGCCATTACGGCATTTGCATTTGCAGTACGCATTCAAACATTCTTATTGCTGCCTCAAAATGGCATTGCCCAGGGGATACAACCAATTATTGGCTATAATTTCACGAGAGAAAATATCGACCGGGTTAAAAAGACCATCAATATTGCTTTTTCAGCTTCTATTATATATGGAGTTGTTATTGTTATTTTCGGTATCTTGATACGACAACCACTAATGGAAATTTTCACAGACGATAGCGCGATCATATCCACAGGCAGTACTGTTTTGTTGTTCATGCTGATGGCCATGCCAATTAGGGGATACAGTCCACTCATTTCGGCATGCTACCAATCTATTGGTGATGCAAGAAAGGCGATATTGCTCCCAACACTTGGATTTTGTGCAATTCAATTCCCGGTGCTTATGATCATGAGTAGATTAGGTGGTCTTAGTGGGGTTTTTTGGTCGTTTTTCCTATCTGATATACTCATTTTTGCGCTGGCCTTCTCTTTTGGGGGGCGGCTAAGAAAACTTGGTGTATGAAGGAGTGCTTGAAAATGAAGAGTAAAACAAAAAGTAGAATGACACCTGAGCAAATAAAGGCAGTGACGACACTACACTTTCCGAATGCTGAAAGATTGCGGATAAAAGAGTTGACAGACGGTATGTTCAATGCTGCTTATTTGATAGAGGGTAGTGGTGTTTTGGAAAAAGGTGTTGTTCTCAAGGTTGGTCCAGAATCTACTGTCGAAATTTTGACATATGAACAGGATATTTTGCGCACCGAGGTAAAGGTATACAATCTTTTGAAGGATAAACCTATTCCAACGCCAATCGTATATGCATACGACTTCACCCACAAGCATATTCCTTGCGATTATTTCTTCATGGAGAAATTGGACGGTCAAACATGGAAAAGCTGCGGACGAAAGATAAAAAAAGGGGATCGCCCTGCACTAATGCGTGATCTAGGACGCTGTAATGCCGCAGTGCATAGTGTTGAGGGAAACTGGTTCGGGTATATCAAAGATGATAAACGATTTCACTTCGACAGTTGGGGCAAGGCATTTACTTCAATGATGAATGATATCTTGAATGACGGGCGAATGCGAGGAGACAAGCTGCCTTATGCAGAAATCGATAATATCTTGAAAAGTCATCGGAGTTTATTGGATGCAGTAACAGTCCCCAAGCTTGTTGATTTTGATATGTGGGCAGGAAATGTGTTTTTAAAAAAGAATGGCGCCTTCCATATTACCGGTGTTGTAGATTTTGAACGCTGCTTTTTCGGCGATCCCTATGCGGATTTCACCTCGGCTATGATGTTGTTTAGTGATGTGGAAAAAGAGCAGGATTTCTGTACAGGCTATAGTGAGATAAGTGGTCTGCCAGTCACAATCGGTGAAGATGACCGTGTGCGGATGAATTTGTACCGATTATACATGGCTGTCATCATGATGGTGGAAACCTACCGCTACAACAAAGCATACGCCATGATGGCTAAGAGCTATTTCAAAGGACAAATCAATAAATTAATTCAAAAGCTATAGTATGTGGGCTTCATATACTGCTTTCCTTGTATTAAGTTTGCTGATATTTATAGGGGGTGTTCAAAAAGTCCGGGAAACAGCAGGGATTTTTTATATCTCGACGATTTTTGCATTTGTCTGAATTCATCTGATTTTACTGATGTTGAAGCAAATTGAGGCGGATTTTCTTCAAAATTCCGCCCCATTGTTATCTTATCAAATAAGCTGACAAAAATGGCAGCGATCCCGCAGCTGCTTTGGACAAACTTATCCAAAAAAGGTGGAAACGATAAGAAAAATACCGCCGATCAAACCAATCGGTCCCCAATATTGCATTGGAATAAAGAAAAAACTATGTTGATTCCCCATGCGATATTGCTCACCTGTTTCCTGATCGACCATCACTCTATTCGCTTTCGCATTAAGCGCTTTTCCCGCATACCAAATAATGATTCCCGAAATGATAAAAACAAAGGCGTTGAGTACTTTATCGTTCACCAGGCCCCTTGGCACCACGGTATGGACCAGAAAAGCCACTAGAATGAGGATAATTAAATTCAAAATCCCCCAACCTCGCCAAATAATCACAACTTCCACCCTTTCGCTATCTTTTATTCAAAATACAATAATGCCATTATATCTATATGCAGGTGAAATTTGGTAGTGGCTTTCGACCTAGAGCAAAAGGGAAAATAGATGCTACACTGCTTTTTTACCATGACATACAACTATCTGTTTTTCCATAAATATTACTTAAGATCAGCCAGTCGCTTGGAAACATTGTTGGAAGGAGAAAGTGGTTCCGAAAGCTTGGATGAAACTTCTGCGCCGCTCACTCGTCATTGTGGATGCATGATGATAACGGAGGTATTGGCAATGGAAACAAAAACAGAAGATTGGATTCAGTCAGTATACTGAGGAAAGGCTTCAGCTCAAACATTTGTTATGGATGATGGTTGATATCCGTTACGAATTGCGCGAGGAGTTCTTATTCGTCAAAGCGGGGCCGCTCAGAAATAAAATATAATCTCAGGAAATCACGAAGGTGGCTCCGACATCGAAGCCATGGATTGGCTATCGGCTGATGGGGCTGCTTCCGGACTGGAAATTTTTTATCTAACCGCTGCTTTTGGCAGCATTAATATTTCACCGGCGGACGAAGAACGGTTTATGGAGGAATTGTCAAAACAAATGGCGCAGGTTTCATCCTGAAGCAGGGCTTAAACAATCGTTGCTCATCCCGGATCGATGCCCCCTTCCAGGATAGGAATGTGGTGCCGCGCTCCACCAGACTGATAACCGTTGCTGTCAGCCTGGCGGGAACGCTTCTTAAACTTCAACACAACAGTCAATTGCTGCTGCTTGACGCGGCAGCGGCGGAGCCAGCAGCAGCCATCATCGCAATCATTGCTGCCTGCTGTGCCTGGATAAGGCTTTCAATCGTTGTCTGTATTCCCGCACTTACTACATCGGTATCCTCCACTTTGTCCTTGACAATAAAATTGACCGCAGTGATAAAGTTCATATCCTTCTGCCAGCGGAACTGTTGATCACCATTCAGCCGGTCAACAAAGCTCATCACGTTTTCCACTTCTTCGGAGCTGCTTTCCAGAGTCGCAAGCAAGCCGACGGAAGGATAGTACATTCGCTTTACTCGCCGCCCCGCCTGTTTAAAATCTTCTGCCAGCCGGTTGCAGCGGTCGATTAACTCATTCGCCTCCGCCTCTGTTTGCAAGGCAAGAATATGGCTTAAAAACTGGAGGTCGTTTCCTTTGCGAAAACCGGTTTTACTTAATTTTTCATAGTAATTGTCCATCCTGTCCAGCATATCCTCTACAGGGCGGTTCAATTGGGCTAGAAGCACCGCCAACGGATAATCACTCTCGCCGGTAAGAAACAAATGCCCCTTTTTCATTCCTTTAAAGACATCCATCGCGCGGTTGATCAATTCATCGTGGTTTCGCTCCGCTTCCGCATCCTTTGTCAGCAGGCTCAGCCCGGCAATGTAAGTATAGCTCCCTCGTCTGAAACCGCCTTTCACCAGCTTTTCATAGACATCGAGAAGCTCATGGAATTTCTTCTCCGGCTTTTCAAAACGGAGATCAAGCATCGCTGCGGTGGAAAACCGTTGCGTCGACTTCAAGGTGGAAAACATGCCAACATTCTTTTTAATATAATCGCTTATGGCAGCAAATCGCTGCAGATCGAACGGCTTGCCGTTGATAATATATAGGGAGGAAATCATCATCAGAAACCGCTCATCGGTCATCTGCCACCTTAACTTTTTTTTCATCTGGCTGAAAATTGTTTTGTATTCCTCGACAACTTGTTCGACATCGATTCCCATATTTCCACATCCTTTTGTCTTGTTTGATGCATCTGCACTATTCCCATGGCACCGGACCAAAGGAAGGCTTTTTTCTCAGGCTATTCTTGCTGATTTTACTGCTGTCATAATGATATATACGTGTACACGGAACTTTTGTTTCACCGGGAAGCGCAGCGTTTGTTGAAGCCTTGCCTATAAGGATTTTTGCAGGTGGACCGTTCACCTGGCAGACGAAAGCCTCCATCCGATTTTTCGATGTGTCAGCTCTGATACGGGTTCAATGCCCTCTCCCTGCTTCTTCGTGAAACGAAAGAATATATCCTTTCCCCCGGATATTTTCAATACAGATTTGCCGCTGCGTCTTTCTTCGGATGCGGTAAAGGAGAACATTTATTTCTTCATTGCTTACATCCGGCGTCTCTTCGGCATTGCCGCACCGCTCCGGCCAAACTTTCTTTTTCAATGCTTCTTTGGAAACGAATCCGTCTCTGTTTTGCAATAGATATTCAAAGCACATGTATTCTTTTCCTGAAAACTGATACGGCACTTCCTGAATGACGGCCTCCTGTTTCAGCGGATCCAAATAGCAGTCTGTCGCCACATGACCAGCCACGCTCTTATTTACTGGAAGCATGTCGAACGTTTCGTCAAGATTGGCTGAAAAAGAAAGCTGGATAAGCTCGTTGGCAAGCGTAATTTTATCTGTGACGCGCAGCGGAACCTGCTCGTTCGCCTTCAGCCGCTGATTGTTTAAAAACGTTCCGTGCTTGCTGTTTAAATCTTCAATAAAAAATTGTCCGTTCTTCCGGTGAATGATCAGGTGCTTCCGCGAAACAAACACATTGTTGAAGGCGATATCAGGGTCCCACTGATTTCCTTGTCTGCCTAAAACGGTTTTGACACCGCTAAGTGGTATAAAAGCCCCTTCTTCAAAAGGCGTTCCTTGTTCAACGATTAAAACGTGAGATATGTTCATGGTTCACTCCTGTAAAAAATGTTTTTCCAGCGTTTTTCAAAAAGTCCGGAAAACGGTGCCGGTGATTTTTGATGCGTTGTCACTGAGCTGCTCACGTACATCACGTGTACGTCCTGTATACGTTCCGTGTTCATTCCGCTGCTCGTGAGTCCCGCGCTTTGATCTTCCTGGCGCTGTTATCTCCAGCTTTTTGAACAAACATTATTGTTCTGTTATCCGTTTATCATCCGACGGCTATTGAGAAAGCAAGACTTCCTTTTATAAGCTTATCATGTCAATTTATAAGCTTATCATGTCAATGATCATGGTCATACTTATCATAAGGTTTGTCTTCAAAAAGGTAAAGGGCAGATCTCTTCAAACCGTGAAGAAAGGTGAAAACAATGAGACGAATGAAAACAAGTAAAGCGCGTGTTCAAAAAAACGCTTTTTTTAAACATCCGTCGTTTAAAAGAGTGGCGATTGCAGTTGGTATCTTCCTCCTTTTCATTTATATAAACAACAGTTCTTATCTTACAAAGGATCGGGATGGGAACGGCGGCCCTTTTCTCGTTGCGCACCGCGGGCTCGGACAGACCTTCAGCATGGAAGGCATTGACGGAGATACTTGCACGGCAGAGCGCATCTTCGAGCCGGAGCATCCATATTTGGAAAACACCATCCCGTCAATGGAGGCTGCTTTTGAAGCTGGCGCGGATCAGGTGGAACTGGATATCCGGCCGACAAAAGACGGCCAGTTTGCCGTCTTCCATGACTGGACACTTGACTGCCGGACAGATGGAAGCGGGGAACCAAAGGAATACACAATGGCTGAGCTCAAGCAGTTGGATATCGGCTACGGTTATACAGCGGACAATGGAAAAACATATCCTTTCCGTGGACAGGGCATCGGACTGATGCCGTCCTTGGCAGAAGTGTTCGATCATTTTCCCGGAGAGGCCTTTCTGATTCACATCAAAAGCAACGAGGCGGAAGAGGGCGTTCAGCTCGCCCGTTTTCTCGCCAATCTTTCAGAGATGGAAAGAGAAAATATCACTGTTTACGGCGGAGATGAGCCTGTTGCTGCTTTTAAAGAACTGCTTCCGGAAGTCGCGGTCATGTCCAAAGCGACGATGAAAAGCTGTCTTATTCCTTATTTAGCAGCCGGCTGGTCAGGGTATATTCCGTCCGCCTGCGAAAAAACACTGTTGCTTATTCCCGAAAAATATGCCCCGTGGTTGTGGGGGTGGCCGAATAAATTTTTAACTCGCATGGAAACAGTTGGCACACAGGTGGTTATCGTTGCCGGTGGCGGCAGGTGGTCGGAAGGTTATGATACTGTCGAAGACCTTGAGCGGTTGCCTAAAGACTTCCGCGGCGGCATTTGGACGAACAGAATCGACCGCATTGCACCGGAATTCCAGAATAATCAAAAGGTGGAAGAGTGAGCAAGGCGAAGGGAGGGATGGTGCGGAAACGAAGCCGTTTGACAGTTAAAAGCAGGGGAGCGGTAGGGAGCTAGGTGGAGGAGGTTAATTCCTTCTTGAGGACAGTTTGATGCGATTCACAACTCGTTTTGTCCTCATGAACGCTTCTTGAGGACATTCGACATCGCTTCGACCCTCGTCTTGTCCTCATGAGTTCGGTTTGTACAAGGAATCCCGCCGAGTCAGCACGGAATTCCGTCTAAATTAAGATCTTTCTACATTTTTTCCTCGTCCAACTGCATCATTTTTCCGTCAGCTGGCATGGCGGGATAGTCAGACGATGGTTTTCCCGTCGATTTGGGATGGGATTCCGGCGGTTTTACAATTAATTCCGTCTTTTCTTCCCTCTTTTCCGTCCATTTATTTGATTTTTCCGTCAGAGCAGCGCCCCCCCTGTGACGGTTGTACCAGCCGTGACTGCTTCAACGTCCAGGAGGAGGCGAACCAATATACTCGATGACTTCATCCAGTTGGAGACGTTGTCTGTTAAGCACGTTCATCCGTTCCTCCTGCAGCAGCTTTTCCGTTTCCTCCAGATTATCCGTGACAATTTGCGGCGGATGCTCAGCAATGGCTACGGTGTTGGGGTGGTCAGCTATTTTTTTCGTCACTGAAGGCAACCATACTCTCGACCAGTTGTCGAAAATATCATCTTTCAGAATAGTACGGACCAGTTTCCCTTTATGAAGAATAGCAACATAATCACACAGATGCTTGATTTCCTCAATATTGTGTGTTGCGAGAACAACGTTTTTTTCCCCGTCCTCCATGAATGCTGTGACATCCTCCCGTATTTTTCTCTGGGAACTGATATCCACGCCGGCGGACGGCTCATCCAGCAACAGCAGTTGCGGACGGTGACACAGAGCAAAAATAAATTCTATTTTTTTCCACGTTCCTTTAGAGCTTTTCCCGAGTTTGGCACTGTCATCAATGGCGTATCTTTCGATGAAGTAGGTATATCGCTCGTGATCCCATGTCGGATACCAATAGGAGATGAGGGAAGCCAGCTCTTTAATTGACAAGTGCTCAAACGGGGCGAGTAATTCCCCGGCGAATCCCACCTGCTTTTTCAGCTCCGTTTCATTGTCTGCAAGACGTTGGTGTAGCAGCTCAATAGTACCGTCATCGGGCTGGAGTATACTCATCAGCAGGCGAAAAAATGTAGTTTTTCCAGAGCTGTTTGCACCGACCAGCGCCAATACCGTGCCTTTTTCCACCTGCAAATCAACCGGGCCAAAGGTAAATTTATCAAACCGCTTGGTCAAACCGCGTATATTCAACATGAAATTGTCCATGCTCATCCTCCTTCTGATCCTCCAGTTATTTCATCAGCTTGTCTGATTACTTCGTCAAAAATAGCTTGCATTTCTTCTTTGGAGCAGCCTACTTGTTTCCCTTGCCCCACAGCCCTCACAAATGCATCATAAACGACCTTGCGCTTCGCTTCTAATTTTACCACCTGCTCCATCTCTTTTACGAACGTGCCTTTCCCTTGGACCGTTTTGATCATTCCGCTGTTTTCCAAGTTCTGATAGGCTCTGCGCGTCGTGATGATGCTGCATGCCAAGTCGCTGGACAGCGCACGGATGGAAGGCAGCGGCGTACCCGGCGGAAGTTGTTCGCTGACAATCAGGGATTTAATTTGGGCTTCAATTTGGTGATAGATCGGTTCTCTGCTTTCTTCAGATACGCGGATCGGCAGCTTCATGTTCCCTTTTCCCTCCCATTACAGATAATCTCTGTTTCGCAGGCGGTTGACGAGCAGCTTCTTCCAAAAGATACTTCCGACAATGCCGACGCCCAACGCAATGAGGGCAACCGGCCAACGGTATGTTTTTACCGCCAGCAGACTCGCTTCCACGATGGTGTATTCTGATAAAAAATAGAAGGGAAAGATCGCCGCCATACAAATTCCTAAAAATATAAACGGCGCAAGATGCAACATTTTCCCATTCGTTCCGTACTCAAGGAAGGGATTCATTCCGGCAAGGGCAAGGCCGTATCCAAACCAAAGCAGGCTGAAGATAAGAAATTCTCCAATGGAAAAATAATCAAAAAATGAAGCAGGGACGCTGAATACAATTGTTAAATAATAAATGACGGAAAGGATCGCCAAGATAATCAGCATGATGATTGTCCTGCTGTTGGCCAATACGTGTACAGGAATCGGCAGCGAGCGAAAAAACGCCATCCTTTTTGTGAACGGATCGTCTTTGATTGTCCGATAACTTAAATATGGGCCTGAGATGAATAGTGCGCCGAAACTTGGCGTAGCAAAAATAAATAAAATATCTGCCGCAAATTTTGGGTAATAAACGGACTCCGCACCAAATAGATGGCGGGTTGCCGGTTCAAGAAGAGAAGCTCCCAGCATTCCAAAAATAACTGTAACCACCATGGTGAAAAAAAATGGTGTCCGATGATATTTCAATTCTTTTTTTACGAGCCAGATTGTCTGATGTATCATTCAAAACGCCTCCATTTTCAAACAGTACAATCACCTCTTATGCAAGCGTACCCGTTTTACTCAAAAAAATCACGAAGAAACCCTTGTTTATCACTGCCAATGAAGTCAATGCCAAAATGGACAAGGACGGTAAATACGATGGTCCATATCGTGATGCTCGCCGTCATCCAATGGAAGGTTTTTCTTTTTGTTCCACCCAAAGTCACACTCATGAATGCCGTTAAGTGACTTCCGACAAACAGCGGACCGATCAGCGCCAAACCGGGCAGACCGAATTTTTCCCAAATTTTCCGTGCTCTCGCGGATCGTTTCCCTTGGTTTTCATGTTCTCCGTCTTCCTGCTTGCGTTTGCTGCGCCACTGTTTAATTTTATTCACAAACAAGATGACAACCAGAACCGTCAGAATGTTGCCTAACAACCCGAGAAGCACTGCCGGAATGACCGACAAACCTGCCACAACTGAGATCGGCACAACAGCGTACGCTTCAAAAAACGGAGCCGCCGCCAATAAAAATACAAGAATATATATCCATAGAAACTCAAAAAAATTCATAAAAATCAACCTCCCTAGTGTCATACTGTATATATCAATATACACACTATAACACTAAGAAGTCACATTGGCAAGGGAATGAGAAGGAAAGAAAAACCCCTGTCGACCTTTCGTTACAGGGATTCCATCAAAATTAATTTTTTTTTCCGTCTTTTAGTGAACGGAATTTACGACTCGTTTAAGCGGGGGTCGTTTTCTGCCGTTTGTACTACACAGGGCATATTAACCTTTACACTAATTTTGGTTACATAATCTTCACTATTGGGCGTGGATAACCCATTAAGCAAATATTCTTCGTAAGCATCCCCACACACTGTATAGCCTGTTTCGTTAAGTTTTCTAATAAATCCCTTATAAAAATCCCCTATTCTTTCATAACTGCCTTTATAATAACTTATCGCATATATTCCAGCCTGTTTTACCGTGTCAGTCTCCTGGTTGGTTCTCACAAATAATCTTTCAACTCTTCCAAACCTACCCGACATTAAATCATTTTTATCGATTACAGACCCAATGTATAAAGGGCCCTTTGCTTTTATTTTACTTAAAAAATGATCATGAAAGTTGCACCATTCTTCAATACTGGTATCACTTTCTGAAGGATTTTTGTCACTAAGTAAAACATATTCCTTTTCAAGACTTTTAAATACAATTTCATCTAAATGTGCATTTAAAGCCTCTTCCGATTGTTCAATGACTTTATGCAAAATAGAATGAATTTGTTCTAATTTTTCGATTTCCTCAGCGATTTTACTTAGCTGTTTTTTTGATAATTCTATCAGAGCCCTTGGCGATGGGGTTTCAAGATAATCCTCCAATAATTTTATCGGAAATTTAAGCTCTCTTAATGAATAAATCACCGAAAAGACATCTAATTGTTGTGTTGTATAGTACCTGTATCTGTTATCTCTTATGCCTGCTGGTTTAAATAAGCCTATTTTGTCATAATAAAACAGAGTATCTTTCTTAATACCGAATATTTTTGCAAACTCACCAGTTGTAAATGTTTTCAAATTCCCTCTAATTTTTCATCGCCTCCTTGACTATGGATTAACTCTATACTTTACAATACAACTTAATGAATTAATTGGCAAAAATTCAAGTTAGGGATAAAAGGAGATATGAATATGGAATATTATCGAACTGTTGGAGAATTTGAAAAGCAAGAATCTGTTATGATTATATGGCCTCACAATGCTTATGCAACTAGTACGCTGAACAATGACATTGTCAGTGTTCAAATCGTAAAGGCTATCATTGATGAAGTAAAAGTGATGATTTGTTGTTATGATGTTCATGTTCAGAAACGTGCTCAAGAGGTACTTACTAGTAGTGAAGTAGATGTAAATTTAATTGAATTCGTAATATTTCCATCCCCTATTATCTACCCTCGTGATTTTGGTGCTGAGATAATGAATAAGTAACAAAGGTAACCGTGCCCGGGTTGATTTTCGTTTCAACATGTATGGTTACTGTTCAGAAGAAGATGAAATTTCTCAGCTTTTATCTGGATTCAGTAAATTCCATGCTGAAAGTGCAGGCATAAAAAACACGAGATATTGCGATGTAATTAGTGAAGGTGGAGACCGTGAGTTTAATGGGCATCATATAATGATGGCTATTAAAGAAACCGAAATAGATAAACGTAATCCGAATAAAACTATTGATGAGGTAGAAAAAGAACTAATGGAAGTATTTAATTTAAATCAAATTATTTGGATACCTGAATGTTCGTATGATGATGATCACTCGTACAGTGGCCCTATCCCCTCTTCGGATGGTTCGTTTCATTCTTTTCGCGCAGCTTCCGCTAATGGACATATTGATGAAATATGCAGGTTTGCCAGTGAAGATACCATTTTAATTGCCCATATTTCAGATGAGGAAGCGAGAAATAATAAGCTTCTATCCTTAAGCAAAGGAAGATTAGATAAAGCTTTTGACGCTGTTAAAACTGCTAAAAATTTTGATGGCAAGCCTTTTAACGTTCTTAAAATGCCTGTACCAGAGCCAATTTATATTGATATTACTCCACAGGATGATGCCTATATACATTGGCGTGAAGCAAGAGAAGGTATGAATGGTACATTATTAGATGGCACACCATTTCCACCTGATACGATAAACGTATTGCCAGCTATGAGTTACTGTAACTTCTTAATTGCAAATAATGTCGTTGTCGCGCAAAAGTATTATGAAGAAGGGATGTCAGAGTTAATAAAAGCAAAAGATGAAGCGGCACTAAAAGTTCTAATATCTGCTTTTCCAAATCATCACATAGTACAAGTTAATCCTTTAGCACTTAACTTATATGGCGGCGGCATTCATTGTCACACACGAAATATACCTATGGTTACTAATAAACCATAATTAATAATGTTTTGGCCTTGTATCTTCTCTCAAGGCAGAATTTACGTCCAGTTTGAGCGGCTCCTCAACTTCTTGAATTTACGCTCTGTATACACGGAGTCCCTCCTTCTTCCCAAACGGAATTTACACTCAGCTTGTGCGGTTCTCGTCTTTTTTTCAACGGGGAGTCGCACAAGCTGTGCGGTGTCTAGTCTCTTTAGAGGCGGGAATGACGCTCCCTTCCAGCAAGGGTTTTGTCTTTTGCCAAAAGCGGGGATCACACAATTCATGCGGTTTCTCGTCCTTTTTAATGCGGAGTTCGCACATTTTATACGGTGTCCCGTCTGCTTTCAACGCGGGGACGGGATAAAGACCGTTATTGGCGGAATTACTTCCCTCTTTTTTATCGAGAAAGGGGCGATTGTGAATCACTCCCTTTTAGCCGGCGGTTTTCTCCAATGCATGCTTTTTTTTCATTCTTTTTTTCATTTCCGGTACGACCCGGTATTTCACGATGAGCACATTGATAAATAAAAGCAGCGACGACACAATAAACAGGCTTCTGATTCCCGCAACGGATGTCAGCCAGCCGCCGGCGATCGGGCCAATCATCGTCCCGAGGTACATAAAGCTGTTGGAAAAACCATATGTGCGGCTCTCCATTCCTTCCGGAGCCAGCAGACGGATCAGAGAATTAATGGAAGGCAACAATCCGCCCAGTCCGAGCCCAAGCAAAAAGCGGAAGCTGATCAACTGCCAATAATTTTGTACAAATGCCTGCGGCAGCGTAACGATTGCCGCAAACAGCAAGGCGCCTAATAAAACGACATGTTGTCCTTTGCGATCACTCATTCTTCCAAGAAACGGGCTTGCGGACATATTGGCAAATCCCATGACAGACATGGCTAACCCTGCAAAAAAGGCGATGTTTTGAGAAGGAGTAAGTTCCTGCACAAACAAGGATAACAGCGGATTGATCCCGACCAACGCGCATTGAACGATAAAAAACACCGCAAACAACGCAAGAATCGGAGAGGTCGAAGCAATTTTTTTAAAATCCTGGAGCGTATTTGTTTTAACACGTTCGGCTTTGTGTTCAAAGTTTTCTTTGACAAAAAACAAGACTACAAGGCCGGCGATCAGTATCGAAAAACCGGTCACATAAAAAATCATCCGAAAGCCCATGACATCTGCCATGACGCCCCCTAACAGCGGGCCGCAAATTCCTCCTGCCACAGCCCCCGCCTGCAGCAATCCCAACGAGTAACCGACGTGCTTCTTCGGAGTGCTCATCGAAATTAATGCGATCGCCGCCGGAATAAACCCGGATATCATCCCGTTAAGCAGACGCAGAAAAAGCAGCGACCACGGACCGGTCGCAAATCCTGTCAGCGTAAGTACAACGGCCATGCCAAATCCTGATCGCAGCAGCATCATTTTGCGTCCATGCTGATCGGCAAGCCTGCCCCATAACGGAGAAAATAAAAAAGCTGTCAAGAAGTTCGCTCCGAAAATAATTCCTGACCAGCGACTCACAGCTTGTGGATCGGTTACTCCCAAATCTTGAAGATACAGAGGTAAAAAGGGGATGATCATCGTCATTGCACTCATGACAAAAAATTGGCATACCATGAGTATGTACAAATTTCGTTTCCAATTTGAATCAGACATTTTTTTCTCACTTCCTTATTCCTTCTTATTATATATTTCGCAAGGCGAAATTTTCAAGTTGAATGAAGAAATTGAGTTATTTTTCCTATTCCAAACAAAATAATGAAATCGACAGAAGGTACTTGGCGGAGACGCTGTACTAATTTTCACCACTTCCTCTTCATACACCGCCGTTCGCAGATTGGATAATCATCGGCAACAAAAAGCCCGACGGAGAAGATCAGCTCTCCTGTCGGGCTAAGCTACGGAGTCATAAGAGCCGCGCGCAGGCACTTCCGCATGACTCCGATATGATGTTTTACAAAAAACCAGGCGATGACCGCCTCTTCAGTACTGGAGTAACCGCCCACCGCTTCCATGGTTATCGGCCAGGAACATTACAGCCTGAATTTGGCAATGCTGTTGTTCATAGCTTCTGCCAGATGAGCCAGTTCTTCGCTTGACTTAGCAATCTCTTCCATTGATGCCGTTTGTTCCTGGACGGAAGCAGAAGCTTCTTCGGTGCTGGCCGCGTTTTCCTCCGCAATGGCAGAAAGATTGCTGATGAGGCCGATGATCCCGTCTTTTTTCTCTTGCATTTGGCGGCTGGATTCCGTAATGCCGGCAATCGTTTTTTTCATGCCTTCAATCGCACTGGCAATCCCGGCAAATTTATCATTTGTCAAATGAAGGCTCTCGGTCTGTGAATCCGTGTTTGCTTCAACGAGGTTCATCGTTTTCACCGCTTCTTCTGTTTTGCTCGTCAGTTCCTCAATAATTGCCACGATCTCTTCGGTAAAGTCATTTGATTGTTCAGCGAGCTTGCGAACTTCATCTGCCACCACCGCAAAGCCTTTGCCGGCTTCTCCTGCTCTCGCCGCCTCAATCGCAGCATTCAGCGCCAGTAAATTGGTCTGTTCGGATAAGCTTTTAATCATTTGACTGGCCGAGGCAATTTTTACCGCACTTTCATTTGTCGTGATGATTGTAGATTTTATTTCCGAAATTGACTTCGTATTTACCTCTGTCTTCTCAATTAAATCGTTTAAGCTTTCCAGTCCCTCATCCTTTAGCCTGCTGACATTGTCAGTTGATGTAATCACGGAGGCGACGTACTGCTGATCTTTTTCAACGAGCGCTCCTAACGCGGAAATTTGTTCTGCACCGCTTTCCGTATCCCCCGCCTGCTCGCTTGCTCCTGACGCAATACCGTCTATCGTACTGGCTAATTCGCTTGCGGCTTCAGCCGACAGCCTGCTTGTCGCGGTTAATTGCTCGGACGAAGCTGACACCTGCTGCGAGATTTCTCCTGTTGATTGGATAAGGGTGACAAAATTACGCCGCATTCCCTTTAATGCACTGTGCATTTGACCGATTTCGTCTTTTCTATTTCCAAGCTTATGAAGCTTGCCGTCTTCCTTTTCTGTAAGATCATAATCAGACAGTCTAACAATTTCACCAGTTAGCACTGTCAGTGGCCGACTGATGAAACTGCTTACCACAAATGCGGCGATCACACCGGCTGCAATGACCGCGATCGAAATAATAAGCAGCTTGATAGTTAATTCGAAAAGAGAGTCATAGACATCTTGTTCGTCCACCTCAAGAACAACAATCCAGTTCGTTCCCTCAATCGGAGAATAGCCTACAAATATTTTTTCACCGGCAAAGGTGTGCTCTCCAAATCCCGTTTCTCCATGCCTGATTTTTTCTTCAAACAGCAGGGCAAGTTCCTCGACAGATTCATCTTCTTCTACAGAAACTTCGTCTTGAGGAGCTGTCATATCCAGCAAATTCAGTTGCATTTCTACCACAAACGTTTCTGGATGCGCCTGGAATGTTCCATTTCGATCGATGACAAACCCCCGGGAGGATTCGTGACCTTCAAAATCGATATCAAGAACAATTTCCATTAAGCGATCCGGGCTCTTCCTGCCGTAAAAAACTCCGACAACATTTCCGTCCCGGATTACAGGCGCCGCAAATATCATGGTTGGCTCACCGCTTTGCGCACTTATAAAGACATCAGAAACAGCTGTCTGACCGGCTGATGCTGTTTGAAAATATTCCCGGTCACTTACGTCCAACGCTGCTGCAGAAGAATTAAACGTGATCGATTGACCGTTCATATCCGCAAATGCAAATGAGTCAAAGTTGTTTCGTTCTGTTTCCCTTTCAAAATAGGCTATTTTTTCTTCCAACGATAGATTATCATCTGTAATAATCGGGTTTTCCGCCACAGCTTCGATATATAATTTGTCCTTTTCTAAATTGGCGGCTATAAGCTTTGACGCTTCTTCCGCGGCGCTTGAAAGGCCAAGCTCTATTTCTGCATGCATGGCACCTGCACTGCTGAAAATCGCCACACCGCCTATGATGGCGGAAGCAGCTATAATTAAGCCGGCAAAAAATAATACGATCCTCGTTTTAATGGATTTCATGAATTCTCCTCCTTGTTACTTGTGTAGGTGTTCAATAAACTAGATATGCAGGTCCAAGGATGAGCCTGCTTCTGGAGCGTCTGATGTATAACAAAAGTTGTAAACAGCACAGATGCAACATAGGAAATTGCTTCGACGGGACTGTTTCCAGAAGATTCCGAACAGTCTTGGCAGCAGGATGGCGCTAGTTCAGCTCTCCATTTCTCAAAGTGAAGTTATTATCAAAAACTATAAGAGCACATACAAAACTTTGGACGTAACAGGCTGCCATAATGACTGAAGACGTGGAATAACTTCAAATTACAATAACGAAGAAAGCAGTGATGGAAGAATCAGCTCTGGCAATCAGTCGATATTGGCACCCGATTCTCAGCAATAAAGACCTGCTTCAACCTCTCATTGCAGGTTGAATGTCATGTCACGAAAAGAAAGTGCGCTCTTTGATATACTCTTCTATAAAATTCTGTGTTTTTCCCCAACCGAAGAGCAACGGTTAATTAAATCGTATCATAGAATGACGTGAAATCGTCGAACGAATGACGCATAAAGTCGAAAAATGTAGAAAAGTATCAAAAGGAGATGTGACTAGTTCACATTATTAGAGCGTGTTCAAAAAGGCAATGGTTCCGCCCGATGCAACCCAATTCCACCTAATTACAGCTCACGTCCTGCGTCTGCGGTTACTCGACGCAATTTTACTCGATGAAGCACATTCAGGTTGCATTTGTGAGCAACGGCGAAATGTCGTCATTCTGACTCCAGAAAACCACTCACAGCCGGCTTGAAAAGAATGCATCGGCTCCACTCATTGCATCGTGTATGTTCAAAAAGATAAAAACCGATCTTTTTGAACATACACTAAAACAGTCTTTTCCGTGGGAGAGTAAATCCTTTCATACAGGGGGACGATATGTTTATACAGGCATATTGCTTGTTTCTTGATAGAATCATATGGTATTCTCATCTCACAATTCAGGACAACACATCCGCTTTGGAAAGGAAGGAGCATAATATGGCAAAACAGCAAATCGGTGTCATCGGATTGGCAGTTATGGGAAAAAACCTGGCGATGAACATTGAAAGCAAAGGTTATTCTGTTTCGGTATATAATCGTTCACCGGAAAAAACAGATGAATTTTTACAGGAAACGGCAGGAAGAAATTTCGTTGGTACATACAGTATTGAGGAATTTATCCAATCCCTTGAGTCGCCGCGAAAAATCTTATTGATGGTAAAAGCAGGCGGCCCGACAGATGCAACAATTGAGTCCTTGAAACCTCATCTCGACAAAGGCGACATTTTGATTGACGGCGGCAACACCCTTTATACGGACACGATTCGCCGAAACAAGGAGCTGGAAGAGCTTGGCCTTCATTTTATCGGCACAGGAGTTTCCGGAGGAGAAGAAGGTGCCTTAAAGGGGCCGTCCATCATGCCTGGCGGTCAGAAGGAAGCATTCGATCTCGTGGAAAATATCTTAAAGGATATTTCTGCAAAAGTGAACGGTGATCCTTGCTGCACATACATTGGTCCGGACGGTGCCGGCCACTATGTCAAAATGGTCCATAACGGCATTGAATACGGCGATATGCAGTTGATCAGTGAAGCATATTATCTTTTGAAAAATGTTCTCGGTTTATCAGCGCAGGAGCTACATGAGGTGTTTAACGAGTGGAACAAAGGGGAACTGGACAGCTACTTAATCGAAATTACGGCTGATATTTTCAGAAAAACAGATAAAGAGACTGGCAAGCCACTGGTGGATGTCATCCTCGACACTGCCGGGCAGAAAGGTACCGGAAAATGGACAAGCAAAAGCGCCCTTGATTTAGGCGTTCCGTTACCGGTGATCACTGAATCGGTCTTTGCGCGCTTTATCTCGGCGATGAAAGAAGAACGGGTGAAAGCCAGCAAAGTGTTCAGCGGTCCTGCGGGAGGCGGCTTTAGCGGAGATAAGGCGGCATTTATTGAAGCGGTCCGCAAAGCTCTTTACATGAGTAAAATTGTTTCCTATGCTCAAGGCTTCGCCCAATTGCAGGCAGCATCGAAGGAATATCAGTGGGATTTAAAATACGGTGAGATTGCGATGATCTTCCGCGGCGGCTGCATTATTCGCGCGCAATTCCTGCAAAAAATTAAGGATGCTTACGACCGCGAACCGGAGCTGGCAAATCTGCTGCTGGACCCTTATTTCAAGGAAATCGTAGAAAGCTATCAAGGCAGCCTGCGGGAAATCTTAACGGCGGCGATTCAAAGCGGAGTGCCTGTTCCTGCTTTTTCAAGCGCTCTGGCATATTACGACAGCTATCGGGCTGAAACGCTCCCTGCCAATCTTATTCAGGCGCAGCGTGATTATTTCGGCGCGCACACATACCAGCGGACAGACAAGGAAGGCATTTTCCATACGGAATGGATGTCTGAATAGCCAAAATGCCTGGTCGGTTTACGGCCAGGCGTTTTTTTGTATGAATGGGGTACCCGAGATCGACTGCGAATTGAGTATAAAAGAGCGGACAGCTTGTATCTTCACCGAAACAGCCTCCCGGCCATGGCCGGGAGGTGTTGATCAACTAACTATGGATATGTTCCAAAAGAATGGCAGTCCGCCACAGCTTGCGCTTGCAGCCGTCGTGGTAAATCCTACTCATACAACTCCCAGGCAAGCTTCAGCGAGTCGACAATGTAGTCCGCAATTTCCTCCGCCTCCTGCTTATCCGTATTGATCTTCGAATGATGTGTAGAGTAGATCGCTTTCCTTTCATGAAAAAGCTTCTCCATATCTTCCAGCGACTTTCCTTGTAAAACCGGACGGCTGTCCACGATCAGGCTGATTCTGTCTTTCCAGGAACCCCATGATAAATCGAGGTAAAAAACAATGCACGAAGACAGACATATCTCACGGACCTCCTCCTGAAGAAACGCCCCGCCGCCGACGGAAATGACTTTTAATTTTTTTTGGCACAGCTCGGTGATGACTTCCTTCTCCATTTGCCGAAAAGCTTTTTCTCCTATTTGCTTAAATATTTCTGTCACAGGCATCTTATGTTTCCGTTCAATTTCCTGGTCGATATCAATAAAATCCCGATAAAGCTTTTTTGCTACAAGGTTGCCGATCGTCGTCTTTCCGACTCCCATAAACCCGATAAACATAATGTTTTTTTCCTTTATCGGCACGTCATGTCCTTTAACCAAAGCCTCCATCCTCCTATAGCTAAAAATACGGTGTATGTATATGACTGTATTTTGTGGAAATTTTTCCTGTACAACTGCTGCTTCTTTACAACTATACCATACGGCAAGGCTCTCTGCCTTTATCTAAATCAACATGATCGGTTAACTGATCGCGGCAGTCTTAAGCCCAAATATTCCAACAATCTTATCCCTTAAGATCATGATGGAGTCTGTCCATCCGAGTCCGCATGATAAAAATAACTTTTATAAGCTTTGTATGATAATTCGGCGATGTAATGCCACAATACAATGACGCCTCACGCGATTACAGGGCAATTGGGCCGGACTCAGACTCGCTCATTCTCTCATTTGCTCACGATTTGAGTCCGGGCTTTTTGATTACGGTTCGCGTGATTGCGGTTCAGTTGGGCTGGACTCAGCTCTAACTCTTACCATCGTTGTTGGAGTATGAACAACCGGTGAAGGTCGTTCTATTTATCGGCTTGCATGTAACAGTGATAGCACTTGTCTTAATTCGGCAACGGGAATTTGTCCCGGGGCGGATGCTTGTTTTCCTGCACCGAATGTCAGTGCAGAACCGAATACTTCTCCTGCAAGACGGCTGATCACGCCTTTTCCGGCCATGGACATCGTGATGATCGGCCGGTCGGCGTATTGCTCCTTCATCGTCAACGTTGCATCCAGCAAAGTAAGGACATCTGCCGTGCTGTTCGGCATCACGGCGATTTTCGGTAAATCACCCCCCAATTCCTGCGCTTTGCGCAAGCGCGCCACAATTTCCTCTTTTGGTGGTGTTTTATCGAAATCATGGTTGGAGACGATCACAAACACATGGCATGCATGCGCTGTTTCAATCAATGTTTTGACATCTTCCTCACGGTTAAACAGCTCCACATCAATGAACTCCACCTGTTCACTTTTTGCAGCCGCTTTGTTCAGCTCGAGGTAACTGGCGGTGTCGATTTGTTTTTCCCCGCCTTCCTTTGCGCTGCGGAAGGTAAAAATCAGCGGAATATCGCATAACACCGTACGAATGTCTGTCAATGCTTCCATCACTTTAGCAACATCTTCTGCGTACTCGAAAAAATCGACCCGCCACTCTGCAACGTCGGGATCAAGCGTTTGCAGATAAGCCGCTTCTTTTTTCAAATCAGATATGGTTTTTCCAACCAATGGTACACAAATCTTTGGCGCACCTTCTCCTATTGTTATCCCTTTTACTGTTATCGTTTTCTGCATGCCTGACACCACTCCTTCAAAACGAAATACCTTTCTCTACGATACCCAATAATCGCAGTGATTGCCAATAAACCTTACTTATACGGATTAATGTGAACAAACACTTTTTTGATCTCTGTGAAATTGGTGAGCAGCGCTTTTTTTACGTTTTTGGATATCAAATGGCCTTCTTCCACGCTGATGTCCGGATCAACGCTGACGCGTATGTCGATAACAATATAATGGCCGTGTGTTCTTGCGAGTAATTCATCGACCCGTTTCACTCCCTGGATGTCTGCTGCCGTTTCGAAAAAAACTTTTGTTTCCTCCGCGGCAAGGACTTTTTCCATCATTACCAGACTGGCATCTTTCGCAAGACTGTAGCCTACTTTGATAATAAACAGTGATACGATCAACCCTGCCAGCGGGTCTAAGTATACTAGTAGCGGGTAATCCAGCTGCTTTCCGATGACTGCCCCGCCTACTCCAAACAAGGCTGCCACGGAGGAAAGGACATCTGAGCGGTGGTGCCAAGCTTCAGCCATCAGGGCGGAGCTGTTTATTTTTTTCGCAAGCCGGTATTTATATTGAAAAATCAGTTCCTTCACGATAATCGATATGACGATCGCCAGCAGGGCAATTTCTCCAGGAGCAACGGGAGGTTCACCGATAAAAGTCCGTGAAGAAGAAATAGCGATTTCGATTCCTACTACAATCAGTAAAATAGCCACGATAATGGCAGCAATATTTTCTGCTTTCCCGTGCCCGTAAGGATGCTCTTCGTCAGGCGGCTTTTGCGCTGTCCGCAATCCGGCGAGGACGGCAACCGAACCGACGACATCCGACGCCGAATGTACGGCATCAGCAAGCAGTGCTTTACTTCCTGCTATCCAGCCGATGATCCCTTTCATGATTGCCAGCAACCCGTTGACCACAATTCCGAGCCACGTCGCCATTTCCGCTTGTTTAAATCGTTTATCCATCATTACACCACCAAACTGATATGTTTATTCCGTCTGTCACATTTTGCTTTCTTATCCTATCAGACTACTATCGTGTGGGTCTACAGCAACCTTTTAGTGAATAGTCAAGCTTTTTTGCACCAGCAAATTAACTTCAACTCCCCTAACAAAGTTGCCTGAAGGAAAACAGGAGACGGCGAAAGTTGTAGCTTTCGATGAATCGGGCATGCTTCAGTTTAGCGTCAACAGAAAAAAGGAAAATGCCCCTTTTCAGCGGCCGCCGAAAGTTTGTTTTTTTACGCAGGGGTGGGGGGAACAACACAAAGAAAATGGCTCCCAGGCGGAATAATCGATGAAAGCCACGGGAATACTGCTGGGATTGACGGGAACATTGTCAAAAGCGACGGGAATAAATGGGATAACACGAAATTAGGGGAAAATTGGTAATTAGACAAAATAAGCGAACTCCGTTTCGGCATGATTGGCCGCTATTCGTTACCGTAACACGGCTTCAATCATCTTTTCGGTAACGATTAGTCCTTATTCGTTACCGTACAACTGCTTCTCAACTCGTTTCGGCACGATTAGCTCCCTGCCTCCGCGCGGCAGGCGCCGCCTTACACAAGCAAGGCAGACACCCATTCATTAGCCTTCCGGAGAAATTTTGAATGTCTGCCTGCCGCTCTTTCGTTTTCAGCCGCTTTTTTTACGTATTTGAACTGCCGTAGCCGTCAGCAATTCTACCATATCTGTTTGTTCCCATGGAAAGGAAGCATCGGCCTTAAAATGACCGTACACTGCTGTTTTTTTATAGATCGGCCGTTGCAAGTCCAGCGTTTTAATGATTCCTCCGGGTGTTAAATCGAAAGCGGTTTTAACAATCGTCGGCAGCAAATACTGCGGAATCGCTTCTGTTCCGAACGTGTCAACATAGACAGATACGGGGGCGGCAACACCAATGGCATAGGACAGAGCAATTTGGCATTTTTCCGCCAAGCCTGCGGCAACGAGATTTTTCGCGGCGTAGCGGCACATATATGCTGCCGAGCGGTCCACTTTCGAGGGATCTTTCCCTGAAAAGGCGCCGCCGCCATGAGGGATAACTCCGCCGTAAGTATCGACGATAATCTTTCTCCCGGTTAAGCCGGTATCGCCAAGCGGTCCCCCGACAACAAATCTGCCGGTGGGATTAATCAAAATCCGCGTCTGCTCTGTTAACCATACCGCCGGGATCACAGGCAGAATCACTTTTTCATACAAATCGTTTGCAAGCACGTCCTGCGGTATCCCTTCCCGATGCTGGGCGGAAACCACAATGCTCGTTATGTGCAATGGCCGGTGCTGCTCGTCATATTGAACCGTCACTTGTGTTTTCCCATCCGGATACAAGTAATCCAGCAGCTTTGACTTTCTGACTTCAGCGAGTTTTTGTGCCAGCCTGTTAGCCAGGGAAATCGGCAGCGGCATCAGATTCGCTGTTTCTGAGCATGCATATCCGTACATTATCCCCTGATCGCCGGCACCCATTGCTTTTTGACCACTGAGTTGGCCACTGACGGCTTCGCCGCGATACTCATACGCAGTATCAACACCAATGCTGATATCGGGCGATTGTTGATGAATGTTTGTTAAAATTAGGCAAATTTTGCTGTCAAAACCTTTCGCGAGATCATCATAACCTGCTGCCGCGATGATATTGCGGGCGATTTGCGGGACATCCACTTCCGCTGAACTTCTGATTTCACCCGCTATCATTAGTGCATCCTTAGCTATCATGCATTCCAACGCCACTTTTGCATCTTTATCCTGCCTGAGAAAGGCATCCAGCAGTCCATCTGAAATTTGATCACATAATTTGTCCGGATGCCCTTCTGTTACAGATTCAGAAGTGATTTGTATTCCCTTCATCATCATCACTCGTTTCTTTTGCGGTTTTCCATTGCCATTTGTTTTTTCAGCTGCGTCGGTGTAATGCCTTCCATGCGTTTAAACACCTTGCAAAAATAGCTTGGCTCACTGTAGGAAAGCTGGAAGGAAACATCAACAATTTTGTCGCCATTCAAGTAAAAGGCTTGCTTTGCCAATTGCAGTTTTTTCATTTGAACATATGTATTAAAGCTTAAGTTGTAGTGTTCTTTTAAAACTCGGCTCAAATATCCCTCGCTGATGCCGCAATAAACCGCCGCCTCACGAAGGGTGATGTCATGATAGACTCTTTCATCCAAATAGTGGAATACTTTCGCCAGCTGCGGTTTTTTTTGGATACTGCGCTGCTTATATATTTCCTCGAACAGGTCAAAGAGGAGAAATCGAGTTAAAAATCGGCTGTTTAACGTCGTTTCGCTGAAGTGAAACTTGTCGAAATAGCGTGCTTTATGATGCTTTTCCGTACAGTTGATCAGCTTGAGTGCTTCTTCCAGCATTTGCTCCAAGCCGTTGTTACTGACTGTTTTTTTCGAAACTATTCCGCCTCTCAACGCTTGTTCCAGCCTCGGAATACTTTGGTACACCGCGTTGAAATCCTTCTGAAAGACAAGCTGTCTTACCTGCTCCGCCAGCGATAATTCGCTGCTTTGATTTTCAAATTTTTTTAAAATTCTCATGATCCGCTCATATGAAAACGGCTTCAGAATATAATCAGCCACGCCAAGCTTTAACGACTCTTGTACAATTTCAAAGTCATTGCAGGCGGTGACAATATAAACCGATGCGCAGGGGGATACTTCCCTGATTTTTTTTGTTGCCGCCAAAGACGTCTCACCGGACTGAACAATGTCCGTGATGACGATATCGGGGCGATGCGTTTTGCATAAATCCGGCAGGACACGATGATCAGACGACAGGGCGACAATGTCAAAATGATCCGCCTTGGCAATAATGGTTTCGAGGGCTTTGCGTACTAAATAATCTTCATCAGAAATAATTATTCGCGGCATGTTCGATCAGTTCTTCCTCGTTTATTCTTTTTGGAATCAGGATTTCCACCGTCGTTCCCTTGTTCGGTCTGCTGTCGATGTGAATGTCATACGCCTTTCCGAAGTATTGAGTTAAACGGCGCCTTGCGTTGTAAATACTTAGTCCCATAAGATGATATTTATCAGAAAAATCATTGACATCCGCTTCGATAAGCCGGCTGATTTTCTTTTCGGGGATGCCGATCCCATCATCTTTAATTGTAATCCGATAGTCAGTTCCCTTTTCGCTTACAGTAATAAAAATCGTACCGGTTGCGTTCTTTGGCAAAATACCATGGAGAATCGCGTTTTCAACGAAAGGCAGCAAAACGAGCGGCGGAATTTTTTTGTTGACGATATCGCAGTGAACTGCCAGGTGGTGCGCCAGCTTATCCCCGAGCCGCATTTGTTGAATTTTTAAATAGTCATCCAGATTTTTCAGCTCTTTCTCAAAATCTACGAAATGACCTTTCGCTTCATGATGAAACCGGATCATATCTGCAAACAAGCAAGTCATTTCATTTGTCTGAACTGCTCCTTCAATAAGGGACAGACTGCTGATCGCATTCATGATGCTCAGCATGAACTGGGGCCGAAGCTCCACTTTCGTTTGTTGAAACTCCAGATGCTTCAAACGGCTGATGACGTTGCTCTTTGCTTCATTTTCAGAAAGCAGCTGGTCGTTTTTCCGTTCATATTCCCGTTGAACCAGCAGTGCAACCTGCTTTTCCACCATTTCTTTAATGATGAAGTGGGCGAGGTCAGCAATCATCCGGACTTTGTCAAGCTCGAGGACGGCCGTTTTTTTATACTTTTCTACCAGCTCGGGAAAATGCTGCATATCAATGTCATCCTTAATAAACTGGCTGAGATTCTCTAAGGAATCTGTTTCGAAGCAGCGCACCTGGCCCATCAGCACCGCTCCCAAGTGCTGTCCGTTAATGATGATCGGCACCGCGCAATCTACTAAACCGGCAGGACAGCGATAAATGTAAGGAGAGTCGGCCATTGCCGCTTTTAATCCGCCATAGGCATCCGAGAAATAACAATTTTTTTTACAGACACTGATTTCTCGTCTCGCTAAACAAAAATCGGAGAAGCATGTTTCCTTAGTAATCGGTTCTCCTTTAAAATCAACGGTAACCATTGATAAACCTGTTACACCGGCCAGCTTCTCCTGGATTCCCTGAAGCGTTTCCACATCGATAATGTGACGGAGCCCGATGTCGGACAATATTTTCTGCTCGATTTGTGCTTTATCGGAGCTGCTGTGGAGGTTACCCGCCGGATATGTGCGATTCTTCACATTCCTATCCATATCTGCCGTCTCCTAACTAAATAATAATCTCTCAGAAATCGTTTTCATTTCACTATTATTATACCTTATTTTAGTTAGGCAACCAATCGGAATTGGGACTCCAGCGATTACTTTTAAGAAGATATCCAAAAGATGAAATTTTGAACTAACTCATATGAAAACGGTAAAATCCCTGGCAAAGGCCGCTGCTTCATTTGACGGAATAACCGAGATAATCCAGCAGATTAAATAATCGCTAAGCAGAGCGCTGTTATTTCTTCTTTCGCAGGCTGAATCGGGTTGCCTGTCAAAGTAAAGTCCTTTTCCGCGTTTTCTACAATCTCCTTCAGGGCCGCAAGACTGTCCTCTTTGAGCACACCCGCTGCCGTCAAGCTGCGGCAGCAGTCAAGCTTGTCTGCGAGATTGGTTATTTCCGCAATCAAGTACTTCACGGCGGCGTGGTCATCGCACCACATGGGGGCGATGCCTGTCATGCGGGCAACAGCCGCATATTTTTTGCCTGCCGTTGCATTCCCGGAATTAAACGCAATCACATGAGGAAGCAGCATGGCGTTGACCAAGCCGTGCGGCAAATGAAAGTGACCGCCGAGCTGATGAGAAATCGCGTGGCAAATGCCGAGCCCTGCATTTTCAAAGGCGAGTCCGGCCATGCATGAGGCTTCATGCATACTCGCACGAGCTTCGCTGTTTGTCCCGTCCTCATAGCATTGCAGAAGATTCGCTAACACTAGCTGGACCGATTTTTCGGCAAACGCATCGCTGCAGTTCGTCGCCTTGGTGGCGACAAGCGCTTCCAGTGAATGCGTCAGCACATCCATGCCGCTGTAGGCTGTCACGGATTTTGGGCAGGAGACGACCAGCTCTGCGTTTAACAGCGCTTCATCAGGAATGAGCGCGGCATCCGCCAGCGGATATTTCACCTTCTTCTCCGGATCTGTAATCACGCTGATACTTGTCACCTCGGAGCCGGTTCCGCTCGTTGTCGGTATCGCAAGGAATTGGTCGATCTTGTGACCGGAAGCTTTTCGTGAAAAAAACAGCACGGCTTTTGCCGTATCGATTGCAGATCCGCCGCCGGCAGCGATGATGACATTCGGCTTAAAGCGGAGAAAACCGGCGGTTCCTTCGATGATTTTTCCGACGGGCGGATCGGGGACAACCTCCTGAAAGACACTTAACGTATTGTTTTTTTCCAGCTTCGCCATCAATGACGAAATCACTGGTAAATCTGTCAGAAACGGATCGCAGACAAACCAGATGCGCTTGCCGCTGAACCGGGACACTCTTTCCATGGCAGCCTCTCCGGAAAAAATCTTTGTTCTGATCTGAAATTCATTCAACGGAAAAACCCCATTTCTTATTTAATCGAGAAGCCGTCGGTCAGCACGCATCGTCTTGTTCTCGCAAAATGGCGTGCCGTCGTTGTGCCTTCGCCGGTTGGCGTGGCAATCGTAAAGGTGGTGCTCCCTTCTCCTTTAAATCCCAGCCCGGCATAAGAGGGACCGTTTTTGACAAAAATCGACGTTTTCATGGCGCGGGCTGCTTTGTTCAGCCGAGTGACATTCTGCGAATGCATCGTGGCTGTATGATGCAGCCCCTGCTCCAATTCGAGAGCGACTTCCAACGCCGTGTCAAAATCGGGAGTGTGGATAAACGGCACGACCGGCATCAGCATTTCTTCCACTGCAAACGGATGTTCCGGGGTTGTTACTACGACGGCCAGCTTAGGATTTCCGGAGAAAGGAATTCCCGCTGATTGAAGGATGTGAGCTGCCGGTTTGCCGATATACGCTTTGTTTGGCTTGCCGTCGGATGTCAGCACCAATTCCTCTAATTTTTTTATCGTTTTCAGCTCGTTGATTATCACCGCTCCCGCTTTTTCCATTTGGAAGCTTAAAAAATCGGCGATGCTTTCGACAACAACGATGTTTTTTTCCGCAATACACAGAATATTATTATCAAAGGCTGCTCCTGCGACAATGTCGGCGGCGGCTTTTTCAATCACTGCGGTTTCATCCACAATCGCCGGGGGATTTCCGGCTCCGGCACCGAGCACTTTCTTGCCGCTCATCATTGCCTGACGAACAACTCCCGGTCCGCCGGTCACCACCAGCAGGTTGATATCCGGATGAACCATCATTTCTTGAGCAGCCTGAATGGACGGCTCGTCAATCGTGGCAATCAAATGATCTATCCCGCTCGCGTCCTTCACTATTTTGTTGAGCAAACGAACAAGCCAGATAGAGGTTTGTTTCGCTCCGGGATGCGGGCTGAAATAAACGGCGTTTCCGGCAGCCAGCATGCCGATGGTATTGCAAATAAGCGTTTCCGTCGGATTGGTGCTCGGCGCAATCGCGCCAATGACGCCGTACGGGCACAGTTCATACAATGTCATGCCGGCATCGCCCGTGATGATTTCCGTTTTCAAATCTTCCACTCCGGGAGTCTGTGTGACCGCCAGCCGGTTTTTCACGATTTTATCTTCCACATTTCCCATTCCTGTTTCTTCATACGCCCGTTCGGCCAGTTCTTCCACCTTTGGTGCCAGCCCGTCTCGAATCGCCTGAATGACTTTTTTCCGGCGGGCTAAGGAAGTGTGAAAGTATTTTTTCTGTGCTTCTTTGGCGGCGGCGACAGCTTCATCCACTGTGTGAAAGACCCCGCCTGCCCCGCTTCCGTTGCTTGCGGATACCTCTCCACCTTCAGGAGAGGAAGGGGTATTCAACTGACTTCCTTTGATGATTTGCTCCACTAGAGCTTCGATATCGATTTTACTCATCTTTCCATCTCCTTCGTTGTTCATTCTTCAAAACTGTCAATGATCCCGACGATGGCCGCATCGATAGGAGATTTTGAATTGCTGACAGCGGCTCTGGCAGAGCTTCCGCAGGAAACGAGCACATACTCGCCTCTCCCTGCTCCAACCAAATCAACGGCAACAAGCTGCTTGAAGCATTGTTTTGTTTTCACCTGCCTGATTTCAACAATCAGCAGCTTGAAGCCTGTTAAACTTTCTTCTTTTTTAGTGGCGACGACATTCCCGACGACCTTGGCAATATGCATGCTATGTCATCCCTCTTTTCTTCCAAAATATGCTATCATTATTGCGCTGCCGCGGAGGACTTTTCATTTTTTGGAATGAACGCAGCAAAAGTTTCCTGCGTGACGTTTGCCGCATTGGCCTCATCCGTATCAAGATGCATTTCAAGCACCATGTTTTCGCCGACACGGACAATACAATCGTCAAATATCAGGCTTCTTCCTTCCCCTCGAATTTTAACAGCGACGGCTTCTCCCTGTTCGAGACCGAGAAAAGCAGCTTCTTGCACCGACATATGAATATGCCGCTGGGCAATGATCGCTCCTTCCGGTAATTCGATGTCACTGTGTGGACTTTGGATGCGGACACCAGGTGTGCCTGATACATTCCCAGACAAACGGAGTGGAAGAGAAAGCCCGATTTTTCTTGCATCTGTCATTGCCAATTCCAGTTGGGAGCGGTTTCGAAACGGTCCGAGAATCCGGACATTTTCGATCACTCCTTTCGGTCCGGCAATCGATACTGTCTGCTCCGCCGCAAATTCTCCCGGCTGTCTCAACTGCTTTTTCATCGTTAGTTCTTCGTGGGGAAATAATAGCTGGAAGTCCGCTCTCGTCAGATGCAGGTGCCGATTGGAAATTCCGATGGGAATCTTGATGGCGCTTCTTATTTCATCCACGATCTTTTCCGCAAGCTGCTTTACCGTTTTTTCATCCATCCCCGATCAGTTTCCTTTATCCGCCAATATCAGCTCGATATCTGCGTGTGGACGCGGAATTACGTGAACAGACTTCACTTCTCCAATATTTTTGGCGGCAGCCGCCCCTGCATCTGTTGCCGCCTTGACGGCACCGACATCCCCTCTGACCAATACCGTTACCAGACCGGCACCGATTTGCTTATAGCCGATGAAAGTAACATTGGCTGCTTTCACCATCGCATCCGCTGCCTCGACAGCTCCAACAAATCCTTTTGTTTCAATCATTCCTAATGCATCATTCATTGTCGTACCCTCCTAGTTTTCATTATTATCCGCGTTCTTTTTCCTTGGTTGCTTTTTATCAGACGTACTCTTGGCGGAATTATTCGTTTCTTTTCGACCTGCTTTCTTGGCAGCTGCTGCTGATTGCCGAGATGAGGGTTTCTGAGCTGCCGCTTTTTCTCCCGGTTCATTCGCTTTTTCTTCAGGATGTGCGGGTTGAGCCGTTGTTTGCGAACGCCGTCGGGGCTTCCCGTCTGTTTGACCGTTTGCTCTTTCAGCACTGGTTGCTTCTTTCTCCTGGTCAGCTTCCCCCTTGTTATTATTTTTCGCGGAGCTTGCCCGGGTCCCGCTGCCGCAGGCGCTGTCAGCAGCTGTTCGCGGAGGATGAACTGCGTTTGCCGACCGCTGATTATTTTCGTTTGTGTTTCCCGGCATTGAAGAAAGCGGACGAACCATCCTCTGTCTCACATTTTCCACAGGGCGGGGAATCACTTTGGCCGAGACAAAAACGTTTTTCTGCCTTGCCTGACTTTCCGCGGTCTGAACGGCTGCCTGCACCGCAGCAACGTCGCCTTCCAAAAATACCGTCATCCACCCGGAGCCTCTTGTCTTTTTCGCTTCCAAAATCCGGATATCAGCGGCTTTGGCCATCATGTCTGCGATTTCAATTGCGGCTGTCAGTCCGATCACTTCAATCATCCCTAATGCGTTTGTCATGGTACACCTCCTCGCTTCACAATGGAAGGCCGGTTATCCATTACCGACGATGATTTCAAGAGCCGTTCAAAAAGGGCTTATAGAACAACACTTCAATTTGCTTTTTCGCTGCTTCTTCTTTAGCCAAAGGCGTCAAAACAGCCTTGCGGGAAAGATATACCTTTTCCCCTGACTTCAGCCGGCCGATTTCTTCCGCTGTAACAACCTCCGCCTTGCGTTGATACTGCTTCCAGAAGCTTGCCGACGATTTCACATGCACCCCGTAGCTTTGAAGTTGCCGCTGGTATTCAATAAATCTGGAACGGTAGGGCAACGCAGCCCTTTCCGATACAACCGGTAGCCCTTCCTGAAAAATGGTGATCGAAATTCCGTTTGTAAGACAGTATTCGATCCAGCGAGTCTCGAAATTATCCGCCATGCAGAGGGCGGCTTTTGCAAGATTTGTTTTTGAAATACATGGAAGCAACACACCATCGTTGGCGGATAGTCCCGCCTCATCGGGAAAGCAGCGTTTTATCGTTTGGAACGGACAAAGATCGGCCGGGGATTCCGCAACATCAACCGGTGACAACACGCCGATGATGTCAACGGTTTCCACCAAAGTCAGCAGGGAATCGGTCTTTCGCCATGGCTCAGCTTCTGTCTCTGTCAGCAGGACATACAGCCTTCCTGATGGAGCTGCGGCAGGAACAGTCAAGGCTTTCCCCTTTGCCAACTGATTTTCGACTTCCCTGAGCACCTCGCGCAGAAGCTGCTCAACATTGTCGTTATTCATGGTTACAGCCCTTTCGAATTTTATTCAGAGAATCGTTGTGCTTCCGGGAAAAGCATCGCTATTTCACCGTTAGTTTGTTGCCGCAGGCAATAATTTTTCTGTATCCATATGCGGCCGGGGAATGACATGGATTGAAACAACTTCCCCGATGCTTTTTGCGGATGCTGCCCCGGCGTCTGTCGCAGCTTTAACGGCGCCCACATCGCCGCGCACTATCACCGTCACCAGGCCTGCTCCGATTTGCTCGTAGCCGACCAGCGTGACATTGGCTGCTTTCACCATCGCATCGGCTGCTTCAATCGCGCCGACAAATCCTTTCGTTTCGATCATCCCTAATGCATCTGCGTTCATTACTTTTCCTCCTCGTGAGTTGTTCATCATTTTTTTTAAATATAAGGGCAATGGCTCCGGTCGCTACACGGCCGACAGGAAAAAACCACTTCTATCAGACTTTGGAAAAGAGGTAGCGGCTTCGCTCATTGCTTCGGGACTGTCTCAAAAGTTTTTTCCCTTTTATACGGTAACTAAGGGATTTCCTCTGGTTTTACATTCATTGTGGTGGCTGAAAAGCCGTGGAGGTTTGAGACAACCCCATTAAATATATGGGACGGATGCAGAAACCGGCGCCGCTCCCAAACTCCCAAGCAATTTCAGTCCGGCTTCCCGCGCTGCTGTCACCGACTGCCGGACAGCACCGGAATCGCCGGTTACCGTCAGGATCACTTCATTGGAATAGCTCGTGCCGCCATTGCCTGGAGAAGCGTAGCCGACAATGCCGACATTCGCCGCCTTTACCGCTGTATCTGCAAGAATAACACCGATAGCGGCCGGTCCGGCGCAAATGAGACCAAAAGATTTTCCCACAGGGGCTCCGAACGCTTTGCCTATCGCATAGCTGGCACGGGCGGTATACTGAAATTCCAAATGACCGGCTTCATTACTGTAGACATCCCCCATCGTTTTATCTATCGTTTGCAGTGTCACTTCCACGGCCCGCTTGGCATCGGAGACATCCTCACTGCCGAAGATGATCAGGCTGCCGTGTCCGGCGCCGCCTTTTGTATCGCGAGGCAGTTCAATGGAGATCACCTCAGAGTTCGTTGCCTTGACGGCTTCATCCGCCGCCATGATCTGCGGACCGGCCCCGATCCTCGCGCCGATAACGCCGATAGAACGGTATTTTTTGTCCAGCTTCATTTTTTCGTGAAGAAGATGATCGACATTCGCAATGACAAGGCCGATCGTATCTCCGACAGCTGTTCCGATAAACTCCGTCAAATTGCAGCCCGCCGCTTCCACGGGATTTGCCGCCTTGCCGTTTTGTTTTAATTTTTTGGAGACTTCCTGCATCACTTTTTCCAACAATGCATCTTCCATGTTATGCCCTCCTTTAGTGTGCCTGCCGCTAACCGCCTAACACGCATGTGATTCCGTGCCCTTCCACTATTTCCTTAAACGGCTCCAAATCGGTGGATGTCATGTTTTTCAAATGCTTTAATTTGTATTTCATGCCGATTAATTCATATTTGTTTTCACCATAATTGTGATACGGCAGCAGATGAATCCGGGAAACATGCTTCACCTGTTTGACGAATTCACAAATATAGTTGATGTTTTCCTCCGTCGCATTGAACGTGGGAATAACAGGAATTCTTACGGCCACTTCCTTCGCCATTTCCCCGATCGTCAACGCATTTTGTAAAATCAGTTTGCTTGACACTCCGGTGAATTTTTTGTGCAGGCTGAACGGAATCGCTTTAATGTCCAGCAGCACCAAATCCAATTCCGGGATGACCTGCCGGAGCACGGCATCCGCAGCGAAGCCTGTCGTCTCCATTGCCGTGTGCCAGCCCTGACTGCGGCTTGCGTGAATAATTTCCGTAACAAAATCGGCGTGCATCAACGGTTCTCCGCCGGAAAAAGTGATGCCTCCTCCTGAACGCCGGTAATGCACCTGATCTTTTTTCAGCTCGCGCATGACTTCATCGACGCTCATTATTTTTCCGAATTCAGCGGTGGGAACAGGATTTTGTGATTCAGGATTGCTGCACCATAAGCAGCGCAGCGGACATCCCTTTAGAAAAACAATCGTCCGGATTCCGGGACCGTCATGTACGGAAAAACGCTGAATGTTAAAAACAGTTCCTGTTTTTGAACCAGTGATTGCTTCCATTTGTTAACTCCCATCTTCATCCTAGGCTGATCGACTTCTCTTTGATCAGTTGATGAGCAGCCGCTTTTAGAAGACATGCTCCGTCCTCATGATGATGTCATCCTGTACCCCTTTATCCAAGGAGATAAATTGCGCGCTGTAACCGGCAACGCGCACCACCAAGTCGCGGTATTTTTCCGGTTGCTTTTGCGCTGCGATCAACGTGTTTCGATCAATGACGTTAAACTGGATGTGCATTCCTTTATGATCAAAGTAACCGCGGACAAGCGATGCCAGATTGCGTAAACCTGCGTCCCCGCTCACGGCAGACGGGTGAAATTTCTGATTGTACAACGTTCCGTTGGAAGCGATGAAGTGATCCAGTTTCGCCACGGAATTGGTGGCGGCAGTCGGACCGCTGCTGTCCGTTCCTCTCGATGGGGAAACACCGTCGGATAAAGGCTCAAAAGCCGCTCTGCCGTCAGGCGTTGCTCCTACATGACTGCCCATCAGCACATTGATCGATGCCGGATACAATCCTGCCTGGAAGGTGCCGCCGCGAGGATTGCTGTATTTTTCCACTTCCCGGCAGTAAATGGCCGCGCCTTCGCGGGTCAGGTAATCTACTTCATCAATGTCATTTCCAAATTTGTCGACGCTTTGCAGCATTTCCCGAATACCGGCGGGATCAGCTGCTGTCTGCTGTCCAAATGCCTTGCCGTTGTTGAGGTGGAGCTTATCTGCGATACTTCCGATATCGATGGAGGCGTTATCCCCAAGCACCTTCTTCACGGCAGCAAGCACCAAATCATATGTTTCCTCACTCGTTGCGCTGGCGGCTCCGATACTACCGTCGCTGTAGAAGTTGCTGTCAATGGCGGCCTTCAGCTCTTTCAGAGTTAACACCTTGTCATCAAATACCGTTTTCTTCATCGCCATGAAGGAATCGCCGACATTGGCGGCTCCAACTCCTTGCGGCCCGCTGAAATTATAGTGGGCACCGCCTTCCTGCAGTGATTTTCCTTCTGCAAGACAATCGCTGACCATGCACGATAAGAAAGGCAGCGGTGCTCGCTCGGCATGGGCATAGTCCACCGCATTATCCGCCGCAATTAAATGATATACAAAGTATTCCATCTGCTGACGATAGGCAGCGATGACTGCCTCCATCGATGAAAAGTTTTCAAACTCTCCGGTTTCCGGGCCGAGCTGCTTATCGGCACAGCGGCCGTTATTCATCGTTACCTCCAGCACTTTAGGTAAATTAAAGAATGCGGAATCATGCCAGCCTTCGGTTTTTCCCGGACATTGCGGCTCCACGCAGCCGATAACCGCATAGCTGCGCGCATCCCCCAGTGTTAACCCACGGTTTGTCAATGCCGGAACAATGACTTCATCGTTATAAAAAGCCGGTACCCCAAGACCTAGCCTCGCCAGCTCACACGCTTTAATCAGGAACTCATCCGGTGATTTCGACCAAACGCGGACAGAAAAAGACGGCTGTGAAAGCCTGACATGCGCTGTGGCCTGCATCGCAAGAAAAGAGAGCTCGTTTGTCGCATCGATTCCGTCAGCTGTTTGCCCGCCGACAATCAAATTCTGAAACATCGGATAGCCGCCGAAGGCTTTTGTCGACACTTCATCACGTACTTTGTTCAGATCATTTAATTTCACCCAAATACAATCTATCATTTCCTGTGCTTCTTCCCGGGTAACCGATGAATCTGCTTGATAATAAGGATACATATATTGATCAAATCTACCTGGTGAAACCGAGTGCCCGTTGGATTCGATATTAATGATGGCGTGAATAAACCAGAAGGCCTGGCAGGCTTCATGGAAGGTGGTTGCCCCGTGCTCCGGTACACGCTCGCACACCACGGCGATCTTTTGCAGTTCGGCTTTGCGTTGATTGTCGGTGGTATACTGAAGTAATTCCCTTGCTTTTTCCGCATACCGTTTAGCAAAATGTATCGCAGCCGTACAAGAAATAATGACAGCTTTGTAAAACTGCTGCTGTTTGATGTACTCTGGAGCATGTTTATCGGCGTTGGTCATCGCTTCCACCGTTTCCGCGATGACGCCGCGATATCCTTTGGCAAGAATCTTGCCGTAGTCAACGGCGATATGGCCGACGCCATTCATGTAATAGTTGCCGACTGTAAAAACGTTAGCTGCCATGCATGCTTTCGTCTCCTCTTCCATATACGAAGTGGCCAGTTCGCTCGTTGTTTTCCCCTGCCAATAATCAAATACGTCATTTAATCGATTCTTTACTTCTTCTGAAATTTGAAAAGCATCGCCATCCCTGTTTCCAATGCGGTCGAATTCTTCTCTTAGCCACGCGTTCGAAAATTCAGGATAAACCTGGGCTGATCTCGGTTCGGTTGTCAAACTCCCCACTATCAGTTCGTGATCGCGGATAATCACAGGAAGCTTATGTAACATTCTTTCAAGTGCTTTTGCACGGCGGATCACTGTCGGAAGACCTTCCGTTTCCTTATAGGACTCCGTGATAATCACCGCCCGTTCCGCCTCGATTCGGGGGACGGCAGCTAATATTTGCTCTCTCAAAGCTTTGACACGCAGGCTCGGTTCCGTAAATTCAGTTTCTACTTTCAACATCTGCTGTTTCTCCTTTCCATTTTTTCGTTGCGGCAACCAATCATTTTTCGCAATCATTAAATTGAACGCTAATTTGCTCAATCATTCACGAATACGTTTAGTCTAGTTCACTTTTTCTTCGGAGCATTAGTAAAAATCAACCGAAAAAATGGTGAAAATCAGACTTTATGTGTATCATTTTCATCCATTTTCATTTCGCTCAACATCCTGTAATTGGAATATCGGCGCTTAGCATTCGCTTCATTTTGTGCCAGCAATGCTTCCCCCGTTTTTTTATTGAAGCGGCAAACAGAGGAAAAGCGGGCTTCCCCTTGCAAAAAATCCTGGAACAATGACCATTTCGGCGGACTGGAGTCAATGCGCATCGGGCTGCGTCCTTTCTTTTTCTTCCGTGGATCATAGCGGTAAAGTGTCCAGTAGCCGCATTCCACAGCTTTTTTTCCTTCCGTAAGCATGCTGCGGGAGTTCATTCCATGTAAAACACATGGACAGTAAGCAATAACGATTGCCGGGCCGGGGTATGCCTCGGCCTCCGTCAATGCAGCAATCGTCTGATTTGGATCTGCCGACATGCATATTTGAGCGACATATACATCGCCATAGCTCATCATCATCAGCCCGAAATCCTTTTTTGACGAATTACTTCCGTTGCTGGAAAACTTGACACGCGAGGCGGCAGGAGCCGCCTTGGAAGCCTGCCCACCGGTGTTGGCATAGCCTTCATTGTCAAGCACGAGAATATTGACATTGCTGCCTTGTGCAACAATGTGATCGATGCCTCCGAAGCCGATGTCATACGCCCAGCCATCGCCGCCGACAATCCATTGGGATCGTGCCGTTAAATGCCGGCGCAGGCGATACAGAGGCTCCAAATCTGGATGTGTCTGCTTTTCATTTACCAGAGCCCGTATCAATTGATGGGCTGTCTTTCGGGTGTGTCTGCCCAGTCGATATGCCTCCAGCCACTCCTCCAATGTTTTTCGAAAAAGCGGACTGTATTTTTCCTGTCGCAAGCATGCCTCAGCCTCTTCCAGAAAGTGATTTTGAATGACATCCAGACCTAATTTCATCCCGTACCCGTATTCAGCATTGTTTTCCAGCAAGGAATTTCCCCAAACAGGGCCGCAGCCGTCGCCATTCGTAGTATATGGAACGGAAGGGAGCGAGCAGCCCCAAATGGATGAGCAGCCGGTGGCATTCGCAATCACTATGCGATCGCCGAACAATTGGGTAAGCAATTTCACATAGGGCGTTTCGCCGCATCCCGCGCACGCGCCGGAAAATTCCAGCAACGGTCGGTTGAACTGACTGCCTTTCAGACTTGTCTGCCGAAAAGGATGGTCGTTGATTCCGTTTTGCAGCGCATAGCTCCACAGCTCATTCTCGTCCTCCTTCCATCTGCCAGCGGCTTTCATTGTCAATGCCGACGGTGCCGCAGGGCAAGCTTCCGCACACAGAGAGCAACCGGTGCAGTCATCAGGAGATATTTGAATGCGGAACATCGCGGACTCCACACCGGATGCCGGTATCGTTGAAAAACCGGGAGGAGCATCGCTTCGTTCTGCGTTCATTAAAAATGGCCTGATAGCTGCATGGGGGCAAACTGCCGCACACAAATTGCACTGCAGGCAAAATTCCTCGTCCCATGCTGGCAGTTGCTCGGCAATCCCTCTTTTCTCCATTGCACTTGTACCTAGCGGCAAGGAACCGTCGATCATGCCGCTCCGCAGCAAATCTCCGACGGAAATTGTGTTTCCTTCCTGCTTTTGCAACGGCTGCTGAATGAGTGTCTGGAAGGTTCTCGCTCCTTCTGCCGGTTTTCTCTTGAAAGAAGCGTCCGCAATGAAATGATTCCACCTCTCAGGAACGTCCACTTTCATCACGTTTGCAACTGCCAGCTCCATCGCCCGGTGATTGGCCGCAACCATTGCTGGATCATGTTCACCATATGCTTTTTTGATTTCCTCTTTTAGGCGTTGAATGGCTTTTTCAAACGGGAGAAGGTCGGTTAAATAGAAAAACAAGGTTTGCATGATCGTATTAATATAGGGACCGAGATTGAATTGGTTTGCGATTTTTCCGGCGTTTATCGTGTAAAACTGAATGTTCTTTCTGGCAAGAAACCTTTTTGTCTCCACAGATATCGCATCCCCTGGGGCGTCTGGACAGGATGAGTTCAACAAAAAAATCCCGTTTTCCCTTAGTCCGGCCAACACGTTATACTGTTTCAGGTAGCGTTCGTCATAGCAGGAAATAAAGTCGCTGTTTTGGACCTTATAAGCGGAGCGAATGGCTTCTCTTCCGAAGCGCAGCTGGGAAACCGTGAGTCCGCCCGTCTTTTTGGCATCATGCCAGAACTGTCCCTGCACCTCCAAATCTGTTTCCTGACCGACGATTTTTACCGTTTGTCTGCTGCAGCTCACCGCACCATCCGATCCGCGTCCCCAAACCTTCACCTGATAAATGGTGTCACCCGTTAAATCCTTGTTCCCTTTTGGCAGCAACGACAAGTGCGTAACATCATCGATAATCCCGATCGTAAACCTTGATTTCGGCCGCGCTTTTCTGCTCTCGTGAAGGACGCCTCTGATTTGATCCGGGGTCACATCCTTTGATCCGAGACCGTACCTTCCGCCGATGATCACCGGCCTTTCCGGCAGTTCATAGCAGGCACTCTGGACATCGAGAAGCAGCGGTTCTCCTTGGGACCCTCGTTCTTTTGTCCGGTCGAGCACTACGATTGTTTTCACTGATGCAGGAAGTTTTTTCAGGAAAAACGCCGTTGGAAACGGCCGGTATAAGTGAATAGTAATCACGCCGCAGCGATTCCCGGCTTCGTTCTGCTCATAAACAACCTGCCCGACAGTACCGCTGACAGAACCCATGATCACAATCACCACTTCCGCCATATTGCTGCCGTCATAGTCGACAATCGAGCAGTTGGTTTGAAAGAGGGGATTCAGTTCCTCCAGACAGCTCTGGACAATTTGCGGGATCGCGGTATGGACAGCGTTTGCCGCCTCCAGCTGTTGAAAGAAAATATCGGGAGTTTGCGAGCTGCCGTAGGCCCTGGGCTGTTCATTGCTTATTGCTTTGTCTTTGAAAGCAAGGTAGGCGGCCTGATCCATCCGCTTCTTTATTACTTTGTAATCGGGGACTTCGATTTTTTGCAGTTCATGGCTTGTATTAAAGCCATCAAAAAAATGGATGACGGGCAGGCTCCCTTCCACCGCTGTCAAATGGGCGACGGCACTGAACAGTGCGGCCTCCTGAACGGATGCTGCCGACAGCATCACTGCACCAGTTTGCCGAACCGCCATGACGTCGCTGTGATCGCCAAAAATACTTAACGCACTGCTTGCTACTGAACGGGCAGCAACGTGAATAACAGCCGGCAGCAGTTCTCCGACCAGCTTGTATATTGTCGGCAACATCAGCAGCAATCCTTGTGAACAGGTATAGGCAGCAGCCAGCGTCCCTGCTTTCAGCAAGCCGTGGAGCGTGCCGGCCACTCCCGCCTCGGACTGCATCGGTATTATTTTTATAGAGTGATGAAAGGCGTTTGTCCGACCAGCAGCTGCCCACTTCTCCACTTTTTCGGCCATTCCAGTGGCAGGGGTTATCGGATAAAGAACTGCCGCTTCCGTAAAAGCGTAGGACATCCAGGCTGCAGCTTCGTTGCCGTCGATTATTTTTTTCAAAATTCGACCCTCCTTGTTGAACACACATCAAATGGAAAAAAGCGGTCTTCCAGATGTCTTAATACCGCTCATCCTGCTCATTTTAAGCAATTGCCGGAAAAGAAGGATAATAAATATCAAGACGGTTTGTTGTACATTCATCGGAACGTGCATACGGGAATGTAGCTCAGGGGTTGTCATTCCAGTAAATGCAGGCACATCTGACAACAAAAGTCTTGGTGAAAAAATAGGGATTACACACGCGAAGCATTGAAAAAGTGAATTTGTCCTTTTTCGGTAGTGGGCGCGAAATTATGAAGGGATTGAAAGGAAGTGCTTTTGTTCTCCCCAAAATGTCGAAAGTGGATTTTTTCAAGGTTCCGGTCAGATTTTTACTATTTTTTGAACACAGTCCATTTGAAGTTGGGATAAAAAAAGGGATGTCTGAATTGGTAAAAACATTCAGAACATCCTTTTCTATTATTTCCGCTTACACTTTAAACTGGTTAACCAGCGTTTTTAAGGTATTGGACATGCTGTCCAGCTCTTGAGCAAATGCAAGGACCTTATTCATGTTTTCCAATTGTTGCGTTGACACGTCTAAAATGGTTTGTGCGTTGTTTGCTGTAAGCTCAGCCGTGTTGCTGAATTCAGATACCGTAGCGGTGATTTCTTCAGCTCCGGCCGACATTTCCACCGTGATGGCGGACATTTCGCTGATTTGCTTGGAAATCTCCTCCTGAGACTTCAAAATGTCAAAAAACAGTATTTCCACTTTCTTCACATTGTCAATACCCTGCTCGACACTGTTGACGCTCATTCGTGTTTTGTTCACGGCTTCATCTGTTTTCCCGGCAACGGCATCAATAATTTTCGCAACTTTACCGACAGAATCGGCCGTGCTGGTTGCCAGTTTACGAATTTCATCGGCGACGACCGCAAACCCTTTCCCTTGCTCCCCGACCCGCGCCGCTTCGATGGCAGCATTCAATGCCAGGAGATTAGTCTGATCTGCTACGTCGTTAATCAACGCTAAAATGGAACCGATTTCGTTCGTGTCTTCGTTAAGCTGTTTAATGACATCGCTTGTACTTTCCGTCACTCCTTTTATTTCCAACATTTTGTTGATCGCTTCCGTCACAATCTCATTTCCAGCTGAAACTTTGTCGATTAGATTGACAGAAAAGTGATTGATACTGCTGGACGTTTCGGCAATATTGTTGACACCGATGGCCATTTCTTCAATGGCCGTATAGCTTTCGCTTGCTCCAACCTTTTGACTTGCCGCTGCGTCCAACAAGTTCTTACTTGCATCCACTGTATTTTCAATGGAATCATTTGTATCTTCCGCTTGGATTTTCAACTGACTGGCTTGATGGTCAATGTTATTGGAGCTGTTTAAAACATCGCCAATCATATCTGCCATATTTTTGTTAATCCGTCCAAAAATCGTTAATAACCTGCTAATTTCATCTTTCTTTCCTATATATTTTTGATCAATGTCTTCGGTAAAATCTCCTGCAGCCATTTTTTCGCCAATACGAACGGCATCGTTTAACGGATGAATAACTAATTTATAGGAAAATATGACAATAACTGTAGATGTTATTACAATAATGACCAAAATATAGCCGACTGTCGTCACCATTTTCCGATTGACAATTTCAGCAACATCATTTGTATAAATGCCTGTTCCGATGATCCAGTCCCACGGTTCAAATTTCGCCACATACGACAGCTTTGGCTCAATTCTTTCACTGTCACTGTAATATTGCCATTGATATGGGACAAATCCACTGCCAGCCTCATCTGTGACCTTAACAAATTCATTAAATAAATGAAGCCCGTCAGGATCCTGCAACTCGCTTAAGTCGGCCCCGTCTAAATCCGGTCGAAAAGGGTGCATGATCATTCTTGGATGTGTGTCATTGATCCAAAAGTAATCTTCCATTGTTTCCCCGAAGCGGATATTTTTAATGACCGCTTTGGCGCTTTCCTGCGCTTCCTCCCTCGTTAGCTCTCCGCTTTGCTCCATGGAATAGTATAGCTCAATCGTTGACATACCAATATTTACAAACTCTTTTGTCTGTAATTCTTTTTCATTAAAAATATCTTTTTTCGTCGAAGGTACAATATAAGCAAAACTAAGTAATAAAAATAAAAATACCGGAACAAAACCTAATAAAATTAATCGTCCCCTCAGGCCTCTCATAACATTCATCCAGATCAGCTCCTTTTATTTGCCGGTTAATTTCATTATATATTATCCTATCAATTCAGAATAAGTAGAATTTTTTGTCAATAAATAAGTGCCTTTTTTTTAGAAAATTATTACAACATAGATAGTCAGAAATGAACAGGAGAAGGTCCCCCTCCGAACCTATGTGTTAACAAAGCTTTTTCCGGAAAAATAGAAGTTCCAAGCATAAAAAAAGCCGCAAAGAAAAATATCTTTGCGAACTTTTTGGTAATAACATGAAAATCAACTACAACCAGGCCTCAAACGCTTGAGCGGCACTGCCTTTTTCCTTATCTAGCGACTTCATCGAAGCAGGCCGGTTTATCAGGATTTCGCAAATATTCGAACGCCAGCTTGATTTGCGATGTTGTATTGCGGCCAACGGACAGCGGCGGCAGCTCGGTTTCGGCAAAAAAAGCCACGTCGCTTGTCTCTGTTCCCTTCATCGGCTCTCCACCAATAATTTCACATCGAATAAATATTTTATAGACATGGTATGGAGACGGCGGATGCGGATGACATTTCTTATCGAGCACTGCCAGCAATTTTGTCGCCTTGACATCAAAGCCCGCTTCCTCCTTTGTTTCTTTCACCGCGACTTCCCCGGGAGTATAACCGATATCCGCCCAGCCCCCGGGCAGTGACCATTTTCCATCAATCGTTTCTTTTACCAGTAAAATTTTTTCGTCTTTGAAAACTACAGCCCGAATATCCACTTTCGGAGTGGCGTAGCCGGTTTCGTTTGCAAATAAATCTGTTATTTTTGTCATTTCCACATCGGTGTGTTTCGTCATGATTTCCACGCTGAGCGTCCGAAGCTGCTCAAACCTCTCCAGGTCATAGACATCCTTGGAGTAAGTCAGTCCGGCTTGCGCTATCGATTGCAGTTGTTTCGCCCAGTCCAGCCACTGATCTTTCATCCTTCTCACCGCCAATACATTGTTTCCGCAGCCCGTCCCGTGTGCTGAAGCTCGCAGCTTCTCAATGAAGTACGGCCCGTTGCTCCCGGCTTGTTTCGATTAAAATGGAGGTGTCTCAAAAGGGTGTTTTTTCCCTTTTGAGACACCCCCGAAGCAATGAGCGAAGCCGCTGCATCTATTCAAAAGCCGATAGGAGTGGTTTTTTCCTATCGAGCGTGCAGCGACGAGCAAAGCTACGATGCCTTTCCCATCGAGTTGTCTCGACGGATAGTCATCTTAGCTGTGCTTGCAGAGGAAGAGACAAGCACGGCGCCATTGCCCTGATATTTTTAAAATAGTTTTGGCTTTTGACACAGCCCCTTATTCAAAATAGTAACATAGAATGGCGGCTCGTTCACATATAAGGGGATGTTTGTCTCAGACGATCAGGCTGTTCCAGCTCACTCACAGCGAACAACAACGCAAAATAAAATAAAAAATAACCCGAACAATCCATACAAAAGTGAAACTCCAGCGATCCCAAGCTCACGAACAATGCTGTACAACTGAATAATAAGCACAACTGACAACGCGCGGAACATTTGGCGCCATAAATTAGTGAAAGCATTGCCATCAGATACTTCTTCCTTGCTTAATCCATTCAGTCCCGCCGTTGTGCTCGGCATGCTCATCAAGCCCCAACCAATCGCATGCAACAGCACACCAATGAGCAAAACAACTGCCTTCATCCGACGTTTCATAAGCTTGTTTCGATCACGATTAGCCTCTATTCGTTAGCATTCGACGCTCCGTAACTACTTTCGAGCATGATTAACTTCTATTCGTGCCCATCAGACGTTTCCTACACTGTCTTTCCTGTCCCGCTTTCTCGCGCTTGCGGGACATTCCCCTGCGAAATCACTCTGCTACCGCCTCCATCCAATCGCACTACCTCCGAAACAGGCACGGTGCAACACTCCTATTTGATCACGCCAGTTGTGCTTCGCACTCATCCAGTTCCTTAACAACAGTGCAATACTTCCTTATTTAATCACGCCTTTGCGCTCAATATGCCCCCAGCCTTTTTTTTGAAAAACAGCTTGAAAAAAGCCGATGAACCGCCAATACGACACCATGAAGCGGTACCAGAGAGATTCGGTCAGCGCAAAGAAGAACAGCTTGGAAATGTCGGATACCTTCGGATATTTTCGCTGGCTCCATTCTTCCAGCAGAACAGCACCCATTGACAGGCATGAACCGTAGAGCAGCGTAATCAAAAAAATAATAACGGCGTATTCCAAATAGAGATTGCCTCGCCACAAGCCGATGACAATAATGAAATACCCGAAAAACTCGATGATCGGTCCAAGCAGTTCCACAAATAAAAAATACGGCATCGAAATTAGCCCGATTTTTCCGTACTTTCGGTTAAACAGCATTTTCCGGTGAGCCCACAAGCTCTCAAAAAGACCGCGATGCCAGCGGGTCCGCTGTTTTTTTAACACGCTTGCAGTTTCCGGCGCCTCCGTCCAGCAGACGGGATGCGGGATAAAATGAATTGCTGCCCGGTGCCTCCCTTCAACGATCAGCCGGTGCAGGCGGACGATCAGCTCCATATCCTCCCCGACCGTAGTTGTTTTATAGCCGCCGGCCCGGATCACCCACTCCTTGGAAAAAACACCGAACGCACCGGACACGATAAGCAGGATATTATAGTGACTTAAAGCGATCCGTCCCATTAGAAATGCCCGGAGATACTCAATCACCTGCATTTTTACAAGAACGTTGGCCGATAACCCCACTTGCTTGATCCTGCCTTTTTCAATCGTGCAGCCGTTGGCAATCCGCACATTTCCGCCAACGGCAACAATTTCTTCTTTTGCATCGAGAATCGGCTTCATGATCTTCAGAAAAGCGTCTGACTCCAGGATCGAATCACCATCAAGGGAGCAAAAATACGGGTAGCGGGAAAAATTGATTCCGGCATTCAGGGCATCGGATTTTCCGCCGTTTTCTTTATCGATCACATAGAGATGAGGATAATATGTCGACCGGTAAACGGCGCTGACTTCTTTCGTCCACAGCTGTCTTCTTATGATTCTCGTTACCTCCGCCATCGCAAATTTTTCTAACAGCAGGGCAAGTGTATTGTCGGTGGAGCCGTCGTTGATGACAATGATTTCATAAGCCGGGTATTGCAAGTCCAGCAACGATTTTACCGACCCGTAAATTCCCGCGGCCTCATTAAACGCCGGGACGAGAATCGATACTGGCGGAGAAAAATCGGAATCAATCATTTCTTCATATTTTTCGTTTCTGTTCAGCGGATAATTTTTTTTGATTTTCCGCATCGAGATAATGAATAAAACAAGATAGAAGGAAGTAACAAATACAGTATACGCAATGATGAAATAGCTTATATAGCTGAATAAGTCATTTGCACTAAACGCCATTTTTCTCAAAGCTCCTCGCCACCCATTCTCTTGCCATGTCTTTGGCAAAGGGATCAGCATCGTTCCTCGTATCATCCGCAATCTCCTGCAATACTTGCACTCCTTGAGGATACTGAGCAATTGCTTGCGCAGCGGTCGTTCTCACCCACCACGCCTCGTCCGCAAGCAGTTCCTTCAACGGCGCGATAAATGTTTCCTTCTTCAGAACGCCGAACAGCTTCGCCACCATCATTTTTTCCTGCCAATGGGGGGAACGGCGTAAATCAAGAAGTGTCGCTTCGTCCTTGATAAAGCCGATACTGCTGAGCGCCTTCAACGCCCGAATTCGCAGTTCGTGGTCATCTTCCGTAAGCAAGTCTTCAATAAATTCCATAGAGCGAATGTCGCGTTTATTGCCGAGCACATCAACGATGCTGCGCTGGATTGCCGGCGGACAGGAAAAAAAACAATGAAGGTACTTGTTCAACGACTGCGGATTGAGACGGCGAATAATATCTTTACACAAAAAATCAGGCAGCGGCTCCTGCATCTCACATAGCAGTTGATGGAGACCCGGATACTGAAACGAGGCCAAAATCCGGTAAATCAAAAATTTCTCTTCCTTTGTTGTACGAGGTTTATTCACCAGTGCGACTAATGCCGGCTTGAATTGGTCAAAACGAAAGGTGTCGATATGATACAGCGCGTTCAACCGGGCAGCGCGCCGGCTGCTCTTCAAGCATTTGGAGTAATGCTCGTGAAGCAGTTGCCAGGCAACCGTTTGAATTTTTGCTCGCATCTCTTTTCCTTTTAGCACCGTTATGTATTGCAGTAGGATATCTTCCGCAGCGTGCAGCGAGATCCTTTCGTTATACGGGAACGATTCCGGACAGTCCGCTTCCAGGCATTGCCGTACGACTCGGCGCAGCCGTTTTTTCCAGTCTTCTTTTCGTTTTTGATAGCGGTTATACATTATTTTCTGAAAGATGAGATAGGCGTAGGACACAAGCAGCAAACACAAGCTGCCGCCAACGATCCATAGAAGAACTTCAACCAAAGCCATCCCACCTCCATGTCGAAATTGAAGGATGTTCAAAAAGTCCAAAAAACAGCGACTACGATTCTCATCGTCACGTTGTTCTCCACTGTCCACGTACGTATGTTCCGCTGCTCAAGCCTACAGCGCCTCGACCGACATTCTCCCCTCTTGTATGTCTCCTCTTTGAACAGACAATGCAACCTGAATATGCTTGCTTCATCGAGTCCATTTGCGTCAAGTAACCTTGAGACGCAGGACGTGAGCGGAACTTAGGCGGAATTGAGACGCGCCGTGCGGAACCATTTCCTTTTGAACACGCTCTATTAGTATGCATAAAGCAAAGGATTTTAGCCGCGGTCCGGTGTGATGGTGTCATGATGCCGGATATCTCATGCTCAGCTGGCTTTTTTCTGCCGCTATCATAAAATGGGAGCTGGTTGAAAGCCCTTCGTTCCTATACAGAAAGGATTCTTCCCTTTCGCGCAGTTCACATTAGGAAGGCGGTAAAAAAAAATTTTTACTTGAACCTTACGTAAGGTTATGTTTTATAGTGTACTTAACATTTCATTATTTCATTAAGAGAAAGGAAAAATATCATGGAAAACACGGTTGTTAAAACACTTATCTATAACAAACAAGTTCGTTTACTTTTTGTTGATAATACAAGATTAATTAATAATATTCTTAGGCTGAACAAAGAAACTAACGATATGCTAAATCACGCGTTAGGAAAAACCGTTTCTGTAATGAGCTTACTTGCGGCCACCTTAAAGGGGGATCAAAGGATCAGTTTGCAAATGATGATGAGTGACCGAAAATATAAAATTTTTGCAGATGCAGATGCGAGTGGAAATGTCCGCGGTTATCTCAGCGGGGAATTACGGAAATCTCCGTATAACCGCACGAATAAAATATCGCTTGATCAACTCGTTGGCCAGAAGGGGACTATTCGTGTGATAAAGGGTTCGGCGATGAATCAATTTACCGGTATCATTGATATGCCTCACCGAAACATTGTTGATGACATTTCCCATTATTTTGTGCAGAGTGAGCAAACACCAACGTATATAAAAGCTGATATTACATTTGAAAGTAAACATGTTGCTCTGTTCAGTTATGCCGTATTTGCTCAACTGCTGCCAGGTGCTCCTCCTGAGCTTATTGAGGAGATAGCACACATCGTGAACAGGAATCAGCAGTTTTTTACCGACGGCAATAAATACAGTGGGAATCATTTAGAAGCAAAATTAAGTGAACTGTTTAAGGATGTAAAAATTATCGGCTACAGTCCTGTCCAATTCTTCTGCGGATGCTCAAAAGAAATGCTCTACGGGATGATCCGGGCTTTGAGCAGGGAGGAGCTAAAGCAAGCAATGAACAAAAAAGAACATGTCGGCACCATGTGCCACATCTGCGGAAGGACGTACAACTATGATCAGACCGATCTTCAGTCTCTTTTTCGGTAAGAGGATGTTCACCGATCTTTTTGACCAAGCACGATAAGATACTTTTTTATAAAGGGTGGGAGAGGAATGAAAGATTATTGGAAAGTAGGAGAGCTCGCAGCATTAACCGGGTTGACTATAAGAACCCTAAGGTATTACGACCAAATCGAGTTATTTTCTCCTTCTCAACATACACAATCTGGTCACCGGCTTTACACGAAATCCGATTTATCGAAACTGCAAGAGATTTTAGCTTTGAAACATATCGGGATTTCATTGGACGAGATAAAGACAATCATTACAAACAGAGAAGATGATTTTTCCGTCAGCATCATAGAAGCGCAAATAAGCCGGATAAAAAAAGATATAGACATTCAACAGAATTTACTTCATAAACTGGAAAGTGCGCTCATCACAATCCGCAACAAAAAAGTAATGTCTGTAGAAGAATTAACCAAATTATTAGAAGCGATGAAAATGTACCAAGAAAAATATTTTACAAAAGAGCAATTAGATCGGATGAAGAGTCATTATGATGCCTTTGATCAAGATACCTTAAAAGAGAAAGAACAAGAATTTAAAACAATTTTAGAAAAAATTCAAATCGCAAAAAACAATGGAGTGCCTCCAAATGACAGTAAAGTACAAGCATTGGCCAAGACATGGAGCAATATCGTTTACTCCTTCTCCAAACAGGATCAGGATTTGCAGAAACAAATGGAAAGTTTTCATGCGCAAAATCCTGAAAACAGCCTGCGCTTCGGGATGGATTCCGAAATTTACAAGTATATCAAAGAAGCTTTAAAATGAATGATGATCATCTTTCACAAAATGGTTGATCCAAATAGCCAATAGGGCATTTTCCGCTCGGATAAACACGGGATTTCCAAGGATAATTTCACTAAATCATTTCGGTGAGGATTTCCGTCAGTGCTTCCGCGGTTATTTCTGTTGGATTATTATCCATGCGTCCTTTTGTATACGCCCGTTGCACGATATGTTGCACATTCTGGAAGCTGACGCCGTATTCCCGCAATGGCGTCGGCACATGATACTGCCGGTAAAGGTCAAAAATAAACGGCTCCACTTCTTCCACATGCTGCACACCGAACGCTTCCAGCAAGCGATCCAATTCGGCAATGCCCGGCGCATTCCGTTTCAGCACCGCCCCTAATGTATAGCTCGCTGCCAAGCCATGTTCCATTCCGTGAAGCAATGTCAACGGATAGGAAATGGAGTGACAGGCTGTCGTTCTCGTGTTGCTGAACGCCAAGCCGGCATACAAGCTCGCCATCGCCAGTTGTTCCCGCACCGCCGCCGCTTCAGGATTGTCCTTTAATTTCGGCAAAAACACGGTGATTTTTTTGATCGCTTCCAGGGCGTAAACGCGGGTAACCGGATTGGTATGGAGAGACCAATACGCCTCCGTTGCATGGCATAAGGCATCGAGCGCAGTGAAAACACTCGTTTTTAATGGGACGCTGCTGGTCAATTCCGGAATGATCACAGCCGCCTTCGCATACAGTCTTTCATCTGTAATCGAATACTTTTTTCCAAATGCTTTATCCCAGATGGTCGCCCAGCAGGTTACTTCAGAGCCTGTTCCGGAAGTGGTGGGGATGCCAACCCACGGGACCATTTCATTGGTTGCTGTGTAAAGCTTGTCCTCCATCGCGCGCCGAATTGTGTTTTCATCGCTTGCAGGAATCGTTTTCATTGCGGACAGTGCTTTGGCAGTGTCCATCACCGAGCCGCCGCCGATAGCAAGAATCATTCGGTAATCGAAGCTCTCCACTTCGGCTTTTATTTTCACTATATCGGCAATATCAGGGTTCGAGATGTCCAACTCCAGTAGTCGAACGGTTTTGTTCTCCACCCTTGCCATGATCGGCTGCAGGCGGCTGTGACGATGGACGCCGTTTCCTCTTGTTAAAACGAGAATTGGATCGGCCTGGGAAAAATCCTTTTCAACTGCTTCGGCAAATTGCTGACTGCTATCTCGCCCTGTAAATATTCTTACCGGATTATAAAACGGACTCATCATTCCTGTCCTTTCCACTCATTTTCTCGATTTTTTCAATGACATCCGGCAATTCATGGATGGACGACGTGACGTAATCCGCGCCGGCTGTCTGAAAAACATTTGTCACTTGCGCGATTCGCCGTTCAAGTTCTTCAGGAGGCATCGATTCCATTTCCGCTGCCGACAGTCCTAATTCACTGCTTCCCTTCACTACTGCGACAGTCCAGACACCGGCATTTTTCCCTTCTCTCATATCTGCTTCCGTATCCCCTACTTTCATCACTGCCTGCGGTGGAAAAACTTCTAATTTTATCATATTTTGAAAAATCATGTATGGATACGGTCTGCCTCTCGTTACTTCATCTGCGCAGACAATGGCATCCGGTTCATAGCCTTTTCGCTTTGCATTTGCTGCAACCACCGCCATCATTTCCCGTGTGTATCCGGTAGTGGAGCCAATCTTGATCTTCCGGCTTTTCAGTACATCGATTGTTTCGATTGCCCCCGGTACCGGATCGGTAAATTCATGCAAGCTTTCAAACAATTTTTTTTCGAACATGCGGTACAAAGCATCCATGTCCTGCCGCGTCGGCTGATTGCCGTATGTTTCGATCCACTTGTTCCGCACACGGTCCATTGCTATGATTTCCTTCACATGATCTTTTTTCAGCAGCCCCATCGGTTTTCTCGCTTCATCCACCGTAATTTCCACGCCGAAATCAGCAAAGGCTTCGACAAAGGCATGAATCGGCGCAAAGCAGCCGTAGTCAACCACCGTCCCCGCCCAATCAAGTACTACTGCCTGTATACGATTATCCATGTCTCTCTCCTTTATTGTCGGATCGTTTACAGGGTTCATTTTAATCGAACTGCCTCGAAATTCAATCGTTTTTCGCCTCTTTTTACTTAAATTTTACATGAGATTTATATTGTTATTAATTGATTTTGCTGTTTATGCCGATTATGAAATGTAAAGTTACACTGTATTTTGTATGATGTATATTACTTTTTTACAGTTGCATTGGACTCGTCAGTAAAATAATCCGGGAATTCCGCGATGATACGTTTTTGTGATCTTAACATAAAATGGATGTGTCTAACGGTTAAATATTTTACTTCCACCGTATCCCTTGCTCGCACCGCTTCAAATAAATCCTCGTGTTCTTTAGCAATCGTATTAAAGTCAAATGTTTCTACTTTTAAGTGCAGCCACCGGAAGCGGTCGAGATGAATATTAAATTGATTAATCCAATCCCATACTTGAAATTTCCCCACCGCCGCATAACATGTTCGATGGAAGTCATTATCTAAGTCATAGTATTTCGCAATATCATTCTCCGCAAATGCCAGTTTTTGCTTTCTCAAAATGTTCGCTAACGTTTCTTCTGATGATTTTGTTAATTTAGCGGAAAGCTCAGTCATGACTTCTTTCTCTACGCACTCTCTGACAAACCGGGCATTCACTGCTTGTTCCATATCTATTTTAGAAACGTAGGTGCCTGATTGGGGAATAGTATATACTAAGCCTTGTTTTTTTAATTGTTTTAGAGACTCCCTTACAGGTGTTCTGCCAACATTCAACATTTCTGTTAATCTTGCTTCGGAAATTTTTTGTCCAGGAGTAAGCTCTGTTTTTATAATCATTCTCCGTAAACGTTCAAATGTTTGTTCTTGTATCGTTATATTCATCATCTTTCTCCAACTTTCGGTGTGCATTTCTAAAAGAGCGTGTTCCAAAAGGCAGGAACTTTTCAAAAAGATTGTTGCTCGATGCTTTTGGACAGGAAGAAAAAGTAAACTTCGCCTTCATGCTAACCGCGTGAAGGTTTCGAAAATAAAAGCGCAGTTGAGACTAATAAATTTGTTTTGAAAAGGCGCTTTTATTTTGTCCAACAAAGATAAAAAGCCATCTTTTTGACCAAACACTCAAAACTAGTATACCACATTTTTCACTGAAAATTTCACAAGCGGACAGAGGAAGCAAGTGACGATTTTATAAAAAACGAAAAAGAAACCCTTTACATAACGTCATTATCTTGCTACACTTAGTTCCGTAAACTGATATACTAGTTTTCGCGGTATAAGGTTTTTTTATTCCCATATCGCCAAAAAAAAACCACAAAACAAGGTATATCAAGAAATCAAAAGCTTTTACTGGTATGTCAGTTTATAAAAAACAGAAAGGAGAAAGCGAATGGTAAAAATGAAAGAAAGCTGGCAATCTCAATTTGCCGAACATCATGCATTAGAGGTTGAACTTCCGAAAGTGGAGACAAAAGAAATTCGGGATCGCGGAGCAGACAGTCCTGTATGGCTTCATTTTGGCGGAGGAAATCTCTATCGTGGAATGCATGCAGAAATTGCCCAAGATTTAATTGATGAGAATGAACTCAACGCCGGTGTCGTCGTGCTGGAAACATTTGATGATGAAGTGATTGACAAAGCATATAAAAATTATAACAACAACATTTTGCAGGTCGTTATGTCGGAAGATGGAACGCTTCACAAAAGGTTGCTCGCATCTACATCAGAAGCTATCTACGCAAATCCAACCAATAGAGGAAGTTGGAAGCGAATACAGCAGTATTTTGAAAGCCCTGTCTTACAATTCGCCACTTTTACGATTACTGAAAAAGGCTATCATTTGACCACAACGGAAGGAAAGTTGTTGCCAATAATAGAGCAGGATATGCAAAAAGGACCTGAAGAACCGCAGCATACTATGTCTATTGTGGTCAGCTTGCTCTACGCGAGATTTAAAGCAGGACAATTACCGATTGCGATGGTGACAACTGACAACTTTTCGAAAAATGGAGAAAAACTCCAAAACTCCGTCTTGACGATTGCTCATGCCTGGAAGGAAAAAGGTCATGTGCCAAATAAGTTTATCAATTATTTAACGGATATTGAAAAAGTGACGTTCCCTTGGTCAATGATTGATCGCATTACACCCAACCCTTCAGAAAGTATATTAAAGCGGTTAACAGACTTGGGCTTTGACGATCTCGAAATTTTCTATACGAGGAAAGGAACAAACGTCGCCCCATTCGTAAATACAGAAGAAATTCATTATTTAGTCATTGAAGATGCTTTCCCTAATGGACGTCCAAATCTTGCGAAAGGCGGTGTCATTCTCACAGATCGCGAGACAGTGGATAAAATAGATGTGATGAAAGTGACCACTTGTTTGAATCCGCTTCACACAGCGCTTGCTGTTTTCGGGTCTATTTTGCGCTTTGATTCGATTGCAAGAGAAATGCGTGATCCAGAGCTGAAAAAATTAATTGAAAAAATAGGTTATACGGAAGGGTTGCCAGTTGTCGCAGATCCTGAAATTATTAGTCCAAGAGAGTTCATCGATGAAGTAGTAAATACACGACTACCCAACCCAGCTATTCCGGATACTCCTCAACGTATCGCAACGGATACGTCACAAAAATTAGCGATCCGTTTTGGAGAAACAATCAATAAATATGTACTACATAATGACAAGTCAGCTAAAGATTTGACATTCATTCCACTTGTGCTAGCTGGATGGCTTCGATATTTATTAGCGGTAGATGATGCAGGAAAAGCATTTGTACCCTCTCCTGATCCGTTGCTGGATGAAATGCAACAAAAACTAGAATCAGTAAAATTAGGCGAAAGCACAGACAATCTGGAGAAAATACTGCATCCTATTCTTTCAAATGACAGAATCTTTGGGATTGATCTTTATAAAGCGGACATAGCTGATAAAGTAATAAGCTATTTTAACGAATTGATAGCGGGTCCAGGGGCAGTACGAGCTACACTAAAAAAATATCTGGCTTAAAAGTGTAATACCACAGCAAGAAGCAGGCAACAATTTTTGGTTCGGCAACAGTTGAAAATAAACCATTGAAAAGAAAGAGGCTAAGAAAAATGAAAATGACATTCCGTTGGTTTGGTAGTAATGAAGAAAAAATACAGCTTGCAGATATTCGACAAATTCCCGGAGTAACAGGGATAGTCGGGATGATTATGGATATCCCGGCAGGAGAAGTCTGGCCAGTAGACCGGATTAAAGCATTAAGAAAAGAAGTGGAAGATAGTGGATTAACTTTAAAAGTGATAGAAAGCGTAAATATCCATGATGATATCAAGATTGGAAAACCTACACGAGATAAATATATCGAAAATTATAAGACGACCATCCGCAACTTGGCAAGCCAAGGTATAGAAGTGATTTGTTATAATTTTATGCCTGTATTTGATTGGTTGAAGACAGATCTTGTCTACCACTTACCAGATGGGTCAAACACAATGGCATTTTTCAAAAAAGATGTCATTGATTCACCAGAAGAACTCATCGCAGCAGTTGAAAACAGCTCAGAGGGGTTTACTTTGCCAGGTTGGGAGCCGGAAAGGCTGGCTCAAGTAAAAACACTTTTCGCAGAGTACATAAATGTGGATGAAGAAAAGCTGCGGGAAAACTTCAAATATTTTATGGAAGCAATCATTCCGACTTGTGAAGAAGCAGGCGTAAAAATGGCTATTCATCCGGATGATCCTCCGTTTTCCATCTTCAACTTACCAAGAATCGTGAAAAATAGGGAAGATTTAGACTGGATTGTAAGCGCTGTAGATTCACCATCAAACGGGATTACTTTTTGTACAGGTTCAATAGGAACAGATCCGAATAACGATATTTATGAATTGATTGCCACATACACTAAGCGTGATCGGATTCCGTTTGCGCACATTAGAAACATAAAGTTCTTATCTTCTGAGGACTATTATGAATCTGCCCACTTATCGAAGGAAGGCTCTTTCGATATGTACAAAGTAATGAAAGCGTTTCACGATAACGGGTTTAGCGGTTACGCAAGACCAGATCATGGACGGATGATTTGGGGAGAAACAGGCAGACCCGGTTATGGACTATATGATCGCGCTTTAGGAATTACTTACCTTCATGGATTGTGGGAAGCATTGGAAAAATCTAAAAAATAACAATTCTGAGAGGGGCTCAAAAAAAATGATAACACGGATGAGAGCGGTAATCGGGCTAATCTTTCTTTTATTCATGCCTGCTATTTTAAGTGCTTGCGGAACAGTATCCTCTGCAGGAGACGTTGCTGGAGAAGACGAGCTCGTGAAAATTGCTTCTGTCGTTGCCTCTAATACACCGTCTTCACGAGCAATCAGAGAGGCATTTATCCCTTATATTGAGGAACAGCTTCCGGGAGAATATAACATACAAATATATGATTCAGGTGTGCTTGGGAGTGAAAGCGCTTCTTACGCTTACACAAAGACAGGGATTGTTGAGCTTTCACTTCTTGGCTCATCTATGTGGAGCGAGACTCCTGTCATGGCCAGCACGGATTTTCCCTTTATGTTTCGTGATGTAGAGCATGCTCGGCGAGCCTATCAAGGGGAACTGGGAGACTTTATCGCAGAGGAGTTGAATGCTGCGCAGCCGGTGACATTATTATCATGGTTGCCGAATGGCAGCCGGGCGTTTTCTTCCAATCAAAGCTTAGAAACTATCGACGATTTCCAAGGACAACGCATGCGAATGCCGAATAACCCCATTCATGTAAGGTTAGCGGAAGCGCTTGGAGCCAATGTCGTTATCATGGATTTAGGGGAGGTCTTTACTGCTCTCGAGCAAGGAGTAGCAGATGGTCAAGATAATCCTATTGCCACCCTGAGAAATGAAGGATGGTATGAAATCCAGGATTATATTTACAATACCAACCACATGGTGGCTTCTCTCCACCTATTTGCCTCGGACTATTTTTTAGCTGAGTTACCGGAGGATCATCGACAAGTGTTTGAAGAAGCCGCACTTCTGGCCAGTGACTATGCTTGGGATTTGTATATTGAACAATTGGATGAAGATATAGCCTTTGTTGAGGAACAAGGGGTAACGGTAACAGAACTAACACCTGAAGACCGGGAAAGATTTATAGAAATGCTTCAACCTGTATATGATTACTTGGACTCTCAATATGATTGGGCTGAAGATATTAGAGAAATGGTGGACAATATTGAATAAGAAGGAGTAAGTCATGCAGAAAACACTAGATAGATTATTTAGCTTGATTGACATTTTAACTGGTATTTTGACTGGTTTAATGGTGGCGTTTGTTTTCTATAATGTTGTTCTTCGTGTTGCGTTCAACTCCGGATTAACTTGGTCTGAAGAATTAGCCCGATATCTCTTTGTTTTCGTCACCTATATTGGCGCAATTTCAGCAATGAGATCAAATGCCCACATTGGAATTGATACTTTACTAGCTCGCGTGAATGATAAAGCAAAACTAAGTTTATATATTATTACGCAATTATCAATCGCAGGCTTAATGTTTCTCCTTATTCACGGCTCAATAGGAATGATTTCTGCTAACGCGGCTCAAACTACCGCAGCGCTAGCCATTCCATTCCCGGTTCTTTATTCAGTTGGCGTTTTGACCGGCATATCTATTACCCTCCTTGCACTAGGAAATATCGTACATGCCGTTAAAAACAAAGAAAATATCGGCCAGATTGTAAAAATATCTTCTGAAGAAGATGACTTAGTTGAAGAGGCGGAAGCTTCAGCTAAAGAACATCTGGAAGAGCTGGTGAAGGAGGACAGGGCATGACTTTAGTTGTATTTTTAGTTTCATTAATTATCGCAGTCATGATTGGCATGCCAATCGCCTTTTCATTATTGTTTAGCGGCGTCGCCATTATGATTTATCTAAATGGCTTTAACTCGATGATTTTATCGATGAATTTATTTGCGGGCGCGGATTCTTTTGCTTTAATGGCGATTCCATTTTTCATTCTTGCCGGCGAGTTTATGAATAGAGGCGGAATTACACAAAGGATTGTAAATTTTGCCAACGCGCTGGTGGGACATATTAAAGGCGGGCTGGCGTATGTATCCATCTTAGCAATTTTACTTTTCGCGGCGATGATCGGATCAGCTGTAGCATCAGCAGCGGCTCTTGGCGGGATTTTAATACCTATGATGGTTCGAGCGAACTATAAGAGAGACAAAGTTACCGGATTAATTGCGGCAGGAAACATTTTATCACCTATCATGCCTCCTTCCGTACCATTAATTATTTTTGGTGTTCAAGCGGGAGTTTCGATTACAAGTTTATTTATCGCTGGAATTGTCCCGGCAATTTACTTAACAGTGATCTTATGTGCCACTTGGTTCATTGTTTCAAGAAAGGATAACTTGCAAACGAATGAACGCCAAAGTGTCACGCAAGTATTGAAAGCGTTATTAGATGGACTTTGGGCTATTTTACTGCCAGTTTTCATATTGTTAGGCCTAAGAAGCGGTATGTTTACACCTACGGAAGCAGGAGTCATTGCCGCTGTTTATGCCCTCGTTGTAGGGGTGGTTGTATACCGGGAGTTGAAAATCAGGGACTTGCTTGATTGTCTTGTTACTGCCGCGAAAGCTTCATCAGTCATTATGTTTTTAGCTGCCGCAGCAACCGTTTCTTCATGGCTGCTAACGGTAGGTAATGTGCCGCAAATTATGACAAGCGTCCTGGAACCGTTTATTGACCAGCCAGTCATCTTGATGCTCATTATTGCAGTACTTGTCGTACTGATTGGAATGGCGCTGGATGTGACGCCGATTATTATGATTTTAACTCCAGTCTTATTGCCGGTAGTTACAGCTGCGGGAATTGATCCAATTTATTTTGGAGTTACCTTTGTATTGATGTGCATGATCGGCTTATTAACCCCACCGGTTGGCAATGTGTTAAATGTGACATCGAAAGCTGGAAATATCAGTATGGAAAGGATGGTTAAAGCGGTATGGCCGTTTTTACTTGCTGAAATTATTTTAATCGTATTAATCATCTTATTCCCAGCACTCATAGAAGTGCCATTGAGGCTATTAGTAGGAAACTAGGAAGCAGACAGGAGAATGAAAATGAAAGCGATTCAAATCTATCAGCCAAATGATTTAAGAATCATAGACGTAGAAAAACCTGAAATAAAAGCGCCAAATGAAGTGTTAGTAAAAATGTTAGCGGCAGGTATTTGCGGCTCGGATGTAGGTATTTATCACGGAACGAATGCCGCAGCTACATATCCAAGAGTCATCGGTCACGAATTGATTGGTCAAGTAGTAAAAGTAGGCGAAGATGTAACGTCTGTTAAGAAAGGCGACAGGACTGTAATCAACCAAGTGGTTGCTTGTGGAAATTGTTATCCTTGCTCCATTGGACGTGGGAATGTATGTGAGAATTTAAAAGTGCGCGGTGTTCATATTGACGGAGGATTTACAGAATACATTGTGGTACCTGAAACAGATTTGTTCATCTTACCCGAAGAGATCTCCAATGTTGATGCGGTCATGATTGAGCCGACGAGCATCGGTCTTCAGGTATGTTCGCGTGCCGAATTAGCAGAAGAGGATACGTTATTGATTTTTGGCGCAGGTGCACTGGGATCGACTATTTTAAAAATCGCAAGAACAATAACGGACAAAATTATTGTCGCTGATATTGTCCCTGGCAAACTGGAGACTGCTTTAAAAAACGGGGCGCAAGCTGTCATTAACTTACATTCAGATGATTTATATGAAAAAATATCAGAATACACCGCTGGACGCGGGGTATCCGTATCGATGGATGCTGTATGCTCAAGGGACTCTCTTATGCAGTTAATGAAGATTACCGGAAATGCCGGGCGTGTCATGGCACTTGGATTTAATACGCAACCAATAGAGATCAATCAATTTCTGATTGCATCCAAAGAGTTGGATATACGAGGATCACGGTTGCAAAACCATAAATTTAGCGAAGCGATTGAACTGATTAAAGCGGGAAAACTTGATTTCACAGGGGAAGTTTCCCACACATTTAAACTGGAAGAAGCGCAAAAAGCATTTGATTTTATTGAGAGTCGCGATCCTCTTCTTCGCAAAGTAGCTTTAGTAATTGATTAGTTGATGCAAAAATGAAAACTGTTCAGCATGGGGCAGAAGACAGCAAGTGTTATCATTCAAAGTGGGCAGGCAATGGCTGCATCTCAGTACTTTTGTGTACAGACAGTTCTGATGTCCACCACGGTCGCTGGGGCTCCCTTTGCTTTTCTATGAAGAAATAGCGTTGCTTCGCTAGACGGAAACCAGGCGGGGGTGCCCCCGCCTCTAAGCGTTAGCGTAGGTGGGATGTTAAATCAGGTGGAGTAGCATCTCCACCTGATTCCCCGAAGTTTCAGCTTAGCTGTTGCGAGTTCACTTTGTTGACTACACGAACAGTCAGCCTTTCATCTTTCTTTTTGACGTTCGGCGTTTATCAGAAAAAGCCGAGGGCGTCGTTGCTGTAGCTGACAAGGAGATTTTTCGTCTGCTGGTAATGGCTAAGCATCATGCGGTGCGTTTCCCGGCCGATGCCCGATCCTTTATAGCCTCCGAAAGCGGCGTGCGCCGGATAGGCATGGTAGCAGTTCGTCCAAATGCGGCCGGCTTCAATGCCGCGCCCCATTCGAAAGGCAGTGTTGGTGTCTCGGGTCCATAAGCCTGCACCCAAGCCGTATAGCGTGTCATTGGCAATTTCCAACGCTTCGTTCTCATCTTTAAACGTGGTGACGCAGACAACCGGCCCGAAAATTTCCTCCTGGAAAACGCGCATTTTGTTGTGTCCTTTCAGCACGGTCGGCTTGACATAGTAGCCGCCGCCATACGCTTCATCCAACTGGGCCTGTTCTCCGCCTGCCAGCACCGCTGCCCCTTCCTCCTTGCCGATGGTGATGTAGGAAAGAATTTTTTCCAGCTGTTCATTGGATGCCTGGGCGCCGATCATTGTTGACGTATCCAGCGGATTTCCCTGAACGATTTTGCCGACTCTCGCTAACGCCCGCTCAATAAATTGTTCGTAAATCGACTCCTGAATCAGCGCTCTTGACGGGCATGTACACACTTCCCCCTGATTTAACGCGAACATAACAAAGCCTTCTACCGCTTTATCGATAAACGCATCCTCTTTTGTCAAAATATCTTCGAAGAAAATATTAGGTGATTTTCCGCCTAACTCAAGCGTTACCGGCACAATATTTTTCGAAGCATATTCCATGATAAGCTTTCCTGTCGTCGTTTCCCCGGTAAAGGCAATTTTGGCTATTCGGTTGCTGGAAGCGAGCGGCTTTCCGGCTTCAATTCCGAAGCCGTTGACGATGTTGATGACTCCCGGCGGCAGCAGATCGCCTATCAGCTCCATCAGCACAAGGATCGAGGCCGGTGTCTGTTCAGCAGGCTTTAAGACAACGCAGTTCCCCGCCGCGAGCGCCGGAGCAAGCTTCCACGTCGCCATTAAGATCGGAAAGTTCCATGGAATGATTTGACCGACAACTCCTAACGGCTCCTGAAAATGATAGGCCACCGTGTGCTCATCAATTTGTGACAAACTGCCTTCCTGGGCACGAATGCAACCGGCAAAATAGCGAAAATGATCGATTGCAAGCGGCAGATCGGCGGCCAGTGTTTCGCGGATCGGTTTGCCGTTGTCCCATGTTTCCGCAACCGCAAGCATTTCTAAATTTGCTTCCATCCGGTCGGCGATTTTACTTAGAATTCCGGCCCGTTCCGCAACCGTCGTGTTTCCCCAAGACACTTTGGCCGCGTGGGCTGCGTCCAGCGCAAGCTCAATATCCTCGGCAGTGGACCGCGGAATTTCACAAAAAACTCGCCCCGTTACCGACGTGGCATTTTCGAAGTACTCCCCTTTGACAGGCTCTGTCCATTTGCCCCCGATATAATTTTCATAACGCCTTTTAAACGCTACTTTAGAACCTGTTTCATTCGGTTTAGCATAAATCATCATCACATTCCCCCTAACAAAATTTAATCACTTTTATATTCATGCAAATCACATGCCAAAAATAAAAAACCACACAGTTGAAGCGTTTACATTTCGCTAAAAATAGAAATTGTTCCGTTTCGGTACACAGGAATGTTACAAAATGGAACAATTTCAGCCGGAAGTGTAGGAAGAGCGGGAGCACAAACCGTTTTATCCAGGACAGTAAATATAAAAGACTATTCAAAAAGTGTAAAAGATACAAGAAAAGAAACTATTTTCAGGGTTGACACAAGCTTTTTTTCAAGTCAGGCTGAAAAAAAACAGAAATATTCCGCGGATGAGCAAGATTTACGCTTTTTTCCAAACATTTAATTATGTTTTGTTTCTGTTGTTGTTTGTGTTATAATTTTCATAATAATCCGATTTTTTTGCGGAGGTGGTCACACTTTGGCGTCAGTAATCGATGTTGATTCAAATCCACCTTATATCGCTACGTCTTGGAAGCGTTGTCATGATCATGGCTTGATCCCCGGAAAACCGGCAGACGATCAAATCGTGTCCGGGAACAAGCTGAAAGAGATTCAACAAAACAGCCACTCATTGCTTCAGCACGCCATTCCGCAATTTCTGCGGTTGCTGCCGGTGCTGAAGCGCAATCAGCAAATCATTCTTCTGGTAAATGCAGATGGGCAGATCATTCATCACGAAGGCGACCCGGTGTTTGCAACACGCGCCCAGTCTGTTCAGCTACAGACTGGAGCAAATTGGCATGAAAACAAAAAAGGAACCAATGCCATCGGGCTTTCCTTGATTGAGGAAGAACCGGTTATTGTCGAAGGGGATCAACACTTTTTTACAGAAAATCATTTCATTTCCTGTGCCTCCAGTCCGATTTTTTCCTCGGCGGGGGAACTGATCGGCGCTGTCAACATCAGCGGGCATCGCAACCAGGACTACATGTCCGCACTGATGATGGCTTGCCTGATTGCGGAAAGAATTCAAACACAGCTGCTCCTTACGGAAGCGAAGAATGAAAATGCCCTCATCATTCAGGAATTGGAGTATACCGCAAACCTTGTCACGGCACCTGTCCTTACGCTGGACAGCGACAAACACATTGTGCGCGCCAATCATTCCGCCAGAAAAATACTTGGCAAAGACTGCATCGGGAAAACGTTGAAAGAAAATTCCGGCTTTCGGATAAAAACGCTTGAAGATAATACTTCCAAAGTATGGAGGGCTGTTGCTGTAAATCAGTCTGAAAAAAAACAGGGCAAACGCAACTACCAATTTACCGATATTTTTGCCGCATGCCCGGTTATGAAAAATGCGAAAAACTTAGCTCGTAAAGCAGCACTTACCGATTTTCCCATCTTGATTACGGGGGAGAGCGGCACGGGGAAGGAGCTGTTCGCGCAATCGATTCATCAGGAAAGCATGAGAAAAAACCAGCCGTTTATCGCCGTTAATTGCAGTGCCATACCGGACAGCCTGGTGGAAAGTGAATTGTTCGGTTATGAGCGGGGAGCTTTCACTGGAGCAAACGCGGAAGGGAAAACGGGCAAATTTGAAGCAGCAGATCAAGGAACGATTTTTCTCGATGAAATCGGCGATATGTCCTTACGCGCTCAAGCCACTTTGCTCCGGGTCATTCAAGAGCAGGCGGTTACCCGGGTGGGCAGTGTCAAGTCCAAGCCGATCAACGTCCGGATTTTAGCAGCAACTCATCGGAATTTACTGGAGGAAGTGAAGGCAGGACGTTTCCGTGCCGACCTGTATTATCGTCTCAGAGGCATACAAATTCTGCTGCCTCCGCTGAGGGAACGCTCGGATATCGGCGATTTAGCGCTGCATTTGCTGGAGCAGCTGACCCGCGGCAATGGCGGCGGCGGTCTTACATCCGGGGCGAAAAAACTGCTTACAACTTACCCCTGGCCGGGAAATATTCGCGAACTGAACAGCATCTTAATGAATGCTTTATTTCTGGCAGACGGGCTGCCGATCGATGTGTGCCATTTGTATCTGGACGAACAAGTGGGAGAGGCTGACGGCAGGCTGATGCCGGAAAAGGCAGAGGAAGTGAAGAAGGGGACCGCCTTTCATTCGCTGGCAACAGCAGAAAAACAGACAATCTTGCAAACCCTCCGGCTGTCAGACGGAAATATCAGCAAGGCGGCAAAAATGCTGAATATCGGGCGGAACACCTTGTATCGAAAAATAAATCGGTACAATATTTCCTTTTAATGTTTGTTCAAAAAGATCGGGTTTTAACTTTTTGAACAAGCACGATGCAATGAGTGGAGCCGATGCATTCTTTTAAAGTCGGCTATGAGTGGGGTTCTCGGAGCCAGGATGGCGACATTCCGCCGTTACTCACAGGACGTGAGTGGTACTTAAGCGGAATTGGAGGATGGCGACATTCCGCCGTTACTCACAAATGCAACCTGACTGTACTTCGTCGAGTCAATTTGCATCGAGTACATCGAGTAACCGCAGATGCAGGACGTGAGTAGTTCTTAGGCGGAATTGAGCGCATCGAGCGGAACCATTGCCTTTTTGAACACGCTCTTTTAGAACAGATTCAAAAAATAGGACATAACAGGGGCAAGAAGTTCAAGGCGCGGCGGTCCCGGTTTTGTCCTCATGAACCCTTCTTGAGGACATTTCACGCCGCTTCGACCTCTATTTTCGACTGGCTTCGGACTCGATTTAGTCCTCATGAACCACCTTCCTTGAAGATATTTTCCGACGCAGGGGGCTTCGAAACCCTATTGATTGATAGTGGCAGGACCATTTTTCTTAATCCACGCCGCTAATTTTGCTTCGTCTTTCCAATAAAATCACATCCCGCCAGCGCCCGGCCATTTTGCCGATGCGCTCCCGTCGCCCGATAACGCGGAAGCCGAATTTTTCATGAAGTGACAGACTTGCGCTGTTTTCCGGAAAAATCCCGGCCTGCAATGTCCAAATTCCGTGCTCTTCACTTGATTTAATCAGCTCTGTGATAAGTGCTTTGCCAATTCCTTTTCCCCGGAGATTTGTCCGAATGTAGATGCTTAACTCCGCCACTCCTGCATATACACACCGGCCGGAGTATGCAGATAATGCCGTCCACCCTAACACAGTATCTTCGGAACGGGCAACGAGGCGGCATTTCGTTAAATGGCTGTTATCCCACTCTTCCCAAGAAGGAGGCTCTTTCTGAAAGGTTGCGTTTCCGGTTAAAATTCCCTCCTGATAAATGTCTTTAACCTGCTCCCAATCCTCGGGCAGCATCCTGTCGATTGTTATCTTTTTATCCATATTCCCCACCTGAATTGTTCATGATTTATCGGTCAAGTTATTTTTTTCGTTGACATGGCTGTTCCAAAAAGGCATGCTTTCCTTCCCTTGAACTTCCTTAAAACAACCGTACCGTTCATACTAACCTTTGACGATTTCCTGCCAATACTCATTCACCCACTGAAGCAGGGCGAGATCCTGACCTGGAGCGGCTATCAATGACAATCCGACCGGCACGTCGTCAACAGCAGCCGCCGGCATTGTCACTTGCGGCAAGCCGCCTAAGCCGGCTATGCATGTCAACTGCATCGTCCTGGCACGGCGCTTGTCCATTTCCGCCTTGGAGGAGCGCTGTTTCGGCGCGATGCCAGGTGCTGTCGGAATCACCAATAGTCCACCTTCCCTAAGAAGTGCCGTCAACTGTTCCTTTATCTCCTCCCGCAGCCTGGAATGCGGCTCCCACTCTTCTTCTCGTAATGCGCCGGCCATTTGAAATCGTTCCGAAATATCAGGACCAAAAACCGGTTCCACTTCCTTGATCCATTCGCCGTGCGTCCGCCAGATTTCAAGACCTTGAAGTGTTCGAAAAACATCGCTCCATTTGTCCAAACCTTCTCTGCTCACTTCCTGCCACCGACAAGAAAAGGATTTTTCGAAAAAATTAACGGCGGCACTCAATGCCTTTTTGCTTTCTTCATCAGCGAGCGACCATGCATCCCCCCCAAAGAAAATGCTTTGGAAAGGCGATGTTTCTAACGGTTGATCGCCGAGCAATTCTTTTCCAATCTCAAGCAGTGTTTGCGGCTCCCTTGCCAGCCAGCCTACCGTATCAAAGCTTGCTGCCAGTGGAATCACACCGTCGGCAGAGACAGCGCCATGTGTAGGACGGAAGCCGAACACGCCGCAATAAGCAGCGGGAATTCGAATTGATCCGCCTGTATCAGTGCCAAGGGCGAAGTCGGAAAGTTCGGCAGCGACAGCAACTGCCGAGCCGCTGGAGGAACCACCGGGTATCCGCTCGGGAGCTTTTGGATTGATCGGTGTGCCATAATGGAAGTTTTCTCCGTTCAAGCTGTACATCAGCTCATCGGTAATCGTTGTTCCCGTAAGCCGGGCACCGCTTTTCAGCAGTGTATCAATGACTTCCGCATTTTTCTCCGCCGGCTTGTGCGTTCGTAGCCAGTCCGGATTTCCCGCCGTTGCTTTCACATTTTTTACATGAAACACATCCTTTACCGCAAACGTCAGTCCTGACAGCGCACCTTCGTGCAATGGCTCCTGCGTGACATCCTTTCCTACAAACGCATGATAATAGTCCCGCATCGCTATCTCCTTTCTTCCCCTTTTCCCGCTCCCGGTTTTCCGGTCAGTTGCAGGATTTTTCTATTTTACTCCTGGATTTTCCAAGCATCATACAATTTCTATGATGACTGCTTGACTGCCTGCTGATACACATCCAATGCTGCCTGGACAGCTTCTCCCGGATGGATTTTCACACGGTGCCGGAGAAGCACCGCCTCTAGGGAAGCGAGCGTCAGCAGCACATTCCGTTTTTGACAGCTGTAGCCCATCGTACCGATACGCCATATTTTGCCGTGCAGCGGCCCGAAGGAACTGGCAATTTCTATGCCAAATTCGTCAAGAAGCATTGCGCGAACGGCCTCGCCGTCAATGCCGTCCGGGATTTCCACGCATGTCACCGTCGGCAATTTACAGCTGCTGTTACCGAAGATCGACAGCCCCATGGCGGTTATTCCTGCAACCAATGCCTGCTCGTTCAGCCGGTGGCGTTGATAGCGGTTCGCCAATCCTTCTTCCAGAATAATCCACAGTCCCTCATACAAGCCGTATAGCATCGAGGTTGCTTCTGTATGATGATTCAGTCGCGCCGGACTCCAGTAATCCTGGAGCTGGCTTAAGTCAAAATAATTACTTTGGATTCTTCTGTCTAGATTACGTGAAGTGAGCTGCTCCTGAGGGACAAGCCCTCTCTCAATCGCTTTCCGCAGTGAAATGACCGCTTCAATACGCTCATTATACGTGATCGGTGCCATTCCTGCAGGGACGGAAAGACATTTTTGCGTGCCGGTGATCAGACCGTCAATCTTCCATTCATCTGTCTTTACCTCCGTTCCGGCAACGGTGGCAACGGCATCGACGATCAGTAGCGAGCCGCTTTCCCGGCAGGCGGCACCGATTTCCGCCAGCGGCTGCATTCTCCCTGTGGATGTATCACCATGGACAATTGCAACCACCTTTGGCCGAATATTTTTCATTTCGGAAATGATATCCTGAGGATCAAAAACCTCTCCCCACTCACAATGCATAAGATGAACATCCGCACCGCATCGTTCCGCAATTTCCGTCAACAGATAGCCAAAACGTCCAAAGGAAGGAACAAGCACCTTATCTTCTTCTTCAATGACGCTGCACAGCATCGCTTCAATGCCTGCCCGCGATGTTCCGTCAATCGGGTACGCCCAGTGATTTTCCGTCTGCAATACCTTTCTCAGCAATTCCATCGTTTCGTTCATTAAAGAAGTAAAGCTTGGATCGAATTGTCCCAATATTGACGCGGACATTGCCCGCAGTACCCTTGGATCGACCTCGACCGGACCGGGAGTCATGATCGTCCGCGGCGGAACTTGGAATGAAGGCAGTTGCATTATTGCTTCCCTCCTTTTTGAACAAACACTATAAGAGCCTATCAAAATGGCAATGGTTTCGCTCGATGCGCCAACTACGAGAAAACCACTCATAGCTGGCTTTATAAAGAATGCATCGGCTTCACTCATTGCTTCGTGCTTGTTCAAAAAGAGAAAAACCGATCTTTTTGAACAAACACTTTAAGAGCCTATCAAAATGGCAATGGTTTCGCTCGATGCGCCAACTACGAGAAAACCACTCATAGCTGGCTTTATAAAGAATGCATCGGCTTCACTCATTGCTTCGTGCTTGTTCAAAAAGAGAAAAACCGATCTTTTTGAACAAACACTTTAACTTGAAAGCTGCCACTGATGATCAGCAGGCTAAAAGGAACACTAGCTGCCGCGATAGACGGTGTAGCCTCCCGGCGCAACAAGCAGCGGTATATGGTAGTGAACCTCCGTGTCCGAGATTGTAAAGCGAACAGGAATGATTTGCAAAAATGGCAGCTCTTCCTGTTGTGCGCCGGTGCTGCGAAAATATTCGTCAACAAAAAATCGCAGCTCGTATTGTCCTGCTGCCATCCGCTCTCCTTCGAGGAGCGGGCGATTCACCCTGCCGTCCTCATTTGTTCTGCATTCCAATATTTTGGTAACCTGTTGAGTAGAATCGTTATATTTCCACAGCTCCAGAAATAGTTGCTGTGCTGGTTTACCGGCACTTGTATTCAGCACATGGGTTGTCAACCGCCCTGCCAACTTACCCTTCTCCCGTGCCGAGGTCTTCAGGAGTCATGGAGAATACCTGGAATCCGTAAGGCGGCTGGGGATCTGTGAACACCTTTCCTTCAAGAGAGCTGGGGATTTCGTCGAGCACTGTTTCCCATGTCCGATTATTGGATTCAAACATCACTTCCGTCAATTGTGGAAAGCGGTCCAGTATCCGTTTGCCGATAGTGTAAACGAGGTGCTGAATGGAAGGGGAATTTTCCTCGGCAAACACTGTTTGGGCGATATGCACCACCTGCTCGGCACAAACATAGTTGACCGGGTATTTTCCACGGGCATCCTTTCCGTTTTTATAACGCCAGCGAATCGTTAAATAAATGAACAGCGGGCGGTCAAACGCTTCCGGAAGCGTCGTAAATTCGTCTTTTATATAGCCATGAAAGGAGCTTCCCCTTACTTTAACTAAGTGCAATCCTTCAATACCGCTCGACTGTTCAACGATCTCGTAGTCATCGTCTTCTGTTCTTGCCATTTCCAGCAAGGCAACCGGGTACTCCAGCTGCCGTTGGCGAAAAACAGTGGCGCTCGGTTTAAATCCTCCGTCCTCCGCCGGGACATCCACTTCTATAAACGGCAGCTGTCGGCCGGAGATTACCACTCCCTGAACGTGAGCATACTGCTTGAAAAACTCTTTGCTGACATATTCCAAAAAGCCTTCCATTGTGGCACCTTCATATTCTCCTGCATGATACAAAATGAAATTTTTCATTGAATCTGTCGCAATCACCAACGAGTTATCTCCTGTTGTAAACGAGGGTAAAAAGGCCTCTCCTTTCAAGGCAATTCGGATATCCATTCCCAAGATCGTGTTCTTTCTGCCGAAAAAAGCGGATTCCGGTATTTGTTTAATCCCTTTCAGGGGCTTCGCATATGTTCGATAGACAAATACATCCCCTTTGCCGTAATACATCGTGCGGGTGGTTGTCTCCCTTAGCGGTTTTGTTTTCATGAAAAGCACCTCCAATGTAGTCGCTGTCAATTGTTTCTTTCCACGTGCATCCTGTGTCCGTTTCGCTGGCTGCTGTCAATCAGCGCTTCGAGACGGAAACGAACGATTTTGCTTACTTCCTTTAATCCTGTCGCCATTTCTACGTCACTGCTGTTGCTTAACCTAGATTCTATTTTTTTCAAAATAGTTATTTTATCCTGTCCTTTCACCGCCATAATGAACGGAAATCCGAATTTTTCTGTATAGCTTTTGTTCAGCAGGGAAAAACGGTGATATTCTTCCTCAGTCAAGTTTGTCAAACCGGCATTTTTTTGTTCCTGCATCGAAGCTGTTGAAATTTCCATCCTTGTTCCGAGGTCGGGATGAGCCCGCAATAAAGCCAGCTTTGTGGAGGGCTCCGACTGATACATTGCAGTGATCAGCCTGTTATCCAGCTCATGCAAGCTCTGAAATGGCCGATGCTGCCAAGCCGCTTCGGCAATCGCGGATGAATGCTCAAATACTCCGCCAATACAGGCTGTAAATTCGTTTTTGTTCATTTCATTGATTTCCTGCATGGTATAGGGAATCTTCTCCATCTCCCTTGCTTGAAAATAATTTTTCCGGTCGACGGCAATCAACCAGAATTCGACGTTGGACGCATGGCTTAGCCAATGTCTTCCAGCCGCTTCAGCAGCCGCTTGACCGCGCCATCCGCTTTCCGAAGAACATGCCCTTTATCCACTGTCTTTAGCTTTCTGTTCTCCATGACAATGCTCCCGTTAATAATAGATGTCTCCACGTCGGCCCGCGTAGCAGAATACACTATCCGTGAAACAGTATCCACGTCAGACGAAGGATACACGTGAAAATCATGTAAATTCAAAATCACCAGATCAGCTTTTTTTCCGGTCTCAATACTGCCGATTTCGGCTTCCATTCCCAAAGCCCGGGCCCCGCCGCTCGTCGCCATCGTAAATACCGTTTTCGCATCCATTGTACACGGGCCATGAATCGGTTTTTGAATGAGTGCGGCAAGTCTCATTTCTTGAAACATATCTAAGTTGTTATTGCACGATGCGCCGTCTGCCCCTAAGCTGACGGCAATATCCCGCCGGAGCATATCGGGTATTTCGGCAATGCCGGAAGCGAGCTTTAAATTGGACCCGGGGCAGTGACTCACTTTTACGTTTTTTTCTTTGATAATTCGCTTTTCTTCTTCATCCAGCCAGATGCAATGGGCAAGAATCAGCCTGTCGTTTGCCAGTCCTAAATCGTCTAAGTAAGCAATGTTTCTCCTGCCTGTTTCCTGTTGGACGATTTCAATTTCTCCTTTGTTTTCGGAGGCATGGGTATGCACATGGACGTGATACCGGTCCGAAAGGCTTTTTACTTCTTTCAGCAACTCCGCTGTGCACGAGATGACGAAGCGGGGAGAAAACGCGTATTTTATTCTTCCACCGTCATATCCATGCCATTTTTCTAAAAGATCGACGCTTTGCTGAAGGGAAACGGCTGTTTTTTCCTGCAATGGTCCCGGAACATCCTGTCCTTTGTCCATCATCGCTTTACCGGAGAGCGCTCTGATTCCTGAAGCGGCGATTGCTTGAAAAGCATATTCCGTATGATGTACAGTCTCCATATCGACAATCGTGGTGGTGCCGCTTTGAATCAGCTCGCCAAGGCCAAGCATTGCCGAATAATATAACGATTCTTCATCGTGAGCCGCTTCCAACGGCCAAATTTTCTTACGCAGCCAATCCATGAGCTCCAAATCGTCCGCTCTTCCCCTGAAGAGTGTCTGGCAAAGATGAAGATGGGTTTGAATAAAGCCTGGAATGATTACCCGATTCGTTGCATCAATAATTTTTTCCGCTTGTCTGTGATCAAGGTGACTGCCGATCTCCTTGATCGTGTCCCCTTCGATATAAATGTCGCCGGTAAAGCGGTCATCCGCTTCATTCATCGTGATAATCTCGCCGTTTTTAACCAAGATGCTCCTCATCGTTCACCCCTCCTTACAGTATGGTTGGCAATCTGTGCGGAAAAACTCGCGGGCTTCCGTCAGCGAAAAAAGCTACGAAGTAATGTACACACAGCCGTGCACAGCTTCGTAGCCAGGAATTTACGGTTCCTAGTAGAAACCCCCAAACCATATTATTGAGGTTATACGAATGCGAATGTTGCAGCTTACCTTACTTTTACTTGTTTGTAAAATTATAAGTGAAAGACTGCCTTTCCAACCAGCTTTTCGTTATATAATGTCACAATATTTTTAATATTGGTTATTTTTTTGCAATTGATTGAGTTTTTCATATGGGGGTTCGCGGATATAAAAATTTCCGCCGGTTAAAAGTGAAGTTCCGCCGAACTCGGGATTTTTACCTTCGGGTTCGTGATTCCGTCGGTTTGAACTGTAATTCTGTCGAAAAAGAGATTAATTCCGTCGTTTCTGTAAATCATCCCGTCCAAAAGGAGGATTTATCCGTCCGTTTCACGATTTTATTCCGGCTCAGCCGCGATTATTCGTCGGTGTCATCATTTATTTCCGTCTCGGCTTGCGATTTATTCCGGCTATCTTGTACTTTTTTCTAAAGCGGCGGCAATCTGCTGGGCTTGTTGATAATCAGCTTCCGTATCAATATCAAAGGTTATGAATGGATCGGAAACCGGCAAAAGATGCTGCTGCGGCAACTCCCGCAGCAGGCTCCTGCCTCCTTGATCTCCGGTGACGGTCGTCACTTCGAGTCCACTGATGTTCCCGAAAAAGACCGGGTGACCCGGGCAGCCGTGATATACCGGGCGAATGGCAAACGGAGCGGTCTCTTGCTGCTGGCGCCGCTGCCCTGTCCGGAAAACAAACCGGATCGTTTCCTCTGTGAGAAAGGGCTGATCACCTAAAAAAAACATCGCTCCCTTGCAGCCGGTATCCATCACCGCACGCCAACCGACATGAAAGGACGCGCTTTGTCCCCGTTCATAGCGAGCGTTCTTTATCCACTTGAGCCGGGAAGCGTTGATCCCGATCTTTTCCCGAATTTTTTCGCTTTGATGGCCCGTAATGACAAAGACTGCTTCAAACGGGAAGATGAGAGCAGTAGCAATCACCCACTCCAGTAAATACCGCCCTTTCAGAGGCAGCAATTGCTTTTCTCTCCCCATGCGCGACGACGTACCTGCGGCAAGGATGACTGCGCAAACCGGCTCTTGCTCCAGCCTCGTCATCCCCGTTGCTTCCATTGCGCTCTTTCTTCGTCTTGCAACTCATCCCTTTGCTTTTTCCGCTCAAGCACCCGCTGTTTGTTTCGCACTTGAATCAGCTCTCCAATGATGCTGATGCTGATTTCTTCCGCATCCTCCGCATAGATGTTTACACCCACTGGGGAATGAATCCACTCCGGCACGCTTTTCGGGTACAACAGCCTTTCCGTCCTCCGACGCGGGCCGAGAATTCCCACATATGCTGGCCGCGGAAGGCGTTCAATGAAATAATTCAAAATATACCTGTCACGCGAAAAATGATGTGTCATGATGAGGACAAAGCTGTTTTCTCCAATCTCGTCATGCTTCTTTAAAAACGTTTCCGGATGGACGGCAATCAGTTCCTTTGCCTTTGGAAACCGGCTTGAATGGCAGCGGCTTGACCGGGGATCAATGATGATCGGGGAAAAATAAAATTCGGAAGCCCGCTCCACAAGCGGCTCCACATCAGGACCGGCGCCAAAAATATAAAGGATGTCTTTCGGCTTCCAGCGTTCAATAAGAACATCGACAGCCTTATTGCCAGGCAATGCCGTATATTCAAAATTGCGGTCATCATGGACAAATTGCCGCAGCTTTGTCAACATTTTTTTGTCAACAGCGCGCTTGGCATGTTTGCTGATCAGTTCTCCGGAAGCGTCAAACAGTAACGGCAAGTTTTCACCGACGGGACGATGCTCATTATCCTGCCTCTTGATTTTTCGCATGCAGAGGATTTGGCGCCCGCGCTCCAGTTCCTGCCAAATCAGCGCCAGCAACGACTCCCTTCCGTCTTTGCCGCTGTCCTCCCAGACAAGTCGTTCCAAGTAAACAATGACTTTCCCGTTGCAGCCGGCTCCCTGTCCCCAGTCGGCATCATCTTCCGGACGTAAATCATAAGTAACCGTCATCGGCCGATTAGCGGCAATCACTTCAGTCGCCCGAAATTGTAAATCTTCTTCCAGACACCCGCCGCTGATGATCCCGTATTGCTCCCCGGTTTCTGAAAACAGCATTTTCGCTCCTTGGTGGCGGTAGGCAGAACCCTCCACCTTTATTACCGTTGCCAGCGCAAAAGAAAGGTGCTTGTTTTGCCTGATCACTTGAAGATAATCGTATAATTCCTTCACCTTTTCCCCTCCCTATCTTTCAGCCGATGAATCCGCGTCCCGGTCCTTTCCGACAGCTCTCCGCCCGCTTTCATTTTGATCGCTGCTCAAACGGCGCAGTACCCGATGAATTCCGCCGTAACCGGTGCAGCGGCATAAGTTTCCTGTCAACGCTTCTTTCAGCTCTGAGAAGTCCGGGCTCACTCTGGCAAGACATGCCGCCTTTAATGAAATAATCATTCCTGGAGTACAGTACCCGCACTGAAAACCGCCTTCCTTCAAAAATGCTTGCTGGATAACATCCAAACCGTCCTTGGAGATACCTTCAATCGTTGTGACCTGCTTCCCTTGACATTGATAAGCCATTGTCAGGCAGGAATTAAACGCTTTTCCGTCGATCAGCACCATGCACGCTCCACATCTGCCGATTTCACAGCTGATTTTTGTTCCTGTCAACCGAAGATCGCGGCGGAGAATATCCACCAGCCTTCTGGTAGGAGGTACTTGCAAATATAGTTGACTGCCGTTCAATGAAAAGTTTAGTGAAAAATCGGCTGTTTTTTCCAACAAAGGTGATTTTTCCGGCCTGTTCATGTCAGTTGTCCCTTCCTTTCTCCTTCCGGTCAGCTTCTTCCGGCTGTAGATATGAGGAAATCACTGCGTCAGCCGCCACCAGCTGTTCCGGTGAAACAGGCAGAGCGGTCAGCCATTTCCCCGTCGCCTGCCGGATGGCGGACACAATCGCCGGAGCGATGGCAACGGTTCCGATCTCTCCCACTCCTCTCGGCCCGAAGTCATCTCCTGAAATGAGCTCCTCCACAGCGTCCACCTGCTGAAATTCAGGTACATCAAAAATCGTCGGGACGAGATACGTGTCTAAATTTTTTGTCGTGTAATATCCTTCCTGCATCACTGCATTCTCCATCGTCGTAAATCCGAGAGCCATCACGCTTCCCCCTTCAATTTGTCCAAGATAACCCGGGGGATTGATCACTGGTCCGGCCGCCACGCAATGATCAAGTCCGGCAATCTTCACCATTCCTGTGAGCAGATTCACTTCCACTGCGGCGATGACGGCGATACTCGTATACAAATAATGAGCACCGATGATCGGATCGGGAGTCAGCGGGTAATGAAATTTCGTGGAAAACACCGGCTCGTTTGCACCTTGGTCGGCCAATTGTTTGTAGGTGATAACGCGCTTCAATAGATTTTTTTTGTCTCCGCCGCAGTCCGCTGTTGTCCAAATCCCTCCCGGCCCTGTTTGCAAGCGGATTTCCGGTATGCCTGTCAGTTTCGCCGCTTTGCGGTATACAGCGGCCAAAAATGGTTCCCTGACGTTATTCAACGCCTGCCAAACCGAGTTGGTCGTCCGCGACGCAGTCGATGAACCACTCGGCGGGACGCGATCCGTATCCCCGATGACGATTTCCAAATCTTCCGCGGCACAATGGAAGTGATCCTGAAGCAAGATTTCAATTGTCGTCAGCAGTCCCTGCCCAAATTCTTCGTGCCCGAAGGCAGCCTCGATTTTTCCATTTTCATTTAGACGCAAACTGCCTCCCCCTGGATCAGGAATTCCGTATCCTAATCCGGAGCCGTGCATCGCCAGCGCGACGCCAGTTCCCGCTTTAATCCAGGGAACCTTACCGGTGGTTCCGTCACTTCGCTTTCGTTTCTTCCACAAGGGGGAACGCTGAATACCTTCCCACACTTGGCGCGGCCCGTCGGTTGGAACAATCCGCTGGCCGAGTGGGCCCGGATCATCAGGCTCCCGTACATTTATCCTTCGCAATTCCCATGGATCAAGCTGTAACTTTTCCGCCAGCCGATCCAGTTGTCCTTCCAGAGCAAAAATCACTTGATTGCCGCCAAAGCCGCGAAATTCTCCGGAAACGCCGTTATTTGTATAGACCGCCTTTCCCTTGATATGCACGTGAGGTATCCTATACGGTCCGAGGCAGTGTTCCGTCGCAAAATTCAGGACGGGGCCGCCCAATGTAGCATACGCCCCTGTATCAGACACAATGTCAACTTGATGCGCTAGCAGCTTGCCATCAGCGTCCGCCCCCGTTTTCATCATCACCGTCATCGGATGCCTTTTTAAGCCGGCTTTCACCGATTCCGAACGGGAATAGTGAATTTTTACCGGCCGACCGCAACGCAAGGCAAGCAGTGCTCCGTATGGCTGCACATTCAGCTCATCCTTCCCGCCGAACGACCCGCCCGCGGGACTGGAGATGATGCGAATCGCCTCTTCGGGAACTGCCAGAATGCGCGCCAGTTGCATCCTGTCTTTGTAGCCGTGCTGGGTCGGTGCATATACCGTCAGGCTGCCGCTGTCTTCCGGGACAAAAACACCACCTTCCGTTTCTAAATAAGTATGCATTTGCCTCGGTGTCTCATACGTCGTTTCCACAATCATTGCACAGTCCGCAAACACCGCTTCTATCTCTCCGCGCACATATTCCGTTTCATGAAGAATATTGCCTTCGGGATGGAGCTGCGGGGCTTGAGGAGACAGCGCCTTCTCTGGAGAATCCACCACCGGCAGGCAGTCGTACTCCACCTTGATCAATTGCAGCGCTTCCTCGGCAATCTCGGAAGTTTCTGCCGCCACCGCCGCAAGCGCATCTCCCTCATAACGGACAAGAGAATCGCAAAAAACCGGCTGGTTTGGGTCGGCAATACCGAAGGCGTTTAATCCGGGAACATCTTTATGAAACAGCACGGCGGCTACTCCCGGCAGCTTCTCCGCCGCCGACAGGTCAATGGATCGGATAATCGCATGGGGGTAATGACTCCGCAATACCCGCCCGTAGAGCATTCGGGGAAATCCCATGTCTGTCAAAAAAGCGTGGCCGCCGGTAACTTTGTCTTTACCGTCGCGGCGAACTCGCCATTGTTTTTCACTTCCGTTACGGTTACGATCTAACAGCATAGCCGACACCACCTTTATCATCCGACTGTTGTTCTTGCAGCCGATACAATTCGCCGATAATCACGTTTGCCGCAACCGTCTTTTTATAATAAACACCTGCAAACGGATCTGGCGGCGGGGAGTAGTCGGTCATGATTTTTTCATGAACCTTTTTCAGCAGCTCAGGAGAAAAGCGCGCTCGATGCAGCAGCGCTTCAACGTCCGGGAGGCGGCCGGGGACCGTCGTGCCACCTCCAGCTGCCAAGGCGACGTCCGCAAGCGTTCCCTCTATTGTCAGCATTCCGGTTCCGGCCACGGTAACGACCGAGGGGATAAAGGCTTCCCGCCTTCCTACTTTTGTATAAAAGGAAAACGCCGTTCCTTTTTTCTCCTGTTTTTTCACAGGAATGGTCACGCTCACTAAGATCCGTTCTTCCTCGTTCGCTCCATCGTTCTCCCTCTCCCGCAGCCAGTCAGATAACGGCTGGCTTTCGATGTCCGTGCCGTTAAACCAATGCAGTTGGGCGTCGATCACCAAAAGGGACGGAATCGTATCCCCGGCAGCCGTTAAAATATTTCCACCGACGGTTGCTTGATTGCGAATGGCCGGAGCAGCGATGTTCCTGCACGCAGTGATGAAGCCGGAGAAAGACTCGCCAATCACCGGACTTTCCAGACATTGGCTCAACGTTGCCGCAGCTCCGATCGTCACCATTGTTTCACCGTCGTCACTGCTTGTGCTGATCGTTTGTAATCCGGGAAGACAATCAACACAAATCAGTTGTTTTGCGGTTCCTTCCGGATTTGCTTCCCATTGCGTGCGCAGCCAGGTTCCTCCGGAAATATAGCAGCTTGACTCTTTTCCGTCATGGTACAGCTTCCATGCTTCATGCAAGCTCTTTGGAAACATGACGCTTTTCGATTCCTCCATGGTATCCACTCCCTTCCGATGCTTTACTGTAGCAGCGCTCCGCTTTTTGGCTGTGCCTTCTCATTGATCCTTCGGGCATGATGACGCTCTTTTCGTTACCGTTCGGCGGCTTTTGAACTCATGCCACCAGCAGCGATTTCTTTCCCTTCCCGCAGCTTTACTTCGCCGCCGTCTTTTTGATAGACAACATTCCCGCGTACAATCGTTGTCACAATTTCCCCTGTCGTTTCGATATTTTCATACGGTGTATAGCGGTGGCGGGTCAGAAGCTGTGGTGTTTCCACCTTCCACTTCGATGCAGGATCATAAATTGTGAAATCCCCGTCGGCGCCGATCGAAACCGCCCCTTTTTTTCCTAGCAGTCCGAAACGCTTTGCCGGATTGGAGGTCAAAAGCGGGAGTACTTGTTCCAGCGGGATTCCTCTTCGTTTCGCTTCATTTAGAAAAAGCACGAATCCATGCTGAATTCCTTGTATCCCACCCCAAGCAACCCAAATATCACCAGCTGTTTTCATAGACAGCGGGCAGGGAGAATGATCGGAGCCGATGGTATCCGCCAACCCTCGTGCAATGCATTGCCACAACGCCTCCACCTCCATACGGCTGCGCAAAGGAGGCGCACATTTGCAAACCGCCCCGCGCTTCTTGAAATCCGCTTCATCCAAAAGCAGGTAGTGGGGGCAAATCTCGGCGGTCACATCCAGCCCATTTTGCTTCGCTTGATGAATAAGTCCCGCGCCTACCGCAGTGCTGACATGCACAAAATGGACGGCTGCCCCTGTTTCTGCCGTCAATTGAAGGGCGCAGTCAATCGCCGAGATTTCCGCTTCCGGTGGGCGACTTGCGAGATAAGCCTCGGCCCCCGTCCTCCGTGCTTGAAAAAGCTTTGCCGCTTTTGCCTCGATAAGCGCCTGATCTTCCGCATGAAGAGCAAGAACAAGCCGGAGCTTTTTCGCCGCCAGCAGCGCCTGCCTCCATTGCTCTTTTCGCAAAAACGGAAAGTCATCAATGCCGCTTTCCGCAAGAAATCCTTTGAATCCGGCGACCCCCGCTGCTTTCATTTCCTCCAGCTCCTGTTCCCGCGCAACATTGTCAGCGGTCACCCCTCCCCAGAATCGATAATCAATGAAGGAGTTGTCCTGCACGCTGGTTCGCTTTTCTTCTAAAACAGCAGCGTTGACAACGGACGGAAGACTGTTCAGCGGCATATCAAACACGGTGGTGATGCCGCCGGCCGCTGCCGCCAGACTGCCGGTGAGAAATCCTTCCCATTCCTCCCGGCCAGGATCGTTGAAATGGACGTGCGCATCGATAAACCCGGGAAATACATAGCAACCGCTGGCATCGATCACTGCTTCAAACGCGGACTCATCCAAAGCTTCTCCATGAAGTGTGAGCCCAGTAATGACACCGTTGGTAACTGCCAGATGAACATCGGCAAAAAAGGGTTCGATAAACACCCGCCCGTTTTTCAGCAGCAATTGTTTCATAGATTGCACGGCCTCCTTTGCGGCTTCTTCAAAAGTTGTTTTTCTCTCTATTGTGAATTAATTTTTAGAATTTTCAGTAAAATAGTTAGAGAATCTGACACACAAATTTTCCGGAGCGGGCCTGTTGCAGCGTTGTACTTCGGAAAAAGACCGCAGCGTTTTCTTACCGTTGTTACCGCGGAAATGACCGCTGCTCATTGATCAGCGGCAGCTTGCGTGTTCCATACGGCAAAAGTGAAAAAGGACAGTATCTCCCTGTAAAATCAGGTTATACTGTCCTTTTCACCGAGATTGCATTTTTTTAGCACTTGCCGTGTGTTTGTCCAAAATAAGTAACAACTGCTTGCATCTGGCCGCTCGTTAACGAGGATCATACTGGTTTGCACATCTGCTTCTATTTAGCTTTTTTTTCTCTTAGGTTTTTCACCGCTTTTTTTATTTTGGCCGGTAAAGGTATTCCTGCTCTTCCTGCATTTTCAAAAATGCTGATGATTTCATTTATAATATAAAAAAAAATGACTGCATCTTTTATCAATGAAGTATCCCCCAGCAGAAGGCCAATAATATGCGCAACCGCTACCATCGCAAAAATGAAAACTTTTTTTGCAATCCCCTTAAGACCTGCATCACTTGTCAAATTCCCGACAATATAACTTGCCATAACACCGGTAACATAATCGATAACTACTAACGTAAGAAGGACTGCTAGCAAAGTGGACCATCCTCCAAAGATAAAAGAAGCAATAGCACCGGTTGCAGCCACAGCACATTTCATTACCGTTTCTGTCAACTACATCCCCCTTCCTCCTTGTAAGAACTATAAATCAAGTGAACTCCTTGTTTCTCTATTAGTACATGCAAGTGGACATGGTTTCGCTTGTGTGGAAGTCTTTCATTCTGGAAAACTCGTCATCACACTAGTTTTCTTACAAGAGAAGAAAGCTTAGATATGAAAATTAATCGCCATATTCAATTCACCTGTCGCCGCATTGTTGTCCGGATCGATTCTGACAGCATCTATCCCGACGATGGTGAAGGATTTGTACTCCCCGGGTTCCACCGTCAATTGAAACGGCAAGGGTGTTCCAGCAATGCCGCCCCGCAAAAATTGAACAAGTACAGATCCGTTTGATGAGCCATTATTGAGAACATAACCTGTTACTGCTGTCAGCTGTTCCGATAAATACGGAAACAGCGGCCCTTCCTGTCCCCTCCAAGAGTGACTGACAACGTTGGTAAGATATTTTGGTGAACAGCATTTGTCATTGCAACTCATTTTTTTCAACTCCATCCGGAAAACATATGTATTACTCTCCGCACAACCGTGCAGAGAGGGAAGTCTCCATTTTTTATAATGGGTTGTAGTTAATGCTGAACTGGAGGTTACCTGTCGCCGCAGAAGTCGTTGTATTGACTGCGACAATATTGTCAGCCCCTACAGCAAAAAAGGATAACGTATCTCCAGGAAGTGTCGTGATCGGATCACCGAGCGGTTCTTCATCAAATCGCAATTGAATGGAAAACGCATCTGTGCTGGATGCATTGTTCAGGATGTAGCCCGCAAGCGCCGGAAATGACGAGCCTTGGCGCCCTTCAAAAATAATTTTTTCATCGGCCCCGGCACTTACGACAAACGGAATATTCACGACGTTCTCAGTTATCGCCGGAGACACTTTTTTACCGCCGTTATTTGCCATGTTACGCCCTCCTTTCTTAATGGATACTATATTTTATGTCGTTGCGTAAGTAATGCTTGGTATATTACTCTTAATGAAGCTGCGGATTTATTCCGGCATTTCTATCAAACAAGGGAAGGAGCTTCAGAGACCTTGAAACAATCGTTCCCGCCCTCCCGACATCAGCAACAATCTATGGCCGCACGCCGTTACGTTTTGATCTCGATCGCGGAAAGCTTGCCGCAGGCGATTTGAAAGTTGCGGACAAGGCTTTGACAAATCGTTTTCAAGTGGTCAAACAGCACGTACTGGATTTGAATCGCTTCACAAAGGTACACCGGTGAACAGCTGGTGCCCAGTCCGTTGATTTGATGCCGCGCCAGTAAAATCACCTGCTGAAAATATGTCACATGCAGCTGGGGAGAAAAAAATTTCGCGATCTCGCTTTCATTTGTTTCGTACACATGACGGGCTTCCGCTTTCACCGCAGATATTCCTTTCGTTCCAATCGCATCCAGCAGCGCTTCACATTTGTCGAGCCTCCGAACTGTCAGTTGCTCCAGCCCGCGGTAAATTTCGATATACATGTTCAGCATCGCGAGCAGATGTTTCAGCTTCGCTTTTCTCTCTTCCATGTTCAATGCTGCTTTCTCTCTTGAAATGACTGTGTTCAGTCGGTTTGGCAGCCGCTCCCGGCAATATTTCTGTATGACATCCTTCAGCCCCGCAGTAACTGTCCCGTCAATTTTCGTTCCCTTTTCCGTCGTATTAATGACCGTTACCTCAGGGGCCTGCTCAATCATTTGCTCAAGTATTTGCTTGAAGCTATACCAAGTCTGGCTGGCAGGAATCAGCCGGCCGTCGTTGCTCTCCACATAGACAACCGGTTCTGATTTGATTCTCGCAACCACATGCTGCAACTGTTCTTCTTTATGCAGGGAATCCTTACTGTGCGTCATGCCGGCGGAACCATATGCCAAATCCTGTCCGACGAGCACAATCGGATCCGCGCCCATATACACCGCCGCTTCAAATGCCAAATGAGTGACGCTTGATCCGGCGTATACTCCGTTTCCATCGCCGATATATTCGCTGATGAATTGACTGTTCGATTCCGTGCGGAAAACAGGAATCCGTGGTCCGGAATACGAGGAAAACACTCGCGGATCGACTACCGCCAACGCAAGCAGCGTCATTTCCTCCGGGTAATCTTTGTTTTCAAAAAAATGGTGGTAAATTCCCGGTGATCGTTCCAGCACGCATAAAGCATCCGGCTGAATGCCGTTTTTCGTCAACGGAACGATGGCCGAGCCGCAGCAGATGATCAGTCCCTTCTCCTTCACGGCAGCCAACTCGTGCAGCTGCTTATCCAGTGACGGTCCGTTGCCGACGATAAAGGCGGGCATATCTTTGAACTGATTCTTTAAACTGCTGAAATACGGATTCTCCAAAACCTCCTGGACATTGTCAATCATATGCTGAAATCCTAAAATGGAATCGAAATGGGAATTGCCGATCGCTTTTGTTTGCAAAACGAGTTTTTCAAAAACACGTTCCTGAATCGGAAAATACTTTTTCTGAAGCGGGCGCAATCCAGGCGGAAATACGACGGACGGCACGGTGATATGATACAGATTGACAGCGACAAACTTGCGGAAATCTTCAGCAAAATCTGGATAATCGCCGACAAAAAAGATGAACTTGTTTGTCCGCAGCAACGGCCCCATATCGAAAAAATGCAGCATCGCAGTGAACAGATGAATATCCTGTTCAAAAACAACGACGATGTTCTCCTGATGCATTTGTTTATATACAGCGTACAATGGGTAGCCGAAGCCGCAACCATACACAAACAGCGTTCTTATTTTCGCAAAAGAAATTTGCCGCGCCCAATGCTCCGCCTGGGCCAGCGGCTCGGCGCTGTTAAGCTGAAGCATTTCGCCGCCGATACGGCAGCGGCAGACAGGGTATCCCTTTTCGTTATAAATAATATTGATTTTTTCCCATACGTCTTCCATACGAATGTTTTGCAGCTGCTGTTTCAAAAAGCCGGGGAGCAATTCCTTGTTTTTCGCAAACATTTGCTGCGCGGCCTTATTGTCTTTCATCACAATCATGCTCGTTCACATCCTTTTTCCACCGGGAAAGCAGCGGCAGGAAACCGTACTCCAGCACATCCGTCACCGCCGCCAAGTCTTTCTTCAGCACGTTCCGATGCAATGCTTCCAACTGAGAATACAACTCGTTCCTCGCTGTCTTCCTTTGCCCCGGAACGCCTGTATCCGCCAGTCGCTCCAACTGCTCAAGGGAGCGAAAAAAATAATCGCAACCTGCCTGATCATCCTGCAGCTTCCAGCTTTCAACGGTGAACCGGATGAGCTTCTCCGCCTGTTCCAATTCAAGTAATTCCTTCAGTCGCTTCGTCATGCTGAATCGCACCTTTTTTTCATTGTTTTTTTCTAATGACTGTCAAGGAGCTGCGGGATACGTTTTCTTCAAAAGCAATCTCGCACTCCGGGAAAATATCGTTCAAGTCTTCCAAGCAGACTCCTCGTAATGTGCAAGCAAAAAAAGGCTCCAGCTGCTGCTCCGCTCCCCCAAGAAGATCGGTGGTAAGAAGGAGCCCGTCTTTTTTGAGAACCCTTGTCGCTTCCCGGCCGATGCGGAAGCGCAGTCTGTCATTTAGAATGTGCGTCAGAAAGCCGAACATCAAAATAATGTCAAAGCTGTCCGCCGCAAACGGCAGTTCATCAGGAAAAGTGGAAAAATAAGAAGCCGGCTCAGCAGACTGTTGGCGCGCCTGTTCAAGCAGCTGCGGCTGAATCTCCATGCCAAATGTATTTTCCGGCGCCGTTCCCTGCTGGATAAATTTGCGCAACCAGTAGCCATCGCCGCAGCCGATGTCTAATACCCGCGCCTGCCGGAGATCGCCGGCGCCGAAATCAGCGAGCTTTTCCAGTAATTTGTTTTCCGTTACTGTTTTTTTGCTGGCAGCATAAAAGCTCGATTTTTGCACATATTGCCGCAGCCTGGCTTTTTCATCAGCGATTTGCTCCTGTTCTTCCTTTTCCTCCAGCGTCTTATTATCCGGAAGTATTTTTTTCCAATGCCGTTTTTCGTAAAAATACAACGTCTTTGAAATGCTGTTCACGATTCCGTTCAACGTTTGATTCAGCTCTTTCAGCTTCAGTTTATTTTCGGTCAATTCGCCGGGAGCCCACATAACAGCAGGCAGGCTTATAGCTTCCAACTTTATTTTCCGTACAAGTGCCTTTACTTGATGCGGGGTGACCTCCTCCTCGGTGGTGTCGTGAGATAGGGATTTACGCTGATGGTCATGAGCTTGTCTTTTGTGCGGTTGTTCCCCGTCCTCCATTCGCCTCACTCCTTTTAAAACGGTTTGTTTCCTGTTTTTTCAACTGCGAGTTATACATGTTTTAATACCGATATCCTTCATCGTTAGCAAGCCGGCTTTGTAATTGTTGAATTCCGGGGCAGGATCGGTCCCTCCATGCATTTGCATCAATAATTGCAGAAAATCGACGCCGGCCAGATGCGTTGCCGGATAACCTCCGCCCAGCCGCGGGTTCATATCGATAACGTATAATCTTCCTTGTTCAACAATGATATCGAGATCGAGCGGCCCAAAATGCTTCAATGCCTTTGCCAGCCGCAAAGCAAGGGAATGAATTTGTTCGTGGAAAACAGTGACCGCCTTGTCTGTTTCACCGCTCCGCATCGCCAGTTTTTTCTTGATCACCAGCCGCACCGGCATGCCGCTGCTATCATTAAAAACATCCACTCCATATTCGTCTCCGGTCAGCAGCGGTTGGATCAGCATCTGTTCACGAAAGCTTGCATTCAGCTCTTCCAGACTGTGAACGGCACCGCAGTTGCTGCTGCCGCTGCCGTTAACCGGTTTAATAAAGACCGGAAAATCAATGGTACCGCCGGCATGCGCCGCTTCCAATTGCCGGATTCCAGTAAAAGTGGGGACGACATCAAAGCCATTTTTCCGCAAAAAGTCGTTCATTTTCAGCTTGCTGCAGCACGTTTCCAGAACGCCGAAATCGGACACAACAACAAGGATTCGCTCCTTTGCGAACAGCTCCTTGTGTTTGGAAAGCAGATAAATTTCCGGATCGATCACCGGGATGACGATATCAACGGCTTGTTGACGGCATAAGCTCAGAAGCTCGGCTACATATCTTGCTTCCTCTTCCACCGGCCGGGGCAGCAAAAACCGGCCGTCATGGTTGCTGTACAGTCCGCTGGCCGTTTCATCACAATCGGCGACAAACACTTGCCCGCAAAAGCTTTCCTCCGCCTTGATAAAATCGACGAGATACCCTCTCCGTCCGATATTTGTGATCAGCACGTTCATGATGATGCCATCCTGTTCTTAAACGGCGTTGTAAAAACGCTTGGTATTCCACCGGTATTTATATACAGAACATTGCGAAATTTTTCTTTGCTATCTGCCAAATATTTTTTCATCCCGGCAAACGCCTTTGCATTATAAACCGGGTCCAAAACAATGCCAGCAGAGCAGGACACCGCCTGCATGGTGCTGTAAACATCGGCGCTGATTTCACCGTAGCCGGCAACCGCTTGGTCGATGACATGGATGTCCTCCTTCTGGATGGAGAAGCTGTCGCGTCGTTTTTTTACAAGCGAGTCAAAAACAGTTTGAATGTTTGTGATGCACTGCGCTGTTTTTCTTGCAACGGATACTCCGACAATTTTTACCGGCAGCTGCAGCTGTTTGGCTCCGTACAGCAGCCCGGCCTGCGTTGATCCGGTTCCTGTAGGGAGAAAGATCGCATCGATTTTGATATTTTCCTGCAGACATTGCATATACATCTCTTTCATCGCATCCGCATATCCCAATGCACCAGCGGGAGTATGAGCACCTCCGGGGATAAAATAATAGTTGATGCCCGCTTGTGTCTGTGAATCCAAGTAATGATCAATGTAATCCGTCGCATCTTTCCGCGTACAATACTGCACTTTTGCCTGATAAAAATCGAGCAGCAGCTGATTGCCTTCCTTTTTTCTCTCCGGATTGTCTGAAATAATGATGATGTCGCAAGCAATGTGAAAATGCTGTGCAACGGCTGCCGTTATTCTCGCATGATTGGAGTGCTCGCTCCCGATGGTGATGATTTTGTCAGCTTGTTTCTCCAGCACCTCATAAAAAATATATTCCAGCTTCCTGACTTTGCTTCCGCCGATGCCGAAATCAATTAAATCCTCTCTTTTCATATAGACGGTACTGCCGGAAAATGGAGCCGCTAATTTCGTGATCGGTGTTGCATGCCGGATCAGCTTGATTTTGTTTACCATTGCACTCATCCTTTATCTATTGATCTTCGACGAACGCTGTTGGTCCGTCGTGCGGTCCGTCATGAATGCCATTTAGTTTCAGCCGCAGCTCCAAGCTGTGCTCTTTCTCGCCACGGTCAAACGATCTGTCAACAATTTTAAATCCGAGGGAGGTATACATCTTGACTGCCGCGTGATTCCCCGCCCATGTTCTTGTTTCTATCGATTGCATGCCGGGGAATTGCCGGACATAACGGATGCACTCCCTTAACAGTGTCTTACCGATGCCTTTTCCTCTTGCCGCAGGGGCGACGGCAAGATACGTGATTACCGCGGAATTATATTGGGGGGCATTGCAGTAAAAACCAAGCATGGCAAGAAGCCTTGCCGCAGCCGGCTCCTTTACAATCAACAGAACCGCTTCCTTCATCAGTTTTTCGGCATACTTTTCCAGCTTGACTCGTTTGCTTAGTGGCGGAAAAAAACTGCGGTCGTTTGCTTTTAAAAAAGCAATGATGCTGGCTTTGTCCGTGCCGACGTCGACGAACTTCTCCACCTTGTAAATTGAATTTGTGTCTGTCACTGCCGCCCACTTCCTCATTCGTTGTTCGCGTTGTTTCAACTGTTTCCGGCGGAAGAGCAAGGAGGTTCCGCCGCTCATGGATAATCCGCCAATTTGATAGTTTATATATTTATTCCGCCGGTTCCTGGTTTTCCACCCGATTTGATTGTTTTTTTCCGCCGATTTTTCACTTTTTCCCGTCACGTCATCTATCCGAAAATGCTTCCTTTCTGCACGACCAAATGATGTGCTTAAATACCTTTCCATGGTCATCTAGGAAATCAAATGATTTTCTTATTTCGTCTTCCTTTTGCCTTATTGCCTTATCCGTCAATTGACCTTTTTTCATCCCGAGCCTTAAGATGGACGGAAAGATGGAGATGCCGTGATAATCGTTGACGGTCAGATGATGTTTACGAAATAATGCCACCAGTTCTTCTCGGCGGAACAGCCGGAATTTTTCCTTATGAGTCTCATGGAATTCCAGGAAGCGTTGCTTTGTGATCGTGTCGAAAAAATCATCGATACCGTCATACAACAGTGCTTTCAGACTCGCTCCTTCCAGATCGGGCTCCGCGATCACCGCGATTCCGTTCGTCTGTAAAAGCCGCGATACTTCATGCAGCCCGGATTCATAGTCTTCATTCAAGTAATACAGCACACCGATGGCTAAAACGACGTCGGCGGTTCGATCGTTTAACGGTACTTTTCCGGCACCTGCCTGAATTAGCAACAGTTTTTCCCTGTACCCCGCTCTGACTGCCGTATTGGCAAGCGCTTCAAGTGACCGGTAATCGGCATCAACAGCAATAATTTTGTCGAATCCAAGAGAAATCAGCAATTGCGTGAACCTGCCGTCACCGCAGCCTAAATCCAGAGCAACTGCATCACTTGGCTGTTTTCCGGCCAAAAATTTCTTTATTGCCTTGTTATAGTAAGGAGTTTCCCAGTACGCAAGGTGAAATGGCTGATACTGCAATGCATTGAGCTGCGACCCACGAGCCATTGCCTGATGAAACTTCGTACCACTGTTAGTCATGTTTATGTCTTCACCCACACGCACGATGCCGTTATCATCGAGCTTCTCCGGTACAGGATGCTGCAAAACATCTTTCATCCAGCCGGCCGGCAGTAAGTTTCCCATTTTCCGCGCCCCTTTCGCTTTCTTCCGGCTTCTGCCGTTCTTGCTACCTGCTGTTTTTCTGCTCCCCCACATGCTCCCAACGTAAAATACAATCGGCAGACAACGTTTGCACTGCTTTCCTTCCTAAAATAATCTCCAGACATCCGGGTGGAATGCCCGTTCCCGGACGCTTGACTGCGAGATTGGTTACAGTAAATACCTCGCCTTCGTTGATCGGTCTTGCTGTCACAATGCTGCGTCTCGACAGCTGCCGCATTGCCAATTCTTCCTGCGACAACATTTTTTGCGGGCTGCCGAGCGCCAGTTCCGTGAACCGGATCGAACGGACAAGCTCGCGAAATTCATCCGGAGCAAGCGACGCCTGGTGGTCCGGACCTTCCAGTTGTTTATCTAGGGTCAGATGCTTTTCAATCACCTTCGCCCCCAATGCCACCGCCGCGACCGCTGCCGGGATGCCTAGGGAATGGTCGGAAAAACCGATGATATGCTCGGGGAAAACTGCTTTAAGCGTCCTGATAAAAGCTAAATTCAGCTTTTCATACGGAGTCGGATAAAGAGAAACACAATGCAGAATGGCTAACGGCTTATCGTTAACTTTTCTCAACCGTTGGACAGCGCCGGCAATTTCCCCGATATCGGCCATGCCGGTGGACAATATCAGCGGCTTGTTTTGATCCGCTATTTTCAGCAGCAACGGAGTGTTTGTCAATTCTCCCGACGGAATTTTTATCATTTTCACACCAAGCTTTTCCAGCCAGTCGACGCTTGGCAAGTCAAACGGTGAAGAAAGAAACTCGATTTTTTTCGCCGTGCAATAGTTCTTCAGCTGCACGTGATCTTCGTAGGACAGCATCAATCCCATGCTCATTTCATAGGAACTGTCTGCTTTTACCCGGCTTTGTTGGTAGTCGGCAAACGGCATCGCTTTGATTTTCGTGTTTTTCGGATGCCCGCTTTGGAACTTCACGGCATCCGCCCCAGCGTCTGCCGCAATATCGACCAGCTTTTTCGCTGCAGCAACGGAGCCATTGTGATTGACACCGATTTCCGCAATGATATAAACACCGTTTTTGGCAGAAAACATCCGTTTCCTTCCCCTTTCTTAAGCCGCTTTTTTACTTACTTGAACAATGACGATGCCGCGAGCGGAACAAATTGCCTTTTGAACACGTTCTGCTAGTGACTTTTCATGCTTGTCACGCCCATTGAGGCCGCACTTGTGATACATGCGGGAAAAATAGCAGACACGGTGGTCCCCACAATGACGGACACAGCCGCAGCAGGCAAACAACCATCACAACGTTTTTGTCAGCAAGGCCGGGCACGTTCGCTTCTCCGCAAGTGTTTCCAAAATGATTTTGCTTGTTTCTCCGTTGCCAAACGGGTTCGGGCAATGCTTCACCTGCTGGATAAACGCTTCATCAAAGATCGCTTTTTTCACCGCCGCTTTTATCGCTTCCTTGTCATGCGGCGCATCGATGACGTTCGTCGAGCGGACCCTCCCCTTTTGCCTGTCGCCGATGTTGACCGCCGGCACGTGAAAAACCGGCGTTTCCAGCAGCCCGCTGCTCGAGTTGCCCACCACAACGGCGCAATGCTTCATTACGCTGAGGTACAGCTTCCGTCCTAAGTGCTTATGAAAAAAAAGGTTTTCGCTCTGGTCAAACGCTTTATATTCCTGAATGATCCGGTCGGAACCGGCGTCTGCATTCGGATAAGTAACCACCGTCGGCAGCCCGAGCTCCGCTAGCGCAGACAAGCTTTCCCTGATTTGACTGCCCGCTTTTTCCGGCGCTGTCGATATCGGGTGCTGTGTAAATAAAATCAGCGGCAGCTTCCAGTTGATTGCCAGCATTTCCTGCAATTCCTGCTTGGAATACAGTTTTTCCGTCAGAAGCGTTTCCACGACCGGAGAACCGCTGTTGCAAATCCGCCAGTTTTCCTCGCCAAGCCTTCTGATGTTCGCCGCGTTTTCTTCACACGTAACAAAATGCAGACTGGCAAGCTTCGTGATTAAATGTCTGACAGTATCATCGATACATCCGCCCGCTGTCTTATTGCCTCCGCCGCTGTGAGCAATCGGTATGCCGAAAAAAAAGGCCGCCATTGCCGCCGCATACGTTTCGTATCTGTCGCCAAGCAAAAAAACATAATCCGGTTTTTCCCGCCGCAACACTGCCGTGAACTCGGTAAGCAGCAATGATATTTCCGCTATCATTTGTTCCTTCGACTCCCCGGCAGGCTTCGTGGCAATCGCATAATCAATGGCGATGTTTTCCTGTACGATTTCCCCTGCGGAGCTGCCGAATTTTTCTGCAAGATGGGCGCCGGCGATGGCTAATGTCACCTTGAATTGGTCACTGCCGGCGGCTCGTTTTATGATCGGTGTCATCAGTCCGAATTCCGACCGGTTTCCGCTGAAAAAAACAATGCTGATTTTGTTCATTCTCGCTGCCGTCAAATCCTTTCTTGTCAGGCTTGGTGTTTTGTTTTTTCAAAGAGCGGCGCCGCTCGGGAGGTTGATAATTGCCGCCGTCAGCTTTTCAGCATTCTTCATTTCCATTCTCGGACACTGCTGATACATGTCGAGCTGATGCAGCGGCTTCCAGGCAGGACGGGCAAGAATATTCGCTTCATGGAGCGCCGTGAGAAGCTGATCGCGTTTTCCTTCCGTCCCCTCCTCCAGCAGCAGCGTCTGCAGCCAGTAATTACTCCTGGCAAAAGCGGGCTCCGTAAACAGCCGCACACCTTCGAGTGGCTTAAACGCCTTCGCGTATGCTTCCGCTAGCTTTCGCTTTTTCGCAAGAAATGCCGGCAACTGCTCCAACTGGGCGAGTACCAGCGCCGCGTTCAAGTTCGGCATCCGGTAATTATAGCCGATGTCATCGTGGACATATTCCCAAGGATGCGGAAGCTTTGCCGTTGTCGTGATGTGCCTGGCACGATCCGCCAGTTCTTCGTCATCGGTTAAGATCGCGCCGCCGCCGCCGGCCGTAATGATTTTGTTCCCGTTGAAGCTTATTGCGGAAACGCGCCCGAAGCTGCCGGCATGCTTGCCTTTATATAAAGACCCTAATGCTTCCGCGGCGTCTTCCACTAACTCGATGTGATACATGCGGCACAGGTCAAGCAGGGGGGCGATGTCCACCGGATGCCCGAAAGTATGCACCGGCACTGCCGCTTTGATTCGTCTCCCCGTCTTGCTGTTGAAGCATTGCTGCTGCTTCACGATGGCGGTGTCCCGCAAGTATTCCTTTAATTGACATGGAGCCAAGCCGAGCGTAGTTTCGTCGCTGTCAACAAAATGTGGAACGGCTCCGCAATACGCGACAGCATTTGCCGTTGCCACAAAAGTCAATCCGGGAAGGAGTACCTCGTCATTTTTTTCCACACCGACAAGCCGCAACGCGACATGGAGGGCTGCCGTACCGCTCGCAACCGCAACCGCACGCTTCACACCAACATACTCTGCCAGTGCTTTTTCAAAACGGGTGACGTATTCTCCGACGGAGGAAACAAATGTGGAATCGAGACACGCTTTCACATATTTCCATTCGTTTCCTTGAAACACTGGTTCATGAAGCGGAAGAATCGCCTGCGTCCGACTGGCGGAAGCTGCTTTCCGGACAGCAGCGATCATATTATCCGCGTAATCAGCCGTATCCTTCATATGTTATACTCATCCACCTTGTATGCACGTCTGTTCTCCGCTGTTACAAACCAATCCACCGTCTCCCTGAGTCCCTTTCTAAAGCCTTCCTTCCCTCCGTATACGGGCTCCCAGTCCGCCAGCAGCTTTGCTTTCGTGTAATCGGCACACAGACGCTCCACTTCACTTTTCGCTGGACGAAGCCGCTGCTCATCCGTAAGAATCTCGATCTCGGCTCCCATCACCTCGGCTATCAATCTGGCTGTATCGCCGATGGAAATTTCAAAATTACTGCCGATTTGAACGACTTCGCCGATGGTTTGCTCCGACTCGGCAATTTTGATAAAGCCGTTCACCGTGTCCTTCACGTAGCTGAAGTCCCGTGTCGGATGAAGAGCCCCAAGCTTGATTTTTTTTTTGCCGGCGGCAACCTGCCCGATGATGGTCGGAATCACCGCCCTAGCTGACTGGCGCGGGCCGTATGTGTTAAACGGGCGAATGATCGCCACCGGTGTGGCAAAGGAGCAATGAAAAGCAGTTGCCAGTTGGTCGGCGGCAATTTTCGTCGCCGCGTATGGAGACTGTCCCTGTAAACGGTGGTTCTCGGTGATCGGGACAGATTGCGCCGTCCCGTAAACTTCGCTCGTCGACGTGTGAATCACCTTTTCTATCTCCAGCTCGCGGGCAGCCTGCAGAACATGCAATGTCCCTTTCATATTCGTATCGACATACGAAGCAGGGGAATGGTAGGAGTAGGGAATGGCTACCAATGCGGCCAGATGAAACACCGCATCACACCCCCTCACGGCCTGCTTCACAGCGTGCGGATCGCGGATATCTCCGGAAATCACTTCAAGCTGACGCTTTATATCCAGCGGGGAATCGTCCAGCCAGCCCCATGAATTAAAGGCATTATAGTGAACAAACGCTTTGACATGCTTCGCGGAACGCACTAGCTGTTCCGTTAAGTGCGAGCCGATAAAGCCATCCGCCCCGGTAACAAGAACATGTTTGTTTTTTAAGTCCATCTTATGCCGACCCCCGTGATGAAGTGAAAGATGCTTGTCACCTTCCTGCTTCAACGATATTCCGTATACGTTCATTCCATCATATGCTTTGCTGAAAAAATCATGACCGGCTGAGCCTCGGCATTTCCCGGCGAAAACCGGAGGTCAAGGTCAGCGGCGATTCGGTTTTCAGCAAATGCCCCGCATTGTTTTCATCAAAAACTCGCACAGGAGAAAATCCAGTTCGGTGTCAATATCGACAGCACGCTCCGCCGGCATCTCATAAGCCACCGCTCCTTTCGACCGGAACGATTTTTCCCGTAAAAGCTTTTCCCGGCAGGCCACGTACACCGCGCCATTTGCGGCATAAACCACCGGAGCATCCTGCCTCCTTGCCGCTCCCGTCAATGGAAAAAAAGGGCGGAGCACATTGCGGTCATCGATTTCATACATCCAATGTGGCGATTTATCAACTTTGGACACGGAGATGCACGTTTTATATCCAGCATGCACACACGTTTCCATCGCCTTGTCAATATCATCCGCCATACGAAGCGGCGATGTCGGCTGCAATAGCACGATAAGGTCATAATCCGGCAGCTTTCGGGCGGCATGGAGAACAGGGGCAATTCCCGGCGTATCATCCTGCGCCAAGGAACTGGGCCTGCGAAACGGCACTTCACACTTATATGTTTCAGCAACCTTGATAATTGCCTCATCCTCGGAACTGAGAATGAGCCGATCGATGTACTGCGATTTTCTCGCTTCCTCGATTGTCCAGGCAATCAACGGCTTTCCTGCCAGCCCCCGAATATTTTTTCCCGGCACTCTTTTTGAACCGCCTCGTGCCGGAATAACAGCCAGCACTTTTTTTCCGGTAATCATCTCTACACCTCTGTCAAAAATCAAAATGCTTCATACCTCGGGGTGAGACAAAACTTCCCGACGGCACTTTCCGCCTCTGACACCGCATCCCCCTGAAGCATGATTGTGTCGAAGCCGACAACGCTGAAGGCAAAGCATTGATTAGCACTTAATGTCGCCTGGCTGACGATGGCATTGTCGATGGAAAATGTCACCGTTATCTCATCCATCCCCGGAGTGGCGTTCGTTACTTCCACGAAGCCGGAGGCGGACACGGTCTGATTTGCCTGGTAAATCATCAGGGGAACTTGATTAAAAACGGTCCAGCGGCATTCCACACAATCCTGCACCAATTGCCCCTTGACGCCGCAGCAAATCGTCGAACCACTTGAACATCCCATTTTTCTTCCTCCCTTCGCTCTTCCTCACCGCTATTCTAACTAATTTAATGTATAACCTTCATTGGAATTTGCCCGCGCGCTGGCCGGCGGCATCTCACTAATTAATGTATAACGCCCGCCGGCGCATTGTGTTTCTTATCCATAGACGAAGCCACTAATTTTAGCAAAATTAGTGGCTTCGTCTACCTTTTCCCTGGTTCATTCATTAAATATTCGCGGAACTACCGGCATGGATAATCAATCGATAGCATCATGGAAGCAATGATCGAGCTTTAAACAGATGACATAAAAATTGCCAAGAGATCAGCAGGTAGCGATGGATGTTGCATCCTTGATAACACAGAGCATCAAATGCTCCGGTATGAAAGAACGTTTTTACCGAGGTGGGTTATTCATTGCGCTTGCCCAAGTGCGGGCATTAGGACCTGCTGCCGCTCTTTCCTTTATTGATCGCTCCGACGCTTTACCAATTTAACGCAACATAAAGTGCCTGGCACTTTCCTTCAGGCACTTATTTCTTCTCAAACACGTTGGAAAAATCCCGCTCAGCCTGGCGAAAGTTGCTGATTTCCCCGATATCAATCCAATATTCCCGCACCGGGAAAATCGAAACCCGCTCGTTTGTCCGCAGCATACTATCGAACAGTTGATTCATGTCATAAAAGGCGTTTTTCGGGATTCGCTCTAATACTTTCGGATTGAGTGCATAAACACCGGCATTAATAAAGCTTGTGTAAACAGGTTTTTCCTCAAAGCCGATCAGCTTGTCTTTATTGACTTTCACCACTCCGTACGGCACTTGAATATCGTATGTTCGCACAGCCAGCGTTGCTTCCGACTGCTGCTCCAGATGAAAGCTGATGAACTGTCCGAAATTGATTGTCGTCAAAATATCGCCATTCATCACAATGATTGGCTTCTCCGTTTTTACCGGAAACAAGCTTAAGGAACCGGCCGTCCCCATTCTTTTATTCTCATGAAGATAGCGTATCGTTGCTCCCCACTTCGAGCCGTCTCCAAAATGCTGCTGAATTTGCTCAGCTTTGTAGTTCACAGAAAAACAAAAACGATGAAATCCCTGTTCTAGAAAATGCTCTAAAATCGTTTCCAATACCGGTTTACCGCCCACCGGCAGCATCGGCTTCGGGCAATCATCGGTCAGCGGCCGCAGCCGGCTTCCCAAACCTCCCGCCATGACAATGACCCAATTATCATAACGGCCGGCATCAAGCAAATCTTCCAGCCTTTCGATCCCGACGACGTAGCCCGCTTCATTGACTACGGGAAGATGGCGGAACTTGTTCGCCTGCATTATTGTTAAAATACGATGTTTATCTTGCATATCATACGGAATCGACACCGGGGCGCTGTTCATTACCTCCGCCACGGCGGCATTCAAAGATACTCCCCGTAACAAGCCGCGGCGGATATCGCCATCGGTCACCGTGCCGATTAATTTTTTCTCGCTGTCAACAACGAGGGCAATCTGTAATGAATGAACATCAATAATCTTTAATGTTTGTTGAATGTTCGTGTCAGGTGAAATTAAGATATTCTTCCAGTCTTTCATACTGCAACACCCGCCCCACTCCACCGCCGATTTACTTTTTACTTCAGAAAGGATGTTCATTCGCTTGAACAGTTTTTACCATTGTATTTTTCATTTGCGGGGTTGTAACTGCGGCAGCCTATAAGGCGGTCTACAAGCTTTTCAATTGGGCAAGTTTTCATGGAACAGATCCAGCGGTGCACACATAAAATATGGTGATCACCCATAGGTGCTTGTTTACTTCTGGCGACACAGCAGAGGTGCTGAGAATCGCTGTATGGCCGGATTGGTACATATTCAGTAAAGTTATTCCAGTGTAAAGGTGGCGTAGTCGTTATGCTTGAAAATACATGCTGTAAAACAGCCTGCTTTTTAACGGATGAATGTGGAAAAATTATCTTAGATCCCCTGAAACCGGGAGCGATTCACTATGAAGAAATATCCTGCCCGGAAAACCGCCCGCGAAAATGCGTCAAGCTCCCATCCGGAGAGACAGTAACGATGGAGGAAGTGACAATTACCATCAGCGGCTTCATCGCTGTAGACCATCACGGCGGGAAACGATCCTCTCCTGTTCCATTCTGCACAATAAAACAGCTGCTTCTTTGTGCCCCGAAAGGAACGAAAATAACGTTTACCGCAAAAAGCTTCCACTGCTTTTCCGCCCCTGTAGCGAAAGGCGACAAGATAAAAGTATTTATTGCCATCGGCACCGTCGTCGAGGCAGAAGCAAATGTAAAAATCGTCGTATCTGCCGGCGAATGTCCTGTACCGGCTGCTGAAACGGTCCGGTTTATACCCGCTTCATCCGCAGTAAAAAAAAATACTTGCATCCACACACGAAAAATCTACGATTCTGTATTTTTCAAAAGTGACATCTGCTTTGTTATCGAAAAGGAAGAAGAAAAAAAATGTCCCGTCATTGAGAAAATAACAGGACGAATTTTTCAGCCATGCGACGGCATTTCCAAGGTGTATTATAAAGCAGTTGACATGAAGCCGGCTGCCCTTATTCAAATCGAAAACAAATCTGCCTGCTGCATGGAGGCGACAGTGGAACTGAGTGATGACCGAAAAATAATTCAGACAATCGACAGAGATCAACAAGTAACGATGGATGTCGGCGCGATTCAGCGGCTGCTCATTCAATGTCGCGGCAACTCAGAGAGCTACTGCAGAGGCTTCTATTCCTTGTGCTTGCGCCATTAACAACATCCATATTTGATCGGTTAGAACATATGCCCCCACGTCTCCCGGCCGACGATGCCATCCACCTGCAGGTTAAATTTTCTTTGGTATTCTTTAACCGCCTCTTCTGTTACAGGGCCATAAATTTGATCTGCCTTTGCTTTTACCACTCTTTGAACCGCCCGCACATCATAGCCTCTCATATACGGCCTCCTGTTTCTCAACTGTCGGCTGTAGTTTGGCATTACCTTGTCAAGCTCATTGCGTGTCACCGGACCGACGATACCGTCCACCTTTATTTTTCTTCTTGTTTGGAAATCTTTCACAGCCTTCTCTGTTTCCGCTCCGAAAACTCCGTCTGCACCGTATCTTGGCAGTTTTTGTCCGACTGCCAGCAATTTGTTCTGAAGCTTTCGGACTTGTTCTCCTCTGGAACGCTGCTGTCTCGATAAGATGGTCGCATTTCTATTGGTATTTGTTCCCCCTGAACCTGTGCTTTCTCTCTCCTCAAGGTAATCCAGCGGGTTGACTGCATTCGATTTCCTGATATTCCATCTTCCTCTATGCAGTTCAAAATGCAGATGTTGCCCGGTTGCACGGCCGGTTGCTCCCATGATTCCGATCACCTGTCCTTGGCGAACATTATCTCCCACGGCAACTCTCCTCGACCCGGTTCGTAAATGAGCATAAACGCTCTCCCACGTCTGTCCTTTTATTTGGTGTACAATCATGATGCACTCACCGTAGCTGGAAGAGGTATAGGAGCGGGTAACTCTCCCCTCGGCAACCGCAAAAATTTGATGCGTCCCGCTAGCAGCAAGGTCGATTCCGTGATGATTTGGTCTCACCGCTGTTCTAAAGCCGCTCGTCACTCTTCTTACAGTTGTAGGAAAAATAAATCTCGGCATCTTTCGTCTCCTTTCTCTCGAATCAAAGGTATTTTTTTATCTTCTCTCAGCCACTGTCGGTTGCTTCAAACGTTGTTGCTTCGAAAGTATGCGAATTCATCTACTTGTTCCACCGGCAGTTTTATCAACATTTCCGGCAGCCGGCATCGAATATTGCGAAAATCGGCGAATCGCCGGATACTCTTTCGACATCCTCCACCGTCGTTTCGGCTTCTCTTGCAAAAAATATTTATTTGTCTCATTACCATTACACTCAAAAACAAGGCGAAACTCTTGTATGAAAATCTCAATTTTCAGAAAAATAGACATTTGCCGTTCCGGATGTCTCTGATTTTCTGCGGATTCAAGATGGTTTTTTCTGTTATTTTCAACATAATATATTCATAGCATTGGACGGACACTTAAAGTGTCCCCGGTATTGAGGAAATAAGGGGGAGGGGGTTAGCGATGAGGGGATGGAGGTTAGGTGACAAGCTGGATCAATGATAAGTCAGGTAGTTGACAAATTAGGTCATTGGTAAGTTTGATAAGGAAAATGATGTGAATGACCATTTTGGATCAGCAACAAGAAGTAAGTCAATTGGTAATTTATGCAAATAACTACTAAGGAAGAGTTGACTTGTTATGTAAATGATTACGCGTTGACATATACGGAAAATAGTGTAAAGCATCACATTATTTCTTCAAATAGGTCGCGTGGATTTGGAGCCAGAGCAGGAGACATGATTCGTTTAGGTAAGAAGACGTTGATGGCTTGCGCATAATGTCAGTCGTTTGGGCTACCAGGCACGTTCCATTTAATCTGATGGGTAAAGTGACCGTAATGATGAAGGCTAAATTAGGATTGAGTGACGAGGTCATCGATCGTCTGAAGGATATATTGACCGTAATGAAGCTTGGTGTTATTGAGTGTACAACTCAGGATGATGTGGCGGCAAGTCCAATGATGCAATGAGAGATCGACCGGACTCAGACCCTCTCATACTCTCGTATGCCCACGTTTTGAGTTCGGGCGTTTTGCTTAAGATGGACGCGATTACACACTTACAGCCGGCCAATGATTTTTTTTCCAGCCCCGCTTTTTCAGCTTGCGTTCCACGAACGGGCGCTTTTCCTTCCATTCATGACACAAAATACTCATCGACACAACATCCACGCGGGCATTGTTTTTCACAACGTGGCTGCGCAGCCGGCCATCCTCTCTAAATCCCAGCGACTTGTTCAGCGCAATGATTATTTTGTTAAAATCGACATGCTCGCTGTATACTTTGTACATTCCCAACTGGTCAAAGCAATGGTCAAGGATAACAGTTTTCACCACCGTGCCGATGCCATGTCCCCGACAGGACGTTGGCACGATATAGAGGGAAGTGGTGCACCGCTGATGGGCATTGTTGATATCATTGATGCTCACCGTGCCGACACTTTCCCCCTTGTATTCAATGATCCAGTAAGAACAGCTGTCGTTTTTCAACATCGATGCAAACCACTGCTGATGCTCTTCGGCTGTAATGTAATGGTCGGTAAACATGTATGTCGACACCTCGGGAGCGTTCCGCCAATGACGGAGCTGCTCCCGGTCCGTCTGCCGAACCTTCCGAAGCAATAGCAAGCGAATCACCCCTTCCCCTGTATTAATCTCAAGCCTCCCACTTCCATTGCCTCGTTCCGGGAAGCATGCGGATATCCGGATTTGTCGCCACTCGTTCTTTCCAGATGGCGTAGGTTGCAACCGCGGTGACAAAATGACTCGTTTCCCAGGCAGGCTCCAGCAATATCCATTCAGAGGATTTGTCCAGTATCGGCGGGATGCCGTATTGTTGAAAAATATTTTTTAACGGTCCCGATCGGCAATACCTCGTTCGCGGCAAGCCGCTTCCTCCTTTCGGCAAGGTCACATCATATTGCGGCAGCCGGGATTTCAACAGTTTTTTAATCAGCGGCTTCGTTGCCGTTCCGTACGCATACCGCAGCTGCGGAGCAACGGAAAAGGCGGCCTGAACGAGCCTGCTGCTGACAAACGGCGAATAAATCGTTTGTCCGTTGGCATAGGCGAGCTGGCGCCAGTTACTCAAAGTGTCATCACATAAGAACGCGATGATGCTCCCCGCTTCCAGATGCTTTGTCAACGGATCAGCCTTCCCGGACCAGTTTACCCGTTTCATTACATGCTGCCAGCGCTTACGTAACCGCTGCTCTGCATACTCCTTGCCGATCACTTGTTTTATCAGTTGCAAATCCGTTGATACAACAAAGCGCGCTAATGCGTAACCGTTGATATCATCAGGTGGACGCATAAGTTCCTCGTACACTTGACGCTCCACATCCGTTCGTTCATGCTTTGCGGCCGCCAGCACAGCCTGTTCGGCCGTTTTGCTGCCGAGCAGTTCGCCGGCAAGCGTTCCACAGACAAAGCGGACATCTGCCGTCTGTTTGAATAACAAATAAAATAATGGTATTTGCAATGTATTCGGAATAAAGCAAAGAGCGTCCACCGTCTCTTCCAGATTCGAGAGATATTCTGTTTCTTTTGTCATAAACAGCCGTTGGTCTGCTCCGAGCAGCGATGCGGCGTTTTTGGCATAATCGATCTCAAACCGGAACTCCGGGGAATCAATCCCGGCGCTGCATGCCGGTGTTCCTTGCGGCAAGTATGTGTGAATCAAGGTGGAATCCGCCCCGCCTGAAAGGAGGTTGACTACATTTTTTCCAGCCGAAATTTCTTCAACTGCCGCCTGAAGTTCCTGATCAACAAGCTTTATCCCCTCCTCTACGGCAAGGGTTCCGGAGGCTGGCGCAAATGTATCCGCAACCTTTCTGTCAATGCGGTTTGTTTTCTTAGAAAACTGCAATGATTCGCCCTTGCCGAGCCTGTTTATACCGGCGAAAGGTGTTTCATAAGTGTATGGAAACAGCAGGTGATCGGCAAAGCTGTCTGACCGCTCCGCCCGGTCCTTGACAGCGATTTGCGACAGCATGTTTCTGAAGCTGTCGCAAATGAGCAATTCACCATTGGCTGTGGAAGCGTAATATATCTCGGACTGGGAAAAAATACTGCGGAAGGCCCATACTGTTTCAACACAACTGTTAGCCAGCCGAATATGGATAATCGTTGCATCTTCCCCTGCTTCGATGAGCTGCCGGCGGATGATGACCTCGGAACACCGAGCTGTTTTTAGTAACAGTCGCTTCATCCGGAGAACATTCCAGCCGGAAATCATCCACACATTTTGCCCGATCGTCGCGATTTGCGTATCCGGATTGCTGATGAACAAATGTATTTTTTTCATCGGTTGCCCCCTGCGCCCCCTTCTTTCCATCGTCTTCCGCAACAAAGCAAACTTCTCCTCTTCAGCTCACCGGACAATCTGATAGTATCGATAAAAAAAGCGGACTTTCGGGATCGTCAGCAAAGGAAGGTGAATTTGCACAGGATAAACAGCCGGAGTGGAGTTTGCTTCGATAATGTACCATGTGTTTTTTTCCGTCAGGACCGCATCCCAGCCGATCAGGGAGAGAAACGGAAAGACAGCCTTGTGCAGTTTAACGATCTCTGCTTTTAGCATTGGCCAACATGGAACATGAGTATCTTGAATGGCCGCCTGCGTCACTGGATGATGAGTGTGCCAGGAAAGCTTCTGGTTCCGGAACTGCGCCGCCTTTCCCAGCCTGCCGGAATCCATATCCACCAACGCGTTCAACGCCCCGCGGTTGAAATTGTCCAGCTTCCCCGTTCCGGCACTGCCGATCCGTTGAACAGCAGCAGCGATAAACGGCTCTTGCGTTAGCGGATCCATCATTGAAAGCAACCGGATCGTATTGACCGCATCCTGGTACATCGACGCGGCGTATCGATGCTGGTGCAGAAACTCCGTCACAAGAAAACCATTTAAACGGGCTGCAAATGCAAGAAATGCAGCTTTTGTAAAAATCGTATTATTCACGGATAAAGCCTTTTCTCCCGCGGTAAGAAAGGTGACGCCGGTTCCTTTTGACCCGCTGATCGGCTTGAAAACAAGCGTCCGTTTTTCCATACAAAAGTCATACAAATCGGCAACAGTGCTTCCGGCAAACGAGGCATCGAGGGAACAAACTGTGTTGTTTTGAATGACGGCATAATTTTTCGGCACATTTGTGTGTGCAGCGGTCACTCGTTCAAAAATAACTTTGTTTCCGAGCAACGGATAATACTGATAATCGTTGATAAAACGGGCTGCCAGCATTTGTTCATCCGATAGAAAATCAGAGCAGGAAAACTTTTGAAAGTCATACAGAACGCGTTTATTCGGTTCAAACCCCCACCGCCACAAGGCACAGCGTTCCTTCCACGGTAGGCGGACAGGAGAAAGCAAATGCTTTTTTGTAAAGCGGTACTTGTCGCGGACAGCTAAATAGACTCGCTTCAGTTTTCTCATCCACGCTTATCTCCTTGGTGCGGCGTGCCGCCGATGTTCTTTCCACTGATCACCTGAGCCAGTTTATCCAGCGCCTGCTCTTGTGGATACACCATTTCAAGGAACCGGCTTCGATACGCTTCCGCTTCTTTTCTCCCGTCCCCATTCGTCAGCGCATGAACGACTTTCCTCGCCAGCTTCTCCGGAGAGGACTGCAGCAATGGTCCCAAATGTGAATAATATTTATAATAATCCCTGTCCGTCGTTGTTGTCCTGATACTGAACACCATTTTCCCCATCAGCATCGCTTCCAAACCGACGGTGGAGGTTCTTACGATGACCGCATCCACGTTGGCCAGAAGCTCGTGTAAGGAAAATCCTTTTAGTGTACGCAGCAATGTAACGGAAGAAAAGTGGTTCGCGAGGCTTTCATACAACCCGAGCCGCTTGTTGGCAACCTCCCATGGGTGCGGTTTAATCAGGATCTTGATGGATGAATCCTTTGCCAGTTGGGTCACAATGTCTTCCCAAAGTTTGGCTGCTGCCGGTCTGCTCGGCTGTGTCGCGATTAAAACATGATGCTTCGTTCCGTCCGGATGAATTTTCGCTTGCGGGGCTAGTTTCGTTGTTCCCTTCTCCTTCCAGGAAAACAGTTGATCGAAACGGGGATGACCGGTTATCACCACCTGTTCCTCCCGAACCCCTTTCCGGCAGTACCACGCTTTATCAATGTCTCCGTAAACACCTGCTTTCGTTGTGAAGACAGGAAGGAACGCCTCTTCCCCCATGATTAACCCATGCTGGAGGCAAATGCTGTCGATCCCCTTTTTGGCAGCAACAAGCGCGGCTATTCGGCAGAGGGTGTCTTCCATCGTGCCAATGACAACATAGGAGACAGGATGGACATCTAAAATATGCTCCAACGCGTGGATCATTTGCTTCACTTCGGGAATTTGCCTAAGAAAAGCATCTTGAAAAAATGAATTGCCGAGGAGAGGATGATTCCGATTTCGGTTAAAAACGGCGGTTGCCACGTTGACCAGCCTGGCTGTTTCAGGATAGTCGTGAAGCGTGTAAGGCTGAAAGGTATGAAGCGTTCCTTGAAAACCGGCAATCCGGCGCTTCCGCTTTGAAAGGACAACAGGATTCGCGGCCAGCTTTGTCAGCGCCTCCTTCGGAAAGCGGAGCTCATCCCACAAAAACAGCGCGATTCCTGCCGGGTGATTCTGTTTTTTTCCGGAGGCGATTTCAGTTAAAAACCTGTCGAAGTACGGTTGAATCGTCTCTTCTTCCTGGATTTTTCCGGCAATTTCAGCGGCAAATTCAGGCTCCGCCAGCTTTTCTTTCATGCTGCTGTCCAAGTATTGATGGAAATTGATCGTCAGCGCCAATGGAATACCGCTGACTTTTAAGCTTTGAAAAGCTTCCACAAATTCAGCATACACATTCCAATAATGCTTTAAATAAATCGACTGCATTCCCTATCCCTTCCCGCTGCCGCGATTTTTCACGATCAATCTGCATGAAATGAAGAAGACTTACAGTTATGCATCCGTTGCGGCTGTTGAACCCCTTTTTTGGCCATAATGTTTCCCACACTTTTTGAACTTCCTCTTTATTATATAGGTTCAAAAAGGAGGACATCACAGCGACAAGAAGATCAAGGCGCGGCAGTCGCGAGCAGCGCAGCGTACACTGAACGTACATGAGCAGCGGAGCGACAACGCAACGACGAGATTCGCAGGCGCTGTTTCCCGCACTTTTTGAACTTCCTATATTATTGTTATATGTTTATCAGCAGCATAATTGAACAAAAAATATCGAGGGCAGAGGGAGGAACATGGAGAATTGTTCGACCGCTTGATAAATGGAAAAGCGCAGGAAATCGGACTGGCCGGAGGAAAAACACGATGCAATGAATGGAGCCGATGCATTCTTTTCAAGCCGGCTATGAGTGGGGTTCTCAGAGTCAGGATGACGACATTCCGCTGTTACTCACAGGACGTGAGTGGTACTTAAGCGGAATTGGAGGATGGTGACATTCCGCCGTTGCTCACAAATGCAACCTGCATGTACTTCATCGAGTCCATTTGCGTCGAGTAACCGCAGACGCAGGACATGAGCGGTTCTTAGGCGGAATTGGGCGCATCGTGCGGAACCATTGCCTTTTTGAACAGACGCTTATTATGTACAAAATACACCAGCGTCAGGAATACTATTCAGGAAATGCAGACGGGGAGAAATGGGAAGACTCTATTGGATGATAAAGTCCCCCCTTTTCGTAAAGAAGATGAGCTGTACGGGACAGGGAAAGTGTAGCTTGTTGCGTTATCAGCCTACCAAGCCGTGCCTCGTTCCACCTGGGTTTCCAGCGTTGCCATATTGTTAAATACGCTCTTCGATGTGTCCCGAAGCGCGACGATCGCTTTGCCGCGATTCGTTGACAATTGACGGACAATGTCGTGAAAAACAATCTGCATTTCTTTTAAAATCGCATTTGCCGCGGAGTTATACAGATAGACATCGTAAAACCTGTCTTTCGCAAACAGCGCGGAATCAATATAAGGCCGCAAATTATCCACCAGCGTCGGGTAGTTTTGCTTTACCCTTCTCAGTCCGTCACGCACTCCATGGATCGTATCGATCATTTCGTCAAGGGGAGCCATCATGTCATTTACAGCATTGATTATTTTTTGATCATAATCGGTGAAGATACTCACGACTGATCCTACAGGATTGCCGTAAATGCCGACGTGCGAAGCTGCTTTTATCGTGATGGAAGCCCCACTCCCTAAATCTTCAAGTATTTTTAGGATCATATCCACCCCATCGATCACGATGTTAATGAGTGGCTGAGTTAATTCTTTGAATGCAAATATTGCCGCGTCTACTGCGACCTCTTTTATTTTCAAGCCTAGCAGCAAATGAGGAGAATCTTCCATGTCGATCTTGGTTGTTTTGGTTATTTCAAATGATTTGGAAAGAGATTCTTTAAAAAATGCCTGATTTGCCAACTCGCGATCTAATTTGTGAAACGACTCTCCCACATCGACAACCTGGGATTGATATTCGCTGATTTGCGTGACTGCCTGCTGCTTGTTTCGCTGGACAATTTGAAAATGTGACTGCAATTCGCCGACGACGAAGTCATGCATTTTCTCCTGACCACCATGAAGCAGTTGCGGTATTTTGTCAGTAATGATGCTTTCGACAGTATCAGCCAATTCTTCCGCTCGTCGCTCCATTTTATTGAGCTCGCTTCTCAATACCTCACAAATACTTTCAACACTGATTTCCCTTCTTGTAATAAACTCCATTATCTCTATTGGCGTTGATCGTAGTAAAACGTTCAGCGCCTTTCCTTTTTCTTCCACCTTATCCAGCAGACCATGGAGAAAGTCAACCGTTTCCTTCAGTCGACTGTTGCGTTGGTCAATCCGTTGCATGATTCCGTTTCCAGTGTCTTTGAACAATACTAGAAAGGCTGATCGCAGTACGGTAAGCCGCAGATCATACTTTGCGCTCTCATCGTTAATTATCTCCAGCGAATGACCAACATATTGCTGGGCGAGCTTTAAACGGTCAAGAACCTTTGTTTCCAGGCCGCTCCCAAGATGCAACAGCATATCCCGATTGATTTTAATTGGAACGGAATTACCACCGTACAACGGCTGCCCCGTCCAAATGCTTGTCACAATATGCTCATGGGCATCCAGATAGATTTTCCCGTGGCCCGGCTCTCCTTCCTTGCCAATCACGTAATACGATTGATCAGCTCCATCCGGACGGTGATAGCCGGTATGGTTGGGGCCGATTGCGCCAAAGGCAGGAACACCGTTGTAAATATCATATTGATTTCCGGGAACACGCCCTGCCAATTGGCCCGAACGAATACCTATATTCAGAACATCATACTGACTGATGTAATTGGTGATATTAGCGTAATCTGCTTCCGGATTAAGAGCGGAGGCCGGTAGCAAAGCTGGATTCAATGTGACGGATCGGACATGAGAGTGCCGTACTCCGACTATATTGGCGAGAGCCCCACCGAGAGAATTACCAGCCACGGAGCTGATTTCTCCATATTTCTTTTCCATATCAAGAAAATACTGATCAGACGCTTCCAATTGTTCCGGCACTGGAGCTGTAAGCAATTTAACATTCGTAAGTAAATCAGCATTACCGTATACCCCGTTGACATTCGTCCCCATATACACGACGTGATACTCACCAGAAGAAAGATTTTGCACAGTAATAGCATCAAGCCCAGTCTTGTCTTTGTCAATATTACTGTCACGAACAATAAATGGTTTTCCATTTACTTTAATTTCATCATCTTTTTGCAATTTCATATAGACATGTAAGCCTGCTAATTCTATTAAATCTTGATCCGTTGTTACATCTGAATTTATTTGATAAGATGTATCCGTTGACACAGCCTTTTCCTCCATTACTTTATAATATCTATTTCTTCTAAAGAGTTTTCCTTATCTCCAATGGCTGATAGCTTGTTGATAGTATTATCATGTAAATAAATTGAATAGCGACCGGGTGGTATATTATCCAGCTTTGTAATGTTCTCTACAATTTGAGTGAAGAGTTTACGATCTGGTTCTACACCTGGTTCTTTCATATACAAATTAATAGAAATTCCCATTTTCCCCTCTTTAAATGCCTCTTCATCAAAGTGGTCTTTTAATTCCTCTTTACTGATCTCTGGATTTTCAAAATAAATGTTGTTAAGTCGCTCCATCTCTGTCAAGAATGTCATCGTTTGAACAAAATAATAAGGTGTTGAATAAGCATTAGCCTTCACATTATTCACTGCTTCTTCTCTTAATCCGACAATCGGGTTCTCCGAAACGAGCTTCTCAATGTAAGCATCCAGCGCTGCAAACTCTTCGTTCATGATCATCGCCAGCAATCCGCTGAATATCCCTTGTTCCACTTGATCCGTTTCCGTCCAAATCTGGTCGGTGAGAATTTTATCTTTTTCTACATCAATCCCGATCATGGCGTAAGTATGAAAATGAGGTTCACCTACGGATTCCACGAAAACGGTGGCGCCGTGAACGTTTCCTACCGCATTGTGGACGATTACTTCCGTTTTATATTCGTCGAGAAAGAATTGCTTCATAGCCGCTTCGATTTCGGCAAACTTTTCCTTTGCGATCGGTTCGGTGGCTTCGCCGTTTGGAAGGTTGTAGCCTTCCCCTGTATAATCATTAACGCTGACATAGCGGTCATTAAACTCTTCCTCTGTCGGTTGATTTGCTTGCTGGTTTTCTTTATTGTTGTCGTCGCTCATTGTCATACATCCTCCCACTAAAAAGATTAAACTAATGCTTATCAAGCCCAGCCGTTTTTTCATCCATTTTTCCTCCTGTATCACAACTATCAGAAGCACTGCTGATAATGGCAGATGATTTGATTACTCACTGTTTCTTTTTTGCATTCATTCCTTCGGCTTTTAAGATGTGTATTCTGTCACAATTCACCAATAAAACTAGTTTAGCGGAAAACGAAACAGTTTTGGAGAATAATTTAGTATTTAAAACCAATGGTAGTAAAAATAGGAATTATGTAGCGTGAGGAGTGATGAGGAAATATGACTTTAGTCTGATTTTGAGGCCTGGAAAACCAGGAAAAAGAAAAGCTTATATTAATTTTTCGGAGCGAATACCTATATTCAGAACATCATACTGACTGATGTAATTGGTGATATTAGCGTAATCTGCTTCCGGGGAAATCAATCCGGATGGCAGCAATGCCGGATTCAACGTCACTGATTTAACATCAGAATGCCTTACCGCGACACTGTTCGCCAGCGCGCCTCCTAAAGAGTTACCAGCTAAATAAGCGATCTGATTACCGCTGTTCACCAGCTCTTGCTGCATATCGAGATAATATTGATTGGCTGCTTCCAGTTGTGCCGGTGTCTGTTCCGCCAACAGCCGCATATTCGTTCCCAAGTCTGCCTTTCCGTACTTCGCATGGACTTGCGTTCCCTGATAAACAATAATATATTCCCCGGTATTCAGATTCTGCACCGTCATCGCGTCGAGACCGGTTGGGTGTTCGTAGTTTGTGTTGACAACTTCAAAATTCGTTCCACTGCTAGTACTGAACTCGTCACCTTTTTTATATTCTCTATAAGCATGCAGCCCAGCCAGTTCCACAAGCTCCTGATCAGTAGTAGTATTCGTATTTAAGATCGGCAAAGTATCGTTCATAGTAGGTACTCCCTTCTATTCTCTTATTATTTTGTCCGGATTCCCTCGCCTTAGAGAATTCTCTTTATCCCCGATGCCTGATCGTTTACTGATTCTGTTGTCATGCAAAGAGACGGTATAAGCACCTCGTGGAAGCCCGTCCAGCGTTTCAATATCATTGATTATTTGCTGAAAAATTGCTTCATTCGGTTCCGTATCCGGTTCTTTCATATACAGGTTGATCACAATCGATAACTTTTCTGCATCATACGTTTCCTTGTCAAAATGCTGCTTTAATTCCTCGATACTGATTTCCGGGTTTTCCAAGTATAGACCATTGATCTGCTTCAATTCTTCTAAAGACATTGTTTGTACAAAATAATATGGCGTGGTGTAACCTGATTTCTTCACGTTATTTATTGCTTCCTGACGTAGACCGACAATAGGATATTTGTCAGTGATTTCCTCGAGGTAATTGTCGAGTGCCGCAAATTCTTCTTCCATAATCATCGCCAGCAATCCGCCAAAAAGAGCTTGTTCCGCCTGCATCGATTCCGTCCAAATACCATCGAGATATACCTCGTTTTCGTTAGCATCCACCGGAATCATCGCAAAGGTGTGAAAGCGCGGATCGGTTGCCGATTCGACAAAAATCATGCCGCCGAATTTTGCGCCAACGGCATGATGAACGATCACTTCTGTTTTGAATTCGTCGCGGAAGTACTGCTTAGTCGCCGCTGCGATTTCATCGAAATTGGCTTGCACAACCGGATCATTGACTGCTCCCTCCAGCAGCTCAAACCCTTCCCCTGTATAATCATTCACGCTGACATAGCGGTCATTAACCTCTTCCTCTGTCGGTTGATTCGCTTGTTGCTTTTCTTTATTATTGTCGTCGTTCATTGTCATACATCCTCCTAATAAAAAGATTAAACTTACGGTTAGTAAGCGAAGTCGTTTTCTCATTCATTTTTCCTCCTGGATCACTGCCAGCAAAAGCGTTGCTGATAATGGCAGATGATTTGATTACTCGCTGTTTCTTTTTTGCATTCATTCCTTCGGCTTTTAAGTTGTGTATTCTGTCACAATTCACCAATAAAACTAGTTTAGCGGAAAAAGAAACAGTTTTGGAGAATAATTTAGTATTTAAAACCAACAGTAGTAAAAATAGGAATGAAGTATTGTGGAGGAGTGAAGTGAAATATGACTTTAGTCCGATTTCAAGAACGAAAAGTAGAAAAAAGGTTCATATTTATTTTCCGAAGCGAAATCTGAAGTTTAGTATGCCATTCTGACTGATGGCATTTTGAATTTTAGCGTAGTTTTCGACTGGATGCCAAGCAAGCTTTGCCCTCCACGCCATGCGTGAAGCTAAAAAACAACAAAGCCTTTCAGACGCATGCATTTGTCTTGAAAAGGCTTTTTTTTTCAAAAAAACGGGCCAATAAGCAACAAAGTTTACGAAAATAGCCTCTGATAGTCTGTTGTTCTTTCATTTGAAGGCGTCTTATGTCACGTCCCATGAAGTGATGATTCGCGTTTTAAAAAAACGCTCTTGGAATTCAATAAGAGCGCTTATCTGTTCCGTCGTATAATGCTTATTAGAGACCACAAGCTTATCTTCCACATCATCATTTCTTTTAACAATTGCGATTACTTTTCCAGTAAATGTTTCCAGAGGGTCAAATTCACCGAGGATATATGCATCGATCTCTTCCCAATCTCCGGATAAAGTATTTGGAAGGTATCCATAATTGACGGGATAAATTAAGTTATGCTGAGGGTGCTTCGAACCTAATGGTCTGTCAACCTTTACTTTTATTCGTTTGTTGAGATAATGCAATGTCATATAATCTCCTCCTCGTACGGTAAAATTAGTGTCTTAAAGCACGTGTTTAAAAAAGTGTAACCTAATCTCTCCTATGATTCCAGCAGATGTTGCAGGACTCACCTGCTGCTGCTTCATACAAGCCCGAGCAGCTGCGCTTTCTCTTTTCCGTTATGGACAAAGTAGTGATGAAACACTGCTTCGGCCACGCTCAAGGGGTAAAGACCGTTTTTGACATGAGGCCAATCGTCGATGTCATGAATATCAATCACCCGCTTTTTCCCGACCTTGACATGGAGGCTGTTATAGCCCAATGAATGCAGCGCTGCCAGCCGATGCTGCCCGCTCATGACTTTAAAGCGGTAATCGCTGCTGTTTCGCATAAAAATCCCGCGGATATAGCCGTCATGATATTTCTCCGGCTGATATCCTTTCGTTAACAGCCTTCTGTAGATGAGGATCGTGCGTATGAATTCTTTCCTGCCGAAATGATCGCTGTTTGGTCCGAAATGCTGGCATCCGGAAACTTTTTTTCTAGTGCCGGCCAAATAATCAGTGGAGCCATTCAGCTTTTCATTCCACGGAAACGGCACCCACCCGCTATTCAATGGCTGTAAATTTCTGCTTCCATCGCCAAAAAGCGCTTCCTCCAATGTTTCCGGCTGGAAAATTTGATAGTATGTTTTTAAAATCGATTTTTCATAGCGCAGTCTGTGATTTTGCCGATATTCATTTACCAATTCCTTAAACACATACCAGCCATCGTCCGTAAATGAATTTCCAAGCCAATCACGGCATTGATGTAGTTCCACTTCCACTATCGCGGAATCACTTTCAATGGCATCCATCCCGCTCGGAATTTTTTTCATCTGGATATCAACTCTCCCATCCAATAATGCCGCAGGCGGCATAGATAGAGAATGTTCAAAAAGGCAACAGTTCCGACTTTCCGAAAAAATGCATCGGCTTCCCTATTGCATTGCGTGTGGTCAACAAGGATAAAAAGCGATCTTTTTGAACAAACACATAACATATTATTTTTTGCATGCAAAGAGGAACCCCCTCCTGCAGCGATGGCAAGTAGAAGGTGTCAGGCACTTTGGGCAGCAAATTGAAATAACAGCCTTCAGGAACGGGCAAAAAAAATGACCCGTTTGAGCCATCCGAGCAATAAGCAACGCTTGTTATTTTTATATTTTTCTTTCCATTCCACCGCCTTAACCGGTGCAAAACCAGTCTTCGCATCTTCCTATCCCGGCATTGCAGCTTCTGCTTCCACTTCCGGCTTGCCGGTTTTTGTTCACTTATTTTTTCTTATTCGTGCTCCCCCGCAGTTACAGCCGCGGGATTTCGTTGTCGAATGCGATCCGGTCCACGTTTTCCGCTGTGTTCTTTTCGGTGCTGCATTTTTTTTAATCAACGTATAACCTGATGTTTGTCTCTGCTTCATTCCAGTTCTCCTCGCTTTCAGATTCTTCATAATAAATTATGAAAATCGAAGGAATATGTGCTACTGCGTAGAGAATCGGTAACGGCGCCGAAACGGAAACGGACGAGATCTTTCAAGTCAAATTGGATTTCCGCCATATATAATATTTTTCCCGTCAATTCGGATCACTTTCCCGTCGATTTCATCTTTTTTTCCGTATCAGCATTTTACGTTTTTTTATGCTTCTTACTGCTTTTCTGAAGATTATTCTTGAACCAGCCAGCTTGATTGGCCAAAAGATCTTCTCGCGATTTCTTCTCCTTCACTTGAAGCTTTGGGCCTCCCTCTTTTTGCCGGCCTTTTGTTTCCGGATTACTTACTGCCGCTCCAATTTTTACAGCTGATTCTCCGTTACTGTCCGCTGCTGCGATTGCCTCCCCTTCCTGATTATTCGCTGCCGCTGCAATGATCATTGTTGATTCCTGATTGCTTTCTGCTGCTACCGCTTTCGCTTCTCCATGCGCGCTCTCTCCCAATGCTGTTTCTGTTGTTTCTTCTTGTTTCCCCGCTGTCAATCCCTTTTCTGCTGTTTCCCCCTGGCCGCTTACTGCCAATACTGTTTCCGCTGCACGTTTCTTATTGCTCACCGCCGAATCAATTTCCACTGCCTCTCCCTGACTGCTCACTGTCGACGTAGCTTCTTTCTGCCCACTTGCTGCCGCTCCAATTTTCACCGCTTCTTCTTGACTGTTTTCTGCCAACACTGTTTTCGCTGTTCCTTCCTGATTGTTCTCTGACGACGCTGGTTCTGATGCTCCTGCCTGATTACTTTCTGCCAACACTGTTTTCGCTGTTCCTTCCTGATTGTTCTCTGACGACGCTAGTTCTGATGCTCCTGCCTGATTACTTTCTGCCAACACTGTTTTCGCTGTTCCTTCCTGATTGTTCTCTGACGACGCTGGTTCTGATGCTCCTGCCTGATTACTTTCTGCCAACACTGTTTTCGCTGTTCCTTCCTGATTGTTCTCTGACGACGCTAGTTCTGATGCTCCTGCCTGATTACTTTCTGCCAACACTGTTTTCGCTGTTCCTTCCTGATTGTTCTCTGACGACGCTGGTTCTGATGCTCCTGCCTGATTACTTTCTGCCAACACTGTTTTCGCTGTTCTTTTCTGATTGTTCTCTGCCAATGCTGGTTCTGCTACTCCTGCCTGATTACTTTCTGCCAACACTGTTTTCGCTGTTCTTTTCTGATTGTTCTCTGCCAATGCTGGTTCTGCTACTCCTGCCTGATTACTTTCTGCCAACACTGTTTTCGCTGTTCTTTTCTGATTGTTCTCTGACGACGCTGTTTCCACTGTTCGTTCCTGGCTGCTGTCTGTCATTACAGCTTCCGCCGCTGGTGCTTTTGCCTTCTTGTCTGCTTTTTTCAATGAACTAATTTTTTCCTGTAACGCTTCGTCCACCGCTTTCATCTCTTCCAGCAATCCGTCAATGCGCTGGATTTCCTGATACAAGGTTTTAAAGCTTTCCTCCAGTATTCTATTCCTTCCTTCATAATTCTCCATCTGCTGCTTCATTTCATCAAACACTTGATAGTTATATTTATTTTTCTGCGCTTCGGCCAGATGGCGATATTTCGTCACTTCGGATTGAAGGTGAAGAATTTTCTGTTGTAATTGAACTTTGTCCAAGCGGCTCAACTTTTTCTCCACACGATCTCCTCCCTAAAAAAACATAGTCTTTTATCCCTATCATATGATGCAAATCACAAAACTTGCCTGACTGCCGCCCAACATCATAGGACTCTGCACCAAATATGGTTTGATACATACAATAAAGTAGTCCGCCAAGGAAAATTAATAATGAAGGGATGATATAAGGAATGTCCAACTTAGAATCACTCTGTATCCGTGTGGATAAAGTTTATGATTGGGTAACGAGGCAAGTTAATAAGGAATATAACTTCAACGGAGTGAACGGATTAGCTGACTTAGCCTTTACTTGTAATGGCACTCCAGACGATAATCCTTGTGAACTGCTTGGACCTAATGAGGATTTTATCGTTACAGTGATACCGACCGACGAAAATGGAAATGAAATTCCATTAAATGAAATCGAATGTTCACAAGTGGGGCTGAGAGAAGATGTCTTCGTACCGGAACTGGATACAGAACTGCAGCTGGTGAGAATCAAAAAACAGGGATTTTTCGTCGTAGAATTACGCATTGACCCTAACTTTCCTCCGGTTTGTGTATCCGCACCTATTTCATATTGTATTTTCGAAAGATTCTTATTATGTGCTCCGGAAGGAACTGTCATCAATTGTCATGTATTCGACTTTGACGGCAGCGGCGCAGTTTGTTGTGCCAACGGAGAATTCATCGACTTGACGCTTGAACTGCTGATTTGTCAATCCATTCAAGTCGAAGCAGAAGTGAAAATTGAAGTGGAAGGCCGTCTGTGCAAACCTCGTGAAGATATTATCCTTCCTATTGAAAGAGTATGCCCAGAAATCACTTTCCCGCCGCAATGTCCGGAAATTTTTCCTCCTGCAAACCATTAGCATCGATTATCGGCCATGTTCAAACACTAACGACTCCCGTTCGACCTAAGCCAGCTATGAGAAATCCACTCATAACTGGCTTTCTACTATGTGGAAAGCCGTTTCCAGGTCGTTTCTCTCTCCACGCGTCACCGGATGAACGCAGAAATTTTGTGATCTCCCTTCTTTCTTACTGCCTGCATGCATAAAAATAAAAGTAAATTTATCGTGTAAGGAGAGATCAGCAATGAAGCCGAAATATAAGAAGCGGACATTACTAAGTACCGATGATCAGATCATTCAATTAAAGCAAAAAATCATTCACTATCAATCTGAAACGCAAAAATATAAACAACAAGTACAAAAGCTGAATGAAAAATTGAAGGAAGTTCATATACAAGCACCGGCAACGAATTCACCTGCAATCGTTGAGGAAGAAAAAAAAAGCAACCCCTGCTCCCGCTCCTTCCGTGACGGCGGCAACAGCGTTCTTCAGCTACTCTGTCTTTCTTCCAAAGCATCCGGCCGACAGCGAGGAAGAGAGTGCGATACAAATCGTCGGTAATTTCACGGCGGAAAACACCGGCACGGGACCGTTGCATCAACCGGTCATTTGCCTGCGGATTCGTCCGAGCAAAGGGGTTTTGCTAGGCGGGAAAATCAGAATGCAGGAACAGCCCAATGACAGTCTCTTTGCTTCCGTGGAAGAATGGGTTTATGCGCAAAATAATTGGCGGGAAACGGTCAAAGAAAAGGGCGAGCACTGGCTTGCACCTTTGCATGTAAAAGCATTGAATCCTCGGGAAAAAATGATTTTTTCCAATTTCAACCTGACAATTCCTTCATCAGGAGAACACCGGCAATACATTATCGAGGGCTTCCTATATACGAAAGAATTTCAGCAGGGAATCCCGGCTTTAAATACGATCTCCTTAACAGCCATTTAGGACGCGCACATGAAATTTTTGTATATTCGTTCTTCCTATGGAGGAATATACCATTATTTTGATGAAGGAATTATCCGGGCTTTTACGGCTGCGGGCTGGACGCCAGTTACACTGAGTGCCAACTCAACGCCGGAGCAGATCGCAGTTGCGATTTCAGAAGAAGCGCCGGCATTTTTGTTTACGCTGATTGGTAACGGGCGGAGCGACAAAATCATTCCCGCACTATCGTCGCTGCCGTTGCCAAAAGCAGGTTGGTTTTGTGAAGATCCTTATTATATTCATGACACTGTAAAAATCATTGATCATTTCCATGCTATTTTTACCGTGGAGAAAAATGCGGTCCATTTTTATCAGCAAGCAGGCCATCAGCACGTCACTTATCTTCCCCTTGGTTTTGACGAAAAAATCTATTGCCCGCAAAAGCCGGAAGGCAGTCTGTATCAAGCCGATGTTTGCCTCGTCGGTTATCCCTATGAGGAACGGGTGGAATTGATGAAATACTTGCTGAAAGAAACATCATGGAACATCCAAGTGATTGGCGGAAAATGGTCATATGCCTTGCACAGCATAAAAAATTCCCGACTTCAACTCATCAATTACTGGATTCCTCCGGAAAAGGTAGCCTATTATTATTCAACAAGCAAAGTGGTGATCAATACTCACCGCTCTCTCAATGAAACGATGAATAATAACAAAGCGATCCGCTGGCGACGGAGGAATGGCAGTACAAATAGAGTCTCTTTTTCTGAAAATAGGAATAATCGTGAAGCAGACATTCACGCTTCCAGTCCGAATAATCGCTTATTTGAAATCGCCGGCTGTAAAGCTGCACAGGTCGTTGATCATACAAGGAATATCAGCCGGCTTTTTCCTTCCGCCGGCTCCATCCCGGTGTTCCATACTGAAGAAGAATGTCTGCAAAAAATCGCTGTCCTCCTTGATGATGTCAAGGCAAGAAAGCAGTTGGTTGCGGCCACATACAAAGATTCCTTGAAGCTCCACACATTTACCTCAAGAGTCCGGAAGCTGATCTCCGTGATTAACAAGGAATTACTTTCGTAACTGCGGGTGGGACATTCCACCGTTCCTCATCAAATGCAACTTGAATGTGCTTGTGGTTCAACTGGCAAATTTGCATCGAGCAAGCTTAAGGCGCAGGACGTGAACGGTACTTAGGCGGAATTGGGGCATATGATTCGTTATTTTTTCATCGCTTTTTCAATTTATTCCGTCTAATTTGAACTTTTTCCCGTCGGTTTGAACGGGAATTCCGTCAAGATTGATTTTTTTCCAGTCGATTTTTCAATTAATTCCGTCTGTATTAACTTTTTTTCCGCCGCTGCCCGCTTCTCGAGCCATTCCACCCCAATTCCTTTCCTTTAGGGCAACGCTTGTATTCCCTGGCGTTTATTTTCGGAAGCCTTGCTTTATCGAGATGTAATCTGTCCGCCATTTTCCTGTTGAGAATGCACAGTTTCCCGTTCATCACCACAAAATATCTTCCATAAAACTCAAAAAATTTTCCTTCCGGGAGATCCGCCGCGGTACACATTTCTAATGACAGCGGGCTGCCTTCCGGTATTTCGCTTAAAATAAACGGGGAAACAACCACCGCTTTCTCCGCCAGACAATATTTATCAGCAACACTTAAAGAAGGCACTAATCGCCGCCTTCCCTTTTCCATCAAATAAAGCCGTTCCTTCGTCTGATTGTATGTTAGGACGGTGCCGCTCGGAAATTTGCCAGTTTCAAACACGCGGTCATCCACCCTTTCCCCCGGACGGTAGCGGTATAAAAGCGGGTCAGGGACAATAATGTCATGATCGTCCAACGCAAGCTTTCCTGTCATTGCCGGCGACAGCCACCGTCTTTTTTCTCTTTCGATGACGAATTTATTCCCCCCCTGACTCGTAACGACCAGTCCCTCCGGCAGCTCCCACGGTAAATACGTGTTTAAGATCTGGAAGGAATATGGTGTTTTTAAATTAACATCGAGAATTTGATTAACCGGATGGAAGCAGGCAAAGCACGTCAAGCGGTCCCAGAAAGCGGCATCGCCGTGATTCCAGTTTCTGGCGTCGTCATCCCAGTAGGAACCGAATTTCTCGTACACTTTTTTTAATAATGACGCTTCATGCATGACGGAGCAGTGATCGACTAAAAAAGATGCTTTCCGTAACATGCCGGAAGTCCGCCGAACCGTTTCCATGACGGTGTCACCCTTTTCATCGATATGCACCACCTGCTGCATCGAATAGCAAATTTTTGCCTTCCTGTTTCGCTGAAAATAGCTCACCATCCGTTCAAATCGCTGCGGCAAGTAATAATCATCGTCCGTCAAATACGTGATATAGCGTCCGCTTACTTTTTCCAAAGCTTCATTGATCAGCGTCGCATAGCGCGTTGTCAAATAGCGTTGGTCATTGCGTACGGCACTTTGAAAAAAAGAAATACGGCTGTCATTCAAATACTTCTCTATTTTTTCCTTTGTTTCTTGACGGGAATTATCATCCATAATAAGCAATTCCCAATTATCATACGTTTGATTTAGTACGCTTTTGATTGCTTTGCCAACAGTTTCCGGCTTGTTGTAGCTTGTTAATATTACCGAGATTTTCGGTTTCATTCTCATCAGCACACTTTCTTAACGATGTTTTGTCGTCCAATCGAATCCAATCAGCGGATCGTCCCAGGCGATCCGGTATTCATCCGGAGCCTCCCGGCGATACGATGACGTTGTAAAATAAACGATCATTGCCGGCTGATTCCCAAGGACTCGGTATCCATGGGCAACGCCTTTCGGAATCAGCAGCAAGACAGGATTTTCCTCTCCCATGAAAAAAACATTTGTTTCTTTGTGCGTAGTGGACGCTTCACGAAGATCAAACAATACAACTTGTGCATTGCCGGAAGGAAAAAACCAGATGTCATCCTGATGACGGTGATAATGAAACGCCTTAATCACCCCCGGGTAACTCATGGATACCGATGCCTGCCCGAAGCGTTCCAGCAAGCCGTCATCATCCCGGAGAAGCTCCATCAAATAACCTCGGTCATCCACATGCTTTATCAGCTTTTTCTCGCTCACACCTTCAATCATCCAACCACCCTTCCAATGCCAAATAATCGTCAACGGCAGCCTGCCAATCTCTTAGCTGCGGAATGCTGCTCTCCACAAGCTTGGATAAATCAAGGACCGAGTAAGCCGGCCGCTTCGCTTCCTGTTTTCTTTGCCGGGAATTGATACGGTCGACATGGGATGGCTCCCTCCCCACTCGCCAATAAATATATTGCGCCCATTCCCATCTTGAGCAGTGGCCGCGATTGGCCGCGTGATAGATCCCCGGAGATTTATCAAGGATGAAAAAAATCGTTTCTGCAAGATCGGTAACATAAGTCGGCGCGCCACATTGGTCGTCGACGACGGAAATTTTTCTTTCTTTAAGCGCCTGCTCCGCTATTGTTCTTGCAAAATGTTTTCCCTTTCCTCCGAATAACCACGATGTCCTCACAATCCACCACGGGTACGGATATGCCTTCACCGCTTCTTCGCCGAGCCACTTCGTGAATCCGTATTGATTGACCGGCGACGGAGCAGCATCAACTGCCAGCGGGAGCTGCCCATCCCCGCGAAAAACATAGTCGCTGCTGATATAAAGGAAGGAGGCTTTGACTGCTGCCGCTGCTTCGAGAAGGTGCTGCGTCCCCCGAACATTGATGTCCACGCAGCGTTCCGGCTCCCGCTCGGCACCATCCACATCGGTCAACGCGGCTGTATGTAAAATGACAGCCGGTGCAATGCTGCGAACGGTCGCTTCCACCTTTACCTTATTGGTAATATCCATTTCCTTGCGGCCGAGAGCAATATACGGCAATCCACGGGCAGCACAACCAGCTTGCAACGCCGTGGATAGTTGTCCGCTTTTCCCGGTAATCAATATTGGACTCTCTGTATTTTCAAGCACCACTCCTCCTCCTTGTTTATCCCGTCGTCCCGCTTTCCGTCAAATGTACTTCCGTTTACAAAACTGCCGTATCTCATGTCTAAAGCACAGCAGGGGCAGCCATTGCCGCTCTTATTCAGAAGGATTAAACATATAGCTGTTCGCTTTGTTCAGCGATGCGATTGTTCCCGCATCAATCCAGAAGCTCTCCAGCCTTTGTACGGTCAGCTTCCCTTCCTCCAAATACTGTCGATTTAAATCCGTTACTTCCATTTCTCCCCTTGTGGAAAAAGACAGCCGGCGGATATAGTCAAACACTTTGTTATCATATAAATAAATCCCGGTAGCACATAAATTAGTTTTCGGCTTTAACGGTTTTTCCTCAATGTTGAGCACGTTGCCGCGGTCATCGATCTCCACGACGCCATATCTTTCCGGATCACTTACCTCCTTGACAAACACCTTGGCGCCTTCACCAGATTGTATGAATTGTTCCACTGCCTGATGCAGGGAATCGGTGAAAACATTATCGCCTAACAGCACGACGATTTTATCGTTTTTCACAAACGGCTCCGCTTGCAGAATACCGTCCGCGATCCCAAGCGGTTCCGCCTGCGGAACAAATCGGCAAGATAATTTTTCCAAGGGCAGCGCTTCGATCATTTCCTTCATCGCCGGAATACTTTCCTCACTTGTCACAATACAAACGTTGGTTACTTTTGCTTCCTGCAGCCTAAGAAGCGGCCAGTAAATCATCGGATACTTTCCGACGGGGAGCAGGTGTTTATTGATTACTTTTGTAAAAGGCGACAGCCTCGTCCCCCTCCCTCCTGCCAAAACAACTCCTTTCACAACATCACCCCGCTTACTTTCCATGGTTCATGGCGCAGCCCGCATTCCTTCACTTATCAGCGGCTCTTGCTCTTCGGTCAATGATTCAGAAATTCTCCCTCTTCTTATCCATATGTCATGATCATTTTTTTGGCAATGACATCGATGGAAAGTTAGGCTCCTAAAAATTGGACAGTACAAGTAGTCAGTTGGTCAAACAAAGGATGTCTCGGCCACATACACTATCAAAGGTGATGCAAATGAAAAAAAAAATAATCGGAATCATGGTCTACAAAGCTAACCCATTACCATTGTATGAAGTCGGCAGAACATTGCCTGTCGATATTCTCGTTTTCAACAAGCGGAAAATATATTGGAAGAAGAAAAAAATTAAAGGTTTCTTATACCGGGACGGGAAATGGCGGGAGGGGCGCTTTCCTTTTCCAGATGTCGTCTATAACCGGTTCTATTCCAGCAGGGACATAGCAATAAAAAGCTGGGAGGTTGTGCTTGGGAAAAGGAAAGTTTTCAACTTTATCACCAAGTTTGACAAATGGACGGTGGATACGATCCTGCGAGCTTCTCCACTGCAAAGTCACCTTCCGAAAACAAGCCTTTTCAACGATGCTGAAATCATCTACCAGTTAAACCAGCATGGAAAATTAATTTTAAAGCCTTGTTCAGGGAATTTAGGAGAAAACATTTATAAGCTGGAAAAATCAGCAAATGACGAGTACGTGCTATATCATCATATGTCTATCCCGAAAATCTCGACCTCCGATGAACAAGAATTTCGAGACAGAGTAAAAAAACTCGTCGGCGGGGAAAGATACCTTGTTCAAAACTATATCGATTTCGACCACTATGCTGATAGAATCTATGATCTCCGTATATACATCCAGAAAAATCGGAGAGGCAACTGGGAATACACCGGCGGTTTTTGCAGAACGAGCTATCCGGATTCTTATATCACCAATCAAAGCAAGGAGCTGTTGCGCATTGCCGACATTCTTGCTGCAGATACGAAAACAACGGCAGCCGTCATTGAAAAAATCAAAAAGTTCGGGATACATGCTGCAAAACTTTTGGAGAAAAACATGGGGCATCTCGGAGAACTTGGATTTGACTTTGCTGTTGATACAAATGGAAAAGTATGGATCATTGAAGTCAACGGCAGAACACAAAAGCATTTTTTAACGCAAGTCGACGATGAACGGCAATTGAGAAACATTTATTTAAAGCCGTTGGAATACGCCTATTTTTTAGCTGCAAGAGAGAAGAGATAATGGTGTGGAATCGGGCGCGATGAACTTCTTTTCCTTACCGTACGGTGGTTTCACAGCTGCTTTCAGGAACGATGAATTCCAGTTCGTTATCAGACGACGATATCCTTGTTGCCGAAGTCATTCTTTTTTTCCTATATAGAGCGTGTTCAAAAAGGCAATGGCTCCGCTCGATGCATCGACTACGAGAACCCCACTCGTAGCAGGATTTAAAAGAATGCATCGGCTCCACTCATTGCTTCGTATTTGTTCAAAAAGATAAAAAGCGATCTTTTTGAACAAACACTATATAGAGCAAGCATGAAATATGCTTTTCTACTATTTCATTCGTACAATCATTCCCACGTTGTTTTCATAAATTAAAAGTACAAATAAGAATAGAAGGGATGATATTGAAATGCCTGATACTGCATTGGTAACCATCGAACTAGCCTCCGCAATCGTGGCAGGTGAAACCTTTGATGTCGGCTTGGATGTCATCGTAAACGAACCATTCCCAATTGTCGGAGTTGCATCCGTCGTCATTGACTTGGAGCCGCTCGTCGGTGCTGATCAAACGGTCACCGTACCTGTTCCTGTCGTTGATTTTCCCGTAACAGCAACTTTAAGTCCTCTCTTGGCGTTTAACTTGTTAATTACTACCACACTAGAATCATAACGCGGAATGAATTGGCTGTCACAAAAAGGGATTACACATGTTTTGTGATAGCTTTCTTTGTTAAGCCAATAAAAGGGGAGCGCTCTCTCCGACAAGCAATAGTAAAAAACACATTTTTTCTTCAAAGGCTACCAGTACAATCCTTTATTCTACTTGATTCATATTTTAATGGTATAACAGCATAGAAAGGAGGAATAACATGGCTGTTGTTGATACTGCTTTAGTGACGATTGTGCTGGATGCATTGATCGTCGCTGGTGTTGAAGCTCCAATCGGGGCTACATTGATAGTGGATGCTCCATTTCCAATCGTAAACGGTACAGTGGTCATTGATCTTGAACCGATTCTCGGGGTGGAGGAAACATTGATTGTCCCTGTTCCAAGTGTTGATTTTGCTGCTGATGTAGCGTTAAGCCCGCTGGTAACTGCCAGCCTGCTAATTACTGCGACGCCTGCTCCTTAACAGCTTCTCTGTTTAATAAAACTATCCGCAAAAGACTGAGAGGAATTCCTTTTGCGAGATAGTTCTTTTTTTGGATTCACAATATGAGTGGTGATGAGTTTTGCTGACATCGATCTGGTATCCATTTTATGCCCTTTTTCCGCAGCTGTTCCAAAAATTGGGTGACGATCCCTAAGAATATAAGCTGGAAAGAAGCGGCCAGCCTGTCAAATCTGCATTCTTCATAATTTCACGTTCGTGATACTGGACACGAGCCGACTCTAAACGATAATCAGTACATAAGTTATATATTGAAATAGACATATAATGTATTTCAGTCAAAGCAACTTTTAAATACAACGATGGTGGTGAGAATATGGTCTCTGAAGTTTCCATTCAGAGTAGCACAGTCATTGGCGTTTCCGTATCCAGGAGGAATGTTTACCAGCTTTTGTTTCAATGTCCGCACGAAAGGCTTTTGGAGTTGGCAAAAGCAAATGAAAAAGCGAAAACAACATTATTTTTCTACTCTCTTCATGATGTAGACGTCAATAAAAAAAGAATTTCCGGTGTTTATTATAATAGCAGCACCGGCCGCTGGGAGCGCGGATTATTTCCATATCCCAACGTCCTTTATAAACGAGGCGGCTTGAGTCTATCCAGCGAACACATGGTAAAAAAATATCTTAAATTCCAACATCAGTTAGCCAAATCAGGCGTGAAAATGCTGAATTATCAACTCGGGTTCAATAAATGGGATTTATATAAGCATTTGAAAAAAACAACATTGAGAAAACATCTGCCAAAAACGATGCAAATGAAATCGCCGAAAGTGCTGGAGTATATGATTAAAAGATATCCTTCCATCTATGTAAAAGCAGCGAGGGGTAGAAGAGGAAAGCAGGTGGTAAAAGTAACGAAATTAACGGACGGCTCCTTTGAATACCGCTATTTCAACGGTTCATTGTCCATTCAAAAAGCGAAGAATATTGTTACCTTATACCGGCAATTAAAGGCGTATTTCGGCAATCGGGAAATAATCGCGCAGGAAGCGATCGATTTAATCAAAATCAACCACTCGGTCGTTGACTTTCGGGCAGAACTGCAGCGTAACGGGAACGGCAAGCTGGAGATTATCGGTATCCCTGTTCGAGTATCACAAACGAATTCCCCAATCACTACTCATGCAAACAGCTATGTTTTTGAAGATTTTTTTGCAGATTATATGAACTACAGTAAAAACCAAATCCAAACTGTCAAAAAGAAAGTGGAGACCTTTCTGAAAAATGTCTACCTTGAGATCGAAAAAATTTATGGACCCGTCGGGGAAATCGGGATTGACTTCGCGATTGATCAAAAAGGAAAGCTGAAGCTGATCGAATGCAATTCTCAATCGGCAAAAGTATCCCTGTGCAAAGCTTACGACCAAGAGGCGGTTGACAGTATCTTTTTAAATCCGCTGGAGTATGCAAAATATCTGACCGCACACTGACAGATGATGAATCTTTTAATCAACAACGGGTAGGTTCAACTTCGTTACCGTAATAGGAACCAGAGACAGCAAGGAAGGCACGGGTAGGAGCCGATCGGTATCAAACGATTTTCCGCCTTTCGGTTTGCCCGCATAAACTGTTCTTCATGAGGACCGCTGGTTTTGTCCTCATAAACCCTTCTTGAGGACAGTTTGCCGCGCTCCGGACTCGAGTTTGTCCTCATAAACCCTTCTTGAGGACAGTTTGCCGCGCTTCGAACTCGAGTTTGTCCTCATAAGCCCTTCTTGAGGACAAATCGCCGCGCTCCGGACTCGAGTTTGTCCTCATAAGCCCTTCTTGAGGACATTCGACAACGCTTCGGACTCGAGTTTGTCCCCATAAGCCCTTCTTGAGGACATTCGACAACGCTTCGGACTCGAGTTTGTCCTCCTACTCTTTTGTCAAAGGGTGTCTTCTCCCGCTTGAGACAGACACCCTTGTTGTAAATAACAATGCCGTTCCTGTTTGTTTTAAAAGCTGTACACACAGTCCAGCAATCTCCCGCTGCTCTCTCTTTAGCACGTGCCGCTCTCTCTCCTTCACCGATACAGCCGTTGGTAAACCTCCACCAACTGTTGCGAAATCAGCCGTGGATCATGGTGTTTTTCTGCATATTTCCTTCCTTTGACGCCAAGCCGCTTTCTTTCCCGCGGATTTCTCAGCAGCTTTTTTAATGTCGGATATATTGTGTCTGGATTTGCGTTCACGATCGGCAAATGAGCAGGGTAGCGGTTCAGAAGATCATCTCGAATGTAACAAATGACAGGTTTTCCGAGAGCCATTGCTTCCAGGCTGACGACGCCGAAGGAACCGATGAGCAGTTGATCAATGATGATGTCGGCCCGCCGATATATTTGCAGCGCCTGCTCGTACGGCAGATTCGACAATAGCATGAACTTAAACCGGCAATTTGTTATATGCAGCCGGCTGATGGCATCCAAGACATCTTTTGTTCCTTTTACTTCAAAATTGGATGGCGCGTGTACAATCAAAGGTTCCTCCGTGTCCAGCGCAGGATAAGCTGGTTTCAATGCTGTTGTGTTAATCGCCTGGGGAATGATATGAGTATGCTTATAGATATTCTGTATATACGGCAGCAGCTCATGGTCGGCAACAATGGCGTGGTCAATATAACGTGATAACTTTTTCAAAAATAAGCGGCGCTTTTTCTCATCGGCAAATTGTTTTTTCACAAGCACATGCGGGTTATTAAATTTTTTCGCAAGCGATAATCTGCGTACTTCGGACCCGCGGTGCTGGACAATCAATTTTTTACCTTGCTTCTTCAAATAAGCAAGATCGCTTCTATCCGGCAAAAAGGTTTGGCCAAAATGAAAGTGAAAAACGTCATATTTTTTACTCATGTCCATCATAAATTTTCTGATGCGGTGAAGACGTTCCCTTTCCGGATACTTGTCGATCTGAAACAGGATGTCCGGTTGAAACTGTTGAACAGAGTTTCTCATGTGGCAGGAAACAGCATCCACCCCTGCCTCTCTAAGCGCCTGACACATCTCGATCATTTGCCCGCCGAATCCTAAGTGAAAAACCTTCAATACTTGGAACCCTCCTTTCGTTCACTTCACTGTGAATGGAACTCGCGAATCGCTTGAATGACCTTCATTTGGTCGGCTTCCGCCAGCTCCGGAAACAGCGGAAGTGCCAAGGAGCACTGCGAGGCCGCTTCTGCAACCGGCAAATCCCCTTCTTGATAACCTAAAGAGGCAAATGCTGTTTGCAGATGAAGGGGGCGCGGATAATAATGCCCTGTGGCTATCCCTTTTTTCTGTAAAAATTTTCCCAACCCCTGTCTTTTTTTGCTTTGCAGGACAAACAAATGATACACGTGACGGACGTGCGGCAGTTCCGCAGGCAAATTCAAATCGAGTCCTTGAAGCTCTTCGCTGTAGATTGCTGCTTTTTCCCTCCGCCTGTTATTCCACTCGGTAATATACTTCAATTTGATCCGAAGGACAGCAGCCTGAATTTCATCCAACCGGCTGTTATATCCGATCGTCTCATGAAAATATTTCTTTCTGCTTCCGTGCAACGCCAGCAACCGGACTTTTTCCGCCACTTCCGGATTGTTCGTCACCACCATTCCGCCGTCGCCGAAGCCGCCGAGATTTTTTGTCGGAAAAAAGGAAAAGCAGCCCGCATCCGCGATACCTCCGGCAGGTTGTGCTTTATATTCGGCACCCAGGGCCTGACAGGCATCCTCGATAACATATAGATGATGCTTTCGGGCAAGCGCAAGAAAGGCGTCCATTTCCGCAGGCTGCCCGAAAAGATGAACCGGAATGATCGCTTTTGTTTTCACGGTGATTTTTTCCGCTGTTTTTTCTGGATCCAAGTTAAAGGTTTTGTCATCAATATCGGCAAAAACGGGCGTTGCGCCGACACGGGCAATCGCTTCTGCCGATGCAAAAAAGGTGAACGGCGAGGTAATCACTTCGTCCCCCCGACCGACTCCGCAGGCGTGCAGGGCCAAGATCAAGGCGTCCGTTCCATTTGCGGTGGAAACGGCATACCGTGTATTTGTAAAAGCTGCCAGCTCCTTTTCAAACTGGCGACCTTCCTCCCCGTTAATATATTTTCCGCTGGACAGGACGCGCTTTGCCGCTGAAAGCAGTTCTCTCTCCAACGCTTCGTATTGTGCACGGATATTCATTAACGGAACTGCAGTCATTTGCTATCTCCCTTTCTGTTGATTATTCTTGCCGGTACCCCGGCGACCGTCCGGTGACCAGGAACGTCCTTTGTAACGACGGCGCCGGCGCCGACAACGGCATACTCGCCAAGGGTAATTTCCGGAAGCAATGTCGCATTATTCCCGATGGTGACCCCTTTTTTGATATGCGGTCCTTTCAAGGCGACCGGCTTTCTGCCCATATATTTATCATTGGACGTGGATACCTCGGGACCGATGAACACATTCTCTTCGATGATCATGTCGGCGGTAATATATGCCCCGGTCTGGATCATGCAGCCTTTGCCGATTGTCGTACGGCATTCTACCTTGGCATTGCGGCCGATGACCGTCGCTTCCCCGATTGCCGTGTTCTCACGGATACTTGCCATATCCCCTACCAGCACCTCGTCAGCCAGCTCCGTCCCGGCATAAATCACCGCGTGCTGGCCGATTTTGCAGCCTTTGCCGATCACTAAAGGAGATTGTTTGCTGACATCGTGCTTCACACGTTTATTTTTATACGGCTGACAGCCTAACACCGAATGGCTGCCAATATTCGTATTTTCTCCGATGATCGTGTCGGCAAGGATGACCGTGTAATGGCCGATTTGAACATTTTCCCCAAGCTGGACTCCTTCTTCGATAACCACACCTTCACCTAACTTGCAGGATTGCGGTATTTGTGTGCGTTTCATCGTCTTTCACCTTTCTTTCTGTAAGTGATTGTTCATACAATCGGTTTTTCGCTTGATGAACACCCTCCATCTATAGCTCTGAATAAATTTGCAGTAATTGTTTGGCAATCGCATCGGGGCGGTGATGTCCCTCTACATACTTCCGGCTCCGCTTCCCGATTTTTGCCCATGCTTCCGGTTCATGCAACAGTTTTTTTACCTCCTCGTAAATCGTGTCCGGATTGGCATTGACGATCGGCAGGTCCGGCGGATATGTTTTCAACAGATCGTTGCGAATAAAACAAACGACAGGCTTTCCCAACGCCATTGCCTCCAGGCTGAAATTGGCATAGGAACCGATTCTCAACTGATCGATGATGATCGCCGCTTTTCTGTATAATGCCAACGCTTCCTCACGGGGGAGCTTTTCGATTAAGCGGAAAGTAAACTGTTCACCGTCCTGCTTCAACTGCTCCATCGCTTTGATCACAAACTCCGTCCCCTTGATTTCCCGATTGGACGGCGCATGAACAATCAGTGGCTTTTTCTGCGGTGATGGATATACCGGCTGAAACCGGCTGCAATCCAGCGGCTGGCGAACCACATACGTTTTTTTATAATAAGGCTTTACATAAGCAAGCAGTTCGTGGTCATTGACAATCGCATGATCGATATCGGCGGATAGCTTCGTGAGGTTGTTCGTGATTGTTTTTTCCGGCCATGATTTTTTCACCTGCACATAGGGATTACCAAAGCTTCTCGCCACCGATAACTTGCGCACCTCCGAGCCCCTGTGGTGGACGATTCGTTTTTTCCCGGCGTTCTTCAGCTCACGTAAATCGCGTTTATCCGGGAAAAATGTCTCGCCGAAATGGAAATGAAACAGGTCGTATTCCGCCATCGCCTGCCGAAAAAATTGACGCCGGACACTGTCGCTCTTTTTTATAGAATATTGATTTAAATTCAGCCGGATATCCGCTAAATAGTCATAGAAATTTGTGGATCGGAAACTGCAGGAGGCCGCATTTGCCCCCTGCTCTCTAAGTGCCTTTGCCAGCGTGCTAATCCCGATGCCATAAGGAAGGTGGAGAATTTTCAATACTGCACCTCCTGTCCGTTTGTTAATATACTTTGTTCGAAAAGTAAAGAACGCTTCCTTTAGAAAAGCACTTTTTGGAATTGAGTAAAAAACAAATGCGAGCGAGCTAAATTTTTTCGTAAATCGCCATCAGTTGTTTGGCAACTTTATCTTGATTATGATAATTTCTTACATAACGCCGCCCTCGTATGCCAAGCCTCCGCCACTGCTCCGGACGCCCGAGCAGCCACTTTAGTCTTTCATAAATCGTGTCCGGATTGGCATTAACTATTGGTAAATTACCGGGATATTTGCTTTGCAGGTCGTCGCGAATATAGCAAATAACCGGTTTTCCCAACGCCATTGCCTCCATGCTTAAGTTTGCATAAGCACCGATACAAAGCTGATCAATGACGATCGTCGCATTCCGATATTCCTCTAATGCCTTCCGATGTGGCAGACCCTCGATTAATTTGAATTGAAATGTCCAGCCTTCTTTTTTTAACCGTTCAACGGCTGCTAAAACATGCGCCGTTCCTTTTATTTCATTATGGGTCGGCGCATGGACAACCACCGGATTGCCAACAGGCTGGGGATAGGCTGAAATGTATTTATTCCGGTCAATGACGCGTGGGACTACATAAATTTTTTTATAGTAAGGTTCTATATACGGTTTTAATTCGTGATCACAGACGATGGCATAGTCAACATAAGTGGAAAGGCGCTTCAACTGTTTGGCTATTTTCTCCTCCGTCCACTTTGTCTTTACTTTGACATAGGGGTTGTTTTTACGTGCGACGGACAGCTTCCGCACCTCCGAGCCTCTGTGGTGGACAATCAGTTTTTTCCCACTTTCTTTAAGGATTTTTAAGTCGGAAGCATCAGAAAAAAACGTTTTACCGAAATGATAATGGAAGACATCATAAGTGGCAGCAGCTTTCTTGAAATACGTTTGAAGCAGTATTTTTCTTTGCTCTGCCGGATATTCATTCAATCGCAAGCGGACATCCGCTAGATAGCTGTACGGATCTGCCGAACTGAAGCTGCAGGAAGTTGCTTCTGCTCCAAGAGAACGCAATGCTTTCGTCAACAGACTGATATCGGAGCCGCTAGGTAATTGTAAAATTTTCATCCCCTCTCCTCCTCTTTCTGATAGTTGGGGTGTATGCTCAAACAGATCGTTTTTTGTGATCCTTATAAACATACAGGAAGCATTGAGTGGAGTTGGTGACTTAAAGCAGGTGCCAAGGTTCCGAAAACAGGCAAATGGGCTACAGCTTTTGATAGATGCTGATCAGCCTGTCTGCCACCCTTTCATACCTGTGATACATATTGGCATACCGCCTGCCCGCCCTGCCAAGCTCCCGCCACCGTTCCGGATGCTTTAATGTCTTCCGGATCACTTGGTGGACGGTATCGGGATTGGCGCTGATGATCGGGAGACCAGCCGGATATTTATCCACAAGATCTTCCCGGATATAACAAATGACCGGCTTTCCCATTGCCATCGCCTCCATTGACAAATGTCCATATGCCCCAATTCGCAGCTGATCAATGACGATCGTTGCTTTTTGGTAAAGTTTTAACGCCTGATCATGCGGCAGCTTCTCCACGAGTTGAAAGTCAAATTCCTCCCCGGCCTTTTTCAACCTGTCAACGGCATCGAGAACATATTCTGTTCCTTTCGTATCCCGCCGGGAAGGAGCATGGACAATCAGCGGTCTCTCCTCCCCCGTCGGATATCTTGCCGTGAATTTTTTAATCTCGATGGCATGGGGCACAACATAATTTTTCTTATAATACGGTTCGGTGTACGTTCTTAATTCCCAATCATTGACGATGGCTTTATCGAAGTACCGGGACAAGAATTCGAGATTGGCGCGCACTTTTTCTTCCGGCCAAGACCGCTTCACTTTTACATACGGATTGTTCATGCCTTTTGCCACCGACAGCATCCTCACTTCCGATCCGCGATGATGAACAATCATCTTTTTTCCGTTTTTCTTCAGAATTTCTAAGTCTCTGCGGTCGGGAAAAAACGTTTCGCCAAAATGAAAATGAAAGATATCGTATTTCTCCATTGCTTCTTGAAAAAATTGTTCCCGCAGCCTTTCCTGTTTTTCCGGCGGGTGTTGATCAAAGTCTTTGCGTATATCCGCCAAATAAGAATAATGGTGACGCCGCAAGCTGCAGGAAACGGCATCAATTCCTTTCGTCCGCAGCGCGCCGGCAAACGCGCTGATTCCTATGCCATACGGAAGGTGCAACACTTTCATTCCGGCACTTCCTTCCGCCTGTTTCCAGATACGTTCGTTTGCAGCCATTGGATCGTCTGCTGGATGCCTTCGTCAAACTCCCAGTCGAACGTCATGCCGATGTTTTTGATTTTGCCGTTGTCGATATCAAAGTACTTGATGTCTCCCGGCTTCCAGTCACGGTATTGTATTTGCAAATCTTTGCGGTTCAATTTTTGTAAAATCAGCTCGGCAAGCTCCTGAATGGTCACTTTTATCCCCGATGCGCAATTGTATACTTCACCGCGTGCAGCCGGGTTGCTTGCTGCGAGAATATTGCTTTTCACCACATCCTTGACGTACGTAAACGATCTCAGTTGGCTGCCGTCACCGAAAATAACCGGCGGCAGATTGTTCAGCACCCTTCTGATGAAAATCGATACGACACCGCCGTCGTCATTATCCTCCTGTCTCGGTCCATACACATGGAAATAGCGTAGGATGGAAATGTCCATGCCATACAGGTGACCGAATACGGTACAATATTTTTCCGCCGCCAGCTTGCTCGTGCCATAAAAGGAAACGGGATTTGTCGGGTGCGACTCATTCTCCGGAAAATAGACAGGTTCACCGTAAACGGAACCGGTGGATGCGTGGACAAACTTTTTCACCCCGTGAATGCGGGCAGCTTCCAGAACATTGAAGGTTCCTTCCGCATTTGTTTTCAGATCCAGTCGTGGATTCTTCATGCAAACAGTGTTTTTCGACACTGCCTGGTGAAAAACAACGTCAATATTTTCGAACCATGAGGATATTTCTTCAAAGTTTGTAATGTCCGCTTCGACAACGGTCAACCGGGGGTCGTCCTGAAAGCGGCGGATGTTCTCCCATTTTCCCGAGGAAAAATTATCAAGGCAAATGACCTGAACATGCAGGCGAAGCAGTTCCTCTACAAGATGACTGCCGACAAAACCGCTGCCGCCGGTCACCAGCGCTGTTTTGTATGGAAATACTGTCTGCGTCATTTACAACACTCCTTCTCGTGTTATTAAATTGCTGTCGATGTCTGTTCATAAATACGTTTTTCTTTTTGAACATGCTCTTTCAACATCGCGTTTTATCTTAAGCGTTTATTTGCCATCTCCTTTGTTGAAAAGTTGTCGAGCGGCAATGCGACCGGCCGGTTTTCGCCCATCGACTGATAAAGTGCGAGTATCGTCTCCAGCGATGGCAAACTAGCGTCTGCGGAAACAAGCGGCTTCGAACCGGTGCGGATCGCCTGAACGAGATCTTTATACAGCGGTGTGTGGGATATGGCATCAATGGGGATTGACTGCCATTCCGCGGTCCGCTGTTTATCGTGAAAGCTCCACTGTGTCAGTTTATTCAGCCGCGCCCCTTCCAGTGAAACGCGGCCGTGTTCACCGATCAGTTCCAGAGATGTTTCGCTGTTTCGATCATGGATCGCTGTCGTCCCTTCAATGATTCCGAAGGCGCCGCTTGTGAATGTTAATAAACCGAGCCCAACATCCTCGGCTTCCATCGGCTGGACAAATGTATCTCCCAGGCCGTAAACCGCTTGAACCGGACCGGCCATCCATTGCAGAAGGTCGATGTAATGAATGCACTGGTTCAACAAAACTCCGCCGTCCTTTTCCCATGTCCCCCGCCAGCGGCTGGATTGGTAATAATCGGCGTCACGATGCCAGCGGACTTTGACTGTGCCATAGAGCAGTTTTCCGAACCACTGATGATCCAACGCTTTTTTAACTGCCTGAATTTGCGATAAATACCTTGTCTGCAACGATACGGCAAGGATGCGTTGACATTGGTCTGCTTCTTTCACAATCGCGCGTGCTTCTGCCGCCGCCAGGGCAAGCGGCTTTTCCACAAGCACATGTTTGTTTGCCTGGAGCGCCTGCCTCGCCAGCGGAAGATGGGAATCTGTGCTGGTGGCGATAACCACAAGATCCATCTCCCTTTGCAACAACCGCTCGATATTCGTTTCCTTTGCTATCTTGTGTTCCGTTAAGCCCAGTTTATTTATTAAGTGCTCGATTTGCTCCTTGCTGATATCGCACAAAGCGACGATTTCAACATCGGATTCCAGCTGTTTTAACGATTTGACATGCTTTTCCGCAATTTTTCCACAGCCTATCAAGCCAACTTTTATCCGTTGCAATTTTCTCTCTCCTTTACAAAAACATGTTCCTGCAAGTAAAACATTGTTTTGGACGATGGCGCTCACCGCCGCGGCACAGGTCCGGCCGACAAATGGAAGGAAGATGCCGGTGTTGCACATCAATCCGCGGCTGACAACAGGTGAAGGAAACTACAAATATTTCACCTGGGAATGCTTTGCTTTGAGCTGATTTCTCGTATCAAAAATCAAGGGCGCATGTTTAAGGAGCAAGTCATACGGTACATCCGTGTGATTTGTCAGAATAACGACACAATCTTGCTTCTTTATAAACTCCGCGCTTAACTCCGCGCTTTCCACTGTTCCCGCTTTTGTTTCATATTTCATAAACAGCGGGTCATGAAAGTACACCGCGGTTCCCCGTTCTTTCAAAGCGTTAAAGATGATGACAGCTGATGAATCGCGAATATCGTTGACGTCTTTTTTATACGTCAACCCAATCAGCAAAACCGCCGCCTGCTCCAATGCTTTGCCTTCGGCTGCCAACAACTTTTCCAGCCTCTCAATCACATAAAACGGCATCTGGTCATTGATATTTTTCGAGAGTTCGATGAAATTGGTAGTCGCCTCATATTGCTTCGCCTTCCATGACAGATACAGTGGATCAACGGGAATGCAATGCCCGCCGATACCTGGTCCAGGAGCATAATGAACAAACCCGAACGGCTTCGTTGCCGCCGCCTCAATCACTTCCCAAATATCGATGTCCATTTCATGACACACCATTGCGATTTCATTCATAAACGAGATATTGATGAACCGCTGCGTATTTTCAAATACTTTCGTCATTTCCGCAACTTTCGGGGAGCTGACCCGGATCGTTTTGGTAAACACCCGGCTGTATAAACCATCCAGCTCGTCGGAGCATTTACCCGTCACCCCGCTGATTACTTTCGGAATATCCTCGAGCTGATACTGCTGATTTCCCGGATCGATTCTTTCCGGCGAATAACCGAGGAAGAAATCGGTTCCCGCTTTACGACCGCCAGCCTCCAGCATTGGCTGCACGACTTCTTCCGTCGTCCCCGGAAAAGTGGAGCTTTCCAGAACGATCAGCTGACCTTTCTGGACAAAAGGAGAAATCGACTTTACTGCAGCTTGTAAATACCGCAATTCCGGCACTTGATTATTTTTTAACGGCGTCGGCACACAAATGATACATGCACCCGCTTCCGATACACGCTCGTACTTGTCCGTTGCTTCAAAGGAACCGGTGCTCCACAATGCTTCGATTTCCAAGTCGGACAAATCTGTTATATAGCTTTTTCGTCTCTTGAGTTCTCTAATTTTTGCTTTATCTATATCAATTCCGGTGACATGAAAACCATTTTTAACGAATAACTTTGCTAACGGTAAACCGACGTAACCTAATCCAATGATTGCCACGCTTTTCATGAAATGATTACGTTCTTTTTGCATCCCTATCTTCCTTTCTATTGTTTTTACTCTATAATGTATGATTTTCTACTTTTTTCGCTAAGGACACTTACAGGAGATTTGATAAAAACAGTTATCCGTTGATCGTTTTTCAGCGCTTTGTCCGGAAAAAAATACACGCTTTCTTCAGATACAGTTGTAGCGCTGTTTCCCGGCCGGCTTGATGCGGGCAGCTGTTGCCGGCTGTCAAATGATATCTTTCTCTCTGAAAACGCACAAGTTTGTCTCATAGAAAAAGAAAAGCTGTCATTTGAAAAATTCAAGTAAACTACTTGACTAAATTGCGATTATCCATTACTTTTTACTTAAGGAAACTTTTTTAAGGATGGACAACTGATTTTTTTTGCCACTAAAGTTTCCCTCAGGCAAAAAACAAGCACACGGTCAACAAAAGGGAGGAATTCAAATGAAACACCGTTATCGATTTATATCTGTCATCACAGCGATGACAGTGATCTTACTACTTGGAGCATGCAATAGCAGCGAGGGAACTTCATCAGACGAAGGCGATGAAAAAATAAATATCGTGACCACCATCGCTCAGATCGGTCAGCCACTCGAAGTCATTGGCGGAGAGCATGTTCACGTGGAAAGCTTGATGGGACCAGGGGTGGACCCGCATTTGTACAAGGCGACGCAAGGGGACATCAATACACTGGAAAGCGCGGATATCGTCTTTTATAACGGCCTTAATCTAGAAGGAAACATGAATGATATTTTTGCAGAAATCGGGAAAGCGAAACCTGTGCTTGCAGTTGGAGAAAGCCTGGCGGAAACGGCGCTGCTGGACGATGAAGAGGAGCCTGGAGCAACCGACCCCCACATTTGGTTCGATATTGATTTGTGGAAGGAAGCACTGGATGCAGCTGTCGATGTGTTAAAGGAATATGCTCCGAATCATGCGGATGAATTTGAAGCAAACAAAACAGCTTACTTTGCGGAATTGGATAACCTGAAGACCGAAGCGAGCGAACTGCTCGGAAACATTCCCGAATCTCAACGGATACTGGTTACCGCTCATGATGCTTTCGGCTACTTTGGACGCTTATTTGATATCGAGGTAGTCGGTCTGCAAGGGCTGAGCACGGAAGACGAAATCGGTCTTTCCGATATTCAATCCACCATCGATATCATAGCGGCACACCATGTACCGGCGGTGTTTGTGGAAACAAGCATCAATGAAAATTCGATCCAGGCCGTGATTGAAGGCGCGAAAGAAGCAGGCGTCGATGTATCATTAGGCGGAGAGCTGTACTCCGATGCCATGGGCAAAGCGGGTACAGAAGAAGGTACATACCTGGGCATGTACCGCCACAATGTGGAAACGATTTATGAAGCATTATCAGAAAAGGAGTAATGTCTTATGACAGTGCTTAGTGTTCAAAAATTGACAGTCTCTTATCGCAAAAACACCGTCTTGCATGACGTGTCCTTTGATATCCCGCAAGGTTCATTAACTGGAATTGTCGGGCCGAACGGTGCCGGAAAATCGACGCTGCTGAAATCGATCCTGGATTTGCATCCGCCTGTTTCCGGTTCCGTAACCTTCTTCGGATCGACTTTCCAAAAGCAAAAGAAGCGGATTGGGTATGTACCACAACGCGGGTCAGTGGACTGGGATTTTCCAACAAATGCTCTTGATGTTGTCACAATGGGGCTATACGGACAAATCGGCTGGCTCAAGTGGCCGACCCGCCGCCATCGTGCCAAAGCTATGGAAGCATTGGAAAAAATGGGAATGAGCGAATACGCTGACAGGCAAATCAGCCAGCTATCCGGCGGTCAACAGCAGCGCGTCTTTTTGGCAAGAGCACTCGTTCAGGAAGCCGACCTTTATTTCATGGATGAGCCTCTTGCCGGGGTCGATGCGGCAACAGAGCGCGCCATCATGGCGATTCTGAAGGAACTGAAGGAAAAAGGAAAAACGGTGATGGTGGTTCACCATGATCTGCAGACAGTGAAAGACTATTTTGACCATGTGCTGCTATTAAATCACACCGTCATTAAGCACGGGACAACAGAGGAAGTTTTTACCGCAAAAAATCTTACCGAAACGTACGGCGGTACCTTGAAGGTGATGAAAGAAGGGGTTGACCATGTTCAGCTTATTACCCAGTAACACACAATGGGTTCTTTTCAGCACAATGATGCTTGGCATCGCGGCGGGAATGGTCGGCTGCCTGGCCTACTGGAAAAAACAAAGCTTGATGAGCGATGCCCTTTCCCACGCGGCATTGCCGGGAGTCGTCCTTGCTTTCTTGCTTCTGGGAGAAAAAAATCTTCTTGTTCTGATCTGCGGTGCCGCTGTCAGCGCATTAATCGGTGCCATGTGTATTCAATGGATTCAATCGGTCAGCCGGATAAAAGAAGACACTTCGATGGGGATGATCCTGTCGGTGTTCTTCGGATTGGGAATCATGCTGCTTACCATTGCCAACCGATCCGGCGGTAATCAAAGCGGTCTGGATGGATTTATTTTCGGGCAGGCCGCTTCAATGATCCGAAAAGATGTGTACATTATGTCGGTTCTGGCCCTTCTCGTCATCTTTATTGGCATCATTGCTTTTAAAGAATGGAAAATTTATTTATTTGACCCAAGTTTCGCGAAAGGGATCGGCCTTTCCGTCAAAACGATGAACGCTGTCTACACCTTTGTTCTTGTGCTGACCATCGTCATCGGCATTCAGGCGGTAGGAGTCATTCTCATGGCAGCGTTGCTGATTATTCCGGCGATCAGCGCCCGCTACTGGGCGCATTCCTTTAGGACGATGCTCCTTTTATCAGCCTTATTCGGCGGCGTGTCAGGGGCGGGCGGAACGCTGGTCAGCACTTACGGCGCCGGTTGGCCAACCGGACCGTTTATCGTGATCACCTCTTCGGCAATCTTTCTCGTGTCGATGATCTTCGGGGCGGAAAAAGGGATGCTCCTTCAATTCCTGCAGCACCGGAAACATAAGCGGGACCTGCTGGTGAACTGGAATATTCGAACGGCAGAAAAGGAGGGGGAAAGATGAGCTATACAGGCTGGATATTGTTAACCGCTGCATTGGTCGGTGCTTCCTGCGGCCTGATAGGGGTGCTGCTGATTCTGAGGCGAATGGCAATGATGGCCGACGCCATCAGCCATACCGTGCTTTTAGGCATTGTCATCGCCTATTTGATGACTAAAAGCCTGCATGGTATCCACATGCTGATCGGCGCCGCTATCGCCGGTCTTTTGACGGCATTTTTGGTACAATGGCTTCATTCCCGCGGCATTCAACAGGATGCCTCCATTGGCGTAGTCTTCACTACGATGTTTGCTATCGGGGTCATCCTCATTTCCACTTCGGTGGGCAACGTTCATCTTGATGTGCAGCATGCGCTGATGGGGGAAATTGCGTTTATTCCGTGGAAAGTCACAACTTTGCCGCTCATAGGAACAATACCGGTGGCCACTGGAATTCTGGCGCTCATATTGATTATTGTTCTCGGGATTATCCTGCTTTTTTACAAAGAGTGGAAAATCACGTCATTTGATCCGGCGTTGGCTGCCAGTCTTGGCATTCCGGTCGTTGCGATGCATTATCTCTTTATGACGCTCGTCTCAGTGACAACCGTGGCCGCGTTTGACGCCGTCGGAGCAATCATGGTCGTTGCCATGCTGATCACTCCTGCAGCAGCAGCCTATCTCTGGACAGATAAATTAAGCGTCATGCTTGTTCTCAGCAGTTCGTTCGGCATTCTTTCCGCTTTTATCGGCTATTATCTTGCCGTCTGGATCGATACATCGATATCAGGCTCCATGGCCTTTACAACCGGAATCGTTTTTCTGGTCAGCATCCTCTTCTCCCCAAGCCACGGCATGGTCGGAAAATGGCGTCGAACCGTCGGCACTGTTTGAAAGAAGATGGTTCGACGCCAACCGGCTTACACGCTTTGCTTTTTGGAGCGTGTAGGCCGGTTTTTGATTTGGTGCAAAGAGCAGGAAACGTGTCGCCCGGTTTCTGTTTTGGTGCAAAGAGCAGGAAACGTGTAGTTCATCAATTGTTTTTTTCCGCCGTTTTGATGCATCCTTCCGTCGATTTTCCGTTTTTTCCCGTCGGTTTCTAACTTTTTTCCGTATTTGCAGCGGGTAGACAGTTTGACCTGGTCCTCCCTTATTCATGACCTTTTACCTTCTCCAGCAACCACTTCGGACACGCCCCCTTTGCCGTGATCTTCCCATGGTTTCAGCACCACCTTTTTCCCTGCACCATAAAAACATTTGACAAACACCATCATATTAGTGCACTATATAATTAGTACACTAACACTTAGTTATTAGGAGAGAGAGACATGCATCCAGCAATTGAATTGAACCAAGTCAGTAAAATAATCAATAAAAAAAAGATTATTAACGACATCAGTTTGTCTGTATTCCCTGGTGAGGTTTTCGGGTTGCTTGGTCCAAACGGCGCCGGAAAAACGACAACGATCCGCATGATCGTCGGACTGATGAAAACGACCTCCGGCTCGATCTACATCAACGGCCAAAACCTTGCCAGCAATTTTGAAAAAGCATTGTCCAATGTCGGTGCCGTCGTGGAAAACCCGGAGTTGTACAGTTTTTTATCCGGTTGGCACAACTTAAAGCATTACCAGCGGATGGCGCCAGGAGTAACGAATGAACGCCTTGCGGAAGTCATTCAATTAGTAGGTCTCAACGAAAGAATACATGACAAAGTAAAAACGTATTCGCTTGGAATGCGGCAGCGGTTAGGGCTTGCACAAGCCTTGCTGCATCAGCCGAAAGTGCTGATATTAGACGAACCGACCAACGGGCTCGATCCGGCCGGGATTCGTGAAATTCGCGATTATCTGCGGCAGCTGGCAGAAAAGGAAAATATCTGTGTCATTGTCTCCAGTCATCTTCTCTCGGAGATGGAAAAAATGTGTGATCGCATCGCGGTCATTCAAAAAGGAGAAATCATTCGTGTTGAAAAAGTAGCTGATTTTGTCCAGCACAACAAAAATGAATGGTTTCTGGAAGTTACCCCGGCGAAAAAAGCGTTGGCGGTTGCACGAACGATAACCAGCAATGTAAGCGCGGAAGAATCAGGGATAACGGTAAAACTGGATAAACAGCAAATTCCACTGCTCGTTTCGAAGCTCGTTGCCGCGCAGATTTCTGTATTTATGATCCGTCCGGCAAAACAAAACACTTTAGAAGATCAATTCTTATCAATCACTGGTGGTGAAAACGTTGAAACAGTTTAAGCAATTAGTCCATAATGAAATCATGAAAATTTTCCGGCGAACAGCGACAAAAATCATGTTCCTGCTTCTGCTCACCGTCGTTATCATTTCCGGACTAGTTTTTCGCTTCATGATAATGGATAACACGGTCGATGACGCCGCGGCGGGAGAAAATGGCGTATCGATAAACATCGCGGCCGAAAACGATGAATTATCTCCCGGGGAACAACGGCAGCTGGAAGAACAGCTTCTCCTGCAGCAATATTATGAAGCAGAAGGAGTGGAACCACTAACGGCGGAACATGTGTGGAACTTTGTAATTGCCAACGCCGATACCCTCAGCTTTATTACAATGTTCACCGTCATTATCGCCGCTGGGATTGTCGCAGGCGAGCATACCCAAGGTACAATCAAGCTGCTGCTTATCCGCCCTGTGAAACGGTGGAAAATTCTTTTGTCGAAGTGGACGGCAACGATGCTGTTTTCCTTCACCATGCTGATCGCGTTAATAGCTTTTTCTTGGATTGTCGGCTTGCTTTTCTTCCAGTTCAATATAGGGCCCTCAAGGTGGATCGAGGTTGTCCAAGGAGAAATACGCGACTGGCACGCCGGTTATTATGCACTTATTGAATACGGCTTGAATTTTGTCTCCGTCATCATCATGACAACCTTTGCCTTTATGATCGGTACCGTGTTTCGCAACACTTCCCTTGCCATCGGCCTCTCTTTAGTCGCGATGTTTACCGGGGGACAAATCGTCTATCTGCTCAGTCAATACGATTGGATAAAATACGTGTTGTTTGCTAACACAAACCTTATTCAATATGTATATAACAATCCGATGATCGAAGGGATGACAATGCCGTTTTCCATCACCATGCTGTCTGTTTACTTTGCGGTCTTTTTGGCGATCGCCACAATCACTTTTTCCAAACGGGATGTAGCGGAGTGAACGTTTGCATCAGGAATGACTGCGATATCGTCGCGAAAACCGTCATCCTCCTGAAGGTACTGCTTGAAGGTACTGCTGAAAAAGTTGATTGGTACTGTTTCAGCCGGACATCTTCCCGTCCGCGTTTCGTTTGCCAGTCGTGGAGGAAAACGAGAACTTCCGGACAACAATTCTTTAAGAGCGTGCTCAAATAGACACTGGTTTCACTCGATGCACCCCAAGTCTGCCGTAGCTCTCAAATGCAACCTGAGAAAGTGCTTCATCGAGTTAATCTGCGTTGAGTAACCTTGAGACGCAGGTCGTGGGCTGTATTTAAGCGGAATCGGAACCACTGCCGCTTTTCTTATAAGGAGGTTTTATATGAGCTTGCATTTTGACCATAACCGCCCGATTTACATTCAGCTCATGGAGCATTTTTACCGAAAAATCTGCAGAAATGAGCTGAAAGCAGGTGACAAGCTGCCGTCTGTACGTGAGACTGCCGTGGAAGCGGGCGTCAATCCAAACACAGTGTCCCGCACTTACATGGAGATGGAAAGAGAAGCTGTAGTCGTCTCCAAACGGGGCCAGGGAACGTTTGTTACCGAAGATCAATCCGTCATTCAGCAGTTAAAAGAAACGACCGCAGAGCAACAGATGGATGTCTTTCTTACGACCATGAAACAAATCGGTTTTTCAGAAAAAGAAATTCTTGATCTGATTCAGAAAAGATTATCAGCACTTGAAAACGGAGGAGATAGCAATGCATGAACCGACGATCACGTTAACAAATGTATCAAAAAAATACGTCCGGCAGCAGGCATTGGCTCCGCTCGATTTATCATTGGATCACAATGGTATTGTGGGATTGATCGGACCAAACGGCAGCGGAAAATCAACGCTGCTGAAGCTGATGGCCGGCCTCGCTCAGCCGACGACAGGAAGCATCACCCTCGCCGGAAAAAAAATAACGAGAAGAGCATCAGAACACATCGCCTTTTTGGCAGAAATTGATTCCCTGTATTCCTCGCACACAGTCAAAGAAGCCATTCAATTTTTTGACGGTGCCACCACGGATTTTTCCAGGGAAAAAGCAGAAGAGATGCTCGACAAGCTGAAGGTCGATCTTCATCAAAAAATCAGGCGGCTGTCCAAAGGGAACAGAGCCCGTGTGAAGCTGGTGCTGACCCTCTCCCGAAATGTTCCGATTTTGTTGATGGATGAGCCACTGTCCGGATTAGACCCGCTTGTCAGGGAGGATATTTTAAAAATGATCGTTTCCTATGTGGATGTGGAAAAACAAATGGTGATTCTCTCCACCCACGAAGTATCCGAAGTAGAACCGTTTTTGGATTATGTCATTTTCATGAAAAGCGGGAGCGTTCTATTAAATGAGAAGGTCGAAACATTGCGGGAAGAACGAAGAATTAATCTCGTAGAAGTGATGCGGGAGGTGCTCCAATGACCTGGAAAGTCTTATTGAAAAAGGAATGGAAGGAAAGCTCGCTGCGCTTCTTCCTCAATCTCGGCTTGCTGGCCGTAGTATATCTCGTCATTTTATATCTTATGCAAAGGTATTCGCCGCTGCTTTTTTTCCTCGGAATCCCGGCGATTCTCACTCATGTTCTCTATATGTTTGTTGATCTGATCTTTTCTTTGCGAAAAGAATGGAAGGAAAACACCGTTTATGTGTGGATGAATCTGCCTTTGCCCGGCTGGCAGCTTATACTTGCCAAATTGCTGACAGCTTTTGTGCAGCTGATGATTTCGTTAGGCGTGACGTTTGCGTTCGTTTATCTGTTTATCATCCGCGCCGAGCAACTGATAGATTACAGCGTGTATAGGGAGTTTGCGCAGGGAATTGTATTGCTAAAGGAAATATTCATTAAGCTGTTGCCTTTCGCAACAATGCTGATTGCTCACAGCGCTGTCGTGCTCGGATTAGTTGCCGTCTTTATTTTTCTGATGTCGAAAATCATTCAGCCGCTCGGCTGGCTGGTGGGAGTGCTCATTACCGCTGCCTTAACAACCGCTTCCGTTCTATTCAGCAACACCGCCTTTTACGCGGCGATCACGGAATGGGGGTTGATCCGGACAATAGCGGATATCCCTCAAGAAATCCTTTTCCAGTTTGGTGATGAAAACGCAGTGGAAGTAAGTGAGAAGATCATCATTCATCTATATGCCGGACAGCTAGTGTATGAGGGGATTATCCTTGTCGCCATGTTTCTTGTTGTATCGTGGTTGTTCGATCGCAAAGTGCAGGTTTGACGGCCGGCGCTGAGCTTCACAGCACGGAATCAATCGTTCACTTTCGGAGTTGACAGCTTCACATAGCCGGACGTTTATCCCTGGCTGGATATCACCGGGGCAAAGGTCATCCACCATTCGGGCCGGGCAACCCCCCCGGCCCGATTCAACAGATGGAGGGGGATCGCTTCCTCAGACTAAGACGAATAAAGGATGCTCCAACAATGCCAGTGAATCTCAACGCTCGCATGGCCCCTCCGCTACTCACGCACATCCTGTGTACGCCCCGCTGCTCGTGACTGTCGTCCCTCGATCTTCTTGCCACTGTTGTCATCCTTTATGAACACATACTTATATCAGCAATTTCCCGTTCTCCATGATCAATCGTCCATCGATAAAAACATTCGGGCGGTGGATCACACAGTCAATATGTACACCGGCATTCACCGTACCGCCAAAAGTATGGTTGCTGCCAAAAGCAAGGTGGACGGTGCCGTAAACCTTTTCGTCTTCAAGCACATTTCCCGTCACCCTCGCCTTGTTATTCGTGCCAATCCCGAATTCGCACAACGTTCGGCCTTCGCCGTCTCCAAGCTTGTTTAACAGTTTTGCCCCAAGCTTGCTTCCGGAAGCCTGAACCAGCCTGCCGTCGCTGATGGTAATGATCATCGCTTCATTCAGCACACCGATGCCGGCGATGGAGCCATCGACCGCCATCTCTCCATTGCCGCTCGTTTCAACAGGCGCAATATAGCTTTCTCCCGACGGTAAGTTGCCGGAAGCAGACGGCTCGGTAAACATTCCAGTGCTGTTGATGCCTTTGCGGCCGGCGATGGAAAAACTTAACGTTTTTCCGTCTTTCTCGAGCTTTACTTCTTTGCCGTTATCCAAAAACGCGGTTACCCTCTCGGTTACTTCCTTCACTTCGAGAAAATCCGCCGTAATGGCTCCCTCACTTAACATATCCATCGTAATGCCGGGCATGGTGGCCACTTTTGCCCCTTTCCTGCAGGCGTCCTTTCTTGCTTCGGTATGCGTCAAAGAATGTTCCGTTATACACAGAACGATATCCGCGCTGCCCATCGCCGCTTTTACGGCAACAGGCGGCTCTTCTCCGGATTTTTTTCGCTCTTCCATCACAATCATCATTGTCTCCAAGCCGAGCTCTTTACCTGCTGCCGCGAAAATCCCGGCAATCTCCCGCTTCCGGTTATCCGTAACGACCAAGAGGCTCTCGCCTTCATTGGCAGCCATATTTATTTGTAAAATATTACGGCAGACTTGAATCAGATTTTCCACCGTTTGCGTCACCTTCCTTTCATCGGTAAATCATGCTCATTCTGTACATCGGCCATCGACCCATGCAGAACTTCAGTTGCACCTCCATTGGAACGCTCCGCCGGGGACGGTATTGTCTTTCCTTTACTTTGTATTCCGTTGGTATCTGCAGCGGTCATCGGTGCTATTCAGCCGCTGATTAAATATTTGTCAAAGTCCAGCTCATATTTTCCGATGACACTCGCCACTTTGTCTCTTGTTTCCATGAGCATGGACAAGCTTTTTTCCGTGCTCTCTTCCCCCATTCGATACGTCGGGCCGGACAGCGTCAGCGAACCGATCACTTTACCGTTTTTGAACAAAGGAACTGCAAGGGCAATGACATCTCTCGTGTACTCTCCCGCACTTTTGGCCCACCCCTGTTTCCGGATCAGCACGAGCTCATTCAGCAGCACTTCTTTCGACGTGATCGTTATTGGAGTATACGCTTTCAGCTCGCCGGACACCACCTCTTCAATCAAATCCTCGGACGCGTACGCCAGAATCGATCTGTAGGAAGCACCAACATAGAGGGGGGCTCTGCTGCCCACAGAAACAGAAAATTTCACTTTGTCGGCGGGCTCGACAACATCAAGGGTTAAGCCTTCCTTGCCATCGAGGCTGGTAAGAAAAACAGATTCGCCTGTCTTTTCCATCAACTCTTGTAAAATCGGACGGATATACTGAGAAATATGCAGGCCGTCGAAAGCCATCAGCCCTAATTCCCAAAGCTTAATTCCTAAAGAATATTTTTTTGTTTCCGGATCTTTTGTCAAAAATCTATTTTTCTCAAACGTCGCAAGGATGCGGTACACGTTTGTCGGATTTAATTGTAATTGCTTTGCCAGCTCCCGCGCTCCCCATGTTGGTTTTTCCTTTGTAAAACTCAACAGTATTTTCAGCGATTGATCCAATGTTTTTAACATGTAAAATTCCCCCAGTCCCGGCAACGATGTCGCTTCCTTCTGCCGTGATCATGTATTTAAAAAGTCAACGGCAGCGGCGGCGTATACTTTGGCGCACCTGATAATATCTTCTGTTTTTACTTTTTCGTTAAAATTGTGAATGCTTGGTAAGTAAGCGGGTCCGTACTGCAAAACCGGTATATTGTGATTCCGGAAATGTCTGGCGTCGCTGCTGGCCCATTGCATGACCCCATACGCGTCGCTCCCGGTGACAAACGAAATGTTGTCGACGACGGCGCGGCAAACCGGATCTTCCGGCGGCGTGTAATTGGCATTGCTGCGGAAGCCGAATTCGTCAAGTTGATAATTTATTTTCAGCGGAGCAAGCTCGCCGTGAATAAAGGCGATGACCTCCTGCTTGGTAATGCCGAAGGGCAGGCGACAGTCAATTTCCACTTCACATGTATCCGGAACGACATTCGATTTTGTTCCACCCTTTATTGTACCAACATTTATTGAAATTTTCTCTAAAATATTGATATATTCTTCTCTCTCGTTTTCCAGCATATATTTCTTGGAAACATCGATAATCGGCTGAATTTCTTTCGGAATCTTGATCTCCATATCCCAGACCTTTTTTATTTTTTCAATCGCCAGGATCGCATCGGCAATCGCGTTTTTACCCGCTATCGGGCCAAGGCTTCCGTGTGCCTGCTCGCCAAACACCGTCAATTTAAACCAGCAGGAGCCTTTCTGTCCCAATGTCGGGTGCAGCGGTGAGGAAGGTTCTGCAATCAGGCAGCCGTCCCCGCTGATCAGCTGTCTCTCCAGCAGCCACGGAACGCCGAACTCGCCGCCTGTTTCTTCGTCGGGAACGATTGCCAGACACAGTTCCCCCTGCAAAGGAATATTTAATCGTTTTAACATTGCAGCCGCAAAGAGGATTCCGCCCAAACCGGCTTTCATGTCGCTGGCCCCGCGGCCAAGCAGCCAGCCATCCCGGATTTCACCGCAAAACGGCGGAAAATCCCAGCGCGACAGATCCCCGGCCGGTACTACATCGGTGTGGCCGCAGAAGATCAGCTTTTTGCCGCTGGTGCTCCCGAATCTGGAAAGCAGGTTCCACCTGTCTTTTTCCGCCTCGTGCCAGCTTGTTTCCAGCCCGTACCCGGTTAAATACTTATCGATAAACTTCGTAATCGGCGTCGTGTTCCCCGGCGGATTTTCACTCGGAATTTTGATTAAATACGAGCATAGCTGCAGCAGTTCCTCCTGATGCGCTTCCACTGCCTCAATAACCTGTTGCTTTAATTCGTTACTCATCGCTCCACCTTCTTACCCGTTGTTTGAAAATGGAGCATACTTCCGTAAAGCTCTTTCATTCGGGAGAATTCCTGCTCGTCGTAGAAGGCGCATTTCTTTCTCCCAAAGGCTTTTGCCACTTCCAGGGAAAAACGGACAACATTTTCAACATCCGCGGCATGCGTCGCACCAGTTGCGCACCCGGCAACTGCCGTTTCCGCCGTGACGGCAACGCCGACGACTGGCTTGTCTGTGGCGACAGCCGGCTGCAAAATGCTGTTGATGTGGTACAGACCGTTGCCGTACGGCGTAATGTCCTGCAAGGTAATCGGCAGCGTCACCGGAAGCTTGCCTGTTGACTGCTCCATAATTTCCAATAAATCATTGCTGACTTTCAATATATAGCCTTCTTTTACCGTCGGCGTGATCGCAAAGCCCTTATGATTGACGATCTTATTTCCTTTTGTAGTATCAATGGATAGAATCGCGTCCATTTCCGCCGTTACTTCATGTTTGTTCATCGTTAAGATGTCCACAGGCGAGTCCATGAAAGGCACCGGGTCATGCGGGAGTGTCGGCGCTGTCGGACAAATATGGGTGGTGACAATCACATCGCCTTCAAGAACATCACCTTTTTTCTGCATGTCAGCAAGCTTTGCGGCAATGGCAACCGCCGCCAAGGCTCCGTCCCCGTCCGATACAAAACCGCTCTGCTCCGGGCGGGCACCAATGCCGCCTAACCGGCCGATGATTCCAAGCGTCGGTGCCGTGCCTCCTGCCGCCGTGCCGTTTTTTCCGTTGATGACGATTTTGACGAAATCCGTACTTCCCTTTTCCCCTTCCACCGTCTTTACCTGCACTTGTTGAAACTGATGCGCTTCAAAATATTTCGCCACGGACTGGCCTGATACATTCATATCATCGAGCAGTTCATACATTTCCGTAACAAATTTAAATGACATATGTTTCCCTCCGAATTTATATTTGTCCTGCCAAATGACAGGATACTTGATGTTCCGCTATATACTCGCTGAGCACCGGAGCCGCCGTTTTGCATTGTTCGACCGCGAACGGACATCTTTCATGGAAATGACATCCCGAAGGCGGATCGATCGGGCTCGGTACATCCCCTTGCAAAAAGATCCGCTCTCTTTCCTCAAACGGACTTTTTAACGGCACCGACGACAGCAATGCTCTTGTATACGGATGCTGCGGCGTCCGGTATACCTCCTCGCACGTACCGGTTTCTACAACCTTGCCGAGATACATGACCATAATGCGGTCGCTGATAAACCGGACAACATCCAAATCGTGAGCAATAAATAAATACGTCAAATGGAATTCTGTCTGCAGATCCTTCAACAAGTTAATAACCTGTGCCTGGATGGAGACATCAAGCGCAGACACGGGCTCATCGCAAATGATAAGCTCCGGGTTCAATACGAGCGCTCTTGCAATATTAATCCGCTGCCGCTGCCCGCCGCTGAACTCATGAGGATAGCGGTCACCGTGATAAGCGCTCAGACCGACGATCTCCAGCATCTCATCGACCTTTTTCCTCCGCTCTTTCTTCGTGCCGATATTGTGTATGACAAGCGGCTCCATAATTAACGCTTCAATTTTTTTTCGCGGGTCCAGGGATGCGTATGGATTTTGAAAGATCATTTGTATATGCTGCCGCTCGGTTCTGATTTCCTTTGGCGACAGCCCAGTCAGCGCCCGGCCCTTGAAGCGGACTGCTCCAGAAGTGGGCGTAATCAGCCGGTTGATCAGGCGGGCGAGCGTTGATTTGCCGCACCCCGATTCCCCGACGATGCCGACCGTTTCGCCGCGTTTTATTTGAAAGCTGACATCATCCACCGCTTTGACATGCTTTTTCTTTTTTGAAAAAAACGGGCCGTCGCTGACTGCAAAGTATTTTTTTACGTTTTTCACTTCCAGCAGAACTTCGCTCATATCAGCACCTCATTTCTCTCCAGCCTGCTCGCGGCTGTTTGAAAGTGACAGGCAACGTGATGCTGCGCTTCCACTTCCGTTAACTCCGGTTTTTCTTCAAAGCAAACTTCCTTGGCATAGCCGCACCTTTCTGCGAATGGGCAGCCTGCTATTTCATTTCTCAAATCCGGCGGCGTGCCGGGAATCGGCGTTAATTTTGCCTGTTTATCCCCAGCGGCCTGCACCTGGGAATCGAGAAGCCCCCATGTGTACGGATGGAGCGGGTTAACATACAACTTGTTAACAGAGGTTGTTTCCACTACGCTGCCGGCGTACATGACGATCACTTTATCGCAGTTCTCCCAGACAACGCCCAGATCATGGGTGATTAAAATGATGGCCATTTTCAGCTTGTTCTGGAGTTCCTTCATTAACCGCAAAATTTGCGCCTGGACAGTGACATCCAAAGCGGTGGTCGGTTCGTCGGCAATCAGTAATTTCGGGTGACAGGACAGGGCGATGGCAATCATGGCCCGCTGTCTCATTCCCCCGGAAAATTCATGGGGATACTGTCTTATCCTCCGTTCCGGCTCCGGGATACCTACCAGCCGCAGCATTTCCACCGCCCGTTTCACCGCTTCCTTTTTGGTGACCTGCTGATGAAGGCGGATCGCTTCCACCAATTGATTCCCAATGGTAAAAACCGGGTTTAATGATGTCATCGGGTCTTGGAAGATCATCGAAATGTCATTTCCGCGTATTCGTCTCATTCGTCCGGGCGGCAGAGCAACGAGATTTTCCCCTTCGAACACAATCCGTCCGCCATCGATGCTGCTCGTCCGGGGCGGCAATAATCTAAGTATTGATGTAGCTGTCACGCTTTTTCCGGAACCCGATTCCCCGACAATGCCAATCGTTTCTCCATGATGGAGGGTAAAGCTGACGCCGTTGACGGCCTTGACTGTACCTGAAGACGAAGTAAAGCTCACCGCCAGATCTTCCACTTGTAACAGGGGTTCTTGGTTTTCCATTGCTTCCACCTCCACAAAGCTTCCATTGCTGTGTTCAAAAAGAAACGTACGGCAGTGCCAAGAAGATCGAATCGCCACGAACAGCCGAGCGGCAACACTACCGTCGAAAATCGTCAGCACTGTTTCCCGGACTTTTTGAACATTCTTGTTCAGCGTGTTAAATTTTCATTTTCGGGTCGAGAGAATCGCGCAGACCATCGCCGAAAATATTGAATCCGACGACAGTAAGCAGAATCGCCAGTCCAGAAAACATTGCCATATGGGGAGACAGCACCAAGAAGTCTTTGCCGTCTTTGAGGATGTTTCCCCATGTCGGCGTCGGCGGCTGGACTCCCAAGCCTAAAAAGCTTAACGCCGCTTCGGAAAGAATGGCGCCGGCAATGCTCATTGTTCCGTATACAATGATCGGCGCCATGCAATTCGGCAAGATGTTGGTAAAAATAATTCTCACATTCGGAGAACCGATCGATCTCGCCACTTCCACAAACTCTTCTTCTTTCACACTCAGCACTTGCCCTCTGACGAGCCGGGCAAATCCAGGAATACTTGCTACACCGATAGCGATAATGACGTTTGTCAGTCCGTTGCCCAAAGCCGTCATCAAAGTAATCGCCAATAATATAAACGGAAAAGCAAATAAACCATCCATGATTCTCATAATGACCCCGTCCAGCTTTCCACCATAGTAGCCTGCGACAAGCCCGAGCAATGTCCCGGCAACCGCGCCGAAGCCGACGGATAACAATCCGACAACAATCGATATTTGTGTGCCGTATACGATCCTGCTGAACAAATCCCGTCCGTAATTATCTGTTCCGAGAAGATGCCCGTTGGTTCCCGGTGCGGCTAAAGCGTTTGCCGCATCCATCTTCTCCGGCGGATGCGTGGCGATGAGCGGCGCAAACAGCGCTGTAACGATCATGAGTGTAATGATCACAAGTCCGGCGAGGGCGAGCTTGTTTCTGACAAGCTTTTTGAAAAACAAATTGCTTTTCTTTTTCGATCGGACAGGGAGTTGGGGTTCTGCGCCCGCATTGCCTGCGGCTGGAATGCGTTCGCTCATGAGCTTCCCTCCTCTTTACCGCTTGCATAATTTATTCTTGGATTCACTGCTTTATATAAAATATCAATCACCAAATTGGTAACAACAAAAATCACGGCAACAAACAATACTGCGCCTTGTACAACCATGAAATCGCGCTTATCAATAGCATCGATAATCAGCCTTCCCATCCCCGGCCAGCTGAAAATCGTTTCCGTCAACACCGAGCCGCCTAGCATCAGGGAAACTTGCATCCCCATCACCGTTAAAATCGGTGTCAGCGCATTTTTCAACGCATGCTTGCAGATGACGAAAAACTCTCGAACGCCTTTGGCACGGGCGGTTTTAATGTAATCCTGCGAAACGACCTCCAGCATGCTTGACCGCGTAATTCTTGCAAAAGTAGCCATCGGTATCGTGGATAGCGTCACCGCCGGTAAAATGAGATGTTTAAACACATTTCCAAAGCCGTTATCCAACGAGCCGATCCCCGTTGCGGGAAACCAGCCTAAATTGACACTGAACTGGAGGACAAGCATGAGCCCCAGCCAAAACACCGGCATGGACACGCCGATCAATGCCCCGAGCATCACCACATAGTCCAGGAGAGAGTTTTGCTTTGTGGCCGCAATCATCCCGGCAGGAATGCCGATCATCACTGCGATAAACAGCGCAGCGGAAGAAAGAAGAATCGTATTCGGAAACCTGTCCAATATCAGGGTCAGCACAGATTCTTTATAATAAATCGATGTTCCGAAATCACCTTTCAACAAATTCAGGATATAGTCAATGTATTGGTAAAAAACAGGTTTATCCAGCCCGAGTCGTTCTCTCATATCGGCAACATCCTGAACGGAGGCCTGGGGGCCGAGCATGACGGCCGCCGGGTCTCCGGGAATGATCCGGTTAATGATAAACACGATCGTTGCAACAACGAGCAGAGTCGGTATCATGTCAATGATCCTTCTGACGACAAATTTTAACAAAACCAATCCCCTCCAAACATTTTACAGAGGCTGCTTTCTTACTGGCTCACCGAGACGTTCGTATTCGGATTGACAATAATAAAGCTGTTGTCCGGTCTTACATCAAACCCGTTGACTTGATCGCTGATACCGGCTGTAATTTCCACTAAAGACAGTTCGACTCTCGGATATTCCTGTATGATGAGCTCCATCGCTTCCACATACAAATCTCGCCGCTCCTCCTGGTCAACGGTTTCCGCCGTCGCCCGCTCGATTAATTCGTCCACTTCAGGATGATGGAAGCCGTAGCCGTTGCCTAATGATCCAATCTGATCTGAGTGGAACATTTGATACAGGAAGAAATCAGGATCCGGATACCAGCTCCAGCCCATCAAGTACATCGGCGCCTGTCCTTGAGACGCGATGTCGGACTGAACACCGAATTCCACGACATTGACATTGACATCAATATTCAAATTTTCTTTTAACTGAGATTGAAAAATGGTTGCGTGAGGGACCCGGCGTTCAATGACGTAAAGGTCAATTTCAAATCCGTCCGGATAGCCCGCTTCCGCCAAAAGCTGTTTTGCCCGCTCCGGATCGAAGTCAGGCACCATGCTTTCCAATGACGGCTCATATCCCCATGAGCTTTGCGGCAGCGGCAAATATGATCTTATCGCGCCGCCGTATTGGAAAACACCTTGCACCAGCTCGTCCACATTTGTTGCCAGATTGATCGCTTCCCGGACGCGAATATCCGCCGTCGGTCCTTCCATCATGTTCATGGCAACATATTCGATGGATAATCCGGGAACCGTCAGCAGTTCAAAACCTTCTTCCTGCTCTAATATGGCGCGGTTCTGCCCCTGAATATCGGTGGCAATATCAATATCCCCGGAGCGAAGGGCATTGACCATCATGTTCTGATCGGTAATTCCTTTCCAGATTAACGTGTCCAGGTGCGGCGTTTGCGACCAGTAATTGTCGTGTCTGGACAATTGAATTTGATCATCGATTTTCCATTCATCCAGCTTAAACGGGCCTGTTCCCACCAAATTCATGCCGAATTGATCTCCCCAGCCTTCCACTTCCTCCTGAGGGACGATGACATTGCCGGCATCGGTGAGTACCGCCAGCAAAGCAGAATTTGGTTCACTTAAATGAACGTTCACCGTAAATTCCTCCACTACCTCGACACTTTCCACCATCCGTAAACGGTTCATCGCTGAATCATTGGCGGAACGCTCCAAGCTGAACTTCACATCCTCCGCTGTCATCTGACGCCCATCCTGATATTCTCCCGGCTGAAAAAAAGCATCCTCCCGAAGTTTAAACGTATACGTCATTAAATCGTCGGAAACCTCCCATTCCGTAGCCAAAGCAGGCTCGATTTCCATTAAATCGTTGCTGTAAATGACCAGTGTATCCGCTATGCTACGTATGACCTGTGATTCATAAGTGGACGTATAGCTGACAGGGTCCAGCGTCATCGGATTGGCGGAAAGTCCAACAATCAATTCGCCTCCATCCACTGCGTCTTCCTGGGAATTTTCTGATCCGTCTCCCTCCTTGCTCTCCGTATCCGGCGATGCAGGCTCGCTACAGCCGATGATGAACAGTAACGATACCGTCGCCAACAACAAGCCTGTCCTGCTGATCCAATTTTTCATCTCCTGTTACCCCCTTGATAATGTTTCATATATAGAAACATCATTTCTTTATTTGAAACTATGAATCGAATTATAGCAAAGTTTTTATATAATGTAAATATTCAGTTATATTTTTTTATACATAAAAAAGCATATTTAACCGCAAACAACGGAGAAGGGGGTGTCTCAATAGGGTGTTTTTTCCCTTTTGAGACACCCCCTGATAAAAATCAGCGAGCTTTCACATTCCTAGCAACATCTCGACTTTTCTGTGTCGGAAGCGCAGCAGGCTTCGCTTTTTGTTTGCTGTTCTTTTCCACTCTCCGCTCCGCAGCAACGTTGGTCGTCGTTTTTCCATCTTTTTAACTCGTTCATTGTTTCACCCCCTTTCTTTCATTCATTAAATCAATTTTTTTTGATAAAAACTGTAAACATCAGCATTGTTAAACCGAGCAGCATACCGGTTGACGGCGTAATTTATTCTTGAACAACTGCAGACGCTTTATCATCACTTCCCGCCGATGGGTCTTCTTGTAGTTGGCCGTTTTATAGGCAGCTCGAATTTGTTCATTCCGATACTTACTTTCCAATTTTAAAAATTGCGGATTGCTAATCATGGATTTTATCCTCCTCTAATACATATCGATCAAAAAATATTGATATTAAATATTCAGTTTTATTCATCAAATTTTCTTGATTAATTATATTATAAAGCAACAGGAATACTTTTGTAACCTTTAAATCAATTTTTTTTGATTTTAATTATTTTTATCCGCTTTGCAGCTTTGGATTAAAGTCTGAAACAATGCCCCCGCTTGCAGTGGAAAATCCAAGACTGCCATTTATCGCAATGATCACAGCCGTCATTGAGGTAAGACATCTTTTTTGGGCGATAAAGTCTTCATTTTTTTGTTGACAAATAAAGGAGCTTGCTTTAATCTGAACAGTGTCAAAGTTCATAAAACCTCGTTAGGTGAGGCTCCTGTGCTGGAGATACGCTGCTGCCCAAAAATGTCCAAAGACGCCAATGGGTCAACAGGAACCATCGACATAAGGTGGTTCTTAACGTAGCTGGATCACATCCTATGCCGCACAGTGCTAAAGCTCTACGAATGGAGGCAAACGTTTTTTGTGATGTTGTATTATGCAATTTTCACGATAATTCTTTGTGCGCAAACCACCTTCATTTGTTGAAGGTGGTTTTTTTGATTACAGGAGGAGGTGATGTGGAATGGACAGTTTGCCCGATCCCGATTCGGCAAGTATAGAGAAGCTTGAACAGAAAACAATATTTATAAGGAGTTCCATCCACCACATCAACCGATGCCTGCGCGGATGGACTCTCCAACGGAGGGTTGAAAATGGTGAAATTAACAGAACAAGACCGTCAACAATATGCAAATCAAATTATTTCGACTTTGAAACAAAATCAAATAAAGCAATTTCGCGACACTTTTTTAGAGCTTCATCCAACCGATCAGGTAGAAATTTTTATCAGTCTGGATCGCGCGCTTCATGAACGGGTGTATCACTTCCTGTCTCCGGAAGAGTTCGCCGAGATTTTCCAAGGGCTGGATATTGATCATCAAAAAGCAACATTGGCGGAACTTGATGAAAGCTATTCTGCCAGCATGTTCAATACAATGCATGCCGACGATGTTGCCGATTTTTTATCGGAAGTCAAAGGCGTTAAATCGGACACGATATTGACTTCGATGGATAAAGCCGAAGCGGACGAAGTGAAAGAGCTGTTATCATACGCACCGGAAACCGCCGGAGCGATAATGACAAAGGAATTTATTAGTATTTCATCGTCGGATCTGGCCGCGGATGTCATCGAGAAACTGCGGCATGAGGGCCCCGATGCAGAAACGATTTATTATTTATATGTGGTTGACAGCCGCAACATTTTAGTAGGAGTCGTTTCCTTGCGCGATCTCATCGTTGCCCCGTCCACCGAGGTTGTGGAAAATATGATGAGTACGCGCGTCGTTTCTGTAACAACCGATACCGACCAGGAAGAAGTGGCGAAGATCATTAAAAAATACGATTTTTTGGCTGCGCCGGTCGTTACAAATGACGGCGTCCTATCCGGCATCGTCACCGTCGATGATGTCATGGACGTCCTGGAAGAAGAAGCAACCGAGGATTTTGGTGAATTTACCGCTGCTAAAGGGGCAACCGATGTCAATATCAGTTCCTTTCAAGCGGCACGTAAACGTTCTCCCTGGATCATTTTGCTTATGTTTTTCGGCTTGATTACTGCCGGAGTAATCGGCAGATTTGAAGAAACGCTGGAAGAGATTGTTTTGCTGGCTGTATTCATCCCGCTTATCATGGATTCTGCCGGGAATACGGGAACACAATCGCTTGCGGTGATGGTTCGTGCTCTGGCTACCGGCTCTTTTGAAAAAAAAGGATTGCTTCATACACTGAAAAGAGAATTCGGAACCGGAATCATGCTCGGGCTAATTTGCGCAGTGGTCTTAATGATTATCGTTCCGATTCTATACGGCAGCTACCTGCTCGCGTTTATCGTCGGTATTTCTTTATTTTTAACATTGAGCATCGCAACCATTATCGGCGCAGTGGTGCCGATTGCCATCAACAAGCTTAAATTAGATCCGGCGATAGCCTCAGGTCCGTTTATCACAACGGTGAATGATATTTTAGGGCTGCTGATTTATTTTTCAATTGCAACAGCACTGCTTGAGCATTTGCCGCAGTAAGTGCGGCTTCCGGAAGTGCCTTCCTTCGGGCGGGAGATTGAGCCTACTACAAGCGATTTTGTTCGCTACTGCCAAACGTTCCCAGCTCCGCGTCGTTCCGAATGAGCCTCAGGCTGTTATCGTTGCTTTATCTCGTTGAACTTGTTACTATTCTTTTAAGTGGAATGGATATTCTACTTTAAGTATTTGTTCAAAAAGATCGATGTGTGTCTTTATGAACCGGAAAACTGCAGCTAGGGTTCCGCTTTTTGAAAGGTCTGAGACCGAGGGCTGCATCTTTTGCAGATATTGCAAAAGGCACCTATTGACATAAAAGGTCCGAGGGGAAAGGTTCAGCGTATTTGTGATGCGTTGAATTTTTCTCTCCGGATCTTTTTGTGTTTTTAAAAATGGATTTTTTATCAGGGAGGATCGAACAACCATGTACCGTACCACGCACCGTATTGATGACATTCGTCCAGGAGTTGCCGTTGTTATTTTTGATGAAAAAAAGCGAGTTTTATTGCAAAAAAGAGCCGATGTTGGGCTGTGGGGAATTCCCTCCGGGCATGTGGAACCGGGGGAAAGCGTAGCTGAAGCCGCGATTCGTGAAGTAAAGGAAGAAGCAAATTTGACTGTTCAATTAAGGAAAATTGTCGGCATTTATTCCGATCCTGCTTCACAACTGTTTATCTATCCGAGCGGAAAAGCGATCCACTTCATTACAACGTGCTTTTTAGCTGAAATTATCGGCGGGGAGCTAAAGTACAATCATTCTGAGTCGCTGGACATACAATTTTTCCATGTGAACGAACTGCCACGGGAATTATTGACAATGCATCCCCGCTGGCTGGAGGATGCGCTTGCCGATAACGAAGCAGCTTTTATACGCTGATTGAAGTCGTTGAGAAAGAGTGGTGTCTCAAAAGGATGGTTTTTCCCTTTTGAGACACCACCGAAGCAATGAGCCACACTTCACCGAGAAGCTGCGAGCTGTCTCATTGTGCCATCGCGCGCGATGGCACTTGGATCGACATCATTGCAATACTGGCAGAGGAAGAGACAATGAGCGAAGCCGCTGCATCTTTTCAAAAGCCCGATAGGAGTGGTTTTTCCTAGCGAGCGTGCAGACTTCTACGTTTCTGTTACGATTGTTTGCCAACCTTATACATCTGCACCCTTTAACTCTTTTGAAGTATCGCTTCTATGATAAACATCCTCCAACCCTTTCATTTCATCGTCCCCATTTCTTTCAATCCACCCAAAATAATATTGTAACTAAAAATACTTTATGGTATAGTATCCACAATAACCAATTAAACAAATTGGAATTATAGAAATTAGAGCAATTAGAGCAATAAACCACACAATGATGTCTCTCAGTTTTTACTTAAAGAGTCTGTTCAAAAAGGCAATGATTCCGCTCGATGCGCCCAATTCCGCCTAAATGCTGCCCACGTCCTGTGAGCAACGGCGGAATGTCGTCATCCTGACTCTGAGAAAACCACTCACAGCCGGCCTGAAAAGAATGCATCGGCTCCACTCATTGCTTCGTGCTTGTTCAAAAAGATAAAAACCGATCTTTTTGAACAAACACTTAAAAGAAAAAACACTGTTAATTAACCTTACAACTAGATAGAATTTTATGAATATTTAAAGTAGTATCTGCTCATAGCTATTTATTTCATTTAATCGGCTATAGAACGCTCTGAAAATGGCTATATATTTTTTCGAACAAAAATTGTATACAATTATACAAATATTTTTGCTCACTAAAACAACCCGTTTTCACTGTTCAAAAAGCCCCACTTAAAGTGCGATCAAGTTTCCAAAATAAACGTAATAACTAATGGGGGAAGAGATTATGAGCATGATGCAAAATCGCTGTTTAACAAAAGATATTGCTTATTCACAAATCAAGCAAAAAATAACTTATGGTGAATTAAAGCCAGATCAAGTTGTTCGAGAAGAACAATTATCAAAAATGCTGAGGATAAGTCGTACTCCACTCCGACATGCGGTTCAAATGTTAGAAATGGAAGAGTTCCTCGTTCGACAGCCGAATGGAAGATTAAAAGTCGCGTCCATTACAAAAGAAGAAGTTGAAGAGATTTTTATGATTCGCAGCATGTTGGAGGGAAACATTGCAAACAAAGCTGCAAAGACCGCGACAAAGCATGATATCGCGCTCCTTACAGAAATGTTGGAGAAACTACGCCAATCTTTTCGCTTAGGCTACATTCAAGAATTTGTCTCATACGGGAATGAATTTCATGATTATCTGGCCGAAATAAGTGGTCTAAAGACTTCCGTTAAGCTTCTTAGCATGATCAAAGATCATGCAAACCGCTATTGTCATTTCGTTTCGATGTATGGGAAATGGAATGATCAAGCGGATGAGGAACATCACCTCATCCTGCAGAGTATCAAAAGTAAGGATGGTGCTTCTGCTGAAAGGGCCATGAAAAATCACATTCTAAGTAGCTTAAATGACGTTATAAAAAGGCTTGAAGATAAAGAACGTTCAGAAAAGGGGCGGGTGTAGGTGGAAACGAATTGGAGTATGGATACACAAGTCATTCATTCGAATAACCACAGAATTCAAGAACCACTACCGATATCCCAAAGCATCGTACCTGCCGTTGCGTATGCTTTTCCAAGCATAGAGTCAGCGGCAGCTGTTGTTGCCGGCAAGGAGGAAGGCGTCTATTACGGCCGATATGGTAACCCAACCCTGCAGGTGTTGGAAAGCAAAATTGCTACCTTGGAAAAAGGCGAAGCTGCGCTTGGTGTTGCAAGTGGAATGGCTGCTATTTCAACAGCATTGCTAGCATTTCTGAAAAAAGGCGACCACGCCCTTGTCACAAAAGATGTATATGGAGGGACATATAGCTTTCTATCATCACTAGCACCTCGTTTTGGCATCGATGTTGATTTTGTTGATTGTACTAATGAGGAAGTGATTATTTCGTCGATTAAACCAACGACCAAGGTGATCTATATTGAAACGCCATCCAATCCAAGTTTAACGGTGCTCAACATTTCTTTCATTGCAGAAATATGTAATAGGCACAAGCTTACATTAATTGTCGATAACACGCTAATGAGTCCGTATTTACAAAATCCATTAGTACTTGGAGCGGATGTGGTTGTTCATAGTGCAACGAAATACATTAATGGGCATGGCGATGTTCTTGCCGGTTTTATTGTTGGGAAAAAATCAGACATCAAATTCATGCGAAAAACAATTGTTGGCGATCTTGGCCAAAACCTTAATGCATGGGACTCATCATTAATATTAAGAGGGTTAAAAACAATGGCATTACGAATTCAGCGCCATTGCCAAAGCGCACAAAAAATTGCGGAATTTTTACAAGCGCACCCAGCAATTGCTGATGTATTTTATCCAGGCTTACCAACACACCCGCAACACGAGCTTGCTAAAAGTCAGATGAAAGCCATGGGCGGGATCGTGACTTTTGAAGTTCAAGGTGGAATGGAGGCTGGAAAAAAATTCGTAAACAGCTTAAAGCTTGCGATGATTTCCTTTAGCTTGGGTGATCCAGAAACACTTGTTCAGCATCCAGCCACGATGACACATGCTTCCATACCAAAAGCTGAGCGTGAAAAGTTTGGCATTACGGACGGATTAATCCGACTTTCCGTTGGTCTAGAAGACGCCGATGATATTATTAATGATTTAAAGCAAGCAATATTGACCGCGCAAACAGTAACTAAATCATGAAAGGATCGTACGAACAATGCAGCGAACTCGTTTCAGCTAGCTGAAACATCGAGAAATCAGATGGCGTCTCGACTCCACCTGATTTAAAGTTCCCACTTACGCTACGCGTTGAGGTGGGGGTCTATAACCCTTAAAACATTTAAGGATTCGAAAGACAATACATTAAAGTACGGCGCAGCCTTCACAGGAAACCAACAGTTATCTTCTGAAGAGTAGCGGACAGCTGCAATGTCAGCAAAATAATCTTAGAAAACTAACCACTAAGAAAAAGTGGAGGGGATATGATGACAATGATTGAGATGAAGCGTGTTTACAAGACTTATAAGCGAAAAAATGTGGCAACGGAAGCACTCAAAGGCATTGATTTAGAAATCCAAGAAGGAGATATTTTCGGCGTCATCGGCTATAGTGGCGCTGGAAAAAGTACATTAGTACGTCTTGTGAATTATTTAGAACGTCCTACAAGTGGACAAGTAATTGTTGATGGACAGGTGCTCAATGATCTATCGGATAGTCAACTACGAGCAATGAAAAAACAGATAGGTATGATTTTTCAGCATTTTAATTTATTAGAATCGAAGACAGTTTTTGATAATGTAGCCATCCCGCTTGTATTATCGAAAAAGCCAAAAGATGAAATGAAGAAACGAGTGATGGAACTACTTGATTTTGTTGGATTAAGTGATAAGGCGAGAAGTTATCCAAAAGAGCTATCTGGCGGTCAAAAACAGCGTGTCGGGATTGCACGAGCACTCGCATCGAACCCAAAAATATTGCTTTGTGATGAGGCAACATCGGCACTAGATCCTCAAACGACGCAATCTATCTTGCAGCTATTGAAACGAGTGAATAAGGAATACAACATAACGATTATGCTCATCACCCACGAAATGTCGGTGATCCGGGAAGTTTGTAATCGAGTTGCTGTAATGGAAGCAGGAGAAATCATTGAGCAAGGTTCCGTTTTGGATGTATTTGGTCATCCGAAGTACCCTACAACGAAAAATTTTGTTAAAACGGTTATTCATAACAGTATTCCAGAAAGTGTGAAGCGCACCTTAAAGAAGACGGAAAATAGCAGGGTTTTCCGAGTGGAAGTAAAAGGTGAGGTTGCTTCCGAGCCGATTGTTCACCAATTAATGAAAAATCATGAGGTGGAAATGAATATCTTATTTGCAAATATGACCGAAATTCAAGAGACTACTCTCGTCATTATGTACATGCAATTTGATGGAGAAGCATCTGCCATTGAAAGAACATTACAATTTTTAAACGAAAAAGGCGCTGGTATTGAGGAGGTCGTAGAATAATGTTTGAAACAGTCATTACGTTAGATCAATTTTTGCAGGCAAGTATTGATACGTTATATATGGTAGGAATGTCGCTCTTCATTGGGTCATTGATTGGTATCCCGTTAGGAATCGCGCTGGTTGTAACAAGGCCCGGAGGGATTATGCAAAGTAAGACATTCTATTCGATTTTGAATCCAATTATTAATATCGTTCGTTCGTTGCCTTTCATCATCCTAATGGTGGCCATCATTCCGTTCACGAGAATGGTCGTTGGAACATCGATTGGCACAAATGCCGCAATTGTACCGCTAATTATTTTTATATCGCCTTTTATTGCTAGATTAATAGAAAATTCGTTGCTTGAGGTGAACGCCGGTATTATCGAAGCAGCAGAATCGATGGGAGCAACGCCATTTCAAATTATTTGGTACTTTTTATTACCGGAAGCATTCGGTTCGTTAATTTTATCGATCACCACAGCAACCATAGGGTTAATTGGTGCGACTGCCATGGCAGGAACTGTTGGTGGCGGTGGGGTTGGTGATTTAGCAATTGTCTATGGTTACCAACGTTTCGATACATTTGCGATGATATCTACCGTTGTTATTCTTGTTATTTTTGTACAAATCATTCAATCAACCGGTAATGTGCTAGCTCGAAAAGCAAGAAAAGAATAGAGAAAAGGAGTCGAAAAAATTATGAGTATAACGAAGAAGCAACGATTTGAACAAATATTAAACGGTGAAAAGACAGATCGGTCCATAGTAAATGGCTGGCATCATTTTTTAGATAAAGAACAAACAGCAACTGATTTAGCAGAAGCAACGATAGATTTTGCGAATAAATTTGACTGGGACTGGATTAAGGTCAACCCGCGAGCAACATATCTAGCAGAAGCTTTTGGCAATAAGTATGATTTCAATGATTATCGTTGGGTGTTTCCAAGACAAAGTCATGCGATCATTAATACACTTACAGATGTTTGGAATGTAGAAGAAGTAAATGTAGCGACATCTGCTCCTCTTCAGGAACAACTCGAAGCGGTACGATTAATTCGAGAGGGTTTACCGGAAACACCAATCATTCAGACTGTTTTTTCACCTCTGACGATTTTAATGTTTTTAACTGGAAATTCTTCTTATGTAAATCAGACAATGTATGGAAGTGAAGCACCTGTTGATTTTAAAAAGCTATTAAAGACAGAACGTACGGGTGTACATCGAGCACTGCATGCGATTGCAATGACGATGGCCAAATATGTGGAGGCATTAGAAGCTGTGGGTGCAGATGGGCTATTTTATGCAGTAACCGGTACGGCTCATCCAGATTTATTTGACGAAGCAGCCTTTAATGAATTGTCTCGACCATATGATTTAATCGTCTTAAATGCGCTGAAAAAAGGAAAGCGAATCCTGCACACATGCGGTGCGCATTCACAGCCTGCCCGATTTGATGACTATCCGGTTGAAGGTATTAGCTGGGATACGGAGGCAGAAGGGAACCCCGGATTAGAGCTTAAATTAAAAAAAACGAAGGTAGCCGGTGTTGATCACCAAATTTTTGAAGGGGGTGACGAAGCATTCATTAAGCAACAAGCAAAAAAAGCATTAGACGTCATGAAGGACCAATCTTTTTTATTGGTACCAAACTGTGCCGTTTCTGTGAAAGCGACAGAAGAGGCGTTAAATACTTTACGAAGCAGTGTTTTGTAATTTTTAATGGGGATAATGATTTACCAATATAAAAAATATGAAAAGAGAGGAACTATAATGAAAAAAATTTTACTAATTTTAGTATCGTTCACTGTTTTGCTTTTAGCTGCGTGTGGAAGTGAGGAGTCTAGTGGTGAAGAGAAAAAGGACCTTGTGTTTGGTTTTGGTGTAGGGACTTATGAGGAACAGTTCCGTAATGGGATATTACCGATTTTAGAAGAAAAAGGCTACAATGTTGAAATTAAAGTTTTCTCGCAAAATATGCAAGTAAACCCAGCGATGGCTGAGGGAGCAATTGATGTTAGTGTTTTCCAAAGTACCGCATATATGGAAGGGATTAATGAAGAGTTAGGAATTAAGATGGTTCGCCTAGCGTTTTCTCCAGGTGCACCACAAAGTTTGCGCTCCGTAAACCACGACACTCTTGATGCTGTTCAAGATGGTTCAACAGTGGCTGTACCGAATGACCCTGTTAACCAAGAACGTGCAGTACGAATTCTGGAGGACCTTGGTTGGGTAACCGTTGCTGATGGAGCTGGAACGACAGACTTTAATTTAAATAGTGTAACACCAGCTGATTATGATATTAAACTCCAAGTACTAGATCCTGCGCAAATTTTAGTATCACTAAAAGATGTTGATTTTGGTGTGGTTAACGGTAACTATATTGCGGATGCTGGTATGAAAATATCTGACGCATTACAAATTGAAAATACTCCAGAGGAACACCGCATTATCGTATCGATTTTAGAGGAAGATTTAGATACACAATGGGCGAAGGATGTAAAAGAAGCTTATGAATCTCCTGAATTTGAAGAATATATTTTATCAGAAGAAAAATATGATGGATTTATTCTGCCAGAGGTTTGGGAAAACAACTAAATTTTTCACAGTTGGGGCTGACTGCCTCTACTGATTACATTTTTCATCTATTGAAAATGTAAAATGAAGACTTCCACCATAGGAATTGACGATAGCTCTACGGTTGAGCAATCGCTAAAGGTGCTAGAAGTTTATCAATGGGAGGTATTAGGATGATTCATTTTATTGGTGGCGGGCAGATGGTCGAAGCAATCATTCGAGCTATTTTAGCAAATGAAACGGTTAGAAAAGATGAAATTACCGTTGCAGATATTTCCAAACAAAGGAACACATATTTAACAGAAACATATCAGGTTACGGCTGGTGTAGAGCAAGCGGTTGCTTTGAAACAAGCAGATTTCATTGTGATCGGTGTTCGACCGCAGGATGATTTGGCGTCAGTTGGAGCCAAAATTCGTGAGCATGGTCGAAAGGATGCAGTTGTTGTTTCGATTGTAGCTGGTGTAACAATGGAAAAATTGGCGAGCTTGATTGGGGAGGAACGAGCGATTGCTCGTGTGATTCCAAATACACTGACTGATACAGGCTTTGGATATAGTGGTGTTTCATTAAATAGATATGCCACAGAAGATCAAGTAGACGACTTCTTGAATGGTTTTGGAAAAGTGATGTATGTGGAGGAGCGATTGATTGATATATTTACTGGATTCGGGGTCGCTGGACCAAATTATGTTTATTATTTTATCGAATCATTCGCTGATGCCGGCGTATTAGCCGGTTTGTCACGTGAACAAGCTTGGAAAATTGTATTGGAGAATATTCTGGGTTCGGTTGAAATGTTAAAACTAACTGGCAAGCATCCTCGCCAGCTACTAGATATAAATAATTCTGCTGGAGGCGTAGGAATTAATGCACTGCATGAGTTGAACAGTTCCGACTTTGCAGCCGGTTTGCAACGCAGTGTATTAAAAGCCGTGAAGCGAACGACAGAATTAGGGTTAGAGTAAGGAGGGGAACTTAAATGGCAAGTATAAAATGGGATCACACGGTTCATTATATCAATGACCTTCAGAAGGCAATAGAGAAGTTTAACGAAGAGGGCTTAATTGCATTTATGGGTGGCTCACATAAACAATGGGGGACCTATAATGCGTTAAGTTACTTTGATCTTTGCTATATTGAATTTCTAGGCGTGGAGAATCGTGGATTGGCGGAGAGCATTGCAGAGCCAAATGATGTTGTGAAGGATTCGGTAAAATTGTTGCCGGACCGAGAGGAACTGAGTCGAGTTGCTTTAAGGACAGAGGATATTGAAGAGGTTAGGGAGCAATTATCGGCGTTCCAATTAGATATGTCACCAATTATGGATGGAAAACGATTGGATGCACAAGGAAACTTAATCGAATGGAAGATGATGACGATTGCTGGTGAGTATCAAGGATTGCCATATCCATTTGTAATTCAGTGGATGGGAGCTGATCAAGAACGAAGAGAAAGATTAAAAGATTCAGGTATTATTCAGGAGCATCCAGTCGGTGATGTTAGGATTACGGAAGCTGTATTTGATGTGGAAGATCCAGAAGCTGTTGCAAAACACTGGCAGGAATTGTTTGGATTTGAGCGCAAAAGTACAGGTGGTGTAACTCCCGATTCAAGGGAAGTAAAGTTAGCGGTCGGGGATCAAACTTTCGTATTTAAACAAGGTCGTCTGAATCGACTACAACAGCTACTCTTTCATACAGCTGCTCCCGAACTGAAAGGAAAAACAATGACAATCGGTGAAGGAGAATATACATTTGCGTGAAGGCCACCTAGCGAATTTTGTTAAGTGCAAATGGAGCTAACTCTAATGGATTTTACGAGTGAACTCGCAACAGCCAAGCTGAACCTTCGGGAAATCAGGTGGAGACGCTACTCCACCTGATTTCAAATCCCACCTACGCTAACGCTTAGAGGTGGGGGGCTTATACCCTATAAGAAAAATCGATAAAGTCGTGCAACATAACGATAGACGGGGGATTGTCCATATAAAAAAGGGGTTGTCAAATAGAGTGTGGAAGTACACTTTACTCAAGGTATTTTAAAAAACGGCGGTGTTGTTTTACACAAATTTTATACATCACAATTACTGAACTTATTAACTCAATAACTATTGACCTTTTTAGACCATGACCACTGGTAGGGAAAAACCTTTAAAAGTCAATGCTTTGAACAATTGAAGTAAATAACTGTGCAAATACTTTAAAAAATGTTGTAAGTGTTTGTTCAAAAAGAACGGTTTTTATCTTTTTGAACAAGCACGAAGCAATGAGTGGAGCCGATGCATTCTTTTCAGGCCGGCTGTGAGTGGTTTTCTCGCAGTCGGCGCATCGTGCGGAACCATTGCCTTTTTGAACACGCTCTGTAATAGATTTGTTTTTCATCATTAGCTTGCATTTTATTGAGCTTTTTCGACGAATTGCTAAAATTTCCTAAAAATCCCCAGGAGTTGTTCTAAGGCCACTTGAGGACAGTTTGCGACACTCCTAGGCTCGATTTTGTCCTCATAAACGCTCCTTGAGGACATTCGACATCGCTTCGACTCTCATTTTGTCCTCATAAGCGCTCCTTGAGGACATTCGACATTGCTTTGGGCTCGATTTTGTCCTCAGCAGTTCCCCTTTTGCCCCAATCCCGCCTCTTGCGGGACACAACTCGGACCAAGCTCTAAGCTCTTCTATCCTGTCCCGCCACCTCCACTTCCAGGAGTACTCTGTTACTCCAACATTTCCATCCCGACCAGATTCCGCCCCTGTCAAGACTCCTCACAATTCCAGCAGCGCTTCCGCCCGATCACTGCGGTTCACCGGCAATTTCCGTTTTTTGTGACCGATGCTCCGCCGCTTCCTGAAAACCTCTCATCACACCTTTCCCGGTCGCGTCCATGAAAGCTTTAACGTCAATCAAAAAACTCCATATGCGTTTTATCCTGTTTGTAATAATCAAGGCGATCTTGCAAAGTTCCAGTATGAAATTCAAACTTATGTCCGTCGGGATCGGTAAAATAAATGGACTGCCTATCCTTTATATCCCTTGGGCGTCCCGGTAAAATATTGACATTCAGCCGCTTCAGCTTCTCATACGCATTTTGAAAATCAGCTTCGTCTATGGAAAACGCGAGATGTGTATAAGAATATTGTATTTCTTGGCGCGGAATATCTTTTTCCTCATTCAACGCAAGCCATATCCCATTCAGATCAAAATACGCGGTGCTTCTTCCTTTCACCAGTAATGTCGCGTCAAAAACCTTCTGATAAAATCCGATTGATCTTTCTAAATCAGAAACAGAAAACAACAAATGATTCAATCCTTTTATATTCATCCTATATTCCCCCATCGTTTAGCTTCATCACATTCATGTCGCCTTCGGCAAAATAATCGTAAACGTGGACCCTTTGTTCAGTTCACTCTCGACTTCGATTCTTCCGTTCATTGCTTTCACAATACTGAATACTACCATCGTTCCTAATCCCGTTCCCGAATCCTTCGTGGAATAGTACGGCGTTCCTAACCGCTCGATTTGCTCACGGCTCATTCCTACTCCGGTATCATGAATCGAAACAAGCGTATGTTCAGCATTCTCATCGTGCTCAATGGATAACACACCGCCTTCAGGCATCGATTCAATACCGTTTTTTATAATATTAATCAGGCACTGATGAAATTTCTGCCTTTCCCCGATAACATAAACGTTGGGTGTAGACGATAATTGCGTTTGCACATTATTCATTGTCGCATAGGGATTGACTACATTGATGACGTATTCCAGCTCCTCCTGTACATGGAGCATCTCAACATTTTCCAGTGATGGCTTGGCAAATGTCAAGTAATCACTGATAATCGATTCCGCCCGTTTCAATTCATCGATGGAGAGCTCAATGTATTGCAATTTTTTCTCCTGCGAAATATCTTTTTGCTTCAACAGCTGCAGAAACCCGCGGGTAACCGTCAAAGGATTTCTGACTTCATGCGATATACTTGCAGCCATGTCACTGACAATTCGCAGTTTTTCCAATCTTTTCAGCTCTGAAAGGATGAGATTTTCCCCACGGGCTTTCTCGATAAAAATGATAATCAGTACGGAACCGATAATTTGTATCACATACAGAACTATAAATGGTATAATCGGAATATGATCAATGATGTCCCAGTGAAAAGCGTCAACACTGACAAGTACAATAAAGCTGATGATATCCAGCATGGAAACAAGTACTGCAATCCGCACCTTATGCTTCATTTTTTTCGCTCTGTTGAACGCAGGAATCATAAGACATAGGAGCAAATAAATGAACAAATACTCGACTAACGTGATCATGAACCCTTCTCCCCCGATGAAGAAGCGGTACGACAACAGCACTGCTAACAGAATCGGACCGGCTTTCCTGCCGCCGTACAAAACACCGATAATAAACGGCACAAGACGCATATCAAAAATATAGCCTTCCACTATTTCAACGGAAAAAGTCATGCAAAAAATAATGGATATCCCCGATAAGATAATCATCAAATACTTATTGGGGTTGATTTTATACTTTGTTTCGATAAATTTATGGTATACAAAGAAAACGGTAAAAATAAATGCAAGATTCAATAACAAGAATTCTATGTAATCCAATAAACCACCATGAATGGCCATCTCCATCCTTCTTTCTGGAATAAATGATAATCCCGATATCATTGCTTTATAGATATCCATTCCTCCTCATTAAGCTTTGAAACTGATATACCCCTGTTCTATTATAGCATGGGTGCAAAATGCTTTCTCATCCTGTCTTACCTGCGGCTATTTGTTCGTTTTGTTTATACTGACATTATAATATTTGTGTTCGACTTTCTATCTGAATATTCCTTCTAATGACCAAAACCACTTTTTTATCAAAATGAAAATCGTATTTTTTTAGCATTGAGAATGGAACGACTGACTAACTGCATTTGCTTTAATCTTTACAGTTACCGCAGGTGAAAGAAATACAATTGCCGGAGCATACTGGAGGAAAAAAGAGGAGCAACGTTTCGTTGCAGACATCGCATAAGAATCTTCGGCAACAATACACTGAACCGAAGGAAAACCAAGCTTTTTCGCAGCAGTCATAAAGACTTCCGGATCAGTTTTTTCATTAACCACACCTCAACATCACTCCATTCAAATCAACTATTAGATCGCAATTCTTCATGGCACGCTTCCTTCTTCAAAACAGAAGGGCCGCAGCAAGCTAACTTGAGTCTCGCCACAGCCCGTTCTGACAAAATTCAATTTGAAATGATTTCTTTGCTGATATCCAACAGCCGCTGAATTTTTGCAATCTCCGTCTTCCCTGTTTGTTTATTGATCAAAGAGGTGTAAAGATGGGGAATGACTGTCTCGGCACCGTTGTCCAGGCATGTCTGAAGAACCGGAGCGATATTATCAACACCGATACCGCCGGTTGGTTCAAAGATTTTTAACCCGGCCGCTGATGCAGCTTTTACCATTGCCGCCACCTCATCAAGCTTTTTGTCACCTGCGATCGGATAAAATTTCACCGACTGAACGCCGATCTCCGCCAGCATACTGGCGGCCATTTCACATGATACTTTTTCACGGTATCCAGAACTGACGGGTCCTGTGGAGATGATCACTTCCCCGGAAATACCCGACGGCTCAATAACCGCGTTGATCACCGGCCGCTCACCAAGCAGTTCCATGCGTCCAAGCGTATATCCCGCAGCAGGAAAAATTTGATTGATATGATCCGGCTTTGTTTTGACAGCTACATCGGCCACCTTCCTCCACATCGCCGGGTCGGCAGCACCCAACCCGACGGAAACGGGAACGCCGTTTTCCTTGAATGACCGCACCTGTTGAACCGCCGCTGCTTCCGTCGGAAAGTCTTTCACCATCACTCCGATCAAAATCTGCTCTCCCGCAGTTTCAACGAGTTCCAGAGCATTGTCTAAGCCCTTTGCCAATACGTTATAAATTACTTTATGCTGCAAATTCATTTCTTCTTCCCCTCGCTTATGATGTTGATGATCGCCTCTGCGATGCTGTCTTCCTGCCCTGGCAATAACGGGCGGGGATCGACTGATAAAATGCCCACATTCACATAATGATGCCGTAAATAGATCGCCGGATTTCCCGATTCAAGTAAATAAAGAAGTTTTTCCGCTGAAAAACCGGTCTTGTTTTCATCTACTTGTATTTGTGCCCGATAGATTTCCCGGCCGGCTTCATCCTGTTTAATGGAACAACGGAGCCCATCGATTTTCTCTAGCTTTCTGCACAAAGCCGTCATCCGCTCCATTTGTTGTTCCGTATTACTGCTTTTAAATGGATACTGTTTTAAAGCGGTGATGAGACCGGCCATTCCTTCCTTACCGATCTTCATTGGGCGGCCGACGCCCTTGTATTGCTTCCGGCATGCCGTCATCAGCTGTTTTTTTCCGCAAATCATTCCCGAAGTTGGTCCTGCCAACGCTTTTCCACCGCTGTAAATTACAATGTCCGCGCCGAAGCGGATGTATTTCTGAAAATCTTCCTCAGCAGCGGCGTCAATAATGAAAGGGAGCTGATAACGCTGAGCAATATCCAGCATCGTCTCCAGCGGCTGCATTCCTTTTTGAACAGCATGGTGCGACTTAATATACATAAGCGCGGCTGTTTTTTCTGTCACTGCCTGCTCGATATGCTCCTTTTCCACCTTGTTGGCTTGTCCCACTTCGATCACCTTACCACCACCGATGCGAATCATTTGTCCAATGCTTGCTCCAAAATGAACAAGCTGACCTTTTTGAACGATCACCTCATTGCGTATTCCAGCTGTATCAGGAATTTTTTCAATTAAGGAAAGGTTTTCCCCGGCGATGACGGCAGCGGTTGCAATCGCAATTCCGGCGGCAGCTCCGACAACCGGGCAGCCGTCTTCCGCACCGGTGCTTTCTGCAATGACCTTTCCAGTGTATTCCATCAACTCATCAATATCTACATAATCCTGGGCTGCCTTCCGTAGTGAATCCGCTATTTCATCACTGACTGCCGAGGCACCGAGCGCTGTCATTTTTCCGCTTGCATTAATAATTTCACGCAAGCCCATGGTTTTAAATATTCCCATTCCCTATTTTCCTCCTTATTATTCAAGAGATACTGGGAAGAAGGCGCCGAAAAGCATCGCCCCAAGAATCGCTCCGCCGGCTACAGGCTTCTTCCACGCATAAAATATCGCCGCTCCGGCAATCGAGCCGATCCCGATCGGAATGGAAGCACTGGCTGCCGAAATGACGATCAGCGGGCCGAGAAAACGTCCGGAAGCATTCCCCGCCCCCATCATAATGTCCGCACCAAAAGTAGAGTTTGACTTCCCTACGGTAAATTTACGAATACCGATGATCGCATAGCCAATCAGAACTCCCAATAATCCGCCGGTAATTAATGAAAGCGTAAACGATTCAACCGGAGCGGTGATACCTGCCCCCAGCAGCAATGCCGGCACGCCGATGCCAAGCCCGGTCTGGAGTGAACCGCCGATATCGAGAATGCCCACGAGCGACCCTTCCAGTATTCGGGCAAACAGAAAGCTTGCCCCGAAAGCGGCCGCGGCACCGTATCCGGCGCCTTGTATGCCAGCCTCCAGCATCGCCACAATCGCTACATCGTTAAACGCTCCGATGTGATATACGTAGTACATATGCGTCCCGGCAAAGATACCTGCGGACAGCAGCGCGACAAAAATCGGAAATGACCAGTCCGCATACCAAAAACTATCATTCAATGATTGTTCGTTTACTTGTTCGCTCATGAGCTACTCCACCTCAAGTCCTATCATTTTATGTAGATCAATCAGCCATTCCGGAGCGTCCATATGAAAACCTCGGATCAGCTCGATATCAAATCCCCTGAAAAAGGCACTCAGCACAAACAGAAGGATTACAGCCGTCAGCATTGTTTTTGTCACTTTGGACCAGCCGCTGTCGTCCACACCCTTGCCGATCAAAATTCCAAGCACAACGCCCGGCACGGCATTTCCCATAATCAGATGGGCAGCGCCGCCAAAAATTGTTCCCCACACACCAGAGCGTTTGCCTGCATCGAGAGCGGCAAGCCAGAAAATAACGGGCATGACAGGGTTAATCAAAAGGTTCGCAGCAGGGACAAGCACCTTGATCGCTGTTGCTTGCAAAGATTCCGGTATCGCCGATGCGGTTGAATTAAGAAAAGTAACAACAAGCACGCCGATGATGGCCCCTGCGATTGCCATCTTCTTCGGATGATGAAGCGTGTCTTCCGGGCGCTTTCCCTTCCGCATCAATACGGCTGCCGCCCAGTTCGGAATAATCCGGTGATCGACATCTTGCGTGAACGCCCCCGCACCAACGGACGATGCCCAGGCGTTAAAAAAGAAGCCGAGACCGAACGAAAAATGGGAAGCGGCGTCCCCGGCGCACGCGTTCAATTCGCCAAGAGTACGAAAGGCGCCCATCCCCTGCACTTTCGGCGCATGAAACATCCGCGCCGCTCCTGCTCCGACACCGAATCCTACCGCAGCGCCAATAATCATGGATTTAAAAACAATTGCGAAAAACTCCATAAATCATTCACCACCTTATTTAGGTTGATGGCCGACTAACATATTGCGGATGTTATCCGGCACATCCGTCTTTTCAAATTGAATATCTTCCACTTTTATCAGAAACACATTCACGTCAATTTCCAGCACCACTTTGTACCTGCTTCGCTTTCTCGGAAAGAAGAACAGCAAAAACCGCTCTGTATACGTTGTTTCCTTTGCTTCCACCACCCTGATGTCCAGCGGTTCAATTCTCAGAATCAATCCTTTATGCTCTTTGATCATCTTTTTTTGCACATTGCCTAAGGCACTGTTTATCGCTGTTTCCTTTGAATGACCGACGCCCTCCGTCTGAACCTTCTTTTGAAAAATCGTTTTCATCCATTCTCATCCTCTGATTTTGGCATATTCTTCGGTAAGCCGTTTTCCTAATTCCTCTACATCCATAAATCCGAAGCCGAGTACTCGTTTTCCTTCTCTTAATGCGGTAATTCCTTCATCAATGGAACGCATACCGTATTGACATGGATAACCGTACTTCGCTTGGGCTGTTATCGCGCCGGCTCCCCCGCTTCCGCAGAAGGAAATGCCAATGTCGGCATTTTCCGCTTTCATCACATCCCCCAGCCTCATATCGGCACCCATACCATCAATGACGATCGCTTTTCCTCCTGCCGCTTCCACTCCTTTTGCTACATGCTGGCCTTTTCCCAGGCGGTCGCCAATAACGACGATAATTTGCTTCATCTGCTTATTCCTCCTTCATTTCGTTGGTTATTTTGGCTGATTCAAAGTGAATCGAGAGCAAGTATTTTTCATCTTCGTGGAGCTCCGGCAGCATTTCGCAAACCTTTGCCGCAAGTTCGATTGATTCAGCGGAAACTTCCTGAAACATTCCCTTATCGACGGGAGGGATCGGATCGTTGTTGACGGAGCGGTATACCATCGCTGAAAGATGGGATACAAGTGACAGCCATTGCGCTTCGCTCATGCTGATACCTACAGCGGCCAGCAGACTTTGTGTAATCGCGAGCATCGTTTCGCATCTGCCTTCATCACCGCTTTTTTTCATTAAATGTTTTACTTCTGTTGTGATCATTTGCCGGACACTACCTTTCCGTCCTTGATTGTCATTCTCGGCTGCAAGATGCTTTTCCCTGTAATGACCATCCCTTCTGAATCAATAAGATCAACCGGCTCTCCGCTGATAGTGAAGATGGTCAAGTCGGCGCGGGTACCGTGCTTTAATGTCCCAATCTCCTTGTTTCCGATTGCCTCCGCCGCTTTCATTGTGACGGACTTAACAATATCCTCCAAGGAATAGCCGATTTCGAGAAGCTTGGACATTGTAAACATCAGGCTTCCCACGGGGGATTGATAATTATGTAAGTATATATCAGTACTTATCGTAAATGGCGTGGCATACTTTTCCTTAAATTGGCTTATTGTTTCATAGCTGAAGCTGGACGTTCCGTGTCCCACATCAAAGAGAACTCCGCGCGCCAACGCGGCTTCCGCCTCAGGTATCAAAGAATGGTCTTCCTGTAAAATACCATGTTTTTTGCCATGAAACGCGTGAGTGACGATATCTCCCCGTCTGAGCAGCGGGAAAATTTCTTTGAGGTACGGCGGCGGATTTCCGATATGAATCATGAGCGGCACATTGATGGCATCCGCTATCCGACGGGCGTGCTTCAGCGGCGCAATTCCCTGCTGTTTAACAACAGACCCGCTCATCCTCGCTTTTAACCCGATGATATTCGGCTCCCGAGCAGCTATGTCCGCCGCTTCCTCCACCGTCATTAAGTCCGCCGGCACGGCAAGTTCGTTAAGTCCGGCCGCCAATCCTTTTCGTGAGATATTCAAAAATGACAGCACTTCCGTCTTGCAGCAGTTGACAACAGTTTCTTTAAAAATAGAATAATTTTCCCAGCCGCTGCTTCCGGCATCCACAATCGTAGTTACTCCCTGTTCAACACCTACTCGATCAGCCTCGATACCAAGACTAGTGACATCCTTAAAAACATGAACATGAAGGTCGATAAATCCGGGGGCAACATAGCATCCCTCTGCGTCGATTCGCGGAATGTGTCCGTCTTTCTCAAGAACTTCTTCAACATTCACAAGTCGTCCAGCGATGATGCCAATGCTTTTTTTCTCTATCCCGTTTTTTTCCGGATCAATGACGAATCCATTTTCGATGATAGAATACTCGGTCATTTTCTCACTTCCGTTTACTTTAAATATTGTAGTAATGCGATAAGCTCCGATTCCTGAACAGATAGCTCCATCTGTTCCAAAATGTTTCTGATCGTCTGTAAATCCTGCCTGTTTTTCTTCGATATCTGATGATTGGTATACAAAAATTCATCATATTGCTGGTCAAAATAGCATCGATGAACCATCAGAAATATATGGAGCTGCAGCGCTTGTAGCCGTGACGCCTCGATGTCATTAGAAAAGACAGAAACAATTTCCTGCAGTACCTCGAAGCCTTTTAAAATGATCTCCTGGCTGATCGTTTCGGCATCTTCAGTCACAGTGTTTTTGCCGGCAAGCAGTTCTTTGGTGGAATGGGAAGGCTGCCTGTTCATCAGGTCGGCAACTTTTTCGCGGATGGCTTCGATGTCGCGCCGGACCGGAACAGCATCCACAACAATTACCGGTTTATCCGCTTGAATCGGAAAGACGCTGATGATCAGATCGATCTTCTCTTGTTTGCATAGCTCTTCCACCTCCATTATCGAGCAGTAGGCAACGACGTCGATATCGTGGATTTCCTTTTCCACCCTGTTTTTGATCAGCCTGGCGACTCCCCGCCCGGTGGAGCATACATATAATGCCCGGACCTTGTTCGTTTTGCTGAAACTATTTTCAAACGACGTTAAAAAGTGCAAAGCGATCAAGGAGATAAAAGCATCCTGATTGACCATCACCGACATGCCGAGATGTGCCCGGCAGGCATCGGAAACGCTTGTAAATAATAATGGATGATCATGTTTAATTTCTTCGGCAAACGGGTTATTTTCCGCCATATTCACTATTCCTCTTTGCAGGCGAAGCGACAGATGAGCATACAAGCTGCTGAATAACTGCGAATCTCTCCGGTAATCAATCCCTTCTCTTTCACTAACCTCCTCGATGATACCAGTCGTTGCCTGAAACAGATCGACTCCTTTCATCCCTTTGTCAATCTCTCCCAGCAGATACAAAAATTCATTTTCGAGCAGCGGCAGCTTTAGTTCAGTGAACACTTTTTCCATAAATGAAAGAATAAACATCGAAACACTGTCCTGATAATGATTTTTATTCAATACCCGGTAGCTTTTCAAAGCTTGTCCCATGTTCAGCCGTGTTACAGAAACGGTTATGCGGATCAGAAGCGTAATGAGATCGGATTGATGGAACAGCTGCGAAATTGCCGGTTCATACAGGTTGCTTAAATGCATTTCGGCTATTTTATACACGGACAGCAGCGCCGTATCCATGAGCGGTTCCAGTTCCTTCACGGATGATCCTTCCCTGGTGGAAATGCGAGTCATGATCTGGTAGATTTCATAGTTTGTCAGGTCGGAATAAATGAAGTGCTCCAGCAATAGCCGCAGATGAAGCTCCTCCCCGGTCAGCTTATAGCCGATTCGTCTCGCTCTTTCCAGTCGAATCAGCCACGGTGTCACAAACTCCCCCGCCAGATTCATGTCATTTAAGATCGTATTCCTGCTGACCTGAAGACTTTCTGCCAGTTCCGCTGCAGTAATATAGCCATTGTGCAGCAGCATCGTCATCAAGATTTTTTTCAGCCGGAAGCTTTGACCGGGGTTTTGGTTCCGACGCTCATTTCCGAGAATTTCTTTCAAGATTCCGTGACGTTGGCGGTCATCGCAATCTACCCATATCCCTTTATTCGGCTGGGAATGAACCTTTATTCCGTGCTCCCTGAACCAGCTTTTCACATGATCAAGATCATATTTAATTGTCCTCGTGCTCACGTCGAATTGTTGCGATAAATCTTTAATTTTGATAGGAGTCCTTGATTCAACAAGGTTAACAGCTATCTTCAGTTCTCTTTCCGTTAACATAAGCTCACCACTCTGCCGATAATTGCGCTTGCAACCGTTTATAGCTTTTATTATAGGTATATCGATATATTACTTAAAGACCAAATGCTTTCCCTTTCATTGGTGAAGTAATTTTCGGGTGCCAGCACTTGCATGTTGCCCGGCAACGTCGCCCTGTCTCACATATGGATTTCCCACAGTCAGGTGAGCGGGATGTAGTTGACAGGATATTGGCGGCATGAAGCGAATGCGGGGGTACAAGTAGAAAAACGAGTAAAAAACACTTGGCTGAAGGCTCCAAGTGTTTTTTGTTTCAAGAGTGTGTTCAAAAAGGCAATGGTTCCGCTCGTTGCTCCCCAATTCCGCTTAAGTGCTGTCCACGTCCTGAGGGTAATTCTTCCAATTCCGCCTAAGTACCGGTTCGTTAACGATTAACTCCTTTTCTTCAACGGTCGGACGCTTCTCAACTCATTTCGTTTACGATTAACCGCTTTTCTTCAACGTTCGGCGGCTTTGCAACTTAAGTACCGCTCACGTCCTGTGAGTAACAGCGGAATGTCGTCATCCTGACTCCGAGAAAACCGCTCACAGCCGGCATGAAAAGACTGCATCGGCTCCAATCATTGCACAGCGTTTGCTCAAAAAGATAAAAAAAACGTTCTTTTTATACGAAAATACAGGATTTCCTTATTTTCATTCCTTGTGGTGGCTAAAAAGCCATGGGGGTTTTGAACACACACTGAAAGGCTTCAAACAATGCTTACACACAATCTTACTGCATCAGCTTTTCTAGCAGCTGATCAATTTTTTCCGGGGAAACAAAGTTGGCTGCCAAACGGTCGGATGGAAGCTCTTCCACTTTAAGATTCATCACGCGGTTCAGCAGCATGCTGTTTCCGTCCACTTCCGGAAGCAGTTGTTTAAACATCGCGCGAGCTTGATTATTACTGAGTATCTCCCTTACCGTACTGGAGCCAGCGATTTTTTTGAAATAAGACCGCGCAGGCATGTATTCAAAAAGATAGGTTCCCGGAGAAAGCTCGCACTTTGTATTTGTACCTGCCTGTTCCGCCGCCATTCCGCAATCCGAAAGCTTCTCGCCATTGACTGTCACATCCTGTAGATTACCATCAGGCAAGGTAACTTCCGCCGTCGTATTGAACGGGACGGTGAAGGTAAACGATAATGAACCGTCAGCTTTCCATTTCCAACTGCTTTCAATATAGCCGGAAGCCGAATAAAGCGACGCTTTCGCATACTTCAATCTTGCGTCCGGTTTAGGCGCAAAGTGAATTCGTTTATAGCCGGCTCCGTCCTCTGCCGGATTGATTCCGCACATGTGACGATACATCCACTCCACTATCGATCCATAAGCATAGTGATTCAATGAATTCATACCTGTTCCGCTGATTTCCCCGTCAGGAAGCACCGAATTCCACCGTTCCCAAATGGTCGTCGCACCTAACTTAACGGCATAAAGCCAGCTTGGATAATCGTCATTTAGCAGCAGCGTATAGGCATCTTCAGAAGCACCGTTGTCGGAGAGCGCATGGCAGAAGTAAGGCGTTCCGACAAAGCCGGTTTTGATATGCATTTCATCCCTTGCCAGCCGCTTCCGTAAATCTTCGATAATACGCGGGCGATAGCTGTCCGGAACTAAATCCATGTATAAGGCAACAATCAGCGCCGTTTGCGTATCGATGGCACACTTTCCGTTCACTGTAAAATACTCGTTTGAAATCGCTGCTTTGATTTCATCGGCAAGCCGACCGTATTCTTCCGCCGTTGCGGTATCACCTAAAGCAGCGGCGGCTTTTGCAACAAGCCGCGAAGAGTAGCAGTAGTACGCCGAGGCAATATAGTAAGGATCTGTTCCCCCCATAAAGCCGGAAGGATCGTCGCCGTCAAGGGCAAGCCAGTCGCCGAGGTGGAACCCGACTTGCCAGAGCCTCCCCGCGCCGGACTCATCATCCGCCCGTTTTATATAATCTACCCAGTCTTTCATCGTGTGGAATTGTTGACGCAGCAGCTCTTTATCGCCGTAATGCAGATATAATGTCCATGGAATGATTGTGGCTGCGTCCCCCCAGGCCGCCGAACCGTTAAAAGTCACAAAACCATTCTCCCCTTCCGGCTTGATCGAAGGCACGATAAATGGCACAGACCCGCCGATCCTCCGTTGTTCTTCACGTAAATCATGCATATATTTGCTGAAAAAAGCCGATGAGTACATATTGAAGCCGGCTGTTGAAGCAAAAATTTGCGCATCACCTGTCCAGCCCATCCGTTCATCACGCTGCGGGCAATCCGTGGGGACATCGAGAAAATTCCCTTTTTGCCCCCACATAGCATTTTCAAACAATTGATTGACTAACGGATTCGATGTTTCAATCCTTCCCGTTTCATCGATATCACTGTAGATGACACATCCCGTGAAATCACCTGCTTTCACCTCATCCGCAAACCCGATCAAGTTCACATAGCGGAAGCCGTAGAAGCTGAAATGGGGCTGAACTATTCTTTCATCTCCATCTGAAATGTACGTATATTCCGCTTTCGCTGTTCGCAAATTCTCTCTGTAAAAACAGCCTTCCTGAAGGATTTCTCCATACTGAAGCGTCACTTTTCGCCCTTTTGGTGCCTGGATTTTAAAGCGGACCCATCCCGTCATGTTTTGCCCAAAATCAAGTACCGTTTCCCCTTTTGGAGTCTTAATCACTTCAATTGGCTTTCTTTCTTCTTTAATCAGCACAGGGAGACTTAATCGCGCCTGAAATGTTTCTGAAGGAAGATCCGTCGCTGCTACTCCCGTCCAGTGGTGATCATTGAACTCTGCCGTTGACCAGCCGCTTAACTCCTTTGTCGCGTCAAAAATTTCACCGTCGTATATCCCGCTGAATTGAACCGGTGAAGCAGCGCATTTCCAGTTGTCGTCAGTCCCGATGACCATTGTGGAACCGTCCCTTAAAACGACAACCATTTCCGCGATTACCGCAAATTTACTTCCGTAAATTTCATGATATCCGCCATCGAAGCCGAAACGCCCTTTGTACATCCCGTTTCCTAAGTGGATGCCGATTGCGTTATCACCACTTCTAAGTAAATTGGTTACATCATACGTCTGGTATTGCAACCAAAAATCATATGCATTAAAGCCGGGAGTGAAATATTCCTCGCCAACCCGGCAGCCGTTCACTTCCAGTTCATAAAGGCCAACACCTGAAACATACACACGGGCTGACTGAACTTCATCAGCGAGATGAAATCTTCTTCTAATCAGTGGATGCGTTTCGTTATCTAACAGCGGTGTGATCCACTGTCCTTGCCAGCCTTCATCCATTTTTGCGGTTTCAAACCAGCTAACTTCGCTTGTTGCCGTGTCCCCTTGATCTCCCCAAACCGTGGCACGCCAATAATAACGCGTGCGCGGTGAAAGCAGCAGATCAGGGGAATACGCTAAACTGTCAATCTCCTCCCTTTTTCCACTGTCAAAAATGATTTCGCTAAAGCTTTCATCTGTTGCGATTTCTACTTGAGCTGCTGCTTGAAACTTCGATGGTGCTTCACTGCTTTCCGTCACCCAGGACAAGCTTATTCGATCCAATTGAAAACCTAATGGATTTTTGATTCCGTTTGTTCGTAAATTTGTAATCTGCATGTTTTCCTCCCAAACATCAGCATCTTCTTAAATTAAGGATAAGAGAATGTTCAAAAAGTCCGGGAAACAGCGCCTGCGAATCTCAATGCCGGCGTGGCTCCTTCGCTGCTCACCGACTCACGTACGCTTCCGTGTACAAGCTGCCGCGCCTCGATCTTCTTGCCGCTGTGATGCCTTCCTTTTTGAACACGAACTTTAAAGGCGGTTTCGTACACCTCGCTGCTTATAAAGCCGTTTTTGAAAAAGCTTGACGCTCTCTTTAACACACCTTGTCAGTTGCTTTTTTGTTGTTGCAGCTCTGCAATAATTTGCGGATAGATTTTATCGAGCTTGTAAAAGGTAAGTAAAATGACGGCAATCACACCTGCTACAATCGGAACATAAATGAAAACAGCTTTGATCGAGGAGAGTGCTGTTGCAGACTGCACAGCTTGTCCGCCGACATAGCCGCCCAGGCCCATGAGTGTTCCTAACAGCATTCCGCCAATACCTGTACCGACCTTTTCACCGAAAGTGGCCGCACTAAACGTCATGCCTTCATTGCGGATACCTGTTTTCCACTCGCCGTATTCTACCGTGTCGGCCAGCATCGCGTAGCCGGCGACAAGAAGCGGCGCTCCGCCTATGCCCCGCAGAGCCAATCCGATCATGACGATGGTCATGTTTGCAGGATCGATCATAATCACGAATGACGACAGGATGGAAATGATCATTCCCCCAATACACACATCGCGATTACTGAATCTTTTCATTATCGGTCCCATGAACAGCATCATTCCAATAATCGGCAGGAATTGAGCGAATCCCATTGCTCCGACTAAATTCGGATTACCGAGAATATATTGGGCATAGTATACGTTTACTCCGCTTAATCCCGAGTTAATGAAAGTAACTAGCATCACAACGATTACAATGAGCCAGTATTTATTTTTTACTAATGTTTTCAAGCTCTGAGTGAGGGGCATTTTCTGTTTCTGCCCTGCGATAGCTGAAGCTACCGGCATCACTCTTTCTTTCGTGCTCTTAAACACGAGGATGAACAATAAACTAGCAACAACACCATAGATTACCGCCGTTATCATCCAGCCTTTTTTTCCATCCCCGAAGAAGGAAACAATCGGCAATGTCATCATGCTTACCGCCAAGGCTCCTGTAAATCCGAACGCCGTTCTGAAGATGGAAAGATGCCCCCTGTCCTTTTGATGTTGCGAAAGGGTGCCAATCATTGCATTATACGGTACGGTCGTTGCAGTATAAACAATGCTCAAGGCAAACACATAGGTGATAAAGGCATAGATGACCTTACCGGTATCTCCAAATTCCGGAGAACTGAAAAGCATGATGATGGCCAGTCCATACGGCACCGCCATCCACAGTAACCACGGACGACTTTTGCCATGCTTAGATTTCGTTTTGTCCACAATGATTCCCATTCCTACATCGGTAATCCCATCGAAAATTCTGGCAACGAGCAGCAGCGTTCCGACGGTGGCAACAGCGATGCCGACCACCTCGGTATAGAAATAAATAATAAAAGTATTTGCTGTTGTAATTAAAAGATTGGCTCCTAAGTTCCCAAATCCATATGTAAATTTTTCTCTCATTTTAAGCTGTTGATTGCTTTCTGTCTGACTTTGTTCTCCCATTCCCTCAATATTCCCTTGAATACTCATTATCCACACCTCATTTTAATTCATCCTGTTGCCTATACGCCAGCAATCGCTTACATTTACTGTAAAACAGCTTACTAATAACTATTAGCTGCGTTCTGCCTGGCAAGCTTCCGGTTTATTTTTTATCCATAAATCGCAAATTCTTATATACAAGACCAGTCCTGCTGACTCCAAGCTTGCCATGAATCCGAGGGGGAAGAAGTCCCAACATCATTTGACAACACCTTCCCCCGCCTGGTTAACTTATATGAGCAAACTTCACGGTTCTAGGTCCTACTACTCCGTGCCGTTTAGTTTATTGATCACTTCTGTCAGCTTTTCTTCCGTTACCGCTCCGCCGCTAAAGTTTACCAGAGCTCGCAGCGGCATATATCTCAGCATTGCTTCCATCATCTCGGAACCTTTTTCGTGATCGTCCCCGGTGTCAAAAATCGGACTTCCCTTTGTCAATTGTTTGATTAAATGCGCCCCTTGTTCCGCTAAGGCCGGATTCGACATAACATCTCCCACAGTTGTATTACGATGAACTTTTTTACAAACAGCTGCCGTCGATTCAACAGTAATTTTTCCCCTTAAAATAATCTCCCTTGAAGATTTTCCTACAAGAAGTTCAAACTCGCCTGTTTCCGCATGCCAATCCTGCATTTCCACATTGTAGTAAGCAAATGCACGTTTATCCAACGTGAAAGCAACCGTTTTTTCCTCTCCTGGCTGCAAGGTCACTTTTTCAAAGCCTTTTAACTCTTTGACCGGTCTGACAACGCTGCTTTCCACATCCCGCACATACAATTGAACAACTTCTTTTCCTGCTCTAGCGCCGGTGTTTTTAACAGTCACGCGGACTGTCACCTCATCCGTATCCTTGATACTATGTTTATCCACCTGCAGATTACTGTAATCAAAGCTGGTGTAACTTAACCCGTAGCCGAACGGGAACAGCGGTTCCACCTCTTTTGTATCGTAGTATCGGTAGCCGACAAAAATCCCTTCCTTATATTCCACTTTATCCCCTTCTCCAGGGAAAAATAAATACGATGGATTATCGCTTAGTTTGACCGGGAATGTTTCCGCCAGTTTTCCGCTTGGATTCACATCGCCGAATAACAAATCGGCAACCGCCCCACCACCTGCTTGACCGCCTAAATATCCTTCAAGCACACCTTTCACTTTGGACAGCCACGGCATTTCTACCGGTGCGCCATTGCTGAGAACAACGACAACATTTGGCTGCACTTCGGCAATTTTTTCTATCATCATCCGTTGATTTTCCGGAATTTGCAAATGATTGCGGTCATAGCCTTCCGACTCATAGCGGTCAGGTAAACCGGCAAAAACAACTGTTGTATCCGCTTCAACCGCTGCCCGCTTTGCTTCCTCCAGCAACGTTTCATCAATGGCATCCGTTTCCAGCCGATATCCTTGCGCATATAAAACCTTCGCTTGTTTTCCCGCCGACTTTTCTATTTCCACAACCGTGTCGTCCAGCTTTGTCGGTTGGATATGCGAGCTGCCGCCGCCCTGAAATCGCGGCTGCTTGGCAAACGCGCCGATGACAGCGATCGTTCCTTTTTTTGCTAACGGTAAAACATCACCTTCGTTTTTTAACAGCACCATGCTCTCGCCGGCAACCTTTCTTGCCAGTTGGTGATGGGCTTCTTTATCGTAATCAGCGTTTTCTTTCTTGTTATCCACAGCCATAAAAATGATGGTTAACAATCTTTCAACAGCAGTATTTAACGTTTCCTCGGAAAGCTCGCCATTTTGCACGGCTTCGATAATTTTGTTCTCACCGATGCCGGCGCTTGAAGGCATTTCCAGTTCGAGGCCTGCTTTCAGTCCGGCAACCCGCTCGTTTACCGCGCCCCAGTCCGATACAACAAATCCTTCAAACCCCCATTCATCTCGCAAAACGTCTGTCAATAATGTTGTATTTTCAGAAGCAAATTCCCCATTGACTTTGTTATACGCGCACATCACCGTCCATGGCTGCGCTTTCTTAACAGCGTTTTCAAAGCTCGCTAGATAAATTTCGCGCAATGTTCTTTCATCAACAACCGCATTCGTTGACATTCGGCGATGCTCCTGGTTGTTTACGGCGAAATGCTTCAGCGATGTGCCAACCCCCTGACGTTGTACACCTTTTATGTGGCTCGCCGCCATCTCCGCTGAAAGATACGGATCTTCTGAAAAATACTCGAAATTTCTGCCGCATAACGGTGAGCGTTTAATATTTGCACCCGGTCCGAGGAGAACGGCAACATCCTCCGCCTGGCACTCTTCTCCAAGCGCCTCTCCCACCTGCTCCAGCAACTCCTTGTTCCAGGTGCTTGCCAAACCGGCAGCGGATGGAAAGCAAGTGGCGGGAACACTGTCAAACAACCCCAAGTGGTCTGCGCCCGTCCGCTGTTTTCTGAGACCGTGCGGACCATCCGTAACCATGATTGACGGAATACCGAGCCTTTCTACTCCTTTCAGGTGCCAAAAATCCAACCCGGAGCACAAGCCTGCTTTTTCTTGCAAAGTCATTTGTGAAACGAGATTTTTTATATTTCTTGCCATGCCAATCCTCCTCATCAGCAATTTTTTATCATTGGAAACACTTTCATAAAAATTGTATGGGTTTTCAGCTGAAATTTATGGTATTATTTAAAGTAAAATAGTATTTTTTTTGTTTTTTCTTTTCTAATAGCGCATGTTCAAAAAGCTGGTTGCTCTTTACTTTTGGTCTGTAAGTAAAGCAAGCTTTGCCCTTCAAGCTAGGCGTAAAGGAAGTCCTAAAGCAACAATGTTTACGAAAACAGACCAAAAATGAAAACCGTCCTTTTGGAACAAATACTAATAGTGTGTAGATTTATGTTTTAAAATGTACAGGAGGGTGCGAAGATGACACTGACCATACAAAACTTGAAGTACATCAGCCGGTTAATTAACGAAACACTGAAAGTTCCGGCAGCGTTCCTGAATGACCATGACGATATATTGTTTACCTATAAACCCTTCTATTTAATCAATCCATTTTATGACAATAACAGCCTGAAGGAACTCACCGATACTGTTTTTCACGACAACGCTTTCTCGGACATACCAATGTTAAAATCCACCAGTCACTTGGAAAATTATCTAGCTTTCAGGGTGCAGCCGGATGATGCTAGGAGTGGCATGCTTCTTATTGGACCGGTTCTGTTTACGGAAATTTCAGAAAAACAAATGACAAGTATAGTAAAGGATTTTTCCATCTCCCGCGAAAAACAGAAGATTAATCGCTATTATCAATCCGTGCCCGTTGTCAGCAAGATGGAATTTCTCAACCATGGGAAGCTTATCTACTATCTTCTTTATAAAAAAACGTTGGATATTGTGGAAATACTCCAGCAAACAATTGTCTTGGATACAACGAAGCTGGAAGTGGACAAGGCGGAAATCAATCTGTCCGTCCGGAGACAAAACCAGTCTTTTCATCATGACCGGTTATATGAGGAAGAAATTTTTCAATGTATAAAGGAGGGGCGGAAAGAGCAGGTAATCGAAAAGTTTAGCACACCGCCCTCTCAAGGGGAATTTGGAATTTTGTCGAAAACAAGTTATCTTCGAGATAAAAAAAATTTAGCAATCAGCGCGATAACGATCGCCACAAGAAAAGCGATGGACGGGGGACTCGATACAGAGTTGGCTTACACACTAAGCGATTTGTTTATTCAAACAGTGGAAGAAATGCAAGATGTGAAAAAAGTAAACAGCTTTATGATTGAATCACTGGCCGAATTTGCCGACCGGGTAAAGACGAGCAAGCAAAAAAAATACTCCCGGGCAATTAATACTTGTTTAAGCTATATTTTCAAGCATCTATACGAGGACATTAGGCTCACGTCACTGGCGGAAGCCGTTGAGATGAATCCTTCCTATTTATCGGCATTGTTTAAAAAAGAGGTGGGGATGTCTTTAAGCAAATATATCCAGCAGGAAAAAATCGAGGAAGCAAAAAAGCTGCTTTTGCTTACAAATCATTCATTATCGGAAATATGCACACTCCTGGATTTTACTGATCAAAGCTACTTTACAAAAGTGTTTAAACGGATTGCCGGCGTTACCCCAAAGCAATTTCGAAGTCATTCAATGTTGGGGAGACCGGAGGGGGAAGGGCAGTAATCTATTGTTCTTATCAGCCTTGGTTCGGAGACGGGGGCGGGGATTCGCCAAACCCGATTTGGCATAGCGACTGCACACACAAATATGCCTTGAGGACAATTTGAATCGCTTCGGAGCTGTTTTTGTCCTTATCAATGCTTCTTGAGGACATTTCGTGCCGCTTCGAACTCCAGTTTGTCCTTATAAACGCTTCTTGAGGACATTCTCTGCCGCTCCCACTCTCGATTTGTCCTCATAAACCCTTCTTGAGGACATTCGACTACCCTTCCAACCCCAGTTTGTCCTCATAAACACTCCTTAAGGACATTCGACTACCCTTCCAACCCCGTTTTGTCCTCATAAACACTCCTTGAGGACATTCGACTACGCTTCCAACCCCAGTTTGTCCTCATAAACACTCCTTGAGGGCATTCGACTACGCTTCCAACCCCAGTTTGTCCTCATAAACACTCCTTGAGGACATTCACCGTACTTACACCACGATTTTGCCTCATAACTGATAAACCGATTCCCTTGCTTCGGAAAAGATGAGATGCTGCTTGTTGAAAACAAATGCTTCTTTTTCCTTCATAAATCCGATTTTTTCCGCTACCCGCATCGATGGAATATTTCTTGGATCAATGATGCTGATTAATTTTTTCAACCCTAACTCCCTGAATCCGTATTTCTTACATGCCCTGGCTGCTTCAGAAGCGTAGCCTTTTGACCAGTAGTTCTTATGAATGTGATAGCCGATTTCAACTTCTGTTTCCCCCTCAACCGTCTGCTTGACAAGGCCGCAATCGCCGATCAGGTCGCCGCTTTCCTTCAAACATACAGCCCACAGCCCGAAGCCGTCCCGCACATATCTTTTCTGATTGCTCTCTACCCATTGCTGCGTTTTTTCATAGGAAAACGGCGCAGGATAATACGACATCGTTTCTTCATCGGAAAAAATCGTATGCAACGCTGCAATATCTTCCTTTTCATATTCTCTTAATATTAATCTTTCTGTTTCACAAATAATCATCTTTTTTTCTCCTTTCCTAAAAATCAGACACCTCTACGCCTGAGTTTCATTTTTAAAAAGTCCGCTTGCCAAAGCTGCTTCCAGCATTTCGAGCGGCTATGGACCGAACAAAAAACCATATTTTTTCTTTTTGTAACCAGTTCCTTTTCCTAAGCAAATAAAACACACCTTTTAGAAAATCCCAGGGTTCAACTTGCCGAACCGGAAGAAAACCAGACAATGAACTTCGTAAGCCAGGCAATATATTGTGCGCCAGGGAGGAACAACACCTGAGCAAGCAGCGTCCCCAACAATCTTGACGAAACCATCATAATCGAGATCGCCTTCAGTGATAAATAACTGCCCCGTCTGTTAACTACTTCGTCGGCCAGCACCGAGATTTTCGGGTCAACGAATACAACGAGCAAAATGGTGGCAATACCGTTTATCAGCCCGGAGGCCATAATAGCCGTGGACGCTCTATCCGGAGCCAGCAATGCAGCATACAAAGCAGACAAAACACCGATGGTATAAACAGCGGTAATTATCATGTTAATCAAAAAAAGTTTTACAGGAATATCCTTGAAGGTAATATCTTTTACATAAGACCATCTTGGTAAATGCAGATGCTTCAAGCCCCGCTTCAAATATTCGAAAGACAAGCCTTTCTTCACAAGGAGCGGAACAGAGCCGTTTGTCTCGGATAAATGAATAATCGCTCTCGAAAACAGCGCAACAAAAGTAGGAAGCAGCAAAATCCCCACCAGCGTCCCGATGGAGGAAGCGCCGATAAGCACCCGGTATTGATGTTCCACAAACGCCAAGGTATTCTCACTCGGCGCATTGTCGATTAAACTCCCGGTAAAAGGCTGCTGCATCATATTTGCCGTCCTGGACACAATAACCATCAAATTAAAAAGCGACAGCGCCGAAGCAATCAAACGGACTCTCGCCCCTGAAATGCGAACTGCATACGACAAGGTTTCGATGCAGTGAATAATCAATATAAATACAGAAATAAACAAAACTGTGCCGTTTAAAAAATCCACTTGCTTCCCTTCTTTATCTCATATAATGTGTGTTTTCAAAAAGCTGCTGCATGTACAACAAGGATGTTCAAAAAGTTCGTGGAACAGTGCCATGTGCAAGTGAATCCCATCATTGCCTCGTCCTACGCTGCTCCCGCAAGTGTTGTGTGCTTCGCTACTCATGACTATGACTGCCGCGCCTCATTCATTTTGCCATATCCTCCTTTTTAAACAGCAACCTAAAGAATCGTGATTTCAAGATGCTGCTGCCGGCTCCCCGTTTCACCGGATAAACTTCCGGTTCTCTATGAGCTTATAAAACAGGATAAACAACAGCAAGGAATACAACAAAGCATACAGCCAAACAAATACCAGCACTGTATGGAAGGTAACCGTTTCTTCCCCTAATGTATTCAGAAGTGGAAACGATGGCGGAAGAACCCGGACGACCAGCGAAGCAGCAGCGGGCAAGGCATTCTCCAACCCGCCTCTTACAAGGGAAGCAACCAATATTAAAGTGAGGAGCAGCCACGACAGCAGCGTGCGCGGCCGGTAAATCCGGCTGAAGTATCCAGTCACGGCAACGGCCAGCAACGACATGAGAACATGCGAAACAAAAATAATGATCCCTTCCGTCCACGTCACCTGGCGATGAAACGCCCCAATAACCACGGGATACAACAGGGCAAATAGCGAAAGAAATCCTGAAAAAACGAGAATCGCCAGCACTTTTGCACACAATACTTTTAAAAAGCTTTTTGCATGTAAAGACGTTATTTGCAGCTGAATCGTTCCTTCTGCATCCATTAATGTGATGGTAAGCCATGCCGTTATCAAATAAAGCACCGTAACGGAAACCGCGTAACTGCTAATAACCGGGTTCGGTACATATGTATAAGAAACAATCGTCCAGCCGATGAAAACGACAACGGGAGGGACGAACAAATAAGATCGGATATAATCCTGCAGCAAGTACTTCACAATTGCGCTCACAACATCACCTGTTATTAATAATAGTGTTTGTTCAAGAAGATCGTGTTTTAAACACCCAATAGCAGCGTCAGCACCGCCTCATTTTACCGCAAGTCGAACAGGCCACCGGTTATTTTGCTGAAAAACGGCATCCCGTTTTTTCGTATCGTTTCAGGACAGCTGTAGAAGCCTGCGGCCTTGACACATATTGCAGCGATCCGCCCAGTTCGAGGATTTGTCCGATCATTTCATCGCAGCTTGATGAAATAACACGAACCTCATACAGCGATGTAGCATGACAAATATATTCGCTAATATTCGTTGAGTTCTGCAAGAATGCGTCGATTACGGATACAGATGCAGTTGCGGGTACGAAAAATTCGATCACGCGATAGTTTGTCTGGTCAGCGCTTTTCCCCGACTCACGGATTTTCCGCTGATGGACATGAATAATCCGGTCAGCAAGTTGTTCCGGCAAACCAGGCTCGTGTGCTGTAAAAATTATCGTTATGCCTGTGTTTTTCAATGCCTTTAGCAGTTCTTCCAAATCTTTTTGTGAATCGGCATCAAGTCCGGAAAGCGGTTCATCCATCAGCAATATCTCAGGATCATTTAGCAGAGCCTGGATGATGTTCACTTTTTGCTTATTTCCCTTTGACAAATTTTTCAGCGGTACTGCCTGATATTTGTCCAATCCCATTTGTGAAAAAAGCTGTTTTATGTGCGCATGCAGCCGGGCGCTGTCGATCCCAGCAATCTGTCCCATATGCTTTAAATATTCTTCCGGGGTAAATCGCAATACTTCCGGCGGACGCTCAGGGACATAGCCGATCGTTTGCGCGTTGCGGTGAATTTCCCCTTTTGCCGGCGGAAGGAAACCTGCAAGCAGCCGCAGCAACGTGCTTTTTCCGGAACCGTTTTTGCCGGTTACCGCAAGGCATTCATTGGTGCTTACCGTTAGTGAAATATTTTCTAAAATCGTTTTTTTGTCAATTGAATAATAAATATTTTTCAGCTGTATTTGATTCATTGTAAACTCCTGTCATTATCACGATTGATCAAGTGTACCACAACGACAAGAAAAATACTGAATTGCATTACGGAAGCATCTTTTTTTCAAAATAAGAGCGCTCCTTCCTTACGAAAAAACGCCTTGGTTACTTCATCCGCTTTAACTGATCCAGATCATCGAAGCTTCTTTTACCTGCCACGTTCTGCTCTTGTAATGAATGGTGTATTCCATACCGATAGCCCCATCTCCGGCCCGGTATTTTTCCGCTTCAATTACTGCATGATTTGTTTTGCTATGAATCTTGTTTATTTTCAGTAGGACACCATCCAAAGCAGATGTTTCCGGATCATATAAACCTTGGTCCGTTAATTCTTCATATGTAGCAAGCATCACTTCCACGCCGTATTTATCTTCTAAATAGGTGGTAATTTCCCCGTTCTCTTGCTCATTCAGCTCCTCCACCTGCGTCATATCGACAGCGATGAACGCCATTTCCTTATTTAACTGCTGCGACTCCTCCATCAACGTATCGAGCACAATACAGTAAATTTCACTTATGTATTTATTCGGATCTTCATTATGGATGCATGCAACGAGAAAAAAAGCAATCACAATGATTCCGGTAATGTAAAGCCGCTTGTTCCGCATCCGCACTCTCTCCCCTCAACTATCCTCTATTAATTAGACGAAATTATCAGGCGATTAGTTTCAATCTGTACCTGCAAAGTTGTAGAGCAAAGGGGGAAATCGTGTTATTTGAACACGAACCTTTTCTTCGACGGAAAAGCGGAGCGAACTCGTTTCAGCAAGCTGAAACATCGAGAAATCTGATGGAGTCTCGACTCCACTTGATTAAAAGTTCCCACCTACGCTACCCGTTGAGGAGGGGTTTATAACCTTTAAAACATTCAAGGATAAATCCCAGTTTTGACGGAATTCGATAACGACGGAATCATGACCGAACTGGATTATTTCGCGGCTGCGACCATTTTCTTCCGGCCCGATTCCTGCTTTTTCAGGACACTTCGACTTTGCATCTCTTTTCTTCCAGACCGATTCCAACTCTTTCGGGACACTTCACAGCTCTTGCCCCGCTCTTCCAATCCGATTCACGCGCTTATACGCCTGCGCTTTTACTTCAGCAATTCGCCGACGGCATTCGGAAATAGCGGCTGGCTAAGTTGAAGGATCGCTTTGGCATATTCCTGAATTTCTTTTTGAGCATCATGCTCCAGTCTTTGATTCAGGAAATGACATACAGCTTGCAGAGAAGCTGTCCAGTACCAGCGCACATACATGCCGTATGCAGGCAAAAACAACCGGGCCTGCTCCGCGCAAACGCCGTCCTGCAACGCCGCTTCGTATTTCCGTACACCTTCCTCAACATATTCCATTAACTCCTGCGTGTATTTATCACCAAGCGCCCATGCGACAACGTCTCCGCTCCCTTGCTTGGAATTTTCCGGCTTACCGCGCCATTCCTGTGCAGAAGGGATGTAAAATGCAGGATCTTCAGTAATATACCTGCGGCTTGATTCATTCCAGGCCTCCAGCGTGTCTCCGGTACCCTCCTGATGCGCGGAACCGACGACATACTTCCACCACTGCCTCGCCACCATAAGCGGCGCATACACTTCAAATTGTAAGATCACATGGCGAAACGGTGAAGTATGCCCTTCCCTTGCCAAAAATGTAATCAATTTCATATCTCTTTCGTTCAATTCCTTTGATTCTTTAGCGTAGGAAACCCTTGCTGCGTTAACGACGGTTAAGTCCGAGCCCATGTGATTAACCAGGCGGACGTAGCCCTTATCTAAAACTGTTATCATCGACATCTTTTTCTTCCTTTCAATGTTTTTTCAAGTGGATGTTCAAAATGCGCACGGAAACAGCGCTTGCGAATCACATCGTTACGTTCTCTCCCCGCTACTCTCGTACGTTCGGTGTACGCTCCGCATCTCGGTTCTTCCGCGCCTCTACCTTCTTACCGCTGGTCTCTTCTCCTTTTTGAACACATTCATCAAGCGTTTGTAAAAAAATTCTTCTTGCCTTTTCAATCCAATACATCCATTCTATCAAAAATCGGACACAGCTGCTTCGAGTGCGCAGTGTTCGACATTTTCAAACTCCCTGCATTATACCATATTTTTCCGTTTCCTCCAGCGCATTTTTGCAATTTCCTTCTATAGTCTAAATGGATTGCCTGTTTTTATATTTAAAGGTATATTAAGTATAAAACACTGTCTGCGATCATAGATATCCCGAGGAGTTGATCTTACATGAGCCAGCAACAAAAACATGGGTATGTAACAGATTATTTGAAAATACTTGGACTCACCGTGGAAAAACCTTCTTATAGCTATCTTGAAAAAATATGTCGTGCCCATTTAACGACCTTTCCTTTTGAAAACATCAGCAAGCTTGTCTATTATCGCGACCAGCAAGCAAACCAGTTCCTTATTCCGCCGCTGGAAACGTTTCTCGCAAACTATCAGCTGCATCATTTCGGCGGAACGTGCTATACGTTAAATCTTCATTTATGTCAATTACTGGATCAACTCGGATTTGAGAGCCAGCTTGCCATGCTCGGGACTGAGCATATGGCGATACTCGTCACTTTACCTGAGTGGCCGGAAGAAAAAGTATATGTTGACTGCGGCGCCGCTGCCCCGATATTTCAACCAGTCCGCTTTCAGACTGACCCTGACAATGTTTCCTCTTTTTCTGAAGATCATGTTTATTTAAAAACGGTGGCTGCAGCAAGCGGCAAATATCAGTACGAACGCTACACGAATGGAAAAAAAAGCGGAAAAACCTGGAGTTTTAGCATTTATCAACAGCGCCGCTTCAGCGATTTCAGCCAGGCAATTGATCGCGCAAATCAGCCGGGCACAACCTTCATGACGATATTAAGATGCCAACTGTACCAGCTTGATCAAGAGAGAAGCGTATCGCTTGTGAATAACAAATATGGCATTCGTTATGCCAGCGGGGACAGCAAAACAGAAAAGTTGACTAGTGCCAAAGAGATTGAAGAGGTGATTCACGATGAATTTCGCTTAGAACGGCTGCCGATTTCAACGGCGATCCAGATTCTTGAAAGCTTAGGCATCGATATTTTTGCAGAAGCAAAATCATGAGCCCAGCTAATTAACTTCTTTTCGATACCGTGACTCGCTTTCGCAACTCCTTTCGGGCACGATCACTCTCTATTCGTTACCGTACAGCGGATTCGCAACACTTTTCGGGCACGATTATCCTCTTTTTCGTTACCGTTTGACGGCTTCGCTGGGGCGGATGGGAAAGAAATGAAAAAACGCCAAGGTAAGTTCGTTTCGGGGGTGTCTCAAAAGGGAAAAAACACCCTCTCCTCCATCGCCGTATACTTGGATGGGGAATTCAGCTTAAAAAGATCGTAATCACAGAAAAAATGGCGCTAAGCACAATAAGCACATGCATTCTTTTCAACTCCCCCCCATTTTTCTCCCATTTCCTTTTCCACAACGTCTCCAACCTTTATCTTTTCGAATTTGCTTTTTAAACGAAAAAGAAAAAATGCGTATAACAGCGAAAAGATTAATGCAAGCGAACCGGTAAGATAAGACCATTGCAACGGAAATTTCTCTTTTCTGATATTTTTATCCATTGAATTTATTATATACCGATAAGTTTGGCATCCGGCTATTTTGCATTGTTTTATTAGAAAAAGCTTTCTGCTACTCTCTAAATATCAAGTAGTTCTAACGCTTTCATTAGTAAATTACTCTTTTTCCCTTTATGTGGAAATGGTGCTTTAGTGAACTATTCCTCGCCATCAACTGTCTCGTCCTTGGATGAATAAAGTTTGTACAGGGAGGTCTCCTGATCCATCGAAGCTGCAGACGCAAATGCTTCCTTCTCCGTCTTCTTATTCGCAATCAGCTCATAAATAAATCTCATGACAAACATGAAATTGGCATTCCCGTCAATATAATCAGCAGGACCGAGATAAGAAGGGCTGCCACGTTGGATAAACGCTTGTGCCAACTGTTTTTCCCCGAGGGTGCAGCCCATTGCAATCACCTTGACGTTCGCTAAGTTTGCATACTGGATGATCTCCTGAGCGGAAAAAAATTCACCTCTTGGTTCAGCCTTCTCATAGATGTCCTCGCTCAGCTCAGGCATGCAAAATTTTCCTTCCTCTCCATGAAAATTTAAAATCAAATAATCCACCTGCGCCTCCCGGTCAGCTCCCGATAACACATCGACGAAATCGCTCGGTCTGCCGATCCAGTGCACGCATACTCGTACACCAAAGTATTCCAGTGCCGATCGCAAAGCGAAGGATTCCATATCACAATTCGGACCAATCGCTAAGCTGATATGCCATTCGGGTTTACTCATTTTTCCAAAACTCCTTACTGCCATTTTTATATTCGACACTGTCCTGCACTACTTATTCAACGACTTAATTGTATCAATTTTTACAACCTTGACACTGGATTTGTTTTACTTTTTTACTAAAAAATGATTGACATTGCAAGAATATTAGATTATTTTATAGTTTAGACGTATGTTCAAAAAAAAAGTTACATATGGATGTCTCAAAAGTTTCTTTTGAGCTTCTCTCCTCAAAAGTTGGCAGTAGCATACACCGAAAATCGTCCATCGACATGCAGGACAGCGGGTAAAATACGGCAACCGCGATATTCGCCGGCATCGCTTCTTGCTTTTTTGAACACCGTCTGTCGAGAACACCCTGGCTTTTTACACGTGGAAACAAGCACACCACCTCTCTCCTTAGAATTGCCCGCACAATAACAAGCCTTACAAGTCGAAACATTCATTCTGATTTCAGTCTGACACTTCATCGTTGTTGATAGTAAGCCGCTGTACTTTTGATCTTCTTGGCACTGTGACGTCCTCCTGTTTGAACACGCTCTATGACTTTATCAAATCAAATGGAAGAGAGGAGTTTAACGAATGATTGAAATTGAGTTGGATATTTTCTCCGGACGCCCGAATCCCCGTTGGACTTTATCGCCGGCGGAACAAAGGGAATTTTTGGAAAGAGTGATCAACGGCGGCGTTCCGATGGCCCCTGTTTCTGTTTCCGACGGCAAGCTCGGTTATCGTGGCTTCGTGGTGCACACCACCGGCACTGTGGCGCATACGTTGAAAGAAAAGAAGCTGCCTACATATTTCCGGGTTCGCGAGGGGATGACCACCAAGGTTGATATTTCCTCGGAACAATGGCTACTTGCCTCAGTGGAACAGCTGGGACTGCAGGAAGTCGTCGTCGAAGCAGCCGCTGAAGAAATTGTGGCCCAACCGTTGGTGGAGGAAGCCACGGCGTTGGCTACCTGTTCTTACCACGTGACCAGCTCGACCAACTTTGATTTCTGGAACAAAGAATCCCGCCACCGCCTCAACAACAATTGCTATAATTACTGCTCTAACTGGCGGACCAACACGTTCGCACAGCCCGGCAGAGGGACGGGGAAAATCTTTACCAGTCTGACAGTGGCAGCTATCAAGGATGCCGCGCTGCGGGACGGATACAAAACGACTTGCAGCGGCGGAAACCTCCGCGTCGCCTTTGCGATCTGGCCGGGAGTCGACTATCACTGGTGGAGGAAAACAAAGAGCACCAGCAGTGGAACAGCTCGGTACTGCCATAAACCGGGCTCAACCAATGCTAGAAATAAAGATAACTCAGGAAACTACATCACATCACCATATTCCTGTGACCGTGGCAAATACACGACATGGGGAGGCTATCTTTACGGTCCAGGTTCTTCACGCCAGACTGTTAATTAGCACATTAGGGAGGGAAAAAAATGAAAATAAAACACGTCATTTTGTTTGGGGTCATCGCGCTGATCGGCGCCGGCTGCGGCGCTGATGATTCGGTTGACAACAACGGGAATACAACTGGTGCAGAAGTGGAAGTGGACGTCCTTTCCGGGCAACCGAATCCGGCATGGGATTTAACAGAAGAGGAAGCGGAGGAAATTGCTCAGCTGATTGCTCCACTGCTTGAACAGCTCCCGGAAGAGGGAGCTGACGGAACCTCTGCCGACGGCCCTCTTGGGTTTCGAGGATTTATTGTGCGTGACCTGCCATTGCCGGACATGGACGACTATGAGCAGATGACCGTTCTTCCCGGCCAAATCATTATTGAAAAAGACGGAGGAGAATCATTGACTACACTCGATACTACCGGCGTATACCAAGCGCTGCGGACACTGGCAAAGCAGCATGTATCTGAAGAAATTTTTGAAGCGATACCTGAATAACGAGGAGGGATACCCATGGACAGACGTGATTTTCTAAGAGAGACTGCCAAGACCGGCGTCGCTGCCTTGCTCACTGTGGCCCTTGGTCCGGCCATCGTGGACTATGCCCAGGCTCAGGAAAAATCAACCGCTCCACAATTCACCGACGCAGAAACGTGGCTGCTGGATACCGGCACACGTCAGCTCGGCTCAGACCTCGCCAGCCTGGTCGATCGCTGATTTCTTGTTGCTTGCGTAACAGGCGGAGAAACGACTGCCGGCGTTCACCGCTTTTAATATCAAGGGAGTTTCTTAGGCCGTTCCTGCCTATCGAAACTCCCGCTTTTTCTATTCCACGCGTTACCAACAAAAAACGCTAAACCGTACCTGCCCAAATTCTTATGTAAGTGCAGCGGATTTGATCTGCTACTTTCCCCCGGCGCTTCAGTCAGTATTTCCGTTTGTCGAATGCTTTCTTTTAAATACACAGGCACCTTTGGGAGAGTGAACATTTCTTTACTGCCAGCCAGCACGCATTTTCCAATGATCCGGACTTTCTTTCCCCTCTTTAAGAAACTGCCGCAGAAACGGTATAATATTTGTAGGTGGATGGCTTATTCTTAAACGAATGCCGATGTAGAAAGAGGGATCATGAAATGGAACAAAAAGACCATGCATTTTTAGCAGAAACGACCGTCGAAGAAGCATCCAGAATATTTAAAGCACTTGGAGATCCTACCCGAATAAAAATTCTCTACTTATTATCACAGGAAGAATGCTCCGTGAGTCACATTTCCGAAGTGCTGGAAATGTCGGCTTCTGCTGTCTCCCATCAGCTGAGCACACTGCGGGCATTACGCTTAGTCAAGTTCAGACGGGAGGGGAACACGCTTTTATACACTTATGACGACGATCATGTCATTTCGATACTACAGCAGGTTCTTCATCATGTTGAACACGACTAATGTCTATCATAAACGTTGATTTTGTAATTAATTCGTCAGATAACAGTCAAAAAGGAACAGATGACACCTGCAAAATGACGTGCCCGCTCCTTTTCCAGTGTTGAACAGCATGATTGAAATTGATAACCATTATCATTTATACTGAATAAAGGTAGATAATTTTTGAAGGATGGGAGCAATGTTATGTTTATTCAGCTAAAAAAAATCGTTGTGAAAGAAGGACATGGAGAGCAAGTAATCACTCGCTTCAGCCAACCCGGAATAATAGAAAAACAGGAAGGCTTCATTGACTTAACCGTCTTGGAAAAAAAAGTACGGCGGGGCGATGAAGAAGTTCTGATCCTCATTCGCTGGGAATCCGAGCAGCATTGGAAGCAGTGGGAAACGAGCGAAGCCCATATCGCCGGACATAAAGCAAGCCAAGGCCAACCGAAACCGGACTATTTCATTCATTCTGAAGGCGGCCTGTATGATGTAAAGGCTGTAAAAAATTCAGCGGCGGAAATTTCAGGCTGAAATCAGCAGCTGCTTTTGATGTTTGAGAAGGTGGGGACTGCCAACCAGCTGACAGCACAGTGAACAGTCCCCTTCACACACTCGCAACAAAGATAGGCGTTCCTTCCTGCAATTTCCGCTCCATTTTTCCTCGGGCGCAAGCGGGCTGTGTCAAAAGCCAACACGATTGAAAAGAATATCAGGGCAATAGCTCCGTGCTTGTCTCTTCCTCTGCAAGCACAGCTTCGATGACTATCCGTCGAGACAACTCGATGGGAGAGGCATCGTACCCTGCACGCCTGATAGGAAATAATCACTCCTATTAGGCTTTGGAAAAGATGCAGCGGCTTCTCTCATTGTCTCTTCCTCAGCCAGTATTGCACTGTTATCGATGTAAGTGCCATCGCGCGCGATGACACAATGAGGCAGCTCACAGCTTCTCGGTGAAGTGTGGCTCATTGCTTCGGGGAAGTCTCAAAAGGGCAAAAACACCTTTTAAAAATCAGGCGACAATCGAGTTTCACTTAACAGGAAGTAACAATCGCAAGTTTTTTCGTGTTACGAATCTGTGCCATGCCAGACAAATATAAGATCACTGCAGCTCTTCATACGCTTCCAGCTGCATTTCATACTCGTACAGAATCATCTGATAGTCATCGCCCCAGTTGCTTTTTGCCCTTTCCAAAATTTCCTGTTCTATTTCAGATTCTGCGTCCAGTGTCTGGAGCTCATAATATGCCTCCATCTGCGTTTCGTATTCAAAGAGAACCATTTGAAAATCGTACTCCCAATAATCGAAGGCATTGGTAAGAACCGTTTCTTTTACTTGATCGTCGATCTCCAGCTTTAGCAGCTCTTCATATGCTTCCGTCTGCGTGTCAATCTGGAACACCTGCATTTGATAATCGCCTTCCCAGTCCGCTTCCGCATCGGATTTTATTATGTCTTCCACTTCTTCTCGGTCAAGCTGCGTAATGACATTTGCATAGTCTCGAGCTTCGTCCGCCTCGGCTTCAGTTTCTTCAGGCTCTTCCTCTTCTTTCCCTTCCGGTTCCTCTTCAATGTCGTCATCCACTACATTCGTCTCTTCCGGAATATCCGCTGTATCCTGCTCCGCATCCGGTTCATCGGTTCCGCATGCCGACAGTACAAGCAGCGCTGTCATCAAGAGCAGCATGATCTGTTTTCCCATTTCTGTCACCTCCTGCTTGTCTGATGTGTCAATCGCTCTGCTCATTAACGAGGCACGGCGGCTGTTGACATCAAAATAACAGCTTTATGTGGTTGTTTTCACCGCCAAGTATTAATCCGACACGGACCAAAAACGTGACGACTCTTACTAGTATGAACGAAACATATAATAATATTTGTTAAGACTGGTTTCGTAAACTTTGTTGTTATTGAGCCTCTACACGCTAGCGCGGAAAGAACAAAGCTTTAGCTTAATTTACGGTCCAATAGCTAAAAGCAACCATCTTTTAGAAAAAAGCATTTGTTAAAAACCCCTGTAATCAGGCGATGGATTCGGTAAAAACAGTCAAAAAACTGGCATTTTCGTAAAAATGATTTAAAATAAGACTTAACCGCGTCGTATTGTGTTGGCATACAGCACTCACGAACTACTTCGGAACCGTCTGCAAAAGAGAAAATTTCCTGTTTCAGCCAGCAGGTTCGGCGCCCTTTCAGCTGAACATTGCCGATAACACCTACTTCTTTTCTATCTTTAGAATCCACATATTTTATTGGCAGTTTCATAGCTTAATAACGTAGTAGTTTCCCGCACTTTTTGAACATCCAATAAAAATATTTGTTCAAAAAGGAGGACACAACAGCGGCAAGAAGGTCGAGGCGCGGCAGCATCGAGCAGCGCAGCGTACACCAAACGTACGTGAGCAGCACAGAGGCAACGCAACGATGAGATTCGCAGGCGCTGTTTCCCGCACTTTTTGAACACCCAATTAAATTATAAGTTCAAAAAGGAGGACACAACAGCGGCAAGAAGGTCGAGGCGCGGCAGCATCGAGCAGCGCAGCGTACACCAAACGTACGTGAGCAGCACAGAGGCAACGCAACGATGAGATTCGCAGGCGCTGTTTCCCGCACTTTTTGAACACCATCTCTCAGAATAAGGGTGATAAAGATGAACACAGCACCACAAGCTGTTACCGTTTTAAATTTTGATCACACTTACGACACTCAAAACCAGCTGCAGCTTCCGGAATTTGATTGGATTGATTTTACCGATCTGACGGGCACGATGAAGTATTGTGAATGGCAGTCGTTCTATGCCATTCAGGAACGGCTGCATAAACGGGAAAAAAAGGGAATTACTTTCCTTGGCAGCGGCGATTATCACTATGTCACCTTTTTGCTGTTAAGCGAACTGCGCCGGCCATTTACGTTGATTTTATATGACAACCACACAGACGTTATCCAATCATCGTTTTTTTCATCACTAATCACTTGCGGTTCGTGGGTGCTATGGGCGTTAGAACAGCTTCCAATGCTGCAAAAAGCGGTCATCATCGGAGCACAACTGCAATTAATACAGCAAATCCCACCGCACCTTAAGGAAAAAATCGCAGTTTTTCCGAATGACAGCCTTGTTTTTTCCGACACCGAAGCTTACCGCCGGCAAATTCTCCGGGAAATTCCTACAAACTCCGTCTACATCAGCGTCGATAAAGATGTCCTGAACAAAAAATATGCTGCAACAAACTGGGATCATGGAAAGATGGAGCTGCCGGATCTCCTTGAGAGTATTCGATCGATTGCAGCGCATAAGTCGATCGCAGGGGTTGATATATGCGGCGAGTATCCTTCCTCTCCGCTGGATGTTCTACAGACAAAAAATCAGCAGATGATGGCCCGCAACAGCGAGGCAAACGAGGCACTTCTGGAAGTATTGCAGTCATTGCCCACACCAGTCGGATACACCCGTCAGCAGAAGTCATCCACGATTGTCTCAAAAGAATCAGCCAACTCACTTCCGCATCGTCCAAAAACCCCGTCTACATAAACCGGCACTGCCCTCGCCCGCTCGCCGATACTTAAATAATGTAACCAGAAGAAATTTGTTGACTGGTGATGGCCGCAGCGGACGGAGCTCTTTCTGAAAACCTTGGTAATCAGCAGATATGGGACGGAGTAACCGATCATATAGTAAAACAAAGACCTCTTTCCCGAATAAGCGTCTGTTCCAGCAATGCACAAGCAACAAAGTCGCCGTATCACCGGTGTCGTTCCTGTTCAAAAAGCATTTATCATCCATTGTTCTTCAATACGGTACGTGAAATATTTTTCGTAAGTATCCGCGAAATAAAACACAAAGGTGGAAGGCTTCATGACGAATGCTGAAAAACGGCTGCAGCCGGTTGAAGCTGCAAAGCAATTTATCCAAAAGCATTATCCCGATTGCCTCGGCGCTGTTTTAGCAGGCAGTGTTGTCCGCGGGGAAGCAACCGTGACGTCCGACCTCGACATCGTTGTTTTCGAATCGGCGCTCCCGTTTCCTTACCGTGAATCGATTTTTTTCCACGGCTGGCCCATTGAAGTATTTGTGCATAATCAAGCCTCGTACCCGCTGTTTTTTGAGGAAGATATCGAAAGAGCGGTTCCTACCCATCCGCGAATGCTTGCCGAAGGAATTACCATTGTTGACCGCGACATCCTTGGTCCGATTATACAAAAAGCGAAAGAAATAATTGCTAACGGTCCGGAGCCCTGGCCGCAGGAAACCATTTATAAGCAAAGATATTTTATCACTGATACCCTTGATGATTTACTTGGCGCACACGACCGCGGGGAGGAAATATGCAGTGCTAATACATTGGCAGCCATGATCCATGAATTTGTACTGCGGACTAACAGACGGTGGCTCGGCGATGGGAAATGGCAGATCAGAGCTTTGAAGCAGTATGACGGAGACTTTGCGGAAGAGTACATCCACGCGTTCGATGTCTTCTATAGAACAGGAGAAAAAGAAAAGATCGCCGCCATCGTGGATAAAGTGCTGTCTCCCTATGGCGGGCGAATATTTGACGGCTTCTCCGTGGGAAAAATGTAGCGACTAAATGACGAGCGGTCTGCCGAAATTTCTTTTATCCCGATCCATCATACCGTTGATATGGTTTCTCAAAGAGATCATCCACTCCGGCTCGTTTTCCCATGTTTCCGCGAGGGAGCGTAAGCAGCGGACGTAACGATATAAGTCGGCATATCTATGGAAAACAGGAAGCAATTCCAGCATTTCCGTTTGCAATGGCATGGCCGTTCGATAACCATCAAGAAACTGCTGCTGCATATGCTCCTGCTTTTCCAGCGGGAACTCCTCCTCCATGCTTTTCAACGCTCGGCCCACATCCATTACATACCAGTGATATACCGCATCATCAAAGTCAATCGGATGGAAAGTTTTTGTTTTTTCACAATAAAATACATTATCCGTTTCAAAATCATAATGAATCAACCCGAAGTTGTTCTTATTTGCAGGCAACGAAAGGAAAAATTTTCTGAGAAGACAAACTTCTTTCTCCACGGCCTGTTCCATCGGAAACTCCGCAATATTTTTTTCCATCCAAAGCAATTGTTCTTCCCAGGATGGACGCTTATTTTTGTTCGGAATGTAATCCATGCTCAGCCTGTGCAAATTGCCAAGGGCTTCCCCCCAGCGAAAAAATAGTTCCTTGGACGCTTCCAGTTTGGTCAACGGCTTTCCAGGTACACCTTTAAATGCGACGGCGTAATATTTTCCCCACGGGGTATCCTTCCCTTCCAACTCATTGCCGTTTTTCGACAACAGCGTATCCACTGTATCGTAGCCCGCTTCACGAAGATAGCGGAGAAATTCAAGTTCGGCAACAATTTGTTGTTCCGTCTTTTCGTCTGCAGGAGAAAACCGCAAATAATAGCGCTCGCCATTTTTCTGAAATGGATATACGGCATTCGCCGAAATCCGGTAATACTTAAACAATTGCCAGGATGCTTCGTCAAACTCCCAATGATTCAACAGCATCACCGCAAGATCTGTATTGTTAAACAAATGTTTTAATTTCATCATACCGGCATTGCCTCACTTTCGTTAGTTTGATAATTGCCAATCATCTTCCAGTTCCATTCTTGGCTGAGAACACCGCCAACGTTTTGTGGAAAATAATTTCTATCGGCTGTTTGTTGGCGAGAGAACGCCATTTTTTGCACACAAAAAACCGCAAGACCTTTCCTGCGGCATACTGTTTTTTAACAATAGAAACTGTAGACAGCAACCATACTGCGCCACACGAGAAAGCGCATACAATTACAGCAGAAATAAATCCCGATCAGCAGACGAATGCGCCTGCAGCTGTTCAATTAAGTCAGCATCACCTTATTTTGTATGAAACGATAATTCATGTCGATCACTCCCCTCAAACAGTCTCAAACTAAGTATAGCACAGCTCCGGAAGTAAATGTGTTTTTTCAAAAAAATCTGAAAATGACCTTTTACATGCATTGCGAGCATGTAAAAGGTCTTTTCAGAAAGCGAACGGAGGTTGACAGCGCCGTATTCCCGTTTCCATACTCAGCCGGTTGCTTACTCCACGGAAAATTCCGTCGTTTCCGTCAGCATGCTTCCTTCCGCCGGCGTCAGCCACACCTTTAACACATATTCCCCGTCAGATAAATGAAGTTCGTTTAAATCAATGTCAAAAACGAGTTCTTCCCCTTGACTCAGCACCTCTTCTTCCTGGGCCTGAAGGAACATCGCCGCGCTGGAAAACAAAAATACTTCCTCGCCGGCTTTCGTTTCAACCGAATAATCATATTTTTGCGAGCTGGAAAACGCCAAAGTGATTTCCTCTTCTGTCGGATTGCTTACGTGATATTGGAAAACAAGCGTTCCGTCTTCCTGAATCTCCGGAACAAGATCGGCAGCCGCCGTGTCAATCGCTTCGTCGCTGTTTTCCTGATCATCCTCGGTCTCAAGCAAGCTTTCGTTTTCTTTCTCCCCGCCGTTTCCTGTGGTCAGATCACCGTCATGTTGTCCCTGGTCCGTTCCGCCATCGCCGGTTCCGCATGCGGACAGCAGCATTGCCATAAGGAAAATAACTATATATCGTTTTTTCATCTTTTCTCGCCTCCACTTTGAATCGTCTCTCTCCCTTTATTCGTCGTCGGTAATCATGGTTTCGTTACATGAGAAAAGAGATTCCTCGACTGCTCCCTTATATCTGCGCCTCATTCTCTGAATCGTTGTCCTGCATGCTTGAGACTTTTTGATACATATAGGAAATACCAAGCAAGGCAACACCGAATACGAAATAAGCGATGATTTTGCTTCCTTCCGTTAAAAACGACAGATCGTAAAGGATTAATTTCCCTGTGGAAAACAGCGTGACACCAAGGCCGAGCCGCCTGACGTAGACAAATTTCTTTTTGAATCCGTATAAAATATAGCCGATCGCCATGAGCAGGTAAACAATGCTGAACACAAAGCCCACATCCCCAAGCTGAAGCTGGACATTGACAAACGCTGCCATTACCGCAAGCAAATAAACAGCGAGAATAAGGGGATACAATTCCAGATTTTTATACTGCTGTCGGATAAAGACAATCAAAATATCCCTTCCTGTAAAAAAGATGATGACGTTAAAAGCAATTAACAGAACAAGGGCGAAATACTCCAACGCCGTATTTTGCCCCAGCTGCGGCTGCAATGCCGGCATTGTCATCGTGACAATCAGTCCGAGAAACGAGCCGATACCGTACAGTGAAAGGCAGAAATATTTAACAACGCGGTCATAAAGGAGCGGCACTTTCGTCAGTCCGTACGCCAAGGCAATCGTAACAAAGGCATAAAGCATGAACTGGTAAAAGGTAAACAGCGGAAATGAATCCGGTATCCACTTATGATAAAAATAATCGCCTTCGTACAGTAAATAAATCCAGACATTCACAATGACGCCATATTTAAAGTGCGGAAGAAAGTTTTTATACAAGCGGAAAGCAACCACGCTTCCTCCCGGCTTCTGCTGTTCCAGCGAATAATGGATCAGGACGGCGAGCATGACGACCATGATGGAAGTGTATTTAAAGTTAAAATGCGGTGATACACTCCACACAAAAAAAACGTTTCCGTAAACTTCAATGAGGAAAGCAGCCAAGCATAAGGCAAAAATCCCCCAGCCGGCTTTTTCAACCGCCTTCTGTCTCGCTAGATTACCATAAATCATAAACACCGCTGCTTCAATAAGCCAGCCGATGGCAATCCACTCAAGGGCGAACTGGAACGGAATCGTCAAAATCGCAAACGTCAGGGATGTTCCGTAAAACAGCACTTTCGTCTGCTTTTCGTTCGGCATCATCTGCTCGATCCATTTCCCTAAAGCAAAATACACCAAGCAGAAAATCACGGCCAGCAAGCCGCGGAAGTCGTTCCAGGCGAGCTCGTTGAACAAATAGTAGAGGGTGGAGCAGCTGATAAACGTATTTAGTCCCAGCAAAACAACATCCCAATCTTTCATGGCAACCTTATGCTTAAATGAGTAGCCGATCGTCATGCCGAGATAGAGAAGGAAGCTGACAATCGAAAACACCATGCTAACAAGATCACTTGCAGACAGCCCGATGAGAACAAACATGGACGGTATGTAGAATGTAAAACTGAGATATTTCACCACATCCCAGCACTTCCGGAAAGAAATCCACAGGATCGACAAGTTCAGCAACAGCACATAGCCCATCGCCGCATAAACAGCATATCCCTCCATGCCAAAAGCCAGAATGTACGAATACAACGGAAGATATCCGCCTATAAGCCCAAAGGAACAGATCGTTTTCGATTCATACCTGAGTGAAAGAACTACCGCGGTGACAGTTACCGCTACGGATAATAGCAGCGCCGGATAAAGACCGATGATTCCAAGCAAGAAATAGCAGAAAAAAACCGACCCGTATAAAACAGCGATGCCGCCGCCGAGCAAGCCGAGAGCAAAAATTTGCTTCTGCTTACGATAGAGCCATTCTCCGCCGCCCAGCATCAGCAATCCAAGCGCGAAAAACAGCGCTCCTTTCACATAATCATTGAACCAATGTAAATACGAATATCGAAACGCCGCGCCGACACCGAGAATAATGAGTAAAATACCTATTTTATTAATCCAGTTCAAACCGATTTTCATCTCGATTTCGTTTTGTTTCATCCGCTTTTGCATCACTTTTTCCGACACTTCTTCGGCAGCGAGAAGCTCGTACTGATCATGTATTCCTTTCAGCAGCTCTGTTTCCTGTTTCGCCAGGTTCTCCCGGTGCTCCTTTATTTTCAGATTGATTTCTGCGGACAACTGCTCCAGCTGCACATTGACGCTTTGCTCTTTTGATTGCAGTTCATTGGAAGCCGTCTTCTGCAGCCGATTGATTTCCCGAAGCAAGCCGTTTTCTACTTCCTTCAGCGCATTTTTATGCGGTGTCATTTTGCTTTGAAAATATGTCGTTATTTTTTCCTTGGAAAGCTTGATGATCGAAAGTTTTTCATCAAGAATTTGTTCCTGCAGCGCCACTCGAAGCTTTGTATTTTCCGATTGAAGCCTGCTTTCCTTTGCTTTTAATTGTTCGATTTTTTTGGCGATTTCCTGGTATTTTTCTTGAAGCTCCCGGTTTTCCTGAATCAGGTCATGAGACTCATATTCTTCTAACACCGCTTCAAGATCCTTTGCCAGATTTCCCTGCACCTTGGTCATTTGTTGCAGCCGTTCCCGAAATTTGTCCATTTACTTCCCACCATTTCCTGCGAAAATCCGTTTGCACCAAAGCATTGCTTTATTAATTTTTCAATAAATGATGCAAACAATTCATACATCATAATATAGCATCCATTTATCTGTCGAGGGGCAGAGGTAACTTTTCCCATAAAGTTCACTTAGTTCCTAGGGCTTATTTTTTACAAATGGCACGATGATAACACATATCACGTTTAATCCAACCGGAACAACTTACGATACTTGAAGTGGCAGAATAATTTGCAGCACCGGAAATCTTCTGTAAAGTTCACAAAAAGTTCGGGGACATGGTCCCCGAACTTTTATTTGCGGTTGCGTTTTTTGGCTTCGAGAAGGCGTTTCATCGTTTCTTGAGAACCTGCTCCTGCTTCTACTTTTGCCGCAGTTGACCTTTTCCCCGGCGTCGGCGATGGATTCAAGCCGGGATCTGCACGGGGCGGTTCTTGTTTCGGCTGTTGCTTCGCTGCTTTTTTCGTCTCTTGTTTCCGCTGCTTTTCTTGCGACGCAACCGACATCTTTTTCAAATCTCCGATGCCGTTGCTTTGGACCTGCTTCCGGCTGCTCCGCCGGGTCATCCGTCTGATCGTCGGAATCGTCGCCGCCCGCTCGGATACAGAAGCAGGCTCTTTCTGTCTGCGGCGGAGCATTCCGCTGAAGCGCGGCAGCCCGAATCTGCGCAGCGCCACCTCGATAAAAAACAGCAGAAATGCCGTCAAAATCAACGGCGGCGCAATATTCTGCCGGGAAACCGGCCGCTCAGCCAGCGGTCGGAAAGCAGCCGCTCCATTATCGAGCACTTCTCCCCCGCCGGTGCCGGCCAGCGCTGCTAAAAATGATTCATTGGTCGGTTTCATCCGGTACTCTTCCGGATAAGCGACGGTGATGCCGGTTTGAAACACCGGTGCTTGCTGTAAATCCGTCAATTGAACGTAATGCATCCCCTCGTTCCCGTCGAAGGCTACCTCGTATTCTCCTGGTGCCGTCATGCGGATATTGGCATCCACCATCTGCCCTTGCTCGTCAACAATCGTCGCCTCCAATGGCCTGGATTGGTTTTCCTCTGTCGTAAACGTCAAAATATTTGTCGTTCCATTCCGCTTTTGTGAGACCTGAAACGGTTCTTGAACATCCGCCGGGAAAGTCCACGTCACCACATCGTTCCATAAAGCCGGCCAGTTTTCCCATGCTGCCCACTGTCCCGACCATACGCCTTCTGCATCCGATGTCCATGCCACCGTTTTCCCGAGACCGTATTGCCAGCGGGATAACACCGGATCGTCTTTGTCACTTGTCAGCACGCCGGTGGAACGGCCTTTTGGCGTCGTTGCAATATAAGCATTTAACTGCGGAACCCCATTGGAAAAATGGTGGACCCATTCTGTTGAGTTGAGCACATTCGGATAAAACGGCTCATCTTCAATATATGTTCTCGTAGTCAGCATCGTTTCCCGGGACAAAATGCTTGGAATCGTCGACTCATCATACACGGAATAGAAGCGGCCGTCGCCATACTCTGCCAGCTCATCAAGCAAATAATGGTCTGCTCCGTCACCGATGGCAACCGTAGACAAAGTGATATTGTCTTCTTCCCTGCCGCCTTCGATTAATTGCTGGTAGCTACCGGTTTCCGGAGATTCCCCGTCCGTCAGCAAAATAATATGCTTACGCTGCAATTCTAGGGGAGCCAGCTGCTGATACGCTTCTGCCAAACTAGGATAAATATCTGTTCCACCGCCATCGGTAATCCCCAATATTTTCTCCGTCACTTCTTTTATATCCGTCATTTCTTCCGTTTCCACAATCTGCCACGGTTGATCGTCAAAGGCAATCACTCCGACGGTATCCCCGACACGCAGCAGCTCCACCGACCTCGCCGCAGCCTCCTTTGCCAGTTCCAGTCTTTGCCCCATCATGCTGCCGGAACGGTCGATGACAAACACAAGGCCGAGGGAAGGCAATTCCTCTTCGCTTTTGATCTCCATTTCCACCGGCAGCACCCGTTCAATCGGCGTATCTTTATAACCGCCGAGGGCAAAACTGTCCTGCCCCCCCGTCATGATAAAGCCGACGCCGAAATCTTTCACCGCCTTTTCGATCAGCTCCATCTGGCTCTCACCGATCCGCGTTCCTGATACATTGCTGAAAATGATCGATTGATACTGGAGATAGCCGTTCAATTCCGTCGGTAAAAAATCAGGTGTGATCCGGGTGATTTCCAGTCCGGTCGAAGCCAAGGCCTCATACAAAGGGGCCGCCTTCTGCTTCTCCCCTTCCACAAGGAGCACGTTCGGTGTGCCAGTTATCACGGTCATCGCTGACAGTTGATTATTTTCCGAAATACTGTCAGCGTCAGTCAGCACTTCCGCCCGGAAGCGGTGCATACCGGTTTCTGTAATTGGCTGATTAAAACGGAACGAATTTGTTCCTTCCTTCAACATCACTGTCTCTTGAACAACCACTTCATTGTTCAGCAATATCCGCACCGTCGCCGCCGTCTCCTCCGTACTGTTCACCGACAAAGTCAACGCTGCCTGCTCCCCTTTAAACATCTGCCGGGGAACGTTAAACTCCTCAAGAGAAACATCCTTTATTTTTTCCCTGTACAGCGGAACCACATCGACGCCGATTCCTTGTTCTTTCATCATCCCCGCCTGCTGCAGGGCATCCCCGACGGTTTCGTTTCCGTCGCTTAAAACGACGATCCGTCCGGCGCCTTCCTTCGATAACAAGCTGGAGGCAATTTGCATCCCCGCCTCGATGTTTGTGTAATCCGTATCCGCTTTGCTCCAATCGCTGCTGAAGCTTGTTTGCGCTCCGAGCATTCGTTCCACCGCCGCATCCCGGCCGACAGAAACGATGGCAAAGGAGTCATCCGGACCTTTGGCGGCAACAGCTTCCCTGATAAATGCCGTCATCTCTGCATTAGCGTCACTGATGGAGTCGGAACGATCGACAACAAAGACGGTATGCACATGTTCCGTTGTCAAAACTACGTTCGGAACCGCCAAAGCAAGGATTACCAGCAGCAACACCACGCTTCGCACGATGGCAATCACATTTCGCTGTTTTTTCGTCAGCGAAAGCTTTGTTCGTAAAAACAAAGCGACAAGCAACAACGCCGGTATGATTAACAGTAAACGAAGAGGCTGTTCAAGTTCGAATCCCACGCCGGTACACCTCCCATTCCACTATCAGGATCACAAAGGCGGCAAAAAGCAGCCACAACCACCATTCGCTTCGAACAACATTCGTTGTCGGTGCCGCCTCGTTTCCATACATGGAGAACGTGGCCTCGGCAACCGTTTGTTTTTCCCGGTCATCGAGCGTCACGGCAAAATATTTCCGTTGATCATCACTGTCCGCTAAATAATACAGTCCTGGTTTTTCCGGCGCCTGAAACAATTCGCTGTCACCGTCGAACGTATCGATGACCATCCCCGTTTCATCCACCACGCTATACTCACCGGCTGTATCCAATTGCAGCGCCCGCTGTTCCTTCGGGGTGAAATACCCTAAATGAGCAGCTTCGCCCTGCAAATAGTCCAGCGTATTATAGATAAAAATCGGAAAGCTGGCATGCAGCGGCCAATCGGAATCCTGCAAATCGAACAGCAGCTGGACAAACGACTGTCCATCCGCCAGACCCTTTTGTACCAGCGGAACGTCGCCGCTCTTCATCACCGCGTCTGCCAGCCCGGCCTTTTCAAACGGCTGTCCGCGCCCCTGACTGATGTAAATTTCCGCAACATCCGTATAGGCAAACAGCTCGTCTGTATTTTTTGTTTCCAAGGACGCTTCCAGCGGATAAGCCTCTTCCTCCCCGGAAGCCAGCAACAGAAACGGTCTCCCAGCAGCCAGCACTTGATCCGCCTGCTCATCACCGCCGGTGGTAATAACGATAATACTGTCTGCGGCAAATTCGTTGATATCCGACAGCTTTTCCGCCTGAATCACGTCGTGCCCAAGATGAATAAACACTTTGTGCAAAAACGGATTCACTTCCCCGATTAAATACAGCACAGGCTTTGTCGTTGACGAAGAAAAAGCGTAAGCGGCATTATCCAGCGGATAACTGTCTTTTTCCGCGAGCCTGGCCGTATAATAAACAGCAGCAGGAAGGTCCTCCACATTAATATACGCTTCCTCCTTTGCCTCGAGGCTCACCGCTTGCGTATGAACGCGGTCACCGTCCGCCAGCAGTTGCAGCGTCACTTCCTGCTGTGCGCTGCTCTCGTTTTTCAGCGTGACAATCGCCGCTCCTTGATCGCCGCTCGTGTTCACCCCGAAGGTCATGACCGAAACATTATCATCTTCTGCCGCTTCGATATTATTTGCATGAAAAGCACCGTCAATATCGATTTCCGCCAACTCCTCTTCTGTCATCCGGTCGCTGAACACATAAATGCCGGAAGACTGCTGCTGACTCAGCGCCTTCGCCAAAGACAACGCCCGCTGAAACTCACTGTGCTCATAGGTCAGGCTGATATCGCCGACGGCGTCCATGATTGCCCGCTCGTTCTGCTCCCTGTTCAACACGAGCGACGGAACGGCACCAACGGCAATAATGCTAACAGCCTGCTCATCGCTTCGCTTATCCAGCAGCGCTCGCATCTCCGTTTTTGCCTGCTCAAACCGGGTCGTTCCTTCCTCATCAATGACCGTGGCCATCGAGGCCGAAGTATCCAACAGCAGGATGACATGCTCCCCGTCAATTCCCTCCTTGTGAAAAAACGGTCGGGTAAGAGCCAGCATCATGAGCAGCAGGATGAGAATCTGCAGCAGCAAAAGCAGCTGCCGCTGGAGTTTCTTCCACCACTTCGTCGCCTGCCATTCATTCATTACCTGCTCCCAAAGTAAGTTGGAGGAAATAACCTGCTCTGAATACTGTTTTCTAAACATATAAAACACAATCAGTCCGCCGATAAAAAGCGAAAGTCCAAAAAAAGCGGGAACCAGTATTCCCATCGCTGTCACCTGCTTCTAAAAAGACCTGCTGTCTTATGCCAGCCAGCCCAGTTTTCTCATTTCAAAAAAGAACATTTCTTCCAAAGGTTGTCCCGCGCTGACCTGAACGTAGCCGATTCCCCGCTGATTGCACTGTTTTTCAAGGGAACGGCTGTGCTCCGTCAACCTCTCCTGGTATTGCCGGAGGACTTGACGGTTCATGCTCACCTGGACAATGTCATCCCCGTTCTCCACATCAATCAGCTTTAAATCGCCGGACAGCGCCGGATTCCTTTCCGTTTCACTCAGCAGATGAACAATGCGAAGCTGCTGATGTGCCTGCACGGCCTTAAGATGTTGTATCAGCTCGGCCGCCGGCTTGAAGCAATCGCTGATCAAAAAGCTCAGCACTGCTTTCGGCTGGCGGTAACGGGACAGGGAGGCAAAAAAATCGTCCGTTTCCGACGCGCTGTACGATTCCACCTGCCGGACCATTTCATTGGAAAAAACAATTCCCTTTTTATTTACATAAGGAACGTTTTTTTTCGACACCGGGATGACTGATACCCGGTCATCATTCGCCAGGCCGATATGGGCAATCGCCGCGGTCACCGCTTGTGCCGCCCGCCATTTTTCTTCCTCCAGTCCCATGGAAAGCGAACAATCCAAATAGATCGCCAGCGACAATTCCTGTTCATCAAGAAATCGTTTTATATAATGCCGTTTCGTCCGTGCATACACATTCCAGTCGATCTGCCGGACATCGTCTCCAGGCTGATATGCCCTGAAATCGGAAAAATCAAGGGAACTGCCGAACATCGTTGAACGGCGGCTTCCCTTTTGCAGCCCGCGTTTCATCCTGGAAGTCCGCCATTGACAACGCGCCAGCCTCATTCGCAAATCGGAAGGCAACAGCATCGTCAAGCTCTCCCGGCAACAGAAACTGCCTCAATGACATCCTCAATCAAGGCGTCAGCGGTAATCCCTGTTGCCTCCCCTTCAAAGTTTAAGAACAGCCGGTGGCGCAGTACGGGCAATGCCGCTTGCTTCAGATCGCCGATGGACACATGATAGCGCCCTTCCATTAAGGCCCGCACTTTGGCAATGCGAATTAAGCTTTGCAAGCCCCGCGGTCCTGAGCCGAACCGCACATAGGACCGGACGGATTCCGGCGCCAGCTCATGCTCCGCGTGAGTCGCCATGATGAGGTGGACGGCAAACTCCAAAATATCATCGGCAACAAGGATGTTCGCGGCCAGTTGTTGCACTGCCAGCACATCGGCGCTATCCATATGCGGTCGAACAGCTGTCTGTTTGGTTGTCACAGTCCGTTCGACAATCATTTTTAATTCTTCCTCTGACGGATAGCCGACATTGATTTTACAAAGAAAGCGGTCCATCTGTGCTTCCGGCAGCGGATACGTTCCCTCCAGATCAATCGGATTCTGCGTTGCGAGGACAAAAAATGGCGCTGGCAGCTGAAATGTTTCTCCGATCACTGTCACCGTTTTTTCTCCCATCGCTTCCAGCAGCGCACTTTGTGTTTTCGGCGTCGCCCGGTTGATCTCATCGGCAAGCACGATGTTGGCAAAAACCGGGCCCTTATGAAACGTAAACTGCTGTTTTCCCTTGTCATCGGGCTCGAGCATCATCGTACCGGTTATATCCGCCGGCATCAGATCCGGAGTAAACTGGATTCTCGAAAAACTCAGTTCCAGCGCTTCGGATATCGTGCGGATCGTCATTGTCTTTCCCACTCCGGGGAGCCCTTCCAATAGCGCGTGCCCCCCGGCAAACATCGACCATAAAATTTGATTGAGCGCTTCCTCCTGTCCGACGATAAAGGACTGAACTGCCTGCTTGGCTGCCAATAGCTGCTCACGCGCCTGTTGAAATTGTGCTTCTTCCACTCTTCTCACTCCTGCTCCTGTTCCAGATTCAGTTCACTAAAGTAATCACGTACAACACCTTCTAAATGGCGCGGAAGCTGCAGGCGGTTCATACTCTCCCGGTAGCCTGCTTCATACTGGCCGATGACTTCCTGATACGGCCTTACAGACCCTGGTAATACTGGACCCGTTTCCGACTGCTGCTTTTCCCCGCTGCCTGCTCCAAGCTCTCCCTGATCGATCTCCATATTTGTTTCCCCTTCCAGACGGTCAGGAACTGTCACCAATTCCCGCGAACCTTGCCCGACGCCGGCGCCCTGGCCGCCGCTGCCGGAACCTTGACCGCCTGTTCCGGAACCGCCTCCTCCTGAGCCGTTCCCTTGACCGTTTCCGCTGTTCCCTGATCCTTGACCGGCTCCGGCTCCATCTTGACTTTGACTCGAATCCTCTCCGTTTGGCTCCCCTGCCTGTCCTTGTCCACTGCCAGGAGGGGAAGTCTGCGGCTGGGTAGAAGGACGGGAAAAGGATAGGGATGGATTCGACGGCAGCCCGGCATTTGCCATACTTGTGTTCAACGTTAAGGCAGCCTCCTGCAATTGCTGCTGCAATTCTGCGAGTGCCTCCAAATCCAGACCGTTCTCCAAAAGTTCAGCAAGCTGTTCCGCGAGCTGTTCAATAAGCTCTTCCAGTTCTTCCGCGGTCATTTCATTCGGATCGCCGGCGTCCATGCCTGTCAATTGTTCGAGCGCTTCCTTTAGCAACTGCTTTTGCTCTGCCGTCAGCTCCATCTCTTTCAACTCTTCCATTGCTTCCATCAGCGCTGCTTCATTGAGCTCCTTCAAAGCCTCGGACAGCCCGTCGAGACCGGTGTCATTCAATTGCTCCGCCAGTTGACGAAGCTGCTCTTCCTGTTTCGCTAATTCCAGCTTCATCTCTTCCAGCTGCGCTTCGGCAAGCAACAGTTCTTCCAAAGCCTCCTCCGCAGTTTCCGCTTGCTTTAACTGCTCCTTCAACTCGTCGAGCTTTTCTTTCAGCTCCGCGTTATCCACCTCTTCCACCTGTTTTTCCAGTTCCTCCGCCGCTTCCTTTAATTCATCGATGATCTCTTTGTTTGTCCGGATCTCTTCGGCAGCGAGCATTGGGCTGCTTGGGAAAAAGAAGGAGAGTACGGTACCGCAAACAAGCAGGAAGGAAAGGGCAAGCTCCTTCCAATGGAAGATGTACTTTTGTTTGGAAATAACCTGCTGCTTCCTTTTTTTCATCAGCGTGACCGTTTCCAGGCGCTGAATTCTCGCCAGTTCCCGCGCGTCGTTTAAAAAAGAAAAAGCGGTGATCACCCGGTTTTCCCTTACTTCTTCATCAAAGATGCCAGCGGCCTCTCCCACCGTCGGCCTGTTTCTAAACCAGTAAAGGAACACGCCGGCGGTAACAACGCCGGAAATGACGAGCAGCCATACGGAAAGATAAGGGACGATCACCAGGCGGGCAAGCAGTGTCATGATAAAAATTGCCGCAACGGTGAAAAACAAGGCGTATTGGACAAAACGGAAAAAATGGTGCTTCATCAAACTTTTTTTCACTTCATTTACAAGCTGAAGAAATTGTCTTTTTTCATCCAATCTGCTCACCTCTTTTGATAGTGTTTTTTCAAAAAGATCGCTTTATATCTTTTTGAAAAAACACGGTGCAATGAGTGAAGCCGATGCATTCTTTTCATGCCAGCTGTGAGTGGTTTTCTCGCAGGTGGCGCATCGAGCGGAACCATTGCCTTTTTGAATAAGCTCTTCAAATGGTTTGTTCAAAAAGATCGCTTTTTACCTTTTTGAACAAACACTTTTTTACGCCTTCGGATAAGCCTTTGTTTTTATTTTCGGCCGCAGCTTCCGGATCGCCAACGTCAAGGAAAGGGCGATTGTTGTCCCGTAAACAATGAAAAAGATAATCCACGGGGAGAAGGAAAAACCGGCCATCTCTTGTAATTGCACCATGATTGATTCCTCAAACAAGGAGAAAAACATGATCGGGATATTGACCGATGCAAACAGAAACGGCCAAATATAATCCTGCCCATGGCTTTGGAAGTTATATCCGAAGCTTAACAGCATCATCGTAATCACAGCGATCCCGCCGGTGATGAAAAACGCAATGCTGTACGTTGTCACCACCGCAATGATCGTTTTTCGTATCAACGTGGACATCAGCACGCCAAAGCTGCCAATCACAAGCATCGTAAAAGCATACAAGCCGAAGCTCGCCAGCACGCTGGACGGCGAGATGCCGCCGTACAGGAAAATGATCATATAGAGCGGTGCCGATGCAAACACGATCAATAGCAAATAGGACAGAGAGGAAGCCAGTTTGCTCAGGATAATCGAACCGGACGACTGCGCCGTCGTCAATAGGATCGGAAGCGTCTGCCGTTCCCGCTCACTGCTGATCACGCCTCCTGTCAGCCCCGGTGTAATAAAGATCACCAGCGCCAGCTGAAGCATGCCGATCACGAGAAACATTCCCCTGCTTTCATCCGGCTGAAACGTTCCCATCGAATCGAAACTTAAGGTCAAGCCGATGAAGCCAAGGGAGATCACTCCTAATATCAACAAGTAAAACGCTATGCCGATAAAGCTCTTTACCGAACGAAAGCGGAGTCTAATTTCTTTATTTAAAACAGGATTTAACAGCGCCGACTTCATTCTTCCTCAGCTCCTCTCGTAATTTCCATAAAGACATCCTCCAAGTTCTTCTCCAACTGGCTGAAGCCAAGCAGCGGAATGTCGGCCATGACCGCTTTTTTCAACAACGCCTGCTGGCTTTCATCCGTTCCGCGATAACTGAACTGAATCGCTCCGTTTTCGAGTACCTGAAGATCTCCGACATCCGGATCATCCTCGAAAAAGCGTACGGTTTGTTCGACATCCTTTTTGATGTTCACAATGATAACCTTCTGCTGCTGCAGCTTTTGCTGAATGTCGGAAACGGTTCCTTGGGCCACAAGCTTACCGCTGTCAATGACGCCGATTTCATCACACATTTCCGCCAGCTCCGGCAAAATATGAGATGATATAATAATCGTTTTCCCCATCGTTTTCAGTTCTTTTAAAATTTCTCTCATTTCAACCCGCGCTCTCGGGTCAAGTCCGGAAGCTGGTTCATCCAAAATCAGCACCTTCGGGTCATGAATGAGGGAGCGGGCGAGACATAGCCGCTGCTTCATCCCCCTTGAAAGCAGGTCAACATAGGAATCCCGTTTATGAGAAAGGTTCACTAGCTCAAGAAGCTGCGGAATGACTTCCTTCCGCTCCGGTACCGTCAACCCGTAGCTCGCTCCATAAAAATCAAGATACTCCTCTGCCCTGAACTGATCATACACGCCGAAGAAATCGGGCATATAGCCGATGAGCCGCCTGACTTTGGCAGGCTCTTTGGCTATATCCAAACCATCGATATATACCGTACCGTACGTAGGGGACATGAGCGTTGCCAAAATTTGAAACGTCGTTGACTTACCTGCTCCGTTTTGCCCGACAAAGCCGAAGACAGTTCCTTCGGATATGGACAGATTCAAATCATTCAATGCTGTAAACGAACCGTATTTTTTCGTAAGATTGGCTGTCTCAATCATGCGTTTGTTCCCCTTTCAACGACAATTCCGGTGCAGGAAGATCCTCGGGCATATCATCATCCTTTGTCACCCGGATTAAAAGCTCACCGTATTCGTTCACATATTTTTCCGGCTGGTCTAATGTGTTGGAATCATCCAGCAGTTCATAGCTCTCTTCTTCCTGATTCCAGATTTCGTATTCAAAGCTTTCCGGGTTGCGTATTTCTATCGCAAGTTCCGTCAACTCAATATCTTCACCCAGAAATTCTTCCGGAACAGTAAAGCTGAATTCAAACACGCCGGCAGAAGCATAAACCTTGCGGCCGCCTCTTTCAAGATCCTCTGAATCCAAATAGCCTTGCCCGTCAAGCATATATGCGTAAGGTGACAGATCAACTGTTTCAAGGGTGAAAGGTCCGTCTACAATCGACTGTATATCCAGTGACTGCACAATAACATTCGTTCTGCTTACAAGGGCATCCTTGTTTTCAAGCGAGACTTGCAGAATTTGATCATCCGTATAACCGACAAGCGCTGCTTTGCCACGCGTAAACATATCCAGCTCATTCAGCGACCATGTCACCTCTTCTTTTCTTCGTTTATCAATATCATTTACCTGTGTATAAGTAGGATACGTCCCGGACGGTGCGGTAACAATGGAGCCGCTCAATGCAAACGACACGTCAATCGTTTCTCCCGGTTCCGCAGATCCGAGGGAAAATTCCTGACGTCCCGACATGATTACCAGATCATCAAAGGAAAGTTCCGTATTATTAGTTATCGTGCCGGTAACTTTCTTATCCTTCAACTGAAGATCCGCCGTGAAGTTTCCAATCGGCATTGCTGAGATCGGCCCGGAAACATTGCGGATCGACCAGTATTCCATATTTTTAAACAGCACATCAAGCTGCTCTCCTTGCGGGCGAATGCCGGTATCCGCTTCGGTCTCATTGTAAGTGTAGCTGTTTGTTGAGATCGGAAACGCTGCAAAATTATCGCTGGCTATATTCAAATGATAGTTGCCGCTTCGATTACTTAATAAAGCGACGCTTCCGTAGCCTTGTCCCGTTCCTTCTTCATCCAATTGAAGCAGGGTAACTTCATTGAGCTGCGGCTGGGCGATTCGATCCTTCCCACCGAACCCGAAGATTCCGATGCAGACAAGCAGGGATACGGCGGGCAAAATCCACCAGGAGTGCTCCCGTTTATCGATTTTACGCAACACAAAATATAACGCTGGAAAAATAAACAAAAGGTACACAATAAACACAATCACGAGTGCAGAAAACGGCAGAAAAGACGACGGGAACATATTCGTCGCTGACGATAAGCTCCAGCTCAGTTGGTCATAGACCGACTCGTAATAATAGCCGTAGTTGTTTTGCACCGCAGGATCAACAGCCTCCGACCAGTAAGAAGCTGCCCCGTCCCAATCGGCAAATGTTTGTGCTCCGGGTGAAAATGCCAGTTGGATAACCGTCCCTTTGCCAAACGACCGTTCCACAACGACAGGATGGTCATCGCTTGTTTTTTGCAGCACACGGGCATTTTCCGCCAGCGTCCCGGTAACGAACTCAATGGTATCCACAGGGTATTCTCTTACATCCTTTTTATTGAAAAACGCTGTTGACAGCGTATCAGCCTTTATGTCATTCTCCATTGGCAGCAGAGAGGTCAATTGTCCGAATTTCTGCTGCACGCCGGGATCTCCGCCGACAATCAGCCTGCCTCCCCCCGCTATCCATGATTTAACGGCTTGCTGTTGTTCGTCGGTTAATCCCGACATGGTGTCCTGATCAACAATTAGGGCGGTGAACATGGATAACCCGACGGAATCGGACGGTACTTCCGCAGTTTCAACAGGAACCGTTGTATACGTGCTTCCCTGCACATTCTTGACCGTCTTCAGAAAATGAAAGGCGTCTGGATGATCGGTAAACAAACCGATTAAAACATCCTCCTCTGAATACCGCTTGGGGTTCAGCTGCGTCTGCCCGCCTACCTTGACTTGCTTGCCGTTCTGCCAGCCGCCTTCATAAAAGCGGATATGCTCCATCGGTTGAGACCCGTAATTATACGAATCGCTTAGCCCAGGCAGACTGAAGCTGACGTTTTTTTCACTATTCGCCGGAATATCGACAGGAACAACGACATTTCCGACGTTCGAGTTCCAGCCGGTAGTTGTGGTCACAACGAGTTCCCCGGAAATATCCTCCCCGTGATTTGCAATCGTCACCGTCAACGGAAAGCCTTGATTTTGCTTAATTTTGTTTTCAAATCCGATTTCTGTCGTAACTGTGAGACGATCACCGCCATCCGCAAAAACGTTGTAAACAGGAAAAAAGAAAGAAATAATAAGAAATAAACTTAAAAATTTCGCTGCCTTTTGTACCATACATGACCCTCAGCTTTCCTTAATATAATGAAGTTACAAATATTAAAGCTTTCCACTGTTTCTTTTAATCTAACTTTCTCTGCCATATTTGTAGACGAAACAAAATAGCGATACGTTGCAATTTGTATAAAAAATCTTTACCGATACAACGTTGCTTTGCCCATCGACTGATGCTGTTGCCGGCAATTCTTTTTGCAGGTCAATCTTCTGCGCGCCTTGCAATCGGGCAGGCTTTCCGCCTCCTTCCGTTTCGTGTCCGCAGCAGCAGCGATTAAACGCGCGCGTCTTCCAGCACAAGTTTAGCCCTTCATGGCGTTGGTCAAACATCCTGCCTGATCGTATCTGATAAATCTAGGTCATTTATCATAGACTGTCCCGCCTTGCTTAAGACTAATAGACGAAGTTTGACAGATGATCAATTTTTTCCGAACAGCCCTCCCCTGTTTGCTATAATGAAAAAGATAACCGGTCTGGTGTGCCGGCCCACACAGCAGAGCGGACAGAAAGCGGCGTTGCGTCTTGACAGCGGCTGCGGCTCCCGGATGGAAACGGTTTGTGAAACTTATTTTGTCATCAATCGTTAAACTATAAGAGCGTGTTCAAAAAGGCAATGGTTCCGCTCGATGTGTCGACTACGAGAAACCCACTCATAGCCGACTTTAAAAGAATGCATCGGCTCCACTCATTGCATCGTGATTGTTCAAAAAGGTACATGTTTTGCGCCGAAAACGTACACGCAATGTACTGTTTTGCAAGGGAAACATCCTGATCTGGGAAAACAGATACCATTAACTAACTTCCCCGATCGTCACCGGAATTCCTGCTTTCCCATCGCAGCATTGTATTTTTCAAAACGAAAACATTGAGAGGGATTTTTTAGAACTGTCCGAAGAATGACAATTACCTTTTTGAACAAATATTGCGCAAACAAGTGAAGGAGGTCTGTTAATGAGTATTATCCAACGATTTAAGACAATTATGGCAAGCAATATCAATACTTTACTGGATAAAGCGGACAATCCGGAAAAATTGGTTGATCAGTACTTAAAAGAGCTGGCAATCGACTTCGGCAAGGTGAAGTCGGAGATGACGGCAATGCAAATGAACAAACAACGGCTGAAAAGGCAATTGGACGAGTATCGAGCCGACAGTAACCGCATGCAGTTGTACGCAGTTAAGGCACTGGAAAACAACGAGGAAGAGGAAGCGAGGAAATTCCTCGAGAAAAAGGCCGCCTTGACTGATAAAGCAGTCGAATTGCAAAACCAATACGATGGGGTGTGCACCAGCACGGAGCAAATGCAGCAAATGTACGAGAAGCTTGCCGGCGATATTCGCGACTTGGAAGCGCGCAGAAACCTTTTAAAGGGAAGAGCCGCCGCTGCCAGAACAAAGGGAAAGCTTAGTGAAACAGGCTCTTCGCTGCATCACACGATGTCCACCTTCAACAGAATGGAGGACGATGTAAACCGTGCGTTGTATGAAGCGGAAGCCCTCGCAAAGTTGAGAAGCGGTTCCGCCTTCGATATCGACGACGAGTTCACTGAAATCGCGGAGAAAGAAAAGCAGGGGAATTCCGTGGAGGATGAACTCGCATTGTTGAAAAAACAAGTAAATAAAGACGAGTAATCCCGCGCCGCACATATTGACGGCTATACCCTTTTCGTTATCGTCCAACGGCTTCGACAGGCTTTTCGGGCACGATTACCCTTTTTCGTGACCGTCATCGCCTTCCGGGGCTTACTTCAGGTACGATTAACCCTTTTTCGTGACCACAGCGGACTCTCGTCAACTTCTGACGGGCACGATATTGCAGAAGAATAACAGCAACCGATGAAGTGAGAGGTGAAACAAAGATGATAATCCATTATAAATGCCCAAACTGCGGCGATGATATGGCCTTTGACAGTGAGTCAGGCAAGCTATCGTGCCATAGCTGCGGCAGAAAAGATACGATTGAAGAATTTGACGATGAATTTATCACAACGACGTTTTCCCAGGATGAAGCGAAGGAATATCAATGCGAAAACTGTGGTGCCGCGGTCATTACCGATGCCGACACAACCGCGACCTCGTGCAGCTTTTGCGGCGCCGGAGTGGTGCTCGCCGACCGTTTATCCGGGGATTTGGCACCGGCAATGGTCATTCCGTTTACAATAAGTAAAGAGGAAGCGATGGCTGCCTTCACTAAATGGTGTAAAAAAGGGCGGCTGACACCGAAAGGCTTTATGACAGCGGACAGAGTTAAGGGGATTACTGGAATTTATGTTCCGTTTTGGATGTATGATTTGAACAGTAAAGCCGATGTCCATGCCGTCGGTACGAAAGTCCGTACTTATACAAGGGGAGATTATATTTATACCGAGACAAAATATTATGATGTCTATCGAAACATTGATCTTAATTATGTTAAAGTGCCTGTAGACGCCTCGGAAAAAATGAATGATGAACTGATGGACAAATTGGAGCCGTATAACTACGGCAGCTTAAAAGACTTTAAAACACCGTATCTGGCAGGATACCTTGCCGAAAAATATAACTATACGGACAATGATCTTTTTCCGAGAGTGAAAGCGAAAGTACAGAAATTTATCGATTCCTATATCAGCTCAACCATTACCGGATATTCCTCCGTTCAATATAAAAACAAGCATGTCGACACCCGGAAAAGGAAAAGCTTCTATGTCCTGCTTCCGGTGTGGATGGTCTACTACGACTACAATAAGCAGGAGCACACGTTTGCCATGAACGGCCAGACAGGAAAAGTTGTCGGCAAACCGCCGATAAGCAGCGGCAAAGTGGCAGCCTGGTTCTCCGCGATTACCGGCGGCACGTTTGTCACCTTGAAAGTGATCTCGTTGATGTTGGGAGGGGGCTTATGGTGAAAAACAGGTTATTTTTTAAACAGCAGCTATTTCTAACAAAGACGGCAATGGCGTTCATGCTGGTTCTGTTCGTTTTTCTTCCCCTCACCGGAGCGTTTGCCGCTTCGGAGTCCAGGCAGCTGATTTTTGACAATGCCGGGCTGCTGACGGAACAACAACAGGCAGACTTGCAAGCCCTGGCAGTGGAATACGGCGAAAAACGAGAGACGGATTATATCTTTCTGACGGTGGATGATCCGGAAGCAGGCGACGTCACCAGATATATGGAAGATTTTTACGATGCTTACGCCGATGAAAATACAGGCTACGAGAACGCAGTACTGCTGGTATTGGATATGTATGAAAGAGATGTGCAGCTGGCCAGCTTTGGCGAGGCGAAAACATCGCTGGAAGATGACAGGCTGACAATGATTCGTGAGCAAATCACGCCGGACTTGAGCAGCGGAAATTATGAGGAAGCATTTCGACACTTTGTGAAAACGGCGGACAAATATATGGGCATACGGCCGGGAATCAATCCTGAAAGCGTCATTTTCAAACTGTGGTTCCAGCTTGCCGTTTCCGCGGGAATCGGCGGCATTGTCGTCGGCATCATGCTGTATAATTCCGGCGGGAAAGTCACGGTGAACTCAAACACCTACATGGATCCAAGCAACTCAAACGTGGTGCAAAGGCGGGACAGATTTATCCGAGAAACAGTTACCAAGCGTAAAAAACCGTCCAATAACAATAACAGCCGCGGCGGCGGTTTTGGCGGCGGCGGCGTAACAAGGGGAGGACGGTCCTACAGCGGCAGCAGAGGGAAATTTTAACAACCCGCAGCTGTGGAGACCGCATCCACTGTAGTAGGTAACAGCAGCAGCCTGCTGACAACAGCCGGCAGCGACGCAACAGCAAAAGAGACGGCGTTCCCTTTTTGTTACGTGCATGATTCAAAAAAGAAAGGATTTGATGGGCAAATGTCATTTTTCAGAGGCCAATTGGCCAATGTTGTAGAATGGGAAGAATTCCGCGAGGACATGATTTTTTGGAAGTGGAATAACCGGGAGATTAAAAAAGGGAGTAAACTGATTCTCCGCCCAGGGCAGGACGCGATTTTTATCAACAACGGGAAAATTGAGGGCGTCTTTACAGATGAGGGCGAGTACAATATTGAATCGGAAATCATTCCGTTTTTATCGACGCTGAAAGGCTTTAAATTCGGCTTTAACAGCGGCATGAGGGTGGAAGTGCTGTTCGTTAATACGAAGCAGTTCGCGGTGAAATGGGGGACGAAAAACGCCATTAATATCCCGACACCGCAGCTTCCGGGAGGCATGCCGATCCGCGCCAACGGTACTTTTGAATTTAAAGTGAATGATTATATGACACTGATCGACAACGTCGCCGGAATCAAAAACAGCTATCTCGTCGAAGATGTCCGGAGCCGGATAACAACCATTCTTGACCAGCTGTTAATGAAGTGGATTACCCGGGAAGGAAAGGACATGTTCAATCTCCAGGCGAATGCCGATGAGATCTCCAAGGGGATTAAAAGTGATCTTGATATGCGGGTCGCGGACAACGGGCTGAAAATCACCCGCTTCAATGTCAACAGCTTCAACTATCCGAAGGAAATTCAGGATATGATCACGAAGAGTGCTTCGCAAGGAATGATAGGCGATGTTGACAGATACCAGAAAGTTGCGATGACCGATGCCATGGCCCAATCCATGGCTTCCGGCAAAAACCAGGGCGGCGGAACTGCCACCGATATGGCCGGGATGATGATGGGGATGCAAATGGCCAACGAAATGATGAAGGGCATGAATTTCAAGCAAAATCAGGCCCAACAGCAGGTACCTAATCAACAGCAAATGCCGCAGCAGCAGGTCCCAAACCAAGAGCAGCAAGTACCACAGCAGCAGCAAGGACAAGGCGCACCCGATCAAGGAAGTCAAGCGCCAGCCGGCAATCAGCAAAAGCCTAATTTCTGCCCGAATTGCGGCACGAAAACAGGCGGCACCAATTTCTGCGGGAACTGCGGCTATAAACTAGTTTAAGTGTTTGTTCAAAAAGATCGTTTTTTATCTTTTTGAACAAGCACGAAGCAACGAGCCGTACTTCACTGAAATGCTGCGAGCTGTCTCATCGTGTCATCGCGAGCGATGACACTTGGATCGACGTCGGAGTTCTACTAGCAGAGGAAGAGACAATGAGTGGAGCCGATGCCTTCTTTTCAGTCCGGCTGTGAGTGGTTTTCTCGGAGCCAGGATGGCGACATTCCGCCGTTGCTCACAGGACGTGAGCTGTTTTTAGGCGGAATTGGAGGATGGCGACATTCCGCCGTTGCCCATAGGACGTGGGCAGCACTTAGGCGGAATTGGGCGCATCGTGTGGAACCATTGCCTTTTTGAACACGCTCTTTAAATGTGCTCGATCGAAAAAGTTTTTTTAACATTCACCGCAATCGTGATACAATAAGGAGCGTCGCTGCATTTTTTAAACCGGCTGCGAATAATGTTTTCACAGCCGGTGCATGCATCGCCCGGAATCATCGCCAGATCATACACTTAATACATTTAATAGAAGAAAGGAAATGTTATTTGAACAATCAATACATTTTTAACGGAAACAAATCAAGCCGAGAAACATTACCTAATTATCATGATTACGGGTTTGTTGTACATGAAATAAAAAAGAAGCTGCATGAAACGACAGGTGCGGAATTTACCATGTATGCGGATGATGAAACAGCCAATGAGATTTGGGAAGTACTGGAGGAGGATCTCAAGGAAGAAGAGACGGAAGTCAGGTTGATTTCCCATATTTACGATACGCTGGAGACCTTTACGGTTTCCTCCACCCATACCACCGAGAAGCTGGAGCTGATCGTGAAGCCGCGTATTTCTAATGCGCTGTACTATTATCCCCGCTATCAAACGGCGCTGGTAAAGGTTTGTATCTATCAAAATTATAACGAACACGAACACGATTTCTTGTTCGCTGTAGACAGTAACTGTATGCAGGCATTCCTTGATTACGTATTGAAAAGAAAACGGGATTATCAGCATAACTACGTAACGGTTTTCACAGATACAGAGGATGGCGTGGAAAGCTCTAAAGAAAAAATTACGAAACTTGTAACCCGTGATCAAGTGTTTCTTGAAGAAAGCATGAAAAAAGAAATCTTTCGTTCCATCGATCAGTTTTTCACAGAGGACGGACATTTCTTCAAGGAATATAGCATTCCTTATAAAAGAGGCATTCTGCTGTACGGAAAACCAGGAAACGGTAAAACGACATTGGTGAAATCGATTGCGGCAAGCATCAAAGCCCCGGTCGTTTACTGGCAAATCACTGAGCACACCTCCAGCTATACGATCAGGGAAGTGTTTAATGCGGTGGCAAAAATGACGCCGATGGTGCTGGTTATTGAAGATATTGATTCCATGCCGGCTTCCGTCCGCTCGGTATTTTTAAACATTCTCGACGGCTCCACTTCGAAAGAAGGAATCTTTTTAATCGGAACGACCAATTATCCAGAGAAAATCGATCCGGCATTAATAAACCGTTCCGGCCGTTTTGACCGTGCGTACGAGTTAAAGCTTCCAACCGCGACAATGCGTCGGCAATATTTATCGATGAAGCAGTTGGATCACTTTCTGTCATCGGAAGAAATGGAAGTAACCGTTGAAAAAACAAACGGCTTTTCCTTTGCTCAATTAAACGAGCTTTATACTTCGGCAGCTCTCCGACAGCACTATGAAGGAAAAGTGGATATTGCCGATATTTGTGAAAAACTGCAGGCGGATAATGCCAAAAATAAAGAGGTGAAATGGGATTCCACCTTTGAAACATCTATCGGCTTCAATTGACGTGACTGCTTATGATACAAGTTTTCTAGCTTGTTCAGCTCATTGTGAAGACTTTGTCACTTATCAACCGTTTCTTGAGGACAACTGGCGGCGCTTCGGCTTTGCTTTTGTCCTCATAAACCTTTCTTTTTGATAACCATCAGCAGTTGATTTTTCCACTTTGTCAATAAATGTTCAGGGACATGGGGTGTGAACTTTCGTTCACACCCCATGTCCCTTTATTCGCTTTATTCGATTTTCTTTTTATTTTTCCCACGCTTGACGAAGCGGTAGGCAAGAAAGGCAATGTACAACGGCGTGGCAATATAAATGAGATACGGGAACTGATTGTATGATTCTGTGTAAATTAAAATTAACAGGCAGCCTAAAAATATCGTAATGATTGTTCCATATTTCGGCAGCGGGATTTCCTTCAAGCTCGGAATTCTGAGCCTGCTGACCATCAAAAAGCACAAGGCAGTAAAAATCACCGTCGTAATGATTTCCGGGAACGTATTTCCGAACAATGTCAGCAAGGCGAGAATTCCCCCGGCAGCGGTAATCGGCACCCCGGTGAAATAGCTCATGGAAGCTTTCGCCGGACTGACGTTGAACCTTGCCAACCGGTAGGCGCCAAACAACGGGAACAAGCCGGCGACGGCAAAGCCCAATAAACCGAATTGAAAAAAGTATGTATAGTACACTAAAAAGGAGGGGGCGATACCGAACGTCACGATGTCAGCAAGGGAGTCCAATTCCTTCCCCAAAGAACTGTCCGCATCCAGCATTCGCGCCAATCTTCCGTCCATGCTGTCAAGCATCATCCCGATCAAGATTAAAATTGCCGCATTATTATACTGTCCGTCGGCAGCAAAACCGATGGATAAAAAACCGCAATACAGGTTTGCCAATGTAAACATATTAGGAATGCTTTTCGTTATTCGTCTCCGCATGCAACTATCACTCTCCTGATTCACGCCCTGTTACCAAAACCGGCTAGATTGTTTTGCATATGCCACCTATCGTTAACAGCCAATATGTCCACCACCAAATGGTTACATTTGCCCGCAGCCGGGAAAACTCTTACAATGGTAGTAATGATTATACCTTAAAGTGATTGTTCAAAAAGATCGTTTTTTATCTTTTTGAACAATCACGAAGCAATGAGTGGAGCCGATGCATTCTTTTCATCCCGGCTGTGAGTGGTTTTCTCAGAGTCAGGATGACGACATTCCGCCGTTGCTCACAGGACGTGGGCAGCATTTAGGCGGAATTGGGCGCATCGCGCGGAACCATTGCCTTTTTGAACAGACTCTTAAAACAAAAGTCACATATGTCGAACTTCCAGTATACACCAATATTGCTAACTTGTAAGCAATATTGCTAAAAAACCTTATCCGTCAGCAACTATTATACCATTTGTCTGTCATTCGTATGCTTCCCGAATTTTAAACGTCTATGATAAGGACGCAGGCGGAATGAGCTTTCGCCTTTTTTCTAAAAGGAGTTGATCAACTATCGAACTGTTAGCCAAACATCCGTGCATTGAAGTTCATCAGGAAATCAAGCCGCTCGAAAAACGGATTGTCGAGAAAACCTTTGAGATGAAATTGTATGAAGAGATGATATCCGTTAAAGAGGAGCAATATCCCCTCACCTCAATCTTTGACATCTCCTATCGCAAAAAAGCCGAAGACGATTCTATCGGATTCATCTATCTCCATACAACTCAAGGTGTCCGAACATATTACATCAAGGAAGAACCGATCGCATTTATCGAAGCCTATATGAAATTAAAAGCAGAACGGCCGGAGCTGCAGTAACAGCTAAGCAGTTATCCGGCTTTTTTTCGGAAGAGACCCGTTCAGCAGATGTCTGGCACCACGCCAGCAGTGAGCATGCTTTACCGCCTCTCCATACAACCATGCCCTGCAGCCGCACTGTGCTGCAAATTGTACCGGCACGCTCCAGGATCCCCCCTTTCCGTTTGCCTAAAATATATTCCCCTATCTATTCATCATGCGTGCAGAAATGTCCATAAAGCGTTTTTTAAAAAAACAAAACTTACTTTTTTGGCTCTTTGCTATTTGGTATGAGAATAGAGAAAAATCATCGAAACATCGTCGATTTGACATGGAGCCTCTGCGGGCATGACACACAAGCCAAGCCACCAGTATCATGGGATATTGGCTTTCGCTATTCATGCTATTATGCCCGCCACTCCATATAAAATCTCCAAGTCTATTCTTCCTTTCCACATGATTTAGCGAGGAAGCACTTTTTTTCTCTGCATGAGTCAAACTTAATATCTAGCATTATACCATATATAACAAGTGTCAACCTATGTACCGAAGTACAATTATCCGATATGATTTGCTCTAAAAGCAGTGACATGGCAAACAATTTCAACAAGAAGGAGGTCATATCACTCAAAGTGCTGATTATTTAATTTGAAAGGAGCTGAAAGCATTGTTTAACTGGAAGCTGCTTATTCTCATCGTCGTGTTGGCATGCTGCATTCTGATACTGTTTCTATGGGCGGTGGGATTATTTTTTTCTACAAAAAACAATGAACCTGCGAAGATGAGATATGAAGCGGAATTGGGTGAACTAAACGGTGTAACGGCAGCGGCCACAACTCCCGGGTTTTCAGGCAGCGGTTATGTGACCGGATTCGACGCAGAAACAGATTCCGTAACGCTGACAGTGAACGTCCCGGAAGAGGGATTGTACAATTTGTCGGTTGGTTACAATGCTCCTAATGGAGACAAAGTTACTCAGCTTTCGGTTAACAGCAATCACGTTGGGGAGGTGTTATTAAAGGAAACCTCAGAATTCGCATCAACGTCTGGAGGCAAGCTATTACTTAGCGCCGGCACAAACACGATTACACTCACAAGCGGTTGGGGTTGGTATGATATCGATTACATTGAGCTGCAGAAAACAACTGTCCGAAAGAAGCATAACATTAAACCTAGACTCGTAAACCAAAACGCCTCCGTTGAAGCTAACACACTGATTCGTTTTTTGGCAGATAATTACGGCAGGGCGATATTATCTGGACAACAAACATTATCAGACGTCCGCTGGCTCCATTCCACAACGGATAAGAAACCTGCCGTTGTCGGCTTTGATCTTATGGATTATTCCCCCTCACGTGTTGAACACGGCGCGAGATCGATTGAAATTGAGGAAGCCATGGATTGGCATGAGCAGGGAGGAATCGTCACATTTGCTTGGCACTGGAACGCGCCTGCCGGCCTCATTGACTCAGAAGGTAAGGAATGGTGGCATGGTTTCTACCAAGATGCCACAACGTTTGACATCACCTACGCGCTTGCTCATCCCGACTCTGAAGATTACAAGCTGCTTATACGCGATATTGATGCGATTGCCGTTCAATTACAACGCCTGGAGGATGCTCGTATCCCGGTACTGTTTCGCCCGTTGCATGAAGCAGAAGGCGGTTGGTTTTGGTGGGGATCAAAGGGACCGGAACCTGCGAAGGAACTCTATCGTATTATGTACGACCGCCTTACCAATCACCATCAAATTAACAACCTCATATGGGTGTGGAATTCAATTGATCCGGCCTGGTACCCAGGGAACGATGTAGTAGATATCGTCAGCGCGGATCACTATTCGGCTCCAGGTGATTACAATCCGGTTATTGCTAAATACGAGGAACTTGTTTCGCTCGTAGAGGATACAAAAATCGTCGCACTTACAGAAAACGGTGCTATTCCTGACCCGGATCTTCTTATTGCCTACGGCGCGCACTGGAGCTGGTTCTGTACGTGGACCGGAGAGTTTTTGTTTGATGATACACACAATAGCAAGGAACACCTCGTTTATGTATACAATCATCCGTACGTCATTACCCTTGATGAGCTGCCGGACTTTTAAACTAACACGGCGCGAGGAGCTTTTGTTTGTATGATATATATTGAAGACCTCGGTATTACTTTGGAAGCGTATAAAAAATCTGAAAGAACCGTTCGTATTTATCGAAGCCTATATGAAATTAACAGCAGAACGGCCGGAGCTGCAGCAGCGGGAAAACAGGCATCAGGCCTGTTTCTTATCCGCTGAGAACCGTTCGGCAATTCAGCAAACCCCCGGCACCGCGCCGCAATACCGAATATAGCTTGCAGCCGCTGCTCCGCACATGAGCATGCTCCTGCTGCCGTACTGTGCAGACAGTCCAGGTGCCGTCCAGGATTTCCCCATTTTTTCCGCAAAAAAATAATATTTCCTGTCTCTTTATTACGTCATGCAGACGTATCACCGGAGCGTTTTTTTGAAAACATAGCTCACCTTGTCATACCCCATTTTTTCTTCATAAAAGCGGTGGGCATCCAACCGCTGAAGACCGGAAGACAGCGAGACAACCGGATATCCGTTTTCTTCCGCCCAACGATGGGCAAAGTCCAACAACATCTTGCCGTAGCCCCTGGAGCGGACATCGGCAGCGGTCACTAAATCGCATATCCAGAGACACCGCCCATTATACAGCGTGACCATCGGCATAAAGCCGATCACCGCAACTATTCTTCCATCGTCCACGAGGGAGAATAGCCGGTACTCTCCCGTCTCCCTCGCCTCCTTCACTAACTGCAAATAGGTGGCTTCATCCAGATGCGTCCGCAGTTGCTTCATCACCGCATATGCAGCCTGCATTTCTTCCGTTGTCCGGCACTCATTTATTTGAACCTTTCCTGCCAACATTTCCACCATCTCCCCAGCACACAGTTTCCATTCCTTCTTCTATGTATACTATATCACGATCCGCCGGACAGTATAAAACAGGTTGAAATAAGGGCGGGAAGGGGAAAAACATCAAATTAATTATCCCGCAGCAACATTCGCACCTCATCTGCAGGCACAGGTTTTTGAAAGTAATAGCCCTGCATTTTATAACAGCCGATCTCTTTTAAAAAGGCGATTTGCTGCTCCTGCTCCACGCCTTCCGCGATGAGGTCCAGCTGCAAATTTTCCGCCAGCGCCGCCATCGTTTTGATGATCGCTTCCTGCTTAGGATCTTTATGAATATCCTTCACGAACGATCGGTCGATTTTTAACGTTTTAATCGGAAAGATTTTTAAATAGTTCAGGGAAGAATAACCTGTACCAAAATCATCCAAGGCAATATCAACTCCTGCATCCTGCAGCTTGCGAAATTGCGGCAACAGGCGGTCAATATTTGTCATTGCTGCTCCTTCAGTGATTTCCAGCTTCAAGTATTCCTGCGCGAGTCCCTTCTCCGCCAAAATACCATTGATGCGTTGAATGAGCTCCGGTTGCTCCACTTGTCTCGCTGAAATATTCACCGTTACGTAAATCGGAGATCGACCTCTCTGCCAGCTTTTGCAGTCTGCAATTGCCTGGCGCAGCACCCATTCACCAATAGAAATAATTTCTCCGGTTTCTTCGGCGGCTGGAATAAATTCCAACGGCAGCAATTCCCCCAAGACCGGATAATTCCAGCGAATCAACGCCTCAAAGCCAACAATTTTCTTTGTCTGAACATGAACTATCGGTTGATAAAGCAGGGAAAATTCCCGTTTGTCGACAGCCTTACGGAGGCCTTGTTCAATGACAAACTTTCTCGACATCATTTTTGACAACCTGCCGTTGTAGATTTGTGTGTTGCTCCTCCCCTTGTCTTTGGCAAGATACAAAGCCTGATCTGCTCTTTTAATCAAGCCTTCCACCGAGTCGGCATGGTCAGGGTAAATACTGACGCCGATGCTTGTGGTAATATTATATTCATAGCCTTTCAGTTCTACCGGGGTGTTGAACAAGTCATGAATTTTCTCCGATACACGGCACACTTCATGCAATTCAGTAATGCTCTGCAGAATAATGGAAAACTCATCCCCGCCTTGACGCGCAACGAGATCGTCTTCGCCAAGGCAGCAGGTCAGCCGTTCAGCAACTTGTTTTAACAGCTCGTCCCCCTCTTTATGTCCCAGTGCATCGTTAATGTACTTAAAGCGGTCCAGGTCCAGATACATAACCGCCACCTTCCTGTGTTCTTGCTTTGCTTTATCCATCGCCCGCCGCAATTTTTCATTAAATCTTCTCCGGTTCGGCAAATTTGTCAAGTGGTCATGGAAAGCCATGTACTTCAATTCTTTTTCCGCCTGCTTCCGCCAGCTGATATCTGTCAGAACACCGTCGACCCGCTCCAACCCCCCGCTATCATTTAATACTGGAACGATGCTGTTGTTCACCCAAAGAATATCCCCCCGCTTGCTTTCAAGCGGATATTCTAAATATATTTTTTTGCCGTTCTTTATTTTGGCAAACTGTTCCGCCAGCGTATCATCCGCTTGCGGATACATCATTTTTTGCCAAAGCGCTTTAGTGGTATAAAACTCCTTTTGTGTGTAACCGAATATTTTGGAACACGCAGGTGAAATATACAGCAATTCCCCGTTTTTCACATCCGCCGACCACAGACAGACAGTGATGCTATCAACAATATTTTGCAACTGGCTGCGGGACTCTCTCAATTCTTCTTGCACCTTATATAATTCCGTCATGTCTTTGGCAATCCCGATAATACCCTGGACCGTTCCTTCCATAACAATCGGAACAGCGGTTACATACAGATCAATAACACTGCCGTTTTTGCTGAAGATCGACAGCTCAAATTTTTCCTCGTTTCCTCGAAGGATGCTGTGAAAAGTATTCATGATCCGTGTTAAAAAAGCTTCGGGAACAAGCTTGATAAATGACGTTCCGAGCATTTCTTCCAGGGAATACCCTGTCAGTTTCATTGCCGCTTCATTAAACAAGCAAAAATTCCCTTTTTGATCTAAAGCATAGCAGGCATCAGGATTGTTTTCGAACAGCGCCTTGTACGCCTCACTGAAAGAAATCGAGTTATTGCTTGCATTATGCTGCATTTTTTTCATTCCTCTGTCCTGTTAAAATGGCTGTTCAAAACTTTCCCTTTTTCCTCGGGAATTATACAAGGGAACCTTGAGGCCCATTTTTCTTTGCATTGCATAGTATTTATTCATTTCTCGAGTTATTTCACACAAAAATCGGGAATAATCGATTATACTAGAGTTATCACAACTTTCAGGAGGAATTTGTTATGAGTCATTCCAAACAGACAGATGAAGGACAGCAAAAGAAAATCAGCCTTCAGGAAGCAATGAAACAGCAGCTTGCCAATAAAAAAAATAAACAAGCAAATAATAGCCATGGCGGCAATAATCTGCAGGACACAAAAAAGATGAAAAGCCAGCAAGCGAAAAAGACGGCGATGCAACGAAGAAAAATGGGTGGCTAAAACGAGCAGGGATCAGGGTGATGCATCCCGTTTCTTAACCCCCCTGCCTCCCTCCCCCCTCAACACCGCAATTCCCGTCACCGGCGATGTCATATCAATCCGCCATATTCCTGCCGCCTGCTCATCGATATTTTCTAGTGTGTGTTTAAAAAAGATAACGCGGCGCGGCGGCCACAAGCAGCGATGAGATTCGCCGGCGCTGTTTCCTGCACTATTTAAACATCCTCTTCTAAAAATAAACCAAACAAATGATTTACACACCTTTAATATAAAACGGGAATAGACATGTAAAAAATATGTTTTACTATAAGTGTTAGTTCAAAAAGATCGGTTTTTATCTTTTTGAACTAACACGATGCAACAAAAACGGTAGTTTTTTTCAATAACGGGTATATTAATGTATGTGTTTACAAAGGAGGACACAACAGCGGCAAGAAGGTCACGGAGCGGCGGCGCCGAGCAGCGCAGCGTACACCACACGTACGTGAGCAGCGCAGTGGGGCAACGCAACGATGAGATTCGCCGGCGCTGTTTCCCGGACTTTTGAACATCATCTTCAATGAAAACCGGCAGATGAAAGCAGCCGAAAAGAAAGAAGCAGGTAATCAATTATGAGAAATTTCAAAGCATTGAATTACTCATTTGAAAATTTGCAGAAAAAAAATATGGCTTTTGAGCAGGTGTTTGAACACATCGTGAAATTCATGAATAAAGAACCGCAGGGGAATTACCGCCTGATGTTCGGAACAGATTCACAGGTGCACTCCACGTATACACGCTTTGTCACCGGCATTGTCATTCAGCGGGAAGGAAAAGGAGCGTGGGCATGTATCCGTAAAGTTGCGGTACCGAGACAGATGAAGAATTTACATGAAAAAATTTCGTATGAAACGTCTTTGACGGAAGAAATCGTCTCCATGTTTACAGAAGCTCGCAAAAGCGAATTAATCGATATTGTCCTGCCGCATATTTACAAAGGAGCAAGTTTCACCATTGAAGGGCATATCGACATCGGGGCAAACAGCCGCAACAAAACAAGGGTCTATGTACGGGAAATGATGTCCCGGATGCAATCAATGGGAATAGAGCCGATTATCAAACCGAAAGCATTTGTCGCCAGCAGCTACGCCAACCGTTATACGAAATGATTAATCGCGTTTCACCAGTCAACCCGCCGCTTCCCATTGCTGCTGTGAAACACCGCCATTCCTTCAGCACCAAAGCTTTTTCCTGCGCCGCGTTCCCATTTATAAAGTATGTCTCATAAAGACAACATCCTGATAGCGATCATTGCCGTGGCAGCGGCATCAACCACCGTCAAGATGCTTGTGTTCATTTTTCTATGACACGATCGAAAAGCATTGAGGAGGTTATTCGAAAAGGCCGCTTCTTACTCTTTGCAGCAATGCACACCAGAAAGTGTGCTGATTGGTTATTATCAGCTGATTTCTTGTTTATATGGCCATTTCACTTCGCCATCTATCACTTTAAGAAGAAATGCTTCATTATTATATTTCGATTTAAAAAGGCCTGTTTGAAAATCTGTTTTCGTGCTTTGAAAGAAAATACCTTCCAGTTCATAGCTTAACGGTTTTTCCAAAGACAAGGTATATTTGCCGTCTTGTTTGACGATATATGCCAGCGTGCCTTTTTCGTAATCCGACTCTCCGGGAATATTCCACGGATTGACTTCGACGATTGTCAAATCGACGTTTTCCAGCCGGCTGAATAAATCATTGACCAGCGATCCTTTGACAAGCATATCCCACCTGCTCTGAACCGGCTGCCCGAGAATGACGTGCTGGATATTGTTTTTTTCAACTGCGGCAGCGATGATATCGCAAACTTTTCTCCCGTTTGAAGGCTCAAACAAAAACGGCACCTGACATTCCTTGGCGAGCATTTTTATCATCGCAATTTCACGGGATTTTTCATACTCGTTCTCCTCGGAAATATGATCAACCGTTAAGACAAAGCAGGCACCTCCAAGCGCCTTTGCTAACTGGACGCCTTTGTTGATCAGCTTTTCGGCATTTTGATAATTTGCTGCGCAAACCAAAATATTTTCTTCCATTGTCTCACCTCAAATAACAATAAGAATGTGTGAAGAAAAGTAAAAAACGACCTTTTTGAATAACCTCCAATTCATCCAAATAAGCCCCGTCATTCTTTGCAAAAAGCGTGTTGCTTCTTGTTGTTACCCGAAAGTGGTAAACAATGGTCTTTCTATCTCCTTCGATGTTATGTTTTTTCCTGTTCTTTACATACTTATTTTCTCATATAAGCGCTGACAATGGAAGTCACAAATAATATTTGGGCATAAGTGTCTGTTCAAAAAGGGAAAAAGCCTCCTTTTTGAACAGACACGAAACCATCATTCAGCAAGTAAGAAACTTACTTTTGTATCATCGTTTGTATAAATGACAAAGGCTGCGCCGAGCGTTCGATGATATATTAATGGCATAAACCTCCTCGGCCGCTTCACGACAACAATCGGTGCCACTGTATGCCTATTAAAAAAATCGATGGCCAGACCGCTTTCCACACAGTTGTTTTCAAAGATAATGATTTTTTCTGCGCGTACTTCTTCCGCAAACTCACAGTTTATTTCCGCATTTAAGTCTAGGAAAAAAACATCGAAGCCGTATGCCGATATGTTTTTCATTATCATTGGCTGACTTGTCACAAATAATATCGAATGATGCTGCTGTTCCAATGCCGCCAAAAAACGATGATCAACAACACCATTAACAAATATTGCAGCTTTGTATTGCGTCCCGCAAGTCATCAGTATTCCCTCCAAAAGGACGAATTCTATCACTTCATATTTCCATCATACTTCAGCTTGTTTGCAGTTCAGAAGGCCACTTCACCACGCCATCGCTCACCTTGAGAAGAACTGCCTCCCTATCGTTTACCGTTCGGAAAATTCCTGTCTGAAATTCTGTTTTTGTACTTTGAAAGAAAAAGCCTTCCATTTCATAGTCTGTCGGGTTCTCTAATGAAAGGAAATAATGTCTTCCTTCTTTCACGACATAAGCAGGCATTCCCTTTTCGTATTCTGATTCGGCCGTCACATTCTTTGCATGAACTTCAACGATCGTTACATCGACATTTTCTAAGCGGCTGAACAGCTCGCTGACCAGCGAACCTTTAACAAGCATATCCCATCTGCTTTGAACCGGCTGCCCGAGAATGACTTGATTGATCTGATTGCTTTTGACAACCTCAGCGATGACGTCGCTTATTTTTCTTCCTTCTAATGGCTGAAACAGAAACGGCACATTGTACTTGCTTGCTACCATTTCGATTGTCTCCAGCTCCGTAATTTTTTCAAAGTCGTTGTTGTCGAGCATCGGGTTCACCGTGAGCACTTGGCAAACGCCGTTAAGCGCCGTCGCCAAACGCGCCCCTTTTTTTATCAATTTTTCCGCATTTTTGTAGTAGCCGACACAAACTAAAATGTTTTCTCCCATACTTTCACCTCATAAAATTATTTTATAGTGTTTGTTCAAAAAGATAGTCACTTTTCAAAAAAATTGTTGCTCTTTGCTTTTGGACTGTAAGCAAAGCAAGCTTTGCCCTTCGTGCAAGACGTGAAGGAAGTCCAAAAGCAACAATGTTTACGAAAACAGCCAAAGAAAAAAACGTTCTTATTGAACACGCTCATCTCGTTTTCGATACGATGTGAATATCAATATGATCGGACTCTCTCATAATCGCGTTGACGATGGAACCTTTCATAATTTCTTCTTTGCGTGTTCTTGCGGATTGACCTAAAATTATATTCGTAACGCCTAATTCCTTTGCTGTTTCAGTAATGATCCGTGCAATCTTCTTGTCTTTCGGCTTTTGAATGAACACGGCATCGAACTGATCCGCTAATTCCTTCCACGCATTGATCCTTTGTAAATGCTTGCTATCAACATGACTGTTTGTTACCGTCAAAATATACAGCCGCGCTTTTAAGCGGCTCGCCATTCGCCAGCCTCTTCGCATGAGTATCTCGGCCGTGGAATCATAGCCGATGCAAACAAGAATTTTTTCATTTGCCCAGGTCGGTCCACTCACCCCTGATTTTTCCATTTGTTTAACGATGCGGTCATCTATGTTGTTGGCGATTTCCCGCAATGACAATTCCCGCAAGGCTGCAAGCTTTTGAAGTGTAAAAAAATTCGTTATCGCCTGTTTTACCTTAGTCTTATCGTATATTTTTCCTTCCTTCATTCGTTTTTGCAATGTTTCCGGCGAAATGTCCACTAAAATAATTTCATCCGCCAGCTGGAGGACGGTGTCAGGAATTCGCTCCCTGACACCGATGCCTGAAATTTGCTGTACATGATCATGCAGGCTTTCGACATGCTGAATATTGACAGCCGAATACACGCTGATTCCTGCGTCCAAAACTTCTAGTATATCCTGAAAACGTTTTTTGTTTTTCGAACCGGGAATATTTGTATGCGCCAGTTCATCGATCAAAACAACGTCAGGTTTTCTTCGTAAGACCGCATCAACATCCAGCTCATCAAATTCCTTTTGCCGATAAGTCATTTTTTTCAGCGGAATAACCTCCAGGCTGCCGACCATTTGCCCCGTTTCCTTGCGCCCATGGGTTTCAATCAGCCCTATGACGACATCCTCGCCCTCGCGTTTCAGTTCATGGGCTTCTTGTAGCATCCGGTACGTCTTTCCGACTCCAGGTGCAGAACCGATAAACAGCTTGAATTTTCCCTTGCGCAAACTTTTGATTTCTTCCAGGAAATATTCCGGCCCTTTCCCGCTGAAGCTCAGCCAATTTTCCATGAAACCACATCTCCTACTCGATGAATTCAAGCAACGCCAGATTCAGCTGAAGCACATTGACTCTTTCCGTGCCAAAAATACCAAGATTCCTCCCTTCCGTATGTTTTTCCACAAGCTTTGTCAGCGTTTCTTCATCGATATTCCTTTCCGCACTGATCCGCGGAATTTGAATCTTCGCCGCTTCCGGACTGATGTGAGGGTCCAGCCCGGAGGCGGAATTGGTCAGTAAATCTATCGGCACCTCTGCCACAGGAATCTCCTCATTGATGTTCACCCACTCATAAAGTGATTGATTTACTCTATCCAGCAGCTCAAGATTCCCCGGCGCATAGTTTTCAGAACCGGAATTGCCGCCATCGTAGACAATGCTGGACACTCTGCCGTGAAAAAATCCTGGCTGCCGGAACGATTGTCCGATGAATTCGGAACCGATCGCCTGACCGTCCTCATCATAAATCATGCTGCCGTTTGCTTTTTCCTTCATCGTTGCCTGCGCAACAGCTGTCATCGCGAGCGGATAAAGAAGGCCGCACAGCAGCATGATAACAAATGATAATCTGAACAAGGATAACATCGGCACATCTAATTTCTTCATTATGACACCACTCCAATATTTTCGTGTTTCGAATCAATATTTGTCGTCGCCGGCACGGCAATCGCCTTACCTGCCGGCGCACTCCCGTTTTTCGGCGGCATTTGGGACATATCCGGCTGGTTAACTGATGAATTGCAGCAGCATATCGATCAGCTTAATGCCGATAAACGGAGTGATGACTCCGCCCGCGCCGTAAATGAGCAAATTACGCCGCAGCAGCTTCGATGAACTCAACGCTTTATAGGCAACCCCCTTCATTGCCAACGGAATCAGCAGCGGAATAATGATCGCATTAAAAATCAGCGCTGACAGGATGGCAGAGTCTGGCGTCCCGAGCTTCATGATATTGAGGACATCCAGCTGCGGAACTGCAAGCATAAAAATTGCCGGGATGATCGCAAAATACTTGGCAATATCATTGGCAATGCTGAACGTCGTTAACGCCCCTCTCGTCATCAGAAGCTGCTTGCCGATGGTCACCACCTGAATAATCTTGCTTGGATCAGAGTCCAGATCCACCATATTTCCCGCTTCCTTCGCCGCAGAAGTACCGGAATTCATCACCAGTCCGACATCCGCCTGGGCAAGCGCAGGAGCGTCGTTTGTTCCATCTCCCGTCATGGCGACAAGCTTTCCTTCACTTTGTTCTTTTTGAATCAGCTTTATTTTGTCCTCCGGCTTGCATTCGGCCACGAACTCGTCGACGCCGGCTTCACCGGCAATCGTTCTTGCGGTCACCGGATTATCACCTGTACACATAATCGTTTTGATTCCCATCCGGCGCAGCTCAGCAAATTTCTCCTTCATTCCAGGCTTCACCGTGTCCTTTAAATGGATGACGCCGATGATGTTTTGATCCACTGCGACAGCCAACGGTGTTCCGCCTTGTTCCGCAATGCCGACAGCGATTTGCTCCAATTCATCAGGGATCGTGCCGCCGTGCTGTTTGGCAAAATCTTTAACGGCATCGACAGCCCCTTTTCTCACTTTTCTCCCATCTGCCAGGTCCACTCCGCTCATTCGTGTTTCCGCTTTAAAGGCAATGAATTCCCCATTTTCATACAATTGCTGCTCCAGCGCTTCTTCATTATCGATCAAAGTAATGATCGAGCGCCCTTCCGGTGTGTCGTCGTCCTTGGAAGCGACCTTTGACCAATAATAAATATCCGCTTTTTTTCTGTTGGATAGCGGGATCAATTCACTTGCCATCCGATTACCAAACGTTATCGTTCCCGTTTTATCCAATACCATCGTGTTGATATCGCCGGCTGCTTCGACGGCTTTTCCTGACATCGCGATGACATTAAACTGTGTGACTCTGTCCATTCCGGCAATCCCAATTGCCGACAGCAGCCCGCCGATCGTCGTCGGAATTAAACAGACAAGCAAAGCAATAAGCACCGGCACGCTGATATCCACGCCAACATATCCGGTAATAAAAGGCATCGTAACGACTACGAGCAGAAAAATAAGGGTGAGGCTGATCAAAACCGTATTCAGAGCAATCTCGTTCGGCGTTTTCTGACGCTTGGCCCCTTCCACCATAGAAATCATATGATCTAAAAAGCTTTCCCCCGGGTTATTGGTGATTTTGATGATTAAATGATCACTGATGACTTTCGTTCCGCCGGTCACCGAGCCGAAATCTCCGCCGGATTCTTTCAGCACCGGTGCTGATTCGCCGGTGATTGCCGATTCATCCACACTGGCTATGCCTTCAATGACTTCGCCGTCACCCGGGATCAATTCGCCCTGTTCTACGAAAACAACATCTCCTTTTCTCAGCTCGTGCGAGTATACAACCGTCTTTTTCCCGGCGGAATCAAGCCTCGTCGCTTTTACTTCCTTTTTCGTTTTCTTAAGTTCATCCGCCTGCGCCTTGCCCCGGCCTTCCGCTATCGATTCCGCAAAATTGGCAAACAAAATCGTCACGAGCAGGATCACCGCCACAGCCAAGTGAAACGGACGCAGCGATGGGTCGGGTGAAAAAAAAGTATAAAAGAGCGTAATGATGAACCCGGTCTCCACAACAAACATGATTGGATTTTTCACCATCTTCAGCGGATTTAATTTTAGGAAACTGTCTTTTATTGCCGGAACCACCAGGCTTTTTTTCATCATTGATCGATTCATGTTTCTCTCCTCCAAGCTACAAATAAAGTGTTACCCACTCGGCAACAGGTCCAATAACCAGTGCAGGTAAAAATGTCAATGCCCCGACAATCAATGTGCACATAATAAATAATCCGCCAAATATCGGCTCGTCTGTCCTCATCGTGCCCGATGACTCCGGAATCCTTTTTTTCCGCAGTAGAGAATGGGCAACTGCAAGCATCGCTGCCAGCGGTAAAAATCTGCCGATATACATGACAATTCCAGTTGTCACGTTCCAGAACGGTGTATCATCATCCAGCCCTTCAAATCCAGATCCGTTGTTTGCCGCGGCTGAAGAATACTCGTAAATGACTTGGCTGATGCCGTGAAACCCTTCGTTTGTTATCGACGCATTTCCCATATCCGTCGCCAGCGCGAGAGCAGAAAAGCCTAAAATCAGCAACGGATGCAGCAGCAAGGTAACAGAGATAATCTTCATCTCCGAGCTTTCCAGTTTTTTCCCTAAGAATTCCGGTGTCCGCCCGATCATCAGCCCGGTCAAAAATACCGCGATCATCGCATACATGATGACATTCATGAACCCTGCACCGACGCCGCCAAAAACAGTGTTCAGCATCATGTTCGCCAGCGTCACCAGCCCGCTCAACGGGGTCAAGGTATCATGCATGTTATTTACCGCGCCGGTTTCCGTTGCCGTCGTCGTCACCGCGTAAAACGCTGATTCCGCCGGCGTAAAGCGCGCTTCTTTACCTTCCATGCTCGCCTGTCCCGCGCCGATTCCAAGCTGCTCCATGGCAGGGTTGCCACTGTATTCACCGCTGACGGCGACGGCGCTAAAGCTGGCAAACATGAGCCACATGGCCGCGCATAATATCCATCCTTGCTTCACATTGCCTGACATTTTACCGTAAGCGAGCGGCAGCGATGCGGTAATCAAAAACATCAGGATGATTTGCAGCATATTGCTGATGCCGTCAGGATTTTCAAACGGATGGGAGGAATTAACGCCGAAATAGCCGCCGCCGTTATTACCCAACTGTTTGATAGCGAGAAAGGAACCGACCGGCCCGACGGCAATTTCCTGCACATCTCCTTCCAGCGTTTCCACGGTAACCGGTCCTCCCAATGTTTGCGGCATGCCAAGGGCGACAAATGCCAGACCGAAAACGATGGAAATCGGAAGCAGCACCCTTGTAATGCTGCGGATAAAATCGACGAAAAAATTGCCGAGCTTCTTCCCGGTAATACCGCGAATAAACGCCATGCATACAGCCAGGGCCGTCGCAGGTGCCGCAAACATCATGAACAAAATGCCGATCATCTGCGACAGATAGCTGAGTCCCGATTCGCCGCTGTAATGCTGCAAGTTCGTGTTTGTCATAAAACTAATCGCTGTATTGAATGCCAGTGACGCTTCCATCGACGCCACACCTTCCGGATTTAACGGAAGCACGCCTTGAAGGCGGAAAATGAGATAGACGATGGCAATCATCAAAGTATTCGTTGCCATCAACGCGAAAAGGTACTGCTTCCAGTTCTGTGTTTTAGTGTGCAGACCGCTGATGTTAATGACCAGCTTTTCGAAGGGCAACAGCCATTTATCCCCTATGGAACGCTTGCCGCTTTCATAGTCAAAAATGTTCGCCAAATAATGGCCAAACGGCTTCGCAATGAGAAGGAGAAGAATAACCGGTACTGCCAATGACAAAAAAGTAACCATTTATTTTTTACCCCCAGTGATTCTAGAAAATTTTTCGAATACTACATGTTTTCGGCGTTGATTAAGGCGTAAAAAAGGTAGCCGCTCAAACAAACCGCCGTGATAATGACGACAATGTTCATTTCTTTTCCTCCTTCAGCAGGCTGGAAAAACCGGAAACGGTGAATGATAAAAACAAAAATAACAAAACAAAGCTCAACAGAAATACAATATCCATCACTTTTTCGTACTCCTTCCCAATTCAACGGGCCCGTGAATCATTTTGTTGATTTGAGAGTAAGCAGCATAAACAAATACTGCTTTTTCAGCACATTGTGCTTGAAATAAATATAAAAAACGGATGAAGGGAAGCTCCATCCGTTTTTTGGCAAAGGTAATAAACACTGAACATTCGGAATTTTACCGATTCTTCAATGCATGCAAAAAAACAATGTCCCTTCAACGCCTACGAGGTTAGCTGTCGGATTCGGACAGTAAGAGTTGCCCTACGAATGACTGTCATCACTCGATTCACCCCAGGAAAACGGCTGTTCGTTCTCCAACAATCTTGGGTCCCCCGCTTCTAAAGAGGATGTTCAAATGGTGAGCTCCTTTTTGAACTCACACTTTAAAGAGAAAGTTCAACATATGTTCTCCTTTTGAACCACACTTTTTGTTAGAATTAAGCGAAATACAAATGCTATTTTTCATTATTTCATTTTTTAAAAGTGGTGGAAAAGTTCCCTCCCTATCTTGTAAACAATTTGTGGTAATCATTTCAATGACCATAGATTACTCCTCGTATTTTCAATTGTAAAGCGGCAAATATCATCCAAATTGATCCCTTTAGGATGATTTACGGTGATTTTATCGAATTTACTTCTTTTTTCTAACTACAGCTTACTTTTTCGCGTTTTTCTATATTTTTCGATTACTTCTTTCCTATTTATTAATATACGCATTTTCTAAAAACATTTTTTATTTGCAGATGGATTGCTGAATTGCAGGAAATGTGAATATTTTTTTCCTTGAAGTGAATCTTATGTAAAGAAAGACACCCGAATTTTTTTCCGACATTCTGGCGGATAAATAGAGAAAGCCTTTGCTGTTAAAGGAGCTGAGATGATGACCAGGAAAAAGCAATTTATTGTAATTGGTTTAGGCCGATTCGGCGGAAGCGTCTGCAGAGAGCTAGTCAGAATGGGGCATGAAGTGCTTGTGATGGATATGGACGAGCATAAGGTTAACGAATATGCAAACATTGCAACACATGCGGTTGTGGCGGATGCCACCGACGAGCAATCGCTCCGCTCGCTAGGTGTACGAAACTTCGACTACGTCATCGTTGCCATCGGTGAAAATATCCAAGCAAGTATTTTAACAACGTTGCTGCTAAAAGAGCTGCAAATTAAAAATGTATGGGTGAAAGCAAAAAATGATTATCACCATCGAGTATTGACAAAAATCGGCGCGGACCAGGTCGTTCATCCGGAAAAAGATATGGGCAAAAGAGTTGCGCAGCAGATGGCGGATGATAAGGTGATCGACTACATCGAACTGTCCGATGTTTACAGTATCGTTGAGCTTGTCGCTACCTCCAAGCTGGAAGGAAAATCGCTTCTCGAGTTAAATATTCGGGCGCGTTTCGGCGTGACAATCCTCGCGATAAAAACGGGAGAAAGCATCAACATTTCCCCGGAGCCTGACTACCGGATTTCCGTAAAAGACATGCTTATCGTCATCGGTCACAACGACGATATAAAACGCTTTGAAGATCAGGCGATGTAACCCGCAATCAATCTTTCTCCATCCCCCTCGCCACCAATTACAAATAATCCCATTTGCGAAATAACTACTTCTTTCCGGCTTTTCGCTATTTGGTATGAGAATAGAGAAAAATCATCGAAACATCGTCGATTTGACATGGTGCCTCTGCGGGCATGACACTCAAGCCAAGCCACCAATATCACGGGATATTAGCTTTCGCTATTCATGCGATCATGCCCGCCACTCCATATAAAATCTCCAAGTCTATTCTTCCTTTCCACATGATTTAGCGAGGAAGCTTATTTCCTTACAATCAGAAATATTCTTCTTTTCTATGAAAGGCTGGTTTCGTAAACGAATGTTGCTTTTTGGACTGGAAGTTAAGCTAGCTTGTTCATTCTCGGTGAAACAAAAGTCGACATTGGATAATTACATGGGCAAGGGATTCGGCTTCGGAGGTGTCTGAAAAGGGAAATAGACGCTTTTGAGACACCTCCCCCGTCTGCTATCGTCTCGTTTTGCTGCGGCAGATTTATAACAAGCTTCTGTCGATGGCTGTCTGCCAGTCCGGAAAATAATACAGAGCGTTTTTCATTAAATCTGGATGAGATTTTTTCACTTTCTTTTTGTTTAACACCCCCAGTTCATTTTTTAATTTTTGAATTCCATGAAGGACTTCCTCCATGCTCATGTCTGCTTCCATTTATCCACTTCTCCTTTCGATAGAATTTCATCACAATCGGCATTTTTACATTGCCGGTAATCCATTATTGGTTAGGAATGATTGCCTTTTGAATACGCTCTTATATTCTCCATTTTCAAAAAATTAATACACGAAATTTTTTGCTAATTTAAAAAAATTTCATCCGGCTCTTGTTCCCATACCATGCATGTGTGATGGTAGATGGTAGGTTCCCGCCGGATTTGAAGCATTTTCTGCTTGTTCAATATTTTTTTCTGCCTAATTCCGCCTTTTTTATGTTTTTTTTTCGTTGATTCGGAGCATTTTCCCGTCGATTTAATCCTTTTTGCCGTATCGGCGAAGTTCGAAGCTTGTTTTCCCGTCGATTTTTACATTCTTCCCGCCGAAATTAGGATTTTTCCCGTCGATTCGGATCGTTTTCCTGCCGATCTCATCCTTTTTTCCGTATCGGCGAAGTTCGAAGCTTGTTTTCCCGCCGGCTTTAGTTTTTCTCACCTTTGTCGAGTAGGGAAGCGCGATATTCACTTGGTGTTCGGCCTTCAATTTTCTTAAACACTTTAATAAAATATTTATCGTTTTGATAACCGACGGCATTGGCAATTTCATATACTTTTAAATACGGATTCGCGAGCAGTTCCTTCGCTTTGTCAATCCGGATTTTCGTCACGTAGTCCGTCATCGTTTCGTGAAACTGCTGCTTAAATTTGCGGGAAATATACTCTCTACTTAAATAAAAGCGGTCGGCGATCTCGCTCAAGCTGATATCCTTTTGATAATTCAACCGCAAATACTCTTCAATTTTCCGGACGCTGTTTTTTTCTTTTTTATATTCCACCTCGCCGATGATTTCCAGCAGTTCGTGAAATTGCTTTCGCTTTTCTGCTTTAAAACGGGTAAATGAAAACCTGCCGTTGCCGCCCCAATAATCATCCCCTTTAGACAGCGGACGATAGGCATCAATTCCGTACTCCTTAAACCAATGACCTTTTAAGATATCAAATTCGTTTTCCCACTGGTTCAGCTGCTCCCGCGTAAACTGCCGGCATTGTTGAATTGCCGTGAAAATCTGTTCTAGTACATCATCGAGCTGCTCGCGGCTGCCGCTTTGCACCGCCCACTTCAGTTCCTCCGCATAATCAAAAACATTGGCAGCTGTCTGCTTGCTTTCTGTATCTGCGGTGCAGAGCAAGCCATCCCCCTCTGCGCGCTCCTCCAAAAACAAGTTGTGATTGTCACTTGCCGACCTTGCCGATGCATAAGCCTCATTTATTTGCCGGGACGGCCGCCCGGTTATTAACGTCAAATGCAGCCCGATCTCCTTTTTCAAAAGCGCGAGAATATCGCCCACAACCACGGAATAATCGATATCTTCCCAAAGCAGGACAGCAATTTCCTCCTCTTTGTATCTGTTCCGGAAAGCAACGCCCTTTTTGGACCTGGCAAGCACTTTGTTAATGATTGGCAGCAGCGTGGAAAAAGCCTGTTCCTTATCACCTTGAAAGGCTTTGTGAACCGCCATTGTTATCGGCTGTAAAGCGATGGTGTACTGTTCATGCGATACATTCGTTCGGAACGACTGTTTGATCTCCTCAATCACCCGATCCGGCAGCTGCGGCTTTTTTAAACTTCCGGAGAGGAGATGATCCCATACCGCTTGATCGTTGGCAAGCTTGGCTAGACGTCCCGCATGCTGCTCCTGCCATTTTTCCACGGCACGCCCGAGCGTGTCATCCAGGTCCCGCTGATGAATCGGCTTCAGTAAATAATCGCATGTTCCGTATTTAATGGCATTTTTTAAATACATAAAGTCATCGTAGCCGCTGACGACAATCGTCTTCGCGTGAATATTTTCCGCGTGGAGCCACTTGATTAACTCAATGCCGTCACACCTCGGCATATGCATATCTGTAAAAATAATTTCCGGTTCATGCTCCGTGATCAGCTTCATTGCTTCCGCGCCGTCTACCGCTTCTAAAATCGTGTCAATCCCGTATTTTTCCCACTTGGCCAACAATATCAAGCCTTCACGGACATGCTTTTCGTCATCAACGATCAGCGCTTTCATCGATACCATCCTCCATTTCTAGCGGAAGCTTCATCGCTACGCAAAAGCCCCCTTGTTTACGGCTTTGAAGCGTCAATGCGGCCCGGCCGGAATAGTAAAGCTTTAAGCGGGTATAAACGTTCTTCAGGCCGATTCCCATTTGAATTTCATCTGAATGACCGCTTTCTTCCGAATACAGATGCTGACGCAGCTGCTGTAGTCGCTCCTCTACTATTCCAACACCATTATCCTTGATTTTTATGTGCAAAAAAGCAGCGTCCTTTTTTGCCGTCACGATTATTTCACCGACGTTTTCCCGAATATCAAATCCGTGCTTAAAATAATTTTCAATCACCGGCTGCAAAAGCATTTTTGGCACAGGCACGTTTAATGTGTCTTCATCCACATCCAAAATATAGACGAGTTCCTCGCCAAACCGCTGTTTTTGCAGCTGCATGTAAGCTTTCGTATAATTCACTTCCTTTACCAGCGGAACGACATCCTCATCGGTATTCATTCCGTATCGCATGATCTGCGACAGCTCCGTCAAGGAAGTGTAAACTTGCGGGGCATTGCTTTTTAACGCCATCGTCCCGATCGACTGCAGCGTATTGTATAAAAAATGCGGATTGATTTGCGATTGCAGCACCTTCAGCTGATTCGTCTTGTTTTCCAGCTCAAGCTTATACTCGCGGTTAATTAGCTGGTTGATTCGTTCAACCATCATTTTGAACCGATGCCCAAGAATTCCGATTTCATCGTTCCCAAGCGATTCAAACCGGACCCGCAAATCTCCTTTTTCCACTTGTCTGATGTTTTTTACAAGCTCGCGGATCGGCGTTGTAATTTTTACCGACACGAGCAGGGAGGCAAAAATGACGAGGCACAAGCCGACGACTCCTAAAAAAATATTGATTGTCGCCATTCCGTAAGCGCTTTCGTACAATATCGCATAGGGGACTCTTTTAACGAGTATCCAGCCTCCCGCAGCATTGGAAATCGTATCAAAAATCAGCATCCCCTGAAACGTATCGTCGCTCCACTCCATTTTTCCCTGATCTACCTCCGAATGAACAAGGGCATCCACCCATGCTTTTTCCGCATCGTTTACCGGAAGCCCGTTGGAATGATAAATAAAGTCCCCTTCAGGAGTAAGGATATAAAATTCCTCGCTGCCGCGATGGTAGAGATGATTGCTCAAGTCATTAATTTTGTCCGGCCTTACTTCCACAGAAAAATAGGCAAGCACCTCTGCGGCAGGAACGTTCCTGAATGCGCGGTGCAGGATGAATTTGCCGGTTGCCGGGCTGGCCTCAATAAAAAGATTATACGGGCTCTCTTCCGCGTTGTTATAGTGCTCTGTGTTCAGATCATCGGCGAGATCGGTATAAACGATGGAAGATTGCTTTGAGGTTGTGACGAATTGATGGTTCTGAACGATGGACATCGAAACGCGATGGATGCTGTCATCCCCGAATAGCAACGAATTCAAGACATGGTTGACGGATCGCGTCAACGTATAGTCATTAGCCGAACCGGGGGTTTTTAAGTAAAGCATGAAATCCGAATTATTATAATTGACGAGAATAAGATTGTTTAGTTCTTTTAAGTACGTTTCGATATTTACTTTCCCCTGAAAAAGCAGGTTGACGCTTTCTTGAATCGTCTGCTCCTTCAGCGTTTCCTTTGTATAAAAAAACGTAATCGCAATGGAGGTTCCAAACGGAATAATCGTAATTAACAACAGCAGAATAATCAGCTTATTACGAATGCTTCGCTTAAACATGAAATCCCCCCTTGTTATACGTTTTTGTTTTAATGGTGTTGAAAAATCCAGGGAAGCTGTCCGTTTTCATCGCTCTTCAATACATATGTTGCGCAATTCGTTGTTTTCCACACACGTTTAGTATAAGGCAGAAAGAGCTGTATCAAAAGCCTAAACTATTTAAAATATCAGGGCAATGGCACCGTGCTTGTCTCTTCCTCTGCCAGCACAGCTTCGATGACTATCCGTCGAGACAACTCGATGTGAGAGGCATCGTAGCTTTGCTCGTCGCTGCACGCTCGATGAGAAAAAACCACTCCTATCGGAATTTAGAAAAGCTGAAGCGGCTTCGCTCATTGTCTCTTCCTCTGCCAGTATTGCAATGATGTCGATCCAAGTGCCATCGCGCGCGATGGCACAATGAGACAGCTCGCAGCTTCTCGGTGAAGTGTGGCTCATTGCTTCGGGGGTGTCTCAAAAGGGAAAAAGCACCCTTTTGAGACACCCCCTTCTGACATGGAAACGACAATGGCTACTTTAAGTTATCCCATGTTGATTGAAAGTTCTCCAGCAATTCGTCATAATCGATCTGCCCTGCCACATACTCCTGGATAGCTGCTGCGAAATCCTGATTAGCTCCGTCCGGCCAGCGGAACCAAGTCCATGGAATTGTTTTTTCCTCAACAGAGTACTCCAGAATTGATTCGCCAAGAGCACCTAATCCAGTAGGTTCAATGTTGTCGAAAGCTGGAATAAACGCGAATTCTTCGGTCAAATACCGCTTGCCGGTGTCAGAGGAAACCATCCAGTTGAGAAGCAGCTTCGCCTCTTCCAGGTGCTCAGAGTCTTTGTAAACGGCCCAGTTGTTCGGAACTCCTACCGGAATACGATTTGCGCCTGCATCATCGTTTAATGGAATCGGCAAGAATGCCATATTGATGTCCGGATTGATTTCATAGATCATGTTTTCCGTCCAATTGCCTTGTTGAAGCATTGCTGTTTGACCGGAAGCAAACTGCGTAACCTGCGCATTGTAATCTGTTGTCAGCGGATTGGCATTTCCGTAATTGATCTCCATGTCAATCACTTGCTGGAATTCCTCAAAGCGCGGATTTCCGATAAAGGAAGTTGTTCCTTCTGACAAGCCTTCGATGAACGTCACCGGATCTTCCTGCTGCGCGAACGGGATGTTTAACAGATGCTGTCCGATTACCCACCATTCTCCGTAGCCGGCGGAAAAGGCGGTGATGCCGTTTTCCTCCAATTTTTCCGCAGCTGCGAGCAATTCTGTGAGCGTTGCCGGCGGTTCAGTAATGCCCGCCTGTTCAAATAAATCAATATTGTAAATAAAGCCGTATCCTTCAAGATTTACCGGCATGCCGTAAAGGATGCCGTCCTCAGCAGTCATCGGTGCCGCACCAATCGGCAGCAAATGCTCCACCCACGGCTCGTTGGAAAGATCGGCCAGGTGTTCCAGCCACAAGTCAAGTTCATTAAAACCGCCGTTGTTGAAAATGTCCGGACGTTCACCAGAGGCAAATTTCGCCCGTAAGGCAGCTCCGTAATCGGCGCCGCCGCCGACTGTTTCCAGATTCACTTTAATATGCGGATGCTCTGCTTCAAATTCATCGAGCATCTCCCGTAACTGATCGGCAATTTCCACTTTGAACTGAAAGAAATTCAGCGTGACGGCTTCCTTTTCACTATCCGTACCAGCAGCATCTCCGCCGGCGCCGGTTTCTTCTGAAGCATCATCCTTTCCTGAATCCGAATCTGAATCATTTGATGAACAAGCTGCGAAAACACCGACGAAAAGGAGCAGGGCGACCATTAACAATAAACGTTTCATAAAGCAATTTTCCCTCCTTAAATTGTCTCTGTTTTTTTGTTGAAGCTGTATTTTATTTTGCAGCAATACTCAGTGCTGCAAACTTTACTAACCGCTTTATCCAATAACATTTCATAGGCCTTGTAACACTAACCGATTTGTCGTACGCCGCCCGCGTTTTAGCGGACGACAGAAAGGACGGACTGGATTGCGGCGGTCGGGATTCCGACTATTTGATTGAACCTGCCGCAATGCCTTTGATAATATGCTTTTGCAAAAACAGGAAGAAGACAACGATCGGCGTAATCCCCATAACAAGGGCAGCCAGCCCCATATCCCACTGCTTTGTATACTGGGCAAAAAACGAGCTCGTTGCCAGCGGGATCGTTCTTAGGGAGGCATCCTGCAACACAAGCAGCGGCAATAAATAATCATTCCATATCCACAACGTGTTCAAGATGACAACTGTCACGGTAATCGGCTTCAGCAGCGGAAAGACAATTCTCCAGAAAACGCCGAATTGGGAGCAGCCGTCAATTGTTGCTGATTCTTCCACCTCGACGGGAACGGTTTTCACAAAGCCGTGATATAAGAACAAGGAAAGCGGCACGCCAAAACCGAAATACATGATGATGATGCCGGGGATACTGTTCATGATGCCGAGCATTCCGCCGAGTTTTACCAAAGGAATCATCACTGTCTGGAACGGAATGACCATGGCCGCGACGAAAAAGATAAACAGAAGCTTACTCAGTTTTCCCGGAGTCCTGACCATTTTCCACGCCGCCATGGAACTGATGACAACAATGCCGATATTGCTAAAAACAGTGATAATAAGTGAATTCACAAATGCCTTTGGAAAGTTGAGAATTTCCCATACTTGCGCATAGTTTGAGAACAGCAGCTGCTGCGGTAATGCCGCCGCATCAATGAGAATTTCCGAGAAGCTTTTCAGCGAGTTGACGATCACGAAATAAAAAGGGACCAGGAACAAGAGAGCAATCAGGATGGCGATGACTTCAAGGCTGAACGTTTTTGCCGTATATTTGTTCATTATGCCTCCACCTCCTTATTTTTCGTGATCATTACCTGCACAGTCGTAAAGATGGCAACGACAACAAAGAAAATAATTGCCTTCGCCGAGCCGACGCCGTAGTTATTGTTCGTGAATGCTTCCTGATAAATATTGATGGCGACGGATTGCGTCGAATTAAACGGCCCGCCTCCGGTCAAGGACAGGTTTAAATCGAATATTTTAAACGCCATGGCAATGGTAAGAAAGAAACAAATCGTAAATGCCGGTAAAATTAACGGAATGATAATTCTTCTAAGCGTTTGCCAGGCATTGGCGCCGTCGATTTTCGCCGCTTCCAGCAAGGAAGTGTCCACGCCCTGCAGCGCCGCGATATAAATGACCATCATGTAGCCGCTGATTTGCCAGGCGAAAACAATGACAATTCCCCAAAAGGCCGTCGTTGCATCTCCGAGCCATGGAAGCTGAAAAAAGCCGATATTTGTAAGCTCCCCGACGGCGGCAAACCCTCGGACGAAAATAAACTGCCAGATAAAACCTAACAACAGTCCGCCGATAACATTCGGAATAAAAAACACCGTCCGTAAAATATTCCGTGTTTTTAAGGCGGCGTTGAGGAGCAGCGCCAGCGAAAAACCGATGAGATTGCTGATAATTACCGCAGCAAACATGAATCTTGTCGTAAACCAAAAGGAATCAAAAAATCGCTGATCGTTGGTAAAAATACGTTTGTAATTGTCTAAGCCGACCCATTCGACGGCGGAGCTGACGCCGTTCCAGGATGTAAAGGAATAATAGATCCCCATAAAAAACGGTATGATTTGTATAACCAGGAAAAATAAAAGTGCAGGTCCGACGAAAGCTGCATAAGTAAGCACTTTATTCCTTTTTATTTTCCTCTTGGCAGATATCCTTTGATCGCTCTGCCCTACTGTCTTGTTGGTCGGAGTGGACGTACTCACTCTATCCTCACCACCTTCTCTTCTTTTTTGTAATCGCTTACATTTTTATTATAAAGAAGCGGCAGTTAACTGAACAGTAACTGTATTGACCAAAAAGGTGCACTGAATTGACCTCGGTGCCAGGCACTCTATGATGCGTTAACGCATCATAGAGTGCCTGGCACTTTTTCCCGAGTTCAACTAAGTAGAAACGTGCTTGGCTCAGCTGCGGCTGTCCGGCGGATGTGAAAAAGTATTGCTGTACCTCCCCAATGTACCCGAGCAACTCAATACGGTATCCTGTCTCTTCCAACACTTCTCTTCGCAGGCAGGCTCCATCATTTTCTTCTCCTTCCGTTCCTCCTCCGGGCAAAAAATAATTGCCCATGGTTGTTTTGACAGTAGCAACCGTCCATTCCACCGGGTGTATGATGACAGCATAAATGCCCTTTCTCGTTTGATAATCGTAACCGCTCAATTTTTTACCGAAAACAAGATCCTCTGTCATCTGCTCCTCTCCTTCCATTTCTAAAAAAAATCTGTCACATGTGGCTGTAAATATTCTAAGCGCTAATTGGAACTATTGCATTGTTTATGAGTTTGTTTCTCAAAGTCAGAGAAGTGACATTTCACCGTTGCTCGCAAATGTAACCTGAATGGTTTCATCGAATAAAGATGGAACGCACACGCAAGGCGTGTGCGGTAGTTAGACGTTATTGTCACAATGAGGAATACATTTCTAATTAAAACTAAGAAAAGTGTGAACTGATTTTTCGAGGATAGCCTAGCAGCAATTCTTTCCTTTTTATCTTCTATTCGTCACTGAACCCTAACATTGTCAGCGTATAAAGATGTTTGTCCACTACTATTTCCTGCTGCTGTGAACTCGATTCCAATTTCTCTAACTTGACTTAAGTTTGGAATGGAAGTCAAATTAATAGAAACATCAGTCGAATTCTGACTAATATTTACGCTTCCTCCATCGTACCATGTCCAATTAGACCCTGTTTTTATATATATTTTTGCTTGCATGCCACTGCCTGCGTTACCCCAATTTGCATGTCTTACAGTGGCCGTCAAAGTTGCCCTATTTGATAAGTTTATATTTTGAGTCAAAGACAAGTAATGCTTGGAGTTCCCTTGAAGAGCTACATCCGCTTTTAATGAGCGACTGCCGTGCGAACTCCATTCTGTGACAGCCCATGGTCCCCCACTAACATTCGACCCTGACCATCCTTGCGTACCACCTTCAAAACTATATAGTGTTTCCCCTGGTTGTGATGGCGGTGTTGTGCCTCCATCTTCAGTAAAGACACTAGCTATTTTACTTGTTGCTCGAATTCCATCTGTACCGTTTATCATTCTATTTCCGTACCAGGTGAGGTTTGTTCCAGCCCAATCATTAGACATATCTAAGTATGCCCACTCTTGACCATTCCCTTTCCATGACCACGCCAACCACCCAACTCCTCTTTGTTGAGAATAGCTAAGAATAGTATCTTCATCAACATTTCCATTTGTATGATAATGACCAAACTCTCCAATCACCAACGCAAGATTTTGGTTAAGAACTCGATCAATATTATTCCTTACGGTTGTTGCATCACCACCAGCATATTCATACATGTGAATAGAGAACATGACATTTCTATTCGGATCTGCATTAAACACTTCTCTTCCATAATCAAAAATGGATTGAGGATACTGCCCCCATCCAGCAGCATCAATCATTAGAGTGTGATTTAATCCGGCATTTCTTAGACGTGGAATTACTTGTTTATACCCATCAGCCCATCCTCTTCCATCCCATGTCCCATACCATTCGTTAGCGATGTTAATAATAACTGTATCTTCTTTTCCGATTAGTGCGCTTCTCATTTCAATCCAATAATCTACAGCTCGATTAAGCGAAGTCATTGAATCGTAGCCCGTTGCATCATGCACTTCTAACACAGAAATCAGTTTGTGTTGCTCAGCAAGAGCAATAATATTTCTGATCGTATCAATGTCATCCTTTTGCCATTGTCCGCCATCAGATAGAACAATGCGAATCGTATTAGCTCCTGTAGCTGCAACAGCTGGAATTACGGTCGTATAAGAATCTTTGTACCACGCATGCCCATGGTTTACGCCTCTCATAACAAATGGATTGCCATTTGCATCTAACAATTGGGTTCCATTTACTCTAAATCCTTGCGTAGAAGCCTCAGCAGATGACCCAAAAGGAAATAAAGAAAAAACGAATGAAAAAAACAACAGGAGCGACAAAATAACCTTACTTTTCCCCTTCATAAAAAACCTCCATAAAATAAAAGTTTATGCGAGTCCTAGGGTGATTCATTTACTTGTTACATTGTTCTCTATTGTTTTCACCTCCTTTTTCTTTGAGAACAAAGGAGTATTAATGCTTTGAAGTTATTGATAGTTAGAAACAAGAGTGAAATATCAAGCATTTTCCTAAAAAATTGTAAAAAAGGATAATGGCGAGGCATGGAGATTGAGAAAACATATTTTCATGCACTGGATCTATAAATAACATGTGAACAGTTTCAAATGCAAGCTGGCGAAGCGATTCCACGCCTCTCGTCAACAGATTTTTGACCAACCACTGAAAGAGCCATGAATGTATGCGCTCTCACATCCGCATATTTAAATTACCATTAATTGATAGTCTAAACAATATGATCATTTACCTAAAAAAATTAACTAATGTTGAGTTATAGAATGTCAACAGTAATTTATCCCTATATAATGGGAAAGCTATAGGGAAACAATAAAGAGTGGCTGAAGAAAGAATATTCTACTTAGAACCTGTTTAGTAATTTAGTAATAGGCAAGAAGAGACTTAAGAGTATTGCGATTTTTTGTTCTTTCATTTATTGTATGTATGTTTTAGAGGCAAAGCTAAGCTTGCCGTTTTTGATGATCTTTAAACCTTTGTGGATAAGCGCCTATGTTATTTAGTAGGGAAAAAATGAACGAAGTATACTTTGGTTACATTAATGTTATCTAGTTTAAGGCTGAAATAGTTGTTTTGTTTTTTTTCAATACCGTCTTCATAACACTGCTTTTTTCATCATCTGCAGAACAATCGATTGCAAACTACAAATAATCTGGCAGCTCAGTGATATCGTTTAACGTTTCGATATTTTTTCCACGATAATCTATTCTGATGCCAAAACCCCGGATGTTCAAGTTTGCCGCCAATTCCACGTCCGCCCTGGAATCACCGACAATAAACGACTCCTTCAAGTTGATCTCGGGATATTTTTCCAATGCCATCCTGATCATTCCATCCCTCGGCTTGAGACAATCGCAGCCTTCGTTTCTTCCATGCGGACAATAAAAAATGTCCAACACTTGCACTTGCTGTTTGGTTAATTCCTTCAGCATTTTGGCGGTCACCTCCTCGTACTGTCCGAAGGTGATGAAGCCTTCATGAATAATGTATTGATTCGTAATGATAATAATTTCGTAGTCTTTGCTGATCACAGTCTTCAGCGTATTGACGGCGCCCTTGACAAACTCTGGGGAGTGAATGGCAGTCCACCGTTCATCCGGATAATCTTTAATGATCGTTCCGTCCCGATCCAAAAAAGCAATCTTCATTTTCGCAGCACCTTCCTTCCAATGAAAATAGATCCTAATAGTGTTTGTTCAAAAAGATCGTTTTTTATCTTTTTAAACAAACATGATGCAATGAGTGGAGCCGATGCATTCTTTTAAAGCCGGCTATGAGTGGGGCTCTCAGAGCCAGGATGGCGACATTCCGCTGTTACTCACAGGACGTGAGCAGCTCTTAGGCGGAATTGGGCGCATCGATTGGAACCATTGCCTTTTTGAACACGCTCAAATAGACATTGCCAAATACTATGCTTGAATACATCCACTATCTTACACCATTTTCCTCCTTGCTTCTCCAGAAGAGAGCTATCTTTGTGCTGTGCCTGTTTTACCATCTCCTCGCACCTTCCTTCCTGTTTGATCACGGGTAAAAAAAGCACAAATTCGTGAACGCGCACTCCTATTTTTTTGAATCCTATTTCCGTTTCCTCCGTAAATCATATTGACAAAGACCTGTCAGCGGTGTAAATTACCATTATGAAATTGAATGTTATCTTTAGATCGCTGAATCTTCGGAACGGAGGAACCAAATCAGGCAGCTTCTTATCATAGCTGCCCTTGATTGGACGGGTTGGCACCGTCTTGGGGTGAATCGGCGTTAAACGTCACGTCAGAAGGGGAACTCTCTTCCCCTAACCCGACAGCTAACTTCGTAAGCGTGCAGAGGGAAAGATCTTATTTAGAGATCCTTCTTTGTTAGAAGTGTCTTTTTTTGTTGATGCTTCTGCGGCTTCTTTTTGCGTAAAAATTGCTGACAGATTTTTTTCCACCCGCCGGGTCCCCGGCCATGCGCGGTCTGGAACAGCCCCTGATATGCAATCAGTTGAAGCCGGATACGATGCTAATCAAATGTTTTTTGAAGGAGAGAAAATTGTGGCAAACAAAAAGCAGTTTATTGTTATTGGTTTAGGGCGATTCGGAGGAAGCGTCTGCAGAGAATTAGTAAGAATCGGGCACGAAGTACTGGCAATGGACAAGGATGAGCAAAAAGTCAACGACTTTGCAAAGCTGGCGACCCATGCCGTCGTTGCCGATTCGACTGACGAGCAGACATTGCGCTCCCTAGGCGTCCGTAATTTTGATTATGTTATCGTCGCCATCGGTGACAACATTCAGGAAAGCATTCTGACAACATTACTCTTAAAGGAGCTTCAGATAAAAAACGTCTGGGTAAAAGCGAAAAACGACTACCACCATAAAGTATTGGAAAAAATCGGCGCCGACCAAATCATTCATCCGGAAAAAGACATGGGAAGAAGAATCGCCCAGCAGATGGCTGACGATAAAATTATCGATTTTATTGAGCTGTCAAGCGAATACAGTATTGTCGAACTGCTGGCAACACCAAAGCTGGCGGGGAAAACGCTGATTGAGTTAAATATCCGGGCTGCATTCGGCGTGACGATTCTGGCGGTAAAGCAGGGCGAGGAAATCAATATCTCTCCTGAACCGGATTACAATATCACAGAAGGGGATCTTCTTATTGTTATCGGTCAAAACAGAGACATCAGACGATTTGAAGATGTAGCGATGTAATCATGAAAGTACTCAGTTTATTAAAACATTGGCGCTTTTCTCCACCACAGATTCTCGCTTTAGGCTTTGGAATTGTGATCATTGTCGGCACATTGCTGTTAAAGCTGCCATTCAGTACAACAGCGCCGATCACGTGGATCAACGCGCTGTTCACAGCGACATCCGCAACGACGGTTACCGGGCTGGTGGTTCTTGATACTGGAGCGGATTTCACCTTATTCGGCCAGATCATTATTATGATCCTGATCCAGATCGGCGGCTTGGGGCTGATGACCTTTGCCATCATCACCGTCCTGATCCTCGGGAAACGGATCGGACTGCGGGAGCGGCTGCTGATACAGGAAGCGCTGAATCAGCACTCAATCGGCGGTGTCGTAAAGCTTGTAAAAATATTATTTATTTTTTCGGTGCTGATTGAACTCATTGCGGCCATCTTCCTGTCCTTCCGTTGGGTTCCGGAATATGGCTGGGGCTATGGTATCTTTACAAGTGTGTTCCATTCCATTTCCGCCTTCAACAATGCCGGATTCAGCCTGTGGTCTGACAGCTTGTCGCAATATGTGGGTGATCCTGTTATTAATTTGCTAATTACGGTGCTGTTTATCATTGGCGGTATCGGATTCACTGTTGTATATGATGTGATGACAACGAAGAAATTCCGCCAGTTTTCACTCCATACTAAAATCATGCTGCTCGGCACGGTAATCATCAATGTGGTCGCCATGCTCGTTATTTTTGCATTGGAGCATTCTAATCCGCTGACGCTTGGGGCATTATCCACAGGCGAGCAGCTGTGGGCTTCCTACTTCCAGGCAGTCACGCCAAGGACAGCCGGGTTCAACACGATCGAGATTGGAGATATGAATCCCGGTACGATAGTGTTTACTTTACTGCTCATGTTTATCGGCGCCGGCAGCGCCTCGACGGGAAGCGGGGTGAAGCTGACGACGTTTATTATCATCCTGCTGGCTGTTTTTACGTATTTACGTGGAAAACAAGAGCCGGTCATCTTTAAACGGAGAATCAATAATGACGTCGTGCACCGCTCTCTCGCGATTGTTGTCATCAGTTTAATCATCGTGTTTGTGACGATTCTGCTGTTGAGTACATCGGAAAACGCGCCTTTTATTTATATCGTATTTGAAGCATTTTCAGCTTTCGGGACTGTCGGATTGTCGATGGGCTTGACAGATGAGCTTACCTTTTTCGGCAAGCAGGTGATTATTATTTTGATGTTCATCGGCCGCATCGGACCTTTAACCCTCGCATTCGCGCTGGCAAAGTCGGCCAAACCGAGCATTTCCTATCCAAAAGGCGATGTATTTACCGGATGACGCTTCGCTTATGTACCGGCTGAAAATTTGCAGGAGGTGTCTCAAATGGGGAAAATACCCTTTTGAGACACCTCCCCTCCTATTCCAACGAAAAAACCGCTATACATTGCGTCTTTTAACAGTTTTTTAGATGTTTCTCGTTATAGTTACTAACGCTTACCCGTTACTTTAAGTGTCCTCCTTCACATAGTGAATCAGCTGCTTTATATTTTTTATATGCTAATGGTGTCATGTTCATCGACTTTCGGAATTTATCTATGAAATAGCTTGTACTATTAAACCCTACTTGATAGGCAACATCAGTGACATTGCTTTCTGATTGTTGTAATAAAAGTAGGCTTTTTTGAATTCGATAATCGGTTACGTAATTCAAAGGGGTTTTCTTTAAAATTCGCTTGAAATATCGACAGCATTCAGAACGGCTTAACCCGCCAGCTCGTGCAATATCGTCTAACATTATTTTCTCAGTGTAATGTGTGTGTATCCAGATTAACATTTGCTTCATTCGTTGACTCTTCAGCATTTCCGTTTGTTCGTACTCTAATTGAACACCGTTAACAATTACGTTCTTCCAAATTAATGTTAGATGGAGGCTAATGTCAATTTCATAGTATGGTGGATTTTCTTTTATCAATTGATTGATTTTCATAATAGCGTCCAAAATATTTTTTGCCCAAAGCTCTTTTGGAACCAAGTGTAAATAAGAGATATTAGTCGCCTGAATATAAGGGGTTACAAAGGTTGTATAAAGTTCTTGAGACAAAACGAAACTTGGCGAAACATTTAAACAAATATAGACACAGCCTGATTCATTCTTATCTTTCGCCATGTGCAGACAGCCACTATTTATAAATAGTCCTTCACCTTCCCGAACAGTGATTTTCTCTTCATTTATTTGAAAAAACGCTTCTCCTTTTAATATGAGAACAAACTGTAGTTCATCATGCCAATGTAGTGGTATAAAGCCATTTATATTTTGGTTAACCGTTGTTTCGTAACAGGCAACCGGTAACACAACTGTACGGTGTTCTGTTAGTTCTTTTAGGCTTTGGTCAATCATAAAATCTTTTATTTGCATATTGCCACCTCAATATACTTATATTTTTTCATTCAATTTCGGTATTATTTAAAGGCCTATTCACTTATGATATGAAATATTGTAACACTATTTTTATATTTAAGGTGGATAATCAAATATGAGTAGACAAAAGGGGATATTTCTTGTTATCACAGGAGCATTATTTTGGGGGATTGGAGGTACTGTTTCAAAAAAGCTTTTTCAAGAGTTTGAAGTTGATGTAGATTGGCTTGTAACGACCAGACTGCTCATTGCTGGCTTGTTACTCTTAACAGTTCAATTCTTTGGAAAGGATCGTTCTCAAATATTTGGCGTTTGGAAAACTGGAAGGATAGCTATCCAATTAATAATCTTCGGGCTACTCGGCATGCTTGCTGTCCAATACACATATATGGCTTCCATTAAACACGGTAATGCTGCAGTAGCAACGTTATTACAATATTTAGCACCTGTTATGATTATCATTTATTTGATTTTCCGCAAACAAGCTGTACTAACACGAAGAGATTTGTTAACTGCTTCTCTCGCATTAGTTGGGTGCTTTTTCTTATTAACAAACGGGTCCGTTACGCAATTATCCGTACCAATCCCCGCCATCGTTTGGGGCGTTTTATCCGGGGTAGCCTTAGCATTTTATACTTTATATGCCATCCCTTTATTAAAGCAATGCGATTCCCTTGTCATTGTTGGCTGGGCTATGATCATCGGTAGTTTTATGTTAAATTTTATCCAGCCGCCTTGGCAAATGGACTTTAAATCCTTCACATTGGAAGCTTATTTATACTTAGTATTCGTAATCATTTTTGGTACAATGATTGCATTTTGGTTTTATATCGAAAGTTTGCAAAGTCTAGCAGCTAAAGAATCCAGCCTTCTAGGAAGTACTGAACCATTAGCAGCTGTTTTCACCACCGTATTTTGGTTAAAAGAACCCTTTGGAACTTTTCAATGGCTTGGTACAACTTGTATCATTGTAATGATTTTATTATTAGCTTTAAAAAAAGACGCTTCTTCATAGGTCGAACAACATTTCTAAAAAAGAAATGCCCGATAAAATGAGCTAGTTTTGCAGCAGAGATGGCCTTTATTTTACTAACCTGCTTCGCAAGTACAATTACGACTGTCGTGTAATTAAAAAAAGGGTGTCCCTTTTGAGACCCCCCCCCCCCCCCCCGAAGGAATGAGCCACACTTCACCGAGAAGCTGCGAGCTGTCTCATTGTGTCATCGCGCGCAATGGCACTTGGATCGACATCAGGGCAATACTGGCAGAGGAAGAGACAAGCACGGAACCATTGCCCTGATATTTTTTTAATCGTTTGGCTTTTGACACAGCCTCTTTCTGTTTATCAGAGCGCAGCACGGCAGCAGCTGCCGTAAAGGAATCACCAGCTTCCATGCCGACGCAGTCCTTTAGGATAGTGATTTTTCAACACGCCGCCGGCAAGCTTCCCCCAGCCAATGGAATAGCCGTCCACATTCACTAAGTACCAGCCTTTCTCGCCTTCTGCCTTTATCGCTTCGCCTCTTAAAAAAGCTTCGAGCTCCGGGGAAGTGCTTGTCACTGTCAGCGAATGCTTCACCTCATTCGGCGTCGCGGCCAGCGCCAATGCATGGGAAGGCTCAAAGCGATTTTTTTTCACCGTTCCTAAATGCCAGCCTGGACGAACCACTTTTATATTTTTAACAGAAAGCATTTGTTCCGGGATGATGTACAACTGATCGCCAAATAGCATATATTTTCCCTGAGGCGCAGCCGCTAACGCAGCCTTAGCGAACTCGAAGTAGTCCTTCAGCCGCGTTTGTTCGCGAAACATTTCTGCCGCCTGCCGCTTTTCCACAGTTCGTCCGTCTGTTTTTTTCAAAACTGCAATATAATGACCTTCCCCTTGCAGTTGATGCGGCCAAAGCCGGATCGTTTTCTCTATAGTTGCCGCTCCCTCTGTTATCCACTCCTGCCGCCCTGTAGCAAATCCGTCATACGCACGAACTTCTTCTACTTCAAAGCCCGAAACCAGCTTCAAAAACCGACTGATGACACCTTCATTTTCCTCCGGCGAGAACGTGCAGGTGGAGTAAACAAGCCTTCCCCCCGGCCGAAGCATCCTTCCAGCGTGAAGCAAAATGTCGAGCTGGCGGTCGGCACATAAAGCCACATTTTCCAAGCTCCATTCTGCACACGCCTGGGGGTCTTTGCGGAACATCCCCTCCCCGGAACACGGCGCGTCAACTAAAATCCGGTCAAAATATCCGGGAAATCTTTCCGTCAGCCGACCGGGGGTTTCATTGGTGACAACGGCGTTTTTAATCCCAAGCCGCTCCACGTTTTGCGACAGAATACGCGATCTTGCCGGATGGATTTCATTGGCAAGCAGCAATCCTTGCTGCTTCATTTTTGCAGCCAGATGTGTCGTTTTTCCACCCGGCGCCGCGCATAAATCCAGCACTTTTTCCCCAGGCTGTGGAGCAACGATCTCCCCCACCGCCATGGCGCTTGGTTCTTGAATATAATACAATCCTGCATCATGATACGGATGTTTTCCAGGCCGATCCGACTCCTGATAATAATAACCAGCCGCTGTCCACGGAATCGGTTCCAGAGCAAACGGGCTGATGCGGTGAAACTCCTCCAACGGTACTTTTAGCGTGTTCACCCGCAATCCGTGCTGATTATTTTCCTCGTAGCTTTTATGAAAAGACTCGTATTCCTCCTGCAAAAGCCCTTCCATCTTCTTCAAGAAATCTCTAGGCAGATCCACTATCCCTGTCACCTTCTTTTACGGGACCATGTCCCCGAACTTTTTGTGAACTTTTCAAGTTGCGGAGTGGCAATGTATTGGTTGCGACCGGCGCTGCAAACAACTCGGACCATCCTCTTCCGTTAAAAAGTGCTGATTTTATCAAACGGATAGTATCTGAAAAACACTTTTCCGATGACATTTTCCAACGGAATCGGTCCGATGCTTCTGCTGTCCTTGCTTTCATTCCTGTTGTCCCCCATCACATACACCGTGTCTTCAGGAACAACGATCTTTTCGAAGGTGCCGAGCATTCCTTCCTTTATGTATTCCTCTTCCAGCAATTCTCCATTACGATAAATATCTCCATCTTTCATTTCTAATATATCCCCCGACACGCCGATGACACGTTTGACCCATTTACTTCTATCTTTTGTATCGGCATCCGTAAAGAAAGTGATGATCGGACTTTCAAGAAAAACCTCTTTCAATGACCGCGACTGATTGATCTTGCTGTCCACGATCACAATGTCGCCGAATTCCGGTGAACTGCCCAACAAGTATGGCGTTTTGAAAGCAATAACCTTGTCCCCGTAATCGTCCCCTCCGTGCAATGTCGGTTCCATTGAACTACCGTCCACCGTGTATGGCTGGATGACAAAAACGCTGATAATTACTGTCAAGATAAGAGCAAAGATAATCGCTTTGCTCCAACTGATAATTTCCGATATGAATTTTTTTACAATCATTGCTTTCAGTTTCCTTTCATTTCAAAGTGTAGTATGGCTTTGCCACCCACATGAGTTGATCGCCGTCCTGACGATCCGGCAGGATTATTTCAGGGATGAAAAAATTCAGCAGCCGGCTGGTCCGCGTGATAAAAGACACGCTTGGCTTGCCCAGCTAAAAAAACAGCGGCATTTTCCATGAAGCTGTGTTGCCTGGAAAGACAACTTATGACTGTTTTTCATGACTGACGTTTATAGAGCGTGTTCAACAAGGCAATGGTTCCGCCCGATGCGCCGACTACGCGAACTCCACTCATAGCCGGCTTTAAAAGAATGCATCGGCCTCGCTCATTGTCTCTTCCTCTGCTAGTATTGCGCTGAGGATTATCCAAGTACCATCGCCCGCGATGGCACAATGAGACAGCTCGCAGTTTCTCAGTGAAGTAGGGCTTGTTGCTTCGTGTTTGTTCAAAAAGCGTTCTTTTTGAACAAACACTTATAATAAAATATCGTTGCGTCATATTCTCCGGTGGCCGACTCGGCAAAGTCGGGAATCCGTCCAGCCTGAATATAGCCTGTTGAAGCATAAAGCCGATTGGAAGGATCCCCTTCTCTAGTATCAAGAACCAACAGCGACCTGCCCTCCTGCACTGCTTTTTCTTCGGCTTGTTGCATCAGCAGGCGGGCGATGCCTTGACGTCGAAAGTCCGGATGCACCATTAGTTTCGCAATCTCCGCCCTGTGCCTGCCGTTCTGCTTTGCACATAAATGCAGCTGTACGCTACCGGCTATTTGCTGATTCACTTTGGCTGCAAACAGCAGCACATCCGGTGCTAATGTACTTTTCCAATATGCTGCTGCATCGGAATCATTGATCGGCGGTAAAAAGCCGATGGACGCGCCGTCATTTACAACCTTGCTCAGAAGCTCGGAAAGCCCGTCAAGACAGTATTCCACCGATGATAATTGTTCTATTTTTACAGTCGTCAACATCAGCACCTCCACGCTGTTGGGTCGTTTTCAAACGCCCACAAGTAGATAACCACCTTCCTAATCATGGAAACGTGGCCGTTATTCTTTATGACTAATATTAACATAAACTGCAAAAAGAGTGTGCAAAAACGGCAGATTATCTATTTATCCAGCAGACTAGTCAAGCCACATTCATTATTTCCGCCGCCGGCGAATCGGTTTGTTCCGCTTAACTCTCGAAAAGGCTGATTGTCTTCCCGATGGCTTTTGGAAATGAAGTACCGCTTCGTTTTCAGCCAGAGCCGAGAAACTCTGGCGGAAGCTCTGTTTCCATAAGTCTGTTTTCAAAGCTTACTTTATATGCTTTTGCCTGCGGTCTCGAACTGACAACGTTGTGTATTTCGCCGTCGATGTAATGGACCCCGACACCGTCATCTGTCGCAATCCCCCCTTGGATCATGTTTGCGGCAATCAGTTGATGGTAGACCGGTCTTATTTCAGCTTCTCCGTCATAATGCGGACAATTACTGCCTTTTAAAAAACCTAAGCCTGTGATTGGCTCAAAGGTATCTCCGAAATCGGTGACGCCTTCCTCAAACCAGCAGATAGACCCGGCGCTGATGCCTGCCAAAATCACTTCCTGCTCCAACGCTTTTTTCAAGATCGTGTCCACTCCCCATTCTCTCCACAACGCCAATAGATTTCTTGTATTTCCACCGCCAACATAAATAATGTCTTTCTCAACGATATATGCTTCTAAATCCGTTGTCGCCGGCCGGAACAGCGATAAATGGGACGGCTCGCAGCGATGTGCCTGAAAAAAGCTGTAAAACTGTGATATATAGTTTTCGGCGTCGCCGCTGGCTGTCGGCAAAAAGCAGATTTTCGGTGTCTCTTTTTTTGCCTGTGCCAATATATATGTATCTAGCAAGGGGTTATCAGGTTCCATGGAAAATCCCCCGCCGCCAAGAGCAATAATTTGTTTCATGCTTTCCCTCTTCTCTTTCCCATTCTTCATTTGTATATATGTATGATACTATACCTAACGACGAATAAGGTGCCAGGCACTCTGTGGCACTTTAAAGTACCGCAGAGTGCCTGGCACCTTGTCATAAATCTTGTGCTAAGCGGACCATATCCCTGCATTGGATACCCCCTTCATAAATGTCTTCCGGATAATGTCTGACGAAAAAATCTCTATCGACACCAACGATACGAAAGCCGCATTTTTGATAAAGGGCCAGTTGGCTGATGCTCGAGTTTCCCGTTCCCACTTCCATCGTTTTATACCCCCTAGCCTTCGCAACCTGAACGGCATGCATAACAAGCTTTTTCCCAATCCCCCTGCCCCGGCATTCTTCCGCGACGGCAATATTCACAAGCTCCACCGTATCGGGTCTTGTTGGCAGCAGTACATATACTCCGATAATTGTCCCATTCATTTCCGCTGCAAAGCATTCCCCTCTTTTCACATATTCTTCAACAAGCTTGCGTGAAGGATCGGCGCACAAAAGCAATTCCATCGGCAGCTTGCCGCCTGTTTCCAGTTGTCTGATGACCATATGGCTTTCTCTCCCGTCTTTTTATTTAACGTACCCGTTCCATCAGGCTGTTTTTTTATCTTCTTGGAATAATGCGCTTCCTGAGTGTGACTCCCCACCACCACCACTTAACACCTTTGCGGATCGTTTGAAGTGGGGACTCCTTGGGAAGTAGATTCTTTTACTAGCTATCCATCTGCCACAGAAGAGTAAACAAGTAAAAACAGTCAAAATAATGTCAGTTGCTCTCCCCGATATCCTTTTTGATAAGCCGCGATTATTTCTTCCATTTTATGCAAAATCCCAAATCGATCACATTCTTGCTGAAACAGCTGCAATAATTTCTTTGCTCTCGGTGAACGACATTCGTAGGCATTTCCAAACTGCCGGACATACTTCTGGCTCATACCCGGAAACTTCTCATCAAGCTTCTTGTAGAACCATATTCTCTGATTTTGCCTCAACGTTACGCCGAAATATGGATAAATAAACTTCGCGCCGCTTTCATATGCCTGGCGAATAATACCGGTAATATTTTCCTCATTATCTTCTAAAAACGGCAGCACCGGCATAAGCAATATACCGTTAAATATTCCCTTTTTAGATAATTTGCTAATAGCTGCAAAGCGCCTCGATGAAGTGGCTGTGAACGGTTCCAATTTTTTACACAAATTATCATCACACGTGGTAATAGTGAACTTGACCAGGACAGGAGAATGAGACTGAATTGCCTGCAACACGTCAGCATCTCTTGTTATCAGATCACTTTTCGTGGCAATGGCGACGCCGAAGCGATATTTACCTGCCAACTCCAGAGCGCCTCTTGTCAGACGGTAACTGGCTTCAAAGGGATTGTAAGGATCACTCATTGCTCCGGTGGCAATGACACCCTTTTTCCGCTTGGATTTGAGCTCCTGTTCTATCACGCTCAGTGCCTTTTCCTTTGCTCTTACTTCATCAAAATTCTCAATTCTATAGCAGTCGCTACGGCTGTCACAATAAATGCAGCCATGACAGCAGCCCTTATAAATATTCATTGTATAATTGCTGCCAAACCACGGATTGCCCGCCCTGTAGCCGGATACAATCGTTTTTGCCGGGATAAACCTCATGATGGAACAACCCCCTTCAGCTTAAAACATGCCTGCATGGTTCCCGTTCTTGGCCAAACAATAAGCACCTCCGCAAAAAACATGGATTATGTTTTACGCACATCAACCTCCCCTATAAAAAAGGCAAGCGCTTTTTGAATATAAAGCTCCGGATGTCCAATACATAATTCCCCATGGTCAAAGCCTTGAAAAACCTCTACCTGTGCGGCGGGCAGCATTTGCGAAACAGCTTCAGCTGATTTTTTTAAGAAAAAGGTTTCCTTGGAGCCGTACCAATACGTCATTTTCGTTTGTGCATTTTTGATGGTCGGCGGCAAGGTATAAGCAAAGGCGGAGAGCAGCACATTTTTACAAGTCATGTCCGACATCCGCGCGCATGTGCGAAATACTTCTTCAGCCATTTCTTCCGAGTAAAACATGTTCTGCATTCGCTTGATCATGCGCCGATTTCCGTTTCTCATTCGCCGGTTCTGCATTAATCTGACTTTAACAGCAACGCTGAGCATTACTTTATTCATCGGAACAAGGGGACCGCCGTCGATGATCGCCTTTTCGACATTGATCCTGTTTTGTGCAAGCATGTGAACGGCGATGGTCGCTCCAAGCGATGTGCCGCAAATAGCGAATATGTTGGACTCTAACATGTTCTCGATGTAATCGCTGATCGCTTCAGCCGCTTTTTCAACAGAAAAGAAATCGGAATCATTTTCTTCGTCATGACCGTCCAACACCGGCACAACTACATAATACGAGTGGCGGAAGCCTTCGATCTGCGGCAGCCACATCCTCCACGAAATGCCATAGCCGTGGATCAACACGATGGCGGGATGTTTCTTCTCTCCAAATGTCAGGAAACGCATGTTCACTCTCTCCTTATTTTATGACGATGTTCGAAAAACTCAAGCGCTTTCTTGATATAAAGGTCCGGATTGCCGATGCACAGTTCCCCGTGCCGATATCCTTTAAAGCTTTCTGTCCGCGTATTTTTTACTGCCTTCGACATCTGCTTCGCCATCCGTTTACAAATAAATGCTTCTTTTGAGCCGTACCAATATGCTGATTCGGTGTTTGTGTTGAGTGCCCCCGGCCCCGGCAAAGAATATGCATAGCAGGCTCTATGAATATTTTCCACGGTCTCGTCCGACATCCGGCGGCAAATATGGAAGGCATCATCTGCCACTGCCTCGGGAAAAAAGCGAAATGTCCTGCGGTAAATATTGTCCCCCCCTCGTATTTTCTTAAATAATCGCCTAAGGAATATTTTCATTGTAAAGGAAAAGATCTTATTCGTCTTAGCAACAGGAGCACCATCGATAATCACCTTTTTCACCTCTATCCGGTTCTGTAAAAGAGTATGAGCAGCTATCGCTCCGCCGAGAGAAACACCGCACAAAGCAAAAATATTCCCCTGAAAGTGCTTTTCCAAGTAGCGGATCAGCTCATCTGCTGCCTTTTCAATGGAATGGAAGTTCGTATTCCCTGTTTCGTCATGACCATCCAATACCGGTACGACAACATAATACGCCTTACTGAAGGCATCAATTTGCGGGAGCCACATTTTCCATGAGACAAAACCCCCATGAATCAGGACAACAACCGGATTTTGCCTGTCTCCAAATTCCTTAAAACGCATAGCCATCCCCCTTATCCCAATCCGATTCAAAGTAGTGTGCGGAATCACGCCCGACGTTTCTTACTTCTGATTCTTGGTTCTGCCGACAGCATTCCGCACCATCTCCGTCCCTGCTTGCTGTGTTCAGACTGTTCCTGTTCATCATATCTTGGCACCGGTTGTTCTCTCCTCCGGTTTCTTCCGATCAGGGAACCTCGCCTCGACCAAATACTCCTCCTGATATACACTATTCTTGAAAAAATCAATGACGTCGACAATCTCGTGATAGATTTCTTCAAGCGAATGATGCTCGTTCCCCATCTCCCTCCAAATCCCCTCAAAGCACCAGTTAATCATCTTATCCAGCTTCTTCATATCAGTACCTGCCTTAAACTTCCCGTCATCGATACGAGCATATAATTTTTGATACACACGGGCTTCCGTTTTCCTGTTAATTTCTGCGATGGCTGCTATCAGCTCAGGATGCTTTTCTTCATTTACCTTTATAAAAAACTGGTATAAATTTGAAAATTCCTTTTGTAAATACATTTGCAGCAACAGACTTTGTTTTAATATGGTAAAATAATCCTTTTCTTCAAGGTGGAAAAGATCAGCCACTTTTTTCTCTATTTGCTCCAATGAGTACTCATACAAAAACAAATAAAGTGACTTCTTGTTTTTGAAATACTGAAACAAGGAGCCTTTCGCAATTTGTGCTGCCGCCGCAATGTCGTCCGTCGACGCCTGCTTAAAATCGTTTTTTGAAAAAACACGTAATGCTGCATGCATAATCCGCTGCTGCTTTTCCACATCCAATTTATAGAATGCCTGACACATAGGAACTCCCTTCTAAAGCCTTTTCGCCCGCCGTGTTCATGAAAAAATAACTGCTACAAGGTGGAACTTGCCTGCTCAATCGTCGGTTTCCCTTTCCTGAATCGGCGGAAGCTGCTCTTTTCCTTCAAGTCTAGTGAAATGACTCGGAAAAACAACCCCCTGACTCAAAAAATATCCGTTGGTGAGCAGCAAGGTAAACCAGATGGGAGCGACATTCGTTTTAATCCACCAGCTAATCTGATTTTTGTCATGACATAGCCAAAAAAGTATATCAAGCACAACCGTCATGCTTTTTTCGGCAAACCAAAAACAGGCCCCTGGTTTATCCTTTTCATATACACCAAGGGCCAAGGGCCGGCAGTCAATCTTTTGTTTTTAAAGGCTGTTCAAAAAGTCCGGGATACAGCGCCGGCGAATCTCAACGCCCTCGTTGTTTCTGCGCTGCTCACGTACGTTTCCTTATACGCTCCGCTGCTCGAGCCTGCCGAACCTCGACCTTCTTGCCGCTGTGATGTCCTCCTTTTTGAACCTACACTTTTAGAGAACCTGTTTTTTTGTCAGGTCTTCTTTTGATGGCGATCAGTTTTTGAATTTCTTCCGCTGTCCGCATATTTTCAACATCGAAGAGCATCCATTTTCCATCATGGTACTGGTGCGTTTCATCGTAAAAGTCATTGATGTATTTGGAAAAATCGGCACGGGATTGCTCAAACTTTTCCCGCTCCGCTTTTCCGAAGATAATCAACACGCACAACCCGCTTTCCTTCGGATACAATGTACAAATCGTTCTGCTGCTCTTGCGATATTTCAGCTCGTATACGCCGGTCTTACCGCCATCCCTCCACTGCTTGTCAAGCGTATAGTTTCTTTTCATGAACTGGATGATGCATGTCCATATCTCATAAATGCCGTCCCCCATCAGCTTGCACAATTCCTCTTCATCAGGGATTTTTTCCATCGTTGATCCCCCCGCCATTGTTGAGAAATCTCTATCCGCAATTGTCGGCAGCCTGACATCCCGTTGCCAAAGACTTATAAAAATTTATCAGTTTTGTTATTTTTCTTGCTTCAACCTGTCCCGTTTTTCCGAAGCTGCTCTCGTTTGTTATGACCGTCCACAAGCGTAAATTTTGGTACAACCAACCTCGCCTATTTAAACGGTTTCGGAGAAAAATCCTCCTTGTCAGGCGTCAGCTTCTGTTTTCCTTCGTTTGTTCTCTCCACCTTTTCAGCTTCGGAAACAGCTCCAGCATGGCGTTTCTTGCGGTTGCTTCATCCGGCCACGGGTTGCCGCCTGATACATGCGGAATACATTGCTCAATCATCTCTACCATTGTGACATTTGCCACAAACTTTCCGTCTTTGAAACAATAATGACAGTACTCTTCATTTTTGCTGCCGTCGGCATTCGTTCCGAACTGTTCCGGGTTTTCCAATGGCATTGAGCAGCTTTGACAAAATCGCATTTCCTTTTCCAATCTAATCAAACTCCTTTTGTTGGGATGCCATTAGCATAAACGATGCATGTGACAACTGTATGTCATATTTGAAATGATCGTAAAGTGCATGTTCAAAACTAGCGTTCCATGCCTACTTGTCATAAAACCGGATAATTTTTCTCGCTCGCTCGGCGATGATGCCCCGGACACGATCAGGCGACAATACTTCTACATAAGGGCCAAACGACAGGATATATCCATATATCCATTCACCTTCCGGAAAGGTCACACGAACTTCCCATGTGCCATCCGGTTTTTTCGTAATGAGCTCATCATCAAACTCATCATACAGTCGATAAACAACAGGCGGATAAAACCGGAGCTTCAAGTTTACGAGAACGTTCTGAGGTGCATCGTGGTTGTCGATCATTTCCGGACATTCCTCCGTCCGCCGGTGAAACGTTTCGTTTGTGACAACGATATGCTTCATTCTGGAAATCCGGAAGGTGCGAAACGCTTGTCTCGTTCTGCAATATCCCGATAAATACCATGCCTGCCCCTTGAAAATCAGCCGCAGCGGTTCAATACTCCGGGCACTTTTGTTTCCTGCTGAATTCACGTAATCGAAGCCCGTGATCTTGCGCTTTAAGATCGCCTTTTTGATCTCGGCGAATTTTCGGCTTTCATCGGGTTTGCTGCCCCAATGAGAAAAATCAATATGTACCCAGTCGGCAGCGGCGGCGTTTTTAAACAGCGCGCCGATTTTTTCAAGGACGGCATCCACTTCCGGATAATTGGTTGCCTGCAATGTTTTCAAAGCAAACAGCAGACTTTCACTTTCGCTGTCGGATATCAGCGCTTTGTTAAGGGCGAAATTATCAAGGAGGGAAATCCCCCCTCCATTGCCTTTATTCGTATATACTGGAACGCCGGCAGTGGACAAAACGTCAACATCCCGGTAAATCGTTCTCGTCGATACTTCAAATCTCTCAGCAAGCTCTTTTGCAGTGACTGTCTTTTTGTTTAACAGAAGAATGGTCATTTCCAAGAGACGATTGATTTTCATAGTTATCACCAGTTCCATTATATCGCAAACGGAGAGGCTCAGACATGGATCATCAAAGAGTTCACATGCTTTTCGCATTCGTTCCAGATTGTCTCTTGCACCACCTCGTAAAATAAACATTTTCATTTCATTATTTCGACCATAAAAAAGGGAAGATACCTCTTTGAAACACCTCAAAAAAGAAAGGGGATATCTCAAAAGGGAAAAAACACCCATTTGAGACACCCCTATTTTACGCCCAAAGCATCACTCGCTCGCCTGCAATCCAACAAAGCTAGCTTTGTTGCCTTTTCTCTAGTAAATCATCCAACTTTTCTTCGATGTTATCTAATTGCCGCTTTCTTTTCTTAAAGGAGCGTACGAAAATCACAAGGCCGCAAACCAATAAAACGAGCAACAAAATTGAAATAACTTGATAGATCACGTCAATAAAATTCATAAAATCACCTCATCGATTGGAATATTATACCATCTTATAATTCTCCTTTGGATTGAACAATCAAGGGAACAGCACAGGCTAAAAGTATTCATCTTGGAGGATGCCTTGAAAAAAGAAGGCTCTTTTTTAAAGATTGTTGCTTTTAGATTGAACCGTAAACCAAGCTTTAACTGATTTACGGCTCAATAGTAACAAAGTTTACGAAAACAGCCAAAAAGAAAGAAATTCCCATTTTCGTTACGGCAGCAGGACGCCTGATAAAAAAAAGACAATATGATGATGTAATTATAGGAGTTAACTACGTGCAGACAGTAAATATTATGTTATAATTAAATATAGAGAAGTTGCACTAATTTGTAAAGGAGTAAGAGTATGACATTTACTGAGCGAAAAGCATTAGAACTGAGGTTACAGCAATTAGAGAAGTCGGAACAAGAAATGGCAAAACTGTTTCAGGAAGAAAGAGAAAAAATTTTCACCCGACTGCGCGAATTAGACGGGCAAGATACTCCCTCTGTCAGCCTGAACTATTCCAAGCAGGCAGTCAAAAAGCAACAGTCAAATGCTGCTAAGAAAAACTCCCCGACAATTGAAACCTGTCTGCGCATTTTAGGTCATCACAACGCAGCTATTTCCGCCAGTGATCTCCGCAAAGAAATAGAAAAAGAAAGCGGAGAGAAAATTCTAAACATGACGCAATTTATGAAGAAAGTAATGTCTCTTCATCCGAAGGTCACCAAGCCTTATCGCGGCATGTACCAACTGGACAAAAGAGAACAGAACACGGAGGAAAAATGAGGATTTTCCGCTAAAGGAGACCTTCCTGAGTACCGGCACAATACTCGGAACGGCTGATTTTTGTTAAGTTCGGCGGCCGTTCATTCGCCCCTTTTTGTAAAGCATTGAAGGGGATCTCCCAAACTATTTCCCGTACGGAAACAGCCTGACTTTATATTCAGGTTTCGGAAATTGTTATCTGCTTTAGCTAACTGATCAGCGTATCAGCAGCAGCGTGTCAAACCGAAGAAAAATAAGACAGTTTTTCACACAGGCAATCGCCGGCAACTTTATGACGCTAGTTATAAAGTTGCTTTTTTTTTGTTTTATGTGCTGTTGCTAGATTCAGAGGCGGTACTAAACGCTGCACTCTGGTGAGAATCACGCAGCAGTTCAGCGGAATTTTTTCTTCTGCAACAGAAAAAATTCCGCTGAAGTCTAAATTAAGTATTGTATAATATTTGCTGCTATAGTATCATTTCAATAATCGTTTCCCAGCTACTCTATATACTCTCGTATAATAGCGGAAATAAGGTCCGCGAGTTTCTACCAAACGACCGTAAATCGTTTGACTACGAGTGAAAAACGTATACCTGATATGTATTTTCATCTATCGAACTGTGATAGTTCAAATACGTCCAGAAGGATCGCTTTCACTCAAACAGCCATCCACCCGGGCGTATTTTATTTGTTTCCTGAAAAAAAGCCGTTCGTTCGGACACTGAAATGGTCTTGAAAAGACTGCTTTTTTTCAACAAACGGTCCGAAAGCAACAAAGTTTACCAAAACAGCCTGTGAGAGCGTGTTCGTGTTTGTTCTCAAAGATAAAAACCGATTTTTGAACAGAAACAAAAAACAAGGAGTGTATTAAAATGGCCATTTATTTTTCCGAGCCCTCCAGAACGTTCAACGAGTACCTGCTGATTCCAAACTTGACGACAAAATCGTGTATCCCCGCCAATGTAACGCTGAAAGCTCCGCTTGTAAAATTCAATAAAGGGGAAACCTCCCCGCTGCAGGTCAACATCCCGTTTGCCTCGGCAATCATGCAGGCTGTTTCCGACAACCGCATGGCAGTGGCAATGGCACAATGCGGCGGGATCTCCTTTATCTACGGCTCGCAGTCCGTCCGTGACCAAGTAGTAATGGTGAAAAAAGTAAAAAATTATAAGGCCGGCTTCGTTGTCAGCCGTTGCAATCTGACCCCGAACCACACATTGCAAGATGTCCTTCACCTCAAAGAGAAAACAGGCTACTCTACAATTGCTGTTACGGAAGACGGCACATCCACCGGCAAGCTGCTCGGTATCGTTACGAGCCGGGATTACCGTCTCAGTCGCGATGACCGGAATAAACCGATTTCCGAGTTCATGACGCCATTTTCTGAGCTTATTTGCGGAAAAATCGGAATTACGCTGTCTGATGCCAACGACCTTATCTGGGATCATAAGCTGAATTGCCTGCCGATTATAGACGACACGCAACATCTTCATTATCTCGTGTTTCGAAAAGACTATGATCGTAACAAAGAAAATCCGAATGAGCTGCTGGACGGGAATAAAAGCTATGTCGTCGGTGCCGGAATCAATACCCGTGATTATGAGGAAAGGGTGCCCGCGCTGGTCCAGGCGGGAGTTGACATCCTCTGCATTGACTCCTCCGACGGATACAGTGAGTGGCAGCAGGAGACTATCAGCTACATTCGCAAGACCTATGGGAAAGAAGTAAAAGTCGGTGGTGGAAATGTTGTTGATAAAGAAGGATTTCTGTTTTTGGCGGAGGCCGGCGCAGACTTCATTAAAGTTGGCATCGGAGGCGGCTCCATCTGCATCACCCGCGAGCAAAAAGGAATCGGCCGCGGACAGGCAAGTGCCTTGATTGACGTGGCAGCCGCAAGAAATGAATACTTCGAACAAACAGGAGTATACATTCCAATCTGTTCCGACGGCGGCATTGTACATGATTATCACATCACCCTTGCCCTTGCGATGGGCGCGGATTTTATCATGATGGGCCGCTATTTTGCCCGTTTTGATGAAAGTCCGACGCGGAAGCTGAAGGTTGGCAATAATTATGTGAAAGAATACTGGGCGGAAGGCTCCAACCGGGCGAGAAATTGGCAGCGCTACGACCTTGGCGGGGAGAAAGGGCTCGTTTTTGAAGAAGGTGTCGATTCGTACGTCCCTTATGCAGGCAGCCTGCGGGAAAACTTAGCCAATACCATCAGTAAAATCAAATCAACGATGTGCAGCTGCGGATCGCTGTCCATCAGCGAATTTCATCAAAAAGCCCGCTTGACGTTGATTTCATCCACCAGTCTCGTGGAAGGCGGGGCGCACGATGTTATCGTAAAGGATAACCAATTATCCGGCGAGTAAAAAACAATCCGCTTTTCTTATCACCGCAGTACAAAGGATGGACAAACAAGAGCAAAAAGCGTGAGGTGCAGCAGTCACGAGCTGCTCCCGTAAACAACGCGTACGGGAGCAGCGGAGAGACAAGGGATCACCGATATTCGCAAGCCGTTATCCCGGACTTTTTCAGCCTCCCGTTTATTGCGGCAGTTCAAAAAGATGGCGTGTTACCCTTTTTTCGCTCCCGCAACACCAATGAGGGAAGCCGGCAACCGCTGCATTCGTTACCAGCAAGCACCAATTTGTCGCCCAAGGCGGCGAAATAAAAGAAGGCTTCCCACAAGTTCAACGAACTCATGAGAAGCGGTGTCTAGCTATTTTTTCATTAGTCAGCTACTCTTTAGATCAACTTTCCAGCATGGAAATTCCCGGCAAGTTCATTTGTGTTGTTTATTCCTGCTTTTTATTAACCGGAATCCATATTTCGCTGCGGTTATCGGCACTCGCCAATAGTTCCGGGCCTTCTGTATGCTCATAGCCTGAGGCGGGGAACCATTCGGAATAAATGCGTCCCCAAGCTTCCTGTACTTTTTCCCAGTCGCCGGCAACCTCAAATACCGCCCAGGTCAAAGCGGGAATCTCCAATTGCTGCAAGTTATCCGGACATGGCTTCGTCGTTGCCGCCGCAATATAATAGTCGAGAAAACCTTGCGCTTCTCTCTCTTCAGAGAAATTCGTGCATACGCTGATGATACCGGACGGTTCCATGTCGGAAAGCGCTTCTATTTGTAAATACGTCTCATCACTTATTGTTTCCCACATTTGCGTGATATCGTCATTCACTCCTTCATGAACGAGCCTCACTCTGTTCATCATTCCCACCGCACGAAAAGCATCCTTTTGTTCCAGTCGGTAATTCATTTCAGTTCCTCCTTTAATGGATAAATGAAAGGTCATACGTGGATAAGCCTTCAATGAATGGCCGTGCCTTCTCGCTTCTGTCGGCGTTACTCCATGCAAGCCTTGAAAAGCTCTTGCAAAAGAATCAGGCGAATAATATCCATACTTTACCGCTACGTCAATTACTCTAAGATCACTATTTTTCAACTCAAATGCTGCAAGTGTCAGGCGCCGGCGGCGGATATACTCCGATAACGCGACACCTGCAATGAATGAAAACATTCTTTTGAAGTGATATTCCGAGCAGCAAGCAAGCCGCGCTATCTCCTTATAGTCGATTTCAGACGTAAGATTTTCTTCGATATAATTTAACGCATCATTCATCTTCTCCAGCAAATCCATGATTAATGACCTCCTCTTCATCATTAGAATAGCAGAAGCAAAACGTACCGATCCGACTTTTCATGCACAGTTATGCAGGACTTGTTTTCTTCTAGAGGATGGGGAAAAAGTCCGTTTTTTTCTTATTGCAATAAGCAGCAAGGCAATAAACTCGTTTCAACAAGCTGAAACTTCGGGGAATCAGGTGGAGACTCTACTCCACCTGATTTAAATTCCCACCTATACGCTAACGCTTAGAGGTGGGGGGGCTTATACCCTATAAGAAAAATCGATAAACTACCGTTCAAGAAGGTGCTGCGAGCTGTTCATCATGATAGCGCGGGGAAAAGCATTTGGCTATACTATGATTTTTACCTGTTATCCTTTTTTGCACTCGCAAAGTTGTGGTATTCTTTCCTTAAAAGCTTGTCAGAATTGTCTGTTCGAGGCAGGCAGACAAATATTCGAGGAGGAAATCATCATGGAATGTTGGCTGATACACGTTCACGGACATGTACAGGGAGTCGGTTTCAGATATTTTGTTCAAAGTGAGGCATTCACCCAAGACATTAGCGGGTGGGTAAAAAATAATGATGACGGAACGGTAAGTATTTACGCAATCGGCAGTACTTCCGCCCTAAACGCTTTTCGTTCAGCCGTTAAAGCCGGCCCACGATTTTCCAGAGTCACGGAAGTAATCGTCGAAAAGCAAAAGCAATGGACTCCTTTGTCTTCCTTCAAAATAACATATTAGCAGTCTAAAGTTTCACTTTACCTTTTCGGCGCACCACCTCGCGGCCTCTCAGTATGTAAATTAAGAAAATTTTAAGGTTTTCTTAAGTGAAAATGAAAAAACAGCTTCTTTTCTTATGATTTAATGAAAATGTTGAGAGGAGTTGTTTTTATTATGAAGAAACGCAGACGAAAAAAACGTGGATCCGGAAGAAGAATCCTATTGCTATCTATACTGATCATACCGGTCATTTATGTCATCACTTTGTACCAGCTGCCCAGCGCTGATGCACCGTTTTTCCCGCTGTCCAATGATGAAAAAAATGATTCGCAGGCGGGAAAGACCAATCAGCCGACTGACATTTCCGTTGACGAGTTATACAGTTCGTCCGCCATTCTCATAAGGTTGAATGATCAGCAAATTCTCTTGGAAAAGAACAGCAGCAACAAAATTTATCCTGCTTCCTTAACAAAAATTATGACGACCATCGTTGCTCTTGAAAATATTTCTGATCAGCAGCAAAAAGTCGTCCTCCCTGATAGTATTTTCCATGATTTATATGAAGCTAATGCATCAATGGCGGGATTTCTACCGGGGGAAGAAGTATCGCTCATCGACCTGCTATATGGAGTCATGCTGCCCTCCGGTGCCGAAAGCTCCATTGGACTGGCCTATATCCTTGCCGGCTCAGAGTCGAATTTTGTCACCTTAATGAATCAAAAAGCGGTGCAGCTTGGAATGGATAACACTCATTTTGCCAACACCACCGGTTTACACGATTCTGATCATTACTCAACGGTTGAAGATATTGCCGTCCTGCTTGAGTATGCGCTGCAAAACCCAACCTTCCGGGACGTTTTCACTGCCGCCAGCCATACTACCGCAAGCACCAACTTACATCCGGAAGGCATCACCTTCCACAGCACGATGTTTTCCAGAATGGATACTACCGACATTGCCGGCGTCAAGGTCATCGGCGGAAAAACTGGTTACACAGGTCAGGCTGGACTTTGCCTTGCCAGCCTCGCTAAGGAAAATGGGGAGGAATATATTCTGATCACAGCAGGTGCAGATGGCGACACGCAAACGGAGCAATACAACATTACCGATGCCTTCACAGTCTATAGTAATTTAGCCAAGGAATAATGCGATGTTTTGACAGCAGAAAAAATTCTGTGTAAATTCGCTCTTCGATTGCTCCCGGTCACTTCCCACGGCGAGCGGCGAGCATACGCCTTGGCGACCTTTATCAGAATGCCGGCCTGAGCAGCGGATGTATTGTTCCAATCAGCTGTGAACGGACCGACGCTCCAATCCACGGCATTGATAGACGCCTCCGAAAATATGGCAGTGCCTGCCCCAAAAAAGACTTGTCTGTTAGAACGATAGTACGATGTGACGAGTGCGGCCGTATTGTGGACATACGGCCGCACATGCCATCACCAGGCATCACTCTCCTCGTTAATGCATTACCTGGCCACCGGTCACATTGATGGATTGACCAGTGCAATAAGATGCCTTGTCAGAAGAATAATAAATCACGGCGTTTGCGACATCCTCGTATGTGCATCCCCGTTTTAACGGAACTTTATCAATGTACACCTGCTCTACTTCCTCCTCCAGAACTCCCAGCTTCTTCGCATACTGAGGAATTAAGCTCTGGAACATCGGTGAATCCAGCAAATTCCCCGGCATGATCGTATTTACGCGAATATTATGCTCCGCCAAATCCAGTGCGAGGCTTTGTGTCAGTCCGACACCGCCGAACTTGGAAGCGGAATATCCGGTATTGTGCTTGCTTCCGACTTTACCTGACTTAGAGTTAATTTGAATGATGTTTCCATACCCTTGTTCGATCATTACTTTTGATACTTCGCGAGCGCATAGAAAATATCCGGTCAAGTTAACTTCCATCGACGTTTTCCATACCTCAAGTTCAAAGTCGGTAATTTTGGCGCTTTTGGCAAACCCGGCATTATATACAAGTAAATCAATTTTTCCAAATTCACTTACCGTTCGTTTTACCATCGCCGCGACATGCTGTTCATTTGTTAAATCCGCCTGCACAGCAATCGCCTTTCTGTTGTGGTTCTCAATGATTTCCGCAGCTACTTGTTTAGCATTTCCTTCACTTATATCAACGACAGCGACATGATATCCCTCCGCGGCCAAACGGAGAGAAAGGGCTTCTCCAAGATTTTGTCCGCCGCCGGCAACAATCGCAACCTTCGTATTCTGCATTTCTGTAAGACTCATTTTGTTCACCTGCTTTTAATCAGAATCTGATAATTTCTAAACAATCTCCTTCGAAAATTCCGGCAAACGCTTTTTCTTCCAAGCAAAGCGTTCCCGGCAAGTCTGCTTCCAGGCTCCCGTTTATCCGAACCGTCATATGCCCCAATGCTCCGAGATTTTGATTAACTGCGTCCCCTACTGCAGTGACTTTATACTCGCTTTCGCCAATTTTAAATGTATCGCCCGGCTGAATTTCACCTTCAAGACGGTTTTCCTTGTGAATGATGCAATACTCCATTAATTCCTCCGGCGCATCGCTGGTAAAAAGAATAAACATTTTCTCTTCAAAAAAATCGAGTGCGAGCGGGCCGATAGTTGTTACTTGTGTATAATAAATTCTGTTCATTGTTATTCTCCTTTTTGCAAATCGGGAAAAAACAGCTGAGTGCCGACACGCGGCAAATACATGCACCTCCCTGCGTCGGTTCGCAGCTTCATAGCAGCGGCCAAACGTCGTCAGCCCATGCAGCTGCCGCGCCGCAACTCTAACAAACTTGCTTTTTACGTTAGTGCTCAAAAAGATTGCTTCTCTTTTTTGGACGCGCTCTGCCAAGCGATATTCAAGAGAAGTACACGAGTTCCCGAAAGCGGTATTAAATATCTGTATAAATGAAGAAACTGGCGAGCCAGGCAATGAATACGGTCGGTGCACCGGTGAGAAACCGGGAATAAAGCACGGACGGTACCCCGACTTCCACTGTTTCCGCCTCCGCTTCCGCAAGCCCGAGACCGACTGGGATGAAATCGGCTGCCGCCTGCGAATTGATCGCAAACAACGCAGGTAGTGCCAATTGCGGCGGGATATTGCCTTTGCCGATCTCCACCCCAATCAACACCCCGACTACTTGGGCAATGACTGCGCCAGGACCGAGAAACGGCGACAGCAGCGGAAAGGAGCAAATTAATGAAATAAGGAGCAATCCCGGCAATGAACCTGCAAACGGGGATAAAAACTTCGCAAACCAATCCCCGATGCCCGTTTCTAATATCACCCCGATCAACATCGCGACAAATGCCATAAACGGCAAAATTGTTTTCAGCACCGTATCAATAGTGTCACGTCCCGCTTGAAACAAAGTACCGATAAAATTGCCCATAAACATCCCAACTTTGACCATGAACCCTTTCGGCGCTTCCGTTTCACTAATCTTTTTATCTGTGCTATACTTATAATCAGGTTTATCTTTATTTTTCTGTAGCGTTTCTGTTGCACCAGAAGCGCTGTTTTTTTGTATTTCACCGGCAGCCGTAACGTCCTCCAACTTTACCCCGGAAACATAAATATCTTCGGTGATGTGCTTTGCCAACGGACCGCTCTGCCCCGTAGGCATCACATTAATCGTGGGGATACGCTTTTGCGGATAAATTCCGCAGCGGAGTGTTCCGCCGCAATCAATAATCACGCAGGCGATTTCGTTATCAGGAACCTTCGTTTTGAAGCCATCCACCGCTTCACCGCCGATAATTTTCGCAATTTTGGCGGCAATCTCCGGTTTCGTGCCCCCGGTAATATAAACAATCTTATTTTTCTCACCATCCGTCGTGATCAGCAGCGGACCGCCAAACCCGCCGGAGCCCTTCGTCACCAGTGCTGCATTTTTTCCAGGCATTTCTTCTCCCCCCTAGAGATTAACGGTCTCTTTTAGTTTCACACCTTGCTGTTTTTCCACATAGGCCGTTGTAAAATCAGTTACTACTCCGCGCAGGAAATTTGTCACAATACCGACGAGAAAATACATCAGCGCCAATTCTGTGACAGGCAGTCCCAGCGTCGTAATTCCCTGGGCAATACCGAGGAAAACAAACAATTCTCCCGGATTAACGTGCGGAAACAATCCGTTATGGGTATGGCATGAGTACGAAGCGGAAGCGTAATAGCTCGGCTTGTATTTTTCCGGTAAAAATCTTCCCAACGATAACGTCATCGGATTGGCGAAAAAAAACGTGCCGACAACCGGTAAAATAAAGTATCTGGCAAAGATATTTTTTTGCGACCTGGTGGCCAGCGCTTCCACTCTTTTTTGCCCCGCTAAGCGAACAACCGCATTCATTGCGACAAGCAAGCAAATCAACAGCGGGACGATGCCGGTAACAAGATCCACAAACACCTCTCCGCCGCGTTCAAACAAATTCATGAACCCATCGGCTATTCCGATAACAACATCCATTCTAACTCACCTCTTTTTTGATTTTGAATTTTTCGACTGCTTTTTCTAACAAGCTCCGACGTTGCGGAAATTCACCTCCTTTCACCGCTATCCTTACGTTTGCGGCAGCATCCTGAATCGCCGCAGCCGTCAGACTATCAAACGGCTGCAAATCATTGCTTGTGAGCTTCACGATATTTTTCCCCTTCAGCCCGGGCATCGGCTGTACCCGGGAGAAGACGGTAACCCCTTGCATTTTCATTGCTTCCAGTACTCTGTCGCCGCGATTGATGGCAATAAGCACTACCGTACCCGCTCGAAACAGGCCTTTTCTTCTTCCGATGGCCACTCTTCCTTTTCTTCTTAACGCATAATAGTGCTTATTGAAGTTTTTTATCTGTAAATAACCAAGGAAACTTTGCAACAGCCAGGCACAGCCGGCAGCGGCAATAGCGTATAGAAACATTGCTTCACCCCATTTTCGGTTGGTTAATGGCACATCCAAGTTTGGCATTGTTTAAGGATCACACATATTTCACCAGCTCGTTGGCTGTTATATCGTCCGTAATCAGTACATTTACGAAACGCCCTCTCAACGCGCCGACAATCGACGGCACTTTATCGATGGATTCTGCTACTGCGATGGAATAGTCCAATTGCTGCAGCTTCGTCAGTTCGATGGCAATTGTTCTATCTGTTATTTCGGAATGAATAATATTTCCGTCGATATCGTAAAATCTTGAACAAATATCGCCGATGGCGTTCAACGTATTCAATTCCTTGATTTCCTTGTCACCGAAAAATCCGGTCCAGATCAAATTTGATGATGATAAAGGAGCCCCTATTCCGACAACAGCGATATTTATTTTTTCCCACATCTGCAAAATTTTCTGAAAGTATTTTGAGCCGACAATATCATCCCGTGTTTCTTTCTTTTCCACAACAGCCGCGGCGTCAATGAAATGCGCCGACCCTCCAAAGGCATTGGCAACATTGTATACAATCGTGTTGACGTGGTACTTATTGTCCATTGTTCCCGGACCGCCGACCAGCGGCACAAAATCAGCAGCTTTCGTTTTGTATTCCGCGGAACGTCCAACCATGCTTGATAACGTGGTACCCCAAGCAAAACCGATAATGTCTTTGTCTTTAATGATCCGGTTCAATAAATCATAAGCTGCATGACCAAGTGCTTTTTTCCTCCCGGTATCGGTCTGTGATTCAACTGCGGGAACAATAATCACTTCTTTTAACTGAAAGGCTTTCTCCAGCCGCTTCTCAAGCTCAAAGGTTTCATAGCCTGAAGTCTCAATATGTATTTGTACGATCCCTTCTTGCTTCGCCTTCTTCAGCATTCTTGATATGGTTGTCCGGTATATGCCGAGCTCTTTCGCAATCTCCCCTTGCGTCATGTCCAGCTCATAGTACATATGCGCCACTTTTATAAGCAAGCGCTTTTCTTCCGAGGCAGACATCTGTGCTCACCTCCTTTTTTGCACATTTGTGCATTAATGATCATTTGTGTAACATATTCAGATTATAAACGCTTTCATTTTATTCGTCAATAGCTGATTCCGATTTCTTTTAAACAGTGTGTGCAAAAAGAAGGGCATGACACCACCGAAGCAATGAGCCTCACTTCACCGAGAAGCTGCGAACTGTCTCATTGTGTCATCGCGCGCGATGGCACTTGGATCGACATCATTGCAATACTCAGAGGAAGAGACAATGACCGAAGCCGCTGTATCTTTTCAAAGTGGTTTTTTCCTATCGAGCGGGCAGCGATAATATTATGTTACAATGGTAAAGATTGATTTCTAAAAAATGCTTTATTCAAGCAGATGAAATGAAACAATGGAAGCAGGTGCGGAAATGACAAACCAATCAGCAACTACCGATAACCCTTTTCTCCATTTAACCGCTGACTGTCAAAACTGTTTCGGCTTGTGCTGTGCAGCGTTGCCGTTTGCAACGTCAGCTGATTTTCCCTTCAATAAGGATGCGGGGATACCCTGTCCAAACCTGGAAGCGGATTATCGCTGCGGCGTTCATGAAAGCCTCAGAGGAGACGGTTTTTTGGGCTGTGCCGCCTATGATTGCTTCGGCGCGGGGCAAAAGGTGTCACAACTCACCTATGGAGGAAACGATTGGAAGAAGCACCCGACAGTGGCAGCGGAAATGTTTCAGGTGTTTCCGCTGATGCAGCAGCTGCACGAACTACTTTACTACTTAAAGCAGGCGCGTTTTAGAGAAGAGGCGGAGCCGATTTACAAAGATTTAGAGATCGCGTTGAAAAAAACAGCCGAGCTTACGAAGCTGCCTCCTGCAGCGAGCATCAGCTTGGATATCCATGCTCACAGAAGTAGTGTCAACGAGCTGCTTTTGCAGGCAAGTAAACTCGTCCGTGCAACAGCTGCCAACTTGCATAAGAAAGGGAAGGAGAAACAGATTCAAGGGGTAAGAAAAAGAGACTTCATCGGGAGACATTTGCAGGGAGCCGACCTTAAGGGAGTCGATTTCCGCGGGGCACTGCTTATCGCAGCTGATCTCAGAGATTCCGATATGCGAATGGCGGATATGATCGGCGCAGATTTCCGTGGGGCCGATTTAAGCGGCGCGGATCTAAGAGGAAGCCTTTTTCTCACTCAAGCACAAGTGAATTCGGCAAAAGGCAGCGCCAGAACAAAACTTCCGGCTTTTTTGCGCTTTCCCGACCATTGGAGCCAGTCCCCGGACCGGGAATGAAAGCTGAAATGCAGTATTGTACAAGAAGCGCTGTTGATCACTCTTGCCAGCATATCCATCTTCTGCAATGTGATGAAAGGAGTTTTCAAGGGAATATAGAATCTTTTCAGTTAAAACAAGCTGTTCCTTCGATTTGTACAAGACAATTCTCGTCTATAAAATCAGATGTGACAGTTACTCTTGCCGGGTAATTTCCCTCTTCAAAATATTCACACCAAATGGCATGTGTTTTGTTAAAATCTTTTATATCTTTTAATATAACCGTAAGTTTCACTACATTTTCCAAACCTAAATCAATCTCTTCCAGTGATTTTTTCAGACTTATTAATGTGTTTTCCAACTGCTCCTCTACTGTTGCACCACCAGCGCCAAAGTGCCCAATATAGACTGTGTCATTATGAATTGCAAATGTTGAAAGTTCATATTTGTCATACGGGGGTAATACAACTCTTTTAATCATTTTTAATTCCCTCCATGATTACTCTTTTTGATATCTGGTTTCTCCTTATAGAGGATGTTCAAAAAGTCCGGGAAACAGCGCCGGCGAATCTCTTCGTTGCGTTGCCCCTCCGCTGCTCACGTACTGGTAGTGTACGCTCCGCTGCTCGTGACTGCCGCTCCTCGACCTTCTTGCCGCTGTTGTGTCCTCCTTTTTGAACAAACATTTTTTATGAGGATGTTCAAAAAGTCCGGGAAACAGCGCCGGCGAATCTCTTCGTTGCGTTGCCCCTCCGCTGCTCACGTACTGGTTGTACGCTCCGCTGCTCGTGACTGCCGCTCCTCGACCTTCTTGCCGCTGTTGTGTCCTCCTTTTTGAACAAACATTTTTTATGAGGATGTTCAAAAAGTCCGGGAAACAGCGCCGGCGAATCTCTTCGTTGCGTTGCCCCTCCGCTGCTCACGTACTGGTAGTGTACGCTCCGCTGCTCGCGACTGCCGCTCCTCGACCTTCTTGCCGCTGTTGTGTCCTCCTTTTTGAACAAACTCTTATACAAGTACAGCGGTATCACCAAAAAATACACACCACCCAACCGAACATCCGTTTGCCGAAATTATAACAAACAACGATTCAGATGTGAAGCTAATCTGAGTAAACGGAATGATCATTTATAATAAAACCACTTAAAATTCTGAAAGTATAGGAAGCTTTATGGAGACCTTTTCCCTTTACAGCAGCACCCTCCGAGAAAACATAAAAAATAATCACCCATCCGCTCAGATGGGTAATTATTTTTGTCTCCCCATACCGCCCGCTCATTTAACGGAAGCATAGGAAGACGGAAACATTCCGGCACCGCATGTTGATTCGCGAAAGGGGAATAACTTTCCGGCAAGGCAACGGAGACACTTCAGAGGAAGTTATCCTTGCTGTATCAAACAGCAGTCCGCTTTCGATCAGCCAACTCGTTATGCCTTCAATACGTCGTGATCAACATACCGCTCGCCGTTCAGTTCACTGATAAGGTTAATGGCAACTTTCGCACCGTCGCCCGCTGTAATAATGGTGTGCATGGAGACGCCGGCAACCGTTCCTGCCGCCCAAATACCTTCTACATTTGTCTTCCCTTGTTGATCGACAGCGATGATGGATTTAATTCTCGGCTCTGTTCCGGGAACCGTCTTCATTCCGGCTTTTTCCGCAACCTGCACCGACATTCCCGTGGCTAAAACAACATGTGCTGCTTCGTACGTTTGTCCGTCTTCCGTTATTAAAGTATGTTTATTATCCCCAGATTTAATATCCGTCACTTCTCCGGTGACCCATTCCGCGCCGAATTTTACCGCCTGTTTCTTGCCGATCTCGATCATGTCGGGACCGGAGATGCCGTCTACCCCGTAATGGTTATCCATCCACGCTCTTTTCGTCACGCTCTTTCCGTTGTCAATGACAAGCGTTTTTTTTCCTGCTTTACTCGTAAATAATGCCGCGCTGCTGCCGGTAGGACCGCCGCCGATTACAATCACATCATACATCGCTTCTTCCTCCTATCATTCATCTTAAAATTCTTGGCTGTTTCGTCACTTCGCAACTATCGAACCTCTCGGCGCGGGCGAAGGCTTGATGAACTAAGCTTCGCTTGGCTGAGGTTCAGCAGCTAAAATTTTTTTAGAAAAATGCCTATTTTTTAGCTGTAGATCCGCTTCCATTATGGAACATTTTACAATATTTATTATAAAACCTTACGCACCTTCCGTCAAAAACAATGAATTATCGTACGCAAAAAAACGGGTGTCTCATAAGGCAAGGAAACACCTTTGAGCACACCCGCATACATCCGACAGCTTTATTTGAAAAATCAGCTGCGTTCTTTCACCAGGCAAAAGCGTTGTTTTGCCAAAGCCGATCAAAAATCATAATCCTGGTAATTGTCCGCTACGAAATTTGTCGGCGGTCCCATGATCACCTTTTTTCCATCCACAGAAATCGGCCCGATTTCACCGGCAATCACGTCCCCGTTTTGCGGCATATTTCCCGCTGCAAGCTCCTTCGCCAAATAGACGGTCAAATAGCCCAAATGCTCTGGGTTCCACAAAATTGCCGCATCCAATGAGCCATCCTCCAAAAATGGGCCGGAGTCCGTTGGCAGCGCTGACCCGACAACGGACACGGAATCCTGGAGGTCACGTTCTTGCACCGCCTGCGCTGCCCCCAGCGGTGCAGGGGTCGAAACGGCGAGAATACCTTTCAGCTCCGGATTCGCGCGCAGTAAATCGAGCGTAATCTGGTACGCCTCCTGCTGTCTTTCGTTCGTTGCAATTCGTTCTTGAATAATGGTTAAATCTGGATATTTATCCGCGACCACCTCTTCAACAGCATCGAGCCATGTATTCAGATTGGCCGCGGATAGTCCGCCGGTTAAGAGCGCGATTTCCCCTGCTTCCGTCCCCATGCTTGCCACCAGTTTGTCAATCATCGCTTCGCCAAACTCAAAGTCATCAATTTGATTCACCGATAAATCGACGACATTCGGATCGGCAGGTGTGTCCCAATCCATCACAAGGATTCCCTCTTCCCTGGCCCGCTCCAGCACGGGAGTCAGACTGTCTGAATCGTTCGGCGCTACCGCAATGACATCGACTCCCCGGCTGATCAGGTCTTCAATCACACTCACCTGCTGGGAAGCATCCGCTTCTGTCGGACCGGTGTAGATGACGTTGACACCTAATTCTTCTCCTGCTTTAATCGCGCCTGCTTCCGACGCGTTAAAATACGGAATACCTACCAGCTTTGGAACGACCGCGATTGTCAGTTCCCCCGTTTCGTTGACGTTTTCCCCATCTGAACTGCCGCCTTCCGATGCGGAATCCGTGCTGCATGCCGCAAGCAGCAAAACAAGTAACAGTGATACAACGAATGCCATGCCTTTCGTTTTCATTTTCCTACCCCCTGAACATAATTTTTTCCCGGAAAACCATTTTCCGCCTCACGCGGCAAATGTAACCGGAGCTGATCTATCGGTTCACCCCAAAAACCGGGAGGAACATCCTCGGACAATGTATAGCGTTTCTTCCTCCATTTTGTCCTCACAAACGCTTTTGAGGACATCGTTGCGGTTAACGAGCATCGTATTTAAGCTGCTGCTCCTGCCGTTTCCTTCTTGTCTGCCAGCTTGTCATAATAGTAGTTCATCATTAATACAAGAATAAGAATCACACCCATTAAAACGCTCACAAAGGTTCGCGGTGTTCCAAGCAAATTCAGGCCGCTGGATATTAGCTGAAAAATACCGACTGCATAGACTGTACCAATCACTTTTCCGTAGCCGCCCTGAATATTCGTACCGCCAAGTACTGCCGCCGCCACGCTTTGCAGAAGATAGGACGAGCCTAAATCCACCCTTGCGGAATTATAACGGGAAGTCATGATGACTGCCGCAACACATGTTAACAGCGCACCGTAAAGATAGACAAGCAGCAGAACCCGTTTCGTATTGATACCGGAAAACAAGGTGGCGACCGGATTGCTCCCTGCCATATAAACGCCGCGCCCCCATTTTGTTCTGTTTAACAGCATTGCCGTTATGACGGCGACAAGAAGAAAGATAAGCAAAGAGATTGGTACCGCTCCAACAGCTCCGTTTCCGATGACCCGGTATTCCGGCGGAAAACCGGAAACGGAATTTCCTTTTGTCAGCCCAAGCGAGATGCTCTCAAACAAAATCATCGATCCTAACGTAATCAATATCGGAGAAACGCCGACAATCGCGATAAAAAATCCATTTAATAAACCGCAAAGCACAGCCGCAAGCAGGCCGAACATGATGGCGACGGGAATGGCAGCCCCCGCACTCAGCGCCATCGCAATGATGACACCGGACAGAGCCGCCCGATATGTCAGCGACAGATCAATGCCTGAAGTTATAATAACGACCATCATAGCCAAGGACAAAATACCGAATTCAGGTAACTGGAACATCATATTTTTTATATTACCGGCACTCAAAAAATTAGGGACAAATAAAGCCATCAGAAGAAACATCCCTAACAGAACGAAACCAAGTGTGTTTTCTTTTGACAGCCGGATCGTTTTCAACAGTTTCATCGTCATCCTCCTTCCCCGCTACTTCACTTCTATTTGCGCTGTTTGAGCATCGATACGCTTTTTTTGCAGATGGTCATATGACACTGCGAGAATAATCACCGTGCCCGTAACGAGATTCTGCCAATAGGAATCGACTCTCGCCAAAATCAAACCGTTCTGCATGACTCCCAACAGCAGTGTTCCAAGCAGCGTTCCGGCAATCGACCCGTTTCCTCCTAAAATACTTGCTCCGCCGATGACCACCGCAGCGATAACAGTAAGTTCAAAGCCAAGCAGGCCGTTAGGATCCACAGCTCTTATATATGCCGTTTGCGTAACGGCGGCGATTCCCGCCAAAAAGCCCATATAGCCGTAGATAAAATATTGAACCTTCTTCATGCTGATCCCGACGCGAACGGCCGAAACGCTGTTGCCGCCAAAAGCATAAATGGAGCGGCCGATCACGGTATACTTTAAAATGCCCCAGGTGATTAAGGAAAAAAATAACAATATATATATCAGAATGGAGATACCGAATATTTCATATTTCGAAAATGCAGTAAACACTTCCGGAAAATTAGCACCGCTCATGTAATTGCCATTCGTGATGAACAACAGGGCTCCGCTGATGATACTCAGTGTTCCGAGCGTCACCACAATCGGAGGAATGGAAAATTTGACGATGAAAAAGCCGTTGATCATTCCCAATAAAGTTCCTGCAAACACCGCCGCGGCAAAGACAACGACAAGAGAAACAGGGTGGTCAGGCAAATAGAGCATCAGGTGTCCAATCGCAACCGCGACAGCGGAAGTAACTGCCGCTACGGAAACATCGATGCCCCCGGTGATGATAATCAACGTCATGCCAACAGCGAGTATTCCTAAAACTGCATTGGCTTTCAGCACATCGGCAAGATTATCCGCGGTAAGAAAAACAGGGTTAATCAGCGTGATAATAATACAAACCAGCAGTAAGATTGCCCCGATACCCAGCTCTTTTGTTTTTAAAATATTCTTCATAAAGAAACTCCCCTTAAGCGTTCTGCAAGCTTTCCGCTTTTTCATCTTCCTTGCCTTTAAAGGCAACGCTCATGATCATTTCCTGTGTTGCCGACGCAGCACTAAACTCTCCATGAATCCGGCCGTGTCTCATCACTAAGATTCTATCACTTACGTTTAAAATTTCCGGAAGCTCGGAAGAAACCATGATAATTCCCATCCCTTCCTTGGCCAAATTTCTCAACAGCCTGTGAATCTCTGATTTGGCCCCGACATCGATGCCGTTTGTCGGTTCATCAATGATTAATATTCGCGGGTGAATCGCCATCCATTTCGCTAACACAACCTTCTGCTGATTGCCTCCGGATAATTGCTCGGCCGACATCTCAGGTATTCGCGGCCGGATATCCAATGATTCCATGTAATACTCCGCCAATCGCTTCTCCTGTGAAAAATCAATCAGACCGATGCGATATTTTAATTTTTCCAGGCACGTGATCGTCATATTATTTGTAAGTGATTGTTTTAAGACGACGCCTTCCCTTTGCCTGTTTTCCGGAACGTACGCTATCCCCAGCTTCACTGATTTTTCCGCACTGACCGGCTTATACGGTTTCCCGTACAACACGATTTCCCCTTCGTCAGGGGGATTCAAGCCGAAAACTGCCTGCACCAGTTCCGTTCTTCCCGAACCGACCAAACCGGTGATACCGACAATTTCCCCACTTTTTAATGTAAAAGACACATTCTTGAAATTTCCCCGCTTGGATAAACACTTCACTTCCAATAAGGAATCCCCGGTCGGATGTTTTTCATATTTTTCCTTCACCAATTCCCGGCCCACCATGAGTGCAATCAGCTTATCTTCATTGATCTCGCTGCTTTCATAAGTGCCGATATAATTTCCATCCCGCAAGACGGTAAAACTGTCCGCCACTTTAAACAATTCATTTAATTTGTGACTGATAAAGATGATCGCGATGCCCTGTGCTTTCAGGTTTTCTATGATCCGGTACAACATCTCTATCTCCGTGTTCGATAACGCCGATGTCGGCTCATCCATGACAATCAACTTCGATTGAAAGGCGATCGCGCGCGCGATGGCCACCATCTGCTGCTTCGCGATGCTCAGTCTTTCTGCCGGAGTGTTTAAATCCAATTTTACCCCGACTTCCGCCATCGCCTTCTTTGCCGTTTCTCTGACAGTCTTCCAATTTACCCGGCTAAACAGCGAACGCCCAAACGTTTTTCCAATGCAGATATTTTCAGCAACGGATAAATTAGGAAATAAACTCAAATCTTGATAAATGATGGAGATCCCTTTTTCCGCAGCATCCAGCGGCTTTTCAATCGCTGCGGCCTCCCCGTCCAGCTTTATTTCCGCACCGTCATCCGGCTGGAGAACACCAGCAAGAATCTTCATCAGCGTCGACTTACCTGCGCCGTTCTCCCCTATTAACGCGTGCACCTCTCCAGGCTTGATCAGCAACTGAACGTCATGAAGCGCCTTCACTCCTGGAAAGGTCTTACTGATATGTCTCATTTCCAAAAAATGGTTCACAATCTCCCCTCCTTGAAAAGGATGATGTTCAAAGACTCCGGTAAATGTTCACATATGCCGGGCGATTCGTTGCCACTCCGCTGGCGAATGCAGCGCACTGGGTCGCTGATCGTGACTGCTGTGCGTAGAACTTGTTGCTACTGCTCTTCTCTTTTTTAAACACTTGTCTGAAAATCAGTTTGCTTCATCCAGTAAAAAGTTGGATAGCTTGTTTTCTCTCGAAAATTGCTGTACTTCCTGTAATTTCGGCAGCCCGGATTGTGCCCCAAGCTTCGTAGTAGATAATCCACCTACAATGGTTGCGAATTCCGCCGCTTCCAATAAGCCTGCTCCGTCCGCAAATGCCGACGCCACCGCTCCAGAAAAAGCATCTCCCGCCCCGACTGTGTCCACCGCCTGAACATTCACTGCCGGAAAATGCTGTTCGCGTCCTTCACTGCGAACAAGGCATCCGTTATTTCCCATTTTAATAATGACGTGTTTCACCCCCAGCGCTTGAATTTGTCTGGCTGCCGCACCGGCTGTTGTTACGTCGGTGACATCGATGCCGGTTAAAAACGCCGTTTCCTGTCTGTTCGGGATGATCACATCACAATATGGCAATGCAGCAAAGGTTATCCCCTCCGCCGGCGATGGATCGGCGATTGTCCACTTATTCATTGCTTTTGCTTTTTTTAACGTATACATGACAGCTTCTTGCGGAACTTCCATCTGCAGTAAAACAATGCCACTGTTGTCAATAGCTTCGGCAGCCTTCTCTATATCCCCGGCTGTCAGCAAATCGTTTGCGCCCTTTACTACAAGCATGGTATTTTCTGCTGTTTCATCGATTGTTGTCATTGCCACTCCGGTGGCGGCTCCATCAAGACGGCGGACATAGGAAATGTTCAATCCGGAAGCCTCCAGCGACTTTATAAGACTTCTGCCAAATATGTCGTCGCCCACAGCCCCGATAAAATACGTTTCTTTTCCCAGCCTATGGCAGGTTACCGCTTGGTTGGCCCCTTTGCCCCCGGGAAAAAAATGCACGCTGTCGCCGAAGACAGTTTCTCCTCTGGAAGGGTAGCGGCCGGTTGTAGCAACAATGTCCATATTGATGCTTCCTACTACCGTTATTCGCTCAGTCAATAAGATCAGCTCCTTTCACTGTTGATATCGATTTTTTTGCATGCGCACGACTTTCCCGTACGCGGCTGGCGCTTCATGAGCTGTCCCTCCAGGCAGGAAATGATTGTTTTCAAGGGAATGAATGTAAAAAATATGTTTCCTCTCAGTAAGGAGGCTGCCTCATCAGTTAGCAAGCGTCCTGATGTCAAGGGAACCGTCGATGCTTTCATTGTCCAGACACCCTTTTCTATTCCGCTCTAAATTGTATCCGTTTTCAAAAATGGAAGTGGTTTGTTCAAAAAGGCGGGAATAACAGAACTAACAACCTCGAGGCGCCTCCTTCACGAGCAATTAGTGCGCACATAGGCACGGTAGGACAACGCTAACGTTAAGGTTTGCCAGCTTCTGTTTTCTGGACTTGTTGAACTACCTCTATACTAATTAAAGGGGGGAATATTTTTAAGGAGACATCCTTCGGTTTAGGGGGAGGATTTTCGGTATCTTTAAGCGGAAATAATCTGCTTCCTGACGGGATTAATCCCTTTTTCGACGGATTTACTGTTCAAAGCGACGGGATTACGCACAAATTTGACGGAATCACAGTTCAAAACGACGGGATCACGCACAGAATCAGCGGGACTCCGCTCTTCTATTGACGTAATCCGCTCTTTTCTTGAGGGTATTCCACATAAAATTGGCGGGACCCCGGCGTTTTACCAACGGAATCCCGCCTACGTGCAGCATCACATCAGGTTGTTTTGCACGATTTTTCACTTGTTCATGAAAGTCGCAGCTGCTGATTGGGCTTCCATTCACAGATACGCCTCAATAAACCCGCTCTTTATATGCGGATGGCAGTTTCCCGTAATATTTTTTATATAATTTACTGAAATATTTCGGATCAGAATAGCCGACTTGTTCCGCAACCTCGTATACTTTGAAATTTCCAGTCAACAGCAGCTCCTTTGCTTTCTGCAAGCGTACCCTTGTTACATAATCGAGCACCGTTTCTCCTGTTTCCGCCTTAAACTGCTCACAAAAATACGTCGGGTTCATATAAACCGCCCGGGCTATTTTTTCGATGGTAATCCGCTTCCCGATATGTTCTTCTATCCACTTTTTTGCCGTTTCCAGCTGATCCATGCTTTGGTTACTGTCCGCTGCTGCCTTGATTTTTTTCACAACAGCATCGACCCAGTTATTCAGTATGTCCTTCAAATCATATAATGTTGTTGATTTTTTCGACAGTAAAAACGAATCCTGGATAAATTGCGAATTATCTATCGACGGAAATCTTTTAATCAGATAGTGAACAACCTGGACACAAAAGGACTGGAGAAAATATTGGATTTCCTCCGGCGACTTTAACGCTTTCAATTTCTCAAAGAAAAGATTGAGCTGCCTTTTTATCTCCTCTTCCTGCCATTTTTCCAGTGCATGAATAAATGTTGCAATCGCCTGATCCACCGCTTTTGGACTGTCTGTTTTTTTTCTTTGCTTTAGCATTTCATTGACAACCGCCGGGTAAAACAGCTTGTTTCCCCCGTAGATGAAGCGATACTGCATCCATTTCAATAAGTCATTCCTGATCACCGGCAATAACGATAAATCGCAAAATAAATCGCTGATGGAAACAGATACGGTTAGCGGAGTGAAATACTGAATTTTTTCCTTGATACAAAGCGCGGTCTCATCCCCTTTTTCCGTTAAATCACTTGTATATCCATAGACCAGAATCCAATTGGAGAATTGCTTTCCTCTCCAAATCCATGATTTTATTTGCTGCTTCTCCTCCCGCTCCCATTTAGCAAGCAGCTCTTTCATAATGTTTTCTGCGGCAAAGCTCCAGGTCGTCAGCTCCTCACACGCCATTATTTTATTTTCACTGTATACATTGTCCGTACTGACGTAAAAAAGTCGATAGTTTCCCTTTGGAAAATCTTTCGTCCACTCCAGCGACGAAATATCAGCTTCCTGTTCCAGGACAATCGAGCTGAGACACTGTATTTGTTTGGCATATGTCAAGCGGGCAGTGGCCTGCTTCAATCGCATGATTTCTTTCTCTTCCAGCCGTTTTTTTTCGATAAGGTGCTGTGTTTTTTTTAATAGCGCCGCAAATTCGTCTCTATCAACCGGCTTCAGCAGATAATCGATTGCCCCTTCCCTGATGGCGGTCTGAAGGTAAGAAAAATCGTCGTATCCGCTGATGATGATGGAATGGAAGATTGCGACCTGCTTTAATTCTTTTATCAATGTCAGCCCATCGATTTTTGGCATGCGAATATCGGTAATTAACAAGTCAAATTGTATTTTTCCTTGCTGACATGAGGATATCAATTCCGTGGCCGTGCCAAAGCTTCCAGAAATATTCCAAATATCACCATGAGCGCGAACCAGCCGCTCTATTCCCCTTCTGATCCTGTTCTCATCATCGACAATGACAACGCTCATTTTTCCGGCAGTCATTTTCATCAATCCTTTCCAATACTGAATGGACATTCTCCACGCGTATCACCGGGATTGTGACCGTTACCGACGTCCCGCTGTTAACCGTGCTTTCCACCTTTAATCCATACTGTTCCCCGTATGTCATCGTGATTCTTGCGTGTACATTCATCAGTCCAAACTGACCATCCCTGTTGACTTCAGGATTGGAATGGAACCGTTTATTTAATTCTGTTAGTACATCTTCAGTGATCCCGGGACCGTTATCGGTGATGATAAATGCGATTTCGTCCCGGCCGTTCAACAAATCGCAATGTTGGCGGATCACGATGCTGATTTCCAGCCGCTCCTTAGTGTCCAATCCATACTTAATCGCGTTCTCCACAATCGGCTGAATAATAAACTTTGGTGTAAAAAATGCCGCAGTGTTGATTTCTTCCGTTATTGAAAATAGGAGCCGCTCTTCGAATCTGATTTCCTGGATCGTCAAATAGTCTTTAATATGCGTGAGTTCCATCCACACGGGAACGAATTTTTCTTTGTTGCCGATGGAATAACGCAGCATCCTCCCGAGCAGTGTCACCATTTTGACAACGGTATCGTTTTCTCCTTCTTCCACAGCCATGCCGATCGTTTCCAGCGTATTGTACATAAAATGAGGATTGATCTGGAATTGCAGCGCGTAAAGCTCCGCTTCCTTTTGGCGCAGCTGAATTTGATAATTTTGTTGTATTAGATTTCTGATTTCAAGAATCATTGAGTTAAAGCTGTTCGCCAGTAAGCCGATTTCATCATTGGAATTTACCGGAAGATCCACATAAAAATTGCCTTTTTCCACCTTTTTCATCAGCCGTGTCAACCGGTAAAGCGGCCGCGATACATTCCAGGCAACCACAACAGAGACGGAAGTGCTGAGAATAACAAAAATAATGAACAAAAAAACAGTGACATTTCTCATTAAATCTGTTTGTTCTGTTAAATCTTTCAAGAGGATACTGTGCGATAAAATCCAGCCGGATTCCTCCGAAGTGTTTTTGCTCACAAGCCTGCTGTTATCCCCTTGAAGCGTCCGGTAGCTCCCGTTCAACAGCGGATATACTGTGATATTTTCATCGACAGCACCGATAAGGGAAGCGTCTGTGTGAAAAATGATACTTCCTTCTCCATTCATCAACCAAATATCCGCTTTGTTCTCAATGTTCAAATTATTAAAAATATTACTTAAAAATGTCAAATCTATCACAATGAACATCGTCCCTAAATTTCCTCTGTTATCATAGTCAGCCAGTTGTCTCTTCAGCATAATAAACGGCTGATTTCCTTCAAAGCGCAGCGAAGTCTGATGAGGCAAAATAACCGTTTCTTTACTCTCCGGTTCAACATCCGGGCTGAAAGGATACGCATGTTCGTCCAAGCCGGCGAAATCCGCTTTGACCGCTTTGAAAGTGCGGTCATTCGATAAGATAAAAACACCGAGTACAGGAGAACTCCCGCTGCTTATATACGTTCGTGTCAGAAAGCTGTTAACATAAAATTCATCCTGCAATAAGCCGGATTTATTCTCGTAGCTGTCCTTTCTTAAAATCTCGATCACCTGACTCGAGTTATACACTAGATTAGGTAATTTTTTGATTTCATAAAATTGATTATCGATATTTTCATGAGCCTGCTCCAGCAGCAACGGAACATACTCCCCTGCCTGCTTTTCAATCGAGGAAGTATATTGCTTATATGCAAGATATCCCAGCAATGCCATCGGAATAACGGTAAGCAGGAAATACGTCATAATCAGCTTTGACAGCAGGCGGTAATCCCGGAATTTAAACAAGTTAAAAATCATATTGATCCACATTTTCCGCCGTAAAGTCTATCGGCTCCCCCATGATAACCACATCATCCATCACCCGAATGATGCCGACGCCGGGTACATCCTGCCAGTCTTCCGGGTATTTGCCTTGAAGTAACTGCTCAGCCAGCACTACCGTTAAATAGCCTAATCTTTTTGGACTCCAAAGTGTTGCCACTTGGGCCGAGCCGTCCTTTAAAAATTCTCTCATCGATGTTGGCGGTGACAAACCGACTACGGCCACTTCCCCTGATTTATTTTTCTCTCTTACTGCCTGGGCTGCTGACGGCGCAATGATCGAGCCATTGCCGATAATCCCTTTTAAATCCGGATACTTATCCAACATTTTCAGCGATTGTATATAAGCCTCGCCTGGATCTTCACCGGTTTCGGCAACGTCAATCAAATTTAACTGCGGGTAAAACTCTTCTTGCTGTACCAGCATCCAGTGCATCCATTCACTCAGATTGGCTGCGGTTAAAGAAGCCGTCATAATGATATAGTCACCTTCTTCCCCTGTATTCCATGCCAATGTATCCATAATATGCCTTCCAAGCGTTTCCGGATGAACCATGTTGATGAAGAACTCTCTAGCTTCCGGCAGCGTATCAGCATCCCAGGTGATGACTTTAATATTTTCATTACGTGCCCGGTTTAAAACGGGAAGAAGGTCTTCCGGATCGTTTGCAGACACGGCAATAACATCAACCCGTTTTTCAATGAATTCCTCAATAATGCGAATTTGCTGCTCGGAATCCGCCACGTCCGGACCTTCGAAAAAAACCTCGACATTCAGCTGCTTGGCAGCTTCCATCGCACCAATTTCCGCTTCATTAAAATATGGAATACCCCCTACTTTCGGAATGATGGCAATGGTGTATGATTTTTCCTTTTGCTGTTCCACCTTCTCAGAATCTGTTTCATTTTTGGAGTAAATAATTTTATATTTTGTGTTCTCCAAACCATTTTTGCAACCGCTTACAAAATAAGCCGCCAAAACTGTTAGCAGACAGACCAGTACAATTTTTTTCATGTCATCCCTCTTCTCACCGCGATTTTCATTGATAAGCGGTCTTCGTGGTTCAAAAAAATATCGTGCAGGCCTTGTGAAGATCATTCTTTTACAACAAACTCTTACTTGAAGATTTTGAAAATAATATAGCCGTTCAGACAATTGAAGTCGTCTTGAAACGGTCCACGAGCAACAATATTTACGGAAACAGCCGACTAATAAAACGTTTGCTCTTTGCTGAGGGATCGCGAGCAATAGTCTATCAATACAAAAAATCCTCAAAAGATGAAATCTCTCAGAGGATAACATTATCATAAAAGCTCTTGTACTGAAAGTCAATATTTTTTCTTCGTTCAATAAGCCTGCACACGGGAGGGAGGAAAAAACGAAGGCATTTATCCGGAACCAATTACTAACTCCATTGGAAACATGCCGATATAGTAATTAGAGAAGCATCCAAATTACTGGAGGGGTATACATGTTCAAAGGAATCTCACTCACCTATGATGCGGTAAAAAATATTACAGCGGGTTTAAAACATTCACCTTCAAACACCGGTGGAAAGCCGCGACAAACCGACACTTATCTTCCAAGCTCCAAATCACCCAATATCGACTACAGTAATTATTCCAATGAAGTGAAAAATGGCATTTGCTGTTGGAAAACTACAGTCCGGAAGGGTTTGCAAACGTGGATGCAGAACGTCAGAAAACGTATCAGCTGTTCAGTGGAATCTTTTAATAGAAGGGGGGGTCTCAAAAGGGTGGTTTTTCCCTTTTGCGACACCCCCGAAGCAATGAGTCACACTTCACCGAGAGGCTACGAGCTGTCTCATTGTGTCATCGCGCGCGATGGCACTTGGATCGACATCAGGGCAATACTGGCAGAGGAAGAGACAAGCACGGAGACATTGCCCTGATATTTTTTTATCGTGTTTGTTCAAAAAGATCGGTTTTTATCTTTTTGAACAAGCACGAAGCAATGAGCCATTCTTCACTGAGACACTGCGAACTGTCTCATCGTGTCATCGCACGCGCTGGCACTTGGACAGACTCTTATAGTTTTGGCTTTTGATACAGCCTCGAACAATGAGTGGAACCGACCAGTAATTCCGTCGATATTCAGCTTTTTCCCGTCACTTTGATCAGTACTTCCGTCAAAATTGAGATTATTTCCGGCGTTTTATCGCTTTATTCCGTCAGTTTGCACTCTTTTTCCGCCGACCCAGCCGCATCGCATGCCTTTCCTTTAGAAAGTGACGCAGCCCTTTGAAGAAATGCCCATTGACCATTTGCAAGATCCCATCCACCATCGGCATATTGATCAGACCGCCTGTCATCCTGGCCATTCCTCGAAATGGCAAATAATAAACGGACATCATAATCAGGTTGGCCGTGTTTCTTTTCCCTGTTTTTCTTAAAAACCAATGGGCAAACACCACCGCGTGAAACATCAGCCTTCCAAATACACCCTTTGCATACTGACACTGTTCAATCGTGTCGTTGTATCCAAGCGGCCGCTTTCTGTCCCATGTTGACACAGGAACCTTCCGTCCAAGCAAAGACTCAAATTCCCCGACACTGACGTTGGTAATTTTTCCCGAATAATAGGAAGGCAGTTCGTTTTTATCGTACGGAAGCGGAGCGCCTGTGCCCTCCACAAATATTGTATCCGTCAATCGGATATCGGTACTGGACGAACCGATCATGATCGTATACTCCGCTTCTTCTATTTCCCATTGATTCGTTTTTACATTAAAATAACGGAATGTTTTCTCATCAAAGGGGATGGTTACCGTCTTCGACTCCCCTGCGTTAATGAAGATTTTGTCAAAGCCCTTCAGTTCTTTTTTCGGCCGGAAAATATTGTCGGAATTACAACCGACATACATCTGTGCCACTTCCATCCCGGCGACAGCTCCTGAATTGGTCAATGTAAATGTGACCCCGGTCTTATTCACCTGTAATCCCGAGTATGCAAATGTTGTATAGCTCAGCCCGTAGCCGAAAGGAAAGCGCACATGGACATTTGCGGTATCATAGTAACGGTAGCCGATAAAAATGCTTTCTCTGTATTCCACGCTCACTTCATTTCCTGGAAAGTTGGGAAAGGAAGGGGTGTCCTCGTAGGTGAGCGGATAAGTTTCCGCCAGCTTCCCCGAGGGATTTACATCACCGGACAAAACCCTTAGAATCGCTCTTGCCCCTGCCTGTCCGCCTAAATAGCCATGCAACAACCCTTTTACTTTATCCACCCAAGGCATCTCGACAGCCGAGCCGCAAGAAAGAATCGTGACAATGTTCTGGTTGACCTGATGCAAAGCATGCAATAAATCAATCTGATTATCAGGAATCCTCATACTTTTCCGGTCCAGACCATCGGCTTCCGTAGCCTCATCCAATCCAAGATATAAAAGAATCACATCCGCTTTTTCGGCAAGCTCACATGCTTTCGCGATCTTTTTCCGTGATTTCTTCCCATAACGTTCAAAACCAGGCTCATAACCGATGTTGACAATTCCCGATTCCTCAAAGCAGTCCATCGTATGATCCAAAATCGTCGGATTTACAATGGACGATCCCGCCCCCTGATATCGTGCATTTTTGGCAAACTCTCCGATTACGGCGACCTTTTTACCAAATTTAAGCGGCAAGATGTTATCTTCGTTTTTCAGAAGGACGATGGACTCTTCCGCAACCTTCTGCGAGACGCGATGGTGCCGTTCCACATTAAACTCGACAAGCGGCTTTCTATAGGCTTCTTCTGTTGTGAAAATGAGTTCAAGCAAGCGGTCGACGCATTCATCCAATACTTCCTCTTTGATTCTTCCATCTTTGACGGCCTGAATGATGTCATTATCGGTTTCCCCCGCGGTCGTCGGCATCTCCAGTTCATTTCCAGCCAGGAGACCTGCGACACGATCATTGCTTCCGCCCCAATCGGTGATCACCGTTCCTTGATATCCCCATTCCCCGCGGAGAATATCCTGCATTAAATGAAGGCTTTCATTCGTGTAGACTCCGTTTAACCTGTTGTAGGAAGACATGATCGCCTTCGTTTTCCCTTCTTTTACCGCAATTTCAAAAGCAGTCAGATACATTTCCCTGAGCGTCCGTTCATCGACGACCACATCAATGGACATACGCCGCTGCTCTTGATTATTTGCGGCAAAGTGCTTCACACATGCTGATATGCCATGGGATTGAATTCCTCTGATATAACCGGCGGCCATTTTGCCGGCAAGGTATGGATCCTCGCTGAAATATTCAAAATTTCTTCCGCACAGGGGATTCCTTTTCATATTAACGCCAGGTCCAAGAAGGACGTTGACTTTCTGTGCAATCGCCTCTTCTCCGAGATACTCGCCGACTTTTTCTCCTAGTTCCGCATTCCAGCTGTTTGCCACCGTCGCCGCCGTCGGGAAACAGGTTGCCGGAATCCCGGCATTAAGTCCGAGCTTGTCCGCCGCCACCGCCTGTCTTCTTATGCCATGCGGTCCATCGGCAAGGAACATGCTATTGATGCCGAGACGCTCAATATCCTGAGTTTGCCAAAAATCTTTCCCTGACATTAAAGACGCTTTCTCTTCCAACGTCATCTTTGCAATTAATTGTTTATATTTCATAACGATTCCTCTTTTGCAGATTAAGGAGTTACCCCAATAAGGTATATGATGGTTGTTCAAAAAGGCCGCTTTTTATCTTTTTGAACAACCACTATCAAACCCTTCATAACACATATGAAATATTCTACTATAGAATCCGGCGATTTTCTAACAATTCTTTTATCTGCCACTTCAGCAGCCGCAGCGGCGGCGTGAAAGAAAGGGGGGTGTCTCAAATGGGAAAACCTACCCATTTGAGTCACCCCCGAAGCAATGAGCGAAGCCGCTGCATCTTTTCAAAAGCCCGATAGGAGTCGTTTTTTCTTATCGAGCGTGCAGCGACGAGCAAAGCTACGATGCCTTTCCCATCGAGTTGTCTCGACGGATAGTCATCGAAGCTGTGCTTGCAGAGGAAGAGACAAGCACGGTGCCATTGCACTGATATTTTTTTATCGTGTTTGTTCAAAAAGATCGGTTTTAATCTTTTTGAACAAGCACGAAGCAATGAGCCATTCTTCACTGAGACACTGAGAACTGTCTCATTGTGCCATCGCGCGCGATGGCACTTGGACATTCGTCGAAGCTATGCTTGTAGAGGAAGAAACAATGGGTGGAGCCGATGCATTCTTTTCAGGCCGACTGTGAGTGGTTTTCTTGGAGTCAGGATGACGACATTTCGCCGTTGCCCATAGGACGTGGGCAGCACTTAGGCGGAATTGGGGCGCATCGTGCGGAACCATTGCCTTTTTGAACAGACGCTTATAGCTTTGGCTTTTGACACAGCCCCTTCATATCTGTCAATTAAACCCTACTAATCTTTGTGATATTTTGTAGGCTCCAACAGAAATAGCTCGTCCGGCTCGGCCCGGTAAATGAATTAATTGTCCCATGATGCCGTACCTGAGTTGATGATACAAATGCAAATCTTTATTTTTAATAAAGTTCCACAGTTCTGTTTTCTTTTTCAAATTCTCCATCGTTCCCGAACGGATCAGCAAGATGGCGGAAACAACCGTGACAATTTCTAAATGCCTGAGCATGTAATGGCGCAGCTTTGGCTGCTTTATTTTTTCCAGCTCCACCTGCTCAATCAACAATTTGTTGACTTGAATCTGTTGATCAATTCGTTTAATCATAATATTTTCCTGAACCGACTGATCTTCCCTGCCGATATAGTACCTGTAAAAATCCACATTTATATAATAGATATGGTTTACATACTGCAGCGGTGTATAAACGTAAAGATTGTCAACATAGAATGTATGCTTTGGCAGCTCCAGCCCGCAATCCCGCAGCAATTGTGTTCTGTAGATAACCGAATGCATTAAAATATACTGCCCTTTCCGAAACAGTCCGATATCATCCCAGGTAAAAACCGTTTCTTCCGGCAGGACATTATCATACTTCATGATTTTCTTATATTTTGCTCCTTCTTTTTCATAAACAAAATTGCTGATAATCATGTCCACCGATTTTTTTTCAGCCGCCCAGTCCTTTAGCGTGTTTAAAATTTTGAGATATGCTCTGATGTCCACCCAATCATCGCTGTCAACCACCTTCAAATATACTCCCGTTGCCTTTCGGATTCCAGCATTGACCGCTTCTCCATGACCGCCGTTTTCTTGATGAATTGCTTTGACGACAGCTGGATATTTTTTGGCATACTCATCAGCAATTTCTCCTGTTCGGTCCACGGAGCCATCATTCACTATCAGTATCTCAACGTCCTCTCTCCCGGGCAAAAGAGATTCGATGCAAGTTGTCATGTATTCCTGTGAATTGTAACAAGGGATAACTACTGATAATAATTTCATGCTCTCACTACCTTTACTTTTACTGCCCCTGCTTTTCAGGTTCTTGTTTAAAAATGATTTTAAAGATCGGGAAAAATACCCAGAAAGAAATAGCACTGTTAATAATCATTGTAATGACGTCTGCCGTCGTTTCTCCGACCGACCCCATTCCCCAAGTGTTCATCAGCAAATCATAGATTGGGGCTTTATAAAAGCCCTGTGCCGCCGCGGCACCGATCGTGATAACAATATAAGCAACCACATACCAGAAAGCCGCCTTCCAAATGTTGCTGTTTGATTTAAACGTAATGCTTCTTTGAGCAAAAAAGTTAATGACCTGCGCAATCGCAATCGTTATTTGCACGGCGAGAAAATAGGCAAGTCCGCCGCCTCCTCCAGCGGAAAGGGCACCTGCTGCATAATCGAATACATAATACGGCGTGCCGTCAAAGTTTTGCCCGAACTGCAATACTTGGAAACTGGTACTAACCAGGGCAGTTTTTTCAAATATGCTCTTAAAAACAGGCATTAGTACAAGCTGCAATACAGTTACGCCGTTGCTGAGCAGAAAAAATACCAGAAATTGCGCGATATTCGGATGTTTTTCTTTATATCTCGCCCAAAAGCTAAGCGAGCCATCAGCCACTTTTTTGTCTTTCGTGTTTTCGCTACTCATTTTACCTCTCCTTTGCCGCTTCAACCAGAGCTAATCATTTCCTTTCGTGGCCCTTAACATCTTCTTTCTTTCCCTTAACACATGCCTCAGCCCCTTAAAGAAGCGGCCATTGACAATCATTAACATCCCATCCAACATCGGCATATTCACAATGCCGCCGGTCATTCTCGCTATTCCCCGGAACGGCATATGATAGACGGACATCATAATCAGATTGGCCGTGCTTCTTTTACCGATTTTCCGCAAAAACCAGTGGGCAAACGTGATGGAACGAAAGGCAAATCTGGCAAAACACCCTTTGGCATACTGACACTGGGCGATCGTATCGTTATATCCTAACGGCTTTGTTCGATCCCAAGTGGAAACCGGCACCTTCCGTCCGATCAGTTGCTCAAATTCTTCCACGCTGACCTTGGCAACTTTTCCGGAGTAATAGGTTGGCAGCTTTTCACGCTCATATGGCAGTGGCGCTCCGGTTCCTTCCACATAATGAGTTGCTGTCAAACGAATATCGGCACTTGAGGCACCGATCATGATCTTATAATCAGCCTCCTCGATTTCCCACTGATTCGTGTTTACATTAAAATAGCGGAAAGTTTTATCATCAAAAGAGATTGTTACCGTCTTCGTTTCACCGGGGGATAAAAATACTTTCGCAAACCCCTTCAGCTCTTTTTTCGGCCTGAAAATTTTCTCGGATTGACACCCTACATACAGCTGCGCTGCCTCCATTCCGGCAGTATCGCCGGTATTGGTGATATTGAAGTGGATGCCATCCTTGCTTACTTTGAGATCGGAATAGACAAACGTGGTATAGCTGAGTCCGTAGCCAAATGGAAAAAGTACATTGACATTCGCTGTATCAAAGTATCGATAGCCGATAAACGGTCCTTCTCTGTACTCCACGCTGACTTCCTTTCCTGGAAATTGCTTAGATGAAGGTATGTCTTCGTACTGAAGCGGATAGGTTTCCGCCAGTTTTCCTGAAGGATTCACTTCGCCTGACAGCACCCGCAAAATCGCTTTTGCACCTGCCTGGCCGCTTAAGTATCCATGTAATAGCCCCTTCACCTTCCCAATCCACGGCATTTCTACAGCCGAACCACATGAAAGCACGGCCACAATGTTAGGATTCACCTCGTGCAAAGCATGCAGCAGCTCGATTTGGTTTTCCGGAATCGCCATGCTTTGTCTGTCCAGTCCTTCTGCTTCAGTGACTTCGTCAAGGCCAATATATAAGAGAATGACATCGGCCTGTTTCGCCAGCGCGCACGCCTTAGCCATCTTCTTCCTGTTCTTTTTGCCGTACCGTTCAAAACCAGGTTCATAACCGATGCTTACAAGCCCTGTTTCTTCAAGGGCATCCAGTGTGTTTTCCAATCTCGTCGGGTTAACGATGGATGATCCGGCCCCCTGATAGCGCGCCTCCTTGGCAAAATCTCCAATTACCGCAACCTTTTTATCTTTCCTGAGCGGCAAGATATCGTCTTCGTTTTTCAGAAGGACGATTGATTCTTCTGCCACTTGCTGCGCCAACCGGTGATGCTCCTCTACGTCAAAATCCCTTAGCGGTGTGTTAAAAACTTCTTCCGTTGTAAAAATGAGTTCGAGCAGCCTGTCCACACATTCGTCCAGCCGCGCTTCGTCCAATTTCCCTTCGTTGATTGCCTCGATAATTTCTTTGTTTGTTTCTCCGGCAGTCGTCGGCATCTCCAGCTCATTTCCGGCCAGCAAGCCTGACACGCGGTCATTGCTGCCGCCCCAGTCGGTAACAACAACTCCGTCGTAAGCCCACTCGTCACGCAGAATCGTCCTCATCAAATGCAGGCTCTCATTAGTGTAGGCACCGTTCAGCATGTTGTAAGCGGACATTACCGTCTTTGTCCCACCTTCCTTTACAGCTATTTCAAAAGCCGTTAAGTAAATTTCCCGAAGCGTTCGTTCATCCACGATGGTATCAATGGACATGCGGCGCTCCTCCTGGTTATTTACAGCAAAATGCTTGACGCAAGCCGAAATTCCGCGAGACTGAATGCCGCTTATATAAGCAGCGGCAAGCTTTCCGGCAAGGTACGGGTCCTCGCTGAAATATTCGAAATTTCTGCCGCACAGCGGATTTCTTTTCATATTGATGCCGGGACCGAGCAGAACATTTACCTTTTGGGCAACAGCTTCCTCGCCGAGATATTCGCCCACCTTCTCTCCCAGGGCTTCGTTCCAGCTGTTGGCAACTGTCGCCGCCGTTGGAAAGCAAGTTGCCGGGATGCTGGCATTAAGGCCGAGATGATCCGCTGCTTCCTTCTGCTTCCTTATTCCGTGCGGTCCATCCGCAAGAAACATGCTGTTGATGCCAAGACGCTCAATATCCTGCGTCTGCCAAAAATCTTTTCCCGACATTAACGAAGCTTTTTCCTCTAATGTCATCTTATTGATCAGTTCTTTGTATTTCATTAGCCATTCCTCTTTTTGAAATTTAAGTGTTTGTTCAAAAAGATCGGTTTTTATCTTTTTGAACAAACACGAAGCAATGAATAAAGCCGCTGCCTCTTTTCTAAAAGCCCGATAGGAGAGTGATTTTCCTATCGGGCGTGCAGCGAGCGAAACGATTGCCCTTTTCTTTTTAAAATAAATTGATGTTAATCAAGACAAAGCTAGTCATATTCTATGCCATGATTCTCGCTTCACGCTGGCCCTTAGGTTTACGGAACGTAAAGTAGAATCCGGTGCCAATACCTATGACAAGAAGGATATCCACAATGATTGCATACACTACCCATTGCGGCATATCCGTGCTCAATCCGTCTTCGATGGCGCTGCTGTTTGCCACCATGTATAAGATGTTGTGAGAAGCCTCTCTCATCGCCCACTGCATATCAATGCTGTCTGAATCTACTGTTTCGGGTACTCCAATTGGTGCAACTCCCGTTAGCAACAAGTCGTTACCATTGCGGACCGCTTGTTCAAATACCATATACGGATAGAAACCACCAATATACATGTCGGTAATCACAGTTCCCTGGAAGCCCCATTCATGACGCAATACTTCTTTAAGAAGACTGGAGCTCGCGCCTGCCCAAACGGTACCAATACTGTTAAAGGCAGACATCACCCCGCTTGCTCCTCCTTCTTTTACCGAGATTTCAAAAGGCTTCAAGTAAATATCCCGAATCGCTTGTTCATTGCTCCAAGTCATGACGGCATTTGTACGGTTATCTTCCTGATCGTTTAATGCAAAGTGCTTCATGTAAACAAAGCCGCCTTGACTTTCATAACCGACGATCGTTGCCGCAGCTATTTTACCTGATACAAGCGGGTCCTCCGAATAATATTCAAAGTTTCTGCCGCTGAATGCCGTCCGGTGAATATTAATTCCAGGTGCATACCATCCGGTAGTATTGTAAGCTTGCCCTTCTGCCCCTACTGCTTCTCCCATTTGCAGCGCAAGATCCACGTTCCAGGTGGACGCAAGGACAATCCCTGCTGGAAATGCGATACCTGATACTGGGGAATTAGAGATAAAAGCAGTGATACCGGAAGGACCATCATAGTCCACCGTTGCCGGTTTCCCGACTGACTCGATTTCAATCGTTCGATAGCCGCCAAGTGTCGTTAAGCTTACCATGTCGTCGATTGTCAGTTGATCTAACAATTCGTTCCAGCTTTCATCGTTGTAATCCACATCGGTATAGTCTTCTAAAGTTAACCCGTTATCCGCACCCGTCACAGGAGGCTCTGTATTCGCGTCCTCAGGCACATCATAACGCACACTGTTCACTAAGTTTACAAAGTCTGCATCCACAAGCTTGCCCTGAACAGTCTTCGTTTCGCCTTCCTCGTCAGTAACAGCAAAATCTTCATATTTTATAAGCTGATCCAGGTTTGCAAAACCGTTCTCTCTGGAAAGATATGTGGTGATGCTTCCCTCACCGGCGACAACCTCATCAAATTGGTTTACTGGAACTTGTAAATCAGTAGAGCGGCCAGAATCGTAAACGATTTCCTGCAGATTGCTGGAACCAACTTCTTCAATGACCTCATGAGAGTTGTTCATTAAATAAATACTGTATTCGCCTTCCTCAAGTACATAACCGCCTGTGCTGCTGTAGATTTTGTTATCATCGTACGCAGCCATATCCTCTACATGAAAGGAGAGTGTAACAGTTTGAGATTCCCCCGGTTCAATGAGGTCTGTCTTCGCAAATGCTGCTAAATCAACAGCCGATCTCTCAATATTCCCTGTGTACGGAGCGGAATAATAGATCTGTACTACTTCTTTTCCTGCCACAGAGCCAGTGTTTGTTACGCTTACATCAAAAGTGACAACTTCATCGCCCCAGCGTAACGTTCCAGGGACTACTTCTTGCTCAAACGTCGTGTAGCTTAGACCGTAACCAAATGGGAATTGCACTTCATCATCATAATTAATGACTCCTTCCGCTGCTGCCGTCTCATAGTAACGGTAACCAATATATATCCCCTCTGTATAATCGACAAACTTTAGAGGTACACCCATCGCATCTACTGCCGTAGAATAGGAACCGTCTTCGTTTTGAACGACATAATCAAAATCACCAAAGTTCGTCACCGCCGGCGGGTCCAGAAGATTTCTTGTATAGATGTCCACGGTTCTGCCGGAAGGATTTACTTCACCGGCAATCAGTTTTCCTAGAGAATGAAACCCTCTTTGACCCGGACCGCCAACAGAAACAATACTCTTAATCTGGCTGTATTCATCCACCCAGCCTAGTTCGAAGGTATTGCTGCTGTTAACAACAAGAATAACGTTGTCAAAGTGTTCTGTTACCGCATCGACCATACCCTGCTCCCGATTGCTTAGCTGAAGGTAATGCTTGTCGGGATCAAGGTCATCCTCATATCCATATCTGTTCCCGGTAGCGCTGAAAGCACTTCCTTCAGGATCAAAGGTATCCGGACCATCCATGCTTCTTGGAAGGTCTGCCCCCTCACCGCCTGAACGCGCAATAAAGATAATCGCAATATCGGAATAATCCGTTGCCTGCTGCATTCTCTCAGCGGTGTAAAATTCGGAGGGAGCCGGCTCTGGAATCGACCAGTCCTGACCATCCATATCGATGAGCGGCCTTTCGATGTCCAATGCTTCATAATCATTGTATAATTGCTCATTTACCTCAAAGCCTGCATTTTCAAGAGCTGATTTTGGGGTAACAGCTGTCTCCGCGTTTACTTTACCGGAACCAGTTCCTCCGTAGATCGGGTTCGTAAAGCTCCAGCCAAAAACGTTTACCCTTGTTTTATTCTCACTCGTTGTTGCAAGCGGCAGCAGGTTGTCGTTGTTTTGAAGAAGGACGATCCCCTCATCCGCAATCATTTCCGCGACGATTTCCGACTGACCGCGCGCCTCCACCGCTTCCGCACTTTCTATATCAATCGTTGTAAAATATGCTGTAATGACATCTGAAAAGTAAGCTAAGGCGATGTTTCCCGCTACGCCAAGGAGCAGCAGCAAGGATAACAAGGAACTCATGATAATACGAAACTTTTTCTTACTCTTACCGGACATTTTTATTGCCCCCTTATTTTCTTTTTAATAATTTGCTTTCCGGTTCGATTTTTTAAAAAAAGAATGACACCCTCCTCATTAAACGCTTTCACATCACGCATCATGTATTTGTGCATCTCTCACAGCCACAATTTCAGCTTAACGCAGAACTTTCGAAAGCGGTATCAACCAAAAAGCGAAGGGGGTAAACTTTTGGTTGCTCCAATGAAAAAGTTGTTTTGACAGATTTCTATCAAAACAACTTTTATTGTTCGCAATATTCTTTTATATACTGTTGAAAGAGTGATACGGCCTTGGACTGATGAACACTTTTTCTTGTGATAAGATAAATATTCTGCGGTATTTTTTCCTTCAGGCGGATGATTTTTAACTCATCATCCTTTAGTGCCTCTTCCACAAAATCGATGGAAACCGCCACATATCCGCTCATTTTACACAGATGATGCGCAGTGATAATACTGCCGAACTCATGCTTCACCGCTGGTGTGAATCCGTATTCAAGACATTTATCCACTAGGCCGTGCTCTTTTCCTTCCCCTACAGATTTGAGCACCAGTGATTCGTTTTCCAGTTCGATGATGGAAATCTCCTCTTTTTCTGCCAGGCGATGCTGCCTCGACACGACGGCAACCACTTCGCCCGCAGCGATCATCTCACATTCACAGTTTTCGATCCCTTCGTTTCCGATCACAATCCCAACATCGGCTTCTTCTTCAAACAGCTTCCCTACGGAATACTCATCGGGAAATTCTCTCAGTTTCATCTGAATATCAGGATAAAGCTCCATGAATTGGAAAATAAAATACGAGCTGATTGCCAGAGACGGGGAGTACGTAACGACAACATTCAAGGTGCCCTTTTTGCCGTTAATAATATCAATTTCTTTTTTAATATCTTTCATCAGGTAACTAATATGTTTCGCCCGAGCATACAGCAGCTCTCCGGACTCCGTCGCTTTCATTCCGCGGGGGCCTCTGGAAAACAGCTCCGTCTCCAGTTCCATTTCCAGCTGTTTTATCGTCTTGCTTATTCCCTGCGGCGTAATAAATAAATCCTTGGCGGCTGCAGTCACACTTTTTTTCTCATAAACTTTGATAAAATACTCCAATGCTTCTGTATTCATATTGCTTCCTCTCGTTTATAGCGGGCATAATAATATTGTTAGTATAGCACATTTTATTTTTGACTGTTTTCGCAGCCTTCGTCGATTTTATACGTCCCTTCATCGATAACGTGAAAATCAAAGCAAGATTTTCTTGCGTTTCAAATGCAATGAGCAACAATTTTTTTCGTAAATAGTCCTACTTTTTGTCTGTTATTTTTGATACGTGCTCGATAAGGCGGACATGAAGATCAAGGCGCAATACGCTTGAGAACGCAGCATACAGGGAAACGTACATGAGCAGCATAGAGAAATCGTGATTATCGCCTGCAACAATCTTTACTTCAACGAGCTGGGTGGAAGCGCTCCTTCTGTTCATATGAAAGCCTTCTGCTCTTCGTTCAGAGTTAATCAGGCTTAACCGATTTACATTTTCATGATAAACTTTTGTGAGCCATGACAATGAAAGGGAGGCTTCGATTGAACAAACATTTCATGATTTACAAAAAATAACTTTTTTTATTTAACAAAGATAAAGATGACTTTTTTTAAGATTGAATACATAAAGGGGCGTTGATTTTGTACGATTATTTAATAGTTGGTTCCGGTTTATTTGGATCGGTATTTGCATATGAAGCCAGCAAAAGAGGGAAAAAATGTTTCCTGATCGATAAAAGGAATCACACCGGCGGAAATGTTTATACGGAAAGTTTGGAAGATATTAACGTCCACAAGTACGGGGCGCATATTTTTCACACAAATAACAAAGAAATCTGGGATTACGTCAACCGCTTTGCCGAATTTAACCGCTATACCAACTCTCCGATTGCCAATTATAAAGGCGAAATATATAATCTCCCATTTAATATGAATACTTTTAACAAATTATGGGGAGTTATTCGCCCGGAAGAAGCAAAGAAAATAATTGAAGAACAAAAGCAAGCTGCTGGGATTAAAGCGCCTAAAAATTTAGAAGAACAGGCAATATCTTTGGTAGGAACCGACTTATATGAAAAGCTCATCAAAGGATACACAGAAAAACAATGGGGAAGGTCGGCAAAACAATTACCTGCTTTTATTATTAAACGATTGCCCGTCCGCTTCACCTACGACAACAACTATTTTAATGACCGTTATCAAGGCATCCCGAATGGCGGCTATAACGTTATCATCGAAAAAATGCTGGAAGGAATCGATGTCAGGTTAAGTGTGGATTTCTTTAAACATCGTGAAGAATTGGAGCAACTAGCAAAAAAGGTTGTTTTTACAGGGATGATTGATCAGTACTATGATTATAAATATGGCGTTTTAGAATACCGAAGCTTGCATTTTAAAACGAAGGTAGTGGAAGAGACAGATAACTATCAAGGAAATGCCGTCGTGAATTATACGGACAAAGAGACACCTTATACAAGAATCATTGAGCATAAGCATCTTGAATTTGGAACGCAAGCCAAAACGGTGATTACCGAGGAATATCCTAAGGAATGGAAGCCGGGGGATGAACCCTATTATCCGATAAATGATGCGAAAAATAATGAAATCTACAAAAAATACAAACAGCTCGCCGATCAAGAAGCAGATGTTATTTTTGGCGGCAGATTAGCAACATACAAATATTATGACATGCATCAAGTCATCGGCGCCGCACTGGCCGCTGTCAGCAAGGAGTTTGCGGAAACTGCTCCTGACTTTACTGGTCCTCCAGCCTGATTATTTTGTTCCTTATCCTCCCGTAACCAATGATTACTGTTTTAGCAGACAGTTTCCCCGCACTGCGACTGTATGAAAAGCTCGGCTTTACGGAAATGTATCAATACTGGGAAAGAATAAAGCGGAATAACGCTGACAAAAATAGCAATCGAAAAGAAACAACCAGCCGGCCGTTTTGCTACTCTTGAAGAAGAAATCAAAAAAGGAGGAATCGCCATGAAAAACAATTACACTATCAATCACATTGAAATACCTGCTCCTGATTTGAACAAAGGGGTACAGTTTTATTCCACAATATTCGGTTGGGAATTCGAAGTTTTTTCCGAGAATGAGTACGCCTTTTTCAAAATCGGCGACACCGGTACCGGTGGAGGGCTGGACACAAATCTCCGGCCGGCGGACGAAAAACAAGGAGTACAAATCGTCATCAGCGTGGAAGATATTCCAGGAAAATTAGCGGAAGTGAAAGAAAACGGCGGGATCATCACCAAAGAAAAAACAGAAATACCAGGCGGATTAGGTTTCTATGCATGTTTTATCGATCCGAATGGTAATCATGTGCAAATCCACTCCATGGAGTAAACCATTTGGAATAAAACCGAAGTGTAAAAGCTAGCTTTCATTAATTGCGTAGAGGCTGTTCCTAAAGATAAAATGCGACCTTTTGGAACAACCTCTACCTCTATTATATTACACTTATTATCGGCCAAGGATATCTGTTGCCTTGGTATTCTATTAACCGACAGCTGCAAAATACGCCATTACTATTTTCCCTTCCTTTCAACCGGAATCCATACCTCATACTTCGCATTCTCGGGATCAGCAGACAAGTACACCTCGATATCAGGAGCGTTGGCATATTCATATCCTGAAGTGGGAAGCCAATCTGTTATAATCTTTTTTTCTAGTTCCTGTATTGACTTGTTGGTTCCTTCACCTGAAAATACCGCCCATGTTGATGCAGGTATCAAAAATTCTTCCAAAACACCGTCAATTGGATGATTACTGGCAACAGCTATATAGTATCTCCAATTATTCTCCTCACTACAGGAACTTACTCCCAATAATCCCGCCGGCATGCCTTCCATCATCGCAGCAAGCTTAGAAATTAATCCGTTTTTCGCTGCATTTTCCCACATCTTTGGTACAATTTCAAAGTTCTTTTCAATCTCTGGAAACAATGGTTCGGAAATACCTACAATTCGAAATGCTTCTTTCTCTTCAATTCTGTAATTCATTTCAACATCTCCTTTTATTGTTACTTTGAAGCTGATAGGAGGAAATGCCTTTAGAACAATGCCATTTTCTTTTGCTTTTGACGGTGCAATTCCATGGACGCTTTTGAAAGCCCTGTTAAAAGCGGTCGGTGAATCATACCCGTACTTCAATGCAATATCAATTACTTTTTTATTACCACTCTGTAAATCTACAGCTGCTAATGACATTCGTCTACGGCGTACGTATTCCGCCAACGGCATGTCTGCCAGATATGAAAACATCCTTTGAAAATGATAAGTCGAACAGCATGCAATCTTTGCAATTTCTTCATAATCGATGTTTTCACTCAAATGTTTTTCAATATAATTTACAGCACTGTTTAATCGTTCAATCCATTCCATGCCTTCAACTCCTAATAAAAAAATACACTATACCGGCTTTCGTCACCTCTCTTTTCTTGCCCGATAAAGAGAGTTTTAACTGATTCGTTCCTTACAATTATACCATTTCAAACAGTAGAAGAATGTTTATTTCAAGTAGCAATTCTGACCAGAAGGTTAGACGCTTTTGTTCCAAAAGATATAAGGCGATCTTTTTGAGCAAACACTATAAGAGCGTGTTCAAAAAGATAGTCTCTTTTTTATTTCAAAAAAAAAATTGATGCTCTTTGCTTTTGGACTTTAAGCAAAGCAAGCTTTGCCCATCACGCCAAATCGTGAAGGAAGTCCAAAAGCAACAATGTTTACGAAAACAGCCAAAAGATAAAAAACGTTCTTTTTGAACATCCTCATAAATCAATGAATTTTGCTTTAAAGCAGAGATATCCACAACAAACAACAACATTTTTTACAAAAAGATGTCGTTCATGTACAAATTTAGTATTTTATCCATTTTCTATTGACTAAAAAGAAAATGATGGTATATTAAATTAGAAAAATATTCTAGAAAGTGGGAGATAAAATGTTTAAAGCTAAAAAAGCGGTATTTGTTTTACTTTTCTTTATCCTTATTTTAAGCATGACCTTTAACAGTGCAAGTGCCAGTTCTTACTCCTTCAGTTGTCCTACAGGTTGGGCTTCCGTTAATGCCGACGGGGTAAACGGAACAACAGGCGGTTCGGGCGGAACGGAAGTGACAGTTACAAATGCAGCCGATTTAGAAAAATATGCAACAGCAAGCGGCAAATACATTATTAAAGTCTCTGGTTCTATTAATCTCTCTCCTAAGGGAAAATACATCGAAGTAAGCTCAAACAAAACCATCGTTGGTCTTGACGCCAGCTCTGAAATCAAAAATGGCGGACTTAAAATCATCGGAAGTAATGTCATCGTGAAGAACCTGACGATTAGAGGCACCTATGTCGACGGTGACTGGGATGGAAAAACGAACGATTATGACGGAATCATGATTACAGGAACCAATGCTCATCATATATGGATTGATCATGTAACGATGAGAAAGCATGGAGATGGATTAATAGATATTGTAAACGGCGCAAATTATATAACCATTTCAAACAGCAGATTTGAACAGCATAATAAAACAATGCTGATAAGCGGAAGTGACAGTGATTCCAATACGAGTAAATACAAAGTAACGTTTCATGATAACTGGTTTAGGGGAACAACCCAACGAAATCCAAGAGTAAGATTCGGCATGGTTCACCTGTATAACAACTATTACAGTGACATGGGACAATACGGCAGAGACATGGGCTATTCAACTTCTAAAGGATACGGTATCGGTGTTGGAAATGCAGCGAAAATATATTCAGAGAATAACTATTTTGAAAATGTCTCCTATCCAACTAACTTTTTGGACAGTACAAGCAATCCAGGATATATAAAAGACAGCGGCAGTTACTTTGTAAACAGCGGTACTATGTCAACCAGAGCATCCGGGGTGACTTGGAATCCGTCTAACTACTATTCGTATACGTTAAGGAATGCTTCACAAGTAAGAAGCTACGTCATTAACAACGCCGGAGCGGGAAAATAATTCATTCACAAACAAAAAATAGATTGCGAAACCACGCAACAATGAGATTCGCAGGCGCTGGTTCCCGGACTTTTTGAACAAAAACATACTAACATTAGTAGCACAGACCAAGGCCACGGTTTGTGCTACTATTTTTTTATAGTAGAAAGTGAAGGAAGGTCGAACAGCCCCTGGGACCATTGAGAGTCCGCACTAAAAACAGACCAACTTCACACCCTTATATGAATCAGTTTAGTATGTTGGGTCCTTGAGATCGTGTATAAGAAAATGGAATCGATAAGGTCATGTGAAGACTTCTATGGTTGGCTAAAAAGGAGAAAATGACATCATGAAACATGTTGTAGCTTTAGATGTTAGTATGGGAAAAAGTACAATGGTTATTTACAATCAGTATCGTCAATGTGAAGTAGAAAAAGAGATTGACCATCATCGCCCCTCTTTTGAACAACTTCATGAATTACTTCAAGCACTAGCTCATCAAGATGGACAAGCACCTGAAATTGTTTTTGAAGCAACAGGTGTATATTCCAAAACGTTAGAACGGTTCTTTCAAGACAATGGTTATACCTATTGCCGTATTAACCCACTTGAAGCGAATTTACAAATGGCTTCGATGCGTCGCCAAAAAACAGATAAAAGCGATGCACATGAGCTGGCCAAATCGCATTTTCGAGTAGAGCGTGAACAAACTTATCAAGAAGAGAGTTACTATCAACAGATGCGTGGATTCACACGTTACTATGATGAATTAAACAGTGAGATCACACACTTATATTGCCGTTTACACGCCATTTTGCAATGGAGCTTTCCAGAATTGGAACAGCTATTTACGAAGCGGTCTGCCTTGTTTTTGAATATTGTGCAATTGTATCCGCACCCTGATGAAGTGTTAAATCATTCGAAAACGGTCATTTGCAATCGATTAAAAGCAAATACCCGAAAGAATTTGTCTTTGAAACGAGCAGAAGAGAAAGGAATCGCCCTCCTTGAAGCTGCACAAATCTCTTATCCAGCAATCACAAAAGAAGACGTGCGTTGTGAACAAGTCAAAGATTACGCAAGGCGTATCGCAGACTTAAAAGAAAAAAAGGAACAGCTTGTAAAACATATGGTTGAGCTTTCAAATGAACGTATAGAGTATCAAGTACTTCGATCATTTCCAAGGATAGGGGAAACATCAGCTGTTCGAATCATTGGCGAGTTAGGGGACATAAGGCGCTTTAAGAATCATAAACAATTAAATGCCTATGTAGGGATTGATATTATGCGTTATCAGTCAGGCAATACCCACTATAAGGACAAGATCAATAAAAGGGGGAACAATAAATTACGGAAAATTTTATTCTTTATGATAAAAACGATGATTACACTACGTAAAAAAACAAAGAATCATCTAGTGGAGTATGATGACAAATTAAAAACGCAACCTCAGAGAAAACCTCATAAAGTTGCGTCCATTGCGTGTATAAATAAGTTTTTGAAAGTGGCGTTTCACCTTATTACACACGGAATACACTATGATTACGAAACAGCCTCACCCAATTCGGAATCAATTACCTATAATATATCACAATTGACCTAGCGAAAAAAATAATCATTTCATTAGGTCTATGTGGTGTGCGCAAATTTAGGGGGAGGGCACCCTCCATCCAAAAACTAAATCACAACTTTGAAAAAATCTTACAAAATACTTGACTGGAGGTAAGGATGGGGCTGTGTCAAAAGCCAAAACGATAAGCGTCTGTTCAAAAAGGCAATGGTTCCGCACGATGCGACCCACTTCCGCCTAAGTGCTGCCCACGTCCTATGGGCAACGGCGAAATGTCGTCATCCTCCAATTCCGCTTAAGTACCACTCACGTCCTGTGAGTAACAGCGGAATGTCACCATCCTGGTTCCAAGAAAACCACTCACAGTCGGCCTGAAAAGAATCCATCGGCTCCACCCATTGTCCCTTCCTCTACTAGTAGCGCACCGACGTCTGTCCAAGTGCCATCGCGCGCGATGGCACAATGAGACAGTTCTCAGTGTCTCAGTGAAGAATGGCTCATTGCTTCGTGTTTGTTCTAAAAGATAAAAAACGATCTTTTTGAACAAACACGATAAAAAAATTTCAGGGCAATGGCGCCGTGCTTGTCTCTTCCTCTGCAAGCACAGCTTCGATGACTATCCGTCGAGACAACTCGATGGGAAAGGCATCGTAGCTTTGCTCGTCGCTGCACGCTCGATAGGAAAAAACCACTCCTATCGGGCTGCAACGGCTTCGCTCATTGCTTCATAATTCTCCTGTGCTTGCATGTGATTTACGTAACAGCATAAATCCCGCCAACAGTAACAGCCCACCGGCAGCCAGCCAGTGATAAATCGTTGTCGCTGTGTTCGGCAGCGTTCCACCTTCACTGTTTTGGTGGTCATTGTTTTCTACGAAAGTATCGTCTTCTGTCAGATTGGAAGCATCATCTGTTGTTGTGTCTCCGGTTGGCGTGCTTCCCGTTCCCGTCTCTTCATTTTCTTCAAATGCATCGGAAGCAAAGACACCGAAAGTACTGAAATGATTTGTTTTTGCCGCAATAAAGCCGTCCTGATCGTCACCGCCGATTTCTTCCCATTGTTCAAGAGATTCATTCCAGTAAAAAACCTTGAAGCTTGTAACATCTTCCTCTTCGTCTATACGAAAACGCATTTCTATTTCCTCAGCAAAAGAACGAATATTTTTCCCGTTTTGAAAAAAAGTAAAGGTATAAACCGAACTCTTTGCCTGATCCAGAAAAGGAATCTCCTTGTTTTTTGCCACGCGCTCAAATTGAATCACAGCGTCTCCTTCTTTAAAAACGCCTGCCGGTATGATGAGTTCAAGATCACTCTTTGCAATCACAATGTTTAAGCCCCGATTAATAATTTCGTTTACTTGATCAGCCGTTAACACAAAACGATTCAATTCATCTAACGATGTGTCAAAGAAAATAATTAGTATACCATTCCCAGCTACAGAAGCGATAGTCTCATCCAAGACGGCCGCTGCCCCGGCTTGATTTTCCGGACGCACCTGAACAACTTCGGATTTTCTTTCCTTATTTCCACCCTCATTGCCAGATGGCGGTGTCGCTCCTTGATCATCTGATTCTTTATTTTCCTGTTCATCTGAAGGGTTATCTTGCTGGTCTTCACTTGAATCATTCTGATCCCCTTCCGTTTCACCACCGTCATCGTTCGGCGGTGTGGAAGCTTCATCCCCTGATTCACTGTCATTTTCGTCTGAAGGAGCGTCTTGCTGATCTTCATTCGGCTCGCTTTGATCTTCTTCCTTTTCATCACCGTCATTCGGCAGGGTGGAAGGCTCTTCTTCCTCTGAAACATATCGAGCAAGCCCGTGGCCATACAGGCTATCACGCCCATCCTCCCCTAAATCACGGGATTGTTCAATAAGCAGCTCTCTGATTTGTTGATTCGAGAAGTGAGGGTATTTTTCCATCAGAATAGCTGCTAAAGCTGCGACATGGGGAGCTGCCTGCGACGTACCGCTCATGAAGACATACCCGTTTCCAGGAGCTAGTCCCCCTATCAAACGACCGGGTGCTGCTAATTCGTTCTCCGGACCAGTCGCTGAGAATTCCGCACGCTCCATTTCCTTGTTCACCGCTGCAACAGCAATCACTTCTTGATATTTAGCCGGATATTCAATACTTTCCCCCGCACCGTCCGGCTGTCCATTATTTCCGCTTGCCGCCACAACGAAAACTCCTTTCGCAACCGCTTCTTGAATAGCGGTGCGCACAGCCGGCACATCTTCGGAGAATCCTAAGCTCATATTAATAATATCCATTTCCTCTTGAATGGCCCAGTCAATTCCCGCGATAAGGTCCGACGTCGTGCCCCCCGTTTGCTCACTAAACACCTTGACGCCATATAACGCAACGTCAGGCGCTATCCCTTGATAAGGAGTTCCTTTAGTGGCACCAATAATTCCTGCCACATGCGTGCCGTGTCCATCGTGATCATATGTATAGGACTCATTCTCAAACACAGAGTAGCCGCCGGCATATGCAATATCCTGGTGTTCATCGAAGCCTGAATCCAATACAGCCACTTTCACATTTTTGCCTGTATAACCGTCATCCCAGGCATCAAACGCCTGAACCATATCATTATTCCAATCATCTGCATTAAGCTCGCGTGTATCCGTCAATAAATACAGCGGTTGATCAAGGGATACCGACAAGACATTAGGATCTTCCTGAAGCTTCTCCAGTTCGCTGACCGGAACCGTCACCGCTACCATCGGCAGCGTCTCCATCGACCGTTCATTTTCATAGAGTGAAAGACGCAAAGGTGCAAATTCCGGCACTTCTTCTCTGTAGGTCACAATAACATCTACTTTGTCTTCCAAATATGTAGCTGCAAATGCTCCAACCGGAAGAAGCAAGTTAAACATTAAAACAAAAATCATCACTGCTGAGTATACTTTAAGTGTGGTGCATCGCGCGGAACCATTGCCATGTTGAACACGTTCTTTAAGCTTTTGTTTTCTCAATCAAAACTCCTCCTTTTAAGAAAAGCGGAAGCGAATTAAAATTGCGCCAGATTATCATGCGGTAGCTGTCAACTCAGCACTGATTTCGCCGGCAATCTTTGAATCTAGCAGGCTTCCCAGGATCGTTTTTTCATCGTTAGCTAAAAAAACAAGCTGTCTGAAAAGGAACAGCTCTTTCAATATATATCGGTGGCGTGTTGCCATTTTTGACACCATTCGAAAAATTATTTTGAACAACCATTTTATCTTATCCAAGATACCGGTTTAAATGGTCAATCATCATCTGCCAGCCTTCCACCGCATCCGCCTTGTCGCTCAAAGTAAAGCCGTGGCGCGAGTTGGTAAAACATTGATATGTTATGTCTACACCTACCTGCGTCAGTTTATCCCTGAAATCCTCGGCTTCTTTACGTAGAGAATCGTAACCTGCCGTAAGAATCAGGGTGGGAGGAAATGCCTTTAGCTGATCTGCTGCAGAAAAAACAGGAGAGATCAATGGATTTTTCCGCGCCTCTTTGCTATTGCAGTAGCAGGCATCAAATATTCTGCTCATCTTCGGAGACAAAGCACCCTTCGGACGGGGCTTGAGATATGGATCAGTATGTAAATCAAGCGGCGGATAATCCAGCAGGAGACATTTGATTCCCAGTTCCTTCGTTTCCCCGTCTTTCAGGCAGAGCGCGACGCTTAAATTTCCTCCGGCACTGTGGCCGCCTACAGCAATTTTCTCAGGATCTATCCCGAACTCCTTTGCGTGTTCCTTTGCATACTTTACAACCGCATAGCACTCGTTCAACGCTTTTGGAAAAACTTCTCCTGGAGAAAGACTGTAGTCGATGCTCAAGATCTTGACATTGGCATTATCAGCAACATTCATCAGATACGGATCGTCCATTTCCGGGCTTCCAAGGATAAAGCCGCCGCCGTGAAGATTAATCAACAGCGGAAGTTGTTCCGTTTTTTCAAGGTTGTATGCAAGGACACGAAGCTTGCCTTCTTCTGTCTCCAGAAAAAGCTCTTTGCCGGCTCTGTCTTTGCGATGCCACCCTGCTCGTGTTGAGCGAGCCGCCAGCCATTGAAACAACTTTACTTTCCTTTGAAGCTGTTCTCTCGTAAAAACTTTCTCTTTCGGCACACTTCTCATAGGAACCTCTCCACTCGAAAATAATCACGCATTAATTAGCGATGCATCTAAGGAGCCTTTATTGAAATGTACTGGAAATCTCGCACCCTTGTCAACTAATCTTGTGTCTCTTTCCATTCCCTCAAAAAAACGCATCCATAAGCTGGACGCGGAAAAGTCTTTTTGATAACGGACAGATAAGGAGTGCCATTTCTCTGGTTATCGATGAATGTTTTCCAGGCATGATGAGCTGAAAATTTGTACTCCCTACATTACGGTGGTGGCGGATAATTGTTGACGAATATTTTGATTCCATTCTAACTGGATAGAAAGAAGCGAAAACAGCCTTCTTTAAATCCATCTTCTAACATGAGCTTTATAAGCAAGGTATGCCTCACCGAATTTTTTTTCCAACATTTTTTCTTCAAATCTTATATACCATAAGTTTGTGATAATGAAAAACCCTAAAACAACAAACAAAGGGGAGATGCTACCTAATACTATCGCAAGGCCTAAAAGGATGAATGAAAAACCTAGATACATAGGATTTCTTGTGATTTTATAAATGCCTTCGGTTACCAACACCCCCGGCTCGTCAAACGTCATCTCCGTTGTTCCTTTCCTTTTGAAAATTTTCACCCCACTTAAGGTTAGCCCTCCTCCTAATAACATGATTACAACGCCGGGCAGTATATAAATTCCAAACATAAAATCTCTTATTGGAATCAGGAAGTGCAACAATAACATCGAAGCGATACAGAAAATAAATAGCACTGGTGGTAATAAATATTTCATCAAAATTCCCCCTATTCGATTAAGAAATATTTACTCAATACTTTTAAAGACCGCCCTTTTCTTCAAACCAGCTTACTGTATCGGCAATTGTCTCTCTAAGGGGTCTGAAGGTTAGCCGCAACTCCTTCTTAGCCTTTGTATAAGAGTACCCCTGTTGATTTCGCAGCCTTTGCAGTTCATCTCTTCGCGGTATTGGTGAAGGTTTTCCGGTTATTTTTGATCTTATGGCCATCAGCCCGGAGATAACCATAATGAATTGGAAGCTGGGCCTGCGCTTGGGCACGGGCTTTCCTGATACTTCAGAAAGGATTTTAACAATCTCCTTTACTTTGAAGACATCTCCCCCAACAATGTATCTTTCCCCCTGCCTTCCTTTATCTATAGCAGCTACAATCGCTTTTGCAACATCTCTGGCGTCTACGATCACTGCCTTCACCGGTAAAACCGCCGGCATTCCTTCCTTGAGAAAGCTTAATACAAATTCCCCCATTCTTGTGAGACCATAATCTCCAGGACCCATCATTATTGCTGGAAGTATTGTTATGATCCTTACATCCGGGTGTTTGTGACTAAAATCTAATACACATTTCTCAGCTTCTATCTTGCTTTTGAAATATGGATTTTCGGTTGTTTCATGGTATGGTGCATTTTCATCGACTACTTTTCCACCAGATGTATCCAAAACTCCCGTCGAGCTTACATAGATGATGTTTTTAATCCCCCTTTCATACGCCTCTGTTAATAATCGCTCTGTGCCTTTGACATTAATTTCATGCAAGGAGTTATCTTCATTGCCTTTCTTAAAAAACTCTGTGAAGTAAGCTCCTGCATGGATCAACACATCGCACCCCTGTAATTCCGGCGCGAAGCTGGCTATATTTTTTAAATCCCCTTGGACAATATCCACACCATCAGATCGTTGCTTTTGTGCTTTTTCATAAGATCTTGCCAGAAGCTTTAGCTTGTAGTTACCATTCACTAGCTCCTTTACGATATTGCTGCCTAACAGTCCTGTACCACCTGTCAAAAAAATTTTCATCTTTTTAGCCTCCTTTTATTTTTAACCAAACGTTCGGTTAAATTACTAGGTAAAAAAAATAGTTTATTTATGTGAATGTAAATGTGTCTTTTTAAATGCTTCCATAAAATGCTCCAGCAGCATATTTTCATCGATATTAAAATAGTCGCACCATTTATCCTTTAAGGTGATAAAAGAAATAATAGGGATTATCCCTGTAAAAAATTCGCAGACAAAGAAACGCTCCAGCTCTTCTTTTGCTAATCCTTTATCGTCTGTAAAAGTCATCCTGTGGGAATGTTCATTTTTGATGAAGATCTCTGCACACTTAAAAAGGGCTTCAGAATGGCTCCCGCTTTTAAGTGCTTCCATAAAAAGAATGGATAAAATCCCTTTCTTGCAGCTAAGATAATCTATTTCAGCTTTTATTTTATCCTCAAGCTTTAATTGGCTGTCAACGGCACCCTCCTGATTCATCTTGTTAAGATGCTCCTCAACCTCTTGGAGGATATTATGAAATAATGATTCGATAATGTCATTTTTGTCTTTGAAATGATAATAAATTGACCCTTTGTTAATACCTGCTTCCTTAGCGATTTTATCTACGCCAGTACCATCAAATCCACTTTCAGAAAACAGCTTTTCTGCGACTTGCAGAATACGTTCCTTTGTTAATCCTCCATCTGTTTTTGGCATAATCATCAGCTCCTGTTTCTTTAACCAAACGTTCGGTTAATTTATACAAAAATATATCATTTTTCGTCTTATGTCAAGGGAATTAAAAACAATGGATAACTTGATGAGGAAATACTTCCGTTCTCACTGCTGATGCTAATAATCCCAGACACTTATGCAAATTCAGCAATGGCAATTGGATAAGCAGCTGCCAACTCAATAATATGTGCTTTCATCGTGAACCAAAAAAACCTCCTGTTTCTTTATAAGACATCATGAGAGCATCACAAAAAGCTTTATAATGGAACACAATCGGTAACCTTCGCCTCCGGCCACGCAATGAATCCAGTCACATATGCGTTTTTATCAATGAGAATATGTCCAGCATGAGTATCTCCTTGAATTAGACACGTTTTCTTCGGCCAGATTTCATCATTCATTGAGCCATGATTTCTTTAGGTTACTTGAAGAAAAAATTAGTTTAACCGAAAATCAAATCCTATATAATTAAAGATATTTTTAAAACCTATTTTTTCTGCTACTGCAATGGACGGCTTATTCATTTCCATACAATCCCAATAAGGGACAATACCATTATCTAAACAATCTTTTACAAAAAACAACGCTGTTTTTTGTGCTACCTTTTTTCCTTGATGCCCTTCTAACGTTTCAATGTCGATACCGTGTACATTTCCGGCAACAAACCCTGAAAAACAAATGCTCACAATTTGATGTTTATAGATCATGCAATAACCAATGCCATGACGAAAAAACTTCTCTGACGATGCCCAAGATTCTAATATTTTTGATCGTACAAATTCCGTGTTTATTATTGACAGATTAGTGTTTTCCAAAAGATCTTCCCCTATTTTCACGATCCTGTATTCATTTTCAACAGCTAGCTCATCGTTAATATTGTCATCTCCGGTTTGTAACGTATAAACGCTCTGCTTCCAACTTCCTAATTTACGATGTTCAAACACACTTTTTAAAGTCGTATTCCATTTACTGTGATTACCAATGCCTTCAAACCAGTGTAATCCAACCTTCAATGCTTCTCGTTTAATTACTGTATCAATAAATACATTTATTTCACGATTGAAGTCTTTATTACTTTCATCACCAATAAAGAAAAAGCCATCATTATTTCCTAACCAAATAAGTCCAGAACGAGGTGAGTGCCCATTATCGACAAATACTCGCCCAGGATTTGCTCCTTCAATGACTGCTTTTGGTTCTAAATGACCTAGTTCATATAATAAACCTTTACATTTGTAATATTCCGACTTTTTTAACTCTGAAATCATACGCTACCACCCTTACTTAAGCATGATGTATCCATTTACACTTTCCTCTTTAACTGAACTGCCCGCTTGTGAGTGAAAAAAATACAGCTTACAATAAGCTCATGATATATTAAGGAGAAATTTACTTGCTTATTTTCCTCCAGCTGTGTTTGCTTTCAATTCTTCCACACGCTCAACCTCAAACCCCAAGTCTAGCAGCATCTTGTGATCCTCAGTGTCTTCTTGACCTGAGGTGGTTAAGTAGTCTCCAACAAAAATAGAATTTGCTGCGTATAGTCCAAAAGGCTGTAATGAACGGAGGTTTACTTCTCTTCCACCGGAAATGCGAATTTCCTTTGTTGGGTTAACAAAACGAAAAAGCGCTAATACCTTTAAACAATACATTGGATTCAATTCATTTACTCCTTCTAATGGTGTACCATCAATTGCATGTAAAAAGTTCACTGGAATGGAATCTGCATCTAACGATTTTAAACTGTTTGCCATATCCACGACATCTTGCTTCGATTCTTTCATCCCAACAATGACACCTGAACAAGGAGACATTCCAAAATGTTTCGCCATTTCTACTGTGTTTACTCGATCATCATAGGTGTGTGAAGTCGTTATATTCGAATGATTTTTTTCCGATGTATTAATGTTATGATTATATCTGTCAACTCCCGCTTCCTTTAATTGTAACGCTTGTTCCGGCTTTAATAATCCAAGACAAGCACAGATTTTCATGCCATAAGTGGCTTTTATTTCTTTTACAGCATTTACTATATGATCAATTTCCTTATTTGATGGGCCACGTCCACTTGCCACAATACAATATGTCCCAATATTTAAGTCATTCGCACGTTTAGCTCCCTTTAAGAGAGTCTCTTTATCTACCATTTTATATGTATCAATAGGCGCACTTGAAATCGAGGACTGAGAACAGTAACCGCAATTCTCCGGGCAGAGACCTGATTTTGCATTCATGATCATATTCAGTTTTACTTTTTTTCCGTAGTATCGCTTGCGAATTTGAAAGGAAGCATGCATCAGCAATAAAATATCTTCATCAGGACATTCCAAAATGGAAAGTGCCTCGTCATTTATAATACTTTCTCCATCTAACACCTTATTTGCAAGCTTCATCCATTGATCCATTTCGTTCCCTCCATTCTTTTACATCAAACCAGTTTTCCTAAGACATATATGTATCAATATCAGTGATCGTCACACTAATCATCTACTCTGCTTCATACCTGCGTTCCTCTTATATTAGATTTACAAGTGAGGAGACGATTTATTGTTAACCAAAAAAAGTTTATAGTTAACAATACAAATAATAAATATGTAAACCAATTTTGTCAATTGGTTTACATATTTCTTTCGAAATATAAGTGGTTCACAAACTTTCTTTGATTATCAGTTTTCATTTAACTCAAAGCAACTTCTCCCTTTGGATTCAAGTTTGTCTAGTTTGCCAATTAATCATAATCCCTCTAGCAAGAATGATTCTATAAGTTTTTATACGCTTCTTGAATAGCCTCAATGGTAAAGCCAAATTCACTTATGATTCTATTTCCTGGGGCACTTGCTCCAAATCGATTGATAGACAATGAAGTCCCTTCATCACCTACATATTGGTCCCACCCTAACTTGGAACCCATTTCTATTGACACGCGCTTTTTCACTGCTTTAGGTAAGACAGATTCTTTGTATTCCGATGATTGGGCGTCAAATAAATCAAAGCTTGGTAAGGAAACAACGGAGACATCGAATCCTTCTTCTGCTAAAGCTTTTTGGGCATTGATGGCTAAGCTTACTTCTGAACCCGTAGCAATCAAGATCCCTTCTGGCGTGTCACCTTGTTGCGGTGAGATAACATAGCCTCCTTTAGCTACATTTTCATCGGCATTTTCCTTTGTTCCTTCAATGACAGGTAGGTTTTGACGACTTAAGACCAAAATGGTTGGTGTTTCTTTTGACGCCATCGCAATTTTCCATGCGGCACGGGTTTCGTTTCCGTCAGCTGGACGAATCACATGCACATTTGGCATCGCACGTAAGCTCGCTAATTGTTCGATTGGTTCGTGTGTTGGACCATCTTCTCCCACTGCAATTGAATCGTGTGTTAAAACATACGTGACAGGGGCATGCTGGATCGCAGATAAACGAACGGCTGGTCGTAAGTAATCGACAAAAACAAAGAATGTACCGCCATAAATATGTGTGCCGCCATGCAGTTGAATCCCATTCATTGCACAAGCCATCGTAAATTCACGAACACCAAACCAAATGTTGCGGCCATCGTATTGACCAGGTTGGAAATCTTTTTCCGCGGCTACCATCGTATTGTTTGAGGCAGATAAATCGGCAGAGCCGCCCCAAAAGCTCGGCACAGCTTTTGATAAAGCTTGAATCGTGTCTTTACTTGACACACGGCTTGCTTGGCTTTCACCTACCTCATAAATTGGCAGCTCACTGTCCCAGCCTTCAGGTAACTCACGAGCAAAAGCTTGGTTAAATTGCTTAGCTAATTCAGGATATGCTTTTACATAGGCGGCAAACGTCTGGTTCCAAGCGGCTTCAGCGGCTTGCCCACGATCTTGAATCGATTCTTTAAACCGGGCGGCCACTTCTTCTGGAACAGTAAAAGCAGGATAATCCCAACCATAGGCTTTTTTAGCTGCCTCAATGCCTTCTGCACCTAATGGGGCGCCATGCACAGAGGAGGTCCCAGCATTTGGGGCACCAAACCCAATGACTGTTTTGACTTCAATCAATGTGGGTTTATTTTTTTCTGCTTGCGCTTCTTCAATCGCTTTAGAAATGCTCTGTAAATCCGCACCATCTTTTACTAAAATATGTTGCCAGCCACTGGCTTCAAACCGTTGTCCGACATTTTCAGTAAAGGCTTTAGACGTGGGACCATCTAAGGAAATATCATTTGAATCGTATAAAACAACCAATTTGCCTAATTTTAAGTGTCCTGCTAATGAAGCGGCTTCTTGTGACACACCTTCCATTAAATCCCCATCTCCACACAGTGCGTACGTATAATGGTCAACGACATGATAATGTTCACGATTATAGGTGGCGGCTAAATGGGCTTCTGCCATTGCCATTCCCACAGCCATAGCGATCCCTTGCCCTAATGGCCCAGTCGTGGCTTCAACACCATCAGTATGCCCTACTTCTGGATGGCCAGGCGTTTTACTTTCCCATTGACGAAACTGTTTCAAGTCATCGATTGTGACTTGGTAGCCTGCACAATGAAGCAGGCTATAAAGCAATGCAGAACCATGACCTGCCGATAACACAAACCGGTCCCGGTCTACCCAGTTGCGTGACGTTGCTGGGTTAATTTTTAAGTGCTTTGTCCATAACGCATACGCCATAGGCGCAGCTCCCATCGGTAGACCCGGGTGCCCGGAATTCGCTTGCTGCACGGCATCAATACTTAATGTCCGTAACGTATCTACGCCAAGTTGATCTAATTTATCAAACATCTATTCCGCCTCCAAGAAAAGAGGCTTTTAAACGATCTGTTAAACAGATGTTTATATCAGCCTCTTTCAATTTTTATATGAGAACTTTTCCAGTCATGTCTTCATAATCATTCCGCATGATTTCCCATGATTTTTCGATATCTTCATCTAATCCAAACAAACCGCTACGACCTACGATATAAATATCAGGACCTGAGGCATCAATTTTTTTAAATGATTTCCGATTAGATGAGCCATCCATTTCAATGAGATAGTGATAGCCTTTTTCCGCTCGTAATTCTCTTAACGCGACAATTTTATCAAGCGTACTTTCGATAAAGCGTTGCCCTGCGAACCCGGGATCAACGGTCATGATCGTTATTTTATCCACTAATTCAATATAAGGGAAAATGGCCTCAATCGGCGTTTCTGGGTTTAATACAACCCCTGCTTTTAAGCCAGCATCATGTATGTGATCAATCAAGCGAAAAGCCAAACCATCCAGCACTTCCGCATGCATACAAATCCATTCGCACTTCATCTCAACTAACTGTTGAACCCAGAAACTTGGGTCAGTCACCATAAGATGCGCAGATATAGGGACATTACTGATTTTTCGCACTTCTTCAATAAACCATGGTGATAACGTAATATTCGGAACATAATGCCCGTCCATAATATCAATATGATAAGAATCTACATGGTCGTTTAAAAAAGTGATTTGTTCTTTAAATTTATCTAAATCCATCGTCATTAAAGATGGTGAAAACGCCACTTTTTTCATCGTTGATTGATCCTCCTCAACAGCTTTATTTCTATAAACTATAGAGCCGTGTCCTTCTATGACCCTACCTTCATTTGTTTTTCAACATGGCACTCACATGTATATTAGTAGATTTTAATATCACCTAAATCAATGTCGTCTTCTTCAATGTCTTGTTTGGCGTCAATGTCCTCTTCAGTCACATTTTTCTTAATTAAAGCCAAGGTTAGTCCTGTTACAAGAACATTCACTAATATGGCTACAGCTCCTGTCCATGGCTGCGTCATCGTTGGTAACATCAATACGCCGCCAAATGGGACAGTGGCATCTGCTCCTAACCACATAGATACGGCTCCACCAGCCGCTCCACCAACAGCTGTCGCAAAGACACAGCGAACAATATCATTCATTACAATTGGAATGACACCTTCCACAATATTAATCACACCCATTGGAACTGCCGATTTCAACGTCTCCGTTTCTAGTGGTGTATAGATGTTTTTTCCAAACACTTTTGCGATAAAGTAAGCTAATCCGAAACCAATCGGTGTCGCTGTATTGACTAATTGTAATGCTGTAATTGGCCCGTTAATTCCTTCTGCCTGCATGGTCAATACGAAGGCAAATACCGTTTTGTTAATTGGACCACCGTAATCAACCCCACTCAATATCCCAACGATTCCTCCAAATGCCATTAGTGAAGAAGACCCCAAACTTTCTAATGCATTTGTTAACAATAATGTAAATCCAGAGATTGGTATACCGATAATATAAACCATGATTAAACCGCCAATAATCGACGTTAAAAATGGAATAATTAACGTTGGCATTAATCCCTTAGCCCACTTAGGCACTCTCACGTGTTTTAAAATAGCTACGGCAAGATAACCCGCTAAATATCCGCCTAAAATCCCGCCAATGAAGCCGGCACCAATGGCATTTGCCGTTAACCCGATAATAAAACCTGGCGCTATCCCTGGCTTTCCTGCAATTGAGTAAGAAATCCCTGTAGCAATAACGGCAGGTAATAACCCTAAACCAGCTGCCCCCATTGTTGCTAGAGCATCCCAAATAGTAAACTCGCCTTGTATTAATTCAGGTTGATTAGTACCGCCAAATGCCATCCCGATGGCGATTAAGAAACCCGCTCCACAAACAATAGGAATTAAATATGATATCGCGGTCAATAAATGCCCTTTAAGATTTAATTGTTTAAGTTTACTCATTTTTCAACCCTCCTATATAGTCAGAACTTCAAATTCATTTATCTGGTAAAACGTTATTTGAAACGTGTTAATTACATAAAGCTTCTTGCACATCTACAGCCGTTTTCGATTGCAATAGTTTCTCAATGACGTCATCATTACCTAATTTTCTTGCAAATAACGATAATAATTTCAGATGGTTTTGTGCGCCATCATTTTCTCGTCCAACCGCAAAAAGAATGATGCCCTTTACCCCCTTCCCATCCAGTGTTTCCCACGGGATTTCTTCCTGAGTAATGCCAATAGACACGCCTATTTTTTTGACAGAAGCACTATTACCGTGAGGAATCGCTATATAATTGCCGATCCCAGTTTGACCCACTTCTTCCCGTGCATAGATATCTTTTAGAAACCCTTCAACATCGGTAATGTAGTCATTGTGTCGCAATACTTCTGCTAACTCTTGTATCGCTTCTTCCTTACTGCTAGCAGTCATGTCGGTTTTAATTGTCTTCAAATCTACAATATCTTTTACTTCCATCCTCGTTCTCTCCTTTTCTATTACTTAAGTGATTCCTTTTGATTGACAACTTCCACCGCTTTTTCAAGTAATTTATTTGGTGATTTAACCGCTATTTCTGTAGGAACTTGGATAATTCGCTTTCCTTCAAAGCGTTCCCTTCCGGCGATTTTAACGTCTGCAGCGATGATCACGATGTCTGCTTCAGCTATCTGTTGTTGCGTTAATTCATTCTCCGTTCCAATCGTTCCTTGTGTTTCAACAGAGATGTCATGGCCTGCTTTCTTGCCGGCATTCTCTAATTTCTCCTGGGCAATGTATGTGTGTGCAATCCCAACCGTACATGCTGCTACGCCTACTATTTTCATCCTTATTCCTCCCTAAAATTTTTTAAGTGCTTGATAAAATGTGTCTCTTTCACTTATAGTTAATAATCGGTTTAAATAGTCTTCATGCGCTAAAGAACGGGTGAACATCGCTATTTTTTTCTTTATCTCGACATTTTCATGTTCTTTTAACAAAATCCCCATGACTAAACGGATATCTTTTGTCTCTTCATCCCATGAGAGGATTGGTTTAGCTAAGCGGATCACGATAATGTGACTGTTCTTGATGTGATTGCTTTCAATATGAGGCAACATCACATGGTCAGCGATTAAGGTGCTTCCTGCTTTTTCCCTCTGATTGAATTGATTCACGACGACCTCTTTTTGCGCCAGATCATCTTGACAGACAACATCAGACATAAAGGTGTAGACGTCTTCTTTACTTGTTAACTCACAATTAACATAAATGCGATACAATCCGTTATTGTCCATGATAAATCTCCTCTATTTTTCTCTGAAGTCTCTTCTGGTCATCAATGGTAAACATAGCGCTCACTAATAAAGAAGGAATAGTTACTTCGTCCTTAATATGAACGGTACTCAGAATCAATTCCGCATCTGAGTATTTTTCCTTAAGCATTTGCCTATTTTGTGAAGCTACCACATCAACGATTTCTAACTCAGGAAATTTCCGTGATACTTTTGCTTTTAAAAGTTCTGACGTCCCAATTCCTGTTGTACACATGATCAGCGTTTTGATCGGACGTTGATATTGCGTCGTGACAATCACTTTTGCAAAATAGAGGGTAATAAAGCCATTCTCATCATCATTTATCGCTGGTAAATTAAATGTTTTACTAATAAATTCAGATACGTGTGTGACACCGTGAAAGACATCGTCATACATGACCTTGATTTGACTTAACAAGCTATTTTTAATTCGAATGTTATAGTCTAATCGGTTAAGCATCGGCTTAATATGGTTAGCCAACTCACTAAAAATAGATTGGCTTTCTATCTCAATCCCTAAATAAATACTCATTCCTTCAATATAGGCTTGAGTCACGTCGATAACCTCTGCTGAAAAAGTCGTAGTTCTAGCAAGAGATCCTTGCATTCTGGATGAGACTAAATACTGATAAAGAAAGTAAACTTCAATATCCGCCAAAGAACTGTTCAAATAATTCTGAATATTATTCACGATTTCTTTAGCTACCGGATACAACGTCATATCTCTTTTCATATTTGTCATTTCTTCAGTAGGAACCTTATCACTAAACAGCAGGGTAGAGACTTTTCTAGAGCGACTTAGCAGTATATATAAATGGGAGAAAATGTTGATATTATAAGGATAGGGAATGGTAATATCTAAGCCCTTTTCAATCTGTCTTAACTGGCCTAATATAAACAATACATCATGCTTATTGAAATGAAGTTCTTGATTCCTTTTTAAATCATCAATATCAATCGTGTTAAATATCTCATTCGTGTGTTTGATTGCTTTTCTAATATCAACTTCTTCTCCTAATATGGCGAGCTTTCTGTCTTTTCGTTCCAAAACTAAATTGTACTTTTTAAGTTCTTCGCTCATGATTTGTTCGTCATTAAAAATGACCGAGTCCCCTACATAATAGTCACTAAATAAGTGATAAATCGTGATAGGTTTAGGTGAAGATAACAATAATTCCTCCATAATGCGTTTTCGCCTCTCACTAGGAGAAAATTGGTTTTCTTTAGAGGGATTATTGCTTTTTTGATAATGAATGAAGTTTTCGTAGTCTAGACTATACCCCCTCCCTCTTTCCGATATAATTAAAGGGCTGTCCATGTACTCATCGTTAATGTCTTTAATTAACCGATAAACTGTTTTTTGAGAAACATTTAGTTTTTCAACTAGTTCCTTCGACGTGACATAACCTTGGCTTTTTGAAAGAAACAATAACAGATCTTGTTCACGATTATATTTCGAACTCACAGCCCACGCCTCCCTTGTTTTTATAGTAACCCATTTTAAAGAAAACGCTTCCCTGAAAAATGACCGTTGCAACGGTCACTTTTTTTGGCGTTTCAAGAAAGTTTTTTAAGAGCGTCGAAATAAGCGTCAATAAAGGGAAAAACACATGTCCTCCCCTCCGTCAAAAGTGGCTCTTATACATTTTTTGGAATAAAACACCTCTACTTTTTAGAAAAACTCATATTCGCTCGCTTTTTAGTAAATGTGTTAGCTTTTATCGGATTCCCCCCGAACTTTGGACATAAGCTCTCTTATTCTTATTCTTTCTTCGTTTTTTGTTTTTATGTGGTCTTTTCTAATGCTTGTATAAATCCATACAGCTTCGACATGGAGCCTCTGCGGGCATGACTTTCTTGCCAGGAAGCCAGCCACTCCATATAATATCTCCAAGCCTATTCTTCCTTTCCACATGAATTAGCGAAGAAGCATAAATTTTAAAATTCTGCCCGTTTCTGAAACAAGCAATTATGAAATTGGTTCGGTTTACAAACTTTCTTTGATTATCGGTTTTCATTTAACTCAAAGCAACTCCTCCCTTTGGATTCAAGTTTTCTAGTTTGCAGGAGGGATACTTTGATCTAGGTTTGTCCTTTTGTTAAACAGCTTCATATAAGTACAAACACCGATAATCGTGAAGAGTATGTCCGTACCTGCGCGAATGAGCAAATCGAAGTCAAATTCAATTATTGTAAATAGAAAAACATGATTCATCGACCAATTTAATCCGAAGATAATAGCTCCAAAATACAAGCCCTGAAACAATATGGATTTCTCCCTGTTTTCTGGTTGCATAAGAAAATAGGTCGTTCCCACCCACAATCCAAGACCCAGTGTCCAGAAAAACGTTCCCGCCGGCTTTATATCATACACAGAGCTTATATCCAGTACAGTGTAAGCAAAGTACCTGCCACCAACATAAAATAGGGCTATGATAAAAACAACTAATATATTATGGCTGCTACTTTTCTGGATTTGGTCAGTTCCCACGGCCATTCCTAGCAAAGTGCCAGAAAGTACAAAGGAAACAAAATCCGGCAGACCCATCAAAAATTCGGTAAATACAGTCGTATCGAATAATAGCGTCGATTCAAACATTCCAATAAAGTATAACCCACCTATGGAAAGACCGTATAAAAAGCCTTTCTTCAGCTTTTTACCGGGAAGTCTTTCTTGGATGAATAAAAAAACGAGGGAAAATATGCTAAATGTCAACACCTCCCAAACTAAAAGTGCAGGGATAAGCATATCTTTTTTTACAAAGATACTTGGTTCTCCTAATGAGATATTGGCTGATTCTATGGGAGAAATTGTATGTAGAACAATATTCGACAAGATACTTGCAATAATAATCAACATAATTTTCCACCAATTTCTAGATATAGCTTTCACTATTGTTCCTCCTCTGTTATTAGCAATTGATATAACTGTTTTAGATTTGATAATATCCTTGTACATGTCTCCTCCATGCAGCTTGTAGGATTTCGGTCGCTAATCAATTTACAGACTTCACCGTGCAAGTAGCTATGCAGTATACTAGCAACGTTATTTGCTTTTTCATCTGTCAGCATTCCACCACTGGCTTTTATAAGCAAATCATTAAGCCCATCCATTGGTCTAACCAATATTTCAGCAATTCGAGGTGTTGGTGTTCCACCTATTGATTCAAACCAGACTATCCTATACCAGCCTGGATGCATTAATGAGAATTCTAGTATAGCTTTCAGTGCGGCATAAAACTTCTCTTCATCATTAGCTGCGGAGACAATATTTATCTCTACATAATCAATCATTTTAAGTAATATCTGCCCCAGTGTTTCCCAAATTATTTCATCGAAACTATTGAAATAATTGTATAGATTTGTATGGGCACAGCCAATTTCTTTAGCAATTCCTCTTAGGTTTACATTTTTTATTCCTCTATTTTGCTCAATCAGCCGCAATGCAGTTTCAATGATTAGTTCTTTACTTACATCATTCTTAGCCCTTTTCACATGATCCATCCCTTTCATTACCAATGGTAATTACCATTGGTAATATAATAACAAAAAAATAAGTTTATGCGTTTCATTTCAAGTAAGGTTCACAAAAAGTTAACTTTAAATTTGATAATCGCTTCGAATTATGTGAATAATTCCCTTTTGTTTCAAAAATAATGGCCGTTTTCCGCATTTTTTTCACGATTTTTTGGTGTTAAAATAATGGTCTGTTTCTATTCCTACTTGTCTTAAACTTAGCATTCATTTAACAAAATTCTCACTTGATTTAGAGTCCACTCTAACTATTATACTTACTCATGAAAGTACTGATAAAAAGAATAGAGTAAAGTGGAAACAACACATTTACTTTTCCAACAAGCTGAAGCTATGGAAATTATGAAAGAATTCGTTGTTCAAACGCAAGCATGGGGTCCTTTTTCCGAAGGAAAATGTGACATTTTTAAAGAAAAAACTTTATCTACAATTGCTAAAAAATATGGAAAAACTACTGCACAAGTCATGCTTCGGTGGAATATCCAAAGAGGAGTCATTGTTATTCCAAAATCAGTTCATAAAGAACGGACTGAGGAAAACTTCAAAATATGAGATTTCACTCTAAGTTAAGTTGATATGGATGCTATTGCTAAAATGGATACTGGAAAAAGTTTGATTCCCAATCCTTTCTTGCTAAGTGAAGTAAAAAGAGTGTACAACTACGATGCTACAAGAGGAAAATAATTAATTTGACCAAAACGCCATAACCTTTATACCTATATATTATTAAAAAAGGCTCCGATTGGGGGCTTTTCTATTTATCCTAACAATCAAGAGTGTTGATTATCCAAATTAGACAGACTTGTTCCCGAAACTTGGAGTTTTTCAAAAAAGTGACTATTTCAGAACGCCAATCAATGGGCAAATTGTTTTCGAGCAGAAGTGTCCTTTTTTCTATTCTTTTTTGGTTTTTATTGGTTAATCAACACGCCTGATTTATTATAGCTAATTGCTCCCTCGTTACAGCATTTTGTTTTAAGTTCCAAGATCGGTGCCGATTACTTGCCACTGCAAATGTGAATTAGGATGTTCCAATTAATATTTTCGTCTCTTCGCTATTTGGTATGAGAATAGAGAAAAAATTATAGAAACATCGTCGATTTGACATAGAGCCTCTGCGGGCATGACACACTAGCCAAGCCACCAGTATCATTGGATATTGGCTTTCGCTATTCATGCGATCATGCCCGCCACTCCATATAAAATCTCCAAGTCTATTCTTCCTTTCCACATGAATTAGCGAGGAAGCATATTTTCTCTGTAGTTACTACTTAAGTTATACACTTATACTATTTCCTCTTTTAGTAATAAACAGCTGTAAAATTCCTACTAGCACTCTTATAAATACAGATACAGCTAATATTTTACCTATTCCAGGGCTTACTATTGGCACGATGTGTATACTCAGCAAATAGGTGATGTACACTAAAGCTAGGCTTACTGCACATTTTACTAGAAACTGAGTTTTGTTCTTCAAATCTAGGATTCCTCTCTTACCCATTCTCAAAGCGCTATATAATTGGAGTAACACAAGTACAGACCATAACATTAAAACTGAGGACATTGAAACTATAGCAGCATTTACTTTATGACCTAACTTGTCAAGGGCATGTTTGTCTTGAAACACTTTATAATACCAAGAACTCAACACTTCATTGATTAGATATGTGCCATTATCCCCATTAGTTAATATCACAACTCCATCTCCGGTATTAGGCGCTAGTGAGAAATTTGCTTTCCACCCCTTGTTACCTCCATCATGAGCAACTAAAAGTCTGTTGTTTTTATCAGTGTTTACAAAATGACCTAGTGCTGTAGTTTCATAGATAAACCCTTCTAACCCTCCAATTTCTAATACAGGGCTATACATCTCTCGAATTGTCTCTTGTCTTAAGAAATAGTCATCTTCATAATTATCAATTTCTGTAATTACGAATTTACTCAGATCCTCAATGGTTGTATATAACCCTGCTGCTGCCTTTTCTATAAACAAATAGTTGGGCAGTGACTCTAAGTTTGTATTGTATGCCTTAGCCGTTCTATGATGAAGCTTCTCTATCCACTTAAAACTACTATCCTCCATGCCTAAAGGAGTAAGTACTGCTTCATCCATATAAGTAGCAAATTCTTTACCAGTTACCTCTTCGATTAACAGCTGCAGCAAATTATATCCTCCACCAGAATAGTAATATTTGGTTCCTGGTTCATTAATCAATTCAACTGGCCGAGAACCTCCACCAATTCCACTAAGAGATTGTTCTAATGATGGCAGCTCATTAACTGGTTCATATCCCGGATAACCTCCTCCTCTGGATAGTCCTGCTGTATGACTTAACAACCTTCTGATCGTAACCCCATTCTTGCTATATTTCGACTCAGGAATTTGCCATCTTGTTATGTATTTCTCGATGGGGTCATCCAAGTTTAATATACCATCTTCTACGAGTTTCATTATTCCAAGAGCAGTAACTGATTTTGAGATAGATGCCACTTGGAAAACTGTATCTTTATGTATTTCAATTTTTTCTTCAACATCTGCATACCCAAAAGTACCTATCCATCTGAGCTCACCATTTTCTATTAATGCTATTGATGCTCCAGGTATATTGTATTTTTTTAATAAAGTAGGAGCTTTTTCTTCCAAATTTTCGATCATGCTATGAATATCTTCATTTTTTGTTAAAATGTTATAATCTAGAAGGAATGGAGTAATCAACACAATTAAAAATGATACGCAAATCATCAACTTCCTCATATCTTAGCCCCCACACAAATATTTGTCCCAATACAAAAGAACATTTATCTGCTTCAATTTATCATATAATATTATATATTACACATAATGTATCATAAACATATATACTGTCTTTTATTCATTACTAATATCTTTCTATCGGCACATTAGCACCAAAAACTGTATTGCTTTTCGCAAAATAACTTTATTCTGCAAAATTTCTCCCCCCTTCTAAACAAAAATCCCCTAAACGCTCGTCTAGGGAACATTGCTTACTCTTAATTTATATCTAAAACATCTAAACCACTGATTGTAACTTACCTCCTCTCTATCAACACCACGCACTCCACATGAGCGGTATGCGGGAACATGTCCACTGGTTGGAGAAGTTTCAATTCGTAGCCGCCGGCTGTCAAGTCGTTGACGTTTTTGGCCAGTGTGGACGGATTGCAAGAAACGTAAACGATCCGCTCAGGCTTCACTCGCAGCAGCGTGTCAATCAGCGACCGGTCCAATCCGGTTCTCGGCGGATCGACGATGACGACATCCGGATGCCAGCCTTGTTTTTCCCATTTCGGCAGCCACGTTTCCGCTTTTCCCGTGACATACAAAGCGTGCCGGACACCGTGAGCCTCCGCGTTTTTCCTGGCGTCCTGAATCGCCTCTTCAATCACATCCATTCCGCGCAGCTCACCTGCGCCGTCGGCAAGCCACAGCCCAATCGTGCCGACACCGCAATAAGCATCAACGACCTTTTCTTTGCCGGTAAGGCGCGCCGCTTCCTTCACCTTATCATACAACTTCTTTGTCTGAATCGGATTCAGCTGGAAAAATGCTCGTGGGGAAAGGTCGAAGCGAAAGTCGCTCATACGCTCTTCGATTTTTTCCTTGCCATACAGCGGAAGCGTTTCTTCCCCAAAAACAAGCGATGTCTTTTTCGGCTGGATGTTTTGCATAATCGATGTGACATCCGGAAGGCGCCGCTTTATTTCTTCAACAAGCAGTTCCAGCTTCGGCACTGTTTTAGTGGCTGTAACAAGAACAACTTGATACTCTCCGCTTTCAAAGCCGACTCTCGTCACGATGGTCCGCAATACTCCGGTCCGTTTCCGCTCGTTATACGGCGGAATATTTAAATCGTTAGCGAGCTGCTTCACCACATTCGTTACTTTATTCGTCTGCGGATGCTGGACCGCGCAATCAGGAATATCAATGAGCTGATGCGTGTTTATGCTGTACAGACCGGCGATAACCTTCCCATTGTCACTTCCCACCTGCATTTGACTTTTGTTTCGGTAATTCCACGGCTCTTCCATACCGATGGTGTCGCGAAAATCAAGGCTGTCCAGATCCAGCTTAGTATAGCGTTCAAACGCCTGTCGAACAATGTCCTTCTTTTCACGTAGCTGACCATTGTAGGTGAAATGCTGCAGCTGGCATCCGCCGCACGCGTCAAAGACAGGACACGGCGGGGCTATCCGTTCCTCGGAAGATTTGCGCAGTTTTACGATTCTGCCCTCCGCAAACTTTCCTTTTGTTTTCGTCACTTCACACACAATTTCCTCTCCCGGGAGCGCACCCGGAACAAACACGACTTGCCGTTTGAAAAAACCGACTCCCTCGCCATCAATGCCCAGCCGCTTTATCGTCAATGGAAACCTCTGACCTGGAGCGACGGCTATCTGTTGCTCTTGTTGCGGGTATGCCCTTTTTTTCTTCTGCTGCTGTTTCACTTCTTCCACCTCTGCCTCTGCTGCTTATTCTGTCTCCAAGCTCTCCCATATATAAAGAGAGGCGTATGTACGATACGGTTTCCAAGCTGCTGATTTTTCCAGCATATATTCTGTCAGCGGCTTGTTTTCCAGGCGGTAAAACTTTTTCAATCCGTTTTGAATACCGATATCCTGGTGCGGAAAAAGATCGAGCCTTCCCATCCCGAACATGAGAAAGCATTCCGCCGTCCAGCGGCCGATTCCGCGAAGAGCCACAAGCTGTTCCACGATTTCTTCATCGTCACATGCTGCAAAACTATCCAAATTCAGCTTTCCTTCCACAATCATTCGCGATGTGTCAATGACATATTCCGCCTTTCGCTGGCTAAACTGCAGCGCTCTTAGTTGTGCCAACGTCAGCTGGCTTACTTTTTCCGGATCCGGGTAATACCAGAGTCCGTCATGCTGAAAGCCGAATGTTGTGAGAAAGCGTTTCGTCAATTCATAAGCAAATGCCATGTTCAATTGCTGGTGAATGATCGTTTTCATTAAACAGCCGTACAAGCTGAAATCACATACAAACGGAGTCCCGCGGTATTTCGTGAAAAGCGGAGCTAAATCGGATTGCTGGAAATGTTCGTGAATCGTTTCCAGCGGTGTATCCCAATGAAAAATATCGTTCAGTTGATCAATCACCTTTTTTTCGTCTACTCTGGATGTTGTTTTTATATGAAATACCGGTTTTTCAAAAGTACCTGTCTGCTGAACGGCTACACCGACCGGCTTTTCGTCAACCATCATCGGAATTTTTATTGCCTCCGCTTCCAAATCCAGGTCCTGCAACGGATCAATGGTAAGTCTTTTCAGGGCCTGGCGAAAATTGTACGGCCCTTGTACTTCAATGCGTTCGTTCATCTGTCCACCGCCTTTTTGCCATCGTTCGTTCTACAACAGTTTATCACATTTTGCCTGCTTCCTTAACTTCCCAGTCCTTTATTGGCTTGTCCTTTGCTAAAATGAACGTACAAACAATGATAAGGAGAGATGTTTGTGTCCATTCCTACTGATATTGCCTCTTTACAAATCATGGCAGAGGTGTATAAAAAGAAAAATTTGCAAAATGTTTTAGAAAAAACAGTGAACTCTTTGGTGGAGCAAGTGCCTTACATCGATTGGGCAGGTATTTATTTACAGAAAGACGAAGAAAAAATGCGCTTACTGGCGGCTTCTGACAGAGAAAATGACTTAACCTGGGAAGCAAACGGGGAACTGAAATTTCCGATTAAGTCCTCGGACAGCGATAGGATCGGGATGATGGTTGTCCGCACTCGGCAGGCGATTGCCTTTGATGTGACGGATGTGAGTACCCTTGAAACGATCGCGGCGGCCATTGGCGAAATGAGCTTTGCCAATTGATTTGTTTTTCGGCTGTTATAATAGAAGGGGTGGCAGCCGGCGGTGCCTGTGCCGCCTTTTTCTCGTTGCCCGTTGCCACTAGGCTAACATCGCCGGCTAGCGGAAAAAACGGGTAAGGGGAATAGTAAAGATTCCATACTACTGCTTTTCATAAAAAAACAGAAATTTCTTGATGGAGAAATGGGGGAAAGGTAGGCCGCAACTGCTCTTGAGGACATTCGACAGAGCTTCCGTCTACAGTTTGTCCTCATAAACTAAGTGCGTCGCTTCGATCATCCTGCCTACGCGGCTGGGTCAAAAGCCAAAACGATAAAAAAAGGCAATGGCGCCGTGCTTGTCTCTTCCTCTGCAAGCACAGCTAAGATGACTATCCGTCGAGACAACTCGATGGGAAAGGCATCTTAGCTGTGCTCGTCGCTGCGCGCTCGATAGGAAAAAACCACTCCTATCGGGATTTTGAAAAGATGCAGCGGCTTCGCTCATTGCTTCGCGGGCGTCTCAAAAGGGAAAAACACCTTTTGAGACACCACCTCTTTTTAAAACAACGTACAAGTTATAACCCCTTTTTCGACACTTATCCTATCCTTCTCCGTACCCTTGCGGCAAAAGCCCATTCTCAATCAACAATTCATCGAGGCTTTTGAACGTATAGCCGTCCGCGCGGAGATCATCAATGATTTTTGGAAGAGCTTCCGCATTGTCGCTCGAAACGGAATGAAGCAGGACAATTGCTCCCGGATGTATACGCTTCATTACAGCATTGTATGCGTGCTTCCAGCCTTTTTGATTTGCTGTTTCCCAATCTTTATAAGCAAGCGACCAAAACACATTAATGTAACCAAGCTCTGCGGAGCGGGCAAGCGTCCTTTCGCTGAATGTTCCCCGCGGCGGCCGTAGAAAGCGCATATCCTTCCGTCCAGTAATTTCTTCGTACAGCTCCTCCAGACTCACCAACTCCCGTTTCAACCGTTCGTCATCTACCGCCGGCAAACTTGGATGGTGAAACGAATGGTTTCCTACATTATGTCCTTCATTCACCATTCGTTTAATCAGCTCAGGAGCAGATTGTAAATAATGCCCAGTAACAAAAAACGTCGCCGGCACCTGCTTTTCTTTCAAGGCATCAAGAATTTTTTCGGTATAGCCATTTTCATAGCCGTTGTCAAAAGTGAGGAACACTTCTTTCTTTGTAATATCGCCTCTGTATATTCCATTGTACTTTTGCAATAATTGGGCATAAAGGGGTTCTGTTGACGCCGGTTCGTGATTTTTGGACGGCTTAAAGCTCCAATGATACTCCACGTTACTTTCCGCGCCAATGACCGACGAACTCACGGCAAACAATGTGACAAATAAAGCGGCAAGCAATAGCCATGATTTTTTCATGTAACATCCACCTTCATTCCATGATATATGTCTCATTGTCTTAGTTTTTTATTTTCCACGGAATTCATACATGGGGAAGTGACGGATATTTCAGATGGAGGAAAAAATGTTGAAGCTTCCGAAAACGATGTTAGCTGAGGATTTTCGTACCAGGCTGCTTTCTTCTTCAATTCTAGACGGCTGCCGCGCCGATTGTCATTAGCAGCGACAAGTCAGCACACTCAGGAAAAAACAGTAATATTCCGCTGGTGATTGCTGTAATGTTTCCCGTCAATGTCAATGTCCGGAAGCGGCAATCTCGCTGCAGAATCATAAAAGCAAGCATCCGCTTAGTACTACGCCTGTTTTTTCTTTTAATAGCAAAGAAAAAAGGAGCTTCGGCCGGCGAACATTGTCTGCGGGGAAAGCTCCTTAAACCTTGTTTTTTGTCAACGCTGCATATTCCTCTTCCAACTGGGTCAATGTCAATTCATACAAGTGCTGATCGCCTTTTTTATACACCCCGAGCTTAATCAGCTTTTTGATCAAGTAATTTTTCTTTAGCATAATTGCCTCTTGAAATATTTTAGACATAAGAAATCCCTCCCATTCTATACTTGTTCAATCATCCGGGAATCAATGGTATGTTGATGAATGAATTGGAATTTATTTTCATTTATGGTTCGTTTAATCCTATTATCCATTAGATTTAACAAAGCAGCAACAATTTCGAAAGATAATCTTACAGTGTTTGTTCAAAAAGATCGGTTTTTATCTTTTTGAACAAGCACGAAGCAACGAGCCGGCCTTCACTGAGAAGCTGCGAGTTGTCTCATAGTGCCATCGCGGGCGATGGTACTTGGATAAGCCTCTGCCCAATACTAGAAGAGGAAGTGTCAATGGAGTGGAGCCGATGCATTCTTTTAAAGCCGGCTATGAGTGGGGTTCTCAGAGCCAGGATGGCGACATTCCGCTGTTACTCACAGGACGTGAGTGGTACTTAAGCGGAATTGGAGGATGGTGACATTCCGCCGTTGCTCACAAATGCAACCTGAATGTGCTTCACGAGTCAATTTGCGTCGAGTAACCGCAGACGCAGGACGTGAGCAGCTCTTAGGCGGAATTGAGCGCATCGAGCAGAACCATTGCCTTTTTGAACATCCTCTTACAGTGAAAATCTTACTCGGCATAGTTTGTGATATCAATGATGCGCCCATTCAAGGCATTAATTTGATATAAAGTAAAGTCTTCCCCGTCCTCTCCCATAGAGCGAATGATAACAACCCACGAGTCATAAACATTGTCCGTGTTCCGATCGTTCATGTTTTTTCTTTCCACATCATATATAGTAAAATCCGTATGGCCGTGTTTACGATCGGATATATCACTTAAAGCGATTTCCATCGCTTTTTCCTCTATCACTTCTTTGACTTTATTACATCCTGTCAAGAACAGCAGCAGTGAACTCATAAATAAAACATAGATCAGCACCATTTTACTCATATATTCTCTCCTCCCCCTATACTATGACGGATTTACTATCGCAATGGTTTCAGTCTTCAGGCAATCCTGTGGCGAACTCGTTTCAGCAAGCTGAAACATCGAGAAATCAGATGGAGTCTCGACTCCACCTGATTAAAAGTTCCCACCTACGCTACGCGTTGAAGTGGGGGTCTATAACCCTTAAAACATTTAAGGATTAATCACATTTCCTTAATTGCAAAAAATATTTCTGAAAACACAAACATCTGTCCCTTTTCTGCATAGGATAATATAGTGAAATGACGAGGAGGATTTCTATGGCCAGTAAACACCTTTCTGACCTGGAAAAACGTAAGCGAACATATACAGCAACAGGTTTATTTGTAATTGGCGCCATTCTTTTTGTGATCGGATCGACTTTACTTTATACCGTTTCCAAGGCTGAACTGGATGAAGAGCTGGAAGGAATACCGCAGCGGGAAGGATTGTTTGACTGAAAAAAGCTATCCGTCCGGCATTCCCCCCTCCGCATGCAGTCTCGTATAAAACATCGGTTTTGTGAAATGGCGAACTCGTTTCAGCAAGCTGAAACATCGAGAAATCAGATGGAGTCTCGACTCCACATGATTAAAAGTTGCCACCTACGCTACGCGTTGAGGTGAGGGGCTATAACCCTTAAAACATTTAAGGATTAATTCCACCACACTCGTCACTTTTAAACCGACCAGCGCTCAACCATCATTCGTTTCACTTCAGGGGGGGAAGATCTGTTGTCTGTCAATCAATTTTTGTTGGTAACTTTAACTTCGACAACAAACACTTTACATGACGACTTTCTTTTTCCTCCCTATCGCCTACCTTACCGGGGACAAAACGGCGGATTCCTTTCCGCAGCCCCTACAAACTTTCCCTTTTTTCTGTCTTTTGTTCTCCGCTTCGTCGTATTTTGGCGATAAGCCAATACAACACAGGCAACAGGATGACGGTCCAGGCAAACCCTGCCCAGCTTCGCATGAAAAATTCATTCATTTCAGCAAAGTTTTCACTCATATGAATACTCAGGCCAATCAAACATAATCCGAGTGCATTGACGTGCCGGCGATAATCCGCAACCCGCAACAGCTTTGCCACGATAATACATGAAACGAACAGGCAGATACTGATCTTCACAAAAATTCCAGTCATCCACACAGAAATATAAACAAGATCAATGTTTTCAATAAAGTTTACATAGTTAATTTGCCTGATCAGTTCAGAACCGGAACCGGTTAAGTCAGCCGCAAAATGTGGTCCGAACATGAAAATAGTCATCATCAGCGTCGGGACATACATAAGCGTCATCAAGGCAGTACCGGTAACAATACTTTTCGTTGTTTTCGGCTGATCGGAAAGCAAATGCATCACAAAAATAAAAATAACCGTATCCGCATACCAGGGAATGATATAAATAACTCCTTCCCAAATAACCGGCAGCTCAAATCGATTAACAAATGCAATCGCCATATCAGAGTCAATATCCTTTAAGAGAAAAATCGGTATCGTAAATCCTGCGATCATGACAAGGAAAAACAGCATTTGGGCAAAGCGTACAATTGATTCAACCCCGTAACGGACAGCAACGATGACAACAAAAGTGAATAAGAAAAGCAGTGCTTCGTCCGGTGTTTTTGGAAAATACGTTTGTGTCATATAATCGATAAACTGCCTTAAGATTTGTGCTCCTAAATGAAAAAAGAAAAACAGCATATATAAAAGCGTACAAACATGAAGCCACTTTCCGACTACCATTCCTCCGCCATCTAAAAAAGAACGGTGTGGAAATTTCAACGTTACAGTGACTGCGGCCAAGACGAGAAGCATCGCAAGCAGATTGGCAATGATCATAATAATCCACGAGGAATAATTCCCAATCGAGATAATCGGTGTTTCGATAAAGCCGTGACTTCCAAAACTGTACATAAACGTGGTCATCATTAATTGGGTTTGCGAAATTTTCTCCTGGTTTCTCACGATCATCACCGTCTTAATATAGATGTTTGTAAAACAGTGGAAAAGCAGAAGCTCCGACATTTTTAGGACAGCGGCGTTTAGCCACAGCCAGCAAAGATGTCACATGGTAATAAGTAAAAAGAGGAAGCAGCTGAATATTAGTCATGTATGTTCAAATTAGGACGTAACAGTGCCAAGAAGGATGAAAATTCCCCCAGAAATAGGAAGATGATTTTCGTTTTAAGTTTGTTCCCTAATACACTTTTATCCCCCCTATCCCTTCTTTATCCAGTGACGAAGCATGTGGATTTCTTTTCCGATAACCTACACACCTGTGCTTTTTTTCGCCTTCTCTCCTCCAATTCGCCGTATTTTGGCGACAAGCCAATACAACACAGGCAACAGGATGACCGTCCAGGCAAACCCTACCCAGCCTTCAAGAAGAAATTCAAACGTCTCTGAATAATTCTCGCTCATATGTATGCTAAAGCCAAAAAAACATAGTCCGAGTGCATTTAGCAGGCGGCGATAATCTTTTACTTGCAGCAGCTTTGCAGCCAGCGTACTGGATACTAACAAGCAGACACTGATTTTTACAAAAATCGCAGTCAGCCATAAAGAAATATAGACCGGATCAATATTTTCAATAAAGTTGGCAAAACTGATCTGCCGGAGAAGCTCTACTCCTGCAATTGTCATATCAGCAGTAAAGTGCGGTCCGAACATCAGAACTTGAGTGATAATAAACGGAAAAAAAATGAGCGTTGTGAATGCAGAACCGATAAAAATACTTTTCGTCGTTTTTGCTTTTTCGGAAATCATCTGCATGATTAACACAAAAACAATGGCATCCGCGTACCACGGAATGACATACATGACTCCTTCCCAAATGATCAATGGTTCAAAACGGTTAATAAACGCTATCGCCATATCAAAATCAATGTCTTTGAAAAGAAAAACCGGTATTGTCAGCGACATCACCACGCCAAGAAAAAAAATCAGCTGAGCAAACCTGGCGATGGATTCGAAGCCGTATCGAACAGCCACTACGACAACGAAAATGAAGAAAAACAACAATACTTCTTCCGGCGTTGTCGGAAAATACGTCTGAATCAAAAAATCAACGAAATGCCTTAAAATAAACGCCCCCAGATGAAAAAAGAAATACAGCATATATAGCAAAACACCGTAATGTACCCATTTTCCAACAATAAGTTTTCCATCCTCCAATAAATTCTGACTTGGAAGCTTCCTTGTGACCGAAGCCCCTGCCCATATGAAAAGCATCGCCAACAGATTGGCGATGATCATGATAAACCACGAAGAGTAATTTCCGATTTTTACAAGAGGCGTCACAATAAAGCCGTGACTCCCAAAGCCATACATAAATGTGGTCATCATTAATTGCGTTTGTGATATTTGCTCCAACTGTCTCATGCTCATCACCATCTTAACGTTAAGAATTGTTGAACAGGTTGAAACAAGGTGTTCAGTATCTGATTCGGCGTCGGAACAAAGCTAATGTCGACAAACAAAACCCAACCGGTATATAAAGCAGTTACAGTGAGCAGTCCGAATACTTTGACATAGGTCATTTTCTTGCTGTTTTTTTTGTGTAAATCGTTCCATTCGTACAAAAAGAGACTGATGCACAATAAAAAATAAAGAAGTATCATTTAATCACCTGCATTCGTTTAACTCTCCTTAATCTATCAGCTTTTCTTCTCCTGTTTTCACCCAAGGAGGGTTGATGACAGCCCCCGGACGCTTGATTTTCATTGTCACTTGCAAGTCAAGAACAACATCTTTATAATGTTCCGGCCAGTTATGCTTCAGCCTTTCCCATTCCTTTGGATAATACCATTCCAAGTATTGTGCAATTTGAAAAACATCAGCCCCCACCTCCTGCGTCTTTTTAAATGCCTCCTGTATCCTTGTATTTAATTGTTCAGAAAAGATTTGTTCCAGTTCGTGTAATTTGGCCGGATTAGTGAAGTCGATGTTGGAACTCGATGAAATAAGATCATCTTCCGCCTCTATTTTTAACTTAAAATGAATCGCATCCCCGTTTTCAATGACCGGCCGTTTTTTTATTTTCGATTCCAGCACGATAATGCTGACATCTTTATTATCTGTGGGAGAAGGGGCGGTAATGACAGCTTCTCTTGATATCCGCTGAAACCACATCGCCCCTCTCATATCTTTAAGCGATAGCTCGCCGACAAGCTTTCCTTGATGAAATATCGCCCCTCCCCCGCTTCCTACCCAGGTGCTGACTTGATTTTCTTCACTCAGCATCGGCTCTTCCCCAATGGTCAGTAAAGGAACGATCATATTTGCGCCGTATTCATACGCCTTTTTGTAGTCAAGTACTCTTACTGGAAGCGCCACTTCAAGATTCACAAATTCTTGAAGCACCTCTGAAGGAAAACGTTCAAAAGCCGGGGTTAAATTGGCAATATCCCTTGCTTTTCCCGGAGCAACCATGATGTGTGTGGACAGGTGAAATTCCGGCTGACGCACAAAAAAATCCACTGTATCGGCTATGCCCTCCTTGGCAAATTCATAGCCGAAAATCACCAGTCTTGTATGTCCCCAAGTAATTCTTCTCGTCAAGTCCACCTGAATCTTTCTGTATGCCGCCGCTACATTTTCGTCCTCCTTTGTGACAATCGTGTAAATATTGCCCTCTTTACCGGCGGTTCCAACATCCCCCGGAATCATTCTACTGGTCAGTGGGAAGCCCAACGACAGTTCAATGTTGCCGTCCTTGCCTTTGTCGAGAAAAACGATGGTTACAAGCGCATTGTCATTAATTTCCGTCAGCGACCAGCAGCCGGATAACAGCATGGTCAATGCAATGAAAATGGCAATAGAGCGAAGTAATTTCATCATCTTAATCTTGTTCACCCTCTGTCGGTAATTTCGGACGAAGCAGTTTTTTGCTTCGCGTTTGATTTTTCGTTGTCGGCAAGTGAGACCGTTTACTCATCAGCCAAAAGGGGACGCGTATATAAGTATCTTTCCAGTCTGAGAATTTGAATGGCGCAACCGGTGTCAAATAAGGTGTCCCGAAGGATCGTAAGGAGCAGAGGTGTATTAATATCAGCAGTATGACCATCATAATGCCAAACAACCCCAGAACACCTGCCATAATCAGCGTCGGAAAGCGCAACAGCCGAATGGCGTTGACCAGATTATTGTGTGGGATCACATAGGACGTTATCCCTGTCAACGAGACGACGATAACCATTGGTGCAGAAACAATCCCGGCCTGTACCGCGGCCGTGCCGATGACAAGCGCTCCAAGAATGGAGACTGTTTGTCCGATGAGCTTCGGGATTCGCACGCTTGCTTCCCGCAGCACTTCAAAGGTCAGCTCCAGCATCATCGCCTCCAGTATTCCCGGAAATGGAACGATATCCCGCGCTGCGGAAATGGTCAAAATTAAATTCGTCGGAACCATTTCCGGATGAAACGTTGTTACTGCAATATATAATGAAGGCAGCAACAGCGCAGTTGCCAAAGAAAATAGTCGTATCCATCTCACCCATGTCCCGATAAAATGACGGTGATAGTAATCTTCCGCCGATTGCATTAACATGAAAAAAGTCACCGGTGCAATAATACAATTCGGAGAGCCGTCGGTCATGATCACCGCTCGTCCGTCCAGTAAACAGGCTGAGACAACATCCGGTTTTTCTGTAGATTCTAGCTGTGGAAAAATGGAGAAAGGGCTATCTTCCAAAAAGTCTTCAAGATATCCGGGATCAAATATTCCGTCGATTTCCACCCGCTGCAGTCTGGATTTTATTTCATCGATGAGCTTTTTTTCGCAGATTCCATCAATGTACAGAATGGATGTTTTCGTCTGTGTTAATTCGCCAAACCGGAACGACTCGATGGCAAGCTTCTCCGATTTAATTTTTCGGCGAATCATCGTGATATTGATCTGCATATCCTCCACAAACGATTCCCTCGGTCCACGGATGACGCTTTCATTGGTGGACTCTGAAATGGCGCGGACTTCATAATCAATCAGCGGGAACACTGCCATCTTTTCTTCGTTATCCATAAGCAAAATCGTATTTCCGTCGAGTAATTCAAGCTTTGCCTTATTGAGATCCCTTGTCACGGAATAACCGGATACTGATATCTTTTTTTGATAAGCAATTTTTTGCAATAGCTCATCCAACGTTGTTTCCATATCTTTATTGTTGATGAGGGGAGCCAGCAAATGGTTGTGGATCAGCTCCAGATTGACCATTCCTTTTATGTAAATAAGCGCACACGAAATATCGGACGGTAAAGTAAATTGGTGATAAACGATATCTTCCGAACTTTTAAATTGCTCTTGGAACCACTCAAGTCTGTTCGCTGCTTCGTTAGATGAAGTCATTGGCTGTTATACTCCCCGCATATTTTAAATAGACTACTCTTCAAAGTTCAGAAACATTGCCAATCAATGGCGACCTTGCGATTGTCGCTGCTGTACTGCAACCATCATGTATGTAGGGTCGATCTACGTTCTATGCTCCCCGATGTTCGTGTACGCGCCGAGCTCGCTACGCTCAACTCGACACTGTCATTATTCTCCCATTTGAGCGCACACTTAAAAATTGGTGTTGTTTTTTTGTTAGTATGCGGCTGAGTAACATATTTTATCCACTAAATAAAAATGGTGCCAGGCACTCTGCTGCGCTTCACAGCAGCGCAGAGTGCCTGGCACCTATCATTTATGCTCCACGTTTTTCTTTGCTAATTGCTCTTTTACTACTTCGTATTCTTTCTCTAATTCTGTTAATGTCAGTTCATATAATTGCTGATCTCCTTTTTTATAAATTCCCATGCCAATCAGCCCGTTAATCAATGCATTTTTCTTCATGGTTATCGCCTTTTGAAACATTTTCGACATTAATGAATCCCTCCAGTTGTTTTCTTTGTCAATTGTTTTGAAATACATTCGGCCGTTAGAGACTGTTACAAATGCTACTATTGAATCGTCCGTATGCCGGTATTCTGCACTGTCAGCTACCCGCGTCACCAACATAACCATCATAAATATTAGTAAATCTATCTGTTTAATATGTTTTAACTCTGCAATCAATCATGTCTAAAAGCGCCCTTTTTGAACAACCCTTGTAATGGCGCTGCTAAACTCGTCACAGCCCTAGCCGATCCTAACATTTTTGATCAATCATGAAGTTGCCTGTTCGTTGCCTCTCCCCCCACTTCTCCGGATTGCAAATCCTAACTATTATATTCACTGTCCAATGAAAAAATGACTGTCTTAGACCATACACAGTACATAAAACTTCCGTATTGTTCGTAGCCGCACGAAAGTAAGAACCTGATGTGTGAAGACTTCGTTTTAAACGCGATGCGGCAGTTGGATCATCTGTTCGATTTCCCTGAAAAAGAAGCTTTCTTTGCGACCAACCTATTATATTAACATAACAAAACCTCTTCTTAAGAAAAATAAGAAGAGGCATCACTAATGTCCAGTCTCTTCTTATCTCTCAAGCTTGCTGCTTGTTGGAATTAGCACAGTACATATTGCCTGTTGCTGAGGTATCATCGGGCCAGTCCCTCCGCCTCTCTCGATAAGAAATTCATGAATTGCTGTTTAATTGTACACTATAATATAGGTAATTCAGGAAGTTGTCAATAGATTTTCTAAAAAATGGTACTAATGAAGTGCCAGGCACTCTGCGATACTGTAAAGTGTCACAGAGTGCCTGGCACTTTTGATTTTTTAAACAAACACTTTTTCTTTATGCTGCTGCAGCCGCTCAAACGATGATTTATCCACATCCTGGTGAAGGCTGTTGCCGTGGGAGTCCATCGTGACAATCGCCCGGAATCCCTCCACCTTTAAATGCCACATTGCCTCGGGAATACCGAATTCCATCAGGTCGACTCCCGTGACTTTCTTAATACAGTCGGCATAATATTGAGCAGCGCCGCCAATGGCGTTTAAATAAACGCCCCCGTGCTCCTGAAGGGCCTTCAATGTTTTCGGACCCATACCGCCTTTACCGATCACCGCGCGAATACCGAACTTTTTCATAATGTCTCCTTGATAAGGCTCTTCCCTGATGCTCGTTGTTGGACCGGCCGCCTTGACATGCCATTCTCCGTCCCTGTCTTTCAGCATTACCGGGCCGCAGTGATAAATGATCTGGCCGTTCAAATCTATCGGTGCCTCATGCTCCATTAAATGATGATGAATGGCATCCCGTCCGGTATGGAGATCGCCGTTTATAACAACAACGTCGCCGACTTTTAATGCGCGGATTTGCTCTTCGGTAATTGGTGCCTGTAAAACAACCTCCCGTGATCCCTCTTGTTTACGATCAGCGGGCGCACCTGCACCTTCCTGAACGTTCTCCTTCTTAAAGCTGACCTTTTCTCCATCCTGGTACAGCCAACGCTGGATTGCTCCTGTCTCCGGCTGAATAATGACTCCGAGACGGCGGAACGCCCAGCAATTATATGCAACCGACACGAAAAAGCTTGCCGGAAGCCGATTGACGGCACCGACCTTACAGCCAAGTAGAGTAGCTTCCCCGCCGAAGCCCATCGTGCCGATGCCAAGCGTATTCGCTTTATCCAGGATATATTCTTCCAGTTCCCGCAGCTGTTCGTTCTCATTAACATCACTCACATCTCGAAGGAGCTGCTTTTTCGCCAGCTCATAGCCGGAAATCCGGTCCCCGCCGATGCCGATACCAATGAACCCCGCGCTGCATCCTTGTCCCTGCGCCTGGTAAACAGCGTGCAGAATACATTTTCGAATTCCGTCCAAATCGCGGCCGGCGCGGCCCAACCCCTCGATCTCCATTGGCAGACTGTACTGGATGTTCTTGTTTTCACAACCGCCGCCTTTAATAATCAACCGCGCATCGATCTCGTCCTTTTCCCATTGATGGAAATGGATGATTGGCGTTCCCGGGCCGATATTATCGCCGCTGTTTTCACCTGTCAAGGAATCTACGGAATTCGGACGAAGCTTGCCGTCTTTTGTTGCCTGCCGGATCGCCTCACAAATGTCCTTCTCCATCACAAGCTGATTTGTCCCTACAGGAACGTTTATTTCAAAGGTGAGCATTCCTGTATCCTGACAAATCGGTAAAACGTTGTCATCTGCCATCTCAATATTCTGTGTAATCGTTGCTAAAGAAAGTGCCGCCCGGGTACCGGCGTTTTCTCTTTCTTTTGCTTCACGGATCGCCCGGCGAACGTCATATGGTAAATTCGTAGATGTCTCCACAATTAAATCGTACATGCTTTGTCGAAAATCATTCATTTTTGCCAACATCTCCTTCCATTTTTCCTCTATTTATTATACTACGAAACCACTTTCAATTGGCAGTAAATTTAGAAAATAAGAAGCTGCTTAAAAAAGGAGCTTCCTTTTTTAAACAGCCTCAGCCTCAATGAAAGATGGATTGTTCAATAGCGTACAGCGGACGATAGCAGTCCGCCTCTGTGTTCCAAATGTGTCTGCTTATTAACGTAATGAACCTTTGATTTTCCGGTCGCATCGATCTCCACCAGCGTCATTCCTGTATTGCCGATGATAAACGGACGCTCCGCCTTGAACCACTGATCTTTCAGCATCAGATACATCAAAAGAATACTGATGAACCCGCCATGGGATACAACAGCAACCCGATCGCTGTGATGGTGCTTCAGCAAAAAATCGATGGTGGTCCGGCAGCGGGCCGTGATCGATTCAAACGGCTCTGTTCCTGGCATCCCTGAGGTGAGCAGTGATTCTGTCTTAAATTGCGGGTATTGGGCAATGAGCTGCTCACGGCTGATTCCTTCAAATGGCCCGAGTGCAACTTCCCGTACCATCTCCCACGGACTTACTTTCACTGTTCGGCCGTCAGCAATGGCAAGCGCAGTATCGTAAGCCCGTGATAAATCGCTGCTGTATAAAGCGTCAATATGCACTGAGCTTAAATAATCAGCAACCATTACCGCCTGTTTTTTCCCAAGGCTGGATAACGGAAAATCTGCATGTCCTTGAATGATTCCTTTCAGGTTTGCCTCTGACTGCCCATGTCTGATGAAATATACTTCCACATTTTCACCCCTGTAAAAAAATCGTTCCAGCGCTTTTACCTGCTCGTGGAAAATACGTCAAGGTATCCTAATCTTTCTTTTATCCTTACTGCTCAAGGGAACGGATTATGTCATGCAGAATGATATGCATATGGACATTCCTCTCTCTGAGCCGTAGCAAACAGGCGTTTATCGCCTTCTTCTCCGCTGTCTTCAGTTATCCTCACAGCCAATACAAAAAACTTTTTTATGATTCATTATTTATTCTCCATCTCTCGGCGATATTGCTTGCATTTCGCTTCCAACTCATCGAGCATGGCGATAATCTGGTCAATTTCCTCCACACCTGCTTTCTCCGGATCAATCGAGTCAAGCAACTGTACAACATTATCCATTCGTTGATGAAGGAGACCGAGCTTGCCGCCATTCCCCATATACAAGTCGTTCATCATTACGCGCTCCTTTCCGCTATATCTGAATACGTAAAATCATCCATATCATTTCAAGCTGAGAAGATATTCCCTCCAGCGATTGGCAGTTTCACTTCCCTTGGGTCTGCCCGTACTCCGCCTATCATGCAGTTTTTTGTTGCGGGACTCCTCCCTAAAAACAATGTTTTGCGCAAACACGATCAAAATTCGTTTCCGCTGGTCAGCATGCCGGTTGTGCTTCCACAACAATTGAAAAAAGGCCCAACCTTTCTTGAAACAGTCGTTGGACAGCCGAGCGGCCATACGCTTTCCCATTGTATCAAAGATACAGCAAGTGTCAATTGTGCAGTTTTCATTTTTCTACACGTCTAAATACCATGTCAGCTCAGCTGAGTTTTTCCAAACATGCAGCAATGATGATGTTCATCGTTCTCAATTTCCTCATTATCGTGTATCATGTAAACACATGTATGAACAATTACTGTAAAAAGAAGTTCAAAAAGTCCGGGAAACATTGCCCGCGAATCTCATCGTTGCGTTGTCGCTCCGCTGCTCACGTACGTTCCTTGTACGCTCCGCTGCTCGTGACTGCCGCGCCTCGACCTTCTTGGCACTGTTATGTCCTCCTTTTTGAACAATCACTGTAAGCAAAAAAGGGGTTGAATGATGGTTATGCAAAACATTTCCCCGGCGTATGATCCGTGGGAAGCTTACTTGGATATAGAAGAATACGGTGAGCAACGGCTTACCAACATTGAATTTACAACGACAAATATTTGCAATATGCGCTGCGAGCATTGCGCTGTCGGTTATTCCCTGCAGACAAAGGATCCCGACCCGCTGCCGCTGGAGCTGCTCATCCGCAGGCTTGAGGAAGCGCCGGCGCTTCGTGCGTTAAGCATCACGGGGGGAGAACCGATGATGTCCTTGAAAGCCGTGAAAAATTACGTCGTCCCGCTGTTGCAATATGCTCGCGAGCGGGGAATCCGGACACAAATTAATTCCAATTTAACAATGCCGCTGGAACGATATGAGCTTATTCTTCCTTACCTCGACGTTCTTCATATTTCCCATAATTACGGCAGCGCCAACGATTTTGCCGAAATCGGGTTTGCTGTCATGGATCGCAAACCGAGTGAGGAACATCGGCGCGCACTGTTTTATCAAATGGTGGAGAACAGCCGTGCGCTTGCGGCAAACGGTGTATTGGTTTCAGCGGAAACAATGATAAACAAGCGAACGCTGCCGCATCTGGAAAAAATCCATGATCAGGTTATCGATATGGGCTGTTTTCGTCATGAAATTCACCCGATGTATCCGAGCAATTTTGCCAGCGGCCTGAACATCGCCACACTGGACGATATTCGCGACGGTATCCATCGCCTGCTGGATCACCGCAAAAAAAATGTGTGGATGCTGTTTGGAACACTGCCCTTTTATCCGTGCAGTCATGATGCTGCTGATCAAATGCTGCTAAAGCGGCTCGCTTCAGCAAAAAATGTAACTGTGCGCAATGATCCGGACGGGCGTTCGCGACTGAATATAGACATTTTCAACGGCACCATTAACGTTACCGATTTTGCTGATGCCGGCTTTCTTGGACATGTGCAAAACACGACCTTGCAAGAAGCCTTTGCCCGCTGGAAAAACACGGAGTCGGCCCGTGCCATTGACTGCCATTGCCCGGCGGTAAAATGCCTCGGACCCAATTTATTAGTTAAAAATGCTTACTATGATAATGTCGATTTCAGCAAACGGAAGCATGTTCTGACTTTCTCCACATCATAACATCCAGCCTGCCAGTCGATCCGTCAACGAGGTTGACCCGACCGATAAATGAAAAGGCCATTTTCGCGGGAATGAGGACAAAACGGAGTCGGAAGCACCACAACTTGTCCTTAAAAAGGGGGGAATGAGGACAAAATCTGGACGATGTCAGTTCAATTGTCCTTAAAAAGGGTTCATGAGGACAAAACGGAGCTCCAAGCCCGATAATCTGTCCTCAAGAAACAGGTAGGAGGGGGCCGTATCAAAAGCCAAAACTATTTGAAAAAATAAGGGCAATGGCTTTGCTCGCTGCACGCTCGATAGGAAAAAACCACTCCTATCGAGCTTTTGAAAAGATGCAGCAGCTTGGCTCATCGATTCCCGTATAAAAAAGGTTGTTTTTCTTGAATCCAACCCCGGCAACACGATTTTCTCAACCTCCTGTCAGCGCGGCTGGGAGGTCGTATGGAGCTTCAGATTCACGTAATCCTGAACCGGAATCCAGGCGCCGATTCCTTGCTGGGTGACATTTTTTACTTCCAGCCATTTCTCATCTCCTTTTAGCCGCAAATATACTTCACCATAGGTTACTTTCCCTTTTTCATTGACAGCAGGAGCATAGGCTGTTAAATATCCCACCATTTTTACCGGAACATTATACACTCGGTCCGTTTTTGTATTATAGCCCAAAACTGTGGAAAAGCTTAATGGTAAATTCAGTTTTTCCGTCGCCTTGAGCAGCATCATTTTCTGCACCATATCCCCGTTTGGAATTTCTGCAGTAAGCCCGCCTTTGATCCGTTTTTGCTGCTCCTGCTGATAGCTGATCCGCTTCGCTTCCTTTCCGCCGCGATTATCGACGACATTTGTATTCACCTTTTCAAAGTCCCAGTTTACTTTCGATTCATCCGATTCATATGCCAGCGGCCACTGCCCTAAATAAATGGAAACGTTCATACCGATGGCAAGCTTGGAACCTTTAATCGCCGATTCGTTAAACATTTTGATCAGCTCAGGGTTTTCAATATTAATGTCTGTGGAATCCAACAGCTCCTGCGCCAATTCACTCGGGTGCAGCCGCGGCAGATCCTGCGTCGGATTCGGATACGTGTTATCCTTTGAAATATCCATCGCTGAATCGGGAACAAGCTTTTCTTCCTTTGCCGTATCTTTTTCTGCAAAAGCGGGAGTAACTAGCGTGGTTAAACAAAACAGCAGCAACAACGATACGATTGCTTTTTTCATGTGCCAAACAGCCTCCTTAAACCACTTTGGCATGGTATCATCTCTCGTTCTACTGTTAGTCTTGCTAGAAGTAAAAAAAATATCCGCCCATGATAAAAAATGAGCGGTGTCCGTCTATAACTTGAAATTCAAAAAGTACGAGAAGCAGCGCCTGCACATCTCAACAATAACGTTGTCTCTCCGCTGCTCACATACGTTTTGTGCATGATGGGCTGCCCGCGCACGCCTGCCGTGCCTCGACCTGTTCGCTGTTGTGCTGTCCTCCTGTTGGAATGCAGACTAAAATTTTAACCGGTAGATCTTTCGTGGACGACCGCGTGTGCCCGATTGCTCCTCACCGATCATTTCCGCGAGCTTCACGCGGTGTAATTCTGTCAGAATTCTACGGGCATTCCGCTCGGTGCTGGAAAGCCAGTGAGCGACGTCCTGTGAAGTAACTTCCGGCTTATTGTAATGCTTCACTAATGACTCCAGCTTCGACACTATCGCTGGGCTGACTTGAACATCCAACAGCTGCTTGTTCGACTGTTCGCTTAAGCGGCGCTGCCCGTAAGTATAAGCAGCCGCATCGCGGAAAACCTCCGTGACATCCTTATTGTCATCCACCTGGATAATAACCGGCTTCTCGTGTTTTCTTGCATATTGCAACGCAAGCCGAACGTGCTGCTCCGCTGCCAGCGCTGTCATTCCGAAGCCGATCACAAATCTTAGCTGCAGCTTCGTTTGCAGCTGCGCCTTCTCCAGCAGTTCAAACGGCCATCGGTGCACTTCCACTTCGCCCCTTGTGGAATAAATATAAAACATCCCGTCTCCTACCTGCACAAACGACCCCTGGATTTCTTCCGCATAATCAAGCAGCAGCCGTTTTAATTCCAGTTCCCGCTGCTTCATTTTATAAGAAAACATATACTCTTCCATTTCCTTTTGGGAGTAAAAAACCTCCATCCCGATGATCGCCAATTGGGATTTTCGGTACCAGACAGCAAGCCCCCGTTCCTTCAAAAATCGCAGCGTATCCTGTATATCCACATTCGTCGGTGTAATCCGAAACGCCGGAATACCTTCCGCCGTCAAATGGCGGTAAACAGCTTGGATACATGTAAACACCGCCTCCACTTTCCCTGAGGCATATTGTTCATTATGAAAGGCAATCATTTTTTCCGCAGGCACATATCCGGGATATGGAAACGTGTGAAACTGCAGTCTTTCCAGACCATACGTTTTTTTCACCCACTGAACTTCCTCCTCGCTGATGGTGTCAAGGCTTACCGACCTTAAAATTCCCGCTTGCTGAAACTGGGCTTTCAATAATTTCCCCAGGAGGCTGGAGCCGTGGTGTGTGGGATAAACACCGTCTGCTTCGTCAATCAATTCGTTTTGTATGGCATAGGCGTACGGTGCCTGCCCGGAAAAAAACCATTGATCCACCGTCTCTTTATGCTGTTTAATAATTGCTGCTGTGTCTTCCGTTTTTTCATAGGCAAAAGGATATAAGGCAAATTCGGCAAAATTCTTGGCTACCTCCTGGATTTTCTTCACGGAATCAGCCGGTCCGATGATCCCCAGTCGAATCTTCACTTTCGTCGTCACCTGCTTTTTTACAAAGGTACGATGCCAACAGCGTTGCTCCGATTTCCAAATCTTCGAGTGAGGTATACTCCTGCGGATGGTGGCTCAAACCGTCCTTACAACGGATAAACACCAATCCCGCCGGCCACTTCGCGGCCATATTCATCACATCGTGGCCTGCACCGCTTGCAAGCGTAAAGCTTTTCAGTCCGGCTTCATCACCGGCTTTCACCAGCTCTTCATGTACTCCCTCATCTAAATGGATTGACGGATTATTAACAAGGACATCTACGTTTATTGTAACACGATACTTTCGTTCCAGCTGTTTACATTGCTGCAAAACGGCGCGGTGCATACCGGCTTTTAACGAATCGGAGACACTGCGGATATCCACGCCGAGCCGAACGGTGCCCGGGATGACATTCATGACGTTCGGCTCCATTTCTATCGTACTCGCTGTGGCAACTAGAGGCATGCTGCTTTTCCGGTTCTGCTCCACCGCCTGCTGGTAAATATAACTGACCAGCTCTGCAGCAGCAACAAGGGCATCCTGCCGCTCCGCCATCGGTGTTGTCCCAGTGTGTCCCGCTTTTCCGATCACATGGATAAGCAGGCGAACCGGACAAGCGATTGCCGTGACTGCGCCGTAATCCGCCCCGGCCTGTTCCACTCTCGTTCCTTGCTCAATATGAAGCTCGACGAAGGAAAGCAGTTCCCCCGCCGATCGTTCGGCCAAAGCAAGCTGATCAAAAACCAGCCCTTGCGATTCCACTGCCTCCTTCAAAGTGACGCCATTCCGGTCTTTCACCTCCGCCAGGCTCTTCGTATCAATCAGCCCGGCCATCGCCTTGCTGCCTATTGTCGATACTCCGAAACGGGCGGATTCCTCTGAAGCAAAAGAAATAATCTCGATTGGGTATTTGGGGCGGAATCCTTCTTTTTTTAATTTCCTCACCGCCCCTAGGCCGCACAACACACCGGCAACCCCGTCATAGCCGCCGCCGTTGACAACCGTATCCACGTGAGAACCGACTGCCACTGCCGGTGAATCAGGCAAATGGTGCTTTTCCTCCCAGCGTGCAATGACATTTCCAGCTTGATCTTCGCGAGTCACAAGCCCCGCTGCCTTCGCCAGTAAGATAAATTCGCTTCTCGCCTTCCATTCCTCTTCGCTGTAGGATAACCGCGTAAACCCTTCCGGCCGATCCATTGAATTCGTCACATTTAACCGCTTCAAACCTGTTTCCAACCATTTTTTCAACATGTTTCCCCTCCTGGATCAAAATATATTTTCGGTCTTTACTAATAGTGTTTTGTTCAAAAAGATCGGCTTTTATCTTTTTAACAAATACGAAGCAATGAGCCGTTCTTCACTGAGACACCGCGAACTGTCTCATCGTGTCATCGCACGCGATGGCACTTGGACAGACGTCAGCGCTCTACTAGCAGAGGAAGAGACAATGAGTGGAGCCGTTGCATTCTTTTCAGGCCGACTGTGAGTGGTTTTCTCAGAGTCAGGATGACGACATTCCGCTGTTACTCACAGGACGTGAGTGGTACTTATGCGGAATTGGAGGATGACGACATTCCGCCGTTGCCCATAGGACGTGGGCAGCACTTAGGCGGAATTGGGCGCATCGTGCGGAACCATTACCCTTTTGAACACGCTCTAATAGAGACTGTTTTAACTACCTGCTGTTTTTGGAAAAAGCCGCTTTCCATGTAACAAAATCAGCAAAGGTACTTGCAGTTGTCCAAAAACAGTCTGACAATCCGTCTCCGGTTTGCCGCCGGAAATCGAGGCATCACCTCGGGGCGTATTCACGGAAAGCAATCCGGCTAAAAACAGCGGTCGCAACTGTCAACGTCTCTTCGGAAAAATCGAACCGTTCATGGTGGTGGCTGAACAACAGCGGTGATCCGAACACCATATACGTTGCCTTCCCTCCCTGCTCCTGTACCCGCTTCATCATCAAGGAGGCATCCTCTGAACCGCCAAATGACAGACAATCGATAATTTCATGGCAAAACTTGCTGCCGCGGCAAATGCTGCTGATCGCTGCCGCCCATGATTCATCACAACAGCAGGAGATCCCCTCGCCAACGACTGTTATTCCGGTTTTTACATCATATAATTGCCCGGCGGCTTCGATCATGCGGATTGCATCATCCACAACACACTGATTTAAAGCAGCAGTTTCTCCCCGGGTTTCCATTTCCAGCTTCGCATTGCCGGGAACGATATTTCTTCCCCGACCTGCTGTAAGTGTTCCGACATTCAATCGTGTCATCCCTTCCGGGCGGCTTGGAATGCTGTGCAAATGCAGCGCAGCGGCGGCGGCGGCAAGCAAAGCATTTTTCCCTTCATGAGGATTGATGCCGGCGTGGGCCGCCTTTCCGGAAAATACAACATCCATTTTTGTCGTTGCCAGCATCCGGTTCGTTGCCGCGGCAATCGTCCCGACAGGCTGTGAGGAAATCCCGATATGCCCGCAGGCAAACAAGTCCACTCCTTCAAGCCAGCCTTTTTCCACGATGGCCTTTGCCCCCCTGCTGCCTTCTTCTGCCGGTTGAAAAATCAACGTGACCTTCCCGGACAATTCATCCCGGAATTTGTCAAGAAGATAAGCAACGCCAATACCAACCGCTGTATGTCCATCATGTCCGCAGGCATGCATCGTCCCTTGATGCTTTGAGGCAAACCGCTGTTTTACCGGCAAGTGGTCAGGATGGCTGCTTTCACAGATCGGCAGCGCATCAATATCGAAGCGGAGCGTCAGATGCTTCCCTGGACGCATTGTATCAATTACAGCAACAAGCCCTGTACGACCGCCTGTTATTTTTGCTAAAAACTCGCCCGGAACCCCGAACGCTTTCGCCCGCTGAAAAAAATGCCGCTCTTCTTCCTCCGCAGGCAGCCCCATCCTCGCCGAGGACGCTGTCACTTCTTCTCCAAAATAAAGAGTAAAGGAAGATAGTGTTTTCAGCTGCTGATAAATTGTATAGGTAGTAATGTATTCACACCAGCCTGTCTCCGGATATTGGTGAAATATTCTTCGCCATTGACGCAGCTTTGGTGCCAGTTTTCCCACTTCTTTTTCCAGTTTCAGAAAAAGAGATGACATCCATCATCCCTCCAATTTGTTGTTCGTGATTTCGCGTACAGGAGACCACCGTATTTTTTTATGCGCCAAAGAGACGGAAAAAAACGATGGCTCATCTGTGTTCAAGTAGACAATCGTTTTACTCGATGCGTAAGCTTTTCCCACTTTTTATCACCGGCATACCAAAAATACGGCTGATCCATATCCAGCCTATCATGTAAGTGTATCAATCGTCTTTTGCCCCGCGGGTGCATATGAACACGTGTGGAGTCGGATTATTGGCGATCCGCCAGGGCATTTACTCCAAGCTGCGCCATGACTTCCACTCCGATTTCAAGGGCTTTCTCGTCAATTTCAAACTGTGGATCGTGAAGCGGTTTCTGAATCGGACGGGATGACAGCGCTGTTCCTAACCAATAATAAGCACCGGGGTAGTGAAGCAAAAATCTGCCAAAGTCTTCCCCACCGAGACTCGGGCTGACATCAGGAGCCGCCTCTGTCCCGAAAAGCTGGACCGCCGTTGCTTTTACGAGCGCGGCCGAATGCTCGTCATTTACCGTCGCCGGATACCCGTCCACGTAAGCTACTTCCGCTGCTGCTCCCATTGAACCGGCAATGCCTCTTACTAGATCATGAATTTTCTTTTTCATCTCTTTCTTTACCTTTTGACTGTAAGTTCTCACCGTTCCTTCGATGGTCACGGACTCAGCGATAACGTTGTACCGCGTACCGCCTGCGATTTTGCCAATGGTCAATACGGCTGCCGCAAACGGATCAACATTTCTGCTGATGATCGTCTGCAATGAGCTGATGACCTGATTGGCAACGATAATCGCGTCAACTGTTTGATGAGGCATACTGGCATGACCGGAAGCCCCTTTAATCGTTATTGTCAGTCTGTCTGAATTTCCCATCATCGGTCCGGCACACACCCCGATTTTTCCCACCGGCAAATCGGGCCACACATGCTGGGCAAAAACAGCATCCGGACGGTAATCCGCAAATACTCCGTCAGCGATCATTTGCTGGGCGCCGCCAACCGGAGCGTCCTCTTCCGCCGGCTGAAATACAAGGAGGATCGTCCCGGAAAACTGCTCTTTATACTTATTTAACAACATGCCCGCCCCCAGCAGCATCGCCACATGGGCATCATGCCCGCAGGCGTGCATTTTGTTGTGTATTTCAGACACAAATTCGTGCGTATTTTGTTCCTGAATCGGTAAGGCGTCCATATCCGCTCTTAACGCAATCGTCTTACCAGGTCTGTTCCCACGGATGATCCCTAATACTCCCGTGCCGGCAAAGCCGGTCTGAAAGGAGATGCCCTCGCCTCTCAGCACTTCCTGAATTCGTCTGGACGTTTCTGTTTCTTCATGACTTAATTCCGGATACTGATGAAATTTTCGTCGTAATTCCACAACCTTATCATAAACTAACCTGCCTTTGTTTTTAAAGCTGATGGTAGACATTTCACTCACACCTTTTCCCTGTCTTTCTCGATCGTTGAAACAGCACGCCTGTTTCAACTGCAAGCTTGTTTCTCAAGCCTTCAAAACGGCGGAGGGGAAACCGAGATTTGTCTGCTTTCCCCAGGTATCTCCTCCATTTTGTTCTGCAATTTACAAATTAGCCGTCACCCCGGGACCAATCGGCAAGCCCGATATCGTCCAAAGAATGAACATGATAATCCAGATTGTCAGGAAAATAAGGGAGTACGGCAGCATGATGGAAAACATCGTTCCAAACCCTGCCCGGTGATCGTAGCGCTTCATGAAAGCGAGGATCATCGGTACATAAGGGTTCATCGGTGTAATGATATTTGTTGACGAATCGGCAATTCTGTATGCCAGCTGGACAAAAGCCGGGTTGTACTCCAAAAGTACGAACATCGGGATAAAAATCGGCGCCATCAACGCCCACTGCGCCGAGCCGCTGAAAATAAACAAGTTTAACACAGCTGCAAGGAGGATAAAGCCGACGATCACTCCGAGCCCGGTAAAATTTAAATCCTGAAGCAATTCCGCACCGGTCACGGCAATATAAATGCCGATGTTAGACCAGTTGAAGTACGCGATGAATTGTGCTGCGGCAAAAATGAGGACAATGAAGCTGGACATGTCCTTCATCGCCTGCCCCATCAGTTCGGGAACATCGCTCGATTTTTTTATCACTCCGACAGTAGTCCCGTAGCAAACGGCGACAATCAGAAAGAAAAACAGCGTCAGTGGAATAATATTCGTCAGAAATGGCGATGGCACAATCGAGCCATCCACACCGCGCAAAATGCCATTTTCCGGTACAACGGTGACAGCAACGAAAATAATATAAATAACTGCACCCACCCCTGCCCGCTTGAGTCCGCTGATTTCCGCTGCCGACGGTTGCTCCAGCTTTTGCCCGACAACTTCTTTGTCGGCATGCTGCGGATCAAAAGTGCCGAGGCGTGGTTCAATAATTTTTTCCGTGATCCAAGTACCGATGAGCATGAGCATGAGTACGGACACGGACATGAAATACCAGTTGTCGATTGGGCTTACTGCTAAATCGGCATTGATCGTCTGGACAACCTCTGTAGATATTCCCGACAGCAGCGCATCGGTTCCGGCGATGATGAAATTCGCCGTAAAACCTGCGCCCACACCGGCAAAACCTGCAGCCATCCCCGCCAACGGATGCCTTTTCAATGCATAAAACACCATTGCTGCCAGCGGTGGAATAATTACAAAAGCAGCATCGGAAGCCAGGTTGCCGATAACTCCTGTCCCGACAATGACAAAGGTGACAAGCCGCTTCGGCGCATGTAAAATCGTTTTCTTCATAAATGTTTCAATAAGTCCGACTTTTTGTGCCAGACCGATACCGAACATCATCACGAGGACAAGTCCTAACGGCTGGAAGCCGGTAAAATTCGTGAGCATGGAGGAAAGCATGTAGTCCAGCCCTTCTACCGACAGCATATTTTGGATGGCTACTTCTTCCCCTGTCCCCGGATGGACGACAGCGACGTCAAAAAAACTGATCACCCACGACAATAAAATCACAATTGCTGCTAAATAGACAAAAATCATAAATGGATGAGGAAGCTTGTTCCCTGTTCGCTCTACAAAATCAAGCATCTTCATAAACAAGCTGCTCTTTTTTCCTTCCACTTCCCGATTGCTCATTGTCTGCCTCCTTTACGGACATTTTCTTTAATTATTCCGTTAATGAAAATAGTATCATAGTCAGGCAGGTTTGTGGAGATATTTTATCTGAAAATTTAGATTTTTATGTTAGATTTTATTACAGCGACACCAGAACCTGTTGTTTTATCGGCAGATTGATCACGAAGATGGAAATCTCGCTCTTTCGGGACAATTCAGCTTTCCGATGCTTCTCTTCCGGCTCGACTCCGTTCACCACGCTATCCCTGGAATGGAAAATGGATGTGGTCTTTTGGAACAGCTGTTTTCGTAAGCGTCAGTGCTATGGATATTATTGAAAATCACCCTACTTTGTCAACGTAACTGTTTCCGTCAGTGTAACAGAATCAATGATTGTCTGCGCCATTGGACAATGTTTTTGCGCCAGTTCCATTGCTTTGTGAACTTTCGCTTCATTTAACTCATCACCAGTGATAGTATAATGCAAATGAATGTCGGTAATCTTATTCGCCTGCTCCGGATTTCTTGTGACATTCGCCTCTACAGTCATGTCACGAATGGGCATCCGTTGTTTTTCTAAAATTTTCCTCAAAACACCACCGCTGCATACGGCTACGGCGCTGACCATCAGCTGATACGGCCGAAAGCCATGCGCTTCATTTCCGGAAATCGTTAATTTCCCGTACTCCAATTCTGTTTCGAAACCATTTTCTTTCATCTGAAATATCACTGCGGTCACTTCCTTTTCCAACTTTACTATTATTGTACCTTCCTTTCTGAGCTTTTCCACAACATTTTGCTTGTATTCGCTGGAAAACCATATAAAATTAGGGTTGGTGTGTGAGTTATAGTTTAGGAGGAAATGTACGTGTCTACTTCGGTAAATCATCCAATCAATCATCCTGTATACCGTTACTGGGTATTAGTGGGCATGGTTTTAATTGCCGGCTTCTCTCAAGGAATGCTGCTGCCGGTTTTGGCGGTGATGCTGGAAACGGCAGGAGTATCATCGTCGGCAAACGGCTTAAATGCCGCCGCCCTGTATATCGGTATTATTTTAATTTCACCGTTTATCGAACGGCCTGTCAGAAAGTACGGCTATAAGCCGGTCATAATTGTCGGTTTAGTAATGATCATTTTATCTCTTCTCTTGTTTCCGGTATGGCAAGCATTCTGGTTTTGGTTTGTCCTCCGGATCGTTGTCGGTATCGGCGACAACCTGATTCATTTCTCCACCCAAGTGTGGATCAGTACAACGAGCACAAAGGAAAAGCGCGGACGACAGCTTGCCCTCTACGGCTTATCCTTCGGCATGGGATTCGGCATCGGGCCGATGATGACCCGCTTTATCGAGGTGAATGAGTTTCTTCCGTTTCTCATTGCAGCTGGAACCAGCCTTGTCGCTTGGTTGTTTATGATGTTTTTGCGGAACGAATGGCCGGAGAGTGATTTTGAGACAGCCTCTCCTTTAAATACATTGGCGAGATACAAGCAGGTGCTGAAGCTCGCGTGGTTTGCTTTGATTCCCGGGTTTGGCTACGGCTATTTGGAAGCCTCTTTGCACGGAAATTTTCCGGTGTACGCTATGCGTGCGGGACTGGATATTCATTTCGTCACGGTGTTTCTGCTGCCGAGCTTTGTTTTCGGCAGTCTGGTCACGCAGCTGCCCCTCGGAATGCTGAGTGACAAAATCGGACGGAGCCGCGTCATTAGAGGCTTGGCATTATTCGGTTCTATATTATTTTTGTCCATGAGCTTTATTGAGCATCTTCCTTGGGCGTTGTGGGCTGTGTTTGCCGTCGCCGGTATGCTGCTCGGTTCGATGTTTTCCCTCGGAATTGCGTATCTTGCCGATTTAGTTCCGGCAAGTTTGCTACCTACCGGCACGGTGATGACAGGAATACTTTTTGCTGTCGGCAGCATGATCGGGCCGACGGTTGGCGGCTGGCTCATCGGTGTCGTCGATCAAGGTGCAATTTATTATTCCATAAGCGGTATGCTTCTCTTGATGTTTGCCGCCGGCTCGTTGTTTGAGTCTGTAAATAAAAGTGCCAGGCACTCTGTAGGACTTTAAAGCGCCGCAGAGTGCCTGGCACTTTTGCAACCTTTCTTCTCCCCATACGTAAACATTTACTAATAGTGTGTGTTCAAAAAGGAGGACACAGCAGTGCAGCGTACACAAAATGGACATGAGCAGCACATAAGCAACGCTAGCGTTGGAATTCTCAGGCGCTGTTTCCCTCGCTTTTTGAACATTCTCAAATATATCATTGCGAAAATGTTCAATGTAAATAGGTTATGATACAAACAAAGAGGAAAGGAGACCTGATCATGCGGTTGAAAAAAATCCTTCCAACGATGACAATGCTTGTTTTGCTGTTTATCCTGCCGTCGCAAGCCTTTGCCGTCGAATATACTATTGATCAAGTAATTATTGAAGCAGAACTGCAGGAAAATGGAAATGTTCAGGTTTGGGAATGGCACACATACAGCTTTCAAGGAGACTTTAACGGGATTATTCGCGAGCTTGTCCCAAAACAAGGCAGTAATATCGTCAATTTTCAGGCATTCGAACGTTCCGAGACGCTCCCCGTGGAAACGGACGGATACACCCATAGAATTCATCGGAGCGGTAAGGATGAGCAGATCACTGTTGAGTTAAATTATGTGATCGAAAACGGCGTCGCCGTTTATGCCGACATAGCAGAATTTTACTGGCCATTTTTTGACGAACGGAACGAATCGACATATGATGCGATGACCATTACCGTATTTCCGCCGGCAGAAACAACTGATGTTCAGGCATTTGGACGCGACGAAGCTTTTGAAAAGGCAAGCTCCCTTCCGTCCGGAGCCGTCCGCTACGATTTAGGAACCGTGCCAAAAGGAGAAAACGGTGATATCCGTGTCCTTTATCCGGCTGAGCTTTTTTCTGCCGCGGACGTTGCCGAAAATACGAATAAAAAAGAAGCCATTCTCTCTGAAGAAGCCGAATATGCGCAACTGGTTGCCAACCGCAGCGAAAATCAACAGCGGGCTGTAAGCATCGGAAAAGTAGTGTTGCCGATAACCATTTTTTTGTTCATTGCCTTTGTGTTGAGAGATATTCTCAAACAATCCAACAGGAAGAAAAAAATCATCGCGGAAGACAACAATGTTTCTATAGTACCGGAAGAAACATTAACCTTACCGGCCACCGTATTTTTTACCAATCATCGACAGTTGCTTCCGGAAACAATGGCAGCTGCCCTGCTGGACCTCACACGTAAAGGAAATGTGATCCAGACTGGAGAAGAAAGCTTTCAAGCTGTCCATTGGAATCATATTAAAGCTCATGAAGAAGAGTTGATGACATTTTTATTTGAGACAGTTGGACATGAAGGAAAATTCACCTTAAGCGATCTTACCCTTTTCTCTGAAGATGAAAAGAACAGCAGCAAGTATACAAGCTTTTTGGAAAAATGGAGGAGACTTATTGCTCAGGAAGTGAACGAAAAGAATTTTTATAAAAACGTCACCCGTTACCGAGTCCTCCATATCGGTCTTGGAGTGCTGTTGCTTCCGCTGGCCATCAGCTTTCTCATCCATGATCTCGTTGGAATGTTTTTCATCACCGTCGGATTGTTTCTCGCTTATCTCATCTACGGACTCCTCTATCAGGAAAAATCATACAGCGGGAGCCTGTTGTTTTACCGGTGGCATTCCTTCAGAAGTAATTTTTCCAGCCTGTCGAAGGACGGGTTCACAAGCTTGTCAAAGGAAGAGCAGATGCGGGCGTTTCTTTACTGTTTAGCCATGGGGGATGATATGTCCTCTTCTAATAATCAAGATTTACTGCGGGCGTTTAAGGAAAGGCCTCTCAAACAAGAAACTGTTGTCCAGCCGCTTGTCTTCGACCCTGCCAGCAGTTTTTATTCAGCGTCACTCATTTCCCAAAGCATGTCTTCCTCGTTCCGCAAGGCAGACGAAAACCTTCAGCCGTCCGGGGACAGCAGTTCATTCGATAGCGGTGGTGGCAGCGGTGGAGTCGGCGGCGGTGGCGGCGGCTCAGGCGCCTTTTAGAGCGACTGTAAAAAGATGAACAGCGATTTTTTTGAACAATCACTTTTAGAGCGTGTTCAAAAAGGCAATGGTTCCGCTCGATGCGCCGACTACGACAACCCCACTCATTGCATCGTGATTGTTCAAAAAGCTAAACAGCGATCTTATTGAACAATCACTTTTAGACACAACATTGTGCGGGAAAAGGTCCCGCACAATGTTGTGAACATTTATGTTTAATGGTAAACCTGCTCCAGTACTTTCGAGGAATCGAAATTGTTGAGGTTTTTATACACTGCCCCGTCAATTTTAATTCGCAACAGCGACTGGAGCGAACGGGTGCATTCGGCGTCCCCGATTAAATACAAGGCTTCCCACTGATTTTCATCCTTCATTTTTTCAATTGTGACTGCTACTTTCCGGTAAAATCGCTGGAGGTTTTCGGCAAATCTCCGTTGATAATCATCCACATGCATCGCGCTGGAAGCTGTCCGTTCAGACGATGAAGCTCCTTGTTTCAACCGCCAATCCTCTGCTTCAGGATCGAAGCAGAATACTTTCGTGTCAACGATTTCCCCCAAATCCGTCTCATAGATCTTAATTTCATCTAAATTCGGCAGGATGATGCCGCTTTTCGGATATTTTTCATTTAATCGAATTATCTGGTCAAGAACCGGATTTTTTTCCCAATGAAAGCTTGTTTCCACCGGGATATTTAAATAATGTACGGACCATAAATTTTGCACATCAGAAGCGAAGATAATCACACTTTTTTGCAACAGCGGTTGATTTCCGACAATTTCCTTCTCCACTTTTTTTCTCAGCCTCTTATAGCTTTTCAGCTCTGTTTCCTTTCCGGCAACCGTTAAATATTGTTCCAATCGCTTCAAACCATTCTTAAGTCGGATTTTCCATTCTCCCTTTTGCTGATCCTGGTCGGCACGGTCTGTGTTCAAATACAGCGATAATACGCACTTTCCTTCTTGACACTGAAAGTTCTTCAATTCGCGCAGATCGTTCAACAAGGTCATCTATTAATTCCTCCTTAAATAGCATGTACAATTATGTAACCTTTTACAGTCGATATTAAACCTCCTTTTTCTATAAATTTCAGCATGATTCTTCGTTGGCCTACAGTTTGCACCGCTAGCCAGATGAAAAAGACATGTTAGCGCTTTCTTTAAACCTATATTTCATTCATATAAGATACGGTCTTGACTTATTCGTTTTCAAAAAAACTTTTTCCTCTTATACAAACGGCATGTGAGCCTGCTTGATTTTAACAAATGTGCCTGCCGTTACTCGAAATGGAACAACGACAAACAAAAAAAGAAAACCCTTTTCCCGCAAGCATTTCTCTACAAAGGAAAAAGGTTTCACACTAGTAACGGTTGTGCAATGCTTCATAATGTTTGAACGTGCTTGTCCACTTTTTTGAACTTGTCCACAAGCGGCGTGGAATTTATTCGCGGACCGTTCCGTCATATCAAGGACCGCAACGCTGAAATGGGGAATTTTTTTATTGCAAATCAGAAGTTGATTCTTCCTTCACCTCGTTCATTGTATTTTCTGTCGTTAATTTTTTTGATAACAATTGAAATTCACTTTTTGTATCCGCCAATGTTTTCACCAGCACTTGAGTATGTTCCTTTAGATGTCTGGAAGAATCTACTAATGTCCGGATATCTTCGGAAGCTGAATCAATGACCGCAGAAAATTTATCCCCCGACGTTTTCAGCTGTTTAATGAACGGTTCACGGTTTTCGTTGACGATTTTGACGAACTGCTTCGTTTTCTCTCGGCATTCGCCGACACTGGACGTTATTTTTGCACGTGTCTTTTTATTCGCAATAATGAAAATCGATCCGGCAATGACACCGACAGCCACGCCCCGCTTAAGCCAATTTTTTTCTGTTTGCATACAATATCCCTCCCGATTCACCAATGATGTTTCTAATATCATTTTACCAATAAAATGAATTGTCAAACCACCTTGTTTCTGCCGAACGCGGGCGACGCGGGCGAATGGTAGACAATTCCTCTCCTCGTGTATACTGTACACTTGGAAAGCCCCTTTCACACCCTCTGATAATAAATAGTGTTTCCCTCCAAGGTCATGCACACTTCCCCTTGTTCTTCCAACAAATCTAAATGGCCTAATGTTTCCGAAATCGTCAGTGCCGGCTGTTTCTGGACAACGTGATCGTATTTCCGCACGCATAGGTCATAGCAAGTGACGGGTTGGTCTCCCATCAACGCTTTAAACTGCGCCGCTTTCTTCTCCTGCTCTGCCAATCGCGCCTGAATCAGGTTGCGCGGAGCAATCACTTCCTTCCCGTGTCCTGAATAAGCCGTCTTTACATGCCGGCATTTTTTCAATGAATTGCGGTACTGCAGCAATGTTTTCGGCCTCGTTGATTCGCCGTCATAAGGCGGCTCAATTATCGCATTGGACGATATATGTTCAATTAAATGATCTCCGGCAAGCATGACGCCATCCGCTTCTCTGTATAAAGATATATGGCTTTGCGCATGCCCGGGGGTTTCAAGCACCGACCATCCTTCCAGCCCGTCGATAACAGACCTTTCCGTCAACTCCACATCCACATTGCCCGCCGATGCAAAGCGCAAATAGTTTGCATTTTGTTTTTCAATCAGCGCAATCAGCGAAACAGGAACACCGTGCGTCATGTATAAATCGTGATAAAATAACCGGGCTTGTTTGAAAAACAGATCCTCCGCTTTTAGCCACGGCCGCACCTTCGGATGAGCATGGACTTTCGTTTTCGGGGGAAATTCCTCTAACAATCCGATATGATCAGGATGATGGTGGGTGAGGATCACAAGATCAATATCCTCCGCAGACACTTTGTTTTCCGCCAGCTGCCGTCTCAACGCTTCCCGTGCTTCCGTCGTTTTTGGACCGGTATCAACAAGAACCAGTGCTTCCCCTCTAATCAGATAACAGTTTACCGGACCAACAAGAAACGGCGTAGGTATAGTAAGCCGTGAAATATCCTTTGTTAATGCTTGCATGCGATGCAACTCCTTTATTCCGTAAAGTGACTATATTGTATGGAAAAAATCCAGAGAATTTCCACTGCCAAAAGCTTTTCTTATTCTTTACCAAAAGTGAGTATTCTTTTTCAACAGCTGTCAGGACAAGGAAGAATGGAACATGAACAGATCAATTCGTTCCTGCAAGTCAAAATGAATGATCATTCACATGGTTTTTCTTCATTTTAGCTGATTTTCGTAGAAAAGTCATGAACTTCGTTTATTCCCAACAAAAATATCCACACCCCTGTTAATTATGTGGATATTTCTTGGATTTTGTTTGATAATCCATTCTTAGTTTGTGGATAAAAACCTGTGGGTAACTTTGCGTTTTTTGTGGATTATGTGGACGAAGACGGTGGATTACGTCTGTAACAGGGGATTCCCTGTGTATAAGTCTGTGGATACTGTGAATAGTTCTTTTTTCTATTGCTGTTTTTCGCAACTTGATTGCTTTTCGTGTTTGTCCAAAAAGAATGTTTTTTTCTTTTGGCTGCTTTCGCAAACTTTGTTGATGATGGACTTTTTTTTGAAAATAAATGAGCCTTTCTATTTTTGCTGCAATTTCAGGAGTAAATAATTCAGGATCGTTAAATGTGTCTGTTCTTGAATAATCATCGGGTAAATGTATGGTGCGAAAACAGGAGGAATTTGTGTCCAGAGACGGACAAATTTACGGATATTTTCCGACTCCCTGATAAAAATATCAGCAATCCCTTGCTCAAGGCTTTTTGGAGTTTTAAAAAACGGGGCATCGACCTCAGGTGGTCTTCCGGTGAGCTGAGCATAGAGCGATTTCAATGTTCTAAATTGCCCCCGCTTTTCCTGAATCATCCGGTCAAGCAATGCCGCAGCCTCCCCATTCTTATCTTCCTTTATGGCGAGCACCTTTAAGTAATCAAACAGCAGTTCATCTGTACTTTCCCTGCTGACAAAATCACGGATAATCTGCAAGCTTTCAGGCTCTGCATCATGTTGCTGATTGCCTTGCCAGGTACTTTGCTTTGCTTTTGCGTTTTTCCCTCTGCTCACCGCTGCACCTCCCCACTACATCTGCGGTTGGGAACCAATTTACTGACTGTTCGTATTAACTATATGACTCCTGTTGGAAAACATTCCACAGTAAAATTCGAAAATTTGTAACAGTTTTCACAGCTATCGATAGTAAAAAGTAATATAATTGAATTATAAGAAAATTAAGAAACAAAAAGGATGAGTAGAGATGAGAAAACGCTTAAATAAAAGCTTCGAAGAACTAGTCAATGAAAATAAGGCACAGCTAATGCAGGATGACAAAGCTCTGGAAAAGATAGAAAAGAAAGTAGACGAAAAACGTCAGAAAGAATTGTTAAAAACAAAGTGAATTTAGCGCAGGCAAACATGCTCACCGGTTAACGAAGTACAACTGGCTGCAGCGTATTGCGGCCTGCATTAGCGAACATACTATTCCAGCCATTGAAAATAAAATCGAGGGTGTTTCGAAAGTTTTTTTCTTTGAGACACCCTTGATTTCTTTTTTTGTAACCGCTGTCACTTATACTTTTGTTCCTCCGCTTCATTCACATCATTGGATTTTTTTCAACAATGTTTGCAGCTTTAATGCCTGAGACAAATCTCCGCGGATTTTCAGCTTTCCATTCATATAAGCGACCGTTGGATTCCATTTGCCTGCCGCCAGCTTGACAAAGTCATCACTGTTCATTTTCAGCATCACTTTCGGCGCTTGCGCCGTTTCACGGGAATAAACGGCTTTGTTTTCCGAAATCATCAGCTGGTATGTCCCTGCCTCCGCTCCTTCAAGCTGAAATTCATAAGCAACATGAAGATTTTCCAAATAAGCCGGCTCCGCATTCATTTTTGCTGTCAATTGTTCGAAAAGCTCATTAATCACTGACCATCACTCCTTGCTCATAATGATTGAGTATTCATTCATTATTTAATTCGTTATATTATAAGTAAATCCTTCCCCCAACGGTTCAAAAATTGACTATCCGCCCTGTTTACACGGAATCTGCATCCAGGAATGTTGATTGTACCGACTGCAACAGCAATCAACCTGATTCATCGATACCGCTTTCCAGCCATTTTTAATACTTCGATTCCTCCAGCTGGTTATTGCCTTTTTCTTGCTATCTAAACGATTCTCCCACTTGATTTATATGATTGAAGCTCTCTGTTCGTTTAAAGCATCACAGTCTGGCAGCTTTTTTCCCGGCAAAATTCGAGAGCCGTTTGCAGCAGCAAGCCGACTCACGGTGACGGGATCAGGCAAGCTTCAGCGCAATGGCAGATCACTTCCTTTTCTGCAAACATAAATCATTTCAACGCTGTCGTTTGTTAATGGTGTCTCGGTCCAGTCCTTGAACACATCAACGATCTCAAAACCATTGGCAAACAGCAGCCGCTCCATTTCTTTTGGAAAAACATACCTTAGAGTAATGGTTGTTTTCTTTTCATTTGCTATTTTTCCATCAGCACTTATGTATTTTCGAATCGTCATGTAATGCTGAAGCTGCTTCAGCTGGTCATAGCTGCTTATCGTGTAGACATCGACTTGCTGCTTAGTATCGCTGTCTGTATATGTCTTCCAATATTCTTCTGTTTCTGGCTGTAATAATTCTTCTGCATTAGGAAATCTTGTGCCGAAAATAAAGATTCCGCCAATGTGCAAATGCTTGTTTACTGACAGCAACAGCTTGTCTTGCGCTTCGTTTGTTAGAAAATGCTGAAAAGAGTTGCCGACGGAATAGATCATGCGGCTTTTTACATTCAGACGGAGGTTGCTGCAGTCCTGCTCCACCCACTCGATAGAAACGTGAAGCGGTGACGCTTTCTTTTTCGCTGCCTCCAGCATGCCTTTATGGACATCAACGCCGATCAGTTGATGGCCTTCATTTGCTAGGGGAATTGTTGCTCTGCCTGTCCCGCAGGCTAAATCAATGATCGGCCCCGACGTCTTCGCCGCCCATTTCTTCAAAAACGGTATGTCAGCCGTATGCTGCTGATTTTCTTTATCGTATTGCATTGGATCATCGTATTCTTCGAAATGATTTTCAATTGGTTGACTGCTCATCTACTTCTCCTTTTCTAAATGCATTTTATCGTGTTTGTTCAAAAAGATTTGAACACGCTCTTATAATATATTAACATAAAATTCTGCCACTTTTTTTATAAGCGGCGAAAACATAGAAGGTAAAGACGACAGGCAGAATTACCTCGTTTTGCTTTTCAAAGCCATTTTTCCGCGTTGTTTGGTGACAGCGTTTCTATATTGATTTTCGTCAGATGTTACTCGTCTTCCTAGACACAGGAACTGACTGGAGGGAACAGAGCAAGCCCGGCGGAATATACTGGAGCATGTTCAAAAGGGAAATGACCGGGATTTTCACAATGATTTGCTTTCACCTAGGAGGGAGGATAACGTTGAAGCGGTATCACGGGATGGTATTCGGGAAGGTACAAAAAGTCGGCTTTCGAAAGTTTGCCAAAAAAAACGCCGCGGAACTGCATATCACCGGCTGGGTCAGAAATCGAAGAAATGGAACTGTGGAATTCATGGCACAAGGGAATGAAGCACATGTGAAAATGTTCCTAAAACGGCTTAAAAACGCGCCGCTTCCGGCAAAGGTTACTAAGCTGAAAATAAGCGAGCTAGCAAACAATTCGAAACATCAGCGTTTTAAAATAATGCCAACCTCCTGAAAAACGGCTTTGCTGCTTTCTGCCAAGCGTCGATGCTTTATTGAATGGCAAGTGGGTGTCTCAAAAGGGAAAAAACACCTTTTTGAGACACCCACCTCATATGTTATCTTTCTTCCACTTCAATATTAAATTCTTCGTCTAATTCTTCCCAGCGCTCAAGATACTTTTCCTCTTCTTCGTCCGCCTTGATAAAGCTGTCCTCGAATTCCGTCCATCGTTCAATATAAGTATCCCAGTCATCAGCAAATAGGGCAGTCATTGCTTCTTCCAGAGAGGTGAGTCCTTTTGTTCGATGTTCGTTTAGGCTTAGCAGCATATCATGCACTTCCTGCGTTTCCTCATTTTTAATTTCTATATCCTTTAATGCCGCGATAATATCTTCATGCTGCTTTTGCAGGGCATGAACTGCAGCCATTTCACTCTCTTCATCCATCAATTCAGCATTTGCAAACTCGTTTACATCATTGAAAAATTCTTCCATTGGATCTGCATAATGAACGATATAATGTTCATTCCAGTAATCTACAAGCTCCTTTGTTACCGAATTACATGCGGTTGCAAGGATGGCAAGTAATCCAATTGTTATCATCATGAGCAATTTTTTTCTCATTTTTCTGTCCCCTTTTTTTCAAATATAATTAATGGATCACATGTTTTTCTACTAATTAAGTAGCTGCTCAAAAACTCCAGAAACAGCGTCTGCGAACCCCATCGATGCGTTGCCTTTTCGCCCTCACGTATGTTCCGGTATACGCTCCGCAGGTCAATCTTGCCGCATCTTACCCTTCTTGCGCTGCAATATCCTCCTTTTTGAACACAATATTAAAGTAGAAAGTAAACCAAACATCCCATATCCTATCAAATCTTGCGCTAGAAAGTTGTCGTTTTTTGTCGTTTAAGAAAAAAACATGTAAAAATAATTCTAATGTCATACTATTTATAAAAAATTTAGGTCTTTTTATTTGTTTTATGATTCTGTTACAAATAAAAAAAAGAACTTTGGAATCACGCTATTCCAGTTTTTTCACATTTTCGTCACTAGTTTGAAACGTTTTGTTCACTTTTGAACATTTCATGATCAGATGCTCTAGAGTATACTTAGTGTAAAGATAGTTAGTGATCACTAACCTCTATTTATACTACCAAGAAATGCAAAATAATCATATCGCAGAGTTCTATTTCATTTAGCCATTCCTATTTTTTAAGGAATGGGGAATTATCAGATCTTTTTATAATCCGAAAGGGGAAACGATGATGTTTATGAATTTCTTACGCAACAACAAAATTGCCGCCGGTATCTTAACGATTATCCGCGTTTATCTCGGCTGGCAATGGATGACTGCAGGCTGGGGAAAAATCACCGGGGAAGGTTTTGATGCTGCCGGCTTTTTAGGCGGGGTAGTTGCTAACGAGAGCGTCGCTGAATATTATCCTACATATCACGCATTTATTGAGAATTTTGCGCTGCCGAATTCCGGAGCATTCAGCTTTATGGTCGCCTGGGGTGAGCTTCTCGTCGGTCTCGGGCTGCTCTTCGGTGTCTTGACAACCGCGGCTGCGTTTTTCGGAATCATGATGAACTTTGCATTTATGTTTGCCGGCGCCGTCTCTTCCAATCCATGGATGGTCTTGTTAACAATTTTTATTCTGGCGGCAGGATACAATGCCGGTAAATTCGGCGGTGACCGCTGGGTGCTTCCTTTCTTAAACGAAAAACTATTCAAAGGGAAACTATCCAAAGCATACGAGCAAACTGTGAAAGTATAACACTTATTAACTTGGTTGTTCAAAAGCGACAAATCACGCTTTGAACAGCGACTTCAACCGGGCGCGATAACCGCCCGGTCTTTTGGTGTAAAAGGGACTGATAACAAGCGCTCCGAAACCGGCCCACCAACCCGGCGATTCCTGATTGCTGCGGTTAAGTTGTTTTTTGAATGTTACATATACGTGTTATTTACGCTTCCACCCTGTTGAACAATAATAAACTACAAAAAAAATGAAGAAAAGGCGGGAGTAACCTCTTCTTCAATAATGGGAACATCCTGGTGCGGATACAGATTGCCCTGGCACAGGATGCCGCAAACTTCAATTGTGAAACACTGAGCATATAAGTTGTAAAATTTTTGCTTATTCCTTAAGAACAAGCAGGGTTTCTCGGAATTTTCTCAATGGAAATATCATTGATCATCCGCGTGCTTCTTTTAATACGGCAAACATAGTTTGTTGTCCAAATATATGAAGGGATGTCATGATCCTCATCCGCAAATACCATTGCTTCAAACTCATCACCTACGAGCTCTTCAAACGTTTCTTGCGTATATACTTCAGTATCAGTGGAAAAAGGAACCCATTCACAGATAAATTTCTTCACAGATGACTTCATCATAGTCTCTACATCTCCTTCCTTTCTATAGTACTATTTTATCACAGGTTAGTGTACTAGAACATCACTAACGATGAACAATCTGTGTCACTTTCTACACCGCTTCCATTCCCTGGTATTCGGAAAACAATAGTGCCGTGCTCTTTCTAAATAGAGCGTGTTCAAAAAGGAGGACATAACAGCGGCAAGAAGGTCGAGGCATGGCCAGTTACAAACAACCCAGCGTACACAGAACGTACGTGAGCAGCGGAGAGACGGCACAACGATGAAATTCGCAGGCACGGTTTCCCAGACTTTTTGAACATCCTCTATTATATAAATTTATCACGACTTTTATACTCGGTAAAGTCTTTCAGCAGGGAAACCATCGCCAGAGAAAGAATAAATTAATGAGGGAAAGCAGCCCCACGTTGAATAAGGACAACCAGCTTGTTCACTTGTTGAAGATGACATAAAAGGAGAAGATAGCAATGATTATTCGCAAGCTCAAAAACTCAGAAATTGACTACAGCATGGAAATGTCCGAATATGCTTTTCAATATCAATTAACGGAAGAAGAGCGGGCAGAACGACGGCCTATTTTCGATCCGGAAACAACTTTGGTCGCTGAAGAAGACGGACAAATTCTTTCCAGAGTGGTAGTTTTTCCACTGCAGGTTTATGTTCATGGCCGGAAAATCATGATGGGCGGCGTTTCAGGTGTTGCCACTTGGCCGGAACACCGTCGTGGCGGACTCGTAAAGGAACTTCTGTATGAAAGCTTAAAAGAAATGAAAGAAAAAGGACAGCTTCTCTCCTTCCTTGCGCCTTTCTCCATTCCTTTTTACCGTAAATTCGGCTGGGAATTATTTGCGGAGGTACAAAAAATCAGCTTAACGAAAGAGCAATTGCCTGAGCGAAAAAAAACACCGGGATACGTCAAACGGGTGGAGAAAGATTCCTCACTGTTGGATACCGTCTATCATCAGTGGGCAACCCGCTTCAACGGGACGCTTGTCCGTGATAAACACTGGTGGAAGCGGCTTTTTTTGCGCTCAAAGAAACGTCATGTTGCCGTTTACTATTCGGAAAGCGGGGAAGCAAAGGGCTACCTTATTTATGAGGTAAAATCGCAGTCGATGACGGTTGCTGAATTAATCTGGCTTGATAACGAATCACGCGACGGGCTGCTGACGTTCATTGCCAACCACGATTCCATGATCACCAAAGCAGAGATTACGACAACGCTAAATGATGGGCTGCCGTTCATTCTGCCTGATCCAAAAGTGGAGCGGCAGCTTACTTCGTACTTCATGGCACGTATTGTCGATGTGAAAGCCTTTTTGGAGAAAGTTCCTTTCCGAATTTCCGAAGGTGATTCCACCGTTGTCCTGCATGTAAGCGATAAATTTTGCCAGTGGAATGACGGGACATATTTTCTTCACTCCGGCGCCGGCGCGGCCCGGGAAGGCAAGGTGGAATTTTATCCAACAGCCGCCCGCGCTGCTGGCACATGTCAGCATCAGCCAAAGCGTGGTCTGCATCTTTCCGTCCAGACATTAACTGCGATTCTCTTCAATTCCCAGTCCGTTGATGTGATGATGCGTGAAGGATATATTACCGGCGACGAAGCAGCGGCACAGCAACTCAAAATGGCAATTCCTGCCGGACAACAGCCGTTTATTTATGACTTCTTCTAAAATAATTGCAAGGGACCTGGGGTGTGAACAAAAGTTCACACCCCAGGTCCGTGACAAAATTGTGAAAAGTGTTGCTGCACCTATGCTCTACTCCAGCAACTTTCTCATCGTGTTCAACGATCTCTTCGTTTTGCTGTAGCGTAGAGGAATATCGAACGTTGTCGATTGTTTTAATATCCCTTTTTCGTGTGTAAACGTATCAAAGCTCCGTTTTCCATGATATGAACCCATTCCGCTCTCTCCGAAGCCACCGAACGGCAGATAAGGAGTTGCTAAATGCATCAATGTGTCGTTGACACAACCACCGCCAAATTGCAGACTCTCCAAAATATACTGTTGAGTGGCTTTGCTCTCCGTAAATAAGTAGAGAGCAAGCGGACTTGGTCTCCTTCGTACTTTTTCGATGACCTCATAATCATTTGAAAACGTAAGAATCGGCAATATCGGACCGAAGATCTCCTCTTGCATCACGGGATCATTATCATTGACTTCTACCATTACCGTCGGTTCCATAAAGCGCTCGGCCGCATCGTATTCTCCGCCGTAATATATTTTATCTTCATCGAGCATGGCAGCAAGCCGTTCCACATGATTCTCATGAACAATTCGCGGGTAATCTGCATGAAATCGGATATCTTCCCCGTAAAACTTTTTGATGTAATGAACCACATATTTCAAAAATTTTCGGCGCTCTTTTGTATGGACGAGAACATAATCAGGCGCAACGCATGTCTGCCCTGCATTGATAAATTTTCCCCAAACAATCCGCTTTGCCGCCAGACGGATATTGGCATCCTTCATGACGATGGCCGGACTTTTGCCGCCAAGCTCCAACGTTACCGGTATCAGCTGTTTTGCAGCAGCCTCCATTATTTTTTTCCCGACCGCCACGCTTCCGGTAAAGAAAATGTAATCGAGCTTTTCTCTCAGCAGACATTCGGAAGCTTCTTTATCACCTTCCACAACCGCCACGTATTCTTCGGCAAACGTGTCGACAATAACATCGCGAATGACCGTGCTCGTGTTTGGCGTCAGCTCAGACGGCTTGATGATTGCTGTATTCCCTGCGCCGATTGCACCGATTAACGGCGCCAGCGCCAGCTGAAACGGATAATTCCACGGTGCAATAATCAGCGTCACCCCATAAGGGACTTTATAGACAAAGCTCTTGGCGCCGGTATGTGTAAACGGCGTTTTTTCCTTTCTCGGCGCCGCCCAAAGGTCGACGTTTTTCAACATATCCTTCAATTCGTTATATACCAAGCCGATTTCTGTTACATAGGCTTCATGCTCCGACTTGTTCAAATCCTGACGCAGCGCTTCAAAAATATCTTTTTCTTTTTTTTGAATCGCGGCTTTCAAGCGGGCAAGCTGCCGCTGGCGAAACTTCACATCAAGCGTTTCTCCGCTGTAAAAATAATTTCGCTGCTTTTGCACGAGTGAATGAATTGCATCCTGCATTCGTAACTCCCCCATTCTCTGTTTCTATACTATATGAGGATGTTCAAAAAGTCCGGGAAACATTGCCGGCGAATTTCTTCGTTGCGTTGTCTCTCCGCTGCTCACGTACGTTCTGTGTACGCTCCGCTGCTCACGACTGCCGCGCCTCGACCTTCTTGCCGCTGCTATGTCCTTCTTTTTGAACACACACTATATATAAATATGGTCAAAATGCCATTAGTTGGACAGCCGTCACGATGGAACAGCTAAAATTCAGTTTAACACTTTTTTCAGTAACATCGGCATTTTTAGCAAATTGACTTTTTCATTTTTCAACCGGCCCGGCAACAGCTTCGCTGACTGGCTGCATGATTTATTCGCTTAACCCTGGCGTTTTTTGCCGCTGTTGAACAATAAGTTCTCCTGAAAGGGCCTGCCACCACCATTGTATGAACGGTTTTACCAAACCTTGAACAGTTCAGCGGACAAACAATCCTTTTTTTCCTTCCGGCTGAACGGCATACCGATCCGCATTCACTCCGGGCACGTCCCACTCGGCGACACGCTTTGCTTCCAGGAACTCCAACGTCAACCGCCCATCCTTCACCACTAGGCATTCCGGTAAGAAATCACGAAGTCGGGATATTTGTGCACCCTAGATTCCTCCCTAAGAATATAGTATTTATTATACATTCAACCAGGAGGGATAGGAATGAATAAGGACCAAATAATTACTCCTTGGGATCTAGATGGTACGATGGATGATTTCTTTGTCCCGGAGTATATAGTAGAAATGGCCCAGGAAGTCATCCAGCAATACGATCTGACAGTCGGCCGCATGGAAGTAATCACAACAAAAGCCGATAAAGGCGGGCTTATTTGGAAAATTGAAACCGATCAAGGACCAAAAAGCTTGAAAATCCTTCATCGTCGTCCGACACGAAGCTTGTTCAGTATCGGTGCCCAAGAATATTTAGTGGAAGTCAAAAAAGCAAGAGTTCCCCCAATCGTCAAGACAAAAACAGGGGAAAATACCGTTGAAAAAGGAGGGAAACTCTGGTTTATAGCCGACTGGATTGAGCCGCTTCAGCAAGTAGCTGCCGACCTTGAAGGAGCAAAGCTGTTAAGCCATGCCATCGGAGAATTCCATCAGCTTTCCAAAGGCTACGTACCGCCGAAAGGTGCCGAAAATGCCTCACGACTTTATCGCTGGCCGAAAACATATAATAAAATGATCAAAAAAATCAACTGGTTTAAAGATGTAGCCAACGCCTACCCGGAAATGCCTGCCAGCGCCGCTGTCTTGTCCACGGCCGACATGTTCGAAGAGCAGGCAAGAAAGGCGGCGACAATGCTGGAGCAATCCAATTATGAGCAGCTGGTCTCAAGAGGAAACAAGGAATGGGGGCTTGTTCACCAAGATTACGGCTGGTCCAACGGCCAAATGGGTCCCGGGGGAATGTGGATCATTGACCTTGACGGTGTTGCATATGACTTGCCAATAAGGGATTTGCGAAAACTAATCACCAGTGCGATGGACGATCTTGGCGGATGGGATTTAAGCTGGATCATCGGTATGCTGGAAGCTTATCATGAAGCAAACCCAATAGAAGACGATGTGTTTAACATTCTTGTTATCGATTTGTGCCTGCCAAATCTTTATTACAAGAATGTGAAAGAAATGCTGTATGAGCCGACGATATCTTTAGATGCGGAAATGGAAGCCGTTATTCAAAGAATTGCAGCTATCGATAAAACAAAATGGCCTATTATTGAACAGCTGAAAACAGAATGGAAGGGCGGAAAGCAAAATGAAAGTGTTGATAATTAGTACGGAAAAACTGCCGGTTCCGCCGATTAAAGGCGGTGCCATCCAGACATACATCTCCGGGGCGGTGCCAAGCTTGAGCAAAAAGCATACGATTACGATTTTAGGCAAGAACGATCCTGAGCTTCCAAATCAGGAAACAGCGAACGGCGTAGCATATGTCAGAGTACCCGGCCGGCTGCTGGAAACTTACAGGGAAGGGGTTGTCGATTATGTAAGCAAACATTCGTTTGACTTAATCCACATCTTTAACCGCCCCCGTCTCGTCGTTCCGGTTCGCCAGGCGGCACCGAACGCGCGTATCGTTTTAAGCATGCACAACAATATGTTTAAAAGGGAAAAAATTGATCCTCAGGAGGCAAGTGCTGCGATTGCGCAACTGGATAAAATCATTACCATCAGCAATTATATCGGCAGCGAAATTGCCAAACATTTTCCTGAAGCACATCCGAAGCTGCAAACGATTTATTCCGGAGTGGATTTAACACGTTTCGTTCCGGCGTATTCCGATCAAGGCAGAAAATTAAGAGCTTCAGTGCGCAAAGCACATCAGCTGGAGCAAAAACAAGTCATTTTATTTGCCGGCAGACTTTCCGCAAACAAAGGCGCAGATGTACTCCTCCGCGCCATGCCGCTGCTGACAAAAAAACATCCGAACATTGCCCTCGTGTTGATGGGAAGCAAAGGCTTCAGCGACAACCGGGTATCCGACTATATCGCTTATATCCGCTCCTTAGCGTCGCGATTGTCCGTCCCCGTGATTACAACTGGTTTTGTCCATCCGCAGGAAATTCAAAACTGGTTTGCTGCCGCAGACATCTTCGTCTGCCCTTCTCAATGGGAAGAACCGTTGGCCCGGGTTCACTATGAAGCGATGGCCGCCGGGCTGCCAATCGTGACGACGGCGCGGGGAGGCAATCCGGAAATTATGGAAGTGGGCAAAAACGGATTTATTGTGGAAAATCCCGAGGACCCCCAACAATTTGCAGCTCATCTATCCACCTTGCTGTCCAACCCCGCTCTGTGCAGAGAAATGGGGCAATACGGGCGATCGATTGCGGAGAAAAATCACCATTGGAGCCGGGTCGTCAATGATATCGCTGCCGTATGGGATGAAATAGCCGACAACATCGCCAACAACGTGCCTGCGGGAAGCACGGCGTCCGTAGGTGGTGAAGTGGTTCCTGAGCTGGTTTCGGAAGGGGCGCCGTCCGCCGGGGAGACGAATGATAGCGAACTCGCTTTTGATTCCGACTCAGCTGTTGCGGCGGCTGATCTGCCTGATTCCGAAGGAGTTTCTCCAGCCGGGGAGACGAATGATCCAGATTCTTCTGCGGAAGCCGCTGTTGCTTCTGCTGAGCTCACCGATTCCGAGGCGGAAACGCTTGAGGGAGAACAGTCCGATGACACTCCGAAAAGCGAAGAAGCTCGTTTTACCCAAGAAGATATCGTGCTGTTTTCGATACAAAATCTTGCCACCAAGCCGTGGATAGCCAAACCGGTGAAGCAAAAAAAGGTATACCAATTGAAAAATTACAATAAAAATAAATAGTCCGGTTTCTCAGTGGTTCTCTCCTTTTTTGTGGCACCAGTTCAGAAAACGTGAAGCAATTGAAAGTAACAAATCCATTTTGCACGCATGAGGAATGGACATGGAAAGCAGATCCATTTATTCAAAGGCTGGACCGTGTGGACGGTCGCCACAATGAGTTGACCAGATTTAAGGCCACCCTCCCATCAAGCTGTCAAGCAGCTTTTCCCCTTGGTACGGGGATGTCTAGTTAAAAAGTGACAAACAGCGTTTTAGAGACATCCCCTCATCATTCCATGCAATTCCCCGCCATTTTTTAACCATTCAATGTTTTCACAGCGCCGGAAAAACAGCAGTGGATTATCTCGCCTATTTTATTCCTGACGCTGAAAAGCAAACGGCATCCTCACAACGATGCTTCCGTTATTTTCGAATACACCGCTTCTAATCGAGCGGCAACATGCTGAAATTGAAAATTCCCTTCCACGAACTCCCGACCTTTTTTAGCCATCAAGGCGGCTGTGTCAGGATGCTTGAGATAATAGTGCACCGCCTTTGCAAATTCTGCGGTCTTATTGTAATCCTCAATCAAATAGCCGGTTTCTTTGTGCAGGATAACTTCCGAATTCCCGCCGCGATTGGTGGTGATGACAGGGATTCCCGCGGCAAACGCCTCATAATGAACCCGCGCCAGCGGCTCCTGCCATTGGGAGGTGCAAACAAAAATATCACTCATCAAAAAAATATTCGGGATTTCATGAGCAGGAATGTATTTTGTAAAAAGAACGTGCTCTTTCACAGGATCGGCCAGCCGCTTCAAATAGCGGATGTATTGATTGATTCCGTCATCGCTGAACCACTTCCCCCCTGCAACCACAAGAACGGTATCCGGATGACGCTTGACTATCGCTTGAAAGGCGGAAATTAGTAAGTGCGGTCCTTTTTTTCTCGTCAACCGTCCGACAAACAAAATCACCTTTTTGCCTTCAATATTGTATTTTTTCCGGTATTTCGTCCGAATTTGCCTGCCGGCGGAAGTCCAAACAGGTGGATACTCATGCAACGATACGCCGGAATAGACAACGGTAGTTTTCGGTGAAGCTTCCGAAAAACGGCGGATGACTGTTTGTTTCAAGTATTCGCTGACAGTGACAATCCCATCGACGGACCGGATCACTTCCTTTCCTGATATAAACGAGATTTTTTGATCGGAAAGCATCTCATTATGAAGTCCTAAAATGATTTTGCTTCCCGGCGAAGCCGCTCGATAAAAAGGAATGTTTTGCGGTCTGTTGAAGACGTGAATGATATCGTAATGCTCGGACTGCAGCTTGCTGATGACTTGTTCTTTATAATGCTTGGAGGGAAAGCGAATATATTCCACGTCATCACGAATTTCAACATCGGGTAGTTCCGGGTCCGTGACAGAGAAAATTGTCAGCTCGTATAATTTGCTTAAAAACGGGGAAACACCATCGATCATCATTTGGATGGCGCCGCCTCTGACCGCAGGTGACGGGAGACTTTCTGTACAAATAAAAGCGAGTTTCATCTCTCCCCCCCTAGATAAAGGGAGCTCAAGTCATTGAATTCGTTCCGCAGCCCATCTTCCAATGGAACGGTTGGCCTGTATTGAAGCAGCTTCTCTGCTTTTGATATCTCCGCCCAAGTATGCCGCGGCTCTCCCCGGTTTTTTTCAAGAAAAAGAATGTTTGCTTTCTTCCCGATAATTTCCTCCAGTATACCGATCACTTCGAGGATTGATTTCCGCTCTTTCCCACCGATGTTGATCGTTTCTCCGCGGACATTATCTGCATGCAGGACGGCGGCCGTGCCTGTCACGCAATCGGAAATATACGTGAAATCGCGCGTCTGCAGCCCATCCCCGTAAACCGGAATCGGTTTATTTGTCAGGATGCAATGAATAAACCGGTGAAAGGCCATATCGCCCCGCTGCCTTGGTCCATATACCGTGAAATAGCGGAGAATCGTGACAGGGAGATCATCGGTTGCTGCGTACACTTTGCATAAATACTCCCCCGTCAATTTGGTCACCCCATAAGGAGAGAGCGGCGCAGGCGGACTTGATTCAGAAACTTTTCCTGCTTTTTCTCCGTATACGGATGATGTGGAAACATAAATGAATTTTTTTAGTGAACGTCTTTTACATGCTTCCAGCAATCGCTGTGTTACCATGATATTGTGCAGCGTATACAGTTCAAAATCCTTTCCCCAGCTGGTCCGCACGCCTGGCATTCCTGCTAGATGGTAAATCACATCGACATCCTCGAGCCACTTTCCCCAGTCAAGGGTCAATAAATTGTCGTTCACAAACTGAAACCGCGGATGATGTAACAACTGGGCGATATTTCTTTGCTTCACTTGCAGCAAGGAGGGATCAACAAATCCGTCAATGCCGATACATATATTTTCCCGTTCCTGTAATAATTTCTCGCATAAATGGGAGCCGATAAAACCTGCTGCACCAGTCACAAGAATATTCATAGTTCCGCCACACCCCAATAGAAATAAAATACTGTTTGCTGAATTGATTATCAGCACTGATTGAACATCGTTATCAGCCTCTTCCATATGACAGAGAACGATGTTCGGAAATGATAATAGCGGTTGTCAAAAAGGCCGCTCTATCCTTTTGGAACGGCCACAAGTCAGACAGATGTTTTTTTATGTGTTCGATCTGATGACAACAACTTTGAACAACCACTATTGCCTGCAAAGAATGAAGTTCTCAACAGCGGAGCATGAAGCCTGGCCATTACATTCTTTAACACGCTTCATTAATACATCTTATTTTTTTCGCTGGGAAATGATTGGACAGGTGTGCTGGGAAGAAAAATCTTTTACACGTTTCGGAAAGCATGAAAGAAGGTTTACTTGATACAGCAAGAAATAGGTATAATTTCACAAAGTTGTTTCATTTATTCGATGTATGATGCAGAAAACGTTATACGATTACCTTAGTTATTTAATGGAATATTATTAACTTTGTCTCCTTGTCTTTTGGTGTACACCCCATCTTTTGTGACTAGTGAATAATAAAAATATTTTTATTTCATTATCAGTTTTACATAACACTAGGAGTGGTCGTATGAAGAAATATTCCACCTTGAAGGGAATAAAACTATTTATCAATGGAACGATTCTTTTCGTCATGCTCGGATTACTTTCGAGTGTATTTACAAGCTTGTTCAATCCGGATTTTGTCTCCATTCATCCTATAGTTAATATCATTTTTACATTGGCTTTGGTTTCCTTTCTTCTGGTTATTCTAGTAAATCTACAAAAAGTGATTAGGACTATCGAGAATAACAATTCATTCAATGTAAAAAACATCGTACATTTTAAAAGGATCAGCTACTCCGCTTTTGGCATCGGTATCCTGGATCTGATCGTTAAATATCCGGGCCATGATGGTAATTTCGACTTGCTGGCAACCTCTTACGGTTCTGTAAAGCCATCCGTATTTGTATATCTTCTTTTTGGATTATTTACCTTAATATTGACTGAGATTTTTAAACAGGCGATAGAGAACAAGAATCTCAGCAAAAACTAAGACTAGGACTTCAAAAAATCCTCCACTCGCACTGCAGGCAAAATGGAGGATTTTTTTTCAAAATTTCCGGATTTGTTAGCTTTTTTGGGCCACTCTGCGCTGCACCAGCAGCAGCCGTTGCAACAAGAAAGCGGCGCAGACGGCAAGGCCGATGATCAGCCCGACCCAGTATCCGAAAGGGCCGAGAAATGTAAAATTAGCGGCGACAAACCCTAAAGGAAGGCCGATGATCCAGAAAGCAATCAACGCCATCACAAACGGAACATTCACATCCTTATATCCTCGTAAAATTCCTTGAATCGGTGTGTTGACCGCATCGGAAAATTGAAAGAAAATCGCGTAAATTAAAAACTGCTGAATCAGCACAGCCACACCTTGATCCACTGTATATAAACTTGATACCGGTCCCCGCAGAAAATAGATGACAACGCAGGAGATAACCCCCATGGCCAGGGAAATTGCCATCCCTAATTTACTGTACGTTTTCGCATCTTCCAGCCGCTCGGCCCCTATTTCAAACCCGACGCAGATCGTCAGCGTGAAAGCAATGCTCATTGGAATCATGTACAGCATGCTGGCAAAATTAATCGCCGCTTGATGGGCTGCGATGACCTCTGTTGAAAATTGACTCATCAGCAACGTCACGGCAGAAAAAATACTTGTTTCAAAGAAGATTGTTAACCCTATCGGCAGACCTAATAGAAGGATTTCCTTCCACGTTCCAAAGGAAACGCGAATTTTTTTCCCGAAAATTTGAAATTGGCTGAATGGCCGGGTCTTCACGGAAAAATAAATGGTTACCAGCAGAATAAACCAATAGGTGATGGCGGAAGCATAGCCGGCTCCCACTCCACCAAGCGCCGGAAACCCAAGTTTGCCAAAAATCAATACGTAGTTAAACAGCAAATTGATCGGCAGCGCCAAAAGCGTAATGATCATCGTCACCCGCGTTTGCCCGAGCGAATCGATAAAGCCGCGCAAAACATTATACACAAATAACGGAATCATCCCGAAAGTAAGACCGATTAAATAGTGTTTGGCAATCGCGGCTACTTCCGGCTCCAATGACATCAAATTTAGCACCGGCTCCAACAGAAAAAAGCCAAAAGCAATCACCGTCAGGGCAATCACAATCGACAGATATATTCCCTGGATAACATAAAAGGATACGTCCCCGTGTTGCTTCGCACCGATTTTTTGCGAAATGATCGGCGTTAAAGCAAGAAGAATGCCGTTGATCCCCGTCAAAATCGGCACCCACAGGCTCGAACCAATGGCAACCCCGGCCAGATCATCAGCTCCCGCTCTCCCGGACATCGTTGTATCAATGAAATTCATGGCATACAATCCTAGCTGCGTGACAAGGATCGGCCACATGACAACCGTGAGCAGCTTGATTTTTTCTTTTAATGTTTCTGTTTTATACACAACCGTACCACCTTTTACAAAAACTAACCTGTAAAAAAAGATCGTTCTTCACTTCAACAGCAGCAGGAAAGTCCATTCGTTTCCACGCGGCAGCTTCGATCATTTTGTAGTGGATGTTTCCTCTGAGAACATCCACTATTAAACAACAATATGTCTCTTTTGCAAGGTTGTCAATCTTTAACAATCGATACTTATCCCTGGCATCGCTCGTCAGACAATCACCATAACGGTTCTCTGCTCCTTATGCCCTTATCATACCGCAAACATCTGCCGCTTCCAACTGCACTTCTTTACTGCGACATTCCCCTGGCATCAACGGGAAGGATATCCACCCCGCCGTCTTCTTTCATAAAATAATAATGATCAAATAAATTGACAACCGGGCATGCATGATTCGGAATAATTGCAACACGATCATTTAAGGAAAGCCCGGTGCCGCCCGTCTCCACTCCCGGCGACGGCTGCTGCTGATTGAAGGCAACAACCCCATGCTCCTCCGATACCCTGGTGATATAAAGCTCCTCCTTCGTAACGAGCTTCCCGAAACCCTTCATACGCTCATTCCCATGGGCCCCTTTTTCGGTGGTTAATGCCTTGCTGCCTGCATCCAAAATAAGCCTGTCTTTTTTACGTGACACAATCGTCGCAAGCACCGTCAGCGCAACCTCCTCCCAGGCTGCCGTTCCCAGACCGACCTGCATCCCGTCGAAAAACACAGCATTCCCCGGCCTGACTTCCGTAATTCCTTTATATTGAGCTGCCAGTTCAAACGTCGGTGTCGATCCGACGCTGCGATGCGGAACAGGAATGCCTGCTTCCTCTATCAAGCGGGCACTTAATAAAACACTATCCGCTTCCGCTGCGGCAATTTGAGCGATCTCTGCCGCTGAACAGGCCGCATACGAATGACCGGCATGCGTATAAACTCCTGTCAGACGAAGAAGACCGCCGGCTGCCAGTTTTTTTGCCAGCAACAATGTCTCTTTTCCCGGTTCCGTTCCGCAGCGGTTTAAACCGGAATTCACTTTTAGCCATACTTCCGGTGTGACCTTCTCCTGTTTTGCCGCTCGTTCAACCAGCGCTGCCTGCTCCTCGCTGTCCACCGTGAAAATAACGCGGGCTGCCGGTATCCGTCTCATCAGGCGTCTGATTTTTTCATGATCGGTCAAAGGAAAAGCGATCAGAATGTCCCGAAATCCGTTTTCAAGCAGCAGCTCTGCTTCAGACGCTGTTGCCACCGTTATTCCGCATGCCCCTAAATTCATTTGCAGCTTGGCAATGTACAAGGATTTGTGCGTTTTAAAGTGCGGGCGCACCTGCACACCCGTTGCAGCGACATCCATCATCCGCTGCAAATTCAGCCGCAGCTTTTTTTCCTCCAACATCAATGCCGGTGTTTCGATAGCCATCATTTCTCCCAGCTCCTTGTCCAACATTTCATTACCTAATTTTCACTATACATTAATTGAATATATTTTAAAGCTTCAAGTCATGATAAAAACGAAGTTTAAATATGATAGGAGGTCACATCATGACTGTTGCTACACAAGTGAAGCAAACCATCGCCGGACTGAAAAGCGCACAGGCAAGCCTGGAAACATTTGCTCTTCAAACAGAAAATCAACAGGCGAAACAAATGTTCAAAGACATGGCACAGCAAACACAGTCGATTGTTGATACATTATCACCGCGCCTTCAACAAATCGAACAAGAAGAACCGCAATATAAACAATAACAATGTTTGAAAGGTTGGTGCCTGCCAGACGCACCAACCTTTATAAAAGTGGTAGTTTTTCCAACAAACTAAAAGAGCCTGCTCAAAAAGGCAATGGTTCTACTTGATGCGCCAACTGCGGGAAAAGCACGCATCGGCATCACTCATTGTCTGTTTTTCCGCTAGCTAGTATTGCGCTGAGGATTATCCAAGTACCCTCCCCCGCGATGGCACAATAAGACAGCTCGCAGCTTCTCAGTGAAGTATGGCTCGTTGCTTCGTGTTTGTTCAAAAAGATAAAAAACAATTCTTTTGAACAAACACGAAATCAAAATTTTTTATACATCAGGCAATGGCCGGCTTCCGTATACCGGAGTTTAGCCGATTGCTTTATAGCTTTTTACAATATCATACAATGTCGAGGTGGGCAATATGTCCGATCAGAAAAAGAAAAATCTGACACCTGTTCAGCAAGAATACCAGAAATTTGCCAGCGAACGTGAAATAAAACGGCCAATTGTGAAAAATTGCATCAAAGCCTTTTTCGTCGGCGGATTCATTTGTGTTATCGGCCAATGCATTCAAACGTTTTACTACACTTTTTTTCCATTCACAGAAAAATCGGCAGGAGATCCAACTGTCGCGACGCTTATTATCGCTTCCGTCCTCCTCACCGGCTTTGGCGTATATGACCGCATTGGTCAATTTGCTGGTGCGGGCTCTGCGGTGCCGGTGACCGGTTTCGCCAATTCCATGGCTGCCGCTGCCATCGAACACCGGACAGAAGGGTATGTTTTAGGTGTCGGCGGAAATATGTTCAAGCTCGCTGGATCTGTTATCGTCTACGGGACGGTTGCTGCCTTCATTGTGGCAATAATTAAAACATTGTTCACTGAATGGGGTGGATTATAAATGTTAGTCGGTCATCGGACGTGGGAATTTGTACAAAAACCTGTCATCTTATCAACAGGTACGGTAGCAGGTCCCTTTGAAGCAAAAGGAAGAATCCCTAACGATTTCGACACCCTTCATGCAGATCTGTGGCTGGGGCAGGATTCTTTTGAAAAAGCGGAAAAAGTCATGTTTGAAGAAGCATGCATCAAAGCAGTGGAAAAGGCAAAACTGACATTGAACGATATCCAGTTCATTTTTGCCGGGGATCTGGTGAATCAGTTGACACCGACAACTTTTGCCGCACGGACATTGGCGGTCCCTTATCTCGGATTGTTCGGCGCCTGCTCCACTTCGATGGAAGGGCTGGCTCTTGCCGCGTATATCGTAAACAGCGGCGGCGCAAAATACGTTCTCACCGGAACGAGCAGTCACAATGCGGCAACGGAAAAACAGTTCCGCTATCCGACAGAATACGGCTCTCAAAAGCCGCCGACGGCACAGTGGACGGTGACCGCAGCGGGGACTGCCATCGTCACAGCGAACGGAAACGGGCCGTTCATTACATCGGCAACGATCGGAAAAATCATTGATATGGGATTAAGTGATCCTTATAACATGGGCGGGGCGATGGCTCCGGCAGCAGTGGACACCATCGAAGCACATTTGAAGGATCGCAACATTTCGCCATCGTATTACGATGTGATCGTTACCGGGGATCTCGGAAAAATCGGTCAAACGATTGCTTATGACTTACTTCAAAAGCACAGAATCGACATTGCAAAAGAACAATTCCGCGATTGCGGTCTCATGATCTACCGTGATGATCAGCCGGTCCAGTCCGGGGCAAGCGGTGCCGGCTGTTCCGCTGCCGTTACATACGGACATCTCCTCAATCGCATGAAAAAAGGCGACTGGAAGCGGATGCTGATCGTGGCAACGGGGGCGCTGCTATCTCCATTATCCTTCCAACAAAAGGAAACGATTCCATGTATCGCCCACGCTGTTTCCATTGAAGCAGAGTAAGCAGGGGGCGGGACACATCCGGCTGCAAAACGGGGAAAGAAAAGCTCGCCGACTTTTTCTATCCGCAGGCTGCTGTAATTTCAAGCCCGTGCCGGTAAAACTTTTTTGAACTGGAGGAACCTAACATGACTGTTGCATCACAGGTAAAGCAATGCGTTGCCAGCTTAAAAAATGTAGAAGCTACCTTAAATCATTTTGCCATTCAGTCGCAGGACCGCGAAGCGGCGAATATATTCAAAGACGCCTGCCTGACAACAAGACGTATCGTCGTTGACTTGGAAAGACGAGTGGGAGAATTGGAATTCGAAGAGCCGCAATACAAAGGATTTTAAAAAAATAAAGGGGGGAGGATCAAATGCCCGTTATGCCTGGTTGGCTGGAAGTTGTCGTCCGCTCCGGCATCGCCGTTATTTTACTGTTGTTTATTTCCCGTTCGGTTATCAGAAAATCACTCGCACAAGTGAGCTATTTTGAATTTATTTCAGGTATCGTTCTCGGGGTTATTCTTGCCCTCGGATCGATCAATCTGGCCATCCCGATTGCTTTTCCTTTACTCGGGTTACTGGTGTGGGGAATCTCTCCGTACCTGATCGGCTGGTTAACAATCAAAAGCGCCCGCTTTCGACATGTCGTCTATGGACGAGGGATTCCGGTAATAAAGGATGGAAAAATTTTAGAGGACAACCTGAAAAAAGAACGCTATTCCTCCGATGAATTACTGAAGCAGCTGCGAAGTAAAAATGTCTTCCAGGTAGCCGACGTTGAATTCGCCGTTTTAGAAACAAGCGGCGACATCAGCGTGCTGTTAAAAAAAGATTATCAGCCGCTTACTCCTAAGGATATGAGCTTGAGCACCGCTCCGATAAAAGAGCCGGAAACGGTGGTCATGGATGGAAAAATTCTTGACGAACCGCTGGCAACGGTCGGCTTGAACCGCAACTGGCTCGAACTGGAACTGGAAAAAATCGGTGTCGCCATTGAAAATGTTTATCTAGGCCAAGTTGACTCCTACGGACAGCTGACAGTGGATTTATTTGATGACAAGCTGAAAGTTCCGGCTCCTCAGGAAAAACCGCTGTTACTCGCCACGATAAAAAAATGCCAGGCGGATCTGGAAATATTTGCTCTGGAGACAAATAATGAAGCCGCAAAACAAATGTATACAAAACATGCACAGCAAATCGAAGACATGCTAAAAAAGGTAACTCCGCTTCTGCGTTAAAAAAAACACAGCTGTTCATCCGCGGATTTCGTATGTTGACATGATAATTACAATCAGAACGCGAGAGGGGACACTGCATTCTCCCTTGCTACTGTTCTCCACCGGGCGGGTGGCTATACTACCAGATCATGGGCGCAGTCCGCCGTTGATTTCAGCCACGAGTTCATTTTTGCAATGTCCTTCGCTAATATGCGGTCACTGGTTATCGGCGGAACGATGGAACGGCCTTTTTCCCAAAGCGCCTTTGTTTCCCGGGCCATTTGTTCCGGTCCGCGTATATCCGCTGCCTGCATGGCGCAGATGAGTTCGATCGCCAATACGTTTCTGGTATTACTGATGATTTCAGCGGCATGGCGGGCGGCGATCGTTCCCATACTGACGTGATCCTCCTGATTGGCCGAAGAAGGTATCGAATCAACGCTTGCAGGATGCGCCAATGTCTTATTTTCCGAAACAAGTGCTGCCGCCGTGTACTGTAAAATCATAGCACCGGATTCCAGCCCCGGTTTCGCGCTTAAAAACGCGGGAAGATCATTCAGTTGCGGGTTTACCAGCCGTTCAATCCGCCGTTCCGAAATATTCGCCAGCTCCGCGACGGCAATTCCCAAATAGTCCATTGCCAAGGCAATCGGCTGGCCATGGAAATTACCGCCGGACAATATTTTTTCTCCGCCATCGAAAATCAACGGATTATCCGTCGCGGCATTCATTTCAATTGCCAGCTTCTCCTTCACATAAGCGAGCGTTTGCCGGGTTGCCCCATGAACTTGTGGAATGCAGCGTAGAGAGTAAGCATCTTGCACCCGCAGTTCTCCCTGCTTTGACACTAATCGGCTTCCCGACAACAACCGGCGGATATTTCCTGCCACCTCGATTTGCTCCTGATGTCCCCGCGCACGATGGATATTTTCATCAAAGGCATCGATAACGCCGCGCAAACCTTCCAGCGTCATCGCCGCGATCCAGTCGCATTGTCGGCACAGTTTTTCCGCTTCCAAGAATGCAAGCGCCCCGATAGCTGTCATTGCCTGCGTACCATTAATTAATGCAAGGCCCTCTTTTGCCTGCAAGCTCAACGGCTGGAGCTGTTTTTCCCGCAGTACTTCCGCCGTCGGCTGCCGCTTCCCGTCATATATGACTTCTCCTTCGCCAATCAAGCCCAGTGCCAGATGAGACAGCGGGGCAAGATCGCCACTCGCACCTAACGATCCTTGTGCCGGAATCACAGGATGAATCTGCTCGTTTAAAAACAGCAGGAGCTGCTCAACAAGGACCGGCCGTACGCCGGAATAGCCTTTCATAAGCGTGTTGGCCCGTAGAAGAAGCATTGCTCGCGCTACTTCTTCCGCCAACGGTTCGCCGACACCGCAGGCGTGGGAAAAAATCAAATTGCGCTGCAATGTCTTCACCTCGTTTCCTGCGATTTTGACATCACTTAATTTCCCAAAACCCGTGTTCACCCCATACACAATTTTTCCATTTTCAACAATGCCGTCGATTGCCGCCCGTGTTTCTTTTACTTTCTTCATCGCCTGCTCCGATAATGTGACGGGTTCCTTTTCAAGCACAACCCGCCGAAAGTCCTCCATTGTTAGTGAATCCCCTGTCAGTACAATCATCGTTCCGCCTCCTTTCTTCATGCATCATGCTAAAGCAATAAAAAAGCAGTGAAGTGAAATCCTTCAGCGGATCTCGCTTCACTGCATCATGACGTCCTTATAAAATTGCATGAAAAGCTTTGTCATCGCAACCACTCTTTTCGAAAGTGACCTACTTCTTTTTATCATAGGAAACAAGCGCCACAAATGTCAAGGTAATTCACAATTATTCATTGTCATCGTCAGCAAACATGCGTTAAAATAAGAACAATATTCTGTTCGCGACAAGTAACAATGATTAAGCTGATGGCGAATTTTTTTTAATGAGGTGATGTGGATGTCAAGCATTCGTTATGCAACAACAGAGGATATTGATGCTATTGCAACTGTTCATGTGAAAAGCTGGCAGGCTGCGTATCAGCACATTTTTCCAAAGAGCTTCCTCGACACGCTTTCACATGAGCAAAGAAGGAGGAGTTGGGAAAATGCCATGCATCAGCCGCAGGAAAAAGCGGGAATTTTCGTCGCTGAAAATGAAGCTGGCGAGATCATCGGCTTTGCAAGCTGCGGTATCAATCGTCAACAGGAAAAATATCCTGATTTTACAGGTGAATTGTTTGCTATTTACCTCCTTTCCTCGGAGTGGGGGAAAGGAATCGGTGAAAAGTTGTTTTATGCAGTTGTTGAACACCTGAAAAAAAATCAGCTTTATTCTATGATCATATGGGCCTTGGCGGAAAATCCAGCCTGCTCCTTCTATGAAAAACTGGGAGGAATCGTCAGCGGCGAAGATGAGATTACGATTGACAACAACCAATATAAGGAAGTTGCTTACGGCTGGGAAACGATAGTTTCCCCTGCCTAAACCTTTTGGCATAAGTGTTACAAAAAGGCGACATCGCAATGGGAAGCAGGGAAAGGCGCGGCAGGGCGAGCACCCGTGTACTGAATGTACAGTAATGGCGGAGAAACAACGTTACTGCGACGCTCTCAGTTTTTTACGTACTTTTTTAGCATCCTCCTACAGCAGCAGACCTGAATATTTCATCGTGTTTGTTCAAAAAGACCGCTTTTCATCTTTTTGAACAAACACGAAGCAATGAGCTGTTCTTCACTGAGACACTGCGAACTGTCTCGACGGACAGACGTCAGCTCTCTACTAGCAGAGGAAGAGACAATGAGTGGAGCCGATGCATTCTTTTCATGTCAGCTATGAGTGGTTTTCTCGTAGATGGCGCATCGAGCGGAGCCATTGCCTTTTTGAAAACGCTCTAATAATAATAAAACTCGATGTCATCCTGATATTTTTCAAGAATGGCAGAATACCATTCTTGAAATTGCTGTTCCTGCTGCTGAAAAAAGCCGATGTTCTTCATTTCATCCACACTTTGTACATCGAAAATTTCATCCATCATTTTTATCACGTATCGGCTTTTTTCGATTTCTTCGCGGTAAACAGTATTTAAATAGTCTTCATAGCTCATGTTATATTTTTTTGCCTGATTCTTCAGATGCTTCGTTATATCCTCCAGTCCGAGCTGCTCATAATTATTAAACACATAGGCGATTTCGTTATCGATCTCCTCAGCGGATACGGTTATTCCACGCTCCTTTGCTTCCAGTACGACAGCTTCCCGAAACACGTAGTTTTGCGTCACTTCCGGAATATCCTCATCGGACACTTCGGAAGTTTTCTTCAAATCAAGCACATAAATATTTTGTCCACGAAAGGTCGCAACAAGCTCGTCGTCTTTATAGCTGCAGGCAGTAATCAGCCCAATACAAAAAAACGGAATAACCCATTTTATTTTTCTCATCACCGCGCCCCCCACCGTGAACAGTCCATCCTTAAAAACCGTTTTTTCTCTGTCATTTTATTTGGCTGTTTTCTAAATGATTATTGTTCTTTGCTTTTGGACCAAAAGCAAATCTTGCCCGACCATCATGTCATGCGTGAATGCTTTGAAAAAAACTAACCGCTTCAGACAAATAAAAATTGGCTTGAAAAAGCTTTATTTTTTTCAAAAAAATGATCCAAAATTACGCATACAGCCTGCTATTTATAATGTATCATGACAAAAGCCCGGAAACTTGGCATAATGGTGGGAAACTCTAAAATTGTATGGAATCCAAGCGGAGATCTTCACCAGCGGTTACCGCTTTTTGCCAAGATGCTATTTCAGGAGGCTCAAACAGCATGACGGAACACAAACATAGAGAACGGGGGACGGAACATACAATAATAAATCGACAACACTCGTATGTTTCCCATTAAGAGCGTGTTCAAAAATTCAATGGTACCGCTCGATGGTAGGCTGTGAGAAAACCACTTCTAGCCTACTTGAAAACAATGCATCGGCTCCACTCAGTGCTTCGTGCTTGTTCAATATGGTAAAAACCAATCTTTTTGAACAAACACTTAAAAAAGAAAGTCAACGTAATAAACATAACGATTGTGGCTGCTCAAAAGATAGACATCCAGCTTTTGAGCAGCCACAATTCAGGCTTTATATTTTGCTATTCTTTCTGTTCGCTGAAACCGGCAAGCGGTGGAAGGTTGCGATGCTCTACTATGCATCAGCGGATATCATTTAGTCGCTGACACGCTCCAAGTACCAACGTTCATAAAAGGAACCCCGGCGTTCCGCTTTGTCTGAGCGTATATGCTCCAGCTCCTCCTTGGAATAGCCGTGATGCTCACTTAAGCAATAAATCAATTCCAGTAAATCTGCCAATTCTTCCATTGCCTGTTCTGCGTTGCCAGCTTCTAAATATTCTCCAAGTTCTTCCTGCAGCTTCATCTTCGCTTCCATCTCAAATTCACCTGCATCAAGACGCCTCACATCACATTCGGAGCCGTTTCGCCGAATGATTTCCGGGATCCGGTCTCTTACTAGTTTTTGGTAAACTGGCATACTATCAACCTCCTTATTAGAAAAGCGGAAGCGCTGCAGCTTGACAGCTTTCCTGAATAATTTATTTTCGTTTGTTCCTATGCGCCGAGATGTTTTTCCCGTTCTGACGTGGACAGCGTGACAAGGATATAAGCAAAAAACGAGAATGCAACCGGCAGCACCACAGAGTGCAGTCCAAACGGATTCGGCCAATATTGATGAATGATAATATAAGAAAGCACACCAGCAATCATCGAAGCAACCGCTCCCCATTTATTTCCACGCTGCCAGTAAAGGCCAAAAATCAGCGGCCAGATGAAGGCGGCTTCAAGCCCCCCAAACGCAAACAGATTAAGCCAGATAAGCAGTTCCGGCGGACGCAGTGCCAAGGCGAAAACGAGGATGCCGAGAACGGCTGTCACACCGAAGCTGACATTTCGTACCCGTTTATTGGATGCATCCGGTTTAACATAATTTAAATACACATCTCTCACTACCGTCGAGCTGACTAGGAGCAGCAGTGAATCGACGGTGCTCATAATGGCTGCAAGCGGCGCCGCGAGAACCATTCCGGCGATCCAAGGCGGCAGTACTTCCAAAGTAATTAACGGCATGACCTGGTCCGCCACTTCAATCCCCGGAAGTATCGGTCTTGCAAAAACACCGATCAAGTGCATTCCCAGCATGATAACCCCGACAACGATGGTGCCGACAATCAAGGCCCGATGCATTGCTTTTGCATTCCGGTAAGCCATCGCACGTACTGCTACTTGCGGAAGTGCGACGACACCTACCCCGACAAGAATCCAAAACGACGAAACGTAAGCAGGCGTTAAACCGCCATCATGCCCAAACGGAGTTATTAAGTTCGGATTTTCCGCCGCAAGATCGGTTATTATCGCAGTAACTCCACCGCCGGCGATGATGGTGCCGACTAAAATAATCACCGTGCCAACAACCATGACAACACCTTGGATGGTATCGGTGACAACAACGGCGCGAAATCCGCCGATGACAACGTATACGAGTACGGCTGACGCAAACAAGAAAAGAGCGGCTGTGTAAGAAAGACCGGTGAGCGACTCGATAAGCCGCGCTCCCCCCACCCATTGCGCCGTCATTGCCGAAAATAAAAAGACGACGATGCTGATCGCGGAAAGGATAACGACCGTCTTGCTATTATATCTGTTCTTTAAAAAATCGATTAACGTGATCGCATGATATTTCCGTGCCATAATCGCAAATTTTTTTCCGAGAATCAACAAGACAAAATAGCCGGTGGCCACCTGTGTCATTGCGAGCAACACCCAGCCAAGGCCCTGTGTGTAAGCAGCTCCCGGTCCGCCGAGAAAGCTGCTGGCGCTGCCGTATGTGGCAACCATCGTCATCGCCAGAATAAACCCGCCAAGATCCCGACTGCCAAGAAAATATTCTTGTAAAAATGTATTTTGTTTTTGGTGAAGCTGCTTTGCAGACCAAAAGCCAATGACAAAAATAAGTGTTAAAAAGATCGTTAAGGAAATCAGCACCGGACTGTTCATCAACGCTGTCCCCCACGTTTCTCTTCTTCCTCTTCATCAAAAGGAACTTCCCGCAAACAGCTGTTAACGATGATGGTGACAAGGGCTATCATCACGAAAAGCCCGAGAACACAGCTGTAAAAAAACCATGCCGGCAATCCAAACACATAGCGGTATTCCTCCACTGGCTTTGATCCAAGACCATAAGCAAAGCCGTACCACCATATGAAATTAACAACAACAAGACCGACACCGATAAGTGCTTCGCGATTAGCAACCTTAAATCTCGCATCCTGAAAATCGATCGGATGATGCTTCTGCTTATTCATCTTTTTCCCCTTTATTTCAGTTGATTGCCTGAATTTGAACAAATACTTACATAAACAAATTCATTATTCTACGGCAAAATCCTTCATATAAATATAAATTTTTTTAAAGAACGGTGCCAGGCACCTTATGACGCTTTAAAGCGTCACAAGGTGCCTGGCACTATTATTGAATGAGGATTGTATACACTGCCTGCTGTGTTTTCACTTTCATTCCATTCTCTTCATTTTGTGTTCTCATATTGCCGACGATTGGTATCTCATATACATTTTGCGGCAGTTCAATTTTTCCCTGGTCACTGATTATTTGACCTTGCCCATGCAAAATAATTTCCTGATCAGCCAAATAATCGTCTATATCATGCTTTGCAATGCTTCTCACCGAAAAATCATCGAGATGTAAGCGAACCTGATCAATATCGGTGATCTCTTCGCTTCCCGTCGACAATTCTCCTTTATTAATAATGAGATCGCGGCCTTTCTGTCTCTCCAGCCACTCTGTCAATTCAAAAACTGAATGTGCCATGAACTACCTATACCTCCAGCGTTTATCTTGGATTTATAACAGTACTATTCCCTATTCCGGGCTTTACATGCAGCATCACGCCGTAGTATAAATATGTTGTTGACTAATCGAAATATTGGTACTATTGATAATATTACGGCTTTAACCAGCAGCTGCCTATCCAATCATGGCACCCAGTTCAAAACAGAATACGGGATAAAGCTCTTCAAGTCAAGCGGATAAAAGCTTTCATCTCCTAATCTGAGAACGCTTATGCGAAAACGAAGACGGTTCCCAGTTTCCATGCCTTGTGGCTGCTGATTTACCATTGGCGTTTAAGCACAGAAACTTCATTCTAAGAAAGGTGATAATATGGAACAAATCATTGACATAGCTTATTCAAATTTATTATCCCCGATGATCTTATTTTTCCTACTAGGTATCATTGCCGTACTCGTCAATTCCGACTTAAAGGTTCCGGCAGCGTTTTATTCCGGGTACACGATGATCATCCTGTTTACCATCGGCATCAAAGGGGGCATCGAACTGCGCAGCGTCTCGTTGCTGGATATGCTTCCGACCATGATCGCAGCTATACTTTTAAGCATTGCTATGCTGTTTATCGCTTATTTTCTTGTAAAAAAGTTTTTCTTTCATTCTGTTCCAGATGCACTGGGGATTGCCGCACATTATGGCTCCGTTAGTGCCGTCACATTCATTGCCGGTCAAGCTTTCTTGGAAAAAATCGCTGTCGACTATGAATCGTATATGTCCGCCATTTTGGTGGTGATGGAAGGACCCGCGATTATTCTTGCAATCATTCTATATAAAATGTATGCCCAAAAGCAAGGGGAAGCCACAAACAACCCTAACGCAAGCCTCGGCCATGTTTTCAAAGAAGCCTTTTTCGGCAAAAGTATCTTTTTACTGCTTGGCGGCATATTTATCGGACTGGTGGCGCATACAGATGGACTGACGATGATCAAGCCGCTCTTCGGAGATCTTTTTTACGGTATTTTATGTATTTTCTTATTGCACATGGGTATGATTGCCACCCAAAGCCTTATGAAACTGAAGAACATTCGGCCGCTGTCGTTTTTATTTGCCTTTATCCTACCAATCATCGGCGGAACACTCGGGGTGATCACTGGTAATTTCATCGGCTTGTCGGTCGGCGGGTCGATGATTCTGGCGATATTAACCGGAAGTGCCTCCTATATTGCTGCACCTGCCGCTATCGAACAAGCGATACCAAAGGCAAATTCCGGAGTCTATCTTGGAGCGGCCCTTGGTTTAACCTTGCCCTTTAATTTGATCCTCGGGATTCCGTTTTACTATTGGCTGGCAACGTTGTTCGGTTAACCCAGTTCTTTCGGCACGACGCCGGTGGTTGCCGGAGCCTCCTCTTATTTCCAAAAGGCTCTTTTCGAAAAGCTTGTTGTTCTTTGATTTTGTCCCCCTACACACTCATGGCGAGGGGGGGGGCAAGAGCAACAAAGTTTACAACTCAGTCTATTCTCACGAGTATTTGCCGCAGGAATTTTCATTGCTGTCATTTTTGGTAAGCGTTGTTTGCCAAAATCATCGTCGTTATGTCGTCTGACGGCGGGTTGTGCAATCCGGCCCGGATATCCCGATAATACCGTTCCAATGCATTCGTCTTTTGTAAACTGTGTCCGCCGACGATTCGCATTGCGAGGTCGACAACTGCAACAGCTGCGTTGGTACAAACCGTTTTTACGGCAGCCAGCTCCGCTCCTAACTCCGGACGGCGCTCAGGAAATTCATCCCACACCGATGCAACATGATACATGAAATGCCGTCCCTTCATCAGCTCCAGATCCATTTCGGCTGTTTTTCGTCGGACCTCCGGCACCTCGGAAATTGGATAAGACAGACTGTTTGGCTGATACGTTTTGGCAAAAGCAATCGCATTATCACGAGCAGCAAGGGCAATTCCGATATAGCATGCCGGGATATGAAGCAGCCAGCCTTGCGGTGATCGACCATGTCCTGTGTCCTTCGTCGCCACAAAGGCATCTTCCGGAACATGAACATTATCCAAAATCAAATCGTCACTCCGAGTACTGCGCATTCCCAACGTATCCCACGTCTTTTCAAAGCGAATTCCGGTCGTGCCGCGGTTCAGTAAAAATTCACCGACTTCCTCTTTCCCATCAGTTGTAATTGTCGCTGTAATGATTATTCGATCCAGTGCCGGCGCCAGGGACGTGAATGTCTTTTTGCCGTTGATGAGCCAGCCGTCTGTCTGCTTCACCGCGCTTGTTTCCGGCTTTCCTCCGCGCACCGGACTGCCGGTGCTCGGCTCTGTTGCTGCAGAGTTAATCAACAACTTGTCATGAACCACTTCCCTTGCCAAGTTTTCAAAAGCTGCTTGCGACCATTTATTTGTATCACGAAGCTGCATCATAATCCCGTTATGCCAGCCCAAGGATAGTGCCGTAGCACCATCGCCTCTGGCAATTGTCTCTTGGACAAGGAGAAATTCATACAGCGATATTTCTTCTCCACCATAAGCTTCCGGTACAGTTAGCGTTGTTAATCCACACCGTTTCAAATCATGAAAATTCTCTGTCGGAAACAAACCGTCTTTATCATATTTTGCAGCCCGTTGCCGGAATGGCTCGACAAATCCCCCCGCTTTTTCCACCAGTAACTGATGTCGTTTTGTTTTCACAAACATGGCTTGAGATGGTTCCATCTGCTAATTCTCCTTTAACATTATATTTTTATGAAATTCACAGAAATGGTTAATCTAATAACGGTATGTTTTTTATTTTATGTAATGATTTCGCCTAAATAAAGAGATACAACCTTTTTAGAAAAGAGCAAAAAAATGTCGTCTTTTTTTCCTCGAATGTCAATAATTATCTGTCAGGGTTCCTGGCAACGTATTTTTTATCATGATCATTCAGTCATTTCCCGGGAAATGTTAAAATTTCTACACATTTTCCTTGATTTCAAGTTTATCGACCCCAATAAATCGACAAACTCGATAGAACTACTATTATTGTATGAATTCGTATAAGATCTGGAGGAATGATCTATGTTTAAAAATGACCCGTTAGGTATCGATCTCGGTACAGCCAATATTCTCGTGTATACAAAGGGAAAAGGCATTGTTCTAAATGAACCGTCCGTTGTTGCCTTTGAAACCGAAACAAACAAAATTTTGGCAGTTGGAAATGAAGCGAAAAACATGGTCGGAAAAACTCCCGCAAATATCATTGCCTTGCGCCCGTTAAAAGACGGCGTCATCGCCGACTACCAAATGACAATTGAAATGTTGAAGCATATCATGAAAAAGATTGTAAAAAAAATGGGGCTGACTTTCCGCAAGCCGAATGTTGTTGTCTGTATTCCTTCAGGGTCAACTTCCGTTGAGCGCCGTGCCATTCACGATGCAGTGAAGGAATTGGGCGCCAAAAACGTCGAACTGATCGAGGAGACAATCGCCGCTGCCATCGGGGCAGACTTACCTGTGGAGGATCCGGTGGCCAATGTCGTGGTGGACATTGGCGGCGGAACGACAGAAGTTGCGATTATTTCGTTTGGCGGTGTGGTGACATCTCATTCCATCCGCGTCGGCGGTGATCACCTCGACGAAAACATCATTCAATATGTAAGAAAAAAATATAACCTCATGATTGGCAGCCGAACTGCTGAGCAATTAAAATTCGATATTGGCTACGCGCTGATTGAACACGAGAAGCTCGATATGGATATCCGCGGGAGAGATTTAGTAACGGGACTGCCTAAAACGATTGTGATCAACTCTTACGAAATACAAGATGCCATTCGTGAACCTCTTACAGACATTTTGGAAGCCGTGCGGGCAACATTGGAAGACTGCCCGCCGGAACTAAGCGGCGACATCGTTGACCGGGGTGTTACTCTAACCGGCGGCGGAGCGCTGTTGAACGGCCTACAGGAATGGCTAAGCAACGAAATATTTGTTCCTGTAAACCTGGCGCCGAACCCATTGGAAGCAGTGGCTGTCGGAACCGGCCGTTCCTTAAGCACGATTCAAAAGCTGAACAAAAACTTCAGCTGATATTCACAAAAACGTCACGGACCTGGGGTGTGAACAAATGTTCACACCCCAGGTCCGTGAACGATCATTTGCATGAAGTGGTCTTTAAATTTCTCTGCATCCACTTCCAAGGCAACGTCAATCAGAGACTGCTCCTCTCCCCTGCCCACTTCATACGTTTTACCGATTTCCTCTCCTAAATCCACCCGCACATATAACGGTTCCGTCTTCACAAACTCCTGATCGATGGCCACCCCTACTGCCAGCGGATCATGGAGACCACAGCCCGCTAATCCGTTCTCGCGCATATAAAAATCAATATAAAATTTAGAAATATCCGCCAAAAACCGGCTATGCGGTGTGTCCAGCTCTTCCCAGACTTTCACATCTTCCGGTGTCAGCAGCGTTTTTAAAGTAACATCCAGTCCTACGAGAGTCAACGGAATTCCGGATTGAAAAACAAAATCGGCCGCTTCTGGATCAGTATAGATGTTTGCCTCCGCATGCGGCTTAACATTCCCGGGAACTCTGACGGCACCGCCCATAACAACCACCTTGTCGACCAGTTCGATGATTGCCGGATCTTTCTGAATGGCCGCCGCCAGGTTCGTCAGTGAACCGAGGGCAATATATGTAACTTGCTTCGGAAAACTCCGCAGATTGTCGAGGATGAAATCCTCCGCTGCAATTGTCCTCGCCCGCGACTCAGGCACAGGCAGCTCCACATTCCCTAAACCATTTTCCCCGTGAACATGCAGCGCCTTTCCTTTCAGATGATCTCTTTCCAGCGGTTTAGCGTATCCAGGCACAACCGGAATATCCGCAGCCTGAAGCACCTCTAAAACCTGAAGCGTATTTCTCGTCGCCTCTTCCACAGAAACATTGCCAAAACAAGTCGTAATTCCTAAAATGTCCAGCGCCTCCGACCGGATAGCGTAAGCAATTGCCAACGCATCATCAATACCTGTGTCTACATCAATTATCACTTTTTTCATCAAATAACCTCTTCCTCTACTGATAGATTGCCTGCTCTTTATCTTGATTTTCTCTGCTTTCATGCAAGTTCACTGAAAACATTGCCTCATACCGTAAAAAATACGAGCAAAATAAAATAATTTTTTTACACCTTCCCGAATACCTTATAGTGTGTATTCAAAAAGGAAGACATAACAGAGACAGGAAGGTCGAGGCGCGGCAGCTACGAACAGCGCAGCGTACACAAGCCGTACGTGAGCAGCCGAAGGGCAACGCAACGATGAGATTTGCAGGCTCTGTTTCCCGCACTTTTTGAACATCCTCTATAAGGAGTGATAGTATGATCCATACCGTAAAACCAGGGGAAACATTGTGGCAAATCGCCGAGGACTACCGTTTGCCGTTGCAGACTATCATTCAGGCGAACAGCGGCATTCATCCTGATGTGCTGTACGTCGGCCAACGGATTAATATCCCTGGCTTTCCTCCAACTGAAACGATTCCATATTCCATTCACGTCTCTCTTGCCAACCGAAAGCTCACATTATACCACAACAATCAACTGCAAAAGGTCTATCCCGTTGGTCTGGGAAGAATACTTCATGAAACCCCGGTTGGCGATTTCATTATCATTAACAAAGCTCCTGATCCCGGAGGACCATACGGAACGATGTGGATGAGCCTGTCCAAAAAGCATTATGGCATCCATGGAACAAATGATCCTTCATCCATAGGCTATTATGTTTCCAAAGGATGCATACGGATGTTCAATCACGACGTGGAAGAGTTGGCAAGCTTCCTTCCTATCGGTACGCCTGTATCCATTTCCCCGTAACATGCCAAAAACGATCGAACCACTTATCAGCTACCGCTTTAGCAGCATATCCACATGCGGAATATCATCCTCCAAATACACTTCTGACACTGGCTGAAAGCCGAAAGAGCCGTAAAAATCCCGAAGGTAATCTTGAGCTTGAATTTTAATTGCAGATTCCTTCAGCTCCTGGTGAACAAAGGTGATTGCCTGCTTCAGCAATTCTCTGCCCAATCCCCGGTCACGAGAAGCAGCCTTCACTATCACCCGACCGATAGAAGCTTCGGCATAATAATCACCGCTTTTGAAAATCCGCGAGTAAGCGATGATTTCTCCAGCTTCTTTCTTAAATAAGTGATAAGCAGTCCGGTCTTTATCATCAATGTCAGGATAGGGACATGCTTGTTCAACGACAAAAATATTTACCCGCTCTTTTAAAATATTATACAGTTCTTCCTTAGACAGCTCGGTAAATGTTTTGATATACCAGCTCATTGACAAAGTCTCCTTATCTGATTTATTGCAGCCAATAAGAATAGAGAGCTTCCGTTATTTCGCCGGAAACAGCGGCAGCTTTTCCAGAAAAATAATATCCTTTCTGTCGGCAGCATTTCCTTCTGCGAGAATGGCGGCCTTAGCAGCAACAATTCCGCCGGCATTTTCAGTCAGTTTCTCCAGTGCCTTCAGCGACTCCCCTGTGCTTATGACATCATCTATCAGCGCCACTTTTTTTCCGTAAAGCAAATCTCTGTCCTGCTTGTCGAGGCATAATGTCTGCTTCTTTTGTGTGGTGATGGACACAACTTCATTTATTAACGGATCTTTCATATACGGCTTGACATTTTTTCTTGCTACGACATAGCGCGCCATCCCCATCTGTTTCGCCAGTTCATATACAAACGGAATGCCCTTCGCTTCGGCTGTTACAAGAACATCCACCTCCGGAAGCTTTTCCGCCAGCAGCGGTGCTGTCCTGCTGACGATTTCCGTGTCCCCGAGAATAACAAAGCTGGCGATACTCACTGTATCCGATACCGGGATAATCGGCAGCTCTCTTGTGAGCCCCCCAATTGTTAACGTATAGCAATTGTTCAAGAATCGTTCACCCCATTTCCCGTTACGTGTAAAAAATCGAACCGGCGTCTCGATACCGGTTGTCTAATGCGCAATAATTACAAGTATTTTATACTATTCTTCCTGTTTGTACAATCGCTTTTGATGAAGGGAATGTTCAAAAAGATTGCTGTGCTTTGCATTAGTGGGCCAAATAAAACAAAGTTTGTGAAAACAGTCAAAGATAAACAGCATTTTATTAAGAGCGAGTTCAAAAAGGCAATGGTTCCGCTCGATGCGCCCAATTCCGCCTAAGTGCTACCCACGTCCTATGGGCAACGGCGGAATGTCACCATCCTCCAATTCCGCCTAAAAACCGCTCACGTCCTGTGAGCAACGGCGGAATGTCACCATCCTCCAATTCCGCCTAAAAACCGCTCACGTCCTGTGAGCAACGGCGGAATGTCACCATCCTCCAATTCCGCCTAAAAACCGCTCACGTCCTGTGAGCAACGGCGGAATGTCACCATCCTGGTTCCGAGAAAACCACTCACAGCCGACTTTAAAAAGAACGCATCGACTTCACTCAGTGTCTCTTCCTCTGCGAGTATTGCGCTGAAGCTTATCCAAGTGCCATCGCGCGCGATGACACGGTGAGACAGCTCGCAGCATCTCAATGAAGCCCGGCTCATTGCTTCGTGTTTGTTTAATAAGAAAACCTTTTACAAGCTGTGTACAGCCCGTAAAAGGTTTTCTACTCTCATCTAGCAATATTGATCGACGCCTAAAATTTCTTTCGCTCTTGCTACTGTTTCCTCCGCTGGCGGTTCGACTCCCTCCAACGGATATGGCATCCCTAGTTCGTTCCATTTATAAACACCCATTTTATGATACGGGAGAACTTCCACTTTTTTCACGTTATCCAATGTGGAAATAAATGACGCCAGTTTTTGCAAAGCTTCTTCAGCATCTGTTTTTCCAGGCACAAGCACGTGGCGAATCCAGACCGGAACCCCTTCATTGGAAAGCTGTTTTGCAAACTCCAAAATATGCTTGTTGGAAACACCGGCCAGCGCACGATGGCTGCTGTCATCAATGTGTTTGAGATCCAGCATAATCAAGTCGGTATATTCCAGCAGCGTTGTTAATTTTTCCTGAAAATGAGCGCCAGTGGAATAACAGCCGCCAGAGCTGTCAATGGTAGTATGGATGCCAAGCTTTTTGCATTCCTTAAACAGTTCCGTTAAAAAGTCAAGTTGAAGCAATGGCTCGCCGCCGCTCACAGTCACCCCACCGTTCGAGCGTTTCATGTATGGAATATACTTCTTGATGTCCTCGATCAATGACTCTACCGTCACCGTTTTTCCTTTATTGCGGTCCCAAGTATCCGGGTTGTGGCAATATTGACAGCGCAGCAAACAGCCTTGTGTGAAAATAACATAACGGATTCCCGGACCGTCTACCATCCCTGATGTTTCTACTGAATGAATTCTGCCTTCCATTCGGAAGCCCCCCTTTTGCAAGCATATCTTCATGGTCAAAGCCACTGGTTGTTTCTGAGAAAAGTTACCGGATGTTTCGGTGGATCACAAACAGTTTCCCCACTTTTTTAAAGGGGCTAGCCTCCACCTTTTCCCACAGGTATTCCTGCCGGTGTATCGGGAAATGGTAGCGCATACTAACGCCTGCCTAACAGAAAAGGGGGTGTCTCAAAAGGGGGTTTTTTCCCTTTTGAGACACCCCCGAAGCAAGGAGCGAAGCCGCTGCATCTTTTCAAAAGCCCGATAGGAGTGGTTTTTTCCTATCGGGCGTGCAGCGAGCGGAGCCGTTGCCCTGATATTTTTTTCTATCGTTTTGGCTTTTGACATAGCCCTTTCTCTCTTAGCTGACTGTGTTTACGCGATGCTCGCTTGATCTCATTCATTACATTGTTTCATGGAATGTGCGGTTGATGACATCAATTTGCTGTTCGCGCGTCAATTTAATGAAGTTCACCGCGTAGCCGGATACACGAATTGTTAATTGTGGGTATTCTTCCGGATGCTCCATGGCATCAAGCAATGTCGAACGGTCGAACACGTTGATATTCAAATGGTGTCCTTCTTTTTCCATATACCCGTCAAGGATGGCAGCTAAATTGACTTTCTGATCCGCTGCTTCTCTTCCCAATGCCTTAGGTACAATAGAGAAAGTGTTGGAAATTCCGTCCAGAGAATACTCATACGGCATTTTTGCAACAGAGTTCAAGGATGCCAAAGCACCTTTTTTATCACGACCGTGCAGCGGGTTTGCCCCTGGAGAGAACGGCTCCCCGTCTCGTCGTCCATCCGGCGTGTTTCCTGTTTTCTTACCATACACGACATTGGATGTGATTGTCAAAATCGACATCGTTGTCTCCGAATTACGATATGTCTGATGCTTCTTCAGCATGTTGGAAAATTTAATGACCAGTTCCTTCGCAATTTGGTCCACACGATCATCATCGTTGCCGTATTGCGGGTACTCCCCTTCCAGTTCATAATCAACAGCCAGGCCGTTTTCGTCGCGAATAACTTTTACTTTTGTATGCTTTATCGCGCTCAAGGAGTCAGCAGCAACGGAAAGTCCGGCAATACCGGTTGCCATTGTACGACGAATGTCCTTGTCGTGAAGCGCCATTTCGATTCTTTCATAGCTGTATTTGTCGTGCATGTAGTGAATGATATTCAACGTGTTGATATAAAGCTCTGCCAGCCATTCCAGAACGGCATCAAAATTTTTCACTACTTCGTCGTAATCAAGATATTCCGAAGTAATCGGTTCAATTCCAGGTGCCACCTTCACTTTTGCTTTCTCATCGACACCGCCGTTGATTGCGTACAACAATGCTTTTGCCAGGTTCGCCCTTGCGCCGAAGAATTGCATTTGCTTGCCGATTGTCATCGCGGATACGCAGCAAGCAATTCCGTAGTCATCGCCGTATTCCGGACGCATGATATCGTCGTTTTCATACTGGATGGAGCTCGTTTCAATCGACATTCTTGAGCAATAGTTCTTAAATGCTTCCGGAAGCTCTGTTGACCACAGCACGGTCAAGTTCGGTTCAGGAGCAGGGCCGAGATTTTTCAACGTGTGCAGGAAGCGGTATGAGTTTTTCGTTACAAGCGGTCTGCCGTCAAGTCCTACACCGCCGATGGATTCCGTTACCCATGTCGGGTCGCCGCTGAACAGTTCATTATATTCAGGCGTACGGGCAAATTTCACTAACCGCAATTTCATAACAAAATGATCGACAAGCTCTTGCGCATCTTGCTCAGAAAGCGTTCCGTTCGCCAAATCTCTTTCGATATAAATGTCGAGGAAGGTAGAAACCCGTCCTAAACTCATTGCAGCGCCGTTTTGTTCCTTAATTGCCGCGAGATATCCGAGGTATAACCATTGGAATGCTTCCACAGCGTTGGTTGCAGGCTGGGAAATATCAAATCCGTAAATTTCACCCAGTTGCTTCAGCTCCTGTAAGGCACGGATTTGTTCGGAAATTTCCTCCCGCAGGCGGATGTTGTCTTCCAACATGCTGCCGGAAAGGCTCGCCAGCTCTTGTTTTTTCCCTTCGATCAGCCGGTCGACACCGTAAAGGGCAACGCGACGGTAATCCCCGATGATACGCCCTCTTCCATAAGCATCCGGAAGCCCGGTGATAATTCCAACTTTTCTTGCCAGCATCATTTCCGGAGTATATGCATCAAAAACACCTTGGTTATGTGTTTTGCGGTAATCGGTAAAAATTCTTTCCACTTCTTTATCCAATTGATAGCCGTATGATTCAAGGGCGCCTTTCGCCATACGGATGCCGCCGAAAGGCTGCAAAGAGCGCTTAAACGGCTTGTCTGTCTGAACGCCAACGACTTTTTCCTTTGCCTTGTCAAGGTAGCCGGCGCCATGAGAAGTGATCGTTGATACGATTTTCGTATCCAAATCGTATACGCCGCCTCTTTCACGTTCTTCCTTCGACAGCTGCATCACCTGCTCCCAAAGCTCGTTCGTTACCTCGGTGGCTCCTTCTAAAAAGCTTTCATCCCCTTCGTAAGGACGATAGTTTTTTTGAATAAAATCTCTGACATCGATATCTTTCTGCCAATTTCCTTCAGTAAAGTTTCCCCATGCCTTCATGTTTATCCCTCCGTTTTATTGCACATAATGACTTTCAAACTATTTCAACTATTGATAACTTGTTTAATCTGCGCATGTTAATTATCTCACACGATTTTCTGCAAAAATGTAGAGAAATCATGATCAATTTTTGTACATTTTATGAACATGACAAGCTCCCCAATAATGTCAAGTTATCTTGTGAAATAATTCACATTGAAATCTTACTTTCAGTATAAAGGAGAAAAAATGACAAAACAACATCCAATTGTGACGCTTTTATGAATTATGATACAGATAGAGAAAAAATATGAAACAGATTTTTTCCAGAAAGTTCATTGCTGAGCAAAATACAGTAAACCTCTTCACCCGATAAGGGGAAAGAGGCTGTTTTTTTCAACGAAGATTCTTAACAGGTCACTGGAACTGTTTTTCGATCTTGCGAAACAGGTCGTCATCCATCGTTCCGGAAACGCATGATTGCATGTCAAAATCAACGTTTAATTTCCGTTGAAAATCGTCCCGCTTTTCTTCATAAATGACACCGGTAACCAAACCATCGTACTCCCTGATTGTAGCCAATGCTTTGTCACGGTCGTCGAAAGGAGCGGCAATTGGCGTTAACCGCTCTTTATAAAAATCATAAGTATTGACTTTATTAAAAGTGACGCACGGACTGTAAATGTTGACGTGACTGAATCCGCTATGTTCTATCGCCCGCCGGATAATCTCCGTCATTTGCTTAATGTCCCCGGCAAAACCCTGGGCTACAAAAGTCGCCCCGTTTGCCACCGACGTGGCGATTGGATCGACCGGATATTCCTTATTGCCGTCCTTCGTTGTTGTCGTGACGAAGCCGTGATCACTTCTCGGAGACGTCTGACCCTTTGTCAGGCCGTAAATGTTGTTATCCATGACAATGTAAGTCATATCAATGTTTCGTCTGGAAGCGTGTACAAAGTGACCGACTCCGATTCCATACCCGTCTCCATCTCCTCCGGAAGCAATCACTTTCAAGGCGGGATTGCCCATTTTTACTCCTTGGGCAACCGGCAGCGACCTGCCGTGAATCGTATGAAAACCGTTTGTCCGGACATATTCCGACACCTTTCCCGAGCAGCCGATGCCGGAAATGATCGCGACTTCATGGGGATCATATCCAAGCTGGATAATCGCCTTCTGTATCCCCGCCATGATACTGAAATGCCCACAGCCGGGACACCAGGTCGGCTGATCGCCGCGCAAATCCTTTAATGTTGCCATGAAATCAGCTCCTTTACTTGTCTGACGATGGCGCGCACCGTGAACGGGTTGCCGTCATATTGTGTGACCGCTTTCGCCTGCCCATGAATCGGCATGTGCAGCTTCAACAATTGCAGCAGTTGTCCCTGATAATTATTTTCTACCGTAACAACTTCTCTTTCCTGAATGATTTGCTGCAGTTCAGCAACGGGCAGCGGGTACAGCTGCTGAATATGAAGGTGCGAAGCGGTTATGGCTCCTTCTTTGTTCAGTTCCTCAACAGCTTCTTTAATGATGCCGTACGTCGATCCCATCCCCACAAGAAGGAGATCGTTTTTCGTCCCCGACTCCTGTAGCTTCAATGGCTCCTGTATTGTCGCACCGCGTGTTTTTTCCAAGCGTTTTCTCATCATTTTTGTCCGGTTCTGCGGCTCTTCCGAAATATAACCGTTTTCGTCATGCTCGTTTGAACTCGTTGTATGAACCGCATGTGGCATTCCCGGCAGCGGGCGCGGAGAAATCCCGTCGCCTGTGAAGCGGTAGCGTTTAAAATGTGTCTCGTTGTATGCTTTCGCTTCCTCCGCAGTCAACAGCTTTCCACGGTCAATCACTACCCGGTCCGTATCAAACGCCGGAACCGTCATTTTATTCATCGATAATCCTAAATCCAGCGCGACAATCACCGGGCATTGACAAATTTCAGCTAAATTGAAGCTTTCCGCCGCAAGATAAAACGCATCTTCAATCGTTGCCGGCGACAGCACGATTCGCGGTATTTCCCCGTGGGTCCCAAAAATCATTTGATTCAAATCGCTTTGCTCATGCTTTGTTGGGAGTCCGGTAGATGGTCCGCCGCGCTGGGAGTTGACTATTACAATCGGCACCTCGCTCATCCCGGCAAGTCCGAGCGCTTCCGTCTTCAGGCTCAAGCCCGGTCCCGATGTGGAGGTCATCGCCCTGGCACCGCTGTAGCTTGCACCAATGGCAAAGCAGATGCCGGCAATTTCATCTTCTACCTGCATCACCGTCCCCCCCACTTTCGGGAGCTCTTTCGAAAGCCATTCCATAATCTCGCTCGCCGGTGTAATCGGGTAAGCGCTCAAAAAGCGGACGCCGGCCATTAAGCTTCCGAAGCCCGTCGCTTCATTTCCTGAAATAAACAGCTGGCTGGAAGCCGCCGGCAAGCTCAGGGGATCAATCTGTGCCTGCAGATACTCCTTCGTCAACGCCACCCCCTTCGAAAACGCCCGTTTATTGGAGTCAATGACTTCGGCACCCTTCTTCTGAAAAATGTCGGCGATGAAGCTGTGAAACTGGTCATCAGGAAGCTCCAGCAGCCCGGCGGCAATGCCAAGGGAAATCATGTTTTTTGCCAGCGGGTTGCCTATTTCGGTTGCGATTTTCTTTAGCGGCAGTGTGAATTTCGTGTAAGCGATGCCAAAAGTTGTCGTACAGTTCTCCACTATCAGCTCTTTACCATCCTGAATCACAACGGCGGCCTCGTTCAATGCTTCTTCATTGACGTGATACGTTTCTTTATCGAGGCACAGCAAAATATCGATGCCGTCTCCGGCATAATAGTTTCTGTCCTTTGTCGCTTTAATCTTATAATTCGTGTGTCCGCCTTTAATCCGCGACATGAACTGCTTGTACGTTGATACTGACAGACCGTAGCGCACAAGCGTTTTTGCAAATAACTCTCCGGTGGAATCGACACCTTCTCCTTGCTGACCGCCAACCATCCATTCAATTGCGTCTCTCATGCCATCCTCCTTTGTTCCAAATCTATTTTTTTCTTAACTGAAATGGGATAAACGCTGCCCTGCCGGACAAAGCCCAGACGAACGACACCTCCTCTCTTCATCATGGATATCTATATTATACAAAATTATTAGCTGTAATAGTCGGAAAAATTTCAATTTTCTTTATATTATTGCAACTTATCAGAATAACATTTCTTTTTGAAACTGTCGGCAACAGAAGTCACTTCCCACGTTCAGGCGTGAAAAAAAGAGCTTGCGAGACAAAATGCTTTGCCTCATCAAGACTCCTTTCTTTTTCAGCTGCTTTCGCATTTAGTTGTTGCTCTTCCTTTGCCAATTGCAAACACTTGAACCGATCTCGTGCGGCTCAGCAATCCTTTCATGGCCAGGCAGCCAACCGCTAGTTCCTTTTAAATGTATGTTCAGCAAGATCGTTTTTCATCTTTTTGCACACGCGCTTTAAGATAAAACGTTGCAATCCAGTATTTTCTACACTGCGAATGATGCATTTAAGGAAAGCGTCCGCATCGGCGAAATGTGGTGCTAGCTTGACCAGCTTTTCATAACAAGGCAGCTCCCCGCCTTCTCAAGACGGAAACGGTCCGCTTGAGGGAATGCTTTCTTCCCATTGCCGATAGAGCGCCACAAGCTGTCTTTCTTTGCTGGACAATTCCTTTGTTCGTTCTGCAATGACGCTCCAGTCATCAGCTGCTTTGTGGCCTTTTTCCGTAAGAGCAGCAAGCGTTTTTTCCAGCTCGGCAATAGTCGCTTCCAATTGCTCGATTTCTTTTTCAATGAAAGAAATATTATTTTTCATTATGCTTTTATTCGTGTCTTTACCGGAGTCTGAACCGGGCGTTGAAAATGCTGTTTCATTTCCATTCCTGTTCTGTACCAGTGGCTGTCTCAACACTTCCGCCTGTCCGCATTGTTTCGCCGTTAGTTGTTCGTGCTTCCCCCGCGCCCAACTGTAATTACCAGGATAATCATAAAGCTGCTTCTTCCAAATCCAATGCGTTTTCGTAAACAATTTATTTAGAAAGTAGCGGTCATGGGAGACGGCGAGCAGCGTTCCGTTAAATTGTTCCAGCGCTTCCTCCAGCACTTCACGGGAATCGATGTCCAAATGATTTGTCGGCTCGTCAAGAACGAGAAAGTTGACGTCCTTATGCATGAGAATCGCGAGTTGCAGGCGCATCTGCTCCCCGCCGCTTAAGTTGGACACGCAGCGGAACACCGACGCGCCATAAAACATGAACTTGGCAAGAATATGCCTCGCTCTGCCTTCCGTGACAGGAATTTCATTGCGGAACGCCGCCAGCACACTCAAGCTCTTATCAGCAAAGGCGGTTTTTTGCGACAAATAGCCGACTTTAAGCTGTGATCCCGTTGTTATTTCTCCTTCCGTAACATTTTCTTCCCCAAGGATGATGTTTAACAGCGTCGACTTGCCTGTCCCGTTGTCTCCGACAATGGCTGCTTTCTCATTCCAACGCAGATGAAAATCAATGTTTCTTAACAGCAGACGTCCGTCCTCAAACTGCTTGCTCACACCGGCAAGTCGGACAACATCGGTTCCGCTTCGTTCGGCTGCGTCGAACGTCAGTCCCATTCTGCTCCGCTCCAGTACCGGCCGCTTCAGCTTTTCCATCCGTTCAAGCGCCCGCTCCATGTTGCGCGCCCGCTTGTGCAGCCCTTCATTTGGGGGATTAGCGCGGTTGGCCCACTCTCTCAGCCGCTTAATCGCCTCTTTCATCTTCTTGATTTTCTTCTGCTGCTCCTGATAATCCTGAAATTCCTTCAGAAGCTTCCCTTCTCTTTCCTTGACAAAAAAAGTGTAATTGCCGTGATACACATGGCATTCTCCATCTTCGAGGTGATAGATTTTTTCCGCCACCTCATCTAAAAAATAGCGGTCATGGGAAACAACAAGAAATGTTCCTGCATACTCTTGCAAATATTGTTCCAGCCACTCCACGGCATGAATATCGAGATGATTTGTCGGTTCATCCAGCAGCAGAAAATCCGGTTCCTGCAACAGCATTTTTCCTAGCATGACCTTCGTTTGCTCGCCGCCGCTCAAATCAGCAAAAAGCTGCGATGCGGCCAGCTCAAGATTCAACCCTGCCGTCACCTTGTTTATTTTTGCCTCCAGTTCGTAGCCGTCGTTGCGGGTAAAGGCATCCTGAAGATCGCCGTATTCAAGCAAAAGCGACGCTGATTCAGCTTCGCTCCGCACTGTTTCCAGCTCCTTTTCTATCGTCGACATCCGCTTGTGTATTTTCAGCAGCGGGGCAAACGCGGAACGAAGCACATCGTCGACCGTTGTTCCTGTTGCAAATACCGGAATCTGCGACAAATAGCCGATCGTCATTCCTTTTTTCCGGTGAATCATTCCTTCATCCGGCTCTTCCATCCCTGCGAGCAGCTTCAATATTGTTGTTTTACCGCAGCCGTTTGGCCCGACAAATCCAATTTTTTCTCGTTCGGAAATGCTCATTGATATATGTTGAAAAATTTGGCTTCCACCGTACATTTTTGCGATATTGTTTACTTGTATCAACATTGTCATCTCTCCCAGACTGTAGATATTTTGTTGTGTTCAACAGCAGGGGCGGTCACCAGGAGGAAACATTTTCACTGGCGCAAGGCACGATGCTCCTCGATTTTTTGCCAAGGCTGTTTTCATCAGCTTTGTTGCTTCTGGTCCGTTTTTTTGAAAAGCACAAGCCTTTTTGAGCCAAAGTCAATTGGATCAAAACGTCGGCGTTTTTTATCACTGTCACACATTGCGTGAAGGACAGCGCAGCTTTGCCTATGGTTCAACCACTCTTTCAGAAAACAACCTGATGGCAAAATAAAAAGTCCTCAAGTAAGAACTGCTTACCTGAGGACATCATTTCTTCGTGACCACACGCGCGGAGAAACAGCCGACGACCCTTGCCTGCAACCAAACAGTGCGACGGGGAGGATCGTTCGTTAATCCGCATGTGTAAAAAATCTGCCGTTATCCGAACATTACAGGTGATTAGTGTTCTTATCATTCGTATTTTAGTCATTGATTTGCCAGAAATGGGCACACTTGTCCCCTTGACAGATCAAAGCCAAAAATTGCACAGCACAAATAAATAAATGTTCGTATTTGCGTGTACAAACGAATCGATAAGTTCACTTCCTCACCTCCTGAGAGAAATGATGGCTGCTGTTCCAAAAATCAATGCAATGTTTACACGCGATACGCCGCCATCAACTAAATGTTGCGCGGCTCCGCACACCACTGCAGCGCGGCTGTTCAATGCTCGAAGCGCCAAACAGCAATATTGGAGTAACTGCCATTATCTTTGATTGTATCCTGCTTTCCCTGAAATTTCAAGATGTGATGATATGATGTGCTCTGCAATGCGTAACTTTTCTCGTTGTTGTGACCAGGAATGTTACCGATGCTGTGCGAGATTCCCATCGAATGGAACGATGCTGCCGTCAAATAGTGGAGTGGATGCTCCTCTCGCTCTTTAGCAACTAATCTCGTGCTGATCGCATCCTCTCCTCGCTGCAGGGATAGAAAGAATATTGGTCTCACGCATGCGGCCGTACCTGTTCCTACATTTACAGTTGTGGCTCAAGCACTGAATTTCAAACAAAAATATGTCATTCAGTACATGAACCAGCACCTTAATAGACTTGGTGCTGGTCGGCAAGTTGGCGCGGATACAAATCTAGCGCTACGCACGGTTCATTCATTGTATCATTAACATAACTGAGTAAGCAGACAAAATACCTGTCAAATAACCTACATTTGTATTATTTCGTCAAATGGAATAATCTGCTATGATAGAAGTATTGACGCTTGTCGAAAATACGCTGTTATTGACTGCACAAAAAATCTTCTGTTTTATTCGCGGGCTGGTTATGGTGATGAATATGGAAACGTACGTAAGTTGCACAGGACAATGAAACGATGAGAGTCTCCGGCGCTGTTTTACCGACGTTTTCAACCTCCACAAATGTAAGTTCAAAAAGAGGACATCAACGTATTAAACCTCCTCTGACAGACATATTTTTTTGGAAAGGAAGGCCTCACATGACAAAAACACAAGCATGGGCCATTGTTCGATTTTTTTCAGTTGTTATTCTGCTGATACTAGCCTTTTGGTTATTCGGTTGGCTCTTTAAAGCTACCTATCCATTCTGGATTGCAACATTTCTCGTTTGGATGTTTCTACCGCTGATCCGCTTGCTCAGACGAAGATTGCGCTTTCCAAACGGCTTTGCTGTCCTTTTCACCTTGCTGATCGGCATCAGCACGCTGATCGCCGCGTTTGTTGGCTTGATTTATCTGATTGCTTTCGGCATCCGCCGCGTGTCACATTACGTGCCATTATGGATCGAAACAGCTTCGGTGCAGGTTCAACAATTTTTTAATGATTCGGTTCTGCCGCTGTGGCGCCATTATTCAGGGTTTGTCGATTCGCTCACTCCGGAACAGCAAAGCACACTGCAGGAAGGGATTACTCAGCTCGGCTCCCATTTAGCTTCCATGTTTGCCGACATGGGACAAGCTCTCGCCGATGCACTGACCCACATGATTATGCTCGTTCCGCCGATATTTATTGGGTTTCTGTTTGTGTTTTTAGCCTTTTATTTCATTGGAAAAGACTGGGATCAACTTTTGTTGAAAACGAAAGAAAAAATTCCTGCATCGCTGCTGAAAAAAATGTTGGAGATTCGCAAAATGTTCCAATACAGAGTTTTTGGATTTTTGCGGGCACAGGTCATCATGATGGCCATTGCCTCAATGATTGTGTTGATCGGACTGCTCATCTTACGAATTGATCAGGCGTTTACAATTGCCGCCATCGTCGGGATTGCCGAAATTCTTCCTTATTTTGGATCAGGAACGATTCTCATACCGTGGATCCTTTATTCGTTTATCACCGGCAATATCAGCCTGGGCATCGGGCTTGCCATTGTTTACGGTGTGACTGTCCTTATCCGCCAGTCAATTGAGCCGAAAGTGCTGTCGTCAAGCATGAATTTAAATACTTTATCCGTGTTATTTTCTTTGTTCGTCGGCTGGCAGCTGTTTGGTATTATCGGCGTTTTTCTCGGTCCGTTCATCCTTGTCATTTTCGTCATTTTTACAGATGTCGGCATTACGTCGGAAGTGACGCAGTTTATCCGTCATGGCTGGAAAAAAGAAGAGGAAGGATGAAGAGAAAAACTGCTGAAACCTCTATTTTAGAAATGGGAAATGGCACGGAATGATGGTCCGTAACGATTGAGAATAACAAAAAACCTTGCTCAGTAAAGATTTAGTTGTGAAAAAAAGGGGAGGTACAAAAAAATAAAATTTAACAGAACCAGCATTAACACTGGCTTCGCCAACCAAATATCTGGAAAAGTCAAACGTTTTTCACAATTTTATGTTGTTGTGAGAGACGTTTTTTTATATACTTATAATTGATAATGATTATCAATATCGATCAATAAGAGAATAGAGGTGTCATTTATATGTCTTCATTACTTGTTATAGGCGGCGACAAATTAGGGGCTATTCCTGATAATTTAAAAAACCTTGGATTCAAGGATGTCATCCATATAGATGGCAGAAAAGTGCAAATGGTTAAAAAGGAAATTCCTGATCACATCGATATTATTTTAATTTTGACAGATTACATAAATCATAATTTGGCAAAAAAAATCAAAAACAAAGCCTCCAAAAAAGAAATACCGATCTGCTATGCCCGACGGTCATGGTGTGCAATATATTCATCGCTCACAAATTGTGAAATAGCATGTGAGCAATGTCCCTTTTTAAGTCATACAGGGCAGTCAAATAGGAGGACATAACTGCGGCAAGAAGATCAAGGCGCGGCAGGAGCGAGCAGCGCAGCGTACACCGAAACGTACGTGAGCAGCGAGGGACAACGCAACGATGAGATTCGCAGACGCTGTTTCCCGCACTTTTTGAACTTCCTCTAAATTAAGTAACATTCTTTTGTGAGGTGATAGCATGCCAGCAAGCTACCGGACAGAAAACTCGCTATCTTTGACTGATGCCAATCAGATTACTACATTTCAGGCGTTTATTAATGCTGTAATGAAAAAAATTTTGCTAGAGTTGGACTGTGACAGCAGAAAGGCACTGAACATTCTATACAGGGAATGTCATCCTTGTGTCACTACGATCTTCTCTTCGTCAAAAGATTTTTTCTTAAAAATGACCGCCGTTGTCGATTATATCCTGCAAATCCTGCCTGCACTCATGATGTTCCGGCTGACGATGATGAAAGAAATGGAAGGTACTTGCATCTTTATCGGTGAAAACAGGGAGGCGCCGTTCCAGCACGAAGCCTGGGTTTTCGTCACGTTGGAGCAGTTGCAGTCACCGTCGTTTCGCGCAGATATTCAGCGTAGCCTTAACAATATCTCCCCCATCTCGCCGCCCCCCTGCTCTGTTTACTGCCTCGAAAACGGCGAAATGATCAAAATTTAGTCGGGGACCATGTCCCCGACAATTTTGTGACAATTGTCTGCAGTGGTCGTGCTTGGATGATCCGCTCGTAATGGAGATCACTTCTGTTTGGCAGCTTCGATTTCTTCCACTAATATCGACAGCTCCGTCCAGCGATCCATCGCTTGTTCCAACTCCTCCTCCACCTGCTTCTGTTGATCATATAAATCGCGGATGCGATCAATGTCGCTGCCGGCAGCAACAATTTCTGCTTCCAGTGCTTCCTTTTTCTCCTCGATCGCCGCAATCCGGGCTTCAATTTCCTCCCATTCCTTTTGGTCCTTATAGGAAAGTTTTTTCGGTTTTTCCTGCTTCTGCTGTGAAGATGCAGCCTTTGCGTTTCCTTCTTTCTTTACAGCATTTGAGGTATGGGCATGCTCCCCATGAGACTTATTTTTTTCCATATACTCACTGTAAGCACCTTGAAAACGTGAAACGGTTCCGTTTCCTGAAAAAACAAGGAGGTGATCCACCACCCGGTCGAGAAAATAACGATCATGGGATACGGTAAGTACGACACCGGGGAATTGATCCAGGTAGTCCTCAAGAACAGACAAAGTCTGTGTATCTAAATCATTCGTCGGCTCATCGAGAAACAAGACGTTCGGTTCACTCATCAGTATCTTCAACAGATAGAGTCTTCTCCGTTCGCCTCCGGACAGCCGATGAATGTACGTCCATTGATGAGCGCGCGGAAACAGGAAGCGCTCCAGCATTTGTTCCGCAGTGATGACCTGTCCGTCCGTCGTGTGCACCACTTCAGCAATCTCCTTTATCGCATCAATCACGCGCAAATTGGAATCCAAATCTTCATTGCTCTGCGTATAATAACCGATTTTCACCGTTTCACCGACTTCGACCTTCCCGCTGTCCGGTTCGATTTTTCCGGCGAGAATGTTCAGAATCGTCGTTTTTCCTGCCCCGTTTGGACCGATAATGCCCAGCCGCTCCCCCGGAACAATTAAATAATCGAACGGCTGAAAAAGCTGTTTTCCGGCAAAGGATTTCGTGATCTGCTGTAATTCAATCACCTTTTTTCCAAGCCTCGTCGACCCAATCGCAAAATCGAGTTCGCCTTTATCCGGCGACTGCTTCTCCTCCTGCAGCTTCTCCACCCGCTGAATCCGTGCTTTTTGCTTTGTTGTTCGCGCTTTTGCTCCCCGTTTGAGCCAGGCCAGTTCCCGGCGAAGCAAGTTTTGCCGCTTTACTTCCCGTTGGCCGGCCGCTTCTTCCCGCTCTGCTTTCTTTTCCAAAAACAGCTCGTAATTCCCCTCGTATTCATACAACTGCCCTCGATCCAATTCAAAGATGCGATTCGTTACCCGATTTAAAAAATAGCGGTCGTGGGTGACAAGAATCAGTGCTCCGCGATACTGCGCCAAAAACTGCTCCAGCCATTCAATCGTTTCATTGTCAAGATGGTTCGTCGGCTCATCCAGGAGTAACAGATCAACAGGACGGATCAATGCTTTCGCCATTGCCACCCGCTTTTTTTGTCCGCCCGACAACTCGTGCACCTGCTTGGAAAAATCGGTGATGCCAAGCTTTGTCAAAATTGTTTTTGCCGCCGTGTTGGCTTCCCACGCCTCGACTTCATCCATCTTTGTCTGCATGTTTACAAGACGTTGCTGCAAGGCTTTCCCCTCCGGATTTTTTTCCAGCGCCTGCAATGCTTTTTCATACTCGCGCATCGTCCGCATCATCGGGGAATCTCCGTAGTACACCTGCTCCAATACGGTGAGCCCCTCCTGCAGATTCGGCTCCTGAGGAAGATACTCCAGCTGAAACTGGTTGGAATGATGCAGTTCCCCTGCGTCTTTCCCTTCAATCCCGGCAAGCACCTTTAAGAGCGACGACTTTCCTGTGCCGTTTACCCCGATCAGGCCGATCCGGTCTTTTTCGCCGACGGAAAAAGCAATCTTGTCAAGCAACACCTTTTCTCCGTACGTTTTATGTAAATTTTCCACTCGTAAAATACTCATATTCATCATCCTTCATCCAATATCTGTTTTCTATTGTATCGAAAAAAACGATCCGATGACAGGAATGTCATTGCCGCGGGTTGGCAAAAGGGACAGTTAGTTGTTTTTGGCAGGATCGGACGAAACAATTGGGATGTTTCCTTTGAGCTTGTTAACAGCTAAATTAACAGAAGAAAGTTAGCCCTGCCAATTTACACAACTTCGGAGTTTCTCGTCCCCCCCCTCCCCCGTTGTAGGCACGATTCATTCTTATTCGTTAACGTGCGGCAGATTTGGAGCCAGTTTCGGACACTATTAACTCTTATTCTTTAACACTTGACCACTTCGGAGCACTTTTCGATATCGATTAAACTTCTATTCGTTAACGTTCGACCTCTCCTGATCACTTTTCGGTAACGATTAACCCATATTCGTTACCGAACATCGGATTCGGAACTGGTTTCGGCCACAATTATCTATTTTGTTGCCTCCACATCTGCTGGAACCTTCACTTTGAAGCGAATAATTTTTTTCAGGATCTCTGCAGGCAATCTCTGACCTTCTTTCAAGTATTAGTGATTAAAGAGAGAAATAGTGATCAGCTTTTTTCCGCGAAAACAACTTCTCGCATAAACAAATTTCTGCTGAATACTTCATACTTTCTCAAGCAAAACCTGTGTACAGCATCGCGCTTTTCTGTCAAACTAAATATGCACCATTATTCCCTCTAAAAGACTTCCGAGAACAGATACGCAGAATGAAACATATTTCTGTCTCAAACGTAAAATCTAACTAGTAATTCAGCAGCATTTTGTTGGTCGATTCCAAACATGCTGTGAACGGACAATCTTAAAGACCGTGTTCAAAAAGGCAATGGTTCCGCTGACCAACTGGACCGTTCGACCTTTTGAACAAAGGCTTAAACAAACAAAGACAAACGAGGTGACCTTTATGCTGCAAATACTCTTCATCACTGCGGCAGCAGCGTTATTATTTTTGCCATTACAACTGCAGTGGTGGAAAACACCGTTTTTTCGGAAATGGCTATTGAGCCGCTATGTGATCGGGCTGGTTTACGGCTTTGCCCTCTTTTATGTCGGGCTGCTTGATCAATCGCTCACCGCAATTATCACCTATTATTTACCGATTGTCGGTATTTCTTTGATTGCCGACAACACGCTTGTTTTTACGTTCAAAAAAACGTTTCGAAAGCAAACTGCAGTGAAAGGAGCCGGAATCGGAATATTGTTACTTGTCGGCTTTTTTATCTTTTGGACGATTCAGCCGCTTTTTTTGGCCGATGAAAAATACGACATTGCCGGCGGCGAGGAAGTAACGGTGGAGGACTTGCCGCCTGTCAGCGAGGAGCATATTCCCGTCGTTCCATTGAGCTTCGCGCGCTATCGTTCGGACGTCCTGATGGGACAGCTGGAAAACCCTGCTTTTTACAACTTGGGAGAAACACGAATTCAGCGCATCGACGGCACATTATACTGGGTCACTCCGATAGAATACGACGGTCTGTTCCGCTGGTACCGAAGCAGCGCTGTTCCGGGATACATTACCGTCAATGCGGAAAACCCTCGTTCCGAGCCGGAGCTTGTGCAAGTGGAAATGAAATATGTGCCTTCTGCGTTTTTTCATGAAAATCTTGAGCGCCGCGTCCGCCTCGCCTATCCGGAGGTGCTGATGCTCGACACCACCTTTGAAGTGGACGGTGACGGCAATCCTTTCTACATCGTAAGCTACGGTCATTACACCGAATTTCGCCGGGTAGCGGATGTGGACGGGATTATTATCGTCGATCCGGTCACCGGTGACATGGAGCAATACGCGAAAGAAGAGGCGCCAGAATGGGTGAATCGTATTTATCCGCCGCATATCGCGCAAGAGCGGAATCAATGGTTTGGTGTGTATAAGCAAGGACTTATCAACCGTTATATCGGCCGGGAAGGGCTGACAGAACCGACTGCGTGGGGAACGGAAGATGCCGTCGTCGGCGTGATTGACCGGGATCTTCAGCTTAACTGGTTTACCGATCATATGCGGCTCACTGGGGAAGGAGAGTCCTCCCAGTCCATGGTCGGGTTTACCATGTTTGATGCCCGAACCGGGGAGCTTCGTTACTTCCGTGACGCCAGCGGCATGCTTAACGGTCGCACAGCAATGAATTTGGCAGAACGTACCTTTGTCCGCGACGACTATGTGGCAGGTTCGCCATCCCTTTATAATATTTACGGACAATATACATGGGTTGTCCCGTTGATGGATAAAAACGGTGTTCTCCGGCAAATTATGCTTGTTAATGCTTCCAGCGAAAGCGTGTACGGGTACGGCGAGTCGAAGCAGGAAGCCTTCCGTTCCTATCAATTAGCGCTCACCTCCCGCATCGACGACGATGTGATTCCGGGGGAAATTACCGACTTGGTGGAAATAACGGCTGCTGTGACGCGCGTATATAAATGGGATCGCGAGGATAACGTTACCGTACGAATGTTGCTCGAAGGCTCGGACCGCATTTTTACCGTCAATGCCTCCGCGTTTCCACGGGCGGTCTTTATTGAGGCAGGAGACGAAATCACCATTCGTTTCATGGACACAGGAGAAGAAATTCAAGCGATTGAAGAGCTTGATTTTTAAACGTGTTTCTACAAAAAACTTTTTGAACAAACACGAAGCAATGAGCCAGCCTTACACTAATTTTTACACCTTCAATGATCGGTGACATGAACTATATTTCCGTATGTTTGTCGGGGCAACGGGGGTGTCCTTATCGCCTTAGGAATGATAAGGTATCAAATGTTCGTCACGGACACCAAAGGACTGATTTTGACATCTCTCGGGCTATTGGCTATTGTATATGATTCGGAGTTTCTTGAGCAATTGTAATTTATTTGAAAGCTCCTCCATGCGGTAAGCAGCTTTTCAAGCTTTTTCCGCCAGAAAAATGTTTTTTTTCATTTAAACGTATTGACTCCGCATGACAATGCATATATAATTTTCCAAAACAGCGGAAACAGTGAAGAGGATCAGTAAAGGGAGTTCAGTCCTTTCCAGAGAGGGAGCCGGATGCTGCAAGGCTCCTATTGACAGCCCCTTGAACCTGCCTCTGAGTTCTGTATCGTAAGAAAGATGCAGCGGTTCATACCGTTATCATGAATGAGCGTAAAGCTTTGCTTTAAATCAGGGTGGTACCGCCGGTAAATCCGGTCCCTGACGAAAGCAAGGCTTTTTATTTTTTGCTTTTTCCAAATGGGAGCCTGCTGAAGCGGAAGGGCCAAGCATGCATGGCTTACGACTCGAATGCAAAAAAACTTTATTAGAGCGTGTTCAAAAAGGCAATGGTTCCGCTCGATGCGCCAACTGCGAGAAAACCACTCACAGCCGGCTTAAAAAGAATGCATCGGCTCCACTCATTGCTTCGTGTTTGTTCAAAAAGATAAAAAGCGATCTTTTTGAACAAACACTTTTAGAAAAGAGCAAAAGAAAAAAAGGTGGAATGATGATGGCAAAGCAATATGTGCAAAAGATAACCGCAATGGACGAAGATTTTGCCCAATGGTACACAGATGTTGTCACAAAAGCAGAATTGATCGACTATTCCAGCGTCCGCGGATCAATGATTATCCGCCCGTACGGATATGCCATTTGGGAAAACATTAAGCAGGAACTGGATCGGAAAATCAAAGAGACCGGCCATGAAAATGTCTACATGCCGCTGCTGATTCCGGAAAGCTTGCTGCAAAAAGAAAAGGATCATATTGAAGGCTTTGCCCCTGAAGTCGCCTGGGTTACTCAAGGCGGAACAGAGCAGCTGACAGAACGTTTATGCATTCGTCCTACTTCGGAAGTACTGTTCGGTGAGCATTTTAAAAGCGTCGTTCATTCCTACAGGGATTTGCCGAAGCTGTATAATCAATGGGCAAATGTCGTCCGTTGGGAAAAAACGACCCGCCCGTTTTTACGAACGCTGGAGTTTTTATGGCAGGAAGGGCACACTTGTCATGCGACGGAGGAGGAAGCACAGGCGGAGACGGTTAAAATGCTGGAGGTTTATGCCCGGCTTTGTGAAGAGGTCCTCGCGATTCCTGTGATAAAAGGAAGGAAAACCGAGAAAGAGAAGTTTGCCGGCGCCAAATACACTTATACAATCGAAAGCTTGATGCACGACGGCAAAGCCTTGCAGGCCGGTACTTCTCATCATCTCGGCGACGGCTTTGCAAGGGCGTTCGACATCCATTTTACCGACAAAGACGGCACGCTCCAATATGTGCATCAGACATCATGGGGATTTACCACGCGAATCATCGGTGCGATGATCATGGTTCACGGTGACGACAGAGGTCTCGTGCTTCCGCCGCGGATCGCTCCGATACAATTGATGATCATACCAATCGCCCAGCATAAGGAAGGGGTGCTCGATTTTTCCTATCAATTAAAAGACACACTTTCAGAAGCTGTCCGGGTTGATATTGATGCTGGTAGCAAAAAACCGGGATGGAAATTCAATGAATACGAAATGAAAGGAATTCCACTGCGCCTGGAGGTCGGACCGAAAGACATGGAACAGCAGCAAGTCATTCTGGTTCGCAGGGACACCGGGGAAAAGCTCGTTGTTTCTCTGGCGCAATTGAAACACAAAATCGCGGAATTACTGACCGCCATTCAGAACAATCTTTTTCTTCGGGCAAAAAACCATCGTGAAGCAAAAACACATTCGGCTGCGAGCTTTCATGAATTTGAAACGATTCTGGAAAACAGCAGCGGCTTTATTAAGGCAATGTGGTGCGGAGACGTTGCCTGTGAAGAGAAGATCAAGGAAAAAACCGGGGCGACATCGCGGTGTATCCCGTTTGACAGCGAGGCGGAAATCGCAGTAAACGAATGTGTCTGCTGCGGAAAGCAAGCAAAGCATTTCGTCTACTGGGCGAAGGCTTATTAAACATAAGCGGCAGTCGTGGTTATTCAAAGCGCTTCCTTTGAATAACCACGATGCCAGGCATGGAGCCGGTTTCCTGTATGAATAAACGTACAACCGGCTTACACGTGTAGATTCTTATGTTAAGGCAAGCAGCGCAGCCAAGAGTTATTATCCCAATATTCTATGGTATAGTGTTTTAGCAGCGGCGATATCGTTTGTGCCGTGAATAAGGACGCGGCCATCCTTAAAGAAAACCATGCGATGCTCCCCATGAGAATAGGAAATCAAGAATGGATTCCGCTGAACGCTCCCTGCCTGCTGCCGCAAGGTGTGCTCTAATTCGTCCAGGTCGCGCTCCATCCGTTCCGGGGGACGGATTTGCACGGTATTTCTGCCGCACAGCACGGAGGTTTTCGTCTGCCGGTCGTAAGACAAATACGGATACGCCGGGTTATCGCCGCAGGACGGACAGGACGCTTTTTTTATACCATCCACTTTAATCGCCATTTGCTCGTTTTTCCAAAGGTCGAAGGACACGAGTTTTTTTCGCAATGCCTCCTCATCCTCCACGAGAAGCTTTAACACTTCCGTCGTCTGATGTGCGACTACCATCTGGACGACCGGGCTGATCACGCCAGCTGTATCACACGTTGCTCCGCCGAGGGGCACGGTTTCCAGAAGGCAGTTCAGGCAAGGGGTTTTTCCCGGAAGAATGGTGTAGCTCAAGCCGTAGCTGCTCACACATGCGCCGTACACCCACGGAATTCGGTGCTTCTGGGCAATATCGTTGATGATCAGCCGCGTGTCAAAGTTGTCTGTTCCGTCAACGATGACATCGACACCCGCTGCGAGCTGTTCTAGTTCCTCGGCGGTAACATCGATGACGCGAGCGTTGATGGTGACATCGGAATTGACGGCGAACAAGCGCTTTTGAGCGGCTACCGCCTTCGGCAGCCGCTCGTGTGCATCCTGCTCGGAGTACAGCTGCTGCCGCTGCAGATTGCTGAATTCTACATAATCGCGGTCACAAATTGTTAACTGCCCGATTCCTGCGCGGACTAGGTTTTCCGCATTTCCCGTCCCCAGGGCTCCTGCTCCGATGACAAGGACGTGCTTCGAGCGGATTTTCTTCTGTCCCTCCTCACCAATCGGCGAAAACAAGGTTTGACGCGAATAACGATCATTCATGAATGATTACTCCTTTTTTCTATCATCCGCCGCCGACAAAATGGACAAGCTCGACCCGGTCGCCCTCATTCAACGACGTTGTCGGATGACTGTCTTTATCAATGAGTTGTTCATTTAATTCTACTATAACGGTTTTTTTCTGCAATTGATAATACGTGAGTAAGTCAGCTACCGACGTGACATGCTCCGGAAGTTCACTGCTCTTTCCGTTCACTTGGATAACCATTCGCTTCCCTCCATCTCTCGATATGATTGTATCACGGATAACGGATCAGCTGCTTCACCGACGCTGGACATGACGGCAATACCGCTGGCTCCTGCCTGAATTACCGGTACGACGTGTTCCGGTTTGATACCGCCGATGGCGATGACGGGGATCGTGACAGAGCTGGTGACACACTTTAAGTTTTCTAGACCTTTCGCCGGGAGATCCGCCTTCGACGCTGTTTCGTAAATGTGCCCATATAGGAGGTAATCTGCGCCTTGTTTTTCCGCCTCCTGTGCTTCCTCTGCCGAGTGTACGGATTTCCCGACTTTCAGCTGAGGAAAGCTGTGCTTGACGGCGCGGATATCCAGGCTGTGGTGGGCCAACTGAACACCGTATGTTTTCTCCACCACCGCCACATCGACGCGGTCATTGATGATGATCTTCGAGCGCGGGACGCCCTCGCTCACGAGCTTCCTCACTCCGGCAACGATTTCCTTTGCCGTGCACTTTTTCTCCCTGATGTGAACGTAATCCACATACGGCGCAATCCTGCCCATTTTCACAGCAAACTCCTCAAGGGGAAGCCGCCCGTTGGAAATGACGTTCAAGGACCATGTCCCGCACAATTTTGTGAACTTTTTCATATTGTTGTCCGCCCTATTCAAATCAACTGCCAATCTTTAACTACCGGCTGATAGCCCTTGCTTCGGAGGAGCGCTTTGATTTCCTCCACCGAGCGGTCATCGGAGATTTCAAACTGGCTTTGCGTGACATTCGGCTCGGAATAGCCGCCGACAACGGTGGAGGATGCCGCCGACATCTTCGTCACCCCCAGCGGTATCAGCTGTTCGCGGAATTGTTCCGTTTCTCGCGTGGAAATATTGATCCCTGCGCGCGGTAAAAACAGCCGGATGGCCAGCAGCGCCTGCACTAAATTTTTATCCGTCACATTGACCTTCGGCTGGAAGCTTCCTGCATGCGGCCTCATTCGCGGGAATGATACTCCCACTTCCGTTTCCAAATAGTTGGTTTGCAGATAACTGGCATGCAGCCCCGTCATAAAGCTTTCTTTCCGCCAGTCATCGAGACCGAGCAAAGAGCCGATATTCACTGAACGTAGCCCCGCCCGCGCGCCGCGCTCCGGCGTATCGAGGCGATAACGGAAGTTGCGCTTCGGCCCTTTTTCATGGATTTCACGATAAATATCCTCGTTATATACTTCCTGATAAACGGTGAGACCATCGACACCATGTTCAAACAGCTCCCTGTAGTCCTTCTCATCAAGCGGCTGAATTTCGATGGCGACCGAGGAAAAAAATGCTTTGAGAACATGAACGCACTCCTGCAAATATTCGACAGAGGAATGGAGCCGTGATTCCCCCGATAGCAAAATGATATGTTTTATTCCCATTTTGGCGATAACGCGGGCTTCGTTCTCCACTTCCTCCATCGTCAGCCGGCGCCGCGGAAAATCGTTGGTTAAGCTGAAACTGCAATAGCTGCAGACATTGACACAATAATCGGACAAGTACAGCGGCATGTAAAGCTGCATCGTTTTGCCGAAATGCTGAACCGTCCGCCGGTGGGCGATTTGCGCCATTTGCTCCAGGTGATTTTCGGCAGCCGGGGACAGGAGAACAAAATAATCCTCTTCCGTCAGGCGTTCCTTCTGCAGGACCCGCTCTACAGCAAGAGGCGTAACAGCCTGAAAGTGCTCATGAAACGGAATATCCTTTACTTCAAGAAATTTGTTATAGAAACTCATAGAAAAAACCACCTTCTTTTTTTGTGGTGCCAGGCACTCTGTGATTCTGCGCAGCTGCGCAGTCATACAGAGTGCCTGGCACCTTGATTATCGCCTCAGCCTAAAAAACCTGTTAACGGTGAAGAAGCATGGGCGGCCGCTGACACCGGACCAAGTCCCGATAAATAGCCGGCCCGACCGGCTTTGACGGCGAGGTCAAACGCCTTGGCCATTTCCACCGGATCGCTTGCAGTAGCAATTGCTGTGTTTACAAGTACGGCGTCGGCCCCCATTTCCATTGCTTCCGCCGCCTCCGACGGCTTGCCGATGCCGGCATCCACCACAATTGGCAAGTCGATCTCATCAATCAATATCTGAATCATTTCCCTCATGCGGATGCCTTTATTGGAGCCGATCGGTGCACCGAGCGGCATAATGGCTGCTGCGCCGGCATCGTACATGCGCTTCGCCGCCATCAAATCAGGACTCATATACGGTAAAACGACAAATCCTTCCTTTGCCAAAATCTCCGTCGCCTTTGTTGTTTCCTCATTATCCGGCAGTAAATATTTATGATCGGAGATGACTTCGATCTTAATCCAATTGCCCATCCCGCAAGCTTTTGCCAAGCGGGCAATCCGCACCGCTTCATCGGCAGTGCGGGCGCCGGAAGTGTTCGGCATCAGCGTTACATGACCGGGAATATCAGCTAAAATATCTTCCTCGTTCGCTTCCATGTTCACGCGCCGAAGAGCTACGGTAACCACTTGGGACTTGGAACTCTCGATGGCTTTCCCCATCTGCTTGTGGTCTGCGAATTTACCTGTGCCGATAAACAGCCGGTTCGTCAGTTCTTTACCACCGATTGTTAATACATCACTCATCTTTTTTCCTCCATTCCACTTTACGTTCGTATTCTGATCAGACAAACATCCGGTGCTTTCGTGTGCGGGCTGCCGGCTTTTTTCCCCACGCCTGCCGTGAAAAAAATAAGAAAAAGCCCACCCAAAAGGAGTGAGCTAAGCTAATCAGTTTCAACATGAAAAAACTGTGAATCGTCGCTTCCCTCCGTTGGTCCTAACCAATTCAGGTTCAAAGGGTCGGATTACTCCTCTCAGCCGCACACGGCACCCCTAGCTTTCTAACACTTTATTACATCGATGTCACTTATATGATAACAAAGAATATCTCCTGTGTGAACTAAAACAGCATTTTTCCGGAATTCAACCTAAACCCGTGACATTTCCTGAGACCCTGTGATACGATGAAAAATAGATTAACATCTTTCTCCACTAGGGGTGCCTTCGGGGCTGAGATAAGGATTCCCTTAATCCCTTTGAACCTGATCTGGCTGATACCAGCGTAGGAAAGTGGAACGGCCTTTTTCAGAAAAGAGGATCGCTTTTTTTCTGAATGCTGTTTATTCGGTTAAACTCGCACCGTTCCCTTGTTTCAATATGGGCGGTGCTTTTTTGATGCTCCAATTCCACTGACAGGTTGAGGACTTTTCCCCTAAAAGAAAAACCAAAATTCATTTCAGGAGGTGAGGCACGATGATCGCACGCGCATTAACCATTGCCGGTTCCGACAGCGGCGGCGGCGCCGGCATACAGGCGGATATTAAAACATTTCAGGAGCTGCAGGTGTTCGGTATGACGGCGATTACCGCCATTACTGCTCAAAACACGCTTGGCGTTCAAGGATTATATCCGATTGAACCGGAAGGACTGGAACGGCAGCTGATTGCCATTGCGGAAGACATCGGCGTGGATGCTCTGAAAACCGGGATGCTGTTTGATGAAGAACGCATTCGTTTAGTCGCGGAAAAAATCCGTTTTTACGGGTGGAAAAATGTTGTCATTGATCCGGTAATGATCGCCAAAGGCGGCGCAAAATTATTGACTGATCAGTCCATAAATACCCTAATCTTTGAGCTTCTCCCGACTGCCGCTGTGGCAACGCCGAATATTCCCGAGGCAGAAGCGATCACGGCAATGACGATCACGACGATGGACGAGCGCAAGAAAGCGGCAAGGGAACTGATAAAAATGGGCGCAAAAAGCGTCGTGATAAAAGGCGGCCATGATGCCGACAGCGAAAAGACGATTGATTTGTTCTTTGACGGCGATGCATTTCATTATTTTGAATATCCACGGGTGAACACGAAAAATACCCATGGAACCGGCTGTTCGTTTGCAGCGGCCATCACTGCCGAGCTTGCAAAGGGGGCAGCACTTATTGATGCAGTTCATAGAGCAAAGGAATTTATTCATTTGGCCGTCTTCCATTCGCTGAGCATTGGCGGCGGCCATGGCCCGACGCATCACGGGGCATTACGGCAATACGGGAAGGACAGCTTGGAGGGAAAAACATGGCGAGAATCCGCGCTGACAAAATGAGGGCATTGCTGAAGGTGTACTTTATTTCTGGGAGTACGAACACGGCGGAAACGGAGCTTGCAAACGTTTTGGCGCAGGCGATCGCAGGCGGGGTCACCCTTTTTCAGTTTCGTGAAAAAGGGAGGGGAGCATGCAGCGGAGCAGGTAAAACAGCTTTAGGAAAAAAATTGCAGGCAGTTTGCCAAAAAGCGAACGTCCCGTTTATCGTGAATGATGACGTGGCGCTTGCTCTGGAGCTGGACGCAGATGGTGTTCATATCGGCCAGGAAGACGGCAGCGCCGCGGAAGTCCGCCGGAAAATCGGCGACCGGATTCTCGGCGTATCCACCCACAATGTCGCAGAAGCGAAACAGGCCATCGCAGACGGAGCCGACTATCTTGGCGTTGGTCCAGTGTTTGCCACCTCCACAAAAGCGGATACAAGAGCTGTTTGCGGACCGGAATTCATCGCCCGTCTCCGGGAAGAAGGAATCCATCTCCCGATCGTCGCCATCGGGGGAATACATGCAAAGAATGCCGTGGAGGTGGTTGCCGGAAAAGCTGACGGCCTTTCCGTTATCACCGCCATCTCCAACGCGGCAGATCCGAAAGCGGCGGCACAACAGCTTTCCCAAGTATGGAAATAAGAAACGCGACCCAGCAAAAAAGTTCACATAAAGTTCGGGGACATGGTCCCTGCCTAACATAAAGGAGATATGCTGTAAATGAAAAGAAAGCTGTTTGTTTTTATATGCCTGCCGGTTGTCATTTTTCTCACCGGCTGTGGATCAAAAGCTGAAGAAGACGACATCAGGGGAAAAAGTCTCCCAGACTATATTAGCCTTACGGCAATGATTGTTTTTGTTGAGGACAACTTTATCGGCACGGACTTGATGCGCGGTTATTCCGTCAGCAATGATAATTTTGACCCGGAAGATTATCTCGTTGAGGCGTACCGTATTCAGCTGACAAACGAAACGAAATTCATCGACGCCGAAACAGGTGAAGCGTTTTATTTTGATTTTTCCGATCAGGCATCGCTGTTTGAAGACGAAAACCTCGGCTATATTTATGACAGGGACGGGAGAGAAGTGGAGGTGAAAACGGAGGAGCCGTTTACTCCGGCACCTTCCGCAGATCGCACGGATTACATTTTATCTTCCCATGAGTTCTTACCGATATACACCGCAAAAGAAGTGACACTTTACCCGCTGACCTACGAAAGCTTCACCTTTCGGCATGCGGTAAAAGATACGAGTAATGTTCTTATGATTGTTGAAACGGAAGACTATTTCAGTGAACCGTTTTATGAGGAATATGACAGGCTGTGGAAAGAGCTTGACAGCTTATCCGAAAACAGGAGCTATATTGATATGTATGTCATGGATACTGCCGGGCTGGAGCAGTACAGCCTTCCGGAAAACATCGATCAATTTCCTTATTACTTTGTTTTCGATGATGGGGATGTGGCGCTTCACACCGATAATTGGGAGGAAGTGACAACGTTTTTTTCTCATGACTAAAAAGTCGGTTGCTTTAGCTTTCCCATGACACCGATAGAAGCAGCAGCGATCGCGCTACAACAATCAGTCCATTGATGTCATTGGTCAGAGGAAAATTCTCCAAATAATCCATGCGACTGTTATTAAAAAAAAACAGCACAAGCCATACACATCATTGGCCTGCGCTGTTCTTTTGAGCAACGATTTATCTTCTTCCGGCTGCACGATCCCGGTCTTTTTTTGTGCGCTTTTTTGTATTGATACGCAAGGCGCCGCCGGCAGCCCGGCCGCGTTCCCCGCGCCGGCCCCTGTCTCGGTCCCGATCGCGGTTTCGCCGTTGGCCGCCGCCTTTTCCACCTTCACGCCGCGGCTTATTCTTCGAACGAACCGGGGCCTCGCCGGTTATTTTTACCGGTTTTTTGCTTGGCTCCTTCGTTACCAGCTTCAGCGCTGCCGACACGAGCGTTACCGGATCATAGTCCAGCAGCAGCTTTTTTGCCGATGCTTCCAAATCGCCGACTTCCGCATTATTGATCGTATCTTTCAGGATTTCCACTGCCTGCTCGTGACGGCCGGACAGCGCATCGGCGTAGGTCGGCGCCTTCACCTGCGTCATTCTCTTCTTTGTCTCCTGCTCAATATAGGCAAGGTGATCCTTTTCCTTATAAGTCACGAAGCTGTAGGAAATACCTTTTTTTCCGGCACGCCCGGTCCGACCAATACGGTGAACGTAGCTTTCCGCATCCTGCGGCAAATCGAAATTGATGACATGGGTAACGTTATTGACGTCAAGCCCGCGAGCGGCAACATCTGTCGCCACCATGACTTCAATCGAGCCTCGCTTGAACTTGCGGATGACCTGATCCCGCCGTTCCTGCTTCATGTCTCCGTGCAATCCGTCCACATCAAACCCGCGGATACTCAATGATTCCGTCAGTTCATCCACGCGGCGTTTTGTGCGGCCGAAGATGATCGCCAGCTCCGGCGTTTCCATGTCCAGCAAATTGCACAAAACATCAAACTTGTCTTTTTCATTGCTCAGGATATATCGTTGATCGATGTTCTCCACCGTCAGCTGCTTTGCTTCCACCTTGACGGATACAGGATTTTGCATAAAGCGGTCGGCAATGTTTTTCAGCTTCGGCGGCATGGTTGCTGAAAAAAGCATTGTATGCCGTTCTTCCGGCACCTCCTGCAAAATCGTTTCAATATCCTCAATAAAACCCATGCTCAGCATTTCGTCCGCCTCATCGAGAATCACGACCTTCAAATATTCCGGACGAATCGTTTTTCGGCGCATATGGTCCATATAGCGTCCCGGTGTCGCCACGATAATTTGCGGTCTTTTCTTTAGTGCGGTAATTTGTCGTGAAATATCCTGTCCGCCGTAAATCGGCAGGGCGCGAATCCCTTTGAACTGTCCAAGCTTGTTCAGCTCCTCCGCCACTTGAATGGCAAGTTCGCGCGTCGGTGTCAACACAAGCGCCTGGGGGTGTTTTTCCTCCAGCTCCAATTGTTCAATACAGGGAATGCCGAAGGCCACCGTTTTTCCGGTTCCTGTTTGTGCCTGCCCAATGATATCCTGCTTCTGTTTCCCGAACGGTATTACTTTTTCCTGGATAGGCGTCGCTTCAGTAAATCCCATTTTATCTAAAGCGCGCATAATCGGATGTTCAATGTCTAATTCATAAAATAGTGCCAATGTTTATTTCTCCTTTGCTTTTGTATGTATCTTGAATTTCTGATTTTTTAGAAAACGTTGGTGAATTCAACATGATGTAACTGTCTATTTTATAAGTATGAATTCATAATAAAAAGCCTATTCGTTATTACTGAATAAGCTCACAAGAATATGTTCTTATTCCTTAAAAACGCCTTCTTCATCCGCCTGAAATCATGTTTGTCGATATGCAGGCCGACCTGTTAACTCTAACATAACTTATCAGAATTAGCCAAGTTTATTTTTTTGCATTCTTATTTTTGACAATTTGCGCGGAACTTAAAATACACAAGGAAATAAATGGAGCAAAAAATCATTGATGAAAAAGAAAGTGGATTTTTGAAAAATAAAGTGCGGGGAATTTTGCTCGTTCTTGTTCCCCCATTGCCTTATCTTATGGTCTTCGCTTGCGGGACACTGCGTCGCTCAAACATTTTCTTCCGGACATATTCTCTCGCTTGCGGGACACTTCCTCAAGCCGTGAAGGGCCGGATTCGGGACAGAAGCGTCTGCACTTTTATGCCCTAGTGTCCCGTATGAAACAGATTCGGGACAGAAGCGTCTGCACTTTTATGCCCTAGTGTCCCGTAAGGAACGGATTCGGGACAGAAGCGTCTGCACTTTTATGCCCTAGTGTCCCGTATGAAACAGATTCGGGACAGAAACGTCTGCACTTTTATGCCCTAGTGTCCCGTAAGGAACGGATTCGGGACAGAAGCGTCTGCACTTTTATGCCCTAGTGTCCCGTATGAAACGGATTCGGGACAGAAGATCCTGCCTTTTATGCCCTAGTGTCCCGTATGAAACGGATTCGGGACAGAAACTTCTGCCTTTTATGCCCTAGTGTCCCGTATGAAACGGATTCGGGACAGAAGATCCTGCCTTTTATGCCCTAGTGTCCCGTATGAAACAGATTCGGGACAGAAGCGTCTGCACTTTTATGCCCTAGTGTCCCGTATGAAACGGATTCGGGACAGAAGCGTCTGCACTTTTATGCCCTAGTGTCCCGTAAGGAACGGATTCGGGACAGAAGATCGCCCAACCCCCAAGCCGCCCACCGTCAAAGCTCGAGCAATTCCGCAATATCCTCTTTCGTCAATGAGGTGATCATCGTTTCCCCTGGTTGAATCACGCGGTCGAGCAATTCCCGCTTCTGCTCCTGAAGCTGATGAATTTTTTCCTCGATCGTTCCCGTTGTTATCAGCTTCGTCACCTGAACGACCTTCTTTTGTCCAAAGCGGTAAACGCGGTCGGCCGCTTGCTCTTCAACAGCCGGATTCCACCACGAATCAAACAAAATGACAGTATCCCCGCCTGTTAAATTCAGTCCCGTGCCGCCGGCTTTCAGCGAAATGAGAAACAACTCCTTTTCCCCGCTGTTAAAGCGGTCGGCAAGTTCCAGCCGCTCCTTTGCCGGCGTGGCGCCGTCCAAATAATGATACGACCAGCTGTAGTTTTTTAACCGTTCCCGGATCAACGCCAACATTTGCGTAAACTGGCTGAACAGGACAACGCGACGGCCTGAAGCAACCGCCTCCTCCAAATACTCAAACAGCCGCTCCATTTTCCCGGAGCTCCCGTCATATTCCTTCATAAACAGCCCTGGATGACAGCAAATTTGCCGCAGCCTCGTTAGCCCCGCCAAAATTTTGATGCGGTTTTTCTGAAAGGCATTGGCGTTGATCGCTTCCTTCGCGTCGCTTTGAATCAGACGCAATTGGGCAAGATACAGCTTCTTCTGCTGATCCGTCAGCTCCGTGTACTGAACGGACTCGATTTTTTCCGGAAGCTCCGTTAACACGTCCTTCTTCAGCCGCCGGAGAACAAACGGACGAATCCGCTTCGCTACCTTATCCTGATCCATTGCTTTGAAGGCGGCTTTATTTTTGAACAACCCTGGCAGAACAAGGTCAAAAATCGAGTAAAGTTCATTCAGCGAATTTTCGATCGGTGTGCCGCTCAGGGCAAAGGCCTGCCGCGCACGAATGGATTTAACCGCACGCGCCGTTTTCGTCCAATCGTTTTTTACATATTGGGCTTCATCTAAAATCAGCGTGGTAAATTCTCGATCTGCGTAACAAGCTGCATCCCGCCGGATCAGCGGATAGGAAGTAATCCAAATATCCTTGCCCTCGGCATTATCCAGCGCTTCCTTCCGTTCTTCAGCGGAACCGCTTATTACCGCCGTTGTCAATTCCGGGGCAAAACGCTCCACTTCCTTCTGCCAGTTGTACACGAGGCTGGAAGGACAAATAATCAACGTAATTCCTTCTCCCTGCTGCTGTTTTCGCGCAGCTAAATAGGAGATCACCTGCAAGGTTTTTCCAAGTCCCATATCGTCGGCAAGAACACCGCCGAATCCATAGCCGGCCAACGACGCCAACCAGCGGTAACCGATTTTTTGATAGTCGCGCAATACAGAATCCAGCGATGCCGGAACCTCTGCCTCCACTTCTTCCGGATGAAGGATCCGCTCTACCAGCCGGCGGAACCCTTTCCCTTTTTTCATGTGAAAATGATCGTTTTCCGACAGCTGAAACGCTTTTAGCATTGGCAGCTTTGTGCGATGACTCACCGTACCGCTTCCGAGCTCAAGCTCCTCCAGCACGCCTTTCATACCTTGAAATTCTTCGTTGCCAAGGTTTACGAAAGCCCCGCCGGACAAACGATAATATTTTTTATTTGCCAGCAATGCTTCCAGCACTCGATCAATTTCCTCGTCAGCAATTCCTTCCATTTTAAATTCCACATCCAGGAGGTTGAGCCGCTCGTCGGTCTCCACACGGATGGCAGGACTTTCCACCGGCTCATAAATCAACCCTTTTACAGGAGATGTCGTGAAAACTTCCAGCCACTGCGACAGCTTCGGCAACTCGTCCATGACAAAATCAAGAATGTCGTCGAAACTGTCGAGATAAAGCTCTTTCCCGTTGTATTTGAAAGGGATTCGTTCAATATGGGACAAAAGAAAAAACTCTTTTTCCACATCGCGGACGGTCACTCTTCCGTTATACTGGTGGGAGGTATCGAACGGCGAATACGTATCGTCGCCGTATTGAAATATGAGCTCCGCCGTCAGACGGTCATCGGCGTAATCAACATACAGCTTCCCTTTTAAAGGTGCCATATGAATTTTTCCTTGCACTTCCTCGCTCACATCCACTTCCCCGATGGTTTGCAGCTGCGGCAAAACCATGGAGGCAAAGTTCTCGAGATCGTTGCGGGCGATCGTCACCTCGGAAGTATACTTGTCGGTGAAGTGGTTCATTAACAGCTGAATAGCTTCTGTTTGATCTTGATCCAACGGATAAAATCTCCCGCGGTAAAAAAGCAGCCGATAATGCGCGCCAAAGAAGGCAATCTCTTCGCTGTTTTCCCAGCGGAAGTAAAAATGTCCGGAAGTGAGCTCTGATTCTCCGATGACAAACTGCATTGGCAGCGATCCATCCCGCATCAGTCGGAAGCCTTGGTAGTCATACCCGTGCAGCTCGACGATCACTTTTCTGTTCTCAAGCAGCTGAAGCAGTTCCAGCACCATTGGCGGCGGAAGCTCCATGGATTTTCTTTCATCCGCTGTTTCTCTGGAGTAAAAAGGAAATTTTCGCGCATCCGCGCGAAGCTGGTGGATTTTCCACAGACGGTCAAGCACGGCGCGATCCTCTTCGGTGAAGACGTAATCGGCAGGATCGTATGTAAACAGTTTGGCAAATTTCATCGTTTGTTCCTGATGAACGGCGCGAAGAAACTCCCGCAAGTCCCTTACAATGTACAGGCGTTTCGGCCCGACCCTCAGCTCCAGCTCAAAAAAGGGGGATTGAAAGGCATACAGACCGGGATCAAGCTTCAGGCGATATTCTAATTGAAGTTCCTCCCGTTCATGATACGTCTCCTGCTTCTTCATGTAAATTTGTTGAAACGACTGAATCATCTCACGCGCCTTTCGAATTTCCTGCTGGAAGGGAGCGTTATCGGCAGCTGCAAGGAGTATTCCCGACGAGTGCCGGAGCCGTTTGTCCTTATCTTCCGGTTTTAACTTTCCCGGTCCCAACGTCGGGATCACCTCCTCCATTTTCCGGCTTTTCATTTCAAGCAGGACGGCAACGAGATGGTTGCATATTCCGGAGAATTGTTCAAACGCGGGACAGGAACAGGAAAATAGCCGAATGTCTCCGGAATGCTGTATTTCGATTTCCACATCATAAGGTTCCGAGCCGTACACCTTGGCTGTCAGCATCCGGTCAAATTCATTCCATTTCAAAGCACCGACATCTCCGCGGTTAAAATATTGTCGTCCACGCTGGAGAACTGCGTGAGGACAGAGTTCCGCAATTTGCACTTCCGTTATATCATTTATGTTCATCGTATCACCTTATTTTTTTAGAGAAACATCGGTTTCCCTGTTGGATTTATCATGATTCATTTGGCCTTTCATTTCCAGACCACCATCAACTGGAATAACTTTTCCATCATCCCCTTATTGTAACAAAATTTCCCCGCAACTTAAAACGATTTCAATTTATGTGCTTTTTCAATCGTCCTTCCTTTGCCGGTAAGAATATTCCCGGAAAAAATGTGTTACTTTTTTTCATTCTGTTCGTATAAGAAAATAATGTGCGCATCCGCTTATAAAATGAAGAAAGGCAGGCGGCAGCATTGAATTAGGTATTTACTTATTTACTAAAATAAGAAACAGTACGACATCGAAGGGGGAAATTATGAAAAACAGAATTTCAGTTATTGTTATCAGCTTCATTGTATTCACCGGTTTAATCGCATGTAGCACTGCGACGACGACTGAAAACACCGTCGCTTTCGAAGACAAACAGCTTGCGGAAGCTGTGAAAGACGCCTTGTCCCTTGAAGACGGGGAACTGACGGAAGAGGCCGTCAGTGAATTGACAGAACTTGTTGCGGTGGATTACGGCATTCAGTCGCTGGCGGGCATCGACGCGCTTGAGGCGCTGAAAGAATTGCATTTGGATAATAATGAAATCAAGGATTTTTCACCGTTGCTGGAGCTGGAGAACTTGGATATTGTCAATGTAAAAAATAACGCTGTTTCTTTTTCGGAAGATGCCGATGCGCTTTCCGTTATCGAAAAGCTTGAAAGTAATGGCGTCACTGTCATTTATGGCATGCCGGGACCTTTTACCGGAAGCGGTGGTCCGCCATCGCACGGCGTGTTTTATCAGGTGGAAAATGGCGAAAGTACCGTTTATTTATTCGGCTCTATCCACGTCGGTACGGAAGACCTCTACCCGCTGCATGAAAACATCGAGACTGCTTTTGCTGAAGCTGATTATCTTGCCGTGGAAATTGACATGACAAGCCTGAATGAGATGGAAGCGGCCCAGTATATGAATCAGTTGGGAATGTTTGCCGACGGCACCACTTTGCGCGATCTCGTCAGCGAAGAAGTTTTTGACCGCTCATTGGAAATTGTCGGTTCCTACGGTTTTACGGAAGCCCTGCTTGATATGTTCAAGCCGTGGTTTATCGAACAGCTTATTTCCAATATTGCCATCGAAGAGCTTGGTTACTCCAGCGAACTTGGAATTGATTACTACTTTATGGATCGGGCCGAAGGAAACATTGATATTATCGGGCTGGAAACGTTTGAAAGCCAAATGGATATCTTCAATATGCTGTCACTGGAAACACAGGCGGAGCACTTAGAGGCTGCTCTGGAAAGCTATGGAGAAACGGAAGAGGATATGGAAGAAATGATGACCCTCTGGAAAAACGGAGATGTGGAGGCATTGCGCGAACATCGTCTTCTGGATGAGTCAGAGAGTGAAGAGTATCAGGAGTATATGCGTGCCCTCATGGACGACCGTGATCTGGAAATGACTGAAAAGATTGAGGGATTCCTGCAGGATGATAACGGAGAGACATATTTTGTCGTCGTCGGCGCCCTTCATTTAGTGGGGGAAAACAGCATTTTCGGATTGCTGCAGGACCGGGGATATGACGTGCAGCCTGGTATTCAATGATATTTATCCTTCCTGCGGGAACAGGGGACTGTTTCCGCGAAAGGATGCAGATAACAAATGAAACTGTGAAGCTCGGCGCAAGCCGGGTTTTTTATTTCGTCTTTGATATCGTGTTTGTTCAAAAAGGTTGCTTTTTACCTTTGGGCTGTTTTATAACTGTTTTAAAACAAGATGCTGGATGTAAATATATTGAAACGAATTTACGTTTGTTTCGTATAAATTAACAGATGCTACATGATCGCCATTTTTTTGACGCAGGAACAATGGACAATGATTAGGTCCCTATACTATTTTCTAAATAATCGAAAAAAGGAGCGTTCGTAATGGAAAAACAGCAGCAAATGCTGACAGAGATGAAGAAATCGATCGCAAAGGTGTTAGTAGGAAAGGAAGAAGTGACCGAACTATTGATGATCGCACTGTTAAGCCGCGGGCATGTCCTGCTTGAGGATGTGCCGGGCACCGGGAAAACGATGCTGGCGAAAGCCGTCGCCAAATCGATTGATGCTTCGTTTCGCCGCATTCAGTTTACGCCGGACGTGTTGCCGAGCGATGTTACCGGCATCCGGTTTTTCAATCCGAAGGACAAGGTATTTGAAATGCGCCCGGGTCCGGTCATGACGAATATCCTGCTGACCGACGAAATCAATCGCGCCACTCCCCGGACACAATCGAGCCTGCTGGAAGTAATGGAGGAGGGACAGGTGACCATCGACGGGGAAACATTGCGCTTGCCGTCACCGTTCATCGTGATCGCAACGCAAAATCCGGTGGAATCGCAGCAAGGGACCTTTGCCCTTCCCGAAGCACAAATGGACCGTTTTCTGATGCAGATACATGTCGGTTATCCGACGCTGCAGGAAGAGCGACACATGCTGCAAATGTATAAGGAGCAAGAGCCATTGGATTCGTTAACTCCTGTCGTTTCCCTGGAAGACATCCGGCAAATGCAAGCCGCGATTCGCAATGTCCGCTTAACAGCCGCCGTTGAAACATACCTCCTTGCGATGATCCGGGCAACGAGAGAATCGGAATACGTGGAAGTGGGAGTGAGCCCGCGGGGAACGATTGCTTTTATGCACAGTGTACAAGCACGTGCTTACTTAAACGGACGTGATTATGTGACACCGGAGGATATTCAGGCCCTCGCACCGATTGTCCTCGGTCATCGTCTCGTGTTGTCCATGGACGCTTCGATGCGGCAAACGAAGGCGGAAGTGCTGGAGAAAATAGTACAGCTGGTGAAGGTACCGGCAGAAGCAGGAGCCGTTGGAGAATGAGCGGCTGGAAACTGCAACGGCAATTCACAAGGCGTCACTCGGTGCTGGTCTTTTCACTCCCTTTTTTAACACTGACTGCGATTTTTACTAACGAATACGTATTATTCAGCTTCGCGTTGTTTTTCGTCCTCCTTCTCACTGTAAACAAATGGTATTTGGATTACGCTTGCAGCCGGATTACCATTCCCCGGGGCAATGAGGTAAAACGAATTTTTCCGGGAGAGCTGGCCACGTTGCAGCTTCCCATTGAATACAGCGGAAAGGTGCCAATTTTTTCAGGAAAATTGTCGTATTTCCTCTACGATACCGATGGAGCAGTATTACTGGCGGCAGAAGAACGCAGCTCCGCCAACCTGAGAGAGGAACACCGTTTTTCGGTGCCGCCGTTAACGAAGCGCGTTTATGATCTGCAGGTGAAAGGCGTAAAAAGAGGAACGGCACAAATTCGCAGCCTTGAGCTTGTCGTGCATGATATTTTTCAATTCAGCAGCATTCACCTTACCTATGCAGGATCTTACCGGTCAGAGGTGATTGTTTATCCTGAGATCCGATCGTTCCATGGTCTGGAAAAAATTATCCAACAGGAACAAGGCGCCCAACCCCGCTCTTTCTCTTTATATGAAGATGTGATGATGACCAGGGGCAACCGAAAATATACGACGGGTGATCCGTTCAATCGCATCAATTGGAAAGCTTCCGCAAGAGCGGAGCAGCTGCAAACGAAGATTTATGAAAAAATAACGGTTTCGATGTGGACGATCGTAATTAATGTTAAGAGTAAACTGCGAACGAGACAAACGATAGATTTTTTTGAAGAAGCATTGAGTCAGGCTGCATACACCTGTCAATATGCAGCGAAACACGACATTTCCTTTGAGATATTTGTAAATATCAAAATGCCCGGCACCATGACCGGTCTTCATCTCCCATACGGAAACGGGAAACATCATTTGCTGAGAGCACTGGAACTGCTTGCACGGCTGCGGGCATCGAACGTCACTGTCCCGGTTGAAAACATGCTCCATGCCGTGTTTCAGCAGCCGGTTCAGCAACAATGCATCCTTCATTTCGGCGCTTACGGGGAAGAGGAAGAACGCAAGTATTCCATGGAGCGGCAGGATGGAAAGACAATTTATTATGTCCAGACCACCGGTGACGGTGTTTATTTGACGATGGCGGGAGGGCGACAGCATGAAAGCGCGGCAACATGATATTTTATGCTGGCTGATGTTTTTGCTGGAAATGTACACCCTTTATTTGTTTATGCTCCCTTTTTCTATTTATGCGCAAAGCTTGCCGCCGGCCATTCCGATTGTCACAATGACCTTGTCCGCGGCACTGCTTTACGGCGTTATCCTCTATAAAACGAAGTCGGTAAAACCCGCACTGGCATTGATCCCACTAGTCGTCCTGATCGGAACGGGAGTCGGTTATCATGTATATGTTTCGGTGCTTCTGGCATTGATCATGTTTTGGCGGGTACTCAGCAATTTGGAGGATCGCCGGGAGGAAACTCACGAGCTGAAAGTTTTTGCCATCGCTTTTATTGCCGGATTAATCCTTTATTTCTGGTCCTATTATATTTTTGATGACAGCTGGCTTATTTTGGTGCTGATTTTTGTCCATTTTCTTTTCACATTGGGAATCCGGGCGTTTTCCATCATCACTTCCTCCCAAACAGACGAAGCTAGTAAACGGCGTAACTTCAAGTGGATGATCGGCACTCTCCTGCTAGCCAGCACTGCAGCGTTTCTCGGCGGTTCGGTATATCCGTACTTCAAGCAAAGCTTTCATTTTGTTATGTATTATTTAACATTAGGGCTCAGTTACCTTGCCATACCGCTGTTGAACTTCCTTGCCTTGCTTGTCGGCAACACCCAGGAACAGGAAGAAACGACACCGGGCTATTATGTTGGTGAGGTTTACAATTTCGTTCATCAAGAGCGGAACGACGTCCTCGATTTCCGGCTGATTTTCTGGACCGTGGCAATCGGGCTATTATGTGCTCTGCTGTTCTTCCTTTATAAAAAATTTATCCATTCTACATTCATCGGACATGCTGCTTCCGACTCGACGACAGACAATTTATTGGCGATGCCTGCGGAAAAAAAGCCGGCGAATCCATTTTCCATCCGCAGTCGTTTGACACCGGAAAATGAAGTCCGGAGGCTGTTTTATAAAACAGAAGCGATTTTTGCGAAAAAAGAGTGCGGCCGCAAGGAATTTCAAACGGTAGAAGACTGGATTACTTCCTTGAGCATGGATTCTTCCGCCAAGCAAACAATCATCGAAACGTATCATCGCGCCCGCTATGGGGACAAAGTAATTAACAAGCAAGAGCTTACCGACTACCGAACGGCAATAAAAAAACTGTGGAAATAGAGCAACTTGCTGTTTATCTTTTTAAATACGCTCTATAATAGTATTTGTTCAAAAAGATCGGTTTTTATCTTTTTGAACAACAAATACGAAGCAATGAGCCGTTCTTCACTGAGACACTGCGAACTGTCTCATCGTGTCATCGCACGCGATGGCACTTGGACAGACGTCGGAGTTCTACTAGCAGAGGAAGAGACAATGAGTGGAGCCGATGCATTCTTTTCAGGCCGGCTGTGAGTGGTTTTCTCGCAGTCAGGATGACGACATTCCGCTGTTACTCACAAATGCAACCTGAATGTGCTTCATCGAGTAAATTTGCATCGAGTAACCGCAGATGCAGGCCGTGAGTGGTACTTGAGCGGAATTGGGGCGCATCGTGCGGAACCATTGCCCTTTTGAACACGCTCTAATATCCATAAAATGAAAATTTCCACAATCAAGGAGGGTCTTCTCATGGAAACGGTCTATGATTTTCACGCAAAACTCGCGAACGGGCAAGAGAAGTCATTAAAGGAGTATGAAGGCAAGGTGCTTATTATCGTGAATACGGCAAGTAAATGTGGATTAACGCCGCAGTTTGCGGAACTTCAGGAGTTATATGACAAGTATAGGGAGCAGGGGCTTGAGATTCTCGGCTTTCCGTGCGATCAGTTTAACAATCAGGAATTTGCGGATATTGAGGAAACGATGCAGTTTTGCCAACGAAATTACGGCGTGACTTTTCCAATGTTCGCTAAAATCGACGTAAATGGAAAAAACGAAGATCCACTCTTCTCTTTTTTAAAGGGGCAAAAAAACGGGTTGCTGTCGAAAAGTATTAAATGGAATTTCACCAAATTTTTAGTGGATCGGAGCGGCAATGTGGCCGAAAGATACTCCCCGACAACAAAGCCGGGTAAAATCGAAAGTGATTTGCAGAAATTACTTTAAGTGTTCCAGCATATCGCAAATGGACATTACAACATGCATTGCTGCTGATTCCCGCCTGAATCGCGCTCGTTCGGGACACTTCGGTGCGCAAGCCTCACGCCTCCGGACCGAATCGGCTCCTTTCGCGACACTTCGGCGGCTCAAGCCTCATGCCTCCGGACCCAATACGGCGCTTACGGGACACTTCGCGGCTCTTCCAATTCTCTTCCGGCCTGAATACGGTGCGTTGGAGACATTTCGTCACCAGTGGACACTACCATCTTGTCACGCTTCCGGCTCTTTCCGGACTTTTTGAACATCCTTTTTAAAATGAGCACCCCCATGACAACATGAAGCATGGGGGGCTACTTTGTCTGTTTTAAACAATGATTGTTTTCATCGTTGTGCCGGCTCAGCTCAGCATTAGCTGACGGCTCTATAGCGGGCTCGTAATGGGCTGTTTCTATACTATATCAGCTTGCCTTTATACAGCCGCTTTTTTTCAAAGGAAACATTGATTTTTTTGCCGATGCTCAGAAGTTTTTCCACTTGCTGTCTGGTAACGAGGGACAGCACTGTTCCGCCTGCACCGGCCCGTCCGGTTCTTCCCGCGCGATGGAGATATTGTCGCGGCTCCTGCGGCATATCCAGCTGAATCACATGCGTCAAGCCTTTAATGTCCAATCCTCTGGAGGCAACGTCGGTTGCCAGCAGCAACGGAAACTTTTTATTGCGGAAGCCTTTTACCGCAGCCTCCCGCTCCTGCTTTGTTGTCTCGCTGTGCAACACCCCCAGCGGCTTCCCGTGAAACTGTAATTTGGCGGCGTAGACATTCAACTGCTCGATTTGATTAGAAAACGCAAGCGCCTGAAGTCCGGGAACATTCATCAGCTTCCTTAATAATTCAATCTTTTCCCGCTCTTCGCATACAATGTAGGCATGTTCTACACTGCTGTCTGCTGCTTCGTCCGCTTTGATGCGGATAACCGACGCCCCTTCCTTCATCCGCTCCTTCACCTTGTTTTCCGTTTCAGCACTCAGAGTGGCGGAAAACACGACAAGCTGGCGGTCTTTTTTCGTTGAATGGATGATAACATCGACAGCTTTTTCATGCTCCGGCTGCAGCAACTGGTCCGCTTCATCTAAAACAACGATTTTCACCTCATGCATTTTCAGCTTTTTCATCTGAATCAACTCAACAATTCTTCCCGGGGTGCCGACAACAACGTGCGGCTTTTTCTTCAGTTTATCCAGTTGGCGATTCATGTTTGCACCCCCGATCAGGGCAGCGCGGCCGATGCCGCTTCCCTCCGACCAAATCCGGACTTCCTCCGTCAGTTGCATCACCAGTTCCTGGGAAGAAGCGAGAATAACGAGTTGGACTTCCTTTTTGCTGACGTCGATCTGCTGCAGCCCGGGAAGAAGATAGGCAAGCGTTTTGCCAGTGCCAGTAGGCGATTCGGCAACAACGTCCTTTCCTTCAAGGATTACCGGGACAGCTTGTTCCTGAATTGCCGTTGGCGTGGAAAAATTGGATTTTTGCCAAGCCTCTTGTAAAAACGAGGGGAATCCCGGTATGATAGACCATGTATTGTTCATAAATAATCTCCTTTTTGTGAGGATGTTTCTTGATGTCAGAATGCGTCCTTTCGATTTTAACGTAAATAAACCCGTAGTTCAAAATATATTAGATAAAGGTGTCGATCCTATGAGTATTTTAACAGTAAAAAATTTAAGCCACGGCTTTGGTGACCGGGCGATCTTTCACGATGTTTCCTTCCGGCTGCTGAAAGGGGAGCACATTGGGTTGATCGGAGCGAACGGGGAAGGAAAGTCCACGTTTATGAATATTGTAACCGGTCAGCTTGTTCCTGATGAAGGAAAGATTGAATGGGCGAAAAACGTCCGGGTCGGCTTTCTTGATCAGCATGCGGTGCTGCAAAAGGGACAGACGATTCGCGATGTACTGAAAGGCGCTTTTCAATATTTGTATGATATGGAAGCGGACATGAACAGCATGTACGAACAAATGGGCAGTGCTGAACCGGAAGAAATGGAGACGCTCCTGGAGGAAGTCGGGACGATTCAGGATCTGCTGACAAATAACGATTTTTACACCATCGACGCGAAAGTGGAGGAAGTAGCCCGCGGGCTCGGACTTGATGAAATCGGGCTTGAGCTGGATGTGAACGACCTCAGCGGCGGCCAGCGAACAAAGATATTGCTGGCAAAACTACTGCTGGAAAAGCCCGACATCCTGCTGCTGGATGAGCCGACCAACTACCTGGATGAGCAGCATATTGAATGGCTGAAGCGTTATTTGCAGGAATACGAAAATGCGTTCATTTTAATTTCCCATGACATCCCGTTTTTAAACAGTGTCATCAATTTGATTTATCATATGGAAAATCAGGAACTGGAGCGTTACGTCGGAGATTACGATCACTTCCGTCATGTATACGAGGTGAAAAAACAGCAGCTTGCGGCCGCTTATAAAAAGCAGCAGAAGGAAATTGCCGAGCTTGAGGATTTCGTGGCGCGAAATAAAGCTCGTGTGGCAACGCGCAACATGGCGATGTCACGGCAGAAAAAGCTAGATAAGATGGAAAAAATCGAGCTTGCCAAAGAAAAGCCGAAACCGCAATTTCATTTTAAGACCGCGCGTACACCCGGAAAAACGATTTTTGAAACGAAGGAGCTCGTGATCGGTTACGATGAACCATTATCGCGTCCGTTGAATTTGCGGATGGAGCGGGGACAGAAGGTCGCACTGGTGGGGGCCAACGGAATCGGAAAAACAACGCTGCTCCGCAGCCTTCTCGGAGAAATTCCGCCGCTAAGCGGCAATGTGGAGCGCGGAGAATTTCTGGAAATCGGCTACTTTGAACAGGAAGTGAAGACGAACAGCCAGCAGACATGCATCGATGAAATATGGAATGAGTTTCCCGCCATGAACCAGGCGGAAATCCGCGCAGCGTTGGCAAAATGCGGGCTGATGACAAAGCATATTGAAAGTAAAGTGGCTGTGCTGAGCGGTGGGGAAAAAGCGAAGGTCCGCCTTTGTAAGCTAATCAACAATGAGACGAATTTGCTTGTCCTTGATGAGCCGACCAACCACTTGGATGTGGATGCAAAGGATGAGCTGAAGCGGGCATTGAAGACTTATCCCGGCAGCATTCTCCTCATCAGCCACGAGCCGGAATTTTATCAGGACATCGTCACGGATATCTGGAACGGCGAAGCATGGACGACGAAGGTGTTTTAATTTTTTTCAGGGGCCATGTCCCCGAACTAAAGTTCGGGGACATGGCCCCTGAATATTTTGTGACATTTTTAGAACATCGTTTCTCTTATTTTTGAATATACATGGTATAGCACCAAGAACATGAGAAAGGCAGGTATTGCAAATGAATGTTCCATCTTTTCATTCACCGCCCGCTGCGACCTTTCCGGTTCAGCAAGCCGGCGTGATGGAAACTGCAGCCGGTAAGATTATCGTATTCGGAGAAGGAGTGATCACCGTTCAGCCAGAGCAAGCGGTTATCTCTCTTGGTGCTATTACGGAAGCTGCATCGCTACAAGAGGCACAGCAGGAAAATGCGGAAAGGATTTCGTCCGTCATTCAGGCTGTATCGCAATTAAACATCCCGGAAAGAGATATCCAGACAGCGGATTTTCAGATAGATACAATGTACGATTATATCGATGGTCAGCAGACCTTTCGCGGGTATCAGGTTATGCATCTTTTAACTATCAGAGTGGCACAGCAATTGAATCAAGCTGGCCTCATTGTTGATGCTGCCGTAAACAACGGAGCGAACACCGTGCGAAGCGTCCGGTTTACATTAAAAGATCGTTCTGCTCGTTATCTCGAAGCCTTGCAAAAAGCCAGTCTGGACGGATTCACAAAAGCGAGAGCCATCGCCAGCAGGCTCCATGTTGTTCTCGACCCTGCTCCGGTCAAAATTGTTGAAAAGGAAAAGCAAGAGCCGATCGTTCCTTTTCAAACTATGGCATTGGAAGCCATGTCCGTTGTGGAAACACCGATCCGGCCTGGAACCATGATTGAAAAAGCAAGCCTGGAAATGACGTTTACATATAAACGACGACACACACGTTGACACAAGATTGTCACAGGCCATGTCCCCGAACTAAAGTTCGGGGACATGGCCTGTGACATTTTTGTGAACTGCTACTTCATATACTTGATATACCAGGCTTTTGCCTGCTCCATCTCCATTTGCGTCAACTGGTGTCCGTGATTTCCCCAGCAAACTTCCACCTCGGCTCCGGCTCCATGCAATAGTTTCATCAAATCCTCTGTTTCCTCGGGTGGACATATCGGATCGTTTACACCTGCTCCGATAAATACCGGAAGCCCTGTCAACTCCGGCAAAGCGATGCCACGTCGCGGTACCATCGGATGCAGCAGCACAGCCCCTTTTAAGACGTTCTCATAATGAAACAGCAAGCTGCCGGCAATATTGGCACCGTTCGAATAGCCGACGGCGATGACACGTTTTCGGTCAAAGCGATGTTCTTCAGCAGCAGCATCAACAAAGTTTTTTAGCTCCTTTGTGCGAAAAATAAGGTCTTCTTCATCAAAAATCCCCTCTGCCAAGCGGCGAAAAAACCGGTTCATCCCATTTTCATCCACGTTCCCTCTTACACTGAGCACCGCAGCCTCTTCATCTATCATCTCTGCAAGCGGTAGCAAATCGTGCTCGTTTCCGCCAGTGCCGTGCAGAAGAAAAATCGTGTTTTCATTCCCGCTTTTTCCTTGTTTGAAAATATGCTTCATTGTCGGCCCCTTTCCTGTCAGTTTTCACCCAGCGCGCTTCCAACTCTTTTCTTTCAAAAAGTAAGTACCTATAGTTTATTATGAATCATCGCCGATAGCAATCAAAATGCGTTATTTCAGATATCCGTTATCTTTTCCAGACCAGTGTCATATTTATGTAAAAATAAAGTTGTTTTACAAAAAGCCAAGGCGAAAGGACAACACAACAGAAACTTTCGCCGACGCTCTTTCCTGCACTTTTGGAACATCCTCTTGCAATGTGTGTTCAAGAGCACCCTCATAAAAAAGAAAATGGCAGAACCCGTTATCCAAGCATTCACTCATTTCATTTTGAACTGCGAGGAGGAAAAATAAATTGATATCCACAAGGGAAGCACAGACGTCGGACTACCGGCAGCTAATGGAAATTTATCATGAGCTGGATGAACTGCACCGCTTGCGTCATCCCGAACTTTTTCAACTTCCTTCAGGCGGCGTCTCAAGAGATAAAGCCTATATGGAAAGCTATCTTCATGACAAAAATAAGCACATTGTCGTTGCAGAAATGAACAACGCGATTGTCGGCTTTGCTGAAGCGTTTGTTATGCATGCTCATCCATTTCCGATTTTCCGAAAACGATTGTGGGTACAGCTTGACAATCTTGCAGTAAAGAAGGAGCATCAACAGCACGGGGTCGGAACCTTGCTGCTGAAAAGCATCATGAAGTGGGCAAAATCCAAGGGAATACGGCGAATCGAACTGCAAGTTTATGCTTTTAACAATAACGCGGAAGCATTTTACAAGAAGAACGGTTTTCAGGAACTGCACAAATCAATGTACTTCAATCTTTAACTTTCCCGTTGCCAGCTGTGCTTTTCTGTTAACTCCCAGGCTCGCACTATCATTATTAACGACTCTCCCAGCTTTCAAAATAAAAATATTCAATTTTCAAAAAATAAGGAGGAATTCCCTTATAAAATAGAGAAAGTATCTGATGATTACAGCGATTTTCTTTATTGTCGCACCTTTAAAATCATCATCGCAGGAATGTGATTCTTCCAGTCCAACTTGGTCTTCGCTTTATTTAGATCGTCCGCGTCAGTGGCAACCATTGGACAAACTTTACGCACCGCCTTATTTTGCATGGATGCCGCTCATGCAAACCCGTTTTTTACACACAGTACCGACCGAAAAAATTGCGAGGCATAAAAACTAAATTTGGAGGGAAGTATGAAGGAAATCAGGAAAATTGTTGAACAAATGAATGACATCGTCAATGAACTGGAAGGACGCTCCGCGCTCGTTCAAAAAGCGGTAGCCTATACAGCCGAGATTGCCAAACAAATGAACACTCTGGCAATGCACGTAACGATGGCAGCGTTCGCTGACGGCAACAAACATGGGCAAACAAAAGCCGCGGAGGAAGTAACAGCACTCGCCGCCCAAGCCTGGCAACACGCTGCCCGAATGACAGTGATCTTAAAAGATTTAAAAAAGGAAACCACTTGGACAAACAGTGCCATCGTTCAAACAAATGAGCATTTGCGCCGCAGTGAAGGCAAAGCTTCTGCCACTTACAAAAGCTTTGAGAAAATTGCAGCCGTGTCAGCCGAGGTGTCCAATGATATCAATGACGCTTTTGAAAAATCGCAGGCGATTATTCGGCAAACGAAGACGCTCACATCGATAGCGCACGGCTCCCCTGCATTTTCTGGCCGTACAACAAAGAAAGAAAAATTTTCCATTACCTCCTTGCCGGACGAGGGTTCGGCTCTGACCAAGAATATCGCCACCGCGTCCAGCCTGAATGACCAGTTGCTGGAGTTGAAAAAACTGATGCAGCATTTGACAAACAGCCGCTAATGCAGACTTTGCGACTGCCTGAGTGTCCGTAATCCGCCGGGGCGATTGCAATTTTTTTTACTCATTATCACCTGCCCGGGATTCCGCTCCGGTCCCTCACAAAAAAAACACGGTCAACCCTCAACTGGTTCCCGTGGCTCCTTGACAAATATGTAGCTACAGAGGATTTTCAAAAAATCCGGGAAACAGCGCCTGCGAATCTCTTCGTTGCGTTGTCTCTCCACTGCTCACATACTTTTCGTGTACGCTCCGCTGCTCGTGACTACCGCGCCTCGTCCTTCCTGGCACTGTTATGTCCTCATTTTTCAACACGCTCTTACCGTCTTTGTTTTCAGTCTGCTGCAAAAATACCCGAACATCATGATAATCGATTCCAAGATCACGCGCTTCCTTGATCAGTTCCATCCACTCTTCATCATAGACAACTTTTTTGTTTACACCCATCTTTCTTAAGATCCTCCTTTAACCATGACCTACTAGGTAACCCGGCTGTCATAGGCAATCGTTTATAAGATCGATTTGCCCTTAGATCCGTAGTTTTGCGCCACTATCTTTCAATAGCTATGCCCTTGACTAGAAGGAAGGTCTTTTTTCATTAAAAATAGAATGAAAACAATTAGAACGTGTTCAAATAGGCAATTGCGAAAGCTGGAGACCAGTACTCACTGCCGGCTTACTGAAAATCAATCAGAACTACCTTCGATTTTAACGGGAAAAGGTTAAAACCCGGTTAAATAAATGTAAAAATTAATCATTGTCACTATGATAATATTAATAACCAGTGCCACACATTTTTTTCGGAGCTAACCGCTCCCGGTCCAGTAGCATACGGATAACCAGCAAGTCTGTGGCCGACCGCGGCCGTTTGCTGATATGCTATTCTCCTGATATCGCAGCAACGGCAAAAAACGTACGAGACGTAGTCCGCCCATCATCTCCATCGCTGCCCGCAGCATTGCAGCAGCGGTGATCATGATCACTTCACTGCTTTCGGCTTGCTGAATTTGTAGCCGAACCCGCGAACGGTATGGATGAGCACCGGTTTTGCCGGATCCTTTTCAATTTTTCTCCGGAGATTGCTGATATGAACCATCACGGTCTTCATGTCGCCAAAACTGTCCACTCCCCAAATGTGATCGTAAAGCTGCTCTACACTGAAAACTTGATTTTGGTTTTCCACAAGCAGGACCAAAAGCTGGAGTTCTTTCTTATAAAGTGGTACAATTTTACCATTCACATACACTTCATAGCTGTTTAAATCAATCATAAAATGCTCGTGCCGGAAAATTTTTCTGTTTGTGTCCAACTGTGAAGACTGGATTCGATTTCTACGCAGATTCGCTTTTACGCGGGCCTCCAATTCCAGCAGATCAAACGGTTTTGTAATATAATCATCCGCTCCGGCATTAAGCCCCCGTACTTTATCAACAGCTTCCCGTTTACAACTGATAAACAATACCGGACTCTCCGTTATCTCCCGAATTTTTCTGCAGATATCATAGCCGTTCATTCCCGGTAACAGGACGTCTAGCAAGATAAGCTGCGGGGAATCATTTTTTACGATCCGGAGCGCGTCATTGCCATTTCCTGCGGATAAAACCTGAAAACCCTTTTTTTCCAGATACAGCGTGGTTAATTCACGGATATCAGTATCGTCTTCAACGATTAATATCTTATCGTCAGCCATCATCTTCACACTCCTCTTCCTTATCATTTTAAATATATACTTCACCGGCAGAATATTCCTTCTTTTTTGCTCTTTCATTATGGCGATATTTTCGCTAATCTTCAATGAAATTCCTCCGCCGCCCATGCTTCATTAGTCCATTCGCTCCGTGTGTCGACAGCGCTCCTGATCCTTAAACGCAGTTACTCTATCATTTTATGGTAAGACAGATGCTTTCTTGTTTTCAGATGTGCTAGTATTAAGAAAGGCGGAAGCACTATGCCGTCTCCGGAGCACAGCAGCGTGGAATCCGGATATTTTTACGGGTGAATATCACAGGGTCGACTATTTTTTCATCACATCAAAGCAACTTAAGCTTTATTTAGCATGAAAACTGCTTTGACACGTTCGTTTAAACTAGTCCAAATCCGAAAAACAATACAACACTCAACAAATTTTTTACTGGGAGGGTGAAGAATGATCGCGCAAGCAAAAAATCTTTTAAAGCAGCATTACGGCTATGATTCGTTCCGTCCTGGCCAAGAAAAAATCATTGACAATTTATTACATGGCAGACGGACGATGGGAATCATGCCTACCGGCGGCGGGAAGTCGATCTGCTATCAAATTCCGTCTCTGATTTTTCCGGGAGTAACACTCGTCATCTCACCGCTGATTTCGTTGATGAAGGATCAAGTAGATGAGCTGAATGCCGTGGGCATCCCTTCTGTATATATCAACAGCTCGTTAACGGCACAGGAAGTGAATCAACGCCTCGCTCTAATGAAACAGGGGCATTACCAGCTTGTATATATTGCTCCCGAACGGCTCGAGGCTCCTTCATTTATCAACACTTTAGGCGGACTGAATGTGTCCCTTGTCGCGGTGGACGAAGCGCACTGTTTATCCCAATGGGGACACGATTTCCGCCCAAGCTACATGCGGATACCGGAATTAATCGCCAAGCTCCATTCCAATCCGGCGGTGTTGGCACTCACAGCGACATCGACGCCGGAGGTCACCAAAGACATTTGCTCGGCACTGGAAGTGGACCAGGAGCATGTCGTTCAAACCGGCTTTGCCCGGGAAAACTTATCATTCCATGTTCTAAAAGGTGTGGATCGGGACGCTTACATGAGGGATTATGTGAGAAAAAACAACGATCAATCAGGTATCATTTATACCGCCACGAGAAAAGAAGCAGAGCGCTTATTTCAACTGCTTGATTCCCTCGAGATCCGGGTCGGAAAGTATCATGGCGGTATGAACAGCCATGAAAGAGAAGAAATGCAGGAAAAATTTGTATATGATGAAATTCAGGTGATGGTTGCCACCAATGCCTTTGGTATGGGGATTAATAAATCCAATGTAAGGTATGTCCTCCATTATCAAATGCCGCGGAATATTGAAAGCTACTACCAGGAAGCCGGCCGTGCGGGACGGGACGGCGGCGAAAGCGAGTGCATCCTTTTGTTTTCAGCACAGGATATTCGCATTCAGCAGTTTCTTATTGAACAATCCGGCTTAAGCGACACCAGAAAGGAAAATGAATACCGGAAGCTGCAAGCAATGACAAACTTCTGTCACACAGAAAACTGTCTGCAGGCATTTATTCTCGACTATTTCGGCGAAACATCTCCTGAACCGTGCGGCAAGTGTCACCATTGCGTGGATGACCGCGATGTGGAGGACGTTACCCGCGATGCGCAAATGGTTTTTTCCTGCGTCAAGCGGATGCGTGAACGTTTTGGAAAAACACTTGTTTCTCAGGTTCTAGTAGGATCATCGAGCAAAAAAATACACGAGTTTTCTTTTCATAAGCTGAGTACATACGGATTAATGAAAGGGAAGACGCAAAAAGAAGTGAGTCAGTTCATTGATTATTTGATCGCTTCCCAGTTCCTGGCATTGAGCGACGGTACTTATCCGGTCATTCAGTTGACGGAAAAATCAGCACTTGTCTTGAAGGGAGAACTGAAGGTGGAGCGGAAGCAGGAAAGGCAACGAAAAATTGTTGCCGCAAGCCACCCTCTGTTCGGACAGTTGCGCGAGCTGCGCTTCACGCTTGCAAAGGCGGCAAATATCGCTCCTTATATGGTCTTCTCCGACAAAACATTGAAGGAACTATGCGAAGGCCTTCCTGTTTCTAAGGCAGAAATGCTGACCATCAAAGGTGTCGGCGAGCAAAAGTTAGACATGTACGGATCACAGTTTCTTGAAGTAATTAGGAAGTATGTCGAGGAAAACCCGGAAGAAAAAAACGGGCATTCACCTTCGGCAGACGTTTCTGCCGCAGACAGCAGCATCCCTTCAAGAAATGAGCCCACTTTATCGTCCGTCGAAGAAAAGACACCGAGCCATTTCATCAGCGCGGAAATGTTTATCCAAGGAAAAAGCATTGAGGACATCGCTCATGAACGTGAAGTAAAAACGACGACCGTGGAAAACCATCTGCTTCGTGCCGCCGCGGATGGTATAGGGCTTGACTTTTCCCAGCTGATTAGTAAAGAAACAAGAACGCAAATCCTCCATGCCGTAAAAACGGTCGGACTGGCAGAAGGTATCAAGCCCGTCAAGGAAGCATTGCCTGAGGAAATAAGCTACTTCGCCATCCGCGCCACCTTGCAGCAGTGAATGACACAAAATTGTGCGGGACCATGTCCCGCACAATTTTGTGACTTTAAAACAACGCGACGAACAAAAATCCTAGCACAATCGAGCAAACACTCGTGATCAGACCGGGAAGCATGAAGCTGTGATTAAACACATATTTCCCGATCTTCGTAGTTCCTGTCCGGTCAAAGCTGATCGCGGCAATGATCGGCCCGTAGTTTGGAATAAAGAAATACCCGTTCACTGCGGGGAACATCGCAATTAAGTAAAGAGGAGAAATGCCAAGGCTCAATCCGAGGGGCATGAGCGCCCGCACCGTTGCCGCCTGACTGTTCAATAAGATCGACATCAGAAACAGCGCAAAAGCAAAAATCCATGGTACCGCCACAACCCAGTCCTGGACAGCTGCTTGAATTGTCTCCATATTCGCCTGAAAAAAGGTATCTCCCATCCAGGCAATTCCGAAGATGGCAACTACCGCCACGATTCCGGCGCGAAACACTGTGCCGGAGACAAGCTTCTCAACATCTGCTTTACAAAAAATAATAATGATCGCCGCTACAGTCAGCATAATAATCTGTATGGCATAAGCCATCGACAACTGCTCCGCCTCGCCGTCAACGATAAACGTAGGTCTCAGCTCTGGGAAGCTGCCCAAAATAACAATCAGAACAGCACCAAACATGAACAAACCGACAGACAGCTTCGCATTTCGCGTCATTTTCGAGTTTTCCCGTTCCTTCCTGATCGGTTCCAGACCTTTTTCCAGCCGGCGCTGATACTCGGGATCATCTTCCAGTTCCTTCCCTTTTTTCCTGATAACAAGCGCTGATACCATAATTCCAATGAAGGTTGCCGGTATCGTTACCGCCAAAATTTGCAGCAATGTAATATCATACGGTGATAATAGCGCGAGAAGCGCAACTGTTGCAGCAGAAATCGGACTGGCCGTTATTGCCTGCTGTGAAGCAATCACAGCAACGGACAACGGACGTTCCGGCCTGACTTTCGATTCCTGTGCCACTTCGGAAATCACCGGTAGCAGAGCATAGGCTACATGACCAGTACCTGCAAAAAACGTGAACAGGTACGTGATAATCGGAGCCATAAATGTGATCCGCTCCGGATTTTTCCGCAGCACCTTTTCCGCCAGCGTTACAAGGTAGTCCATCCCGCCCGCCGCATGCAGCGCCCCTGCGGCGGTGATCACCGCCACGATCATCAGCATCACATCAATCGGCGGTGCTGTCGGCGGTACCTGAAAACCGAATGTTAAAACGGCCAGGCCGACACCGCCGAGAACTCCAAGCCCGACACCACCGATTCTCGCGCCAATAAGAATGCAGATAAGTACGATAACAAGTTGTAACCAAAACAAATACTTCACCTTCTTTTCATTACGAGATGTGCATAAAAACAAATGCTCCTCTATCATACATTTTCTTTCGTAACATTCAATCATTTTGTTTACCATTTCACGAATCATTCAAAAACTTTTGATATTTTCTTTACAGTGATCCATTCCGGCGGCGAATGAAGCCTCTACCCGGATGTTGCAGCAAGACACCTGTGCATCTGTCTTGTTAAATGACAATTTTTAATAAGCTTTTTGTGATGCTTGATAATAGAAGTTGGTTACCAACACATTATTTTCGTATGACTTGTGAATAATGGCAGGCGGTGCTGTTTTTAAATGGTCGGCCACGGAAGGGAACACTTCCTCCGGCTCCGTTAAATGGCGCCTATCTTTTACTTGTAGCGTCTCCCAGAAAAGACTGCCTATTCATTTGTTGCTGCTTCTCCAGGCGATTTTTGTACCGTACACCAATTCCCCCTATGTACATGTTACGTCCCTAAAAAAGCGCGCTCCCATTTGCCATTGGAAAACGAGCGCGCTTACGTTCGTAAATAAATTCGCCTTTCATTTCATTTAATACCTTCACTCAAGAACCGCCGCCTATTTGGTAGATTTCTCCAGATTGAATATTTAATCCGTACGTTCCCCAGCGGTTCAAAATATCAATGGAAGGAACTGGATTGGCAATTTTATTGCTTTTTACTTTAAACAGTTGCGAATGCTGACTCCAGTTTTTCCAATATTGTGGTTTTCTGATTACTTCCTCTTCAAATAAACGATATATTCTCTGCGCCACTTCCTCCACATTAGCCGCGTTAACATGTACCGGCTCAAAAATTCGAATGATCGGTTCACCCGCTTTATCTATGCACGACAAAACAAGACTGACAGGCTTTTGGCAGTTGACGGCCAAGCGGAAAATGTCAGCCTGCGCCTTTATTTTTCCGGAAAAAAAATCAACTTGCATATCGGCGGACTGTTCCAAGCTGCTTGATTCATCGAGAAAATAATAAAAGCTTTCGTTATTGCTATTGCTCCAGTTGCTTTGCCAACTGCTACTTTCCTCCACTTTGCCGTTGCCAAATCCCTCTAAAAGATGATAATGCCCCATTTGGCTTGAACTTTCCTTAAGTTTTAAAATGGCGCTTTCCGCAGTCATTTGCGTTAACAAATGGTTTGTATTCTGCAAGATTTCTTCTAATGCCGGCGGAACCGCCATGAAGTGTCCATACTGAAAGGAAAGAAAAATCCCGCCCTCGGCTGCGATTTCGGCGATATGCCGCTCTCCAATAATTTGCTTGAAGCCGTGAAACAGCTCCGGCTGCTTCACATACAGCTTTTGAATTTGACAATAAACAAGATACTCTACCCATAAATCCAACAATTCCGCTTCACTCAAATGTTCCGATTCTAAACTGGAGGCCAGATTGGACAGTGTAATCAGCTGTTCATTAAATAACCCATGATGAAAGTCTAGTCTCACCTGATCCAATATCACCGCATAAAGATCATCATGAAGCAATTTTTCGTCAATTATCACACCTATCGCCCCTGTTCTTTTTTATAGGATGTTTCAAAACTTTTTAAGAGTTTGTTCAAAAGAGGCAATGGCTCCGCTCGATGCACCCAATTCCGCCTAAGAACTGCTCACGTCCTGCATCTGCGGTTACTCGATGCAAATTTACTCGATGAAGCACATTCAGGTTGCATTTGTGAGCAACGGCGGAATGTCACCATCCTGGTTCCGAGAAAACCACTCATAGCCGGTCTGAAAAGAATGCATCGGCTTCACTCATTGTCTCTTCCTCTGCCAGTAGAGCACCTACGTCTGTCCAAGTGCCATCGCGTGCGATGACACGATGAGACAGTTCGCAGTTTCTCAGTGAAGAATGGCTCATTGCTTCGTATTTGTTCAAAAAGATAAAAAGCGAGCTTTTTGAACAAATACTTTAAGACAAAATTCATATTGAAAAAGGAACTTAAGTAACTTGCCGCCTGCTTCAATGACAGATTATAGTAAATAACAGGAAGGGCAATTCCAACAATTCTAATTATTTCTTGTTTTTATCATATCATAGCTTGTCTCGTTGAGATGCATTTGTCCAAATGACAAATGCTCTGCCTCTGAGTACATGAAAAAAGTCATTCATCCACCTGAATTTTGCGTTTTTTATAAAAGATGCTTCACATTTGCTGCTTTTTCTTATACTCTAAGGATTGATCCAGCAAAAAAACAATAGAATTTTTTTATTTCCTGATTGAATCAGAGGAAAGGGGGAGAAGTTTTGCATATTGGCAATAGATTGAAGCGATTAAGAAACTTAAGAGGGATTTCTCAGTCGAATATTTGCAGAAAGATCGTCTCTCCTTCTCATTACAGCAACATTGAGAGTGGACGATACGAGCCTTCGGAATATATACTAAAAGAAATAGCAAAAAGATTGCAAGTCCCGACAAAATACTTATTCGAAATTCATGACGATTGTCCTGAAATAGCTGAGCTTTTAAACCGGTATGACGACCTGCTGAACCACGATGTTACAAAAGCCGATGACTTTCACCAGAAGCATCGGCAGAAATTCGAATACATTCCGTCGCTACATCAGGAAGTACAATATTTGTTGCTCGCTTGCTTACATAAATTGAAATTATATCAGTTAGATGAAGCCGAACAGCTCCATTGCGAACTATCGTATTATATTCACCATGATAATGTCGACGGACAGCTGAAAAAGACAAAGTACACGTTTTTTTCCACCTCCGGGCTCTTGCGTTTTTTTCAGCAACGATATGCAGAAAGCTATGATCTTTATCATCTGGCGTTGCCTTATTCCGTTTCAAAATATGACAGGGGAAAAGCGCTGTATAATCTCTCACTCGTTTGCTATGAATTATATCATTTCAATAAAGGGCTTAGCTACGCTCAAGAAGCGAAAAGAATATTTATCGACGCTCACCATTGGAAATTAACTGTTAAAGCATATACCATCCTTGGCGTCACATATATTGAAACAAAAGAGTACGCGGCTGCGGAGGAAGTTTTACGAAAAGGGCAGGATCTCGCTTATGAAAAAGGCTTTGAAGATCTGCTTGCGAGAGTTTATCACAATCTCGGTCTCGTATATTACAACCTAGAAAAATACGACTCCAGCTTAACCTATTATCAAAAAAGCCTCGAGAAAAAGTGGAAATGGGATCAACAAACGCTTTTCCTCACTTATTTAGCCATTTTGATGCTGCACTTAAAAAACCAGGATCTGCGTCAATTAGCCGTCGTTTTAGTCGAAGCACAAAAGCTCGCTGACAATGAGGATAAAAAAAATCAATTAAAGATAATCGAAGCAAAGATGGAGTACTTGCTGTTGCATTACGATAACTACGAAAGGCTGATGGAGGAAGCGATTGATTATTTTTATCAAAGAGAAGGGTGGGATGACTTAATAGACTACGCGAAAGATTTCAGCGATTTTTATTATGAACACCGTCGCTACAAAAAGGCTTATTATTACTTGAACATCGAGTATCAGGCATATATAAACTTATCAAAAGGGAGTGATCATTATGAAAAAGCTGATGATTAAAGTTGCAGTTGTTGCGGCATTTGTTTCGGTGCTTGCGGTTTCCTTTACACCGCTGGAAGATTCAGCCAAACTGCTTGGCAACATACCGGATCCTCACACGGAATTCAAAGACATCTGACGTATAACCGAAGTTATCATCGTTTCTATCTTGTGTTTTTCCGTCTTGTGTATGTTCCTTTTCATGAACATAATTGAACAATTGTCATGGATTTTAAGAAAGGGCTGTCCATAAAGTCACAAGCTGACGTTGGACAGCCCTTTTCATTCTTCCAAAAGCCGCTCGCCCGTTATTTTCCCAAGTGATAAATCGTTTTTCCCGGACTTTTTGACCGTCTGCAAATTAATAGCGAAGCTCCGTTTCAAGATGTTTAGTTAAAAACGTTAAAAAAGTTTGCACAGCACGCAAGGAATGATCCTGATCCCGATAGTATATCCATGTTCTTCGATTCGCAGCGGAATGATCGGCAAAAATGAGCGACTGAAACGAAAGGTTTGGGTGATTGATTAGAAAAAGCTTCGGTACGATCGCATATCCCAGTCCTTCACTCGCCATTCGCACGCACGTTTCATAGCTGTCCACTTCCATGACGATGTTTGCCTGTCTATCAAATCGCTCCTCCCACCACGTTTGAATCATCTCTTCAATCGTTTCAGATGTGTGATTTGGAATATGCGCAAGCATTTTCGGCTCGCGGAAAACAATTCTCGGCTCATCGGCAAGTGTTTTCATGTCCAATGTTGCCAGAGACACGATGCCGATTTCTTCTTCGTGCAAAAGCTGCTTTTTTCCGTCCCACGGAAAATCACCGCGCACGATTGCCAGATTAATATCTCCTTTTTTTAGCGCATCAAAAATTTCTGAGCTCATTCCTGATTGTATGTAGTATTGAATTCCCGGATGTGTGGCGTGAAAAGCTTTTAGTAAAGGAGGAAAGAGATAATTGCAATAAAAGCTCGTTACTCCAATTCGGAGATTTCCGGCATTTGTCAACTCCTTTAACTGATCTTTCGTATCCCGTAGCAATCGCAGCTGTTTCTGTGCATAATGAATAAGGCATTTTCCTTGAAGTGTAAGCGTCAAGCTTTTTCCATCGCGAATAAACAGTTCGACTCCAAATTGTTCTTCTATTTGTTTGATGCGATAGGCAAGCGCCGGCTGCGTGGTGTATAACCGCTTGGCAGCTTGCGTAATATTAAGCTCTTCCCCTAAATAAACGAGCATCTGACAATCTTTTTCATCCATCTTTTTCACTCCTGTCCTCATTCATTATACTATAAGCGCGTGTTCAAAAAGGAGGACACAACAGCGGCAAGAAGGTCGAGGCGCGGCAGGCTTGAGCAGCGGAGCGTACACGGAAACGTACGTGAGCAGCGGAGAGACAACGCGGGCGTTGAGATTCGCAGGCGCAGTTTCCCGCACTTTTTGAACATCCTCTATAAGCGCGTGCTCCAAACGGCACTTATCCTGAACAAGTGAAAAGTGAAAAAGCACCTTGCTAGATGGCGGGCAAAAAGGCTCAACTGGGAAATCTATAATATTACACCCCCGCCTGGCTGCTATGGACGATTTTTTTATTGATAGTGGATGATATTGGCGATGACGACCATTATCCCGCCGAACACGATCCAGATCACGATGAGCGGCCACGCAAACTTAAACCATTTATGAAAGGAAATTCCTGAAACAGCTAAAGCACCCATTAATGTTGAAGATGTAGGGTTAATTAAATTTGTAAATCCATCACCAAGCTGGAAGGCTAACACGCCTGTTTGTCTTGTCACACCAAGTAAATCGCCGAGCGGTGTCATAATCGGCATAGTAATCGCTGCTTGTCCCGAACCAGAAGTGATGAACAGATTAATAAACACTTGAAAACCGTACATCCCAAGGACTTGCAAGAAACCCGGAAGCACACCCACTGCGTTGGAGGCATAGTAGACGATTGTATCAATAATTGCTCCGTCCTCTAACACGACGATAACTGCGCGAGCCAGTCCAATCATAAGTGCCCCCATGACAATATTGCCTGCTCCTTTAATAAATTCTTTTGAAACACGGCTTGGACCGTATCCGGAGACGAAACCGGCAACGATTCCAATCGCTAAAAATAACGAAGATATTTCTAAAATAAACCAGCCATGAACCGATACACCCCATAATAACACGATAATCCCAGCTAAAAATACCGCAATCGTCAGGGCATGTCTTTTCGTCAGCTTTGTTTGAATGTCCCCCGGGTCAAGCTGGGCTTGCTCCTTTTCCAACTCATATACAAAACTGTTTCGTTTATCCTTTTTTATATTTTTTGCGTAACTGATCATATAAAGAGAGGTGATCACAATTAAAAGAATTAAAATAATCACGCGCAGCCAGAGACCGGAAAAAATCGGCACTTCAGCGATTGCCTGGGCAACCCCCACGCTGAAAGGATTTAACAAACCAGCAGTGAAGCCGATATTCGTCCCTAAAATAACCATTGCCGTACCTGTAATCGCGTCATATCCGAGTGAACGGGCAATCAATATTCCTATAGGTACAAAGATCATCGACTCTGTGCTCATGCCCATTGTAAAACCACCAATGGCAAAAAAGCTGAGGAAGGCAGGAATAACGAAGGCTGATCGTTTGGAAAACAGATTTGTCATTCGCCCAGTCATCGCATCGATCGCTCCAGTGGACAAAATGATTTGAAATGTGCCGCCAATGATAAGAATAAAGAAAATGATATCGCTCGCCTCGTGAAACCCTTCCACAATCGATACCGGAAACAGCAGCGGATTGTATGGCGAAGACGCTCCTTCTTCATATGTTCCCGGTATGACGACGGTCCTTCCGGAATTCACATCTTCCGTTCGTTCAAATTCACCTGCGGGAATCAAATAAGTTAACACAGCAGCAACGAGAATAATTATCACCAGCAATACATACGTATGCGGCATGGCAAAAAGCTTCTTTTTTTCACCGGAATGGCTGGATTCCTGTTGAATCATAATCGATTCCTCCTTTGATTGATCGTTTGTCTCAACTCTTCCTTCGCCTGCATGATGAGCGAAGGCGACTGAAACAAGTCGAATGCCGTTAAAGCCAAAGCTTTGGCGGCTTGAATTAACCCTGCCATGCCTTCAGGCGATTTCGTCGCTTCTGTAAAAGCCGGTGTATGGGTAATGGCATTTCCTATTTTGATATAAGGATGAATCGTCGGTACAAGCTGACTGACATTTCCAATATCCGACGAACCGATTCCTGTAGTGATCTCCGAGCTATCAACTTCGACGCCGATCCGTTCAAGATTATACATTAATTGGTAACCAAGCACACGGTTGTTAATCCTTTCCGCATAAATTAGCCCTTCTTCCATCGTACAACTGGCACCAATAGCCTTAGTGGAATGACGCACGGCATCATATACACGTCGCTTTATGGAATGAAGTTCTTCTCTCGTCTTCGCCCTCATCAGAAAGCTTGCTTCACAATGATCGGGAATGATGTTGGTCGCATCCCCACCCTTTCTGATGATCCCATGTACATTGGCAGAAGCGGGCAATGACGGAAGCAACTGTTTGATCGCAAGAAAACTGTGAAGCATGGCATCTAATGCGCTGATTCCTTGATCCGGATTAGCTGCTGCATGCGCCGCTTTTCCCATAAATGTAATGTCGACGTCGACACAAGCAAGGCTCCCGCGGAAAATCATCGTTTTATCGCGGGGATGAAACATCATCACAGCATCAATGTCATCAAACCAACCATTTTCAACGAGCAGAATTTTTCCGCCGCCTTCTTCCTCTGCCGGGGTACCGATAACAACCAGCTTTCCGGGCAGATCATCGTCCAGTGCTTTTTTTAACGATACGGCTGCACTAACAGCGGAAGTACCGATAATGTTGTGGCCACAGGCATGCCCCAGTTCAGCCAGCGCATCATACTCGGCAATAAAGGCAATCGTAGGACCGGCTTTTGTTCCCGTCCATTCCGCAAAAAAAGATGTCGGCAGTTCCGGCAGCAGATGACGTTTTACTCGGAACCCGGCTTGTTCCAGAGGTTCGGTGAGCCACTGCGTTGCCTTATGTTCTTCAAAACTGAGCTCGGGATTTTCATGTATTTTTAACGCCAGATCAATCCATTGATTTTTCTCGTTCTCAATGAGGTCTTCCATCTTTGTTTTTACTTTATCAGTATAATCGCCCATTATATCACCCTAAATAATAAATTTATAATTTTCAGTATATTGAACAGGCAATTATTTTAAAAATAAAAATGTTCGTTAGTGGTATAAAAGATTTCAATGATACATTTTTTACAGTTGGGAAAAATGTGCTTCGGGAGGGCATTGACGGATAAGCGTCATCGCCATACTGGTGGTGGAAGTGACAAGGAGCGGATGTGTTCTAAGTATACTCAGCTTCTATAAAGTGAATGGTTCCGAACTATGTTTCACAGCGCTGTGATTCCTTGAACCAAGCTAAACAGGCTTTGCAGATACACGATTTTCCTAAATGCTCTGCCGGGACCAAGCGAAAGATTTCAGCCGGAAAAACTTCTCCGTTGCACCAGCAATCACCGCCATACCCGCAGTGATTTTTCTTGCCGCAAATAGGACACTTGCCGGTTGTCTTCTTGTGCTCCATTGGGCTTCCTCGCTTTCTTTTGTTTGGTGCTTACTGTTGCTTCTTCTCCCATTATATGAAAAAAGGCGGCCGACATCTATAAACTGCTAATAAAAACTGCTGCAAAAACAGGAATTAGCAAAGTCTTTGCCGCATATGAAATGACGTAAAAAAACCTACAATCATATAAGGTAACGACTTTCTCAGCCCCCCTTATCAGAACCGGAAGTCCCCTGCAAAGACAAACGACCTGCCATGTGCTGTTTTTGTACTTCTAAGCTGGACGCAATTCGGGCTCTTCTATCCTGTCCTGAATCCTTCGCTTTCGGGACACTTCACGGCTCGTACGCTTCTCTTCCGGACCGATTCACCCACTTGCAGGACACTTCGGCTCTCACCCGCTTCGCTTTCGGCCCGATTTTCCTCGCTTGCAGGACTAAACTCGGACTAAACAGAACTCAACGATGCAGCTGCCACTGTTTCAATGAGATGATTTCGACGGTTTCATCCGCAAAGAATACTATTTCCACTGCATGTTTACTTGGATAAATCCGTCCTGACATCACTTGTTCACCGTCATTGACGAACACTTCAAGGGAAGATTTATCAAGAAAAATGCGCAGCTTTAACTGATTATTTTTCAAAGAAACCGGCGCTTTGCGAATTCCCCCCGGGCCCTCTCCGGCTTTATTGCGGTCAAACGTTAAAAAACCGGAAACTGCATCATACGATAAAACCGTTTCCTGCTGGTTGTCTTCATCCACTCCCAGTTTTATCCCGAAGTTTTTTGCTTGCCGCATATCAATGTGAACCTCCAGCTCAAGGCAATCCCCTTGAATACCGGGAAGCTTTTGCCGCTTCGTCATTGTTTGCTGCTTATATTCAATCATGTCCTTTCTCAGTTCCATGAATTCAGGCAGCGGCTGAGAAACTAATTTGCCGTTCACAAGCTTTAACTGACGCGGGATGGTCATTGCGCCGGCCCAGCCGAATTTTTGTTCAGGCATGTCACTTTCCCACATGGCCATCCAGGCAATTAAAAGTCGACGACCTTGGGCATCCGTTGTTGTTTGCGGCGCATAAAAATCAAAGCCGTAATCTAGAAGTTCAAAGCCTCCATGCTCAAGTATTCCAGTATCTTCATTTAACGCTCCCAAAACATAACCCGACTGGTGTAAATTATGGTAAAGCTCCCCCTCCGGCTTCATTCCCTGTGGCGACATCACAAGAATATCCTTTCCTTCTAAATGGAAAAGATCAGGACACTCCCACATGTAGCCGGCGTTGCCAACTCCTTTTGCGGCTATATTCATAAACTCCCATTTCTGTAAATCTTCCGATCGATATAGGAGAATCTGTCCTACCTCATCCTTCGTTTTCGAGCCAATGACACAGTAATAACTGTCGCCTTTTTTCCATACTTTCGGATCACGCACATGCATTGGGTGAATGTTTCCATCCGGCACCGTTGCAATTACCGGGTTCGTTGCAAGTTTTTCAAACTGGACACCATCATCACTAACAGCAAGACATTGAACCTGCGGCAAATCCGTATCCTCATCGTTCTTTCCTGCCATCACGCCGGTATACATAAGAAACAGTTTCCCATCCTTTTCGATTGCGCTACCAGAAAAGCAGCCTTTCTGATCATACGCTTCACTTGGAGCGAGCGCTATCGGCAACTGCTGCCAATGAACGAAGTCCTTTGTTTTTGCGTGGCCCCAGTGCATCGGCCCCCAATGGGGAGAATATGGATGATGCTGATAAAAAAGATGATATTCACCTTGAAAAAACACAAAGCCGTTCGGATCATTTATCCAATACGCAGGAGCGGAAAAATGATATTGCATTCGCCAGTTGTCGCTGCCAACTTGCCGCTTCATCTTTTCAATGCTCGCATTTGCTTCCGCCAGCTTTTGTTTATGACTATTCATTGTCATTCCTCCACTTCGCTTGTCATCTTCTGCCGGTTTGCATAAAAAACAGGTGCTCAAAAGGAAATTTTTCCTTTTGAGACACCCCGGAATAATTAAATATTTTCAAGCTGCTTCGCAACGCCTGCTTCCGGATCGAAATACGTGATTTCGTATTCTCTTGTTGCAAGGTTTGCTCTTAACGTTGTTTCCAGCTCCGCTTTTGTCCACGTTATTTCTAATATTTGCGGATCTGCATTTTCAACGACCGTCATCTCGCCATCGAATGCCTGGTAAGTATTTCGGAAGCGAATGAGATTAAATAACCTTTTCAAAACCGGTCTCTCTAAATTTTCCTCCACTTCTTCTTTTGAATAATAATGGCGGTTAATATTTCTGCCAACCTTTGTTTTTTCCAGCAGTTCAATGTCATTTTCTCCCGCCAGCAAGCCGACATAATACACTTGCGGAATTCCCGGTGTATAAAATTGGATAGCCCGGGCCAGCACATACGCGTCATCGTTATTGCCAAGCGCCGAATAATACGTACAATTCAGCTGATAAATATCTAAATTATTGTAGGCCATGGTATTGTAGATTTTCTTGACATTGGCCCCTTTGGAAAATAAATTTTCCTTCGTTTCATCAATTTCTTCCTGAGTTAATAAATCAGCTACATCGACTACGCCAATGCCGTCATGAGTATCCAATGTTGTAAATTGCTTTCTCGGACAAATGTTTAGCCAGTTAATTAATCGCTCGCTTCTGCCGCTGTAAAGACCGTGCAACACGAGCATCGGTAACGCAAAATCGTATACCCAATAACCTTTTTTCGCTAATTTCAGTTGAATAGAATAGTGCTCATGAATTTCCGGAAGCAGCTCAACTCCGTAAGGCGCAAGCATTTCCTTCACTTCCTCCATCATTTCCCACGTATCCGGTTCAATAAAGAAGCAATTTGTCCCGACTTTTTTCGTCGCGTAGGCAAACGCGTCCAGACGTATAATCGAGGCTCCTTTTTCCGCAAGATGTGTTAAGTTGTCCTTAATGAATTTTTTCGTTGTTTCTGTATATACATTTAAATCAATTTGCTCCTCATCAAAGGTGCACCAGATTTTCTCCGATGTTCCATCCGCGAAAGTAACATCAATGTACGGGGCACGCGGCTTGCGCTTATAAATTAAATCCACATCCTCCTGCGTCGGTTCCCCGTTCGGCCAAAAATCCTTATAACGAATGAACAAATCTGCATACTCGGAAGCATCCTTCTTTTCTTTAAAGTCCTGGAAATATTCCGAGCTTTGCGAGATGTGATTGATCATAAAATCGTACATGGTGAAAAAATCCTTGGACATGTCTTCCACATCTGTCCAACCGCCAAATGCTTTATCCACTTCCTTGTATGTGAGCGGCGCAAACCCGCGGTCGGCCGAGGATGGATAGAAAGGCAAAAGATGAACGCCGCCTATAATTCCTTTAAAATGCTTCTGTAATAATTCATTTGTTTCCTGTAAATTTTTCCCCATACTGTCCGCATACGTAATCAGCATCACTTCATTTTTTATTTTCATGTTCCATTTACACTCCTTCATGAATTGATCGTTGATCTATTTAATTGCTCCGTCAATAACGCCTTTAATCACTTGCTTCTGCAAAACAATGAAGAAAATAATGATCGGGATCATTGCCAAAACGAGACCGGCCATTGCCGCGCCGAAATCCGATGTGTATTGTCCAAAGAAATAAAACGTTGACAGCGGAATCGTTCGATTTGCTTCTGAATTCAATACAAGTGACGGCAACAGGAAGTCATTCCAGATCCACAGCACATCCAAAATAACGATCGTGACCGTGATCGGTTTCAGCATCGGAAAAACAATCTTCCAGAACACCTGCATTCTTGAGGCCCCGTCTATTTTCGCCGCTTCTTCCAGCTCAAGCGGGATCCCTTTAATAAATCCGTGGTACATAAATGTCGCAAGGCTTAATCCAAATCCTAAATAAAAGAACATTAATATCCATTTGCTGTTTAACAAGCCGAGATTTCCATAGATGGAAACGAAAGGAATCATTAACGCCTGGAACGGAATAATCATCGACGCGATTAACAGCATGAAGATAATCCCGTTGATTTTCCACTTCCACCTGACGAGAAAATAAGCGAGCATGGAAGAAAACACAATAATTAACACCGTTGACACAACTGTAATAATCAGGGAGTTCCACATCGCCGTCATAAAATTCATCGTGTCAAAAGCGGTGAAATAATTATCCAAAGTGAGCGACGTCGGCAGTGACAACGGATTGCTGACAATATCCAAACGGCTTTTAAAAGAATTAATAACGACCAGCACAAATGGGAAGAAGTATAGAGCGAATAATACAATGGAAAGAGTCATTAGTATGACTGCTTTGATCTTTCTTTTTCTTTTCATTATGATTCGACCTCCATTTTCTTCATGATTTTAACTTGGGTGATCGCAATCGTTGCCACTATGATAAAGAGAATAAACGCCTTCGCCTGACCCGAACCGAAGTTTTGATATAAAAATGCGTCGTTATATACATGCATCGCGATTAATTCTGTTGAATTAAACGGTCCGCCGCTTGTCAGCGACAGGTTGACATCATAAATCAGGAAGCTGCGCTGCAATGTTAAGAACAAGCTGATCGTAAACGCCGGTATCATTAATGGAATTTTAATTTTCAACATTTGCTGCCAGGCATTGGCGCCATCTAAATCGGCCGCCTCCAACACGGATTTGTTAATTCCCATTAACCCGGCAATGTAAATCAGCATCATGTATCCTGAATTCTGCCAAACCGTTACGATGACCAATGTCCAAAATGCTTTGTCAGGATCAGCCAACCAGGAAGCGGAAAAAATCGCCAAGTCCATTGCTTCACCTAAGCTGACAAGTACTCTTGAAAAAATAAATTGCCAAATAAATCCCAAGATAATTCCGCCGATTAAGTTTGGCGTGAAAAATCCCATCCGAAAAAAGTTTTGCCCCTTGATTCCGCTCGTCACGAGAAGCGCTAATCCAAAGGCAATCACGTTTGTTAAAACAAGCGTGAGAAGCACATAGAAAACAGTAATTTTTATAGAGTCCCAAAACCCTTGGTCCGTAAAAGCGGTAAGATAATTTTCTAAACCCTTAAATTCGAAAAGCGATCCGGAAAATCCGGTCCATGTTGTAAACGTCATGGCCACTCCAAGTATTAATGGCAGAATAATGACGACCACAAAAGCAAAAAGTGGAATAAATGCAAATGAAAAGACTACTTTTAACTTATCTAATAATTTTTTTTCATTATACATTTGCGTAACCTCCTAAGTAATAATCATCCATGCCCTATAAGAGGATGTTCAAAAAGTGCGGGAAATAGCGCCTGCGAATCCCAACGCCTGCGTTGTCTCTATGCTGTTCACGTACGTTCGGTGTACGCTGCGCTGCTCGCTCCTGCCGCGTCTCGACCTTCTTGCCGCTGTGATGTCCTTCTTTTTGAACACACACTATTAAGAAAAGCGGAAGCGTCTTTCGTTACGCAAGAGCGTTTTCCAGGGTCAAGAAATGTATTCTTTCTTATTGTTCAAACAAGCCTTGCTTGTCGCAAAACATCCGTTCCTCATCTCACAACAGTTGCTTTGCGACAAGCAAATGCAACAAAGTAAGTATAGTTGAATAGGGAGCGGGATAAGCGAACCGCTGCTTACCCCACTATTCAGTTTTTACTTCACGCTTGTCCAATAATCTTCAAACTCTTGGATCAAGCCTTCTTTATCGATGTTATCTGACAGATATTTTTGCATTGATGCCCCGAGTACTGCCCAGGCATCTGCAGGATAATAGGAGTTTATCCACTCTAACGTGTTGTTGTCATTCATATAATCGACGATTGATACGGATAATGGGTCTTCCGGGTGAATACTAAAGTTTTGGAATACAGGAATTAAGTTTAAGCCTTCCACATAGTGCGTTTGACCAGCATCCGTTGTTACAAGCCACTCCAAGAACTTTTTCGCCGCTTCCTGCTGTTCCTCGGTATTTTGCGATGCGTCTACTACCCAATAAGACGGCACCCCAACGGAAATTTGTGCATTTCCATAATCACCTGCATCATCACTAATCGGCACTGGTAAAAATCCATATTCACCATCTGGATCAATTTCGCTTAATTGTGGATAAGCCCAGTTACCCATGAACCACAAACCTACTTTTCCGCTTGCCAACGCTAATGGACCATCTTCATATTGCGGAGCCAACGGTGAGCTTGCTTCCGAATTATATTCTTTCATTAAATCAAACGTTGCCAACCAGCCGTTTACTACATCATTATCTCCTAGGGAAACGTTACCATCGATCACATCTTGCATGAATTGATGACGTTCCGTACGATCGCTTGATTGCGTTGCAAATAGCATGTTTGTAAAGTGCGCTCCCAATGACCAATCCATTGGAGATACATGGATCGGATCAACGTCTTCCATTGCCTCTAATTGCTCAAATAAATTCTTAAGATCGTCCTGGGTTCTAATCGTTGCCGGATCAAAATCCCCGCCAACCGCTTCATCTAACACTGCCTTGTTATAAATAAAGCCGAACGCTTCTACTGTTAACGGCATACCATATACTTTTCCATCCACAGTGACATAATCTGTCCCACCAGCTTGTACAGTAGGTACCCATGACTGATCTGTCAAATCTAACAGCCTGTCTTGGAACTCTTCGAATTCCGATGTCATTAAACTAATCGTTGGTGCGTTCCCAGATGAATAAAGAGATGTTAGTCTTTCGTAAGGATTTACATTACCACCCACCGTGATAACAGATACTTTGATACCGGTTTCAGAAGTAAAATCAGCTGTCGCTGCCTCAAACGGTTCCGCAATTTCCGGCTTACTCATTAAAATGGAAATGGAGACATCCGATCCAGATTTTGCTGTTGTTTCCCCGCCATCTGATTCTGGAGTTTCTTCATTACCACCACACGCTGCAAGGGTTAAAAGCGCCAGCAGTACTAAAAATGAAAATAGTTTTTTCATTACAATTGATCCTCCCTTTTTATTAAAACGTAATTGAAAGTGCTTACAATTAGTATCCTACTATTTCACGCTATTTATGTCAAACGTTTTCATATATTTTTTGCTTTGAAAAAATTACCTGCACAACTCAATTACGTTGGTTTTCCTTAGTTATAATACATCTTCTGGGCTTTTTCCTAAATAAAAAATAATTTTCTCTACATCATTACTCTCGATTTCCCTCTTAATATATGGTAAGGTTTTCATAGATTAAATGTTTACGGTTGATCAAATGGTAAGCGTTTCCCCTTGGCAATCATTTACGCTAATCATTTTTATGAAATCTGCTAAGCAGTTAGATTTCGAAATTTATTACATTCCTGATTTTTTCCACTGAGAGTCGGTCCGCTGAAACGAAGTCATGACTGATTTTCATTACTATCAAAGAGAGGGGACATAGCATTTGGCCAATATAAAAGATGTAGCAAAAAAAGCAGGCGTTTCAATCAGCACCGTTTCACGTGTTTTAAATAATCGTGGATATATTGGGAAAGAGACGAGGAGAAAGGTTGAGAAAGCAATGGCAGAAATCAACTACTCTCCGAACCAAATTGCCAGAGCGCTCCAAAAAAGCCAATCATATATATTGGGGATGATCGTGCCTGATTCCAATCACCCCTTCTTTTCTGAATTAATCAAGCACGTGGAAGTTTTTGCAAATGAACAAAATTATAAAGTTGTTATATGCAATTCACTCGATCAGCCTGATAAAGAAGCGAATTACATTAACATGCTTCGGGAAAACAGAGTTGATGGGATCATCATGTGCAGCCATACCTTGGATGTAGAAGAATATAAAAGCGTCCTGTTCCCGATCGTTACTTTTGACCGCATCCTCTCCAATCAGGTTCCTTATGTTGCTTCCGACAATTATCGAGGCGGAGAAATAGCGACAGAACACCTTATTCAAGCGGGATGTAAACGATTGCTGCACATTTCCGGACCGTTGAAATTAGATTTACTGGCGAACAGGCGCGCAGATGCATTTAGACTTACTTGTATGCGCCATCATCTTCACCATGATATTATCGAGGGGACAAATGATAATTTAACTTTTGAATACTTCCGGCATTTTATCGCTAATGAGGTCGCTGATCGACTGCAAAGTTATGACGGCGTTTTTTGCAGTAATGATATGGTGGCTTACGCGCTATATCTATATGCAGCTGCAAACGGTATCAACGTTCCTGAACGCCTAAAAATCGTCGGCTATGATTACCATAGCTTCACAAGAATGCTGAAAACACCAAGACTGACAACGATTTCACAATCGGCAAAACGATTGGGCAAAGTTTTAAGTTCGACGATTATTCATGTGATAGAGAAGAAAGATGAAGATACCATTAACAACACGATTGTGGATGTCGAATTAGTAAAAGGAGAAACGACGTAAAACGGTGCCAGGCACTCTGCGTTGCTGTAAAGCAACGCAGAGTGCCTGGCACCCGCTAATCAACAATTATATAGGCAATCATCGGTCCACTGTTATTTTTATCCGGATGGGTGCTGCAAATCAGCCGGTAGACTCCCTCTTCCTCAAACTGCAGCGGGATTATTGTTTCTTCCCCCTTCTTGACAGTTCCTTTGATATTTGTTCCTTCAATGACAAACGGGTGCTCATGACCGTTTACACCGTAAATATTTAAGGTTGCCTTTTCTCCCTTTTCCAAAAAAATCGTACTCGGATCCCAGCGATACACTTCAATTTCCCGGCCGTCTTCCATTCGCGCTTTGAATTCACCGGTCACCATGTGAATGACACGAACCTCTTCCTCCGCCGACTTCGTGCCAAATGCCGGAACTGTATTTGAATAGAAATAAGACGAAATCCACACCGATACTAGCGCCAGCCCGAATACAAGAAATGCCGCGACTGTTTTCCGCCTGACAAGTAAAAATTTCAAAGGTTTTCCCTCCCTGTTGTTAAACTACATATTAATATATATGCAACGGAAAGGGGAAAACTTGTCAGTTTTTTTGGACAAAATTCATTTTCACCCCGCGGGAGGCGCAAAGGGCCTATCCTTTCAGCCTCATACAGCTTCCGAGACCGCCTTCGCGTCCTTCCCAGGGCTTAACTGTTTAGCCAGGGAGCGGCACTTCCCGTTTCCACTGACTGTGATACAATTCGGAATAAAAGCCTCCCTTGCCAAGCAGCGATCGGTGCGTCCCCCGCTCAACCAGCTCTCCATCCCTCAATATGACGATTTGCTCAGCCTTTTGAATCGTATTGAGCCGGTGCGCGATCACAAAGCTCGTTCGCCCTTTCATCAGCCGGACAAGCGCCTCCTGAATTTTCATTTCCGTTACAGTATCGATACTGCTTGTCGCCTCATCAAGAATCAATATTTTCGGGTCGGCCAAAAGTGCCCGCGCGATGGATAACAACTGCTTTTGGCCATGGCTGATCCCGCCGCCGTCCTGATCGAGCACAGTGTCATAGCCCCTCGGCAAGTTCATGATAAACGAATGGGCATTGGCCGTTTTTGCCGCCTCCTCCACCTCCGCGTCCGACGCAGTCAGCCGCCCGTAGCGGATATTCTCGCGGATTGTTCCGTGAAATAAAAATGTATCCTGCAACACAAACGCCATATGCCGGCGAAGGCTTTCCCGTTTAATATCCCTTATTTCGTGTCCGTCAATAAAAATACTGCCACAGTCTGGATCGTAAAACCGGGAAAGTAGGTTAATCAAAGTTGTTTTTCCGGCACCTGTGGGCCCAACGAGAGCCACCGTCTCCCCCGGTAATACCCGAAAGCTGATATCGTTCACCGTATCGCCGTCTTTTTCATAGGAAAAAGAAACACCGGCAAACTCCACCTCGCCTTCGAGCTGCTCCAGCTCCGCCGCCTTTTCTTCGTCCGCCATTTCCACTTTTTCCACCAGTACATCAAAGACTCTCTCGGCACCGGCGATCGCCGACAGCAACGTGTTAAACTGGTTGGCAAGGTCATTCAACGGCCGGGTGAACTGGCGTGCATATTCGATAAAAATAACAATGACACCGATGGTAATCATGTTATTTAAGGCAAGAACACCGCCGACGCAGGCGATGACGGCATAGCTCAAATTATTCAGCACATTCATCAGCTTCGGGATGAACCCTGAAATCGTCTGTGCCCAGAAACCAGCTTCCCTCAGCTGCTCATTTTTCACCCGAAATTCCGATATCACCTTTTGCTCCTGGGAAAATGTTTTGACAATCCTTTGACCGGACAGCGTCTCCTGGATATATCCGTTAAGCTGTCCCAGATTCGCTTGCTGGATTTTAAACAGCTTGCCCGTTCGCTTCGTAATCCACTTCATGCCGAAAACCATCGCCGGGACGATCAGTAAAGTAATCAGCGTGAGCAGCCCACTCAGCCAAAGCATGACAATAAGCGTCCCGATGAGCGTCAGAATACTGGAAAAAATTTGTATCACTGAGCTGTTCAGTGTTGAACTGACGTTTTCCATATCATTTGTCACCCGGCTCATTAATTCTCCGTGCTGCCGTTTATCAAAAAAAGGGACCGGCAGCTTATGAAGATGGCGGAAAAGCTTGGTTCGCATGGTGTACACCGTTTTTTGCGCAATGCCAATCATCCAGAAGTTTTGCAGCCAGACAGAAAGGGAGTGAACCACATAAACAGCCCCCAAACCGAACAACAGCCGCAGCAACCCGCCGCTGTTCCGTGTGACAATGAAATCATCAATCGCCATGCCAACGAGATATGGGCCGTAAAGAGCCAGAAAGGAGCTGACGACAACCATGAGAAGGACGAAGCTGAGCTTCCACTTCTCTGCCGCAAGATACCCCCAGATTTTTTTGACGGTAGCACGCGTATTTTTTGCTTTCCGTTGCGCTTTGTCAACGCTGCCGTCCTCGGCTTGCTCCAGCTGCTGAAGATCAATTTTCTGATGCCGGAACGGCTCAGCCAGTTTATTGAACATACGAATCTTCCTCCTCAAATTGAGAATGATAGATTTTCTGATAGAGAGCGCAGTCTTGCAGCAGCTGTTTATGGCTTCCCTTTGCCAACAGCCTGCCTTCTTCCAGAAGGAGGATTGTATCAGCGTTCATTGTGGTGCTCATTTTCTGCGTAATCATCAATGTTGTACATGAATACGCTTTTAGCGCTGCAAGGAGTTTCTGCTCGGTTTTGACGTCCAGCGCGCTCGTGCTGTCATCCAATAGCAAAATCTTCGGCTTCCGGACAAGGGCCCTGGCAATGGCAAGACGCTGCTTTTGCCCTCCGGACAGGTTCACGCCTTTTTGACCAAGAAGCGTGTCGTATTGATCGGGAAACGCCATCACGGTATCATGTATTTGCGCATGCACGGCAGCTTCGACGATTTCTTCCATCGTCGCCTTTGCATTCCCCCAGGCAATATTGTCTTTCACCGTTCCGGTAAAAAGCATTGTCTCCTGCGGAACAAAGCCGATCTGCTTGCGCAAGACATCGAGCTTCATTTTTCGTATATCGTTATCGTCAATCAATATCTTCCCGCCGTTCACGTCGTACAGCCGCGGCAAGAGCTGAAACAGCGTGGATTTTCCTGATCCGGTGGCTCCCAGTACCGCCACCCTTTCTCCCCGTTCCGCTGTGAATGAAATATTCTGTAAAACCGGTACCTCCGTTTCCGGGTATTGAAACGATACGGAGTCAAAAACAATTGTCCCTTGCTGAATCATAAGAGCACTGTCGCTTTCTTCCCCATCCCGCAGGCTTATTTCCTCCGCAAACACATCGGCGATCCGCTGTGACGATGCACGGGCGCGGGAGAACGCCATGATGATCATTGAAAAAATACTCATCGCTCCCGTCATGCGGGTCGTATAGTTGACAATAGCAACCACTTCCCCCACAGAGGCGCTTCCTCCCGTCACTTCAAAGCTCCCGAACCAGAGAATCACGATAATGCTCCCATTCATAACGAGGAGAACGAGCGGCATCGCCAATTCGGTCCACCTCAATGCCGAAACGGTGAGATTCCGCAAATTCTTGCTCGCCTTCGTAAAACGATCGGATTCGTGCTTTCTGCGTAAAAATGCTTTGATTACACGAATGCCGGCAAGATTTTCTTGCATCACGCTGTTCACTGCATCCAGCTTTTCTTGGACAGCGCGGAAAAGTTTCCCCGCCCGCTTCATTAACCACACTAAAATAAAGAACAGGACCGGAACCACAGCCAGCAGGATAAGCGCAAGCCTGGCATTGACGATGAATGCCATGACGACGGAGCCAAGAACAAGCAGCGGCGCCCGCAGCATAATTCGCAAGCTCATGAATACTGTGTTTTGTATTTGTGTCACATCATTTGTCATCCGGGTAATTAAAGAAGACGCGGGGAACCGGCTGAAATTGGCAAAGGCAAAGGACTGAATTTTTTCAAACAATTGACATCGCATGTCATATCCCATATTCTGACTGACATGGGATGAATAGAAGGAATTTAACAGCCCAGACGCAAAGGCGGCAAGCGACATGCCGACCATGGCGGCTCCCAAGGCAAGAACAGCACCGAGATCTCCGGTCATGATGCCGTCGTCAATCATTTTTGCCATCAACAGCGGCTGAAAAAGCTCAACCGCGAGCTCCGTTAATGTAAAAAATAATGCCGCCGCGATACATAAAAAATATGGTTTCAGAAAGGAAAAGACGGTTTTCATAAAGACCTCCACACGAGTTGCATAGCTTTGGAACGATTGCTGACGAAAGTTTGACTACCTCGCAAATAAGTTTGCCAGGCGAATCATTTCGTATTACGAAGGATTCCTCTTATTAAAACAATATCATAAAATTCGAATAATGGTGGAGGAAATTGCGTTTTCATTTTTTTGATAACACGTTCCAAATGCCAGTCATTCCGTACAATACGCCGTGTTCTGCCTTCCGTTTGCAGACGCAAAGTTTCATATACCGGGAATCCGGCTGCGGTCACCCTTTATCTTTTATTTACTTTTGTAAAATATGGTATCATACACTGTATAAAGCTACATGCTGACAATCAAAGCAACGTGGAATTTTTTCATGGGAGTGATGAGATTGGAAAAGCTTTCCGAACAGGAAGTGCGTTCCTTCCTTGTTCAAGCCGTTGGCTGGCAGTTAGTGGAGGACAAATGGATTGAGAAGAAGTACCGCTTTGACGACTATTTAAAAGGCATTGACTTCGTGCAAAATGTGGCCCGCTTAGCGGAAGAGATAAACCATCATCCGGTGATTACCATCGACTATAAATTAATCCGAATCAAGCTGTTCTCATGGGATGCTAACGGGCTAACCGAGCTTGACTGCCAGTTGGCCAAACAGTATGACAATATGTATGAAGCGCCATAATAACTTGATGGTGTCTCAAAAGCTGAAATGGAGGTGGCAATGGCGCCGTTTTTGTCTCTTCCTCTGCAAGCACAGCTAAGATGACGATCCGTCGAGACAACTCGATGGGAAAGGCATCGTAGCTTTGCTCGTCGCTGCACGCTCGATAGGAAAAAACCACTCCTATCGGGCTTTTGAAAAGATGCAGCGGCTTCGCTCCTTGTCTCTTCCTCTGCCAGTATTGCCCTGATGTCGATCCAAGTGCCATCGCGCGCGATGACACAATGAGACAACTCGTAGCTTCTCGGTGAAGTGTGGCTCATTGCTTCGGCGGTGTCTCTAAAGGGAAAAAACAACCTTTTGAGACACCACCTTCGTTGTCATTTATACACGCGAAGAACATGGCCTCCACATCCGCATTGGTCAATATATTTGCATGAAACAGCCTCTCCGAATACCTTCTTCAGCGCCGGCGTCAAATATTCGGCCGGATTGCCGAAAACACCGGGGGTCACAAGATTCACATGCTTTCCCGCCGCCGTTTTCTCCACAGCTTCAAGACCGTCACGAATGACGAGCTCCCGATCTGTTTCGTATTCTCCATGCTCTAATGACGCAGACCACGACTTGGCAATCATTGTCCAACCACCTCCTCTTGTCAATATCCAATCACGCGGATCACAGCTTTCCGCTTTCTTCCTGATGGACAACTGCCATTCCAGCTTCCATATGTCCATCATATACGAATCCGACAATCGGAATGTTGACACAGATCACCGTAAGCAAAAATCATTCCTCCGCCGCTAAAGGCAGCACGAAAAAAGCAAGCTGGTGAAGTGGAGTAAAGCCGGCATTCTTATAAATTCTTATCGCCGTTGCATTACTCGCATCCACACAGAGGATGATTTCGTTGATTTCCTTGAACGAGAACAGAAAATCAACGCTTTTACTGATTAATTTCCTGCCCCAGCCGTTGTTTCTCGCATCTGGGCAAACGGAAATAAAGTGGATATCAGCTTCACAAAGTTCCGGATCGGCTTCGCAGTATACATACCCGGCAAACGTCCCGCTTTCTGTTGCAAGGAACACACGGTTTTTGTCATCGAGCTTTTCGATGATTTCATCCGCACGGTAATATCCGTTCGGAAACGCCTCCTGATGTAGCTTACGAAAAGCGTCGAAATACTCGGCCGTCATTTCCGTCATTTCCGTTATCCCCGCTATTCCTTCTTTGGACACCTTCCACTCCTCACGGATAATTTGTAATATAACATCCTCCCGCTCCTTTCGCTCTGCACCTAGCTGCTCCATGAAGCCGGCACAACGACTGTTATAAATATTGTAAAAACCGAATGCCCGGTCAAGCGAAATCGGCAATTGCTTCAGCAACTGCTTCCACATCGCCATGGAAACTTTTTCCCAGTCGGCATGGTGGACGAACGGTCCCCATATTTCTGCTGTTTTTGTCTCTTTATCAATATCAACACCAACGGCGCCGACCATCTCTCCATTTTCATATGCCGCTACAAACGAATAGTCTAAAGGGATATCGGAAAAATCATTTTTCAGATCCTCCAGGATTCCCTCTGCTTTGACGCCGCAATAGCCGACATGCTGTTGTTTATTCCCATTAATAGAAGCGATAAAGCAAGCCAGCCTCTCCACATCGCTAACGTTTCCAGTTTCCAACATACACACTCCCCCTTATCCGTTTGCATCTCTTAGCCGATCGTTCGATGTGACTGCAAAACCGGCTGTTCTATCCAGTTTAACACACCCGCTAACAAGCAGGCAGCCATATTCACGGCTTTAAAATCATGTATAAAAGATTTCCGGCGTAAATATCATTTAAATAGCTGCTATTTGGCGATCATCCATTAACATGCTTAAGGAGGGAAACGATGCGGCAAGCGAAAAGCACGGCAACAACGGCTACTTTTTATGCCTTGGTCGACAGTATCATACCAAATACACCGCAGCTTGCTTCGAAGCTTGGGCAAATTCATAGTGTCGGAGCAACGGATATGGATACACACGCTTATCTTATTTATCAACTGGACCATTTTTTAAACATTCACGTCGGATTTTCATTGTTTGAGGTGCCTCTTTCCGAGCCGACTGCCGAATTGCTCAACGCGGCTGCCGGACAGGTCATTGAAACAGGCAGCAATGTCGAGCCGCTCCATCATTATTTGTATGTAAAGAATGCCCCGTTTACCATGCTGTCACGGACAGACCGCCTGCGGTCTGTTACTTTGATGGAACGGCTGCAAGTTGATCTTTCCCGCCTGCCAGTCCCTTTCCAGCATAATGGCGGACTCGTTCAATTCATGATGGACACGCTGAATCGGTTAATCTATTTCGGTTACTATTCCGAATGGGCCGGCTATGGTGCAACGCGGCTTTATTCCCCGGACTGGAGGAAGCTGGAGTTTTTTCCGGTGAGCTGGCTGCAAGCCGGGTATCCAGGACCGGCATATGGGTATCGCGCATATCGCGGACATTTATTGAAATATCCACGAAAGGGGGAAGAAGAGCATGTCAGATAATCCGGATGTGATTGTCGTCGGGGCAGGGGGCGGTGGTGCCGTCTGTGCAAAAGAGATCGGTGAACAAGGGCTGAAAGTGCTCGTTTTGGAAGCAGGCCCATGGTACGGCAATAAAAAATGGCCGGAGCCGAATCAGGAGCGCGGGCGCACGAGCAGTTCCGATCCAAACGACTTGGACATTGGTTTGTACAAAAAACAACATAATATGTACGAAAACAACATGAATGATATCGTAACAGGATTATTCCGCTGGGGCCCCGCCGACAGGCGACGTCCTCCCTGGTTTCGCAGCATTCCGCAAAGAGGATTTTTTTGGCAAAACTCCGGTGTAGGCGGAACGACGCAGCATTATTGGGGAATTTCCGTCCGGGCTTTTCCCGATGCGATAGATAGCCATTGGCCATTGTCATATAATGAAATGATCCCTTATTATGAAAAAGTGGAAGCGACGCTCCCGGTGGAATTTGCCGCGACAACAACGAAGGAAGAGCTGTTTTATTACGGTGCAAAAAAAGCTGGCTTTTCCTTGAACAATACGCTTGATGTCACGAAGCCGGGGTACCGCCCCAACGTAAATGCCATTCTTCCTCCTAATAAACATCTGATGAATCCAGATTACAGCCTCCAGCAATTATCCCGGATGGAGGGATGCACCCTTGCCGGCTTTTGTATAAACGGCTGCCGGGTCGGACCGACAGTAGAACGGATTGCCAAGCGGTCAACCCTCGTCAGCTATGTTCCCTTAGCGTTAAAAACCGGAAACGTCTCTGTCAGACCAAACGCATTCGCCACAAAAATTATTACGGAAGATCACCATGAAGAAGGTACAAGGGCTATCGGATTAGAATACCGTGACACGTGGACAGGAAGATATGAAGAATGCTATGCAAAAGTCATTGTTCTCGCAGGAGGATGCGCCGAGACACCGAGGCTTTGGTTAAACTCCGGACTTCCCCGCAACCCATGGGTCGGGAAAGGGTTGACAACACATTATTTTGATTGGGTAACGGGAATTTTTGATGAGCGCTATTTAATCAATCTTATCGGCGAACCGAGCGCGTCTCCCTTTGTCGGAAATACTTCAGGGGCAAGGCTCGATTATCCCGGTCTCGGAGCGATGCACGTATCCGGAGTAAGTCCGGGACTAACTGCCCTGTTTACTTACGGGTTCAGTGAAGCCGGTTATCATTTTCTTAACATTCCCGGTCCTGATAAGCCGTGGGATTATGTTGGACGACTTGTCGGCAGCGATTTAAAACAATATATGGCCAGCTACAGGCAAACGATGAGCATTCTTATTCTCACCGATGATCAAGTAAATATGAAAAACGGCATCACCGTAAATCCGGCTATTCAAGACGAACATGGGCCAGTCCCAGTATTTCACTACAGCTCGACGACGGCCGATGAAAAGAAACGCAACAAGCTCGCCGCCATTGCGGCAGACATTTTAAAGCAGGCCGGGGCAAAAACTGTCATTCGCTCCGACTGGCCGCCGGGGCTGGCCATCCATGCTGCAAGCAATATGCGGATGGGCTTTGTCGTTGACACATCCTGTGAAGCCTATCAGGTCAAGCGCCTTTACCTTGCTGACAACACGGTTCAATACAACGGATTAGGCGGACCGAATCCCACCCTTACGACACAAATGCTGGCAACAAGGACAGCGGATAAAATCGTGGAAAAATATTTTTCATAACTACATTCAGCGACAATGTTTTGGATATTCTAATGGTGACCCATCCATTATTTGAACCGGGAGCGCAACAATGTCCAATAATCTGCTAAGCATTCTCATCGGCTTGATGATGATCGTTTCCTGCTCCACCATCTTTTTCATCGCTCAAAAAAAACTATTCCGCAAAAATCGGAAGCGTCCTACAGAGGCTTCCAAGCAGGACAATTCGTAAAAAAGCCATCTCTGCCTGAAAATCGGAAACCGGCATTTTTTCGCCGGTTTCTTTGTTTTTTCTGTCCATTTGGAGCGCAATCCGCCGGTTTGAAACGGAATTCCGTCCAAAAACGAAAGAATCCCGCCGACTTCATGCATCATTCCGTCTTTTTCCCAGAGGTTCCCGTCTCATTCGAGAATCATTCCGTCTTCATGACAGGTTTGCACAACGATTGCATAAATTCCAACCATCACAGCGCCTTTCCTCGTTTCTTTAAAATGAGGGCCATAACAAACAGCAGGACAATTAACCCCGTTTCCACCAAAGCAGCAAAAATCGGATAAGCATAATGTAGAAAATAAACATGCTCCATGTGATTGTCAAACGAAGTCAGCGCCAGGACAGAAGACAGCAAAACCGCAGGCCAAATCAACGGTTTAAACGTTTGCATGGAGAGAATTTGCGCCGTTCCTAAACTAAATGCCCAGATCATCATCGCAGAAGCCATAATTCCTGCACCGACAGCGATCATCATCCAAATGATTTCCAATCGTTCAATAAATTCACCGATCCTGATCATTCTTGTCAAGCTTAAGCCCGGAACAACTATATTTTTTATATTGTCATAGCCGAAAACATAGACTGCCAACACCACCGTCGACAGGACAAAAAAGCCACCCATGCTCACGGCAACAAATTTCGCGAGAAAACCGTCTTCCACCCGGTTATTAATCGGAATAAACATCGCCATCATAATACAAATTCCAAAAAAAGTAAGGATCATAAAAGCGCCTGTGAAAATGGACTGGAAGCCTTCCACCAGCTGCGGCTGCAAATTTTCCATTTCCCCCATCGGCATTACCATCAGGACAACAAAAATAATGCTGATCAAGTAAATCGGACCGATGATTTCGCAGACGCGGGCAATCACTTCGATTCCCTTCCTCGCTCCAAAACCGATGATAACAGCTCCACCGATTAAAATCGCTGCAAATGGGGTTTCCGGCAAAAACGCAAATTTAATTAAATGGGTCAACCCCCTTTGCAGGAGTGAACAGACGATGAGAAAAAATACCGGAAACAGAATGCCCACGGCTCTCCCCGCATATTTTCCGAGAATCGTCATGCTGTACTGCACAAAATTTTCTTTCGGAAACCGCACCCCTAAATAGGCATAAATAATTGCCAGCAGCACATCGAGAAACCAGCCGCCGATAACAGCCAGCCATGCATCCCCGCCGGCATGCATGATCAGCAGTCCCGGCACATGCAGCGCGGTAAACGAAGTAATGATAATAAACAGCATGAGAACAAATTGCCTCGTACTGATGATTCCCTTTTCCAACACGGTCGCCAGTCCTTTATCAGTTATTTAAAAATTTGTTTGCCTAAAGGCGCAAACCAGCCCTCCATGATTTGCAGCGGAGCTTTGATTTCAAAATGGTCCAGGATATTCAATAGAACAGCGAGGGCAATGATACTTACGATCACCGCCAGCTCCTTCCATTGATGCTGCCTGATTAAGTTTTTTCCTTCGATAAAAACGAGGATAATCCCAAGAAACACCGTTGCTAAAATCATTTTTGCTCCTTGCCGGCAACTGTTCCTATCCATCATCATGCAGACAGAAACTATCGCCTTTAGTCAAAATTAGTGATCAATCCTACCGATTCAATCGTAATATCGACATTGATTTCATACGCTATCTCCGGAAAAATCTCCTCCCAGCGATCATTTAATCTCCGCCATTCTTCCGGCTGCTTATTGTAAAGATGCTGTCCGAAGCCGACAAAATCAGTTTTCAGCTCCTGTTGAGCAATTTCAATCACTTGGCGAATCCTTGCAGTCAACTGTTCTTCCAGCTGTTTTTTCAGGTCGCTGATCACTTTCGGATCGCCTAAATCAGAATCATCCTCCACCTCCCTGATTGTGGCGACACCTTCACAGTCAATGGTCATCGATACTTGATCACCATTGACCACTGGTGTGATCGTCGTTTTCCCTTCAGTGATTTGGACAGATACTGCTTCCTCCGTATTTCCTGTAATAATCACCGTTCCGCCATTCAGTTTGTTTCTTAACCACAGCAACCCCCGGGAAGCGTTTTGATCGATGGTGCCGATTTTCTTCCGGTTTTTAAAAATCGACGTTTGCTCAAGGCTGATTTCTTTATTTGTTGTAAATGCCGTTCTTTCCACAGGCTCACCTGATTTTGCAAGTTGTTCATTTACTTTGCTTTCCCTGTCGACAATCGTGATCAGCGGGACGGCGCTAACTTCCATCTCTCCTTTCATGCGATTGCTGAAATCATAATACTGAATCGGATTGGCAAAGGCTGTCCTTTGAATTTCTTTCATGATAATGTGGATTCCAATGGTTGGAAGTGTTTCAATCGCCAGCTCCGTCTGTATGACTTCCTTGGCCGCTCCTGCGGCTGTCAGCACCCAAATATTTTCTCGAAACTCCCGATCGCGGTCGATATAATCAATCACTTCCGTAACATCTTTTTCAGCATATTTCCCCCCCATGACGATCACTTTGTTATGGGAAAAAATTAATCTTCTCGGATAATGCCTTGTAAAATTTTGAATCGCATCAAAAAATGTCCTTCCCTCACTTGTAATGACAAAAAACGGGCCACTGTCGTCCTGGCTTTCCATGGCGCCGGGATCAACTACCTGCGCTGTCAGCAATATCGGGGAATCGCCGCCAACATAATCAATACCTAATCCGACAACGATACCGATTTTATCCACTTCGTTACTTCCCCAGCATCCCGGCAATATAATGATTATCGACATAAGCAGTAAAATCCACTTGTTCATTTGCGCCATTCCTTTATCCTTGCTTGTTCGTTTTCGGGACGCGCGGCTTTAAATAAAACTTCTGCCTGCGGCGATTGTTCCTTCCCGTTAATGCAGGCCTGTCTTCCATTGCCCACCAAGGCGACCTATAAATGACGTCTTTCATATCCTGCATGCTGAAAGGCGCTACTGGTGAGAGGTACGGAACACCAAAAGAGCGAATGGAAGCCAGATGAATCAGCACCGCCAACAGCCCCAAAAGCATTCCGTAAAAACCGAAGAAAGCGCTGAGTGAAAGCATTATAAACCGAAGAACCCGAATCGCAAAGGCGAGGCTGTAGGAAGGGATCGCAAACGAGGATATCCCGGTGAGCGCCACGACAATAACCATCGCCGGTGACACGATGCCTGCTTCTACCGCCGCCTGCCCGATAACCAAAGCTCCGACGATACTGACCGCCTGCCCTACAGGACGAGGCAGGCGCACCCCTGCTTCCCGCAACGCTTCAAAGGTGATTTCCATTATCACCGCTTCGATAAAGGCAGGAAAAGGAACCCCTTCACGGGTACCGGCAATACTGATCAGCAGGGAAGTAGGTATCATTTCATAGTGATAGGTGACTACCGCTACATATGTGGCGGGCAGCAGCAAAGCTAGAAACGTGAACAGGAAGCGGATAAGCCGGACAGCTGTCGCAAACGGATACCGTTGATAATAGTCTTCACTTGCTTGCAGCAGTTGCGTAAACGTCACCGGCAGCACTAATGCAAACGGCGAACCGTCAACAAGGATGGCAACCCTGCCTTCCAGGAGGGAGGCTGCCACTTTGTCCGGCCGTTCCGTATTTTCGATCTGCGGAAACAACGTCGAAGGTGCGTCTTCAATAAGCTCTTCAATATATGTACTTTCAAGAACGGAATCCACTTTAATTCTTCCTAGTCTGCTTTTAACTTCAGCAATCAAATTGGCTTCGGCAATGCCTTCGATATAGGAAATCGTTACCGTTGTTTTTGTTACGTTTCCAAAAGTAAAGCTTTCCATTTTTAAATTGGCTGTTTTAATTTTCCGGCGAAGAAACGCGGTATTATCGTTAATATTTTCCGTAAAGCCTTCCCTTGGCCCTTTAACAACTGCTTCCGTGACCGGTTCCGTCACCTCCCGCTTCGGCCAGCCGGAGGTTTTCAGCCTGATTCCCGCACTGTTCCCGTCAATGAGCAGCACAGAATCCCCGGTCAGAATTGCTTCAACCATGTCCCGGAACATGGTAAAGTCTTGCACATCCCCGATTTGCATGCACGCTGTCATTATCTCCTCGATGTCAGGTTGTTCCACTTCCTTTTGACAAGTCATCAATGAGTTCATGACGCTTTTATTGATGACATCCTTGTCCACCATCCCTTGAATAAAAATCAGCAAACAAGGGGTATGCTGCTTTCCTACGGCGAGTTCCCGGAAATAAATATCGCTGCAGTTTGCAAACATATTTTCCAGCTCTACTTTATTTTCCAATAAATTGTTGGAAAGCTGTTTTTCTGATTCTCCACCTGCCTCAAGCGTCTGGTTCTCATTCATCTTTTCCTTTTTCCTGTTACGCTTCATAAAGAAATTCAACATTCTGTCCTCCGGATAAACGAAGTGTTAAAAACGGCTGAACCAATAAGTCATCCACCGTTAGTTTAAACTATTTTTTTGAAATCATTCCCTGCAGTTAAAAGCAAAGACATCGCACGACGGTGGTCCTTCTCATTCCCTTACTTGTTTGCCTTACTCATCGAGGTTTAACAACATCTGCTCAGAGTGACATCGTGAGACAAACACTGCGAAAAGGCATAGCAGCACAAACAATAGACTTGTGTGGAGAAAAATTAGCGGAAAGCATGGAGGCCACCGAAAAAGTAAAAACCTACTTTTTCCGTGGCCACCAAGCAGGCGGTGGCATTCTGCAGACGACAGAAACTTTCCACCTGGACTCCCGCCGCTTCTGCCTTGCGTTGCAACCGGTTGAGCTTTTTTCTTTTTTTACAATAGTACTTCGACATATCTGTCCACGCCGCCATCCTCCAGTGGCACCAGCGCTCCGGCTTCTGAAAGCGGGACTTCCTTGCCGTCGACACTCAGCTTTTTCACGTCATCCGGAGCACCTGAGTGATTTTTCACCGTAACATGATATTTCGTGTTGCCATAACGATATGTGACACTGTACTCCGGCCAATCATTAGGTATACACGGGTCGATGTGCAGCTGACCGCCGCGGCGTCTTACCCCGAGAATCCATTCCAGCCCGGCTTGATACATCCAGCCGGAAGCACCTGTATACCACGTCCAGCCGGCATGCCCTTCATGCGGTTCTGCAGTATACACATCCGCCGCCATTACGTACGGCTCTCCTGTGTACTGCCGGACTTCATGGTCTGTTCTTGTATGTGTCAACGGATTGATCATCGTGAACATTTCCAACGCCTTCTCTCCTTGGCCAAGTTGGCACCAGGCTACAATTCCCCAAATAACTCCATGGGTGTACTGGGCTCCGTTTTCCCGAATACCGGGAGGATATCCCTGAATATAACCTGGACTGGGCTCCGTTTGGTCGAAGGCGGGGGTGAGCAGCCGTATAACCGAAAGCTCCCGATCCACCAGCTCGCGATCAAACGACTGCATCGCCTGCAGCGCTCGCTCTTGCGGGGCGCCGTTGGAAATCACGGACCATGCCTGGGCAATGGCATCGATGCGGCATTCTTCGTTTTGAATCGAACCGAGCCACTGTCCCGAGTCGGTAAATGCTCGGCGGTACCACTGCCCATCCCAACCATGATCGTTTACAGCCGAGACTAGTTTTTCCTTCATTTGTAAATAACTGGTTTCCTTTTCGGAGTCGCCCTGATCATGGCAAATTACGGAAAATCGTTGCAATACGTCACAAAGAAACCAGGCAAGCCAGACACTTTCGCCGCGTCCTTCTGCGCCGACAAGATTCATGCCGTCGTTCCAGTCACCGACGCCGATGAGCGGCAAGCCGTGCTCGCCAATACGGGACAGCGCTTTGTCGATGGCCCGCAGGCAATGCTCATAAACAGAACCTGATTCAGAAGCTAGCACGGTCGGCTCGTAGCGTTCATGCTCCTCTTCCCGAAGAGGCTCACTGTACAAATAAGGCGCCGTTTCTTCCAGGACTGTTCTGTCCCCAGTATGTTCAATATATCTTGAGACACAGTAAGGAAGCCACAGCAAGTCATCGGAAAACAGCGTCCGAATTCCCCGCTCCGTTTCTTCATGCCACCAGTGCTGCACATCGCCTTCTAAATATTGATGGGAAGCATGGCGAATAATTTGCTCCCGCATCATTTCCGGAAGTGTATGCAAAAGCGCCAGAGAATCCTGGAGCTGATCCCGGAATCCGTATGCCCCACCTGCCTGATAAAAGGCTGATCTCGCCCACATCCGACAGGCCAGCGACTGGTATAACAACCAGCCATTTAACATCAGATCCATTTCAGGTGACGGAGTGGAAACGTTGATCTGATCCAAATGTCGCTCCCAAAATTCAGTTACTTGGTTCAAGGCAGCTTCACATGCGGAAGGTTGACGGTATTTTTTTGTCAGACCGACAACAGCTTCCGTTGATTGATCACAGCCTAGCAAAATATAGAGCGCCTGCTCCTGTCCCGGTTCGAGAATCAGCTTCCTTTGCACTGCTCCGCAGCTGTCATAACAGGCGCCTGTGCGCCCTGACAGGCTTATCCGGCTTAAGGCGGCAGGATCTGCCATGCTGCCGTTGCGGCCGATAAACTCACGGCGGTCTCCAGTCCATGTAAGCTCCCGAGACTGCTCCTGACCAACTTCATCACTCGAAAAAATCCCCAAAAACGCTGTCGCATCCCGAAACGTCTCCTGATACGTATTTGTTGCTGTCAATATCTGAGCTTCCGGAAGCCATTTCGTAACAATATACGGAGCGTTTGCCTGCCGCTGCACTCCTAAAACCCACTCCGCGTAATAAGTCAACGATATCCGCCGCTTTTGCTTCGTTTTATTTTTAAGCTTCAGCCTGATAATTTTCACCGGATCGTCCAAGGGAACGTAAATCGTCATTTCATGCTTCAAACCTTTTCTCTCATGTTCAAAACGGCTATATCCTCTGCCATGAACCACCTGATATACCGCTTTTTCCTTGGCAGTGGAAGGTCCTAATGACCACACTTCCCCGCTTGCTTCATCCCGTATATATCCCGTTTCTGTCGGCGGATCAAGGACGGGGTCGTTGGACCATGGGGTGAGCTTGCATTCACGGCTGTTTTGCCACCATGTATAGCCTGTCCCCAGCTCAGACACGAGGCAGCCGAATTGACGATTGGCGATCACATTGATCCATGGTGAAGGTAAATGGTTGCCGTTTTTTATTTGAATCCAATACTCTTTTCCATCGGGAGAAAACCCTCCCCAGCCATTGAAAAACAGCCACTTTTTCGAACCATCTTCCTGCTCCTCCGCCACAGTCGAAACGCCGCTCCCCCCTTCTTCAGAACGAACGGGTTCAGGAACAAGGACATCAGGTAGCGGCATGGCGTTGTTTTTGCCGCGTACCTGCAGCTGCCTGTAAAAGCTCGGTCCTTCTGCGCGAAATTCCATACGGGCAACGGCCGCCAACAGCGCTTTATCTTCATCAGGCAACTGGTTTGCCGCTATGACATACACGCCGGACACGCCCTCACCGAACCGGTCAATTCCCTGCTCCGACGTCCGCTGAAGCGCTTCCTGCAAATGCTGCTGATACCCTTCTTCCGATTCATTTAAAACAACGAGGTCAAAAAATATGCCAAGCCTTCTTAAATATTCGTGGCCGGTTAACAGCTTTACCACAAAGGGCAGGCGGTTCTGATCATTGATCCTGACGAGTACGATCGGACGATCTCCCGAAACGCCGTAAGCCCAAAGGCTTGATTGCCCCTTCTGGTTCACCTGGATACTTGTTTCCCTTTCCCGGCGAAATGGAGGAGTGTAAAGAACATGCCCGGCGAAAAGATGAAACCCAGCTGCTTCGCGGCGACTTAAATGAAGGTTTCTTAATTCAATCTCCGCCCGGTTCCAAGCCAATTGATAGGTTCGTTCCACCGTTTGTCCGGGAACGGCTCTATGGATGATATCCACTGCCTCTTCCCTCGTCTCAGCCACAGAAGTGATGGCAACTAATTGTATTTGTTCTCCCGGATCAACGGTGACACGGCGCCTCATGACAAATGCAGGATCGGCAACCGAACCTACTTTACCACGCAAACGGGAATTGATCCCTTGAGGCTTGGACAGCTTATATCCCCGTCCAATAAAACTGGAGCGGTCGGTTTCGTACTCCACCGTTCCTAGGGTATGGTTTTCAATCATCAACGAATGGGCTGCCCATAACGTTTTATCGTTTGCTTCCCGCGGTCTTCGCCCCGCTACAAGACAGCCAGCCTCCGCATCAAAAGCGGTGCGAATGAACAATTTGCTGAAGGCTGGATGGGCATCATCGGCGATCGGATTAGCCAGCGCCAATTCGACAAATGTTGTCACTTCCAGCACTTTGCGCTTTTCACCCGTATTCGTTAATGAAATCCGCCTGATCTCCGCGTTCCACTCTGGTGAAACACAAACTTCCATGCTTGTTTTTACATCTCCATCCTCCCGAAGGAACGTCGCTTTGTGCAGCGCAAACTGTACCCGCTGCTGCTCTGCTTTGACTCGACAAGGCTGGTAGGATGGTGACCACAGCTTGTCTTTGGAAGTGTCGTATATATAAACATAGCTACCCCAGGAATCCATCACCGGATCTTCCCGCCATCTTGATACTGCCAGCCCGTCATACCGACTGAAGCCGCTGCCGCTGTTCGTCACCACCGTTGTCAGTTTTCCGTTAGACAGGACACATACTTCCGGCGTTCGCGTTTCCACCGACTGATATTCCCGTATTGCCGATCTGCCTTCAACGCGATCTGAATAAGGCTCATGTGTGCGGGTAATTGCCGGGTGCTTAATCATTTTTGCTTTTTCCGGAATTCTTTCCTGCAGTAAAAGCTCGGCTGAGCGTACTTGCTTGTTGCGATGAAAACGGCTGTACATTTTTTTTGGCAGCAACAGATTGGCTAATGTCAGCATACTCATGCCTTGATGATGGGCCATGTAGCTGAAAATCGTCGCATGCTTGCGACCTTTTGGCAGCCTCTCTCTAGTAAAATCGATTGCCTCGTAAAAACCGTACTTTCCTCTGCCATCCAGCTGCTCGATTTTTTTCATAGCCTCCAGCCCTTGCTGCTTAGCAAACGGCAGAGCGAGGATTGTTGCATAAGGAGCGATGACCAAATCCTGTTCAAGCCCGCGTTTAAAGCCAAGTCCGGGAACACCAAAGGCACGGTATTGATAATTCATCTGGTAATCAAAGGCATAATAACCGGATTCCGAGATCCCGAACGGCACTCCCCGCTGTTCTGCATAATCCATTTGCCTGTCAACGACCGTCTTATACGTTGTTTCCCACAAAGTATTTTTATACGTACGTAAAAACAGCCACGGCATCAAATACTCGAACATCGTTCCCGACCAGGATAATAGCAATGGCTTTTTGCCCACCTTTGTCATTGTCCTGCCCAGGGCATTCCAGTGGGAAACAGACACCTGCCCCAAGGCGATGGCAACAAAGCTTGCCTGCCTTGCTTCGGAAGCCATTAAGTCGTACAAAACCTCGTCGTGCTGGTGCCGCTCCGCATGATAGCCTAAGTAAAACAGCTTTGTTTTATGATTGTACAGCGGACGGAAATCAGTGTCCTCAATGATTCTATCCAGGCGGCTTAACAATCTCTGCCCCCGCTCATACCATGTTTCCCCGACTTCTGTTGGTTTTTTTTCTGTCTCCAGCGGTGTCAGTTCTTCAGAAAAAGCAATGTGAAGCGACTCGTCATACTGCCTTTCCTTGCTGTCATCGCTCTCCGGTTCTTCGAGCGATTGCAGCCACTCCAAAACCCCTTCCCTGGCAGTAATCAAACAGACCACAAAATTGCCTGAATCAACTGTAGAAATGTATTTCGGGTGCAATGGCTGCAGCGTCTGCGTGTCATACCAGTTATACAGATGGCCGTTCCATTTTTCCAGCCGTTCAACGGTGGTTAATGTCCGTTCCAGCCGTTCGATGAATCCGCGAGTGTCAATAAAATCAAAATCCCGCGCGGCCAAAGCACATGTCAGATACAACCCGATGTTTGTCGGTGATGTACGATGGGCCACGCCATTGGGTGGTTCAAATTGGACGTTGTCGGGAGGCAGCCAGTTATCTTCCTTTGCTACATAGTCTTCATAAAAGGTCCAAATCTCCTGTGACAGTTTTCGCATGTCTTCTTCCTCCACGCTGGAAAAGTGGACTTCTTTTTTTTCCACAGGCTTATCCAGCCAACGGATAACCGGAATTGCCGATGCCCAAACAAGACTTGAGGCGATCGCTACGGCAAGGATCGAGGTATTTTCTGTTAAAACCGCCGCCGCAAGATAAAGCAGCACAAGGGAGTAGCCGCCATATACTCCATACAACACCGGGGCCCCTTTCTGTTTACTGTCCCGATCCACATCCGCAGCAGGTACCCATTCCAGCAAACGCTGCTTAGAAAAAAGCATCCGGTACAGCGTCCGGACAATGGCGTCGGACAACAGCACTGCCTGGAAAGGGAGCGTCAAGATGGAGATAACAACCTGCGCCGCCGTATTTCCGATGCTCCGCAAGCGAGATGAAACAGCTTTTATCTGAATAAGCTGGCGAAGAACCGGAATGCACAGCGTCGCGAAGGCTATCGCAAACCAGCGAAGCGGATAGCCCGGTAGAACTGCCGCCGCAAGAAGCAAAATGGCAAAAAGAACCGGGGTCAGCAAGCTCCGCCGAAGATTATCAATAATTTGCCAGCGTGTCAGGATGGATAAGTCGACGGGAATTGCTTCTCCCCTGCGGTTTTTCACCTTTGGCAAAAGCCATAATAACAGCTGCCAGTCGCCGCGAACCCAGCGATGCAGCCGCTTTTGATAGGCGCTGAAGCGCGACGGATGGCCGTCAATCAATTCGATATCCGACAGCAAACCGGCGCGCAGAAAGCCACCCTCCAGCAAGTCGTGGCTCAACAGACGGTTTTCCGGTATCCGCTCGCACAAAACTTTGTAGAACATGTCAACATCAAAGATCCCTTTTCCTGTAAAAATCCCCTGACCAAAATTGTCCTGATACGGGTCGGAAATCGCGAAAGCGTATGGATCAACCCCGGGGGCGCTGGACCAGAGGGCGGCGAAGCGGGATCGCATTGCTGATTCATGACTCATTCCGATCCTTGGCTGAAGCACGCCATATCCTTCTGTCACTCTTGTCTCCGCTTCGTTCAGCCTCGGTCTGTTAAACGGCAAATGAAGTGTTCCGACCATCCTTTGCGCACTTTCCAGCGGCAGCTGTGTGTCGGCATCAAGCGTAATGATATAGCGAATTTCCCGAAGTGAGGAGACATCCCCCTCGACAATGTTATAGCTTGTATCCTCATGTCCTTTTACCAGTTCGACAAATTCCACCAGTTTGCCGCGCTTTCTTTCCCAGCCCATCCAAATTTTTTCAGAAGGATTCCATAATCTTTTTCGCTGAAATAAATAAAAGGCTTGATCCGGATACGAACGATTCAGCCGCCTTATTCCAGCTACCGCAGCGTCCGTAACGATTTCATCCTCTATCAGCCTTTGCTTATCCGCATCTTTCAAATCCCCGAGCAGGGCAAAATGAAGGTTCTTATCCCTGTTTGCGAGATAATGCAGCTCCAGACGGTCGAGAAGTTCTTCCACTTCCTCCTTCGTCGACCAAATAACAGGAATCACTACCATCGTAGCCGCATTGTCAGGGATTCCCCCGGAAAAATCATATCTCAGCAACGGGGTTGGCTGCTTTATCCGCTCGATGATGAAATGAACGAGCGATACGCTCCACTCCATGGCAGGCAATAAAAGCAGCATCGCAATGATCAGCAATTCAAGCGGTGTCAGCAGCTGATCCCAGGCGACAAAAGCAGTGAAACAAACCATGAACACAATCAGAAAAACCGCCATCATGTTAAAATATGTTTTTGGATTGCGCCGCAGCAGGCTGATTTTCGGAAGGGAGCGGGGGTTGCCGCATGCTTTCAGCCGCTGCCTTAATGTTTGCAGCCCGTCCGGCTCAAGTAAATAATAAGAGACAAAAGCATTCCTCGGCGGAGCTGCCGGTTCTTCAGCCGGCAAAATTTCAGCCGCCTCATCGGCAGCCTCAACAGCTTGAGCAGCAATCAGGTTTTCCGGCAGGCGGAAACGCTGGGCCAGCTTCTCCACCCGGTTGCGCAGCGTTTCCCGGCTGGAAAAATCCATTTTGGCGTAACAGCCGAGCTTTTCTTTGCGAAGTGTTTGTTCAACTGCACTGATTTCCTCAAACGTTTCGCGCCAATCCCAGCGGGACAAATTCCGCAGGCTGCTGATCAGGTTCCCTGTTGTTACTTGATAGTTAGCTTGAAGCTGGTATTCATAGGATAGAATATGATCTAAGCTTTCTCGTCCGTTTTCTAATTTACACAACAGCCATTCTCCGACCGTTGGTGAATAATCGGTACGCTCCCGAAGATGCTTGACAAGATGAACGATCATCGGGCCTGAAAGGGGCATTTCATACCCGGCGTCCTCTAATACTTGCTTGAGCTTTTCCGCCGTGATGTCAGACGTTTCTATTCCCGAGAGCATTTTCTCCACTTGCGTGCATACATCATGCCGTTCTTTAATGACATCCATCATCTCGGCCAGATGGCGAATCAACGCAACCCGCATCATTAGCGGCATTGCCCACGCTTCCGCCAGTGTCAGCACCGAGACTTCCTGATAGGAACGAATGAAGGAAAGAAACGTATCCATCTTCAAATGTCCGTCAGTAGCTCGCAAGTAGTCGTCGCAGATGGCAATGATTCTTGTCTCCCCTGTTTTGCTCAGGTGCGGCAATTTTTTCACAAAGGATTTCTCTAGCTCGTGTTTAATAACTACCATTTGCTCTTCTATAAATTCTGCATGATCCAGTAACCATTCTTCTGCAGGTTGTGTACACGATGTCTTATTTTCATGTAATACAGCGACAAAATCGCGTAATTTTTGCGCGTTTCGTTCATTGTTTTTCCAAAATTGTTTGGAGGATTTTCGACTAACAAATGGATCATGTTTCAGTGCACTGTGATGAGCCTGCTCTTTCAATTTTTCCATATTGAAAATCATTTTATTTCCCCCTAGGCAGCTTTTAATGTTTAGTATCTGTTAAAATGATTTTCTCTATTAGTGTGAGTTCAAAAAGGAGAAAACGGGGTGAATAAATTCGCGACGGAACCGCGATTTTTGGAACGTTAATCAAAGTTATCTTAAGTAGCGGAGTTGACAAAAGACAACGTCAACATTTTCCAGCAATACTTTCCGAGCTTTTTGAACTTCCTCAATAATAAATAAGTATTTCCGATTTCATAAAAGCTAGTTTTGCCGTGAACAAAAATAAACATGCATGATTAATGAAATTTTTTTATCTCGATTTTTCTTTTTCCCGTCACTTTGATCAGTAATTCCGTCAAAATTGAGGTTATTCCCGTCGTTTTATCGCTTTATTCCGCTAGTTTGCACGCTTTGGCCGGGTGGCTGATCCTATTCGTTACGGCACGATCGATTCTATGCTCATTTCGGACACCAACGCTCTTTTCGGCAGATTCAACTGTTTGCTCTTGCTTTTCTTTGCCTCATTTTCCCGATCACAAGCAGCAAAAGCGGGATGCCGATCATATTGACGGGCAGAACAAACGGCACCCAGTAATTGTTTAAATAATTATTGGTCGACTCTGTTACATTTTTGGGAACAAACGTAAACAAAAGAATGATCGGAGCGATAATCCAAACCATGTTCCGCCAATTTTCCACCTTTAAAAATTGCGCTGTTCCGTAGGTGGTGATGAATAAATAAATGGACAACTTGACAAACACGCTCGTTATCCATATTACAACAGCAAAAGCGTCCCAATTTTCGATAAAACCTAATTTGATTTCTCGTGTCAATTCAATAAACGGATACCACATATGTACGGAAAGATCCGTGCCAATCGTGATGATGATCATCAACGTTGAAACGATGACGATAACGACCGGTACAACTACACCCCAAACGACGTACACAGCGGCTTGCCGAGGTCTGGTTAAAAATGGGGTCAGCATGACAATTTCGACGGCATGTCCCAAATAAGATGCTGGCGCCAGTGCTCCTTGCATAATATTTTTCATCCCATTATCCACATATAAGGGCAGCATATTTTTCACATTGATGTTCTCAATATTGGTGAACAACACAATAAATACCATCAAAAAGATCATTGGCCCCAATATTTCACTGCACCGACCAATTCCTTCAATTTTTCCTGTAAACGTGACATAGCTCATCAGCAATATCATTAGCAAAATGATCGCCAAAGACGGAGTTCGTTGCAAAAGCAGCATCTCAATCACATCCGAAAATTGCCGGAGAACGATCGGGACAATTGTATACCATTGTACAAGGTAAATGAGAACTATGATTTTTCCAATCCATTTCCCCAGAATGGCTTCACTGAATTGAACAAGCGTCTGATCCGGAAAAAGAAGCGTAAGCCGCGTGGCTACAAAAGCGATCAGCAAAGCAATACAACCGGCAAAGAACACAGATATCCAAGCGTCCTGCTTTGCAGCCTGCAAGCTGACAGTTGTAGTCATTACCAGCGTCATGCCTAGTTCCATAATAGCAATCATCCAAAATAGTTGAATATTACTCAGTTTCATCAACTATGCCCCCGTTTTGTTTATTCAGACGTTAATGAAATGTGCTTTAGACCAATAATGAGAATAGGCTGATAACAAACACCAACCTAACGGAACAGGGGCATCTTTGTCTGAAGCTGTTTCCATCCTGGCTTCCATCAAGTCATTTTTTAAAGTGGGCTGGTGCCTGGGTTCTCCCGGTGTTTTGGATTTCCAATTCTATCTGAAAAGAAACCGGAACTTTCGGATATAGCTCTAGCCATTGGTCCTTTGTGTTTTTCCAAAATTGAGGATGCTGAACGTGAATTTCCTCTGCGAAATCAAAGATATCCACCTTCCATTCCTTCTGGGCCGTTTCAAGTATGTTATTTAACGTGTTTTCAATTTTTTCTACAAATTTTTTTTCAAGTTGTTGCAGATTTTCATTTATGCCCATGTTCACTGGAGTATCGTTATTCATCATTTTTGCCTTCGCTTTCATTTGAACGGCGACATGAGGTATTTCATTCTCCAGCCTCACATCTATTTTTGCATCGCTTTTAAAGAAAACAATGCCCACCTTTCCCCGGAACTTGTCACTTTTCGGCTCAAACTGGATCGACATCATTGAACCTTGCAGTTTTCCTTTCAACCACAACAGCATTTTCATCTGCTCTTCATTAAGAAAACCAGCAAGGCTGTTCTCTCGATATACTGCCGCATGATCGATCCTGTATACATTTCCTGCTGCCCCTGTCTCCACGATCCGAATGGCGCCTGTCACTGTCGTTTTTTCGTCTGAAGCTAAGGAAGCAATAAATTCACCGACCAAGGTCCCCAATGCATTTCCCTCTTCCTGCATTTTATTGATGGCAATGGCGGGGATATTTTCAAAAACATAGGAGGCATTAAGCACATCTTTCGCCGATATGCCATAAGCGGTCAATACATAACCGGTATAGCGGCTGTCAGGGGAGCGCATAAACAAGTCAATAAATTGATCAATACCATGGCGCGCGTACTCTTCACCAAAAATAATGACCTGCCGATGCCCTAGAAAAAAACGCCTGGAAAGCTGCTGTTGCATACTGTTAATAATTTCACTACTGTCTGCGCCTTTTTCGCTTAAAGATAAATACGGACTTATTTCAGTTCCGCCGTTTCCGGCAGAGGGAAAGCCGGTAGGAGAGGCAATTTGTACCGTCGCTTCCGCCTGACCGTCATTCACTATGTCAAACCCGCTACCGATAACGATGGCAAGGTTGTCAATCTCATCGCTGTCCCAGCACCCCATGAGCAGACAAAGCAGCAACAGAATAATGAATCCTCTAAAAAGCCGGCAATTTCCCGTCATGAGTTTTCAACCCCAGTTTTCCTCTTGCGCTTATATAAAATCCAAGTCGGCGCTTTAATAAATACATCTAATAACCCGGAGGATTGAAACGGAGCTGCCGGTGACATATAAGGCATTCCAAAAGAGCGGAGATTGACAAGATGAATTAAAATGGCAAGGAGCGCAACAACCACGCCGTATAAACCAAAAAGACCGGCAAATAAAGTAACCGGGAAGCGCATCAAGCGTAAAGCATTAGACATATTCAATTTAGGAATCAAGAAAGAAGCGATTCCTGTCAACGCCACCACAATGACAACCGGTGCAGAAATAATTCCCGCTTGAACGGCAGCTTCCCCAATTACGAGAGCGCCGACGATACTGATAGTTGGTCCAATCGGTGTTGGAAGGCGAATCCCTGCTTCACGAAGTCCTTCAAAAGCAATCTCCATCATCAGCGCTTCCACCATCGTCGGGAACGGGACCAATTCTCTTGCAGCAGCGATACTAAGTGCAAGCGCGGTAGGAATCATTTCCTGATGAAAGTTAGCAACGGCGACATAAAATGACGGCAGCAACAACGCAATTGCAGCAAACAAATAGCGCAGCCAACGTGTTGCGGAAGCAAACAGAAAGAACGTATTATAGTCCTCCATCGTTTGAAACCCTTGCCAGAATGTCACAGGAGCAACCATGGCCATTGGAGAACCGTCAACCAATATGCATGATTTTCCTTCCATAAGTAAAGCAGCAGCTGTATCGGGACGTTCCGTTGTCTGCATAAGTGGGAAGGGAGAATAGCGACTGTCACTTATTAATTCTTCAATGTTCCCGGATTCCAAAACGATATCGACATCAATCGATTCGAGCCGTTTTTTTATTTCTTTAACGACTTTATCGGAGGAAAGATGCTCAATATACATTAGGATAACACTTGTGTTTGATAATTTTCCGATCAAAAATTTCTCCACTTTCAGCTCAGGCATCCGAACTCTTCTTCGTATTAATACAACATTTACTTTAACGTCCTCAATAAAGCCGACGCGTGCACCGCGTATCAACGATTCTGAAAGCGGTTCTTCCGGCTGTCGGTTCAATTGTTGATTTTCAACATTTACCGCGATGGCCTCCTTTGTTCCGTCAACCAGTATCATAACCTCTCCCAACATAATTCGTTGAATGACATCTTTTCTCTCAACAACCATTTCTGCCTGCACGATAGAGAACAGCTCTTTATTCATCCAAGTAACAAGTGCGGAAGCGGTTGCATCCGAAAAAGATTTCATCGCTGCCAAAGGTTTCAGCAAGGCGGTTTCGATATGCTCGATGTCAGCAAGTCCCTGAATATAAACAATCAAGCCGGGAAACGACTTGGCAATAATGATCTTCCTCATATACAAGTCAGAACAATTCATAAATACATCCTTCAATGCTGTTTCATTCTCATCAATATGCTCTGACAGGCCGTTGTTCGTATCCGTGTTTCTCCATGTCTTGTTTTCATTCTTCTGTTTTTTCCTCATAACAGAATCACCTTCATTATCGAGTTTTCCTCTCTGCTACGGACTGTTCACAACCATGTAGACTACTGAAAAAGTTCTTTTTAAAATAACTTACCCGATTTTGCAATCATTATACAAAATTGGTAATTAGACTGTAATTTGGAATATTAAAAACACAGTCACCATTACAATAGTTACAATATGGGACTCACTGCGTTTGGAACGGTTGTCATGCTATCCATGAAAGGAGAGGCTGCTGAATGGTTCGGCTTTTGTTATGGAAAGGACTTGTGTTTCTACTCATCGTTACTTTGTCAGGGATTGTTCTTTATTACGTTGTTACGTTACAACCGTAACAGTAATTTAATGAACTTGTAGCAAAATTGGTGGAAAAGACAACTGCCGAGAAGTTAGGGGAGGGCATTATTCTGAACCTAAAAGCTTTGGGGCACTTTAAACTTAAGGAGAAGCCCACTAATTAATAACGTATTAAAATCTGTGGCAATCGGCTCCCATACAGCAAGGCTGTCGCAAAAGCCGAAAAGATTTGCAGCTTTGAGACAGCCTCTTTCATTTTATTTCTGAACCGCTATTTTTGAACGGATAAATGGTTCAACACCAATGTTTAACAATAATGCTCCTAATATCAGATAGTTACCCGCATTGTTGCTGAATCGGGCAGTTTTTCATCACCGGTGCTACTTTGCTTTTCTTGGAGATTTATTCTCACTTCTTTCCGGCAGACTGTTTTCAGCAATGCCCGATCCGCTACCTGTTCCCGTTTTCCTGAGATTCTTCATATACTCTGACATAGTCCACAACCATCTGTCCCGGAAAAATTGTTGTATCATCCGGATTACCGCCGTACCAGCCGCCTACTGCAAGATTTAAAATGAGATAAAACGGTTGATCAAACGGAGCCGGGTATTCGCCGTTTTCGCTGTACCAGTCCGTTATTTTTGTATATAAATTGCCATTGACATACCAGCGGATCTCTCCCGGCTCCCATTCCAAACTGTATACTTGGAAGTCTGTTGTCGATTGCCCAGCCGGGAAAACGTAAGTACCTCCTGCATGAATGTTGCGCGGCCATGGACCGCCATAGTGAATGGCCGCCCCGACGCTATTTTGTTCAGAACCGCGATTTTCCATAATGTCGATTTCTCCGGACGCTGCCCAGCCGCCGTACACATCATCCTGCGGCATCATCCAGAATGCCGGCCAATACCCTTGCCCGGCAGGAAGTTTGATTCTCGCTTCAAACTTCCCGTATGCCTGACTGAACAAGCCGTCGGTCGTAATTTTTCCAGACGTGTAGGCGTACGTTCCATGTTCATCCGTCGTCGTTTCTTCCCGCGCTTCAATCATCAGCTTTCCGTCTTCCACCCGCACGTTGTTTTCCGAGTAGTATTGTAATTCCTGATTACCCCAGCCGGGAACCCATTCCCCATCGGAATAAAAGCCATTCCCCGTGTCATACTGCCATTTTGTCCTGTCTAACTCTGTTCCGTCAAATTCATCACTCCATACCAATCGCCATTCGCGGTCAGTTTCCGGGTCTTCCTCTTCTATTTCTCGAATAACTACCTCATCAAAAAATACACTGTGCGGCGTATTCGGTGTCACTGCGTCCCCGCTGATCACATTGCCAAGCAGGAAAATAAGTTTTAATGGCGCATCCTGAAAGACAGTGAATTCGTGTGTATACGTTGCAGCTTCCGTTGTAATCAGAAACGGTTGCTTGAGATTGCCCAAGATGCCGTTATATTCCACCTCTATCGGACGCTCCGTTGTTGCCCGTGCTCGAAAGCTCAATTGATATGTTTTGCCGCCTTCCAGTTGGATTCCGGATTGAAACAGCTGTGTAGACCAACTGATCGGCACTCCCCACTCCGGATGGATGCCGGCGATGCTGGTAACATTCATTTCTGCAGTTCCGTTGTCGACAGTGAATGAGGATGATCCCCCTTCCCCATTCCACGTTTCCCAGCCTGCCGTACCGCCTGCAAAGTCTCCGTTGAAAACAAGATTTTCCGTCGCATCCGCCGCCTCATTATTCGCCTTTGTTCCTGTACTGAAAATCGGTATGATAACCACGATGGTCAACAATAAATAAATCCATTTTTCCCTCATGAATTCGCCTCGCCTCCGATTTTTTCATGCTTAAACAAAGTTCCTGTTTTCCCTGTCAGCCGGCCATCAAAAAATGCTCACTTTTTGCGACAACCCTTCACCTCCAGACACCTTGATTTTCTTGTAAGAGCTGTTATAAAGTGCTTTCGAGTAATTAAAGCTGTAAGTGACGCAATAGAAAGCGAATTTGACAAAAAAGAGTCTTTTTTCCTATATCTTCTTGGGATGCCTCTGGTCGAGTACGTCCTGATTAGGCCAGCTTAACGTGAATGCTGGCTACTTCACCGTTTCTGATTGCCATTGCATGATCCTTTGGAATGACGCGGTCATGAATAGGTATCGTTGCTTTGTCCTGATACGTCAGCACATATTCCACCGGTGAAACCCCGTTTTCCCCATACGTGTTTTTGCCGCTCTCGTTTTCATACGTGATATTGCATGAGCCGAGAAAGGTAAACGACACCTTGCCATGCTCATCAAACAGCCAGCTCGGCAGCGTCGGCGACAATTGGCAGGCGAGTTCGCCGTTAATCAGTAAAAACGGCTGTCGTCCGGCCATCATGACAAACCAGATGTTTAAAAATTCAATCGTTGAACCGCTTAAGCGGGAGACAAATCCTCTGCCGTGCAGTTTAGCATCGGGATTTGCACTGCTGGCAATGAACGAGGAATTTTCCAGCGTACTTCTGCCGTAAACAGCTGGGTCCAAAAACGGAATTACCGCTTGTTGCATATCCGCGAAAAATTCATCCGCCAGTCCGGATTTGAGAACAGCGAGAAGGTATTTGTATTCCATATGCAGAAAAATCGATTCATTTTCCAGCCAACCCGGTGTGAAGGATTTCACTCTCCCCAGTTCGTTCGGCTCCTTCTCGATGGACATGGACGTTTTATACATCTTCAGCTTTTTATCATATATAGAGGAGGCTTTTACGGCATCGTATATTTTTTTCGCTTCATTTTTATCTTTCGTCAACTTTAACGCTTTGACGATTCCCTCTAAAAACGGGGTAACTGGAACCGGCTTCCAATCAAGCTTGTCAATTTCCGGAGGTGCCTCCCCGGTTTCCTGCACGGGCTCGAAATAAAAGTAAGTCGGCGGAAGCACTTTTCCATAGCTGAAAACTCGTTCGATCCCTTTTTCCACTTTGCTCTTCAGCAACCGCAGCATTTGCCTGGCTTCCTTCAGGGAAAAGTACTTTTCCTCCCCGCTGATTCCTCCGTAGATTGCTTCACGGTAGCTTTCGCGCCGACCGGAAACAGCATGCCAATAGCCAAGCTCATCCGTATCACCTTTTTCCACTTTCTTTATTTCGCTTACTAGCGCTTGCAAAAATTCTGCTGCCTCCAGCGGTAAGGAAAGACCGCGACCTTCCTTCACTTCCAATAGAAGCGCAAGCAGACGCTTCACCTCAAACAATTCCGAACTGCTTGCGCCGAACATGCCCGGCAGCCCGTTGATGGAATCATTCCAGCCAGGTTTGCCGGCTTCCATTTCAATCCCGAGTCCGTAAGGGGCCATCGTCGCCGTTTTGACGAGGGCAAGCAGGAACAGTTTGGAATATAGATCCGTTTTATAAATACTACCTTTCCCATACTTGTCTTTCAGCCAAAGAACACCGCCGGTTTTTGCCGCCTCCTCCGCCAGTTTTCGATCTGTTTCCAGCGCATAATATTGTCGGAGCCTGCCGTTGTTCAGCACATATTTTTCGGACCGCTTTTTTACCCGAATCGGGCTGATAAAATACTGATATGTTTTGCTGAAAAAAAACTCGCTTTTTTTATCGGGAAAAACAGCAAGATAACTGTCAATCAAATCGAGGTTGTATGTCCAGTGATCCACCCAGTATCCTTCGCCGAACTCCGCCTGGAAATTCGGCTCCGAAGCGAGAATGACCGTCGTTAAAAACGCTGCAAACGGCATATGCAACCGGATTTTTTCGTCCTCGAGAAAATGTTTCAGCTCCCCAGGTGTAAAGGAATTACGGAAAAATCCCCGTACTTTTGCCAGCTCTGCAATATCGGTGACGAAGGTCGGCAAATCCACATTTTCCTGCGCTTCAAGGGTAAAGCGTACGCCTTTAACCGCAAGCGGATTATAGCCATCCAATTGAATAAGATTCATAAACAGCCTGACGTTGTAGTCCCCTACCTTCGGATCAAAAAATACATCGCAGCGCCGGTTTTGATTGACATCCCGATAGTTGCCGTTTCCTTGTGAATAATACGTCGGACTCAGAGAAAAAAAGTTGTAATCTCGTTCCAAGTCACCGTGTTTACGCGAAAATAGATAGTACATTTGATGGTTGTGCTGATCTTCAAACACGAAAGGAAATCCGCCGCGAAGGCCGTTATCAAGATAGCATTGCCGGGTGTAGGCATCAAACAGCGGTTTCCCCGTTGACGTTCTTACCGGCTTCGTTATATCGTCCGTCATGGCAGCAGCTTGTTCCTTCATCGCAGCAAGTTTAGGAGCAGATAAATGATTTTTCACAAACGCATTCAACGTTTCCAGATTGCGGGCGTGGCCGATAACCGTAAAAAGTGCCGCTTCCTCTTCCGCCGCAAGCTCTGTTTCCACCGCGCTGAATCCACACGCTACTTTATTGGCGGTGCAGCCGTCTGCCGCGGTTAATTCGTTGACGCTTCGATTCATAAAGCTTTGTGGAACTTGCAGTCCGGTATCAGAGCCAAAAATAACGTCGCGATCGACAATCGGCTTTAGTCGTTTTTCTTCCCCGCGGTAAGCTAACAGGCTGAAGTAAAAATTGCCGTGATTGACTTCTTTTACTTCCGCTGTATCCTCAATACTGCCTCTCAGCCTATAGAACGGAACATGATTCTCCAGATTGCAAACATCAAACCAGCTCTTAAGCGTATTTCCCAGCTCTTTGTAGGCGGCATTCGGCACGCCGCTCGGTAAAACAGCAGGCAGCCCATCCAAGATTTCAGCACGGACGGTTTTCTTCGAAATATTTTTCCACCCGACACGGCGGATGAGAGCTGCCGCAGGAGAATGAGGAAGGGTGAAATACTCGACGGTCATCTGCAAGCCGGCTTCATGATTTACATACTTCAGCGCAAGCATATTCTCCGATATCTCCATATTTTCCTCCGTCTTCTGCTGTCCAGGAGATATCGACGAAAAGGGCTCGAAAAAAGAAATTTTATCACTTTCCATCCATTTGATAAATGTTCGGAAGCCTTGAAACGGCACGAGCTGATACGCTTTATCGGCAGGGAGAAACTCCATGATCGCATGATCCTTATCCTGGACGCCGAAGCCGGCAATTCCCTGACCGCGATTAACATAAAATACCCACATTGGTATCCCGTCCATCCCGGACATTCCGGGTAAAAAACTGGAGAAAGGGGCCTTCTCCCGATAGTCATCCATTTGAAAATGATGCTTGTCATTAAGTCTGTACATACCTTTTCCCTCCGACTCTGCATGTACTGCTTTCGTTTATTGCCAGGCAAGACCGGCTCCGCGCCTCGTGTTTTAAAAAAAAGATAAAAACCGATCTTTTTTTGTGATGGCTCGCTCGCCGCACGCTTGTTATGACAAGTGCAGTCATAACAAGCTTTAATACGTCGCGGCGGCTTCACTCATCACGCCGTGTTTGCTCAAAAAGATAAAAACCGATCTTTTTTTGTGATGGCTCGCTCGCCGCACGCTTGTTATGACAAGTGCAGTCATAACAAGCTTTAATACGTCGCGGCGGCTTCACTCATCACGCCGTGTTTGCTCAAAAAGATAAAAACCGATCTTTTTGAGCAAACACTATAGTTTTCGATTTGCGACAATTTCCATGTACCGTTTTGCGCTGTTCTTCCAATACCGTCTTTGCGTTGCGAAGTCCACATAGCAAATACCAAAACGCTTTTCGTAGCCGAATGCCCATTCGAAATTATCGAATAACGACCAAAGATAGAAGCCCGCGATATTCATTCCTTCCTCGTTTAACTCGCAAACCGCCGCAAGATGCTTTTCGATATATTCCGTCCGCTCCCGGTCATGAATGCTGCCGTCCGCTTCCAGCACGTCGTCATACGCCGCCCCGTTTTCGGTGATATAAATCGGCAAATCCGTATATTCACGCCGCAGCCGATGAATAAGCTCCTTAAATTCTTGCGGCGACACATCCCAGCCCATCGCCGTTTTCGAATACGCTGAGTAAGCCTTTTTAAACAAGAAGCTTGTGTTGCCGGCAAATTCCACCAGCTCGCGGGAATAATAATTGATCCCCAAAAAGTCGCACTTCACCGAAATCGTTTTCAGATCTCCCGGCTGAATAAACGAAAAGTCATGCACATATTTAGAAAATAGATTCACCATATCCAACGGATAGCTTCCCTTCAGAACCGGATCGAGAAACCATCTGTTTGTATAGCCGTCTCCGTTGTTCGCTGCGATTTGATCGCTGAAGGAATCGGACGCTGGATAAAAAGGGGATAAATTCAACGTAATACCGACCGGTGTATCGGAGCGGAAGGTATCCTTTAACAGACGAACAGTTTCCCCGTGAGCAAGCAGCAAATGATGCGCTGCTTTTAGTCCCTCCTCCATGCTTGTATGTCCCGGAGCATGATAGCCTTGATGATACCCTAAAAATCCGGCGCACCATGGTTCATTAATCGTTATCCAGCAGGAAGCATACTCGTCGAGCTCCATGAAACACTTTTCCGCAAAAGCTAAAAACCATGAAACCGCATCCCGGTGAACCCAGCCGCCCTTTTCGTGCGCCCAGACAGGCAAATCCCAATGGTACAGTGTCACCATCGGCTGAATCCCAGCCTCCGTAAGCTTTTTCAGCAGCGATTTATAAAAATTCATTCCTTCTTTGTTGTAAACCCCTTCTTCAGGAAAAATTCGCGGCCACGCGATGGAAAATCGGTAGGAATCGACGCCTAGCTCTTTGATCAGCCGGACATCCTCCTCATATCTGCGGTAATGGTCACAGGCCGTGTCCCCGTTATCGCCGTTCCGTACTTTCCCGGGGATCCTTGAAAAAGTATCCCATATGGATAACGATCGCCCGCCATCCTTGTAAGCTCCTTCAATCTGGTAGGAGGATGTTGCTGTTCCAAAAATGAATTGATCACTGAATTTCGTCACTTCACTAAACACCTCTTCTGGTATGTGGTCGATGCTGTCAACGGTAGATAGACCAACAATTATTCTTTAACGGCACCTGCTGAAATGCTGCTGATGATGTATTTTGATAAAAAGAGGAACGCGATCATGATCGGCACAACGGAAATCGCGATTCCGAGATACATGGCACCGAGATTTTGCGCCACTTGCGATCCTCTTAAGGCGCCCATCATCACCGGCAAGGTATATTTTTCCGGACTGAACAGTACGACAAGCGGCAGGATATAGTTGTTCCAGGAGCCGATAAAAGTAAATATCCCCATCGTGGCAATCGCCGGCATCATGATCGGAAAAGCAATCCGGTGAAAAATCCTCAGTTCCCCCGCGCCATCAATCCGCGCAGCTTCTATCAACGAGGAATGAAGTGTGGAAACGATAAACTGCCTTAAGAAAAACACGATGAACGGCGCCGCAATCGACGGAAGAATCAACGGAATATACGTGTCGAGAAAGCCCATGCTTTTGATCAAATCATAAAAACCGATCAATCCAAGCTGACCAGGCACCATCATCAAAACAAGGACACTCACGAAAAGGACATTCCTGCCTTTAAACTGATAGACGGCAAAGCCATAGGCCGTAAGCGCGGAAAAATACGAGCTTAGTAGCGTCACACAGACTGCCACCAGCAAGCTGTTGCTGAATCCTTTCCATACATTCATGTAGCTGATCAATACTTCATAATTTTCCATTAAGGCGGCACTTGGAAACAGCGTAAAGCCGTTTTGCAAAATCTCCGCGTTGGAACGAGTCGCGTTGACAATCATCATATAAAAAGGGATAAAGCTGATGATTGCAAGCAGAATTAATAACACATAAAGAATAGCTTTTACGATTTTTCTTTTCGTCACAGTAGTTCACCCCTAATTCGCGCTTTTGCGGTACATGGCTTTAAAGGTAAGGAAGGAGAAGAACACAGTAATGAGAAACAAGCCATAGGCTACCGCAGCTGCATAGCCGTAATTGTTAAACCGGAAGGCCTGGTTATACAAATATAAAACCATCGTGTTTAATGACCCTTGCGGCGATCCTAAACCATCCGTTATCAGCATTGGCAGATCAAATATTTGCAGGCCGCCGATAAGCGATGTGATCAAAACGTATAACAGAATCGGTTTTAACAACGGAATCGTAATTTTGGTGAACGTCTGCAGACGATTGGCGCCGTCAATCAGCGCCGATTCATAGTAGTCCCTGGAGATACCGGAAATGCCGGCCATCAAAATAATAAATGTGTGACCGAACCACATCCACGCCCCGATCAAAGCGACGGACCACCTCGCTGTCGTCGGACTGTTCAGCCAGTTGACAGGTTCGGAAATAATCCCGAGATCCAGCAGCAGATGGTTGATCGTCCCGTGATGCCACCCCAGCAGAATACCGAACAGCAAGGCGACGGAGGCGATGGTGATTAAGTTCGGCAAATAAAACACCGCTCTGAAAAAACCTAACCCTTTCATCTTTAAACGGATATCAGAGAAAAGTATCGCCAGTAAAAGCGCGATCACTATTTGAAAGAAAAAGTTAATTCCCCAAATGTACCAAGTATTAAAAAACGCCTGCAAAAAATACGTGTCGGTAAACAGTCTCGTATAGTTGGCCAAGCCGATAAATTCCGGGCTGCCCATTCCTGAGTAATCGGTAAAACTGTAATAAAACGTCAAAACAATCGGGTAAATGCTGAATGTCACAAACACCAGAAAGAAAGGTAAAATAAATGCGTACCCGTAATAATCCATTTTTTTCATCATTAAACGCCTTCCTTCTCCGTTCTTTAAAAACTGCACCGGCATCACTTCGCTGAATAGCCTCGTTCCATCTCCCGCAATCCCTCGGGAAGAGAGCTTGTGCTTCGTGTTTGTCGGATTGATAAAAAACTGCTCGATTTGAACAAACACTTTGAACATAACGGCTTGGCATGCTTAGAAAGGGTAGGAGAAGCCGGACATCTGCCACTGAAAAAGTGCAAATCCACTGTTTATTGCCCTCATGACGCTTCTCCCCTTTTTCTATGCAAGAGGTTGTTCACTGAACATCGACTACAAGAAAAATGCCGGTGATGGTTTATTGCTGATCCGGCGTTGTGATTTGCGGATAAGCGTTTCTCACCAAGTTGTAAAATTCCTGAATCGCTTCTTCCTTCGTTCTTGTACCCTCTACATACTCTGATACCATGTTGCCGAAGAAAGCATCGATTTGCTGATCATATTTGGTGACAATCCCCGGATTAATGGATTGCGCTTCCTCCAGGAAGAAAGTGTAGTTGTTTTGACCACCTAAAAACGGTTCACTGAAATCATCTTTTATTTTTTCCGTTACCGGCAAGTAAGAAAGCACATCCCCGGTTTCCAGCGCCCAATCTGTCAGGAACTCTTCATCATGGGTCATCATTTTGACAAACTCCCATGCCAATTCTTTTTTATCCGAATTGCTGTAAATGCCGACCCAGGTCCCTCCCCAGAAGTACGGGTTCGGTCCGCTCGTCACCGCCCAGTCGCCAGCAGTTTCTTCCGTGTTTTCTTTCAGCACACTGTGAAGCCCCCAGGTCGGCAAGGCATAGGCAAACACTTCCACTTCATCACCGGCGCTTTCATCCACTTCATCCCAGCCGGCATTGTAATTGATCGCGCCATCCATTGCCGCAAACCAGGCCGGAGACCATTCCGGAGCAAACGCGGTCAAATCTTTTTCACGAAGCTCCTTGGCATAATCAAAGTGATTGAGCCTTCCCTCCGACAACATCAGCTCATCGCTTTCATTAACCCACGGTTGCGGCTCCTGTCCCTGGGCAAACCAACGTACCGCCCCTTCATCAGGGAATAACCGGTATCCGGCATCCTTCAATTTCTCTCCTACCTCATACAGTCCTTCCATCGTAGCAAACATTTCTCCGATTTCTGCTGGATCGTCCGTTCCGAGAACTTCCCGGGCGATGCTTCTTCTGTAAAAAATACCTCCAGGTGTTGTCTGCCAAGATAAAGCTTTGACATCTCCGGCATCATTTCGCCCTAAATCAAACACATAGTCGACAAAGTCATCCTTAATCTCATCCACATTATATGGTTCCTGAGAAAGAGTCTCCCAGTATTCCTGTTCTACCCAATCCTTGATGAACACGAGCTCGCCGGTAAAAATATCCGGAGCACCTGTCCCGCTTTCCAGCACCGGACGCAGACGTGTCGGATAATCCTCAATCGGGATAATCGTCAGCTCCACCTCTACATCATGTCCTTCTTCGAATACATCAATTGCATCCTGCAACTCATCTGTAAATGACCAAATCGTCAGTTTATCTTTTCCTCCCGACTTCGAGCCTTTGTCATCGGAACCGCTTCCGCCAGAATCACCGCCGCTGCAAGCTGTTGCAATACCAAGGCTGATCACCATTACTAATGCGAACCAATAGATTTTTTTCATTTCTGTTTCCCCCATTTTTCAAGGTTGTTTTTCATGACCCATTCAATACGTTTGAAACCTTCACTCATGACGTGCAGGGCAAAGCAAATTTGATTTCTTGCAGTCGAAAAACATAGAGCCTTTTGTCATAAAAAATCATCTTCGATATTCCAAAGCGCTTTCGAAAAAAGTTAGCAATAACAGCTTCATGTTTGTCGGCTGTCAATGACAGCAACATCTAAAAGCTGATTAATCGTAAACTTGTAAAGCGCTTCCATTTTATTTCCCAATAAAATCTACCACTTACAACTCGCTGTCATGTTGATAACGCTGGCAATCCTTCTCCAAAAAACTGCTTTAGCATGTTATCCAAAGCGCTTTCGAAAATAGCCGAAAGCGCTTTGGAAAAACGCAGAAAAGACATCATTCCGGCTTTAGCGGCCTTGCGGATTCTCTGACCATCAATTCCACGGGAATGGTAACAGCGGAAAATACTTTATTTTTATTATTGATTTGCTTTAACAGCACTTCTGCGGCGCTTTGCCCGATTAAATCGGTATTTTGCCTGATCGTCGTCAATGCCGGCGTCACATACTGAGCAAGCTCAATATCATCAAAGCCGACAATCGACACATCCTCTGGCACGCGAAGTCCGGCAGCCTCGACTGCCTTCATCGCTCCGATGGCCATCGCATCTCCCGCGGCAAAAACAGCGGTCGGCGGATCGCCCAGCTCCAACAGCTCGCTCATTGCTTGCATGCCGCCGTCAACGGAAAAAAAGCTACCGTCTTTGATGTACGAGTCCGGGATGTTTAATTGTAGCTTTTCAACGACACTGAGAAACCCTTTTAATCGCTCAACTCCGGCCATTGTTTTTTGATGACCGTAAATATGAGCTATTTTGCGATGACCAAGCGAGTGCAAATACTGCACCGCCAGTTCGCTGCCGTTAACATTATCGCTGTAAACGACACTCGTTTTATTGCTGTACAAATCAATGACAACGGTTTGCAGCGGTGATTCGATCAGCTTTTTTACTTCGGGATCATCATCATGGGAGCAAACAATGATGACACCGTCCACCCCCCGGTGGAGCGCGTGATCAATATAACTTTTTTCTTCCCCGCCGACATTCCGGCTCAAAAAAATGATATCGTACCCGAATTTTTCAACATACTTCTTAAAGCTTTCAATAACCGCACTGAAAAATGGATGCATGATTCCGACGCCGAGATCTTCTACAAAGATGACGCCGATCGTCCACGATTTTTTCGTTGTCAGTGTCCGCGCAATGGAATTCGGGTAATATCCCATTTCATCTACAGCCTGCAAAATTAATTTTTTTGTTTTTTCGCTGACATCCGAATAATTATTTAATGCTCTTGAAACAGTAGTAATGGAAAAGCCTGTTTTCTTTGCAATATCATATATCGTTACCATGGTTTACTCCTTCTCACTACCGAAAGCGCTTTCGATATCATTATAAATTTTCTTCTTTGAAATGTCAACGCCTTCTTTTGTGTCATTTTTGCCCATCATGAAAAAAGGCTGATTTCTTGTCCAAAGCATTCGAGGTGAAAAGGAATGAGGACAAATCGGCTGCCGAAACTTCCGAATTTGTCCTCAAATATACAAGGCAACTGATATGGATTAGCATATCTCCTTACTTCAGCACAGTAAGATTTAAGCTATTTTTCCGCTGTTGAGCCGTCCGTTCCACTCCCAATGCTTACAACTCTAAAACCGGCTGGCAAATATCCATTTCTGGATATTCCTTCTTTCGGCTTCTGTCATCATAAACTTCCAAGGAAAAAGTTTCCGCATGCTTATAGCCGGCAATTGGAAGCCACTCAGTAAGCAAATAATCGGTTGCCTTGTTCAACGAATGAGTCACCATCTCATCGAACGTTTTCCCGTTAAATGTACATACCGCATACTTTCCTTTCGGGATGTCGAATTTGCGGAATCCTTCAGGGACATGGTCATAGGATGTTACCTCATCCGTTATCAAATAACGCACAGAACCTTTTTCAAAAGTCAGAATACCGTATCGGACATGGGGATACTTTTTGTCCGGTATATTGCTGCTGATATCTTCATTCCAATACTTAGTCCACAGTTCCCCGAATACATTCGCATTTTTGGGAGGCCACTCGGGGATTTCCACCGAAATGCCGACAGTTTTCACATTCTCTTCCTTCGTTACGACTTTCGCGTCCATTTTGTGATTGCTTGTATTCGCTGTCTCCATCTTATCACTGCCACCTTTCAAAGTATCCATTTTCGATTTGATTTTTCTTCTGATGTAAGTGATCTTTTGCTCTTCCCAGAAAAGGCTGTCATATTTTTTCCTCAGAGCCGGCTCCAAGCTTATTGTATTGTTGTTCATCAGCGTTTTTATCTCATCGAGAGAAAACCCGTATTCACGCATTTCCGTGATAAATAAAATATCATCGATCTGCGCTTCTGAGTAATACCTGTAGCCTGATAAGTAATCTACAGAACACGGCTTCAGCAACCCTTTGTCATCATAAAACCTTAATGCTGATGTCGACACCATGCCAATTCTGGAAAACTGACCAATTGTGTACACATTTCATCACTCCCCGGCCTAAACACAGTATAAACCTTAAAGCAGCTTGAAGGTCAATTAGGAATTTTAAAAAAAATTAAAAAAGCCACTCGCACTTTAATGTTTCACCGTATCTGTTCTCCCTTTTGCGGCTGCAATATATCGATAACTACTTTTCCGTAATTCGATACAAAGCCAAGCTTGTCATCATACAATTCGGCGTTCCAACGATTCATTAAAGTCGTTTATTTTTCTCCTCAAGTATGATTTTTTGGTCTAAGTCAGTCACAAGCCGCCGTTCAACAACCTGTAAGTCGCAGGCTGAAACCAAACTGGTCTTCACCTCCGCCGGGAATTTCATCTTTCCCGAAGGGCTTTGCCGATATCCACCGGACAGTACCTCGGTAAAAACTGACCAAAAGTCATAAACTGTACATTGAATCCCTCCTCCGCCCCGTCTAAGATGAAAGTATCAGAAGCGGCCGCTTCCGTTTGCCGCCGGACTGTTTTACGGCAAGCATGAAATTTTTTTCACTCCCACCTGTCAGCACGACAGCCATTACGGCAACAGCAACCAGTTTCTTTCATTCCGATACGCGCGTAAGGATGTGTTTTTCATGGATTTGCTAAAAAGCGAGAAAGCAAGAAGAACAAAGGGGAAAATTCTCAAAGCTGCCGAAGAGCTGTTAATGAGAAGGGATATCAGCAAGGTTTCGGTCAATGACATCGTTCAAAAAGCCGATGTCGCCAAAGGAACCTTCTATCTTTATTTTGAAAGCAAGGAAGATTTGGCATGGAGCATCGTGCAAGAAGGTGCCTTTTCCTTTGACAGCGAAATCGAAAAAATGATCAACGAACCGCTAACCAAAGAAAACGTTGCATATTTGATCAGCAGCATCATACAGTTTTGTTTAAAAAATAAAGAATTACTGATGATCATTCACCACGTCAAGTTTTGGGAATTCATTAATAAAAAACAAGCGGATTATATTGAGGAAAAATATATTGGTCTTTTCAAGGCATGGCTTGACCAGAACGTCGCGGAAGGAGCCGTTGAAATACCGGATACGGCGTTTTATGCCAGATTTATTTTTATTTCCATACATGAAATACTGGAACGAATGATTTTAGGAAAGCTGGAATACGACCTCCGTCAGGCAGAAAAACACGTCATCGAGATTGTTTATAAAATTTTAGGGTGGTAATCAATGAGAAAATTTACAAATAGATTGATCAAAAATTACCGGGTCATCTTATTGCTCAGCGCGATTGTGTTCCTGCTGGCCGCTGCCGGAGCTTCCAGGCTCACGGTGAGTTCGGATATGGAGGAAATGCTGCCGGGCGACAGCAAAACATTGCGGGCGATCAAGGAGTTCGACCACTATTTTCAGTCCCAGGAAAGCGGCATCGTTGTCGTAAAAGGCGAGGCGGAAAAAAGCAAAGCTTTTCTTCTGCAACTGGAGCAGCAATTCATCGACAATAATGTAGAAGCCGATATTTTATACAATGTGGACTTAAGTGAATTTCAACCGTTTCAGCCGCTGTTTCTAGACACAAGCATTTATGAGGAGCTGGAAGCGGCCGTCGCTGCAGAAGACATAGAGAAAGCGTCCGCATTGCTTACGTCCCTTACTGAAAATCAGGGGAAGCAAGACGATTCGAAACAGCTGCAATATATCGCCAACGAGGAAGAAAATGTTTTTCTCATGATGATCAGAATGCGAAGCGATAAAAACAACGACTTTCTGGAGAACAGGGAAAATTTCTATGACGGTGTCAAAGATGCCATCGACTCGTTGTTAAATAAAGAAGTGTTCCGCGGAATGGATGCGGGATTGACAGGCGGGGCTTTTATTCAAGATATCGAAGCAGACAGGGCCGCTTTCGACGGCTTTTTTTCAACGATGCTCATCACGATATTGCTGATCATTGTTCTCGCCGTCGCCGCTTTCCGGAAAGTTCTGCTATTGACATCTGTCGTTTATCCACTGCTTCTGGGAGCGCTGCTGACTGCGGCTTTTGCGTATTTTATGTACGGCTCCATCAACATGTTTTCCATGAGCTTTGCCCTGCTGTTGATCGGGCTGGGGATCGATTTTTCCATCCATTTCATCTCCAGGTATCTGGAGGAACGGAAAACCGGGGAAACAGCGCCGGCGTCGGTGAAAACAGCGCTGAAAGGCACCGGTGTCAGCATTATTATCGGCGCCCTGACAACGAGCGCGGCCTTCTTCAGCTTTGTTCTGGCTAAATTTAAAGCCTTCGAACAAATGGGCATCATATCGGCAATTGGAATCATTGTCTTATGCGTGACGATGGTGCTGATTGTTCCTGCGTTAATCATGCTGATTGATGCGAAAAAACCAACCGGTTCCGGCAAGAAAGCTCGCTTTTCGGCTCTTCACTCTATCGGAAAAGGAATCGAACGCCGGCCTGTTGCCTTCATTATATGTATTTTTCTGCTTGTGCCAATATTGTTTTTTCAGGTTAAAAATACAGAAATCATCGGGGAGATGGATAAATTATATCCGGACAATATTGACAGCAAGCAATGGGAAACGGTTGTCAAAGAAGAATTTGATTACAGTCCCAATACATTAACGTTTATGGTGGAAAATGAGGAAGTGCTTGCTATGGCAGTGGAAGAATTGGAAAAACGGGACGATGTGGAAACGATCCTGTCCGTCCACGAGTATTTGCCGGAAAACCAGGACTACAAACTAGAAGTTATTGAACAGCTCAACGATTTTCTCGCGGAGTCAGGAGCTCCAGACACAGAGCTGTGGAACATCGAGAAAATGCATCTAGACGACCTGCCGGAAAATATTAAAGCAAACTATGTAGGCAAAGAAAACCGCTTAATGGTGGAGGTTGTCCCTTCCGTTAACATTTACGATCAGGATAACTACAACTCATTGGAAAGCGCGATTATAACAACGAGCGGCAATGCTCCGGTAAGCATGGCGGCGATCATGAATGAAGTTATCGGAATGGTGAAAGACGATATCGTGTTGATTTCCGGATTATGCATTGCTGTAGCAGCAGCCTTTCTCTTCCTTGTTTTTCGGTCTGTCAAGGAGATGCTGCTTTGCATTACGCCGGTTGCTCTCACACTTTACATCACGTTGGGCGTGCTGCCGCTTTTGCATATCGAAATCAATGTACTGAGCATCGCCGCCTTTCCTTTAATCATCGGGATCGGGATAGACAGCAGCATCCATCTGCTGCATCGCCTGAAGTCAGATAACGAAAAAAGCGTCAGATATGTGTTAATGACAACCGGCAGGGCGGTCGTCCTCACTGCGCTCACAACATGCATCGGCTTCGGCAGTCTGATCTTCATCAATCATCCCGGAATGGCCAACCTCGGTGCAGTTGTGACAGTCGGACTACTCATCTGCTTAGCGATGACGTTGACATTGCTGCCGGCATTATATGTGAAGCTGTATAAGAAAAGCGGAAGCGCTTCTCAGCCAGCGGCGGATAGCCAGCCGGATGTATAAAAGCCGTACGGAGCTTCCGACTGTTCCGGAATACCTTGGCCACCGCTGAAGTGAACATCTGTGTACAGCAAAAAGATAAAGAAGAAATTCTACGGGTAAGAAGCCGGGCATTTGCCTGGCTCTGCCCGCTTCCATCAGCTGAATTACCTCTGCATCGCCATAAAGGCGAAAACATTGAGAATGATGCCTTAGGTTTGGGCCATTCTTCGAATTCCAATGCTGTTATGAATACTTCAAGAGACCGCTCAAAAATCTATACTCCAAAAACTGATGATTTAACCGGGATAAAAAAAATTTATGATTAAATTTAATTCTAGGAGGATTTAATATGAAAGCTAAACAATCACTAGCACTTTATATAATCCACATTACTATTTTGTCACTAGTTTTATTTACTGGCTGCTCTACTCAAGAACAAAATAACATGACTTTTCTCTCCAATAATGAAGAACAATCAATTGAAGTAAAAGTATTTTACGATTATCCAGTAGCAGAAAATCTTGAAGCCATGGCTACTGAAGCGGATGTTGTTGTCAGAGGGACATTTTCTCGTTTCAAAGAAACATGGAACATGGCTCGTCATCCTGTTGACATATCAGAGCCCGACCGAGAAAACTACGTAGAAGGTCATCTATATGAATTTGACGTTGATGAAGTGATTCTCGGGCAAATAGACAATAAACAAATGACAGTTAATTATCGATATTCTGAGCTAATTCAAGTTGAGAATAGTAAAGAGGATTTATTTGACATCACAGTGGAGGATCCTAGATATATAAAACCTGAATTGAATACTGAGTACATTCTATTCCTGAATTATGATGATGATTTCGATAATTACTATGGAGCCATCGAACCATTTCAACTACAAATGACAAAGGACTCACAAGTCGAGCTAATTACCAAGCTAACATCAAACGAACTTCAAATTGCTGAAAGTGCCAACAATACTTTTACTCTCGATGATGGTACTATCGTACATGTAGATTCGGAGCTGGATAGAATTGATGATCATATTACAGGTTTGAAATTTGAGGATATCATCACGAAGATAAAAAACACCATGAAATAAACTTGAAGAAGTATTCAACTGATTATTCCGTGGATATTTTCGGGATCTGTGCAAGCAAGTTCTCCATTATAGAAAGAGGGATTTATCGCTTTATTTACAACCTATTTTAAAAAATTGTTTAAGAGGATGTTCAAAAAGGCAATGGTTCCAATCGATGCGCCATCTACGAGAAAACCACTCATAGCTGGCTTGTAAAGAATGCATCGGCTCCACTCATTGCTTCGTGTTTGTTCAAAAAGGTTAGAACCGATCTTTTTAACAAACACTCTAACCCGTTGCATAACCTGCATCACCATAAACACTAAAACACTGATAAAAACACTTCCGAACATAACATCCATTGGCGGTATGTTAGTCATTCCCGTTGAAAGCCCAATGACACCGGCCAACAGGAGCAGCAAGATAACAATGCACGAAACAGCAAGGGGCTGTGTCAAAAGCCAAAACTATTTTAAAAAATATCAGGGCAATGGCTCCGCTCGCTGCACGCCCGATAGGAAAAAAACACTCCTATCGGGCTTTTGAAAAGATGCAGCGGCTTCGCTCATTGCTTCGGGGGTGTCTCAAAAGGGAAAAACACCCTTTTGAGACACCCCCTTCACATGCTGATCAACAACGACCTTTTTGCTGTTCCAGCTCCCCCTTTGTTAGTAAATATATACCGGACGGCTTGAATTCCGAACAGTAAGGAACACCCGCCCATTAAATAGCCGAACCGCCCATTTGCGGAAAACTCCAAGTAACTTAAATAGCCAAACGACAGAAAGCCGGCAACATAAAAAAGCAACAATCCCCATTTCGGTAACCGCATTTTCATTCCTCCAGTGAATTTTTTTCCTCTACAAAAAACAGCTTCTCTACTGGTTCTTTAAGAATTTGAGACAAGGATAAAACAATGCCGATCGTCGGTTCATATTTTTGCTTTTCGATTGCAATAATTGTTTGTCTGTGGACTCCTACCTGGCTTGCTAATTCCTCTTGAGTAATATCCAGGGTTCTCCTCAATGTTCGAACATTGTTTTTTACTTTTCTTCGGGGCATTTTATCACCTCAAATGTATTGTATCACATACAAAAAGTAACGTAAACTATACATAAAAAAATTATTTTTATCAGAAAGAAATCCACGAATCCATAAAAACTTTTTGTTCTAAATATTACAAAAACTATACGGAATCCATCTACCAGCTACCTCTCAACGCATGAACATCAGTCGAGGAACGGCACGAGGATTTCGATTTCCTGAGAAAAATCAGCACAGCCGGGCACAGGAAGAACTTCAAGATAACCGGCAGACGCATCCTGTTTTACGCCAGCGCGCATCAGTTGCTGCAACCCATAGCGATATGTCTCATCCACCGCCGCACGGGCTGCAGAGCCGCGATGAATAAACACGGCATAGCGCCTGGTAGGAACAGTCGCTCCTTTCATGCCAGCGGGAATATGCTCCAGCCGCTTTACTTCCACACAATATAAATAGGTAAAAATTCCTTTCTCATACTTTCTAATCCCATACCTGACAAAAGGCTGACGACATTCAGGCAATTCATGCAGGCGGCTTTCAAAGCGGTCCCTCGTTTTTGTTATCAGCACCTCGGCCGCACTGAAAGAGGTAACCGGAGCGGCGTACTCTAGTCCGATGACCCGGAATGCCGGTTTAATCACCGCTTTCACACCACTGTCTTCTCGCGCCCTAATCGCCGGCTGCTGCTGCCCGGCGGAATGTTCTAAAATCCGGTAACCGCCATGCTTCCCCGTTTCCGCGTACAGAGGAATGCCAAGACCGCTTAATTCATGCAAATATCGCAGCATCGTTCGGTATGAAACATGGAACTCGTCTGCCAATTCTTGCACAGAAAAAGTCTTCTTTACCTGGATGACTTGAATTAACGCTATCAGTTTCGCTGCTTTGGACATAGTAAACCTCAACCTATTTTTTATATTGTGACAAGAGCTGTCACAATTTCATGCTATCATAAAATACAGGAGCGTGGTTGTGCAAAAGACTTGCGTATTTTGGAATAACCACGGATGAGATACTTTCTTCGAGGAGGAATAGCAAATGTATGAACGATTCGTTACTAAAGAGGCCTTTACAGCGGTGGGGATAAAATGGACGGGAACATTTTCTGCTGCTTTTGAAGGGGTAATTCGCAAGGAAATCAACGCTTTCCGGGAGCGGATGAATGAAATCGAGCATGTCGTGAATCCAGAAACATTGCTCGGCATCACAACGAAATTTACCGAAGATGGCTTTACCTACTATATCTGCCTGGAGGTTAGCAATGCAGAAGCCGTGCCTGAAGGGATGTCCGCCATCACAGTTCCGGCAAAGCTTTACGCCGTCTGCTCACATGAAAAAGGGCAAAGCGTGGATGCCACATACGACAATATTGCCACCTGGTATCAGTCCCAAGGTTACGAAAAGGATGATACCGGCTATGGTATGGAAAAGTACAGATCGACCTATGACCCACTGGCAGAGGAAACAGAGTTTTGGGTATATGAGCCTGTCAGGAAAAAAACGTAACCCGTTTGCTCCAATCGCAAGAAGAATTTGGTAAACTTATGTTCAGATCTCCATTCATTGTCATAGTGTTTGTTCAAAAAAGCGTTATCTCCTTTGGAACGCGCCCGAATAAGCAAAGGGAACAGGGGACTACAACCCATTCTCTTTGCTTGCTTCTTTTTTAAGAAAGAGTGTTGCTTTTTCACCATAAGTAAAGCTTGCTTGAACAATCCGTAAAAAGAGTGTGCCTTACTAGTCTTTTTTTGTTTTTCCATTTTCTTTCCCCCCTCCCAACAAAGCGGTGTTCTTCGTGTTCAGCATCGCCCTACCTACGGCAACGCCAACCGTCAGATGACTAATTTCTTCTTTCACTGCCGCCACCTCGGCATTTCACATCAACCTGCCAATAACAAATAGACCTCAGTCATAGGAAAAAACACCCTTGACAAATGCTTGATGAAAAAGGGATGATATTTTGAGGGTGAATAATGTAAAGGGAGTCTTTTATACTTCATGATTAACAAAAGAAGGAGCAGTGGAATGAAAAGAAAATTTGTGCTTATTTTTAGTTTAACAGCAATTATTTCCGTTTTATCGGGATGTGGTCAACTCGTATCGTTTTTATCATCTGAACCTCCTTATTCATCAGAAACCGTTGAAGAGTATTACAAAAACGAAGAGTACGATAAAGCGTTGGAGTACATTGAGGAAAGGCTGGAAAAATATCCGGATGACGCCAGCCTGCATGCGGAAAAAGGCTATATTTTACTGAACCTCGACAATGCGACAGATGCTTTGACTGCGTTGGATTATGCTTTGGAGCAAGAGCCGGAGCTGGATGCTGCGTTAAACAACAAATCCTGGGCATTGATGGAATTAGGAAGATACGAGGAGTCGCTTGATTTTGCCAAGAAGGCGCTTGATGTTAAACCAAATGATGACATCGACTATACCAATATGGGAAATGCCTTATTAAACCTGGAGAGATATTCCGAAGCGATTACGTACTATGAGGAAGCATTGGACATCAAAGCAACTAGCGCGTATGCATTGTATGGTAAAGGAGTCGCTCATTATTTTTTATCGGAGTATGACGAAGCCATCGAGCTGTTAACGAAATACGATGAGCTGGAGCCGGACGATCTTGACGCCTTGTGGTATTTAATGTACATCAATGATGATGCCGGGTACTTGGAGGATGCTTTACATTATTCTACCAGAATCGTAGAATTGGATGGAACAGAGCCTTATGCCTACTATTATATGGGAGCCATCTTGTATGATTTAGAAGAAGATGAGAATGCCTTATCCGTTTATGACACAATGATTTCGTTATTTCCGGATGACCCGTTGGGTTATTATGGAAAAAGCCGTGTCTTAGTCCAAATGGATGAAATAAAAGAAGCGCTCGCTCTCTTGGAGCAATCCGTACAACTGGACGCTTCCTACGGCGACTGGGCATATAGTGACTGGGCATTTGAAGCTTTATGGGAAGATGACAAGTTTCTTGAAATTATCGGCTACTAAGCCTTCCTTCCCATTCAGACAGATGTAACCACCAATACACGCTCTATTAAGACAAGAGGCTGTATCAAAAGCCAAAAATATCAGGGCAATGGCTCCGTGCTTGTCTCTTCCTCTGCAAGCACAGCTTCGATGACTATCCGTCGAGACAACTCGATGGGAAAGGCATCGTAGCTTTGCTCGTCGCTGCACGCTCGATAGGAAAAAACCACTCCTATCGGGCTTTAGAAAAAGATGCAGCGGCTTCGCTCATTGCTTCGGTGGTGTCTCAAAAGGGAAAAACGCCCTTTTGAGACACCACCTTTCGTATGCTCGTATTCATCGTTTTCTTTTAGCGCCGCTTCCGTCGTTCACTTCCATAAGCTGTGGCAGAAGAGGCAAGTTCAAGCTCGCATCCCTTTTTCTCCCAGTGCTATTCACGATGTCCCACCCAGCAATTCCCGCGTTTTTTCCAGAATTTCTTCGTCTTTTAAGCGAAATTTAAATTCCACCCGGCGGGAATCGACGTAACTGTAATTTCCCGCTTCATCCGTACGTCCATCCGTGTAGGATCTGCCGTTAACGGTCAATTTATCCTCCAAAGACTGCTGGATGTTTTTGTACGGGAACTCGTCACTGAGGATGTATTCCGCGACTCTGTAGGCCCTTTCCTGAGACAGCTCCAGGTTATATAAATAATCGCCGGTTCTGTCCGCATGTCCTTCCACAATGATTTCGGAAATATAGTCATCATAGCCGCTTTCCAGCAATACATCCAGATAAGTCGGTACGAACTCATCTAAAAACGCAAACGCCTCCTGTTTTAAGATGGCCTCATCGAACGCAAACAAAATATCTGTGTTAAAAATCAGCGCGCCCGTTTTTTCATCAATTTCGATTCCAAAAGCAGCATCGTTGAACTCCTCGTTTAAGCTCTCGATTAAATGGACACGTACCCCCATGATTTGATCAATGGTGCGTTTCATCTCTTCAATTTGAAATGATTTCATCACCATCATGACGATAAAGATCAGTACAAAGCAAAGTAAGATTGCCGTCAACAGATCGGTAAACGACGGCCAAAAATGACTTTCGTCCTGCTCCCCTTTAAACAGCCGCTGGTATTTATTAATCATTGCTGCCAACCCTTACACGTTGGTTATACTTGTCTGATTCTTGAGCAAGGCTGAAAAGGCGGCGGTTGAGATGCTGAATTTCCTCGCTCAGATCAGCGAGAACCTGCTGGGTATGACGGGCGGTTCGTTGCTGGCTGTCTTCTGTGATGTCACCGATTTGCTTCCATTCCTTTTTAAGCGCCTCATTCATCTCGGTCACATAGCCGCCGATGCTTCTCGTTATTTTATCGAGTTTGTCTCCCATCGTTCCCTCTAATTTAGACACATATGTCGAAAGGGAATCCTTTAATATACCGACGCTCGCCTCGATTTGGTCCTCCCGCTGCTGAAAGGAAGCTGTCATTTGCGCAATGGTACGATTGATTTCATTAAGCAGCTGATTATTTTTGCTGCCGAGCTGCTCATAAGTAATCGACGCCTCTTGTAAATGTTTTTCAAACGTAGCGGATTCTGACGAATGCGCCTGCAAATGCTGCTGAAAATCTTTATTGAACTGCTTCAGCTCGTCAAAGCGGTCGGACAGCAAATGCTTATATTCCATCTGGGCTGTATTAATTGTGTCCAATGCTTCTGGCAGCCGGACGACGGCGTTTCCAAGCTTATCAAAATCCCCTTTCAACTCCCGCAAATACGTGCTGATCCCGGCAAGCTTTGAACTGACATTCTCGCCAAAGATACCTTGAAATTGTCGATTGTTCTCCTTCATCGTTTTCACCAACATATCACTTTGTGCATGTATTTTTTCAAAGGATGCATGAATGCCCTCCTGACTGGCCGCCATAGCTGACAAATATTCCTTCCAATCCTCCATGGATGCTTCGAACTGCCGCAATGTCTCCGTCTGGGAAACAGACAGCTCCTCGATTTTTCTGTACGTATCCTGAAAGGCTGTTATCAGCCGTTCATTGCGTTTGTCCATTTTAGTAAGGGTAGAAAACAATTGCCCGAAATTGGTATTCAGCTTTGTCACCGCGCCGCTCAATCCATCCGTCACTTCTTTGATGCTGGCAAAAAGCTCGGTGAAATCCTTGAGATTTTCCGCCAGCCCTTCGTTAAATTTCGCTAAATCCTTCGCCGATTGCTGCAAGCCGGTCGTATATTCCCGAAACCCGTGAAAAGACTGTTCAATGCTTTGCAGCGACTGCTGATTGGTTTCCCGCAGTTCCACAATTGAACCGTGGATCGTTTTCGAAACATCGATCAGCCTTGTCATTGCATCCGCTTCGTTTTCTTCCAAATACGACTCCACTTTTAACATAATATCCGTCAGCATATATTCCGTATTGGCAATCCGAAGAAGCACTGTCATCATCAGCGACAGCCCCATCCCGGCTATGCTCGTATAAAAAGCGGTATCAAGGCCGGCGAGCACGTTGGCCACATTTTCCACCAGCTGCTCTCCCGATGTATCCACGCTTCCTAACGACATCGAAAGTCCGATAAACGTCCCTAATACACCAAGCAAAATAAAAACAGACACGGTCATCTGAAGGATTTTGATAAGACTGACTACAGGCACATGGAGCACGCGCCAGCCGGAAAATTTCTGTTGGACAAATGTCTCTACCCTCAGCGATTCTTGGCTTTGCTTCCGGACAAACTCCTCCTTGAATGAACTTAGTGGTTCGATTTCGAGCGAATCTGTCACCGTTAAAAAATGCCGTATTTTTCTTAATTTAATATATAAGAAAAAATGAACGAGAACCGCGCTCACAAATGTAACAAACAACACGATAAAAATAGCTTCGATCAATGGCGTGGCTAAAATCGACTGCGCTTTTTCCTCACTCATAAACAGCTGCAAGACAGCTTCAACCATGAGACTTCCCCCTCCTGTTATATGCTGTTATGTCCTCTTTTTTGAACTCACACTTATAGAGAATGTTCAAAAAGTGCGGGAAACAGCACCTGCGAATCTCATCGTTGCGGCGCCTCTCCGCTGCTCACGTACGTTCTGTGTACGCTGCGCTGCTCGAGCCTGCCGCGCCTCGATCTTCTTGCCGCTGTTATGTCCTCCTTTTTGAACTCACACTTATAGGTATTCAGAGGTTGGACAATTTAGAAGCAGGGAGACGGTGCCTATTTTATTTCCTTGATCTAGATCAATTTTATTTTCCTGCAAGTATGAGATATTTACAACGTGATAAACATGAAAACTTGAGAGGAGAAGCGTGAATGGGGAAGAACAGGAATAATACGAAAAATAGTTTTTTAAAATCGGTGCTGGTGCTTACGATTTTTGCCAGCTTCTCAGTGTTGATTATCGGAGGGTACTGGATCTTTGAATCGGCGGCACCGCGCCCGACAACGATTATTGATTCAGAAAGTCACACGGTGATGACGAAGGAATCCATCGTCGGCGGACAGGCGGTATTTCAAAAATATGCGTTGATGGATTACGGCAGCGTCCTCGGTTACGGTTCCTATTTAGGTCCGGATTATACGGCGGAAGCGCTGAAAATCTATACGGAAGGAATGCAGGCTTATCAAGCGGAGGAGAAATTCGGCAAGCCGAAGGAAGAGCTCACATCCGAGGAACAGACAATCATTCAGCAGGATGTTATTGATGAAATGCGGGTAAATCGCTATGATGCGGCAAGCGACACGCTGACACTGACTGCCGCCCAAACAGCCGGCGTGGAAAAAGTCAGGGAATTTTACCGCGAGGTGTTTACCAAAGGGGATGGCTGGGGACTGCTTCCCGGTCTTATTCAAGAGGAACATATGCCTGAAGAAGGACGTGCCTGGGTAAGCGACGGCGATCAAATCACGCAAATTTCCGATTTTTTCTTCTGGACAGCCTGGATTTCCAGTACGCTTCGGGAAGACGATGACATCACTTACACCAACAATTGGCCGTATTACGAAGAAGCCGGAAATACAATGCCACTGTCAGCCGTCTGGTGGAGCGCCGCCAGCGTAACCATTTTAGTGCTGTTGGTCGCGGTGATTCTCTATTTCTTTTATCGCTATCAATTTGGCATGCAGGAAGCCTACGGCAAGGGAAGGTTTCCTCAGTATCACCTGAACAGCCTGCCGCTGACACCTTCTCAGGAAAAAACAGGAAAATATATTACCGTCGTGATCCTGCTGTTTTTTGTCCAAGTCATGTTCGGCGGTCTTCTGGCTCATTATTACGCGGAACCGGACAGCTTTTACGGAATGGACTTCATTGCTGACATATTTCCGTTCAGCATCGCGAAAGGCTTTCACCTGCAGCTGGCGATTTTCTGGATAGCAACTTCATGGCTCGCCATGGGAATATACATTGCACCGGTAGTCGGCGGCAGAGAGCCGAAGCGGCAGGGGCTGCTTGTGAATATTCTTTTCTGGGCACTGGTGTTCCTTGTTGGCGGAAGCTTGATCGGGCAGTGGCTCGGCGCTCAAGGAAAGCTCGGAAATCTATGGTTTATATTCGGCCATCAAGGCTGGGAATACCTGGAACTCGGACGATTCTGGCAATACGTTCTCGCAGCCGGAATGGCGATTTGGCTCTTCATTGTTTGGAGAGGGATTCATTCCGGTCTGAAACAGGAAAAGGACCGCGGCGGATTAATCCACTTGCTTTTTTACTCCGCCATTGCCGTGCCGGCATTTTATATCTTTGCTTTTTTCATCAATCCCGGCTCGCACTTTACAATGGCTGATTATTGGCGCTGGTGGCTCGTCCACTTATGGGTGGAAGGCATTTTCGAAGTGTTCGCCGTTGTCGTGATTGGATTTTTGCTCGTGTATATGCGCCTCGTTACCAAAAGCTCTGTTGTCCGCACCCTTTATTTTCAGCTAACTCTCCTGCTGGGCAGCGGGGTGATCGGGATTGGCCACCATTATTATTACAATGGATCGGCTGAAGTCTGGATTGCTCTCGGCGCCGTGTTTTCCGCCCTGGAAGTTATTCCGTTAACACTGCTGATTCTTGAAGCGTATGAGCAGTATAAAATGATGCGGGACGGCGGCGTGATGTTCCCTTACAAAGCGTCGTTCTGGTTCTTAATCTCCACGGCGGTCTGGAACCTTCTCGGAGCAGGTGTATTAGGATTTTTAATTAATTTACCAGCGGCAAATTACTTTGAGCACGGCCAGTATTTGACTGCCGCCCACGCGCACGGTTCCATGATGGGAGTATACGGTATGTTCGCCATCGCCGTCATCCTGTTTACGTTGCGGAATATCATCAAACCGGGGGCTTGGAATGAAAAGCTGATCAAAATATCGTTATGGGGACTGAATCTCGGTTTAGCCGGCATGATATTGATCACCCTGCTGCCGATTGGCTATTTTCAATTTAAGACAGCCTTTGAATCCGGGTACTGGGCATCGCGCGCCGTTGAATTTTACCAGCAGGATATCATTCAAACGCTCTTGGCATGGCGGGCCTTGCCGGACTCCATCTTTATTGTGTTCGGCGTCGTGCCGCTGCTGATTCTCACTGTAAAAGCATTGTTTCATCTTCGCGCGGTTACTCACGGGGAAGGAGAGGAGCTGCCGGAGCAAATCGACGATTCCCAGTCGCCCGAACCGCTTGAACAGGAGCTTAAATAATGTGTTTTTAACTAAACGATAAGTACATGCCATTGGTTATAAAGTAACTGAAAGCCTGGCAAGCGTTGCCCCGCCAGGCTTCCACTATTTTTTGCGGTTGAAACCATGGTGTGAAGCCGTAGTGCATTCATCTGCCGATATCCCCGACCATCGCTTGCAGCGCCGTTTCATCGATAATTTTTATCCCCCTCGGCCCTTCCAATGAAATGATATTCCGCTTCTTCAGACCGACGAGCTTGCGGCTCAGCGTTTCGGGCGTCGTGCCGATCAATGCTGCGAAATCTTTTTTTGGAATCGGCAGGTTGAACGCTTGACCGGGATGATTATTTTTCTGGTAAAAATATAATAAGTATCTCGTCAGACGCTGTTCAACTTCAAGAAAGCTTCTGGCGCCGATCCACTCCTCCGATTCATGAAGCTTTTGATTAACGGAAAGAAGAAATTGAAACATGGTTTTCGGAGAATGCCCGATGATTTTCAAAAACTCCTCTTTGCTGATCATACAGACGGTTGTTTGACGCAGTGCTTCGGCGTTGGCATAGTACGTTTTATTTTCCAGCAACGCGTACTGGCCAAAAAAATCTCCCGGATAAAGAATCCGCAAAATCTGTTCCTTTCCATCTGTCGAGAGAATCGTTAATTTTACAAGCCCGTCGCTTAAAACAAACAATCCTTTCGATTTCTCCCCCTGTCGAAAAATAAATTGCCCTTTTGCAAAGATCTTGCTGTGGACCGCTTCTTGAAAGCGATGTACTTCTTCCTTCGATAAATCACTGAATATAGGAACTTTTCTTATACATGCATCCTGAAAATCACAAAGGTGATCACAGCCCAAATGCACTCACTCCCTCCAGTTTCCCGCACGTTTTGAACTTCCTCTTAAAGTGTTTGTTCAAAAAGGTCGGTTTTTATCTTTTTGAACAAACACGAAGCAACGAGCCGGCCTTCACTGAGAAGCTGCGAGTTGTCTCATAGTGCCATCGCGGGCGATGGTACTTGGATAAGCCTCTGCGCAATACTAGAAGAGGAAGAGACAATGGAGTGAAGCCGATGCATTCTTTTAATGCCGGCTATGAGTGGGGTTCTCGTAGTCGGCGCATTGAGCGGAACCATTGCCTTTTTGAACACGCTCTTAAAAAACTTCCTCTTAAAAAATATAAATTTTTATCCGGTTGCACAGTGATATATGTCACAGAACGGTAAATATCGTTCTTTACAACTACGTGAATAATACCCTCATAGAGACAGGAAGCACGGAAGGAGGCTGCGCGATAAACAGGAAATCCCAACTATACTGTTGATTATCATCCGGTTAAGGTTAAACATCACCGGAGTGAAAAAGAAGAGGGGCAGTATCAGCCATGACAAAAACGCTCACAAATGATGGTTCGTTTGTTATTAAATAGTCAGCTTGTTTTCGGTCATCAAAAGAAGTAAACTCGACGAGGAGGTAAGTAAAGAAGAGGAAAGATAATAAGCTTGAAGTTTTAAGTACATACCTGTTTTTTTAATCTTTCTACTTCAACTTCCGTCTGGAAAACACGTTTATTCAAAACAAGTAATCCATGATCTTTTTCTTCCAGCTTTTTGTCTATCTGGACAAGAACACTTTTAATATCTTCCTGCTGACTGACTTCTAAACGCTTCATCGATTCCTCAAGCCTGTCAAACCGGCCGGCCGTTTCATTCTTGAATTCGATGAAGTCCGCTTTTAATCCGCTGAAGTCACTTTTCATTTCGTTGAAGTCCGCTTTTAATTCGTTAACGTCATTTTTCATTTCATCATATTTGTCATTTAGCTCGTCCACCGCGTCTTTTAAGCCGTCATATTTCTCATTCAGACCGTTAATTTCACCTTTTAGACCATTAACTTCATCTTTTAGTCCGTTAACATCATTTTTAACTCCATTAACTTCGTCTTTTAGTCCGTTAACGTCACTTCTTAACTCATTTAATACGCCAAGAATCATATCCAGCTTTTGGTCGCTCATTGTTCACTGTCCCTCCTTTCATTTGTATTTCTTTCCGTGCCTTTTTGTAAGAGGAAGTTCAATAAGTGCGGGAAACAGCGCCTGCGAATCTCTTCGTTGCGTTGTCTCTGTGCTGCTCACGTACGTGTTGTGTACGCTGCGCTGCTCGAGCCTGCCGCGCCTCGACCTTCTTGCCGCTGTTATGTCCTCCTTTTTGAACACATATCTTACGGAGGAAGTTCAATAAGTGCGGGAAACAGCGCCTGCGAATCTCTTCGTTGCGTTGTCTCTGTGCTGCTCACGTACGTGTTGTGTACGCTGCGCTGCTCGAGCCTGCCGCGCCTCGACCTTCTTGCCGCTGTTATGTCCTCCTTTTTGAACACATATCTTACGGAGGAAGTTCAATAAGTGCGGGAAACAGCGCCTGCGAATCTCTTCGTTGCGTTGTCTCTGTGCTGCTCACGTACGTGTTGTGTACGCTGCGCTGCTCGAGCCTGCCGCGCCTCGACCTTCTTGCCGCTGTTATGTCCTCCTTTTTGAACACATATCTTATGGAGGAAGTTCAATAAGTGCGGGGAAACAGCGCCTGCGAATATTATTATACCGCATTTTCCAGCGCTGTTCATCTATTTTTTCATTCTCACACAGCTGGATAATTCGATGTTTAAATCGCGAATTCCTTCAGCAACAAGCCGGGCAATCACTTTTGCTCCCGTTTCCGTAAAATGAGTGCAATCCGCTCCATTAACGGATATCATAAAATAACTGCGTACCGCTTCATAACCTGCAGATGCATACTCTTCTAGGCTCCTTGCCATTAAATCGATCAACAATACATCTTTTTCCGCTGCCACCTCTTTCATTGCCCGGCAGTACTCCGGAAAATCATTAACAAAAGTGCCGTTTTCATAATGAAGCCTTGCAACAGGTGTCAACAAAACCGGAATTGCTTTCCGTGATCTGGCCCCGTCAATATACATTTTCAAATAGTTTTTATAGGTCGTAAACGGTTCCGTATAACGTTCCGGCTTGTTTTTCGTTGCATCATTATGGCCGATTTGCACAAAAAGATAATCATTTTCCCGTATTTGCTCAACGATCGCAGCAAGCCTGCCTTCCGTAATGAAGGTTTTCGAGCTTCTACCGCCAATAGCATGATTCAATACGGTGACGTTGCAAGGAAAAAAGGTCGCTAGCCATTTTCCCCACCCGGATTGCGGTGCATCTGATTTGTCATACGTCTGAACCGTTGAATCTCCCGCAAGATATACGTTCACTTTTCCGCACAAACTATCCCTCTCCCTTCATTATTGTGAATTCCGGAAAATACAATTTCAAAAAATATATCGCCGCGACGCCAAACGCTCCTTTCCAATTGTCAACGCCGAATGTTGTTAAAAGTGCGTATTCCTCATCCCTAAAGGAGAATAAACGGAGCAGACAGCATCGTCAGTCGACAGCTAAAATACGAGAAACCTTCAAATTGGCATAGGCCGCTTTCATCGGTGCCATTTGCCTCAGCCCGATTTTCCCGCCGCCGTATACCGGACCGTATGATCTTCCGTCGTCTTCCCACTCCAGTATCGGGAGCTCATTAATGGAAAACTGCACAAGCTGCTCATATTTAATCAGCTTTATGCGATACGGCGGTAGCGCATCCTCCACCGGCGGGAGTGGATCTGCTCCATGGGCAACGAGGTGAAAGCCGCAGCTTTTACGTAAGTTGCATGTGCGGAATGCACGCTCGTCTGCATGCTTATGCCTAAAGTAAGACAAATGCAGCGCATCCATCGAACCGGAATGATACTGCGGATATTTTCCCTCTCTCACCGGCAGGGAAGGATCAAATAAATCAAGACCGCTTTTCCCGTTAGCGGCAAAAAAAATCATGCACAGCCCCGGCTCTTTAATTGGATAAAACTCCCATTCGATCATTATTTGATCGGGAAAATCCTGTTTGCACCAAAACACCCAATGAGCATTGTCTCCATGGACATCAGGATCTAATTCGTTTTCTAAATGAAGCCGGTTCTCTTCAAAAGAAATTTTCGCATTTCCTTCTAACACCCAGCCGTCAATATGTTTTTGCTCTGACAGCGGATTTTCATAGATACATTCTCCCGCAGTAAACTGCCGATATCTCACAATGCTTCCCTCCTTGGATTGATGATTCTTAGAGAGCAACCACTTCAAGAGTAACAGGACCCAATAATCCGGATTTCAACGGCAGTCGGTCCATTTGATTCGCTAAACTGTTGGTGACGGTAATCCGCAATCTGTTCCTCGGTTTGAGATGATGACGTTCAAGAGTAAAACGGTAAGGTGCCCACATTTTGACACCAATCTCCTGCCCGTTTATGGAGACATCAGCGATTTCGTGCACCTCCCCTAAATCAAGGACAATCGCCGTTGCGATATCCGCTTCCCCGACTTCAAATGCCGTTTCATACACAATTGTCCCGGAATAATATTCCATTCCTTCCCATTCCGTCCATGACCGCAAAGTGTTATCCACCGGCGTCGCCGGATGTCCGATCGACCATTTATCCAAAGTTGTCATTATTCTCGTATTAGCTTGAGGAGCGGCGGCTTCTATGTGTGTTTGTTGTTGACCGGGATCGATACAGTAAATAAGCGCTTCCCTCCGATTCAAATCAACCGGGACAGTACGATAGTGTTTGTGCTGTACACTGGAGGCATCTCTGATCGTTGACTTCCAGGGATCCCACTCCTCAATTTTTCCCTTTTCTTTTACCTGTAAGCTGCCTTCATACTTCTTCTCACCTTCATTGACAATAATGTAAAAAATACAACCGGCCTTTTGAATTTTACTGGCTCGAATGTCTGTATCCTGTGGAGTTATTACTATTTGCCGCTCGCTGATCCCATTTAATACATCGACGAGAGCCGCCTCACTCGCAAGGGGAATTGCCCCCTTCCTCATCAGTTGCTGTTGCTCTTCGGCTTGTTCTCCGACGGTGATAACGGTGCCGCCTGCTAACATGAAATCGGTTAATTTTTTGATTGTTCGTTCCTCTAAATGCACTGTATCTTCAATCACGACAATGTTATATACCTGCCCGGCAATCTGGATAACATCTCCCGCAATCCTCGCCCGGCCGGACAATAAAGCTTGTTCCAGATAATTGAATTCTATTTGATTTTCATAAAATGGCTTCACAGTTTTCCACGGCAGTTGATCCGTCTCGCAAAGCACGGCGATGACGGTGAGATTCACACAGTCTGTCATCAGCCAGCTCATTCGTTTTATATACTGGGAGAAATGCCTATAATATGGCCACCAGCTGTTGTTCGGGCCGACATCCGGCGGTCGTTCACGGCTTCTTTTTCCGCTGACGGAATAATAAAAAGCGTGCGGCACAATGAGATTGACTCCTCTGACAAACAGCCAGTCAAAATACCATTTCATATCGCTGGGATGCAACGCCCAATTGCTTTCTTTCCCGCAGACACCTAACACCTCGTTTAAATTTCTTCGCCTTCCCCGGTGCCTCGCCGCGTCTGCAGAACATTTTGCGGCGGTGGAATGGCGCCCTGCCAGCGCCTTTCCCTCTTCCGGACCAACCCAGCGCCAAACAATATCTTGCCCTGGAAGCTGAAAATACTCCAGCAACCCGATATCATCGCTGTCTGCCGGGTGACCGGCAAGGGCGATATGACGCTGTTCACACCAAGTGCTGATTGGCTTGTAATACGATTCTCCTAACTTTCGCTTGACGGTTTTCCGGTACCGCCTTCTTATTTCCGCGGTATCCTTCCCCGCATCGAACCAGAGGGCCGGGAGCCACGTTTCCTTATTTTCTGCCCGTTTGTAATACGTTAAAAAATCCCCGGTCCACGGCATCAAATCCGGCAAGGAATTCCTTCCTGCCAAATCTGGTTCATCGGTAAACATAGCAATGATTGTTTTGCCAAAAAACGCCTTCAAGGCAGCAAAATATTTTTCATGGGTAAGGCGAATATATGTATTTACCGCCGCTGGATTGAGGAGATCCGCAGCCGGCGGCGCCTGTGCCTCCCCGTCATCCTCCCCATAATGAATGCCGCGAATCGTACCTTTCGTGTACGTTTCGATAAACAGTAACAGCGACCAAGTCTGCTCAGTCGGCGGCGTGAACACCAGCTTGTTTTCATTATTTACCAATACTCTCGTGCTGTCGGGATGAATGGAACTATCCGTTCGTTTTTCAACGGCCTGAACCGAAACAAGTTCTTCGTCTGCCGACAATTGTACAGTAATTTCCATTCCGGATGGATGGCACGGATATTCCACCATCTTCAGGCCGCGGCTCGCGTATTTCCGGTTCTCTTTCACTACCTGTCCGTTCGCCGCGCCAGATGGATACATGCCTTCATCATAAAGAATAACCGTCATTCCCAAGGCACTCGCTTCCTTTACCGCTGCATACACGAGTTCCATAAAGCGATCAGATAAATAGCCGATGTCTTTCGGGATTCCAATGCGCGGATGCAAGACGAAGCCGGTAACGCCTTTGTCGTAAAAATCGTGGATTTGACGGATAATTTCCGCCTCCGTCAAGCGGTCGTTCCAAAACCAGAAAGGAATCGGCGTATATTCTTCCGGCGGTTGAAAAAACTGATCGCGTATCATCTCCATATCACTACACCTGCCTTTGAGCCCTTTCAAGCCATTTTTTCAGCTTCATCGTTTCGATTCCCGCCAGCAGAACGATCCCGATCCCGTGAGTATCATTTAGCAGCCATGACAAATCATGTTTATAGTAGTCGGCGGTAAACGAGTAGCCTGAGCCTTGGCAAACACCGTAAACATTTCCGCGGCAATCGACAGCCATCCGGTTGATTCCTTCCCAGCCGCGCATCACCGCGGAAACATAAGCTGCTTTTTCCTCCAGCCAGTTCAAGCGGATTCCACGGGAAAAAGCATAGACAAACATGGAAGTACATGATGTTTCTTCATATGATTCAGGATCGGTCAGTACTTGATGCCACATGCCATGCGTTCCCTGCAGGCGCAGATAACCGGCGGACAATTCACGGAAAAATGTCAGCAGCTCCTTTCTTTTTTTGTAGGCTTCCGGCAGCACCGCCAACAATTCCGACAAAGAAAATAATACCCAACCGTTTCCCCGCCCCCAAGGGACGTTCGTCGCTTTGGCAAACTTCAAATCATACACATGCGACATGATGTTTGACTCAGGAAGATACATGTATTTCTTATAATGTAAAAACTGCTTTACTGCATCATCAAGGTAGGAAATATCCCTTGTTTTTTGAAAATAGCGGCATAAAAACGGGGTACTCATATACAAATCATCGCACCAGATCGTATCCCTCATAAAAGCAACGCTTCCGAAGCGGCGGTACAATGTTCCGTCTGCCAGCCGATCCTGTACCTTCGTGATATGATTGGCAATAACTTTCGCTGCAGCAGCTGCATCTCTGATCGCAGTCGTTTCCCCCGCAAGCAGCATTGTCGCACCAAAAGACCCGCAGTCGTCCAAGCTATCCATCGAGGAAAGCTGATGATTGACCCCTGCTGCACCGTACTGTTCTTTATCCCATAATGAATACTTGTATAAGGATGTCGCTATTTCAATATGTTTCATTACATAATCAACGACGTCCTGACGTTTCAGCGCCTTCCCTGCTTCCAATAGCCCATATAATGTGACGCCCAGCGGATAGTCCCATTTGCCGAACAGATGATTTTCCAAATACGGTCTCACCTGCAGGTTCGGTCGATCCAGCCGCCAGAACACCTTTTCTTCCGCCCCCTCCACCGTACTGACAAGACGCTTCGCCTCAGCAGCATCAACCATTGTTTTCTTATCCAAAGGACCGAGAAACAACCACTCCCCCTTAGCGCCCATTACCGGAAACGGAAGGACAAGCTCGACGCCTTCCTGATCCGGGGTCAGCAGAAACCCCCAATTCCCGCCAGTGCATGTGCTTTTTACCGTAACGTCATGCTCGCCGAAAGGCAATGTGACGGACAGCCGGAAAACCTGATCCGCTGCGGCGTGGAAAACTGCTTCGTCGTTCACTAACACTTCGATCTTCCCTTGGCATTCCCCGCTCAGCGTCAGCTCCTGCGGCTCCAGACATGGTTGCTTTACTTTTGTCCACGCTAACGCGGTGTACTCCGGTTTGTTGCCGAACATTCTCGTCATCTGCCATTGACTACAGGACGCGGGCCATTCTGCTTGCGGCAGCCAGCAACAAGGTCTTTCCGCCTCGCAGCCTTCCTTTGGCAGAACCGTCAACGGCCCGTCAAGCGGCGGGGTAAAAATCCAGCCTTCCTGCCCCTCCCTTTCTGCCGTCGGTGATAAAAAATGCAGTGGATACCTTTTGAATGAGCCTGTACCGAACACTCCGCCGATTCCTGAAGCGGTTTTCATAAAGCGCAGCACAAAGTGATTCCAGCCTTTTTGCAGCTTGAAGCGCAAATCCACCCGTCGATCCGGGTCCAATTCTTCCACAATCGTCGATCGATAAACAAGATCGCCGTTGAGATACAGCTGCAGCGGTCCGTAGCAGTTTAAGGCAAACGGCGATTCCGATACCGTTTCCTGCCATATTTTTCCCCAGGCATAAATGAATTGTCCATCCCTGCAATCTGGAAATTTTCCATCGAAGCGAAAATCGTAGCGATAATCACTTAATCTCGTAAATCCGCCAGCAGGATATGCCCGATAAGTTACCGGATGCGGCGGATTGCTACCGATATAGCGGTTGACAATCGCCGCGACGACTGCTTCAGTATGACCGTTCACCTTGGAAAAAATGCTTTCGTTTTCTGGAAAATAACTTGTCAATCTGCTCCCTCCCTGCTCAATCGATTCGTTAACCATCCTCTAACCTGCTCATTGAACTTATACAGCGCAGTCACAATGTCACATCATTGTTTTGGACTACCGCGATGGTCATCGTTCTCGACTTCATTTTTCTGTACTGGCTCGGCGGAATACCGACATGCTTTTTAAATATCCGGTTAAAATAACTGTGCCGATACCCTACCTTTTCCGATATGTCACTTATCATCATATCGGTATTCAGCAACAGCTCCTTTGCTTCTTCAATTCTCAGCCGGGTGAGATAATCGATGAAATTAATGCCGGCGATTTTTTTGAAAGCTCTGCTTAATGTATATGGATTAATCCCAATTTCATCCGCACAGCTTTCGAGTGAAATATCTTCCATATAATGCTCGTGAATATGGCTGATAACGTGTTCAACTAGCTGCTTTAATTCGAAATTCAAACGGCTTTCCAGCGTTTCAACATACGGCCTGATCACTTCTTCCAGCAACCATTCCGCCATCCGCTGCGGCTCGCGAAATTGCGCCAGCTCCTCATACATATTTTTCCCATGAAAGATTTCGTCCGGATGAATTCCCGAATGAAGGATTTCCTTTTGAATACTGCTGAATAACTGAATAATTCCAGTTTGTATATTTATTTCCGTCATTCCGTTCATTACTAATTCATCGAGGAACCTGCCTGTTAACAGCTCCGCTTCTTTCACCTCTCCCCTCCTAGTAGCCTGAATGATTTCTTTTTCGATTTCAAACGGGTAAAAAACCTTATATTGCTGCTGTTCACCTGTTACTTGGCTCAGATTAATATACTGATTCTGGTTTTCAAAGTTTCGGTACCGCTTCCCTTTACTCACTTCCTCCACCAAATACGGTACTCGTTTTACATGTTTCGCGGGGTTACTGATCGTAACCGTTACTTTTAAATGAATGATTTCATTGATGGTTGCGGTGAGCTCATCAGCAAAGCGTTTTAGTATGACCTCATTTTCGCTTTCTTCGGATAACACAATGAACATGCCAACAGACAAATCGTGATAATTTAAGATCGTATACTGGTGAAAATAAATGCCGGCAACTTCCTCAATAATATTTACAGCCGTGAAGGTAACCAGGCTTTCATCCTTGTTCCAGCACGTTTCTAAATCGTTTAAACCTGTTAATTGAACATCGAGGATGATGAATGTTTTATCACTTACTTGCCAGCCGTAGCTTTCCATTCTGCTGCGCAAATCTTCTTCCGAGTAATGATATAAATACCCTTTTATCAACTGCAGCAAAAAACTTTGCTTTATTGCCGGAACTTGCTCCGTCAGACGGCGCTGCAGCAGCTCGCTTTTATTCGATAAATTCGTCCAGCTTTCCCTCATCATTTCAAATTCGTCGCTGTTTTTCCCAAATCCGTCGGCCATTTTTTCCCCGGCAAACACTTTCATCAGCTTGCCTACCGGGCTGTAAATGCTCGCGGATGCAAGCCACGACATACACAGCGCCATTAACAGCCCGATGATACTGATATTTACAATCAAATTCGAAATAAAAACTATCGGCGAAGTAATCGATGACATCGGGGTGGCCGAGACATATATCCAATCCGTGCCAATCCTCCTTATCTTGCCAAAAGAAACCGAGTACATTTCATCGGCATATTCAGCGGAAAAAGAGCCGCTCTCCTCTTCCTCATGCAACACCTGCGCTTTCAAAAAGCTTGTAAACGAGTGGTCATCCGTTGTATCAGCAGCAAGCAGCATTTGACCTTCTTCGTTTAACAAAAAGGTGGCGCCTTCGTTGTAAGGGGTTAATGTCTTTAATAGTTGAGCCACCTTTGCACTGTCCAGCGTGACATTGATAGTTCCAAACGGCTCCCTGTTTCCCCCTGGTATACTGTGAGTCAGCATGATCGAGTCGGATTTCACGAAGTCGGTTTCAGCAGAGGCATATGCTACTCTCTCCCAGCCCATATTTTGACCTTTCTCCAACAAGGATTGATAAAAATCGGATTGCGCCATCTCAGTTATTTTCCGGTAATTCGGTGTAAACAGCACCGGCTCTTCCGAAATGACAAACAGCTCCACTTGATCAATTAACGGGTGGCTGCCTTGCAGGACTAAAAGGCTATTGGTAATTTCTCTTGTTTTTTGAAATTCTCTTACGAAATCGAGCTTATTCAAGCTGTATCCGAATTTTGGATCAAACGCCCAATGCGCCAACGACGTTTCAAGATACTCAAACTGATCGTCAACGTTTTTGATACGCTGAGCGATCTGCCGTTCATGGAGCTCCATCAGTTCTTCTTCCACTTCTCCTACGCCAAACCATTGAATTCCGATTCCGGTTAACAGCCCGGGTATGAAAGCAATTAATAAGATCAGGATAAAGCTTTTCCGGAAATATTTGCTTCTCCAGCCGGTGATTCTTTCGTTTTGAAACCGCGTGAGAAATTTAAGCAATAGCTTTCCCCCCATATCGCCGATATTAAAACTGATCATCCGTGTTTTGAAACGCTGAGCGATCTAATGAAAAAACATTGTTTTTTTGAACCGCCGCTCAAGAATAAGCAGCGGCAACCTGACTGCCCCCTTTCTCCTTGATCCGTGCAGCCATCGCTCCCCCGGGCGGGAAAGCCAGGCAGATTTCTACCCGGCTTGTGATTCACGAATCGCGTTGTATTAATAACAACGTTTGAAAATGACGCTGCTGCTTTGCGACTGTCATGCTCTGTCAGTCACACCCCCGCGTTTCCGGTAATGGACGGAATGTTGCTGAACTCAGACGGCCCGGCACCTTTTTTCTTTAATTTCTGTTGGCTTGCGCTTCCTTGTAGAGCTCGTTCATTTCCGCCACCAATTCATTGCCCCCGCTTTTCTCCCACAGTTCTATTGCTTCATCTAAGCCAGTTTCATCAATTTGTCCGACAATATACTGAATCCGCGCATCGGAGATGATGGTGTCAAGCTGCTGCCCTTGCTTGGAATAAACTTCAGAAATTAACGCTTCAGCTGGATTCGGCACAACAATCTCAATATTGTCCTCCAGTATTTGCGCTTCCAGTTGCTTCAGTTCATTTGGTGTCGCCGCCAACACTTTGTCTACCGGAATAAACATCATTATTTGATTCAATGATTCATATTCTGCCAGCAGACCTTCATTATCCGCCGTGAAGCTGTGGTATTCGCCGTCTACAATCTCATAATGTCTGCCTTCGATTCCGTTTCCAGCGAGAATTTGTACTTCTTCATCGTTTAACTGATCTAAAAACGTCAATACCCTCCTTAATTCTTCCTCTGTTTTTACCTTTGATTTCGGAATCGCGAGCATTCCAGAGTAACCGGATGTCGGCAATGCGCGGTGACCGTACGGCCCTTCCACTGATCCTAATAGCCTGATCGGATCTGGGTTATCTGGATACTGCTCTTCGATTTTGGCACGGGCTCTTTCCCCCGCATCCAGTACATCGACAAATACTCCTACTTCACCGTTTTCCAGCGGCTTCGTCCATTCCGTTGTATCCATGACGGCAAAATCCTCGTTTACCAGTCCTTCATCATATATTTTCTTAAAAAACTTGAGTGCTTCCCGATATTCAGCTGTTTTGAAATCGGGAACAAGCTCACCGTCTATCTCCCCCCACTTGTTCGGAACGCCAAACCATGTCTGCATGATATTCCATGGCCCTTCGTATTTGGAGATCACTGTTCCGTAAGTATCATCGACACCGGTGCCGTTCGGGTCCTCGTACGTAAACGCCCATAACATCTCATAGAAGTCGTCAATGGTCTCCGGAACGTCCATCCCTAAATTGTCTAGCCAGTCCTGGCGATACACAATGCCGTTGCGGCCAAGGGAACGCTGACGATAGATGCCGTAAATTTTCCCGTCGATTCTCGTATTGTCTAAAATCATCTCATTTGCCTGACTTAAGTTTTCATAGTCAGCCAGATACGGTTCCAGCTCCCAGAAAGCCCCGTCTCTCGCCGCGCTGATAAAGCTCGGCGTTTTACTTGGAACGTACAGGATATGCGGCAAATCTCCTGATGCCAAGGTAATATTAAACTTGTCGTCGATATTGCTGTTCGGCGCCCAGTTAAAAGTCAGTTTTGTATTTGTGTATTCCTCCAGCGCCTGGACAACCGGGCTGTCATTTCCCGGGGGATTGGTGGAAAATGTGGTGGCAAAGATTTCAATTTCAAAAGGCTCCTCTGCGCCGGAACTATTCTCCCCAGCGCCATTATCGGAATTACCGCCTGTTGTTTCGTCACTGCAACCTGCTAAAATACCGACAAACAAAATGATACTGAGCAACCAGCTTCCATTCCAATAGTTTGTTAATCTTTTCATCAAGATACCTCCCTTTTTCGTTTGTGTTCAAAATCAAAAGACAACCTTATGAGTTCTCAATGCTACTCCCCATGTCAGACGCGGCTTTTTCTCTTTCCTCAATCGTGTTGTTTCAGAAAACAAATGACTTTCCTCAGCGGCTAAGGTTGCATTGTAAGCGATTACAGTTCGAATTATAAAATTGATTGTTTTAGCAGGCAATAACACTTTTTTGCATATCACCTCACTTTTTAACCTTTCACAGAACCAATGAGTACCCCTTTGGCAAAATGCTTTTGCAGAAACGGGTACAAAAACAAAATCGGTACCGTTGCCACCACAATGACGGCCAGCTTGATCGACTCCCGCGGCTGCTCATAAAACGATTCATCCAATTCCCCGATATTCATGTCGGGGACGGTTACGAGCTGCTGAAGCAGCAACTGAATCGGCCATTTCGTATTATCATTGATGTACAGAAGCGCCTGGAAAAAGTCGTTCCAATAAAATACCGAGTAAAACAGCGTAAACGTTGCAATGACAGGCATGGAGAGGGGGAGCATAATCCGCCAGAACGTGCCAATTTCGGAACAGCCGTCAATTTTCGACGCCTCCTCCAATTCCACCGGAAGCTGTTGGAAAAAGTTTTTCACAATGATCAAATTGAACGGATTAATCGCCATTGGCAAAATTAACGCCCAGTAAGAATCCATTAACCCGAGACTTCTGACGAGAATAAACGTCGGAATCATTCCCCCGCTGAACAGCATCGAAAACAACACTAAATTCATCACGACATTTCTGCCGACCATATTTTTTCTTGAAAGCGGATATGCCATTGTCAAGGTCAATATCATGCTTACCGCCGTGCCGACGGTGGTGACAAAAACAGAAGTAAACAAACTATTAACAACCGCATCCGTTGAAAAAATATAGCGGAAAGCGCCAAGCGTCGGTTCTTCAGGGAACAGGAAAAACGACCTTCTTGAAAGCTCCGCGTCAGTGGCAAAAGATCCGGCGATGATATGAAGAAACGGAACCACTGTGGCAACGCCGATGAGCCCCAATAAAATAACATTAAACACATCAAACACTCTGCCTAACGGGGTATTGTGCATTTTATGCATCCTTCCAACCTCCTCTTTCTTGAACAACCATTAAAACAGACCTTCCTGCCCCATTTTTTTGGCGAAGTGGTTTGCACCAAGGATGAGAACGATGCCCACAACCGATTTAAACAGGCCGACGGCGGCGCTGTAGCTGAACGCCCCCTGGGTAATACCGATAAAATAGACATACGTATCAAAGACATCAGCAACGCTGCGGTTCAGCGCATTTGACATCAAATAAATTTGCTGGAAGCCGGTATCGAGAAAATTTCCCAAACGCAAAATCAGCAAGATGATGATCGTCGGTCTTAATGCCGGTAACGTAACATGCCACATTCGTCTCAGTCTGCCCGCGCCGTCGACGATCGCTGCTTCATACTGCTCCTGGCTCACTCCCGCAAGCGCCGCGAGGAAAATAACCGTTCCCCAACCCACTTCCTTCCAGATTATTTGACCGATAATCATCGGTCGGAACCATTCCGGACTTGAGAGAAAGTTGAACTTCCGCCCGACGAATTGCTCCAGCAGCTCATTGACAATACCGCCGCTTGTCGTCAAAAACACGTAGCTCATGCTGGCGATAATGACCCAGGACATAAAATGCGGGACGTAGATAAACGTTTGCACGGTTCTTTTATACCACGATATTCTCAGCTCATTTAACAGCAGCGAAATAATAATCGGCGCCGGGAAAAAGAAAATCAAATCATAAAGCGCGAGCAAAAAAGTATTGCGAAAAAGCCTGATAAAATCCGGGTTTGTAAAAAAGAATTTGAAATGATCGAATCCAACCCAGCTGCTTTCGAAAACTCCCAAAAACGGCGAGTAGTCCTGAAAGGCAATAACAATCCCCCACATTGGAATGTATTTGAAAACGATAAAATAAATTAGTCCGGGTATAAGCAACAGATAAAGCCATTTATCCCGTTTTATCCGCTGTTTTTTCGTCATGACATTTGGAATGATTTTCGCACCGGCTGCCGTTGTGATTGCTTTGTCCGCCATTATCCGCTCCCTCCCTTTCATTTATGATGTTTACCTTCTTACTGCGGCGACATTTTTATAATTATTTACGAGAAAATGAAGCATCACTCTTTGTTTCCCATGATTGGAAAATCGGCAACTTCCGGTAAATCCTCCTTCAAAAACTCCAGCGCCATAATGGTGTTAAGGCACCATTGTGATATCCCGTTTGTGGAAGCCCAAGGGATTTCCTTGAACTTTCTCCAGGTGACAATTTCCCTTGCCGTCAATGGCAATGGAGTATGGCTCCAGTTTTTATCCAACAGCAGTGCCCACGCTTTTTCCGCCAGCCACCTGTCGTTTTTATAAGCAGCGGCGTATGCTCCGATTCCCACCGCAAACATCGGCCAGTGAAAGTCGGTTTCCTTTAAGCGGCCGCCCGTTTTTTTTTGCTTTTCTTCTTCTGACAGCAAGTAAACTTCGCCGAAGTCGGCCATCATTTCTTCCCACGACTCATCTTCAAGCAGCCTGGCGATGTCCCACCATACTTGCGGGGCTCCGAAGGCGATCACCATATGATAGGACCCGGTTCCATCCCCAATATGATGCAGTTTCGCCGTCGCCGGATCATATTCAAAGGTCGGTCCAGATAATAAGCGAAGCGGCAATGCTTTTAAGCAGTTTATGCCCGTCCGTATTTTCTCTTGATATTTCGGATTTTCTGTTCTTTCCCATTCCGTCAGCCAATTGGAACAAAAAGCCGCCCAGTCCGGGCCGGTTCTCGCATGCGTCGGGTAAGTTCCTTTTGCATAATAAGCCCGCAACGGATCGAGATGAGCAACGGCCTGGTCAGCATCCTTCACATCCGACAGCAGTTCCCCCGTTCTTTCATCCGCTGTCAGGAAGTAATAATACTTATGCAGGCCAGCCATACTGATGCGCGCCTCTTTGCAGCCGCAGCCCCAATGAACGACATTATGCCGGGAGCCAAGCGGCGCATATTTGCCGGTGTGATAGCAGTCCACCTCGCTCGTATGCCGGGTCATTGCCTCGGCCATTCTGAATATCTCCGCATTTCCCGTCCTCAGGAAGCTATACCACAGCCAGATGTTCGGAACAAGCTCCGTATTCTGCCAGGCGAATCCTCCGAGATCATAGCACCATTCATGTCTGACAGGATCATAGCTGTGCATGACATCGCCATAATTCCAAAAGCCATACCAGCTTCGTTGCTCCACTTCCTGCTTGTAAAATTGAAATGCCGCCACCAGTTCGTTTTCCAGGGCTGCCTGCAGCGGATTCGAGTCATCCGGCAAACTCCATATGCCCGCTGCCTGACTTTCATAATAATATTCCGGTTCACAAACTAATAACGACGGCTGCTGCCATTCCGCTGTCACCATCTTCAATTGCTCATGATCCGGCGGCTCCGCAAAGCATTTCATGTAAGCTTCACTCGTATTGGCAATTCCTTGCGGCTCCGCCCTCCTTTCGTCAAAGCCTTCGTACGCACTCAGCACATGTGTTGTCTTACTGTAATGCCGGAAATCCATCGGCTCGCCATCCGGGGACCAAAGCCAAAGTGTCACAAACGTTTTTTCCTTCGTAAGCTGCTCCACCTGCAACGCGGTTGGATGCTTTTGCCAAAAGTTTTTTATCCCGGCGGCGATCCCACCTGTTTCCCCGCCGACATACACCGTGCCGTTGGATCTTGCCCCGTGTGTGGAAGTCACCCACGAACAGCCGGTCTCTGTTCTTTTTACAATTTTATAGTGACTGGCTGAGTCCTGGACGAGCTTGAAATCATTCCATCTGGCATTGTCTCTGACGTGTTCAAGCAGTATTTCATTGTCTATCGACACCGGTTTGCCTGCAATCTGGTGTTCATACAGCCCGTCCCCGTCCTTGAATTTTCGCGTTCTCAACAGCTGTCCCGGTTCCGAAAAAAAACCTTCATCGCCGGCAAAACGGAGATTGCGATTCCATGCTTCTCCCTGCAGGTCGGTGGAAAAAATTATTCCCAGCCCGCGAATAAAGCCGGTTTGCTCGTTTCCGTTATAAATAAACGTATGAACGAATTTTATCGTATCCACATGCTGATAAAAATACAGCCGGAGGAGAAACGGAAATGTTTCTGTTTTGTCGGAAATGCAATGCTTTCCTGCTATTTTAATGACCGCTCTCACTGGCCCGGCTTGCTCCACCTCCACTTGCTCTATTCTGCCGTAGCAGCTTTGCCGCCGAATCGTTGCTTCGTTTTCCTGTTCGTGACAGCTTTCGTGTAAAAGAACTAGCTTCCCGTCTCCACCCACCAATTTGCCGTGAAGCGCAAGGCTCGTGAGGAATGTTTCACCGCTTTTGCTAACCGTACATTGCAGACAGCCGGTATCCACTTCAATGTTTTCCTCTGTCTCGCGGATTTGAATCCCTTCGTCTCCCGGTGATGATTCCTCCATCGTCAGCACGTATTCATTCGCTGGATCACCGGCAAAGACGGAAGCATGTCCCGTCCATTTCACGCTGCCGTCCGGCCAGTACGCCAGCGGCCATGTTTGGACACTTGGCTTGTTATTTTGCCGCGTTCTCAAGGCGATCGAGACATGGCGGTTTAAGACACCTTTCTTCCATGGAACGCCCCAGGTAACACCGACAGCGATTTTTGGTTCCGCTTTCAACCATCGTAATTTCAATGAGATTGCCCCCTCTCTGTTTTTGTTCCGCCCGGGCCACCCCACCAGATAACCCGTCGGCTCATTCGACGCTTACAGCTGAGCATTTTTTTAGCTGTTTTCACAAACGATGCGGCTTTTGGATCCATTTAAAATTTGACTGAACAGCTCTTCACGTGTTGATGCAAAGCGTTTTTATCAGTCATTCCGTCAAAATTGGGATTATTCCCGTCGTTTTATCGCTTTATTCCGTCAGTTTGTACTCTTATCCCGCCGACCGGAGGACGATCGCTTTTCTCATGTTCATAAACATGCGGCAACATTCCTTCCCTGTTTTGTGATTCGAAAAAACGAGCGGCGGTCAGCAATAAGGGCATAAAAAACGTCGCTACTGTATTCACCATACTGTGCTCCACTTTTTCCATCAATAGCATTTTTTTGCAGCCTGATTCGTGAAAAAAAATAAAAACCTTTTACAAGCTTTTTCGACAGCGTGTAAAAGGTTTTTTGTTGAAAAATAATTAGTCTATCACTTCGTCGGTGCCTCCCTCCACGCTTCTTCCAGCGTTTCCCGGAAAAGCTGATCAAGCTGGGCGGTAGGATCAGGAACCCTGATGTTCAATCCCTTGACATATGTTTCAAGACGCTCGATCTCCTCGTCCAAAAATTGATTGATCACATCGATTCGCGGTTCCAGGTTCAGTTCCTCCCCGGCCATTTTCCGTTTTAAGAGATCGTCGACAGCAGGCCGCAGCTCTCCAGACGGCAGCATGTCTGCCACCAGTGCGGTGAATTCAATCGGCGGAACCGTTTGATATGTTTCGATCCACTTCGCCGCCAGGACAGGTCGCAATACATAAAAATATTTTTTTATTTTCACGGTTTCCCCTTGAAGACAATCGCGGAAATTCCCCTTCGCCATACTTAGATAGTGATGCAGGCAGGACACCGGTGTAAAAATGCGCTGCTCCAGGACCCGCATTTTTTCAGCCGTCGAATACGCTTCATGATACACAATGCTGGATCGCAGCCATTCCAGCAATGGCGGATTGGATTTCCTGAATAACCGCAAAGCTTTTGTCAGCTCCCAGCCGCTGACATCCAACAATTTATCTATCGGCATCGAAATCCTGTCCCGGGCGGGAATTTCGATCACATCCCGTTGATGATCGATGGATAAATACCAGTTTTTCTTATGTACATAAATAAATCTGACATCGTAATCACTGTCTTTGGAAGGAAATCCCCACGCACGGCTGCCTGATTCACAGGCGTACAACACTTTAATCTCATAATCTGTTTCGATTGTCTTGATGACTTCCTGAATGTGTACTTTCATGTCAAATCCCCATTTCATGGATATTTAAAAGATTAGAACCGATCATTTGGGACAAGCACTGTTAGAGGATGTTCAAAAAGTCCGGGAAACAGCGCCTGCGCACCTCATCGTTGCGTTGTCACTGCGCTGCTCGCTCCTGCCGCGTCTCAATCTTCTTGCCGCTGTGATGTCCTCCTTTTTGAACAAACACTGTTAATATAACTTCCTGCCGATCACATTCGCTGATACCGGTTTGAGGTTTAATTCTCTTGCCCACACCGAAAGCTGACCAATATGGTGGATTTCGTGAGCGATAACATGGTGCAATATCTCATTTTTCGTATACGATGCTTCATCCCAGGCAACCTTGACAGGAGCATCTGCCGTATTATTGCCGCTTGTTCGTAAAAAAGCTTCCATTTCCAGGCGAGCTTCGTCCGAAAGTGCTTGAAGCTGTTCAATTGTAACATCATCTGTAAATTCCAGGGCAATATCTTCTTTCTCCTGAATTCCGCGTATCCAGCTGTATTCCACATCAATGATATGAAAAAAGGTATAAAGAAAGCTCTTGACCCCGCCGGCGCGTTCTTTTACCAGTTCCTCCCTCGATAGTTGCCTGCACCATTGAAGCCATTCATCCCGTACTTGCCAATTATATTGAAAAAAGGTAAGCATGCTAATCACTCCTATACTTTTTACGAACACCGTTATTTAGCAGCTGATTTTTCCTTATTAAACAACTGATGGACACCTGCAAGTCTATCCCTATTCTAGTAACCGATTGCTGATCGTCCCTCATGCGAAATCGGTATTTCCCCTTTTTATTATCCAGGATTATACAAAACCTGAATTAGTTCGCTCTGAAAGTTCATTTTAATCGATTATAATAATGTTGAAAAGATCAGCTTCAACTGCTGTACAAAAAACATTTTTACAAAGGAGCAGATTTGCCTTGGAACCATTCGTCATCTTATTTTTATTTTCCATAACGCTGCACAACCTGGAAGAGGCCTTGTGGCTGCCTGCGTGGTCCAGAACAGCTGGAAAGTTTCAAAAGCCTGTAAGCCCTGATTCGTTTTATTTTGCCGTGATTGTCATCACTTCGCTGGCTTACCTTTCTGCATTATTTTATTTTGTTCAGCCAAGCTCCGTCATCGCAAAATATCTTCTCGTCGGGTTCATTGGCTCCATGATTGTAAACGCCGTTTTTCCACACCTTGCGGCAACGATCGCCTTCAAGAAATATGCGCCGGGCGTGCTTACCGGAGCGCTGCTGAACATCCCCGTCAACAGCTTGATTATCTATCAATTTTTCCGCCGTGACGAACTGACGGCAGCAGAATTCATCGCTTCAACAGCAGTGATAGGCTTGCTGCTGTTAATCTCCATCCCGCTTTTATTCCGGCTGGGGAGCTCTGCAACAAGGCAGTTTCGCTGATCGCGCAACGTGATTTATACAGGGGGCAGGCTTTTTTCTAAAAAATGTTGATTTTAACGGCGAAGCAAAAAGCTGCGCCCTGCACTAAAAACGCTAGGAGCGATCCTTTCGCAGCACCTCTTTGTAAAACAGCTTCAAATGCCTTTTATTAGTATGGGTATATAGCAGAAGCAGCACATTTCCAACCAATCCAGAGAACAGAGACGGAATACAATAATAATCGCAGTAACTGGGAATAATGTAATTATTACATGCGGGAGCTGCTGATGATATGCCAAACTACCTTCCATATCTCGGTCTAGTTTGTATCGCCGGTGTACTGTTTGTGTTCATTTGGAGAAAAGCAAAAAATAAAAAGGTTATTCCGTTCTTTTTGTGTACAGCCAGTCTTATTTATAGTATTGAATTTTGGATATTCGTTATTTTCAAAAGCTATAAATATCATCCGGGAGTTTTCAAAAACGAATATTTTGACAGTGTCCTCGGTGCATCTGTATCCAATGGCTTCATCATTCCGCTGACGGCTGTCTTCATTACAGTATACAATCTCAGCTTTTGGTGGATCACTCTGATTATTGGATGTTTCATAGGGGTCGAAGAATTGTTTGTATATTTGGGAATCTATCAGCATTTTTGGTGGAAAACAATCTATACAAGCATTGGCATGGCAATGCTGTTCCCGCTGGTAAAACAAATCTGGCCCATAATCTGCTTCCGGATGAATCGGCTTCTGCTGCGTTTTTTGACACTCTTTTTTATCAATTTCGCCGTCGAATCTACCTTGAATTTTTACTTCTCCGCGATTTTCAAGCTTGTTTTTTTCCATGTTGACTGGTTTACCGATCCAACGAGAGGGCATGTTGCTTTCGCATCGATATATGTGTACACCGACTCCATTTTTTTTGCAGCCGTAGTGGCATTGCAAACTCGCCTGCGGTGGAAAGCACTATTGATCGGCGGCATCGTCATTGCCAATTATCTTCTAAAACGCGGCGGTATCATTGAATTTAAAGGAACGCTTGCCTTCGTATTGTTTGCCCTTCTTCAGCTTCTTTCCCTGGTCATACTCATCCTGATGCACAACATCCTGCTGAAGGAAGCAGCGGAACCAACAGCCGTAGCCGATCGGTATTAACCATCATGCTGTTCTTCCTGTCCCGCTGCTGCTTTTCCCGGACTTGTTCACCAAACACATGGGATTACAAGATCGGGGACAAAAGCCGGGAAATCGATTCTTTGAACCTGATTCGCCTTGAGCGCTTTTGATACATGTCCTGCGTTAATCTCATAGAGAACTTCATATCCTTTTCAAAGTAGGCCGCCAGCTTCTCCGATACATCCACATCATAAATAAACGCGTTAACTTCAAAGTTCAGCTTGAAGCTTCGTATATCAATATTCGCCGTGCCGACAGAATTGATTTCCCTGTCAACTACCAGCATTTTGGCATGAATAAATCCGTTTTTGTAAATATAGACCTTGACGCCTGCTTTCAGCAGTTCCCCTACATGGGACAGCGTTGCCCAGTATATAAACGGATGATCCGGCTTGTCGGGAATCATGATCCGGACGTCCTTTCCGGAAAGCGCGGCAATCCGCAGGGCATCAAGCAAGCTTTGATCGGGAATAAAATACGGCGTCTGGATATAAATCGAGTCTTTTGCCGCCATAATCATTTTTATGTAACCCTGCTTCACTTGTTCCCATTCAGAGTCGGGACCGCTTGAGACAATCTGGACAGCCGCTTTCCCCGACAGCTGCTTTTTCGGAAAGTAACGTTTTTCGTAGTGAATATGGTACTGCTTTGATGCTTGGTTCCAGTCGAGGATGAACCGCGTCTGCATCACATCAACTGCCGGTCCTTGGATTCTCAGATGGGTATCTCTCCAATAACCGAATTTGTCATTCAGTCCCAAATATTCATCACCGACATTGAAGCCGCCAATATATCCTATTTGCCCGTCAATATTAACAAGCTTGCGATGATTCCGGTAATTTAAGCGCAGGTTGATAAGCGCGAGCTTAGACGGAAAAAACACGCCGACTTCCCCGCCGTTTGCCACCAGTTCCGAAAAATTCTTCCGCCTTAACCTCCGGGAGCCTAATTCATCATACAGGATACGTACTTTGACTCCTTCCTTTGCTTTTTCAACCAACGCCTGAATCAGCTTTTTCCCTAAATTATCATTTCTGAATATATAATACTGCAGATGAATGAATTCCTTCGCTTCCCGAATATCTTTCAGCAATGCATTAAATTTCTCTGCCCCGTCCACATAAATATCCACCTCGTTATTCATCGTGAGCAGGGAATCATTGTTGACTAAATGCATGTAAATCAAGTCGCGGTAATGCTCTATCGCGGGGTCAGAAAACGAAAATGCCGGGTCCTTTACTTGCTTCATCTGGACGGCGATGGCATCCTCAATACCGATTTTTCTTATGTCATCCCAGTGGAACAGCCTGCGCCGGGACAAGTTCTGGCCGAGAAAAAGATAGATGATGAAGCCGAGAAACGGGATAAAAAATAAAATCATCAGCCAAGCCCATGTGGTACTGGCATCTTTTCGTTCAATAAATATAATCACCGCAGCAAGAAGAATATTTACAAAAAAGAATAGCGGCACAAACAACAAAACAATATCTATGGGAACTCCAAATCTTTCCATCTTCTCACCTGACTTTTTTTGATACTTTGAACCAGGGGCTGCTTTATCCGGGCGTCGTGATCGGTACAGGAAGCAAAAACAACAAAGAACAGCAGGTGAAATCACTGCGATATTGATTTCATACACGCTCCGCCATGCTTTTTAAGAGCTATCCTTTTACCGTCCCCCGTATCACCCATTTAGTATAGCAGGCATTCCCTTCAATAAGCTACAGTCTCTATTCATTTTTCTCATTTTTCCGTCCAACAAATAAAGCCGTACGGCATTCCTGTTATCAGCCATTGAAAGTGCAGAAGAAACCCGCTTGTAGTTTTACTTCATATAAAACAACCAGATTTTTTGCATTTTCTTACAATTTATTGAATAGCATGTTCCAAAAGAAAAAAGCGATCTTTTGAACAAATACTTGAAATCAATTTTTCTGTAGTATAATGTTGTAAGCGATTTAATCACTGACATATTAACGCTGGTCCAAACGGCTGCTACCAAAAGAAATGCGGCAGGACGGAACATCGGACGGGCGTATATTTATTAATAAACGATTGAGACAACCCACAAGCGTACAGTACTTTATGAGCGACTCACCATTAAAAAGGCGGGAAAAACGATGAAACAAAACTATGTTATCCTGACTGTTTTTATTCTCGGCATTTGCCTTTCCTTGATGTTCACCTTTCATTTTTTTCTCAGAACACTGGATATTGAAGCTCCGACGGCTGCCGGTGAAAACTTGCCGGAAGCGGACTATCATTTCGTGCTGATCGTTCAGGAAGCGGAAAGCAAATACTTGCTTGAGCTGTTTGAAGGTGCGCAGGATGCTGCGCGGGAACGGGGAGCAACGATTGAATACTGGGGAACGAAGCAGACGAATATTGAAGACCACATCAAACTGATCGAAATGGCCATTGCCGCTAAAGTGGATGGTATCTTGACTCAGGGACTGTCAAACGAGTTTGAAGCGGTGATAAACAAAGCGCTGGTAAAGCAAATCCCTGTCATCATGGTGGACTCCGACTTAGACGATAACGATGATTTGCCATACGTGGGAACAGACAACTATCACGCCGGCTATGAACTGGGAAGCGCAGTTTTAACAGAGACGGAGGGGGAAACAAAAATCGGCATCGTTACCGGCAGTATACTCGCCAATAACTTAAATAAAAGAATTCAAGGCTTCCTCGAGGCAATCAGCGAGGACGATAGAATGGAAGTGGTTTCCATCGAAAGCTCCAACCTCAGCAAAATACAGGGAGCGGAAAAAACATATCAAATGTTAAAGAATCACCCTGATATTTCTATCTTTTTCGGGACAAGCGCGCTTGACAGTCTTGGAATCTCTGAAGGAATCAAAAAAATGAATGCTGCCAGACAGATTCGAGTGTATGCTTTTGACGATTTAGAAGAAACAGTGGCACTGTTAAAAGCTGGAGAAATTCACGCGATTATGAAGCAAGAGCCGTACGAGATGGGGTATACAGGCGTTCACTCGTTAATCGCGTTGATACAGGGAAACGATATTATGAAAGATTTTTATACTCCTGCTGCCATTATCAAGAAAGAGGATGTGGAGAAATGAAGTCCAGCAAGCGATTAACCATGCCGATCAGAAAGAAATTTACGCTCTATTTCATCGTCTTTTTCTTCATTTTGATCAGCCTGTCTTTATTCAGCAATTTCAACTATAACCAAACCGTTCATCAATATAACCACATTCAGGAACGCTTTTTTTTGTTAAACGATGTCTCGCAAAAATCGACGAAGACGTATGAAGCGATGGATGTGTTTCTGAACAAGCAGCTTGCAACCGATTATGAACAATACCGGAACAGCCGGCAGGCGCTCGTTGAAGCAAAGGATTTGCTAAAAGAAAAATTCCAGAACGAGCATAATTACACCAGTACAAAAAACTACTTATCGATGATTGATAGTTTACTGGAGGAAAGCGATACGGCAATAGCCGCGTTTTTAGCGGATGATCTCGAGGTTTATTCTTCCAGACAAAAGGAAGCGTTTATGCTCATCGGATTTATACAGGATCAGACATTGTCGCTTTTGAATGACGACCTTTCCATGTTTCAAACGTATTACGATGCAATAAATGAACGTAACGATTATATGCAGCTGACGCTTATTTCCATGACTGCCACAGCACTGGTTTCCGGCCTGTTCATCACGTATTTGTTCAGCAACAGTATCACTGCGCCGATCTATCAGCTTACGGAGACTGCCCGCCAAGTATCGGCTGGAGAGCTGGACGGACCGAAGCTCCCTGAATCCAATGATGAGATCGGTTTTTTAGCGCAAACATTTAATAAAATGCGCATTGATCTCGCCAACAATGTGCGGCAGTTAAAGGAAAAGTCGGAGCAAGAGAAGCTGTTGAAGGAAATGGAGCTGAAGAGTCTGCAAAGTCAGATTAATCCACATTTTTTATTCAATACCCTGAACACCATTTCCAAGTGTGCTTTGATCGATGGGTCCGAAAAGATATACAAGTTAATTAATTCCTTATCCAAAATGCTTCGCTACAACCTCGGCTCTATGGATAAGCCTGTCACGCTGTCAGACGAAATCAATGTTGTCCAGGATTACTTCTACATCCAAAAAACAAGATTCGAAAGCCGCGTGAGATTTGTCGTTAACATTTCCAAAGAATGCCTTTCCTTGAAAATACCTGTTCTCACTCTACAGCCGTTGGTTGAAAACGCATTCATTCACGGAATTGAACCGTACGAGCAACAAGGACTTATCGAAATCGAAGGCTACACTGAAGATCAGTTCATCGTGCTCAACATCCGCGACAACGGAATTGGCATGGATTTCCAGACGAAACAGAGGATTTTAAATAAATCGTATCATACCAGTCCGAACATAACTGCAAACGCAAGCGGCCATTCAACTGGGCTGGGCCTTACCAATGTACTTAAAAGACTGGAATTATTTTATCATTTTCAACACCGCGTCACCATCGATTCGGAAGCTGGGAAAGGAACGATGATTCAATTGATGTTACCTAAACATTCAGAAGAGGAGGGATCCTATGTTTAAAGTATTGATCGTCGACGATGAACCAATGGAAAGGAAGGGTCTACGGAAAATAATTAGTGACACTTCATTGCCAATCGTCATTGAAGAAGCGGACAATGGCAGAAGCGCGATTTTTAAAGCGGAGGAATTCCGACCCGACATTGTTTTCATGGACATTAAAATGCCGGGTATCGACGGCGTGGAAGCAGCGAAAGAAATCAAAAAAATGAATCGTTTCGTCCACATTTTTATGGTAACCGCTTTTGATACATTTGAATATGCGCGGCAAGTGATGAAAATCGGGATAAAAGACTACATCTTAAAGCCAAGTACAACAGAAGAAATAATTGAACCGCTGACAACGGCACTGCATGAAATCGAACTCGACCGCGAGAAACGTGCAGAAGAAATCATCTTGCGTGACAATTACCGGCGCGCATTATCCATCGTGCAATCCAAGGTTATCACCTCGATGCTGGTGGACGACTCCATGGATGACAATGTTATCGAGCTGGAGTTGGAAGAAAATTTTCAAAAGGAAAGCTTTGTGATGGTGTTTGCGTTCCAAAGCATACAGCCGGAACCCGCCGATGACCAGCAAAAAAGAAAGCGCTTTATTTCCGCCGTTCAATCAGAGCTGCTCCACTATTATCCAAACCATTACGTCGGCGAAGAAAGCATGGGTCAATTTCCGGTTCTAATTCAATTACCCGCTAAAAATGACAATCATAATAAAAATGTCAAGGAGCGCATGATGACGTGCGGTAACCAAATCATCTCCAAGGTAAGAAAATTGTATCCCGATTACCAGCTTTCTCTTGGCATCGGCCAAATCTATCAGGAGATTGACCAGTTCGTTCATTCCTATCATGAGGCATTATTCGCGCTTTCTTCCTTAAAACAGCCAAACCAGTGCCGGCATTACAACCAGCATTTAAAAGAAAAAACGGAAATGAACCAAGTTAACTACCCGTACCAGCTTGAAAAAAAGCTGCTGGAAACGGTGACAGCCGGCCTCGTTGACGGCGTCTCTCCACAATTCACCAACTATTTACAAGCCCTCGTTGCTTATTGCGAAGCACACGGGGAAGCTGTGGAAGAGAAATTATCTGAATTTTTCATCCTGCTCAGCCGCCAGATCATTGACTGCGGTATTTCCATGTCCATAAACCGAAAATTTGCAGAAACGAATACGATGAAACACATACAGGACGAACTCATTCGCATTTCCCGCCACATTCATAAAATGTATTACGCTCAGAACAGAGATGTCGTCTTAATCGCCAAAAACTATCTCGCCGATCATTATAATAAAACACTGACGCTGGAAGAAGTGGCAGATGTAGTCCAATTGAGTCCGCAATATTTCAGCAAAGTGTTTAAATCCCGCGCCGGCAGTTCCTTCATTGACTATTTAACGGAATTACGAGTGGAAAAAGCAAAGGAATTGATCCGCACAAACGAAAAAAGCGTCAAAGAAATCTGCTTTGAGGTCGGCTACAAAGACCCTAATTACTTCAGCCGTGTTTTCAAAAAATATACCGGCTTTTCCCCCAGCGAGTTTCGTCATTCATGAAATGCATCCGTTCGCGGAACAGCTTCACCGCCGGCATCGCGGGGCTGTGTCAAAAGCCAAAACGATAAGAGTCTGTTCAAAAAGGCAATGGCTCCGCACGATGGGCCCCAATTCCGCCTAATTACAGCTCACGTCCTGTGAGCAACGGCGAAATGTCGTCATCCTGACTCCAAGAAAACCACTCACAGTCGGCCTGAAAAGAATGCAGCGGCTCCACCCATTGCTTCGTGCTTGTTCAAAAAGATAAAAACCGATCTTTTTGAACAAACACGATAAAAAAATATCAGGGCAATGGCGCCGTGCTTGTCTCTTCCTCTGCAAGCATAGCTTCGATGACTATCCGTCGAGACAACTCGATGGGAAAGGCATCGTAGCTTTGCTCGTCGCTGCACGCTCGATAGGAAAAAACCACTCCTATCGGGCTTTTGAAAAGATGCAGCGGCTTCGCTCCTTGTCTCTTCCTCTGCAAGCATAGCTTCGACGAATATCCAAGTGCCATCGCGCGCGATGACACAATGAGACAGCTCGCAGCTTCTCGGTGAAGTGTGGCGCATCGCTTCGGTGGTGTCTCAAAAGGGAAAAACACCCTTTTGAGACACCACCTATTTATTTTTTAAGAGAGTATCTCAGCGGCAAGAAGTTTATGCCAGCAGCGGATAAAAAAATGCTACTTTTACTAAATTGTACTAGAAGGCAGCGATGCTCCCCAATCGCGACGGGCCACCGGCAAATAAATCAAGGAAGAGATATTTATCTGCTATACTTTCAGATGTTTTTCAAAGGCGCGATAAAATATCATAAACATTGAAAGCGGATTCAATAACTTATAACAAGGGGGAACAATGATGAAGAAAGCAAGTATAGCAGCTATTTTCTTGTTGATGATTGCGTTGATGACGGCATGCGGGGAAAGCGACGAAGCCACCAGCAGCAGCGGTGAAGCAGGCTTTGTCGGTGTGTCGATGCCTTCCAAGTCGCTGGAAAGATGGGTTCATGACGGTAACAACATGGTAAAAGAACTGGAAGCACTTGATTATCAAGTCGACTTACAATACGCCGAAGATGTTGTCGAAACACAAATCTCTCAAATCGAAAACATGATTACAAAAGGGGTGGATGTACTTGTCATTGCTTCGATTGACGGCGAAGCGTTAACAAATGTTCTTCAAATGGCCGCCGATTCCGATATTCCGGTCATTGCATACGACCGGCTGATCAGAGGGACAGAGCACATCACCTATTATGCAACATTCGATAACTTTCAAGTCGGCGTTCAGCAAGGAACATATCTCGTCGAAGCCCTTGATTTAGAAAACCAGGATGGACCGTTTAATATCGAGTTATTCGGCGGCTCTCCTGACGACAACAACGCTTACTTTTTCTACGACGGTGCAATGTCGGTGCTGCAGCCTTACATTGATGAAGGAAAGCTGGTCGTTAAAAGCGGACAGACGGGGATGGATAAAGTGGCAACGTTAAACTGGAACGCTTCCGCTTCGCAGGCGAGAATGGATAATCTGTTAAGCACATATTACACAGACGAAGAAGTGGATGCCGTGCTATCACCTAATGACGGATTAGCCATCGGTATTATTTCCGCCTTGAAAAATATCGGCTACACCGATTTCCCTATCATTACCGGACAAGATGCGGAACTGCAATCATTAAAATCCATCATCGCCGGCGAGCAATCGATGACCGTGTTTAAAGATACACGGGCGCTTGCCACGAAAGTCGTGGAAATGGTGTCAGCAATAATGAACGGGGAAGAAGCGGAAGTAAACGACACCGAAACTTACGATAACGGGAAAAAAATCATTCCTGCGTATTTGCTGGAGCCAGTTTCCGTAGATATTAACAATTTAGATGAGGTCATCATTGGCAGCGGTTATTATACGGAAGAACAATTAAAATAGCAGCCAGACTAGCGGAATAAACACGGAGTAATGAACCTGCCGTACCGGGGGTTCATGCTCCCTTTTTAAAAACGCTCCTTTCATAATGGAGTCCATATTACAGAGGGTGTGATGAAATGAAGGCAGAAATGGTCCTTTTGGAAATGAAAAACATCACTAAAGAATTTCCCGGAGTTAAAGCGCTCGACGCGGTGAATTTAAAAGTAAAAGAAGGAGAAATCCATGCCATTTGCGGGGAAAACGGGGCCGGGAAATCAACATTAATGAAGGTGCTGAGCGGTGTCTATTCGCACGGTACCTATACAGGGGAAATTTTGTTTCATCAGCAAGTTTGTGAATTTAAAAATATCAGACAAAGTGAGGAGCTGGGCATTGTTATCATACACCAGGAATTAGCTCTGGTCCCCGAACTCACCATTGCGGAAAATATTTATTTAGGGAATGAGCAAGGCACGAACGGTATGATTAATTGGAATGAAACGATCAGAAAAGCCGGAGAATTATTGGGTAAAGTCGGATTAAAGGAGTCACCTGAAACGCTGATTAAAGACATCGGTGTCGGAAAACAGCAGTTAGTTGAAATCGCCAAAGCCCTGGCCAAGAATGTCAAGTTACTCATTTTAGATGAGCCGACAGCAGCTCTTAATGAAAAAGACAGCGAAAATTTACTTAAGCTTCTTGTGGAACTGAAAAAACAGGGAATGACAGCGATCATTATTTCCCATAAATTGAATGAAATCAAACAAATAGCTGATGCCGTCACGATCATTCGCGACGGGCAGACAATCGAGACATTGGCTACGGATGATATAACAGAAGACAGAATTATTAAGGGCATGGTCGGGCGCAGCCTGTCCAATCGTTATCCGCGAAGAAAACCGAACATCGGCAATACTTTTTTTGAAATAAAAAACTGGAGCACCTTTCATCCGGTTCAGAGCGAACGGCAAATTGTAAAAAACGTAACCCTTCATATTCGCAAAGGGGAGATTGTCGGCATTGCAGGCTTAATGGGCTCAGGAAGAACGGAGCTTGCCATGAGTATTTTTGGCAGATCCTACGGAAAAAAAACGACCGGGAAAATTAGAAAGGATGGCAAACTTCTCGACCTGCCGGATGTCAGCAAAGCAATTCTGGAAGGCATCGCTTACGTCAGCGAGGATCGCAAGGAGTATGGCTTAATTTTGATGAATGACATCAAGCAAAATATTACTCTGGCAAGCTTAAATAAAGTTGCGAGGCAAAGCATCGTAAACGATCACCAAGAGTTTATCGTTGCAGAAGACTACCGAAAAAAAATGAATATTAAAACACCCAGCGTTGCCCAAATCACCGGAAATTTAAGCGGTGGGAACCAGCAAAAAGTCGTATTAAGCAAGTGGATGTTTTCCGATCCGGATCTCCTTATCTTAGATGAACCGACAAGGGGAATCGACGTTGGAGCAAAATATGAAATTTACACAATCATGAATCAGCTGGCCGATCATGGAAAAGGAATTTTGCTTATTTCATCGGAACTCCCGGAAATAATCGGCTTGTGCGACAGAATTTACGTCATGAGCGAAGGAGAAATTACCGGAGAAGTAGACAGATCAGAAGCTACGCAAGAAACACTGATGAAGTTTATGACAAAAAGCAGGGGGTAGTTAAAATGAATTCACTCGGCAATCTACTAAAAAATAATATGAGAAAATCCAGCATGGTCATCGCATTGATATTAATCGCTCTTTTGTTCCAGATCCTTACCGACGGAACGCTGTTAAAGCCGTTAAACATCACGAATCTCATCCTGCAAAACAGCTATATTTTGATTCTAGCAGTCGGTATGGTACTCGTCATCATCACCGGGCATATTGACTTGTCCGTCGGTTCGGTTGCCGCTTTTGTCGGAGCTGTTTCCGCCATTTTGATGATCGAGATGCAAATGAATCCTTGGCTTGCGGTGGTGATATGTCTCGTGATCGGCGCCCTCATTGGAGCATGGCAAGGCTTTTGGGTCGCTTACGTCGGAATACCGGCATTTATCGTCACCCTGGCCGGCATGCTGCTGTTTCGTGGTTTAACGTTAGTCGTTTTAAAGGGGCAGTCGATCGCTCCTTACCCGGAGTCGTTTCAAAAAATAAATAACGGCTTTATTCCCGATCTATTCGGCGGAGAAAGTATTCATCTTTTTTCCCTCGTCATCGGTTTGCTTATTTCGCTCGTCCTGATTGCCCTTGAAATAAGGACGAGAAACAATCAACTAAAATATCGATTCGAAGTAAGTCCAACCTGGCTTTTCTATCTAAAACTCTTCTCGGTTTTCGCGGCGGTGAACTTTTTCACTTACGTATTATCTACGTATCGGGGAATTCCGAATATTTTAGTCATTTTATTTGTCATCATTGTGATCTATGCGTTTGTCATGAAAAAAACCATTGTCGGACGCCATATTTATGCTGTCGGCGGCAACTTGAAGGCAGCGTCTCTATCAGGAATTAAAACGAAGCGGGTAACATTGGGTGTCTTCATTAATATGGGAGTCCTCGCCGCTTTGTCCGGACTCATTTTTGCCGCCCGCTTGAATGCCGCAACACCAAGGGCGGGAAATCTGTTTGAACTGGATGCCATCGCTGCGGTATTTATCGGCGGGGCGTCGGCTTATGGCGGCGTCGGAACGGTAATCGGCGCCGTCGTCGGCGGTCTTGTTATGGGAGTCATGAACAACGGGATGTCGATCCTTGGCATCAGCATTGATTGGCAGCAGGCCATCAAAGGACTCGTGCTGCTGGCAGCCGTCGCCTTCGACATTGTCAATAAAAGAAAAAATTAAGCCCCATGTCCCCGACAATTTTGTGAACATTTCAAGCGGATGAGAGACTTCCCGTGTCCTTCCTGTGCTATACTTTTTTTAGCGATAAGTTCCAAAAGGAAAGACAACGGTTGTCGATTCCTTTTGGAACAACCCCTGAATGCCAAGCAAGCTGCCCAAGCTGCCCGCTCTTACTTCTTACTTTGTCAGCCAAGCGGCCAGACAGTCCAGCGGACCGCCGTTATGGCGCATCCGTTTGGCTGACGGAGATTTCTGAAAACAGACCTGACGCAGCCTGAATCAGCGGGGAAAGGACAACTTATGAAGGAAAAAATACTTATCGTCGACGATGAATGTGAGATTGTCCAATTTATAAAGGATGCATTGACGGACGAAGGCTACGAAGTGATGACCGCTTTTCACGGTGATCAAGTGTTTAAACTACTAGGCGGAAACCCGGATTTAATTATTCTCGATGTGATGATGCCCGGAATGGACGGTTGGGAAGTGTGCCGTGCCATCCGCGGAATTGTCTCGTGCCCGATTTTGTTTCTCAGCGCGCGCCAAAGCGAGGAAGACCGGATTAAAGGCCTGATGGTCGGCGGCGACGACTATATGCTGAAGCCGTTTAGCGTCAAGGAGATGAAGGCTCGTATCCGCGCCCATTTACGCCGCGAGCAAAGAAACAGCACGGGCAAAATCCGTCCTCTGATTCATTACGGAGAGCTTACCCTCGATGCCGGAAGCTATCAGCTGTATATTCGGGAGCACTTGGTGCCGTTGACCGTCCGCGAATTTGAAATTGTTCAATTTTTGCTGATTCACCCCAATCAAGTATTTACCCGGGAGCAAATTTATGAAAAGGTATGGGGCTTTGACGCGGAAGGTGACTCTGCTACGGTAACGGAGCACATCAAAAAAATCAGAACAAAGCTCGGTGAACTCACACCGGACAAAACATATATCGCCACCGTATGGGGAGTCGGCTACAAATGGGACGGCGGACGGTTATGAACAAATTGTCCTTTCGCAGCCAATTCATCCTGGCGTTGACAGCTACATTGCTGTTGAGCATCATATGTACAGCAATCGTCTGGGCAGGCAGCCTCTATCTTCTCAGTGATGACTCCTTTCTTCGACCAGCCAATTATTATGAAAAAAAAATAAACGATATTGTCCCGTTTGTTGACCAGCACGGCGATGAACTGCTTTCTCCCGAGTTCAGAGATGAACTGGAACAGATCATCCCCCTCGAAGGACTTGACTACCAAGTGTATGATCTTTCAGGACAATTCATTTACGGCAGCCAGCCGGCGGAGCCGTTGGAAGATATTATTCGCAAGCTCAACACTTCCGGAGAGGAGAATGGGCGCTTCGTCCGCTACGTTCCAGTTATGAACAGTACGCATGAACTGACCGGAGTCTTCGTCCTCAAGTACTACCTCAACCTCGTTTCCAGCAACCAGCCGAAGCGAGCCGTTGTGGTGTTGTTTATTATTGGAAATATGTCCGCCCCGTTCTTGTTTATTCTTTTGTTCACTATGGTGTTTGCCCGAAAAATCGGCAAGCGCCTCGAACCGCCGATAGCAAGGCTAATCAACGGAGCTGGCCGAATTCAAAAGAACGACCTTGACTTCGCTTTTTCTGAAGCAGGGGGCTCGAAAGAACTGGCGCAATTAACCAGCGCATTTGAGGAAATGAGGGGAGCTCTCCAGGCATCGCTGACAGCGCAATGGCAGATGGATCAGGAGCGGCGCGATATGGCGGCAGCTGTCGCCCACGATTTGCGGACACCGTTGACCATTATCCAAGGACACGTGGATAATTTACTGGATGCGAAAGACAAACAGCCTGAACGCTTGGATAAATATTTACAAACGATCAGAAAAAATACAGACCGTGCCGTCCGATTGCTGGATGACATGCACCTTGTCTCGGAAATTGACCAGCCTGGCTTTACTTTGCAGGTTTCAACGCATGATTTCGCTGCCTTCTGCCGGGAAAAAGCCGAAGAATACCGGCTAAACTGTGCAGCAAAGCATATTGCCTTCCGCCCTCACATTAATATAGCCGATGGACATAACGGCAGGATCAATGCGGACATCCATCGCCTAGAGCAAATAACAGACAATCTGACAGCAAACAGCATCCGGTTTACCCCGGAGGGCGGCCAGATTATCTGGGATATAAAAATCGGACCGGAGAAAGCCGTCCTGGAGACGGCTGATTCCGGACCGGGCTTTACCAAAGCCGATCTAGTCCACATGTTCGAGAAGTTTTACCAAGGCGACCGCTCCCGTTCCACCACAAAAGGACATGCCGGCCTTGGATTGTATATTGTCAAAACATTGGCGGAAAAACATGGCGGAACGGTAGCCGCAGGAAATCGTCCGCAAGGCGGCGCCTATGTCAATGTCACTTTACCGCTCACTCCCAAGCCTGTTTTTACGGATAGGGGAGAAGGAAAAATAAGTGATTGTCCTCCACAGCCATTCCAGCGGACCGATCTGAAAGCGCCGCAGCCATAAAGTGCTGAACACGATCTGTAGGATAAAGATAAGGAGGGCGATCAAGGAACCGAACAGCGGTCCAACCTTTCCAAACCATCCTAACCCATAGCCGTAAAAAATCAGCGTTCCTGCAGCCGACTGCATTATATAATTGGTAAATGCCATCCGGCCTGTGTTGGCCAGCGGCTGCAACACCCGTTTGCTGGCATTGTTGCCAGCAAAAAGAGCGAGCACCGTGATGTAAAACAGGCCGGTGAGCGGAAACCCGAGCAAAGCCCGCAGCAACTCCAATGTATTGCCCATACCGGCGGCAGCTGAACCTGCCAACAGTGGCAGCAGTCCCGGTAGAAACGACAGGCCAAGTCCGGTTACACCAGTCCAAAGGCAAACTTTTACAAGGGCGGCACGGTTGCCGGAAACATCGTGAAGCAGCTTACGTCGTGCAAAATACGCTCCCATAAGAAACAAGCCGAGAATTTGCGGGTAAAATACGATTTGATTGGCAAAGCTTGCAATCCAGTCGCTGATCCGCTGCTGCAAAATGTCGCCATATGAACCGCTGCCGTAAATGATTTGATCCTGCTCAATCCATTCATCAACACGCTGTTGAAATTCCGGGCTCAACTCCGGAGTTGACGCCTCACTGCCGCTCAATAACAGCAAACCCGGAACCAGCATCAGCATCATCAGCGACCATACCAACAGCGTTTTCGGCCTACATTTGCGGAACAGCAAAAGGATAAATCCAAGCAGTGCATAGTGAACGAGGATATCCCCATACCAGATAAACAAGCCGTGAATGAGTCCAAAGAGCAGCAAAGCTAACAGCCTCCTTGAATATAAAGCACCAAATCTCCGGCCTTTTTGAACCGCTCGTTCTTGAAAAATAATCATCCCGTATCCAAACAGAAACGAGAATATGGCGATAAATTTACCCGCAGCCAGCAATTCCACAAGCTTTCCGGCCGCCTGATTCCAAAAGTCCGGCCATTGCTCCACTTGAAACTGAATTGCCTGCAGCGAGGTGTGGAAAAATTCCATGTTAACTAGAAGAATGCCGAAGATTGCCAATCCTCTTGCAATGTCCAGAATATCAATTCGGTCGTTGACAGCAGTAGGTTTCATTTTTTTCTCTCCCTTTCTTTCGTTTATGCCTAAAGGATGGACGGGATGACATTGGCGTCCCATCCACCAACAAGCTTATTGTAGGCGCCAATTATAAAGAAAAAATAAAGAGAGAGATTGCTGCTGCTCGTGACTGCCGCGCCTCAAACTTCCTGCCACTGTTACGTTCTCTGTTTTGAACTCACACTTAAACAGTCTGTTCAAAAAGGCAATGGTTCCGCTCGATGCGTAGGCTACGAGAAAACCGCTCCTAGCCTGCTGAAAAGAATGTATCAGCTTCACTCATTGCATCGTGTATGTTCAAAAAGAAAAAAAACGATCTTTTTGAACATACGCTTAAAGATCTTTTTGAATTTGTAATTTCGCGAATTTTCGTTTTCCTACCTGGACAACCATCCCCTCGGTAATTCTAAGCTGCAATTGGACATCCTCCACCTTGCTGTCGTTGATTTTTACTCCTCTGTTTTCAATCATTCTCCGGGCTTCGCTTTTGGAGCCCAACAAGTTCAGATCGACTAGCAAATCAACGACAGACGTTTCCATTTCACCACCCCACGCCACGGCGGGAATATCGTCGGGCATTACACCCTGCTGAAAAACGGTGACGAAATGCTGCTCCGCCAACTCTGCCGCTTCCTCGCCGTGGTACATGCGGACAATCGTTTTTCCAAGCAGCATCTTCCCGTCTCGCGGATGCAATTCCCCCGAAGCAAGCTGATCCTCGATCACCTTCAAGCGTTCAGGCAACAAATCCGTTACCAATTGAAAGTATTTATTCATCAGTCCATCCGGAAGCGACATGGTCTTACCGTACATTTCCAGCGGGCTTTCATCAATTCCGATGTAGTTTTTCTTTGATTTGGACATCTTTTCTATCCCGTCGAGCCCTTCCAGCAGCGGCATGAAGATTGCCACTTGCTTTTCCTTCCCGAATTTCTCCTGAAAATGTCTTCCCATCAAAATATTGTAATGCTGATCCGTACCGCCTAGCTCCACGTCACTTTCCAGCACGACGGAGTCATACCCCTGCATCAGCGGGTAAAGGAATTCGTGCAGTGAAATCGGTTTGCCGAGGGCGATCCGCTCATCGAAATCATCCCGTTCCAACAGCCTTGCCACCGTGATTTTTCCGGCAAGATTCACTACATCGGCAAAATGCAAGTTTGACAGCCAACGAGAATTGAAATGAAGTTCTGTTTTTTCCATATCTAGGACTTTTCCGAATTGGTTAAAGTACGTCTCTGCATTTTTCTTTACTTCTTCGTCTGTCAGCTGCTTTCTGGCGGTTGACTTGCCTGTTGGATCCCCGATTTTTCCGGTGAAATCCCCGATAATTAATTGAATGATATGACCGTTTTCTTGAAATTGTCGGAGCTTTTTCAAAACCACCGTATGACCGAGATGAACATCAGGCGCAGAAGGGTCCAAACCTAATTTAATTTTCAACGGACGGCCTGACAGTGTAGATTCAGCAACTTTGTTTTCCAGTTCCTCCAGCGGAATAATGTCTTGTACGCCCTGTTTGTAAATGGCCATTTGCCTCTTCACTTCGTGTTTTTGCCCCTCTGATAAACGATCAAGCCAATCGCTCATAATCATTTCCTCCTTCATTTACTTCATAGTATTTGTTCAATAAATAAAAACCACATCCCTGAAAAAGGGACGTGGTTTGTTTTGCACGCGGTACCACCCTTGTTGAAGACTAGTGTGTTCACCACCAGTCTTCCGCTCATTCGTTTAACGGTTCGTCCGTTCTTTGCTACTTGTTTTCACAAAGAAAGCTCAAGGAGGTAATTCGTCTTATCTATGTGCCGATTTCCACCGCCCACCGGCTCTCTGAGTACAGGGAGATAATGACTACTGGATTCCTGTCATCGCAAAATCGATATTTACTTGTTGCCGTTATTCCCCATATCCATCAGAGTTTGCTGTGCCTGATCACTCTTCTCAGCAATCCAGCCATTCTAGTCTGCTCTTCTTTCGTCAGACTGCTGGCAAGCTCCACTTCTCCCTGATGAAACACGGGATATAATTCTCTCATTACTTGGCTGCCCTTCTCCGTTATCGTAACGAATGTTTTTCGTTTATCCTTCTTATCAATGCTTCGATAACACAGCTGCTTTCGTTCCAGCGTATTGGTAATATTGCTCACCGTCGCTTTTGTGACACCGGATGATTTCGCCAGTTGCTTCGTTTCCAACGAATTCCACACCAACAGATCATAAAGCAAGGAAAACGCTGTCCACGATAAGCCGTAATCCGCCAACACTTCCCGCTCCATTTTATTTCTGAGCCCTTGGGCAATCCGATAAATATTCGTAACCACGGAAATGGCCTCCAAATTTAATGATGTGGAAGATATTTTTGTCAAATGGCTGATGGCTTCCATTTCTTCAGGAAGCAATTGCCCGTCGTCGGTAAATAAATGGATGGCTATCAACTCCTTTTTTTGAATGTCGTTAGCTATGAAACGATTTTAACAGAAAAAAATCTGGCATGCAACCATTGTTTTTCATGCCAGATTATTTCGTCACCTTTGTTGCTGTTCGACCGTTTTTTTGACCATCAATCATGCATTTGCTCAGGTGAGGCTCAATAGGTAAAAGCAACATTTTTCAGATAGCAGCCTAATGAATGATGAGGTAATTTATTTCTCTCTCAGTTAAAGCCGACTGCACAGGCAGCCGGCAAAGCATTCATTATTTTTAATTGGATACAGGAACTACGTTATAGTATTCTTCCAGCGTCACTCCCAAAGCAGTGATCGCTTCAGCCATTTCCTTGCCTACGTAGCGGATGTGCCACGGCTCATACTTGTACCCGGTAATCAACTCTTTTCCTTCCAGATACCGAATAATGAAGCCGAATTCCGCCGCATTTTCCTCCAGCCATTTCGCTTCTTCCGTACCTGCGAAACAGTCCTCGACAACACAAATGCGATCGCCGCCGGTGACATCAATGGCAAGTCCCGTTTGATGTTCGCTGTGTCCAGGGAATGCACTGTAGGTTTGCGCAGCCTCTTCCCCGTCCCGTTTGACATAGTTGTTGTACAGTTGTTCTTGGGTGTCATAGGATCGGTACGCGGACACTCCAAGCAAAGTCACACCATCCTCTGCAGCAGCTGCAAACAATTTTTCCAACGCTTCCCCTGCTTCCTTGCGCATCATGCGTTTGTCAATCATTTCATCGAAGGTAAAAGGAACATCCGGATACACTAAATCATCCGGTTCATAATTCTCAGGAAGGCTGTATTCTTTGTTGACGATAACCGCCATACTTTCCGGATCGGTGTCTGCTTCTACAGCACTGTCCTCAGGCTGCGTACTATTGCTATCGTCCTTTTCTCCTTCCGCAAGGGAGCTCCTATTTTCTTCCTCTTTGATATTATCGGCTGGCGGAAGAGACGTGTCATCCGACGGCTTTTCTTCTGTCCCCTGTTCCGTCTGGGGAAAAACGGACAAATCGGGATCCGAATCGTTCTGAAGATGATTACATCCGGTAAGAAATAAAAATGCCACGCTAAGCAGCAATCCAGTGATTAAAGGGGTTTTCATGCTGATTTTTCCTCCTGTATTTTTATCCTTTTTGAACTCACTTCATCATAAAAAAAAGATGTTTCACTTTGTTTATCAACTTGTATCTAAATCGTAAAATAACATGACGTTTCGTTTTCAAAAAACTGTTAAAGTTTTAAAGTTGGATCGAAGTAAACCGAAATGATGCGTAACAAAAAAATCTGATCAATGAAGATGAAGAAGCGATTTCCGAATTGCTTTCCTCCCCATCGGGAGGGAAGGCTTTCTCACGGCCATTGCAGACAGCGGGGTACAAGGAATCAAGCTGATCGAAGAATTCCATTCCCATTTGATTTTATTGGATTTAATGCTGGCCGACATGAGCGGCTTTGTTATTTGCAAAAAAAATTTCATATGATTATAGGATACCTGTTATTATGATCACTGCCAAGTCCGATATGATCGACAAAATTCTCGGCATGAAAATTGGTGACGACGACGATATCACAAAGCCGTTTGAAATGCGAATTGTCGGGGACATGGTCCCCGACAATTTTGTGAACAATTTATTTTTACTGTTTAATAACTGCTTAGACACGACCTTTATCCGATGAAAGCTCCGAAATCCGGCAGCAGTTACTTCCAAAACCTGGAGAAGCAAATATTTTTCATGAGAAAATGTCACAAATAGCTCCCCTGCATCGTCTTGTGGGTAATAAACGAAAAAGGGGAGTTTTTTCATGTCTCAACATCCATATGACGTAGCGATCATCGGCGGCGGCTTAACCGGTCTGGCGGCGGCGGCGTTGTTAGCAAGGAGCGGCTTGAACGTTACTGTACTTGAAAAGGGAAAAAAGCTGGGCGGAAGAGCCGGCACGAAAGAGATGTCAGGCTCCCTGTTCAATTTAGGACCACATGCCTTTTATCGAAACGGGATCGCAGACACAGTATTATCGGAAATTGGCATTTCGCTTAACGGCGGAGTACCGCCCGCCAACGGCCAAGTATATTTTCAACAGCAAAACTATTTGCTGCCGGCATCGATACTGAGCATTCTCAAAACAAAGCTCCTGAATCTGAAAGAAAAAAAGGAATTTGCCGCCCTGATGCTGAATATCAGTAAAATGAATCCCAACGACTTTGATCATCTGACCCTACAACAATGGGCAAATTCCCGGATAGCATCTTCCAAAAACAGAGCGTTGCTTTACACGTTTTCTCGGCTTGCCTGCTATCTCAATGCTCCCAAACTTGTAAACGCCGGTATTGTTTTCCGGCAGCTGAAAGCTTCTTTAGGCGGAGCAATCTATGTGAACGGCGGCTGGCAATCAGTGATTCAACAGCTGAGGGACCGTGCCGAACAAGCCGGAGCATTCATAATGACAGCATGCACAGCGGAGGAAATCACCTTATCCGGACCGGTAAAACACGTGACTGTAACTGACAGCACGGGAACGCGGCAACTGGCGGCGAATACCATTATTTCTACAATTCCACCGCAGGTGGTGCTGCGGATCGTCAAAGGAATTCACGAGACCCCTATGGCAAAAATGCTCGCTGCCTGCCAACCAGTAAAGGCCGCCTGCCTGGACGTGACATTAAATAAGCTGACGCGGCCCGGCAATCATTTTACACTGGATATCGATCACGCCCTCTATTTTTCCAATCACTCAAAAGCAGCCAGGCTCACACACAATCCAGATGAACAAGTCATCCATGTCATGCAATATCTTGCACCTGGACAAACGGCTGAACCAGCGGAATTACAGACGACGCTTGAAAATTTTTTAGAAAAAAATCAGCCAGGCTGGAAGCGGCACATCACTACGCAGCGTTTTTTACCGAACCTGACCGTTTCCTGGCGACTGCCGACAGTCGGTTCTGAAGATCTGCTGGAAAAAACGCTTCGCGACCGTAATGACTCCGGCTTTATCCTGGCCGGTGAATGGACGACCAACAAACACCTATTGGCAGAGGCGGCTTTATATACGGCAAAGAAAGCGGCAAACAACATCATTTCAGCAAAGGAGGCTATGGCAGGTGTCTAATGGAGAAATTCTCTATCAGCAATATAAACCGCTGCTTTTTTCCATTGCCTACCGGATGATAGGCAGTGTGACGGAGGCAGAGGATATCGTGCAAGAAACATATTTAACGTTCCTGCAACTCGATCAACAAGCAATTACGGACAAAAAAGCGTATTTGTGTAAAATGGCAGCAAATCTCTGTCTAGATACGTTAAAATCCGCACGAAAAAAACGGGAAACCTATGTCGGCCCCTGGCTGCCGGAGCCGCTCATCACAAAAGCGGCAGCCACTCCGGAAGATAAGGTGATTGAACAGGAAAGCTTATCCGTTTCTTATTTGTTTTTGATGGAAAAACTCTCCCCTGCAGAACGGGCCGTCTTCATCTTCAGGGAAGTATTTGCATTCAACTATCGTGAAATAGCAAGTATGGTTGATAAAACGGAAGCCAATTGCAGAAAAATCTTTACTCGGGCAAAAGGAAAAATAGACCGGCATCAGACACCCTCCCATTTGAGCTACGAGAAGAACCAGCAAGTGATCGGTGATTTTTTACACGCGTTTAAAAATGGAGATACGGAGAAAGTGCTGTCACTTGTCTCAGAAGATGTGATCCTGTATTCCGATGGCGGCGGTGTCGTTAAAGCCGCCTTGAAGCCGATCGAAACTCGGGATCGCGTCCTGGCATTTTTAACAGGAATTGCAGCAAAAGCGCCAAAAGGACTCCAGACACTCCCGCAAAGTATCAACGGGCAGCCGGGAATCATTCATGCTATCGGAACAAAAATTTACAATGCCGTCAGCTTTACTGTTTATGAACAGCGGATTAAACAGATTTTTATCATCCTGAATCCGGAAAAGCTGAATCACTTATCGTGTTTTGCCCCCATTAGTTAACGGACGGAGACAGGCGTTAGCGACAACTGCGCTTGCCTCCCTCTGCCCCTTTTTTCTAAAAAAATAGCCGCAAAGCATCAATTGCGGCCTACTCGTATTAATCCTGTTTGAGAAAACTTGAATGTATTTAAAAGGGATAGCACTTTTTACCTGTTAAAACAAGTGAATTTTTCTATTCTGTTAAGGGTTCACTAAATTTTAATAATGAAAACGCTATATGTATGACATGACTATGACAATTTTTATGATGACGATTTTCGCCTTTTTTTCATGTTACAGTAGTGATTAGCATTCGTCTGATTTTTAGCTTCTTATGTTTGTTCAAAAAGGAGGATATCGCAGCGACAAGCAAGAAAACCGAGGTGCGACGGCTCAAGCAACGCAACGAACACCGAAACGCACGTTTGAACTGCACCAGCGGCAACGCAACGAAGAGCTTCGCAAGCGCTGCTTCCCGCACTTTTTTGAACATCCTTTTTTTCTATCTGTTCCCTTTATCTCTTGCCAGCGGAACAGAAGCAATCAGAGGTATAAAGGAAAGGTGAAGGTAACATGGAAAGTGATGCACTGTTAAAAGTAAAGGAACTAGCTTTGAAAAAACAAAAGGTTTACCACCAAAGCCGGTTGGCTTACTTATTAAGATCTGTTTTAGCCGGTATTTTTGTGGGCTTTGGAGTGATTATCGCCTTTAAGACCGGAAATCTTTTTTATACAGATGGTTCGCCGTTAGCATATCCAATGGCCGCCATTACCTTCGGAAGCGCCATCATTTTAATAGCATACGGAGGAGGAGATTTATTTACCGGCAACACCTTCTACTACACATACACCTCCTTGCGTAAAAAAATGCTTTGGAACGAAGTGCCGAAACTGCTCACGTTAAGTTATATCGGTAACTTTCTCGGAGCTGTCCTGTTTGCGATTCTTATTTATTTTTCAGGACTTTTCAACGATCCTGCCGTCAATCAATTTTTGCTTAGTGTCACCGAACGAAAAATGAACGCGCCATGGCTGGAATTATTTTTCCGCGGCATTCTTTGCAACTGGCTCGTTTGCCTTGCTTTTTTTATTCCAATGACCATGAAGAATGAAGCAGCGAAAATTTTTACGATGGTGTTGTTTGTTTTTGGTTTCTTCATTTCCGGTTATGAACACAGCATTGCCAATATGAGCACATTTGCCACATCGCTGATCATCAATCATCCGGAAACGATATCTCTCAGCGGGGCAATCCACAACCTTATTCCCGTGACGATCGGAAATATTCTTGGCGGCAGCCTGTTTATGGGCGGATTCTACTACTTTATCAATCAGACAAAAGAAAAAGACATCAAAAACACCGGCACCGTATTGTCTCCTGAGAAAGCTTCTTCATGGAAGATACACAGCGCCCATAGCCCGTCGAAGCACTGACACACCCCAGGTCCCCGAACTTTTTGTGAACTTTTTAGTATTGGCTTTCGATGTGCTTGATTTTATGGTACAGCTCGTAGTTAACGGGGGTGGGGACTCCGTGCTTTTTCCCCAGCTCCAGTACTGCTCCGGAAAACAACTCGACTTCGCTGTACCTTTTCGCCTCCACATCCTGGGCCATCGACGGTTTTCCTTCCGGACTCAACGTGTCAAGCACATCCAACCAATAGTTCAAATCGGCTTCCGTTAATGGAATTCCTTCTTTTTCCGACAGGGAGATCACCTCTCTCATCGCAGCAATCATTGTTTCCCTTGCCGGACCTTTTTTTTGAATCTCTCCGTAGTTGCTTTCATAAACAGCAACCGTCTGATTGACACCGACATTGAGCATAAATTTGCCCCACAGCCGCTTTGACATATTCGTGTCTACTTCATACGGCACTTCCATTTTGTCAAAGAAAGCCGCGAGGCGCTTCACGTTTTCCGAGGCGACTCCCGGTTTTTGATCCCCGAAGCAAAGCATTCCCATATGATCGTAGGACAGTTCATTCCCCACCTTCACCGCATCCATTCCTTGCGCAACACAATACAACATGTTTTCCATCCCGTACGTTTCCCCGATGACTGCTTCGCTCGTAATTCCGTTTAATGCCGAAATGATCATCGTATTTTCCCCGACGTGATTTTTTACTGCCTGAACAGCCTCCTTCAAGCCGTCATATTTCACGGAAAAAATCAGGAGATCCGCCGGTTCACACAGCTCATCAGGCGTGACATAATGAAAGCTGCAACGCTCCCCATTACAGTAGACGCCTTCATTCTTATATTTTTTCACTCGCTCCGCATCAGCAATTATTCTTAGCTTTTCCCGCGGCATTCTTTTTGATAAATGGTGTCCGAATAATACTCCGAGGGCACCTAAACCAATAATTGAAACTGTTTTTACTTCACCCATCACGTTCTTATTCCTTTCTTATCTGTTTTTGTCAGCTTTCGCTTTTTTCTGCTGCACCGTTTCCTAAAGCTGTCTGCCCGTGCTTCGAACGATAAAAACAAGGAAGCTACCACGACTGTTCCTTGCTTGATTATATTTCTACCAATCTTTTCATTTTCCTTCTTCCTTTTCATATGTATACATCATCCAGAAACCGATGTCCTCAAAGCCGATCCGCTTGTAAATCGACCCGGCTTCCGGATTATCATAGAACAGGCACAGCTGTTTCCCTTCATCCAATAACTCCCTGACAAGCTTTACCAGACACTGCGAAGCCAATCCCTTTCTTTTATGAGAAGCTGAAGTGGCAACCGCAACAATCATTGCCGACAAGGAATTTTCTGCCGCCGTTGAGGCCGTTGACACGATTTCGCCCTCGTCTTCGATGTAAAATGTGCGTGAAGTCCCTCTACCTAGGTTGCGGCGCTTGCTTTCAACGGTTCCCATCCCATCATTGAATTCCGGGATCGTTTTCAGAAAGCGCAGGATGGCATCCGCATCATCGGGAACGGCCTGCTTTACATTTGAAGTGTCCGCTGCGGCGGTAATGCCAAAACCGATTCGTGTACATTTTGCATAGTATGTTTCCCGTTTCCGCTGCTGCTTTCTTGTCAAAAACGGTTCTATCATCGCCGTCATCTCTTTTAATCCCGACATCATGGAAAACTCCGGATCACTGCACATGATTTCGGCGAACTTTTCAGCATGAAACGGTCCGGAAGCAAACGGAATGTAATTTTGCTCATATTTCAACAAGACGGCAATCAACTCCCCTTGACTGTTGAATTCCCCCCAAAGCTTTTGAAATGACTGATCGTAACCGAATGCCTCGATGTCGCCGATGATAAATAAATTTTCCGCAGGCCGAGTTTTCAGCAAGCGGAAGCAAGCCTCATGATCGCTCAAACTTAATCGTCTAATCACTCGATTCTCCCCCTTTATTTTTCAAAAATTTGGACAGACTTTAGAAAAGAGGCTGCTCATCAAGGGAAGCCATCCCCTTTATTGAACAACCTCGTAGCAATTGATTTTTTTCAGCCTGCAATGGAACAGGCTTCTTAAAGCGTTCGCAATGGACAAACCACCGTCCTGTTAAACACTTCCTCTTAAGCATATAAGCAGGCCCTAAGAAATGTCAAACGAAAGGAGCAGCTGTTGAATGGATATTGATTTGACCGCAATCAGCAAAGCGATGCCTGACTTTAAAAATCATGAACAGGCAAAAAATTGGTTCGAGGAACATTTTCATGATCGCTTTACCTTCGGAAGCAGCGATATCATCGATGGAAAAAAAGTGTTTTATTATCATCTGATCGAGGACCCGGAAGTGTACCAGCAATACATGGAAAGCTTTGCAAAGGAAGACAGGCATAACATTACCGACGTACATACTTTTGAGAGCTACGCAACCGTTGAAATCAGCGAGGATGGGGGCATTAGTTTATCCTTGTAGAACATGCCTGAATAAATTAAATCCTCACGCATGTTTTTCGATGAAACCGGAATAACAAGCAGCAGCAGCTTTCAACATACAGGACTGGCATGATGTGACCGGCCGCAAAATTTACCTTGACCCTCACGTAACGTGAGACATTATACTCACCCTTAGAAAGATGAAAAGGGTGTGAATCAAATGGAAAAAGCAATCAAACGAACCGTTACAATGAACTTGGAAGCGGGAAAAGCGAATCCGGCTAAAGTTGGAAAAGACCTGGCCCCTACCGGCATTAATCTACTTGGCTTTTGCCACCAATACAACGAATTGACAAAAAATCAGTCCGGTCTTGTCATTCCTGCGAAAATAACGATCTATGAAGATCGAAGCTTTAAGATACAACTCAAGACACCACCGGCTGCATTTTTGTTGAAAAAATATGCAGGAATAGCAAAGGGGGCTGCCCGTCCAAGTAAAGAGATCGTCGGCTCCCTTACTAAAAGTCAACTGCGAACAATCGCTGAAATGAAGCTTCCTGATTTAAATACGACCAGCATTGAAAGCGCAATGAAAATCATCGCAGGCACTGCGAGAAACATGGGAATCAAGATCGAGGAGGATAACTAATTTTGGAGCTTGTTCAAAAAGATCGGTTTTTATCTTTTTGAACAAGCTCTTTTATTTAAAAAAGACCACACGCTGATCTACGCCCCTCTGAAAAAGATTGGCTTCCCTTTTTCAATACCCTCCGCTTATTCGCGGGTGATTCTTCTTTTAGCGATATCCCGTCGCATTTGCTTTCTTACCGGCAAGCTGAACTTCCTCGAGGTAGCGGAAGCAGTCAGGCTGAGAACCGTCTACATCCGTAAAACCGTAAACTTGCGCAAGCTGCCCACTGGACAAAGACTGTCCGTTCCACCGGGAAATTTTCGGATCACCTGCAAGGGCGGCGACCCCGCGTCCGACATATCGCGGTGACTCTGAAATAACAAAATGAGGCTCTGCCGCAACGGCTTCCCGCCAATTTTCTTCTGAAACCCCGAAATGATCAAGCATTATTTCAGAACGCATCCAGCCCGGTGTTAACGCGACAGCCGTGCATTCGTACGGCTGAAGCTCCTTGGCCAATCCCCACGCCATGCGGATGACGGCGGTTTTTGCTAAGTCGTAAAACATAGGTTGTCGGTAATGTTCCCGATTGAATGCTGCTGTCCCATCCGTCATTTCAACGACAAGTCCGCGATTTTTAAGCAAAAGGGGCAGCGCGAAGTGACTCGTAATTAAGTGGGTGTCAATCGCCAGCCGCAACATCCGTAATCCACCTTCAATGGAATGCTTCCAAACAGGTGCATTCCATTCGGTGAGCAGCTCGCCGCCCCAAATGTCATTGACGAGCACATCCATTTTCCCCTGCTCGCGTTCAATCCGCGCCACTAACGCTTCTACTTGAGGCGGTTCCAGGTGGTCAACAGGGACGGCAATGCCGGTGCCACCCGCCTTTGTGACCAATTCCGCTGTTTCTTCAATCATCTCTGGCCGGTTATACTCGGAACGCCTTGTCCGTGTCGTCCGTCCCGTGACATACACAGTAGCACCCGCTGCACCAAGCTCAACGGCGATCCCCCTGCCCGCTCCCCTCGTGGCACCCGCAACTAGCGCAACCTTTCTTGTTAATGGTTTCATAAAAAACAGCCTCCTTCCTTGAATTCCTTATTAGTGTAGCTTAAAATGATGACATCCTTTGTCATATATTTTCAAAAGCAATTATAGTGTTTGTTCAAAAAGGTCTTTTTTTGTCTTTTGGCTGTTACCGTGAGCGTGAAGGGCAATGTTTGCTTTGCTTACGGTTCAAAAGCATAGTGCAACAATCTTTTTGAAAAGATCCTACTTTTTTGTACACGCTCTTATAGATAAGCGAAACGGAAACCGAAAGGAGGGAAGGGCAAGTGAAAGCAGACAGGCTGCTGGAGGTCATCTCCCTGCTGCAAAACCACGGAAAAGTATCAACCAATCAAATTGCCGGTTACTTGAACGTATCCAACCGCACCGTGTTGCGGGATATGGATACGTTAAGCGCGTTAGGCATCCCGATTGTCGCTGAGCGGGGGAGGGCAGGCGGCTGGCGTCTCATGGAACACTTCCGCAGCGAATTGAGCGGCATGAGCTTGACGGAACTGAAATCATTATTTGTGCTGCCGTCAGAAAAAGTGTTCGAAGATCTCGGCTTGGCGACAAAAGGAGTGGACATACGTCTCAATCTTTTGTCCGGTATGCAGGGAAATCGGAAAACAGGCGTCGCACCTTACTTGGAAAAAATTTATATTGATACAGGAACATGGAAGCCTTCCCGGCAAAAAATAAAAAGCTTTGAAACCGTCCAGCAAGCAGTATTTGAAGAAAAAAAGCTGAGAATGACCTATAAGAATGCAAGCGGACTTCAAAGTGAACGGCTTGTTTTTCCATTGGGTCTCGTCGCCAAAGGCAGTACATGGTACTTGATCGCCGCCTCTGAACAGTGGGAAATACGCAATTTTCGCCTGTCGCGAATCAATAAAGCCGAAATCGTACACGAGCCTTTCACACGGCCGGCTCATTTTTCGTTAGCGGCGTATTGGAAGCAAAGCAAAGAACAGTTTGTACAGTCGTTACCTTCCTTTCCTGCAACAGTTCTGGCCCACCAATCGATGATAAATCGATTGACATTTACAGGGAAATTCATCGATAACCTACAGATAATCAAGGAAGGCGAGGAATGGGTTCAAGTGAAGCTTTCCTTTCATGATGAACAGGAGATTGTCGAATATGTCCTCGGGTTTGGTGACCGGATGAAGCTGCTGGAACCGGTACACCTTATTGACCAGGTAGTGAAACAAGCCAGGGCTGTCCTGCAGCAATACGTGGATAAGAATAAAGGAGGAAAAGCTTGATGAGCATTCAACTTAAACGGGCATATGAAGCACCGGCAGCAGGGGACGGCGTTCGCATTCTTGTCGATCGGCTTTGGCCGCGGGGCTGCACAAGGGAACAGCTGCAGCTTGATCAATGGCTGAAGGAGGTTGCACCTTCCCCGGAGTTACGGAAATGGTTCCACCATACTCCTGACCGCTTTGCAGAATTTAGGCAGCGCTATGAATTAGAACTTGCAGAAGAGCCGGTGAAAAAAGTAAAAGTTGCCGAGCTGCGGCAGTTAATGAGACGGCAAGAAATCACGCTCGTTTATGGCGCCAAGGATGTCAAGCATAACCATGCTGTTGTGTTAAAAGAATGGCTGGAGCGTGAGCGCTGAGACGGGCTGTTTTCGCAAGCTGTTTGGCGTTTGGACCGCCCTTCACTCCATAACGTCAAGAGCGAAGCAAGTTTTGCTGGCGAACCAAAAGCTATGGGCCTAAGAAAAAGGAAAGCAGAAGAAGATGCCGCAGAACGCTGTACATACATAATTACTTCCAGATTTACCAATGCTATTATAACGAAAGTCATTCACAAATGAAAAAGGAATCGTTCAGATGCTATACGTTTCAGCAGTCACCATACTTTTGGCAGTCATTGTTTGGTTAATGCCGAAAAACATGCAGCGGCGCGATATTTATATTCTTTGGATTTCCGTTTCCTTTGTTGAGATTATCGTCGATGTCACCTTAGGCAGTCCGGTTTTTGGTTTGTACTATTTTGCCGGGGAAGACAAAGTCAGTCCGGAAGCATTAGGTCTCAAGCTGATAATGGCGCCGCTGTTCGGCGTTATTTACTTCAACTATATGCCGAAACGCTTTCTCCGCTTTCTTCCTTATTGGCTGATATGGGCTGCTTTTTCCACTTTTTTTGAATGGACGACGGTTTACTTCGGTTATTTAACTTATAAAAATTGGAATTTATGGTATTCCGCTCTATTTTACTTCGCGGCCATGCCATTGATGCGATGGCATTATTTTTACATCAAACACGAGGAATGAGCGGAAATTAGCGGCCATTGGCGGAAGCAGGTGGTGTCTCAAAAGGGGGTTTTTTCCCTTTTGAGACACCACCGAAGCAATGAGCCACACTTCACCGAGAAGCTACGAGCTGTCTCATTGTGTCATCGCGCGCGATGGCACTTGGATCGACATCAGTGCAATACTGGCAGAGGAAGAGACAAGGAGCGAAGCCGCTGCATCTTTTCAAAAGCCCGATAGGAGTGTTTTTTTCCTATCGGGCGTGCAGCGACGAGCAAAGCTACGATGCCTTTCCCATCGAGTTGTCTCGACGGATCGTCATCGAAGCTGTGCTTGCAGAGGAAGAGACAACCACGGCGCCATTGCCCTGATATTTTTTAAAATCGTTTTGGCTTTTGACAATTCTTCCTGCCGCTGTATAAGGAGATGGAGACCGCCGGATAAAAAGCCAGCCGGTGCGTATCCGCAAAACATTTTTTCCGCCATCCCTGTTTGCGTATGTTCAAAAAGAGCATACCAACGGCCAAAAGGTCGAGGCGCGGCAGTCTTGAGCACTGGAGCGTACACGGAAACGTCCGTGAGCAGCACAGAGACAACGCCAGCGTTGAGATTCGCCGGCGCTGTTTCCAAGACGTGATTTACTTCGCTGTCGATTCCGGCAGCGTTCTGCAATAGGCGTCGACAAAAAACTGCGGATTCAGCGGTTGACCAGTTGCTCTTTCAATTTTTTCATTCCAAGAATACTTCGAGCCAAGCTGAAAGAATTGTTGATTTAAGAAATCACCGACCGCCGACGTGAAAAACTGTTGTGAAATTTCTGTTTTTATATGCTGATAAAGCTGCGCAGAAGTCAGCTCCCCTAACAAATAATTCTGATAGTACACCGGTGCCAGCGTAAAGTGAATTTTCGCCGCCCAATCCGGCAGATTGCGCCCTTCCGGCGGATTGACCAACTGGATTTCTTTCACGAGCTTCCACCACAGTGCATTCAAATCCTGGCCGGGATTTTCATACAGCTCCCTTTCAAAGAACACAAACGTAATAATCCAGCGTGCCGAAATCAGCATTTTTAATTGCTCGTGCTTTTCAAGCGCAGGCGCCAGCTGGTCTACTTTTTCTTTCTCCAGCTGCAGGATATTCTCCAGCCACTCTTTATTTTCCGTCATCTTACCGAACAACATCGCAATCGCTTCGGTTGTCAAAGTGTGGGCATGCATTCTTAAAATATACGGGAGCTCAGGAGCAAGATATTTAAAGTAAGCGGCATGACCGAACTCGTGCAGCATCGTTCCCATCCAGTATGTATTCGGTTCATTATTGCTTAATACCCTTGTATCTCCTTTTCGATCCATATCCATGCAAAACGCCGTCGGATTTTTTCCCGGCCGCGGCTTTAAATCACTGGCGGCATACAAATCGGCAATCGGGATGTTCATCGCGGCAAATGTAGCTGCCGTCAGCTTTTCCACATCCCCATGTTTTAAATAACGATCAAGGCTGATCTCTTCCGATGCAGGTGCTTCCTGAAAAAATGGATCTGCATAATGCCATGGTCTTAATGCGGATACCGGAATGCCAAACTTAGCGGCCAGCTCCTGATCCAATTCCCCTTTCCGTTTCCGGTAAGTACTGTCAGACAAATCGATCAAGCTTTGAAAAATCGCGAAAATTTCGTCACGGTCCAGCTCCTGATTTTCAAAGGCCATTTGATGATAGTTGGCGTAACCGAGCGCTCTCGCTGCTTCATTCCGCTTATTGACAAGGGTTAAAAGCTTTTCTTCCACCACTTTTCCGACTTCCTTTGAAGCTTTCCACGCCTCTTCACGCGCTTGTAAATCGCTGCTGTTGATCAAAATGTTGCGAATGTCGTTGGCAGACAGCTTTTTCCCGCTCACCTCCGGGCTGTAAGTATTAAACATATGGTTTAATTCTGCCGACAACTGTGACAGCTCCTTCAAGCTTTCTTCCGGGAGCTGATTTTCTCTGAATGAATACTTCAGGGATTCCAACTGTCTTTTTTCCAAAGCGGTTAATCCGCCTTCCTGCAAATACGCCTGTACTTTTTCGTACACCCGCCTGTCGGAAAAGTAAGTGCGCAGCTTTGCCTGCGCTTCCCCCGCTTTTTGCGCCCATTCCTGCTCTCCCGTCGTTTGAGCCATCCAGCTTGTGTGAGTAACGCCGCGATACAGCTGTTCTACTTTGGCGTTTTGATCCTGTAAAAATGGTTGAACAGACATTTGCTTTACCTCCTTGTAAAAACTAATGGTGTCGTGCTGACGTTAGCTGTTGGTTCCAAAAGATAGAAAGCGATCCTTGGAACCAACACTATAACAAGTATATGCTATTCATGTAAATTTTTATATAGAGAGCGTATTCAAGAAAATGATTTTCCTATGCTTTTGGACTGTTAGCAAAGCACGCTTTGCCCTTCATGCAGGCGTGAAGCTGCCATCCAAAAGCAACAAAATTAACGATACGAAAACAGCGAAAAGAGCGTGTTCATAAAGGCAATGGTTCCACTCGATGCACCCCATTCCGCTTAAGTACCACTCACGTCCTGTGAGTAACGGCGGAATGTCGTCATCCTGTGTTTGTTCAAAAACATAAAAAATGTTCTGTTTAAACAAACACATTATAGATACATTCGGGAGGAAATGATAATATGCTTTCAGTAAGAGAGAAGCTTCCATTGCTTCTCAATCACCGCCACAAGTGAAAAATCAGAATGGAAAGCAGTAAAAGAAGGAGCCTTGTTTATGAAAAAGATATTTAGTCTGCTGTTGCTGTCGGGGATGTTGCTGGGCTGTCAAGATAATACCGAAGATGCAACTAATCAAAATCCAGCTGATAAGGGCAAAAATGCTGAAGAAATAACCAGCTTGGAATGGTAGAAGCGGTATGAAGCATTGCAGGAAGAGCATCAAAGGCTGCAAGATTCACTAAACGAAGTTGAATTAGAAGAATCAAGATCAGCCTTTAGTGAGATTTTTAATCTTGCATTAAGAATATTGAATGCAATGGCTGAAAACGATTATGACTTTTTGGAAGAGCACAGCTCAGAGACGGTCACAATTGACAGAGAAAATAACAGCTTTATTTTTAAGGATTTAGATGGATTTGAGCAGGCCTTTGTTACTCACGCCCAACTTACCAATCTGTATTATCCTTTTTTTGAGTTAAATTAATGATGTGTTTACTTTAGGATTTACGGTGATAGACGATGAAACTGAGGTAAAGATTGACACTGTGTTTGAATTTATTCTATCAGGTGACACATGGGCATTGCAAAGCTTTATTACAAATTAAAGCAGCATAAATGCAATTTATAAAAACACGCTCATGTCAAAAAAATGATTGCTATCGGTTTTCCGAAATTTAGGAGAAAGACGACCGATAGCAATTAAACAGCGGATTGTTCGGCACATCACACGAGCGGATCTGACGATGGAAAAAGCAGTCAGCCGCCGCCAATTCTACTTTTCTCTATGTTTAATGTTTAACATCAATCAATTCAAAACGCTCGCATACCAGCAGCATGTCCTCGGAAAACTCACGCCCTAATTTTCTCAATGCTTCGGTAAAAAACGTTTCATGAGCTTCTTTCCAATATTGATATGTCCTGTCCCCTTCTCCTTCCGCAATGGCAAACTCCGCCGTAACTTCATTCATTGGTACGATTTGAACATCGACTGTTTTAATAATCGCTAACGGTTCATCATCACTATTTAAGATCACACTATAATCTTCCACGGCAGGCAACGGTTCGTTTTCCGTTTCATAAAAAATCAGTCCGGAGCAGGTGGCTGTTTTCACCCCTTCTATTACTAATTGGGCAAGATGATCCGGATTAACCCCAAATTGCCACGCAGTTACCGCTTTCGGTTTTTCTTTCCCTTGCGATTGCCAAAATGCATGCCAATACCTTTGTGCTGCTTGATTCATATTTTTCCCCTTCCCGTTCCTTCCCGCATGCTGTTACCAGCCTAACCGTTCCCGAAGGGTGGTTATATGTGCAATATGATGGTTGCCGTGCCAGGCATATATCCCAATACTCATGCTTAAAGCGACAATGCCTGATTCCGGGTGGAGGAACGTCTTTTCCAAATCGTCTGCTTCCAAAGACCGTAATAAGTACACCCACCTGGTATGTAAGGCATCGATCAATGTTAATGAAACCTCTATCGGCAGCTTTGAATCCGGCAGCTCCGCCCATTTTCCTTCTTCATACGGCTTAATGGCGGGTGTGTTTTCCGTGAGTGCAAGCTTAAAACGGGTATAGCTATTTAAATGGCTGTCAGCAATATGATGAACTACTTGGCGAACAGTCCACCCTTGAGAGCGGTATGGTGTATCCAACTGCACCTCATTCAGATCTTTCACAGCTTCCCTTAACTGCAGGGGAGCCTTTTCAATCTCGCTTATCCACCCCTCCACTATTTCCGCTGTCGGCTCTCCTTCATATTTAAACTTTCCAATCGGATATCGTGTATCCATATCGGCAACCACCTCTCACTTGTAATTTTCCGAATAAAACTACGTAAGTTCCTTGCTTTCTATCCCGCGCTTCACCGCGGCTACATCCATTATAACCAATAACGCTAAAAGAGAGGGACAATTTCTTCCTCTCCCACCGGTGGCAGGTCAAATGCGCCAGGAATAATATGGTTCTTTAGCTGTTACCTTTTTAAGCAGATGATTCTTTCACGCAAGTTCGCAGCCTTGGCAATCCCTTTGAAAGAAAGAATTGTCATATTTTTCGCTTGAAAACGATAATGAAAATCGTTATCATTTAATTTGTATATGAAAGTAATAGTTTTGTAGGGGGAAAAATTAGATGCCAATAAAAAAACGATACTTATTTCTTGCTTCTCTTTTTATGACGGCGCTCCTGTTTGGGTGCAGCGATAATTCAAATAACGCCGACGATGATACCGGCTCACAGGAACCAGTTGCTGACGAAAGCTCCGATTCAGCTGACTCAGACTCTGGACGGGTATTGACGGATGCAGTCGGCCATGAAGTAACGATTCCTGATGCGCCGGAAAAAATAATTGCATCCTATCTTGAAGACTATTTAGTTGCTTTGGATGTTACTCCTGCCGCCCAGTGGTCGATTCTCGACGGGCAGGGACTGCAAGACTATTTGCAGGATTATTTACAAGCTGTGCCGCCGATTCCGTACGAGCTGCCGTATGAGTCGGTAACAAGCTTTTCTCCCGATCTGCTGCTTATCAGCTCGGCGGAAGCAGTTGACGATGGGAAATATGAGCAATATTCCAAGATCGCGCCAACCTATGTCGTCGGTGCCGACAACAACAGTGACTGGCGGGAAAATTTGCTTACAATAGCGGAAGTATTAGACCTGGAGAACAAAGCGCAACAACTGTTGGCGAGCTATGATGAAAAAGCGCAGGCTGCAAAAGAAGAGATCCAGGCTGCCATTGGAACAGATGCAACCGCAGCTGCCTTGTGGCTTGTCGCCGACAGCTTTTTCATCGTCAGTGAAAATGTCTCCAGCGGAGCTGTATTATACGAGGATCTCGGGATCGCAGTTCCTGACGTCGTGAAGGAAATATCAGGGGACGCTGCTGCTAACTGGTCGCCGATATCGTTGGAGGAAATCGCCACCCTTGAAGCAGATCACCTTTTCCTGATTAACAGCGACAACGCGAGCGGTGCTGAAATGCTGAACGATCCCGTTTGGCAGAGCATACCAGCGGTGAAAAACGGACAGGTCTATGAATACGGACCGGAAACAAGCTGGCTATACACCGGTCCGATTGCAAGCGCGCAAATGATCGATCACGTGGTGGAAAGCCTGGTGAAATAACACCAAAAGACCTTTTATAAGCTTGGGAAAGCTTGTAAAAGGTCTTTTACATATCATATTGGTTGGCGAACTTCGGAATACTTCTATAAAAATATTCAAACTACTCCTCATCTACAATTACTTCTTTTTCAAAATCACTCATCATTGGCAGATAGGTATAAGACCAGCTTAATATCACCAAGATCCCGCCTAAAACGAAGATAAATTTCGAGATATTTAAGATTTTCGTTTTCGGTTGTTTTCTTATAAAATAGATGCCGATGACAACTCCTGCCATTGCCAAGATAGAAAAATACATTGAGATAGGTGTCAACAAACCAACGAGAAAGACCACTACACTGCCAATAAACAGCAAGTTTTGCACTTTAAAACCATATTTTCTAATTATTGTAATGAACTGAGTTTCATATTACCTTTATATAGTAAAACAATTACATTAAATTATTAATATACCATAAGGAGGAAAAAACAATGAAGTTTAAAAGTTTGCTAGTATCTTGTTTTACAGTAGCATTCTTACTTATGGGTGTTTTTTCAGCCCAAGCTAACGGAACAACTGACAAAGAATTGGAGAAACAATTTGAAACAGCTCTGGAATCAGTAGATTCCTATATTGAATGGATCCAAGAGCAAATTGAAAATGGAGAAGGAACATCAGAACAACTTGATTCTTTTAAATCACTTTCAAGTGAAGAACAAGAAGCATTTATAGAGGTTTTAAAACATCAAGATACATACTTCGCTCCTCTTGATGAACCCAATGAATCGGATATGCGATATAATATTCAAAGTTTTAATTCCACGACTCCTTCACTTCTTTTAACTGCACCTAATATCACTAGATCAATTGATGTAGAAGTAAATGGTGTAACATTGCCACTAACCTTAGATTTCAGTGAAGATGAAACTGAACAACCTTCTTTCACCACCCTTTCAACCAATAAGTCAAAAACTGTAACTTCCGAATATACACTTAAATTAGGCAGCGTAACTATTACAAGCTTTACTACTTGGGTGAAGTTTGAACACGGCACTACTAAAGCTACAAAATACTTGGCAGGTAATCATAGTCACACAAATCTTAATCCTGGAATGATAATCTCTAAAGATGGTGGTGATGGTTATCTATCTAATGGGTATGCCTAGTATTGGGGAGCTTTTATTATGAGAGCAACCGCTACTTTTGGATTTATTAATGACAATGCTACTCATTACGTAAAAGGAAACGTCAAAGAAAAATGGCACAGATTTTCTACAACGCATCCGAATATGCCTGGGTACGCATGGCATCAGTTTTAAAACGATTAACTTTAAAAGGGGGTGAAAAACATCAAAAGAGGCACTCTATGTCACTTTAAAGCAACATAGAGTGCCTGGCACCTTCCCGAGCTTAATACGGATCGGAAGGATGTCCCAATTGCTCCGCCTGTTTTACCGCCGCTTCCATCTTTGTATCTTTTTCTGCTCCGGCTGTTTGCAAGCCTGCCGCAACTCTCTTTCCATAGTCTTCGTCACAATTTGCGAAAATGTCCACCATGCGGTCCTGAATTTCCTTGCGACAGGAAGATAACGCAGCAACAAGGTTGGAAATTAACTCGTCCCGTTCCCAGTCGCTGAATTTTCTGTACGTACGGCCTGCTTGTTCAAAATTGTTTTCTCGAGAAATTTTTTCTCGTTTTACATTGCCTTCAACATACGGTTCATGCTCTTTTCCAGGATTGACGGCTTCCTTTAAGCCGCCGATAAGCGAAGGCTCGTAATTCACATGCGGATTTTGCCGGCTGCCAAAGTCTGTCCGGAAATCCATTTGCCCGCCTTCCTGATTGGTCGCAACATGCTTTCTCGGCCGATTTATCGGGAGCTGCAAATAATTGGAACCAACGCGGTAGCGCTGTGTATCGGAATAAGAAAAAGTTCTTCCCTGAAGCAGCTTGTCGTCGGAAAAATCAAGTCCGTCGACAAGCACGCCTGTTCCAAACGCCGCTTGCTCCACTTCGGTAAAATAATTTTCCGGATTTTTGTTTAACATCATTTTTCCAACCTTATGCCATGGATAATCCTCTTTATACCAGAGCTTTGTCGGATCGAGCGGATCGAAGTTTAATTCCGCGTGCTCCCCGTCTTCCATTAGTTGAACATACAGCTCCCATTCCGGATAGTCGCTGCGGTCGATCGCTTCATATAAATCCAGTGTCGCATGGTTGAAATCCTTCATTTGGATCTGATCTGCTTCTTTTTGCGTCAAATTCTTAATGCCCTGTACCGGTTCCCAGTGATATTTGACCAGCACCGCGTTTCCTTCCTCGTTCACCCATTTGTAAGCATGAACACCTGAACCTTGCATTTGCCGGTAATTGGCAGGGATTCCCCATGGAGAAAATAAAAACGTCACCATATGAGCCGATTCCGGACTCTGGCATAAAAAGTCAAACATGCGTTCAGGGTCCTGGACATTTGTCACCGGATCTGGATGAAAGGAATGAACCATATCCGGAAATTTCAACGGATCACGGATAAAGAAAATTTTGAGATTGTTTCCTACCAGATCCCAATTCCCGTCCTCCGTATAAAATTTGACGGCAAAGCCCCTTGGATCCCGCAATGTTTCCGGGGAGTGGCCGCCGTGAACCACCGTGGAAAACCGGACAAATACCGGAGTCTGGACGTTCGTATTGGTGAATACCTTCGCCCTTGTATATTTGGAAATTGGTTCGCCATTCACCGTTCCGTACGATTGAAAATAGCCGTGAGCCCCTGCTCCCCTGGCGTGTACAACCCGCTCCGGTGTTCTTTCCCGGTCAAAGTGAGTGATTTTCTCCAGGAAATCATAGTTCTCCAGCGTGGTCGGTCCCCTGTTTCCAACCGTGCGGACGCTTTGGTTGTTGGTCACAGGATGCCCCTGGCGATTTGTCAGGATGTCATCCGGTTCCTTTGATTGATGCTGCTGATCTGTCATTTTTTTACCTCCTCCTTCACTTTGTTGTTGTGATTGCTTTCTGCTGTCAGCTTCGCAGTCGGAATGTGGAACGCACATTTCTTTCCTAACAAAAATGACACAGATAAGTAGCCTTTCCTTGTTTACTGCAAATGATTAGTGCGGCAAACTGCAAGCAGCAATACTACCATTAACAATAGAAAGTATTTCCATATGATGAAGGAATATGTATGATACCGAACCATTCCCATTTATGAGCATGCAAAAAGAGGCCACACTTACAGCCCCTTTTCACTATTTCTTTCCTCCGCCCTCTATGTCTTTTAAGCTTTAAACCTGCTCACCATTTCTTGTAATTCTTCAGCAATCGTCGCCAAAGAATCTGCCGAAGAAGTAATCTCTTCCATGGAAGCCAATTGCTCTTCTGTCGTTGCTGACACATTCTGTGTTCCGGCAGTCACCGTTTCAGTAACGCCTTTAATCAAGGTAAACGCAGCAACGATTTTCTGCATCCCCATTTCCATGTCATGAACAGCATTGCCGACAAGCGCCATTTTTCCATTGACTTCATTTATGGAAGTATCAATTTCTTCAAACGTTTCCCCGGCAATATTGACAACATCGATTCCGTGCTTCACTTCTTTGGAAGTTGATTCCATTGAGTCAACCGCCTGCTTTGTTTCCAGCTGAATTTTTTCAATCAGGCTGCTGATTTGCATCGCGGATGTGGATGATTCTTCCGCCAACTTGCGAACCTCGTCGGCGACGACGGCAAATCCCCTGCCGTGTTCCCCTGCACGGGCCGCTTCAATAGCTGCATTAAGTGCCAGAAGATTTGTCTGGTCGGCAATTGCTGTAATGGAGCTGATGATTTCCCCGATTTCATTTGACCGCTCTCCCAGGCCTTGGATCGTTACCGACAGCACATCAAATGTGGACTGAATCGATTTCATTTGTCCAACGGTCTGTCCGATTGCCTGCTTGCCGTCCCCTGCCTTTTCACTTGTAAGACTTACGACTTCCGACACTTGTTTCGTATTGTTTGTCACATGCTTTACTCCGTCTGACAACTCCGTAATCACAGCAGCAGTTTCAGAGACCTCTTGCAATTGCTTCTCTGTACCGGCAGCAATCTCTTCCATCGTTCCGGCGACACTTTCCGTTCCTTTCAGCGTTTCTTGCGCATTTGCATTTAGTTCCTCGGATGCGGCGGCGACTTCATCCCCCGATGCAACTATCCTTTGGATGACTTCTTGAATACTTTGTAACATCGAGTTAAACGAGCCAGTCAATTGACCGATTTCATCACGAGCCTGATACGTTCCGCGCACCGTCAGATTTCCTGCTTCCGCTTCCTCCATTACACCTTGCAGCTGACGAACAGGTTTGATGATGCTCCTGCTGACAATGATACTGAGAAGAACAGACACAATCACCGCAGCAACAACAATACTGATGGTAACGATTCTGGCTTGGCTTGCTTCATTATGGTTAGATCGATTCAGCTCGGCTGCTGCATCGGAATGTCTTTTCATCATGTCAAGTCCGTATTCTACCAGTACGGCTCTCTTGTTGGCGACTTCAGACAAATACAGCTCATATGCCAACGTATTTTCATTTCGCGATGCCAGTTCTCCCACTTCCAAAACACCTGCTAAGTACGTTTCCAATCGTTGCCCCAGTTCAACCGATTCCTCATTCAGACCTTTATTGTTTTGGGAAATCTCGTTTAATGTCTGAGCATTATTTCTTGCCTGCTCCACTCTCTCGTCTATCATCTGAGACAGCTCTTCATTCCTCGTTTGATCCAGCGTAATCATATACTCCAAAATAAAGGAATCAATCGCTCTGATATCGACGCGAATATTCCCGACCGTTTGAACAACAAGTAAATTCTCTTCATACATTGTCTCAGAGTTTGCTGCCATCCGATTCATATAGTTGAAAGCAAGTAAACTAACACTCAATAAAAGCACGATCGATACAATACCAACAAAAATCAACTTCTGAACAATCTTTAAATTTTTAATCAAGAAAAAGCCTCCTTTAATCTTTTTGAATGTCACTTGCCTGATTTTCTCCCACTTCATTTATATCGACAAATTCCGTCATTTTTCAACTGGCATTTAGTTGGTAAATTTCCGCAGAAACCATTAACGTCCTTCTGCTCCCACGACCAACTTCTCTGAATCCTTTATGATATGGAAAAGGTATCCTCATTCTGGACTATTCCTTTTCAATCAACACAAATTTTCGTAAAAGCTTACCAGCGTTGAAAAAAATCGCGCCTAGTTGCTGAAGGTAATGATCGTATTTTTCCAAAAAAAAGCTCGCTTCACAGGCAGTATTATAAGAGGATGTTCAAAAGAGAAAAGCGATCTTTTTGAACACACACGATAATAGAAAAAACAGGATATTGCACACTTTCTTATTCGACATTTTTCGACCTCAACCACCTTCTCGTATCCAGGTTCGTCACAGAACAAATCAGTTGACCTCGGTTTTATCGAATGAAATGATAAAAACAGAGAGTCAATGAAATGGAAACGAGGATGAAAAAAGTAATCACTGGTGCATCATTATTTTTTTCTTCAGCTTCAGCTACTTTGCTTTTAGTCAATTTATCCTTATTTGTCGATAATGTATATTAAAAGTACAGCAAATGACGAGATGGGGAAGGGATGGTAATGAAAGTGAAACTCAAATCACTACTTTTGTGCGGGAGCTTTATCGGAATATTTCTGTTATTAGCCACTCAGGCTTTCGCCGATTCAGAAGATACTCCGATAATAAACGCAGCGGATTATCAGGATGAAGAGAAGCTGCAGGAGGAAGTTTCCCAATTATTGAGCGATCCGACTGTAACCGGTGTAACAGTTGTCAACAAAAGTCAGATGAACAATTCCTTTGGTACACGCTTGGCAATAGGCTCATTTAGAAGCTACGGGGAATATCTTGTTCAACGATTGCCGAACGCCGGGTATACATATGGCTCCACAATACACGCAGCCGCTAGCGATCCAGACATTACGATGAATTTAGACTACAGTACGAATCTGGCTGCATCAATAACAAACGAATCGGACCTAAGTGCAATGTACTTATCTCTCGCCGCAGGTTTTTCTGTCACCGGCAGTTATCCGGTATCTTACTCGGGGAGCATTCAAGCACCTGAGACGAACGATGGAAAAACGGTGGACAAATTGACAATGAAAGCTTACCCAGTCTATGAAAAAATAAGGATGAACATCTGGAAAAACGGCAAGTATCAAGGGATAACAATCGTAAAAAAACCGGTTGGTATATACTATAAAAAAGGGTTCACCTACGAAAATCCCGCGCAATAAGGGAACTTGTATTCTTAGTAATATTTCTTTTCTTCGGCCGAACTGCTCCATGGATGCAGGATGGATTGTTGCTTGAAAATGCACGTCGCTGCGGCAATGTACATCCTGATCGTCCACCTATTGTTATTGAGCAAACGTAATAAAAGGAACGATAAGTGATTGTTCAAAAAGGGCGTTTTTTATCTTATGGCTGTTATCGTAAACTTTGTTGCTTTTGGACCGTTTTTGAAAAGACCCTTCCTTTTTGAACACGCTCGATTTGATAAACATCAATGGATTCAGCGTTTTTAGGTAAAGAAGGGATAGGCTTACAAAACAGAAAACTTAACCAGAAAGGCGAGGTATATTCATGAAAATTGATTCACCAAAAATAGCAAAACAGTTACCTGCCAGAAATTTCAGCGATATCTTTTATGAGGAAGACCCACAATTAGAAATGTGTGAAGTTATCGATTGCGACTTTGACAATCAAGTACTGCCCAAAGCGCGGTTAACGAATATGGTCGTTAAAAACTGCCGCTTCCACAATACCGATTTCTCGAAGATCGATATTACTGATGTCCGGTTTGACAAATGCGATTTTTCCAACGCCAACTTGAGCAACGCCGCTATACATAGAGCTTCCTTTCACAATTGCAAATTACTCGGGGTTGATTTTACCGAATCCCGCTTCGGAAACGTCCGGTTTGATAACACCTTATTAAATATGGCTGCTTTCGGGAATTCCAAGCTGGAAAAAGTCATCTTTCAGGAGACCAGCTTAACAAGCTCGGATTTTTATGATTGTACATTTAAGAAAGTGGAATTCCAATCATGCAACCTCAATGAAGCCAACTTTGAACAAACATCACTCAACGGCATCGACATCAGTACATCAACCTTCGATACCCTGCTTGTAGCCGCGGAGGATTTAAAGGGGTGTAAAGTATCTGCTTATCAGGCACTTCAATTCGCTTCACTGTTTGGGCTGATTATTAAGGATTAGCATCTGCCGAACTATACAACTTTTTCTGCGTAATCTAATATTTCTTCAATGAATTTCTGTCCGGCTTACCTTACGCTTATAATGTGAGTTCAACAAGGAAGATTAACAGAGACAAGAAGGTCGAGTAGAGGCGCGACAGCCATGAGCAGCGGAGCATACACAGAACGTACGTGAACAGCGGAGGGGCAAGGCAACGCAACGATGAGATTCGCCGGCTCTGTTTCCCGCACTTTTTGAACCCTCTCAAAAAGCAGAAAAGCCTTTTTGCAAACTTTTTCCCCAAGCTCGCAAATCGGCTTTTCCTGATACCATAAAGAATCTCCATCCACTGGATCGTTTTCAAAGAACTGTATCAACAGAGAAAAGGTCAAGTACAGCGCCATTGCCTACCCTTTAAAAAATCAAGTTTGCTTCTGCCGCAGCATCAGCTTCAAAAGTTATTTAAGCTGATGATAGGAAATTAACCTGTGGATATGAACGGCAAGATAGGTCAGCTCCTCATTCGGAATCGTGCTTCCATTTACCTGCTTAATATAATGCCTGATTTTAAACGCAACGGCCATTGCCTGCGGATATAAATTGGCAATTTGTTTAAACAGAACATTGTCCTTCTCTTCAAGCATCGTATCTGCGTAGTAGCGCTCCACGAAAAATTTCACATGGGTAATAAAACGGGTATAATGAATATTTTCTGTATCCATGTTGATATTCAACGTATATCTCACCAAATTGACAATGCTTCCAATCATTTTGGCATATTTCATGCCGTCTTTCGATTCTTTCCTTTCGCCTTGGGCATTAATTAAATGAAAGGCGATATTTGCCGCCTCTTCCTTAGGCATCTCAATACCGATTGCTTCATTTACTAACTTCAACGCGAACATCCCGATTTCGAATTCTTCAGTGTAAAAATTTTTGATTTCCCAGTAGACGCGGTTGGTGAGATTAATTTTCTTTTTAAATCTTTCCACAGCAAAGTTCAAATGATCCATTAGTGTAAAATAAATACCCGAATTTAGCGTTGTTTTCAACTTATTTTCAGCATAAGTGACGATTTCCCGAGTCAGCTCAATGTATAACGGTGGAATGGAATCCAGCAGGTTCAGGAACTCTTTCGCTTTGACATTTTCAATCGGCATAAACATTTGATCCGCTTTGTTTTCTTCCACGGTGTTTCCCGCTTTTTGTCCGTAACCAATACCTTTGCCAAAAAGAATATATTCCTTCTTTTCTCCGTCTTCTGCCAACACGACGCTGGAATTCAACACTTTTTTGATTTGAAGTGTGTGTTCCCAAAGATCACTTTTCATCCTTTGGAACACACACGAAGCAATGAGTGGAGCCGATGCATTCTTTTCTAACCGGCTAAGAGTGGTTTTCTCGTAGTCGGTGCATCGTGCGGAGCCATTGCCTTTTGGAACATGTTCATTAATCATTGCAATCACCTTTCTATCGAAAGATTGAAGCATTAATTCAAATTTTCACCATTGCTTGCTATCACTTTTTTATACCAGTAAAAAGAATCCTTTCGAAGCCGCTTTAACGTACCGTTCCCTTCATCATCCTGATCAACATATATGAACCCGTACCTCTTCGACATTTGACATGTTCCCGCACTGACGATATCAATCGGTCCCCAGCTCGTATATCCGAAGAGCTCGACACCCTCTTCAACAGCTTCTTTCATTTGTTTAAAATGCTCTTTAAAATAATTGATTCTGTAGTCATCATGGATCGTTCCGTCACTTTCCACTTTATCGACGGCGCCCATCCCGTTTTCTACAATAAGCAACGGCTTCTTATAACGGTCGTACAATTCAAGCAACGAAATTTTTAAACCGACTGGATCGATTTGCCATCCCCATTCCGTCGAAGGCAAATACGGATTTTTGACACCCATGATCGTATTTCCGGCTGCCTTTTCCAGGCCGTCTTTCGCCGACTCGGTCAACGACATGTAGTAGCTGAACGAGACAAAATCGACGGTGTGTTTACGCAGAATTTCCCGATCACCACGCGCCATCACTATGTGAATATTTTTCCGTTCAAGCATGTTTTCAATTAACACCGGATATTCCCCGAACACCTGAACATCCGCATAGAAGTAATTGTGAAGATTCTTTTTCAAAGTCATCTCAACATCAGCCGGATGGCAAGTATTCGGATAAGTCGTCAGCTTTGTCAGCATACATCCTACCTGGCTGCCTTCAATGATTCGATGACAGTCTGCAGTCACCAGCGCGGAAGCAACAAACTGGTGATGCAGCGCCTGATAAATGAGTTCTTCTTCCTTCCCTTCCGGACAGCGGTTGGGAATAATGCCTGCGGTAGTGAATGGATGGCGGTTAATGCTGTCAATTTCATTGAATGTCAGCCAGTATTTTACGAGATCCTTGTAACGAGTAAAACATACACGGCAGAACCTTACGAAATCATCAATTACCTGTCTTTCCACCCAGCCATTGTATTTCACGCTTAACGCCAGAGGCATTTCATAATGGGACAAGGTCACAATCGGTTCTATTCCCAGCCTTCTCATTTCGGCAAACAGCTGATCATAGAATCTTAAGCCGACCTCATTCGGCTCCTGCTCTTCCCCGGTCGGAAAAATCCGGCTCCAAGCAATCGATACCCGCAATGCCTTAAAACCCATTTCCGCAAACAGCGCTAAGTCTTCTTTATAGCGATGATAAAAGTCGATGCCTCTGCGTTTAGGATATGCTTTATCGTCTTTGTCTTTCATCGCCTTTTCGATGACTTCCGATGTTACGGTAACATGTCCGGCATAATCATCTAAGCTCAGGTTGGCTTTGTACGTAGCCACATCCGCTACCGACAATCCTTTGCCGTCAATATTCCAGGCTCCTTCTACTTGATTGGCTGCCAGGGCACCGCCCCATAAAAAGTTTTTTGGAAATCCTTTAGTCATTTTTTATCCTCCTAACCTAATCACAGTCATTAATGTATCTTTTTTATCAACAAGCGCTAAGCTTTTGATTTCCACATCATATTTGTCTGTATTCGTGATAATCGCCAAGGTCACAGGGTCATAACCTGCAGCAATAATTTTATCAATATCAAACGTTAACAATAAATCGCCGGCTCTTACTTCGTCGCCGACCTTTACATGAGACTCGAAACAACTGCCGCCCAACTGGACTGTATCAATACCTACGTGGAACAACAATTCAATGCCGTCGTCCGTTTCCATTCCCAATGCGTGATTCGTGTCAAAAATTAATTTGATCTTGCCGTCAACCGGCGCGTACAACTCTCCTGAGGTGGGGATAACCGCGATACCTTCTCCCATGACTTTCGAAGAAAAAACATCATCGTTCACTTCCGAAATTGGAATCATTTCCCCAATAACCGGACTTTTCAACTCCTGTTTTTTCCCCGGCGCTGGCGCATCAATACGTGCTTGTTGCTGGTTGCTTTCCTCCTGCTTGTCTTTTCCGAAAAAAAGGACCGCTACAAAAGCAACAGCAAAGGAAATGATTAATCCGAGAATCGCATTGATAATATTTTTAGGTAATTCATCCGAGATAAACATCGAAATGCTGGCAAGCCCCGGCCCTACGAGAACGAAGGCCTGCAATCCGACGATTCCTATGAACGTTCCGCCAACAAAAGATCCGAGCATGACACTGCCCAGCACTTTTTTGTTTTGCAGCGTGACCCCGTACAGCGCTGGCTCCGTAATTCCGAACAACGCGGAAATTCCGGCGGAAATCGCCGTGGATCTCAGCACATTGTCTTTCGTTCGCAATGCAACGGCAAAACAAGCGCCACTTTCCGCAATATTGTGGGCGAGAGAGGCAGGTAAATACAAAATTTCCTTTCCAAGCTCTCCCATTGTTGTGACCGCGTACGGGATCATCGCCTTGTGCATCCCGGTTGCCACCATGAGCGGCAACACCGATGCCAATATTGCCACGGCAATCCAGCCTACTTTATCAAACACGGTTAAAATGATTGATGAAAAGCCTTGGCCGAGAGTATACCCGAGCGGGCCTAAAAGGAGCAGCGAAACAGGCACGGTGATAACGAGCGACATCATCGGAACAAAAAAGATCCGAATCGGCTTTGGTGAAAATCTCGTAAACACCTTTTCTGCTTGCGCATATAACAAAACCGTTAAGATTGCCGGAAACACTTGATAGGCATAGGCGATATCCTTCACTTCAAAGCTGAACAACTGCGCCCCTTCTGCGAGCATGGCAGCCAGATTCGGCAGCAGCAGTGCTCCAACGGCGGAAAGGGCTACAAGGCTATTCACTTTCAGCTTATTGGCAGTTGTAACTGCTACAAGCAATGGAAGAAAATATAGCGGCGCATCACCAATGAGGTTCAAAATCTGATACGTTTGCCCGCTCGCATCCATCAGCCCCGTCAGTGAAAGCAGAAGCAAAAGTGATTTTAAAATGCCTCCGCCGGCAATGGCAGGAATAAGCGGCTGGAAGACCCCGACGATAAAATCCAATATCATGCTGCCGATTTTTTTCTTTTCCTTAGGTGCATTAGCAGCTCCTTCATTACCTGCCGGCAGAGTGCCAATCAGCTTGTTTACTTCATCATAAACTTCCACCACTTCATTTCCTATCACTATTTGGCACTGCCCGGTCATTCTTACCGCCATGACTCCAGGAATGCTTTTTAGCTTTTCAACATTCGCTTGCTTGCTGTCAATCAAAGAAAACCTTAATCTTGTCGAACAGTGCTCGAAATGGGATATGTTCTCTTTGCCGCCGATGTATTGGAGTACTTCTGCGGCGGTGTGTTGATAATCCATCTTCATTCTCCTTTTCTGTGTGATTAGCGGCGGATAAATGCGGGCAACAAAAAAAGGACCTAAAACGACAAATACCACATTTGTCGATTTTAGATCCTGCCTGCTTTACCAGTCACATGTCTATATCGTTATTGTTTGATTTGTTTTGATTATATAATGCGTTTTTGAAAACGTCAACATTTTTTATGATTTTTTCACTAGCATTGCATAAATAATGTCATAATTTTCAGTTTAATGATTCTTGTTGTTTAGAGCCAAAAAGGTAATACCCTATTAAAGGTGGCTCCATCCATTTGGTAATTTGTTTACTATTGAATCCTCTCGATTTTTTTTGGACAACAAACTCCCTGTTGGCATTGCAATCGCCTGATATTATGCTGGAAGGGAAATCTTCCCAATATTCCTTCCAATAAATTCGGCTGTAATCCTCTTTCTTCACAGCGCTGCTTGCAAGACCGCTGCATGTCCGGGGAATAATCAATACCGTCCGCATGTTAGCTGACCAAGTCGGATGACTCTGTAAAAAAAGGACAGGCACCAAGTCTGAGGACACAGGTGCCAGCTAGTTTTTTTCTTGTACTTGTGAAGCTTATCTATCAAAGTTATTACATTCGATCCCTAAGGTAGTATGGGACATCTAATCGCTTTTCCTTGGACCACACTCATGATTCTTGGCATAATTCAAACCGAAGCAATAAGCTTGGTTCAGCAACATTTCGTAATGATCAGGCTTTGAATCCAGGGTCTCATACAAAAACGCAACCTTGGAATTGGAAATACCGCAATAATCTGCAATGCCCACATTGAGCAGATGTGTCATCATTTCATCATAGTTACGCTTTTTCATCTGTTCTTTCGAAACGCCTGCCAAACCAATCCACAATACATGCTGATGTGGGAGGTGGTTTGAACCGTACGCAAACCCATTGTTCCATACACGGTCAATATACCCCTTTAGCATCGCCGGCAAATGCCACCACCAAATGGGAAAAATAAACGCCAACGCATCATGCTCCTTCAACCGCTTTATTTCCATTTCTACTTCCGGGGAAAAGGACTGTTCCGCAGCGGACAAATCGGGTTCATCTGCTTCTTTTAAAACAGGATCAAACCCAATCTCGTGCAAATCCAATATCTCATAGTCGTGACCAGCCGCTGTAAGACCTTGTACGAAACGACCGGCGACCTCGAAGGTCAAGGAATTTTTTCTCGGGTGTGAAACAATACTTAATACTTTCATGCTTGTATCTTCACTACCTTTCTTGAGCAACTAATTTCTAGCCATGATCAATGGCTGATGCTATTATAAACAATAAGAAAATGATCTGGAAGTACGCACTTTGAAGTTTGAAAGGATGATCCAGGTGCTATAGGAACATGGAAGTACCCTAGAAACTGACCTAGCTACAGACTGGAAATCGTTGGTTGTTCTAAAGCAAACGTGACCTTTGAACGGAGGGTTAAGCGATGACAGAACAGAGAAAAAATAACGTTCAAAAGAAGTATCAAGTTGGAGTGGAAGCGGCTTTAGAAGTAATGGGAGGAAAATGGAAGCCTTTAATTATCTACCATTTGATGACAGGGAGGAAACGAACGTCTGAGCTTCGTCGGTTAATGCCGGGCATTACTCAAAAAGTACTGACTACTCAGCTCAGAGGTCTGGAAAAGGACGAGATCGTTACACGAAAGGTTTATAATGAGATTCCTCCTAAGGTAGAATATGAATTAACGGCCTACGGATGGGGACTAAAACCTGCGCTAGACCATTTATGCTATTGGGGAGAGGGTCACCTAGACAAGGTTCATGGCGACAAATCCAAGGTTTTGGAAGAATTTCAGAGCGGTATAGAGTATAATTAAACACGATATTCTTAATGGTCACATCGAGAAGCTTGTATAAGGTGGTAAAAGTATCCTCCGAATGCTCCAGTTCACGCAGTGTTTGGGGTTTGTCAAATAAAGTGTGTAAGTACACTTTACTCAAGGTGTATAATTCCTGCCGGCTGAGAAACAATATTGACGCTCTCTCTCAAAATCCTATGTATAATGCAATCATTCGAATACACCTTTAAGACATGGGACTGTTCATGCAGGCAGGATCAAAAATGACAATCATTTTATTTGTCATTTTTGATCCTTTTTTATTTGCAAAAAATCCTGCTTCCTTTTTACAAAAGGAAGGCGCATGGTCATGGATTACAAACTGACTACCGCGGAAACACTGAATCATGTCGGGTGCAAAGAAAACATCTCCCATTTTGAACACTGATCGACAAGATAAGGAGTTTCCGAGAGATCTTCATATGAACGGACGGTATGGTTCTGATTTCATCTAATCTACCAGATGCCCGAATTTAAACATCATTTCGTTGGTTATTAGATCCTATTCTTTAACGTACACACGCTTTTCTCCTCGTTTCGTTAACGATTAACTCCTATGCTTTAACGTACGACGATCCCGACAACTATTTCGGTATCGATTAACCGCTTGTCTTTACCACCCATTAAACTCAGTGACTCATTTACACATTTCAGGCACGATTAGCCCTTACCCATTTCCTCTTCCAATGACTCCCCTACTTTCTGCAAAAATTCCTCTTCTTCTTCCGTAAAAAAATTCGGGAAGCGGAAATCATCGATGTCAGCATTGATTTCATCATGATGCTGTTCCAATTGTCTTGTAAACTCATCTTTATCGACGTATTTTAATACTAGTTCTGTCAAAGCAGCGAGCACTTCCTTCGCTTCCGATGCTTGCGGGGATACGTTATTTTTAACCAAGGTCTTCATTTTTACCAGAAGCTTCAACCATTCACTGTCGAGCGTTTGCCGCTCTTCTTTTGAAAGACTGTACAACTGGTTCACCATTTCCTCGGAGAAATATTCCTTCATCCACTCCTTGTGCTCCTCCTCGTGCTTGATACTGTGAAGCAATGGGCTGATAATCGACCAATCAAGCTCATGCCCCTCCCGCAGTAAAAACTGGATCCTTTCGATTGCATCGATGGCTCTGTCCAATTCACTGCGCTTTTCCATCATCAATTTATACTGCATAGCAAGAGACGCATCAAATGATTTCGAAGAAGGCGAGGTTTCTTTTAAGAGTTCCTGAATTTCCTGCAAGGAATAGCCGATAAACTTTAATGTCTGAATATGCTGAAGAGTGGCAAGCTCGGCAAGCCCGTAAAGCCGGTGTCCTGCATTATTATATTGCTGCGGGACTAACAGCTCAATTTCGTCATAGAAGCGGAGGGTTCTAAGTGTCAGTCCGGTTCGCCGGGCAAATTCACTGATTGTATACGTTGTTTCTTTCATTGATAACACCCTTTCGTTCTATTTGCTTCCATAATAACTGATGACGTAACGGAAGGGGCAATAAAAAAAGAATTTATTTCATACTAAAAGTTTGGACCACCCATTCGCATCTCCAAGCTTTTTCATCGGAAACCGACGGCACGCCGTCACAACTTCCGTTTGTATATTCCTTCTTTACCATAGACATAAAGGTATTTTCCACGCATAAAAACGGAACCGGTGATGCGTTTCCCATTTTCATCCACTAACTTCAGCTTTCCCTTTGGCGTAATCGTACGATTTCTTATTCGAAAACGCTTGAGTGCAACATTCCCATTCACTTGCCCAATGAAGCCTGCTTCATCAAAGATAAATTGCTGCAGTGTGTCTTCTCCCTCCACGCGGTAACGGTTCACCTCTTTCTTTCCCGCCAATTGAACGAGAAAAAAATCAGCATAGTAGTAAAAATATACTTCCTTTACACCAGCAACATTCATTGCGTAGCAGTCTATTATTCCATATGTGCCCGCCCCCCACAGCTTTTGCCCGTTTTTTGTGTAAGCAATCACCCCGTCACTTCCCCACGGCTCGTTCCATCCGGAACTTCCAAAGATCCCTTCGTCAAAATAACTGACCCAAATGGTATCTGTTTCATCAATTTGCACACTGTTGATCCCGTCACCCAAGGTAAACGCATCGATCAATTGCCCGTTGGGGTTGTATCTTCTGGCATTCCGTTCAATATAACTGCCTTCCTTATCACACCGGGATTGCACAATCAGCAGAGAACCGTCGGAAAATAAATCGACATCCGTCGGTAAGAGCCGCACATTTTTTAATTCAACCGTTTTTATCCTTCCGTCTTTTATCACCCGAATCGTCCAATCGTTTTTTTCAACCGGGTACTGAAAAAATCCAATTCCTCTAAGCTGCTTTCAATCAGCGGCAAAGCTCCGTCCCGCGTTATTTGACCATGAACGAACTTCAGTTCTGATGAATAAGCAATATATTTATGCAATGTCAGTTTTTCGATATTGATCACCCTCACTTAACAATTCGGTAAAAAAACACGTGCTTGCTAGAGAACACCGAGATGAATTCTAGTATTTTCTTCATCTTACTATATTTTTCAAAAATAATGTTCTAGTAGTGCTTGTTCCAAAAGATCGTTTTTATCTTTTGAAACAAGCACGAAGCAACACTTCTCAGACAAGCAACGAGCTGTCTCGACGGATATTCGTCGAAGTGATGCTTGCAGAGGAAGAGACAAAGAGTGAAACCAATGCATCCTTTTTAAGCCGGATGTGAGTGGTTTTTTCGGAGTCAGACTAACGACATTCCGCCGTTGCTCACAAATGTAACCTGAATATGCTTCATCGAGTACAGTTTTATGTATGTCATGCATTAAAAAAGGAAAAGACGTCGCTCAAAAATAAGCAACGATCTTCCCCCGTCTTTACCAAACTTTATTTTGCTGCCGCAACTCCCTACAGCCAAATGTCTACGATATTCTTGTTTGCAGTTAAATGGCTGTTAACCGTATCAGCCTTTATCTTCATACCTCCATCCCGGTAGCGGTTAGAAACACGTTCAAACTCGATTTCCCGACCGTTTACCGTTAAACGTTTTTTTCCTTCACCAAGATGGTAGACAAAATGGACGAGATGCCGGTTGACCATAAATTCAAAGGTTAATCCAGCAAATTTGTCAGGAAGAACTGGATCAATAATAATTGTCCCCGCTTCTTGACGAATTCCTAAGCAGTTGGAGATTAATTGATTCATATAAATTCCCGGTCCGCTGGAATAAATTCGCCAACCACCTTTTACAGGCACGGAACCGGTTTTCAACTCATCAAATCGCTCCAGCGCTTCGTAACGGGTGGAAAACTTTCCATCAGAACTGCTAAAATAAGCGTTGCTTTGCCGACGCTCCGCATTTGGAACCGCGTCCTGGATTTGAACTGGATTAATTTTCGTTAAACCATCCCATACTTCATCCACTTTTCCCAGCTTCGCCATCGCTTCTATGAAGCGAATATGCGCGTGAACATATTGAAGGCCAATCTCCCGGCCAAAATTGGCCGCTTGTTCCGCGCGCTTAAAATGCCTGCTCACACCACCTGTATAACTGGCCGGTTGATTCATTAAACGAACTCCGTCCGGAAAATACAAATGCGTTTTTATCAGTTGATAATGCGACTCTGCTTCTTCGGCTGTCAGCAGCTCGGCAATCATGCTTCTCGTCATTGGAAGCAAACGATATTCGATACCCGTTTTGGTGTCTTCCGGGTGCAGCATCATTTCTGCTTCTCCCGGATTTTCCAAATAAAGAAACCCGGGGATGACATCCGATTTCAAAAGATATTTTCTGTAATCAGACTCTATGCCGGCGGCAATGTCAGTAAATTCCGCAGCTTCTTCCGGAGCAGCTTCTCTTAAAACCTCGCCAAGATTTCGTAAAGCCTGATAGGTTAAAGCCACCGTCCAACTGCTGACCATGTATTTCTTCAGCTGCGCATTGGCCGGCTGTAAAGTATCGTCCCAATCCCCGTCACCATAAGAGGACAAGGATGTGCCGGGAATAAAATTGTTTTTTATATAGTCTACTTCTTTTTTTACATGCTCCAAAATCGGCGTTTTTTCCTCTGTCAGCACGTAACTGTCACGCTTTTTATATGGAACTTTCTCCCGCAAAATGCTGTAATCGTGTGTGACGGTTAAGTAATCACTCAGCACTTTGAGCGGCCAAACAATCACATCGCCATGACTCTCCTCTGCCTGGATATGAGAATACTCGTCAAACATAAACCATTGCGGCCAGTTCCCATCGTCTTCAAATTGGAAAGTATAAACCTTTTTAATTATTTCTTTTACGGCTTGGTCGTTTCTTGTTGCCAGAAAGTATTCCGTCGGCCCCTGGCAAACGTCACGAGTGCCCCAAGCCGCACCGCCGTATTGCTCTAAGCCGTGAGGGACAGAATAATGGACGAGCATATTATGCGTATACCACCACGCTAAAGCATTTACCTTTTCCAGCTCTGCGGCCCGATTTCCGTTCATCGATAAATGAAAGTGATTCATCACTTGACGGAAAAAAGTACGATAACGCTCTTTCTCAATGTCCAATATTTTTTCAGTGAACGGCAGCGCTTCACCGTTAAGCAACCCTTGAATCGTTATCTTCCATTCAGCGGCAGCAGCCAATTCCAGAACACTTAAGGTTTGGTTTTGTTCCGCGGCATGCGAAAGCAATTTTCGCTCGTCGCTCAATGAAAACGCAGTGCCTTGAACACGCAGCCGATAAGTCAACTTCGGATAGATTTCCCCATTGTCGGACTGCGGATCTCCTTTGTAAGATATCACGTCCCCGTCCAGTTCCGAATGATACGGCACTTCATACTCATTCGTGTTCATCGCCACTTGATTTGTCACTAAGTAACGATAGGCTTTACCGCTTTTGGACTGAACGTGTAAATGGAGTTCCGGAGTGCTTGTGCTTGTAAAATTCGTGATAATCAGCATGTCCGTTTTTGTCTTATAATACCAGCGACAGTAATTAAAACCAATCTCATACATGGAAGGCATCGTTAATAGCCGGTATTGCCCCTCTATTTGTACGTAAATCCGCTGTCCGGATGTCTTCATCACATTGAGAGCATTGCGGGCATTCGTTAACATTTTATTAAAGTTTGTGTTTCCCACAACTAGCTGAGAGTTGAAAATACCGTACATAAAGGAGGTGGAAGTTAAGACGGATTCTTTCAAGCGATCGTTTTGACCTGTCATTAATATATGCCCGTGCGGCCGTTCCACCAGCAACTCCTTCTCCTTCAACACCACATGTTCATAAGTATCAGTGAAGAAGGATAACAGGGTTTCCCCCTCCCACTCCTCCTGAAAACGCTGCGGAAAATAAGCGGCCACTTCCTCCGGCGATAATGATTCCGTTATTAAAGGTTTGCCAATCGCCGCAAGAAGTTGAACGTGTTCAACAGTTTCTCCCGGAGCTTCCTCCATCCCGTTTACTTCCGCCCATGCATTCATAATGATGTCCGTGAACTCCAATGCGTCCACCGGCTCCTGGTGATTTTCGTTAAAAAATCCGTAAAAAACCGCCCGCGCTTGTTGTTTTGCCGGTATCTTTGCCGATTGAAGACCGGTATAAGCAAATTCATATTGATACACTTCATTTGGAAATTCGGCTTTTGTGAGAATTTCCGGCAGATTTGTCTCTTTATAAGAAAGTCCGAAAAATTGAAATCCATCGGTGGAATACCCGATTGCTTTTGTGAGACTTCCTTGCTGCAAATATGGAAATCCCGTTGATTGCTGCATATTTTGCCGCGAACAGACAACATATCCGAGTCGTTCATCGAAGAGCACCTTATGATCGATATATTGAGATAAATACGCTTCATTGCTTCGAACCGCACCTTTATCCGCAATACCAACATCCTGACCGTATACAATATCGACTGCATCCTCCGCCCCTTCAACGACTACATCCCAAAACCACACTCCTTGTGTTGTCAGGTGGAAGTGAACCTCATAGGAAGTCCCCTTTATTGTACCAGTCCATTTCACCGATCGAGCAGCATACTCGACCTGACTCTCAGAACGAACTCCTAACAGCGGATACACTTCTATGCCGTCGGCGCGGTGGAAACGTAAATAAAGATTATTTAGCGATCCATCTACCGGATGAGAAACAAGTTGATTAATCATTATAGTTTTATAAACGGCTTCCTGAAGGTCACCTGTACGAAAAAATGAAAAGCGGTAATCTCCTGCCGTGATGTCAATCGTTGCGTTTTTTGTCATTTTCATCGCTGTATTCCCCTCAATTCTACTGCATTAATTCAAAAAAAATTTCTGCACTCTCGCACAATACTTACTTCAAGCCGGACATTGTAAACCCTTCAATAATGTATTTTTGAAAGAAAGCAAAGATAAGAATGATTGGTACAACCATAAACGCGGCCCCGGCCATCTGCAGTCCAAAATTGCTGGCATGCTGACCTTGCAACAGCGACAGCCCGACAGACAACGTGTAGAGTCGTTGATCACTGGCAATGATTAACGGCCACAAAAAGCTGTTCCACGCTCCAATAAAAGTGAGAATCGCCTGGACGGCAAAAATTGGTTTGGCAATCGGCACAATCAGTCTGAAGAAAATTCTAAATTCCCCGGCCCCGTCCAGCCTGGCTGCCTCAATCAGATCGGTGGGAATCGTCGACATGAATTGCCTGAATAAGAAAATACTGAAGGCTGCCGCGAGCCCCGGCAAGATAATACCCGCCATTGTATTCGTAAGTCCCAGCTGATTCAAGATTAAATAAACGGGAATCATCGTTACTTGAGCAGGAATCATCATCGTAGCCAAAACAGTATAGAATATCGGTTCTTTTCCTTTAAAATTAAATTTTGCAAAGGCATAGCCGGCCATTCCGTTGAAAAATAAGCCGATAAAGGAAAACAAAACAATGATCAACGTATTCCTTAAATAAATCCCGAAGCTCATATTCGTAAACAAATTTTGGTAATTTTCAAATGTCGGATTTTCCGGAAGCAGCGTCGGCGGCATGGCAAGCACTTCATTTGCCGGCTTAAACGAACTGAATATCATCCAAAGAAACGGGATGGAAACGAGAACACCGCCTGCAATTAACAACAACGTGATTAGAATTTCTTCTAACTTTTTATACTTACGTTTTGATTTCATCTCATGTCACCTCTTATTTCCTAACGTTGGATGTTCAAAAAGTCCGGGAAACATGGACGGCGAATCTCCGCGTTGCGTTGTCCCTCCGCCGCTCACGTACGTTTCCCTGTACGCTCCGCTGCTCGTGACCGCCGCGCCTTGACCTTCTTGCCCCTGTTATGTCCTCCTTTTTGAACACACACGTTTAATAATCCGCATCCGCTTTTCTCACTTTAAATTGAACGATCGTGGCAACAATGATAAAGAAAAATAAGATGAAGGAGCCGGCAGCCGCATAGCCCATTTCGCTTAATTGAAAACCATTTCGATAAATAAACAGCGCCATCGAAAGCGTTCCATCAAGCGGTCCCCCGTTCGTCATGACATATGGCTCTTCAAAAAACTGCAGCCAGCCGATCAAGGTGGTGATCGTTACAAAAAATGTTGCAAAGCTTAACAGCGGAATCGTGACATGTCGAAGCGTTTGCCATCTATTTGCACCATCTATTTTTGCCGCTTCATAGTACTCTTTCGGGATTCCCTGAAGGGCAGCCAAAAAGATGATCATATTCAGCCCTAATCCTTTCCAAACAGCCAAGGCAATCAGCGACAGCTTGGCAATCGTCGGTTGCTCCAGCCAAGGAACAGCATCGATATTTACCACGGACAAAAGGTAATTAAACAATCCATAATGAGTGTTGTATAAAAACCCCCAAATGACTGCCACCGCAACGATATTCGTGATCGACGGCATATAATAAACGGCTCTGAAGACCGTGAAAATCCTATTTTTCCCATAATTAAGCAGCAAGGCCGTCCCCATCGAGCAGACAATGACCAAAGGAACGCCGATGATCACATAAAACAATGTATTTAATACCGATTTAATAAACACATCGTCTGTAAGTAAACTGATATAATTGTCCAATCCGACGAAACTGATTCTCGACCAGTCCGCTAACCCCCGTAAATTAATATCGGTGAAGCTGATTCCAAACGCCAACACAATCGGAACAATACTAAACGAGATTAAAATGAAAAGGGCAGGAGCAATAAAGATATACGGATATCTGTTCTTGTAAAGATATTTAAATATATCTCCCATGGGATGTTCCACCTACTTTCGCAAACTCAAATCCTGACGGTCCCGCTGGCAAAAAAGAAAAAGCTGGAGCGCAAGCAAGGAAGCATCATCGCTCAATATCACACACTGCTTACGACTCCACTTCTCCTTATCTTCTCTAAGCTAGGGCCGTTCTTACTCCTCTAAGATGCCATCCACCGTTTCCTTAAACTTAGCTACTTCACCGTCCATCTCTGCTCCGCCAACAACAACTTTTTCCAGCATACGAAGCAATTCCTGGGCAATTTTTTCAAACTCGACAATTTGCGGAGTGGCCTTCGTCGCTTCCAGCTGTTCCCCAAAAGCAGACAGCATCGGGTCTTCTTGGAAGACTGCATCCTCCCAGGCAGCTGTTCTCGATGGCAGCGCATTCGAAATCTCATACCAGTTCAACTGTGTATCCACTTCATTGAGATAAGAGATAAACTGAACCGCTTCCTCCACATGTTCAGAGTTATGGAAGACGCTTAAATTGGAGCCTCCGATGGCAGATGTATTTGTCACATTGCCCGGCAATACAGCCGTCCCCCATTGTCCTTCCAATTCCGGAGCCTGATTATTAATCATGTTAACCATCCATGGCCCGCTTTGGAACATCGGCTTCACACCATTTTTAAAAGCATCGACAATCTCAATTTGACCGGATGTCGGCGTTAGACCTTCTTCAAAAAAGCTAGCATAAAATTCCAACGCTCCCTGAAACTCCTCTCCAAAATCCGGCTTTCCGTTTTCATCAATATATTCACTGCCGTTTTGCCACGAGAGGATAACTGGAACCAGCTGGTCATTTAAGTCAATATCGTAACCATACATTCCATCGCCCCTTGCTGCTAATTTCGCCGCGGCATCTTTCAGTTCATCCCAAGTAGCAGGAGCCTGGTCATACCCCACTTCCGCAAGCAGGTCTGTCCGGTAATAAAGAACGCGAGTATCCACATACCATGGAATTCCGACTACCTTCTCACCATACATCATTGACTCCACAGCTCCAGGGAAATAATTATCTGGGGCTAACTCCGGATTTTTCTCTAAATAAGGACTTAAGTCTAGCAGGATATCAGCATCAGCGAATTCAGGAACCCATGTCGTACCGAGCTGAAGTACATCCGGTCCATTTCCCGAAGCAACCGCAGTGAGCAGCTTCTCATGGGCCTGCCCCCACGGAATTGCCTGTACATCCACATTAATATTCGGGTTGTCTTCTTCAAATTTCTCTGCCAATTCCGGCAACAGATTCCCTTCCTCTCCCATTGCCCAAACTTGTATCCTCGTTTGCTCTGCGCTTTCCTTTTCGCTGGAACATGCCCCCAAAAAGGAGGCAGCCGCGAAGACAGTTACAGCCAATGTTGTCAGCTTTTTTCTATTCATTACAAACATCTCCTTTTTCATAAAAAATTCGTCACTTCGATCGCAATAATTTAAGTCATCCGCCTCACCGATTGTCGTTCAATAATTTCTGTATACAATTTCGATGATCTCTCAACCTCTTCTCCGTTTAGCATTCGGAAGATGATGTGGGCGGAAAGTGCCCCTAATTCGTACTTCGGCTGTTTTACCGTCGTCAGATTAACGTATTTTGCCTCTAATATATCGTCGAAGCCGATAATCGATATATCATCAGGAATCTTCAACCCGGCCCGTTTTAAAGCAGCCATTCCTCCTATTGCCATTTCATCATTTCCGTAAAAAATCGCCGTAGGCTTGTCCGATTGAGCCAGCAGCATTGTAGTAGCAAGCTCACCGCCCCGGTTTGTGAAATCACCTTCAAATACCCATTTAGAATCCAAGCCGACTCCAGCATCTTCAAGCGCTTTTTTATAGCCTGCAAATCTCATCCGGCTGTTATACGATTCCGCAGGGCCGCTGATGTAAGCAATTTTTTTATGTCCGTTTTTTAATAAAAAATCTGTCGCATGATAACCGCCGTCTTCGTTATCCACTTCAATCATCACCGTCGAATCACACTCCAACTTCCGGTCTAACAGCACAATCGGATAATTACCGCTGGAAGCGGAGCGAATGATGTCATCAGTCATCTTATGGGAAAATACAATACAGCCGTCCGCACGCTTTTCCGTCAAAAATTTTACGGCCGTGGAGGAAGCACCTCCATGAGAACTGCATGCTACTAATCCATATCCTTCTTTAGAAACAATATCCTGTACACCTTCCACCAAAACTGAGTAAAAAGGACCCGATATATCATCAAGGATGAGTGCAATCGTATTTGTTTTCGTCCGTTTTAAATCAGCCGCAAAGCCGTTTTTCTGATAATTCAACTGTCTTGCAGCTTCCAGCACCTTCTCCTTGGTCTTCGGGCTGACTTTATCGACTCCGTTGAGAACGTACGATGCTGTTGATACTGCTACATTTGCTAGTTTTGCTACATCTTTAATTGTCGCCACTTTCATCCACTCCAGTACATCTATAATATTGAAACGTTTCAATTTTCACGAATGAAACATCAGATATCATTAATATATCACTATCTATCCATCAATGCTATCCGTCAATACAGACAACTTCATGCAAGGAGTTGATTATCGCGGCATAAAACACTGAATTGCACAGTTTTTCTCTTTTAACCAAGTATACCGTTCTCATATATATGAATCAGCTCTCCCGCCACCTCCATAACAGTGAAACACCAACTGGGATTCACATTTAATCGAAACGTTTCGATAAATAAATTATAAAATACATTGAATACGTTTTCAATACTTTCCTTGTATTTTTTTATGACTTCAATTTATATACCTGATAAATAAAGAGATTATACGATATTTCATTTTAAAAATTACACATGTGATTACTCCAACAAAAAAGCGAATCGTTTCAATAAATGGCAGTTTAATACTTAATATACAAGCATCAGGACGAGTGCCGGAAACGACTGTAATAAAAGCGTCGCTTGCGCTCGTCCTCATACTGCGGGAACTGAACATCACCCTTGAATAAGCTTATTGTCCGCTATCCGAACATTCTCTTTTACCGGCTGAACACTGCCAGCAACCAGCTTTAACAACGTGCTTTTTCCGGCGCCGTTCTTTCCAACGACGCCGATGCGGTTGAGTTGACGTACGGCTCATCGTTCTATTTGTAAAACTTGTTTATCTGAATAAGACACTTCGATACTTTCCAATTCAAAACATACTTCTTCATTTTTGTTACCTCCTGAATAATGTAATGCGGCAGTGCACTTCAACTGTCCATTACAGAAAACTGCAGCAATCATCAATAGCGATTCACATCTTTTTTCCGCACCCTTGGCCAAAGCGGCTGCGGAACATAGCGTTTCATTGCCTGAAAAACCAGTCCCCATTGCCTTTCCGACAATGCCCAAACTGGAACATCGCTGCCAACCTTTAATTCCCGCCTCAAATGCTTTAACTGTGGCGATGTAAAAATGCCTCTTAATACCGGTGCCATGACCGCATTCGGTTCCCGCAGCACATATTCCGCAAGACCTCTAAAGGCTAAATAGTCTTTTACCGGTATGATCGGAGCTGCTTTTCTCCGGATGGTGATCATTGCCGATTCGACACTTGGAGGCGGCGAAAAATGATTCCTCGATATCGATTGGACATAATGAATATCAAACCACATTCGCCAGAGTAAGACGTATGCGTTTTTCATCTGCTCTCCGGTAAATCTTTTCGCTGCTCCCTTTTCCATGACAATCACACCTCTTTGAAGACCGCTAGAGGGATTGCTTAGCAGCAGCTTCATTATTGGTGTCGTAATCGAATAAGGAATGTTGGAAACAACGACAAACTTCCCTTTTGGCAACATGATTTTCATAATGTCCTGTTGAATCACTTTAGTATTTGGGCAATGTGCCGTTATTCGTTTTAAATAGTCGGCGTATTTGTCATCATATTCCACTGCCAGCACCTTCCCGGCTCTTTGGCTCAAGATCGTTGTCAGCGCCCCTTTTCCGGCGCCAAGCTCCACCACTGTATCTGTTTTGCTTACCGCTGCTTGATCGACTATTTCTTTTAACAGCCTTTTGTTGTGCAGGAGATGCTGACCAAGAAAATTTGGTGGCTCTCCTCTGCTCAATTTTTTACCGCTGTATTTATGCATTTTTTTCGTCATTTTCTCTCTCCCTTTCTAAATAAAAAATCACAGGTCATCTGCCTGTGATTTCGAGTAAAGGGAGTAGATCCCGTCCTTTTTACTTTTTGGCGGAGCATTGAAAGACATCCGTTTTCAAATCCCCCTTTTGACATCCTCTAAACAACGGAAAAACGCATAAATAAAAAAGGCAGAATGATCCGCCTCTCTTCGTATAGCATCGTTATGCTTGTTGAAAGGATCGTTTTGATAAACTTCGTTGCCTTTGAACCGTTTTTTTGAAAAAACAATGCATTTTCAAACAAATTCATTTGTCTGAACAGCTATGTTCTTTTCAAAACCTGTACGTACAGGAAAAAAAGCCAAGTCAACTTGGTTAGCCGACGAAACAAAGAGCAACAATTTTTCAGAAACGAGCCTTTGAAATGAAGATTATTAAAAAAGGACAGACTAATCCCGTTTACTCTGTATACACAAACAGAGCCTTTGAACGTATTAAATTACTGGTTCAAAGTTGGGAAACGTAGTCTCATCGAATGTGTCATTTTTTAATAATCCTCCTTAAAATGTTAACGTACCACCTTCATTATAGAATTCCTGGTGGAAAAAGTCAAAGGAAACTTCCGTATTTCATTCGATTCCCATTATTTACACAATCGTTCCATTTCTTTATGCTGTTTTGCATTAAAAATAAGATAGGCTTAGAGATAAACATCGTTGTCTCTATGGCAGATTTTTTCAGCTTCACCTGCCTTCCACCGAGATGACATGCTCTATCTACCGCAAAAATAGTCGATTTCATAAATTATGAACAAACGACAACAAATTACATATTTCGATATACTTTCTTGTTTTTTACATGTAATATAGGATTTAAGTCGCAGGACAAAAATATTACATCTTGAGAGGGAACGTAGACATGAAAGTAAAAGGAAAATTGATTGTTTCATATCTTTTGATTGTTGTTATTTTAGCAGGATTAGGCACTTATGCTACGATTGGATTTCAAACGATGAACGATAATGGCCGCACGATGTATCAAGACCGCGTCATTCCGCTAAATGAATTAGCTTCCATCGTTCAATTAGCTGAAAATACAAGAGTACAGATGGTTTCCGCTGTACTGAATGAAGATCCAGCATTCACTGAAAATGCAGAACACAACCTTGAATTAATCGAAGACTACATCGTTTCCTATGGAGCCAGATCGCTTGTCGGGGAGGAAGCAAGTGTTTATGACGCATTTGTTACGAAATGGCACCAGTTTTCAGAGATTGTCCGAAACAATATCTCGCTCATTCGCAGCAACAATTATGATCAGGCAAGAGAAGGCCTGGCAAAAGGAGGCGTACCGTTCACTGCGGCCTCGAGCAATTTAGAAGAATTGCGAAGTATCAATGCAACGGTTTCCGAGCGTTTATATGAAGAAAACGAAAAGGGATTTGAATTTGGTCGTATCGTTATCATCGCTTCAAGCATCGTCGCCACCGTCATCGCTGTAGTAATTGGAAGCTACATGGGCAGTGCCATTGGCACTCCTTTACGCCTTGTAACGAAGCGGCTGGAGAAAATTTCTGCAGGTGATCTCACCGGAGAAGAAATGCAGTTAAAAAGAAAAGACGAGCTTGGTCAGCTGGCACAAGGTATGAATAAGATGCAGCAACATCTGAGAAACGTCATCAAAAATGTTTCAACGGCTTCGAGCCATTTAACGAGTCACAGCGAGGAATTAACGCAATCAGCCGGCGAGGTAATGGCCGGTTCGCAGCATATCGCAACGACGATGCAGGAATTGGCCGGGGGTTCAGAAACACAGGCCAACAATACGAGCGAGCTATCTTCTGCAATCGAAGCATACTCGCTGGAAGTGCAAGCAGCAAATGCCAAGGGCGAACACATTTATGAAACGACCAATAATGTATTACACATGACGGCGGAAGGAGATCAATTATTGGAATCATCCGTAAAGCAAATGACACGAATTGATCACATTGTTCAAGAAGCTGTCACCAAAGTAAAAGGGCTTGATGCACAGTCCAAAGAAATCTCACAGCTCGTTCAAGTGATAAAGGACATTTCGGAGCAAACGAATCTGTTGGCACTGAACGCAGCCATTGAAGCGGCCCGTGCCGGAGAACATGGCAAAGGCTTTGCCGTTGTAGCGGATGAAGTCAGGAAGCTGGCTGAGCAAGTCGGCGGATCCGTCACCGACATTACTGAAATTGTTCAAGGCATCCAATCGGAGTCAATAGCCGCAGTTGCGTCGCTGCAAGGTGGATACGACGAGGTGGAAAAAGGAACAGCTCAGATGAAAACAACGAGAGAAACCTTTACAACAATTAATCAGGCAGTACAAGAAATGGTCAACAGCATGAAAGCGATCACAGCCAATTTATCAACGATGGCTTCAGGCAGCGAGGAAATGACTGCCTCCATTGAGGAGATTGCAGCCATATCTGAGCAATCGGCGGCAGGTATAGAACAAACGTCTGCTGCCGCTCAGCAAGCGAGCAACTCCGTCGAGGAAGTCGCCGCCAGTTCGGAGGAGCTTGCCAAATTAGCTGAAGAACTAAACGACCTCATTCGTGTATTTAAACTTTAGATTATTTTCCGTAAGCATTGTTTCTTTTGGCTAGCACGGTTCTTGCATTATAGCGTAAAGCATGCTGGGTTCAGCTGCCACTTGCCACAAGCATTAATAAAAAACTTGACCAGTGCGGTTGTTCAACAAGACATTTTTTCTCTTGTTGGCCAACCGTGCTGTCATATGTGCCATACCAGCCATTCCTCGCCCATCCAACAGCATGTTGCCGGCTGTTGACTTTTTGTATGCAAATGTATACAATTAAAGAAACGTATACTTTTGTATACAACAAAAAGGAGTGTGTAGGATGAAAGAGAACATGCATTGGGAAGACAGACACCATCGTGAAGAACATTACCGCCGCAGAGACGGAGGACACAAACGAAAGGAACATCATCGCGGTGCCAAAACATTCCGTCGTGGAAGAGCGATTGAGTTTTTAGACAGAATGCAAGTAAAGCGCCAAACATTAAAGCAACAATTAGAATCGCCGGAGCTGCAATCGATTAACCCGGTGTTAGTTGGTGAGTTAAAGGCGGTGGAAATGGTTATTGATGAATTTGTTCAGTTATTCGAAATCCACGAGGAAGAAATGAAGCAAGTTTCTATCGACGAAAAGAAAGGCGAAGTCGACAATAAAGGCTGACTGAATCATCATTTCTATGTCGTCCAGAGACCAATTAATTATGAAGGAATACCTACAGGCTGATTGTCACAGCAGCAGAAGGAAAAAAAATCCAGGTTGTTTTGAGCGGAATGCAGCAAAACAACTTTTTTATAGTGGCCAAAAATTAGGATGCAGCTGAATGATAATTCCCTTTGGTTGAGGCTGTTCGGCTTCCGGCAGCTGTCTGCCATTGTTCCGCTACGGACTTTTCCTCTGTGCCAGACGCCCGCTCACGCAAAGCAACTAAATTTTTCCCCCTCCTAACCTTTGGTTGATTCCCCGTTATCCATAGATGAGTTATGCTGAAATAGGAAAGTGGCGATGTACAAGTCCATTGCATTGGCATGAGAAGAATTAAAAGCGCGAACAGAGATGTTTTTTTCTGCAGTCAAATGTAATGAAGGAAGGGAAAAAGGTGAACAACCAGTGCTTAAATCCTTATTTACCAAGCTATGAATATATTCCCGACGGGGAACCATATGTGTTCGGCGAAAGATTATATGTATTCGGTTCCCATGACAGGTTCAACGGCAAACTTTTTTTCATGAACGATTATGTCTGTTGGTCTGCCTCTATTCATAATCTCAGCGACTGGCGGTATGAAGGGGTGATCTATAGAAAAAACCAGGATCCGATGAACAAATCCGGATTATGGCAAATGTATGCGCCGGATGTGGCCAAAGGAGCAGACGGAAGATATTACTTGTATTATACGCTTGCGTTCCGAAGTGTCATGGCAGTCGCCGTATGTGACACGCCTGCAGGCAAATATGAGTTCTATGGGTACGTAAGCCGTCCAGACGGCAGTATTTTTTGGAACAAAAGCGGTGATCCGATATTATTTGATCCGGCCGTGCTGGTCGATGTTGATGGGAGTGTCTATTTGTACTCCGGATTCGCTCCGAGGCGAGGCGTACCTTTTTTTCTTACAGGATGGAAGAAACGTACATGTAAAGGGGGATATGTGATTGAGCTGGAACCAGACATGAAGACAGTCATCAGCGAGCCTAAGCTGCTCTTTCATAAAGCCGGACAGGCAGAGGGAACCGGATTTGAAGGTCACGAGTTCTTTGAAGCCAGTTCCATCAGAAAAATAAACCATACATATTATTTTATTTATTCTTCGATAAACGGACATGAATTATGTTACGCCACAAGCAAAAGTCCGACCAGCGGATTTGTATACGGCGGAACAATTGTAAGTAACGGCGATTTATACATAAACGGACACAGCACCGATCAAACTGCTTATAACTATATCGGCAACAATCATGGTAGCATTGTCGAGGTGAACAACAGATGGTATGTGTTTCATCACCGGCAAACGAACAGGCATCATTATTCCCGGCAAGGTCTTGCGGAGCCGCTAGAAATAAAAGCGGATGGTTCCATCCCACAGGTGGAAATGACCAGTTGCGGATTAAACAACGGACCGCTACATGGCAAAGGAGAGTATGAGGCCCGGATTGCCTGCCATCTTCGGTCGGCAAAAGGGGCGGGTAGATACGGGGTTTACTTTGGCAATATTTTTTACAGGAAACATCCGTATTTTACACAATGCGGAAAGGATAGAGAAGCCGCCCCGTCACAATATATCGCAAATATGAGGGACGAGGCGGTTGCAGGATATAAATATTTTATGATAAACAATTTATCGGAAATAGCTGTGTGTGTTCGCGGCAGTGCGTCCGGATGGATGTTTCTGTCAGCCTCCATGGATTCAAAGCCATTCGGAAAAATACAGATTAATCCGAGTAAACAGTTTACATATTATCACACAAAAGTAAACATGGAAAACGGGAAGCAGGCGCTTTATTTCACATATAAAGGCACCGGAAAGCTGGACTTTCAATCCTTTGTTTTATCGTGACTACCTGACGTCGGCTTGCAACTATCACCGGTCATTCATACGCTGCGATGTTTGCACAACCGACGCAAATGTCCTGTCATTCACAATCGCCAAGAAGCTCCCACACGCCCCACTCCCCTGTCGTTCCCGGCTCCTCCCCGGTCGTCCACCATTTTGCCTGATACAGCTTTCCATTATGCTGCACTTGGTCTCCGCCCGTGTACACAGCGCTCGCCTGCCAAACAGGAGCAGCGCACACATCACCGCCGTCTTCCGTTTTTGTTGTCACTTGAAGAGCCTGTCCCGCATGCCGAGTACCATCTTCGTACTCGGCAGAAACAACAAACGTGTATGACGTGCCGGGTGCAAGATGATCGATCGTTACCGTCGTGTCATCCGTTACTTTCTCTTCTGTTCCGTAAGTAACCAAATACTGTACCGCTCCATGATCCGGCTCCTCCCAAGTCAATGTAACCGCCGTCGAAGTAACTTCGGTCGCCCGAACGTTTCTCGGGGCCAAGGATGGTTCATCCGGATCCTGCCCATCCACAGGTTGGAAACCCAGTTGACCGGCTAATGCCGTAAGCAACGTTTTGTTTCGATCTCCGCTGATATCCCAAAACATCGAGCCGGCTAGCTTGTTCGTTTTAATATAATCGGTTTTATGCCGGAACGATTCTTCATCATCATATGTGATAAAGTTGCCATTCGCGGCATTATATAAGAAAGGAACTTTCGCTGTATCGTTCCAATAGCGTTGATAGCCGTTTTTATTAATATAATTATCCTCAAGGTCGGAAAAATCATAAACACCATTTTCCCATGTCCCGTCTGTGGCAGAAGAGCACCGCTGATATTCGCCTTGACTCGCTGCCTCACAATTGCTCCACCCCCTGCCATAGAAAGGCATACCTAATACAAGTTGATTTGCCGGCACCCCAGCTTGTAAATGCCCTTCGACAGCGCTTTCCACATTGTAGTCCTCCGGCGTCGGAAGCTCCGTATCCGCTGTTGCCGGATCATAATATAACGGGGCGTTATGACCGCTAATATTTTGCCAGCCGCCGTTAAAATCATAAGTCATGATATTGATCCAATCGACTACTTCCGCTATTTCATCTAGTTTATTGTTTTCCACATACCCTGGACTTGCCCCTGAAGCAATCGTCAACAAGTATTCCTTGCCATCCTCCCGTCCCGCTTCGTCCAGCTTGTCCCGTACTTCTTGCAACAGCAACACGTGATTCTCCTTATCCTCCGGTCGTCGGCTGTTTCCCGGAAGACCTCCACTTACCGGATACTCCCAATCAACGTCCACTCCGTCAAAGCCGTATTGGCGAATAAAATCAACGGCTGAGTTGGCAAAGTTCTCTCTCGTCTCTTGTGTCGCCGCAACGTCCGAGAACCGGTTCGACCATGTCCAGCCACCGACAGAGATCAGCGTTTTTAAATGTGGATATTCTTCTTTTAGTTTTTGCAGTTGTTTAAAATTGCCGCGGAGCGGCTCGTCCCACGTATCTCCGGGATTCGACTTTTGGGCATCAATCCACGGATCTCCCATGACAATCGAACCGTTAGGAACATCGATAACTCCATTCTCATCCTGGCATGTCCATGTTTGCGGATTAGGACCAGTCGGATCCGAATTCCCGTGTCTCCCATCCCAGCAAACATTCGCAAACGCATAGTTTATATGACTAACCTTCGATGCGTCCATCTCCCATACTTGATAATCTCGTCCGTACGCTCCCCACGATGGATAATAAGCTACGATTTTGTACTGATCATCCGACTTTTCAGCAGCACTCACAGATTGGTTGATTGGCACCAATGTAACCACCAGTAACAGAGCAGCCATAATGATGAGCATTTTTCCCACTCGTTTACGGAATCCCATTTCTCTCTTCCTCCCTGCGACTCTATTTGTAGCAACAATACAAAACATATAGTCACTACTATATTAATCTTAAAAGTTATTACAAACAACCGCAATACAAGGATGACAATTTCTAGAAAATAGTTCTCTGTCACTATAAAAGTAATTGCTTTTTTACTAGATTCACTGCTGATATTCAAGCACCATTTGTCGATTTAAAACGTAGGCAGATTTTGAAAACTTTATGGCTTTAGTTAGGCCGAAAAAAAAAAAACGAAAGCCATATCAAGACGAAAGTACTGTATGAACATCCAATTTTTCCAAAACCTTCAAGCGTGGCTTAGATACGAGCTAGCTTGGATTACAGTTCATAAGCAATGAGCAACAGTATTTTAGAAAAGAGCCTCGGCATTCGTTGTTATGCTGTTATAACCTTTCATGACTCTATTTAGATACTTATTTTTCAGAAAATGTTATAATCAACATGAGCAAAAATTATACTGACAGCTAGTCGTTACATCGACCGAAAGGAGTCACAACGAAAGTGAATAAAAGAAACACTGATCAATCCCTCCATGCTTATGTAAAAAATGAGTTAGTCAATGCCATACAACAAGGGATTTATCCAGTTAAATCTCAGTTGCCGCCGGAAGTGGAATTATGCAAAATGTATGACGTCAGCCGCACGACGATCCGAAATGCGTTGCAACAGCTCGTCATCGAAGGGTATGTGGAACGTATTCAAGGGAAAGGAACCTTTGTCGCAAGCCGGAGGGTGAAGCAAACGCTGTCCGCAACGAAAGGAAATTATAGTGAACAATTGCGGCTGCAAGGAAAAAAGCCGAAAATACAGGTCATCGATTTAACGGTCGTTCCGTCAGACGAACTTTTGTCCGCCATGCTGGAAATTGACGAAAACGAGCCTGTGCATCGCCTTGAACGAATTCGTTATGCAGATGACGCTCCCTTACAGTATGAAATTTCTTATTTGCCATGGCGCAAGACAATTTGGTTAACAAAAGAAGGCTGTGAACACTCCCTCTATCAGTTGCTGCAAAGTCAGCCTGATCTGCCGCTGGCACAGACAAAAGAGCATTTGCATATCGTGCTTGCCGATGAAGTAGTCGCCGCAAAGCTTGACATCTCTGTCGGCGATCCTTGCATACAAATCGAAACCCACGCCTACTTAGTGGACGAAACAAAGATTGAATATTCCATTGCTTATTTTCATGGAGAAAAAGCGAGCTTTACAATTGAACGGAACTATCAAAAACCGACTCAGACATCTTAAGTCAGAGCCGGTTTTGTAATTTCTATACGATAATAAAGTTTTCCGACAGCCTCACCCGCGTTAATATCTCAACCTCTGTCATCCGTTCCTCTACATAGGATGATCGCTGCCTCAACACTTCATCGATGTATCCGGGGTGACACATCACTTCCACCGTTCCGTCACAGCCATTGTATTTTTTATATAGTTCATCAAAATAACCATCCTCTGCCCCCTCCCCGTAAAAGCCAGTATCCATAACGTCGGACCGGAACCGGATACCGCTTGGCGGCTCCTGATAGCCAGCGCGTACTGGAAGGTGATATTTTTGCGCAAGCCGCCGGACGGCTGGAATGACCGGCTCCCACGTATGGATATGGTGGTGGCTGTCAAGGTGCGACGGCGTGATCCCGCGTTTGTAAAATTGCTGAATTTGCGCCTCCCACTCGGCTTCCACTTCCTCAACGCAGATGCCATGTTCTTTTAATAATGCATATTGGCTCGTGAGCCGAAACTCTCCCTGTTCATTGATTAACGAATGGCAATTGGAAGTTAACGGCGCACCGCAGCTTAACGTTAAATGCACGCCAACCTGTAAATCAGAATACCGCTTCATTAATTGAAACGCGTGATCTGTAGCCTGCATATTCACCAACATGCTCGTCGACGTCACGATGCCTAATTCATGTGCATCAACAATCCCATAATTCACTCCCCGCGACAGTCCGAAATCATCGGCGTTCACAATCAGCTTCACCATATTACCTCTCCCTCCACATATGTTCCCTTTTACTATATCACAAAATTGTTATCATGTATCAATTTCAAATTCTATATTTGTAATTACAAATATAGATTGATTAGTAGTTACAATTATGATATATATGTATTAGAAGAAGCGTTTTTTGTTATAAGTGCTTGTTCAAAAAGATCGGTTTTTATCTTTTTGAACAAGCACGAAGCAATGGGTGATGCCGATGCATTCTTTTCAGGCCGGCTGTGAGTGGTTTTCTGGAGTCAGGATGACGACATTTCGCCGTTGCTCACAGGACGTGAGCAGAAATTAGGCGGAATTGGGGCGCATCGTGAGGAACCATTGCCTTTTTGAACACGCTCTATAAGGAGGAGGAAAAATGACACTAAAAGTGGTAGTCATCGGTGGCGGCTCCAGTTACACCCCTGAGCTCATTGAAGGATTCATTCAACGGTATGAACAACTGCCCGTTAGCGAGATTGTCCTCGTCGACATTGAAGCCGGGGCAAAAAAAGTGGCGATTGTTGAAGCCTTGTCTCAAAGAATGATAGAGAAGTCTGGTTATCCGATCCGAGTCAGCAGCTCGTTTAACCGGCGGCAAGCTTTGGAAGGTGCGAATTTTATCACGACACAAATACGGGTCGGCGGACTAAAAGCAAGGGAACTGGACGAACGTATTCCTTTAAAGCATGGGTTAATTGGCCAGGAAACGAATGGAGCCGGCGGAGTCTTTAAAGCACTTCGCACGATCCCTGTTTTACTAGCGATTGCCCGCGATATTCACGATATTTGTCCACAAGCCTGGATGATCAACTTCACCAACCCCGCCGGGATTGTGACAGAGGCGCTGCTGCATCATAGCCCGCACAAAAAAGTGATTGGTGTGTGCAACATTCCATTTAATATGAAAGCCGGGATTGCGGAAATGTTCTCCTGCCCTGTGGAAAATGTGGAGATCGAATTTATTGGCATGAATCATTTTGTCTTTGGGAAAAGGGTGTTTATTCACGGGGAAGACCGGACGAAGGAAGCGTTAACCAAGCTGACGGAGGAAAATCTTGATTACTCTCCTGCAAACATTGTGTCTCTTGGGTGGTCTAAGGAGTTTGTCACGGCGCTCCAACTGCTGCCAAACCCTTATCATTTATATTATTTTCAAACAGAGGAGGTGTTGAAAAAAGACCTGGATGCCTTCAGGAAAAACGGAACGAGAGCGGAACTTGTCAAACAGGTGGAAGAATCGCTTTTTCAAACGTACCAGAACCCGGCACTATCGGAAAAGCCGAAAGAACTTACGCAACGCGGCGGCGCCTATTACAGCGAAGCAGCCTGCAGTTTAATGGAAAGTCTTTATACGAACAAGCAGGACATTCAAACAGTGAACACATTTAATAACGGAAGTATCCAAGATTTTCCTGATGATGCAGTCGTTGAAATAAATGCCGTGATTACGAAGGACGGACCAAGGCCGCTTGCCGCAGGAAAGCTGCCGCAACAAGTTAAAGGGTTGATCGGGCATATGAAAGTATTCGAACAGCTTGTCATTCAAGCCGCCCTATCCGGGAATTATTATAAGGCGTACAACGCTCTCCTCATGAACCCGCTTGTTGCCGATGAGAAAAAAGCCAAGGTTATTTTAGATGAGATGTTGAAAGCCCATAAAGACTACTTACCACAATTTTATTGTAAAGGAGCTGGTATTTAATGAATCCAGTGATGCAGTGGATGGAAAAACATTTTATTCCGATTGCCGGCCGGATCGGTTCACAACGTCACTTAGTAGCTGTTCGCGACGGTTTTGTCGCCATCATGCCGTTAATCATTATTGGATCGTTTGCTGTTTTAATCAACAACTTGCCGATTGATTTTTTCCAAAGCTTCATGGTTAACACCTTCGGGGAAGGCTGGAAGACGCTCGGCGGCAACATCTGGGATGGATCTTTCGCCGTTCTCTCGTTGCTTGTCGTTGCCGGGATTAGCTACAACCTGGCTAAATCCTATGATGTGGATTCACTGTCCGCTGCGCTGCTTGCCGTCGGCTGCTATATCATTTTAACGCCGACGACGGAGGATTGGGGACTATCGTATGCCTGGACCGGCTCACAAGGCCTGTTTGTCGGCGTGTTAACCGCCCTCGTTGTCACTGAACTTTTCCGTCTCTTATATCAATCAAAATTCACGATCAAAATGCCTGAAGGCGTTCCAAGTGGTGTCGTCAAATCTTTTCGCGCCCTTATCCCGGCAGCGGTTATTCTTCTCCTTGTCTCCGGCCTGCAAATGTTTATCGCCGCCTTGACGGACGGGAGCATTCATGAACTCGTCTTTACTGTCATCCAACAGCCGTTGCAAGCGTTAGGCAACACGCTTCCCGCTGCGCTCACCATCACTTTCTTAAATCAACTGCTCTGGTTTTTCGGTCTGCACGGCACGAACATTTTAGGACCTGTCATTGATTCCATCTACCTCCCTTTGCTGGAAGAAAACATCAGCTTATTTGCCCAAGGCACAAGTGCAGTTGACGTTCCTTACATCGTCACCAAGCCGTTTCTTGACGCATATGTATTTATGGGCGGAACGGGAACAACCCTCGCTTTAATTGCCGCGATTTTTCTTGTATCTGCTTCTAAACACTATCGAACAATCGGAAAGTTATCGGCGCCTGCGGGAATTTTTAATATCAACGAACCTGTTATGTTCGGATTGCCTGTTGTTTTAAACCCTGTTATGTTCATTCCGTTTTTAACGATTCCGGTTTTGTTAACACTCACATCCTATTTTGCTATAGTGATAGGTTTTGTTCCAAAGACCGTCGCGCTTGTCCCATGGACAACACCGCCTCTCATCAGCGGCTATCTCGTAACAGGAGGGTCATTTGCCGGCGTTGTCTTACAGCTGTTTAACCTCACGTTGGCAACGGTTCTTTACATTCCGTTTATAAAAGCGGCGATGAGAGCAGACAAGAAAAACTTTCATAGCAAAGGAGAGCAAACTGATGCCGGCTCAACAAAAGTCTCTTGAAGAAATCGCTTTTCAAATCATTCTTCATTCGGGAAATGCCCGTTCGTTTTCCATGGAAGGCATCCAATTGGCGAAGGCAGGAAAATTTGCACAAGCTCGCGAACGTATAGAACAAGCCGACCAGGAATTTTACGAAGCCCATCACGCACAGACGAGCTTGCTGCAACAGGAAGCGAGTGGTGATGCCGTTCCTCCTACCCTGTTGTTGATTCATGCCCAGGATCATTTAATGACCTCGATGACGACGAAAGAGCTTTGCCTGGAAATCATCGATCTGTATGAAAAATTTGCTAAGGAGCGTGATTGAGATGAAAATTTTACTCGTTTGTTCCGCTGGAATGTCGACAAGCATGCTTGTCGATAAAATGAGGAAAGCTGCGGAAGCGCAAGGATTGGAGGCAACGATAGATGCGACGGCGGAAGCGGGACTCGCCAATGAGCTTGAAACGACAAACGTCATTTTAATCGGTCCACAAGTACGGTATTTAGAAAGTAAAATTACGAGCAAAGCGAAACCGCACGGCATTAAAGTCGCCGTCATCGATTCGATGGCATACGGCACGATGGACGGAAAAAAAGTGCTGCAGCAGGCGCTGTCCCTGTAATGACCTGAGCTGTCCACAGTCAAGGACATAGCAAATGGACAGCCCGGTATTGATGAAAATACAATTTGATTAACGCGGCCACTCCCACGGCTTATTTCTTACAGACCTGTCGCAAGTTTTTACGGCAAATCCGTCTTGTCCATTTAGATGGCTCGGTCAATTTGCCGTAAAAACTCACCGAGAAGCTGGTCGTTTACGTTAAGGTCGGCAGGGGAATCTAACGGTGTCGGATCGCGGTTCACGATCGCAAGCTTCGCTCCGTGTTCCTTCGCGACTCTTGGAAAAAGATTGATCGGTGAAACGACGAGGGAGAGTCCTCTTTAATCGCCTTTCTTCAGCAAATTGATTAATAACAGCATCGTGAAAGAAATAGCAATGATCAACAGCACCCAAAGCCAGGCTAACTGCATATTTCCCGATTCCATAGCGAGGTAAATCGCCGTCGGCATTGTCTGTGTTTTCCCGGGGATGTTCCCTGCGAACATTAAAGTGGCGCCGAATTCCCCCAGCGCCCGTGCGAAGCTTAAAATCGCACCGGTAATGATCGCTTTAGAAGCCAGCGGCATTGTTATCCAGAGAAAAACTTTGAATTCATTAGCACCGTCTACTCTGGCTGCCCCTTCAATATTTCTGTCGATCGTTTCAAAACCTGCTTTAGCCGATTGATACATCAGCGGAAAGGCGACCACCACGGCGGCGATAACTGCTGCCCACCACGTAAAAATAATCGTTCGGTTGAAAACAAACTCTACAATCTCGCCGATAAATGACTGTCTGCCAAAAATAACAATTAATAGAAAGCCAACGACAGACGGCGGGAGAACGAGAGGTAAAAGCAGGATCGTCTCGATAACAGATTTTCCTTTAAACGTTTTGTTTGTCATAATTTTTGCCGCAAGTAAACCAAATACGAAAACGATAATCAGCGAGATAACAGCAACTTTAATGGATAGTATGACAGGCGCCCAAAAATTATCAGTCAGCATCATTCCAATAAATTTCGGAAACCGTATTCCTCTAATATTTTCAAAGATTTTTCCGACTGCAAGTATTCATAAAAAATCCTTGTCTCGTTGCGGTTATCGCTTTCGTCAATGATCCCCAGCGGGTAAATGATCTGTGCATGCGTTCCTTCCTCTGCTGTGGCAACAATGTTCACTTTCGAAGATATCAACGCGTCGGTTCGATAGACAATTCCGGCATCCACATTTCCAGTCTCCACGTAAGTCAGCACCTGCCTTACGTCTTTAGCGTAAACAATCTGTTGTTCCATCTCCTTCCACAAGCCGATGTTCTCCAGCATTTCTTTCGCGTATTTGCCGGCAGGGACAGATTCCGGGGTACCGATGGAGAGCGTTTGCGCTTGTTCCGGCAAATCAGCAAACGATTGAATCATCTCCATATCTGTCGGCGTCACCAGCACGATGTCATTTCCTACTAAATCGACGCCGTCCTCTTTCTGAATCAAGCCTTTTTCCATCAGCTCATCGAATTTATCTTCCGCGGCAGAGAAAAAAATATTCACCGGCGCCCCCTGTATAATTTGTTGCTGCAACGCGCCGGAGCTCCCAAAATTATAAGTGATGCTTATCCCCTGATACTCCTCTTCAAATGAGCGTTTGATTTCATTTAAAGCATCGGTTAAGCTTGCGGCAGCAGAGACGATAATTTCTACCTCCCCTTGAACGGACTCCTTCCGGTCACCTGCTCCTTCTTCCGGATCAGAACATCCGATTCCCCACAGCAGCGCGCTGATGATGCATAGTATAAAATACGACTTCTTCAAGAAAACGCCCTCCTGCTTTTAAAAATACATATAACTTGTTATAACTAATTATAACAAAACAAAACGAATGATAACATATTGCTGACAGATTTTATCTCACATGTTTATTCTCTAAATACGCATTTCACGTTAAAATATAAGAAAGGAGGGTCCCTCTATGAAGCATGAACTATCTTATACAGTAGAAGAAGTGGCCAATTTATTAAAGGTCTCCAAGCTGACTGTATATGACTTGATTAAAAAGGGAAAAATACCTGCCTTTAAGGTTGGCAGACAAATGAGAATAAGTGCAGCGGATATCGATTTACTGATAAATCCGCAGAAAAAAGCTTTGGGAACCCAATCACCTCCTTCGGCAGCTTTTGAAAGCCCGACACAAACCACAAATACTAAAAGAAAGATTATCATCAGCGGTCAGGACATGGTGTTGGATATACTTGGAAGGCATCTTGAGAGGACTGGAAAGTATCAGGCGTTAAGGTCACATGAAGGAAGCTTAAACAGCCTGTTGGCAATGTATAAAGGAGAGTGCGACATCGTCAGTCTTCACATGTTCGACGGCGATACAGAAGAATACAATGTCCCGTTTGTCAGAAAAATTCTTATTGGCTTTCCATACACGGTAATCAACCTTGTTTCCCGCAAAGCCGGATTGATGGTGCAGAAAGGAAATCCTTATCAGCTGCATCATTGGAATGACTTGACGAAAGAAAGCATCCGTCTAATCAATCGTGAAAAAGGCTCTGGCGCAAGGATTTTACTTGAGGAGCAGTTGCGAGTGAACAAGATTGACTCCTCTGCCATCAAAGGTTATCAAACGGAGGAAACAAGCCATTTAAGTGTTGCTTCCTGCATTTCCTCCGGACAAGCCGACGTAGGAATCGGCATAGAAAAAGCGGCAAAGCTGGTCGGACTTGATTTTGTCCCGTTGATCATGGAAAGATACGATCTTGTTGTAATTAACAATCAACAAAATGAGGAGCTAGTAAAACTGTTAACGAAAACGCTTCAAACAGCATCCTTCAAGGAAGAAATCCAATCCTTAAGCGATTACGACACCTCTCAAACCGGCGAGGTTATTTTTGAATCACCGTATGTGGGTTCCAAATAGAGCTGATAAAAATACTAAACTTAGTATGATCTTCCCAATTTAATCCACCGCCACAATTTTGTCTTGAATTTGTATGTGATGTGTGTATAATTACAATTAATTATAAATATGAAATGTTTTCTAGGGTTCCGCAACCTAAAGTGTTTGTACAAAAAGATCGGTTTTTATCTTTTTGTACAAACACTTTAATAATTTTTTAAATTTGCTCTCATTAAAGAGGAAATCTGTTGCTCATCGGCATTTGAAATTTGTTCCAGCTGATCAATAACTAGCTCTTGGCGCTGTATTGAATGGTTTTGACTTAGCTTAGCTTTTCCTTCCATCTTATTGATTTTTAGTTTAAAGCCTTGAACTCCTTTGTTCATATCAGCAAGAAACTCCGCATCTGCATCCTGTAATCTGTATGAACTGTCAGGCGCCTCATATTTCAATACCATTTCATGTAAGGAATCCATTAACTCATGCTCGTCCTCTAAAAGCTCGACTTCTCCATAAACATGAACAGTCACGTAATTCCATGTCGGGACTGCTTTTTTCGTCTCATACCAGGATGGGGAGATATAGCAATGCGGACCATGGAAAATGGCTAGAACGGTTTGATTTTGTATATCTTTCCATTGAGGATTTGCACGAGCAAAATGTCCATATAAGTATGTGTTCTCCTTGTTCAAAATCAGCGGTAAATGAGTGGCGAACGGCATTCCATTGTGTTGGGAAAAAAGAGTGGCAAAACTATGTTCCTTGATCATGTCGTAAATCTTTGTTTCATCTGTGATCTTAAAATATTTTGGGATATACATCCTCATCCTCCTTTTAAAAAAGCTACGCGAGTGTTTTCGTCATGATGAAGTCCGTTTGTTCTTCATCCCCCATGTAAAAAGAGTGGGTGCCAGTTTGAATGAACCCCATTTTCTTATAAAAAGCAATCGCGTTTTCGTTTTTTTCCCATACGCCCAGCCAGATTTTCTTTTTATTATTTTCCTTCGCTATTTCCACAGCTTTATTGAACAGATATTTCCCAAGCCCATGTTTTTGAAAGCTGTTCCTGATATAAATTCTCTCGATTTCAAGTGATTCATCACCCATTTTTTCAGATTGAGCCTCATCGATGTTGACCTTTAAATATCCAGCGACTTCATGATTGAAATAAACAAAAAAGAATTGCGAAGAACGATTGGATAATTCTTTTTCTAATTGTTTCAAGCAAAAGGCCCTTTCCAAATAGGATGTCATATTTTCGGGTGAATTCTGCTGCTTGAATGTTTCATGAAATGTTTCAAAACTGACTTCTTGAAGTGTTCCTAAATCTTCAAGGGTACACTTTTTTAGTGTGATCGTCATGAAAGCGTGGCACTCCTTTCGATCATCAATAATTTCTCTTGTTTCCCTTTTTGACGAATTCCCAATCAACTTCTACATTTTTTCTTACTCTTTGAAGAAGATGGAAGATGGTTTCTACTTCTTTCTCAGAAAATCCCGCTAATGCGACACGATTGGAATGATCATTTTCTCTTTTTATAAAAGGAAATACCTTTTTTCCCTTTTCTGTTGGAAAAAGTTTTTTTATTTTTTTGTTGTGGTCGTCATCTCTCCTTTCAACCAAGCCCTTTATTTCCAGTTTTTTTATTGCTCGAGCTGTGGTTGTTCGGTCTACTTTAATCATCTCAGCCAACTTTTCTTGAATGATTCCCGGGTTTTCACATATTCTAACAAGATACAAATATTGCCCTTTCGTAAGATCATGTTCTTTAAATTCAATATTGCTTATTGAATCTAATGCCCTGGCAATCATACCAATTTCACGAAGAATGTCCTTCATCATTAACTCCCCGCGCCCATATTTTATATTGCAAATGCAATATAAATGGCATACATTAAATATAACTCACTATTGTTGCACTTGCAACAATAAAAAAATAAAAAGGTTGAGTGAAGTGAAATATATTATTTTTGTATTAGGAATTTTAATATTAACCCTTGGTATATCGTTCACGATCCAATCAGACCTTGGAACTTCACCTTTTGACGCGCTGTTGGTTGGGTTGTCACGAAATGTGGGGCTTACTGTGGGAAGCTGGGAAGTAATCATCGCTTTCCTATTGATATGTTGTAATTCCTTATTAAAAAGACAAACACCGGAAGTGTTGGGAATGTTAACAGCATTGATAACGGGTATTGGCATTGATATGTGGCTTTTTTTATTGCAATGTTTTGGACCACTTGAACAATGGTACAGCAAAGTTATTTTTTTTGGCGTCGGTCTAGTAGTTATCGGATTAGGAACTGCAACGTATTTATATACAAATTTCGCCCCGATTCCAATCGATCGCCTCACATTCATCATAAAAGAAATAACAAGAACAAATATATTTTTTTCGAGAACATTGATTTACCTCGTTTTCTTGATAATGGCGATGATGTTAAATGGACCGATTGGCGTCGGAACTATACTAACCGTTTGTTTAGCGGGCCTGATACTTCATTGCTTTATGCCAATTACTGAAAAAGGCTTGGACCGCATATTATCACACTCCAGAAGATCACATAAAAAGGAAAAAGATAAAAAGCATTCAATATAGAGTGCTTTTTATTTTTGCTTGTCCAACTAACCGGATAGCCTATCCCTGCAAGCCTCTAGCCTCTGCACCAACTGCCGGCATTCAGCATCTCCTGCCACTTTCTTCATTTATTGGGGAAAAGTACCTATTTGGCGGCATTAAGCAAATACAATACACGCGTCCAAAACATATACGCTTCCACACATCCACCTCTCTCATCCCATCCAAAACGGATTTCTGTCGTTCACAGCTTGATGAACAATATGAACAAAATGAACTTATTAAACAATATTTATTTTATTTCCACAATCTGTTTCGCTATTTTCTTTTATGGTATTTTGATTAAACTAACATTTCTGAAAATTGTAATTTTATCACCGAAAATGAAAGCGCTTTACTTGATGTGGGATTTTCTAACACTTTTTCAGGAAAGGAAGAATTCGTTTATGCTTAGTTTGATTGGACTTGCAACGATTTTAACGATTGTCATCTTACTATTGAAAGGGAAACTATCGCCCATCATTGGCCTTGTCCTTATACCAGTGTTGGGTGCGCTGCTTGCCGGCTTTAGCATGACAGAGATTGGCAGCTTTTTCAGCGAAGGAATCGAGAGTGTCATCAATGTTGTGATAATGTTTATTTTTTCGATTCTCTTTTTTGGCGTCATGCAGGATGCAGGCCTGTTTAATCCGCTGATTAACAAAATGATTGCCATTTCTAAAGGAAATATCGTTGCAATCGCGGTGGCAACCGTTATCATTGCCGCCATTGCCCATTTAGACGGTTCCGGAGCATCTACTTTTCTCATCACCATTCCGGCACTGCTGCCATTGTATAAACGGTTAAAAATGAGCCCGTACCTTCTCCTGCTGTTAGTAGGGACAAGTGCCAGTATTTTAAATATGCTCCCGTGGGCCGGGCCGCTCGGTCGAACCGCTGCTGTCCTTGGAATGGATCCGACGGCATTGTGGAGACCATTAATTCCATTACAGATCATTGCTCTCGTCTTATTGATTGGAGTTGCTGTCATTTTAGGTTTCCGGGAAAAGCGGCGTGTTTTAAAACAAAAGGAAATAGAAGGTGCCGATTTGGAAGCTGCGGTGACACAGATCGACGCGGCAGAGCCGCCGCAACAAGCAAAGGATCTTTCATTAGCCCGTCCAAAACTGCTGTGGGTAAACTTCCTATTGACTTTCGGAATGATCGGGATGTTAGTATGGGGAATTATTCCCGCAGGCTTTGTCTTCATGATTGCGTTAAGCATCGCATTGCTGCTCAACTATCCCAACGTTAATGACCAAATGGAACGAATAAAAGCACATGCTCCGAACGCCCTTCTGATGGCAAGTATTATTTTGGCGGCCGGATCGTTTCTTGGCATATTGAGCGGGACGGAAATGCTGGATTCGATAGCGGTGGATATGATAACGATCCTGCCGGCGTTCATTGTTCCGTATTTGCACCTTATTATTGGCGCGTTTGGAGTTCCACTTGAATTACTCCTAAATACAGATGCTTACTACTTTGCCCTACTGCCGGTAGCAGAACAAGTTGTTACGAGCTTTGGTGTTGATTCACACTCTGCAGCTTACGCGATGATCATCGGAAATATTATTGGTACGTTTATTAGTCCGTTTTCACCAGCACTCTGGCTAGCTCTCGGTTTAGCCGGGGGTGAAATGGGTAAGCACATCCGCTACTCCTTCTTAACCGTATGGGGATTTAGCCTTGTATTGATGGTTACAGCGATTCTCATCGGAATAATTACGATATAAAAACAGCCTGGGGGATCGGTATATACCGGTTCCCAAAGAACTTATTACCTGTTGCGAAAAAATATTCAGCGCTTACATAGCAACATAACGGCGTTCGGGTCTGCCCACGTCCCCATAAATCAGCTCTGCTTTTACTCGCTTTGTGGAAACTAAATACTCCAGGTAACGCCTGGCCGTCGAACGGCTTGCCCCGATTTGCTTTCCTACCTCCGCAGCGGTGAATCCATCCTTGCCTCGTTCCTCAACTGCCGAGATTACTCTTTCCAGTGTCAACTGGTCAATCCCCTTCGGCAGGGGGACATCCGGCGTTTTCCCGGGCGTTGCCGATATCCCTCTTAACGTATCGAGCTCTTCCTGCGTCATTTTTTGTTTATTGTCAAGCCGTTTCCGTTTTTCCACATAGCGTTCCAATGTTTGCTTCAGCCGTTTGAAATCTACCGGCTTGATAATATAATCGAAGATTCCGCCGCGAAAGGTCTGTTCAATCGTTTCCATTTCCTGTGCAGCTGTGATCATCACAATGTCCATATCGTGATAGCTTTTTCGAATATCCCACATTAATTCCAAGCCGTTCACATCGGGGATATATACATCCAGCAAAATCAGGTCGAGCGGGAAGTCCGCTTTTTCCAGAAAGCGAAGCGTTTCTGCACCGGAGTTCGTCATGCCGACGACTTGAAAGCCGTTCACCTTTTCTACAAACTGTTTATTGATATTGGCTATCCGAAAATCATCCTCCACAATTAACACATTATAGCACATGCTGGCCATGGCGATCCCCCTCCAGTCGTTTTACTTTTGGAATCGATAAAACAAAACAAGCACCACCTAATTCCCCTGTTTCCAGTGCGATATTTCCTCCCAGATCTTCAGAAAGCTGCCGAACCAAGGCTAAGCCTAATCCCCTGTGCGCGCCGTTTTTTGTAGTAAACCCGTTGGTGAAAACTTCTTCTGCGTCATCTTCTGAAATACCCGGGCCGCTATCTTCCACTTCAAAAAGGATTTCCTCCCCAATGTCTGTAAAAAAAATTGATATTTGCCGCTTACGATTGGACTCTTGCACGGCATCACAGGCATTCTCCAATAAATTGCCGATTATCGTTACCAACCCTTCCCGTTGATTTTCTGTAAGTGGCGTAGTGAGCTCACTGTCAGAGTGAATCGTCATTTTGATTCCAAGTTCATGCGCACGGTTTAGCTTCCCCAACAATACGGCACTGACATAGGCGTCTTTCACACGGTGAATGAAAAAGTGAATCCATTCTTGTTGTTTTTTACTTTCTTTCGTTATGAACTCAATCGCTTCCTGGGTCTGCTCTAATTGCAATAAACCGGAAACGGTATTCAATTTATTTGAGAATTCGTGTGTTTGGGCACGCAGCGCTTCAGAGTATTGTTTTATCTTGGACAACTCTTCCGCAAGCAGCTCGATTTCTGTCCGATTATGGAAGGTTGCTACAGCGCCTATTAGCTTGTGATTGTTATAAACAGGGACATAATTGACGATAAAGCACTGTTTATCTATCCGCAACTCCTGATTAAACCGTGTTTTTCCAGTTTCAAGTACTTCGATAAGTTGCGTATTGGCTATTAACTCGTTGATATGTTTACCGGTAACTTTTCGATCTGCCGTCCTGACAACATTTTCGGCCGCCTGATTCAACATTGTAACAGAGCCTTCACGATCAACTGCAATCATCGCTTCATGGAGTGATTGCAAAATCGCTTCTCTTTCCTGAAAAAGCCGGCCGATCTCGTCAGGTTCAAGACCAAATATTGAATTTTTTACGTGAAGTGAGATGAAGGTTGCACCAATCACTCCCAGCAAAACACAGATGATAATCCAGTACCAGGTATCAGCGACATAATTGCCAATGGTTGTGGCGACATCATCAATTAAAAATCCTACAGAAACGATTCCGATAATTTCTCCTTCATTGGAAAAAACAGGTGCTTTCCCTCGAATGGAAGGGCCAAGCGAACCCGTTGCTTCGGAAATATATGATTCTCCGAATAACAAAGCGCGTTCGTTATCGTCACCCATCATTGGTTCTCCAAGGCGCTCTTCAAGCGGATGGGAATACCGTATTCCTTCTTTATTGCCAACGACGATGAATTCTGCCCCTGTTTTTATTCGTATTGCTTCCGCCAACGGCTGAATCCTTTCCGCAGGGTTCTCCGTAAAAAACGCTTCTCTGATTTCCGGAATTTCCGATACAGACTGCGACACGTTAAGCGCCCGCATGCCAATTTGCTCCACTAAGGTTTCCGAGTATTTCGCGTTCGTATACAACCCAAAAAAAACCAACATGAAAATAATCAAGGAGCAGATTAAAACAATCATTTTGCTTAACAACGTAAAGCGACAGGCTGGTGGTTTGTTTAGTCTGAACCTTTTTTTATTGAACAGCGTCATCGTTCCCCCACCCCTATCACCATATTTCAGAGGATATTTAAAAGGCCGGGAAAATACCTGCGAAGCTATCGTTCCGCAATCAATCCACAGTTCACGTACGGTTTGCTCTGGCTGCTGCTCTCGTCTGCCGCACCTCGACCTGACTGCCTCTCGTTCTCCCATTAGAACATCCCCTTCTACTATACAACTGGCCGGCAGCATTGAGCAATCAACGGGGCATACGTCATACCATATTTAAATGAAACTGAAAGAGTATATGACTTGTTACAACCAATTTGGGTATCCGTGAAACTAAAAAAAGACGCCTTTGTACAATGCAGAGACCATCTCTTCAAAAATGCTTTACAAAGGTACACTTTGTTGGCTCTTCGCTATTTGGTATGAGAATAGAGAAAAAATTATAGAAACAACGTAGTCGATTTGACATGGAGCCTCTGCGGGCATGACACACTAGCCAAGCCACCAGTATCATGGGATATTGGCTTTCGCTATTCATGCGATCATGCCCGCCACTCCATATAAAATCTCCAAGTCTATTCTTCCTTTCCACATGATTTAGCGAGGAAGCACTTTGTTTTTGTAGCTCGCTCCTTACTAATAGAGGAATAGGTTCGAATAATTATAGAGAATTTCTGATATTCAACTATTTGCGCAGCGGTTAAAGCGTAATCTACCCTTCAATATCTTTGTCTTTTCACTTGCTATTTCTCGAACAGTTTCATATAATCAACATTATTATTTTGCGTTGATTCTAATGCTTTTAAATCTTTAATGATTTTTTCATTATCAAAATGAATGTTATTTTTCTGATAAAAATCTCTAAGTAAAGCAATATATCCACTTGCTATTGCTGTAGCTTGAGAAGTTCCATTCATTTTAACTTTTTCATTTTCTAGTGTTAAACTATCTATTTCTACTCCCGGAAATGCAGCAATATCATTTTTAGAGGAATTCGAGTACTCCCAAAGAGAGCCATTCTTATTTTTAGCTTGTACAGAAACTACCCCATCCATATTTGCCGGAAAAAGTGAATCTTTATTACCATAGTCACCTGTAGAAGCTACTACAGTAATATTATTTGGCTCTTCGCTAAGTACAATGATTTAGCACATAAATATAGTTTAATAGAGTGACAAAATCTATGAAAACCGGACAAGGGAATGAGTTCGATTACTCGCTCAACATTCGCCACCTGTTACATGAATATTTCTATAGAGACATGGAAAAACTAATTCATGGACAAGGGAATGGGTTCGGTTATGAGCGAAACATGGCTCCATACTGTTACTCATTCTTTTTTATTTTATTGTCGAAGGGCGAAGTCAAACTTACCAGCAAGCAGATAAATAATTGCCACCATATTCTTAGGTGACCGATAGCCACGAGCTTTTCGTTTAGCTGCTTGGAAAAGACTGTTTATTCCTTCGAGTAATCCATTATTTAGTTTGGAGGTAAACCATTGGACAACACCATCATAGTGGCTGTGAAGCATCTTGGCGACCTCTACCATTGGTTCTAAACGGCAACGTAACCCCCATTGAATCCAATCTTTCATTACCATAGGGGCGATGGAAGCAGGATAACGATAAATTTGTTGAAGAACGAGTCTCATTCGGTAAGCTTTTGCAGTATCTAATTCACAATCTTTTAATTTCTCTAAGGTTTCTTTTTTCTTCTCGGTTAGATTTTCTTCGTTTTTTAACCAAATATAGCGAGTATTTTTAAGTTCTAAGCTACTTTTTCTTTCTCGCTTACGAACGGAATCTACAGCTTCATTAGCTGATTGGATGATATGAAACTTGTCAAAAGTCATGGCAGCATTCGGGAAATTTTTAGTAGCTCCTTTAATAAAAGCTGGGGACATATCCATACAGAGTTCTGTGACATTCTCCGCCTTCCCACCATGGGCTTCTAAATGTTTTTTACACGCTGCCCATGTACCGGCATCTTTTCCTTCTGTCACATGGATAACATTCGCTTTTTCAGGATCCATAAAAATCGTTATATAGTTATGCCCACGTTTCGAAGAAGTCTCGTCTGTACTTATTTTCGTTACATGTGATAAATCCTGAGTAGCGATGGAATGATCAACGTAGTAATGAAGAATTCGCCATAACAAGGTGTCGTGTTCTTTTACCATTCTACTGATAGCATTCATTGGCATATCCTTGGCTAACGCAATAATCCATGCATCAAATAACGTTGTAAATCCTGTCCGGGGCTTCACGGCCCAAGGAACATTCACTCGTCGAATCTTAGAACATTTCCTACATCGCGTACGTGGGTGATCTGCATGAATGTAACATGGATATTCTAAGAAATTTAAATGTCGCCATGTTCGATGATGATCAGCTATATCATAGACTTCTTGATCTGGATTTCCACAGTTAGAGCAAGGAAATAATGCTCCCTTTGGAAAGTAAATATACACATCTAACTGCTTACTCACATTGTTAAAATGACAGCTTTTAATGAACCATGGATCTGGTATATGAAAGACTGTTTCCATTTGATTAATTTCTATTGACATATGAAAATCACCTATTATCTTTATCGTTTTATATTTAGTATCGTCAGATGATTTTCATTTTAATCAGCGAAGAAGCTATTATTTTTTATAGCTAGCTGAATTTGATTTTCAATGTCCGAATTAGATACAAATGATCCAAAACTCATATTAATTATGTCGACTTCCTTAGATATGGCATAATCAATAGCTTTTACTATACTAGTGGGATCTTCTACTTCTCCTTCATCACCCAATGCTTTAATAACAATAACTTTTGCTTTTGGTGCAATACCCCAAATACCTTTTTCCCCATTTCCAGAAGAAATACTAATTATCTGAGTTCCATGCCCATGATTATCAACTACATTTTTGCTATCTTCTATACTGTTGTATGTGTCAATTATTCTGTCGCTATACAACGCTTTCGCTTGTTCCGATATTCCGGTATCGATAAATGCAATTATTTGCGATTCTCCTTCTGAATACTCCCAAAGACGTTCCAAATCCATAAAATTAAAGTAATATTCTTTGTCATTTATAGAAGAACTACATCCACTAAAAGTAATTACTGTAAAAAATAAAACCAATAATTTCTTCAATTCAATCCTCCTGAAAAAGTTAAAGCACATGAAATCATGTGCTTTTTTTCTATATTATTTTAAAAACAAAGTAAAAGATTACATTTATCATTACTATAGTTACTATTAAGCCTAGTACAATTTTTTTGGCAGTAAATTTTATTTTACCGCTTTGAACGCCTCTAATAACTAATAAAAAAATTATTAATGAAATTAATAGGACATAAATTTCCATGATTCACCTCTATTGACGTGCAGTCCAATAAACAGACGCCCATGTTACATGTAATATGATTCCACAATTATGGCCAGAATTTCGCTTTGTTACAGCATCTGATAACCCATGAAAATATATAGTAGTGAGACCACCAAAAAGAGCTGTCGTTCCAGCACTAAAATATGCAGCTACTGCACCGACTGTTGCAGCACCGTTTCCGACTTTTTTAGCCACACCTGCAAATGTATTAGCTGAACTTGTACTAAAATATCTTACTCTTCCATACCACTTATAAACTACTTTATTAACTCCACCTTGGACATTAAAACTGGTGTCATCAGTTTCATAAATAGTTTCGTTTTCAGTAATGATTATTTCTCCATCTAGAGCCAATTCATTTAACTCTTCTATTCCTTCTAGAATTTCGTCAACAAAATCGTGTCCAAGTGCATTGTAAACACTTTTTGGAATTTCTTCTACTATTAATTGATTATCTTCAGCACTTACGAATTGTTCGAGAGTATTAATCATTTCTTCTACTTCTTTTTCCTCTAAATTGTGTAATTCCTCTGTTGCAATTACTTGTGTTGAAACAACAAATTACTACTAAATAATACAATAACAACCATGACACTACAAATTTTTTTAAACATAAAATACTCCCTTTTTTAAATAGGTATTTTTTGGCTCTTCGCTATTTGGTATGAGAATAGAGAAAAAATTATAGAAACATCGTCGATTTGACATGGAGCCTCTGCGGGCATGACACACTAGCCAAGCCACCAGTATCATGGGATATTGGCTTTCGCTATTCATGCGATCATGCCTGCCACTCCATATAAAATCTCCAAGTCTATTCTTCCTTTCCACATGATTTAGCGAGGAAGCTATTTTTTCTATAGCATTACTAAAATATAACATGTTGATATATTAGTCTATTTTATATGATTAGATCAAGAAAGGAAAAACGACATCTTACGACAATATTTAATGTATACAATCTACAAAAATGCTTATTCAGGAAAAAATTGTTTAATATTTTTCAACTTTTATATTTTCATTAGCTTAATAATGTTTTTACTTGGGAATTTATCCAACAGCACCTTGCTATGCACGAGTGCCTATGCTTTTACACATTAGAGGATGTTCAAAAAGTCCGAGAAACAGCGCCTGCGAATCTCATCGTTGCGTTGCCTCTCAGCTAATCACGTACGTTTCCTTGTACGCTCCGCTGCTCGAGCCTGTCGCGCTCGACTTTCTTGCCGCTGTTATGTTCTCCTTTTTGAACACACACTTTTAACAATTTTATTTTTTTCAGTTTTTTCATCTACATTTTTTTAGGGGAGGTATTTGAACACTAAAAAAGGACAAATATGTTTTCGAATATTTATCCGTTTTTTATAACAGTTTATTAATTTATCGTGTTTGTTTAAAAAGATCACTTTATTCCTATCCGATTTTAAAAAAATGCATCGGCTCTACTTATTCCACCGTGTTGCAATAACATCATTATACCAATAGAAAGCATCTTTAAGAAATTTTTTCTTGCTTCCTTTTCCCGAAATCATCCTGGTCACTTTCTGCCTGCAAGAGGACAATGGCCAGCACAAGCACCCATAGCATGGAAGAATAGATCTTCACACGCTCCATGACTCCCAGCCACGGCGTAGGCAGTTGGGCCTCAAGCCGGGAACCGTTCAAACCCGCCAAAATCCCGAATAAAAAGAGGATCAGGATCGTGCCGACCGAGTAGAGGCGAAATCGCTTTCTGAGCGCAGCGGCTGCAAACCATATGAACAGCAGAATAAAGAGTACGAGCACACCTGTGAGAGTTGCGTGCATGGTGTCGGTTATTGACTTTTCGGCTCCACGTAAGTGCATCGGGAAGAATAACAGCGTCACTTGTCCCACGATCCCGTACCCGATCAGCAGAATTCCCGCGACGCGCAGGGGGCGCTTTCCAATCTTTGTTCCCCAAAGAACTCCTAATCCGAAGGCGATTACCAGCACATTATATATGCTGAAAAGCGAAACGACGAATGGTCTCGTCGGAGCTCCGATAGCCGACAGCTCGCTGACGGCCTGAGAAGTGTAGCTGTAACCCTCCCATTGCATGGCTGCAAGTATATCAGTACCGACGTAAAGCAGCGAAGAAAGGATACCGCAGATAAGCAAGACCTTTCGCACTAATTTCAGTGCTTGCTGCTTTTTCCTAGCTTCGATGATTGTTGTTGGTTTCATTTTTACACCCATCCTTTTCAAAGCTATTTAGTGACATATTGTTTGCCGCTTATGAATCCTTGTCGAATTCGAATGAATATTATTAGAATTCATTCGAATCGAGGTAAAAAAATGCCCATGTTGAATTTTATCGATTTTTCTTATAGGGTATAATCCCCCCACCTCTAAGCGTTAGCGTAGGTGGGATTTGAAATCAGGTGGTGCAGGGTCTCCACCTGATTCCCCAAAGGTTCAGCTTGGCTGAAACGAGTTCACTTTGGGCAGTCCTCCGTTAAACCTTTCATGATGAATTCCGTTATATAAAACATAATCTGTGGAAAGTACTGCATTCCAATATCACTTTTATGAATGTCGATATAGAGTATCGCGTTAAAAATGGCATTTATCATCTCATCCTCGATATCATCCCTTATTTTCCCTTCAGCCTTCCATTTTTTGATTAACTCTAACTTACCGCCATAGTTGGATTCATCAAAACTCTTTAAGCCGTCTTGTTGATAAAACTGCTGCTCCAGCTTACTAAAAAGCTCCTTGTTATACCATTCTCTCAGTATGAGATTTGAATTCATCTCATTGATGTTCTGTGTCACCATTTTTGTGATCAAAGTTACGGGGTCACTATCCCAGTCCATCGATTCTAACAAACGCTTTTTAAGATCTTCATTTTCTTTGAAATAAACCTCTAAAAAAAGCTCCTCTTTCGACGAGTAGTAACTGTAAAAGGTACCTACCCCAATCCCGGCTGTCTTTGCTATCTCAGAAATATTAGTATCTTTGAAGCCTTTGGCGTAAAACAACTCTCTTCCCGCACTAAAGATTTCTGCTTTTTTATTTATCAAGTAACTTGCCCTCCATCGTCTTGAATGAATATTTATTTTATTCATTCGAATTGTAGCATTATTGGATTTTCACGTCAATTCTAATCACTGACTTTTCCACGAATTTGTTTTTTCTAAGATATCTCAAGCTCATTTTCCTATACTCATTATCAATTCATTGGCAATATTCGGACTTTCAAGCCGCATCATGCTCTCTTCTGCTTTACCAAAGCTTAACAAATTTATACTTCCATACCAGGTGACGCTTTGATCAATAACTGCAAATTTCTGATGTATATTGGCTCTAAACACGATATCAACGCCAACAGCTTGCAGCAAAAAGGAAAATCACTGGATGAAATCATCGAGTTAACGGGACTGTCGAGAAGGGCCGTCGATCGGAATCGGATAAAGGTGGAGCTTACTTCGGAAGAATAGGGACAAGGAAACTGTTGCCACAAATGCTGTTTCGCTCGCTTTAACGCGTCACCGCTATTGACACTTATCTCAAAAACTCTGCTTACGGAACACTTGCCGTGCTGTCCGGTCATGTAAGCAGAGTAGGTGAGAAACTCTATAAACCAATATTAAATGTACGGCTTCTTTCGTTTTGCCCTTTTTTTGGAATTTCACCTTATACTTTCTGCCGTTCTAATTCATCATAAGCAGGTCTGGCAAGAAAAGCACAATTTGCGGGAATAGTGCCAGCATGATAATTAAAATAAGAACTGCGATTAAGAAGGGGGCAGCGCCCTTTGTAAATTCAAGAACAGATGTTTTCGTAATCGAACATACTGCAAACATCGTTACCCCTAATGGCGGTGTCATTCCTCCAAGCGTGATAAGAACAATCATGATCAAACCAAAATGTACAGGATCAATACCCGCTTGTGTAATGATTGGCAGGAAGATCGGTGTTAATAACAGTGTATTTGCCGTCGCTTCCATAAATAGACCTGCCATGAAGACAAAGATCAATATGATTAACAAAAGTAAGGTCGGATGATCCGTTATACCTGTAATAAACTCGGAAGCACTTCTTGGTAAATTCTCGTAGGCAATCACGTAACCAAACATGGAAGCAGCTGCTATGATCAGCATAATCATCCCTGTATCCGATATTGCGTTATTTAGCGCCGTTTTTAAATTTGACCAGCTCAGCTCTTTATAAATAAATTTGCCAACGATAAGGGCGTATACAACCGCAACCGCTCCGCCTTCCGTTGCTGAAAAGATGCCAAATCGAATTCCGACTAACAAAATAACCGGGAAAAGAAGCGCCCAAATCGATTCTTTAAAGCTTTTCACGATTTCTTGAAATGAAGGCTTTTGCAGGCTAATATCCTGATCATAACCCCTCTTTTTAGAAACAAAATAGACCGTTATCATTAACGTAAGGCACATTAATACCCCCGGTATGATTCCTGCGATAAACAGCTTACTTATCGAAACACCGCTGATAAACCCATATAAAATCAGCCCGATACTTGGGGGAATGGTGGAGGTGATTAACGAGCTGATTCCAATCACTCCAATTGAAAAGCCTCTGGAATATCCTCTTTTGACCATATCCGTTGTAAGAATACGGCTTTGCATCGCAGCATCGGCAGTAGCCGAACCGCTGATTCCACCCATAAACGTACTCAACACGATGGAAACATGTGCCAGACCACCAACTAAATGTCCTGTTAAAAGATTCGAAAACTTGATTAATCGGGCGGTAATTCCCGAAGTATTTAATATATGCCCTACTAAAACAAAGAATGGAACCGCCAATAAGGGAAAGGACTGCGTCCCTGTTGCTAATCGCTGCATGGCAAGGATGTTCGGCAATTCTGGTGAAACCATAAAGTATACTGCACTTGAAATACCTATGGCAAAGGCTACAGGTATATTGGCAAATAGCAGGATAAAAAATACAACGATCATTAAAAGCACCATATCACCTCCAAATATCTAACTGACCATTCAACTGTATGCGCGGATAAGATGAGGTCTATTCGATGATTATCATTCGTTTTTGCTTACATTTTTAATAAGCCGCATTAGTTTCGCACAGGCTGTTATCGACATTAACAGCCCCCCTGCGGGAATGGCCAGCGTTATATAATGATAACTAATGGAAGTACCGGATATGATTCTTCCTGTATTCGAAAATGTCATCGAAAATCCGTAGTACACCATTCCGATAAGAAAAACGAGTATGAAGGTCTGGGCTACGATTTCAAGATACGCTTGCAGTTTTCTTGGCAACAGATTTGTTAAGGCATCTATTCCAACATGCGCGTTTTCACGTAATGCGCGATTGGCTCCGAGAAATACCACCCAAATGAATATGAGCTGGGCCACCCCTACAGACCAGGTTGTAGGGGCGTTAAAAATCGACCGCAAAATGACTTCCATAAATACAATCGCGACAAGCATGATAAGCAACACACGAGTGATAAACCCCTCAAAGTTGATCCAGGTTATTCTTGCTTTTTGTAAGATTGTCGCGCCTTGACTCACTGGTTGATCACCTCATTTACCGCTTCTCTAATGTCACTTAACCCGATTTTTTCAAATACATCCAGTGTTAATTCTCTGAATTCTTCCCGATCCACCTCATGAAATTCTACCCCCGCATCCGTCATCAGCTGTTCGAACTCCTCAGAATCCTCGGCGGCTATTTTGGAAGCCATTTCTCCCGCTTCTCTTGCTTCCTCCAATACAATCGTTTGATATTCTTCCGGTAAACTGTTAAACCAGTCTGCACTCACAACGAGTGATGAAACAAGTAAATAGTGTCTTGTTTTGGCAACATGATTGATCACTTCATGCATACTCGCACCATAAATCGCTGAGTTATGCGCTTCTACCCCGTCAATAACTCCTTGTTGCAAGCTTGGATAAGCCTCTGTCCAAGGCATCCCCGTTGGAGAACCGCCCATTGCCGAAACTGTGGCGTTGACAATTTCAGCGCCGCTTGTTCGAATCACAGTACCTCGTAAATCCTGTGCTGACTCAATTTTATTTTTTGTCGCCAGATTTCTTTCACCTAATCTGAAATTGAAGGCAAGAACTTGTAAACCTTGCTTGTTAAAATCCTCGACCCATCCTTGGAATAGATCGGAATCCAACAATTTATTGATTTGCTCATCGTTATCAAACATGTATGGTGATTGCAGAATCGAAAACTCTTTCTTAAGGTCGCCTAATTGTGCGGCATCGGTAATCGTGCCAACATTGGTTCCTACACTCGCCTGCTCAATCAAATCAGGAACACTTGCTAACTGGTCACTGTGGTACGTCTCTACTTTCACCGCTCCATCTGTACGCTCTTCAACCCGTTCTTTAAATTGCAGAAGCGCCTGATATTCTGCATTTTGGTCATTTTGTGTAATCCCTAAACGCAATGTATAATCTTCTGTTGCTCCGCCATCACTATCGTTCGATTGTTGAGAAGATCCACACGCTGCTAAAAATACACCCATGAATAAAATTGAAATTAAAGTTAGCGTTTTTTTCATTTCGCCGATCCCCTTTATGAGAAATTTTTTGTTTATGGTTTCACTGCCGTTCCATCCGGTGTTCTCGCTAACGTCCATTCTGGCAAACGTCCATGAGGAGGATATTTTTTCGCTTCCTCTTCAATAAAATCAATTCCAAGTCCAGGCCGATCGGATACATACGCGTAACCATCCTGTACAATTGGACCACCTGGGAAAACCGTTTTTAATGCATCGTTCATTGGCGTCCATTCTTGAATTCCTAGATTCGTAGCCGCAAAATCTAAATGAATATTCGCTGCTGCTCCAATTGGCGAAAGGTCACCTGGTCCATGCCAAGCAGTTCTTATACCGAATAATTCACCGAATATTGCCAATTTTCTCGCCGGAGTAATTCCTCCAATAGCACTTACATGTGCGCGGATAAAATCAATCTGTTTATTGGCGATGAGGGCTTTCCAGTCATTCGGATGACTGAATAATTCTCCCATCGCAATCGGTGTAGATACTTGCTCACGCAACATTTTTAACCAATCAGTATGCTCAGGAGCAAACGGATCTTCTAAGAAAAAGAGGTCGTACGGCTCCAATTTTTTAGCTAGACGAATCGCTTCAATTGGTGGAATTCGCTCATGAATATCATGAATAAACTCTACGCTGTTTCCAAATGCTGTTCTTAAATGTTTGAACAGGTCAGCAATACTTTTCGCATAAGCCTCCGGGTCAAAGTATTGCCCCGGTCGAAGCTTTTCTGGAGACCTTTTTCTAACAAGCGCCTCCGCCTTCTTCATTGACATCGAGATTAATCCCGTATCTTCTGTGCCAGCTCCCCCATACATCCCCATTTGGCAACGGGTATATTGGAAGCCTTCATTCACAGCCGCTTTTACACTTTCCTCCACTTCTTCCACTGTCGCTCCATCAGTATGAACATAGAGGGCTACACCGTCTCTTGATTTTCCGCCGAGCAGATCATACAATGGGAGCTCGGCTACCTTTCCTTTGATATCCCAGAGAGCCATATCAATTCCTGATAAGGCATTGTTCATCACGGGCCCGTTCCTCCAGTAACCGCTTACATTTGCGCTCTGCCAAATATCTTCGATGTTAGAGGGATCTTTGCCGATTAAAAATGGTTTTAAGTAGTGTTCAATAGCCTGCTTGACAGCATAAATCCGCTGCGTAAACGTGGCGCAGCCTAATCCGTATAGCCCACCAACATTTGTCTTGACTCTAACAACAACCAAATCGATTAGATGAGGAGCCGTTAGAAAGACTTCCACATCTGTAATTTGTAATTTTTTCACTGTCTCCCACCCTTTATCTGAAAAAATAGCTATTCTGCTTTATCTTCCTAGCCAACCACCATCGACAGCGAGAAGATGTCCATGTACATAATCGGACGCCGCTGAGGCTAAGTAGATAGCTGCTCCTTTAAAGTCTTCCGGATCTCCCCACCTGCCAGCAGGAATTCTTTCTAGTATTTGTCTGCTTCGAACAGGATCATCGATAAGTGCCGTATTCATTTCAGTGGCAATATATCCAGGGACGATCGCATTTACATTTACTCCCAGGGAAGACCATTCATTTGCCAGCGCTTTTGTAAGTTGCCCTACAGCTCCTTTCGCTGCTGTATAGGCCGGTACAAAAATCCCGCCTTGATAAGAAACTAGAGAAGCAATGTTAATAATTTTCCCTTTTTTCTGATCGGTCATGATTTTTCCAGCCTCTTGACATAGGATCCAAACAGCCTTGAGGTTTACTTTCAGAACTTCATCCCAATCACTCTCTGGAAATTCAACCGCCGGGTGCCTTCTTTGGATTCCTGCGTTATTAACAAGAATATCAACAGCCCCCAGTTTTTCCAACACCTCAGGAAGGACATTGCGCACCCGATCCAGATCATGTAAATCACATTGAAAAATCTCGCATGTTACGCCAAGCTTTTCAATCTCTCTTTTCGTTTCAGCGTTATCAGAACGCTGTAATAGGGCAATATTTGCTCCCGATTCCGCAAGACCGATGGCGATTGCTTTCCCGATGCCTCTTGTTCCACCTGTCACCACTGCAACCCGGTCTTTAAGATCAAACAGCGAAACCATCATTGACACCTCCTTAGGAATAAAAAAGTATTTTCATAGAGTCCGTTGAAGCAACCATGAGTTTAAACCCTTCTTCAAACTGATCTAACGGCAGCTTGTGAGAAACTAATCCTGAAAGGTCGATTTCTCCTTGACTTAACATCGAAAGTGCTTTTTGAAAATCCTCTGATGTAAAACAGCGTGTAGTTGTTAGTGATAATTCTCTGAAATGCATTTTCGCTAAATTAATTTCCGGTGATTTTTTATACACACTCACTACGACAATTTCACCTTGCGTGCGAATGGCTTCAATCATTTGATTAGCTGTCATTTGATTCCCCGCCACTTCAAATACAACATCCGCCCCAACACCGTTTGTGGATTCCTTAACCACCTTTACAATATCTTCCTTTGTGGCGTCGACTGGTTCCAGTTCGTAAGCTTCTGCTATTTTTAATCGGAATCGACTCACATCCGAGATCATGACTTTTGCGGCTCCTGCCCGTTTGGCGATCAATCCGATTAACAAACCGATTGGACCGGCTCCAAGAATAACGGCGGTATCTGCAACCTTTAGTTTGGAGCGCCTCACCGTGTGGATGGCGACAGCTAAAGGTTCAATTAAGGATGCATTCATGTCACTAATCGAGTCAGGCAGCTTATATAAGTTTCCAACGGGGACTTTTACATAACGGGCAAATCCTCCGTCCAGATCAATTCCTAAGTATCTAAGGTTGTCGCAAATATGATGTAAACCTGTTTTACACGGCACACATTTGCCGCAACTTGTTAACGGATTAACCGCAACCCGATCTCCCACTGTTAAAGTTTCGGTGGTGTTTATTTTTTCAATCACTCCGGAAAATTCGTGCCCCATAATTAGCGGCGCACTCGCTCGTGGATGCAAGCCCGAATAAATCATCATATCGGTTCCACAAATCCCAGCATAAGACATCTTTATAAGCGCTTCATCCATAGCTATTGAGGGTACTGCAACTTCAGCAACTTCAAGCTGCCTCGTTCCCTGGTAAATACCGGCTTTCATCGTCTGCCTCCCTTATTATGAAACGGAAGTGCTGCAACTGGACAGCTTTCCGAATGCTTTCATTTAGAAGTTGTTTTTATTATTCTGTCATTGACTGATTTGTAAAAATACTTTCAAAGACGGTTTTCCTCGTATCCACAAAATGGATTTTCAAAGCGTCTTCAATTTTTTGAGCATCCCCATCCTTCATCGCATCAATGATATCAGAATGCTTTTTAATTAGATTGTCAATTTGATCTCGCTCCATCATTCTTTTTTCTGTCGCAATCAGCAATGCGGTGACAACGATATTTTTAATCCCTTTCCAAACATGAAGGATTCGTTTATGATTACTTGCCTCAATGATCGCCTCATGGAACGTAATATCCTGAATGGAAAATTCAACAAAGTCATTATTTATCGCTGAAATCCGCATGTTCTCTAATGTGTATCGCAAATATGCATATAACGAGTCGTTGGCATTTTTTGCACATTCCTTCATCACAAAGCTTTCAATCAGAAAGCGAACATCATTGATTTCTTCCATATCTTTTTCGGTTAATCCAACTACCACAGCACCCAGTCGTTCTAATCTAAGAAGACCTTCCGCTTGGAGAATGCGCAATGCTTCTCTGGCCGGTGATCGACTGGCATGATACGTTTTGGCAAGTGAATTTTCCGAAACGACGTCCCCTTTTTTTAACCTGCCGGAGATAATTTCGAACCTCATTAAACTGGCAATCTCATCTCCCTTTGAAGAAGAAGGCAGCCGCTCAACTGGAAAACTCATTTTCATCACCTCACTTTATGGTTGTATAGGTTGTATACAACGTATGTTAAGTATACAATATGTTTTTTCTCTTGTAAACGGTTTCTACCATTTATTTTTTTTATATTTTAAATTATCAAACATTTATATTGGCTGTTGAATGTGATAACAATGAATTGGTTGAAGATGAACGCAAGAGTTGAAGATAGTTATTATCGTTTATGAATATCGAGGTGTTTAGAATGGCTCGAGATTGGGGCGGCTGCCAAGTATCATTTGCCTTATCAGTTTAGAAGCTTGTCCAATCGCAGCATGTTATATGTGGTATTTTCTTTTGCCCTGCAAGTAGTAGATAACAGAGGATTCCAAACGGGGCGATGAACATACTAAATAGAGTAAGGATTAGATGTCTCAAAAAGGAGAGTTCCCCTTTTGAGACATCCCCAAAACAAATGATCATCATCGTAGGGAAGTGACGAGCCGTCTCATCATGTCATCGAAGTGGTGATAGCAGAGAAAGAGACAAGCACGGAGACATTGCCTCGTAAAAAATCATTTTAGCTTTTGACACAGCTCATTTAGCTTTCATTAGACACTAACTTACCTGGACACCAAGGTTGTTATACTCTGCGCCGGCAAATTGATACCAAAACTGCCATCCGAAACGGAGAAACTATCCTGTTGAAGATTGCTGGAGCTCGTCGTTCGCCAACGATCAAACCCGGTAACCGATACGCCATTCATTGTGAATGGTTGATAGGTAACCGATGTATTTTCGTTGATGGCAACAATTACAATCGAAGAGCCCCTCCTGTAGGCAGTTGTATAAACGCCGGAGGTGGGATTTGCCGTACATTCAATTTTATTATATCCGGGCCGTATAAACTTCGAGAAATGGGTTGCCACATAACCCCGTTTGGTTAAATTGTTATCTTCATCAATCAGACCATAACTCCTCCTGATATACCACCATACCCACATGTTCCATCCGGCGTTCATCACATTGTGGATTTCCCTTGCAGTATTCATCGCTCCGCTCCAAATATTGGCATCATTAGTATCCGTGATATGTTCGGTCATCCAGACTTCTTTTCCTAAATTCAATACATAAGGAGAGCTCCCGTAAATATGACCACAAATATAAGTCAGCCTTGCACCGGCAATATTGTTTACAGTGGTAGTAAATGATTGGTTCATACCTAGTGTTTCCGGGGCCATTACCGGTGCGCCACAATTGTGTCCGTGGTTGGCAATGAAGTTTCCAATTTCCTGAGCCGTGTCATTCATTGATTCATAATTCACTTGCCAGTCCGGCTCGTTCCATGGACTGACAGCCATTACACCACCAACTGTATTGGTGAAGTTCCGCAGATGCGTTGCATAAGCAGCATAGGATTCCGGCTTAAGTTTCCCTCCTACTATATTGTTGTTTGTTTTCATGTCGGCTGGTGCCGTCCATGCCGTTGCAATAACGCTTGCCCCATATGATTTCGCCCTGTCAATAGTTGTTTTTTCAGCAGCAAAATCAGCACTGTTAGGAGAAACCCGGACTCGAAGGATGCTTAGCCCCATCCCGTTTACCGGATCAAAAGCCTTCATTGCCTGATACTCTGTCAGATCAGAAATCCAGCCACGGATACTGGCTCCGCCGAATCCCCTGATGTTTTGCTGATAAGTACCGGCATGAATCGTTGCAGTACCTGTTGCTTCTAATTCCTGGTTCACTGCTTTTATTTGCTGTTGATTACCATCCTCAGATATACTTCCTTGTCCACCACTTTCTTCAGTACTATTATTCATATCATACCTCCAAGCAGCCGTGTTTTCATTCGTGCAAAGCTTGCAATAACCAATCCCACTTCTTCCCTACGCTTTAAAACTTTATAACAATTGATCGGTGATTATGCATAAATTAAATGTAATTGTTATGAAAATATCACTTTTTTTGCAAACGTTAGTATTTAATAAGTCAATTGATACAGCATGTCTCAAATTTTTCTTAAGCGAAAGTGTTCAAAACCATAAATAATGCTGGCGGTAATAAGGATTTCAAACTAATCCTACCTTGGGGTTCAAACATTCGTTTTCAAGTAAGTTAGTCATTTGCTTGAAACCTCACGTCCCGATATTTTTAACCAAACAGTTAGTTAATTTAAATATACACCACATACGTCTTATGTTAAGCTGTCTCACTAAAAGCTTCAGCCGTCTTTGCCATCAAACCTCTCCGCCAAATCAACAAACTGTCCTTCCATCAACCGTTCTATATAATCCACCATCATATTTGAAGGCATTTTTAAACCATCACGAATCCAATCCAGCAACGATCCTGCAAAAGCATGACTATAAAATCGAATGATGAATCGTTTGTCCTCTTCTGAAATATTATGCGTGTCCACGATCTCATCAATGACATCTCCTAACAGTTCATTCAAAACCTGATTCAGGAACATTTCGAGATGCTCTTTCCCTAAGGAACGATATGTATTGATACACAACGCCCTGTTAGCTTCCATATATTCCAAAATGGTCATAAGCCCTTGCTTCCATGTCTCATAGGATCTGCTATTGTTGATCGCTGCCAGTGCTTCCGTTTTGTAAATCCAGCCCAGGAGGTCATATATATCCTGAAAATGATAGTAAAAAGTTTGACGGCTTAGCTTGCATGTTTCCACTAATTCTATCACTGTGATTCTGTCTAAAGATTTTGTACTCAGCATATCCTTTAATGCACCGGCTAAGGCTTGCTTTGTATAAAACGACATAATGCACCTCACAAAAGTATTTTTAGTATGTGTTCAAACAATCGCTTTTATCCTTTTACTGTTTTCGAAGCTTTGGGGCTGTTTGTTGAAAAAAACAAGCCCTTTTCAAAATAAATACATTTGTTGGAACGGTGATTTTATTTTCAAAGCCTTCTCTCATGACATAACGGTTCAAATGCATAGAGCAACGTCTTTCAAAAAGAGCCTATCTTTTGACCACGCTCTTTTAGAAAAACCGATAATATTATCCTACTATATTTTTCCATCAACTTCCACTAAAAACGTTACCGTCACCGGCTCTCTAACACTATACGAAAATAGAAATATAAATTTATTTGTACATTCCGCCTTCACTGTTGAAATTTTTAACACAGCCCATTAAAGGTCTATATGTTTGTGTCGTTCATTACACTAAAATAAAATTGAAAAAATGATTTGAAGGAGGTACAAAGCATGTATTACAGCAATGGAAACTATGAAGCTTTTGCCCGTCCGAAAAAACCCCAAGGTGTCGAGCAAAAATCGGCATATCTCATTGGTTCCGGTCTCGCTTCTTTATCTGCAGCTGCATTTCTGGTGCGCGACGGACAAATGAAAGGAGAAAACATTTATATTTTAGAAGAGCTTGAAATATCTGGCGGAGGATTAGATGGAATCTATGATGATGGGCGTGGATTTATTATCCGCGGGGGACGAGAAATGGAAGATCATTTTGAATGCCTGTGGGACCTATTCCGATCCATCCCATCTCTGGAAACAGAAAATGCCTCAGTACTGGACGAATTTTATTGGCTTAACAAGGAAGATCCAAACTACTCCCTGCAGCGGGCGATCATGAATCGCGGCGAAGATGCCCGTACGGACGGTAAATTTACCTTAAGCCAAACAGCTTCGACAGAAATGATTAAGCTGTTCTTTACCCCGGAAGAAGAACTGCAGGATGTAAAAATCACCGATGTCTTCTCAGACGACTTCTTCGCTTCTAACTTCTGGCTTTACTGGCAGACGATGTTTGCCTTCGAACCGTGGCACAGCGCGATGGAAATGCGCAGATACATCGCCCGCTTCATTCATCATATTGGCGGCCTGCCGGATTTTTCCGCGCTGAAATTCACAAAGTATAATCAGTATGAATCCCTTGCCCTCCCGCTTGTTAAATATCTCGAAAAACACGGTGTCAATTTCCAATATGGAACAACTGTTACTAATGTGGAATTTGACATTACCCATGATAAAAAAATTGCGAAAAAACTAACCTATACCCAGGGCGGACAGGAAAAGCAGATTGCATTAACCCGAAACGATCTCGTATTCATTACAAACGGCAGCAATACCGAGTGTTCTACCTTAGGAGACAACCACACTCCTGCCATGATGAAGACCGACCTTGGCGGAAGCTGGGAGTTATGGAGAAATATCGCAAACCAAGACCCCGCTTTCGGGCGTCCTGAAAAATTCTGCGGCAACATCGCCGAAAGCAACTGGGAATCTGCAACTATCACCACATTAGATGACCGCATTCCGCCTTATATTGAAAAAATCTGCAAGCGCGATCCTTTCAGCGGAAAAGTCGTCACCGGCGGTATCGTTTCAGTGAAGGATTCTAACTGGCTGATGAGCTTCACTTTAAATCGCCAGCCTCACTTTAAATCCCAACCAAAACATCAGCTAGTCGTTTGGGTATACAGCTTATATTGCGATGTGCCGGGCAACTATATCAAAAAACCAATGAAGGACTGCACAGGCATCGAAATAACGAAAGAATGGCTCTATCATATTGGTGTACCGGAAAGGGAGATTGATGATTTGGCTGTCCACTCAGCCAATTGTGTTCCTTGCATGATGCCTTATGTTACTGCCTATTTTATGCCTAGAGCGGAAGGAGATCGTCCGAACGTTGTGCCAGATGGCTGTGTCAATGCCGCCTTTATTGGCAATTTTGCAGAAACGCCGCGAGACACTGTGTTTACCACGGAATATTCGGTTCGCACAGCCATGGAAGCCGTTTATCAGCTGCTTGAGATTGACCGCGGTGTACCGGAAGTGTTTGCATCCGCATACGATGTTCGCGTTCTGCTGGATTCTACCTCGAAAATGTTGGATGGCAAAAAGCTCACCGATTTACAATTGCCTGAGAAGATGAAAATGGCGGCAGCAGGGACAATGAACAAGCTTTCTCATACCAGAATTGTGCAGTTACTTCAGGAATATAAATTACTTTAACATGGAAGACCGGTGAAGTGGTTGTTCCAATAGATTTCTTTGTCTCTTTTTGAACAACCACTTCCATCATTGCCCGCCGATTCCTATATGCAAACTGCCAATCAGTCACGATTTGGGCCACTTTTTCCTTCCGGGTACTTTTGCATTCTTCTTAAAATGGCAACAATCTCCCGATAACGTTTACGGTCAGACGTATGACTCGCCATGTCCCTTACCACCGTCTCGTACTTATTAAGAAGCTCTTGAGGGTATAATTTCTTCAAACATGTTTCATACTCTGTCAGCAGATAAAGTCCTGTAGAGTCCAACACCCTCTTCAGCAAACGGTCATATAACTTTTCGAACTCATATAACTTGTCAACACTTGCATACGGCGGTAGCTTTTTGAAGATTGTTTCTCTTTTTTCCTCCCATTGCTCCTCCGGATAAAGTGACTTAAGTTCTTTAAAGATATCACTATCACCAGCTTTATATTCCAGCACTAAAGAAAAGACAATAACTCTTTTTCATAAGCCTGCTCGTTTCCCAGCTGTTTATATAGGTTTTTTAACTGTAAACTATAATCCGTCACCATTCCCGGTGAATTCTTGTCTTATCTCTTGCCTTCCTCAAGTACATGAATTTTATATTGCTCATAATCCAGCATACCTTGTATGTCATCATCAAGGAATTCTTCAAGCTCCGACACAAACGCCCCCGAGCGATAATAATCTATAAAATCCTGCCGTCCTGCGTACTCCCTGAATATTCCGTTTATCTGTTTTTTATCGTTTCATATCAACTGGGGAAATTTCGCGGCACAAAGCGCTCTTGAAGCGGTTCAGCAGCTTTTCATCATTTTCGAGAATACCCGCTAAAAAATTTCTAACTAAAGCTTCTTCAGCTGCATTCACCAGCATGACAACGCTTTCTTCTGCGCCCGACTCCTTTTCAGAAGGCACATTTGTGACAACTTCCGCTTCATTTTTGTCTATATTGTCTTCCACTTCTTCGTCCTCCATACAAAATAGTACGGCCGCCATATGTTTGCAATAACTTCCCTCAGCAGCATATGGACAATTGCAGCTCATATCAATAATTTTTCCACTTTATTAATATGAACATCATATTTTTCGCTTCCATGCACAGCTGCTTCGATAACATCCTCGCGGACATATAAATCTTCCACATGTCCGCGATGATAATAATCAAAGCCTCTGTCCAAGATGTGCTTTGGAAATAACTGCTCCCATGTCATCCCGCTTCCTCCCAATTATTCGTATTCAATATCATTATCCTCACACCATTTTACAGCAATATTTTTATAAGCGCCGGCTTCATAGGAAAACCATTTTTTCTCGATGCCTAAATCATACACCAGATCTTTAAATCTTCTAAAAGCCCCTCGCCCCTGGATCGCCGTTCTAATTTTTCCTGCGTTTTTCCTTCCGGGAGACTCGATATAAATTCCTCCACAATACGGTATTGATTTATCTCATATTTGGTTGGAAGCCTAATATATTTCTCCAAATTCTCTTCCAAATCAGCTTCCAATTCCTGATTGTCAATCCCTGTAATCAGCGAATCTGCATACATGACCGTTTCCACGGTTCCCCTGTTGTAATAATATTCAAATTCATCACTGGCAAGTTCAATTGCTTCCAGTACATCATCCAGTTTTACTTTCATATAGATCTCCTGACTCTGGCGTTCACATTCCATAACTTATCGAATTCCTTATCCGTGCCAAATTGTTCGGTTTTTGATATTTAATGGTGAACACGCAATTTAAATAATTTGTAGTGTTTTCCTTTTTACAACTTTACTCATTACTGTACATTTACTAATCGTTTTTATTGATTGCACTTAAATACAGGTCTAGTGAATCTTCTACTTCATTCGCGACTAACGTTATAAAGTCACCATAGTCTTTTTCTGTATGAGCTTTTTCTAATGTTTCATAATAAGCAATACGATTTTCTACTTTAATAACAATTGGTGGAAAGCCGTTTTTCATGAGTTCTAAATTTAACAACAAACGTGCTGTCCGGCCGCTCCCATCTATAAATGGATGAATTCCGACAAAAATAGCATGCAGCATGGCTCCACGGGTAACTGGATGCAATTTTTTCGTTTCTGCTTGTTCATACCATCTCATCAGTTGCTCCATCTCTTCTTTTATGAGGAAAGGAGCCGGTGGGATATGTTTTGCTCCAGAAATAAAAACTTGCTGGTCTCGATATACACCTGCATAATCATTATCAATTCCTTTAAGTACAAGGCGATGTAAATTTTTCATTTGCCACTCCGACAAAGGTTCATCCTTTTGCACAATCTCCTCTACAAAGCGAATCGCATCTCGATGATTAAGGACCTCCAAGTGTTCACGCAGCGTTTTGCCACCAACAGTAATCCCTTCCAGAACCACCTTTGTTTCCTTAATAGTTAACGTGTTTCCTTCAATTGCATTTGTATTATATGTCCATTAGAGTAATAATTTTTCACGTAAGCTTTTAACTGTATATTTGGGTAACGGTCGATTGTCATCCAGACGTTTCTTTTTTTGATGAATATGTTCGAACAATTACTTCACCTCTCTCACTGCAACGAATACTTTAGTTATCAATTCTATCTTTTAACTGAATATACCTTCTGCACCGCACTTATTCAATTTATTTTTATATCCTCCGACAAGATTAATTTAATGGTAAACCGGATTAACCCCCGAATTTTGGACATAAGCTCTCTTATTCGTGTTCTTTCTTCGTTTTTTGTTTTTATGCGGTCCTTTCCTAATGCTTGTATAGATCCATGCAGCTTGGACATGGAGCCTCTGCGGGCATGACTTTCTTGCTAGGAAGCCAGCCTTGGTTAAGTAGCTGGCATCGCCTAAACAGGCTATCATGCTCGCCACTCCATATCAAGCTGTGTTTCTAAAGGTGGTTGTTGCTTCTACAGACGTATTTCTTTTATTTCTAATTTTTCGTTCCGTTGCTTTTTATAAAATTCTTGTGGCGAAAGATCTAGAATACTAGAATGCATCCGACGTTCGTTGTAGAATTTCATAAACTTTGATACTTCTCGATAGGCATCTTCATAGGTTTCAAATTGGAACCTACTTAAGCATTCATCTTCCAAAATACGATGGAAGGCTTCTATATGAGCGTTCATATTAGGCGTTTTTGGTGGTATTCTCTCATGTTCTATTTTGATCGTGTCCACTCCCGTTTGAAAGGCATGGGAAATAAACTGTGGTCCGTTATCTGTTCGTATCACAGGTTTCTCCGATGGATGGAACTGTTGTCTTTTTAACAGAGCACGTTTTAATGTTCGCAGGGCATCTTTCCCACTGCAGCTTAAGCCAATGTGGTAATCAATGATAGCTCTGTCGTAAACATCAATATAGGACAGGACAAAGAAAAATCGTTGCTTCCCTTCCAGGTATCCGTACTTTATGTCCGTTTCCCACAGTTTATTGGAAGCGGTGATGGTACGGGGCTATAGAGCACGATCTCAAGGACCCAACATACTAAACTGATTCATATAAGGGTGTGAAGTTGGTCTGTTTTTAGTGCGGACTCTCAATGGTCCCAGGGGCTGTTCGACCTTCCTTCACTTCTACTATAAAAAAATAGTAGCACAAACCGTGGCCTTGGTCTGCGCTACTAATGTTAGTATGTTTCTTATAATATCTTCCTGAGTTTAATTCCACAGTTAAATAACCTATCTCCCAATCTGCCACCGTATCAAATACATAAAGATACACAGTGCTGTTCATTTTAAATTCCTTCCTTTTACATCTAAAAATCGTGAAACAAAATTCGGATGATTATGTCTATCACCATAATAGCACAACTTCACTGACATCTACTGTCAGTGAAGCTGTTATATTTGGTATTATCCATACAGTACCAATTTTACCTTCATAACGTGAAGAAGCCCAGCAATGCGGGGCTTTTTTGCGGGCCAACATTGTATCAGTATTGACGTCTTAATATGACTAAGCTACTATTAAATGATACAATGCACACTCCTGCAAAAAACATTGAAAGTTAGGGCTGAAGGTGTGCATTTTCGTCGAGGGTGTGCAAACTCCATAATCATACAATGGGATGCCGTATTACTGTTTTCATCTTTTTCGGCACGGTCTTCCGTGGATCGCTGAGATATATTTCGTGATGCCTTCTACCGAGGATTGACCAGTAATACGCATATAAATGACCTGCCAGCAGCAATAAGATAACTGGAAGGTCATTTATACACCAATATTCGTTTTATCGGAGTAAGCCCTTATATTCTTCCGTTTAAATAACCTTGTGAAACCAGCTTGGTCAGCAGCTCGGCATGACCGTTCTGACCGATTTCTCCCAGTCTGGAATCAAAAATCTGATCCATAAAAGCAGATGTTTCCTTTAAATACTGTTGTCTTACCTCATCGGAGGATAGCGGTACGTTCGTAAAGAATTTTGTGGCAATGTCCTTAAAGCCTACCATACCGAATAAATTATCCCATAGAATATCAATACACTGATACTGTTTTACCATATCCAGATACGGGTCGTTTGCGCCGAATGTGAATAAAGAGAATACTCTTTTATTCTGTAATAATCCTACACCATTTTCATAGGCAAACCCGGTTATAAAAACCTTGTCGAAATACCCCTTCATAAATCCCGGGATCATTCCAAACCATATCGGACAGATGGTAACCAGCGCATCTGCCCAAAGGATATCCTCCTGCTCGGCCTTTACTTCATCGGTATAAATCTTTGTTTTGGCTGCTTTTAAATCATCCGGACGCATAACGGGATCAAAATTCATTTTGACAAGATCCTTGACCTTGACTTCAGCACCTCTCTTCTTCAGTGAAGCAACTACCGTATCCAACAATCCTTTACAAAAGCTACCGTCATAGGGGTGCGCATAAATCACAACAATGTTCATATTATTCTCCTCTCTGTTTACCTGAAATTTGTTTTCTTCCCCTTACATTATCTGATTTTTATAAATGACCATTCAATTTAATCGTTTCTTTCAGCCATCTCCTGTCTTGCGTTTTTCTGTTTTCCAACTGATTTAAAATACGATTTTTATCCGCGGGGAACTGCCCGGCAATTACCTCATTGGTCGGCAAAAACCCGCCCGTATAAATAAAGGTGGATTGCTTTGGTTCAAAACCCTTTAGGATTTCCTGCTCCTCATAAAAAATCTGCTTATAGGTCGAAAGGATAAAGTTCCCCGCTTGAATCTCTTCAAACAACGGCGTCCCTGACTGCGGGTTCAAAACCATGAGACCAACTGCGGAATGGTTGGTTTCGTTTAAAACCCGGAGCGTTCCTCGAATATGGGCTTCCGAATCTTCGGCTCCACCCAGCCCAAGAATGACGGATGTGCCATAGGCTATTCCAGCCTCCCTCAGCTTTTGCCCTGCATCAATGGCTTCATCAGCGGTGTATCCCTTGTGAATATCGGACAGCACCTTATCACTGCCGGATTCCAGCCCCATATAGAGAAAACCTACACCAAGTGCTTTCATCTCTTTCAGTTCTTCCACGCTTTTTCGGGATACATCCCTGTATGAGCCGTACATATTAGTATGGGTGGACTCCGGGAACACTTCCCGGATTTTTCTTAGAATGGGACGCAGGCGCTCCATGCTTCAACAAGTCATATTGCCATCCAGAAGAAAGACGCTGGGAACATGCTTATAATGCTTTCTCGCCATGAGAATGTCCTCTTCAATTTTTTCATATGGTCTGACTTTAAACGACTTATCCTAAAAAAAGCTGCAGAAAGTACATTGATTATGAGAACAGCCTAAAGTAACCTGCAGCAGATAGCTGTTTGATTCTGTGGGACCTGGTCTGTAAATTGCACCTTGATATCTCATATTGACCTCCTAAACTGATTGGTATTGCATATTCCATACTCATATAGTAACGTGTATATTATAATTATAAAAGTACGCAATATTATGATAGATACTATCAAAAATCATACTATTGCCATTTAGGAGGATTCCATGAAAAAAGAGCCGAATGAAAATCAGGAGAATATTTGTCCGCTGGAATTTGTACAGCACGTCATCGGGGGGAAATGGAAAATCAGTATACTATGGGCCTTAAGCATACAAACAAGAAGATTCAACGAGCTTCAAAGGCTGTTTCCCAATATAACACAGGCTATGCTTACCAAACAGTTAAGAGAATTAGAGCGGGATCGATTTATACGCCGCAAGGTTTATAGAGAGGTTCCCCCTAAGGTAGAGTATTCTCTGACACCCATCGGCAAGGATTTCTTTCCCATCATTAAGCAAATGTATGAGTGGGGCGAAAAAAACTATGATGTTATGAATGCTCAGAAAAAAAATCCGTCAAATAAACGTTGCTGATATTCCTTTAGCAGATCCTAATTTGGAACAGGCTGGTTTTATCCCTACAAAAGCCTGCTCTTTTGCTACATGCCAAGGATAGATCAAATGTATAATGGAGCTGTCAATGTAAACACCAATAATCAGCCCGATCATGATTATAGTAGTGTCATCAATGAATGTAAAAATCATTTGATGAACTGCTTCATCAGGCAACAAAAAAGCGACTGTTTAAGGACAAATTTGTCATCGCAAATCCCTACAATCGGCACTCCACTGGCGCATAGAGAATCAATATAACGGCAACATTATTGCTCCACTCTTTCTTTTGATCTTCAGATTCAGGCGCTTGAGAAATTCCATGGCCCTTACTGATAAAGATAAGACGCGATGCTCATTAGAAAAGTATTGATGTTGATTAAAAAACTGTCTTAAGATTAAGCCTGCTCCATGAACAAACACAATTGTCTCTGATACTACGTCAAGATAGTAGACACAGACTTTAAAACTTTTTTCTACCGCGCTATCGCTTGGTTGCTTTGATAAAATCGTTTAAATTAAAACCCTTTAAACAATTTTATCAAAGGTAAATTTATCCTACCTGTTGACTGAATATTTTCTCAAATTCATTAGGTGTATGATAGTCAATCGTAGAATGAATTCTTTTTGAGTTATAGAAAAACTCTATGTACTCAAAGAGTGATTTTTTCGCTTCTTTTCTAGTTCTATACTTCGTTTGATAGACTAATTCTCTTTTTAAAATTCCATGGAATGACTCAATACAAGCATTGTCGTAACAGTTGCCTTTACGGCTCATGCTTCCAATCATTGAATACTTGTTTAATAGACTTTGATACTCTTTTGACGCATATTGAACACCACGATCAGAGTGATGAATAAGCCCAGGCTTAGGTCTTTGACGTTTATAAGCCATGATTAAAGCAGCCATGACTAACTCCCTTGTCATCGTTTTCCCCATTGCCCAGCCCACAACTTTACGGGAGTAAAGGTCCATGACGCTCGCTAAATATAACCAACCTTCATTCGTTGGGATGTAGGTAATATCGGTTACCTAGGATTGATTCGGGCGATCCACTGTAAACTGTCGGTCTAATACATTGTCACTTACAGGATGTCTATGTTTCGAATTCGTTGTAGCTTTATATTTATTGACTGTACACGACTTTAAATTTTTCTCGGTCATGATTCGTGATACTGTTCGTTCACTTACGATTACACCACGCTTATTTAGCGTCTTGGAGATTTTAATACTTCCATAGCGTCGCTTAAACTCAAGATGAGTTTGGAGGATTAATTTGCTCATTTTTTCCCGTTTCTTTTGTCTGTTACTTTTCGGGCGGTTGATCCATTTAAAGTAACCACTTTTCGAAACTCCCAGGACGTTGCACATCTTCTCCACTCGGTAACGGGAGCGATTCTTATGAATAAATTCATACTTTACCGAGGGCTTTTCGCGAAGTAGTGCATCGCCTTTTTTAAGATTTCATTCTCTTCTTCTAATTCACGTAATTGCTTCTGTAATGCTTTTAGTTCGGTATCAGAATTAGTGAACTTTTGTACAGCTTTTATTTCTGGTTGTTGCCCATATTTTTTGACCCAGCCATGAAGTGTATTTTCGTTGATTTCAACTTCCCTTGCTACCTGAGCTACAGGTTTATTGTTTTCTAGTACATACTTTACCGTTTCTTTTTTGAATTCTTCGTCATAACGTTTTCCTTTTGCCATTTTGATGCACCTCACAAATTGTCATTTATTTTATTATAACAATCTGTGTCTACTTTTTAGTCTAGCATCAATTTTTTAACTGCAAACTATAATCCGCCGCAAGTCCCAGTGAATTCTTGTCTATTCTCTTGCCTTCCTCAAGTACATGAATTGCAGTATGATAGTGCTTTTTTTGATGAATATGTTCGAACAATTACTTCACCTCCCTCTCCGCACAAATACTTTAGTTATCAATTCTATCTTAAAACGGCATTTACCTTCCGAACTATACTTATTCATCCCACAAGCTTAATTAATGGCAAGCCTTTATTAAACAGCAACAGTAAACAGCAACAGTATTGGTTAATCTTTTATTTTTAACCCCCGATAGCGATGAAGGGCAGCGCAAAATTCTTGTTTTCGCGGCAGTGCCAGATTCCCCGGATGACCGGTATACGGGGAGATAGCATCGAGGCCAAAGCGTGCGATATGCGCATAAATCCGGTCGGCTGCTTGAGAGATGGTCCATTTGTCATTCACTATTTCTTTTTTGAAAAAATCAATCATTACTGCTATACAATTGGTCTGACTATCGTCGATAAGTTGTTCGAGACCGGAGATATCTATCATTTCCCTGCCATAGAGAATCGTATGTCTGCCCTTTGATTTTATCCGGTTTTCTTTTCCTGTTCGTGAAAAACTAGTTTGTAAAGGTATTCTTGATGAAATATCGCCAAATTGGCTTGTTGATACACTTTCTCTTTGATAGCCAGCGGTGCTTGCAATTGTCTTGGCAGCAGCGGTTACATCCTTCAACCTGTATTCATCCATCATGATGATGTGATCTGCAACATCGAAATAATCGCCGGAACCACCGACGATGAGTATCGTTGAAACACCTAACCTTTCATACAACGGTTTTACTTTATGCGAAAACGGTGTGATGGGCTCTTTATCCGGAGAAATCAATTTTTGCATACGTCCATCCCGAATCATAAAATTTGTGGCAGAGGTGTCTTCATCAATCAGCAACAGAGACGTTCCGGTTTCCAATGCCTCCATCACATTTGCTGCCTGGGAGGTGCTGCCACTAGCATTTTCCGTAGAAAATTGGTGAGTGTTCTTGTTGCCAGGAAGATTGTTAATAAAAGCGCTAATATTCACTTTTTCAACATTTCGCCCATCCTCGGCACGAATCTTCACTGCGTCCTGGCGAGTGATCACCATTTCTCTGCCATCGCCGGAAATATGATTATACACACCAAGCTCCAATGCTCGAAGCAGTGTGGATTTCCCATGATATCCACCGCCGACAATCAAAGTGATCCCCTCGGGAATACCCATTCCAGTAATCGTTTTCCCACTTGGCAACGTTAGTTGTATTTCCAAGCTTTTTGGACTGGTAAACGGAATCGCCCCTGTTAACGGCTTGTCGGAGACACCGCTTTCTCGCGGTAAAACAGAGCCATCGGCAACGAAAGCAACCAGCTGCTTACGTGTTAATTCTTCGCGGATATATGCTTGATCCAACATTAACACTACTTGATTTTTCATGGCTTTTTGATCTAGATTGTGGTATAACAGCGCTTGCTCCACAACCTGCGGAAGCGTTTGTTCAAAAATGCGGGCTGCCGCTTTTCCTAGAATCCGCCTTCCAGCTGCAGGCAAGCCGATTTCAAAGCGAACTTCCAAGGAATCCGCTTTTATTAAAACAGAGGTTCGTTCCAGTATTTCTTGACCACACCGATCGATCAAAATCAGTCCGCTCGAGCCCGTTCCTTTAGCTGTTTTGTTAAATGGTTGAATCGCTTTCCAGAACGCTCTCGTTAAGAAATCAGAGACAGCAATGATTTTAGTTTTGGAATCCAGCCATTCAGCCGGGATACCCGCCGTATTCCGGTTCATGATAATCCGCATTTTTGATGGCGGCGCAAAAGGGTCGACTTGAACATGATCAATGGCGAGCTGATATTTGCCAAAATCGTACATTCCTTTCATCCGCTTATAATCACTATATTTTTGTCCCTCAATGGAACTTAATAATCGCCCGAGTTCTTGGTTGGTTTTCAAACAATAAACCTCCTTTTCATGCTTGTAGAGTCTGTTCAAAAAGGCAATGGTTCCGCCCGATGCAACCGGCTACGAGAAGACCACTCATAGCCGGTTTGAAAAGAATGCATCGGCTTCACTCATTGCATCGTGTATGTTCAAAAAGATAAAAAGCGATCTTTTTGAACATACACTTGTATTTATTATTTTGTTGTTTTCTATATTCTATCATCTCGCTTTTTCGGTGCGGAATGCAAACCTTTTTCATTTGCATTTACAATATTTCGATATATCCTTCTGTGCCATGCACGCGAATTCGTTGCCCGTCTTTTATCCGTTTGGTAGCATTCTCCACCCCGACTACTGCTGGTAAGCCATATTCACGCGCGACAACGGCACCATGAGTCATCAGTCCGCCAACTTCGGTGACGAGACCTTGTATGGATACAAACAATGGTGTCCAGCTAGGGTCGGTAAAGGAGGTGACTAAGATATCGCCATCTTCCAGATCAGCCTCTTCCATGTTTAAAATGACACGTGCTCGCCCCTCGATAACTCCGGAAGAAACAGGCAGACCTGCCATTGCTTCGGCTGGGAGATGTTCCCGTTTGTACTCTCCTGCAATGATTTCGCCATCAGACGTGATTACGCGCGGCGGAGTTAGTTTTTGATATAATTTGTACTCGTCTTTTCGTTTGCTGAGGATCTCGTATTCTAGTTTCTTTGTGCGTACGACTTCGTGAAGTTCTTCAAAAGTGAGGTAGTATATATCTTCTTTTTCATGAATAACGCCTGCATGTACGAGATGTTCGGCTTCTTTCAGCAGCGCCTGCTTATAAACAAAGTAGCGATGAACCATGCCGTATTTTGGATATTCCCGATAGCCCATGAAATTTCGGATAAGATCGATTCTTCGTTTTGTTTCCTTGGCTTTTTGTTCACCATCCGGCAATTGCTTCAAGCGCTCCAATAACGCTTGTTCTTTTTGCAAAGCTACACGCCGCCCTTGCTCAAATTTCCGGCTGCTTTCCTTAGGCTCAAAGTTTTTGATATTACTGAGAATCATGGGGAGGAGTGTCGTTGGTTTTTCGCTCCAACGAGTTTTCGTTATATCGATTTCTCCGGGACATCGCATTCCGTATTTGCTGAGATAATCATCGATAGCGCCGCGGATTTTCTGTCCACCCTCAAACTTCGTCAGTTCATCCAAAAAATGTTCGTCTTTTACTTGTTGTAAATAATCAATGACTTCCGGATAAGGACGAATCACATCTGCGACATTGAGTAGCGCCAGTCCCATTTCCGCAGTAATATTATTAGGCACGGATTGGGCAAGCGTGTCGGCTGCATTTTTTTCACCCAACCATTCGTTCATTTTTTCATTGATCCATGTTGAAGCATCCATCGCCGCCATAATCACACTCGAGCTTTGCGGGTCAAATAAAATCTGCGTTAATTGCTGGATATCTTCCAGAATAAAATCAAATAACGCTGATCCTGACTTCGTTTGAATGTTTTGTTTTAACTCTTCTATCGATGTTTGACTGTGCTTCATCAAATCAGAAACGATGGTCGGATCGTTTTCGATTTTAACCGGCGGCACTGGATTGCTTCTGCTGGGACGCGGTGCACCCTTGTCATTTGGAAACAATTGGATAAAACCTCCTCGCTCTATGATGCTCATAAGTGCGTCTTTGATGAGCGGATCGGATTGTCCCAGAGTATTTAATAAAGCTTCTCTGCCGGCAGGGGAAGCGAGATGAGGTGTGACATCGACAAAAAGCCTTCCACCAGCCTTCCGCATGGGAGCAGGAGTCGTTAACAGGAAAAAAGACAATCCCAATGGTTTCATGGGATCGGTCATCATTTGTTGATGTCCGACAGATACATAGACGCGATTTTCCAGATCCTTTGCTTCAGGGATGGGGTATAGAGTCGTGATCGGCCGGCTCTGGACAATATAAAATGTATCGCGGTCCAAGCACCATTCGATATCTTGCGGCTGGCCGAAGTAAGCTTCAATCTGTCTTCCGATGCGTGCCAGTTGTAAAATTTGTTTGTCAGTCAGTGTTTGCGTCTTTTGCTGATCAGGAACGATCTGCTTTGTCTCTGTTCCGCCTTGTTTTCGTCCATAGACAGCCATTTTTTTGGTCGCTATCCTCTTATCGACGATTTGTCCGTCCTGCACTTGATAACCATCGGCAGACACCAAGCCGGAGACCAGCGCTTCTCCAAGTCCAAAACCGGCATCGATGGATAGCCGTTTTCGGTTGGAAGTCATCGGATCAGCGGTAAATAAGATCCCTGAAGCCTGCGGGAAAATCATCCGCTGAACAATAACGGATAAATAAACTTGACTGTGATCAAATCCATTTTGCATGCGATAGATGACCGCGCGATCCGTAAACAGGGAAGCCCAGCATTTGCTGATATGCTGTAAGATTGCTTCTTTGCCGATGATATTTAAATAGGTGTCTTGTTGACCGGCAAAAGAGGCATGCGGTAAATCTTCCGCAGTCGCGCTGGAACGCACAGCATAGGCATGTTCCTCGCCAAACCGGGAGAGATAATGAGCAACTGCTTTCACCACATCAGAAGGAATCTCTGCTTCCATAAGGATTTGTCGAATCTTCCTGCTGAGTTCACCAATTTGTTCTCGATCCTCCACTTTGAGCACGGTCAGTTGATCCAACAACGCTTGGAACGTTTCTCTTTGCCGGATCGCTTTTTGATATCCTACTGTTGTCACACAAAATCCTTCCGGTACTTGTATTCCTTGCATTTTTGCTAATTCCCCTAAATTTGCCCCTTTTCCTCCAACCGCCATTTGTTTCGTTTTATCAATCTCCCGAAACTCCAGAACATATCGTTTCATTTCTTTCCCCTCCCATTATCATTCAATACCAAGACCGAGACGAATGGTTTTACAAAAAATGGTTCATTTCCGCAGCTAATGACGTTGAAATGTATCAGCAACGAAACAGCTTCACTTGATTAATACTAACAACTTAATCAATAAAAAACAGACTGAAAATGGTCAGCTAATCATGGTATAATGAAGTTGAAGAAAAGGACAGTTGTCGGTTATTTACCGTAACTGTCCTTTTTTGCGACAAATCGTTCTTGAACTCGCCTACTCGAAGAAAGACTATAAGAGCATGTTCAAAAAAGCTTATCCTAACTGGCGTTTAAATGCTTTACTGGCGAAGAAGTAAGCGATGACCATGATGCCTACGCACCAGGCAAGCGCGATCCAGATATCATTGCCAACAGACCCTTCATATAAGAGGGCACGAATCGCATTGACGATGGAAGTCACGGGCTGGTTCTCAGCGAACGCACGGACAATTTTAGGCATGGTTTCGGTCGGGACAAAGGCCGAACTGATAAACGGCAAGAAAACCAGCGGGTATGAGTAGGCTGTCGCCCCTTCCATAGATGAGGCTGTCAATCCGGGAATGACCGCCAGCCATGTCAGCGCCAGCGTAAACATCCCGAGTATCCCAGCTACCACTAGCCAATCCAGGATATCAGCGCTGGACCGGAAGCCCATCAATAATGCGACGAGGATAACTACCACGACAGTGAGCGCATTGGATACAAGCGAGGTCAATACATGAGCCCACAATACCGACGAGCGTTTGATGGGCATGGTAATAAAACGCGCCATCAGTCCACTCTTTACATCCGTAAACAGCCGCAGGGAAGTGTAGGCGACGCCGGATGCGATAGCCATCAGCAAAATTCCCGGCAACAAATAATTGACATAGTTGTCCGTGCCTGTCTCGATGGCGCCGCCAAATACGTAGACAAACAGCAGCATCATCATAATTGGCGTGATCGCCACCGTGATAATCGTATCCGGGCTGCGCATGATGTTGCGCATTAGACGCCCTAGTAATACCCCTGTTTTGCTTTTCATTTACATCTCCTCCTTTTTGCCGATGATCGCGAGGAAAATTTCCTCCAATGTCGGCTGCTTCTCGATGTACTCCACTTTCGTTGGGGGGAACATCTCTTTGAGTTCGGTAAGGGTACCGGTCGTAATGATTTTTCCGCCATGCAGGATGGCGATACGGTCCGCCAGTTGTTCGGCTTCCTCCAGGTACTGGGTGGTCAACAGGATAGTCGTGCCGCCACCGGCAAGCTCCTTGACAGTATCCCAGACTTCAATCCTCGCTTCGGGGTCAAGCCCTGTCGTCGGTTCGTCAAGAAAAATAACTGCTGGCGTCCCGATCAGGCTCATGGCGATGTCAATCCGGCGCTTCATCCCGCCGGAATACTGGTCCGTCCGGCGATTGGCCGCATCCGTTAGGCTGAATTTTGCAAGCAAATTGTCAGCGACTTGAGCTGGATTGGAAACTCCCCGCAACTTGGCGATCATCATCAGGTTTTCCCGCCCGGTGAGCATGCCGTCTATCGCTGCAAACTGCCCTGTCAGGCTGATGCTCTGGCGAACATGCTCCGGTTGACGCTGGGCGTCAAAGCCGCAAATTCTTACTTCGCCGCCATCGGGCTTCATCAGCGTCGAGAGAATGTTGACAATCGTCGTCTTGCCCGCTCCATTTGAGCCCAGCAGCGCGTAAATTTCGCCGCGCTGCACCTCAAAATCCACTCCCTTTAAGACTTCCTTGTCCTTAAAAGATTTTTTTAATCCTTTTACAGAAATTGCTGCATTACTCATACTTTTTTGTCCTCCTTATAAAAAGCGCTGCTTGGCGCTGGATTATCTATACATCACTACTTAGTCAGACTAATATTCTGTATTACTTACTACTGGATGAAAAAAAATTACTTAATATTGAAGGTGGCACATTCAGGTTTGTAACCAGTTATTCCGTCGGTCTGATCTATTGATCTACTTTTATTTTTTCATGGCCTTATCGACTTTTTGTTTGACCGATTCTTGATAGAGATCAGCGTACGTTTGTGAATCTTCAATGAGCGCGTCGCAGAAAGCAGCAACGTCTGTTCCTGTGACTTCAAGCACACCTTTCCCAGCAGCAACGCCTTCTTCAAAGAAGCTGAGAATTTCTGCGAGCAGTCCGATACCTTCGTTTAGCTCAACAGGGCCGACTTTAAAGAGATATTTTTGGATCTCTTTATAGACAATTTGGTAATTTTATGGAAGTTCCTTAACACGCGAAACATGGGCTCTCCATTCTTTTTTACCTTCGATCATTTTTTTGATGTTTTTTTGGATACTCATTTCAGTCCTCCTAATTTTCTTGCTACGTTCTTGTTGAGTTGGTCACGCCATTTATCTCTATACGTTTTTGCGCCTTCTTCACCAACAAGCGCTGCACAGAAGCCTTCGATATCATCTCCTAGTACTTCTCCGACGCTCTGGCCGTCTGCCGATGTAACTTCAAGCAGTTCAAGAGCACTGTCAAGAATCGGCATCAGATTACGACCGGTGAAATCTCCGTGAATCCAGACATTATTTGTAACCCAAGCAGCTTGATATTCAACTGGCAAGACTTTTGCTCGTGCTTCAAAGCCTTTCATTTCCTTCGTCATATCGCTGCCGGTTATTTTTTCTAAAAAGTTCATTATCGTCTCCTCCTTTAAGCGATGAAGCTGTTCAGCCAAGTTCCATTATTTAATTGAATCGTTGAGCTTTTGACGTTGCTTATCAATCCACGATTTTGTATCAATGACGAGCGCATCACAGAAGGCTGCTACGTCGTCGCCAGTAACTTCTTTCACACGCTTGCCATCGGCTGCGGCTTCTTCAAGAAGGTCGATGATGTGATTAAAAACGAATTTCGTTTCTTGCCAATCCACCATGCCACCAGTGTTCCAAAGATATTTTTGCATCGCTTTGTAAGCGTTGCGGTACTCACTTGAAAGTGCCTTCGCACGCGCCTCCATCGCCTTCCATTCCCGCTTGTCATCCAGACTTCCGATAATTTTTTCAAAAATACTCATATTCCTTCTCCTTTTGATTTTATTTGTTTGAGTTCGTTAATTTTGCTCGAGATAAATTCCCATTTTTCCCAAAAAGCTTCGAGTTTCTCTTGACCTGCTGCGTTGAGTGTGTAAAATTTCCTTGGCGGTCCCAAAGTGGAGGGCTTTTTCTCGATGTCCACCAGATTGTTTTTCTCAAGCCGCATGGTAATCGTATAAACCGTGCCTTCAACGACATCAGTGAAGCCAAGTGCTCGCAGCTGTTGCGTGATTTCATAGCCGTAAGTCTCGCCGCGGCTGATGATTTCAAGCACACAACCCTCAAGCACTCCTTTCAGCATTTCCGTAATATTTTCCAAAATTACCCCCCCATTTGTATTTCATTATATCTTATTCAGTACTCTGCAGCACAGGTATTTTGTGTTACCGATATTCAGTATCACTTATTACTGGTATATAGTACCGCAGAATAGCAGCGCTTGTCAAGTGGCACGAAGAAAAATTTTTGTCAAAGAAGTCTGTTATTCTATGGTGGACCCAAATGTCAAGACACTAAGATGGGGGGGCGAGCCTGGAATTGACCTGAATGGCATTCAAGTAAGAGGTACACTCCATTAGAGGTAAAATCCCCTAATACATTTTTGTGGCACCCCTTCCAAGGTATCCTCTCTTCCCGTCCGTGCTGATGCCTACCTCAAGCTCTTGTAATAAGCCTGTATACTTTAGGGCTCGGAAAATAACTGCCTTGATCACTGTTGAGAATCTCAGGCTTTCCATGGCTCAAGGCCTGTTTTACTGCCAAAAGACCAAAATCAATGTCCAACTCCCATGAAAGAAGATAACGGGAAAAACTCACACCAAATAGCGAAGAGCCAAAATAATCTATTTAGAAAAGAGATTTCTCGTTCATCTCTATTTATAAAATACTTTTGGCACTGTGAAGTTAATACGATTCTTTTAACACGTCTATCAGTACTATCTTTTAATATTCTAACAAACCCTCTTTTTTCTAAGTTTTGTGCCATCCGCATTACATTTTGATGCGATACACCAGCAATACTAGCAATCTCTTTAACTGACAATGCAATAGTTGCCAGAGCAATAAGGTTGTCCTTGCCGTTTTCGCAGAAATTCTCCATAAGTTTCATTACGTTTTCGTATTTGTTCTTTTTAATTCCTCTCCTCTAGAGACATTTTTTTCATTAAAGTTCGCCAAAGTGCTTAAATATCATCTTTCAGTTTAATAGGAAAATATCTTTGCATTTGTTTATAACCAAGTCCCTTTTCTATGTCTTTGTAGGCAATATCCCTTCCCTCTTCATATAAATAAGGCATATTGAACATAACATTGCGGTCTTTGTCAAGCTGAAAATTTGTGCTTTCAATCCATCGGCGAACTTTATCTTCCACTTTGTGTATGCTCTCGTTATCTTCGTCAATACTGACTGCCATAGCGTATAAGCCTCCCTGAAAATCGAACAATTTAAAAGGGCTTACATCCGCATTGGTAACACCATCTTTAACGGCGCATATCCATTCGGCTTTATCATTTTTAGCCAGCAAAAAATCAAAACAGTCGAAAATCACATTTTTGTACAAATGCACATGCTGCCACAATTGATACATGTATCCGCCGTTTTTGAACATATCCTCCCATGATTGTTCGCCCACTGTCACCGCTCTAAATCCCGGTATTCTAACGACCATTATATCAGGGATTTTTTTATCTAATTTTTCCGTTATTTCAATCAAGCGGTTTATATTGGAGGGCTTGCCGATATAGTCAATGCTTATCAATTGTGTTTCAATCTCTTTAGCCTTGTTGTACAGCAGTTTTATGTCGGAGTTGTCTGAAAAGTTCACTTGTTCGATTTCACGTATAAAATCCAGCACGATTTCCTTCAGCTCATGCAAAAGCGCAACCTCGTCGTCTATGCTCTGTACTTTTTTCCCCAGCACTTCTAAGACTACATCGGAACCGGAAGTGTTAAAAACACGTTGAATGTCTTTTATGCTGATATTCAGCTTGCGTAAAATGAGTATTTGCTCAAGCCGCCTAACAGCGTTTTCATCGTACATTCTGTACGCGTAGTCATCACTTCGAGTGCTGTACAGCAATCCCTTGTCCTCATAATAACGCAGTGTACGAGCTGTAATGTCATATTTGCTTGACACATCCTTGATTTTGATTAGATTGCTCATTTGTTTCGACCTCTCTTCTAAATAATTGGGTATAAATTTAGTATAAAGTATTACCCAAAGGAAGAGTCAAGAGGGTAATGTTATTTTCTGTAAAAAATATAAATACTCTTCGCCAGTCATCATTGACCAAATAACTCCCATTATAGCCATAACTCATGGACATGCCTAATCGAAACAAACATCCAATCGACTCACTCGCCAAATAATACATCCGACCTGTACACTCATGCAGCATCTACATCCAATCCGCTCTGTAAAAGGCAAAAACAGCACCTTGTATTTATTTCCGCAAAGCGATTTACTTGCGTTTCCAACCCTCAAAGCCCGTAAACCCTTGATTCCAATCCTCTCCCCACACTCACTTCGCCATCTGTACAACCAAAATAAACCCTTCCGAAATCGCCCACCTCAAACCCGCATTCTTCCGTTCGAGTTAAAATAAAGTCTTCTGACCGCCCTCCGTCTCGAAGGTTTTTTGATTCAAAAATGACCGTTTTTCGCTTGTATTTCCGCACTTTTTTCACGTTTTTTTTTGGAGTTAAAATAAAGTCTTCCGAGAATGGAAGGAAGAGATAATGGAGAAAAGTATAGGGGAAATTAGAAAAAACATTGAGAAAAGAATGGTTAAAGACTTTGGTCTATTATTGAATAGCTGACTGAGTGAAGTATTGATAAAGCCTGATATGGCTTGGGTTTAAGCAGGAATGGACACGGATAATATAATTGAAAACCTTTTGATTTCCCACAGAAAAAAGCCCGGATTCGTATTGGTACAAACCCGGGTTGATATTGAATCAGAGTCGATAATCGGAAATGTTTATTTTAACTGAATACGGTTCTCAATCGGAAATGTTTATTTTAGTTAGACACCATCCGTGACATCAATACTACACACTCCACATGCCCCGTATGCGGGAACATGTCCACCGGCTGGACTTCCTTTGCTTCAAAGCCGTGCGCCGTCAAATATTTGAGGTCCCGGGCCAGCGTTGCCGGGTTGCAGGAGACATAGACGACCCGCTCCGGTTTCATGCTGACGATCGTTTCCAGCAAGGCTTCGTCACAGCCCTTTCGCGGCGGATCAACGACGATGACATCCGCTCGGATACCTTGGGCGTGCCACCACGGGATCACCTTCTCCGCTTCCCCCACTGCAAATTCCACATTGCCGATGCCGTTGAGCCTGGCATTTTTCTTCGCATCGGAAATCGCTTCCGGTACGATTTCCACCCCGTACACCCGCATTGCTTTTTGCGCGAGAAACAAGCTGATCGTGCCGATGCCGCAATAGGCGTCGATGACCGTTTCTTTCCCCGTCAGCCCGGCGTATTCCAGCGCTTTATTGTAGAGCACTTCTGTCTGAACCGGATTTACCTGGTAGAAGGAGCGAGCGGAAATGGCAAACTGAATGTCGCCGATATAATCATGAATCACTTCTTCTCCCCAGAGAACTTCGGTTTTTTCACCAAAAATAACATTCGTCCGCTTCGGATTGATGTTTTGCACGATCGACTTCACGTTCGGCAGTTGTGCACGTATATCCTGGACAAGATTCTTCTTATTCGGAAGCTCCTTTCCCTTTGTTACCAGAACAACCATCAGCTCGCCGGTTTGATAGCCGTAGCGGGTGACAACATGCCGCAGTGTTCCTTTATGTGTTTTATCATCATACCCGCCAATGCCGTAGTTTTTCGCTATTTTTTTCACCAGCTGGACAACCCGGTCATTCTCCTCATGCTGGATGGCACACTCGTTCATATCGATAATTCTGTGGGTACGCTCCGCGTAAAAGCCGGCAATGAGACCGCCTTCCTCCTCACCGATAGGGACCTGCGCTTTATTGCGGTACCGCCACGGATCGTTCATGCCGAGAGTCGGATGAACCGTGACTTCCTGAAGACCGCCGATGCGGGCAAGCACATCGCGAACATGCTTTTGTTTATGCTTCAGCTGCCCGTCGTAGCTGAGGTGCTGCAGTTGGCAGCCGCCGCATTGTTTAAAGATCGGACACGGTGCTTCCACCCGGTCAGGACTTTCTTTGGTCAATTCTAAGAGCCGCCCGAAAGCATAGTTTTTCTTCACCTTCGTTATTTTGACAGTGCCGGTTTCCCCCGGCAAAGCGCGCTGAACAAACACAGGGAAGCCGGCGATTTTGCCGACGCCCGCGCCATCGTGTGTCAAATCCTCAAACATGATGTCGATCATGTCGTTCTTTTTTACTGGTACATTCTCCGTAGCCATGCTGCTGTTTCCTTTCCACGTACAGATTTCCTGAACCTGATTGTACCACATTGTGCGGAAGGAAAAAACGTGCGGGGACTTTCCGAGATTGTACGCTGCGGTTTTTATTAAACGGCGGGTTCGCAAACTTTAGAAAAAAACTGATATGAAGAAGGAGTGCATAAATTCGGGGATAACCTTTTGAAGCAAACAGTTATAGAACGTGTTCAAAAAGGCAATGGTTCCGCTCGATGCGCCCCAAGTCTGCCCACGTCCTGCGTCTGCGGTTACACGACGCAAATTGACTCGCGAGGCACATTCAGGTTGCATTTGTGGGCAACGGCGGAATGTCACCATCCTCCAATTCCGCCTAAGAGCTGCTCACGTCCTGTGAGCAACGGCGGAATGTCACCATCCTGGTTCCGAGAACCCCACTTATGGCCGGCTTTAAAAGAATGCATCGGCTCCACTCATTGTCTCTTCCTCTGCTAGTAGAACTCCGACGTCGATCCAAGTGTCATCGCTCGCGATGACACGATGAGACAGCTCGCAGCATTGCAGTGAAGTACGGCTCGTTGCTTCGTGTTTGTTCCAAAAGATAAAAACCGACCTTCTTGAACAAACACTTATAGTAAAAATATTTTAAAAATTCCTATAAAACTATTGACATCCTTCGCAGATGTTTATAAAATGTTTTCCATAACATGGGAACTTTAATTTCTAATGTATCACTCAAGAAAAACTTAACTTATTAAATTTTGGAGGTCTATCATGTGGAAAAATTAAAAGTTGATCCTTCCCACTCGAAGAACAGTACTATTCCCATTCGCAACCGGACAATAACGATTGCAACATTGGGGCCGCATGGAACAAGCAGTGAACACGCAACAAAGTATTATGCTGACTCACAATTAGCCAATGTAAAAACTGAAATTCTTTTGCTTGATTCATTTGACAGCTGTTTAACATCTTTGATTTCCAGACAAACAGACTATTGTGTCGTTCCACATGCTTATGAAAACATTCAGATCTTTTATATGACACCTGATGTCTATCCCGTGGATATTTTCCGGTGTGACACACCTCTTTACGGACTGGCGGCATTACCTGACGTTTTTATTAAAGAGGAGGATCTCCAAAATTACGAAATCGTGACACATAAGGCTCCGATTGATTTACTGAAAAACTACTTGAAAGGCAACCTGACTGTAAAAATCGTCAATTCCACCAGCCTCGCGGCAATCCTGGTGAAGGAAGGAAAATACAAATTAGCCCTTACCAACAAAAAAGCGGTGGAAAAGTACGAGTTGCAATTCATCAAAACGTTTCAGCCAATTCCCATGAGCTGGTCGATATTCACTTTGAAAGACGAGGTGTTATTCAATGGTTAAGCTGCAAAAGAAAAATCCTTTTCCCCTGCCGGAGTACGTCGAATTGGAAAATGGCATCAAACAGGAGATCTATACAAGAAACGACACGATTGTCAAAGTTTCTTGTATTCCTCCAGGTGTAGAAATGCCTCTTCATTCCCACAAAGAGGCTCAGATCGGCATCGTGATCAAGGGCAGCATGTTAATGAACGTCGACGGCGAGAAGAAAGTAATGGCGCCGGAGAAAACAGTGTATATCGCTCCGCCCCATACAATGCATGGGGCAGTAAATGTCAACCGTAAAGAAACGATAGCTTTGGACATTTTAAGATACAAGGAAAACGAAGTTTACACAGTCAACGGGGACAGCTGCTTCCTCGACTCTCAAGTTAACAGAGAGCTTCTTCCGGGAATGGCGGTGCAATTTTTCTTCAACGACTGGTTCGAGCTGATGATTGCCTCGATTCCAAAGCTGGGAGGAGCGATGCCGAGCCACAAGCACAAAAATGAACAAATCGGAATTTGCATCGCCGGAGACTACACGATGAACGTGGAAGGCTTTAGCAAAGAAATGGCGTTCGGAACCGTCTATTTTTGTGAAGAAAAAGAAGAACACAGCGCCGTAAATAACAATGAACGGGATTCCAAATCGATCAATCTGTTTTTTCCGCCCCGCTACAACAAGCCCAGAAAGGCGGATACAAATGAATAATAAAATCGCCGTCGTTACAGGAGCGAGCAAAGGAATTGGAAAAGCAGTCGCAGAAGCATTGCTGGAAAAAGGGTATGTCGTTATTGCCAACTCCCGCTCATTGATCAACTTACAGGAACAGCTGCCGGAGGAGTCCGATAATTTGTTTTTCGTTGCCGGCGATATCACCGAAGAACAGACGAGAGCAGACATTTACAGCAAAATCACCGACGTTTCTACCAAGCTGGATGTATTGATCAACAATGCGCCTGGAGCGGAACCGAAGCCGTTTGAAAGCTTGACACACGCCGACTTCATAATCGCGTACGAGGAGAAATTGCTTGCTTATTTATTGAACATCCAAACCTTTCTGCCGCTGTTAAAAAAGTCCGGCTGCGGGCGGGTCATCAGCATCGCCGGAACGCTTGGGACGGAGCCGGAGCCGTCCATGTTTCTCAACGGCCTCATCAATGCGGCAATAGCCAATGCCAATAAAGCGTTGGCGGCGGAGTACGCGAAAGACAAGATAACGTTTAACTGCATTAACCCTGGAAACATCAACACCGACAGATATCAGGCGGTGTTATCCGGGCTGAGTCAGCGGCTCGAAGCGGATGTCGACGAAGTGGAAGCCGCGGTTTTAAGCAACATTCCGCTGAGGCGGCCGGGAACTGTTCGGGAGATAAGCTCTTTGGCCGCCTATCTCTGCTCCGCGGATGCTTCGTTCATTACCGGTCAGCAGATAAATATTGACGGCGGAAAAATAAAAAGTATTTGAGGGTGGCAAATGACATTAAAAAATAAGAACGCAGTGATTACCGGGGGTGCATCCGGAATCGGGCTGGCAACCGTTACATTGTTTGCCGAGCACGGTGTAAATGTGGTTTTCGCGGACATCGACGAACAGGCCGGCAGCGAGCTGGAACGGAAGCTTACTGGCGACGGATTCAACGTCAAATTTGCCTTAAGCGATGTCACGGACGAGGACGCGGTGAAACAATTGTTTTCGCTGGCAGGCACCATCGATATTTTAGTGAATAATGTGGGGATCGAAATCGCGACGCCGTTTCATCAGATGGAAACAGCGGAATGGAACAGGTTGCTGCAGGTGAATTTAACGAGCATGTTTCTATGCAGCAAATATGCCATTCAGCAAATGATGAAGACAGACGCAGCGTCTTCGATCATTAACGTCTCCTCTGTTAGCGGAACCGTCGCCTGGCCGGGAATCGCCGCCTACAACACGACGAAAGGCGGTGTGATGATGCTGACGAAATCCCTTGCAGCGGACTATGCGAAATACAACATCAGTGTCAATTGTGTTTGTCCGAGCATCGTCGATACACCAATGACCGACAAATCCATCGGAGAGGAAAACCTGGAAGCAATCAAACGGGAAAAGGCAAGGCTCGTGCCGTTAAACAGAATGTGCAAGCCCGGCGATGTTGCCAACGCCATTCTTTTTCTCGCCTCGGAGCAAGCTGCCTTTATCACTGGCACGCCTTTGATGGTGGATGGCGGATATACAGCCGTGTGATTGCCGCAGCCGATATTTCGGCGGAGGACGGGTGGTCGAGGTCAATAAATGATTTTTCAGTACTCACCTTTAACCTTTCATCAGGTGGAGCAGTGCTCCACCTGATTATCCCGATGTTCAGCTTAGCTGTTGCGAGTCCACTTATCATACGCGTCTTCAAAAAAGCATGTGCAAACAAGAAAGGAGTCATCCCATTGAAAAAACAGACAATATTGGTTATTGCAGATTTAGGCGGCTGCCCGCCGCATCATTTTTACAGAAGCGTCGCCGAAAAATATCATATCGTCAGCTATGTCCCGCGTCCGTTTGCCATTTCCAAAGCGCACGCCAAATTTATGGAGGAATACTCGGTTGCCGTCATCAAGGATACAGATTTCCTCAACAAGATAGAAGATTTTGAGCACCCGGAATCGATTTACTGGGCGTCGGGAGATTACGACAAAGGGGAAGCCAGAGCAGCCCTGGATATCATCAACATCGCTAAAATGTTTGCCGTCGATGCGATTACAACAAACAACGAGCTGTTCATCGTGCCGATGGCGAAGGCTTGTGAAGAGTTAGGGCTCCGGGGGGCAGGCTACGAAGCTGCTAAAAGAGCCCGGGACAAAAATTTAATGCGGGAAAGCTTTAATCAAGCCGGTTTAACGACAATCGAAAGCCGGCGGGTGAACAACGTGGACGATTTCAAACAGGCCGTTGAAGAAATCAAATTGCCGGTTGTTTTAAAGCCGACCTATCTCGCCAGCTCGCTCGGTGTCACTCTCATCGATAAAGACTGCGATCCGGTAGAAAAATTCCTCGCAACCGAAAAAGCGCTGGAGAAACTGGCAGTCCCAAAATCAGTTACATTTGAAGCAAAATATATCTTGGAAAAATATATTGAAGGCTGCGGAAAAGACTGGCGCGACGATGAAGGCTACGGAGATTATGTCAGCGTGGAAGGGTTAATGGTCAATGGCGAGTATGTTCCGATTGTCATCAACGATAAAACGCCGTTAGTCTTTCCTTTTACCGAGACGTCTCACATCACTCCTTCCACCCTTGATCACGAAGCGAAAGAAATCATTTATGATACCGCCAAAAAAGCAAATGAAGCGCTTGGTTTGAACTATTGCGCCACCCATACAGAGATTAAATTGATGAAAGACAGAAAAACCGGTGTCATCGAAACGGCGGCGAGATTCGGGGGCTGGAACATTGTACCACAGGCACATACATCCCTCGGCTTAAATTTTCCAGCGTTGCTGGCAGACATCTTGATCAATGGCTATTCTGCCAAGCTCCCGTTTGATGAAAATGACCATCTAAAACAATATTCGGCAAATCTTAATTTATATATTTCCGACTTCAGGGAGCAACTCGCCGGTGACGCTAAAAAAATATGTTTTAATAACATTACGCTTCCAAGTGAGATCAGCAGCGAAGTGACGGTCACTTCGTTCAGCCAGCTGCCTCCAGGTACAGAAGTGAGCTGTGAAAAGGGGTTCGAATCCCTCCATCCGGTTGCATCGCTTGATTTGCTGTCAAAGGATGCCCGCAAGCTGAAGGAAGCGATTCAAACGATCAGATGCCAATCTGTCCTTTCCGCGTATGATGCGAGAAAATTAAATGGTGTTATTCAATGAAAGCCAAAACACTGAATACAAACGCAAAGCTGCTGTTAATCAGCCAGGCTTTTTCCTTTCTCGGAGATTATTGTGTACTGCCGGCGGTGTTGATCATTGCCACTTATTATGAAAGCTATTGGGTTGTGTCCGGCGTATTGGTTGTCCGCAGTATCCCGATGGTTTTTCAGCCGTTTTTAGGCGTGCTGGTTGACAAAATTGACCGGCGAAAAATCATGTTTTGGACCGACATCGGCAGAGGTCTGGCTTTCATCGGCGTGCTGTTTATTCCGCTTGGTCAGTACCCGCTGCTGTTCTTGTTTTTACTGTTTGTCTCTTACGGAATGGGCGTTTTTTTCAATCCCGCGCGCTTAAGCTTGATGTCCTGTTTGGGTTCAGATGTCAAAAGGCTGAACGTTATTTTCGCCAAGGCAACAACCGTCTGCATCATTTTTGGCGCGAGCTTGGGCGCCGTATTTTTGTATTTCGATTATTTAAAGCTGGCGGTGCTGTTAAATGCGTTATCATACCTGCTGTCTTCGTTTTTGGTGCTGTTTATGAAGGTGGATTCACCAGTCATTGAAAGCATCGGCCTGAAAAATTATTTGTTGAATTTTAAAAAAGGGCTGCAGGAAATTCAGCATAATATTCAAATAAGAAATGCGATTTTTTTAATGATGCTCATGGCAACATTTTGCGGGATCGTTTACAGCTTTTACCCGGTCATCAGCGAAAGCTTTTATGACGGCGAGATCGGGAATTTTCTGTTGACCATCGCCCTTGGGGTGGGAGGATTTCTTGGCGCACAGCTCGTGTCCAATGTGGGGCATATGAAAAAAAGTATTCTGTACTTTACTTTGGCAACGCTCGTTTCCATCCTGGTCGTCATCCATTCTGGCACTTTCCTGATCAGCCTCGGAACGGTGATTTTGTTTTATATGGCAATGGAGTTCGGAGAAGTGATCGCTAAAACCTTTGTTCATGAACATACACCTGCCGACATCCAAGGCAGAATTTTTGCCATTTCTGAAGCGCTTATCGGATTATTTCTCGCTCTCGGCTCCACGCTGATAAACTATACATCCAGGCATACGCTACTGCTGGTCATCATCCTGTTGCTGGCAGCCTTCTATATCCACAACATTTATGCCACCAGCAAAGTCCGGACGCAACCTGCGGACAAAAAAGCGTTAAGTAATTAAGCTATTGATTGGCGGAAATCGCAGCTGCGAAATGACCTTTTTCAAGCATCACTTCATCTGAAAAAGGTCATTTCCAGAGTACATCGGAGAGCGATAGCTTTTGAAAAAAAAAGAGGTAATTGTTCACTTTATAGAACATCGACGGCAACAAAAGAAAAACACTTTTTCATGGGACAGCTCGAATTTGCCGATCATCTGTCTGTTTTTCCACTCAGCTTCTGCTTAGCATCTGTTCTTTCATTCTAGACAGACGATTTTCCCCATGTTTCCATTCACTCATCCAGTGCGTATTCTAAGTAGCCTTTTGTTTTCACTTGCGACAAAACAAGATTTGTATTTACTGTTCCGTACTTGGAAGCTTCATCTACAAATTGCTCAATTTCGCTGATTTCCCTTACCGACAACAGGATGTAAAAGCATACTTGACCGGCGGAGCGATAGCAAAAATCAATCTGCGGATGATTTTCAATGAATTCGATAAAATGATGATATTTTCCCGTTGATATCGTTATCGTTACGATACAACTAATTTTTAATCCAAGCTTCTCTTTGTTTACAGCTATCGTACACTTTTTAATAATGCCTTCTTTTTTCAGTTTACTGATTCGCTCTTTTACGGAAGGGGAGGACAAATTGACGATATCCCCCAAATCCTTCATTGAAATTCTTGCGTCCTTGGATAGTTCCTTAAGAATCACCTTGTCGATGTCATCTAATGTCATAGCAACGAACCACCAACCCTTTCTTTTTTAATTTATTCGTAAAATTCTTATTATTTATTAAAGTTTTAATTCCATTCTACATAATTTAAATAACGAAGTAAACACCAGCGATTTCCAATTACGTGTTGATTCTTTGAAGGTATGCCCCCTGGTTGAGTTCATTTTATTTAAAAGTGTTTGTTTAAAAAGGAGGACATAACAGCGACAAGTAGATCGAGGCGCGGCAGGAGCGAGCAACGCAGCGCACACAGGTAGTACGTGAGCATCACAGAAACAACGCAACGATGAGATTCGCCAGCGCTGTTTCCCGCACTTTTTGAACATCCTTTTACAGTGTTTGTTCAAAAAGAGACAATGAGCGGAGCCGATGCATTCTTTTCAAGCCAACTGTCAGTGGTTTTCTTGGAGTCAGGATGACGACATTCCGCTGTTGCTCACAAATGCGACCTGACTACGCTCCATCGAGTAAATTTGCATCGAGTAACCGCAGATGCAGGACGTGAGTGGTACTTAAGCGGAATTGGAGGATAGTGATATTCCGCCGTTGCTCACAAATGCGACCTGACTACGCTCTACCGAGTAAATTTTTGCATCGAGTAACCACAGATGCAGGACGTGAGTGGTACTTAAGCGAAATTGGAGGATGGTGATATTCCGCTGTTGCTCACAAATGCGACCTGACTACGCTCCATCGAGTAAATTTGCATCGAGTAACCGCAGATGCAGGACGTGAGTGGTAGTGGTACTTAAGCGGAATTGGAGGATAGTGATATTCCGCCGTTGCTCACAAATGCGACCTGACTAGGCTCCACCGAGTAAATTTTTGCGTCGAGTAACCGCAGATGCAGGACGTGAGTGGTAGTGGTACTTAAGCGGAATTGGAGGATAGTGATATTCCGCTGTTGCTCACAAATGCGACCTGACTAGGCTCCACCGAGTAAATTTTTGCATAGAGTAACCACAGATGCAGGACGTGAGTGGTAGTGGTACTTAAGCGGAATTGGAGGATAGTGATATTCCGCTGTTGCTCACAAATGCGACCTGACTAGGCTCCACCGAGTAAATTTTTGCATCGAGTAACCACAGATGCAGGACGTGAGTGGTAGTGGTACTTAAGCGGAATTGGAGGATAGTGATATTCCGCCGTTGCTCACAAATGCGACCTGACTAGGCTTCTTTTTGAACAATCACGAAATACCTAACGAATAGACAGATTATTTTTAAAATTACGATACAAGGAGAAAAACAGAGAGAAAAGATGTAAGCGCTTTATAATTATGGAAAATTGGACGCTTTGCTATTTTTTCTTTACTAATACAAAGTGACATAATATAGCTGTATTACATAATAGACAGGAGGTCATCGTTTTGAACGCAATTCTTCTGGCTTTGATCGGTATGTTTATCTTTTTTCTCGGCTATCGCTACTATTCCAAGTTCGTTGCCGAAAGGATTTACAGGCTTGACCCGAATTTCGTTACACCGGCAAATGAATTTAACGACGGCGTGGACTTTGTCCCGACAAACAAATGGGTGCTGTGGGGACATCATTTCACATCCGTTGCCGGCGCTGCCCCGATTGTCGGTCCCGCCATCGCCATATATTGGGGCTGGCTGCCTGCATTTGTCTGGGTTGTTCTCGGAACGGTTTTTGCCGCCGGCGTGCACGACTTTGGCGCTCTCGCCCTGTCGGTGAGGCACAAGGGCCAATCAGTGGGAACATTAGCCGATAAAATCATCGGTCAGCGGGCAAAGATTTTATTTTTATTTATCATTCTGATTCTCGTTCTTATGGTAAATGCCGTTTTTGCCTGGGTGATTTCAAACTTGTTTATTCGCTTCCCGGCTTCCGTGTTATCCGTATTTATTCAGATTCCATTAGCGATCTGGATCGGATATCTCGTTTACAGAAAAAAAGGCGGCATGCTTTTTCCTTCTTTGGCCGCTCTGGCGACGATGTATATTGCTGCTGTCACCGCCTCCCGGATTCCGGCTTTGCAACTCGATCTGCCGCGTTATTTCGGCGGAGAAGAAACAATCGTTGCTTTCGGCTTGAACGGTGTTGCTTTCTCCTTTTTTGTCTGGATTACTATTTTGATGATTTACGTATATATTGCCTCGACATTGCCGGTGTGGAAGCTGCTTCAGCCGCGAGATTACATTAACTCCCACCAGCTTGTAGTCGGCCTGGCGATTTTGTACCTTGGTTTATTTTTTTCCAACCCGGCCATCACAGCGCCAGCAACGAACAGTGCTGCGACGGATATGCCATGGATTCCGATTCTGTTTATAACAATTGCCTGCGGTGCGATTTCCGGCTTTCACGGACTCGTTGCTTCCGGTACATCGAGTAAACAGTTGAACAGGGAGCCGGAAGCCCGTCTTGTCGGTTATGGTGGAGCAGTCGGCGAAGGGCTACTGGCATTGGCATCGATCATTGCCGTAGCCACGTTGTTCGGCTCGCAAGGCGATTTTCTCGGTGCTTATGACAGCTTTGCTGCCGCAAATGCAGGCGGTTTAGGCAACTTCGTCCAAGGTGCCGGGGAACTGGCTACCGGGCTGCTGATACCGGCCGACATCGCCACAACGATTGTTGCCGTTATCGTTGTCAGCTTTGCTGCCACCACGCTGGATACTTCGGTGCGTTTAATGCGCTATATTATCGCGGAGCTCGGAAAGGAATACAATGTCATGCCGCTCACCAAAACACATGTGGCGACAACCATTGCCGTTGTTGCCAGCGCGGCGCTCGTTTTGTTGCCTGAAGGCCCGCAAGGCTTTGGTTCGGGAGGGTATGTTCTCTGGCCGCTGTTCGGTACATCCAACCAGCTTTTAGCGGCGATTACCTTGCTCCTTATAACACTTTGGCTGAAACGGCAAGGCCGGAATTATTTCGTGGCCCTTGTTCCAATGATATTCCTTCTCGTGATGACATTGTACGCGATGGCACGACAAATCCTGTTAGAGTGGTCTGGTTTTGGAGGGAGCGATCTGAATATCCTGCTCTTCGGCCTGGGAGCCGTCATTTTCGTCTTTGCATTTTGGATTTTAATAGAAGCCATCGTTGCTTTTGGAAAGAGAAAACCAACACTGCCGAAGGATAAAGCGATGTAAAAAAAGCAAGGTGCCAGGCACTCTGTCATTCTGCGCAGCTTTACTGTGATACAGAGTGCCTGGCACCGCAAGAAAAGAAGGTGCTCACATTGAAACTGAAACAACTATTTCAACTGTACGATCAAATATTAAAGCAAGCCCACAGAAGCGAAATAGCGAGAGAACTACGGGACGAGGAGGATTTATTTTTTCTGCTGCTTTACTCTGACATGCTCGGAATCCCAAACCCGGCTTTTTACTACACCTTGGAGCTTTATCCACACATGCTTGAACGATTCCACGAATGGCACACACGCATGGGTATGGATAAATCCCCGTTAAGCGGGTTCCGGTGCTGTTAGCCCGATATTTGTTAATGTTATTGGCAGCAGCATGCTATTTTTGCATAAGTCACTTGACTGAACTTCCAACCCGCTGCCACTTTGCCTGGAGGTGTTTTTTATGGTGAAAAATCTAAAGTTGCTTAATAAAAAAATCATTTTTGTCGGCGGGAAAGGCGGGGTCGGAAAGTCAACCACGGCATCAAGCTTGGCGCTGGCTGCAAGTAAGCTGAACAAAAAGGTGCTTCTTATTTCAACCGATCCTGCTCATAACTTAAGCGATTTATTTCAAGCAAAGCTCCGAAATGAACCAATACAAGTGGCCAACAGGCTTTCCGTCATGGAAATCAACCCGGAAAAAGAAAATGAACGCTACATTGCCCAGGTAAAGAAAAATCTTGAGGGCCAGGTAAAGGCGACGATGATTCAGGAGGTTCACAGATTGATTGACATGGCAAAAACGAGCCCCGGCGCCGATGAAGCAGCATTGTTTGATCGCTTGACTACGATAGTTTTGGAGGAACTAGAGCGGTTTGATCTGATTATTTTTGATACTGCTCCTACCGGCCATACTTTACGGCTGGTGTCACTGCCGGAAATCATGGGGATATGGCTGGACGGCATGCTGGACCGGCGAAGGAAAACGAACGAGCAGCACCATCAATTGCTGAATGACGGGGAGCCTGTGGAAGATCCGATTTATCAAACACTGCAGAAGCGGCGAGAAAATTTCCGGCTCGTTCGTGAAATCATGTTGGAGCCTGCTGTCACCGGCTTTCTGTTTGTCGTGAATCCGGAACGTCTGCCAATTGAGGAAGCGGACCGGGGAGTGACGGCGTTAAAACAGCATGCAATTCCTGTTCTCGGAATCGTTGTCAATAAAGTGCTTCCGGATAAAGTGGACGGGGACTTTTTTCAAAAACGAAAGGAGCAGCAAAAAGTCTATTTATCTGATATCGAACGCCGTTTTGAAGCCATCCCCTCGCTACGCATCTCGCTTTTGGAAGAGGATGTTAGTGACATCACCCATTTGAAAGCCATCGCCAACGTTTGGAGGAAATATTTATAAAGGTGCCAGGCACTCTGCATCACTTTAAAGTATCATAGAGTGCCTGGCACCTTCTTTTTTGTTACAAAGCTATACATAATTTTTCTTTATGGTTAAAATAGACTTGAATAAGCTTTATGAAAATCATCATTGCATCATTGCTTTCACATTTACATAACAATACACCAAGCAGGGCAGGAGGATTAAAATGGATTGGTTAGGAATCGGTGTTTTTATTTTAGCAATTGGATTTGCCGTACTTGTCTTTTTCTTAATTCCGGTTTTAAAACGGCTGGATGTAACACTTAGTAAAACCACAGAGACCATTGAAGCTTCGAAAAAGAGCCTGAAAGATATCTCGGGGGAAACGACGCTGATACTGCATAACACGAATAAATCATTAGAGGATGTTAACACGAAATTGGCAAAGCTCGACCCTCTGTTTGACATTGTTCAGGATACGGGAAAGTCGGCTCACCATCTTACCGCTTCGCTTATGAAATTCACAGGCTCCAAAGCAGAGGATGCCGAGAAGGGGACAGCGATTCTTAATCGTTACAACCTTCAAGGTATCATACGGGGCGCAGCATTTCTTTATTACCTCCGGGAAAAGAAAGCAGCTGCCGGCAAAAGTAAAACCGGATAATAATTCACAGAAAGTTCAGGGACCTGGGGTGTGAACAAATGTTCACACCCCAGGTCCCTGAACTTTTCATGAAACTTTTTAACATTTTTTACGTATTTATTGTTATAACAGAGCAGACGTCATTGCTTCGTGCTCCGCTCCAACGCCCGAGCCCGTCTCCATCTTGCTAAGCATCTGACTGCGCTCTCTTCTCTGTTGCGATGTGCTAAAGCTCTCTCAGCACGCGCAACAAACCACAAATCATAAAACGTTCAGTATATGAACGAACAGCAACAGTTTATCGACGGCACTTTATTTCACGATAAAGCCATGCAACTGCTTTTTGCCGCTGCTGTGGTTAAATCGACCAACCCGTGCTGCATACAAAAGAACATGTTTGATGATGCCGGTGTAAAAAACTCACATAAAAGAAAGGAGGAAAACGCATGGAAACAAAAAATAATGAAGAAACGAAAAAGAAGCAGGCGAATTTGTCCGGCAAATTAACCCCATTGGATGCGGATGACCGGCTTCACCACATCGACAGCCTCAGAGGCTTTGCTCTATTAGGCATTTTACTCGTGAATATGCTGGCTTTTCAATACGGGACTATCGGGTATAAATTCATTTATCCTACTTTATTACCAATTGACAAATCAGCTTTTTCCCTGATTGAATGGCTCTTCCAGGGCAGCTTCTATCCAATCTTCTCGATGTTGTTCGGATTCGGCGCAGTCATCATGTGGGAAAGAGCGGAGGCAAAGGCACGCCCATTCAATCGAATTTTCATCCGCCGACTGCTTATTTTGCTTGTCATTGGTTTCATGCACCTGCACTTCCTTTGGGATGGTGACATATTATTCACGTATGCGATCACCGGACTTTTATTTATTTTTTTTATCAAACGAAAACCAAAAACACTGTTTATCTGGGCACTTGCACTAATGTTTCTCATCAATGCTCCCGGACTGATTCCAAGCGGAACCGAAGATACGCTTGACCTAACGCCTTATGGAGATTATGAAGCCGAACTGCTAGCGGAAGGCTCTTATGCAGATATCGTACATCACCGACTGACCGTAAACACCTTTGAAAAAATTGATTTAGGATTTGCAATGGATTCACTGGAGCACAAAATCATAGCAAGCATCCTTGCCTTCTTTTCCTTCACCACCATTGTTTTGCAAGCATTGATGCTCTTTATATTCGGCGCCCTTATCGCCAAAAAACGCTGGCTACATCATATTGGAGAAAATAAAATGTTTCTCAAAAAAACGATGATCATTTTTTTGATTGCTGGTTTAGGACTTAAAGGCGGGATGGTGCTCAGTGAAAATGCCATGCTCGATTATTACGGTTATCTTTTAGGCGGCCCCCTGGCTGCAGTCGGGTATATGGCAGGCTTTTCGCTTCTCTTTGATAGGCTAGGAGCAACAGCACCGTTCCGCGGCTTTGCTTATCTAGGCCGCATGGCTTTAACAAACTACCTGTTGCAGTCCGTTATAATGACCACGATCTTTTACGGCTATGGGGTCGGAATGTTCGGTAAGCTCGGACCACTCACCGGCAGTATGATGGCAGCAGCACTGATCGGAGGACAGATTTTCTTCAGTCGCTATTGGTTGCAGCGCCACCGTTTCGGACCAATGGAATGGCTTTGGCGAAAAGGCACCTATTTGTGACCCTGGCCCCCGACAATTTTATGACATTTTCCTGTCTGATTTTTTTGCGAATTTTACTGAACACCCAAGGTTACGGGTAACATTTGATGTTTTTACCGTCCAACCATCATCTGGATAAATTTTATTCAAAACCAAATACAGGAGGAGTAACAGACATGAAAAAACTCTCTCACAAACAGTACCAGAAAGCTGTCGATTTTATTATGACAAAAGCCCGGCCAATTGACCGCGCATTATTTGAATACCACTTTCAAAACGGTTCCGGCGAAGCTGTCTTAGATACGCTTTCCAAATTTCAAAATAAAGACGGCGGCGTCGGAAACGCCATGGAGCCCGATGTCCGCTGCCCGCAATCAAGCCCGATTGCCACAACCGTTGCAATGCAATACGCCCGTGAAGTTCAGGCCCCATGGCGGCATCCATTCATTCAGGCGGCGATGAATTACTTTATTAATGTATACCGCACCCATCAAAAATGGCCGCTGATACTGCCGGACATGAACGAAACACCTCATGCCGAATGGTGGCATTTTACCGAGGAAAAACAGCAGTTCGAGATGAATCCCGGTGCCGAAGTCGTCGGTTATTTTCACGCTTATCCACAATCCATCCCCGGCGACCTGATGCCTGAGTTTCACTATGACGTCACCAATCATGTCTTTCAGCAGTTGGAAAACCAGACAACGCCGATAGAATTTCATGAAGCGCTTTGCTGTCTGCGGCTGGCAGCGGAGATTCCTGATCCGGGGAAAAAAATGGTGATCGACTATTTAAGAGATGTTGCCCGTGACATTGCTACATTGGATCCAAAACAGTGGGACGGGTACTGTGCAAAACCACTATGGCTTGCGCCGTCTCCAAATTCCGCCCTTTTCAACGTGCTGGAGGATGCTGTTCATAAGAACCTTGAATATGAGATTGCTCACCAGCAGCCTGACGGTTCCTGGCACCCGTTTTGGGAATGGGGGCAATACCAGCATGTGTGGAAAAACGAAGCATTAACCGAGTGGAAAGGATATCTCACCGTAAAGACGCTTAAAACATTAAAAAACTACGAAAGAATCGACTGGAGTTAAGATAAGCGGTAATTTTGCGGCACCGCTATCCATTCATTCCATTATACAGAACTAAGGGGTTCCCCTGATTTCCTTCTTGAGGTGTCTGAAATGAGCTGAGATTGTGGTTTCAGACACCTTCGAAGTACAGAGCCAGCGGCCTTTCCTCCAAGAGAAGCCGCGAGCCCGTTCGTTCTGCAATAGCAAGTCAGTATAAATCTTGAAAACAAGGTAATGTTTTGTTCGGCACACGCATTTGAATATGATTGTGTAAATTCACTAGTTCTCCAGGAAGCTCCCCGCCGTATTCACCATCAACATTCAGATGTAATTCCTGTTCCGCATGAACCTTTATCCGACTGGCCTGAACATAAATGACGCGTTCATCAAAAATATGGTCACCGCGAAGGGCGGAACTGACAAGGCGAACGACATCTGCCAGATTTGTTTTTTTCAATATCAGCAAATCAAACATCCCGTCATTCAAGTAAGCATTCGGGGCGAGCTTTTCAAATCCGCCTACGGAATTCGTGTTGGAAACAAGAAACAGCATGATTTCCCCCTCGAACCACTTGCCGTCGTATTCGATCGTCACCCGGCTCGGACGGATCCGCGGCAGCTTTTCAATGCCCTTTACATAATAAGCTACTTGTCCCATCATTGTTTTCAGCTTGCTTGGTACTTCATAAGTCAGTTCGGTTAACGTTCCGGCACCGGCGATATTGATAAAATATTGATTTCCCACTTTTCCTATATCTATTTGTTGCAATCGCCCGTCACAAAGAATATCGCATGCTTCCACGATGTCTTTCGGAATATGAAGAGCCCTTGCAAAATCGTTTGTTGTTCCTGCAGGAATAATGCCGAGACTGGGACGGTACTCCTGTTCCGCAATCCCGTTCACCACTTCATTGATTGTGCCGTCGCCGCCAGCCGCGATTACTAAGTCAAAATTACGTTCACATGCGGTCCTGGCGGCGCGCTTTGCACAGTCCTTTCCCGTTGTAGCGTGGGCGGATGCTTCATAACCGGCCTGTTCCAGTCGATCGAGAACATAGGGCAAATGTTTTTTCATTTGTTCTCTTCCAGAAGAAGGATTATATATCAGTCTTGCCCGCTTCATTGATCTCTCCTCCAATAAGTACTTCCATGATTTTCAAGGTCAGTATATCATTCCTTTCTCAGAAAAAGAAAGAAAATCTCGGTTCAGCTTATTCTATGTGCATGTCCAAATGTAAAAGCAATGTTTTCACAACAAACACTGTCCGCTTTCACTGCCCTGTTGTGGAAAAAGCTTTTTAACAAGCTTCACTCCTCACTTTTTTTGAAAACGAAACTAACTTACAATAAAATTTAAGTCTATAGACCTGTTTTCGATTCATCGCGCCAACAGCAAGAGCGTGTTCAATAAGGCAATGACCTGCTTGAGTAACCAATTGCCGGAGAGCGTCGATAAAAGGCCCGGCAACTCTTTAATAAAGCATACATTCTGCGTAACGCATGCTCCGTATTGTATACACCATATCCAGACCGGAAAAGATTTCTCACCAGACACCGACAATTTTTTCATCAAAATGGCAAAACAGCCAGCATTGCTGCATTCCCGTTCAGAAATTGATATATAGCGTATTTTCTGATTTTATTACGCCTTATCAGCATTGTCAAAATAAACTTCGTCAGGGACGCCATTCAGCAGATGGACAAGGGCGGGTATTTTTTCCTGATTTCTCCGTGTCATAAATACATATCAGGACTTGATGAAGTCTAAAGCTGTCGATATTCGGAAAATTTGCGTAAATTTATGGTTCCTTCCTCCCGTTGCGAAAGTGAGAATAAGCAGCTTGAAGAACCAAGCAGTCGCTTTGTAAGATCCGAAATAGCTAACAGCAGTCATCTTTTTGCATAAAATCGTTCTCAACAGTTGCCTCTTCTACTATTTTATCAAAGCATGGATGGATCGGCGAATATACGCCGGCTTTCAGCAGCTTTTGTGCAGTCGCAAAAAAGCTTCCTTATTTAATTTATTTGCCCGCGTTTTTGTGAGCAAAGTCATTTTTGTGTAAATAAAAATCATTTATCATTTAAGTAAAGGAGGTTCACAAAAATGTCAATTTTTCTTCACAAATTGTTCATAACCATACTGTCAATTGTCAGTTTCAGCGCAGTGGCAGCCGGATTTCAAACCGTTTTTTCCGAAGTGCGGGAGCTTGGCTTCGGCCTGCTGTTTGGTATTTACTCCTTTTACTCGGCGCCGGTGTTCCTGCTTGGAGGTATCCCGGCAGCATATGTCGCCGACCGTTTTGCAGCTAAAAGAAGAATGGAAGGAGCCGCAGCTTTACAAACTTATTGTCGCACATTCATTATTTACGGAATAGCTGGAGCAACGGTTGCCATGCTTTACTCAGCCATTCATGCCATTGTCGAGGGCCGATATTTTTTTTCTGCCGGTGAATCATTTGCGGCTGTCGGCGTTGGGCTAACGGGAGCGGTGATTTATTATCACATCAGTCTTCTGTTGCAAATCGATTGGAACGACCGGCAACAGCAATACAAACAGGAAGTGTGAGCAGACTTTTTTCATCAGCGGCACGGCGTCACAAATTATTATTTTTCCAGCGTATATAAAAAACCAATATTTACACACGGCATGAGCTCGCTCATAGTATGCCCTGAATAGGAGAAGCTAAAGATAACATCATCATCTTATTTGGAGGAAAAAGATATGGCGCTTCTTTCAAATCAAGCCGGGAAATCGTATTGCCGCACAGAGTACGGAAAATTAAAACGTGTTATTTTATGTGAACCGAAGCATATGCATATTCGCAATCAAATAAATGAAACGCAAAAGCATTTTCAAAACGAAGGCCTCCACATCAAATTAGCGCTGAAACAGCATCAGCATTTTGCCGATATGTTAACGCAGCACGGCGTGGAAGTAATCTTGCTTCCGATAAAAGAACAATTTCCTGAACAAGTTTTTACGCGGGATATCGGCTTTACTTTAGGGCAAACGATTTTTGTTGCGGAAATGGCTCACGGCGCGCGCATCGGGGAGGAAGATATATTGAAATCATGGCTGGAGGAGCAGGAAATTTCCTACTACAATCTAATCGGAGATAAGATCGAAGGCGGGGACGTTCTTATCAATGGGCATCAAATCTTCATCGGCCTCAGCAACCGGACAAATCAAAATGCCATCGATCATCTTCAACGACTGCTCCATGAATATGAAGTCATCACCGTTCCTTTTCTTGAAAAATATTTACACTTGGACTGCGTATTTAACATTATTTCTGAAAGTGAGGCGTTGTTTTTCCCGGAAGCTTTTGATCGAAAGGAAAAAAACATTTTGGCGAGATATTTTGACTTGATCGAAGTCAATGAGAAAGAACAGTTCACACTTGGTACGAATGTTCTTTCGATTGGAAACAAAAAAATTTTCAGCCTTCCAGTCAATCGGGAAGTCAACCAACAGCTGAGAATACGCGGCTATGAGGTGATCGAAGTGGACATCACGGAAATCATCAAATCCGGCGGGGCGTTTCGCTGCTGTACCCTTCCGCTGGTACGCGAAAAATAAGCGTGAATTTATTATAAGGGGATGTTCAATAGTCGGCGAAACATTGCCAGCGAATCTCATTATTGTGCTGCCCGTCCGTTGCTTATGACGTTCCCGTGAGCGCTCCGCTGTTCGAGCCTGCCGCGCTCGGCCCGCCTTGGCTCTGTCATGTCCTCCTTTCTGAACCCGCACTTATAATCAGTTCTTCGCTCAACTTTCACTCATTATCTCCGCATGTATTTTCCGTTTTTGCTCACTTTTCCAATGGCAACTGTCCTCCCATCTATCTTTTGGCATTTTGTTTGTTAGGAGGAGTCATCCGAAATGAACTTAATGGCCGTATTTTTTTGCAGGAAAAATATTTTGATTATCGAAATAAATACAAATGGCAAAAGAATATAAACGGTCAAGGAGCTGATTTTTCATGAAAGCATACATAAACGGTACCGTCCTGGATGGTACCGGGCAAACCTTTGAACAAGGAACTGTGTTAGTGAACGGGGATAAAATTATCGCGGTTGGCAACCACATTGATCTTCCAAGTGAAGCGGCAGTCGTTGATTGCAGCGGCAAGTTCATTACGCCTGGATTCATCGATGTTCACACTCATCTTGGCGTTCACGAATCCGGTTTTGGAGCGGAAGGACATGATTTTAATGAAACATCCGAGCCGGTAACACCTCACATTCGCGCCCTCGACGGTATTAATCCGCGGGAAAAAGGCTTTGAGGATGCCCGGCAGCACGGAGTGACCACTGTTCAGATAATGCCCGGCAGTGCGAATGTCATCGGCGGCGAAATGGTTGTTTTGAAAACGGCGGGGCAGATCGTTGATGACATGCTGTTGCGTTCGCCGTCCGGCATGAAAGGAGCTTATGGCGAAAATCCAAAACGTGTGTACGGTGACAAAAAAGTTTCTCCGATAACACGCATGGGAATTGCCGCACTCATGCGGCAGGCTTTCATGAATGCTCAAGATTATTTGCGAAAAAAAGAGTCCGGCGAATTAAAAGAAAGAAATTTGCGCATGGAGCAACTGATACCTGTTCTCAGAAGGGAGATTCCTTTCCGCACCCATGCCCATCGCGCAGATGACATCTTGACATCCCTTCGCATTGCCAAGGAATTCAATATTGACGTAACAATTGAGCATTGCACCGAAGGCCATCACATTGCTGAACGCCTTGCTGAAGCCGGCGTCATGGTTTCCATCGGACCAACGATGTCAACAAGATCGAAGGTGGAATTGGCCGATAAAGGCTATCATACGTTATTGGCGTTGGAAAAATACGATGTGCCTTTTGCGATAACAACGGATCACCCGGTGATCGGCATTGAATATTTAACGACTCAAGCAGCGACGGCTGTAAAATTCGGTTTAAGGGAATCTTCTGCGTTGAAAGCATTAACGAGCCAGGCTGCCCGCCATCTTGGAGTGAACAACCGGGTCGGCAGCTTGGAAGCAGACAAAGATGCGGACATCGTCATTTGGAGTCACCACCCGTTCCACGCTTACACAAAAGTGGAAGAAACGATAATCAACGGTAAAACCGTATAATAAAAATAGGTGCCAGGCACTCTGCGACACTTCACCGTATCGCAGAGTGCCTGGCACCTTGTATCTCTTTAACGCTTTAAAGCAACTTAAAGTGCCTGGCACCTTATCTTTTTTGTATTTCTTCCACCAGCAGTTGATTCACCAGCTGCGGGTTTGCCTTCCCGCGCGATGCCTTCATTACTTGACCAACAAGGAAGCCGATCGCCTTTTGTTTTCCTTCTTTATAATCGGCGATGGATTGTTCGTTTGCATCGAGGACATCATTTACCATTCGGCGGATTTCTCCTTCATCGGAAATCTGAACGAGGCCTTTTTCTTTCACGATGTTTTCAGGATCGCCACCGTTTTCCATCAGTTCGGCAAACACGGTCTTTGCTATCTTGGAAGAGATTGTCCCTTTTTCAATCAAGTCAATCATCTTTACCAGCGCTCCCGGCGTCAGCGGAACATCGCCGATTTCCTTGCCATTTGCGTTTAAGTAGCGGTTCACTTCACCCATCAGCCAGTTCGAAAGCGGCTTTGCTGGTCCGCCGGCGACCAGGCACGCCTCGAAGAAATCACTCATCGCTTTTTGCTGCGTCAATACACCGGCATCGTACTCCGGAAGATCAAGCTCGTTTACATAGCGCTCCTTCCGCGCATCCGGAAGCTCCGGTATCGTTCTCCGCACGCTCTCTTTCCAGTCCTCATCCAAATAAAAATCCACCAAATCCGGATCTGGAAAATAGCGATAATCCTCCGAACCTTCCTTCACACGCATGAGCAGCGTCTTATTACCTTTTTCATCCCAGCGGCGCGTTTCCTGCAAAATTTCCCCGCCGGACGACAGCACCTCAGCCTGACGCTCTTCCTCATAAGCAAGCCCCTTCTGGACAAAAGCAAACGAGTTTAAATTTTTCAATTCGGTTTTTGTCCCGAACTCCTCCTGTCCTACAGGGCGCAAGGAAATATTCGCATCGCAGCGCAGCGAACCTTCCTCCATTTTACAATCGGAAACTTCAATGTACTGCATGATCGCCTTTAATTTTTCCAAGTAAGCATACGCTTCTTCAGGGGAGCGTAAATCCGGCTCCGAGACAATCTCAATCAGCGGTGTTCCGACCCGGTTAAAGTCAACCAACGAGTGGCCCTGCCCATCCACATGGGTCAGCTTGCCGGCGTCCTCCTCCAAATGCAGCCGGGTGATACCGATTCGTTTTTTCTTTCCGTTTACCTCAATATCAATCCAGCCATGCTCCCCGACAGGCTTGTCAAACTGGGAAATCTGGTATGCTTTTGGATTGTCCGGGTAAAAATAATTTTTTCGGTCAAATTTCGTCACATCTGCCACGCGGCAATTCAACGCCATCGCGGCCTTCATTGCATATTCCACCGCCTGCTTGTTCAGCACCGGAAGAACTCCCGGGTGTCCGAGGCAAACAGGACATGTATGTGTATTCGGCGGCGCTCCAAATGCCGTCGAGCAGCCGCAGAAAATTTTCGACTTCGTTTTTAATTCCACGTGCACTTCCAGACCGATTACCGTTTCAAAGCTCATGACTATCCCCTCCTACAGTTTAGGCGCTTCCATGTGAAAATTCGTTGCCTGTTCAAACGCATGAGCCACCCGGTACACCATCGACTCAGCAAAATGCTTGCCGATAATCTGCAGGCCGATTGGCAGCCCGTACGCAAATCCGGCAGGAACACTGATAGCCGGAACTCCAGCTAAATTGACAGGAATCGTTAAAATATCATTTGCATACATTGTCAGCGGATCATTCACCTGTTCACCGATTTGGAATGCAGTTGTTGGAGCAGTTGGTCCGATAATAACATCATATTGTGCAAGAACGTCATCAAAGTCCTGTTTAATCAATGTCCGGACCTGCTGCGCTTTTTTGTAATAGGCGTCATAATAGCCTGAGCTCAAGGCAAAGGTACCGAGCATGATTCGGCGCTTCACTTCATCCCCGAAGCCTTGGCTGCGCGATTTTTTATACGTGTCGATTAGATTGTCTTCCTCCACGCGGACGCCGTAGCGGATTCCGTCAAAGCGGGCCAGATTTGCCGACGCTTCCGACGACGCTAGGATATAGTAAGCGGCAACGGCATATTTCGAATGAGGCAGAGACACTTCTTCCCACGTCGCGCCTAATCCCTCCAACGTTGTTAACGCTTGTTCAATATGTACACGAACCTCGGCATTTACTCCCTCGCCTAAATACTCTTTTGGAACGGCAATTTTAAGGCCTTTAATGTCTCCGGTTAAGCCGGCAGTATAATCCGGGACTTCCACATTGGCGCTGGTGGAATCAAGCTTGTCATAGCCCGAAATGGCATTCAGTACATAAGCGTTGTCTTCAACCGTACGGGTAAGCGGGCCGATTTGATCCAGCGATGAAGCAAAGGCTACCAGCCCGAAGCGGGATACCCGTCCGTACGTCGGCTTCATGCCGACGACACCGCAGAAGGCTGCCGGTTCACGGATTGATCCCCCTGTATCCGAGCCTAATGAAAACAACACTTCACCAGCCGCAACAGAAGCTGCCGATCCGCCGCTCGATCCGCCGGGAACCCGCTCCGTATTCCACGGATTTCTCGTCAGTTTATAACCGGAGTTCTCATTCGATGATCCCATGGCAAACTCGTCCATATTTAATTTTCCAATCGTCACCGCACCGGCGGCATGCAACTTTTGAACGACGGTGGCATCATGAACCGGGATGAAATTGTCAAGCAGCTTGCTGGCACATGTCGTGCGCAGCCCCTTCGTCACAATATTGTCCTTCAGCCCGGCTGGGAGTCCGAACAACGCGCCATCCACTCCCTTTGATACGAGGTGGTCATCCATTTCCCTGGCTGCTTTTCGCGCTGCCTCTTCGTTCAAATGCAGAAAGGCCTCGACCTTGCCTTCCACTTCCTCAATCCGTTTGTACGATTCCGCCACCAAATCCGTGACCGACACTTCTCTTTTATGTAAAAGCTCATGAATATCTTTTATACGCTGATCAAACAAACTCATTTTTCTTCCTCCCCTCTACTCCAAAACCGACGGCACTTTCACTTGCCCATCCGCTTGATCGGGCGCATTTTTCAACGCTGCTTCATTGGAAAGCGATTGCCTCACTTCGTCCGCACGCAGGACGTTGCTGATATCGAGCACATGGGATGTCGGCTTGACATTCGTCGTATCCAACTCATTCAACTGCTCAGCATACCCGATAATATCATCCAGTTGCTTCGCGAAAACTTCCATTTCCTTTTCCGAAAACTCCAATCTTGCTAAATTGGCAACATGCTTCACCTGATTCTTAGTAATTCGCACCAATTTCCACCTCCGCATTTAACTTTTGCACTGTACATCACAATAGTATGATGATACCAAAGAAACCGGCTGCAAGCAATGCAGCGCTGTAACACCACATCGCTTTCAACCACGGTTTGAGGAACCATAGGTGAACAGATAGACCATTTATTCATTTACGTTTCATGCTGTTTTCGTTTACATTGTTGCTTTTCTACCGTTTTTTTGGAAAAAACCTAGTCTTTTCAAGACAGGATCATAAAAAAAGGTGTCTCCTGGATATTTCACCTTTCAGACACCTTCCAGTATCATTTATTGTTTTGAGTACAGTTCCAATGAGCGCTGGACATTCTGCTCCATTAACTAACTATTTTCATTAAATATCGCTCGTCCTGGCCGCATCGAATTCTTCTTGTATTTCCTGCGGCGGCTCTTTGTCGATGAAGCTGACAATGACGATCGCCATCCACCCGAGAACAAAACCTGGGACAATTTCATACAAAGCAAAAATACCGCCCTTAAGATTTTCCCAGATGATGACTGTCAAAAAGCCGACGACAATTCCCGCTATCGCTCCGTTTCGCGTTATTCGCTTCCAGAACAACGACAATATAATTACCGGGCCGAACGCGGCTCCGAAGCCGCCCCAAGCATATTCCACCAAGTCCAGTACATTATTTTCCGGATTGGAGGCAAGGAGGATGGCAATCAGTGCAATGGCAAGCACGCCAAGCCGCCCGACGAGAACCAGTTCCTTCTCACTCGCATTTTTCCGAAAAATCGCTTTGTAAAAATCCTCTGTTATCGCACTGGAAGAAACGAGCAGCTGGGAATCAATCGTACTCATGATCGCCGCCAGAATGGCTGCCAGCAGAAACCCGGAAATCCACGGATCGAACAACAGCTGTGTAAATAATATAAACACTGTTTCATGCGTTCCACTAGCCAGCGGCGCTTCATAGCCGTAGCTTGAAAAATACGCTATTCCGACAAATCCTGTAAAAATTGCCCCAAACAAGGATAATACCATCCACGTCATGCCAATCAGCCTTGCCTTTGGTATTTCCTTAGATGACTTGACCGCCATAAAACGAGTGATGATGTGTGGCTGCCCGAAATATCCGAGTCCCCATGCCGCCAAAGAAATGATGGACAACGTTCCGACGCCGGCAAGCGCATCTAAAAATTCCGGATTGATATTCCCGACAGCAGTCAATGTTTCGCTCCAGCCACCCATTTTTGAAATCGCCACAGCCGGTACGATAATCAGCGCCAAAAACATCAGTATTCCTTGAAAAAAATCCGTCCAGCTTACCGCAAGAAAACCTCCTAAAAAAGTATATGATATAATGACAAGCGCGCCGATCCACAATGCCTGGTAATACGTCAAACCGAAGGAAGCTTCAAACAGCTTTGCTCCTCCCACAAGTCCCGAAGAAGTATAAAAGGCAAAGAATATCAGGATGACAAAGGCGGAAAGAACACGAAGACTTTTCGATTTATCCCGAAAGCGGTTTTCCAAAAAATCAGGAATCGTTATTGAATCACCGGCAACTTCCGTATATTTGCGCAACCGTTTCGCCACAAACTGCCAATTCAAGTATGCGCCAACCGCTAAACCTACAGAAATCCAAACAACCTCCATACCTGCGATATAAGCGTAGCCAGGTAAGCCGAGGAGCAGCCAGCTGCTCATATCCGAAGCGCCGGCACTTAATGCTGCCACGCTTCCACCCAATCTTCTGCCGCCGATGACATAATCGGCCAGGTTGTTCGTCAATCGATAGGCAATCAGCCCGATAGCCAGCATTCCGATCAAATAAACAATAAAAGTTACGACTGTTGCTGTTTCCATCTCTATTCTCTCCCCTCAGTAAAAAATGTGATTAATGACAGCACAATCAGTAAAGGCATCGGAACAAATAACCAAAACCATGTTGCCGCAGTCAGCGCATGCTCCATGCAATAACCCCCTTTCCATTCTACGATTTCTTGCTTTTATCTGTATGTGGTGTGACTACTCTAACAATAACTTGTCTATCTTTTTGCACAACCACGATGATGAGGAACTATTTTCAGTTAAAGTGTTTGTTCAGAAAGATCGGTTTTTATCTTTATTGAACAAGCACGAAGCAACGAGCCGGCCTTCACTGAGAAGCTGCGAGTTGTCTCATAGTGCCATCGCAGGCGATGGTACTTGGATAAGCCTCTGCGCAAACTAGAAGAGGACGAGACAATGAGTGGAGCCGATGCATTCTTTTCAAGCCGGCTATGAGTGGGGTTCTCAGAGCCAGGATGGCGACATTCCGCTGTTACTCACAGGACGTGAGTGGTACTTAAGCGGAATTGGAGGATGGTGACATTCCCCCGTTGCCCACAAATGCAACCTGAATGTGCCTCACGAGTCAATTTGCGTCGAGTAACCGCAGACGCAGGACGTGAGCGGTTCTTAGGCGGAATTGGGGCGCATCGAGCGGACCCATTGCCTTTTTGAACACGCTCTTAAAGGCAGTTCAAACAGTCCGGGAAACAACACCGGCAAACCTCTGTGTTTTGCGCTACCCTTCTGCTGCTCAACGTATGCATGGTATACGCCGCCGATTCGAATCCCATTTTGTCCTCATAAACGCTCCTTGAGGACAGTTCACGCCCATTCGATCTTCATTTTGTCCTCATCAGCCTTTATGAACACACACTTTCAAACAGAATATATATGTATTCTACATTTTCTTACTTTTTTCCTTTTTAGGATTATTAAGAAAATTGAGTATAATACAGTTCTTCTTGCACCGCACCTTCACATAAGTGCAGCCTGCTTTTGTGTATTCATTCCCTTCGAGCTTAACACAACACCGCCAAATTAGAATCACCGTCCTGCTGCAGACCGCCACAGAACACGATTGCTCCGTTATCCACCTTGCCATTTTCAAAGCAATGTAAACGACGACCTGTGCCCAGCTAATGTATTCTTCACTAGCGGGCACAGGCAGTCGGTACAATTGATATTCTCCTTAACAACGGAGCTGTGAAAGCCGGGTTAAGCACCCTTTTTCCATCAGTACAGCAGGCTCAAGTCTCAATCATCAGCTAATATAATATCCGCGCGCACCTTCCGCATCCGGCCAGAAAAAGCCCGTTGTCAGCTGCCGCTGCCTTCAGCGACAAGCTAATTTTTATAAACATGAATCGACGGCTCATGATCCGGGTACTGGACAATAATGCTTTCCGGTCCGTTGATTGAATTAATATACACATAAGTCGGTGCCTGATCGGTTGTCAGCGGTGCTAATTTTCCACTGACATACTGAGTTAAGGCGATGATTTCTGCTTTCCCGTGGGATTGCAGGTTGAATTCAATCGTCATCTCTTCGAGGTTTCCGTTTTTATAGCGGCCTTTGCCGACGATGCCGACGGTGCGGCCGAAAAATTCCTCGACTGCATTTTGAAACTCGCTGAAAGCATTGGCTTGAGCTGGGAACGCTTCGCGCGCAGCCCGGGATGGGAAGAAATAATACTCTTCCTTTACTTGCTCCCAACTATCAATTTTCGTCTCATCGCCGGAAAGGTGGGTCAGTGCAATAAATGTTCCCGGAACAATTGCTCCCCTTTTTTCTTCCTGGAATAAGGCGACTGTAATCGGGATGCCCGCTAATTCTTCCTTCGCCCGCAGCCGTTCCACAACTTCCTGGGCAATTTCCTTCCCTTGCTTCTCCACTTCCTTTAAGTCGAGTTCTTCTTCGTGATTATAATATCTTCCTTCATCGTCCTCCGTTCGGAAATAATAAACCGAACGCAACGCCAGGCCAATGACTATTCCCCCGAGTTCTACCCCGTCTTCTTCACTGCCCTGGATGTAATTATGTTCCATAATATGAGACAGGACGAGCGGGCTTTTTCTCATCTGTTCTTCCAGTGTGTCCCCTTTTCCCAGCTCCGGATTTAAGCCGTCCTTATTGTTGTCGTCGGACGAATCGTAGCGGCGAAGCCAACGGTTGATTTCATCGCCTGTCAAAATCTCGCCTTCGCGAAAATAATAGTCATCCTGGCTGAAGGTAGCTGTTGCTATTTCCATCAAACCAAGTTCAAACTGATCGATATCGATCCGGTTGTTCATGCCATGGGCTACAGTTCCTCTTGCAGCACTGCGTTGATACTTCCCGTCCTTCAGCACGCTGCGGTAATAGTTTTCCGGTGTGTCAATGGTCGGAGTGATAACATATTGCTGCTCCTCCACCTCGTCGCCCTCTTCCACAATGATGATTTCCTCTTCCGTCCGCTGCAATGACGGAATACATCCAGTCAACAACAATGCCGAGGAAAAAAATAGTATACTTATCTTCCGTTTCATTTCTTCTCACTCCTCACCCGCTTCAGTAGATCAGGGTGGCTTCGATTTATTTGTTTAATTCTTCTATTAACCGGGCCTCATCCCATATTTCAATTTTCAAGTCCTGCGCCTTTTTCAGCTTTGATCCTGCTTTTTCACCGGCAATCAATAAATCTGTTTTGCTGCTGACGCTTCCCGTTACGCTCCCGCCCAGCGTTTCGATCCGCTCCTTCGCTTCGCTGCGGGACAGCTCTTCCATCGTTCCCGTGAGAACGATCGTTTTTCCGGCAAAATATGACGCGCTTTCAGCGGCGGAATCCGGCTTCGGTCCTTTATAAGTTAAATTTACACCGAATGACCGCAGTTCATCAATTAATTCGGTAACCTCCGGCTGCTCAAAAAAGGTGACGACGGAATCAGCCATTTTTTCACCAATTTCATGTATGCTTTCCAATTCCTCTTTGGTGGCGCGCTGTATGTTCTCTATCGTGTCAAAATGCTGGGCCAGCGTTTTTGCAGCCTTCGCGCCTACATGTCGTATGCCGAGACCGAACAGCAGCTTTTCCAGAGAGTTCGCCTTGCTTGCTTTAATCGCCTGCAAAAGATTATCCACTGACTTTTCCCCCATGCGTTCAAGCTTTACCAGCTCTTCCCGCTCCAATGCGTAAAGATCGGCAACATCCTTGATTAACTCATGCTCAAACAGTTGGGTAATCACCCGTTCGCCGAGCCCGTCAATATTCATCGCATTCCGGGAAACAAAATGAATCAATCCTTCACGCAACTGTGCAGGACATTTCGGATTGACGCAGCGCAGCGCCACTTCCCCTTCAATCCGCACAAGCTCACTCCCGCATTCCGGACAATGAGACGGCATGGAAAAATCCTTTTCTTCCCCTGTCCGATGGTCAATCAGAACATTGACCACTTCCGGAATGATGTCGCCGGCTTTTTTGATCGTTACTTTGTCGCCAAGCTTCAAATCCTTTTCGCGAATAAGATCTTCATTATGAAGGGACGCCCGCTTTACTGTTGTCCCGGCAACAGAAACCGGCTCCAGTATCGCTGTCGGTGTCACCACTCCAGTTCTGCCGACGCTTAATTCTATGTCCAGAAGTGTTGTCACCACTTCTTCTGCCGGAAACTTGTAAGCAGTTGCCCAGCGGGGACTTTTCGCTGTGAATCCGAGTTTTTCCTGATTCGCCAGGGCATCAACTTTAATCACAATCCCGTCGATTTCATAAGGCAGATCGGCGCGCTTATCCAGCCAGTGTTCACAAAATGCAATGACTTGGTCTATCGTTTCACAATGCTGTTGATGAGGGTTTGTCTTAAACCCGAGCTGATGGGCATATGCCAGTCCTTCATGATGAGAAGATACTTGCCTGCCTTTCAGTTGACCGATACCGTATATAAAAATATCAAGATTTCGCTTGGCGGCGATTTTCGGGTCCAGTTGCCTTAAGGAGCCCGCCGCTGCGTTCCGTGGATTGGCAAACAGCTGTTCACCGTTTTTCTCCCGCGCCTCGTTCAGCCGGATAAATGATTTTTTTGGCATAAACGCTTCGCCGCGAACCTCGATATCCACCGCTTCTCTTAAGCGAAGTGGAATGGCAGGAATCGTTTTTAAATTGGCGGTGATATCCTCGCCGATGGTGCCGTCGCCCCTCGTCGCTCCTTGGACAAACCGTCCCTGTTCATACTTCAACGTCACTGCCAGGCCGTCGATTTTCAGCTCGCAGCTGTAAGTTGGCGCTTCTTGATCCAGTCCCTGCTTCACACGGCGGTCAAAATCATGTAAATCGTCTGCGTTAAAGGCGTTGGACAAGCTCAACATCGGGATGTCATGCTGCACCTTTTGGAACTGCTCCAAGATTGTTCCGCCGACTCGTTCTGACGGGGAATCCTCCTGTTTCCACTCCGGATGTTTCTCTTCGAGTTCGATCAGCCGCCTCAGCAGCTGATCGTATTCCGCGTCGGAAACCTTCGGCTCATCCAATACATAATAATGATAGGCATAATCATTCAGTAATGTCGTAAGGCGCTTTATTTCATGCTGTGTATCAAGTGTCATGTTCTTCCCACCTTATTTTTTCGTAATCGGTGCAAACTTGGCAAACAGGCGCTTTACACCAACCGCAGGGAAAGCAATATCCAGCTCGGTGTTTTCCCCTTCTCCTTTAATGCTGACAACCGTTCCGACACCCCATTTTTTATGGTCAGCTTTATCGCCGACAGACCAGCTGAAAGCATCGCCCCCGGTGTTCGTTACTGCGGAACGGGGATGTACCACGCCTGTGCTTCCTGTAGTCCCGCCTCCTGCATTTCCTTGGTTTCGGGTAAATCGCGGACTGTTTCCGCTCTGCATGCCGCGGGCTGGTCTCATCCATGGCGGCAGGTGTTCCTTCTCCGCAGCGGTATTTACGCGATCCAGCAAGTCCGCGGGAATTTCCGCCAGAAAGCGCGACGGCGGGTTGGCATTTGTTCTGCCGTATAACGTACGCGTTTTCGCTCGTGATAAATACAGCTCCTGTTCCGCGCGGGTAATGCCGACATAAGCAAGGCGGCGTTCTTCTTCCATCTCCGCTTCTTCCATAAGGGAACGGCTGTGCGGGAAGACGCCTTCTTCCATACCGATTAAAAACACCAGCGGAAATTCAAGCCCTTTGGCAGAGTGGAGAGTCATGAGCAACACTTTCTCTTCCTTACTTTCTCCATCTTCATTTACCTTATCAATATCCGCAATCAATGCCAAGTCGGTCAAAAAGGCCACAAGTGTTTTGTCTTCGTTATTTTCTTCAAATTCCTTCGTAACGGACAAGAATTCATCCAAGTTTTCCAGCCGGCCTTCCGCTTCCAGGCTCTTCTCGTTTTTAAGCATCTCACGATAGCCCGTTTTATCGAGCAGCTCTTCTACAAGGTCACCTACAGACAAATAATCCTGCATTTGCACCCAGGCACTCAACTGATCTGCAAATTCGGACAATACTCTTTCAAAGCGTGGGCTTAAGCCGATGCGATGTACTTCCCGGATGGCCTGAAAGACAGACAAGCCATGTTCTGTCGCATACACATTAATTTTTTCCAAGGTGGACGCGCCGATGCCGCGACGGGGAACATTAATGATTCGCCGGAGACTAATATCATCATCCGGATTGGCCACCAGCCGCAAGTAGGCTAGCAAGTCTTTGATTTCCTTGCGGTCATAGAATTTGATACCGCCGACAATCGTGTATGGCAGATTGGACTTTACAAACATTTCCTCTATGACACGAGATTGCGCATTCGTACGATAAAGCACGGCGATATCCGCCGGACTTAACCGCCCCGAATCGGTGGCTTCCTTTATCTTCTCCACGACGAATTGCGCTTCTGCGTGTTCATTGTCCGCCTCAAAATAAACGATGTTATCTCCTTCATCGTTTTCTGTCCAAAGCTTCTTCGGCTTGCGGTTCATGTTATTTTCTATCACATGATTGGCCGCCTGCAAAATCTTTTTCGTGGAACGATAGTTTTGTTCCAGCATGGTGACCGTCACATCAGGATAGTCGTTTTCAAACGATAATATGTTTTGAATATCTGCTCCGCGCCAACGGTAAATTGACTGATCCGAGTCTCCGACTACGCAAATGTTGTGATGCCTGTCCGCTATCAGCTTTACCAGCACATACTGCGCCCGGTTTGTATCCTGATACTCATCGACCATCACATAGCGGAAGCGGCGCTGATAGTATTCCAGCACCTCCGGCTCCTCCTTAAACAGTTTGATGGTCATCATGATCAAATCGTCAAAATCCAGGGATTGGTTTTTCCTTAATTCATTTTGATATGCTTCGTAAACTGCGGAAACCGTATTTTCATAAGGTCCGTTTGCCGTTTTATCATATTCCTGAGGAGTTTTTAATTCGTTTTTCGCGGAACTGATCGTGCCGAGAATTGAGCGCGGCTCATACCGCTTTAAATCAATGTTCTGTTCTTTCATGATTCGTTTGATCACCGTGAGCTGGTCGGAGGAATCCAATATCGTGAAATTCCTGTTCATACCGATCCGGTCAATATCCCTGCGCAATATCCGCACACACATGGAGTGAAAGGTGGAAATCCAAATTTCATCCGTCGCAGCGCCGACGATTTTTGCCACCCGCTCTTTCATTTCTCTGGCTGCTTTGTTTGTAAAGGTTATCGCCAGTATCGACCAGTGAGGAACACCTTTTTCTCCTATCAAATAAGCAATCCGGTGCGTTAATACCCGGGTTTTTCCACTTCCGGCACCGGCCATGATGAGCAGTGGTCCGTCCCCGTGTCTGACGGCTTCCTGCTGTTCCGGATTCAAGCCTTCCAACAATTGCTCCTTTATTCGTGCCACATTACCACCTGACTTTCCAAACATTTGTTCTCTACTGTTTATTTTACATGATCATTGACTGCTTGTACATTCGCCATCAGTTTTAACGGCTGATTTCGTGAATTTTTCAGTACAGCGGCGACGCAGCAAAGAGATTGTCAGCCACTGCTGCCTCTACTTTTTTAATATCCTCTATCTTAAAAAAGATGACGCACCGCATCCACTGTTTCCAGCGCGGCGGAAATATCCGTATAGATCACATTACCGACGATGACGGTATCGGCAAACGCGGCCATCTCCTTTGCCCGCTCCGCCGAGTCAATCCCGCCGCCGTAAAAGAGCCTCGTGTCTTCGATCGCATTGCTCACTTGTCTTACAATATCCGGATCGCCGTATTCTCCGCTGTATTCAAGATAAAAAATCGGCAGGCGAAACAGTTTATCGGCCATTCTTGCAAAGGCAATAACATCCTCTGCCTCCAGCTTCGTTCTCGCATTTGTCAGCTCTGCCACCTTTGACTGGGGATTTAATACGCAGTACCCTTCTGTCAGTACCTCATCCCAGTTCATGATGTCTCCGTACTCCTTCAATGCGCGATGATGAAGTCCGTTAAGCCACAGTACGTGCTCCGTGTTCAGCACCGACGGTATTAAATAATAATCGAAACCGGGAACGATCGAGTGCAGGTTGGACACTTCCATAGCGCAGGCGACAGAATACCTGCGGATGCGCATTAATAAATCAAGGGTATTCCCTTCCGTGACGCCGTCGCTTCCGCCGACGATAACGGCATCTGTCCCGGACTCGCACAGTTTTTCCAAATCATCTTCGGTTATACATTTATTCGGATCCAGCTTAAACGCATGCTTCCACTCGGTATATTCGAGCATGTTACTTCCTCCAGCTGCTTTATTCGTCTTTTCGTGTTAGTTTAAAAAGTCTGGGAAACAGCGCCTGCGAATCTCAACGCCCGCGTTGCCTCTCCGCTGCTCGCGTACGTTTCCTTGTACGCGCCGCTGCTCCAGTCTGCCGCGCCTCGACCTTCTTGCCGCTGTGATGTCCTCCTTTTTAAACAAACACTTTAAGTATATCAAAAAATCGCCGCATCCTCATCAGCGGAATTCACGTAGGGTGCAACATCATGAATTGACTGGTGACAAAAAATCGGCGTCTTTGCAAAGGCTGCTTTCCTAAACTTTGTTGCTTTTGGTTTTCACCGTTGCCTTACGCAAAAAAAGGATGCCTCAAAAGGTCGTTTTGCCACCCTGAGGCACCCCCGTTTTTAATTGGTGAATCACTGCATTCGCAGCGCATGCATGATTAAGGCTAATCTGTCGCAGCATCAGCAGCAAGCGGGCGCTTTCATCAAGCGCTTTACGCTTTCGCTTTGTTCTCTTTAACGCGCTCCAATGTGAATTTATATCCGTCATTTCCAAAGTTGATGCAACGTTTTACACGAGAGATCGTCGCTGTGCTTGCTCCGGTATCTTTCTCGATTTTTTGATACGTGGATCCTTCCATTAGCATTCTCGCCACTTCCAGGCGTTGTGCCAAGGATTGAATTTCATTCATTGTACAAAGATCATCAAAAAATTGATAGCACTCTTCCAAATCTTTCAAGCTCATGATTGCTTCAAATAGCTGATCTAATTCTCTACCCCGTAATTTATCGATTTGCATCATCTTCACCCTTCCTGCATAAAAATCTTCCTGATCATTGTTTGCTCAAAAAGGCGACATAACAGAGCCAACGCAACGAAGAGATTCGCAGGCTCTGTTTCTCAGACTTTTTGAACATCCTTTCTCAGCCTTCCGCAGTATCGCGGAAGAATTCAACATAATTATCGAGACCGCCGTTGCCGGAAGGAACAAGATTGATCCAGGTTTGTCCCGGCAAATACGGTAGCCGCTTGCCGTCTTTATATGGAAGAATCATCCCGTCGTCATTTTTCCATTCCACTTCCTGCACTTTGCCGTCCTGCATTAAATAAGCACGTCCGCCTGCGTCTACATCGATGGCTCTTCGCTGTTGTTCATCAATGACTTGATGGGGTGCTTCTACTATAAACACATTATCCGGCGCTACCGGCTCGCCGGTTTCCAGATCATCCATCCTCACCCCGTCATAATAGCGGTAATAGCTGCCTGATTCCTCATCATACCGGTATTGGACATTATTCGCCGCGTTTCCATATTTTACTTCAAAGCTTAATAACTCTTCTCCGTCGGACAGTTCCCCTTCTTCCGCAAACAATAACTGATCCGGTACAGAACGGGTCAGATCATAACCGAGTTCGGTCGCCGCATTGACTAAATCAGCATAGCTTGTATACAAATTGTGGGGTGCTTTCCTTTCCGACGAGCGTACAAAATAGCTGCCGTCGTAAACGAGGCCGCTGATGTGATCCACATAGCCTGCATTAATCAGATCAAATGCGCCGGGACTGCCGCCGGCAGATGCATAAACGGCATCAAAGCCATTGTTTAAGTAAATGTAGTAATCTCTCGCACTGCGAACCGGTCCGATAATTTCCGGCTGCATGCTGTGATAAAAAGCCAACAGCCTCGTTATCGTACCCTCCGCTAAAACCTCATAGACAACATCCGCCTGATAAATCCCTGATTGCGGCCTCGCCTGCGCGGAATTTTCTATCATCACACCAAAGGCGCGATACGAGGTATCCTCATTCGTTTTTTCGCCGGATAGCGGATACATATAAGCCAATTCCGGTTCAGGATTTTCATCGGGTTCCTCAATGGTGTCTTTATCGTCCTCCGGTTCTTCTAAGCCAACTTCTTCTTTTGAACTGCAAGCAGCCAGCAAAAGAACGGATAATAACACAAAATAAATACATTTCCTGTTCAAGCGCCTCATGAAATATCAACCTTTCGAAAAATATCCATTCACTTCCCTTTTAAGAGCGTGTTCAAAAAGGTAGGATCTTTTCAAAATGATAATGATTGTTGCTCTCAGCTTTTGGACCGTAAGCAAAGCAAGCTTTGCTCTTCACGCTTAACGTGTGAAGGTTTTGAAAATAAAAGAGCTGTTCAGACAAATAAATTTGTCTTGAAAAGGCTTTTTTATTTTCAAAAAACAGTCCAAAAGCAACATAGTTTACGATAACAGCCAAAAGATCTTTATTTAACACACTCTTTTATAGTTTAACGCATAATTGAAGGAAAGAGTACTTTTTTCTTTTTTACATCAAATATTCCCTTTTGCGTTACTCGGATATACGGCAAATGTGTCGCAGAAAAAAACAGCAGGCTGTAAATCGGGTCGGAAAACCGGTACCCTCTTTCCGACAAAGCCACTTTCATTGCCGCTTCCTTTGCCATCAGCGTTTCCATGGATGCTGTCGACATCAGTCCTGATAAAGTCAACGGGATCGAAGCAACAGGTCCTTCCGGATCAACGAGGACAATCCCGCCCTTTTGCTTCTTTAATTCGTTGAAAGCAGCCAGCAAGCCCTGTTTGCTTTTTCCGATCAAAATGATATCGCCAGTATTGGAAAAAGAACTGGCAAAGCCGTATAAATTATCGGCAAATCCTTTCATTGCCGTTGTGACAGACCATTTCCCGTTGCGGTCGATCAGCATAAAAAAGCACTCTTCGGATGACGGCGGCAGCGCCTCCAACGATAAATCGTTCGAAAGGCGGTAAGGTTTTAAAATCACTTCATTCACCATCTCCACGCCAATCGGCAGGGAAAAATGAAAGTCCTCCTTTTTCAGCTCCCAATCAAGCTCCAACGGCTGTAACCCGTATGTTTCCCAAGGGAATTCCCCGCGCGGAAAGCAAGGCTGCGACTCCCTTCTTACCCATTCTCCTTTTGCCAGCACATCGGTCGGCAACGGTTCTTCCGTTGACGTAAGGAGGTTGAGGTTGGCAATCCGTCCTGGAGCAATCATTCCCAGCATATCTTCCATATGAAAATATTTCGCAGGATTATAAGTACACATCCCCACCGCATCAATAAACGGCACTCCCTGCTCTACAGCAAGTTTAATCAGATGATCCATCACACCTTTTTTCATAAAGCCCGGCGTGGAACCATCCGTCGTCATCAACAAATGGTCATATTGCCTGAACCCGGCAGCATGCAATTCCTGCAGGATACCAGGCAAATCCGGGCGGATCGATGAATAGCGCAGCGAAGCCGTCATCCCTAAATCGAGCCGGCGCAGCACTTCTTCCCCTGTCATCGCCTCATGGTCACCATCAACGCCGAGCAACGCCATTTGCGTGATTGTTTTTTCTCCGGCACCAGGCAAGTGACCTTCAATCGGCTTGCGAATATCCTTTGTATCGAGCATCCAGTGAAGAATCGTATCGTCGCCTTGAAGCACGCGGAGCCAGTCCGTTAGTTCTCCTCCTTGAACAACATATGGATGATCGAGCCAGGCTTTTACTTTTGAAAACGTAAAGGCTTCATTTCCGTCCAGCAGCTCGGTCTGCGCATCGTATCTCGCCCACCACAGCATTGTGGCAGGTGTCTTCTGTAGATTATCCAACATCGTAAGCGCTTTCTTTTTGTCTATCTGCAAAAATAACATTAAGTTGTCATTTATCATTGTTGTTGTTCCCCGTTCGCATGCATATTGTGCCAGCGTCAGGGGATGATATAACTGGAATGGATGCGCGTGATGCTCAATATAACCTGGAACAACATATTTATTGGTAGCGTCGACTATCTCCGTACTTTCGGTAATCACATCGGGAAACCGTTCACCGACATACACGATTCGGTCATGGTAAATCCAAATGTTTCCCTCCATCCAGGATTTACGAAAACTGTTTAACCATTTAGCATTGGCAATCACTTTTGTCGGGGCAGTTTTCCCGCGGATGACATCCAATTGTCTGCGTATTTCTATTTTTGTCCAATAATGTGAAAAACCTTTCACCATCCGTATCACCCAACTTTTTTAAGATAATTTTTTATCGTTCTTTGTCATTCCAAATATCATTGTTTATTATCGGCTGTCATCGGCGTGTTAGCAGTCGCAATCACCATATGGAACACCCTTCAGGAAAGCGTTTTCAAAATCGTTTGCCTGCATCCGAATTTATGGTGTATTTGCCTGCAGGTTCCTTGTGCGGCCGGTATTCAATTGAAGCTGATCCTGTGCTGATCATGAAAGGTTTCTTCCCGAAGGCTTGTGTAGAAACTTATGTTTTTATTATCGTAACATATTTCTCTCCTTTAAATCAGTAAAGAATTTGTAAAAATTTAAACACACATTTAAACATGGAGGTCGTTTTATGAAACCAAACATCGGATTGATTAATGCGTTTCTTCGTATTACTTGCGGTTTCACCCTGCTTTCCTGGGCAATTTCCAGGCTCGTACGCCGTCCCGGAGAGCTGTTATCGCTTCTGATTGCCATGACAGGCGCAATGCATATCGCGGAAGGATACACTCGCTTCTGCCCGCTAACGTATCTTTTTGAAGAAATCAATCGGCAGCGGCATCACGAACACCATCATTGCTGCCATCCAGAACACGATGTTCATCATCATCACACAGACTCCGCCAACGGCACGGAAGGGGTAAACCCATCATGATTTCTGTCGTGATCGGAACGAACCGGGTAACTTAGTGCCCGGTTTTTTCATGTGTTGTTTAGTGAAATCATTAACAAATAATTTTACCAGGTTAATGAACAGCTGTAAAATCCTTTATAAAAAACACATATAGAGGATGTTCAAAAAGGTAATGGTTCCGCTCGATGCGCCATCTACAAGAAACCACTCATTGCATCGTGTTTGTTCAAAAAGATAAAAAAACTTCTTTTGAAATAAACACATATACTTATATTACGAATAACTTAATAAAAAGTTTCGTTATTTTTCATTTTTTCCCTCTTATTTAATATTAAGATTAGATTAAACAAAAATTACATTTTTATTAAATTTGCATAGCGAGGATTTCAATCCAAGTGAAAAGACGCCTTTGCGTTCGTTTCCGAACGCAAGGCGCCTTCCGTTTGGCACAGTGACATTATTTTTTTCTGCTGGAAAGGGTTACCGCACGGCTGCCGATATCCGAACGATAAAACAGCCCGTCCCAATCATGGACATTCAGTGCCGCATACGTTTTTTCAAGGGCGGCATCAAGATTTTTACCTAAAGACGACAGCAATATCACGCGTCCCCCGTTGGTTACCCAACCGCTGTCTGTTTTTTTCGTGCCGGCGTGAAACCATTTTTGCTCGTCTGTATCCAATGCAGGAACATTCATCGGAGTTCCTTTCGGATAGGAACCCGGATACCCTTCCGATGCGAGTACAACACCGGCGCATGCCTCGGCGCCCCAGGATAATTCGATCTCCTCTCCAGCCATCGTCTGCTCAATGACATGAAGCAAATCAGTTTTCAGCCGTGGGAGCACCACCTGTGTCTCAGGATCTCCGAACCGGGCGTTGAACTCGATGACTTTCGGGCCTTGTTCGGTCATCATTAATCCCGCGTATAATATTCCGGTAAACGGCACACCTTCCTTAACCATTGCTTTTGCCATCGGCCGAAGAATCGTTTTTTCCGCCGCTGTAACCCAGTGTGCCTCTATATGAGGAACCGGAGAATATGCCCCCATACCGCCGGTGTTTGGTCCTTGATCCCCATCATGAGCACGTTTGTGATCCTGAACGGGAACCATCGGTATGACCGTTTCGCCATGAACGAATGCCATCAGCGACAGTTCCTCGCCCACGAGGCATTCTTCGATGACAACCGCTGAGCCGGCATCGCCGAAAACACGGGCGCTCATGATATGCTCAAGAGCTTCAATGGCCTCCTGTTTTGTCTCGGCTACGACAACTCCCTTGCCGGCAGCAAGTCCGTCTGCTTTCACGACAATTGGCGCACCTTGTTTTTCAACGTATGCTTTTGCTGCCGCTAATTCGGTGAACGCCTCGTATGCCGCAGTGGGAATGCTGTATTTTTTCATTATTTCCTTTGCAAATTGCTTGCTGCCCTCCAGGGTGGCCGCCGCTTTCGTCGGACCGAAAATCGCCAGGCCATCCGCCTGAAATGCATCCACGACGCCGCTGACAAGCGGTGCTTCCGGCCCGACTACCGTTAACCCGATCCCTGCTTCTTTCGCAAACCGAATCAAGCCGTCATGATCGTTTTCCGCAATGTCAACCACCTTGACGCCGTCTTCCGCCATCCCGTCGCTGCCGGGAGCAGCAAAAATGTCGCTCACCTTTGCGGACTGCTTCAGTTTCCAGCACAATGCATGTTCCCGTCCGCCGCTGCCAATGACTAGTACCTTCAAAACGATCGCCCCTCTTGTTCATCATTTAGTTTATGTTCAAAAAGATAAAGAGCGATCTTTTTGAACGAACGCTTTAATGCTTAAAGTGTCTGACTCCGGTAAAAACCATGGCGATGCCGTATTTGTCCGCCATGTCGATGGATTCCTGGTCACGAATCGAGCCCCCCGGCTGGATAATTGCCGTGATTCCGGCTTTTGCCGCCGCCTCCACCGTATCGCTCATTGGGAAAAAAGCATCGGATGCAAGGACAGCTCCTTTTACCTCCTCACCGGCCTGCTCAATGGCAATGTTGGCGGAGCCGACGCGATTCATTTGTCCGGCACCGATCCCGATCGTCTGATCTCCTTTGGCGAGGACGATGGCATTGGACTTCACATGCTTGACGACTTTCCAGGCCATCTTCAGCTGCTTCCATTCCTCCTCCGACGGCTCGCGCTTCGTCGGATTTGTCACTGACACATCCTCAAAGCTCAACGCATCTGCCTCCTGCATCAGCACACCGCCGGAGACGCTGGTGATGCGCCGTTCCAGCGGTTGACTCTGATTGAACGCCACTGTCAGCAAGCGCAAATTCTTTTTCTCTGATAACACGGCCAGCGCTTCCTCGGTAAAGCCCGGGGCAATGACCACTTCAAGGAAAATCTCCTTCATTTTCTTCGCTGTTTCGCCGTCGATTTCCCGGTTGGCAGCGACGATGCCGCCGAAAATCGAAACCGGATCTGCTTCGTACGCTTTCGTGTAAGCGGCGAAAACCGTTTCCCCGACACCGACACCGCATGGATTCATATGCTTGATCGCCGCAACAGCCGGCTCGTGAAAGTCGCGGACAACTGACAGCGCTGCATCGGCATCGTTGATATTGTTGTAGGACAGCTCTTTTCCGTGAAGCTGTTCCGCGTGGGCAACTGACAGCCGGTGGCCTAACGGCTTTTCATAAAAGCTCGCCTGCTGATGTGGATTTTCCCCATAGCGAAGCTGCTGTCGCAAATTATAAGTAACCGTTAATTTTTCCGGCGCCTCTTCCCCGACTTGCTGTGTTAAGTATTCTGCGATCAGCGCATCATAAGCCGCCGTATGCCGGAACGCTTTTGCCGCCAGCTTCCGTTTCCGCTCTGCGGACAGCTCCCCATTCGCTTCCAGGTCTTCCACAACCGTGTCATAGTCGGCCGCATCAACGATCACCGCCACGGACGCGTGGTTTTTCGCTGCGGAACGAAGCATTGACGGCCCACCGATATCAATGTTTTCGATGGCATCAGCAAACGTCGCCTCCGGATTTTCGATCGTCGCTTGAAACGGGTAAAGATTGACGACAACATAATCGATCATTTCAATGGCATGCTCTTTCGCAGCTGCCATGTGAGCAGGATTTTCTCTTACGGCCAACAGTCCGCCGTGAATATTCGGATGAAGCGTTTTTACACGGCCGTCCATCATTTCAGGAAAATTCGTCACAGCTTCGATTCCGATAACGTGGACTCCCGCTTCCTCGAGCGCCTTTTTCGTCCCGCCGGTTGAAATAATTTCCACTCCTGCCGCTTCCAGACTCCGGACAAACTCGACGATTCCTGTTTTATCGGAAACACTTACTAACGCACGCTTTTTCACGAATGCACACTCCCCTTTATTTGTTCAATGACTTGCTGAATCGTTTGTGGATAAAGCTGATGTTCGACTCGCTGAATGTTCCTTTGCAAATCCTCTATCGTATCGCTCTCGTCAATTTTCACACACTCCTGAGCAATGATCGGTCCCGTATCCATTCCCGCATCCACGTAATGCACCGTCACACCGCTCACTTTTACACCGGCGGCAAAAGCCTGGCCGATGGCATCCAGCCCCGGGAAGGCCGGAAGCAGCGATGGATGAATATTCAATATCCGCTGTTCATATGCCGACAGCAGCACCGGCCCGATCAGCCTCATAAAGCCTGCCAGAATCACCAGTTCCACCTCATGCTTTCGCAGCTCGGCAAGAACAGCTTCCTCAAACGCCGCCTTTGAAGCGAATGTTTTCAGAACCGCCGTGAACACCGGAATCCCATGCTTCTCCGCCCGCTTGACAGCATAAGCACCCGGATGGTCACACACAAGCAGCTTTATTTCTCCGCGGACTTCCCCATTATTGATAGCTTCGATGATCGCTTCAAAATTACTGCCACTTCCCGAAGCAAATACGGCAAGGTTCATTTCACTTCCCCCTTGAAAACAACTTCCGAGCCGCGAACCACCTGTCCAATCACCGTCGGCGACTCCCCTTGTTTCCGAAGCTCGTCCACCACTTCCGCCACGTCCTCAGAAGCAACCGCCAGCACCAGACCGATGCCCATGTTAAACGTCGCAAACAAATCCGCTGCCGAAAGCTCTCCCTTTTCCTTTAACCAATGGAAAACAGCGGGAACGTCCCACGAACCGAGATCAACTTCCGCTGTTAAGCCCTCTGGAAACATGCGCGGCAGATTCTCAATAAAACCTCCTCCAGTGATGTGAGCCGCCCCGTTCACCTTGCCGGTTCCAAAGAAAGGCTGAAGAGCATTGACGTAGATTTTTGTAGGGGTGAGAAAAACCTCCCCTAATGTTTTCTCCGAGTCGTCAAAGGCGTCGTTCCAACCAAGCCCCTGCTCCTTCACGATTTTGCGGACAAGGGAAAAGCCGTTGCTGTGGACGCCGCTGGAAGCAAGTCCGAGCAGCACGTTTCCTTCCGCTACCTTTTCCGGGTTCAGCAGCTGCTTCTTTTCAGCGATGCCGACGACAAAGCCGGCAACATCATACTCTTCCGGCTTATACAGTCCCGGCATTTCCGCGGTCTCTCCGCCGACGATGGCACATCCCGCCTGCCGGCAGCCTTCCGCGATGCCGGCGACAATCTGCTCCACCACTTCCGGGTCATTGACACCAAGTGCTAAATAATCGAGGAAAAACAGCGGTGCCGCCCCCTGAACAACAATATCGTTCACGCACATTGCCACAGCGTCGATGCCTATCGTATCGTGTTTTCCCAGCTCCTGCGCGATGAGCAGCTTCGTGCCGACGCCGTCCGTCCCTGAGACAAGCACCGGTTCCTCGTAAGAAAAGGAAGAAAGGTCAAACAAGCCGCCAAAGCCGCCAAGCGAACCGAGCACTTCCGGACGCCTTGTCGACTCCACATGTTTTTTCATCCTGCGTACTCCCTCATATCCCGCTTCAATATTGACACCCGCTGATTCATACGCTTTTGCCATGTCCGTTCCCCCTCTTCCTACACCTTGGCATACGGATGTTCCGTATCCGGATAAATTTCTGTCGGGTAGCGCCCCGTAAAGCAAGCAAGGCACTGGCCGCAATTCTCTCCCTGATCCTGGCGGCCGATGCCAATCATCAGTCCTTCCACACTTAAAAACGCCAATGAATCGGCTCCGATTTCTTCGCGAATTTCCTCCTGTGTTTTCACAGCAGCGATTAATTCGCCCTTTGTCGATGTATCGATGCCGTAAAAGCACGGATTGGTGATTGGCGGCGCGCTGATGCGGACGTGGACTTCCTTCGCCCCCGCTTCCCTGAGCAGACGGACAATGCGGCGACTTGTCGTCCCGCGGACGATGGAATCGTCGATCATCACGACCCGTTTTCCTTCAACAACGCCGCGAACGGCAGACAGTTTCATTTTTACCCCCTGTTCGCGGAGTTCCTGCGACGGCTGAATAAACGTTCTGCCGACATAGCGGTTCTTGATCAGGCCGAGCTCGTAAGGAATCCCCGTTTGCTCGGCATAGCCGATGGCCGCGGAAATACTGGAATCCGGCACACCGGTGACGACATCGGCTTGCACCGGATGTTCATAGGCCAGTTGCTTCCCTAAATTTTTCCTTGCCTGATGAACATTGATTCCGTCCACATTGCTGTCCGGTCTCGCAAAATAAACATATTCCATCGAGCAAATCGACCGCTCCGTTTTGTAAGCAAACCGTTCACTCGTCAACCCGTTATCATCGATAATGACTATTTCCCCCGGCTCGACTTCCCGTTCATACACCGCGCCGATGATATCCAGGGCACATGTTTCCGAAACGACAACATACGCGTCTCCGAGCTTGCCGATGGACAGCGGACGCAGTCCATTTGGATCAAGGGCGGCGATAAGCTTATCCTCCACCATCATCATGAATGCATAAGCCCCTTTTACCATTGTCAACGCATGCTTCATCTGATCCTTCTGCTGCTCAAAGCCGCTCCGTTTAATCAAATGAGCCAGCACCTCGGTATCCGACGTTGTCTGAAAAATACTTCCCTGCCGCTCCAGCTGATGCTTCAGGGCGTTGGCGTTGACTATGTTTCCATTATGGGCAAGGGCAAGGCTCCCTGCCTGGGAGTTGAACAGCAGCGGCTGCACGTTCGTTAAATCGCTGGCTCCCGCCGTCGTATAACGCACATGTCCGATGGCCGCTTTTCCTTCGAGGTGATCAAGCTCTCCATCACTGAATACTTCATTGACAAGTCCGACGCCGCGATGGGCTTTTAACCGCTCGCCGTCTGTCACAACGATGCCGGCGCCTTCCTGCCCGCGGTGCTGAAGGCTGTGGAGCCCGTAATACGTAATATGGGCGGCGTCTTTATGTCCCCAGATTCCAAATACACCACATTCCTCGTTTAAGCCTTTGATTTCAGCAAGCATGCGACGGCACCTCTCCATGTGTCTTCAAGTGTCTTCACTTGTTCTTGCACGACCGGTTGTCCAGCTTCATCTTTCACTGTCAATACCGGTTCTTTTGTCACGCTGCCGACAAAACGTGCTTCCGGGACCAGCGCTTCAAATGCTGCCCGTTTTTCTTCCTTCACGGTCAATAAATAGCGGGACGGCGTTTCGGCAAACAACTCCTTCACCGCTGCTTCCCCCGGCAGCCGAACATCGGCGCCGAACGGTGTGCCGAAAGTACATTCCGCTAACGCAACGAGAAAGCCTCCTTCGGCTAAATCGTGGGCGGAAGCCACCGTACCGTTCTGGATGGCTGTCAGCACTTCCTCCTGCCGACGCTTTTCCACATCGAGATCAAGCGCCGGCGCTTTTCCGGAAATGGTGCCTTCAAGCATTTTCTGCAGCTCGCTGCCGCCAAAATCATCCCCTGCCTCCCCAACGAGATAGACGGCATCCCCTTCGTTCTGAAACTGCTGACGTGTGATGTGGTCAACGTGTTCGATCAAGCCGACCATGCCAATGACCGGAGTAGGGTAAACCGCCTCGCCATTCGTTTCATTATATAAGGATACGTTGCCGCCGATAACAGGCGTTTCAAGCTTCTCACACGCTTCGCTCAGCCCGTCTGTCGATTTTTCCAGCTGCCAGAATATTTCCGGTTTCTCTGGATTTCCGTAGTTTAGGCAATCGGTCACGCCAAGCGGCTTCGCGCCGGAACAGATGAGATTTCTTGCGGCTTCCGCAATCGCCAGCTGCCCTCCGATGTATGGGTCTAAATAGAGGTAGCGGGAATTGCAGTCGGTTGTCATCGCCAGTGCTTTTTCCGTCCCGCGAATCCGCAATACCGCTGCATCCGATCCCGGAGAAACGACCGTGTTGGTGCGGACCATATAATCATATTGGTTATAAACCCACTCTTTGCTGGCAATCGTCGGCTGCTGCAACAACTGCTTCAGCACGTCGCCGGGATTTCCGATCTCCGGACGGTACGTCGGCAACGCCTGAAATTCCCGGTACAAGGCGGGTTCTGTGGAAGGCTTATGATACACAGGTGCCTCCTCCGCCAACGCATCAACTGGGACATCAGCCACCACTTCCCCTTGATGAAGCAGACGCAGCTTCTTGTCTTCCGTCACGCGGCCGACAACGGTTGCTTCCAGACCCCAGCGCTCAAATACATCGATGATTTCCTGCTCGCGTCCGGTCTGCACAACAAGAAGCATCCGCTCTTGTGATTCGGACAGCATCATTTCATATGCCGTCATGCCTTTTTCCCGCTGCGGGACTTTGTCGAGGTCCATTTCGATTCCCGAGCCGGCTTTGCTCGCCATTTCCGCCGACGACGACGTTAATCCTGCGGCTCCCATATCCTGAATGCCGACAAGGGCATCGCTTTGGATGACTTCTAAGCAAGCTTCCAGAAGAAGCTTTTCCATAAACGGATCGCCTACTTGAACGGCCGGGCGTTTGGCTTCGGACGCTTCGCTTAATTCCTCCGATGCGAACGTCGCTCCATGGATGCCGTCGCGGCCGGTGCTGGCACCGACATAGATGACGGAGTTGCCGACGCCTTTTGCCTGTCCCTTTTGAATATCTTGATGGTCAATCAACCCGACGCACATCGCATTGACAAGCGGATTTCCTTCGTAGCAAGGATCGAATTGCACTTCCCCGCCGACAGTCGGAATACCGATGCAGTTTCCGTAACCGGCGATTCCGGCCACAACTTCCTCGAACAAGTATTTCACTCTCGGGGTTGTCAGCTCGCCGAAGCGGAGGGAATTCAGCAGGGCTACCGGACGGGCCCCCATGGAAAAGACATCGCGGATGATTCCGCCGACACCCGTCGCCGCTCCTTGATACGGTTCGATGGCCGACGGATGGTTATGGCTTTCAATTTTGAACACAACCGCCTGCCCGTCCCCGATATCAATGATCCCGGCACCTTCTCCGGGACCCTGCAACACTTTTTCTCCGGAAACAGGGAATTTTTTCAACAGCACTTTGGAGTTTTTGTAGCTGCAATGCTCGGACCACATGACGGAGAACAGCCCAGTTTCTGTATAGTTCGGGAGCCTTCCGAGTGTGTTTTCGATAAGCGCAAACTCGTCGTCCGTCAACCCCATTTCGGCATAGATGCGTCCGTCTTTAATCTGTTGTGGAGATGGTTCACGAAGTAATTGCATTTTTTTCCCTCCAGTGGCTTAAAATCGATTGGAACAGTGCTAATCCGTCCTTGGAGCCCAACAGCTGATCCACGGCCCGTTCCGGGTGCGGCATCATTCCGAGGACGTTGCCGGCTTTGTTGGTAATGCCGGCGATGTTCGCCACGGAGCCGTTGATATTGTTCTTATAGGTGAAAACGATTTGCTTGTTGTCCTTAAGCTGTTTGAGCGTGGCCTCGTCGCAAAAATAATTTCCTTCTCCATGGGCAACGGGTATCGTTATTTCCTGACCATCATCATATGCTGCCGTAAAAGGTGTTCCCGTGTTTTCAACAACGAGCTTTACCGGGGCGCAAATAAATTTCAGTTTTTCATTGCGGAGCATCGCTCCCGGAAGGAGGCCGGCTTCGAGCAAAATCTGAAATCCGTTGCATACTCCAAGGACAGGCTTGCCTTCTTCCGCCGCCTGTTTAACGGCGTTCATGATCGGGGAAAAGCGGGCGATCGCTCCGGTACGAAGGTAGTCACCGTAGGAGAAGCCCCCCGGAAGAAGAACGCCGTCAAAGCCCGCCAAGCTCGTTTCCTCATGCCACACATATTCTGCTTCCGCACCAAGCTCGTCCTTGACTGCGTGATACATATCCAAATCACAGTTGGAGCCTGGAAAAACGATCACGGCGAACTTCATGAAGTCACAACCTCCTCTATTTCATAACGGTAGTCCTCGATAACCGTATTGGCTAACAGCTTTTCACACATCTCTTGAACAACGGCTTCCACTTTATCCGCGGAGCTGTCGATTCTGAGCGTCAGCACCTTGCCGATGCGGACATCTTCCACTCCCTCATAACCAAGGTGATGAAGGGAATTTTTTACCGCGGAGCCTTGCGGGTCCAACACTGCTTCCTTTAACGTGACAAATACTTTGACCTCGTACATTATTTGCGTCCCCCTAGTCGAGTTAAAATGGTTTCATAGCCTTCCTGCAAGCTGCCGAGCTGAAAACGAAACAAATCTTTATCGAAGGATGTTCCGGTTTTTTCATCCCACAGACGGCATGTATCCGGCGAAATCTCATCCGCCAATAAAACGGCGCCGGTACGGTCGCGCCCGTATTCCAACTTAAAATCTACCAGCTGAATGCCGATTTCCTTAAACAATGTCAACAGTTGTTCATTCACTTGCAGGGCTGAAGCTTTGATTGTCTCCAGTTCCTCCACGCTTGCCAGCGTAAGCGCGCGAATATGTTCTTCATTGATCAACGGATCACCCAAGGCATCGTCCTTATAATAGAATTCAAGAATCGGAGAGGTCAGAACGGTTCCGCGTTCCATGCCTAGCCGCTTCACGAGGGAGCCGGCGGCAACATTCCGCACAACCACTTCCAGCGGAATGATCTCTACTTTTTTCACAAGTTGTTCGTTAGCTGAAAGCTTTTCAATAAAATGACTGTCGATTCCTGCGTCCTTCAGCTGTGAAAAAATGAGGGAGCTAATTTCGTTATTTAACACGCCTTTTCCTTCAAGCACCGCTTTCTTCTCGCCATTAAAAGCGGTGGCATCATCCTTATATTCCACCCATAAAACGTCCGGCTGCTCCGTTTGATAAATCCGTTTTGCTTTTCCTTCGTAAAGACAAGCTCCTTTTTCCAAAGGTGCCCCCTCCATTTCCTGTTTATAGTGTGTGTACGAAAAGATCACAAGCAATCTTTTCGTCCAACCGATGTGTCGTGGTGATCACCTCAAGTGGTCGCTGCTTGCTCCTGCTGCTGAAATCTTTGTGATCGGGTGAAAACTTAAAACTTAGTCGTTTAATCCTAAACGGTCAAAAATCGTCTCCACATGCTTTAAGTGGTGCTGATAGTCAAAGCAGTCGTCCAGCTCTTCGTTTGACAGATGCTTCATGATTTGCTCATCCGCTTCCACGAGCGAACGGAACGGCGTGGCGGTTTCCCAGGCCTCCATCGCCTTCGGCTGCACGAGGTCATAAGCTGTTTCTCTGACAAGTCCTTTGTCAATGAGCGTCAGCAATACGCGCTGGGAATAAATCAAGCCGTATGTCCTGTCCATGTTTCGCTTCATGTTTTCCGGAAACACCGTCAAGTTTTTCACGATATTCCCGAAGCGGTTCAGCATATAATTCAGAAGAATCGTGGCGTCCGGCAAAATAATCCGCTCTGCCGAAGAATGGGAAATATCCCGTTCATGCCACAGGGCAATGTTTTCGTACGCTGTCAGCATATGGCCGCGAATGACGCGGGCCAGACCGGTCATGTTTTCCGAACCGATCGGATTACGTTTATGCGGCATGGCGGAGGAGCCTTTTTGTCCTTTCGCAAAAAACTCTTCCACTTCTCGCGTTTCACTTTTTTGCAGACCGCGAATTTCAACCGCCATTTTTTCAATCGAGCCGGCGATGAGCGCCAATGCGGCAACATAATGTGCATGGCGGTCGCGCTGCAGCGTTTGCGTGGAAATCGGTGACGGCTTCAGCCCTAAAGCCTCGCAAACGTATTTTTCCACGAATGGATCAATGTTGGCATATGTTCCGACGGCGCCGGAAATCTTGCCGACGCGCACCCCTTCTGCCGCGCTGCGGAAACGGTCAAGATTCCGCTTCATTTCCTCATACCAGAGGGCAAGCTTCAAGCCGAAGGTGGTCGGCTCCGCATGAACCCCGTGCGTCCGTCCCATCATCACCGTAAGCTTATGCTCCTTCGCTTTTGCTTTCAAAATATCAAGGAAGGCGGTGAGATCTTTTTCTAAAATGTCGTTGGCCTGTTTAAGCAAATAGGATAACGCCGTATCCACAACATCGGTGGACGTGAGCCCGTAATGCACCCATTTGCGTTCTTCTCCCAATGTTTCCGATACAGCTCGTGTAAACGCCACAACATCGTGCCGGGTTTCCGCTTCGATTGCTTTGATCCGTTCCACGTCGAAGCTGGCATTCTCACGGATTTCTTTTACGTCTTCCTTCGGGATTTCCCCCAGCTCCGCCCAAGCCTCGCATGCTTGAATTTCCACTTCCAGCCAGGCTTGAAATCGGTTTTCCTCTGTCCAAATGGCGCCCATTTCCGGCCGCGTATAACGTTCTATCATCCTTGTTTCCTCCTATTTCTTTCACTCTCGTTCCAGATTGGTGATGCGGCGATTTCCTCCAGCGCTTCCGCTGCGCTGCCGGCAATCACCGTCACATGCCCCATCTTCCTGCCGGCTTTTGCTTCGGCTTTGCCGTAAAGATGCAGGTGCGCGCCTTTCAGTTCCCGGATATGCGTCAGCACCTTCGGCAGGTGTTCTCCTAATATGTTAACCATCACTGCCGGCGTTAATAATGCCGTACCGCCAAGCGGCCAGCCGCAAATGGCGCGCAGATGCTGTTCGAATTGGGATGTTTCACAGGCGTTGATCGTGTAATGCCCTGAGTTATGCGGTCGTGGAGCCAGTTCATTGACATAAATCCGGTCCGACGCCACAAACATTTCCACCGCCAATGTCCCGACAAGCTGGAGTGATTCCGCCAGCCGGACTGCGAGGCGGATCGCTTCCGCTTCTGTCTGCTGATCAATCCGGGCCGGTACGATTGTTTGATGTAAAATATTATTGCAGTGAATATTTTCGGCAACGGGGAACACCGCTGTTTCCCCGTGGACGCTCCTGGCAACGATCACCGATATTTCTTTGTCAAATGCCAGCCATGCCTCAAGAACAAACGGACCGTAGCCTTGCATTTCCCGCCATGCGACATCCAACTCCCGCTGATGGCGAATGACTCGTTGGCCTTTGCCGTCGTATCCCCCGCGCGTTGTTTTTAACACTGCCGGCAAGCCAAGCTTGTGAACAGCGGCAGTTAAGTCGTCGCGACTGCTCACTTCGGCATAAGGAACGACCGGAATGTTAAAAGACGCGATCGTTTTTTTCTCAAGCATCCGGTCCTGGGTAATCGTCAACAGCCTGCTTCCTTGCGGCAAATACATTTCTTTCTCCAAAAATGCAGCCGTGTCCGCATGAATGTTTTCAAATTCATATGTCAGTACATCGCACAGCTCCGCCAGCCTTGCAGCACCTTCCAGATCATTATACCCTGCTTCCACCTGGACATCAGCTACTTGGCCGCATGGGGAATTCGGCGCAGGTTCCAGCACGGCCACACCGTATCCCATCTCGCGGGCAGACAGCGCCATCATTCTTCCAAGCTGGCCGCCGCCGAGAATCCCGATTGTTTGTCCTGGCTGAATCCATTTTTTTGTCATAATAACTCCCCGGTTTCCAATACTTCTTGTTCTTTTTTCGCTCTGCGCGCTGTCAGCCGGTCTCGCAAGGAAGTGTCGTGAACCGCAAGCTGTTGCGCGGCAAGGAGCGCTGCGTTCGCCGCACCGGCTTTCCCGATCGCCACCGTTGCCACCGGCACACCTGCCGGCATTTGTACGATGGACAGTAAAGAATCAAGGCCGTTCAGCGCCTTCGACTGAACCGGTACCCCGATCACAGGCAATGTTGTTTTTGCCGCAACCATTCCCGGGAGATGAGCCGCTCCCCCGGCACCGGCAATAATCACCTCCAGCCCGCGCTCCACGGCGGTTTCCGCATATTGAAACATGTAATCCGGGGTTCTGTGAGCGGAGACAACGCGTTTCTCATAAGGTACATTTAATTCATCGAGCGTGTCTGCCGCGTGTTTCATCGTGTCCCAATCGGAAGTAGATCCCATGATAATACCAACCTTTACAGTCATTGACTGTCCTCCTCGTTATCAGAAAATTGGACAAATAATATTAAAAAAACGTGTTCGTTTGTCATTCCGGGTAAGGGGACAAACGAACACGTCACTATGCTGGTGGTTCAGTAATTGGCCATATAAAAACAAGCGCGGCACATGAGAAAATGCCGGCAGCCGCCAACGGAACCGTCATATTGCGTTCGTCACCCTCATAGTCCAACGATTTACGGTCGTCAGGTAGAAACTTTTGGGCCAATTCCCAAGATTATATGAGGTCGTTATTGTTAGTTTTCCTGCCTCTATCATAACAAGAGAGAAAAACAAAAGTCAAATGAAATTCGAACATTAATCAACTTTATCAGATGATCGTTCGTGTTTTGCCACAAAATCATGTCAGATTATTTTTCGTCCGTTAACATTTGTATGCGATACGTGGACTACGGAAACATCGGCCGGCATGATCTCTTTGATTTGCACGATACTTTCCTAGTTTGTCCGGGGAGATTTACACAGAAACTAGCCCTCTGATCACCGCTTGTAAAACGGCATAGCTTAATTCCGCATCATCGATGGTATTATCCTTCAGCTGCCGAAAGCAGTCCGCCACCGGTAACTGGAAGACTTCTATCTTTTCGTGTACCTCCAACTGCTGGTTATGCTGCTCCATAACGTCAGCGGTGAAATACACATGAGTGATCTCATTGGACAGCCATGATGCGGCAAACATTTTTCCCAGATAGACCAGAGTCTTACATTCATAACCGGTTTCCTCATATAATTCTCTTCTTGCCGCCTGCTCCAGGTTTTCGCCGCTTTTCACTCCGCCGCCCGGCAATTGAATGACCGTTGCTTGCACCGGCGTTCTGTATTGCTTGATAAAAATAAAGGAATCCTCCTTTTTTGCCAGAACGACAACATGTACATTATCTTCTTTGGAAATATATAATTTTCCAAACGTATCTGTTAACACTTTGTTTTTTCCACAATCAAGCAGAAGCTGATCGCTCATTTGCTTTTCTCCTTCTGGCGCTCAAGCTCATGATAAGCGTAAATAGTCAGGCCGGGCCAGGTTGTTTTCCAGTCTTTTTTCGCCATTCTTTCCATGTAAACCGCAGCAAGCTCTTTCCTGTCGTGAAAAAATCGCGTCGGCCTTACCCGCAGCTTGAGGGCATCCTCGATACCGCATGGTGCCGTCAACACCAACTGCTGCCGTTCATCCAGTTTAACGCCTAACGCTGTCGGTGTCTCGGGAAATTTGGAGATGCCGTCCTCCGAAGAGACATATGGATCGACATTGTTAACGCGATGCATTCTCGCTTGATTTTTCACCGACCACGGCAACCCGGGGCTTCGTTCCCGGAGCTGATCTTCCCATCTCTTTTCCACAGCTTCCTCAGTGTCGGACGGATCGAAATAAATAACATCGATATCGCCCAGCGGCGTTCTTTCCTCGAACCCATGCAGGGCATCCCATATTTTCGAACGAACAAAGCCTGCGCATACCCACCAATCGGGTAAGTGAAGCGATTGTACAGTATGTAAAATATCCATCATCCAATGATCTTCAGCGATTAACAGTTTAACATCTTCTGCAGATTGCAGCTTCCTCATGTTTGGCCTCCTTTTGAACAAGCTGTTTCTATTTTACATCTGTCCATATCATACCCTGTCATTTCTTGCGCTGTCCAACCGTGTCGTTTCCTATCCCCCCTCACTAAACCACAAGTATGTATTTGCCTAATAAAACAGACGGTTCGGGAACAATACGCCTTTAAAAAGGGGTGTCTCAAAAGGGAAAAAACACCCTTTTGAGACACCCTCTTTACCAATAAAGGATCAATCCTTGGAGTGGCGCTCACCAACCTGAAAGTCGTCAGCATGCGTAAACATGTATTCCACTGTTATAGGCTCTTGTCCTGTAAGCTTTTGGAAGTCATCTGTAAATACATCCATTTTTCCTAACCGAATCGCTTGAGCAAAAGTCACCATGCCTTCTGAGGAAAATGGAGCCTCTGAGCCTTCTTTAAATTCCCCGTCTGTCGTTCGAGGTACTCCCATTGCATCAAAAATCGCATAGTTTTCTTCATCGGTAATTTCCTGATAACCGACGTTGTTCCCTGTTACGTTATTCCCGATTGCTACAAAATCAGATATCGTCATTAACTCCGGACCATTTATATTTAAAACAGCGTTGTGATACTCCGTTGACGCGAGGGAGTAAGCAACAGCTTTGGCGCAATCTTTCCGTGAAATATAAGCCATTTTTCCATCCCCTTGGCTATTTTTCAACACGCTGTCGCTTTTCACAAAAGTGAAGTAATTCGTAATCATCGCTTCAGCATACTGCGAGTTGCGCAGGAAAATATAATCTAATCCAACACTTTTGATGTATTCCTCCGTGTAATGATGATCGATTTTTTCCACACTTGGATTCGTTTCATCCGCGGCATTGACTAGTGATGTATAGATAATCTGTTGGACACCAGCTTCTTTTGCGGCATCTACTACGTTTCGATGGGCACGTTGACGTTTCGCCCCCACAAAAGGCATGGAAATTAGCGCAAGCTTGTCGGCGCCGGCAAAAGCGTCTGCCAGACCTTCGGATGTATTAAAATCAGTTACATGCGTTTCGATCCCTTGCTCGGCATACGGTCTTAACGCTTCAGGATGATAGCCGCAAAAAATAACTTGATCACTGCCTGCTAATGCCAACAAATAGTCAGCGGCTTGCTTTCCTAGATTCCCATCAATACCTGTCAGTAGTAATTTCCCCATCGTTAACACTCCTCACTATAATGATTTACACCTTTATAATATGTGAAATATTGAGCAAATTCTAATACAAAAACCGGATGACCTATTGAGAAAACCAATCGAGAAGCTGGTTAACAAAAGGCTGCAAGGCCGGGTTCGCATTATCCGCTAAATACCCTATTTCAACTTTAAATGTATGGTGGGAATCCACCAATGGAATTAACCGGACTTCATCGTGCGGATAAGCCAGATGATAGTTTTCCGGAAAAAAGCCGATCAAATTCTCCGTGATAATATGAAATAACTCTGTTTCCACATCGTCTACCGCGCGAAGAATATTCGGTTCATAGCCGTCCTCGATGGCGTTTTGAATCATTAAATAGTAAGAGCTTCCAATCGCCGTGGAGTTAAGCATGATAAGCGGATATTGATAGAGCTCCTCTTTTGTAATCGCATCATGATGAAACAGTGGGTGCTGGTAACTGACAACGGCACAATACCTTCCCTTATATAAAGGATGTGTCCGAATACCATCCTTGTCTTTAAACTCCGAATCAACGGCGATCGCCACATCATATAACCCTCTCTGCAGGAACTCCGAGATATTTTTTAACAATACTTTCGATAATTCCAGATGAATGTTTCGGTTTGCTTCTTTAAACGCAGGAATAAATCTTAACAGCTGTTGAATATCGGTTAACGCTGAATATTCGATACTCAGAAATTGACAGTGCTCCCGTTGAAAGCTGGCCATTTTCGTCTTCATATGATTGTATTGCTTCCAGAGGACGAGTGCCTCTCCATAAAAAAGCCAACCGGCTTTTGTGGGCTCAATAGGAATTTGTTTTCTGTTAATCAGCTTCACGTCAAACTCTTTTTCCAGGGAGGCTATTTGCTGGCTGATCGTCGTTTGTGACACAAAATTTTTCTTTGCTGTTTCTGTGAAATTTCGACACTCAACGAGATCAATAAAATATTTTATCTTTTCAATATTCATGATGACCTCCAGTTTGCTCTTCTTGTAATAGTGTGTGGTTAAATCTATAAAAGACTGTATACTTAACAACATACCACACAGATGTTGGTTTCATCATTATTTTTTCCGTCTTCAATGGTCTCACACCAACAACTTTTCTGATGTTTTGTTTACTTCACTTGCTGCAATAAAGGCGAATAAACGACAGGCTGGTATTTATAAGAAGCATTAAAACGTTTGACATTAGCAGCAAAAAGTGTGAAATAATAAAGTACGATAAGATTATATATTTTGGAGGAAACTGTATGAAAGTGACCGCGAAGATGATAGCAGAAGAGTTAGGGATCTCAACAGCCACGGTAGATCGGGTGCTGAATCATCGCAAAGGAGTCAGTGAAAAAACAATTCATAAAGTGAAACAAAAAGCGAAAGAATTAGGCTACCAGCCGAATCGAGCTGCAAAGTTTTTATCTACCCAAAAAATTGTAAACATTGCCTTTATTTTACCTGTTTTTCCGGATTATTTTTGGAATGAATTAGAGATGGAAATTAAAGAGGCTGCTTCCTTATATGCAGATTTTGGGTTTCAGACAGATGTGCATCGAGTCCATACGATTCCGCAAAACGACGAGCTGGAGTATATGGATAAACTTATTGATCAAGGTAACTATCAGGCAATTGTTATCGCGCCGCATGATGCTAAACCTACCGAAGAGGTGATAAACAAGGCCATGGACAAAAATATTCCGGTATTTACGATCAACACGGATGTTCCTGACAGTCAACGTATTGCTTATGTAGGGAGTGATTACTACGATGCCGGATATCTTGCTGGAGAATTAATTTATTTGTTTCAAAAGGATGTTTCTAATATGGTATTAATCAGAGAACGGGAAAATACCTATCAAATGCAGCAGAAAGAAAAAGGGTTTATTCAGTTTTTTAAAGAAAAAAATATCGAAAATAAGGTTCATATTATTAAATATGACAAAAGTGCCTATATAGAAAAAGAACAAATTGGCGAATTATTACATAACCATAAAGAGCTGTTTAATCAATCCGAAGCAGTATATGTTGCTGGAGGTATTCTCGATGAATTGCAAAAATATTGGTTTTTCTCAACAAGAACACATATTATTATTGGGCATGATATTAACCAAACGATTTATCATGCGTTAAACAAAGGCGTGATCACCGCAACCATTTGTCAGGATCCAATGGCACAAGCTGCTATCACTTTAAAAAAATTGACTAATTATTTTCTCGATGAAAATGTGTCGGAGCTGGATGATCACATTGTAAAATTAGAAATAGTTACGAGAGCGAATGCTAAATATTTTCTTAAACACACAACAAATGATTGACGTACATCACGTCATTCGTTATGATATAATCAGTAAAAGGAACTTACTTTTACTCAAAATGATGTACGTACATCATCGTGTCATTACATACTATTCCGCGACATATATTATTTTTTTCACCGTGATGATGTACGTACATCACGAAAAAGCGGCGTGAATTTATTTTTTTTCATCGAAATGAAAGGGTTACCAAAAGACAGATATCTTGAGGAGGAGAATCATGCTTATCAAAAAATTAGCAATCGGTTTCATTGCAGTAATTACGATGGCGGTAGTAGCTGCTTGTTCAGATGCTGCTAATGATGGTTCGTCTGATAATCAGCAGGGACGGGGTGAAGTAACGATTGAATTATTTAATATTAAGGTGGAAACAGCAAATCAGTTACATTCGCTTATTGAAGAATACGAAAGCGAGAATGAACATGTCAAGATTAATGTCACAACTGTCGGCGGGGGACAGGATGCTTCTTCTGCATTACAGGCCAAATTTTCATCAAGAGATGAACCTGCTATTTTCTTATTAGGCGGTCTATCGGATGTGGAAAAATACAGTAAATACTTACTGGACGTATCTGATATGGCAAGTGCGAAAGCGGCTATTGACGGTACATTACAAGGTGCTACGCTGGCTGGAACTCCATACGGCATTCCTTTAAATATCGAAGGATTTGGCTGGATGATGAATAAAGATATTTTTGAAAGAGCGGGAGTCGATCCTGACAGCATTGATAGCTATGATACATTCGTTGAAGCGGTAGAAACCATTGACTCCCAAAAGGAACAATTGGGTATTGACGCTGTTTTCGCTTTTAGCGCGATGGAGGATTGGGTAGTTAGTCAATTCTCTAACCACTTTACAGCACCAGAATTCGATAATGATGTGAATGTTGCCTATGAGGCTGCCGAATTAACTTTTGAGTATGGCGATCGAATGAAAGCGTATACTGATTTAATGAATCAATATAATTATCAGCCAATTCTATCGTTAGACTATAGCACGTCAGTAGAAGAATTGTTTGCCAATGATCGGGCAGCGATGATTCATCAAGGCAACTGGATCGTCCCATCATTAAATAGTATCGATGAAACCTTTACTCAGGAAAAACTCGGTATTTTACCTTTATTCACAGACTCTGATGATGAAGGCTACATTAGCGCGGGACCATCGTGGTTCTGGGGGATTAATAAAGAAAAAGATGACGAAGTGGTGGAAGAGTCCAAGAAATTCATTGATTGGATGTACACTTCTGAAAAAGGAAAGGAACGAATTGTGACTGATTTTCAATATGTTCCTGCGCATGAAGGTTATGATGCAGATGCCATCACAGATCCGGTATCTAAGGAAGTCTATGAAATGTTGCTAGATGGAAAAGGTAGAATATGGGCTCATAACCAATATCCTGACGGTTTTTTCTCAACAGCTTTATTCCCTGAATTCCAGAAATATTTAGGAGAACGAATAACGTGGGAAGAATTTGAAGAGGCAGCAAGCGAGAAATTCAAAGAGATGCGCTAAAACATGGGGAGAGTGGAGTTGATCGCTGAAATGACTCCACTCCATCCCTTTTGTAAAGGATGTGAAGCAAGTGAATTTTACCAAGCGCACGTATTGGTTATTTTTGTTGCCGGCATTGCTAGCTTTATTGCTCGTGTTAATCATACCTTTTGTCCAAGGGATTTACTTCTCGTTTACGCAATATGATGGATTTCATGTGAATGAATTTGTTGGGTTAGATAATTATAAGCGACTATTTACCGACGATCAATTTGTTTACAGCTTATGGTTTACTGCTGGTTTCTCGATTGCCTCTGTCATTGGAATTAATGTGATCGGCCTGTCATTGGCGTTGTTAGTAACGCAGAAATTAGGGAAAATCAGCACAGTGTTTCGGACAGTTTACTTTATGCCAAATTTAATCGGCGGAATTATTTTAGGATTTATTTGGCAGTTTATTTTTCTCAAGGCATTTACCGGAATAGCAGACTGGACTGGGCTTGAGATTTTTCGCGGCTGGTTATCCAATACAGAAACGGGCTTCTGGGGACTGGTTATTCTCTTTGTATGGCAAATGAGCGGTTATATTATGGTTATCTATATATCGTTCCTCAATAATGTCCCTCAAGAGCTAATGGAAGCAGCAACAATAGACGGCGCTAATAGCTGGCAAAGTTTTTGGAAGGTGAAATTCCCGCTGATCGCACCAGCCTTCACCGTCAGTTTATTTTTAACATTATCCAATGCTTTTAAAGTATATGATCAGAACATGGCCTTAACAGCTGGCGGTCCCTTTGGCTCAACGGAAATGGTGACCATGAATATTTATAATACAGCTTTTAAGGTTCAAGAAATGGGATATGCACAAGCAAAGGCAATCATATTCCTCATTATTATTACGTTCATTTCCGTTATACAGCTTTACTTTACTAGAAGGAGGGAGACAGAACTATGAAGAACAAATTACGTCTACACAAATATAGTATGGTCCTGATTGGTTTCCTTGTCTCCCTCATATGGATATATCCTTTCTATTTAGTAGTTACCAACTCTTTTAAAACAAAGGCAGATATTTTTAACAGTACCTTGGGTTTGCCGAAGATACCAACAATGGAAAATTATTCGACTGCTTTTATCGAGTTGGATTTTATCCATAGCTTTCTCAACTCTTTTCTGGTAACGGCAGGTAGCATTTTGATTATTGTCATTTTTACCTCCATGGCCGGCTATGCACTATCCAGAAATCCGGGTAAAACGAGCTCAGGTATCTACTTTTTGTTTGCGGTTTGCATGCTGATTCCATTCCAATCGATTATGATTCCTTTAGTTTCCTTGTTTGGAGCAATGGATATGCTCAATCGAACAGGACTATCGATCATGTATTTAGGATTGGGATCAAGTTTGGCGGTATTTCTATATGTAGGGGCGATGAAGGGGATCCCAAGGGCTCTGGATGAAGCGGCGATCATCGACGGTTGCAATCGCCTGCAAGTCTATTGGTATATCATTCTGCCAATGTTAAAGCCGACAACCGTAACGGTCATTGTTTTAAACGCGATCTGGTTCTGGAACGATTATCTATTACCTTCCTTAGTCATCAATAAGGAAGGCATGTACACGATTCCATTAAAGACGTTCTATTTCTTTGGTGAATATTCTACACAGTGGCACTTGGCACTAGCAGCATTGGTAATAGCGATTATCCCCATCATCATACTTTATGTGTTCCTGCAAAAATATATTATCAACGGCATCTCAGATGGAGCAGTCAAATAATAGAGAGATAAGGAGATTTGAGAGAAGATGAAATTTACAAATGGCAATTGGTTAGTTCGAGAAGGCTATCAAATACATTTCCCACGACTCATCCATGAAGTAGAGGAAGCTGATGGTTCCGTAACCTTGTATGCACCATGTAAATATCTCAATCATCGCGGCGATACACTGGATGGACCATTATTAACGATTAACATTTCTTCTCCGCTCGAGGAGGTGCTTCGGATCCAAACATGGCATTTTCAAGGCGGTGAAGCAACGTATCCACAATTTAATGTAGCCAATCAAGCAAACCAAGTGGAAGTGACAGAGCATGAAGGGAAGCTGACATTGCGAAGCGGGACTTTAACACTATCGATTTCAAAGCAGGATTTTTTATTGGTTTTTGAAAATGAGCGTGGTCGTTTAACCGATGCTGATGGGAAAGGGTTCGCTTGGATTGAGGGCCCCGAAGATACCGCCTATATGAGAGGGCAATTACGCCTTGGTGTAGGAGAACACCTCTATGGTTTGGGAGAGCGTTTCACACCTTTTGTCAAAAATGGACAAACCGTTGATATTTGGAATAAAGACGGCGGCACAAGCTCTGAACAGTCTTATAAAAATATTCCGTTTTACTTAAGCAGTAAAGGATATGGTATTTTTGTAAATCATCCAGAGAAAGTAAGTTTTGAATTAGGTTCCGAAACTGTATCCCGCTCCCAATTCAGTGTGGAAGGGGAATATTTAGATTATTACTTCATCAATGGACCGACACCGAAGGAGGTAGTGAGTCGTTATACTGCCTTAACAGGGAAGCCTGCTCTGCCGCCTGCATGGTCATTTGGCTTATGGTTATCGACTTCATTCACAACAGATTACAACGAAGAAACAGTCAACCACTTTGTTGACGGCATGGCAGAGCGTGGCATTCCATTAAGCGTCTTCCATTTTGATTGTTTCTGGATGAAGGAATTTGAATGGAGCAATTTTATCTGGGATCGTCGTCATTTCCCGGATCCTGAAGGGATGTTAACGCGCCTGAAAGAAAAAGGCCTAAAGATTTGTGTGTGGATCAATCCGTATATCGCGCAGAAATCGCCACTTTTTGCTGAAGGAAAGGAAAAAGGATATTTAATTAAAAAGCCAAATGGGGCTGTATGGCAATGGGATCTATGGCAAGCAGGCATGGGAATTGTCGATTTCACTAACCCTGAGGCCTGCAAATGGTTCCAAAAGAAATTAAAGGCTTTATTGGATATGGGAGTCGATTCCTTTAAAACCGACTTCGGTGAACGTATTCCGACAGATGTTGTTTATTATGACGGATCAGATCCACAGAAGATGCACAACTATTATTCGTATAAATACAATGAAGTCGTATTCGATCTTTTAAAAGAAGAAAAAGGGAAAGAAGAAGCCGTTGTCTTTGCGCGTTCGGCCACAACGGGCGGACAGAAATTCCCTGTTCACTGGGGCGGGGACTGTGATTCCACCTATGACGCGATGGCGGAAAGTCTTCGTGGCGGCTTATCTTTAACTACGTGTGGTTTTGGTTACTGGAGTCATGATATTGGCGGTTTTGAAAATACCGCAACACCAGATGTATTCAAACGTTGGACCGCTTTTGGATTATTATCAAGCCACAGTCGCTTCCACGGAAGCTCTTCCTATCGTGTACCGTGGCATTTTGATGAGGAAGCTGTTGACGTTGCGCGTCATTTTAGCAAATTGAAAAACAACTTAATGCCATATCTGTATGGGCAAGCTGTTGAAAACAGCAAGACAGGTGTTCCGGTGATGCGTTCGATGGTGCTGGAATTCCCGGATGATCCGCTGTGTGAGACGTTAGACAGACAATATATGCTGGGGGATTCCATTCTAGTGGCACCAATTTTTAATGAGGAAGGCATGGGATCTTTCTATCTTCCAAAAGGTAAATGGACACACTTGTTGACAAGGGAAGTTATCGAAGGGGGAACATGGATTAAGAAACAATACGATTACTTTAGTCTGCCGTTGTTTGTAAAAAACAACACAGTGCTGCCAATCGGCTTTCATAAGGAAAGCCCTGTATATAGCTACAACCGGGATGTTAGCTTCAAAGTCTATGAGATGGCAGATGGGGGTAGCGCAATGCGCACACTATATAACCACCACGGTGAAGAAGTTGGCAGTATCTCTGTAAAACGTCAGGCTAATCAGTTTCATATCGAGCTTTCCGGTGTAGAGGGAGAGTCTACGCTTGAAATCGTAGGTTATAAGACGGTAAGTTTAAACGAAGGGACCAAGTCTTATATGATTGAAGTCTAAGTATTCGTGTTTGTTCAAAAAGATCGTTTTTTATCTTTTTGAACAAACACGATGCATTCTTTTCAAACCGGCTAGGAGTGGTTTTCTGGAGTCAGGATGACGACATTCCGCCGTTGCTCACAAATGCAATCTCAATGTGCTTCATCGAGTCAATTTGCATCGAGTAACCGCAGACGCAGGACATGAACGGTTCTTAGGCGAATTTGCGGCACATCGAGCGGCCCCATTGCCTTTTTGAACACACACTATCACTTATCATTTATTCGGCAACCCATGATAAATATCTTCCGCACGGTGAAAGCCGTCTGCAATGATCGTTTCCTCAATATTGGTCTTGTCAACAGCGACAGGGGTTAAAAAGACCGTCGGGACATCCTTCTTGCCATTATTAATCGTCGTATCGGTCTCAATTACTTCTCCACTCGCCATTCTAACAGCAATTTCCGCGGCCTGCTCTGTCAGTGATTTAATCGATTTATATACGGTCATTGCTTGTTCGCCATTGACAATGTGTTGAAGTCCGGCCAATTCCGCGTCTTGACCGGCAACCGGTACTTTTCCCGCCAGCCCCTGCTCCGCCAATGCTTCAATTACCCCTCCGGCAGTTGCATCATTGGCAGCAATCACTGCATCAATATCATTATCATTCGCTATCAGGGCCGCCTGCATATTCTGCTTTGCATTAGCCGGCATCCACGCTTCTGTCCATTGATCATAAACAACCGTAATATCGCCCCTTTCAATAAAAGGCTGAAGTACGTTGTATACCCCTTCCTTTAATAAATGAGCGTTATTATCTGTGGATGCCCCGCCAATATAGACATATTTCCCCTCAGGCACGAGCGCGGTAATCGCTTCTGCCTGCAGTTCCCCTACCTTCTCATTATCAAAGGAAATGTATAAATCAATATTGGCATTTTTCACAAGGCGATCATAGGAAATAACAGGTATGCCAGCCATTTGCGCTTTGCCGACAATGGTAGCTGCCGCTTCCGCATTATGAGGCACGAGCACGAGCAAATCCACCCCTTGACTGATCAATGTTTCCGCCTGGGCAATTTGCAAGGCGTCATTGCCGTTCGCCGCCTTGACCTCCACTTCAGCTCCCAGCGCCTCTACAGCCTCTTTAAACATATCACGGTCCTTTTCCCAGCGTTCTTCAACTAAGGTATCCATCGACAAGCCGATTTTCAGCGTCCGGATTACTGTCACATCCTCCTCTAACGTATGGTCCTGTTCGGCGGCTGACGGTACTGAAGGAAGCTCGCTCGGCTCTGCATAGCTGTCACATCCGGCCAGCCACACAACGATAAGCAATATAAAACTGATAAAATAGCAATTTTTTCGCTCCATCCCATAGGTTCCTCCATTTTTTGCTTTAAGAGCGTGTTCAAGTTCAACAAGATAAAAAGCGATCTTTTCGAAAAAACATTTTAAGAACGGATGCAATAAAAGCAATGGCTTCGCTCGATGCGCGCCCATAGGAAAAAACCACTCTTATCGGGCATTTGAAAATATACATCGGCTTCACTCATTGCTTCGTATTTGTTCAACAAGATAAAAAGCGATCTTGTTGAACAAATACTTTAGTGAGAAGCATGCTGTGTCCCAAGAATTTTTTCCCGATATGCCTTCGGTGAAACACCTGTTAGTCTTTTAAACACTTTACTAAAATAATTTGGATCGTGATACCCACTATCGAATGTAATTTCTTTAATACTTTTTTCCGGATCGGCCAAGAGTGCCTTTGCTTTCTCAATCCGGCATTCCGTCAAAAAATCAATGTAGTTAATCCCCAGCTTTTCTTTGAACATTTTACTGATGTAGATCGGGCTTAAGCCGACCTGATCCGCCAGTAAATCAAGCGAGATATCCTCGTTGGAATGAGCAATGATATATTGTTTCACTTGTTGCATGCTGTCAACTTCCAAATCATGATAGTACGCGATATATTTCGCTTTTACGCGGCCTAAAAAGAGAGTTATTTCCTCAACAAACTGCCGATACGTCCGGCTGTGCAGCTCAATATGCTTCCACTCCATCTGAACATTCATTTCATCTAAAATACGCGCGATCATCCAAACCATTTCCAGAATCCGTTGCTGCGCTTTTTGCAAGGGAGCCGCTTCTTTTTCATAGCACTGAATAAGCATGGTCAGCTTCTGCGTTATTTTATCCCATTCCCCTAATCTCACTTGATCAAAAAATGCTTTCGTTCGATATTTATCAAGCTGCCGGTCACATTGATTGTCACCGACCGGTACATCCGCATAAAAGCGATATTTCATTGGCCGCGCCGTATCCATCAACGCAATTACCGCCTGGTGATAAGACTTTTTAATATCATCGATGGAATCGTACACATCACCGATGCCGACAAACCAGCCTTGCTCCATATTCCGTTCCATCGCCTTCAGGCTATTTCGTATGATGGCCCCAGCTTGGGAACGATACGTTTTCGCTTCATCTCGAAAGACGATGACCGGAAATTGCCGACCGTACAATGCACCGACCCACACATTCCCTTCCTGCTTCACGCGATCCACAATCGCCGGATATTGATTTTCCAGCCCTTCCGGTAGCAGCACGACAAGCACAAACATCTGGCCAATCGACTTGATATCAAGCATATCCATTAACATATCAATATGGACATCGTGGACATGATCAAATAACAGTTGCGTTACCATATCCGTCTCAATAACCCGCTTCGATTTTTGAAAATGCAGCTTCTGTTTTCTCTGTTCCGCATGCGCCGCCTTTTCCGCATTGATTTGCTCAATGACATGACCTACAGTCGTTATCATTTCACTTACTTTGCTCGGTTTTAGTATATAATCCTTCGCTCCGAGCTTGATCGCCTGCTTGGCATAGTCAAATGTGTCATATGCGGTTACCATAATAAATTTTGCAGTACTTCCGTCTTTCTTGATCTGCTCGACGGCATCGAGTCCGTTCATTCCCGGCATCTTAATATCCATTAGGATTAAATCAGGCTTAAAGGATCGGGCAAGCTCCACGGCGACTTTTCCATTTTTTGCTTCCCTTATTGCTAAATCAGGAAAAGCTTTTGCCAAGATCAATTCCATGCTCCTGCGCTCAATTTCTTCATCATCAACAATCAGCAGCTTCACCACCTGATGCCATCCCCCTTTGCTTTGGAATCAGTAAAGAAATTTTTGTCCCTTGGCCAATCTCGCTCTCAATATTGACTAAGTCATCACGGCCATAAAAAATGCGCAAGCGCTTAATGACATTCGTAAAGCCAATACCTGTCGAGTGTCCTTCCTTCGGTACAATTAATCCTTCCAGTAATTGCTTCGCCTTTTGATCCGACATCCCCGGACCATCATCTTCGATTTCTATTAAAACAATATCCTGCTGATCTTTCACCCGGAAAGCAATCATCCCGCCGTCTTCCTGAGGTTCAATGGCGTGAATCACGGCATTTTCTATAATCGGCTGCAAGGTTAATGCGGGAATCGGAATAGATAACGCCGTATCGTCGATTTCTTCATTAAACTGAAAGCGGTCAGTAAACCGGTTTTTCTGGATATCAATATATTGCTTTAACACGGTTACTTCCTCATATAATGTCACCGAGCGGTTCAGGCGTTTTAAATTATAGCGAAGCAATCCGGCGATATTAACCAGCAAATCACTCGTTTGAGCAGCCCCCTCCAAGTATGCTTTTTTCGAAATCGTATTTAACGTATTAAAAAGAAAGTGCGGATTGATTTGACTCTGCAGGCTTCGAAATTGACTTTCTTGAAGCAGTAGCTTATTTTCCTGCAGCTCCTTCTCCAATTGTGCTTTCATTTGAATCTCAGAAATTAAATTATTGATATTTAAGCGCATCCGGTTAAATGTCTTGGCTAAAAATGCAAGCTCATCCTTCGAGTCAACTTGGACCTCCGAATCGAACTCCCCCCTTGATAACGCATTAGCCGCTTCTGTCAACTGATTAATCGGCCGGGTAATACTTCTTGACAATGTATACATGACAACGATCAAACTAAAGGTTAAGAATAAAAGCAGCCAGATTCCCAATTGATTCAATTCCGCCGATTGCTCAATAATACTGCGATAAAACGCATCATATGTCTTCAATTCTTTGTCTACTAGGGCTAAGGTTGTGTCGGAAATGTAATTGGCAATCCGCGCGGCATCATTAAATTCACGCGAAGCAGCCTCCGAATCCTGCTGAGTATGCAGGCTGATCGCGCGGTCAATGGTTTCAATCAAGCTACCCATTAAGTTAATATAATTGACCAATTCAAATTCATTTTCCTGATGCCCAAGCTGCCAAATTTCCAATTCACTGGAACGAAGATTCTCTTTTCCAAGGCTGATTTTTTCTAAATTAGTGGATGACGGCATAGATAAATAATTATTCAAATCCGTTATTAAGTGCTGGCTGGCCACGTTCACTTCATTTAATATTAAGTATCGCTGTAATATCGCGTTATATTGCACTTGGGTTTGCCGGTTGTAATAGGTTAACGCTATCCAGATTGTCATCATGATCAAAACGACAACCGTTGTCAGCGTTAATACCTTCTTTTGAATTGTATTCATCGCACATCCGCCGCTTTCAAAATCGTAATATCCGTGAAGTAGCCGTCAAAATCGAGCGGCACGGTTTCCCCATTCAACCACTCCACAATCAACTGAACACTCAATCGTCCCATTTCTTCCGGCGCTTGCCCAATCACCGCATCCAGCTTACCTTGCCGCAATAACGGCAAAATCTCTGCATGATCATCGAAAGTATAAATATATACTGATTCAACCTGCCGCCTTCTACTGATCTCCTGAATCATTCCCGGGGCAATATTAGCATTCACCGCGATAAAACCGTCGATGTTTGGATAATCATTCAGCAGCTCCTGCGTAGTCGCTACGATGTCGTCTTTGACATCCGTTGTTGCTGTCGGAATCACCGTGATATCCGGATAGCGTTTCAGGACAGACTCCATTCCTTCTCTTCGCTGCTCCTGATAATAATGTTGCTTTTGATCATAAAACAATATAATTTCCCCGGATTCTCCCATATCTTTAACAAGCTGTTCGGCAAGCATCTGTCCCGCTTCATACTGAGGTGATCCGACATAGGTTCGGCGCAAGCTTTCTTCCATCGGCACGTCATTGGCAATGGTAATAATCGGAATGCTGTAAAACGCCGCCTTCACTTTCGTTAATTCCTTAAACTCAACAGTATCAAGTCCCTGCACAATAATACCGTCTACTTTCGAGTGAATCGCCAGCTCCAGATTTCGTAAAAAATCTTCTTCGTCATGCCCGTAATTTCCTAATATCTCAATAATTGCACCATCTTGCTCCGCCTGTGACCGCGCTCCTTTTGCGACAGCATCCCAAAATGGGGTATCAATATCCTGCGTGATCAAAACAAGGCGGTGCTGCTGATCCACTTGACTTAGCGGTAACGGTTCCTGCCAATCAGACCGAACAACTCTCTCCGCAGAGGTGAAAGTAAAATAGGCTAAAATAAAGAATGTCATAACAAGTAAAGCGGTTACAAGTTTGCGCATTGACATCACACCTCTCTACAGTACGTGTTCAAAAAGGAGGACATCACAGCGACAAGAAGGTCGAGGCGCGGCAGGCTCGAGCAGCGCAGCGTACACGGAAACGTACGTGAGCAGCACAGAGGCAACGCAACGATGAGATTCGCAGGCGCTGTTTCCCGGACTTTTTGAACTTCCTCTGATAAATATGTGTTCAAAAAGGAGGACATAACAGCGACAAGAAGGTCAAGGCGCGGCAGGCTCGAGCAGCGTAGCGTACACAGAAACGTACGTGAGCAGCACAGAGGCAACGCAACGATGAGATTCGCAGGCGCTGTTTCCCGGACTTTTTGAACTTCCTCTTATCTAACAAAGATCGACTGTAGATCTATATTACCACTGTTCCATATTATTTGAGAAAGGAAAATATTGGTTTAGTTATTTTCACTTCAAAGGATTAAATTTTAACTAAGAAAAAAAACGATCCAACAGCACCAGCAGTTATGAAAAGCAGCCTTGAAAAAACATTATATAGAAAAGGCAATGGTTCCGCTTGATGCGCCGACTACGAGAACCCCACTCATAGCCGGCTTTAAAAGAATGCATCGGCTCCACTCATTGCTTCGTGCTTGTTCAAAAAGATAAAAACCGATCTTTTGGAACAAACACTAATAGAAAGAGAGGGACCGTTGATCCCTCTGATGCAGTGATCTATTTACCTTTTTTACGTGTTAACACATCAAATATAACTGCACCAGCCAGTACACCGCCGCGAATCATATATTGATACGAAATACCGACACCGAGCAAATTCATCCCGTTTGTTAACGAAGCCATGACAACCGCGCCAATAATGGCGCCAGTGACTTTACCGACACCGCCTGCTGAAGATACCCCGCCGACGTAAGCCGCCGCAATTGCATCCAGTTCAAACAGCATACCGGCTGTTGTCGTCGCTGATTGCAGACGCGCTGTATAAAGAATACCTGAGAGCGCAGCCAACATCGACATCGATGCCATCACAATATAAGTAACTTTTTTCACATTTATTCCACTTAGGTGAGCCGCTTCCGGGTTGCTGCCCACGGCATAAATTTGTCTGCCAAGCACTGTTTTGGTTGTAATGAAATGATAGATCATCACCACCGCCAATACAATCATCATCGTCCATGAAAAGCCGTTGTATCCTGCCAATACCCATGTGACATACCCGATGATAGCGGAAACAAACACTAGTTTTAACATAAAAATGCTTGGTGAAACGACGTCAAAGTTATATTTTTGTTTATCGCGCCTCGTCTTTATCTCACTGTATATATATATGGCAATCCCTAAAAGGCCGACGATTAAAGATAACAGGTGGAGATCATTTACTTTTGCAATCGAGGGAATAAAGCCATTTCCTAACGCGTTAAATGTATTATTTTGAATGATAATGGTTCCTGTTCCCTCGGTCACTTGCAGCAGTGCCCCGCGGAAAATCAGCATTCCCGCTAATGAAGCAACAAAGGCTGGAATACCGAGCTGTGCAATGAGAAAACCATTGAGTGAACCAATGGCAATCCCGAACAGTAATATCATCGGAATGACAACGTATACAGGAATGCCATAATGCATGAGTAATATCGCGGCAATCGCACCAAGAAAACCTGCTACATAACCGACGGATAAATCAATATGGCGAATAACAATGACCAGTGTCATGCCAACAGCCAGGACAGCGATATATCCTGCTGAATCAAATAAATTACTGATGTTTCGGGAAGACATAAATAATCCATCCGTCAAAATATTAAACGTCAGCATAATGACAAATAAAGCAATATACATTCCATAATCTCTTATATTATCTTTGATTAACGTACTTGCTTCATTTACAAATTTCATCTCCATAACCTCCTATTGCGTAGCAAGCTCCATGATTTTTTCTTGGTCCGCCTCGTCAGCTGACAATTCACCTTTTATTTTGCCGTCAGCCATCACGTAGACACGATCACTCATTCCTAACACTTCCCCCAGCTCGGAAGAAATCATAATAATACTTAATCCTTGTTCGATAAGCGTATTCATTACCGTATATATTTCAAATTTCGCCCCGACATCAATGCCGCGGGTGGGCTCATCCAGGATAAGCACTTTCGGACCGACAAAAAGCCATTTGCCAAGGGACACCTTTTGTTGATTACCGCCGCTAAGCTTGCCGACTAGCTGTTCAATGGAAGACGCTTTAATGTGGAGAGAGTTTTTATAATGCTCGGCGACTCTGATTTCTTCGTTATCATTGATCACGCCGTTTTTTGCAATTCCTGTCAGCTTCGCTGCAGATACGTTATTGGTAATATTTTGAATAAGAAAAAGTCCGTTGCCTTTTCGATCCTCTGTCACATAGGCAACTCCTGCTTTAATTGCCTCGCCTGTGTGGTTAAACTTTTTTTGGTCTCCTTCTAAAATAAGCTCCCCATACAATTTATAATTTTTCGGGTTGCCGAAAATACTTAAAGCTAATTCCGTCCGGCCGGATCCCATTAATCCGGCAATGCCGATAATTTCTCCTTTTCGCAAATGCAAATCTGCTTTTTTCACAACGGATCTGCCAAGCTGCGGATCATAAGCCGACCAATGGCGCAATTCCAATACTTTGTCGCCGATATTTTTCTCCGGCCGCTTTGGATAAATATCATTTATTTCACGGCCGACCATATGCTTAATAATCGTGCGTTCTTCCATCTCCCCTTTTTTCGCGTCCAAAGTACAAATGGTTTGCCCATCACGTAAGACGGTTGCTTTATCGGCAATGGCAACGACTTCCTTCAGCTTATGTGAAATCATGATGCATGTAATTCCCTGCTTCTTCAGTTCCTTGATCAGCTGCAGCAAATTCTCACTGTCGTCCTCGTTCAGTGCTGCGGTTGGCTCATCGAGGATGAGGAGCTTGACATTTTTACTCAATGCCTTGGCGATCTCCACCAACTGCTGTTTTCCCACTCCTAAATCTTTTATTAAAACTTCCGGATTCACTTTTAGATTTACTTTATTTAACATTTTCTTTGCTTTGACAATCGTCTGATTCCAGTTGATCACGCCGCCGTTTTTCACTTCATTGCCAATATAAATATTTTCATAGACGGACAGGTCAGGAAATAACGCTAATTCCTGGTAAATAATGGCGATTCCTGCATCTACGCTGTCACTGATTTTATTGAATTGCTGCACTTTCCCTTCATAAACGATGTCCCCTTCATACTCGCCGTAAGGATAAACTCCGCTTAATACTTTCATTAACGTCGACTTTCCTGCACCGTTCTCGCCTATTAAGCAATGAATCTCGCCTTTTTCCACCTTGAAATTCACATCACTCAATGCTTTCACGCCTGGAAATTGTTTTGTGATATCATGCATTTCAAGAATATATTCCGCCATTATCCTCCCACCTTCATCGCATGCGTTAAAAGGGCGAAACAGAGGTATCTTAAAAGGGTGTGTTTCCCTTTTGAGACACCCCTGAAGTAATGAACGAAGCCGCCGCTTTTTTTCAAAAGCCCGATAGGAGCGGTTGTTTCCTATCGGACATGCAGCGTGCGGAGCCATTGCCCTTATACCTTTTTTAAAAAAAATGATTGCTGTTCACAGCCCAGTTTCGTCATCGCGCTTCTTGTAATCGTTTATTCCAAGCCGGTAAAGTCGCTTGCTTCATAGTAGCTGGAATCAATCAATTCCGCTTTCACGTTATCCTGGTCGACCACGATTACTTCCGATTGCATTGCTTGAACTTCCTTGGCACCGTTATCATAAGCACCTGTTGTTTCAGGAGTGTTGCCGTCAAGGAGTGCAATCGCCATCCCCATCGCATCCTCCACTAAGCGGCGTACGTCTTTAAACACCGTCATCGATTGTTTTCCATCAATGATATACTGAATGGAAGCCATCTCCGCATCTTGTCCCGTTACAACATAGCTTGTGATATCACTGTCCGTTGCAAACGTATCGGCGATGGAACGGGCTGTACCGTCGTTTGGCGCGAGAATCGCCACATCACCTTTTAAATCGTCACTTGCCGCTGTTAAGTGTGTTTGCGCTTTGTTGATCGCTTCGTTCGGATCCCAGTTTGTTGTGATTTGCCCTAATACCCGGCCCATTTCGTCACGGGACAGCTCTGCTTGATCTGCCAACGCTTCCGCTTCGCTGGAGTTGGCGATCACAAAAGTGCCGTCAGCTATTTTCGGCTGCAGTACCGACCACGCCCCTTCAAAGAATAAGAACGCATTGTTGTCGGATGCCGCACCGGCATAAAGATAAAGCGGTACACCTGTTCCTTCGACATTATCAATTAAGTATTGCCCTTGGGCCGCGCCAACGGCTACACTGTCAAACGTCACATAATAATCAACCGCATCGGAGTTGGTAATTAAGCGGTCATAGGAAATTACCGTAATTCCTTCCGCTGCCGCCGCTGCTGCCGCTGCACCTGCTGCATCGCCGTCATGCGGGCTGATAATTAATACATCGATGCCTTTACTGATCAACGTCTCTACGTTTTGCAATTCATTCGCGGAAGACCCTTGGCTGAATAAAATTTCCGTCGTATATTGGGAGTCTGCTAACGCATCTTTAAAACGCTGCTCATCTTGCACCCAGCGAGGCTCGTCGCGTGTCGGCAACACTATTCCAACATCAAGGTTGCCTTCTCCTGCTGCTTCACCGGTGTTCGTCCCGGCTTCTTCCGATGTGTCCCCATCTGTTTCTTCAACATCCCCGGCTGTGTCACCTGAACAAGCTGCCAGTACCAGCGCCAAACATACCGCTGCAGCTAATAACCATAATGCTTTCCCCTTTTTTAACATATTCTTGCCCCTTTCCATTTCTTGTTTTGCTTGCTCTTTAAGTATATGGGGCATTTTGCCTTCGTGTAAGCGCATTCACTGGTGATTTTTTAGCATAGGCTGTAATTTTTTAAGGTGCAAGGGGTGGGGGAAGGGCGATGACCTCGGGGGAGGGTTGTTTAGATTATGGGGCGCGTGATGATTGCGATTTAATCGGGTTGGCGGGACTCAGGCTCGCTCTGGCTCTCGTATGCTCCCGTTTTGAGTCTGGTCAGTTTGATTACGGGTCGCGCGATTACGGTTCAATTCGACCAGACTCACTCTCTCAAGCTCGCATTTTGAGCGTGGTAACTAATTACGAAAAGCAAATATTTTTGGCTCTTCGCTATTTTCTATGGAACACTAGATATTCTAAGAGAATATAAGACTATCATTTGTATCAGCTTAGCTAGTATTTCAAACCTGAAATTG
>NZ_FNPI01000010.1 GCF_900107275.1 Evansella caseinilytica | reverse complement strand
GTGAGTGGTACTTAAGCGGAATTGGAGGATGACGACATTTCGCCGTTGCCCATAGGACGTGGGCAGCACTTAGGCGGAAGTGGGTCGCATCGTGCGGAACCATTGCCTTTTTGAACAGACGCTTATCGTTTTGGCTTTTGACACGGCCCCATTCCCCGATGGTTCCGCTCACGGATACGAAGTTACAGTCGCAGACGCCGCTCGCTTTTTTCCAGCACGATTTTTTTCTTAAACACATCAAAATCGAGCGTTTCAGCGTTCTTCTCTCCGTATTTGCGGACATTCACCGTCCCATGCCGAACTTCCCGGTCGCCAAGAACGAGCATATACGGGATCTTCTGCATTTGCGCTTCTCTTATTTTGTAACCAAGCTTTTCCTGGCGCTCATCGACCGTTGCTCGCACCCCCAACTGCTTGAGTGCCGCAAGAACCTGTGAGCAATAATTCGTATGAACTGCGGATACAGGGATGATTTGCACCTGAACAGGCGCAAGCCACACGGGAAAACCCCCGGCAAAATGCTCAATTAATATCCCGAAAAATCGGTCGATAGAGCCGTATATGGCCCGGTGAATGACGACAGGGCGGAGCTTTTCATTGTCCTCGTTGACATACGTTAGATCGAACTTTTCCGGCATTTGAAAATCAAGCTGGATAGTGGCACATTGATGACTGCGCTTTAAGGCATCCTTAATGTGAAAATCGATCTTCGGTCCATAAAACGCGCCGTCCCCTTCGTTAATACGGTAGCTGATGCCGACATCCTCCAGAACATTTGTCAGCGCCCTCTCAGAAAATTCCCACAGCTGATCATCCCCCATTGACTTTTCCGGACGAGTGGAAAGCTCCACGGAATAATCGAAGCCGAATGTACGGTATACAATGTCGACAAGCTCAAATACCTGCTTGATTTCCTCTTCGATTTGATCTTTGCAAACGAATATGTGGGCATCGTCCTGGCAAAACGTTCGGACCCGCAGCATCCCGTTTAACGCACCGCTGTACTCATGGCGATGCACCTGCCCGAATTCTGCGATCCGCACCGGCAAATCGCGGTACGAGCAGCGGCTGTTTTTAAAAATCAGCATGTGTCCCGGGCAATTCATCGGTTTCAATGCGAACCTCGTCTGATCGACATCGGTAAAATACATGTTCTCATGATAGTGATCCCAATGGCCCGACTGCTCCCACAGCCGCAGGTTCATCATATATGGCGTACGAACCTCATCATATCCGGCAGCATTCTGAAGCTCACGGGAAAAATTCTCCAGTTCATTCCGAATGATTTGCCCCTTCGGTAAGTAAAATGGCATTCCCGGAGCTTCTTCCGAAAACATAAACAGCCCAAGCTGCTTGCCAAGTTTACGATGATCCCGTTTCGCCGCTTCTTCCAAAAAGTTTAAATGGGCTTTTAACGCTTTTTTCTCAGAAAATGCCGTACCATACACGCGCTGTAAAACTTCCTTTTCCCTGTTTCCCCGCCAATAAGCTCCTGAGACACGAGTCAATTGAAAGGCTTTGATCAATCCGGTGGACGGCAAGTGCGGTCCGCGGCAAAGGTCAATGAATTCGCCTTGCTGATAAAATGTAATTGTTTCCTCAGGCGAAAAATCCTTAAGGAGATCCAGCTTGTAATCCTCTCCATTTTCTTTTAACAGCATCTCCGCTTCTTCATAAGAAACTTCGATTCGCTTTATCTGCAAATCAGCTTCGATAATATTTTTCATCTCTTGCTCAATCTTCTGCAAATCCTCGGCCGTTATGCTTTGCTCACATTTTAAATCATAGAAGAAGCCGTCATCAATCACGGATCCGATACCAAGCTTTACGTTTCCGTACAAGCGCTTGACGGCCTGTGCCAGTACATGGGTCGCAGTATGTCGCAGAATATCCAGCCCTTCCTGTGAATCGAGGGACAAGATGACAAGCTCCGCCTCGTTTTCCAGCCAGCAGTGCAAATCAACGAGCTGATTATTTACTTTGGCAGCAACAGCACGTTTGCTTCTCCCAGACCCGAAAGTCTCGGCAACGTCGGCCGCGGTACTGCCAAACGGGTATTCCTTTCTTTGGCCATCCGGCATTTGAATGTTTATTATTTTCTCTCTCACTGCAAAAATGCTCCTTTCCTTTTTTATATGTGACTGCTGAAAATAAAAAACACACCCGTCCCCGGCAAGGGACGAGTGCATAATACCCGTGGTTCCACCCAACTTTCCATAAGAGCAAACCTTATGGCTCAAATGCTTTAACGCAGCAGCGACGGCACCGGATACTAATGTTCCCCGGCACAGCTCCAAGGTGGTAAACTACTTTTCCGCGTTAGGAAGTTTTCAGCTGCCCTCCCCTCTCTGGAAACCGGCACAAGTAGCTCTTGTCCTGTTCATTGCTTTTTATCAAATCTTTTTTATACAATTTTTTTTTACCGAAAGGGCTCCTGTCGTTTAATCGCTGCTCAACGATTGTCATCGACATGAGCAATAAAAAAACACCCGTCCCCGGCAAGGGACGAGTGCATAATACCCGTGGTTCCACCCAACTTTCCATAAGAAATAATCTTATGGCTCGAGTGCTTTAACGCAGCAGCGACGGCACCGGATACTAACGTTCCCCGGCACAGCTCCAAGGTGGTAAACTACTTTTCCGCGTTAGGAAGTTTTCAGCTGCCCTCCCCTCTCTGGAAACCGGCACAAGTAGCTCTTGTCCTGTTCATTGCTTTTCAAAATGTCAGCTTCATATAAAGATTATGTCTTATACTACAATAAATAATCGGTTATGGCAAGCGCTCCGGCAAGCCGCGCTGATACATTTCCAGCGCATCTGTATTTTCTTGTAAAACGGTTATCGTCTGAGGATGCGGGGCCGTATAAACCAACGGATAATCTATTTCCCCCATTTCTGTTTGCGGAGAAAAAGCAAGTCTTTCCTCCTTCAAGGAAAATCGGGCGTCGACACCTAGTTTATTGCCACGGGCATCCAGCCTGACCCAACGGTTTGTTGTCCGAAGAAAAACGGCATTTAATGCATGAATACAATATCCTTTTTCCGGGACATCAAACAACATCAGCCGCTGATAGCAAAAGCCTGTCGGAATCCCTTGCAAACGGAGTAAAGCGGCCAGCGCATTTGCTTTCGCATAACATATTCCTTGCTTATAAGCAAGGACATCGGAGGCTTTGCATGTGACAACCTTCCCTTGAATATCCCATGAATGATAAATCTCATCCCGCACAAATTCAAAAGCAATCACTGCTTTTTCCACTTCTGAGAGCGACGTTGGAAAAAGCCTGTCTGCAGTTTCCTGTATACTCTCGTGCGAGTAGTTTACCACTCTCGATTCATGCAAATAATTTTCCAGCTTCTCTGATTCCAGTATCAACTTCATGTTTTTTTGCTCCTCCAGCTTGCTAAACAGACTCTAAAAGCCGCTTCATCAGCAAACACAAGCCACTGTCATCCAGCAACCATACTGCATCAATATCATAATAATACATCATTATGTATTTTTATTCAACACTTTCAAAAAAGGACAGTGGTTTCTGTTGTTGTCAGCAATATTTCAGTATCAAGGAAAAACAAACAAATACTTTAGCGAACTCCGCCTCCCCATTAAAATAACCGTTTACAGCAAGGAAAGCTGACCAATCAGGTTGACTTTCGCCACTCCAACAATTCCATTCTGTTCCCGAACGGATCATAAACATAAATTCTGTCGGCGCCAGGAAGAAGATCGTCCTCGATGTACGTAATCCCGCTTTTCGTCAAATGTTTTTTTAAATCTATAATATTTTCCACTTCAAAGGCAGGATGCGCTTTTTTCGCCGGTGAAAACGGCTCCTCAATCCCAATATGAATTTGTGTGCTGCCACATCTGAACCAAACCCCTCCCCGCTTTCTTAATGCCGGCGGCTTTTCCAGCTCTTCCAGGCCTAAAACTCCGGTAAAGAAATTTTTCGCCCGGCTTTCCGAACCCTCTGGCGCTGCTAGTTGCACATGGTCAATGGTTTTAAAAGAAAATCCCATTCTATCTCCCCCCTGCTGAGCATGATATTTCACACATGGAACGCGATCCACCTGCCATTCGTTCCTTCTCATCGCCCCTTTTTCCTGTATGCGGCACCCCCATGAGATCGCGGCCCCACTTCAAATGGTAATTGATTTCGGCCATAATAAAAAATACTCGTTTCTTATTGAAATGGATAACTAATTGTTATTGATATGTCTGTAAAAATGCACGATGACTCAATGCTATCATAGTTTATTTAAGGATCTTTTCTTCAACATTGTTGTTCAACATAAAAAGGGCTTCTCAAAAAGGCAAAACCTCTTTGTAAGAAACCCTTTAGAATGACAAGTCGATGCATCCGCGGATTTGCATTTCCCGCCGCAAACGAAAGTTATACTTGGAAGGACTTAATAATTTGCTGTAATTCTTCCGCCATCTTACTGAGTGTTTCCGCAGAAGAAGTAATTTCCTGCATGGAAGCGTTTTGCTCTTCCACGGAAGAAGAAGTATCCTGCATACTTGCTGCCGACATTTCAGCGGCTTTGCCCGATTCTCTAATGGAAGAAGCCATCACTTCCGCCGTTGCTGATATTTGCTGTACCGCAGCGGAAACTTCCTGTACTTGCGTATCCACGCTGCCGATGGCCGATGAGATGCTTGCAAAAGTATCTCCCGCCTCATCCACAAGTTCGATACCCCTGCCGACAGAAACCCGCCCTTCTCCCATAGAAGCCACGGATTGCTTGATCTCATTGTCAATATCAAGAATCAACTCGCCGATTTTATTGGCCGATTCACCGGATTGTTCCGCCAGCTTTCGAACTTCATCAGCTACAACGGCAAACCCTTTTCCGTGTTCTCCAGCTCTTGCAGCTTCAATTGCCGCATTCAGCGCAAGCAGATTCGTTTGTTCTGCAACATCGGTAATTAAGGAAAGAATATTGTTAATTTTTTCTGATTTTTCGCCGAGGTTTTCAACAACCTCTGCCGTTTCATTCGTGTTTTTATGAATCATCTGCATTTGCTCAATTGCTTTTTTGATGACGGTGTTTCCTTGCTCCGCTTTCTCTGACATTTGTGAAACGGAGTCACTAACCGCCATCATATTGCCGGCAATTTGTTCCACACCTGCCGTGACTTCGGTGACCGACTGATTGTTGTCCTGGGAAGCATGCTTCTGTTGCTCAGCAGCAGACGCGATACCTGAAATCGTTTCAGAGATGGTTTCTGTTGCCTGGCTTGTTTCTTCAGCGCTGGCCGTTAGTTGTTGCGCGGACGCAGCCACCTGTTCGGACACTTCGACCATCGACAGGATCAGCCCGCGGAAACAGTTTTTCATCAGATTGGTGCTTTCGGCCAGAGCGCCGATTTCATCGCCGCTGTTGTCATTGACGGTGACGGTAAAATCTCCTTGCCCCGCCTTGTCAAGCACAAGCTTTAAATTGTTCAGCCTTTTCGACATCTTTTTCATAAACAGCGTGACAAGGACAAACGCCGCAACAAGAAAAACACCTACAGTGATGTAAAACGTCAGCATGATCGAGGTCATTGTTCCGCCTGCGACCCCGGCATCCTGCAAAGCACTGCTTACTTGCAGCTGAAAAATGACAGCTAGCGCAACAGCAAAGATAACAAAAATTGCCATTACAAGTATATTCATTTTTGTGCTTACTTTTAGCTTTGAAACAAACTTCATCTTCAATTGCCCCCTCATTTTTTCCCAAATATGGCATCAACATATTTGATAAAAGTTAATAACAAATCAAACGCTTTCTAAATTTATTCTTGTAAATAAGGCAACAAACACTTTAAGAGGAAGTTCAAAAACTGCGGGAAACAGCAAAACAACTCAAATTATATAGGTCTTTTTCCCTAAAAACAATAACCCCTCTTCATCTATTATCGGTCTATACTCACAAAAATTAAATAGTTCCTTCATATCGATCTACCACTAATTGCTTGAACAGTCTCCTCTTTGTTCTCTTGTATTATCATAAATGTTTTCGTTAGGAAAAGGCAGATGTAAGTTTTTCCACTCTTATTCTGTATTCCTAGTCATGTCCCTTTACTTTTTTATACTTTATAGTATAATAACAATAACCCTAGCGCAAAAAAATTGTAGTAGGGCAAAATTTATTTTTACACCCTTTTATTCTATATATCGATGAAGCGTTAACTTCAAAGGCAGGAAGGACAGAGGTTCCATGGCGGAAAAAACAACTGCAACGACGAAGGACAGAATTCTTGAATTGCTAAAAATAGAAGTGAAAATGACGGTGAAAGAGCTGACCGGTCGCTTAAACATCACTCACATGGCTGTAAGAAAGCATCTCAGCATACTCGAAAAAGACGCGCTCGTTTATGCAAAGGAAATCAAGCAGCCGATGGGTCGGCCGCTGCAAATCTATTCTTTAACGGAAAAAGGAGAGCGGTTGTTCCCAAAAAATTACGAAGGGATAACGGTTGAATTTTTGCATGATATCAATGATTTACATGGAGAAGAATCGGTACATGCTTTGTTCAAAAAGCGGGAACAGCGGCTGACGAAGGAATATTCAACCCGTACTTCGGCCAAAAAATCGGCTGCCGGAAAAATAACAGAAATTGTAACGATCCAAAATGAGAAGGGCTATATGGCGACAGCGAGGCAGATAGCTGATGATACATTTGAGCTGGTTGAGCATAACTGCCCAATTTTAGCAATTGCCAAGGATTTTCAAATTGCTTGCAACTGTGAAACACAGCTGCTGAAGAACGTACTGAAGGCGGAGCATATCAGCAGAACAAGCTGCAAGTCCGACGGAGATGACCATTGCCGGTTTTGCATTAAGTTTTAAATGGCTAAGCATTCGTCCCAAACCAGCAATTCCTTCGAAGGCGACCATTTTCCCGCCGTTTTGAACAGGGATTCCGTCAATTTAACGATTTTTCCCGTCGTTTTATCGATTCTTTCCGTCTATCGTGATTCCTTAACTTATGGTTAATATTAATTCATAATTTTTTTCCAATCCCTTTAATTTTGCTAACATCGTTTGCCCATCCAGCATTCTGCTGAAAGGTTGCCCACAATATAGAGGAGTTTTGTTGTAAATTTTTCTTGCTCCTAAAAGGATTCCATCGCCGGAAATGGTTGAACTTACATGAATTTGCTCCGGGGGTTGCGTTAACAATTCTACCAATGCCACCACTTGCTTCTTATTGGATTTTCCCAAAATACTTAATAATTCGTAATCAGTTAAAAAAGTCAGATCCAGATGATTATCATCACCGAAATGCCTGCTTATTGCCTCAGCCAAAATTCGATCTGCGGCAAGTAATGGAGGGGATAAAAACAGTTGATGATCTTCATAAATAAGCTTTAGTAAGTAGCAGCCTGTCTCATAATCAGTTGCTATCCCCTCTTCACTGCAGTAAATAGTGCAAAGCAGATCTTTCGGCAATCTTTCTATATTGCCATTCATATAGGTGTCGCGAAAAAAGCTGTCCAAATGGTCTAAGCCAGTCACCTCTTCTGTACCGGTTAACTGATTTTGACCGTTCAAAAACGTGACAATCTCCCCGGAAGTAAGACCAATTCCACTTAGAATGCTTTCAATTTCAGAACTATTATTGTGTGTTCCAAAAAGGAGGACATAACAGCGGCAAGAAGATCGAGGCGCGGCAGGCTCGAGCAGCGCAGCGTACACGGGACGTACGTGAGCAGCACAGAGACGACGCAACGATGAGATTCGCAGGCGCTGTTTCCCGCACTTTTTGACCTTCCTCTATTAATATATTTTTCCGTCAATTGATGGTGATTGTATCCCAACGTTTTTTCAACCGCGTGGGAGAACGGTAAATGCCCGATGTCATGTAATATTGCTGCCGCTCTTACGAGTTTATCATTTGGAAAGTAGTAAGCAGCCAGCTTCCAAACGCCAACAGTATGTTCAAATCTGGAATGGACAACGGGCGTAATTAACGACCCGGCACAAAAGTGAGCGAGATGCTTTAACCTTCTTAAGTAGCGTGTATTAAACAGCTGTTCTTCCCAGGCAAAGCTGCTCACATTGGGATATAACGGCTCAGTGATGAAAGAATTCTGCTCCACGGTTATTCCTCCAATGACGTTGATTTTTCTTTCACAAGGAGATTGGGATTTTTGCAAAAGGATCACAGAAGCATCTAAGTGCGTTTTCACAACCTTAACACAAAACAACCTTTCCAAGCTCCGTAAAGCTTAAAAAGGCCGTTTTGTGTTGTTCCTATCGTGCACAGCGGTTATTCAGCAGTTGTATTTACCTGCTACCGTTTGCTTTTTTTCCGTTCCGATGGCATTTATGCTTTTGCCGCACGGTAAAGGCTGTTAACCTCATCCCAGTTGATGACATTAAAGAAAGCAGCCACATAATCAGGACGCTTGTTTTGATACTTCAGATAATAGGCATGCTCCCAAACATCGAGACCTAAAACCGGCTTTTTGCCTTCCATTAATGGGCTGTCCTGATTTGGTGTGCTTGTGATTGCCAGCTTGCCATTGTCGACAACGAGCCAGGCCCAGCCTGATCCAAAACGACCAGCAGCAGCTTTAGCAAACTCCGCTTTAAATTTATCATAGCTGCCGAAAGCTTGATTGATTGCATCAGCGATTTCCCCGCTAGGCTCCCCGCCCCCGTTTGGAGACAGCAGCTTCCAGAATAAGCTGTGGTTAGCGTGGCCGCCTCCGTTGTTGCGCACTGCTGTACGGATGTTTTCAGGCACGGCATTAAGGTCGGCAATGAGCGCTTCAATGCTTTTTTCCGCAAGACTATTGTTTCCTTCCAATGCCGCGTTTAAATTATTGACATAAGTGGCATGGTGACGATCATGGTGAATCATCATCGTTTGCTCATCAATATGAGGCTCAAGTGCGTTGAATTCATACGGTAATGCTGGCAATTCATATTTTGGCATGTCGTATTCCTCCCGAATATGTAATTTTTGCTACAGTTATATTTTAATCCAGAACAACTACTTTTTCAACCAAAAGGTATAAATAACAGCAAAAACATCTGTTTCGCCGTGTTTTTTAACAGCAGCGATAAATAGGAGGTATCAGCTTCACTCCATGTCTCTTCCGCGGTTATGTTATCCAAACGATACCCGCGAAAAAGACAGCAATGAAAACAGCACGCTCCTTTTTGGCAGGTTCAAAAAAGGGTAAACAACTTTTGGAGCCGCCGCGCCCTTATGATCCCGTCGAGCGATAGTGCCGGACACCAAGATTCCATACAAGCAGGCAAGGCAGAATAAAAACGATGCCCGCGGCCGGGGTCAGCATATATAGGAGCTCGTTCCCTTCACTTTTCCCGAGAAGATACATCAGCGGTAAGTAATTGACCGTGCCGAACGGAATGACAAAGGTAAAGAAGCGGGTCACCCACTTCTGATAGATATTTAACGGGTATTGCGCCATTTCTCTACCGCCGTCGGTAAAAATATTGACTACTTCCAATCCTTGAATCGTCCAAAAGCACAGCGTGGCTGCAAGCATGAATATGCCCGTAAAAATAAACACACCGCTGACGACCATCAGGAACAGCGTCATCACTTTGATAACGCTCCATTCAATGGACAGACTGCTCAACGCCCACACCAGCACGATGATGCTTTGGAACAGCCTTCCGAATCGTGTAAACTCAAATTTTGAGCCGAGCACTTGAAGAAAAGTACTGCGGGGACGGACAAGCAACCGGTCAAAGTCCCCCGTTCTTACAAGGCTGGAAAACGTATCGAAGCCACGGGCAAAGCATTCGCTGACGGCAAAAGCCATGTGGATGACAGCAAAGCAAAGCGCCACCTCGAAAAAATCCCAGCCCCTGATCTGTCCGAAACGCTCAAACAAAAAATACAGGCCGGCAAACAGCGAAAACGGCACCAAAAATTGTCCGGCCGTCAACAGCCAGAACGATGTCCGGTATTGCATTTGCGATTTGAATAAAATAAGCAGATAGTTAAAATAGAGATTCATCGGCTGTCACCCTCCCTGTACGACTACTTTAGTCAACGCTTTGGTCAACGCCAATCTTCCAAGCAAGACAAGGGCCGCAAGCCACAACAGCTGAAAAACGATCCCCGCCAGCGCTTCGTTATGCGGGATATGCCCCGAGTACACCCTGAAGGGAAAATCTGCGGTTAACCGGAACGGCAACAGGTAAGTCATTTCCTGCAGCCACGGCGGCATTAATGGAAGCGGGATGACCAAGCCGGCAAAAAATTCACCGAACACACCGAACACAAGCAAAGAGCCTGTCGGAGACAACGTCACAAACACCGAAATATAAATGAACATCGAAATCGCGGTCAACAGCAGCAATCCTAATATCAGTGCTGCGCAAAAGTATAGAAAGGTCAGGGCGTCGGGCGGAAGCGTCATCCGGTACGGTTGCGGTAACAGAAAGGCAACGAGCAGGATCGGAAAGCAGCGCAGCAGCGCACTCGCCAACCGCTGGGCAAGAAGCTTGGCATACCAATATCCGTAAATGCCGCATGGTCTGCACAGTTCATAGGCGATATTTCCCGTTGTGATTAAATCAAATAGCTCATTATCCCGGAACCAAAGCATAATAAACGCAAGGAAGGATTGCTGGAGCCAAAGATATGTAATCAATTCCTTCAGCGACATCGGCGGGTTATGCAACGCCTGATCGTAAAAAGCTTCAAAAATCATAATGTACATGAAGCCCCAAAAAAATTGCGTTGCCACTCCTGCCAAAGCAGCCGACCTGTACTGCATTCCATGAAGCAGCCGCAGCTTTAACACGGAAAAATAAGGCTTCATCATCCTCATATTTGATACTCCTTATACAACTGAACAATGATTTCTTCGATGGGGCGTGCTTCGATGGCAACATCCAGCAGATCTACCTGATTGGACAGCTGCGTGATCACTTCGGAAACCGTCACCTTTCCTGTATCGACACTCATGACACAGCGTTCCGGCGTCCACGAAAGTAACTCCGCACCGGAGATAGCAATCGGCTTCTCCATTACACGATAATCCACTGTAATCGTCTTATGCGATCCGAAGCGGCTGCGCAATTCATTCAGCCTGCCGTCATACAGCAGCTTCCCTTTGCCAATTAACAATACCCGGTCGGCAAGTGCTTCAATATCAAACATGTCATGAGTGGTAAGGATGATGGTAACGTCTTTTTCAAGGTTAATGGTTTTGATGAACTTCCGGACAGCGATTTTAGACACGGCATCCAGTCCGATGGTAGGTTCGTCCAAAAACAAGATTTTCGGACTATGAAGAAGAGAAGCGGCAATTTCACAGCGCATCCGCTGTCCTAAACTTAATTGCCGTACAGGTAGTTTGATAAACGTTGAAAGCTCGAGCGTTTCAATAAGCAAATCAAGATTTGCTTTGTACTCCTTATCCGGGACTTTATAAATGTCGCGGAGAAGTTCAAACGAATCGATCACGGGAACATCCCACCACAGCTGTGAGCGCTGTCCGAAAACGACGCCGATGTTTTTCACGTAAGCCACCCGGTCCTTCCATGGTGTATATCCCATGATCGTGCAGGTGCCGCGATCGGGGACCAAAATGCCACTCATGACTTTGATGGTCGTCGATTTTCCGGCGCCGTTCGGACCAATATAACCGACAATTTCGCCAGGGTTAATGGAAAAGGACAGATCATTCAGGGCGTTGACGGTTGTATGCTCCCGAAAAAACAGCGCTTTCGTTGCTTGACGCAGCCCGGTGGAACGCTTGGCAACCTTAAAGGATTTACTTAAACCTTCTACTGCTATCAATGGCATCACTCCTATCATTTAGGAAAGTTTTTCATAATATCACTATGTATGAGTCTTGTCAATGCTTTTTTGTTTTCGATTCTTTCCGACCTTTTTGAACAAGCATTTTTAATAGTGTTTTTTCAAAAAGATCGGTTTTTATCTTTTAAAAAAAATACGAAGCAACGAGTGGAGCCGATGCATTCTTTTCAGGCCGGCTGTGTGTGGTTTTCTGGAGTCAGGATGACGACATTTCGCCGTTGCTCACAAATGCAACCTGAATGTGGCTTCATCGAGTAAATTTGCATCGAGTAACCGCAGATGCAGGACGTGAGCTGTATTTAGGTGGAATTGGGGCGCATCGAGCGGAACCATTGCCTTTTTGAACACGCTCTAATAGACAACACCCTCAAAAAGTGAGCGTGTTATGGTATAATATTCCTTGTACAATAGAATCGGCTCCTCAAGGGTGGTCCGGCTCATCCCCGGAAAGAAAGGGGGTGAGGCTGATGACAGTATTTGAAAGTCTATCGCTCATGATAGCTTTTGGTGCATTAATCGCATTGCTGTCACAAGACAAAAAGAAATAGACCTTCCTTGAGTCCTGACGAGCTTCAGGGATTGGTCTATTTCAATAACCATTGAGCCGGCCGCTCATTTGAGAGGCGACTATTGTATCGACCGTGGGTGTGACAGCACCTGCGGTCTTTTTTAGTTTATGCTTGTTTTGCTGCTATTATAACACACCCGTCCTTTTTGAACCAGTCATTCACCATTCATTTTCTTTTTTTCGTTTCATTCGAGGCTGTTCCAAAAGCTAATCATCTCCGTTGCCCCCTTTGAAACAGCTCTTAATATGCCTATTAAACAAGTTCATTATTATTCAGGCTGATTAGAAACCTCAGACTCAGGTGTGAACAATGGCGTAAAGCCTTTATATTGAATTTCCGCTACCATTCCGCCCCCTGCATGATGTAACTCATGACAATGGAACAACCAGTTGCCAGGGTTAGTTGCTGCAACTAGAATTTCATACGCTTCACCAGGTTTTACATTGATTGTATCTTTTAATACAGGTGAACCTTGGATTGGAATTCCATCTTTCGAAATAACGTAAAAGAACTCTCCGTGTAAGTGCATCGGATGATCCACTTCCGTTTCATTCACGATTGTATACTTCACAACATCCCCTTCTTCCACCTCATAAATCTCATGATTTGGGAACTGCTTGTCATTAATCGTAAATGTCTCTCCTCCATCATTAGTTCCAAGTATCATGTCAAACTCTTTCGTTACATCCCCGATAGTTAACGCTTGCGATTCTCCATATGCGGTAAAATCAAAAAATACAGAAGCTTCATCAACTGTATACAGCTCTTCACCTTCAAAACCATGATAAATAATCGGGATTAATACATTTAATTTATCCTGATTCTCTTCCGCAAAAACTTGAATTCCCCATGCCCCCGGATTATCCATTTGCATTTCCACTTCAAATCGTTCAGCCGGTGCAATTCTAAAAGCTGTGTCATTTAATATGTCCGGCTCATTTACTGGTTGCCCATCGTAATGAGTAATTTTAAAGGAGTGGCCTGGTATTGATACAACCTGTGTAAACAGCCCGGCATTTAAGAACCGCAGCTTCACTCGATTTCCTTCTTCTACCTGGATAAATTCTATTTGCGGCGATGCTTTTCCATTAATAATCATGGTGTCGTACATTTTATTCATTAATTCATTGTGGCTGATATCATCCGTGTTCATTTCTCCATGATCCATATCATCCATATTGCCATGATCAATATCATCCATATCCATTTCTCCATGACCCATCTCGCTCATATTCATCATTTCCATTGAAGAAATTTCATCAATTACGAGAGTCTCATCTAAATCGTAGGATTCCTGGTCCGTTGGTTCGACAATAAAGACTCCATATAAACCGTTGCCAACTTGAGTTGCACTATCTTGGTGAGAATGATACCAGTATGTTCCAGGGATGTTTGCTTGATACTCGTACGTAAATTCTTCACCAGGCATGATTGCATTTTGAGTAACTCCAGGAACACCATCCATCTCGTTTGGAACAGGAAAACCATGTAAATGAAGGGCCGTTGGCACATCCAAAGCGTTTTTCACATTTAAAATAACTGTGTCTCCCTCCTGCACTCTTATTTCCTCGCCCGGCAGAGTTCCATTATATGTCCAAGCATCTCTCATGATATTGTCATTAAACATCCAATGTGTTTCTTGTACTTCCAGATTAATGACTTTCTCCTCTCCTTTATTTTTATCTTCATTCGATTGATCCTCCTGAGAGTTTTCTCCCTGGTCAGAATCCTGATTGCTTTGCAAACTATCTTTATCAGTAGAGCATCCAGCAACAGCTAAGGCTAAAATCACTGTACTTATTATAAAGAACCTGTTCATTTTTTCTCCTCTCCTACTCATTCGATGGTTAACAGGATATATTTTAATGCTCAAATTTGAAGAAATAATGAAGAGTATGATTCACTGAAATAATTAACCAGGATTAGTTTAAATTTTACATACACAACAAACAATGTTTAGTGTAAAAGCATGATTTTCAAGTCCCCCTCGTTAATAAAAGGGGCAAAGTCGACATACAACTCCGATGAAGCATTTTCTAACAATGGCTTTCCAGCAATCGTTTTATCGAAGATGGCTAAAAATTGCGGATGATGGGCATCATTGTATAAAACGATCCATTCTGCCGGTTCCAATCGTTCCCCTTTCTCGTTTTCCAATCCAATTCTTTCAGATAACGGGACGGAAGTAATGTCGCCGGAATGGGTTGTCATGTCAATAAGCAGCGCGAAAACTTCAAAGGCATCAATGTCGCTGCTTTTATCTGCTATCATTGCTGCATCCTCGCTGCTGTATGGAGACAACAGCCGAACCTTTACTTCGATATTTTCTGCTTCACCAATCGACGTGAAACGGTACCTTTCCTGCTTGTATTGTTCCCATTGCTCACTTCTTTCTAACTGTTCAATAGTAGCTGTCATTCCTTTAAGGGTCATCTCATGAGGCTCTTCCCCTACCTTCAGCTCTTTTATTACCGTCTTTTCTTTCCTGTCAATTACTACGAGATTATTAGATTCCCTGTTCGTCACAAAAGCAAAATCGCCGTCAGGAGAAAAAGAAATATGGTTGGCATAGGAGCCTGTTTCGATGGCCGTGATGAAAGTAAGTGTTTCGGTATCTATGACCGAAACATCGTTGGAATTGTTATTGGCCGTCCAAACCTCCTGTCCGTCAAGTGATACTGCGACACCATGGACTCCTTCCCCCACCGTAATTTCATCAATCACCTCAAAAGTGTTCATATCAATAACGGATACACTGTTGGACTTTACATTTGCAGAAAAGGCATAATCCAGTTTCGGGCTTAGTGCAACTTCGTTTGGAACTTCTCCCACCGGGATTGTTGCTAAAACTTGATACGTATAAGCATCGATAGCACTGACTGTATTACCGTTGACATTTGTTACCCATACCTGTGAACCATCAGCGGATACAGATACATGTGCAGGTCCATCATCCGTTGTGATGCTTGCAACGCGTACAAAATCCTCCGTGTCGATCATAGCCAGTTCACCACCCGCTTCACCGAGTCCCGGTGATAAAGAAACATATACATATTTTCCGGAAGGGTGGATATCAATGCCGTGAACGCTCTCATCGAACAGCAGCTCGCTGATAACTTCCTCCACTTCCGTATCAAATGCATACAACTTATTTTCTGAACCACTGCCAAAGTATACCGTCTTTTGATCTGGCGAAATCGCAATACCATGAGACAACTGATCAGATTCCTGCGCTAATGAATTGACGGGATCGCTTTTGTTAACATCGATTTTAGATATCGTACCATCTCCGGCGTTGGCAACATAAAAGACAGGGACACGAAAGGTTTCCCTTGCAAAAAACGAAAATAACGCTATTCCTCCAAGAAAAAAAAGAGCGGCAAGCATGATAATAAACCACTTATTTTTTTGCATAAAATATTGCGCCTCCTCTATGAATTTCTGTATTGATTCTCTGCTTGCTTGTTTAAAACAATACAGGGAAAGATTGAGGAAAAAATGAAGTTTTCATGTAAAATCGTTGAGTGCAAAAAATAACATTTCCTTAGAAAACTGCCGTTGTGTTCTATTGTTATCTGGTGGGTGTCTCAAAATGGTGTTTTTTCCTTTTGAGACACCTCCGAAGCAATGAGCGAAGCCGCTGCATCTTTTTAAAAGCCCGATAGGAGCGGTTTTTTCCTATCGAGCGTGCAGCGACGAGCAAAGCTACGATGCCTTTCCCATCGAGTTGTCTCGACGGATAGTCATCGAAGCTTTGCTTGCAGAGGAAGAGACAAGCACGGCGCCATTGCCCTGATAATTTTTTCAATCGTTTTGGCTTATGACACAAGCCATTTGTTATCTTCCTTCACGACAACTGAACATGAAATAGAAAGAATGGAAAGAAAAGAGATACATTACCGGCTATTTGCTATAATATTGAAGTAGTTGAAATTTACTTTGTTTATTTTTGGAGGCTGGAAATGAAACCGAAAATTAGTGATGTAGCTAAGTTAGCAGGTGTCTCTCCAACAACCGTGTCACGAATTCTCAATAACAGAGGGTATATCGGGGAAGAAACTCGGCAGAAGGTATACGAAGCGATGGAAGAATTAAACTACGTGCCGAATGATTTAGCACGTGCTTTATATAATAAAAAAACGTTTTTAATCGGCGTGATCGTTCCTACAACCGCGAAGCCGTTTTTTGGACAGCTTGTTTCATCAATAGAGCATCACCTTGAGAAGTCCGGGTACAGAATGATGCTGTGTAATAATCAAAATCGGGTGGACAAGGAAAAGGACTATATAAAAATGTTACAGCGCAATCAAGTAGATGGTATTATTATCGGCACACACAATGATGTTGGTTTAAATTACAATGATTTGACACTTCCAATTGTATCAATAGACCGAAATTTATCAAAAACCATCCCTGTGATCACTAGCGATAATTACGAAGGCGGAAAGAAAGCGACTGAGTATTTACTTGAACAAGGATGTAAAAAAATAATACATGTTCATCCTAAGTTATCCGATAAAATCCAAACACCTTTAAGACGCAGAGGCGAAGCATACAGAGATACGATGGCGGCAAATAATCACATCCCAATGTATTATGAAATGAATATTCTCGGGAACCAACAGCATTTAAAGTATGCCGTTCATGAATTTTTTAATGCACATCCAGAAGTGGATGGAGTGTTTGCCAGTGACGACCTTCTGGCGGCTGCGCTGTTGTCGGAGGCGACGAAAAGGGGGATTCATGTTCCCGACGATCTGCGTGTGGTCGGCTATGATGGTACTGAGATTATAAGATTATGCTTGCCGGCATTGCCAACTGTCAAACAACCGATAGAGCTGATTGCTGAGACAGCTATCACCACATTACTTTCCCTCATTAATGAAGAGAAGCGTTTCATTGACTCAGAAATCATCTTACCCATTGAATTTTTCCGTAATTCATAATATAGAAGTGTCTGTTCAAAGAGATCGTTTTTATTATCTTTTTGAACAGGCTCTAAAAGTATCACAACCCTGCAACCAGACGCTCCACCTCCAGGATCAAATACTATTTTACTCTTTGATTCTCATGAAAAACCCGTTATTTTTTTGAAATCATATGTCATCCGGTTGACATATGAAACCGGTTGACATATAATCTGTCTGAAAGCGCTTTTCAAATAGTTTTTTATAAAAATGGCTGTTTTCCAAAAGATTGCCGCTTTTTCCGGTCCGCAATGGGTTCCTCCTGCTTTCCGCCAATAGCTGCGAACTTGTCGAAATCAGCCTGAAAAATGGAGAGGAGCTACTTTTGTGAATGAAAAGCAAATAGCAAAAGAACTGTTGGAACAGGTGGGGAGTATCAACAATATTGAAAGCGTAGCACATTGCGCAACGAGGCTGAGGCTTGAACTTAAAGACAATGATTTAATAACAAGGGAAAAACTAGAAATGATAGAGGGCATCAAAGGGATCGTCTATGTAGACGGTCAATATCAAATTATTTTAGGCCCTGGCTTTGTCAACAAAATATACGCAGAAGTCATTCAATTGCTGGGAACAGAAGAATTTAAGCCAAAAGAGCCGGCACCAAAAGGTATAAAGTCCAGTGGAATATTACAAAGATTCATCCGGTTAATTTCCGACATATTTATTCCCATCATTCCGACTTTAATTGCGGCAGGATTTTTATTAGGAATTGTCAATCTTTGTATTTATCCTGGCTACTTTTTCGAGGATAAAGCTTTAATTGATGCTTACCCCAACTTGTCCGGAATAGCAAATATGTTAAGTATCTTTGCTAACTCTGTTTTTATATTTTTACCAGTATTGATCGGTTATTCAGCTACAAAGCGGTTTGGCGGCAATCCATTTGTCGGTGCGCTATTAGGCTTAATCATGGTGCATCCGTCGTTAGTTGACCCTTCCACCGGGGCGCAGGAGATACCGACTTGGAACTTCTTCGGTCTGCTTGTCGAGCAGGAAGGATATCAATATACTGTCTTGCCAGTGTTAGTTGCTTCATATATTTTATCGAAATTAGAAATTTCACTTAGAAAAAAATTTCATGATTCTGTCGCACTGTTTATTCCAATGATCACCATCACTGTTACCGCTACACTAACCTTTATCATTATCGGTCCGATCATGCGGGTGATTAGCGACTCCCTCGTTAGCGGCGCAGTTTGGCTGTATGATACCACAGGCTTGTTTGGTGGAATTGCACTTGGATTGTTATATGCACCGCTTGTTGTAACCGGCATGCATCATATTTTTATTCCAGTAGAAGCACAGCTTATTGCAACAACCGGCGGAACATTTATCCTTCCGATGGCAGCGATGTCAAATGTTGCTCAGGGAGCAGCAGGCCTGGCAATTTGGTATTTGATAAAAAATAAAAGAACGAAAGGCGAGGCCTTAATTGGTGGGGTGACCTCGGTATTAGGAAGCTCAGAGCCGATTATGTTTGGGATTAACCTTAAATTTCGCTATCCATTTTATGCTGCGTTAATTGCTTCGGCGATAGGCGGGGCTTTTATGGCACTTACACGAACAAACGCTATTGGCATGGGTGCCGGCGGTTTAGCGGGAATTATCTTGTATCGCTCCGAAGATATGCTGACATTTATTGCGGGAATGATTGGAACGTTCCTGATTGCATTCCTACTGACAGTTGTTTTCTCCAGAAAAAATAAGAGAAAACAAGAAAGATAACCATTTAACAACCATGAGAGAGAAGGGATTTTGATGGACATCTTAGAATATCGCAAAAAAAAGGGAAGCGAATGGGAGGAAAGACTGCGCTGTATGCCGGCGGTAAAGGTGGAAAAAGAGAAAAATTATCTGCTTTCAACATATGCTGGAAAAACTCAGGTTTCTATTTATTGGCCAAAGCATTTTTCCACGGATGATCAATTACCTGTTTATATTAATTTACATGGCGGTGGCTTTGTACTGGGATTCCCGGAACAAGATGAATTTATTTGCAAAACGATTGCAAATAATGCGGAGTGTGTCGTAGTGAATGTCGATTATGCATTAGCGCCAGAGAATAAATTTCCAACTGCTGTCTATGAATGTTATGATGTAGCGAAGTGGATTTATCATCATGCCACCGGGTTAGGAATAGATCAACAGCGGATTGCAATCGGCGGTCACAGTGCAGGCGGAAACCTTGCTATCGGGGTATGTATGATAGCCAAAGATAGGAAGGAGTTCCCCATATGCTGCCAAATAGTTGATTATGCTCCATTAGATTTAATGACGGATGTCAAAGAAAAAACAACGGCAAAGGTTAGTGAATCCGTGAAGGAATATAACGCTTGGTATTTTACCGATAAGGAACAGGAGAGTAGAGATAAGCTGGCATCTCCCGTTTTAGCAGATGATCTATCCAATTTACCACCTGCCTTAGTCATTACTGCGGAACTGGATATTCTACGCAAAGAGGGAGAAATTTTTGCGAATCGCTTAATTCGTTCCGGAGTACAGACGACATATAAAATGTTTGCAGGCTGTGATCACGGTTTTACACATTTTGGCTTGAAAGAAGATGCGGATAAAGCGATTCACCTCATGTCTCGATTTTTAAAAGAGAATTTTCAAAGGAACGCATAAGAGGAGAATGGTTAAACAATCTGCTAAGCTGGAAATCAGGTCTGATGATTCGAATGTCTGAATTTATTTTTTCGCAGATGTCCAAAAGAATTATCTCAAACCTCCATGGCATTTTAGCCGCCATACTGAATAGGCGGTGTCTCAAAAGGGAAAAAACACCCTTTTGAGACACCACCCAGGATAAAGACGAATAAAAGGTTTTTATTAATGATCCCCGCAGGAATAACTGGCTTACGATGATTCTCCTTTTATAATCCCGCGATTTTCCCATAACAATTGGCGCAAGTTTGATTTAGAGCCTTCGATAATAAAATGCGGTATTTTGTTTTCTTTGGCAATATCAATGCAGCCCCATGTTGCCCGGTGAGAATTGGCTTTTAAGTATAAGAACAAGGCATCCGAACGCCTTAAATCGGCATGCAGCCGTTCAGGAGTATAGCCGTCATCATGGACAAAGTCTGCTCCCGTCTCTGTTACGACATTTTCAAACCACTTTCGCTGACCGCCGATCACCGCAATTTGAACCCCTGTTAAATATTTCTCCGGCTTTGCTCGCTTTTTATTTTTTTGACTCCTGCTGCTCTTTTGTCCTGCAGCTGTTTCTGCAAACAGCGACGGCTGCTTTTCCAAGTCATACGTTTTGTAAATCCGCGAAATACGGGCGATCCGGCTTCCTTCCGCTACGTTAAAAATACATGGGAGGCCATCCTGCAGGTGATGGATCATCGCATCCCGGTTATGAACCTTAAACTTGGAGCCGGGATTATTTAATTCGACGCAATAAAAGGTATGATGCTCACCCAGTTGTATATAACCGTTGTATTGATGAATATCGGAGCAACTGTCGTCACCTTGAAAAAGCAGTTCAATTTTATAATACGTCGTATCGTTTTCATATTTTAAAGGCTTACAACGAACCTCCGCTTCATGCTGTAAATCATGCTCATATACGAGCGATTCCGGAATTCTAAAAGAATCGACCTCGTTTTCCAAAGTAATGTAGCCTCCATGATCAAGGCGATAGAAAGTGCCGTTGTACCATTCTTCTGCTTTTTCTGGCTCTTGATCTGCTTTGGTTGCGCTGCTGCCGGTTTCAAGCTGACGGTCTGTTCCCATCTCCTTCGCGCCGCTCGTTTCTGTTTGGACAACATCTGTTTCGACTGGAATATTTCCGGAAGTCGTCCTTTCTTCAGGAGAATCCGGGCAGTACTTGCTTACATATTCTTCGACGGCCTCTACTAGCGTGAGGATGTCTTTGGCATGCCGACGAAGATTCACACCAGAAAGCTGCTGTTGAAAATGTCTGCTCTTCAACTTCTTCGTGACTTTTTCAAGTTCCTCATATAACTGAAAAGTGAATTCCTGCACGACGGCAGGGAGATGATGTTTCGCCTTGATATCAGTTCGAAGTTCGTTGACAGTTTTATTCAACGAACGGATTTCGTCATCTTTTTTCGTTACTGTTTTTTCCACGTCTGCAAGCTGCTGCTCCGACAATTTGATTTGCTGCCGCAGCGCTGTCCTTTCCATGTGCCAGCTGCTTTGTTCCGTCCGCCATTGTTTCTGCTGTTGTTCTAATTGAGACAGGTTATCCGCAGATGTTATTTTTTCCGTCTGGAGCGCTTCTTCAAGAGCTTCTATTTTGCTGACTGCCTGTTCTAATTTCCCCCTGACTGCATTGCTTTCTTTTTTCTCTTTCGCAAGTTTTTCCTCCAGCTCCTGCCGGAGAATTCTCTCTGATTTTATTGTCTGCTCTAATTTCGTTATTTTTCCGTTCAGTTCCTCTTCCATTCGCAAAGCCTGGCGATCACTTTTTTCGGAAAAAGAAAGATTAGTTTCATCGCCGGATCGTGCCGCTTCCCGACTTTTCAGTCTATCCGGCAGTTCCTGGCAGAGCTGTTCCCATAAAACCGGATTCATCGTTTTCCCTGGATGAAAAACAAATGCCCAGTAGTAATGCCACATTCCAAATTTCTCCATCAATGCACTTTGCTGAGCAACAAAGCGCTCCAGTGTATATTCATCTTCTGGCTCCAACAGCGGTAATAACACCGGAAGCAACGCGATAAACAGCCGGATCTTAAAATGGTAATTCTCTTTCTTGCATTCTTGCAGGAATTGATTCATCTCTTTTTGGAAAAGGAGGTCGGGAAATTGCTTTTTTGTCCTTTGCATTATTGAGAAATTCAACCGGTTGGACAGCAGCCGTTTTTCCTGCTCTGACAATTCCTTCAGCAATTTCTGTATTTCATCCGTCTGAAACGGGAAGGATGATACTTCATGAATTCCTTCCTGATATCTTGATGATTCTGAATCCCATTCGATCTCTTCTCCGCTGAATCCGAAGAATTTCGTTGCCTGTTTGAAGTTCATCGTATCACCACCTGCTTCATTTATTGAATACATCCTATTATAAACTTCTCTAACAGCATTTTTTTAACACAATCTAATTATAACTTCTCTAACAGTGGTTAAAAACCTTTTATTTTCGCCGTTTTCCATAAGATCACTGCTTTTATCCTATCTCTTATACCCTTCCTGCACAAAAACCAATCGGCTTGTGTTCACGGAGGATTCGTCCAAAAAAAAGTGTTTCAACAATAGCTGGTTCTTCCTTGAACGTTTTCAAAAGCAGCCCTATCTTTCTCCCGATTTTTTTCCTTGCCGTCATGAGTATAATCTAGGACTTATTGCTACATTTTCTATTTCGTGGCTGCTGCAAAGTATTTTTCATAAAAATGGAATTGCTATGACCTTTAGCGTGTAGTATGATCATCTTTAAACGATAGGTATTTAGGAGCATGATAATTGTCCCTTTCGACCTGTATTAGTAACAAGCTCTTTTTCAGCTGTTCTACTAATTGATATAAACAACCTTAGAAGGAGTGAAGTAATGAGTACAACAAGTGGACAGTACATTTATGATGAAGTAGTGGTGAAAGCGCTGGAGTCAAACCTTGCAATCATCAGGTTTGATATGGACCGCAGGGTATCATACGTGAATGACATTTTCGCGGCTACGATGGGGTATTCGAAGAACGATATGATTGGTATGTCGCATGAGCAGTTATGCTACCCTGAGTTTGTAACGAGTCCGGATTATCAAGCTCTCTGGAAAAAATTATTCGCGGGCAGCACCGTTCAGGATAAAGTGGAGCGTATGGGCGCAAGCGGAAAACGTGTATGGCTTGAAGCCACCTATATGCCATTGTTCAACGATAATCGGGAAGTGATCGGTGTCAGTAAAATCGCCACTGACATTACCGACAGACAAAACGGAATCGCACAAGTCGTCAGCGAGCTGCAAAAAATGGCCGACGACTTGAAAAATCGTTCAGAAAAAGGGATTGCGCGTAGTCAAACGTTGCTTGAAGGCATTGATAAAATAGCCGACATCTCTTCGGAAAATAAAGAGACATTAACCAACCTGCAAAATCAGGCCGCCCAAATCAAAGAGTTTGTCAAAACAATCAGGGACATCTCCGCCCAGACAAACTTGCTTGCTTTAAACGCCGCCATTGAAGCGGCTCGGGCAGGCGAACACGGCCGCGGCTTTAACGTCGTCGCCAACGAAGTGCGTAAGCTGTCCGCTTCGGTGGAAGATGCGATAATCGAAATTAGAAATAACGTAGAAAATATTACGAATGAAATTGAAAAAATTGCCAGCGGCACTGCCCGGGCACGGGGAAATGTCACAGCGATTCAGGAGCAGGTGAAAACCGCCAGTCAGGAATTCGCCGATATTTCCAATTCCGCCGAGCAACTCGACAACCAGGCAAGAGATTTTGTCAGCAAAATCGTGTGACAATGCCATATTTCAAGGTGGTGTCTCGAGTGAACCCGTTTCAGTTTGCTGAAACGGGTTCACTCTTAATCACAACTCACTTTTTTCTCCGGAAGCTGTTCCCTCCGATCCTTCTTCGATACTTCCCTCCAGTTCCAGATAAGCGCTGCGCAATTGCCGCAGCTCCTCTTCGGTTGCTTCCCAATAGCCCCGTTGATTGGATTCCAAAAGCACGCCGACGAGATCATAATAAGCCCAGCGATTATTTTCCTCTAAGCGGTTGCGCATTTGTTCATCCGCCACATACGTTGCGTGGAGGCTGCTGAACACCCAGTTTTCCACTTTGTTCGTTGTGGCTGCCAATCCGAGGACGTTTTGGAACCGTTCGGCAATATGCTGCACGCCGTGATAAGGATGGTCGAGCATTCCCTCTATCCATTTAGGATGAAGCATTCTTGTTCTTACTCCCCGGGCGACCGACTTCTCGACGCTCTCCGTTTCCGCTGTTTCCCCGGTGGTATCGCTGATATACACCTCCGCCTGCCTGCCGCTTGCCAGTTCAACAGACTTGGCCATACCGCCGAAAAATTCAAAGTAATGGTCCAGATCTGTCACTTCCATCTCATGATTGCTTCTGATCTGGCTTACGATTTCTACGGCCGACAAATGCGACTGAAACAAGGCTTTCATCGGCACGCCGCGATGCGTTGGTGTGTAGACATGCTGCATTCCGTTGCAGTAAGATTCACTTAACTGTTCTTCTGTCTGCCAATTTTTTGTTTCGATGACCGTTGTTAAACCGGAGGCATAAGCCCCTTCTTCCGGACCGAAAATTCTCGCGACCGCCAAATCCTCCGCATCCGCATGGGAATAGCCTTGTTCCCGAAGCCGCTCATACATCTTGGTGCAATTCGCTTTAAAATAATTGTTTTCCTCCGATTCCTCCAGCTTGGCCGTCATTGTAAAAAGCCGGTGCAGCTCTTCCATTAAATTCGGGAACATGTCCCGGAAAAAGCCGCTGATATTGACAGTGACATCCAGCCGGGGCCGGTTCAGCTCCGCCTGCGGAATCACTTCAAATACCGGTGCAAAACTGCCCCTTCCACGTCGGACGCGAATCCCAAGATAATATAATATTTGTCCGATCGCTTCCCCTTGTGTCCGCGACGTTTCCAAGCCCCACAGGATGACGCCGACGCTTTGCGGGTACCGTTGATGCTTCGCCACGTATTGTTCCACAGTCTGTCGGGCAATCTCTTCCCCGGTCATCACCGCAGCCTTTGTCGGAACCTGCGATGGATCAAATTGATACAGATTGTACCCTGTCGGGAACACCTCCGGCTGCTTAATCATGTCCCCCGCTAACCGCACAGGCAAGTAGCTGCCATTGAGGACCCGTAGCAAGCCCTGCTCTTCCATGCAATGTTTACTAGCATTGTAGGCATTGAGCCCGAAAGCGATAGATTGCCGACACGCGTTTTCCGCCGTTTCCGTTGCAAAATAATGTTCCGGCAGCGTCCGATTTAGCAAATAATATTCTACAAGATTATCCGCTTCTTCATCCAAAGCTTCCAGCAGACTGCTGTTTTTTTCCGCCAACAGCTGGTCATAATCATGCTGCTTGTCTTCTGCCAGGATTCTTCTGAGCGACTTGACATCGCCGCGGTCGTACCGCAAAACAAACTTCATGTATTGTAGCCCTTCCTCGTTGGAATATCCTTTACCGAAGATATGCAGCCCCTTTGGAATTAACGAACGCTTCATCCGGTACAGCTCGTGCTCCAGCTCATCAAGGTCTTCCGCCGTAAAATGAAGGGCTTTTGCCTGCGCCATGATTCCATTCAACAACTCTTCGCTTCGGCCGAGATCATTTAACAGCGCTTCTGAATATTCATTGATGGACGCTTCCAGCTTCTCCAGATCCCCGTATAAATCAGATTCGATGAACGGAGCCGACTGATAGCTGATCAGGACGGCATGCGAGCGGCGTTTCGCGATCATTGCTTCCGACGGATTGCCTGAATAATAAATATAAACATGCGGCAGATCCGAAACTAAATAAGCGGGCAGGCAATCGCCGGACATCGCCACTTCCTTCCCTTTCATAAATTCCAATGTGCCGTGGGCGCCGACATGAATGATCGCATCGGCATGAAATTCCTCCCGCAGCCATTGATAAAAAGCAAGGTATTGATGGTGCGGCAATATCGAACGGTCATGATACACTTTTTCCGGATTCTCATGCACTCCCCTTGACGGCTGCAGGCCGATAAACACATTTTTCGCAAGCATGCCGGGAATCAAAAAATCGCCGCCGTCGGTCATCACCGTTCCCGGTGCTGGCCCCCATTGCTCTGTCAATTCGGCCGCCCAACTGTTTGTCTTCAGCTTTTCAACATGTCCCGCAGAGTCATAGCGTATAAATTCTTCACTCACCTGATCTCCGCACCACTTGCCGGAATTCACCAATTTTCCCGCGGTAAACTTCTCCATCAGCTCTTCCGCTGTATAATCATCCACATCATAATCAGCCTGCTTCAGAAGACGCAGGATGTTCGCTGCCGACTGAAAGGTGTCCAGATATGAGGCGCCGAAGAGACTGCCTTCTCCCGGAGGGTAGTTGTAACAGATGATCGCCACTTTTTTTTCCCGGTTCGGCTTTTTTTGTAGCCGCAGCCAGCTTTTCATCCGGTCGATGACTTTCTCGGCACGTTCTTCCAGCAGCACCAGCTTTTTTAACGTAAGCTGGAATTCTTCCCCTGAGTCCGAGGTTTCAAGTGCGCCGATCGGAATCGTCTCAATGCTGCCGTCCAGTTCAGGAAGCATCACCGATATCATGTATTCCGAAGGCGTCAGACCTTGAACGGAATTTCCCCATTCCTCTGCAGTATATTGTGAGATAAAAAAGGCGTGGAACAGCGGAATGTTCAATTCTTCCAGAAAATCCGCCGCCAGCTCCACTCCGCTTCCGCCCATCGGACCAATCCCCAGGCGGAAGGGCAGAAAATTCATCAGCAAATTCGCTTTCGTTTCTTCACTGTTGTTCAGCAGCAGACGGAGTTTTGACAAATCGAGATTTCCGAGCGAGGCCGCCGCCACGGGAATGACGTTGGCAAACGGCTGTATCCGCTTCATCATTTCTTCCACCAGGTCCAGCGTTCTGAACGGAAAGCTGAAACCGAGAAACAGCATGCCCACCGTCGGCTTTGTGACATCGAACGCAACCGCTTCCGCATATTCGCTGAAGGTAGCGTACGGTGTCTTCGTGATCGGATCGTATATTCCCGTCCCTTCCAAAATTTCCGGCGGCTCCGGTTCCGGCAAATGGTCTAATGCGCCGTAATTCCTTCCAAGGAAAAACAGCAGACTAGTGATATTTTTCCTGCCGGTAAACCGCCAATAGTCCTGGATCATGCCTATATGGCTATCATCCTTCAGGTTTTTCAGCTTTTGAAACGCCTGATGGTGTCTGCCTCCCACAGGTATGATGTACGCTTGACTTCCCTTGGCAAAAGCGGTCACTTTATCGAGTAGGTGGCTGTTCACTCCATGCATATCCAAAAAGAGAAATTCTGCTTCATCGATCGCTTTCTTCATGGAGAGATATTCGTCTTCCTGATAGTCTCTGAATGTATCGAACAGCTTCAGTGAAAAACCGCTTTTATATTTATCTTCCATTTCTTGCAGCACGGTCGTCAAATCGCCCATCGCCGCACTTGAGTTGGAAATGATTGTTATTTTCATTTTTTCCACCCTTTCTTGTCGAGCCTGTTCAAAAAGAAGGAGATGACATGGATCTGACCGCCTGAACAATAGTGTCAGCTTTCAACTCATCCAGCTTGTAATACTCGGCATTCATCGTTTTCGCCAGCAATTTGGCAATTCCTAATTGAATAAAGCCTGTTTCAATATCAATGATCAATGATGGCAGCCCGGAAGCGGCAATCTGCCTGGCGATTGTCAGCGCTTCCTTCACCGGATCGCCGCCGTACATGCCGGCATTCGCTTTGCCGTCTGTCACGACGATCATCATCGGCAGGCTTTCGGGTTCCTGCTTCCGCATTTTTTGCAGGCGGCGGAATCCGGCAGAAAGGCCGCAGGCAAGGGGGGTTTTTCCGCCGGTGGGCAGCTCCCGCAACGCTTTATGTGCTAAGTCAACGCTTCTCGTCATATCCAACAGCAGCTCCGCGTCATCGTTGCGAAAAGCGACCATGCCGACAGAATCCCGCTTTTGGTACGCATCGTGGAGAAGGGACACAATCGCTCCCTTCACCGCCCTCATCCGTTGCTGCGCTCCCATGGAGCCGCTGGCGTCAACGACAAACAGCAAGGTGTTTCCGATTCGTTTTTCCCTCACTTTTTTCCGTAAATCTGCGTCGGTGATCACAATCGCCCTGCCATCTTCGCGGCGGGATTTCTGATAAGGTGCCGCCGCGCGGATCGTTGCCATCAGCGCGATATCCGTTATCTTTCCTGCCGGCATCGGCGCTGCTTTTATAAAACGGCCCTGCTTAGTGCCGGAGCGTGTTTTGCTTCGTTTTCCGTTCCCAGCCCTGCTCCTGCGGTCCTTGGAAGCTGCGAACATGCTGGTGAGCTGCAACTGCTCCCCGATTTCCGCCACGGTGTCTTGCGCAGCAGCGCGCTGCTTTTCCTCGCTGTCGGTCTCCATGTCATCCGGCGGCATCTCGCCTGTTGTCATTCCGTCCTCCTGCGGTTGGTGCTGCAGTTGACCAGCTTCGCGTTCATTAGTCGTTTCCGGTTCTTCTGCTGCTTCCTCTTGACGGTGATTATTTTCCGGACGGTCAGTTACAGGCTCTGATTCCACGTCGGGCCTTTCCCGCATGCGATGAGCAATAACATATGGCGCAGCTTCCCTGATATCCGCTTCCGTTACTTCCAATCGCTCATTGAACGCAGCAATCGCTTTCGCCGCTTCCAGCAAAAAAATATCCGCCCGGTGCCCCGCACAGTTTGCCTCCAAAGCAATGCGGACACACAACGTCATTAACTCTTCCGACACCGTTACTTTCGGGAGACGCTCCTGTGCCCGCTGTATTTTCTCCCTCAATCGGTTCGTTTCTTCCATGTATGCGAAACAAAACTGCTGCCGATCTTTCTCGTATGTCAAACGCTTCTTCAAGATAGCAACTCTCACCGCTACATGCTTTTCCCCGTTGACCGTTACGCAAAGCCCGAAGCGGTCCGAGATTTGCGGGGAAAGCAAACCCTCTTCCGGATTCATCGTGCCGATGAGGGTGAACCGCGATGGGCGGACACAGGAAATACCTTCCCTTTCCACGCGGTGAATTCCTGTTGCGGCGGCATCGAGAATCAGTTTGGTGATATTGTCGCTTAACAAATTCACTTCGTCGATGTAAAGAATTTGTCCGTCGGCTTTCGACAACAGTCCTTCTTCCAGCACTCGTGTGCCGCTCTTTATCGCCTGATCAAGCTTGACCGTTCCCGCCACCATTTCTTCGGTGACATTGAGGGGCAGTTGGATCATTGCCGTATGTTCCATGACATCAGCCAAAGCTCTGACCGCCGTCGACTTTGCCGTTCCCCGTTCACCGACAATCAGCACGCCGCCTGTCTTCGGATTCACGCTGCTAATGATCAACGCCATTTTCAACTGTTCCTGACCGACAATGGCTGAAAATGGATAATTAGCCTGACGTTTCATGAACATCCCTCCGCTCAAACCGCGCATTCCTCGTAAATCAGTTGTTCCACATCGCTCCAGTCCTGCTTATAGTCCTCAAACGGCGTTCTTCTCAGACGATGAGGAAGAACGAGAGCAGCGGCGCGGGATAAGTCGCTTTTCACGGCAGAAGTTCTGCCCGCAAAAGCGGCGAGGGTCAGCGCGGTTTTAATCATCATGAGATCGGCGCGGTGACCGTCAACTTCCAGCTTTATCGATATTTTCGCCGCCGTCTCCAGCAGGTCGTCGGCAGCTGTTACGTCGCGAACGATGCTTTTCGCATAAAGGATGTTTTCCCTCAGGCTTTGCTGGGCGTCTTGATATTGACGGGCAAAGCTTTCCGGATCTCTTTCAAAGGCAAGCCTGCGTTTGACAACCTCCACTCGAGCCTGCGGGTTCTGCTCCCCCCTGACTTCCACCGATAACGCAAAGCGGTCCAACAGCTGCGGCCGCAAATCCCCCTCTTCCGGGTTCATCGTCCCGACAAGGACGAATTCCGCAGGATGCGAATGGGAAATTCCTTCCCGCTCGACAGTGTTGACACCCATGGCGGCAGCATCAAGCAGCACATCCACGAGATGGTCGTCGAGCAAGTTGATTTCATCAATGTACAACATCTGTTTATGAGCTTTTGCCAGCAAGCCGGGCTCAAAGGTCTTTTCTCCTGTTTTAATCGCCTGCTCCATGTTCAGCGAGCCGACCACCTGATCCTCTGTTGCGCTGATCGGCAGATCCACGACTTCCAGAGAGGAAAACAAATCAGCGAGCGCGCGAACCGCCGTCGATTTTGCTGTTCCTTTTTCCCCGCGAATCAGAACGCCGCCCAAAGCGGGATTAATGACATTCAAAATCAATGCCTCCTGCATGCGCTCCTGACCGACAAGAGCAGTGAATGGGTAGATGGTTTGTTTACAGTTCATGTTTGCTAGCCTCCTGAGATGATTTTTTCTCCAGCAACGGCTTTCTTTTCACTCCGCTGCTTCAACAAAGACGATCGTGGAATAAAAAACGGCGTCTCTTCATCATGATAAATCGTTGCATCGATCTCAAACACTTCTTTAAAAAACTCCTTGTTAAACATTTCTCCCGGCGTTCCCTGGCGGACAATGGTTCCGTTCTTCATCGCAATTAAGCGGTGACTGTACTTGGCAGCCTGATTTAAATCGTGGAGGATCATGACAATCGTAATCCCGTTTTCCTTGTTCAGGCGCCTGATAAGCTCCATCACTTCCAGCTGATGGGAGATATCCAGATACGTCGTCGGTTCATCCAGCAGCAATATTTCCGGAGTCTGTGCCAGCGACATGGCGATCCACGCCCTTTGCCTTTCGCCGCCGGAAAGGGAATGGAGGGGGCGGTATTTCAGCTGTTCCAGATTCGTCGCCGAAACAGCGAAGTCAATCGCCTGCCGATCCCCTTCATCGGTAGTCTCATACCACTTTAAATAAGGATTTCTTCCATGTTTAATGAGGTCATAGACGGTTAAATCAATGTGATGATCATGTACTTGCGGCAGCATCGTCAGCTTTTGGGCAATCACTTTTCGGGACATCTCCGCGATTTGTCTGCCGTCCAGCAAAACACAGCCGCTGTCGGGATCAATCAGCTTGGTAAGCAGGCGCAAGACCGTCGATTTTCCCGAACCGTTGGCACCGACGATACTGACGATGTCCCCTTTTAGCAGTTCAAAGGTAACCTCGTCGATGGAAAAAGACGGGGAACGGTATAAAGCCAGTTGTTCCGCAGTCAGTACAACTTCATTTCCCAACCTTCATTCCCCCTTTATGGAGTAAATACAAAAAGAAAGGTGCCCCTAAAAACGACAGCAGGATTCCCACCGGCAGTTCAATCGGATCAAACCAGCTTCTGGCAGCCGTATCGGCAAATACCACCAGAAAGGCGCCTCCAAGCGCGGAAACCGGTAATAGAAACTTGTAATCGTTGCCGACCAGCATTCGCGAAATATGCGGAACGACCAGGCCGACAAACCCGATCAAGCCGGCCACGCTTGCCGCCGCCCCTGCCAAAAACGCGCTCAAGATGATCAAAAACAGCCGGCTTCTTTGGACATGGTGCCCCAGGAGCTTGGCAACTTCATCGCCGAGAAGAAGTAAATTGGCATGGCGCACTGCAAACGCGGATAATAGCAGTCCGATGGAAGCGTACGGCAGAATCATCGAAAAATGCGGCCAGCTGCGGCCGCTCAGCCCGCCGGCAAGCCAGGGTAGCACCGCCTGAACACGGTCACTGTACAGGACCATCACTGCCGTCATCGCCGCACCCAATAATGAGTTTACGGCAATTCCCGACAGAATAATTTTATAAGGCGACCGGCTGCCGCCTGCCGCAGCCAACACATAAATTAACAGCGCCGCCAACAAAGCGCCGATGAACGCGCCAAATGGAAGCAAATATAAATACGCCGGGAAAAGAATCATCATCACAACCGCAACCAGGCCGGCGCCGGCGGATACGCCGACGATTCCCGGATCAGCCAGCGGATTCCTCATCACTCCCTGAAGCAGAGCCCCGGCAACAGCGAGACTCGCTCCCACCAGCAGCCCGGTCAACACCCGCGGCAGCCGAAGATCGTAAACGATTTGTGCATGCAAGGCGTTTTCCTTGTCAATCATTGCCGACCAGACTTCACTGAGAGATATCGATACCGATCCGGTTACCAGGCCGTAAATGCAGGCAAGGAACAGCAAGACCGCAGCTAAAGTCAGAACAATCCAGCGCTGTTTCTTTCTCGGGTCGGCATCCTCCCTGTTTTTTCCTTCCGGTTCCCGCCGTTTCGACAGCGGTTTTAAAATCACAGTTAATATCGTCATTTTACTGCTCCAAACTGTCCAGGCTGTCTTTCAGAAATGCCAGCGCGTCAACAATCCGCGGTCCGGGATTCGTTCCGAACAGTTCATGGGGCAGCACGATGATGTTGTTGTTTTTCACCGCGTTTAAATTATTCCAGGCCGGGTTCGCCGACATTTCCATTTCAAACCGCTGCTTCGCTTCCTCTGCATCGCCGTGAGCCATAAAATAAATCGCATCAGGGTCCGCCTCCAAAATACGTTCCAGGCTTAATTGCGCATATGTCGGGTAATTATCCAAATGAGGCAGACCTGCTGAAATATTTTCCGCACCGGCCAGCTCAAACAAGTTTCCCGCCAGCGATTGCGGCAGTGCTGCCATCGTCTCATCCCTTGTGCCGAACAAGATCAGCACCTTCACCGGCTCTTCACGCTGTACTGCTGTAATGTCCGCTACTTGCTTTTCAATATCAGCGATCAAGGCATTCGCTTCCGCTTTCCTGTCCAACAGATCGCCGTACATATGAATCAGGTTCTTAATATCATCCATGCTGTCACCTTGTGACAATATCACATTGAGCTCTAGGGCTTGCAGCGTCGAGACATCATCAACATTCAGCCTTGTATGCCCAATAAACAAATCCGCCTGCAGGCTGACAATTGTTTCATAATTGATTCCCAGCGGGTAACCGATCTCTTCGACAGCGGCCGCTTCTTCCGGTTCCACGGTTCCATTGGTAGCTTGCGGCCTCCCTACTACTTCACCGCCCAGCGCATAAATAATTTCCATGTCGGCCGGAATGACGGAAACGATTCTCTCCGGCCTTCTCTCGAAAGTAATTTCTCGACCAGCCAAATCCGTTATCGTCAATGGATAGACGGTTTCTTCCTCTTCCGGCTCCGCGTCTACCAGTTCATCTTCTTGTGCATGCTGGTCTTCACTGCTGCTGTCGTCAGCGTTAGAATCCGCCGGCTGCTCCGTGCTGCAGCCGCTCAGGAAAAATAACAGTAATAATAGCAGCATAAAACCGACCGCTGAAAACCACGGCTGTCTTTGTCTTTCCTTCATACGTAAATCCCCCTCATTAGCCTGCTTAAAACTTTCAGATAATTAATTGATAATGATTTTCATTATCAAGCAAATAAAATAGTAGCTTTGCAGCACAGTTTCTGTCAATCCTTTCTTTCACTTTTTAAAAAATAATATTTTTGTGATTTATATCACCGATTCCCTTCTTTTTTTTTGATAAGATAACTCTGAATTTTATAGTTGAGAATGATTCTCTTTCTCATGTTTTTATTTGTAGCCGGTCTTCACCATCGATATTTCATCATGAGCTATAAGCCCCAACAACAGCAACGAACAGCGGTTGTTCCCCCTTGAAGCCGGGGACAATACCAACCGCATCAATCTTTTTTACATCAAGAGAGTTCATTGAAGTGTGGATAAAAAGTAAAATTTTTTTGAACACATATTTTTCCACAATTCGAAAAAAACATATTGACGAGAAGCGGCACATTTTGCTACTCTAAGTTTAATTGATAATGATTATCATTCTCAATTATAGCGGGGCGTGACGTTTTCTGCAAGCCGGAAAAAGAATTATTTGTCCCCTGCTTTCCAAATGATCCTTTCAGGAGGTGGACTACTTTTTCATTTTAACCGGAAAGACGGGTGATTTTTGAAAACACATTTTATCCCCCGCTGTTATTCTCGGAAACCTGGTGCTGGAGAACCGCTGCTCCCTCTTGCCTTTCCGATCCGGGACGCTTTTTTTATGTGTAAAACCATTGAAAATCGATTAGTTATTGGAGGAAATCAGAATGAGAATGAATATTGTCAAACCGTTGACAAGCCTGCTCGTCTTTATTGTCTTTTTTACTTCCTTGAGCGGTACAGGTGCTGCTGCATCTCTGGACGACGGCGAGTATGAAATCAACTTCAAAGCGATGCATTTAACAGAGGAAAAAGAGTCTCAGGCGCAGCAAACTGTTGTTAATCCAGCAAGACTCGAAGTAACCAACGGCTCGATCACCGCCTTCATTACGCTTACCGGCAGCCAAATCCGTGTTGAAAACAGCTCCGGGGAATTTGTCGCCGCAGAAGTGGTTGCAGAAGACGGCGACAAAAAAACATACAAAGTCTCTGTTGCCAACATCGACGATCCGGTCATTGTCGAAATTCATGTGGCACAGGCCGGAATCGATGTCCAGTACCGCATTGTCTTTGAACAATCTACACTGAAAAAGCTTGCGGAAGGCACATCCTCCAGCAGCACAGGCGGCGACGCTTCCTCCGGTGAGAAAGTGACCTCTCCGGAAACGGGAGACAGCTTTTCCTCCACGATGGCCGGCTTAGGCGCGATGCTTGTATTGCTGCTTGCGGCAACTGCTGTCATTCAATGGAGAAAAAAACGCTTTGCGGAAAATCTCTGATTTTTCAACGACCATGCTGCAATCAATTTTATACGGATTGGAGAAAGGCCATGAAAACAATAATGTCTAAACTATTGGCAGGATGTTCCGCCATGCTGCTTTTCCTTGCAATCGCGGCCGATGAAGCCGCGGCTGCTTCATTGAACGACGGGGAATACTCCGCACGCGTCCAGGCGCTGCGGACGGACAACGATAACAAATCCACCGTTGATGAGCGGCTGATCCCGGAAGCGAAGCTTGACGTTGCCGGCAGTGCGATTGCCGTCACCTTGAAAACGACCGAGCCGCTGACCGATTTGAGCGTGGTCAATGGGGACGGCACGTTGCAGCCTGCGCAAGCCGTCGGGGAAAATACTTATTTATTCACTATTCCAAACAGCGCAGGCAATGTGGACAACCCGGCGTTGACTGTCGTGATGCAAATAACGGTGGCAACGCCGATGGGAACGATGACACCGCAATTCCGCCTTGTTGTTGATGAACTCGTCAAGACGGAGAATGGAACAGAGAATGGGGACGAAACAGATAACGACTCCGGCGATGAGGATTTGTCAGATAATGACGAAGATAATGAGACAGATAGCGAAAATCAGCCGCCTGGCAATAATCAAGAGCAAACGGATAACGACGATATCAGGGAAGGGAAGTACACAATCGCCGTGAAAGCATTGAAAATCGACAGTGATGAAGCGTCCATCGTCGATTCCAAATTGTTAAATCCGGCAATTTGGGAGTTTACAGACGGCAACATTTTCGTCTATGTCACCATGAGCGAGGCATTGAACGATGTGAAGGTGGCAAACGCTGCCGGGGAGTTTGTTTCTGCCGAAGTGATCGGGGGAACAACATATCGATTCGAAATCGTTGATGCCGATGAACCGGCGATCATGCAAATTTTTGTCCCGGGTCCGGATTTAACGGTGCAATTCCGTCTGGTGTTTGACCAGAGCACATTGCAGAAGCTCGACGGAGATGCGGAAGTCACGCCTGTACCGCCAGCAGATCCGCAGGAGCCAGAACAACCGATTTCCACTGGTAGCGAAAATAACAATGGTACTTCCAGTTCCGGGAGCAAAACCGTTGTTGCCAATCCGAAAACAGCAGACAGCTTTTCATTAGTTTCCATTGTGCTGGCATTTCTCTTGCTCAGCGCAGCAACTTCCTTTCATGCCAAAAAACAGGCGTGATCGCTGCGGAAAAAGGCGGCTGTTTCCTGGCAAGCGATAAATTGGTACGAGACCGGAAGAGCAATAGCTGCGATTAAAAACAAAAGTTGGCTTCACATCCAGCCCCGCAGATAAATCCAACAGGCACGCTTTGCCGTTTGCTTTTATGCCACGATAGGTGCGTAATAACGGCAGGCGGCCTCTTCTAGTAAAATTGTGTCGCAGCATTGCTGCGGACAGCTAGCTTACAAACGGAAGGAAGAAATGATAGAAAATGAAGATGAAAAAACTGTTAGCCGCCGCCTGGATCTTATTGATCGGATATTCCGTATATACAATTGCCGATTATTGGCTGGAGAGCTCCAGCAACAAAAAGGCTTACGAAGAGATAAGGAGCCAATTCAATAAGGCAAGCGCCAATGCTGGCGAAGAAGCTTCCGTCTCCACTGATCAGGAAAACGGGCAGCCGGCGGACGAAAAGGTGATTACGGAGAGATTTCAATTCCTGTTGGATGAGGTCAACCAGGACATCGTCGGCTGGGTGCAGATACCCGGAACGGCCATTGATTATCCGGTTGTCCAAACCGACAACAACGACGATTATCTGGACTACAATATTTATAAGCGCCCTGCCAAAGCAGGCGCGATCTTCATGGATTTTCGCAATTCCGGCGAAGCGGAAGACTTGCATACCATCCTGTACGGTCACAATATGAAGGACGGCAGTATGTTCAAGGAACTTCTTCACTACAAAGAGGAAGATTTTTTTGACGAGTTCCGCACCATTCAATTTCATACATTATATGAAGAAACAGAATGGGAAATCTTTTCCGTTTATGTCACCGATACAGATTTTTATTATATCGAAACCGATTTTCCCACTACCGACGATTATCTGCTGTTTCTCGATAACATTATCGGCCGGTCGCTTTATCAATCAGACATTACCTTTTCCAGCAACGATCAGCTTTTAACGCTTACTACCTGTGACTACGATCTCGAAGACGGGAGATTTGTCGTACACGCGAAAAAACGGAAATAGCGGGATTGTGTTGACTGGACGCTTCTTTCTGCCAGGCGCTTTTCTAAAGCTTGATGAAAGCGGGGATGCGGGGTAGGTAGTCCCCCGCCGTATACCAGCTAAACACTATCCCTTTGCCGACCATGTTTCAAGCAGCTGTTCAACCCGCCTGACAAGCTTTTTTTCAGAAACAGTCTGCAGTTTTCCTTCCCGAACAATGATTTTTCCATCCACCGCGACATCTTTAATCGCCGTTGGCTGCATGGAGTAAACAATATTGGCAAGCAGCTCCGTCTTTGGCGCCAGTGACAAATCAGCAAGATCTAAGGTGACAAAATCACCTTTATAGCCTGCTCGTAACTCGCCTACCTCAAGCTTTAACAATTGTCCGCCCGTCTTCGTTCCCATCTGAAATACCTGCTGTGCGTCAACACATGTTCCGTCCAATGTCGCAACCTTTTGCAGCAGCGAACACATCCGCATCTCTTCGAAGACACTAATGCGGTTATTGCTGCAGGCTCCGTCAGATCCCAGCGCGATTCTGACACCCGCAGCGGCCAGTTCCGGAATCCGGGTAATCCCGTCGGACAAGAACATATTGCTGGAAGGACAATAGGCTAAAGCAGCGCCTTTCTCGCCTAGCAAGGTAATTTCCGAATCCTCCAGCCAAACAAGATGAATGGCAATCATGTTTTCGTCAACGACTCCCAAGGATTCTAAATAATGGACAGGCCGGCGTCCGTATTTCTCCAGCGTCTCCTCCACCTCGAAGGGTTCCTCGGCAACATGAATATGAAACGGGGTATGCAGTTCCCTGGCCAGCCTGTATCCGGCCTGAATCATCTCCGGGGATGACGCGTGCGGACTGTGAGGGGCCGGCTGAATCGATACCATGTCATTGCCCTGATATTTTACCGCTAATTCCCGTGTACGGGAAACCGCCTCCTGCACCGTCTCGCGATAATTTAGTGGTGCGCCCTCCCAGTCATACATCGTTCTCGCAAGGACAAGGCGTATCCCTGTATCCTGTGCAGCCTGAATAACCGCTTCATCGGTTGCCGTTCCCCCATGATGAACATAAAAGAAGTCACTAACCGTCGTTGCCCCGTACTTCAGCATTTCTCCAAAAGCGAGTAATGCACCGGTGTAAATTGCTTCTTCATCCAGCATGGGAGTATATTTGTACAGAGCATCATCGCGCCATTCTAAAAACGGACGATCGACGGCGATTCCCCGCAACAAACTTTGAAACGAATGATTGTGTGCATTTACCGTTCCCGGAATGATTGCTTTCCCTGACCAGTCCACCACTTCCGCATCCACGTATGTCTGCAACAGCCTGTCTTTTCGACCAATATCCTTGATGACCCCAGCCTCCACCAGCATGCCGTAATTTGCTTGAAATGTGCCCTTCACATATATATAGTCGGCAACAAACAGCCTTTTCATTTCTTTCCCTCCCCTTTGACTCACGGTACGATCACCTTCCTTTCCTGTGCAACCAGGCGACATCACTTCTTCACTATCATGAACAGGATACGCCAAACCTGTGTGGTCAGACTATCCGGCCGGCATCCACCACTAGCTTGCCGGCTTTCATCACCTTCTCTGCCAGATTTACGCCGTAATGATACTGAATATAAGAATAGTCGGGGGCATTCCAAATCACGACGTCGCCTTTTTTCCCCACCTCAATACTGCCAATTTCCTTCCCGCGATGAATCGCGTGGGCGGCGTTAATCGTGGCGGCAACAAGCACTTCCGCAGGCGTCATTTTCATATGCAGACAGCCAAGCTGCATCATGAGCTGCAGCGATTCCGTCGGGCTTGAGCCCGGGTTGCGGTCCGTGGATAAAGCGATCGGAACGCCGGCATCGATCATTTTCCTGGCATTGGCAAATTCCGACATAAGGAAAAATGCCGTGCCCGGCAGCAGCACCCCAACCACCTTCTTTTCAGCCAGCCGTCTCACCCCTTCCTCAGAAGCCTTCAGGAGATGATCCGCGGAAACGGCTCCTACTTTAGCGGCAACCTCCGCTCCTTGATACGGCTCGATTTCATCCGCATGAATTTTTGGGAGAAGGTTGTACTGCTTCCCCGCTTCCAGAATCCGTTCTGCTTGTTCCGGCGTGAATACGCCCTTCTCGCAAAACACATCATTGAATTCTGCCAGGCCAAGTTCCGCCACCCTCGGCATCATCTCAATGACTTTGTCGACAAACACATCCGGATGATCCTGATACGCCATCGGAATGGCATGGGCGCCCATGAATGTGGCAACGATATCGACGGGATGATCCTTATTCAGTTGCTTGGCCACCTCTAACTGCTTTATCTCATTTTCCATGTCCAGGCCGTAGCCGCTTTTTGCTTCAAGCGTTGTCACACCATGGAGAAGGAATGTTTGCAATCGTTCATAGCTCTCCGCGTATAATTGCTCCCGGCTGGCAGCCCGCGTCGCTCTTGTTGTGCTGTGGATGCCTCCACCGGCATGCATGATTTCCATGTACGTCGCGCCATTCAGTCGCATGTTAAATTCCTGCTCCCGGCTGCCGGCAAAAACGAGATGAGTATGCGGATCAACAAGTCCCGGAGTAACAAGCTTGCCTGTGGCATCGATCACCTTTGCTTCGTTTATCCGCTCCGCATATGCTTTTGCTACCGCCTCATCCTCCCCAACCATCGCTATTTTTCCAGCTTCCATCCAGACGGAACCATTTTCGATGATGTGCAGCTCTTTCATCGCCGCTTTTGTCACCGGCGCTTCCGATGTTCCCTTTAGTGTAACAAGCTGCTTAGCTCTCCGGAGAAAAAGCGGGCTACTCTCCTTTGTCATGTTTCTTCCCGCCTCCCTCAGCAGTTTTTAAGTCCAGCATCGGCATTCGGACGCCTTTCTTTCTCGCTGTTTCGATGGCCTGTTCGTATCCTGCATCCGCATGACGGACAACTCCCATGCCAGGATCTGTTGTTAAGACACGCTCCAGACGTTTTTCCGCCTCGTTTGTTCCATCGGCAACGATAACCATCCCCGCGTGGAGAGAATACCCCATCCCGACGCCGCCGCCATGATGGACAGACACCCAGCTGGCTCCGCCGACAGCATTGATTAACGCGTTTAATATCGGCCAGTCCGCTACAGCATCACTGCCATCCTTCATTGCCTCCGTCTCCCGATTAGGAGAGGCAACCGAACCGGCGTCAAGATGATCTCTGCCGATGACAATTGGCGCCTTTACTTCTCCGGAACGAACCATCTCATTGATGAGCTTTCCAAACCTTGCCCGTTCCCCGTAGCCAAGCCAGCAAATCCGTGCCGGAAGTCCTTGAAAGGAAATTTGTTCTTGCGCCATTTTAATCCAGCGGCACAAACCTTCATTATCCTTGAATTCTCTCATGATCGCTTCATCTGTTTTATAGATGTCTTCCGGATCGCCGGATAAAGCCACCCAGCGGAATGGCCCCCTCCCTTCACAAAACTGCGGGCGAATATACGCGGGAACAAAGCCCGGGAAAGCAAACGCGTTTGTTACTCCCATATCTTTCGCCACTTGACGGATGTTGTTGCCGTAATCGAAAGTAACGGCACCTTTCTCCTGCATTTCCAGCATTGCTGCGACATGCCTGGCAATGCTTTCCTTCGCCAGCATGATAAGCTTTTCCGGCTCCGCCTTCCGCAGCCGCTTTGCCTCTTCCAGCGTACAGGCTGCCGGAATATAGCCGTTTAACGGATCATGCGCCGATGTCTGATCCGTCAGCACGTCAGGGATAAAGCCGATTTCGATCATTTGCGGCAACACTTCGGCAGCGTTTCCTACTAAGCCGATGGACAATGCCTCGCCGGCGGCCCGCGCGTTTTCTGCCCGCTGAATCGCTTCCTCCACATCGCGGACGAGGATGTCGCAGTACTTCGTGTCTATCCGCCGTTGTATTCGCGTTTCGTCCACTTCAACGGCGATGACGACCCCGCCGTTCATCGTCACCGCCAGCGGCTGTGCTCCGCCCATCCCGCCTAATCCGGCGGTGAGTGTAATCGTCCCTTTTAATGAACCCTGAAAATGCTGCCGCGCGCATTCGGCGAAGGTTTCAAACGTCCCCTGAACAATTCCCTGGCTGCCGATATAAATCCAGCTTCCAGCGGTCATTTGTCCATACATCATTAATCCTTTGCGGTCCAGTTCATGAAAGTGCTCCCACGTGGCCCAGGCCGGTACGAGATTAGCATTTGCCAGCAGTACTCTCGGCGCATCCTCATGCGTTTTAAACACCGCAACCGGTTTGCCCGATTGAATTAATAGCGTTTCATCATTTTCCAGTTGTTTCAGCGTGGTCACGATTTGTTCAAAGCATGCTTTATTTCTCGCGGCCTTGCCAATCCCGCCGTAAACTACTAGCTCTTCCGGATGTTCTGCCACATCTGCATCTATATTATTTAGCAGCATGCGCAATGCCGCTTCCTGAATCCAGCCTTTCGCGTGGAGAACCGTCCCCGTAGGAGTCTTTAAATGTTTAAGGTTTCCGCCGTTATCGATCATTCCTTCCTCCCCTTTCGCCATCTTTACCTGCATTTTATTGGATGGGGAAAGCAGAAAAAAGATGACTGAAAATTTAAAAACCGGAAAAATTGATGATTTCCTTGAAATACATCTCGCAAAACAAGAAAAATATTGGATAAACCACAGGGAAACAGTGATCATCTAATATTTTTCTTGTTTTCTCTCCGGAACGCTCTCGGGGTACTTCCTGCTGTTTCCTTAAATCGTTTGCTGAAATAATTTGGATCAGAAAAGCCTGTTTGGAAGGCGATTTCCTTGATCGTTAAATTCGTCTCCATTAACAATTTCTTTGCACAGCTTAACCGGCAGTCATTCAATACTTCGCGGAACGACTTTCCTTTCTTTTTTGCCAATAAACTGCTGAAATAGCTCGGACTCCGATCCACCGCCTTCGCCACATCATCGAGAGTGAGCAGCGGATTTTTAAAGGAACGCTCAATGTACTGCAGCCCGCGTTCCACCACATCAAACACATGATTTTTCTTTTGTTCCTCCGCTTTATCGATCAGTTCCAACGCAAACAGGAGGATTTCCTGCACGATATGAAAGAGTACCGGCTGATAAAGGATCGTTTGGAAAACCTCGTGATAGTTGGCTTCTATCTCGACGTTTTCGTCTAGCTTATACGTATGCATAAATCTTCGCAGCTGGGCAAGAATGCTCGTTAGTTTGATACGCAGCAAATCCGGAATTGGATAACCGTGCGGAAACTGGGTAAAGGTAACATACAACCAATCCTTCATTACCTTTTTCTCTCCTTTTTCTAAAGCGGTTACCCATAAACGCTGCTCATCGGGAGTTAAAAAGGGATCTATCATGTGAAAGCCTCGGCTCTCATTCACCCAGTGAATTTGCTGATATCCTTTGAAAAATTCCATTTGCATCGTTTCTTTTGTACGTACATACATCTCATGGATGCTCCGGACGGGGAGGGAGCCTGGATGAATCGCCAGGCTTAATCTATTTTGATGCTGTTCTTGCCATTGCTGTAATAACCGCTGCCCCTCCACCTGCAACAGCTCGTTTTCCCGCTCCCCCGGCACTTCAAAGATTCCCGCCACCATGCTGCTTAATGGATAGAGCCGGGCCGGATACGGGAAATAACCGTTTTGAAGCCAATGATATAATTGTTTGTTCAAGGATGCTTTTTCCGGCTTAAACAGAAGAAAGCTTGGCGCGCTTCCGGTGATTGCCTGTTCAATAAAAAGCGCTTCGGAAGTAATCCCTTCCTTCATTAATGGATCAGATGCTTTCTTTTCCGGCGGCGCGCTTTCCTTTGCTGCCTGAAACAGGCTGGATTGGAGGTTTTCCATGGAAACGGGCTTCACGAACAGCGACATCGCATTCAGTTCAAGCGCCTGCAACGCCCGTTCAAACACGGCTTCCGTCGTAATGCAGATAACCCTTTCCACATTCGTTCGCAAAAGATACTTAACATGGTGAAATTGGTCATCCGGTACCATCTCCAGTTCGAGATAAATTGCTTCCGGGCGCTCCGCTTCTATTGCGGCGATCATTTCATGGACCGTTTTTGCTTCACGAATTTCTTCGAATGGGATATGTTTGGATGCAATGAACCATTGCAACCCGGTTCGCTCGGTCCCGTCACGGTCCGCTATAAGTAATTTCGCCATTGTCTTTCCCTCCCTTTTTGGCAGTCCGGCGTCTGTCCGGCAGAAAAAATATGTGTGGTTCAGCCTTTGCCGCCATTTCCTGCACCAGAGACGGCGGAAGCGGACGGTGTAGGCAAGCGTTTCCGTCAGCAGCACTGAAAATAATCATTTGAAGAAGCTTGCCAATATCGCCATGGGGATATTTCTTGTTACTCTTGTTACGGCCCTTGAGTTTGCGGCTCATTACGGGTAGTTTTTCACTTGAATAGTTGTGGCGATCCCCATGCAGGTATTTTACAGGTTTACCAATCATAATTCTCGGGATCTGCCAAATAATCATTCACTTCTTTTTTATATTCTTTCACTTGGTAGGAATACCTTGTCCATACAACAGCAATCACTGCGATCGTTGGAGCAGCGATAAGCGCTACAGTAAGCAATCTATCGTACTCCTCCGACACAATATCTAACAATAAATGCAAATATGGTGCAATACATATGATACTGGTATAAACAGGGAGAAACAAACGCGGTTTGTATGCCGATTTAATCTCGTTCAGATCTTCCTCCCGCTGAATGTCCTTGTTAACCATCTCTTCACCTCTAATTGTCCATCTAAATACATGTCATGATCCACATCAAGATATGTTCCGTTTATTTGCATTGTTCCGGTGTATCGTCACCATATCCAAATAGCTTAACAATTCCTGCACCGACAGCCATCACTGAAAAAAATACGATGAACAGCTTAACCGTCGTATTCAATTTTATCTCCTTTATACCTTATGACTATTTTAACTACAGTTGAGCACTTCTCCTTTTTTCACAATATAAAAATACTTCAAGAACAAATATTAACATGGCTCCAATGAAAATATATTTGATGTCTTGATTGATAATCCCCAAAGCTAAGGCTCCAATTACGATAATGAATTTTATCATTTTAATCATCTGCATAAAAACCTCCTTTAACCCATGACTATTATACTATTCTCCATTCTCCTTTCATCATCTACTATAGTCATAATCATGCCACTCTTTTGCATAAAAAAAGGACTATTTTTCACCTCCGCTAGTTCGACATTTTCCGATACGGTGCCTGGCACCTTTAAATGAATGTATATCCCGTTAACACATTATGAATACTTGTTGTTTTTGTAAATTTATTAAAATTCAGAATATTAAAACTCATACACGGATAGTATTTACTGAGCCGATTTCCCAGATATGTGCAAGGAGCAACAAATGAACTTCAAATGCGTTCCGTTACACGGTAGGAGTCGTCTGAACGGCATCTTATGATAAGGGGAGAAAACCTTGTTAAAAAGAATTATCACGGTAACTCTGGCGTTTTGTTTAATGTTTGCATTGGCTTTTCAACCGGTCGGTCACGCAGGCTATAAGTTTAACCCGATACCTGATTACATTGGTCCGCCGGGAACGATAACGATCGGAGACATCCCCGCACATCCTGATCCGGAAAAGCCGGTCATCGTGTTTGTGCAAGGCTTAACCAACAGCTCCGCCGCCTGGTACGACGGGAACGACATGTATGAGCGGGCAAGGCTGGCAGGCTATGAAACGGCGTTCGTTGAACTGTATGACTCGGCAGGAACACCAAAAAGCTACTGGGACAACGGGTTACTGCTGGCGGATATGCTGGAGGACATCTCCGCGTTTTTTAACGGCAAGAAGCTGGCGATTATCGGCTACAGCAAAGGCGGTGTCGACGCGCAAACCGCGCTCGTTCATTACGGAAAGCACCATTTAGTATCGGAAGTGATCACAATCGGGTCGCCGCACTACGGAAGTGAGCTGGCAGACCTGGCATACAGCAGCTGGACCTGGTGGCTGGCCGCTTTATTAGGTTCAAGAAATGAAGGGACAGAAAGCCTGCAGACGGGGAACATGAATTATTTCCGCTCAATTACAGACAACAAACCGGAAGTAAACCAGAATAAGTACTACACTATTGCAGGTAACCATACAGGCAGCATCTTCAGCGCCACCTGGTGGGGTGGCATAATGATACCCGGCGAAAGCGACGGCGTCGTTTCTGTTGTAAGCGCTCACCTTCCGTATGGACATATGCTGCAAATTGGCAGATGGACGCATGCCACCGTTCATTTAGGCGCCAATGCTTATCCCGTTTTTCATGAACATTTAAGCGTTTCCAAACCGTCGTTTACCTCCTCTGATTTCTCTTTTGTGGAAAAAAACAGGGAGGACGCCTTTGAACTGTTCGTACGTGGAGGCGAGCAATCCGGCATGGCAGAGGAAACGTTTTATGTAGAAAACGATGTAGATACCATCGTCATCAATTGGCTGAGTACCGAAAAGCACGATACCGTTGAGCTGTTTTCCCCGGAAAAAAACAGCAGGGAAAGCATCGAAGTCACCGCAGTGGAAGATACTGCGTTCTTCAACGGAGCTTTCCATCATCAAGTGGAAGTGAAAAAACCGGCTGTCGGAGAATGGAAAATCCGGACTTACTCACAGGCAGAGACAGCTTACGCTTTCGTTGTCGCCTTTGACTCGAAGCTCAACAGCCAGCTTCACTTGAGTGAGAAAAAAATCAATAAAAACTGGCAATTAACAGCCGATGTTGACCGCGGACAAAGCACTAAAAATACAGCACTTGATGTCGCCTATCAATATCAGTTCACACCGGCAGACAGCACAAGTGGCATTCACCACAGCGGGAAAAAGGAAGGCGTTTACCGGCAGGGTCGGAAGGAAGCTGCAGGAAACACCGTCAGCCTGAACGCTCAGGAGCCGGGAGCTTACAACTTAACGATTGATATCGAAGGTGTTACACCAGCAGGAGAAAAATTTCAACGGACGATCATCAAGTCCAGCTATATCGACGAACAAGGAAATATCCATTGACAACGGCTGTCTTGTTGTCCGATGTTTTTTTTGCCGCTAGTCAGAAGAAGGTGGTGTCTCAAAAGGGTGTTTTTTCCCTTTTGAGACACCACCGAAGCTTTGAGCGACACTTCACCAAGAAGCTGCGAACTGTCTCATCGTGTCATCGCGCGCGATGGCACTTGGATCGACATCAGTGCAATACTACAGAGGAAGAGACAAGCAAAGCTACGATGCCTTTCCCATCGAGTTGTCTCGACGGATAGTCAGCGAAGCTGTGCTTGCAGAGGAAGAGACAAGCACGGCGCCATTGCCCTGATATTTTTTTATCGTTTTGGCTTTTGACACAGTCCCATAACCGTTTTGAGCTATCGATGAATCAATAAGCGCTTGCTTGCTTAAAACAAGCTGGGATGTCCTTTCCCGTTTTTGAACGCTCACTTATAAATAACTGAGCAACGATGTAGCTATGGAAAAATAAACGAATAGCCCGACAATGTCGTTAATCGTTGTAATAAACGGTCCTGAAGCCACGGCAGGATCTATTTTTAAGCGATGAATAATTAACGGAACAATCGTGCCAATCAGCGAAGAAATAACGATCATGACAAAGATGGAAGTTCCAATAACAGCCCCTAAGATCATGGTCGCTCCCGGAATCACTAAAGTTATCAGTACTACCAAAATACCGCAAGCAGTCCCCATCAGCAACCCTGTTAAGCATTCCCTTTTCAACAATTTCATTTTCGCTTTCCGATCCAGTTTATGAAGCGCCAAGCCGCGGACAACAACGGCTAACGATTGCGTTCCTGTGTTGCCTGCCGTATCGGCAATTAACGGTATAAAAATCGCCAATAACGACAATTCGGCCAATGTTCTTTCAAATCCGCTGATAACCCCCGCCGTCAACATCCCGATAAACAACAGAAGAATAAGCCACGGCAATCGCTTTTTTGCTGCCGCAGCGGCGCCGACATCTAAATCAAGTGCTCCGCTTGCTGCCGCAAATTGCCCCATATTTTCCGTATTTTCCTTCTCGATGACATCGAGAATATCATCCACGGTAACAATCCCGACAATTTTGTCCTCCTCTGTTACTACTGGAACAGCTAATAAGTCATAATCTTTAATAATCGCTGACACTTCTTCCTGATCTGCGAAAGGAGATACAGAGATAATTTGTTCTTTCATCAGTGATTCTACTGTTTTATCAGGTTCTGCAACAATCAACTCTCGCAGGGAAACGATTCCGAGCAGCTTCCCTTCTCCATCTGTGACATACAGATAATAAATCGTCTCTGCCTCAGCCCCAACTTCACGCAATCTATTCAACACTTGTGACAGCGTTTCCTTTACTGACAAAGTAATAAACTCTGTCGTCATGATCGCTCCGGCAGTATTTTCTTTGTAAGAAAGCAGTAATTCGATCTTGTTTGCTGCTTTTCTATCCATTTTGCTCAAAAAGTAGGAGGAGATTCCAACCGGAATGTTGCTAAGGAAATCCGTTGTTTCATCTGCGGGAAGCTTTTTTAACACTTGTATAGCAAAATCATCGTCCAATTCTGCAAACACTGTTTTTTGTTCGGCCAAAGCCAGTCCTTGAAAAATTTCAGCAAATTCTCCTGGCTCTAAATAGTCATACACACGTTTCCGCCTTTCCCTATTCATTTGCTTAAAAATATCCATTTGTTCTTTCGGGTGAAGCTCCAAAAACTCTTCCCGAAAGCGTTGATTATCATCCTGTTTGATATATAAAAACAAATAATAGGAGAATTCTTCACGATTTTTCACATTCAGCGTTTTTCGCATAAGCCCCCCTCCTTAAAGATGCTCTACATCAACGGTAATGACGTCATCTATTTTCTTAATCAAATAATAAATTTCCGTTGTATATTGTTTTTCAGGAGCGGATAGGCGCAAATCGATCTGCTGCTTTCCGTTCTCCGTATCCTTTATTTTAATATTCCGAATAGTGATGTCACTTTTTTCTGTCTTAGTTAGTCCGTGCCCTTTTGTTTCAATGATTTGTATCAGTTCTGTCATTTTGTAGTTCGGTTCCATAACAATTTTTACAGAAACATCCCGCTCTCTTAAAGTGGGGGGACCGATGGATTTTATGAGCGTTGGTAAAAAATTAACTGCAAGTATCAGTAAAATCACCGTAATAAACGCTTCATAATAAAACCCTGCCCCAACAGCAATGCCCAGGCCCGATGCTGCCCATATCATCGCAGCACTCGTCAGTCCGGAAATAACGTCATTGTTTCTCCGAAGAATCACCCCCGCACCTAAAAACCCGACACCGCTTATGATTTGCGCTGCAAGCCGCATCGGATCCATTGCATTATAAACAGGGGAAGCATACAACTGAAAAGACTGGATAGAAACAATCGTAACCAAACAGCTGGCAACACATATCACCGTGCTTGTTTTAAGACCCAACGGTTTGTGCTTCAGTTGACGGTCAATTCCTATCAGCATGCCAAAAAATAAAGCTGTCATTAACTTTACAATGATTTCCACATTAAAACTCACTTCGTTTCCCCCTTTGCACTACCTGTATTTATAGCATTTCCAAATTACATTGGTTCATGAAGCAACCGACTTCTTTGGCACGGTGCCTTTTTGAACACACTCTTTCTTATAGAAGCTATTCAAAAAAATCCAGGGAGTCGCGCCGGCCGGCTCCTTCTTTTTATTGGGGTGGCTTTCCTTTCTGAAGCCCGCTGCTGCCGCGCCACCGTTTTCTTGCTGCTGTAAAAATCGACTGCAAAATAAAACCCACCTTACAAATGAAGGCGGGTTGGAAATACTCCAAAAACAGGAATCACTATTACTTTAAATGAATGTTCAAAAAGTCTGGAACCGTCACCAGGCCAATCGTTTCGTTGCCTCGTCACTAAGCAGCGCACATACGTTCCGTGTACGTTCGTTCCCCTGCTCAAGCTGCCGCATTTCGACCTCATTGCCGCTGCGATATCCACCTTTTTGAATCCATACTTTAAAGTGCACGGATCCTACAACTCCTCCATTCGTAGAGCTTTAGCACTGTGCGGCATAGGATGTGATCCAGCTACGTTAAGAACCACCTTATGTCGATGGTTCCTGTTGACCCATTGGCGTCTTTGGACATTTTTGGGCAGCAGCGTATCTCCAGCACAGGAGCCTCACCTAACGAGGATGTTATTTCATTCTTTTCCCATTGAACAGATTACATGAACAAAAAAGTTTTGTCAACGTCTTTTTCTAAGGCCGTTTTCTTACACTGTGCTACTTTTGGACCGGTTTTACTAATAAAAGAGCCTTTTCAAGACAAACTTAGTTGTCTGAGCGGCACTGTTATTTTCAAACCCTTCACGTATTGCGTGTATGAATCAACATTTTCTAAAGCATAGTGATTTTTTTCAAATTGTATTATAGAAGAAACAAGATATTTATTCGAAAAAATAAAAACCACCATATAGTATGTATGGTGGAGACGGTGGGAATCGAACCCACGTCCAAGGATAACGCAACTTAAGCGTCTACGAGCGTAGTCAGTTTATTAGCGTTTCGCTGCCACCTCGGCCAACCGACAGGCTTCCGTACAGCTAGCCCGATTGTTCTCTTCCTCTTGTCCTCAGGCGGTGGACGCAAGGCGTATCCCACTTCATTGAGTCCCTGATCCTTCACATGGGCGATGAAGGGAGGAACCGCTAGCAACGATTAAGCTGCGAAAGCGAAGTTGTTTTCTTCTTTGCCAACTATAGGCGTTGGGCGTTTTATACGAGGACACCCAGCTCGGCTCGCGACTTAAGCACGACCTACCCCTGTCGAATCCAGAACGTCCCCGTGATATAAACATCGGCTGACGATGCACCGAAGGAATCGTACGGACAGAATAGATCAAAGCTTAGCGCTTATTTCATTGTTTTCCTTAACACTACTATTGCATTATAACATATTTGTAAAGAAGTTCAACTGGTAACGTTGACCAGGCAATATTCCTGATCAGAACTGCCGCTGAATAACGATTGTTATTAATGTGCCAGGTATGTCTTTCAATGCCTTTCCCCGCGGCTTTGATTATACTTTGCGGATATAATTAGCTTCTATTCGCTGCTCTCTGACGCAACGATGTTTTGTCCTAATAATCTTTCTTGAGGACAAAATGCAGTCGATCCGACTCCATTTTGTCCTTATAAACCCTTCTTGTGGACAATTTGACTCGTTTCGGACCCTATTTTGTCCTCATAAACACTTCTTGTGGACAGTTTGCGGCGCTTCGAACTCTATTTTGTCCTCATAAACCTTCCTTGAGGACAGTTTCACACGCTTCCACCTCTATTTTGTCCTCATAAACACTTCTTAAGGACAATTTGCGGCGCTTCGAACCCTAGTTTGTCCTCATACCCTCTTCTCAAAAGGGCATTCCCGGCGATTTTCTGTTTTTTCCCGTCAGTTTGGCACTTATTCCCGCCTGTTCAGCTGCTTTTCCCGTCGGCTTCTCACTTTTTTCCGTATTTACAGCGCTCGCTCCACATAAAAGCCTTCCTTGACGAAAAAATAGTAACTACCTCCCGGAAAAACGGGACTCGGCTGCTTTACTAGTCACGCCCCAGCTGCCGATCCTTAAACGCCCGCTGAATATCGCGGTCGGCTGCTTTTTTCTTTAAATCCTCCCGCTTGTCGTACTTTTTCTTTCCTTTACCGAGGCCCAGTAATACTTTTGCAAAGCCGTTCTTGATGTATACTTTTAAAGGGACGAGCGTATAGCCTTTTTCCCGTGTTAGTCCGATGAGCTTGTTGATTTCTTTTCTATGCAACAACAGCTTTCTTGTTCTAACAGGATCATGATTGAAGCGATTGCCTTGCTCATAAGGGCTGATGTGCATGTTGTGAAGCCATACTTCCCCGTTGTTCACACGTGCGAAGGAATCCTTCAAGTTCCCACGCCCGCCGCGCAGAGATTTAATTTCCGTTCCCGTTAACACAATCCCCGCTTCATACGTTTCTTCAATATGATAATCATGTCTCGCCTTTTTATTTTGGGCGATAAGTTTTCCCTCTGTTCCCATGACTTCTGCATCCTTTCCATCCTGCTCGTTCCTTAATGATATCAAATAAAAATCGTATTTTGCAAAAAAAATAAAGAGAATTGCTGAATTCTTTTCCAGCCGGCTGCAATTCTACACATGGAATGGAAAACTCACTGCAATATAGCAACAGAATGGATATTAGGGGTTGCTCAAGAAGTCCGGGAAAAACCCGCATATGTCGGAGGTGCGCTTGATCTCCTTGTATTTTGCCACGACAATGATTAAACTTCTTCTCTCGTTATCGATCACACACGATAAATAACTTAGTTCCCGTGTTTTCTCAATGTTTTTTCTAAACTAACGATATTATCTTCTTCCAAAAAATCTTTGATAATGGTCAATGTTTGTTCAATTTCTACCTGGATATCACCTTCTCTTATTTCGTGCACAATCTCCGCCTCACCGGTAGATTCGTCTATTACACGAACATTTTCCGCTAATTGACCAGCTATTCTCTCTGATACGAAATGCACAGAACCATCATTTTCTATCTTCATCTGATAAGGCACGCTGGACTGACTGTACATATTAGTGCCGATTGGACTTTTCACCAGAAATAAAATGTACTGTTCAGTCGTATTCGGGATTTCATATTCCGGACTTTTGACCATGGCGTCTCCTACGTGCTTGCCACCTTCATCATAAATCTGGATTTCTGAAGCATAATTTATTATCGCCTTTATATGTTTCGTCAACAAAAAATTCATATACATGGCCTTCCGTATAAAAGTCTTCTGATGGCATAGTTGGGTCGTCTGCTAATCTTACCATATTCACTTTTTCCAGAAGTTCTCCAAAGTATCCTTTCACAATGATCTCGGAAGCTTCCATTATCTCATCGAGACTGGTTGGGAGTTCCTCATCACTCGCATCAGCCATTTTGTAGATAACATCCTTGTTGCATGCGGAAAATAAGATGATCGATAATAGTATACCAGCAATAGTCATAGACATCGATCGCATCAATATGCTTGCCTCCCTCTCCTTATTTTATTGTGCATTGACTCTTGATATGTCTCTTGATGTGGCATAGATTAATGTTGTTCTGTCTCTCTTTGTATTCATGATCGAATGGGATGAATCTTCCAAGTCCGCTAATCCTAAGGCGTGTCCTATTTCATGAGAAGCAGTACTTATTCTTACATTACTGTTATTAACAATTTGCGATCTATAAGTATTCAAATACGTACGAAATGGAGTCGTATATTTGCTACTTGAATTATTATATACAATTCTACCATAAGCGTTTGGTCTACTAGAATCATATTGTGCTGTCATTAAGTTTGAAGAACCTGATCTATACCTAATAGATCTGTAACTATTTCTCTCACTCCAATTAACAAATGCACTAGTCCATGAATTTCTGTATTTTTGATCAACACTGCCTAATTCTACATAAATGATCCCATTTTCGGGCTTTCTTCCAGTGTAATAAGCATCTACAGAAGTAGTGTTAATTAATACTACTAGCATAGCTAAAAAAAAGAAAAATCTCATTTTATTAAAGTTATTAGTCATTTTATCCTCCTTTTTTAGAATTAAGCGAATTTACAGATAATTATAATCGGTAATTAATAACAAAAAAGGTACTAACGTCCTATTTCGGGACTTTTTTTCATCATTAATGGATACATACTCAGCAAGAGTGCTTTTTCATAAAAAACACAGATAAATAGCGATGTTATTCCATAAGCTACGAGGTGGACAAGACTGCTTTAATCTGACCAAAGAGGACTATGACAGTGCCCAGAGAAAAAGTCATTACTCGAATAGTACTCATTTCGTTTTTTATCTGGATTGTACCACTTAACACTATTCAGGAAAAACAAAATCACCGGCTTTCGCTCTTGAAATCGTATTGTCAACGATTCTCCGTCACAGCGATGATTTGCCGGTGATAGTGTCTCTGCAATCAGCCGCTCTCAGCAGCTACTTCTTCTTCTTTTTCCCCTTGTTTCGCTTATTGCTGGGGGCGTTTTCGTAAAACGCTTTTTTCTTCTTTTTTCCATTGCTCTTTTCTTTCTTTTTTTCGGGAGGATTGGCACCGATGTTCAGTCTGCCGTTGCCATTGCCTTTCCCTCCGCCGTTGTCTCCTTTTTTACGCTTCGTTCGTTTGCCGCCCTCAATCACACGCGGTGCATCCAGTTTCCGTTCCTTGCGGGCTTTCATCCCGACAACTTCGAAGTCGATAATTCGTTCATCGAGATTGACATTCACCACCCGAACTTCCATTTCGTCACCGATGCGGAAGACATTGCCCGTGCGTTCGCCAATCATCGCGTACTGGTTCTCATCATAGTGATAGTAATCGTCTGTCAGATAGCTGACATGAACGAGTCCTTCGATCGTGTTCGGCAGCTCTACGAAAAGTCCGAAGTTCGTCACTCCGCTGATAATACCTTCAAACTCCTCGCCGACCTTATCCTCCATAAATTGGACCTTTTTCATTTCGTCTGTTTCCCGGCTCGCGTCTTCCGCCCGCCGCTCCATATCCGACGAATGCCGGGCAATGTCGTACAGCATGCCTGCCCATTTTTCCACCGTTTCATCATCTGTTTTTCCTTCCAGCAAATAAGTCCGGATCAGACGATGAACGATTAAATCCGGATAGCGGCGGATCGGTGAGGTAAAATGGGTGTAGAAGTCTGCCGATAGCCCAAAATGCCCGGTGTTTTCCGGATCGTATTTCGCCTGTTTCATCGATCGGAGCATCACGGTGCTGATCACCGCTTCTTCCGGCTCCCCCTTCACTTGCTCCAACAGTTCCTGCAAAGCGCGGGGATGAATTGTATTTGCCGATCCCTTCACCACATACCCGAAGTTCGTAATAAATTCCAGAAAGCGGTTGAGTTTTTCTTCATCGGGATCTTCATGGACACGGTACATGAACGGGACTTTCATCCAGTGAAAATGCTCGGCAATCGTTTCGTTGGCAGCCAGCATAAATTCCTCGATCAAGCGCTCCGCAACAGATCGTTCCCGCATCACCACATCGACAGGCTTCCCGTCTTCATCCACCAGCACCTTCGCCTCTTTGAAATCAAAGTCAATCGCACCCCGGGCCATCCGTTTGCTGCGAAGAATTTCCGCCAGTTCCGCCATTCCTTGAAAAAACGGAATCAGCGGGTCATAGCGCTTCAATACTTCCTCGTCTTCTTCCTGGAGGATTTTCCGGACATCCGTGTAAGTCATCCGCTCCGTCGTATTGATGACGCTTTGAAAAATGTCGTGATTCACTAATTCCCCGGAAGGTGTGAACTCCATTTCGCAAGACAGCGTCAGGCGATCCACCTGGGGATTCAATGAACAAATTCCGTTGGACAACCGGTGCGGAATCATCGGAATCACCCTGTCCACCAAATAGGCGCTTGTGCCCCGTTCGGCTGCCTCCGTGTCGATCGGGGAATTTTCCTCGACATAATAAGAAACATCGGCGATATGTACACCTAATATATAATTACCGTTATCGAGCTTCTTTACCTGGACAGCATCATCCAGATCCTTCGCGTCCGCGCCGTCAATGGTGACGATCGTTTCTTCACGCAAATCGCGGCGATTTTCCAGCACCGCAGGATCAATCTCATCCGGAACCGAGTTGGCGTGATCCAATGTTTCTTGAGCAAACTCGCCAGGAAGACCATGCTTGTAGATAATCGACAGGATGTCTACTCCGGGATCATTTTTATGCCCAAGTACTTCAAGGACACGTCCCTCCGCACTCATCCGTCCTTCTGGGTATTTTGTTATTTCAACAAGCACCTTGTGCCCGTCAACGGCAGCGCCTTCTTTTTTCTTCGGGATAAAAATATCGTTTGGTATCCGTTTGTCATCAGGGATGACAATTCCGTAATGCTTGTCGTCCACATACGTGCCGACGGTCGTTTTTATCCCCCGCTCCAAAATCCGGATGATCGCCCCTTCCGGCCGGGCACCGCCAGTATGGGGATGAAGGCGTACCAACACCTTGTCCTCGTTCATGGCACCGTTCATTTCCGCGCCGGCAACGTAAATATCATCATGGCCTTCCTCTGTTTTTACAAAAGCAAAGCCTTTCGGATGCATGATGACTTTCCCTTTTAGGAGGTTCATCTTGTCCGGTATGCCGTAGCGGTTGCTTCTCGTCCGAACCAGTTCCCCTTCTTCCTCCAGCTGGTTCAGCAGTTTGACAAACTCCTTGAATTGGCTGGAGTCTTTCAGTTCCATCGCTTCCTCCAAATCTTTGATCGAAAGCGGCTTTGTCGCTTCTTCTTTCATATAAGTCAGCAAACGTTCTTTTGTCATCTTTTCGCTCACTATCGTTCGCTCCTTTCGTTTCGGAACGCTTTACCTAGATGCTATACACCCCAGGGTAATTTCTCCAAAAATGCATATACGTCTTCGTGCAGCTTATCCCGTTCTTTATCCAGTGTAATCACATGGCCTGACTCTTCATACCATTTTATTTCCTTTAATTCTGCTTCCACCTGGCCGTAAATTATGTTGGCACTGTCAGGGTTGATCATTGCGTCGTGTCGTGCCTGGGCAACGAAGGTAGGCGTGTAGATCATATCCACATGATTGCGGACATCTTCAATCAGACGCTGCAGCGCCTTCAATGTTTTCATCGGTGTTTGCCTGAATGCCTGCATTTCTTCTTCCACCTGGTCCGCTGATTTTTTCTCGTGGCGCTTGTATTCTCTGGCGTAGTCCAGTATACCTTGATACATCACTTCTTCACTTTTTATATACATCGGGGCGCACATCGTGAAAATTCCCTTTACCGGTAGTGTATACCCAAGCTTCAAGGAAAATACTCCTCCCAAAGAAAGGCCGCCGACGGCAATTTCTTCATACCCTAAATTTTTCAGGTGCTGATAGCCGGCAAGTACATCCTCCCACCAATCCTCCGGGCCATAATGAACAAGCTCTTCCGGCGGCACCCCATGCCCTTTATACTGCGGTGCGTGGGAGGTATATCCTTTTTTCTCTAAAAAGCGGCCGAGCATTCTCACGTCGGCGGAATTGCCGGTAAAGCCGTGCAGCAGCAGGACGGCCCGCTTCCCATTCTCAAAGGTAAACGGTTTTGGCGGTGTTATTTTTATCATCAGTATCTCCCTTTTCCATCATTGTGTTACAACAAAACGTAAATTTCTTCCTTTTTTCTTTTATTAACGGCGAATGCGGATACGAAGCGGCAAGATCTCTTGGGATCAGCTTCCGATGGAAAAACCCAATGACATCAACTTTCTCACTTCTTATCTACCATCAATCCTTCATCATTAAACGTACCTTTAGTATCTTCCTTTGTCATGGATTATGCTCACGCGATCAAGATGTAGCATTTTCCAGTAAAATGAGCAAGGAAACTTAAAGCCAGTCTTTTGGAGCAAGCATGATAAGAATGTGATCAAAAAGATAAAAACCGTTCTTTTGGAACAAACATGATAAGTAAAAGCAGCAAGCGTCGTTTCGCTTGCTGCTGTTTATCCTGCTTTATTTTTTAAGGAAGTTCCTTTTTCAACCTCTCTTACATAAAGAAAGCAACGAGAATGGTCAATACAAAGAACAGCACTCCCAGAACAACCGTCGCTTTATTTAAAACCGCTTCCAATCCACGGGCCTTTTGCTTTCCCACCAGTTGCTCCGCCCCGCCGGATATTGCCCCGGATAATCCAGCACTGCGGCCGGATTGCAAAACAACAACAGCGATTAACAAAATGGACACGATGACCAACAATATCGATACAAATGTCAGCAAATTGTACACCTCCAAACGGACACTTAAACCTCCTTAGACTATATCATGAAAAAAAAGACAGTGCAATACAGGAAGCAGGGAATCCTTCATCGGGGGAGGAATTTGATCTTTGCCGGCTGATGATTGGGAAAACTCCTTTTCGCAAGCATTATTCCTTTATAGCTTGTTTCTTCACGCTTGTGTCAAAAGATAAACAGCCGGCAATTTTTTCTGCAAAAAAGCCGTTCCTCATGATCAGAAGAGGAGCGGCTTTCAGCTTGATGCCGGCCGGTGTAAAGAAGCGTCCAAAAGGAAGGATTGCTCCCTTTTGGAACTTGCACACTCACCTTATTTCTTTAAGTTGTAAAACGCAGTTTTACCGGCATATTTTCCGATGAATTGCAGCTCGTCCTCAATGCGGATCAACTGGTTGTACTTCGCAACGCGGTCTGTACGGGACGGAGCACCGGTTTTAATTTGACCGGCATTCGTTGCAACGGCGATGTCAGCGATGGTGCTGTCTTCTGTTTCTCCGGAACGGTGGGAAATAACCGCAGTGTAGCCTGCACGTTTCGCCATTTCGATGGCATCGAACGTTTCTGTCAGCGTACCGATTTGGTTCACTTTGATCAGAATCGAGTTGCCGATGCCTTGTTCAATACCTTGTGCCAGTTTCTTTGTATTTGTAACGAACAAGTCGTCACCGACTAATTGAACTTTGCCACCTAATTTTTCGGTAAGAAGCTTAAAGCCTTCCCAGTCGTTTTCATCGAGACCGTCTTCGATGGAAACGATTGGGTATTTGCTGCAAAGCTCTTCATAGTAAGCAACCATTTCTGCCGATGTCTTCACAACACCTTCTCCTTTAAGGTTGTACTTACCGTCTTCATAAAGCTCGGAAGCAGCGACGTCCATCGCAAGCAGTACTTCTTCGCCAGGCTTGTAGCCGGCTTTTTCAATCGCTTCGATAATCGTAGTAAGCGCTTCTTCGTTTGAACCAAGGTTCGGAGCAAAGCCGCCTTCGTCACCAACAGCCGTGTTGTATCCTTTCGCTTTCAATACGCTCTTAAGGTTGTGGAAAATTTCAGCTCCCATGCGAAGCGCATTTGTGAATGTGTCGGCACCGACAGGCATGATCATGAACTCTTGAATATCGACGTTGTTGTCAGCGTGCTCTCCACCATTAACAATGTTCATCATTGGTGTTGGAAGTGTTTTGGCGTTGAATCCGCCTAAGTATACATATAGCGGCAGTCCTAGGGAATCGGCGGCTGCACGGGCAACTGCCATGGAAACACCAAGGATGGCGTTCGCACCTAATTTCCCTTTGTTTTCTGTTCCGTCTAAGTCAATCATTAACTCATCAATGCCGACTTGATCCAACGCATCGAAGCCGACTAATTCCGGAGCAATCACTTCATTGACATTATCAACAGCCTTTGTTACTCCTTTTCCCATCCAAGCGTCGCCGCCATCGCGCAGCTCCACTGCTTCATATTCTCCAGTTGAAGCACCGCTTGGCACCATTGCGCGGCCAAAGCCGCCGTCTTCCAAATGTACTTCTACTTCCACTGTCGGATTACCGCGAGAATCTAAAACCTGGCGTGCATAAACATCACTAATAATTGTCATTTTTTCCACTCCTCATTTTTCATATTAACGGATGACGCTTTGTCAGCGCCAGCACCGTTATTTTTTAATTAAAGACTTTCCTGTCATTTCGGCAGGCTGTCCGATGTTTAATAAATCGAGCACGGTAGGTGCCAAGTCTCCTAAAATACCATCCGTTCGGATCTCCGCCTGTTGATCGGTAATAATGACCGGAACAGGATTCGTCGTGTGGGCAGTCATCGGCGAGTCGTCGGCATTTAATACAATGTCGGCATTTCCGTGGTCCGCAGTAATGATCGCTTTTCCGCCTTTTTCAAGCAGAAGGTCAATGATTTTACCAAGACACTCATCGACTGCTTCCACAGCCTTGATCGTCGGCTCCAGCATTCCGGAATGTCCGACCATATCCGGATTGGCAAAGTTAAGGATGATGACATCATGGACATCCCTGTTGATTTCCTTCAGCAATGCATCGGTTACTTCATACGCGCTCATCTCCGGCTTTAAATCGTATGTCGCGACTTTTGGCGAATCGATAAGAACCCGTTCTTCTCCAGGGAATTTCTCCTCACGTCCGCCGCTGAAAAAGAAGGTAACATGCGGATACTTTTCTGTTTCCGCAATTCTAAGCTGTCTCAAACCGGCATCAGAGACAACTTCCCCCAACGTATTGTCCAGATTCGTCGGCTCGAAGGCAACATACCCCTGCACCGTTTCGCTGAAGTGCGTCAGGCAGACATAATGGGTATTTTGCGGATGCTTCTCACCACGGTCAAATCCGGCAAACTCGTTGTTTGTAAATACTTGAGACATTTGGATAGCACGGTCGGGTCGGAAGTTAAAGAAAATGATCGCATCTTCGTCTTTGATCGTCGCTCTCGGGGTTGCACCGTCCGCTTCCGTAATCACGGAAGGTAACACGAATTCATCGTGAACGCCGTTTTTGTACGAGTCTTGAAGCGCTTCGAGCGGATCTTTATATTTCAAACCATCTCCGTATACCATGGAACGATATGATTTTTCCACGCGATCCCAGCGTTTGTCACGGTCCATCGCATAGTAGCGTCCCTGGATCGTGGCAATTTCTCCAATACCAAGCTCGGTCAGTTTTTCCTCAGTCTGGCGAAGAAATGTTTCCGCCGACTGCGGACCAACATCCCGACCGTCAAGAAATCCGTGAATATAAACTTTCTCCACTCCGTTGTTTTTTGCCATTTCCAGCAAAGCAAACATGTGGTTGATGTGACTGTGAATTCCTCCGTCGGAAAGCAATCCGTATAGGTGGAGATTTGTGCCTTTTTCCTTCACATGCTTGATGGCGTTAAGGAAAGTTTCATTTTTAAAGAATTCCCCTTCGCGGATAGCCATATTCACGCGCGTTAAGCTTTGGTAGACGATTCTTCCCGCACCGATGTTTAAGTGGCCTACTTCCGAGTTTCCCATTTGGCCTTCCGGAAGACCGACTGCTTCACCGCAAGCTGTTAACGTCGCATGTGGAAATTGATTCCAGTAGCGGTCGAAGTTCGGTTTATTTGCTTGAGCGACAGCGTTCCCCTTCGTTTCCTCGCGAAGAGCAAAGCCGTCGAGAATAATTAACGCAACAGGCTGCTTATTCATTTCCGGCCTCCACTAACTGTAAATAGTCTTGCGGATCCAAGCTGGCACCGCCGACAAGGGCACCGTCAATATCCGACTGCGCCAACAGCTCCTTAATATTCGCTGGCTTGACACTGCCGCCGTATTGAATGCGAACCGCTTCTGCCGCTGATTCAGATACGATTTTTCCGACGACCTTGCGGATAACTCCGCAAGTTTCATTAGCATCTGCTGAAGATGCTGTTCTTCCGGTTCCAATCGCCCAAATTGGTTCATAGGCGATCACTGCTGCTTTTACTTGTTCTTCCGTTAAACCGTCCAAAGCGGCGGTTACTTGTCGGGTGACGACATCGGTTGTCCGACCGCCTTCGCGCTCGTCCAGTGATTCTCCTACGCAAATAATCGGTATCAGCCCATGCTTAAATGCCGCATGTACCTTGTTATTGACGCTTTGATCCGTTTCCGCAAACAGCTCGCGGCGCTCGGAGTGGCCGATGATCACATAGGTTACTCCTAAGTCTTTTAACGCCACCGGACTTGTTTCCCCGGTAAATGCGCCGCTGTCTTCGAAATACATATTTTGTGCTCCGACCTTTAAGTCCGTCCCTTCAACCGCAGCTACTAAGGCATCCAGAAAAAGATCCGGTGAACAAACAATGGATTCCACGGACTGATTTGCGGGAACACGGCTTTTTACTTCATTGACAAAAGCGACTGCTTCCCCTTTTGTCTTATTCATTTTCCAGTTACCTGCAATAATTGGTTTACGCATGTTGTACCTCCTTTAACCGCAAGGATTATTTATCGTTTAATGCCACAACCCCCGGAAGCGCCTTTCCTTCGATAAATTCAAGGGATGCTCCGCCGCCGGTGGAAATATGATCCATGCTGTCTGCAAGGTCAAATTTCTCAACCGCCGCTGCCGAGTCGCCGCCGCCGATGACCGTATATGCACTTTGCGCGTCCGCCAATGCTTTCGCAACAGAAATCGTTCCATTGGCAAACGGCTCCAATTCAAACACACCCATAGGTCCGTTCCAAATTACAAGCTTCGAATTTAAAATAACGTCGCGATATTTATCAATCGTTTTCGGTCCAATGTCAAGTCCCTGCCAATCAGCCGGAATGCTGTCGATGTCCACAACCTGCGTCGTTGCATCTGCACCAAACTTATCGGCAATAACCGCATCCACCGGCATTAGGAAGTTGACTCCTTTTTCCTCCGCTTTTTTCATGAATTCTTTTGCAAGCTCGATTTTGTCTTCTTCAAGAAGCGAGTCGCCGATTTCATGACCTTGCGCCTTGACAAAAGTATATGCCAGCCCGCCGCCGATGATTAAGTTGTCCACTTTATCAAGAAGATTGTCAATGACACCGATTTTATCCTTTACCTTTGCCCCGCCAATGATTGCCGTAAACGGGCGCTCTGGATCAGACATGGCTTTCCCTAGCACTTCCAATTCCTTCTCCATAAGGAAGCCTGCCACCGCCGGCAAATGATGAGCGATTCCTTCTGTGGAAGCATGAGCGCGATGCGCCGCACCAAAGGCATCGTTGACAAACACATCCGCTAATTCCGCAAGCTGTTTTGCCAATTCCGGATCATTTTTTTCTTCTCCGGCTTCAAAACGAACGTTTTCGAGCAAAAGCACGTCACCGTCTGCCAGTCCAGCCACTGCCGTTTTCGGCTCTTCTCCATATACAGCATCCGTTTTCACCACAGTTTTACCGAGCAGCTCGCTCAGCCGTTGAGCAACAGGATCTAAACGCAATTCATCTACAGCCTGTCCTTTCGGTCTCCCAAGATGGCTTGCAAGAATGACCTTTGCGCCTTGATCGGAAAGATGCTGAATGGTTGGCAGCGCCGCGCGGATACGTGTATCGTCGGTTACTTTCCCTTCACTCATCGGGACGTTGAAATCAACACGGCAAAAAACGCGTTTACCTTTAACATCAATATCGCGAACGGATTGTTTATTCATAGAGGTTCTCCTCCTTTTTATTTGACTGTTTCATACAGATGAAAGAGGAGAACAGGACATGTGGTACTGTCTCCTCCTTATTTAAGCAAGCAGAATTGATTTAGAGACCTTTTTTGGCAATGTAATCTACTAGATCCACAACACGGTGGGAGTATCCAGCTTCGTTATCATACCAAGAAATAACTTTTACCATATTTCCTTCCATTACCATTGTAGAAAGAGCATCGACAGTGGAAGAAGCAGGGTTGCCGTTATAGTCTTTGGAAACAAGCGGCTCTTCGCTGAATCCGAGAATTCCTTTCAATTCACCTTCAGCAGCTGCTTTCAGTGCGCTGTTTACTTCGTCGACCGTCACTTCTTTATCTAACTCAGCTACTAGATCCACTAAAGAAACGTTAGGAGTCGGTACACGCATTGCTCCGCCGTTTAATTTACCTTTAAGCTCCGGAAGCACTAAAGCAACAGCTTTCGCAGCGCCGGTAGTTGTCGGGATAATGGATTCAGCAGCAGCGCGGGCACGACGCAAATCTTTATGCGGCAAGTCAAGAATTTGCTGGTCGTTTGTGTAAGAGTGAACCGTCGTCATCATACCGCGGCGAATTCCGAATTTATCATTCAATACTTTGGCAAATGGTGCCAAGCAGTTTGTTGTGCAAGATGCGTTGGAGATTACATGATGATTGGCTGCATCATATTTGTCTTCGTTAACCCCCATAACAATCGTAATGTCTTCTTCAGATGCAGGAGCAGAAATGACAACTTTTTTCGCACCGGCTTCAAGGTGTTTCGCAGCGTCGGCACGTTTTGTGAAGCGGCCTGTGGATTCAACAACCACTTCAACGCCGAGGTCTCCCCATGGAAGTTGAGCAGGGTCACGCTCTGCAATAACCTTGATTTCTTTTCCGTTAACGACAAGGTTGTTGCCGGAAACTTCCACCGTTGCATCAAGTTTGCCATGTACAGAGTCATACTTTAGCAAATGTGCAAGTGTATTTGCATCCGTTAAATCGTTAACAGCTACGACATCTACCTCAGGGTTTTTTAAAGCGGCACGGAATACAACACGACCGATACGTCCAAATCCATTAATTCCTACTTTTGTTGCCATGAAAAATTCCTCCTTAAAATTAAAAATCAATAATATATATCAAAGGGGGTCCAAATTCGTACAGAAGCACAATGCAGTTTCATCATCCTGACTTCCAATTCAGAATTCCCCTTGAAAAACCGAGACAAAAATTCGTTTCAAGCTCGTTCGTTGGTTTGTAAAATCGCTTGGGCAGCCCCTTCATCGGTTACCAATATTTGACCTGGGCCGTGTTTCAGATACGCCTGAATCGCCCTGGCTTTCGAAGCTCCGCCGGCAACAGTGATGATCGTTGGGATCACCGGTAAATCTTCCAGCTGAATACCAATTGAAAACACTTTATGTATAATGTCCCCTGACTGATTAAAATAATAACCAAAAGCTTCTGCTACCGCATTGTCTTTTGATAACTTTTCCAGCACTTCCCTGGACGAGTTTCTCCGTTCCGCCATGACATGCGCTTCACCAACGCCGTGAATAACCATATTCGCAGAGCGGATCAGCTGTAAAATTTCCTTGACGGACGGCTCCTCATTCAACGATTTATACGATTCCTTGCTCAGTTGATCAGGAACGAACAATAGGCGGTATTTCCCCATTGCCTTTCTTGCCATTGTCGCGCAAATGGAGTTTGCCTGATTTTCCACCTGCTCTCCCAAACCACCTCGTGCCGGGACAAACAGCACATCCTTCAGCCCGTTGTCAGGCGTCACCATATCAGCAACTGCGGCGATGGAGGTACCGCCGGTAACTGCAAGGATATTATCCCCGCCGGTTAAATTTTTTTTCATCAACGAGACGCATGTGCGCCCCATCTCTTTTTTGACCCAGGAATAATTATCGCTGTCTCCAGGGACAATATGAACCTCGTCCAGTTGCAGGACATTTTTTAATCGCTGTTCCATGGAACGGATATCGTATACTTCCTTCATCACTTCTTCCAGCTGCGTCAGCACCGCCAAGCCTTCTTCCGTGATCGTCATGCCGGAAGAGGAAATCTGCACCAATCCCTGATCCTTTAAAAAAGTGACTTCGTTGCGAAGAATCCGCTCGGATATTTCCAAATTGTTAGCAAGCGCCCGCCTGCCTATCGGCTCCATCAGCCGGATATAGCGAAGTACCCGGTAACGGTCTCCTAGTGTAGTCATCAGATCGGGAAGCAGCTTTTTCTGTAAGTCAATGATCATCCTCATGTTATTGCCCCTTTTTCTCGACGCAAATCCTACGGGACACAAATCGTCCCCCATAGACTTATTATGTCCCGCTATGGCGAAAAAAAAGACCATTCGCTAATAAAGTCTTTTGTTAATGACTTTCACAAACACATTGTAGCAATTAAACGGTCTTTATTCAAGGAAAATCATGTGAACATTTTGTTTAATTTTTCTCTAAGCACAGAGATTGATAAGATTCCTTCGTCAAGAACGTTGCCGGCATCATCTTCCACCACCGGAATTCGAATTTGATAGGCTAGCAGCCATTCATCGTTGGCATAAATATCCCGCTCTTCGATCGCAAACGCGCGTCCATTCTGCAGCTCCTTTAAAATGGCGAGACCTTTGTCGCATAATGGACAGCCCTGCTTTGTATAAAAATAAACCGTTTTCATCTTGATTACTCCTCATGCTGTGTCTTCCTGTTCCCGTTCCCTCAGCTGCCGTCATTGCCATTATCCAAATTGCCGCTCAGCTAAAGCGCTTTCTTAATGCTGAGGAAAGAATTTGCATTTCCTCTCTGTATTTCGCAACGGTTCTGCGTGATACATGGATGTGATACTGCGCTTTCAGCAATTCAGACAGCTTTTGATCTGACAGGGGCTTCCGCTTGTTTTCTTCGTCGATTAATTGCTTTAGATATGCTTTCACCTGTTCTGCCGAGCCCGCCTTCATACTATCCTTTCCGACTACAGAAGTAAAAAAATACTTCAGCTCCAATAAACCGCGCGGTGTTTGAATATATTTTTTGGTCGTGGCCCTTGATACTGTTGATTCATGTACATTCGTCATCTCGGCAATCGTTTTTAACGTTAACGGGCGAAGCGCCGACGGCCCATGATCAAAAAACGCCTTCTGGTGATCAACGATAGCCTGCGCTACCTTTAACAAAGTCTGCTGGCGCTGTTCGATGCTTTTTTTGATCCATAAAAACTGCTCATACTTCCGGCGCATATAGTCGCCTACTTCGCTTTCGCCGGTCGATATCAGGAATTCATATTGTTTGCTCATATTCATCTTGGGCATGTATTCATCGTTCAAAAAAACGTGATAGTCCCCCGCTATTTTTTTCACGGTAACATCGGGCACGACGTAGCTTGCTTCCTCGTAATGAAAAAGGGAGCCTGGCTTCGGGTTCAACGTCTGGATGAAATCGGCCACCTGTTGCACTTCAACGAGATCAACCGCTTCCGTTTTTGCTATTGCTTTATATTGTTTTTTTGCCAATGCGTCCAAATGCCGTTCTACGATGGCCTCCGCCAATAAATCCCGCTGCTCCAACTGCCTCAATTGGAGCAGCAGGCAATCTTTCAGGGAAGAGGCACCGACTCCGGACGGTTCAAGGCTTTGCAGCACTTGGATTGCCTCTCGAACGACGGAAACAGGCTCGCTTAATTCCGAGGCGATTTCATCGGCGTCAACAGTTAAATAGCCGTTGACATCAACGGAACAGGCACAATACATAGCCAGCTTGCGAACGGATTTATCCAAACGAAGCAAGCGGATTTGATTTAATAAAAAATCGTGAAGTCCTTGTTTTTGATCGCTTAAAAAATCGATGGGTGAAGAATAATTTTTTTCACTGTCGGGGCTTTTTTTGTTCTCATGGAACGGGACGGCATCAAAGGTGGAGAAATGCTCTTCTTTTATCAAGTTTTCCTTCAGCTCGATCAATGGATTTTCCAGTTGCTGTTCTTGTAAATACCGGTTCAGGTCCAACACAGAATACTGCAAGATTGTAATCGCCTGACGAAGTTCATTCGTCATAGCCAATTTCAATGTCTGCTGCTGATACAATCCAAAATCCATTTGCATAAGGCAATCTCCTCCTTATCCCCATTATACATGAACACGACATATTCATGTGCATTAACTTGCCTGCCAATTTCCGGAGCTGATTCCTCACAGCGGCAAACGATTTTTACGAAAACTGAAAAAACTGTTTCAAACAAGCCGTTTTCGGTTATGATGTAAAGTGTTGGCAACGGTATTATCAGACCGCATGAATTGACGAAACAAAACATTTGACCTTCATTGACCTTTAAGGGTATGATAATCATGAATTAGCATTTAGATATTCCATATTCTATTTTATGAAGTAATAAAGGAGGAGTACTTATGAATTTAATACCTACGGTTATCGAGCAGACAAACCGCGGCGAACGGGCTTACGATATTTATTCCCGCTTGCTGAAGGACCGCATCATTATGCTCGGTTCCGCCATTGATGACAATGTGGCGAACTCCATTGTGGCGCAATTGCTGTTTTTGACAGCTGATGATTCGGAAAAAGACATTTCTCTCTATATTAACAGCCCTGGCGGATCAATTACTGCCGGTATGGCGATTTACGATACAATGCAGTTTATCAAGCCGAAAGTGCAGACGATTTGTATCGGAATGGCCGCTTCGATGGGAGCGTTTCTTCTGGCGGCAGGCGAGCCGGGCAAAAGATTTGCGCTGCCGAACAGCGAGGTCATGATCCATCAGCCCCTTGGCGGTACTCAGGGGCAGGCTTCCGACATTGAAATCCATGCAAAGCGTATCCTGAATATGCGGCAAAAGCTGAACGAAATTTTAGCGGAACGCACCGGCCAGCCGCTGGAAGTGATCGAGCGGGATACGGACAGAGACAATTTCATGAGCGCTCATGATGCAAAAAAATACGGTTTAATCGACGATGTCATGGAGAAACGCCCGTAAGGTGTTAACAAAGATGAGGATGCTCTTATAAGCTGGTATCACCGGCTTCGGGCATCCTCTTGCTGTTTATTGATAGCAAGCGGGAACAAACACCTGAAAACCGGCAATTAACATTAACATGCATATAATGAAAAACAGCTTCGATCAACCGGACTGCTGTATAGCGGAGCCGAACGTCGCCCTGCCGGTTTCTCATCACCACCGCCAGTCAGGCCAGGATTGTACAGACAAAAAACTCCGGGGGTCAGGCCGAAGTTTCAGCTGGTATGTCCTCCTTTTTGAATAAACATTGTTGAAGAAGATGTTTAAAAAGTCCGGGATACAGCGACTGCGAATCTCAACGCCAGCGTTGCCTCTCCGCTGCTCACGTACGTTCTGTGTACGCTCCGCTGCTCAATTCTGCTGCGCCTCGACCTTCTTGCCGCTGTGGTGTCCTCCTTTTTGAACAAACATTGTTGAAGAAAAGTTAATCTTTATTGATGAATTCCACAAGCGTTTCCATTGCCGCTTCTTCATCATTCCCATCCACTGTCAAAGTAATTTCTTTATTGGAGCTGATGGCAAGGCTCATGATCCCCATAATGCTTTTGGCATTAACTTTTTTCCCGTCTTTTTCAATGTAAATGTCTGAGCTGAAGCGGTTCGCTTCCTGGACAAACAATGCTGCAGGACGCGCTTGCAAGCCTGCTTTTCTTTTTACAACAATCGTTTTTTCAATCATTTTTCTTCCTCCCTTTCCCTCTATCAATTTGCTTTATCTACATGTATAAACGCTTCCATCTTTCTGTTGAAAGAGACGGGGAAGCATTATTTCTCTCCCGCTCTTAGCTTGCTGGCGAATTCGTCTATTTTGCGTAAGCGGTGGTTCACGCCTGATTTGCTTACCTTTCCGCTTTTCACCATTTCGCCAAGTTCTTTTAACGTTACGTCGCGATGCTCGATTCGCAGCTCTGCGATTTCCCGTAATTTTTCCGGCAGCACGTGGAGGCCAACCTCTTCTTTTATATAGCGGATATTTTCCACCTGGCGCAAGGCCGCACCGACGGTTTTATTTAAGTTTGCTGTTTCACAGTTCACCAGACGGTTGACGGAATTCCGCATGTCCTTCATGATCCTTACGTCTTCAAACCTCAGTAATGCTTGATGAGCACCAATAATATTTAAAAATTCGCTTATTTTCTCTCCCTCTTTTAAATAAAGAATGAATCCTTTTTTACGCTCAAGCATTTTCGCGTTAAGGTGAAAGTAATTCATTAACTCGCAAAGGGAACGGTTATGCTCTTCATAAAGTGAAAATATTTCCAGATGATAAGAGGAAGTATCCGGGTTGTTGACTGATCCGGCCGCCAAAAAAGCACCGCGTAAGTATGCCCGCTTGCAGCATTCTTTTTTTATGAGCGACTGCGATATTTCACGGGTAAAGGAAAAAGCTTTGTCAACAATTTTTAAGTCTTCAAGAATTGTACGGGATTCCTTTGTCATTCGAACGACGTAAACATTGTTTTTTTTCAGCCGCATCTTTTTGCGTACAAGCAGTTCAATGTGTATATCGAATAGCTTTTTGATTAATGTGTATATTCTTCTCGCAATTGCCGCATTTTCAGTCTGAATATCCAGTGAAACCGCCATATTCCTTATGGAGATGGAGCCGTTCATCCTTATCAAGGCGGCCAGTTCAGCTCTGGAGCAGCAGTGCGCCATTTCCAGCTGCGTCAATTCTTTTTTTGTCATGGAAGCAAAAGACATCTGCCTCACACCTCCGGTTATCCAAATCTATAAGAGGATGTTCAAAAAGTCCGGGATACAGCGACTGCGAATCTCAACGTTAGCGTTGTCTCTCCGCTGCTCACGTACGTACCTTGTACGCTCCGCTGCTATGTCCTCCTTTTTGAACGCTCACTATAAAGTATTTGTTCAAAAAAGATCGCTTTTTATCTTTTTAAACAAACACGAAGATTATTCTCATCATATCACGAATATACTGTTTTCGCACAAGCATCTGACTTATTCTGACAAAACCTCTATTGTTTCTGACACTAGTTTACCCAAAACAGATGCATTAAAGCATAGAAACAAGACGCTGTGACAGCTTAATGGCATCATGTCTTAAATAACGGTTGTCAAAATACAGAAAATCGTCGGCTACAACCTCCATACCGAGGGCTTCCAATTGCTTCTCGTCCACAACTACTTCTTCCGCGCCTTCCGCAGCGTACCGCTGAGCATATGAAAAAGGTATTTTTTGTTCGTTGACAAGAATCGCATTCAGCAGCCCGTCTCCTGCGTGTTCATAAATCGCTTTCACATGGTCAGAGGCAGTAAAATGATCCGTTTCACCTGGTTGTGTCATGACATTGCATATATAAACCTTCCATGCACTGGACTTGCGAATCGCAGCTGTTATTTGTTTGACGAGCAAATTCGGAATCACACTAGTATACAGGCTGCCCGGACCTAGAACAACTAAATCTGCTTCATTGATGGCAATCAATGATTCATGCAACGGCATGGGATTTTCCGGTTCAATGAAGACACGTTTAATTTTTTTACCAGTCAACGGGATCTTTGATTCCCCCTCGACAAAGGAGCCGTCCTCAAATTCTCCGTGCAAAATGATTTCCTGATTGGATGCCGGAAGCACTTTTCCCTTCACATTAAGTACTTTACTTAATTCGCGCACTCCTCTGGCAAAGTCACCGGTAATGGACGTCATACCGGCCAGCAGCAAATTGCCGAGAGAATGCCCCGACAAACCATTACCATTCTCAAACCGATGTTGAAACAGCTGTTCCACTAACGGCTCCACTTCTGACAAAGCAACGAGCACATTTCGAATGTCTCCCGGCGGCGGGATGCTTAATTCCTGCCGCAGACGCCCGGAGCTGCCACCATCGTCCGCCACCGTCACAATGGCGGTAATATCCACCGGAAATGTTTTTAAGCCTCTTAACAATACGGAAAGTCCTGTTCCGCCACCAATGACAACAATATTCGCTTTTTTCACCCTTCTCGTATTCCCTTCTCCACATCGCGATGCGTGACGCAAGCAAAATATCCTTCCTTTGTAAAAACTGCCTTAAAATACTCGGCTAGTGTGACGGAGCGGTGCTTTCCGCCTGTGCAGCCGATGGCAACGACAAGCTGGCTCTTTCCTTCCCGCTTGTAGTGAGGAAGCATATACGCCAATAAATCGTGAAGCTTATCGATAAATTGCTGCGTTTCGGACCACTTCAAAACATAATCGGATACTTCCTTGTCCAGTCCAGTTTTCGGCCTCATATGATCAATGTAATGTGGATTTGGTAAAAACCTCACGTCAAAAACAAGATCGGCATCAATCGGAATGCCATGTTTGAACCCGAACGAAAGCAGTTGAACACTGAAGATTTGTTTTTCGGACGATGAGAATCTCTGAATAATTCGTTCGCGCAGCTTTACAGGCTTAAAATCACTTGTGTCAATAATCATCTGCGCCTGTCCTTTTAAATCGTTCAGAAGCTCTCTTTCCGCTTGAATGCCTTCCAGCAGCGCCCCGCCGCCCGACAGCGGGTGGGAGCGCCTTGTTTCTTTATATCGGCGGACTAGAACATTATCACGGGCGTCCAAAAATACAATTTGTGGTGTGACGAGCGATTCTCTGCTTATGGTATCAATGGCGGTAAATAATTGATCAAAAAATTCACGTCCCCTGAGATCAATAACAAGGGCAACCTTCTTCATTTTGCCTCCGGAGTTTTCGATTAAATCAATGAACTTCGGAATTAGTGCGGGAGGCAGGTTATCCACACAAAAATACCCCATATCCTCAAAGCTCTGTACAGCTACGGTTTTACCGGCTCCGGACATCCCTGTAATTATGACCAGCTCCAAGTCTTGGGACATTTCTTTCCCTTGCTCCATGTCCAGCTTCCCCTCCTCTTTGTTTATATATCCTGTTGCAGCTTAGCAGCAGGTTGTTCATCTGTCTCCAGCCTGTAAGCAATAAGTTGAAAATCTTTCGTGTACGTAAATGTTCCATACACCAGTTCGGCGGATTGGAGGACGTGATGAAAAATGTGATAGTCTCCGGGAGCCATCGGCAAATCCGTCACTGCATCCAGCGGCTGCCAAGCCAATATCCCCTCCGGAGATTGTTCCAACAATTCCCCGCTGTATGCTGTTGCCTGGAACGTCAACATCATCCACTCATCAATGACCTTTCCTTTTTCTTCGACAACTATTGTGAAAATACCTCTAAGTTTCGCATCCTTTAATTGAATACCTGTTTCTTCAAAAAATTCCCGGACAACGCTGTCCCGAACGGATTCACCGCTTTCCATCTTCCCTCCCGGTGCAACCCACCAGCCGCGCCGAGGTTTCTGAAGCATTAGTACTTTATCTTCCACTGTTAAAATACAATTAGTAACTCGCTGCAACTTGTTCACCTCTGTCTTTTACAAGTCATGATTGCTTCCACAGTTAAACGTTCTTCTATTTAATTATACCTTTTTCAGCCAGTAATGGTTCCCTGCTTTTCTTCGCCGGAAAAAAATATATTCGCTGTCAGCGCTGCTCCAAAAAAGCTTTTCCACTTTGAACAATCACTATAAGAGCGTGTTCAAAAAGGCAATGGTTCCGCTCAATGCGCTCAGTTCCGCCTAAGTGCTGTCCACGTCCTGTGGGCAACGGCGGAATGTCACCATCCTCCAATTCCGCCTAAAAACCGCTCACGTCCTGTGAGCAACGGCGGAATGTCACCATCCTGGTTCCGAGAAAACCACTCACAGACGGCATGAAAAGAATGCATCGGCTTCACTCATTGCTTCGTGTATGTTCAAAAAGATAAAAAACAATCTTTTTGAACATACACTATAACAGTCTTTAATCATAGTATACTACATCTTTTTTTCTACAACCAAATCCAACATTATCAGAATGCGCGTTCGCAACCACCTGTTCAGCCGGATAAAATCAAAAAAAGGCACGGGCATCAGCCCGTGCAAAAAAGAATATATAAAAAAAGGGGGTCAATTACTATCTCAATAATAGCCGTTTTATGTTGCAACAGTGTTACAGTAAGATTAAGGCAAAATTAAGTTTTATGTAGGTTAAGCCTGTTTTGTAAAGAAAAAATTTTTTCAGTCGATTTTTGCCTTCCATACGATAATAACAGAGTGGAGAAATAGAGTAATACAGATAATAAAAACGTTTGTATTTTATGCCCGGCAAGCAATCGGATCACCTGTTCGTTCCTTCTTTTTGTTGCCTTAAAAAACACTGGTGCAAACAACTGTTTTGCATTTTTCACGTCAGCTGTATAGGTAGTCCCGACTGCTGGCCCCGTTATCCTTCCCGGCAGAAAAATCGTCCATCCTTCTTCTATTTTTCATTACCGTATGCTCAGCCTCAGTTGGCTTGCCCCAGCATGGAAAAAGGGTGCACCTTACAGCATTTAGCCATTGGTGGTACACCCTGATCCGATTATTCCCGTGTTCATTCACGATTGATTGGCAGTTTTTAATTGTTCGATTAAACTTTCTGCATAGTGCTGTGCAGACTGCGCCGCAATGCTGCCATCTCCGGTAGCAGTTACGATCTGACGCAATGTTTTTTCACGAATATCTCCAGCGGCAAAAATTCCAGGAATTTTTGTTTCCATTTCGTCATTTGTTTCCACATAGCCATCTGCGTTTGTAATACCAAGGTTCATAAACGGCTCATTCACCGGAAGCATGCCGATATAAATGAACACGCCGTCGGTTTTAAACTCCCGCTCCATCCCGTCAACCGTACTAGCGAGCGTTACGCTGTCCACCTTGTTGTCTTTGCCGTTGATTTCTTTGACGACATGGTTCCAGATAATATCGATTTTTTCGTTGGCAAATGCCCGGTCCTGCAAGATTTTTTGCGCACGGAACTGATCGCGGCGATGAACGACCGTAACCTTCTTCGCAAAACGTGTCAAATAAACTGCCTCTTCCACAGCAGAGTCCCCGCCGCCGACGACCACAAGCTCTTTATTTTTAAAGAACGCCCCGTCGCAAACTGCACAGTAGGATACACCGCGCCCGCTGAGTTCTTTCTCGCCCGGCACCCCCAAATGCTTATATTTCGCTCCTGTAGCAATAATCACAGCGCGGGCTTTATATTCACCGTTTCCCAATACAATTCGCTTATATTCCTTGCCGTCGACGATCTCTTTCACATCGCCGTATGCATACTCTGCACCGAATTTTTTTGCGTGTTCAAACATTTTTGTCGACAACTCCGGCCCGAGAATGCTCTCATAGCCCGGGTAATTTTCCACATCCTCTGTATTGGCCATTTGTCCGCCGGGAATTCCCCGCTCGATCATCACGGTGGACAGATTGGCTCTCGAAGTATAAACGGCAGCCGTCATCCCTGCCGGACCGGCTCCGATGATCACGATATCATAAATTTTTTCCTCGCTCATTGTTCATCTCCCCTAGAGAAATGTAATTGTTGTATTGATTTATCTCTATCGTATGAAATATTCACGAATAAGTCCAAAGACCTGCTCACATTCACCCCAGGTACGCTCCACTGCTCATAACTGCCGCGCCTCTACCAGCTTGCCGTTGTTGCTTGCGTCCTCTTTTTGAACACAGGGCTCAAATCAGTCAATGTTATTATTGACGTAACAGGCAATATCATTCCGCCGGCTCCCCCAGCTCCGGCGGTGCTTTATAGATAAACCAGTGATCGGCAGGTTCAGCAGTCTCATCGGCGGTGGCAATAAGCTCAAGAAAACATCCGGCAGGCGAAGAACCAACCGCTTCCATATTATCTGTTCTCTCCCAAAGTTCTACCGCTTTCTTGCGATGGCCGGTTTTCCAGGCTGTCATCGCCATTTGATGGTAAAATGCAGGAAATTTTCGAAAATCACTATCTCGAAACAGTTTCTGATACCATTTATAAGATTTTCCATATTCCTTCACTAAGAAAAGCACTTTTGCTAAATAATAGCAATGCCAATCCTTCAGCGGATGAAGCTCGCTGAGATTTTTTATCCACATGCGGCTGTTTTCATCACCTTGTTTTTCCAACAGGTAAGTCATCAGACATTGAGCAAGAAAATTTGGTTCTTCCTTTATCAGAAGATCGCTGAGTATCGCTTTCGCCTCCGGCAATCGCTCTTGCATGATAAGCGATTCTGCAAGGTACGCGTAAACATCCCAATCGTGCGGATTCTTCGTTAAATAGACCCGCGCATCATTCTCTGCTCCGGCAAAGTCTCCTTTATTGAGTGAATCGACGATTGCTTCGATATTCGTTGGGGTATCAGTTGATGGGCTGCCGTCCTCCACTAAAAAGGCGCTTTCTTCCTCCAATACATACAATAATGAATTGGCGTCCTCTGCAAATTCCCCTTCCGGATCCAGCTCCAAATACTTTGTCAGCAACGTTTTCGCGGCATCAAACCGACCGAGGTGTGCGAAATTATTCGCCATAAAAAAATAACATTCACTCAATGACTCATCGAGATCGTTGATCACCTGTTCCAACAGGTTGTTTGCCTCTTCATATTGTCCTTTCTCTGAAAGGACAATGGCAAGCTGACACACAAACACTGGTTCTTCCGGTTCCAGCAGCATGGCTTTTTCTATATATTTTATCGCTTTCTCAATATGATGGTTTTGATATGCTTTAATTCCTTTTCGGTAAAAATATGCTCCGTTTTGCAAAAAAGGTATGACTTGACCCTTTTTCTGTTTTGAATATAATTCCCGCATGGCATAAGCCTCCAATCCCTGAAAGAACATGTTTAAAGGATGTACGTCTCATTCATTATATACCATGCTTTAAAGAATTGCAGTACAGGGCGGAAATGACCCGGACAATTTGTAAAATTTTATTCGGGGACATGGTCCCGCACAATTTTGTGAACATTTCAAAACAGCGCCTGTTCGATTCGACGCCATCACACCGTGCCGGCTTTACGTCCCGCCTTACGGCTAATGCCCATGCCGGTCCGCGAGCCGCTGGAGAACGGCATCAAGTGGCAACTGCTGTTCCCGGAGCAGTACAAGCCAATGATACAACAAATCGGCACTCTCCCACGTCAGCTCTTCTTTGGAGCGGTTTTTGGCAGCAATAATCACCTCTGCTGCCTCTTCCCCGATTTTTTTCAAAATTTTGTCGACACCTTCATTAAATAAGTAAGTCGTATACGATCCTTCCGGGCGCTCTGTTTCCCGTTCGGCGATCAGCCTTTCCAGCTTTCGGATAATCGCAAATCTCTCCTCATCGGCCGCCGCGCTTTGCTCACTTTCTGAATTCCCTGTATTATCCTTACTTTTATTATCAACAGCCGCCAACTGCTCCTCGTTTGAAAAACAACTGAAAGTGCCGTTATGACATGCGGGTCCGTTCGGTTCCACTGTAACGACCAGTGCATCCTGGTCACAATCAAGCATCATTCCGACAATCCGCTGCGTATTTCCGGAGGTTTCTCCTTTATGCCAAAGCGCTTGCCGCGAACGACTATAAAACCATGTTTCTCCCGTTGCAATGCTTTTTTCCAATGACTCTTTATTCATATAGGCGACGGTAAGGACCTCCTTTGATTGCCAATCTTGCACAACCGTCGGAATAAGTCCCTTTTCATCAAACCGGACAGCCTCCATGTTGATCATCGTATTTCCAGCCCCTTTTCCTTCAAATGCGCCTTGACTTCCGCTACGGATGTTTCTTTATAGTGAAAAATCGACGCCGCGAGCGCCGCATCCGCTGCCCCAGCCTCGAACACTTCATAAAAATGCTCCCTTTGTCCTGCGCCGCCGGAAGCAATCACCGGTACGGAGACAACTTCACTTACCGCCGTCGTCAGCGCAAGATCGAAGCCTGTTTTTTTCCCGTCCTGATCCATGCTCGTCAACAAAATTTCTCCTGCTCCGAGCTCCGTTGCTTCCTTGACCCAGGATAGAACATCGCGGTCTGTTGCCTTCCGTCCACCGTGAGTGTATACGCGCCACAAGTCAAGCTCTTCCTCCCATTTCGCATCAACAGCTAGGACGATGCATTGGGAGCCAAAAAAATCCGCTCCTTCCCGAATGAGTTCGGGCCGCAAAACAGCCGCAGTATTGATCGAGACTTTGTCCGCTCCTGCCCGAAGAATACGTTTCATGTCTTCCAGTGTATTAATTCCCCCGCCGACAGTAAAAGGAATCGCTAATTTTCCCGCTACTTGCTCAACGACATCCACCATCGTTTCCCGCCCCTCATGCGAAGCAGAAATATCGAGAAAAACAAGCTCGTCAGCCCCTTGCTCGTCATAAAACGCAGCGAGCTCCACAGGGTCGCCGGCATCCCGCAAATCTACAAACTGCACTCCTTTCACCACACGCCCTTCCTTTACGTCAAGACAGGGAATAATTCGTTTAGTCAGCATTCCCGTTCACCTCCAACAGCGCTTCTTGCAAGCTGATACGTCCGGTATAAATCGCCTTTCCGATGATTGCTCCGGCAATGCCGTCGTTCACCCTGGCGTGCAGTTGCCGAACATCGGTCAAATTAGAAACACCGCCGGAGGCAATCACTTCTTTTCCGGTCACCCTCCCGAGGGCGGCAATCGCCTCCACATTTGGACCGGCAAGCATACCGTCGCGGGAAATGTCGGTCATAATGAAGATTTCAGCACCATGATCCACTAACTCCAACGCCAGTTCTTCCGCTTTTACCGACGATGTCTGTAACCAGCCGTGAGTCGCCACATATCCGTCGCGGGCATCAATTCCGACAGCGATCCGCCGGCCGCCGTATGCTCGAAGCATGTCTTTTACAAATTTGGGATCTGCAATGGCCGAGCTGCCAAGAATCACGCGGGCAACACCGTTCGTTAAATACCGCTCCACCGCTTCCTTCGTACGGATGCCACCGCCCACCTGCACTTGCGCGCTAAGCTGCGCGGCTGCCTGCAGAATGATGTCACGATTCACCGGGTATCCTTGCTTTGCTCCATCCAAATCAACTAGATGAACCCAGTCCGCCCCCTGGTTGACAAACGATTCAGCCATGTCCAGCGGAGACTCCCCGTAAACTGTTTCCTTGTTGTAATCTCCTTGTATAAGACGGACGCATTTTCCGCCGCGAATATCGATTGCCGGATATAATGTAAACATTTATTGCATCCCCTCCTTTGCTCTGGCAAAGTTTCTTAACATTTGCATTCCCAGCACACTGCTTTTTTCCGGATGAAATTGCGTTCCCCAAACGTTCCCACGCGAAACCACTGCGGGAACGAGTTGATCTCCATAGCTTGCAGAAGCGACAAGTACATCATCGTTCCCCACATGGACAACATAGGAGTGGACGAAATATACATGCCCCGGCGGGACCACGTGTAAAATCGGGTGATCCACCTGGTGAACGTGAAGGCGATTCCAGCCCATGTGCGGCACTTTATAGCGCTCGCCCGCGGTTGTCACGCCGGGGAAGCGTTTCACCTTGCCGGGCAGCAGGCCGAGTCCTAAAGTGCGCCCGTTTTCCTCACTTTCTTCAAAAAGTAGCTGCATTCCGAGACAAATGCCGAGAACAGGCTTGTTTTTGTTCGCTTGTTCAAGCAAAAACGCGGTCAATCCTTGCGCTTTCAATTCCCGCATGCCATCCCGGAACGAACCGACTCCGGGAAGAATCAAGCGTTCTGCCTGTGCCAGCTCCTTGACATCCGCAGAAACAAACGAGGCACAGCCGATTCGCTCCAATCCTTTCGTGACGCTGTGCAGATTTCCCATTCCATAGTCGATGATGCCAATCATGATAAGCTCCCTTTCGTCGACGGCACACCGTTGACTCTCGGATCGATTTGCGTTGCTTCATCCAGCGCGCGGCCGAGTGCTTTAAATATCGCCTCAATGATGTGGTGCGTATTTCTTCCGTAATGCACGTTGACATGTAGATTTATCCGTGCCTCAAGCGCCAGCTTCCACAAAAACTCGTGAACAAGCTCTGTATCAAAGGTACCGACCTTTTGTGAGGGAAGTTCTCCGCGAAATTCTAAATGCGGGCGGTTGCTCAAGTCGACCGTGACTTGTGCAAGGGCATCGTCCATCGGAACAAAAGCATTGCCGTAGCGGCGAATTCCTTGTTTATCACCAAGAGCCTGCTTCAGGGCTTCGCCTAAAACAATGCCGATATCCTCCGTAGTATGGTGATCGTCGATGTCGATATCTCCCTTTGCAATAAACGTTGCATCAAACAATCCGTGGCGAGTGAACAAATCCAGCATATGACTCATAAACGGGACGTCTGTCTCAATTACTCCTTTTCCTTTTCCATCAATGTTTATCGTCACTTCAATCGTCGTTTCATTTGTCTTACGTCGTACCGTAGCTTCTCGTTTCCTCATATACCTTGTCCTCCATTCACAATTTCCAACCGCAAACTGCGGTTCTACCGAATCGATATTAGTGTGTTCAAAAAGATAAAAACCGATCTTTTTGAACAAGTACTTTTACCGGTTCCTACCAAGCCTTTTTTCCACGGCGCGTGCGTGAGCTTCCAGGCCTTCCAACCTTGCAAAGGCAGCAATTTTTTCGCCGTGCGCCTCCAGTGCCGCTTTGCTGTAGGAAATGATGCTCGATTTTTTTGTGAAATCTTCTACATTTAACGGACTGGAAAACCGGGCTGTTCCGTTGGTCGGCAACACATGATTCGGACCGGCAAAATAATCGCCAACTGGTTCGGAGCTGTATGCGCCAAGAAAAATCGCGCCGGCGTGCCGGATACTCGGCAGAATATCCCAAGGTGACGATACAACGATTTCCAAATGTTCAGGTGCGAGCTCATTTACCGCATCTATTGCCGCTTGTAAATCGTCGGCGACATAAATCGCGCCGTAACCGTTGATCGCAGCTTCCGCAATCGTTTTTTTCGGCAAGCTTTCCAGCTGTTTCACCACTTCCGCGGCTACAGCTTCCGCGGCTTTCTCGCAAGTTGTCACAAGAACAGCGGATGCCAGCGGATCGTGCTCCGCTTGCGACAGTAAATCCGCGGCGATATGTTCCGGGTTCGCCGTCTCATCGGCGAGGACGACGATTTCACTCGGACCGGCAATCATATCGATGGCGGTGATGCCGTATACCTGCTGCTTTGCAAGTGCCACATAAATATTCCCAGGACCGACGATTTTATCTACCGCACGGATCGTTTCCGTTCCAAAGGCAAGCGCTGCGATCGCCTGTGCTCCACCGATCTTGTAAATTTCTGTAATGCCGAGCTCCCTTGCCGTAACGAGGACGGCGGCGCTCAGTGTGCCGTCCTTTTGCGGCGGTGACACCATGGCAATTCTTTCGACGCCTGCCACTTGCGCCGGGACAACGTTCATGAGAATCGATGATGGATAGGCAGCGCGTCCGCCAGGGACATATACGCCTACTGCATCAAGGGGGGTTACCTTTTGTCCGAGAATCGTTCCGTCGGCTTTCGTTGTCAACCACGACTGCTGCACCTGACGGGAGTGAAAATCGCGGATATTGTCCCTCGCTTCGCGAATAATCGCCAGAGCTTCTTTAGAAACGGACTGGTAAGCCGCGGCCGTTTCCTCTTCAGAAACAAGCAGCTGACGGACTTCCGTGCCGTCATACCTTTCTGTCAATTGCCGGAGAGCTTCATCGCCATTGTTTTTTACTTGTTCTATTATCGCTTTCACCGTTTCCTGCTGCTGTTTCGTTCCGGCAGCAAGCGAGCGCTTCAGCGTGACATCCTTGGTCAACCGAATGATCTTCATGAACCTTCGCCTCCTTCGACAACCGCTGATATTCGTTCCACCATCTCATCAATTTGCAACGACTTCATTCGGTAGCTTACCGGATTGACAACGAACCGGGAAGTGATCGGCATCATCGTTTCCAGTTCAATCAGGCCGTTTTCCTTCAATGTCCTTCCGGTGGAAACAATATCAACAATGCGATCGGCAAGACCGACAATCGGCGCTAACTCGATGGAGCCGTTTAATTTAATGATTTCCACCTGCTCCCCTTGCTCGCGGAAATACGTTGACGCAAGATTCGGATATTTCGTAGCGATTTTCGACGCAATATCCGCTTTCGGATTATAGGTCGGCAGGGCAGCAACGGCCATGTAACATGGACTGATTTTTAAATCGAGCACTTCATAAACATCCCGTTTTTCTTCCAGTAAAACATCCTTCCCGGCAACTCCGACATCAGCGACTCCGTGTTCTACATATGTAGGCACATCCATCGGTTTTGCTAAAATAAAGCGCATCCCTGCATCCGGAGAGTCGATGATCAGTTTCCTGGATTTTTCAAATTCCGGTGGAAGCGGGTAGTTAGCCCGGCGCAGCAAAGCGACTGCTTCATCAAAAATACGGCCTTTCGGCATGGCAACCGTCAATATTTCACGTGTTATTTCCTTCGTCACGCTGAACTCCTCCCATTCCCGTTTGATCCGATGAGATAAATGACTTCCGTAAACTGGGAAGAATAGGCATCCACATCGGCAACGCCCGCAAGATCCTGGATAACAACGGTGCGGTCGTTTTTACGGAGTCGCTGCGCTTTTTCCATTGCCTCTTTTCGCCGCTCATTGCTGAAAATAATGCATACATCACTGATAATCGATTCCTTCGTTTTACCGAGAGCTTCCGACAGGCGATCGAGTCGTAAACCGAAGCCTGTAGCCGACTCAGGATGGTTGAATTTCGATAACAGCTCGTCATAGCGGCCGCCGCTTCCTAGGGGGAAGCCGAGACCTTCGCTGTAAGCTTCAAAAACCGTCCCCGTATAATAGCTCATATGCATGACAAGATTCAGGTCAATGCTCACTTTCCCGATAAGTTCGTAAGCGCCAAGGACTTCCATCAACTGCTCGATTTGCACTAACGCTTGTTTGGCTTTCGCACTTTCCACAAGAGCATGTGCGTGATCTAAAACTGCAGCATCCCCTTTTAGCTTTAAAAGACCTGTCAGACGGCGTTTGTCAATCGAGGAAAGCGGAAGTTGTTCTGCTTCCTTCCGGAAACCGACATAATTTTTTTCATATAAATGGCGCCGAAATCTGTCTGCCCGCGTTTCATTGCCGAGAATTTCTTCAAGGAATGAATTGACAAAGCCGATATGACCGATGGCAATTTGATAATTGCTTAGTCCTGCTTTTTCCAGCGACGCCATCATCAGTGCGATCACTTCACCATCGGCGCTGTTCGAACGGTCGCCAATAAGCTCGACTCCAATTTGTTCAAATTCTGCCGGCTTTCCGCCTTCTCGCTGCTGGGAACGGAACAACGGCGCATCATACGTCAGGCGCAATGGCCGGTTGGCGGACTGTAAAGTTGATGCAGCAATCCGGGCAATCGGTGCCGTCATATCAGGACGGAGAACGAGGGTGTTTCCTTCCTGGTCCAGGAGCTTAAAAAGCTGCTGATCCTGAATTGCGGAGACCGTTCCAACGGTTTCATAATATTCCAGTGTCGGTGTTTCAATCGGGGCGTATCCCCAGCGGGCAATTTCCCCGGAAATCGCATCCTTCACCTGCTTTTTCAACTGATAGAGCTCCGGCAATGTATCCTTCATCCCTGCCGGCTTTTCAAACATGAATAGCTTCGTCATCCAACCACCTCTTTTTTGTCAGGGGCCATGTCCCCGAAAAAAAGTTCGGGGACATGGCCCCTGACAATTTTGTGAACATCCGGTTTTTACTTCACAGATAACTACTTTTGCTTTAATTTGATAAAGCATTAGCGAATTAAAGATTATAATAAGTAGTCTACAGCGAGATGCGAGGATCGTCAACAGGAAAAGATCGCATCGAAGGTATTTATTTCTGTTATTTCTTTTTGCTAAGCTAACTGCACATAAAAAGATCCATTCTGATTTGCCAAGTATGGAGAAGAGATTAAAACAAAGCTGTTATTAGCATGGGCGGCTGGCTGTAATATATGATGAAAGTAAAAAATAACAGCAAAAAGTGTTAAGAACGAATATATGTTTGCTGTTATTATTGATATAGGGTAGGTGAAGGGGAATGGATTACGTCATTTGTATACAACGAACGCTTGATTTCATTGAAGAGAACCTGCATGAACAAATAACTTTGGAAAAATTAGCTAATATCGCTTGTTTTTCTCCCTTTCATTATCATCGTGTCTTTCATGCGATGGTTGAAGAATCTGTGATCGATTATGTACGAAAAAGAAGACTCACGTGTGCAGCAGAGCGTCTTTTCTATACAGATGAAAAGGTGATCGACATTGCCATCGATGTTGGTTTTCAATACCACGAATCCTTCAACCGGGCGTTCAAAAAGATGTATGGCGTTTCCCCAAAGCAATACCGCAGCGCAAACAGAATCTCCGGACCCTTTCACGGAAAGGCCTGCCTGAATAGAAAAACCTTACAAGGAGGAGATATGATGGAACCGAAATTAGTCACAAAACCTGCTTTTCACATTATTGGTTACGAACTGAAGACAAAGAATGAAGACGGTCAGAACAACAAAGACATTCCTTTATTTTGGCAGCAGTACATGGAGAAAAAATTGGGCTCTAACATTCCAAATCCCTTACAAAAAAATGTAGAACTCGGCATATGCACCGATTTTTGTCCTGAAACAGGTGAATTTATTTATGTCATTGGAATGGAAGTCAAAAAGGGAACTCCGGCACCGGAAGGCATGGTATACAAAAGCTTTCCGGAGATGGAATATGCTGTGTTCACTACCCCAAAAGCAACTGAGGAATCATTCATCTCTTCCATTCAGTCCACATGGAACTATATTTTTACTGACTGGTTTCCACAATCGGTTTTTGAACATAACGGAACAGTGGAATTCGAGCTGTATGACGAAAGATGTTATGGATCGAAAAATAAAGAAATGGATATCTACATTCCTGTAAAAAAAGTAAAGCGTTAAAGTATAAGAAATGCTTTTAAGTGAAGTATGGCTCATTGCTCCGTTTTTGTTCAAAAGATAAAAAACGATCTTTATGATCATACACTAAAAAACACCGGCGGGAGAAGCGCTCAACTCTCCCCGGTGTCTTCTTGCTCCCGCTTTTCCAGCTCTGCTTTTGTTTTAATAATCCGCATTGGATTGCCACCCACAAATGAACCCGCGGGAATATCTTTGTGCACAAGGGTACCGGCAGAAACGACCGCCCCGTCGCCGATCTCCACTCCGGGCAAAATCGTCGTGTTTGCACCGATCATTACGTTGCTGCCGATGTGTACCTCACCTAATCGATATTCCTGAATTAAATATTCATGCGCCAATATCGTCGTATTATATCCAATCACCGTGTTTTTACCAATCTTAATTTTTTCCGGAAACATGATATCCATCATTACCATCAAAGCGACAGCAGCCTTTTCCCCGACCTCCATCCGCAGGAAAGTGCGATATAACCAGTTTTTCATTCCAAGGAAAGGAGTGTACCTCGCCATCTGGATTACAATAAAATTTTTGATAACCTTCCAGAAAGGCACGGTTTTATACACTTGCCACAGCGAATTAGCTTCGGTTACAGCATAGCGTGTTGTACGTCTCATCGGCTGCCTGCCTCCGTTTCTCTTTTTTAGAAATTGCAAAATGACAGTTGATATTTGCTGACAAAAAGCGGACGTCCCCTCCTCCCTCCGCTCCCAGCTTGCCTCTCTATCTGGATGTAGCCGTCTGCGGGGATGCGGGGATGGGAACTGTCACTTTACGCTAACATAAAATCAATTTCACTTCTCCGTTAGCGGCGGCATTCCTAAATACATTAACAACTCCGGCATTGTTTCCAGCATCATATCCGGATGATAGCTTTGGAGCTTTTCCTTCCCCTGAATGCTCCAGGCAACCCCCGCTGTAAGTGTTCCCGCATTTTTTCCGCCGATGATATCATGGCGGCTGTCGCCGATCATCAACGTTTTTTCAGGTACTGAGTGCAGCGCTTCCATTGCTCTCTCCAACGGTTCCGGATGCGGCTTATAGTTTTCCACTTCATCCAGGGTAATGACAACATCAAAATATTTATCCATCTCCATCAGCTTTAATCCGCGGACCGCCGTATCCCGACGCTTCGTCGTGACAATTGCCATCTTATAGCCATGCTCATGCAATTGCTCGATCGTAGCCAACACCCCTTTGTATTCTTTCACAAGCTCGTCATGCTTCTCGTGATTAAAGGCGCGATAGGTTTTTGTCATCTCGTCCACTTTAGAAGGATCTAAGTTCATAAATGTTTCCGACAGCGGCGGACCGATGAATGAGACAACATCCTCGCGGCGGTATTTTCCCGGATAGTACGTTTCCATCGTATGTAAGAATGAAGCAATAATCAGCTCGATCGTATTGATGAGCGTTCCATCTAAATCAAAAAGAATCGTATCAACATGCCGCAAATCCGGCTCTTGCTTTGTTACCTCAATATTATTCGACATTTTTTCTTTTTCTCCCTTCATTTACATAGCTTCATACAGCCCATGTCAACAAACTTTACAAAATTGTCACGAAATATTCGGGGACATGTCACCTTCTATATATTTCCAAGCGAATGCGACGATGGCGGTGAGGACGATGGCGACAACGAGCCGGATCGTAAGCAGCGGCCACAGTGGAATGCCAAGCGGGGCAAAGAGCAGCGTATCCTCCATTACCGCATGACAGCCAACTAAAAATATCATCACAAGATACACATCTTTTTTACTGACGCCGTCTTCTTTTACCGCTTGTATCATCACACCAGCTCCATATGCAAGACCAAACACCAGCCCTGCTGCCAATGTTGTTGACGTGTTTTCCCGGATTCCTAACATTCTGGTCAACGGTCCCATCCACTTGGAAAAGACCTCAAGCCATTTTAAATCCTTCATTATTTGAATAAATATCATTATTGGAATCACGATTAATGCCAGTTGAAAAATTCCGAGCAAAGCGCTTTCCGCTCCTTGATAAATAATAGCTCCCGCGCTGGTCACCGTTTCTGTCCCGCTGTCTGGTACAAATCCATATTGCGCCTTCTCGCCCCCGCCCTGCCAGACGAGATGTATGATCCATGCTGAAAACAGCGCAAGACCGACGCGAACGAGGACAACAATCCATACCTTCACACCAACTTGCTTCGCCACAGCTGATTCCACTAACAAATTATGAGAAAACGACAGCATAATCGCAAGTATCAGTACTTCTTTGACCGTGAGCTCCATCGTCAGCATCGCACCGATAGCTGCATACAAATTTAGCACATTCCCCAAAACGAGCGGAATCGCCGCCTCTCCGCTCAACCCAATATATCCCATTAACGGGGAAAGCAATTTTGTCAGCCAACTCATTATCGGCGTATAGCTTAATATTGTAACTAGAAGTGTTATCGGAAAAATAATTTTTCCAAGCGTCCACGTTGTTTGGAGTCCCACTTTCAGCCCTTGCTTCAGTGTCTGTATCATGCTGATGACTCCTTTCAAAAAATCTTTTTTCGTGGGGGGTGTCTCAAAATGGTGTTTTTTCCCTTTTGAGACACCCCCAAGCAATGAGCGAAGCCGCTGCATCTTTTCAAAAGCCCGATAGGAGTGTTTTTTCTATTGAGCGGGCAGCGACGAGCAAAGCTACTATGCCTTTCACATCGAGTTGTCTCAACGGATAGTCATCGAAGCTGTGCTTGCAGAGGAAGAGACAAGCACGGAGCCATTGCACTGATTTTTTTCAATCGCTTTGGCTTTTGACACAGCCCCGATCTTTTGTAATAGACTGAACATCCTATTTTCACAGTTTAACAACAGCGCTTATTAAGCAGCACTCCGCCTGTCCGTTCCTCTTCACCAGCCGCTGCTTGCGGTAAAAAAAGTGACGTCAAGGAATGAATTCCAAAACATCACCTAAGTCATCGTATCAGCTTGCAGAAACATTCTGTTTTTCCTTAAGCAATGGCTATTTCCGCTTCTTCTTCTTTCTTCCGGATGTTTTTTTGTGTTGAAAATTCTTTTTACCTGTCGCGCGACCGACAGCTTCCGGGTTATCATCCAAGTACCGTTTGTCTGCCAACCCATTTTTTCTGCGGTAGATGATCATGATAATTCCGCCGATGACAGTAACAATGGAGACGACTTGCGCCGTTTTCAGTACGCCGAAAATAAGCAAGTAATCTGTTCGAATACCTTCAATAAAAAATCGGCCGACAGAATACCAAATAGCGTATGTAATAAACAACTCGCCTCTTCGCAGATTGACACGGCGAAGGTACAGCAATATTGCCACCCCTAACAAGTTCCACACCGACTCATATAAGAAGGTCGGCTGATAGTACGCGCCGTCAATATACATTTGATGAATAATAAAATCGGGAAGCATCATATTTTCCAGGAAGCTGCGGGACACTTCTCCCCCATAAACTTCCTGATTCATGAAGTTCCCCCAGCGTCCGATCGCCTGGCCAAGCAGAATACTCGGGGCAGTAATATCAGCTATTTTCCAGAACGAATACCCGCGTTTTTTAGCAAACACAATTGCAGTGACAACCGCCGCGATCAGCGCGCCGTGAATGGCCAAACCGCCTTCCCAGATGGCAAACGCTTTGAGGGGCTGATCAGCATAGTGCTCCCAGCGAAAAATAACATAGTAAATACGTGCGCCGATAATTGAAAGGGGAAGAGCGTAAAGAAGTAATTCCGCCAGCATATCTTTTGGAAAACCGCGTTTTTGCGCTTCGCGGTTTGCTAATAAATAACCTAAAAACGCGCCTAATCCGATGAAAATACCGTACCAGTAAACGGTAATCGGTCCTAATTCAAGGGCAACTGGGTTCAAAGGGGTGATCGTGTCTGCCATATTCTTAAACACCTCATCTTTTTAAAGAAGTTCAATCAATTAATCCAACGATTCACGATAATTTTCGGTAATAAATGGGGGCATGGAGCATTACTAAATTACACTTTATCATATTTTGAATGAATTCTCCCGTCCAAGCTCCCGGCTTATTCCGCTTTCACATATATGACCGTACACTCAAGATAACACATTCCCATGAAGAAAAGATGAAGTTTGATGACTTTTTGGCAGACTTGACATTCCCACCGAGCATTATTAAAAAAACTCGTTTTCGGCCTGGCTATCCCGTATGCTTACATTAATAATCGTCTCTGTCCCCTTCTTCTATCACATTGGTAAGTTGGTCGGAAAATTGTTGGGCAGCATTGATCCCCATTCGTTTTAAACGGAAGTTCATCGCTGCTACTTCGATAATAACTGCCAAGTTCCGCCCCGGTCGAACAGGAACGGTTATTTTCGGAAGATCCGTGTCAAAGACTTTCATTGTTTCTTCATCAAGTCCCAAGCGGTCATACTGCTTTTTCTGATCCCAGAGCTCCAGATGAATCGCCATGCCAATCCGCTTATAATTTCTTACGGAACCGGCGCCAAACAAAGTCATGACGTTAATGATTCCCAGCCCGCGAATTTCTAATAAATGCTTTATGAGTTCCGGAGCCCGTCCGACTAAATTTCCTTCATGCTCCTGACGAATCTCGACAGAGTCATCAGCAACCAACCGGTGGCCGCGGCGGACAAGGTCAAGCGCCGTTTCACTTTTTCCAACCCCGCTGGAGCCGGTAATAAGAACACCGACACCATATATATCCACCAGTACACCATGGATCGCCGTCATCGGCGCAAGCTGACTTTCTAGAAAGTTCGTCAGCTGCGAGCTTAAACGCGTTGTTGTCATGTCAGATCGCAACACCGGAACACCCACTTGATTGGCGGCATCAATTAGTTCTGCGGGAGCATCCAAGCCCCTTGACAAAACGACCGCTGGAGTATCGTATGTACAAAGACGCTCCATCCTGTCCTTTTTATCCTCGACCGGCAGTTCTCGGAAAAAAGACATCTCCGTCTTTCCTAATAATTGTATGCGCTCCGCAGGATAATACGTGAAATATCCGGCCATTTCCATCCCCGGCCGGGAAATATCACTGATTTTTATCGGTCTAAAAGCGACATCTGTTTCCGCATTGAGCAGTTCCAGTCGAAACTCTTCCATTAAATCCTTGGCAGTTACTGATAACATTGATGATTGCCTCCTTCAATTCCCATGACGGATTTCCCTCTGATAAGTATAACCTCTCTCATTTTATCATATCCGACTGCGACACCATACAACAAAATCCACGGTCATCACATAGAATCAACAGGTAGTTATGTTAATTATTAACATGCGAAAAACAAGCAAAGCAGATGAGGAAAATCCCCATCTGCCAGCAGTGGTTCGTCATAAGAGCTGTGCTTCCGATCAAAAGTACCGTTGCCATTGGCTTGTCACGTGATTGAGAAACACTTTTCTGAGGAGGGCGGTAACTTTTCAATACCATTCATCTTTTCGTCACCGGATCAACCACAAACGATTGAATGATCGCGCTTAAGGCCGCAAAAATGATTGCAGCAACAACTGCAGTGCCAAAACCGTCAATTACAAAGCTGCTTCCCATCATTCCCGAAGTGATCAACAAAGTAACAGCATTGATCACAAACATAAACAACCCAAGCGTCAGTATCGTGATCGGCAATGTCAAGATAACGAGAATCGGCTTCACGACAAAGTTAACGACAGCTAATATAAAGCTGGCAAAAATCGCTGTCGAAAAGCCGGCTACTTCAAAACCGCGAAAAAAATGAGAAATAATCATCAATACAACCGCATTAACAACCAATTGCAATAACCACTTCATCGTTAATATACATCCGTTTCATTCGGGATGATCACCGTCGCGACAATATAAGCAACGACAGCGGTACCCATTGAAATGAAAAGTAACACTACTGTTAATAATCTGACAACAGTTGGATCGATGTTAAAATAAGCCCCCAAACCTCCGCAAACCCCGGCTACTTTTCGATCATTCACGCTTCGATATAATCGGTTCACGTGATCACGGCTCCTTTCAGCTTTCTAGCTTCTGACGGTGACGGATCCTGTCGTCGCTTCCGCTTCTACATAGAAGGAGTATTCCCCATTACGGTTTGCCAGAAACGTCATTTTTTTGTTTGCAAATTCCTTCTTCTCGTCAATGATGGAGCGCTCAGGTAAGTCGCAATGTATTCCGCCGACGGTCGTTTTCAGATTTCCTTCTGTCTTCACGTTTTCCGGTACTTGAACCGTAACACTTCCCGTCGTTGTCTTCACATACACGCGGGCGTTTGCCGGCTTTAACAGCGTATAGTTGACCGTGCCGTTTAATGTTTCCGCTTCCAGCTCGCCTTTTGTCGTATTAACGATGATCGTGCCGTTCACCGTTTTCGCATCGCAATTTTCCGCTGCCAATGTCCCGATTGTAATTGTGCCGTTTACCGTTTCCAAGCGAACATCCTCCGCTTGAATGGCGTCAAAGGTAATGCGTCCATTCACCGTCTGCGCTTCGAATTTCTTCGTTTCCACCTTGTCTCCGTTCAGCTTGCCGTTAAATGTGTAAAGCTTGACTCTTTCCAAATCTTTCTTTGGCACGTAAACAACCGTGTTGACCTTCATCGTTTTTTTCTTTGTTTCCAACCGCAGTTTGTCATTGGACACATCAAACAGCACTTCGTCTAAAAAATGCCGGCGCGCTTCATCTGTATCCTTCACCTTATACACTTTAACATAGCACTCGATGCGCACATCCTGCTCTTCCCACGGGCGAAATGTAACGCTGCCGTTCTCAACGGAAATATCCGCTTGCCTGATCAGCGCTTCCCGATGTTGAAAAATATGTTGAATTTCAACGGAAGAGCCGAAGTTGAAGTCTAAATCAAACTCTTTAATTTTCTGAACCGCTTCTTCAATAAAATCGGAAAATTTTGTTGCAAAAGTCGTCCGCTTGCTCTCCGTTTGCCGATAGTCGGTGCTGTTTTCCCAATCGACATCTTTCGAGACGCTTCGCTCTGTCCCTGGCTCCTGCACAACCGTTTTCTCCTGCCCCTTCCCCTGCGCTCCGTCCTTCAAAGCATTGAGAAGCTGCAATCCTTCCTCAGCCGTTATTTTTCCATCCTCAATCATCTTTAAAATCATTTTCCGTTCCTCTTGCATTGTTATATCCCTCCCTGAAATAAAATGTATGAAATAACTTTGCCCGCCAACACTGTTCCATAAAAAATTGTTTTCAAGAGTGTGTTCAAAAAAGATAAAAAGCGATCTTTTTGGAACATACACTTCAACTACTGTTTACCGTTTTATCGGAAAAAAGGTTTCACAATTTGAAATAAATCGTGTTTTCAGAACAAATTATTCAAGCTTTAACGGAAGGAAATCTCCTATAATAACCCGGATACCTCCAAAATGGAAATTTCACACCAAGCCAAATACCAAGCTTTTCACTTCTGCGTTCATCCAATATAAAGACAAGTATTCTACTTGTTATTGCTGTTTACTCATTGTGCAAACAGCCAGGCATTCACCTGGCTGCAATGAATACAAACGCTGTAGTTGTTACGCGGATTCATGGGAAGCAACCTTCTCTTTTTCCTTCATCCGCTTCTCCATCCGTATTCTGTCCCGTTCTAAAATCGGCTTCAAAAACTGGCCGGTATATGACTTTGTCACTTCCGCGACTTGCTCCGGTGTTCCCTGCATCACAAGGGTGCCTCCTTTATCGCCGCCCTCCGGTCCGAGGTCAATGATATGATCCACAGTTTTAATAACATCGAGATTGTGCTCAATTACCAATACTGTATCCCCGTTTTCCACGAGCCGATGCAGCACCTTCAACAACCGGTCGATATCCGCCACGTGCAAGCCTGTCGTCGGTTCATCAAGGATATACAATGTTCTGCCAGTTGACCGCCGATGCAGCTCTGAAGCAAGCTTTACCCGCTGAGCCTCGCCGCCGGATAATGTTGTCGCCGGTTGTCCCAGCTTCATATATCCGAGACCAACATCATGGAGCGTTTCGATTTTCCGCTTTATTCGCGGGATGTTTTCAAAAAACGCAACCGCATCCTCAATCGTCATATCCAGAACGTCTGCAATCGTTTTTCCTTTATATTTTACTTCCAGTGTTTCACGATTATACCGTTTGCCGTGACACTCTTCACAAGGAACATAAACGTCCGGCAGAAAGTGCATCTCAATTTTAATAATTCCGTCACCGCGGCATGCTTCACAGCGCCCCCCTTTCACATTAAAGCTGAAGCGGCCTTTTTTATACCCCCGCACTTTCGCTTCATTCGTCATCGCAAACACGTCGCGGATCTGGTCAAATACTCCCGTGTAAGTCGCGGGATTGGAACGGGGCGTTCTGCCGATTGGAGATTGATCGATATCAACGACTTTGTCTAGCTGATCGATTCCGGTAACTTGTTTATGCGCGCCCGGCTTTTCCTTCGACGTCGTCAGCTTTTGCGCCACCGATTTATACAAAATATCATTGATCAAGGTACTTTTTCCCGAGCCGGAGACACCGGTTACGGCAATCATCACTCCGAGAGGAATATCCACGTTTATTCCTTTCAGGTTATTCTCCCTCGCTCCTTTGATCGACAGCTTTCTCCCATCCGGCTTGCGCCGCTCTGCCGGAAGCGGAATAAATTTGCGGCCGCCTAAATACTGGCCGGTCAGTGAATTCGGATTATTGCAAATTTCCTCCGGCGTGCCAGCCGCCGTTACCATTCCGCCATGGACGCCTGCTCCCGGTCCGATGTCAATGATATGATCCGCGGCGAACATTGTATCCTCATCGTGTTCGACAACAATCAATGTATTGCCGAGATCGCGCATTTTTTCCAGCGTCCGTATCAGACGATTATTGTCCCGCTGATGTAAACCAATCGATGGTTCATCCAAAATATACAAGACGCCCATAAGGGAAGAACCGATCTGAGTTGCCAGCCGGATGCGTTGCGCTTCCCCTCCTGACAGCGTACCAGCAGCACGAGACAACGTTAAATAGTCAAGACCGACATTGATTAAAAAGCCCAGCCGTTCATCGATCTCACGAAGAATCATACGGGCAATCGTCATTTCTTTTTCTGACAATTGGAGGTTCGCAAAAAATTCCTTTGCCTCCTTTATTGACAGGCGAGTAACCTCCCCGATATGCTTGTCGTTGATGTTTACGGCTAACGTCTCCGGCCGGAGGCGGTTTCCCTTACATGCCGGACACGGCTTTTGCGCCATATATCCTTCCATTTGCTCACGGATGTATTCAGAGCTTGTTTCATGATAGCGGCGGGACAGGTTCTGGACTACCCCTTCAAACGGAACGTCTTTTTCTCGTACTACACCGAATTCATTTTCATAATGAAAATAAATCTTTTCCCCTCCGCTGCCGTACAAAATTTTATCCATCTGATGCTTCGGCAGCTGTTCCACCGGCGTATCCATATCAATGCCAAAATGATCACACACGCTTTTTAACAGTTGGGGATAATATTGAGAACTCGTCGGCTCCCAGGCTGCAATCGCCCCTTCATTCAGCGACTTGCTCCAATCCGGGATGACAAGATCGATATCCACTTCCAGCTTTGCCCCTAACCCATCGCAGGAAGAGCAGGCACCAAACGGACTGTTAAATGAAAACATCCGCGGCTCCAGTTCACCGATGGAAAAACCGCAATGGGGGCAGGAATGCTTTTGACTGAACAGAAGCTCCTGCTCTCCGATCACGTCAACGATTACTCTCCCGTCTGCTAAAGTCAACGCTGTTTCTAGGGAATCTGCTAAGCGGGATTCAATGCCCTGCTTAACGACAACCCTGTCAATCACCACTTCGATGTTGTGCTTTTTGTTTTTATCAAGCGCAATCTCTTCCGCCGCTTCACGCATTTCTCCATTGACTCTGACTCGGACAAACCCTTGTTTTTTCGTTTCCTCAAGCACTTTCACATGCGTTCCTTTTCTTCCTGAAACGATCGGTGCAAGGATTTGCATTTTCGTTCGCTCCGGGTAGGACATCATTCGATCCACCATCTGCTGAATCGTTTGCGAGGTGATTTCCACCCCGTGCTTCGGACATATCGGACGCCCGATGCGTGCGAAAAGTAATCTTAAATAGTCATAGATTTCTGTGACAGTGCCGACGGTAGACCGCGGATTGCGGCTTGTTGTCTTTTGGTCGATGGATATCGCCGGGGACAGCCCGTCAATCGCATCAACATCCGGCTTGTCCATTTGCCCGAGAAACTGGCGGGCATACGCAGACAATGACTCAACATAGCGGCGCTGCCCTTCCGCATAAATCGTGTCAAAGGCCAGGGAGGACTTCCCTGAACCGGAAAGCCCTGTCAAGACAACAAGTTTATTTCTAGGAATCGTCACATCAATGTTTTTTAAATTATGGGATCTCGCTCCCTTAACAACGATATTATCTAATGCCATACTAGAAGTCACCCTTCCGCTTTCAATTCAATTATAATATCACGCAGTTCTGCTGCCCGTTCGAAGTTGAGATTTCTCGCCGCATCTTTCATCTCTGCTTCCATGCGCTCGATAACCTTTTCCCGCTCCTTCTTACTCAGTTTTTGCTTTGGTGCAGCAGTTGCCTTCATATCATAAGTTTCATTGGTCTCCGCCACATATGTAGCCTGAATAATTTCCGGAATCGCCTTTTGAATCGTTTGTGGTGTAATGCCGTGCTTTTCGTTGAAGTCCTTCTGTATTTGTCGCCGGCGCGCCGTCTCATCAATGGCTATCCGCATTGAGTTTGTCATTTTATCGGCATACATAATGACATGGCCGTTCGCATTTCGCGCCGCCCTGCCGATCGTTTGAATGAGGGACCGCTCCGCACGTAAAAAGCCTTCCTTATCGGCATCGAGAATCGCCACGAGGGAAACTTCCGGTAAATCGAGCCCTTCCCGCAGCAGGTTGATACCTACCAAAACGTCGAATTCACCCTTCCTCAGTTCACGCAATATTTGAATCCGCTCCAACGTTTTAATGTCCGAGTGGAGATAGCGGACTTGAATGCCTACTTCTTTCAAATAATCCGTCAAATCCTCAGCCATTTTTTTCGTCAATGTCGTAACAAGCACCCGTTCGTTTCGCTCCTTGCGAAGGCGAATTTCCTCAATGAGATCATCTATTTGCCCTGCAATCGGTCTAACGTCAATGGTAGGATCGAGCAGCCCGGTCGGCCGGATTATTTGCTCAATCATGTTCGGACATGTTTCGAGCTCAAACGGCCCCGGTGTTGCCGACACGAAAATTGCCTGATAAACATGCTTGCCAAATTCCTCAAATGTCAGCGGACGGTTATCTTTTGCAGAAGGCAGGCGAAAGCCGTGGTCGACAAGAACCCCTTTTCTTGCCTGGTCGCCGTTATACATCCCGCGGATTTGCGGCAGCGTGACGTGAGACTCATCGACAACGATAAGAAAATCTTCCGGAAAATAATCCAATAGTGTATACGGTGTTGCTCCTGCTTCACGGAAAGTCAGGTGCCGGGAATAGTTTTCGATACCTGAGCAATACCCCATCTCGTGCATCATCTCAATGTCATAGCGCGTTCTTTGTTCAAGGCGCTGAGCTTCGAGCAGCTTCCCCTGGTCATGCAGTTCCTTTAAGCGGATTTCAAGCTCTTTTTCGATGTTGACGATCGCCCGCTTTAATTTTTCCTCCCGGGTGACGAAGTGGGATGCCGGGAAAATCGCAGCATGATTTCGCTCACCAAGCACCTCTCCGGTTAAAGCATCCACTTCCGTGATCCGTTCAATTTCATCGCCAAAAAATTCAATCCGCAAGCAATGTTCATCCTTGGAAGCCGGGAAAATTTCCACAACATCTCCACGAACCCGGAACGTCCCGCGGGTAAAATTAATGTCATTGCGATCATATTGAATATTTACAAGATCGCGCAGGAGTTCATTGCGGTCCTTCTCCATCCCTGTCCGAATCGAAACAACCAGCTCGCCGTATTCGGTCGGTGAACCGAGACCGTAAATACAAGAAACACTGGCAACGATAATGACGTCCTTGCGTTCAAACAAAGCGCTTGTGGCAGAGTGTCTCAGCTTGTCGATCTCATCGTTTATGCTTGCGTCTTTCTCTATATAAGTATCTGATTGAGGAATGTATGCTTCCGGCTGATAGTAGTCATAGTAGCTTACGAAGTATTCAACGGCATTGTTCGGAAAAAAATCTTTAAATTCACTGTAAAGCTGGCCTGCCAGCGTTTTATTATGAGCGATGACAAGCGTCGGCTTGTTAACTTCTTTGATAACATTGGAAATTGTAAATGTTTTTCCAGTCCCCGTTGCACCAAGCAAGGTCTGAAATTTCTTGCCTTCCTGAGTGCCTTTGACCAGCTCTTTGATAGCCGTCGGCTGATCCCCCTGCGGTTCATACTTGGAAATGAGTTGAAAGGTGTTTCCTGTCTGCTCCAACACCGTAAATTCCCTCCTCACCTGGTTTATGGTCAATAAAACTAGTGTGCCTTACCATTGTTAACAGATATGCATCATTATAACACACCAATCGAAAGAAAGCGAACGTATATTCGTTGAAATGAAAAATAGAAGATGGCTCAAAAGGTTTACCCGTTGTTTCAAGCCAACTCCTATTTATAGTGTATGTTCAAAATGACGCAGCACGTGGGCAGCACTTTAGACGGAATGGAGTGCATCGAGCGGAACCATTGCCTTTTTGAATACGTTCTAATATTATGCTACTCCTTGTCCTGTTTCTGTTCTTGTTCTTGGTTATCAGGCGTTAATGTCCGCCATTTTTTTTGCGTTTTATGTGCTTTGCGAAAGTCTTCATAAAAAGCAGAGATACCTGACGAAACTTCCTCTTGTACTGGCGTTTCTTTCACCACCTTTTCCTCTATTGTCACAGCCGCATCGCTGTCTGATTCCGCTTCTTGCTCCGCACCAGCTGCTTCTGCTAGGTCCGCCGGAACAATTGCTTCAGCAGCTATTCCCGAATTTTCATCTACGGAATAAAGCGGTTCATCCGCGTTCGCTTCTGCCGATTTGTACTGCTCTTCCTCTCTTTTTTTCAGGACGTTGAATATTCGTCTGTTTTCCGGCGATCCGGTAAACCCATCTTCATCCACCGATGTATCATTTTGCATTTGGGAATCGGCACTTTCATCAGAAAGCGTTTCTGTTCTCCCTGCTTCCTTTTCATTGTGGAGAACGGAAGTCTGTTCCTCTTCTACTGCCGTATGTCCGCCATTGCGATCTTTATGAACCACAACTGATGAGCGAAGACCTCTGGCTGATAAATTGATGGAATCTTCATCATCCGGAACAAACAACAACCCGATTTGGTGATGATCTCCTTGAAAAATCGATGACTGGGCAAACCGTAATTCACCGTTGCGATCCATGACTTCCAACTTGCAAAATGCTGAATTTTTCTGAAGTGCTTCGTACAGATCACGTTGTGAATAAATTTCCCAACCGTTTACCTTCATGATCATTTCCCCGACTTCGATTTCCATCTTTTCTGCAGTGGAATGAGGAAGGACGCCGAGCACTAACAATCCTTGTTCTTTATTTGTATATATACTTGCCTGATGCTTTTGTGCGGAATGGAATAAGAAGTACAACAACTCCTTTCCCGCCAGTCCTAAAACAGCAACAGCAGGAACCAGCACGGACCAATACGTCGCCGCCCCGGACACAGCAATAAGCAACGCGGCTAAGATAAGCAGCCTTTTCCCGAATTTTTTAATCACGGGAGTTGGCAGTTCTGAGTGAACCGTTGCTTGAAACCCTAAAACAAACGGGACGAACATCAATCCGTATCCAACGTTTCCAACTCCGGAAAATAACGGCCACCATCCGTCGAAGGTAATCGGTCCGATCGGTAAAAGAAGCAATAATGGAAAGGGCCACATTCTGCGTACTTCATGGGTACCGACAATTTTTCCGCGTTTACTGGAGATCAGCTTCGGAGATGTGTTTTTCCACCCTTGTATCAAGATGATAACTGCCTCGGCAATGAATAACACCGATAGCAGCCAGGCAAAACCTGTATGATTCATATTATGCAATTCAAGGAGCCAGTCATTCAGCCACGGATAAGTAGTTCCGCCTTCCGGGAGGTAAACCGCCAATATTAAAGCAAGCGAACCTACAGTCGTCATACTAAGCCAGCGGACTTTCATGAACGGGATCACGACGAGCCACAGCGCAGTCAATAACACCATCATGCTTACAGGTACTTCAATTCCGGCAACGGCAATGAAAATAGAAAAAATAAGTGCAGCGGAAAGACCGACAACGAGCGGAAAGGTCAATTCATGAATGCCATCGTATACCCTCGTATGGAAGTCTTTCCGTTCTCGTTTAATTCGCTTTAAACCAAACCATAAGGCCGCTAATAAAAATAGATAGGTCAGCGGATGCAACCATAATCGACCAAAGGCTTTCAACAGTTCTATGCCGACGACATCCAAAAGAACTCCTCCTCTTTTCATTTATAGTCTTTAAACTGCAAGCGTTGCTTCGACATTTTTCTGCAAGTCGTCATATATAAGTGTTTATTTAAAAAGATCGGTTTTTATCTTTTTAAATAAACACGATGCAATGAGTGGAGCCGATGCATTCTTTTCAGGCCGACTGTGAGTGGTTTTCTCGCAGTCGGCGCATCGTGCGGAACCATTGCCTTTTGGAACACCCTCTATTAAGTGTTTATTTAAAAAGATCGGTTTTTATCTTTTTAAATAAACACTACAATTATTGCTGCCAAGCACCAGTGTTCATCCTCTTTCTTTCATTGTAAAACAATTCTATCAAAAGAAAAGGTTTTTTTTAAAGAAACGGTCATGATCATAATAAAGTAACAGCTGGCCATCGCATTACATCAAAGGTGCCTCATTAGGCTGTAATAATACGCCATTTTGAGACACCCTTGGTTAAGGTTACTGCCCTGTCAACAATTCAACAGCTTTATTAAATTGCAGATCAAACTCCCGACCCTGTACCGCATTAATTATTTCCATCTGTAAATACTCTGCTGTTTTCTCGTCAATTTCTCCTGACACGGTAATGCCTGCTGCTTTTTGGAACTCCTTCACGGCATTTTCCGTTTCCTTGCTGAAATAGCCGTCAGTACGTTCAGGGTCATACCCCAGTCCTTGCAGCATGACTTGAGCACTGGCGATGTTTTCATTCGTCATATCGTAAGTCAGGGTTTCCTCGAGATTAATCGGTGACGCATAGAAAAATTCCGGTTGCTTCACTTCCACGGTTGGTTCTACTCCAACTTCATTAATGAAGTTTCCTCCAGAAGTAAGCCATTTATATAACGTTAATTTAATTTCACTGCCGTCGCCCATTTTTAAGCTTTGCTGAACAGTCCCTTTGCCAAATGTCGTCTGACCGACAATTTCATAACCGCCGGCTTCTTTTAATGCAGCAGCCAGTATCTCGGACGCTGAGGCACTGCCTTCATTGATCAAACCGACAATTTCATATGTTTTTTTGCTGTCCAAATTGGAAATATGCCGCACAGTCTCCCCTTCGCGATTTTCAATTTGCACAACAGGTTCCCCGCCGGGAATAATTAAATTACCGATGTCTTCCACGCTCTGCAGAAATCCCCCGGGATTTCCCCGAACATCAATAATCAAGCCGTCTATTCCTTCCTCTTCCAGCTTCGTCAATTCTTCAGCAAACCGTTCGGCCGTGTTTTCAGAAAATGAACTAATTTCCAATACACCGATATTTTTTCCGTTTTCTTCGACCAAATCACTGTAGACCGTTTCAATTGGAATTGTATCGCGAACGACTTCAAATTCAAGAGAGTCACTCACTCCGGGTCGATTAATCGTTAATGTTACCGTCGTCCCTTTTTCTCCCCTGATTTTTAAAACAGCTTCATAGAGAGACAAGCCTTCAATATCCTCCCCGTCCACTTTGATAATTTGATCGTTTGGCCGCAGACCGGCTGCCTCGGCCGGTGAATCCCGGAAAGGTGCTACAATCGTTACCTTTCCATTTGTCATACTTACTTCCGCACCGATCCCTTCAAAGGATGAATCCAAGGATTCCATAAATTCCTTTGCTGTATTTTCATCCATATAAACGGAATACGGGTCTTCGAGCGTATCCAGCATCCCGGAAATTGCACCTTCAAGAAGCTTTGATTCTTCCACATTTTCATAATATTTCTCGAGAATCAATTCATATGCAGCGGTAAACTTTTCAATGTAATCCTCGGAAATAGTATAGTCACCGCCGTTATTGCCAATCACCCCAGCGGTGGCATCGTCAGCCTGCTCAATAACAGGAGCTGATGAATTCCCGTCGACAATCATGATTCCTGCATACATTCCACCGGCACCAAGAAGGATGGAAACACCGACGATAATTGGTAATAATGCTTTATTGATGTTCATCGTCTCACCTCTTCATATCTCTAATGTCTTTCTCCCGCTGTTATTGACTGCTAAAATGTTTTTACACTTATTCGACCCCCGCATTATTTCGTTCCCTTACGATCATTTTACACTATTCCTGCAGCTAAGGAATGAATAATCCATCATTGTTCTATCATACCAGACAATTTGCGTGAAAAGGAATATCCTGCCTGTATACTTTAAGTGTTTGTTCAAAAAGTCCGGGAAACAGCGCCCGTGAATCTCGGCGCTCCAATGTCTTTCCCGTGCTCATGGCTCGCGACGGCCGCAACTTGCACTTCTTGCCGCTGTTACGCCCTCCTTTTGAACACGTTCTTTATTGAAAAACTTGGATTATTATATGCGTATTTACAAAGATTATGTGTCATTGCCGGCTTTTGTCGTTCAACAGACCACTGAAAGGATTCACATGATATCACATAGCATACCGGGAAGGAAATACAATCCAAAAAAACACTCCTATAGATAATATTCTGACAAAAAAATCATCTGCAAAAATGATCTTTTTGCAGATGCCCTTCCATGCTTTATTATTCACAAATGTTGTTTGAACTCACATCACACGAGATATTGTTCAATAAGTCCTGGAGAAACTTAGTTCATATACTTCATCGGATCGACAGCATTGCCGCTGCCCCAACCGCCTGGATGCACCTCAAAGTGCAAATGCGTTCCGGCATTTGGATTGGACGGGGTTGGACTAGGCACAACATTCCCGGTGTTCCCCATGATGCCGATTTGCTGACCGCGGCTTACTTGCTGGCCGGCGGAAACATGCATTTCGTTCAAGTGCCCGTATAGTGTTGTTACTGATTGACCGTTAACAACATGAGAGATCAAAATTGTATTACCGTATCCATTCATCCAACCTGCGGAAATCACCGTCCCTGAATCGGCGGCAACAATTGGAACATTTGTGCGACCGCCTGCTCCGATATCGATGCCGTTATGCATTCTTCCCCAGCGCATTCCATATCCGGAAGTAATCGCACCAGATGCAGGTCGCATAAACACGCCGCCCGTATCCGAAGGTGCTGATGCGGATCCCGACGATGTTGAAGACGATGAAGACGATGAAGACGATGAACCGGAATTCGAACGGCTTACTTGCTGCTGATTTTTCTTCGCTTCTTCTTCTTCTTGTCTTTTACGCTCTTCTTCCGCCTTTTTCCTCTCTTCTTCCAAGCGTTTTTGTTCTTCTTCCCAGCGTTGCAATTCAGCCTCAGCTGCTTTTTCCTGCGCTTTTAACAGTTCCTGTTCTTCTTCTATCGATAACATGAAATCCTCTAGAGACACTTGCTGTTCTTCCAGTTGACCCATCAATTCATCCTGCTGTTCCCGTTTTTTCTCAAACTCGGCATAGAGCTCTTCCAGCTCGGACATTTGCTGTTCCAACTTTGCCAATTCCTCTTCCAATTCAAGTTTGGCAGCCTCCAGCGCATTTTTATCGGCAATATGCTGCTCCAAAATATTGCGGTCTTGCTGGGCAATGGTGTTCAGTGCAGTCACGCGTTCCACCAGATCGCCGAAGTTTTGAGCACCGAGAACAACCTCTAAATAGTTGATCACTCCACCAGTCTTATACATCGAACGCGCTCGTTCTTTTAACAATTCATCCCGCTGGGCAATTCGATCTTCCAGTTCGACGATATTTTCGCGTAGTTCCTCGATTCTATCCGTCGTTGTATCAATTTCCTCTTGCTTGTCGTTAATTTTTTCGTTCGTTTCATACATTTCCTGATCTAATTTACGTACCTCTGAAACAACTTTGTCTATTTCCTCTTCAACTTTCTTCAGCTCATCTTCGGTATTTTTTGACTCTTCGTCCAATTTGTCCTGCTGCTTTTTCAAAGAATCGATCTCGTCTTTCAATTCCTCTCCCGTATTCGCTTCGACAAAGGATATGGAAGTAGCCCCCAGCAATGTTGCTGTAGCCAGGATAAATGCCAGTGAAGCCAACAGTGGTCTGCGATACATGTAAGTGCCTCCTTTTATTGCTCTGCACAGTTTATTTCCTCGGAAATAGTCATCGTCTGATACCTTCGATTTATCTCAAAAAAGCTGGTTTAAAAGGCCGGAAAACAGCGCCGGTTGCATGTCATCGCTGTGTTGTTAGCCATTTCTCGCAGAGCGCCGGTATACTCCCTCCGTGCGCGGTACTACTACGCCCACTGTCCCGGCTCTGTCAACCGACCTTTCAAATACTCTTAAACTTTCAAAAACTTGCGTATGCTCATCATACTTCCCCACACCCCGACTAAAGCTCCGATACTGATGAGAAGTAGCGCCATCTGGTATACAAGCGGAGATTGAGGTAAAAATTGAAAGAAGCTTATACCTGTTTCTGTGCCTACACTTTCATAGAAACGACGATAGCCGTATCCTAAAATGGAAATCGGGAGAACTGCTCCTAACGTCCCTAGCAACAATCCCTCCACAAAAAACGGCCAACGAATAAACCAGTTTGTTGCTCCTACAAGTTTCATAATCTGTATTTCTCGTTTTCTGGCAATAATCGTCAATTTAATTGTATTGGCAATTAAAAACATCGCCGTAAACATCAAGCCTAATATCAAAATAAGACCGACCAGGCGGACAAAATCCGTTACAGAGAACAGTTTTTCAAAAATATCCTTTCCGTATTCAACACTATCCACATGGGGCAGCGTTTCGATATCGCCTGCAATGTTCTCTGTTTCTTGAGGTTCCTCGGCTTGGACAACAAACACGTCATTTAAAGGATTTTCCTCCTTCAACGACTTAAAGATGTCCCCTTCTTCTCCCAGACTAGCAATAAGAGAATCCAGCCCCTCGTCCTTGGAAACAAACTGAATCGAGTCAATGCCAGGAATCTCTTCCAAATCAGAAAGCAGTTCATCCTGTTCTTCCTGTTCAGCTCCGATGTCAATAAATACTCGCACCTCCACGTCCTGTTCAAGAGAAGTGGCAAAATGATTGACGTTCATAATGATCATCAAAAATGCTCCGACCACAAACAGCATTACCGTCACAGCACTGATCGACGCAAAGGTCATCCAGCCGTTGCGGACCAAATTCTTACAGCCTTCTTTTAAATGGCGGAGAATCGTTCTACCTTTCATAGCCGTATTCCCCCCTCATTTCATCCCGAGCAATACGGCCGCCTTCAATGGCGATAACCCGCTTGCGGATTGTATTTACGATTTCTTTATTATGGGTAGCCATTACTACTGTCGTCCCCCGTTGATTAATGTCATCAAGAATATGCATGATTTCCCAGGATGTATCCGGGTCAAGGTTTCCCGTAGGCTCGTCCGCTATTAAAACGGATGGATTGTTAACGATGGCACGGGCGATTGCAACGCGCTGCTGCTCACCGCCGGAAAGTTCATGCGGATAAAATCTCGCTTTATTTTTTAAATGAACAATATCTAATACATCCATCACCCGTTTGCGGATATTGCTTGGAGATTCTTCTATCACTTCCAATGCAAACGCGACGTTTTCATACACCGATAAATTCGGCAGCAGTTTAAAATCCTGGAAAACGACGCCGATTCTTCTCCGCAACAGCGGAATATGTCGTTCTTTCATTTTCGCCAGATTTTTTCCGTCTATGATAATGTCCCCGCGCGTAGGCTTTTCTTCGCGATAGATCATTTTTATAAAAGTCGATTTGCCGGCTCCGCTAGGACCGACAACGTAGACAAATTCACCTTTATCGATAGTAATATCTATACCATTGATAGCCATAACCCCGTTCGGATACGTCTTCCAAACTTCGTTCATTGTAATCACAACATCACATCCTATTTTCATTTTGAATCTATCAAAGTGTCGAAAAAAGTCGCTTTCCGGAATTTTAATTGATTAACTTGAGAATATACACTATATTGAATGGTTGAGGTAAACTCGGTTCTTGTCGTTTTTAATTAAAAAACAGCGGTCTCACTTTCAATGAATCGTCAGGTCCTTGTTGAAAAATAATGATTCTTGTCAAAAAAACAGGATTTTCGAAGTTTAAATGAAAAATCAACATTCCTCTCATCCTTAAACATTATATCATCAATATTTGACGTGTTAAGTCTCTTTTTTTTTACAATTTCATTTCAAAATGCAATTGTTTCACCCATTACTGAGATGATATGGTAAATTTTGAGGGAAGATATACCAATCATAACATAAATCTCTTATTTGTTAAAATGGTCATGGGTAATTTGATATATTTAAAAGTTTTATCAATGACTGTTTTCGTAAACTTCGTTGCTATTGGACCACTTATTGGGCATTAATCAGCCCAAATCGACAAAATCACTTGTTCATCTGGCTGAATGGCGTGAACATTCTTCATGCAATAACGTTAAGAAATAAACATTCGCTTGGGTAACCGTGGAGCAACAATTTTTTAGAAGAGAGTCTAAATAAAAGCGCGGGCTTTAAAGAGGAAGGCTTAAAAAAATGCCGTTCTTGCACACGGCTACGGCAATGGCAATGGCTTCAGCTATCGTTTTGAGCAATCGCTATTAAGGGCAGCAGATCATGACGGAGAGTAGTAATGCTGTCAACAAAAAAAGCAGCGCTGATTCCCAACGAAATCGGACGCTGCCTTTTTCAATTGTTGTTAAAGAGGATTTTCAAAAAGCTAACAATCAATCTTTTTGAACAAATATTTAAAGAGCGTGTCCAAAAAGGCATTGGCTCCGTTCGCTACTCGCCTTGAGAAGGGAAAACCGCTCATCTCAAGGCTCTAAAAAGATTGTAGCAACTACGCTCATCGCTTCGTGTTTGTTCAAAACGATAAAAATCGATCTAGTTGAACAAACATTTAAAGAACGAACTTACAAATACTATTGTTGATCGGCGATCCAGGCAGCAACATCTTCCGCGTTCTCATCGGAAACCAAGCCTGCCGGCATCACTCCAGGACCTTCCTCGATAGCAGCCATTATCTCGTCATAAGAATATCCGACCAGTCCTGGACCGGATGCACCGCCAAGGTCTACGCCGTGACAGCCGGCACAGTTCGAAGTATAGACTTGCTCTCCATTGGCAGCATCGTACGTGCCAGCATCCCCTGTTGTGTCGTCAGCCTGTTGTTCCGTGTCGGCATCCCCATTGTCGGTCGGTGGTGCAGAATCGTCTGCATCGTCGCCGCCACAGGCGCCAAGAACCAGCATTGCCCCAAAAATTGTCACCAGTAATTTTTTCATTTTTTTACCTCCTCCAAAGCTATTAAATAAATGAAATGTTTACCAAATCCCCTACATTATAACCGATTTAATTTTTTTTAAAACCCCTACCCAGCACCTCCGAAGCGTTGGTTACTATGACAAATGCGGCTGGATCAATTTTTTGAACAATTTGTGTCAATTTTGTGACTTCATTTCTTCCGACAACACACATCAAAACCGGACGCTCATCATTGGTATAACCGCCATATCCAACAAGTTTCGTAACGCCACGATCCACTTTCGTCAGGATTGCCTGCTTTAGCTCTTCTTCATATTCAGAGATAATGATTGCCATTTTCGAATAGCCGAGCCCCGTTTGTACAAGATCGATTGTTTTTCCGGTTGTAAACAAGGCAATCAAAGCATACAAGGCAAACTCAAAGCCAAAAACAAAAGCGGAGGAAACAACGACAAGACCGTCTAAAATAAATACTGAGCCGCCAAGGGACATCCCCGTATATTTGGTGCAGATTTGCGCCGCAAGATCCGTCCCTCCTGTCGAAGAGTTCGAACGAAAAACGATTCCCAGCCCTAAACCGACGCAACCACCGCCAAAAACAGCGGCTAACAGCGGATCGGTTGTTGCCGGTTCCAGTCCTCTTGTCATTAGGACGACAAGCGGAAGGAAAACAGTCCCTGTCAGTGTTTTCATTCCGTACAAGATGCTGCCCCGGAGGCTGCCGCCAAGCAACAGCACGCCGGCAAGAAACAGCGGTATGTTAAACGCCCACTGCGTAAACGCCGGTTCAAAGCCGAAAGCGAAGCGGAATATCGTCGAAATTCCGGAAACACCGCCGGAAGCGATCTGATTTGGCAATAAAAATATATTAAAAGCAACCGCTACAATCGCCGATCCTAAAAGAACGTGCCCGAACTCAAGAATAATCTGAAGCGCCGGACTTAACGGTTCACGGTCCAAACGCCTTTTCATTTGCTTCATCATTAAGCATCACCAATCTTCTGAAAAAATATGTATGTTGTGAATAACATAAAAATCCTCAAGTAGTATATCACCGGCGGCGGCGTGTGTAAATGACACTGAGTTAACGCTTTAACAGAAAAAAGCAGTTATTTTGGTGTACAGCAACATTCAATTATCGTGTTCCAGCATATAAACGTTACCTTGCTGCATAAAAAATAAAAAGCTCCCTTTGCCATCCGCAGCAAAATCCTGTTTTTAAGCAAGGAATTTCGCTGGCCACAAAGGGAGCTATCTTTAACAAATGAAAAAAAATTACTTAATCTGCGCCCGGAGATACGCATCGATAAACGGATCAAGCTCGCCGTCCATTACCGCTTGGGTATTCCCGGTTTCGTAATTGGTACGGTGATCTTTAACCATGTTGTACGGGTGGAATACATAGGAGCGGATTTGGCTTCCCCAGCCGATGTCCGCCTGCTCACCGCGTATTTCGTCAAGCTCCTGCTGCTGTTTTTCCAGTTCAAGCTGGAAGAGCTTCGCTTTCAGCATTGTCATTGCCTTTTCTCTGTTTTTAATTTGCGAACGCTCCGATTGGCAAGTGACCACTGTATTTGATGGCAAGTGGGTGATGCGGACGGCCGAGTCCGTCGTGTTAATGTGCTGCCCGCCGGCACCGCTGGCACGGTATGTGTCGATTTTCAACTGTTCCGGTGAAATATCGATTTCTACATTGTCATCAAGCTCAGGCATCACTTCACATGATACAAAGGAAGTATGTCGACGTCCCGATGAATCAAACGGAGAAATCCGGACGAGCCTGTGAACCCCCTTTTCCGCTTTCAAATAACCATAGGCATTGTGACCTTTAATCAGCAAGGTTACGCTCTTTACCCCGGCTTCATCCCCCGGTAAGTAGTCCAATGTTTCGACTTTAAAATCTTTGTCCTCCGCCCAGCGGGTATACATACGCAGAAGCATCGATGCCCAATCTTGTGATTCGGTACCGCCTGCTCCCGGGTGTAGCTCGAGAATAGCGTTATTTTGGTCGTACGGCTCGCTTAAAAGCAATTGGAGCTCGAATTCATTAAACTTTTTGCCCAACTCTTTTACGCCGGTTTCCAATTCATCCGCAAGCTCCTCGTCAGCTTCCTCTTTTACAAGCTCATAGGAAACCTCTAAATCTCCATGGGTTTCCTCTAACTGATGGTAAGTGTTCACCAGTGATTTCAAAGCATTGTTCTCCGAAATTACTTTCTGAGCTTGCTCTTGGTTGTCCCAAAAGGACGGTTCCGACATTTTTTCCTCTAATTCGGCAATACGAGTCTCTTTTTCCTCTAAGTCAAAGAGACCCCCTAAAGTCCGCTAATCGCTTAGCCATTGTTGCCAATTCTTGTTTTAACTCTGATAATTCCATCGTTGATCACCTCTATAATAATTTTGAACAAACATCAAATGGGGACAGGGTTGCAGGAACATGGGATTACACAGCATTTCAATATTTATTCTTTTCCCGACTTCCTTCCTACAGAAACAAAAGGTGCGAAAGGCACCTTTTGCACAATATGTCATTCACTACGTTTTCTGAAAAGGATATTCAAAAAGTCCGTCCGGGAAACAATCACAGCATTCCCGTACATTTGCAAATATTTAATGATAGACAATCGAGCCGGTGTCACAAAATTGTCACACCCCATGTCCCTGAACTTTAACGGCCGTGGCATTGTTTATATTTTTTGCCGGAACCGCATGGACACGGGTCGTTGCGTCCCACCGTCGAACTTTTTCGAAACGGAGTACGCCGTTTCTTCTCTGCTTCGTTCGCGCTTCGATGTACGGCTTTTCCTTCCGCCACCTGCTTGCGTTCTAAGTTCGTTTCGATCTTAGCGTTCATGATATACCGGGAAACATCCTCTTCGATCGAAGCGATCATTTGTTCAAACATTTCAAAGCCTTCGAACTTATATTCACGAAGCGGATCGTTTTGACCATATGCCCGCAAGTGAATTCCCTGACGCAGCTGATCCATTTGATCAATGTGGTTCATCCACTTCGTATCAACGGTGCGCAGGACGATGACCTTTTCAAACTCGCGCATCCTCTCCGAAGTAAATTCTTCTTCGCGGCGATCGTATTCTTTTACGATCCGGTCGAAAATTACCTCCACCATCTCCTCCGGTTCAAGACCGGAGATATCTTTTGCAGTAATTTCTTCTTCGTTCAAGAAGGTGGCATTGACATAATCCACAATTCCTTGAAGATTCCAATCCTCAGGAACTTCCTCCTCCGGGGTGTATGCTTTTACATTCCGCTCGACAGCAGACTCCATTAATTTTTCCACAACTTCGCGGAGATTTTCGGACTCCAGCACTTCCATACGCTGTTGATAAATGATGTCCCGCTGTTCGCGCATAACGTCATCATATTGAAGGATTTGCTTACGGGCGTCAAAGTTATTTCCCTCTACCCGTTTCTGCGCCTGCTCAACTGCGCGGCTGACCATCTTACTTTCAATCGGCTGATCCTCGTCCATTCCGAGCCGCTCCATCATTCTGGACATATTGTCAGAGCCGAATCGCCGCATCAGCGTGTCTTCAAGGGAAAGATAGAAGCGCGATTCCCCCGGGTCCCCTTGACGACCTGAGCGTCCGCGAAGCTGATTATCAATACGTCTGCTTTCATGACGCTCCGTCCCCAAAACAAACAAGCCGCCGAGCTCCTTCACTCCTTCGCCAAGCTTGATGTCTGTACCACGTCCAGCCATGTTCGTAGCAATCGTCACCGCTTTTTTCTGTCCTGCATTCTCGATGATCTCAGCTTCCCGCTCATGATTTTTCGCATTCAACACATTGTGGGGAATCCGTTTTTTCTTCAGCATATTCGATATTAGTTCCGACGTATCGACGTTAACCGTACCGACAAGTACCGGCTGACCTTTATCGTATAGCTCGCCGATTTTTTCAATGATCGCCCGAAATTTGGCATCCATCGTTTTATAGATTAAATCAGGTTGGTCGATACGGATGACGGGTACATTTGTCGGAACGACATACACATTCATATTATATATATTCCGGAACTCTTCTTCTTCTGTTTTTGCTGTCCCCGTCATACCTGCCAGCTTTTGATACATCCGGAAATAGTTCTGGAACGTAATAGTGGCAAGCGTCATGCTTTCCCGTTTAATTTCCAGTGCTTCTTTTGCCTCGATCGCCTGGTGCAATCCGTCACTGTAGCGGCGGCCTTTCATGAGCCGGCCGGTGAATTGATCAACGATGACAACTTCCCCGTCCTGAACGACATAATCTTCATCCCGTATCATGACATTATACGCTTTCAGCGCCTGGTTAATATGATGATTCAGTTGAACATGCTGTGAATCATACAAGTTTTCGATATTGAACGCCCGCTCCGCCTTGCTGACTCCTTCATCGGTCAGCTGAACGTTTTTCGTTTTTTCGTCGTAAGTAAAATCCTCTTCCTTTTTTAACATGCGTACAAAGGAGTTGGCTGCGGTATACAATTGAGTGGATTTCTCGGCGGAGCCGGAAATAATCAACGGAGTTCTGGCCTCATCAATCAGTATCGAGTCCACCTCATCCACAATCGCATAGTGGAGAGGACGCTGCACCATCTGTTCTTTATAAATGACCATGTTGTCACGCAGGTAGTCAAAGCCGAATTCATTATTTGTACCGTATGTGACATCACAGCTGTATGCTTCTCGCTTTTCGTCCTTAGAAAGGCCTGATACGTTTAAACCTACTGTTAAGCCAAGGAATTTATATAATTCTCCCATTTCTTCAGCGTCACGTCTCGCAAGATATTCGTTTACCGTCACAACATGAACACCTTTTTCCGTAAGGGCATTCAAGTAAACGGCAAGGGTGGCTACAAGCGTCTTACCTTCCCCGGTTTTCATCTCCGGAATATCACCGTGATGGAGAATGATTCCCCCGGTAAGCTGCACTGGATAATGCCGCAATCCAAGCGCTCGGGTGGCCCCTTCACGCACAACAGCAAATGCTTCCGGCAGCATGCCCTCCAGGCTCTCACCATTTTTATAGCGTTCTTTGAATTCTGCTGTTTTTTGACGGAGGCCGTCATCGCTGAGCTTTTTCATATCATCGCTCAATGCTTCAATCTGATCCACAGTTTTCTGTAATTTCTTTATGTGTCGTAAATCCGAGTCACCAATGACCTTTTTTAATAACCCTATCATCGGACATTGCTCCTTTTAATTTATTTCAACGTGAAGTTTCGATTTCGCTGAGGCAAAAAAGATGTAACGATTGCTTGCGATATGTTCCGTTCGCTTTCCCTCACTGTATCATAGTAAGGAAGAACCGGCGTGTTCCAATATTTAAAAATTCCGGTCGAAAACACAGCGCGATTCCCGGACAGTATTTATAAGTGTGTGTTCCAAAGCTTTACATCACTTTTTTCGCTGAATGTGTTGATTGCGTCAGCTCTCAAACCTCATAAAAACATTTTACTATACATGACAACCCCTGACAGCTAACATACATTTTAACAGTTTGACCTAGCCCTTACAAGGACAAGGGACCTGGCCCCGCACAATTTTGTGAACATTTTTGATTTTTTCGACATTATTCGACCTATATACATTTATGTATGCACTCCTCATGCTACTAAGATTTGTTTCGACATTTTCATCCATCTTTTAGTTGAAGAAGCTGGCGGGGTCGAATATACTGTTCAGTGTATTTATAAATTTGTTTTCTGATTATACTTAAAGTGTTTGTTCAAAAAGATCGGTTTTTATCTTTTTGAACAAACACGATGCAATGAGTGGAGCCGATGCATTCTTTTAAAGTAGGCTAAGAGTGGTTTTCTCGTAGCCTACGCATCGAGCGGAGCCATTGCCTTTTTAAACACGCTCTTATAAAACATCGCATTATGAACACGCTTTTATAATAAATGTCAAACAATATTAATCCATCCAAAAGGCGTTTTCTGCCGGAAAGGAGAGGAGGGATAAAAATGATTATTGTCAAAAAAGTGTTAAACAATAATGTCATCATCGCGGAACATCCGAACTATGATGAAGTGGTCCTTATCGGAAAAGGACTCGGCTTCGGCAAAAAACAAGGCGATGTCGTTGCCAGTGAACGTGCCGAAAAATTCTTTGTGTTAAAGGACGCAGACGAACAGCAGCAGTATATTCACCTTCTCGAATACGTGGATGAATCGTTTGTCGGACTGATGAACGACTTTATCGAGCGTATTGAGGACCGCTTCAATACCCGGCTGAACGAGCATATTCACGTCGGCTTGACAGACCATTTATTTTTTGCCGTCAAACGGATTAATCAAGGGCTGGATATCCGAAATCCTTTCCGGCACGAAACCGAGCTTGCTTACCCGAAAGAATATGCCCTTGCCAATGAATTGGTGGAATGGCTGAACGATAAACTGAAGATTCAAATTCCGGAAGGAGAAATCGGTTTTATTGCCCTCCATATCCACAGCGCCTTATCCAATCGCGATCTTGCCGAAATCAACCGGCATACACAGCTTGTTGCGGAATTAATCGACATCATCGAAGAAAACTTAAAGCTGACCATCGATAAGCGGGATATGAATTACTTGCGGCTTGTAAGGCACTTACATCATACGATCGAACGCATTCAGACAGGGAATTATATGGAAAATCAAGACGAATTAAAAAAAGTATTGCAATCTGAATATCCGATATGTTACACTCTGTCTTGGAAGTTGATGAAAGTCATGCAACAAAAATTAAGAAAGCCAGTACCAGATGCAGAATCCGTTTACTTAACGCTGCATTTACAACGTCTTTATAAATCAATATAATATACGTTATACAGATTTTTCCGTGTTACTGGTCATGCAGGCATGAGAGAAAAAGATTGTATAGCACTGCATATTAAGGGGATGATATATTCCTAGATGTTGTGCTGTATTCTTTTTCCCTCATGCTTTTTTTGTTGCGCAAAATGACGATCGCATCAAGAATCAAAAGGAGGAACATATAATGGTAAAAAATTCATTTGGTGTTTTGCAACGAGTCGGCCGCGCATTGATGCTTCCGGTTGCCTTACTGCCTGCTGCAGGTATCCTGCTCGCATTCGGTAACGCTTTACAAAATCCGGATATGATAGCGCGTATACCGGCGCTGGAAACGGGCTGGGTCGTGCTGATGGCGGAGATGATGGAAGCTGCCGGCGGCGTTGTGTTTGACAATCTCGCGCTGCTGTTTGCCGTCGGGGTAGCCGTCGGACTTGCTGGCGGTGATGGTGTCGCCGCGCTTGCCGCTCTGATTGGATATTTAATCATGAATATCACAATGGGGGTTATCAGTCATGTTACACCGGAAATGGTGTCTGAGGCTCCTGAATATGCCAGTGTGCTGGGAATTCCAACACTGCAAACCGGGGTCTTCGGGGGGATCATCGTCGGGCTCCTGGCGTCGTTCTTGTTTAAGAGGTTTTACAATATCGAGCTGCCGTCTTACTTAGGATTCTTCGCAGGGAAACGGTTTGTGCCGATCATCACTGCGGCATCAGCAATTGTACTTGGGGTATTGATGAACTTTATCTGGCCTTTTGCACAGGAAGGTCTGAACACATTCTCCCACTTTATGACAGAAACAAACCGGACATTCTCCGCTTTCGTATTCGGTGTGATTGAGCGTGCATTGATTCCATTCGGTCTGCACCATATTTTCTATTCACCGTTCTGGTTTGAATTTGGACAATATACAAACGCAGCGGGTGAAATTATCCGCGGGGACCAGCGCATTTTCTTCGAACAAATTCGAGATGGTGCCGAATTGACTGCCGGAACATTTATGACAGGGAAATTCCCATTCATGATGTTCGGTCTTCCAGCGGCGGCGCTGGCAATTTATCATTGTGCACGTCCTGATCAAAAGAAAATTGTCGCCGGTATCATGGGTTCTGCCGCGTTGACTTCTTTCTTGACAGGGATTACCGAGCCGATTGAATTCAGTTTCTTGTTCGTAGCTCCTATTTTATTTGGGATTCACGCGATTTTTGCCGGATTGTCGTTTATGACAATGCACATTCTTGATGTAAAAATCGGGATGACTTTTTCCGGCGGTATCATTGACTTCCTGCTGTTCGGGGTTCTGCCTAACCGTACGGACTGGTGGCTCGTGTTTATTGTCGGTGCAGTCTTTGCCGTCATTTACTATTTCGGTTTCCGTTGGGCGATCCTGAAATTTAACTTAATGACGCCTGGACGCGAGAAAGAAAACAACGACGTTGCTTCAGGAGGAAAAACAGCTGCCGCTAACGAATTGCCGTATGAAATTTTGAAGGCTTTCGGCGGTAAAGAAAACCTGAAAGATTTAGATGCGTGTATCACGCGCTTACGCATCAGCGTTCACGATGTTAACAAAGTAAATAAGGATCGCATTAAAGAGCTTGGAGCTTCCGGCGTAATGCAGGTAGACAAAAACATCCAGGCAATCTTCGGCCCGCGTTCCGAGAACATAAAAGGACAAATGGAAGACATTATTAAAGGAAAAACACCTGTTGCTGAGCCTGAAAATGATGCAGTTGCTGACGCAACCGGCCCGGTTTCCGGTGCTGATCTCACCGTCGCCATGCCAATGTCCGGTGAACTGAAGCCGATTACGGAAGTACCAGACAAAATGTTTGCTGAAAAAATGATGGGTGACGGCTTTGCAATTGAGCCGACCGAGGGCAACGTCGTTTCCCCGGTTGCTGGAAAAGTCGTTAATCTCTTCCCTACAAAGCATGCCATCGGTTTACAAACAGCAGACGGTAAAGAAATCCTCGTTCACGTTGGTATTGATACTGTCAACATGAAAGGGGAAGGCTTCGAGGCGCTTGTACAACAAGGGGACGAAGTAAAACAAGGTCAACCGTTGCTGAAAGTGGACTTGGAGAAAGTAAAAGCGGAAGCAACATCAACGATAACACCGATCGTGTTCACCAACCTGAAAGAAGGAGAATCGGTCGTGATTAATGCAGGAAAAACAGAAGCCGGTGAAACAGGCCGCGTTAAAATTCAATAGTCTAAACTTCAGAAAGCAGCGGATTTTTTCCCGCTGCTTTCTGGCGTTTTCAGCGGCAGTGCCTGAGATGAGTGGATAACAGAGTTTTCCACTGCCGGTTGCTGCTTTTCTTCTATAACTACTTCATGAGCGATAACATGATAAAAAGGGAGTCTCCAAAGGACTTTCCTTTTAAAGACTCCCTGTTCTTTCTATTATTATTATTTGTTCCATTATGAACAATCTGACGGTGGATGATACGCATTCATCTGCGGCTGGCTTATTGCGGTTCAATCAATCCGTAACGTCCGTCTCTACGTTTATATACAACGTTTGTCCGTCCGTTTTCGGCGTTGGAGAATACAAAAAAGTTATGCCCAAGCATATCCATTTGTAAAACTGCTTCCTCCGCATCCATTGGTTTTAACGCAAAACGCTTGGTTCTAACGATTTCCAGTTCCTCTTCCGTGTACTCAGGCTGTTCCTCCACAAGGGGCTCCAGCTCATTTTTAAACATATATTTTAAACTGTCATCCTGACGGAATTTACGGTTCACTTTTGTTTTATGCTTGCGAATTTGCCGCTCCAGTTTTTCAATAACCAAGTCGATTGCTGCATACATGTCCGAATGTTTTTCCTCTGCCCGCAGCAAAAGTTTCGTCATCGGAATCGTGATCTCTACTCTTTGATCATTGCTGCTGACGCTCATTTTCACATTTACATCGGAGCGGAGCGGGCTTTCAAAATATTTCTCAAGCCTCCCAACTTTCTTTTCTACATACTCTCTCAATGCGGGTGTAATCTCAAGGTTTTCGCCACGAATTTTGAAATTCATAAGCAAACTCCTCCTTTCGGTTATGTATTTCATATTCTTCATACCACGTTAATATTCCTGCTAAATCCTACATAAAAAATAAATAAATTTGTCGTATTTTGTATGTGACAAAAATGCTGGCATCGCAGTTTTTCGCCTATCCTTTTAAAAGAAGAAGACGCAGATGGGAGTACATGGGGATGGAGTATCACCTTCACTATCCACATTGTAAACGAAAGTCAAGGGATTTATTCCAACTGTCACATAATCTTCGGGGACATGGGGAGAAAAAGGGACGAGGGTGTTCCAAAAGCACTGCTTTTGGAACACCCTCTTATTAAAAAATTCTTTACAATTTCATCCCTACTTAACTCATCCTTGATGGACATATATGTTAAGTGAAAAACTTTAATTCGGTTAAGTATATCCGCACATTTCCTTTACTTGAATTAAAGCTTTACTACATTGGCGGCCTGCGGTCCTCGAGCGCCTTCCACAATTTCAAATTCCACTTCCTGACCTTCTTCCAGAGATTTAAAGCCTTCTTGTTCGATTGCAGAGTAGTGAACAAATACGTCATCTCCACCTTCGCGCTCAATAAACCCGAAACCTTTTTCTGCATTAAACCATTTTACTTTCCCTTGCATACTTCTAACACGTTCCCTTCGTATAGAAAATCGAGTGGTTATCCCACAATTCCACTATAGCAACGGTTGAACTCATAAGTCAAACTGTTTTATACTGATTATTTCGACAAATTAATTATACTATAAGTGTTTGTTCCAATAGATCGGTTCTCATCTTTTGGAACAAATAAGAACCAATAAGCCATACTTCACAGAGATGCTGCGAGCTGTCTCATCGTGTCATCGCGCTAGAAAAGCATTTGGATATTCGTCGAAGCTATGCTTGCAGAGGATTACAATGAGCGTAGCCAATGTATTCTTTTCAGGCTGGCTGTGAGTGGTTGTTTTCTCGAAGTCAGGATGACGACATCCCGTCGTTATTCACAAATGCAACCTGAATGTGCTTCATCGAGTCAATTTGCGTCCGTAAACGCAGGCACAGGATGCGAGCGGTATTTATGTGGCGTTGGGCAACATGGAGCGGAACTATTGCCCTTTTGAACTTCCTCTATCATTGTGTAGATACTACTTGAAAATAATTTTTATTTTTTACGTTAACTGAAACAAATGCAGAAAATAATTCGTTATATAGAGCGAGAGAATAAATTAAAGGACTTTTTGATACAAAGCTGAAACATCACGAAGTCATCCAAAAAGTTGTTACTTCTACTTCCAAGCAGTTCACCCGGAAGACAAAAAATTAAACTTTTTTACATTCTTTCTATTTAAAAAGGAGTCGCTGACGCTGTTACCCGCACTTTTTAACAGTCTCATTTAACACGGGTTGAAAAGAGCGCAGCTTCTCTGCGTGTTTTTATTCATAGTGCATAGCGGGACACTGTACGTCGCTTTCGAACGAAACGCCTGCAGCCCCGCTTTAATTACGAATGAAAGGAGTTAAAAGCGGCAAAACTAATAAAATCAAACAAAAATCATTTTTCGACATACTTCGTCATAACGACGGTGCCAGTATTTTTCTCGACATCATCTTCCATTATTTTTATTTTCGATAAAATTCTACTTTTTCTGTATATTCATTCCTGATTTCGCTGAAAGGAGCTAAATTACATGTGTGGATTTGTGGGAATTGTTTCAGCTAACAATGAAACATTATATTATCAACCGCTTAGAGAAATGATGAACGTTATAGCACATCGCGGTCCCGATGACTCCGGTATTTTTGAAGGGCAATATGCACGTCTGGGATTCCGACGTCTGAGTATTGTAGATATTGAGGGCGGACACCAGCCGATGAGCTATCTTGACGACCGCTATACAATTATTTTTAACGGGGAAATTTATAATGCACCGGAACTGCGGGAACAATTGATCAAAATGGGAGCAAGCTTTCAGACACATTCGGATACGGAAGTCATTTTAGCCGCTTTTCATCACTATGGGGAAGAGTGCCTGCATCGCTTCAAAGGAATGTTTGCTTTTCTGATCTGGGATCGGGAGGAGGAAAGACTTTTCGGTGCCCGGGATCCGTTCGGGATTAAGCCGCTGTTCTACCGGACATTGAGAGACGGCACATATGTTTTCTCATCAGAAAAAAAATCGTTATTTTTTGTGGAAGAACAAGCGTATATCGACGGGGAAGCAGCTTTTCATTATCTGACATTTCAATATATACCGGAGCCAAATACGGCTACTGCTCAAATCGACAAAGTGAAACCGGGCCATTCCGTTCACTGGCGCCCGGAGAGCGGATTCAGCACCCGCTGCTATTGGAAGCCTGAATTTGTGCCGAAAACAAGCTTCGGAAATAAAGCGGTTCATTTTTTCACAGCACCCTTTAAACAAAAACAGCTGCAATTGGAGAAAGAGCTGTTTTTAACAGATATTCGCGAAACCCTCGTTGACTCCGTAAAGCGTCATATGCGTTCAGATGTACCGGTTGGGGCCTTTTTATCCGGGGGAATCGATTCATCGGCAATCGTCTCCATTGCCCGGCAGTTTCACCCTAATTTGAACACATTCACCGCCGAGTTTGAGCGGGAAGGCTACAGTGAAGGTGATGTGGCCGAAGAAACAGCCCGTGCCATTGATGTCAATCACAAACGGGTGAAAATATCAGTGGATGATGTTATGAATGAATTTTCAAAAATTGTCTGGCATATGGATGAACCGGTCGCTGATCCCGCTGCGATTCCATTATATTTCGTTGCCAGGGAAGCAAGCAAGCACGTTACCGTTGTCCTCTCAGGGGAGGGAGCGGATGAAATATTCGGCGGATACAACATATATCGCGAACCTCATTCACTGCGATTCTTTAACGGATTGCCGCCTTTTTTAAAGCCGGTTCTGAGAAAAGCTGCAGAACGTTGGCTGCCTGTCGGCATGAGAGGGCGCAGCTTCCTAATGAGAGGATGTTCTCCAATTGAAGATCGCTTTGTCGGAAATGCCAAAATATTTGAGGATCATGAAAAAGAACGTTATCTTGTGCCAGGGTCTCCAACTTGGAAGACTAGTGATATCACACATAGCTTATACGAAGAAACGAAAAATTATGATGCTGTGTCGAAAATGCAATATATTGACTTGCACACTTGGCTGCGCGGCGATATTCTCGTGAAGGCAGACAAAATGACGATGGCACATTCATTGGAGCTTCGCGTCCCGTTTCTTGACCGAGATGTGTTTGATGTCGCAGCAAAAATGCCGTTGCGCGGCAAGGTGAAAGGAAAACAGACGAAGGTCTGGTTGAGGGAGTCACTCGCAGACATCGTTCCGGGGCATGTCCTTCAGCGTAAGAAACTCGGCTTTCCGGTACCGATCCGCCACTGGCTCAAGGATGAAATGTATGATTGGGCAAAAGAATGGATTCTTCACAGCCATACAGATCATATTTTTGATAAGAAGGCATGTCTCGAACTGCTGGAGGATCACCGAGTGGGAAAACTTGATGGCAGCCGAAAAATCTGGACGATTTTAACCTACATGGTCTGGCACCATCATTACATGGAAAACCACCATGACAGCGGTCAAGAATACATCCATCATATCGGATAACCAAATAATCACAAACATGTCAACAAAGTTCACAGAATTGTGCGGGACCATATCCCGCACAATTCTACTGCTATAAATGTGAACATTTTGTGACAATGATAGTTTTTGTACTTGCATTTTTATTGTGCTTAAAATAAAATGAGACTAGGCTCAGGAATGACAAATTCTTCTAAACAAAACCTACCTTCGACAACAATCCCTAATCTCAACATTTAATGAAAAAGTACATTGGAAATGTCGGACAATCAGGGGCAAGAAGGGCGAGGTACAGCAGACGTTGGCAGCGGAGAAACAGCGCAACGAAGAGAATCGCCGCAGTGTTTTCCGTAACTTTTGAACTTCCTAGTCGAGCTAAATAGTTTCTACTACCGCATCGCATTATCTTCTCATCAGGATGAAAGGTTGTCTTACTTAACCGAAATTCACTTCACTTTACTATGTCAGTCAGCATAATGTTTCTCACTTTAACGAACGTTTCACGCGACTCTTCCAAACACTTCGGCCAATACACTGCAATGGAAACGTCATAACAGCCGATCAATTTTTACCTCTTTACTGCTTTTTGTGTAAGCGGGTGTTCAAAATAGTGAACAATCAACGCAAGAACAAGATGTTCAAGCCACAGCAGCAACGAAAATGAAGCCCTCAATAGACTTCCCAGACTTCTTGAACATTCTTTATTTATTTACGTTTATCCTCAACTAAATATACTCCAAATATCTGAATTGCATCTGAACTCTCTTCGTTCAAATGTAATCCAGAGTTACTTATTGCGCCTCTTGCCCCACAAGAGGTACCGGGATTATTTCTTCATCCCGAAATACATATAGAAAAACTTCCTCGTATGTTCCGCAGTAAGTAACAGCCTTCGAAAGTGTGCTGGATTCTACCGGTTATTCGAACAAATTTGTTTGGACTTTTTTTGACCTGCCGGTTGTATCCTCACACTTTTTTCTTTTTTACACACAAAATGGCCATTTCGCCATAATAGCTGCTCTATCTCTTAGTGATAGCTGTGCTATCTTCAGGAGATAGCACAGCTATCTAAAAATCATCATGCAAAACTCAACTTCATTTGCCGATTGCATCCATTGTCAAAAAGAGACAAAACACCATGAACTGCATGCCTTTTACGGACATCACTATTTTCATAAAGGAGCGCGATCATATGCCGACACCAAAACGTGCGTGGTACCCTGGTGCCATCTATCACGTGATAAGCCGTGGTGTAAGACGAACACCGATTTTTTTGGAACAACGAGATTTCGAAAAATTTATCACTATCCTCAACGACACCTTGCTCTACTCTCCATACCATCTTCATGCTTATTGCCTAATGACAAATCACTATCATTTATTAATCGGAACGAAAGACAGTCCTTTGAGAAAAATCATGCACTCCATCAACGGCGCTTATGCTACATGGTTTAATAAAAAATATAACCTCTCAGGACATGTCTTTGAAAATCGTTATTCATGCCACCCTGTCCCCTCCGACTACGGATTTATGTCCGTCAGCGCTTATATTCACAACAATCCCAGGGCCGCAAAAATCTGCAGTAACCCATTTCATTATCCTTGGAGCAGTTACCATCACTATGCATTACCTGATATTGTTCCAGATTTTGTGAACAAGAATCCGAAAGCGGACAGCACCATAGCACCAGCTAACTTGTTTTTCATGCATCCCGATCCAAGGTACTGGAGCACGGCATCACTGACAAACAGACCCCCGCGTTCTCCGCCGAAAGCATTCACGAAAGAGCGATTGCGCCAGCTTTTTCCTACACCGCTGCACCTTCACTATCCACAATATGTCGACAGAGAGTGGAAGCTGTCCCTGCTGCAAAAATCCAATGCAAAATTGATAAAAAATAAGGAGTGATTGATTTGTTAAATCAAGTCATGCTTATCGGCCGGGTTGTTAAAGATCCTGTTGTAAATACAACAAAAGAGGGCACCGCTATAACCAGAATATCCCTCGCCGTCCGACGCCCATTTAAAAACGCCCAAGGGAATTATGATACTGATTTTATTACTTGTACAGCTTGGAAAAAACTCGCCGAGACATCCGGTGACTATTGCACAAAAGGCTCTCTAGTCTGCATCTCCGGCAGAGTATACGTCAGAAGCTATGACATCTCAGAAAACAAGCGTGTATCCACAACTGAAATCATCGCAGAAAACATTACTTTTTTACAGTTGAAACGGAACAATTCCATTCCTGAATCTACTGGGAATGTTCCTATTCCGGAAATACGCGAACGTGAATCTGATAAACAAAGCTCCTTAGAAAAAAAAGTGGAACAAGACGGCAATCATCTAAAAAAATGAAGCAAGTGAAATAGGCACACTGTAATGAAGGAAGGGATTTCATGACCGAACTGGAGTTATTAAAAGTTGTCATGCATAAGTTAGCGAAAATAGAAGCGCAGATGATGAAAAAAAGTGATGTCAAAGATATGGTTGAGCACTATATTACTCAAGAAGAACAAACTGAAGCAATACAATCCGCTCTCGATGACTTAAAACGGAGTGTGGAAGAGAAGCATCTTGAAAATATTAATTCTGATGAGCTGCTTCTGCGCTCCATTGGTTCCCGGGACTCACGAACAATTTTTTGAACTTGGAAATCATGTTTGGAAATCTTGATTGAAGTGCTAATGATAACATATACCGCTGCTGCGACATTTATTATTTAACTTGCCAATCATTATAAAAAAGCTGCGACAATCCGTTAGTGTTCGCTGAATACAACAGCAAAAATTCAGTCGGCGAAAAGACAAATTCTGTTTACGAATTGCCGCAGCAAATGTTTCGTTCCGGCAGCGTCACCTTTATCCTTTTGTTGTTTGCGAGACCATAACAGTCATTTTTCCTGAGAGACTGTACGAAGCGACCGTCGACGGGATAATGAAATGGTCCCCTTTATGTAACTTGTGCTCGTGAGCTTCCGTTTTTACAAAGCCGCTCCCTTCAACTACACTCATAAGCAGATACGTCGTATTTTTCCGCTCAATTTTTCCAGACAAATCCCATTTATCGACAGTAAAATAACGTTCCTGAATCAAACGCTCAATGACAGCACCTTCTTCCTTCCAGAAGAGACGGTCAAGCTCCGGATCCTGATGCGGAACCATCGAGCAGGCAACAGAATCTTGAATGTGAAGTTCGCGCGGATTTCCGTTATCATCTGTACGGTCATAATCATAAAACCGATAAGTGATGTCGGAGCTTTGCTGAATTTCTAAAATCATGATCCCTTTTCCAATTGCATGAACCGTTCCGCTGGGAACATAAACAAAATCCCCTTTTTCCACGGGTACTGACCGGAACAACTTATCCCACTCTTCAGCATCGACCAGTTGCTGCAATTCTTCCCGTGTTTGTGCATTATGACCGAGAATAAGCTCGGCTCCCGGTTCACGATCCAATATATACCAGCACTCAGTTTTACCATATGCATAGCCTTCATGCTTTTGAGCATATTCGTCATCTGGATGAACTTGTACAGATAAATCATCCTGTGCGTCAATTATTTTTACAAGCAGCGGAAACTCTTCTCCATGTTCATTGTCGAATAATTCACGATGCTCCTTCCATAGCTCCCTCAAAGTTCTTCCTTTATATTCCCCGTTTTTTATCACGTTGGTTCCATTAGCATGCCCGGAAATCCCCCAGCATTCCCCGGTTTTACTTGACAGAATGTCGTAATGAAATTGTGTTTTCAGTCGGCTGCCGCCCCAAATCTTCTCTTGCAATACCGGTTCTAAATGAATAATGTCTTTCATTGCCAACTCCTCCTAAGATAACTCACTTTATATCCAACTGACTCTTGCCTGCGAAAACGCATCCTGCTAATCCTGCGGTTCCCCAGCCAGGCTGTGAAAATACTCAGCAGTTTCAATTTATCTTTTCCCAACTCACTATTACTCATTTTATCTCTTGAAAAGCAAAACATCTATGCTTATTTGTCACAAATTTGTTAGGGACATGGGGTGTGAACTTTTGTTCACACCCCATGTCCCTGTTTTTTTGTCACAATTTGCGCGGGTCGATTTTCGGGTTGGATGCAAATAATGCCAGGTTTTGTTCAATAAATTGCCTACGCTGTTCAACGCATTCTGATGAACGCAGCGGATCCTCCGGGGTATGCAAAGTGTAGTCGATAAGACGGTCTAATGTCGTCGTTGCTAAATGAATACGCGTATCGGAAGACGCATAATAAATATAAATTTCTCCGTCTTTTTCAATCACACCGTTACAGAATACAACATTGGATACATCGCCCACTCGCTCAATCCCTTCCGGTGCGATAAAGTAACCTCCCGGGCGGTGAGTAACCTTCCACGGCTCAGCTAAATCGGACATAAACACATAAAGCACATATCGCAAACCGGCGGCCGTGTTGCGAACCCCATGGGCGACGTGCAGCCAGCCGTGTTCTGTTTTAATCGGCGCCGGTCCTTGCCCGTTCTTCACTTCCTTAACCGTATGATATACTTTCGGATCAACGATCAATTCTTCGTCAACCTTGGCATTTTCAATACTTTCCGACAGGCCCCAGCCAATTCCTCCACCGGTTCCTGCTTCAATAAAGTCATCCTGCGGCCGGGTATAAAACGCATACTTTCCATTGATGTATTCCGGATGAAGCACGACATTACGCTGCTGCGGCGAATTTGTTTGTAAATCGGCCAGCCTTTCCCACGTCTTCAAATCCTTCGTTCTCACGATCCCACATTGAGCTACAGCGCTGGACGAATCTCCGGCCGAGGCATTTTTATCTTTCCGCTCAGAACAAAACAACCCGTAAATATTGCCGTCTTCATGCTTGACAAGCCGCATGTCGTAAACATTCACCTCGTCCGGATTAGTATCCGGCAGCATAACCGGATAATCCCAGAATCTAAAGCCATCCACACCGTTATCGCTCTCTGCGATGGCAAAAAATGATTTCCGATCTACCCCTTCCACCCGGGCAATCAAATAGAATTTCCCGTCAAGCTCCATTGCTCCCGGATTGAATACAGCATTCATACCAAGACGCTCCATAAAATGCGGATTTGTTTCCTCGTTGTAATCGTACATCCAAAATGGCGGGATATGCTCTTTTGTTAAAACAGGGTGAAGAAAGCGCTCATAAACGCCATTGCTTTCCGACACTTTTTCATTTTTTTGCTTCATTACCTGCTCATACTGTTTATGCACTGCCTTCATTCGTTGATGAAACGTCGACATTTCTCTGTTCCCCTTTCTCAATCAGTCAAAATTTTCGTTAATCGTTCGATAGATTCCAGGCAAGCGCGGCCATTGTGATAAGGACCTTTCCACGGTTCCACGATCGGCATCGATTTATCCACCTCATTTTCCGGTGATAACTTCCAGTACCATTCTCCATGATCAGGATCGATAAGGAAGGTTTTCACATACCGCCAGGAGTAAAGAAAACACTCAAGGTAACGTTCATCGTTTGTCAGTTGATACGCGTTAAGAAAGCCAACCATGCTTTCCGCTTGCACCCACCAGATGCGATCAGCATCAATGACGACACCGTGTTCACTCTCATTAATGAGGCTACCGTCTTCCTGAAGGCCATCCTTGACGCACCCATCAACCATTTTGACGGCCAGCGGCTTCAGCTTTTCCGCACGCTCGCGATCTTCAAGAACCTCCACAGCCTCTGTCATCAGCCAACTGCCCTCAATATCATGACCATAAGACACGATATCTGCCTGCGGTTCCCATGTTTCGTTAAAAAATAATCGATAATGCCCTGTTTCTTGATTCAAAACCTTCTCCATCACAACATCAAACAATTCTTCCAATCTTGCCTTCAGCAACGGCTCCTTCCAAACACGATAAAGATTCGTATAAGCTTCAAGAATATGTAAGTGAGAATTCATCGTTTTTTTCACATTCATATCTTTTGCACTTAAACGAAGATCCTCATCCGTGTTCCACTCCCGGTTAAAGGCTTCTAAATAGCCTTTGTTTTTCCGATCATAGCCGAGCTTTTCGATGAGATGAAAAAGCTCCTTTGCCATTTCCAACGCCTCTTCATTTCCAGAGGCACGATAATATTCGGTCAAGCCATAAATGACAAACGCCTGATTGTAAATATGTTTTTTCGACTCAAGCGGTTTGCCTTCACGATCAAGCGACCAGTAAAAACCGCCGTATTCCCGATCCTGAAAAAAAGATTTTATATAGTTGAATGCACGTGTTGCCACGGCTAAATCGTCCTCTGCCTTCCATTTCATATACGCGGCTGAAAATGCCCATAAAATTCGTGAATGCAGAATGCAGCCTTTTTCGCTCTCATGGTTGATGGACAAATCGTAAAAAATATAGCCGTGAAAGCCATCGCTAAAGTGATCAACGACATTTGTTTTCCAAAAAGGCAGTATGTCCTCAAGCAAATGTGTCTCAATTTCTTCCCTTGCCTGTTGGAGCCGGGATTTGATGCTCACTGCTGTCACCCTTTCTATAAATGGATGTTTGAATGTTCAAAAGTCCGGGAAATATCGCCAGTGAATCTCTCGTTACGTTTTTTCTGTTCTGCTTACGAACGAATAATGTGAAAGGTAGCGGTATCCCCGGACAGGCGGTTGTTATTCTTTATTTATGTTGCCTTGCTTAAAGCTAGCGTCCTGTTTCTCCGTCACCATCCACCAGCTCACTGTTATTTTTCATATACTCCAGCAACTCATCCACTTGCGTATAGGCCACCGCTGTAAAAGTATCGGCTGCCCCGTAATAAATCGTTATTCGTCCTGTATCGGCATCGGTAAGCGCTGCACACGGGAACACGACATTATCGACAAATCCAGTTGTTTCATATGGTTTTTCCGGTGTTAAAATGTAATCCTCTGTACGGTACAGTACTTTGGATGGCTCATTTATATCCAACAGCGCTGCCCCCATGCTATATACGAAGCCATTACAAGTGCCGGTGACACCATGATAAAAGAGAAGCCACCCTTCTGTTGTTTCAATCGGTGCCGGGCCGCCGCCGATTTTGACCGACTGCCACCAGCCGCTTCCTCCTTTTGCCATGACACGGCGGTGTCTCCCCCAGTGGATCATATCCGGACTTTCGCTCAGAAAAATATCGCCGAACGGTGTGTGTCCACTGTCACTAGGACGGCTGAGCATGAAGTATTTGTCATTCACCTTCCGCGGAAAAAGAACACCATTGCGATTAAAAGGTATAAAAGCATTTTCTAACCGGGTAAATGTTTTGAAATCCTTCGTCATGCCAAGACCGATAGATGCGCCGTAAAAATCAGTACACCAGATGATATAATATGCGTCTTCCACTTTTACAAGCCGTGGGTCGTATGCATAGTTCGGCTGATAGGAGTTCCCCGCTTCATCCTTCCAATCGATCCGCTCTGGATTGATGTCCCATTCGTAACCGTTTTCAGAGAAACCGATATGCAGGTGGGGTTTTCCGTTTGTATACTCTACGCGAAAAGCCCCTACAAACTTATCACCATATGGAGCCACGGCACTGTTAAAAATGCGCGCCACTTTTGGCAGCGGATTTCTATCGATAACAGGGTTTGTCGAATGTCTCCAAACAATATCCCCGTTCCCCTCAGGCCGATCCTGCCACGGGATATTCGGCAGACTGTTTCCTATAATTGTCCTCTTCTTCATAAATAAATCCTCCTTGATGATTATTCCTATTATGATTCCAAAAAAAGATGAAATTAATAAGAGAAATGAGTTTTGTTATTTTTGTTATTATTTATGTTTGTTATAATAATAACATTAATCATAAAAATTTAAAACCGTTTTTCAAAAAAACGTCATAAAATATTCACGGACCTGGGGTGTGAACAAAAGTTCACACCCCAGGTCCGTGACAAAAATGTGAAAAGAGCAGCTTCACCTGCTGCTCTTTCTCACATTATAAATTTGCTGCGTTTCGCTTTCTTCTGTATTGATGAATGAACAAAACTGCCGCACCTACGATAAACAGCAACGCTCCGATTGCCAGACTGTTATAAGTGGTGGTCGCCGTAACAGGCAATTTATCCCCGCCTCCTTCAGAGGATGAACCGTCTGACACAGGAGTTTCCGGTTTCGGCATTTGCGGTTTCTCGGGATCAACAGGCTTCTCTGGTTTTTGCGGATCCTCCGGTTCAGGTTCAGGATCCACCGGATCTTTTCGTTCATCTTCAATATTGCTGATCGTGATCGATGCTGTCGTTTCCGCTCCAAGCTCATTTTGCGCATAAACGGTATACGTACCGTTTTCAATTACTTCAAACGACATATTACTAAGCGCAATATCCGTTCCCGCTTCTGCAAAATAGTCCGCCGCTTGCTCGCCAGTTCCCCACTTCAACGCAGTTAGTTCCACTTCACTATCCGTCTCTACCATGATCGTGACCGGACCGGTTGTTGCTTCTTCCGGTGATGCTTTTAAAGTAATGTTAATCGGTGCAGGCGGCTCCGGTTCCGGATCAGTAATATTGTCGATGGTGATTGATGCCACCGTTTCAACCCCAAGTTCATTCTGTGCATAAACGGTATACGTGCCGTTTTCAGTTACCGCAAACGACATAGTATCGAGAGGAATATTCGTTCCGGCTCCGACAAAGTATTCTACCGTTCTGTCGCCTTCTGCCCATTTCAGCGCTGTCAGCGCCGCTTCACTGTCCGTCTCCACCGTAATCGTGACCGGACCGGCTGTCGGCTCTCTTGTCGACGGTGACAAAGAAATCGATATCGGATCTGGTTCCGGATCGCTAATGTTGTTGATAAAGATCATGCCGACGACTTCATCACCGGCGCTTGTTTTCACATAGACTGTATAGATGCCGTTTTCGGAGACTTCAAACGTAAACGGATCGACATCCAGACTGATCTCATTGCCGTCTTCCGTAAAGTCTTCCACTTTTTTTTCTCCCGCAAGCCACTTCAATGCTTCAATTTCATCTTCACTTTCCACATCAACCGTTATGGTTACCGGATCTGCCGTCGGTTCCGTTGTCGACGGCGTCAAGCTGATTTTTACCGGCGCATCCGGGTCACCAATGTTTGCTACAAAAATCTTAGCAACTGCTTCTGCACCATGACCATTCTGTGCATAAACGGTATACATGCCATTCTCTTGCACTTCAAAAGCCCTTTCGGCAAAGTCAATCTCCGTTCCATCGCCGGCAAAATCCTCGGCAGCTTTACTGCCCTTAAGCCATTTCAACGCTGTCAGTTCTGCTTCACTGTCCGTTTCCACGGTGATCGTGACCGGACCAGCCGTTAATTCCGTCGGTGATGATGTTAACGTAATCGTTATTGGCGCTGGTTCTGGCTCCGTGATATTTTCCACGGTAATCGACTGTACGGCTTCGACACCGCTGCTATTTTGCGCGTAAACCGTATATGTGCCGTTCTCTTTCACTTCAAAAGCCATTGCGGCAAGATCAATATCGGTTCCCGCGTTTGCAAAGTCTTCCGTTGCTTTTTCCCCTTCCAGCCACTTTAATGCTGTCAATGCCTCTTCACTGTCCGTCGCAACGGAAATCGTTACCGGATCTGTTGTCGGCTCCGTTGTTGACGGGGTCAGCATAATGCTAAAGTCTAACGGCTTTTCTTCCTCTTTCACTTGAAGAACAACATCTTGTTGCGCTGAGTTACCTGCGACATCATCGATCGTTATGGTCAATGTATATTCGCCGCTTGCCAGTCCCGACAGCAACAGAGAAAATGACCCGTCCTGCTGCAATGTGACCTTCCCGCTATCCACAACAGCATCACTTTCATCCTTGACCTCATATTCGGCCAACAATTTTTCATTGACATCATAAGACTCTTGAAAAATATTTTCAACGATCGATTTGAAGTCAACGAACTTATCGGTTACAGTTCCCGTCAATTGAACATCAGGTCCTGCTGTTTCTTCCTCCAACGGATCGATAGCAATGCCAGGCTCGGATGTTTTAATATAAAACGGTCCGTCCCAATCAAATGTGATACCTCCCGCCTTATTTATTGAAGTTAAATCGACGGAGTACACTCCTTCCGGCGCCTGTTTTTCCTCATTGCTGCCCCAATCCACGTATCTGTCATCGATTGGAAGGTACCAATCTCCCGCAGGAACTTCCGGTGCAGCTATATAATAGCCCAAATACCCGTCACCATAAGCTCCGCCGTTCGGATTGGACGCATCCCACAATTCAATTAATGTCGTTCCGTGATCATTATATAAGCCAAAGTTGACTCCCGTTTCGTCAAATATGTCGTCCCCGTTAGGCGAAATTGCATAGTCATCGAGATAATAATATGCAAGTCCCGTTGGAACATCTGTCGAAAACTCCGCAGCAAATGGTAAAGACAAATCTGTTGTACCATTGGTCAAGTGAATATATCCGAGAAGCTCATTACCCGGTGACTCTCCCCCTTCAGGAACGGTCAATGTGACATTAAGCGTTTCCGTGCCGTTTAAAGAGAAAGAAGTTTTATCCACTGTGACATTGGCTCCGGCAAGCTCGCCGGTGGCAGCTTTCGTTACTTCCACGCTGACTTGGTACTCTGAGCCGCCATCCACTCCTGCTAAACTTCGAACTTCAATCTGCTTGGTCATTGTTGTTTCTCCGGACGAATTCGGAGCCACTCTCCCGAATGTGACCGTTCCCTTTTCATACGCAACCGTTTGGGAATCAAATTCAGTAGTGTCCAATGCATAAGCCAGTGCCTCTGCTGTTGCCGCTTGCAACGGCTGTACTCGTCCCGGCCCTTGAGCAAATACGTCAAACTTCGTCGTATCCAACTGTTTGGCTGTGTTGGATATCGCAACTTTTACATCATACGGCGTCCATTCCGGATTCAAAGATAAAAGCAATGCAGCAACTCCGGCCACATGAGGCGCAGCCATGCTTGTTCCGGTGGCACGGTCATACGATTGAGAATAATCAGCGTTAGGATCGTCTTTTCCGTAAGCAGGAATCGTTGACATGATGTTTGTTCCCGGTGCAGCGACATCAGGTTTGATGTCAAACACTGGATTTGCCGGTCCACGGGAACTGGAATCGTTGATGCCATCCCCTTCGGTTGCTCCTTTGTTGTAATCGCTGAACGTTACTTTTCCGGTTTTATTTTCCGTTGCTTCGATCGCTTCACGGAAAGCCAAGCCCTTGGCAGTCGCAATGTCGAACGTCGGGATATAATCAAACGAATCTCCTAGTAAAAATCCGGCGGGGCCCGCTCCCTCCACATTGTTGTGAATGATAATTCCTACTGCTCCGGCATCTTTAGCAGCGGCAATTTTGTCCACGAATGGGATGAGACCCCGAGACACAAGGGCTATCTTTCCTTCCACGTCGTGCCCCTGGTAATCCGCTTCCTCTCCAATACCCGGGATTGCCACCACATCAAAAGTACCTGACAAAGTTTCAGCCGGATCTGAAGCAAATGTCCATCCCATTAAGTTGACATCATATTCATCACTGTATTCCCCGGCTTCCACAGTTAGTTTTGCACCAATTGTCATTTCCGGCAGCGTTGAGTTGCCGACGGAAATGGCCAACGGCGACGTTGCCGGACTGCCGATAGTCCCACGCCCCGGACCGCTGTTACCGGTTGCAATGACCGCCGTTACACCTGCCAGCGTTGCATTGCTGATGGCGACTGCATCTGCCGAGGTCTGGTTGTTGTTACTGCTTCCTAATGAAAGATTGATAATATCCATTTCTTCTTCCACAGCTTTGTCGATTGCAGCAATCACAGCGGATGTTGCTCCGGACCCGTATGCACCTAGCACACGATAAGCATACAGCTCCACTTTCGGTGCAATGCCACTAATGCCGTATTCATTCTCACCGGTTGCTGCGATCGTACCGGCAACATGCGTTCCATGACTAGTATAGAATGAACGGCCGTCAGCATTAAATTCGGGCATATGATCTGGTCTTTCCTCGGGGGATGTTTCATACGGATCGTCATCTGCGCGATCACTTGCATAGTTGCTGTTTCCCGTTTGTGCGACAAAATTGAATCCGCCTTTATAGACACCGGCAAATTCAGGATGGGTATAATCAATACCGGTATCGAGGACAGCAACCTTTACACCTTCCCCTTCCACACCCATCTCCCACAGCTTCGGAACCTCCAGATGAGAATTGCTGGTGAGCATTGCTGGAGACACCGTGTCACTTTGCGTCACTTCTTCCAATGCGTTCACTTCCGCATCTGGTTCGACGCTGACAACTCCTTTAATTTCCAAGAGCTTCTCGACGTCGCCACCCTTTACTGTCAGCGACATTCCGTTAAAAACCTGATTATATGTAAACTCTTTGGAAAAATGAATATTCTTGCTCTTCATTTCTTTTTCAAATGAACTCTGCTGGGTATTTACCTTATTCAGCACTCTACGTTCTTCCGCCAGAGTAAACGTTTTTCCCTCAACCGTTTTCTTTCCTTTTTCCAAGGCAACCGGTTCTTCAGAAAGCTGAACAATGACTGTCACTTCTTGATCATCGCTGACATTTTGCAATTCAGGGTGCAGTGCAGGCGCTTGTTCCAGCAAAGCCTGTTGCTGTAGTACCATCTCCTTCATTTGCAGAATGCTTTCGTCAGGCACTGCTTTTTTTGCAAAGTCAGCACCTGTTTCTGCTGCGGCAAATAAAGGATTCAGCAGTGAAAAAAAGAGCGTGAAAATTAATAAGCTATTAAGAAATTTGCCGAACGTCTTCTTTTTCAAATGCTTTCCCTCCCATTTTTTGAATCTGTTAATCTCATCATTCTATTTTTCTAGTATTTTTTCCCTTCCTTCACCTCTTTCAACAAAAATTACCATCATGATAGTTCGTTAAATAGCACGTACATAGAGACTACCACATTTTTATTTAATAGAAAACAAAAAAATGTAATAATCTAAAAATTCCAAATAAGTATACCATTCTACATAAATATGCTTTATTCAGCATATTCTCACAAAAACATCGGATAGCGAAATCTTTCGTCGGTGTTGTGTAATGACTGAGAAAACAACGGAAAATAGTGGATTTTCAAAGGGTTATATGGATATATTCAGGATAACTAAAGCGGTTCGACATTTTCAGACTTTGGAACTGACTGCATGATTATATGTGTATTAATGCATCGAAAAAATAATCAGAAAGTACTATTTTATTATTTTTTGTTATATTATCTTTCACAATCCCGGGTAGTTAGTTCTATATAGTGAATACAAGCGCAGGCCCCAAATAAAAATAAGACCTGGTGTTCACACCCCAGGTCCCTGAACTTTTTATGAACTTTTTGTTTATTTCTTTTTATCGATAAACGCTCCATCGATGGGAGTATGCGAATAGGGATTTTCGTAGCGACGGCTTGTTTCTTTCTTTTTTTTCAATTCTGCTAAATCCCGCTTTACACTGTTTAACTCTGCTTCTAATTTAGGCTTCATTTTTTCCTGCAAGGCGATAATGTGTTTCAGGAGCTTTTCCTCTTCATCAGCGGGCTCCCGCTGAAAGCTGCTTAGCAGCTTTCCACGTTCGTCAAGAAGCTCTGTCAGGCGCTCGATAAACTCATCCCGCTCCTCCTCCTGTCCCGGAGGAGCCTCTAGCAGTTGGGCCATTTCCTTCGTGATATCATACAGTTTGACAAATTCACTCACAGCCTGGTCTCTCCCGCAGCTGAGGGGGAAGTAGAACTGGATGCTCCTGCGCCGTGGCGTCGCTGACGATCAAGCTTCACAACTTCCTTCCATGTATCGCGAAACTCAGTGACAAATTCCTCCGCTTCCTTCAACAGTTTTTTATCGTTGTTCACATTCGCATCCACTAACCGATTTAAAATAAAATCATACATTTGCATCATTTGCTGGGCTACAGCCACATCTGTATTTAGCGTGACCATCAGTTCACGAATGATATTCTGTGCTTTTATAATATTCGTGTTTTTTTCTTCAACCGTACCCTCGTCAATTGCTTTTTCTGCCCGTCTGATAAATTTCAAACAGCCTTCATATAGCATTAACGTTAATTCACCTGGTGTTTTCGTCTCTGTTGCTCGTTGCTGATACGTTGCATACGGGTTGTTCACTGCCATTCCTATTCCCCCATTTATAAACACATAATTTTTTCAAGCACAGTAAAATTAATTGCTATACAGCATGGAGTACAATTGCTCAGCCTGTGAATTCATTTGTGCCATCGCTTTTTCCAATGCTGTAAATTGTGCCCAATACCGAGTTTCCTTTTGTTGTAATCGGCGCTCAAAATTAGTAATACGGTCTTCTATATCGTTCAATTGACGACCCAAGGTAAACTGCTGATTTGTCCGTCCTTCCCGTCCAGCTCGTTCCGTTACCTGGTTAACTGTATAGTCCAGCGTGCTTCGCAGCTTTCGGAGCACGCCTCTTTCGCTGGCTTCTTCACTGTCGTTCATAAAGAAATTATACAGCTCTTCTCCGTGATTTTCGATGTAGTACCTTAAACGATCCTCACCAGTCATCGATTCACCGTTCGGCATCGTTCTTCTATTCGTATCAAACACGATCTTCCCGCCGTCATTGTAATTAGAAGAGCTTACTAGGCCAATCTCCGACAAATCTTTAATGAAGCCGCCGGCAACTCCGGAAAACATTGCCGATCTCATCTGGTACATGGCGGACATCAACGTTGAATCATTTCTCAATAACCCGCTTTTGGCCTTCGCTTCCCACAGCTCAATTTCACGTTCACTCATCGCCGCCTTTTCATCGTCTGTCAACGGCTTGTAATCACGGTGTTTATCTTCCCTGAGAACACCGTTAAGCAGGTCAATAAGATTGTTGTACTGCTCCACAAAATTCATGATCGATTCCATGATTTTTTCCGTGTCTGTCTGAGAAGTGATCATTACCACCTCACCCGGTTCAGAAATACCGTTTAAACTGTATGTGACACCATTGATGGTAAAACTGTTGGATGTCCGTTGTGTGACATGGCCGTTTATTTCAACAATGGCGTTTTGTCCTGCAGTGCTCGTAACCAAATCCGTTGTATCGCCGTTATCCACAGTATTAAAGCCGAGGCTTGAAAAAAATGCCAGTGCATTCTCTTTGGCAGCCTTTTCAGCATCTGTGTCTTCCGCTATAGCGCTACCCATGCGGATTCCGGCGCCGGCACCGGTGTCTGTCATTGTCAATACAAGTCGTTCAGCTGAACCGTCGGCACTCTTGTCTAAAAACGCACTAAATCCGACACCGGCTTTGTTCAACTTGTTCATTGCCGTTTGCAGCGTATCACTTTCGTTAAGTTCAACGGCTACCGCTTCGTATGCCCCACCGGGCTTCTGAACTTCAAACATCAGCGTCGCTTTTCCGTTTTCGTCAAATTGGAAGCCGGAATCCCATTCGCTGAGTTTTTTCGATAAGATGTTCTGATCCGTAATTTCATTTGAAACGAAGTTCGCAGGCGTTGCCAACTGATTTACCTTCATTTGTACGGAAGTGTTGGATGCGTTCGCACTCGCGGTTGCCGTTACAACTTTATCATTGGAGCTTGTCACCTTTTTTTGCAAAAAAGTAGATTGAAGTCCCAAACCCGCCGCCACAAAAGAATCACGCAGCTTGCTTATTTCCAGATTCACTTCCCGATATTTATCGCGCTGCCATTCCAGTAATGTTTTGTTTTTAATTAACCTGTCTAACGGCATCCGCTCGGCACTCATTAATTGACTGATGATTTCACTTGTATCCAGACCGGAAGCTAATCCTCCAATACGCATTGTAGACATTTGATTCACACTCCTCAAAAAATAATGAAATATGTCGGTGTAAATATATGTGTGTCGATTCTTATCTCTATATGTATTATCGGTTCATTTTTAGTATTGTTTAGAGAAAAAACAAATCCCTAAGTGATAGTTTTTCTTTTCGTCTGAAAAACTGCCTGTTTTCAATAGCCTAAAAGCTAACATCAGTGCAAATGAAAAAGAACCGCCACCTGTATTTTTTCTTGTGACGGCTCGTTCCATTTCAGGATATCCCTGTTTGTCACGGCAATCATCCTTCTTGCCGCTCACAGCTTCAAATCAATATTTCCACCAAGGTGCGGCTGCGCAGCATGCTCTAAAGCTGCCGTATCGACAGCGCCCATCAGCTTCAGCAGCACCTCATTGTGCTGTTCCGCTTGCCCCATCGCCTTTTTCATAATTAACATCGACGCCTGCTGCTGTACCTGGCTCTTGCTAAGAGCCATCGAAAGCAATCCTATATCCACGAGTACCACCTCCTTCCCAGCTTCATCGCTGATAAAGCGGCGTTATTTTTCAGACTTAGACTTCGGAAGAAAATTCCTCTCGCTGACAGGGAAAAAGTTATGTATGTACCAAACAAAGAGACAGAGGCCGACACACATGGTGTAATTTTGCCGTATGTGTCAGCCTCTTTCCCTATATTTTTTCGTCAATGATAATTCCGGCAAATTCAAGCATGGATGAGATCATGTCTAAAAATTTTTCCGGCGGTATTTCTTTGATGACTTCCTCTGTGCCACTATCGACGACTCGTACGATTGTTCTGTCCAATTTTTCGTGTCTTTCGAATTTAATTGTCTTGTACTGCGGATCAAGAAGTTTGTTAATTGCTTCCAGCTTATCTGTCAGCTCTTCCGCTTTCAAAGACCGCGAAGCTTCATGAGAAACAGCTTCCGCTTTTCTTGATGACGTATCTACACTTCCTTGTGTCTGGTGCCGGTGAACTCTTTCCGACTGAACTTGAGAAAATAACTCATTCACCGTCGTTGAACCACTCGCCTTCACTTCCATGTGCTTCCCTCCTATAAATAGTACGCATCCTATGTTTTATATCGGCAATTTGCCCTTGTTTGTTTAGATTATCAGTGGTATTTAGGTATAATGACTCATAAAAAAATTGAAAGATCCCAACAGAGCAAAAGGGGGGGTTGCACTTTTTCAGCTGCACAATCTATCTCTCTTTTTTCTCCTCTTCATCGATGCGGAATCAGTCCCGCAGCATTAACATTTCCATACTTAACGGTGTACCTCTTTTCACATCGCACGTGACTCTTTTACCAATGACTAAATCATAATATTTTGCCGCCAATCCTCTTCCCGGCCGAATTGCCCGGATATTTTCTGCTGTTAGAACATCCCCGGCAGCCAAGTCTTGAGAAACATATAACGATCTGCGGTGCGCCAGCGACGATATTTCAGCCGCAGTCGGTCCGTATTGGACAGCACCGAGGCTTTCCCACGCCTTCCTTGTTTCTGCTACAAGCGCCTTCATTTCCGCCGGTTCCATGGAAAAAGCCGCGTCTACTCCGCCCTCGGCACGGGATAATGTAAAATGTTTTTCTATCACCGTTGCCCCCACTGCTACACCAGTAACAGCCACACCGATCCCTGCCGTATGATCCGACAGGCCGCCATGGCAGTTGAATAATTGCTTCATGTGAGGAATCGTCAGCAAGTTCGCAGACGCAGGAGAAGCAGGATAGGCGCTTGTGCATTTGAGTAACACGATCTCGTTGCAGCCTTCCTGCCGTAAAGTACGGACAGCTTCATCCAATTCTGCCGCTGTTGCCATTCCTGCTGACAGCAGCACCGGCTTGCCCGTCGCCGCTACTTTGCGAAGCAACGGGAGATGTACATTTTCAAACGAGGCGATTTTATAGCACGGAACATTCAGCGTTTCCAAAAAATCGACGGCACTTTCATCGAACGGAGTACTGAAAGCAAGCAAGCCAAGCTCCTTCGCCCGGTTGAAAAGCGGTTCGTGCCATTCCCACGGAGTGCGGGCCAACTTGTATAAATCATAAAGATACCTGCCTTTCCACAAGCTGTTTTCGTCGTCAATAATAAATTCCCTTTCCTGGATATCCAACGTCATCGTGTCCGGCGTATATGTTTGCAGTTTAATGGCATCCACTCCTGATTCAGCAGCCGCTTCCACGATTTGCAGCGCTCTTTCCAACGACTGATGGTGATTTCCTGACATTTCCGCAATGATCAATGGGGGATGCTCCGTCCCGACCAGCCTGTTTCCAATATTGAATGCCTTCATAAAACCTCCTCTGTTGCTTCGATTTGACGGTTCCGGTGTCTGGTTCCGTACCACCTTTTTTCTGTTGTACCCGCCTGCATTCCTGATATCACTACTGTTTTCAATGTATGTTTCAGGAAAAGATATAATGCCCTATCGGCAAGGTGCCCATCATCAGGAAACGCCGGCGCTTGAAAAAATACATCTTCTTGTGGTTGTTTTATTTGTTTTTAGTGCATGTTCAAAAAGATCGTTTTTTATCTTTTTGAACATACACGATGCAACGAGCCGTACTTCACTGAAATGCTGCGAGCTGTCTCATCGTGTCATCGCGAGCGTTGACACTTGGATCGACGTCGGAGTTCTACTAGCAGAGGAAGAGACAATGAGTGGAGCCAATGCATTCTTTTCAAGCCGGCTATGAGTGGGGTTCTCAGAGTCAGGATGACGACATTCCGCTGTTACTCACAGGACGTGAGTGGTACTTAAGCGGAATTGGAGGATGGTGACATTCCGCCGTTGCTCACAAATGCAACCTGAATGTGCTTCACGAGTCAATTTGCGTCGAGTATCCGCAGACGCAGGACGTGAGCAGCTCTTAGGCGGAATTGGGCGCATCGAGCGGAACCATTGCCTCATTGAACACGCTCTTTTAATTGCCTATATCCTCCTTTGCAAACGGAGCATTTTTTGTAAAGCTGTTTTCGTAAACTTTGTTGCATTACGGTCCAATATTGTAAAAATAAAAAAAGCTTGGTTCCTCACGTTTCAGCGTGAAGAGTACCAAGCAGTTTGAGCGTAGATGTTATGAAAACAGCCGATGTGTATAGCTCGTTCAAATGGGTGTTTATTATCTTTCGGACATACGAGATGCAATGAGTGAAGCCGATGTCTTTTTGAACAGACTCTTTTAACAGCGTCAAGCAGATCGAAGCTCGTGCCTTGAGCAGCGCAACATACGTAGAATAGCAAATTATAAGCCCATCTTTTTCTTCATACGTTGCAATTCATCTTCTACTGCAGCCGAACCTTGGTCGGCTGCATATTTCTCTTCAAGAAGCTTTACTTCATCAATAGGTTCTTCTCTTAAAGATGCCAGCGCACTCGCCTCTTCATAGCGGAGTGAAACATCCTCTTCCATTCGGTCAAAGGAACCGAGTACATTTCCAGCGTTGCCAGCCGATTGGCCCTTGCCATTTATTTTTTCCTGCGCTTTCGCTGCTGACAACCTGGCTTTAAGCATGTCACGACGAGCCTTGAGCTTGTGAATATCCGCAGCAAGCTTATCGTGCATTTGTCTCATTTTGCTCGCATTCTCATGGGCTGACGCATAGTTGTTGGCAAGACCGACTCCGCTGTCCTCCAACTCTTGTTTTTTGACTAAGAAAACACGGGCATCATTTTCATTGCCTGCTGTTAATGCTTTTTTCGCAAGCTCGGTATACTTTAATACCGCTGCATTGTTCTCATCAACTAGCTGTTTCGCCCTTGTCTCTTCCGCGATGACACTCGCTGTGCTTTGTCGCACTTCGGCTAAATCCATTATTAGATTATGTAACAATTGGTCAATCATTTTCTCTGGATTTTCCATCCGCTCAAGCATTGTATTAATATTCGCACTGACAATATCTTGGAAACGAGCTAAAATGGACATTTCTAATCCCTCCTAACGAAATGTTTATTCAAAAAGGGGTGGAAGAACAGCACCAGGAAGGGCGAGGCTAACCGCAGCCTCAGGCAGCGCAGCGTACATAACACGCACATGAACAGCACAGAGGCAACGCTGCTGGTATTGAGATTTCCAGGTACTGTCTGCCAAACTTTTTGAACATCCACTATCAATATTTTTAGTTGTCATTAGTATCTTGATATTTTTTCGCTAATTCCTCTGCTTCGCTTGCGCCGAAAGTTGGCAGCGGCTGCTTTAGAACTTCTTCCATTCTTTGTTTCTCAAGCTCCTCTTTTTCCCGCTTCCTCTTCCACCATTTATATCCTCCATAGCCGGCTGATAATAAGATGATAGCAATGATAGTCGAAGCGGTGCTAAGGCTGCTTTCTGTCTTCTCCATGATTTGATCCGCAGCGCGCTCGAAAGAATGACTAAAAAACGCCGCGTCAGTCATATCTTCTTCCACATAGTAATGGTCAATAGAATCAAGTAACATATCGCCTGCTTCAGCGTCAATCACACTTTCCGCTTGCGATCCCACCACATAATACGTCATATATTCCTGCGATTCGTTTTCTAAAAAGACGAGCAACAGGTGCGCTTCATCTGTAAACAATTCCTGATAGAGACTTTGCGTATATTGTTCCACATCAGCCAGGGAAGGCGCTGTATTCCCCTCTACGTTATCTGTGATAACCAGATGGGGCTGAACGCCGGTTTTGTCATAAAAAGTCTCCATCCCTTTCAGTAGTTCTCTTTCATTCTCAATCCAATGAAGCTCATCGGTATAATAGCTTGTTTCATTTACCGCCCCTTCCGGAAGCGGTTCACGTCCTGTATCCCCTGAAGAAAAAAACATCCAATCGAGGATCGAGGCGATAATCCCTATCACAAAAAGTACGGCAAAAATCTTTATGAACCAACGCATATAAAGGCCCCAACGTTTCTTCTTATCTTCTTTATGGTAATGGTCATCCCGTCTTCCATTATGATAACCGGAGGAATATCCGCGTGAATGGCGATTCTTCTGATAATGGAGACCATTGCGTTGACGTTCCTCATAATCAGTATCATAGCGATGATCAGTGCGATCATAGTATTCGTCACGAGAATAGCCATAGCCATCGCGGCGATCACGGTCATCATTGTAGTATCCACGATCATAATCACGATCGCGTCTATCATAACGATCGCGGTCACGGTGATCATGATAAGGATGGCGACTATCTCTGTATGAATCGGATCGATCATCGAATCTTCTCCGATCCGAAGGGAAACGGTCTCGGTCATATCTGGAATCGGATTCAAAAAAACCGCGTCTCCTCCTCTCGTCCGTATAACTATTTTCGTCATAACGATCTCGTTCGTTAGACAAAAAGTCGTTACGCTTACTTTTATTTGCCGCAATACTCTCTCTGTCCGTGTAATCTTGATGATGTTGGTTCCCAGACTGGGAAGAATAAAAGCTATTGCTATTTTTAGCGCTATTAGAAGAATTCGTCTTAGTTTCTGTACTAGCTGAAGATGCCTCTCGATTTTTCGTCACACTTGAAGAAGAGCCTTGCTTGTTCTGTGAACTAGCTGCTGAAGATCCCCTGTTTTTCCCGCCATTAGATGAAGAGGATGCAGATCCTCTGTTTCTTCCTGCGCTGGAGCTGCTGCTGCGTCCGGCACCACTTCTTCCTCCGCCAATAGAACTACTGCTTTTGTTTCCCCCTTGGCTGCCTCCTCCTCTGCTTCTGCTCATAAAATGTCCACTCCCTTACGTATTCAAGCCTTTGAAACTCCTACCTAAAAACTAGCATGTGTGAAAGAATGTGTCAATGTGAGGAAATATCAACAATTCAATAAATAGGTAATGAGTAGGATGAATTAGTAATATTTATAGTATTTGTTCAAAAAGGAGGACATAACAGCGGCAACAAGGTCGAGGCGCGGCAGGCTCGAGCAGCGCAGCGTACACGAGTACGTGAGCAGCACAGGGGCAACGCTGGCGTTGAGATTGGCAGGCGCTGTATCCCGCACTTTTTTGAACTTCCTCTAATACGTCCCCGATACATCCAAGGTTTCATTCCCACCGCGTTTCTGAAATGTGGAGTGATCGATTCTCTCTTTGAGCTTTTTATAAAATAAATCTTCGTCGAAGGGGATATCCACCCACCGATCCGTCCAGGCAGATAAATGCATCGCATTGGAAATCGTGAGACCGTTAATGCCCTCCACTCCTGGGGCCAACAGCTCCGTTCCGTTTAAGATAGCGTTGATCCAGTCCTTGATGATACCTATGTGTTGGGCATTTTCGCCATGGATTGGAATCTCACATTTCCAGCACTCAGGACTGCCAAAGCCACCTCTAAACTCGCGGTTAAATTCACTTTCCGGTACACGTAATCGCCAAAATGTCAGCTTGTCATTTTCGATGACGACTTTTCCTCTGTCCCCGCTCACTTCCAAACGGTTCGTTCCCGGTGCTTCACCCGTGCTCGTTACAAAAAGCCCCGTCGCTCCATGGTCATATTCGACAAAGGTGGTCACATCATCCTCGACCTCGATATCGCGGTACTTGCCAAAGGTCATAAACGAGCGTACACGCTTCGGCATCCCACAAATCCACTGCCATAAATCCAGTTGATGCGGATCTTGATTCAACAGCACGCCGCCTCCTTCGCCGCGCCACGTTGCTCGCCACTCCCCTGCATCATAATAACTTTGCGGCCTGTACCAATCGGTAATAATCCAGATCGTTCGTTTGAGTTTTCCAAGCTCCCCTGATTCGACCAAATCCTTCACCTTTTGATACAACGGACTTGTTCTTTGGTTATACATAATGCCGAATACTTTATCACTTTTCTGTGCAACCTTATTCATCTCTCTTACGGCCTTTGTATACACACCAGCTGGTTTTTCAATCAGCGTATGGCAGCCCTCTTTTAATGATTGTATCGCTAAAATAGGGTGATCATAATGACGTGTCGCAATCATAACAGCATCGCATGATTTGGACGCAAAGAAAAGATCAGAGTTATCAAATAGCTGCACCTTGTCGCCAAAGCTTTGTTTTGCCCAGTCTAATCTTTCGGTATTGCTATCACACACGGCCGTAAGCTCCGCATGGGGGATCCTCCCATCAAACAGGTACTTAGCATGAATACTCCCCATCGCTCCAATCCCAATAACTCCGATACGTACTTTTTTCACTTGAGCTCCTCCTCATTATTTTTCAATTTGTTTTAACAATTTTTTAAGTGCTTGTACAGCTATTGCAAAACTTCTAGCCCCACCCTCCGGCAAATGAAAACCAGGTGAGTCGTGCTCAAGATATGCAAAACCATTAAAATTGGAAAGATGAGGTTCAAGCGATAAAAATCCTTTGTACCCATTGTCGTAAAGCTCCTCTAATATTTCTTTGACCTTCCCGTCCCCTTCTCCGGCCGGCACAACGTGGTGATCGCTGTAGACAGCGTCCTTAATATGGACATATGCAATATAGTCCTTCAGCAATTCAAAGCCATCGGGATAATTTTTAACATCACACTGCACAAAATTTGCAAAGTCAAAGATCCCTTTAACGCAGTCTGAATTTAACGTGGAGAGCAAATCATGACAATTTTCCGGAGTATCGCCATAAATGCCTTTCTCATTTTCGTGAAGAAGTGTAACTCCTTTCCCTTCTGCTGCTTTTATAAATTCTTTCCACCGATTGATCACTTCGTCACGATACTTAGCCGGTTCCTCTCCTTCCGGAATAAAGAAGCTGAACATTCTGATATACTGACATTCCATAATTTTGGCAATCTCCAACGTATGTTTAAACAGCTCGAAGTGTGGGCCAAACCCGTCGGTAATCTTCACCTTCCCAATCGGAGAACCAACCGCAGAAAGCTTAAATCCTCGTTCATCAAGTTGACGCTTTATGTCCTTCACTTCTTCTAAGGAATAATCAACGAGCTGTTTCCCATTTACGCCTCTCATTTCAATATGTTTAATACCGTGCTGCTCTAAAACATCCATCTGTGTTTTTAGATTCTCATCGATTTCGTCCGCAAAAGCAGATAAGATAAATTTCCCCATACTGAAACACCCTTTCGCTTATTCTTCTTTATAATTACTTAGTATTCTAGTTTAAGTTTTGGAAAGAAGCATTGTGTTTGTTGCTTAATAAATTGCAAATATTGCTTATCTCATCTTGAAGTAAGCCTTTGCATTTACTAAAATAAGAAGAAAGGGGGAAGGGTGATGGACAAACAAATCCTGCATTATAGCAGCAATCATTTTTCTTTCGTCCATATGGTAACAGAACCTCCAACTGATGTCGCCACGCACATCCATGATTGTTATGAAATGTTTTACTTTATTTCAGGGGATCTGACTTACTATATTGAAGGGCAGGCTTACAAGCTTCGTCCATATGATTTAATTATTACTAATTCTAAAGAACTGCACCGTATCGTGTTTCTCTCTAAAGCTTCCTATGAACGCAAATACATTCACTTTAAACCTGAATACGTTTCCCCTTATCAAACGGAACAATATAACCTGCTTGCTTATATTGAAAAAAGGAAACTTGGCTGCTTTAATATGATTCCCGCAAAAAATGTCTTGGACAATGGGATCGGTGAACTGTGGGAAAACATCGAGAAGGCTTCTTTAGACCCTGCTCCTGAAAGTCAAATCTTGATGAAAATTTTTTTTATCCAGATGCTCATTAAGATCAATCAGCATCTTTCAAAATATAATAACCCTGTCGTAGACAGTCACAAAGACGATCAAAAAATAGCCGCTATTTTAGATTTCATCAATAACCATCTGGAGGAAAAAATTACACTGGATTCCCTGCAGGAGAGGTTTTTCGTTAATAAATATTACTTATGTCACTTATTTAAAAGGAACACCGGTTTTACCGTGATTGAGTATATTACCTATAAACGAATTATGAGGGCAATGGAGCTGCTGGTGGCTGGAAAACCTGCACTGAATGTGGCGCATTCTGTTGGCTTTGGCGATTATTCAACCTTCTTTAAAGCATTCAAAAAAATAACCGGCTATTCCCCGAAACGGGTGATAAACAATTGAGGGGAAGCGTCATCAGCACTTCAGGAAATTTAACATATTAGTGTGTGCTTTATTTGGCGGCCTCTGATCTGCACGTGAACATCGATTTAGAAGAATAAAGTCCAGCATTGATACATATTTCTTTTTTGAGGACAAATCGGCGGGCTGCGGACTCGATTTTGTCCTCATAAACCTTTCTTGAGGACATTTTAACCTGCTTCGACCTCCATTTTGTCCTCATAAACGCCCCTTGAGGACATTTAAAACACTGAGATGATATCCCTTCCCCGTCGTCCATGCTCTCACTCTGTATTAGGAGTATGTTCTCTTTGTCACTGCTTCGGTCCATTTCGTATTTTCTAAATACCATTGGATCGTCATTTCCAGTCCAACACGGAAAGAGTAGGCGGGAGTCCAGCCTAACTCCCGTTTTATTTTCGCATTGTCAATGGCGTATCTCCGGTCATGGCCGAGTCGGTCGGTGACGAATTCAATGAGCTTCTCATCTTTTTTGAGATAATGAAGAATCGATTGCACAATGGCGATATTTTCTTTTTCGTTATTGCCGCCGATGTTATACACTTCCCCTAAGCGCCCACGATGAAGTACCGCATCGATTGCCCGGCAATGATCCTCTACATGAAGCCAGTCGCGAATTTGTTTCCCGTCCCCGTAGACGGGAAGAGTCTGCCCTTTCAACGCGCGCAAGATCATTAAAGGAATCAGCTTCTCCGGATACTGATACGGTCCGTAATTATTGGAGCAGCGCGTGATATTCATCGGCAGACCGTACGTTTCATGGTATGCCCTGACCACCATGTCTGCCGACGCCTTCGAAGCGGAATATGGACTGTTCGGAGCAAGGCATGTTTCTTCGGTGAAATACCCTGTTTTTCCTAACGTACCGTAAACTTCATCGGTGGATATCTGAATAAATTTAGCCCCCACCTTGAATTCACGGCAATGTTTATCCGAGCGGTTCCGGATCCAATATTTTTTCGCTGTATCAAGCAACGCCTGGGTGCCGAGCACATTCGTTCTGATAAAAATTTCCGGATCCTCGATGCTTCGGTCAACATGGGATTCGGCAGCAAAATGAATGACAACGTTGATTGCATACTTTTGAAAAATAGCTTCCAGCAGTTCCCGGTTACAAATATTTCCTTTGACAAAATGATAGTTCCTGTTTTTCTCAGCCGCTTCCAAATTGATAAGATTTCCTGCGTACGTCAACAAATCCAAATTGACAATCGTGTACTGATATTTAGAAAGCATATACTTAACAAAATTCGAACCTATAAAGCCGGCACCGCCGGTTACCAAAATATTCATAAGAGAAACTCCCCTGCAATCGACTTTTTTGCCGAAATGACACTGTATTTTCTCATAAATTCATACTATTATTTGTATATCATATTCAAAAAGATTAAAAAACGATCTTTTTGAACAATCACTTCAAATATGCGGCAACAACCTTTTTCACCGCGCGGATGACATCTTCTGCATCCTGATCGGTCATTTTCGGGAAAATCGGCAAGGTCATCGCTTCTTCATACCATTTCTCCGCAAGCGGACATAAGCCGCGCCGGTATCCGAGCCGCTCGTAATACGGCTGTATGTATACCGGAATGTAATGAACATGCACTCCGATATTTTCCGCCCTCAATGCGGTAAATATTTGCTTCCTTCCCACAGTAAACTTTTCCACTGGGAAGCGCAACACATAAATATGCCAGCCAGAAGCTGCGCTGTTCAATTGCTCCGGCAGAAGGACACCGTCCACGTCGGAAAAAGCAGCTGTATACTTGGCTGCAATCTCCCGCCGCCGCTGAATGAACAAATCAAGCTTCTCCATCTGACTGTAGCCAAGCGCTGCCTGAATATCCGGCAGGCGGTAATTCATTCCGAGCTCGACCATTTCGTAATACCAAGGTCCGTCAATATCAGCGCTGCTTTTCACAATGCCGTGCGACCGGAATAATTGCAGCTTTTCGTAGTATTCTTCATTGTCGGTTACGATCACTCCGCCTTCCCCCGTCGTGACCGGTTTCACGGGGTGAAAGCTGAACATCGTCATATCCGCCTGCCTTCCTACCGGTTGACCATTGTAGCTTGCCCCTAAGGAGTGGGCACCGTCGCTAATGAGCGTCAAATTGTATTTATCTGCCAGCCTACGAAAGGCATCCATATCGGCAGGCTGCCCGGTAAAGTCCACGGGAACGAGCAGCTTCGTTTTATCGGTAATCAATAGTTCCGCTTTATTCGGATCTAAATTATACGTTGCGGCATCAATGTCAGCAAATATTGGCTTCGCCTGTAAATATAAAGCGGCATTAGAGGTTGCCACAAAGGTAATCGGCGACGTGATCATTTCATCGCCGGCGGTAAGCCCCGCCGCGAAATAAGCCGCGTGAAGGGCCGCGGTCCCATTGGAAAACGCCACCGCATACTTCGTGCCGACATAATCAGCTACCCGTTGTTCAAACGCATGAACCATCGGCCCCTGGGTCAACAGCGGGCTTTTCAACGTGTTTACGACACTTTCGATATCTTTCTCGTCGATCCACTGTTGACCGTATGATAAAAAACTGCCGCGAACCGGCTTGCCCCCATTAACAGCTAACATAAGCCACTCCCCAATTCATTGTCATCCCATGCTCCCCTTTTCAAGATTGGTAACCTCTTTAGGTGTATATAGGATGTTCATCGGAACACCCCGCCATTTAATCAGCGGTTAACAATCTTTCACAAACACGGTTGACCCCATTGCCGTCAACGATCTGTCTCGCTTTTTCTCCGGCCAGCCACAGTGTGTTTTTATCATTCAACACCGTACGGATAGCACGAAGCAGCGACTCCGCCGTTACCTCATTGAAGTGTCCTAAATAACGATCGATTTCCAATTCCGCGGACTTTCTGGCAATACCCACTTGATTATCGGCGACTGTGATCACAACACCCGGGAGACCAAGACAATATCTTTCCCATGTGGTACTGCCCCCGGAACAGATGGCAATATCCGCGTTCAGCATCAGCTGCGAAATATTGTTGATCTGGCAGTAAAAGTCGACATTTTCCATCGATGCTGCGAATTGCTCGATTTTCTTCCTGTTTGGATTCGCCGCACCTGCCACCACATCAAACATGATACTTTCCGGTAATTTTGTTACTGCCTGGAGAACTTTCATTGTTTCGTTGGTTGGATCCGTCCCTCCGAATGTAATCAGTATCCTGTTTACAGTGCTCCGCTTTGTCTGTACTTGCTGTCTGGCTATAGCAAATTCCTTTCGCAAAAGGGCGTACTTCGGTCCCAGAAACAGCGTCTGTTTTTTCTCACGAAGTGCTGCATAACTGCTATCCGAGACAAAATTTTGGTTGAGAAGCCAATCGCATTCATGCCGGCGATGATCCAGATCATCAATCACCATCAGTTTTTTCACGTGCTCTCGCAACAACCGCTCCCAGCGGTAGTCAATACCGTAGTGATCAACGATCAAATAATCGACACTTCCTAATGCCCGCATTGCTTCCAAGGTTTGTTCCGCATCCTTCGCGTACGCTTCGCCGAGCCAGGAGTGCTCCGGGCCGGGCTGATTTCCGGAAACAGTATCCGGGAGAGGCTTCACCTCATAGCCCCTTTCCGTGAGATAAGAAATAAAGTCCCCCTGCCGCCTCCGGGAAATAAAGGTGACCCGGCAACCTTTCTCCGTCAGTCTGTCTGCCAGCGTCAGACACCTCATCATATGACCGGAACCGATATGAACGGATGCATCGACTCTGAAAACAATGTTTTTCATTCCTATTCCCCTAATTTCTTCTGCTCAATATGCGCATTTATCTCGACCCAGTCCCGATGTTTTTCCAAAAGGGCAAGGATGTCCTCCAACGTAAAATCGGGATTATCGGGATAAAGCGACTGGATAATATTTTTGATCAACAGAAAGTCCTCTATCGTGTCCACCGTCCACCGGTGAAAGCCGACATCCTTGCTGTAGGCCACATTCTTTAAATGAAATTGCAGCGGATTTCTGTAAATATAAGGAGTGACATGTTCCCGTTCAAACGGTTTGACCGCTGCATTATATGCCTTCTGCAGCGTGGAAAAGGAAACCACTTCCGTATCCATTCCCCGCGGGTACGTTCTTTGTAAGGTGTTGGAAACATAGTCATAATCATGGTGGATGAATACCCCCACCGTCCGGTCAATTACTTTCGGGTCGATGACCGGGCAATCGGAGGTCAAGCGAATAACGACGTCGGCCTTATATTCGCTTGCCGCTTCATAATACCTTGATAATACATCATCTTCATCCCCGCGATAATAGGATAAATCATGTTTTTTGCAAAAATCGACAACCTCGTCGTCAGCAAAATGAGTTGTCGTCGCAATGACGATGTCATCGATGGCGGCTGCTTGCCTGACCCGTTCCACTTGATAAGCCAGCAAAGGCTTCCCGTCCACTTGCTTCAAAATTTTTCCTGGAAGCCTTGACGAGCCCATTCTCGCCTGGATAATCGCTGTTTTTTTCACATTATCACCCGCTAACTGGACTTTGGCATCGTCTGAAAGACAATGGAGCATTTGGACGCGGACGCCTACTCATTTACTAGTTTTTTCAAATCGTCCACATTCAGCCATTCGCTGTTGGAATCACTTGTATATCTGAATCCTTCCGGAACTGGTTTGCCGCCGTTGCCATAATCCTTTTTCCACCACGGGAACTCCGGCTGGATCAGATAATAATCCTCGTACTCCAGCGTTTGTCTGGCGTCATCTTCTGTTATCATTGCTTCATGCAATTTTTCTCCCGGCCGGATGCCAACGATTTCAATTTCACATTCAGGCGCGATCGCCGCGGCAAGCTCCGTTACTTTCATGCTAGGAATTTTCGGTACAAACACTTCCCCGCCTTGCATTCTTTTCAGATTATCAATGACAAATCTTACGCCCATTTCCAAGGAGATCCAAAATCTTGTCATTCGTTCATCGGTGATCGGGATTTTCCCGGTAGCGCGGATTTTCTTGAAAAACGGTACAACGCTGCCTCTGCTGCCGACAACGTTCCCGTATCTAACGACAGAAAATTTTGTTTCTTTATCACCGACATAAGAATTGGCGGCCACAAATAGCTTATCGGATGTCAGCTTCGTTGCCCCGTACAGGTTTATTGGGCTGCAGGCTTTATCCGTACTTAAGGCAATGACCCGCTTGACGCCGCGGTCGATGGCAGCTTCAATGATATTTTGCGCCCCGTTAATATTCGTTTTCACCGCTTCAAACGGATTGTATTCGCATGCACCTATCTGTTTCATGGCAGCAGCGTGAATGACGATGTCTACACCGTCAAAGGCGCGGTAAAGCCGTTCCTTATCCCTGACATCCCCAATAAAAAAGCGAATTCGCGGATTGGTATACTCCTGGGCCATTTCATATTGTTTTAATTCATCTCGGCTGAAAACAATCACTTTTTTGACATCCTGTCTCAAAACCACTTCAATAAATTTTTTCCCGAAAGAACCGGTACCCCCGGTAACCAAAATGACCTTTCCTGTCAGCTCCATATCTGCACCTCTAATTTTTCCGAAGTATACAGTATATAGATATTGTGCCCAATCAGTTAAAATGTCGCTTTATCAAAGATTGCAGGTCATAAATTTTTCATAGAAAAAATAACGAATGACCTGCTCATATATGATGCAGAAAGTATGGTTAAACATTTTTCAAATACCCATTTACAGTAGATGTTTAAAAAGATAAAAAACGATCTTTTGGAACAGACTCCTTTACGCTATCCAATTGTGCAGCATTTCTACGAATCAGGATACTGTGTACAGCTGAAATGCCTTTTCTAATTCCTCTTTCCACTTCTTCACTTGCAGTACGAGGGTAAATTGGATCACTTCCAGGACTCTACCGCGGCTTCTAGTTTCATACCCACTGACGGCCAACGCTAACGCTTCCTTAACTTTCATCGCTGTTGCATCAATCTCGTTGTTTGTCAGCTTTTCTTTTATAGGCGTAATGGACAGTTCCACTGTGGAAAATGCTAAAATGACATCTTCAAACAAGTACATCGTTTCTTCAAACTTGCCTTCACCTAGCAGCTTTTTTATGTGTATTACTCCCTCCAAGACCGTTTCGGAAAGCTCAATGGATTGTTTCATTACATCAATATATTTTTCCATATACGTCACTCCTCACATTATATTCACTAAAAGTATTTGTTCAAAAAGGAGACATGACAGTGACAAGAAGATCGAAGCGCGGCAGGCGCGAGCAGCGGAGCGTACACTATACGCACGTGAACAGCGAAGAGACAACGCTTACGTTGAAATTCGCAGGTACTGTTTCCCGGACTTTTTCAACATCTTCTAAAAGTGTTTGCCCATAATGGACTATATAAAAAGAGACTCTAGCATAACTAGAGCCTCTCTTAAATTGAAAATTGTTATTATCCAAGTAATTGTAATACAGATTGTGGTTGTTGATTGGCTTGAACAAGCATAGCTTGAGATGCTTGAGAAAGAATGTTGTTCTTTGTCATTTCCATCATTTCACGAGCCATGTCAACGTCACGAATACGAGATTCTGCAGCTTGCAGGTTCTCAGAAGAGTTGTCCAAGTTGGAAATTGTATGCTCTAATCGGTTTTGGTACGCACCTAAATTGGAACGTTGTGCCGAAACAGCTTCAATAGCATTGTTGATTGTAGTAATTGCCGTACTTGCTGAAGACGCACTTGTTAAATCAAGAGCGTTTCCGTCGCCGTCACGAAGACCAAGCGCATCAGCTTTCATGTTATCGATTCCAACGAGAATATTTTGTCCGCTGTTAGCACCGATTTGGAATGAAAGTGATTTAGAAGCGTCTGTTTGAGCGTCTTGAGCTGCTTTAAAGCTGATTGTTACACTTTCTCCCACTGCCATGTCAGCTAAGCCGGCAATTGTGATTGTATCTCCAGCACCAGTGATTGCAGTAGGGTTTTCCAGGTCATCAAGAGTAATACTAGTTCCAGCTGGGTCACTGATTACATATTGATCTTCTCCAGCTTCGTTGTTAATACGAGTAATCGTGATAGTTCCTGATACATTTATATCATCAGTATCAGTAGTAGTAAGAACGATTTCGGCTTTGCTGTTGTTTTGAACAGTATAGTCGCCAGTTTTTGCAGCTTTCAATCCTTCTTTTTCACCATTCAACAATTTTTGCGTGTTGAATTCAGTAGTGTTTGCAATACGATCAATTTCATTTGTCAACTGCTCGATTTCTTTTTGAATCTCATTACGGTCAGCTTCAGTGTTTGTGTCGTTCGAAGCTTGAACCGCTAATTCACGCATACGTTGAAGGATGTTTTGTGTTTCTTGCAACGCGCCTTCAGCAGTTTGAATCAAAGAGATTCCGTCTTGAGCATTACGGCTTGCTTGGTCCAAACCGCGGATTTGTCCACGCATTTTTTCAGAGATTGCAAGTCCTGCAGCGTCGTCACCAGCACGGTTGATACGAAGACCGCTGGATAGCTTCTCCATTGACTTTTGCATGCCGCCTTGGTTAATTCCTAATTGACGGAATGTGTTTAAAGCTGGAATATTATTGTTGATAATCATTGAAAAATTCCTCCTTGAATTTGGTTGGTTTTACTTCCTGCCACATCCTTGTGGGTGGAAGTGAAAGTTTGATTGACAAGAAAAAAGTCGGCCGCCTATTTTCCTATCAAGCTTTACATTACTTATATCGGAGGTACTAAAAAAATGTTTAGCATAAAAGAAAATTTTTTTAAAAGTTTTTTAAAGTGTTTGTTCAAAAAGATCGGTTTTTGTCTTTTTGAACAAACACGGCGCAATGGGTGGAGCCGATGCATTCTTTTCAGGCCGGCTGTGAGTGGTTTTCTTGGAGTCAGGATGACGACATTTCGCCGTTGCCCATAGGACGTGGGTAGCACTTAGGCGGAATTGGGGCGCATCGAGCGGAACCATTGCCTTTTTGAACAGGCTCTTAAAGTGTTTGTTCTTAAAGGGATAAAGTGCGAAATATCGTACCGGCACTTTGCTCTACTTAACGTAGTACTTTCCTCACAACGTTTCATACATTTATGTATATTCCTGCTTTACTAGCCCCACACTCCTAATAAATTGTGACGTTTTTGTGTCTGAAAAATGAATTTTACCAAGAAAGACCTATTCTTGCTGAAAATTTTGTCATTTCATCTGGTCTTTTTACTTATTTTCTAATAAAATGTGGTTGTTCCAAATGTTACTACTGGATGTTAGTGTAATTGTGAAGGGAGAGGATAAAAGGATGATGAATGAAATGTATCGCGGGGAGTATACAATCAATTTCTTTACAAAAATTATACTCCCAAACAACGACCCGCAGTATCCGACTAGAATCATAGAAAAGGATAAACAAATTTTCACAAAGAAAAAGCCGTTGCAAATTATCACCGACAACTGCTTGCACGGTGGTGCTTCTTATGAAGGACGGCGGGAGGCAGTCACCTATCATACCGGCTATTCAAGGCGCGTCCCTGTCCCCGTTTATGTAAAGCAAAAAATCTGTGTCGTGCCGACCCACTCCCCCCACGCTTTTGACTGCGCATGGATTTGCTCACAAAATTTTCAAAAAGCGGAGGATAACCATGATGCTTCCGGAATGAAAAACAAGCTTTCATCCCGGTTAGTGTTTACAGACGGCACTTACATCGATCTCCCTGTTACCAGGGGATTTCTGGAGAGACAGATGACAAAAGCGATCCACTGCATACAGCTTTTCAGCAGCTTATAATAAAGATGTACTTGTCTGGAATGAGAGGGTTTAAAATCAACACCTTCAGCTTGTTTGTTATGAACAGCCTTTTCGATGCCTTGCGAAACGTCGAAAAGGTTTTTTCATAAAGAGCGTGTTCAAAAAGATAAAAAACAATTTTTCGAAAAAAAGAAGGGATAATTCTTCCCCTCTGAGTCAGTGCCGTCTTATTCTTTATATTCGTTCGCTCCTTCAATCCGTAGACATGCTGCTTAGCGAAGCAAACCGTTTTTGCCAATAGACAACGCTCAGCGACGGAAACGTTATCGCTGCGCCTCCACCCAGCCTGTGCGAATCGCCTTTACCATGGCATCTGTCCGATCGTTCGCCTGCATTTTTCGAAGCAGGTGGCTGATGATTGTACTGACTGTGGAAGGGGCAAGATAAAGCAGCTTGGCAATTTTCTGGTTATTATGCCCCTCTAAAATCAACTGAAGCACATCTCGTTCGTTTTGAGACAAAAGGGTGTGACAGATGTCCCGTTTTAATACGAGCCTTTTAATCGGCATATCCTTCATTTTTTTTCGTTCTATTTCCAACACTAACTCCCGATGCTTCTGCGGCTCCAAAAAAATGCCGTTCGTCCAGACTGCTTCAATAACTCGCTGGCAGTGTTTAAGCAAATAAGGCAGTGACACAATACCACTGATCGGCAGTGATAAATATTGAAAACCCCTTCTGTCCAACTCTTCCTTATGCACCAACAAAATAGAGAGGGTATTGTCATCCATATATGAATGGCAAATCTTTTTGATGAAATGGACGTTTTCCCGGCTGTACCCTTCTATAAGTAAAAACAGAAAATCTCCCGGCTGCGGCGAATCAGGCAGTAAATCTTGCTTGATTTCGAAAAACAGATGCAACTCATTGGTAATAACTTCCGAGTATTCAGTTCCTATTTCCTGATTTTTTCCGTATAGAAAGATTCTTGACTGATTAACTGCGGCTCTCTCTTTTGTCGTTATCTGCATCATTTGTCCCCCGTTCCATTTAGTGTTTAACCGGTTATGACCACAGAAAAAAATATTTGAAACGATCTGGCTCGTGTAATTCCATAAGCGACAGCGATAAATGAAAAGCACTTTCTGCTTTGTTCTACAATTTTCGCTATAAGTACATAGTACCAAATAATCAGTAAGCTTAAATGATTCGATAGTAATGTAATTTTTATGTCCGTTTTCTTAAAAAAATATTTTTTTATTTCATATCGATCACTATTTAGAACGAAAAGACTGTGTTTATTCCTGTTTTTACTATATTCCATAATCCAAAAGTTCTATTGCGCCCCTGTCACTCCTCGTTTTTTCCCAATAATCCACTAATTATTATTGTTAGGATTTTCTCTGTCTGCCGCTTGATTCATGTGCTCCGTTAATCGTTTTAATACATCTGCGGAAGCTTTTGCCGCTTCGCTGTTTTCTTCCTGAATCGCGAGATAAATTTCCTTGCGGTGAATGTCGATGCTTCTAGGTGCGGTGATCCCCAGCTTTACCTGCTCTCCGTCCACGGAAATAATCTTTATTTCTATATCATCCCCAATTTGAATTGCTTCATTTAACTTTCTTGTCAAAACAAGCATCATTCCCCCTCCTTCTCTGGCGCAGCTGCGGCTAGCGGCAGCTGATGCTTCGTGTGATAAGCAGAGTTATCGAGAATAATTTGCTTGCCAAGCTGTTTTTTGCTGTTGACGACAATTGGACCGCGCAAGTTGGCTGTCGATTTTTCCAGCGTTTCTTTAATTGTAAGAATGACAAATAATGCCACATCTTCTTTTTTCTCAATTTCCAGTTTTTCAAGAACACTATCCGGCAGCTTTGCTTCATAATCGGGAAAAAACGTAAATGGTGTCATGACGACAAATGCCAATTTCGTTGTGTTAACCGACTGCAAAATATAAAGCGGGCTTGGACTTTTGCTAAACGGAAGGAGAATAAATTCCTTTTCTTCCTCAAAACTAGGAATTCCTTGCTCAAATACAATAATATTGTCGCGGTTGATGTCTATTGTGCCTGAGTATTTCGTTTCAATCATCATTTCATCACTCCAAAGTTGAATTAACGGATAAATACTGCCTTTGTTCTTTTGTTATGTACCGTAGTAAGCCTGCGCAAAGAAGAGAGGTTGCAGAACAATGTAGGTTTATGTCACAATTTGTACTTCCCTTTATTTTATCACCTTTATATGCATTTATCAGGCTTTTCTTTGGCTGATTTACAAAATAATTTCATTTTCCTCCATCCGTTCCTCACTACTGCCAGCAATGAAAACATAGGTATTTTCTGATCAATGCACGAAATTTTATATGTTTAATATTTAATTCTAGGAATGAAATGGATGATTTGCTTATTTATTCGTTGAATGATATACATTTATGTATCATTTTAAAATAAAAAGATCTTAGAGATAACGGCTGCCATCTCTAAGATCCTTTAAGAGGTTATCAATAACATTGTTTACAACTGTTTGCTTATTGTTGAACCTTCAACTGAAAAGGCGATCCAATTTTTCTGCTGCAAGTACACTTTGGACTGCCACTTCGGTATTCGAATATCCGGGTCGTTTCTCCTTACCTCAATCTGTGGATCAGGCCAATCAACGGATATGCGTACGTCGCTTGGCACATAATCGAAGCGCACGCGGAAAATATCCTTTGGAACCATTGTGAAATGTGCTTCTTTCACTTTAAGCTGCCCGGATTCTCTGGCAAGTTCGGAAAGAACATTAGTTCCATTTTCGATTTTTTTTAACCGTTCCCCGTCTCTCGCTGTCTTAGCGATATATTCAAGAACACTTTGCTTTCCCTTCGTTCCCCATTCCTTTCCTCTCCGCAGGGGACCTTTCAAGTCTGCATCGGCAAATGCCTCTGATTGATCAATATAAAGCCTGGAGGCAGTAGTGCTGATCCGCAGCGTTCCCACTAATTCCTGGTCGATGCGTAAGTCTGCTCCACGCTGCTTGATCGACATTTCCGGCTGATGCTGCTGCAGACCGATTTGCGCATGTTGAGACTGAATATTCAAATGAGGGACATTCATTATCTTCACTGCCTTCCTTAAAGTGCCAGGCACTCTGCGATTCTTTACTGCGGTGCAGTCATGCAGAGTGCCTGGCACCTAGTCTAACGGATAAAATCCAATAACGTCGGCTGCATAATTCGTGACATAGCGGATAATGCCGCTCGATGTATATTTTCTGCAGTGAGAAGCTCGGTTATGACCTTTTCAATATCCACATCTTCATTATCGGACAAAATTCGTTTAGCGATAACTTCCTGATCCTGAATTCGGAGGTCAATCATTTCCACGCGATTATATCGAGCACCGAGTTCAGCCCGCTCGCTGACAAAAGTATCCACTTGGCGATCAAAGTTCTCAATCATGGCGGATAATTCTTCTGCCGACGTCGAAGGATCCTGCAATGCTTTTTCCAGCTGGATAATATCTCCAAACAAAGTGAGAGAAAACACGCTGCCCGCATCAATATTCACCGGAACAGTAACGCCTTTCAGAAGTTCAATCTCCACTTTTTCACTGTTAGTGGAAACAGCATTCCGATGGAACGCCACCACTTCTCGTTCGGCCAGATCCTTTGTGTCCGTTACCGTTACCCCTTCTGCATTCACGTACGAATGCGAATGGGTAATCGACTCCGCTGTTCCAGTACCATCCAGATTCACTTGAATCGTCTTGTTGCCATCCTGCACGCTGCGGAAAATCATTTCATCGCCATTCTTTTCGACCAGTTCGTATTGCTCGCTGTTATGCGTGATGACATGCGTAAATTCCCCTGGTTCATATTCTCCGTCGGCTGCTGCCGCGAATACTCCAAGGCCGACATCGAACAAGCTTGTGTCAAGCGGAGCATTGGTTGTATTCGTACCGTTAAAAATGTATTTTCCGTTCACTTTCGTGTTTGCCAGCGCCTCAAGATGCTCCCGCAGCTGTTGGATTTCCTTGGCCACGTTGGCCCGTTGACTTTCTTCGTACGTATCATTGGATACTTGCACTGTCAACTCGCGGATGCGATGCAGCGCCTCCGTTGACTGATCCAGTGCGGAATCGGCACTTTCCATCCAGTTATAAACCTCGGCAAGATTCCTCTTAAACTGCTCCACTTCCGTTAATTGTGTCCGGTAGCGAAGACCGTTCATCGCCACAACAGGATCTTGCGATGGACGGCTGATTTTTTTCTGGGTAGAGAGCTGATCCTGCAGAACTTGCAGTTGCCTGTAGCTTTGACTTAAATAGCGTAACGAATTATTTGTTAACATCGATTGCGTAACCCGCATCCAGTTTCACCAACTTTCATTTCATTCCAATAGCGACTCTTCAAAAAAACTTTACTTATCGTCCAACAATACCCATGCCGTTTATGATCCGGTCGAGCATTTCATCAATAACGGTAATATTTCTCGCAGCAGCATTATATGCATGCTGGAACTGAATCAGGTTTGTTATTTCTTCATCCAGCGAAACGCCGCTCACTGACTGGCGGCGATCCTCTGCGGCATTCAGCAGCGTATACGTGTTCGTTGTCATTCGGTCCGCTTCATTTGTCTTGACCGCCCATTCACCTACGACACTTTGAAAATAGCTTTCCAAAGTTGTTGTTTTGTTGCCGAACTGCAGGCTAGCGCTTTTAACATTTGCAAGGGCAAGCGCATTGGAGCCGTCACCGCTGAAAGCTGTTGCGCCATCTTTTGATGTCGCCGCCGCGATATTATCGAGATTGCTAATTATCTCCGGATTAACAGTCAATCTCTGCGCTGCTCCTTTCATGTTATCGGCCGTAATCGGGGTCCCATCCTCATACGTAAAGAAATCGTAACCTGCGCCGCCATTTGCCTTCTCCCCGGCGTTAATTTCTGACAGGCTCCAGCCGCTGCGGTGCACTTCGTTAAATGCTTCAACAAACGTATAAACCATCAAATCAAGCTGTGCGAGCATTTCCGGCAATTCGCCCTTTTCATTCCCATTGGCATCGATGTAGCCGTAGGCTTCAATTGTTGCCCGAAGCGCACCTGACGTAGTGAATTGGTCGAGGCTCGAAAAATAAACGACTCCGCCTCTCCCCGCGAGCTCGTCAACACTCTCCACTCCTTGTAGTGTCGATTGCTTTGCGAAATAAATACCATTGACCAATCCGGTGTCATCATCATAGGACAAGCGCATTTCACGGGTTTCCAATGCCGCCCCGTCCACAAGGGTAACCCCTGTCTCACGGCCGTTGGCGTCCAACAGCTTGATTGTATAGCGCCCTTCCGCTGCGGCGCTGGAAAGTCCGCCGCTTCCAAATTGCTCCACCTTAATGTTCATATACATTGACAGCTCGTCCACTAGCAAATCGCGCTGATCGTATAGATCGTTCGGCAGCATGCCATGCGGCTCTACGGCAGCGATTTGTTTATTCAGGCTGTCGATTTGCCGCAGCAGCGAGTTGATTTTTTCCTGCTGTACCTCCAGTTGATTTTTATAATCATCCTGAACGGCTTGCAGCGAGTTATAAGTATACGCAAAAGTTTCTGCCAAGGCTAATCCTCGTTCTTTTACAACCGAACGGGCGCCGTTATCCTCTGGATACACGGACAAATCCTGCAGTGACTGCCAAAAGCGGTCCAGCGTGTTGGACAATCCGTTATCCGACAGCTCATTCATGACATCTTCCATTCTTGTCAGCGCAGAAAAGCGTGCAGCCCAATATCCGTAGTTAGTGCTTGCCGTGCGAAATTGCGCATCCAGAAACGAATCGCGAACCCGTTGTATTTCCCCTACCTTTACTCCAGTTCCGAGTTGTCCCGGAATGCTTGGACTATTAAAAGCCGGGCTCGGATATGCTTCCGTTGCTGTCAAGTTTGCCCGCTGGCGGGAATATCCCACCGTATTGGCGTTTGCAATATTATGCCCGACTGTCTGCAGCGCCACTTGATGTGACGACATGGCGCGCCGGGCAGTTTCCAATCCATGAAATGTCGATGTCATATTCGTGTTTCTCCCCTTACATAAAAAATGTTGTCGTAATCGATATTCCGTACAGCTTAAGCCTTGGTATCAAACAAAGAACGGCCTCCCGGTTCGAAATCGTCCTCCTGTTTTCCGCTCGGATGACGATAGTTATTAAACTCATTTTGCGGAGTAAACGCGTCAAGGGACATGGTGACAAAACTCAACGAATCCTCCAAAAGCTGTTGGTTCAATTCATTTTGCTCTTTTAGCTTACCAATGATTTGAAGCAGCTGTTGTTGCCTGTCGTAGAGTTCTTCTTGTTCAGCTTCCGGAAAAAACGGCAGCAGCTTCTCCATCGTGATATTTTCCGTTTCAAGCCCCTTTTCCTCAACATAACGTTGGACAAGGTGCTGACGAGTATTCTCCAATTTTCTCAGCTGTTGAATCAGCGCAGATTCTTCTTTCAGCACTTCTTCAAGCTTTGACATTTCTCCCGTGACGATTCCTTCCTGCTTTCTTACCGCAGCCGCATAAATCGCTTCATGTACCTCCGTTATTTCGTTAAAAATTTGGATGAATTCCTCTGTCAATGGTTTCACGTCCCTAAGTTTAAATTCGCCTGCATCGCTCCGTAAAATGTCATGCCGGACTGTTTTATAAAAGGAAACAGGTTATTCAGACCAAAACTCATAAAACTTCCGGGCAACTTCCTGCGCATTAACCTTATAAGTGCCGCTATCGATTTCCGCCTTTATTTTTTCCAGCTTTTCCTGGCGCTCCTGCGTTATTTTTGATGAATCCTGCATTTTTTTAGCTGCTGCTGAAATATTCACTTCATCACGCTTGCTGTTGGAAGCGTGGGATTTCACACCACTCCATTCCTGTTGCTTGCGGTAAATATTCATTGAATGCATTGAGTAGATTTTCATCTTTCAAACCTCCTTCTCGGAAAAATAAATCTCACGAAGTATTATCTATACTATATATCGACTAAAATTCCTATATGTTTAGTTTTCCACAAAAAACTCTTCTTTACATTTTTTCTCGATACTTTTACTCAATGTAGCGGGAAGAACAAATGAAACCGGTCCGTTTTTATAAGAATTGCTTTTTAAAAAATGCTTTATATTTTTTCCTCTTTTCTTAAAAACCGTGTTCAAATAGGCAATGGTTCCGCACGATGCGCTCAATTCCGCCTAAGTTCCGCTCACGTCCAGCGTCTCAAGGTTACTCGACGCAAATTGACTTGATGAAGCACATTCAGGTTGCATTTGTGAGCAACGGCGGAATGTCGCCATCCTCCAATTCCGCCTAAGTTCCGCTCACGTCCTGTGAGCAACGGCGGAATGTCACCATCCTGGCTCCGAGAAAATCTATCACAGCCGGCCTGAAAAGAATGCATCGGCTCCACTCAATGTCTCTTCCTCTGCAAGCATAGCTTCGACGGATCACGTTCTGATAAGAAAAGGCGTCTGAAAGGGTTGGTCTCTCCCTTTCAAACACCTTTCGAAACAATATTTTTAAGTAACTTAATGAAATAGGATGAATACTCAGTCTTTTCTTCTAAAACGTTCGTATAAAGAAGATTCCAGGTCCGGCAGATCATTATTTTCCGCTGCCAGCGACTTGTGCCGAAGCGGTTTCCTCTCCTCGCGATCCGGACTTTTCCGGACTTCCCGGAGCCCGTCGTTAATTTCCTTTTTGCATTTGGAACACAATCTTCCTTCCCTTGTTGATTCCCCACATTTTTCACAAGGATAGCCAAGGTTTGGAAACTGCGATAATTGCAAACGCCCCTCGCGGATAAAGCGGATAATCAAGTCTTTTTCCACACCGGTCTCCTCGCAAACCTGGTCTATTGTAGCAGATCGATTCCTGCTTTTGCGAATAAATGTATATACGGTATCAAACTTCTCTTCTACTTCGCGATAGCAGGCATCACATACAGGACGCAAAGCTTTAACAAACACCTTCCCGCAATTAGGACAATTGGCTAAATCCGCCATTTGATCAGACCCCCTCCAATTACTCTTTTATTTATTGTATCGGAAAGTGTCGAATTTTTGTAGAGTCCTTTCTATAATAAAAATGACTGGTAATATCTTCTTCACGCAACCAACTGCGGCGCCCGCCTTCTTCGGTGGAATAACTAAGTGCTTTTTCCCACCGACCGGGCGACGGTAATCGCAGCTACTTCCGTTGCTCCGGCTTCGTAAATAGCTTCCGCTGCACTCCGCAAAGTTGCTCCGGTAGTATATACATCATCCACGATAAGGATGCGTTTCCCTTGCACATTTCTGCGATATTTATCCGCAAGGCGAAAAGCGCCTTTCACCGCATCTAACCGCTCTCGCCTCCCCCGCTTGCTTTGTTTTGCTTCCGAGCTGCTTATCCGCTGCAGCAACGGAACAGAAGAGAAGCATTCCGCAAGCAGTTCCGTTTGATTAAAGCCCCTTTCCCATTGGCGCTTTTCTTTTAACGGAATCGCCGTCACTATATCATAGCGGCAAACACGGCCAGCCAAAGCACGTAAATCTCCGGTAAACACCCGGGCAATGGCTGCGTCACCACGGAATTTAAAGCGCGCAAGCACCTCCTGTAAAAAAGGATTGTATATGTACAGCGCCCGATGTCGGAAAGACAATCGATCCCACGGAGGAATCGTTCTCCATTTTTCACAGTCATCACACAGTTCGGCTCTCCTGCCCCCTGTCAGGGCAAGCTCCTGCTGCAATCGGTCAGCCTCCTCTGATGGATTGGGCACCATCATTCCGGGGCGACCGCACTCCTCACAGCCGATTACTCTAATTCGTTGTAGTGCGCTGCTGCACTGGTCACAAATGGCTTTTTCTTCTTCCAGCCCGAAAATCCATGTCCACTTTACGGCTTCGCCAAACGTTTGATCGCAAAGGAGACACCGTTTCGGGCAGCGAACTGCATCCTGCCGTTGATTCATTTCTTCTTCCCCCTTTTTTCCGTTCATCCTTATCCGAAAATGAATGCTGCCTTCGCCCAGCCTAATATTGCAAGGAAAGACATATACACCAAAACGTGCTGGCATCGATTGTCAACCTTCCTTGATTTCCGCTTCACCCAGCTCGTTCATACGAACAATATGGCGGACTGCTTTCAGCATCTCCTTCGTTCTGCCATTATGAAAAAAGACAACGTCCCCATCCGGTTCCTCCGGACTGCGTCCTGCCCGACCGGCGATTTGAACTAGTGCCGCCTCGGTAAAAATACGATCTTCCGCACCGAGCACCGCTACTTGCACTCCCTTAACAGTGACGCCTCTCTCCATAATTGTCGTTGTTACAAGAACACGGATAGCACCTTCACGAAACCGCCGCACTTTTTCCCGTCGCCCCTCATCTGCCGAATGAACACCTGCCACCATTGCACCTAGTTTGTTGTTTAACGTCGACTCTATATAAGAAATGATCTGTATATTCGGAACGAACAAAAAAATCTGTTTTCCTCGTTTCAACTGAAAATCCATCCAAAAAAACAACTTTGTTGGTATTCGCCGGGATAATACGATTTTTTGCCAGCCGCCGACCCAGCTCAGCCGGGGGACAGGTAAAGGAAAACAGTGATAGCGTCGCGTCACCTTGACATGCGGCAGCTCCCCGCATTCCGCAGCCCGCATCATCCGCTTGTTCGGAGTTGCGGTTACATATACAATCAGGCTTTTTTCACGGGCGGCATTGGCTGCTGCGTATTGAAGCTTTTGGTCAACGGAATAAGGAAATGCGTCGACCTCATCAATAATAATCAGATCAAATGCTTTGTAATAGCGTAACAGCTGGTGGGTTGTACTGATAACCAGCTCTCCGCCGCCAAAGCGGTCTTCCGCACCGCCGTATAAGGCATAGACATCCGTCTTCGGAAAAGCCGCCTTTAAGCGGGGTTCCAGCTCCAGGACGACATCCGTCCTCGGCGTGGCAATCGCCACATTTAAGCCGTTTCGCAGTCCCTGTTCAATCCCGGCAAACAGCATCTCTGTTTTTCCGGCACCGCAGACGGCCCAAATTAAGAACGCTTTCTGCCCGATTTTTCGGTGAAAATAATCGCTGATTACCCGCTGCAGATCGTCCGAGGCTTTTTGTTGATATAAAGACAATCGTCCATCCCAAGCCATTACATGCTTTTCTGCTGAATAACGGGGCGCTATTTGCCCAGGAGCGTCCGCCCATGTGATGAGCGGTGTGCAGGCTGTGACTCGCCCCATCATGATGCAGCTGCGGCAATAAGCGCATGGCTGTTTACAGCGAAAACAATTGTATTTGCCGAACAGTTGCGGATCTTTGTTGCCGCAGCGGTTGCATTTGCAGCCTTTTTGATTGATCACAAGCCCTTGAGTGTAATGAATCCAGCCGTTAGCTGCATGTTCCTGTATTTCCTCGAACGAAAACGACAGTTCGTCCGGCAATAAGCGCCTCCCGTTCAATTTTTTCTTCAAATCAGCGTTGGTTTGGAAAAGGAGATTTGGCGGCGGAAAATAAGGGTGCGGGGAAAAGGAATAAATGTCGTTGATCGTCTTTGATTTCAACAGCGGCACGGAATCAGTGAGCAACGCTATCAATTGCGCATACGATTTGCTTTGCTCCGATTCATTTCTCATGAAAAACGGGGGATTTGGCAGCAACCAAATGCCGTCTGTATTTTTTGGAACCGTATGAGGGAAGAAACGCTTCGCGGTCTGAAGCGGACACTTTCTGAACCATTCAAGCGGTACGGTAAAAAAGAGCATTATTCTGCACACTCCTTGTTCATTTGTTTTAGACTGCCTTGCCTCGATCACTTTCGTTTGGTCAGCCCTCCTTGTTATCGTAAACTAATGAAATAGAGTTCGTTGCCGCAGATCCTGGCGGCAGTGATTCCGTGGAATATTGAACATAGCATTTGCTTATGGCTTAAAATGTCGTGGGATAAAACAGATGGAGCAAGAGCGATCATTGTTTTTACTGGGGGTGTATAAAGAAGAAATAGCGGTTCACAGGGGGCTCAAAAGGAGAAAACAACCTTTTGCCCCCCTCATTTATTGATGATGGCGAATAACGAGGTGCCTTTACACTATAAAAGCATCCTACCCAGCACAAAGCAGTGTTTTTTTGCTGGTTTAACAACTGTGATGATGGCGGGCTATAGCTGTGCCCAGCCAATACCGATGCTGCCTTCTCCTAAATGAGTGCCGATGACAGGACCGAAATAGCTCACGGCTATATGACAATCCGGATATTTTTGCCGCAATTCCGCTGCGATCTCATTTGCCTTGTTCAGACGATTGGCATGAATCACTGTTATTTGCAGCGGTGTTCCTTTTTTCACATCATCATCCAGCATCGTTAAAATCAAGTTTAATGCTTTTTTCGCAGTGCGAACTTTTTCAAACGGAACGATCACTTTGTTTTCAAAATGCAAAACAGGTTTAATTTGCAGAAGACTTCCTACGATCAACTGCGCCCCGTTTAGCCGTCCGCCGCGATGTAAATGATTTAAGTCATCCACCATAAAATAGGCGCGGGTCGTGCTTTTCATGTCTTGCAAATGGTGAAGAATCTCGTCCGTTGTTTTTCCCTCATTTGCCATTTTTGCTGCTTTCAACACGTAAAAGCCCTGCACCATGCAGCTGATCTCTGAATCAAAAACGTGAACGTTGATGCCTTCTGCCGTATTTCCCGCAGCAACCGCCGTCTGATATGTTCCGCTGATCCCGCTTGAAAGTGTAATCACAATAACGTCCTCGTAACCGGCTGCCGCCAGTTGATTGTATTCTTCTTCGAACAAGCCGATCGCCGGCTGGGAGGTTGTCGGCAGCGTGTCTTTTTGTTTCAGCTCTTTATAAAATTGCTCGATCGTAATCTCCATTTCTTCCTTAAAGGCTTCCTCGCCGAAAACAACATTTAGCGGCACCATTGAGATGTTGAGATCCTCACGGATATGCAGCGGTATGTAGGCTGTACTGTCTGTCATTATCGCAACTTTGTTCATTGGGTGTTCTCACTTCTTCCATTGTTATTATTGCCTCTATAAATGGGAGATGATGTTAAATCATTGCTTTTATCCAAAAAACCCGCCTGACAAAGTGGTGAATGATAAAACCATAGAGGCTGGTAACACCTTTTATCATAGCAGGAGTAGTCAAAGCTTGTCTATATTCCCACCTTGAAAACTTCTCCAGCTTTTTCCTCAACCTTGGAGTGAAAATCATGAAATACTATTTGTTTTTTTACAAACAATAAGAAAAACAGCTTTACAGCAAGGAGGGAAAGAAAAAAATGGCTAATCCATTGGAAGCTGTCTGGAATGCATTGAAGCTCGCCATCGACAATGCCGATGAACCGACATCTCCGCTGCATGTCATAGAAGTCGGAGACTGCTGGAGATATTTGACGATGGTGGAAGAGTTTATCCGCTTTGAAGAAACAGGGTTAAACACGAGCACTGACGATGAAATCAAAGAGATGCTGGTAGACATCGTCCGTATATGTGAAGGTCAAGTAAAGCTTTTGGGTGAGTTCATGAAAAAGGAAGGGATTCCGCTGCCTGATGTCACTTCGGCAAAGCCGGATTCAGACCCGAAGGACGTGCCTTTAGGAGTAAAATTGACGGATGCGGAAATCTCCAACGGGATCGTCTTCAAATTGGTGATATGCATGCAGACATGTGCCCATGCACAAGCAAATGCTGTTCGCAACGATGTCGGCATGATGTGGATACGCTTCTACACGGAGTGGATAACTTTCGGGTCGACATTAAAAACATTGATGCGGAAGCGCGGCTGGATAAAAGTTCCGCCGTATTATTATCCGCCGGGTTCTCCGGTACAATAGCAATACGCAATACGCGGGTTGCTGCCTCCGCCGTTGCCGCTGCAAACAACGGCGGAATATCACGTTTTTATCTCCTCCTGAAAACGAAGACAGATATAACGAACGATCAAACACTGCGCTACGGCTGTCAGTTCACCCGAACCCAGCCGTTTTTAATTGCTTCAACGACAGCCTGTGTCCTGTCGTTCATATTCATTTTTTGCAGAATATTGCTGACATGGTTTTTCACTGTCTTTTCACTGATATACAGCGCTTCGCCGATGGCACGATTGCTTTTCCCGTCCGTCATCAGTTGGAGAACCTCGCATTCACGTCTCGTCAGTAAATGGAGCGGTCGACGATACTCAACTTCTCGGAAGCCGATTTCCGATTCCTGATTATCATCCGTTGCCAGGCGGCGATACTCATTAATCAAATTATGCGTCACCTTCGGATGAATATACGCACCGCCTTCGCCGACAACCTTGACGGCTTCTATCAGCGCATCCGTATCCATCTCTTTCAACAAATATCCTGAAGCACCTGTTTTTAAAACGTGGGTGACATACGTTTCATCATCGTGAATGGAGAGTATCAGAACTTTTACATTAGGGAATGTTTCGACCAGCTGTTTTGTCGCTTCCACACCATTTACATTTGGCATATTAATATCCATCAGAACGACGTCCGGCTGATAATTGCGTACCAAATCTAAAACAGCCTCTCCATCGCTTGCTTCCGCAACGATCTCGAAAGTCGGTTCCATGGCAAGAATCCGCTTGACGCCTTCACGGAATAGTTGGTGGTCATCAATCAAAACAATTTTAATATGTTTTACTCTTTCCATTATTATTTCTCCTCCTCCAGGACGAAGCATCCCGAAAAATTGTATGTTATTGACATCTATAATGAGTGCTTTGGCCTACCTACTCTATATTATATCGTTTAAACACGGTTTCTAGTAAACGTGACAATACTATCGAGATAATACAGACTTTTTACTCATTTTTCAAATCTAACGGAATTTGCACCATAAGTAAAGTACCTCTCCCTGGTGTCGAATCAATGTCCAAATGCCCGTCCAGCATATTCACCCGTTCGCGCATTCCAAGCAATCCGAACGAATTTTCTTTCTTTACACTCGGGTCAAAGCCTTTCCCGTCGTCTTTGACAACAACAATCGCTTTATTCACGCTCAGTTCAACCTTCACCTGTATTTCCGTCGCATCCGCATGCTTCTGAGCATTTTGGACAGCTTCCTGGACAAAGCGGAAAAGGGCAACTTCCATTTCCGACGGCAGACGGAGTTCTTTTCCGATGTTGGTAAATCGGATCGATATTCCCAAGCGTTCTTTAACATTTTTCAAATACTTGGCAAGCGTCGGAATCAAACCAAGGTCATCCAATGCCATCGGACGTAGATCGTAAATAATGCGCCGGACTTCTGCCAAAGATTCTTTCACCATTTTTTTCAGGTCACGAATCTCCAGCATGGCTTCATCAATCCCTCTTTCTGCGTAGACCTTCTCAACAAGCTCCGAGCGAATCATGACATTCGCCATCATCTGCGCCGGACCGTCATGGATTTCTCTGGAAAGCCGCTTTCTTTCCTCTTCCTGCGCCTCGATAATTTTCAGACCAAACTTCTGCATTTCGAAGGCGTCTGCCATCATTTCACTCACTTGCTTTAAATCTCCGGTCAGATAATTCAAAACAACATTGATTTGTGTGACGAGAGTGTCGGCTCTTTCCATCGTGCTTTTTAGCTTCATTAATCGTCGTTCAATCTGGTCGCGGCGTTCCCGGAGCCGTTTTTCCTCCTGCCGTAAAATGACGAGCTGAACTTGGTAGTCATTAGCCTGTTCGTATGCGTTTTTCACTTCTTCATCAGTGTATCTGGAAAAATGCTTGCTTACTTCGGCAAGTCGGTTGCGTGCAAAACGGGAATGCAATTCCATCCGTTCATTTTTTTCGATCACTTCAATGACTGATTTTTGAATCGTCACCAATTCGCTTTTCAGTTGATCATATTCATTACGGGATTCCTCTCCGATTTCGAAGATTTTTTCCCGGCTGTCTCCTACCATGTCCAGCATTTTTTCTAATATGGATTCGATAACAGTCATGTCACCCATTACTCTGCATTACCCCTCTTTCATTTGAAACGAATAAGATCAGATAGAGAGTTACTCAAAAGTCGTTATATCTGTATTGAAGCAGCCGTGAATGTTGACAGCTTTCATAAAGATACCCGCATAGATGAACCTTGTAGAATATTCGAAAAATCCGGGTGAATCCCCCCGCGAATCTCAACGTGGGCGGTGTCACTCCGCCGTTCACGTTCATTCCGTGTACATTCCGATGCTCGCAGCTGCCGTCCTTCGATTTTCCCGGCAACGTTTTGCCCGCCTTTTTGAACACATTCGATATGTAAATTGAAGCGTACGAATATTTAAAAATATTGAGATTGAAGTCGACAGCTTCTTTATTCAGGTATAGACAGTTCCTTGCGGTTATGTTGTTAATATTCGGCATTATTCCACGTTTTTTTGAGGGTGAAGCAACACCCCCTGCCAAAAACAGTTGGATGTTTCCAGTCTGATTGCCATGTATATAACTTGTCCCGAAACATCAACAAGCTATTCCTTTTTTACAATTGCAAGGGACCGTGCTCAGGCTTTTTTTTACTTTTTTGAACACACACACTTTTAGAACATACATTGAAAACATATTTTGAACACTCGTATCTATCGTAACACTTATCTCTTAAAAAGACTGCAAATATTCATATATAGTTTACATATTTTTCTTTAGCGGTTGAGAAATGGCGTTTTTTAGCAACATTTGTTACATCATTCATGCCCCATACCCGTTTATCCGACAATGATCAACATCAACAACTTTTCGCATAACAGCACAGAAAAAATATGTATGAATCATCACAAGTCTATGCCCTTATAATATCATACATTGCTGCGGATGTATGCCTGGTAAGGACCGAGTGAAAGCAACGGGAAAAACAGAAAAGGATAACAATGGTAATATTGCACCTTGCCACAACATTATGCGGGACTTTGATCCTATTTAAGTAACGCTTGACTTACTGCCTGTTCCATCATAATCTGTAACTACTGCATTGCTCTTCCTCTGTTGACATCACTGATAACCGTTTTTATCAACCACCGGCAGCGATAAGACTATGCCGCTTGATAGACTGCAGCTTGTTCAAATCGACTGCTTGTTCCAGCTGCTGATGATTTTTTATCAAAGGAGTGACTTTCATTGCTAACATCTTACCACACGGTCAAAAGTTACGGGGATAACGAAATTTCCATCCAACGCTCCCGCTTTATCGCCTATGTGAATCGAGTCACGTCCGAAGAAGAAGCACAAATGTTCATTGAAACGATAAAGAAAAAACATTGGAATGCTACCCATAATTGCTCTGCATACATGATCGGAGAAAATGATCAAATCCAAAAGGCAAATGACGACGGGGAACCGAGCGGCACAGCCGGAGTGCCGATGCTGGAAGTGTTAAAACAAATGAAATTAAAAGATACCGTAGTTGTCGTCACCCGGTATTTCGGCGGAGTAAAGCTTGGTGCCGGCGGACTTATCCGGGCGTACAGCACCGCAACTTCCGAAGGGATCAAAGCTGCCGGTGTCGTCACCCGGAAGCTGGCGCAATTATATAAGATTACAATCGATTATCATTTTTTAGGGAAGGTGGAAAATGAATTGCGCTCCTCCCCGTACTTGATTAAAGCGATTGATTACCTCGATCAGGTCGTTATCTCCAGCTACGTACATATCGGCGAGGAAGAAGCGTTTGAGGAATGGTTGACAAACTTGACAAACGGGCAAGCCGGAATTGAAAAATCCGGTACAGAATATTTAGAGCGGGACATGATGTAAGAGCTAATTGTGCGGGACCATGTCCCGCACAATTTTGTGAACGTTCCTTTCTGTTCATTTGTATAAGGGATACTGAATCGTGATAGCCTGTTTGGATAAATGCAGTGATCCTTCAATCGGCAACAGCTGCCGTTCTGCAGCGGCGAGATATAAGCGGAACTCTGCGTCGTTCATTTTGCTTATATCACAGCTTCCCAAAATAAACAAAGCATGGTGATCCTCCAATTGAACCACGAGCTCAATGCAACTGATTTCATGAAGCTCCCTTAACAATTTTTCAAGTAAGTGACAGATCATCAACATGAATTTCCTCTCATCCGCCAATATTTCTATTCGCGGGATTCTGTCAGGTCCAAGAAAACGCGTTTGCAGCAGCGGATATAAAAAGACAAAATAACGGATCGTTTTCGATACAAGCTGATCGATAAATACCGGCTGTGGAAAAATCTGCGTTTCCTGCTGATATTCAATAAAGTTTTCCATCAGTGTCTTCCCCTTGTAAAGTTCCAACAATACAATATCCTCTACCCTCGTCGACAGCTTCTGCGCTTCCATATTTTTGTCTGCAAGGGTGTCTTCAATTTGCGCCATAGTGCCGGAAAACAACAACAAAAAACGACGCCCAAGTTGCAGGGGCAGTTGCTGTTCATTTTTCTCCAAAAACATAGCTGGATTCATGCCAAAATCAGCGATATTCAAAGTGAAACAGTAGCACGCCATCATTCTCTCCCCGCCAATCAGCAATGGCTCAATCTTCAAAATCCAATGCTGGTCCGCCACGCTGACAATTTTTTCTGCAATGGAATCCGTTGCCGGCGCTGTGACACACTCTTGAAGAAGCTCACTTAATGAATGAAGGACCAGCAGGGACATGCGGCTGTAATCCGAAACGAATCGCGAAAACAAACAATCACCGTCTTTCGCATGGATCGAAAAAAACGTTAACCTGCCGATATCCTTTTCTGCTTCATTTTTATATAAAACGTGTTCCTCTGTATTCTCCATTCAGATACAACTCCTTCGAAACTGTATTCTTAAGAGGTGGATCGTTTCAAGAGGCCGGCTTTTTTAGAGGAAGTTCAAAACGTGCGGGAAACTGCGCCGGCGAATCTCTTCGTTGCGTTGCCCCTCCGCTGCTCACGTACTTCCCGTGTACGCTCCGCTGCTCGTGACTGCCGCGCCTCGACCTTCTTGCCGCTGTTATGTCCTCCTTTTTGAACAAGCGTGTTTTTATGAGGAAGTTCAAAACGTGCGGGAAACTGCGCCGGCGAATCTCTCATTTTTATATTAAATAACATCATTGCTCTTGCTTTTTAGAGAGAAAACTATTATTTTCATTATTTGGCTCGCTTTTTGCAAAAGAACTGTGAGAATTCAGGAGACATCGTTTTGCCAGTGAGGGGTCCACCTCTCCCGCGCGAGTATAACAGGTCTTAAGACCTGTGTTTTTTCCATGCCTTTCACTTATGCTAATTTCCATTATAATACACGATTAGTGTATTAACAACACGTTTTGAGAATGTGAATACTTTGCGTTTTTATTAGTGATACATTGATGATGGTGATAAAAAATGAGTTCATTCGGAAAACGACTTCGTAAATTGAGAATACAGAGGAATCTAAAGCAGGAGGAACTGGCATCGATTTTAAACATCAGTAAAAGCGCTGTCAGTATGTATGAACGGGACGAAAGAGAACCATCCTTTCAGCTCGTAAAAGATATTGCCGCTTTTTTCGAGGTGACAACGGATCAGCTTCTTGGCGTTGAACCGCAGAGATTTCCGGCAACCCAACTATTACCGGACAACTTGGCGAACTCATTGAGTGACGATGAAATCGAATACTTGCGGGAAACACTGCAAATCTACCGAAAAATGAAGCAAAAAGCAAGCAGAGCAAATACGGATAAAAATAAATAAAATGTTGAACAATCCTTAAAAAGGGATGGAATATAACGGGAACCCCCCTTTATTCCATCCCTTTTCAGTAAAAGCCCCAACTGTTTTTGTTAGCAGTTCAACGGCAACATGGTCCGGCGTTGCCTTTTTGAATACAATACATTTTTTAGCGCTCACATTAGTTTTCCTGCCCCGAGCCAGCGGTATTCCAAGACAATGCCTTCGCTTATTTTTAAGACACCACTATTTTTTTGCATGTTCTGCTGAACCAAGTGTAAATAAAACATGAATTCATCATCAATGGCAAAAAGAGTGTCATCTCCATCAGCTGTATATATATTTACTTGAAAAAGCCCGCTCTCTCTCGTAACGAAATTCACTTCAATCGTAGTTGCCGCAGTTGTATAATCGATCCACTTTTTTAATAGCAGTTGCAGCACAAGACGCAGCTGCTGTTTATCAACAAACACTTCATGATGAGATTTTCCGGTTAAACAAATGTTGATATACGGTAGAAATTCCGGCGACTGCTCGGACAGGTATTGTTCAACATAACGCTTTAACTCATCAACCCGGTACCAGTTCGGTGCTGGTTCTGGTATCAAATTCAGATGCAAAAAATCATTGACGTAATTTTTCCCTTTGATAATTTCTTTTTCCGCCACCTCAAGAAGGGGCTCGTATTTTGCAAGATTTTCTTGATCACCCTTCAGCATTTGCAAAATACCGTAAACCGGTGTCAAAGCGTTCAGCACTTCATGCGCATAGCGTTGACTGATTTGTTGAATCAACCGCTCCGTGTCCAGATTCCATTTCATTTCCTGAGGGGAATCTTCCGCCACTTTTCGATTCAGCAGCTTTCCGAGCCACCATTTTGTATTTCCATTTTCTACTTCCATTTGTTCAAACTTCATTATCCATTTATTATCCAAGGAGTATGTCATGATGTCTTGATGATGTTGATCTTGCGGTGAATGAAAACAGGCAGCCAATGTCGAATGATAAACGTTATCTCCCTGTCTCAGTTTTGTTTTTCGAAACAACACCCGCTTAAAATCATCGCTTACATAACGAATTATTCCGTGATTATCAACAATTATCTGTCCCAGGTCGCTCTCATCCTTCAGTTTGTTCACTATGTCGAACACTGACGCAGTCTTTGATACCATTCCTGACACCCCCTACGTTTAAAACTAGGACTTAAGGCAGATTTTTCTAAGCGTTTTTTTTCCTAATTAGCGACATACCACCAGCTTTCTCTCTCCAACTGGATATTTGGTACCGCTTTTCTATTCTCATCTTACTGTTGTTTTAATTATAGTGCTTATTCCTTACGTTAGACAATAAGGATATTTTACACAATACTAATGATAAAAACCAGTTTATTTAACATTTTGACAAAAAGATAGAAACTTTTTTCGGGTTCAGTTAGGAAAATATTCATTGCTTTTTCATATTCCCAAATCTATTTATGGAATCTGACAAGTAAAAGAGCCTTGGGGGATATCATTTTCTGGCCCCAAAGCTCCTTTGCAATCGTCGTTTAGGCACTGCTTTTTTGAACACCGCCTAGCAGCCCGCAATTTTTGTAAAAACACCTTCTTTTTACGTTGGCCGAATCTTCCCGGCGACTATCCGGTTCTATTTAAAATAGTTGTCAATCGCAATCAGCAACGCATCTGTGATTTTATCCTGTTCATTGGAGAGAATACGCAAATCGTTGGTATTTGTCATAAACCCAAGCTCAGCTAGAACCGCCGGCATTGTTGTATAACGAATCACCTGGAAGTTGCTGACCTTTGTCCCGCGATTATTTAGCGATAAACTGCTCGTCATTTGTTGCTGAATCGCATTTGCCAGCTTTCTACTGTTGGCGCCGGCATTCACTTCATTATAAAAAACCTCTACTCCGCTTGCCGAACTGCTTGAATGAGAATTCATGTGAATGCTGATGAAAATATCAGCACCGGACTGATTCGCTTTTGTCACCCGATCACCTAACGAGATAAACACATTGGAACCTCTGCTGGTGACTACTTTCGCCCCGGCGGCTTCCAGCTTTTTCTTCAACGTGTTGGAAATTGCCAATGCTAGATCGCTTTCTCTCACACTGCCGACGGTAGCGCCCGGATCCTTCCCACCGTGTCCCGGATCAAGAAAAATCGTTTTGCCGGATAACTGAATATTTCCGGTGTTATTATTCGAACCGGCAAGCTTAACGTAGGATGAATGAATGTATCCCCAACTGCTTCCCTGCTTGATTTTATACCAGTCACCTGTCTTTTCATAAAGTTCCACGGTTTTCCCACGGTCAAGCGTACCAATGACCTTTGCTGATGTATTCGGTTTTTCCCTGATATTCAGCTTAGATGCAGTAATTTCCCCTTTGCCGATCGTCGAATTGCCTGAGGACGAGTTCGCCTGTGTTACCTTTAGATAATCACCGTGGATATACCCCCAACTGCTTCCGACCTTGATCTTGTACCATTTTCCGCTCTTTTCGTGCAAGTCCACTTTCTGGCCTTTCGTCAGACTGCTGATAATCCGCGCGCTTGTCGATGCGCTTTCCCGCACATTTAGGCGCGTCGCCGTTACTTCTCCGCTTCCGATCACCTGGCTCGTGCTGCTTGATGAACCGCTGTTTGAACTCGATGACGTATATTTTACATAGTCGCCATGGATGTATCCCCAGCTGCTGCCGATTTTCACTTTATACCATTGACCTGATTTTTCAAAAATACTTACTTTGCTTCCCTTTTGCAAACTGCCGATAATGTTCGCGCTTGTCGACGCCTTCTCGCGGACATTGAGCCGCGTCGCCGTTACTTCTCCGCTTCCGATCACCTGGCTCGTAATGCTTGATCCGCTGTTTGATGAACCACTGTTTGAACCACTGTTTGAACTTGTTGACGTATATTTCACATAGTCGCCATGGATGTACCCCCAGCTGCTGCCGATTTTCACTTTATACCATTGACCTGATTTTTCATAAATACTCACTTTGCTTCCCTTTTGCAGGCTGCCGATAATGTTCGCGCTTGTCGACGCCTTCTCGCGGACATTGAGCCGCGTCGCCGTGATTTCACCTGTCCCAATCACGTTGTTGCTTGCGGATGATGAGCTGCTGCTCTGGGTAACTTTGACATAATCACCGTGGATATAGCCCCAGCGGTTGTTTATCCGAATTTTATACCAGCTTCCTGTCTTTTCGTACAGTTCCACTTCCGTATTTTTCGACAAACTTCCGATAATTGCTGCGCTTGTACTCGGCTGTTCCCTGACATTTAACGAGCTTGCCGTAACAATCCCCCGCTGGTTCAAGTCGGCATACACGGTGGAGGTTTCCGGGAGTTCATTGAAAAATAACGAAGCGATAAGCAAAACAATGATCATTACTAAAAAACTTTTCTTCATTTTCTGCATCACACCTTCTTTGATGTACTAGTCTCACTAGCATTATCCGAAACTAAGAAAATACTTCCAAATCGTGTCCAGCAATTTAGCCAATCCCCACAAAAAAACACCGATGCATGCAAAACTGACCGGGGATCCCCAGGAAATTTGTTTCATTCGTCAATTCCTCCAAAAAATTGTCATTTTATAAAAATTACCATGATTTTCACGAAAAAGAAATAATCCTTTTATATCTATCGTCGGCATAGGGGAAAATTTGTCCGGATTGTCAATTATTTATCGTGCTTCTTAGAAATGTTGATCTTGGCAGTGAGATAATATTATACTCTAAGAGCGTGTACCAGGAGGGAAAGAACAGTTTTATAAAAAGCGTTGATGATATGGGAGGTTATTTAATGAACAAGGAAAGGAAAGAAGAATTCATTTCTTGGAAAAATGAACTGGAATCCCGGCGGCAGGAAATTTTAAAGCGGAAAGCCATTATTGTGAAGAAGTTAACGAAATACCAATTGCGACTGGAAATCGCCTCCAGCATTGAAGAAGAGATGAAATCGACAATTTATGAGGAGCTTGAAAAGAAAGTCCACCTCCTTAAGCAGGAGCTTGAAGCATTCAACACTGCAAATGATCCGCAACTACGTGAGATTGAAGTCATTGTCAGCAAGCTGCAAAGACAGTTAATATGATATCTGTGAATAAATGGCCTCGGGATTCTTTCCAGCAAGCAGGTGAAGAATCCCTTTTATTCGTTCACTTTCCCCACTGCTCCTGTTTTTTCCACAATATTATTAAATCCCTGTTTATCCCGGTGTTTGGCGCTTCAGCCTTGATGATGCCGCGAGAGCTTGTATATATAGCAATCTTCATATTTACTAATATCTCATTTTGCTGTAAAATATGAAAATGGTTAAATGGGAAAGATGAATCTTCTTTCTTACTTTTTTCGTCAAATTAATTAGATACGATAAATTCTACAAAGAGGAGTGTCTCACCTTGACACAATTAAGAACGAATAAAAAGCGAACCAAAAAACGGTCGTCGCTAAAACGTGGGTTGAAGATAACGTTAATCACTCTTGTTGGTTTGTTTATCATTGCTGGCGGCACATTAGCCTATATGGGATTAAAGCTGGCTAATATTACCTCGAGCGCACAGCAGGAGCTTGAGCGGGGCGACCGCTCAGAATTAAGAAACGAGGCGGTAAGTCCAATCAATGATCCGATATCGATCCTGTTTCTAGGCATCGACAGCCGGGAAGAAGATCTTACTGGCCGGACAGATGCGATGCTGCTGGCAACCTTTAATCCTAAGGAAGGCTCAATAAAAATGCTCAATATTCCAAGGGATTCTTATGTGGAGATTGTTGGCAGGGGCACATACGACAAAATCAACCATGCCCACGCTTTTGGCGGCGTTGATATGACGATTGACACAGTGGAAAACTTACTGAATATACCGGTAGACTATTTTGTCACGCTGAACTTTACTGCCTTTATGGAGATTATTGATGAACTAGGCGGCGTTGAGGTCGATGTCACGCAAGGGTTTACAGAGAAAGACAACGCAACTTACGGGACGATCATTTTGGAAGAAGGAAGACAAACGGTAAACGGCGCCGAAGCCCTGGCATACGTGAGAATGAGAAAGCAGGACCCTCTCGGGGATCTCGGTCGCGGCGAACGCCAAAAAGAAGTTATTGAAGCCGTCATTAACAAAGCGGCGAGCTTGAGCTCGATTACGAAATTTGGCTCGCTGATGGACGCTCTCGGAAACAATTTAAACACAAACATCACGTTTAACAATATACTTGGAATGTACACGTACATCGACGATCTGAACAATGTTGAATCCCTCAGCTTCGAAAACGGCGACAATTTCATTGAAAATAGCATTTCGTATCATCAACTTAATGAAGAGTCTGTCAGAGAAATATCGGAAATTTTACAAGTTCACTTGGGTATGAAAGATGCTATGGAAGTTGCACCGCAGATTGGTACAGAAAATATAGAAGAAGCTGCAAGTTACAATAATTAGACCATCATCTTCAAAAAGAAAAGACAAAACCGGGTCAAAAACGATGACGTTCGGCTAACTTTCTGACAGCACCAGACATACTCACTCATCATTTATCAGCAGCAAGAGTGTACGAGAGCAAGCGGCGCAATAACGGCAACCGAAACAAGCAACGATACGATGATAAAAAACCTTTTACAGGTTCCAAGAAAGGAACTGTAAAAGGTTTTTTTGTTGGGAATAACGATGTTCACGTTACATAAATCTCCATTTTAACGGCAAAATGCTCTTTCCTTTCCCTGCACCCCTGACACTGCGTTGACTTTGATAAGGGATGAGCCGCATTCACGAGTTCATTGTTCACGGTACGATAAAGGATGGCATTTTTTCCGTGCTTTTGAATCTCCTCCAAAGCAAGGCCAGGACAAAATTCGCTTAGATTTCTATCGTATTTTCCGGTTTATTCTCTACTGTCATTTTCTTTGTGTTTTTTTTTGACGCGGTTCCTTCTGCCTTTGTTTTATCAAACAATACAATAAATGTTTTTAATAGAATGATAATATCAAGCAGAAAGCTGTAGTTCCGGATATAGTATAAATCAAACCGCAACTTGTCCTCTACCTCTGTCGTGTATTTTCCCATTATTTGCGCATAGCCGGTAATGCCCGGCTGCACGGTATTGCGGTATCCGTAGTGATAGTACTCTTTGGACAATTGCTTGATAAAAAACCCCCGCTCAGGTCTTGGGCCTACCAGCGACATATCGCCTTTCAAAACATTAAATAATTGCGGCAGCTCATCAAGCCTAGTCGCACGGATGAACTTGCCAATTTTTGTTATGCGGTCATCGTCTTCCGTTGCCAGAACAGGACCGGTATTTTTTTCGGCACCTTCAATCATCGAACGGAATTTAAAAATCGTAAACGGTTTATTATTTTTCCCGTATCGTTCCTGTTTATAGATGATGCTTCCCTTCGGATCTTCCAGTTTGATGACGATGGAGACGATCAGCAGCAACGGGGAAATCACGATTAACATCGCTCCTGAAACTACCACGTCAAAAACTCGTTTTATTAACGTTTGATCCCATGTCAGCCCGAACGGCTTCACAGACATTACCATTGTGTCATCCAGCGGGGCAACATTGGCTCGCTGCAGCAACAATTCGAACAACGTCGGAATAACGTAGACGTTTTTGTTGCATTCCATGGCATGATAGATAATCTGCGATTTTTTTTCCTTGCTGATATTTGTGCACAGGATAACATAATCGGCATGCCGGAGATGCTGATTGATTTTTTCCATCGGTGTATTCGGCTGAATATGCTTGACGGTAGTACCTTTTAACATTGGATGTTTGATCTTGGCAATGATGCGCTGTGTATTCTCGTCGTCGCCGATCATCAGCACTTTACCCATCACATTCCGTCGCGTCAGTTTCATGTACAAAAGCTTCCAGAGGATCAGAAGGATCACCATAAATACCGTTGCGATTACAATAACCGAGCGCGGCATGGCAAAAGCCCGGAATAAATACGAGCCGGCCATTGTCAAAAAAGACATGAAGGTCACCGCAACAACGATTCTTACCACGATGTCCCAAAGCGTATTTCTTCTATCTAAGGCATATAATTCATAAACGGAAATGAAAAACAAACCGATTAACAAAATCCACGGCAGCAGGACGATAAAATCATCCCAGTTTTTTTGGGGAAAGCCGCTGTATCTGACATAAAATGCTCCGATGTAAGCTCCCAGCACACACAGAAGATCCACTAAAATGATGATAAATTTGTGGCTTCTCCATTCACTAATATTAGGCATTTAACAACCTCTCCTTTTCAGTAAAACAACGGACCGTTACCTGTCTGCATCGTGTCGTCTCTAAGGTTGCTTCCCTGAAATCATCGTTACTCGCATTTTGCAGTGTTTGTTCAAAGAGATCGCCTTTTATCTTTTTGAACAAACACGATGCAATGAGTGAAGCCGATGCATTCTTTTTCAGACCAGTTGTGAGTGGGGATCTCGCAGCTGGTGCATCGAACATAACCATTGCCTTTTTAAAAAGCCTTACTGTATAACATTACAACACTTAATAACTATACTAAATTTTTTGTAGAAAGAAAACTATCTTTATCACAATGGAAGATTTTTTTTGCAAAAAACCACAATTCTCCATCTTGTCATATAGAAATGGAGAATTGCGGTTTGATATGGCTTGCCTCAAATAAGCTTCCTCGCTAATTCATGCGGAAAGGAAGAATAGACTTGGAGATTCTATATGGAGTGGTGGGCATGATAGCATGAATAGCGTAAGCAAATATCCCATGATACTGATGGCTTGGCTAGTGTGTCTTGCCCGCAGAGGCTTCATGTCAAATCGACTATGTTTCTATAATTTTTTCGCTATTCTCACCCCAAATAGCGAAGGGCAAAAAAAATTAGTCGGTTGCTAGAATACTGTCGGAATGGATAAGTACTGAGTGTGTCCGTATGCTTATAATAAAAATTACTTTAACACGACCACGTTTCTTAATTACTCATTCCAAAAACTTCTTTTAATATACTGTGTAACATCAATGGACAAATCATTTCTTTGTAGGGAAAATCAATCGTTGCTTTGATAAATCCGAATTTGTCGCCAACCATCATAACGCTTCCCGGAAAAATTATATGCTAAAACAGCCTGAGATTGATTCAATACTTTGATTGCATCTGTGAGTTGAATTTCATTTCCGGGTAGGGATCTCTTCTAAAATATCGAAGATTTGTGGCCTATAATCGCATAATTGGAAGGCGCCTCGTCAAACGACGGCTTATCCACAATTGAATCGGCTTCAATTACATTTTTTCCCAACTTCATTCCCTTAGGGGCGACGATACCATATTTCGACACAGCTTCGTCAGGCACTTTATGCACACCTACTAACGAAGAATTATACTTTTTGAAACCATTGATGAACTGCTTTAAGCATGGTGTTTCCAACTGAACAATATCATCATCTAAAAAAACGGCAAATGGCTCATGACCAATAAACTGGCGGTCACACTCTATTGCATGTCCCAAGCCGTTTGCTTCCTTCTGAAGAATATAATAAATATTCCCCATGCTTGATATTGCCTGCACTTCTTGCAGCAGTTCGTTTTATTCCAATGTTTCTTCCAGTTCAAACGATTTGTCAAAATGATCCTCAATTGCCCGCTTCCTCCTCCCAATAACAACGATAATCTCTACAATTCTAGATGCAATTGCCTCTTCGATAATATACTGCATCGTCGGTTTAGCTACATTCGGCAACATTTCTTTTTGATGCGCCTTCGTTACTGGCAGAAACCTTGTAACAAGACTTGCAGCAGGGATGATTGCTTTTTTTACTTGCATGGGTAATGGTAAAGCTCATTTCATAAAAACTTATCTCGCTTCCCCTTTGTGGAGTCTTTTTCAATATTTTTCTTTGACACGAGCAAATATGATTCTTAAAGAGAAAATGCAAAAAATCCGGGAAACAGAGCCCACGAATCTCTTGATTTCGCTGTCACTGCGATGCTCACGTTGCCGTTTACGCTCCTGGTGCGCATCGACCCTCTTTCGGGGCTGTTATCCCCTCTTTTTTGAACCACGATTTAAAATTTCAACATTTATTATCATCTGCTTAACGGTAATTATCTATCAATACAATAAATAGTATAGTTGTAGATACGTATGCACGAAATTCATATATAACTAATTGGCGATTTTGAATAAAAAATGGACTACCCAAAAGAGTCGAACTCCATGACTTCTTTTGAGTAGTCTTCTTTATAAAAATCAATTAAAGTAGTCGATAAAACCATCACGGATGGCTTCTGCTGTGCGATCTCGAGAGCTACTTTTGCTTAACGCAGCAGCATCACCGGAATGATCTAAGAAACCAACTTCCAATAATGCACTTGGAATGCGTGTTTCTCTGATAACATGGAAATTTCCTAGTTTTACACCTCTATCATAAAGACCTAATTTTGATAGTGTAGCAGTTTGTATAGCACTAGCTAACTTTTGGCTATTGCTTGATTGATACGTATTATACCAATAAGTTTCCGTTCCATTTGCCGATCCGTTAAAGGCATTAGCATGGACACTGAGAAATGCATGGGCATTTGACGAATTGCCAATTGACGATCTTTGAGCCAGAGTTAAGTAAACATCGGTAGTTCTTGTCATTATGACAGTTGCTCCCGCTTCTTCAAGTAATTTTTTAGCCCGTAAAGAGATGTCCAATACAACAACTTTTTCTACTAATCCATTGGCTGATGCTCCTGGATCACTACCTCCATGGCCCGGGTCAAGGACAATGATCTTCCCAGCTAGTGGATCAGTAACCAATTTAATATAGGATCCAGAAACATATCCGGTAATACCATTCACTTTTACACGATACCAGCCGTTACTTTCCGTGCTTAGAATTTCCACAATAGTATTTTGACTGATATTTCCCAAAATAGTACTGTTTGTGTTAGATTGACTACGAATGTTTAATACTGATGCAGTAACTTTACCGAATTTGGCTGTATCCATTTCGTTAATTAACGCAATAAGTTTTTCATTAGTTGGATTATCATAAATCCCGTTCACCCTGAGTCCATAATCCCTTTGAAAGTCTCGAACTGCCTGCTCCGTTGCAGGTCCATAGTTTTCATTCGGATTATTTGACACATGATACCCTACCAAGGCTAGATTTTTTTTGATCTGAATGACTTCTGGACTGCTTTGTCCGTTCCGGTACGGCCAATTTAACAGCTCTTTAATTTTTGCCAGAGTAGGTTCATCGGCAATACCGTTGACCACTAGTCCGTAATATTTCTGGAATTCCTTCACTCGAGTTGTCGTCGTCGGACCATAAGCAGTGTTCGGACTGTTAGATACATGAAAACCAAGGCGAGATAAATTTTCTTTTAATGTAATCACATCGTTGTGACTACCACCATTTTGAAAAGGAGTAGACAATATCTCGTCAATTTTATTAAGAGTTGTATCACCAGCAATACCATTGCTTGTTAGTCCATAGTACCTTTGAAAATCTTTAACTGCTTGTTCCGTTGCCGGACCAAATTGCGGTGTTGGGGTTACTGAAACGACAAATCCTAATTGAGCCAGCTTATTTTTTAAATCTACAACGTCCTGACGATAATCTCCGCGAGACATAGGAGAATTGATAAGCTCCTCTATCTTCGCCAAGGTAATCCCATCGGCAATACCGTTATTACGCAAGCCATAAAATAATTGAAACTCTCTGACTTTTCTTTCCGTCGTTGGACCGTAAGCAGTATTCGGATTGTCCGATACATGGAAACCAAGACGAGATAAATTTTCCTTCAACGTAATCACGTCTTCGTGCCTGCCTCCGTTTTGTAACGGAGATGCTAAAATCTCTTCAATTTTAGCAAGAGTTACTTCATCACCAATGCCGTTGACCACTAATCCATAATATTTCTGGAATTCCTTCACCCGAGTTGTCGTCGTTGGACCATAAACAGCATTCGGATTGTCCGATACATGGAAACCGAGGCGAGAAAGGTTTTCCTTTAACGCTATCGCGTCTTCATGCCTGCCTCCGTTTTGGAGCGGCGATGCTAATATCTCTTCGATTTTAGCAAGTGTTACTTCATCACCAATGCCGTTGACCACTAATCCATAATATTTCTGGAATTCCTTCACCCGAGTTGTCGTCGTTGGACCGTAAGCAGTATTCGGATTGTCCGATACATGGAAACCGAGGCGAGACAAGTTTTCCTTTAACGCTATCACGTCTTCATGCCTGCCTCCGTTTTGGAGTGGGGATACTAAAATCTCTTCAATTTTGGCAAGTGTTACTTCATCAGCAATGCCATTACTTGTAAGTCCATAGTAGCTTTGAAAATCTCTGACAGCCTGTTCCGTTGCTGGTCCGAAATTTTCGTTCGGATTGTCAGACACATGAAAGCCTAACTTGCTTAAGTCTATTTTTAATTGAATAACTCTCGAATCACTGATCCCTTTTTGAAGAGTTATAGATTGGCCATAGACATAGCTTTGTACTTCAAGTATCTCTTCTTCTGAAGAAACTTCAACATTTTGATCCACCGATTCCTCAGCTTGATTTTCATCAAAGGACTCATTTGTTATTCCATCTTTCGGATTGTCGTCAAATTGCTCCACTTCAGTGTCATTTTCTGAATACTCTGCTGTTTCATAGGGGCTATGATCCAGATTCTCTTCCTCTGCAAGTGTACCTTGGGCATTAAAAATGAGAGAAATAATTAATAAAACTAGAAAAAGGATTCTTCTTCCTCTCAATCATCTTCACCTCCTTATGTATTATAAAAATTTAATTACTTTACTAGTATCGAGTTTTATTTCTCTAATTTCAATAGGATTTTTGTTGGAATTTGTAGATTTAATGTTTTGAAATAATCTTGTAACATTATTTTTGTAGTCACTGAATATTGCGAAGAGAATAAGCCAGCTGTGTAAAGTTTTGAGCCACCGATTGCGGACAATTGAGCCAGTAAATGCGGGGTTGAGAGCCACTGTT
>NZ_FNPI01000035.1 GCF_900107275.1 Evansella caseinilytica | reverse complement strand
CAGACTTCAGAGATATTGGCTCCTGGTGCCATACCCTCCAACACAATATTCATTTTTTCTTCTCCTGACCATTTTCGTCTTGCCATAAAAGACAACCCCTTTCTTGTTTCTATTATAACTTATGGGTTGTCTGGTCTTTTATGGGGGCAGTATAAACTAACTAAATTTAACTTGAGCAGATACTTCAAAAAAATCCTCCCCTCCATAAAACGATCTATGTAATAAAATGTCCCAAATGCAGTAAAAATTTAAATTAACATCCCAAAAGGTTTATTCCTCTGCAAAACCAATCATATATTCATCCACCAAGCATCAAAGAGATAAAAATAAAAACTACCAGATAAAAAAAGTTTGCGAAAAAGTAGAATTACAGTACTATTTTTTCTATGTTGCCATTATCGACTTTTTGTAAAAGATCTATCATTCTTTATGGTATTCAAGATTCTTCTCTTCGGTATCAAAGAGCATTCTATGCCGAGTATATTATTCTGCCCAAGAATAATATATATCAGTACAGCTACTCCATGTTTAGAAGGAATTATATTTTTAAATGCTTGCAAGTGACGGCGTTTTTTAGAGCTCGAACGCTTCATACAGAGTCGAAATCTTATCCATGATCAGATCAGACAAATTCACTTCAGCTTAAGATAATTCGAACAACTCTTGGATGTGTATCACTCACTCCTTTTGTTCATCCTCTCTCACGAATAATTGGTGCCACCCAACCAAAAGCTCCATGAATATTAACAGACTACAACTCCCTCTGCGCTCATAACCATCATCTTTCTAAGGTCCTTGTCCCAGTTTCATAGACTCTGGTTGAATACCTTACGTAATTAATTATATAGGTATCTTCTTACAAAACAAACCCAAAAATCGGTAATTTTCTTGATCAAGGTCCTAATTTAATGACGTTGGTCTAGACGACTATTTCAAGTCGCATGTATTCCTTGAACTTTCAAGGCGCAATTCTCACACCACCGTAGATCCCTATCTCCATTTTCACAAATAACGCACCACTTTAATCTGGTATGCGTTATCCTGGAACCATAAATGTAAGAATATTCTTTGGTAAAAATCATTTCCCTTTTATTCAAAATGATGAATCTTTATATTTTTAAAAATCGCTGTGCCACCTTCAGTGAAAAGGGTGATTCCTTGATCATCTGCTCTCGGAAAGATTAAATTTGAATGGGTGAACTGTCCATCATCTACAAAAACTTCAATACTTGTTTTATCTACAAGGATCTTTAACTGCACTTGCTGTTTACTAGTATCAAATGGCGCTTTACTTTCTACATATTGGTTACTGTCGTCAGGTTGGTCGATAAAAGCTCGATTGACATAAGAATATGGTCCTTCTACAAAAATACCAACGTCAACGTGGCGTTCTTTATCCGCTGATTCTCGAAGCCTTAAACCTACATTTTGAAGCTCAGACCAAGAGATATCCAGCTCTAAATGGTATTCATCTCCGGTTACATCCAGCGTTTTAGAGCCATTCACTTCAATTTGTTCGTAGGTATCTGTTAAATTGGTTAACTCATTTAATGCTTTAATTGGTTGTGAGGCTAGATGATAATGATCGTCGACTTCATGTTTTAATGTCATTTCACGAACAATCGAATCCATTCCATTAAAACCTTCTTGCAGGGTTGGTGTATTATGAACATAATCCCAGTTATTCATCCACGCAAAGGCATAACGCTTGTTGTATTTTTCTCTTTCGTCTCCATCCTCAAACGTTACTCCAGCATACCAATCAAATCCATAATCTAACCACCTAGGTTCATCGTGATCTTGGAAGAATTCCTTTCCATCAAAGAATCCAGTCCAGTAGGCGTAAGTATTTGGCTTACCTACCGATTTACCATTTGCGCTAATACCTAGCACCCATTTTAATGACCCATTATTTGCTCTCATTAAATAAAGATCAGGACACTCTACAAGTCCGATATCTTCCGTAACGAAACTGCTTAAATAATGCCAATCTTTCAAGTTATGAGACTCATAAAAGCCTATTTTCGTTCCTTCCGCCATGACCATAACCCATTTATGGCTTCTGTCGTCCCAAATGATTTTTGGATCTCTAAAATCTTCTATACCCGGATTTGGCATTATCGGATCGTCACTATAGGATGTAAACGTTTCTCCGTTGTCGTTACTGTACCATAAAAATTGTTCCTGCTTGCCACCATCCATAGAAGGTTGTGTCACAATCGCAACGAGAGCGCCTTCTCCAAACTCTGCTGTATTATGTTCGTCAACAACGACTGAACCTGACCACGGATCACCATTTTCGTTTGTATATTTCAGAATGGCTATTCCTTCATCATTCCAGTTCACTAGATCCTCTGATGTGGCAAGTCGCCATTCAGTCCCATTTCCATTTGGATAGTCACCGTTATAGAGGTAATAGTAATGATACTTGCCATCGAAATAGATGGGTCTCTGTGGATCATTTTTCCATTTGTCAGGCGCCGTAAAATGGTAGTTTGCTCGGTACGATGGTTCTTCATGGACCTCTGTTGATTCCCTTGACTTAAAGAATAAATAAGTCAGTAATGCAACGGTCATTACAATAAGGAAGATCATCATAAAAAAAAACAATGGCTTATTTCCTTTCTTATTTGATTCTCGTTTATCCACTTCCATTCACCGCTTCCAAAAATATAATGAAAGAAAATGCCAATGAACATTGACATTTTCTTTTTTCATAATATTTGTTAATTTTAATTATTCGCTAATCGTTATTTGTCCTTGTTCAAGTATACCATCTTCTACAACAGATGTTTTTGGTCCTTTGATGTTAAGTAGAAAACTTGGCGCAAACGTAGAACGATATTCCTCGAAGTATCCTCTATTTGTCATGTAACTTGTTACAACTACATTATCACTGCCCTCTTGTGGGATTGCATAATGAGCGTAAGTCCAAGTAATATCATAAGGATCAAGATCATGGTGTAATACAATTCCTGTTTTATTTAACGGCTTGTATGGACCAGTTAAGGAATCTGACATGTAACCTAATAAGTAAATGTCTTCATCTTCAATACCATCAATGGTCATTTTAGATCCTCTTGCACTTGTAAATAAGTACCATTTTCCATCCTTTTGAAAGATGTTGGGGCGCTCAATTTCATCCGTTACTGTATTAGAGGCAACCAATGGTTTCATGACATTCTTCAACGTATAATCATCATTGATTTCAATAATCCCTAGCGCACCATTCGCTAAAGTTGCTAGTTCTTTTTTAGGGCTATTTAACAGTCTTTCCTTTTCAGCTCTAAAGAAATTAGTACTTCCGCCATAATAAGCTCGATTATATAGGGACTCTTCCCCTTCATAACCATATTCTGTTCCTGTATTTGCTTCAAATACAAGGTACTTGCGTCCGTTATCTTCGATATATTTAGGATCTCTTAATGTATGGTTATTCATGAAGTTCCCATCACTGAAAGCTTGATCAATATTTTGATAAACTTTACCATCTCCACCATCGAAGATCGATTTAAAATCTTCAACACCTTCAATTTTCAGTGTATCAGCATCTGGTTGAGAAATATTCACTTGAGCTGTTGTTAGTGTTTGTTTACCAAAGAATCTCTCACCATCCCATCCATGGCGATTTGTGTAAAATAGGCGAACTTCTCCATCATCTGTTAAGGCAGCAGAGCCTGACCATTCTTCTGCTTGATCGTTTAAAATCGGATCATTTGGAACGTATTTATCACTATCTGTAAACACTCTACCGGCATTTTTCCAGCTATCAATGGATTCTTCGCCAACCTTTTTATAGAACATGTATACAAACGTGTCACTTCCTCTATTAGGATCTCCCGCTAACCCGAAAACGATATGGAATCCGTTATATTTTGCAACTGTTCCATCACCGGTTTGGAGCGGCCAAGTATCCCATACGTCAATATCCATTAGATTGCCATTCTCATCATACTTTTGGGCTGAAGGAATATTTACGATTGTCGATGCATCGAATTCTGGCACTGTATATCTTGGATCACCATGTTGTCTAATCATATTGTGCATGTCCGAACGAGTGATATGAGAAATTCCATAAGCCTCATTGTGATCCAATGAATCTTTTTGGTTTGCAAAAGTTGATGATGCCCCGCCTCCTACTAAAATGGCTACACTTAGCGTTACTACGGTTGCTTTCTTAACAAGTCTGTTAATCTTCATCTTCTTCCTCCTTAAAATGGTTTTGGTGGATAAATGTTGAATGTTCACTAGAAAACTAGCACCATTCCAACGTGTTTCAATTACAAGTATTATTATAGGTCAGGCCGAATTCTGTTGATATGGCTTAGATTGATTGGAATTTTGTCTTAAATTGATATCGTAAATTCGACATGTTGGTTTATAGATATCTATATAACATTGGTGTTTTTAATGTTTGGATCCAATTGAATCGGAAAAACTGTTTAGTAGGAAACCACATCGAAAGCAAATGAAGAAGGCACAACTAATCAAGTACATTAGTTGTGCCTTCTAAAAAAGCCTACAAAAATGTTTAGTAAAAGAAGCAATGAATCATCCTTCTGAATGTAAACCTCTATCCATGGAAGAAAGGGATTTATCTGCTTGAAGCTTTCTCCCAGGACTTCTGAAGCTCTTGCAGTAATTGCTCGTGGTCCAACTGTTTTCCTACATATAGTTGCATGGCAGAGCTGAATTCAACTCTTACTCCTGCAGGAAAATGAAACCAGTTAGCAGATAACGTCTTCTCATCTTGGACGTAACGAATAATATCGTCTGCGAGCGGTCCTAAATCGTTTGTCTCATCATTTTTATATGCCGGAATAAATTTGAATTGTTCTGTTAAAAATTGTTGTCCTTGTTCAGAAGAAACCATCCAATTTAAAAATTTCTTTGCTTCTTCCTTCTTCTCAGGGGACGATTGTTTATTCACCACCCAATAATTAGGTACACCGACCACTAAGGCATCGTTTTTAGGATCATCATTAATCGGGATTGGCAGCATTCCAATATTCATATTTGGAGACAAGCGATCCAACACCGGCTGAACCCAGTTACCTTGTTGAATCATCGCTGCTTCTCCATTTGCAAATAAACGAACTTCCATGTTGTAATCCGTTTCAAGAGGTTGTTCGTTTCCGTGTTTTAGGGTTAAATCGAGCAACTTGATAACATCTTTGAACATTTGATTGCTCTCGATTTTTTCCGTACCTGCATTTAATCCTTTTATAAAAGCCTCTGGATCTTCTTGTTGTGCAAACGCAATAATTAATAGGTGGTCACCTAACTTCCACCCTTCATAATATCCGGTTGCAAAAGGAGTAATCCCTGCGTTTTGCAACTTTTCAGCCGCTGCTATTAATTCAGATAGTGTTTTCGGCACCGTATCTACGCCGGCCTTTTGAAATAAATCCTTATTATAAATAAATCCGAATCCCTCGAGATTAAACGGCATTCCGTATATTTTTTCATTAAATTTCATTGGGGTTAACGTATATTCATATGCATGTTCAACCCACGGTTGGTCCGAAAGATCTTCTAAATACTTATTCCACTGTTTTCCATGTTCGTAACCAGGATTTGTGAAAATATCAGGAGCTTCGCCTGCAGCCATCTGTGCTTTTAGGTCAGATAGGTCATCCTCAGCCCCGCCTACTGTATGAATCTGAATATCTACGTTTGGATTTTCCTTTTCATAAGCGAGGACCATTTGTTCGAACTCCGTCGATATTTCTACTTTTGGATTTCGCACTTCCAATGTGATCCTCTGTTCTTCACTGATCGGTTCTGAATTCACTATTTCATCGTCAACCCCACAAGCGAAAAGTGTTAGGAGTAGCTGACCGACCATAAACATTTGCACACTCTTTTTTGTCATTGTTTCCCCCTCAATACATTTACCTATTTATGAATACTTCTTGTTCTAAGAGACGAAAACGGATAGATTTTAAGCTTTTCTGCTTTGCTACTTTTTTTTAGATTCCGGTACTCGATCGGCGTCATCCCAACCATTTTTTTGAATAGCTTTGAAAAGAAGCTCCCATCCTGATATCCAAGCTTTATTGAAATCGAGTACACCTTTTCGTCCGTTTGAATTAACCACTGCTTCGCTTGTTCAATTCTTAGTTGAGTGACGTATTCTGACAGGGTCACTCCTTTTTCTTGTTTAAATTTTCTTGAGATATGTTCGCGACTCAGGAAAAACTTGTTGGAAATCCTTTCCAAACTCAACTCTTCTGTATAATACTTCTCAACATAAGCGATAATGTCATGCATGCGCATAGCATCATCCACATTGGTCAATCGGTGTATAGATCTAAAGTTTTGATCGGCCATTTCTCGTTGCGCAGATTGAAAAGACTCAGGCAGTTCTTCCAAAGATGTCAATGGAACGCTAACAAGACGAATGGGGATATTAAAGTGATGACTAATCCATTCTTCTACCGCTAACCACTTGCCCTGTACAGTCATAACCACACAGAGACGATGGTCGTTCAAAAACGCAAATGCATGACCCCACTTCCGATCACAAAGCTCCTTAGCCAACAACTGAATATAAGAATCGGAATCGTGCATTTGGTAAAAAGAAAGTAAAGCAAGGTCGTACCCATCCGCTTGCGGAAGGCATGCGGCAATTTGACAAGCGTCAAAAGGCTCGCGGTTACAAGCTGCCGTCACTACCCGGTTCATACGCAGACTTTTGACCTCTTCATAGATGCCCGACTCTTTGTTATGACGTTCCTCCTCTTCGTTTTCCCAAGCATTAACAGCTGCTTGCAAAACTTTATTTAGCGCTTCAGCTTCAATCGGTTTCAACAAGTAATCAAAGCTGCTGTACTGAATCGCTTTACGCATGAACGAATAGTCATCACACACCGTGACCAAAATCACTTTACCCGGATAAGAGATGGCATCTAACCACTCTATTAATTCAATCCCGCTCATTTCGGGCATTTTCACGTCTGTAAAAATGATTTCCGGGGATTCCCGTTCAATCAACCTTTTTGCCTCTTTGCCATTGTTTGCTTCCAAAACAGTCGTAATCCCGTATGTTTGCCAATGCCCCAAAGCACGAATAACGTCCCGTACATTAAATTCATCGTCCACCAACAGAGCTTTCATGTATGTCATCCTCCTTTGAAAGTATTGGAATCGTAAGCCTTACGGAAAACCCTTGTCCACCCTTCGTATCTAGTTCAATTCCTGCTCCCGATCCATAATTTAAAACTAATCGGTCATGAATATTTTTCAGACCGATATGCTCGTGTGAATCGGTGCCTTCATCACTCGGTGTATAGATTTTTTCCCTTAGTATCGTTAGCTCTTCATCCGTTAAACTTGGTCCACCATTTTCTACAACCAGATATAAATGTTCTTCTCGTATTTCTCCATAAATACGCAAACAAGCTTCATAAACCCCCGCGTCATAACAGTGTTTAAAGAAATTTTCAACGAGCGGCTGTAGAATCATACTTGGAACGATCCTATCAAGAATCGTCTCGGGTATATCAATAGAGTAGCTTAAACCGGTTCGAAAACGTTCCATTTGAAGTTCCAAATAAGCTTTGATATAATCCACTTCATTTTGAACCGACACCCATTGATCGGCACGAATCGAGTATCGCATCATTTTAGAGAGGGACGTCACATATTTATACACATCCGGAGAATTGGACCTGAGAGCAACCGCACCAATGGATTGAAGTGAATTATATAAGAAGTGCGGATTCACCTGAGACTTTAGAGCTTTGAACTGGTTTTTCCTATTCTCAATCTCCAGTTTATATTCACGTTCAATGTGAAGATTAATCCGGTCCATCATCCCCTTTATATGCTTTTCCAGATGGCCGATTTCGTCTTCGCGCTGATCATCAAATAGCACGTCCATGTCCATATTCTCGCCCTCAATTTTCCGTACTTTCCTGCTAAGGAGTTTGATCGGTTGAGTAGTCTTGTAAGAAATAATGACAACCATTAATAAACCCAAACATACCACTCCCACACCGACGATAATATTGGTATGGGCGGTTTGCCTCACCTCATAGAATAGGACCTCGCTCGGGGTGATCTTAACTAATTTCCATTGTTCTAACGGACCCGACAACGTTCTGGACAAAATAATATCCCCATCATCAGAATAAATTTCCTCCTGTTCGATCTCCGACTGTAAATTGGCAGGTATCGGTTTTCCAATCAAGTCTTGATCCTTTGCATAGATGATAAAACCACCATCATCAATTAAAAATACCAATTCATCTCCGCCCTGAGTGAGACTGTCGCTTATGCGGATATATTCATCCATATCAATATCAATCGTGAGGATGCCAAGAAGTTCGTTTGACAGGACATCAATGATTTTATGATGAATCGTCAAAACCATCGTATTGTCGGACTGGGGAATGATCGCGGCATCGGTATAATTCTCAATTTGATGCGGCGGCTCAATCACAAACTTTTGGTCAGCGTTTACGAGAGCCTGAAAAGAATTCATTAAATCCGGTTGATGCTTACGGGCACTTATCATCGCATTATAAATTGAAAACGAGTTTTTTTCGTTCGCAATATAATACCGAACTTGACGAATTTCTCTTCGCATCAAATAAAAAGTTTTCAGGGCTTTTTCCATAACCAATGGGTTTGAAAAAGTTGAATTTTCACTATCATTCTCTGAAATTCGAAATAAATCAGGATTTCGATACAAAATATACGGAAGATGGATCATGTCATGAAAGTATTGTTCGAGATGATCAGACACCTCTTGCATTTGATCCTGACTGCTGGCAAGCTCATATTGCTCCACATTCTTCTTCGTATACCCATAAATCAAAAGCACTGATAAAAAATAAGGGAAAATGATAAAAATAATAAGCATGATCAACAGGCGACTTTGAATGCTCTTCACAAGATGATGCTCCTTTCACTCAAAAGCGTTTGCCCTGTATGTTGCAATCGGTTCTTAACTGACGCTGTTAGCCACTCAGAAGTCGCTACGAAGTAAATCCAAACATGTTAGTCTTAAGAGAATGATCAATAAAAAATGAGGCGTAATCGTGAAAGTCCTGACTTTTCTGTTAGTTACCATAAGGAAAGGATGATCATTTAATTTAATCAGAGTTAAGAATACAAGATTTAGTACTGATACTTTTTATAATAATCTTTTTTAAGAGAATACCATAAACAGTGCAGTCCTTGTATTTAGTTACTGCAGATAGAATCATATGTACGACGATCCGTTTTTGTCCCACCCCACTTCACTCATAGGTTTTTTCCAGAAACAGGATTATCGCACTTCTAAAGGAGCAGGGAAGCAACGGGACGGTTCTCGTACTTCCCTAAATCTAGTAGGAGGGGATAAATAAAGTCGTTTCCCTTCCTGTTTAAAAGCACTAGTTGGCACACCGGCAACAGGTGAAGTAAATGAAAAAGGTTCAATAAACTCCCATATCTTTATTAATATATGGCAGGAACCAACTCTCCCTTCTTTCAATTGCTTCTTTTTGTTCATATAGTTTACTTACTTCATTCGTTATATCATCACCAAAATTATTAATTTCTTTTTCAATATCAATCTTTGCTGACAAAATTTCTCGAGAAAGCTGATAGTCTTTTAATTCGTCTTCTATGTATAGAATGTTTTCAGTGCCCTTTTGTAAAATAACCGCTTTTATACCCGTCTTTCCTCTTAAACGATTATTATTTACAGGTAATAATAATGTTTCGTTGGCTTCCTCTTCAATAGTTAAAGACAAAAACTCAAACACATCGGATTCTTCCATGAATATATCCTTTAAGCGATATAGGCTCCTTTTCTTTTGCAAGTATGGAAACATCGGTGAAAAACAAAAATAACACACTTAGCAACATGAAAAGTACTGTTCTCTTAAACACTCTACATCTCCTCAAAAAGATTAATTCAAAACTCTTCATGAGTATAACACACAAAATGGATAATTGTTCTATTTGAGTGAAGTATCTGGAAAATAAAACTTTAGTAGTAATTCTTTTTGCTGGTGATCGACAATGGGAACACTACATATGGAATCTTTTTCCTTATAATTTATTTTATATTAAAATGTTTGTTGTGTTAATAAAAGGAATCAGATAAAGGAAGGACAATCTTATTTGGAGAGTACGGGAGTTTTCCATCACGAAGAGAATGGTGGACCCCATTGTCAAGACATTTAAAGAAAATTTAAACGACCACCTGCTAAAGCAGGTGGATTTGGACATAAAATGTCGACGACTAAAGTCGTTACTTAAGACTGAAGTCCTCTCAAAGACCTAAATGCTAAAGCAAACTTAATTTTGACTAAAACTCAATCTTCAATTTTACTGCATGACTATTCCTTTTATATCCGTCCATACTTTTCACCTCACAACTTAAGTATGGACAGTAACGTATAGCGCTAAAAGCGTATACCGTCTAAAGACGGTGGAGTTAGACCTCGCATTTGGAAATTAAACAGCCTTCATGTAAAACCGGCTTCACGCATAATGAAGCCGGTCAACATCAAATCTTCAGTTCCCCTAAGCGGACCAGTTCGATGACAGCCTGTGAGCGCCCCTTTACTCCCAGCTTTTGCATCGTATTGATGATGCGTACCTTTAGCGAACCAAAAGCAAACTAATCATCAAAACGGTAATAAAAGTCTATCTGACCGTCAGGATGAACGACAATATAATCGATCACTGTTTTAAACGCATGATGGAGATCCTGATCCTTCTCGTTTAACTTTTCAAAAGCTTGGCGGATACTCTTGATATCCATCTCCTTTTGTTTTTCCTGACTGCTTAAAAACAGGTCATTCTTTAAATGATTGATTTCCGCTTCATATTCTGATCGCTTCTCAATAAATTCTTCTTTCGTGATGAGCTGTTCGATATGTAAATCTATCAGTCTATGATTTTTTTCTTGCAGGATAGCTATTCTTTTCTTTAGCTCTGCTATTTTTTTCTCCCTAACTTTTTCCGTATTATTTTCGAATTTCACAGCGATGGATTCGCCTTTTTTAATCAGCTCCGCTAGGACAAATTCTCTGAAATTTTCATACAGAATAGGCGTGTGATTTACACAATACTGGTAACCGCCTCTTCTAAAGGCGCTGCACTTTAGATACTTCCATTCGGTCCGCGAACCGTCTTTTTTCTTTTTATACGATTGCATAATGATCATATTAGAGCCGCATTCCGAGCATCTCAATAAAGAGCGAAATTCATTCCACGGCGTTATTCTTGTCTTGAACTTACGGATGTTTTTATTATTGGCTTTTTTCCATTCCTCTTTTGAGATAATCGCCGGGTGGTGATCTTCATAGATAATCCATTTTTCCTGAGGGTTCTGAATTTGTTTTTTACGACCTTCGATTTTTACTTTCGTATATCGATTGTAAACAAAAATACCGGCATATGTGGGATTTTGAATGATTCTTTGAACAGATGTAATCTGCCACAGCTGTTTCTTTCTTGGCTTGGATATGCTTGCATTCCCAGCTAATATCTCATCATTCAAATATCTTGCAATCGTTTTAAAGCCAATGTTATCTTGATTGTACCATTTGAAAATCTGCCGAATCGTCGGAGCTTCTTTCTCATTTATTTGAAGCTTTTTGTCAACTGATTTGTAACCAAAGGGAATCGGGCCGATGTGTTCTCCTCTTCTCACTTTGGACGCCATGGCACTGGAAACAGAGACCGATATCGTTTTGGGGTATTGGGCAGCAAACATGGAGAACATTTCAAACTTCATGTCATTTTTCCCCTCATAAAGACTATCATAGCCTTCTTCAATCGTCACAACCCGTACACCATGACCTAGCAGTGTCTCACGTATTTCCAAGGAATCCTTCATATCTCTTGCCAAGCGATGGATTGATTTAAAAACAACCATTTTAATTTCTCTTTTTTTGGACTTCTGCAAAATTAACTGCATAGCTGCTCGATCCAGCAGCAATGTCCCTGTAATCCCTTCATCAAGGACAATGGCTTGTTCCTTCCATTCAAAATGATTTTTCTCAATCCAGTTCCTGCATATATCAATTTGATTTTCCAATGACGAAACCTGTTCATCTTTCTCGGTGGAAACCCGGCCATACACGAGATAAGGATATTCTTCATAAGGAGTGATTTTGTCACTCGCATTCGATTCAAAAATCATGCAACCATCTCCTTCCTAAGCCCATACATGATTATGCTGTTTACCGTGATGTAATGACTTAGTAATAGTATACCGAACATCCTTTCGCTTATCCATAAGTATGATTATCCCCCTTTGTGTTGAGTGACAATAAGTCTATTAATTTTACTAGCTATATTCTTCAATGTAAGCAGCAAATAATCCCCACAAAAAATAGATGAGGATTATTTGTCACTTACACTTTAAAAAATGCATTAAGTTTGTATATACTATGCCTTTAGTTAATAAAACCAATATGCATCAGAAAATCCCCACTCAATGGCATCCTTAGCTTCTTTGCCATCAGGTCTCCAATTTAAAGCATAAGAGATTGCATCTCCACCTGCATGAAGTACTGATAAAGAAAATAATAACTCTCCAGTATACCCATAATTGTAATTTCCCAGCCACTTACTATTGTGCTCTAATACAACACCATTGTAATGTAGCATACAAAAAGTTTTATACCAGGGAGCATATCCAGGTTGTATTTTGTAATCCCAAGCACCCCCCTCCATAACTTTTCCTACCCACCAGCCAACAGCAAAGGTGTAAGCACTAGTTGGATTAACAGCTAGCTGCGTTCTAAATACTTCTTCTAATTCATCTCTGTTTTTTTCAACTAAATGTACAAGAGAAATACAAGAATCAGCTTGAGGTTGTAATGTCTCGTTTTGCTTTTGGTCAAGCTGATAAACCTTGTCTGCCACTTCTTCAACGGTAAAAGGCTCTACATTTAGTTCTTGATCCATTGAAATAATACCATCTTCAATTTGTTGATTCGTAAGGTCTATCATATTGATATATTCATCAATCAAATTTTGTTTAGCTCCTAGGGAATCAATGTTATCCGGCAAAGCAATCATCCCATTTTCATCCAACAAAATCATTTTTTGGTTTTTTAGTTCCTGGTGTAATTCTTCAGTAGTTTGAATTTCACTAAAATTAGAGGCAGCGTTAGTTACTCCAAGTGACAAGAAGAAAGAAATGGAAACAAAACAACTAATAAAAAATGCTTTCTTCAAAGCAACCACTCCTTAAATTTAGAATATTTATTGTTTAATCACTAATGTAGTATAAATCTGTTTAGATTCTAAAATTAAAATATTCAATTCCCATAGTAGAGCTATCAAAATATTTTAGTTCTACAAAAACATGCTCTAGCTATTTAAAAACAAATTTCACTAACGCTTTTTGAATGAAGAAATATGAAGAAACAATTTGTTATACTAAGAAATTTTCTAAGAAAATTCACAATTAAATTGGAACTGCAAATTGAGATAAAATCTAGCGCACTCTTTATACTAACAATAGTGTTGTCATTTGTTAAAAGTAATTGTTTTAATAACAAAACTAATAAATGAATTCATTTATTAACCTTTTATTTTAACTCTTGAGAAAACCTCCTTCTAAAAAATTCTTTTTGTTTTGCGATTAGAATGTGACAAACAAATCAACAAATGATTTACAAATGTAAGTTTAAGAATTGTTTGGCTCTCCTTGACTGAAAGTAGTTATTATAAAAATATAGACAGGAAAAACTAATAGTGCTCCTATTACAAATAAACCTGCAGTAGAATTTGGTGAATCTCCTGGAGAGGTTATTGGGAAAAACGTTGCATTTATTTTTGACAATAAAAGAAAATATGGTATCCAAAGAACAAGGGAACAAAAGTTAGCTTTTCTTTTTTTAAACCAATTTCTTGTTATGAAAACAAGCAATACAGTACCAAAAATGAAAAATAAGATAATAGTAAGAACACTTAATATATTTACTAGGCTCAAATCCCAGCCAGTAATTCTGCTTATTCTATAAAAATTACCTATTATTAGAATTGGAACGAAGATCATCACTGCGTAAAGTAAACTAACTAAATTTAACTTGAGCAGATACTTCAAAAAAATCCTCCCCTCCATAAAACGATCTATGTAATAAAATGTCCCAAATGCAGTAAAAATTTAAATTAACATCCCAAAAGGTTTATTCCTCTGCAAAACCAATCATATATTCATCCACCAAGCATCAAAGAGATAAAAATAAAAACTACCAGATAAAAAAAGATTGCAAAAAAGTAGAACTACAATGCTATTTTTTCTATGTTGCCATTATCGACTTTTTGTAAAAGGTCTATCATTCTTTATGGTATTCAAGATTCTTCTCTTCGGTATCAAAGAGCATCCTATGCCGAGTATATTATTCTGCCCAAGAATAATATATCAGTACAGCTACTAATTTATCTTTTTCCTGCTTGGTTGCAAATTGATTTTTTGTCTGGTTAAGCTCTGCTTCCCAATCGGTTACCTCGAACTACTATTGTTCCATCGATTGAATTCGCCAATTCAGACACGGATCGTCAGAGCACTCCACTCCGTTTCAGCCATGTTCAGCTACTCCATGTTTAAAAGGAAATATATTTCTAAATGCTTTGCAAGTGACAGCGTTTTTTAGATCTCGAACGCTTCATACAGAGCCGAAATCTTATCCATGATCAGATCAGGCAAATTCACTTCAGCTTAAGATAATTCGAACAACTCTTGGATGTGTATCACTCACTCCTTTTGTTCATCCTCTCTCACGTATATATAACCAAAAGCTCCATGAATATTAACAGACTACAACTCCCTCTGCGCTCATAACCATCATCTTTCTAAAATCCTTGTCCCAGTTTCATAGACTCTGGTTGAATACCTTACGTAATTAATTATATAGGCATCTTCTTACAAAATAAACCCAAAAATCGGTAATTTTCTTGATCAAGGTCCTAATTTATGACGTTGGTCTTTTAGCTGCTTTTTCTCGGCTACTTCTACCTTTAACCTCTCTATAGCTCTTTCCCGTCATTCTCATCATGTAGCCACTTAGGAATCGGTTCATGAAAGACACTTGGCGATTTTCTGTTCACAAAAGATGCTTTACTTCTTTTTCGATCTTTCTATTAATTCGCCTAAACATGGACATCCTCTCCCTTATCCATGAAAATAATTATACGTTTTTGGTTGAGTGATATTAATATAAACGAATCGAGCAGATGCGAAATAATATAAAAAAGCACATTCATCCAGAGAAGCAGTCGATTAGAGTGATCAGCGCTCACTGAAATAATGTGCTCGGTTACATGATTCCATCAAACTTAATGAACCCCAAAAGTCCAGACAATTATGCTGCTTTTGAAGTTATAGATTCCCTCAATTCTTTAGGTGAGAGATACCCAAGAACAGAATGTGGGCGTTCAGTATTATAGAAATCGATGTAGCGATCAATATCATCCTTTGCTTCAGCAATGGAATTGTATTCCTGCACCCACACGGTTTCTTCTTTGAGCGTTCTGAAGAAACGCTCAATATATGCATCACCATCTGGGTTGTTATATCCTGTTCTTTCTTGTTTAATCCCAGCATCTTTAAGCGCTTTGACATAACGTCTACTTGTCATTTGGCAACCATTATCACTACGGATGGCTAATCCTTGATCTTTTACACCTTGGAGAAACCTGTAGTTAATAGAATCATTTACGGCTGAAAGAAGTTCATCGGTTCGACAGAACCGAGAGAATTTATAACCTACAATTTCTTTGTCATAG
>NZ_FNPI01000018.1 GCF_900107275.1 Evansella caseinilytica | reverse complement strand
GAATGCCAATAAGCGAAAGTTTGTGAAAAAGAACGTTCAAACAGAAACTCGTGAATACATAGAAGAATTAAATGAAGCCATTGAGGAGGATCGGAAAGCTCACGGAAAAAAGCCGTTACCCAAGAGAAAAGAGGTGATAGAAGAAAAAGAAATAAAGGTTAGCACAACTAAAGAAACCCCATGCTTTGAAAAAAGCATGGGGTTTCTCGACAATCTGAGGAGAACATAAAGTTCTCCTGTCATTGCTGATCATTCCAATAACATCCCGTTCAGCCGACAACATTTAAAACTTCAATTTCAACGTCCTTTGCAGGAATCCCGCTTGCAGATACCGTTACTCGGATCTTCCCAGGCAGATACCCTGCTCGTATAACAGCAAGCGCGTGCCCCTGGTAAGTGTCATGAACGTTTTGATTAAAAACTTCATCCGTTTTGCATAGTGCACTTCCTAGTGCCTGCAATACGCCAGCACCCTTTACCTGTACCTGAATACTTACATCACGGGCGGGTTTATATACCCCCGCTTCATCGGTAAGCATAATTGGAACAAAACAAAGGTCTTGTCCGTTTGCGTACAAGCTCTTTTTCTCCGGCAAAACAGTCAGTACCGTCTCATCGCCACTGGTTTCGAGAAAACTTCGGGACACTTCTTCTTTGTTATTGTCATAAGCAACCGCCTCCAAAACACCTGGCATATATTTGACGATAAACTTTGTCTTGTATTTCTTAATTTTTTTATTCCCGATCAGTTTTCCATTCAGATACAGTTTTATCCAAGAAGCGTCACTGAATACTTCAACAACCGCCCTGCGGCCTTCGTATCCCTGCCAGCTCCAACTGTCAATTGCGTTGGTAAACCGCCATCTGCTTTGTTTGGCGGTCTCCTTGCTATGGGTTACGGGTCGAACTCCAATGTAGGGTTTGTGATACAGTCCCCAAATAATCTGCTGGAAATAGCTTTGGGCTCCAATCGTGCCGATCAAGTCGATCGTTCCGCTTCCAGCAGCCAGCATCAAACCCCGATAAGAGAAATAGGTCCAGTCGCCAAGCCCCGCTTCCCCCAGATAGTCCCACGCCACCCACACGAAATCACCGATCAACGCTTTATACTTTCTCACCCGTTCCCAGTTGTAAGGAAGCTCGGAAACCAGCGTTTCACTTCCTACCATCATCCGGTTCGGATAGTTTACAATGTCTTTATCGTATCTGCTTGAGCCATAATTAAGTCCGAGAATATCCAACCTTTCAGCAGCTTCCCGGATTGCGGCATCCCCTGCCTTGCTGCCTGCCATTAGATTGGTCAGCCAGTTTAATTTTTGCATGATCGCATTGAACAGAGCCGAGCCGGATTCCTTTTGCTTTTTAGTCGCCGAAATCGGAGGCAGCGGCTCCGGCTTGTAATCCGAAGTATCTTTGTAGATTCCTCTTCCTTTTGCACTCAACACATTCAGCATCGCATTAATACCACAGGTTACGGGGCGCGAAGGATCGAGGGAGCGGATGAGTTTCACCATCTCTTCCGTAAGCTGAATTCCTCTTGCCTCTGCCGTTTCCGTCACCTCATTGCCAATGGAATACATAATAACTGAAGGATGATTCAAATCCTTGCGAACCATCGCTGCGATATCCGAAGCATACGCTTGATCGAAATCTCTGGAATAGTCATGGTGGGTCTTTGGCGTGTACCATCCGTCAAAAGCCTCATCCATGACGTACATGCCGAGTCGGTCGCATGCATCCAGAAGCGCTCGGGAACACGGACTGTGTCCCGCCCGGATGGCGTTATACCCGGCTTTTTTTAAAATGCGAACCCGTCTTTCCTCGGCGTCTGAAAAGGCGCATGCTCCCAATATTCCGTTGTCATGATGAATACAGCCCCCTCGTAGAAGTGTTTCAACTCCGTTAATTAATAAACCGGTGCGAGCGCTCCATTCTATTTTCCGAATGCCAAAATCCGTTCTGACCTCATCGTCGTTTGTTCGGATTAGGCACGTATACAAATGAGGGTGTTCCGCACTCCATAATTGGGCATGAGGAAGCGTAAATTGTCCCAGGGGGCCTTTCGCCACGAGCTTATCTCCATCCAGAATTTCCACCTCTGCCCCTTCAGCTTGTGCAACCACTTCAATTACCGCAGGGTCATAGGATAAGGTCTGAATGGAAACGTCTGTAATGTGATTTTTCTCCTTCATGATGAGAAAAACCGGACGGTAAATGCCGCTGCCGGAATACCATCTTGAATTAGGCTCCAGGCTGTTATCCACGACGACCGTTATTTTATTTTCGCCTGCTTTTGCTTCTTCGGATAAGTCAACGGTAAACTCCGTATACCCATAGGCTTGATAGGCCATTTCCTTTTCATTGAAAAAAACGGTGGCGTGCTGATAGATCCCTTCAAAAAAAATGGCGATGTATTTCCCTATATCCTGCTGGTCGAGGGAAAATACTTTCTCATAGGTATACATGCCGCCTGGGAAATAGCCTGTTTTCTCCCCGTTCAAACAAGTCGCACTTCGCTTTTCAGTCAGCATGGCATCGTGGGGCAGATTCACGTGCCGCGGGACCTCGCCCTTTTTGCAAAACGTCCAGTCTCGATTAAAGTCTAGTATCATTGCCATTCTCCAATCCGTATCAACTTATTTCCATTCACAGGAGAAGCTGTACTCCCCGCTGCCAAGCATTCTTTCCGTTCCGTCCGGCAAAATGAGGCGACAGCTCGTATTCACAGGCACTTTCACTTCTATAAAAAATCTATCTGTGATATGCCAGGCACTGGCGATTTCACCATAGGAGGTTTGCAGTCTGGCTTTTGCCCAGGTCAGGTTCCCTCCCGGCATCGGTTGGATCTTGAATTCCCGATAGGCTGGCTTGATCATTTCAATACCAGCTACCCTTCGATACAGCCAATCCCCCACAGCGCCATAGGCATAGTGGTTGAACGAAACCATATTGTTGCTTTGATTGACCGTTCCATCGGGCCGCACCGCGTCCCATCGTTCCCATACGGTTGTTGCTCCAGCCTTTACCTCATACAACCAGGAAGGACAGGTATCCTGAAGCAACAGCTTGTAGGCTTTATCAAGATGTCCATAATCCGATAAGGCGAACAGGAGATAAGGCGTGCCGCAAAATCCGGTTTCAAGATGATGATCCGCTTTTTCCACAAGGCCAGCCAAACGGTTGGCCATCCTGGACGCTTCTTCCTCTGTTCCGATGCCGAAATAAAGGGGCAATACATAGCCGGTCTGGAACTCCTGATGAAGCTTGCCGTTTCCATCCGTATGCACCTTCATGTATGCGTCGCTGATGGCATCTGTCAGTTCCCGATAATAGGCAGCATCCGTCTCATGACCAAGCTCATGAGCAATCTTCGACATCAGCCCGCATGAATTGGCCAGGAATGCCGTTGCGACCCACGGCGCTTTTTCCTTCCATTGCTTTTTATTCTCACCGGGAGCACACCAGTCTCCATAATGAAAACCGGCTCGCCAGATGTAACGCTCAGGCGCCTCTCCTCCACTTCCTTTATTGGCCAGTATTAACGCTCCTTGAATATGTTTTTTCATCGAATCGTATTGTCGCGCCAATAGCTCCTTGTCCCCATACGCCAAATAGGAAGCCCACGGCACCATCACACAGGCATCAGCCCAGCAAGCGGTGGTTCTTGGTTTTCCATATTTGCCAGGAGGGACGACATCCGGAATCCCTCCGTTTTCCCCTTGTTCTGCGACTACATCCAGCAGCCATTTATCCAGGAATCGTTTCATACGAAAATTAAAACAGGCCGTGCTTGCGAACACCGCAATATCGCCGGTCCACCCCATTCTTTCGTCTCGCTGCGGGCAATCGGTTGGAATATCGACAAAATTACTCTTGCCGCTCCATGCGATATTTTTCTGCAAGCGATTAATATCCTCATTCGAACATGTAAAATCCCCAGTCGTCTCCATATCCGAGTACAACGCATACGCGCTTAACTCCAGATTATCTTCCGCAATGCCTTCCACCCTGACATAGCGGAATCCCATATAAGTAAAGCGCGGCGTGTACTCCTGCAAGCCTTCCTTACAAGTATAAACAACGCGTGCCTTTGCCCAGCGTAAAGGCTTGGTGTACAGGTCGCCGTTCATGCAAATCTCCGCATGCTTAAATGTTATTTTTTGACCGGACGTTCCCTTGATTTTCGCCGATATAATTCCCGCGAAGTTCTGCCCGAAATCATAAATCGTACCGCCTGATTGACATTTCCACTGCTTCACAGGCACCAGCTTCTCCTGCCTTCTTACCGGGCTTCCGTAATTGGCAATCAGTTTTGGACGATGCTTTGGCTGTATGACATCTGCCTGCTTATACGGAATCTGATGAATGTCGATACGGGCATCATAAATCTCGCCGTTGTAAAAATCCGCATACCGCCAATTTCCTTTATTGCTTACCTCCCAAGATGAATCCGTTCCAATCACCTGAACCGTGCCGTCTACATAGGTCATTCTGATTTCCATCAGCAGTGCCTGTCTATTCGCATAGATCTTATTCGTATGCATCATCGAGTAATCGCCAACTGCCCAACCACCAGCAACCGTGGCAATAAGCGTGTTCTCCTTTTCCAGTAAATCGGTAACATCGTAGGTTTGATACTGCATTTGTTCGTGATAACTGGTATACCCAGGGGAAAAATAATCACGCTCTACCCTCTTTCCGTTGAGTTCCAGTGAATACACGCCCAATGCAGTGGAATAGAGTTTTATATTTTTAATGTTCCCAGCGAGCTGGAAGGTTTTCCGAAACACCATTGGTTTAGGAGAAAAAACAAAGAAATAGTAGCCTGAGTCGGTAATCCAATCGGCATTCCACTTCTCCCCGAGCCTTCCTGTCTCAAAGATCGCTTCCCCCTCTGCAATGTCATCCTTGGAGTCCTTCACCCAAACGTATACACGATAGGCGGTGAAAGGAAGCAAAGGCTGGCCAGCATAACGAATGTTAAGCGTTTCTCCTTCTACGTGCACTCCGCTGTCCCAGACCAGATTTTCCTGCAAGAAAACCTTAATTTGTGATTGCTGCACAGTTACGCCTTGACCATCTGATTCCAGCATATAAGAAAAGGCAGGCGTTGGGTTGTCTGTCACGATTCCTTCTTTTAAATCCTCGATCCGTATTTCTTTGATCTTCAACATTTTCTGATCCCTACCTGTGTTGGATTTATTGTAATTCAACGTTCAGCATGCTCAATTTTCCTTTTCCGCAGAATTGAAAATACAGTGCGCTTTTTCCTGGTGTCGTATTGTAATGTGCCGTGATCCATTTGAACTGAGAGCTCGGTGTGACTTCCATTTGCGCAATAGTTTGATTGTCCATTTCCTTACTGATTTTCATGACTCCTCTTGCGTTCCCTCGAACAGAAATCGACACGGTTCCTTTCTGCTTTAAATTAAAAAATTTGTATCCAATCATCGTCCCGTTTTTAATATTGGCAATATACCGTTCCTCACCCGTATGACTAATCTGAGGGATTCGTTTAACCGTTCTGTTTATCATTAAATGAGGCATTTTCCCGTTTGTTAAATTACAAGCAATGATTGCCGGAAATATGCCTTCTGAAATAAGCGGTTTTCCGTTTAATCCGCAGGAGGTAACCTCGACTTGGCGAATGCTCCCATCTTCCGCGATTTCGATTGGTTCGGCACAAGCCTGTCTACTACATCTTCCCCCATGCGTGTTTCGATGGTAGAAGACATACCATTGGCCGTTTACGCACTCGATACTCCCATGATTGGTTGCAGTCAGGTTCAACCGCTCTTTTTCCGATCGGCCATGAAAGCCTACATCCCCATTACTGATGATGGTACCCCTGTACACAAAATCTTTATCGGGATGCTTGCTTGTGGCATAACACAGCTCATGATTTCTTATGGAGGAATAGATGAAATAATAGGTATCCTTGATTTTCCGAATGGAGCTGCCCTCATAAAACGCGTGTCCTTCAAACCCGGTCCCTTGTGACTTGATATTATTGGGTATGATTTCAATAGGTGTGGTCGTAACGGTCAGCATATCATCCGCAAGCACCACTGTATAAGCTCCCATAATGCCACCAGGTTCAGTTTTAATTTCTTCTTTGCTCTTTTTAAAGAGGATCTCCGCTGTTTTTTGAAGAGCATATTCTTGGAATGCATTTTTAGGTTTAGTACTTGACAGGGACCACCCGTAATAGAGTCTGATGGTGCCCTCATCGTTTATTACAGCAGGGTCAAACGGAATTTTCCTTGTATATTTACTCCCATCTGGATTTCTCACATAACCATAATATTTATACCGGCCTGCAGGTGTATCACACACCGCGACGCTGATAGGTCCTTCGAATCCCTCCAGGCAATAATACAAGTAGTATTTTCCATCATTGCCCTTCACCACATCCGGGGCATAAAGGTTATTGCGCTTTGAAGTAGCATCCGGATCATTGCGCTTTGTGTAAATGATTCCTTCATATCTCCAGTCTGATAAGTCATTTGTTGGCGCTGAATAGGCTACATAATCCAATAGGCAAAAATCCTTTCCTCCTTCTTGATCGTGTGAACCGAAAATGTATAGGCGATCTTCAAATACATGGGGCTCGCCATCAGCTATATAATCATGCAGTGGCAAAAAGGGGTTGAAAATCTGCATCATTTTCGTATCTCCTCAGTTTGTTTTGCACCCTATTATATAGATGGAATTTGATTATGTTTATCAAATTAAAGCAGTTTTTGTTATAATCAAGCAAAACTAGTATGATGAATATGAGGTGAAACGAGTATGGATGAACTCAAACGAACCTGTGGCAAATTTTTTGCTTTTTCTAATCTATCGATGTATTGTTATTCAAACGAAATAAATACGCTATTTTATTTTCCTGAATACTACAGTGAAATGAGAACGGATTTTGTGAAAGATTGTGTTTTAAAAATGGAAGTCTCCGATCCCGAACGCCGTAAGCCATTGGTCTTAACCATGGATAGCCGATACCACTTTGCAGTTATTCCATTGCAGCAAAAGTTAACTCTGTTAGTCGGTCCTGTTGCTTTACATCCAGAAGGAGTTGCTTTTTTACCGATCTACAATGTTTTTTCCAATCGACACAAATGCGCGGATATGAGCTATGAAAAATTCCTGAATGCCGTTTCCTTGTTAGCAGAACTCTGCACAGGAAACTCATGTGAAATAAATGAACTAATTCCTATGGAAGCTCCTATGATGGATCCTATGATGGATATGGAATCGAATGAGTTATTGCCTTCTCCTAATCTGAAGATTTCTTACACAGGAGAAGCTCTGGAGCAAAGACTCCTGACATTAATTGAAAAAGGGAATGTGGAAGAACTAAAAAAACAATTGGAGTTTCCCTCTTACGTTACCATTGAGAGCATGTCTTCCAATCCATTGCAGCATCAAAAGTATTTATTTATTGTTTTTATGACCATGGCTGTTAGAGCGGCAATTAGGGGAGGATTGGACGATGAGAAAGCGTTTGGAATCGTCGGGCACTACTGTATTCGGATGGACAATTGTTCGCAAGTAAAAGATATTACTTCATTGATCTATCACATGGCGCTCAGTCTATGTCGCGAAGTGCATAAACATAGTGTCAGCGCCTCTCTATCGTCAACAATGCGTAGATGTTGCGCATTTATTACGGCAAATTTGTATGCTCCCTTGAATTTAACAAAACTGGCACAAGCCTTAAACATAAGTACTAGAAATCTTTGTAGTCGATTTCAGAAAGAATTGGGTGTAACGCCTATGGCTTACGTACAGTCCGCGCGAATCGAAGAGGCCCGCTTCCTTCTGAAATACACCAACCATTCGCTTCTTGAAATTAGCACGGCACTGCACTTCAGCTCTCAAAGTCACTTTACAAGCGTTTTTCGCCGTATAACAGGAATGACACCAAAACGCTATCAAGAGACCATTATGGCATAAAGAAATATGTGATAGAATAAATGTAATCTTATAGGAAGAAAAGTTGGATTTAGCTACAAAGAATTCGAATATGTATAGAATAAGAGTATGTGAAAAAAGCCTCCGGAAAGTTTAGAAAAAGTGCTTGGTACTTATCGTTTTGAAGAATTTTGTATCTAAGTAAATAAAAAAACCTGAAATGAATACACATTAACTTTTGTAAAAATTAGTATGTTTTTTAAAGATAGTAAAGCAAAAGATACCAAAGCTAGTAACAATGCATGTTGGATTACCTTTGCTTTTTGGGGAGTAATATTGTTTGTTAATGCAATATTCGAAAATGTAAACAATAAAGCATTAATGTCAAACTCTCTAGTCATTCTTTTATTAGGACTAATCATATTTTTCGTCAGTAATTTTATTTTAAGTTTAAAATATTAAAAAAATGAGAGTGGGACATAACTAGCCAAAAATAATTGTTAAAAAGTTCCGAGCATTTAAAAATCATGTTTTGAAGTTTTATTTTCACACATACAGAGCACGTGGATTCAAGCCCAAATTAATAAAGAGTGGCACTCCCCTTCCGGTCATTGGGGGATGCCACTCTATTTTTTATTTACTGAGTTTTGTCCCAGCCTATTTTTTTATTGTGATCTACAAGAAAATGTATGTGTAGTGCCAATTGAAACTCTCTTAATAATAACGCCTTTTCCTTTTCTATTACAAGCCCTAAGTGCTACTCCACCAATTGCCGGTATTGCAACTATCATCAAGGTTACCCACGTTGGTTTTTTTTAAGAATTTTTTAGCTATGCTATTGCAAATGCCCATCCTGTTCCATGAGCGTCAACCAATATAAGTATATCTTTAACCCTTTGATTTGAAACCTTCCATTCTTTCGTCCTGATTGAACTCATCGTAGTATATTCACTTTCTGAGATTTGAAAAGTCGTATCTACACTATGTCCATTAAAATAGGACGAGATAAAAAAAAGAACGTCTTCTTGTTTTAATTGACCATAACTTTGATCACTTAATTCTTTATACTGATAATAGAAATCCTTAGCTTCATTACTTAACCTATTAATCTCCTTTTCAGAATTATTAGGTAAGTTGTCCATATCTAATGCTTCTTCATCCAATTCTATAATAATACTCATTATTTTTTGTGCTTTTTCCACTTCTTCATCGGTAACATTTAAGTCCAAGTCATCGAAATTATCAAAAATACCATTTCAGAAAAGGATGCCATTGTAGATTGGGCCAATGATTCACAAACAAAGGCAGCAATCATCGTTACTAAAAGTGACAGCGATTACGGCTTCACAAAGCATCTCACAAACACAAGAATCATTCGAATCCCCGCCTTTGCCTTCCTTTACTTATTAGGTCATGCCGAAAAAGAAGGCTATGAGCAAAGCTCTGAATAAATTCCAGGTGCTTTGCTGTTCACTAGAGTGAGGTAACTTTCATTTCTAAGTGCATTCTTAAATAGTAAAACGGAAGGTTATAGAATTAGGCACCCGGAGGTTTTGTACTTGGATTCCCGCAGTAAATACGTGACCACAAAGATGAGGGAGCAGGATACTTTATCACCTTCCATGCGGAAATGCCGCTAAAGTCTCATCGACGTCTATCCTGCGGGAAAAAACGGAGAGAATCCTTTCCAATAGAATTGCTTTCATCTATGAAACGTAGTGCAATTTGAGCTTCGCGTACATGTCTTGTAAAGTAAAGGTTGAGTCAACATAGTGATAGACTCTAATCATCCGTTTATTTTGATAATGAACGTAGCGCATGTCTTCAGTAATTCGCGGAGCTGGTTTCATTTCGTAACCGTATTGATGGTCGTCTAACAGCAAGCTAACGATAGGTGAATCTCCTAAATGCCACATCTCTCCTTTAGGCCAGTCTGATAAACTTTCAGGATCTATTTCGTGCCCCGCTTTCTTAGCACGTTCAATCACAGCAGGAATGTACTTTTCAACCATGTCAAAGTTAAAGTCTATAAGCTGCTGAAACAAGTATGCACCAATCTCACCATATGGTTTCACATTCACGGCTAGCTCAGCAAGACTGACTCTCATAAGCTTATAAGCGTTTTGCGGAATCACCCATAACGGAATGGTTGATTTGAATGCAACATTTGCAGCGTTAATGTCATTCATTAAATTAAACTCAAATTCACCATCTGGCCAAGACCCGCCACCAATCCATAAAGCAGTCAGCTTTTCAGCAATTGCCGGCTCTTTCATATATGCAGCGGCTAAATCAGTAATCGGCCCTAAAAAAGCCACGTAAAGCGGCGTCGGATCGTCCTTCATCGCTTCCTCAATAATAAAGTCTGCTCCTTCAGATGAGACAGGTGTTTCTTCGTCTGGGAGCGCATGTATTGCCCCTTTATACACCGGAACTTCATCCGTTAATTTCATAATATCCAGTATTTTAACAACCTCGTCGTAGCTTTCTTGCATAGACGTATCGGTACGGTAGGTTCCGAAATGCGCTCCGATAATTCCTTTGATTTTAAAACGAGGTGTCAGTAAAGCATGAACGATGGCGAATGGATCATCAGCTTCATTTTTGGCATCAGTATTAATGATTAAGCGGATTTTTTTTGATTCCGGAATGTCAAATGGGTGTTTCATAGGAAATCCTCCTTAAAGTATTGGCGTTACCTTTATTTAAAAATAGAGCTGTTTCGCAAATTTTGTTGCTAACTCATTTATTTGGAATATAGACCCTTGATAAGATTTTTGCAGTTATTGGAAATGAACTTGCTTTGTTCAGCATTTAAATTTGTTCATAAAAGAATGCGTAATAAAATCCGAATGAAGTAAAATTCGAAAGACTAACTTAATCAAAACGTTAACATAAAAAGTCAGCGCTTTCAATAAAAAATTTATATAAAATTAAGTGTAATTGAGTAAATTTAGGTTGAGTAATCGCAGACGCAGGACGTTAGCGGCACTTAGACAGAATTGGGACAAACGAAGTAGAACCAATGTCTTTTTGAACACGCTCTTTAAAAAACTACCTCAATACATTTATTACCCAAGACATAAACACACTAATTATTTTTATATAAAAAAACCTATGAATTTATATAAAATAATTGACCTAATCACTTTAGATTGCTAAAATGATTGCGAAAATATCCACTTTTTTTAGTTATCGAACTCCGGAACAACTGCGAATTGGTATGAAATATATGCAAAATAGAGAAGATGGAGAAGCTAAAGCTCGGTTTTGCTCTGGAAAGGAGGCTTGTATTTAATAAGGAGAACGCTTTCAATTATATGAATTAAAATAAGAGAGAAAATCCTTAACTAAGGGAGAAGTTCACGCTACAGATTATTCAAAGGAAAGTAGAACATTAAGATTTATAATCCAATTTCCACCCATGAGTGGCGAGCTGAAGAAATACAATCAACAACGTTTTAGTGTAAAAGCTATTATCAAAAGCATTGTTGCTCTTCGCTTTCGAACTGTAAGCAAAACTTGCTTTACCCTTCACGCTTAAATAATTTATAGTGTTTGTTCAAAACTACCATGTCTTTACAGACACCACAATGAATGAAACTATGGGAAATCTCTTAGTTTCCGTATAAAAAGATCGTTTTTTATCTTTTTGAACAAGCACGAAGCAATGAGTGGAGCCGATGCATTCTTTTCAGGCCGGCTGTGAGTGGTTTTCTCGGAGCCAGGATGGCGACATTCCGCCGTTGCCCATAGGACGTGGGCAGCATTTAGGTGGAATTGGGCGCATCGTGCGGAACCATTGCCTTTTTGAACAGACTCTTATAGATAAATTTATACCAAAAAACGGTATAAAGCATTGCATTTTAAAATCAGAAAGCGCTTTCTGATAGGGGGGTTATGAACTAAGCTACAGAAACACTTACAACACAGATGAACAACTTAAACATGTCAGTAATACTTTAGGGGAATTTTAGTATACGAGCATTTACGGAAGAACAGCAATCGAAAATAATAGCGGCGTAAAAGAACTTGAAAAGTTTTATTAAAATCATGAAGAAATGCTATGAACTGCACATCCCCGTCCAAGTAGTCTAGGGGGTAATACCAACCTGTGGCATTTCTTCCTATTGAGGGAGGGCGCTGAAATGAATACGAACAAAGTTAGCATAAAAGAAAGAATTGGATATGGCTTTGGTGATATGGCCAGCAACGTTGTTGTTACAGCAGTTAGCATGTTTTTAATGTTTTATTACACCGATGTTATGGGGATATCCGCCGGAGTGATTGGTACAATCATGTTTGTTTCGCGAATTTTTGATGGTTTGACAGATTTAGGGATGGGCATTGCGATAGATAAAACAAAATCCAAGCACGGAAAAGCGCGACCGTGGTTACTTTGGATGGCAGGACCGATTGCTATCACAACCATTCTTATGTTCAGTGTACCAGAAAGCTGGGGAACAACCGCTACACTCGTTTACGTTGCAGTCACATATAACTTACTATTCTTAATTTATACAGCAATCAATGTACCGTATGGAACACTAAATGCTCTAATTACTCAAGACCAACATCAACGATCCATATTAAACATCTTCCGAATGAGCATGGCAATTGGAACAACGATTATTATTAGTTCAGTGACAATGCCTTTAATTGAATCATTTGGCGGGAATCCTAGAGCTTGGCAACTTGTTTTTGCTATCTTCTCGATTGTAGGCATGGGATTATTCATACTCTCCTTCTTATGGACGAAGGAAAAAGTAAAGCCTGCTTCCGAAGAAGCGAATAATGTATCGGTTAAAGATGGTGTGAAAGCGCTATTCAAAAATAAGTATTGGGTGTTGATGGTGTTGATCGCAGTTACTGTGTTTATTTTCCAAGCACTTATTTCCGGTATCACGGTTTACTATGCACAGTATCTATTAAATGATACTGGACTTGTTGGTCTGCTAACGATGTCATTGTTTATTCCTTTGTTAGTGGGAATGTTATTCATGGCCCCAGTACTTAAAAGGTTTGGAAAGCGCAATACAGCGATGATTGGATCTGTCCTTATTATTATAGGGAGCTTCATTGTATTAATCAATCCTGAAAGCTTGGCCGTTGTATTAGCTGGAACAATTATTCGCGGGATAGGCTTTGCCCCTTTAGCGGGAACAGTATTTGCGATGCTAGCTGATACAATAGAATATGGTGAATGGAAAACAGGTGTACGAACAGAAGGTCTTGTTTACAGTGGTGGCAGCTTTGGGACAAAAGTTGGCGGTGGCCTCGGGGCTGCTATCATCGGCTGGATTTTAGCATTCGGCGGGTTAACAGATGGAGGAATTGAAGCACAACCTGAAAGCCTTTTCGTAGCGGTTAAATTCCTATTTATCTTTTTACCTGTCATCCTATGTACCATTTTATTGGTTCTGTTTTCATTCTATAAGTTAGACAAAGAATTCCCACAGATCATGAAAGATCTGGAACAAAAAAAAGCAAGCTAAACTAAATTCGTATCACATAAGATTAAGATTGGCAGCAGCATTTTGTAAGCGTTTAATTAGATCGTGTCTGATTACAGCATGTTACATTTAGCATAAGCGTACAGAGATTCTGGTAGAAATCATCCCTTCTTTTGGGCGAATCAGCACGCTTATGCTTTTCATATTTCACAGGAGGAGGGCATAACAATGACACGAAAGTCGAGGCGTGGAAGGCTGGAGCAGCAGAGAGACAGCACATTGAATAGATTCGTAAGCCTTTGCTTCCCAAATTTTTTTGAACATGCTCTTATAACAATGCTTAAACAATGACGGTCCGCAACATCATTACCCTGCTTCCTTCAAAATAGATACTTTTAATAACCGTATTGAAATAATTAGCAATTTATTACCTTTTCTTTACTTTATTGTTATGGCGTTTTTACTCTTTCTAATTATGATAGAAGCGATTCTATCAGTGCGTGTTCAAAAAGGATGATACGGTAGCCGCTAACACGGCCGAGCGTGTGCGGATCGTGCGTAAGGAATGGTAGAGCAACATTCCAAACTTTTTGAACATCCTGTATTTGTAGAAGGAGGCAGGGTAAATGAAAAAGGGTTTCACGCTTAGAACATTTCTATTACTGGCTGTATTTCTGGTAGTTGGTTTCACCGGTACGTTGGCAGTTCAATCAAGCAGTGCTTCTGATAATCCGCCAACTCCGGGGTATGAAGTAAAGCTGTTTCTGGACCCTGATGTAGTGCTGGACCAAAACAATACCTTGAAAAAGGAAGTACGCAACACATTCGAAACGGGAAAGAATCGTCAATCGTTTGCGGTACAGTATTTGGACACCAGTGACTTACAAATGATGGAGGAAGGCTGGAGCGTAAGGATACGGAAAAGAGAGGATCAAGGGACACACCGGATTCAATATAAAAAGAGATATCCGATCATTGACGGCAATGTACAAGAAGCGCTTGCGGCAGCGGCGAGAGACGGCTTTACGAGGGAGTCTGGATTCGAAGCAGAGATAGATTGGGGATACAGCAGCCAAACGTTAAGTTTCGCGATAACGGAGCGGGAAAATTTGCGGTATAATGACGAACTGCAAATGCCTGATTTAGAAGCATCGCGACAAATAGCCCAACAGCACGCACCAGCTATATTTACCAATTGGCTTACTGCTGACTGGGGCGCTCATCAATTAGCCCAGTCAAAAATTTACGGAGTTGTCGACTTTGTACGTTATACCGGTACATTGAAAGACGTGGAGTTAGCAATTGAAATTTGGAAGGTAATAGAGGAAGGCGGCCCCGGATATGAATATTTGGTGGAAGCTTCTTTTAAAACCGATAACGAATCAATAGCCGGCACAAGAAGAGCAGAGTTACTGGCATTGCTTTCTGAAAAGGGCTGGCTAATCCCACATGACGTGTTGAAAACGAAAACAATTCTTGACCGCTACTAAACGACAGGCACTCCCTTCGGTGATTACTTGACAGGGGGAGTGCCTTGCCATATACCTGCTCCCATTTTCCCGCTCTCATCTTTTTTCATTGTATCGCTTGCCAAAAGCAACCGCCAGGTTTCGTGATCAACGGATCGTTCATAAACACTGCCATCGCCCTTTTTAATGACTCAATCCGAATACAGCGCCGTGATAAAGTACTGCATAATCGGAGTAATCGGGCGGTCTTTGCGGTAGATCAGGGAGATGTAACGATTGTTTGTTAACTGCGGCACCGGTTTAACGGCAAGCTCCTTTCTTTGCACATCTTGTTCGATTGCCCGGCGTGATAATATCGAAATCCCTGCCTGCATTTTCACCATTTTTCGGATCGCTTCGATCGAACTAAGCTCCATTTTGACATGCAAGGGAAGTTCGTGATCCCTTGCCCACTGGTTGACGATCTCCCGGGTAGAGCCATTTTTATGCAAAATAAACGGTTCATTTCTTATCTCCTCCAGCGTCACTTTTTCCCGATCGACAAACGGGTGATGCGGCGAGTGGATCAGGACCAGTGGGTCGGGTGCAAGCCTGCGGATTTCTACTGCATCATCTTTCAAGTCCTGTTCGGATACAATGCCGACATCCAATTCCTTCTCTTTCACCTTTTCTAAAATGACCGGGGTCGTTTGCACTTGAACAGACAGATGAATGGACGGATGCTGATTGGAAAACCGGACAAAAACCGATGGAAGCAAATAGTTGGCCGGAATGTGGCTCGTACCAATGAACAGCTTCCCCCGCTGATGATTTTTGTAATCCTCCATCACCCGTTCCGTTTCTTTTACAAGCGAAAGAATTTGACCGGCGTAATGATACAGCGTGACGCCGGCCGGCAACAAGGAAATCTTGTCCCCTTTCCGTTCATATAATTTTATTCTCATTTCTTTTTCCAGCTTTTTTAAATGGAAGGTAATGGTAGGCTGCTTTAAGCCTAAATCTTTCGCCACTTTACTGACATTCTGCTCATCGATAAACCGCTTAAAGATATCCAATTGCTGAAAGTTCATATCCACACCACCTCGCATCACAAGTTTATTGTGTTCGCTCAGGAAACCGCTTATATTTAATGATTATTTTTTTCAGCCAATAGATCTAACCAAGCAAAGCTCGATTCACCAGCTATAAAGCCAGCAAATCCAGCGCCTGTTGTAAAAGCATCCATATAGATTTCTTCTATAACAAAATTGATTATACATAAAAAATATTGATAGATTGTTAAAACTAGATTAACTCTGCCTTTACAATTGAATTGTATTGTAGTGATGAGGAGAAAAGGATCAATGCGGGAGGTGAAAGGATGGAGATCGTTCTTTCTCAAATAAAAAAGCGCTTCGGCGACCTACAGGCGGTAAAAACATTATCCTTCACTGTCAAGCAAGGGGAATTTGTCAGCTTACTAGGCCCATCCGGCTGCGGTAAAACGACGCTGCTGCGAATGTTGGCCGGAATTGAAACACCGGACAGCGGGGAGATTGCTTTTGGGGATACGGTTATTTTCTCGAGCGAAAAAAATATTATGATGCCGCCGCAAAAGCGGAACATCGGTATGGTATTTCAGGACTTCGCCCTCTGGCCGCATATGACCGTTTTTGAAAATGTCGCGTACAGTCTCAGAGCAAGGAAACAAAAAAAGCAGCTTCAGGAAAAAGTGATGGAGGCATTGCGGAGCGTGCAGTTGGAACCTCTTTGGGAGCGGTATCCTCACCAGCTGTCAGGCGGTCAACAGCAGCGGGTTGCGTTTGCCAGAGCCATCGTCAATAAGCCAGGCATCATCCTTCTTGATGAGCCTTTAAGCGCACTCGATGCCACTTTACGGGATGACATGCGGCTATTGCTTCAAAGGCTGGTCAAACGGATGGGAATGACAGCGATTTATGTAACACACGATCAATCAGAAGCAATGGCGATGTCCGACAGAATCGTCGTCATGACCAAAGGGGAAGTAATTCAAATGGATACTCCCGAAATGATCTATCATTATCCGGTTAATGAAACGGTTGCCCGTTTTGTCGGCAAAGGCAGTATTGTCACCGGGACACCTTGCACGCAATTAGGGCAGTCCGGCTTCCAGCTGGGACAGGAAGCGTTTCTCGCAGCGAGACAAGCGGCGCTATTCCCGCAGGGGAAAGAAGTGCAGACGGTGATCCGTCCGGAAACGGTTGATGTATCCTTGCAGCAAAGCGATCACCGGGTTACCGGGAAAGTGGAAACGATTAGTTATCTTGGAGAACGATATGAAGGCACACTCAAAATAGCTAATACTGACGTGGTTCTCCACTTTTACAGTACGAAGCGAATCGAAACAGGAACGACGGTGTATGTCAGGATTCATTCTGATCAAATACATGTGTTGCAAAGCAAAGGAGGAGCTTATGAAACAGCTTAAATCAGTTATTTTATTCATTGTATTATTAATGACCGCGTCAGCATGCAGCAATGCAAACAGCACGACTGGTTCCGAGCAATCGGAAACGCCTGGTGATCAGGAGTTAAACGAACCGGCGAACAAGGAAGGCGCGGATAACGAGGAAGAAGGCCGAGAAGAAACGGGCAAGCTCGTTATTTATACGTCCGGATCGAAGGATCTCGCTGAGAAACTAATAGAAGGCTTCGAGGAAAAAACAGGAATAAACGTCGACATGTTTGAAGGAACAACCGGTCAAATTCTCGGACGACTCGAAGCGGAAGAGAATAATCCGTTGGCGGATGTCGTCGTCCTGGCATCGTTGCCGCCGGCAATGGAATATAAAGAAAAAGGGCTGATCCTGCCATATGAATCGCCGTATGCTTCGCAATTGCATGACGGCTGGTATGATGAAGCGTATTATTATTACGGCTTCAGCGCGTCTGCATTGGGATTAAGCTATAATACGAAGCTCGTCGACACACCGCCGGCAGATTGGGCGGATTTATTGGATGAGCAGTATAAAGGTTTACTGGCAATACCTGATCCGACAGAATCGGGAACGGCCAGAGATTTTATCGCGGCATATATTAACCAGGAAGGCGAAGCCGGCTGGGAGCTTTACAGAGACTTAAAAGCGAACGGATTGAAGCTGGGCGGAGCCAACAATCCAGCATTGGCAAGCGTTATTAGCGGAACAAATTCCGTCGTCATGGCGGGAGTGGATTATATGGTTTACAGCAGCAAAGAAAATGGCGAACCGGTGGATATTGTTTTTCCGGAAAGCGGCACTACCATTACGCCCCGACCCGCATTTATTCTGGAAAGCGCGAATAATATTACCTCCGCCCAGCAGTACATCGACTATATTTTATCAGATGAAGGACAGCAAATTGTCGCAGAAGCGTATTTGCTTCCGGCAAGAACAGATATCGAACCGCATGAATCACGGGCCCCATTAAGCGACATTAAAGAGCTCAACTATGACTGGGGGTTCCTGGAGGAAAACACAAGCAGCATCCTAGATGAATTCATGAATTTGGTACGATAGCCATGTGGAATAAAGCGATTCAGCACGGCAATAAACTAGCCGCGATAACGGTGCTGGCGGTGCTCGTCTTGTTCCCGCTGACATTGATTTTATTACAAAGTGTGATGCCGGATCAGCAGTTTCTCGGCATCGCACCGTTTCTCGAATTAACGGATGATAAGTATGTCAGCATCCTGATCAACTCCATTCTTCTTGGACTGGGAGTAGTGGCAGGAGCAACAGCTCTGGCCGCTCCCCTTGCTTTTTTCATGGCCAGAACCTCGCTTGGCAGGCACCGCTGGATTGATATTGTTCTTATTATTCCCTTCATGACGCCGCCGTACATCGGCGCCATGGGATGGATGCTGATGATGCAGCGCAACGGATACGCAGAACAGATGCTGCCACTTCTGAAAAATGTGACGCCTTATTTCTTTTCTTATTTTGGCATGGTGCTGGTCATGAGCCTGCATTTGTTTCCGTTTATTTATTTAATAATGAGAAACACGCTGGAAAACATCGGCGGCCGGCTGGAGGAAGCAGGAATCGTTCATGGTGGCACGTTCCGCTATCGACTGCGAAAAATCGTCATTCCGCTGTTTGCCGCAGGCTACAGCATGGGCGCGTTATTAGTGTTTGTAAAGACAATCGGCGAGTTCGGCACGCCGGTCACCCTTGGAAACCGCATCGGGTTTTATGTGCTTACTTCCGAAATTCATCGCTATGCCTCGACCTGGCCGATAGATTTTGGAAAAGCTGCGCTGTTATCGACGCTGTTGTTAAGCGTCAGCATGACTGTCTGGTACTTTCAACAATGGTTTGCCAATCGCAGACATGTCAAGGTCGTTACCGGTAAAGGGCAAACGAAGGCAATATATCCATTAGGATGGAAGAGCATTTTCGTTTGGGGCTATCTCGTTTTTGTCCTGCTTCTTTCCATCGGAGTGCCTTATTTTTCCGTCATTACAACCGCCTTGTTGAAGGTTCAAGGAAATGGTCTCGCACTGGACAATGTCACACTCGCTCATATCATCGAGCTGTTTGCCTCCGACGGCAAAAAAGCGTTATGGAACAGCGTATGGCTCGCATCCATTGCCGCCACTGTCAGCGCCGCCCTTGGAATTTGGCTGGCAATATTAGTGATGAAACGAAACGGCGCAGCCGAGAAAGTGCTGGACTTTTTAAGCTTGGCTCCCAATACCGTTCCGGGAATCGTGATGGTTGTAGGCTTAATATTGTTCTGGAATGCCGCATGGAATACCGCCGGGGTATATAACACTTGGATGATGCTTGTGCTTACGTATACCGTCTTGTATCTGCCGTTTACCATTCAAAATATTAAAGCGTTGTACGGCCAGCTCGGACAGTCCATGTTTCAGGCCGCCAAGGTAAGCGGCGCAAGCGCGTTTTTCCAGTTCCGAACGGTTTTACTACCGTTGCTTTTGCCCGGCATTGTCGCCGGATGGATGATGAGCTTTACGATCTCCATGAGGGAATTAGTGGGCTCTCTTCTTCTTCGCCCGCCAAACATGCATACGTCTGCAACCTTTATTTATTCCCAGTTTGAACAGGGAACAGCAGCCGTCGGCATGGCGATGGCATTGGTCTCGGTCGGGTTGACAACGGCGATTTTAATCGTTGCAGAACAAATAAAATCACGCTCACAGGCTTACCGCTCCACCTAATCGGCGGTGAGAAAATAAAGGATGGTACTGATGAACTTCACGGCTTTGGGCGGCGTCGGGGAATACGGACGCGCCTGTTTTTTACTGGAAGATAACAAGTTTACGATCATGGTGGACTGCGGGGTGCTCCGTACCGAAGCGGAAACATCCAGGAGATACCCGATGATTACAAGGGAGATTGCCGAAAAATTAGATGCCGTTTTCCTCACGCATTCGCACGAGGATCACAGCGCTGCCCTTCCATACCTTTACCATCTCGGTTACAAAGGAAAAGTATATGCAACCGCGCCCACCATTTGGCAAACGCAATATTACCTTCACGAATGGCAGGCATTTGAGCAAAAAAAAGGCTGGGTGTCCCCGCATACAAGCACGGCTGCCAAAACAATCGAATTTGTCCGTTTAAATGAGCAGACTGTTAACACATGGCTGCCGCTCGCCGGTCTGCCAATTTCCTTCATGTTTGGAAGAGCAGGACATATTGCCGGATCAGCCTGGTACGTGTTTTCGAACCATGACCAGCAAACCGTCTTTTTTTCCGGAGATTACAGCTTGGAATCGACCTGCACACACTATGACCTCCCGCTTATCGGCAGGAAAGTGGATCTGGCGCTGATGGATGGGGCATATGGAATCGAGAACACCCCGCAGCGTGAATTAGTCAGGAACATCATGGACACGGCGGAAGCTATAACAGCCCGGGGAAAAAAGCTCCTCATTCCTGTTCCGCTGATAGGGAGATCGCTCGATTTATTTACCTGCCATGCCGGCCGCTACCCAGGAAAAACCATCTTCATCGACAGAAGCTTAGCGAAGCATCTGGAGGCTCAGCTGCAACAAAGGTTTTGGCTAAAAAAAGCGGTGGCAGAAAAGCTGATTTCTACTTTTAAAGAATCGATAAGTACGAACTCGACGTCGGAGCGGCATAAGCAGATTTTTTTTGTCCTAGAGAAGGAAGTGCCGCATTTTCTCGAAAGGGACTGTTCCGATTGTTATGAAGTCCTGTTTTCCGGTCCAAGGCATTCACCGCTGTTGAATTTACTTGCTTCCCGCTATCCCGCTGTTCCTGTCCATTATAAAAAATACCATGTCCATCCAAGGCTTTCGGAAACGGAGCTGCTTGTCAGACATTTAAAGCCGGCGGAGACAATTTTCACCCATAACCGGGAAGAGGTCGTGCAGGCATTGCAGGAGCACATGAGAAGCCATCACTTTTCATAAGCACTTCAAATATGTTTTTGGCAGGCGGTCCGCCCAGATAAAACCGGAAGCTGTAGAAGATAGCGGGACTTCCCTCCATTCAGGTTGTTCTCCTAAGTCGGCTTCTCAACGCGAAGCTGGATTAACGTAAATCGTTCAAGAGCGTAAATGAATAGCAGAGATGCCGCTCGAATACAGATTAAGTAAACAAACTTCCAGTCGGAGGAAAATAATAATATCCCGGTTTCCAAGAGGATTGCATCGCTGATGACGAGAATGATCAACGGTGCTATCTTCCAGAAGTTGTTTTTAGGAACATAGATAAAGAAGATGACGATAAAAGCAGCTATGACGTGGTATAAAAAACCGCTAAACAGCGTGCTGTCCCTGTAAAGGTTCTCCACCCAGTGCACGCGGAAAAAAAGCTTATCGAACAGCATCAGCACACTTGTCGGCGTCTGCAAAATAATCCATGCAATCGTCCAAAACACGAAATTCCGCGGAAATTTACGCCGAGTTTGATGTAGAATCACATACCACTTTCTCATGGCAGCCATAAAAACAAAGGCAATAATGCCCGTCACATAGGTCGGCCACCAATGTTGGCTGTATACACCGACTTTTAGAAACAATACCTCCGTAAGCATGTACAAAATAGAAATCAACCCTATCCAGAGATAAGATACCTGAAAGCTCATGACAAAAATCGCGGTGGCTGCCCAATAAGAGGAATTTGCGATGATATGACCAATAATATTTTCTTTAAAAGGGTCCGAATAAAGTCCAGGTTTATAAGCATAAGCATTGAACACGAAAAGGACGACGGCTTCACCAACCCATGTCCAAGCCGTCGTAAACAAAAAATAAGTGAACAAATCGACCACATTTCTTTTTCGGTACATAGTATACCCGGCAACGATCACGCCGATAGCAATTAATCCGTAATACCAGATGATATTCGACATCACTCGGCTCCTGTTTGTAAAATTTTATATCCCTTATTATATGTAGGAACCGCGGCTGCTCATACATCGATGTTCCGCTTAAAATGGGGAAGTCGCTTTTATAGTGACACCAGTTCCGTACTGCCTGCTCATCATCGTCGCGCTCTTGTATCAAGAGGGCCAATGACAACGGTTTGATTGATCGGTCTGATGACATTTGCCCACTGGGCGGCATCTATGCCGTATACCATCTGAAACACCTCGGGTGGTGTCTTTCTCAGGATATCTGAGCCGTAAGTAACCTCAAATTCTTTATTGTCAAAAGTAGCCACAAAGCGGGTACGATCTGTGATTGCAATGGTCCAATGCCACCACCCCATCGGAATATACACCGATTGCTGCGGTCCTAAACGGTAATGGAGCAATTGGCTGGTAAAAGGATTAAAAATGTATTCGACTATTTCTCCGTTCACCATATAGAGAAGTTCGTTCGCGTTAGGGTGCCAGTGAGGTTCTATACTGTGTCCTCTATCCAGAAATACGTCAGCCAAGCTCAATCCCTGCATGGCGGGCAAATGTTTGACGGTTTGATACAGGACGAAGTTCCGCTCGTCCCTCACGAAGTATGGAGAAGATCCTACGTTAAAGGATAAATTCAGTAAAGGAGAGGTGTAATCTACGCTGCCACCTGCAGTATTCGTTCGCATAATGACTCCTTTCCTAACAGGTTGATGGAATGAATGCGCAAACTTTCATAAAATTATATTCACCGATTCATAAATCATGAATACATTTCAATCGATACAAACGTATGCGGGCATCATTGCCGCAGAAAACGGCAAGAAGGCGAAGCGGTATAAGTGCAATAGCAACGACAATTGATTTCTCAATCACTCCACTGTACTGGCGGTCTGCGGGTTTACTAACGAAAATCAAGTTCTTGAAATTTTTTTTAACTTTACTGATTGCTATTTTTTCTGCATGCTGATAAGATAGAGGCATGAATTGGGAAGCTAATATTCAAATATACTTGAGAGTCTTTCCAAGCAGATAATTTTTGACCACTTCCATTACGTGTCTGAACGCTCGCTTTTAAGGAAGTCAAGGCAACGGTACGCCGGGTCAAATGCCGATTGGCAACTTTAGTTGCCTTATTGATTGAGTTAAAAGCTCAAATTTTATAAGTTGGTTACTTTACAACCAGTGCAGACGCACGCAACTTGTGAAACGGTCAATAAGAGTGGTAAAAGTAATTATTTGCTATTAGACTCTGAACCTAAAAGATATATTTAAATATTAATAAGCTTTCTACTGCTATGCTCCCAAGCTGCAGGTAGATGTATCCATACGAATTTTACATAGGTACAATGATGCTTTTTTAATATTGAATATATGAAGCAAGTGTTGCGCGTGTTGATGCGCCATGCACTTGCTTTTTTGTTCCTCTCAGGCTTGTGTTTCGGCAATTGTCTTTGGGAGTTTTGTTTCAAATTTCTGGTTTACATTTTTAAAAATGCGTGTTCAACAAAGGCAATGATTCCGCTCATTGCGCCGTGGTTGGGAAAAAAGATAACACGATTAACATTTTTTAGTTAGGAGATATGCAAATGGGAAAAGCGCTTATTATCGGCTGCGGCGGCGTAGCATCTGTCGCGGTCCACAAATGTGTTCAAAACAGTGAAGTCTTTGAAGAGATTTGTATCGCGAGCCGCACAAAATCAAAATGTGATGCTTTAAAAGCAAAACTCGATGGCGGCAAAACGAAAATCACAACGGCACAAGTAGATGCCAACAATGTGGATGAGCTGATTGCTCTTATGGAAGAAGTAAAGCCTGACGTTGTGATGAACTTGGCGTTACCGTATCAAGATTTAACGATCATGGATGCGTGTCTTGCCACAAAAACAAACTATTTGGATACAGCAAACTACGAGCCGGAAGATACGGCTAAGTTCGAATATAAATGGCAATGGGATTATCGCGAGCGCTTTGAAAAGGCGGGCATTACCGCACTTTTAGGCAGCGGCTTTGACCCAGGGGTAACCGGTGTATTCTCCGCTTATGCGCTAAAACATCATTTTGATGAAATTGAATACATCGACATTCTCGACTGTAACGCAGGGGATCATGGGTATCCATTTGCAACGAACTTCAATCCGGAAATCAACATTCGGGAAGTGTCAGCGAACGGACGCTATTGGGAAAATGGCGAATGGATCGAGACGAAACCAATGGAAATCAAACGCGTGTACAATTTCCCTGAAGTCGGCGAAAAAGATATGTACTTGCTTTACCATGAAGAGCTTGAATCGCTTGCGGTCAACATTCCAGGAATCAAACGGATTCGTTTCTTCATGACATTTAGCGAAAGCTACCTTACGCACTTAAAATGTCTTGAAAACGTAGGCATGACATCCATTGAACCGATTGAATTTGAAGGGAAGGAAATCATTCCGCTTCAATTTCTGAAAGCTGTCTTACCTGATCCTGCGTCCCTTGGCCCTCGCACAAAAGGGAAAACGAATATTGGCTGTATCTTTAAAGGGAAAAAAGACGGAAAAGAAAAAACGTACTATGTGTACAATGTTTGTGACCATGAGGAATGCTATAAAGAAGTGGGCTCCCAAGCTGTTTCTTACACAACGGGCGTTCCCGCGATGATCGGCGCCATGCTGCTCATGACCGGCAAATGGAATAAGCCAGGGGTATACAATATTGAAGAGTTTGATCCAGATCCATTCATGGAAGCGTTGAACAAGTGGGGCCTTCCTTGGAAAGAAGACCGTAACCCTGAGCTTGTCGACTCTGATCCGATTAAAGAGACGGAGCTTGTTCGCTAGCATGCGCTTTGAAGAATTACCGACGCCATGTTACGTAGTGGATGAAGCGCTCGTGGAAAAAAACCTGAAAATCCTGAACGGTATCATGGAGCGGACAGGAGCAAAGATTGTGTTGGCGCAAAAAGCCTTTTCCATGTCGACCATATACCCGCTGATTGGAAAGTACTTAACGGGCACAACGGCAAGCGGCTTGTACGAGGCGCGATTAGGCCATGAGGAGATGGGCAAAGAAAATCATATCTTTGCCCCCGCTTATCGTGAAGATGAAATCGACGACATCGTCTCGCTTTGCGACCATGTCATCTTTAATTCTTTCTCGCAATTGGAGAGGTTTAAACAGAAAGCTCTTGATGCCGGGAGCAAAGTGGGCTTGCGCATCAACCCTGAATGCTCGACCCAAGCAGGCCATGAGATTTATGATCCATGTTCACCAGGCTCCAGATTCGGTGTCAAACAGGAAGATTTTCGTTCGGAGCTGCTTGACGGGGTGTCAGGACTTCACTTCCATACCCTTTGTCAGCAAAACGCCGACGATTTAGAAACAACGCTTCATGCAGTAGAAGAAAGGTTTGGCCAATGGCTGCCGCAAATGGAATGGATCAACTTTGGCGGCGGCCACCATATCACAAGGGATGATTACGACATCCCGAGATTGGAAGCTTGCATTAAGAGTTTCCAGGACAAATACGGTTTGGAAGTCTACCTTGAACCGGGCGAGGCGATCGCGCTGAACGCAGGCTATCTCGTCACGACAGTCCTTGACCTCCATCAAAACGGTATCGAGATTGCGATTTTGGACACGTCCGCCACTTGCCATATGCCTGATGTGTTAGAAATGCCTTACCGCCCTCCTCTTTTCGGATCAGGGGAACCTGGCGAAAAGCCGTTCACCTATCGACTCGGAGGCCCGACCTGCCTGACAGGTGACGTCATCGGGGATTATTCGTTCGACCAGCCGTTAAAAAGCGGCGACCGCTTAGTTTTTGGCGATATGGCGATTTATTCCATGGTGAAAACGAACACTTTCAACGGCATGCCGCTGCCAGCCATTGTCGTCAAACATCAAGATGGCGACTGCCAGGTCGTGCGCCAATTTGGCTATCAAGACTTTAAAACACGATTAGCATAAAGGAAAAGGTGGTATCTCAAAAGGGTGTTTTTTCCCTTTTGAGACACCACCGAAGCAATGAGACATCAGTGCAATACTGGCAGAGGTAGAGACAATGAGCGAAGCCGCTGCATCTTTTCAAAAGCCCGATAGGAGTGGTTTTTTCCTATCGAGCTTGCAGCGACGAGCAAAGCTACGATGCCTTTCCCATCGAGTTGCCTCGACGGATCGTCATCGAAGCTGTGCTTGCAGAGGTAGAGACAAGCACGGAGCCATTGCACGGATATTTTTAAAATAGTTTTGGCTTTTGACACAACCCATTTTCTTTTACACGTTAAGGATAAAAAGTCCAGCTACGGTTCCACTGTCCTTTAAAGCCCGGTAACCACCGAGCTTTTTCCCATTCGTTGTTAACGTCACCCATCATAACACTCAAATTTTACATTTCCTATTTATCCATACAGAAGCCTCAAGCTGTCATTCATCCCCACTGGATACCATTGCCGCCTTCTTACGAATGAACAAAGAATCGCGAAAACGGAATAGACAGCTGACAAAATATATATTCCCAATACAAAATCAGGCTCTTTTTTAAAAAGGTGTAGCGAAGGTACTCCAATATAAAAAGGCAGCAGGACATGAAAACGGTTAACTATAAACCAATTGTCTTTCGCTTAGCCCAAGCGCCTCCGCTGTAGAATGGTGAAGCTCCCGGAAAAGCGCCGAGTTTTCCGCCAGTGACACGCCATAAGAAGGAATCATGTCTTTTATTTTCGCTTCCCACTCAAACATATGCTGCGGAAAGCATTTTTCCAGTACTTCAAGCATGACGTGAACAGCGGTAGAAGCTCCCGGAGAGGCGCCAAGCAACGCGGCGATAGAACCGTCAGCCGCACTGACAACTTCCGTCCCGAATTGGAGCGTTCCTTTGCCCCCGGCATCTGTATCCTTAATGACTTGTACCCGCTGACCGGCCAGCACGACCTCCCAATCTTCACTTTTGGCGTTTGGCATAAACTCACGCAATTCATCCATCCGCTTTTCTTTCGACAACAGCACTTGCTGGATCAGGTATTTTGTCAAAGCCAGCTCCTTGGCACCTGCCGCCAGCATCGTGAGAAGATTATGCGGCTTGACGGAGCCAAGCAAATCAACATTGGAACCTGTTTTTAGGAACTTTGGAGAGAACCCGGCAAACGGCCCGAACAGCAGCGATTTTTTGTTATCGATATATCTTGTATCAAGATGCGGAACGGACATTGGCGGCGCGCCAACCTTCGCTTTCCCATACACTTTCGCATGATGCCGTTCGGCCACTTCCGGGTTTTTACAGACCAAAAACAACCCGCTAACCGGGAAGCCACCGATACGCTTTGATTCAGAAATACCGGTTTTCTGCAGCAATGGCAGACTTCCGCCACCGCCGCCGATAAAGACAAATTTCGCCGTATGGAATTCGATTTTACCGCTTTCAACTTTCTGAACTTTTACTTCCCACAAGCCGTCGTCCGTCCGTTTCATGTCCTTCACCAGATGCTTGTAATTGATCTCGACGTTTTGCTTTTCCAAATGCTGAAACAACATCCGCGTTAAAGCGCCAAAGTTAACATCGGTTCCCGAGTCGATTTTGGTGGCGGCGATCGGCTCCTTCGATGTGCGGCCTTCCATGATCAGCGGAACCCATTCCTTCAGTTTTTCCGGATCATCGGAAAACGCCATCCCTTGAAACAGCGGAATGGTTGACAGCGCTTTAAATCGTTTTTTCAAAAAAGCGACATTCTTTTCTCCCTGGACTAAGCTCATATGAGGGAGCGGCATAATAAAGTCCTGCGGATGGCGGATGAGATTGCTGTTTACAAGATAGGACCAAAACTGCCTTGACATCTGGAACTGCTCATTCACTTTTACCGCTTTGCTAATGTCGATCGACCCATCCGGTTTTTCGGATGTATAGTTAAGCTCGCACAGCGCGGCATGTCCCGTACCCGCATTATTCCATTCGTTCGAGCTTTCTTCCCCTGCGCTTGCCAGCTTCTCAAACACTTTGATTTCCCAATCAGGTGCTAGCTCTTTCAATAATGATCCCAAAGTCGCGCTCATGATTCCGGCGCCTATCAAGATAACGTCTGTTTTGTGCTGTAAATTGCTCATAGATAACCTTCCTTATCCACTGTACTTAAAAATTTCGGCGCTCTCGCAGTAAGCAGAACCGCCTGCCCGGAATGTACTATTTTCATAGTTTTAATATACTAAAGTCTATTATAATAATGAATCGATCAAAATATCTACTATTTTCTGATAATTTCCGACTAATTCCGCTGGCAAAAGTGAGAAGTCCTTCCTCAACAAGCCTCCGCACCAAAAAAAAATTTCGAAAGGCGAGCGGCCAATCGAAATTTTGCGGTTTGTTCAGCAACGTCAGACAGCACTGACATTGCTGCTATTCCTGATTATAAAATAATGCAAAACAGAAACAAACTTGATAACTCTCAGTCATTCAGATTTACTTTTTGATCATTAGCAGTGTTTGCATTATTAGTGTGATTAGTCAACTCCAGCTCCTGCTTCAATTGCTCAGACACATTCACTAAACTCTCTTCTGTTGGTATGAAATAATAGATATTATCGATGATTTCATCTTGCCCATCGATCTCAAACGTTTCAATATTAGAAGGATTGATAGAAGAATAAATTTGCTGTAAATGGAAAATCTCATTTGGGCTTAGGCTTGTTGTGACGTTTTCGCCTAAAATATTGGCGATTTCCCCTATTTTAAAGAGCGTTCCTGTTGAAATCGCCTGATCAATAGTTGCTTCGATAAATTGCCGCTGTCTTTCTTCACGAGAATAATTGGCATTTACTTCACGTTTTCTCATCCGGACAAATGCTAAAGCCTCTTCACCATTTAATTTGCTCTCACCCGCCTCAAAATAAATACGCTCTCCTCCCGCATAGAAATTCTTTTCCCAGAACGGCTCTTTTATATCAACTGTAACGCCGCCTAGTGTATCCACAATATCTCTGAAGCCATCAAAATTAACAGTAACATATTCGTCAATTGGGATATCAAGTAATTTTTCTACTTTTTCAACCTGAAGCTTGGTTTCACCGTAACCTGAAATGGAGCCATATGTGTAAGCTGCGTTAAGCTTATGAAAGCCTGCATACTGCCCGGCCTCTTCTTCTGTAAATTCCACTCTAGTATCCCGCGGTACCGTTGTCATTGTCAGTTGTTTTGTGGTTGGATTCAGCGTGACAACAATTTGTGTATCTGCACGGCCATTTTGACCGTTTGTTTCGTAGTCCTCGACACCAATTAACAAAATCGATATCGGATCTTTACCGACTGTCACCTCTACCTCTCGAAGCTCTGACTTACTATCCGGACGATCTATTTCTTCATAGGCTTGGTTTGCTGCACCATATACACTCATAAATAAGTAAGTACTGTATCCGACGAATATAACAACCAATGGTAATACAATCCATAACATCCGTTTTTTCCACTTTTTTATTCCTCGCATACCCATTGTAATTCCATCCCTTTCCTGGCTAGTATTTTAGTTAACTAAAGGATATCTATGATCTTCAAACTATTTTGACCAACATCCATTCACCACTTTTATCCTTACGCTCTTTTTTAAAAAGATGATTACTTTTAGCCATTGGATCTAACCCAAGCGAAAGCTTGGTTTTTCATGCTTTAGTGTGAAGAGATTAATAGCAACATAGTTTACGAAAACAACCTATCCTAAAACCCATTGTAATAGTTTCAACATAAAGCAAACAGTGATCCGCATACATATCCTAAAGATATTTGATCGGGTAAGTCTGATGATGCAAAACAACAACGATTGGGTTTAATTACCAAGTCGATAACAACGCTCATGACATTTAAAGTAATAAGGTTCTGTATGTTCCTCAATTATTTTTGTCTGATAGCCATGTTCTTGTAAGTAACTTAATAGTTTAGAAAGATGATTAGCTGTTTCGCTTTTATCGTGCATTAGGACAACAGGGGTTTCCCCGTCATCTAGCTGTTCGATCTGCGAAATGACATTCTGTACATAATCGCCTCCTGCTAAACTCCAATCATCACTATCTATGTTCCAATCCCACAATGTAAATCCGTTGTTATCTAAAACTTCTCTAAAAGAATCTGTTAAATATGGGATGCTGCCATAAGGCGTGCGAATCAAATAAGACCTAACACCTGTGATGTTTTCCAGGGTTTCTTGATTAGTCTTCATTTCATCTAAAGCAGATTGCTCTGATTGGTAAAATTTATTTTTATCATGGGTAACGCCGTGTAAGGCTACCGCATGCCCGTCCTCCGCTATACGATTTACAATATCTGGATATGTTCTCATTGCCGGCTCAAGCATAAAAAATGTCGCCTTTGCATTAAACTGATCGAGAATATCCAAAATCTCTGCCGACGCAGAATTAGGTCCATCATCAAATGTTAAGTAAACGATGTTGCCAGTGTCTTCATCAGCTATTGGTTCTTCAACATCCTCTTTGTCAATGATCTCCTCTGTTGACGCTTGTTCTCCCTTTGAATTATTTTCTTCCACCGTCTGACTGCTAGACTGTTCGTTCTGCGTCCAATTAGTAGAAATTGTTTTGTTTGAAATGACAAAAAACAATACCGCTGCTAATACACAAACCATCATAAACTGAATTTTTTTTAACATTTATCTTACATTCCTTTCATTTTACTCCCGAATAAATACCCATGATGATAAAGTACTATAATGAAATGAAGATAAGATAAAGATAAAGTGAATATCAGCTAAAGATTGAAAAACTATGACGAAACGAGGCGAACACTTTTTTGATAGAATAAAAAACATAGACTTTCACCAAGTCTTAGGCATACCCCCTGTTTTGGTTACTTCATTATTAAAAATAAAAAAAGCCCCCAACTGCCTGATCTTGCATTCAGTAGTTAGACGGCTTGCTATTTTTTTAAATAAGAGGATGTTCAAAAAGTCCGGGATACAGCGCCTGCGAATCTCTTCGTTACGGCGTCTCTCCGCTGCTCAAGCCTGCCGCGCCTCGACCTTCTTGCCGCTGTGATGTCCTCCTTTTGGAACACACACTATAAGTGTTTGTTCCAAAAAATCGGTTTTTATCTTATGGCTGTGATCGTAAACTTTATTGCTTTTGGACCGTTTTTTGCTTACGGTCCAAAAGCAAAGAGCGACAATCTTTTTAACATGCTCTATAAGTAAAAGTAAAACCGGACGCCTTTTTCGGTGTTGCATACCCCATATTCAGCGTCATGTAATTTCAAAATATTTTTTGAAATAGCAAGACCTAATCCCGTTCCCTCTTTTGAGCGTTGATTGTTCTCACTTTGATAAAAACGGTCCCATATTTTTTCCAACTGATTTGGATCAATCGGGGTGCCTTCATTTTCTATCGATATTTTCACTCTTTTTTTCTCCTCGACAGCAGAAATCATTATTCGTCCCGCTTCAGGCGTATGGCGAATGGCATTGGTCAAGAAATTTGTCACGACTTGTTCGATCCAATGTTGATTAGCGATAACTTCAACGGACTGCAGCTGTAAATCAACCGTTAGCCGCTTGCTGCGCGCCTTGATGGAAAGCTGACCATAAACATTATTAATTAAGTCATCAATAAAAAACGCTTCCATCTTCATCTTATACGTGCCGGATTCGAACTTGGCTAACTCCAGCATATCTACTATTAAGCGGTCCATTCGGTTAACTTCCTTATTCATAGCGGAGAAATAATGCTCCCTTTTGTCAACCGCCACTTCATCTTGAAGAATAGAGATACAGCTTTTTATAATGCTTAACGGCGTTTTTAATTCGTGTGATACACCCGCGATAAACTTTTTACGTGTATTTTCTAATTGCCTTTCTTTCTCTATATCCCGTTGCAGTGCTTGAATATAATTATTTAAGGCATCTGAAAGAAAATTAATGTTTTTGGATAATTCACCAATCTCATCTTTCGAGCGGACCGGAACTCTTTCTGCAAAATCCAAATTGGCTATACGTTTTGCAATACTATTTATTTGTAATAATGGACTGGCAATTTTTTTGGAATAATAAAAAGCAGCCAACAAAATTAATATGAATACAGCAATAATAATATAGATATAGTACTCCTTCATCATTCCTACCGCTTCATCTATCGGTTGTAACGACGCCATTGTAAAGAAATAGATGGGTTCGCCATTGACATCCTTTTCCTCGGTAATGAGCAGTCTGTAACTTATACCATTTTCTTCATATTCCGATTCATGCGTTTCTGAGACTGCAGCTGCTGTTTCCCGAAAAATTAAGTCGGCTTGAAATTCCTTAATTCTTTCAAGAAAAAGCTGATTGGAGAGTGTCGTGGCGGAAAGAAAGTTGTAATTGTTTGGTATTTGTACATCGCCGATACTGCCGTAAATAAGCTTTTCGGTAACTTCCTCATTTTCTTTTGCATTCTCAGCCACTTTTGCAGCAAGAACATTATTTTTCCAATAACTAACATCATCAAGCCCACCATCCAACATGTAATAGGGGTTTTTGTTTTCATAGATATAGATTCCTGGACTTAAAACTACTTTATATGGAAAAAATACCCCATTTTTTTCTATCCCATGTATGTCAATCCAGTGATCTTCTTTTTCCTCAAAAACATCAAGCTGTTCGTTATCATCATAAGTGGCCGCTAAATAGAATATCGGGATGACGAAACTATGATCCATATAGTTTATGTCGTCTTCTTCAGCCACAAGCTCTTCTGCGTCATTTTCCAAAACAACCCCACCTGATAATTTCACATAAAAATCACTCGTGCCTTTTATATAGCCATTTTCATCTAATACGGTTATCCATGCATTGTTCTCTTGATAAAACTGCTGTTCTAATTCGTGCCGCTCCATTTCATCGTCTTCCAGATTCTCGTAGTCCCTCTTAAAAGCATCGACGGCTTCTGACAACTGCTGCATTTTATTATTGGCATAGTAATTCTCAAAAAGTATCGTTTGACCAACATAAATGCTCGCTAAAATTAACAAGCATAAGCCTGATGTGAGAAAAAATAATTTCACTACAATACGATGTCTCATTCTAATTCCTCAAATTTATACCCAGCACGAACGACTGTCTTTATTTGATTGGCTCTCTCGCCAAGCTTATGTCGTAAATTGCGGATATGTGTATTTATCGTGCGATCATCACCAGCATACTCGTAACCCCAAATTTTCACAATCAACCGCTCTCGTGATACGACGATGTTTTTATTTTTCATGAGGTACGTTAATATTTCAAATTCGGTATGTGTTAATGAGGTGGCCTGACCATCTACCTTCACTGAATGGGAACGCAGGTCTACTTCCAGGTGATTACTCGTTAATATCTCCTGGTTTTCGCTTAAGCTTTGACTAAACTGTGACGCAAGCAAACGTTTCGCTCTTGCTAGCAGAACTCTTGGGCTATAAGGCTTGGTGACATAGTCATCCGCTCCTAACTCAAACCCTAATAAGGTGTCTTCCTCATCAGACCTTGCTGTCAACATAATGATCGGCACTACCGATTTTTCGCGTATTTTCTTACAGACAGACCACCCATCTAATTCAGGCATCATAATATCTAAAATGACTAAATCAATCGTTACACTTTTAAATAACGTTAACGCCTCTTTCCCATTTCTCGCCTCTAACACTTTATAACCGGCATCTAAAAAGTAGTCTTTACTTATCTCTCTTAGGATATCTTCATCTTCTACGATCATTATTGTTTCTTTCATAATATCCGTCCTCTTTTGTTTGTAAAACATTGATAAATACTATTAATCGACTATGATTAATGACTATCATTTTAACAGAAATGTGTAAAGATTAGTTGGAGAATATAGAATCCGATTTACTACTTTAGCTGCCATAAAGTGAACTCGTTTCAGCAAGCTGAACCATGGAGAAACCAGATGGCGTCTCGACTCCTCCTGATTAAAAGTTCCCACCTATGCTACGCGTTGAGGTGGGGGTCTATACCCCTTAAAACATTTAAAGATTAACCTTAGAAAAAAAGAGAACACAGCTTTTTTTGCACATAGTATTCACTTCAAACTGCAGTGCAATAAGACGTCCCCCCATGATGCTTCCTTTTGATTGCTCGCTTCGACATTCGAAACCTTTTCCATATTTGTGATGATCATTGGCGTAACAACTTGTTTGTTGTTGCGTTTCAGGTACGCCAGATCTACATTTGCCAAATGGTCTCCCGCTTTTACACGCTGATCTTCTTCCACAAACACTTCGAACCCTTCGCCCTTCAGCTCAACCGTCTCCAGTCCAATATGGATGAGCAATTCAAGACCATGTTCCGATTGGATTCCGATCGCGTGTTTTGTAGGGAACACCTGAATAACGCGACCGTTAACCGGTGAAACAACCTTTTCACTCTTTGGAATAATCGCAATCCCATCCCCCATCATCCGCTGGGCAAACACAGGGTCAGGAACTTCCGTTACTGGAATTACTTTCCCGCGCATAGGAGAAAGCACTTCTTCGATCTGAGAATTCTTTTTCTTTTGAAACAGCCCTTTTAACATTGCTGCGTTCCTCCTTCTTTTTTACGTATCATCTAAATCCTCGCCATTCATTTTAATACAATTTTGATACCAGTAGAAGGAGTCTTTTTTATAGCGTTTATTTGTTCCTTGGCCACGATCGTCCCGGTCAACATAAATGACACCGTAACGTTTCTTCATTTCGATTGTACCGCAAGAAACAATATCAATAATTCCCCACATGGTATAGCCGATTAAGTCGACACCATCAATAATCGCTTCTTTCATTTGTTTAAAATGGTCTCTAAGATAGTCAATCCGGTAAGAATCATGCACCTTGCCGTCATGCCATTGATCAATGGCGCCGATTCCGTTTTCCGCGATGAAGATTGGCAGTTGATAACGGTCATACATTTGATTAAGTGAGATCCTCAGGCCTACAGGATCAATTTGCCAGCCCCATTCACTTGCTTGGAGGTACGGGTTTTTATTCCCCGTTACCAAGTTTCCGCTCGCTCTGTCCCAGTTTTTATCAGTTGTCGCAACCATGGACATATAATAGGAAAAACTCAAGAAATCCACGGTATTTTCTCGTAAAATATCATCGTCGCCGGCTTCTTTCTCGATTTTAATATTATTGTCATTGAAATAACGTTCCATGTAAGCCGGATATTTCCCACGCGCCATGACATCGGTATAGAAATAATTAGAATATTGTTCGTCCAAAATCGACTGCATCACATCGTCCGGCTTACACGTAGCGGGGTAAGTGGTAAAGCGGGCAATCATGCCTCCCACCATGGAGCCCGGAATGATTTCATGCGCTAATTTGATGGTTAAGGCATTTGCTATTAATTGGTGATGCAAGCACTGATAGATGGCTGATTCATAATCTTTTTCCCGGTCTTTTATTAAACAAACACCGTTATAAGGATTGAATTTACCAGCGTTTATTTCATTGAATGGCAGCCAATAATCAACACGATCACCTAATCTTTCAAATAGCACCCGCGCGTAGCGTAAGTAAAAATCAATTAATTTTCGATTTTTCCATCCGCCGTATTTCGTTACCAAGTGAACCGGAATGTTATAATGAAGGATCGTGGCAAAAACCTTCATGCCTCTTTTATGACATTCATCAAATAAATCAATATAAAATTGAATCCCCGCTTCATTCGGTGCAGCATCGTCACCATTTGGAAAAATTCGCGCCCAGTTAATGGAGGTGCGGAAGATTTTCAATCCCAGTTCTTCCATCAAAGCTAAATCCTCTTTGTAATCATGGTAAAAATCGATTCCCCATCGAAACGGATAGTAGGTCGTATCGGTAGCAGTCAACGCTTTTTCAAAGCGCTCGCTGGTCATATTAATGTTGCGATGATGATCCCGTTCCTCTTTTGTCCATTCACTATTAAAATAGCGTAAATCTTGCGTATCCAGCCCTTTGCCATCTTCGTTATAAGCGCCGTCCGCCTGAGATGATGAAATGGCCCCACCCCATAAAAAATTTTTCGGAAATCCTGTTCTCAATGTATTCCCCTCCTAATTGAAAAAGCTAATGACATTACACTATACTTTCAGGTAGACTTTTACTATTGTTACATTTTTAATTATATGAAGTTATTTTACGTTCAAACAATATCAAAAGCTCATTTAAAAATATCAAAAAGTAAGGTTACGATATTTGTGCTAGGAAAAAAGATAAGACTTGAATTGAACAGAAAGATTTCCTGCTTTTCAAGCCTTTGTATATGATAAATGAACCACCTTTTATTTGGTATATTCATCCTAATTATTTGTTATTTTGTCCTTCTTTTGACTTTTTCAAGAAGATCGTTGTTAAAACGTATGCAAGAACGAAACTAATGACAGCGCCGATAATTGCATAAACAATATTTAGAGCATTACTTGGATCAAGAAAAACCGGTAAAGTCAATAACCCTGTCGGGGCGAGCGCCAATCTCTTCACTCCCATTAAACCAACAAACAATCCAGCGACTCCGCCGGCGATTAATACCGCATAAAACGGTTTTTTCAGCTTTAAGTTAACACCGTAAATGGCAGGTTCCGTAATTCCGAGAAGTGCGGTAAAACCAGCGGAATTTGCTAAAACTTTAAAATCCGGGTTATTCTTTACTTGCCTGGCCACGGCAAAAGCTGCCGCACCTTGGGCAATATTTGCCACTAAAAAACCCGCTCCAATCATATCAAAACCATGCGTTGTAATCGACTGCATAACAATTGGAATCGTAACTGCGTAGTGCATACCCATCATGATGAAAATCGGGCCAAAAATACCGAAAATCAAAGGTAGTACCCATACTGCATGGCTATTAATAAAATTGATCCCCACGGCAACGTAGGTACCGGCAATATTTCCAAGCGGAGCTATAAAAATCAAGGCCACCGGTGTCATGACAAGCAATGTGATCAACGGCTTCATAAAGAATCGTACAGACTTTGGTGTTACCCGGTCAGCAAAACGTTCAACATAGGAAGCAATCCAAACAACTAAAATAATCGGAATGACGCTAGATCCATAAGTAACCAAAGAGACCGGTATTCCCAAAAAGTGTACTGGATTACCCTCTGCTACCATCGCTGTAAAAGTAGGGTGCAATAAAATACCACCTAATGACACCGCCATCATTGGATTCATTTTAAACTTATTTGCAGCAGAAAACGCCAGCATAACCGGTAAGAAATAAAATGCCGCATCCGATGCAAAGTTAAGGATGGCGTATGTCTGTGATTCTGTAGCTATGACGTTGGTCATCGTTAAAACAATGAGCAACGTTTTAAGCATTGCCGCTCCCGTGATTGCAGGTAAAATCGGGGTAAAAATACCGGAGATGGTGCCCAACAATCGGGAGATAACGCTTTCCTTTTTCTCAGGAGTTTCTTCTGCCGATTGCTCCGCCCCCGTAGTATTTTCAGTCTGATCCTTTAAAAGCGGGGTCAGTTCATTATAAACATGAGCCACATCCTGCCCGATGATGATTTGAAATTGTCCTCCGCTGTTAACCACTCCGAGTATGCCTTTAACATCTTTTATTTTTTGATCAACTTTTTCAGCATCTATCAGTGTAAAACGCAATCTTGTGGCACAGTGAGTTAAGTGCTTTACATTATCTACTCCACCCACTTCTTTTAATATTTCTTTTGCAAGGTTTTGGTACTCCATCTTTCATCCCCCTCTCTCCTTTGTGAAAAATTACCTATTATATTCACTTCTAAATTTCTCAATAGGTATTATTTATGTTACAGTTAAATTGTAAGCGCAAATGAAAGCGGCAACAATGACAAAAGAGAAAGTAATAACTATCAAAAAGTAAGGTTGTTGAGAGATGTGAACGATAAACAGTTAGATCAACTTTTACGCAAATACACAGACAGCGAAAATTTTTATCAGGAGTATCCTAACGCCTTGAGCCCGCGGTATCAATCAATGAAGAAAGTGAAGGTAAGAGGTCATTTAGTTTACCGCTTTAAGCCCTCGAGTGTAAATGAGTCCGGGATTGTCATTAGTAAAGATTCCCGTTTTACCAGTGTCCCCCCTTATGTCCATACGAATGTAAACATGAATTACATTTATTCAGGTAAATGTACTTATATTGTAGATGAAAAAACGATTACATTAAGGGAAGGCGATGTTTGTATTTTTGACACGGATGTCATTCGCACGAAAAAGAAAATCGGGGAAAATGATATCGTGATGAATATAAGCATGAGCAATGATTTTTTGTCAAGCCAGTTCCTAAATCGTTTGGCTCAGCAAAGCATTGTCTCCAGCTTCATCCTTTCTGCGATATCCAACGGTAAAAATCATGATAACTTCTTAATTTTTCGTACAAAAGGAAAGAAAAAGATTAAGCATTTATTCGCAGATTTGCTTTGTGAATACTACGATCTTCGAATGTATTCACGTGAAATTATTAATTCTTATCTCGTGATCATTTTCACTGAACTGCTGCGTATTTATCAGGATGATTCCGCTCATCAAAAAATTCAGTTATCCAATGATTCTTCCGGTAATATTGTTGATATTTTGCGTTATCTTGAAAAAGAATATTTACACTGTACATTATCATCATTGGCCAAACAATTTGGCTACCATCCAAAATACCTTTCGCATCTTATTAAGGAAAAAACGGGGAAAACCTTCAAGGAGCTGCAACTATCACTTAAATTAAAATTAGCTTGCAACTATTTGGTTAACACCTCTTTGTCGATTCAAGAAATAGCAGAAAAAGTCCGCATCAGCAACCTGAATTCTTTCTACCAAAAATTCGGATCAACATATAAAATGACACCAAAATCATACCGCGACACTTTTGGTAATAATAGTTAATAAAATGAGAGATAACATACTGTACTCCCTGTTCAATCACGTTGAGCAAACCCGTTTCATGTCCTGATCACCACATTTTTTGGCAGATGTCTTCTATGAACTTCAAGGCACATTTCCATATGAATGGCAGGTGCCTATGATGGCTTATGGAAGGTTATCATCACAGGAAAAAGGTCGGCCGCAGAACAAGCTTAGACAGCATTTTAGCGCTTGGATTGTCCATAAAAAAACGAGAGTGAAGGTTACATTGGGACTCGCTGCTTACGATGAATGGAAGGCGTATGTTCTAAATTCTGAACTTGATACGATTGATGATGAAACCCCTAAGGTAGGGCACGAGCTGCATCACTGCTTGGTTGGGAATTATGCCGACGCACGTTGTTATGGAGGGGATTTTTGCTTCATGCCGATGAAGCAAAAAATGAGGAAAACAGAGAAAAAGCGGGAAAGTGCTTTAAGGATATACAAGATTTATGCTGGAAGATGCGAGGTGTCCTCGGAGAATTTGGACAAAAAGATGTGTGGAAAGAGTTTAGAAATATTGAAAACCGTAAAAAGCTTGCGAAACTTATCGCTGACATAAAGTCCCTTGATGAGAAAGCGCTGGAATACTTGCGGCTAGCGGTGAGGGATAAAGAAATAATAGAATTACCGGAATCTGTTTTTCCATTATTAAGACCGCCGGAAGAACCGTCAAGTTGAGAATCAACTGGGTGCTGGTATCAACGACGAAGAGCAACAATCTTTTAGAAAGGAGCCTTTCAAAAACAGATTCATCTTTGCTCAAATGTAAAGAGACAGTTCTCGCACTCAAGAAGTTGTAGCACTTATTAACCATAAATACAATTGATGAAACCAATAATGGAGAATCTCGTAAACAATAAGCAGAGAAAAAACGGAGGTGGTCTTGTAATGGAACAAGGTTTTTTAGCAAAAGGGGCTGAAAAATTCAATGTTCAAGCATCTGACCTCGAATTATTAGGGGGATTCTCCAATAACGTATTTGAATGTAAATCCGATGGCGAACCATTTGTTCTTAAATTCTATCCAAGTTCAGAGTATAACTATCATTCTATTCTGGCTGAGTTAGATTGGATTAAATACTTGTTAAAATCAGGAATTAATGTAACTGCACCACTTCCATCTAAACATAGTAACCATATAGAAATGATACAATTAGATGACGGCGGGAAGTATTATGTTATGGCTTTTGAAAAAGCCAAAGGCTCCTTCATTGATGAAACAAACAGCGATGATTGGAACTCAAATGTTTTTTGTCTGTGGGGAAAAGTATTGGGGAAAATCCATTCACTGTCTAAAAACTACTCTCCTAGTGACAACTCAATTAAACAACGTGAATGGAATGAAGGAGTACTGTTTGCTGAATTTCCAGAAAGAGTAGGTGAATTGGTTCTTACGAAATGGAATCAGTATGTAAATGAAGTCAATCATCTTCCTAAAGACAGTAGTTCCTATGGAATGATTCACAATGACTTACATCACAAGAATTTTTACTTACATAATAATGAACTCATTTTGTTTGACTTCGGCGATTGTGAATATAACTGGTTCATATATGATATAGCAATTGTCTTATACCATGCTATACAGACAATTCCAAACAGCAATCACGGGAAAAGAAAAGATTTTACGCGACATTTTTATCACTCATTTATAAACGGATATAACACAGAAAATATTCTCGACAAATATTGGTTATCCAAGTTGCCATTTTTCTTAAATTACCGACAGATATTCTCATACCTCTACTTTGAAAAATTTCTTACTCCTGAACAAAAAAATAATGCAAATGTAAAAGAGATATTAGCTGTAATGAAAGCTAAAATAGAGAACGATATACCTTATATAGATATCAATCACAAGGAATTCATTGGATAAAACAATGCGTAATCGATTAGAATTATGGCTTTGTCCTAATTATTAAGGTGCGAAATTGGGTAAATATATAGAATAATTTGAGCTTTGAGGATCCGTTATTTTAACCTCATATTTTATTTCCATTAAAACTTTTAGCAAATATAACTAAGCTGTCCTTTCCTGCTTTTCGTTTTACTTGTTCAACACATGATGACTCACCCCCGTCTACTCCGTCATCACTGTTTATCCGGCGATGGATCATAGCAACCCGAAAACGATCTTCCATCACCACTGATCACCATCACTCCTCCCAGCAGCATTACTTTTTCTTTCTAAATGACGCCGGGGTGCAGCCGCAATGTTTTTTAAAGGCAGTTTGAAAATGACTTTGACTTGAAAAACACAGGAAGTTACTAATTTCGCTAATGGGTTTATTCGTACGCTTTAATAAGATCTTCGCTTCTTCCAGTTTACACATCGTAATAAAGTGGCTCAGATTCATTCCCGACTCTTTTTTAAACTTGTGCGAGAGATAGGTTCTGCTGTATCCAAAATGCGCGGCAATGTCGTTAACCGTAATCGATTTGTTGGTGTTCTTATAGACATATTGAGTCATTCGATAAATGTCCTCATCTTTGGAAACACTGTACCTTACTTCCGCCACTCTCTTTGTAAAATTAAATAGCGCCTCCTGGCAAAGGGTCTGGATCGCTTCCAGCGTCGACAGCTTTTCGATTTGCTGAATGTAGAGATCCGACAGCTGGAAGGCGACCTCCGTCTCCAATCCGCCGCGTATCGCCGCCCTTGTGATCAAGGTGATCGTAACAATGTACGTATTTTTTGCCTGGCGAATACTGTTGTTGGCCAACACACCTTCGTGGGTAATAAAGGGCTCGTTAATGAAACGAAGTAACCCCGCCTCATTCCCCAGCTCGACATTTTTCAGCATCTGCGTCTCAACCTCATAGGAATTATTAAAGTAATTATTTTCCTTCTTCTCATAAACATTTACCGCTTGTTTTTCATTAATTTCCGGCGTCTGCGTCGTTAATTGAAATAACTCCGTAAATTTGATTTCTTCCTTATTGATAAAATAATGGATAGTAATTAAATGATGAATGAACTGCTGCAACTGCATCGGCGGAATGGCGTTGAAAAAAGCATCAAACGACTGCTCCCTTTCCTTTGGTACCAAACATTCCTTTTTCATAATCCGAAAAGTATCTTTCGAATACGGAATTTGGCTGACTGGTCCTGCAATGATCACCGTATCAGCCAGCTGGTTGACCTTCATCGCGCCGTAGTAGCCGTAAAAGGAAGTGGACAAATAACCAACCTTCTTGTCCGCAGCCAGTAAGCTGTTTAAATACCCTGTGAACGGCGGTGTATTACCAGCATAATCAGGAAACATTTCTACCAATGTTTCATTGTGATAAATATACGCGGGTATCAGTGTGGATTGGTAAAGGAGTTTAAGCATCGTTTTGATCTTTTCCATAGGATAACCCTCTTTAAATGAAATGTCACAATTATTTTTCTTAACATAGCATACGTTACAAAATCCGACAAGCAAAAGTACATACAAAGATGAAATAAATCGAACAATGATGAAATTCATTGCGCAATCCGTCCTCTAGAATAAGTATAGATGGAAAGGAGCAGGCCGGGATGAAAACGATAAACGAGTTAATCGAAATGATGACAATAGAAGAAAAAGCGGCGCTGTTAGCGGGAACGGAATTTTGGAAAACAAATAAAATTCCGCGACTGTCTATTCCAGCCATGTATATGACCGATGGGCCTTGCGGGCTAAGAAAACAAGGAGAAAAAGCGGATCATTTAGGCTTGAATTCGAGCGAAGAAACGACGTCATTTCCTACAGGCGCAACTGCAGCTTCCAGCTGGAACGTAGCAAATGTACGTAAAATGGGGCAGGCGATTGCGCAGGAATGCCACCATTTCGGGGTAAATATGCTGCTTGGCCCGGCGGTAAATATAAAAAGAAATCCGAGATGCGGCAGAAACTTTGAATATTTTTCCGAAGACCCTTACTTATCCGGTGAGTTTGGCGCTGCCTTTGTAGAAGGTGTTCAAGGGGAAGGCATCGGCGTGTCTGTAAAGCACTTCGCAGTGAACAATAATGAAAATTACCGTTTTATGGGGGATTCCATTGTTGATGAACGCGCCTTACGGGAAATTTATTTGAAAGCGTTTGAAACGATTGTAAAGCGGACGCAGCCGACAACGGTAATGTGCGCCTATAACAAAGTAAATGGCACTTATTGCGCAGAGAACAAGAAGCTGTTGACAGATATATTAAGAACAGAATGGGGATTTACAGGAGCGGTTGTCAGTGACTGGGGCGCTGTGTCCGATCGAATTGCCGGCGTTGTCGCAGGGATGGATTTAGAAATGCCGGGGGATTGCCGTTATTTTAGAAAAAGCATTATCGAGGCTGTTGGCAATGGGGAATTATCTGAACAGGATCTCAATGCAGCGGTGCGAAATATATTACAGCTTATCCAACGTACGTCGGGTGTGAAGCAAGGGATTGGCTTTGATAAGGATGCCCATCATCAGCTGTCCGGAGAAATCGCTGCGGATAGTGCCGTGCTAATGAAGAACAATGGCAGTCTGCCCTTAAAGGGAAAACAAGAATACTTGATTATCGGGGATTTATTTGAAAACATGCGCTACCAAGGCGCGGGAAGCTCGCTCATCAACCCTGCTAAATTAACAACACCTAAAGCGGCATTTGCTGAAAGAAAGATAGCTTATCAATTTGTACGTGGGTATCGAGAATCGGAGATTGAGCCTGAAGAAGCGTTCGAAAAGGAAGCATTAGCGTATGCAGAGCAATACGATACGATTTTGTTTTTCGGAGGGCAAACAGACTATACCGAGAGTGAAGGGTATGATCGGGAAAATATACGACTTCCGGCTAATCAGCTTTCTTTATTGGAAAAGCTGGCGAAATTAAAGAAAACGATTATTTTTGTCATGTTTGGCGGTTCGCCGGTTGAACTGCCGTTTGAGCGCGATGTGGCGGCGATATTGAATATGTACCTTCCCGGACAAGCAGGCGGATTGGCTGTGACACAGCTGCTGTTTGGTGATCGTTCGCCATCTGGGAAATTGGCGGAAACATGGATGGAGACGTATGCAGATGTTCCATTTGGCGACGACTACGTGACACAAAAAAATGAGCTATATAAAGAGTCCATTTATGTGGGGTATCGTTACTTCGATAAACAGTTTGGCAAAGGGGTGAAGTACCCCTTCGGGTACGGATTAAGTTATACCGAGTTTGAGTATGCCAATATCGCCGTTACAACTCACGGAAATAAAGTGACCGCCAGCTGCTTGGTGACAAATATCGGAGAATACGAAGGGGCCGAAGTCGTGCAGTTGTATGTAGCCCACCGAGACAGCGAGGTTTTTAAAGCGGAAAAAGAACTCCGCGCCTTTGCGAAAGTGAATTTAAAGCCGGGGGAACAAGCGCGAGTGTCAATGGATTTCGACCGCGCCGACCTTGCTTATTATCATGTATCAGAGAAAAAATGGGTAGTAGAAAACGGACACTACGACATTTTAATCGCCGCTTCTTCTCAGGACATCCGCCTGTCGGAAACGTTTGTCGTTGAGGGGGAGGAAGACATCCCATGTCCGTACAAACCGGAGACGCTGCCGAGCTATTATAATCCCGAAAGGTTAACAGAGCTGGATAATGCGGAATTTGAAACGCTGCTGGGCAACGCGCTGCCACAGGAGGAGAACACCGGCATCCTTACCATGGATTCACGGTTAGATGAGCTCAGGCGATCGTTTATAGGTCGAATTTTTTATCACGCAGTAGTAGGGGTTGGCAAAAAACAGTTTAAGCGTTCGCAACAACTTCCGGAAGGAGCGGAGCGCGACATGGAAAGAAAAAACGGCATGTTCTTAATGAAAATGATGCCAAATAACAGTATACGTTCCATGTCTGTCTCCAGCTCGGGAAGGTTTGATTATCACGTTGCCAAAGGATTAATCGAGATGATTAACGGTCGTTTATTCCGGGGATTTCAATCGATTTTTAAAAAGGATCGACTCCCCCCGTTACCTAAAGATACAAAACGGCTTTGAAACGATGCATTTGGTATGATACGCCATTAATTTTTTTAAAACGACTGGTGAAGCCTGGAGTAAGAGACGAATGACGACAGAAAAGAGGAGGACGCAATCGTGAAGAACAAAGTATTCATAACAGGCGCAACAGGCGGGATGGGGCAAGAGAGCTTAAAGCGGATGGTAAAGGACATTTCTTTGTATGATATTGTTATTTTGGCTTTGGATACAGACGAGAGCAGAAAAATTTTACAACCGTACAGCGAATATGATGAAGTGACCATCAAATATGGAGATATTCTGAATGAGGAACTGGTCGCGGAATGTGTAAAAGATGCGGATATTGTTTTACATATCGCAGCTTTAGTTTCCCCTGCCGCCGACTATTATCCTAAAAAAGCGATGGAAATTAATTACGGGTCCGCGAGAAATATAATCAATGCGATTTTCAAGCATGGACAAGAGAATCATACAAAGCTTGTAAACATTGGAACCGTTGCTGAAACAGGTGATCGAATGCCGCCGATCCATTGGGGGCGTGTGGGAGATCCGATAAAGCCAAGTATGTTTGACTATTACGCGGTTTCTAAAATAGCTGCTGAACGCCTGGTAATAGAATCCGGATTAAAGTACTGGGTAAGCCTGCGGCAGACAGGTATTATGGGACCCGCGATGAGCAAAATTACCGACGCGATTATGTTTCATAATTGTCTGGATAACGTATTGGAGTATGTTTCCGACCGGGATTCAGGCAGATTAATGAAAAACCTATGTCACTATGAGTTCAGCGGAAATTTACCGGAGGACTTCTGGGGCCATATATATAATATCGGCGGTGGAGAAAGCTGCCGTGTGAGCACCTATGAAATGTATCAAATTTTATACGGCGCTATCGGGTTTCGTCATTTAGACGATGTTATTAATCCAAAGTGGTACGCGACAAGAAATTTCCACGGCCAGTATTATCTCGATTCGGATAAGCTGGAAAACTATTTGCATTTCCGCCGTGATGGTATGGAGTATTTCTATAACGCTTATTTGGAAAATTTAGGTTCAAAAGCAACGGCTGCAAAAATTATCTGCAAGCTGCCATTCGGACAGAAGCTGATGGGCAGCATAATGAAGAACATGTTTATAAAGCCGGCAAGGTCGGAGCATGGCACGGTTCGTTTTATTGAAGAGAATGTGGAAGATCATATTGATGCGTATTGGGGAAGTAAACAGAACTGGGACAACATACCGGATAAGCTCAGCGCGTTTCAGCACTTTACCGATTGGGAGACTGTTGTTTCCATCGATCATGGATACGACGAGCAAAAGCCGGAAGCTGCATTAGAATTATCTGATCTGAAATCCGCCGCTGAATTCCGCGGCGGCCAGTGTTTATCTCAAGAGATGGAAACCGGAGACTGGCGCACCAAACAATTGTTTCGCTGTGCCTTTGGCCATACCTTTGACGCCAGCCCAAGATTAATTTTAGAAGGCGGCCATTGGTGCCCGGTGTGTGAACGCACCAGCTGGAATTATTCGGAAAGAGCGAAGGTAGAACCTTTCTTGGCACAAGTATGGGACCCATTACATTCGCCAAATGAAAACAGAGTATATAAAAAAATCGTTTCAGAACTGGACGTGTAAGCAGCAAGGAAGCGGCAGTCATCGCCTGTCAGCAAGTATTGAGCGGGAGAAGTGAAATCGCAACAGCCAAGCTGAAACTTCAGGGAATCAGGTGGAGACTCTACACCACCTGATTTAACATCCCACCTACGCTAACGCTTAAAGGTGGGGGTCTTATACCCTATAAGAAAAATCGATAAATTTCGTTGTCTGACTGCCTCTCCATTTCTTTTGGGAAAGAAGGAAAACATAACGTGGCACGATTTAGGGATATTTTACAATTACCAGCCTTTCATTCACGTGTGACATCAAAAGATACGACCAAAAAAGAGCAGTTTATCGGTTATTTGATTGGACCCGCAGGGGCACTGCTCCTCAATGCCGTTTTGGCAACCTATTTAAATGTCTATTATACCGATGTGCTAGGATTGACCACTGTTTGGAACGGGATGTTCTTGGTTATTTTTCCAATCGCCTCCAAACTGCTCGATGTGATCATTAATATTACCATGGGCTATGTTATTGACAGAACAAAGACGAAGCAAGGTAAAGCACGCCCCTGGCTGCTGCTTTCCGCGCCTTTGATCGCCGTTTCCGGCATTCTTGTAGTCGCTGTTCCGGAAGCCGGATCAAACGTGCAGGTTGTCTGGGTCATGCTATCCTACAATTTGTACTACGCCTTCTCCTTTACGATTTATAACATGAGCCATAATTTAATGGTTCCGCTTTCCACGCGGGATACTACGCAGCGCGGCAAGCTCTCTGTTCTTAATCAGATCACAACGATTATGATGAGCGGCATTGTTGTGGCACTGCTATTTCCGATGATGGTTATGCCATTCATCGGGCTGAATAAGGAGCTTTGGATTATGGTGCTAGGCGCGCTTTCGATTGTGGCGCTCCCATTAACGCTGCTAGAGTATTATTTTACGAAAGAACGGGTGACCGAGGAAGCCGCAAATGACGAAACAGAACAAGTGTCGTTTAAACTGCAATTGAAAACGATTTTTACAGATCGTTATATGCTGATCATTTTTTCCTATTTTCTGTTATTTACTCTCGGCATGTGTATAAAAAACCTCAGCCTTGTTTACTACAGCAATTACGTGCTGGGAACTTATAACGACGGCATTACCCAGACGATGCTGTCTGTCATCGGCGGCATTCCGATGGGGATCGGCGTCTTTGCCGTCTGGCCGTTGGCAAAAAGATTCGGCAAACGGAATATTACCCTTGCCGGTTTAGGTTTATTTTTCATCGGGGGAATAATTTGCTGGCTGTATCCAACAAATATGCCGATTGTTTTGATTGGCCAATTTATTAAGAATATCGGTGCGTTGCCCAGTGCTTATGTATTTATGGCCTTGTTTGCCGACACGTTGGATCATATTGAATGGAAAGCGGGATTTAGGTGCGACGGCATTGCCATGTCCATTTACAATATCATTGCCGTAACAATGATTGGAATCTGTGCCGGCGTTTTTAACAGCTTGTTATCCTATTCAGGCTATGTTGCGCCGTATTATGATCAGGCAGGCGAACTGATTTTTGCTCAAGCAGAGGCAGTGCCAAAAGCAATAACATTCGGGTTTGTGGGTATCGAAACAATTACAAGTATCATCCTTATCGCTTTACTTCTCATGCTGAATGTAGAAAAAAATATTGAGCAGAAGCAGATAGAGATTAAATCAAGACGGGAGGAGAAAATATGTTAAAAATCGCTTCCATAAAAATAGACGGGCTTCCCCAAGAGTGCATTACAGACAGGCGGCCCAATATATCGTTTGCCTTGGCATCCGATCAGAGCGGAGAAGCGCTTCAGCGGGCTGTCATCACAGTCGGTGACTGGAAACTCGAAACGACGGATCAGCTGAACAATTTATATGGCGGGGAGATGAAATCGTTTACCACCTATCAAGTACACGTGGCAGCCTTCGGAACGAGCGGGGAACGCGCGGAAGCAACAGCATTTTTCCAGACAGGTCGCCTCGATACACCGTGGACAGGGAAATGGATTACAGATCGTCATTATGATTTTCCAGAAAAAGTATCGCCGGTTCCAATGACCTTTCGCCGTTCATTCACTGTTTCGAAAAAGCTTCAGCGTGCCTGGGTCAATGTCTCGGCACTCGGTGTATATGAACTGCTGCTGAACGGAACGAAGGTTGGACAGGACTATTTTGCTCCCGGGTTAACCTCCTACGAGCATCAAATTCAGTATCAAACATATGAAGTCACCGATCAATTGACGGATTGTAACACGTTCACCGCAGTCGTGGCGGGAGGCTGGGCGGCCGGCTCCTTTAATTATAAGCGGAAAAATAAGATCAGCGCCGATCGACAGGCATTCCTTTGCGAGCTGCATTTAGCCTATACGGACGGGTCTTCGGAAATTGTTGCCACCGATCCATCCTGGCAGGTAACCGAAGAGGGGAATTACCGGATGGCCGAATGGTATGATGGAGAAACGTATGATGCCACCATCGATTTGAACCAAGTTACCTGGAAACAGGCAAGCGTTACCGAACCGCGTAAACAGCCGAAATTGCTGGCTCAGTATGGCGCCCCTGTACGGGTGCAGGAAGTAAGGAAGCCGGTCTCCAGATCTGCCGCACCGAGCGGAGAAATAGTGTATGATTTCGGGCAGAATTTTGCCGGTGTGATCTTAGCAAAAATTCGCGGAGAGAAGGGCAGACAGGTGATCTTTCGCCATGCCGAGGTGTTAGTTGACGGTGAATTATTTGTGAAGTCATTGCGAACGGCAAAAGCGACGGCTACGTACATTTGTACCGCTGGAGAACAAACCTACTCCCCGCGATTGACTTACATGGGCTTTCGGTATGTGGGGGTCCGTGGAATCGATCCGGACAAGATGGAATTGTCCGCCCTGGTGCTTCATTCCGATATGGAAGAGGTTGGCGGCTTTGAATGCTCCAATCAAATGATAAACCAGCTGCAAAGTAATATTCGATGGGGCGCCCGTTCCAATTTTGTTGACATTCCGACAGATTGTCCGCAACGTGACGAACGGCAAGGCTGGACAGGGGACATCGCCGTGTTTGCTTCAACTGCCTGCTACAATTTTGATATGAGTCGTTTTTTGGACAAGTGGCTGATGGATATGCGATCGGAGCAAAGTGCCGGCGGCGGCATTCCCATGGTTGTGCCCCGTGCGGGAGATACATGGCCGGTGATGGCAACCTCTTGTTGGGGCGATAGTTGCATCTTAGTACCGTGGGCGGAATATCTCGCCCGAGGCGAAAAGCAGTTGCTTGAACGTCAATATCCAACGATGAAAAAATTTCTAAAGGCGGCAAAATGGTGGTCTTCCTTTCTCTCATTGACGCCAAATAGTCGATATGTTTGGCGATTTCCATTTCACTTCGGCGATTGGTGCGCTCCTGACGAAACAGCCCGGCAGTGGATTGGAAAAGGGAAATGGATAGGCACCGCCTACTTTGCGAATTCATGCAGCATTGTCGCACAGATAGCCGATCTGCTCGGCTACCAAGAAGATGCCGCCTCCTACCGGGCGCTACGACAGCGGATCATGAAAGCCTATCGCCACGTCTTTACCGATGGCAACGGCACTTTGAAAAAGGAGTTTCAAACCGGATATGTCCTGCCCCTTCACTTTGAGATGACCGAAGGACAAGAGACAAAGACAATGGCGGAAAACCTCGTTAAACTCATTCGAGATGCCGGCAATCATCTTGCAACCGGTTTTACAGGCACACCGTATTTATTGTTCGCGTTATCTGACAATGGGTATACTGATGTCGCCTATGAGTTGCTGCTGCAAGAAAAATGTCCGTCCTGGCTTTATCAAGTGAAAGCGGGCGGGACGACCATTTGGGAGCGCTGGGACGCATTACGCCCAGACGGCACCGTCAACATAGGCGAACTGACAGGGAAGAAAAACGAGGAAGAATCCGAGGGCGGAATGGTGTCATTCAATCATTATGCTAACGGAGCTGTCGGCGATTGGCTTTATAAGCGAATGGCAGGTATTGAAGCTACAAGCGGCGGCTATAAGACGTTCAAGGTTGCACCAGTTATCGGCGGCGGCATTACCTATGCTAAAGGTAGTGTGAAAACACCGTATGGAACAGCGGCGGCATCCTGGAAAATCGAGCACGGTATATTTACAATTCAAGTGGATGTTCCTGTCTCGACGGAATGCACACTGATTTTACCGGATCAAACGAAACATCTCCTAACAAGCGGCACACATACGTTTTCGCACGAATGGGAGAAGGAAACTTAAGCAATCTATCGGATGGAAAATGAATACATCAGGGAAGCACGGTCATCCGCCGCTTCCCTTTTTTGATCAGGGCATCCAGCAATGCCCTGGCAACTGAGTCCGGTCATCATTTTTGTGTGAATATATTGAGTATAACAACATTAACGGCAGCGAATTAATTCCTTGAAAAGATCTGCGGCAACAACCTATGTATACTTTACCGAGCATCCTGCTGCTTTTTTTCCGGTTCATATTCCACAAGCTGAGATAAAGGAATCTCAAGCGCGTCACAAATCTTCATCAATGTTCCCAGCTTCACGGTGTCAACGTCGGTATCATGCCACAGCTTGTTCAACGCATTGCGGCTCAAGCCTGTTAATTCCATCAATTCCGTCAGATTGTTTATCCGTTGATGAGCCATCACAACTCGCAAATGATTTTTCAACATCAATCATCCCCCCTCTACTGTTTCTATATTTATTTTACCAGAAACGGCAAAAATACGAACATGAAAATTGAATTTTTTACTACTTAGAGGTAATGGTTATTGACAAAATTAAGCATATGTGGTAATTTGGATACTATTGAAGGTTATTTTTTGGAGGAGGAATTGTCAATGAACTTTAAGTCATCTGAACAGACTCTGACGAAAGCGCAATTAAAAGAAGTGAAAGATAAAATCCACGCATGCTGCTGTCACATTCAATATAACGGGCACCCAAAACCTCATTTCAATACCGTAAGCACCTTTATCAAACGCACACTTAACATTCGCAAGCTGGAAGACATCCCGCAAGACCGCCTTCACGAAGTAACGGAAATCATCCATTACTATCGATGGAGGTACAGGAGGGTGGTGTAGTACGGTTACAAGCGCTTGTACATCAGCTCTGCTTCTTTAATCACTCATTGAAATGGTTTAGAAGGGTTGCGCTTTGAGAAACACACCATCTAACACACCCCCGGCTAATAAAGGATTCATGAAAAAGAATGATGTCGTTTTCTATGATTGTTGTCTTCAACCTTACTTTTAGGTCGGAAATAAGATAACCTCCTTCAAATAAGACAAACAACTTGGGGAGGTTATCTTATTATATGATTATCGGGAATTGATAGGACATGCTGCACACACGCTTGTATTGTCATTCCATTAAAACAATTTTTTACCCACGCAACTATTTAACAACCAATGTATGGAAGGAGTGAGCAGGTAATTCAACTTGATATCTTTTTTGTTTTATCTCAATTGTCGTGGTCATCGGTTCATTCATCTTATTACAAAGGGTTACTATCATTTTGCCGTCAGGATTTTTAAATGCCGTGGCAATTGCAGTATCCATTCCTGCAGTTGTTAACCGTTTTGCTCCTTTTTGAATAAAGTGAGAAAAGTGTTTCATCACATAGTATTCCGGATTATAGATCATTTCCCTGGTATTTGGATCAATTGTAATCATCGAATTTTGTTCCCAGCCCCATGTACTCATTCCTTTTGGCTCCAAAACAGCATTCCAATACATGTAACCGTTCGCTCCATTTACAAAATAATGACGGAATAAACCGTAAACATACTCCGCATATGTCCATGTATTCTTACCATTTCCGCATTCGTTTTCCGTTTGCAAATATCTTTTCTCGGGAAATGCTTCAACCGTTCTTTGGATGGCGTTTTTCCCAGCCCATTGGTAGCCAACACCGCTTGTGTACTTATATGCTTCTGGATCTCTTAATACGGTGCCGGCATATACATCATAATCTTCCGTGCGGTCTTCCATCCATTCAGTAAACGGTTCAGGCGCGTTGATTGTTCCTAACCAAATCTCAGCCTTAATACCGTATTTTTCAAATGCCGGTCCGAGATAATCTTTGATGAAATCACGTAACTCAACACCCGTCCACTGACAAGATGGAAATTTTTGATCAGCGACTACTTCGTTTTGAACATGAACTTGGTGAATTGTAATGCCTTCCGCTTCGTAAGCTCGAACAAATTTAACAAAATACAATGCGTAAGCGTTTAAGATTTTCTCATCCCATATCAGTTTGCCATAATTATAAACTTTCTTGGTTTTCATCCATGTTGGCGGACTCCAAGGTGAAGCGGTTAAAACAATATCGGGATTACGCTTAAGAGCCTCTTTAATATACGGTAAAAGCATTTTTTTATCACGCTCAATACTAAAGTGCTCCATATCAACATCATCTTCTGCTTCATTATGACTGTACCAACTAAGCGCGTAGTCACTTGCACCAATCGGCATTCGACATAAATTAAAACGACAATCCCCCTCTGGCAGGAATAGTTGATCGAAAAGCTTTTGCTGCGTTTCTTTTGTCAAATAAGATATTGCCTGGTACCCTAATTCATTAAAACAGCTGCCAAACCCTTCAATCGTACGGTTTTCCTGTTCTGTAATGACCAGTGTTGCCTTATCTTTTGTCTCTGTGCTTATTTCCTTTTGTTTAAAGCTTTCTGTTTTTGTCGTTAGGTATTGAGTTAACGTCATGAATTTACACCCTCTTTTCGTTTGTTTGATAATTGTTGGGAATTCACAATCTAAGTTATAGAGCCTGCTCAAAAAGATACAAAACGTTCTTTTTGAACAAACACTTATAGAAACTGAGATTTATCATACTCAAAAGATTTTTATTTTTAGAAAGCGCTTTCTGTTTACGTTTACATTATCGCTTTGATTTTCTATAATGTATATAGATAAATATTTTAGTTTTTTATCATTTTCTACTTTCCGGAGTCGGCCATGAATACAAATGAAATACTTAAACAAACAAAAAAATTACCTGTGCTGGATTGGAATTTAAGGGTCTACGGAACACACAAAAAAACGGTGGGTAAAGGCTGGAAAGTTCCTGAAGAAAAGCATTTAGCATTTGAGCTTATCTATATTCTAAAAGGTATTGAAACAGTCGCTATGCAAAACACGCTCTATCACATCAGAGAAAATGAATTACTATTGATTCCACCAAATACATTGCATAAAATGTGGTGTGATCAAGTTGAAGAAAACGAATATTTTTGCGTTCATTTTGATATTGATGAGCCACAGTTTGTTGCTGATATGCTGACATACAGCAATCTTTACTTTTCTGCCGATGATGCCAAAACGAAAGCAATCATCTCCATCATAGAGCAGTGGATCGCTATTTTTGATAACGAAAACATTTACACGTTTAAAACAAAAATGGAAATGCAAATCATATTATCCAGTCTTTGCATTCAACTGTTTGAACAGATGGAAGAAAGAAAAAAGGCCTTCCATCAAAATGGAACACCTTCGCAAATTAAATATGCAACAACCATTTCGGAAGCGATCAAGAAAAACTTCCAGCAGTTTTTATACGCCAATGATTTATCATTAAACGCATTAAGCATCCAACAAATTATTGAAGCATGCGGTTTAAGCTACTCGTATGGTTACGCTCTTTTCAAGAAAATATACGGCTTATCTCCTAAGGAATATTTATCGCAATTGCAATTCAATGCCGCGCAAGATTTTCTCCAAATTCCAGAAATGTCGATTAACGAGATAAGTCAAGCTTTAGGCTATAATAATATTTCGCACTTTAGCCGGCAGTTCAAGAAGTGGACAGGATTATCACCGCTGAATTATCGAAAAAAATACTTGCAGCAAGAAGTGCTTTGATACCGTTCACGGTCTCTAATGTGCGTCACAAGAATTACATTTTTTCCACAGTTGCAAAGTAAAGATATGAATGCCATATTCAACAACCAATAGATAAACGAAAAAGCCCATGAGTCCTTGTATAATACGGTTCATGGGCTTTTGTGCCATACGCAGTATAAGTGCTTTTCATCGCTCCCGAGTCGTCAGCGCAAGCGCCGGCCCCTGTTTCTAACGACCGGCGGCGGCTGTATTTCGCGGTTCATCGATTGTTTCTATGTTGATGTCCTGCTGGCGTTGGGAGTTTACCAGGTTGTATTCTCCTGTGCCTTTCCAGATATCATCTTTGAGCGGATTTAAGCGATGTTTGATGATGCGGTAGCCTTGCCAGATGGCGATTGTACCGTTAAGCGCCAAGCTTACAATTGCAAGCGTCCAGTTTGCAGCGGGATGATAGCTCACACTTACATTGAAGGTGCTTCCTTCTGCAAAAAAATACGGGAATGTCATGACCCACATCATCCAGAATGATAAAGTTTGGGCGCGATTTTGCATCCATGTTCCCTTTGCCCACAATAATGCCGGGACGATGGCAGCTAAGTTTAACGCTACTCCTGAATAAAACGCGTTCCCTGGCGCACACGAATAAACATATGAAATATTCCAAATACCATATGCAATAATCCAAAGACGTGTTTGATCAGGCCAAAGCATATCTTTACACTTCCCGTTTGTCGCAAAAATGCCTGCCCAGCCGCAAATGGTAACTAAATTAAACAATCCAGCAAAAGCATTCACATAATTCCAACCGCCAGAAATGTACTGCATCCCGTCAACGATTCCGTCGAATCCTATAATCCCAACCTGTAATTCACGGACAATCGCCTCTACAATATTGATGGCTAAAATACTTGGAACAAGCACAAGATACCATGGATGCTTTTTATGGTAATCTGTAAATCGAATAACCATATAAATAAGACATCCTGCTAATGCAGAGTACACTTTTACCCAAGTAAACCAAGAAGTTATTTCATTATCATTCATGAGCCAAATTGGCGTGAGAATAACAGGCAGTACGATAAAAAAAGCGATGCTTCCCCATTTACTTCTGCGAATAAACTCATTTATACCGATAAGAATACCAAAAACGACGAACCACATGACAACGTTATACCATGGGATCGAGTCGAAAAAGAACATAAGAACACACCTTTCATACAGTTACCTATTGTCATCTATTTAAATAATGGCTAGTTTTTATGAGATTGTGAGTTTTCGGATATCGGATTGTTGCACTTGGTAGCCTTCTTTTTCGCAATGGTCAAAAATAGTAACAATATTCATTTACATCATGTGCATTTCTCGAGCAGAACTAACTGATAGACAAAAAATTGTATATGAGTTGCGGCCAGAACACTTGTTTTTCAAACATAAGATGTTTAAAACTGCCAAGTAAAAGAACCGATCTTCCTGGGTCAAAAAAGCCATGGAAAAGGTTTACTCTCCTTTTCCAGTGGCTGCGGCCGTAGTTTTCGCTTATAGAGCTGGAGCTTATCCGTTCGAAACGAAATGCTGTAGCTGTTCGGCTAATTGATTCATTTCGTTCACTTTGTCATTCAAATAAGCAATCTTTTCATTTTGCTCCTCTATACTTGCCAATACCTCTTCAACGGATGCGTTTAGTTCTTCTGTCACACCGGAAACGGAGTTTACTTCATCCACAACTGCTGTAGATGACTTCGTTAATGATTCGACTTTTTCATTAATATCCGTTGATAATTCTTGAAGCTCCTCAACAAACGCTTGAATATTGCTAAAGGCGTCGCCGGTTTCCTCTGTTAATTGTTTGCCGGCTTTAAAGGTACTTTCGCTTTCTTTTACTCGCGTCGTTGCAGAATTGACCTTTTGTTGAATGAGCGTGAGTATTTGGCTGATTTCCTCTGTTGATCGGATCGAATGCTCGGCTAATTGACGTACTTCCTGAGCTACTACCGCAAACCCCTTCCCGCTTTCTCCAGCTCTTGCTGCCTCAATGGCAGCGTTCAGTGCCAATAAATTCGTTTGATCCGCAATTTCGGAGATCGTTTGCAGAATATCGCCAACCTTAGAAGTGGCATTATTCAACTCCTCCATTTCTTCTACGGTTTTTTGAAGGGTCTGATCTACCTCATGAATCGTATTATTCAATTGCTCTACTCTTTCTGCCCCTTGGAGTACAATACCGCCAGTATTTCCAGCGTTTTCTTTCATTGTGTTTGCTCGCGTGGAGATGATCCCGACTTCCCTATCAATGGAACGGAATGACTCACTCATTTCTGTCGCGCTCTGTGCCTGGCTTTCCACACCACCTGCTATTTCTCCAAAAGTAACGGAAAGTTCGTTTGAATAACTTGCCGTTGACTTAGAGTGGGAAGTTAATTGGCCGTTCAACTCTTCTAACTTTGTAACCGTTAAGCGAACCTGGTCCATTACATTTTCCATTTGCTCTTTGGAAGCTACAGCTTCTTGCGCAAGCACTTCCGCATCCTTTTGCATGTTCTTCCCAATAACACTTTGCGCTATTAAAAACGTCGTTTTTAATACGAATAAGATATTTAAAGAAGCAAGATACACACCGCTGTAATCAACAATTGTTTGCTCCCCGTACGTTAATGCAAAAAAGTTTGTTATAATAAGTCCAAAAACTCCTGAAACAAGTACATAACGATAATTATGGTATAAGGACATGATAATGATACTGTAATAAACTAATAAATACGTCGTAATAGCTGGGCGATTGACTAACATAAACACCGTCATCGTAGCCAAACTAACGATTAAAATATACGGAATCCAATTTTCCTTTTTATCCCATTTATACATGACAAACACTAAGATAACTGTAAACACACCAAAAGCCGTACCAATGAGATTTGTTATCAGCGGCAGTCCACCGGCAAATAAAATGACCGCTGTTAACACAACGGAAAGAAGATAAAGCTTGATTAACAGCCAGTTCCTGGCTTTAAATGAATAATTCTTTCTCGACATCTTGTACCTCCCAATAATGATTACAAACTACTGCGACAAAAGTCCTCAATAATGATAATACAACATTATCATTTGACATTGTTACATATTTTTTCAAACTATAAAATTGTCCTAGGAAGTAAAGGGACTGTTCTCGATATCGCTTTTCCTAACATTTTTCAGGCGTAAATCAACAAACTGGGTGCTGGCCAACCAACAGCAACAATGGATATCATTGTAATATATTGTTAGGTATTTCTTCATGACAGAAAAGCAATTGACCAGCAGCGGCCTCAGATTTTTTCTGGAAAATCGAGGTGATGAAAGATATTCCAAAGGGACTAGCAGCTGGTTAACGGGGAAGGAGATAGCAGCACGGCGGTAAATGATGAAGTAGTATTTCGTCTAAATGTTGCGCGTCTTGTCATCTGAATGAGCAATAAAAAGTGGCATTTCCCCCAATAAGAGGGAGTGCCACGCTATTTTTTTATTTGCGGGGTGTGGTGTGATATCCACGCGTTTTTACAAATGATTAAAGTAATTTAGGATGATTTTAATCGATAACTCTAAATAAAAAAAGCTTTGCCAGCCTCCAAATATCTCCTACTGTAGTGATTGAGCGATACAACAGCGGGAGGACATGAAAGATGCTAGCAATGCCTGAAGTTGATTATATCAAACATTTAAGGGAAGAGGACTTATCAAAAAATGAAATTGCAAGAAAAACTGGTCGTAATTGGAGAACTGTTAAGACATACCCAGATGGGGAAAGTTTAGAAAAGTCTTTTACATTCTCTAAAGGTGGATAGTATCTATTTTCTTCAATTTCCGATAAACAACCGATCGGTCGACCCCCAACTTTTTAGCCGCTTCGGTAACGTTGCCGTCGCAAGCGTCCAGAAGATGCTGGATGTATCTGCCCTCTGCTATTGCTGTAAAATCTTTCAATTTCCAGCGATTTTCTATATTGCTTTTAATAAAGTGGTCGATAGTAAACCAATCCGTAATCGTTTCCTTTGATTGGTTGGTTATGGAGTCATGTTCGGTGACAACTAGTCTTTCAATATAATTTCGCAGCTCTCTTGCATTTCCAGGCCATTCTTGCCATAAAATCTTTTGGAAATCATCGGCGCTAAGGACAAATTTTTTATCATATTTTTGATTGAACTCAGCAATGAAGCAGGAAACAAGCCCAACCAGATCTAATTTTCTGTTTCGCAGCGGCGGGATATGAATTGGGATGACGTTAATTCGGTAATATAAATCCTCGCGAAACATCCCCTTTTTTACCATCTTCCATAATTCTCTATTCGTTGCCGCGATAATCCGGCAATTCAAGGGTTTATTGCTGATGGCTCCCACTCTTCTCATTTCATTATTTTCAATCACATGCAAAAACTTCGCCTGCATGTCCATTGGCAGTTCCGCAATTTCATCCAAAAACAGCGTGCCGCCATTTGCGGCCTCCAAGAGCCCTTTTTTCGCTTCGACGGCCCCTTCAAAAGCCCCTTTTTCATAACCGAACAATTCGTATTCAAACAGCGAAGGCTGAATGGAGGCACAGTTAATGGATACAAACGGACTGTGACAGCGTTTGCTTTTTTGGTGTATATACCTTGCAATTACTTCTTTGCCGGTTCCTGATTCACCATAAATTAATACTTTCGTATCATACGTAGCAATTTGGTTACAGACCTTAATAATTTGTTTCATCGCCAAACTCTCGGCAACAATTCGAAAGTTTTCGCCAATAAAAATTACCTCTTTTTTATTTTCAGCCGGGTAAAGAAAATTATAGGTTCTATCATTAATAGTGAGCTTTCCTTTATACTGGTTAGACTTGGTAACGACGAGTTGGACTTCTCCTGTATTTTTAAATATTGGAATGGCGGTAGATAAGACATTAAATCCCTGATTGGTTTTAATCGTCTTGGTCACTCTTTGCTTTGTCTGAATGGCCTCCATTGTGATGGAATAGTTATAGTAACCTGCCTTTACCAAATCCTGAACGTTTGCCTTAATTAACTCGTCAAGGGGCATTCCGATTGTTAACGCTGTAAATTCGTTTGACATTAAAATATTCCCCTCGGGATCGGTGACAAACAAAGTAGCCGGCAGGTCATTAATATGATTATTCATCAATGCTTTACTTGATCCGTTTTTCATTGTCGAAACATTCCTTCGGTTTGTTTTACTCTATAATATAATAAACTCGGTTCTAAGTGAGAAGAATGATAAATGTTTGTACAAAAAGATCAGTTTTTATCTTTTTGTACACGCTCCATAAAACGATAATTTGAAGAAAAAGCCAAACAGAGTGGATCATCATTCTGTTTGGCTTCATCATGCTTATTCCAATACGGATTCTTTTTCTTCCACAAGAGTAACATTTCCGAGACGGTTTAACACTTCCTGAGCTTCCGTAAACATAGATGTAATCATTTTTTCTACAGTAGTTATCTCCTTACACAATCCGGAAATCTGCCCAGCCATAACGGAGCCTCGATCCGTATCACCATCAAACACGGCTCTGCGCAAAGACCCCAAAGCCAGTTCTTCCAATTTGTCACGGGAAGCCTTTTCTCTTTCCAGTTTTAAATACTCTGCAATCATGCTGTTTTTAATACTTCGTACCGGGGCACCGACACTGCGGCCCGTAACCGTTGTACTTGTATCATCCGCTTCAATCACTGCCTTTTTAAAGTTGATATGCGTTGGGCATTCATCGGTTGTCAAGAAACGAGTCCCCAATTGAACCCCTTGCGCTCCCAAGGCGAATGCTGCAGCAATCCCCCGGCCGTCGGCGATACCGCCGGCTGCGACGACAGGAATGGAAACTGCACTGGTTACTTGCGGAAGCAGCGCCATCGTGGTCGTTTCTCCCACATGTCCGCCTGATTCTGTACCTTCGGCAACGATTGCGTCAACACCCAATGCTTCCATTTTCTTTGCCAGTTTCACAGATGGCACAACCGGAATGACTTTAATACCATGCTCTTTAAAAATTGGCATATATGGAGCCGGCGTTCCTGCACCCGTGGTGACAATTTTGACGCCTTCTTCAATCACAACTTGGATTAACTCTGGAATATTGTTCATCATTAACATTAAATTAACAGCAAATGGCTTGTCCGTTATTGCTTTCGTTTTACGGATTTCCTCTCTCAGACGATCGGCAGTAAACCCGCCAGAGCCAATTGTGCCTAACCCGCCCGCATTGGAAACTGCCCCAACTAGTGGAGAAAGTGCAATTTGCGCCATCCCTCCTTGAAAAATTGGATATTTAATTCCCAGCAATTTTGTAATACCCATAGTAATTCCTCCTCAAATTTTCCTGTTATGCAACCTTTGCAGGCGTTATTGTTGTTTTACTTTCCATCGCTTTATAAATAAATGTTAAGGCAAAACCAACGAGCGATATCACCAACGCAATGTAAAACGCCCCGGTAAACATACCATCATTCGCAGCCGCGACACTATTTGCAATTCTCGGACCAAAGAAAGCCGCGCCTGAATAGCCGATAAACGTAACACCGTAGTTCACACCGTAAAATTTCATCCCAAATTTTTCACCTACAATCGATGGGAAGATCCCCATCGTACCACCGAAACATAAGCCAATTCCGACGATGGCGACGGCAAATCCGGCAACCGATGTTGATAACGCAATGATTAACATCATCACGGCAATCACCAGGTAGATTGCCATCAAGCACTTTGTCCGGCCGATTCTGTCGGAAACAGCACCCCAGAATACCCTTCCGAGACAGTTGCTGAGAGAATATAAACTAACATAGAGGGCTGCTGTTGCGGCAGATAAACCAAACATCGTTTGTCCGATGACAGAGGCGTTGGAAGTGACCATCATTCCGGAAAGCGCACCGATTAAAAACATGCAGGCAATCACGTAAAACAATGGCTTTTTAATCATTTCATTCCACGGAACGTTGATGCCTCCGCCTTGTTTAACCGTTGCTGCCGGCGGTGTCCAGCCTTTTGGTACGTACCCAACCGGGCAAGCTTTCACTAGTAGACCACAGCTTAAAATAATGACTAAAAAAGCAATTCCTAAAATAATTAATGTTGGTTGAACTCCTTTGTCGGCGATGAATGCATTGGCAATCGGAGCAATGACGATAGTACCGCCGCCATAACCCGCAGTGACAATCCCCGCAGCCAAGCCCCGTTTATCTGGAAACAGCTTTACAGAATTACCAATTGTGGAAGAATAGACAATTCCCTGGCCAATACCGGCAAGTAAACCGTATGTTATATAAAGCATCCATGGTGCTGTTGCCAGCCCGGACAAAATAAATCCAATGCCAAACAAGGACCCGCCAAGAAAAATCGCGGTTTTTGCCCCGCCTTTATCGACTAACTTCCCTCCCAAAATCATCGGAATCGGGGAGATGGCCGCATTAATCGTAAAGGCCATCATGATCTCCGGCATTGTGGCGTGGAACACTTTTGCCAGCGGCAAGGCAAAGATACTAAACGCGTAAACGGCTCCGACGCAAATATTAATCAGCGTTGACGCAACTAAAATTCTCCAGCGCTTAAGCTCAACGTTCATGTTCATGTCCCTCTCTATCTATTATTTGTAAAAACTTTCATGCCTGGCTTACTACTTCATTGCTCACTAACTTTTCATTTTTCACAGCTGTAATTGATTTCAACTTACCCCAGGTTTCCTGGAACATCGCTGGATCCATTTCCTTAAGGGTTGATGAAACAACAGGAGTAAATTCCATTTGATCAAGAACTTGTGTTTGCAAGTCCACACCAGGCGCGATTTCCGTCAGAACCACACGACCATTGATCAATTCAAACACAGCCCGTTCCGTGACGTACACAACGGACTGGTCAATGTTTGCCGCATATGCTCCGCTGAAAGTGATTTGTTGTACTTTTTTAAGGAATTTTTTCGCTTTTCCTTCTTGTATAATGTTCAGCTTTCCATTCGCTACCTGAACCTTTAAGCCCCCGGCAGTAAACGTGCCGGCAAACACCAGTTTTTTTGCAGATTGCGAAATATTGATAAAGCCCCCACAGCCCGCCACACGAGTCCCAAACTTACTAACGTTGACGTTGCCGAATTCGTCTGTTTGAGCCAAGCCCAGGACAGATAAATCAATGCCGCCTCCGTCATAAAAATCAAATTGTGAATCGTGATCGACAATTGCCTCAGAGTTGTAAGCATGGCCGAAGTCCTTCAACCCCGCTGGAACGCCGCCAATTGACCCTGCTTCCGTGGTCAGGATAAGCTGATCGCTTATTCCCTCTTCTGCTGCAATAGTGCCAACGTCGGCCGGGATGCCGACCCCAAGGTTGAGCACCGTGTTTGGCGCAAGCTCAGCAGCGGATCGTCGAGCAATTATTTTCCGTTCATCCAATGGTAGAGCATCAATCGATTTCACCGGCACTTTGACATGGCCGGAAAAGGCAGGATGATATTGGGTATTTTCTGTTTGATAGTGATTTTCCGGTTTGGCAACAACAATGTAATCGACTAAAATTCCCGGGACTTTAATATCTTTAGGATTCAATGTGCCGTTTTTTGCTACCGTTTCCACTTGAGCAATCACGATTCCTCCAGAGTTACGAACCGCTTGGGCTATCGGCAGCACTTCCATATGAAGTCCCTCTTTTTCAAGGGTTAGGTTGCCTTTTTCATCAGAAACCGTTCCACGAATTAAGCCGACATGGATAGGGAAGGACTTATAGAAAAGCCATTCTTCACCGTCAAGGTTAATCACTTTGACAATATCCTCTTTTGTGGAAGGTGACATTTTTCCGCCTTCCACCCGTGGATCAACGAAAGTCCCCATCCCCACTTTTGTTATAACCCCTGGTCTTTTGGCAGCAATTTCACGGTAAAGCTGTGTAATGACTCCCTGAGGCAGGTTATAGGCTTCACATTTGTCCTCTTCAATTAATTTCGCCATCCCGGGGGATGCGATGGCAATGCCACCTATCCAGCGTTTGATTAATCCGTCATGCCCCAAATGGCTCATTCCTTTGTCACGACGATTACCGACGGCACTGGAATGCATAACGGTTAAATTTTGCGGATGACCTGTTTGCAGAAATCTTTCTTCAATGGAGATCCCCATTTCTTCTGCCCAGCAAGCTAACCCAAATCCGCTCGCTGCGACTGTATCTCCATCTTTAATCAGCTCAGCAGCTATTTTTGCAGAAATGACTTTAGACATCTTAATTCACTCCTTTTTTGTGAAACAATTCACAAATTAGTTTAAAAAAATAGTTGCAAAAACTTAGCAGGACAAACTAGCTTGTGAAATTCATAACTAAACTATAAAAAATAAGTCTTACCTGGTCAATGCAGCAACAAGGGCGAGAGTTCCCCCTTTAAATTTGTTGTTTTTTTGCAACAACGCAGAGAAAGAGAAGGTTTTTAGCAGGAAAGGAGAATGAGCAACTGTCCCCTCGGAAAAAGCCGGTCTTTTTCTTTCCTTGTCATTCTCGCCTTTCACCCATACAAGCAAATCTCCAAAAAAATTATGACTATTTTATGTTGATTTTTTTTTGCATTTTTGCAACAGAACGAAAGAAGGGGGTGTCTCAAAAGGGAAAAAATACCCTTTTGAGACACCCCCGAAGCAATGAGCCACACTTCACCGAGAAGCTGCGAACTGTCTCATTCATCATGAATTATCAACTAATTGCGAGTTATTGATTTTCCTTCCATTCATCATACTGACGTTGTATTTCATCCAGCACATCTTGCATTCCCGCTTCATAGAGCTTTTTATTGAATTCTGGAATGAACTCCTCTGGGTCAACCGCACCTTTTAACAACGCTGGTGAAAATTCACTCGTCACGTTGCTTATCGCTGCAATTTCTGTTCGAACAGGGTTGGAGTCGAAGTAGAACCCTAATGCAGGAGATGGAATCGATTTTTCATTAAACTCTTCGAAAGCTTCCCATTTATCTGCTGGGTCGTCTTCATATAATTTAAGAATGAGCTGATTTCCAATAGCAAAGCTTGGCATATTATATCTTTCAACACGCACAGGTAAGTCAGTGATGGATCCATCCGCGTTTTCCTCGTAGTGAACACCTTCGATCCCTTTATCGATCAAGTTTCTTAAATAAGGATCAGTGTTTAACAAGTTCAAGAACATCATAGCCCGCTCCGGGTTCTGCGACGTGGTTGAAATCGCTTGCATAGAACCGGTCACTGAGTTATTAAATACATAAGGCTCATGAAGCGGCCGGGTTACAATCTCATATCCTGCTGACCTGGACCAAACAGATTCTGCATACGGCTGATAAAGCTCTTTACGTACAAACCAGTTTGGTGTTTCCAGCGGCCATGAATCTGTGCTTGTTGCAGCATCTGGACGAATGTACCCTTTTTTATAGTAATCGTGCATGACTTTCAGTGTTTCCATCGTCACTTCTTCTTCATATTTATTAACCACTTCATCTGTATTCCCGTCTAATCTGAAAGCGAAGGGCATTTCCTCCTGAAGAATAGAGTCAAAAGGAAGGTATGCATCAAATGTCGCAATCGGTGTTACATCTGTTTCCTTTTCTTTAATGACCGCCAGAAGCGGCTCTAAATCTGTTAACGAGTTCACTGTTGAAATATCGAGATCATGCTTTTCAACTAATTCATGATTGAATGAAAGGACAGCTTGCTGCCCTACTTCTTTATTCGTTGGAACAGCATACAGTTTTCCGTCAATTTGGGCTCCTTCTAAGAATGCAGGATCAATCAGCTCTTTCATTTCTTTACCATATTGATCCATTAATTCATTCAATTCGGCAAATGCACCTCGGCGGGCATTCAGAGCATAGTTATTTGCCCACGAACTTGTAAACGCAATATCATAGTTTTCTCCGGAAGTGGTAATCACCTGCATTCTTTCATCAAATTCACCCCAGTCCAGCAACCTCAGATCAATGGTGGCATTGATTTTCTCTTCCGTATACTTGTTCACTTCTTCCATCACTAGCTCAAGATCTTGTTGGGGCGTCCCAATTAAGTACCATGTCAGTGTCACAGGATCTAATTTCTCGCCTACTTCACCTGTGTCACCCGTGCCTCCTTCATTTTCCGTTGTTTCTGATTTACCTTCTCCGGCTTCTTCCCCGCCGCACGCGATCAACAAACCAACCATCCCTAACAACATTGCTAACAGTAAAATTGTTTTTTTCATTTCTTTGCCCCCACTTCATTTTTTTTCAAAAAGGAAGGAATATAAGAATACATCCTATTACCTCCCTTTCATGAGCAATTCGCTAATTATTCTTGGCTCTTTTTTAAAAGATTGTTGCTTTTAGCTATTGGACTGTAAACCAAGCTTTAGCGTGAAGAGGTCCAACAGCAACAACGTTTACGAAAACAGCCTTATTCTTTAACGCTGCCAATCGTTAAGCCCCTTACAAAATACTTTTGAAAAAAGGGATAGGACAATGCGATTGGCAAAGTCGCGATGACAACCATCGCCATCCTTGCTGAATCTTGCGGTATAGATGCTAAAATGCTGCCATTCTGACTAGATAACATGGCATTTTGCCGGATAAAATCTAAGTTATTTTCAATCCTCATTAACAGAGATTGCAATGGGACTAAACTTGGGTTGTCGATGAAAAGTAACGCATTAAACCAGTCATTCCAATAAGCAAGAGTATTAAATAACGCTATCGTTGCAATACCTGGAATCGACAGCGGCAATACAATCTTTAAGAAAATTCGAAACTCGCCTGCTCCGTCAATTCGCGCCGATTCGAGTACCGCCTCCGGAACCGACCGCTGAAAAAATGTCCTCATGATGATGATGTAAAAGGCGTTAACAGTCATGGGCAGTATGAGCGCCCATATGGAGTTTTTCAATCCTAAAAATTGTGTCATCACAATGTAGAATGGTACCATTCCCCCGCTGAACAGCATGGTGAAAAAGGCGATAAACGTAAATTGCTTTCTATACAAAAATTGTTTTCTTGATATTGCGTAAGCGTATAGTGCAATGACAGATACACTGAGGATCGTACCAACAATCGTAACAAAAAGTGTCACGCCGTAGGCACGAAAAATCTGTGACCTCACTTGCCATAAATACATATAGGCTTCTAAACTCCATTCCTCCGGTATTATTCGATATCCATGCAAGGATAATGATTGTTCGCTCGATAGAGAAATGATGATGACATAAATGAACGGAAAGACACATAGAAACGCAAAGGAACCCAGTAAAATATGCATCACGACACTCGTCTTGCCTGAAAAGCCATACGGATTAAATTTTTTCTTTTTCCTTAGAGGAAGGAATCTTTTACGTTTAGTTGACGCTGCTGATTTTGGTAGGGTATCCAACTCTTTCACTCTCCTTCCACTAATAGAGCGTGTTCATAAAGGCAATGGTTCCGCTCGATGCACCGACTACGAGAACCCCGCTCATAGCCGGCTTTAAAAGAATGCATCGGCTCCACTCATTGCTTCGTCTTTGTTCAAAAAGATAAAAAACGATCTTTTTGAACAAACACGAATAAATCTTTAAAACAGCGCACTATCTTTGTCTATTTTTCGAACGATGTAATTCGTCAGCAGGATTAAGAGGAAGCCCACTGTCGCCTGATATAAACCAGCTGCAGTGCTCATGCCAATATCCCCCATGGACATGAGTCCGCGGTAAACATACGTATCGATGACGTTCGTCACGGAATATAATGGTCCTGAATCACGCGGAACCTGATAGAACAACCCAAAGTCTGCACTGAAAATACTGCCGATGTTTAAAATCGTTAAAATGATAATTAACGGCATGATCATTGGAATCGTGATACGCCATATCTGCTGCCACTTGGTAGCGCCGTCAATCATTGCCGCCTCATAATACGTTCTATCGATCCCTACAATAGCGGCCAGATAAACGATGCTCCCAAATCCCACACCCTTCCATTGGCTGATGGCGATAAGAAAATACGGCCAATACGCGGATTCGTTATACCATGATACTGGTTCAATATTGAACATCTCCAGAACACTGTTAAACAACCCACGATCAACACTCAGGAAAGCGAAGACAAAATAACTAACAACCACCCAGGATAAAAAGTGGGGAAATAGCATTCCAGTTTGGTATATTTTAGCAAGCTTTTGTTTTGTTAATTCACTTAAGATAATAGCAACTCCAACCGCTAAGATAAGTCCTAAAATGATAAAAACAAGGTTATATAACACCGTGTTCCTTGTAATGAGATACGCATCATTTGTACTGAATAAAAACTTGAAGTTATCAAGCCCAACCCATTCGCTGTGGTAAACGCTGGCAAAAAATCCGTCCGGATGGAATCTGAAATCCTTAAACGCCATGACCTGACCAACCATCGGCAGGTACTTCATGACAATGAGCCAGACAAAACCAGGCAGTATCATTAAAAGCCAGATTCGATTATCGTATATGTTTCTTCCAAATTTCTTTAAGCGCTGCATTTTCCGCCCCCTTCCAGATCCGACATCCTTAACCTAATTTCATTATATGAAAACCCTTTCAATCGCTAAAGTTGAGATATCTTAGATTTACTGGCTAAAATAAATACAAATAAAAAAAGAGAGCGGCTCAGCAGCCGCTTTTGTATCTTCTGAGACACCCTTTGTCACTGCTTTTCTTTTCTCCATTCGGAAGGCGTAACACCTTCCAGCTTTTTAAACTGCTTATAAAAATAGGCGGCGTCCGTATAGCCCACTTTTTTCCCAATCGCGCCTGCTTTTTCGTAAGAATGGAGCAGTAATTTCTTCGCCTTTTCAATTCTTAGCTTATTTAAATATTTCGTAAAGGAGCAGTTCACTTCCTTTTGAAACAACTGCCCTAAATAAATAGGATTAATATGAAAGCTGTTGCCTAATGTTTTGAGAGACATCTCCTCAGGAAGATTCTGATGGATAAAATTCAACACGGTTTGAATAATCGGGCTGTATTCCTGATCTTGCTTTGAATAATTCATGTCCATCATTTCTATGCATTTGTCTACTAATCCCAACGCATCCGTCAGTTCTTCAATAGATAATATTTTCTGTAACGTCTCCACATACATCTCGTAGTCGATATGCAGGGAGAATTTGTTTTTCACTTGGAAAAAGAACTCCAATAAAACACTCTTCATGAGCAACGGCCGTTCCCGTTCAAACTGGGACAGCGTATGCTTCATGGAGCTTTTCACCGCTTCGTAATGTTGATTGGCCAATTGCTCCATGAGTTCGTGAGACACATAGTTATTGGAGTACCTTTTCGATTGCTTATCTCCCTCTGACGCACTGTACAATTGCTCAGCAAGCGGATGATCTTTTTCCGGGAGCAGCATCTTTAGTTCGCTTGCCATTTCTAATTCCCGATACACGTCCTGAATTTCACTTAAGTCAGCTATTTTTTTACTATGAACAAAAACATAGTCTTCTGTTTTTTTTGTTGAATTCATTAAACGACGTAATTTGCCCATCTCCGCTTCCCAGCGCTCCGGGGATTCCTTTAGCCACAAGAACAGAAAATCGCCGGCAGGAGTGATAACGGTAACCGTGCTTCCTTGCCGTTCAAAGGTCTTTCGCCAGATTTGCCACGCCTCTCCATTCTGCTCGTCAACTTCCACTTTCAATAAACCCATCCATAATGGCGCAGCTACTTGCAGCTCAGGATAAAAAGACATTCGCTGTCTTAGCGCTTCATAACTCATCTTGCCAGCGACCCAGCGCCAGATGGCGTGATCCCTTAAGACGAATGCAGACTCCTCTTCCAGCACCGCTCGATTCATTTTTTCTTTGACAAGTTGGAGCGAAGAGATTAATTCTTCTTCCTTGATTGGTTTCAAAAGATAGTTTTCAATCCCTAACTGCAATCCTTCTTTTACTAATCCAAACTCCTGGAAACCAGATAAGACGATCACCTTCGTTTTTTTCTGTTCTTCCCGCAAATATCGAATCAGTTGAAGGCCTGTCATTTCCGGCATTTTTATATCTGTTATCAGCACATCAAATGACATTTTCCGGGACTTCTCCAACGCCTCTAAGCCATTCCTCGCGGTTGCAGCCACTTGAAATCCAAATGCTTCCCAATCAATAATATTTTTTAACCCTTCCAGAATCAACGGCTCATCATCCACCAGCATTACTTTTAGCATGCATCGTCACCTCTCTATCACAGGTAATCTCACCGTTACTACTGTTTGAACATCGGGTGTACTCTCTATATCTACCCCGTATGCCTGCCCGTATTTCAGCTTTATCCTCTGATTGACATTAGCCAGCCCGATCGATTTGGAAGAGCTATCCCCGCTAGCCAGTTTCTGTTTAAGCGGCGCTAATTTCTCTTCACTGATTCCTTTTCCATTATCCTCTATTTCAATCCATAGGGTGGCTTTCTTCTCCCTCATCTTTATCTGGAGCCTATTGTCATTGCTGCTTTGTTTGAAGCCATGAATTAAAAAATTCTCAATCAGCGGCTGTAAAATAAAGGGCGGTACTAAATAATGATTCAGACCTTCCCTCCCCTCAAAGTGACTGGTTAATTGCCCAGGAAACCTGATTTTAAACAATTCGATATATTGATGGGCATGATTTTGTTCCTCTTCCAATGTGACAAGTTCTGCCGTTTTTAAGGAATGGCGGAATAATTCCGATAGCTGGACAATCATCTTCGCAGTCGTCAGACCGCCTTCAGCTAATGATTTCATCCGGATTGCTTCCAATGTATTGTATAAGAAGTGGGGATTGATTTGCGTTTGAAGACTGGCAAGCTCCGCCTCCTTCTGTTTGATCTTCGATGTATACACTTTGTTAATATAATTATTTAATTCGTCTAACGTCTCGTTAAATGTCTCCGATATCACACTTAAGTCATCGTTGCCTCTCCCTGTATCGATCTTTATATTTAAATTCCCTTCCTGGACTTCTCGCATTCTCGTGACAATCTGGTCCACTCGCTTCGAATGTCTTCTAAGGGAAAAGTATGGAAGGGCAATAGCAACGACCGTTAACATCATAATGATAGATAGAATCGTAATTTTATACGTAAACAAAGTGGCTAACTCGCTTCTAGGGATCACTGCTGTCATCATTAATTCACTGGCCGGCTCCACGGATGACTGAAGATAATAGATATCATCCAGCTTCAGCTCTTTTTGCACCGTACCATAGGTGATTGCCTCTACGATGCCGTCCGGAATGTCCCCATGCGAAAAATAGACATTCATGTCTTCATCTGTGACGAGAAACGCACCTTTTACCGTTTCTTCTCTAAGGGAGATGATCCGCTCTAAATTATCGTAGGTGAAGTAGACGGATACCGTACCTAAATGATCGAGGGAGATTGGGTCATTGATCTGTTCACGAACCGTATAAAAGAAAGGGCTTTCATTTCTGGAGGAATCATCCATTTCCAGTTCCACCTCTCCTTTCGTGTTTTCCTGCCATCGTCCGTGGTTAAATAAGTAGACATAATCGGTTCCGAGAGACTCATTTTTTATTTCAAGGGCAACGACCGTGTCATCTCGCGAAAAATAGTTTTTCACATAAATATCAAAGTTGTACGGCACAAAGGAATCGCTGTTCGCAAACTTTTCCAGCCTGTAACCAATATACTCTTCATAATCATGTTGAAGAGAAAATGCCAAATCCTGGATTAAGTCTTTCTCAAGATATAAATTGCGGACTCCCTGGGACACAAATTGATGTTTTTCACGAAAATCTGATTTTAATTCATCTATCACCGTGCCATGTTTATCGACCTCTCTCTGAATAATAAAGTCCGAATAATACTCAGAGAGAAACACAAATAAGCTGGCCATCGTTAAGAAAATGATCGTAGAATACGTAAAAAACACTCGGTGAAACAATTTGCCGCTAATTTTTCGGATAAAGCTTAATGTTCTCATACTTTCTTCTCCTAACGTAGACGTGAAAAGGGAAGAGGCCGTCCGAAAAGACAGCCAAAAAATTGTTTCACTGGAGATTCCTTTGAACCATACACTTTAAAATACGATTTCCAATGTTTTTATTTCATATGGAGTAAAATGCAGCTCCATTGGCACATCGGTGAACTTCCCTTGAGGTGAGGAATATTCCTCTTCCATTAACGTCACTTCACGCCATTGCTTCACTTGATAATTACTGTCGAGCTGAACCCGCACCTGGGTGCCTTCCATCTCATGGAGCCTTACTATTAAGTGATCGCTGTCTTCTGCTTTCTTTACTGTATCGACAATGACCTCGTCACTTGAAATCGTGAGAAGCGACTCGGTAAACGGCGCTGCAACCGTTCCGGGAGCAGCTGCCAATTTGTTATTTAAATAGGTTGCTTCCCGTTCTACATCATGCTTATGGGCAGCACCTGCGAATGGATAAAGGGAGTAGGTAAACTGATGAATCCCTATGTCCGCTTCAGGGTCTGGATGGATCGCGCCTTTTAATAAGGAAAGGGCGATGACATTATCTTTAATGGCGTACCCGTACTTGCTGTCATTCATGATGCTGATACCATAATTCGGCTCTGCAAGGGCTGCCCACTTATGTCCCGCTGTTTCAAATCTCGCCATGTCCCATGATGTATTCCAATGGGTTGGGCGCTTCACATTTCCAAACTGAATGTCGTAGATTGCTTCCGTCGTACGGATTGCAATCGGAAATTCCACCTTCAATAAGCGTTGACGTAAAGACCAGTCCACTTCTGTTTCAAAGTCGATTCTTTTCGTATGACGATAGCAATGGATATGTTGGTTTATTTCTAAGTTTCCTTGTTTCCAAGTAAAACGAAGCGTTGTTCTTAACGGGCCGTTATCTATTATTTTACACTCTTTTAAGGCGTCTATAGTAGCATGCTTTTCCTGGTAATATAAGTCAATATCCCACGCATCATGTGCCATCGGTTTATCTTCGTATAATTTTAAGAGATTTCCCGCTTTTCCCGCCTCGATGATTTCCCGGTTGGTGCTTTTATCTAAAATACGTGTCAATTGACCGTTATCATTCCACTGGATCTCGTAAAAAGGTGTACTCCATGTCCGTGATTCCAGAGAAACTTCACTGAGCGCCGGGCTCGGCTGCTCCTTTTTCGTTCGATTTGCACGAATCTCCTGGAAGGAGAAAGGCGTACTCTCCTCCATTAACAAATAGGTTTCCCCGCTGGATGTCACCTGACTGACCAGATTTTCCCCAGCCGCTTCAAACCGATAATCCTCCCAGCCTTTCGGCAACATCACAAGAAGCGGGCTGGTATACTGATGAAGGTGGGCAAACGTTAAAGTGTTCGCGGCACGCTTTACCATGTCCTGTTGTTGGGACTCCATGATTTTCTCATTGATTCTGGCAACCTCGTCATATTCCTTATGGGAATCGTCATATACCTCAGTGATGGAGGAGCCGGGAATGATATCGTGGAATTGGTTTAAAAGCACCGTTTTCCACGCCTTTTCTAAAGCGGCACCCGGATAGCGGACCCAGCCATTCTCAAGGCTGTTCCACGCTGACAGGATTTCCGTTTTTCTAAGCGCCAGCTCTAATTTCCGGTTCTTCGCTTTCATTTTTGCTTGACTCGTGTAGGTTCCGCGGTGATACTCCAAATACAGCTCACCATCCCATGTATGGATATACTGATCAGTGTTCGCGACAGTGTCGTGCAGTTGTTCAAAATAATCTCCTATCTTCGTCGACGTGATCTTTGGCAGACTCGGAAGCTCATGATACTGACGCTTCAACTCGAGCATCTCCCGATTGACGCCGCCACCGCCATCACCATAGCCGTATGCAAGAAGCAAGTCTTGGTTGATTTCCTTGTCACGGTAGTTTTTCCAAATTCCCTTCACCGTTTCAGCAGTGATGAGACCATTGTAAGTATAAAACCAAGAGTTTTCCTCTCTTCCCGGTTCCGGCGTTGTGATAAAGTGGGTTAAAATCTCCGTCCCGTCATTTCCGCGCCAATAAAACGTGTCATGGGGCATCCGGTTGTACTGATTCCAGCTAATTTTCGTTGTCATAAACGTCTCAATGCCGGATTTCTTCAAAATTTGAGGCAGCGACCAGCTATAGCCAAATACGTCCGGCAGCCAAAGAACCTTACTTGTTTTTCCAAATTCCTTCTTAAAGAACTTCTTTCCATAGAGCAGCTGGCGGACAAAGGATTCTCCTGACGGAATATTACAATCAGCTTCTACCCACATGCCGCCTTCCACTTCCCATTGACCGTCCTTCACTTTTTCCTTCATAGCCTCGTACAGCTCCGGTTCCTCTTCCTTCATCCATTCGTACAATTGCGGCTGGCTTTGTAAGTACGTATAATCTGGATACAGCTCCATCAAACGCAAAACCGTTGAAAATGTTCGTTTTGCCTTTTCTTTCGTATGTTTTGTCCGCCACAGCCAAGCAAGATCAATATGGGAGTGGCCAATCGTATGAACGGTCACATTCTCGTGTTTTTCCACTTTCTTCATTTCCATTTTGAGTACGTCTAATGCCCGCTCTATGGAGAAATAGAAGGAGTCGCTTCCCGGGTATAACCAATCCACTTCTTTGAAGGCATTGTCCAGACTCGCTAGGACAGAGGCGTATGCCGGGTCATTCGTATCTTGTCTCCCGAGAGTATCAATGATGGCTTTGGCCTTATAGTACAGCTCATCCGCCTGCTCATCTAAAACCCCATACCACGCTTCCTTTAAGCGGTAGAATTGCTCCTGCGGGGAACCCCCGCCTTCCAGGCCTGACCACATCATCATGTCGATTTCCACCGCAGTTCCAGCAACATCAGCAGGCAAAATCACTTCCTGGTGATTGGAATCCACCCCTTGGAACGGAGCTTTATTGACATACAGGAGGGATTCAAAGCCAGAGTTATTCCCACCTCCCGTCCGTCCCAAATCAAGATATACGATTGCCTTTTTGCCTGACCATGCTTCCGGAATCTCCAGCGTCGCATTCAGCCAAATATAGGTGTCCCTTCCACGCCAGCAGTCGTTTACTTTCATCTTCTTATCTGTATAGGAGTCAGGAAGGAGCGTCTCCTTCCCTGCCTCCGGCTCATACAGATGGAAAAAATCAATGTTCTTCGCCTCACGATAGCGGTACCTGTCCAGTTCGTTTACACGATTCTGCAGCTTTTCGATCTTAAAGAACACGATTATCCACCTCCGTACCTTTTTGACGTTCCAAAGGGCTTCCTGGGACATAGACCCCGATTTCGCTTAAAATAAATTCACTGAACATCGAATTCGCCCAGGCAAACCAGGAACGGGTATAGTTTTCCGGTCTGTCCGCATCAAAGCCCTCATGCATATAATAAGTAGAGCCATGACTGTTTTTAAACATGTCTAAAATTCGGTCCTTCTCCGCTCTTTCCACAGCCGTCATTCCTTGAATCGCTAAAGCGATATGCCAGATATAATGATCCGGGGTATGGGGGCTGCCGATTCCAGATGCCTTTTCCCCCTCATAATAGTAAGGATTATGGCGGCTCAAAATGAACTCTCTTGTATTTAAGTAGGTTTGATCCGTTGGTGCAGCATATCCAAGATAAGGCATCGAAAGTAAGCTTGGGACGTTGGCATCATCCATCAGATTCACGTTGCCGTCTCCATCCGTTTCATACACATAAATTTCCCCAAATACAGGGTGGTCGATTTTTCCGTACGTTTCAATGCCTGCTTTTATTTCCCTAGAAAGTGCCGTGACTTTATTAGCAAGCTCTGTCTCTTCCATCGCTGTCAGCATCTCTCTTGCGTATTCTAATACCACCGCCGCGAACATATTGGCAGGGATCAAGTACCCGTATAAACACGCATCATCACTTGGCCGGAATCCGGACCAGGTCATCCCTGTTTTGACCGAATAACCCCCTTTTCCATTTCGAAGCAAGGTGTCTGACACGCGGCAATTATCCCGTTCAAACAGATAAGGAGAATTTTCCTCATGGTTCTGTTCCACCTTCCAAACCTGATAAATTACTTCCGCGACTTTCTTCAAGGTCGGATGCAAAATCGTGTTGTCCCCGGTTGCCTTCCAATACAAATACGTCAATTGAAGCGGATAGCATAAGGAATCCACCTCATATTTCCGCTCCCAAATCCACGGGCTCATTTCCGTTCTGTCTTGCTGATGTCCCTTGTTGTTTGCCGTGCGATTGAACGCATTGGCATAAGGATCGTGAAGGATGTACTTCCATTGCCGTTCGATCACTTGCTTGAGCATCGAAGCAATTTCCCTGTCCTCCGCTGCCACGGTCAAATAAGGACGTACTTGCGCAGAGGAGTCCCTTAACCACATTGCCGGGATATCGCCAGTGATGACGAATGTCCCTGCTCCATCTTGCTTTAAAGTCGTTTCATATGTGTTGATAAAGCCATTTTCGAACAGCTTTTGCACTTCTGTATCGTGGGCATACACCTCTTTCACTCGATCAATGATCCTTTGTAAGGATGCTGGAATCTTTTTTTGCTCCGTCATCATCTCGCATTTCCCCTTGTTGTGTAGTTAAGTGTATGTTCAAAAAGATCGCTTTTTATCTTTTTGAACATACACGATGCAATGAGTGAAGCCAATGCATTCTTTTTATGTCCGTTACGAGTGGTTTTCTCGTAACGGACGCGCATCAAGCGGAACCATTGCCTTTTTGAACAAATACTTTAAGTAAAAATGGTCAGTTACCCTTCTATTCTCAGCGTTACGATTTCATATGGTTTCACTTTTAATTCCGCCGTGCCTTCCCCCACTTGATCCAGTTTTTCTTCTAAAATAGTAGAACGATAAATTTTGTCTCCGACGTCCGTTTGTAGTGACAGCTGTTTTATTTCGGAAGTGGGATTAAACCAGCGGACAATCATTCCCGTTCCATCCAGGGAAGGCTTGCTTGCGGTTATCACAAGTTTGTCTCCTTCCCATGTAAACAGATTTTTCACTTTGGCGGCGTCCCCTTGCTTCTGCTTCGTTTGTACCACTGTCGCTGCTAATGGAAACTGGTAGGCGGTTAAGTAAGCAGCAGATGAGAGAACGTCCGTTGGATGGGGGATCACCATCAATTCAGCTTCATTTTCCCCAAGACATTGCGCTTCAGGGGTGTCAAACACACCCCAGTCCCCCAGCTCGCCAACCGCTCTTAAGATCGTTACCGCAATCGTGTGATGATCCTTAATTTCGTATTCATGCAGTCCCTTTCCAGCAACCGTTAACCCTTTCTCCGAATGATTTAAGCTCACAAACCGCTGCATATGATGGTCGAAAGATGGATTGACCCACTGCCTTTCCGGTTGGTTTGGACGTTCCGCCAGTTCATAAATACTGTCTGCATAATGATGGGAACTGCCCTTGCCGATTGGGAATAAAACGCGAATGCGATGATCCTTCGCACGGTTATTCATGGAAACTTTCACTTTCAAGCCTTTTCCTTCCCTCTCTAGGGTCAAAACGGATTTGATTGTCAACCGCTCCATCTCTTGGCTTCTTCCAGCTTGCCGTTCGGGATGCCAAACGAGGCTTTCCCTTTCCTCTTGTAAGCTTTCGTCCGCCTCCTTTGGAACGGAAAGACAGAATAATACTTCAACCGAGGCAATATCTCTATTGTTCTCAAGCACTTTCATCGTTGCGTTGCCGTTCTCTGTTGTCATGCTTCCACCGTCACCGGAAGCTTTAAACATATACTCATTACCAATATCTCCAGTGTCCTCCAATACCCCAAGCTTCTGATATTCCATGCCGGATTGTTTATCCAACAAGGTATAGGAGCCATCGTCGTGAATCTGTACAATAATATGCTCGTTTTCAAATTTATTTTCTTCCGCCTTCCAAATGAAAGCTGTCTCCTCTTCCTTGTCCCCTTGCTCGGCTGGAACGAGGAAGCATCTTTCATACCCCACCGTATTGCGAGAACGGTACAAGAAGGTAACTTCCACTTCACGGGCGTAATAAGGCCTTCTGAAGCCATCAAGTGGAAGATCATAGCCGAATTTCACCCCTAAATCCTTCACCGTCACCGGTACAATCGATTGATCCGCGCGTTCCAGATAGTAGGAGGTCAATGGCGCTTCTTTTAGTTTGGCAGGGATCTCTTTGAATGGCATTTCATCGAAATATATTTTCTTTACTGCCACCTTCTTCTTAATGACTTCTTTCATTGGTGTTCCACTTGTTTGAAAGATGACCAACGGGATCGCGTCTTCCCTTTCATGGATCGTATCGATGTTATCGGCGATCTCCCTCGCTTGCTCCTCCACGAACCTTACAGCCCCTTTTTCCGCCCTCTCAAATCTCGTGGTCATTTCACGATGCACAGCGTCAACACTGCAGCCGCAAATGCTGTCATGGGGATGATTCTCCATCAGCAGTTTCCAGTAAAACTCCGCGAAGTCCCGGTGAAGCATTCGATCGGAAACAAGCAGCCCTAACGGTTCCAGCACCCGCTCCAGTAATGTTTGGCAACGGTCGTTAGCCTGCTTCAAATAAATTCTCGACGAAGCTGTATTAACAAGGGTGGACCACCCGTCCGTTTTCTGATTTCGCAATTCCCCCCGGATGGTTTGCAAGTTTTCCGGCAGCTCCTGCTTCACTTCCTCAATATATTGCTGAAAACTGGAGTGTTTAAATTCCACCTCTGGAAACAGCTCGTTTGCCGCTTTGATCGCGTCGGTAATATTTTTCTGTAAAGGCTGATGGTCACATCCATTCATATAAAGGAGCTGCGAAGTGGCAGCGAATTTTTCCGACTCCTTCAGCTTCTTCACCCAATATTTTTTCGCCGCTTCCATCTCCACCGGTATTTCGTTTCCGTTGGAATACCAATTCGCAAATAAAATTCCCAGTACGGAAGACCCGTCGGGAGACTCCCAGTTTAATTCCGAATACGGGGAAGAATAATCGTCATGATGAAACACCTGGTTATTAAAGCCTGTCGGTGTCACACCTCTTCCAAAGGCCGCTACATCGATCTTTGCCTGCCTGAGTAATTGCGGCGCCTGGCCATAAATCCCAAATGTGTCCGGATAATAACCGAGATTCCCCTTTTGCCCTAATGCCTTCGTCGTTTTCATCCCATAAAGGAGGTTTCTCACATTCGCTTCGGAGCTTGTTAAAAACGCGTCCTGCAATATATACCAAGGTCCGATGATCAACCTTCCGTCCCTGATATATTTTTTTACTTCCTCTTCCTTCTCTGGCCGTACTTTAAGATAATCATCCACCATAATCGTCTGACCATCTAAATGAAAGCTGTGAAAATCAGGATCTTCCCCTAATTTTTTCAGCAAATCATCAAATAACTTAACTAAGTAGTAGCGGTGTTCCTCCAATGACATATACCATTCCCGATCCCAATGAGAGTGGGAGATAATATGCGCTGTTTTCTTTGGCTTCATGATGTACCTCCAACGATAGATTCTGATTGAGCCTGCATTTCCCGGAAACGGTTCATGGAGACCTTCATCACCCAATAAGACGGCATGACCCCGAGAGTAAACAGGATTAATCCAGGTATTTGATAAATGAAATAACCTGCTAAAGTTAATCCAATTGCAATAAGCAGATTTTGTTTAAAGCTAAGAAGCGTAATGAGAAACGGCTGTGTTAAATAATTCCTGAATGTTTGGTTAAAGTGAACGTAATAGGAAAACAGATAAAAAAAGGACAACAAATAAATCAGTAACATCACCATCAGGAAAATCGTGCTGACCAGCGCAATCACACCGCTAATTTGACTCGCCAGATGAAGATCAAACACAAGGAATGCCCCAATTACTAAGTAAACCCAGCCTAACCCGTTCACCTTCCAAAAGTTTTGCCGATAATAGCGGTGGTAATTTCGAAACAGCGGCTGATCCGGTTCTCCCTGCAGCCATTTTCTTGTCATGGCAAACATAGCCGCGGTTGCCGGAAACACACCTAACACCACACCGCCCAGCAAAATATGACTCAACCACAGCCAGTTTAATTGCATCATTCTCCAAATCCAGTAACTCGCTTCGGTAAAGAAGCCTCCTATACGATTAAACATCCCGAGCACCCCTTCCGTATTTCTCCATCCAGACATGCGCGGCTCCGAATAGCTGTGCTCTGTCCAAGTGCCGGCAGATCGCCACGTTCGGCCGCACTTCCGCAAACGGCTTCGCTGCAAACAAAACGTCCAGATGGGCAGTTAATTCCTCCATAAAACTAGTTTGGCGGGTAATGCCACCGCCAATAATTATTTTCTCCGGATCAATCATGTACTGAATAGTAAAAACCCCCCTGGCTAATGTCCGAAAAAAGAGATCGATGGATTGTCTCGCTTGCTCGTGTTCTCCAGCGTGCTCAAACACAAGTGGTCCTGTCCAATTTTCATAGTAAGGAGCTGTCTGCCTTAATCTTCTCGTGAGCGCAGAGGAGGAACCAAGCTCACTCCAAGTGTGGAGCTCCTCGTTGGTGTTGGAGAAAAGAACATATCCGAATTCCCCGCCATGTAAATTGGCTCCTTTATAAAGCTGTCCATTAATGACAATGCTCCCCCCGATCCCCGTACCGCAAACAATACAGGCAAAGGTGTCAATCCCTGTTGCCGACCCGTTCCACCGCTCCCCAAGGGCGACGCAATTGGCGTCATTCTCCACCGTGGTCGGGAGCTGAAAGCAGCGCTCCACTCTTTCCCGGAAATTCCCCTCATGAAGGAAGGGAACGGAACTAAAGCCGTGTATCTCTCCCGATGCTGTGACACTTCCCGGGCTGCTGACGGCAATTCCTTGAATTGTTGCATGATTTTTTTGTTTATGAAAATACGCATCTGCTAAAGAAAGGAATTGGTCAAACGTTTCGGGGGTAGGATGCTCCTGTTTTTCCGTGAGCTCCCCTTCCGCTGAAACTAACCCAAATTTTATAAAGGTACCGCCAATGTCGATTGTCAATATGCAAACCATTTTACTCACCACTTTGCGGGAAGCTGATTTGTTTCCGCTACTTGTTTAAACCATTGGGCACTCTTTTTCTTCGTTCGAGTTTGCGTCGCTAAATCAAGCCGGAGTAAACCGTATCTGTTCTTATATTCATTGAGCCAGGACCAATTATCGAGGAAGGTCCATACATGGTAGCCAAAGCAGTTGGCGCCCTCCGCCATCCCCTTCTGCAGCCAGCGGAGGTGATCTGCCATAAAGTGGATTCGGTAGTCATCCTGGACTTCTCCGTGCTCGTCCAAAAATGCCTCTTCCCCTTCCACCCCGATGCCATTTTCCGCTACATACCATGGGATATTTCTGTAATTATCGCGGATGTTCAATGCGATATCATACAGTCCCTTCTCATAGATCTCCCAGCCCCGGTGGGGATTGATCTTTGCCTTTGGCCAATGGTACGGTTTAAAATACTTATCTAAACCTGCCCCTGTTTCCTTATCCCCCGCCTGCACTCGCCTCGGCTGGTAATAATTCACGCCCAAAAAGTCGACGGTATTGTTCATCAGCAAAACTAATTCCTTGTCTGTGTATGGAACGTCAATCGTTTCCTTTGCTAAAAACTCCGTCATTTCCACTGGATACTTCCCGAAAACGACCGGGTCCAGGAAGCTTCGATTAAATAAAATATCCGCCCACTTCGCCGCTTCCCGGTCTTCTGCCAGATCGCTCTTCGGATAACTAGGCGTCAGATTTAAGATGATTCCTATTTCCCCGTTATTGGCCAACTCCCGAAAAGCACTTACCGCCTTTCCATGGGCCAGGAGGGTAAAATACGCGGCCCTCGCCGCCCGCTCCAGGTCATAAACAGCAGGGAGATGCTTATCATTTAAATAGCCCATCTCCACCGGCACGATCGGCTCATTAAAGGTCACCCATGTATTCACGAGGTCACCGAAGGTTTGGAAAGCCGCTTTGGCGTATCGGTAAAATTCCTCCACCGTTTCCCGATTTTCCCACCCTCCCTTTTTGTGAAGTCGATATGGCATGTCAAAATGGTATAAATTAACGATGGGCTTTATGCCGTTTTCCCTTAATCTACTAAACACATCCCGGTAAAAGGTTACCGCTTCCTGATTTATTGTCGTGCCATCGGGCAGCAGTCTCGCCCAGGAGATCGACGTCCGGAAGGAATTAAAGCCGATATCCTTCATTAATAAAATATCTTCCTTATACCGGCTGTAGAAGCTGGAGGTCGTTTCCGGCCCTATTTGTTGATAAAATTTTTCCGGCTCCGTCTCAAACCAGTAATCCCAAACGGTTTTCCCTTTTCCATACTTACTTCCCGCCCCTTCCAGTTGCGGTCCTGATGCAGCCGCCCCCCACAAAAAATGGTCTGGGAATCTATTATTCACACCACTATCCCCTTTCTCAAGAGAAATCGCTTACATTTCTATGTATTTATCATATAAAGAAAAAAAGGGACTTTGAATATCATTTATTCAAGTCCTTTAATAAACACAGAAAAACTTTAAAATTGACATTGATTTTTTTGGTGAGGATGATGTTTTTTGGGGGAGTTCATGTTATATGGAGCTTGGTTGGTGAATGTTGTGTGGAGTCGCCGTCAGGGCGTTTCAGAAAAGGAACCGGAACAGTTTGATTCCTTTTTGCTGCTTCCCCTCTTTGGCTTACGCCATTTCATAATTAGACTACAGCTTCTCCCAAGAAGAAGAAATATGTTCGGTAAGATCAAACAATCCGCTATTGCCAACAATGAGTATTTCCGCACCTGCTTCCTTTAAGAGCAAAAACGTTTTATTGTTGCATTGTCCATCAATTTCCAAGCTCGATTTTCAGCTTTTAATTTTTTTAATTTCTTTATTTTATTTATTGTATCCCGGACAAAAAGACTGTCCGGCGAATCCAGGGTCAACTGACATCAAAGTTACGCGGTCCGCCTGTGGCAAATAGGATTCAACATGCTCAATAGATAGACTTTAGACCTGCGGAAAGATCACTGCAAATCTAATTCTTACTGGTCATAGCGAGACATCACTGAGTAAAAAGCTAGAGTGTATAAAATGTCACGAGTTACCTTCCAAATGGCAACATCCCCGCAAAAGCTCGTTATTTATATAAACCTCCACTTAGCTACCTAATAGCAAAGTAACGGATTGCACGAAATTTGACCTAAGACTTTTATTTTTGCTAGCCAATTTTTTTCATTCCTTCATTCATGACTTTCGTATGTTCCTTAGATTGCTTCTTTTACCTTATAATAGTAGGAATTGTTTTTTATAGAGAACAACATAGGGGGCAAGACGAATGAATCCAGGCTTATTGGCAGGACCGCAAAAAATTAAAGTAAGCGATGAACAGCTCACAGAAATGCTGTCAACATATCAAGCATTAAATAACGAAATACAAAGCATGCTGACTGATTTTTTTCAGCCATTGGAAAGTTTAGTAGACGAAGGTGCTTTTACCGGTAAGACAGCGGAAGCATTTACGGAGTATTGCACGTTATTAAGAAGCTATTTAGAAGCACGTTATCATTTATCCTTTGAAGAAATAAAATTAACTATTGAACAGTTTCATACGACGTTAAAAGAAATTGATCAATTACGTATTTGAGGTGACACGATGACTAACCAAATAAAAGTAGACGCAGGCGCGATAAAGGGCTTAATGGAAAATGCTCGTCAAGTACCAGAGCAACGGATGGACGAGGCGATCAACAAGTTAAAAAACCTTTCTGATGCCTTAAGTACGTGGGAAGGAGAAGCGCCGCAAGGTCATGACGAATTACACATTGAATTACACAAGACATTATTGAAAACAAAGAGCTTAATGATAACGATATTAAGAACACTTGATCAGTCCGTTGAGAATTTATTGGAACAAGATAAAAAATTAGGACAATCAATGGGAGAAAACTCTAGGGATAGGGTTTAAAAACGTGTTCCAAAAGATAAAAAGCGATCTTTTTGTACAAACTTTTTGTACAAACACTGTTAGAGCGTGTTCAAAAGGCAATGGTTCCGCTCGATGCGTAGGCTACGAGAAAAACACTCCTAGCCTACTTGAAAAGCATGCATCGGCTTCACCCATTGCATCGTGTTTGTTCCAAAAGATAAAAAGCGATCTTTTGGAACAAACACTATTAAATAATTCAAGATTATAAAATTGAGGTAACGATGATATGGATAACAGCAGTCGAATCGCAATGTACAATGAACAAATTGCAGCTAGAGAGAAGAAGATATCCTCTCTTTCTCAGGAAAATGTTACATTACAGTCACATTATGTTGCGGTCACAAGTCGAATAGCAGAGCTAGAAAGAAAGCTTGAAACCCTTCTATCCTACAGAAACGCAATCGATAAAGAATTGGCTGCATTAGAATTTCTTACTGACGGGGCTGGTTCCCCTATGGGAAGAATTAAGTTTTTGAAACCAGGGATTCTTGAGAGCAAGGCTTTGACGATGATGGAAGAACGAGTAGCTGAAAGGCGTAAGCGCCAAGCTACAGCGCTAGACAGTGTCGCTTTTGCCATAGAACGTATGGATAAAAAGGCACGGGCAATTGAGGATGAAATTGAATGGGAGCGGACGAGAGCGGCAAGCTATGGCGACATGATCTCTAGTAACAGTACCAGGATAAATAATCTAAGGGAAGTGATCGCAAGCAGACGAAGTAGTATAAGATCCTTATAAGTTGTAAGAGAGGTGAATGGCATGGGAAATTATATCGCGGATCGGGATGAACTAAGTAACATGGTGGAACAACACCAGAGGGTGATTAAAGAATGGGATGAGCATGCAGAAAATATTAAAGCTCAACAGAGTGGATTTTTTTCAATGTTTGGTGATTATATTATTGATATAAATGTTCAAAAAGAGACAGATAAATATAAAAACGACAAAGAGGCTATTCTTAAATTCTGGGGGGAGATGGCCCAGGCAGATTATGACGCTAAACGGCAGTTTCAAGCAGCGAGTGAAGAGCTAATTAGAATGCTTCCTAAAATAGAAGCAATTATTCGTGATATTGGTCACAACGGTAGGGTTGGTGTTGATAAACTTAACGGTAGGATCAGTGTTGATAAGCTTATAGGTATTTTGTTTGCAGACAAAGAAATGTTTACTGAATTGCTATCTAAGTTATTTTCGGATGAAGTATTAACGAAACAGGAAAAAGATTATCTATCTTTGTATATTCAACATCAAATTCTAAAAAAAGAAGGTATAAGTGAAGTTGAAGAAATAATAGGGTTTCTTAACAATAGTGATATGGATAAGTTAAAAGACAGGCTTACTAATCAGGTTCTAATAAATGAAGAATCCTTAGAAAACGAAATAGCTCTCATACAAGCTTATTTGTTTATGCCTAGCGGTGTACCAAACGCCTATAATTTAGGGGATGAAGGTGAAGCAATAGAAAAAATTAATATGCTACAAACTTATTTAAGTATATTGAAAAATTATCAAATATTTATTAACGAAATGGAAATACGTTCAGGTCATAAACTAGAGGATTATATTGGAATTATGGTTCCGACCATAGAACTGACTTATTCAGATGAAGAAAATAGCGATATATATAAATTAAGAAGCACTATTATGTCTATGACGATGATGAGTGCCGAAGATAAGCCTGTTGAGATATTCGAAGTTACCCGTTTTAATGGTAGTGGTGCTAATGTTGAAATAACCACATCTCAAGTGCAGGATATTAGGAATAAAATAGATAATTATCCGCTGAATTATGTAAATGCTACTGTATTGAATAAACTATATGGAATAGTTGGTGACCTGCCAAAAGGGACTGGTTTTGCCCTTGAGGTAATAAAAGATTATGATGAATATATAAAAGGTAAATCAGAACTTCAATATTCTCTGACAAGGAATGAAGGACAAGCATTAGCTGGTGCATTAAAAATGGAAATTATGATCTCGGAACGTAAGGATTTACCTAATATAAATGGGGAGAATAAAGAGATTTTAGATATAATATTTATTCCTACAGACGCCACATACGAAATTTTGGAGCGTTGGGAAGAAGTTAGCGAATATTATCCTGCTATTGAACTGCCAGGCAAAAAGCTTATCGATAGCGAGAACTGGGCTGAACTTAGCAATGAGCTAAGTTACATTAAAACTGAAGTGTTAAGTAAATCGCAGAGACCTATTTATGAATATATTTACAACGGTGTTCTGAATAGAGATACACTTGAAGAAATGATAAACTCCATAGAAAGATAAATAAAAAGTGACTAGTGAGGGAGTTAAGCATGAAAAAGAAATGGATAGTATTCACAGGTTTATTATTCATCATCACCGCAGGGATTATAAGCAGTAAATTTATTATAAATTATCGCGCAGAAAGAGAAGAACAAGATCAGCTTGTAAGGGAATACGGCGAAGCTGCTAATTTTTTGGCATTAGGTACGTATCATTCTTATAGCGAGGAGAGAAATGACATCGTATTGTTTCCAACCAACCTCACCTCCTATAGGCTTGACAGATGGCAATTGGTAGGTCAGCTGACAGATCATTTTGATTATCCAGAAGAGGAGATTAAAGCCAATGATTGGCTAGGAGCACACCGCACTTTTATAAAAGAATATAATCATTATTATCAGTTATTCAGAGAAGGAAAGGCAGATATCACTATTAGGCCAGCGGATTTGAGATACTTTATTATGGATGGCGCTACAACAGATGGATTAGAAACTCTTTTAAATGAAAACAATTTGGATGAGCTAGAATGAGAAGTATTTTAATCTCTTACACAATTTAATAAATTGATCAAATTGTATACAAAATGGTTATATCGGTGGTGACAGCATGTCAAGGAAATATAAAGTTATTGGAATATTAGGCTTCATTGTTTTATTACTTGTTGTTAGTTATAGCGTTTTTCAACATCTCAAGGTGAATGAGAATGTTGAAGCCGTTGAAAAAAAAGTTCTTGAGGCTATTCGTCTTAATAATGTCATTATTTCTCATGTGGAGTTTATTGATGACGACTATGCTTTAGCTTTTTATGAATGGGGATATACGTACGCAGGTGTAGCAGAGTTAGAGAAAACAGCATTCGGTTGGAATGTCTTGACATCAATCAGTGATTCATTTGGCCAGTCGCCTTATTTTGTCGAGCTTTCTCACTTCTCTGTCCTATTTGGAGTCGGCACAGATGAGTTAAGGAGCGGTGAAGTCGAATTAAATAACGGAAGTAAGCATCCTCTTTCAATTGAAGGGGGCGAGTTGGCTCCCGAATTCTGGTTTTATTATTCGGACAATGCTGATCTTTCTCGTGCTAAAGTAATAAATAAAGATGGAGAAGTGAGAATTGAAATTGATCATAAACCGAACCAAGGTCTCGAACGACAAATTGAGTGATTGAACAATCGAAGCAGAAACATTAATTGAACGTATCTATAGTATGTGTCCAAAAAGGTGGATATAACAGCGGCAAGAAGATCGAGGCACGTCACACTCGAGCAGCGCAACGTACATCGGACGTACGTGAGCAGGGGGAAGACGACGCACGAAGGGATTCGTAGGCGCTGTTTTCCTGACTTTTTGATCATCCTCATATAGAAAAAAACTGCCTCTTACTAGTTTTTTTAGGCACCCCTTTCAAGTTTATAACAACTAGTGTAGCAATAAGGGATTTGAAACTATATAACAAAATCAAGAAAGGAATACGCTGCCTTCATAGGTCTGTTGAATCCAAGTATATACTTCATTTACTCCTGACACAATTCACCGCGTTGTCTGTAACGGCGAGTTCTAATAAAAGCCCCTCCTGAGCATATCAACGAAGGACGAGCTTTCTTTTCTATGAACCGGTACATCCAAGATCCTTCCAGGTTAAACACTGTTTCATTATTTGTCTGGGAATTATTCGGATCAATCAGTCTGAATTTATTTGACCGATTAGTCCGGAAAGTGATATAGTAGGTTCAGTCCTTAGTTCGTTTGGCTAAGACATCCATTCTCCCAAGAAAGCGAGGCAACTAAAATGAGTACCCTGTCTTACGAGCAAGCTGAACAGCTCATGTAGCTTTTCGCCGACCGTTATTTTCAAAAGGATGATGCCGCATTCTTCGATTTGTTTACTGATGATGTCATTTTCGAATTTCCTTATGCCCAGGAACCGAATCCTAAACGTCTGGACGGGAAGGCTGCCCTACAGCAGTATCTGGAGAGGCTGGGGGAGGTTCTCGAGATTACCTCATTCACCACACCGGTCATTCATGTAGCGGCCGACGCCCCGGTGTTCTTTGCACAGTTCGAAGCGACCGGCAACAACCTAGCCACAGGCAGACCTTATGATCAAAGCTATATATCCGTGGTTGAGGTTCAAGACGGCAGGATTGTCCGGTATCAGGACTACTGGAATCCATTAGCAATCTGATGCAGGACATCATATACACTGAAGGAGTGAATCGTATGTATACCGACGCGTCAAATCGTATTCTACTTACTGGAGGACAGGGCAAGACATCCTCCCGCATTGCACAACTACTGGACCGTCAGGGTTACATGGTCCGAAGAGCCGGACGCAGCATGCCCAAGCTTGGAGCGGAACAGGCTGGTGAACACGTCCAATTTGATTGGTTCGATGATTCTAACCATGATGACCTCCTGCAAGACGTCCATGCTATATATCTGGTTGCGCCGGTAAGTCTGCAGCCTGAAGAAGTCATGATTCCCTTTGTCCGTCGAGCACTCGACGCTTCTATTCGGCGCTTCGTTCTGTTATCCAGTGCATCAATCCCGGAGAATGGTCCCGTCTTTGGCGTTGTTCACCGTTACTTGCGGGAACACGCCCCGGAATGGTCTGTACTGCGTCCTTCGTATTTCATGCAGAACTTCACGGAAGCCGGACACGGGCATGCTATACGCCACAACGGGCACATCTATACCGCAGCCGGTGACGGCAAGGTAGGCTTCGTCGACGCAGATGATATTGCAGCTGTTGGCTTTCACGCCCTGACCGACAAGGAGCCACACAACCGGGAGCATATCATAACCGGACCTGAATCCCACACTTATGACGATGTGGCCGAGGTGATTCGTAGCGTTACCAGCCTGAACGTCAAGCATATCCGCCTCTCACCGAAACAACTCGCAGAGATGTATACGGCCACCGGTTTGCCGAAGGACTATGCCGAATTCCTTGCCGGACTGGATGACCGCATTCGTCTCGAAGGCTTGGAGGATCAGGTTGCGGACACGATACTTCGTGTAACCGGGCGAGCGCCGCGATCCCTGGAGCAATTCATTTGCGAGCATAAGATATGGTTTCAATCCGCCCAATAGAATAATGACTTCAGAAATAAAAGGCTCTCTTGCCATCGCCGTTCAAACATGACAATAAGAGGGCCTTTTCTCGAGGATGATAAGATATGTAGCTACCTGCCTTGTATCGTCCGAAAGACCGAGAGCACCATCTGCAGGATGCCAAGCAGCTTGGGTTCATCCATACCCAGCTTTGCTGACGTTACCAGGGCGATCCGTTCATGCGCCAGGAACCTGGCCAGATCTCGGATGTTCACCTCCGAGCCTACTTCCCCTTCCTTTACCGCGCGTTCCAGCATGGTATAAAAGATCTGCTCCGACAATTCGGTGTTCGTCTGCAGGTAAGCAGCCAGCTCCTCATTGTGAGGCGCCTGCTCGATAGCACTGCTAATAATAAAGCATTGCAGACGCAGCTCTGGGTCTACAAGGACTTTAATAATGGTAGTGAATACTTGCTCCACCTTGTCAACGACCGTCCCCGGACCATCGACTTGCTTCTGCAGCTCCTGATTCTTCTGGTCCATATAATGTTGGACCGCTGCGAAGAACAACTCCCACTTCGTTCCATAGGTGTCATATATACTTTGGCGGGCAATGCCCAGCCCAGTTATCAAATCCGGCAGCGAGGTGCCTTCATATCCACGATTCCCGAAGACATACATGGCTTTGTGCAAAATCTCATTTTTATCGAAGGCCTTCGTTCTTGCCACCATCAGTGCCCCTTTCTCCAGTTTTCCTTTAAGCAATTATACCATAGCGGGGCTGAATCCGCTTTTGCCTCCTTACATATAGCAACACTGAAAGACGCTCAGAGAATTCCACCAAAACGATAAAGACCCATGAAAACAAGCAGTTCAGCCCAGAAAAAGTATCCATTTGGAGGCGCAAAATGAAAGTAGTTACTTTCTTAATGTAAGCGCCAAACTCCCCCACATGGTCATTAAGACCTGACGATAAAATTAAATAAACGCCATATTTTTTTAAAAAAAATTAATCATCAAATTAAATAATTTGATTTATTTATTGATTTTATTAATTTTTAATCTTATACTACATTCAAAGGAGGTGAAAAATAGTGGTTAGAACAGTCATTACAACCTGCCCAATTTGTGAGGAAGGGTTAAAGGTAACGAAACTAACATGTGGACATTGCCATACAACGATCGAAAACACATTTGAATTTCCCGCTTTACTGTCATTAAAGAAAGAACAGCTGCAGTTTATCGAAACATTTATTTTATGCCGTGGAAGTATTAAAGAAGTCGAAAAAGTCCTCAATATTTCTTATCCAACCGTACGAAATAAGCTTGAAGAAATCATTGCTGAATTGGGTAATCCGTATCAGGTGAAACAGGCAAAAGAGGACGAGAAGAAGGATATTATTGATAGGTTAAGCAGTGGTGAACTTAGTGCAGAGGACGCCATTAAGCTACTAAAGAAAAAATAAAAAAAGCTTCACTTGAAAAAGTGAAGTAAAGAAAAAAATATCATGTGCTTTTATTTTAACAAACAGTAAAATGACTTGTCGAGATAAAATACGTCATTTCAATGAGGCGAGAACCTATCTGCAGATATGAAGCTTTGAACGTGTAGAGCAAAATCAAAAGTTAAATAAGGAGTGGACGATATGAAAAACGAGATTATGAAAGTGTTAGAACTAGTCCAAGAAGGTGAACTGAGCAATAGCGAAGCGGCTGAAATTTTATCAGCGTTAAAGGAAGAATCAGAACCGGCGTTAGAGACAAGCAGCTACATGTCAAAAAGCTTAAAAATCATCGTGGATTCTGATGGCGACAAAGTGAATGTTAATTTGCCTCTAAAATTAGCAAAGTCCCTGCACAGTGCGATTGAAAACATTCCTGCCGTCCAAAAGCATTTAGCCGGGGTCGATATGCATTTAATTCTTGAAGCCATTGCAAATAACATTGAGGGACCCATTGTTGATATTGTCAGTGCAAATGACGAGAAAGTAAAAATCGTTATAGAGTAAAGCCAATGAGAATAAAGGTTGTAACAAAAGGGCTGGCATTCCCAATACGTATCGTATTACCATATGGCCTCTTGACGCTGTTCGCCTCAAAGACTGTTCTAAAAGCATTACTCAAGAATGTAGCTGAAGCAGAAGAGATTATTGATCAGCTAGATTCTAGAGTCATCAAAGAAACGGTAAAACAGTTCAAAGAATTTAAAGGAACAGAGCTTGTATCCTTTAAAACAAAAGATGGCACAGAGCTGAAAATTATCCTATAGAATTTGAAAAAGCATGACAATAGTTATCAGGTGTGCTGAATGTAAATGGCGGCACAACATAATAATCGAGTGAACGCTCCATCAAACCCGTTGTTATCGGAAGAACTGGCTATTTAATAATACACCAAGAGGGTCCCCGGCGAGCGCCATTCTTTACAGTATGGTTGAGACAGCGAAAGCAAACGGATTACATCCATACTACTATCTTCGCTATTAGAGCAGCTTCCCAATTTGGATACAACAGACATGGATGCCTTAGACCAATTACTCCCTTGGTCAACAACGCTCCCTGTCACTTGCATTGTCTTTAACAAGTTATCTAAATAATACACACAGTCCCCACCAAAAAACAGGTGGGGATTATTTGTCGCTTACCTTTCAACAATCCAAACCACCAGCGCTTGAACCATTGCCGGGCAGGTCAACTCTACAGACCTACCTAAATGAGATTTTTTTGCTACAACATTAAGAATTGGATTGATTTCAATTGCCGAAAAAATCTCATCGTAACGTTGGGTAGGTTCTAAATCGTACAGTAGACATAAGGGGCTTCCTACATTTGCTGGATACTTACTAGATTCGACATTTGGGGAGGTACTTCTTTTTATGCTTTGAAAACCTTTGGCCACTTGAGCTCAGATTTATGAAATTCATTCGAGTGTGAAAAACACTAATAAAAAGTTCACTTATACCAGTCTCCTTTAAAAAAATGAAAACACTTACAAAAAAATATTGACATGGAATTTGATTTTAAATACAATAAATTTAATATAAATGATAAGTTAATCGATTAACTTAGTGATACAACAAACGAAATTTGGTGAAAAGATGAAAAGTATGAAAAAAGTACGCATTAAAGATGTTGCGGAAAAAGCAGAAGTTTCTACTGCAACAGTGTCACATGTGATTAATGGCAATAAATATGTATCAGAAAAAATAAAAAGTAAAGTAAATAAAGTGCTAAAGGAACTGAATTACCAACCCAATTCTGCAGCAAGAAGTTTAAGAAGTACTAAGACAAATACAATAGGATTTATAATTCCTATAAACAGTGAGGATACCGCTAAATCCTTTTTTATGTCTATTGCAGAAGGGATAGAGGAAAAATTAACAAGCAGGGGGTATAATTTAATATTAAGTAATTCAAAAGAGGATCCGGAACAAGAATTAAACCTTATAAAAATGTTTAATACTAAAGTTGATGGATTAATATTGGCACCGACAAATGAAAACTTTAAAAGCATAAATGAAACAATTAATCATAACTTTCAAATTGTTATGATTGATAGATTGCCTATTGGTTATAAGGGAGATTATGTTTTAGTAGATAATTTCCAAGGAACTTATGATGGTATCAATGAATTAATTAAATCTGGTTTTAAAAAAATTGGCTTTTTAAGTTCTGGATTAGGAATAACTACTTTTAATGATAAATTTGAAGTAAATAAAGAACTATCAAATAATAGAATATATGTTAACCCTAATAATGAAAGATTTCAAGCATACAAAGTTGCTCTATCGGATAATAATATAAGTTTTAATCCCGATTATGTATTATTTGGCGAATCCTCTTTTCAAGCAGGTTACGACCTGGCTAAACAACTAATTTCAAAAGAGGTGGATGCTATATTTATAGCAAACAATATAATGACTATGGGTTCCATTAAGTTTATTCAAGAACAAAAGTTAAAAATTCCAGATGATATCGGAATTATTGGATACGACAACTCTGATTGGACAGAAATTATTTCCCCACCTCTGTCAGCTATTAAACAGCCTGCATTCGAAATAGGTGTGCAAGCTGCAGAATTAATTTTAAATAAAATACAAAATCCTACCTCAGACTGTCAGCATATTAAATTAAAGACTGAAAATCTAAAAAGATCATCCTATTAATTTTTTTTAGACCTCAGTTAATCGATTAACTGTTTGTGTAGTAATGTTGTACAAATGTCTTACGAAACGAAGGTGGTGAATTTTATCATCGCAAGCAGTAGATAATTTAAATTTATGGAGGGTTTATAATGAATGGATGGAGTCCAAATAGCCCATTAGATGGGTTGCCTTTTATGAAAGATGCAATAAATGGAGGTATTAATATGAGAAAAATACTATTAATAATTGGTAGTTTATTGCTTGTTGCGTTGGTATCTGCTTGTGGTTCAAATAATGAAGGCGGTAATGCAGGTGATAACACAAATCAAAGTAGTAGCGATCAGACATTAACCGTTCTTGTTGAAGGTGGTAGTCCAGCCCAAACAGTTGCAGACCTGACAAAAGAAATGTTCGAAGAAAATACTGGCTATGAGGTTATCATCGAGTCTGTACCATATTCAGGTATATACGACAGAATGAGAACAGAATTAACGTCTGGTACGGGTGCATTTGACGTTGCCACAATTGATACGATTTGGTTACCGGCGCTTTACCAAGGCTTAGAGCCAATTCAAGAGATGATAACGGATGAAATGCAGGACGATTTATTCCCTGGTTTAATCGACGGGGCTTCAATGAATGGAAATGTTTATGGACTCCCTACTTGGACAAACTCTAAAATTCTACTCTACAGGGAAGATTTATTTAATGACTCAAATAATCAAGATGAATTCCTAGATGAATTCGGGTATGAGCTTTCACCTCCGGAAACTTGGGATCAATATAAGGATGTAGCCATTTTTTTCGGTAATAATGAGAATTACCCTGAACTATACGGTACCAGTGTTTTTGGAGCGACTTCAGGTGACTCAGTGGCTAGTTGGTTAGATCACGTCGCTCAAGCTGGAGCGGAAGCCTTAGTGATTGATGAAGCTGGTGAAGTTATTGTTAACGACGATGACCATGTAGCAGCATTAGAGTTTCTTAATGATTTAGTGAATGAGGAAGGTGTCGTTCCAGAAGGGGTTCTGGAAACAGCTTCGGCAGAAACATCAGAATTATTTTATAACGGTAATTTAGCAATGATGCTGGCTTGGGGGCATTTCTATGTTCCTTCAAATGATCCTGATACTTCTAAAGTAGCAGGAGATGTAAGTGCAGCACCGATGATTGCAGGAGATGGAGGAATAGGTGTTGTTCCTGGTCCATGGTATCAAGTGATTCCAGCTTCTTCAGAGAAAAAGGACATTGCAAAAGAATACTTGCTATTTTTATATGAAAATAATCATTTGTATGCTGATGCTCTAGGGGTTGCTGCTAGGCAGTCAGTCTTTGAAGAGTATGGCCAAAAGGAAGCGTTTGCACATTTAAATGAATTAGCTACCACATTAAATGGAGAGCAAACACAAAATAGACCATCAACAGACAAATGGGAAGAAATTGAAAGTGAAGCTCTGCTTCCGGCGGTTCAAAATGTTCTTAGCGGTTCACAAACACCACAAGAAGCCTTAAACGATGCGAAGGAAATAATTGAAGGAATAGTGAACTAAGGATAACTAAATTTAAACGGATAGCGATATCATCCCTATCCGTTTAAATAAATATTATCGAAGTGAGTGATACTATGACAAAAGAATCGAGAATTTCCATTTACTTTTTCGCTCCTGCAGGAATCTTCATGTTAATATTTTTATTTTTTCCTGTAGCTTTGCTTGTTAGAGATAGTTTTTTTGAAATCGATATGATTGCTCAAGGAAGAGGTACATTTGTCGGTTTGAGCCATTATATTGATGCTATAAGGTCTGAAAGGTTTATAGGTGCAACAACTAACACGATCATTTATGTAGTAGTAGCAGTAGGTTTCGAATTGATACTTGGATTATTTTTTGCTTTGTTATTGAACACTGCTTTTAAAGGACACGGGATTGTCAGAACAATAATGCTGGCTCCGTTAATGATAGCCCCTTTAGTGACAGGTTTGATTTGGAAATTCATGTTAAATAACCAATTCGGCATTGTAAACAAATTACTATACGATTTTAACATTACTTCTAGTAGACATGCCATTCAGTGGTTATCCGATGAAAGATTTGCTTTACTATCAACAATAATTGCAGACATATGGTTAACAACACCATTTATGATGTTAGTGTTATTAGCTGGTCTTCAAGGCATCTCTCCAACATTATATGAATCGTCTCAGATAGACGGGGCGAATAAAATTCAAACATTTTTATATGTGACATTACCATCGTTGTTTCCAGTAATGATAGTAGCAGTGTTAATCCGGACAGTAGATGCTGCTAGAACTTTTGATATTGTATGGGTGTTAACTCAAGGCGGACCATCGAATTCATCTGAGGTATTAAGCACATATATGTACAAAACACTCACTAGATATGGCCAAGTTGGAGAATCAAGTGCAATGGCAGTAATATTCATCATTCTCTTGTTAGCAGTAAGCTCATACTTCTTGATAGCAATGTTCAAGGCTAATAAGAAATAGAAAGGAAGATATAAATTGATTCGACCTAATGCAGAAGTATCTAATGAGAATACGCTAGGAAGACTATTTAAGAAGAACAACAAAACAATTATTGGTATATTTACGACTGTTCTAGCACTTTTATTTATTAGTCCATATATCTATATAGTATTAACGTCTATTAAACCTTCATCGGATGCAATCAGTCCATCACCGACTTTTTTCCCGAGAGAATTATCATTGGAAAACTATGTCACCATATTTAATCAGATGCCAATTGTAAAATATTTTTTCAATAGTTTTATAACCGCTTCAATTAGTACAATATTAGCTGTTTTTCTTGGATCACTAGCTGCATATGGACTGTCTAGATTTTCTTCTAAAACAGGTAATATATTTCTATTACTTACATTATGTGTACGAATGATCCCAATGATCAGTATAGCAATACCAATGTATATCATTATTAATGGTATGGGACTAATTGATACTAGAATAGCTTTAATCATTACTTATACGGCCATCAATGTTCCGTTTGCAATATGGCTCATGATTGGATTCTTTAATAATGTCCCGAAAGAATTTGATGAAGCCGCCAGAATAGATGGGTGCAATATTTTTACTGCATTTATTAAAGTGATACTTCCAGTATCTCTCCCTGGATTAGCTACAGCCGCAATATTTTGTTTCATGTTAGCCTGGAATGATTTCTTATTTGCATTACTATTGACTAGTACCAATGCAAAAACTGCGACTGTAGGAATTTCAGAATTTTTGACAGCATATAACTTGGATTTGGGACCAATGACAGCTGCCGCCGTAAGTTTCAGCTTACCGGTAATGGTATTTTCAATCTTAGTTCAGAGGTACATTGTGAGTGGTATGACGCTAGGTGCTGTAAAAGAATAATAAGTGCCTCAATTCTAACGCGCTTTAGAAGATGAAAAAAATTATTCTATATTAAAATAGGAGCGTTTTATGATGATATATCATGAGAAAGAAAAACAAAAAGCCAATGATTTTATTACCGAACTAAGTAAAGAGACACAAAAGAGCCAGTACAGGTTGAATTATCATTTTATGGCACCTACTGGTTGGATTAATGATCCTAATGGTCTGGTTTTCTACAAAGGCGAGTATCATATTTTTTATCAACATAATCCTTATAGTCCAGAATGGGGGCCAATGCATTGGGGACATGCAAAAAGTCGTGATTTAATTAATTGGGAGCACTTGCCAATTGCTTTAGCACCATCAGAGATTTACGACTATGGAACAGTCCATGATCATGGGTGCTTTTCAGGTAGTGCTATTGTGAAAAATGATCATTTATACCTGTTCTTTACTGGTCACTCAATTGAAAAAGATCCAATGCAAGTTCAATGTGTTGCGACGAGCCAAGATGGAATAAACTTCAAAAAGCATGAGGAGAATCCCATAATTAATGACTTTCCGAAAGATGGAACAAAGGATTTTCGTGATCCTAAAGTATGGAAATATGAAGAATTCTTTTATATGATTGTTGGCTCAAAAAAAGAAGGAATAGGAAAAGCTCTCTTATATCAATCTAAAGATCTTTATAAATGGAAATATATCGGAGTAGTAGCTGAGAGTGATGGAACTCAAGGAGACATGTGGGAATGTCCAGATTTGTTTTCATTGGACAATAAGGATGTCCTTATCGTCTCACCGATGTACGGCACAAAAAACGAGAAACCATTTTATACCATTGGTAATATGAGCTACAAGACTAAAAAATTTACCCAAGGACTAGTAAATACCTTAGATTATGGTTCTGATTTTTATGCACCACAAACTTTCGTAGATGATAAAAATAGACGCATTATGATTGCATGGATGGACATGTGGTTTTCGCATAGACCATCTCAGAAAGAAGGATGGGCTGGTGCGATGACTTTCCCTCGTGAATTGAAGATCATTGACAATAAATTATACCAAGTACCAGTAGATGAGATAGAAACTTTAAGAGAGAACTTGAAGGATTTTCAATCATTTCAATATGAAAATGAATATATGATAGATCCTCAACTATCTGTATCGTCTGACATTTATATTGTCTACGATATCGCACAAAGTTCATCAAATGAGTTTGGTTTATTTGTTCGGTCAAGTGAAGATGGTCACGAAAGAACGAAAATTATAATAGATATAATGAAACAAGAAGTCCTTGTGGACCGTAATTTATCTGGAACTGGTGAAAAAAATGTTTCGCGAGCTCCTGTTTCATTTATAAATGGAAAATTAGAATTAAGAATATTATTAGATACAACTTCTATTGAATTGTTTATAAACGGGGGAGAGCAAGTTATTACAAAGCGAATCTTCCCAAATCTAAACAGCAATTTATGTAAGCTATTTGCATCAACAGGGAAAATGAAAATTGAACACCTTAAAGTATGGTCAATGAAAAAAGTAATAGAGTGAGGAGGAAGAAAATTGTTAGGAGCTATAGAGGCAGGAGGCACAAAGTTTGTATGTGCAGTTGCAGATGAAGACTTTAACATTATCGATCGTGTTTCGTTTCCTACAACGATTCCTTCGGAGGCATGTTCCAATGTACTTCAGTTCTTTGACCAATATGACCTAAAGTCAATAGGGATAGGTTCCTTTGGACCAATTGAAGTTGATATAAACTCTTTAAAATACGGATTTGTGACAGACACGCCTAAAAAATATTGGAGTAATTTTAATTTTGTGGGAACGATGAAAAAAAGGTACGACATCCCTATTTTTTGGACGACGGATGTGAATGCGGCTGCATATGGAGAAAAAATTCGGGGGGCCGCTATAGATAGTAAAAGCTGTCTGTACTTAACAGCAGGAACTGGAATCGGGGGAGGAATGATCATAAATGATCAAATTCTCGAAGGATTTAGCCATCCGGAAATGGGGCATATTTTAGTTCGTAAGCATGAAAATGACCCATTTGTAGGTGCTTGTCCCTTTCATAAGGATTGCTTGGAAGGAATGGCGTCTGGTAAAGCTATTGAAGAACGATTTAACAAAAAAGGGAACGAACTTTCCGAGAGCGACTCATTTTGGGAGATTGAAGCCAATTATATCGCTCAAGCACTTATGACATATACATTAACACTTAGACCAGAGAAAATGATCCTCGGTGGCGGTGTGATGGCACAGGACCATTTATTTCACTCAATCAGAAGTCAATTTGAAAAGCTCTTAAGCGGATACGTTTCAACACCAGATCTGACAAGTTATATTGTTTCACCAGGTTTAAAAGGTGATGCTGGTATTGTCGGTGCGTTATTATTCGTGTTTGTTCAAAAAGATCGGTTTTTATCTTTTTGAACAAACACGAAGCAATGAGTGGAGCCGATGCATTCGTTTCAAGCCGGCTGTGAGTGGTTTTCTCGCAGTTGGCGCATCGAGCGGAACCATTGCCTTTTTGAACACGCTCTATTAGCAGAAAAAGTAGTTTATGAACAAACACACTAAATTGATAGGAGAATTTATTTATGGCTAGTAAAAATTATTACGACGTAACAGAGTGGTCTGTCGGTAATCCGTATGAGGATATTGGTGAGGTAATCAATAGCATTATAGCAGATATTAAAACTAGGCAAACAGACACTGATGTGAACAAAGGCGGAAAGCCGGGTGCGGTTATCTATATTCCACCGGGAGATTATCATCTTAGCAGTCAAGTAGTTATAGACATCAGTTATCTTAAAATTATGGGTTCTGGACACGGGTTTACATCTTCAAGTATTCGTTATAATACTTCTGAGGATGAATGGGCGGACTTACATGAATTGTGGCCGGGAGGAAGTCGCATACTCGTAGATATTCCTCTAGAAGTAAATGACGAGGAATACAAAGGAGCTGCATTTTATGTTGAACGAAGTGGAAATCCCCGAATAAGTTCGGTAGAGTTTTCTGACCTTTGTATTGATGGTTTGCATTTTATTGAAGATGGTTCAGGAAAAACAAATCCGGAAAACACATACACTAACGGGAAAACGGGTATTTATGTTGCAAGTGCTTGTGACTCATTTCGGATTACAGGCATGGGGTTTGTGTATTTAGAGCATGGAATTACTATTTATCATGCAGATGCACTGACTATACATGATAATTTCATAGCTGAATGTGGTAACTGTATAGAACTACGAGGTTGGGGACAGGCTTCAATAATAACCGATAACTTGATAGGAGCCGGTTTTAAAGGATATTCAATTTACGCTCAAAATTTTGGTGGACTTTTGATTACAGCGAATAATGTTTTTCCACGAGGTGCGAGCAGCATCTATTTTGATGGGGTGACACGATCCAGTATCACAAATAATAGACTTCATTCATTTTATCCAGGAATGGTGGTATTCAAGGAAAATTGTTCAGAAAACCTGGTTTCATCAAATCACTTTTTACGTGACCATGAACCTTGGACTCCTTTTTTGGGAATAGACAATGGTTTAGATGATTTGTATGGTCTCCTCTACATCAGTGGCAATAAAAATTCTGTAATTGCTAATCACTTTTCTGAAGTAATTAATACTCAGAACATCAAACCGTTAGGTGCAACACCTGTCATCATACGTATTGTATCGGGTAATGGAAATTATATTTCTAATAATCATGTTGTTGCCACGGAGGTTCATGTCAAGATAAGTGATTCTTGTTTCTCTGCGCAAGTCGACGCTTTGTTGACTACCGAAGCATCAGAGCCGCTTACCGTAACAACAGTATTGGTAGAAAAAGAATCGCTTCAAAATACGATTCTAGATTCGGGATGTGATGCACAGGTTGTTATGGACAAGACTGTAAATGTATTCAGAGCCACTCCAACGCCAGGAGCATAAATAATATATTCAACTATGTTTTTGTTCCTAGGTTTCTAGAGTCCGGAGTTTCTAGGTGTTTTTGCTATCCCAAAAAGACAAAAAGCTGACGTCATTGCCTGTCCAAAATTTACCGAGTATAATGACCACATATGCTCATTCTGGAGAAAAGAAAGGACGTCTCCTGTATATCCGCGCCAACAGATATACAGGAGACGTCCCCAAAAACAACGATTATGGATATTGTAACAGATTATGATCTCATTGAATACAACCGGAGTTTTTAGTTAGAGGTGCGGAGCGGATTCCTTCGCCTAGTTGTGGAAAAGACATGAGTGTCTCTGGTACGAGAAACCGGAAATCAAAAGAACGATCCGGAGGGACAAAAACATATAATATTAGACGATTGCGTTGTGAGCACTGCAGGAGGATTCATCATGAACTGCCTGATTGTCTAGTGCCTTATAAAAGGTATGAATCGGAATGTATTGAAACAGCTCATTCGAACCCTTCCCACCATGATGTTCCTGCGGATGAATCGACTTTATTGATTCCAAGGTAATCCAAATTGAAACATTGCTTAAACCGTTATCACAGATCGACCTTTTCCGTATGGAATACAAAGTGGTGTGCCTGCGATAGGATCAACCGTGACAACACACCGCATGTCAAAAACTTGTTGGACAAGTTCCGTATTTACAATATCTTCGGGCTTCCCCATTGCGACAACCTGTTGATTTCGTATCGCTACCAAGTTATGGGCATAACGACAAGCCAAATTCAAATCGTGAAGCACCATGACAATCGTTCTCTTTTCCTTCTCGTTTAAAACATACAATAAATCAAGGATATCAATTTGATGTGTCATATCTAAATACGTCGTTGGTTCATCGAGTAATATAATATCTGTGTTTTGGGCAAGTGTCATCGCTATCCATGCTCGTTGTCTTTGACCTCCTGATAGCTCATCCATTGCTCTGTCCTTTAAGTCTAATAAAGAGGTAGCTGCCAGAGCGTTGATTACTTGTTTTTCATCCTCTTCTGTCCACTGCTTGAACCAATTCTGATACGGATATCTCCCTTGTCTCACTAGTTGTAAAACAGATAATCCTTCCGGAGAATCTGGCGACTGCGGAAGAATGGCCAATTTTCGAGCTACTTCCTTTGTCGGCAGCTTGGCAATACTTTCTCCATCAAGCAACACACTTCCTCCTTCGGGTTTTAATAGACGAGCGATGGAACGAAGGAGAGTAGATTTCCCACAGCCATTCCCACCAATAAATACCGTAATTTCACCTTTAGGAATCACCAAGTCTAACTCTTTAATAACAATTGTATCACCGTAAGCAAGGGTGAGTTTTTCAGTTTGTAAAATACTTTGCACGCACGCCATCCCCCTTCTACTAACCGGTTTTTGTTTTCATCAAAAGATAAATAAAATAGGGAGCACCTAAAGTGGCAGTAAATACACCAGCAGGTACAATGGATGGTAAGAATAGTGTACGTCCTATTAAATCTGCCAGCATCACAAGAATGGCTCCTATAAAAGCAGATACAGGCAACAAGGAACCAAACGAAGAGCCAACAAGCTTACGGGCCATATGTGGCGCCATCAGTCCCACAAATCCAATACCGCCTGCAACGGCAACAGCTGTCCCTACTAAACCTGTGCTAATCATTAATAGAATAAAACGATGACGCTGAACGGGACTTCCAACCCCTGTTGCAATATCTTCTCCTAGCGCTTGGACGTTTACATGGCGCGATGAGATAAAAGCCAGAATTAACAATACAACGGTAACTGGAAAAAGGACATTTACCTCCTCCCATGTGACGCTGTTTAGGCTGCCTGTAATCCAAATATTTGCTTGACTTGCCATATAAATCGGGCCTAATACCATAAACATCGTTGTTCCCGCCTGCATCAGGGCTGAAATCCCTATTCCGATGAGCACAAGTCGAATAGGGGTGACGCCATCCTTCCATGATAAAAAATATACGGCAAAGGCAACGATGGAAGCTCCTACAAAAGCCGCGACAGGCAGCCATTTTATACTCACAATTAACGAATACTTTTCGTCACTAAAAAGCCATAAAAAAGCCACAACCGCCATCCCCGCCCCAGCTGTGACGCCTATTGTATCTGGCGCTGCCAGGTGATTGCGAATCATGCCTTGGAGAATTCCCCCTGCTACGGCTAATCCCATTCCCACTAACATGGCAGCAAAAATTCTTGGTAATCGAAGCTGATAGACGACGAGCTGGTCCAGCTCTGTCCCGCCTCCAAACAGCAGACTGATTACTGTGAATGGGTGAACCTTCACTTGCCCTAAACCAATACTTATAATAAAAATGACCAAAGTGATCATAACAAGGAACATTAATTTTACCAGGGCATTTTTGTCTAAAAGCAGGGATATCTTATCCTTACCTATGCGAATGCTACGATATCCTCTCATCCTTTATTAAACCCCTTCCTTGCAATATAGATAAAAAATGGCGTTCCAATGAAGGCCGTCATTACTCCAACTGGTACTTCTTGAGGCATCACAATATATCTAGCCCCTATATCTGCGGCCAATAAAAGAGCGCCCCCCAAAAGACCTGCGAGAGGTACTAACCAGCGGTGATCCGTGCCTATCAAACTTCGGGCTATATGAGGAATGACAATCCCAATAAAACCAATTGGTCCTGCAACCGCAACAGATCCTCCTGCAAGTAAAATGACAATCAATCCTACCGTTAGTTTTAACAGTCCAACCTTTAACCCAAGCCCTTTAGCTACATCATCCCCCATGGCTAATACATTCATCATTGGGGTCATAACGAGAGCCAGCAGCCAGCCAATTAACAAGTAAGGGAAAACGGTCACTAACATTTCCAGCTTTCTTCCTTGGATAGATCCAGATAACCAAAACAAGACCTCATCAAGCGCTGCTTCATTTGTCACCAAAATCCCCTGTGTAAACGAGGAAAATAACGCCGTTATCGCTGCTCCGGCAAGTGTTATTTTCATCGGTGTTAATCCTTGTCTCCCCACGCCACCAACAACGTATACGGCTAGCGCCGCAACCGCAGCACCTAAAAACGATACCCATGTAAAGGCGCTAAGACTTGAAACATTAAAGAAGGAAATAGCACAAACGACCGCAAAGCTTGCTCCGGCATTTACCCCAAATATTCCAGGGGATGCCAGGGGATTCTTGGTCAAAGTTTGCATATACACACCTGCTATGGCAAGAGAAGTACCTACGCCTGCTGCAATTAATGCTCTTGGTAAACGAACCGTTTGAATGATTAAATGCTCATTGCTTCCATCAAAAGAGGTAAAAGCTTCATATGTTAACATCATCGATGTGTCCGTGTACCCCAAAATAATACTCATCCCCATTAATAGGATGAGAGCAATTGTAACGATGACTATTATGATTATCCTTTTTGAATTCAATATTTTGTCCATTGCTATGATCCATCCCAATCAGTATATATTGTTAGTTTAGAAGATCTGGATGATACAGTCAATGATAATGAAAATTATTTTCAATTATATGTTGACAGTTTTTTTCTTCCTATTTAGAATAGTGATTACGGGTTGATAACGATTATCAATTAAACAACATTACGGCATCAGGGGGTATGTGAAATGAAAGGTAAATTGCAGTTAGTATTCTCAATCTTTACAATATTATCACTCTTTGTGTTGGCAGCTTGCGGAAACACAAATGATACGACATCAAAAGAAGAATCAAACGAAGAAGAACCAGAAACGGAAGTTACAAGTTATTCCGTAGAGCATGCGATGGGTACGACTGAAATCCCGGCCAATCCAGAGCGTGTCGTTATTTTAACAAATGAAGGAACAGAAGCATTGCTAGCGCTGGGGGTTAAACCTGTAGGAGCTGTCATGTCTTGGGATCAAGATCCTTGGTACGAACACATTAGTGCAGACATGGATGGCGTTGAAGTTGTCGGGGATGAAAATGAAGTAAATGTTGAAAAAATTGCCGAGTTACAGCCTGATTTAATTATCGGAAATAAAGTTCGTCAAGAAGACTTGTATAATCAATTAAACGCGATTGCTCCAACTGTTTTTTCCGAGAACCTTGCAGGTGATTGGAAAATTAACTTTGAACTATATGCAAAAGCATTAAACTTAGTTGAAAAAGGGCAGGAAATAATGACTGAATATGATAGTAAAGTAGAAGAATTAAAAGCTACTCTTGGAGATAAGGTTAACCAAGAAATTTCCATTGTTCGCTTTAGCTCTCGTCCTACTCGTATTTACTACACAGATTCTTTTTCTGGTGTTGTATTCGAGCAACTTGGCTTTAAGCGTGCCGCTCACCAAGAGAAATTATTTACTGAAGACAATAAAATGGGAAATTTTGCGATTGAAGTAGACAGAGAGTTAATTCCTGAAATGGATGCAGATGTATTGTTCTATTTTACATATGCCGATGCAATCGCGGTTGAGGAAGAATGGACAAACGATCCCCTATGGCAGAATCTAAACGCTGTTAAAGAAGGCAATACCCATAAAGTGAGTGATATCACCTGGAACACAGCTGGCGGTGTAATAGCTGCTAATATCATGTTAGATGATATTGAAGAGATTTTTACTCAGGAATGAAGCGGTATTCCAAAGGCGATGGCTGCTGGTTAAAGGCGGAAGGAAGTGACGAAAAAGCGATGGATTCAAGGAATTTTTTCGTCTTTTTCTAGGACAAGATGTAAATGTGCCTTGCCTATTAGGATTAGCAGGCCAACGCGCTTATGGTATGTAGCGGTAGGACCGTATCAGGTAAAGCTCAATTTACGGTTAAGTGAGATGTATGATATTGAAATCTAATACATCAGGGAAGCTTGGTCACCGACCGCTTCCCTTTTTTGGTCAGGATAATCTAGCAAAATCTGGACAACTGAGCCCATCCATTTCTGGTCAAAATGCAGTGGCAGTAACACTCTAACATATTCATTTAATTAAGGCCCATTTTCAAGAAATATACATTGTGTTAAGATACGTAATATACTACCCTTAATCAAAAGGAGATTAGTCATGAAGAAAGTTAGAGTTGTCGGTGCTGTCATAGAAAATGATAATAAAGAAATCTTATGTGCGCTTCGTTCACCAACAATGTCACTACCGAATTTGTGGGAGTTTCCAGGTGGTAAGATTGAAGAGGGTGAAACACCTGAGGCCGCTCTTGTACGTGAAATAAGAGAGGAACTTGGCTGTACAATTGATGTTTTTGAACTAATAGAGGATATTGTACATGAATACCCTAAAGTAACGGTGAATTTATTAACGTATAAAGCTAAAATCATTGCTGGAGACCCTAAAGCAAAGGAACATGCTAAACTAGAATGGACAAGCAAAGAGGATTTGAGATCACTGGAATGGGCCCCGGCTGATATTCCTACTATCGATAACCTGTTAAAAACCGTTCAAAAAAGTAAATGAATAATACAAGGGGGTGTCTCAAAAGGGTGTTTTTTCCCTTTTGAGACACCCTGAAGCTGGAGCAATGAGCGAAGCCGATGCATCTTTTCAAAAGCCCGATAGGAGCAGTTTTTTCCTATCGAGCGTGCAGCGACCAGCAAAGCTACGATGCCTTTCCCATCGAGTTGTCTCGACGGATAGTCATCGATGCTGTGCTTGCAGATGAAGAGGCAAGCACGGAGCTATTGCCATGATATTTTTTTATAGTGTTTGTTCAAAAAGATCGGTTTTTATCTTTTTGAACAAGCACGAAGCAATGGGTGGAGCCGATGCATTCTTTTCAGGCCGGCTGTGAGTGGTTTTCTCGCAGTCGGCGCATCGTGCGGAGCCATTGCCTTTTTAAACAGACTCTTATTGTTTTGGCTTTTGATACAGCCCATACAGCCCCTTCTGTTTTACTTGCTCGTTAAGTAATGATACATATTATGTTTAATAGGGTATTCCATTAATAAATTCATTTTTACAATTGGGCGATCTCCACTTGCTGTTGGAATGGTCGTTTGTTCAAGTGAATTCCGATCCACTACAGCTTTACCTAAATAATAAAAGTCCCTTCCCTCTGCATCATCTTTTTTTACAAAGACATGGATGTCAACGTTGTTGTCCTCAGAGTAGATAATAGGCTGGAGCTCAGCAGAATTCAATGTACGGCTATTTTTAGAAAACATCTTTAAAATCTCGGGGCTAATAAATTCATCCTCATAAGCAACACTGGACTCCACATCTTCATCTTTATGGTAAGTGACAAAAACCGGGCAAGTTCCATGCTTCGTTTTATATCCATACATCGTTCCTTTTTCATCGTTTTCCCAATTTAACACGCGGCAAACATCTTTTCTAGAATACTTCCCATAAAGCTTTAACGGTTCATTTGACGGGTAGTCCTTGCTGAACGTAAGAGCTGTTTGAATAACATCTTCAATATACTCTTTGAAATAGTGATTTTCTTGTAAACTACTTTGCATATGCGTATTAAGCTTATATGTTTGGTTTTCTGTAATCACGATCGGTTTCTCACCATATTTTTTTTGATCTGATTGAGTAAAAAAAGAAAGATCAAAAATACGAATGATGGACTTTAATGTAGCCTCATCAACAATACAATTATTCTTTTGAAGTAGTTGTTGATAATCTTTGATATGAATAGAGCTTTGATTTACAAGCTGTTCTAACAGGAGTGGTTCGTGCCTCCGTTTTCCATTTAAAAATTCAATGGATAACATCGATAGCACTTGGCTTTCATATTTATCTAATACAGGAAGTTCCTCCCCTATTTTTAAAAGAAATTGATAGTAGCTATTATACTCATTAATAATGACATTGGGATCAATAGAATGGTACGTTATATAATCCATAAGCTTTGGAATGCGACCCAATTTATTTTTCAGTTCAATATAAGCATCTCTTAATACTTTTAAGCTAGTTAACTTACTATCATTAATCGATTTATAAATTTGCTTCTTAGCCACCTCTTCAAAGTTAACTGTTGATACGCCCTTAATGTAACTAGTATCTTTCGTGTGACGTCGTGTGTTATCTTTGTTCATTGACTTATCTCCAGATAGAGCCGTCGGAATCAGATAGTTGTTCTTGTAGTTACCGATGAAATCGATAATGGTAACAAATTCTTTTGTTTGATGTTTACGAAGACCACGTCCTAGTTGTTGGATGAAAATAATGCTTGATTGCGTTTGTCTTAGCATGATAACTTGATTTACACTTGGAATGTCAATCCCTTCGTTAAAAATGTCCACCGTTACAATGTAATCAAGACTACCACTTTCTAGCTGATTGACTCGTTGCTCCCTTACTTGTTGTGAGTCATTCCCTGTCAGAGCTGCTGTATTGAAGCCTTTTTCATTGAGAGCTTTTGATAACTCCTTTGCTTCCGCTTTCCTACTGCAAAATATTAAACCTCTTACTTCATCTCCAGAGAAGCCGTAGTAACTTACTTTATCAATAATATGTTGAACACGTTCTTCTGTAACAAGTTGACTCAGTATTGCGGTATCATCAATTAATTGACCATCCAATTCAAAATCGGTTACGCCAAAATAATGGAACGGACAAAGCATTTCTTCTTCAAGTGCCTCTTGAAGGCGAATTTCATACGCAATATTATAGTCAAAAAGCTCATAAATATTAAAGCCATCGGTACGTTCTGGCGTTGCGGTCATTCCCATCATAAATTTAGGAGTGAAATACTCCATCACTCTTTTATATGATTCGGCCCCTGCTTTATGCACTTCATCAATTAAAACGTAATCAAACTCATCCTTTTCGAATCGGCATAGGTGATTATCTCTTGAGATTGATTGAATGGTGGCAAATAAATATTTTGTGTTTTGATCTCTACTCGTGCCCGAAAACAACCCAAAATCCTCTTCTACACCACCTAAGATTTTACGATAATCTTCTTTTGCTTTCGTTAAAATTTGTTCCCGATGAACGATAAATAACATTCGTTTCGGCCTAAATCGCCTTACATCAAATGCCGATAAGTATGTTTTACCTGTTCCAGTGGCTGATATAACCAACCCTTTATTTTGCCCTTGCGCACGTACTTGATGAATTTGCTCCAATGCTGCTTCCTGCATTTTATTTGGAACTATTTTCATGGCATCTTCAATAGCATTACCAGCATAACTAATGCCAGGATCTTTAATTTGATGAATGACTTTTGAGTTGATCAATGGAACATAATTTTCTTCATACTTTTTAATCCATTGCTCAGTCAAGACTTGTGATTTTGCCCACACTCCCTCAAACTGTTCACGGAAATGGTGAATAAACTCTCCATTTTTATGAGACGTAAGCTTTACGTTCCACTCATAGTTCACCTTTAAAGCACTTGCAGTCAGATTCGAGCTCCCGACAATTAAGGAATAATGGGTACGATGTTTAAATATATATCCTTTTGAATGAAATCCTTTCATATCAGTCAACCGTACTTCCACATTTTCTATCTTCAGCAATTCCCGGAACATCTTCGGTTGGTTAAAACTTAGGAACGTGGACGTCAATAGGCGACCTTTTATCCCCTTTTGTCTAAGATCCCATAAATGAGACTTTAATGCAGCGAGCCCACTCTCCGTTATAAATGCAACTGAAAAAATAAATGACTCACATTTCTCTAATTCCTCAATTAGAGAACCCAGGACATTCTCATTTTTTTCTATATTATTTATCAGTAACTTCGGAGGATATTTCCCTTGATTAATTTTAGTGTGATCAATAAATCCTTTATGTAAAGAGTCCTTTAAGCTGCGAATGAAGTTTTCCATAAAAATAGTTCCCCTATTAATGGATTTATGTGTCTTAATGATTGTTCTGTTCATGCAATACTATATGCTGAAATGTGTGCAACCCTACTTCCCTATATGTTATCATATGTAATATCGTGAAGGAGTGATACTACGTCAAGAAAATAGACACAGATTTTCTACCGCGCTTTCGCTTGGTGGCTTTCATAAAAAAGTTTAAAGAAGAGCATTTTAAACCTTTTTATGAAAGGTAGATTCTATGCTGCTGTTAGATGATATTTTTTCTCGAATTCATTTGGTGTGTGATAATCGAGTGTAGAATGAATTCGTTTTGAGTTATAGAAAAACTCGATGTATTCAAAGGTCGATTTTCTTGCTTCAGATCTAGTCCTAAACTTTGTTTGGTAGACCAGCTCTCGTTTTAGAATCCCATGAAAAGATTCAATACAAGCATTGTCATAACAGTTTCCTTTTCGGCTCATACTACCAATCATTTTGTACTTGTTTAATAGTTTTTGGTATTCACTCGAAGCATATTGAACGCCGCGATCTGAATGATGGATGAGTCCTGGCTTTGGCTTTTGTCGTCTATAAGCCATTTTAAGTGCATTAATAACTAACTCTTTTGTCATAGTTTTGTCCATTGCCCAACCAACAATCCTACGAGAATATAGATCCATGACACTCGCCAAATACAACCAGCCCTCGTTGGTGGAAATATAAGTGATATCGGTTACCCAGAACCGATTAGGCTGATCCACTTGGAACTTACGATTAAGTATGTTATTACTGACTGGATGTTTATGTTTTGAGTTAGTCGTGGCTTTGTATTTTTTAACAGTACAAGATTTCCAGTTATTCGAAGTCATAATTCTAGAAACCGTTCGTTCACTGACTTTCACTCCGCGCTTCTTGAGCGTTTTAGTAATTTTGACACTACCATATCTTTGTTTGAATTCAATATGTGTACGTAGAATTAATTTCTTTAGTTTTTCATGCCTTTTCTGACGGTCACTTTTAGGACGATTCAACCAT
>NZ_FNPI01000003.1 GCF_900107275.1 Evansella caseinilytica | reverse complement strand
ACGATAAGCAACGTTGGTTTGAATATCTTTTTCAAGCTGTCTTTCTGATCGGATACCATATACGTATCCAATAAACATCATTTTAAATAACATAAAAAAAACAGGCTGTTGAGATGACTTTCTCAACAGCCTGAATGGGCGATTTTCCCCATTATCTTAGGTGGCTTGCCGCTTCTGTTTTAGAGAAGCTTTCTGCTTTTTTCGTGTATCAAAGGGAATGAATGGAATATGTTGATTTTTGTTAATTTATGTCGAATTATACCGATAAAAGCAGAAAGGAGTTAAAAATATATGTTAAGGAGGAAGCTGCGGTATGCAGAACAAACGTTCCAAAAAGCATTCATCCATTAAGATAAAACTGATTCTTGTTCCACTGGCGGTGGTGTTTGCTGCTATTTTCGCTATCGGATATATCTCTTCCTGGTTCATAAAAGACAGTTTGTTGGATCAAATGAGAACAGACGGCATCAAACTGGCAAGTCAGCTTGTTGAACGGGCCGATGATAATGCCGTATCGTTGACGACGATAAATGAGCTGCTGGAGGATAAAATCAGGACAGTAGGAAAGATGGTCCTTGGCAACCAGGATGATTTAAACGACGATGTCTTGAAAAACATTGCGGAAGATACAGGAGTTGACGAAATTTTTTGGTATAATCCGCAAGGGGAAATCGTCTACTCCACGATCGCAGATTATGTCGGTTGGCAAGCACCTGCGGGACACCCTGTAGGGGATTTTATCCACGGCAGCGACGAGGAACTGATGGAGGAGATCAGGAAGGATTCCGAATCGGATGATCATTATAAATACGGCTCTTTGCGCAGCGAAGGCGGAAATGTTGTTCAAATCGGGATGAGAGCGAATGAAGTGGAGGCGTTAACGGAAAAATTCAGTTATCAACACCTTGTTGAAGAACTTGCAGCGGAAGACACGATTATTTATACAGCCGTTGTTAATGACGATTTTCAGTTTATTGCACACAACGATGCGGAGGAAATCGGCGCGACCGTCTCTGATGTCGAGCTGCAGCGTGCCGTTCAAAATAAAGCAGCGATTTCCCAGGAAAGTTTTTACTCAAAGGAAAACAGGCAAGTGTATGATATTCTTATTCCAATGACGACAGACGGGGAAGCGGCCGTTTCATTGAAAATCGGGTTGTCGGTGGAAGAAGTGTATGCTGCGATTAACAGAAACAACATGATTATCACTATCTCCGGTGCGGTGGCATTTCTTCTTTTGAGCTTGCTTTTATGGAACACAGCAAATGATGCCATTAAAACAATTCATTTATTACGCGCCAGCTTTGGCAAGATGGCAAGCGGGGATTTTTTGGAAAAGACGGCAGACAAGCAGTTAGCAAGGACCGATGAATTCGGGCAAATCTTTCGAGCTGTGGAAGCGATGCGAACGGCGATTATCGGTATCGTGAAAAGCATTGGAGATACATCCGAGCAAGTTGCAGCCGCCTCCGAGCAATTAACAGCCACCAGCCAGCAAACAGCAAGAACGGCGGATGAAGTGACGAAGGCAATTGAAGGCATTGCGTCCGGAGCAAGCGATCAGGCAAGGGACACCGAACAGGGAACAAAGCACATCGTTCATTTAGGCTCGCTGATCGATCTTAATCAAAAAAATGTAACGCAAATGAATCAGGCGATACAGCAAGTAAATCAGCTCAAAGATGAAGGCTTCGAGGTGCTACGGGGACTCGTGAAAGAAACGAACGGAAGCAACGAAGCAATGGAATCGATCGATGCGATTATTTTAGATACGAACACAAGTGTGGAAAAAATCGGTGCCGCAAGTGAAATGATTGATAGCATCTCGGAGCAAACGAATTTACTGGCCTTGAACGCTGCCATAGAAGCGGCAAGGGCCGGCGAACACGGCAGAGGGTTTGCCGTTGTAGCAGACGAAGTCCGAAAACTAGCGGAACAGTCCGGTACGTTTACTAAAGAGATATCACACATCATCGAAGAGTTGACAAAGAAAACAAATGAAGCAGTCAGTACGATAGGAACAGTGCGGGAAATAGTTGCCTCGCAATCAAAAAGTGTTGACAGCACCAGCAATAAATTTTTTGGCATTGCAGAAGCGATTGATCAGGCCAAAAAACTCATTTTGGAAATTAATGCATCCGGACAGACGATGGATGATAAAAAGAACGAAATTATCGGCGTCATTGAAAATTTATCGGCTATTTCTGAGGAAAACGCTGCTTCCACCGAAGAAACGCTGGCTTCCGTAGAAGAGCAAACCGGGTCCATCGAAGAGATCGCCAACGCCAGCGAAACATTGGCAATTTTGGCGCAGGAGATGCAAAACAGCATCCAGAAGTTTAAGTATTAGAGCCTGTTCAAAAAGGCATGGTTCCGCTCGATGCGCCCAATTCCGTCTAAGAGCTGCCCACGTCCTGCACCTGAGGTTACTCGACGCAAATTGACTCGATGAAGCACATTCAGGTTGCATTTGTGGGCAACGGCGGAATGTCGTCATCCCCAATTCCGCTTAAGTACCACTCACGTCCTGCGTCTGCGGTTACTCGACGCAAATTGACTCGATGAAGCACATTCAGGTTGCATTTGTGAGTAACAGCGGAATGTCACCATCCTGGTTCCGAGAACCCCGCTCCTAGCCGGCATGAAAAGAATGCATCGGCTCCACTCATTGCATCATGTTGTTCAAAAAAGATGAAAAGCGATCTTTTTGAACAAACACTATCAGATAATGTACGCTAATTCTCTCGGAAGCTGAGGTCGATTTCCAGCCTTGGCTTCTGCTCCAGCTTTCGGCGGAGTGAAGAGATTGTACCTAGTCCTATCATGCCATGCTATTTTTACGCTGTTATTCCTTCGAGATCATATTACCACAGGTATGAGTACTAAGGACAAAATCCCCCAGCGAATGATAAGGTTGTGTAACTTGATTTAGCAACAATCATTCCAGACATTAATAATTCGACTGCTTTTACCGCCATTAAGCAGTAAAGTCCTCTACAATAAGCAACAACATTGCAATAAAACCATCTTAATATTGGATGACACATGAATGAAATGGACCGCACCGCTTTTAAACACACACTGATTGCTTTCCGATAAGTTCGCTTTAGTTCCATAAACATCTGTTGATGGACTTTTCAGCTTTGCATGCAATCAATGATTCTCAGTTCTTTTTTAGGGGATCGATATCATGAATATTTTTTAATAAGGCGTAAATGTCCCTTTTAATTTATTTTTATACCGTTCCAGTTTCGCGATTTTTTTAAAAGTAATAAAAGAACAAATTGTAGCAATTACAAGCATCCACTCATGTTCTTCTCCTCTATTGTCAATCATCTTCTTCAGAGTAACCGCCTCCTTCTTTCATTTTTTTCTAACTCCAATTATATCGTACCATGCTTTCTTATGAAGGCGTTCTTTATAGTTTTGAGGTTCTTTCTGTAAGGGTCAATTTATAGAGATCAGGGAATTCAACGGGATATATTTGACATCACCTAACAAGCTTTTTACGTGTAATTGTTTCTTGAGATGATCAATATAATGAATGTTACCGCGAAATTCTACAAATAAGCCATCCTGCCATAAAATGAAATGCATTTCTCGGTTTGTTTCCATCGCTTCACAAACAATGTATTCAAACGCTTCTAGTTGCTGAAAATCGACTTCCGGTTTTGGCTGTTTTGTTTGTTGCTGCTTCAACTGGCGAAGTGCGGTTACATGTTCCGGCAGCATGAGCGATGTCCACTTGATCGTTCCCCTGTCCTTGTTATCTTTCCAATTCATTTTTTATGACCTCCCACAAGTGTATTTCGATGGCGAGCCGTGCCGCCGTCGGCGTAGGACACACCGCGGAGAACCGCGTTTGGTCCGTACTTGCTGCGGATATCATCCATAACATACCCCAGTGCCCGGCGTTTCGGGCGATCGGGATCAAGCAGGCTCAGCTGCATGGAATCGTCCGCGGACAAGTTGGACAAAGAAACAGAAATGCGCCGGACAGGGTTGCCGTCATAATGCTGCTCAAACAGCTGCTGGCAAGCTCCGTAGACCTCCATTGTGATGTTGGTCGGCTCCGGAACGGTCAGTTGTCGGTGAAATCCGTAATGGCCGGCATTCTTGCTGTAGCCGATTCCGAGACTGACCGTCTGACCGGCTTTCTTTTCCTTTCGCGCTCTGGCGGTTACCTCTTCGCACATTTCCAGTACCACCCGTTTTGTTTCCAACGGGTCGGTATAGTCCCGAAAAAGAATTTGGCTTTTTCCGTAGCTTACCTGTCCACTTAAGAGCGGAGCGCCGACCTCGGAAAAATCAATTCCCCAAGCGTGATAATACAGCTGATTGCCCATGACGCCGAAAGCTTTTTCCAGTCTTTTTAATGGATAGCTGGCCAGTTGTCCGATGGTGAAAATCCCCATTCGATGGAGGCGTTTTTCCAGGGGCGGACCGATGCCCCACATTTTTTGCAGGGGAGAAACGGGCCAAAGTTTTTCCTTTATGTCGTCATATGTCCATTTGGCGATGCCGTCCGGTGTTTGCTTTGCTTCCATATCCAAACATACTTTTGCCAGCAGCATATTCGGACCGATGCCGATGGAGCAGGTTAAGCCAAAATATTTATACAAGTCATCGCGAATTTGCGCAGCAAGCTCCCATTCATCTCTCCATAGCCGTTTTGTTCCGCGAATATCAAGAAAACTTTCATCCACACTGTAAGTATGGACAGTTTCTGGAGGGACATAGCGGTAAAACAGCTCGGTCACGTGGACAGAAATGCGTAAATAAGTGTCCATGGTTGCGTTGACCAAGTGTATCCGTGAATCATCCGGAACTTCAAACAGCCGGTTCCCGGTCCGAATGTCAAAATCGCGCTTCAGCGCAGGAGTAGCGGCAAGAATCACGCTGCCGTCCCGTTCCGTGTCGCCGACGACCGCCAAATGGCAGGTGAGCGGATCTAAGCCGAGAGCCACGGCAGCACAACTGGCATAGAAGCTTTTCATGTCTATACATAGAATCGTTCGTTCAGGCAATGAGTCATATTCGATGTTCACGAATGTCTAATTGCTCCTTCCTTGTTTAGAACGTATGTTCGTTTAGATATTATATGCCAGTTGATCAGCAGATACTACTAGTAAATAATGACATTTTTACGAAAAGCATAAAAAAAGAGCCTTGAGACAGTGAACTTGTCTCTAAAGCTCTTTTTAATTACGGCGGCAAGAAGATCGAGGCGCGGCAGGCTCGAGCAGCGCAGCGTACGCAGAACGTATGTGAGCAGCAGAGAGACGACGCAACGATGAGATTCGCCGGCGCTGTTTCCCGCACTTTTTGAACATCCTCTTATAACTGCATTCGTTTTTCAATGTTGTTAATTTGGGTATCGTGTTTTCCTGTCTTTTCACTCAAATAATCGATAGCAAACAAAATATTATCTACTTTTTGATTCATAAGATAAATTGTTGCTGTAACGTCTTCCTGTTGGTTTTGTTCAATGTTGTCAAATCTCTCAAAGACTTTTGCAAATTGTTGTTCGACAAAATTGGTGATATTACCCATTTGTTGCTCGGCTATTTCAAACTGCTGGTCAATGTCATTAAACCGCTGCTCCAAGCCAACAAACTGTTGCTCCAAGCCATCAAATTGTTGCTCCATACCATCAAACCGTTGCTCCAAGCCAACAAACTGTTGCTCCAAGCCATCAAATTGTTGCTCCATACCATCAAACCGTTGCTCCAAGCCAACAAACTGCTCCTCCAAGCCATCAAACCGCTGTTCCATACCATCAAACCGCTGCTCCAAGCCAACAAACTGCTCCTCCATACCATCAAATCGTTGCTCCAAGCCAACAAACTGCTCCTCCAAGCCATCAAACCGCTGTTCCATACCATCAAATCGTTGCTCCAAGCCATCAAATCGCTGTTCCATACCATCAAACCGCTGCTCCAAGCCAACAAACTGCTCCTCCAAGCCATCAAACCGTTGCTCCAAGCCAACAAACTGCTCCTCCAAGCCATCAAACCGTTGCTCCAAGCCATCAAATCGTTGTTCCATACCATCAAACCGCTGATCAATGTCATTAAACCGCTGTTCCAAGCCATCAAACCGTTGCTCCAAGTCACTAAGCCGTTGATCAGTGAGGCTGAAGTGTTCGTCGATTTTAACGAATTGTTGGTCAACGTTATCGAATCTTTCTAAGATAATGTTTAATAATTGTTCATTATCCATGAATGCTCACGTCCTTTATCGAACCTCTTTGATTATTATAACATCTATATGTGCAAGGTGTTAAAGCAGCAGGAAAAATTTTATGAACGAAGGATGTGGAATACACATTAACAGTCCTTTAAACATTGGCAGATTTGCGTTTTCTAGTCAGCAAAAGTGAAATATTTCCGGGCATTTTGCGGATAAACGCCCTCTGTGCAATACCAATGCCAAAACTTTTCCCGGATGTTTTTGCCAATGTCGCCGTACATCAGCATTCCAGGTACAATATTTTTTGCAGGCAAACCTTGAATAGAATACGTTTGACCGGAATGTAAATCGACTGCTAAAGTAATATTCTCTATCACACGGATAACCTGAAACAGACTTGCTACTCTCTCTGTGTACTTATCGATATTTTGCGAAAATTTTCCTATTTCCTGTTCGGGAATAAAATCATCATGGTGAAGATTGGGGAAGTCGTTTAAATAGAGGGAATTTAACAGATGTTCGCAAGCTCTAAGATCGGGAAGGAATTCATCTGCGTATTGACAAATAACATTGTACCAGGATGTATCTACCCGTTTATCGAGCCAGAGGACGAATTGCTTTAATTGTAACGAGAAATTGTCTACTTCTTTTTCATAGGTAGTTAGTTTCATGCAATGGGGATAATAGGTTAACATCAATTCCTCCCAAAACGGGGGATGACATTGTTTCCATGAAGAGGGGCATCTGTCTTCTAAATAATCGGTGAGATAACTGGAAAAAATACGGAGGAATTCGTTGCTGTTTTTGTCGGAACTATTTTTAAGGCTATAGGCGATTAAATCATCCCCGTAAAATTCGAAGAGGCCGCGATACCTCATTTCGAACCGGGAACTGATCTGCAATTTTGTTAAAAAATCTCGATATTCCTGGGGACTTGAAAACGATTTGGAGCGGACTGCGATTTGCAGCGTTTTTTCGCGGGGCACGTTTGCTTTTCCACGATCAAAATTACAGAAGAACTGCTTTTTCTTCATACGTATCAACCAACCTTCTTTGTTTTTTGAATTTGGAAAAAATGACAGAAAATGCATGGGGAGATTTCTGGGGAGGTAAACAATGGAATTATACTTTTAAAAGCTGAGTTTGTCAAGAGGAAGCCGATATCATTACTTGTGCATTCAGATGAGAATCGGAGAGGATGAGATAGCGATGAAAAAGAGGGAGCGGCGCTTTTTTGGGAGAAAAACAGATCATGCCCGGTTTGCATCCGAGAAAAAGAAAGTGAATTTTGTCTCCGACATCATATCCTTGGTGAAATTTGGGGTGCTGCTTTCAAATGTTTTCCCTGTTTTTACAGGTTTTTGGCTGGCACTTGTTTTTACTGAACGGGCTTTGCTTGATCATTGGTCTGTACTTTTGTTTACGCTTGCGGGCAGCACGCTGGTCATGGCGGGGGCGTTAATCATCAATAACTGGTATGATGCGGATATTGACAGCTTGATGGCAAGAACGAAGAGCCGGCCGACGGTAACGGGCAGTATTCCGCCGCAAGCCGTTTGGATATCAGGTGTGGCGACGACCGTCGGCGGTTTTGTCTTCCTGACATTTACAACAATGGAAGCAACGATTTATGCGTTCGTCGGCTGGTTCACGTACGTTGTTTTATATACAATGTGGTCAAAACGGCGATATACATGGAATACGGCCGTCGGCAGCATTTCCGGTGCCGTGACGCCCATGATCGGCTGGGCGGCGGTTGCGAAAGCTTTCCATCCTGTGCCGCTGCTGCTGTTTCTTCTCCTGTTTCTTTGGCAGATGCCACACACCTATGCGATTGCGATCAGGAGATATGAAGAGTACAAAGCGGCCGGTGTGGCGATGCTGCCGGTAGTGCGCGGCATAAGAGCGGCAAAATGGCAAATCAGTTTTTATGTCGTTTGGCTCCTGCCTGTTCCCTTTTTGTTAGGGGCACTTGGTCCGGTCTTTGTCACCGCGGGAACATTGCTGAATATTGGATGGATTGTCTTTACGGTCTCCGGCTTTTATACGAAAGATAATGTGCAGTGGGCTTATCTCCTATTTTTGTATTCTGTTGGTTATTTAATGCTCCTGTTTCTCGTCATGATCATTGTCACGTTGCCGGTATTCCGCTGATTCATGATGGTGGTCTGTCAAACCATCCTTACCGCAATCACAGCGGTCCAAAGAAAAAACAGCTATTCGCAACAGCTGCTCTGTTCGTCGGCGCTTTTCGATGCCGGACGAACCCGGGCAGCTGTTGTTGTTGCGCGGGAAAAGGGAAGGCACGGGAAAAAGTTAAAAAGTACCTTCTTTCCGTGTCTCGAAAAATCCCGCCTTTTTTTCGTTTCGGTGATTCAGCTCACCACTGCGAGAATCTTTATCAATTAAGATGAAAGTAAGAAAACATGGGGAGGGGAGCACCGATGGAACAGCGAAAAGTCAGGCTGGAAGAGAAAAACGTGGAAAAGCGGAAGGCGCCGGTCGGGACATGGTTTTCGTTAAGCATTGTAGCTGCAATCATTCTTGGGACTTATCTTTTAATGTTTTGGTTCTACATGGACAGAGTTTAAGGGGGGATGGAAATGAAGATGCATCTTGATGAAAAAATTTGGCTGATTATCAGCTTCGGAATGATTATCGGATTCATGCTGTTCACCGGCTACCAAACGTTTGTTTTAGGAATGGGGCCGCCAAGTCATATGGAAACGATCGATCCGCAAAAAGTGGATGAGACAGCGCCGTTTGACAATCCGGGCGTTTATCAAATCGGTGAAAAGGAATATGAAGTTGTCATGATCCTTGAAGTGTTCCGTTTTCAGCCGGGAGAAATTGAAATACCGGTAGGATCCACCGTCCATTTCACAATGACATCCAAAGATGTTGTGCACGGCTTTCAAGTTGCCGATACGAACTTAAATGCCATGGTAATGCCGGGGCATATTCAAAAAATATCACAGACGTTCCATGAACCGGGGGAATATTTAGTGCTGTGCAATGAGTATTGCGGCACCGGTCATCAGTTTATGGCAACGACGATTACGGTGAAATAGAGGGGGGAGACAGAGATGAGTACACCATTACAAGCTTTGAAAAAGAAGACAAACGAGGCGTTGGGGATCCGTCCAGAAGATGCGGTTTTGTCCAAATCGTATTTGCTTGTTGCCTTTGCGGCGTTGCTTATAGGGGGAATTTTAGGGCTGCTTCAAGGGTTGAACCGCGCCGGTCTGCTGGATTTGCCCCATTGGTTTAATTATTATCAAGTCTTAACAGCGCATGGCTTGTTGCTCGTGCTTGTGTTGACAGCATTCTTTACAATCGGTTATTTCTACGCCGCGCTTTCCCATACTTTAGGTGGACTGCTGCCGAAAGTACGGAAGCTGGCATGGGTTGGCTTTGGGCTGAAAATGGCAGGCTTTGTTTTGGCGGTCATTCCGATTTTAATGAACAAAGCGACAGTCCTGTATACGTTTTATCCGCCGATGGCCGCGTCGCCCGTGTTTTATTTCGGTCTCGTGTTTATCGTTTTAGGTGTCTGGATGTGCGCTTTCGGCTGCTTTATCCAAGTGGCAAATTGGCGAAAACAGAATAAAGGAAAGCACGTCCCGATTCTTGCTTATTTTGCGACAGGGGTGTTTGTCCTGCTGTTTTTCGGCAGCATTCCTGTGACAATCGAAGTGTTCATGATTATTCCGTGGTCCTTGGGCTGGGTCGAGACAATCAACGTCATGGTCGCGAGGACGTTGTTTTGGGCGTTTGGTCATACGCTTGTGAATATTTGGTATTTGACAGCGGTTTCTGCATGGTATGTTGTTGTACCGAAAGTGATCGGCGGGAGACGCTTCAGCGACACGTTAACCCGCGTGGTAATTTTTTTACTCGTAATCATGAATATTCCCGGCGGGTTTCACCACCAGATTATCGATCCGGGAATTGCGGAGTCGGTGAAATTTCTCCACGTATTTATGAGCCTAGCGATCGGCTTGCCTTCCTTGATGACTGCTTATGCGATGTTTTCCGTGTTCGAAAAAACGGCGAAGAAGAAAGGCGGCAAAGGTGTATTCGGCTGGTTTAAAAAGCTGCCGTGGGGGGATGTCCGGTTTTTGGCTCCGATGATGGCGATGATTGCCTTTATTCCCGGCGGTGCCGGCGGTATTGTCCAAAGCACGAATCAGTTAAACCAGGTTGTTCATAATACGATGTGGATTGTCGGGCATTTTCATTTAACTGTCGGTATGTCGGTCGTGTTGACGTTCTTTGGTATCAGCTACTGGCTTGTACCTTATCTTTCTAAACGGGTGCTGACTCCTAAACTGAATAAATTGGGAGTGATTCAAACGATCATCTGGTCGGCAGGCATGGGGCTGATGGCGATCGCGATGCACTGGGTCGGGCTGCTCGGTTCTCCGCGACGGACGTCCTATACGACGTATTTTGACAATGCAACAGCATTGGGCTGGGATCCGTATTTGCTCTTCTTGGCGGTGGGAGGAACGCTGCTGATGATCGGCGTGATTCTTCAAGTATATGCTGTTGTTCATCTTATGTTCTTTGCACCTAAAGGAGAAACCGAATTCCCGATTGCGGAAGAAGAGGAAGACGCGGCAAAAACGCCGTATTGGACAGAGCGCTGGGGACGAATTATCTTTGTGATGCTTTTAGTCATTGCAATGGGCTATGTGATTCCGATGGTGGAATTTATCGTCAACGCACCGCCGGGCTCACCACCGTTTAAAACATGGTAAGCAATGTTTGGGGGAGAGAGGACCGAGGAAGTTGCAACGCTAGAAAAAGGGAGAAAAGCTCCCTTCTTCAGTGTCCGCAAGAACGTGGCGGTTTCCTTTTCCTCCGGCTGCTGCCTATCAGCATTGTAGGGATGTGATCAACATGTTCAAGGATTGGCATACACTGTTGGCCTGTTCCGTTGTCCTCCTCTTCGGGTTTGTCCTGTTTTACTTAGGGACGGATGGTTTTCAGGCGTATACGGCGGAGACGGCGAGAGTAAACCAGCTTATTACAGATCAACCGGAGTTTCCGGATGTTGTGTTGGAAGACAGCAACGGGCGGTCCTACCATGTTTCGGAGCTTCAGGGCAGCTATGTGTTCATCACGTTTATGTACACGTCATGCGGAACCGTCTGTCCAATTTTGGAAATGAACATGGCGCAGGTGTATCGCGCGGTGCCGGAACGGTATATCGGAGAAGAAATCATTTTTTTGAGCATCAGCTTTGATCCGGAAAGAGATGACCCGGCCACCCTAGATAAATATAAGGAGCATTTTGGTGCCGACGGTGATACATGGAGAATGGCAAGAATTAACAATCAGGAGGAGTTGGAGAAGCTGTTGTCGACCTTCGGTGTGATCGTTATTCCCGATGATAGCGGTAACTTTGCACATAATTCGGCGTTCTATTTCGTGGATCCGCAGGGGATGCTTATCGATGTGATGGACTATACCGACGTAAACAACGCGGCTGAGCGGGTCATCAGCACGCTGCAAAAGGAAGAAGGGGAGGACCGATGAACCAGTTAATTATTGGTGCACTGTTATTACTTGTTTTGGCGCTTCCTCCTGTTCGTCACTTGCTGGAATCGATCATGATCGTTCATATGCATATGCAAATGCCGCTGCTGGTGGTTGCAGGATTTTTGACAGCAAAATATATGCAGGAGAAGCTTCCCGGCTTTTTTAAAAAATGGAACCGCAATGGTCTGCCGGGAATCTTGCTGTTTGTTATCATCATGGTCTACTGGACGCTGCCGCGAACGATGGACGAGGCGCTGACAGTGCCGGCTGTAGAAATATTCAAGTATGTCAGCCTGCCGTTTTTGGCGGGAGTTCCTCTTCGAGACAGCTGGAAAAAATTAAGCGTATCAGGGAAAAATACTGTTTTTACCGGCTTTACAATGTTGTTTTTCGGAATGGGCTGGCTGTACATTAAATCGCCGGAACAGTTGTGCAATAACTATTTACTGGTGGAGCAGCTGACGCTCGGCTGGGGATTTGTCACAATGGCTGTTTGCATGGTCGTTTATTTAGTTTATAAGGCATTGGTGGACCCGTCAGAATATGAGTGACGCAGTGTGCTTCAACAGCGAAAACCTCAAGTATGTCATGTTGCCGCCGCCAATAATACCAGTTATCTGATGGGCATCCATTTTGATAACTGGTTTTTCCGTTGTGTAAAGGAAATTTGTTGCTTAACACCCGCAAAGGTTTTATACTATTAGACGAGAACGTTTGTTTTGAGAACGCACATTCTGTTTTTGGAAGAGAATGGTGGTAAAAGCAGTCGAGTTGTCAGTGAATCAAGTATTTTTTTACGGAAACCAGAGGTGAAGTGCGGCTTGTCAAAAAACTGGAGGTAGTTATTTTGGATGTCAATGAGTTTCAAGAATGGCTGAAAGAATATTATCAGAAGCGTGGGTGGTCGGAATTAGATATTTTTATCCGCATCGGTTTTTTAGCAGAAGAAACAGGAGAAGTTGCCAGGGCTGTAAGAGCGTTGGAAATTGGCAGGGACAGGCCTGACGAAATGCCGGAAACACGAGTGCAGCAGAAACAGGAATTGGTGGAGGAACTGGGCGATGTTTTAGGCAATATTATCATTATCGCCAATAAATACGATATCGCCCTTGAAGATATTTTTCAGTCCCATCGCGACAAGCTGCAAAAGCGATACACAACAACTTAAACAGCTGGCAATTCTATGAATGCAGATAACCTTGGAGGAATAATGGATGAAACAATTAGCTGTTTTTTGCGGTTCAAGCAATGGAGCGTCGCCTGTTTATAAAGAAGGGGCACTTGCCTTAGGAAAAGAGCTTGCCAAACGAGGCATGACACTCGTTTACGGCGGAGCCAGTGTAGGCATTATGGGAGCGGTAGCCGATGCGGTGCTGAATCATGGCGGCAAGGTCATTGGTGTTATACCGAAATTGTTGGAAGAACGGGAAATCTCCCATCAGCATTTAACGGAATTACATACGGTGGATACGATGCACGAAAGAAAAGCGAAGATGGCGGAGCTGGCGGATGGATTCATTGCCTTGCCTGGAGGGCCGGGAACATTGGAAGAATTTTTTGAAATCTTTACGTGGGCGCAAATCGGACTGCACCGAAAGCCATGCGGCTTGCTTAATATCAACAATTACTATGATCCGCTGCTAAGTTTACTGAACCATATGGCAGAGCAGGGGTTTCTGCAGGAAAAGTATCGTTTCCTGGCGATATCGGACCCGTCTCCGGAGTCGCTGATTGATCAATTTGCCGTATATGAACCGCCTGCTGTAAAAACTTACAGCGAGCAATGGAAAAAGTGATATTAGTAGAGGAAGAGACAATGAGTGGAGCCGCTGCATTCTTTTAAAGCCGGCTATGAGTGGGGTTCTCGGAGTCAGGATGACGACATTCCGCTGTTACTCACAAATGCAACCTGAATGTGCTTCATCGAGTCAATTTGCGTCGAGTAACCGCAGACGCAGGACGTGAGTGGTACTTAAGCGGAATTGGGCGCATCGAGCGGAACCATTGCCTTTTTGAGCACGCGCTATATTTTTGCTGAATCGACTGTTGACAGAAAAAAGCGACAATTTCATGAAGAGATAAAATTACAGGTTGAACCTCAGGGAAGGGTCTGATATTATAAAGAAAAATAACAAGGCTGTGTGTGACTGGCGTAGACACGGATGACCGTGAGGGAGCACATAGTATCGAATCGCCGTTCGCCTGGGCAGAGGTAAGGAAAGATTCCTTGCCTCTTTGTGTATTTAAGGGAGGGATGGCGCCGGTAATTTGTAAATCAGGATGATTTCCAGAAAAATAGGCGGTTAAATAAAGAAAGCGAGGAATAATCATGAGTAATACAATAACTTTGAAAAAAGCGGCAACCATTAAAACGTTGAATAACATTGCCGCGAGCGGAATGAATGTATTCGATAAAGAGAACTATACGATTGATAATGAAAGTGATCATCCCGACGCCATTGTCGTCCGCAGCTTTAATATGCACGCCGTTGATTTCGGCGACAAATTAAAAGCCATTGCACGTGCCGGTGCCGGTGTTAACAATATCCCGGTGGATAAATGCACGGAGCGCGGAATTGTCGTTTTCAATACGCCTGGAGCAAATGCCAATGCGGTGAAGGAACTCGTGCTCACTTCCTTGATCGCCTCATCCCGCAACCTTTTCGATGGTGTTTCCTGGGTCAAAACGTTGGAAAATGAAGGTGACCGGATTGCCAAGCTCGTTGAAGCAGGAAAGAAGAATTTTGTCGGAAAAGAAATCAAAGGGAAAACGCTTGGTGTCATCGGCTTAGGAGCAATCGGAGCTCTCGTGGCAAACAACGCGCTGCATTTGGATATGGATGTGATTGGATTTGATCCGTTCATTTCCGTGGATACAGCCTGGAAGTTGTCCAGGAATGTGCAACGCGCCATGTCCATGGAAGAGGTGTTTGCCAATGCTGATTATATTACTGTGCATGTTCCGTTAACCGATGACACAAATCAAATGCTTCATGAAGAGGCCTTCCGCCTCATGAAGCCAGGCGTTTATATTCTGAATTTCTCCCGTGACGGCTTGGTGAACGATGCGGACATGGCTGCTGCGCTTGAGAGCGGGAAAGTAGGAAAATATATTACCGACTTCCCGAATGAGCAAGTGTTGAACATGAAAAATACCGTTTTAATTCCGCATCTTGGCGCCTCCACCAATGAGTCGGAGGAAAACTGCGCGATTATGGCCGCCCGTCAGCTAAAGGAATATCTTGAAACCGGCAATATCAAAAATTCGGTCAACTTCCCGAATGTGGAGCTTCCATATGCGGGGAAAAATCGCGTGGCGGCGTTTCACAAAAATGTACCGAACATGGTCGGGCAAATTACATCCGCCATCTCTGACTTTAACTTAAACATCGCAGATATGGTAAACCGTAGCCGCGGCGAGTATGCCTATACAATGATTGACATTGATAATAAAATTAACGGCGACATCATCCCATCCCTGGAGAAAAAAATAAAGCAGATCGCGGATATGGTTGCCGTACGGATGATTTAGGCACCTCAGCAAATTGTAAAAAAATTATTGGATTTTCCAAAAGAGTAAAACATATACTAAAGCCGGCTATGAGTGGTGTTTTTGTTCTCATAGCCGGCTTTTGAGTTTTAATAATAGGCAGTCAACGATTTTCCATCATCTTGCCCATATTCCCGTTCATCATTTCTCTTTTTCCGTTTGCGTGACAATTGTTATACATTTCTTCTAGCTGCTCATCACTGACATCAGGGTGCATTTGTTGCATGTAAGGCAGCATTTCCTTAAAGTTAAAGTCCTTCTCTTCGTCTACATTTGAGGTTGCTAGTGCGACAGTCCCAGCGCTGACAAAAAGAACGGCAATGGAAAACGCAATGACCTTTTTTTTCACGGTTATCATCTCCTTAATATTTCTTCATTTCATTTTAGCTAAAGGAAATGAAGAAGTTGTGAAGAATTAGAGATTTGACAATAAAAGCTGGAATTGTAACAACCGGAATCGCCTTTTTTCATTCGCCGAACCTTCCTTTATTTTCCCTGCACAAAGGGTGTGAGGGGGAATTAATAAGCTGCTGTCTTAAACTTTTTTAATCTTAGCGTGTTCAAGACGACTGACACGGAGCTGAAGGCCATTGCGGCGCCGGCTAATGCAGGATTAAGAAAAATTCCGGTCAGCGGATAAAGAATTCCTGCAGCCACGGGTATTAATACGACATTGTAACCAAACGCCCAGCCTAAGTTTTGCCAAATCATGTGCATTGTGGATTTCGCCAATCTCAACGAAGTCACCACGCTCATGATGCTACCGCTCATTAAGGTGATATTTGCCGTTTCCATTGCAACGTCCGTCCCCGTTCCGATCGCGATACCGACGTCGGCTTGAGCCAAAGCGGGAGCATCGTTAATGCCGTCGCCAACCATCGCTACGACCTCACCCTTGCTTTGTAATTTCTTCATTTCTGTTGCTTTGTGCTCTGGAAGAACCTCCGCGATAAACTCATCAATACCTGCTTCTTTCGCAATGGCCTTCGCTGTACGATAATGGTCTCCCGTAAGCATAATCACTTTTATCCCCATGTTTTTCAGCGCTTTTATCGCAGGAATTGTATCCTTTTTCAGGGTGTCCGCCACTGCAATGATCCCGGCATATTCCCCGTTAACGGCTACATACATCGGTGTTTTTCCTTGATCGGCCAAGCTTTCCGCCAGTTGTATCATTCTTTGACCGGATATATCATGATCTTTCATCAGCTTGCTATTCCCAACTAAAATCTTGTTATTACCAATTGTTCCAACCAATCCGTGACCAGTGATGGCTTCAAAGGAGTCAGGGTCTTGAAGATTCAGCTTTCTCGATGTTGCTTCCTGAACAATCGCTTCGCCAAGCGGGTGCTCCGATACTCGTTCCACAGAAGCTACGAGCGTTAATAATTCCATTTCGGAATAGGAATTGCTTGGAATAATATCGGTTACTGTTGGTTTTCCTTCGGTAATCGTCCCTGTTTTATCCAATACGACAGTTCTAACCTTGTTGGTTGTTTCAATACTGGCTGCATCCTTAATTAAAATCCCATTTTCTGCACCTTTTTCTGTTCCTACCATAATCGCGGTCGGAGTAGCCAATCCCAGGGCACATGGGCACGCAATGATTAACACGGCAATGAACGACGTCAATCCGACGATGAATGCCGGTTCCGGACCGATTGCCCACCACACAGCGAAGCTGATCAAGGCAAGGATGACAACAGCGGGTACAAAATAGGCGGAAATTTTATCGACAACACGCTGAATCGGTGCTTTCGATCCCTGTGCTTCATTTACCATACGAATAATCTGGGAAAGAGCAGTGTCTTTGCCGATTTTTGTTGCACGAAGCGTGAAGCTTCCTGTCTTGTTAATCGTTGCACCGATAACTTCATCGCCAGCTTTTTTTTCAACAGGAATCGATTCGCCGGTAAGCATTGACTCGTCAACGGACGATGTTCCTTTCATGACTTCGCCGTCTACAGGAATTCTTTCACCTGGTCTAACAATAATGGTATCGTTAATTGCTACGTCTTCTACTGGAATGTCGATTTCGTCGCCATTGCGAACCACCCGTGCTGTTTTTGCTTGCAAATTCATCAGTTTTTTTATTGCGGAGGACGTTTCTCCTTTTGCTTTTGCTTCAAGGAATCTTCCGAGAATGATGAGCGTGGTAATTACTGTTGTTACATCATAGTACAGCTGGTATGGGAAGCCCATATTCGACAGCGTAGCAGGGAATAGCGTCATCGCTCCGCTGTACAGCCATGCGGCTGTTGTTCCCATCGCTACGAGCACGTTCATGTCAGCAGATTTATTTTTCAGCACTTTATAACTGTTGCTGTAAAAACGCCATCCCGGCCCCAACTGAACAAAGCTTGTAATTAGTAGTAACCAGTATGGATTGGTGAGAAATTCCGGTATCCAGCTTCCCCAGCCTGCCATCATGTGCGGGATGCTGCCAAGGAGTACGATAGAAGTCAAGACAGCGCCAAAAATAAAATCTTTTTTTAGCTTTTTCGTTTCCTTTTGCTGTTCCAGACTTATATCCACCTCCTTATGATCATCAATGACACTCGCGTTGTACCCAATGTCCTCAATTGCCTTAATAATATTCTCGGGTTTAGCTAAAGCAGTGTTGTATGAGACTTGTGCCTGATTGGCAGCTAAGTTAACATTAACGGATTGCACACCTGGTACTTTCGATATTTTCTTTTCTACTCGATTCACACAGGAAGAACACGTCATTCCTCGTACTGAGAAAAGGTTTTTTTCCATTTTCATTCACCTCATTAGTTTTTATAATTACTATACCGTGGTAGGGTATAAAATAAGGAGTAAAAATTTGCTTAAAGAGTGTGTTCAAAAAGGCAATGGTTCGTTCCGCTCGATGTGCCCAACTCCGCTTAAGTACCATTCACATCCTGCGTCTCAAGGTTACTCGACGCAAATTGACTCGATGAAGCACATTCAGGTTGCATTTGTGAGTAGCAGCGGAATGTCACCTTCCTGGTTCCAAGAAAACCGCTCCTAGCCTACTTAAAAAGAATGCATCGGCTCCACTCAGTGCTTCGTGTTTGTAAAAACCGATCTTTTTGAACAGACACTTTAAACTACGTTTATATTCCGCTGGAAGGTATGGTTTGCTTAACAGGATAGGGGATATCATACCTTCCGTGCTTTCCATAGTGACAGTTTAGTGATGTTTCTTACAGTGATGCGTTTTACATTGACATTGACCTGGAACACAATTGCATTTCACTTCGTCAACAGCTTCTTTTTTCTTGTTTTCTAAAGCTTCTTCTAATAATGCAACATCGTCAAAGCTCAAAGTGGCGGACGAAATCATATCGGCAATCGTTTTTCCTACTGCTTTGCTGCAAATGTGATCAAAAAATCCATCAACCATGCTTTGGATCGTTTCCTCTTCATTAGCGATTGCAGAGTAAAAGTAGCGCTTCCCATCCGCTTCCGTGTGAAGCATGCCTTTTTTTACAAGACGCCCGATAAATGTTTTCGTCGTTGCCGGCTTCCAGTTCTTTTTGTCATGTAAAATATCGATAATTTCTTTGCTTGTCACTTTTTTTTGCGTCCAAACCACACGCATAATTTCCCATTCGGCATCGGTAATTTTAGCATCTAATTCTGTACTCATTTTTAACACCTCCACTTTCGTTTACAATTGTAATCGATTTATGTTTCAAGTTTACAATTGTAAACGGTTGTTGTCAACCTGTTTTTCAAAAAAATTGTTTTTTATATTTTTGAACAAACACATATAGTGAAAATTTGCTAAGATTACCTGTCATGATAATTACTATGCTATTAACTAACTGAATGATTTATCTTTTTCTCCCGTTGTGACAAACGCTCGCAGTATCGGCAAATCACTCTGTGAATTTCATCACATTTATATTTGGAAACGTTTAGCCGAAATAAATGAGAATGCCAACATCAGGCTCATTCCCGTAAAAAGGGAAGTTGTTACCGTTTTGTAATTCACAAAAAAAGGGTTTGTGATTCAATAAGATTGAAGGCTGACAACCTTCTAAAAAATTAATCAATTAAGGAGGCATCAGATGAAAACGAAAACGGGGAAAAAAGTCACAACTGTATTCCTGATCTTTATGCTGTTTTGCAGCGTGCTGCAGCCATTTGCCGCTTATGCAAATACGTCGGGCGCCATTGACGCAGCAAAGCAACTCGTGAAAGGACAAGAGGATCAATCCGCCTTTGAAGAAGAGGAGCAAGTCCATTGGTACAAGATCGATTCCATTCAGGAGGATGCAAAGGAAGATTCGCACTATCGAATCCAATTGACTAGCGATAGCGAAATGAACATTTCTGTTTATCCAAGTCTGGATCGAGCGAAGAGTGACGATACCTATAACTCTTATCGAAGCTATTCCATGTTGGGCGAAACGGCAAACATTGATTTTCCGCTTGCCTGGACAGGCCCGTACTATGTTAAAGTAGAATACTATAGTCCGGACGAGGAAGTTGCTGATGAGTCTTCTGACAGCGCTGAGTATACGCTCGCATTTACAGGAGAAAAACTGCCGCCTTCTACTGGAATGGATGGCGACGAAGATTGCCCGGTGGAACTGAGTGTCTCACAAAAAGAATCTGGTAAAGAACTATTAACCAATCTGCGTACGATCAGAGATCAAGTGTTATCGCAAACGGAGCAAGGAAAGGAGCTATCCTCTTTGTATTACAAAGCAGCTCCGTTTATTGTCGCGAAAATGATATTTAATAAAGAGCTGGAAGAACAAGTTTATAAGGATTTAGTAACGTTATCACCGCTTTTCAAAGAACTGGAGAAGAATGGAGCAGGCAGTACATACAAGATTACGAAAAAAGATCAGCAAGCCATTCTTCGGTTATATCAAACGGCGGCGGATGCAGTCCCTCAATCCTTGCGTGCGGAAATGGAAAAAATCGAGCAGCAAGTAAACTTGCAAAAGATCGAAGGGCTGCGGTTATCCACTGTGCTGGATAAAGCGGGGCTGGCTCCGGATACCTTCACGTTGAATAAAGTTATTGTCAAGCTGAAAGAAGGCAAAAGCGTTAGTGCTTTCGAGACCAAAGCGGAAAAAGTAAGCGATGAAGCCACTGTTTCTCCTTTTGAAGAGAGCGATGCTTTATTTGAAAATATGTACATTGTCGAACTGGGAGACGAACAGGAAATGAGCATTTCCTCCAAGGAAATGGAGATGACCGTTGATCAGCTTTCCGACTTGCCGGAAGTCGAATACGCAGAGCCAGTACAAGAGTACGTCGCATTATCTGCCGATATCCATTATTCCGACCAATGGTCTCTTAATAACGACGGGGAAAATTTCGGAGAAACAGGTGCCGATATTAAATACGCCCCGTTGCAAGAACTGGTAAAAGAGAAAAACTTGCCGGATACGTTCATCGCCGTCATTGACACCGGTGTCGATAGTAGATTAGCAGATTTAGAGCATCAGGTTCGCACCGATTTAGGATACAATTTTGTCGGCCGCAACTCAAACGCTTTGGATGACAATGGGCACGGTACGCATGTCGCCGGAATCATTGCCGCTGAATCCGATAATCATTATTCGATGGCGGGTATTAATCACGCAGCCGAAATTATCCCGGTCAAGGTGCTTGATGGATCTGGCAGCGGTGATACAGAAGCAATTGCATCAGGAATTAAGTACGCGGCTGATAAAGGCGCGGATGTCATCAACTTAAGTCTCGGAGGATCATACAGTCGCGTGATCGAAGCGGCATTAAAATACGCCTCGGATAAAGGCGTAACAATCGTTGCCGCGAGCGGAAATGAATACTCTTCTTATCTGTCCTATCCGGCTTCTTCGCGATATGTCATTTCGGTTGGGGCAACGAATCGTTCCGATATCGTTTCCGATTATTCCAACTATGGGAAAGGGCTTGATTTAGTAGCGCCGGGAACGGATATTCCAAGTCTGCTACCAAACGGAAATGTGACCTATATGGATGGAACGTCTATGGCCGCGCCGCATGTGGCGGCAGTTGCTGGGTTACTATTATCGCAAAATGCCAATCTTGAACCGGAAGATGTCAGGAAGGTTTTAACGGATACAACGGATTACATCGCCTTCGAGGAATTGGACAACGAGGAAGATTACTATTTTTATTATGACGATGAAGACGAACCGCTGCTATTACCAGGTTATGACGCGGTTTCAGGCTGGGGAAGATTAAATGCGCACAGTGCCGCCAGCTCCGTTGATTTGAACGTAAAGATAGACCGGCTGTTCGATAATCAAAGCGTCGTGACAGGTTCAGCGGAGAAGGGCACAACGATAAACATCACAAACGGAAACGAAACACTTGGCACTGGAAAGGCGGACGCTAACGGTAAATTCAAAGTCAACATTCCAGTTCAACCTGCGAATCAAGTCCTTTACGTAGAAGCTACTAACGGCGCTGCCGGGGCTTCGATCCGAATCGCGGTAGAAGAGGGCAAAAAGCCGAAAGCGCCGACAGTGAACAAGGTTAGCAACAAAGATACGCATATTACCGGGACTGCCGAACCGAATGTAACGGTCAAAATTAAAGACAAGAATAAGAAAGTGATTGCGACAGGCACCGCGGACAAAAACGGAGCGTTTAAAGTTAAGATGAAGAAGCAAAAAGAAAACACCACTTTATATGTCACAGTGTCGGATTCAGCAAACAGGGAGAGTAAAGCAGTCAAAATCAAAGTGATCGACAAGATTCCGCCTAATGCACCTAAGGTCAATAATATCGGCGACAATAGTACAACGTTGAAAGGGGAGGCGGAAGCGGGAGCAACAATCACGGTGAAGAAGAACGGCAAAGTGATCGCCACCGGCAAAGCGGACAAAAACGGGAAGTTCAGCATTACCATTTCCAAACAAAAAGCTGGGACAAAGCTTACCATTACAGCGAAGGATGCCGCCGGAAATGTCAGCAAAGAAACGACGAAAACGGTAAAAGACAAAACACCTCCTAAAAAACCGACTGTCAACAAAGTATCGAGCAATGACACAAAAGTGACAGGAAAAGCAGAAGCGAATGCCACCGTCACGATTAAGCGTGACGGCAAAACGATCGCGACAGGAAAAGCGGACAAAAACGGAAAGTTCAGCATTAAAATATCCAAACAAAAAGCCGGAACAAAGCTCTCGGTTACAGCAACGGACGCTGCCGGGAACAAAAGTAAAACCAATAAGGTGACCGTTCAATAACCTGCAAGAGCTGTCCAGAAAGGCCGCAATATGGCGGCCATATGGACAGCTTTTTTAGATGCAAACAAATCGCCAGTAGTTAAAGGAAGGGCGATATAGCAATCCTTTGTTTATTCAACAAAAAAACACCGACTTTTATCAATGGAATCAGTGTTTCTTCTTTTTCATGATTATTTCCGCAAAATCTTCTCTATCGCTTTTCCCTTTGCCAACTCATCAATCAGCTTATCCAAATAGCGAATTTCCTGCATCGTAGGTTCTTTGATGTCTTCCACCCGGACACCGCAGACCACTCCTTTGATTAAAGAACGGGAAGGATTCAGTTGGGGAGCTTCCGCAAAAAAGGTCTCAAAGTCTGTCTGTTTTTCCAATTGCGCCTCTAACTCTTCCTGGCTATATCCTGTCAACCAGCGGATGATGTCATCGACTTCTGTTTTCGTACGTCCTTTTTTCTCGGCCTTCGTAACATAATGGGGGTAGACGCTTGCGAAACTCATTGTATAGATGCGATGTTTGGTCATGATACATCCTTCCTTCATATGGTTTTCTTTATTATAGTCTGAAAAATAGCCGAGTTCAAACGAGGTAACCGTCAGTGCAACCGTGGCGTTGATAATATTAGCTCATGTTCTTCAAAAGTTTCCCTTATACTCTCGGCAGCTTGAGAAGTTTGTACTATGACATAGTATTAGTCCTCCACGCAGTTTACTGAAGAATATCATGAATGGAAACGAAAGTATTGTCACGCTATCAAAGACGGCAGCAGAAATAAAGAACGTGTTGATAAATTAGACACGAACTGTCAAAAAGTAAGAGAAAAGCGAAAAGCAGACAAAAACAAAAACCCTTGAATATCAAGGGTTTGATCGTTTATGTATGGTGACCCGTGCAGGGCTCGAACCTGCGACCTCCACCCTGTCAAGGTGGCGCTCTCCCAGCTGAGCTAACGGATCATAAAGAGGGAGCTTGAACAAACAGTTTTTATCAGCGACAATTAATAATATAACTGAAATGGAGCAGGAAGTCAACCTGTTTTGTAATATTTTTTGGCAGCTTCCAAGTTCAGCGCCAGTGTGGGAAGTCGAACGGGGAGTTCCCACACATGTTTTGCAATGATTGTGTGTTTTAATCAGTGAAATATCTTGCGGACAACAAAGGAAGAAATTTCATTTATTCATCATACGTATACCGGACGACGTAGCGGTTGTTTTTTAGCTTGCGAATTTCCACTGCGGGACCAATTTCATAGCCGTTTTGCCAATTGTCTTCAATCTTTGCCTTTAAACAGCCGGCTTGAAATTTTGAGTTGAAAATTTTTTTGAAATATATCCATCTAGGTCTTTTTGGAGCTGGTTGTTTCGAAGGATTCATGGCGTTCACCTCATGTTTAGTTAGCAATCGCTGAGGAAAAGAATATCATTTTATGGAAAAATAATCAAGAAGTGAATTGTGAATTGAATGAGAACGAAAAAGTTGTCAATCAGAACCGGTATGATAATGAGGGGGTCCATCGTTTGTGAACATGTGCTGCTGCAAGCTTGCTGAAGGGGCTGTGTCAAAAGCCAAAACTTTTAAAAAAAATATCTGGGCAATGGCGCCGTGCTTGTCTCTTCCTCTGCAAGCACAGCTTCGATGACGATCCGTCGAGACAACTCGATGGGAAAGGCATAGGAGCTTTGCTCGTCGCTGCACGCTCGATAGGAAAAAACCACTCCTATCGGGCTTTTGAAAAGATGTATCGGCATCGCTAATTGCTTCGGGGATGTCTCAAAAGGGAAAAAACACCCTTTTGAGACACCCCCTTCAATAAATCAGTTGCGTTTACTTGTAAAGGAAAAAAATTAAGAAATATGCTCCGTTTCTCGTTCTTCCTCCCGTAGTCGTTCTTCCTGATCACGCAAGCGGTGCGCCAGGCGGCTTGAAGCGTTCGCCGCAATACTGCAAACTAAATCGTCTAAAAATGTGTGGATGGATGAATCTCGTTTTGTGTCTAGTTCTTTAATAATTCCGATCTTTTCTTTATCCAAATAGCCGAATGTTGTGACGGCGATGCTTCCGTACCCTAGTACAGAGCCAAGCGCAATCGTTTCATCGATCCCGAACAGTCCTTCGTCCGTTTCCACAATCGATTGCAGGGGCTCGGAAAGAAGCTTTTTCTCCGCCAGTTTGTCCAACTCCACCCCAACGAGAATCGCATGTTGAATTTCTCGTTTTTCAAGTACTTTATTCACGCTATCGTAGCAATCCTCCATTCGGAGACCGTCGTTATATTGTACTTGCATATCATATACAATTTTTGCAATGTCTTCGAGTTCCACACCGCGTTCCTTTAACAGATCTCGTGCTGCTTTTTCCACGACGCGGCAATGGACTGGCTCTCTCTTTTTCATCAACTTCACTCCTCTTCTTGCAGTTAAACTGCTTGATTACTATTTTATCATATTTGTTCTAATACTAACGTAAAAACACTTAAATTGGAATTTTATTACATATCGACATTTCGCTGTTAAAGAGCATGCTCCAAAAGATAAAAAACGTTCTTTTGGAACAAACACTTAAAGATTGATTGAAATTCCGCGATATTGAAAGAGACATGTACAGCATCGTTCAAATGATTTGAAGGTAGAAGGATTTCCTTTTGGCGATATAGAAAACATATGGTGTATACTATCGGTAATACTCAATAATACTGCAATTGAAGGAGGACGAAAAATGAGATACGGAATTGCTATTTTTCCATCGAAAACGTTACAGGATATTGCCAACTCCTATCGAAAACGGTACGATTCGCATTACGCAAAAATACCTCCTCATTTAACCCTTAAAGAAAGTTTTCACACAACGGAGGAGGAAATAAGACAGCATGTGAAGTATCTTCGCGATGCAGCAGCCAATGCAAAACCTTTTCCATTAGAAGTTTACAAATTCAGTTCATTTTACCCGGTAACAAATACGATTTATCTGAAAGTGAAGGAAAATGAGATATTGACGGAACTGCAAAAAAGATTGAACAGCGGCCCGTTTGCCCAGGAGGCGAAATACAGCTTTGTTCCGCATATCACAATCGGCCAAAACCTTGAGTCAGCTGAATGCGCGGATGTATACAGCCGTCTGAAGCTTGAAGCGATTCATCATACGGAAACAGCAGACCGCTTCTCCTTGTTGTATCAATTAGAAAATGGAACATGGACTGTCTATGAAACCTTCCTTCTAGGCGGTGCTGAGAATGATTGACATCCGGGTTGCGCAATCGCCGCAAGAAATGGAAGATGTTTATCACGTAAGGCGGACCGTTTTCATCAAAGAGCAGCAAGTGCCTGAAGAAATCGAAATAGACGAGCATGAATTCGACGCCATGCACTTCGTTGCATATGATGGGCCAGCGCCGGTGGGGGCAGGTCGGCTTCGCTTGTATAAGGAGTTCGGGAAGGCGGAAAGGATCTGTGTGATCGGTTCCCACCGAAAACAAGGTGTCGGGGAGGGACTAATGCTGAAAATGGAAGAAATGGCGTTTACGTTCGGCATAAAGGAAATAAAGTTGAATGCTCAAACGCAGGCAGAAGGCTTTTATAAAAGAATTGGCTACGAGACATGCTCCGATATTTTTTATGAAGCCGGAATTTCTCATATTGCGATGAAGAAGGCACTGTCTGCTCCGCGAGCGGAACGTTAATGTTTCTTGAAGTATAGCTTATCCAAAAGCTGTAATACTAAGATTATCAACTGTCTGGAGTGTTGCCTATGGATAAGTGCATTGCTATCTTAACCGTGTCAATCGGAGCAGGTCACCAGCAAGTGAGCCAGGCGTTGAAGGAAGAGTTGGAAGAGCGCGGGTACAAAGCAGAAATTTATGATGTGTTTTCCATCATGAATAAGCAGAGGGCCGACAGAATGAAAGCTGTTTATTTTCATTGTATTCGTTCCTTTCCTTTGCTTTGGAACTGGATATACCGCTTAACGGACAAGCAAGTCAATGCAGTATTGCTTCGTCCGTTTCTTGCTGTTTGCTGGAAGGAGCTGCTGACTTTTTTCGACGATGCAACGGTTGAAGCTGTCATCGCCACGCATCCCCTTGCGGCTCAACTGGGAATATTGATAAAGCAGCAGTTGGGCGGCAATGTGAAGCTGTTTTCGGTGCTGACAGATTTCACGGCTCACAAGATGTCTTTAGCGAAACAGGCTGACGCTGTCTTTGTTGCGGAAAAAAACGAAGCGGAGCAATTGTCGAAAAAGTATGGTCATATCACGATTTACGGGTTAGGTATCCCGTTGAAGAAAACATGGGATCAATGGGAGCGGGAAGCGGTTCGCGAGCAGCTGCAACTGTCGCCGGATCAAAAAGTCATTGTCGTTTCCGGCGGCGGTGAAGGCTTGGCAGGAGAAGAGGTGATCATGTCCCTTTTGAAAAATGATCCCTTGTCCTATTCGGTTTATTGGTTTAATGGGCAGGGAAGGGAAGTATCAGAGGAGCCTGTACACTTGAAAAACGGCAGCATCGTTTATTACATGCCGTTTTCTCCCCGTTACTCGGAATATGTTAAAGTTGCCGATCTCCTTATTTCTAAACCTGGCGGCGTTTCCATGGCCGAGGCTCTGTACTGGAATGTACCGACCGGCATGGTCTCCCCGCTGCCTGGACAAGAAAGGATGAATCAGTCGATTTTAGATCAGTACGACAACATGATCATCCTGGACGAACATTCCGTCCTTTCAGAGATTATTGAAAAAAAACAGCAGGAACGGCCGGCGGCAAGACGTCCTCAACGGTTAGCAAGGAGGCTGGTTGTTGACCGTATGATCAGTCATCTGGAGAAAAATCAGTCCACCTTGGAGGCGGGAGAAAAAAAACAAAAACGAAGCTGGCGGGATATTGTATTATAAGTGTGTGTTCAACATCCTCTATAAGGGGAGGCGTTCGAAAAGAGGCAGCGGCTTCCCTCATTGCTACGAGGGTGCGCTGCACGCTTTTCCAATTCTGTCTTGCTTTTTATGCCTCTAATGCCTGTTTTAAATCTTCGATTAAATCCTCTGCATCTTCAATGCCGACGGAGATACGAACGAGTCCATCGGTGATGCCCAGCTCCTGTCGACGCTCAGGAGGGATGGAAGCATGCGTCATTTTTGCCGGCAAGCTGATCAGGCTTTCCACTGCTCCAAGGCTTTCTGCCAGCGTGAAAAACGTTGTTTTCCGCAAGACGTCTTCCGCCCGTTTGCCGCTTCCAACATCAAAGGAGACCATGCCGCCGAAGCCGTTTGCCTGCTGCAGGTGTGTAGTGTGACCGGGATGGCTCGGTAGACCGGGATAATAAATCGTCGTAATATCGTCACGGTCTTTCAGAAATTCAACAATTGCCTGTGTGTTTCTTTCCGTTTGCTCCATTCGCAGACCGAGCGTTTTGATGCCGCGGATTAATAGCCAGGAATCCTGCGGTCCGAGAATGCCGCCGACGGAGTTTTGAATAAAATGAAGCTGTTCGGCCAATTCCTTGCTGTTTACAACGACGAGGCCGGCGACAACATCGCTGTGACCGCCGAGATATTTTGTTGCGCTGTGAACGACGATGTCCGCGCCTAGTTCCAGCGGATTTTGATAGTACGGGGTACTGAAGGTGTTGTCCACGATAAGTAACAGCGATTTTTCAGCAGCCACTTCTTTCATTTGCCGGATATCTGTTACTTTTAACAATGGGTTTGTCGGTGTTTCCACATAAATGGCGACCGTATTTTCCTGAATAGCCGCTTTGACTTTTTCTGCATCACTTGTATCCACAAAAGTAACGTCGATCTGAAAACGGTGTAGCACTTTCGTCATCAGCCGGTAAGAGCCGCCGTACACATCATCGGTGAAAACGACATGATCTCCGGCCTTGAACAGTGTCATGACGGCGCTGATTGCCGCCATTCCCGAACCGAAAGCAAATCCGGCGTGTCCGCCTTCAAGGTCGCGAATAAGTGCTTCCAATGCCTCGCGGGTGGGGTTGCCGGTCCGGGAGTACTCATATTTGAAATTTCCCACGCCGTCCTGCTTGTACGTACTTACTTGATATATCGGTGTTGAGACGGCGCCGGTATATTGATCTCCAACAATGCCGCCATGAATGAGCTGTGTCTTTTTCTTCATTTTGCTTCCGTCCTTTCATATATGCCGGTGCTTAAATATCGCTCACTGCTGTCCGGAAATACGGTCACGATATGTGTCGTTACCCCTTCCTTCGCTTGTTCCGCTTCCTTCAGCGCTGCGGCAAAAGCAGCGCCAGACGAGCTGCCAACCAACAGCCCCTCCGTTTTAGTCAGTTGATGAACGCGGGCGAAGGCTTCTTCATCTGAAATGGTATGAATGGCATCGAAGTAGCTTCTGTCCATGTATTCCGGTAAAAACTCCATCCCAATTCCTTCCGTGCGGTGCGGACCGGCTTTTCCGCCGTTTAAAATCGAGCCTTCAGGTTCCGCGATGACCGTTTTTACTGAAGGGAGTTGTTCTTTTAAATAAGTTGCTGTTCCCATAAATGTTCCACCGGTTCCAGCTCCGGCAACAAAAACGTCAATTTTCCCATCCAGTTCATGAAAAATTTCCGGTCCCAGCGTTTGATAATATGTTTCCGGGTTGGCGCGGTTGGCAAACTGAGAAGGGGAATAGGAGTCAGGAATTTCCGCCAGCAATTCGATCGTTTTCTCAATAGCACCCTTCATTCCCTGTTCCGTTGGTGTGTTCACCACGGTAGCCCCCAGCGATCGCATCAGCGTTTGCTTTTCGCGGCTGAATTTTTTCGGTACGACGAAGATGACGTTGACATCCGTTCCGATGGTAGCTAAAGCGAGCGCGATCCCGGTGTTTCCTGCTGTCGGTTCAATTAACGTTCCAGCGGGGCTGATGTGTCCGTTTTCAATCGCTTCGCGCAGGAGCGCCTGCCCGAGACGGTCCTTGACGCTTCCGCCGGGGTTAAAATATTCAAGTTTGGCAAAGACGCGCACTTTCTCCGGCAGAGGAATCCGCGTGATCTCAAAAAGCGGTGTATGTCCGATGAGGGAATGGATTCCTTGATAAATTTTCATATTTCGTTCACCTTTAGTGTTTGTCATTGTTTCTCGCTTTTAAAGCCGTTTTTTCTCTGGACTTTAGAATGGCGGCAGTCTTCGTGTTTTCAAGTTAAGCTTCTGTCTGAAAAACTTGTGTCCACTCATCTTTTTTTGCCAGCATGTTTCTGGCGATTTCCTTTGCGCCTTCAAGGGAGTGGGAAGCAGCCCAACCGCATTGCACTTCGTTGCAGGCGGGGACCTCTGTGGCAACGAGTACATCGTTTAACGTTTTTTCAACAAGCTCAAGAACATTTTCATAGCTGTCGTCGTTGATGATGGCTAGATAAAAGCCGGTTTGGCACCCCATCGGACTGATGTCGACGATTTGTCCGTGGTGGTTGCGGCTGAATTCTGCCATCATATGTTCAAGGGAGTGTAGTCCAGGCATTTCCATATGCTCTTTATTTGGCTGGCAAAAGCGGATGTCGTACTTGTAAATTTTGTCCCCGCTGCTGCCTTCCGTTGTGCCGGCCAGACGAATATAAGGGGCGCTTACTTTTGTGTGATCCAAATTAAAGCTTTCGACGTTCATTTTCTTTGTCATATTCATTGCTCCTTTTCTTTAAGTGGTTGTATATTATTTTTTTACAGCTTCCAACATCCAGACATATTTATTCATTTGTGTAAAGCTGACTGAAAATCCAGCTTCTTCAAAAAGGGACGTCAAGATCGGTATCGTCGTGTAATACTCCGTCTGCAGATCGGTTGCCAGGTTCAGAAAATGCCGGTCGATGGCTTCCTGGATAAGTGCCTGATGCTGTTGCTTGTTCGTAAACATTGTATCAGCGAATACAACCTTTCCGCCAGTGTTTAATAGACTTGCGTACAGGCTTGTAGCTTTTGCTTTTTCTTCGTCCGTTAAATGATGAAAAGCATAACTGGATACAATGGCGTCTATCGGCCTCTCTGGAACCGGAAAATGTAAAAAATCCCCCGGTACTATGTCGATGGCAACCAATTTTTTTACAGCTTCCTCTCTCATTTTTTCTGACGGCTCGACCCCGAGAACATGATCCGCTTTTGCGGCTAGCAGCCTTGTCAGGTTACCTGTGCCGACCCCGAATTCAACGACGCTCCCATGAATTTTTTCCACAACTCCTTGAAGGATGGTGCCGTACCCTTCAAAAACTTCTTTATATTCTTCATCCATGCCAGAAACGGTGGCATCATATGTTTCCGCCCAATGGTTAAACAGGTCAACAAATTCTCTTCCCATGGAAAAGTCACCTCTGATGAAAGATTTTGCTCAAAGCTGTTGTATTTACATGCCAATGTATATAAAACATATAAAAATAATCGGGATTAAAGTTATTTTATCATATGCACGCACAAGGAGCAACGATACGAATTTTCTGTTTATTAGCTATGGCAGGGGTGTTGAAGAGCCTGTTTAAAAAGGCGATGGCTATGCTCATTACATCAAGTTTGTTCAAAAAGATCTTCTTGATCTTTCTGAACAAACCTTATAATTAGTTTTTTTTCATATATAACTTGGACTTAAGGAAGGTTTTTATCCCGATTCTTTTCGGCACGGCGAGCATGCGGGCCATTTGCTCTGTCCATCGGTCGTTGCGTCTGCCATTTGTCCGTTTTTCGTAGTAGGAGGAAATCGTTTCATTGTATTCCGACAGCTGCGCTGTTAATTTTGTTTCGTCTGTTTCGTACGTTTCTTCATGATAGACGTTTTCCAGCGGGAGGCGTGGTTTTTGTCCGGTTTCTTCTGCTGGTATACCAACGGCGAGACCGAACAGAGGAATAACATAGTCAGGCAGCTTTAACAGCGTTGAAACTTCCTCGATATGGTTGCGAATGGCGCCAATATAGCAAATTCCTAAACCGATGGATTCTGCGGCGAGCGCAGCATTTTGCGCCGCCAGGGAGGCATCGATGACCGCGACCATGAATTTTTCTGTTGTCTGCAGGGATTCAGTAACATGGACATTTTCCATTTGCCCGGCAAGCTGATGACGATGAAGATCGGCGCAAAATACAAAAAAGTGCCCGCTTTTTTCGACATAAGTCTGGTTGCCGGCAAGTTCGGCGAGCTTTGCTTTTACTGAGCGGTTTTTTATGCCGATGATGGTATAGGCCTGCAGGTAGCTTGATGTGGAAGCCATTTGTGCGGATTTTACAATTGTTTCCACTTGGTCGCCGCTCAGAGGGGCTTCTTTGAATTGCCGGACGGAACGGTGTCCCATGATGGTGTTTATAACGTCATTCATTTTAGCAGCAGCTCCTTTTCCTTGTAATCATCAATACATTTATTTGTCTATGTAGCAAAATTCTTCAATGGGACGGGAATATACCCTTCATGTTAGTAATTGTAGCATGCTTTTGCGGAGGGAAAAAACAGAAGGGCATGATAAGAGAGAGAAAAAAATACGGGACAACGTTCGCGAATCGCTTCGTTCGTTGTCCCTGGGTTGCCCGCGAACTTGTTCAATTTTTAGAGCTGAATAAGCCGCCGACTTGTTTGATTATCGGACTGATTTGATTGCCGACTTTGACAACCTGGTCGATTGTTGTGCTGGCTTTATTAAAATCAAATTTGCCGTCCTTCGTTTTAAATGCAGAAAGGATGCTGCTTGCCGGTCTTTGCGCAGGCTGCGGCGGGGTTGTTCCTTCTGGATTAGCGTTATAAGGCTGTCCTGGCGATGTACCGGGCGGCTGCCAGTAATGAGCAGGCGGCTGCTGCGGCGGTCCATACATTCCCTGAGGATATGAATGGTACGCAGCTTGGGGCGGACGGTATTGTCTTCCGTGGTTAGGGGGAAAATACATCGTGTCATCCTCCTTTATTTAATATCGATCTGTTTTCGTTTATTGGGGATCCGGATTTTTAAAACTCCGTCAGTCAGCTTTGCTCTTACTTCCGATTCATTGACTGCAAACGGCAATTGAATGACGCGCTCAGCACGCTCCCAACGGCTGTTGTGCTTATAAGTATGCCGAAGATCATCCTTTTCCTCAACGACTTCCTCCGATTGCACGGCAATTTTTAAAAAATTATGGTAAATATCCAGTGTCACTTGTTCTTTTTTGGCACCCGGGAGCTCGGCTTCGATGATATATTCTTGCTTCGTTTCATATTGATAAACCGGGATGATTCGCGGTGCCTTCAAATGACGGAAAGTATCTTGAAAAAAAGAATCGAGCGATTGAAAAATGTCGCCAAACGATTTTTCATGAAACGGTTGTATCGAGCGTTTTTTCTCTTGACTCATTTGACATCACCTCACTGTTCGTTCCACTAGTAGCTTATGAAACAGGACGGGGAGACGTTTAGGCACAACGACTATTTTGATAACAATTTTTCCGCGTTTTGCGATTCAGATACAGCTTCTATTTTTAAGAAGGAATGATTGGAGCAGGAGGATGTGTCTTTCGTGCGGTGAGGTATGGTCCTGGCTGGATCTGGTGCTGCTATCAATCTCGTTGCCGGGAAAAGCAATAAGAACGCCTGCCGGACGGGGGGGGCAGGCGTTGTGTAATGATGCAGGCAGTTTTGGTACGGCTTTTATTTAGGTAAGAGGAGTTGCCTGCAGGTTATCCATGTCAATGGAGTGCCTCGCTGTTTTTTTCCACGAGCGTACAGTGCTCAAGTTTGAAAAAACGATCCGATTCTTGAATAATTGTCGGGTCGTTGCTGACGATGATGAGCGTGGCATTTTGTTTTTTGGCAAAGCGAATGATTTTTCTCAACACTTCATGACCTTCATGACCTATGAGCATTTTGGTCGGTTCATCAGCTAAAATAAGCCGCGGCGTCGTCATGAAGACGCGGGCAACGGTGGCGAGAACTTGCTCTTTTGTATCGAGTCCTTCCAGCGTTTCGTTCATCATCGGCTTTGTAAAACCGAGTTCGGCTAAAATTTTCTCCGCCTGTTTTTCTTTGAACAGGTAGGAGGTATCGTCGGCGGGAACCCCAAGCAGCAAGTTTTGCTTGGCAGTGAGGTATGGAACGAGACAGCCCTCGTCCGTGATAAAACCGATGTTGTCCAACCGCCATTGGGGACGTTTTTTGATGTGTAATAAATTTTCACCAAACACTTCCACGGATCCTTTGTTCGGCGGTGTCATTGCCGCTATCATTTGCAATAGCGTCGTCTTGCCTGACTTCTCCTCTCCGGTTATGACTACAAGCTCCCCCTCGGCAACGTCGAAATTCATATGATTAAATAAAATCGTCATTTTAGACCCGTCAGAGAAACGTTTCATTACGTTTTTTAATGTTACAATCGACATGCACTGGCCACCCCCAAAAGTATAGGTTGCAAATCTGATAAAATTAACTCCCATATCCTTATTAAACCATTATTGTACTTCTTCATAAAGCGCTTTCACTAAAAAATTTTAACAATTTATTAAACTTAAAAATCAACTATATTCTTTATGTTACAAAATTGTGCGGGACCATGTCCCGCACAATTTTGTGAACTTTAGAGCATTTACACAAATATGTTTTCAAGTTAAGATGTATAGAAAGTATATCTGCTCCTGCCGTGTCTAAGCTCAAAACAATGAAAGTGGAAAGGGGTTAAAGATGAACTTTAGTTTTCTGCCTTTTGATTGGAGAGAACTTGGAATCGCAATCGGTATTGTGATTCTGTTCCATATTTTCCGGAGTATTTTTACAAGATATATTCTCAAACTGGTTATTCGGTTATCGAAAAAAGCGCCGACAGATGTCGTAACAAATATTTTATTAGCTTTTGAGCAACCGATCCGCGTGTTTTTCACATTTATCGGCTTTTACTTTGCCTATCAATATTTGCCGTTTCCCGAAAAATATGACGACACGGCGTTAACGGTTTTGCGATCCTTTGTCATCATTTTGACAGCATGGGGGCTGTATAATTTAGCCGCTGCTTCCTCTGCGATCTTTATGAAAGTCGGGGAGCACTTGAAGCTGGAAATCGATGATATTCTGCTCCCGTTTCTTTCCAAGCTTGTTCGCTTCGCGATCGTTGTGATGGGAATCAGCATCATAGCGAGTGAGTGGGGGTTTGATGTCAACGGCTTTGTTGCCGGGCTTGGCCTGGGTGGACTGGCTTTCGCCTTGGCAGCTCAGGATTCGATCAGCAATTTTTTCGGGGGCGTTGTGATCATTACCGAGAAGCCTTTTACCAGCGGGGACTGGATAAGTACTCCAAGCGTGGAAGGAACGGTGGAAGAAATCACTTTCCGCAGCACGAAAATCAGAACGTTTGCCCAGTCTCTTGTCACGGTGCCAAATTCGACGCTGGCAAACGAACCGATTCAAAACTGGTCAAGGATGGGGAAGCGGCGAATCACCTTTAATCTTGGAGTGCTTTATTCCACGCCGAAGGAAAAAATCGAGCGCTGCATAAGCCGGATCGACGAGATGCTACGATCCCATGATGAAATCGATCAAGAACTGATCATGGTTCGTTTCAACGAGTTTAACAGCAGCAGCTTAGATATTTTTGTCTATTTTTTTACAAAAACGATTCATTGGGAGGAGCATTTGGCAGTCAAGGAGGATATTAACTTACATATCATGACGATATTGGAGGAGGAAGGAGTGACGATCGCTTATCCGACAAGAAGTATTTTTATTGAAGATAACGAGGCGAATACAAGTCAAAGGCGTCATGCGGCTGAAGGCGGCATAACTGGCCAGAAGTGATGATTAGTAAATGTCCGAAGAGAGTATGTTGAAAGAGGGGATATCCAATGGAAGATCGACTTATCGTTTATACAAGCTCCGGTTGTTCCTACTGTGACAAAGTCAAGGAGCTTTTAGACGAGCAGAATGTAGAATACGTAGAGAAAAACATTTCTCTCAGTAAGGATGATTTTTTGGAGTGGAGAAAAAAGGAGGTTGCCGGTACCCCGACGGTTATTTATCAGGATGAAGCAGTGGTCGGCTTTGATAAATTGAAGCTAATGAAGATTGCTGAAAGGATAAAAAACGGGAATGCAGAAGGAAGTTAAAGCGCTGATTGTCCGTCTGGAAGCCGGCAACGAAGGGATATAGGCAACTGCGCATAAACAGCTGCGGCTGATCATTATCGGAGGTGACTCAAATGGCTGATTTTCACTTCATGGAGTCACCTCCGAAGCAGCGAGAGTTTTTTCTCCGGGAATGCCCATGATCATTAGCGTTGATAAAATTCGCAATATTCCTACTTCTATTTCTAAATAGAAGTCGATATCCTATAAATGGAGCAGCAGTCCCTCCATAACGGATGCTCCCTTTTCAATGAGGCTCTTTTCTAACAGATTATTTTTTTGACCGTAAGCGAAAGTGCTTTGCCCTTCACGCAATAAGTGAGGGTATTGAAAATAAACTAGCCACTCTGACAAATGACTGTGTCTTGAAAAGGCTTTGTTTTTTTCAAAAAACTTGTCAAAGAGCAATAAAGCGGACGAAAGCAATTTTTAATGAAATACCGAAAGGGGAGGAAAAGGATGGGAAGGATATTTTCAGCATTGCTTCCAGCGCATGAGGCGTTTATCAAAAAGCAGCGGCTTTTCTTTGTCGGATCGGCTCCATTGTCAGCAGGCGGGCATGTGAATCTTTCTCCAAAGGGATATGATTCCCTCCGTATTTTATCACCGACGGAGGTTGCCTATTTGGATTTAACAGGAAGCGGAAACGAAACGAGCGCCCATTTGAAAGAAAATGGGAGAATCACTTTTATGTTCGTCGCCTTTGAAGGTGACCCGCTAATATTACGACTTTACGGCAAGGGAACGGTAATTTTACCGGGAACAGCCGCGTGGGATGACCTCGCTGGTCATTTTGAGCTTCTTCCCGGAGCGCGGCAGATGATTTATGCAAAGGTAGATAAGGTGAAAGCGTCGTGCGGGTTTGGGGTGCCGTTCTTGGAGTACTCCGGTGAGCGAGAGACGCTGCTCGAAACGTCGCTGAAAAAAGGGGCGGAAAATTTAGCGGCATATCGGCAACAAAAAAATGCCGTCAGTATGGACGGGATCATCACTCCGCTGGGCGAGAGGAATGGAAATGTATAGGAAAGCTTAAGTGCTGTAAAGTGAAAAGCGCTTGTCGTGTTAGGCAGCTGCTGCCGTGGCGGGCGTTTTTTTTCATGCCCCGGTTGTGCAGTATGTCGAGATAGCGCAGCGGGATTCGAAAAATAGCTGTATATCGGGCTTAGAAAAGTGCTGTTAAATGAAACCTTTGCTGCTGTTTAAACGTCTTAATAAATGTAGTATCATTTGGCGGGATGGCCGGGATTCCCACCCGGATGGCGCAGCTTTGCTGGAAAGTCACGCCATGCTTTTACAGCTTCACCCCGTTTATTATTGATAGTATGTCAAAGAAGAAGAAATTTCATGCAAATGCAGGATGCCGCGGAAAAAAGTATTTTTCCATTTTTATACAATAATATTTCATTTTTCTTGTACGCCGGGCCGGAGAGGAAGGCAACCGGCGATTCCGAAGGGGTTATATACAAAGGAGGGACTGTGATGAAAAAACATCGTATCATCATTATTGTCATAACTGCCATCATTTTGACGGCTACTACATATTGGTCTTTCTCTTTCGCTTCGGAATCAAGGGAGACGGCACAGAAGTCGGAACAGCAAGCTGTTGACAACCAAGCGGAGACGAAACCGCCGGCGGCAGGAAATCTTCGGCGGAGCGAAGCGGAGGCGGAATCAGCTGATTCGTATATTACGTCGTTGTTTTTCACGGATAATCTGGCGATAGGTGATACGAAAGCGAAGCTGTTAGATACAGCCGGGGAACCGGGAGAGCAAGGAATGTATGAAGGCGGCTATTTCTTCGCATATGAAAAAGCGACGTACTTTGTGAACCCGGATACCGGTCGGATTTCAGCAATTGCCGTATCTGGAGACATTGTCGATGCGGATGCGGAGCAATGGGCGGAAGCCGAGGCAATGCTGAGCGACGATTTAGTCTTGGCAGGGTTCAATGAAATGGACGGACTATGGATGGAAATATATAACTGGAACGAATTCGATATCATGATCGAAAGGGTAAGTGAAGATGCGGCGCCGTTTTATATTTGGCTTACCGAAGATAAATTGTTTACTAACTGATAGCAGTGTGTTCAAAAACCTCCCTTTTAGTCGGGCAGCGGCGGCTGTCCGGCTTTTTGTGCGTCGGGCGGCAAAATGTGTTTATAAACGCTGGTGACTCGGCAGAAGTCGGCATGCGGTTTGTCGCCCGGCTGCTTGCGTATTTCTTATCCATTGCATTTTCTTCGGCGAATGTCTATGATAAAATGTGTGAAACACGATAGAACAAGGAGGAATCAGCGATGAAAATGATGGATGCTAATGAAATTATCAGCTTTATTTCAAACAGTGAAAAATCTACCCCAGTAAAGGTACATATAAAAGGCCGATTAGCGGGCATTGATTTTGGCGCAAAAACAAAAGCGTTTCTTCAAGGAGATACAGGTGTATTGTTCGGAGAATGGAAGGACATTCACGCTGCAATCAAAGAGAACGAAGGGCAAATTGAGGATTTCGTCGTGGAGAATGACCGACGTAATTCGGCCATTCCGCTTCTCGATATGAAAAACATTCATGCGCGGATTGAGCCGGGAGCGATTATCCGCGATCAAGTGGATATCGGCAATAACGCTGTCATTATGATGGGAGCCGCAATTAACATCGGCGCCGTGATCGGTGAAGGAACAATGATCGATATGAACGCCGTGTTAGGGGGCAGGGCGACGGTCGGAAAAAATTGCCACATCGGTGCGGGAGCAGTTCTTGCTGGTGTCATTGAGCCGCCGTCAGCAAAGCCGGTAATCATTGAAGACGGGGTTGTCGTCGGTGCAAATGCCGTCGTTCTTGAAGGAGTAACTGTCGGGCAGGGGGCTGTGGTCGCCGCTGGCGCCATCGTCACGGAGGATGTGCCACCGAATACCGTTGTCGCCGGAACACCGGCCCGGGTTATTAAAGAGATTGATGAAAAAACAAAAGGAAAGACAGAAATCAAGCAAGAATTACGCAAGCTGAACGAGGAATAAAAGATGCGTACCGATGGGACGACATTTTCTGCAGAACCGTTTATACAAATCCGCCGTGATTTGCACCGAATTCCGGAAATCGGCTTTGAGGAAACAAAAACGCAGGCCTATATTTTAAACTATCTGGAGCGGCTCGCATGTCCTTTTTTAGAAATAAAACCGTGGCGTACAGGTATTCTTGTGATGCTTCGGGGGGATGCACCCGAGTCCACCATCGGTTACCGGACGGATATGGACGGTCTGCCGATGGAGGAAGAAACGGGACTTTCCTTTGCATCCGCGCACCCGGGGATGATGCATGCTTGCGGACACGACCTTCATATGAGCATCGCGTTAGGAGTGCTGACGTATTTTTCCCAGCGTCAACCAAAAGAGAATTTGTTGTTTGTCTTTCAGCCGGCGGAAGAAGGACCGGGTGGAGCCAAGCCGATGCTCGCGTCGGACGAGTTCCGCGCCTGGAAGCCGGATAAGATCGTCGCGCTGCACATTGCGCCTGAGCTTCCGGCAGGTACCGTTGCCACAAAACCGGGGCTGCTGTTTGCCAACACAAGCGAGCTGTTTATCAATTTGACAGGGAAGGGCGGCCATGCGGCATATCCTCATCACGCCAACGATATGGTCGTTGCCGCGAGTCACTTGATCACACAGCTTCATACTGTTGTTTCCCGCAACGTTTCTCCGTTGGATTCGGCGGTGTTGACGATTGGAAAAATAAGCGGCGGTTCGAAACAAAATATTATCGCTGAACAAGCGCGTATTGAAGGGACGATTCGAACGCTGTCAACGGATTCCATGCAGAAAGTGAAGCAGCGTATTGAAAGCATCGTGGCGGGCATTGAACAGAGCTTTGATTGTACTTCTGCCATCGATTACGGTGCAAACTACTGCCAAGTATACAATGCTCCTTCCTTGACGGAGGAATTTATCCGCTTTGTAGAGAAATCGCCGCATGCTTCCTTCGCATTAAGTGAAAAAGCGATGACTGGTGAAGATTTCGGTTATTTCCTGGAGGAAATTCCCGGCTTCATGTTCTGGCTCGGCGTGGAGAGCGAATACGGTTTGCATTCGTCTAAGCTCCAACCGGATGAACGGGCCATCGCCACGGCGATTCACTTATTGATTGACTACTTAAATAAATAAGAGTGAACAAGGCGGGTGTCTCGCAGGGGCAAGCAACCTGCTGAGGCGCCCGCTTTCATCATTTTTCCTGTTGAGCGGAATATCTTCGTGATTTTTGGCTATCTTATAAAATGTACTGGAAATGTTGGATCATTTATTTTGGAATAAGGGGGTACATAAACATGCCAAAAATCGGAGTTGAACAGTCATTGACAGATGTTCAGGAAGCACTTCAGGAAAGAGGATATGATGTCATCCAACTAAGGCAGGAGCAGGATGCGGCAGAGTGTGACTGCTGCGTCATCACCGGTCAGGATCGCAATGTCATGGGGATACAGGATGTTGCGATGGAAGGGACGGTTATCGATGCGCATGGCCGTACAGCAGAAGAAATTTGTCAAGAAGTTGAGTCCCGCATCCGACAATAAACGTAAAAACAGCGTCCGACAGTTTGTCCGGTCACAGAGCTCAGCGGTTTTCGCATCCGCTGAGCTTTTCATTAAGCGTTTTTCTTACCTTGATCGCTTTTTTGAATGTACACTTGGTGAGGAAAAGGGATCTCAATGTTGTTGTCATCCAGCGCCTCTTTCAACGCCTTTTTCAATCTTCTTTCCACGGCCCATTGCTCCATGTTTTCTGTTTTTGCGATGATGCGGATGACGATATCACTGTCCCCAAGACTTTGAACACCGAGGACATTCGGCCCTTCTTTAATGGCCTCATCTTCAGCGGCGAAGCGATCACATACTTTTTGCAGGACGGCGATCGTCTCATCGATATTTTCATCGTAGGAAATACTGATATCTACGAGGGCCCGCATCGTTGACCGGGAATGATTGCTCAAGCTGCCGATTTCCCTGTTTGGGATGAAATGGACGGTGCCGTCGAATCCGCGCAGCTTTGTTGTTCGTAGACCGACTTCCTCCACGATGCCGTCAATTCCGGAAATCGTCACATATTCGTCCACTTCCATTTGTTTTTCCAACAGTAGAAAAAAGCCGGTGACAACGTCGCTGACGAGTCCTTGCGCGCCGAAACCGACAGCCAGCCCGGCAATGCCGGCACTTGCGATCAACGCTGTCACATTCAGCCCGAAAATGCCGATAACAAAAGTTGCGACGATGAATATCAACACATAGTAAAAAATATTCAATGCTAACTTTTCCAATGTTTTCGCTCTTCCTGCCGACATGTTTTTCTGCTTTGTCATGCGTTCAAAGCTTTTCGTGATCAGCCGCTTCCCGATCGCGCGGACAACCACATATACTATTAAAATCAAAATCAGCTGCAGCGCTGCCGTCACAATCGTTGTCCAAATGTCAGCCCAGTCTATTTTTGACATCCACTCAGTCATTAACAACTGCTCCTTTCGCAATTTTTTCTACTTTTTATAAAGATTTCCTTGTGAAAAAACGGTGATTCCTTATCAAGTTTACCACAATTGTCCTTTTTTCAACGTTCAAATCTTCGAATACTGTCTTAAATATTAAATTTAATCCTACGCTTTATTTGTTTCAAGGTGTCATTTGTAAACAATTGCGATATAATAAAAGCGTGTTTCATGTTTAAACGTCCGCCGACGATGTGAAATGAGGTGATTGTGTGAAGTTAAGAGAACCCCTTCCGGAATTGGTAGGTGCGACAACTTGGATAAACGGGGAAGTAACCCGCGGTGAACTCATCGGTGAAAAACCGACGTTAATACATTTTTGGGCCATTAGCTGCGGCATGTGTAAAAAGGCGATGCCGAATGTAAACGAGTTTCGGGATAAGTATAAAGACAAGCTGAATGTGATTGCCGTACATATGCCCCGCTCCGAGAAAGATTTGGATTTAGAGGAAATAAATAAAGTGGCGGAAGAACACGATATCCGCCAGCCGATCTTCATAGATAACAATCATACTTTGACGAATGCTTTTGAAAATCAATACGTTCCGAGTTACTATTTGTTTGATGACGAAGGAAAGCTTCGCCACTTTCAAGCTGGCAGCGGCGGTATGAACATGTTGACGAAGCGCGTCAACCGAGTGCTGGGTATCAATGAATGACGTTTGATATCCAAGGGGGTGTCTCAAAAGGGTGTTTTTCCCTTTTGAGACACCCCCTCCTCATGGTGCAAAAGTTTGCAGAGCAATGTTCTTGAGAAAAGAGTCAATTAGTAACAAACGATTGCATCGCTGTCAAAACGTTTGCTATGATAAAAACAAGGTGAATTTTGGTTGTCAAAGGTGGAGGAGACGGAATAAATGAAAAAACAATTTGCAGTAATCGGTTTAGGGAGATTCGGGGGCAGTGTATGTGAATCGCTGGCAAAACAGGGGATGGAAGTGCTTGCGATTGATACGGATGAAGATAAAGTCAGCAAATTTGCCAATATTGCAACACATGCAGTTGTAGCGAATACAACGGATGAAAATACATTGCAAAGTCTCGGAATCCGAAATTTTGACCACGTTATTGTTGCAATCGGTGACAATATTCAATCGAGTATTTTAACAACGCTGATGCTTGTAGAACAAGGGGTTAAAAGTATCACTGTCAAAGCGCAAAACGATTACCACGAAAAAGTTCTGAATAAAATCGGTGCGCACCGCGTCGTTCATCCGGAAAGAGACATGGGAATCAGAATTGCCCATAATATCGTATCGAAAAATGTGCTTGATTATTTAGAGCTTTCCGACGAATACAGCATTGTTGAATTGATGGCAGGGAAAAAAGTCGCTGGCAAATCCCTTGTTGATCTAAACATCCGTGCCAATTACGGCTGTAATATCATGGCGATTAAGCAGGGGGAAGAGATCAATGTGTCGCCAAATGCGGATGACTTCATCCAACAAGGAGATATCCTCATTGTGATCGGCGCCGATACCGACATTCAGCGAATGGAACGATCGTTGTTTGATGAAGACGAGGGTTAAGCTGTGATTATCGGATTGGTCTTTATCATTTGAAAGGCTGTCTCATCGCCATTGAAGCGGGGCAGGCTGAAAAAAAGGGGTATGCCGCAGTTTAGCACTCGGCATACCCTTTGTTTGTTCAATACTTTTTGTACAAACACTATTGGTGCGTGTTTAAAAAGGCAATGGTTCCGCCCGATGCAACCGGCTACGAGAAAACCACTCATAGCCGGTTTAAAAGAATGCACCGGCTTCACTCATTGTCTCTTCCTCTGCTAGTAGAACTCCGACGTCGATCCAAGTGCCATCGCGCGCGATGACACGATGAGACAGCTCGCAGCATTTCAGTGAAGTACGGCTCATTGCAACGTGTTTGTTCAAAAAGATAAAAAACGATCTTTTTGAACAAACACTATTGGTTAAATTTCCATGATGATTGGCAGGATCATCGGTTTGCGCTTCGTTTTTTCATACAGGAAAGGTCCAAGCATGTCCGTAATTTCGTTTTTGATTTCGGACCACTGGGTCGTCTTGCGTTCCATCAGTTCGTTTAAATGAGCTGCCAGCTTCGTCTGCGCTTCATTGATTAAATCGCTAGATTCACGCATATAAACAAAACCGCGTGAAATGATATCGGGTCCGGCGGAAACCTTAAACTCTTTCATGTTCAGGCTGACGACGACAACGACCAATCCTTCCTCCGAAAGAATGCGCCGGTCACGCAGCACGATATTGCCGATATCGCCAATGCCGTTTCCGTCCACATACACCGAACCGGATGGGATTTTTCCGGCTAAACCGCCTTCTTTTTTATCGAGCGCAAGGACATCACCGTTATCCATAATGAAACAATTTTCCGGCAGGACACCGCAATCCTGGGCTAATTGAATGTGCATTTTCAGCATGCGGTATTCCCCGTGGATCGGCAGAAAATATTTCGGCTTCATTAAACGAAGCATCAATTTTTGCTCTTCCTGTCCGCCGTGACCGGAAGTGTGAATGTCGTTTAACGAGCCGTGGATGACCTCGGCTCCCGCCCGGTACAGTTGATTGATGGTTTTGCTGACACTGAGCGTGTTTCCAGGGATCGGCGACGAAGAAAAGACAACCGTATCTCCAGGAATGATTTGAATTTGGCGATGCGTGCCGAAAGCAATGCGTGAAAGAGCTGCCATCGGCTCGCCCTGGCTGCCGGTACATAGGATGGCCACCTGGTCATTCGGAAGTTTATTGAGCTGTGACGGTTCAATAAACGTATTTTTCGGCGCTTTGATATATCCGAGATCAAGACCGATGTTGATAGCGGATTCCATGCTTCTTCCAAAAACGGCAATTTTTCTTCTGTACTTAACGGCGGCTTCCACAGCCTGCTGCAAGCGATAAATATTCGATGCAAAGGTGGCAAAAATAATTCGGCCTTCCACAGAACGAAAAATTTGCTCGATGCTTTCCCCGACTCTCCGCTCGGACATGGTGAATCCCGGTACTTCGCTGTTCGTACTGTCAGACAGCAAGCAAAGTACGCCTTCTTCCCCGATTTTCGCCATTTTTGTTAAATTGGCAGGACTGCCTACTGGAGTAAAGTCAAACTTAAAATCTCCTGTATGAACGATGTTTCCGGCAGGTGTTTTCACGACAATACCGTATGCATCGGGAATGCTGTGAGTCGTCAAGTAAAAGGAAACGGAAGTCTTTTGAAACTTAATGATTTCGTCTTCGTGAATTTCATGCAACATAGCCTGGCGCAACAGTCCGTGCTCCTCCAGCTTATTGCGGATAAGTGCCAGAGCTAATTTTCCGCCGTAAATAGGAATATTTATTTGCCGCAGCAGATACGGTACCCCGCCGATATGATCCTCATGACCATGAGTGATGAAAAGTCCTTTAATTTTTTCTTGATTTTTTACTAAATACGTATAATCAGGAATGACGTAATCAATACCGAGCAGTTCATCTTCAGGGAATTTGATCCCGGCATCAATGATGATTATCTCGTCTTGAAATTGTACTCCATACATGTTTTTTCCGATTTCGCCTAATCCACCGAGAGCGAATACGGATACTTGATGATTTTTTGTCTTCATTTTTTACACAGTCTCCAATTTAAATTTTTCGTTTTGTTGTTCGTATGCCAGTGCTTCCCCTTTTAATGGAGTGATAAATTCGATATTATACTTGCGGTCGGCCAATAATTTTCGAACTTCTTCCTCCGTTTCGGCTTCAATATACAAGGCATCCGTTTTTTCCCGAACCGGTACCTCGGTGATGGTCGGTTGATAAAATACTTTAAAAATCATTACATCCTCTCCTTTATTTTTATATACGATACAATAGGATCTTTTTGTACGTTTCAGGCTTTTTCATTTTTAGTGATTCATCCTATGTATGTTATCACACGTGTTGTTTGCGTAAGAGTATCCCCGTTACCGTTCGTAAAAGGATATTCCAGTCGTACGGAGCATAGGCGGTGTATGTCCTCCGGCGGTGTCACTGCGCTGCTTGTGACTGCCATGCCCCGAACGCTTGTCTTTCCTTTTTGCTTCGGATCCGGTACAGGATGAATCCTTCTCTCTTCCGTGAAGAAAGAAGGATTACCGTTATCTTAAGCATACAATTTTTTCGGAAGTAAGTCACGACATCGTTTCAATATTCGTTCTCTCCACCTTTTCAACATTTTAAACCCTCCTTTCATGCAATTCAAGACTCACGGTTTCTTTTTTTATAAATAGTATTCGCAGATTTTAAAAAAGCTTGTAAGGAAAAGCTTGGGAATGCTTTGACAAATAACGTTTCATCCGATAGATTTAAATGAGGTACTTTTACAAAAAAATAATTCATTATCTTTACTTAGAAAGTTGGATTGACTCTATGCAAGAGAAAAAAGTTGTATTTTTAGATATTGATGGAACGATTTTAAATGACAGCAAAGAAATACCCAAATCGACGAAAACGGCTGTCAGCCGGCTTCATGAACAAGGGATACACGTAGCGATCGCTACCGGCAGGGGACCGACGATGCTGCAAGCGATCATGAAGGAGCTTGGCATGACTTCCTATGTCAGTTTTAATGGTTCCTATGTCGTGTTAAATGGCGACGTCGTGTACACTGAACCGCTATCAAAAAATAAGATGATAGAATTAGAACTGTCTGCAAAACAGCAGGGGCATCCAATGGTGTTTCTCAGCGAAAAAGACATGTATGCCAACCACGAGGATCATCCGTTTATTCATGAAGGCATGGGAAGCTTAAAACAGGCATATCCTGAATATCATGCAACGTTTCATCGCGAAAACGATATTTATCAGGCGCTGTTATTCCTTGAAGAAAAAGATACAGAGTGGGCGGAAGTGACGCACGATCATTTTGATTATGTCAGGTGGCACAAAAAGGCGGTGGATGTGCTGCCAAAAGGCGGATCGAAAGCAAAAGGAATTCAGGAAATGCTGAAGGTCATGAAAGTTTCTCCGGAAAATACTTATGCATTCGGCGATGGATTAAACGATATCGAAATGCTTCAATATGTGGGGACCGGGGTAGCGATGGGAAATGCCGTACCGGAAGCAAAACAGGCGGCGAAGTTCGTGACAAAACATGTGGAAGAGGACGGAGTTTACCACGGTTTACTGGAATTAGGTCTGTTAAAAGGCTGATCTTTGATCTTCATCACCACGTCTTTGTTTAAAGGAAGGTCTCAAAGGGGCCAATCTTTGGACGGAACAGGCGGAAGCTGCTGCCGGAGCAGCTTCCCGTTATCGGCTTGCCCGCCGTTCAGTAGTTTCGTTATGTGAGCGGGCCGTCAAACTCACTTCGCTTAACAACTTCCTTTGGCGGAAGCGGCTGCTTGAAAGGGTCGGGCTGTTCTATGCGGTCATAGAACATAATGCCGTTTAAGTGATCGATTTCATGTTGAAATACAATAGCCGGCATCCCTTTGAGTTTGAGGGTTACGTTCTCGCCGTCAATTGTTGTACCGCTCACTTTGATTCTGGCATATCGCGGAACGATTCCAGGTACATCCCGGTCGACGGAAAGGCAGCCTTCACCGTTATCCAAAAAAGTAGTTTCCAACGAATGGCTGATCATTTTCGGATTAAAGAGCCCGATGTCGATGAGTTCCCCTCGTTGGTCTTCCACTCTGACAGCAATCATTCGCTTGTTGATATTGATTTGCGGGGCCGCTAATCCTACACCCGGACGCAGTCCGTATTTTTCGGCGATTTCCGGATCCTGACTGTCCATTAAAAATTCCATCATCTTTTTTAAGATAGAGATATCCTCTGCAGATGGCGGCAGTGATACCTCTTTTGCCACCTGACGCAATGTTGGATGGCCTTCTCGGATAATGTCTTTCATTGTTAGCATTGAATGGGTCTCCTTCCAGAAAAAATGATGTGATAAATTTGAATGAGGGCGCTGATTACTGATTGTACATCCGATTAATATGACATCATAATAAAATCATCGGTTATTTCATATATTATAATGTATAATACAATGTAAAAAAAGGAAAGAAGCAAGAGCGTCGAAACTCTTGCCCTGGTTGAGCCTTGCTAACGATAGAATTTGGCAGCTCCGAGAATAATAATAAAGATAAAGAGAACCACGAGCAGCGCAACAACGATTCCTACACCGCTTCCAGAAGATGGGTAAGCAGGCGCGGCGTAAACCGGTGTTCTATATCCGTAGCCATAATAGCACGGATTACAGGAATGTCCACCATAACCGTACATGGCAATACCTCCTTTAGCTTTTAGCAAAACATACTATTCAATTGCTTTTCAACAACGAACGGTTTGTCAGCTACTACATAGTATGCATTTGTCACTGGTTTGGATGGATGGATACCTAAAATCTGGCGCGTTTTATTCAAGTGTTTTTACGTTTGTCTCAAAAGCAGGGCGGACAATTAGAGGAAGTAAAGAAAAAACAGTTGTCAACGGCGCGAAAGTACGAAAATTTTTTATTGAATTGGTTTGGTTTAGGGGGAGAGAACATTGAGGAAATTTGCCAGTTTTATTATCCTGTCGGTCATTTGTTTCATGCTCATCGCCTGCTCGGACGACAATCCGGCAGAAAGTATGTACGGCCATCTGGAGGAAGCCGTTCAGATTGAAAAGGCAGTGGAAGGAAAACAGACGCCGCTGGCGGATGCGGAAAACGATGAATATGATTTGTATGAAGAAATGCTTTCCCTTTCAGATTTAGAGGAGATTGAAAGCTTATCGAAGCAAGCGATTGAATCGGCGGAAAAAAGAAGAACATTAGTTCAAGAGGAAAAAGCAATTATCGATGAGGCGTATGAACAATTCCTGCTTTCGGTTCCATTTATTGAAGCGTTTGAAGAAGAAGCCATCCAAAGCCAAGCCGAAGAGATGGTGGAGGTCATGAAAGACAGGTATGAAACATATCAAGAACTTTATTCCGAGTACGTTGCTACCATCGATTTGGATGTTCGTTTATACACCCTTGTTTATCAGGAAGATCTGACGATAGATCAACTTCAGGAACAGCACGATCTCGTCAACGAAGCATATCAACGCATCAATGATTTGAACCAGCGGTTTAATGAATATACGTCGTCGTTCAATGATGCGAAAAGAAGCTTTTACGATGTGGCGGATTTGGATGTTGTTTTTGACGATGCATAGAATGACAGGAACAGCCCTGGTGTGGACAATGCTCCATGCCGGGGCTTTTCTTATTGCCAAAAACAACGGGTCAGCGCATCATACCCCGCAGCGTCCAGTTAATGCCCTTGCTTTTCGAGGAGAGAATCTTTCTGAGAACCGGCAAAAGCAATCATCAATCTGGCAGAAAACAGGCAGTCCTCCGCTGCGAATATGGACATAAAGGCATAATAAAGTTTATATAACAGATGTATTTTGATTGTATAACAGACACAAAAATGACAAAAAGTTATAAAACAACACGATCACGTTAAAAAACTATAAAATAAAGAACAAAATGTTTGACTATTAGTAAATGTTTCATGTAAACTAAGACTCGTCAGGAATGTTGTATTAGTGTTTTTGGGAAAATATTATGACAGTTGTATCTGCCGAAGCAAAAATGCGGAGCGTGGCGTCCGGCAGGAACTGCGGGAAAAAGCCGTTGTTCACATTGTTTTATTTTCGGCTGGGCAACCTAAACAATGGAAAACAGGATAAGTACAGTCTTGCATTATTTTTACCCGTGCCAAAAGAAAGGAAGAGGTGAGTGGATCGATGGAAAAGACAAAAGAACTGAAAAATATTGAAAGCCAATTCAAAACGTTTCAAATTTTGAATGAAGAAGGAGAAGTTGTAAACAAAAAAGCAATGCCGAAGCTCTCCGATGAAGAACTGAAGGAACTGATGAAGCGCATGGTGTATACGCGCATATGGGATCAACGGGCGATTTCGCTGAATCGTCAGGGAAGATTAGGATTTTATGCACCTGTTGCCGGACAAGAGGCGTCGATGATCGGTACACAGTTTGCCCTTGAACAACAGGATTGGATATTACCGGGATACCGCGACATCCCGCAAATTGTTTATCATGGCGTCCCTTTAGAGCAAGCCTTTCTGTGGTCCCGCGGACATTTTAAAGGCGGGCAAATGCCTGAAGGTGTCAACGTCATGATGCCGCAAATCATTATCGGCGCGCAAATTACGCAAGCAGCAGGAGTTGCAATGGGATTAAAGCGCAAACAACAGGACGCAATCGCGATCACTTATACTGGTGACGGCGGCGCTTCCCAAGGGGACTTTTACGAGGGAATGAACTTCGCCGGTGCTTATAATGTTCCAGCTGTATTCGTTGTTCAAAATAACCGTTTTGCGATTTCCGTACCTGTGGAAAAGCAGTCTGCGGCTGAAACGATCGCTCAAAAAGCGGTTGCTGCCGGAATTCACGGAGTACAAGTAGACGGCATGGATATTTTGGCGGTGTACGCTGCGACGAAAGAAGCACGGCAGCGCGGACTTGACGGAAACGGTCCGACGTTAATTGAAACGCTGACATACCGTTACGGTCCGCATACAATGGCCGGTGACGATCCGACGCGTTACCGTACATCCAATTTAGACGATGAATGGGAAAAGAAAGATCCGCTTGTCCGATTCCGCAAATTCCTCGAGGCGAAAGATCTGTGGACGGAGGAAGAAGAAACAGCGGTTGTAGAACAAGCGAAAGAAGATATTAAAGAGGCAATTAAACAAGCAGACAGCGCTCCTAAGCAAAAAGTTACAGACTTAATCGGATTTATGTTTGAAGAGCTTCCGAGTAACTTAAAGGAGCAAAACGAACACTTTAAAGCAAAGGAGTCGAAATAAGCTATGGCGCAAATGACGATGATTCAGGCAATTACGGATGCGATGCGTAACGAATTAAAGAACGACGAAACGGTTCTTGTTTTCGGAGAAGACGTCGGGCAGAACGGGGGAGTATTCCGGGCAACGGAAGGCCTGCAGAAGGAATTTGGAGAAGATCGGGTCTTTGATACCCCGTTAGCCGAATCAGGTATCGGCGGACTTGCTACAGGATTAAGTGTCACAGGCTTTCGTCCGGTGATGGAAATTCAATTTTTCGGCTTCGTGTTCGAAACGTTTGATGCCATCGCAGCACAAATGGCCCGGATGCGATATCGCTCCGGCGGAGTATATCATTCTCCGGTAACGATTCGTTCTCCGTTTGGCGGCGGGGTAAAAACTCCGGAGCTTCATGCCGACAGCTTAGAAGGATTAATGGCACAAACGCCGGGGGTAAAAGTAGTTATTCCTTCCACTCCTTATGATGCAAAAGGATTGCTGATCTCTGCCATCCGCGACCATGATCCGGTCATCTTTTTAGAACATATGAAGCTTTACCGTTCTTTCCGTGGGGAAGTGCCTGAGGAAGGCTACACGATTCCGTTGGGAGAGGCGGATGTAAAGCGCGAAGGAAAGGATGTTTCCATTATTACGTATGGGGCAATGGTCCATTCTTCATTAAAAGCGGCGGAAGAGCTTGCGAAAGAAGGAATTGAGGCGGAGGTGATTGATCTTCGCACAATCAGTCCGCTGGATATCGATACGATTATTCAATCCGTGGAAAAAACAAACCGCGCCATCGTTGTTCAAGAGGCGCAAAAGCAGGCGGGTATCGCCGCGAGTGTAGTTGCGGAAATTACGGAACGGGCAATCTTAAGCCTTGAAGCGCCGGTATTAAGAGTAACCGCACCTGATACGGTATTTCCGTTTGCGGTAGCGGAGGATATTTGGCTTCCAAGCTATAAAGATATTGTGGAAAAAGCAAAGGAAGTTGTGAACTTTTAGTGATTGTTCAAAAAGATCGTTTTTTATCTTTTTCAACAATCACGATGCAATGAGTGAAGCCGATGCGTTCCTTCAAACCGGCTAGGAGTGGTTTTCTCGTAGCCGGTGCATCGGGCGGAGCCATTGCCATTTTGAACACGCTCTTTTAATCGCTGGTAATAACAACTGAAAAAGACGTATTCAGCTTTTGGAGCACACACTTACAGGAAACGGAGGAGTTAGTCGTGGCATATGAGTTTAAAATGCCTGATATCGGTGAAGGTATTCATGAAGGCGAGATCGTAAAATGGGAAGTGAAGGAAGGGCAGGAAGTAAAGGAAGACGACGTCCTTTGCGAAGTTCAAAATGATAAGGCAGTTGTCGAAATCCCTTCTCCGGTAGATGGCAAAGTATTAAAGATTCATGTAGAAGAGGGAGTCGTTACGACTGTCGGAACGGTAATTATTACGTTTGAAACAGATGCTGTACAACCGCCGTCGGCTCACGGCGACCATGAAGAAGAAGCGCCGCAAGAGGCGGTCGCAGATGCACCGGAGCAGGCAAAAGCGGAAGCGGCGGCACAACCGGCAGCACAAGCGGATGTAAATGTTGATGAAAACCGCCGTGTGATCGCGATGCCGTCTATTAGGAAATACGCCCGTGAAAAGCAAGTGGCGATTCAGCAAGTGAACGGAACAGGGAAAAACGGCCGTGTTCTGAAAGCTGATATCGACAACTTCCTGGCAAACGGCGCAGCACCTGCCGCCGAAGCAGCGGCGGAAACGACAGCCGATCAAGCGGCTGTGGCACCGGAGAAAAAAGCGGTTGCTCCGTATAAACCGGTATACGGCGAACTGGAAACCCGCGAGAAAATGTCCGGAATCCGCAAGGCGATTTCACGAGCGATGGTGAACTCGAAGCAGACAGCGCCGCATGTGACCTTAATGGATGAAGTCGAAGTGACCGATTTAGTGGCACATCGTAAAAAATTCAAGCCGATTGCTCAGGAAAAAGGGATTAAGCTTACGTATTTGCCGTATGTTGTGAAAGCATTGACTTCCGCGCTGCGGGAATATCCGATGCTAAACACATCGTTGGATGATGCAACGGACGAGATTGTCCATAAACATTATTATAATATCGGCATTGCTGCCGATACAGAAAAAGGCTTGCTTGTCCCGGTTGTCAAAGACACGGATCGAAAATCGGTGTTTGCGATTTCCAATGAAATCAACGAGTTGGCGGCAAAGGCAAGGGAAGGCACGCTTGCACCGGATGAAATGAAGGGTGCTTCATGCACCATAACAAACATCGGTTCCGCCGGCGGTCAATGGTTCACACCGGTGATCAACCATCCGGAAGTGGCGATTTTAGGATTGGGCCGCATTCAGGAAAAAGCAATTGTACGTGACGGTGAAGTGGCAGTAGCTCCTGTGCTTGCCTTATCTTTAAGCTTCGATCATCGGATTATTGATGGAGCCACAGCCCAGCATGCATTAAATCATATCAAACGTCTGTTAAATGACCCGCAATTAATCGTAATGGAGGGGTAGGATTATGGTAGTTGGAGATTTTCCGGTAGAAGTTGATACGTTGGTTATTGGTTCAGGTCCCGGTGGATATGTGGCGGCAATCCGCGCTGCCCAGCTTGGCCAAAAAGTCACGATCGTTGAAAAAGAAAACCTTGGCGGAGTGTGCTTAAACGTTGGATGTATCCCGTCGAAGGCACTGATTGAAGCAGGTCACCGCTACCATGAGGCGAATCATTCTGAAGATATGGGAATTTCCGTCGGTGACGTGAAGCTTGATTTTACAAAAGTACAAGCGTGGAAAGCTTCTGTCGTGAACAAGCTTACCGGTGGCGTCGAAGGTCTATTAAAAGGAAATAAAGTGGAGATCGTGAAAGGGGAAGCTTATTTCGTTGATGATTCGACAGTTCGAATCATGGACGAAAAATCGTCGCAAACATACAAGTTCAACCATTGTATTGTTGCTACAGGATCCCGGCCGATCGAATTGCCGGCGTTTAAATTCAGCGAGCGCGTCGTTTCTTCCACTGGCGCCCTTGCCTTGAAGGAAGTACCGAAGAAGCTGATCGTTATCGGCGGCGGCTACATCGGGATTGAACTCGGCTCGGCCTATGCCAACCTCGGTTCAGAAGTAACAATTCTCGAAGGTACGAAATCGATTTTACCTGGATTTGAAAAGCAAATGAGCCAGCTTGTTGACCGCCGATTGAAGAAAGCCGGTGCTGTGATTAAGACGGAAGCATTTGCGCAAGCGATGGAAGAAACCGCCAGCGGTGTCAAAGTGACTGCGGAAGTGCAAGGAAAAGTAGAAGAGTTCGAGGGAGACTATTTGTTAGTTACCGTCGGCAGAAAGCCGAATACAGAAGATCTCGGACTGGAGCAGGCCGGAGTTGAAGTGGATGAAAAAGGGATTATCAAAGTCGATAAGCAATGCCGCACATCAGTGAAAAACATTTATGCCATCGGCGATATTGTTCCTGGACCACAGCTCGCCCATAAAGCGTCTTATGAAGGCAAAGTGGCCGCGGAAGCCATTTCCGGTCATCCGTCGGAAATTGATTATACAGCGATCCCGGCAGTCGTTTTCTCAGGACCGGAGCTTGCCACAGTGGGCTTAACCGAAGCGGAAGCGAAGGAAGAAGGATACGATGTCGTAGTTGCGAAATTTCCGTTTGCCGCAAACGGCCGCGCGTTATCGCTTAATGAATCGGAAGGCTTTATGAAAATGGTAACCCGAAAAGAAGACGGCCTTGTACTCGGTGTCCAAATTGCCGGGGCAAATGCTTCCGATATGATTTCCGAAGCATGCGTCGCCATTGAAGCCGGCATGACGGCAGAGGATATCGCGTTAACGATTCATGCCCATCCATCCTTGGGAGAAATTACGATGGAAACAGCAGAAGTTGCCTTAGGCATGCCGATTCACATTGTGAAGTAATAAAGCTGCCGCGGGGAAAAAGCAGTTAAACCGACGAAGGGGTGTCTCAAAAAGGTGTTTTTCCCTTTTGAGACACCCCCCTTTGCGTGAAAGCGCTGTTTACGAGGCGTCTTCCAGCGCTGCAATGAGCGTCGTTTCCAAAGTGCTGTAAATATCCTGGAAATTCATGAAGCCTTCCAAACGAACAGTGACTTTCTGTTCTTCAATAACAAGTAGTGTCGGATAAACATGAACATTAAAGTATTCGATAAGTTCATCATTTTGTTCGGTAATAATTTTGATCGAATCAAGGCGTTCAGGATAGTTGCGGTTAAAATCCAGCAATGCATCGTAATAGCTCATTTCTTCTTCCAACTGGTCTTCATTGGAGAAAAAATAGCTGACAGCTTTATCGGAACCTTCATTTATAAAAGCGGGGAGTTCGTCGCTGTTATCGCTCTGATGCTGACAGCCGATCAATAAATAAAGGGAAGAAAATAACAAAAATAAAGGGAGTTTTTTCATTTCTCAGCCACCCTTTCTATTCCCAAAACTCAAGCACTCCTTCATAGTATCATTTTAACGATTCGGATGACGGATCGTAACAGAACTGTTATCAAAATGAAAGCTATGACACATTGAAACAGGCGGGGAGACCAACCAGTATACCTGGATTTCGGCTAAACGCGTTGCAGCAAAAAAAGGGAGGAGCTCTCGTCTAACTGTACTGCCGGCAGAAAGCAATATTCCGGGTTTCATCCGTCCGCTCTCGTATTTTAGTCATACGGCTTGACTTTCCGTGGAGGAATTTTTTCCGCCCGCAACGCTCTCACTAAGCTGAAGCACATGAAAATCATAATGAAGGTAAACGGAAACGCGGCGATAATTGCGGCCGTCTGCAAAGCATCCAATCCGCCGGATAGCAGCAGGACCGCCGCAGTTGATGATTGAATGATTCCCCATGTAAATTTCACTTTGTTTGGGGGATTCATGCTGCCGTTTGTCGTTTGCATTCCGAGAACGAAAGTAGCTGAATCAGCTGAAGTGATAAAGAATGAAGCAATCAGCAGAATCGCCAGTCCGGACATTAACAGTCCGAGATTAAACTCCTGCAGGACGGCAAATAATGCCACCTCCATCCCGCTTTTTTCAATCACCCCCATCAGGTCGACGTTTTCAAACAGCTCCAGATGTATCGCCGTTCCACCAAATACGGAAAACCATAGCGCGCCGAAAAGCGTCGGAACTGCAATCACTCCGATGATAAATTCCCGAATGGTCCGCCCTTTGGAGACCCTTGCGATGAAAGTGCCGACGAAGGGAGCCCATGCAATCCACCATGCCCAGTAAAAAATTGTCCAATCTTCCACCCAATGGGATTCTGGATTAAAAGTATCTAATTGAAAGCTCATCCTGATTAAGTTTTGGATATACCCGCCGATTGTTTGGGTAAACGAATTCATGATAAAATTTGTCGGGCCGGAGAAGAGTAAAAAAAGCATCAACCCCAATGCTAGGTAGATATTTGTTTTGCTTAAGATCCGAATTCCTTTATTCAACCCGGTTTGCGATGACACCATGTATAATACGGTAATGATGACGATGATCAGCAATTGCAAAAAGCGGGAGTTGTCGAACAGAAACAGGTTGGAAAGTCCGCCGCTGATTTGCGCGGTGCCAAAGCCGAGCGACGTGGCTACACCAAAGATGGTGGCAAACACTACGATGACATTGATGGAAGTTCCGATCATTCCGTGAATGCGATCGCCGATTAATGGTTCAAATGTTGCGCTTAAAACGCCTGGAGAATTTTTTCGGAATTTAAAATAGGCCAACGCTAACGCAACGACAGAATAGATTGCCCAAGGATGCAGTCCCCAATGAAAAAAAGAATATCGGAGAGCAATCGCGGCAGCCCGCTGATTGTTTTCAATCATTTCTGCTGTCGGTGGGTAATGAAGATGGTTGATCGGTTCGGCGACACCCCAGAAAACGAGTCCGATGCCCATTCCTGCCGTAAATAAAAACGAAAACCAGGTCAAGTATGTATACTCTGGCTCGTCCTCATCCGCTCCAAGCTTAATCCGACCGATTGGACTTACTATAAGAATCAAGGCAAAGGTAAGAAAGCCGGTTGCGGCAAGCAGATAAAACCAGCCGAATTGATTGGTGATGAGCTGTTGAATGGAGGCCGTTACCCGATCCAAATGTGTCGGGGCAATCACTCCCCAAAGGATGAACGCTGCTGAAATAACAAGAGAAATGTTAAATACGGGTGTCAGTTTTTTCATAGTTATTTAACACTACCTTTCTTAAAGTACTGTAACATTATGTGCAGTTTATGTCGTCTTATTCAATGGCAGATACTGTTGATCAAGTTCGTTTGCCCGGACATTTCGGCTGTGATACAATGCAAGCGGATATGTCGGGCGAGAGGAGCATTGGTAATGAAAAAAAAATGGCAATCGGCAGGCTGTATAACAATATTGATTTTTCTGGCGGCCGGATGTTCTCCCGAGGAAAAGCCGCCGCAGGGACAAATCCCAGAAGAAAACAACGTGGCCGACGAGGCAGCAGAAGCGGAAAGTTCTGCTGGGAAAACAGATGGGGAAGCGGAGGCACAGAATGAATTGGATGATGGCGACCGGAACGGTGCAGCGGTTGTTCAAGCGCCTGCTTATGAAATCGACAGCAGCCATTCCGTTGTTCCGTTGGCAGGAACAGACGCCCCAAAAAATGTCGTTTTATTGACGATAGATGACGCCTTTTTATCTCCGGGGAATGATAATGCACTGGAAATGGCCCATATACTGCACGAATTAAATGCAGGTGCAATCTTTTTCATCAATGGGCAACGGCTTACGTCTGAAGAAGATCGCGAAAAGCTGAGAGAAATCCATGAGCTTGGATTTGAAATCGGCAACCATACGATGAACCATTTCAATTTGGCAGAGCTATCCGCAGAGGAGCAGCGGGAACAAATTGTTGAATTGAACGAGCTTATTGAAGAAATCACCGGGAAGCGTCCCCGATTTCTCCGGGCTCCGTTTGGCAGCAACACCGAAGTTTCCAAGCAGGTGGCAGAAGAGGAAGGAATGCAATGGATGAATTGGACATACGGCTATGACTGGGTAGCCGAGTATATGGAAGCGGGAGCGTTGGCAGAAATCATGGTGGAATCGCCGTATTTAAGAGACGGGGCCAATTTGCTGATGCATGATCGGGAATTTACAAAGGACGCACTGCAAGCGATCGTTACCGGATTACGAGAAAAAGGATATGAGATCGTCGCACCAGAGTTAATCAGGTAGACAAAGGATGATATAGATGAAAAAGATTGTATTTTATTTCATTGCTGCGGTTTTCGTCGCAGGATGCAATCTGTCCCCGTCAGAAGAGGAGAATGGCGGCCGTGAGGGAGAGAACGCAGACATAACCGATGAAATGACTACGGAGTCTCAGGAGCCGGCTGAACAAGAGGAAATAAGAAATACGATCAACGTGGAAATCACGGAACTGCAAAATCACCGGGTGGTGGAAGTGAAAGCGCTGCTGGACTTGATTGACGGATCGTTTGAGTATGACGATGTTCATAAAGCATTAGTCATCCACCTTTACGAAACGGAATTTAAGCTTGTTTTCGAAGTGCCTGTGCTGGAAAAAAACGGGAAGTACTTGGCAGCCGACGATATTCTGCTGCTGTTGGATGAAGAAGGGACGCCTTATGTGACAGAAGCTTTTATCGAGAAAGGCCTCGGGGTGAAGCTCGCGGAGGCAGCGGGTGAATACAGCGTTTCATTTTATTGGGAGGAAGAAGCGATCCATACTTTCAGTCAGCCGAATAACGAGCGGTTTGACACTAACTCAATGACAGTGGCCGAAATGATCGAACTGCTGTCGTTTTTGGAAAAGCCGATTCAGGAAGCTGCCGTAAGTGTAATTCCCGGCCATTTGCCTGGAGCGCCGCGGAACTATCGAAACGGTTATCATGAAGGCATCGATTGGTACGATTATGCCTCAGGTGCGGAAATCACGACAGATACACCGATATATGCCATGGCGGAGGGGATCGTCGTTCGCGCCGATCACGATTTTACCGAGTATTCATCTCCAGAGGAGCGAAATGTTGACTTAGCGATTGCGGCAGAAGCGGGCTTTACGCCGGATTATATTTTAGATCGTCTGCGTGGACAGCAGGTGTGGGTTCAATATCCAAATGGAGTCATGAATCGTTTTGCCCATCTCGATAGCATACCGGAGGATTTGGCCGTCGGAGATCGCGTGGACAGTTCGACGGTGATCGGCTATGTCGGCAACTCCGGTACAAGCCATTCGGTGAATCAGGATGGCGGCGGACTGCATCTTCATCAAGACTTATTAATTTATGGCGAGCTGTTTTGGAAGTCGTACTCGCCGGAAGAGGTGCAGACGATATTAACGGGAATCTGGAAGTAGCTGTACTATTTAGAAGCTTTAGCAGAAGGCGGTAATCATTTCACTCTGAAAAAACACGTCAATATCCGTAGCCGAATACTAAGAGTCTCATCAGGGGTCCCCCTTTTGGACTCTTTTTGTGTTTGTTTAAAAAGATTGCTAGCAAACACGAAGCAAGGTGAGGTGCACTCTTTAAAAATTTTTGAAAAAAAGTATTTTTATTTGACAAAAGATGACAAACAAAAAAATTAAAATATGCTATTCTGTATAAACTAAGTAAAACAAGCTTAAAATCTGGATTCCTTGAGGTTAGGAGGTTGAAAATATGAGAAAATCCGATTTTTTAGATGAAGTGAGATTACAAGTTGGACTGGCCTATGATTACGCCCAGGATAAAAATGATTTTTTGTTCAAAGTATTTAAGGCTATTCATAAATGTGTTGATAAGTATTGCTTCATTACAATCCTAGCCCCAGATGTTCATGGAGAGTGCAAAACGATTTATACTTTCGGAAAAATAGAAGCGACGAAAAGGCAATTTGGCTTTGGCTTTGTTTCATTATGCAACCAGCAAGTATCATTCCTCTTGGCAGAAAATGAAGAACAGCGCATTCTGGCGCCGATATTTTCAAGCAACCGCCGGCTGGAGTATATCATCTCTATTTCCACCAAAAACAAATCGTATCGCTTTACAAGACAAGACATTGATTTTGTGAACGAGTTAATCCGATTTATAGAAGCAAAAAGTGAAAACTTCATCAAGTAATTTTTATTTCACTTCGTCGTCTGGTTTCATCTTATTTTTTAACTAATCCGATTTATATACAAAGTAATTGCAATTACAAATTTAAAAAGGTATAATTAAGAAAATTCTGATTATTTAAAAGGAGGGGATGTCCATGGAAATGTATGAGCAGCTTTATGACGAAACGGAACGTGTGAATGTCCGGTTTATTGGGATTACGACAGAAAATGTCCGCTATGATTTTGGAATTATGTACACGAATATGTTTTTTGGAAAGCCACTCATTACTTGTATGCAAACGGGACGTTCCTTTTTGATGTGTGCGGAAGATGCAAAGGACATTGAGCATTTGCGAAAGGTGTTTAAGCTAACCGATCACAAGGAAGCGGAGGCGATTTCGGAGTTTCTGGCGGTGACGTTGCCCTATACCTCTCTTGAAGTACAGTACAATGAATAAGTTTAAAAGATAGGTGTTCAAAAAGGAGGACATAACAGCGGCAAGAAGGTCGAGGCGCGGCAGGACCGAGCAGCGCAGCGTACACCACACGTACGTGAGCAGCGCGGGGACACCGCAACGATGAGATTCGCAGGCGCTGTTTCCCGGACTTTGTGAACATCCTATTAAAAAAGGTGGTCGAGCTTTTGGAAGACCACCTTTTTTGTATGTCAAGAACGCATTCATAAAGTAAGTTAACTTATCGCTTTTCTCTCCTGTATCACGCGAATGGTTTTCAGTGTCGGGTCCTCGGGTCCTTGTACAGGCAAGCCGGCCTCAATATTTTTTTTAATATAATCCAAGTTTTCTTCATCGATAATCTCGCCTGGAATGACAAGCGGAATCCCAGGGGGGTATACCATGACAAATTCGGCGCTTATTCTTCCAGCAGAACGCGTCAGAGGAATGACTTCCGTCTCCGCGTAAAAGGCGTCGCGCGGAGATAAGGCCAAAGTAGGAATGCGCGGTACATATACATCGAGCTTTTCCTCCTTGTGTTCGCGGATCAACTGTTGCTGTTGCTCGGACAACTCTTTTAACGCCTTCACAAGTAACGCCGTTTCCTTTTCGGTATCGCCAAAAGTGATGATGCAGAGAATATTGTACAGATCCGATAATTCCACTTCGATATTATATTTTTCCCTCAACCAACCTTCTGTTTCATGTCCGGAAATACCGAGATTTTTCATTGAAATAATTAGTTTTGTCGGGTCCATGTCGTAAATAGCAAGATCGTTTAACAGCTCTTTTCCCGGGCAATATATTCCAGGTATGTTATTCAGTTCAGCGCGCGTTTTTTCTGCTAAGGCAATAGCTTCCGACAATTTTTCCCGGCCGTGTAAAGCAAGCTGTCTGCGCGCGGTATCCAGAGATGCCAATAATAAATACGAGGTGGACGTCGTTGTTAGCATGCTGATGATGCTTTGAATACGGTAAGGTGAGACAAGCTTCCCCTGAACATTTAAAACCGAGCTTTGCGTCAATGATCCACCTAATTTGTGAACGCTCGTTGCCGCCATATCCGCCCCCGCCTGCATTGCGGATAATGGCAGTTCATCGCTGAAGTGTATATGCACGCCGTGCGCCTCATCCACCAGAACCGGGATGGCGTATTCATGAGCAATATCTACTATGGTGCGCAGATTCGCAGACACACCAAAATAAGTCGGATTGATGACGACGAGTCCTTTGGCATCAGGATGGGCTTTCAATGCTTTTTCCACCGCTTCCACGGTAATTCCATGGGAAATCCCCAATCTTTCGTCAATTTCCGGATGAATAAAGATCGGTGTAGCACCGGAAAAGACGATGGCGGACATAATGGATTTATGTACGTTTCTCGGCACAATAATTTTTTCGCCTGGGCCGCAAACACTCATAATCATCGTCATGATCGCACCGCTCGTTCCTTGTACGGAAAAGAAAGTATGCTCCGCTCCAAACGCTTCGGCTGCCAGCATTTGCGCTTCTTGAATAATTCCTGCAGGATGGTGTAAATCATCCAGCGGCGCAATATTGATTAAATCCAGTGATAACGCATTATCACCGATGAATTCACGGAAATGGGTATCCACTCCTGCCCCGCCCTTATGACCGGGAATATGGAATGGAACGGGCTTTTGTCTGATATGCTGCAGCAGCCCGTCAAATAAAGGAGTCATATGCTGTTTCGACAATAAAATCACCTCATCATCATTAGGTCGTGCTATATTTGTAGCCTTGTTATAAAACAAAAAGAGTATACCAAATTCAGCAATGCTTGCAAAGTAAAAGAGGATGGCCGGACAATAAAAAGCTTGGGAAACCGGGAAAGCGGAGTGGATAGAAAGGGGTGCGATCGCATACCGGCAGCGGGAGAAGGAAAACTAGGATAAAAAAAACGGAAGGATGTCTAAAAAGCTGAGACATCCCGGTGGTTTAAGCTTCATTTTCGTATACTCGCATGCTGATATGGTATAATGGAAGGAGAATATTGAAAGCTTCTTTTATTTTTTCTGTCAGCAGCCGCCCGTCTTTGACGGCAGGATCTTCACTTGGCAGGTTCATTCCGCACAGCAGCTCCGCTTTTTTGACTTTGGCAAGCCGATGAAACATTTCCCGAAGTGTTTCATCGGAAAGATGTCCGTGATCCACTGTATCCGGTTTAGTATGGTCGACGGACCATTGATACGAACTTGGAATATGCAATTTGATTTCCTGTAGCTGTTCTGCAAAGGCTTCACCTATTTTTTCCTTCACCGGAGACTCGTATATTACGGCAAACCAAACAAACACATGTGTTCTGAACAGACCGATTTGAAAATGCGGCAGCATTTTATAGCCGCGCTTATTGTTAGCAAATGCCACCCACGTATCCTTTGGCGGATTGACTGTCCTCCTGGCATGCTTGGCGACATGGTAATACATTTCCTGTCCGGTTTTCTCGGCTAAATATCGGGAAAATTCTTCACCTAATGTATGCAGCTTCGGCTGGACCCGGTTTTTGATTTCGTCCATCCTTGCATCTAATCCTTCAATCGCAAAAACGCGAAAGTCGTCTTTACAGAATCCATTGAAACTCATTGAAACGTCACTCCTTTTTCTTCTCTGCTTAGTGTAGCATAAAGCGAAACGGAAATAAAAAACGATGCTTGTCGAATGGTGGCGAGGAGCAATGACCGCAAAAGTGGAAAAGCGGGAACAACATCAGAAAATCGTTACCAACAGCGTTCCTCTCACATAAACTAAAGTAATCATAACGTCGCTTGTAAATAAAAGGCGCGGAATCAAACCTGAGGGGAAGCAACTGCGGTCAGACGAAAGCAGCGGATTGAAAAATCACGCGGAACTCCCCGCCGATCAGAGAGTGATTAGACGGACATAGGAACCGAAGTGCCATCGTTGATCTGCATCAACGAAGATAGAAAACTTGAAAAGGGGTGTAGATAATGGAGAAGGTCATTCAAACATTAAGAAGTGTCGATATAGAAAAACGAATTCCTGTCTTAAAAATGGAGATTGACTACGAGCTCCTTACTTTACATGATGCGCTTCAAGCCAAGGATCATGAGCAAATTCACCGGAGCAAGAAAAAACTGGAGCGTCTGAGGAACGAGTATCTTCGCTTAAAAAAGTGAGCCTTAGAGGTTCACTTTTTTGGCTTTCCGCATGGCATTTCTGTCCCTGCCGCTAGCAATCTGTTTGCTTGTTGGCGACAGATTGTGATATATAAGGGAAGTAAATGATGATTCTTATCGTGTATGTTCAAAAAGATCGCTTTTTATCTTTTTGAACATACACGATGCAATGAGTAAAGCCGGTGCATTCCTTTCAAACCGGCTATGAGTGGTTTTCTCGTAGCTGGTTGCATCGGGCGGAACCATTGCCTTTTTGAACAGACTCTTATATCCTTAATGAGGAGGACGCAGCATGGCAACGATTAATTGGGATGAAATTTATGAAACAGCCCTCGATTGGACAAAGGAAGCGAGGGAGTACATATTAGTGAAGATGAAAGAGTCCTTTCAAATATCAACGAAGGCAGATCAGGATGATTTAGTAACAGACGTTGATAAAGGGGTGGAAAATTTCTTTCAAGAAAAGCTGGCGGCAGCCTTTCCCGACCATCGATTAATGGGGGAAGAAGGTTCTGCGCAAGCGGTAAAAGATTTGACCGGTGTTGTCTGGATATTGGATCCTATCGATGGAACAATGAATTTTGTGCATCAGGAAAGATTTTTTGCAATATCGCTCGGAATTTTTCAAGAAGGCGAGGGAATGATCGGAATTGTTTATGATGTGATGGGCGACGAGCTCTTTACAAGCCGGAAAGGCCGAGGGGCATTTTTGAACGGCGCGCCATTGCCGCGGCTAATTGAAAGCCCGTTAAATGAAGCGATCTTAAGCATAAATGCCGGGTGGATTATTAACGATCGCCGCTTGGAGGAACTGGTGAGAAAAGCGAGAGGCATAAGAACATACGGCTCGGCCGCATTGGAAATCGCTTATGTTGCAGCCGGAAGACTTGACGCTTATATCAGCCACAATTTGGCTCCTTGGGACATCGCCGGCGGCAGCGTCATTCTGAAAGAGGTTGGCGGGATAATGACGAATGACAAGGGGAGTGAACTGACTTTTCTTGAGAAGGATACATTCCTGGCGGCCAAGCCTTCCATCTATCAAGATGTTTTGAGCATTATCAATAAATAAACGGGATTTTTGAACAATCATTGTGTAGGTGAAGTTCAAAAAGTGCGGGAAACAGCGCCTGCGAATCTCATCGTCACGTTGCTCAACGCCAGGATATGGAAAAGGATGCCGCAAGCAGAAATGTCAGCTTGCGGCATCCTTGATCCGGTTGGACAAATGACAGGGTCAGGTGTCCGCTCGTTGCTTCTTCGTTCCTTTGCTCTTTTGGCTGAACCCGATGCCGATCGAAGCGACGGACAGGAGAACAGAGCCAGCAATAACCACCAAGCTGTTTTCGGACAACCCGATGCCGATGCCGACAAGTCCGCTGATTCCAAGGATAGCGAGCAAAAAGGCTTTCCAGTTAAACGATTCCAACATGATACCTCCTCGTATTGGCAAGCTTGTAAACAACCTTTGCAAAATGGATATGATATAATCAGTTATAGAAAAAAGGAATAGATGAAAAGAAATAAGTTTTTCCTGCGCTTTTCTAATGAAAGGAGAACGTTTATGATCTTATCAGCAGTAAACGTAGAACCGAGAATGACGCCGATAGCCCAATGGCTGGGTGCTACAGATCCGGAGAACTTTGTTTTTGCTTATACCATGCTGTATATCATTTTGAACATCCTGACGGTGATCGTGTTCAACTTAGGCTTTGCCCGGAAGCTGGTGTTCTTGAAGACGGTGATGGTCTACATTCTTATGCTGATCGGAAATGTCGCTATTACTTTTTTGGCATTCAGCCTGCCGATCATCGAATCGCTTTTTGTAGCTGCCGTGGTGCTTGGTATTTACAAAATCCAGTTGCGTCGTCACAAACAGGAAGAAGGCGCTGCTGCGGAAAAATAAAGCGGAATCATTGGAGGAGAAATCACTCATCCAATGATTTTTTTTCTGCCGTTCTGCCGCTTTGTGAATACGAACAAACACTTATAAAATCCATTCATCTTCTCGTTCTTTTTTTGAATACAGCTTGAATTTGCCCGTTGCTTTACGTTCATTCGTTCTTGCTTCAATCCGCTCAAAACATTCATCGCACATATATGTATGGATTGGTCGGTTTCGGAGCCTTTTTGCCAGTGGAGAATGGTCATTCAACGTCTCGATTTTATCGCAAATCACGCATTTTACTCTCATATGTCACCTCACATAAATTAAAAAACCTAAAGTTATCTCGATAAACGGGAGCCTGGCTCCGACCGTTCATAGCCTAAGAAGGGCTGTTTTGATTCATTTCTACATAATCCAAAATATTGCTGATCCACTCGCCGATGAGGGGAACGTCTACAAACTGTCGCAGTAGAAGGCCCAACAAGGATAAGACGATCACTGTACCGATGGTCAATCCTAATCCGCGGCCGATTCCGACGAGGATATTGATGAAAAACACCCGCTTCGGGTTTGTATAATTTAATAATACATCATTTATTTTTGACTTCTCAAGTGCCCATGATATTTTTTCTAACCGCCGGTCAAGCTGTTCGGCTTTTTCCAGACTTCTTGTGTATGTTTGCAATTCCTTCAGCAAACGTTCTAATTCTTTCGTATCCCGCTCGTGATTCATTTATTTTTCCCCCTTTAAAGATACGGGTATTTTAACCTATATTCCATAGTATTGGCTAAATTCCTTTCAGAAATAAAAAACTTTCATCAACTGGGCTGAAAACAGATTTTTCTTGTGTGATTTCACAAGAACGGTTTTATCTTAAGGAAAAAGAAGGTATATTATAAGTGTATGTTTCAAAAGATCGCTTTTTATCTTTTTGAACAGGCGTTGGAATGAGCAGCGCATGATAACGCCGAGGGTGGTTTGGCTTTCCGCTAAGCTTCTAATGAAAACCATGATGAAAGGGGAGACGCAGCATGGCAAATCAAGTGGAGGATAGATTGACGGAAGAGTTGCTGCCTTTATTAAAACAAGAGCATTTTGTCACACTGTCTACCATCGATTACGAGCATGGGGGTCCAAACGTTAACGCTATCTCGTGGCTATACGCCGTTGATGAGAAAGCGATTCGCTTTTCGGTGGACAATCGATCACGCATCATCGAAAACATCAAAAAACAGTCTCGTGCAGCGCTGACATTAATCGGTGCTGGCTCTACATACTCTATTTCCGGGAGAGCGCTGATTCTTGAAGAACAGATGAAGGATGTCCCGCTAAAGCTGGCGCTGGTGGAACTGACGGTGGAGGAAGTCCGCGATGTTATGTTCTACGGCTCAAGAATAACGGCAGAACCGAAGTATGAAAAAACATATGATCGGGAAGCGGCGGAAAAACTGGATAATCAAGTAATGACTGCGATAAAAAGAGAATAATCAAGGGACAACCGTATAAATCGGGGTGGCTCAAAAGCTATTATTTGCTGCTTTGAGTCACCCCTTCTGAAAAAAGGAAATGTTAGCGATTGCTACCGCTGCGTTTCATTTCCCCTTTGCTCTGCTCGTTTTGAATGTCGTTTAATTGCTTTTCTTCTTCAGATGACATTCTCTTGTCATTCACTTCCTCCGGATCTTCACCGCGCCGGTGCTCATCTCCTGGTACAATCGGTATTATTCTGCCGATGATGTCACCAAGCTCATTGGCAATCGCTGCTATCGGGCGTCCTTGCCCCATTTCATCACGCATTTCTTCAATCCGTTGCATGATATCGGGATCGGCAGTGACGGCCGCCGCCGCCCCGTGTGGGTCATCTGCCAGCGCTTCTGCGGCTTGATATTTAATGGCACCCACTTCCGATTGATCGATGTCGCCTTTGACGTCGATACCAACGAGGGCATAAGGCCCGATAACAATCGCCGTCGCCCGGTCCACATCAGGAATGTTTGTACATAATTGGGCCAAATGCTCGGCAATGTCCTCCGGAGCTTCCAATTCAGAAGCGGCGTAGCCACCGGCTTGTCCTTCTGCTGTTTGCTGCTCCTCGGCATCATTATTCTGAGGCTGACATGCAGTTGTCAAAAGGAATAAACTTGCAAGTATTATCCGTTTTCCAGTCATCGAATCCCACCTCCTGGAGCTGTTGTTATTTTCTATTGTTCGTTTAAGCGTCTATCTTTATACGAGCGCACATACATTGTAGTAACTGAAGAAAAATGCGGTTCAAAAAGGAGATCATCTGGCCGTAGGAGGAGAGAAGTTGATTAAACGACGATATATTTTGGATACGAACGTTCTGCTGCAAGATCCGCTGGCAATCTATGCCTTTGATCAGAACGAAGTGATTATTCCGGCCGTTGTACTAGAGGAAGTGGATTCAAAAAAGCGAAATATGGATGAAGTAGGGAGAAATGCCAGGTATGTTGCCCGGATGATTGATGAGCTTCGGGAAAAAGGGAAGCTGCATGAGGGTGTTCCGCTGTTAAACGGCGGAAGCTTACGGGTGGAACTGAATCACCGCTCCTTTGAGAAGATGAAAGCTCATTTTTTTGAAACGACCAATGATAACCGAATCTTGGCTGTCGCTTTGAACATGAGTCTGGAAGAAGAAAAAATCCAATCAGGCAGGCAGATCACACTGGTAAGCAAAGACGCATTACTACGGGTGAAAGCGGATGCTTTAGGTATATATGCAGAAGATTTTTTAAGCGATCGTGTGATTCAGGACGAGCGCATGTATCCCGGGTATGAGGAGCGGTTTGTTACGGCGGAATTGCTTGACCGCTTTTACGGCGGGAAAAAAATACATGTAACGGAAGCAGGAGTAACGACGTGTTATCCTAATCAGTTCTTTATTTTTAAAGACCGGTTGAAGTCATCCCGCTCCGCTCTCGGAATTGCCGGTAAAGATGCGGAATGGATTCATCTGTTCCAGCCGCAGGACGAGGCTGTCTGGGGGATAAGAGCAAGAAATGTTCAACAGCGAATGGCCCTAGAATTATTAAATAGGGATGACATTCCTTTAGTGACCCTGGGCGGCAAAGCCGGAACAGGCAAAACATTATTGTCTTTGGCGGCCGGTCTTTCCCAGACGGAGGACTTGCAGAAATATAAAAAGCTGTTAGTTGCCCGGCCGGTAGTGCCGGTAGGAAAGGATATCGGCTATTTACCAGGGGAAAAAGAGGAGAAATTACGTCCGTGGATGCAGCCGATATTCGATAATCTGGAATATTTATTTAATACGAAAAAGCCGGGAGAATTAGAAAAAATCCTCGCCGGTATGGGTTCGATTCAGGTCGAGGCACTGACATATATCAGAGGAAGAAGCATCCCTGATCAATTTATCATCATCGATGAGGCGCAAAATTTAACAAAGCATGAAGTAAAAACGATCTTGACGAGGGTCGGGGAAGGTAGCAAGATTGTCTTAATGGGGGATCCAAAACAAATTGATCATCCTTATCTGGATGAATATACAAACGGATTAACATATGTAGCCGAGCGGTTAAAAAATCTGTCTGAGACAGGGCATGTGAAGTTGCAAAAAGGAGAACGATCCAATCTCGCGCAAATGGCCGCAGACCTGCTGTAATCGTGCGCAGTCTTAAAGGGAATGCCTCCATCCGCATGGTTGCTCAGCCGCCAGTAGAGGGGGCGGTGTCAAAAGCCAAAACGATAAAAAAATATCAGGGCAATGGCGCCGTACTTGTCTCTTCCTCTGCCAGTATTGCACTGCTGTCTCATTGTGCCATCTCGCAGCTTCTCGGTGAAGTGTGGCTCATTGCTTCGTGGGAGTCTCAAAAGGAAAAAACACCCTTTTGAGACTCCCACTATAATCTGTGTGTTTTTTCACTTGGCTCTTACGGTATACTTTGTTGCTTTTAGGTCGTCTTTGAGACATCCCATCAACTATCTTTTATTCCACAACAATATCAATGATGTTCTTCACCGGTCTATCCTTATTAGTGCCGTTGCCAAAATAAAAATGGACCGGCCCGTCTTCCAATAATGGCTTTCCTTTATGTGAAAATCCTAGGATAGCCTGCTTTGCTTCGTCTAAAGAACAACGGAAATCTTCTCCGTTTTTCCGTTTGAACACAACCGTTGCTGCGACTTCCAGCGGGGCTGCGTTGTTGATGAACGGGTACAGCGGTATTCCGAATGATTTTTCCGTCAACTCTTTTTTACTTCCGGTAAAGCGGTTACCGTTAGTCAAGGCGGCGGCTCCTTCCTGGCGATGTAAACTCCACGCTTTGGCTAATTTCTCCACTTCCAGATCTTCCGTGTTTACTCGCTCCTGAGAAAAATATGTATCAAGGTCCACTTTCCGCTCATCAAAAATCCATACTCCAGGATCGATGGTTATCGTGTATTTTACGCTCCCATTAATGGTTAAAATGAAGTTAGACACGTTATCGCTCCTTTCATTTTACACATCAAGTATAGAGGGAAACCGTCAGAATGTCACGCGAATACTGGTGAAGTTTAGGATGCGAAGTTTAAAGAACTCAGGAGGAAATGAATGATGATCTGTCACGATCTGTATTTGCTGGATGCACTTGTCGTGGAAGCGAAGCAACTCACGAAGCACGGAAAAGTTGCCGACTATATTCCGGCGTTGAAGCTGGCCAAAGCCGATGCCTTGTCTGCCGCTATTTATCAAGGACAGGCTACATGTGCTGAAGCGGGAAATGTTGAAGAAACTTTCACTCTTCAGAGCATTTCCAAGGTGCTGACCCTTGCTTTAGCTTTGATGGAATCCGGGGAGGAAGCGGTTTTTTCAAAGGTTGGTATGGAGCCGACGGGAGACCCGTTTAACTCGATGATCAAGCTGGAAACCCATTCCCCATCAAAGCCGTTAAACCCAATGATTAACGCCGGCGCTTTAGCTGTCACCTCGATGCTGAAAGGCGCCGACGTGGAGGAGCGGCTTGCCCGGTTGCTCGGTTTTATCCGCAACTTAACGGGAAATAGCGAGATAAATTACAATGAAGTCGTAGCGGAGTCGGAATATGATACCGCTCATTTAAATCGCTCCTTATGCTACTTTATGAAACAGCATGGCGTTATTGATGAACCAGTGGAGCAACTGCTCGAACTGTACACAAAGCAATGTGCGATTGAAATGAATTGCAAGGATTTGGCGAAGATCGGCTATGTGATTGCAAATGAAGGGAAAGCGGCGGAGACCGGGAAGGAGATCATTCCGCTCTCGGTTTCCAGAGTTATCAAAACGTTCATGGTAACGTGCGGCATGTATAATGCCTCCGGCGAGTTCGCAATCCGGGTCGGCATCCCGGCGAAGAGCGGAGTTTCCGGAGGAATCATGGCGTCCGTACCTCATGGCCCGGGAATCGGAATTTACGGACCGGCTCTCGATGATAAAGGAAACAGCATTGCCGGAATGCATTTATTAGAGGCAATTTCGAAGACGTGGAATTTAAGTATTTTTTAAAAGGGGATGAAAAATGCATCTATTGCATTTTTACAGTGGAAAAGATAATATAAATAATAAGAGAGTTTTTACACACAGAGGAGGAGGGATTCCGTTGCCAGTTGAAACCCTATCCGGACAGAGCGAGAAGGCTTATGCTCTTCTGAAGGAAGATGCCGAAAAAATCCTGAAACTGATCGAAGTGCAAATGGCCAATTTAACCATGCCGCAATGTCCTCTTTACGAGGAAGTTTTAGATACACAAATGTTCGGTTTGTCCAGAGAGATTGATTTTGCTATTCGTCTTCAGTTAATTCAGGAAGAGGAAGGCAAAAAATTACTGGATCAATTAGAAAGACAATTAACTGCATTGCATGAAGCGAGTACAAAAAAATAATTTTTTTAACCAAACGTTTTTCACCCGGCGTTTGGTTTTTTATATAAGTGCTTGTTCAAAAAGATCATTTTTTATCTTTTTGAACAAACACGATATAATGAGTGAAGCCGATGCATTCTTTTCAGCCCGGCTGTGAGTGGTTTTCTCGCAGTCGGGCGCATCGAGTAGAACCATTGCCTTTTTGAACACGCTCTATAAGAATTCGAAAAGCAAGATAAAAAGCGATCTTTTTGAATGCTCACTATTTAATGAAAAGCCTTCGATGAAGTGATATGATAAATCTAGTAGTTCTGGATATACGAAACTGCTGTTTAGTTAGGAGGGAACCAATTTGGTGCGACTGGATAAAATCAAAAAAGTATTGGCGGCGAACCGGGGGGAAATTGCCATCAGGGTTTTTCGCGCCTGCACGGAGCTGAACATTCGGACAGTTGCGATTTATTCGAAAGAAGATGCAGGGGCGTATCACCGCTACAAGGCCGATGAAGCTTATTTAGTAGGCGAAGGAAAAAAACCGATCGATGCGTATTTGGATATCGAAGGCATTATCGAAATTGCAAAGCGCAATGATGTGGATGCCATTCATCCAGGCTACGGTTTTTTATCCGAAAACATTGAGTTTGCCAGGCGGTGTGAGGAAGAAGGAATTATTTTTATCGGACCTGCCATTGAGCATTTGCGCATGTTCGGTGATAAAGTCCAGGCAAGAAAAACAGCTATCGAAGCCGGTATTCCTGTGATACCTGGCAGCGACGGTCCCGTTTCCCATTTAGACGAAGTGGAAGAATTTGCAGAAAAACATGGTTTTCCTTTTATTATTAAAGCAGCATTAGGCGGAGGAGGACGAGGTATGCGCATCGTCCGCTCCATGGCGGACGTAAAGGAGTCGTTTGAACGCGCGCGTTCCGAAGCAAAGGCAGCCTTTGGTAATGACGAAGTGTACCTTGAGAAATTTGTGGAAAATCCGAAGCATATCGAAGTCCAAATTGTCGGAGATCAGTTCGGCAATATCGTTCATTTATATGAACGGGATTGCTCCGTTCAACGACGTCACCAAAAAGTAGTCGAGGTGGCCCCGAGCGTCTCTCTTTCCGAGACAGGTCGGGAAAAAATTTGTGATGCTGCCTTACAGTTGATGAAAAAGATTGATTATGTCAATGCCGGAACCGTGGAATTTCTTGTTACAGCAGAGGAAGAATTTTATTTTATTGAAGTGAATCCGCGAATCCAAGTGGAGCATACCATCACCGAGATGGTTACCGGAATCGATATCGTCCAGTCGCAGATTTTTGTCGCCGACGGCAAGAGCTTACATAGTCCCGACATGGGTATTCCGACCCAGGGAAGCATCGCGCTGAACGGCTATGCCATTCAGTGCCGCGTGACGACGGAGGATCCGCAAAACCAGTTCATGCCTGATACTGGCCGGCTGATGACGTATCGTTCCGGAGGGGGATTCGGCGTCCGGCTGGATGCCGGAAACGGCTTCCAAGGCGCGGTCATCTCTCCGCATTATGATTCGCTGCTTGTCAAGGTTTCCACCTGGGCGCTTCACTTTGAGAGTGCCGTGAAAAAAATGGTGCGGAACTTACGGGAGTTCCGGATCAGAGGAATTAAAACAAATATCGCTTTTCTGGAAAACGTTGTTCAGCATGAAAAATTTATCAACGGTGAATATGACACGTCTTTTATTGATATGACACCGGAATTGTTTGTCTTTCCTAAACGCAGGGACCGGGGAACGAAAATGTTGTCCTATATCGGCCATACAACGGTAAACGGTTACCCGGGAATACAGCGGAAGAAAAAGCCGGTGTATGAGAAGCGCCGCTTTCCGAAAGTCAACTATTTGGACCCGATCCCGGAAGGAACAAAGCAACGGTTGGATCAAGGCGGGCCTGAGGCGTTAGCGGATTGGATAAAAGCGCAGTCTGGGGTCCTGTTGACCGATACGACCTTTCGTGATGCGCACCAATCGCTGTTGGCCACAAGAGTGAGAACGGCGGACTTGAAGGGAATCGCCGAACCGACAGCGAGAATGATTCCAAACTTGTTTTCCATGGAAATGTGGGGAGGAGCGACGTTTGATGTTTCCATGAGATTTTTGTATGAAGACCCGTGGAAGCGGTTGATTTTACTTCGTGAAAAGATGCCGAATGTCTTGTTTCAGATGCTCTTGCGCGCGTCCAATGCAGTAGGATATAAAAACTATCCGGATAATTTAATCGGTGAATTTGTGGAGAAATCCGCCGAAGCCGGAATCGATGTTTTCCGGATTTTTGACAGCCTCAACTGGGTAAAGGGCATGGTGCCTGCCATCGAGGCCGTGCGGAAAACAGGCAAGGTGGCCGAAGCAGCCATGTGTTACACAGGAGATATCCTTGATTCCTCGCGCCCGAAATACAACCTGGACTATTATTTACAGCTGGCAAAAGAGCTGGAACAGGCGGGGGCACATATTTTAGGGATCAAGGATATGGCCGGCTTATTAAAACCGCAAGCGGCATACGAATTGATCTCGGCGCTGAAGGATGCGGTGAACATTCCGATTCATCTGCATACGCACGATACGAGCGGCAATGGTATTTTCACCTATGCCCGGGCGATTGATGCTGGGGTGGATATCGTTGATACAGCCATCGGTTCCATGGCCGGCTTGACGAGTCAGCCGAGCATGAACTCTCTATACCATGCGCTGAACGGACATCAGCGTCAGCCGAAGCTGGAAATGGATAAAGTAGAACAATTGAACAGCTATTGGGAGGATACGCGGAAATACTATCACGATTTTGAAAGCGGCATGGTCGCACCGCATTCAGAAATATATGCCCACGAGATGCCAGGAGGACAGTACAGCAATTTGCAGCAGCAGGCAAAAGCCGTCGGACTCGGCGAACGCTGGGATGATGTGAAGAAAATGTATCGCACAGTAAACGACATGTTCGGTGACATTGTGAAGGTGACACCATCGTCTAAGGTTGTCGGCGATATGGCTTTGTTTATGGTACAGAATCATTTAACGGAAGCGGACATTTACGAACGGGGAGATACGCTTGATTTTCCGGATTCGGTCGTCGAATTGTTTCAAGGGTATTTAGGTCAGCCTTACCAAGGGTTCCCGTCAAAGCTGCAAGCGATTATTTTAAAAGGGAAGTCGCCGATAACGGAAAGACCGGGCGAACTGCTGGAAGCTGTCGATTTCGAACAAATCAAAGCTGCCCTGTATGAAAAACTGGATCGCCAAGCCACTGATCATGACGTGATTTCCTATGCCCTCTATCCCAAAGTATTTCTTGATTATGAAGAGATCATTGCGAAATACGGGGATGTGTCTGTGCTGGACACATTGACCTTTTTTTACGGTCTTCGCCTCGGGGAGGAAATCGAAGTGGAAATCGAAAAGGGAAAAACGCTGATTGTGAAGCTTGTTTCCATCGGCGAAGCACAGAAAGACGGGACGCGGATAATCTACTTTGAATTAAACGGGCAGCCGCGGGAAATTATCGTAAGAGATGAAAATGTGGAATCCGCCGTCATTCAGAAAGTAAAGGCAGATAAAAACAATGGCAAGCAAATTGGTGCATCGATGCCGGGAACCGTTGTCAAAACGCTGGTCGAAAAAGGCGATAAAGTGAAAAAAGGTGACCATCTGATCATTACGGAGTCCATGAAGATGGAAACGACCGTTCAGGCACCGCTGGACGGAACGATTAAACAGCTTTACGTTGCCAACGGGGAGGCCATTCAAGCAGGCGATCTGCTTGTCGAGTTCGAATAGTCGCACGCGCGGCGGGGAAGTGTTGAGAAATTCTTGCCCTTTTAATATAATGAAAGGGGAAAAAGCTGTTTTATTTTGTTCTTTTTAGGGGAAAAGAACAAATGAGCAAATAATTTTGGGAGTTGATCAATTTGGCAAATGAAAAAACAGCAGAAATACTAAACAAACAGGTGGCAAACTGGAATGTGCTTTTCGTAAAACTTCACAACTATCACTGGTATGTGAAGGGGGTAAACTTCTTCAAGCTTCACGAAAAGTTCGAAGAGCTGTATAACGAAGCGGCAGGGCATATTGATGAGCTGGCAGAACGCCTGCTTACTTTAGGCGGGGAACCTGTTGCTACAATGAAAGAATATCTTGAAATTGCAACGGTTCCGGAAGCTTCAGGGGAACGCAAAGCGGAAGAAATGGTACAGGCACTGGTCAAGGATTTTCAAGCATTGAGCGCAGAGTTGAATGTAGCCATCGGCGAACTGGATGATGACGAACCGACACAGGATATGTTAATCGGCGTCCGTCAATCGGTGGAAAAGCATACTTGGATGCTCCGTTCGTTCCTGGGTGAATAAAAACGGACTGCTGTTTTAAAACGCGCGCGACAGGAAAAGCTTCGAGAAGTGGAGCGGATAATGAAAAAAACGGGCTTAAGGCAAGGTGTTTTGCCTCCAAAGCCCGTTTCTTTTTTTACCATGTCTGGAAGATCATCATAGAGAAGGAGGCGGAAATGCAAGCTCCTTTTATAGGAAGTATCATGTCGTTTTTTCAGCTCGGTAAGCGAGCATGGCCGTGTAGCTGACTATGCCAAACAACACGCTGATAAAGAAAGCGTGAAACAGCGTAGCCGCTAATGTAAATCCGGTAAAAACGACAATTGCGCCGCTGATCACTTGAACGGTTACAAATAAAAGGCTGAAAGCTCCGCTGTAATACAATGATTTTTGCTCGCGATAATGCCGGTGAAGGTGAATGAACATCATGAGTATTACAATGAATAATATTCCGGCAGCAACGCGATGACTGAATTGCACGGCAACTCTTCCTTCAAGCGGCGGAATCAACTGACCGTTGCATAACGGCCACCCGGAACAGGCGATGCTGGACCCGGTGTGCCGAACGTAGGCTCCGGTATACACAACGACATAAATATATACCAAAACAAAGTAAATATAGTTTTTCATCCGGGCGGTGATGCGCGGTTGCGTGAAATGGGCAGGCTTTCCGTCTTCAAATGCCAGGATCGTCAGCAACAGAACCGTTGTAAATGAAATCAGCGAGAAACCGAAATGCAATGCCATCACGGCATTAGTTTGCCCCCATACGACTGCCGCAGCTCCCAACAATCCTTGTAAAATAATGAATAGCACTGACATGATGGCAAAAAACTTCGTTTCCTTGATATGCTTCAGCTTGCGCCAGGCCCAAATCGCCAAAATGACGACCATCAAACCCAAGAGGCCCGATACAACACGGTGGCTGTATTCGATTAATGTTTCTATAGTCGGAGACTTAGGAATGACTTGTCCGTAACAAAGCGGCCACTCGGCGCCGCAGGCGTCTCCGGAGCCTGTTTGCGTGACGAGCGCTCCTTGTAAAAGCACGACCAACATACCCAAAGAGGTGATAATGCCATAAATTTTTAAAGCTAGATGCTTCACAGCTCCACCGACTTTCTGTTTGTTCATTTTGATCTATGACTATCCGCTGCGTTTTAACGGCTGTTCCCCAAATAACAGCCAATACGTAAGCTAAATGATACTCGCCTCAATTCTAATGTAAAAAGCAGAAAAGTTCAATTTAAACACTAGCCTGCCGGCAGAAAGAAGAACAATGTCTGCTGGATCATTGTCCACGGTCAATATTATATTACACACATGAAATTAGTATATTTCACTTGAAAAGATTATTAATATTGGTATAGTGATAATAGTGATTTTAATTTGTTTTTGTGGTACTTATTTGTAATCATTATTTTTGTGATGAAAATCACTGAATCTTAATCTATAATGTGAGTGTAAGTCTAATAATGAAAAAATTTTTGTCGTTCATTTTTCATCGTGTTTGTTCAAAAAGGTCATTTTTTACACCTTTAATGAATGGTAATGGTGTGTGCGATCAAAAATAACGAAAACACCAATTGAGGATGCGGTACCACAATGAAAATGTTGCTGAACCACACCGGCAAAATTCGGCGTAAGCATCCTGCACCTTTTCACATGCAGATTATTAGACTTATCATCGGATTCATGATTTCATTAAGAAAAATAACGCTAAATCAGGGGGGGTGAAACAAGTGAATAAATCAAGTACATTCATTGCTGCTGACACTTTAGAGAAAGAGAATGAAAGAGAAGCGAATCATCAAGTAACGTGGAGATCTTATCTGGCGGTTTCCAAGACCGGCATCGTCATGTCTAATCTGCTGACGGTATTTGCCGGACTGTTTTTGGCTTCCCATTATTCCGGAACAGCATTAAGCAGCGACCCGTTGAAGATGCTTCTCACGCTGCTGGGATCCGCCTGTATTATGGCAGGGGGCTGTGCCCTGAACAACTATATTGATCGTGACATCGATCATATTATGGAGCGGACAAAAGAACGACCATCGGTTACCGGGGAGCTAACCGGAAGACAAGTCTTGAGCTACGGGTTTGTGATGGCAGGTCTGGGAACGATCCTGCTGGCATTGACAACCTTGATGGCCGCAGCTATCGGTATTGCCGGATTGATTGTATACGTTGTTCTGTATTCCATGTGGACGAAACGAACGACAACTTTCAATACGATTGTAGGGAGTTTTTCCGGCGCTGTTCCACCATTGATTGGCTGGGCGGCAATTGATCCCGGACTTCATCCGATCGCCTGGTCACTGTTTCTGATCATGTTTCTTTGGCAGCCGCCGCATTTTTTGGCCTTGGCGATGAAGCGCGTGGACGAGTATAAACGTGCGGGTATTCCGATGCTGCCTGTCGTCGCCGGTTTTTCCGTGACGAAGCGGCAGATCGTCTGGTATGTGGCAACGCTAATTCCGGTGTCGCTTACAGTTGCACATTTCGGAACAGTTTACACTGTCATCACTGTATTATTGGGGGTTGGCTGGCTGGCTGTGGGTCTTGCTGGCTATAAATACAAGGATGATGTCAAGTGGGCTTCGCACATGTTCATTTATTCATTGAATTATTTAACAATTCTCTTTGTATTAATGATTATCGTGCATATGTTTTAAATTGAAAAAGGCAATGATTCCGCTCATTGCTTCGTATTTGTTCAAAAAGATAAAAAGCAATCTTTTTGAACAAAACACTAGAAGACAGAAAGAGGGGTTTGTGACTACATGAAGTATTTATGGCGATTGCTTCCACTATCGTTCTTCTTGCTGTTGGCAGGGTGTGGGCAGCAAAACTTATCTGCGCTTGATCCGCAAGGTCCGGTAGCAGAAATGCAGTTTTCCTTAATTCGTCTGAGCTTGTATATCATGATTTTTGTCATTGTTGTTGTTTTCGCCATCTATGTGTTTGTGTTGATCCGCTTCCGCGAACGGCCGGGGGATACCCACATCCCGAAACAGGTTCATGGCAACAAGGTGCTGGAAGTGGTATGGACAGCGATTCCGATTTTCTTATTGCTGATTCTGGCAGTGCCGAATGTTATGGAAACATTTACATTGGCAGACACAGAGCCTACGGAGGATTCGATTACGGTGAACGTGACCGCACATGCATTCTGGTGGGAATTTGAGTATCCTGATTATGATATTGTTGCAGGACAGGATATGTACATTCCAACGAATACTCGCGTCATCATTAATTTGGAGTCAAGCGATGTCATCCATTCCTTCTGGGTTCCAGCGCTGGCAGGGAAACAGGATAACGTTCCCGGCAACGTCAACGATATGTGGATTGAGGCGCCGAAAGAAGGCGTGTATCTAGGAAAGTGTACAGAGCTTTGCGGGCCGTCCCACTGGCTGATGGATTTTAAAGTCATTGCCGTGGAAACGGATGTGTTTGAAACATGGGCTGCCAATATGGCTGTACCGGCTGAGGAAAAAGAACAGTCTGAGTCGGAGGTGCTCGTTGAAGGGCGCACACTTTATGAGCAAAGCTGTCTGCAATGCCACTCGATTTCCGGCCAGGGAGGCTTCGGACCTGACCTTACAAACTTTGGGGAACGTACGGTTGTAGCCGGTTATTTAAAATATGAAGACGAGAACATCAAAGACTGGATTCGTGATCCGCAATCGCTGAAACCTGGCAACGGAATGCCAGCATTTCCAGACTTTACGGAAGACGAACTGGACGCTCTTACGGAATATTTGAAAAGCTTGAAAGTATTAGAAGAATAGGGTTGTTAAGGGGGTAACAACGTGTCACATGCGAAGGCTCAGTCAAAAAGTGTTTTATGGGACTGGCTGACTACCGTTGATCATAAAAAGGTCGGTATTTTATATTTGGCCGCAGGTGCATTTTTCTTCGCTCTTGGTGGTTTAGAAGCGATCTTAATGCGTATTCAGCTGATGTTTCCGGAGTTTACCTTTTTGCCGGCGCAAACGTTTAACGAACTGTTGACGATGCACGGCACAACAATGATTTTCCTGGCGGCGATGCCTCTGCTATTCGGGTTGATGAACTATATCGTTCCATTGCAAATCGGTGCCAGAGACGTTGCATTTCCTTTTTTGAATGCTTTAGGATTTTGGTTGTTTCTATTTGGGGGAATCCTATTGAATGTCAGCTGGTTTGCAGGCGGGGCACCGGATGCAGGGTGGACGGCTTACGTGCCGCTGTCGAGTGAATCGCCGGGTACCGGAATCGATTACTATGTGTTGGGTCTGCAAATTAGTGGCGCAGGCACATTAATCGGGGGGATCAACTTCCTCGTGACCATCATCAATATGCGCGCGCCGGGAATGAGCATGATGCGGATGCCGCTGTTTACGTGGAGTACATTTGTTGCATCGATGCTTATCCTGTTTGCATTTCCAGCGCTAACGATTGGATTATTGTTATTGATGCTTGAACGTATTTTTGGGGCAACGTATTTCGCTGTTGATTTCGGTGGAAACGTTATTATTTGGCAACATTTGTTCTGGATTTTTGGGCACCCGGAAGTATACATTTTAGTACTTCCAGCCTTCGGGATATTTTCGGAAATTATTTCAACCTTTTCGAAAAAGCGCCTTTTCGGTTACTCGGCAATGGTTTTTGCAACATTGATCATCGGGTTCCTCGGGTTCATGGTTTGGGCTCACCATATGTTTACCGTTGGTATGGGACCTGTCGCAAACTCGATTTTTGCAGTGGCAACAATGGCGATCGCGGTGCCGACAGGGATAAAAATTTTCAACTGGCTGCTTACCCTTTGGGGAGGGCGCATCCAATTCACAACAGCCAACTTGTTCGCTTTAGGCTTCATCCCGTCGTTTGTCATGGGCGGCGTGACTGGGGTCATGCTGGCAACGAGCGCGGCAAACTATCAGTTTCATGACACTTATTTTGTCGTCGCCCACTTTCATTACGTCATCATCGGCGGGGTTGTCTTAGGGTTGTTTGCGGGAGCATTTTATTGGTGGCCGAGGATTTTCGGATATAAATTAAATGAAACGTTAGGAAAAATCTTTTTCTGGATGTTTCTGTTCGGCTTCCATTTAACGTTCTTTGTTCAACATTTTCTCGGCTTGATCGGAATGCCGCGTCGGGTGGCTTCGTTCCTTGGTGGTCAAGGTCTGGATGAAATGAATCTTATCAGTACGATCGGCGCCTTTTTCATGGGCGTGGCATTTATCCTGTTTGTCGTGAACATTTTTGTATCGATGAAAAACAAGGAGACAACCGGAGATCCGTGGGATGGCCGGACATTGGAGTGGACGATTCCTTCGCCGACGCCGGAATACAATTTTGCGCAAACGCCGCTCGTTCGCGATGTGGACGCCTTATGGTATGAGAAGTATGAAGGGGATGGAAAAATGAAAGCGGCAGAGCCTCTTGGCGATATTCATATGCCGAACGGTTCGTTCCTGCCGTTTATTATCTCGCTTGGACTTTTCATTGCCAGCTTTGGGTTTATTTATCATCTTTGGGCGCTTGCAATTGCAGGAATGGTCGTGGTGTTCGGAGCGATGTTTGTCCGTTCGGTCAAAGAGGATCATGGATATCATATTCCGAAAGAAGACATTTTAAATGCAAAGGGGGGTAAGTAATATGGAACATCAGCATACCGTTCAGCAAACCTTACCTCCAAATCCGGAGAAGGCGACCCTCGAAGGTAGAAATAAGTTTCTCGGCTTTTGGTTCTTTCTCGGCGGTGAAACTGTGTTGTTCGCAAGCTTGTTCGGAACGTATCTTGGCCTAAAGGGGTCTACGCATACCGGCCCCGGCCCTGATGAGCTGTTCTCCTTGCCGCTCGTGTTCATCATGACGATGATATTGTTAACGAGCAGTTTAACGAGCGTGTTTGCGATCATCAACATGAAAAAAGGAAATTACAGGGGATTGCTGCTTTGGTTGAGCGTGACCGTCATATTAGGGCTGGCTTTCCTCGGCTTTGAAATTTATGAGTTCTATGAGTATGTGCACCATGGCTTAGGATTTACAACAAGCGCCTTCGGTTCTTCATTTTACACGCTTGTAGGCACACATGGTGCTCACGTAGCCTTCGGGATTGCCTGGATAACGACGCTCCTGCTCCGTTACCGTAAATCAGGTCTAACCCTGACAAATGCACCGAAGTTTTACGTTGCTGTACTGTATTGGCATTTTATCGATGTCGTGTGGGTGTTTATCTTCTCTGTTGTTTATCTCATGGGAATAGGAGGATGATCTATGGCTGATCATGGAATGGATCCTACAGCTCCCTTAAAAGGGGAGCCGACAAAAAAGGTGAAGCGAAAGCTGGCTCGTGAAACGAGAACACAGGTCATTTCGTTTGTATTGATGATTTTCTTAACGTCACTTGCGTTTATTTCGATTGCAAGCGACGCGATTCCTGCGAGCTTTGCGATGCCGTTTATTCTGTTGTTGGCTACGATTCAAGTTGTTCTCCAATTGTATGTTTTCATGCATTTGAACGAGCGGGGAAACGGCTGGGCGAACGTAATGATCTGGTCTGCGGTTATCATTGCGATTCCGACGGTCGCGTCGCTCATGCTCCTGCTTGGCATCGTTAAGTGGTAGCTTGAATAGATGGGTGTCTCAAAGGCTGATTCTTATTGAGACACCCATTTCGTTTTTTTTTGCGGAACAGCGATTGCTTTACGAAAGCAGCTTGGACTTTATATAATGAGATGGGAGAAGACTCAGGAATGTAAGAGAGGATGAATTTTGCCGTGGCAACGTTTTTACCATTAGTAAGTACGATATTTATCGCTTTGAGTGCGATTTTTGTCGCCATCGGTTGGTATTTTATTGCTAGAAGAAAGGTTGAAGCCCATAAAAAAGTCATGTTCTGGGCGGCGATGCTGGCTACGATCTTTTTTATTCTGTATTTGTCAAAAACGATTTTTATCGGAAGCACTTCCTTCGGCGGTCCGGACAGCGCGCTCTTGTTTTACAGGGTATTCCTTATTATCCATATTACACTGGCGACCGTTGCGGCGGTACTGGGGATTATCGCCCTGGTTACAGGCTATAAAAACAAGTTTGCGCAGCACCGGAAAATCGGTCCGCTCACTTCCGTCATCTGGTTTTTCTCAGCAGGAACCGGCATCGTCGTTTATTTTATGCTTTATATCATCTACCCTGCAGGAGAAACGACGAATCTGTTCAGAGCGATTATCGGAGGATGATTCTCAAAGAGCAGCAATCTTTTCGTGTGTGTTCAAAAAGGAGGACATCACAGCGGCAAGAAGATCGAGGCGCGGCAGGCTCGAGCAGCACAGCGTACACAGAACGTACGTGAGCAGCGGAGAGACGACGCAACGATGAGATTCGCAGGCGCTGTTTCCCGCACTTTTTGAACATCCTCTTTTAGAAAAAGTTTGTATTAAAAAGCCTGTCTCAATGGGTGAGAAGCACACGTTGAGACAGGCTTTTTACATTTTGACGTTGAATTTAATGATACCTGCTTCCTTCGCGCTTGTGAACAGAATGACAACAAGTGGACCCAAAATAAATCCTACCGCCCCGAACAGCTTTAAACCAATGTACAGGGAAATGAGGGTAGCCAACGGAGAAAGACCGATATGGTGTCCCATAACTTTTGGTTCCACCGTACGCCGTATCGTCAACAGAATGGCGGCAAGCACAAACAATTGGATGCCAAGGGCAGTGTTTCCGGCAAGGAGGTGAAAAAGCCCCCAAGGCGCCAGGATGACAATCGATCCGATAATCGGGATAAAATCAATGATCCAAATGATCAAAGACATGATAACCGCCACATCAGGAGCAATGAAAAAGAGTCCGATGAGGGTAACGAGAAAAATAATTATACTAACAAGAAACTGCGCTTTAAAAAAGCCGAATATGACATAGGACAGGCGCGAAGACATAAACCTGACCTTTTCCGCCGTTCTGTCCGTCATGTAGCCGAACATTTTCGCCTTTAAACGCGGCAATTCAAGCAGAAATAAATACAGTGAAATCAAATAAACAAGAAACGATACTAAATAAGAAGGTATTTTAACCAGAATGGCTGTCACATATCCGATAATATCAAGGTTTTGCAGACTGGTACGCAATTCTGTTAGGGAGCCGGTAACCGCCTTGTCGATCTCGCTCACGACTTCCGGTGAATATTCACCAAATCTTCCTTCCAGACTGTCTAAAAAATTGATCCATACAATGTTCAATTCATTGATGGTGCCCGGCAAATTGCCTACGAATTGATTCAATTGCGTCATCGCTCTTGTTAACAGAAAATAGACAGCGATTGCGATCAGCAGGATAAAGGTAATGAAAACAACAAATACGGCGATATTTCGTGATGTCTTTAACCTTTTTACGAGCGCTGTCACACCGGGAGAAAGGAACAGGGCCGTCAGCAATGCCGCGATGATCGGCACGGATACAGGAAGTACAAAATAAAAAAGCAAGGCAACCATTGTTATTCCTAATAAGATATAAGCAGTTTTCTTTACTGTTTGTGACGTCAATGTAGCAACCTTCCTTTCGATCGACTCATGTTTATTATAGTATGAAAATGAAGGTAATAACAGTGAAATATCTTGATACTTTCTTACATAAATATAACCACTGGAAATAAATGGTTGAAAATAAAAAATACCTTCGACGGTCAAATCATTGGCGACAATGATTGAATCGAGGGTATTTCCTGCCTTTCATCATAATCCGTTGTTTCAAGCGCATTCAAGAAACGGCTTCGCTTTGAATTTGCTCTTTGATGATGCTGATTTTCTTTTTGCATTTCTCCACAATGTTCTTAGGAAATTCTTCATCATATTCAACGCCATGAGGATAATAATGTTTTCCCAACAACAGTTGGAAGATTTTCACCGCGCTGTGCGGTGATGGAATTTCTCCTTCGACTGCGTAGCCTTGGACGCGGAAATAATATACATCATCTCTTACTTTGTCCACCATTTTGTAGTCAAAAGTTATCCTTTCATAGTCATATACATAATGGAATCCGGCGCTCTCCATAATTTCTTCCAAAGCTTGAAATTCAATCGTCACATTTTCAAGACCTGTTTCTTCGAATATCATCAGACTACCTCCTAGCAATCAGCTTTCTTTACTCTATCTTATGATATTACGAAATTACCGCGGATGCAATGAATTGAGACAAATCGCCGAGATGAACTGAAACATGCGGAGCAGATGCATCGTTTTTTATTTTTTGGGTAAGCTATGAAGGCATAAAATGAAACGATGGAGGGGTAAGATGAAAAAGTTACGTGACATTATGACAACGGATGTGGAAATATGCAAGCCGGAGGACAATGTTTTTGAAGCAGCGGTAAAAATGAAAGAGCATGATTGCGGAGCGATTCCTATTTGCGAAGGCAAACAGCTGATGGGAATGATTACCGACCGGGACATTGTCATCCGCGGGGTAGCAGAAAAAAGACCGAATTCAACCCAGGTGACGGAGATTATGACGGAACGGTTGCTGACGGCGGAGCCGGATATGACTGTGGATGAAGCGGCCAAAATCATGGCTGATAAACAAATTCGTCGGCTGCCTGTTGTTGAAAACAATCAGTTGGTGGGGATTGTCGCGCTGGGCGATCTTGCTGTTCACAGAACAACCGACGAAATAGCAGGGTATGCTCTTTCCGAAATTTCTGAATCAGAGCAAGAGCATTATTATCATTAAAGTGTTTGTTCAAAAAGATCGTTTTTTATCTTTTTGAACAAACACGAAGCTACGAGCAACACTTCTCAGACAAGCTACGAGCTGTCTCATCGTGCCATCGCGCGCGATGGCACTTGGATATTCGTCGAAGCTATGCTTGCAGAGGAAGAGACAATGAGTGGAGCCGATGCATTCTTTTCAAACCGGCTAGGAGTGGTTTTCGCGGAGTCAGGATGACGACATTCCACCGTTGCTCAAATGCAACTTGAATGTGCTTCTCGAGTAAATTTGCGTCGAGTAATCGCAGACGCAGGACGTGAGCGGCAGTTAGGCGGAATTGGGTTGCATCAAGCGGAATCATTACTTTTTTGAAGCGTTCATTAAAGCAGCGGTACAAAAAGGGGACAATGTCCCTTTTTGTACCGCTGTTTTTTTCAGTAGCGAAAGCACGCCACCGTTACCCGGCGAGTTGACAGCATGGTACATGTGTCGACGTTTGCACGCATTTCGTTTGTAGAAATGCCGGAAGTAGAAACGAATTATTGGAATGATTGTTGGCTAGGCAGGAAAGCGTGTTTTTATAGAGAAATGACTACTAGTGTATGTTTAACAAGATCGCTTTTTATCTTGTTAAACATACACGGCGCAATGAGTGGGCCGATGCATTCTTTTCAGTAGGCTAGGAGCGGTTTTCTCGTAGCCTACGCATCGAGCGGAACCATTGCCTTTTTGAACACGCTCTACTAGTTTTTGTTCAAAAACATGTATGCTCAGCCAGCTGCTTAGCAAATGGAGAGGAGAATGTCATGAGAATTGTAGTTGCTTTCCTGATGGGCCTGATCATTGTCTGCAGCCTGATCTTTTATGTAGAAGGATGGACTGATGATGAACCGTCAACTTCCGGGGAAAAAATCGCATCAGAAGAAGCGGGAACAGAGGAAGCTGCTGACGATAGGGAAATCGCGGCTCAGGAGACAGATGATTTGGATGAACCGGAAGTCGAGGAAGTGGAGGAAGCAGACGGCATTCATCAGTTCATCGGTGAGGGGGTAGAACGCATAACGGAAAAATTTGGTGAAGCTGACAGAATTGATTTAACTCCCTATGGTTATGAATGGTGGATATATAATAAAAACGATGTGTATTTGCAATTCGGTGTCAGCGAAGAGAAAATCGTCTCCGTCTTTACCAATGATGAACGGGCAGACACGGCATTTTTCCGGGTGGGAGACGATTACTATAAAGTGAATGACCACCTGCAATTTCAAAAGGAAGTTCCAATGGGCGGCAACTATGTTGCCCATCAGTTTGAATTGAGTGAAGAGGATATGAGAATAAGACCTTTGGCTTCCATTGGCGATGTGTGGGTGCAGGTGTATTTTGATACAGCGTCAGACACCGTATCTTCCATTCGTTACACGGACCAGGAAACATTGCTGCTGCACAAGCCGTATTCCATTGTTTACCGGGGGATATTACCGGAAGCAGAACCGTTATCCGCCGAGGATTGGCAACTTGTTCAGGATGGCCAGGCCTTGCAGATTTTGGACTTAACGAATCACATACGTGAAAGATATGGAGCACAACCATTAACATGGGATGAGGCGACGGCAAAAGTAGCTTATTTGCACAGTGAGGATATGTATCGCGACGAGTATTTTGCTCATACCTCGCCGACATACGGGGAGCTCAAGGATCGCTTGGCAGTGGAATCGGTCGTTTATGAGCTGGCGGCGGAAAATATTGCGGCAAATTACCCCGATGCCATTGAGGCGGTGGAAGGCTGGCTAAACAGTGAAGGACACCGTGTTAATCTGTTGGATGAGCGATTTACCCATTTAGGGGTAGGTGTTTACCGGTTTTATTTTACACAAAATTTCATTACCCCTTGGTAGGAACCGATTTTTATCTGCTAATGGGTGAATCAACCAGCCTTTACGGAATGTGCTCCGAAGAAGGACCTGTTCGCTTCTTCATGAAAATCGCTGCCCCGCAGAAAAAATGGGCGCACCTCTTCGCTTTTTTGCAGGTATGATGTAAGTAAGAGAAATCTAGTCATTTGACTAGGAGGTGTTGCAAATGAATAAATCCCTTCATCCAGATGTGAGGAAATTCAAGGTGTTTGTGAAAAAAAATCCACATGTGCTGAGAGATGTAAAAAGCGGGGAAAAAACGTTGCAGGATTTGTTTGAGGAATGGCTGCTTTTCGGTGAAGAGGATGATATTTGGGAGACATATCGAAGCAAGGAAAACAGCGTGAGCGATGAACGAGAGAAGGAAGCAGAACCGGAGCCGGAGGCGGAAGAAAAACAGGATAAATCTTCTGACACAAAGGAAGGAAAAGCGACGAAGGATCTGATTGCAATGTTAAAAAAAATGAATTTCAATGATTTGCAAAATCATTTAACCCAGTTCAGCGGCGTCCTCGGTTCCATCCAGGAGTTGCTGGCCCAATTCAGACCTAATCATCAGCCGCCGTCATCAAATACGGGACAGCAGCAACAGCAGCAATCCCCGTTTACTTACCGGGATGATTAAAGGACATTCTCATATAAGGAGAAAGATAGCCAATGAGATCAGAAGTGTATCAGCATATTCGAAATCAACCGGAACTTCATCGGTTTCTTCGGTATAATCCTCGTTGGTACCGCATTCTGTCGAGAAATCCTTTTGCTCTTCAACAAATGGAAAGGGAAGCAAAAGTTTTTTACGGAAAAACATTTCCACAGCGAATGGATCGTCTTCAAAACAATATGAACTTGGCGATGATGATGCTGGAGATGATGCGCCAATTCAAACCAAACTAAATCGGTGTCTTAGGGGCGCTAGAAAAAGGGTGCTTTCCCCTTTTTCTAGTGCCCTTGTTTGAATCAGCCGGTTTTTTGTTTAACAGCTTGTTCAAAAAGGCAATGGTTTCACCCGATGCAACGCAATTCCGCCTAAGAACCCGCTCACGTCCTGTGTCTGCGGTTACTCGACGCAAATTGACTCGACGAAACACATTCAGGTTGCATTTGTGAGCAACGGCGGAATGTCACCATCCTCCAATTCCGCTTAAGTACTACTCACGTCCTGTGAGTAACAGCGGAATGTCGTCATCCTGACTCCGAGAAAACCACTCCTAGCCGGTTTGAAAAGAATGCATCGGCTCCACTCATTGTCTCTTCCTCTGCAAGCATAGCTTCGACGAATATCCAAGTACCATCGCGGGCGATGGCACGATAAGACAGCTCGTAGCTTGTCTGAGAAGTGTTGCTCGTAGCTTCGTGTTTGTGCAAAAAAATAAAAAACGATCTTTTTGCACAAACACTTGCATATCCGCAGCAGGAAAGTAAATATTAACAAATGACGGAATAATACAAGTGCTAGAAAAATGGGAAAAAATCCATTTTCAGTGCTTTCGAAGATCCGCGGAGGTTGATTATGGAAAAGAAGAGACATCTGAAATCATTGTTCATTCAAAACGACGGCAGGATCGTTTTCCATACAAATCATCCTGAAGCAACCGCCGTACAGCCGGTTCTCAGTCAATTTGCCCAACTTGTGCAGACCCCGTCAGATGTACATATTTATAAGCTATCTCCTTTTTCAGTTTGGTACGCATTTGAGCAAGGATTGACCGTTGAAGATATCGCCTCCTTTCTTGTCCGCTTTTCCGGTGCGGGTCTCCCTGCGGGAATAAAGAAGCAGCTTGATGGATGGGATGAAAAAAACGGGAAAATATCGCTCGAGCTCATCGAGGAATACGGTCCATGCCTTCTATCCCGCGAGCCGGGATTATTCGCCGATTATTTTCCGGAAAAGAAACCGCTTCCCCTGTGCGGAAACGAAGCAATACCGGTTGACATCAGCGACCGCGGTCTGATTAAACAACGGCTGCTGGAAGCAGGCTATCCCGTTCAGGATAAGCTCGGCATTGATAAAGGTTCTCCTTTGCCAGTGTCACTGCGGCCGCATGTCAAATTGCGCCCGTATCAGAAAGAAGCTGTTCAATCGTTTATCCATCCCGATGATGGCGCTAAAGGGGATGGGTTTATTATTTTGCCGTGCGGGTCGGGGAAAACGATTGTCGGTCTCGGAATCATGACCAGGATTCAAGAAGATACGTTAATCTTAGTACCTAACGATACTTCTATGCGGCAGTGGCACGACGAACTGTTGGACAAAACCACGCTCACCGCCGCTGACATCGGCACGTATACAAGCGAGCGTAAAGAAGTAAAGCCGGTCACGATCACAACGTATCAAATGCTGACATACCAACAGACCAAAGGGGAAAACAAAGGAATCTTTCCTCATTATTCCTTGTTCGACCGGCGATCCTGGGGCCTGGTTATCTATGATGAAGTCCATTTGCTTCCCGCGCCGCTGTTCCGTATCACCTCGAATTTACAAGGAAGAAGACGGATAGGATTGACGGCGACGTTTGTCAGGGAAGACGGCAGAGAAGGAGATATTTACAGCTTGATTGGACCAAAACGATATGAAGTGGGAATAAAGGCATTGCAGGATAACGGCTGGCTGGCGCAACCAGTTTGCAAAGAAGTGAAAATTCCGTTAACGCCCGGGCAATGGTCAAGCTACTTCGCTTTATCGAAGCGGGAAAGGTTCCGCTTTGTAAGCGAGAACGAAACAAAGCTCGAGGTTCTTGATCAACTGCTAAGAAAACATCGTGGGCAACAGATTCTTATCATTGGGCAATATTTAAAGCAATTGCAGCAAATTGCCAAACGCTATTCCGTGCCGTTACTTACGGGCGAATGTACAAAAAAAGAACGACAGCAGCTGTATGACCGTTTTCGCAAGCAGGAAATCGGGACGCTTGTTTTAAGCCGCCTTGCGAACATGGCTGTCGACCTGCCAGATGCACAAGTTGCGATTCAAGTATCGGGAACGTATGGATCGCGGCAGGAAGAGGCCCAACGGATCGGTCGCCTTCTCCGGCCGAATAAACATGGTGAACCGGTTTATTTTTATACGCTTGTTTCGTCGATGACAAAAGAAGAGGAACTGGCCGCGCATCGCCAATTATTTATGATGGAGCAAGGCTATTCATACGAATGGGAAGAGTGGTATCCATGTTCATCAATTTATTGAAGCAGTCAGGGAATGTTGTGGAATCCGCACCGTTTGCATCGCAATGGAACAGCCTGGTCGAGAGTGAAAAAACGGTGTTGAAGTGGTTTGCCTTGCTTTCTGTTAGAGAAAAGCAAAAAGTGGATGAGCTGGGGGTCGGATGTTTCGGTCCTTATTATTATTTTTCGTCGATGAACAGCTTGCGAAAAAAAACGTTGATTTCTTCTATAACCCGCAGCAGGGAAACGGTTTATTCCCTCCCGAGGGAAGTGGATCGTGAGACTGTTCGGAAGATTATCGGAACCTTTAGAGATGTCGGAAGCAGACAGTCTTCGTGCCGATCGTTTGACCTGCTTGCTTTCCGGAACACGTTTTGTTTTTTTTTGAATCGGCAGTTTCAAGGAAAGGAGACACCGGCTTGTTCTCCGTTCGTTATCCTGAATGATGTTCAGAAAGCATTTTTTCACCAATACGCGAAGAAGTTTGCAACAAGCCTGCCGGCGGCAGAACTGGACTGGCTGATTCGGTATCAAGTCGATGATGTTTTAGAGGAACTGCTGCTGAACTACTTTTCAAAGGTGATTTTTCAAGGAGAACTGAGAGAAAATGGGAAGCTTTTGGTCAAAAAATCACTTTACGGCTGGAGTATTCCTGAAAAAGAATGTCGAAACCTTACTGGCTCTCCGGAAGAGAAGCGCCGGCTCGAGGAGGATCCTTTCTTTGTCGCGGAGAAAACGGATTACTGCGTGAACCGGCTGGGCGATGAAACGGCCGGGGTGGAAGATTCTTTTCATCTTCACGGAGAAGAATTTGTTTTTCCGCTGGACATCCATCTCGGACAGTTTTGGAAAGTGCTACTGTTTGGGGAAATCACGAGTGTGGGACAAAGGTTTCATATCCGTTTTACAGCCGAAAGCATCAAGAATGGAAAGGCGTTAGAGCCGTCACCGGCTGTTTGGCAAGCGTTTCTCGCCGTTCCGCCGCTGAAAACTGCTGCGGCTAGTCTTACTTCTCTTTGGCAGGAGGAAGAGGCGGTCCTGAAAAAAGGACAATATTCGTTTTACGAAATCAACGCTGCTTCGCTGCGAGCCGGACTGACGAAAGAAGCGGCGGTCCGCTTAGGCGAGGAGCATATCGTATGTCATGAAAGCGGGGTGTTTATCGCTGCCAATAAGCAGGGGGAATGGGAAAAATGGCTGCAGTCGCTCTCCATTACCTTGGGGGAGGCAGGCGTTGCCCTAAAAGCTCGGGAAGAAATTCATGTGAAGATGGCGAATGAAGAACTTGTTCCGAAAGAATGGCAGGAAGTGAACCGCCTTTCGGAGATGACGTTTCAACTGATGGCATATAAAGAAAACATGACCGCACGCCTTATACGTCAAAGCCAGGCGTTGAAATTGCCGGTGATTGTGGAGAATCACTGCGGAAGGCGGCAAATCGTCGAGGTAAAGTCGTTAATGCTTCAGGCAGGCTCCTCCTATTTGGTAACTTACAGCAATGAGAAAATCCCGTTAGCCGAACTGCGGCGCATCGCGCTTGTAAGACCGGACGACAGCGATGTTTGCCGGGATTACCTCAGCTGACCGCAGCGTTATGAATTTGCGGAAAACATGTTATAATGTTAGTTGGAGGTGAAAGTATGGTAACAGCGATGACGGATGTTGACATACTCCAACAAGCATACAGTTTAGGAGAACTGATCACTTCTTCGGAAGTTTTTCATGAATATATCGAATTAAAAAATGCGTTGAATTGCGATCAGGAAGCACAGCGGCTCATTTCCCAATTCCAGGTACTGAAAGAGAAATATGAGGAAGTGCAGCGGTTCGGAAAGTATCATCCTGATTTTAAACAAGTCACAAGCGATGTGCGTGAGTTCAAAAGAAAAGTAGACACGCACCCGGCGATCGCCGAATATAAAAAGGCAGAAAATGCTTTGCACGATCTGCTCGTGGAAGTGAGTTTGATTATCGCCAATGCCGTTTCTCCGCAAATCAAGGTTCCTACAGGCAACCCGTTTTTTGATCAAGGAGGCTGCAGCGGCGGCTGCGGAACCGGCGGGAGCTGCGGCTGCAAAGCTTAGTACAGGGCATTGTTGCAATATGACAGCTTCCGTGCTATTCTGTTGGCAATGGAAATAAAGGGGAAATGGATATGGTAGAAAACCGGGTAGGATTGGCAGTATGGCTGCAATCGTTAAAGCAAGTGAAACTGTTGCGGCGGTTTGGAAATATTCATTATGTGTCAAAAAAAATGAAGTACGTCGTCATGTACTGTGATGAAAATCAAGTGGAAGCGACGATGAACAAGCTGCAATCGCTCCATTTTGTTAAAGATGTTTCAATGTCGATGCGACCGTGGCTGAAGACCGAATATCAAAACTCTGTACCTGATAAAGAAAAAGAGTTTGATTATAAGATGGGTATTTAAGGGGTGTCTCAAAAGGGGGAAGAATTCTCTTTTGAGACACCTTTATTCATTTTTTGCAGCAATACAAAAAAATACCCGCAGAGATAGTTTCTGCGGGCTGCCTCATGACAAAGGAACGTGGGAAAGACGAAGGGACTTTCCCTGTTCTTATGTCTAGGCTATGGGAGAGGAGAAACCGGAGGAAGAACTTATGGGGAAACGTAAGCCTTCTCCGCGGTTGTCAGCAACATGCTCAATGATGTTGCTACCATTATTATGGACGACAAAAAAAAGTTTATACGTGCAGAAAAAGAGTTTGAATATTTTGTCGACTTTTTCGTGAAATTTCCGATTTTACTTGATTTATGATAGGATAATGAAGATCAACGATATGATAAAAACAGGTGAAAAAAATGAGAGTAATCAGCGGAAAAAAGAAGGGACTGCAGTTGAAGGCGGTTCCCGGACAAACGACGCGTCCGACAACGGATAAGGTCAAAGAATCAATTTTTAATATGATCGGTCCCTATTTTGACGGCGGCAGGATACTTGATCTGTACGGTGGAAGCGGAGCGATTTCCATCGAGGCGTTAAGCAGGGGCGTGGAGGAAGCGATCATTGTTGACCGCGACCGGAAAGCCATCGAGACGATCCATACAAACCTGAAGCTATGCCGGCTGGAACAGCAGGCGCAGGTGTTTCGGACGGAAGCTGGCCGGGCTTTAAAGGCATTGCAGAAGCAAGAGAAAAAGTTTACGTTGATATTCCTTGATCCACCGTATCAAAAGCAGCGCTTATCAGAGGAACTGGCTTACATTGCCGAACATCAGCTGTTGTCCCGTGACGGTCAGGCAGTCGTGGAACATGCCTTAACTGTTTCGTTGTCGGACTCATATGGCTCATTACATAAACGGCGGGAGGAAAAATATGGAGATACGGTGATCGCCATCTATTCGGAGGAGGATGAACAATGACAAGTATTGCAGTATGTCCCGGCAGTTTCGATCCAGTCACGCTCGGACATCTTGACATCATTTCCCGCGGGGCAAAAGTTTTTGATAAAGTGATCGTCGCCGTGTTAAACAACCGGAATAAGCAGCCGTTATTCACGGTGGAGGAAAGAATCGAGCTGCTAAGACAAACGACGGCAGATTTACCGAATGTGGAAGTGGATCATTTCAACGGCTTGCTGATTGATTATGTCAAACAAAAAAACGCCAGCGCGATTATTAAAGGGCTGCGGGCGGTATCTGACTTTGAGTATGAATTGCAGATGGCGTCCATTAACCGCAAGCTGGATGAAGAGGTGGAAACCTTTTTTATGATGACGAATAACAACTATTCTTACTTAAGTTCCAGCATTGTAAAGGAAATTGCAAAATATCAAGCGCCGGTTAGCGATCTCGTTCCGGAGATCGTTGAAGGAGCGCTGAGAAAAAAATTTGCTTTTTCCAATGAATAGGCATATGGAGGACGTCTCAAAAGGAAAAAGCGCCCTTTTGAGACGTTTTTCGATCAACTGAAGCGCGCGGAACATGAAGCTGTTATTTTTTGTAGGAAAACAGCGTCATCACGACCCAGAGAAACAATGTTGACAAGCTGATAAGTCCTCCCCACTGCAACAGCCACTCGTACGCTTGGATGGAGGCGGTGACGGGGGAGGGGTGAAATGCCGGAATCGCCTCGCCTGCCGGACTCAACTGCTCCACATAAAGCCAGTCGAAAACGTAATAGGTGATGACCGCCGCCACAAATCCGTGAAAACAGCGGGCAAAGAAAAAAGGGCGGAAGCGGATATCTGTTTCGGATAGAATGCTTGCCACTTGCGCTTGAACACTAAAACCATTGAACGCTAAAATAAAACTGACAATAATCGCCTGCTGCAATAGCGGGATGTTGTTCGTCAGACTGACCAATTGACTGCCGAGCGTAATTTCGAATAATCCGGAAATCAGCGCCGGACTCAATTCGGTTGGCATTTGGATGAACCCGAGTATAATAGTTATTATCACGCTGAGTATCACGGAGAAGTGAATCAGTCCGAGAATTTGGTTCAATACCGAAAACAAAACGATAAAGCCGCCGATCATCAGCAATGTCTGGATGGCGGATTGAACCGCGTCGCCCATTAATTTACCAAACGGACGTTTATCTTTCAGCCGCTCCGCGTGCATGAGCCGGAGGGCGTAGGTTAACGACAACCGGCGGGACCCGGCTGCTTTATTTTGCTCGTCGTCCCCGTAAAACCTCATGGTAAGCCCGACGATGATATTTCCGACATAATGAGCAAAGGCTAAGACGACGCCGAGTGCGGGATCGTGAAAAAAACCGACGGAGATCGCTCCGAAAATAAACAATGGATTGGAGGCGTTGGAAAAGGAAACGAGCCGCTCGCCTTCGATTGCCGTTATTTTTTTTTCCTGCCGCAAGCGGGCTGTGAGCTTCGCTCCCGCCGGAAAACCGGAGGCGAGGCCCATCGCCCAGACAAAGCCTCCTGCTCCGGGAACGCGGAACAGCGGGCGCATCACCGGTTCAAACAAGGCGCCGATAAAGGAGACGACACCAAAGCGGATTAAAAACTCAGACATTATGAAAAAAGGCAGCAGTGAAGGGAAAACAACATCCCACCACATGGTTAGTCCCCGGATGGATGCTTCATACGCTTCTTTAGGGAAAATGATAAAGGAAAAAGCCAAAAATGTTGTCGTCGTTCCATATACCATCGTCTTGATGAGTGAAATAGGCATTCGCATGGACGTGCTCCCTTTCTGAAATCATAAACTTGTCCTTGGTTTAATATACGTAAACAAAGAAAGTTTAGACCAATGACATGTGCCTCGATGCATAGAAGGGATGGGGAAAGGTGGAACCAACAATCGGGCTGGCACTTGGTTCGGGAGGCTCCCGCGGTTTTGCGCATATCGGTGTTTTGAAGGTACTGGCTGAAGAAGGGATCGAGATTGATTACATAGCTGGAAGCAGTATGGGCGCTTTGGTCGGCGCTCTCTTTGGTGCAGGGCATCAAGCGGAGACGCTGGAAAAATTGGCGCTGCGATTCCGGCGAAAATACTTGCTTGATTTTACGGTGCCAAAAATGGGATTCATAAAAGGGGACAAGGTGAAGCAGCTGGTCGGAATGCTCGTGGAGCAGAAAAAGCTGGAAGAGCTGGCGCTGCCGTGCGCGGTGATCGCAACCGATTTGCTGACAGGGGAAAAAGCGGTTTTTCGCCATGGTCCCGTTGCCGCAGCTGTCAGGGCAAGCATCGCGATACCGGGGATATTTATCCCGGAAACGATCGGAGGCAGGGTATTTGTGGACGGCGGAGTAGTCGACCGCGTGCCCGTCGAAGTGGTAAAAGAGATGGGGGCGGATATCGTTGTTGCCGTCGATGTCACTTCTTTTAACCCGCAGTCGGACATTGGATCCATATATGACGTGATTATCCAAACGATGGATATCATGGAAAAGGAGATGGTGAGGTACCGGGAAATCAAGGCGGATGTCATGATCCGTCCGCCTCTTTCCCATATTAAGCCGAAGCAGTTTGCAAACGTGCAGGAAATCATCGAAACTGGAGAAGCAGAAGCAAAAAAATTCATGCCTTTATTAAAAGAAAAGATTCGGATTTGGAAGGGGAGGCATCATGAAAACAGGAGCTGAGCGCACAAAGCGCGGTTTTATAAAATGGGTTATTTTGGTTGCGTTCCTTATCGCAATCAACTTCTATGAATTGCCGTATTATTTTACGATTCCCGGGGATGCCCTAGAATTAACCGATGTAATTGATGTGGAGGGCGGCTACGGTCATGATGGCGCCTTCATGCTGACAACGGTCCGCATGGGGAAAGCGAATGTGGTGAATTATCTGTGGGCCCGGTTGAGCGATCAGCGGGAGCTTATTCCCGAGGAGCAAGTTCGACCGGAGGGGGAAACGGACGAAGAGTACCAGCACCGGCAGATGATGCTCATGGACAGCTCACAGGATCTCGCGGTTGTCGTGGCATATAATCATGCCGGAAAAACGGCTTATTTTGAAAACTATGGTGTCTACGTGACGGCATTAATCCCTGATATGGATGCTGCGCGGAAATTAACTACGGGCGACCTGATTATCGCAGTGGACGGCAAGGAGGTATTGGAGGCCGAGAGTCTTCTCGATCTTCTGGCGGATTATCAAATCGGAGATGAAGTGACGTTGACGGTTGTGGAAGGAGAAGCGCAAAAGGAAGTGGCAGTAGAAATTATGCCGTTTCCTGAAGAGCTTGATGAAACAGGTGAGCGGGGCGGACTCGGAATCTCCAATCCAATGACAAACCGCTCGCTGATAAAAGAGCCGGAGATAGAAATCGACACCAATAAAATCGGCGGTCCTTCGGCCGGGCTGATGTTTTCGCTGGAAATATACAATCAACTGATCGAAGCGGATATTACGAAGGGATACAATATTGCTGGAACCGGTTCGATTGACGAAGAAGGTCAAGTAGGACGTATCGGCGGGGTGAAACAGAAGGTTATCGCAGCCGATAAAGCCGGTGCGGATTTCTTTTTTGCACCAAATGAAAACGGAACGGAAACGTCCAATTACGTCGAGGCGAAGGAAGCAGCGGAAAAAATGGGGATGAACATGGAGATCGTGCCCGTGGATTCGTTTGCGGACGCGCTGGCGTTTCTTGAGCAGCTCCCTCCAAATTAGTAAGGAGCTGGCAGCGGGCGGAGCTTATCCGGAACCGGTGGGTCTGGATAAGCTCAGCTAATCTTGTTGCGCTATGTTCCAATATCATCAAGGTTCTCAGCAGGTAAGCCGCCACCTGCTGAGAACCTTCTTTCAATCAGCTGTTTCCAGCTGCACCGGAAATGCCTTGTATTCCTCCGACGGTAACGCAGCGGGCTGAAGAGGCAGTCCATGTATTTGTGCGGCGGCGGTATCCTTTTGTAACGCGGGATGATCATATTCGCTTACCCTTGTAACGAGCGGGATGATCAGCTCCTTTTTTTTCACTGATAAATAAGCTCTTCCAGCCGGTGACATGCCTAATAACCGGATGTAAGGGGGATGAAGCGGGCGGCAATGTTCCTTCATAAATGTCTCCGTCGTATTCAGCAGTAAATGGACGAACAGCCGTTGAATCCGTGTCCATGTATACCTCTTCGACTTGACTTTTTTCATTAGTTCTTGAAAAGAAGCGGCGTCTGTAATCAGTTTCTTCAGGCGATACTCCAGCCCTTCCTCACACTCATATATTCGTTGGATGTGTTCGATATCGGATGTCAAGAACCGGTATTGGATATACGGAAAGTAAAGCTCCCAATGAAGAAAGCTGCCGGTGCGCTGCCGGTGATTCGCCAACTGCTGAAATGTAGACGGCGGCAAATAATTTATCATCGCCGTAAGCGGTTTGCCGTTTTCGATAAGTTGACGGCGAATGGCGGTTGCGCTGGCGATTTTCTCGTTTTTCAGCGCCGTTTCATGGTAGCCCGCCTGTTCTCTTGTCACGGTGAAAGGCTTGATAGATGAGCGGCGTTTACGGAGCGCTTTCACATAATGGTAACCGAGAATATTGTTTGGTTTCCCGAGATCAAGGACGTTTTTCTGTTGAAAAATCGTCCTGTAAGCGGTGGAAAAAGCTTTTGGGTAACTGCAGCCGCGCTTCAGTTCCGCTTGTATCTGCTCGTCTAACTCCGCTTCCCTTGTGGCAACTTCCTCGACGGTTGTGATGAAGGCATCGATGTTTCCCGCTTCGCTGCCGAAGCACAGGTGCGTCACCCCAAGGTGATCGAGCAGGCTTATCGCGCCGTCGGAAAAAATTTCTGCTTTTTGCACAGCGTAAATATAAGGGAGCTCAATGACGAGATCAACGCCGGCAAGCAATGCCATTTTTGTCCTTGACCATTTGTCGGTAAGCGCCGGCTCCCCCCTTTGCAGAAAGGAACCGCTCATCACCGCGATTGTCAAGTCGGCGTTTGTTTTTTTCACAGAAGCTTGTAAATGATATAGATGGCCGTAATGAAAAGGATTGTATTCGACAACAATACCAAGAATATTCATAGTCTGCTCCTTTTTAAACTTGTTGGCATAAACATTCTCTCTAAAGTCCATTCTAAACAGAACTATGTAAAAATAACACGTCTTTTTTTGATGCTGAAAAAAATGGTGTTCAATGATTTTTGAATATGATAATGTATGAAATAGCTGGGGGCGGGAAATTCGCGATGTAAAGAATTCATCTTGACAAACGAATTTGTCAAAGATATAATTACATTTGTTGTCTTGAGGTGAAAAACGATGAAATGGTCGGTTCAACAGCTGTTGTCCTTTAAAGGAAGAGGATTGCATATCGATGAAACCGTTGATGTCAGTGAAATCAAAGAAATAGATCGGGAAATTCGCGGGATTGCTCCGGTTCAAGTGACAGGTGACGCGCATTTTTCCAGTCACGCAGTGACGTTTAAGCTGGAAATCACCGGCGAGATGATTTTGCCGTGTGCGCGTACATTGCAGGATGTGACATATCCTTTCGCCATTGCCGCCGCGGAGATATTTCAGCTGGATGGCAAAGCAACCTTTATTGAGGATGATGAAGTTCACGAATTGAAAGATAACACGGTTGATTTGTTACCGTACATTAAAGAACGAATATTGTTAGAGAAGCCATTGCGCATCTTTAGCGATAAAAACGAAGCTTCGGCTCCGGTTTCCGGAACAGGATGGGAGCTGAACGTGAAAGACAAAGAGGAGAAAGCGGCAATTGATCCTCGGCTGAAAGAACTGGAAAAGTTTTTTGACAATGAAAATAACATGACCTGATTTTGATTCAGCATGTATATTGAAATGTTTTCCAAGGAGGTGGGACTCATGGCAGTACCTTTTAGAAGAACTAGTAAAACAAAGAAAAGAATGCGTCGTACACATATTAAGCTTCGTGTACCGGGTATGGTAAAATGTCCTGAATGCGGTGAAATGAAATTATCGCACCGTGTATGTAAGGCTTGTGGTTCATACAAAGGAAATGACGTAGTAAATAAATAAAAACAGCAGGGAGGGGGACCTTCCTGTTGTTTTTTTTTGCGCCCGGCTGACTTTATCAACGTTCATGAACAGTTGGAACGCTGATAGGTAGAGTGGTGCTGTTTCTATCAATGGACGAGAAAGTAGAGGAAAGTGCTAGTCTGCGGCAATTACCGTCTAGAACATTAGTCTATCTTTTCTAGCAATTGCATACATATTAATGTGATAAAGAAGAAGGAGGGATCAAGTCGTTGGTTAGACAAGATGCATGGAATCAGGATGAGGATTTATTGCTGGCGGAAGTGGTGCTCCGGCATGTCCGGGAGGGAAGCACGCAATTGGCGGCTTTTGAGGAAGTTGGGGAAAAATTATCGAGAACGCCGGCAGCGTGTGGATTTCGGTGGAATTCTTCCATAAGAAAAAAGTATGAGTCGGCCATCCAACTGGCAAAGAAGCAAAGAAAACAGCTGCGGAACAAGGGGACGATGGAACCGCAGGCGGCTCCAACAGTAAATGCGAAAGCTGTCAAAGCATCGGGCAGCCGCAGCAGCAAATCGATCGTGCAAATAATCGATGAGATGGTGCAATTTCTTCTTGAAAAGAAGGAAGAAATCAATTCTGATCAATCGCAGCAATGGCAGGATGAGCAATCTGCCCTCCGCATGCAGGAGCTCGCTGAGGAAAATCAGCAGTTGACGAGTGATTTGACAAAATTGAAACATGAATATGATATGATCAAAACAGATTACCAATTGATGATCCACGTGATGGAACGGGCAACGAAGCGCAATCAGAATCATCTGCCGGCAAAGTAAGAAATGGGTTGTCTCGAAAGGTATGTTCTTGACATTTTGAGAACAACTCCGAAGCAATGAGCGGAGCCGCTAATACTTTAAAAAGCCTTGAGATGAGCGGGCTTCTCTTCTCAAGGCGGGTAGCGAACGACGGAGTTATCGGCCTGAGATAGCCTTTTGCCGTGTGCCGCAGGTATTTGGAGAGCGGTTTTACGACTCTATTTGTTCGGATACTCCTTCCGGGAACCAGACGAAAGGGCTTTCGCCGCGGTCCCGTTCTTTTTGGTATGTGAGCGGTTCAAAGCCCATCCTTTTCCAAAAATCGTCTGAGCGCTGGCGGGCGTTCGTTTTTACCGGAAGGCCGAGGTTTTTGGCGAAGTCTACTAAACTTTTCCCGATGCCTTTACCTTGATAACCAGGCAAAACCTCCAGCTTCCAAAGCTCGTAATAGTCGTGTGGCGGTTCGAAATATCGGTCGAATTTTTTATCGATTTTATACAAGCTCATTCTGCCTACGAGCTTGTTGCCAAAATAGACGCCGTAAAAAGGTGATTCGCTGTTGTCTTCAATAATATTGGCTTCCAGATCTTCTTTCATCGATAATTCCTGCAGACCGAACTCTCTGAAGTTTTCAAACTCTTCGATTGTCTTGAAATTAATCAGTAATCGAACAACCTCGTGCTTTTCCATTATGATCCCCTCCCGGAACGAATCGGAATTGTCCTCTGGATAATGTGTTCCAAATATTCTATTTATTATTATAATTAAAAAAAGGCGAAAAAGAAAAGAAATCTTCTCTGATAATTACTTTTCCTTTCTTTGAATATGCTAAAATAATTGCAACGAGGTTTGTCGAATGGGGGGTGGGCGCGGTGAAACTGGCGATCATTGGGGGTGGGGCCGTCGGGCTGCTGGCGGCGTTTTATTTGGGCAGAGAGCATGATGTTACCGTTGTCACGAGGACGGCGCAGCAAAGGGATTTGCTGCGGAAGAACGGTGTTTGCTTGATGAAAGAAGGACAGGAAGAAGGTGTGCGGCTAGTTAAGGCAGCTGCTTTCTTTGAAAAGCATGAATATTTGAAGCATGACCTTTGGGTTGTTGCCTTAAAGCAGACGATGCTGCCTGCTTTTTTTAAGGAATGGCGGCATTGCGCAAAGCTGCCGGATATGTTGTTTGTTCAAAATGGAATAGGACATTTGGAGGAAGCGAAGAAGTATTTCAGAGCATCGGCGATTTTGGGCGGCGTTATTACGCACGGTGCAATGAAAGTGGACGGTAATGTTGTGCTTCATAGAGGGCAGGGAGCGCTGACCGTCGGAGCGCTGGGAAGCCGAAGTGACCTGATCTGCCGTTTGCTCTCGGAGGATTCGCAATTTCCGGTCCGTGAAGCCGATGATTTAGAACGACTGCTGAAACGGAAGCTGCTGACCAATCTGGTTGTCAATCCGTTGACGGCATTGTATGGAGAGCGTAACGGGGAATTGCTGAAGCGGGAATCATGGCGGGAAAATGCCTATCAATTATTTCTGGAAGGAGCAGCGGCGCTTGACCTCGGCCGCGATGAATGGGAACAAGTTGTGCGAGTGATGGAAGCGACGGCTGGAAACGAATCCTCCATGCTTCAAGATATAAAGCGCGGAAAGGAAACTGAGGTGGATGCAATCACCGGTTATTTGTTAAAACAAGGAGCGAAAAACGGGGTGGACATGCCGTTGACTGCCTTTGTTCACCGGTCCATTGCCGGCCTAGAGAGGAGAGGGGAGAATGGATGAATTTGTAGTTAATATAACGACGATCACTGCCGCAACGCTGATAACCGTTCCGCTGCTAGGGTTGTATATTGTGTACCTCATCGCGGTGAAAATAACGCACAGGAAGCTCTTTGCCGTCAAACTTGCAGCCGACTGTACAACGCTTCTTTTTATGACAGCAGTATATTTTATTGTATTGGAACTTTGGGATTTCAACAGCTTCTGGCTGCTCACGTTATTTTTTCTCTTTACTGCAGCAGCCTTTACTTTACTGCATTGGTATTTATACGAGGACATACATATCCGAAAAGTGCTTAAAGGGGTATGGCGGTTTCAGTTTTTTGTTTACTTTCTCCTTTATTTTATATTGATATTCTACGGAATGATCACCAATATAATGGTGCTTGCTGCCGGCTAGTGAAAGCGATTGTTCGCAAAGGAGTACATAATAAATACCGATTAAAGAGCATGTTCAAAAAGGCAATGGCTCCGCTCGATGCACCGACTACGAGAACCCCACTCGTAGCCGGATTTAAAAGAATGCATCGGCTCCACTCGTTGCTTCGTATTTGTTCAAAAAGATAAAAACCGATCTTTTTGAACAACCACTTAAAAGCAAGTTTTTTGGTTGAGAACGGATTGTTTGATATAATAAGACGGAATTTATTGTGTAAAGGTCCTTTTTGAACAGCACTTATATTGTTTTGTTGTTTTCACTAAGTTGAGGTGAGAGGTTGTATACATATGAAGATCGTTTGTAAGAATATCGTAGAACCGGAAACATTTTTGGATAATTACCTCCGTCAGCAGGAGCGGGTGATGAAGTTTTACGATTATTCCATTGACAAGGATGGAGCGGCTGCGAGATACGGGGAAATCGCTCAGCGAAGCTATCAGCGAGATCAATTAGTGGAAGCTTTGGAAAGATTTAATGAGCAATTGACAAAGTCGGATGACACTTTTTTTCAGATAAACAGGTTGAGGAATCCGGAGTCGGTGGTGGTTATCGGGGGACAGCAGGCAGGACTGCTGTCGGGGCCGATGTATACCGTAAATAAAGTGCTGTCGATATTAATCGAAGCGAAAAAACTGGAGGAGCAGTTGCAGGTGCCGGTTGTCCCGATATTTTGGATTGCCGGAGAGGACCACGACATTGATGAAGTGAACCATACATTTTTTCATTATCAGGGCCAGGTGAAAAAAATCCGGTTGGCGGAGCGGAACGACATAAAGCAGCCTGCCAGCGAACGGATCATCACTTCCGGGACGGCGGCGGAATTAGTAAAGGAAGGCTTTCGCTTATTGCAGGAAACGGAGCATACAACAAAGCTGTACCGTTCACTAATGGAAGATGTTTCAACCGATTGTACATATGTGGAATGGTTTGCCAGACTGCTCCACCGCCTCTTTGAGGGGACGGGTCTTGTGCTGATGGATGCGGCAGACCCGAACATTCGTCAACTGGAGCGGCCGTACTTCCGCAAAATGCTGCAAAAAAACGATGAGCTTCGCCAAGCTTTTGTGGAAACGGCGAGGGAGTTCCGTCTTGAAGGCTACGGGGAGCCAATCGACATCGATGAGAAAAATGCACATTTATTTTTCCACGAGCAGGGGCAGCGCTACCTGTTGGAAAAAAAAGGAGAGATGTTTGCCGAAAAGCAGAGGAGTGCGGAGCGGAGCTTATCCAGCCTGTTGCAGTTGCTAGAAGAGAACAAGCCGGTGCTGAGCAATAATGTTGTTACCCGTCCGGTGATGCAGGACTTGCTGTTTCCGGTAATATCCTTCATTGCAGGGCCGGGGGAGTTGAAATACTGGGGAACGTTAAAGGGAGTGTTTCATACATTCGGAATAAAAATGCCCCTTGTCCTGCCGCGGCTTCACCTTACCTTCATTTCCCGGCGAGCGGAAAAGCACCTGAAGTGGCTTGCTGTTCATCCGGATACCGTAGCGAAAGAAGGCCTGAAGGAAAGGAAACAGGCATGGCTTGAACAGCGCGGGGGGATGGAGGCGGAAGCTGCTTTCCGGAAAGCGGCGGGAAAAATGGCGGATGCTTTAGCGGAATTGTCCTCCACTTTCCACCACCGCGGCCAGGAAGCCGCCACTGCGCACCGTCGATACGAAGCATTGGTTGTAAAGGGGCTTACGCAATATCAGCAACGGATCGAGCGGGTGGCAGAAAAAGAAAAAGCCGCCGATATTCGCAGGTTTGATGAAGTGGAAACCGAATTGAGACCGAACGGCATGCTGCAGGAGAGGCAATTGAACATCGTTCCGTTATTAAACGAGTATGGTGATGATCTCGTCAGGCGTGTGGCAAGAAGGCTGGAGGATGAAGAAACAGCTGCCGGAGATCACCTGTATGTTTATTTATAGTGTATGTTCAAAAAGAACGTTTTTTATCTTTTTGAACAGGTTCAATAAATGTATGTTCACTTGAAAAAAGACTGATGTGAATGGGATAGACTCCCTTTCGCATCGGTCTTTTTTATTGAGTTTGAAATTTTTTAAAAATGAAAGTGGTGAAAAGTGGGGGGATGTGGTAAATTAGTGTTATAAAGTGGGGGAAGGGGTGGAGTCCATGTTCATGGGAGAATATCATCATACCGTTGATGAAAAAGGACGGATGATCATTCCTGCCAAATTTCGTGAAGAACTTGGACCCGCCTTCGTCGTCACGCGTGGGATGGATAAATGTTTATTTGTTTATCCCGAACAAGAATGGAGACAATTAGAACAAAAGCTCAAATCCTTGCCGTTTACCAAAAAGGATGCCCGGGCGTTTACGCGTTTCTTCTTTTCCGGGGCAACGGAATGTGAACTGGACAAGCAAGGAAGAGTGAACCTTGCACCGACGCTTCGCAGCTATGCGCAGTTGGAAAAAGAATGTGTTGTCATCGGCGTGTCCAATCGGGTGGAGATTTGGAGCAAGGAGATATGGGAAGACTATTTTGCAGAATCAGAAGAGTCCTTCGCAGAAATCGCTGAAGGCATTGTTGATTTTGATTTGTAAACTTGATAACATACGTACTTTCACCCTAACAGCGAGTTCCGAAAGAGAAAAAGCGATCTTCATTAAACAACCACGTGAAGTTTCTTTCGAAAAGGAGGACGGCATCTTTGTTTGAACATGAAACAGTTTTGAAAGAAGAAACGGTAAACGGACTGAATATTGATCCTGAAGGTGTGTATGTCGACTGCACACTTGGCGGCGGCGGACACAGCGAACGGATTCTCTCCCGCCTGAGTGAGAAAGGAAAGCTTGTTGCTTTTGATCAAGATGAAACAGCTTTGGCTCATGCAAAAAAACGGCTGGCAGCCTATGAAGCAAAAGCGATATTTGTTCATAGCAATTTTAAATATTTACAAGCGGAGCTGACAAAGCTCGGTATTGAGCAGGTGAACGGCTTTGTTTTTGACTTAGGTGTATCTTCACCGCAGTTTGATGAGCCGGAGCGCGGCTTCAGCTATCGTTTTAACGCGCCGCTGGATATGCGCATGGATCGCGGGCAAGAACTGACAGCCTACGAAGTGGTGAATCATTGGGCGTTTGAGGATATTGTAAAAATCATCTCACGATACGGGGAAGAACGATTTGCAAAGCAAATTGCCCGAAAAATAGAAAAGGCAAGGGAGAGCCAGCCGGTTAAAACAACATTTGAGCTCGTGGAATTGATCAAAGCGGCGATTCCCGCGCCGGCTCGCAGAAAAGGCGGTCATCCGGCGAAACGAACGTTTCAGGCAATACGAATTGCTGTAAATGACGAATTGAACGTATTCGAGCAGGCGCTGAAGGATGCGATTGAAATAACGGCATCCGGCGGGCGGATTGCGGTGATCACCTTCCATTCCCTGGAGGACAGGATTTGTAAAAGTGTGTTTAAACAGCGGAGCACACCGCCGGATCTTCCAAAAGGGTTGCCGGTGATGCCCGAATCGTTTGAACCCGAGCTTGCTCTGGTCAATCGCAAGCCGATTGTTGCCGGAGCTCTGGAATTGGAAAACAATCCGCGGGCGGAATCAGCCAAATTGCGGATTGCAGAAAAGAAATAAGAAAGTCTTATATTAAAAAAATGGAAAGCTGTCTAGCTGCAGCGCTTATCGACAAGAAAACTTCCCTCCCCTCGTCTACGATAAGTCGAGAAAGAAAGATTCTGATCTTTCGACTCTCCTTTATCTCACTCGGGTCAGTCCAGTTTTTACGTCGATGGGCAAAGCGCTTCCGCTTTTCTTATAAGGAGGAACGAACATGAGTCCACTTGTACAAAGACAGGCGGAAACCCATACATACCCTGTCAAAGAAAAACAATCGAAAAAACAGCGGGTTTTTAAAGGTGGAATAACAAAAGGAGAAAAGCTGATCTACTGCATTGCTTTAGTGGCGCTACTGTTTATCCTTTACAATGTCGTCTCCAATTATGCTTCGATATATGTGCTGAACCATCAAATCCAGCAGCAGGAACAAAAAATTGAAGATCAAAGGAATGTCAATGAATCGTTAAGTCTGCAAGTGACGGAACTGTCCGACCCGGAACGCATTTTATCCGAGGCGAAGGCCATGGGCATGGTGCTTGACGATAAGAACGTGAAATTCACCCATTCAAACGATTAGAAAATCAGCAGCAGGAAACATACGTGAGGAGGCTCCGTTTGCGTGGAACAGAAGAAAAGTAAAAAAATCATCATACGGGCACTTGTCGTTTTGTGTGTGTTTTTCATCGGAGTATCGGTTGTCTTTTCCCGGTTTGTCTATATTCAGGCGGAAAAGGAAGTGCAGGGCCAGGATTTGCAAACATTATTGGAGGCAAGGTGGTCCCAGAAAAAAATAATTGAAGGAAAACGAGGGACGATTTTCGATAAAAACGGTGAAGTACTGGCGGAAGAGATTCCCTCTTATACAATCATAGCCATCCTTGACGAAAAGTATAAAAACCGCGTCGAGGATCCTGAACACACTGCTGTCGAACTCAGTAAAGTTCTTGAGATGGATGCGGCAACAATCGAAGAATATATTGTCACCGGTATGGAGAACGAGCGCGTGCAGGTCGAATTCGGACCGCGGGCGAAATATTTAAGCTATGAAACAATGAAAGAAATTGAAGCATTGAAGCTTCCGGGAATCGTCTTTCGTGAAGATCCGAGAAGGTTTTATCCGAAGCAATCGTTTGCTTCTCACATATTAGGCTATACAGAAAAAGACATGTCCAATGCCAGGATGGGCTTGGAAAGCAGTTTAAATGAGTACCTGCAGGAAGAAGACGGCAGTATTTCCTATCAAAAAGATGGTAAGAATCGCCGACTTGTCGGTGCGGAAGATATCATTGATCCGGCCAAAAACGGCGATAATGTTTATTTAACGTTGGATACGCGCATTCAAATGGTGCTTGAGCAAACAATGAATCAAGTGGAAGAAGAGTTTCAGCCTGAGAGGATCATGGCGATTGTGGCGAATGCCAAAACGGGTGAAATTCTCGGAATGTCCAATCGTCCAACCTTTAATCCGAACCAGTATGAAAGCATTTCAAACTATACGAATTTTACGATTTCCTCTCGCTTTGAGCCAGGTTCCACAATGAAAATATTTACCCTCGCGGCGGCGATTGAGGAAGGTGTGTTTAACGGAAACGATGATTATCAATCTGGAGAATATATTGTTGACGAATGGCCGATCCGGGATCATTTTCGCGGCGGTTGGGGAAGAATTACCTTTGAGGAAGGCTTGCAGCGATCTTCCAATGTAGCCTTTACAATCCTTGCGTTGGAAAAATTAGGTGAAGAGCGATTCTACAATTACCTTCATGCGTTCGGCTTCGGTGAGCCTAGCGGCATTGATCTGCCGAATGAAGCGAACAGTTCCATCGTCAGAGGGTCGAAAAGTGAATTGGCGACAACGGCCTTCGGTCAAGGAACGGCGGTGACCCCGATTCAGCAAGTACAAGCGGCAACGGCGATCGCCAACGGCGGAAAAATGATGAAGCCTTATATCGTCGATCGCATTGTGTCTGCGGATACCGGGGAAACCATCATAGAAAACAACCCTGAAGTGGCAGGAGAACCGATTTCCGAAGAGACGGCAGAAGAAGTTCTCGAGTTATTAGAAACGGTTGTCACGTCGGAGGTGGGTACCGGAAGGCCGTATGCCATCGAAGGCTACCATGTTGCCGGAAAGACGGGGACCGCCCAAATACCCAATCCGGAAGGTGGATACTTGGAGGGACATGGCAACTCGATTTTTTCTTTCTTGGGGATGGCGCCAGCTGAAGATCCGGAAGTCATTGTTTACGTGGCGGTGGACCGGCCGCAATTAGAGGAAGAGGAAGCCGGTTCAACACCGGTTTCAATGATATTCAAAGCGGTCATGCAGCAAAGTCTACAATACTTGAATATTTCTCCTTCCGAAACAACCGGTATAGCCGATAAAGAAGAAAAGGTCGTCGGCGAGGTTGTCGGCCAAAAAACGGATGACGCTGTTGAAGTGTTAAAGGACGAGGGCTATCAAGTTATCGTTCTTGGAGACGGTTCTCAAATCAAGGAGCAATATCCGCAAGGGAATACGAAAGCAATCAATGGTGAGCGGATTCTCTTGAAAACGGACGGAGAGAAGTTTCACTTGCCTGATTTGTCATCCTGGTCGCTCAGGCAGGTTTATGCGTTAAAAGAAATGCTGCAATTGGATATTAATATTCAAGGAAGCGGCTTTGTTCAAAGCCAGTCGCCAGAGCCGGGATCGGTCATTGACGAAGATACAAAAATAAGCGTGACCTTAAATACGGACACGGCGGGAACTGATGCCGGAAAAAAATCGGCAGCTGCAGAGAATGATGAAGATATCCTGATGGATTAATTTAAAGCGGACAGGTTCTAACTTGTCCGCCGTTTTCATATGACTGAACCAAGCCATAGTGTAATCACGGGAGGTTCAGGATGAAACGGGTATCTAACGTAACGGTGAGAAAAAGACTTATTTTTGCGTTAAGCGCTGGGCTGGTCGTCTTTCTGGTGATGATTGTCCGCCTGGGATTTGTCCAGTTGGTCATGGGGAATGAAATTACATCGAAAGCGGAGGACTCCTGGAGCAGGAACATTCCGTTTGAAGCGAAGCGCGGGGAAATTCTTGACCGCAACGGGGTGCCGCTTGCGACCAATATCAGTGCTCCGTCGGTGCTTGTCGTGCCGAGGCAAATTTCCGACCCGGCAGAAACAGCCGCAAAGCTTGCTGATGTCTTAGGAATGGATGGAAAAAAAGCATACGATTTAGTAACAAAAAATGAAAGTAGCGTGCGAATCAATCCTGAGGGCAGAAAAATGAGCAATGAACTGGCTGCGCAAGTAAGGGATTTAAATTTGGACGGCGTCTATATAGCGGAGGACAATAAACGCCATTACCCTTTCGGACAGTACTTGTCTCACGTACTCGGATTTGCGGGAATCGATAATCAAGGGTTGACCGGACTGGAAGCATTTTATGATGATCAACTTTCCGGAGAAAAAGGCTATGTTTCCTTTTACTCGACAGCAAAAGGTACCCGGATGCCGAATATCGCCGATGAGTATACGGCACCGGTAAATGGCCAACACTTAAAATTAACTGTGGATACAAGAATCCAGACGATAATAGAGCGGGAGTTGGACATTGCGGAAGCGACGTACAACCCGGACGGCATGATCGCGATTGCCATGGATCCGAATACGGGGGAAATCCTTGGCATGTCATCCAGACCAGATTTTGATCCGGAGCGGTTCAGGGAAGTACCTCCGGAAATCTATAATCAGAATAAGCCGATCTGGAGCCAGTATGAACCAGGGTCAACGTTCAAAATAATAACGCTGGCTGCAGCTTTGGAGGAAGGAATCGTCGACCTTGATCATGATACCTTCCATGATCCCGGCTACATCGAGGTGGCGGGGCGAAAAGTCCGATGTTGGAAAAAAGGCGGACACGGATCGCAAACCTATTTGGAAGTCGTACAAAACTCTTGTAACCCGGGTTTTGTGGCACTTGGTGAAAAGTTGGGAAAGGAAACGCTCTTCAGCTATATCGACCACTTCGGCTTTGGAAGTAAAACAGGTATTGATCTTCAAGGGGAAGGAACCGGCATTTTATTTGATCTTGATGCGGTTGGACCGCTGGAATTAGCGACAACTTCCTTTGGACAGGGGGTATCGGTAACCCCGATCCAGCAGGTGGCGGCGGTATCCGCAGCGATAAACGGCGGGAAGCTGTACCAGCCGTATCTGGCGTTGGAATGGCTTGATCCGGAGACGGGGGAAGTTATTTCCCGGACGACGCCGACGCTGAAGCAAAACGTCATATCTGAAGAAACTTCCGCAGAGATACGCCGTGCCCTTGAGCATGTTGTTGCCAAAGGCTCCGGAAGAGGCGCCTATGTCGATGGTTACCGCATCGGCGGAAAAACCGGGACGGCGCAGAAAGCGAAGGACGGACGTTATCTGGAAAACAATCATATCGTTTCTTTCATCGGCTTCGCTCCGGCAGATAACCCGCAGCTCGTTGTATATGTTGCAGTCGACAATCCGAAGGAAGTCATGCAATTTGGCGGTGTCGTTGCGGCGCCGATTGTTGGAAACATCATGGAGGACGGACTCCGTGCTCTCGGGGTGGAAAAGCGGGAAGATCAAATTGAAAAAGAACTGGTATGGCCGGATGAACCGCTGGTGGAAACCCCGGATTTAATCGGTTTGACGATGAAAGAAATCAATCAGGCATATTATGATTTGAAGCTGGAAGTCTCAGGGGACGGCAAAGAAGTTGTCGTTCAGTCACCGGAACCTGGAGTTCGGGTAAAAGCAGGTTCAACCATTCGAATATATTTGGATGACAAACCGGAATAGGAACAGTAAAATGGAACTTATGGAATAAAACAATTAACGTGGCTGACCGCCTGGCTGCAAGAAACTGCCGGGCAATGAAAAGAGGGGTATTGAAGATGCATTTGAGCAAGCTGACAAATCATTTACCATCATTTACAATACAGAACGACGCCGATCCATTCATTCACTCACTGCATATGGATCACCGGGAAGTGGCGGCAGGGAGCCTGTTTTTCTGTATCAAAGGATATACTGTGGACGGACATGATTTCGCTGAAAAAGCTGTCGCGAACGGAGCGGTTGCTCTTGTTGCCGAAAAAGAGCTTGATGTTTCCGTCCCGGTCGTGATCGTGAGAAGCTCCAAACGGGCAATGGCTGTCATGTCCTCCTTTTTTTATGACTTCCCGACAGCGAAGCTAAAATTAATCGGTGTCACCGGAACAAACGGAAAGACAACGACAACGCATTTGATTGATAAAATCCTACGTGACAGCGGCAGGAAAACAGGTATTATTGGAACGATGTACACAAAATATCTCGATAAAGAGATCCCGGTTAAAAATACAACCCCGGAATCCCTTGTGCTGCAACAGCATTTTTCCAAAATGGTGACGGAAGGCGTGGAGACAGTGGCGATGGAAGTTTCTTCTCACGCGCTTGTTCAAGGGCGCGTTCACGGTACGCAGTTTGATATCGCAGTGTTTACCAACTTGTCGCAGGACCATCTGGATTTTCACGGGACGATGGAAAATTACGCGCAGGCAAAAGGGCTGTTGTTCGCCCAACTTGGAAACGGCTATCATCCAGCCAACCAGCCGTTTGCCGTGCTGAATGTGGATGATAATGTACATCTACAGCTGGAAACGATGACGGCGGCGCCGATACTTACGTACGGCATTCATCGCGAGGCAGATATGATGGCCAGCGATGTACAAATTGATGAACGAGGCGCCGCTTTCACGATGACGCTTGGCGAGGAACACGTGCGGGTAACGATGCCGATGACGGGGATGTTTTCCGTTTATAATGCGCTTGCGGCGTCGTCAGCGGCGTATTTATCAGGCGTATCTCTTCAGGCTATCGCTGCGAGTTTATCGGCGACATCCGGCGTCTCGGGTCGTTTTGAGCGGGTGGAAGTCAACCAGCCCTTTCACGTTATCGTGGATTACGCCCATACGCCGGACAGCCTGGAAAACGTCCTTAGAACGATTCGCGAGTTTGCCAAAGGGCGGATATCTGTCGTGGTCGGCTGCGGCGGCGACCGTGATAAAACAAAGCGGCCGGTTATGGCTTCCATTGCTGGGAAGCTTGCTGATTACGTTTATTTAACTTCGGATAATCCGCGGTCGGAGGATCCGCTGGCGATCCTTCAGGATATGGAACAGGGGATGTCCGGCTCGGACTATAAAGTGATTGTTGACCGCAAGGAAGCGATTTATGAGGCCATCCGCCATGCAGAAACAGATGAAGTTGTCTTGATTGCCGGAAAAGGACATGAAACGTATCAAACAATCGGCGGAGTCAATCACCATTTCGATGACCGGCTTGTTGCCAAAGAAGCGGTGAAGGAGTGCAGAACATGAAGACAATCCTTGATGCAAGTATGATAGAGACTGTCGGCATACTTGTGCACGGCAAAGTATCTCCGGATTTCAAGGGGAAGGGTGTCAGTATTAACGCAGGTGACGACATCGAGGAATCGCTGTTTATTCCCCTTGAAACGAGCGGTTGTTCCCGTGAACAATTGCTGCTGTCCGCGGTTCAGCAGGGGGCAGCGGCTTCCTTGTGGGAACAGGGTATAGAGCTGCCGAGCGGGCTGCCTCCAGGCTTTCCGGTTTTTGAGGTGGCCGACTGCCGAAAAGCATTGCACCAGCTTACAAAAAACTATCTAATGGAACTAGATCCGACGGTGATTGCCGTCACCGGCTTTGGCGATGTCAACTTGACAACGGCGCTGATCGCCGCTGTTCTCGGAACGAAAGTGAAAGTGCATGCGGTGGAAAGCGGCGGTCATCATGCTGTCGACCTATGCGCTTCTATCTTGCAAATGGCTTCCGATACCGAGGTGATTATTTGTAAAGCAGCGATGAATACAACGGCTGATCTCGCTGAAGTGAGCGGAATTGTCGAACCGAGCTTTGCGGTGATCACGCCATTTCCGGATGGACAATTACCTTCGGAACAGAAAGTAGAATTGGCAGCTGAATGCGCTCGAATCGAGGCCGGCATGAAGGCAAGTTCCGTATTGCTCGTGGATGGGGATGACATTTCCTTTCATAGAAATTGGAAAACGGATGCGATAAAATGCGGGGAAGCGGAAGACTGCTTGTTTCAAGTAAAAATGATTGTGGAACAGCAAGGCAGGACAACGTTTGAGCTGACCGGAATCCATATGTCCTTTACGCTGCCTTTTTCCAAAAAAGCGTTAAAACCTGTATTATTTACTATTGCTATTTCTGTCCATCTTGGTATGATAGCGGAGGATATTCACCAAGCGCTGTCGTCCGTGCATCCGTCGTCATTGCCGGCGGATGACGAGGTGCAGCAGATGCTTGTTCAAAAAGATAAAAACCGATCTTTTTGAACAAACACTATTAATAGATTGTCATGAAAATGGTTAACAAACGATAAAATGGATATTGAAACATCCTTCAGCCAGCTTCTAGTAAGAGAAGATAAAAGGTTCATCAAAATGGATTTTTTTAGAAGTTAAGCAAATTTTTGAAGGTGTGGGTTGTCGTAAGAAAGGAGCTCCCGATATGCTGGAACAAGGCTTATTATTCACCTTGATCTTATCATTTTTAATCGCAGTACTGATCTCGCCAATTTTTATCCCCTTTTTACGAAGACTGAAATTTGGGCAGAGCATACGAGATGAAGGACCAGAATCACATCAAAAGAAAAGTGGAACACCGACGATGGGGGGAATTATGATCTTGTTCGCCATCGTTGTTTCGACGTTTATCATGGTGGGACAGTTCCATTCCGTTGATGTTGAAATATGGCTGCTTTTATTTGTTACGGTCGGATTCGGACTGCTTGGCTTTCTGGATGACTTTATCAAAGTCTCCAAGAAAAGAAACTTAGGGCTTACGTCAAAGCAGAAGTTTCTTGGACAGGTTTTCATCTCAGTTATTGTCTATGTTGTCCTGCTGCAGACAGGCTTATCAACGGCTATCAGCATTCCCGGAACATCGTATTCCCTGGAATTGGGATGGATGTATTTGCCGTTGATCGTCATTATCCTGGTTGGGGCCTCCAACGCGGTCAATTTAACCGATGGACTCGATGGATTGGTTGCCGGGACATCAGCCATCGCTTTTGGTGCTTTTGCCATTATTGCATATTCTGTTTCCATGTACACGGTATCGCTGTTTTCCGTCGCTGTCGTCGGAGCGGTGCTCGGTTTTTTAGTTTACAATGCGCACCCTGCGAAAGTATTCATGGGTGATACCGGTTCGCTTGCCCTTGGCGGAGCGATTGCGATGATCGCGATCTTAACAAAAATGGAATTGATGCTGATTGTTATCGGCGGTGTGTTTGTCATTGAAACGCTGTCCGTCATCATTCAAGTCGCTTCCTTTAAATCAACGGGAAAACGGGTGTTTAAAATGAGTCCGTTGCATCACCATTATGAACTGTCAGGTTGGAGCGAATGGCGGGTTGTCGTAACCTTTTGGCTTGTCGGCTTGCTGTTTGCAACGATAGGAGTCTATATCGAGGTGTGGATGTAAGATGAAAAATACTGCAAGATTTTTAGATAAACAAATCCTAGTCTTAGGCTTGGCGAAAAGCGGCACCGCTGCGGCGGAGTTGCTGTTGAAGCTCGGCGCGCGCGTGACGGTGAACGACCGCAAGCCGCTGGAAGAGAACGTTGAAGCACAGCGTCTGCAAAAGCTTGGAGCGGAGGTGGTCTGCGGCTCGCATCCGCCGGACTTGGTTGGAGAGCATCTTGATTACCTGGTGAAAAATCCGGGAATCCGCTATGACAATCCGCTGATCGTCAAAGCTGCATCTCTTCGGATACCGGTGATAACGGAGGTGGAGCTTGCATATGAAATCAGCGAAGCGGAGATTATCGGCATCACCGGCTCCAATGGGAAAACAACGACGACGACGTATCTATTTGAAATGCTGAAAGACAGTCAAAAAACACCGCTGATTGCCGGAAATATCGGGGAAGTTGCATGCGAGGTTGCGCAGCAGGCCACCGAAAAGAATGTGCTGGTCACGGAATTATCCAGCTTCCAGTTGATGGGGACGGAGATGTTCCGGCCGAAAATTTCCGTGCTTCTTAATTTGATCGAAGCTCATATTGATTATCATGGAACGATGGATGATTATATTGCTGCAAAGGCAAATATTTTCAAAAATCAAGCCGAAGGAGATTACATCGTTTACAACGCAGATGACCCGAAGGTAACCGCCGTCGTTCAATCAGGACAAGCTGCTTTTGTTCCGTTTTCCACGGAAGAAGCGGTACAAAACGGGGCGTGTGTTGAAAACGGCTGGTTATCGGTTTTCGGCAAAAAACTCATCCGAGTGGAAGAAATGTCGCTGCCGGGATTGCATAATGTGGCAAACGGACTTGCGGCAGCGGCGGCGGCATTCCTTGCAGGAGCGGATATCGAGCGTATTCGGACGGTATTAAAAACGTTTGCGGGGGTCGCCCATCGTCTGCAGTTTGTCGACTCCTTCAATGATCGGTCATTTTACAATAACTCCAAAGCGACCAATGTCACCGCGACGATCACCGCATTGAAGGCTTTTGAAAAACCGGTTGTTTTGCTTGCCGGCGGTCTCGATCGCGGCAACGGCTTTGATGAATTGCTGCCTTATTTGGAACAGCGTGTCAGCGGGATTGTGACTTACGGGGAGACCGGAATGTTGATCGCCGAAACGGCAAAGCGGGCCGGAGTGGAGACGGTAAAGACTTGCAGCACGTTGCGGGAGGCTGTTCCGCTTGCGTATGAGATCTCGGCTCCTGGTGATACCATCCTCCTGTCACCAGCTTGTGCTTCATGGGATCAATTCAACACATTTGAGGAACGGGGAGATACATTTATCGATGAAGTGAAAAAGATTGTCCGCTAAAAGTCATGTTTGTCCGCTCTGCACATAAACATAGGTAACAGAGATGATGCATTGAGAAATTGAGGTGTTCTCCGTTGCCAAAAACAAAAACTGCGCCGGACATTTTATTGATTGCAGCGATGTTGTGCTTACTGACGATCGGATTGATCATGGTTTACAGTGCGAGTGCTGTGTGGGCGGAACATAATTTTGACGATTCCTTTTTCTTTTTGAAGCGACAGCTGTTTTTTGCGGTGCTCGGCATCGTTTCCATGCTTTTTATGACAAATGTGGATTATTGGACGTGGCGTAAATTTACAAAAACGATCATGCTGACGTGCTTTCTCTTATTGGTGATCGTCTTGATTCCCGGTGTCGGGTTGGTTCGCGGAGGCGCCCGCAGCTGGCTCGGTGTCGGTGCCTTTTCCATTCAGCCGTCGGAATTCATGAAAATTGCGATGATTTTTTTTCTCGCCAAATATTTGTCTGATAGCCATAAATATGTGACAACCATTAAGCGGGGGCTGTTTCCGACGCTGGGGGTTGTCATCATTGCCTTCGGACTCATTATGCTCCAGCCTGATTTGGGGACCGGAATGGTCATGGTATTAACGAGCGTTGTGATCATTTTTGTGGCCGGCGCCCAGGTGAAGCATTTTGTCGTTTTAGGGTTTATCGGCCTTGCCGGGTTGGTCGGCTTGATCGCTTCCGCTCCGTACCGCCTGCAGCGGGTTGTTTCTTTTTTAGATCCATGGCAGGATCCGCTAGGCAGCGGTTTTCAAATCATTCAATCCTTATACGCCATCGGGCCAGGAGGCTTTCTTGGATTGGGTCTTGGAGCAAGCAGGCAGAAATATTTCTATTTGCCCGAGCCGCAAACGGATTTTATTTTTGCGATTTTGTCGGAGGAGTTGGGGTTTCTTGGCGGTGCCTTTGTCCTTGCCTGCTTTGCCGTGCTTTTATGGCGGGGACTGCGGATTGCATTATACGCCCCTGATCTCTACGGCAGCCTGCTTGCAACGGGGATCATTGGCATGATTGCCATTCAGGTGATGATCAACATCGGGGTTGTCATCGGTCTGATGCCGGTGACCGGTATTACCCTGCCGTTGATTAGCTATGGCGGATCGTCGCTGACGCTGATGCTTACTTCGATCGGCGTTTTGTTGAATATCAGCCGCCATATGAGATGACGGATGGTGTGTAAATACTGCGGCCGTACAATGACGGTTCACGATTGAAGGCTTCACCTGCAGAGCGCGTGTGTTTAAAAGGGCTGCATGCCTCTTCACTTTTTAAACACACGCACTGAGCAGGTGATGTTTCATGTTTATCAGCTTTTTTCAATGAGGTTGCTTTTAGCTATTGGACCTTAACCCAAGCTTTAGCTTGGTTTAAGGTCCAATAGCAACAATGCTTACGAAAACAGCCCTCAATGAAAATGAAGCGGAAGCTATCCGCAATATTTGGCATCGGCCATGTCATTTTTACGATATAATGAAGAGGGCGTCTCAAAACGTACTCCATTTGAGACAATCCGCAGTCAATGGTATGCTTGAAACAGAAAAAATGCGTTTTACGATGGAAAACGAACGAAGTGCGATCATGATATTCGATTTGTTATGATTATATATATTTTTGAATATCTTCTTTAATGAAACACAAGAGACAAACGGGAACTCTGTCTGTCAACATCACAGATTTTGGAATACAATCACTGATGGAGGTTTATATGGATAAGGTAAAAAATTTGATGAAAAAGCTAGCAGCTTTGCAAGCAGGGAATATAAAAGAACAGGAACCGTTAAAAAATCATACAACGTGGAAAATCGGCGGTCCGGCCGCGCTGTTTTTTGAGCCTTCCTCTGTGGAAGGGCTGGAAAAAGCAATGAAGGCAATTGTCGCGGAGGAAGTTCCATGGTTTGTTATCGGCAAAGGATCGAATCTCCTGATTTCCGACAACGGAATACAGGGGGTAGTCATCAAGCTCGGCGAAAACATGACGGAGCTGATCCAGGACGGGGAAACGCTGAGAGTCGGGGCAGGTTATTCTCTCATCAGGCTGGCGACAATCATGAGTAAAAAAGGATATTCTGGATTGGAATTTGCAGGAGGAATTCCCGGCACGGTGGGCGGCGCTGTATTTATGAACGCCGGAGCGCATGGATCCGATATATCGCAAATCCTTCAAAGGACTCGGGTGCTGCTTCCGGACGGCAGTATCACATGGTATACAAAGGAAGAAATGCATTTTTCCTACCGGACGTCGCGTTTGCAAACGGAACAGGGAATATGCTTGGAAGCGGAGTTTTTGTTGAAAAAGGGCGACAGAGAAAAAATCACAAAGGAAATGCAAGCAAATAAGGAATACCGCCGCCATTCCCAGCCGTGGAACTATCCATGCTGCGGGAGCGTTTTCCGCAATCCGCTGCCGAACTATGCCGGCAAGCTGATAGAAGAAGCAGGTTTGAAAGGACATACTATCGGCGGGGCGCAAATATCCGAGATGCACGCCAATTTTATCGTCAATATTGGTGAAGCGAAAGCGGCGGATGTCATGAACCTTATTTCTTATGTACAAAAAACGATTTACGACAAATATGGAATTAAAATGGTGCCGGAAGTAGAATTAATCGGCGAGTCATCGTTTTGAACGCACATGTAAAGCTTGGTTTTCAACTTTTAAACAAATATTGTAAAATAAAGATATTCCATGTGAATGTCGTTTCTTGTAACGAGTTGCAGCATGTACCAGTCACGAAAAGGAATATTAACTAGTGGAACGGACGAATAAACAGGCATTTTCTCTCTTTTTATCAAAAAGTAGATAGAACTTAAAAAATCCAGTTTTCTCGTTTAATCCCTTGCTATACAATGGAGGAAAGGGTAATGAAAAATAAAAAAGTCGTTGAAATCGAAGAGAGGATACCTACGCTAAAAGAACGAAGAAGACTTCGGTCAAATCGCTGGCTTATAATCTATGTTTCTCTATTTTTTTTGTTAATGACGGTTATCATTTATTTCCAGACCTCCTTCAGTCATATTAAAGCGGTGGAAGTGGATGGAAACGCCTTTGTTTCAGACGAGTGGATTATTAAACAAACCGGCTTGCTGAACGATGTCAGCATGTGGTTTTTTGATGAAGATGCAGCCGTTAATGAAGTAAGTTCCCATCCGGAGATCCGGACGGTCACTCTGTCGAGAAAATGGCCGAATACTGTTTTATTACATGTGGAGGAATACGAAAGAATCGGGTACGTGGAAGCAGGTGGAAGCTTCTTTCCTTTACTGGAAACCGGCGATATGCTGACGGCGGAGGAAACGGCGGTTAACGCTCCCTTTGACGCGCCGATTCTTTACGGTTTTGATGATGAAAAAGTAACTGTTGAGCTTGCGAAAGAGCTGACGCAAGTATCGGAATCAATCCGGATGGGAATGTCAGAAATCCATCTGTCACCGGCTGATAACGATCCTCTGAAAATCATTGTTTATATGAATGACGGTTTTGTCGTTCACTCAACAGTGCGCAGGTTTGCTGAACGAATAGCCCCTTATCCTTCTGTTGTAGAGCAACTGGATGCAAATGTTGAAGGGATACTCCATATGAGGATAAATCCATATTTTGAGCGTTTCGAGACTGAGGAGGAAGAAGAAGGTGAGAGTGAAGGGTAGCCATGTTATTTTCTCTTTCGTGTTGCTGGTGACGGGTTTCATTTTGGCTGTCAGCTATCAATTTGCCAAAGAAAATGTCCTGTCGACAGCGAACCAGACCAATACACAGTGGAAAGAAGAAGATGATTTGCGCAATCAAGTATTGATGGAGCAAACGATAAATCGCAATTTGACACAGGAATTACGAGTGATTCAAAGTCAAATAACAGAGATAGAAGAAGAGATTGCCAATCGCCAACGAAAGTATTACAACCTGGTTGAAGATATTGACCGCTTGCGGATGGTGACCGGCTCCGTCCAGGTGAAGGGCGAGGGGATCAGCGTCACGCTCCGGGATGCGGAATATGTTCAGGAAGGTGAGAATCCGAACAACTATATTGTACATGAGCAGCATCTGCAAATGGTCATTGATGAACTGTATGTGACCGGGGCTGAGGCAATTGCAGTGAACGGGCACCGACTCAATCACCAATCGTATATTCAATGCATCGGTCCGGTGATTGAAATCGACGGACATGTCTCGTTTGCTCCGTTTGAAATCACCGCCATCGGAGACAGTGAAACGTTAATCGGTGCGCTCAACATGGTTGGCGGAGTCACCGATTTTCTGCTAAATGACAATATTGAGGTTCGGATCGAAAAAGAAAGTGAAATCATCCTGGATCCATATTTTTCTGAAGGCGGGTGACGGCATGAAAGACCGGATGATCATTTTTACATGCGTGACAACAATCATCGGCTTCATGGTTGCCGTTCAATTTCAAACAACCAAGGAGCCGGAAGTACGTGATACGCGTAATATCATGGAGCTTCGCCAGGCACTGACAATGGAAAAGGAAAGGCAAAAAGAACTGAATGAAGAGATAGAAAAGCAGATGGAGCTTTTGTATCAGCTACAGCAAACAGAGGACGTAGAAGAGGTTATGGCCGATACGATCGATGAACTAAGAGAAAAGGCTGGAATAACGGAAGTAAACGGCCAAGGAGTTGTCGTTGAAATTTCTCCAATGTTTGATGAGTACTATTCTGGAGGTTCAATCCGCTCTGTGCCACCGTATCTTCTCCGCATGTTGATTAATGAGTTAAATATTAATGGCGCGAAAGAAATTGCCGTTGGTCATCAACGAATTGTAAGTACCACCGCCATTCGGGAAGCTAACGGCGTAACCTTGGTCAACAGCAGCCGGATGACGCAGTTCCCTTTGGAAGTGAGGGTACTGACAGACGATCCGGAAGGACTTCATCACGCCATAATGTCCTCGCAATCAAAAGAATTTTTCTCATATGAAAATTTATCTGTTCAATCAGAACCAGTTGATCAGGTAACATTACCACCTTATGAAAGAACGTTAAGAGTTAGGTACATGGAGCAGTTAAAGGAGGAATCGTAAATGTGGTTGCCGATTGTCGGGCTGTTGATTGGGATCCTCCTAGGACTTTCAACGGAATTTCGGGTGCCGGACGAGTATTCCAACTATCTGTCGATTGCGGTATTGGCGGCATTGGATACACTCTTTGGCGGCATTCGCGCGCACTTGGACAAGGCATTTGATGAAAAGGTATTTTTGACAGGTTTTTTTGCAAATATTCTTTTAGCTGCCTGTTTAGCTTTTCTAGGTGTCCATCTTGGTGTAGACTTATACTTAGCAGCTGTTTTTGCTTTTGGAGTGAGGCTGTTCAATAACATTGCCTTAATCCGCCGAACCGTGATAGATAGATGGATACAAAAGCGGAAAGAGAAGCATTCGTAACGAAAAAGTAATATTTATAATTGCATGAAATTGCAGAAAAAAAAGAGGGAATGACGTGTGAATGTTGAATACATTGATTACATTTCCATTCCCATTCATGGAAAATTCACGAAGCAGACAATCATCAACAGGTATCGGCTGAGACCATTATAGAGGACGGCTGTTGAAAGTTATTGTGCTGTTGCTGCGAAGCCGCCTACCGCTGTAAAGCAAGGTGCTCATTGAAGCGCAGCGAAATGCCAAAGCATTGTTATAAAAGAGTGCGCTCGCGCACAACGCAATGCGAAAACATTGCTATAGGATGCAGTAGTTAAGGAGGTGCCAGACAATGAACAACCACGACACTTATGTAACACTGGATATCGGCACATCATTTGTTCGTGTAGTAATTGGAGAAATGGCTAATGGATCACTTAATATCATTGGAGTTGGAGAAACGCATTCTGAAGGGATCAAAAAAGGATCCATTGTCGACATAGATGAAACTGTTCAATCCATCCGTACTGCTGTGGAAAAGGCGGAGAGAATGATCGGTCTTTCCATTGAACATGTTATTGTCGGAGTGACGGGGAATCATATTCAATTACAACCATGTCATGGCGTGGTGGCTGTGTCGAGTGAAGATCGGGAAATAGGGGATGAAGATGTGACCCGCGTCATTGATGCGGCGCAGGTAGTGTCCATCCCGCCGGAAAGAGAAATTATCGATGTTATCCCAAAACAATTTATCGTCGACGGCCTTGACGAAATCAACGATCCGCGCGGTATGATCGGCGTGCGTTTGGAAATGGAAGGGACGATCATTACCGGATCAAGAACAATGCTGCATAACGTATTGCGATGCATTGAAAAGGCCGGTTTGCACGTTGCCGATATTGTCCTTCAACCGCTGGCGGCAGGATCAATCGCCCTGTCAAAGGACGAGAAAAGCCTTGGCGTTGCTCTCATTGATATGGGAGGCGGATCAACGACCGTTTCCGTGTTTGAAAATGGCATACTGCAAGGAACAAAACAGATTCCGGTTGGCGGAGATCACATTACAAATGATATATCCATCGGTTTTCGTACTTCAACCGGGGAAGCGGAAAAAGTAAAAACGGAATACGGACATGCCTATATTGCGCTTGCCTCCGATGATGAAACATTTGAAGTTTCGGAGATTGGCAGTGATCAGAAGCAACTGTTTTCACAATGGCAATTGGCAAATATCATTGAGCCGAGAGTGGAAGAAATGCTGCAGTTGTCGCGGAAAGAACTTCAGCGCCTGGGATATCATGATTTACCTGGCGGTTACGTTCTTACCGGCGGTACCGTCAAAATACCGGGAGTTCTTGAACTGGCGAGAGAAGTGTTACAGACGAATGTGCGTATTGCTATTCCCGATTACATTGGAGTCCGTGAACCGCAATATACTAATGGAGTTGGATTAATTACCTTCGCCCACCGAAATATGCGCGTCCAGGGAAAAGAGCTCGCTGCGAGTGTCAGTCCGCTGGCCGAAAGCACTGGTGAACGAAAGGAACGCGCGGAGAAAGCGCCGAAGGAAAAGCGCCAGGATAAAAAAGACGGTCCGGGAGTCAAAAAAAGAGTTTCGAACTTACTGAAAATGTTTTTTGAATAGCAGTGTTTGTTCAAAAAGATCACATTTTATCTTTTGAACACGCTCTAGTATTGTGTGAACCAAGATGGATTGGGGGATCAGAAATGTTGGAATTTGAAATGGACATGGATCAATTAGCGACAATAAAAGTCATTGGTGTCGGCGGCGGCGGTAGCAACGCCGTCAACCGGATGATTGAAAATGGATTACAAGGTGTAGATTTTATCGCCGTAAACACAGACGCGCAAGCATTGCATCTATCCAAAGCTGAAACTAAGCTTCAATTAGGCGGTAAGCTGACAAGAGGACTGGGAGCCGGAGCTAATCCGGAAGTCGGTAAAAAAGCGGCGGAAGAAAGCCGCGAGCAGTTGGAAGAAGTTTTAAGCGGTTCGGATATGGTTTTTATCACTGCCGGAATGGGCGGGGGAACAGGAACCGGTGCGGCTCCGGTTATCGCGGAAATAGCAAAGGAATTAGGCGCTCTCACGGTAGGTGTGGTGACGCGTCCATTTACATTTGAAGGCAGAAAACGAATGATGCAGGCAAGCGGTGGAATTGCAGCCTTAAAAGAGAAGGTTGATACGCTGATTATCATTCCAAATGACCGCCTGCTGGAAATCGTTGATAAAAATACACCAATGCTTGAAGCGTTCCGGGAAGCGGACAATGTTTTACGACAGGGTGTACAAGGCATATCTGATTTGATTGCCGTTCCCGGATTAATTAACTTGGACTTTGCCGATGTGAAAACAATCATGAGCGAAAAAGGCTCTGCACTGATGGGAATCGGTGTCGCCACCGGTGAGAATCGGGCGGCAGAAGCGGCGAAAAAAGCCATTTCCTCCCCGTTGCTGGAAACATCCATTGATGGGGCGCAGGGAGTTCTTATGAACATCACCGGCGGCATGAATCTCAGCTTGTTTGAAGTTCATGAAGCAGCCGAAATCGTGTCGACGGCTTCGGACAGTGAAGTCAACATGATTTTTGGATCGGTAATCAATGAAGATTTAAAGGATGAAATTGTCGTAACGGTGATAGCGACAGGCTTTGACGAAGCGCAGGCGGAAAAACCGGCGGCAAGCCGGGTATCGCCTGCGCTGCAGCAGCGAACAAAGCCTGTGCAGCGCACGGAGCCAAAACAGGATGCCGGGAGCGCAAGCCACGGAACAAAGCCGCCAGCGGAAGATGAACTGGATACACTCGATATCCCGACATTTCTTCGCAATCGCAAAAAACGGCCTTAACGCGGCTTTTCCAATCAGCGGTGGGTCACGGCCGCCATCCTCTATGAGGGCCAGCTGGAGAAATTATCTCCACGCTGGCTCTTTTTCTGTTGAAAAAACGATCTTATTGAACAGCTTCTTAGAACTTACAAAACATAAGAAAAACTGCCAAAATAAGTACCGTTCCGATGGCACAAAGTGACAGACTTAAAAAAGTACTTAAGATATACTAGTTTCAAAATCCGATGCGGATGGTGGACCGATGTGGTAATCTATCTCGATATAGTGTGGCTGTTAAACTTTTTCATCGATCTGTTGCTTCTTTCACTAACGGCAATCGTACTGAAAAGAAGTCCAGGTAAGCTGCGTTTGTTTGCCGGTGGCTTTGTAGCTTCCCTCTATGTGTTCTTTCTGTTCACCCCGTTTGAAGCCGTTGCGATGCATCCAGGGATAAAAGGGCTCTATTCCGTTGTGATCATCCTCGTCAGCTTCGGATTTTACCGCTTCCGCTTATTTATACAAGCGTGGTTCACATTTTTTTTCGTCAATTTTGCTGTAGGAGGTGGTCTTTTAGGGCTGCACTACTTTCTGAAAACCGATTCGTCCTTTATTAAAGGGACGTTTGCAACACAAACTAGCGGGTTTGGAAGTCCGGTCAGCTGGCTGTTTGTTATTGCGGGACTGCCGCTTGTTTATTGGTACTCCAGAAAGCAGCTGGAAGATATCGAGACGGAAAAAATCCGTTACGATCAAATTTATCCGGTTATCGTTCAAATCGCGGGAACAGAAATACAGCTCAAAGGGTTTGTTGACAGTGGAAACCGCCTGGAAGATCCGCTAACGAGACGTCCTGTCATGATTATAGATATGACGGTTGTGGGAAATCAATTCCCAAATTCTATTGTCCAAATGACAAAAAAATCGGCCATTTTCGAAGAAGATTTCCCGGAAAAATTTGCCGGAAGAATGACGATCGTTCCATTCCGGACGGTCGGGAATCACCAGCGCTTTTTATGGGCCGTAAAGCCGGATGAAGTCATTGTTGATGATAACGGACAGCCTTATCGCTGCCGGCGAGTACTCGTAGGTTTAAGTCATACACCGTTATCAGACTGTCAGGATTACGATTGCCTGCTTCACCCAAGTATGATGCAAAAGAAAAAACAAACTTCGTAATCAGCGAACCATTTAATAAGAAGGGGATGATGAATTGTGAAAAAATGGACAATACGAATAAAGTTTTGGTGGTATAAACTATTGTCGAAACTTGGGATAAAAGCGGACGAAGTATTTTACATAGGCGGCAGCGAAGCATTGCCCCCGCCGCTGACAAAAGATGAAGAAGCGTATTTGCTGAAGAAGCTGCCATCCGGTGATGAGACAGTACGCTCCATCCTGATTGAGCGCAATTTGCGTCTCGTCGTGTACATTGCCAGGAAGTTTGAGAATACCGGAATCAACATCGAGGATTTAATCAGCATCGGTACGATCGGCTTGATCAAGGCTGTCAACACATTTGATCCCGAGAAGAAAATCAAATTGGCAACCTACGCCTCCCGCTGCATTGAAAATGAAATTTTAATGTACTTAAGGAGAAATAATAAAATCCGCTCGGAAGTATCGTTCGACGAACCGTTGAATATTGATTGGGATGGCAATGAATTATTATTATCCGATGTACTCGGCACAGAAGAAGACATTATTACGAAAGGCATCGAAGACAAAGTGGATCGGAAATTGCTTGTCAAGGCGTTGGAAGCATTGAACGACCGGGAAAAACAAATAATGGAACTTCGTTTCGGACTTGCGGGCGGGGAAGAAAAAACACAGAAAGATGTTGCCGATATGCTTGGCATTTCCCAATCCTACATTTCCCGGCTGGAAAAAAGAATTATTAAGCGCCTGCGCAAAGAATTCAATAAGATGCTCTAGAGATCGCTCAATTTTGAATGGAAGGTCTGCATAAATTTCCCTGTCCAGGAGATACTGAATTTTGTACAGCAGCTCCTGTTGGGAGGGAAGACATTGACTCGAAACAAAGTGGAAATTTGTGGTGTTGATACATCAAAGCTACCTGTTTTGAAGAACAAAGAAATGCGGATTCTGTTTGAAAAAATGCAAAATGGCGATCCTACGGCAAGAGAGACCCTTGTCAACGGAAATTTACGTCTCGTATTAAGCGTCATTCAGCGATTTAACAATCGCGGAGAATACGTAGACGATTTATTTCAGGTCGGGTGCATCGGATTAATGAAATCTATTGATAACTTTGATTTAAGTCAAAATGTCAAATTTTCTACGTACGCTGTCCCGATGATTATCGGGGAAATACGGAGGTACCTGCGGGACAACAACCCGATTCGTGTTTCAAGGTCACTGAGGGATATTGCTTACAAGGCGCTTCAAGTACGGGATGATTTGATGAGTGAAAAAAACCGCGAACGGGAGCCGACGGTGCAGGAAATCGCCAAAGTGCTGGATGTTCCTAAAGAGGATATTGTTTTTGCCCTTGACGCAATTCAAGATCCGGTATCTTTATTTGAACCGATTTACAACGACGGCGGAGATCCTATATATGTGATGGATCAAATCAGCGACGATAAGCAAAAAGATAATCAGTGGATTGAAGAGATCGCGTTAAAAGAGGCGATGGTCCGATTAAATGACAGGGAAAAAATGATTTTGGACATGAGGTTTTTTCAAGGAAAAACGCAGATGGAGGTTGCGGAAGAAATCGGCATTTCACAGGCGCAAGTATCCCGCCTGGAAAAGGCAGCTATCCAGCAAATGAACAAGCATGCGAAAGAATAATATGTTCTGCATGCAGCATCCGATCCGATGCCGAAAGAACAAGGAATCGCATAAGTGGAAAACGCGCCATCACCAACACCGGCTGCGTTTACAGAACAACTAAAAAAAATCAGCATTAACAGCGGTGTCCCGTAAGGCGAAAGCGAACCTTTCAGGACACCCTTTTTTCTTTTTCTGTGTCTCTTTTTTAAAAGAAGATTGGAAATAACTGATACAAGTCATGCATACACTGTACAGAATGGAGGAGGAGGGAAGATCCGAATGCTAAAAATATCAGACATTCAATCCAAAGATATTGTTAATTTGTCTGACGGACGGTTGTTAGGACATATTTCTGATCTGGACATTAACCTGGAGACCGGAAAAATTGAAGCATTGATCATCGGCGGCGGAAAAATGATGAATTTGTTTCAACGGGATCAGGAGGTCATCATCCCTTGGAAAAACGTTGTGAAGATCGGGTCGGATGTGATTCTTGTACGTTATAAATCTTCCGGTGAGGTTGTCACTGCCGCTGATGATAAAGCCGATTGATGGTGCCTTTCAGGGGATGTTTAAAAAGTCCGGGGAACAGGGAACTCGTTTGTTGGCTGCTTATGGACCGCTTGACCGGCAGTCTTTGTGGGAAGCGGTCCAAAAAGCGGCTATGGATACATAACGGCGATTGCCGCTGAACAGAGAGTGCGCATGGCTTTTTGTCGATCGAATAGGTATTTTTGATATAATAACAGAAAAAATGATTGTTCTTATCGATAAATCGTTGCTTGATAAGCAAAGTTTCATTATGATAATGATATGGATAAACGTTTGTTGAACCATATGGAGGATGCTATGTTTGTGTCAGTGAAAAGCCAGTTACAACAAATTCAAGCCGCCATTGATGCCGCGTGTCAACAGGCCGGGCGTGAGCCGGCGGCCGTCCGCATTATCGCCGTGACGAAGTACGTTTCTATCGAACGAGCAAAGGAAGCGCTTGATGCGGGAATTGAACATATTGGTGAAAACCGTGTGGAAGAAGGTGTCGAAAAGCGGGCTGCTCTCGACGGAGAACAGGCGGAATGGCACTTTATCGGCAATCTTCAATCGAAAAAAGTAAAAAAAATGCTTGGCAAGTTTGACTATATTCATTCTTTGGACAGACTGTCACTAGCAAAAGAAATCGACAAGCGAATGCCGGAAGGAAAAAAAACGAAATGCTTCGTACAGGTCAATGTCTCCGGAGAAACAACGAAGTCGGGGATTTCACCGGAGGAGACGGTTTCTTTTATTAAGGCGCTAGGCGAGTACGCTGCCATCGAAGTTGTCGGCTTGATGACAATGGCACCGTTTGTGGATCATCCAGAAGAAGTCAGACCGTATTTTCGCAAATTACGAGAGCTGAAGGAAGGCGTTGAGGCATTGGCACTGCCCCATGCCCCTTGTCACGAGCTTTCCATGGGGATGTCGAACGATTACGAAATCGCCGTGGAAGAAGGAGCGACGTTCGTTCGCATTGGATCCGCGCTCGTGGGTAAGGAATAGGCCGGAGGCAATACGCTATAATATGAGGTGATGATGATGAGCATCAAAGGAAAATTCAAACGGTTTTTCGAATTGGAAGACGAATATATTGAAGCGGAAGACGAATTCGCTAACGAGCAGCCGGAGGCACCGCAACAGCGTCGTCAAGAGAGGGAACATAAGCAAAATGTCGTCAGCCTGACAAGCATTCAGAACCAGGCGAAAGTGATCCTCACGGAGCCCCATTCATATGATGAAGCACAGGAGATTGCCGATCATTTGAAAAACCGGAAGTCCGTCGTCATTAATTTGCAGCGTCTGCCTCACGAACAAGCGAAGCGGATCGTTGATTTTATCAGCGGAACCGTTTATGCCATCGGCGGAAATATTCAAAAGTTGGGAACGAATATCTTTTTATGCACTCCTGACAATGTGGACGTTTCAGGAACAATCTCCGAAATGCTTCACGATTAATAATTCGTACTTGTTCAAAAAGATCACTTTTTATCTTATTGAACAAAAATGTAGGAAGGTGAGAACATGGCGTACTTGGAAAGATTTATCATAAATATCATGACGATTTACTTGTTTCTGACAATTATTTATATTTTCATGTCCTGGTTTCCGAATTCAAGAGAAACGAGTTTCGGCCGGTTAATCGGCAGGCTTGTCGAACCATATTTGACACCGTTTCGACAAATCATCCCGCCGCTCGGAATGATTGATATTTCCCCGATCGTCGCCATTTTTGTACTGAACTTGGCGATGAGCGGCGTATCCTTCATCTTCCGCATGCTCGGTTAATAAAGCAGCGGAGGGGCAGGCATGAGCATATACGAGCACTTTCGCAGGGAAGAGCATCCTTTTGTCGATCAGGTGCTGGAATGGAAACGGACAGTCACAGAGCAATATCGTCCAAGGCTTACAGACTTTCTTGACCCGCGGCAGCGGACAATCGTTCGGTCGCTCATCGGAAAACAGGAGGATGTGAACTGCGATTTCAACGGCGGTGCCGAGCAGGCGGAAAGAAAGCGGTGCTTATTGTTTCCGGCGTATTTCGTACCGGAACGGTCGGATTTCGAAACCGCGGTTTTTGAAATGCAGTATCCGTCCAAATTTGTCAAATTGGAGCACCGGAATATTTTGGGCGCTTTGATGAACATCGGGTTAAAGCGGGAAAAATTCGGAGACATTTTGTCCGACGGCAGTCGTTTCCAAGTGATTGTTGCCGAGGAAGTTGCTGATTTTGTCCAATGGAATTTGACATCCGTCGGTAAAGCCAATGTTTCATTACACCATGTAAGCGATGAAAAAGATGTTTTGCATGTCGAAAGCGATACCTTGCTCCAGCAGGTCACCGTATCATCCTTAAGACTTGATGCGATTGTTGCCGAAGCCCATCATCTTTCCAGATCGAAGGCAAAACCGTTAATCGAAAGCGGGTTGGTGAAAGTCAACTGGAAGGTGATCAGCGATCCGGGTTTCCAGCTTCAAGAAAGCGATGTTATTTCTGTAAGAGGAAAGGGAAGATGCGAGCTGAAATCCAATGAAGGCAATACCAAAAAGGGTAAATGGCGGATAACCCTTGGCTTTCCAAAATAATTTTGTCAACCCAGAAGGAGTTCCGTTGCTGCTTGTCGAACAGTTTACAGTACATAAACAGCAAAAAGGACTGCTTATCTCATTTGATATTTTCGGTTCAGAAAGCGAGACAGCGATTTTTGAACATACATTTTAACGAGCGTGTTCAAAAAGATTAGAACCGAACATTTTGAACAAATACTAACAAATCTGTCGAGAGAATTTAAGACAAAATAAAGTTTTCCTTTTTGAACAACCTATATTATGTGTGTGTTCATAAAGGAGAACATAGAGGCGTACACGGATAGTACGTGAACACGCTAACGTTGATATTCGCAGGTGCTGTTTTGAACATTCTCTCCTAAAATAAGAGCGTGTTCAAAAAGGCAATGGTTCCGCTCATAAAAAAAGTTGGAGGTGGCTTTGAATGCCGTTGACACCCCTAGATATTCACAATAAGGAATTTGCGCGTGGTTTTCGAGGGTATGATGAAGACGAAGTAAATGATTTTTTAGACCAGGTCATCAAAGATTACGAATTGGTCATTCGCGAGAAAAAGGAATTATTTGACCGTGTGAATGAACTGGAAGAAAAGCTCAGTCATTTTTCCAATATTGAAACGACGTTGAATAAATCGATCCTGATCGCTCAGGAAACTGCGGAAGAGGTCAAGCGCAACGCCGAAAAAGAAGCAAAGCTGATCATTAAGGAATCGGAAAAAAATGCTGATCGCATCATCAACGAAGCGTTAAGCAAATCAAGGAAAATCGCTCTTGAGATTGAGGAGCTGAAAAAACAAGCGGCCGTTTACCGCACGCGGTTTAAAATGCTGTTGGAGGCGCAGCTTGAGATGCTCAGCAATGATGATTGGGATGACCTCAGCGGACAATACGCCAATGACGCATCGGAGGCTTACGAAAATTACGAGTAATCGTATGCTAGTGTATGTTCAAAAAGGACATAACAATGGAACGCTTGACGCCATATTTGGACTTATCATATAATTTAAAGGCGTGTTCAATGAAGATAAAAATCGATCTTTTTGAACTAACATGTCAGTAAGTTTTTTTCAGAACATTGCTTGTGCGATGATTGAATCTGAATAAACATGGTTACAATGGTAAAAACGGGCGTCATTTTTCGATGGCATATCCCGAAGCGATCATACACATAAATACGATGAAAGGGACAGTACATTTGCAGATACCGTTTAAAGCGAGTCAGGGATTGGTGAAAGCCTGGCACCGGTTGCAAGTGGAATATCACCCTTGAGTAGTGCACTGAACAGAATTTTTCCCAGTAGGCTGTACCGGCGAATTGCCGTTAACAATTCTGAGTGAACAGAAGCGAGTGACATCCGTTTTTGTTTATGAGGGTGGTACCGCGGGTTTTCCTTCTCGTCCCTTACAGGATGAGGAGGTTTTTTTATGTGTATAAGTATTTGTTCAAAAGATCGTTTTTTATCTTTTTGAACAAATACGAAGCAATGAGCTGTACTTCACTGAGAAGCTACGAGCTGTCTCATCGTGCCATCGCGTGCGATGGCACTTGGATATTCGTCGAAGCTATGCTTGCAGAGGAAGAGACAATGAGTGAAGCCGATGCATTCATTTCAGGCCGACTGTGAGTGGTTTTCTCAGAGTCAGGATGACGACATTCCGCTGTTACTCACAGGACGTGAGTAACAGCGGAATTGGGCGCATCGAGCGGAACCATTGCCTTTTTGAACACGCTCTATAAGGTCTGTTTAAAAACTGGCTTCATTTCATTAGTGATCACACGAAAATAATTTCTGAATGAAAAAACGGGAGGCGGAATGAATGGATTATAAAGATACATTGCTCATGCCAAAAACAGAATTTCCGATGCGCGGTAATTTACCGCAGCGGGAACCGCAAATACAAAAGCAATGGGAAGAATCAAAAATGTACGAACAGGTGCAGAAACGTACGGAAGGCAGACCGCTGTTTGTCCTTCATGACGGACCACCATACGCGAACGGTGACATTCATATGGGGCATGCACTAAATAAAATTATCAAGGATATCATCGTCCGCTATAAATCGATGTCAGGATATCACGCTCCGTATGTTCCTGGCTGGGACACGCACGGCTTGCCGATTGAAACAGCTCTGACCAAAAAGGGAAAAGTGGATCGCAAAAAGCTGAGCGTCGCCGAGTTTCGCAAAAAATGCGAAGAATACGCCTATCAACAAATCGACAACCAGCGTGCGCAGTTTAAGCGCCTGGGCGTCCGCGGCGATTGGGATAATCCGTATGTAACATTGCATCCGGAGTACGAAGCGCAGCAAATAAAAGTTTTCGGCGAGATGGCGAAAAAAGGCTATATTTACAAAGGGAAAAAGCCTGTTTACTGGTCACCGTCATCCGAATCGGCACTCGCAGAAGCGGAAATCGAGTATCACGATAAACGCTCACCTTCTATCTATGTTGCCTTCGAGGTAGTGGAGGGCAAGAATGTACTGGACGGCGATGAAAAATATCTGATTTGGACAACCACTCCGTGGACAATTCCGGCCAACTTAGCGATTAGTCTGCATCCGGAATTGGAGTATGTCGTCGTCGTTGCCAACGGCGAAAAATATATCGTTGCCAAAGGGCTTCTGGAGCAATTGGAGTCTGAACTGGGCTGGAAGGACTATGAAATTACTAAAACGGTAAAAGGACAGGAACTGGAATACACCATTGCCAAGCATCCGCTATACGATCGTGAGTCGTTAGTGATTCTCGGAGAACATGTGACGCTGGACGCCGGTACCGGTTGTGTACACACGGCTCCCGGCCACGGGGAAGACGACTATATTGTCGGGCAAAAATACGGCTTGGATGTCCTGACGCCGGTGGACGACAGAGGCTATTTGACCGCCGAAGCACCGATGTTTGAAGGGCTTTTCTATGATGAAGCCAACAAGCCGATCACCGAGAAATTAAAAGAAGCAGGTGCGCTGCTTCATCTGACGTTCATCACCCACTCCTACGCCCACGATTGGCGGACGAAGAAGCCTGTTATTTATCGTGCGACACCTCAGTGGTTTGCGTCGATTAAAGATTTCCGGGAAGATCTCCTCCGTGAGATCAAAGAAGTAAACTGGGTGCCGCATTGGGGAGAAACGCGGCTGTATAACATGGTTAGAGACCGCGGCGACTGGTGCATTTCCCGCCAGCGCGCCTGGGGTGTTCCAATTCCGGTGTTTTATGGAGAAGACGGCGAACCGATCATTACGGATGAAACGATTGACCACGTCTCCGCGTTGTTCCGTAAGCACGGTTCCAACATTTGGTTTGAATGGGAGGCGAAAGATCTTCTTCCTGAAGGATTTGTTTCAGCGAGCAGCCCGAACGGGAAATTTACGAAAGAAATGGATATTATGGACGTCTGGTTTGATTCCGGATCGTCTCACCAGGCGGTGCTGACGGAAAGGGATGATCTGCAGCGTCCGGCAGACATGTACCTGGAAGGCTCCGATCAATACAGAGGATGGTTCAATTCTTCCTTATCCACCGCGGTTGCTGTCACTGGAAAGGCACCATACAAAACGGTGCTTAGTCACGGCTTTACCTTGGATGGAGAAGGCAGAAAAATGAGCAAGTCGATCGGCAATGTCGTCATTCCGGACAAAGTGATGAGACAGCTTGGCGCCGACATTCTCCGACTGTGGGTGTCGTCTGTGGACTATCAGGCAGATGTCCGCGTTTCCGACAGCATTTTAAAACAAGTGACAGAAGTTTACCGGAAAATAAGAAATACTTTTCGGTTTATGCTCGGTAATCTAGCTGATTTCGATCCTGAGAATAATCAGGTTTCATATGATAAATTGAGCGAGTTGGATCGGTATATGCTTGTCAAACTGAACAAGCTTGTGGCAGAGGCGAAAAAAGGATATGAAGAATATCAATTTGCGTCCGTTTATAACAAAGTGCATAATTTCTGCACGATTGACTTAAGCGCCTTTTACATGGATATTGCAAAGGATACACTGTATATTCAGTACGCGGATCATCCGGATCGCCGCGGCATACAGACGGTGATGTACCAGACACTTGTCACTTTGACCAAGCTACTGTCGCCAATTCTTTCCCACACGGCGGATGAGGTGTGGGCGCACATTCCGGGAGTGAACGAAACAAGTGTTCAATTAACGGATATTCCCGAGCCGAAAGCCTTCGCTGATGAGGAGGATCTCGTGAGCAAATGGGATCGGTTTATGAATCTTCGCGACGATGTTTTGAAAGCATTGGAGGAAGCTCGCAACGAAAGAGGAATCAAAAAGAGCCTGGAAGCTTCCGTCCATATTTATGCGGAGGAAAGTGACAAACAACTACTGGAAGGAATTTCCGGTTTGAACAAGCTGTTCATCGCGTCGCAAGCCGTCGTTTCCGCCAAAGCTGATGCTCCCGAAGAAGCAAAAGCGTATGAGTTATTGACCGTGAATGTCGTCCAGGCGGAAGGGGAAAAATGTGAGCGCTGCTGGGTTGTTTCAACGTCCCTTGGGAAAAATCCACAGCATCCGCATCTCTGTGACAGCTGCACCGATATCGTTGTCAATCATTATCAATAAGCGTCTTTTCCAAACAAAATTATCTAAACGTCCTATTTTAAAAGAACGAAAACTGCCAGGAAAATTCGCTTCCTGGCAGTTTTTTTACAATCAGCAGTTTCCTATTGACTGAGAGAAACCGCTTCATCTGCTTTCTTCAAGCGACAACAAGGAAATCGTGTCAGGAATATTATGGTTGACATTGGAAAACCTAATGAGGGGTGACGACACAGAACAACATCGCTTTGGATGATAGACGAAAGCTGGCAGAAAACAATGGAGGCGGTGAAGTTTGCTTTCTTTTTTTACAGATGTCTCGCTAATGGACGTCATGATAAAAGTATCCTTAGGCTTTGTCATATTGCTGCTTGTGACAAAATTGCTGGGAAAAACACAAATCAATCAGCTGACACCTTTTCATTTTATTTCTTCTTTAGTACTGGGGGAAATTATCGGCAACGGCATTTATGAAGATAAAGTCACCATGGTTTATATATCGGCTGCGATTACGCTGTGGGTGGGATTATCGCTGCTTGTGCAGCTCCTTCCTTTAAAATGGAAGCAAACGACAAGCTTTCTGGTCGGAAATCCTTCGATTATCATCCGCAATGGAAGGATTGACCGGAAGGAACTGCGAAAAAATAAACTGGACATTCAGCAATTTCAATCTCTGCTCAGGCAGAATGATATTTATACTCCCAGGGAAGTGGAGTATGCCATTCTCGAGCCCAACGGATCGATAAGCACACTAAAAAAATCACTTTACGATACTCCGAATAAAAACGATTTGCATCTCCCTCCGGAGCCGGTTAACGTGCCGGTCACACTCATTATGGATGGAAAAGTGGTGTGGGAAAATTTGCAAGCCAAAGGCTTTGATAAGCAATGGCTGGAAGCCCAGCTTTTGGCAAAAGGCTATCAACTGAAAGAGGCGGATAAAATTTTTTTCGCCGACTGGAAGGATGGAGAAGGTCTTTACATCAGCCCGAAGCATCCCCATTGAGCAATGGCCGCTCATTTTTCCGGACTACTCATTGCCGTCCGCTGCATTGATGTAAATACAACTCCTTCCCCCTGAAAGCAAGCGCCTGTTATCCTTGAAAAAGCCCGGAAAGCAAGAAAGTATTTGTTTGTCATCATGCGCTATGCTAAAATTCAGAAGGAAACAAGTTTTTGAATGGGGGAAAATTCGTGGCTTATTATGTCATCGCATTAGTCATCATCATCATCGATCAATGGTCAAAATGGCTTGTAGTCAATCATATGGAATTAAGAGAAAGCATCCCGATCATTGACAATGTCTTTTACCTGACATCCCATCGCAATCCGGGTGCAGCTTTCGGGATACTGGAGGGACAAATGTGGCTGTTTGTCATTGCGACGGTTGCTGTTATCGGTATCATTGTATATTACATAAAAACGCAAGCGAAAGGTCACCGCTTGTTTGGCGTTGCCCTCGGCCTTGTTTTAGGCGGTGCGATCGGCAATTTCATCGATCGGCTGTTTCGGGACGGACTGGTAGTCGATTTTTTTGACGCCTATATCTTTTCATATAATTTCCCGATCTTCAACGTTGCCGATTCAGCTCTGGTTGTAGGAGTCGGGTTGATTATTATTCATGTGTTTGCAGAAGAAAAAAAGCAAAGGAAGTCGTAAATGGAGAAGCATGAGATCGCTGCAGAAAATAGCGGAATACGAATAGATAAGCTGATCACAGACCGGTTTTCCAAATGGTCGCGGACGCTTGTTCAGCAATGGATTAAAGACGGCCATATTACTGTCAACGGAGCGGCTGTCAAGAGCAACTACAAAGTGAGCGCCGGGGACAGCATCGTGATCAATGAACCGGACCCTGTCCCTTTGGATATCAAAGCGGAAAACCTGCATCTCAACATCGTTTATGAGGATGGAGACGTTCTTGTTGTCAACAAACCGAGAGGAATGGTCGTTCACCCTGCGCCGGGCAACTATTCGGGTACACTTGTAAACGGGCTGCTGTACCATTGCCAGGATTTGTCCGGCATCAACGGTGTCATGCGGCCCGGAATCGTTCATCGGATCGATAAAGATACATCGGGACTGCTGATGGTGGCCAAAAATGACAGAGCTCATGAATCCCTTGTGGAGCAACTAAAAAATAAACAGACAAAACGACGATATATCGCTATCGTTGCCGGTGTCATTCCCCACGATAAAGGAACGATAGAGGCGCCGATCGGCAGGGATCCGGAAGACCGACAGCGGATGGTAGTGACTGACAAAAACAGTAAGGACGCGGTGACGCATTTTCAAGTGCTGGAGCGCTTCAATAACCATACTGTTGTTTCCTGTGAACTGGAGACCGGCCGAACGCATCAAATTCGCGTTCATATGAAGTATATCGGCTTTCCGATTATCGGCGATCCGAAATATGGTCCGCGGAATAAGCAGGCATTTCCGATTGACGGTCAGGCGTTGCATGCGGAGCTGTTAGGTTTCGTTCATCCCGATACGGCGGACAGCATGACTTTTACTGCACCGCCGCCCGCTGATATGGAAAAATGCGTGGAAGAATTGCGTAAAATTGATCGTTGACAAACTCCGACAACAGTGCCATAATGACATAAGAAATCATTACAGGTGTATGTTCAAAAAGATCGCTTTTTATCTTTTTGAACATACACGAAGCAATGAGTGGAGCCGATGCGTTCTTTTCCAGCCGGATATGAGTGGTTTTCTCGTAGCCGGCGCATCGAGCGGAATCATTGCCTTTTTGAACACGCTCTTTAACATCAGTCCCGTGAGGCTGAGAAGGGAAAGCAGGCTTCAGTGGAAGAAAGGTAGCCTGCCCTGAGGAAAGCTGGTGCGCAGCACCGGGTCTCAGAGACACGACGGTTAACCACCACCCCCTCTCACATCGCGGTGAGCGGGGGTTTTTGCATGAATAAGCGAAAGGTAACTTCTGCACACTTCAATGGGTGTTTTCAACCAAAGAACGGGTGTCCCGGAACTTCCGGAACAGCCGAAGGAAGCAAGGAGGGGGACCGAAAATGAATAAAGCCATTTTGGATGAACAGGCGATTCGACGCGCTCTTACCCGAATTGCCCACGAAATTATCGAAAGAAACAAAGGGATTGATGACTGTATTCTCGTCGGAATCAAGACGAGAGGAATCTATTTGGCGAAGCGCCTCGCGCAGCGCGTTGAAGAAATAGAAGGCAAAAAAATCAATGTCGGTGAGATTGACATCACGTTGTACCGGGATGATCTGTCAACGAAAACGTTGGATGAAGAGCCGGAAATTAAAGGAGCCAATATTACCGGCAGCATTTCAGGCAAAAAAGTGATTCTTACAGACGATGTTTTATACACCGGAAGAACGGTTCGGGCGGCGCTGGACGCGTTAATCGATTTGGGACGTCCTTCTCAAATACAGCTGGCGGTCCTCATTGACCGCGGTCATCGGGAACTGCCGATTCGCCCTGATTTTATCGGCAAAAATGTCCCGACATCCAAATCGGAAGTCGTTGAAGTGAAGCTGAAAGAAGTAGACGAAACAGATGAAGTAGTCATTAAACAAAAAACCTCCCTTTAAACCAGTCCAGAGAGACTGACAAGGGGTATACTCCTCTCCTGCCTGGCGAACATTAACGGCGAGCAGGGCGGTGACCGTACCTCTTTGTACAGCAAAGAGGTTTTTTGTTTGGAGATGCAACCATTGGAGGAGGAAATCAAGAATGAAACAGCAGCAAACAATCGGAATTCAGGAAGTGCCGCGGTTTGATAAATGGCTGGCACTCAGCATTCAGCACTTATTTGCCATGTTCGGCGCAACGATTTTAGTACCGTATCTTGTCGGAATCAGCCCGGCGGTGGCGCTTGTTTCAAGCGGCCTCGGAACGCTTGCCTATTTGCTTATTACAAAAGGACGGATTCCGGCATACTTAGGATCTTCCTTTGCCTTCATCATTCCAATGACGTCGGCGATTACCATCGGCGGGGTGGAAGGCATGCTTGTCGGGAGCTTTACCGCCGGGGTGGTTTACGGGCTGGTTGCCTTGTTCATCAAGACGAGCGGCGTCCGCTGGCTGATGAACATCCTGCCGCCCATCGTTGTCGGCCCCGTCATTATGGTCATTGGCCTCGGGCTTGCCGGAACGGCGATTAATATGGCGATGTACATTCCCGATACGGATATATATGACGGTACGCTGATGACCGTCGCATTAATCACGTTATTTATTACGATTATCGCATCGATCTTTTTCCGCGGATTTTTCGGACTGATCCCGATCTTAATCGGGATCGTCGGCGGATATACAGCAGCTTACTTTTTCGGCATTATTGATCTGACACCGGTTCGCGAAGCGAAACTGTTTGCCGTGCCAGAGTTTTACATTCCATTCGTCACGTTCACACCGGTTTTTTCCTGGTCAATCATTTTTATCATGGTTCCGATTGCCCTTGTTACCCTTTCCGAGCATATCGGTGACCAAATGGTATTGAGCAAGGTTGTCGGAAAAAACTTTGTCGAAAAACCTGGTTTGCATCGCTCGATTCTTGGAGACGGCGTTGCCACTATCATCAGCTCGTTTCTCGGCGGACCACCGAACACCACATATGGAGAAAACATTGGTGTTGTCGCACTGACGCGGGTATTCAGCGTCTTTGTCATCGGCGGCGCGGCGGTGATGGCGATCCTGTTCGGCTTCAGCGGAAAGGTCGCGGCGCTGATTCAATCGATTCCTACGGCAGTAATGGGCGGCGTGTCGATTTTGCTGTTCGGTATCATCGCCTCCAGCGGCTTGCGGATGTTGATCGATAACCGCGTAAACATCGGCGAAAAACGGAATTTGATTATCTCGTCCGTCATTTTGGTCATCGGTATCGGCGGTGCCTTTATTCAAGTAACGGAAGAAATTCAAATTGCCGGAATGGCGCTTGCGGCAATTATCGGTGTTATCTTGAACTTGATTCTGCCGGGCAGACCGGTAATAAAAAATACAGAGGATGTTTTTCAGGAATTAGATGAAAATACGGACGAACATCGTGAATAAGCTTCATCCTTTAACCAGGTCCGGAGAGATTTGGAAGGGTGACTCAAGGGCAGCGTGAAAAGGGAGATCTTGATCTCCTTGTGATGCTGCTGCCCGTACTGATCAAATCGTAGCAGATTGATCGGTTTTTATGGGCACCCTCCGGAAAGAGGGTGCTCTTTTTATAGAATTTGTTCAAAAAGTGATCTTTTGGAGCAAAGATGAGCCGGAGACTTCTGACAGTTCTTTGAAGGAAAAATCAGATGAGGAGTGGGTAAAATGAAGCAATTAAGAACATTGGACGATTTGTCTTTGGAACAGATCGAAAACATCTTAAACCATGCCAATCGGTTGGAGAAGTATCGAACGGCGAAATCACCTTGCTGTCTTACGGTAGCCAACTTATTTTTCGAACCGAGCACGCGAACGAAGTGCAGCTTTGAAATGGCTGAAAAAGAGCTTGGACTGCACACCTTGCATTTTGATGTTGGCTCTTCCAGTGTCCAAAAAGGGGAAACCTTGTACGATACGGTGAAAACGTTGGAAATGATCGGGTGTCAAGCCGTTGTCATCCGTCATCCGCAGCAGGCATATTACGAAGAGCTGGAAGGAATTTCGATACCGGTCGTCAATGCCGGCGACGGCGCCGGCGATCATCCGACACAGTCCCTCCTCGATTTGCTGACAATCCAACAGGAATTTCTCATCTTTCAAGGAATTCACGTCGTCATTTGCGGGGACATTCGTCACAGCCGCGTGGCAAGAACAAACGCCAATATTCTGCGGAAGCTGGGAGCAAAGGTGTCCTTTTCCGGACCGCAGGCATGGATGGATGAAGATATCACACAAGGTGATGTTGTTTCCATCGATGAGGCCGTGGAAGCCGCCGACGTCATGATGATGCTGCGCATTCAGACGGAACGCCATGACGGCACCGTTATCTGGCAGAAGGAAGCATACCACCAGCAATTCGGCCTGACGTTGGAACGAGAAAAACGGATGAAGCGGGATGCTGTGATTCTTCATCCGGCACCGGTGAACCGGGATGTCGAACTGGCGAGTGAACTGGTGGAATGTCCGCGGTCAAGAATTTTTAAACAAATGAAAAACGGCGTTCTCGTACGAAAAGCAGTACTGGCGCATGTGTTGAATATAAAGGAGGAAATGACATATGAACGTGTTATATAAAAACGGATTCCGGGTGAATGAAGCAGGAGAAAAAGAGGAAATTCATCTTCACGTCAATACCGAAACAGGTAAGATTGTTGCTATTCACAAGAACTGGGGCAGCGTCGATGAAGCACAATACGATCACGTCAGCGATGTCGGGCACCGCTTGATCTCTCCGGGGTTTGTCGATATCCACGTTCATTTGCGCGAGCCGGGAGGCGAGAAAAAGGAAACGATTGAAACCGGCACGGTCGCAGCCGCAAGGGGAGGCTTTACAACGGTTTGCGCCATGCCCAATACCCGCCCGGTACCGGACACCGTGGAGCATTTTACTGCGATTGCCGCTGCCATGAAGGAAAAGGGGCATGTCCGGGTACTGCCATATGCATCCATCACCATACGTCAAGCCGGTAAGGAGCTGACGGATATGGAAAAGCTGGCGGAAGCAGGGGCGTTTGCTTTTACCGATGACGGCGTCGGCGTGCAGGAGGCCGGAAAAATGTATGAAGCGATGAAGCAGGCAGCCAAGCTCAACAAAGCGATTGTCGCCCACTGTGAAGACAACAGCCTTCTTTACGGCGGAGCGGTTCACCAAGGGAGCTTTTCCGAGCGTTACGGTGTGCCCGGAATATTATCTGTTGCCGAATCGGTTCATATTGCCCGGGACATCCTGCTGGCGGAGGCAACCGGTGCCCATTATCATGTATGCCACGTCAGCACGAAGGAATCTGTTCGAGTGATCCGAGATGCGAAGCGGGCGGGAATCCGCGTGACCGCGGAAGTGACACCTCATCACTTGATTTTGTGCGATGAAGATATCCCGGAAAGAGATGACACGAATTATAAAATGAATCCCCCTTTGCGGGGACGGGAAGACCGCCAGGCATTGCTCGATGGCCTGAAGGACGGAACGATTGATTTTATCGCCACCGATCACGCCCCGCATACGGCAGAGGAAAAAGCGGCGGGCATGGAAGCGGCGCCGTTCGGCATTGTCGGTCTGGAAACCGCCTTTCCGCTTCTTTATACGAAGCTTGTAAAAACAGGCTTCTGTCAGCTGCATGAATTGCTCCAGTGGCTGACAGTAATGCCGGCGGAGGTGTTCGGGTTGCCGTACGGCCGGCTTGATGAAGGAAGGGCAGCTGATTTTACAATCATCGATTTAGATATGGTGAATCGAGTGGATGTCAATACCTTTTTATCCAAAGGAAAAAACACGCCATTTGCCAATGAGGTCTTGACCGGTTGGCCGGTTCAGACTGTGACGGCGGGAAAAACAGCTTGGAAAATGGAGGAGATCAATTGATGAGACGGTACTTGATTTTGGAAAACGGGGAATTGTTCAAAGGGGATGCCATCGGCAGCGAGCGGGAAAGGACGGGAGAGGTTGTTTTCAACACAGGAATGACCGGCTATCAGGAAATCATGTCCGACCCGTCGTATTGCGGGCAAATCGTAACGATGACCTATCCGCTCATTGGGAACTACGGGATCAACCGCGATGATTTTGAAAGCATTGAACCGAGCATCCACGGCATGATTGTCAAGGAAGCCGCAGCGTATCCGAGCCATTTCCGCGCGAATCTGTCCCTTGATGAGTGGCTGAAGCACCATGATATTCCGGGCATTCAAGGGATTGACACCCGCAAGCTTACAAGAATGATTCGCACCACCGGCACATTAAAAGGGAGAATTTGCTCTCCCGACGTGGATGTTTCAGAAGTCGTCGAAGAATTAAAGCGTACAAATTTGCCGGTTGATCAGGTGGCCCGCGTGTCAACGAAAAACCGTTTTATCAACCCCGGCAGCAAAGAGCGAATTGTCCTCCTTGATTTTGGCGTCAAAAAAGGGATTGTTAAAGATTTGGTGAGAGAAGGATATGAGGTCATCGTTGTGCCATATAACACGACGGCAAGCGAAATACGCGCATTAAAGCCCGACGGCGTTGTCCTCAGCAATGGACCGGGAGATCCAACATCCGTGCCGGAAGCCATTGCCGCATTGACGAGCATCATCGGCGATATCCCTGTTTTCGGAATCTGTCTCGGGCATCAATTGCTTGCCCTGGCCTGCGGCGGAAAAACGGAAAAAATGAAGTTCGGTCATCGCGGCAGCAACCATCCAGTGAAGAATATCCGTACCGGACAGATCGCGTTGACATCGCAAAACCACGGGTATACTGTCCAGGCAGACAGCTTGAGCAATACCGATCTGGAAGTGACCCATATCAATGTCAACGACGGTTCCGTAGAAGGCATTCGCCACAAGTATGCTCCGGCGTTCAGCGTGCAGTATCATCCGGAAGCATCGCCGGGACCGGAGGATGCGAAAGATTTATTTCAGGAGTTTAAGCAGTTGCTGCAAGAACAAGCACTGAGAAAGGGGACTACCAATGCCTAAACGAAACGACATCAACAAAATCCTTGTCATCGGCTCCGGACCGATCATCATTGGACAGGCAGCAGAATTTGATTATGCCGGAACACAGGCATGCCAGGCATTAATGGAGGAAGGCTACGAAGTTATCTTGATCAATTCCAATCCGGCGACGATCATGACGGATGAATCGGTTGCCGACCGGATTTATATCGAACCCCTTACTTTGGAGTTTGTCAGCCGCGTCATTCGCAAGGAGCAACCGGACGGCATTTTGGCAACCTTAGGGGGACAGACCGGGCTGAATCTGGCGGTGGAATTGTCTGAATCGGGCATCCTTGATGACTATGGGGTGGAGCTGCTTGGCACAAAGCTGGGAGCCATTCAGCAGGCTGAGGATCGGGAAAAATTCCGTGCGCTGATGAATGAGCTGAAGGAACCCGTTCCGCCAAGCGACATTGTTCATTCACTTGAGGAAGCAAAGCAGTTCGTGGAAGCGATCGGTTACCCGGTGATTGTCCGTCCGGCATACACGCTCGGCGGCACCGGCGGCGGGCTTGTATACAATGAGGAAGAATTAAAAGAAACGATTGCCAGCGGCCTCGGACACAGCCCGGTTCATCAATGCTTAATCGAGAAGAGCATCGCCGGATTCAAAGAGATCGAATACGAGGTTATGCGGGATAAAAACGATCAGGCCATCGTCGTCTGTAACATGGAAAACATTGATCCGGTGGGGATTCATACCGGGGATTCCATCGTCGTTGCCCCGAGCCAGACACTGACGGACCGGGAGTACCAGATCTTAAGGAATTCGTCGTTGAAAATCATCCGCGCTCTCGGCATCGAGGGGGGCTGCAACGTCCAGTTTGCCCTTGACCCGAACAGCGAAAATTACTACATCATCGAGGTGAACCCGCGCGTCAGCCGTTCCTCAGCCCTGGCGTCGAAAGCAACGGGATACCCGATCGCAAAGCTGTCGGCAAAGATCGCCGTCGGCTATCAGCTGGATGAATGTAAAAACCCGATAACCCTGACGACGTACGCGAGCTTTGAACCGGCATTAGATTATGTGGTAACGAAAATTCCGCGCTGGCCGTTCGATAAATTCGATTCGGCAAACCGGAAGCTCGGAACGCAAATGAAAGCTACCGGTGAAGTGATGGCGATCGGACGCACGCTTCCCGAATCACTGCTGAAGGCTGTGCGCTCGACGGAAGTGGGCCTGCATCACCTGCGCTTTGAAAAACAGCCGGACATTTCTCATGAAGAGCTGCGGAAGCGGCTTGTGTTCGCGGATGATGAACGCTTGATTCTCGTCGCCGAAGCTTTGCGATTCGGTTACGATATCGATGAGCTTCATTCGATGACAAAAATCGATCCGTTCTTCTTGTATCAGATTCAGCGGATCGTGCGGCTGGAAAAGGAAATCGCAGCCAAACCGTGGGATGTACAAACGATGAAGAAAGCGAAACAATTCGGTTTTTCCGATATCGAAATCGCCCGGCTGCTGTGTTCGACGGCAACGGAGGTGGAGCATTTCCGAAAGCAGCACAGCATCGTGCCGGCTTATAAAATGGTGGATACATGCGCAGCGGAATTCGCTTCGGAAACGCCGTATTATTACGGTACGTATGAAGAAGAAAATGAATCCCGGCAGACGGAACGTCCATCCGTCCTCGTCCTCGGCTCCGGCCCGATCCGGATTGGCCAGGGAATCGAGTTCGACTACGCGACGGTTCACACCGTCAAGGCGATTCGTGAAGCAGGCTATGAAGCAATCATTATCAATAACAACCCGGAAACTGTGTCAACAGACTTCCAAATTTCTGATAAGCTGTACTTTGAACCGTTGACACCAGAAGATGTGATGCATGTCATTGAGCAGGAAAATCCCGAAGGAGTCATTGTCCAATTCGGCGGGCAGACAGCGCTGAATTTAGCGGCGGATTTGGAAGAAAAGGGTGTCCGGATTTTAGGAACCACGCTTGAGAACATGGATCGGGCCGAAGACAGGGACAAGTTTGAGCAAATGCTGGAGAAGCTTGATATTCCACAGCCGGAAGGCAAGACAGCAACTTCTGTCACAGAAGCTGTCGCCATAGCCAACGGCATCGGCTACCCGGTGCTTGTGCGCCCATCATATGTTCTCGGCGGCCGGGCGATGGAGATTGTTTACAATGAGCAGGATTTACTGAAATATATGGAACGGGCAGTAAAGGTCAATGAAAAGCACCCAGTATTGATCGACCGCTATTTACTTGGAAAGGAAATCGAAGTCGATGCGATTTCCGACGGGGAGACGGTGGTCATCCCGGGAATTATGGAGCATATTGAAAGAGCAGGCGTCCATTCAGGTGATTCTATTGCCGTTTATCCGCCGCAAACGATTGAAGGCGAGCTGAAGCAAAAAATTATCGATTACACCGTGCGCTTGGCAAGAGGGTTTCAAATTATCGGCTTGCTGAACATTCAGTTTGTGGTGTATCGCGATGATATCTACGTGCTTGAGGTGAATCCAAGGTCGAGCCGTACCGCGCCGTTTTTAAGCAAAATCACCGGCGTCAACATGGCGAACGTGGCTACGAAGGCAATTTTAGGGCAATCCCTTGCAGAACAGGGCTTCGAGACCGGGTGCCTCCCGGAGCCGGAAATTGTTTCTGTCAAAGTGCCGGTGTTCTCGTTTGCGAAATTACGGAGCGTCGATATTACACTCGGACCGGAAATGAAGTCGACGGGGGAAGTAATGGGCCGGGATTATTCGTTCGAAAAGGCGCTTTATAAAGGGCTGATAGCATCCGGGATGAACATTCCGGCACACGGGACGGTGCTTTTCACAATGGCGGACAAAGATAAAGAAGAAGCGATGGATTTGGCAAGACGCTTCCATCGCATCGGTTATCATCTGCTGGCTACGGAAGGGACGGCGAGCCGGATTCAGGAGGAAAATATTCCGGTGACAACCGTTTCCAAAATCGGCGGCGAGTCGCCGAACATGCTGGATGTCATTGAGCGCGGCCAGGCTCAGTTTATCATCAACACGCTGACAAAAGGGAAGCAGCCGGCCCGCGACGGCTTCCGCATCCGCAGAGAGGCAGTGGAGCACGGCATTGTTTGTCTGACGTCGATGGATACTGCCGAAGCGTTGCTGGAAGTGCTGGAATTAATCACTTTCACTGCGGAGGCGATGGGGCAAACCAATAAAGTGAAAAAGGGGCAAACAGTATGATCGTGGAAAATATGCAGGTTGTCGCCCAGGAGGAAATCGCCCCCAGTATTTTTCGGCTGCGATTGTCAGGGGACTGCGCAGGGGAGATGAAAATACCGGGTCAGTTTGTTCACGTTCAAGTGGAACAGGGGATCAATCCGACATTAAGGCGTCCGTTAAGCATCTGCGATGTTGATGTGGAAAACAGGGAACTGACGCTGATCTATCGCGTGGAAGGAAAGGGGACGAAGCGTTTGACAGAAAAGCGACCTGGGGATGCTGTCAACGTCTTCGGCCCCCTCGGCAAGGGGTTTCCCGCGGAAGTACTGAAGGAAAAGCAGACTGCGGTGTTAATCGGCGGCGGAGTCGGCATCCCTCCGCTCTATTATCTGGCAAAGCAGCTTGTAAACCGTGACGTCAACGTCATGACCATCCTTGGCTTTCGGACAGCAGCGGATGTGTTTCTTGAAAAAGAATTTACAGCGCTTGGCGAGACGGTGATTACCACCGAGGATGGAACAAAGGGACTCAAAGGCTACGTTACCGACGCCTTCCGCCAACTGCCTGAAAATGCATATGATTTATTTTACACATGCGGTCCGAAGCCGATGCTGCAGGCGGTGGAAACAGCCGCGTTATCACCAGGTTACATTTCCTTGGAAGAGCGGATGGGCTGCGGCATCGGAGCCTGTCTGGCGTGCGTCTGTGATTTGACGGTGCCGGATTCACAGTCAGGGAAAAAATATCGGAAAATTTGCAGCGACGGCCCTGTTTTCCGAGCAGGAGAGGTGATGATATGAATCGGTTGCAAGTAAACTTACCTGGATTATCGATGAAAAATCCGGTGATGCCGGCATCCGGCTGCTTCGGGTTCGGTCAGGAGTATGCCAAGCTGTATGATTTGAACCGCCTCGGAGCAATCTGTGTCAAAGCGGTGACCATCGAAGAAAGGCGCGGCAACCCGACGCCCCGGGTGGCGGAAACTCCGGGGGGAATGCTGAATGCCATCGGCTTGCAAAATCCTGGGCTCCAGCATGTCCTTGCCCATGAATTGCCGTGGCTGGAACAATACGATGTACCGATTATCGTCAACATTGCCGGAAACGAGCCGGAGGATTACCGGGAAGTAGCGAAAGCTGTCTCGCAAGTAAAGAATGTCAGCGCGATTGAATTAAATATCTCCTGCCCGAATGTCAAGGAGGGCGGGATTGCTTTCGGGACACATCCAGATACGGCGGCGCGACTCACCGAGCTGGTAAAAGCCGTTTCGCAAGTTCCGGTGTATGTCAAGCTGTCACCGAACGTCACCGATATCGTGGCCATCGCCAAAGCGGTGGAACAAGCTGGTGCCGACGGCTTAAGCATGATCAACACACTTCTCGGCATGAGAATCGATGTGAAATCCAGCCTGCCGGTGCTCGCCAATCGAACAGGCGGTCTTTCCGGCGCGGCAATCAAACCGGTGGCCGTTCGCATGATTTATGAAGTCAGGCAGCATGTGGACATCCCGATTATCGGCATGGGGGGGATATTCGAGGTTGACGATATTCTCGAATTGATGATGGCGGGCGCGAGCGCGGTTGCCGTCGGTACAGCTAATTTTATTGACCCGTTTGCTTGTCCGAAGCTGATTGACCAACTGGAAGCGAGGATGGACGAGCTCGGAATTGCCACCCTCAGCGATATCATCGGAAGGAGTGTTTCAATATGCAGCCAAACCCGTTAATCATTGCCTTAGATTTTCCGGGAAAAGCGGATACGGAAAGGTTTCTGCGTCATTTTTCCGGGGAGACATTGTTTGTCAAAGTGGGTATGGAATTATTTTACAAAGAAGGCGTGCCGCTCATCCATGATTTAAAAGCAGCCGGCCATCATCTTTTTCTCGACTTGAAGCTGCACGATATTCCGACGACAGTTCGGCGGGCAATGAAGCAGCTGGCTTCGTTGGAAGTGGATATCGTCAACGTTCATGCGATGGGAGGCACGGCGATGATGGTAGCGGCGCAGGAAGGGCTTGATGAAGGGACACCAGCCGGCCGGGGGATTCCGTCCTGCATAGCTGTGACACAATTAACGAGCATGACGGAAAAAGCAATGAATGAGCAGCTGTATATCGCTGGAAGCCTGATGGATCATGTTCTTCATTTGTGCGGGCAAGTAAAGGCGGCCGGCCTCGCAGGAGTTGTTTGTTCCGCGCAGGAGGTGCCGGCCATCCGGGAAGCGATCGGCAGTCAATTTTTTACCGTGACACCCGGGATTAGAATGGCGGAGGATGAGGTCAACGATCAGCATCGTGTTGTCACTCCGGCAGATGCTGCGAAGCTGGGAGCTGATGCCATCGTTGTCGGACGGGGAATTACCCGCGCCGCCGATCCGCTGGCAGCATACAGAGCCTATGAAACCGAGTGGAGGAATAGAGGATGAAGAAAAACAAGATCGCAGAAGCTTTGTTATCCATCGGCGCAGTCTCTTTGAGACCGCACGATCCGTTTACATGGAGTTCCGGCATGAAGTCCCCGATTTATTGTGACAATCGGCTGACAATGTCTTTTCCAGATGTGCGAAAGGAAATCATTGCTCACTTTGTCGCCATGATTCAAGCGAACTATCCTGAAGCAGAGGTGATCGCCGGAACAGCAACCGCCGGGATTCCCCACGCGGCCTGGGTCGCCGACCGCCTCGACTTGCCGATGATTTATGTGCGCTCCAAAGCAAAGGGGCACGGCAAAGAGAATCTCATTGAAGGCGCTTTGACAGCAGGGAAGAACGTCGTCGTCATTGAAGATCTCATCTCCACCGGCGGCTCCTCGATCCAAGCGGCAAAAGCCGTGCAGGAAGCGGGAGGAAAGGTTCTTGCCGTTGCTTCTATTTTCACGTATGAACTGGCGCAAGGGAAGGCGCAGTTTGCTCAGTCCGGCATCCCGTCGCTGTCGCTGACAACGTATACCGAATTGCTGAAAGAAGCTGTCGCATTGGGGGTAATTTCTGAGGAAGATCGGCTGCTGCTGGAAAAATGGCGGGAAAACCCGCAGGAGTGGAGCAATCGTCATACAGGATAGGCGATTTCTCAACGGCTGTCAGGCGGAGCGGAATCTCCAGCTCCAAACAGGTTCCAAATCAGCTGAATAAGGGTTTGTCGTGCCCCGAAATGTAGTAATAAAGCTGCCGGATGGTGGACGCGAATAGAAATGAATCGTCCATGATAAGCAGGAAGGACATGCATTCGCGGGTGTCTCAAAAGGTAAACAACAACCTTGCCTTTTGAGACGCCTTTTTTGTTTTTCTACTTTTTGAACAATCTGAAAAATATTTTTCAGGAACAGAGCATAAGGCAATAAACGAATGAAAAAAAAAGTAAACATAGTATTTTTCCAATGAATCTTCCTTAATGACGAAAAAATGGGTGGATATGAACAAATAGAAGGAATAAGTCGGATAGATAAATACTTCGGAAACCGATATATTAGTAATGTTACCTTTTTTGTATCATCGGCGCTGCCGAAACACGGATACAAAACAAGGGTAGTTTGCGTTCAATCGTAAAATGTATAGGGAGGTGTATCGATTGAATACATTCAAACGCTTGAAGGAATTTTACTGGCCGTACAAAAGGTATTTTATTATTTCCATTTTAACGTTGCTGGCTGTAACAGCGTTTACAGTAGTTTATCCGGTGCTGTTGCAGGTGACGATTGACCACATTATCATCCTGCAAAACTACCACCTCGTTCCTTACGTAGCGATCGGATTTTTGCTTCTAACCGCGTTAAAAGGGGTAGCTGCCTATTATCATCAATACTTAGGCGATCTCTTTGGCATCCGATCTGTTTATGAATTGCGTAATGCGTTGTATCGCAAGCTGCAGTTTCTGCCGTTTCGATATTACGACAACGCGCGGACGGGGGACCTCATGTCACGTTTGACAGCGGACGTTGAGGGATTCCGTTTCTTTTTGTCTTTCGGCTGTGCGCAGTTAATCAACTTGCTCATGCTCGTCGGTTTAAGCACGGCAATTATGTTTTATTACAGCCATACACTGGCGCTGCTGACGCTTGCGGCACTGCCGTTTCTTGTGATTACGGTATACCGTTTTGACAAAAAGGTTCACCCGGCGTTCCAAAATATTCGCCGCTCGTTTGCGGATATGACAACGAAGGTGCAGGAAAATATCAGCGGTATGAACACGGTAAAGTCGTTATCGAAAGAAACATATGAAATCGGCCGTTTCGATGAAAAAAATAATGATTACAAGCATCAATATATTAATACGGCGGGCATTTGGGCAAAGTATTTCCCGGTCATGGAGCTCATCGGACACATCTGTGTCGTCGTCCTTCTCGGATACGGCGGCTGGCAGGTGATTGAAGGCACCTTGAATCCTGGGGCGCTCGTTGCGTTTTTCAGCCTTGTCTGGTACATTATCGGGCCGCTGATGAACCTTGGTTTTATCGTCAACATGTTCTCGCAATCGAAGGCATCCGGGGAACGGCTGTTGCAAGTGCTGGATGAAAAGGAAGATATTTTTGATGCTCCGGGTGCGATTGAGGCAGATCGTCTGAAAGGCCATGTGCAATTTAACAACGTTACCCACCGTTATGAAAGCGAGGAGGAGCTTGCGCTTAAGAATATTTCCTTTGATGCCCCTCCGGGAAAAACGATCGGTTTGATCGGTGCCACCGGTTCGGGGAAAACATCGATCACCCAGCTTATCTCTCGTTTTTACGAGCCGAGCCGGGGGGAAATTTTGATCGACGGTCATCCGCTAAAAGATTATACATTAAAATCCGTCCGGCATAACATCGGCGTTGTGCTGCAAGAGTCTTTCCTGTTCTCGTCCTCCATCAAAGACAATGTTTCCTACGGCGCGCCGGGGGCAACGATGGAGCAAATCGTCGATGCGGCGAAAAGAGCGCAGGCACATGATTTCATCATGGAGCTGCCGAACGGCTACGATACGATTCTCGGCGAACGGGGAATGGGGCTGTCCGGCGGTCAGAAGCAGCGGATCGCCATTGCCCGCGCCATTTGTATAAACCCGAGCATTCTCATCCTGGACGATGCCACCAGTGCGGTGGATATGGAGACGGAAGCAAAGATTCAGGAGGCATTCAGGGAAGTGATGAAAGGAAGGACGACCTTCATCATTGCTCACCGGATTTCTTCCCTGATGCATGCAGATGAAATCATCGTCCTCGATAATGGCGAGATTGTGGAGCGAGGCGTGCACGAACAATTAATTAAGCAGGATGGTCCGTACCGCCGAATATATGACATTCAATTTCAAGACCGCAATCTGTTCCTGCAAGAAGCAAGGTAGGAGGTGAAGAATAATGGAAAACGAACATACGAAAGAGGAAAAAAATGCAGCCGAGCGTACGTTGAAAAGGTTCCATTACTCGACGGACCAGGCAATCGAAAAACCGTTTAACTGGAAGCAGATGCTACGGCTTTTCGGATATATGAAGCCTTATACAAAAACGTTGATACCGATTGCTGTTATCGGGATGATGTTGTCCACTGCCGTCAGGCTGATCGCCCCGGTTCTTATCGGAAGCTACGCGCTGGACAACATCATTGAACAAAAGGATGTAAACTACTTATGGATAATGGTTGCTATTCTCGCTGGCCTTTATATAATTTCCTGGATCGGAAACATCATCAGGATCTTTTATATGAATAAAGTCGGGCAGCTTGTCATTTTTGATTTGCGGAAGGCTTTGTTTGACCATATTCAGCGGCTTTCCCACCGCTTTTTTGACCAGCGCTCAGCCGGATCAATTCTGGTGCGGATTACAAATGATGTCAATTCCTTGCAGGACCTGTTCACAAACGGGGTTATTAATCTATTGATGGATTTGATCATGCTGTTCGGGATTATCTTCCTGCTGTTTATGATCAGCCCGCAGCTGACGTTGGCGATTATGATTGTTCTGCCGCTGATGTTTCTTATCTCGACGAAGCTGCGCCGAAATATCCGCCGCTCCTGGCAGGTTGTCCGCCTGAAGCAATCGATGATCAATTCGCATTTAAATGAGAGCATTCAAGGAATTCGCGTGACCCAGTCATACACGCAAGAGAAAGAAAATATCGGCTTTTTCAAAAAGATGAACGGGGAAAACTATGAAGCGTGGCGAGACGCAACGCAAAAAAATGCGATCTTTCGTCCGTTTGTAGAAATGAGCGGTGCTATCGGAACAGCGATCCTTCTATGGTACGGTGTCCATCTCATTCAGACCGGTTCGCTCACCATCGGGGAATTCTTTTCCTTCGCCCTTTATATTGGAATGTTCTGGGAGCCGATTTCCCGCTTAGGCCAAGTATATAACCAATTGCTGGTGGGGATGGCGTCATCGGAGCGTATTTTTGAATTTTTGGATGAGCGTCCATCCGTTCCGGAAAAAGCCAAAGCGAAAAAATTAAAGCAGGTAAAAGGTGAAATTAAGTTTGAAGATGTGGAATTTGCTTATGACAAAGAGCGGAAAGCGTTAAAAGGAATCGATTTAACGATCCGGGCGGGGCAGACGATCGCTCTCGTGGGACATACGGGAAGCGGAAAAACGACGATTGTCAACTTAATCACGCGATTCTATGACCCTACGAATGGCCGCGTTACCATCGACCGCACTGATTTGCGGGATATTACGCTGGACAGCCTGCGGGAAAAAGTGAGCATCGTCCTCCAGGATACGTTTATTTTTTCCGGTACGATTATGGATAATATTCGCTTCGGCAACCCGGCTGCCACAGATGAGCAGGTAATAGAAGCGGCAAAAACCGTCGGCGCTGACAAGTTTATCAGGCAGCTGAAAAACGGGTACTTCACCGAAGTGGAAGAGAGAGGAAACATCCTTTCTGTTGGGGAGCGCCAATTGCTGTCCTTTGCCCGAGCTTTGCTTGCTGATCCGCAAATTTTAATTCTCGATGAAGCAACGGCTTCCATCGATACGGAAACGGAACAAATCATCCAGGCGGCGTTAAAGCGGCTGCTGAAAGGACGCACGGCGATTATGATTGCTCACCGTCTGTCGACGATCCGGGAGGCGGACAATATTTTCGTGCTGGAGCATGGCAATATTATCGAGCAAGGAAACCATGAGGAATTAATGCAGCAAAAAGGCGAGTACTACTCGCTCGTAAAAGCGCAATTCAAAGTGCTGAATGCAGGTTAATGGGAAAAATCCCGCCTGTGTCAAACGCCAAAACGATAAGAGCCTGTTCAAAAAGGCAATGGCTCCGCACGATGCGCCCAATTCCGCTTAAGTGCCACTCACGTCCTGTGAGTAACAGCGGAATGTCGCCATCCTGGCTCCGAGAAAACCACTCACAGCCGGCCTGAAAAGAATGCATCGGCTCCACCCATTGCTTCGTGCTTGTTCAAAAAGATAAAAACCGATCTTTTGGAACAAACACTATAAAAAAATATCAGGGCAATGGCTCCGTCCTTGTCTCTTCCTCTGCTAGTATTGCACTGGTGTCGATCCAAGTGCCATCGCGCGCGATGGCACAATGAGACAGTTCGTTGCTTCTCGGTGAAGTGTGGCTCATTGCTTCGGGGGTGTCTCAAAAGGGTGTTTTTTTCCCTTTTGAGACACCCCTTCAAATTCCGTTGCTTTGTTTCGTCTGCTTCGTATTTCTTTTTAACGCGCGTACGATATCTTCGTCCGGTGTCACGAAAACGGTGTTCTGCTGTTCGTATATAACGTAGCCGGGCTTGGCGCCGCCCGGCTTTTTGACGTGCCGAATGAGGGTGTAGTCCACCGGAACTTGACTTGACTGGCGGCTTTTGCTAAAAAATGCTGCCAGGTTGGCGGCTTCCGTCAACGTTGTGTGCCCGAAGCTGTTGCTGCGAACGACGACGTGGGAGCCGGGAATATCCTTCGTATGCAGCCATGTGTCAGTGTTTCTTGCCAGCCGGTTTGTTAAATACTCATTTTGCTTGTTGTTTTTTCCAACGAGTATCTCGATGCCTTCCGATGAAAGATAAACATCCGGCTGCGGCTTCTCCGTTTTCTTTTTTTGCTTTCTACTAGATGCTCGCTTTTTGAGATAACCTTCTTCGGCCAGTTCTTCCCGAATTTCTTCAATGTCCTTCGGTGAAGCGGCTTCCACCTGTTGGATGAGCTGTTCTAAATAGCCGATTTCTTCCTTCGTTTTTTCGAGCTGTCCCTGGACAACAGCGACGGAGTTTTTCAGCTTTTGATAACGTCTGAAGTATGCCTGGGCATTTTCCGACGGCGATTTGAAAGGGTCTAACGGAATGGTGATTTGCTGTTGTTCCGGGTCATAATAGTCTGTTACGGCAACCGCCTTGTCACCTGATTTGACAAGGTGGAGATGGGCTGTCAACAGCTCGCCGTGCCGCTGAAATTTATTGGCTTTATCCGCGTCCGTCAGTGTTTTTTCCAGCTTCTTTACTTTCTTGTTGTTTTTGTTATATTCGTTTTTGAGAAATTTCTCCAAATCATTTGCCTGTTGTTTGACGCGATCCCGCTCTGCTTTGCCGTAATAATAGCGATCAAGCATGTCATGCACGGAGGCAAACAATTTTTTTTCTCCACGGAGGTGGGTCAATTCGAGAACAGTAAACGTCTCCTTGTTCCCGGCATTAATTATCTGCGGAGTATAATCTTGCGCTTTTACCGGCGCCAGCGTTGCCATGAATGCAGTTGGAAGCGTTTGTTGATTTGCCACGCTGGCACGGTGGATGATTTCCTTGACGATTTGCGGCGATAGTCCGGTAAAACGATCGAGCATTTGCTGGTCAAGCTTCCCTTCGAAAAAATTCAGCTTCCGAACGATATCTTCTTCCGTCACCTCCAATGGATTCGCTTTGTCCTGATGCGGCGGCTCTTTATACGGCTGCCCCGGCAGCACCGTCCGGTAAGCGGAAAGCGATGGCGGCACATGCTTGATACTGTCGATGATCCGGTTCTCTGTCTGATCGACAAACAGAATGTTGCTGTGCCGTCCCATCATTTCAACGATCAGCTTTTTATAAGAGACATCGCCCAATTCATTCCGCCCCTTAAAGGAAAAAACGACGATGCGCTCGAGTCCCTTTTGTTCCACGCTTTCCAAAATGCTTCCCTCCAGATGTTTGCGCAAAAGCATGCAAAACATCGGCGGTTCCGGCGGGTTGTCGTATCTTTCTGTTGTCAAGTGCAGTCTGGCAAAGGAAGGGTTGGCGGATAAAAGCAGCGATTGGTTTTTTCCTTGACACCGGATTGTCAAAATCAGTTCTGTTTTAAAAGGCTGATGTATTTTGACAATTCTTCCTGTTTTTATCTTAGGTATAATGTCATAGATAACAGCGCGCGTAATAATTCCATCAAATGACATGGATAACACCTCCAAATGGGCAGTATATGTATGGTATCGTTTATTATATCAAAGTTAAAAAGGTTTTTCTTGCGAAAGTTAACGCAGATACTTGTTGTCATATCAAAAATTGTTTAGAATATACATGTGGATGTGATAGCGAATGATAATGAGTATGACAGGATACGGTCGCGCGGTAGAAGCAGCCGGCGGCAGCCAGATCACAGTGGAAATGAAGGCGGTAAATCACCGTTTTTGCGAAATAAATTTTCGGATTCCCCGTCAGTTTATGTTTTTGGAAGAGCGATTAAAAAAAATTATTTCCCCGTATGTCAGGCGCGGGAAAGTGGATGTTTTTATCCATTTCCAAGGGGAGGGAATGACAAAGCGCAGCTTAGCGGTTGATTGGGAACTGCTTCGTCAATACGAGCTTACATTTCAAGAAATGGCCGAGAAAACGGATTCCTCACAGACGTTTCCTGCAGACCGTCTGCTGCTGCATGAAGATGTCGTCATGGTGCAAGAGTCGGATGAAATTACCGAGGCGATGGAAAATCTCGTTGTTTCCGCCACGGAATCTGCAGCGGTGCAGTTGATGGAAATGCGGCGAAAGGAAGGCGCAGCTCTTTATCAAGATCTTCAGCGGCGCTTTTCCAGCATGAACCAATTTGTACAGGAATTGAAGGAGCATGCACCGACTGTTCAGAAAATGTACCGGGAGCGGTTGCTGAAAAGAGTGCAGGAATTTGTCGCGGATACGATGGATATTGATGAATCAAGAATATTGACGGAAGTGGCTGTTTTTGCGGACAAAGCTGATATTCAGGAGGAGCTTACCCGAATGGAAAGTCACCTGTTGCAGTTCAGACAGGTTTTAGATCAGGATGACGTTGTCGGGAGAAAACTTGATTTTCTCGTTCAGGAGATGAATAGAGAAACAAATACGATTGGTTCAAAGGCAAATGATATTTCCATTAGTCAAATTGTCGTAAACATAAAAGCAGAATTAGAAAAAATTCGTGAACAAGTACAAAATATAGAATAAAACTAAAATAAGACTATTGTATAGTTAGGGGAAATGTAAATGGACATCCGACTAATCAATATTGGATTTGGAAATATTGTTTCGGCAAATCGTATCATATCAATCGTCAGCCCGGAGTCGGCACCGATTAAACGGATCATCACCGAAGCAAGGGAAAGAAAAATGCTCATCGATGCTACATATGGAAGAAGAACGCGAGCTGTGATCATCGCGGACAGTGATCACGTTATTTTATGTGCGGTGCAGCCGGAGACGGTCGCGCAAAGAGTGTTTAGTAATAAAGACGATGTGTCGGAGGAGTAGCTTATTAACAATGTATCCCGGACTTTTTGAACATCCTCTAAAAAGTGTGAGTTCAAAAGGAGGACATCACAGCGACAAGAAGGTCGAGGCGCGGCAGGCTCGAGCAGCGGAGCGTACATTATACGTACGTGAGCAGCGGAGGGGCAACGCAACGACGAGATTCGCGGGCGCTGTGACCCGGACTTTTTGAGCATCCTGTTAATGTGTGTCATGCCATCGGTCAACCGGTGGCATTGTTGCGCGCGACAATGTATGATAAACTATTAAAAATTTCAACTAATAAATGAAACGGTTACTTTCCCTGCCATTTACTGATTGGAACATTAGTTTCGCATCAGGGTTGGACGAGGAAGGAGGCAATCGTCGAAAAAAAGGTCGTTCCCTGCCTTTTGGAATACGCTGTTGAAGATAACTTGCCTTTGGAAACAGGCAATGGGCGATAGCCGAATAGACAGGAACAAGGAAAGCTGGAGGTATAAATGAAAAGAGAAAAAGGATTGTTGATCGTTCTTTCCGGTCCTTCCGGTGTCGGGAAAGGAACGGTATGCGCCGCTTTGCGCAGGCACGACACGCAGATTGAATATTCGGTATCGGCGACGACGAGAAAGCCGCGGACCGGGGAACAGGAAGGCGTCAATTATTTTTTTAAAACAACAGAGGAATTTGAAAACATGATTGCCAATAATGAACTTTTAGAATGGGCGAAATATGTTGATAATTATTATGGAAGCCCAAGAAAGTTCGTGGAGGATACGATTCAGGCGGGGCGAGATGTCATTCTGGAAATCGAAGTGCAGGGGGCCCTGCAAGTAAAAGAAACATTTCCGGAAGGCGTCTTTATCTTTCTGATGCCTCCAAGCCTGAAAGAACTGCGCAGCAGAATCGAAAGCAGAGGAACAGAGTCGAAGGATCTGATCGACAGCCGTATGACGGTTGCCAGGGAAGAAATCGAGTTAATGGACAAATATGATTACGTAGTGGAAAATGATGAGGTAGAGTTGGCGGTAGAGCGAATCAAATCAATCGTCACTGCTGAAAATTGTAAGAAAGAGCGCCTCATCAATATCTATAAACAACTGGTTAAGGAGTGATGCTTATGTTACAGCCGTCAATTGATTCATTGATGACAAAAATTAATTCAAAATATACGTTGGTTACCGTATCTGCCTATCGGGCAAGACAGCTTCGCGAAAATCCGGAGATGTATCAGAAGACACCGAAATCGAAATCCATCAATTTTGTCGGGATGGCGTTGGAAGAAATCGATGCCGAAAAAATAAAAATTGAAAATATAGAGGATTGAATTTCTTCTTATTGGTGTTTGTTCAGAAAGGAAGACATATTGATTCGTAATCTTTGATGCTATTAGATTGCTGCTTCGGGTGACTCAACTGGTAATAACCGACCTTTTGAGTTGCCCTCTTCTTTTACCTTGCATGCCTTGTAGGTGTTGAACAAAATGAAAGCTATGTGGAGGTTGAACCGGAATGAATAAAAAGGTGTTGTTATGTGTCACCGGGGGAATTGCGGTTTTTAAAGCCGCAGCGTTAACAAGCAAGCTTGTTCAAAATGGTTTTCACGTCAAAGTCATCATGTCGCAATCGGCAACCGAATTTGTTACCCCGTTAACGTTTCAGGCGCTGTCAAAGGATCATGTATATACAGATACTTTTGATGAAAAGGATCCGGCCGAAATTGCTCATATCGACGTAGCTGACTGGGCAGACGTTGTACTTGTTGCCCCGGCGACAGCCAACATTATCGGGAAGCTGGCAAATGGCATTGCGGACGACATGCTGTCGACTACGCTCCTGGCAGTAACTGCTCCGGTGTACATTGCCCCTGCGATGAATGTACATATGTACGATCATCCGGCAGTAGTAAAAAACATGGAAATTTTGAAGTCATACGGCTGTCAATTCATTGAACCCGATGAAGGATATTTGGCCTGCGGCTATACAGGAAAAGGGCGCTTGGCGGAGCCGGAGGAGTTGCTCGCAACGATTCAGCGCCATTTTATGAAATCTGCTCATCGTGAGTGGCACGGTGTAAAGCTTATGGTAACAGCGGGACCGACCAGGGAAAAAATCGATCCTGTCCGTTTTTTTACAAACCGTTCTTCTGGAAAAATGGGCTATGCCATCGCCGAAGAGGCGGCAGCAAGAGGCGCGGACGTGACGCTTATTTCCGGACCGGTCAGCTTGCCGAAGCCGCAAGGTGTTACACTGGTTCAGGTTGAATCGGCAGCGGAGATGTTCGCGGCCGTTGCAGACAGGTTTCAGCAAAGCGATATTGTCATTAAAGCAGCCGCTGTTGCCGATTACCGTCCGAAACATACATACGAACAAAAAATCAAAAAACAGGACGGTGATTGGAGCGTTGAAATGGAGCGGACGAGCGATATTTTGAAAACCTTGGGAAAAAAGCGAACACACCAAATTTTGGTCGGCTTTGCAGCTGAAACAGAAAACCTCGAATCGAACGCAAAACAAAAAGTGGAATCCAAACGGGTGGACATCATTGCGGCAAATTCCATCACGGCTCCGGGGTCCGGATTTCAAGGAGACACGAACGAGCTGACCCTTTATACGAAAGACGGCGATGTGATCCATATTCCGCTGACATCGAAAAAAGAAGCAGCCGGGAAACTGTTAGACACGGCGATGTCGGTATACAGGAAGAGCAAAGCATGATAGCAAGAGTGATTGTGGATGTGACGACTAATCAGACAGACCGCTTGTTTGATTATCTCATTCCTGCGCCGTTTCAGGCGGCGATTGTTCCCGGCGTCCGCGTTGTCGTTCCATTCGGTCCGAGAAAGGTGCAGGGCTTTGTTATCGAAGTTGCTAAAACGAGCACCATCGATGCCGGCAAGCTGAAGCCGGTGGAGCAGCTTGTGGATATAGAACCGCCCTTGACGCGCGAACTGCTGCTCCTTTCCGAAAAAGTGAAAGAAAGCACGCTTTCGTTTCACAACACCGCTTTGAAGGTGATGCTGCCGGCGGCAATGAGAGCAAAGTATAAAAAAGAAGCAATGATTCATCCGGAAACAGCCTACGAGCTGGTGGCAAAAGAGATTAAACGGTATTTTACATCCGCCGAGGCCGTTCTTGACTGGGACGAGCTTTTGAAAAAAGCCGGAGATGCGGAGAAGCGGCTGCTGTTAAAAGCGCTGAAGGAAAAAACAATCCTCGTGCTTCCGAAAGTAGGTACACAAGGGAAAAAAAAGAAACAAACGCTCGTTCACACCGTGCGTTCCCCGGAAGAACTCGCACAGCTGAAAGCAGCGCTCCCGGCAAATGCAGTAAAGCAACAGGACGTCCTGCAACATTTCATTGATCGTCCTGAACCGGTTCCCGTCGCCGAATTGCTCGAAGCCGTCCGTGGATCAAGAAGTACGGTGAAAGCATTAGCTGACAAGGGAATTCTTTGTTTGGAAGAAGCGGAGGTTTGGAGAGACCCTTATGAAGGCAGGCATTATGAACGGCAGGCGTCCCTGCCGCTGATGGAGGAACAAAGGCAAGCATTGGAGCCGATTCTTCAAGCAATTGACGGCGAGTATCACCGAACATTTTTACTCAGGGGAGTAACGGGCAGCGGCAAGACGGAGGTTTACCTGCAAGCGATTGAAAGAACGCTGGCGAAAGGAAAGGAAGCGATAGTTCTCGTTCCCGAAATCTCCTTGACGCCGCAGATGGTCACCCGCTTTAAGGAGCGATTTGGTTCCGATGTCGCCGTATTGCACAGCGCGCTGTCGATGGGAGAAAAATACGATGAATGGCGGCGGATTCGCGAAAAGCAGGTCAGAGTGGCCGTCGGAGCGAGATCGGCGATTTTTGCTCCGTTTGAAAATTTAGGGATGATCATCATCGACGAGGAGCATGAAACAAGCTATAAGCAGGAAGATGCCCCGCGGTATCATGCACGAGATATTGCCATTGAACGCGGGGAATATTATCAATGTCCGGTTGTTCTTGGCAGTGCAACGCCATCGCTTGAAAGCTTTGCGAGAGCAAGAAAAGGAGTTTACGAACTGCTGACGATGGAAAAGCGGGTGAATGACGTCCAACTGCCGGACGTCACGATTACAGATATGCGCGAAGAACTGCGGAATGGCAATCGTTCCATGTTTTCCGCGGCGTTAATCGCGGCGATCAAGCAGCGGCTGCAGCGGCAGGAGCAAATCGTACTGTTTTTGAACCGGCGAGGGTATTCCACCTTCGTTCTCTGTCGAGACTGTGGATATGTGGCGGAGTGCCCGCACTGTGATATTTCCTTGACATATCACCGAACGACACATTCGCTGCAATGTCATTATTGCGGATATACAGAGACGCCGCCAACCCGTTGTCCGTCCTGCGAGGGAGAATCAATCCGTTTTTTCGGCTTCGGCACACAAAAGGTGGAAGAGGAGTTAAAGAAAATTCTTCCCGATATCCAGATTATCCGCATGGACGTGGATACGACGAGAACGAAGGGGGCGCACGAGAAATTATTGGACCAATTCGGGCGCGGGGAAGGGGATATCCTGCTTGGTACGCAAATGATCGCCAAGGGGCTGGATTTTCCAAACATTACCCTTGTCGGGGTATTGGCTGCCGATGCGATGCTGCATCTTCAGGATTTTCGCGCGGCAGAACGGACGTTTCAGCTGCTTACGCAGGTGAGCGGCAGGGCCGGAAGACATGAAAAAGCGGGGGAAGTGATCATTCAGACGTATTCCCCGGATCACTACAGCATCCAGGATGTCAAAAGTCATGATTATCTTTCGTTCTTTCAGAAGGAGATGCTGTTGCGGAAGCAGGCCGGCTATCCGCCGTATTTCTACGTGACGCTGATTCATGTCAGTGATACAGATCTGCCCAAAACCATCGAGGTGACTAAAAAAATTACCAACTATTTGCGCTCGAAGCTGTCGCCGGCAACGAAGATCTATGGACCGGCTGCTTCGGCCATTCCCCGGATCAAGGATAGATATCGTTATCAATGCATGATAAAATATAAAGTTGAGCCTTATCTGACGAAAATATTACATGAAGTTGTCCAGACGTATCAAGGAGAAATGAGTCGCAGTGACTTATCCATTGTCATCGATACGAACCCGTACATGATGCTCTGAAGGAGTGGCAGCGAACGAAGAATCGTTGCGAAATGTTTTTAAGTGTATGTTCTGAAACGAAAGTAAATTTATTGATATAGGAAAGCTGTCTAGCTGCAGCGCTTCCGCTTTTCTCATAAGGGGGTACGTGATATGAAAGTGATTTTTATGGGAACGCCAGACTTTGCTGTTCCGATATTACATAAATTGGCATCTAGTGGTTATGATGTGCAGCTGGTTGTGACGCAGCCTGACCGCCCGAAAGGAAGAAAGCAAACGCTGACGCCGCCGCCGGTGAAGGTTGCTGCCGAAGAGCTTGGCATACCGGTATTTCAGCCAGAAAAAATAAAAAATGAAGAAGAATGGCGAAAAGTGGAGAAAATAAAGCCGGATATCATTGTTACGGCAGCTTTCGGTCAAATTCTTCCAAAAGGCCTCCTCGATGTACCGCCGTTGGGATGCATCAATGTTCATGCTTCGTTGTTGCCGAAATACCGCGGCGGGGCGCCGATTCACCAGGCTATCATTGATGGAGAAAAAGAGACGGGGATCACAATTATGTATATGGTGGAAAAATTGGATGCAGGAGCGATTCTGTCCCAGCGGGCTATGCCAATTGAGGAGCACGACACGACAGGAACGATGCATGATAAATTGAGCCGCCTGGGAGCCGATTTGCTTCTGGATACATTGCCGGAAATAGCAGCCGGATCAATCAATGCCGTCGAGCAGGAAGATGCGGAGGCGACGTTTGCCCCGAACATTACGAAGGAAAAAGAAAAGATCGATTGGCATCTTTCTGCGGCAGCCGTTCATAATCAGGTTCGTGGTTTAGCCCCGTGGCCGGTTGCATATACAACGCTCGGCGATAAACGCTTGAAAATATGGCGGACGGAAAAGACGAACAGACAGAGCACCCAGGCTCCGGGGACGATCGTGGCGCTTTCGGAAGCAGGCATTGAGGTGGCCTGCGGCGACGGCGCAGTATTGAAAGTGCTGGAGATCCAGCCATCGGGAAAGAAAAGAATCGATGTCAACACGTTTATCCATGGAGCTGGAAAACAATGGCGACCGGGGATGAAGTTAGGAGAGTAAAATGGCAGGAAGCAACGTTAGGGAAGCGACATTGGATATATTGTTAAAAATAGAGCAGCGTCAAGCCTACAGCAATTTGCTGGTAAATGAAACGATTAAAAAGGCCGGGCTGCCGCAAAAGGATGTTCCGCTCTTGACCGAGCTCGTTTACGGGACGCTGCAGCGTCAATTAACGCTCGATTTCTATTTAACGCCGTTTTCAAAGCGGCCGTTGGAGCGGTTGGAAAAATGGGTTCATCTGCTGCTGCGGCTGACGTTATATCAGATGATTTACCTTGATCGCGTTCCTGACCGGGCTGCGATACACGAAGCTGTGGAGATTGCTAAGAAGCGGGGGCACAAAGGGATTGCCGGTACGGTGAACGGGATCTTGCGAACGATACAGAGGAGTGATCTTCCTGATATCGATGCGCTGGAAACCGAAGTGGACCGGCTTGCCGTCAAAACAAGCCATCCGCAATGGCTTATTTCCCGTTGGGTCAGCCAGTATGGCATCCGCCGGACAGAGCAGATGGCAGCCGCCAATTTGCAGCCGCCTGTACTGACCGCGAGAATAAACACAAGCAAGGCAGCGATCGACGAAGTGCTCGCTTCCTTGCAATCCGCCGGAGTCGCAGCAACGCAGAGCGAGACAATTCCTGAATGCATCGAGATATCGAAAGGCTCGGTGATCCATACCTCCGCGTTTAAAGCAGGCCTGCTGACGATACAGGATGCAGGCTCCATGCTCGTTGCTTATGCTCTTGCCCCGGAAAAACAAGAAGTGATTCTCGATGCCTGTGCGGCGCCGGGAGGAAAGTCAACGCATATTGCCGAAAAAATCGCTGATTCCGGAAAAATTATTTCCCTCGATATCCATCCGCATAAAGTTCATTTGATCAAGCAGTCTGCCGAACGGTTGCAATTAAACAGCATTGAAACGCAGGTTTTGGATGCCAGGGAGGCGGGCGGTCATTTGGAACGGGAGAGTTTCGATCGGATTCTCGTTGATGCTCCTTGCTCCGGGCTCGGTGTCATCCAACGGAAGCCGGACATCAAATGGACGAAGACCGCGGAAGATGTTCGGCGGCTGTCCAAGATTCAGAGAAGCATCCTTGATTCTGTGTGGCCGTTGTTGAAAAAGGGAGGCAGACTTGTATATAGTACATGTACAGTGGATAAAGAAGAGAATCAGCAAGTAGTGGAGGCGTTTGTCTCCGCCAAGGAGGATGCGGTATTCGATGACCGGCTGGCAGAATGCTTGCCTGCGTATTATCGCGATGACTGCCGGTCGGGAATGCTGCAGCTGTTTCCCGGTGATAAAAAAACGGACGGTTTTTTTATTGCCACCGTATTGAAAACGAACTGAAGGTGGGTAAGCGATGTTAACACAAGAGACGGCAACAGGACAAAATACAAAGCCTTCCATCTATTCTTTGACATATGAGGAATTGGCAGGCTGGCTTCGCGACAACAATGAACCGGCTTTTCGCGCAAAGCAGATTTATGACTGGCTTTATGGCAAAAGAGTCGCATCTTTTGAAAGAATGACGAATTTGTCAAAGGAATTGCGAGTTGCGCTGGCGAATGAATATTCCATAACAACTCTAAAGACGGTTACCCGGCAGACATCGAAGGACGGGACTATCAAATTTTTATTTGAATTAAAGGACGGTTACTCGATTGAAACCGTGGTGATGCGTCATAACTATGGAAACAGCGTCTGCGTTACGACGCAGGTCGGCTGCAGGCTGGGCTGTACGTTTTGCGCATCGACGCTCGGCGGCTTAAAGCGGAATTTGGAGGCGGGAGAAATCGTCGCGCAAGTACTAAAAGCCCAGCAATATTTGGATGAACTGGATGAACGGGTGGACTCCGTCGTCGTGATGGGAATCGGAGAGCCGTTTGATAATTACGAAGAGCTGTTGCGCTTTCTCCGCACCATCAATCATGATAAAGGATTGAATATCGGGGCAAGACATATCACGGTTTCCACGAGCGGTATCGTTCCGAAAATATATCAATTTGCCGATGAAAAGCTGCAAATTAATTTCGCCATTTCGCTGCACGCAGCCGACGCGGCAACCCGTTCGAAGCTGATGCCGGTCAACCGTGCTTTTCCTTTGGAAAAACTGATGGATGCCGTAAAATATTATATCGATAAAACAAACCGGCGAATCACCTTCGAATACGGTTTGTTCGGCGGCGTAAACGATTCTCAGGAGGATGCAGAGCGCCTGGCGGATTTAATCAAAGGGATAAAATGTCATGTGAATTTAATACCCGTGAACAATGTTTTGGAGCGGGACTATGTCAGAACTCCGCGGGAGCAAATACTGGCATTTGAACGCGCTCTGAAGAAACGAGGCGTCAATGCGACGATCCGAAGAGAGCAGGGACATGATATCGATGCGGCTTGCGGACAGCTTCGAGCGAAGGAGCGTAAAGAAGAAACGAGGGGATAATACATGGATGCAGTTTTTCGTACTGATGTGGGACAATTACGTCCGAATAATGAGGATGACGGTGCTTTCTCAACTGATGACAAGGGCCAGATGATCGTGCTTGTTGCAGACGGCATGGGTGGGCATCAAGCCGGTGATGTAGCAAGTAAAATGACGAAAGAATTGATCATAAAAGCATGGGAAGAAAATCAGACAACATTTTCCCCGAAAGAAGCGGAAAAATGGCTGGAAGATATCATCAACGATGTCAACGGCAGGATTTTTACTCATGCTCAGGAGAATCCGGAATGTGCCGGCATGGGAACGACATTGGTTGCGGCAATCTGTAATGAAAGCTTCGTTTCCGTCGCTCACGTGGGTGACTCACGAATCTATTTAAAAAGCGGTGATGAAATGAGGCAAATCACTGCTGACCACACGCTTGTCGGCGAATTGGTTCGCTCAGGACAGATTACCAGAGATGAAGCGATGCATCATCCACGGAAAAATGTGATTCTGCGTGCTTTGGGAACGGAAGATTCCATTAAAACGGATATCAATACAATCCATTGGGATTCCGGCTCCCACTTGCTATTGTGTTCCGATGGCTTGACCGATAAGCTGCTGGATGCGGAGATCAATGAACAGCTTTCCTGCGAGCAGACTCTCGAGGACATTGCCAACCAGTTAATTGCAATGGCAAATGAACGGGGTGGAGAAGATAATGTGACATTGGCAATCGTGCGTCATTCAGATCCGGAAAAGGGTGTGAGTGATGCATGAACGGAAAGCGTATCAACGACCGTTATGAACTGCTTAAACCGGTGGGCGGCGGGGGGATGGCCAATGTTTATTTAGCCCGTGACATGATTTTGGACCGGGAAGTAGCCGTCAAAGTGCTCAAACCTCAATTTTCCGAGGACGAGGAATTTATCAAACGGTTCCGTCGTGAAGCGCAGGCTGCAACGAGTCTATCTCATCCGAATGTGGTAAATATTTACGATGTCGGTGAGGAAGACAATCTTTACTATATTGTTATGGAGTATGTGAAAGGAAACACGCTGAAGGACTATATTCAAAAGCACGGGAAGCTTGATGTGCAAGAAGCGGTTCACATTATGACACAAATCACGTCGGCGATTGAACACGCGCATGAAAACCATATCATTCACCGGGATATAAAATCACACAATATCCTAATCGGCTTGGACGGCCAGGCTAAAGTAACGGATTTCGGCATCGCAAGGGCAATCAGTGATGCAACGATTACCCATACGAATTCCGTGCTCGGCTCTGTTCATTATCTTTCTCCGGAACAGGCGAGGGGCGGTCACGTGACGTATAAGTCAGACATCTATTCCTTAGGAATCGTGATGTATGAAATGTTGACCGGAGAAGTGCCATTTAACGGGGATACGGCGGTATCCGTTGCCATTAAGCATTTGCAGGACCCGCTGCCGTTTTTAAAGGACAAGGATCCTTCCGTTCCTCAAAGTGTGGAAAACGTCATCTTAAAAGCAACGAGCAAAAATCCTGATGGCCGCTACCGAACGGCGGATGAAATGACAACGGATTTAATGACGGTGCTGGACGCTGACCGCAGAGACGAAGAAAGGATTGCCGTCCCGCTCCAGGATGAAGAAGCAACGAAAGCGGTGCCGCTTATCAGTCAAACGATTGATTCGGATGACGATCAAACGCTCGTCCATCATCACGGAAAAAAAACAAACAAACCCGTGAAACAGAAAAAAGAAAAGCCGGCAAAGAAGAAAAAAGGCATGAAATTTTGGATAACAATCGCGCTTCTGTCCTTGTTATTTCTTATTGCAACCATGTACGTAGCTTTTTCAATGATTCCTAGATGGCTTCATGTAGATGAGGTCACGATCCCTGACAATATCGTCGGCATGGAACTGGAAGAGGCGGAAAAAGAGCTGACGGGACTTGGCTTAGTCGTGGATCACGAATTCCGGCATGATGATGACATCGAGGAAGGCGTGGTAATCAGCCACACGCCGCGCGCCGGTGAAACGGTGAAGGTTGGAAGTGATATCAAACTGATCGTAAGCGAGGGATCTGAGCCGACGGCGATGCTGGAGCTGATCGGCAAATCTAGGCAAGATGCGGAACGCATGCTCGAGGACTTTGATGATTATGACTTTGAATACGAGGAAACGGCAGATTACGATAATGACACAGTTATTCAGCAATCGCCGGAGCCCGGGGAACTGATCATTCCAAAGGAGACGGTCGTCACGCTGACATTGAGTCAGCGTCCGACCTATACAATGGCAAATCTGTATGGAATGAGCCGGGAAGAAGTTATCAACGCGTTTGCGAATAATGAGCTGGTGGAATTAGATTTTTCCGAACAGTATCATGCGACGATTGACGAAGGCAAAGTCATCTCGCAAAATCCGTCGATGGGTTCGGAAATAAAGGAGCGTACAACGGTGAAGGTTGTCATTTCCTCAGGGCCGGAGCCTGTAGAGCAGGAGCCGGAAGAGGAGCCGATAACAGCAGATGTCCCTTTCCTGTTTCAGGTCAAAGGAAATGATTCCAACAACGGGGAAGCTGCCACGTTCCGAGTAAGAATTTCAGTAATTGACATGATGCACAGCACACCAAAGCAAGTGATCGATGAGGAAATCAGCGCAGATAAGAGATTTTATATCCCGATGACGGTGGCGCCGGGGAATTCCGGCTATTTGTTGGTATATGTTAACGGGGAAGAATATAAAGATTCTCCATATGAATACACATACGAGGAAATGAAACAATATCAATGATCATCTTGCCAATGTGGAGCAAGCGGATGTGAAAGCACCGTCCATAAGATACTTTTTTCTTTGGGGATTTGATATGTAAATAAAGCAAATGGAGGCCAGGATGGAACAAGGTAGAATTATTAAAGCGTTAAGCGGTTTTTATTATGTTGAAAATGAACAAGGAATATTTCAATGCCGGGGTCGGGGCAATTTTCGAAAACGAAAAATTACTCCTTTAGTAGGAGATCTCGTTGACTTTGAAGCGGAAAACAGAACGGACGGGTACGTTCTGGGTGTGCATGAACGAAAAAACGAACTCGTCAGGCCGCCGATTTCCAATGTGGATCAGGCAGTCCTTGTCTTTTCAACAGAAGAACCTTCGTTCAGTCCGCTCCTGTTAGATAAGTTTTTAGTCCATGTGGAAGCCAATTTGATTAAGCCTGTCATTTGCCTGTCAAAAATTGATTTGCTGGAGGATAAGCAGGAAGAGGAAATGCAATCCTATGAAGATGTTTATCGGGAAATAGGTTACGAGATCATCAATACATCGATTTTTGTCCAGGAAACCATCGAAGCATTGCGGCCATATTTAATCGATAAGGTTTCTGTTTTTGCCGGACAATCCGGAGTCGGGAAATCTTCATTACTCAACGCACTGAGGCCGGAACTGGAGCTGGAAACAAAAGAAATATCGAAAAGCTTGGGCAGAGGAAAGCATACGACGCGCCATGTGGAATTGATTCCGTTGGATGAAGGCGGATACGTGGCAGACACTCCGGGATTCAGTTCTTTGGATTTCCACGGGGTGGAAGCGGAGGAGTTAAGCTTGTGCTTTCCGGAAATGAAAGAACGCATCCACGGCTGCAAGTTCAGGGGTTGCACCCATGTCAACGAACCGAAATGCGCCGTGAAAGAAGCTGTTGAAAACGGGGAAATTGCTTCATCACGCTACGCCCATTACCTGCAGTTTTTAGAGGAGATAAAATCACAAAAGCGGAGGTACTAAGCATGATCAAAATAGCTCCATCCATACTGTCTGCTGATTTCGCTCAGCTGGGAAAAGAAATTATTGATGTGGAAAAAGGAGGGGCGGACTATATCCATGTCGATGTCATGGACGGTCATTTTGTTCCGAACATGACGATCGGACCTCTCATCGTCGAGGCGATCCGTCCGGTTACCGAACTGCCGCTGGACGTTCATTTAATGATAGAAAATCCGGATCAGTTCATTCCGGATTTCGCAAAGGCCGGAGCGAATATCATCAGCGTCCATGCCGAAGCATGCACGCATCTCCATCGGTCCATCCACCTGATCAAGGAAAATGGAGTAAAGGCCGGTGTTGTTCTGAATCCTGCCACACCGGTGTCAGCCATTCAGCATATCATTCACGATGTGGACTTGGTGCTACTGATGACCGTAAATCCAGGTTTCGGCGGACAAGCCTTCATCCCGGCGGTTTTGCCGAAGATTACCCGCGTTCGCGAACTCGTATCCGAAACGGGAAGAGAGATCGATGTGGAAGTGGACGGCGGTGTCAATCCAGTGACGGCCAAGCAATGCATTGAGGCAGGAGCCAACGTACTTGTCGCAGGTTCGGCCATCTACAATTCACCTGACCGAGGCAATGCTATTGCTTCTATCCGGGGAACGGTGTAGAATAAGAGACAGGAGAATATGAACCACAAGGGGAGTCCTGTGAGGGACTGAGAGGAAGCTGTTCCGCTTCGACCCTATGAACCTGTAAGTTTGTACTTGCGTAGGGATGTGGTAGCGTATGTTATTGTGAATAACGGCCGTTGCACATTCTGAGGCAACGGTTTTTTTGTTTGGAGATGGCTCAATGAACGGTGAACCGGCGCCTTGAAAAAAGTCGCTTTTTTTCTTCGAGAGGCTTCTTTGACAAAGCTCTTTTTCTATGCCTTGTATAAGATATGAACTTAAAAGGTTGTATTTCTCCTTATTTAGCAGCAACAGCAAGACATGACATTTTAACTGAAGAAGGAGGTTTTTTCTATGCGGCGAACAAGTCCGGTATTAATCCTTGCGGAAATTGCCATTATGGCAGCGCTGGCATTCATTCTTGATTTTTTCTCTTTTAAAATTTGGGCACAGGGAGGCTCCGTTTCCTTTGCCATGATTCCTGTTTTTATCATCGCTTATCGCCGCGGTTTGCGGGCGGGTCTTGTCACCGGACTGATCTTCGGCTTGCTGAATATGCTTGTGAACCCGTATATCGTTCACTGGCTGCAAGGCTTGCTGGATTATCCCATTGCCTTCCTCGCATTGGGCTTTGCTGGGTTATTCAAACTCACTGCCGGCATGCCGGGAAAAAAACAGGCACTTTATATTACCGCAGGTATATTTATCGCCTGCCTGCTCCGTTTTCTTTCCCATTTTACTGCCGGCGTGGTCTGGTTCGGGGAGTGGGCGCCGGAAGGAACTCCGGTAGCTGTTTATTCTGCCGCATATAATGGAACTTATATGGTACCTGGTTTTATCATTTCGGTGATTGCAGTGATTTTGCTCGCAAAAGCGAACCAAAAACTGCTGCACCCGAACGGGTAAGGAGCGGGACGGATGAAGTACGTTTTGCTGGCAGGAGGACCGATCACAAATGTTCCCCCGCTGGATGTGCTGAAATACAAATGGCAGGATGCCGGGTGGATTGGCGTCGATCGCGGTGTATATCATCTGCTGAAGCATGGAATCATACCGCTGCGCGCTTTTGGCGATTTTGATTCGTTAACCTTGGAAGAGAAGGAATGGGTGCACGCACAATACGTGCACCTGTCTCAGTTTCCGGCCGAAAAGGATGCAACGGATATGGAGTTGGCACTGGATTGGGCTTTGGCACAAAAACCACGGCAAATTGTCTTGCTCGGCGGCTCGGGGGGAAGGCTGGATCATTTTTTGATAAATATTCAGCTGTTGCAAAAAGGGTTGGACTATGGCGTGGAAATCAGTCTGGAGGACCGCTGGAATCGAATCACTATACGGGAGCCTGGTGAATATACTATCGAGAAAAGTGAATTTCGATATGTTTCGTTTATTCCATTCACACGTGAAGTGGAAGGGATCGCGCTGAAAGGGTTCCGTTACCCTTTGACAAACCGCAGGCTTGCTCAGGCATCCAGCTTGTGCATCAGCAATGAGCTCGTGAAGACGCAAGGCAGCTATTCGTTTGCTGCGGGAAAATTGCTCGTCGTTGAATCGCTGGATCAGCATGACCAACGGGGGACTAAAAAACGTCAATTCTAAAAAGATACAGATGAAAATCGAAGAAAAAGGGTACTATTTCCGACTCCATGAATATAATGGGTAATAACGAAGCACGTATATTCAAGCGTTGTTCAAAAAGATAAAAACCGATCTTTTTGAACAAACGTTTGAACTCACCATGTTCCATTGGTTTAGGGACACTCATTGGAGGAGGGGGAAAAATGAAGTTTTATACGATTAAACTGCCTAGGTTTCTTGGCAGCTTTGTCAAAGCGTGTTTAGGCGCGTTTCGAAAAGGCTAAACCGGAAGATTACTCCGGTAAATGCCGTTCCTCTATTTGATCATATTTTTCTGAATGACAGCTGTCTCTGCAGAAGGCACTCTTTTTCTGAACCGGAATGTTCATGCAGAACGAGAACCGCTGAGAAACTGGTGAAAGCCATTGGAAACAACCCCTTTTTTCCGACTGCGGAGGAGACGGAGTGTCTGAAGAACACAAAGCAGGCGTGGACGTCAGAAATGGCAGGTATCCGAAGCTGGCGACAGCGCTTGATTAAACAAAAAACGGCGCGAAACGGCGCCGTTTTTTAGGATGTTTTTTAAGTTAAAAGTTATACACGTTCCACTTTACCCGATTTTAAAGCTCTGGCTGAAACGTATACTCGCTTCGGTTTTCCATCAACTAAAATACGAACCTTTTGCACGTTTGCTCCCCAGCGGCGCTTCGTCGCATTCAACGCGTGAGAACGCTTGTTACCGGAGCGTGGTCCTTTTCCAGTAATAACACATTTACGTGACATCATTTTCCCTCCTTCAGACAAACGAGAAGTTCAATCGTTTAAAATTCATTGCAGTATCTTAATTAAAAACACTACGTTATCTTAGCATAGCAGCAGGAAGATTTCAAGTGGATTAATAACGTTCTCAAGTTTTCTTTTAAAATGGCTTCGTTTATAGTAAAATGACTTTAGCCATGAGGTAAACACCCGAAGGAGGTATGATCATGACCATTGAGATGAAAACGAAATATGGGAAAATCGATGTTTCTAAAGAAGTGGTTGCCGTTATTGCCGGAGGTGCAGCCATTGACTGTTACGGCATCGTCGGAATGGCTTCACAACAACAATTGAAGGACGGTATCACTGACCTCTTGGGGAAGGAAAACCTGGGTCGCGGCGTAGTTATACGTGAAAAGGAAGAAGAGCTCCATATAGATATGTATATCATTGTCAGTTATGGGACTAAAATTTCAGAAGTTGCGCATAATGTTCAATCGAAAGTGAAATATCAGCTGGAACAGATGCTCGGCCTTCAAGTCGACTCGGTAAATATTTTTGTTCAGGGCGTTCGTGTAATAAACCCATAGTAGTTAGGAGGAGCATTCGTGACGATCAAGATAATTGAAGGAGAAAAATTTGCTCACATGCTGATTGAAGGAGCAAATAATTTATCCAACAATGCAAAAAAAATAGATGCGTTGAATGTGTTTCCGGTCCCTGACGGGGATACCGGAACAAATATGAATTTAACGATCACTTCCGGTGTGAAAGAAGTGAAAATGCAAAAAACGGATCATGTGGGCCGGGTCGCAAGCGCATTCGCCAAAGGCCTTCTGATGGGGGCAAGAGGAAATTCCGGAGTTATTTTGTCTCAATTATTCCGCGGCTTTACGAAATCTGTGGAAGGAAAAGCGACGATTGCGGCGAAGGATTTAAGCAAGGCATTGGAATATGGTGTAGACATGGCTTATAAAGCGGTGATGAAGCCGGTGGAAGGAACGATACTGACCGTGGCGAAGGACGCTGCGAAAAAAGCGGTGGAATTTTCTGAGGAAAGCGATGACGCGGTTCAATTATTGGAGGAGGTTGTGAAAGAAGCGAAAGCATCTCTGGAACGAACTCCTGATTTATTGCCGGTATTAAAAGAAGTCGGTGTTGTAGACTCCGGCGGACAAGGGCTGGTTACGATCTATGAGGGCTTTCTCGCTGTATTGAAAGGGGAAAAAGTGGTGGACATCGTTCAGCATGCCCCAAGCATGAGCGAGCTCGTGAAAGTGGAACACCACCAGTCGGCACAAAGCCATTTGGCTACGGAAGATATCGAGTTCGGCTATTGCACGGAAGTGATGGTTAAGTTTGAAAACGAGAAAGTGAACGAAAATCCGTTTAACGAACAGGGATTCAGAGAAGAATTAAGCGAATTTGGAGATTCCCTGCTCGTAGTCTCCGATGAAGATTTGCTGAAAATACATATTCATGCAGAGTACCCCGGCAATGTTATTACCGCAGCACAAAAATATGGTTCTCTCGTGAATGTGAAGGTGGAAAATATGCGGGAGCAGCATACCAGCATTATTGGGAACGAGCTTGGAGAGCCGACGCCGGTGCAATCTCCGGCAAAAGACGGCAGAGAACAAAAAACAGAATTTGCGATTATCACCGTTTCCATGGGCGAAGGCATCGGCAAGCTGTTTAAAGGACTCGGGGCAAAGCGGGTCATTGAAGGCGGACAAACGATGAACCCGTCGACGGAGGATTTTGTCAAGGCGATCGAAGACGCGAATGCCGACAAGATCATCATCCTCCCGAATAACAGCAATATCATCATGGCAGCGGAACAGGCGGCTTCCGTCAGCGATGCCGAGGTGGCCGTTGTCCCGTCAAAAACCGTTCCGCAAGGATTGGCTGCACTGTTGGCTTTTAATCCGACAGATTCCCTTGAGGATAACCGCAAGGAAATGCTGGAAGCTTTAGGGTCGGTGAAAACCGGTGAAGTTACTTATGCGGTCAGGGATACAAGCTTGAACGGTGTACAAATTAAGAAAAATGACTTTATGGGAATCATGGAGAAAAATATCGTTTCAACCGGAGCAAACGTTCAGGTAGTGGCAAAAGCGTTGTTGAACGAAATGGTGGATGACGACAGCGAGATTGTGACCGTCATTCTGGGGGAAGACCGTTCAGGCAAGGAAGGGGACGAGCTTGCCGCGTACATCGAAGAAAAATACGGAGATGTAGAAGTGGAAGTGCATGTCGGGAATCAGCCGCTTTATTCGTACATTATTTCTGTTGAATAACCGGCTGACTATAAAAAAGGGGGTTGCCTGTGTATGGGAACAGTTAAAATCGTTACCGATTCAACAGCGGATATTCCAAAATCATTAGTCGAAGAATTAGGATTGACCGTTGTGCCGTTAAAGGTTCACTTTGGCGAAGAGACGTTCGAGGACGGCGTGACGCTGACTCCGACTGGTTTTTATGAAAAATTAAAGGCGTCCGCACAAATTCCGACGACATCTCAGCCAACCCCGCATCAATTTGAAACGGAGTATCGCCGCCTGGCGGAGGAAGATCCTGATGTTGATATTATTTCTATTCATTTATCTTCCAAATTAAGCGGTACCTTCCAGTCCGCCTATATCGCTTCCCAGACTCTGGGCGACGATGTGTCCGTTACGGTCGTGGATTCCAGGAGGGCATCCTATGCCATCGGCATTGTTGTCGTGGAAGTGGCCCAATTGGCGAAATCTGGCGCCGCAAAGGAAGAATGCATGAAGCGTGTTAATCAATTGTTAAATGACGCAACGGTGTTTTTTATGGTCGATACGTTGGAATATTTAGAGAAAAACGGCCGAATTGGCAAAGCTTCCGCTGTTTTAGGATCGTTACTGAAAATCAAACCAATCCTTTCCCTGAATGAGGCGGGGGAAGTATTTCCGTTTGAAAAAGTGCGCGGGCAGAAAAAAGCAGTAAGCAGGATTTTGCAGGAATTTGAAAAACGGTTTGGACAAGACCCCGTCCACGTTGGAATTTCTCATGCAGATACCCCTACAGAGGCGGAGCAATTCATGGAAAAAATGAAAGAACAGTTCCAGGTTGAGCAAGCGGTGATGACGGAAATCGGTCCTGTTATCGGCACGCATGTCGGCCCGGGAACAATTTCCGTTTCCGTCACGAGGGTACAGCAATAGCCCCCAGCCGATGGTATGGCAAAAGCCCGACGTTACCTTTTGATCCGGTGCTGGTCGTTTTCAAGATAGTTACAAGAATAAATTACTGTTCCTGCCTTTAGCCGAAGGCAGGATTTTTTGTGCGTATTAACAATCATTTTGTTAAGATAGATAATGATGATGATGATGTGGACTATTTTGATTCACCTAGGAGGCAAAGAGAATGAAATATCGCAGTGTGTTTGATATTATCGGACCTGTGATGATCGGACCGTCCAGCTCACATACAGCAGGAGCGGCAAGAATCGGTCTTGTAGCGAGGCAGCTTTTTCAAAAACAACCCGCCTGGGTGACCTTTCATTTGTACGGTTCCTTTGCGAAAACATATCAAGGACACGGGACAGATGTCGCGCTTGTTGGCGGAGTGCTTGGATTTGACACGTTTGATACACGAATTACCGATGCGCTGACAATTGCAGAAAAAAAAGGGATTAAGGTAGCTTTTTGTGAAGAAGAAGCGCAAACGGAGCATCCTAATACAGTAAAAGTCCGCCTGGGAGATGACGATGATCAACTGGAACTCGTCGGGATTTCCATCGGCGGCGGAAAAGTAGAAATTAAAGAATTAAACGGTTTTGCGCTGCGCTTGAGCGGCAATCATCCGGCGATCCTTGTCGTTCACAATGACCGCTACGGTGCTATCGCTTCCGTCTCTGCCAAGCTGGCGCAGTATGAGTTGAACATCGGCCATATGGAAGTCTCACGTAAAGAAGTGGGAAAAGAAGCGTTGATGGTGATCGAAGTGGATCAAAATATCGAGGACCATATTTTAAAGGAAATTGAATCCCTGGATCAAATACGGAAAGTTACGAAAATTCACGAATGACAATCTGTCCGAAAGTTTAGCTTGTTCAAAGGGAACGGCCTTTCAAAAAGCTTTGGGTAAAGCTTGTCGCATCAAGGAGGGATTTTACATGTTTCGCAACGTAAAAGAGCTTGTTTCCATCGCTACGGAAGCAAACATCACTGTTTCCGAGGTGATGATCCGCCAGGAAATGGAGCAATATGAACGGTCGAGAGAAGATATTTTTACGCAAATGGACCGAAATTTAACCGTGATGGAAAAAGCTGTCGAAAGGGGAATTCACGAGGACGTCAAATCGGTTTCCGGATTAACCGGCGGCGACGGGAAAAAGCTCTATGAATATATTCGTTCGCAAGACAGCCTTTCCGGCACGCTGATGCTGGAAGCTGTTGCCAAGGCGATGGCAACGAACGAAGTTAATGCAGCGATGGGAACGATCTGTGCAACGCCGACAGCCGGTTCGGCAGGAGTCGTCCCCGGAGTACTGTTTACTATTAAAAATAAGCTGCAGCCCACGAGGGAACAAATGATTCGCTTTTTGTTTACGAGCGGCGCGTTCGGCTTTATCATCGCAAATAATGCCTCCATATCCGGAGCAGCGGGAGGATGTCAAGCGGAAGTCGGTTCGGCTACGGGAATGGCGGCAGCGGCAGTCGTGGAAATGGCTGGGGGAACACCGCAGCAATCCGCCGAAGCAATGGCGATCGCGTTAAAAAACATGCTTGGTCTGGTGTGTGATCCGGTCGCAGGTCTCGTGGAAGTCCCTTGCGTAAAACGAAATGCGTTCGGAGCATCCAATGCCATCGTGGCAGCCGATCTTGCTTTAGCGGGAATTACGAGCCGCATTCCTTGTGATGAAGTGATCGATGCAATGTTCCGTATCGGCGAAACGATGCCGTCAACCTTACGGGAGACAGGAGAAGGCGGCTTGGCGGCAACGCCGACAGGAAGAAGATACCAGGAACTTATTTTTGGTTCAACGGGTAAAAAGGTGTGAGGGAAATATGGATTTACCAGTGTCAGAAATACACGGCGTCGGACCGAAGCTCCTGGAGCAGCTGGCAGCAATGGGAATTACAACCGTCCGGGAGCTCCTGGAGCACTTTCCGTTCCGGTATGAGGATCATACGGTTCGGCCGATCATGGAAGCAGAGCATGAGGAGCGCATTACGGTAAGAGGTACGGTTCACAGTGAGCCGAGCCTCCGTTTTTACGGCAGGAATAAATCCCGTTTGACCGTCCGCATGCTCGTGGACGGGCTGTTGATACAAGCTGTATTTTTTAACCAAGGCTATTTAAAAAAGCAAATGCAATTAGGCGAATCGATCGTCGTGTCCGGCAAATTTGACCGCCACCGGCTGATGCTTTCGGGAGGGACGTTGAAAGCTGCGAAAGCTTCCCCGGAAGAGGGGCTTGAGCCTGTCTATTCCGTAAAAGGAGATTTAAAGCTCAACCAGCTTAAAACATTGATCCGTCAGGCTTTTCAGCAGTTCGGAGAGCGTATAGAAGAAATTCTACCCGCCCAACTGCTGACTGCTTATCGGCTCATCGGCCGGAAGGAAACGCTGAAATTTTTACACTTTCCCGCTTCTCCCCAGGAATTGCGGCAGGCAAGGCGCAGGATGATTTATGAAGAACTGCTGCTGTTTCAGTTGAAAATGCAAATGCTGCGGAAAATCGAACGAGAAGCGGAACCTGGTCAGAAAAAAAACATCTGCCAGGAAAGACTCGAGGAGCTTTTGTCCGGGCTGCCGTTTCAACTGACGCAAGCGCAGCAGCGCGTGTTGAAGGAAATTGTTGCTGATCTGCAAGGAGATTACCGGATGAATCGCCTGCTTCAGGGAGATGTCGGTTCCGGAAAAACGGTGATTGCCGGCTGCGCGCTTTTTGCCAATGCCAATGCCGGCTACCAAGGGGCGCTGATGGTTCCCACGGAAATTCTCGCAGAACAGCATTATGAGTCGCTGCGGGAATTGCTGGAGCCGTATCAACTGAAGGTCCGGCTTTTATCCGGATCTGCCAAGGCTAAGGAGCGGCGAGAGCTTGCCGAGGAACTGCAGGCTGGATCAATCAATGTTCTCGTCGGAACGCACGCGCTCATTCAAGAAGGAGTTCACTTTCATAAACTGGGACTGGTGATAACGGACGAGCAGCACCGATTTGGGGTGGAACAGCGACGGGCTTTGCGAAAAAAAGGCATTCGTCCGGATGTGCTGTTTATGACCGCCACGCCGATCCCGCGAACGCTTTCCATTTCGGCGTTCGGCGACATGGATGTTTCCATTATTGACGAAATGCCGGCGGGAAGAAAGCCGATTAAAACCCATTGGGCTAAGCCGGCAATGTTTTCGCGGGTGATTGAATTTGTGAAAAAAGAAGTGGAAAAAGGGTATCAGGCATATGTTATCTGTCCGCTCATCGAAGAATCGGAAAAGCTGGATGTTCAGAATGCCATTGATGTGCATCAGCAATTACAGCAGCTGTTGTCTGGCATTCAAATCGGCTTGATGCACGGAAGGCTTTCGGCAGCGGAAAAAGATGCTGTCATGGAGGCGTTTGCCGCAAATCGCGTGCAAATCCTTGTATCCACTACCGTTGTGGAAGTCGGTGTCAATGTGCCCAATGCCACGGTGATGGTGATCTATGATGCGGAGCGTTTCGGTTTGGCCCAGCTTCATCAGCTGCGCGGCCGAGTGGGGCGCGGTCAGGCTCAGTCACATTGCATTTTACTGGCAGATCCCAAATCCGATGTCGGCAAGGAAAGAATGCATATTATGACCGAAACGAACGACGGCTTTGAACTGTCGGAGCGGGATTTGGAGCTGCGGGGGCCTGGCGATTTTTTCGGACACAAGCAGAGCGGGCTGCCGGTTTTTAAAGTAGCAGATATCGTGGAAGACTTTCGCGTGCTGGAAGTAGCGAGGCAGGATGCAGTCAAGCTTGTGCATTCGACGGCATTTTGGCAGGGAGAAGATTATGAGCAGTTGCGGCGCTGTATAGCGATGGAGGAAATATTTCAGCACGGTAAATTAGACTGAGCAGAAGAGCGTGTTAAAAATCGGCTTCACTTTTTGCATCAAACAGGGAAAGCGTTCTTTTTGAACATACACATTTAATGGTTGAAAATGTTCTGCTACAATTATATACTACTGTTAGTACCTAGTCATAATCATGGAAGTGATCAAGATGAAGCTGACGAAAAAACAACGGCAGCCATTGTTAAAAGATAAAATTGCAGAAAATCCGTTCATCACGGATGAAGCTCTGGCAGCATTTTTTGAGGTCAGTGTGCAAACGGTCCGGCTGGATCGGCTGGAGCTGAGCATCCCGGAAGTAAGGGAAAGAATCAAGCATGTTGCCCGGCAGCAGTATGATACGGTCAAAGCGCTTCCGCTGGATGAAGTCATCGGTGAAATCATCGATTTGGAACTGGACAAGCAGGCGATTTCCATTTTGGATATCCGGGAAGAGCATGTTTTTTCGCGAACAGGAATCGCCCGGGGGCATCATCTGTTCGCACAGGCAAATTCGCTCGCTGTGGCGATCATTGACGATGAATTGGCCTTGACGGTCAAGGCGAACGTATCTTTTAAACGGCGCGTCAAAGTCGGCGAAAGGGTGGTTGCCAAGGCGCGGGTTGCAGACAATGCCCACGGCAGGACGATCGTCGAAGTACATAGTTACGTGGATCAGGAAGTTGTTTTTCATGGCGAATTTGCCATGTTTCGTCAGGAACATGAAGGTTGAGGATGGTGTAAAACATGAAACTGGCTGTGGATGCAATGGGAGGGGACAACGCTCCTGAAAGCATTGTTAAAGGCTGTAAGGCGGCGCTGAACACCTTTAATGACTTAGAACTTATTTTAATCGGCAAGGAAGCGGAAATTACAAAGTATATCGAACCTTCTGAGCGAGTCCGGCTTATACACACGGAAGAAGTCATCGAGGCGGATGATTCTCCTGTCCGCGCAGTGAGAAGAAAAAAAGCCGCTTCCATGGTACTTGCGGTGCAGCAGGTCAAGGCTGGGCTGGCTGACGCTGCCGTATCCGCCGGCAACACCGGCGCATTAATGACGGCTGGGCTGCTCTCGGTTGGAAGGATGAAAGGAATCGAGCGCCCGGCATTGTCTCCGATGCTCCCGACGCTGGATGGCGCAGGGTTTCTACTTCTTGATGTCGGAGCAAATATGGATGCAAAGCCTTCCCACCTGTTTCAATATGCCTTGATGGGCAGTGTTTATATGCAGAAGGTCCTTAATGTGGCGAAGCCGCGTATCGGCTTGTTGAATGTAGGAACAGAAGCCGGTAAAGGAACGGAATTGACGAAGGAAGTTTATACGCTGCTGGAAAACAGTTCGCTGGAGTTTGTCGGGAATGTGGAAGCACGCGATCTCCTTAACGGCGTTGCCGATGTCGTTGTGTGCGACGGCTTCTCCGGAAATCTTGTACTTAAATCGATTGAAGGAACGGCGCTTGCGTTATTTTCCGTTTTGAAAAAAGAATTGACGTCCTCCTTCATAAACAAGCTGGCCGCCGGTATCTTAAAACCGGCTTTTAAGCAAGTGAAGCTGCAAATGGACTATTCGGAATATGGCGGAGCAGGACTGTTCGGGTTAAACGCGCCGGTGATAAAAGCGCACGGTTCCTCCGATGAGCGAGCGTTTTTCAATGCCATCCGCCAGGCAAGAACAATGCATGAAGAGCAGGTTGTCATCACGATTCAGCAGGAAATAGCGAAAAATACAGAAGCGAAGGAGCAGGAATAATGGGAAAAATCGCCATACTTTTTCCAGGGCAGGGCTCGCAGCAAGTCGGCATGGGAAAGGAGCTGGCCGAAGCATATGAAGCTTCGCAGGCAGTATATACAGAAGCCGATACCGTCCTGGGGGAATCTTTATCCTCCCTTATTTTTACCGGGGATGATGAAGAATTAAAACGGACAGAGAATACCCAGCCGGCGCTGTTGACGACAAGCATTGCCATCTGGAATCTTCTGAAGGAAAAAGATGTCGCTGCCGATTATGCCGCCGGACACAGCCTTGGAGAATACTCCGCGCTGGTTGCTGGCGGAGCAATGACATTTGCCGATGCATGCGTGGCCGTCAGAAAACGGGGCCGGTGGATGGAAGAAGCCGTTCCGAAAGGTCAAGGAACGATGGCCGCCGTTCTCGGAATGGAGCGGGAAGCGCTTGTTGCGGTGACGCAGGAGGCGACAGCACAGGCGGGAATCGTCGAGCCTGCCAATTTCAACTGTCCCGGCCAAATCGTCATTTCCGGAACGGCAGAAGGGGTTGCGGCTGCCTCCGCGCTGGCGAAGGAAAAGGGAGCAAAGCGTGTCATCCCGCTGTCAGTGAGCGGACCTTTTCATTCCTCGCTGATGAAGCCAGCGGCAGAAAAAATGAAGCAGCATTTGGCGGAGGTGCCCGTCGCTGCACCAAAGATTCCGGTCATAGCCAATGTAACGGCCGCTGAAGTAAGCGAGCCGGCTGAAGTAAAACAATTGCTTTATCAGCAGATCTATTCCCCTGTGCTTTGGGAAGATTCAGTTCAAAAACTCGTTGATCTTGGCGTAGATTTATTTATTGAAGCTGGACCGGGAAAAGTATTAAGTGGTTTGGTGAAAAAAATATCCCGTCGGGCGGTTGTTTTACCGATTTACGATAAGGAAACACTGGAAAAAGCGATCGCAACGGTTAAAGGAGAGTGACGCGAACGATGAAAGGACAAAACGCGCTTGTCACCGGCGGCTCGCGAGGAATCGGCAGAGCCATCTGCCTGTCGCTTGCAAGGCACGGTGTCAACGTCGCAGTAAACTATTCCGGCAGCCAGGAAAAAGCCGAGGCAGTTGCTGAAGAATGCCGGAGCTTCGGAGTCAAGGCGATGACCGTGCAGGCAAACGTGGCTGATGCCGAAGCCGTTCAAGGCATGGTCAAAGCGGTGATCGAAGCATTCGGCTCCTTGGAAATTGTCGTGAATAATGCAGGAATAACAAGGGACACACTGATAATGCGCATGAAGGAAGAAGACTTTGATGCCGTTATTGACACAAACCTGAAAGGCGTGTTCAATGTGTCGAAAGCGGTGACGCGGCCAATGATGAAGCAGCGGTACGGACGGATCATTAACATTTCCTCCGTCGTCGGTATTTTGGGCAACGCCGGACAAGCAAATTACGTCGCCAGCAAGGCGGGGGTGATCGGTTTAACGAAGTCGCTTGCCAGAGAACTGGCAAACCGTAACATCCACGTGAACGCTATCGCGCCTGGATTCATCGAAACAGATATGACAGACGCCCTTCCACCGGAGCTCAAAGAGGAAATGCTCAAGCAAATTCCGTTAGGAAAGCTTGGCTCACCGGAGCAGGTAGCTTCGGTTGTTACTTTCCTCGCCAGCGAAGCGTCGTCGTATATGACAGGGCAGACCCTCCATGTCGACGGCGGAATGGTGATGTAAATCGAACTGGTTTTTTTAACATCTTTATCCTATAATGACTGAGAGGAGGTGAACAAGATGGCAGCAACAATTGAAAGAGTTGCAAAAATCGTTTCAGACCGTCTGGGTGTGGACGAAGCAGCTGTTAAACCGGAAGCTACGTTTAAAGAAGACCTGGGTGCAGACTCCTTGGATGTCGTTGAACTCGTTATGGAATTGGAAGACGAGTTCGATCTGGAAATTTCCGACGAAGACGCGGAAAAGATCGCAACTGTAGGTGATGTTATTGAATACATAGAACGTCATCAATAGTTTTTTCTCACCCAAGCCCGTGACCCAAGGGCTTGGGCTTTCAAAATGAACTCGTACAATCAGAGAGAAGCAATGGGGGTTATGAATGCAACAATCACGCAAAATCCAAAGAAGAGGAATCAACCGCCAGCAAAAAAAATTGCAAATATCGATTGCGCAGAAAAATAATTACCGACAATTTCTGAAATCGATCGGTATTCATTTTAATAATGAAAATTTATTTATCCAGGCATTTACCCACTCATCATATGTCAACGAGCATCGCATTCGGCCGCACGATGACAATGAAAGGCTCGAATTTCTGGGGGATGCGGTTTTGGAATTGGCCATCTCACAATTTTTATTTAAAAATTACGAAAACATGAGCGAAGGCGAGATGACCAAACTCAGAGCTGCCATCGTATGCGAGCCGTCTTTGGCAAAAATAGCCAGCCAGCTGCGTTTCGGCGAGTATGTGTTATTAGGAAAAGGCGAAGAAATGACCGGTGGAAGAAAGCGGCCGGCACTGCTTGCAGACGTATTTGAATCGTTCGTCGGCGCGCTGTATTTGGATCAGGGATTAGATGCAGTTTACCAATTTCTGAATGATCAAGTGTACCCGAAAATCAAGCAGGGGGATTATTCGCAAATGGTGGATTACAAAAGCCAGTTGCAGGAATTGATTCAGCGGGAAGGTCAGGGACATATCCATTACAAAATTGTGGAAGAAAAAGGACCGGCGCACGCCCGGGAATTTGTTTCCGAGGTTTGGCTTGATACACTTCAATTGGGAATCGGCACCGGCCGCTCCAAAAAGGAAGCCGAACAAATGGCCGCGCGAAAGGCATTGGAAAAACTTGGTGGGTAATGTGGCGACACTGGAAAAGTACAAGGCAACTTTTTCAGTGTCTTTTTTTGTACGTTTTTTTAGGTCACTATGACCGACTTTATCCCGTAGAGCAAGGCAGGTAATCATTGCGGAATAGGGGAAATCATAATTATCGGCGGAATGCGCATCTTAATGGGGAAACGGTTTTATGTTTTATGAAAAAATGAGCTGGAGGAGTTATACAGCATGCTGAAGCATCTTTTCGCGTTAGCGGTGAAATTTGTCATCGTCGCAACCGTAACCCTGTCTTTTTTATCATTGTTTGATGTTCCGTTTATGTGGATTTTGTTTGTCACGATTTTAATGATCATTCCGGCTTATATTCTGGGGGATCTGATTGTGTACCCGAAATATGGACATCTGGCGGCAGCGGTCGCCGATTTCAGCTACTATCTTCTGGCTCTCTGGCTGGTTCTGTTCGCGTTTGTCGACGGGACAACTGCGAGTATTTTGAACGCAGCCTCTGCCACTGTGTTTATCACGTTCGTTGAGGCTCTTTATCATGAATTTGTCATTGGCAAAATGCTAAAGCTGAAAACAGCAGGCACGCCCCTTTTTAAGCAAACACCATTCAGCACGGAATTTGCAGAAGAAATCGATGTGAAAGCCGATATGAAAAAGAAGAAATAAAAACCCCATGAGGACAAACCGAGAGTCGAAACGGCCGTGAACCGTCCTCAAGAAGCGTTAATGAGGACAAAAAGGAGTTGGAAGCGCTGTGAATTGTCCTCAAGGAAGGCTTATGAGGACAAAAATCGAGCCGAAAACTGTCCTCCAACCGCCTCCTTCATCCATAGCGCAACTTATCATCTTTCACAAAACGCCTCACGCAGGCAGGACGCAGGAAGCGACACTTGAAGATGGTTGTCCTTCGCGCCCCTCGCAAACTTTTTCAGCACAACATCATTTGTCCCGCATCGAACCCAGTTCTGACACGATCGCATCCATTTCGCTGACGCTAAAGCGGTCTTTTTTCATCACCAGCTCATACAGCTCTTCCACGTCATCAAAGCGGTCGAGGGAGTAATGCTCCGCCTTCATTGCCCCGGCATTGACAATCTGCAGCTTCGCTTTGATTGCTTCGATCATCTCATTCAAATTTTCTCTCGTTTTTCCTCGCTTGCTCATCCTGTCATCCTTTCCACAATAACATCGATTTCCTCCCATTGTACCAGAATGTGATAAAAACGCCAGCAACAATAAGAAACAGGTTAACCGAACCGGGTCTTTATGGTAAAATGAACAAGTTAAGTGAAATGCAGAATGTTAATCGAGGTGAAGACCATTGTTCCTAAAACGACTGGATCTTGTTGGCTTTAAATCTTTTGCCGACAGACTTTCCATCGACTTCGTCAAAGGCGTCACCGCCGTCGTCGGTCCAAATGGAAGTGGAAAAAGCAATATCTCCGATGCCATCCGCTGGGTGCTGGGAGAACAATCAGCCAAAAATCTCCGCGGGGCAAAAATGGAGGATATTATTTTTTCCGGCAGTGATTCCAGGGCGCCGTTAAATATGGCAGAGATCACGTTGATCCTGGATAACGAGGATCAGCATCTCGCCATTGATTACAGCGAGGTTGCCGTAACGAGGCGCGTCTACCGATCCGGCGACAGCGAATATTTAATCAATAAACAGTCTTGTCGCTTAAAGGACATTGTCGATCTTTTCATGGATTCAGGACTTGGAAAAGAATCGTTTTCCATCATTGGACAAGGTCGTGTGGAAGAAATTCTCAGCAGTAAATCAGAAGAGCGCAGGGCGATTTTCGAAGAGGCTGCCGGAGTACTTAAATATAAGCATCGAAAAATAAAATCGGAAAAGAAGCTGAGCGATACCCAGGATAATCTGAACCGCGTTAAGGATATCCTGCATGAGCTGGAATCCCAGGTGGAGCCTTTGCAGGAGCAGGCATCGATTGCGAAGGAATATCTGGAGAAAAAAGCGGAATTGCAGGAGTACGAGGTGGGTGTTCTCGTAAAGGAAATCGAAGACATTCATGAAAAATGGGAGAACGAAAAAAAACAGCTCGAGGACTTGCAGGATCGCGAAGGAAGCGTGCAGGCCATCGTTAAACAGCACGAGGCAAAGATTGAGCGACTCCGCGCCGATATGCAGGCCTTGGATGAATCGATCAACGATTTGCAGGATATTCTTTTAAAAGCAAGCGAAGAATTGGAAAAGCAGGAAGGGCAAAAGGAAGTCTGGAAGGAGCGGAGAAAAAACTACGCTCAAAATAAGGAGCAGTTTCTTCAGGAGCTTTCGGAACTGAAAAATCGAAAGCAGCGGCTGACAACCGAAATTCAGGCGCAAGAAAACCAGCTCGCTGAATTTGAAGCGAAGGCTGTCGCTACCCGCCGGCGGGTAGCGGAGCAGGAGCAGCAGCTGACAGCGCTGGAGGAAAATACCGTGGAAAAGCTGGAGCAGCTGAAATCCGACTACATCGAATGGCTGAACGAAAAAGCTTCGCAGAAAAACGAAGTCCGCTATTTAGAAGAGCAGTTGCAAAAGCAGCAGGAAAAGCAGCAGCGGCTTCAGCGGGACAACAGCGAGCTGATAGAAAAAAGGCAGCAAATTCAACAGCAATTAACCGCGGCAAGGGAGAAATGGGAAGCGCAGAAAAAACGCATTGACGAGCAGCTTGCGGCGTACCAAGAGCTGAAGACAACCGGGGAAAAAGCGGAAGCGGCATACGGCAAAAAGGAAGCCCTTCTTTATGAAGCTTACCACCACCTTCAGCAGTTGTCGTCGCGTAAAGAAGTGCTGGAAGAAATGCAAAATGATTATTCCGGATTTTTCCAGGGCGTGAAGGAAATCTTAAAAGAAAGAGACCGGCAGTTCCGCGGAATCCGCGGTGCTGTTGCCGAGCTTGTCAACGTGTCCAAACAGTATCAGACGGCGATTGACATTGCCTTAGGCGCCGCCCAGCAGCACGTTGTTGTGGAAGACGAAGAAACCGGCCGGAAAGCAATTCAATTTTTGAAGCAGCGCAGGCTGGGGAGGGCTACTTTCCTGCCGATGTCGGTGATAAAGCCGAAAAACCTTCCGTCTCAGGACGTATATACGGCAAGCCGGCTGGAAGGATTTGTGGGGGCGGCTAAGGATCTTGTACAATATGAAGAGCAGTACGAAAACATTTTTTCCCATTTGTTAGGGAATATTCTCATTGCCACTGATATGAAAGCCGCAAATGAGATTGCCAGAAGCGTTCGCTATCGCTTTCGTGTCGTAACGCTCGAAGGCGATGTGATCAACCCGGGAGGAGCGATGACCGGGGGGAGCATGAAGCAGAAGCAAAGTCAAATTTTAGGCAGACAGCAGGAATTGGAGCAGGTGACAGAAAAATGCAAACGTCTGGAAGCCGATTCAGGGAAACTGCAACAGGAAGTGAAAACCCTGAAGGAAAACCTGTCTTCCCTCCAGCTGGAAATGAAGGAAATACAGTCAGCGGGAGAAAAGCTCCGCGACGAAGAACAAGGGCAAAAATCCATCGTCAAGGAGCTGGAGCTGTCCGAACAAAATGTTAATGACCGCTTAAAGCTGTATGATTTGGAAAAACGGGAGTTTGATGAAGAACTGGCGCAAAAACAGCAGCGGATACATGTGCTGCAGCGGGCGATTGAAGCATCCAATCAAAAAATTACCGCTTTGAATGATGAAATCGAACGGCTCTCAAAGCGGCAGCAGGAAGAGCAAACGACAAAAGAGACATTGTCTTTGCAGCTTACCGACACAAAAATTCAGCTTGCAAAGGAAGAAGAGCAGCTTCATTATTGCCAGGAAACGTATTCCCGGCTGAAGAAATCATATGAACAAGTAGCGGCAACGCTGTCGCTCAAAGAGGATGAGTATGTTCAGCTGGAAAATGAAATGTCGTCGCAATCGGAGCGTGTGGAAACATTGGACGAACTGATTGATAAGCGCCGGGCGGAAAAAGATGACACGATCCAGCTCATTTCACGGCGCCGGGCAGAACGCCTTACGCTGCAGCAGGAACACGAAGACTGCGAACGGGAGCTGAAAGAGCATAAAAGACAGCTGAAGTTTGTTACCGCAACGCTCCATGAAACAGAAGTCAGCGTGAACCGCTTGGATGTCGAACTAGATAACCGCCTCAATAAATTGGAAGGTGACTATGAGCTTTCGTTTGAAGGAGCGAAAGAGCAGTTTCCGTTACCGCTTGAACTGAACGAAGCGAAGAAAAAAGTGAAGCTGATCAAAATGTCGATCGAGGAATTGGGTGCCGTTAACATCGGTGCGATCGAAGAGTATGACCGGGTTAAGGAACGCTATGAATTTTTGCTCGAGCAAAAGGAGGATTTGGAAGAAGCGAAGGCGACGCTTCACCAGGTCATCATGGAAATGGATGAAGAAATGACGAAACGCTTCAAGGATACGTTCGAGCAAATTCAAGTTCACTTCCGGGAAGTGTTTAAAGAGCTCTTCGGAGGTGGACGCGCAGATTTGGTCCTGACGAATCCGGATGATCTGTTGTACACAGGGGTGGAAATCGTTGCCCAGCCGCCTGGGAAAAAACTTCAGCATCTCGCCCTTTTATCCGGGGGAGAAAGGGCGTTAACGGCGATTGCCCTTTTGTTCTCCATCATCAGGGTGCGCCCTGTTCCTTTCTGTGTTCTTGATGAAGTAGAGGCAGCGCTGGATGAAGCAAATGTTGCCAGATTTGCCCAGTATTTGAAAGATTTCAGCAACGAGACGCAATTTATCGTCGTTACCCACCGCAAAGGCACAATGGAGGAAGCGGATGTCCTTTACGGTGTGACGATGCAGGAATCCGGGGTTTCCAAGCTGATGTCGGTAAGATTGGAAGAAAGCAAGGAGCTTGCCGGAATTAAGTAACGGTTACTGAAATGATAGTTGGAGGGAAACAGATGAATTTTTTCAAAAAAATAAAGGAAAAAATTTCGAGTCAGACAGAAACAGTAACAGAAAAATTCAGGGAAGGATTGACGAAAACGAGAGATTCCTTCGTCGGTAAGATGAATGATCTCGTAAAAAATTATCGGAAAGTCGATGAAGAATTTTTTGAAGAGCTGGAGGAAATTTTAATCTCGGCGGACGTCGGAGTGCACACCGTGATGGAGCTCATCGACGAATTAAAGGATGAAGCGCGCACCCGCAACATTCGGGAAGCTCACGATATCCAGCCGCTCATAACGGAAAAATTGGCTGAGCTGTTGGAAGGGGCCGAAGGGGAGACGAAGCTGAAGGTGCAGGAGGACGGGCTCACGGTCATCCTGTTTGTCGGCGTCAACGGTGTCGGTAAAACGACGACGATTGGAAAAATGGCGCATAAATTCAAGCAGGAAGGAAAGAAAGTTCTCCTCGCTGCCGGCGACACCTTTCGCGCCGGTGCGATAGAACAATTGGAAGTGTGGGGGCAGCGTGTCGACGTTGATGTGATCAAACAGCAGGCAGGCTCCGATCCTGCTGCCGTCATGTTCGATGCCCTTCAAGCTGCGAAATCGCGAAATGCAGACATTTTGTTATGCGATACGGCCGGCCGCTTGCAAAATAAAGTCAATTTGATGAAGGAGCTAGAAAAGGTGAAACGGGTTATTACCAGGGAAATACCAGGTGCTCCGCATGAAGTGCTGCTTGTGCTTGATGCAACAACCGGACAGAATGCCATGAGTCAGGCGAAAACGTTCGGCCAGGCTACCGACGTTTCCGGCATCATTTTGACGAAGCTGGACGGCACGGCAAAAGGAGGCATTGTCCTGGCTATCCGCCACGAACTGGACATCCCGGTAAAGTTTGTCGGGCTCGGTGAAGGGATGGACGACTTGCAGGAATTCGTTCCGGAGCAATACGTCCACGGGCTGTTTGCCGATGTTCTTGATGAAGCGGAAGCGGCGGAAAACTGACAAGGTAAAAACTTGACAGTCTTTCGTTTGTCTTGTATGATTGGTTCTTGTAAAGTGAATTTCCTTAACAGGGCGGTGGAGCATTTGATTGATAAAACAATCCGCATGAATTATCTATATGATTTTTATCAGGCGCTCCTGACAGACAAACAAAATCAGTATATGACACTGTATTATCTCGATGACTGGTCATTAGGAGAAATTGCCGATCATTTTCAAGTCAGCCGTCAGGCAGTCTATGATAATATCAAGCGCACGGAAGCTCTGTTAGAGGAGTACGAAGAGAAGCTGATGCTTTTACAACGATATGAAAAGCGCCAAAGTTTATACAAAAAACTTGCGTCTATCATACAGAACAATGGAAGTCCCGATACAATGATCGAGATCATTGCATCTCTCGAGAAACTGGAATAGGGGGCATAAATTATGGCATTCGAAGGTTTGGCAGAACGTCTGCAGGGAACCTTGAATAAAATCCGCGGCAAAGGAAAGGTATCGGAAGCGGATGTAAAAGAAATGATGAGAGAAGTCCGGTTTGCCTTGCTGGAAGCGGACGTTAACTTCAAGGTTGTAAAGGAATTTATCACGAGCGTAAAAGAGCGGGCAGTCGGTCAGGAAGTGCTGAAAAGCTTAACTCCGGGGCAACAGGTGATTAAGGTTGTCAATGAGGAGCTGACGGCACTGATGGGCGGTGAGCAAAGCAAGATTGCCGTCGCCAATAAACCGCCTACCATTGTGATGATGGCAGGTTTGCAGGGGGCGGGGAAAACTACGACTACCGCAAAGCTGGCAAATCATCTGCGAAAGAAGCATAATCGCAAGCCGTTGATGGTTGCTGCCGATATATATCGGCCTGCGGCGATCAAGCAATTGGAAACGCTCGGGAAGCAGCTCGATATCCCCGTTTTTTCCATGGGGGATCAGGTCAGTCCAGTAGAGATTACGAAAAATGCCTTGGCTAAAGCAAAGGAAGAACATCACGACTACGTGTTGATCGATACCGCCGGCCGGCTTCATGTGGATGAAGATCTGATGAAGGAACTGGATGACATTAAAGCCCTGGCAGACCCTGACGAAATCCTTCTCGTCGTCGATGCGATGACCGGACAGGATGCCGTTAATGTCGCGGAGAGCTTTAACGAACGCCTTGGTATTACCGGGATAGTTCTGACAAAGCTGGACGGCGATACACGGGGCGGTGCGGCTCTTTCCGTCAAAGCGGTGACGGGAACGCCGATTAAATTTGCCGGAATGGGCGAGAAGGTCGACGCATTGGAGCCTTTTTATCCGGATCGGATGGCTTCGCGAATCTTAGGCATGGGTGACGTGCTCACGTTAATTGAAAAGGCACAGACGAATGTGGATGAAGCCAAAGCCAAGGAATTGGAACGGAAAATGCGTACCAATGAACTGACGTTTGACGACTTTCTTGAGCAGTTAGAACAAGTGAAGAGCATGGGCCCTTTGGACGAATTATTAGGAATGCTCCCTGGTGCTGGCAAGATGAAGGGCATGAAAAATATTCAAGTCGACGACAAGCAACTGGTTCACGTCGAAGCGATCGTCAAATCAATGACAAAAGCGGAAAAGCAGGACCCGGCGATCATCAATTCCAGCCGCCGACGCCGAATAGCGAAAGGAAGCGGCACCTCTGTGCAGGAAGTGAATCGGCTGATCAAGCAATTTTCGGAAATGAAAAAAATGATGAAGCAAATGACCGGAATGCAGAAGGGCAAGGGAAAGAAAAAGGGCGGCTTTAAGTTGCCGTTTATGTAAGTATTTGATCCAACATGAAGCAATGAGCCGGACTTCACCGGGAAGCTGCGAACTGTCTCATCGTGTCATCGCGCGCGATGGCACTTGGATATTCTTTGAAGCGATGCTTGCAGAGGAAGAGACAAGGAGTGGAGCCGATGCATTCTTTTCAAGTCAGCTAGGAGTGTTTTTCTCGGAACCAGGATGATGATATTTCGCCGTTGCCCCATAGTACGTGGGCAGCACTTAGGCGGAATTGGGACGCATCGAGCGGAACCAATGCCTTTTTGAACACTCTGTAAAGTTTTTTTCCTTTACTGGGGTTGTCCCTCAGTACAGTTTATGATAATATACTTAATTGTGTAAGATATATGGAGGTGAAACACATGGCAGTTAAAATTCGTTTAAAGCGGATGGGAGCAAAGAAATCTCCGTTCTATCGCGTTGTAGTGGCTAACTCTCGCTCACCGCGTGATGGTCGTTTTATTGAAGAAATCGGAACATACAATCCATTGAAAAATCCAGTGGAATTTAACGTAGATGAGGAAAAAGCGTTGAAATGGATGTTAGATGGTGCAAAGCCTTCCGACACAGTCCGCAACTTGTTCTCTAACGTAGGTTTAATGGAAAAGCTTCACAATGCAAAGAACGCTAAATAAGCTCTTTGCGTGAAAATAATGCGTGTTCAAAAAGGAGGACATCACGGCGGCAAGAAGATCGAGGCGCGGCAGGCTCGAGCAGCGGAGCGTACACAGGCGTACGTGAGCAGCGGAGAGACAACGCGGGCGTTGAGATTCGCCGGCGCTGTATCCCGGACTTTTTGAACATCCACTAAAAGGTGAGTGACATGAAAGAACTGGTAGAATCAATTGCAAAGGCTCTTGTCGATCACCCGGATGACGTCCGTGTCACGGAAGTGGAAAACGGCCGATCACTCACACTCAAGCTAGAAGTTCACGCGGATGACATGGGAAAGGTGATTGGCAAGCAAGGACGTATCGCTAAGGCGATTCGGTCGGTTGTCAATGCAGCTGGGGCGAATCAAAACAAACGTATTAACTTAGAGATAGGGTAAAGGGTGGGGTATGTCCTCTCCCTTTTTTCCATATAGCAGAGTTCGCTCAAAAAGGTGCTTTTCCCTTTTTGAGCGAACTCGAAGCGATGAGCGAAGCCTCCGCATAAGAAGCATGGAAGGGTGCTTTTCCCCGTCCATGCGAGCGGAGACAGCGAGCCGTCGCAGATAAAATAAACAAAAAGGTGCTTTTCCCTTTTTGAGCGAACTGGCAGATACACTTGTTAAGGAGGTGTGACAATTGCAGATCATTAAAAAGGTGATCATTAAGCAAATCCTTACCGAAAAAAGCAAGACACGTTTAAAAGAACAATTTTTAAGCAGACAGTATCAATTAAACAGGGAAATTCAACAGCTGGAGTTTGTATTACATAAAAAAATGAAGGCAAACAAAAATAACCTCTCCTACCAAACCACTTTAAAAGAAAGCTTTGGCAGGGAAGTGCAGCGGAGAAAAGAGAGAATGAGACAGTATGAGCTGAAGCTCGGACAACTGGATGAATTGGAAATCGGCTCGGAGCTGCGCGAAGGCACGATTCAGATGATTGAAACGGTTGAAGAGGGAGATAATTGGGAAGAAATGATGAAAGGAACGGAAATAGTGATAAAAGACGGTGTTGTCCATGAAATCCGTCAGGGAGGAATGGACGATGAGTGACTGGCTTAACGTTGGAAAAATTGTCAATACCCACGGAATTCGGGGTGAAGTGCGAGTTATTTCACGAACTGATTTTCCCGAAAAGCGCTATGCCGCGGGGAGCAAGCTGTATGTGGCCGACGAATTCGGAGAACGCACGCCCGTTATTGTTTCCTCATGGCGACAGCATAAACAGTTTGACTTGCTTACCTTTGATGGGCTTGCGAACGTGAACGACGTGGAAAAATGGAAAGGCACCCTGCTGCAAATTCCACGGGAAAAATTAACCGATGAGCTGTACGAGGGAGAGTATTATTATCACGAGATCATCGGTTGCCGGGTTTTTACCGATGCGGGCGAGGAACTGGGTACCATTAAAGAAATTCTCTCTCCCGGTGCAAATGATGTCTGGGTTGTCAAGCGAAAGCATCCGGGGAAGGATGTGCTTGTGCCATATATTGAGGATGTCGTGAAAAACGTAAATATCGAAGAAAAGCAAGTTGTTATCTATCCGATGGAAGGATTGCTGGACGAATGAAAATCACTATCTTGACACTGTTTCCCGAGATGTTCACCGGAGTTTTTCAACAATCGATCTTGAAACAGGCGCAGGAAAAAGGGCTTGTTAACTACAATGTCGTGAACTTTCGTGATTATACTAACGACAAACATAAGCGGGTGGATGATTATCCGTACGGCGGTGGCGGCGGAATGATTCTGACACCGCAGCCGTTGTTTGATGCGGTGGCAGCTGTCAAAAGCGAGTCGGAGAACGATTCGTCTCCTCGCGTTATTCTGATGTGCCCGCAGGGGGAACGTTATCATCAAAAAAAAGCGGAGGAGTTGTCTAAAGAAGATCACCTCATCTTAATATGCGGACATTATGAAGGCTATGATGAGCGCGTCCGCAAGCATTTAGCGACCGAAGAAATTTCCATCGGTGATTATGTCCTGACCGGGGGGGAGATCGGGGCGATGGTCATCGCCGACAGCGTAACGCGCCTGTTGCCGGGTGCATTGGGCAATGAAATGTCCGCTGTCACCGACTCCTATAGCACAGGGCTGCTTGAATATCCGCATTATACCCGTCCTGCTGCTTTTTTGGACTACAAAGTTCCTGATATTTTATTATCCGGTCATCACGAGCGGATTGATCGATGGCGTCGGCAGCAGGCATTAAAAAGAACGTTTGAGCGCCGGCCCGATCTCTTGGAACAGGTGGAACTTACGGCAGAGGATAAGGCATTTTTAGAGGATTTAAGAAATCGGTAGCAATAAAATAAGGGTATTGAGAATACTTTCTGTTTGTGGTATCATGTGATTTGTGGCTTTTGTCACTTGATCAAGATGTTCCGCTGCCGCAGTGTTTTCCGGTATGAATATCTGGAGGGAAGGAGGCGAACAGAATGGAACATATTATTCGTGAAATTACGAAAGAACAATTGAAGACAGATCTTCCGTCATTCCGTCCTGGAGATACGGTAAAAGTTCACGTGAAAGTTGTCGAGGGATCCCGTGAGCGTATCCAGGTATTTGAAGGTGTTATCATTAAACGACGCGGATCTGGAATCAGTGAAACATTTACTGTTCGTAAGGTGTCTTACGGTGTCGGTGTGGAAAGAACATTCCCGCTGCATTCACCACGCATCGATAAGCTGGAAGTTATCCGTCGAGGTAAAGTCCGCCGTGCGAAACTTTATTACTTACGTGCACTTCGCGGTAAGGCAGCTCGGATTAAAGAAAGAGCGCGTTAAGCAAAAGCGAGAACGCATAAAGAGAGGGCTTGTAAAGGTAGCAAGCTCTCTTTTTCATGTGCTTGCCGTACGTTCGGGCACCTCTTTTCGGAAAAATTAACAGCAGCTTGTTAACCACTTCACCGAGACATATGATAAAATAAATAAAACCGGCATGAGGTTTACATACTACGGATCATTTTTTCTAAGTGACAGGAATGAAAAGAACGAGTTTGTTCATGGTTTTGCATTGTTTTTGCCATTTTTTTAACGATACTTTGCTGGAGGATGAAAAGACATGGCCAAATCTGAATCATGGGAATGGGTGAAGGCGATAATCGTTGCTTTATTGTTAGCCGTCATCATCCGATACTTCTTTTTTGCACCTATCGTCGTTGACGGACAATCGATGATGCCAACCCTTGAACACAACGACCGGATGATTGTCAATAAAATCGGCTATACAATCGGAGAACCGAAACGCTTTGACATTGTTGTCTTCCATGCACCGCAAAATAAAGATTATATTAAGCGAGTAATCGGCTTGCCGGGGGATACATTATATTATGAGAACGATATCCTTTATATAAACGGTGAACCGGTGGATGAACCATATTTGGATAAGTACAAGGAAGAAGCGATGAAGCTGCCGTTAACGGGAGATTTTCATCTTCGCGATGTCACCGGATACGAGGAGGTTCCGGAAGGACATTTGTTTGTCATGGGGGATAACCGGCAGCACAGTAAAGACAGCAGACATATTGGTGTTATTCCGTACGAAGAGGTGGTCGGAAAGGCAAATATTGTATTTTGGCCGTTTTCTGATTTGCGGATCGTGGAATAGGAGGTTAATGCATTTTATGACTATTCAATGGTTTCCAGGGCATATGGCAAAGGCAAAGCGCCAGGCTCTGGAAAAAATAAAGATCATCGACGTTGTCATCGAGTTGGTTGATGCCAGAATTCCTTTGTCTTCGAGAAATCCGATGATCGACGACATTGCAAAAAATAAACCGAGGCTGATGCTGTTAAATAAAGCTGATCTAGCTGATCCAGAAGTGACGGAACAATGGATCAGCTATTTTGAGTCAAAGGGGTTCATGGTGCTGAGCATCGACGCACAGAAGGGAACAGGGATAAAGAAAATCCCGCAATTGGTGACGAAGCTGGCGGAGCCGCTGATAAATAAAATGAAAGCAAAGGGAATGAACCCGCGGGCCATCCGAGCGCTAATCCTGGGGATACCTAATGTCGGTAAGTCGACGGTTATCAATCGCCTGGCAAACAGGAAAATTGCGAAAATCGGGGACAAACCCGGCGTAACGAAAGCCCAGCAATGGATCAAAGTCGGCAAAACGATGGAACTTCTTGATACCCCGGGAATTCTTTGGCCGAAATTTGAGGATCAGGCTGTCGGCTACCGCCTGGCACTGACCGGTGCGATTAAGGAAGAAATCATCGACTTTCAGGACGCAACCGTGTTTTTATTAACATTTTTACGGGAACATTATTCCGAGAAATTGAAGGAACGGTACAATCTGACTGTCTTGCCTGATGATATCGGTGAAATGTACGATGCCATCGGTCGAAAGCGTGGCTGCCTAATGGGCGGCGGACTCGTTGATTATGATCGGGTGGCGGAAGTGCTGTTTCGGGATTTTCGTTCAGGCACTTTAGGACGAATGTCTTTGGAAGTTCCAGGAAATCGCCGGTGAGCAGCATAAACATGTTAAAACGGATGGAAATCGTACCGATATAAAAAGTAACTTTCCCTAATAATACGGGTTCAAAAAGGAGGACACAACAGCGGCAAGAAGGTCGAGGCGCGGCAGTCACGAGAAGCGGAGCGTACACGAACGTACGTGAGCAGCGAAGGGACTACGCAACGAAGAGATTCGTAGGCGCTGTTTCCCGGACTTTTTGAACTTTCTCTAATCAGGAGCTGATACGTTAATGAAGGCATCGCTTTCCATTAAAGAGATAAAAACTAAGCTTGCGGAGGTACGTACGGAAGACGATCCGCTGCTAAAGGAACTAAAGGATGATCCGCGCAAAGGCGCACAACAATTATATCGTACATGGGTAAAGCAGGCTGATAAACAGAAAAAACTGGCTTCCCTTTTTGAAACAATGCGAAAATATGAGATGGAAATATGGGACCAAGGCTATCGCTTCATCGGTGGTATTGATGAAGTGGGCAGAGGCCCTTTGGCAGGACCGGTTGTCAGCGCCTGCGTGATTCTCCCGGCAACCTTCTATCTCCCGGGTTTAACGGATTCTAAAATGCTGTCAAAGGACAAGCGGGAAGAATATTTTCATAGAATTATGGAAGAGGCATTGTCTGTCGGTATCGGAACGGCTTCAGCAAAGGAAATTGATTTACATAATATCTATCAAGCTACGAAACTTGCAATGAAACGAGCCATTGAGGCTGCTGCCGTCCAGCCTGATTACTTGCTGCTGGATGCGATGGAACTGGCTTCAGTGGAGTTACCGCAGACTTCCCTGATTAAAGGCGACAGCAAAAGCATCAGCATTGCTGCAAGCTCGGTTATTGCAAAAGTAACAAGGGATCGTTATATGGAAGAACTGGCCAAAGAGCATCCCGTATATGGCTTTGAGCGCAACGCAGGCTACGGAACCGCCGAACACCTGCAAGCGTTGAAAAACTATGGAATTACAAGTGAACACCGCCATTCCTTCACCCCGGTAAAGGATGTACTGCATCCATCATAAGGAAATGCGCTGCATAGCAGAATGGAGTTGGTATCTTTGTTTCAAACACAGTTAATCAAGCAAATACTGCAAGGGTCACATCCGTTGGAACAAAACCAGCTGACAAGCAGACTGTTTCAAGGAAAGCATCCACTGGAAAAAAGCATTCAACTGAATATCGGGCAATTGTTTCAAGGAAAGATAACAAAGATCTATCCAGGTTCAACGGCGCAACTGCAGCTCGGAGGTCTGGTGTTAACGGCAAAGCTGGAAGCGCAGCTTGAAAAAGGACAGCAATATTGGTTTCGGGTTATCGGCGGTGATGGTATCCCGAAATTGAAAGTGCTTGAGGAGCTTCCGGCTGTACCTCAGGGGAGAAGTGTGGCGGATGCGGGCGTGCAAGCGCAAGTCAGAACCGTCGTTCAGCAGCTTGGACTGCCGGCAAATCCGATGGTGGAACGGCTTGTCCACCATTTACTGCAGGAAAACATCCCGTTTTCGTCAGAAACAATCCGGCAGGCAGGTGGACTGGCTGCCCAATTGCCATTGCCAACTGCTGCCGATGACAGTGTGGATACGGTGCAAGTACTGATGCACATGATTAAAAAAGGACTGCCGCTGACGAAAGAGACGCTTTTGAGCATCCGTTCACTTCATTCCTCGGAATCATTTGCAACCAATGTCAGCACATTGCATCACGGCCTCCGCGAAACAGGCCAGTTTCCTCAGCTCGAACAGCAATTGACCCGAATCATTGAAAACAGTCCGGCGTTAACACTGCAAGGCGACAAAAACCTTCCGTTACCTTTGCCGTTGCCTTCGCTTATTCAGATGCTTGGACTTCAGCATGAATTTGATATTAGCAACGGACACGGGAAAGACAACCCCTCGTTAGCCGAAAACGTGAAGACGTTGAAATCGCTGCTTTTGCAATATTTACAAACGACAGCATCGACGGGGGGTGATCAATTGAGAGAAAGTGCGGAATTCATTCTGCAGCGCTTAACGGCGTTCCAACTGCTGTCTTCGGATACCCACGGACCAATGCAACAGTTGATCGTCCAACTTCCCGTTTCCTTCGGGGAGACATTGAGGGATGTGACGCTTCAGTGGGAAGGGCGCCGACAGAAGAACGGACAATTCGATGAAGACCATTGCCGTATTCTTTTTTATCTTCAGTTGGAGACATTAAAGGAAACGGTCATCGATGTGCAAATTCAAAAGCGCGTTGTATCGCTGACGATTTACAACGATAGTGCCAGACCTCGATCCATTGATAACATTTGGCTTCCTGTATTGAAACAGAACCTTCTTTCTTCCGATTACCACTTGACATCAGTCAAATGGATTCAGCCAGCGAAACAGGAGGCGGATAAACGGGTAACGAAAGGGAAGCAGCCGTATGCTTCCCCGCAAACGCATTACCAGGGGGTGGATATCCGGATATGAAAAAGATAGCGGATGATCGTTCAGAATATTCTGTTGAAAAGAAGCGGGCGGTTGCTTTAGGATACGACGCAGCGCTGGATACGGCTCCGATCGTCAAAGCAAAAGGAAAGGGCTATGTTGCCGAAGAAATTATCAAGCGGGCAAAAGCGGAAAACATCCCGATCCAAGAGGATGAATCACTGCTTGAACTGTTATCTCAATTGGAAATAAATGAGAAAATTCCTCCCGCATTATATCATGTTGTTGCGGAAGTATTTGCCTTTGTCTATCAGCTGGATCAAGCCGAAAAGGGAAAAACTCCTATGGATGTTATCGGCGATTCCGTTCATGCTAAAGGTAAGGGAGGACGAGGAAATGACGAAAAAATCACAAGTACCGGCGGCAAACCAGGCAGACAACACTTTGCAGCATCGACAGGAAGCGGCTCATGAATTCGGCATTTTTCCTTCGGCGGCACAAATGAATCAGCAGGCGAAAATTGCAGCCGCCGTCAAAAAAACAAGCTCCGGAAAAAACAAAGCGAAGAAAACAAAATGAAGAAAAAGCGAGAATTTGAGCCGAATCCTGAAACACCGCTTGACCATTGGAGCGTGAATGTCGATCCTGCGATCATGTCCGGAGACCACTGGGTGGAGGAGGAGGAAGCACCGCTTCGCTCCGCGGAAGACTATTTCCCGCAAAAGAACGAAGCGAAAAGAAGTCGCCGCCCTTTACCGTCAGAACGGTTTTTGCATCCTGTGCATCAAGTCGGTGAAAAGCCGTGGACCAATAACAGCCGGCTCCCGAAATAATGCGTTGCCTTTCTTTAGCTTCTCTCAGTTGATGTTGGTGTAAATTACCATATCCAGACATTCTTCATATAGTTTTGTCATTACATTTGATATTAAAAGAGCGTGTTCAAAAAGGCAATGGTTCCGCACGAGGCGCCAACTGCGAGAAAACCACTCACAGTCGGCCTGAAAAGAATGCATCGGCTCCACTCCTTGTCTCTTCCTCTGCTAGTATAGCGCTGAGGCCGCGATGGCACTATGAGACAGCTCGCGCTTCTCAGTGAAGTATGGCTTGTTGCTTCGTGTTTGTTCAAAAAGATAAAAACCGATCTTTTTGTTTAAGTTGTGATGGCTCGCCTTCACCGCCGCACGGGAGAAAAATACGCTTCTCCCATGCTTGAAGAATGCGGTGGCTTCACTCATCACTTCGTGTTTGTTCAAAAAGATAAAAACCGATCTTTTTGAACAAACACTAAAATAATAGCAGCTTCGGGGATGTCTTAAAAAGAAAAACTCTTTTGAGACATCCTTTTTTGGATTGTTTTCATAAAATGTATTGCTACTGGACCGTTTTACAGAAAAGTACTCCTTTTTGAACACACATGTAAAGAGACTTTTTAAAAAAAATTGAGCTTTTATTCACAAAATTGTCAAAAAGTATAGTAAAATAAGCATTGTGCATGTAATGATGAAAAGAAAGCCTTTTACATCCGCATGTATCGTCTTTTTATTCAGAAAAATTATATTTTTAAGAGAATGTTCAAAATGAAACATTGGTAAGGAGGATGGCTATGAATATCCACGAGTATCAAGGAAAAGAGATTTTAAGAAGCTACGGCGTTGCTGTTCCGAACGGCAAGGTTGCCTATTCGGTGGAAGAAGCTGTTGAGGCAGCCAAAAATTTAGGGTCGGATGTAACCGTTGTCAAGGCGCAGATTCATGCCGGCGGCCGCGGGAAAGCCGGAGGAGTTAAAGTTGCCAAAAACCTTGAGGAAGTTCGTACATATGCCGACGACATTCTCGGGAAGACGCTTGTGACTCATCAAACCGGTCCGGAAGGTAAAGAAGTCAAGCGCCTGCTTATTGAAGAGGGCTGTGATATTCAAAGTGAGTATTACATCGGCTTAGTCGTTGACCGGGCGACAAACCGCATCGTAATGATGGCTTCGGAAGAAGGGGGAACGGAAATAGAAGAAGTGGCTGAGAAAACCCCTGAAAAGATCTTTAAGGAAGTAGTGGATCCTGTTGCGGGACTGATGCCTTATCAGGCGCGGCGCCTTGCATTCAGCATCAACATTCCGAAGGAGCTTGTCCGTGAAGCGGTGAAGTTCATGCTCGGCCTTTACCAAGTATTTGTGGATAAAGATTGTTCCATTGCCGAGATCAATCCGCTCGTTACTACCGGTGACGGAAAGGTAATGGCACTGGATGCGAAACTGAATTTTGATTCCAACGCATTATTTCGGCAAAAAGCGATACTGGAGTACCGTGATCTGGATGAAGAGGATCCGAAAGAAATCGAAGCATCCAAATATGATTTAAGCTACATTTCATTGAACGGAAATATCGGTTGCATGGTGAACGGCGCAGGGTTGGCGATGGCGACGATGGACATCATCAAGCATTATCAGGGAGACCCAGCCAATTTCCTTGATGTGGGTGGCGGCGCAACGAAGGAAAAAGTAACTGAAGCGTTTAAAATCATTCTTTCCGACGAAAACGTCAAAGGTATTTATGTAAACATTTTCGGCGGAATCATGAAATGTGACGTGATTGCCGAAGGTGTTGTGGCGGCAACGAAAGAAGTCGGACTGAAAATTCCGCTCGTTGTCCGGCTCGAGGGTACGAATGTCGATTTAGGCAAGAAAATATTAGAAGAATCTGGACTTGATATTACTGCTGCAGACTCCATGGCTGACGGAGCAGAAAAAATCGTTTCCTTAGTAAAAGCGTAGAAAGGCGGGGTAAAAATGAGCATTTTGATCAATAAAGATACAAAGGTCATTGTTCAAGGAATTACCGGTGCAACCGGGCTGTTTCATACTAAGCAGGCAGTGGAGTACGGGACAAACATCGTTGGCGGCGTGACGCCGGGCAAAGGCGGTACCGAAGTGGAAGGGATACCGGTTTTCGATACGGTTTCCCAAGCCGTGGAAGCAACCGGCGCCAATGCATCGGTGATTTATGTCCCGCCGGCATTTGCCGCGGATGCCATCATGGAGGCATCCGATGCCGGCTTGGAACTGGTGATCACGATTACGGAAGGCATTCCCGTAATGGACATGATTAAAGTGAAGCGATATCTGGAAGACAAAAAAACACGGCTGATCGGCCCGAACTGCCCAGGCGTCATTACACCGGAAGCATGTAAAATCGGCATCATGCCTGGTTATATTCACAAAAAAGGTCATGTCGGCGTCGTCTCCCGTTCCGGAACGCTCACATACGAGGCGGTCCATCAACTAACAGCAGAAGGCATCGGCCAGTCAACGGCAGTGGGAATCGGCGGGGATCCGGTGAACGGCACCAACTTCATCGATGTCCTAAAGCTGTTTAATGAAGATGAGGATACTTACGCGGTGATCATGATCGGTGAAATCGGAGGTACCGCTGAGGAAGAAGCAGCAGAATGGATCAAAGCGAACATGAAGAAGCCAGTCGTCGGCTTTATCGGCGGTCAAACCGCCCCTCCGGGAAAACGGATGGGACATGCCGGAGCGATTATCTCCGGCGGAAAAGGAACGGCTGCCGAAAAAATAAAAACCCTTCAAAGCTGCGGTGTAAAAGTAGCGGAAACCCCTGCCGTGATGGGGGAAACCCTTATTTCTGCATTAAAGGAGCACGGCATTTACGAAAAATGTGTTACTCATCAATAATGCGGTCTAATCCCGAAGGTCGCCCTGACCTTTGAGATCCTTCGGGAACCTGGCATGAGAATGTCTCATACACTGTGAAAGCGTCGCCTGAGACATTCTCTGCTTTTCTGTGCCATTGTATTGTGTATACCTTCGTTTTCTTCCAGTGTTTGTTCAAAGCAATCACTGTCTTTTAACACGATCCTCCAAAATCATTTCCAATTTAATCCCCGATAAGAAAGGTCGATGATGATATGCAAGACTGTCGAGATCGATTGCTCCACCTTCATTATTGTTGTTATGGGCGCTATCGTACCATCCGCAAGCTGTATGAGACAGATCCCGGGCTGAAGAATATTTATGCCATGTCCGGACCCGAAATCGCCGCCAAGCTGCGCCTTGCCCCGAAAACGGCCGCCACCATCAAACAATTGCTGGCAACAGTCAATATCCATGCCCTTAAAGCAGAATATGAACGAAAGAATATTAATTATGTTACAATTTTTGACGAAGGTTATCCTCATTATTTAAAACAAATTTATGATCCTCCCTGGATTCTGTATTATAAAGGAGACAGTCGGCTGTTTATTCAAACTCATTACTTAAGCGTTGTCGGTACGCGTCATCCAAGTATATATATTGGTGAGGAACTACAAAAAATCCTTCCGCCGCTGATTAAAAAAAACATCGTGATTGTCAGTGGATTGGCTTTGGGAATCGATCGATTGGCGCATGAAATAACAATCGCGAGCGGAGGAAAAACGATCGCGGTATTAGGCTGTGGGCTCGATTACATCTATCCGAAAGCAAACAGCGGCTTGTTTCGTCAAATAGCACACGATCACCTGCTTGTCACGGAGTATCCCCCGTACACAGCTCCGCAAAAATGGCAATTTCCCGAAAGAAACCGGATCATCAGCGGTCTGTCTCAAGGAACATTTGTCGTTGAAGCAAACGAGAAGAGCGGGTCGCTGATTACAAGCGACCTCGCCCTGCAGCAAGGACGAGATGTCTTCGCCTTGCCGGGACGAATATCCAATCCGGCATCCGGCGGAACAAACCGGCTGATTCAGGAGGGAGCCAAGCTTGTTTTACACGCAAATGACATTTTAGATGAATATTATCTTTCCTGATTTCACATACAAAGGATATGAAGCGGCGGCTTTCGAAAGATCGGTGAGTTGCCAGCAGCAGCTGTAATGTAAAACGTTTACCAAAAATTCAAAAAATAAAATTTGTCACAAATGCTGTTACATCAACCATTTTCGGTGATATTCCTTTGATAATTTATCAGTTCTTGTTTGACAAACCGTAAAGTAGTGTTTAATAATAGGGAAGATTTTAATTTACCTCTAAAGGGGAGGAACTTGGGTATGTCCGATTACTTAGTGATCGTGGAATCGCCCGCTAAAGCGAAAACTATTGGGAAATATTTAGGAAAAAAATATGCTGTAAAAGCTTCCATGGGCCATGTGATTGACTTGCCGAAAAGTCAGATGGGCGTTGACGTGGAAGACGATTATACTCCTAAATATATTACGATTCGTGGAAAAGGTCCGATTCTGAAAGAACTTAAAACAGCAGCAAAAAAAGCGAAGCGCGTTTATCTCGCAGCCGACCCCGACCGAGAAGGAGAAGCGATTGCATGGCACTTGGCGCACAGCTTAAATATCGATTTAGCTTCCGATTGTCGCGTTGTTTTTAATGAAATAACAAAGCAAGCGATAAAAGAATCGTTTAAGCATCCCCGCAGCATCAACATGAACCTTGTTGATGCTCAGCAGGCACGCCGGGTATTGGATCGCCTTGTCGGTTATAATATCAGTCCGTTGTTATGGAAAAAAGTAAAAAAAGGCTTGAGCGCGGGGCGGGTGCAATCCGTTGCCGTCAAGATGATCATTGATCGCGAAAAAGAGATCAAGGAATTTCAGCCGGAAGAATATTGGACGATTGATGCCAAGCTGATAAAAGACGGTGAAGCGTTCGATGCGAAATTCGTTTCGGTGAACGGTAAAAAAACGGAATTAAAGTCTGAAGAAGACGTGAAAAAGGTGTTAAGAACGATTTCAGGAGACGCCTTCCAAATTGATACGGTAAAAAAACGGGAGCGACGTAGAAATCCCGTGGCGCCGTTTACGACTTCATCCCTGCAGCAGGAGGCGGCAAGAAAATTAAATTTCCGGGCAAAGAAGACAATGATGCTAGCGCAGCAGCTTTACGAAGGAATTGACCTCGGAAAAGAAGGAACGGTCGGTTTAATCACGTATATGAGAACCGATTCCACAAGGCTCTCGGAAACAGCTAAACAGGAAGCGCGGGAATATATTCAAACCCATTACGGTAAAGAATATCTCAGCACCGAGGAAAACAAGAAATCAAAGCAAAATACGAATGCCCAAGATGCCCATGAAGCGATCCGGCCGACGTCGGTCGTATTAGATCCGAAAGGCGTCAAAGCGCATTTAAGCCGGGATCAATTCCGTTTGTATAAGCTGATTTGGGAACGCATGGTCGCCAGCTTGATGGCTCCGGCAGTGATGGATACAATGTCCGTGGATTTGTCCAATAACGGTGTGACGTTCAAAGCGACCGGATCCAAGCTGAAATTTCATGGATTTATGAAAGTATATATAGAAGGAAATGATGACGGGAAAAAAGAAGAAGACCGCCTGCTTCCGGATTTGAAGGAAGGGGAAACAGCGAAGGCTGAATCCGTTGAACCAAAACAGCATTTCACGCAGCCGCCGCCGCGATATTCCGAGGCGCGCTTAGTTAAGACGATGGAAGAACTCGGCATCGGGCGTCCGTCTACATATGCGCCGACTTTGGATACGATTCAGCGCCGCGGATATGTCGCTCTTGAAGATAAACGATTTGTACCTACGGAACTCGGCGAAATTGTCCTAGAGTTAATTGAAGAGTTTTTTCCGGAAATTCTGAATGTCGACTTCACTGCAAAAATGGAAACCGATCTTGACTCTATCGAAGACGGCAATCGCAATTGGGTAAAGGTTATCGACAATTTTTATCAAGATTTCCAAAACCGCTTGAAAAAAGCGGAGGAAGAAATGAAACAGGTGGAAATCCAGGATGAACCGGCCGGGGAGGACTGTGAAAAATGCGGACATGAGATGGTATATAAAATGGGACGGTACGGAAAATTCATGGCTTGCTCCAATTTTCCCGACTGCCGTAATACGAAGCCGATCGTCAAAGACATCGGCGTGAAGTGTCCGAATTGTCAAGAAGGAAATATCGTGGAACGCAAAAGCAAAAAACGCCGCCTGTTTTACGGCTGTGACCGCTATCCTGATTGTGATTTCGTTTCCTGGGACAAACCGATCGCAAGGCCGTGTCCGAAATGTGAGAGCATGCTGGTGGAGAAAAAGACAAAAAAAGGGATACAGGTTCAATGCACAAAGTGCGATTACAAGGAAGAGCAGAATTAAACGCTTGAAAATCACGTGTGATTACGGTATAGTTGCGATCGAACAGCTATTGTTTTTTTAGGAGGGTGGAGTAACCGTTGCAACAACATGTCAATGTTATCGGAGCAGGTCTTGCAGGCAGCGAGGCAGCCTGGCAGCTTGCCGAGCAAGGCGTTCCGGTTCACTTATACGAAATGCGGCCGAAAAAACGTACTCCGGCGCATCATACAGATAAATTTGCGGAATTAGTGTGCAGCAATTCCTTGAGGGCCAACACGCTGACGAATGCCGTCGGTGTGCTCAAGGAGGAGATGAGGCAGCTAAATTCTGTCATCATTCGCTCAGCCGATGATTGCGCCGTTCCCGCCGGCGGTGCGCTGGCTGTCGACAGGCACGAATTTGCCGGCCTGGTAACCGAACGAGTAAAAAGCCATCCCCTCGTTACTGTTTTTGAGGAGGAGATGACAGAAATACCTGAAGAAACGACGATTGTTTGTACGGGTCCCCTTACTTCGGACCGTCTTTCAGAACATTTGAAAACGCTGACCGGAGAATCGTATTTGTATTTTTATGATGCTGCGGCTCCGATTATTGAAGCGGATTCCATCGATTATGACAAAGTATATTTAAAATCCCGCTATGATAAAGGGGAAGCAGCTTACTTGAACTGTCCGATGACGGAAGAAGAGTTCAACCGATTTTACGAAGCATTAACGGAAGCGGAAACCGTCCCGATGAAAGAATTTGAAAAAGAAATATTTTTCGAAGGCTGCATGCCTGTGGAAGTGATGGCAAAACGGGGAAAGAAAACGCTTCTCTTCGGGCCGATGAAGCCTGTCGGCTTGGAAGATCCGAAGACAGGAAAGCGCCCGTTTGCCGTTGTTCAGCTGCGTCAGGATAACAGCTCCGGTACGCTGTACAATATTGTCGGCTTCCAGACACACTTGAAATGGGGGCCGCAAAAGGAAGTGCTTCGCCTCATTCCCGGTCTGGAAAATGCGGAAATCGTCCGCTACGGCGTTATGCACCGGAACACATTCATCAATTCTCCGCGATTACTGCGGCCAACCTACCAGTACCGGGATCTTGAAAACTTGTTTTTTGCCGGGCAGATGACAGGTGTAGAAGGGTATGTGGAATCCGCTGCTGCCGGTTTGATTGCCGGGATCAATGCTGCGCGGCTACTGCGCGGACAAGACCCTGTGATATTTCCGGCGGAAACGGTCATCGGGGCGATGGCAAATTATATCACAACGGCCAGTCCCGACAATTTTCAGCCAATGAATGCTAACTTCGGGCTGCTGCCGCCGTTTGAAGTCCGGATAAAAAATAAAAAGGAGCGCTATGAGAAGTTGGCTGAACGAGCGTTGACAACAATTCAGAATTTTGTGAAAAAAATGTAAAGTCTGTTGAAAGAGCTGCTGAATTATGTTACGATTTAGTAGCTCTTAAATTTGAGTAAAGGTGTGGGTATTTTTGACACGAGAATGGATCAACCGCTTTGTCGAGTACTTGCAAGTTGAAAAGAACGCTTCCGTGCATACGGTGGACAATTACCGGCGGGATATTGCCGATTTTATAAAGTACATTGCCGACAACTCGATCCCTTCATTGAAGGACATTACATATTTGGATATTCGCAATTATTTGACAAAGCTGCATCAGCTTTCCTATTCACGCAGAACAGTAGCGCGAAAAATATCCTCTCTAAGATCGCTTTACACTTTTTTTGTCAGGGAAGAAATCGTGGAACGAAATCCGTTCCAAATGGTATCTGTACCTAAGGCAGGCAAGCGTTTACCGACGTTTTTCTATGAAAACGAACTGGCAATGCTGTTTGACGCCGTCGATGCCTCCACGCCGTTAGGAGAAAGGAATGCAGCGATTTTGGAACTGCTTTATGCTACGGGAATTCGCGTCAGTGAATGTGTAGGGTTGAACATGTCTGACTACGATCCGGAAATTGGTACGCTGCTTGTAAAGGGAAAAGGAAAGAAGGAAAGGTACGTTCCGGTGGGCAGCTATGCAATGGACGCGCTGGATCAATATCTCCTTCACGGAAGAATTCGGCTTTCGAACGGACGCGAGGAGCAGGCCCTGTTTTTAAATTATCGCGGCGGCCGTCTGACGGATCGCGGTGTCCGGAAGCTGTTAAATAAGCTTGTGGAAACGGCTTCCGTCACGTTAAAAATCAGTCCGCACATACTAAGGCATACATTCGCGACACATATGCTGAACGAAGGGGCGGATTTGCGGACAGTGCAAGAGCTGTTAGGGCACAGCCATCTGTCATCCACGCAAGTATATACTCATGTAACGAAGGACCGCTTGAGAGAAGTTTACCGCAGCGCGCATCCGAGAGCATGAGCATCATTATACATTTTGGGAGGTTTTTATATCATGGAGCAAATTCGCGGCACAACGATTTTTGCCATTCAACATAAAGGGAAGTCAGCCATCGCCGGCGACGGGCAGGTGACATTCGGAAATGCGGTCGTGATGAAACATACGGCGCGGAAAGTACGTAAATTATACAGAGGTGAAGTCATCGCCGGTTTTGCCGGATCTGTGGCGGATGCCTTTACTCTCTTTGAGAAGTTTGAAACGAAGCTGGAAGAGCATTCCGGGAACCTTCAAAGAGCAGCGGTTGAATTGGCAAAGGACTGGCGGAGCGACAGGGTTTTAAGGAAATTGGAAGCCATGCTTATCGTGATGGACCGATCTAAATTGTATTTAATTGCCGGGACAGGAGAGGTCATTGAACCCGACGACGGCATATTGGCCATCGGCTCAGGCGGAAACTACGCGCTATCGGCCGGCCGGGCATTGAAGGAGCATGCGGAACATCTTTCCGCCAAGGAAATTGCTTATGCGGCATTAAAGACAGCTGCTGATATTTGCGTCTATACAAACGAGCAAATTGTCGTGGAAGAATTGGATGACTGACTAGCCTAACCTATCAACTAACGGGAGGAAGAAAGATGAGTGTAACTTTTACACCGCGTCAAATCGTAGAAAAGCTTAATCAATATATCGTAGGTCAGGAAAAAGCGAAACGGTCTGTTGCCGTTGCCCTCCGCAACCGCTATCGACGCAGTAAATTGGAAGAAGATCTCCGGGAAGAAATCACCCCGAAAAATATTTTGATGATCGGACCGACAGGAGTTGGGAAAACAGAAATTGCTCGCCGACTGGCGAAATTGGTCGGTGCGCCGTTTGTCAAAGTGGAGGCAACGAAATTTACCGAGGTCGGCTATGTCGGCCGGGATGTGGAATCGATGGTGCGCGATTTAGTGGAAACATCGATTCGCCTGGTGAAAGAAGAAAAAATGGCCAGCGTTAAAACTCGCGCTGAGGAAAATGCCAATGATAGGCTGGTGGAACTGCTCGTTCCTTCCAAAAAGAAGGAATCCTCGATTCGCAATCCGTTGGAAATGCTTTTTCAAGGGAATCAAGTAAACTCGAGGCAGGATCCGGACGATAGTAAAGAAGAAGAGTCGATCCGGGATCGGCGAAGGAGAATTGCTCACCAGTTGGCGCTTGGAGAATTGGAAGATCATTATGTAACGGTTGAAGTAGATGAACAGCCATCTCACTTTTTCGATATGTTCCAAGGTTCTGGTATGGAACAAATGGGCATGAACATGCAGGAAATGTTAGGGGGAATGATGCCAAAGCGAAAAAAACGAAGAAAATTGACGGTAAAGGAAGCAAGAAAAGTTTTAACTGTGGATGAAGCGCAAAAATTAATTGATATGGATGAAGTGACTGCCGACGCCGTAATGAAAGCCGAGCAGTTGGGGATCATCTTTATCGATGAAATAGATAAAGTAGCGGGAAAAAATCAACAGCAAACAGCCGATGTGTCAAGAGAAGGTGTGCAAAGGGATATTCTCCCTATTGTGGAAGGTTCAACCGTTGTGACAAAATATGGCCCAGTAAAAACCGATCACATTCTGTTTATTGCTGCAGGGGCGTTTCATTTTTCGAAACCTTCCGACTTAATTCCGGAGCTGCAAGGACGCTTTCCGATCAGGGTGGAGCTGTCAAGTCTGACAGTAGATGATTTTAAACGCATTTTAGTTGATCCGGATAATGCTTTAGTGAAACAATATCAGGCACTTTTGGAAACGGAAGGAATAAAATTGAAATTTTCTGACGATGCTATTCATAAAATTGCCTTAATCGCCACAGAAGTAAACGATGAAACCGAGAATATCGGCGCGAGGAGACTTCATACGATTTTGGAAAAGCTTCTTGAAGATTTGTCCTTTGAAGCTTCTGAAATCACCCTTGAGGAAATAGTGATCACCAGTGAATACGTTGAGGAAAAACTACATGATGTAGTCAAAAATCGCGATTTGAGTCAATACATTTTATAATCATTAGGAGGAGAAAAATGGATCTACTATCTAAAACTAGAAAAATCAATGAACTTTTACAAAAAAGCGCAGGACAATCAGTTAATTTTAAAGATATGGCAGCTACGCTAAGGGATGTTATTGAGGCAAATGTGTTTATTGTGAGCCGGCGCGGCAAACTGCTTGGCTATTCCATCAAGCAAGAAATCGAGAACCCGCGAATGAAACAAATGCTGGAAGAGCGTCAATTTCCTGAAGAGTATACAAATGGCCTATTCAAGATTGAAGAAACGTCTTCCAATCTCGATATCAACAGTGAGTTCACTGCTTTCCCAGTGGAAAATAAGGATTTATTCGCCAACGGATTAACGACGATTGTACCGATTTCCGGCGGTGGACAGCGATTGGGAACCTTGATTCTTGCCCGTTTGGAACATTCATTCAACGACGATGATCTTCTGTTAGGTGAATACGGCGCGACGGTTGTCGGCATGGAAATTCTTCATGAGAAAGCCGAAGAAATCGAGCAGGAAGCCCGTAGCAAGGCGGTGGTGCAAATGGCAATCAGCTCCTTATCCTACAGCGAATTGGAAGCCGTCGAACACATTTTCGAAGAATTGGACGGGAATGAAGGACTGCTCGTTGCAAGCAAAATCGCCGACCGGGTGGGAATTACGCGCTCGGTGATCGTCAACGCGCTGAGAAAGCTTGAAAGTGCAGGTGTCATTGAATCGCGCTCTCTCGGTATGAAAGGGACATACATTAAAGTCCTAAACGACAAATTTCTGTTTGAACTCGAAAAATTAAAAAATTAAAATACATGTTCAAAAAAGGAGGACAAACAGGGGCAAGAAGTTCGAAGCGCAGCAGTTACGAGCAGCGGAGAGACGACGCTAACGTTGAAATTCGCCGTCAATGTTTCCCGGACTTTTTTGACATCATCATAATGAATAGAGGCGGTGCCAAAAGGGCGTTTTTCCCTTTTGGCACCGCCTCGTTACGCTGAGCCGAACCTTCGCACCTCTTTAAAGCATGCGAAGAGCGTATTATTCATCGCATGCGCGCGAAGAGAGAGGCCATCGTCCCCGAAAAGAAAAAGGGTGTTTTTCCCTTTTGGCACCGCCTCGTTACGCTGAGCCGAACCTTCGCACCTCTTTAAAGCATGCAAAGAGCGTATTATTCATCGCATGCGCGCGAAGAGAGAGGCCATCGTCCCCGAAAAAGAAAAAGGGCGTTATTCCCTTTTGGCACCGCCTCGTTACGCTGAGCCGAACCTTCGCACCTCTTTAAAGCATGCGAAGAGCGTATTATTCATCGCATGCGCGCGAAGAGAGAGGCCATCGTCCCCGAAAAAGAAAAAGGGCGTTTTTCCCTTTTGGCACCGCCTCGTTACGCTGAGCCGAACCTTCGCACCTCTTTAAAGCATGCGAAGAGCGTATTATTCATCGCATGCGCGCGAAGAGAGAGGCCATCGTCCCCGAAAAGAAAAAGGGCGTTATTCCCTTTTGGCACCGCCTCATTACGCTGAGCCGAACCTTCGCACCTTTTAAAGCGCTTGTTCAAAAAGGGTGTTTTTTATTTTTTTGAGCAAGCAAGATGCAATGAGAGAGGTTATTCTGATTGCTCAATTTCCACATACATTTGCCCCGCCCATGTTTTCGACACTCCTATCATTCAATCGTGCAAATTTGCTAGCTTTTGGGCCAAATCGACCATGACTATTTTTTTACTCACTAGAGAAAAATGTCGAAAGGGACTTATTATAGTATAAAAGTAACTGAAAAAAAAATATCCACTAGGAAATCTGCTTATAATTGTGTTTTAGGCAAAATAAATACATCATTTAACACAATTTTATGTTAAAGTTTGTATATTGAAGTATGTTAATAACACAAAAACGACTTTTTTAAGCAGTAGCCTGTGCAGATGAAAGTCCGGTTGTTTCTCACTGTCAATAAAAAACAAACGCAAACGGAATGAAGAGAATTGTCATTGTCAAGCGTTGGGCCTTTTTTATTAAACTGGCAGAAATTTTTCAGCAATGTTAGACAACAAATGTAGAATTATATAAAATACTGCTAGGAGTTAGAAATATTTGTTTGTTTGTAGAAAACGATCGATATTTATCGAAAATATGCTACAATGGACATGGGTTTACTTTATTGAATATTCTGACCTTAGGGATAGATATTATACATTTTATTACTGAATAGATGAAAAATGGAATGAATTTCGAAAGGGGGGCAAGGTATGGATTTAATCAATAACGCAACAAATCAATTGCTGCAAACAGCACTGACAGCATCTACAACAAGACAGAACACCATTTCGCAAAACATTGCGAATGTTGATACACCAAATTACAAGGCAAAAAAAGCGGTTTTTGCTCACGAATTGTCATCGGCAATCGATCGCCAAAAGTTGACGGCCTACCGTACAGACGTAAGGCATATACCATTCGGCGGCAGTAGTTCCGAGGAAGTAAGAGTGATCGAAAGAACGGATACGCAGTACAATCATAACGGCAACAACGTCGATATTGATTTGGAGATGGCAGATATGGCCAAAAACCAAATCTATTATAATGCGCTCACCGATCGCCTAAATGGCAGATTTAACAGTGTACTGACCGTATTAGGCAAAGGAGGATAATGAATAATGTCGATTTTTAACGGTATAAATATATCTGCATCGGCACTCACCGCGCAGCGGCTAAGAATGGATGTTATTTCCGCTAATATGGCAAATGCTGATACAACAAGAGGCAAGTACGTCGATGGAGAATGGCAGCCATACACTCGTCAAATGGTCGTGATGGAACCGAATAATTCCTCGTTTTCGTCCTATCTGCAAAAAGCAATGGGGAAAACATCAGATAGCAGCGTCGGTTCCGGTGTCAAGGTAAGCAGAATCATTGAAGATCAGACGCCGTATGAGCTTGTTTATCAGCCGGATCATCCGGATGCGAATGAAGAAGGTTATGTGCAAATGCCAAACGTTGATCCGCTGAAGGAAATGGTGGACTTAATGGGTGCTACCAGATCATATGAGGCGAATGTGACTGCGCTGGACGCGCAAAAAAACATGCTGCTGAAAGCATTGGAAATCGGACGTTAGTTAATGAGAGCGGGGTAAAATAATGGAAATCAATAATTTACAGCAGCTCCATTCCATTATGAAAGCGAATCAAGCATCAAGTACCGATGTTAAGCCTTACGAGGCTCAGGATTCGTTTAAGAAATGGTTAAATGAAGCGCTTAAAAGCGTCAACGAGACGCAGGTTGAGTCGCAAGTAATGACAGAGCGTCTGGCCAGAGGAGAAGACGTAAACCTACATGATGTCATGATTACAGCTCAGAAAGCGAGCGTCACGCTTCAAACGACGGTCGAAATCAGAAATAAAGTGATCGAAGCCTATCAGGAAGTTATGAGAATGCAAGTATAGTAGTTTAAGGCTGCTGTCTGTAAGATTGGGCAGCGGTCTACATTAAGAAAACAGGTTCCTTTTGTATTCAAAGTCCGCAATGCTTTCACGACACCAGCAGCGGCTTTATCCCGGCAGGCGGAAGTACATTCTGGTTTCCCGCTCGGGCGGAACGTGTTTTTTTCTTCTGCCACTCTTCCGGTACGAATCGCAGTTTTTTGCGACGGCGGTCGTTCCAGAAGAAGCAAGGGGAATGTCAGAACTTCTCGTTTCTTCATTAAATTTATTTGTAAAATACTATTCGGCCTTCTGTATATTTTTTTGTGGGTCTATTACCTTTATCGGTATCAAAAAAAATTTCTTAATAAATTCGTTAAGAAATTTCGGTAATTGTTTAAAAGGGCAATGGTTCCGCTCGATGCGCCGACTGCGAGAAAACCACTCACAGCCAGCTTGAAAAGAATGCATCGGCTCCACTCATTGCTTCGTGTTCACTCAAAAAGATATAAAGCGATCTTTTTGAACGAGCACTTAATATCATTTTATGGTCGACGATCTGGGAGGAAACATGAACGAAAAGTTGATTGCTTATAAGAATAAAACAATCGAATTTTGGCAGGGGAGGACGAAGAAGCAACGGATTTTATTAATAGCAACCATATTATTTTTCCTATTGACACTCCTCGTGTTCATGTGGTTTAGTTCTCGGGTGAATTATGTTCCTCTGTATACGAATTTAACTGTTCAGGAAACAGGTGAAATCAAAAACACCCTGGATGCGAGAGGAGTAAGTTCGGAAGTGAGCGATGCCGGGACAAGCATTCTGGTACCTGCGTCGCAAGTGGACGATCTCAAAGTAACCCTCGCTGCCGAGGGCTTGCCAAGAACCGGGAGAATCGATTATTCCACCTTTGGGGATAATATGGGGTTTGGAACAACGGAAAATGAATTTAATTTACTGGAACGCGCCGCCATCCAGACATCGATTGAAGATCTGATTCGCAGTGTGGACGGAGTGGGTGCTGCCCAAGTGATGATCACGCTACCGGAAGAAAGCATCTGGCTGTCTGATGAGACGCAGCAGGCAACAGCATCAATATTATTAAATTTGCAGCCGGGCTATCAACTGGATCAAAATCAGATCAGGGCGCTTTACCATCTCGTTTCTAAAAGTGTTCCGAATTTACCGGTTGAAAATATTGTGATCATGGATCAATCGTTCCAGTATTTAGAATATCTCGATGACACAAATATCGATTCAACGCTGTCTGTTTATGAACAGCAGCGCCGAATCCAGAAGGATATTGAACGCGACATTCAAAGACAAGTGCAGCAAATGCTCGGCACAATGATGGGAGCAGATAAAGTACTTGTACACGTGTCCACCGATATTGATTTCACGCAGGAAAACCGCTCGGAGCAGCTCGTCACGCCGGTGGATGAGGAAACAATGTCGGGAATCGCCGTCAGCGTGGAATCGATTATGGAAACCTATGTTGGCGACGGTGCTGCGGAAGGCGGCGTTGTCGGTACAGGAGAAACGGATATACCGGGTTATCCTGGCGTTTACGGCAGTGGCTCAGGAGAATATGAGCGGCTGGAAGAACGAATCAATAATGAAGTCAACCGCATTCAGCGAGAAATCGTGGAAAGTCCGTATAAAATTCGCGATATCGGCATTCAAGTCATGGTGGAACCGCCGATTCCTGATGAGGCAAACTCTTTGCCAGTGGAAAGATTAAATGACATTCAGCAAATTCTGGCACAGATTGTACGCACATCGATCGATAAGGACTTTACGGAATTATGGGATGATGATGACATTGATGACCGGATCTATGTAGCTGCCCAACCGTTTTTCGGAAAAGTGGAGTTTGAAGAACCGGCCGCAGGCATCCCGTTCTGGTATTATATTGTCGGTGCATTGATTGCGTTGATCTTACTGCTATTATTCCTCCTTCTACGTAAAAGAAAACAAGAGGAAGAGGAAGTTGCGGAAGAAGAAGAGGAAGCCGGAGTCACCTATGATTTACCGGATATCGGTCAAGAGATTGATTCCGAAGAAAATGCACGGCGTCGCCAATTAGAAAAACTGGCGAAAGAAAAACCGGAAGAATTTTCTAAACTCTTACGTACATGGTTGTCCGAGGACTAAAAGGAGGGTATGAATAGTGGCGAAAAAAAAGCAGTTAACAGGTAGAGAAAAAGCTGCCATCTTACTCATCTCTCTAGGACCTGATGTTTCCGCTCAAGTGTACAAGCACTTAAGCGAGGAAGAAATAGAAAAACTGACACTGGAGATTGCAGGAATCAGAAAGATTGATACTGAAACGAAGGAAGAAATCTTAACGCAGTTTCAGCAGCTGGCGATAGCGCAGGAATATATTACTCAGGGCGGTATCGGATATGCGAAAGAAGTGCTGGAGAAGGCGCTCGGTTCCGATGAGGCAATGACGATCATCAACCGGCTCACGTCCACGCTTCAGGTGAGACCGTTTGATTTTGCCCGCAAAGCGGACGCGACGCAAATACTGAATTTTATTCAGAATGAGCATCCGCAGACAATCGCACTGATCCTGTCATACCTGGACAGTGAACAAGCAGGACAGATTCTCTCTGATTTGGCTCAGGAAGTGCAGGCCGATGTGGCGAAGCGAATCGCGCTCATGGACAGCACGTCTCCTGAAATTGTCAATCAAGTCGAGAGTATTCTGGAGCGGAAGTTATCAGCAACCGTCACGCATGACTATACTCAGGCCGGCGGCATCGAATCGGTCGTAGAAGTATTGAACAGCGTTGACAGAAGCACGGAACGGACGATACTTGATGCTCTGGAAATTCAGGATCCTGAATTGGCAGATGAGATTAAGAAACGCATGTTTGTCTTTGAAGATATTGTTACCCTGGATAACCGTTCGATTCAGCGAGTTATCCGCGATGTTGAAAATGAAGATTTACAGTTGGCATTGAAGGTTTCCAGTGACGAAGTCAAGGATACTGTGTTCAAAAATATGTCGCAGAGAATGGCTGAAACCTTTAAAGAAGAAATGGAATATATGGGACCTGTCCGTTTGCGAGATGTTGAAGAAGCGCAAACAAGAATCGTATCTGTCATTCGCCGCTTAGAGGAAGCCGGTGAAATCGTCATCGCCCGCGGCGGAGGAGATGATATCATTGTCTAAATTGATTAAGTCGATGCATGCGAAACGCGTTGATGATGGAGCGATCACGATCAAAGTGAAACCTGTCGAAAAGCCGCCCGTTTTTACCGAGGACGGGAATACGGCGGACGATGACCGTCAACAGCAGAGAGTTCACTATTTAGAACGGGATCGCATCCTTACGGAAGCGGAGCAGGAAGCAAACCGGATGCTGGAAGAAGTACGTCGGGAAGTCGCCGACAGGCAGGAAGAACTGCGACTGCATGAGGAGGAAATCAAGAAGGAAGCAGAGCAACGGTTTCTTCAGGCGGAAGAAGAGGGGAGACGGCAAGGATACGAAGCCGGACTTCTCGAAGGAAGAAATGCTTATGATGAAGAGATCCTAAAAGCGCAGGAAGTTGTGGAAAAAGCAAAACTCGACTACTTCCAACATATTGAAAATGCCGAACCGGTCATGCTGGAATTAGCAATGACCGTCGCTAAAAAAATTGTCGGCACAGCGCTATCGGAGAATAGAGAAGCATGGCTGTTCATTTTAAAAGAAGTGATCGAAGACGTGCGCGGACGCGGAGAGATCAACATTTATGTACACCCGGACAGGTATGAATTAACGCTTCATCATCAAGATGAGTTGAAGCAAATCGCCTTACATTCGGCAGCCGTTTACATTTATCCGAAAGCGGATCTGCCGGAAAACGGATGTATTGTCGAAACGCCGTTTGGTCAAGTGGATGCAAGTGTGGACAGTCAATTGAAGGAACTGAAGCGTAAATTGCTTGAGAAATTAAACGAGGGAGAAAATCATGAAACTCACTGAACTCATTCATGAAGTAAACCACCTTGACCCGTTTAAACAATACGGGAAGGTGACGCAGGTTGTCGGACTGATGATTGAATCTAAAGGTCCGCAGGCGTCCATTGGCGATATTTGCTATATCCATGTGGAAAAGCAGAACAACCGGAAGATCATGGTGGAAGTTGTCGGGTTTCATGATGAAAAAGTCCTGTTGATGCCTTTTGACCATATTCAGGATATATCGCCTGGTAGCCTTGTGGAAGCAACCAATCAGCCTCTGCAAATTAAAGCGGGTGCCGGCTTGATCGGCAAGGTTCTCGACGGTCTCGGCCGCCCGTTGCAGGACGTGGATCTGGGCAATGGTTTGTCCCCGTTTCCAACGGATAATCCACCGCCGAATCCGTTGTTGCGTCCGAGAATTACGGAACCGCTGAGCCTGGGGGTTCGGGCTATTGATGCGCTTTTTACTGTCGGGAAAGGACAACGTATCGGTATTTTTGCCGGAAGCGGTGTTGGAAAAAGTACACTGATGGCAATGATATCCAAAAACTCGGAAGCAGATATCAACGTCATTGCCCTCATCGGAGAACGAGGGCGCGAGGTGCGGGATTTCATTGAGCGTGACTTAGGGAAGGAAGGATTGCAAAATACGATTGTTGTCGTCGCCACCTCCGATCAGCCGGCGCTGATGAGAATTAAAGGAGCGATGACGGCAACGGCGATCGCGGAATTCTTCCGCAATCAAGGGATGAATGTTACCTTGATGATGGATTCGGTGACGAGAGTAGCGATGGCGCAGAGAGAAATCGGCCTCGCTGTTGGGGAGCCGCCGACAACGAAAGGGTATACGCCTTCCGTGTTTGCGCTGTTGCCCCGATTGCTTGAAAGAAGCGGGACCAACGAATACGGCTCGATCACTGCATTTTACACGGTTTTGGTGGACGGGGATGACATGAATGAACCGATTGCCGATACTGTCCGCGGAATATTGGATGGTCACCTTGTGCTCGATCGAAAGCTGGCAAATAAAGGACAATTTCCGGCAATTAATGTCCTCACCAGCATCAGCAGGATCATGAACGAAATCGTTTCTGATGAGCATCAACGGGCGGCTGACCGTTTGCGGCAGGCATTGGCCGTTTATCAGGACTCGGAAGATTTGATTTCCATCGGCGCTTATAAAAGAGGAACAAATAAAGATGTGGATGATGCCATTCAGCGACACCCAAGCATCATTGAGTTTCTTAAACAGGAAGTGAACGAACAGGTAACGATGGAGGTTGCTGTTTCTCAATTAACAAGAGAATTCGGAAGAGGTGAGTAAGCTTGTCATTTCGATTCACATTACAAAAGGTACTGGAAGTAAAGGAACACGAGAAATCCGAAGCTCAAATGGCTTATCAATCAGCCATGAAAGAATTTGAAGAAATTGCAACAGAGCTCTACAACCTTTTGAAGCAAAAAGAGGATTTGATTGCCATGCATGACGTTCACTTGAAACAGGGGTTACCAATTGCGACGATTCAGCAGACGCAGGAAACGCTACGATTCTTGCAAAATCAAATTGATAAATTGCAGATTAGAACGCACCATGCACGAGTGAAAATGATTGATAAACAACGGGAGCTTACTTCATCGCTTGTGGATGTAAAAAAATACGAAAAAATAAAAGAACGGAAATACCTTGATTACAAACATGAGCAGCAGATGCTGGAGAACAAGTTTTTAGATGAAATATCTGTTCAACAGTTTTGCAAAGTAAGGTGATAGGCAGGGTGAATGGATGAAAAAGGAACAGAAAGAAAGCAAAGTGAAAATGTTTCTAATGTTGGTACTTATACCGTTAATTTTTATCAGTGTTCTGGCATTCGCGCTCATTAATTACCTCGGATACGGCGACAACATCAAGCAGGCACTTTCCTTTTTGCCTTTTATCGAAGCGCCTGCTGATGGAGAACTCCAGGAGGATGATCTTGAAGGCAGAATTGCCCAGCTGGAGCATGAAAATGCTTCCCAGTTATCCGAGATTGACGAGCTGCAGTCAATGCTTGCACAGAGAGAAAGCACGATCGAAGAATTGGAAGAACAACTGGCGGAAATGGAAGCTGAAAATGAGGAAGAGAATCCGGGTGATGAAGCCGAAGACATGGAAGCCGGAGCAGATGTAAAAGATGTCGTACGGACGCTGGAAGCAATGTCGGCATCCAAGGCAGCGCCTATTATCAGCGAAATGACCCAGGACGAAGCCGTGATGTATTTGAGAATCATGAATGTGGATGCCCGGTCGAAAATTTTGAGTAAAATGGATCCGGAAGAAGCGGCGCAGCTCGTAAGTTTATTGACAGATTAGCGGCCCGACCGCAGCGCCAGCAATACCTACCGACGCCATTGAAAGGAGGTGAAAAAAAAAGAATGAGCGGAATGATGTTACCAATACAGCCGGCTGTTCAAAGCAACGGGAACAACGGCAGCTTAAACAGCAGAAGGACAGGATTCAATAATGAAACGCCGTTCAAAAACATTTTACAGTCGTCATTGAATGGCGGAAGAGCCGGCATCATGGACTATCCGTCGAACAGTCAAGCGGAAGGCTCAGCTAGCATCGTTGCTGCACCGGAAAACATGCTGCTGCTGTTCACTCAACTGGCAGAAGTCGTGCTCCAGTTGTCTGACGAGAGCAGTTATCTTGACGAAGAACTGTTGTCAAGCGATTGGGTGCAACAAATGCTAGAGGCACTGCCTGACGAAGCGGGAGAAAAAATCAGGGCGCTGTTCCAAGGAAATCTCAGCTTGGAGGAGCTTCTCAACCAATTTCAAACCGATCCAAGCTGCCTGCTAGCCTTCATGATTGCAGCGGGATACTATGAGCAGCAACACGGAGAACGGGGAGAAGGCCTGCATAACATATTACCGATCATTGACAAAGCGTTTCAGCATTTTTCCATACCTGAGACTGCTGGTGTGAAATCATGGCAGGAACTGGCGGAAAAGCTGATAGTGCAGCCGGCAGATTCACTGGTGAAAGGTACGAATGAAAACCGGCAAGTAACGGCGCGTGACTGGATCAGCAAGCTGACAGAGCGGCAAGGGGAAAAAGTGTTACAAGCGGCGGCGCAGTCAGTCGTACAGCAAAAGGATACTAATTCCTCCGGAACAAACGTACACTTCGGCAATCAGTATATGTCCCGATTGCAGCAATTGATGCTCCACAATGGAGACAAGCAGGGAGATAAGGTTACCGAACAGCAGGTTCTCCGCCAGTTTGAACAGGCGCTTGGGCGAAGTCAATTTCAGCAGCTCGGAAACGGACTACAGCAGCTTACATTGAAGCTTCACCCACAATCCCTTGGCCGAGTGGATATTACCGTTCAACAAGTCAACGGTGTGTTGGTGGCCAAGCTGATGACGACAACGTCGCTTGCGAAAGAGATGATCGAAGGGCATTTGCAGCAGCTGCGCCATGCGTTTCACGGTCAGCAAATACAGGTGGATCGCATTGAAGTCACCCAACAGCAGCAGGCTCAGCAACAGCAGCTAAGAGATCAGCACAGCGACGGCCAGCAGCCGGATGGAAAGCAGCATGCTGACGAGGAACAGAATGATGAAGACGTAAATGAAGAAGAGTTGTTTTCCGCCTTCTTAGCGGAAACGATCAATACGGAAGCGTAGGTGAGAACCATGTCCAATACTGTAACAGATAGTCTGTATTACTCCGACTACCAGAAGGCTCAGCAGCAGCGGGCTGCGAGCAGCTCGCTGGATAAAGACGCGTTCCTGAAAATTCTGATTACACAGCTGCAATATCAGGATCCGCTGAATCCGATGGAGGATAAGGAGTTTATCGCTCAGATGGCTCAGTTTTCGTCACTGGAGCAAGTAACGAACTTGAACTCCACTATGCAAAAATTTATCGAACAGCAAACGGAATACCAGCTTATCTCCAACAGCGAGCTTCTCGGTAAGCAAGTGGAGTGGAACGAGCAGGTGACCGATGAGGAAGGAAATACGACGATAAAAGTGATGACTGGTATTGTAACCGCAGTGAAATTCAATAACGGGACTGCCGAGCTGATTGTTGATGGTGAATATACCATCGCTCCGAAAAATGTTCTTAAAGTCACCCAGCCTGAGGAATCAGCCGAATAGAGTGGAGTGAAGTCCGATGAATAATAAGATTTTGTCTCATCACCTTCAACCATTGCATAGACCGATCAGAAATGATGTGACAGGGAAGGCGGTGCAAAAGAGCTTCCAGTCGATCCTGTCAGAAACGCTGGACAACAGCAGCGAACTGAAAATCAGCAAGCACGCGGAGCAAAGAATGACGGATCGCGGCATTACCATCTCCAACGAGATGTGGGACAGTATTCATTCGAAAGTGCTGGAAGCAAAGCAAAAAGGGATTGGTGATTCCGTAGTGGTAACCAAGAATGCCGCGCTGATCATCAACGCCAAAAATGAAACGGTGATTACGGCGATGGATCGTGAAGAAGCCGAGAGTCAAATTTTCACCAATATAAGCGGCACAATATTAATGGAATAAGCGGCTGGACCGAAAGGAAGCCGTCGGCTGTTGAATGACGGAGACAGCTGGATATCATTTACTTTGGAAGGGGAATGAATGAATGTTACGTGCAATGTACTCGGGAATCGGTGGTTTACGCAATTTCCAAACGAAGCTTGATGTTATCGGAAACAATATTGCCAACGTCAATACATTTGGATTTAAGAAAGGACGGGTTACATTCCAGGATTTAGTGAGTCAGCAAATGAGCGGGGCGAGCACTGCGACGGCAACTCGCGGGGGAACAAACCCGATGCAAATCGGTCTCGGATCATCCCTGGCATCGATTGATACTGTCCAAACTCAAGGATCGCTGCAAACTACCACAAGGGATTTAGATATCGGGATTTCCGGTGACGGGTTTTTTATTGTCAATAACGGCAACCAATCGTATTACACACGCGCCGGAAACTTTTACCTGGATTCTCAAGGAAACCTTGTTAACAGCAACGGATTTTTTGTCCAAGGCTACGGCGTGAATGCGGATGGAACGATTAACTATGCTGGCGGCGTCGGCAACTTGAACATCCCGAAAGGAATGACGATTCCACCGACTGCGACAACATTATCCGATATCCGCGGAAACCTTAATTCAGCGACGGAAGTTGGCGAAGGAACAATAGTGGAGCATTATATCGTCGATGAAATTGGTCGTCTGCATTTGCTGGAAATTACGTTTACAAAGTCAGCCGATAACACATGGTCCTATACAGTTTCCTCATCAAGTGACAGCGTGGCGAGTGTCGGCGGCGGGACGACTGGTTCCTTTACTTTCTCAAGTGGACAGCTGGGAAATAATACAGGCACCGCGATCACCATCAACTTCGGTGATCCGAACGTCAACAATATGACGATTGACATTGACTTTTCTCAATTGACACAGTTTGAGCGTACTTCTACAGCTGATGCGTATTATGTGGATGGAAGCTTCGACGGAACGCTGGAAAGCTACAGCATTTCGCAATCGGGAGAAATTTACGGTGTCTTTTCTAACAATGAAGTGAGATTGCTCGGTCAGATCGCGCTGGCGAACTTCAACAATCCGGAAGGGTTGACGAAGGCGGGTAACAATTTGTACATGGCTTCCGCCAACTCCGGAATGCCGCAAATCGGAACACCTGGTGAAGAAGGAAGAGGATCGCTGATGGGATCAGCATTGGAAATGTCCAACGTTGATTTATCGGAGGAATTTACGGAGATGATCGTGGCTCAGCGTGGATTCCAGGCAAACACGAGAATCATTACCACTTCCGATGAAATTCTGCAGGAGCTTGTAAATTTAAAACGATAATCTGAAGCAATAGCCCCCGGCGTCGTTTAAGACCGCTGTTCCACCGTGTGTTTTTGAAGGCGCCGGGCACATCATCGTTGAAGGGAAGGAGAAGCTGTTTTACCGCAGCCAACAACAAAAAATGATTCAATTAACGAAATTAAACGACGATACCTTTACACTGAATGCAATCTACATCGAACAAATACAAGCTTTCCCGGATACAACGATTACCCTTACGAATGGGAAGAGAATCGTAGTGAAGGACAGCGAGCAAGCGGTTGTTGAAAAAGTGATGACATTTTACCAGAACGTAGGACTGGTTTCCTTGACGCAAACAAATGAAAAAGAGGAAGGGTGAGGAAGATGTTTAAAAACCGTCTAGCAAATATTATGTTCATTATACTGATAACCCTGACTCTGATTGGAGCATTAATCCTGGTGCTATACACGCAGTTTTTTCAGGAAACGGACGCTTCCGGTGAGCCGACGATAGAAGAGATTTTAAAAGTCTCCGTTGAAACGGAAGAGATCACGACGAATTTATTATCCAATCATATTATTCGAACAAAATTCGTGATTCAACTGGATAACAAGAAAGCGAAAAGTGAATTTGAAAAAAGAGATTTCCAGGTGAATAACATTATTATACAGGAGTTATCCGACATGAAAGAAAGTGATTTCAGAGGCTCGGAAGGGATCGAGAAATTAGAGGAAAGACTTCGAAAGGCCTTGAACGAAATCATGCAGGAAGGTGAAGTTGTCAACGTTTATATGAATCAACGAGTCATTCAATAAAAATGTATCAACAAGAGCAGTAGTGTAGATAGAGAGGTGAGGCTGCGTGGCAGATGTATTATCTCAAGGGGAAATCGATGCCCTGTTGTCCGCTTTGTCGACAGGTGAGATGAATGCTGACGAATTAAAAAAAGAGGAATCACAGAGAAAGGTGAAGCTTTACGACTTTAAAAGAGCCCTTCGATTTTCGAAGGATCAAATCAGAAGCTTGACCCGTATTCACGAAAATTTTGCGAGACTGCTGACAACACAGCTTTCCGCGCAATTAAGAACATTTGTACAAATTGCAGTGGCGTCGGTGGATCAGCTGCCGTATGAAGAATTTATTCGTTCCGTACCGAAGATGACTCTGATGAATGTGTTTGAACCGTATCCTCTTGACGGGCGCTTCGTAATGGAGGTGAATCCTAACATCGCCTACGCCATGCTTGACCGCATGTTGGGCGGCCGCGGGGAAGCTTTCAACAAAGTGGAGAACTTAACGGAGATTGAGGCAAAAATATTATCACAGCTGTTTCAGCGAAAACTGGATACGTTCAAAGAAGCATGGGAATCCGTTGTTTCTCTGGATCCGGTAATGGATGAAATTGAAGTAAACCCGCAATTTCTCCAGCTGGTATCACCTAACGAGACGGTTGTTGTTATTTCGCTTTCGACAACGATCGGGGATGCATCCGGAATGATAAACATTTGTTTGCCGCACGTCGTTATTGAATCGATTTTGCCGAAGCTTTCTGTTCATTTATGGATGCAGCAGACGAAAAAGGACCAGCAACCGGGAGAATTTGTAGCATTGGAAACGAATGTGAAAAAAGCGCCGCTTGATATCGTTGTGGAGCTTGGAAATTCACAAATTACCATCAGTGAATTTTTGCAGCTGAGCGTTGGGGATACTATTGAACTCGATCGATCCATCGAAGACGCATTGCTCGTTCGCGTTGGAAACGATCCGAAGTTTCTTGCCCAGCCGGGTAAAAGGAAAGGGTTTGTAGGAGTACAGATTACAGAAACGATTGTAGAGGAGGCGGTAAATGATGAGTGATATGCTGTCGCAAGATGAAATAAATGCGCTGCTGAGCGGAATGAATTCAGACGGCGGTGATGGAGATAAGAATGAAAATGACGAGGGTAAAGAAATGGTTGTCGAAAATTACTTGTCAGGGATAGAGCAGGATGCGTTAGGGGAAATTGGAAACATTTCTTTTGGCAGCGCGGCTACCGCATTGTCTACATTGTTGAACCAAAAGGTGGATATTACAACACCGACGGTATCGATAGTTAAACGGGACAAGCTGGCGGATGAATTTCCAAGCCCGCATGTCGCTATTTCTGTTGAGTACACCGTCGGGTTTGAAGGCTTGAATCTGCTTGTCATCAAAACAAAGGATGCGGCGATTATCGCTGATCTTATGTTGGGGAACGATGGAACAAGCGCAAACGAAGATCTCGGTGAAATGGAAATCAGCGCGGTACAAGAGGCAATGAATCAAATGATGGGTTCTGCGTCCACTTCCATGTCGACGATATTCAACAAGCGGGTGGATATTTCTCCGCCGGGAATCGATATCCTACAATTGCCGGATGAGCCGAGCAAAGTGCCGATACCGGAAGATGACGTGCTGGCAAAAATATCGTTTCGGTTAAAGATCGGCGATTTGATTGATTCGAAGATCATGCAGTTAGTAACGATCAGCTTTGCCAAAGAGATGGTCTCCCAGCTGATGAATCCTGACACAGAAGAAGAGATGGAAAGCGTGCCGGCTGCAGCTAGTTCTGAAGCAGTATCCGCCGGTGCCGGAGGTGATCGCATGGAAGAACAAGGCACCGCTCAAGCACCGATGGTCGAGCAGGAACCGGTACAAAGACAGGCTCAACCTGAAAGGTCAGCGCCGCAGCATTTTTCCCCAAGGCCGAACGAGCGGGCTGCGAATGTACAGCCGGCAGCATTTTCGAACTTTGATACGCCTTCCCTTAGTGAAAACGAGGCAAAAAATCTGGATATGCTGATGGACATTCCGCTGGAGGTTACGGTGGAATTGGGCCGTACGAAGCGCTCGATTAAAGATATTTTAGAATTTACGCACGGGTCGATTATCGAGTTGGATAAACTAGCCGGTGAACCGGTGGATATTCTCGTCAACCAAAGGCTGATTGCCAAGGGAGAAGTTGTTGTTATCGATGAGAACTTCGGTGTAAGGGTGACGGATATTTTAAGTCCAAAAGAGCGAATCTATAAACTTAAATAACTGTGTTTGTTCAAAAAGATCGCTTTTTATCGTTTTGAATAGACTCTAAAAATATGACAAACGAGAGAAAACTTAAGGGAGGCAATAAACATGTCTGTAAAAGTATTGATTGTGGATGATGCCGCATTTATGAGAATGATGATTAAGGATATCCTTACGAAAAATAACTTCGAGGTAGTCGGTGAAGCGGGGGATGGCGCTCAAGCAGTAGCTTTATACAAAGAGCATAAGCCGGATCTCGTGACAATGGATATCACGATGCCGGAAATGGACGGCATCACGGCATTAAAGGAAATTCGCGGCATTAACCCGGATGCCAAAGTTATCATGTGTTCTGCAATGGGACAGCAGGCAATGGTTATTGATGCGATCCAGGCCGGAGCGAAGGATTTCGTTGTAAAACCGTTCCAAGCGGAGCGAGTATTAGAGGCGATTAACAAAACGCTAGGTTAAATTCCAGCGAAGGAGCGTCATCCAGTGAAACGATTTTTTGATCTTCTTAGCAAAGTAATTCCAGTCATTGTTTGTGTTCTTCTGCTGTCTCCTGTTCTGGCACAAGCCGAGACATGGGGAGAGGGTGGAGGAACCGTTGATGACATGCTGGAATCAGAACAAGGAAATGTTGACGACCAACGGGACGCTGAAGAAAAAGATGTCAGTGGAAATGACGTAATAACCGGAAATGAAGAAGCGCCTATTTCAGAGGAAAACAATCAAAATCTTTTTCTCCTGTCCCTGCAAATGTTTGCAGCACTGGCAGTTGTTATTTTCCTCATCTACGCGTTGCTGAAGTTTATCAATAAACGCAGCCGTTCTTTTCGCAATCACGGGATGATTGAGAATATCGGCGGTGTCGGGCTTGGCTCCAACCGCTCGGTTCAGATCATTCGCATGGGGAATCACCTTTATCTCGTCGGGGTAGGTGAGAATGTGCAAATGCTGAAGGAAATCGATGACGCGGAAGAAATTGAAAAGATTTTGGAAGATCATCAGCAGGAAGGACTCGAACAACCGGTAACGAAACTAACCGAATGGGTACGTGAACGCCTTGGGTCAAGGCCGAGTTCTTCCGTCGAAGGACAGGCTTTTCGGAATCTCCTTGATCGTGAACTTAAAGAGGTTAAGGAATCACAAGAAAAAGTTCATCATGCATTAAAGGAGAAAGACAAATGATAGAAATACCAGCATTGGATATTTTTAGCGATGATCCGGCTAATTTAACATCGACGATACAGTTATTGTTACTGTTAACCGTTTTAGCCTTGGCTCCGAGTATTTTAATTTTAATGACTTGCTTTACGCGGATTGTCATTGTTCTGTCCTTCGTAAGAACGGGGTTGGCTACACAGCAAATGCCGCCGAATCAGGTATTGGTCGGAATTGCTTTGTTTATCACGTTTTTTATCATGACTCCGGTTTTTTCGCAGGTGAATGAAGAAGCGCTGCAGCCGCTGTTTGCAGGTGAATTAACTCAGGAGGAAGCGTTTGATGCTGCGGCATTGCCGCTGAAGGAATTTATGGCCAAGCATACGCGGGAAAAGGATTTAGCCTTGTTTATGGGCTATGCCGGATTGGAGCGGCCGGAATCGTTGGATGACATTCCGCTGACCTCGTTGGTGCCGGCGTTTGCTATCAGTGAATTAAAGACGGCATTTCAAATCGGCTTTATGATCTTTGTTCCTTTTCTCGTCATCGATATGGTTGTGGCGAGCATCCTGATGTCCATGGGAATGATGATGCTGCCGCCGGTGATGATTGCGTTACCTTTCAAAATATTACTGTTTGTAATGGTGGATGGATGGCACTTAGTCATACGATCATTGTTACTCAGCTTTTAAAAGGGTGATTTGAATGAGTTCAGAAATGGTCATATCTCTTGCGGAAAGAGGCGTGTTCACCGTCCTCCTGATTGCAGGTCCTTTGTTAGTGACAGCGTTAGTCATCGGGTTAATAGTAAGTATTTTTCAAGCGACAACGCAGATTCAGGAACAGACGCTGGCGTTTATCCCAAAAATTGTCGGAGTGCTTTTTGCACTGATCATTTTTGGTCCTTGGATGTTGGGACAGGCGCTCACGTTCGCGCAGCAAATATTTGGAAACCTTTATCAATTCATCGGTTAATGCCATGAACGAAATTTTTGAATGGTTTCCTGCGTTTTTATTAATCCTGGTACGACTATCTGCTTTTATTGTCACATTGCCGTTTTTTTCATACAGAACGATACCTGCATTTATAAGAATAGGGTTGTCCGTCTTTCTGGCGTGGATTATGTTTTTTACCGGAGATTGGCCTGTTTTATCCCTTGATTACAGCTATTTTTTGTTAATATTTAAGGAAGCTTTGGTCGGCTTGACTGTCGGCTTGATTGCGATGGTGTTGATGTATGCCGTTCAAGTAGCCGGGGGCTTTATTGATTTTAAGATGGGGTTTATGATCGCGAATGTGATTGACCCGCAGACCGGCACGCAGAGTCCGTTGACAGGGGGATATTTATATACGTTTGCCTTGCTTTTCCTGCTGGCCACCGACGCTCATCATTTATTATTGGACGGTGTCTTTTACAGCTATCAATTTGTACCGATGGATCAACTGTATCTGCCTTTCGGCAATGAATCGGTGTTGGAGTTTGTAATTTCCAGCTTTACCACGATGTTTGTTATCGCGTTTCAGATGTCCATGCCGATCGTCGGGTCGTTGTTTCTCGTCGATGTCGCCCTTGGCATGGTGTCCAGGACAGTTCCGCAGGTGAACGTTTTCGTCGTCGGGCTGCCGTTAAAGATTATTGCTGGTTTCATCATTTTATTTCTTGCCATGGCGCCGTTCTTTGCCATTGTACAGAAGCTGATTGAAACGATGCTGTTGACAATGAGGACATTGCTGCAGCTGTATGGGGGACTGTAAGACATGTATCTTTCACTTGACCTGCAATTTTTTTCTCAGGAAAAAACGGAAAAAGCCACCCCGAAAAAGCGTCGTGAATCAAGGAATAAAGGGCAAGTAGCCAAAAGCTCCGATGTGAATACTGCATTTATACTATTATTTGTTTTTTTAGCGTTTTGGATGATCGGAAGGTCTTCCACAGAACAGATTTTTGCATTTGCGACCACGGCATTTCAAGATTATTTGCTCATGGACTTAACGGAAAAAAACGTGCAGACTTTATTTCTCGATTTCACCGCGCAAGCTGCCGTGATTGTCGCGCCGATCATGTTTATCGCAATGATCGCGGGGATTGTAAGCAATTATATGCAAGTCGGGTTCTTATTTTCTCCGGAAATCATCAAAATGAAGCTGGAGAAACTCGACCCGATCAAAGGAGCAAAGCGGATATACTCAATTCGCGCGTTGGTTGAATTTTTGAAATCAATGTTAAAAATTACGCTCGTCGGCTTGGTTACCTTTTCGGTTATTTGGATTTTTTTCGATGATATTTTGAAGCTTCCCCTTTATTCCGTTGGGGAATCCGCGCGGTTTATCGGCAATCTGACGGTAATTATGGGACTTGCCACCGCGGCGCTGTTAATTTTTTTATCCGTGTTTGATTACATGTATCAAAAATATGATCATGAAAAAAATATCCGTATGTCGAAGCAGGACATTAAAGATGAATATAAGAAGACAGAAGGGGATCCCCTTATCAAGTCTAAAATAAAAGAGAAGCAAAGGCAGATGGCAATGAGCCGGATGATGCAGGAGGTTCCGAAGGCGGACGTCGTCATCACCAACCCGACCCACTATGCCGTTGCATTGAAATACGATGAAACGAAAATGAATGCGCCGATTATCATCGCAAAAGGTGTCGATTTCATCGCTTTGAAGGTCATTAATATCGCAAAAAATAACGGTGTCATTACTGTTGAGAACAGGCCGCTTGCCAGAGCGCTTTACGCTCAGGCGGAGATTGGCGACCAAGTGCCGGAAGATTTGTTTAAAGCGGTGGCGGAAGTTCTCGCTTATGTATACCGTATTCAAAATAAAGTATAGGTATATTATTCAGTTGGTTGAAAGATGAAGGAGAGAAGCGCAAATGGCGGCCAAAGACTTAAGTATCTTATTAGGGGTAATATTAATCATCGTGATGCTGATCATTCCATTGCCTACGGGAATGATAGACTTTTTGATTATCGTGAATATCTCCATTGCGCTTTTAATCATATTAGTATCTATGAACACAAGAGAACCGCTGCAATTTTCGATATTTCCTACATTGCTCCTGTTGATTACTTTGTTCCGATTGGGGCTGAACGTTTCGACAACGAGAGCGATTCTTGGAAACCAGGGGGATGCGGGAAATGTCATTGAAACGTTCGGACAGTTTGTCGTAGGCGGAAATGCACTGGTCGGGTTCGTTGTCTTCGTGATTCTTGTCGTCATTCAATTCGTCGTCATCACCAAAGGTGCTGAGCGCGTGTCGGAAGTAGGTGCCCGCTTTACGTTGGACGCGATGCCCGGAAAGCAAATGAGTATTGACGCCGATTTAAATGCCGGAATGATTTCAGATTCCGAAGCGCGGGAAAGACGAAAGAAGATTGAACAGGAGGCCGACTTCTACGGATCGATGGATGGTGCCAGTAAATTCGTAAAAGGAGATGCCATCGCCGGGATCATTATCGTGTTGATCAATATTATTTTCGGCCTTGTTATCGGGATGGTCCAGGAAGGGTTGGATTTATCGTCTGCAGCAGGGAAATACACGTTGTTGACTGTTGGTGACGGTCTTGTCAGTCAGATTCCAGCCCTGCTCATATCCACGGCAACAGGTATCGTTGTAACGAGAGCAGCTTCAGAAGGCAATCTTGGACATGACGTTACAAAGCAGCTGCTTGCTTATCCCAACATGCTGTTTGTTGCCGGGGGGACGATTGCCATGTTAGGATTTTTTACCCCGATCAATGCGTTTGTTACCACAACCGTTGCGTTAGTTTTAGGTGTCGGCGGCTTTCTTCTCATCCAAAAGGAGAAAAAGCAGCATGTGTTTGAAGAAGAAGCGAGCGATACCGAAGACCGTGAAGAAGATATCAAATCGCCGGAAAGCGTCGTCAGTCTGCTACAGGTGGATCCGGTCGAGTTTGAATTCGGATACGGACTCATCCCGCTGGCGGATGCAAACCAAGGCGGCGACTTGTTGGACCGGGTCGTCATGATCCGCCGTCAGCTTGCGATTGAACTGGGGATGATTGTGCCGGTGATCCGGATTCGCGATAATATTCAATTACAGCCGAATGAATATTCGATAAAAATTAAAGGCAATGAAGTGGCCAAAGGGGAACTGCTCCTCGATCATTTCATGGCGATGAGCCCGGGGGTGGATGATGAAAACATCACCGGAATTGATACGGTGGAACCTGCTTTTGGATTGCCGGCGCTTTGGATTTCCGAAGAAGTGAAAGATCAGGCTGAACTGGCAGGCTACACCGTTGTTGACCCGCCGTCGGTCGTGTCCACTCACTTGACGGAAGTGATCAAACGCCATGCCCATGAATTAATCGGACGTCAGGAAACGAAGCAGTTAATTGATCACTTGAATGAATCGTATCCGACATTGGTGGAGGATGTCACTCCCAACCCACTTTCTGTCGGTGAAATTCAAAAGGTTCTCAGTCAGTTGCTGAAGGAAAAAGTATCGATCCGGAATTTGCCAATCATTTTTGAAACGCTTGCAGATTACGGTCAGATGAGCAAGGACACGGATTTGCTGACAGAATATGTTCGCCAGGCGCTTTCCCGCCAGATTACGAAGCAGTATGCTGTACCAGGCGAGCCGCTGTATGCTGTCACGGTCAGCGGGGCGGTGGAGAAGGCGGTGGCCGATGCCATCCAGCAGACCGACCATGGCAATTATTTGAATCTTGATCCAAATACGATGCAGTCGATCATTGAATCTGCCATGAGGGAAATGGAAAGAATGCAGGAAATGGGGCAAATGCCGTTGATTCTGTGTTCCCCGGCAGTGAGAATGTATGTCCGACACATCATTGAAAGATATGTACCGCAAGTGCCGGTACTCTCTTATAACGAATTGGAGCCAACAATCGAAGTGCAGAGCGTCGGGGTGGTGAACATTTCATGAAAGTAAAAAAGTTTATTGCAAAAAATATGCCGGAGGCGATGGTGAAGGTTCGTGAGGAACTGGGAAACGATGCGGTGATTCTCCATTCGAAGCCGATTGAAACCGGCGGCTTTCTAGGATTTTTCACGAAAAAAAATGTGGAGATCATCGCCGCCATTGATCCGGATCTTCGCAAAAAAGCACCGCAGAAAAGAAAGGATACCAAAGCAGGCGAACCGTTGCAAAGGGCAGGCAGTTTGCCAAAGGAACTGACGGGGGAAATTGCCGAATTGAAAAAGCTGATGCAAGGATTCCAGAAGCAGCCGGCAGCCGACCGTACCACGACGAATTATCCGGGACACCTAACCGGTATTCATCAACGGCTGCTCGACCAGGAGGTTTCGGAAGCGAACCGTCACATCATTATGGATCATCTCCTGAAACGGTGGTATTCCGAGAACGGGGAAGAACAATCGCAAGAAACGGTAACCAAATGGACGGTGGAGGCGTGTCAGGAGCTCATGGACAAGGAAAACTACGGCCCGTTTCTTTATGAAAAACGCTTTTTGAATGTCGTCGGTCCTACCGGAGTAGGTAAAACGACAACGATTGCCAAAATCGCCGCCAACGCAGTGCTGCGGGATAAGAAGAAGGCTGCTTTCATTACAACGGACACATACAGAATTGCGGCGATCGAGCAATTGAAAACATATGCCAATATTTTGAATGTTCCCGTTGAAGTAGCTTATTCCATCGATGATTTCAAGGCGGCGAAAGAAAAATTGAAAGAGTACGATGTCATTTTTGTCGATTCAGCGGGAAGAAATTTCCGTAATCCTGTTTATGTGGAACAGCTGGGAGACGTCATTGATTTCAATGATGAAATGGAGACGCATCTCGTGTTGTCTCTGACTTCCAAGTACAGTGACATGAAAAATATTGTTGATCAGTTTAAATCGGTAAATGTCGATAAAGTCATTTTCACAAAAGCCGATGAAACAACTTCCTATGGTGCGATGCTGAATGTTTATACCGACTTTAAAATAGGCGCTTCGTATATCACGATGGGACAAAATGTTCCCGACGACATTGTCGAAGCATCTCCAGGCAAGGTAACAGATCGGCTGTTAAGGAGCTGACCGATGATGAAAGATCAGGCAGATGTGTTGAGAAACAAGATGATGAATTATCGTAACACAGCCGGCGAGGAAGCTCTGAAAAGCACGAAAGTCATTGCTGTAGTAAGCGGAAAGGGCGGAGTAGGCAAATCTAATTTTGTTGTGAATTTTGGATTGGCATTGCAGGAATCAGGAAAAAAAGTTGTTATTTTTGATTTAGACATCGGGATGGCGAATGTTGATATTTTGCTGGGGATGACAACGAAATTTTCCATTGTGGATATGCTGGAAAAGGATTTGCTTATCCGGGAGATCATCGGTGTCGGACCAAATGGATTGTCGTTTGTTTCCGGCGGCTCCGGACTGACAAGCCTGTTTGAAATCGACCAGCAGAAGCTGGACTTTTTTCTCGGGCAGCTCGCTTCGCTGGAAAAGGAATATGATTATATTCTGTTTGACATGCCTGCCGGACTTTCGAAGAACAGCATTCATTTTCTCTTGTCAGCCCATGAAATTTTTCTGGTGACGACGCCTGAACCGACATCGATTACCGATGCCTATGCAACGTTAAAATATATCCATCTGCAAGATCAAGACATACCGATATCCGTCGTAGTAAATAAAACCCGGAAAAAAAATGACGGGTTGTCTACATCAAGGAACCTTTCCCTGGTATGTCAGCGCTTTTTAAATAAAGACATACGCCTACTTGGTTCTATTCCCGATGACGAAGCTGTCTGGAGAGCGGTTTTATCCCAGCAGCCATTCATCCTGATGATGCCGAGATCAAAACCTTCGCTTGCTGTTTATGAAGCGGCAGAGCGTTATTTAAACGATGGTAGAAGACCGCAGCATGAACGTACATCCAATCAGAGTTTTGTAAGTAGACTAAAGAGGTTTTTAGCGGGAGGATAGTTATGATAAAGGTACTTGTTGTAGACGACTCTGCATTTATGCGTAAAATGCTAACAGATTTGTTGGAAGAAGACCCTCGCATTCAAGTTATCGACAAAGCGAGAAACGGAAAAGAAGCCGTCGACAAAGTCCAGTCGCTTCATCCTGATGTCATCACGCTGGATGTGGAGATGCCGGTAATGAACGGTCTTGAAGCGTTGCAACAGATAATGGACAAGCATCCCACCCCGGTCATCATGGTATCCAGCACGACGAAGGAAGGAGCTTCCACGACGATTCGGGCAATGGAATACGGAGCATTTGATTTTATTACAAAGCCGTCAGGCGCCATTTCCTTAGATATTCACAAAGTAAAAAACAATTTAGTTGAGAAAGTACTGCATGCGTCGAAAGTCCCGGTGAAAAAGCTCAGCACAAGAAAAGAAACGGTTGACAGGGCAACTGCCGTAACGAAAGAAACGACGCTGCATATCCCAGCCAAGAAGCTCAGCGAGAAGGCGTTGGTGGCGATCGGCACATCGACGGGGGGACCGAAAGCATTGCAAAAAGTATTGACGAAGCTTCCGGCGGATTTCCCCCATCCGATTCTTATTGTACAGCATATGCCGAAAGGGTTCACGAAGTCGTTAAGCGAGCGCTTGAACAATTTATCGAAAATCACGGTGAAAGAAGCAGAAGACGGGGAAATTATCAAAAAAGGTGTTGCTTATATCGCCCCCGGAGGCTACCATTTAAAAGTAAGGAGAATCGGGACTTCGGTCGCGATACTTTTAGACCATTCTGATCCTGTAAACGGACATCGTCCGTCAGTTGATGCAATGTTTCATTCGATTGCGGGGCTCCCGAATCAGGAGGTTCTCGCGGTTATCCTGACAGGCATGGGATCAGATGGAACGAACGGACTGTTGAAATTAAAGCAAAAGCGAAGAACATTGGCAGTTGCCGAGTCGGAGGAAACGGCAGTTGTCTACGGAATGCCGAAAGCTGCAATCCAAACAAATGAAGTAGATGTCATCGCGAATATTGACAGTGTGGCTGGTGTGATTACGAGACTTTGTTATTAGGAGGGACAGGAAATGGAAATGAACCAATATATGGAAATGTTTATCGAAGAGAGTAAAGAGCACTTACAGGCAATGAATGAACATTTGTTAAAATTGGAAAGCAACCCGGAGGACGGATCGTTAGTAAATGAAATTTTCCGATCGGCTCATACATTAAAAGGGATGTCGGCTACGATGGGTTTTGAAGATTTAGCCAGCTTGACGCATCAAATGGAAAACGTCCTGGACGGCATTCGCAATAATGAGATTACTGCTACGAGCGATTTGTTGGATGTCGTCTTTGAATCTGTCGATCATTTGGAAGAAATGGTCGTAGATATTGAAGGCGGCGGTGACGGGAAGCGGGATGTCAGCGATACAGTCAGCAAGCTGAAGCTTATTGAAGAAGGCGCTCCACAAGGAAGCTTACCGGCGGTCGGTTCCAAAGCGGGGGCGGAACAATCCACCGCGACGAATGCGGGGGTCCCTTCCTTCGATACGTTTGAGCATACAGTCCTGGCGCAATCGAAGGAGCAAGGATACAATGCTTATTTTATAAACATCGCTCTGCGTGAAGATTGTATTTTAAAAGCGGCTCGTGTCTATATGGTGTTTGAAGTGCTGGAGCAGTTGGGAGAAGTCATCAAATCCTATCCTACTGTCGATCAGTTGGAGGAAGAGAATTTCGAGCGGGAGTTCAGCGTGACGATTGTCACCAAGGACACCGCAGCAGATGTGGAAAACAAAATCGCCAAGGTATCGGAAATCGAAAAAGTGGAGATCACAGACATTCACTTGGATGAACTCGGGACCAGCAAAGACAGCCCAGCCGATGAGAAAAAGGAAACGGAGGCGGACAGCAGCAAACGTTCGCAGGCAAAAAGCGACAATGGCGACAATGGAGACAAAAAGCAGGCGGCAGCCAACAAAACGATTCGCGTCAATATTGATCGGCTGGATCGGTTGATGAATTTATTTGAAGAACTTGTTATCGATCGCGGACGCCTGGAGCAAATTTCCAGAGAGCTAAAGAGCGGAGAGCTAACTGATACGGTAGAGCATATGTCAAGAATTTCCGGAGACCTCCAAAGCATTATTTTGAACATGCGAATGGTTCCGGTGGAGCAAGTGTTTAACCGATTTCCACGAATGATCCGCGGTCTGGCGAAAGAGCTGAACAAAAAAGTAGAGTTGGAAATTATTGGTGCGGAAACGGAGCTGGATCGCACGGTCATCGATGAGATCGGTGATCCGTTGGTGCATCTGTTGCGCAATTCCATCGATCATGGCATTGAATCCATGGAAGAAAGAAGAAAGAAAGGCAAGGAAGAACAAGGAAAGATAACGTTAAAAGCATATCATAGCGGCAATCACGTATTTATCGAAGTTTCCGATAACGGCAGCGGCATCAACAGCGAAAAGGTATTGGAAAAGGCACTGGAGCGCGGTGTCGTCACGGAAGAAATCAGCCAGACGATGACGAAGCAGCAAATTTATGAATTGCTGTTCTCCAGCGGCTTCAGTACTGCCGAGCAAATTTCGGATATTTCCGGCCGCGGTGTGGGACTCGATGTAGTAAAAAATAAAATTGAATCCCTTGGGGGAAATGTTTCCGTCAATTCGGAAGAAGGGGAAGGAACGCAGTTTTCCATCCAGCTGCCGCTGACGCTTTCGATCATCTCAGTCATGCTTGTGGAGGTTCAGGATGAAATCTATGCTATTCCGCTGTCATCAATCATCGAAACGGCGATTATCAAGGAAGAAGAAATTCTTTCGGCACATAATCAACGAGTGATTGATTTTCGAGGAAACGTCGTGCCGCTGATTGATTTGACGGAATTTTTAGATGTACCGAGAACCCGTGAAGATGATGAATATTGTTCTATCGTTGTCGTCCGTAAAGGAGAAAAGGTCGCGGCGCTTGTCGTCAACTCATTTATCGGCCAGCAGGAAATCGTGCTGAAATCATTGGGCAACTATTTAACTTCGGTTTTTGCTGTCTCCGGCGCAACGATTTTAGGAAACGGAAATGTTGCTTTAATCCTTGATTGCAACTCGCTGATCAAGTAAAGACTCGGTTTTTTTCATAAAATTACCGGCTGGAAACCGCAGATTCGTAATTAGAACTATGTACGAACGATCCGGTAAGTGGGATAATATTACTAAAGGATATGTCGTTTATTGTCATAAAAATGACCTGATTGGAGGATACGTGAATGAATGAGTCTGTTTTGAGTGATATAAAAGTCATCGTGTTTCAATTGAAGAATGAAGAATATGGTGTGGAAGTAGAGCAGGTGAAATCGATTGAACGCGTACAGCAAATCACGAGAGTGCCAAATGCTCCTGAGTTTGTCAAAGGGGTTATTAACCTTCGCGGTGTTGTTACCCCGATTATTGATTTGCGAAGCCGGTTCGGCATCGAAGAAATCGACTATTCGGACAGCACGAGAGTGATCATTGTTTCGATGAATGAAATCGAGGTTGGATTAATTGTTGATGCAGCAAACGACGTCATTGATATTCCGACAGCTGCCATTGAACCGCCGCCGGAGGTAGTCGGCGGATATGAAGCAAACTACATTCGCGGTGTGGCCAAGCTGGAAAAGCGATTGCTGATCCTGCTGAACTTGGATAAAGTTTTGAACACAGTAGAAATCAGCGATCTGAAATCTGTTGAGGCAGATGTTCAATGAGCTACTTGGAGAGGATAAAACCTCAGCATTTAGATATTCTGAAAGAACTTGGAAATATTGGGGCAGGTCATGCAGCAACTGCCCTTTCCAGACTGCTAAATAAAGCGATAGACATGACAGTGCCGTCCGTACAAGTCGTCCCGTTTAGCGAGATCAGTTCTTACGTTGGCGGAGAAGATGCGGTTGTCGCTGCCGTGATGCTGCGAATTGAAGGCGATGCTCCAGGCAATATGTTTTTCATGCTGCCGGTAACGGAAGCGTCAAGACTCATTCAGCTGCTGACTGGAGATAGCACGGTGGATTTCCTGTCGGAAGAAGTAAATGATATGGGATTCTCCGCATTGAATGAAATGGGAAATATCCTGGCGGGATCGTATTTAGCCGCATTCTCGGATTTCACGTCGTTGAATCTGCAGCCGTCGCCGCCGGCGTTAGCAATCGATATGCCAATGGCGATTTTGAGCTACGGACTATTGGAATTATCCATGGTCGGAGAAGCAGCTATTTTTATAGATACGCAAATAAATGAAAAAGATGCGCTGCAAACTGAGCAGACAAAAGGCCATTTCTTTTTGTTACCGGATCCGGATTCGTTTGAAATCATTTTAAATTCTTTAGGGGTTACCATTGATGAGTAGTGTAGTAAATGTAATTAAAGTAGGAATGGCTGATTTAAATTATGCCACCCCTCCCAATACGATTCGAACGACGGGGTTAGGCTCTTGTGTAGGAATTATCATCTATGAAGAAAGGCAGAAAATATGCGGAATGGCCCATATCATGCTGCCGGAGTCTTCAATGGCACGATCGGGGCAGGTTAACCGGGCAAAATATGCGGATACTGCGGTAGAAGATCTTCTGCATCATTTAGAGCAGTCAGGCGCAAGCAGATTGCGTTTAAAGGCGAAGATTGCCGGCGGCGCGCAAATGTTTCAGTTCAGCACCGCCAATGAGATGATGAGAATCGGTCCAAGAAATGTGGAAGCTGTAAAAACAGCATTGAACATCTATAAGATTAAGATTATCGCTGAAGATGTCGGCGGCAACAGCGGCCGGACAATCGAGTTTGATCCGGAGACATCGAAGCTGGAAATCCGGACAGTGAATAAGGGTATAAAAGAGATTTGATGGCGATTGCTTAAAAAACAGTGTTGGATGAACGGAAGCTTAAGGCGATGTTGTTTCTATATAATTTGTAAAAGAATGGAGGATAAGAATGCCACAGATCAGCGTGTCTACTCAATTAAAGCAGGATTGGAATCATTGGAGCGAAGCCCGCGATTCCTCTGCATGTGATCGACTTATTGAAGCTTATTTGCCGTTAGTTGATTATCACGTTCATCGAATCGCCAGCAATCTGCCGCGGAATATTCATTTGGATGACCTCAGAAGCAATGGCATGATGGGGTTGTACGATGCGCTGGAAAAGTTTGATCCGTCACGAGATTTAAAGTTTGACACTTATGCATCCTTCCGCATCCGGGGAGCGATCATCGACGGCTTGCGTCAGGAAGATTGGCTCCCGCGCTCCGTGCGTGAAAAAGCGAAGCGGATAGATAAGGCAGTGGAAGTTCTAGAACAGGAAACAGGCAGACATGTTACCGCAGAGGAAGTGGCAACGTATTTAGGCATGTCGGAGGTGGAAGTGCTACAGACATCGAACGAGAGCTTTATGGCAAACCAGTTGTCCATCGACGAGCCGACATCGGATTCTGAGAAGGAAGATACGTATCGATCTACCATTGTTGACGTAAAAACAATGACACCGGAAGAAACATTAGATCATAAGCTGCAGCTTGAGGAACTGGCAGGGGTCATCAAATCATTGAATGAAAAGGAGCAATTGATCATCAGCCTGTTTTATTTCGATGAGTTGACATTGACTGAAATTGGCGAAATATTACATCTTTCCACTTCGAGAATTTCACAGATTCACTCGCGTGCAATTTTTAAGTTGCAGAATGCCATGAATAAAACAACAATGAAATGATGTAATGTGACGTATTTCCATTGGGAGGGGGTTTTTTTATGGCAGAGTTACAAGAACATTTCGAGATAGAGATATCACAAGATAAAATGGAAGCAAGGATAAATCAAAAGAATGAGCTCAATGATGAAATTGATTTGGAGGAGCTGAAACAGTTCATCCAGAGCAGCGGTGTCGTTTTCGGCGTGGATGAAGACGTTGTGGAACAAATTGCCGCCAAACGCGTGCGGTTGCCGGTGAAAATTGCAGAAGGAATCAAGCCGATTCCAGGAGAAGATGCGTATTTGAAAGCGCTAATAACAATAGAGAAAAAAAAGAACCGGCACGATCTGGATGACAATCGCTCCAAGGAGGTCAATTTCCGCGAGGTGATGGTTATCCCGACGGTGACAACAGGAGAAGTCATCGGAGTTAAAATTGATAAGACGGAAGAAAAAAACGGGATGAATGTCCTCGGCAAAGAAATCAAAGCAAAGCCGGGCAGAGATCTGAAGCTGAGGCCAGGGAAAAACACTAGGATCAGTGACGACGGGAAGGAAGTTATCGCAACGACTGACGGGCAGGTAGCAATGGAATCAAAGGTCATTCATGTCTATCCTGTTTATGAAGTTAATGGAGACTTGGACATGCAGACCGGAAACATTGATTTCATTGGAAACGTCGAGATTCGCGGGGGAGTGCCTTCCGGATATCGGATCAAAGCAAAAGGAGATATTCGTATTCATGGCTCCGTCGAGTCTGCGGAACTGGAAGCGGCCGGCTCCATTTTTATTCATCAAGGTGTCGTAGCCCAAGGAAAAGGAATGATCAAGGCGGGCGGGGATTTTCACACCTCGTTTATCAATCAAGGAAATGTGGAAACCGGCGGAAGTGTCTTTGTGCATAAATCGATTTTGCATAGTCAAATTACTGCCATGGGGCACATTATTTGCAAGCAGGGAAGAGGGAATATCGTCGGTGGCAACGTCTCCTCGAGCATGGGAATCGAAGTCAATGAAATTGGAAATACAATGAATTCTCCAACTTCATTATATCTGGGAATCAGCCAAAAAATCATTGAAGAAGAAAAAAAATACAAATCCGAACTGACGCAAATGGAATCGGAACTGGAAAAGCTGAAAATCTTGCTCGTAAAAATGCTGGAAAAGGAAAAGACCGCCTCGTTGGAAGCGAAGGAACGGGTATTGAAGCTGCGTATACGTCAGTCTATTCAGGAAACGGAAAACCGACTTGGCGAGTTAAGGGACAAATTATCTGATATTAATGATATTTTTGAAAACCAGGAAGAAGCAAAAATTCAAATATACAACGCGGTGCACCCGAACACGGACATTTATTTTGGCAAGTATCGGCGGAAAATCGTCACGAAGTATGAAAATGTCCAATTTCGACTCGACCGCAGTGAAATTGTTTTCGAGCCGATTGTTTGAAAATAGAAAAATTTCCCGGACTTTTTGAACATCCTCTATTAAAGTGTGAGTTCAAAAAGGAGGACATAACAGTGGGTAAGAAGATCGAGGCGCGGCAGGCTCGAGCAGCGGAGCGTACACGGAAACGTACGTGAGCAGCGGAGAGGCAACGCATCGATGAGATTCGCCGACACTGTTTCCCGGACTTTTTGAACCTCCGTTTGAATGAAAAAAAGCGGCTAAGGGAGGAACTGGAAATGTCAGGCTTAAAATCAATCGAATTGCAAGTCGCCTTGCCGAGAACCCAGACAGCAGGTAAACTCCAAGATCAAATCCAGCAACGAAGTGCGGTAGTTCAGGATCAATTGGCTCAAAAGCAGGCAGAAGAACAAAGGCAGAAAAACCAAATCATTACGGAAACGGAATCAGCGATTCAGAAAAAAATCAGCCGGGATGAGGAACAAAAAGGAAATAATTCAAACAAACATGTCAAAGCTAAAAAAAAGCAAGAAGACGAAGCTTCCGAAGCGAATAAAGAAGAGGCGCATCCATATAAAGGAAAACACGTGGATATTAAACTATAGCAGGCAGCACTGCGACTTGCAGGCGCTGGTTTCCGGACTTTTGAACATCCTCTCATATGACCGGCCGTGGCAGCATCTCTGAAGAAAGGAAGCTGCAGCCTGTTTTTTCCCGGCTGATCTGGCAGGTTCAGCGTGTTCCTGTGCAGTTATTAGCATGCGTATTGCAATAGAAGCGCGATGCCCGGCAAAAGCGGCTGAAAAGGTATACGATACCGCCAGCGACGACAGATACTTGCTTTTTCAGAAAAGGAGTAAGCGATGATATACATACTTTTGATCAGCTTTATATTACATCTCATCAGCTTTTATTTCATCATTCTGCTTTTTCAGCGCCAAGGAGCACGGCAGCCCGTCGATAATGAAAAGACACTAAAAGATATGGAAGATCTTTTAGTGTCTTATACTGCGGAGATGAAGGAAAATAATGAGCGGCTGGTGAGAATGATTTCGAAACAGGCGAAGGAATATCCGGTTATAAAAAAGCCGGACATGTTAATAATGGAGAATAGCGGTAACAGCAGCGATGATCCGGTAATTCAAGAAAACATCCTCGCTAAAAACACCGAAAAAGAGCCGCTCGTCGTGCCGACAAAAGCAGCAGAATCCGCCGATGATCCACAGGAGCCGGTAACGGAAGAAGAAAAATATGCGGCTTACAGCCCGCCGGTTCCGGAAGCAGAGGCCGAGATGGAAGCTTCCTCTACCTCCGGTGTGCTGGATCTCCATCGCCAGGGATATTCCACGAAGGAAATTGCCAAAAAACTAAAGATGGGCGCAGGGGAAGTGGAATTACTGTTGAAGTTTTATAAATAAACTTGTTCGGTACTTGTCATCGTCAAAACAATATGGTATATTATTTCTCGGTGTTAATCACACACGCTTACCTGATTTAAGCAACGGTGCTGCATCAGCAGTTTTGTTTAAAGAGGAAGGGAGCGGAGGACAAAAAACCAAGAGGAGGTGTGTGAAATGGCAGTGATTTCCATGAAACAGCTTTTAGAAGCAGGGGTGCACTTCGGCCACCAAACACGTCGCTGGAACCCTAAGATGGATCGCTACATCTTCACAGAAAGAAACGGTATTTATATTATTGACCTGCAAAAGACGGTCAAGAAAGTGGAAGAAGCGTATAACTTCATCCGCGACCTTGCTGGACAAGGCGGAACGATTCTTTTCGTAGGTACAAAAAAGCAGGCTCAAGATGCTGTAAAAGAAGAAGCGGAACGAAGCGGAATGTACTTCATTAACCAACGCTGGTTAGGCGGTACATTGACGAACTTCGATACGATTCGCAAGCGTATCGGTCGCTTAAAAGACCTTGAGCGTATGCAGGAAGATGGCACTTTCGATGTTCTTCCGAAAAAAGAGGTTGTTCTTTTGAAGAAGGAAATGGACCGTCTTGAAAAATTCCTTGGCGGCATCAAGGATATGGAGAAGCTTCCTGATGCGTTGTTCATCATTGATCCTCGCAAAGAGCGAATCGCTGTTGCGGAAGCTCGCAAGTTGAATATCCCGATCGTTGCGATCGTTGATACAAACTGTGATCCAGATGAGATTGACTATGTCATCCCTGGTAACGATGACGCCATTCGCGCTGTAAGGTTGTTAACAGCGAAAATGGCTGACGGAATCATCGAAGCAAACCAAGGTGAAGCTGCTGACACGGCAACAACAACTGCTTAATCCAGTTCGTCCTACAAGGGTGATAGAGGGCTTGACCCTTTATCACCTTTTTTAAAAAGGCAATGGCTCCGCTCGATGCGCCCCAATTCCACCTAAGTCCGCTCACGTCCTGTGAGCAACGGCGGAATGTCGCCATCCTGGCTCTGAGAAAACCACTCGCAGCCGGTCTGAAAAGAATGCATCGGCTCCACTCATTGCTTCGTGTTTGTTTAATAAAGATAAAAAACGATCTTTTTGAACAAACACTTTAAAAAAAGCAGAAGCATGCTACATAATATAGAAGGAGGAATTTCCCCATGGCAATTACAGCAAGTATGGTAAAAGAACTGCGCGAAAAAACAGGCGCAGGGATGATGGATTGTAAAAAAGCATTGACTGAAACGAACGGTGATATGGACAAGGCCGTTGACTTTCTAAGGGAAAAAGGAATTGCCAGCGCTGCGAAAAAAGCTGATCGCGTGGCGGCAGAAGGGTTGGCCCATATCAAAACTTCCGGAAATCAAGCCGTGATTGTAGAGATCAATGCGGAAACTGACTTTGTGGCAAAAAATGAAAATTTCATCACTCTTGTTGATACAGTCGCTGCTCATTTATTAAACAGCAAGCCGGCAAGTGTGGAAGAAGCATTGGTCCAGCCGTTTGACGGCGATGCCGATACGCTGGAAAACTACATTAACAATCAAATTGCAAAAATCGGTGAAAAAATCTCGCTTCGCCGCTTTGCCCTTGTAGAACGTAACGAGAACCAAGCATTTGGAGCATACCTCCACATGGGCGGACGCATTGGTGTACTGACGTTGCTTGACGGTACACAGGATGAAGAGCTTGCCAAGGATATCGCGATGCATGTTGCGGCGATTAATCCAAAGTACGTTAGCCGTGACCAAGTGTCTCAGGATGAAGTGAATCATGAGCGTGAAATTTTAAAACAGCAAGCATTAAATGAAGGAAAACCAGAGAAAATTGTAGAGAAAATGGTAGAAGGCCGTCTCGGCAAATATTTTGAAGATATTTGCTTGAATGACCAGGCATTTGTCAAGGACAGCGATCATAAGGTCGGCAAATACTTAGCATCCAAAGGTGCTTCCGTTGTGCTGTTTCACCGCTATGAAGTGGGAGAAGGCATTGAAAAGCGGGAAGAAAACTTCGCTGAAGAAGTAATGTCTCAAATCAAAAAATAACGATAACCATAGAAGGGGCACAGCCGTGTCCCTTTTTCCTAAGAAAGCTCCCGGTTAATAAAAGCATCGTGTTTGTTTAAAAAGATAAAAAACGATCTTTTTTAAACAAATATTTAAAGAGCCTGTTTAAAGGGGCAATGGTTCCGTTCGATGCAACCGACTACGAGAAAACCACTCATAGCCGGTTTGAAAAGAAAGCATCGACTTCACTCATTGCATCGTGTTTGTTTAAAAAGATAAAAAACGATCTTTTTTAAACAAACACTTAAAAGAACGTTGTTGCAGTTGCAGCGGCATCAGTGGAAAACGAGAGTATTGGAGGACATGATGAAAAAACCAAAATACAATCGTATTGTGTTAAAATTAAGTGGAGAGGCACTGGCTGGAGAACAAGGATACGGCATTGATCCTTCTGTCATCCAATCCATCGCAGAACAAATACGTGAGATAATCGACCTGGATATTGAAGTGGCCATCATTGTCGGCGGAGGTAATATTTGGCGGGGAATGGCGGGCAGTGCCAAAGGAATGGACCGGGCAACGGCCGATTACATGGGGATGCTTGCCACAGTGATGAACTCCCTTGCGCTGCAGGACAGCCTTGAAAATATCGGTGTACAGACAAGGGTTCAAAGCTCGATTGAAATGCGTCAAGTAGCAGAGCCATACATACGGCGGCGTGCGATACGGCACCTGGAGAAAAAGCGTGTAGTCATCTTTGCTGCCGGCACAGGCAACCCATATTTTTCAACAGATACCACCGCCGCCCTGAGAGCCGCCGAAATTGAAGCAGACGTCATTTTAATGGCAAAAAATAAAGTGGATGGCGTTTACAGTGCAGATCCGTCCGTTGATGCATCCGCGGTGAAATACGACACATTGACGTACCTTGACTTATTGAAAGAAGGCTTGGCAGTAATGGATTCCACTGCATCCTCGTTGTGTATGGATAATAACATTCCGCTGATTGTCTTTTCCATCATGGAGGAAGGGAATATTAAGCGAGCTGTTTTAGGTGAAGAAATTGGAACGATCATAAGGGGGAAGGAATAATGTCAAAGGAAGTACTTAATCTGTCGGAAGAAAAAATGAATAAGTCGGTTGAAGCGTTTCGAAAAGAATTAGGAACGATTCGTGCCGGACGGGCAAACCCGGCGCTGCTGGACAAAGTGCAGGTTGAATATTATGGAATGATGACGCCGTTAAATCAGTTGGCAACGATTACCGTGCCGGAGGCGAGAATGCTGACGATTCAGCCGTTTGACAAATCCTCGATTGCTGATATCGAACGAGCAATCCAAAAGGCGGATCTCGGCTTGTCGCCAGCTAATGACGGAAATATTATTCGCATCTCCATTCCAGCTCTGACGGAAGAACGGCGCCGTGAACTCGTTAAATTGGTGGGCCGTTACACGGAAGAAGCCAAGGTGGCGGTGCGAAATATTCGCCGCGATGCCAACGATGAGCTGAAGAAGCTGGAAAAGGATGGCGAGCTGACGGAGGATGATTTACGCCGAGGGCAAGAGGAAGTTCAGAAATTAACGGACAAAGTTATCCAAAAATTAGATACGATTGCAAAAGAAAAAGAAGCAGAAATTATGGAAGTATGATCGGAAAACCTGTAAAATAAAACGTGGAAAAGCCCCGTGCTGCATAGGTGACCACTGGAAAAGTACAAATCAACTTTTTCAGTGCCTGCTGAGTTAGGCTGCAATGGCGATACACATTGCACATAGGCACTAGAAAAGGGGAAAAAAGCACCCTTTTTCAGTGCCCTCGATGCATGGGGTTTTTTTAACTAATGGTGTGTGCTCAAAAAGGATGACATACAACAGTTTGTTTTCCGCTTGATGACAAAATGAAACGGATAGCTGCTTTGCCTTTTGGAGCGGAAGCAATTTGGGGGAAACTGTATGTTTAAAAATATAAATACTCGCAAAAATCAATCAGAGTTTCGTCCGTTAGAGGAGCAGAACGGAGCTGAACCGGAAAAGATGCCAAAGCATGTGGCCATTATCATGGATGGTAATGGAAGGTGGGCAAAAAAGAGAGGTCTCCCAAGAATTGCGGGACATCGTGAAGGAATGAACGTTGTTCGGAAAATTGTGAAACGAGCGAATAAACTAGGTATCAACATCCTCACCTTATACGCTTTTTCCACGGAAAACTGGAAGCGTCCGAAAACGGAAGTCGATTTCTTAATGAAATTGCCGGAGCTTTATTTAAACAAAGAATTACCGGTGCTGTATAAAGAAAACGTAACGATCCGCCTGACCGGCTCCAAGGAGAATTTGCCAAAGCACACTTTGCGAGCCGTCGAGAGGGCAGTCGACAAAACAAGAAACAATAACGGCCTTATTTTAAACTTTGCATTGAATTACGGCAGCCGTGCGGAAATCATTCAAGCTGTAAAAAATATGTATCATTCCATTGAGAATGATTCATTGTCGATAGATGATATTACGGAAGAAACGTTAACAAATTATTTAATGACAACGGGCTTACAAGATCCGGACTTGCTGATACGGACAAGTGGTGAAATCCGGTTGAGCAACTTCATGCTCTGGCAGCTTGCCTACGCAGAATTTTGGTTTACGGACGTATTGTGGCCCGATTTTACAGAAGCGCATTTTGATGAAGCGATTAAAGTATATCAACGAAGAGCGAGACGGTACGGCGGCGTGTAGGGAGGAGGAAGGCCAATGAAACAACGAATTATCACAGCAGTTATCGCAGGTGTACCATTTCTGACATTGACGATCCTCGGTAATTGGCCTTTTATTATCATGATGGTGGCTCTTGCTACGATTGCGATGAATGAATTGCTGAAGATGAAGCAAGTGAAGTCGTTATCAAGTACCGGCGTTGTCGGCTATTTGCTGATGTGGCTTCTACTTTTGCCGGAAAACGTCTTGCCCTTCGGCTGGTTGCATACCAATAAGTTAGAATTGTTTTTGCTCCTTGCTGTCGTCCTGTTGATTCTCACCGTGATTACTAAAAATAACCTCACGTTTGATGATGCAGGTTTTATGCTGATAACATCCGTTTATATCGGCTTTGGATTCCATTACTTTATGCATACAAGATTCCTTGACAACGGCTTGGCACTGTTGTTTTTTGTCCTCATTCTTGTCTGGTCGACGGATTCCGGCGCGTATTTTGCCGGGAAAAGCTTCGGAAAAACGAAGCTGTGGCCGGAGATAAGCCCGAATAAAACCGTTGAAGGCGCTATTGGTGGCATCCTGCTGGCATATATCATTGGAATTAGTTATTTATTGATCGTCCCTGTTTTTTCAAGCTGGTTAATGGCGTTTCTGTTTATTTTTGCCGTTTCTGTTGCCGGGCAATTGGGGGATCTCGTTGAATCCGCCTTAAAAAGACATTATTCAGTAAAAGATTCGGGGCACATCCTGCCCGGTCACGGAGGCATTTTGGACAGGCTGGACAGCTTGATTTTTGTCATGCCGGTCATTTATTTGCTCGGGTTTATTTAAAGAATGTGTTCCTAAACATCCTCTTCAAGTTGTCTGTTCAAAAAGGAGGACATAACAGCGGCAAGAAGATTGGGGCAGAATAAAAGGAGAACCGTAAAATGATGAGGAAAATAAGTGTGTTAGGATCGACCGGCTCCATCGGTACACAAACGCTGGATGTTGTTCGTTCCCATCCGGGGGAATTTCAAATCACCGCCCTCAGTTTTGGCAGAAATGCGGATGTTGGCTTAAAACAAATCCATGAATTTCACCCTGCCATCGTCTGTGTCCAATCAAAAGCGATTGCCGACAGCATTCGTCAGCAACTCCCACTTGGAACAAAGCTTGTTTACGGGGAGGACGGCTTGATCGAGGTAGCCGTTCATGAGCAGTCTGAACTCCTCGTCAATGCAGTGATGGGAAGCATCGGGTTAAAGCCGACGATAGCCGCTATCGAAAGCGGAAAGGATATTGCCATCGCCAATAAGGAAACGTTGGTGATGGCAGGGCAGATCGTGACAGAACTAGCCGAGAAAAGTGGAACGGAACTCATACCGGTGGACAGTGAACATTCGGCAATATATCAGTGCCTGCACGGAAACGTGGACAGCGAGGTACAGCGGTTGATTATTACCGCTTCCGGCGGAAGCTTTCGCAATAGGACACGTGAGGAACTGGTCGGCGTTACTGTTGAAGATGCATTAAAGCATCCTAATTGGCAGATGGGGGCTAAAATTACCATCGATTCCGCAACGATGATGAATAAAGGTCTAGAAGTCATTGAAGCGAGATGGCTTTTCGATATTGCTTATGAGAAAATCGATGTTATTTTACATAAAGAGAGTATCATTCATTCCATGGTCGAATATATTGATGGTAGTGTACTGGCCCATCTTGGAACCCCGGATATGAGAGTGCCGATACAATATGCCCTTTCCAAGCCTGAAAGACTTGATTTACCCGGGGGGAAAAGGTTAAACTTATTGGAAATCGGTTCTCTTCATTTTGAACAGCTCGATACGGACAGGTTTCGCTGTTTAGCCTTGGCTTATGAAGCGGGAAAAACAGGCGGAACCGCCCCGGCTGTACTGAATGCAGCAAACGAGGTGGCCGTCGCGGCATTTTTACAGGGAGAAATTTCTTTCCTGAAAATTGACGAACTGGTGGAGGAAGCACTGACAGCTCATCAGACAGTGCAGTCACCATCGTTGGAGGAGATTATTGCTGCAGATGAAGAGACGAGAGAAAAAGTACGATCTTATCTGAAATAAAGGGTGTGGTTGCCGTGAATACATTTATTTCCATTATCATTATCTTCGGGCTTCTTGTGTTTATTCATGAGCTCGGCCATCTTATTTTTGCTAAGCGGGCGGGAATCTTGTGCCGAGAATTCGCCATCGGCTTCGGACCGAAAATATTCTCGTTTAAAAAAGGCGAAACAGTTTATACGATCCGGCTTCTTCCTTTAGGCGGTTTCGTTCGAATGGCCGGGGAGGATCCGGAGATGATTCAGATAAAGCCTGGGTATGAAATCGGCCTGACATTTAACGACAGCGGAAAAGTGCAGAAGCTGATTATAAACAACAAATCCAAGCATCCTGATTGCAAAGTGATTCAAGTGGAAAAGATCGATTTGGAAAAAGAGTTGTACGTTAAAGGATATATCGTTGACGAGGAAGGGATCGTCACCTACCAAGTTGATGAAAAAGCGGAATATATATTAGACGAACAGGCAACACAAATCGCACCATATGATCGTCAGTTCGGAGCAAAGACATTGTTGCAGCGGGCAATGGCGCTGTTTGCCGGACCGATGATGAACTTTGTTCTTGCAGTCGTCATTCTGACATTGTACGGCTGGCTTGCCGGAATGCCGGTAAATGAGCCCCTCGTAGGAAATGTAACGGAAGACGGCGTGGCAATACAGGCGGGCTTGCAAAGCGGGGACAGAATTTTAGCCATCGACGGGGAACAAGTAAGTACATGGGATGAAATGACAGCGATTATTCAAGCGCATCCGAATGAACCGCTCGTTTTTGACATTTCCAGAGGAACGGATGATGAATTTGCAGTCACGATCGTTCCGCAGGAGCGTGTAGGAGCCGACGAACAAGTGCAAGGCGTGGTCGGCATTACCCCTGCAACAGAGAAATCCGTCTTTGGAGCAATTACTTTTGGATTTAAGCAAACGTACGAGTTTACTATGCTTATTTTTGAATCACTTGGAATGCTTGTGACAGGACAGTTTACGCTGGACCATTTAGCAGGTCCGGTGGGAATTTACAGCTATACTGGTGAGGTTGCGGCAATGGGCTTTTTAGTGCTGATGCAGTGGACAGCGATTTTAAGCGTCAATTTAGGCATCATCAATTTATTGCCTCTTCCTGCATTGGACGGCGGCAGATTAATGTTCATCGCGCTCGAAGCAGTCCGTGGAAAACCGATTGATCCGCAAAAAGAGGGACTCGTCCACTTTATCGGCTTTGCACTCCTGATGTTGCTCATGCTTGTCGTGACATGGAACGACATCAATAAATTTTTTCTATAGTGTTTGTTCAAAAAGATCGCATTTAATCTTTTTGAACAAACACGATGCAATGAGTGGAGCCGATGCATTCTTTTTAAGCCGGCTATGAGTGGTGTTCTCGTAGCCGGCGCATCGAGCGGAACCATTGCCTTTTTGAAAAACGACGTACCGACGTGCGACAAAAGCGAGCCATCGTAAACTAAAATAAAAGGGCGCATTTCCCTTTTGGAAAAACGACGGTACGATGAGGGAGCTGTCGCGTTTTTTAAGTAGGTTATGAGCGCATTTGTCATAACCGACGTGCGACAAAAGCGAGCCATCGTAAACTAAAATAAAAGGGCGCATTTCCCTTTTGGAAAAACGACGGTACGATGAGGGAGCTGTCGCGTTTTTTAAGTAGGTTATGAGCGCATTTGTCATAACCGACGTGCGACAAAAGCGAGCCATCGTAAACTAAAATAAAAGGGCGCATCTCCCTTTTGGAAAAACGACGGTACGATGAGGGAGCTGTCGCGTTTTTTAAGTCGGTTATGAGCGCATTTGTCATAACCGACGTGCGACAAAAGCGAGCCGTCGTAAACTAAAATAAAAGGGCGCATTTCCCTTTTGGAAAAACGACGGTACGATGAGGGAGCTGTCGCGTTTTATAGACGGTTATGAGCGTATGAAAGATACGACCGAATGAAAGAAATATGAGGTGACTTCAGATGAAACAAAGTACTTATTTGGCCCCGACGCTGCGTGATATACCAAGCGACGCCGAAGTCAAAAGCCATCAGCTGATGCTGCGGGCAGGATTAATCCGTCAGAGTACTTCAGGGGTATACTCCTTTTTACCTCTTGGCTATAAGGCACTGCAAAAAATAGAACGTATTGTCAGAGAAGAAATGAATAAGGCAGGAGCCCAGGAGCTCCTGATGCCGGCCATCCAGCAGGCGGAACTATGGCAGGAATCCGGGCGCTGGGAAGCCTACGGCCCGGAACTGATGAGACTGAACGACAGGCATGGCAGAGAATTTGCACTAGGTCCAACCCATGAAGAAGTAATTACGACCCTTGTCAGAGACGATGTGAAATCGTATAAAAAATTGCCAATGACACTTTATCAAATTCAAACCAAGTTCCGTGACGAAAGACGTCCGCGATTCGGTGTTTTACGATCGCGGGAATTTATCATGAAAGACGCCTATTCCTTTGATACAAGCTTTGACGGCCTGGATGCCAGCTATGAGAAAATGTATCAAGCATATACCAATATTTTTACCCGTTGCGGCCTTGATTTCCGTGCTGTTGTAGCAGATTCCGGGGCAATGGGAGGCAAGGATACCCATGAATTCATGGTGCTGTCGGAAATCGGCGAGGACACCATTGCCTACTCCGATCAATCGGGCTATGCGGCTAATATCGAAATTGCCGAAGTAAATATCTCCTACAAAAAAGCGGACGAAGCGTTAAAGGCAATGGAAGCCGTTGCTACTCCTGACACGAGGACGATCGAGGAAGTGGCGGCGTTTTTGAATGTATCAAAAGAAAAGCTGATTAAATCGCTGTTATTCCTTGTTGATGACCAGCCTGTTCTCATTTTGGTGCGCGGAGATCATGAAATAAACGAGATTAAAGTGAAGCATGTTTTCGATGCACAGACGGTAGAGCTGGCTGCGGAGGAGGAAACGAAAACCTGGACGGGAACAGCGCCGGGATATGTCGGCCCGGTGGGAGTAAAAGCGGAAGTCCGTATTGTCGCCGACAAAGCTGTAGAGGCGATTGTCAATGGCGTCTGCGGAGCAAATAAAGAACATGCCCATTTGCGGAATGTCAACCCCGGGCGCGACTTTCCTATAGAGCAGTATGCTGACCTGCGTTTGATTCAAGAAGGGGATCCGTCCCCGGACGGCCGTGGTACGATTCGCTTTAAGGAAGGGATTGAGGTCGGACATGTCTTTAAGCTCGGTACCCGTTACAGCGAAGCGATGGGAGCGACGTTCCTTGACGAAAATGGAAAAACACAGCCGATGATTATGGGGTGCTACGGCGTTGGCGTGACGCGAACGCTGGCCGCAGTAATAGAGCAGCATCAAGATGAAGACGGCATTGTCTGGCCGCAGTCTGTGTCTCCGTTTGATATTCATCTCATACCGGTGAACATGAAGCAGGAAGCGCAAAAACAACTGGCGGAAGAATTATACGATCTTTTACAACAAGAAAGCTATGATGTGCTGCTTGATGATCGTGCCGAACGTCCGGGAGTAAAATTCAAGGATGCCGATTTATTCGGATTTCCGCTCCGGATTACCGTGGGTAAGAAGGCCGAGGAAGGCATCGTCGAAGTAAAGGTTCGCAGAACAGGAGAAACTCTGGAAGCTCACAAAGATCATTTACTAGACACAATCAAAAAAGTAATCCAATAATGTCGACATTGGTAGGAGTGACTCAAAAGGAAACGCGGCCTTTTGAGTCACTTTCATTCACATGCCCGCCGCGCGAAGCGAAAAAAACAGTTATGTGAGAAGCACGCGCATGTTGTTTTCATATTTTAATGGATTGGTAGAGGAGGACCTGTCATGAACGATGATCGCCTAATTCGCCAAGATCGTTTTCAACTGTTAATGGAGCAGGTGGTCATGCCGGAGGATGTCATGCAAAAGCATCTGACCGGAGGAGCCATTGAAAAACTGGAAGTGCATCAGGCGGAAAAAAAGTGGAGGTTTTTCATTTCATTCCCTTCCGTCCTGCCTTTTTATGCATTTGACCTGCTTCAATCAAAGGTCAAGGAAGGCCTTGAACATATTGCAAATGTGGAAATGAAGCTTTCCTATACAACAGAGTTTGATGTTAACGACTTTTTAAAAGACTATTGGCCGTACTTTGTAGAAAAGCTCCGCGGCGCAACAAACGGCTTAATTCACCGGTTGCAGCAGCAAATTCCGACAATGAACGGCAATAAACTGCTGATCTCGGTAATGAATGAGACGGAAGCGGAAATGCTCCTGCGACGCGTGCAAGGACCGCTTCAGTTTGTATTTGCTGAGGCAGGATTTGGCCGTCCAATCTTGGAAACGGTCATCAAGGAATCAAAGGAAGCGATGGAGAGGTTTGTCGAGCAACGGAAAGAAGAAGATCATTCGAAGGTTGTCGAAGCGATGCTCGAGAAGAAACGCCTGGAGGAGAGAGCGAAGGAACTGCCGAAGCCGGAATCCATTTCCATCGGTTCGATGATCAAGGATGATGACTTGAAGCAAATGAAAGAAATCGTAGAAGAAGAGCGCCGGGTAGCCATCCAGGGATATATTTTTGATGCGGAAACAAAAGAACTGAAAAGCGGCCGCACCTTGCTTACCTTTAAAATAACGGATTATACGGACTCCTTCCTTGTAAAAATGTTTTCCAACGGCAAGGAAGATTTACCGATCATGGAATCGATCAGAAAAGGAATGTGGGTCAAAGTCAGGGGCGGCATTCAATTCGATACCTTTGTCCGTGATTTAGTGATGATGGCAAGGGATATACAGGAAATCGCCCCGAATGAACGGGTGGATCGTGCACCGGAAGGGGAAAAGCGCGTGGAGCTCCATCTCCATTCTCCGATGAGTCAAATGGACGCCGTGACTCCGGTATCCAAACATATAGCACAGGCAAAAAAATGGGGTCATCAAGCGATAGCGATCACAGACCACGCCGTTTTACAGGCGTTTCCTGAAGCGTATGGCGCAGGGAAAAAGCACGACATCAAAATTTTATATGGTTTAGAAGCAAACTTAGTCGACGACGGCGTACCGATTGCTTATAATACCGCCGATAGAATCCTGACGGAGGAAACGTTCGTCGTTTTTGACGTAGAGACGACGGGTTTATCAGCAGTGTATAACACCATTATCGAATTGGCAGCTGTAAAAGTAAAAGACGGTGAAATTGTTGACCGCTTTGAATCGTTTGCCAATCCGCATGAAAAGCTGTCTCCTCTCATAATAGACCTGACGGGAATTACCGATGACATGGTTGCCGATGCCCCGGAGATCGATGATGTGTTAAGAGATTTCCACGAATGGGCGGGGGATGCGATTTTCGTGGCGCACAATGCCAGCTTTGATATGGGTTTTATTAACGCCGGCTATCAAAAAATTGGCTATAATCAGGCAGCCAACCCGGTTATTGACACGCTGGAGCTTGGACGGCTGCTGTATCCGACGTTTAAAAATTACCGGCTCAATACGTTGTGTAAAAAGTTTAACATTGAGCTTGTTTCCCATCACCGGGCGATCTATGATGCCGAAGCAACCGGTCACTTATTGTGGAAAATGGTAAAGGATGCCGTGGAGCGGGGAATTGTCAACCACAATCAATTAAACGAACAGACATCCAAGGACGATTTCAAAAAACAGCGTCCGAGCCATTGTATTATACTCGCAAAAACGAAAAAAGGATTACGCAATTTATATAAGCTCGTTTCCTTAGCCCATATCAATTATTTTTACCGGGTTCCAAGAATTCCGAAATCGGTGCTGGAGGAGCATCGGGAAGGACTAATCATCGGCTCCGGCTGCGATAACGGCGAAGTGTTTGACGCGATGATGCAAAAGTCTCCAGAGGATGTAGAAAAAATCGCGAAATATTATGATTACTTGGAAGTGCAGCCGCCAAGCAATTATTATCACCTTATTGAAAAAGAAGTCATCCGAGACGAGCTTGCTTTAAAAGATGTTCTAAAAAAGATCGTCGAATTGGGTAAAAAGCTGGGCAAAAAGGTAGTAGCAACCGGAAATGTTCATTATTTAAACAAGGAGGATGCGATTTACCGCAAGATATTGATCGCTTCCCAAGGGGGAGCGAATCCCCTGAACAAAGCAACATTGCCTGAAGTTCATTTCCGTACGACGGATGAAATGCTGGACTGCTTTAGCTTTCTTCCCGCAGAAACAGCGAAGGAGATCGTTATTGCGAATCCCAACGCCATCGCCGATGACATTGACGAAATCAAGCCGATCCCGGACGACTTATATACACCAAAAATCGAAGGTGCCGATAAGGAAATGCGGGACATGAGCTATAAAAAAGCACGTGAAATTTATGGGGAAGAGCTTCCGGAAATCGTGGAAGCCCGCTTGGAAAAGGAATTAAACAGCATCATCAGCAACGGTTTTTCCGTCATTTATCTTATTTCCCACAAGTTGGTAAAAAAATCGTTGGATGACGGCTACTTAGTCGGCTCCCGCGGCTCCGTCGGCTCAAGCTTTGTGGCAACGATGACGGAGATCACCGAGGTCAACCCGCTGCCGCCGCATTATGTGTGCCCTGATTGCCATCACTCTATCTTTTTTGATGACGGCTCTGTCGGCTCGGGCTTTGACTTGCCCGACAAAAATTGCGAAAAATGCGGTGCAAATTACAAAAAAGACGGACAAGATATTCCCTTTGAAACGTTCTTAGGCTTTAAAGGGGACAAGGTTCCGGATATTGACTTAAACTTTTCCGGGGAATATCAGCCGACAGCCCACAACTACACGAAAGAGTTGTTTGGTGAAGACTATGTTTATCGGGCAGGTACGATCGGTACGGTTGCAGAAAAAACAGCGTACGGCTTTGTCAGAGGATATGAGAGTGATCATCAATTACATTTACGCAGTGCAGAAGTCGATCGCCTTGTCACCGGATGTACAGGTGTGAAACGGACGACCGGACAGCATCCGGGAGGAATCATCGTCGTTCCCGATTATATGGATATTTATGATTTCTCGCCGATCCAGTTCCCAGCTGACGATTCCTCGGCGGAATGGAAGACAACGCATTATGATTTCCATTCGATTCATGACAACTTGTTAAAGCTTGATATACTCGGACACGATGATCCCACCGTCATCCGCATGCTTCAGGATCTCAGCGGCATCGATCCAAAGACGGTGCCTGTGGATGATCCAGAAGTATTCAAGCTGTTCAGCGGAACGGAATCCATCGGCGTAGAGCCGGAACAAATTCTTTGTAAGACGGGAACATACGGAATACCGGAATTCGGAACAAGATTTGTCCGGCAAATGCTGGAAGAGACAAAACCGAGTACCTTCAGTGAACTCGTCCAAATTTCCGGACTTTCACACGGAACGGATGTATGGCTGAATAACGCCGCAGATTTGATAGCGAATCAGACTTGCGTACTGAAAGAGGTTATCGGCTGCCGTGACGATATCATGGTGTATTTGATATACAAAGGACTCGAAGATTCCCTTGCCTTCAAAATAATGGAATCCGTCCGTAAAGGAAAAGGACTGCAGGAAGAATGGATCGAAGAAATGAAGAAGCACGGCGTTCCCGATTGGTATATCGACTCCTGCCTGAAGATCAAATACATGTTCCCGAAAGCACATGCCGCGGCATATGTTTTGATGGCGGTCCGGATTGCTTACTTTAAAGTACATCATCCGATGATGTTTTACGCAGCCTACTTTACCGTCAGAGCAGACGATTTCGAGCTCGATACGATGATCCGCGGCTCGGCGACAATCCGCAAGCGAATCGAAGAAATTTATGCCAAGGGGCTCGACGCGTCGCCAAAAGAAAAAAGTGTTGTAACCGTTCTGGAATTGGCGTTGGAAATGTGCGAACGAGGATTTTCTTTCCAAAAAATCGACTTGAACCGGTCATCGGCAACCGAATTTTTGGTAGAGGGAGATACGCTCATTCCACCGTTTAACGCGCTGTCCGGCGTAGGAACGAACGCGGCGATCAATATTGTTAAAGCCAGGGAGGAAAGAGAATTCCTCTCGAAAGAGGATTTGCGTGAACGAAGCAAAATAACAAAAACAGTGCTTGAAAATCTGGATGATCACGGCTGCTTAAGCGAATTACCCGACTCCAACCAATTATCGTTGTTTTAGAGAGTTTGTTCGAAAAGGGCGGTTTTCCCTTTTCGAACAAACTCGGTGCGAAGAGCATGCCGCCGGTTAATAAGCCTTGGGAGAGCGCATTTCTCGCCCAAGGCAGCGGCGAAAGCATGCCTCGCATAAAAGAAAGAGTGCTTTTCTCTTTTGAGTCTCACTTGAAGCAATGAGTGAAGCCGCAGCCTCTTTTTAAAGCCAGCTAGGTGTGGTTTTCTCCTAGCTGGCGCGCAGCGAGCGAAGCCATCGCCCCTATCCACAGCCCTAACGAAAAGGGCGGTTTTCCCTTTTCGAACAAACTCGGTGCGAAGAGCATGCCTTGCAACAAAAAGAAAATGGCGTTTTTTTCCCTTTTCCTATTTGCACGAGAATACAGTTTATGTTATAGTGAAATGGAAATACTAATCATAGCAGCGTCAGAAAGAGTGGGTGAAGCCCACTCTTTCTTTTGCGATCAAATCCTTCGGTAGTAGTAAGCTTGCTTATTGTTGGAAAAAATAACATGGAAGTGTAGGTTCAAGAGGAGGGAATATCTTGGCTGGAAATGTTCGAGAAATCGTGGAAGACCTTGTTTCTCCTATTTTAAACGAATTAGCTTTGGAATTGGTGGATGTTGAATTTAAGAAAGAAGGTAAAAGCTGGTTTCTCCGTGTTTTTATAGATAGTGAAAATGGTGTCGACCTTGACGATTGCACTGTTGTCAGCGAACGATTAAGCGATGTGTTGGACAAGGAAGATCCGATTGAACAGGCTTATTACTTGGAAGTTTCCTCTCCGGGAGCAGAACGGCCGCTGAAAAAGGAAACGGACTATGCCCGCGCTGTCGGCAAGCACGTCCATCTGACTACATATGCACCTATTGACGGAGAAAAGATAATGGAAGGAAAGCTGCTGGATTATGACGGAGAAGCATTAACGATCGAAATCAGCATAAAAACCCGAAAAAAACAGTTGAAAGTACCAATGGATAAAATAGCAAAAGCAAGGCTCGCTGTGACGTTTTAAAATTGAAAGGGGGAAACGAAATTCATGAACAGTGAATTCATGGATGCACTGACAAGCATTGAAAAAGAGAAAGGTATCGACAAAGAAGTAATCCTGGAAGCGATTGAGCAAGCGTTAATTACAGGTTACAAGCGCAACTTTAATTCTGCTCAAAACGTCAGGGTTGATATTGACCGTGAAACAGGAAGAATTCGTGTGTTTGCCAGAAAGGAAGTTGTTGAAGAAGTGTTTGACGCACGGCTGGAAATTTCCTTGGAAGCAGCGAAAGCAATCAATCCTCAATACGATGTGGATGATATTGTTGAAATTGAAGTGACGCCGCGGGATTTCGGACGCATTGCCGCCCAGACCGCAAAGCAGGTTGTTACTCAACGCGTCCGTGAGGCGGAGCGGGGAATCATTTACTCGGACTTTATCGACCGGGAAGAGGATATCATCACAGGAATCGTGCAGCGCCAGGACCACCGCTTTATTTACGTGGATCTGGGGCGTGTAGAAGCATTGATGCCGATCGGCGAGCAGATGCCCAACGAAGTATACCGTCACAATGACCGCATCAAAGCATATATAACAAAGGTGGAAAAAACGACGAAAGGCCCGCAAATTATGATTTCCCGGACACATCCAGGGCTGTTAAAGCGGTTGTTTGAACTGGAAGTGCCTGAAATTTACGATGGAACGGTGGAAATTAAGTCCGTTTCCAGAGAAGCCGGCGACAGGTCGAAGATCGCGGTTTATGCAGAAGACCCGGAAGTTGATCCGGTCGGTTCCTGCGTCGGTCCGAAAGGTCAGCGGGTACAAACGATTGTCAACGAGCTGAAAGGTGAAAAAATCGATATCGTTCGTTGGTCCGAGGATCCGAAGGCTTACGTCGCAAATGCCCTCAGTCCTTCCAAAGTTTTGCAAGTGACTGTCAATGAGGAAGAAAAAATGACGCAGGTGGTTGTGCCTGATTATCAGCTGTCGCTGGCCATCGGCAAACGCGGTCAAAATGCACGTCTGGCTGCAAAGCTGACCGGCTGGAAAATCGATATTAAGAGCCAAACAGATGCAGAAAACATGGGGATTTACAATCCGGATGGCGTCCCGGCAGACGAAGCCGTCGATGACAATGCTTACGAAGAAACGGCCGATTTTGCATCATTTTTTGAAGACGATCGTCAATCGTAAAGGAGTGGTTAACAGTGGCAGGAATGAAGAAAACACCACTTCGGAAATGCGTGATTACAAACGAAATGAAACCCAAAAAAGAATTGATACGTATTGTCCGTACACCTGAAGGCGAGGTACTGATCGATCATACGTCAAAAAAATCAGGCCGGGGAGCATACATCTCTGCAAATAAAGCAGTGATTGCCGAGGCGAAAAAGAAAAATGCTCTTTCACGTCATTTAAAAGTGGATGTTCCAGGGGAACTATACGATCAATTGCTGCAAGAAGTGAAGGAATGACATGACAGGCAATCAATGGTTGAACACATTGGGGCTCATTCAGCGGGCAGGCAAGCTGATTTCAGGAGAAGAGCTAGTCACGAAAGCGATTCAGAAGAAAAAAGTATTTTTTGTCCTCGTTTCGGAAGATGCTTCTGAAAATACGAAAAAGAAGATCTTGAATAAATGCGATTACTATAACATTCCTTGTGCTGTAAAGGGGGATCGCAGTTCCATTGGACGGGCCGTCGGCAAGGAAGAACGCGTCGTCATCGGCGTGGGAGATGCCGGGTTCGCCAAAATGATGCGATCATTAATTGAATAACTTTGTTATGTTCTGTCTTGAAGAGGAGCTTGATGGAACAACGCGAAGGTGGGAGGTAAGCAGATGAAAAAAATGCGCATATACGAATACGCCAAAGAAAAAAACGTCTCCAGCAAAATCATTATCAAACAGCTGGAAGAAATGGGGATAGAGGTTTCCAATCATATGAGTGTTATTACGGGAGAAGTCATTGAGAAATTAGAAGCAAAGCAATCAGGAAAATCAAGTCAGCCGAAGGGCGAAAACAAAGCGGGAGCAGGCAAGAAAACAAGCAGTCCTAACGCTTCTAGCGCACCGGGAGCAAAAAATAAAAAACCGGCTAAACCGGGGCCGGCCAACCGTGGGAGCGGGCAGCAGCAGAAAAACAATCAGGCTAATCAAAACAAGCGAAATCATAGCGGCAAAAAGAAACGCGGACAGCGTCCGGCACATCACCAGCAAGAACAAAAGAAGGCACCGGCAAAGGAATTGCCAAGTAAAATAACGTATACATTGCCGATCACAGTAGGAAATTTAGCAGAAAAAATCGGTAAAGAGCCATCGGAAATCATCAAAAAATTAATGGGGATCGGCATTATGGCAACGATCAATCAGGAGATCGATAAAGACGCCATCGAATTGCTCGCAGCGGAATTCGGCATCGAAGCGGAAGAAGAAATCATCATCGATGAAACGGAATTCGAGAATTTTGAGCAAAAAGACGATCCGGCCAGCTTAAAGGAACGGCCGCCGGTTGTTACAATCATGGGGCATGTCGATCATGGAAAAACAACACTTTTGGACAGCATCCGCCATACGAAAGTCACCGCAGGAGAGGCGGGTGGAATCACTCAGCATATCGGCGCATATCAAGTGGAAGAAAACGGGAAGAAGATCACGTTTTTGGATACCCCGGGACATGCGGCCTTTACTACAATGCGCGCCCGCGGTGCGCAAGTAACGGATATCACGATTTTGGTCGTTGCTGCTGATGACGGGGTCATGCCGCAGACGCTGGAAGCGATCAATCATGCGAAAGCAGCGAAGGTACCGATCATTGTTGCCGTCAATAAAATCGACAAAGAAGCGGCAAATCCGGATCGCGTGATGCAGGAGCTGACGGAACAGGGACTCGTTTCTGAAGCATGGGGCGGAGATACGATTTTTGTCAATGTGTCGGCCATCAACGGAACGGGTATTGATGAATTGCTAGAGATGATTTTGCTCGTCGCCGAAGTGGAGGAATATAAAGCCAACTATGATAAACCGGCGCAAGGAACGGTTATTGAAGCGGAACTGGATCGCGGACGTGGGCCGGTTGCCACGCTTTTAGTGCAAGGCGGTACATTAAAAGTCGGCGATACCATTGTTGTTGGAAATACGTTTGGACGTGTCCGGGCAATGGTGAACGACCGCGGCCGGCGCGTGAAAACAGCAGCACCGTCCACTCCTGTGGAAATCACCGGCTTGAATGCCGTACCACAGGCAGGCGACCAGTTCCTTGTTTTTGAAGATGAGAAAAAAGCCCGTCAAATTGGTGAAGCTCGCGCGACTAAACAGCGGGAAGCGGAACGCCGTGAGACCTCGAAGGTGAGTCTGGACGATCTTTTCCAACAAATTCAACAAGGCAATATTAAAGAAATCAACGTCATTATCAAGGCGGATGTGCAAGGCTCCGTTGAAGCAATGCGCGGCTCGCTTGAAAAAATCGAAGTGGAAGGCGTTAAAATCAATATAATTCATACAGGTGTCGGTGCCATTGCCGAATCAGATATTATTTTGGCAAGTGCGTCCAATGCGATCGTGATCGGCTTCAACGTCCGTCCGGATGTCAATGCAAAGCGGACGGCGGAATCAGAAAAAGTGGATATCCGCCTGCACCGGGTCATTTACAACGCTATTGAAGAAGTGGAAGCGGCAATGAAAGGCATGCTTGATCCTGAGTTCCGTGAAAAAGTCATCGGCCAAGCCGAAGTGCGGCAAATATTTAAAGTATCCAAGATTGGAACGATTGCCGGTTCCTATGTCACCGAAGGGAAAATTACGCGCGGTTCCACAGTTCGTTTAATTCGCGACGGCGTCGTGATTTTTGAAGGTGAAATCAATGCGCTGAAACGCTTCAAGGACGATGTCAAAGAAGTGGCGCAAAACTACGAGTGTGGTATCACGCTGGAAAACTTCAATGATGTCAAAGAAGGCGATATTATTGAAGCTTATATCATGGAGGAAATTAAGCGTTGATCATCGGAATGATGACGGTGGAAGCCATTCTGTATGAAGCCCGCTCGCTAAAAGAAAAACGGTCCACTTTAAAAAGTGTGATAACACGCATTCGGCAGCGATATAATGTATCAATTACCGAATCAAATCACCAAAACGTATGGCAACGTGCAGAATGGACGATTGTTGCCGTCGGATCAATACGTATTCAGACGGAGAAAGAATTGCAGCGTGCTTTGGCAATCATCGACAATCATGAAAATCTTGAAATTAGCAATGTATCCTGGGAATGGCTATTATGATAGGGGTGTGTTAACTGTGAGCAACGTTCGTGCCAATCGCGTAGGTGAACAAATCAAGAAAGAGTTGACGGAAATCATTCAAAGGGAATTAAAGGATCCGCGCATCGGATTTGTCACTGTGACCGCCGTGGAAGTGACGGGCGATTTACAGCAAGCGACAGCGTATATTACCGTATTCGGCGATGAGGATCAGCGGGCCAAAACCCTGCAGGGACTGGCAAAGGCTACCGGGTTTATCCGCTCGGAAATCGGCCAGCGCATCCAGCTTCGCAAAACTCCTGAGCTAACTTTCAAATTTGATGAAAGCATTGAACGGGGAAATCGAATTGAAGAGCTGCTTCGCAAACTGAATGACAATAACTGAGAGAAAAAAAGGGGAGGACGTAATCGGTCTATCCCTTTTTCTTAGGTACATACATCGGTATATTTTAACGAGGTGACGAGGATGGACAACGAAGCAAACGGGGTGCTAGCCCTGTGGAAGCCGAGGGGAATGACCTCTTTTGCGGCAGTTAGGGAAATAAAAAAATTGTATAAAACAAAAAAAGTCGGTCATACAGGAACATTGGATCCTGACGTTGACGGGGTTTTGCCTGTCTGCTTAGGCCGGGCTACCAAACTGGTGGAGTATTTAACCGCTGACCGGAAGACATATGAAGGGGAAGTTACTATCGGCTACTCCACGACGACGGAAGATCAATCAGGAGAGATCGTGGAGCAAAAGCCGGTTGACCGTCCTGTCAGCGAAGCCGAGATCAACGGAATATTGGATAATTTAAAGGGGGACATCGTTCAGGTGCCGCCGATGTTTTCTGCTGTGAAAGTACAAGGAAAGCGACTGTATGAATACGCCAGGAAAGGATTGGAAGTGGAGCGCCCCCAGAGGCTGGTGACTATTTATGATATTGCCTTGACGTCTGATATCACAAAAACAGAAGCTGGATACGTTCGCTTTCGTTTTCGTGTATCCTGCAGCAAAGGTACGTACATCAGAACGTTGTCGGTTACGATTGGCGAAATGCTTGGCTTTCCTGCTCATATGTCCGACTTAACAAGGACAAGATCAGGGATGTTTACAGCGGATAACGCCGTTACTTTCGAGCAACTGCATCAATGGGAAGAACAGGACGAGCTTCACCAGCCGCTGCTGTCCATTGAAAGCGTCCTGTCAGCCTATCCGAAAAAAGTGGTTGATGCGCAGTTGGAAACAAAAATCGTGAACGGCGCAATTATTCCAGCTTCAGAAATCAACATGGACGAATCGTTGATCGCTCTGTATAATCAACATGGAGTATGTTTAGCATTGTACGAATCCCACCCAAGACGGGAAGGCATGATGAAGCCTGCAAAAATGCTCCATACAGTCGGCTCGTAATGCGAAAGCGGAACAACTCTATTTCTGTATATATGTGAGGTGGTAACGGTGAAAACAATAAAAATCAAACATCCTCACCAGCATTTTGATGACATTCCACCTTCCGCCCTCGCCTTAGGATTTTTTGACGGCGTCCATAAAGGACATAAAGAAGTTATTTTAACAGCGAAGCACGCCGCCGAATCAGCACGATTGAAAAGCGGTGTGATGACTTTTTTTCCACATCCGAAAGAAGTGTTGCGTAAAGGTGAAAGGGTGAAGTATTTAACTTCATGGATAAAAAAGGAAGAACTGATAGCTCAGCTTGGTGTAGATTATTTGATCGTGATTCAATTTGATGAGCTATTTTCAGAGCTGACGCCCCAGCAGTTTGTCGATCAATATTTGATTGGCTTGAATGTCAGGCATGTTGTGGCCGGTTTCGATTATACTTACGGCCGGTTAGGCAAGGGAACGATGGAAACATTGCCGTTTCACTCCCGGAACGCACTGACATCCTCCGTTGTGGAAAAAGTGCATCATGAAGGAGAAAAAATCAGTTCGACAAATATCAGGGCGGCTTTGAAGCAGGGAAATATCCAAAAGGTCAATGACTATTTAGGCTGGTGTTATGAAACGTCCGGGATGGTCGTCGAAGGAGAAAAAAGAGGTAGGACAATCGGCTTTCCCACGGCGAACGTTCAGCCGGACGAGCGGATCATCGTTCCTGATCCCGGAGTATTTATAGTACGTATTTTTGTTAACAATCACTGGCACCGGGGGATCTGCAACGTCGGTTACAAGCCGACGTTCCATGACCGGAAGAAAGAGCAGACGGTGGAAGTGCATATCTTTGACTTTGAAGATATCATTTACGGCAAGGAAGTAACGATTCAATGGCTGGAAAAAATTCGCGATGAGAAAAAGTTCGCTTCGGTGCAGCAGCTCATTGATCAGTTGAACGATGATGTCAAAACAGCAGCTGTGTTTTTTTCTCAGCAAGAAAATGTCACATCTTTTTGCAATAAAACTTGATAATTGTTGCAAATACTAGTATGCTTATAGTTGTTCTTAACCATTGCTTGGCGGTGCGCTTCACCAACGTCCGCTCGGCGCATGGGGATTTTAAATAAAGGAGGTGGATTGGATGGCATTAACACAAGAACGTAAAAACCAAATTATTGAAGAGTTTAAAACTCATGATAATGATACTGGTTCTCCAGAAGTTCAAGTAGCTATCCTGACGGAGCAAATTAATTTGCTTAACGAACACTTACGTACTCACAAGAAAGATCACCATTCACGCCGTGGTCTTTTAAAAATGGTCGGTCAACGCCGTAACCTTCTTACGTATATTCGCAACAAAGATGTTACTCGTTACCGTCAGTTAATCGACAGACTCGGTCTTCGTCGATAAACAAAAAGCGGGATCATTCCCGCTTTTTGTTCGTTTTACGCTTTTGCCATAATTCACAAAAAATGTTGTGATTTGTATCGAGCGTGCTGCCGCATCATGAAGCATGGGGGAGCGTACTTCTCTCCCAGTCGGCGCATCGAGCGGAACCGTTGCCTTTTTGAATAGACTCTTTTTGTAAAAAAGTTCTTTTGGAACATACAGTTGAGGATACCATAATCAGCAATTATTTGTTATTATAAATTTTAGCTAGAGGTTGTTCAGAAATATTTTCCTCTATTTCCAAGAGTGAAATGAGTTTTTTCTGTTGCAAAGAGATTAAGTACATAAAAAACAGTTAACAATAATAGTAAAATAATGTGAAATTTTAATGGACGAGAGGAGTACTCGCAAGATGGAACAAAACAAGCAATCGTTTTCTATGGAATGGGCAGGACGCACGTTGACTGTGGAAGCCGGACAGCTGGCGAAACAGGCAAACGGCGCCGTTTTGGTCCGATACGGTGATACAGCAGTATTGTCTACTGCAACGGCATCAAAGGAGCCGAAAGATTTACCGTTCTTCCCGTTAACAGTGAACTATGAAGAACGCTTATACGCTGCCGGAAAAATTCCCGGCGGATTTATTAAACGGGAAGGTCGGCCAAGTGAACATGCGGTGTTAACAAGCCGTTTAATTGACCGTCCCATCCGTCCGCTTTTTCCGGACGGCTTCCGCAATGATGTACAAGTCATCAGCATTGTCATGAGTAATGATAAAGATTGCTCGCCTGAGATGGCGGCGATGGTCGGTTCTTCGCTGGCACTGTCCATTTCAGATATTCCATTCGACGGTCCAATTGCCGGAGTGACGGTCGGACGTATCGACAACGAATTTATCGTTAATCCCACTCCTGAGCAGATGGATCAAAGCGATCTTGAGCTCGTCGTTGCTGGAACCAAGGACGCCATCAACATGGTGGAGGCAGGAGCACAGGAAGTTCCTGAAGAAACAATGCTGGAAGCGATTATGTTCGGTCATGAGGAGATCAAAAAAATTATTGCTTTCCAAGAAGACATTGTCGCAAAAATCGGTGTGGAAAAAATGGAAGTTCAGCTTATAACGATAGATAAGCAATTGGAAGCAGAACTTCGAGAAAAAGTGGGCGATGATTTAAGAAAAGCTGCCCTGGTCGTCGAAAAGCATGCGCGTGAAGAGGCTGTCAAGGAAGTGATGGATCGAATACTGGAAAACTATATCACGGAAGAGGAAGACAGGTCTTCCGATGCGAAAGAAGTGTTGGACAAGATCTTTAAAGATACGGTTCGCAAGCTGATTACTAAGGAAAAAATTCGTCCCGACGGCCGTAAAGTGGACGAAATCCGACCGCTGTCTTCGGAAATCGATATGTTGCCGCGAACCCACGGCTCAGGTTTGTTTACCCGCGGGCAAACGCAAGCCTTGAGCGTGTGTACATTAGGGGCGCTGGGAGATGTCCAGATCCTCGATGGCTTAGGGATCGAAGAATCGAAACGCTTTATGCACCATTATAATTTCCCGTCCTTTAGCGTCGGGGAAACCGGACCGATCCGCGGACCGGGGCGCCGGGAAATCGGACACGGCGCACTGGGAGAACGGGCGTTGGAACAAGTCGTACCTTCGGAAGAAGAATTTCCTTATACGATTCGACTTGTCTCTGAAGTACTTGAATCCAACGGCTCCACATCGCAGGCAAGTATTTGCGCCAGCACCCTTGCCATGATGGCAGCCGGGGTGCCGATAAAAGCGCCGGTTGCCGGCATTGCCATGGGTCTTGTCAAAGACGGCGATGATGTATCAGTTTTAACCGATATCCAGGGGATGGAAGATGCCCTGGGAGATATGGACTTTAAAGTAGCCGGTACTTCCAAGGGAGTGACCGCCTTGCAGATGGATATCAAAATTGCCGGCATCAACCGGGAAATTTTAGAACAGGCACTGTCCCAGGCAAAAGAAGGCCGGATGAAGATTCTGGAAAGCATGTTGTCCGCGATTCCGAAGTACCGCAGTGAACTGAGCGAATATGCTCCTAAAATTTTAACGATGAAAATCAATCCGGACAAAATCCGTGACGTTATCGGTCCGAGCGGGAAGGTGATCAATCAAATTATCGAGGACACCGGCGTGAAGATCGACATCGAGCAGGACGGTACCGTTTATATTGCTTCGGCAGACAAGGAAATGAATGATAAAGCAAAACAGATCATTGAGGACATTGTCCGCGAAGTGGAAGTCGGACAAACGTATTTAGGCAAAGTCAAACGGATCGAAAAATTCGGAGCCTTCGTCGAACTTTTCAAAGGAAAAGACGGACTTGTTCATATTTCTCAGCTTGCTAAAGAACGGGTAAACAAAGTGGAGGATGTTGTTACAATCGGCGATGAAATTTTAGTGAAAGTAACGGAGATTGACAATCAGGGTCGCGTGAACCTGTCAAGAAAAGTACTGTTAACCGATGAAAAAAAATAACATGTAATGGTGGTGTCTCAAAAAGGTGTTTTTTCCCTTATGGGACACCTCGAAGCAGCTGCATCGCTTTAAAAGCCCGATAGGCGTGGTTTTTTCCTATCGAGCGTGCAGCGACGAGCAAAGCTACGATGCCTTTCCCATCGAGTTGTCTCGACGGATCGTCATCGAAGCTGTGCTTGCAGAGGAAGAGACAAGCACGAAGCAATGGATGGAGCCGATGCATTCTTTTCAGGCCGACTGTGAGTGGTTTTCTTGGAGTCAGGATGACGACATTTCGCCGTTGCCCATAGGACGTGGGCAGCACTTAGGCGGAATTGGGTCGCATCGTGCGGAACCATTGCCTTTTTTGAACAGACTCTTATCGTTTTCGCTTTTGACACAGTCCCAACATGGAAGAGAGGGTGCCTGAGAGATTAAAAACTTTCAGACACCCTTTTGTATGCCCGCGTTTATTCCTAATCAGGCGCCTGCGCGTTCTAACTTGTCCCTTACATGCATAATCCTATTGGTGAAGGGGGAGAGTGTATGTTAAAGAGATTTCTTTTGCAGGCAGCGACATTTCTTTTCATTTTGATCATATCGTTTTCCAGCGTCCAGCATCCGATTACGAGCGGTTACATAAATGAATTGAGGAACCAGGCGGCGGTGACGGTCATGAAAGAAGAAGATCCGCTGTATATGGAGATATTAGCTAAGCAAAAGGATTATCACGTGGCGCCTCAGGATGCGGTCATCGACAGCGTGTGGAAAGCGATTCCCGGATACAACGGTATTTCCGTCGACGTTCAGGCATCATATGATAGAATGAAGTCCTCCGGAATGTTCAGTGAAGCAGAATTGGTGTATCAGCAAATACCGCCGAAAGTCACGCTGAAAGATTTACCGCCGGCGCCGATTTACCGGGGGCATCCGGATAAACAGATGGTAACCTTCATGATCAATGTGGCTTGGGGAAATGAATATCTGACAGAGATATTGAAGATATTGAACCACTATAAAATAACATCCACTTTTTTTTTGGATGGTTCATGGGTGAAAAAAAATCCCGATCTTGCTAAGATGGTATTAGAAGAAGGGCATGAAATAGGAAATCATGCGTATTCACATCCAAATATGCAAAACTTATCGAGGAATGGCATCTACGACGAAATGGTAAGAACGAATGAAGTGCTGCAGACAACGCTAAGCGTCACGCCGGACTGGTTTGCCCCGCCGAGCGGCAGCTACCGGCAGGAGGTAGTGGATGTTGCGCGGGAACTGGGCATGTATACTGTATTATGGACGGTGGATACGGTGGACTGGAAGAACCCGAACCCTGCGGAAATGGCACAGCGCGTAGTGGAAAAAACGGAGGCAGGCACACTGATATTGATGCATCCGACGGAAGCGACGGTCAAAGGACTCGAGGCAATGATCACAGGGATCACAGCCAAAGGACTGGAAATCGGACCGTTGGGTAAAGTGTTAAACGAAACAAGAATCAATGACAAGAGATAATCTTAGGAGGATCAAGGTGATTAAAAGATTTACTAGTAAGAACGGCCTGAGAATCGTTTTTGAACCAAACAATACTGTTCGTTCCGTATCGATCGGCATATGGATCGGTACAGGTTCGAGATTTGAAACAAAGGAAGAAAACGGTGTTTCCCACTTTTTGGAGCATATGTTCTTTAAGGGGACCAAATCAAGAACGGCACAGCAAATTGCCGAATCGTTTGATTCCATCGGCGGTCAAGTGAACGCCTTCACTTCAAAGGAGTATACATGCTACTATGCAAAGGTACTGGATAACCACGCAAGGCATGCCGTCGATGTGCTTGCCGACATGTACTTTCATTCCACCTTTGACAAAGCAGAGCTGGCTAAAGAAAAAAGTGTCGTTTTAGAGGAAATTAAAATGTATGAGGACACACCTGACGATATTGTCCACGATTTGCTGAGCCGTGCCAGCTTTGGTGATCACCCTCTCGGATACCCTATTTTGGGAACGGAGGAGACGCTGGCCAAATTTTCTCCCGAATCGTTATTTGACTATATGGAGCAATATTATCACGCCGATAATGTAGTTATTTCGATTTGCGGAAATGTCGATGAATCGTTTGTAGCTTATGTCGATGAAGTGTTTTCTCCGATGAAGCCGGGCAGCCAGAGCGGAACGTTGTTGAAGCCAATGTTTAACTCCGATCGAATCGCAAAGAAAAAGGAGACGGAACAGGCACATTTATGCATCGGCTTTGAAGGCTTTCCGCTGCGAAATGAGCAAATTTACAGCCTTGTTTTATTGAATAATACGTTGGGGGGCAGCATGAGCAGCCGATTGTTCCAGGAGGTAAGAGAAAAGCGCGGGCTGGCATATTCGGTATATTCGTACCACTCTGCCTTTCATGATACAGGGATGCTGACGGTATATGCCGGCACTGCCCAGGATCATCTCGATAAGCTCTATGAAATTCTGATGAATACGATAGAAAAAGTCCGTTTGGACGGCTTGACGGAAAGGGAGCTGGCCAACGGAAAAGAGCAGTTAAAGGGAAGCTTAATGCTCGGGCTGGAGAGCACGAACAGCCGGATGAGCCGCAACGGCAAAAATGAATTGCTCCTCGGCCGTCACCGCACCTTGGACGAAATGATTGAATCGATCGACAGTGTGACATTGGATATGGTTCATAAAACAAGCGAAGCGATTTTTTCCAAGGAGTTTTCCCTTACATTGATCAGTCCGCAAGGGAAGCTGCCAATGGGAGTTGTTCAATAAACCAACTAAAAGAAATGGGGGAGAAAAAATGAGGCTGAGCGAAATCAGCAATAAAGAAATCATTGATTACCAAAAGGGGGAGCGTCTCGGAGTACTGGGACAAACCGACGTTGTTATTGATGAGACAAACGGGCAAATCGAAGCGTTTGTCATCCCCACGGTAAAGTGGTTCGGCCTGGGGAAACGAGATAAGGAAGTAACGGTTTATTGGAAACAAATCAAAAAAATCGGCCAGGATATGATCATTATCGAGGTGTAAATCAGCAGGCCGATAGCAACAATGTTTGCAAAAACAACTTTTTTAAACGGCAATCGCTTTGGGGATGTCCCGAATGGATAAAAGTCCATGTTGGGACATCTTTTTTTTATAAAAACGGAAGCGGTCTATTCGGTGTGCGGGGCGCTGATTTTTTTGGAAATATCTCAGAGAAAACAAGAACAGCAGGGAAATTAAATTTTTTATGTGTCCACGGCTCACATGATTCAAGGCTTTCACATAGAATGTGGTGAGTTTAACATCGCAAGAAGTTCCCCTTTATATAAATCTAAATCACCTGGAAGGGGAGAAAGGTATTGTGTTAACAGATATGCATATAGCCATTGTAGGCGGTGATGCAAGGCAGCTTGAAGTGATTCGCAAGCTATCAGAATATGACGCAAAGCTGTCATTGATTGGTTTTGACCAGTTGGATGATGGATTTGTCGGTGCAAATAAACAGACATTTTACACCATCGATCCAAAGACCGTCGATGCCATTGTTTTGCCCGTCAGCGGGATGAGCCAGGAAGGAGAAATCGAATCGATCTTCTCCGGCGAAAAGACATTTTTTCCGGAAAACTGGTTGAAAAAAACACCGGATCATACGGTTATTTATTCAGGTATTTCCAACAATGTGCTGAAAAAGCTTGCAAGTAACAATGAATGTCAGCTGATCGAATTATTGGAACGGGATGATGTTGCCATTTACAACTCGATACCGACAGCTGAAGGAGCGGTGATGATGGTTATTCAAAATACCGACATCACGATTCACGATTCGAACGTTGCTGTTACCGGGTTTGGCAGAGTCGGTATGACAGTTGCCAGAACGTTTAAAAATTTAGGGGCGCGGGTGGAAGTGATTGCAAATGAATTGAACCTGCGTGCGAGAGCATTTGAGATGCATCTGGACAGTTACTCCTTGGCAGAACTCCCGCAACGAGTAAAAAACATCGATGTCATAATCAATACAATCCCTGCAAAAGTATTATCTGTGGATGTTCTTTCTAAAATGCCGCCGCATGCACTCGTTATTGATCTGGCATCCAAACCGGGGGGAACCGATTTTCGCTATGCTGAAAAGCGAGGGATCAAGGCGCTGTTGGCACCGGGACTGCCGGGAATCGTGGCGCCGAAAACAGCAGGAAAGATTATTGCCAATGTATTAACAGCCCTACTTCTTGAGCAATGGTCCGCGAATAAAGGAGGAAGCGTGTAAATGTCACTGAAGGGAAAGCATATCGGATTCGGATTGACAGGATCACATTGTACGTATCATGAGGTATTGCCGATGATGGAACAGCTGGTGAAGACCGGTGCACGCGTCACGCCGTTTGTGAGCTATACCGTGCAGACGACAGATACAAAATTCGGGGACAGCCAAGGCTGGATTGATGCCATCAGGAGTATCACCGATGAACCCATTGTTGACAGTATTGTAAAGGCGGAGCCCTTTGGTCCGCAAACTCCGCTCGATTGTATGGTGATTGCCCCGATGACAGGAAACTCCACCAGCAAGCTCGCGAACGCCCAGACGGATTCCCCCGTCCTAATGGGAGCAAAAGCAACATTGCGCACAGGCAGACCTGTCGTCCTGGCAATCTCTACAAACGACGCGTTGGGACTGAACGGGATCAATATCATGCGGTTGATGGCTACCAAAAACATTTATTTTGTTCCGTTCGGCCAAGATCATCCATATAAGAAGCCGAACTCCCTTGTCGCCGACATGACGCAAATTCCGCAAACGGTGGAAGCCGCATTAAACCATCAACAAATTCAGCCTGTTTTAATAGAAAGATACAAAGATTAGTGAAAAAAATGCGAACTGTTGATAAAATAGACAATAAGCGGGAAGAAAGAATCGATTGCTTCCTCATTCCGTGTGTTCAAAAAGGATGCCATGACAGTGGCATGAAGATATAGGGCGCTGCTGTTGGAGCGATTTTAGAAAAGAAAAGGAGCTTAAGAGGCAGCGCCGTTGTCTCAAGCCCCCTTTCTTTTCTAAGCAACCTCTGAATCTCATCCTTCATGGGACAACCTTGTTTTTTTATGGTCAACGCAACGCAACGACGAGATTCGCAGTCGCTGTATCCCGGACTTTTTGAACAACCGCAATTTGAAAAAAAGTTCAAAAAGGAGGACATCACAGCGGCAAGAAGGTCGAGGCGCGGCAGCATCGAGCAGCGGAGCGTACACGGGACGTACGTGAGCAGCGGAGAGGCAACGCAACGCGGAGATTCGCAGTCGCTGTATCCCGGACTTTTTGAACAACCGCAATTTGAAAAAAAGTTCAAAAAGGAGGACATCACAGCGGCAAGAAGGTCGAGGCGCGGCAGCATCGAGCAGCGGAGCGTACACGGGACGTACGTGAGCAGCGGAGAGGCAACGCAACGCGGAGATTCGCAGTCGCTGTATCCCGGACTTTTTGAACATCCGCAATTTCAAAAAAAGTTTAAAATCCGCTTTAAGAGCCTGTTCAAAAAGGCAATGGTTCCGCTCGATGCGTAGGCTACGAGAAAACCGCTCCTAGCCTACTGAAAAGAATGCATCAGCTTCACTCATTGCATCGTGTATGTTCAAAAAGATAAAAAGCGATCTTTTTGAACATACACTTTAAGAAAATATCATTGAAAAGTACCGCAATGTGCGAAATAATGAGAACAGAAATATCCGACAGCGGATTGTTTTCCATCGTAAAAAAACAGAGGAGTATTTTGTCAGATCGTACTAAAGAAAGGAGCTATTATCATGAGTCATTTAGGTTATCACGTTGCTATTGTAGGAGCTACAGGCGCAGTAGGACAACAGATGCTGAAAACATTGGAGCGGTTAAATTTTCCGGTAAAAACGTTGCTGCCTTTGTCCAGTAAACGATCAGCAGGGAAAAAGGTTGTATTTAAAGGTGAGGAGTTAACGGTTCAAGAAGCGACACCGGAGTCGTTCGAGGGGATTCAGCTTGCCTTATTCAGCGCCGGCGGATCCGTCTCCAAAGCGCTCGCTCCCGAAGCTGTTAAACGGGGCGCCGTTGTCGTTGACAATACAAGCGCATACCGCATGGCGGGGGATGTTCCGTTGGTCGTGCCCGAAGTCAATGAAGAAGATTTACGGGATCATAACGGGATTATCGCCAATCCAAACTGCTCAACGATTCAAATGGTTGCCGCATTACAGCCGATTCGTCAGGCGTTCGGCCTGAAACGGATTATTGTATCTACTTACCAGGCCGTGTCAGGTGCAGGCGCCGAAGCGATTGATGAAATGTATGTCCAATCCAGGCAAGTGCTGAACAACGAGCAGGTAAACCCGGAAATCTTACCGGTAGGCGGAGATAAAAAGCATTATCAAATCGCGTTTAATGCGATTCCGCAAATTGATAAATTCCAGGATAACGGCTTTACTTTTGAAGAAGTAAAAATGATTCAGGAAACGAAAAAAATCATGCGCGATCAGACGATCCAAGTGGCTGCCACATGCGTCAGACTACCTGTGGAGTCAGGACATTCGGAGTCCGTTTATATCGAGGTCGAAAAAGAAGGTGTGACTGTACCGCAGCTTCGTGAAGTTCTCCAGGCAGCGCCGGGGATTACTTTGCAGGATGATCCCGCGCAGCAAATTTATCCGATGGCCATTGAGGCAGCCGGGAAGGACGATGTCTTCGTCGGACGTATTCGCAAGGACTTGGATCAGGAAAAAGGATTCCACATGTGGATCGTTGCCGACAACTTATTAAAGGGAGCGGCACTGAATTCCGTTCAGATTGCCTTTTCCCTGCAAAAGCTGGGACTACTTGAGAACCAGTCTTAATAAAATGTTGTACCTCAGATGTGAAAAAAGGTGGATGAAGTCAGATGAAAGTCGCAGTCCAAAAATTTGGAGGAACATCCCTCAAGAATGAAGAGCTTCGTGAGCACGCTTTGGAGCATGTGCTTGACGCTTTGAGGGATGGTTATAAAGTTGTCGTTGTTGTCTCGGCTATGGGACGTACCGGAGATCCGTACGCTACGGATACATTGTTGGATTTAGTTGGCGGTCATCGCGGAAATGTTTCCAAAAGAGAGCTTGATTTGCTTGCTTCCTGCGGGGAAACGATTTCTTCCGTAGTCTTTTCGAACTTGTTAAACCGCAAAGGAATCAAGGCGTTGGCGATGACCGGAGCCCAAGCGGGATTCCGGACGAATGAAGAATATACAAATGCAAAAATCATCGATATGAAGGTGGAAGGATTACGGAATCACCTGGAAGAGTATGACGCCATCGTTGTTACCGGCTTTCAGGGAGAAACGCCGAAAGGCACGCTTGCCACATTGGGAAGGGGCGGCAGCGATACTTCGGCAACGGCGTTAGGTGCCGCTTTGAAGGCGGAGGTCGTTGATATTTTTACCGATGTTGCCGGAGTTATGACGGCAGATCCGCGCATCGTTGACGGTGCCAAGCCGTTGAACGTGGTGACGTATAACGAAATTTGCAATTTAGCTTACCAGGGGGCGAAAGTCATTCATCCCCGCGCCGTCGAAGTGGCTATGCAAGCGAAGGTGCCGATTCGCATCCGCTCCACCACAACAAAAAATGAAGGCACATTAATTACGAGCAGTACAACAAAGCAGGTTGGCCGGGATGTGGAAGACCGGCCTGTGACAGGCATTGCTCACGTCAGCAATGTGACGCAAGTGAAAGTATTCGCCAAAGAGGGAGAGTACGATTTACAGACAAAGGTTTTTAAAGCGATGGCAAAAGAAAGCATTTCCGTGGATTTTATTAATATTCATCCAATGGGGGTAGCTTATACAGTAAGTGACGATGTGGCAGATCGGGCAGTGGCCATATTGGAAAAATTGGACCTGACGCCTCAAATCGTAAGGAATTGCGCGAAGGTTTCTGCCGTCGGTGCCGGAATGACCGGGGTTCCCGGAGTAACATCTCGTATCGTGGAAGCTTTGACAAGCAAAAACATTCAAATTCTTCAATCGGCCGATTCCCACACGACGATTTGGGTATTGGTGAAGGGCGAGGACATGGTTGAAGCCGTCAATGCTTTGCATGAAAAGTTTTTGTCAGAAAGAGTTTGATGATTAGTCAGAAGGAGTGAATTCGTATGAATTTCGGTCGAGTTGTTACTGCAATGGTTACCCCGTTCGATGCAAAAGGAAACGTGGATTTTTTAAAAACGACGAAACTGATTGAATACTTGCTTGAAAATGGAACGGAAGCTCTCGTTGTAGCAGGAACGACCGGGGAATCCCCGACGTTATCGAATGAAGAAAAGATCGCTTTGTTTGAACATACCGTGAAGGTGGTTGGAGGTCGTGTTCCGATTATCGCCGGCACCGGCTCCAACAACACGTACGCTTCCATGGAATTGTCGAAAAAAGCGGAAGCTGCCGGTGTTGACGCGATCATGCTAGTGGCGCCGTATTATAATAAACCGTCTCAGCAAGGGATGTATGCGCATTTCAAAGCAATTGCCGAAAAAACATCGCTGCCGGTGATGCTATATAATGTGCCTGGTCGTACTGTTTCCAATATTTTGCCGGAAACGGTGATCGCCCTTTCCAAAATCGACAACATTGTTGCCGTTAAGGAGGCGAGCGGCGACCTTGATCAAATAACGACGATTATTGCCAATACAGCCGATGATTTTACGCTCTATTCCGGGGATGACGCTTTAACCTTGCCGGTATTGGCCGTAGGAGGAGCGGGCATCGTTTCCGTCGCCAGCCATGTCATCGGACAAGAATTGCAGGAAATGGTCAGCGCCTTTGAAGCAGGGCGAGTGAAGGAAGCGGCGGTAATGCATCAGCGCCTGCTCCCGGTGATGAAAGGAATGTTTATCGCGCCGAATCCGGCGCCGGTAAAAACAGCGCTGCAATTTGCCGGACTTGATGTCGGCGGTGTCCGCTTGCCGCTCGTACCCCTTACCTCCGAAGAGCGGAACGTGATTTATTCGTTGCTGAATAAGTAATCACGGCATCCTAGTAAAGGGATGTGGAGAGCTCGAACTAAACGTAACGCCTAACTGCCGACAACAGGAGAGGTGCAAAAGGGAAAGAACACCTTTTGCGCCTCTTTTTAGCTTACAGTGAACTTGTTCTAATGAAAGATTGGCATGTGAATCATAAACCTGTCGGAGTGAATTAGTACCTGCCGCTTATTTTTTAAAATAATTGTAATACTCAAGTCACCGCAGGAATCTTAAACAATATGTTGTACTAACATTTTGGAACAGAGCAAGCTGCCACACGTTTCCCCCAACTGTGAAGAGTCTTTTTTAATGTAACAATAATCGTTTCTTTAGCTGATAATTGATTGAAGTAAGAATGAAATGTTAATTTTATCCATGGGATATTGTGTAATTTCAGAAAAAAGCATATTCTTAATTCAAATAGTTATAGAAATACAAACCAATACAGATATTATGTCGGCAGAAAATTTTTTTGCTTAATTTTTGGCATGATTTGGACGATACATATAGTAGAGTCCGGTTATCGCATTGGGCTGGAGAATTCTCGTGAGAATAATTTGAAAAGAGAAGGAAATGAGATGAAAGCAAAGAAGTTACTCAGCCTGTTGCTTGTGATGGTCATGGTCTCTGTTATGACGACAACTGCATTCGCCGCTTCGTCGTCGAAAACATTCACCTCATCAACAGCACCATCGGGTTCAATGAGTCTATCTCTTGATCCAGGCACGAGCGGTTCCTCATCCATTGCAACAATCAATGTTTCTGGTCTACCAGCAGATGTTGTCATTACAAAGGTCGTTGTGGATTGTAATACGATGTCTTATTCTGGTGCAATCTGGTCAAATAGCTTGTATATAAAAACCAGTAATATTCCTGGGTGGGTATCGGCACCGTGGGGATCAGGCAATAAAACAGAATTTACAGCAGGGTTGATTGGTACGCTTGCAAATGGTACATATCAACTTTACTACACAGGAACCAATGTAAGCAGTATTACTCCAGGGTACAAAACTTATAAAAGTATAAAACTGACGGTGTATTACAACTATTAAGCAGCTTGCTTTAGCACCGTAGGCAAAACAAAGGCTATTGTCCGATACTTCCAGCCCGGTATCGGACGAAGCCTCTTTTCAAAGGAGTGTATGAAAATGAACAACATCAACTTAATGAAAGCCAGCATGATAGACATTTTGCTTGGGACAAAAAGTAACGATAGACCAAGGATGAATGTTTTTCCTCAACCTGACTTTACTAAATTCGATTATTGCACAAAAACGGCTCCAGCCATGAGTGAAGAAGAATTTCAGGAAGCTATCATTGAGCAGGCAAAAAAAGATGCTGCCGCAGGTATCTGCGGCGGTCAGTCGGCTGGGTACAGAAGTCTGATGAAAAGCTATGTATCCGTTGCTTCACCAGATAGAAAAGGTATCATAGCGAATGCGACTAATAAGTTTACAGGCAAATGCGGAGTGACGTTTGCAGAATTCAAAGATGCAAGTAAGCAAGTCATCGCGCACTATTCGCAAAACAACGGCTGGACAATGGTGATGTCAAAAGCCGAAATGGCGCGGACAAGTAATTTTAGTGCCATATACATAGAAGCATGGCGCGAGGCTTATTATGGCAAGGGCGATGCCGCGAATGACGCCGAAGCTGCCGGTCCATCCGGAAGCACTTTCAGCGTATCCGTTTGATCAGAAATAACGACGGGAGCGCATCGGCCGAAACAGCTTGTTGCGCTCCATTTATTTTGGAAAAGAAAACACACCTTTTTTTACATCTTTAGCCCGCCAACTAGCTAATCTTTGAAGAATAACAAATAACTTTACTTAGCACATTATTTCAGATAACCATTATCACTTTAAATAGGTGATTATCTGGATTAATGTGCTTTTACGTTTAAATGAGAGCGGTTAGTAGACTATGCTATTTACAATAAAAATGGAACGATAACCCTTTCTACAAGCCCCTGATATATATATAGGCTTTTTTTAGGACCGTAAGCCAAGCTTGCTAGGTCCTTCGACCCATACGTGAAGGCTTTGAAAAAAACAAGCCGTTCAGACAAATGATGTTGACTTGAACAGGCTTTGTTTTTTCAAAAAACGGTTTCAAAAGCAACAAAGATTATTTATTAGAACGTGTTCAAAAAGGCAATGGTTCCGCTCGATGCGCCATCTACGAGAAAAACACTCATAGCTGGCATAAAAAGAATGCATCGGCTCCACTCATTGCTTCGTGTTTGTTCAAAAAGATAAAAACCGATCTTTTAGAACAAACACTATTAAAAAGAGGATAAGTAAAAAAATGGATTCCATGGTCAACAACAAAAAAGTAATTTCCCAAAGCGGTCAACACCAAATTTTATTATGATTCGTCCGTAAATGGAAAATAGCCAAGCCGGATGGGCAAATAAATAGCTCCATTCGGCGGATTGCTGTTCATGCTTCCTGCCTGCATGAAAAAAGCTGTATCCTTCCATACTATGATGAGAAAGGAGTGGATCGGTCATGAATGAAGGGACTAATCCTCAATCACCAGAAAACCCGAACCAGGATGGCGATAAGGATCAAAAGGAATCGGGAGTATTGCAGAAAATCCAGCAACTGGGCCAGACGAACGTGCCGCAGATGGAGCATTCCAATATTCATGTTTTAACGATCATCGGCCAAATTGAAGGGCATATGCAGCTTCCGCCACAAAACAAAACTACGAAATATGAACACATTATCCCGCAGCTGGTTGCAGCGGAACAAAACCCGAAAATTGAAGGGCTGCTGATCATCTTAAATACCGTAGGCGGTGATGTGGAAGCGGGGCTGGCACTGGCTGAAATGATCGCATCGATGTCAAAGCCGACGGTGACGCTCGTTTTAGGCGGAGGTCACTCTATCGGAGTACCGATTGCCGTCGCGGCAAACTACTCTTTTATCGCGGAAACGGCGACGATGACGATTCATCCCGTGCGATTAACCGGGCTCGTCATCGGCGTTCCGCAGACGTTCGAATACCTTGACAAGATGCAGGATCGGGTGATCAGCTTTGTGACAAGGCATTCAAAAATCAAGGAAGAAAGCTTTAAAGAACTGATGCTTTCCAAGGGAAATTTAACGAGGGATATTGGAACAAATGTCATCGGGAAAGATGCCGTATCCTATGGGCTGATTGATGAAGTAGGAGGCGTCGGCCAGGCCATCGGCAAATTGAACGAACTGATCGAACAGAATAAACCGGCGGGAAGCGAGGAGGTTGTCCAGTGATTTTATATACCTATCAATCCCAGGAGCTCGTTTATCCCGCGGATGAGGAGGATTACAGGAAGCAGGAGCTCGTCGCTATCCCGGGAGGACAGCTGCTTGTTGAAAAAGTGACGGGAACGGCAGGACCTGGCATGCAATACCGGATTGTCCGGCTGTTGTCGACAGATCCGTACTTATATTTGGATGAACGCTTTCAACCCGGAAGGTATATATAAATCGGCACTCACCTTAAAAAGAAATGATCAAGATATGGAAAAATGGGTGGATAATATGCTATAATAATGAAAACAAGCGTTCGTCAAGGATATACAGCAGCCGGGTTGTCGGCTGCTTCTTCCATTTCTGTCATACATAACAACGAGGTGGTTTTCATGGTAAAAAAACGCCGTAAAAAACAGCAAAAGTGGAAAAAACAGCTTACGTATGAATTAACAGGCTTTTTCTTGCTGATTATCTCCTTTATTACCTTCGCGAGATTAGGGATTGTCGGCGAAGGGCTCGTGCAGCTGTTCCGCTTTTTCTTAGGAAACTGGCACATCCTGTTAACGATCAGCCTTTGTCTTTTTGCCTTCTATATTATTTTTAAACGCCAATGGCCGAACTTTTGGACGAGAAGATTAATCGGTATTTATTTGTTTATTTTTGCTTTAACGCTTATCAGTCATGTCAGTTTGTTTCGGGAGCTTTCGAAACAGGTGGAGTTTGTCGATTATTCCGTCATTCGAAATACGTGGCACTTATACTGGTTGCAGCTTCAGGGACAAGCCTTCACCGATGAGCTTGGCGGAGGAATGATCGGCGCCCTCGGATTTGCGCTATCGCATTTTCTGTTTTCCTCAGGGGGGACCGTTGTTTTTGCAATCTTTTTAATCGTGACCTCCGTCATTTTGATTACCGGGAAATCTTTTATTGATTCCTTGAAAAAAAGCGGCGGCTTCTCTGCGGCATTTTTCCGGCGGTCGGCGGACGCTTTTAAACAGCAGATGACGGATTTCCGGAACCGCTGGCAGGAGTGGCGGGAAAAAAATAAAGCGGCGAAGGAGCAGGCAATGCGCGTTCCCGTTCCGGATCAAAGCGAACCGGAACAGGAGGAGTCTGCAGAAGAGCCGATCATCTATCATTTTTCTTCCAAAGCAATGGAGGACGCTGGCGAAGCAGAGGTTATCGATGTAGAGTCGAAGGCATTGCAGAAGGCGGATGGCAAAGCAGCCGGTCAAGCAAATGCCGCTGCAGATAACGAAACAGCCGTCGAGCAGACCTCTTCCCTTGTCGTCAGCGCGATGGAAAATGAGCATTACCGCCTCCCGAAAATGGATTTGCTGGCCAGTCCGGTGAAGGCGAATCAGTCACGGGAGCATTCCCTGCTTTCGAAAAATGCCAGAAAGCTGGAGCGGACGCTGGAGAGCTTCGGCGTCAGTGCGAAGGTGACGAAGGTTCATTTAGGGCCGTCGGTAACAAAATATGAAGTGTATCCGAGCGTTGGGGTGAAGGTAAGCAAAATCGTCAATTTAACCGATGATTTGGCGTTGGCCCTGGCAGCAAAGGATATCCGGATGGAAGCTCCGATACCGGGAAAATCGGCGATCGGCATTGAAGTGCCGAATCAGGAGGTTGCCCTCGTCACTTTAAGAGAAGTGCTTGATTCACAGGCAATGCAGGACAATGATAACAAACTGGCGATTGCTTTAGGACGGGACATTTCCGGCGATGCCGTGATCGCGGAATTAAATAAAATGCCCCACTTGCTTGTGGCAGGTGCCACGGGCAGCGGAAAAAGTGTGTGCATCAACGGAATTATCGTCAGCATTCTAATGAGAAGCAAGCCGCACGAGGTTAAGCTGATTATGATTGACCCGAAAATGGTGGAGCTGACAATGTACAACGGGATTCCGCATTTGCTGTCCCCGGTTGTCACCGATCCGAAAAAAGCGTCGCAGGCATTGAAAAAAGTCGTCAATGAAATGGAACGGCGCTATGAGCTGTTCGCTTATTGCGGCGCGCGAAATATCGAAGGGTATAATGCGTACATTAAACGCGAAAACGAACAACGGGAAGAAGGGGAGCAGCATCAGCCCCTGCCGTATATCGTTGTCATCGTGGACGAGCTGGCTGATTTAATGATGGTTGCCTCCTCCGATGTGGAAGAATCGATTACCCGCCTGGCGCAAAAAGCGAGGGCATCGGGAATTCATTTAATCATTGCCACACAGCGTCCGTCGGTTGATGTCATCACCGGGGTCATCAAAGCGAACATCCCGTCTAGAATTGCTTTCGGCGTTTCCAGTTCCACCGATTCCCGGACGATTTTGGACGGCAACGGGGCGGAAAAACTGCTTGGAAGGGGCGATATGCTATTTCTGCCGGTTGGGGCAAATAAGCCGACAAGGATTCAAGGAGCATTTCTCTCCGATGAAGAAGTGGAGAGGATCGTTTTCCATTGTATTGAGCAGCAGAAGGCACAGTATGCCGAAGAGATGATTCCGCAGGAAGGAGAGGAAGCGGTGCCGGCGGAAGTGGATGACGAACTTTATGATGACGCCGTCCAGCTTGTTGCGGAAATGCAGACGGCATCTGTCTCGATGCTGCAAAGGCGCTTCAGGATCGGCTATACCCGCGCGGCACGGCTGATCGATGAGATGGAGCTTCGTGGAATCGTCGGCCCGTATGAAGGCAGCAAGCCAAGGGAAGTATTGATTGCAAAATCGGAGGATCAGGAAGTTTCCAACCATTGATTATTGAAGTGTTTGTTCATTCATTAGTGACACATGATGATCATTGGGCGTTACACTGGAGCTCCGCGGGGGGAATTAGTATGATTAAAGCAGATCAGCGACCTTTATACCTTCAAGTCATTGATAAAATGAAAGAAGATATCGGCAACGGAGTATACGAGGCGGGAGAAAGGCTGCCGTCCGAGTTTCAGCTATCCAAGCAATTGGGCGTAAGCCGTGCCACATTGCGGGAGGCACTGCGCTTGCTTGAAGAAGAAAGCATTATTGTGCGTCGGCATGGAGTGGGAACGTTCGTCAATTCAAAGCCGTTGTTTTCCTCAGGCATTGAACAGTTGTTCTCCGTTACCGATATGATTCTGCGGGGAAAGAAACAGCCTGGCACCATCTTTTTATCTTCCTTCATTGAAACGGCGGATGAAGAGGATCACCGCCAGTTTAAAAGCGCTGAATTCAGTGAATTGGTTGTGATGGAACGGGTTCGTACGGCCGACGGAGAGCCGGTCGTCTATTGTTTGGACCGCATTCCGAAGCTGTACATACCGGAATTTATTTCCCATGAGCAACAATCAATTTTTGACCAGCTGGAAGTTGCAGGTACAAAGATCACCTGTGCGTTTACGCAAATTGAACCTGTCGGCTATCACGAAAAAGTATCGGAAATCCTGCAGTGCGGTCCGGAGACAGCCCTCCTCGTTTTGAAACAGATGCATTACGATGAAAACGAGCAGCCTGTTTTGCATTCTTTAAACTATTTCCGGGCAGATAAGTTTAAGTTTCACGTTCTGCGAAAAAGAGTGTGATGTTCAAGACATAATCTATAAAATGAAAAGGTATGATAATAATAGTGTGTGTTCAAAAAGGAGGGTAATAATTGACAAAGTTTACTATCGGCGCATTAAACGTTCATGTTTTACCGTCAACAACATACAAAACAAATACAATCTTACTTCATATGAGGAGCCCGCTGGAAAAGAACACGGTGACAAAGCGCGCGATTCTTCCGTACGTTTTGCAGTCTGGAACGATGGAGCATCCTTCCAGGCAGCACATCCGCAGGGAACTGGATGAGTTATACGGCGCCACCTTGCAGGCCGATGTGTCGAAAAAAGGGGAAAATCATATCATGTCATTGAAAATGGAAGTGGCAAACGAAAAGTTTTTGAGCGACAGCCGGCCCCTATTTGCCCGCGGCCTGCAATTATTTTCGTCGGTGCTGCTGTCGCCGAAGGTCAATGACGGCGCTTTCGATAAAGCGATCGTGGAAGGAGAAAAACGGACGCTGAAGCAAAAGCTGGCATCGGTGTATGATGATAAAATGAGGTATGCCAATAAACGGCTTACCGAAGAAATGTGCAAAGAGGAGCCGTTCGGATTGTTTGTATACGGCAACCAGGAAGATATTCCTTCGCTGGACGGTGCTTCCCTTTACAGCTATTACAAGCAGGTGCTGTCAGCGGATCAGCTGGATTTATACTTTGTCGGTGACGTAGAGGAAGCGGAAATAAAACAGCTCGTTGAAACCCATTTTGCGGAGCTTTCGTCGATGCCCGCACGTGAAAGTGTGCCGCCTGCACCTGCGGCAAAGCAGCCGAAAGAACCGCGGGAAGTGATGGAAGAGCAGGAGGTTCAGCAAGGGAAGCTGCACATCGGCTATCGAACTCAGACCACATACAGTGATGAAGATTATTTTCCATTGCAGTTGTTCAATGGTATTTTTGGCGGCTTCTCTCACTCGAAATTGTTCATCAACGTCAGGGAAAAAGCAAGCCTTGCCTATTATGCGGCTTCCAGGGTGGAAAGTCATAAAGGTTTGCTGATCGTCATGTCGGGGATTGAAAGTAAAAAATTTGACGACGCGACAACGATTATTTTTCAGCAGATGGACGACATGAAAGCAGGAAAGTTTACGGATGAAGACTTAACACAGACAAAAGCGGTTTTAAAAAACCAGTTACTGGAAACAATGGATGTACCGAGAGGCAGGATTGAGCTGGAGTATCACAGCCGACTGTCAGATAAAAGCCGGCCGCTGGAAATGTGGACGGAAGAAATCGATAAGGTGACGAAAGAGGATGTCGTCAAGGTTGCCCAAAAAATGCAATTGGACACGGTGTATTTTTTAAAGGGAAAGGAGGAAGCTGCTCATGAATAAAGTCACGTTTGAGCAATTGCAGGAGACGCTTTATCACGAAGAGCTTCCTAACGGATTGAATGTTTACGTGTTGCCGAAGCCAGGCTTCAATAAAACTTTTGCAACATTTACGACGAAATACGGCTCGATTGATAACCATTTCGTTCCGTTAAACAGCGAAGAAGCGCTGAGGGTTCCGGACGGAATCGCTCACTTTCTGGAACATAAACTGTTTGAAGACGAGGAAGGCGACGTGTTTCAGCAGTTCAGTAAGCAGGGCGCATCGGCAAATGCTTTTACCAGCTTTACGAGAACCGCCTACTTGTTTTCCAGTACGATGAATATTAAAGAAAACTTAACGACATTGCTGAATTTTGTTCAAAAACCGTACTTCACCGATGCTTCCGTGGATAAGGAAAAAGGAATTATTGAACAAGAGATAAAAATGTATGAGGATAACCCGGATTGGCGGAATTACTTCGGACTGATTGCCGGCATGTACGACCGGCACCCGGTGAAGATTGATATCGCCGGCACGGTGGAATCCATTCATCAAATTACAAAAGAGCTGCTTTATACCTGCTATGAAACATTCTATCATCCGAGCAACATGATGTTTTTTGTTGTTGGAAATATTGATCCCGATCAGACATTGACACTTATCCGGGAAAATCAGGCAGAAAAACGGTTTGCCGAGCCGAAAGAAATCAAGCGTTTCTTTGAAACGGAAAGCGAAGCGGCATATCAAAAGCAGGTAACGATTCCAATGAATGTGAATACCGGCAAGTGCCTTGTGGGCTTCAAGGATCGTCTTCCCGAAAAACAGGGGAAAGCGTTGCTGAAGCATGAACTGTCTGTGCAATTGCTGCTAGAGATGGTATTCGGACAAAGCGGCGAAAATTATCAGCGCCTGTATGAAGAAGGCTTGATCGATGATACCTTTTCCTTCGATTATTCCGGGGAGAACGGCTTCGGTTTTTCTGTTATCGGCGGCGACAGCGGCAATCCGGAAAAGCTGGGCGAGACGATTGCGGCGATGGTGAAGGAGTTTGCGGGAAAGCCGATAAACAAAGAGATGATGGAAAGCATTCGCAAGAAAAAAATCGGCTATTTTCTCCGTTCTTTAAACTCACCGGAGTATATCGCCAATCAGTTTACACGATATAAGTTCAATGAGATGGACTTATTCGACGTCATTCCTGTCCTGGAAGAGTTGACGCCTGCTGATTTGGAAGCGGCGATGAAGGAGCATTTTAACGCCGAAACACAAATGTGCCAATGTATGATAAAACCAAAGGGAGAATAAAGCTGTGGAGAAACCGGTAGCATTTATTTCCGGAGCAAGCGGCGGAATAGGGGGCGCGATTGCTGAGCGGCTGGCGAAGGAAGGCTGTTCACTCGTGCTCCATTACAATAAAAATAAGCAGCAGGCGGAGAATTTGCAACGTTCCTTGATGCAAACCTACGGGATAAACGCAAAGCTGCTTCAAGCGGATTTTGCCGATCCTGGTGCAACAATGGCAAAAGTGAAACAATTGTCTGTTTCCCCGGATATCGTTGTCCATAACAGCGGCACGTCGAAGGTCGGGTTGATCACCGATTTACCATCGTCTGCGGTATTGGAGGAATTGACGGTGGGCTTGGCGACGCCGTTTTTGATAACTCAAATATTTTTGCCGGCGATGATCAAGGAAAAGCGGGGGAAAATCATTGTTGTCAGCTCTGTTTGGGGTTTGACAGGAGCGTCATGTGAAGTGCTCTATTCCACGATTAAAGGCGGGCTGAATACGTTTGTCAAAGCGCTGGCGAAAGAAGTAGCCCCGAGCAATATTCAAGTGAACGGCGTTGCCCCGGGAGCTGTACGGACCGGGATGCTTGATCATTTGTCCGCAGACGAGCAAGCGGCGCTTGAAGAGGAGATTCCCGCCGGCCGACTTGGAACGCCCGCAGACATAGCTTCGGCGGTAGCTTTTCTCGCCGCGGAGGAAAGCGGATATATAAACGGCCACATACTGTCGGTGAATGGTGCATGGTATTGCTGACGTGCTGATTTTGGAAAGTGCTGAAAAAGTAAAAACCAACTTTTTCAGTACCGCTGATTTTGTACGCATATTTTCCTTTCTTTTGAAAAAACTATACATGTGTGTTCAGGAAGAGGATAATACACGTCCTCTATGAATGACATTCAGCAAAGGGAGGATTAAATACCATGTCTGTGTTAGATAATTGGCAGCAATGGAAGGATTTCCTGGGCGACCGTCTCGATCAGGCGAAGAGCGAAGGAATGAACCAGCAGGTGATTTCAGATGTAGCTTATCAAGTAGGAGAGTACTTATCGGAACAAGTGGAGCCGAAAAACGATCAAGAAAAGGTTTTAGCTGATTTGTGGCAGGTAGCTTCCGAAGAAGAGCAGCATGCTATTGCCAACGTGATGGTTAAGCTTGTTCAAAGAGGTTAATATTTTCCCGGAAAGTGTCGCCCGTATGCGGCACTTTTTCGTATTTTTAACGGCTGAATGAGCGGAATAAAAAGGTTTTTTTCTGGCACAGAGCCCGCCGTTACTGCAAAGCTGCGAGCCGCTTCCTCACTGATTGCCCTGTTCTCAGCATCCGCTTTATCTTTGTCATGCCCCCGAATGGGGGCCGGTCGTTATAGTGACGGCGCAATGCAGTATTAGCGGAAGGAGAAACAAGGAATGAAGCTGTGCGACGGAGATGTGCTGTGCTGTTTTTCCGGCTGCCGCCGTTTTTTCTCCTTCTTTTCTCCATGATCGATAGAAATCTCTTTTAATGACGAAAAAAATCAATTATTATATGTTATAAGTGGAACGAAATTTGTGGAAAAAGGGAAATACATACAAGTGTGTGTTCAAAAAGGAGGACATAACAGCGGCAAGAAGGTCGAGGCGCGGCAGGATCGAGCAGCGGAGCGTACACGGGACGTACGTGAGCAGCGGAGGGCCAACGCGGGCGTTGAGATTCGCCGGCGCTGTTTCCCGGACTTTTTGAACATCCTCTACAAGGAAAGGAGTTGGATGATGGAAAAAAAAGAATGGTATATTGAATATCAAATCAATGAGAACCGACCTGGGTTGCTAGGGGAAATCGCATCTTTATTAGGGATGTTAAGAATAAACATAATTACGATCAATGGCGTTGAACACCAACGCAGAGGAATGCTTGTAAAATGTCAGAATGACGAAGCAATGATGCGGTTAAAATATATTCTGGAAACAATGGATATCATTACGCTGAGAAAAATCAGAGAACCGAAGCTTCGCGACCGCCTGGCAGTCCGGCACGGCAGGTATATTGAGCGCGATGAAGACGAAAAGAAGCTGTTCCGTTTTGTAAGGAATGAGCTCGGCCTGTTGGTGGATTTCATGGCGGAGCTGTTTAAAAAAGAAGGCCACCGCCTTATCGGAATCCGCGGTATGCCCAGAGTAGGAAAAACAGAGTCCGTTGTCGCCGCCAGTGTGTGCGCAAGCAAACGTTGGTCGTTTCTGTCCTCCACGTTGTTGAGGCAGACGATTCGCAGTCAGTTAGCGGAAGATGAGTTATCGGAAAACCACATCTATATTATAGACGGAATCGTGTCGACCATGAGAGCTTCGGAACGTCATCGCATGCTCGTCAGCGAGATCATGCGACTTTCGGCTACAAAAGTTGTGGAGCACCCTGATATATTTGTGAGAGAGACGGAATATACTTTAGATGACTTTGATTATATTATTGAGTTACGGAGTGAAGAGGGTGAGATCATTACATACGAAGCTGTAGAATCTGGTTTCTCTTCCTTTGATATTAGCTAAGGTTGGTAGGTGTTTCAAATGTCAGAACTTGGATTAAGATTAAAACATGCGAGAGAAGAAAAAGGATACACATTAGATGAACTTCAAACGATAACAAAAATCCAGAAACGATACTTAATCGCCATTGAAGAAGGAGACTATTCCCGGCTCCCCGGGGATTTCTATGCCCGCGCTTTCGTAAAAAGCTACGCGGATGCAGTAGGAATACCTTCTGAAGTCCTTTTTGAGGAACATCAAACCGATTTACCTTCGCCGAAACAGGAGACGGCTGAGCTGCCGCCACGCGTTACCCGTTCCAAGCCGAAGCTTGTCAGGCGGAGATCGAAATTTGCTTCCCTGCTGCCGACGCTGATTGCTGTCATTTTTGTGATTGCCGTCGTTGCCGGCATTTGGATGTTTGGGCAGGATAACAAGGATGATTCTCCAGGTGTTTCTCGGGAAGAATCTCAAAATGAGCCGGAAGTGGACATCACGGATAACGTCACCGACAATACCGATGACAACGATGGTAACGAGGGCGATACGGCTGAGACAGAAGGTGATGAAGATGAAGAAGAACCGGAGACAGAGGCGGAACAATCTCTGGCATTCGAGAGAACAGAAGAGGGAAATCGCTCCTACTTTACATTGTCCAATACCGATTCCTTCGAAGTAAGAATGGAATTTTCCGGGGACAGCTGGGTGCGTCTGATCGATCCGAATGATCAGACGATACATGAACAAACGTATCGAAACGGTGATGAAGACAGTTTTGATTTGAGCGGTGAAACACAAGTAACCTTTCATTTAGGAGCGGCGCCAACGGCAAACATCTATATTAACGATGAGCTGTTAGAATATCCGATTGATGCAACAACGCAGCGCATCATCGTTCAGTTCGACCCGTTGAACAACGATTAAAGTGTGTGTTCAACATCCTCTTAAAGAGTCTGTTCCAAAAGATAAAAAAACGATCTTTTTGAACAAACACTTAAAGAAAAATAAGGCGTGGTGGAGCCAGCAAGCACGGATGCTGGCTCTTCACTTTGAAAAAACAAACACATTCATCGCCTCTTTTTGTGCGAAAACATCTTCTATTCGCAAAATGGTTGATGTTTTGGTAAAATTGATAGAGCTTACGAGAAACTTTTCACTCAGCAGTTGAGAAGCGGCTCACCGACGGCGTTATTATTCCGTTTGCTGCCATCTCTGCTTATGTGAGTGAAACCCTGCTTTCTTTTTCGAAAATTGCTTTTGAACACGCTCATTTAGGAAATAATGCAGTAAGGAGGATTATGGTGAACGTACCTAATCAAATCACAATTTCACGTATCTTTTTAATTCCCCTCTTCATGGTTTTCCTTCTCATACCTTTTTCATGGGGACATATTCATTTACTCGGTGCCGATATACCAACGGACCATTTTGTTGCTGCCATCATTTTTATTATCGCCGCGTCTACCGATTGGCTGGATGGATATTACGCCAGAAAGTACAACCTTGTTACCAATATGGGGAAATTTTTAGATCCGCTTGCGGATAAGCTTCTGATTTCAGCTGCATTCATTTCATTAGTCGAGCTCGGTTTATTTCCTGCCTGGGCTGCCATCGTGATATTAATGAGAGAGTTTGCCGTTACCGGACTCCGGCTGATTTCAGTGGAGGATGGGGAAGTGATCGCTGCAAGCATATGGGGAAAATGGAAGACAGTAAGCCAAATCGTTGCTGCCTCCGCACTGATGCTGCATAATATGATTTTTGAGCTCATTTCCGTTCCGTTTGCCGATATCATGATATACGTCGCAGTGCTTTTAACGTTATTTTCTGGAATTGATTATTTTGTTAAAAATAAGCACGTATTCCAAAAGGCATCTTAACTTTTTGATGAAAGGATGAACAAGGTGAATGCGGAAATCATTGCTGTAGGCTCAGAGCTGCTGCTTGGACAAATCGCCAATACCAATGCAAAATATTTATCTGAACAGCTCTCCTTTTTAGGAATAAACGTTTTCTATCACTCCGTCGTAGGAGATAATGAAGATAGATTGACAAATGTGCTGCGGCAAGCAGCCGAGCGCTCCGACTTATTGCTCCTAACCGGCGGGCTTGGTCCCACAAAGGATGATTTGACAAAGGAAACCGTCAGCAAACTGCTTGGTATGAAGCTTATATATGATCAGCAGACGGAAGAGCGAATCCTTGCGTTTTTTAAACAGCGAAACCGAAAAATGACAGAGAACAACCGTAAGCAAGCCCTTGTTTTAGAAGGGGCGAAGATTTTTCCAAATGATCACGGCTTGGCCTGCGGCATGGCCAGGGAAACAGACGGCAGCATGATTGTCCTGCTTCCAGGGCCGCCGAGCGAATTGATTCCGATGGCGGAAAACTATTGTTTTCCATACCTAAAAGGAATGATCAGCGATCAAAGCCATATTGAATCCCGCGTGCTTCGTTTCTTTGACATCGGAGAATCCCAGCTGGCAGACCGGATTGACGATTTGCTGGAGGCTCAGTCCAACCCGACAATCGCCCCGCTTGCATCCGGTGGAGAAGTCACGCTCCGGCTGACTGTAAAAGGAAAGGACAAGCAGAGAAATAACGAGATGCTTGACAGCGTTCAAAAAAAAATTCTCGCACGGCTCGAAGATTATTTTATCGGCACAGGACAGCAAACATTAATGGAAAAGCTGGCTGAACGGTTGATGGAGCATGGAAAGACCATTTCTTCAGCTGAAAGCTTGACCGGCGGACTGTTTGCCGCAGAATTAACGGCGCAGCCGGGCGCTTCTTCGATTTTTCCCGGCGGATTTGTTTCTTATGGGGATGAATGGAAACATGAGCAATTACATATTCCTGCTGAACTCCTAAGGGAGCACGGGGCTGTCAGCCATGCTTGTGCTAGAGAAATGGCAGTGCAGGCGATGATGAGTGCAAAGGCTGATTACGGCATCGGCTTTACAGGCGTTGCCGGTCCGGAGCCGTTGGAAGGGAAAGCCCCCGGACTTGTATATATCGGCGTATCGTCCGCCGGCGGTACTGACAGCTTCGAAGTCCGGCTGGCAGGAAGCCGTGCGACAATTCGTGAGCGAACTGTAAAATACGGTGCGTATTATTTACTGCACAAGATAAGAAAGGAAATAGAAAAAGGTGGATGAATAAATGATGAAATTTGAAGATTTTCAAATCTCGGATGAGATAAAACGTGCCATAAAAAACATGGGCTTTGAGGCGCCGTCGCCAATTCAGGAGAAAGTTATCCCGGAAATTTTGAAAAGGCAGGATGTTATCGGACAGGCGCAGACTGGAACGGGAAAAACGGCAGCGTTCGGGATCCCGCTGCTGGAGCATGTCACCGAAGAACGCTTTGTCCAGTCCCTTATCTTAACACCTACAAGGGAGCTGGCTATTCAAGTGTCCGGCGAATTGCAAAAACTGTCGAAATACAAAAATGTTCAAATACTCCCAATTTACGGCGGACAGTCGATCGGGCATCAAATCCGTGCGCTCAAGCGCGGTGTACAAGTTGTTGTCGGGACTCCCGGAAGAGTGCTTGACCACTTGAACCGCCATACGCTGCAATTAAAGAAAGTCCATACCTTGATTTTGGATGAAGCGGATGAAATGCTTGATATGGGCTTTATTGATGATATTGAAAAAATCCTTCAGCAAGTAAATCTTGAGCGGCAGACGCTGTTGTTCTCGGCGACGATGCCGCCGCCGATCCGCAAGTTGTCAAACAAATATATGAACCGGCCGAAGCAGGTGACGATCAGCAAAGGTGAAGTTACCGCCCCTTCTATTAATCAAGTGTATTATAAAGTGCTGGAAAAAAATAAAATCGACTCGCTTTGCCGAGTGATTGACAGTGAGACGATCGACCTGGGGATTATTTTTTGCCGGACGAAAAAAGGGGTTGCGGAGCTAACGGAAGCATTGCAGGCACGGGGGTATATCGCCGATGGTCTTCATGGCGATCTCACGCAGTCACAGCGCGATTTAGTCATGAAAAAGTTCCGCGATTCGTCAATTGAATTCCTGATTGCCACCGATGTTGCCGCCCGCGGTATCGACGTGGAAAACGTCTCCCATGTTATCAATTACGACATTCCGCAGGATCCGGAAAGCTATGTTCACCGCATCGGCAGAACAGGCCGTGCCGGAAGGGAAGGTGTCGCGGTGACCTTGGTAACCCCGAGAGAAATGAAGCATCTGCGGTCGATTGAAGCGGAAATCAAAATGAACATCCCGTCGCAGCGGCTTCCTTCCGTGGAGGAGGTTGTTGAAAAGCAGCAGCATGTTTGGAAAGCGCAAATCGTCGATCTGATTGAAAGCGAAGACGACGAACCGGGTCTTTACGATTCCCTCGTTGCCGAGCTTGTCAATCAATATCCGCCGGATAAAATCATCACTTCCCTGCTGAAGCTTGCCTTTTACAGTCACGAGGATTTAAATGATGACGGCTATGATTTCGGCGATACAGGTGCGCAGCAAGGAATGACAAGGTTTTTTATCAACGTCGGACGCAATATCGAATTGACGCCGAAAAAGTTGGTGGAAGAAGTTTCCCAGCTTGTGGGCATTCCGGCAAAATCGGTTGGCAAAATTGATATTTTCGATAACTTTACTTTTATGGAGGTTCCGCAGGAAGTGGCTCCGTTTGTTTACGAGGGCCTAAAGTATTCCCGCCTGAACGGTGCGAGAATTAATCTGGAGCCTGCAAAACCGCGCCCTAAGCGGAAATAAGCGGTAAAAACGAAGGGTTGCTATATCATATCGTTTGAGAATAGAAAGGGGTTGGAGGCAACCGCCATTGTCTTCGGCTCCCCTTTCTTTTTTAATGGAGTTTCAAATGGTAAACGGATGGCGATCTTCCGTCGCAGCGCATATTTCTAAAAAAACCGAACGAATGTTTGTAAAAACTATTGGCAAACGATAAAAAAAAGGTTAAGATAGTAAGAGAAATTGAATCATTGAGTGTTCAAAAAGGCAATGGTTTCGCTCGATGCGCCATCTACGAGAAAACCGCTCATAGATGGCATGAAAAGAATGCATCGGCTCCACTCATTGTCTCTTCCTCTGCTAGCATATCTTCGATGAATATCCAAGTGCCATCGCGCGCGATGACACGATGAGACAGCTCGCAGCTTTTCAGTGGAGAGTGGCTCATTGCTTCGTGTATGTTCAAAAAGATAAAAAACGATCTTTTTAAACATACACTAGAAGAAATCATTTGTATTTTAATTATAAAGGAGAGAAAACTCATGTCAGATCGTAAACAAGCCCTTGACATGGCTTTGCGCCAGATTGAAAAGCAGTTTGGCAAAGGGTCGATTATGAAGCTTGGAGAGCAGGCGGAGCAGCGGGTTTCAACAGTGTCCAGCGGTGCCCTCGCCTTGGACATTGCTTTAGGAGTGGGAGGATATCCAAAAGGAAGGATTATCGAAATTTACGGGCCTGAATCATCAGGTAAAACGACCGTTGCATTGCATGCGTTGGCGGAAGTGCAAAGAAATGGCGGACAAGCAGCATTTATCGATGCGGAGCACGCCCTCGATCCTGTTTATGCCCAGAAGCTCGGCGTTAATATCGATGAATTGCTTTTATCCCAGCCGGATACAGGAGAACAAGCGCTGGAAATTGCCGAGGCGCTTGTGCGAAGCGGCGCGGTGGATATGATCGTTATTGACTCGGTGGCGGCGCTTGTGCCGAAAGCGGAAATCGAAGGGGAAATGGGAGACAGCCATGTCGGACTGCAAGCCCGGCTCATGTCCCAGGCGCTGCGTAAACTGTCCGGCGCCATCAATAAATCAAAAACAATCGCGATATTTATCAACCAGATTCGTGAAAAAGTTGGAGTAATGTTCGGTAATCCGGAAACAACTCCCGGCGGACGGGCATTAAAATTTTACTCGTCTGTACGGCTGGAAGTTCGCCGCGCCGAAACGCTAAAGCAAGGCAACGATATGGTCGGAAACAAAACAAAAATAAAAGTCGTCAAAAACAAAGTTGCGCCACCGTTTAAAACAGCGGAGGTGGATATCATGTACGGCGAGGGTATTTCGCGGGAAGGCTCGATTTTAGACATCGCTTCAGATTTGGATATCGTCCAAAAAAGCGGTGCTTGGTACTCTTATGATGAAGAACGTTTAGGTCAGGGAAGGGAGAATGCCAAGCAATTTTTGAAAGAAAATGCGAATGTCACACAGGTAATAGAAGCGAAAATCCGTGAATATCACAGTTTGGATACTCCGAAGGAAATCCCTGTCGAAAATCCGGAGCAGGAAGATCTTCCACTGGACTTAAAATAGCCGGAATGCGGAGCCGCATCCACGTAACCATAGTAGCAAAAAAATATTGACACTTGGATGGGAATATCTTATGATGATGTCAATCACATAAATCATTCTCCTAAAGGGGAGTAGCTTTTACAGCAAAGTCGTCATCGCGGAGCAGCAGCTCTCGGCTTTGTTGGCAACATCGTTACGTTGTTAGCAAGACCTTTACTGAAGCTGGTAAAGGTCTTTTTGTTTTTTAACACCTTTACCGACATGTGGTAAAGGTTTTTTTGCGCCGCGTGCCCGGCAATGTGGCAGCGCAGTACACATTTAGTGCCAAACAAAAACTGTTGGCGCAATCGCAGTCTGCATTTCAAATTTACATAAAGGAGATTGGAGTAATGGAACTGTCACTATTTGTTGAATACGCATGGGTACTACTGTTATTAGTTGGTCTTGAAGGGCTGCTTGCGGCTGATAACGCCCTTGTTCTGGCCATCATGGTAAAGCAGCTTCCGGAAAAAGAAAGAAAGAAGGCGTTATTTTACGGGCTTGCAGGGGCCTTTGTGTTTCGCTTTGCTTCCCTGTTCGTGATTTCATTTCTTGTCGATGTATGGGAAGTTCAAGCTATCGGTGCGCTGTACTTATTGTTTATATCGTTAAATCATATCTTTCGCAAAATCGTTGTCAAACAAGGAAAACAGCAAAGTGAAGGCGGAAAGAAGGAGAAAAAACCTGGTTTTTGGCTGACCGTGTTGAAAGTGGAAGTAGCGGATATTGCTTTTGCTGTCGATTCCATCTTAGCTGCGGTAGCATTGGCGATGGCGCTTCCAAACACGGGTCTGCCCCAAATCGGAGGAATGGATGGTGGCAAGTTTCTCGTAATCTTTGCCGGCGGCTTTATCGGGGTGATTATCATGCGGTTTGCCGCCGGTTTTTTTGTCAAACTGCTGCAATCAAGGCCGGGATTGGAAATCGCCGCTTATGTCATTGTCGGCTGGGTCGGCGTCAAGCTTGGTGTATTGACGCTCTCGCATCATGAACTGGCGATATTGCCTGAAGCCTTTGCGGAATCCACTGCATGGAAAATCACTTTTTACGTTGTTCTGCTAGTCATTGCTCTCGCAGGCTGGTTGTTATCAAAGGAAAAGACGCCGGCAGACCAGAAGGGAAAGGAAAAGCAAAACAGAAGTGCTTAACCCATTCTTAGTTTTCCATATCCAGATCTGTTTCCCTTTACCAATGCTTGACATCGAGTTATAGGAAGAATACAATTAGAAAGAATACTGTCTTACCTTTTAACATACTCAAACTGATTGAGATTTTCTGGATGTATAATTATGAAAGTGAATGAAAAAAAGCTTTAAATGGAACCTAGTTTCACCAAAGAAATAGCATGAGGAGGTGAATCAGTTTGGATAACCTGATCGTTCAAATCCTCATTTTGCTATTCACTGCAGTGATCGTTTTCTTCATTGGATACTTCGTTCGCAAATCCATCGCAGAGGCAAAAATCTCTAGTGCAGAGCATTTAGCTAAACAGACGATTGAAGATGCGAAGCGAGAAGCGGATGCAAGTAAAAAGGAAGCTATACTCGAAGCGAAAGATGAAGCGCATAAGCTTCGTATGGAAGCTGAGAAAGAAGTCCGTGATCGCCGAAACGAAATTCAGAAGCAGGAGAATCGATTAGTTCAAAAGGAAGAGTTATTGGACCGTAAGAGTGAAACGTTAGACAAAAAAGAAGAAGCTCTTGATAAAAGAGAAGATGAATTGTCAAAACGTCAACAACATATCGACGAGTTGAATAGCAAAGTCGAGGAGCTTTTAAAAGAGCAAAAACAGGAATTAGAACGCATTTCCGGATTTACAAGAGATGAAGCACGGGAAATCATTATGAAAGCTGTGGATGAAGAATTAAAGCATGAAAAAGCTGTACTTGTTAAAGATACGGTGCTCAGGGCAAAGGAGGAAGCCGATAAAAAGGCGAAGGAAATATTATCTATGTCCATTCAGCGCTGTGCAGCCGATCATGTTGCGGAAACAACCGTGTCAGTAGTCAGCTTGCCGAATGATGAAATGAAAGGCCGGATCATCGGAAGAGAAGGGCGCAACATCCGAGCGTTGGAAACGTTGACCGGAATCGACCTGATCATTGATGATACACCGGAAGCTGTTATTTTATCTGGATTTGATCCAATTCGTCGAGAAATTGCCAAGACAGCTTTAGAAAAGCTTGTTCAGGATGGACGTATCCATCCGGCAAGAATAGAAGAGACAGTGGACAAGTCCCGGCGAGAAGTTGATGAACTGATTCGCGAGTACGGAGAACAGACGACATTCGAAATGGGAATTCATGGGCTTCATCCCGATCTTATTAAAATTCTCGGCCGTTTGAAATTCCGTACGAGTTATGGTCAAAATGTCCTTAAACATTCCATGGAGGTAGCCTATTTGAGCGGGTTGATGGCGGCTGAATTAGGAGAAGATGTTCAGTTGGCCCGACGAGCCGGTTTATTGCATGATATCGGCAAAGCTATCGACCATGAAGTGGAAGGCAGCCACGTAGAAATTGGAGTAGAGCTTGCAACGAAGTATAAGGAACATCCAGTTGTTATTAACAGTATTGCATCACATCACGGAGACACTGAAGCCACTTCGATCATCGCCACGCTTGTTGCCGCGGCAGACGCTCTGTCTGCAGCAAGGCCTGGTGCGAGAAGGGAAACGCTTGAAACGTACATCAAGCGCCTGGAAAAACTGGAGGAGATTTCGGAATCCTTTGAGGGCGTTGAAAAAACGTATGCGATTCAAGCAGGGCGTGAGGTTCGAATTATGGTTAAACCGGATTTCATTACGGATGAAGACTCGTACCGTCTCGCTCGTGAAATTACCAAGAAAATTGAAGACGAGCTCGATTATCCCGGTCATATCAAAGTAACCGTAATCCGTGAAACAAGGGCAGTTGAGTATGCAAAATAAAGTGGCGCGTTTCTGCCACTTTATTTTTTACATACTTACAATCTTTTCGGACGGAAAACGCAACCTATGATATTTAAGAAAATTTTGAAAAAATCGGCAATCAATATATGCTAACAGTGTAAAAACATGGTATGCTTGCAAGGACAAGCAAAAAGGAGATCATTTTCATGAAAGTGCTATTTATTGGAGACGTTGTTGGATCTCCAGGAAGAAACGCTTTGAAAGAGTATCTTCCAAAGCTGAAAAGAAAATACCGCCCGGAGCTTACGATTGTCAACGGCGAAAATGCTGCAGGAGGAAAAGGGTTAACAGAAAAGGTGTATCAGGAAATTCGCGATGCCGGAGCTGATGTGATTACATTGGGGAATCACGCCTGGGACAAAAAAGAGATCTTCGATTTTATCGACGAAAAAGATGATCTCGTCCGTCCGGCCAATCTTCCGGAGGGCACTCCAGGGACGGGGTATGTCATTAAAAAGGTCGGTAGCTATAAAGTTGCCGTCATTAACGGGCAAGGGCGCACGTTTATGCCGGCGATTGACTGTCCGTTTCGCGTGCTTGATCGAATTGTGAAAGAAGTGAGGAAAAAAACCCCGATCATTTTTGTTGATTTCCACGCGGAAGCAACCAGTGAAAAACAGGCAATCGGCTGGTATTTAGACGGAAAGGTATCCGCCGTAGTCGGGACGCACACCCATGTTCAAACGGCTGATGAGCGGGTTCTGCCCGGCGGTACGGCGTATACTACCGATGCGGGTATGACGGGACCGTATGACGGAATTTTAGGTATGGATAGAGACGTTATCATTAACAGATTTTTGACAAGCCTACCCGCAAGGTTTGAAGTGACAAAGGGCAGGGAACAACTGAACGGAGTTATTCTCAGCATCAACGGCAAAACCGGAGCGGCGGAATCGATTAAACGCATTTTGATTAACGATGATCATCCATTTTTTGATTAACGCCGAAAAAAATGCATATATTTTATCGTTCTGAAATATATACAAAGTGAATACCTTTACTTTATCATCATCATATTACTACAGACTATTGAAGAAAGAGACGAAATAGACTGTTTTAATATGTTGAGCAGATCTATATACCACCAATTCATCCTTAAGGAGGTTCTGAAATGGAAGTATTAAAGGTTTCAGCAAAATCTAATCCTAATTCCGTCGCTGGTGCATTAGCTGGAGTCATCCGAGAAAGAGGGGCAGCCGAGATTCAAGCAATTGGGGCAGGTGCATTGAATCAATCGATTAAGGCAATTGCGATTGCTCGTGGGTTTGTAGCACCTAGTGGTATTGATCTCATTTGTATCCCCGCGTTCACCGATATCCAAATTGACGGTGATGAGCGAACGGCAATTAAATTAATCATTGAACCGAGGTAATTTTCTTATTTCCTGCTTAATGAAGTGTTAAGCAGGTTTTTTGTGTTTGTTCAAGATAAAAACCGATCTTTTGAACAAACACTATAAGAGCATGTTCAAAAAGGCAATGGCTCCGCTCGATGCACTCAATTCCGCCTAAGTGCTGCCCACGTCCTATGGGGAACGGCGGAATGTCACCATCCTCCAATTCCGCCTAAAAGCCGCTCACGTCCTGTGAGCAACGGCGGAATGTCACCATCCTGGTTCCGAGAACCCCACTCGTAGCCGGATTTAAAAGAATGCATCGGCTCCACTCATTGTCTCTTCCTCTACTAGTAGATCTCCGACGTCGATCCAAGTGTCATCGCTCGCGATGACACGATGAGACAACTCGCAGCATTTCAGTGAAGTATGGCTCATTGCTTCGTATTTGTTCAAAAAGATAAAAAGCGATCTTTTTGAACAAACACTAAAATAACAATAATTTTTTGGAAAAATAGTGGACGCAGGCGGGTGAAGGAAGTGTGTGAACCGGCGCCTATCAAAGGAATGGGGCTTGCTGGGACTTCTCAACCCATTTTAAATAGCATGAATATTCTTGTTTTAGTAATTGTGAAAATTATGTTACAATATAAAAGAATAAAGCAGATTTTACAGCGTGAAAACGCTTTCTTGTTTTGAGGTCAGAAAATATGCGCTTTTACAAAGTAAATTCTGAAAAACGAAACCGCTGGCTGGTTCTCGATGAAAGTTGAGGTGTTTCTTGGAGTGTCTTTGTATAAGGGGATACAAAGATCTCAAGTACATATGAAAGCGTAATACGTTGAATGGTTTTACATTCACAAAAACGGTGTCTATCGGATCTCATTGTCAAACACTAAAGGGGTGGAGAAAAAGATGATCAATCAACTTTCATGGAAAGTTGGAGGACAACAAGGTGAAGGAATTGAAAGTACCGGTGAAATTTTTTCGATGGCATTAAATCGGCTAGGCTACTATCTTTACGGGTACCGTCATTTTTCTTCAAGAATCAAAGGGGGTCATACGAACAATAAAATTCGTGTGAGTACGAAACCAATGAACGCGGTTTCAGATGATTTGGATATTTTAATTGCTTTTGATCAGGAAACAATTGATCTCAATCATCATGAACTCAAAGTTGGGGGAGTTATTATCGGTGACAGCAAGTTTTCACCAAAATTACCGGAAGGCTGTACGGCGAAGCTGTTTGCAGTTCCGTTTACCGAAATTGCCCAAGAATTGGGAACATCGCTGATGAAGAACATGGTTGCTGTCGGCGCATCAAGCGCACTGCTCGGAGTGAAGGCGGAAGCGTTTCAATCGGTGGTGGAAGAGATTTTTGCAAGAAAAGGAGCTTCTGTTGTTGAAAAAAATATGCTGGCCATTGAAGAAGGGATGAAGTATTTTATCAAGGAATCAGAGGGCAGCATCGGTGATTTTCAGCTGGAAGAGGCAGATGGGAAAACCCGTATGTTCATGATCGGGAATGATGCCATTGCTTTAGGAGCTTTGACCGGCGGTGCAAGGTTCATGCCTGCCTATCCGATTACTCCTGCATCTGAAATTATGGAATATTTAATTAAGAAATTACCTGAATTCGGCGGAACCGTTATCCAGACAGAAGATGAAATCGCTGCCTGTACAATGGCGATCGGGGCAAACTACGCTGGTGTCCGAAGTTTGACAGCCTCCGCCGGTCCCGGACTATCGCTGATGATGGAAGCGATCGGTCTCAGCGGCATTACAGAAACGCCGTTAGTCATTATTGATACCCAGCGCGGGGGGCCAAGCACAGGCTTGCCGACAAAACAGGAGCAATCAGATATATTTGCGATGATCTACGGTACGCACGGTGAAATTCCGAAAGTCGTGATTGCACCGTCGACTGTGGAGGAGGCATTTTACGATACAATTGAAGCGTTCAACATTGCGGAAGAATATCAAGTCCCGGTCATCGTTCTTACCGATTTGGCGCTGTCTCTTGGAAAACAATCAGTTGAGCCGCTAGCGTTTGATAGAGTCAAAATTAACCGCGGTAAGCTGCAGCGTCAGGAAGAGCTTCCTGAGCTTGAAAAGAATGAATACTATAAACGCTATGAAGTGACGGCTGATGGCATATCCAACCGGGTGATTCCCGGCATGAAATACGGAATCCATCACGTAACCGGCGTTGAGCATAACGAGCAAGGAAAGCCGTCGGAAAGCCCCGTGAATCGGATAGCGCAAATGGATAAGCGGATGAGAAAGCTCGATGATTTACACACTGCTTTTCCATCTCCTGTCTTTAAGGATGAACGTCACGATGAGGCGGATGTATTGATTATTGGCTTAAATTCAACACGCGGAACGATTCAGGAAGCGATTCCCCGCTTGGAAAGCGACGGCTTAAAGGTGAATCATGGACATATACGCCTTATCCATCCTTTCCCGGTAGAAGAAGTGAAAAGCATGACGGAGAAAGCGAAGCGTGTGATTGTTGTTGAAAACAATGCGACAGGCCAGCTGGCCAGCATTATGAAAATGAATCTCTGTCAAGGGAACATCCAATCGATTTTAAAGTATGACGGCAATCCGTTTCTCCCTTCAGAAATATACAACGAAGTCAAGGAGTTGTTATAATATGGCCACATTCAAAGACTTTCGAAATAACGTTAAACCAAACTGGTGTCCCGGCTGCGGCGATTTCTCCGTGCAGGCTGCGATTCAGCGTGCTGCTGCAAATGTGGGGATCGTTCCGGAAGAACTGGCCGTTGTTTCAGGAATTGGATGTTCCGGAAGGATTTCAGGCTATATAAATTCCTATGGATTTCACGGTATTCACGGGCGCTCTCTGCCGATTGCCCAGGGTGTCAAGATGGCAAACCGCGAGCTGACGGTCATTGCCTCCGGAGGGGACGGCGATGGCTTTGCCATCGGGATGGGGCATACGGTTCATGCGATTCGACGAAACATTGACATTACGTATATCGTCATGGATAACCAAATTTACGGATTGACAAAGGGACAAACATCCCCCCGAAGTGAAATGGGCTTTAAAACAAAAAGCACACCTGCCGGATCAATTGAGTCGGCTCTTGGCGTCATGGAGTTGGCGATTGCCTCCGGCGCCGGGTTTGTTGCTCAAAGCTTCTCCAGCGATTTAAAGGAGCTGACATCGCTCATCGAGCAAGGTATCCAGCATAAAGGGTTCGCATTGGTCAACGTATTCAGCCCGTGCGTTACTTTTAATAAAATCAATACGTACGATTGGTTTAAAGAAAATTTAGTCTCTCTTTCCACCATTGAGGGATACGATCCGGAAGATCGGACACAGGCGATGAATGTCCTAATGGAAAACAATGGCCTCGTAACCGGCTTGATATATCAAGATAAACAAAAGCCTTCATATGAATCTTTAGTTAAAGGCTATAAAGAAGAAGCGTTAGCTTCGCAAAATATCGAACTGGAACGTGAACAATTCGATAAACTCGTCGCAGAATTTATGTAATAGCGATTGAACAAAAAGGGCGCATTGTCCCTTTTTGTTCAATCGCGACACGATGAGCGAAGCTGCCGCGGCGTTTTAAAGCCTGAGATGAAAGCAGTTGTCATCGCAGGCGTGCGGCTGAAGAAGCCATCGTCCTTACATCAGTACAAAAAGGGCGCATTGTCCCTTTTTGTTCAATCGCGACACGATGAGCGAAGCTGCCGCGGCGTTTTAAAGCCTGAGATGAAAGCAGTTGTCATCGCAGGCGTGCGGCTGAAGAAGCCATCGTCCTTACATCAGTACAAAAAGGGCGCATTGTCCCTTTTTGTTCAATCGCGACACGATGAGCGAAGCTGCCGCGGCGTTTTAAAGCCTGAGATGAAAGCAGTTGTCATCACAGGCGTGCGGCTGAAGAAGCCATCGTCCTTACATCAGTACAAAAAGGGCGCATTGTCCCTTTTCGAAAACGCCTTTTTAGAAGGAAACGGTGTGGTCCTTAGTGGATTGCACTGTTTTTTTATTTTTGGAAGTTTAAAAAGTGCAGGAAACAGCCCTGCGAAACTTATCGTTGCGTCCTCTGTGCTGCTCACGTACTTCCCATGTATACACACTGCGCTGCTTGCCGCTGTGATGTCCGCCTTTTTGAATGCAGATTTGTATAGGCTGGCTTCCGCATACTTTGTTGCGTATGGATTAAACGCCTTTGTATAAAAAATACCATTTATTTTCGTGCATACTGAAAAAGTGCAGACCATTTTTTTTTAGTGCCTTCTTCATTTTTTGGCGTTAGCGTAAGGCGGATTCAGAAGCTGTTTCGTTCAAGAATAACCTCTATTCGTTATCGCAAGCCGAATCGCAAGCCCGTTTCGGTAAAATTAACTCCTATTCATGCCCGTGCGGTGGTTCAAATTTGTTTAAAAATTTTAAGGAGGAGTCATTTGTTCTCTCATGGTGGACAGTGCTGTTTACACGGACAAAGATGCATGATAAAATGTAAGCGTTATCAATTTATTTCACTGATATTTAGCGCGAAAGAACACGCCGCAAACTCGATACACAGGCAACTTGATTTTACCGAAAAAGGTGGAATAGGCTTATGAGAAACAAGCTGATGAAAGCGATTGTAAAAGACAACAGAAGAACCGGAGCTGTTTTGAAAGAAGTATCTGTACCGACCATCGATGATCATGAAGTTCTCATTCAGGTAAAAGCAACATCCATCTGTGGTACCGATGTCCATATTTATGCATGGGACGAATGGTCGCAAAGCCGTGTCAATCCGCCGTATATTTTTGGTCATGAATTTGCAGGAATTGTGGTTGCGAAAGGCAAACTGGTAACTAATGTTGACATAGGAGATCATGTATCGGCAGAGACGCACATCGTCTGTGGAAGATGTCCGCAATGTTTAACGGGCCAGGCACATATTTGTGCAGATACGCAAATCATCGGGGTGGACAGAGACGGCTGTTTTGCCGAGTACGTGGCATTACCGGCATACAACCTGTGGAAAAATGATCGTCGCTTACCGTTCGATGTTGCCAGTGTGCAGGAACCGTTTGGCAATGCGGTTCACACGGTGACGGCCGGAGAGGTTGCCGGAAAAACGGTTGCCGTTATCGGCTGTGGGCCGATTGGCATGATGGCGGCAGGGATTGCCAGGGCGGCCGGCGCAGCTCAAATCATTGCTTTTGACTTAAATGACTATCGGCTTCAATTAGCTCAAAAAATGGGAGCAACAGCGGTGGTAAATTCGGCAAGGGAAGATCCGCTGGCGGCGGTAGCGAAATTAACGAACGGCTCCGGAGTGGACGTCGTCTGCGAAATGAGCGGCCATCCAGCTGCTATGAACCAAGGATTTAAAATGGTTGCAAACGGCGGACGGGTGTCGATTCTCAGCCTTCCGGTGAAGCCGGTGGAAATCGATGTGACAAACGACATTGTGTTTAAAGGGATTACCGTACAAGGAATTACAGGTCGGCGTATGTTTGCGACATGGCAGCAGACATCCGGCTTATTGAACGCAGGCCGAGTGGATGTAACACCGATGATTACCCATCACTTGCCGCTGGAACAGTTTGAGGAAGGCTTTGCGTTAATGCTTGAGGGGAAATGTGGAAAAGTAGTGCTGCAACCATAATAATTACAAAGGAGGCGTATGCATGAAGGGGTTTGAATATTTGGAGAGGGAACTGCAGGACATGAAGCAGGCAGGATTGTTTCGGACGCTCGTGCCGCTGGAATCCGATCAGGGAGCGAAAGTCGTTATTGACGGAAAGGAAGTCATCCAGCTTTCGTCCAATAATTATCTTGGACTAACAAATCATCCGCGGCTGAAGCAGGCAGCTGTGAAGGCTGTGGAGGCATACGGGGCGGGAACCGGGTCTGTAAGGACAATTGCCGGAACATTCTGCATGCACGAAGAGCTTGAAAAAAAACTGGCTGCTTTTAAGCATACAGAAGCAACCCTCGTCCTGCAATCCGGATTTACCGCCAATCAGGCCGTTTTATCATCCATTTTGACCGAGGAAGACGTGGTTATTTCCGATGAGCTAAACCACGCTTCCATCATTGACGGAATTCGGTTGACGAAGGCAGCTCGGAAAATATATCAGCATGTGGATATGGCCAGCCTGGAATCAGCGTTGAAGGAAACACAGCAATACCGCAAGCGGCTCGTTGTCACAGACGGGATTTTTTCCATGGATGGCAATATTGCACCGCTTCCGGAAATTGTCGAGCTTGCGGAAAAATATGATGCCATGATCATGGTCGATGATGCCCATGCCAGCGGCGTCCTCGGACGAAACGGCCGCGGAACGGTGGATCACTTTGATTTAAACGGGCGGGTTCACATTCAAGTCGGTACATTGAGCAAGGCGGTCGGGGTTCTCGGGGGCTATGTCGCCAGTACCCGAGCAGTCAGAGACTATCTTATTCATAAAGGCCGGCCGTTCCTGTTCAGCACATCCCATCCGCCGGCAGTGACGGCAGCCTGTTCAGAAGCAGTGGATATCCTGTTGGAGGAGCCGGAACGGATGGACCGGCTATGGGATAATACGACATTTTTCAAACAAGGCTTACATCAGTTAGGGTTCGCAACAGGAAAAAGCGAGACACCGATCACGCCGGTCATTGTCGGTGACGGTGCAAAAGCCCACGAGCTGTCGGATAAACTGTTGACACTTGGTGTATTTGCCCAAGGAATCGCCTTCCCAACCGTTCCGAAAGGGGCAGCGCGAGTTCGGACGATTGTTACGGCCAATCATACGAAGGAGATGTTGCAAGAAGCGCTGCACGCCTTTGAAAAAGCCGGTAAACATTTAAGCATCATTTGATTGATATTTTTTTTGAAAAGCTGCAAACTGTTCTTCATACTTTTGCAGCTTTTTCTGTCGGCAGTCGAATGCAAAAACGGCTTCCGCTTGCCAATTACCATGATGTCTTTGCCGTCAATCGGGTCATCCAGTTCGACGTACGGCCAGAAGTAGTCGCAGTTTGTCTGAGACAGAGCAACCGACAGCCGCGCAAATTCTTCAGTTGGAAATTGATTTGACAGCTGCAGCGCTTTTAACCCCTTTAAGTGAGTCAGCAGCTCGAAAGATTCATCCTTTAATTTCATATTTGATAAACCTAATGTTTTCAGATTTTGAAGATGCTTGAGCGGCGAAAGCGTATCGATGGTCATGGGAGTCGAGACTCCGCCGGATAAATGGAGCTCCTCCAAGGCGCGACATGATAGAAGCGGGTTCAATTTGTGTAACCGCTTGAAATCTTCAATCTCCAAATAGTTTAGACGATGGTTTTTAGACATATTCCAAAGCATCTCCGCTTTTGGATTCCAGCAAAGAGACAGCCTCTCTATTTTTTCTAGGCGTTCCAGCGCCGACAAATCTGCTGCTCTCATCTCGTAAATATACAAGTTTACCGGATCGATGGCATCTATAAGGAAGTCAAATTCCTTTTGATTGACAGCGGACAGCCAAACGGTTTCAATATCCGGCAGTTGCCGCAACAGCTGTAAATTTTTTGTCTTTCCCTCAATAGCAATTTCATTGGGAACATCCTGCAAGGAGCTTGACATCTTTCATCGGTTCCGGCTGATTTTTCGTAAAAAACAATGCATTCCCTCCAACAAATTATTGTAAAAACATAATTAAATTATAGTGACCTGCGCCATATTTTTCTAGCGATATGGGAAAGTGTCAAGTGGTGGTGATAAAAGAACAACAACTGCCATCAATTCATAATAAGCGGTGGAAGTATTCTTGCTGTTTATCCTGAAACTGCTATTGTGAAACAATGGAAAACAATATATACTTAGAGGTTGTAGTGTCATCGGCAATAGCCGTGAAATGTATCGCGATAATGACGGTGCAACAAAAGGGACGACAAGTAGTGTAAAGGAGTGGTGACAGCGATGAACGAAAAACAGCGTATACAACAATCACAGGCATTGGAGGACGGTTATTCTGCGGACAAAAAATCCGGCCAGGGTAAAGATTACTCCCAATATTTTCAGACAACATATACTCCGCCTGACTTAAAGCAGGCAAAAAAGCGCGGGAAAGAAGATGTCAGTATTCTCTATGACTTTGAAATTCCCGAGGAGATGATAGGAATCGGAAAGGGGAAAAAATTCCTCATCCGCACGTACGGATGTCAGATGAATGAACACGATTCCGAGAACATGGCCGGCATTTTGCTGAACATGGGCTTTGAATCGACTTCCGTTACCGAAGAGGCAGACGTGATTTTGATTAATACGTGTGCGGTCCGTGAAAACGCCGAAAATAAAGTTTTTGGCGAAATCGGTAATTTGAAAACGCTGAAGCGGGACCGACCGGAGCTTATTCTTGGAGTATGCGGCTGCATGTCTCAGGAAGAGTCGGTCGTCAACAGAATTTTGCAAAAGCATCAGCAGATCGATCTTATTTTCGGCACGCATAATATCCATCGGCTGCCGACACTGCTGCAGCAAGCAATATACGGGAAAGAGATGATTGTTGAAGTCTGGTCGAAAGAAGGAGACATTATCGAAAACATGCCGCGCGCGCGCAAGGGGCAGATTCAAGGCTGGGTGAATATCATGTACGGCTGCGACAAGTTCTGTACGTACTGTATTGTCCCGTATACCCGCGGAAAAGAACGCAGCCGCCGACCGGAAGATATTATCGAGGAAGTCCGTCATTTAGCCCGCAACGGATATAAGGAAATTACCTTGCTCGGGCAAAACGTCAATGCATACGGGAAAGATCTGGCTGATATGGACTACGGCCTCGGCGATCTGATGGATGAAATCCGTAAAATTGATATTCCTCGGGTACGTTTTACAACGAGCCACCCGAAGGATTTCGATGATCACCTGATCGAAGTACTCGCTAAAGGTGGCAATCTAGTGGAGCATATCCATCTGCCGGTACAAAGCGGAAACAATGAGGTGCTGAAGCTGATGGCCCGCAAGTATACAAGAGAAGAATACGTCATCCTTGCAAACAAAATCAAACAGGCGATACCTCATGCGTCGTTTACAACAGATATTATCGTTGGTTTCCCAAATGAAACGGAAGAGCAATTCCAGGACACATTGTCACTTATCAGGGAAATGGAATATGACAGCGCATATACGTATGTTTATTCTCCGCGTGAAGGAACTCCGGCGGCAAAAATGGAGGATAATATTCCAATGGAAGTGAAAAAGGATCGTCTTGCACGATTGAATGCTTTGGTCAATGAAATTTCGGCGAAGAAAAACAAGGAACACGAAGGGCGCATTGTCGAGGTACTTGTGGAAGGAGAAAGCAAGAAAAATCCTGATATCCTTTCCGGTCGTACGCGAACGAACCGCCTGGTCAATTTTGCCGGGCCTAAATCCTGTATCGGCGAGATCGTTCATGTTAAAATAACAGAAGCAAAGTCATGGTCGTTAAACGGTCATGTAGTTGAAACTGCCGAGGTGAGAAACTGATGTCAGCTCTTTACACAAAACAGCAGATCGTTGAAAAGGCGAAAGAATTAGCAAAAATGATTACCGAAACCGAGGAAGTAGATTTTTTTAAACGGGCTGAACGGCAAATCAATCAGCACGTGCGCGTTCAAGAAATCATCGGTAAAATAAAGGCTTTGCAAAAGGAAGCAGTTAACCTGCAACACTACGAAAAACAGGAAGCCTATAAAGCAGTTGAAGACAACATTGAAGCGCTGCAGGACGAGTTGGATGAGATTCCGCTTGTAAGGGAATTCAAGCAATCGCAAACCGATGTGAACGGGTTGCTGCAGCTGGTCAGCTCTACGATATCCAACACGGTCACAAATGAAATCATCCGGTCAACCGGAGGGGACCTTTTGAAAGGAACGACGACGAAAAACCCTCTCCATTCCCATGGATGCAGCTGACGGCTGAAGGATAAAGCCGGGAAACCGCCGAATCATAAACGATTCGGCGGTTTTATTATATTTCAAAGAAAGGAAACGATTTTTTCTATTTCCCATTCATGAACCTGCGCAAGCCATCATATAAATAAATGAACTATTAGAGTCAAGAATGCTATTTAATCGTATCCTGCGTACATGAATAACATGGTTTCTTGAATGCTGACAACAGCTTCCTGAGAGAAGATGAATGACTTGGAACCTTTTTCAATAGCGGTTCATAGGTTGCAGTAGTCAAACCGGATTTTAATTATCACAATGGTCATTTATCATGCATATGATGTCATTGAAACCATATTGATTGCTAAGTTTCAGTTTGCTGCGGGTCAACCAATTGTTCGAGGAGGGAAAAGCATGTCACCAGCCGACAGAGAGCTTAATTACAGAGAGATCATTACAAAAGCAGTATGTGGAAAAGGGAGAAAGTTTTCGCAGGCAAGTCACTCGATCACACCTGCTCAACAACCTACAAGTATTTTAGGTTGCTGGATAATTAACCACAAATACGAAGCTGCCAAAAAAGGAGATGCCATTGAAGTGCGTGGCAAATACGACATCAATATATGGTATTCGTTCAGCAATAATACGAAGACGGATGTTGCCACCGAAACGGTAGCTTATACGGATGTTGTGCCTCTTGCAATGCAGGATAAAAACGTCCTTTCCGATGAGTTGGAAGTTATTGCGAGAGCTGTGCAGCAGCCAAACACACTGGAAGCGACGATCGCCTCCAGCGGGGTGGATGTTAACGTTGAAGTGGAGAGAGAATTTCTGGTGGAGGTCATCGGCGAAACAAAGGTTTGCGTTTATGTAAATCCTGAAGGCTGCGCCGATAATTGGGATGAGAAAGTTTGGGACTATGATGTAGAAGATGAAGATTTCGAAGACCTGGATCCAAACTTCCTAATGGGTGACTTAGAAGAGTAATAGATCGGGGAGAAGATCAGTTCTTCTTCCTTATTTTCTTTTTTGTCTTTTTACGAACACGATGCAATGAGTGGAACCGATGCATTCTTTTAAAGCCGACTATAAATGGGGTTCTCGAAGCATCTTGGTAAACTCTGTTGCTAATGGACCACTTTACGCTAAAGGGCGAAGAAAAGGAGAAGCGCAGCATGAATCGTCACCTTATCCGCCAGCATCGTCTTACGATAACCAGCGATAAAAAAGCCAGCTTTTTTCTTATTGTCACCGGAAAAGAGTTTTCCCCGCAGACGATCAGTGCAGCGACGGCACAAGGTAATATCCGTCAGTTAGCAAGCTTGGACGAGGTTCGCAGGTATTATTTAGGGCAGGAGATGGTTGATCTCGCGTTACAGGCGGCGTATTACACAAGAACTCCTCGTTACCGGGTCATTGTGCAAAGAACGGGAAAAGCGTTATCCATCCGCTCAGTTGCAAGCGCCGGCAAAGCTGCTCGTGGACAAGCGCAGCAACCGGTTGCGGCAAACACTCCCGGCGTGTCTCTCTTAGGCGCAGACATTGAAGTGATGGTAAGGAAGCGCGACGGCGGAGCTTTTACCGCGCTTCCCATGGCGGATCATCATGACAAAGTGATCGGTGCCGATAGCGCTTTGATTCGGAAAAAGCATCGTTTTTATCAACCGATCATTGAGCTTCGAGCCAAGCCGCAAAAAAACGGTGAAAAGCTGCGGCAAGAATTCCTCCGGTTAAAAACACAGCTGGAGAAGCGGGCTGAAAAAAACGGCGTTGTTATCGTCAGTGAAGAAAACCCAAGAGGCCGTTTTTTCCTCGGTGGTCATGTGCATATTTCCAATGCCAATGCTTCGTTTCGGAAAGTTTCGCAGTTAGACGCGTTCGTTGCCGTCCCGCTGAGCGCGTACAAAAAAAACGCCAGCCTGCTTCGAAGAGCAGCCTACGGAAAATTAGGCGCGGTCCGTTTGAATCGCTACCGCGGCTTTGAGTACCGTACATTGCCCACATGGTACGCTTTCATTGAAGAAGGTGCCCCTTTTTTCAACTGGCTGGAAACTGTCTTATACCACCCTTCCCTGCCGGAAATACAGCTGGCGGAAGAAGCGGTCCGCGCTTATTACGCAGGTGACAGGCGCCAGCTTTGTCGGGAGACGGAAAAACTTTTTGCAGATGTTGCGCCACTGCTGACGGTGAGAGAAAAGCACTGTCTTTTGAAATGGGATCGCTGGCTTCAGCAAATCGGAACAATCGATGAAAACGGAAGCGATCCTGTGTTATAATGTAGTCGGCAAGAAATTACAGATTCAGCAGTTGGAGGAGAACGATGGCTAAACAGACGCCAATGATGGAACAATATTTAAAGATTAAGGCACAATACGAAGATGCCTTTTTATTTTTTCGTTTGGGAGATTTTTACGAGCTGTTTTTTGAAGATGCGAAAAAAGCGGCAAAAGAGCTGGAGATCACGTTAACAAGCCGGGGAAAAGGGGAAGACGGCATCCCGATGTGCGGTGTCCCGTATCACGCTGCGGAACAATATATTTCCGTACTGATAAAAAAGGGTTATAAAATCGCGATTTGTGAGCAAACCGAGGATCCGCAGCAGGCAAAAGGAGTGGTTCGGCGGGAAGTCGTTCAGGTGATCACCCCGGGAACTGTCATGGATGGAAAAATGCTTGCGGAAAACGAGAACAACTATCTGCTGTCTGTATCGGCGTTTTCCGGGGAACGGTTTGGTCTGGCAGCCGTGGACATGACAACGGGGGAGTTTTCCGTAACGGTTCTCCGCAGCGGCGGACTGGAACGGCTCCTTCAGGAAGTGGCGGTTTTTCGCCCGAAAGAAGTCGTCCTGTCCTCCGCCTTTCCTGAAGCCGGACGAGCGCTGCTTCAACAGCGGCTTGGCGTGACGCTTTCCTTTGAAGAGGAATTAACCGCGGATGAAGGCGCCGACCACCTTTTGCAGCAAATCAATGAACAGGAAGCACGCGAACCGGGCAAACGGCTCCTTCGTTATCTGCTGCGAACGACGATGCGTTCGCTGGACCACCTGCAGCCGGCAGCCTATTTTCTCCCGGATGAATATATGGGAATGGACGTGCACTCCAAGCGAAATCTCGAATTGCTTGAGACGTTGCGGGAAAAGAAAAAGCAAGGCTCCCTGTTGTGGATTTTAGATGAAACGGAGACGGCGATGGGCGGGCGCTTGCTGAAGCAATGGCTGGAGCGCCCGCTCGTATCGAGACAGCTGATCGAACAGCGTCATAGTCTCGTAGAAACCTTGATAGAACGATTCTTTGAACGAGAGCAGTTGAAGGAACTGCTTAGCGGCGTATATGATCTGGAGCGGCTGTCCGGAAAAGTGGCGTTCGGAAACGTCAATGCCAGAGACTTGATCCAGTTGAAGCGCTCCCTGCGCGAAGTTCCGAAAATTTTTCAGACAGTCAAGACGCTGGGGAATGCGTTTGCTGCCGGGATCATCGCCGGTGCAGATGAATGCCGGCCACTCCACGACCTTCTCGAATCAAGCATTCAGGAAGAACCCCCTGTCTCGATTACAGAAGGCAATATTATGAAAGACGGCTATCATAAAGAGCTGGATCAGTATCGCGATGCAATGAGAAACGGCAAAACATGGATCGCGCAGCTGGAGCAGAAAGAACGGCAAGAAACGGGGATTAAGTCGCTGAAAGTCGGATTTAACAAAGTTTTCGGCTACTATATTGAAGTAACAAGAGCAAACCTTGCGAATCTGCCGGAAGGGCGGTATGAACGGAAACAAACGCTGGCAAACGCGGAGAGGTATATTACAGAAGAACTAAAAGAAAAAGAAGCGCTGATATTGGAAGCCGAAGAAAAAAGCGGAAAACTGGAATATGAACTGTTCATGGAAATTCGCGAGCAAATCAAGACTTTTATTCGCCCTTTACAGGAGCTTGCCGCAGTCATCAGTACGTTGGATGTACTTCAAGGCTTTGCGGAAGCGGCGGAAAAATATCACTATATAAAGCCGGAGGTGAAGGCAGGCGGGGATGTGAAGATCATCGGCGGGCGCCATCCGGTGGTGGAGCGGATGATCGATGCCGGTAGCTATGTCGCCAACGACATTGAGCTGACATCAGACAAACAAATGCTGCTGATTACCGGGCCGAACATGGCAGGTAAAAGTACATATATGCGTCAGCTGGCACTGATTGCCGTCATGGCTCAAGTCGGCTCCTTTGTCCCGGCAGCATCTGCCAAACTACCGGTTTTTGATCAAATATTTACGAGAATCGGCGCGGCGGATGACCTTGCTCAAGGACAAAGTACGTTTATGGTGGAAATGCTGGAAACGAGACAAGCTGTTGTGAATGCTACGAAAAACAGCCTGATTCTATTGGATGAAATCGGCCGGGGAACGTCCACGTACGACGGCATGGCACTTGCTCAGGCAATTATCGAATACATTCATGAAGATATCGGGGCAAAAACATTGTTTTCCACTCATTACCATGAGCTGACGGCCTTGGAGGCAAAACTGCCTAAATTGCGGAACGTCCATGTTTCGGCGATGGAAGAGGATGATAAAGTGGTCTTTCTTCACAAAGTCATCGACGGGGCAGCAGACCGCAGCTACGGCATTTATGTTGCTGAGTTGGCAGAGCTGCCGCCAAGGCTGATCGGCAGGGCGAAGGAAATACTCACGGAGCTGGAAACGCCGCAGCCGTCGGCAACGGTGACGATGGATGTAACTGCGGAAGAAAGGGACAAGTCAACCTCGGAAATTAACGAAGGAACCATGCAGGCGGCAAGCGCGGCGGTGGAAGATTATCACCAATTGACGTTGTTTCAAGATGAGGTGCTGGTAGCAGGCACAAGAAAGACGGAGAAAAAGCTTGCAGCAAAGGAAAGAGCCGTTCTGGAACAGCTGCAGTCGGTGAATCTCCTTCATGTCACGCCGATAGAAGCGATCCAATTGCTTGACGAACTGCAACGGAAAATACGATAACCTTGACTTTGATAAACCTTCATCTTTGCGGTTTTTTATAAACATGAGGAAAGGGGTGTCCTCCTTGGGGAAAATATTTCAACTGGATGAGCAGCTGTCGAATAAAATAGCGGCGGGTGAAGTAGTGGAGCGGCCCGCTTCGGTTGTTAAAGAACTCGTGGAAAATTCCATTGATGCCGGCAGTACATCGATCCGGATCGATGTGGAAGAAGGCGGTTTGTCCCTCATTCGTGTTTTGGACAACGGGAACGGTATCGAAGCGGAGGACGTGGAGACTGCCTTTTACCGCCATGCAACGAGTAAAATCCGCCATGATCGGGATTTGTTCCGCATTGTGACGTTAGGCTTTCGCGGCGAGGCATTGCCGAGTATCGCCTCCGTTTCGAAGCTTGCGTTAAAGACAAGCGACGGAAAGGCAAAAGGGCATGAAATTCGGCTGGAAGGAGGGAAAATCGTTCACAAAGGATCTGCGGCTGCTCGAAAAGGAACGGAAATTGCCGTTTCCGAATTGTTTTACAATACCCCGGCGCGGTTGAAATATTTGCGGACGATTCATACGGAATTAGGCCATATTTCCGATGTTGTCAATCGCATGGCAATCGCGCACCCGGAGATCGCTTTCCATCTTACACATAATGGGAAAATGTTACTGCAGACAACGGGGAACGGTGATTTGCTACGGGTCATCGCTGCTATCTACGGGACGCAGACGGCGAAGAAAATGCTTCCGATCAGCGCGGAATCGCTTGATTTTCAAGTCGGTGGTTATATCGCCAAGCCGGAAGTTACCCGCTCGAACCGTTCTTATATGTCTACGATTATTAACGGGCGCTATATTCGCAATTATCCGCTGATGAAGGCGATCCAGGAAGGCTACCATACCCTCTTGCCGATCGGCAAATATCCGGTTGCTGTTCTTCAAATCAAAATGGACCCGATATTGATCGATGTCAACGTTCATCCTTCCAAACTGGAAGTCCGGATAAGTAAGGAACAGGCATTGCAGCAGCTTGTGACAGAAGGAATAAAAAAACTTTTTCAACAAACGCGGCTGATACCTGAAGTGAGTCTGCCGCGAAAGGCGAAGCCGCAATCAGAACAGCTTTCTCTAAAGCTGCAACACGAACCGGCGGCAGCAGCTACCGGCGCTTTTGCAGCGGACAAGCAGGAGGAGGCGAAAACGGAGTTGACAAGGAAAACTGCTGCGCCTGGCACAGAAAAAGCAGCGCCGCCGGAACGAGCTGAAGAGAATGTTTATACTGAGGCAAGTGCGGTTCAGGTTCATGGGCTGGAGCTGCCGACTTCCGTAGCGGAAGAGGCAGATGCGGCGGTAGATTTCTCCGCAGCAACTCAGCAGACGGTCAAAGAAACTGTTGCTGATAATATCCATATATCTTTACAGGAGACGGAATGTCCGGCGGAGCTGCCCCAGGATGAGCAGGAACCCGGGAAAGAAGGCAAGGAAGTCCCCGTGCTTTATCCAATCGGGCAGCTTCACGGAACGTATATCTTGGCGCAAAATGACCAAGGATTATATATTATTGATCAGCACGCAGCACAAGAGCGGATAAAATATGAATACTTCCGGGATAAAATTGCAGAAGTGGAGCCGCTGCTTCAAGATTTGCTGGTCCCCCTCACGATTGAGATGACACAGTCAGAGGATGAGCGGCTAAAAGAGCGGGGACATTTGTTAAAGGAAGTGGGCATCCATTTGGAGCCGTTTGGCAGCCGGACATACCTCGTCCGCTCCCATCCGACCTGGTTTCCGAAAGGGCAGGAGCAGGAAGTCATTGAGGAAATGCTTGAGCAATTAAAGGAGCAGCCTTCCATCGACATTGCCAAGCTCCGGGAAGACGCGGCGATATTAATGTCGTGCAAGGCGGCGATCAAGGCGAACCGCTATTTAACAAAAGAGGAAATGTTCTCGTTGCTGGAGACGCTGCGGATGTGCGAAGAGCCGTACACCTGTCCTCACGGCCGACCGGTCATCATCCATTACTCCACCTACGAAATGGAGCGGATGTTTAAACGGGTGATGTAATAATCAACTGCTCATAATCCTTGATATTTCAACGGTTATGAGCGGTTTACCGATTTTTTTCCACAATGAATAGTCAAGTTGGTCAGCTCTAACTGCTTTTGAATCATTTTTTTACAGAGGATTTTTGTAGTTTTGTGTTGCACGACTGTACTTACTACAGCGCTTCTAACTCTAATTTTTCCTCATAAGCCTTTCTTGAAGAGATTTAGCGGTGCTTCAGAAATCATCTTGTCCTCATAAACTCTCCTTGAGGACAATTTGCAGAGCTCCGGACGCTGTTTTGCTTTATAAAAAATTTGATGATTCTCTACTTGTGTTGCTCAACAAACGCGGCCTATTGTGGTATTGGTGCTCTTACAAAGTAGTAATGATCGGCCCTTTCTTCGTAAGAATAATCGTATGTTCGTATTGAGCGACAGAGCTTTCAGCGGTTAGGTAGGTCCAGCCATCTTCGGATTGGAAAACCTCCTCTTCAAATGTAGAGATAAAAGGTTCAAAGGCAATGACCATACCATCTTTTAAAATTTCGTCATCCCAGTGAGCGTAGTAATTGAAAATATGTTCTGGTGCTTCATGAATGGAGCGCCCAACACCGTGTCCAGTGAGATTTTTTATGACTGTTAAGCCATGCTGTTTTGCGACATTGTGTGCAGCTTTTCCGAGCGCGCTTTTTTTTGAACCAGGTTTTGCCTTCTTAAGTCCAGCGTAGAATGCTTCTTTAGCAACGTCACATATTTTCTGTAAAATTTCGTCTCCCTTCCCAACGACAATGGAAATTCCAGTATCTGCGAAATAACCGTTTTTCGAACCTGAAACATCAATATTAACAAGGTCCCCTTCTTGAATGGTCCGTTCCCCTGGAATCCCGTGTGCTGCTTCTTCATTTATGCTAATACACGTATATCCTGGGAAATCGTATTCTCCTTTTGGTGCAGATTGAGCGCCTGCTTTTTTAAACATCTCTCCTGCAATTTCATCGAGTTCTTTTGTCGTCATTCCAGGTTTGGTACATTGGACTAATTCATCTCGAATCGCTCCACAAATTTCACCAATTTGTTTTAATCCATTAACATCCTCTTCCGTCTTCGCAATCATCGTACACCCTCACTTTTTAATGTATTTTATGAGTATTCCATTTAGATTTTAGTAGAAACGGAACGGCTTTTTCTCAACAAAAGGTTCGTTGAAAGAAGAAGCAATCAGAAGAACGCTATTCTCAATTCCTACAATTTTTATATACCTCTCCATACATAGGCCATTATCTCTTGTTTTTTAGTTGCTTATTCTCTGTTCCTAATTTGTTTTCTTTTTTCATTATGCATAAAAAAGAGGATATTAGCTATTGGTATGAAACTAACGATCCACTTCATTATTATAGTCTATTTCATTCAAAGAGGATGAGTGCCGACTCCCCTTAAGTGAGCCAAAACTTTGTACAAAGAATATTTTACCATAACACGCTTAAACACCGAGAGTGTTTTTATCTAAAACAAAATGAAAAGAAGCTGATGAACATGAGCGAAAATGATTTTTGTAGCTTGATAATTATTGTTGTTATTATTATCATTAATTAGTATGTAATGAAAACATCTGATTGTAATGAAGAGAAGGGATTTCATGACCGAATTTATCGTGACAACATCGACGCGCCCAAATGGGAAAATCATTAAAGAAGCGATGACAACAGCAGAGGAGTTATCGGTTCCTTATGTCCGCCGGGAAAAGCGTTCCGCAGCATCGATCATGGCGCAATATAACGCCGGAATAATGATTATCGGCAAAGACAGCTTTGTTGTCCATGCAGTACCGCATTCCCCTCCTTTCTTTTTTCATCCTAATGCCGCGATGCTCCGGGCGAAGCGATGGTTAACAGCGAAAAGAGATGCCATGATCGATGCCTGTCAATTAGAACGTGGCGACCGGTTTCTTGATGGTACGCTTGGACTTGCTTCCGATGCCATCCTGGCAAGCCTCGCTGTCGGCAGCGAAGGGAAAGTCATCGGCGTCGAAATGTCGCCAATACTTGCTTATGTTGTCAAAAAAGGGTTACAATTCTATCATAGCAATGTGGAAACGATCGACGGCGCTATGAGGCGGATACAAGTAATGAATATGTCACACATCAGTTGGCTGGGGGAAGCACCATCGAAGTCGGTTGACGTTGTTTATTTTGATCCGATGTTTCAAGAGGCGATACAAGGCTCCGACGGCTTTGACATCATGCGTCCGCTGACAAGGAACGTCCCGATAACTTCCGAGACGATTCGCGAAGCATCACGGGTAGCAAGAAAGCGGGTTGTCATGAAAGACCATTTTCGCAGTCGGCGATTTCAGGAGCTCGGTTTTCAAGTGCAGATTCGCCCTTCAGCGACATATCACTTTGGCACAATAGAAATGTAAAGGATAAGGTGACTTCATGAACGAACTGATTGTCATTGTCGGTCCTACCGCAGTGGGAAAAACAGCCGCGGGAATATCGCTGGCGAAGACCTTTCACGGGGAAATTATCAGCGGCGACTCCATGCAGGTGTATCGGGGAATGGATATCGGCACGGCAAAAGTAACGCCGGCTGAAATGGACGGTATTCCCCATCATCTCATCGATATAAAGGACCCGGAGGAATCATTTTCAGTAGCAGAATTTCAGGAGCGGGCGAAGAAATGCATCCAAGAAATTCATCAAAAAAGCAAGCTGCCCTTGATTGTCGGCGGAACAGGCCTTTATGTGAATGCCGTTATTTACGATTATGATTTTTCTTCCTCGGAGGCGGATACCGACTACCGGCAATCTCTCGAGGAGTTTGCTAGGCAGCATGGGAACGCTGCGCTTCATGTGCGGCTCAAGGAAATTGATCCCGTCAGTTATCGGGAACTGCATCCTAACAACCTTCGGCGGATAATAAGAGCGTTGGAAGTTTACCATAAAACAGGACAGCCGATCGGAGAACGGCCGGAGCAACGGGAAAGCGCCCCTTATAAAACGGTGGTCATCGGCTTGACAATGGAGCGGGAACAATTATATGAACGAATCAACGCTAGGGTTGACCAAATGATTGCCGACGGACTGATTGAGGAAGCAGCTTCTCTGTACCACCGGGGGATACGGAATTGTCAATCCGTTCAGGCAATCGGTTACAAAGAAATCTATTCATACCTCGATGGAGAGCTGACGAAGGAAGCGGCAATCGAGCTTTTGAAAAGAAATTCAAGACGGTATGCCAAACGACAACTGACCTGGTTTCGAAATAAAATGGACATAACCTGGTTTGATATGACAAATGAACGTGAAAAAATCACACATGAAATTCATCAATTTATAGAAGGAAAGCTGTTTTAAACAGCGAATATAGATAATAATGTGATAAGAGGGAGGCCTGTGTGACGATGAAACAGCAACCAGTAAATATTCAGGACCAGTTTTTGAATCAGCTAAGAAAAGAAAATATTCCGGTGACGGTTTTCTTAGTGAACGGTTTTCAACTAAGGGGTTATGTAAAGAGCTTTGATAACTTTACCGTGATATTAGATACAGATGGGAAACAGCAGCTTGTTTACAAGCACGCCATTTCTACATTTTCGGCACAACGAAACGTTCAGTTAAATCAGGACAACAGTTGAGCAGATACCTGAAGTTTGGTATCAAATAGGAGGATTCCCGGACTATTTGACCATCCTCTATAGGTATGTGTTCAAAAAGGAGGACATAACAAAGACAAGAAGGTCGAGGCGCGGCAGACTCGAGCAGCGGAGCGTACACGGATCGTACGTGAGCAGCGGAGAGACAACGCAACGATGAGATTCGCAGGCATTGTTTCCCGGACTATTTGACCATCCTCTAGGAGGACATATTTCAGGAGGCGTACCCTGGCTGAAAAAAGAAAGGAGCTTAAAGACAGGTGTGATTGTCTTAAGGCTCCTTTCTTCTTGCTGCTGTAACTAAACTTGTGAAGACAGGGCAGGTTGCTGCCCTTAAAGTGATTTTAACCCCTTAGCCCATTTTTCTAATTCATCCAGCGGCTGGGTTGTTTCAAAGGCCAACTCATCGCGTAACGTTTCTTTCTTTTTTCCTTTTGTAAGCTGATGCAGAATATATGTTTTCCGGAGCGCTTGCGCAGTGAAATGCTTCGGAAGCCCGGCGCGTTTAATCTCGTGCCGGATCATCTTTTGAACAGCAACCTCCGACAACCCCTTATTTTCACGATATGTTCCCAGTTGATAGTTGAAGGCCAGAAAATACGGTACAGCATCATAGCGGTTAGGGCGAACCGGTTCAGGTATGGTCATATAGCAGGCATACATTTTCTTTATATCGTTGGCATGAAGCGTCAGGATGCGGGATTTCCCTTTTCTTCCCGTTAGTTCCACTTCCTTTGAGGCAAAGTGAATCCGGTTGAGGTGGAGCGTTGTCAGCTCCTGTATCGTAACCCCGTAAAAAAGAATCAGGCGGAAAATAACTTCATTCCGATCGCGTATCAGGTGGCGGTATTTTTTTTGCTTTTCCGTCAACCCGCGGTTGGAAGCGAGACTGTTGAACAGCTGTTTTATTTGATTTGGGGCAAGATAAACATCATCAAGCGTGCGGCAAACTTTTGTTTCTTTTAAATAGTGCTCAAGAATGCATACCGCATCAGGCTGCTGAATGTATTGAAACCATTTGCGCAGTGCCGAGAGAATTCTTCTTATCGTATTTGGTGAATAACTTCCCGACCCGCGTAAATATGAATAATAAGAGGGCAGCTCGTTGATGTACGGCCAGCAATGGGGAACCCCTGTTGCTTCTGAATCATTTTTCAGCCAGTCCTTGTACAACTGAACATCATAAGTATACCTTTTGATGGTACTGGGCTGCTTTTTTTCCAGCAGTAAATAAAGCTTGAACTTTTGAATTTCGTTCTCAAAATGCATTTAGATCACCACGCATGTCCGGGAATGAATATAGTAAATATTATACATGATCTTCCGTCTTTATGGATAATGCTGGGCATTTGTCACGAGTTCGCGGCTGCTGCGTATAGTAGTTGTGAATGGAATTATTCCACTATACAATAGAGGATGGTGACCTCGTTGGAAAAACAAGCAGCAAGAATGAAAAAAAGAGGGCAGATCAATGTCGTGCTGAAAAAGCCTGCCGACCAGCAAGCGCTCCACTCCCATCAAGATCCGGACGTGCTGCAAAAGCCGGAGCACACTGCTTTTAAACAAATACAGCAAGAATTGGATGCATTTGTCGGGCTGCAAAACATCAAGCAATTCATGAAGGAAATATATGCGTGGTTATATATGAACCATAAGCGGGAGCATGAAGGATTAAAAACCGGGAAACAGGTGCTGCATATGGTTTTTAAAGGGAATCCCGGTACTGGAAAAACGACGGTGGCACGACTCATAGCCAAACTGTTTAAAGAAATGGGCGTGCTGGAAAAAGGTCACCTCATTGAAGCGGAACGGGCGGATTTAGTCGGTGAATATATCGGCCATACGGCGCAAAAAACAAGAGAGCTCGTGAAAAAATCGCTTGGCGGTATTTTATTTGTTGATGAAGCATACTCCTTGGCACGGGGAGGAGAAAAGGATTTTGGGAAAGAGGCGATCGACACGCTGGTAAAAGCAATGGAGGATCAACAGCATGCCTTTGTGTTAATTCTGGCCGGCTATCCGAAGGAGATGGAGCGTTTTTTGAAATTGAATCCCGGTCTGCCGTCGCGATTTCCTTTAAAAGTGACCTTTCCGAATTATACCGTTGCTGAACTGTTGCAAATGGCGAGCAAAATGATAAAGGAGCGGGAATATCAACTTGATCTCCGTGCGGAAGAAACGCTGAAGGAATTTTTAATCTTAACCAAGGAAAAGCAGGAAGAGCATTTCAGCAACGGGCGTTTTATCCGGAATTTGCTGGAGCGGGCGATCCGTTCTCAGGCGGTGCGCTTGCTTGAGGAAGGGAAATACGAGCGGGATGATTTAATGACGATAAAAAGCATTGATCTGGCAAATGCTTTTTATCATTCAGATACGAGATCAACGGAATAGGAGGAATTTTATTGAACAATACGAAGCAAATAAAAGAACGGGTGCTTCTTGTCGGAGTAAAACAGCCGCAAATGGCGGAAGAGGATTTTCAATACCGGATGGAAGAGCTGGCGGCATTAACGGAAACAGCAGGCGGAGCGGTGGTCATGGAAGTGATTCAGAACCGGGAGCAGCCTGACCGGGCCACATATATCGGCCGCGGCAAAGTGGAGGAACTGGAGCACCTTGTGGAACAAAAGGAAGTGGAGCTCGTGATTTTTAACGATGAGCTCTCTCCTTCACAGCTGCGCAATCTGTCCCAGCGGCTTGATGTGAAAATCATCGATCGCACGCAGCTGATCCTCGATATTTTTGCCGGAAGGGCACGCTCCAGAGAAGGGAAGCTGCAAGTAGAGCTGGCTCAGCTAAATTATTTGCTACCGCGATTGCGCGGGCAAGGACAAATGCTTTCCCGCCTCGGCGGCGGTATCGGAACAAGAGGACCGGGTGAAACCCAGTTGGAAGTTGATCAGCGTCATATCCGCAACCGCATGACGGACATCCGCGCGCAGCTGGAGCAAGTCGTGTCTCATCGCGAACGTTACCGAAATCGCCGCAAGAAAAACCAGGCGTTTCAAATTGCCCTCGTCGGCTATACGAATGCCGGGAAATCAACGTTGCTGAACAAGCTGACGCAGGCGGAAGTATATATGGAAGATCAGCTGTTTGCCACCCTTGATCCGACAACGAAAAAGCTGAAGCTTCCGTCGGGCTTTGAAGTGCTTGTAACAGATACCGTCGGGTTTATTCAACAGTTGCCGACGACGCTGATTGCCGCCTTTCGCTCCACGCTGGAGGAAGTGAAAGAGTCCGATTTCATTCTTCACGTTGTGGATGCTGCCAATCCGGATCACCCGAACCATGAAAAAACAGTTCTTCAGCTACTGAAAGAATTATCAGCGGATACAATCCCGATGCTGACCGTCTATAATAAACGGGATCTTTTGACAAATGATTTTTTTGCCGTTGGCGACGGGCCGTCAATACTTGTCAGTGCCAATGAGGCAGCAGATTTGGACAAGCTTAAGGAAAAGGTGTCTTCGCTGATGGAAGAAATGTTTTCTCCTTATGTCGTGCATTTGAATGCGGATGAAGGGAAGTGGCTTCATCGGCTGCAAAAAGAAACGCTCCAATTGGATCAGCAGTTTGACGAGGCGAGGGAACGGTATACTGTGCGGGGCTATGCCCCCGCTGAATCAGCGATATGTCATGAACTGCAAATGAGGAAATCAGAGGAGATAGAAAATGAGTCATCTTGAAACATCGGAAAAAATACAACGGCTTGCTGACAAGGTGGAGGAAGAGCTCCAGCCTGCTTTTCGGCAACGGGCTCGTATTAGTGAAAAAAATCAGCGGAAGGTGCTGCAGGCTTTCCGTCATCATGAAGTATCCGACTACCATTTCCACGGCTCGACGGGCTACGGCTATGATGATATTGGCAGGGAGACGCTGGAAAATATTTACGCCCAGGTTTTTGGCGGTGAAGCAGCCATTGTTCGGCCGCAAATGGTTTCCGGAACACATGCCATCAGCACTGCTCTGTATGGGTTGCTCCGTCCGGGTGATGAACTGCTGTATATTACAGGAAAGCCTTACGACACGTTGGAAGAAGTCATCGGCATCCGTGGAGAGATGTCCGGCTCGCTTCGAGATTATGGAATCACCTATCAGTACGTGCCGTTAAAAAGCGATGCCGTCGATTTCGGAGCGGTGCAGGCGAGAATTCATGCCAATACGAAGGTTATCGGTATCCAGCGGTCGAAAGGATACGATAACCGGCCGTCGTTTACCGTTGCCGAAATCGGCGAAATGGTGAAATGCATAAAGGAAATCAACCCGGAGTTGATCGTTTTCGTCGATAATTGCTACGGTGAATTTGTGGAGCTTACCGAGCCTTGTGATGTGGGAGCGGATATTGTTGCCGGATCTCTTATCAAAAACCCCGGGGGTGGGATTGTCAGAACCGGTGGCTATCTTGTCGGAAACAAGCTGTATCTTGACGCTTGTGCGTCCCGCCTCACCGCGCCGGGGATCGGAAGGAAAGGGGGAGCAACGCTAAACAGCCTGCTGGAAATGTTTCAAGGCTTCTTTTTAGCACCGCATGTTGTCAATCAGGCGGTCAAAGGAGCAATGTTTACGGCAAAATTTCTGGAGGAGCTAGGAATGACGACATCGCCAAAGTGGGATGTATTGCGGACGGATCTCATACAATCTGTTTCCTTCCCGTCTAAGGAAATGATGATTGCCTTTTGCCAGGCGATTCAGGCTGCCTCTCCCGTCGATGCGCATGTGAAGCCGCAGCCGAGTGACATGCCTGGTTACGAAGATCAAGTCATTATGGCTGCCGGAACATTCATTCAAGGAGCGAGCATTGAATTGACGGCGGATGGCCCGATTCGTCCACCGTATACGGCCTATGTTCAAGGAGGCCTGACATATGAGCATGTCAGGATCGGTGTCGTCGACGCTGTCTGTTCGCTGGCAGAACAAGGACTGCTGCAGCTGCAATGAATCAATCAACAAGAATTTTCGTCGTGAAATCCACTGTGCTCCTAACAAATGGTTGATTGCTGCTTAATGAACGGGCAATAGCGACAAAGCTGACTAAACAGACGAAAGAAAATGAATGCTGACATACAAAAAGAGAAAACAGCGGGAAGTTATGTCAGAAAAATTACCATGTCAGATTATCTAACATCTTTTAACACAGCCGTTATATAATCCGTTAAGATAGACTCAACGTAAAGAAAATGAATGAAGCGTTCCATGCAACAATTCATTTTGCTACATATTGGAGTAAAGATGGCACACATTCCTTTGCTTCAATGCAAATGATATTTAAAGGGAGGAAGAAGGAACATGAGCAAATACTCAAAAGATGATATTTTATCGATGGCAAAGGAAGAGAACGTACGATTTATTCGGCTACAATTTACAGATCTGCTTGGCGTAATTAAAAACGTTGAGATCCCTGTTGATCAATTACCTAAAGCGCTTGATAACATGATGATGTTTGATGGATCTTCCATCGAAGGCTTTGTGAGAATTGAAGAGTCGGATATGTACTTATATCCTGATTTAGATACATGGGTAATCTTCCCTTGGACACCGGAAAAAGGCAAAGTGGCCCGCCTGATTTGTGACGTCTACAATCCGGATGGAACACCGTTTGCCGGAGATCCGCGCGGAGCGCTTAAAAAAGTGCTGGCAGAAGCGAAAGAGCTTGGCTTCACAAGCTTTAATATCGGACCTGAGCCGGAATTCTTCCTCTTCAAAGTGGATGAACAAGGCGAGCCGACGCTTGAGCTAAACGATAAAGGCGGTTATTTTGATTTAGCACCGACAGATTTAGGCGAAAACTGTCGCCGCGATATCGTGCTGGAATTGGAAGACATGGGCTTTGAGATTGAAGCATCGCACCACGAGGTTGCTCCGGGACAGCACGAAATCGATTTTAAGTACGCTGATGCGGTTACAACCTGCGACAACATCCAAACGTTTAAGCTCGTTGTTAAAACCATTGCCAGACAGCACGGTTTGCACGCAACTTTCATGCCGAAACCGCTGTTCGGTGTAAACGGAAGCGGAATGCACGCTAATATGTCGCTGTTCACCAGTGAAAAGGAGAATGCTTTCTTTGATCCAGATGCTCCGGGTCAATTGAGCGAAACGGCAATGCAATTCCTGGGAGGAATTTTGAAGCATGCGCCGGCGTTTACAGCGATCACCAACCCGACGGTCAACTCTTATAAGCGTTTAGTACCGGGATATGAGGCGCCATGCTATGTTGCTTGGTCAATGCGAAACCGCTCGCCGCTTGTCCGAATTCCTTCTTCTAGAGGACTGAGCACGCGCATTGAAGTTCGTAGTCCGGACCCGTCCGCAAATCCATACTTAGCAATGGCAGCGATGCTTTCTGCAGGGTTGGACGGTATTCGCAACAAAATTGCTCCGCCTCCGGCAACAGACCGCAACATTTATGTGATGGATGAAGCGGAACGTGAAGCGGAAGGCATTAAAGCCTTACCTGCTACATTAAAGGACTCTCTGGAAGAACTGAAGAAAAATGAAATTATTACGAACTCTCTCGGCGAGCATGTTCTGGAACATTTCATCGAAGCAAAAGAAATCGAATGGGATATGTTCCGCACCCAAGTTCACCCTTGGGAAAGAGAGCAGTATATGTCGGTTTATTAATCAGCGTGAACCCTTGATACCATTGGTATTGAGGGTTTTTGTTATTAATGGTCAAGGGGATGTGTTAATAGCCGGTAAATAAGCTGTGACCAAAAGATCACCAAAATATTCCTAAAATTATGAGTGGACGTCGGTTGTAACTTGAGTCCCGACGACCCGGCGATGATGACATCTTGTCGCTGAATGTGCTTTTTGAACAATCACTAATAAATCTTCGTATCTGTAAACTTTGCCGTCTCTTGCTTCTTCGTAAATTACAATAACTTTCAATAACAAAAAAGCCAACGAATTTGTTGGGACGATCACCGGCATTTTGGCGTTTTACAAACTGCATAATGTGAAAAATAAAACTTTTTTCACATTTGTTGATATCAAGGAATTACTGAATGAAACCAAGGAGGAAGTGGAAATAATTAGAAATCATCTTTCTGCAGCTGGATGAGCAACGCCTTCATATTTCAAAAAAGTAGTTGGTAGGAGCGCTTTTTATTCTGTCGGACTGATGACAGGCGTATAAGCATCCTATTCCTGAAATCCTATTTATCCCATTTTGTTATGTGATAAATAAGTAATTCCGAATTAATTACTTTGACAGACAGAGTAATTTAAAGTACAATTACTCTGTCAAATAGAATAATTATAGGTAAAGTTCCTTACTGGAAATTGATATGCTTCGTGGACAATTGGGTTGTTTTGCCCTCCCTATGTATTTAGAGATGGAAACTTGTAAAACATATCAAGCAATTGATGAGATATCGTATGCCCTTACGAGAAAAATAATAAACCTAGGTTAAAAAAGGAGTAGGAGAGGCATGAGCAGAGAAAAAATAACGCAGTTGCGTCGTTGGGTAACTCCATTTGAAAACACTGATGTAAGAGCAAGTATAAGACAGCTAATAAATACAATATCACCCTTTATTTTATTTTGGTTCCTGGCATATCAGGCGCTAAATGTATCAGTTTGGTTGACGGTTGGGCTATCCGTTATCGCAGCCGGCTTTGTAGTCCGCATTTTTATCATCTTCCATGATTGCACTCACGGATCATTTTTCAAAAACAAAAAAGCCAACGAAATTGTTGGGACGATCACTGGCATTTTGACGTTGTTTACATTTGAAAAGTGGAAGCGTGAACACTCGATTCACCATGCTTCGAGTGGAAATCTGGATAAGCGTGGTGTCGGTGATATTTGGATTATGACGATTGAAGAATTTGTAAAAGCGTCGAGATGGGAACGTTTAAAGTATCGCATGTACCGCAATCCTTTCATCATGTTTGGTTTGGGACCACTATACCTTGTTTTGATCTCCAGCCGTCTTAACCGCAAAGATGCACACAAGAAAGAACGGAATAACACATATTTAATTAACATTTCGATCATTATTATCTATTCATTATTAATCTGGGCCATTGGTTGGCAGGCATTTCTGATCATTCAGGGAACAACGATGTTTACTGCTGGCGCGCTTGGCATATGGCTGTTTTACATTCAGCACACATTTGAAGATTCCTATTTTGAAGCAGAAGGTAATTGGGACTATGTTAAAGCTGCTGTGGAAGGGAGTTCCTATTACCGGCTCCCAAAAGTGCTGCAGTGGATCACTGGCAATATTGGTTTCCATCATGTACATCATCTGAATCCGAGAGTGCCGAACTACAATTTGGAAAAAGCGCATAAAGCTGTTCCGCCGCTGCAACAAGCGACTACGATAAACCTTAAGTCGAGCCTTAAATCATTGCGTTACAAACTGTATGATGCGAAAAATAAAACGTTCGTTACATTTGGTGATATTAAGGAGTTGCTGGATGAAACTAAAGTGAAAACCAATGTGTAGATGACCTGAGAAAAACAGCAGTTAAAAAGTTAAAGGGAAAGTAATGAATCAGTAATTTCTAAAGTTTGTTATATTGCAGATTATTTTTTCTGTATATCGTATATTGCTGGCAGTTCTTCCTTTGGAAAGAGAGTAGAATAAATCCCCCCTTGATACCATTGGTTTAAAGGGGGGATTTTCAGTAATATCAATTTATATTGCGTTATTTCCAACTAAAAAAGGATAAAACGGAATATTTTAGTCAAGAACGGGTATAGAGAAAAGGACACCGTAGGTTTACAGAAAAGATGAAGAAGGTGGTCAAAAACGATTCTTGAAGCACTTAAAGCATTTGTTTATGCCGACTGCTGTATCGATGTTCCGAGTCGAAAGTAAATTTTTTAGGAGGTTTCCCGTATGAAAAAACTGCTAATCAAGAATGGATATGTGTTGGATACTAATAGTGAAAGCCGTCATCAGTTACAGCGAAAAGATATTTTCATAGTGGACAAGTGGATAAGGGACATCCAACCAAATCTGGAAGCGGCTCAGGACACAGAATGTATCAACGCCGCAGGAAAAATCATTATCCCCGGCTTCGTCGATACCCATCGCCATGTATGGGAATCACTCCTGCGTCACATCGGGGCGGATTGGACGCTACTCACCTATTTAGACAACTTGTATTATGGAAACCTTGGTTCGATGCTTACACCTGAAGACTATCATCTCGCCAATCTCTGGGGGGCGCTGGAAGCTGTTGATGCCGGGGTGACGACCGTACTGGACTGGTCGATGTTGGAGACACCTGAACATGCGGATGCAGCCATCAACGGGCTTCAGACCGCCGGCATCCGTGCTGTTTTCGCCCACGGGACGCCGGGGTATGAAACGTACTGGTCCCGTGACAGTGAAATCAGACATCCGAGCGATGCAAGACGAATTAAAAAACAGTATTTTCAAAGCGATGATCAATTGTTGACAATGGCATTGGCGATTCGCGGCCCGGAATTCAGTTCATGGGAGACAGCACTTGACGACATCCGATTAGCCAGGGAGCTTGCTGGTATTGCATCCATGCACATCGGGTTCGGCACATGGGGTCCACATGACCGTTCGATCACCCGTCTACATGAAGCCGAAATGCTGAACACCGATCTAAACCTTGTCCATGTCAACCGGATTCAGCCTGATGAATATAAATATATCGCTGAGAGCGGCGCATCTCTGTCAGTGACCCCGGAGATCGAAATGATGATGGGACACGGGTACCCAGCAACCGGTCGGCTGCACAAGTATGACGGCCTTGTTACGCTTGGTGTCGACGTGGTAGTTGCTACCGCCGGAGATATGTTTTCTCAAATGAAATTTGCCCTTCAAGCTGAGCGGGCATGGCAAAATGAACAGCGGCTCGACAAAGGAGAAATGCCGGAGCAACTGGGGATTACCGCAACCGATGTACTGACGTTTGCAACGTGTAACGGAGCGAAAGCGCTCAAGCTTGATCATAAAATCGGAACCATCGCGGTGGGAAAAGAAGCGGATCTTCTGTTCATTGACACATCGTCGTTCAACATGTTTCCGTTGAATAATGAACCGGTAGGCGCTATTGTTCAAAGCGCGCGTCCGGAAAATATTGACTCTGTCTTTATTGCCGGACGGCCGCTGAAAAGAAATGGACAACTATTGTACGAAGATCTTCCAGGCTTGCGAAAAAAAGTACAGTCAGCGAGCGAAGCGATTTTTCAGCGGCAGGGCGCTAAAAATCAATGACATGAAGCCCTTATTGCTGTTGGTGGGCAATGTGGGCTTTTTTGGAGGCTGTATCAAAAGCCAAAACGATGGGAAAAAATATCAGGGCAGTGGCTTCGCTCCTTGCTTCGGTGGTGTCTCCAAAGGGAAAAAACACCCTTTGGAGACACCACCTTTTTTATAGTGGCTATTTGCTAGCATTGCAGGATGTAGAAATCGGTTATTTATTCCCGCTTCACCATCAGCGCAGTGGATGTTATGTGTTTGCTCTTATGGCATATATCGTTTATACTAATATTTAATCGTAACGATTACGATTTAACTAGGGGGGAATCAACGACGCGATGACGCTTGTAGTATCGTCATACCAATGGAGGGACGAACAGTGGATAGAAGACATAGAGTACCAGTTACGGTATTGACAGGCTTTTTAGGAGCAGGCAAAACAACGTTATTAAACGATATATTGACAGAAAATCACGGTAAAAAAATAGCTGTCATTGTCAATGAATTCGGAGAGGCGGGGATTGATCATCAATTAGTTGTTGGAGCGGAAGAAGAAATATTCGAGATGAACAATGGTTGTATTTGTTGTACGGTGCGGGGAGATTTAATTCGCATTCTCCATGAATTAATGAGGAAAAGAAGCGCGGAGGATAAGCTGGAGTTTGAGAGGGTGGTTATCGAAACTACTGGCTTTGCAGATCCCGGTCCGGTGGCGCAAACCTTCTTTGTTGATCCGATAATTGCGGAACATTTCCAATTGGATTCCATCGTTACCGTTGTAGACAGTTATCATGCGTATCAACAGCTTGACGACTTTCACGAAGCACAGGAGCAAGTTGCTTTTGCCGACATCCTTCTGCTGAATAAAATAGATTTAATGGATGAAGTGCAGCTAAGAAAACTGGAAGCAAGATTAAAAAGAATCAATCCTACAGCCACGTTGAAATATAGCAACTATGGGAAAGTGGAGCTTGATACCATTTTCGATCAGTATTCTTTCCAGGTCGATGAAAAGCTGAAAATCGCTCCTGACTTTCTTGACGAGGATCATCATCACCATGATGATCAAATAAAAGCGATTGTGTTGCGTGCGGAAAATCCGATGAATCTGAAGAAAGTAGAATTATGGCTGGATGCTGTTATTACAATACTCGGCCCCAGTATGTACCGGTATAAAGGGATATTAAATATTGAGAATTCCGACAGACGGGTGGTATTTCAAGGTGTACATATGTTAGTTGCCAGCAATGTCGACCGATACTGGAATCCCGAAGAAAAACGGATAAGTCAAATGGTTGTGATTGGGAAGGGCTTAGACGAAAGCTGGTTTCAGGAACAGTTTGAAAAGTGTACTTCAGCTTGAAGAGATAAATGAAATGATGAATAGATGGAGGAAAACAAATGGCTACATGGAATCTCACAGAGACCCGTTATCACTTGCTTATCTGCAATGGAAGCAGCTGTAAGCAGCAGGGGGCGGAGGAATTGACACAAGCAATTCGCAAGGAGATTACAGAACGGGAATTAGATCGTGTCATACACACAACAAGAACGCTCTGCAATGGCCGCTGTCAAGACAAATGCGTGCTGTTAGTTTATCCTGAAGGGCATTGGTACAAGGAAATGACGAGTACGGATGCCCCATCATTAATCTCGGCATTAATGGAAGGAAAAAGAATGCAGGAAAAAATCAGTCATACTTTTACCGGAGATGGATTGGAACCGGCTCCAGGTACAGTATTGGGAGCAGTGAAAAGCAGAGAAAGAGTGGAAAAAGTTTCGAAAAAAATGTAACCACACGATACTTCAGCTGCTGTTTCTGAATAGCTGATAAAACAACGCATCTTATCTGGAGTGAAATGCGAGGCAAGTAGCGTTAATAACGCTGAGGACACCCCCCGGCAATCATGCATGAAAAATGTGACATTTGCAATCTGCGTGTCGGTTCCACAGAACCGCTCCCCTCATTGATGACGTTTATCCAGAGGGGAGCAGTTAGAAATTTGCTGAGCAGGTCAGGGATGTGCTGATACTAGGACATCAACCGCTTTTCACCGGTGATGTTTTGAATCGGTTCAATGTTTTGGGTAAATTCCAGCGTTCCTTTGTATGTTCCGTTTGCGTCACGTACGGCAAAATAGCGAATGAGCACGAATTTTTCCTTGAAGGGAATCCAAAAATCCTCCACGTCTTTTTTTCCAGCTTTAAAGTCGGCAAGGAGCTGTTCGACAATATGCACACTATGCGGCGGGTGACAGTTTTGTACAGTGCGGCCGATGACTGTTTTCGTCCGGTGAAAAATCCGTTCTTTTCCGTGGGAAAAATAGCGGACAACATCGTTTTCATCAATGAAGGTAATGTCGACGGGCAGATGGTTCATCATCTGCTCCAGCTGCTCCACTGTCAGCACCCCTGTTTCCAACTGGATGACGCCGTCACGAATGCCGCCTTGAGCGGTTAATTCCTTTCGTTCCGGCTGCCAAACTGCCGGCGGCTCGATGAGCGTATAGCCGATAACTGCTTCTTCTTCCTTGATTTTCATCCAGTCATCTTCTGAAAGCTTCTCCAAGGCCATTGGGAATAAAATATTTTCTTCACGGTAAATCATTTTTGAACATTCGTCGATAATATCTTGCAGCGAAGCAAGGAGCTGTTCTTTTTTCCAATCTGCTTGCTGCAACTGCTGACATACTTCTTTAATGGCTGCGCGAATGAGATCATCCAAGCGCCACATCATGTTGGACGGCCCGAAAATGCCGTATTTTTCAAGGAAAGGAAACAGCAGATTTTCTTTCCGGCTGTAGTGTTTATCAACTTCCAGCAATGCCGTCAGGGCGCTGACGAGCTTTTTCGCATTTTCTGCAGACGGATCGACTGCCAATTGACTCCGGTAAACCTTCACCTTAGCTTGAATCAACTCATCGATAGCTTTGTTTTCCAAAATAAAGGTGTGCACAGGATGACCAGGCTGAAATTGCGGCTTTGTCTCGTGGGAGGCAATGCCGAATGTATCGCGGAAAAACTCGGTATGGAGCGAACAAAATCGGCGGACTTGTTCCGCGGGAATCCCTGCTTCCGCCATCAGTTCATGCTCCGTCTGCGAGAGCTCGCTGACCGTTATCTTTTCTAATGTTCCTTCATACCGTTTTTTAATTTCCTCTTTCTCCACTCCCGCGTGAAGTTCCCTTAAAATCTGTTTTAAGATGTGACGTCTGTCAGTCTTTTCTTTTGTGTTCACTTCCCGATTGTTGATGATTTCACTCATACGTATCTGCCTCCATCGCAATTGTTGATTTTCAGACTGAAAGAATTAAAGGAATCGTATCACGGAAACAAGCGAAGGGCGGTGACGTACGTCACGATCGCCTGCCTACCTTTCAAAAAGCCTTTGGCTGAAAAGAATTTGAGAAGACGACATTTTTTATGACAAAAATCACATACACAATCCTGTGAAAAAATTAAAATATAAGAACATTCAAATTCGTTAAAAATTCGATATTAGGACGGTGTTTATTTTGTATTTTGTTAACGATTCGGAAAAGCCGATGTCAGGTGCAGAGCTTTTAGATAAGACGTTTTCAGCAGAAGAAGCTGCCGTTTTTGTCAGTCAGCCGAGAGTGGAGCTGCTTCCATTGCTGGAAATGTTAGCTAAACGACAAAAAACCGTGCATACGATACATGAACAAGCAACGATTCATGCAGCGGATGGTTATGCGAGAGTAACGGGAAAGACGGGGGTTGCGGTAATTGCCTCCGGACAAGGTGTAACGAACGCGATTACCGGCTTGGCAACTGCATATATGGACTCTGTTCCCCTAGTTGTTGTGATTGTGGCAGGCAAAATGTGCACCCAGTCCGGCCTTTCCGACGAAAACGTGGATATTGGCGGGATTACCATGCCGGTAACAAAGCATACTTTTTCTGTCACGAAAGTGTCGGAACTGGTGACTGCGGTTCAAGCAGCGTTTCGTGTTGCAACGGAAGGCAGACCTGGACCGGCGGTTGTGTTTCTGTCCAATCATGTGCTGACCGCTTCCTGTTCTGCCCGGGAAGCGAAGTCTGCGCGGGTGAAGGAAGATTTACGAAAAAGAAGCATTCCAGATAAAGTCATCCGTGCGGTGGCAGATGTGCTGAAGGCGGCTAAAAAGCCGGTTATACTCACTGGGGGTGGGCTCATTTCTTCTGGATCGACGGCAGATTTACGGGAGTTTGTCGAAAAAATGAACATCCCTGTTGTCAGCACCTTAATGGGACTGGGGGCCTTTCCTTCCGACCACGCGCTTCATCTCGGCATGGCCGGAATGCACGGAACAGTTGCGGCCAATAGAGCGATTCACCGCGCCGATGTCCTAGTGATTCTCGGGATGCGCTTTAGCGACCGGGTGACTGGAAAAATACAAGCTTTTTCGCCAAATTCGCTAAAAATTCATGTGGAAATCGATCCTTCCGAAATCAACAAAATCATCGCAGTGGATATACCAGTTGCCGGGGATGTATCGGAATTTTTAACGGAAATAAATAAGCTGGCTGAGCCGGGGGATACGAACCAATGGGTGGAAGAAGCGTTAACATGGACGAAAACTTCCCCGCAATACAATCGCTCAAAAAGCATATTAAAGCCGCAGGATATCATCCGAATCATCAGTGAATTCACCCCAGATGATGCGATTGTTGCGACGGATGTTGGGCAGCATCAAATTTGGACCGCGCTGAACTATTCTTTCCGGCAGCCTAGAACCTTTCTTACTTCTGGCGGCCTTGGCACGATGGGATACGGTTTGCCGGCGGCAATCGGTGCAACACTTGGCGGTGAGGGGAGGCGCGTGATCTGTATTTGCGGCGACGGCGGCTTTCAAATGAATATTCAGGAGCTTCACACCATCGTCCGTTATCAGCTGCCGGTGAAGATCATCATCATGAATAACGGCTACTTAGGGATGGTTCGTCAGTGGCAGGAGCTTTTTTACAACCGGCGGTACTCCAGTGTCAAAATCTCCTCCCCGGACTATCTGAAGCTGGCGGAGGCATACGGCATTCCCAGTTACAGGGCGGATGATTATCTTGAAGCAAGAAGGATATTACAGCATGGCCTGGCACTGGAGGGGCCGGCGCTTCTGGAGTTTAATGTCAATGAGGAAGAAAATGTATTTCCGATCGTGCCCCCGGGAGAAAGCACGGAAGCTGTTTTATTGGGAGAGGAGCGCTGACGGAAAAATGACCGGCTAATGGTATGGAGGGGATGTCGGTAGTGTGCATCGTTTGAAAAATAGATGATGATGGTGCTCCTCCGGCTTCCCGACTTCAAAATAACCTGGTCGTCAAGGCAAAAGGTTGTCCTTTGTTAACGGCGATGAAAAAACACACACGAACCGGTAACTGCATTCGGGTGTGTATGAAATCATCGTTATGCGACTGGGCGTCCATATCCGCTTTAATTAATGGATGGTGCGGAATACCCCAATTACTTTTCCTAAAATGTGAACATTTTTTAACAAAATCGGTTCTAGCGTGGCGTTTTCAGGTTGAAGCCGGATATGGTCCTTTTCTTTAAAGAAACGCTTTACCGTCGCTTCGTCCTCCTCGGTCATCGCCACCACAATATCGCCGTTGTCCGCACTCTGCTGCGGCCGAACAACAACATAGTCGCCGTCGAAGATTCCTGCTTCAATCATCGAATCTCCTTGAATTTCCAAAATAAAGGAATTTTCGTCATGAACGAAGCTGGCGGGCAGCGGAAGGTAGTCCTGCACATTTTCAATTGCCGTTATCGGCTCCCCGGCTGTGACTTTGCCGACAATCGGAACGTACACAGACGGCGTTTCGGAAATTTTCTGCGGGTCCTCGTTCATGCCGATAATTTCAATCGCCCGCGGCTTTGTTGGATCGCGGCGGATATACCCCTTTTTTTCCAGCCTGGATAAGTGGCCGTGTACGGTGGAGCTTGAAGCAAGTCCGACAGCTTCGCCGATTTCACGGACGGACGGTGGATAGCCCTTTTCCTTTACCTTTTTTTTAATGTAATCTAGGATGTCCTGCTGCCGTTTCGAAAGCTTTGTCATATTAGCACCTCTTTTTTAGGTAGTCTTCAAGTATTTGTTCAAAAAGATCGCTTTTTATCTTTATTGAACAAATACGAAGCAATGAGTGATGCCGATGCATTCTTTTCAAGGCGATTGTGAGGGGGTTTCTCACAGTCGACGCATCGAGCGGAACCATTGCTTTTTTTGCACGCGCTCTTGAATAAAATATGAAATGACTTCATTGTAGGAAAAGAATCCATTCGGTTAATTGCTAGGAACATTATACCATGTATATTATTTCTATGCAAACATTCGTTCTATTTCCACCCTTGACACAAACGTTTGTTCCTGTTATATTGTATACGAACATACATTCCGTTTTGAGGTGATCGATAATGAATTTAACAGTGGATATTCAAAAGGGAGAACAGACAGGGACTGGAAGTTTGAGGCGCGGTTTCGAGCAACGGAGTGTACATCAGGCGCACTTAAGCGGCGGAGGGGCAAAACAGCGAAAAAATCCTTCGGCAATGTTTAACGGACTTCTGGTTCATCCTTTAGTAAAAATGGTAAAAAAAAGAATGGATTGTTCTATATTGCTTCTCATTATTTCGTTATTGTTATTTTTATGGACTAATACGACGGCAAAGGAGCCGGATGAAATAGAACCTCATCTAGAAAAAACATGGACCGTAACCGAAGGAGAATCCCTGTGGACAATCGCTTCCATGCACAGCGGGGAAAGCGAGATGACTATCGAACAAATCGTGCATTGGATGATGAAGAAAAATGAACTGGAGACGGGAACGATTTATCCGGGGCAGGAACTGCTTGTGCCGATGCAGTTGGAGGCGTTTGTTCAGGAATGAAAGGTATGATATATACAAGGGTAAGCACGAATAAAGCAACGCAAGCTGATTCGTTGACTCGGCAGAAGGAAGAGCTTTTACAGGCGGCAAAAGACTTGCAGGTGAATGTCATCCATCTTGTGGAAGAAACAGCCAGCGGTTATGAAGTGGACAGGCCCGGAATATTGGAAGTGCTTGAACGGATGAGGACGGATCATATCGATTGTTTACTTATCCAGGATGACACCCGTCTTGGCCGCGGTAACGCCAAAATTGCGCTGTTGCATCAAATCAAAAAAATGAACGTCAAGATTTTTACTTTAGTGGACCAAGGAGAGCTTGTTTTGACAGAAACGGATTCGATGGTTCTGGATATTATCGCCATCGTGGAAGAATACCAGCGGAAACTGCATAATGCGAAGATTAAGCGGGGGATGATAAAAGCGATGAAAAACGGCTATCGGCCGGAAAAAAATCTGCACGGAGCAAACCGTGGCGGCGGGCGAGCAAAAATAGACGTCCCGGCGGAAGAAATTGTTCGCCTGAGAAATAACGGATTAACCTTTCACGAAGTGGCTGTTACGCTGCGGGGCTTAGGATATTCGATTTCAAAAGCGACCGTCCACCGCCGTTATCAGGAAGCCGTCAACGAGCCGATGCAATGAGGAAAATAATAATATAGTAGGTGTTTGAACAACGGGGAATCTCAAAAGAAGAGCACCTTTGGTTGTAATGATTTTAAAGCAAGCAGCAGGACAAACTCATGTTTGGCCTGCTGCTTGCTTTATGTCTGGTGGCTTTCCTTGAAAAACATCCTGTAGTTTTGTACGATGTATTAATCAAAAGGTATCGATTGCGAATAATCGTTGCTGATATTCGTTCATTTACTTGCATAAAAGCTCCGGCGGCTATGTATCAGTTGATAAACGGCGGGAGTTTTGGACATATTTTTTTACCCACAAACGTTACGGAGGTTTTATCGATGCTAAACAAAGAAAAAATCCAGCGGATAAACGAACTGGCAGCCAAGGCGAAAAAAGAAGGGCTGTCCTTAAAAGAACAGAAAGAGCAAAGGGACTTGAGGGAAGAGTATATCAAAAATATCCGCCGTTCATTTAAAAACCAGCTTAAATCCATTAAAGTGGTGGATGAAGAAGGCAATGATGTTACTCCGGAAAAGTTGAAACGCGAAAAACGAAAACCGCCGTTTATTCACTAGATTCGTTTATATGTGATGTCTTAATGAAACAAAACAGCAAACGGTTGTTTTAACAGGAAAGAAAGTATATGATAAAAAAAGAATACGACATTATTTTTAAAAGAAGATTTCATATAAGAAAAGAGAGGATGTTGTAAAGAATGGTTGGTAATATCGATCAATTATCCATTAATACAATCCGGACGCTGTCCATCGATGGCGTCGAAAAGGCTAATTCCGGACACCCGGGCATGCCAATGGGTGCCGCGCCGATGGCTTATACCTTGTTTGCCAAGCACATGAATCATAACCCGAAAAACCCCGAGTGGTTTAACCGTGACCGCTTTGTTCTTTCCGCCGGACATGGTTCCATGCTCTTATACAGTTTATTACATTTACATGGATATGATGTTTCAATGGATGATTTGAAAAACTTCCGTCAATGGGGAAGTAAAACGCCGGGCCACCCTGAATACGGACATACTCCCGGGGTGGATGCCACAACCGGACCGCTTGGGCAAGGTGTGGCCATGGCGGTGGGGATGGCGATGGCGGAGCGTCATTTGGCGGCTGTCTACAACAAAGACAATTTTAACATTGTCGATCATCATACATACAGTATTTGCGGTGACGGCGATTTAATGGAGGGTGTTTCAGCGGAAGCGGCATCGCTCGCTGGGCACTTGAAGCTCGGCCGGCTGATTGTATTGTATGATTCCAACGACATTTCTCTTGACGGCGACCTGAATCAGTCGTTTTCAGAAAGCGTTGAAGACCGTTTCAAAGCATACGGCTGGCAAGTTATCCGAGTGGAAGACGGCAATGATGTCGCGGAAGTCTCCCATGCGCTTGAAGCGGCGCAGGCGGATGAACGGCCGACGTTAATCGAAGTGAAAACAGTTATCGGATACGGCTCGCCAAACCGTAGCGGCAGCAACGAATCCCATGGAAAACCACTCGGTGCGGAAGAGGCAAAAATGACGAAGGAAGCTTATCAATGGACGTTTGAGCAAGACTTCCATGTGCCGGAAGAAGTAGCCGCGCACTATCGAGCGCTTGCTGAAGAAGCGGCAGCGAAGGAAGCGGCCTGGAATAAAACGTTCGAAGCTTACAAAGCAGCCTATCCGGAGCTCGCGGATCAGCTTACCTCTTCATTAAAAGGGGAGCTTCCGCAAGACTGGGACGCTGGTGCGCCTGTCTATGAAGCGGGCAGTAAGCTTGCCACAAGGCAATCGGGCGGCGAAGCGTTAAATGCGCTGGCGAAAAACATTCCATACATTTTTGGCGGCTCAGCAGACTTGGCTTCGTCCAACAATACGATGCTGAAAGGAGAAGCTGATTTTTCCCGCAACAATTACGGCGGTCGGAATGTCTGGTTCGGCGTACGCGAATTTGCCATGGCAGCCGCAGGGAACGGGTTGGCGCTTCACGGCGGCTTAAAGCCATATGTAGCTACTTTCTTTGTCTTCTCTGATTACTTGCGCCCGGCTGTTCGTCTCTCTGCTCTCATGGGTCTGCCGGTCACTTATGTGTTCACCCATGACAGCATTGCTGTCGGAGAAGACGGCCCGACGCATGAGCCGGTTGAACAGCTTCCATCGTTGCGCGCCATGCCTGGCCTGTCTGTCATTCGTCCTGGAGACGGCAACGAAGCGACAGCTGCCTGGAAGCTGGCGCTGGAAAGCACGAACGAGCCTACTGCCCTTGTCCTGACCCGCCAAGGCTTACCGACGCTGCCAGGTACAAGTGAAAAGGCGTATGAAGGTGTCAAAAAAGGTGCTTATGTCATTTCAGAAGCGAGCGGCATCTTAAACGGTATTTTGCTGGCAACGGGTTCGGAGGTACATTTGGCTGTCGAGGCGCAAAAAGCCCTTGAAAAGGAAGGCATTTACGTCTCGGTTGTCAGTATGCCGAGCTGGGATCGGTTTGAAAAGCAGTCAGCGGAATACAAGGAATCCGTTCTGCCATCGGATGTCAAGGTGCGATTAGGAATTGAAATGGCTGCTCCGCTCGGCTGGGAGCGCTATACGGGAGACCACGGAAGCGTCCTTGCAATCGATCGGTTCGGCGCATCTGCCCCTGGAGAAAAAATTCTTGCGGAATACGGCTTTACCGTGGATAATGTTGTTGCACAATTTAAACAGCTGCTGGAAAAATAAACAGCGAGACAGACACCAGTACCCCTTTCTGGGGATGGTGTCTTCTTGTATACCCGCCGGCATGATGGAACCGGTTTTCTTTACGGTTATGAAAGCGGAATGTTTTTGTTGCCGACAAAATTAGTCAATGTTTATCTCGTAATCTGACAATCCTTTTGAGGCTTGTCCGTTATAATGGAACGAAGACAGGTCTGAAATTGGGAGTTGACCCTTGTGAGAGAATATAATATTTATATCATCAAGGATGACGTTGCCAACGATTATTATGGACTGGAAGCTAAACTTTTCCAGCTTTTCGAGGAAAACCGCCGGGCGAAAGGCTATTTAAAAGAAGTTACAGATCAGCAAATCCGCTTTATTATCAAGCCGGTTGCCATCGGTTCCTTGGATAAATTTATCAGACAGCAATTGCAGGATGTGGAAGGATATTCGTGCATGGGGAATAAACATTTTATTATCATGGATGAGATGAACAGCCAATCCGGTCTGTATCTTGACAGGGAGCATATCACGCTTTTTTCCGAAGGGGCATATGACGCGGAAGCATGTTTTTTTGAAGTCCTGCGAAAATTCCATCCGTATTTCATGGCAATCGACTTCGTGCATAAACGGTACGGCTGGTTAAGACCAATAAAATCGCTGGAGTTTGTTCAATACCCTTAAAGAACGTGTTCAAAAAGACAAAAATCGATCTTTTTGAACAAATACTTAGATATATTTATTACGGAAATTTTCGGCAATCTCTTTAATTGTCGGATTCAATACGTTATAATAAATAAGGTTCCAGACAAAACAGTAGATGTTATAATGGACGACAACATAGATAGAAGGAGGGTCTTACGGAATGTGGCCATACATTTTAACCGGTCTCATCGCCCTATTAGCCGGAGTAGCACTTGGATTTTTTATTGCCAGACAGTACATGATGAACTATATGAAAAAGAATCCGCCGATTAATGAAAAAATGCTTCGCGTCATGATGATGCAAATGGGGATGAACCCGTCGCAAAAGAAAATTAATCAAATGATGAAAGCAATGCAAAACAATATGAAATAATCACGAGCACTCCGTTTATGGAGTGTTTTTTAATAAGGGAAGCAATACTTTACATGCAAACAAATGTTTGGTATGGTGTAGGAGGAAACGATTGACTACAATTACATAGAGAGAAAAATGAGGTGCCGTTTCATGCGTGTGTTTATTGATTTAATGTGGTATTTCAGAGAGGAAAAATGGCGGTATGGCGGCGGGGTGCTTGTTCTCGCGCTTGTATCAATGCTGTCGTTGCTGCCGCCGTACGTTATTGGGGTCATTGTCGACCATATCGTTAATGATACGTTGACGCTGGCAATTTTGTTTCGATGGATGTCAGTGTTATTCGCACTCGCAGTGACCGTCTATATTTTACGGTATTTGTGGAGAATCTTTATTTTCGGAGCTGCCATCCGGCTGGCCCGGCAGCTTCGAAACAAGCTGTATGAGCATTTCTCCAAAATGTCGTCCGCGTTTTTTCAGCGCCGGAGAACAGGGGACTTAATGGCGCATGCCACGAACGATATCCGCGCGATTGAAATGACTGCCGGAGCCGGTATCCTGACGCTCGTGGATTCCATTACCTTGGGAGGATTCGTTGTGTTAACGATGGCGTTGACGATCAGCTGGAAACTGACGATCATTGCGCTGCTGCCGATGCCGCTCATGGCCTATGCCACAAGCAAATACGGTTCCATGCTCCATCAGCGCTTCGGCAAAGCGCAGGAAGCCTTTTCTTCTTTAAACGACAAAGTTCAGGAGAGCATGTCCGGTATCCGGGTGACGAAAACGTTCGGATATGAAGCGGAAGAAGTAGCTTCCTTTAAGCAAGAATCGGATGATGTTGTAGAAAAAAATATTCAGGTAGCGAAGGTGGACGCACTTTTTGACCCGACCATTTCCCTTATCGTCGGCTGCTGCTTTTTCCTTTCCATCGTTTTTGGTGCAAGGTATGTTGTCGCAGAGGAGCTGACCATTGGACAACTGACGAGCTTTACCGTGTATCTCGGGCTGTTGATCTGGCCGATGCTGGCGTTCGGCTGGTTGTTCAACATTGTAGAACGAGGGCGGGCTTCGTATGACCGAGTCACCCGGCTGTTAAAGGCGAAGCAGGATATCGTTGACAAACCCGATGCTGTTGCAGAACCGCCAAAAGGGGAGCTGGACTTTCAGATCGACAGCTTTTCCTATCAGGACGGGGAGGAACTGGTGTTACGCGATATTTATTTTACGCTACCGCTCGGGGCAACATTGGGAATTGCTGGGCGGACCGGAAGCGGCAAGACGACGTTGATAAAGACGCTGATGCGTGATTTTGAGATAACAAACGGCCGCGTGCTTTTGGAAGGAAGGCCGCTTGATGACTATTCTGTGGAGGCGCTGCGTTCCTCCTTCGGGTACGTACCGCAGGATCATTTTCTTTTTTCAGCGACGATCGCCGACAATATCGCTTTTGCCAAGCCGGAGGCGGACTACAAGGAAATCATTGCAGCCGCGAAACTGGCTGCCATACACGAGGATATCGTCCGTTTTGAGGACGGGTATGAAACCGTCGTCGGCGAGCGGGGAGTGACGTTGTCTGGCGGGCAAAAGCAGCGGATATCGATTGCACGGGCACTCCTGGCTGATCCGGAAATGTTGATCTTGGATGATTCGTTATCTGCTGTGGATGCAAAAACCGAGGAACAAATCCTTGAATCGTTAAGAACGATCCGCAAGGGAAAAACAACGTTGATCACCGCTCATCGCTTAAGTGCGATGAAACATGCGGATTTGATTATCGTATTGGATCATGGGGAAATTATCGAACGCGGCACGCATGACAGCCTGATGGCCCTGAACGGCTGGTATCAAAGGGTGTACGACCATCAGCAGTTGGAATCGTTGGTGGAAAAAGGGGGGGAACCGTCATGATCGAGCGTCACAAGCAACTGCTTGTTCCCCTTCCGCAGGGAACGGTGTTTAAACGGCTGCTAACGTATGCCAAGCCGCACTGGAAGTGGCTGATCGTTGCCTTTCTGCTGCTGGTGGGAGGCGCGGGTGCAGAAATTTTGGGGCCGATTTTAATTAAAATTTTCATCGACGATTTTCTGACACCGAGGACCTTTGACGGACAACTGCTCACCTTGCTGGGAGCGGGCTACTTGCTCCTGTACATATCAGCCGCGGTCATGAATTATGCCCAGCTTTTGCTGTTTCAAAAAATCGCCCTGCGCATTATTCAGCAATTACGGATTGATGTATTTGCCAGGGTAGAGCGGCTCGGCCTGTCGTTTTTCGATCAGTTCCCCACCGGAGGTCTCGTGTCGCGGATCACGAACGATACGGAACAGGTAAAGGAATTGTATGTGAGCGTCATGGCTGTGTTTGTGCAGAACATTGTTTTCTTGATCGGCGTCTTCGTCGCCATGTTTTTCTTAAACGTGCAGCTCGCGCTGTTTTGTTTGGTGATTTTGCCGCTGATTTTGCTCATCATGCAGTTATACAGGCACTTCAGCTCCAAATATTATGCGGAAATGAGTGAAAAATTAAGTCAGTTAAACGCCCGCTTAAACGAAAGTATTCAAGGGATGGCGATCGTTCAAATTTTCCGTCAGGAGCGCCGGATGAGCAGAGAGTTTCAGAAAACGAATCAGGAGCATTTCAATGCCAATTTTAAAAGCATCAAGCTTGACGGCCTGCTGCTGAGACCTGCGGTTGACTTTCTCGCCATTGTCGCGCTGATGATTGTTTTGAGTTATTTTGGCATTACTTCCTTCAACAGCCCGGTGGAAATCGGTGTATTGTACGCGTTTGTCAGCTACCTCGACCGATTTTTTGAACCGGTGAACCAAATGATGCAGCGGCTCTCGATTTTTCAGCAGGCGATGGTCTCCGCCGGACGTGTTTTCCGGCTGATGGACCATGATGAAATCGCACCGCAGAAACAAGGAAACTCCTCTCCGGTGATTGGAAACGGGGAGATTGAGTTCCGCGACGTAACGTTTTCCTATGATGGAAAAACGCCGGTATTGAAAAATATCAGCTTCCATGTCCGGGAAGGGGAAACATTGGCCCTTGTCGGTCACACTGGAAGCGGGAAAAGTTCGATTATCAATTTGCTCATGCGCTTCTATTCTATAAAGCAGGGGAAAATTCTTATCGACGGCACCCCGCTGGAGGAGTTCGCTGACCGGGAGCTAAGGTCAAAGCTTGGCCTCGTTCTGCAAGACCCGTTTTTATACGTTGGTGATATCGAACATAATATCAGGCTGTACGATACTTCGATTATGGAGGAAGAAGTGAAGGAAGCGGCGAAATTCGTACATGCGCATCCGTTTATCGAACGTCTGCCGGACGGCTACAAATCCCGTGTGGGTGAGCGGGGGACAACCTTCTCCGGCGGGCAAAGACAGCTGCTGTCGTTTGCACGGACAATGGCAAAAAAACCGAAAATTCTTGTTCTGGATGAAGCAACAGCAAGCGTAGATACGGAAACGGAAACGGTTATCCAAAGCGCTCTTGAAAAAATGAGGCGGGGAAGAACAACGATCGCCATTGCCCATCGGCTGTCAACGATTAAGGACGCCGATCAGATTCTTGTTCTTCATCAGGGAGAAATCGTCGAGCGGGGAACACATGATGAATTGCTGGAGAAGCAGGGACTCTATCACAAAATGTATCTTTTGCAGCAAGGAGCAGAATGGTTGGAAGAAATGGTAAGTGACTAAATATGGTGGATAGGATGGGGCGGAGTAAAACGATGGCTAATCTCGTAGAAGAAATCAACGTCTCTCAGCCTGTTGATAAAGTGTTCGCCTTTTTGGCCAATCCAGAAAATCGCGTCGTAATGTATGTCAATGTCGTGGAAGTGGTCAAATTAACTGCGGGAGACACAACAGTCGGCAGCAAATTCCGGGAAATTCGGCAGTTAACAAACCGTAAAGTCGGCTCTGTGCTGGAAATAACCGAATTGGAGCAGGAAAAGCGCGTGGGAATGTTAAGCGACAGCAACGGTATCAAGGTTCTCTACCGCTACTTTTGCAAGGAAACGGCACAGGGAACGAATATTCGTTTTGAGGGCACCGTCATTACGGACAGCCTGAGAACAAAGCTAATGCGTCCCGTTCTCGTAAAAATGTTGAAAAACGAAGATGCGGACCATTTATTAAACGTAAAAAAGGAACTGGAAAAATAATGTGAGCGTCTGAAAGAGCCGAGCCTTTTAAATCGGATCGGCAGCGTTTGGCGGCGAACGGAACAGCTTTTGAAGAATAGGGAACAGCATCAACAGCAAAGGTGTCATCCAAGTTTATGTTATACCTTGGAAGGCACCTTTGTTTTTTATTTTCGGTGAGACAGCTCACCATTTTTTATGCAGGGGGCATTGCCTTGGAGATGTCACAAATTTCAGTTACGGAGGATCGAAAAAATTGACATATATACGTACCTGGGGTATGGTATAAACAACACGGCGCTCATTCCCGATCGTCCGAGTTGCCTCTATAACCGGGAAATACAAACAGCGGCTTGCTGTGTCGGTGCTGAAGGAATGAAAACGGTGAAAATAACACATGATTGATCGTGAGGTGATTTTATTTGAAGAATAACTTAACTATTCCGTTGACAGCAGAAAAAAAGCCGGCTGTGATGAGAACAGCGGAAGAAAAAAAAGAGCTCATCCAGCGTCTGAAGCGGGTGGAAGGCCAGGTAAGAGGCATTCAGCGAATGATTGAAGAGGATCGCTATTGCGTGGATATTTTGATTCAAGTGTCCGCCATTTCTGCCGCGTTGAAAAAGGTGGGGTACCATCTGCTGGAGCATCACACACACGGCTGTGTTGCGGATGCAGTAGCCAACGGAGACGGGGAAGCCGCCATCAATGAATTAATGAAAGTCATCCAACAATTTTCGAAGTAAGAAGGAAGGTGGGAACATGAGCACAAAACAGTTGAACATACCGATCACAGGTATGACATGTGCCGCATGTTCGTCGCGAATAGAGAAAGTGTTGAATAAGCAGGACGGTATTAAGGCAACGGTCAATCTCGCAGTGGAGAAGGCGACGGTTGATTACGATGACGAAAAAGTGAAGCCCGAGGATATTGTCCGCCAGATCGAAAAAATCGGCTACGGAGTCAAGGACGACAGCTTACAGCTGGATATCGGCGGTATGACATGTGCTGCATGTGCCGCGCGGATAGAAAAAGTCTTAAGCAAGCAAGCGGGCATCAAGACGGCAGCGGTGAACTTGACAACGGAACGGGCCAATATTACATACACTCCCGGTATCACCGACGCCCAAACGCTCATTACGCGCATAGAAAAAATTGGTTTTACTGCAAAGGAGCATCAGGAAGTCACCGCAGAGAATGCAGATCCTAAGGATGCGGCCATCAGGAAACAGCGCTTCCTGTTTCTTTTTTCCCTTGCGTTTTCCATTCCGCTGTTTGTGACGATGATTGATCATTTTTATCCGGATAAAATGCTGCTGCCCCACTGGTTGATGAACGGGTATTTACAGTGGGCGCTTGCCACTCCGGTGCAATTTTATGCGGGCTGGCAGTTTTACCGGGGAGCTTACAAAAATGTAGCAGCGGGCAGCGCAAACATGGATGTGCTTGTTGCCATGGGGACATCGGCAGCGTATTTTTATTCGGTGTACCTCGTTCTCACGGGAAGTGTCTATTTATTTTTTGAAACGAGCGCGGTTATCATCACCTTGATATTGTTAGGAAAACTGCTTGAGGCAAGGGCAAAAGGAAGAACTTCCGAGGCGATCAAAAAGCTGATGGGATTACAGCCGAAAACAGCGGTCATTATTCAGGACGGACGGGAATTGGAAATTCCCATTGAAGATGTGCAAATGGGCGACCTCGTCCGCGTCAAGCCCGGGGAAAAAATACCGGTAGACGGTATTATCCAGGGCGGGCATTCCACTGTCGATGAATCGATGCTGACAGGTGAAAGCATTCCAGTTGACAAAAGTGTCGGCGATGAAGTGATCGGTGCCACGATGAACAAACATGGAACATTTACTTTTCAAGCAACGAAGGTTGGCAAGGAAACGATGCTGGCGCAAATCATCAAAGTGGTGGAGGACGCCCAAGGTTCCAAAGCGCCGATTCAGCGGCTGGCGGATATTATTTCCGGATATTTCGTGCCGGCGGCCGTCATCATCGCCGCTTTATCCTTTGTCGGTTGGTACTTCTTTGCCGGTGCCAGCTTTCAGGAGGCGCTGATTAATTTTACCGCTGTGCTTGTCATTGCCTGCCCGTGTGCTCTTGGGCTGGCAACTCCTACGTCGATTATGGTGGGAACGGGAAAAGGCGCGGAAAACGGAATTTTATACAAGGGCGGAGAACATCTGGAAAAGGCGCACAAGACAGACACGATCGTTTTGGATAAAACCGGGACGATTACAAAAGGGGAGCCTGAAGTAACCGATATTCTGGCGATGAACGGCTGGACGGATGGAGCCGTTCTGGCAGCCGCGGCGTCGGTGGAGAAGCATTCCGAACATCCCCTCGGCGAGGCGATCGTAAGACGGGCGGAGGAGCAGGGAAGTTTGTTCCAGGAGGTCAGCGATTTTCAAGCGATCCCCGGCAGCGGGTTAACAGCAAACATGGCTGGGAAAGCCGTTCTCATCGGCACCAGGAAGCTGATGAGGGAGCATCAGCTGGACGTGGAGCCGCTGGAAGAACAATTAGCAGCGCTTGAATCAGCGGGAAAAACGGCAATGCTGCTCAGCATCAACAACGACATCGCCGGGATCATCGCTGTCGCCGACCAGGTGAAGGAAACGTCCAGAGAGGCGGTTCGCCTGTTGCAAAAAATGGGCTATCATGTTGTCATGCTGACCGGTGACAATGAAAGAACTGCCAAAGCTATCGCCGGACAAGTGGGAATTGCAGCGGTTTTTGCAGAGGTGTTACCTGAGGATAAAGCAGAGAAAATCGCCGAGCTGCAAAAGGAAGGAAAAAAAGTCATTATGGTTGGCGACGGCATTAATGATGCGCCTGCGCTTGCCACCGCTGATATAGGAATGGCTGTCGGAACGGGGACGGATATTGCTATGGAAGCATCCGATATTACATTGATGCGCGGCGATCTTCGCTCGATACCGGAAGCGATCCGGCTGAGCAGGTTAACGATGAGAAATATTAAACAAAATCTGTTTTGGGCATTTGTTTATAATTCCATCGGTATTCCAATCGCTGCCTTTGGATTGCTGGCACCTTGGATAGCCGGAGCCGCCATGGCGTTCAGCTCCGTGTCCGTCGTTTCCAATTCCCTGCGGTTAAAAAGAGTAAAGCTTCATCAAGAATAATATTTAAAGGAGAGTGCACAACATGAAAAAAGACGTTATATTTGTAGAGGGCATGACTTGTAACCATTGCAAAGGCACGGTAGAAGGGGCGTTGAAAAACTTGGCAGGAGTAAAGAGCGCCGAGGTCAACCTCGCCGAAAAAAATGTTACCGTGGAATACGATGAAGCGGCGATTACTTTGGATGCCATGAAAGAAGAAATCGATGAGCAGGGGTACGATGTCGTTTCTTGATGGGGAAACACCCGCCGCCAAAGAAAGAGGTACGCAGATAATTGTCATCAAACGCCTTTTAAGATATCTTATCTTAAGAGGTGTTTTATTATGAAAATTTTACTTGTAGAGGATGACAAAACGATCGCGTCCGGCCTGGAGTACTCCCTTCAGCAAGAGAATTACGCAACTGTGCTCTGCCATGATGCGGGATCGGCCAGAAAGGTGCTTGAGAACGAGCTGGAACAGATCACCTTATGCTTGTTTGATTTATCGCTTCCCGACGGCAGCGGCTATGAACTATGCAAGCTGGTGAAGGAAAAAAGTGATCTTCCCGTCATTTTTTTAACAGCCGTCGACGATGAAGTCAATGTAGTAATGGGACTCGATATGGGGGCTGATGATTATATTACGAAGCCATTCCGTATTCGCGAGCTGCTCTCGCGAATCAAATCGGTATTGCGCAGATACAACAAGCAGACACAGGCAATCTCCATGATGACGATTGAAAATATCCGGCTGAACACGTTGGAGGGAAAAGTTTATAAAAATGATGTGGAAATTGCACTGACCGCGCTGGAGTATCGTTTACTGCTGATTTTTGCCCAGCATAAAGGGCAGGTTCTGTCGCGAAATCAACTGCTGGAGCAAATTTGGGATGTAGCCGGCGACTTTGTCAATGACAATACGTTAACGGTTTACATTAAAAGACTGCGGGAGAAGCTGGAGGATCATCCGCAGCAGCCGATAATTATCAAAACGATCCGCGGCTTAGGCTATAAGGCAGGTGGCTGAGTTGCTTCGAAACAGAGAATTCCTGTTGTTCGTATTATCGCTATGTTTCATCGGCTTGGCGGCAACCGGGACCGCGGCTGCTGTTTCCCCGACCGCTGCCGTGCTTGTTTGCCTTACCGCCGGCCTGCTGATTGCCTGCTGTATCCTGTATACACGCTGGAGGTATCGGGAAATCGCCAAGCTTTCCGGCTATTTGCGTCAAATCATCGGCGGCGATTATTCCCTTGATGTCCGAGACAATCGGGAAGGGGAACTGAGCATTTTGAAAAACGATATTTATAAAGTGACACTGATGCTGTCGGAACAGAGCGCACTTTTGCAGAGGGATAAACGGAAGCTGACAGAAGCAATTTCCGATATTTCCCATCAGCTAAAAACGCCGCTTACGTCGATGACGGTGATGGCGGATTTATTAAGTGACGCAAATTTGACCTCGGCGAAAAGGGCTGAATTTACGCAGAATATCCGGAGACAGCTGGAAAGAATCGACTGGCTTGTTTCTTCGTTATTGAAGCTGTCAAAAATCGATGCCGGAGCCGTCCGGTTCAAGAAACAGCAAATCACCGTAAAAACGCTGATTCAAAAAGCAGTCGAGCCGCTGCTTATTCCGCTGGACATCAAACAGCAAAGGTTGACGGTAACAGGAGAAGACACCGCATCGTTTTCGTGTGACCTCAACTGGACAGCCGAAGCGCTTATAAATATTTTAAAAAATTGTATTGAACACACGGAGGAAGGCGGAGTCGTAGCGATTTCTTTTTCTGAAAATCCGTTATTCACAGAAATCGTTATTGCCGACAACGGAAAAGGAATCGCCCAGGAAGATATCCCTCATATTTTCAAGCGATTTTACAAAGGAAAGAGCGCGAATGAAGACAGCGTCGGTATCGGTCTTGCCATGGCGCACAGCATTGTCACAAGCCAAAGCGGCACCATCGAGGTAAAAAGTCATGTCAATGCCGGCACGCAGTTTCGGTTAATATTTTACAAGCAGGTGATTTAGGAGGCTGTAAAAAAAGCTGGTGTCCAACGGGAAAAATCCTTTTTATATATGCTGGTATGGCAACGATGGGCTCTCCTTTAGATACCATTAATCGTAACGGGTGCAAAACCCGTGCAGATTTGAGACAGCCCTGTCATGCCGATCGTAAGTGACGAAATTGTCACTTCCCAGTCACTTGATAGTCATTTTAGGCAGATATACTGAATCTATCATCACATCTTGGAGGTTTTCTTTATGGATATATTGAAAATAGAACATCTGTCTAAAGTATACGGGAAAGGCGAAACGGCTGTTAAAGCGTTGGATGATGTCTCGTTTTCCGTGCGCAAAGGAGAATTTGCCGCGATCATCGGGCCATCCGGCTCCGGAAAGTCTACGCTTTTACACATGCTCGGGGGGGTGGACAGGCCTACGAGCGGCAACGTTTTTGTAGATAACACCAACTTGTACGAACTGAATGAAACACAGCTTGCAATATTCAGGCGCAGGCAAATCGGTCTGATTTATCAATTTTACAACCTCATTCCTGTTCTGACGGTTGAAGAGAATATCACGCTGCCGCTGCTACTTGATGAGCACAAGGTGGATGGGAAGCAGTTTGCGGAAATCGTGAAAATGTTAGATTTGGAAAACCGTTTATCCCATCTTCCAAATCAGCTTTCCGGCGGACAACAGCAGCGGGTTTCCATCGGCAGGGCGCTGATCAGCAATCCTGCGATCATGCTTGCCGATGAGCCGACAGGAAACCTGGACAGTAAAAACAGCAGTGAAATTATTGATTTATTGAAAATGTTTAACAAAACGTACAATCAGACGCTGCTTGTCATTACCCATGACGAGCGAATTGCTCTGCAGGCCGACCGCGTTATTTCCATCGAAGACGGAAGGATTGCCAAGGATGAGGTGATCCGCCCATGAATATTGTCAATAAAGTGACGCTTCGGCATTTGCGGAAAAATAAAAGGCGAACGGTTGTGACGATTATCGGCACGATTATTTCCGTTGCCATGATCACCGCTGTAGCTACCCTTGCCGTTTCGTTTATGGATTTAATGCAGCGGCAGACGATTGCCAACGAGGGAGAATGGCATGTCCTGTATAAGGACGTAAACGGTGATCAACTGGAAGCGATCAAAAAGGACAGCGAAACGAAAGCGCTTGTGATTTCCCGGGATCGCGGGTACGCCTATTTGGAAGGCAGCCAAAACGAAACGAAACCGTATTTGTTTGTTAAGGAGTATAATGCTCAAGGGTTTCAGCAATTTCCGATCACGTTAAGCCGGGGAAGGCTTCCGGAGAAGAACAAGGAAGTAGTGATTTCCGAGGAACTGGCAGCCGCTTCCGACGTGAACTTCGAGATCGGTGATCAGTTGATGCTGGAAATCGGTGAGCGTTCGGTAACTGATGAGGAATATACAGCTGGAGAGTTGACACAAAACGATTCGTTGTTGATGGTTGATGGGGAGGTTGTGGAAACATTAACCAATCAAAAGACGGTCAACTATACGATTGTCGGCTTTATTGACCGTCCGGTGTGGGAACCGACATGGGCCCCCGGCTATACGATGATTTCCTACGTGGATGAAAGCTTTCTGGAAGCTGAAGATCCATTCAATGCATCGGTAGTCCTGAAAAATTTGCATCCTTCCCTTTACTCACACGCGCAGGCGCTCGCTGATAAAAATAACATCGAGACTGTCCAATTTAACAACCGTTTATTGCGCTATTACGGCCTGACAAACAACGACAGCCTGCATCGGACACTTTATTCGCTGGCAGCGATCATCATGGCGGTAATCATCATCGGCTCCGTGGCGCTAATCTACAATGCCTTTGCTATTTCTGTCTCTGAGCGGTCCCGGCATTTAGGGATGCTTGCCAGTGTCGGTGCAACGAAACGGCAGAAGAGGAACTCCGTGTTTTTTGAAGGCATCGTCATCGCCCTTATCAGTATCCCGGTTGGCATCGGCTGCGGCCTTACTGGTATCGGTGTTACCTTTATGGTCATCAATTCGATCATTCAAGATGCATTAGGGGTATCCGAATCGTTGACGGTTGTTGTTACGCCACTTTCCATTATCGTTGCCTGCGCCGTGTCGTTGATAACGATATTGCTTTCCACTTTTCTTCCCGCGGTTAAGGCGTCGAAAGTATCGGCGATCGATGCGATTCGGCAGACGGCAGATATCAAGCTGACAAGGAAAGCAGTGAAAACGTCGAAATGGGTTCGCGCCATATTTGGAGTGGAAGCGGAAATTGCCTTAAAGAACTTGAAGCGAAACAGACGCAGGTATCAGGTGACGATCTTTTCCCTTGTCGTCAGCATCATTCTGTTTTTGTCGGTATCTTTTTTTACGTCTAATCTGAAAAAGTCGCTGGAGCTCTCCCAGGAAGGAATTAATTTTGATCTTCAGGTGTATATGTCCAGCGACTATGCGGAAAATGAGGAAGAGCTGTCCGAATTGGCCGCGGCTCTCGAAGAGGTTACCGAAGTGAGTATGATGAAAAAGACGGGTGTTACCTCGTTTGTCGAAGAAGTGGCGATCGCCGATGAGTTAAAGGAAACCGTTAAGCTGGACAGGGAGGTGCTTATTGATGGCAAGTATCCTTATTACGTTGATATCTCAGGAATGGATGAACAGAGCCTGCAAATCTACGCAAACGAGATCGGTGCGGATATGGAAAAGCTTACCGACTTGGAAAATCCGGGCGCCATTATCATTGATACGCTGACCTATAAGGATATGGAGAACGACAAATTTGCCGAAACAAAGGCGATTCATGCCGCAATCGGCGATCAGCTTGATTTCGTTGTTGCTGACTGGGAGTGGATTCACATCTCTACGAACGCCGACACTAGTCCAAGGCTCGACTTCGTTGTCGATGATGAAGAATCCGATGAATGGATCGATGTGGGGCAGGTGGAAATCGTTGCATTGACCGATCAGTATCCAATGGGTGTAATGCCGGCCGGAGTAGGCGGGGTTAACGTCATTGTCTCAGAAAAGGTGATGGATCAGCTGTTTAATGAGGCAGCAATTGATACGTGGATGTATCTTTATTTGAAAAGTTCCGATCCGCTGAAAACGCAGCAGCAGATAGAAGAATTAAAATCGCATTATATGTCGGTTCATAATCTCTACCAGTCGAGGCAGCGGGAGGAGCAGATGGTCCTGCTAATGTCGGTGTTCACGTATGGCTTCATCGTTTTAATTACGGTGATTTCCATCGCGAACATCTTCAATACGATTTCCACGAGCATTTCCTTGCGAAAACGGGAATTTGCGATGTTGAAGTCGGTGGGAATGACGCCGCATGCTTTTAACAAAATGATTCATTTTGAAAGCATTTTTTACGGTATCAAAGCGCTGCTTTACGGAATTCCGCTCAGCATGGCAGTGATGTATTTGATGCATCGAGCGCTGATGAATACTTTCAGCTACGGGCTTGCCGTGCCGTGGAGCGATATTTTGTATGCCATTGCCGCCGTATTTGCCATCGTCAGTTCGGCGATGCTGTACTCCATCGCCAAAGTAAAAAAAGAAAACATCATTGACGCATTGAAACAGGAAAATATTTAACTGTGTTCGTCGGAATCTCCCCTTCAACCTTTCAGCGAAGGCGAAAGCGGTATACATTCTATTTGTAGAAAAACAGCGGGGGCATGAAAAATAATAAATGCTGCTGTCATTGCTTTCCTCAAAATGGAGAGAGGGGTGGCAGCAGCATTTTACCGTGATCGAATCGCTTTCGCTTCAGCGCTGCTTTACTGTCACCACCGATCTGCTGTCCTTTACTCACGGCTGCTGATCGTGGCGAGAGGTCCCTGCACAGCAATTTTGGTTAAAATCGAAGCAATTTCTTCCGGAGTACGATCGATATCCGACTCCAGCCAGTATTGGATGATGCCGATGTGGATGGAAGAGACAAAGACAGCGATGTATTCCCTGGGAACGTCCATCTTCCCGCTATCCGGCTGAGTTACCGTCATTTTTTCGGATATTTGATCGGACACGAACTGCCGCCATTTTTGTACAAAGGCCGGATTGCCATTTGCACCTAACAGCACTCTCAGCAAATCTTTATTTTCAGCAATGAAATCCAGCAGAGAAACGATGACCGGATACGGCTTGTTTTTATACGTGGCAAAAGCAGAAAGATCGACATACTTGGCACGGTCTCTGATTTCCTCAAGCAATTCTTCTTCATAATTTTCCATCAAATCGCCGACATCGCGATAGTGCAGATAAAATGTTCCGCGATTGATATCGGCCCGGGAAGTGATGTCACTGACGGTGACATGTTTAAATCCCTTTTCTTCAATCAGTTCCAATACAGCCTGTTTGATCATTTTTTTTGTGCGAAGCTTTCTGCGGTCGATTTTTTTTGCCATTCTGTCACATCCTTTAATAAAACCGAGAGAATGATCGTTTCGCTAATAATTGATAACTCTTATCAATTATTATAATCAACATCTGGATGGTTAATCAACAGGATATTCATTATTTAGATGCTTCGTCCTCACTATTCATCGTTTCGTTGCCGAAGATGCCATACAAAAACAGCTGTGTTATCTCTTTCCGCAGCTCTACATCCATACTGTTCCGGACGGCCGGATCGCTCACGAGCATTAAAATCGCATTGTAATAAAACATAATCGCCCGGTTGGAAACAGTGTGGGAAATTTCCCCTTCCGCCTTTCCTTGCTCCAGGAGCTTCGTAAAGAGCGGCATCACGGATGCTTCGGAAAATTCCTTGATATATTTTTGAAAGGCAGGGTCATCAAAATGAATGTTTTTCAGGCCTTCGCTGTTCATGTTTTCCTGCTTTGCCATCGACATCGAGAACAACTTGTTCGTCTTTTCCTTGAAGGGAATGTCTTCATCGACCAGGTCAACAAATTTTTTTGTTTCCTTCTCCGTAAGGTAATAGATAGCCTGCTTGATTAATTCTTCTTTGCTGCCGAAAAAATTATAGATCGATGCCGGCGAAACATTGGCATGTTCAGCGATTTCCCGAACACCGATTTCCTTTAGATTTTTGGTCATGATCAAATCGGTTAGCGCATGAATAATCTGCTTTTTCTTCTTCTCCCGTCGTTTGTCAAACCCATTCATACGTATCACCTCAAAAAATTTGCATTATTAAAATCGTTAGCTGATGGTCCAGTATGTAAATATTGTCCAAAAAAATTATAACACATCATGTAAATGATATAAAAACAAAGAGTTTTATAACAGAATGATAAAATGATACAAAAAATCTAGACACCACAAAAGGAAATGTGATAATATGTAACAATAATCAATAATGTTATATAAAATGATTTGAACAACACTTTTAAGACAAACGGGCATGCTATTTATCATTAATGGAGGTGTTTTTGATGTCAGTGATTTTAACATCGAATTTAACGAAGAATTACGGGAGTGTCCGTGCACTCGATGAATTGAATCTGGAAGTGAACAAAGGGGAGGTGCTCGGGTTCATCGGTCCGAACGGTGCCGGGAAATCGACGACGATTCGGGTTCTTCT
>NZ_FNPI01000014.1 GCF_900107275.1 Evansella caseinilytica | reverse complement strand
CACCCGTTCCCATGCCGAACACGGAAGTTAAGCTCTCCAGCGCCGATGGTAGTTGGGGGTTTCCCCCTGTGAGAGTAGGACGTTGCTGGGCTTTACTTTGCATCTAAAAAAAACGACGGGGTCTTAGCTCAGCTACGAGGAAAGCGTCACAGAAAAGGCATCGAGTTGTTTCGACGAATCCGCATCGAAGCGATACGAGCAGAGGAAGAAACAGGGAAAGACGGCGAAGGAAAGCATCGTCCGTAAGCAACGGAATAAGCGTCTAAGAAAAAACGACGGGGCCTTAGCTCAGCTGGGAGAGCGCCTGCCTTGCACGCAGGAGGTCAGCGGTTCGATCCCGCTAGGCTCCACCATTAATTTAGAAGATTATATTTGGCGGTGTAGCTCAGCTGGCTAGAGCGTACGGTTCATACCCGTGAGGTCGGGGGTTCGATCCCCTCCGCCGCTACCAAATGTTTGTTAATATTCGGAGGAATACCCAAGTCCGGCTGAAGGGATCGGTCTTGAAAACCGACAGGGGTGTTAAAGCCCGCGGGGGTTCGAATCCCTCTTCCTCCGCCATATTTCAGGTCCCGTGGTGTAGCGGTTAACATGCCTGCCTGTCACGCAGGAGATCGCGGGTTCGATTCCCGTCGGGACCGCCATAAACTGTATATCAAAAAAAGGTTTCTTAATTTTTTTTGGAGGGGTAGCGAAGTGGCTAAACGCGGCGGACTGTAAATCCGCTCCCTCAGGGTTCGGCGGTTCGAATCCGTCCCCCTCCACCATTAGATTGTTATTTTAGGGGCATAGTTTAACGGTAGAACGAAGGTCTCCAAAACCTTTGGTGTGGGTTCGATTCCTACTGCCCCTGCCAAAAATAAATAATTGCGGCGGTTGTGGCGAAGTGGTTAACGCACCGGATTGTGGTTCCGGCATTCGTGGGTTCGATTCCCATCAGCCGCCCCAACTGATTCAATGGGCTATAGCCAAGTGGTAAGGCAACGGACTTTGACTCCGTCATTCGTAGGTTCGAATCCTGCTAGCCCAGCCATATTGCGGAAGTAGTTCAGTGGTAGAATATCACCTTGCCAAGGTGGGGGTCGCGGGTTCGAATCCCGTCTTCCGCTCCAGATGCGCCCGTAGCTCAATTGGATAGAGCGTTTGACTACGGATCAAAAGGTTAGGGGTTCGACTCCTCTCGGGCGCGCCATTATATAAGCAAAATATGCGGGTGTAGTTTAGTGGTAAAACCTCAGCCACGAGCGTTACATCGAGAAAAGGTTGCGAGTTGTCTCGACGGATAAGCCCACGAAGCGATGCTGGCAGAGGAAGAGACATGGAAAGAAGGAAGGCGTTTAATAAGCGCAAAACACAGTTTGAAACAATAAAATAAAGTTGTAAAAGTGCGGGTGTAGTTTAGTGGTAAAACCTCAGCCTTCCAAGCTGATGTCGTGAGTTCGATTCTCATCACCCGCTCCAATTAATCACCACATAAAAAGTAAGTAATTGGGGCCTATAGCTCAGCTGGTTAGAGCGCACGCCTGATAAGCGTGAGGTCGATGGTTCAAGTCCATTTAGGCCCACCATCATTTTTCCACAGTAGCTCAGTCGGTAGAGCAATCGGCTGTTAACCGATCGGTCGTAGGTTCGAGTCCTACCTGTGGAGCCATATTTGGGAGAAGTACTCAAGTGGCTGAAGAGGCGCCCCTGCTAAGGGTGTAGGTCGTGTAAGCGGCGCGAGGGTTCAAATCCCTCCTTCTCCGCCAGAACAATGGCCCGTTGGTCAAGTGGTTAAGACACCGCCCTTTCACGGCGGTAACACGGGTTCGAATCCCGTACGGGTCACCAGTTTAATCATATAAAGCTACGAGCCATTAGCTCAGTGACGAGCGTTACGTCACGGAAAAGGCATCGAGTTGTTTCGACGGATCCGACGACGAAGCAAAGCTGGCAGAGGAAGAAACAGGGAAGACTACGAAGCAAAACATCGTCCGAAAGCATCATGAGAGACATCTAAGAAATAACTACGAGCCATTAGCTCAGTGACGAGCGTTACGTCACGGAAAAGGCATCGAGTTGTTTCGACGGATCCGACGACGAAGCAAAGCTGGCAGAGGAAGAAACAGGGAAGACTACGAAGCAAAACATCGTCCGAAAGCATCATGAGAGACATCTAAGAAATAACTACGAGCCATTAGCTCAGTGACGAGCGTTACGTCACGGAAAAGGCATCGAGTTGTTTCGACGGATCCGACGACGAAGCAAAGCTGGCAGAGGAAGAAACAGGGAAGACTACGAAGCAAAACATCGTCCGAAAGCATCATGAGAGACATCTAAGAAATAACTACGAGCCATTAGCTCAGTTGGTAGAGCATCTGACTTTTAATCAGAGGGTCGAAGGTTCGAGTCCTTCATGGCTCACCATTATCTTACATAAGACTTTATGTTTCAGTAATGGAATGTAAGGTTTTTTTGTTTTGTAAAAATTTAACGTTTTTCGAATCGGATGGAGCAGTGACAGTCATACATGAATCCATTATAAATGCCACGTTTATCCCTCATTTAGTTCCAGTGTTCGATAAATAATATTTAGGAAATAACGAGTTAATATAAAGATATGTTAGTATTAAAGGAGAATCTATACATGTAAAGGAGGAATTCCTTTGGGTGAACAAATGTTTGAAGGATGGAACGGATCATTAGTCGTTACACCAGAAACAGTAAAAGTCATCTATGCCAACCGGCACTCTGGCGGGCAAGGAGAAAAGGAAATCCCCCTTGACTCCATTAAAAGCATTAAGCTAAAAAAGCCGATATTTTTGTCTCAAGGTTACATACAGCTTATCCTTGAAGGCTCGAAAAAGAAAAAGGGTGCTTTTGCTGCGATGGGTGATGAATATTCGATCATGATTAATGATGAAGCCCAATATAAACAGTTTGAACAGGCAAAAGAATTAATAGAATCGTTCCAGCATGAACAGAACCTAGTAAGTGAACAAAACGAAAAAGGAGAAGGATCGCGGGAGGATGTTTTTAAAGGCGGAAATGGAACGTTAGTTGTCACACCTGAGAAAATTAAGATTATTTATTCCTGGCTCCATACAAGGGGTAAAGGAGAAAAGACAATTAACATTCGTGCGATTAGCAGCACCCAACTCAAAGAACCGAAAATGACATCTGGCTACATCCAGTTTACGTTTCAAGGCTCTAGCGAAAATCAAAGCAGAAGCAGTTTCTCAGCTATTGATGATCAGAATACGATTGCTATTAGTAATAAACACCAATTCGAAGACTTTAAAAGGGCAAAGGCTCTGATTGAATCGTACCAAAACCAATTATATGCGCCGCAAATTCTACAAGCGTCTCTCTCTGGTGCGGACGAGCTTAAAAAGTATAAGGAGTTATTGGATGAAGGCATTATTTCCGAAAAGGAATTTAACGCAAAAAAGAAGCAGATTCTTGGCTTATGATGATATGTGAAAGTGGATGCTTAGCGGGAAGCAGCGCAGCTTCACCACGTTGTAAAAATTCACCTCTCCACTTCGAAAACATTGTCAATAAGATCCTGCGGGATGGTAATGTCATTGATTACGTTGAAATGGATTTACACTTCCCAAAAAAAGAGGCCTTGCCTCTCTCCCGCCTAAAAAAGAAAAGTTCTTTTTCAGGTAGGAGATCTAGGCCGGTTGTGTTAAATACTTTAAGTATTTGTTCAAAACTACCATGTCTTTACAGACACCACAATGAATGAAACTATGGGAAATCTCTTAGTTTCCGTATAAAAAGATCGGTTTTAATCTTTTTGAACAAATGTGAAGCAATGAGTGAAGCCGATGCATTCTTTTCAGGCTGGCTGTGAGTAGTTTTCTCGCAGTCGGCGCATCGTGTGGCACCATTGCCTTTTTAAACACGCTCTTTAAGCGGATGTTCAAAAATTTCGGGAAACAGCGCCTGCAAATCTCATCGTTGCGTTGTCACTAAGCAACTCACGACGTATTGGTGTACGCTACGTTGCTTGAGCCTGCCGCGCCTCGATCTTCTTGCCGCTGCTATGTTCCCCTTTTTGAACACACACTTTAAATTCTTAACGATTGGTTATTATGAATAACTCATTTTACAAAAAATCTTTTGAATGAATAAGCTGTAGTGGATTTGTTAAGGGCTGCAATGGAGTGTGTAAGAGGTATTTCTTTTGGACACACTTCCGAACAGTTCCCAGAGTTACCACATGATGTAATTCCTCCATCCAGCATAATACTTTCCAGTCGATGTGAAGCCTGCATTTTCCCAGTCGGATGAGTATTAAATAATCTGACTTGTGATAACGGAGCCGGCCCGATAAAAGGCGACTTGTCATTCACGTTGGGGCAGGCCTCGAAACATAGACCGCATGTCATACATTTACTTAATTCGTATGCCCACTGTCTATCCTCTTCGGACATTCGTGGTCCCGGGCCAAGATCATGGGTACCATCAATTTCGATCCATGCTTTAACCTTCATTAAGGAAGCAAACATCCGTTGCCGATCAACTATTAAATCCCTCTCACAAGGAAATGTTTTTAACGGGGCCAATCGTATCGGCTGTTCAATTGTATCAATAAGAGTCGAACAGGCCTGTTTAGGTCTTCCATTAATCAGCATTGAACAGGCTCCACAGACTTCTTCAAGGCACACTGATTCCCACTGGACAGGTGTTGTTTCCTCCCCATCGCGAGTGACGGGGTTCTTCCTTATTTCCATTAATGCCGAGATGATATTCATACTCGGACGATATGGAACATGAAATTCTTCAATATATGGCTTTGAATCCGGACCATCTTGTCTCTGAATGATGAAGTGGACAAATGTTTGATTCATTCCTTCACACCAACTTTCTTCCCTTTCGTATAATCTCTTTTTCGTGGTTTAATCAGGGAAATATCCACATCTTGATAATTAAATTCCGGCTTTCGTTCGGAAGGATTAAAGTGAGCAAGTGTTGTTTTAAGCCAGTTATTATCGTCACGTTCAGGAAATTCAGGTTTATAGTGCGCTCCACGGCTCTCGTTACGCAAATACGCCCCTTCCGTTATAACTTTCGCAAGATCCATCATTCCACGAAGTCCTCTCACAAAAGATACAGCATGATTATGCCATTTAAGTGTGTCATGAATATTGATATTTTCATAGCGTTCCATCATTTCCGAGAGCTTCTCGCTCGTTCTTAACAACTTCGTGTTTTCTCTAACGACGGTAACGTTTTCTGTCATAAGGTTACCCATCTCCTGATGAAGCTTATAGGCATTTTCGCATCCGTACATACTTAAAATTTGTGATAACTCTTCCTCATCTTGCTTCAGCTGTTCTGTGAAAACCACTTCTGATACTTCCTCAAAAGAAGTGGATTGGTTTCTTACAAAATTGACGGCTTCCGGTCCGGCGACCATACCGCCGTATACAGCAGAAAGCAGCGAATTTGCCCCGAGTCTGTTTGCACCGTGCTGGGAATAGTCACATTCTCCAGCTGCAAATAGCCCTGGTATTGTCGTATGTTGTTTATCATCCACCCATAGGCCACCCATTGAATAATGAACACCTGGGAATATTTTCATCGGCACCTTTCTCGGATCGTCCCCCATGAATTTTTCATAAATCTCAAGAATGCCGCCTAAACGGATATTCAAAAGTTGAGGATCTATGTGCGATACATCAAGGTAGACCATATTTTCTCCGTTAATGCCCAAGTTTTGATTTACACAGACATCAAATATTTCCCTTGTTGCAATATCGCGTGGAACGAGGTTGCCGTATGCAGGGTATTTTTCTTCAAGAAAATACCAAGGTTGACCATCTTTGTACGTCCAAACCCTTGCCCCTTCCCCTCTTGCAGACTCACTCATCAAACGTAGTTTGTCGTCACCCGGAATAGCTGTGGGGTGAATCTGGATGAACTCTCCATTGGCATAGGCTGCCCCTTGTCTGTATAGCTTTCCTGCCGCAGATCCAGTGTTGATCAGTGAGTTGGTAGACCGACCAAAAATCATCCCAGGACCACCGCTCGCCATAATCACCGCTTCCCCTCTAAAAGCGCGTATTTTCAAGGATAAAAGCTCTTGAGCGGTTACTCCTCGGCATATCCCCTGATGATCGATGATTGCCGATACAAAGTCCCATCCTTCATATTTTTGTACTCTTCCTTCCGACTCAAACTTTCGTATTTGTTCGTCGAGAGCATAAAGTAATTGCTGACCTGTCGTGGCGCCTGCAAATGCTGTTCTTCGATACTGAGTGCCTCCAAATCGGCGGAAATCCAATAAACCTTCAGGCGTTCTATTAAACATGACGCCCATTCTGTCAAACATATGAATAATTTGCGGTGCCGCTTGACACATCCCCCAAACCTGATTCTGGTTTGCAAGAAAATCCCCGCCATATAGCGTGTCATCAAAATGTTCCCAAGGTGAGTCATTCTCTCCCTTCGTGTTACATGCTCCATTAATTCCTCCTTGGGCACAAACAGAGTGAGACCTTTTCACTGGAACGAGTGAAAGTAAATCCACATCCATCCCCATTTCAACAATCTTTATTGTTGCCATAAGCCCTGCCAGGCCGCCCCCTACTACTATTATCTTTTGTCGTTTCATTTTTTAAGCCCTCCTCTTCACAGCCATTAAGATACAAAAGCAAAAATGGCTATCATCCCGATTCCTGTCAACAAAATAAATAGGACAATACCGAGCATTTTCCCGAAATTTTGCGATTTCTGATTAACCGTAATCCCCCAAGTAATCAGCATTGTTCTGACCCCGTTGCTGAAGTGAAAAGTGGTCATCAGAATACCGATAAGATAAAAGGACAAATAAACTGGATTCGCAACAAGATTTGCTACCATATCAAAGGTCACTTCCGCTCCAAATGCGGCGGCCACTCTCGTTGTTCCAACGTGCCAAATTAAAAATAAAAACACGACAATACCTGACAAACGCTGGAAGTGGAAATACCAATTTTTCTCATATTTATAAACCGATAGATTGTTTTTTGCTTCACGTGCGATATAAACGCCATAGATGCCATGATACAGAAGGGGAATAAAAATAATAAACAGTTCCATGACATAACGGAAAGGAAGATTTCCCATCATCGCTGCTGCCTGATTATATGTTTCCTCGCCATAGAAAGCAGTATAGTTGATACCAAAATGAACAATTAGAAAAACACCGATAGGTATCAGCCCGGATAAAGAATGGAGCTTACGCCAAAAAAACGTTCGATCTGATTTCACTGTTGCCACCTCTTTTATACTTCTTTTAATTTTCTTCCTGAAATACCTGGTTTTGTCATTTCGAACGGATCTAAAATAAAGTCCAATTCCTTTTGTGATAAAACTCCCCGTTCTTCACAGATTTCTCTTACAGGTCGACCTGTTTTGATGGCTTCTTTTGCTATCGCGGCCGCTGCTTCATACCCTACGTGCGGGTTAATGGCTGTAATCACACCGACACTATTCATCACATACTCTTCCATTTTTTCTACATGAGCTTCAATTCCCTGAATGCAATAGTTGTTAAAGACCTCCAGTACATTCGTCATCATGTTGATGGAGTCTAATAGGCTGGCAACTAGAACAGGTTCCATAACATTTAACTCAAATTGCCCCGCTTCTGAAGCAAGTGTAATCGTCAAATCATTTCCTATTACTTTGAATGCCACTTGATTTACCACTTCCGCCATGACAGGATTCACTTTTCCAGGCATAATAGACGAACCAGGTTGTCTTGGTGGAAGCAATATTTCATTTAAGCCTGTTCGAGGCCCTGAGGACATTAACCGTAAGTCATTGGAAATTTTAGATAAATTGGTCATGCATGTTTTTAGTGCCGCCGATATCGTTGTGTAAACATCGGTATTTTGAGTACCATCTATCAGATTCGCAGAGGTTTTCATTGGAAAGCCGCTGATGTCCGATAATTCCTGCGTAACAATACGAATATAATCAGGGTCCGCATTCAATCCTGTTCCTACTGCTGTAGCACCCATGTTAGTTTCATACAATGACGTGCGTGTCGTTCTTATACGTTCGATATCACGGGCTAATACTGCTGCATAAGCACCAAATTCCTGACCTAGTCGAATCGGTACAGCGTCCTGTAAATGGGTGCGTCCCATTTTTAAATATCCCTGGAATTCTGAAGCTTTTTCAAGAAAAGCACAATGCAAAGCTTCCATTACCGGGAGAAGCTGATTAATTCTATTAAGTAGTGCTAGCTTGAACGCTGTAGGAAACGCGTCATTAGTAGATTGAGACATATTGACATGCGAGTTGGCGCTCAATATTAAGATATTTCCTTTATCCTCCCCCAAGATCTCAAGTGCGCGGTTAGCAATAACTTCATTTGCATTCATGTTTACTGAAGTGCCGGCACCTCCTTGGATAGGATCGACAATAAATTGCTCATTCCATTTTCCTGCAATAACTTCATCTGACGCTTTCTCAATGGCTTCAGCAATATGAGCGGGTAAAAGGCCGACACGGTGGTTTGCTTTTGCGGCGGCTTTTTTTACCATTCCCATGCCCCTGATCAATTCTTTATCCATTTTTTGTCCGGTAATAGGGAAGTTTTCTACAGCTCTTAAAGTTTGAATCCCGTAATAACAGTCATTTGACAGCTCTTTTTCTCCTAAAAAATCTCTTTCGAGTCTTACATTATCTTTCATCATCATACACACTCCTTTTTCATTTTTAGAACATAATAACTGACAGAACAATACCGATGAAAACAGCTAGAAAAGTGGAGATCAGTCCAGGGATCATAAAACTGTGATTGAGCACATATTTACCTATTCGGGTTGTGCCTGTCGTATCAAAATTAATTGCCGCAACGACTGTTCCATAGTTAGGGAAGAAAAAGTAACCGTTTACAGAAGGGAACATGGCAATTAGCATGACAGGAGAAATACCGAGCGAAATACCTAAAGGCATTAAAGCACTGACCGTAGCAGCTTGGCTGTATAGCAAAATGGATAAAACAAATAACGCAATGGCGAAAAGCCATGGGGCCATCATGACCATTTCCAGAATATTCTCCTGTATCAATTCCTGGTTACCTGTGAAGAATGTGTTACCCATCCAGGCAATACCGAAGATGGCCACCACCGCAGTTGCTCCCGCTTTAAACACACTCCCCGACACAATTTGATCCACTTTCGGTTTACATATAAGGATCATCAGCGCTGAGATACTTAACATAATAATTTGAATCGTAAATGGCATAGACAAACGGACAAGTTCTCCATCTATTTCCCATGCAGGTCGCAAAAACTCCATTGATCCCATAAGCACGACCAGAATGGCGCCTAATAAAAATAAACCGACCGCGACTTTTGATTTGCCATTCAACTTGTAAACTTTGTCCTTTTTTGATACTTCAACAAGTCCTTTTTCCAGCCTCTCCTTATAGACAGGATCATCAGGAAGTTCAACACCTCGCCTACTCGAAACGAAAGCTCCGATCATACAGGCAATGAATGTGGAAGGAATACAGATCATAAGGATTTGCATAAGTGAAATATCAAAAGGTGCAAGCAGTGCCAGAAGTGTGACAGTTGCTGCTGAAATCGGGCTGGCCGTAATGGCCTGCTGTGAAGCAATCACCGCAATTCCCAGCGGCCTTTCTGGACGAACGTTGGATTCTTTCGCCACCTCAGCGATAACCGGCAGCACGGCATATGCCACATGCCCGGTTCCGGCGCAAAATGTAAAAAGATACGTAACAATAGGCGCCATAAATGTTATATGTTTTGGATTTCGTCTTAGCGTTTTTTCCGCTAAATATACTAAAAAGTCCATCCCTCCCGCTGCTTGAAGTGTTCCGGCTGCAGTGATAACAGCAAGAATCATAAAAATCACATCCACTGGCGGATCAGCAGGCTGTAACCCGAAGCCGTAGACAAAGATTGCTAAGCCGATTCCTCCCATTACCCCGAGACCTACACCACTGATACGGGCGCCAATAAAAATGCAAGCCATCAAGATTGCAAATTGAATCCAGAATTCTACCATGAGAAAATCCCCCTTTACTTTTAGTGTTTGTTCAAAAAGATCGTTTTTTTATCTTTTTAAACAAACACGATGCAATGAGTGAAGCCGATGCATTCTTTTCTAGCCGGCTAGGAGTGTGGGGTTCTCGTAGCCGGCGCATCGAGCGGAACCATTGCCTTTTTGCACATGCTTTTTTAGAGAAAGTTCAAAAAGTCCGGGAAACATTGCCGGCGAATCTCAACGCTAGCGTTGCCGCTCCGCTGCTCACGTACGTTTCCATGTACGTTCCGCTGCTTGATCCAGCCACGCCTCGACCTTCTTGCCCCTGTTTGTCTCCTTTTGAACTTACACTTTTGTAACTAATCATTCACAATTAAATTGTGAAATATTGAGCGTAATCAGGTATGCTGAAAGCAAGACCTGCAATGTTCAGTTTGATTGTAATGATAAATGTCAAAGTCCCTCAAAAAGTAACAAAAAGTAACAATGTCTAATTTGTGAATGTTGAAAGAGGGGTGATCTTAGTGCGTTCTGCCAAAATGAAACGTATCATTTCTTACATCATTTTTATGATTCTCGTTCCAGTGGCAGGTGAGTTTCAGTTTTACCCCCTGGCGGTTGATCTCAGGGTCAGTTTTGCCACACCTGTCCTACTCCTTCTCCTGTTATACTTTAAAACGGTAAACGCACCTCTTGTCGGACTTCTGACTGGAATCAGTGTCGTTACTTTCCGTGTCATACTGGGGTTGGAAGAAGCAGGAGAACTGGCGGCAGTCCTGCCATTCCACTTGCCTGTTCTTGGCTACTACCTGACATACGGGGTTTTATTCCACGTAATTTCCGTTCAAAAATACACGACGAAACCAGTGTTTATCGGACTGTTTGCCTGTTTGCTTGAAATATCTTCAAGTGCATCAGAGCTATTGGCAAGGTATCTTATTCTCGATCTTCCGGTTACTGCAAATCTGCTCGCTACTGTGATGATTGTCGCTATGATCCGGAGTTTTTTTGTCATGGGGATTTATATGATGTTTCTTTATCGCGAATTGCAGGTTAGAGAACGTGCTCACCGGAAGAAAAATGACGAAATTCTGCTCGTGATCTCTGATTTGTATGTGGAGTTGATCCAATTGAAAAAATCGATTCACACTTCAGAGAGCGCGACATTTGAAAGCTATTATCTTTCCAAAAAATTGCAAGATCAAGGGAACAAAGAGTTTAGTCGCAAACTTCTGCAGATATCCGGAAAGATGCATGAGTGTAAAAAGGATGGGCAGCGAATTTATGCAAGTCTCTCAAACTTGATAAACAGGAAGGAGTTTACAGAACGGCTCCCAGCCAAAGACATCATTTTTCTCGTTGAGAGGATAAATACTTCTTATGCCGCTTTCCTTAAGAAAGAGGTAGATTTTGATGTACAGATAAATTGTCCTCCAGTTACATTCCATTCCTACTTTTTGCTTTCCATATTGAATAATTTAGTTGCTAATGCAGTCGAATCAATAGAAGGGACAGGGAAAATCACCATCGTAGCGAAAAGCGGAGAACAGCAAGGTTATATATCATTCAGTATTGTAGACAACGGCCCGGGAATCCCTGAGAAATTTCTTGATATTATTTTCTCTCCCGGATTTACAACAAAATTTAACGATGCCGGTGTGCCATCAAACGGCATTGGACTGTCTCATATAAAACAGGTCATCGAAGAACATTATGGAAAAATTGACCTTGTGAAGTCGGTTGCTTATTCATGGACAGAGTTTAACATTCATTTACCTGTCACATTAACTATTGAGGAGGGTATTCCATGAAATATTTCATTGTAGATGATGACCCTGCAATCCGGAGCATGTTGGTAAATATACTTGAAACCGAGCTGGGGGCAGAGATTGGAGGCATGGCTGAAGATGGCAATCAAATCCATGCCAAAATGCTTAATGATCATCAGGTTGATATATTAATGATTGATCTTCTTATGCCTGAACGGGATGGCATTGAAACTTTGAAGGCCATTCATCCTGATTTCAGAGGAAAAGCTGTAATGCTCTCACAGGTGGAAACAAAAGATATCATTGCAGATGCGTATCAAAACAAAGCGGAAGCGTATATTACAAAACCGGTGAATCGGCTGGAAGTGATCTCTGTTTTAAAACGGATTGAAAAAAGTCGACGTCTTGAGATGTCGTTAGATCAAATAAGAAATTCTCTGAAACTATGTCCTGATGAAGATTCAGTGTGGACAGACAACGATTCAAACAGTAGCGACGCTACCCCTTGCCTTTCTGGACAAATCCTGTCCGATCTGGGCATTCGCCATGAAAAAGGGGCAGAGGATATCCAAATTATTGTCAAATTGCTGAAAGATCAACATGTGATATCTATACCACCTCTTAAAGAGTTATGGAAGATGGCCACAGCTGTTAAAACTGGTGAGGATATCCCGTCTAGAAAAGAAATAAAGGCAACAGAACAGCGGGTCAGACGTGCCATTCAACAATCATTCAACCATATAACTTCACTGGGAGCCATGGATATGACCCACCCAAAGTTTGAACATTATGGCATGAAGTTTTTTGACCTTGACCAGATCCAGTCACGTATTAACGCCATCACAACCGACTATTCTAATCAGGATAGGCCACTTGCCACACGCCTTAATATGAAGCGCTTTATTGCAGCTTTTTATGATGAGTGTCGTCTCTAAATACAGATCTTGTTTCTACAGGGAGCTCTCTCCCATTTTTAATAGTGTTTGTTTAAAAAGAACGCTTTTATCTTTTGGAACAAACACGGTGTAATGAGTGGAGCCGAGGCATTCTTTTTAAGTCAGCTAGGAGTGTTTTTCTCGGTGACATTCCGCCGTTGCCCACGTCCTATGGGCAACGGCGGAATTGGGACGCATCGAGCGGAATCATTGCCCTTTTTGAATACGCTCTAATAGTGTTAGTGTTAATTCAAAAGGAGGACATAGCAGCAAACAAAAAAGGAGCCCGCGAAAGCTGGGCTTACGGGGCTCCCCTTCAAACGCTATTAAAAATCGCCAAACAGATCAGCATCATCCAATTCCACGGCATTGTCAATGACATCCTGTGGAATGGTGATGTCATCCATGTCATTGAAATTGCTTAATACTAGGTGAATATCTTGTTTGATGTTCACCTCTTCACCCATAACGCTCATACTCATATCCATAAAAATAGTTGCTTCCTTCTGATAATATGTTTCGCTGTCGATTTTGATCTCGTATTCCAATTCATTAATCGTGACACCTGCCAGTGATTCAGTCATGCCTTCTCCAGCCAATCCGCTGACCAAATCGGCGAGAGCTTCCATATCTGCTCCGTCACCTTTCAGCTTGATGATGTAGTAGTCACCTTCAGCAGCAACTGACAGTTCGGAAATATAGTCTTTAAAAGGAAGTAGCTGTTCTTCAGGACTAAGCTGGGCATCGGAAAGGTTGACAAGATCACCGAATAATTCATCAGGGAATTTCAACCATCCGCCAGACATTGGGTCCTCCATAAAATAGCCTTGCTCTTCAGAGAAATAAGCACTGTATGACATTTCATCGCCAAGTTCTCCCAAGTCCATTGTTGTTTTCTGAGAAAACGCCAGCGGATCTATGGCCAAATCCATTTCAATATTCGCATCAATAGCGTAGTTTTCATTATCTGCACCGCTCATGTTCTGTTTTGTTTCAATAACGGTTGAATAACTTGTCAGATTTTCCATGGCTTTGATCGATTCATTCAATATTTCCTCAACTGATAGATCATCTCCTGATGCGTTTTCACTGCTGCAAGCTGCCATAAATAAAAGCGAAGCGGCAGCAAGGAAAGGTAATAAAATTTTCTTCATGTAATAAAACCTCCAATTTTTTTTCCGCTACTTCTCCATTTTACGATAAAACCGATGAAAAAGTTTCAAAAAAAATGTATTCAGACTTTTAAAATAATTTTAGATCAGTCTGCGTTAGTTGAGAAAGCTCTTACGGAATATCGCTTTATTCCGGCGAGTCGTTCGTATGTCCAGTATTGGCTGAAGGGAAGCTGGATTGTCGACACACCTTCATCTTTCCGCACAACGATGATCTGCTCATTTCCGATATAAACAGCGGGAAGCAAATTGCCGCCGGATGCTTGAAAAAAATAAACATCCCCCGGTTTTTCGTTTCCATGCTCTACGGTCATTCCGTAGTTCCATTGTTCAGCAGAAGATCGGGGAAAAGCTTTGTCGTACGGCTGAAACAGATAGTAGACAAGCCCGGAATAATCAAAGCCTTCTTCCGGGGCAGCCCCGCCCTTAGTATATTCGATATTCAACAGTTCATTAGCATTGCTGACAGCGGGGTGATCCTCCGTCAGCTTTAATTGGTCGAAACGCTTCACGCCGGTAAAGTAGTTCAACCATTGCTCGCCTAAATAAGAAATCGTCGTTTTCCCTTCTTCTCCGCTGGCGTGAATGAAAAAATGATCGCCTAAATAAATGCCGGTGTGAGAGATGCCTTCCTGCCAGGTACCAGAAAAATAAACGACATCTCCCGGCTTTGCTTTGGAAAGAGGAATGTCTTCTCCCAGTTGGAATTGTTGATGGGTTATCCTCGGCAAAAAAATGCCGTTTTCCTCAAAAACATGCTGCACCAAAAACGAACAATCAAAAGCAGCCAGTGTATTTCCGGTTAACAAATACGGGCGGTGCAGCAAGGTCATCGCCTCACGGATGACCGGGTTTTCATGATCTGCATATGTTTCCGGCGACAACTTTGCTTTTTCCAATGCCGATAATCTCCGTGCCTCAATGAAACGCATTTTCCAATAGCCATCCTTTTGCAGGTTTCTAATGGCGACTCCGGATTTGGTGGCTGTAATGAAATGATTGTTTTCTAAATAAATCCCGGACATGATCGCTTGATCATTTTGAAAAAATAGCAGATCCCCCTTTTTTAAATCCTTGAGAGCTACTGGGGCGCCTAACTCTTGTTGATAAACAGTTTTTCTTGGCAGGAGCGTCCCATCTGCTTTCAGGTACAGATATTGAACGAGGGAAGCCGTGGAAAACCCTTCTTCCGGCGATGTTCCTTGCTGATTATATGGAACACCTAATAAATCTTTAGCTAATTGGTCGAGGTCTTTGATCCGGTTGTCGGAGGAAGCGGCAGGATAATAAAGCTGGGTGTGCACTGATACTGGCTGATCAGGGCGTTCGCCGTCAGGCTTGGAAACAGATTGAAACTGATTAGCTGTAAAAAATCCACCGATGATGATTATCGAGGTAAGTGAAAGAATGAAATAAAAAGAAAAGCTGTGTCTGTTCATCGATTATTGTCATTCCTTCCTTCATGGCAGTGCAATGCCGGTCAGGGGGAAAACGCCGCTTTTGGAATTCGCATTTCCATTGATTTAACCGGATGCAAGATGAGGTTTACTATTTAAGATAACCGGTAAAAAATAAGTTTATGACCCTGGCCCCTGAATTTTTTGTGAAACTTTTTGCGGGCTCTGCCGTAATAAATAATGGACTGATTATTATCATTTTTTATAATGGTGACAGCCGAGAGAATTTTAATGGATGCTCCATGCATTTGGACCGTTGCAAAGAAGGCGTCGCTCTTCACACAATAAGTGAAGCTTTTGAAAATGACATAGCCGTTCAGATAAATAAACTTGTCTTGAAAAGAAGGTTTTGCATTTTTGAAAAATGGTTGAAAAGCGACAAGGGTTAAGAGAACCGCTTAATCATTTAAGCGATTGTTCAAAAAGAAAAAAAATCGCTTTTTATCTTTTCGAACACGCTCGTAGAGAAAGGAGTGATAAAAATGGAAGAGGTTACGGAGATGCTGTCAGAGGTGAATTGGTCACTGATTGTTCCAATATTGATCATTCAGTTTGTTCTTATGGTGATTGCCTTTGTTGACTGCTTTCGCCACAACCGGACGAATGGTCCGCAATGGGTCTGGATATTGGTCATTGTCTTTTTTCAAGTGATCGGTCCGATATTATATTTTATTTTTGGCAGGAGGAACGACTGATGAATTTAATTACTGCAGAAAGTTTGACGAGAGCATTCCAAAGTACGGTTGCTGTAGACGGGATCAACCTTTCGATCAAAGAAGGGGTTTGTACGGCATTGCTAGGACCGAACGGGGCTGGAAAAACAACCACGCTAAACATGCTGACGGGGCTGATCAAGCCGACGGGAGGAAGCATTGCATTTGACGAACGGTATCACGGCGACAGGAGACAATATATTGGTTATTTGCCGCAGTTTCCAAAGTTTTACGGTTGGATGAGCGGGCAGGAATATCTGATGTATACCGGACAGTTGTGCGGGTTAACGAAAAAAGCGGCCAATGAAAGGGCAGAAGAGTTGTTGACCCTTGTTGATTTGGCAGAAGCAAAGCGAAAGCGGATCGGCGGATATTCGGGCGGCATGAAGCAGCGGCTTGGAATTGCCCAGGCGCTTGTCAACAATCCAAAGCTTGTGATTCTTGATGAGCCGGTATCCGCGCTTGATCCTATCGGGCGGCGTGAAGTATTGGAATTGATGAAAAAGTTAAAGAAAACGACATCGATTTTGTTTTCCACACATGTGCTTCATGATGCAGAAGAGGTAAGCGACGATATTTTCATCATGAATCGAGGAAAAGTGGTGATCGAGGGCGGCCTGGCAGAACTGCAAACGAAATACCAGAAGCCGACGATCTATATCGAAACAGAGGAAGAGCCGGATATCTGGTGCCGTGCGCTGAAAAAAAAGGAGTGGTTCCGTCATATGCATTTAGATAAGAAGCAGTTGACCATCACCGTGGAAAATATCAATACAGCAAGAGAGGAACTGCTGGCAGATGCAACGTTGCACAAGCTGAAGCCGCTGAGGTTTGAAGTCGTCAGAACAACGCTGGAAGACCTCTTTATGGAGGTGGCGAAGAAATGAGACAATGGTTTATTTTATTCAAAAAAGAGTGTTTGGAATCCGTCCGGAATTTTAAATGGCTATGGATCCCGATTGTATTTATTTTATTCGGCATCATGCAGCCGGTAACTTCGTATTACTTACCGCAAATATTGGAAAGCTTCGGCGGACTTCCGGAGGAGGCGCTGTTTGACATTCCTGTGCCCTCAGGGCCGCAAATTTTAGCAGAAACATTGGGACAGTTCAGCCAGATTGGCTACTTAGTGCTCGTATTGGCATTTATGGGTGTTATCGCCGAAGAAAAAAACAGCGGCACCCAGTTGATGATCCTTGTAAAACCTGTATCGTACGGAGCCTATTTAACAGCCAAATGGGCGCATATGTCCTTGCTTGCTGTTACTTCCTTTATCCTTGGGTTTAGCTTTGCGGTTTACTATACGCATGTGCTGATTGAGTCAGTCCCTGCGGCTCATGTAATAAAGGGAGCGGTTGTTTACATCCTGGGCATGCTTTTTGTTATGACGTTAATCCTTCTGTTCAGCACTTTATTCAATAGTAGAGCGGCAGTCGCTTTTTTGACATTGGGGTTGACGATCGTCGTCAGTTTATTGAGCAGTCTGATGCCAAACACCATGCGTTGGTCCCCCGGCATGCTTTCTTCGCATGCGTATTCCATTTTCGGCACGGGAGAAGGCGGGGAAGCAATGTGGCTGTCGATTGCATGTACACTGCTGATTATTTCTGTTATGGTAGGGATAGCGGTCTATATTTTCCGCAATAAGGAAACAGCAAGTCACAGCTCTTAAGGAGTGAAGGAAAAATGACCGGGATCGTGCCTGCGGTGCTGGAGCGGATTGTCGAAGGACGGCATGCTGTTTTCCTCATCGGTGACGAAGAAAAAGAAGCGATTGTCCCTGTGGAAAAATTACCTGTTCCTTTCGAAGAGGGAGAACATTTCCTGCTGCACATCCGCGACGGTGTCATCGACGGAATGGAACGGAATGAGGAAAAAACAGCGGCGGTGAAAAGCAGAGTTCAAAAAAAAATGAAAATGCTGCAAAACCGTCAGCGAAGTCGGTATAAACAAAAATAACTATTCCTGATCTGGCGGGGGTGTCTCAAAAGGGTATTTTTTCCCTTTTGAGGCACCCCCGAAGCAATAAGCGAAGCCGTTGCATCTTTGCAAAAGCCCGATAGGAGTGGTTTTTTCCTATCGGGCGTGCAGCGACGAGCAAAGCTACGATGCTTTTCACATCGAGTTGTCTCGACGGATAGTCATCGAAGCTGCTTGCAGAGGAAGAGACAAGCCCGAAGCAATGGGTGGAGCCGATGCATTCTTTTCAGACCGACTGTGAGTGGTTTTCTCGCAGTCGGTCGCATCGTGCGGAACCATTGCCTTTTGGAACAGACTCTTATAGTTTTGGCTTTTGACACAGTCCCGTTCGTTATTCATTAAAAAACATTTTAGATTAAGATATGTGTGTAAAGTTAAAATGCTATAATATTTTTTATTTTTTTATTAATGTACATTTTCATGTTGTTACGCAGGGGAATTTTTGATATAAATAAGATAAGGAAATCGCTTTCAAAACTTTCTATAATGGAAAGTTTATAAATGTAGGATGCTGGCGACAACGATGATTGGGGAAAATCGTAAACGGTATCAAAGCGTAAACAAAAACAATCTGCTGACAAAGAATTTATCCAGTTTTTGTTTGCATTATTTCGTGAATTAGTGAACAATCTGTGAAAGCAGGGTCTGGGGGATAATGACAATTCACGGTTCGTTCTAAAACGCAGCTTTACAGTTTCATAGGTTATAAGTATTTGTTCAAAAAGATCGTTTTTTATCTTTTTGAACAAACGCGATACAACGAGTGGAGCCTACGCATTGAGCGGAACCATTATTGCCTTTTGGAACACGCTGGATAGGCATTTTAGTTCGCTTAAAAAAGCTGCTTAAAGGGGAATGCGATGGAGTGGAGATTACCAGCAAGATCGACACCCATTGTAAATATAAAATTTTTCAAAAGGACGAAAGAGGGTGGGGGAAAATGAATATTCTTGTTTGTATCAAACAAGTCCCTGATACGAAGATCATTAAAGTGAATCCAAAGACAAACACTTTGGACCGCTCAAGCGCACCGGCGATTTTGAATCCGTATGATGCGCATGCAGTGGAGGAGGCAGTACGATTAAAAAAAATCCATGGCGGAAAAGTCGTGGTGTTATCGATGGGTCCTCCACAAGCAAAAGAAGCGATTAAAAAATGTGTTGAAATCGGTGCCGATGAAGGTTATTTGATTTCAGACCGCCGCTTTGCAGGCGCCGACACGCTTGCCACAAGCTATGCGCTTTATAAGGCGATTCAAAAGCTGATGGATGAAGACGGAATTGATCTTGTACTGTGCGGAAAGCATGCGATTGACGGGGATACCGGTCAAGTAGGTCCGGGGATCGCCAGACGGATGGAAATTCCGCCGCTGACGAACGTCATCAAAGTGGAAGAAGTGGATCCAGCGGAAAAAATGATCAAGGTTCGACGCAAAATCGAAAACGGCTACGAAATCATCCAATCCACACTTCCGTGTCTGCTTACGGTTGAAAAGGAGATTAACGAGGTAGCCTATTCACCTCTCCCGAACATGCTGAGAGCCGCACGATACAATCCGATCGTTTGGACGGTGGATGACTTAAAGGATGTAGACATGAAGCAGCTTGGCTTAAAGGGATCACCGACCATTGTAGGAAAAATGTGGCCGCCGGCAAAAAGCGACGGCGCACAAATGCTAGACGATGAGGGTGATGTCAAGAAGCAGGCGGAGAAAATTGTATCACTTGTCCTCGAAAAACGGGAACTCTTTGAAGCGAAAGGTGGAGAGAGATAATGAACATTGAAGAATACAGAGGCGTCTGGGTGTTCATTGAGCAGCGTGACGGTCAGCTCGTTGATGTCGGTTTGGAGCTACTCGGTGCCGGAAGAGATTTGGCGGATAAGCTGGAAGTAGACCTTTGCGGCATTCTTCTGGGCCACCATGTGAAAGAGTTATCGAATGAGCTGTTTGAATACGGGGCAGACAAAGTATACGTTATTGATGATCCCGTGCTTGCCAACTATCGTACGGAAACATATATGAAAGCCGTGGGGGATCTCGTCAGAAAATATAAACCGGAAATTTTTGTTTACGGAGCAACCGCCAACGGAAAGGATCTTGCCAGCGCAGTGGCAACCGAGGTAATGACCGGGCTGACAGCGGACACGACAATTCTTGATGTCGACGTGGAAAAACGGCTTTTTGAAGCAAGCCGCCCTGCTTTCGGCGGAAACATCATGGCAACGATTCTGTGTAAAAAGCACCGTCCGCAAATGGCAACGGTTAGGCCAAAGGTGATGAAGAAGCTGGAGCCGCAGCCGGGCCGCCAGGGAGAAATCATTGAAGAAACCATTGACCTTAAGGAAGACGATCTGCGGACAAAGGTGCTTGAAATCGTCAGAAACGCGAAGAAAGCAGTTAATCTTGAAGATGCGGATATCATCGTAGCGGCCGGTAAAGGCATCAAGGACGAAAAAGGCTTTAAGATGGTGGAAGCACTGGCGGATGTTTTAAATGCAACGGTTGGTGCGAGCCGCGATGTGGTGGAAGCAGGACTGTGCGGCCATGATCACCAGGTGGGACAGACGGGAGTAACGGTGACACCGAAATTGTATTTCGCCATCGGTATATCCGGAGCGGTGCAGCATACGGTCGGGATGGCCAACTCGGAAACGATTATCGCAATCAATACCGATCCCGATGCGGCGATATTCAATGTGTCCCATTACGGTGTCGTAGCCGACGCTTTTGAAATCGTCCCGTTGTTGACAGAAGAGTTCAGAAAGGCATTGCAAGTGAAGACGGAAGAAGGGGGTGTCGCACATGTCTGAGAAATTTGATGTCATCGTCGTCGGTGCCGGACCGGCGGGAACGAGCTGCGCCTATACATGTGCCAAGAACGGTCTGAATGTTTTATTGATTGAACGCGGGGAATTTCCCGGTGCCAAAAACGTCATGGGGGGAATATTATACCGCAAGCAGATGGAGGAAATCATTCCTGAATTCTGGAAGGAAGCACCTCTCGAAAGACCGGTGATCGAGCAGCGTTTTTGGTTCCTCGATAAAGAATCGATGGTCACCACGAGCTATAAAGGGCTTGAATGGGGAAAAGAACCTTATAACAATTTTACAGTATTGCGTGCCAAATTTGATAAATGGTTTGCGCAGAAGGCGGTGGAACAAGGAGCAACGCTCATCAATGAAACGGTCGTCACGGAGTGCATCGTAGAAGATGGCAAAGTGATCGGTGTCCGAACCGACCGGCCGGATGGAGATGTTTATGCCGACGTTGTTGTGCTTGCCGACGGAGTAAACTCACTGCTTGCCAAAAAACTTGGTTTCCATAAAGAATGGAAACCGGATCAAGTGGCACTGACGGTGATGGAAGTGCTGAAGCTACCGAAAAAAACAATCAATGAACGCTTCAATGTCGGGGAAAATCAAGGTGTTTCCATTGAAATCTTCGGCGATGCAACAAAAGGCGCATTAGGAACAGCCTTCCTGTACACGAATCAGGACAGCCTCAACATCGGGGTCGGTACAACGCTGTCAGGAATGATCAAAAAGAAAATGAAGCCACACAAGCTGCTGAATGAGCTGAAGGAGCATCCGATGGTGAAGCCGTACATTGAAGGCGGTGAAACGGTGGAATACCTTGCCCATTTAATTCCAGAAGGCGGGTACAAAGCGATACCGAAGCTTGTTGGTGACGGGGTAATAGTTACCGGTGATGCGGCGCAGTTTGTCAACGCCATTCACCGCGAAGGCTCGAACATGGCGATGTCTTCAGGAAAGATCGCCGCGGAAACGATTGTGAGGGCGAAGGAAGTCAACGATTTCTCCGAAAGAACATTGGATGTCTACAGAACAACGATTTACGACAGCTTTATTGGAAAAGACCTGAAAAAATACAAAGATGCAGCGCATACGTTTGAAGAGCATCCACAGTATTTTGAACAATATGTACCGCTGATGAATCAGGCGATGAACACCTTCTTTACCGTTGACGGCACTGCCAAGTGGGATAAGCAGAAGAAAATCATGAAGTCGTTAACTGCTGGACGAGGAAAGCTGGGAGTGGCAAAAGACCTATATCGAGCTTGGAAGGCGGTGAAATAAATGGCTGTTACTATTGAAGAAAAACAATATTTGGTCCGCTTCAATTGTGATACAAAATCCCATTTAGAAGTAAAAAACCATGATGTCTGTGCAACGAAATGTCCGGATAAAGACTGTACGATCTTTTGCCCGGCGGATGTTTATAAATGGGAAGGAGACCGTATGTTCGTCGGCTACGAAGGCTGCCACGAATGCGGCAGCTGCAGGATCGGCTGTCCATTTGAAAATATTAAATGGGAATATCCAAAAGGCGGACATGGCATTGTCTTCCGTTTGGCATAAAAAATGGAGCCTGTAATCTGCTGTGTTTTACATGATCGGCCGGGTTCACGCTGATCGACAAACGGTTATAAATCTTAAATGTTACTATTCGCCATTGAAAAAGTCGCAAGAAAAAAACGTTTTCGTCAATAAAAAAAGTAACGACCTCAAGGCTGACCTGCCTTGAGGTCTGTTTTTTGGCAGGTGCTTCAAAGCGCCTGCGCGATTCATTTGGAAGTGTGAAAGATATGGCGAAAGTTATTACATTAAACACTATCATTATATTAGTATTATAACGGATTTTTTCCTGCGAGTAAAGGGTGGAGCGGAAGAAGTTGAATTGCATGCCAGCCGACGGAAAAACAATGCAAATGGACGGGAAAAAGGGAAGAAACGACGGGAATAACTGCGGCCCCGACGGGATTCCATGCTAAAACGACGGAAAAAACATGAGGTCCTCCTTGTAAGCGAAGATTTATCTTGCTGTAAGTAAAATTTAACTGATTACAGACTGTTTTCTCTTCCTGGAATCGTGTAAAATAAATTTCAGGCGTTACCAAATAACAATGGCTTGCATATATCATATTGTATATTCAAAAAGATTGTCCGCATTGATGTGGCGACACTGATACGATACATGTGAGATATCGATAGGGGGAACTGCTTGTGACTGAGAAAGAACGAGAACTGCTTAACCTGCTAGAAAAAGAAGGGAGAATGCGGGAAGAGAAAATCGCAAAGATGCTGGATGTATCCGAAGCGGAAGTGAAAAAAACGATAGAACGGCTGGAGCATGACAAAATCATTCTTGGATATTCTGCGATTGTAGACTGGAGCAAAGTGGATGTTTCCGAAACCGTTACGGCGACGATCGACGTGAAGGTGACGCCGAAGCGCGGCGTGGGATTTGATGAAGTGGCTGAGCGCATCTACCGTTTTAAAGAAGTAAAGGCGTTGTATTTAATGTCCGGTACATATGATTTATCGGTCGTGATTGAAGGAAAAACGATGTCGGAAATCGCCAATTTCGTGTCGGAAAAATTGTCAACGCTTGATTCGGTCATCTCAACAACAACCCACTTTCAGCTTAAAAAATATAAGCATGATGGCGTCGTATTTGAAGATCGCGATGACGATCATCGGATCGTGGTTTCGCCATGACATATACGGATTCGTTAAACCAGTCCCGACTGTCCGCAGCTGTTCAACGTATTAAGCCGTCAGGAATACGGCGTTTTTTTGACTTGGCGTCGACGATGGAAAATGTGATCTCTTTAGGTGTCGGCGAACCGGATTTCGTTACTCCCTGGGCAGTAAGGGAGGCAAGCATCGCTTCCCTCGAAAAAGGAATGACTTCCTACACGGCCAATGCTGGTTTGCTTGAACTCAGGGTGGCCATCGCCGATTACTTGGAGAGAAAGTTCAGGACGAGGTATTCTCCCGAAAATGAAGTGGTTGTTACTGTCGGTGCGAGTGAAGGAATCGATCTGGCACTGCGGGCGACAATCGATCCCGGCGATGAAGTATTGATTGTGGAGCCTTGCTTCGTGTCCTACGCTCCGCTTGTATCCCTTATCGGCGGCATTCCGGTATCTGTTCCGACGTCTCTTGACAACGATTTTAAAGTGATGCCAAAAGCGATCGAAAGCAGAATAACGGAACGCACGAAAGGCATACTGCTGTCCTTTCCGAATAATCCGACAGGCGCCGTAATGGGCGAAGAAGAGCTTGGGAAAATTGCCGATGTGGTCGTGAAGCATAATTTGCTTGTATATTCCGATGAAATATATGCTGAGTTATCGTATGATGCCCCCCATGTAAGTGTTGCTTCGCTACCGCGCATGTGGGAGCGCACGATTTTGATCTCGGGTTTTTCAAAATCGTTTGCCATGACCGGCTGGCGGATAGGCTATGTTACCGCGCCGGAGCCCTATGCGAAAGCGATGTTGAAAATCCATCAATATTTAATGATGTGCGCTTCGACGATGGCACAATATGCTGCACTGGAAGCTGTGACAAACTGCGAAGAGGAAATGAATGAAATGATTATCAGCTATCGTCAGCGACGCAACTTTTTTGTCAAGTCGTTAAGAGAAACGGGAATGGAATGCCATCTTCCAGGCGGCGCTTTCTACGCTTTTCCATCGATCAAGGCTACGGGACTGACTTCTGAACAGTTTGCGGAGAGGTTATTGATCGAAGAACAGGTGGCGGTTGTGCCTGGAACGGTATTTGGTGAAGGCGGCGAAGGACATATCCGCTGCTCTTATGCTACTTCCATGGATCAGCTGGAAGAAGCGATTGAGCGGATCGGGCGCTTCATCCAACAAGTCGCCAAAGAGAGAAAGTGATCTATGATCAGGCAGTCCAACTTATTTTTCGGCTGTTTAAAATTGAAGTGCCAAAAAAACAAAGTGTCTGTCAAAACAAGACACTTTGCCAAAAGGGGGAATACTAGGTTGTATACATTACTAGTGTTTCCCCTTTTTTTATTTTTATACTTGTGATTTCAGAAACTTAGAAGGCTTTTTCGGGAGGTTGCCAAAATTCCGTGTGGATCGTTTTTTGAAAAGCTGCTCTTTTCCAAAAAGCAGCAACGTTTACGAAAACAGCGAGAGCTAAAAGCGATCTTTTTGAACAAACACGATAAATCAAGAAAATTTTGTATAGATTATTTTTGCCCGAGGAATGGCAAAGTATAAGTGAAGCGTGAAATCTATTTTTGTAAGTGGCAAAAACATGTGATATAATAAACCAGTTAAAAAATTATTAGGAGTTGTTTTCATGTCAAGTCAATACGAAGCAGGCAGTATTATTGAAGGTAAAGTAACCGGGATCAAGCCATTTGGTGCATTTGTCGCACTGGATGATGAAAAACAAGGATTAGTTCACATTTCTCATGTTGCCCACGGATTCGTCAAAGATATCAATGATCACCTGAAAGTCGGGGATACCGTTAAAGTAAAAGTATTATCGATTGATGAGGAATCGGGTAAAATTTCATTATCCATCCGTGAAACGGAACCAAAGCCTGAACAAGAATCCCGTCCGGAAAGAGCGAAGCGTCAAGGACGTCCAGCCGGAGGCAAACGTCAGGAGCAAAGCGGTCAAGGACAAGGCTTCAATACATTGGAAGAAAAGCTGAAAACGTGGTTAAAGCAATCCAACGAAATTCAAGCTGATTTGAATAAACGGGTAAAAAAATAATCGCTGCCGCCAAAGACAAAGAGGTAACTCGCAAAGAGCTACCTCTTTATTTTACCGTGTTGATTCGATCTTTTTAATAATGCAAACAAAATAACTTTTACCGCTGTGGTTCCGGACTGCGCTCCAGCTCTTCATCAGGTTTAAACAAGATTGAAATACAGTATAACCCTGCCAATCCTACGAGGGCATAGATGAAACGGGAAAACCCGGCTGCCTGACCGCCAAACATGGCTGCAACAAGATCAAAACGGAAAAAACCGATTAATCCCCAGTTCACCGCACCAATGATGGCCAAGACGAGTGCTGTGCGTTGGATTCCGCTCATGCGCTCCTCACCTCCTTATCAGGGGTAGAATCAAGTGTAGAAGCGAAATAGCTCCTTACCTTAGAATGATTAAAATACCGCTCATTTATTCATGCTCAGCGAAAAAAACTTATGGTATGTTCGACATTTTTTTTGATTTTTCAAATAGAAATAAGCGATAATAAATAGTGGTTTCCAAATTTTTTTTACGGCCTCCACTATCGAAAAGGCCTGTATACTACATATTTTTTTGAAGGAGTGTTTGCGATGGAGCGATTTATTTATGAAAATCCTACACGACTTATTTTTGGACAGGGAATGGTAAAAGACCAGCTGGTAAAGCAGTTAAAGCCGTATGGAAAAAAGGTGCTGCTGGTTTACGGCGGCGGAAGCATCAAAAAGAACGGGCTTTACGATGAAGTGATGACGTATTTAAAAGAGGGGGAATTTTCCGTAAGCGAGTTGGCTGGAGTAGAGCCAAATCCGCGGTTAACGACAGTACATAAAGGCGTCGACATCTGTAAGAAAGAAAATATCGATGTATTATTGGCCGTTGGCGGCGGAAGTGTCATTGACTGCACGAAAGCGATCGCTGCCGGCGCGAAATATGACGGTGATGCTTGGGATTTAGTGACGAAAAAAGCCCCGGTGGAAGGAGCGCTGCCGTTCGGAACGATTTTGACTCTGGCCGCAACCGGTTCAGAAATGAACTCCGGCTCGGTCATTACCAACTGGGAGACGCATGAAAAATACGGGTGGGGAAGTCCGTTTACCTTTCCGAAGTTCTCGATCCTCGATCCGCACAACACGCTGACTGTTCCAAAAAATCATACGGTTTACGGCATCGTTGATATGATGTCACACGTATTCGAGCAATATTTTCACAAACAGGATAACACTCCTCTTCAGGAATATTTGTGTGAAGCAGTATTAAAAACGGTGATCGAAGCGGCTCCTGCCTTAGTAGAGAACCTGGATGAATACAAAAAGCGTGAAACGATCTTGTATTCCGGTACGATCGCATTAAACGGGATGCTGCAAATGGGTGTGCGCGGTGACTGGGCATCGCACAATATTGAACATGCAGTATCCGCCGTTTACGATATTCCGCATGCCGGCGGGCTGGCAATTATTTTTCCGCAATGGATGAGGCATCATAAAAAGCAAGGAGAACGAAAGCTTGTCAATTTGGCAGTGCGCGTCTGGGGTGTTGATCCAAAAGGGAAATCCAATGAGCAAATCGCAGAAGAAGGCATTCAGCGCTTGGAGCAGTTCTGGACTTCCATCGGCGCACCAAGTAAGCTGCGTGATTATGACATCGACGACCAGCAAATCGATTCAATCGCCGACAAAGCGATGGTGAACGGTCCTTTCGGAAATTTCAATAAGCTGGAAAAGGCCGATGTAGTCGAAATATTACAGGCGTGTTTATAGAAATGTTAGTTCAAAAAGATGAAAAGCGATCTTTTTGAACTAACACTTATAAAGGAAGTTCAAAAAGTGCGGGAAATGCGCCAGTGAATCTCGTCGTTGCGTTGCCGCTGTGCTGCTCACGTACGTTCGGTGTACGCTGCGCTGCTCGCGGCTGCCGCGCCTTGATCTTCTTGGCCCTGTAGTGTCCTCCTGTTTGCGCAGGGGATTAAGTTTATAAAATGTTCATAAATTGAGGCGCTTACATGATAACGACGCCTTGATTATTGGCTGCTAATTTAATAAAGTGAAATGTGGAAGCAATTAATGTTATTGGAGGAGGTATTATCATGTCAAAAACGCTGTCATTCGATTATACAACAGCAGCAGCATTTGTTGCACAGCATGAGATTGACTATTTAGCCCCGCTGGTAAAAGCAGCACACGATGAAATACATAACGGTACCGGTGCTGGAAGCGATTTTTTAGGCTGGGTCGATTTACCGGTGAATTATGATAAGGAAGAATTTTCCCGCATTCAAAAAGCAGCGGAAAAAATAAAATCTGATTCCGATGTCCTGTTAGTTATCGGCATCGGCGGTTCTTATTTAGGTGCCCGCGCAGCGATTGAATCGTTGCAGCATTCTTTCTACAACATATTGGATAAAGCCGAGCGGAAAAATCCGCAAATCTTTTTTGTCGGAAATAACATCAGTTCGACGTATGTCAAGCATTTGCTTCAGGTCATCGAAGGCAAGGACGTTTCGGTAAATGTCATCTCCAAATCCGGGACAACAACGGAGCCGGCGATCGCCTTCCGTATTTTCCGTGAATACTTAGAGAAAAAATACGGTGTGGAAGAAGCGCGCAAACGAATTTACGCAACGACGGACAAAGCGAAGGGTGCTTTAAAGCAGCTGGCAACGGAAGAAGGCTATGAGGCCTTCGTCATTCCGGATGATGTCGGCGGTCGTTTCTCCGTGTTAACAGCAGTAGGGCTGCTGCCGATTGCCGTCAGCGGGCTGGATATTGAAGCGATGATGAAGGGAGCTGCGGATGCCAGGGATAAATACAGCAATCCGAACTTGGCTGAAAACGAATCGTATCAATACGCAGCCGTTCGCAATGCCCTCTACAATAAAGGGAAAACGATCGAGCTGATGGTGAACTATGAGCCGTCGCTTCACTTTGTGTCAGAGTGGTGGAAGCAGCTTTACGGTGAAAGTGAAGGAAAAGACAAAAAAGGAATTTATCCTGCGTCCGTTGATTTTTCCACAGATCTTCACTCCATGGGACAGTATGTGCAGGACGGGCGCCGCGATCTTTTCGAAACGGTGTTGAATGTGGAAACTGTGAAGGAACACATCACGATTGATGAAGCGGAAAACAACTTGGATGATTTAAACTACCTTGCCGGAAAAACAATGGATTTCGTCAACAAGAAAGCATTTGAAGGAACGCTGTTAGCTCATTTGGACGGCGAAGTACCGAACCTTGTCGTGAACATTCCGGAACTGACGGAATATCACTTCGGGTATTTAGTGTATTTCTTCGAAAAAGCTTGTGCTGTCAGCGGCTATCTGCTTGGCGTCAATCCATTTGATCAACCTGGCGTGGAAGCATACAAGAAAAACATGTTTGCCCTCCTTGGAAAACCAGGGTTTGAAGAGCAGAAGGCAGCATTGGAAAAGCGCTTGAACGAAAAATAAGCGTGTTTCAGCAAGCTTTAACCATTGAATAAATCAAAAAACGCCCGGGAACACACTCCCGGGCATTTTTATTTTCTGTGGATGACACTATTTTTTCTGTCAATGGCATTAATAGCTTATACTCCTCATAATATAACTCCCCTGTTCAGGAAATGCTATGGAAAGGAAAGGCGGCTTGCGTAAACTTTGTTGCAATTGCCCGTTTAAAACATGAAGACCAAAGCATTCGCCTACGTTTTTAGGCTCAACAGCTACAAGCAATCAGATTTTTAGAAAAAGCCGAAGGAAAAAGGCAGAGCTGGAGGAGATAGTCGATGATCGAGGTTCAATCAGCAATCGAAAACAGAGAATTTTTATTATACGATTTGGAAAAAAAGCTGAAGCCGCTTGGCTATGTGATCGGCGGCGGCTGGGATTATGACCATGGCTACTTTGATTATAAATTGGAGGATAACGGCAGCTATCTGTTTGTCCGCCTGCCGTTTTCGGCGGTAAACGGAGAGCTGGACACGAAGGGGGTACATGTCAGGCTCGGGCGTCCGTTTTTGTTTTCCCATCAATATGAACGGAACCTGGATCATGACAACGAAGAAGATCCAAATCCGCTGCTGAACCAATTCTCCGCTCCAGAGAATCCAGATGCTCCTTTCCCATCCGAGTGGATCGCCGCCGGACGGGAACATGTCCGCGAGCTGGAGCAAGTCATTTTGTATGATCCGGACGGTGCGCAGGAAGGCTAGTGAAGCCGGCTTTATCTCTTGTAAAGAATAAGCTGATCTCCTTTTAGCAGCAGCGACCCTTTTGCTGGATGAAGCATCGTTTCCTTCTTCCGGCGTATTCCAAGTAAAAAAGCATCGGGTGTCTGGCAGACTTCAATCGCTTTTTGAAAGCTTTCATTTATCAATTCATGGGGAACAGGCGTGAATTGTAAATGTTCTTCTTTCCCGGGCTTAAGCATTTCCGAAATCACACCGGTCATCCCATGAAACATCATCCCGTTCAGCATCAACCGACTCAGGTATTTAGAGCTTTGAATGATTTCATCAGCTCCGGCCCGATCGGCATTTTTTATCTGATGCTGAGTGACCATTTCCACGATGGCATAGATGGACGGTTTCATCCCCTTGATCGTTAATAACGTTAAGACGGTGTTTGCGTCTGCCGTTTTTTCATCCGTGTGCAGGTTTGCTGTCACGATGATTGTGTGAGCGTCGCCAATATTTGCCCGCCTTAACGTATCGTCAGCGGTCGCCGAGCCTTTGATGAATGTGTATGTAAAATCTTCGGTCCGCTCGTGTAGCGTTTCATCCACAAGAACAATACTCGCCTTCGGCTGACACTCGTGTATTTGCCTGATAAGCAGTTGGCTTCGTTCGTTCCAGCCGACAATGATATAATGCTCCTTCTTTTGATACGTCAGCTTGCCGCTGTCTCTCTCGTGGCGCGCGATGATGGTTGAACTTACTAAATTAGTGACAAAAAAAGAAAACAGGGCGATTCCCAGTACGATAAGTAACATCCCAAGTATTTTTCCCGCTGTTGTTTCCGGCACAAAATCACCGTAGCCGACGGTCGAAATCGTGACAACTGCCCACCAGACGCCTTCAAAAACAGAAGGAAAGACTTCCGGTTCAAGATAATGGATGGTATATCCAATCAGCAGGGCAAAAAAAAGCACGACGCCGGTCATTTTCGCGAGAGTGTTTAACTTAGAGTACGGATGGAAAATAAAGTCAAGACGAAACATAATCAATCCCCTTCCTGTATCTCATTTTCATTATGGACAAAACATAATGCATCCCATTCACTTTTTTGATACGATAAGGTGGATGAGAGGAGACGGGGATATGATTCAAGCGATTGTGTTTGCGATAACGATATTCGTCGGCTGGATAATGTTTGACGCCATCAAGCATAAGAAGTTTATTCAAGAAAATATCTGGTCCGGACTGATAACGGCTGTGATTGCCGGGGCCGTCTGGTATGTGTTGTTTATTGTTTTCTGACCTAGCAAAGCGGGAGAAATCGGCCGAGAAAAAAAATTTTTCACTATATTAAAAAAAGGCTTGCTTTACACGCAATTTCTCGTTATAATTCATAAATGTGAGACAAATTAAATGTGAGTTCAAAAAAGAGGACAAACAGGGGCAAGAAGGTCAAGGCGCGGCAGAGCGTACAAAGGAACGGTACGTGAGTAGCGGAGGGAAAACGCGAGCGTTGAGATTCGCCGACAATGTTTCCCGGAATTTTTGAACATCCTTAAAAACAATCAATTGGGGCATTAGCTCAGCTGGGAGAGCGTTTGGCTGGCAGCCAAAAGGTCAGCGGTTCGAGCCCGCTATGCTCCACCATACATATTTAGCTGTTGTATTTTTCGCAGCCAATGTTATCGGAAAATTCCGTAAACAGCATCATACATATTGTGGATAACGACGTGGTTTCTCGTTGAAGCGAGGAGTTGCGTCGTTTTTTATCTTTTGAACTAACACGATGCAATGAGTGTAGCTGATGTGTAAATTAGCATTGAGTAACCACAGATACAGGACGTGGGCAACGGCGGGAGTGGGTTGCATCGAACTGAACCATTGCCTTTTTTGAACAGGCTCTAATAAAAGTTTTTGCTGTTCTTGTATTCATGTTTTTCCCGTAAAAAAACAATCCTTTATCTATCAGAGGATGAACATCAAAAAATCCAAAGTGAAAAAAATAGGTTGACGATAGAGCGAAAATGTATTATATTACTCTGTGAAAGCGGTTTATACAGCTAATTTAATTATTAACAGGGTGTTACTGTAAAAAGGCATAACCTGAGTTGATCCTTCATGTCGCTACTCTTTAGCGGCAAATGAGATTGATTCAGGTTTTTTTGTGTTTCGAGAATGAATGGATTGAGGAGGTGATAGGATAATGAAATTGAAGAAGTCATTGAACAATAATGTCGTACTTGCAAAAAATGATTTGCATCAGGAAGTTGTTATTTTTGGAAATGGGATATCCTTTAAACTGAAGCCGGGTGATCCGATAGATGAAACAAAAATAAGTAAAGTCTTTACATTGGAAACAAAGGACTTAACAAATAAAATGGCAAACCTTTTAAAAGAGGTTCCGGTAGAATATGTTGAACTAACGGAAAAAATTATTCGCTGTGCACATGAGAAACTTGACATCACATTAAGCGATTATACGCTTTTGACATTAACCGACCATATTTACTTTGCTATCACTAGGTACAAAAAAAAGCAGGAAATACGAAATGTGCTGCTTTGGGAAGTTAAGAAATTTTACAAAGCAGAATTTGATGTCGGCATGAAGGCAATTGAGATTATTAAAGCAAAAACAGGAGTTACATTCAATGAGGATGAAGCTGGCTTTATTGCCATGCATCTGGTGAATACTCAGATAGAAGGAAATGAAATTGATAAAACAATTAAAATTACGAAAATGGTTCAAGATATTTTAGGAATTATAAAATATCACTTTGGAATGGAATTTGATGAAGATTCATGGAATTATGGTCGATTAATTACTCACCTGAAATTTTTTGCCCAACGAATTATTTCAAAGGATCATATTCAAAATGAGGATGATTATTTATATGATCAAGTGAAACATAAATATACGTCGGCCTTTGACTGTGTGGAGAAAATTAGAATGTATGTTTTGAATGGTTATGGAACACAGATTACGAGATCGGAAATGGTATATCTTGTTCTGCATATCTATCGTGTGACAAATCGAAGGAACTAACAGCTTAATAAATCAGGGTGTTACTGAGAAGGCATAACCTGAAGTGATAGGAAATAGGAAACGTTTCCTTTTCATTTCAGGTTTTTCTTTTTTATAAATATTTCACTATAAAAATCTAAATTCAATAATTTGGAAAGCTGTCTAGCTGCAGCGCTTATCGACTAGAAAACTTCCCTCCCCTCGTCTACGATAAGTTATCGTGCCATCGCGCGCGATGGCACTTGAGCGAAAGATACCCATCTTTCGACTCTCCTTTATCTCACTCGGGTCAGTCCAGTTTTTACGTCGATGGGCAAAGCGCTTCCGCTTTTCTAATAAGGAGGATAAAACAGTGGCGGATTATAAGAAACTAGCAACGTCAATTATTGAAGGTGTCGGCGGAGAAGACAATGTTCTAAGTCTTTATCACTGTATGACAAGATTAAGATTTAAATTAAAAAACGGAAAAAATTTCAACAAAAAACAATTAGAGCAGCTTGACGGCGTTATTTCTGTTGTGGAAAGTAACGGGCAGTATCAACTGATAATTGGAAACGCAGTAAGTGAAGTTCATGACACGATTGTGAAGCTCTACAACATTGCCGTTTCATCGGATGAAACGGAGGAAAATGTAAAAAAGGGTAATATTATTGCTCGGCTATTCAACATTATGTCAAGCATTATTACACCTGTCGTTCCTACATTAGCAGGATCAGGAATGCTAAAAGCACTGCTAGTTATTTTTACAACTTATTTTGGAATGTCGAATGAAGGAAGTACGTATTTAATTTTGAGTGCTGCATCCAACGCCGTGTTTTACTTCTTTCCCATCGTTCTGGCCATATCGGCTGCACGTACCTTTGGTGTAAGTATTTTCGTTTCTGTAGCGATCATGGGGGCACTTTTGGAACCGCAGTTTACCGGCTTAATGTCACAAGTAGGGGATATCGTCGATTTTGCAGGGATACCAATTGTGTTAATGAACTATAACGGTCAAATCATTTCCGCGATTTTAGCCATTTGGATGTACTCGTATCTTGAGAAGTTTTTAAAGCGCTACATACCAAAGCTGATTGAGATGTTTGCAGTGCCAATGCTGTCTTTATTAATTATGGTTCCGTTAACTGCCGGAATCATCGGTCCTTTTGGAGTGTATGTAGGAAACGGGATTGCTGATGGCATTACATTTCTGACAAATGAAAGCGGTATGTTAACAGGAGCAATCATCGGTGCGGGCTGGACATTTCTTGTGATGTTTGGTGTTCACTGGGGAATTGTCCCTGCCATGCTCAGCAATTTAAGTGCAACTGGTTATGACACCATTCGTCCTCCTGTTGCAACGGCAACATTTGCGCAAGCCGGTGTGGCACTTGGAGTTTTCTTTAAGGCGAAGGATAAAAAGTTAAAATCCTATGCCATTTCATCAATGATGCCGGCATTATTAGCAGGAATTACGGAGCCGATTGTTTATGGTCTCTCTGTAAAATATAAACGCCCGATGATTGCCGCAGTAATTGGGGGAACGATTGGCGGAGGTTTTGCAGGGGCTATGAAAACAACAGTAATGGCCTACGTATTCCCGGCGCTGACGACACTTCCGGCGTTTATGACCGAGACGTTCAGCTATTACATTATCAGTATCACGATTGCCTTTACTTTAACGGCAATTCTTACCTATATTTTTGGCTTTAACGAGGAGGGAACTGAAAAATATGCAAAAGTGCAAAAAGAAGATAATAGGAGTCTAAAAGTAAAACGTTCAAGTGTCTTGTCGCCAATTACAGGTGAAGTTGTTCCCTTACAAAAAGTAAACGATCAGGCATTTTCAACTGAGGCAATGGGAAAAGGGATTGCGATATTGCCGGCAGAAGGAAAAGTATTTTCCCCAGTATCCGGTGTCGTCACGACGTTTTTTCATACTAAACATGCCATTGGTTTATCCTCCGATGACGGTGTGGAAATCTTAATTCATGTTGGTTTGGATACTGTAAAATTGAACGGAAAATATTTTACTGAACATGTTAAACAAGAAGAACATGTAGAAAAAGGGCAACTGTTGTTGGAGTTTGATATGGAAAAAATCAAGCAAGCAGGTTATGAAGTCACAACGCCGATCATTATTACTAATTCGAACAAGTATACGGATGTGATTGAAACCGAGCAAAAAAATGTAAAAAATCAAGATGTTTTATTAACAACTGTTGTTCTGTAGCAGTTGTTGACAGATAGCCATACGGATTTGACATTTCAATTAATGACGCAGTTTATTCATTCATGTGCTTCCTTGTCATGGAATTGACGAGATGCACGAAAAAAATGATAGGAGTGAGTTTTTGTGAATGAGAAAAAATTTCCTGACAATTTCCTCTGGGGTGGAGCCATTGCTGCAAATCAAGCAGAAGGTGCATGGAATGTTGATGGTAAAGGACCGGCAATTAGCGATGTTATTCGAAATGGGATTGTAGGCGGTGATTTTGATGGCGAAGTAATTCCGGGAGAATATTATGCCAGCCATGAAGCGATTGATTTTTATCATCGATATAAGGAGGATATCGCGCTACTTGCTGAAGCTGGATTGAAGTGCTTCAGAACATCGATTGCGTGGTCGCGCATTTATCCAAATGGTGATGAGGAACAGCCGAATGAAAAAGGGCTGCAATTTTATGATGACTTGTTTGATGAGCTGCATAAATATGGAATGGAGCCGGTCATTACACTGTCTCACTTTGAAATACCATTAAATTTAATAACTAAATACGGCGGCTGGACAAATCGAAAACTGATTGGCTTTTTTGAACGGTATGCTGAAACAGTCTTAAGAAGGTATCGTGGAAAAGTGAAATACTGGTTAAATTTTAATGAAATCAATCACTTTCATACCATTCCGTTAGCGGCAGGCGGGATCGTTATTGAAAAGGAAGAAACGAAGCTGCAGCAAATTTATCAAGCTTCTCACCATGTTTTTGTTGCCAGTGCAAAAGCTGCTAAGCTGTGCCATGAAATCTCGCCGGAAGCCAAGATGGGTGCCATGTTATCGTTAAGTCCTATTTATCCACATACATGCCATCCTGAAGATGTTTTTGATTCGTATCAACTTCGAAGAAGATCATTATTTTATTCAGATGTCATGATTCGCGGATATTATCCGAATTATGCAAAAAGGATTTGGAAAGAACAGCAGATTGATCTTCAGATGGAGGATGAAGATGTAGAAGTAATTCGTGATCATACAGTTGATTTTTTAAGTTTCAGCTATTATCGAAGCTCTACGCATAAAGCAGGCATGCCGATTTTAGGAAATACAGGTGGTATTATCGGACTGGATAATCCGTATTTGGAAAAAACGGAATGGGGGTGGCCGATTGATCCGAAGGGTTTGAGATACGTTTGCAATGAGCTTTACGATCGATACCAAATACCGCTTTTTATTGTGGAAAATGGTTATGGAGGCGTGGATAAAGTAGAAGATACTGGTGAAATCAATGATGATGAGCGAATTATCTATATTAAAAAGCATTTAATCGAGCTTTATGAAGCATTGGAGGACGGTTGTGAAATTTTAGGGTATACATGGTGGGGACCGATGGATATTGTCAGTGCAGGTACTGGTGAGATGAAGAAGCGGTATGGTTTTATCTATGTAGATAAGGATAATGATGGAAAAGGTACATTGAATCGATCAAAAAAGAAGAGTTTTTATTGGTATAAAAAGGTGATTGAATCAAATGGACAACTATTATTACACGACGAGGAATAGCGGAAGGAGTTGTAGATGTAGATCATCAAACGAATTCTCTCCGATGATTGGGAATCAGGACAACTGACCGACGATTTTAACGATTATGAGATCACATTATTTAACAGGTACGGGGAACAGGTTTTATATTTGATCTCACTTAATGAGCAGAATTACTTTGTCAATTATGGATATGAAACTGGGCTGCATCCACCTGGAGTAAAGGGCAGGAAAAGAATGTATGAAGCCAACCATCTTGCCAAGGCTAAAGTGATTCAGCTTTTCGCTCGCTAACCCCTATGGAAAAATAAGTCCGAATTTTTCCTATAAGAGCGTGTTAAAAAAGGCAATGATTTCGCTCGATACGCCCAATTCCGTCGTCCTGTGAGCAACGTTTGAATGTCATCATCCTAGTTCCGAGAAAACCATTCCCAGCCCGTCTGAAATGAAACGAATGCATCGGCTTCATTCTTTGCTTCATGTTTGTTCAAAAAGATAAAAAGCGATCTTTTTGAACAAACACTATAAGCCATCATGGGATGAATATCTAACAGCCTGCTGAACATACCACTCGTGCTTACGGGTGGTTGTTTTTTTGCGGGAGAGAAGGTAGCTATGAGAGCTCACAAAGAGTATAACCATCTTGTAACTAAATGGGAAAATAATGCATTGGGGAGGGGATATTTCGCCGATCACCTCAAAGATGTTGACACAGACAGAGCGGATGTGTTAAATAAAAAGAAGGTTAGCACTCGCAGGTTTAGAGTGCTAACATAGAAATCCGGTGTACGGTAAAATCATCATTGCCGTCATGATCTAAAATGACGTGAAATTAAGCATGCACTTACATAGGGAAGGAGAGAGTTGTTATGACCAAGAAGCAGTTCAAGGCAGAATCGAAACGGTTGTTGGAGATGATGATCAACTCAATTTATACGCACAAAGAGGTGTTTTTGCGGGAGTTGATTTCCAACGCGAGCGATGCCATCGACAAAATTTATTACAAAGCATTAACGGATGACTCATTAACATTTGACAAGGACAGCTATTTTGTCAAGGTGATCCCGGACAAAGAAAACAGAACATTAACTATCCGTGATACAGGGATCGGCATGGCGAAGGAAGAGTTGGAAAACAACCTCGGCGTCATTGCCAAAAGCGGATCATTGGCGTTTAAAACGGAAAATGAAATAAAGGACGGTTATGACATCATTGGACAATTCGGTGTCGGTTTTTACTCCGCTTTCATGGTAGCGGATGTGGTTACCGTTATTTCCAAAGCGCTTGGCAGTGATGAAGCGTACAAATGGGAATCCACAGGCGCCGACGGATACACGATAGAACCGTATGAGAAGGAAGAAGTAGGGACGGAGATTATCCTACAAATCAAAGAAAATACGGAAGATGAGTCATACGACGAATATTTGGAAGCGTATCAGTTAAAAGCGACGATCAAAAAATATTCAGATTTCATCCGCTATCCGATTAAAATGGACATCACTTCAAGCAGGCCGAAAGACGGCAGTGAAAACGAGTTTGAAGAGTTCACGGAAGAACAAGTGATCAACAGCATGGTTCCGATCTGGAGAAAGAATAAAAGTGAGCTGACGGATGAGGATTATGAACATTTTTATTCGGAAAAGCACTACGGCTTTGACAAACCGCTGAAGCATGTTCATATCAAAGTCGATGGCACGTTAAGATACAACGCGATTCTTTATATCCCGGAGAAAATGCCGTTTGATTATTATTCTAAGGAATATGAAAAAGGGCTGGAACTGTATTCCAACGGCGTGTTGATTATGAATAAGTGCGCGGACCTGCTGCCGGATTATTTCAGCTTCGTAAAAGGGATGGTGGATTCCGAGGATCTATCGTTGAACATTTCCAGAGAAATGCTGCAACATGACCGCCAGTTGAAGCAAATTGCCAAAAATATAAAAAACAAAATAAAATCTGAATTGCAAAAGCTGCTGAGGGATGACCGAGAAAAATATGAAACGTTTTACTCCGCTTTTGGCAGACAGTTGAAATACGGTGTCTACAGTGATTTCGGCAGCAATAAAGAGGTGCTACAGGAGCTGTTGATGTTCCATTCCTCAACGGAGAAAAAGCTCGTCACCCTTGATGAATATGTCTCAAGAATGCCTGAAGAGCAAAAGTATATTTATTACGCATCAGGAGAAACGAATGAGCGAATTGAAAAGCTGCCGCAGACAGAGCTTGTTGCAGAAAAGGGATATGAAATTTTGTATTTCACCGACGAGGTGGATGAGTTTGCGATAAAAATGCTGATGTCTTATAAGGACAAGCAATTCAAATCAGTATCTTCCGGTGATCTAGGCATTGATACGGAAGAAAAAGACGATGCGAAATCGGAAGAGGAAGCAGAGAGCAAAGAGCTTTTTGACTACATGAAAACCATTCTTTCCGAGAAAGTGAAGGATGTACGAGTGTCCAAGCGGCTGAAATCTCACCCTGTTTGCCTGTCGACAGACGGCGAAGTGACGATTGAAATGGAAAAAATCCTAAATGCGATGCCGGACAATCAAAATGTCAAGGCGGAAAAAATATTGGAAATTAATCCAAACCATGAAGTATTCTCCTCCTTGAAAGCCGCGTTTGAAAACGATAAGGAAAAGGTGGGCCTTTTTACAAACCTGCTCTATCATCAGGCGCTGCTGATAGAAGGCTTGCCAATTGAAGATCCGGTTGAATTTACAAACGATATTTGTAAAGTGATGGTTTAATTAGTGTGGACGATGGTGCGCTGATGGAAACGGCTCATTCAGCAATGCAGCTCGTTGTTTGACCCTGCATGCACAATGTCAACTCGAAGGTTTCGGAAATGTGTTTGCTTTTCCTGGAAGGGGGCTTGAGAGACAAAGCTATTTGTCTCCAGGCCTCTTTCTTTTTTATACGGTATGAAACGAAGTCAATCGTGAGCGAAACTGCTTAGGAAGAAGTTGTACAGTATGAATAACAGCTAATCGTTAACGAACCGAGTTGCGAAGCCGTCGAATGATGAAGAAAAGGAGCTAACCGTTAACGAAAAGAGATCAGAAGTGTCCCGAAAGTGCGTAATTTGGGCTGTAAGAGAAGCGCCGGAGCGACGAAGTGTCCCATAGGAGAGAATGCCATGTATATTGAATGCACGGCAGCATTTCATTTATAATGGATGTAAGAGCGGATGCGTCCCGGACTTTTGGAACATCCTTTATAAGAAAACAATTTGGAGGTATACATACGATGGCAAAAGATAATTCATTTGATATTGTTTCCCAGGTGGATTTTTCAGAGGTGACCAATGCCGTTACGATGGCAATGAAGGAAATACAGACCCGCTATGACTTTAAGGGGAGCAAGAGCAGCATGACACTGGAAAAAGAAGAGCTTGTATTGGTATCCGATGATGAATACAAGCTGGAGCAGTTGAAAGATGTCTTGATCGGAAAGCTTGTTAAACGCAATGTTCCGATTAAAAATCTGGACTACGGCAAAGTGGAGGGCGCGTCGGGAGGAACCGTCCGGCAGCGAGCGAAATTGATTCAAGGAATTGACAAAGAACAGGCGAAGAAAATTAACACAATCATTAAAAACTCCGGCCTGAAGGTGAAAAGTCAAGTCCAGGATGATCAAATCCGCGTGACCGGGAAAAACCGCGACGACTTGCAAACCATTATCGCAGCAATCAAAGGGGCAGATTTACCTATCGATGTGCAGTTTATTAATTATCGTTAACAGTTACCAAAGGAGCTTGTTGCTTCGGGAATGTCTGAAAAGGGGGAAGCGCCCCCTTCTGAGACATTCCTTTTCTTATTTAGAGAAAAATCCGAGATTCATCGACACTTTTTGACTTTCTGACCAGTAATAAACAGCTGCAGCCAGATTAATGATTGCTATCCTGTCACAGAAAACTATAATGAATAGTATAGAGACCCCGAGCAGAAAAGTGTTTCTCTGCAAGTAAAATAGATGTGATTCAGTTGATTCATTTCACTCAATTTATACATAAGTCGTCAAAACATGCTAGATTGATAGAATAAAAAATTCAGTATGTGAGGTAGAGGCTGTGATGAGATTACATGTTGGTTTCGATATCGGCTCGACTACAGCAAAAATCGTTGCGCTAAATGAGAAAAAAGAAATTGTGTTTAAATCTTACTTGCGGCATTTTTCGGAGATAAAAAGAACGGCGGTGCAATTATTAAAGAGCTTATCGCAGCAATTTCCGGAAATGGACATGCACATGAATATCAGCGGCTCCTCCGGCCTAAGTTTGTCAGAACAGCTAAAAATCCCATTTGTTCAAGAGGTGATTGCTTGCACGGAAGCTGTTAAAACGAGAGAACCAAATATTGATGTAGTCATTGAGCTCGGCGGGGAAGACGCGAAAATCATTTATTTGACAAACGGCATGGAGCAACGTATGAACTCCGCCTGCGCCGGCGGAACCGGAGCGTTTATTGACCAGATAGCATCGTTGCTGGATACGGATGCAAGTGGTTTGAACAAGCTTGCTGAGAAGGCGGATAAAATATATCCGATTGCCTCCCGATGCGGCGTGTTTGCAAAAACGGACATCCAACCGCTGCTGAATGAAGGGGCGAAGCGGGAAGACATTGCTGCATCCGTATTTCAAGCTGTCGTTAACCAAACGGTGGGCGGACTCGCCTGCGGGCGGCCGATTCGCGGCAACGTTGCCCTCCTTGGCGGTCCGCTGACGTTTTTGCCGGCACTCCGCAACCGCTTTATTGAAACGCTGCGGCTAAAAAATGAAAGCGTGATGGATTCGGCAGATGGGCAATATTATGTCGCTATTGGGGCGGCATTGGAGAGCACCAACAGCGCCCCGGTTGATATACACTCTTTTCTTCATATACTTAACAATGTGACGCAATCCACAAACAAACAGCAGGCAAAGCGACTGCCGCCGCTGTTCAAAAGTCACGAAGAGCTCACAAACTTTCAACAGCGGCACCATCAGACCGCGATACCGAAAAAATCCCTTTCCACTTATGAAGGAAGTTGTTATTTAGGCATCGATGCCGGCTCGACGACAACGAAGATGGTCGCCATTGGTGAAAATGACGAGTATTTGTTTTCCTTCTATGAAAATAACAAAGGGAATCCGATGAAAACTGTCCATGAAGGACTGGCGCTTTTTTATTCTTATAAAAATGACCGGACCACTGTCGCTCGCTCCACTGTTACCGGTTATGGAGAAAAGCTGATTCAGGCAGCGTTTCAAGTCGATGAAGGCCAGATTGAAACGATTGCCCATTATAAGGCTGCTAAATATTTTCAGCCTGACGTGGATTTCATCATCGATATCGGCGGACAGGATATGAAATGCATCACGATAAAAGAAGGTGTTATTGATCAAATTATGCTGAATGAAGCCTGTTCAGCGGGCTGCGGCTCGTTTTTGGCAAATTTCGCTGCCACGCTTAATTTAACGATGGATCAATTCGTGCAAGCTTCTCTGTCCTCGAAAGCACCGGTGGATCTCGGATCAAGGTGTACGGTGTTTATGAATTCCAAGGTGAAGCAAGTACAGAAGGAAGGGGCCGCGGTTTCCGATATTGCCGCCGGCCTTGCTTATTCCGTTGTCAACAATGCATTATATAAAGTGATTAAACTGAGAAATGCAGAGCAGATGGGGAAAAACATTGTCGTTCAAGGTGGAACCTTTCTGAATGACGGCGTGCTGCGGGCGTTTGAGCTGATGATAAAAAAAGAGGTGATCCGTCCGGAAATTTCCGGTTTAATGGGGGCTTTCGGCTGCGCGCTGATCGCGAAGGAAAACAGTGTTCCCGGCAAGCAATCGACGGTGTTAACGAAAGAAAACACCGGCTCTTTTCAAGCCAGGACAAGCCATCGCCGCTGCGGCCTGTGTGAAAACCATTGCCCGCTGACGATCAACCGCTTCCAGGATAAGCGCGTGTTTGTTACTGGAAACCGCTGTGAACGCGGGGCCGGGGGAACGAAGACAAAAAGTACTGTGCCCAATCTGATGGAAGAAAAGCTTGCTTGGCTGTTCAATCGTGAGCCCCTCGATGAAAAGCTTGCCATTCATGGGAAAATCGGAATACCGCGCGTGTTGAATATGTATGAAAACTATCCGTTCTGGTACCGTTTTTTTACAGAATTAGGTTATGAAGTCGTTTTATCTGATCTCCTGACGAAGAAAGGTTATGAAAAAGGGATGGAGACGATTCCTTCCGAAGGTGTCTGCTATCCTGCGAAACTGACGCATGGACATATAATCAACTTAATCGAAAAAGGCGTGAAAACGATTTTTTATCCGTCGGTTGTCTATGAAAAAATCGAGCATACATCACAGGATAATCATTTCAACTGTCCGGTGGTGGCTTCCTACCCCGAGGTGCTTCGGGTAAATATGAGCATTCTCCAGGAAAAACAAATTACTTTTTTAAATCCGTTTCTCTCCCTGGAGCATCTGGGTGCATTGGCTAAAGTGCTGCAAGACTGCTTTCCTCATTTTGCCCAGCGCGATATTAAACGGGCATTAGCGGCGGCAGAGCAGGAAGAACAGGTCTTTCGTGTACATATGAAACACAGGGGAGAACAAGTGTTGCAGGAATTGAAGCAATCCGGAAAAAAAGGGATTGTTGTCGGTGCCCACCCGTATCATTTAGATCCGGCCATCCATCACGGAGTTCCTGACGAAATCACCAGGCTCGGCTACGCCGTATTGACGGAAGATAGTATTTGTCATTTGGATGAAGGTGCCGTGGATAAAACAATACAAACGGTGAATCAATGGACATTCCACAGCAGGCTTTACCGGGCGGCGCGGGTTGCCGCTTCCCGGCAGGATCTCGAATTCGTACATTTGACGTCATTCGGCTGCGGCCTGGACGCGATAACAACTGATACGGTTCAGGAGATTCTTGAAAAAAAACATCAGCTGTATACATGGATCAAGATGGATGAAGTCAATAACTTAGGGGCCGTGCGAATAAGGCTTCGCTCCTTGCAAGCAGCTATTAAGGAGCGCGATCAGACGGGGGCGGTGAAATGGCAGCGAGAGAGCTCCGCTGGGCGATTGCCGTCGACGTTTACGAAAGAAAGCAAGGAAACGTATACCATTTTGGCGCCGCAATTGGCACCGACACACTTCAAGCTGTTTGAAGCCGTTTTTCGGCAAGCGGGCTATCGCTTGAAAGTAATCGAAACCGTTAATGAAGAGCATGTGGAAGAAGGACTGCGTTACGTAAACAACGACGCCTGCTATCCAGCGATTTTGACGATAGGCCAACTACTGGGAGAACTGAAAAGCGGTGAGCATGACCTGGAGCGGACGGCTGTTGTTATGTCGCAAACCGGCGGCGGCTGCCGGGCGACAAACTATTTTGCTTTATTGAAACGGGCGTTGCAGCATTCAGGCATGGGCCAGATTCCGGTCATCTCACTCAATTCCTCTGGCATGGAAAAGCAGCCCGGTTTTCAAATCACGCTCGCTTTTGCGAAAAAGCTCGTCATTGCCTGTTGTATTGGCGATTTGTTAATGCGGCTGAAGCTTGCGACCAGGCCTTATGAAAAGGAAAAAGGGCGTACGGAGGCTGTTTACGAGTCATTGCTTCACCGGAGTACAGGCTTGTTGGCCGATTTTTCCATGGGGAAATACAAGCGGTGGTTGCACACAATTATCCGTGAATTCAGCAGGATTGACATGTATTCTGTGACTAAGCCGCGAGTCGGCATCGTCGGGGAAATTTTAGTGAAATTCCATCCATATGCCAATAACCAGCTGATTGATATCATTGAAGCCGAAGGCGGGGAAGCGGTTGTGCCGGATTTCCTGGATTTTTTCCTATATGGCTTATACAACAATGACTTTAAAGCAAAACAGTTAGGAAAAAAGAAATGGTCCGCGATGAAAAGCGAGATAGCAATTCAAATGATGGAATATTACAGAAACCCAGTACGAGAAGCGTTATACCAGTGTCAGCGGTACAAAGCGCCGATGAAGATAGATGACATTGCGGAAAAAGCAGCGCAATTTCTCAGCATCGGCAATCAGATGGGAGAAGGCTGGCTGCTCCCGGGCGAAATGGCGGAACTGATGGAGGAAGGAGTTCGGAACATTGTTTGTGTTCAGCCGTTTGCCTGCCTGCCAAATCATATCCTTGGCAGAGGCATGTTCAATGCGATCAAAAAGATATATGAAAATGCCAACCTCGTGGCCATCGATTACGATGCAGGCGCAAGTAAGGTCAATCAATTAAACCGGATTAAATTAATGATTAATATTGCAAAATCAAGATGACAGCTCCCGGCTTCTCTGTGAAATCTGCTTGTTGCATCGGGTTGTAAAAAATCGATCTTTCGGAACAAACACGATAAATACAAAAATGGTGATTTTGGAGGCGGCGATAGTGGAGTTACATCTAAGCTCTGCAAACTTGTTGCCGCAAATGGGGGTGTCTCAAAAGGGTGTTTTTCCCTTTTGAGACACCCCCGAAGCGATGAGCCACACTTCACCGAGAAGCTGCGAGCTGTCTCAGTGTGTCATCGCGCGATGGCACTTGGATCGATATCAGTGCAATACTGGCAGAGGAAGAGACAATGAGCGAAGCCGCTGCATCTTTTCAAAAGCCCGATAGGAGTGGTTTTTTCCTATCGAGCGTGCAGCGACGAGCAAAGCTACGATGCCTTTCCCATCGAGTTGTCTCGACGGATCGTCATCGAAGCTGTGCTTGCAGAGGAAGAGACAAGCACGGAGCCATTGCCCTGATATTTTTTTATCGTGTTTGTTCAAAAAGATCGGTTTTTATCTTTTGGAACAAGCACGGAGCAATGAGCGAAGCCGCTGCATTCTTTTCAGGCCGACTGTGAGTGGTTTTCTCGCAGTCGGCGCATCGTGCGGAGCCATTGCCCTGTTATTTTTTAAAATAGTTTTGGCTTTTGATACTGCGCCATGAACGTTCCGCCTACAGCTTTCCTATTACATAGCGGTGGGAAGTCTTCGTTTTTTTAATGCAGTTTCAGAAAACGGGAAATGGTCCTTCCCAACCGCTTCAGCCAGTTACCAATCCGCTTGCTCACATACGACGTTTGTCCGCTTCCCGCGCCAGCTGCGCTTCACTGTTTTGCCTTCGTTTTGAACAGAAGTACGGAAAAGCTTAGCGATACTCCGGCAGCCAGCTGCCATGTGCTTCGATAAGGTCATCGCACATCGCGATAATGTCTTCCATTGATAGCTCGGCACTTGTGTGCGGATCAAGCAGAGCCGCCTGATAAATGTGTTCCTTCTTCCTGGTGACAGCAGCTTCGATGGTCATCAGCTGTGTATTAATATTGGTCCGGTTAAGCGCTGCCAGCTGTTCCGGCAGTTCACCGATGTAACAAGGTGAAATACCGCTGCGGTCTGCGACACAAGGAACTTCCACACATGCTTTCTCCGGTAAATTAGCGATCAATCCTCCCGTGTTCAACACATTGCCGCCGAATTTGAAAGGAATATTCGTTTCGATTGCCTCGATGATAAACGATCCGTATTCATGCGAGCGCTCGTGGGTCAATTGCGTGTTGTTTACGAGACTGTCCCGCATTTTTTTCCAGCCATCGATTTGTTCGACGCAGCGGCGCGGGTATTCATCCAAAGGAATATTGAAACGCTTGATGAGCTCTGGATAGCGGCTCTTGATGAAATACGGATGGTACTCGGCGTTATGCTCGGACGATTCTGTCACGTAATAACCGAATTTGTCCATCAGTTCGAACCGGACCATATCATGATGCGTTGTCTGCTGTTTTTCCTTCGCGCGCCGTTTAATTTCCGGATAAAGATCCTCGCCGTCTTTTTTTACATCCAGCAGCCAGGCCATATGGTTAATTCCGGCAATTTTTTCTTCGATGCCTTCATGCTCCATACCAAGCGATTCAAATAAATGCGCTGTGCATACTTGGACGCTGTGGCACAAACCAACGGTCTTGATCGAAGAATAGCGCAGCATGGCACCGGTTAACGTTGCCATTGGATTGGTGTAATTTAAAAACAGCGCATCCGGGCATACTTCTTCCATGTCTTTGGCAAAATCAAGCATTACAGGAATTGTTCGCAGGCTTCGGAAGATCCCCCCGATGCCGACGGTATCCGCAATCGTCTGTCGCAGTCCGTATTTTTTCGGTATTTCGAAATCGATGACTGTACCAGGCTCATAACCGCCGATCTGGACAGCGTTGACGACATATTTTGCCCCTTTCAGTGCTTCTTTTCTGTCCATATACGCTTTCACTTTAATGGATGGATTATATTTGCTGCTTAAGTTTAACAGCATCTGCTCCGAATCTTTCAATCTTGTTTCGTCAATGTCATACAAGGCAAACTCAAAGCCGTTTAATGCAGGGACAAACATGCAGTCGCCTAGTACATTTTTCGCAAAAACGGTACTTCCGGCACCGATAAACGTCATTTTTGACACTGAACATTCCTCCTTGTGGGGTAATTTATTGCAGATTGAACTGCAAGGATTATTCCTCTATAATCAATGTTAAATCTAACCGTATAAACGATCAATGGTAATATGGTGTGAAGTGAGGGTAAAATATTGGTGAATAATCAGCAACCTTTTTATGAAACAATCGGCTTTCGGACTCACGATAAAACTGCGGAAACGCATGTGGATATTTACGTTGTCGGCAGAGATAACGTAACGTCAACCTCCTATTATTGGGACGGCAGAAAAAGGGGAGAACACGAAAACTTTATTTTTCAATATACGCTTGCAGGGGAAGGGGCGATCGACGTCGGTGGAAGAACGTATAAATTGCAGGCGGGTCAGGCGTTTATGGTGGGTGTTCCCGGCGACCACTGCTATTACTTGCCAAAAGAAAGCGGCGGCTGGGAATTCATCTTTTTGACGTTAACGGGGCCGGCTGCCGCGCTTTGCTGGAAAAATATCACTGGACAATTCGGGCATGTAGTGAGCATACCGCGGGACACATGGCTTATCAAGGATGTGTTTTCCATTTACCAGCAGGCGCATGATCAAAATCTGATTGATCACTATTACGCCTCCTCCCGGGCATACGCGTTTATTATGGAATGCTACCGGTATTTCCGCCAGTTCAAAACGAGCGAAAATTTGCCAGACAGCATCGCCAGAGCGGTTCATTTCATTCAAGCCTACTACGCAACCCCTTTGACCGTGGAGGAAATCGCCTCCGCTGCGGGCATCTCAAAATATTATTTAATTAAACGCTTCCGGGAAATGATGAACATGACACCAGTACAGTATTTGACGAAGGTGAGGCTGGAAAAAGCCTTCGAATTGCTCAGCTATTCCAATGATCCAATCAAGGAAATCGCCGTCAAGGTCGGCTATGCGAATGATAATTATTTTAATAAAGTTTTTCGCAGAATCGTAGGCATATCTCCGGGAGAATTCCGCAGAAATAAGCATTCTGTTCCATTTAACCGGCTGGTGATCCGGTAAGCTTCTTCCGGTATCGGGGCGGGATACAGAAGGTGAACAAAGCTGGCGGACAGGAAACGCGCGCTCCTGTTCGCCGGCTTGTAGTTGCTTGTGTTAATACTTCTTGAGAAACTCCTCTTTATAAAATTCTTCACTTGCAATGACATAGTAAAGACCGTCTACTTTTTTCAGAAGCCATAAGTGGACAAGGTCGTCTTCGTCTTGGTAATCTTCCATGACCATGCTCCAGTCTTCACCGAACCAATAATCAAGATCTTCAGCGGCTTCGTCGAGCAGATCTTTTCTCTTGATTTCAGTGATTTTCAAGTTGCTGACTCCGCCGTATTCAACGATATGTGCTTTCACCGCGTCCAATGCATCTTGAACGTAGTAGCTGTCAAAGTCTTCATGATTGGATATGATTTTCGTAAATGTATCTAAATCATTGTTCAATGCTGCGGTGTATAAGCTTTTGATAGCTGCTTCAGGCGAGGATTGCTTCGCTTTTTCCCCCGAGCATGCAGAAATGATTAATGTGAGAATGATGAACAAAACTGGTATAACTGCTTTTTTCAATGTAATCCCTCCGATGTTAGTTTTAAAAAGACATAGTACCATAGTACCGAAAGTGAAAATAGATATATATAGGTATATATTACTATGAATAATTTTCCTTACGGAATCCGGACGGAGGGGATTCACGGTAAAGATACAGGTAGTCATGGTGCTGGGGGAGACAACGACAAACCGGCGCCGCCCGTTGCATTTGGGCGGCGCCGGTATTTGCGGCAGAGAAGGCCGGTTTGTTTTTGGAACCGGCTACCGCATCGCATGTTTTTTTAACCGTTATTACAAAAAAGATTGCTTTGATATCTCTGGGAGCTAGATGCAGTCAGTTTTTAGTAATTTTCAAGAAAGCCCTCTTTATCAAATTCATCATATCCAAAAATATAGTAAAGTCCGTCGATTTTTTTTAACACCCAGAGATGAACTAGCTCGTATTCATTCTGAAAATCTTCCATGATCATGATCCAATCCTCGCCGAACACATCATCAGTATGCTCTGTGAATTCGGCGACAAGCTCGTCTCGCTTGAGTTCGGTAAACTGGAGGCTAGCGAGGCCGCCAGTATCCGCTAGATGTGATTTTACATTGTCAAAGGCAATCTCAATCTCATATTCGTCGATTATGGCATCTGCATTATCAGTAATTAATTGCGAAAACGTATCAAAATCGTCGTTTAATGCAGCGTTATAAAGGCTTTTGATTGTTTCTACAGGAGAGGACTGGTCTGTTGTTTGCTCTGTCTGGTCAGATTGGTCGGTCTCCTCCGTTTGCTTTCCTTGGTCTGAGTCGTCTGTTTGTTGTGTTTGATCTGTCTGTTCCCCCTGCTTCGGCTGCTCTGCTTCTTTCTCGGAGCTACATGCTGACATCGTTAATGCGAGCATAACAAAAAAAATTGGCTTGATGATTTTTATCAATGTTATCCCTCCGTTGTAAGTTTCAGCAAAAATAGTATCATAGTATTTGTATAGATAAAATAGGTAGAAGTACCAGTTTTTTATGATGGAATCTACGTGTTCTGGGAGTGTATCAGCAAAGAGACAGGCGGTGAGGGTGCAGGGGGGAGATAATGACAAACCGGCGCCGCCCGTTGAATATGGGCAACGCCGGTATGATGGAGAGAAAGCCGATTCATTTTCCTTTGTGCGGTGATGGTTTAAATACTTAGCGGCGCCGCGAATTTATTCTTTCCCATCCGCATCGTTAAAGTCATCATCGTCATCGAAATCAATGTCGTCAGGGATGGAAGCTGTCGGTGAGGCGGAAGCGTTTTTGCTGACACTGATCTCTACTGTATATGTCATTGGAACGTACTGGTTAAACGCGCTCATGCCAACGACGGTTCCTTTGATTTCAGGAGAATCAACATATTTAACTGTGTAAGTAATGTTAGCTCCTTTTGACTGATAGTCTTCGAAAAACAGCCTTGGGAGATCGCCTTCCAGTTGCCCGCGGTAATCCCTTAAATAAGGTTTTCCTTCCGAATAGACGACAGTAATATCGCTTTCGTCTTGTTCCGTGAGCTTCGTGTCCGCCTCAATCGATTGAGAAATCAGCCTGCCGTAAGCAACATTGGCGTGGAAGCGCTGCTTTACCGTTACCATCAGGCCCGGTGCGCTTGCCGCTTCATCTGGCATAAGTTCGTTGAAATTCGGCACAACCGTTGCCTTGCCGAGAGAAACAACGACTTTCATTTTATCCTTTTTTGCAACTTTTTCATCGGGCTCGATACTCTGGCTGATGATCATATCCGGTTCCACGCTGTTGGAGTCCTTCTCTTCATATTTCATCTCGATATTGTTGGATTCGGCCCATTGTTCCACTTCCGCTCGAGGTTTTCCCTTAAAATCAGGCACGGTAATGTTTTTTTCAAACACTTCTTTCCCTTTGGATACATAAACGGCTGCATTGTCTTTCCGACGATACTCTTCCTCTGAAATGCTGCTGTCGCGGATTTCCAGCCGGAGGAACTCTCCGTCTTCCACGTCGTCGCTGAATTCAGCGACGAGCTTGAGATTTTCTGCCTTATTTTCTTCTATCCAGGTGTCGATTTCCCCGCTGGTCATCTCTGAGAAATCAGGCAGCGGAAGCACTTCTTCCGGATCTGCCCCGATGCTGCTGACAAAAGTAATCGTCTTGCCTTTGCGGACATTGTCGCCCGCAGGGACACTTTGAGAAATAATTTGGTTTGCGTCATATTCCATGCTGTATTCTTGCTTCAGCTCAATTTCCACGCCGTTTTCGCTTGCCCAGGTACGGGCATCGGAAACAGGCTTATCTACGAAATCTTCCATCTCCACATGAACCATGCTGTAGTAAACCCAAAAAAGCAAGGCGCAAGCAACAACAGAGCCGGCAATGATCAGCAGTAACCTGCGGCGCTTTCTTCTCTTATATGTCGGATCAATCTCCAATTCTTCCTGTGAGTCATACCGCCGCTGGTTGTTTGAAGCCGACGGCAGCGTTTCGGAAGTCGCGGCAACAACGCTTTCTTCCTTGCGGCTGACGGCATTTTCCGGAGAAGGGGAGGCGGAGGCGCCCTTGTCTACCTCTGCCTTGTCTTCGGATGGCTTAGCTGTTTTTCGCTTGCCCTTCGCTCCGTTTTTTTCTTGCTCTTCCACAAAATCGCTGTATTTTTCCTTATCGAATTTTGATAAAAAATCACTCATGGGCGGTCAAAACGCCTTTCTTAAGATAGAATGTCTGATCGGACTGCTGAGCGATTTCGTTGGAATGGGTTACTACAATAACGCATTTTTCATGTTCATGTGCGAGCTTTTTAAAAATATCGACGATTTCCTGTTCCATTTCTTCATCAAGGTTTCCGGTCGGCTCATCGGCGAGAATCAGCTCCACATTCGTTGCCAGTGCTCTGGCAATGGCAACACGTTGCTGTTCTCCCCCGGAAAGCTTGTTAACAGGGCGGTCTGCTTTGCTTTTTACAATGCCGATATAATCCAGTAAGTTATAGGCAACAGCTTTTTTGTCTTCCGGCAATTGATTTTCCGTTATCGCCATCGGAACGAGGACGTTTTCTACGGCAGTTAACGTTGGAATCAGATTATAGCTTTGGAAAATGATGCCTACATTATTGCGGCGGTATTTTTCGTAGCCGATTTGCTTTATGTCTTGATCGTTGAATAGCACCGTCCCGCTTTTCGGGGTATCAAGGGCACTGATGAGTGACAGGAAGGTTGTTTTTCCTGAACCTGATTGTCCCAAAATCGTGTAAAATTTCCCTTTTTCAAAACCGACACTCGTATTTTTCAAAATGTAACGGCGATTTTCGCCATCCTGATAATAATAGTTTAGTTCTTTGGCTTCTAGTATCATCGTTCCTCACCTTTCTATTTAAAGGATGTTGTATTACATCATTATCTTTCTTGGATTCAGCCGGACGATATAAATCAGCGGAATAATCGTCGATACGAGAATAGTAGCAAGCCCGACAGCATAGAAGAGGAGTATGTAGCTGGAATCAAGCTTCACTTCATATGCGGCAACCACATCGTCCACTGTTAAATCGGATTGCAGAGGATCCCCGTAATACATAAAATAGTCGTCATCGCTTTGACTGTTTTCCGCGTTGATCATTGTATCAGATACCCCTTGAGCCAGGTAATTTCCGCTGAACAAGGACAGGGTGATACCGATGATTGCAATAACAATGACTTCAATTAAAATTTGCCCGACAACCCGTCCGCGACGTTCTCCAAGGGACAAATAAATCCCCAGCTCACGCTTGCGGTCGCGGAGGAACAGCAGGACAACGAGGCCGATAATCAAGACCGTGGCGGCGATGGAGGCAATCAGCACATAATTGGACAGCTTGGACATCGATTCAACCGGCGCTGAAATACTGTCATAATGATCGGTTGCTTTGCGTACTGTATAGTAATCCGGCAGCAGCGGCGTTACCTCTTCCTCAAATGCTTCCATGTCTTCCGGACTGTTCAACACATAAATCGGGGTGTAATTGATGAATTGATCATCTTCTTGTTCCATCAATGCTGCGTATTCCGGCTCATTTTCTCTTAAAGCTTCCATGTAAGCATCCTGCCAAAACTTGCTTTCACTCAAGAGAACGTCATTAGGGACGTAGATCGTATTTTGATATTCGATATCCATAAAGTCGTACATTCCGCCGTTATTTTTATCTTCTTCTGAGTCGTCATTTTCTTTTAATGTCTGAGGTTCGAATAAACCGATAATTTCTAATACAAGATCCCGTGATTCAACGATTTGTTCTTCTTGTTTCTTCTCATCATAATACTCCACTTGATTAGTCATTACGAATGTATCGCCAACATGAAGATTGTTCTGTTCCGCCAATTTTTTAGAAATAATGGCGACGGTAGAGCCGTTTTCTACTTCCTCCGGGTTAAAGACGCGGCCGTCAACCAGCTTTCCTTTCTGTTCTTCAAAATCAAGGACAGGTGCATAGTTGATGCCTTTAAACGAAAAATGCTCCATACCGTCACCGTCTGAATAGGACATTACGGCGTCTTCCATATCCTCCCCATGATAGTATTGGAGAGTTTTCGATCCCAACATGTCGGTAAAGTTAAAGTCATAATACTTTACATAGGACAGTTCCCCGATTTGTTTAATCAGCTCAGGCTTTAAGTTGTCCATCGTGAACTTCTGTCTTTCAGCATCTGATAGTGTACTCCACACTTCGTCGAAAGCTTCGTGATCAAGCTCAATTACGGCTGCCGTTCCGAGTTTCTCTTTCACCGCCGACTCTGCATTGCCGGTAGCCTGCTGAATCGATATCGCTCCGGAAATTAAGTTCCCTAATACAAAAATGACGGCCAATAAAATAAGCGACTTCCCTTTTTTTCTTGTAATGCTCAGCATTCCGCGTTTGAAAAAATTCAATTGACAAACCTCCTCAAAATAAATAAATAACATTTATGTACCATTATATAGACGTTAGATCTCCGACTTTCGTTTCGAAAATTTTCACACTCCTCTATCCTTTTCAAAACTATATTAACAAAGGTGTTCGCCCTTTTTTTTAACATAGTTTTTTCTCGAATCTTCCTTTCCCTAAGGACAAAATTATTCCAAATGCTGAATCTATTATACTATTACTTTAGTGTTGGTTGTATGGGCGTTTTACATGTTATTTATATTAACTGTATTTTTCGCGCTGGGTAAAGTGTTAAAATTTTGTACGGAAAAAATACCAACAGAAATAACCCGGTTGGTATAATGAGCAACAGGCTTTGGTATGAGAATAGCGAAAAAATCATAAAAACATAGTCGATTAAATGTGGAGCCTATGCGGGCATGACACACTTGCCAAGCCACTTTCGCTATTTCATGCTATCATGCCCGCCGCAGTTCCATATAAGATTTCCAAGTCTATACTTCTTGTTATATAAATAAGGGCAAACTTATTTATATGTAAACACTTTTTTATAGTAGATACCTACTGGTTTTTTTGCTGTTGTTACACCTTTATATTCGCGTTTATGCCAAACTCTCAAATGCCTATTTTCAAAAATAGGTTTAGCTTCCATCGTTAATCTTTTCACTTTTTTCCCATTGTTTTTTTTAGGAACTTTAATGCTTCCAGAATAAGAGACTGTATAACTACGGGTAGTGTTGAAGCCCACAGCAGCATTTACATATTTTAAATCGAGGCCAAATGTACTAGTGTGTGAAGCGGCAACACTTTTGCTGTAATCCAGCTTTATCGTAACACCTGGATCACCAGCTACTTTATTTATTGTAGAGCCATAAGTGTCCTTACCATTATTAATTCTTTGAATACGATAAGGACCGTGGGTTCTATATTGTCCTGGACGCAGCCATGCTGAAAGTATACCAACGTTATTCTCTGATACTTGTTCTCTGCTAGCAACGGACCCAGCAGTTAGTTCGTTTAATGATCCTGGGGTTGATTGTTCTTCATTGATAACAGAAACTCCCTCTACATTGGGATCGTTTAACAATTCGGTAACCTTTTCATACAATTCCTCTTCATCTGCGAAATCTTCCGCATAGATGACAGGATTTTCGGGAGAATCTGCCAATACTTGTGTGGTGGTAAAAAGCGCTCCTCCAACCAAACAACAGAAAAACAATAGTGCTTTAATTTTCAAATTCATTACTTTTGCCTCCAACTTTTTAGAATTAGATAGCTAGAAAAGACAAGATTTCCGTTAATTTATGTAGTGACTGCTATGCTTGTATGACAACTATCTGTGAAACGATGAAAACAAAAAAAGGATCACAAGATTACTATGTTTTTGATTTCCCCTCTTTCGCGTCATATTCGTGTGGAAAGGTATTCCATACATAATATAGACGTAATAGCTCAATGTTAGTTTCAAAAAAACCTAAATTATTCTATTTTTCTCTAAATTTGTGACGAAAGCGTGGATTCCCCTCTAAAGTTACAGCAGCATCAAAGTTATTGAGCTGTTCTAATGATAGAGGCTATTCTGTTAGTGCGCAAAATTAATTTTTGATTTCTTTAATAGAGGAAGTGAAAAAGTCAGGGAAACAGCGCCGATAAATCTCACCGTCGCGTTGTTGTCTTTCCTCTGCTAGATGACTGCTGTGCCGCTCTCCTTGCCGCTGAAATTAAACACGCGCTTTTAAGAATTTTAGTTGCGAACAGGGTGATTAATTCCCATTCGATTACGATTACATCGGCATGTTCCCAGCCAATAAACGATGAATCCTCCCTTTCCGAAGAATTATTTATATGTAAACACTTTTTTATAATAGATACCTACTGGTTTTTTTGCTGTTGTGACGCCTTGATATTCTCCTAAATGCCATACTCTTATTTTGCGATTTTCAAAAATCGGTCTGGCTTCCATCGTTAGTTTTTTTACTTTTTTTCCATTGTTTTTTTTAGGGACTTTCATGTTTCCGGAATAAGAGACTAGATAATTTTTGGTAACATGAAATCCTACAGCAGCATTTACATATTTTAAATCGAGACCAAAAGAGCTGGTTGCTGAAGCAGCAACGCTTTTGCTGTAGTCCAGCTTCAATGTGCCTCCCGGATCTCCGGATACTTTATTTATTACCGGGCCGTAAGTGTTGCTGCCATTAGGTATTCTTTGAATGCGGTATGAGCCGTAATTTTTATATTGCCATAATGGGAGTCCAGATTGTGATGATATCCCGATGCTATTCTCTGCTAGTTGTTCTTTGTCAGAAACGGACCGATGACGGAGCTCGTTTAATGATTTTAGGGTTGATTGTTCTTCATGAATAACGGAAACTCCCTCTACATTGGGGTCGGTTAATAATTCGATAAGCTTATCGTTTAGTTCCTCTTCATCTGCAAAATCATCCGAGTAGATGACAGGATTTTGCGGAGAATCTGCCTGTGCCTGCGCGGTAGTAAACAGAGCCCCTACACCCAAACAACAGAATAAAAGCAGCACTTTGAATATTCCTTTCCCCATTCCTTTCCCCATTACTTTCCCCCCAGATTTTTAAAATAGATAGTTTAAAATAAAACTTATCCGTGAATTCGGCAGTGTATTCGTTGCTCATAAAGCAAGCGATGAAAAAATGAGCCGTAAAATGATGAATGTTTGTTTTAATAGATTGGTTGTTATCTTTTGGAACACGCGTTATTGTCTTTTTGCTCTCACCTCCTTGCGCATGGATTCCTTCATTACTTTTTCATAAATAGGATTAAATTTTTCCGTAGCGTTATGAAAATAGTGTAAACTTGTCCCGTATGGAAAGCAATTCCATTCACCATTATAGACGTAACGGCTCGGCTTTTGTTTCAAAATAATGAAAATGATTCTATTTTCCTCTGGAATTGTGCAAAAAGACTAAATGTCCATTCACATTGCAGCTTTTTCCTCATGTTATCAGGAAACGATTTTAAGTGTTTGTTCAAAAAGAACGTTTTTTATCTTTTGGAACAAATACGAAGCTATGAAAACGGCGGCGTAGCGGTGTGGCAGGATTTTCATCCGATAAAGGAATCGTGATCTGCCGCCGCCGGGATAAATGGAAAACGGGCTGATAAGAGGAAGCTTATCGCCCGATGAAGGAAGAATCCCCAGCCACGTCATCCACAGGATTTATTATAATGTAGTCGGTGACTGGGACTGGAAAGTTTATATTTACTTAATAAGTTGAGCGGATGTTGCCAGCGAATAAGTCACCCATCCGCCGTCCACGTTGACCGCGTCGAAGCCGTTGTCGAGCAAAATCCGTACGGCTAAATAGCCGCGGAGCCCGACTTGGCAATGAATATAAATCGGCTCTGATTTCGGTAATTCATCGAGGCGCTCCCGCAATTGCCCGAGAGGTATATTTCTTGTATTCTCAATCATTCCGCCTTGCTGTTCATGAGGCTCTCGCACATCAAGCATGAGACCGCCGCTTTGAATGACTTCGTCTACTTCATGCCACTGAATTGTTTTGATCCCGTCTTCAATGATGTTTGCAGCGACATATCCGGCCATATTCACTGGATCTTTAGCCGACGAGTACGGGGGGGCATAGGAAAGTTCCAGATTGGTTAAATCAAAGACAGTGAGTCCGCCTTTCATGGCCGTTGCAATCACATCGATTCTTTTTTCCACGCCTGACTTCCCAATCGCCTGCGCTCCGAGTATTTTCCCTTCATCCGGCGTAAACAGCAGCTTGAGATGAATCGGTGTCGCTCCAGGATAATACCCGGCGTGGGAGCCTGGATGAAGATGGACGGTTCGGTAATCCATTCCGTAGCGGCGAAGTGTTTTTTCATTATTGCCGGTGGAGGCCGCTGTGTAATCGAATATTTTTACCACAGCCGTTCCAAGCGTTCCGGCATATGTTTTCTTTCTGCCGGAAATGTTGTCTGCCGCAATTCTTGCCTGTCTGTTAGCAGGACCGGCAAGGGGAATCAGTGCAGGCTTTCCGCTGACGCAGTCGGTAACTTCAATGGCATCGCCGACGGCATAAATGCTCGGATCGCTTGTCTGAAGGTACTGGTTGACAACGATACCGCCTCGTTCTCCGATCGTGAGTCCGGAGTCTTCCGCCAGTTTGTTTTCCGGCTTGACGCCGATGGACAAAACAATCATGTCGGCCGCAAGTTTTCCGCCGCTTTTCAAAATAATTTGCCGGCCGTTCTCCTGCAACTCTTGAACGCCGTCTTCCAAAATCACCTTGATGCCGTGGTGACTTAGTTTTTGCCGGATGATTGCCGCCATTTCATAATCGAGCGGCGCCAGCACCTGATTTGCCATTTCCACGAGCGTAACGTCCAGGCCTAGCTCCTTCAGATTTTCCGCCATTTCTACTCCGATGAACCCGCCGCCGATGACAACGGCAGACTTCGGCTGTTTTTCTGTAATAAATGCTTTGATGCGGTCGGTATCGGGAATATTGCGCAAGGTAAAGAGTTGTTCTGCTTCCGCGATCCCTGCGATTGGAGGGACGACTGGCTTTGCTCCGGGAGACAATAATAAATCATCATAGGACTCCTCATATTGCTCACCGGTTTTGATGTTTTTAACGAGAACGGTTTTGGCATCCCGGTTGATTTTGACGACTTCACTCAGGTTGCGGATGTCCAGCCGATATTTTTTACTCATTGCTTCCACAGTCTGAACAAGCAGCTTTTCCCGCTTGCTGATCGCTCCTCCAATATAATACGGCAAACCGCAGTTGGCGAAGGAGACATGCTCGCCCCGTTCAAACATGATAATATGCGATTTTTCATCAAGTCTCCGCAACCGTCCGGCTGCCGTTGCTCCGCCGGCGACACCGCCGACTATAATTACTTTCTTTGTCATTGCTTCTCCTCCTCTTATATACATATACCCGTATAAGTATATTATAACGGAGATATAGGAAAAAAAACAGAAATAGTTATGAATCTTTTGTGATAATGCACTTACTTACAAGCAAATTGTGGGAAAATCATTTGAGAGAGTTCCAGTATCAACTCGTGCTTTGTGAAAAAATGAGGTTAATACTCGCCCACTTGCCACCATGTTGGTGGAAACGAAAAAAGCACAAATAGTCAAACCGCAAAAAAAAGTTGACATCACAGTTGGAAGTGATTAATATACTTATAGGGGTTTGGGTATTATAAGGAGCGATGGAAAACATTCCTTTAAGGGCGTGTTCAAAAGGCAATGGTTCCGCACGATGCGCTCAATTCCGCCTAAGTACCGCCCACGTCCTATGGGCAACGGCAGAATGTCGCCATCCTCCAATTCCGCTTAAGTACCACTCACGTCCTGTGAGTAACAGCGGAATGTCGTCATCCTGACTCTGAGAAAACCACTCACAGCCGGCCTGAAACTACACCCATTGTCTCTTCCTCTGCTAGTATAGCGCTGAGGATTATCCAAGTACCATCGCCCGCGATGGCACTATGAGACAGCTCGCAGCTTCTCAGTGAAGTAGGGCTTGTTGAAAAAGATAAAAAACGATCTTTTTGAACAAACACTTTAAGTGTATTGGCGCAAGAATATTCTGTCATTCCTGAAGATAAAACGGTTGTCCTTATTTGCCGCAGCGGGAACAGAAGTATGCAGGCAGCAAACATATTGAAGGATAAAGGATATAAGAAGTTGATCAATGTCAGCGGCGGAATGCTTTCCTGGGAAGGAGAAGTAGTGAAATAGCCGGCTTGTGCTCCACATTGATTGGAACAATGGAAAGCGCGGACAGCCGTTGTTGGCAGGGCTGGTTATCCAGTTGTGCATGCGCCGGAGCTGCAAGTGAACGGCAGTAATAAAGCGATTGACAAAATAGTTACTAATCTTTTATACCTGAATGGGTATAGGAAGATCTCCGTGTATATTTTTTTATTTTGTTATATACCTATACACGTATATGTAAAAAAGGGGGAGTAAAAATGGCAAAAAGGAAGAAAACGACCATCGTGTTATTCAGCGGCGACTATGATAAGGCGATGGCCGCCTATATTATTGCTAACGGCGCGGCCGCATATGATCATGAAGTTACCGTTTTTCATACCTTCTGGGGGTTAAATGCATTGCGTAAAGCCAATCAGGTGGATGTGAAGAAAGGCGTGCTTGAAAAGCTGTTCGGAAAAATGATGCCCCGCGGAGCGGAAAAGCTCGGCCTGTCAAAAATGAATGTTGCCGGTTTCGGTCCGAAATTGATCAAGCATGTCATGAAAAAACACCAGGCACTGCCGCTTACGCAGCTTATTGAAACAGCACAAGAGCAGGAGGTGAAGCTTGTCGCCTGCACAATGACAATGGACTTACTTGGCTTGCAGGAGAAAGAACTTCTCGATGGTATCGACTATGCCGGAGTTGCCGCCTATTTAGGCGACGCCTCCGAAGGCAATGTTAACTTGTTTATATAAACGATGCCGTTCTTCTCAAGCGAGAGGATAAGCGTTTTTTTACAAAAAACCGCCACTCAATAAATGTGAAAAGGAGTGAAAATACATGGACACAGTAATCACCGGTGCACTTATTTTAGCGGCAATCTGGCTGCTTGCAGCTAAATTCATACCGGTAAAAGGGATAAAACAAATCAGCGCCGCTGATCTGAAAAAGATCGTTAAAACGAAAAACAGGCAGTTTGTTGATGTGCGCACACCGGCGGAGTATAACGGAAATCATATTCCTGGCTTCAAAAATATACCAGTGACAGATTTAGTGCGAGGTCATCAAGAATTGTCCAGAGACAAGGAAATTATTTTTATTTGCCATAGTGGCGTAAGGAGTCTCAAGGCTGCTAAAATACTCAAAAAATTAGGGTTTGAAAAAATTACAAACGTGAAAGGCGGGATGACTTCCTGGCAACAGCAATAAATGCAGCCCAAAGGTCCCGTCTTCATTATTAGAGTACGTCAAAACGAGCTATCCGGCAGCATGAAGCAGAACAATGTTTACAATGAAAAAGGCAGGAAATCAGGGAGGAAAAAAATGATAACAGCAGATAAAGTGTTAAATGTAAAAGGCTTGGCTTGTCCAATGCCGATTGTAAAAACAAAAAAAGCGATGGAAGAATTATTTCCCGGGAAAATATTAGAGATTCAAGCGACGGACAGAGGCTTCAAAGCAGATTTGGAAGCTTGGACGGAAAACGCCGGGCATCAGTTTTTAGGTACAATTGAAGAAAACAGTGTTTGGAAGCATTATGTCCAAAAAGCAAGTGATGTGGAGGAAAAACAATAAACAAGCATGTCGTGAGAGTGCAATAAAGAGTTGCAGCAATGAAGCTTGTCGGCAAGGAAAATATCATACTTATTGGTCTGCGGGCACAGGCAGAATGTTTGTTTCGGCATATTTCCGACGCGTATCGAGACTCATGGAGACATTTTCTACATGCAACTGTTTAGAACTGGAGAGACCGCGGCGGAGACGAAATCTATGCGGAATATGAACTATTGTATTGGGAGTGGAAATAATTTGGTGGGGATAGAAATATCGCTCCGGACAATTCAGGATGACGAACGGCCAATGTCCGGGTCCGACATGCGGTGCAGGGGAGCAAACACAGTCGATGGCGGTGAAGCAGTCCGCTGCCGTTTCTGTTAAACTGACATGTGAGAAGGAGCGTAATGTTGGCTTAACAATGCAGTGGAGGTTCCTTGCTTCTGACCGACTCCTGAAGGTTATCAGCGCTTCCGGTTGAAGGTTTGTACCAGTATCATCAAAAATAAAGGAATGAGGGTGTCTCTCAAAGTGATGATTACTTTTGAGACACCCTTTGCAATGAGCAGCGTGATCGACATTTAAGGAAAGTTGCCAGTTGTCGTGATGATAAGCTTTGGTATGCTTATGCTTCGGTATTGTAGGGCGAAGTAATTTGGATGATGCGATGGATGAGCAATGGCCTCTGCTCTTACAGCAAGCAATTTCATTGGATAAATACGAAGATCATCCGATATTTTGAGAAAAAAACAGTAAAGCTCTTCTCAAGGAAGGTTTATGAGGACAAAATAAAGTTGGAATCGCAGTCGAATGTCCTCAAGAAAAGTTCATGAGGACAACAAAACAAAGTCGAAACAGCATATGTGGAAACTCCCCTTAAAAAACAACGAGTTTGAGTACAAAATAAGGGGGAACACTGTCTGAATTGTCTTAAGAATTTCCAGTGAGGATAAACAGAAGCTGTCATTGCCTGTAACCTGCACTAGGATCACAGTTTCTTTGAAGATGAATGAGATTGATAGCAGCGTGATTTCCTCAAAAAAATTTCCCCGTTCCACTTTACATCGTGGTGGAGATAAACTACAATGATAGTAACGCACCTTTGTTTAACCAATAAACAAACATAAAAATAAAAGCGGTTACAATCTTATTTTTTTCTGTAACAGAAATTACTGTACAATTATCCCTCTTACTTAGTTCGTTTGATAAACGAACTAAGTAAGAGATGTAAAGGACTAATAGGTGCTGGTCACTAAGTCTAATGGCAGGGCGATTTCTGTGTGCAAAGAAGGTTGGGCATGGTACAAATAACGAGTCCGATTCTCGCAGGCTTTCATCCCGCCTTGGCAATCATTATGGTGGAGAAAGACTATTCCATTGCCACATCCACGTTCGCTTGGTTTACGAAAGTGCTGATTCATCACTCAAAGGACTTGCGTAATTGGAAATTCATTACTTGGTTATTGACAAAACAAGGGAAAGTCAACTTTAGTTACAAGTAATTCAGTAAAGGTTGTTTCAAGCGTAGTGCAAAATATTATTTCAGAAAGGATGAGAATAATGGGAACAAATTCTTTTTTTAGTCATCATAGTGCTTTTGGTGCTTATTCTACGTTTACAATGGGGAAAGTGGACAGAGGCGGCGGCTTTAAATTGAGCCATGTTTTTCCAAGCCATAATAATTTGTACATCGGTTTTAAAAAAGACGGAGAAAAAGGAAAGATTTTTCCATTTGTAGAAACAAAGCAGCAGGAGAAAAAAGAGAGCGCGTTTACTTCGATAAATGAACTGGAAGCAGGCGAGGCGGCAACCTCCGTTTTCATCGGCAAAAATGATTTTCAGCGGGAAATGAACTGGGCAACGGAAACATGGAGCCATGAAAACTTCCGTTTTTCGCTACTGACGCCGTTTACGTATTCCGATGAATTGAAAAATCTGGATGAGGACAGCATTAAAAAATTGGTGCTGCCTGCAATCTTTGCGGAACTGGAGTATGACAACACGAACTCGGAGAAAGAAGCGATGATTGTTTTCGGCATGGAGGATATGACCCGCCTTATCAGTGATACATTAGGGGGCGGGTATGCCGGCGGAGCGAAAGACACAAGAACAGCTTTTGCGTGTTTGACGGACGGCAAGGCAGTCTCCGAGCAATTCGGCTGGGAAATGCTTAATAACCTGTGGGAGGACCGGGTTCTTAACCGCTTAGGCAATGAAGTGGCCACAAGAATTACCGTCGCCCCGGGAAAGAAAGAAAAAGTCACCTTTGTTTTGGCAACCTACCAGAGCGGTGTGATAACAAGCGGCATTCCAACGTCGTTTCTTTATACAAAATACTTCAAGGATATTGAAGAAGTGATCACTTTTGCGCTGGAAAATAAAGAATATTATTTGAAGACGGTAAAGGAGCGGGATGAAGAACTACAGAACGGATCGCTGAACGAACATCAGCAATTTTTGATTTCACATGCTACGAGAAGCTATTATGCAAACACACAGCTGCTGGTTGATGAGGGCGGGGAGCCGATCTGGGTTGTTAATGAAGGGGAATATCAAATGATGAACACCTTTGATTTAACAATCGATCAGCTGTTTTTCGAAATGAAGTTCCATCCTTGGACAAGTAAATATGTACTCGATCTGTTTAATAAACGGTACAGCTATTTTGATAAAGTACACAACCGTGCGGGAGAAGAATTTCCAGGCGGACTATCGTTCACACACGATATGGGTGTGGCGAATATGTTCTCTTCTGAAGGCTACTCCTCTTATGAGAGAGCAAAGCTGGACGGTTGCTTCAGCTATATGACCCATGAACAGCTGGTGAACTGGACGTTATGTTCCACCATTTACGGATTGAATGCAGACAAACAGTGGCTGATGGAGCAGACGGACAGCTTCCGGCAGGTGTTTCAGTCGCTGTTAAACCGGGATCTCAACGATGACGGCATCATGGATGTGGACAGCTCCAGATGTGAAGGCGGTTCGGAAATAACGACCTATGATTCGCTTGATGAGAGTCTCGGGCAGGCAAGAAATAATTTATATTTAGCTGTAAAAACCTGGGCATCCTATGTCTCCCTGGAGCATGTGTTTAAAGCGCTGAATCTTCCAGAGAGAGCGGATGAGGCTGTCAGAAAAAGCTACCAGATCGTTGAAACGTTGAAAAAGCAGTTTGACCATGAAAACGAATTTATCCCGGCGGTTTTTGAACAAAACAATCGTTCCAAAATTATCCCGGCAGTGGAAGGGCTGCTGTTCCCATACTACCTCGGCGACAAGGACGCTGTAAGTAAAGACGGCAGATACAAGGAGTTGATTGCGCTGCTTTCCAAGCACATCCGTACGGTGCTTAAGGAAGACGTGTGCATCGACAAACAATCCGGTGCATGGAAGCTTTCGTCTACCAGCTACAATACATGGATGAGCAAAATTTTCATGTCCCAATTTGTCATCAAGGATATTCTCGAATTAGAGTATGAGGAGCAGCTGTGGGAAAACTGGGATAAGGTACATGCCGACTTCATGAAAAACGCTTGTTCCGAACTAGCAGCCACCGACCAGGTTGACAGCCGCAACGGCAAAGATTTGGGCAGCCGCCTGTATCCGCGCCTGGTGACGAATATTCTGTGGGTGAAAAATGGCGTCTGATTTATCAATGAAGGGGCTGTGTCAAAAGCCAAAACGATAAGCGTCTGTTCAAAAAGGCAATGGTTCCGCACGATGCGACCCACTTCCGCCTAAGTGCTGCCCACGTCCTATGGGCAACGGCGAAATGTCGTCATCCTCCAATTCCGCTTAAGTACCACTCACGTCCTGTGAGTAACAGCGGAATGTCACCATCCTGGTTCCAAGAAAACCACTCACAGTCGGCCTGAAAAGAATGCATCGGCTCCACCCATTGTCTCTTCCTCTACTAGTAGCGCACCGACGTCTGTCCAAGTGCCATCGCGCGCGATGGCACACTGAGACAGTTCGCAGTGTCTCAGTGAAGAATGGCTGATTGCTTCGTGCTTGTTCAAAAAGATAAAAACCGATCTTTTTGAACAAACACGATAAAAAAATATCAGGGCAATGGCTCCGTGCTTGCCTCTTCCTCTGCAAGCACAGCTTCGATGACGATCCGTCGAGACAACTCGATGGGAAAGGCATCGTAGCTTTGCTCGTCGCTGCACGCTCGATAGAAAAAAACACTCCTATCGGGCTTTTGAAAAGCTGCAGCGGCTCCGCTCATTGCTTCGGAGGTGTCTCAAAAGGGTGTTTCTTCCCTTTTGAGACACCCTCAATAATAGAAACGGCTTCAATTCGGATATTTTCGGCCGGATGAATACCCGTGTGAACGAGTAGCTTGGCATACTAAGGGGGAGTTTAGAAGGAAAAAACACTCTTTTGAGCTCCCTCCTTTCTATGTGTGGTGGACCGCTATTCTTTTTTTTATATGTTAAAATAAAGAATAGACTACTGATTTTTCATATCAGAAGGAGCTGATAATATGCCTTTGGATCTTCTGCAGGAATTAATGGAAATAACGGATGAAGAAAAATTGATTATGGAACAAAAAAAAGAAGTGAAGAAGGAGCTTTATACGAGTCAGGCAAAATTTATTATTGAAAGCGAAAAGTTTCTCAGCAAAGAAAAAATGATCATGGTGCGCAAGCATACGAGATTTGTCGATTTCCCAAAGCACAGGCATGACTATATTGAAATCAATTATGTGTACAACGGCTTTTTTCACCAAAAGGTGGGAAGTGAAGCACTGACTTTGAAAAAGGGGGAGCTGCTGTTTTTAAATCAGCATATTGAACATGAAATAGCGGCGTGCGATCAGCAAGACATCATCATCAATTTCATCATCCATCCGGATTTTTTTAAATTTATCTTTTCGTATTTAACGTCGGAAAATATGGTCAGCGAATTTTTAATCAACAGTCTGTACAATCATACGCAAAACGGTCAATATTTGTTTTTTGCTGTTTCGGAGGTAATGGAAATTCAGGAGCTGCTGGAGAAAATGATCATTGAACTCTTGAAGCCCGGGATGCTGTCGGATTCGGCTGTCAAACTGTATATGGGGTTATTGATGATCGAGCTTATTAAACATTCGGACAAAGCTTCGTCGCGGATTGACATCACGGGAAGGCAGCAGCTTGTTGTTGAAAGCCTGAACTATATTGATGAACATTACCAGCAGGCTTCCTTGTTCGAATTGGCGGAAATGCTCAACGAGCCGCATTATTCCGTCAGTAAAAAAATTAAGCAGGCTACGAACCACACGTTTAAGGAACTGCTGCAGGACAAGCGTTTGAACAAGGCGAGGGAGCTTTTGGAAACGACCGATCTCCCGATTGCGGCGGTTGTTGAGCTAGTCGGCTACGAAAATATCAGCTATTTCTACCGCATATTCAAAAGTAAATACGGTTATACACCAAAACAACTGCGAGAACATATGTGAGAGGGAGGGCAGCCTCGTGCGATGTTCTTTTTTTGCATTTGAAAAAAACGTTATTTTGCAGAGGGCAAGGCTGGCTGTACGGCAAGTTTTTAACTGGGGCTGGACAATTCGGAATCCGGTATTTCGTGGTGGTGATACATTCGAGGGATGTTGCAAGCCTTGGATACGGACTGGCTTAAAACGATGGCATGAGCGTAACAAAGCATAATCGGGTATATATGCTGCTTGAATCCTTGAGCAGTCAGGAATTGTACGGAAGAAGGAAGAAAATTAGCTGAAGAGCAATACAAACAATTAAAAAGCTTGTACCAGTTCATTAAGCTAGCTAAGGAGGAGGAGTTTGATGAGTAATTACAGAACAAATGTGGGAATAGTTTCTGTGTTTATTTTGCAGTTAATATGAGGCTCCATTTTCACATTTGGTTATTATAAATATCGGTTGAACGTATCGCGTATTCGACAAGCAAAACCAACAAGGGCAACAATGTTATTAATACTCAGTGTTGCTATTTTCTTTTATGCTTATCAATTAAGCCAGTCAACTAGCAGCTTGCTATTTTCAACGGTTTATTTAGCAGTCTATATTTTTATTTGGGGAAGTTACTTTATACTGATGTATAAATTGTTTGATCATGCAAAAAAAGAATTTAGCTTGTGTGTATGGAGAAAGGTTTGTGTTTTCCGTAGCAGTTCAATTAGAACCGAAAGATGTGTTTTTATCATGTGCAGCTTAATGTTAACATGTTATCTGGTCTTAAATCCATATGCAACAAGGGTAACCTGTTGTCTGGTATGAAACTATTTTTGATTTGCTGTACTGTACGGAAAGGGTTTTGAATATTCATTTTAGCTTCTAATTCTTTTGCCCGCTCAACGTAGCTCACCTCACCTCTGAGATAAATTTTATCTACATCCTACCATGATCAGCAGGATTGGTCACCTTTTTATTTTTCCGCCGAAAAACACGGAAACGGTACAAATTCAGTACAAACGAGAGGTGGCTTTCCTTATGAGCTGCACTGGCTTTTTCTGCCGCCACTGTCTATCCTTGAGCGAACCTCCTTTTGAAAGTTCCGCCACTTTCTTTTTTCCCAGAGTCCATCAACGTGCGATCCCCCGTACCATGAGCTTCCGATCCTCCATTCCTCGTGCTAAAATCTCCACTGCAAATAAGGACAATAAAATGATAATTCCCGATATGTTTTTTTCGCTGTGCCTGGATTATGATTATCATAGAGAAAACGCTTACCTGTAAGAAAGGGTGATGGTATGAAAAAGCATTGTCTTGCGGTTGATATCGGCGCATCCAGCGGGAGATTGATGCTTGGCTGTCTTGAAAACCGGCAATTGGAGCTAAAGGAAATATATCGCTTTGAAAATCAAATGATCCAGTTGGACGGGCAGTATTGCTGGGATATCGACAGGCTGTTTGCTGAAATAAAAACCGGGATCAGCCGCTGTGTGCAGGCAGGAGTGCAACCCGACAGCATTGGCATTGACACGTGGGCGGTGGATTTTGTGCTGTTGGATGAGCAGGATCGGCTGCTGACGAAAGCGGTTGCCTACCGCGATGCGAGAACGGATGGAATGATGGAAAAAGTATTCCGCAGGATACCGAAGGAAGCGCTGTATGCAAAAACAGGCATCCAGTTTCTCAAATTCAACACGATTTACCAGTTGTATTCACTGAAGCAAAGTGAACCGGAAACGTTGGAAAAAGCCGCGGCATTCCTGATGATTCCTGATTATCTTCATTTTCTTCTGACAGGGAAAAAAGTCAATGAATATACGAATGCTACTTCCACCCAACTGGTGAATGCGAAGGAGAAAAATTGGGATGAGGCAATACTTGCAGAATTAGGAATCAGCCGGAGCATGTTTCAACAAATAGCTCCACCGAAAACCATCCTCGGCAATTTAACAGCAGAGCTGGTGAAGGAATTCGGGAGCGATATGCAAGTCGTTCTTCCGGCAACGCACGATACCGGCTCGGCGGTTGCGGCGGTTCCAGATCACGGCGAGACGATTTATCTCAGTTCCGGAACGTGGTCGTTGATCGGGGTGGAGAGTGCGGAGCCGAATTCCACGGCGAAAGCGCTCGATTATAATTACACAAACGAAGGCGGAATCGATTACCGCTACCGTTTCCTGAAAAATATTATGGGTCTTTGGATGATTCAGGAAGTGAAAAGGAATTATCATGACCACTATTCTTTTTCAGAATTGGTGGACCTCGCCCGCGAAGCCAGCGATTATTCGGCTATCGTCAATGTGAACGACGACCGCTTCTTAAATCCTGTAAGCATGGTGGCAGAAATTCAAGACTGTTGCCGAGAAACGGATCAGCCGGTGCCGACGTCTCCAGGAGAAGTGGCGAAATGCGTGTACGACAGTCTTGCGGTAAGCTATCAGCAAGCCGTGGAGGAAATCGAGGATATCCTTGGGAAAACGTACGCGAAAATAAATGTCATTGGCGGCGGCTGCCAAAATGAAATGCTCAACCAGCTTATTGCCGACGTGACAAACAAAGAGGTGAATGCCGGTCCGGTGGAGGCGACGGCTATCGGCAACATCGTTGCCCAACTCATGGCTTTAGGCGAAATGAACGATATTGAAGAAGCAAGAGCAATCGTGCAAAAATCGTTTGCAATCAAAAAATATTTTCCGAGGCAGAAAATGAATTGAAGGGAGCTGTCGAAATGACAATCAAAGAAAATTACGAACTGGCGAAACAATCCTATGAAAAATGGGGTATTCAAGTAGACGAAGTACTGGAAACGTTAAAAAAAGTCCCTGTTTCCATTCATTGCTGGCAAGGCGACGATGTAACCGGTTTTGAGGTGAATCAGCGGGAGTTGTCCGGCGGCATCGATGTGACGGGCAACTATCCCGGCAAGGCGACTACTGCTGCTGAATTAAGGCAGGATTTAGAAAAAGCGCTTTCCTTCATTCCCGGAAAGCACCGCGTCAATCTCCATGCGATTTATGCCGAAACAAACGGAGAAGTAGTGGAACGGGATGAATTGGAGCCGAAGCATTTTGAGAACTGGGTAGCTTGGGCGAAGGAGCAAGGTCTCGGATTGGACTTTAACCCGACGCTGTTTTCCCATGAAAAAGCGGCCGATGGCTTGACATTGTCTCATCCTGATGAAAAAATACGGCAGTTTTGGATCGATCACTGCATCAAAAGCCGGAAAATCGGGGAATATTTCGGCAAAGAACTGGGAACGCCTTGCCTGACAAATGTGTGGATACCGGACGGATACAAAGATATTCCGAGCGATCGTCTAACACCGCGCCGCCGGCTGAAGGACGCACTGGATAAGATTTTCGCGGAAAAGCTGAACGAAAGTCACAACCTGGATGCGGTGGAAAGCAAAGTGTTCGGCATCGGGTCGGAATCCTATGTCGTCGGTTCCCATGAGTTTTATCTCGGCTATGCGCTAAAAAACAATAAAATTTGTTTGCTTGATACCGGGCATTACCATCCAACCGAAACGGTTTCCAATAAAATTTCCTCGATGCTGTTGTACAGTGACAAGCTGGCGCTCCATGTATCTCGGCCGGTGCGCTGGGACAGTGATCATGTCGTTATTCTTGATGATGAACTGAAGGAGATTGCTTTGGAAATCGTCCGCAACGGCGCCCTGGATAAAGTCATTATTGGGCTGGACTTCTTCGATGCCAGCATCAACCGCATCGCCGCCTGGACGATCGGCACGCGGAATATGATCAAATCCCTGTTATACGCGCTGCTTATTCCTCATGATCATTTCAGGCAGTTGCAGGAAGACGGGAACTTTACAGAAAGACTGGCACTGATGGAGGAATTTAAAACATATCCGTTCGGCGCCATCTGGGATTATTACTGTGAACAAATGGGGGTTCCGGTAAGAGAAGCATGGCTTCAGGATGTGAAAGCATACGAAAACGAAGTGTTGTCGAAAAGATAAGCATTGAAGTGCCAGGCACCTTATGACGCTTTAAAGCGTTATAAGGTGCCTGGCACTTTATCAAAGGCGAGACGTGTTAAGCATTTAACGGCGTATCGTCGTCCGCCGGTTGTTGCTGCTCTGTTTCCAGCTTGTGCGTCTTCAGAAGCTGCAGACTGTTAGTAACAGCGAAAAGCAGCGAGAGGGACAGGATTAACAGAATAAGATAAACGATATCGGCTGTCAGCCATGTCCATTCGGAGATGTACATCGATTCATTGTAGGCAAAATACAAATTGAAGATGTGATCGATGATGAAAAAGATCACTCCGAACGGCCACAAAACGGAGAATTTCCCCCGATAATCGGCAGTGATCGCCTCGCTTTTCAAGCTTCGACTTAATTTTGCCGGTACATGGAATAGCCAGTACAGACTAAAGAAGGGGATAAAATAAAATCCGACCGCCTTCCCCGGTGTAACGGGATGATCAGGAAAAAACGTCTTAAAGTCCATATGAACTTTATAAATCCAAATTCCATAAAGAATAAACAGGATAAAATGGATCAACGCGATGAAAATCGTAACTACACTGTAAAATGCTTCGATTTTATAAAATAATTGATAATCAATAATATAAATGACTGTGTTCACCACGGAAACAGCAGTGAAAATAGCTGCCACCCACAGGACGATCCATAATATCTTGCCGATTGATTCTGATTGTAGCTGTTTCATTGCAATAGCACCTTTCCAGTATCATAGTTTTCTAAATACTCAATGGCATCGTCCAATGTTTCCACCGGAACGACATTTAAATCCAGATTTTCTTCCCTCAGCACTTGTCGTGCCTCCGATTCATTGCTGTACATACCGTATATGTCTTCATCCTTGGGAATGAAAAAGATATCCACATCGTTTGCGGCAGCGGTGAACAGCTTTTGCTTGACCGCACCGATAGAGCCGACCGTACCGTCATACTCCAACGTTCCAGTGCCGGCGATGGTCAGGGAACCGTGCCGGGAATAATCCACATTGTTCATTTCCTCAACAAGTCCGATAGCGACCATCAGTCCCATGGAATCTCCATAGTATTCTGCGGAATGGTAAAGGATGTCATCGATTTTGTCCTGAAAAACATCCTCTTCTCCAATTTCAGATGCGGTGACATGAACGGCGTTGGCGACGGTTTGTTCTTTGTAGGCATCTTCCTCTGCGTCGCTTCCTACATAATATTCGGTATAAAATTCATATTCGTCATCGTCCAATGTTATAAACTCGACGTCATCAAACTCCAAAAAGACGTAAAATTTGTCTAAATAGTTTTCGATAATTCCTGAATAGACATAGGTAAAATGGACACTGCCGTTGATTCCTAAGTCACTAACGGGAGCAATCTCTCCTCTGGCTGTATATTCTTCCTGCACCGGCAGCAAAATGAGCAGAAAAGAAATGACCAGCGGCACAGCAACGAGTGCAATACTGATTTTTATTTCTTTCGATAGTTTCATTGATTTCAAAATGGGTGAACCTCCTGAAAGACTGTTTATATAACCTTCGCCAACCTCCTGAATTTTCATGTTTCTAAGCGAGGGCAGCGGATGAATTGTTTTGGAATGCCCGATGTGGTGCTTGCTGAAACTAATTCTTATTTTATTATGAAAAATGATGACGGCAAGAACAAGTACTTAGCCTTAGAACTCATGATGCGCTAAAAAGTCTGTCATCGTGACATGAATTACCATCTATTAATCATAAGCGAAGACAAATATGCCATAAATAGGTTTATTTCATTATTTTTTTGTGAAAAACAACGAAAATATAGTTCTGAAGTCTGGGTGGTAAATACCTATTGTTGTTGAAAAATTAGGGTGAAGTATGGCATCGATCGAAAGGGAAGGTTTTGAAATAACAGCGCCGTTCAGACAAAGGGATTTGTTAGTGAAAAGGTTCGTTTATTGTTTAAGGGATAAGTCCACGTCTTTCCGGTAAGCGCAGGTGGAACTTTTATCAGGTGGAGTAGTTTCTCCACCTGATTCTCCAAAGTTTCAGCTTGCTGAAACGAGTTCACTGGGGATCGTTTTAAACAGAATCTGTTACACGATAGTGCACAGGTGGATGATTTCGAATGGCCAAGATAATAAACGGGACAACTATACCCAGCGTAACAATACTGACAACAAGGAGGACAGCTGGGGTGGTTGTATACTTTGCGACAAGCATAGAAAAAGACGATGGCGCTTAGAATATAGACAATGGTACCGACAACCGGGATCGCTGATGCAAAGTAACAGCCAATATTTGCCACCAACAAAATTATCGGAAGCTTATCGGCAAATGACTGGCTACATTGATCCTGAACAACCTTTCCTAATAAATAGGCATGCAAAAACGGAATGAAGGCCATCCAGGCGTTTGGCATGCTGGCATTTGCCGCCAGCCGATGTAGCCCGATGGAGGCGAAAATAAACAAAATTAGTACGATGATCCCCATTATGATAGCGAAAAGAATAATAACAAACATAAAATAGAATGCTTGTTCAAAATAGTTAAATATTGGACTGAAAACAGGGGCGAAAGATTGGACTTCAGGTTTCACTACTATTCACTTCCTTCATTAAATAACTAAGAAATAAAGTCGAATGGATGGTGTAAGCATGAAAATACCATCAATGAAAAAATATTGTCAACGGACTAAATTCCTGTTTACCGTGCCGCTGACGACTGCTATTTGGCAAAAGTAGTTCATTTAACAGTGCTTATATCCAATTTGTTTGAAATGGAGGCATAAAAGAGAGCTAAGTACGTAGTTAGGTAAAAACATTAGTAAACTAGAAAAAACAATACAAACAAAAACGGAATTATGATAAACTGAATTTACGGAACTAAACAAAACTATTCAAAAGTAAACGGAGGGAATTATGGTTAAAAATCGTTGGGGTGAAGAAGAAGCAAAGTCGTTGCAAACGGGGTTGGATGAGCTTGTTTACCGCTCGAACCTGATCGGTTCAGATCGTGCAGTATGCAATTGGGGCGGCGGGAATACGTCTATGAAAACAATTGAAAGGGATTTCATGGGCAGGGAAACAGAAGTGATGTGGGTAAAAGGAAGCGGCTCGGATCTGGCAACAATGAAGCACAAAAATTTTACCGGTCTGAAGCTGGAAGATATTCGACCGCTGTTCGAACGCGACGAAATGTCGGATGAAGAAATGGTGGAATATTTGGCGCATTGCATGGTGGACAGCAAGCATCCGCGCGCTTCGATTGAGACATTGCTGCACGCGTTCCTGCCTTTCAAACACGTGGATCACACGCACCCAGATGCGATTATTAGCATTTGCTGCGCCGATAACGGCAAGGAAATCGCCAAGGAAATATTCGGTGACCGCTTCGTTTGGGTGCCGTATATTCGTCCAGGCTTCAAACTGTCGAAAATGATCGCGGAAGGTGTGCGAAAAAATCCGAAGGCAGAGCTCGTTTTAATGGAAAAGCACGGCTTGGTTGTATGGGGGGATACAGCGAAGCAAAGCTATGATAAAACGATTGCGATGATTAATGAAGCAGAACAATACATTGAGGCTCGGATTGATAAAAATGTGATTTTTGGCGGGCAAAAATATCAAGCCCTTGCGGCGGAAGAACGGGAAACGGTTTTAGCGGAAATCATGCCGGTGATTCGCGGGACCGTAAGCGCGGAGAAAAAAATGCTGCTTACGTTTGATACCTCGGACGATGTGCTGGAATTTGTCAACAGCCGGGATGCTGCCGTCCTTTCTCAGGTAGGGGCTGCCTGCCCTGATCATCTCGTTCATACGAAGCGGGTGCCGCTTTACATCGACTGGAACCCGCAATCGAACGATACGGCTCAGTTGCTCGAAAAGGTACAAACAAGCATTGACGCATTCAAAAAAGAGTATGAAGCCTATTTTGAACGAAATAAACAGGAAGGCGATGTCATGTTTGAGCCGGCGCCGAGAGTTATCCTGATTCCGGGGCTCGGCATGATTAACTCGGGCAAAAACGTGACGATGGCAAACGTCAGCGGCGCCCTTTATCACCGGGCGATCGCCGTCATGAAAGGAGCAACGGCGCTAGGTAATTTCGTGTCGTTGAATGAAAATGAATCGTATAATATCGAATACTGGCCGTTGGAACTGTACAAGCTTTCCCTTGCGCCGGCAGAGGCGGAGTTCTCCAGAAAAGTGGCGTTTGTCACCGGCGGGGCCGGCGGTATTGGCAGTGCTTCATGCCGAAAATTCGTATCCGAGGGTGCCCACGTCGTTGTTGCCGACCTGAACGCGAAAGGGGCGGAAAAGCTGGCGGCAGAAATAAATGAAGAATACGGTGAAAACCGCGCGCTTGCTGTAAAAATGGATGTGACGAGTGAAGAGCAGGTAGCTGCGGCTTTTCAAACGGCAGCGCTGGCATACGGAGGAGTGGACATCATTGTCAACAACGCCGGCCTGGCTACCTCCAGCCCATTCGCTGAAACGACGTTGAAAGAATGGAACCTGAATATGAATGTTCTCGGTACCGGCTATTTTCTCGTTGCCCGAGAAGCATTTAAACAAATGAAATCGCAGGCAATCGGCGGGAGCATGGTGTTTGTCGGCTCCAAAAATTCGGTCTATGCTGGTAAAAACGCCGCTGCATACAGCTCGGCGAAAGCGCTGGAAACGCATTTAGCGAGATGTATTGCCGCGGAAGGCGGAGAATATGGCATTCGTGTCAATTCGGTTCTCCCGGATGCCGTTCTTCAAGGGTCTGCCATCTGGGGATCCCGCTGGCGCGAGGAGCGGGCTGCGGCTTACGGAATTGAACCGGATCAGCTAGAAGGGCATTATCGCAAACGGACAACGTTATTTGTCAATGTTCTTCCGGAGGATATCGCGGAGGCGATCGCGTTTTTTGCGTCATCGAAAGCGGAAAAAACGACCGGATGCATGATGACGGTGGATGGCGGCGTGCCGGCAGCCTTTACCCGTTAACAGTTGCTCACAAAAAAAAGGGAGCCTCAACCAGGATACTTTTCCTGTGAGGCTCCTCTTGTTTGATTATCGGACGTGGTTGGCAGGCAGTGCGGCGTCTTGCTTTCTCAGGCAGTACCGCTGCTGCAAGCGCCGCAAAGTTCGGAAGGTCAGCCCCGTTTGATGAATCAGCGGCTTTATGCACCGCCGTTTTACATGATTTTCCGAACGGGAAAGCCCATGCAGGTCGTAACCGTCTTTAGACATGGGATGAGAGTGAGGTCAGATGCGGAGTGCCACTAAAAATCGTAAGGTTTTGTGGTGCTTCAAGTATCTGAAAATTTCACTTTTTATTTATTGTGTATCTGTTGAAGTACATAATCTAAACTGATACGATATGTATATGAACGAATATAGAAGAACTAACACAACTGTATCCTTAATCAACTATCATTTCGTTTTTTGTCCTCGATACAGAAGGAAAATATTTCTTCGTGCTGATGTGGAAGAACGCTTTAAACAGTTGGTACAGGAAATATGTGTTGAATTAGAAATTGTCATTGTCGCTATAGAGTGTGATAAAGACCACACACATATGTTTCTTAACTCGCTACCATCACTTAGTCCTGCTGATATTATGGCAAAAATCAAAGGAGTGACATCTAAAAAGTTGAGAGAAGAATTTCCTCATCTTCACCACCTGCCAAGCCTTTGGACACGTTCCTACTTTGTATCTACCGCAGGAAATGTATCGAGCGAAACCATGAAACGTTATGTGGAGCAACAGAAAACAAGGGGGTGAATCCTATGTCTCAAACTATCACCGTTAAAATTAAATTGCTACCAACGAAAGAACAGGCATCTGTTTTGCAGAATATGAGTCAATCATACATTTCTACGATTAACACCCTTGTTACTGAAATGGTTGCTGAAAAGAAAAGCACAAAGAAATCAAGCAAAGATATTTCTGCCCTATTGCCAAGTGCGGTTAAAAACCAAGCTATCAAAGACGCAAAAAGCGTGTTTAAAAAAGTGAAGAAGAATAAATATAAGGTTATTCCTGTACTCAAAAAACCTGTGTGTATTTGGAATAACCAAAATTACTCTTTTGATTTCACTCATATTTCAATGCCAATCATGATTAACGGCAAAGCAACTAAAACACCTATTCGTGCTTTGTTAGTTGATAAAGATAACCGCAATTTTGATTTGTTGAAACACAAATTAGGCACGCTTCGTATCACAAGGAAAGCAAATAAATGGATTGCTCAAATTTCTGTCACTATCCCTACTACTCAAGGAACAGGATTAAAAGTCAGGGGTGTGGATTTAGGACTAAAAGTCCCTGCTGTTGCGGTAAAAGATGATGATCGGCTGTGTTTCTTTGGCAACGGCAGACAAAACAAATATATAAAGCGAAAATATCGTTCTGAACGCAAGGCATTAGGTAAAAAGAAAAAGTTAAATGCTATTCGTAGTTCAAAAGAAAAAGAACAACGTTGGATGAAAGACCAAGACCATAAGATTAGTCGTGCCATCGTAAATTTTGCAAAAGATAAAAAGATTTCTGTCATTCGCTTAGAACAATTAGCGTACATCAGACAGACGACAAGATCAAGCCGTAAAAACGAAAAAAATCTGCATAATTGGTCATTCTATCGTCTATCTCAATTCATTGAGTACAAGGCAAATTTAGTTGGCATTAAAGTGGAATACGTGAATCCTGCATACACCAGTCAAACATGCCCGAAATGTTCTGAAAAGAATAAGGCGCTAGACGGCAAATATAAGTGTAAATGTGGATTCGAAAAACATCGTGATTTAGTCGGTGCTATGAATATTCGATACGCACCTGTGGTTGATGGTAACAGTCAGCCAGCCTAAGATGCTATCTGCACTGTCTTAGGAAGGGGGATGAGACACCCTCATCTTGAAGGCTGTTCAAAACAGAAATGGACTGCGAACGTTTAGTCATTCAAGAATCCCACCCTTCACCCGTAAGGTGTAGGGCTTGCGGCTTTAGCCGTGGGAGTCTCAAAATCTCTAGGTTTTCACATATGATTATAATAATGATAACATCCGCATGAAAGTGGGACGGTGTAATGCTGGCAGAAGAACGTTACAAAAAAATCATTAGCCTCGTTAATGAAAAAGGAAGTATCCGTGTGGCGGAGTTAAGTCAAATGTTTCAGGTGACGGAAGAGACGATCCGCCGCGATCTAGGAAAGCTGGAGGCGAGCGGAAAGCTGATAAGAAGTCATGGCGGGGCGGTTTCCGTCGATACAACGCAGCCGGAAATACCGTATGCGAAACGGGAAATCACGAATGTGGAGGAAAAACAAAAAATCGCTGCGGAAGTGATTCACCGGATTAACGAAAACGACCGGATTTTTCTTGACGCAAGCACTACCGCATGGTACGCAGCATCAAGTCTTCCGAATGTTCCGCTGACGGTGGTGACGAATTCGATCAAAGCAGCGATTGAATTAAGTGATAAGGACAAAATTGAAGTAATATGCATCGGCGGAAAGTTAAGCCAACAGTCGCTGTCCTTTATCGGTCCGCTGGCGGAGCAATCGCTGGAACAGTATTATGTAGACAAGGCATTTATTTCAAGCAAGGGAGTACATATGGCCCGCGGCTTAAGCGATGCCAATGAACAGCAGGCAAAGCTGAAGCAAAAAATCATCGATCTGGCCGATCATGTTTATTTAATGGCTGATTACAGCAAGTTTGGCGTGCAGGCTTTTACAAAAATTTGTTCCTTGCCGTCGATCCGCGGCGTGATTACCGACAGCAACACCGACGGATCGGTGCTGCGGGAGCTGAGTGACTCAGGAATTGATGTTATTGTTGCAAAATAACGGGCTGTTTCTGTTCCCGGATGGCGGTAAAGGAAGATAACATGTTGACGGCAGCCTTTGCGGTGAAAAAGTCGCTGAGATTTCAGCGCTTTCAAAAGGATCTTCGCTAACAACATAACGCGCTATTGGACCTGGTCACGGTTGACGTGAACAGGTCCAATAGCAGCTTTTAAAAAAAAGAAGTTTTTTAGAAAAAAATAATTGTTGTGAATGAAAGCAGGGAATGTTTGATATAATCATTATATTCGGGGCAGGCAGCCATGATGTAATTGGTGACATGACTGCTTTTTTTATATCCTATCAGAAGAAGTTGCCTCGATAAATTTTTTGAAGGAGTGTAGAAGATGGCTGTAACGGTAAGTAAATTCGGAGAATTAGATGGTGAAAATGTAAACGCTTATACGATGAGAAATAAGCACGGGATCGAGGTGACTTGCATCGATTACGGATGTACAATTACAAAGCTGTTGACGCCGGATGCAAACGGAAAACTGGAAAATATTGTCCTCGGTTTTGACGATTTAGAAAGCTATCTCCAACACAGCCAATATTTTGGCGCTGTCATTGGCCGGGTGGCAGGGAGAATCAAAGACGGTCAATTTGACTTGGATGGGAAGGTCTACCGTTTAGCCCAAAATGAAGACGACAAACATATTCATGGCGGTGAACGCGGTTTTGACAAAGTCATCTGGCAAGCGGACATAGAAGAGACGGAAGAAGAAGCGACGGTGGTGTTTACTTATCACAGTCCCGATGGGGAAGAAGGCTATCCCGGGAACTTGGAGATGACGGTCAAATACATATTAACCGATGATAATGCATTTGTTATTGAATATCATGGCGTCAGCGATCAGCGCACATTGTTGAACGTAACGAATCATTCTTATTTTAACTTAAGCGGAAATATCAAGACCGATATTTTGGATCATGAACTGACGCTTGGCAGCCGCCACTACTTGGAGTTGACAGATAAGTTTCTACCAACAGGGGAAAAACTGGAGGTGAGCGGCACGCCGTTTGATTTCCGGCAAGGAAGGAAAATCAGAGACGGAGTGACTTCCACATTGGAACAAAATAAGCTTGTCGGCAATGGCTATGACCATCCATTTTTATTGGATGAAGCGGATAAGCAAATCGTGTTGAGCGATCCTACCAGCGGCCGGAAAATGACGATGGAGACAACTGAGCCTTGTGTTGTTCTGTATACCGGCAACAAAATATCCGACGAGTTAATCATCAGAGATGTTCAAGGGAAAAAATACGTCGGGCTTTGCCTTGAAACGCAAGGAGTACCTGATGCTGTTCACCATCCACAATTTCCTTCGGTCGTGCTGGAAAAAGGTGACGTCTATCGATCTCGAACCGTGTATACATTTAATTAAGCGGTTTTCAACGAACCCTTCCGAAATAACGTGTTATATAATTTGCATCAGAAGAATAAAATGACCAACGGTGGCAAAACTAAGCTGGGAAAAATAGGTTTAAACGGAAGGGAAGATGCAAATGTCGAATATAAACACAGCGATCATTTATTACAGTTCAACCGGAACGAATTATCAATTAGCAGAGTGGGCTAAAGCAGGAGCACAGGAACTGGGGGCGCAGACAAAAATATTCAAAGTGCCCGAGCTGGCACCGCAGGAAGCCATCGATGCGAATCCAGCGTGGAAAGCCCATCTTGAACAGACTAAAGATGTCCCGGAAGTAAAGCTTGCTGATCTGGAATGGGCGGATGCGATTATCTTCAGTGTGCCAACCAGATTTGGCGGTGTCCCGTCACAATTGAAGCAATTTTTAGATACTACCGGCGGACTTTGGTTTAACGGAAAGCTTGTGAACAAGGTTGTGAGTGCGATGGCCTCGGCATCCAATGCCCACGGCGGTCAAGAGGCAACGATTTTATCGCTCTACACGACGATGTATCATTGGGGAGCGATTGTGGCTGCTCCAGGCTACACAGATCCGGTAACATTTGGCGCCGGCGGGAACCCATACGGAACGAGCGTCACGGTTGACCAAAATGGAAAAATGCAAGAAGATGTGGAAGCAGCGGTAAAACATCAAGCGCAACGAACCGTTCATGTAGCTCAGTGGGTACAAAAGGGAACAATGTGAGCGACCGTTTTTTTTAGGTGCCAGGCACTCTGCAGGACTTTAAAGTCCTGCAGAGTGCCTGGCACCATTATTTTTGAGGATAAAACAATACAAAAGCAACAAAACAGACACAAATAAATGTTTAATTGTGTTGACTGGCCGTTGTTAGGGGAATAAAATAATGGATATAGAGGCTTGTTCAATAGGGCAATGGTTTATGATTGCGTATAAAAGCAAGCAGCGGCAAGTGCTAAAGCAGTATGGTACCGCCTTTAAGTGCCTGGCACCGTGCAAGACAAAAGTATGCAACAAGGAAAGCCGTTTTTTTTACCAGAAGTATGTGAAGTCATGAGCAATTCGGTAAAGGAATCTCAAAAAATGGAGGAATGATTACATGAGTAATTCACGAGTATTTACTGTTCCGTCAACTAATCTAATGGGAAGAGGCTGCCTGGGAGACGTTGGTCCGTTCATTCAAGAATTTGGGTTCAAAAAAGCGCTTGTTGTCACCGACAGGTTTTTAAACAGCTCAGGGATTGTTCAAAAAGTGTTGGATATATTGCGGGATGCGGATGTAGCGTTTGTCATTTATGATGAAGTCAAGCCGAATCCAACAACGAAAAACGTGCATGACGGTGTAGCAGTATACAAAGACAACGGTTGCGATTTTATTGTCTCCATCGGCGGGGGATCACCGCAGGATGCGGCGAAAGGAATTGGAATCATTGTAACAAACGGCGGGCATATTTCAGACTATGAAGGTGTCGGGAAATCACAGCATAAATCCGTACCGCTCGTCGCTGTAAACACAACTGCAGGAACATCGGCAGAGTATACCATCAACTATGTGATTACGGATGAAGAGCGGGAAGTCAAAATGGTGATGGTCGATCGCAACAGTTTAGTGACCCTTTCCGTTAACGACCCGGAATTGATGACCGGCAAGCCGGCGGCTCTAACGGCTGCCACTGGTATGGATGCCTTAACACATGCCATTGAAGCCATTGTCACTCCAGGTGCATACACGGTGACGGATGCGACAGCCCTCGCTTCAGTGGAGATCATTTTTAATTATTTACCGCGGGCAGTTAGAGACGGCAATGATATTGAAGCACGGGAGCAAATGGTATATGCCATGTTTTTAACGGGGATTGCCTTCAATAATGCTGGATTAGGATATGTTCATGCAATGGCACACCAGCTTGGGGGAGTTTACGATCTTCCGCACGGAGTTTGTAACGCGATGCTGCTGCCGATTGTAGAAAGGGAAAATGCGAAGCGTAATCCGGAAAAATTCCGTGCAATAGCCAAAGCGATCGGTATCGAGACTGCAGATAAAACGGATGCTCAATGTGCTAATGAAGTAATAGAGGCAATTAAAGGGCTGGCAAAAGAAGTAGGTATCCCGGAAAAACTGTCAGATCTGGGCGTTGCGGAGGTCGACCTTGATAAGCTTGCGGAAAATTCAATGAAAGACGCTTGCGCACCGGGCAATCCGTTCATACCGACAAAAGAAGAAGTAATCGAGATGTTTAAGGAAATTTTGTAAAGCAAAGAAGGGGTGTTTGCTTAGATAATCAGTGTGTGGCGACTTACAATAGGTAAATGCATATTGCCTGTCAGAACAGCCACTTTAAACTGTACTAGGAAAAAGTTTGGCTAACTGCAAGCCCGATGGGAGGAACGCACTTCCATCGGGCTTTTTGAAACCAAAGGGCAAAGCGCGTCAAACTGCGAACTGTCCCGAAAGAGTCGGAATCGGGGGGGGGGGGAAGGAGTGCATTCAAGCTCTGAAGTGTCCCGAAAGTAGTGGAATTGGCGCAGAAGTGAATCAAAACTGGATCAAGAAAGGTCTATGAGGACAAAATAAAGTTCGGAGCAGCATGAAATGCCCTCAAGCAAGATAGATAAGGACAAAAAGGTTGCCGAATCCCGCCCCCCTCTCTCGGTTCATGAGGACGTTACAGCACACCCATAAAAACGGTTGCCCCCCCCCCCACACACATTGTGAATTAGACAAAAGGAGTGATTGAGCCCCCCTTTCTTATTCCGCTGTCAGGAAAAAGCATAATATATTTCTCCAATAAATATCAACGGCATGCAAAAATGTTGACTGGATGGCGGCGGGAATCTATAATATGTAATTATATAAATAAGTTAGTAACTTAAATAAATTGGACAGTAATAAATTGGACCATAACGAGGTGACACACGAGGATGAAGGACGACGGCAAGCAGATAGATAAAGAGACGGCATTGGAATTAATGAAGGCTTTTGGACGGTTTCACCGCAAAGAAATGGAAATCACCGATCCTGATTCGGTGCGGAAGCACAGTGATATGCGGCTCCTTTTTAAGTTGTCGGAGTCGCAGAAAAACGGCGGATTGAAAGTATCAGAATTAAGCAGAATAATGCGGGTAACTTCCCCTTTTATTACGCAATCATTAAACAGGCTGGAGAAAGAAAAGCTGGTCAAGCGCCAAGTGGATCAGAAAGACCGGAGAATTGTCCGAGTCGTTCTCACTGAAGAAGGAATCAAAGCGGCAGAGCGGGCGTTTGCATCGTTGCATGAACGGTTTGTGGTCCTTGCCGATCATTTAGGAAAAGAGCAAAGTCAACAGCTTGCTGTATTATTGAACAAAGCGTTTGATTACATGCACAAGCACTGAATCAGCAAAAATATTTTATTTATGCACAAGCACTGAATTTGAGTCTAAAAAATACTTTCATGGAGAGAGCCAGTTATGTTAACAATAATGAAATTTTTAAAACCATATCGTTGGCAAATTGTGTTTATTATTTTATTTACTTTAGGGGGAACAACCCTTGAGCTGTTGTTGCCTACGTTAATGGCGGAGGTTGTTGATGTGGGAATCGTCAATAGTGATCTGCCGTATATTCTTCAAACCGGCGGTTGGATGATTGCTTGCGCTGTTCTCGCTGTGATTTTTACTGTTGCCGTGATGTTTTTTTCCTCCAAGACAGCTCTCGGTTTCAGCAAGGATGTGCGCCGGAGTTTATTCACCAAGGTGGAAAGTTTTTCGTTGCAAGAAGTTGAAAAAGTGGGGACAGCCTCGCTGATCACGCGCACTACCAACGACATTAAGCAGGTGCAGGATGTACTGAATATGATTTTCAACATGATGACACGGGCGCCGCTGATGCTTCTTGGCGGAATTATTCTCGCTGTGATGAGAGAGCCGTCGCTTTCCCTTATTTTTCTTGCCTCGTTGCCGGCTTTGGCGTTAACGATTATTCTGATTTCCCGAAAAGCGATTCCGCTGTTTAAAGTACTGCAAAAAAAGACCGACCGCCTCAATTTAATCCTGAGGGAAACATTAACCGGCATCCGGGTTGTCCGCGGTTTTAACCGTGTAGAGTACGAAAAAAAACGCTTCAATGAAGCAAACGAGCAATTTCGTGATACTGGTATTAAAGTCAACAGAATTATCGCTTTTGTGTTTCCGCTCATGATGCTCATCATGAATTTTACGAATATCGCCATCGTCTGGCTTGGAGCGGTTCGAATTGACAACGGAGTGATGCAGGTCGGAAATTTAATGGCGTTTTTACAATACGCGGCGATGATCCTCATGTCCCTTGTCATGCTGTCGATGGCGTTTATCATGATTCCGCGGGCACAGGCTTCGGCAGTCCGCATCAATGAAGTTTTACAATTATCGCCGGACATGAAAAATCCGGATGAACCGGAGACGGAAATCGCCGCTGCGGGGACGGTTGCGTTTCAAAACGTGACATTCCGATATAATGGTGCCGAAAAAGCGGCTGTGGAAAATATCAGCTTCAAAGCGGAAGCTGGAAAAACAACGGCGATTATCGGCAGCACCGGGTCCGGAAAAACTACGCTGATTCAGCTGATTCCCCGGTTTTATGATGTCGAGAGCGGCTCGATTGCAGTAGACGGTGTGGACATCCGGAAAATGTCCGTGAAGCACTTGCGGGGAAAAATCGGATACGTGCCGCAAAGGGCAGTGCTGTTTAGCGGCACGATTGCTGAAAATGTCCGTTTCGGCAAGGAGGATGCAACCGATCAGGAAGTGGCGGCAGCCCTTGAAACAGCTCAGGCAATCGATTTTGTTACGGAAAAAGAGCAGGGTACGAGTACGGCCGTTTCACAAGGCGGCGGCAATTTATCCGGGGGTCAGAAGCAGCGGCTGTCGATTGCCCGCGCGCTTGTCCGCAAGCCTGATATCTATATTTTTGACGACAGCTTTTCAGCATTGGACTACAAAACGGATGCGAAGCTGCGCAAAGCGTTAAAGGAACAGACGAAGAAAGCGACGTTCATCATCGTTGCCCAAAGGGTGAATACGGTGAGAGATGCGGATCAGATCATTGTTTTAAATGAAGGAAAAATCGCGGGAATCGGAACGCATCAGGAGTTGCTGGAATCCTGTACTATTTATCAGGAAATTGTCTCATCGCAACGAACGGAGGAGGAGAGCGCATGACGGAGCAGAAGGAAAATCAACACAACACCCCTTCTTCCAAACCACGTCGGAGCGGACCCGGTCCAATGCCTGGCCCGGGTCCCGGCCCAAGCCCGATGATGCCGGGGGAAAAACCGAAGGAATTTAAAAAGACGTTGATCCGGTTAACAAAATATTTGAAGCCGCGGAAAATACAGCTCATTTTTGTTCTGATTGCGGCTGTTTTTGCCACTTTGTTTAATGTGATCAGCCCGAAAGTTTTAGGAGATGCGACAACCTCATTGTTTAACAGCTTTACCGAGGGAACGGCAGTGGATTTCCGTTATATCGTTCAACTGGTACTCATCTTGTTTGGCTTATATAGCTTATCCTCTCTCTTCGCTTTTTTGCAGCAGTATATCATGGCGGGAATCTCTCAGTGGACAATTGCTGAAATGCGGGAGGAAGTCAATGAAAAACTGACGAGGCTACCGCTGCGCTATTTTGATAAGCAGCAACATGGGGACATTTTAAGCCGTGCCGTAAACGATATCGATAACATTAACAATTCACTTCAGCAGGCCTTAACGCAGGTGATCACATCTGTCATTACGGTGATCGGGATACTTATTATGATGTTAATTATTAACCCGCTGCTGACGTTGGTCGTGGTGATCACGATTCCGCTCAGCTTGATAGTGGTCAGGATCGTGACGTCGTTTTCCCAGTCGCATTTTATGAAGCAGCAGCATGAGCTGGGACAAATCAACGGACATGTGGAGGAAATGTTTACAGGGCATCAAGTAGTTAAAGCATATGGTCATGAAGAAAAAGCGGTCGCACAATTTGACGAAATAAATGATCGCTTATATCAGGCAGGTTGGAAAGCGCAATTTTTCTCAGGACTAATGATGCCGCTGATTATGTTTGTCAATAATCTTGGCTACGTTTTTGTCAGTATCGTTGGCGGAATTTTTGTCATGAATGGCACCATACGAATCGGGGATGTGCAGGCGTTTATTCAGTATTCACGGCAAATTTCGCAACCGATGGCACAGATAGCCAGCATTGCCAACATGATTCAAACGGCAATCGCTTCGGCAGAACGAATTTTCACATTATTGGATGAAGCAGAGGAAACGCCAGAGCAGCCGGCAAACATCGATCTCGAACAGTTGCGGGGGGAGGTCACGTTTGAAAACATCCATTTCGGTTATGAGAAAGATCAGCCGATCATTGAAGAGATGGATATTGAAGTGGCGGAAGGACAGACGGTTGCCATTGTCGGTCCCACAGGTGCAGGAAAAACAACGCTGATTAATCTGTTGATGCGTTTTTATGAACTGGATAAGGGCAGCATCAAAATCGATGACGTTGTCTTGACGGATATTTCAAGAGAGGAAGCAAGGAGCATGTTTGCCATGGTGCTGCAGGATACCTGGCTGTTCAACGGTACGATACGGGAAAATATCGCCTATGGACGTGAAGGCGCAACGGAAACGGAAATCGTTCAGGCGGCGAAAAGCGCTTATGCCGATGATTTTATCCGGACGCTTCCTGACGGATACGACACCGTTCTCGGCGAGGATGCCTCGAACATCTCCCAGGGACAGCGGCAGCTGCTGACGATTGCGCGGGCGATTCTTTCCAATCCGAAAATACTGATTCTGGACGAAGCCACAAGCAGCGTCGATACGCGGACGGAGATGAACATTCAAAAGGCAATGAACCAGTTGATGGCTGGTCACACTTGCTTTGTGATCGCGCATCGCCTTTCCACGATCCGCGATGCTGATCTTATTTTAGTCATGAATCACGGCAGAATCATTGAACAGGGAACGCATGAAGAGCTGCTGGAAAAACACGGCTTTTATGCCGATCTCTACTACAGCCAGTTCAGCGAGGCAATTACGGCGAGCTGAACTTGACATTGTTTTTTTAGTGTATTTTGTTCAAACCGGCCGTTTTTTTATCTAATGGATGTTATCGTGACCGGTTTTTGAACATAAAAAAGGTCTTTTCAAGACAAACTTATTTGCGCAAGAACTAAAGAAAATCTCAACGGGAGTGCGGAAGCAGCTTCTGTTGAGATTGTTTTCGTTTGTATTGGAATGTCCACCATTCGTTTGTACATAAATTTAAAAAGTCGGATCGCTACGGCTTGCTCCAACGGGTGCTATCTTGCGTAAAGCCTGAAATCAACCGTTCTGTTATCCTCCAGTATGTCTGAGTATAAAACGGTTGTGTCGCTGTAAGTAAAATTATCTGTCGAAGTTAAATCGCTTAACGCCTGGATGATAATTTCTTCCTTATACTCTTCCCCGAGCAAGGTCAACAGCTGTTTAAGCGTACTTGTAAGCTCCTTCATCAACGCTTCGTCTTCCACAGGATTGCTTGCATAAATCGTGAAATAAATCGTAGACACTGGTTCGTCATCATTCGCTACACCATAATCAAATTCGTAATATCCTTTTGTGGAACGATACTTTAATATAACCGAATCATCTGCTGGATCTTCTTTGTAACTTAGTTTATCGTTATCGCGAAATTCCTTTGTTATTTCATCCGCCATAATGGAGTACTTCGGCATATTTAATAATGCTTCTTCTTCCTCCTTTGCTGCTTGGAGGTCTTCGCTTGTATAGTTGTTTGACTTCTCAAGATGATTTGTGTCGTTACAGCCGCTCAAGACAAGAGTAAGACATAAGCACATTAGTACACCTGCAAGAGAATGTTTCAAAGGACCGGTGTTTAACTTTTGGAATGTCCTCGATACTAGGAGTGGAGCCGATTGCTTCTTTGCGAGCGAGCCATGTGCACGGTTTGTGTTACTGCCCCATCGAGCTGAGCGATTGTCCTTTTGAACCAACGCGCAAATATTTTTTTTCATGCTGTAATCCTCCCGTTGTCCATCTCGAATACTTTGTCACAGAGAAGCTCAATATTCCGTTCGTCGTGACTTGTCAGCAAAATCGTTTTTTCTGCCTGCTTATACTGCAACAGCAGCTGCTGAATCTCGTGTGTTCCTGTTTTGTCGAGTCCATTAAACGGTTCATCCAGCACCAGGATTTCAGGATCCTCCATCATTGCCTGAGCGATGCGTAAACGTTGCTTCATGCCAAGGGAATATTTGCGCACCTTTTTATCTTTTGCGTTTAACAGTCCGACTACCTCCAGTGTATGTACGATGTGTTGTTCCGATATTGCCTTCCTTATTTGAGCTAATGCGAGAAGATTTTCGTATCCGGATAAGTTGTCGAGAAATCGAGGTTCACCGATGATAATGCCGGCATTAGAGATGAAATCATCGTCTTTTCCGATTTTTTTACCATCAACAGTAATCTCGCCATTATCCAATCGCATAAAGCCGCACAGCGCTCGGAACAGCATCGTTTTCCCGCAGCCGTTTGCGCCGACAAACCCGTAGCAGTTCCCTTTTTCCAATTGGACGGAAATATTGTCAAGCACGGTTTGATTTTTTATTGTCTTTGAAACCTCGTTTATTTCGATATACATAATGGCCTCCTACTCCAGAAAATCTGTTTTTAATTTGTTGATGCTGTACCAGTGGAACGCAAAATACAATAGCGATACGATAAGAATGCTCTCAATAAAGTAATTGCCGTAAAAAAACAAGATAATATTTCCTGTCTCCCATTGTAAGTCGGCGATAAAGAGGGCAAATATTAAAAACACGCCGCTGATAAAGGAAATACTGATATTTTTAAGCCGGTAAACGAAAAACATCCCGCTGCTTAGCATCTGGAGCAGCAATATTTTTAATAGCGTGTGCAGCACCAAGATAAGTATCAACTGATTCTCGGGGAAGGGGGAAGGCTTGCTGAAAGCTTCCGGCAGAGCAAAGGTCGACAGGATGTACAAAGTAACGGCAAAGGAAATGCTATAAATGATACTCTTGTCTGCTGTTATTCCCTTGATTTGCAGTGCTGCATTCTTTTGACTTGTTGTTCGCGCGACAATGAACGTATGATAACTTTTCGCTTTCGTCAAAAATCCGGATGATACAAGAAAAGTCCCGACAAACAGAAATAAAAAGGGGAGAAACGTTAATGTATTATCGGTTCGATCCAAATAGTCATATTTGTTAAACTCATCGGTAAGCAATGCCATATTAAAAAAATCAAGCTTGCTGTATAACGCAGTTTCATCATAATTCACTAATTTTTCCACGGCATAGCTGTAGGAAAGGAAAGCAACAATGATACCGCCGGCGGAGCTCAGGATTCTGAAAAAAATTTTTCTGTTCAAGGCTGTTCCTCCTATCCCAGCAAGCGGCGTTCATTTCGCATACCAGTTGCAATCAGCAGCAGCGCTAGTGCGACAGGCAACAGCAGCGGAACAAATGTTTCCAGTGTACTGTAAAGTGTGTTAAAAGCGGTAACACACGCGGACAGCTCTAAGGGAAGGAATCCTTGAAACATGGCACTTAAATAATTGGAGGCAAGATAATACAGCAACGGGAGCAGCAGAATATAATAGCTTTTCTTTGTCCACATGGCGATTCCGCATGTCAACAACCCAAACGTAAAGCCAAACGTGAAATAAATGCTCCAGGTCATAAACATAAAAAACAAGTACGGATGGGTACTGTAAAAATCCTCCGGAAAAATCGAGGCAAATTCGCCAATGTACGTGATTGATGGCACCATATATGTTGTTCCGATAGTGAAATACAAGGAAAAGGCAACAGAAATACAGAGACCGGAAATAAGCGCGTAGCACAGGATGGTACGAAACTGTGTTCTTCCATAAGAAGCAAAGCGATTGCTGCCAAAAATAAAATAGCTGCTTCGTTCTTTTGCGAAGGGGAGAACGGGAATGATTGCAAACAGCGGCAGGAAATTAACCAAATGTCGCATTGCCGCATCGATGAATGACTCCCAAGTCAGTATGTGACCTCCAAACAAGAAATTGTGCCGAATTTCTGCTGCAGGAGCATCGATCAAATCTTCCGCACCGTAATCCATAAAAAACATCACTTCCATAAAATGACTTTCAAATGCCCACGACACAGCGAGGATGATGAATAAACTTCCGATGCTGAGAAATACATACGGATTGAAAAAACGATATTTGTTGATTGCTTTCATTATGTTGACCATACCTTTCATGTTGTTCAGGCGCAAAGCTAAACGCAAGGGAATCGCCTGGGGAAAATAGGAAACTATCTGCAACAGATTGCTCCGTTTTTCTCTATCACTCTGCTAAAATATAAAACTTAGAGCAGGCAGAAGCGAAAATATTCTGCCTGCCGAAGCTTGTGACTGATTGGAAAAGAATTCTATTTATAGTCCGGAGACCAGGAGCCTTTGATTGTTACTTTCCCGCCGCCGGTGTTGTTTGTCTTTCTCAGACCGAGGCGATATTTGTAGTTAGCTACTGCGTTTGTTGTCTCAAAGGTCTCTCTTGTACCGCGTTGAAGAAAGACTCCACCACGATAGTCTCCGTTTGAATTTCTCATCGTTGCGGTAATCCACGCAGAGCCAGTATCGTTGGATAAATTCACCACACCGTCTCTGCCTGTCTTTTCCTTCACTAAATAACTCGTGAATTTTTCCGGACCACTGTAGGTAACCTCGAATTTGGAAAAAGAGCCGATTTCCCGTGCGCTCGTTGCACCGGCACCTGCAACCATTAGGATTATAAGCAGGAGGACGGTAATTTTTTTACATCGCTTCATGCTATTACTCTCCTTTTCTTAATTCTATTTGTTTTTTACATCATGATGAGGGGAAATTTATCAACTGGATTTGTACCACCTCATTTCCAATCCATTGCACCAAATGTTATCTGTAACGTTTGATAGAAATGGAGGGGATGCAAAATATTTTTGATTGTATGGGCCCGTACAAAATAAATAACATTAGTGAATTGTATATTTGATTTTCAGCCTTATATCCTTGATAACACATAAGGATCCAAAAAATAACATCACCTTTTAAAATAAATTTGCTGAGTGCTGCTTTCAAGATTACGCAGCAGGGGAACAACTGTTTTTGAAAATAGAGAAAAAAGCGGCAACGATAGCGGGTTATCGTTGCCGGCATTCTTTTAGAGGATGTTCAGTTTTTATGTTCTTTTCTAATTTCGTTTTTGCTCTGCTTATTCGCATTCTGGTAGCTGCCATGCTAATCCTGTATTTTTGGCATATCAATGATAGAGGTTGTCCAAGGACATAGTAATCAGAGAGGATATCCGCTTCTTTCTTATCTAAATATGTATCTAAGAGACTTCGATAATCTGCTGCATTAAGCTCCATTGTCGACTGGTTACTCGAATAATGAATACGATAGAGTAATTTTTGATAATATTCTCGTCTGCGATATTCGTTTTTTATTAAATTTCTTAGTGTAGTGAACAGATATGCGGACGGATTTTTGTGATGATAAATCGCATCGGAATGTTTCATAGCCATATAGAGTGTGTCTTGAACTAAATCGGCTGCAATCTCCCTATCTCCAGTTGCAGCATATGCCGTTCTATATAGGGCATCCTTATTTTGGCTGTATAGCTCCTCAAAAAAAGAAGTAAAGTCGTTCATTTGGTTTTCCCCTCACTAATCAATGAAGCAATCATTATAGTACAAACTTCCCCTTAACTTACTATTATTTTCCTTTGCAATGTTATTATTTTACATAATTCGAGAGTTTTCTGCAACTATTTTTTCCCATTTCGTTTGTATTGGAAAAAAATTAACCCAACACTTTATGAAATTATGCACACTCTATGGGTCTTACTGCTCAGAGTTTGTTCTTAAAGGATGATTTCTTTTAGATTAGCAAGTTTGAAGTCGTAAAGTCCCTGCTGCTAAAACTTGACTCACTGCCGAAAATGTGGCACGGGCAGCCAGGTGTCCAAATGGTGATTAATTTGTGAAAATATTCACAAAACTAATGAAAACGCAGAAAAAAAGGAGTATAATCACTTTAGAAGATCTCAACAGCTCTTCATGTTATTTTTTTGGGGGAAATGGTAATGGCCACGATTGTATCGTTGTTAGAAGAACCGTTGATTTTGATTTTTGTGATTTTGTTTCTCGGATCATTGGTTGGACAGCTGAGTTTCAGAGGATTGAACCTCGGCGCATCAGGCGTGTTGCTGGTTGCGATGTTTTTTGGGCATTTTGGTTATGGAATACCACCGATTGTACAAAACTTAGGCTTAAGTTTATTTATTTTGGCCGTTGGTTTGCAGGCGGGACCGCGATTTTTTCGCATGATGAAATCGAGCGGTGTCGTCTTCGGTGTCATCGGCCTTCTTATCGTCGTTATTGCGGGAGTGACAACTGTCATTGTCTCCAAAATTTTTCATCTTTCTGCTCCCCTCAGCATCGGGATCATGACCGGTGCCCTGACTAGTACGCCCGGGCTTGCGGCAGCATTGGAGGCGACAAACGATCCGATTGCATCGGTCGGCTACGGTATTGCCTATCCGTTCGGTGTTCTTGCCGTTGTTTTGTTTGTTCAACTGCTGCCAAAAATAGTTCGGGTGGATCTGGAAAAGGATTTACGAAAAACGATTGGTCCGGTGAGACATCAAGGTTCGCCGGAGTCAATGATGATACGGGTGGAAAACGACGACATACACAAGAGAACATTAAAGGAACTAAAATTGTCCCGGAACAGCTCCGTTGTCATCAGCCGTGTCATTCGCGGAGACAGAAGCTTTTTGGGACGGAACGACACGGTCATTTTGAAAGGGGATGAGCTGATTGCGGTCGGCTTTCCTGAGGACTTAAAAGCGTTAAAAGAGCGGGTCGGAACAGAAGAATTAAAGAAAATCGAGTATAAAAACAATTTGAAAATCAGGCGGATCATCGTCGATGCTCAGGAAATGATCGGTAAAAGTCTGCGAGATATTAAGCTGCGGGCTGCTTACGGTGTCAATGTCACCCGCATTGAACGTGGCGGATTTGAATTCAATCAAAGTCCGACGTGGCGGTTTGAGCGCGGGGATGTCCTGACGGTTGTCGGCAGCGACCGTCGGTTAAATGAAGTGGAAAAGTTGTTTGGAACAAGGAAGTATGAAGAAACACATGTGCACATTCTATCCATCAGTTTAATTTTACTTATCGGCATTCTTGCGGGGATGATCCCAATCCACCTTCCCGGTCTTGGCACAATGACCCTTGGTGTAGCCGGCGGTCCGTTATTCGTCGCAATCATCATTGGTCACTTCGGAAAAATCGGTCATATTCATGCCCGTTTCTTCCAGCCTTCCACGAGGGTAATCCGGGATTTTGGCCTCGTTCTCTTCCTTGCCGGGGCGGGAACAACAGCAGGGAGCGGTGTCGTCGATGTTGTTTTAAACGAAGGGATCGGTCTGGTTATCGGCGGTGCGATTATTACGACTGTTCCGTTAATCTTCGGCTTTATCCTGGCGAAAAAAATATTTAAGCTGAGCATCATTCATTCTTTAGGTGCAATCTGCGGCGGCATGACGAGTACTCCGGGACTTGGAGCCTGTAACAATTTAATAGATTCGGAGGATCCGGCGATTGCCTATGCGGCGGCCTACCCGTTTGCTTTGTTTTTCGTTGCCATTGCCTCGCAGTTGCTGGCGCTGATACTGTAAAAAAGTGCGGGGAGCTGTGTTTCCATAAGAAGACCATAATGGACACAGTAGGTTAGCTTGGAGCAGTCGCGGACAGCGCCGATTACACGAAATGTAAGTGAGCAGCGGTGCAACAGCACAACTACGGCATTTGTCCGCAATCGTTCCAAGACTTTTTCTATCTTTTTCGGAAGCACAGGAAAAGTACACCTGTAGATGGAAAGCTTTGAAATGCTCGAGAGGGTCGGTACGAATAACGTGTAATCCGTGTCCGAAACGAGTTGCAATATTCGTCAGACGATAACGAATAGAAGCTTAAACGTGCCCGAAAGTCGTTGGCGGAGAGGTGATACGGTAACGAATAGGAGTTAATCGTGCCCGAAACGAGTTGAGAATCCGTCAGACGGTAATGAATAGAAGCTAAACGTGCCCGAAACAGGTTAAGAAACCGCCGAACGGTAACGAATAGCCGATCATCATGCTCTTTATATTCATATTGATTTTTGACACTGGGTCGTTCTCTGTTTACAATCAATCACGGGGACTCAAAAGGGAAAAATCACCCTTTGAGTCCCCGTTTTTTCGTCCTTATTTAAAATGTATGTGCCAAATCTTTGGCGCGGGCAATGGCCTGTTCTTTGAACTCCTGCGCTTTCTCAGGTACGGCATTATGCCCTTCCACGAATAAGCCTTCAAAGGACGGCACACCGAAAAATTGCATGATTGCAGTGAGATAGCGATGCCCCATTTCCAGTTCTGCTGCCGGCCCTTCAGAATAGAATCCGCCACGGGCCTGGATGTGCAGTGCTTTTTTGTCCGTAAGTAAACCGACAGGTCCTTGTTCGGTGTATTTGAACGATTTACCTGCCACTGCTACGGCATCCAAATATGCTTTCATGACCGGCGGGAAAGAGAAATTCCACAATGGTGTCACAAAAACATACTTATCAGCGTCAACAAACTGATCGCTTAATTCTCCAAGGCGACCGACTTTGGCCTTTTCCTGCTCTGTTAAAGTGGAGAAATCCGCCCCAGATTGAAGCTTGCCCCAGCCGCTGAAAACATCGGCATCGATGTACGGAATATTTTCTTTAAACAAGTCGAGATGCACGACTTCATCGTTTGGATGTAATTGCTTATAAGTGTCGATAAACGCTTTACCTACTGCCATGCTGTATGATTGTGACTCATCAAGAGGATGAGCGGTAATAAATAATACTTTTGCCATAAGGATTAATCCTGTCCTTTCTATCGCTAATTTGTTATCAAGACACCGGTTTTTTATGAAATTACTGAAAAAAGTAAACAATCGCTTTTTTAATACCATAAATATCAATGGCGATGGCTTCATACGCAACTTGGAATCTACTAGAAATCTCTTTTCAGCAATCACGTTTTTTATTGTCCGGTATGTTTTTTCCGGCAAAAAACCGGGCTTTATTTTTTGGCAGAAGCTTCTGCATGTGTACTGACGATTTGCGGCCGCTTATATTATCAGTACTTTAACTAGTTATAAAAATTATAGTTACATTATTTTTGAAAGTCAAGAAGTTAAGCTTGCGGAATGAAGAAGTAGCAGAAGTTTCAAGTACATCAGCTGCGGTATAGGTAAGAGAGCTGTGGAAGAAAGGTGTCGAAGCATTGCTGTCCCCGCTTTTCTAAGCGACAGTGGCCAGTTTGCCGCATTAGCGCCTGTATTGGAAAAGCTGAGGCTGGTAACCGAAAAGGAACTGCCGCTTTCACCAGTCTTTACGGTTCAGTTTGGGAGTGGTACTAGTTTGGAGGGAGGATACTTGCACAACGTTATTGAGGGCTTAAAAGCTGATAACCAGCCTTTAAGCCCTCATTTTTTACCCGATCAGGCCGATCGTACTCAGGAAAATAACAAAAATCGCTGCCGGAGCGATAAACCGGATGACTAGCAGCCAGACCTTTCCTATAAACGAGTCGCCTAAATCGGATTCTTCCAAAGCGTCTGCTTTTTTCCAGCCCCAGCCGACAAACATGGCAATGATCATGCCGCCGAGGGGAAGAAATATATTCGATGCGATGAAGTCCATGCTGTCGATCATCGTTTCCTGTCCAAAGAATGCCAGGTCCTCCCATACTCCGTTTCCTAACGAGGACGGAATGCCGAGCAGGAAAATGATTCCTCCAACAATAACTGCTGCTTTTCGCCGCGACCAGTCAAACTTGCGGATGAAATAGGCAACCGCCACTTCCAGCAGTGACACTGCAGAAGATAGAGCTGCTGCTGAAAGCAATAAGAAGAAAAGCAGACCGAATAACTGCCCCATTCCTAAATTGTCAAAAATACCTGGTAGAATAATGAAGGCTAGCCCAGGTCCTTGGTCCGGTGCCACTCCGAAAGCAAACACCGCAGGAAAGATCATCAGGCCGGCAACGATGGCAAATCCGGTATCCAACGAAGCAACGCTGACGGCTGCCCCCGGAAGCTTGTGCTCTTTTTTCAGATAGCTTCCATAGGTGATCAATGCTCCCATCCCGAGACTTAAGGAGAAAAATGCCTGTCCCAGTGCGGCTAAGTATACTTTCGGCTCTGTCAACGCGCTCCAGTCGGGTGAAAACATAAAGCGGAGTGCTTCCTTCGTTCCGCCGAGCGTCAAGCTGTACAGTGCCAAGCCAATAACGAGTATTGCCAGCAACGGCATCAGGATTTTATTGGCTCTTTCAATCCCCTTTTTGATGCCGACAAAAACAACTCCGATCGTCATTGCCATAAATAAAAATTGCCAAAAGAGCGGTTGAAACGAGTCGGAAATAAATGCGCCAAAGAAGCCACCGTACCCATTAGCAGGCTCCGTGTTTAAATTTCCAATCACGTACTGGAAAAAATAAAAGACGGACCAGCCGGCGATGACTCCGTAAAAGGAAAGAATGATAAACGCTGAAGCAACGCCCATGATGCCGGCTACAACCCATGGTTTTCCGGGAGCAAGCTTTGTAAATGATCCGACGACGTCACTCTGAGATTTCCTGCCGATTGTCAATTCAGCGATTAAAATAGGTATTCCTATAAGTGCGATAAAAACGAGATAAATCAGCAGGAAGGCTCCACCGCCGTTTTCGCCGGTAACATAAGAGAATCTCCATATGTTCCCCAGACCGACTGCAGATCCCATCGCTGCCAAGATAAATCCTAACCGGGATCCCCAGTGTTCGCGTGTTGATTCTGGTTGATGCAAAATAATGACCTCCTTTAAAGCGTTAAAATGTTAATGTCGTAAAAATACTATATCATATCTACAAAAAATTTTCTGTGTTTTTTTTAAAAGAAAAGCCCAATTCTCTAGACTGCAGACATCCTTCACATTATCGACATCTTCCCATGCAGGTATAACAGATATGCAGTCACGGATTAGGAAAAATACGGCGGCTGTGTTCGGCGGATTATCCCGTCGGTAGCTAACTTTTTTCCGTATCCGCAATCGGATAGGGAACCACTTCCCGTCCGCTTTCCACCTTTTTCCTGTTCAGATTTTACCTCCGTATTAGCGCGGTGATCATTTTGAAAACAGCAGCAAAAACGCAGGGAAAACAATACAACCCACTGTCTCTTTTTCCGGCAACTTGTCAGGATATGCCGGAAATGAAGCGCACCAAAAAAAAAGCAGATCGTGGCAACGGATCTGCTTTTTACTCCATACTTATAGAAGATGTTCAAAAAGTCCGGGATACAGCGTCGGCAAATCTCAACGCCCGCCTTGTCTCTCCGCTGCTCACGTACGTCCCGTGTACGCTCCGCTGCTCGAACCTGCCGCGCTTCGACCTTCTTGCTGCTGTGATGTCCTCCTTTTTAAAACACCTCTTTAAATATAGTACAGTTTAAAATTAATATCTTGGTCATGGTTACCGAATTTTCTGCCGAAAACCGTTGCGCCGCCGATATGCTCGGCGTCTTCCTTGACTTCGATCCGGAAAGTCCATCTGTCGCAAGTCACGTCCAAATCAGTTACAGAAACTTGCGATAACGGATCGCCGTCAATATATGTTCCGTGCCCGGTGATTCTGATCGTTTTCAGCAGGCCGTATTGATTGATATTGTGCGGCCACCATTCCGGTGTATATTTTCCCCTCGTGTCTGCGAAGTCGCCCGGACTCTGCCATGTTCCAAGTTCAAGGCCGTTTATGGAGAAGGTGATGTCCGATGGCCAGATGTCGTTTGAAAACGGAAATTCAGATGAAATCTCAAGACTGATTTCAAACTGCTGCAGCTTCTCGTCGTTTTTTAAAAAATTTGGTGTGTTGTATTCAACAAACCCTTGCGTGAACCATAGTATTTTTGCATCCATTCTTCTTGGATCCATGAAATATTTCGGTTCGTCCACTCTTCCAATAAATTCCTTCTCTGTCGCGAGCCCGCATGTCGGTTTCAAATCGTAGTCCGTGTAATGGCCGATTGGTACCGAGGTTTCATGCGTAGCAAAGGAATGGTAAATTTTTTTCGGAAAATTGATTTCGATATGATCCACTTTTAAAATTGAAATTTTTTGCAGACCTGACTTTCCGGGGATTTTTTCCGTTTTGATAATTCCTGCTTCCTCCAGCTTTTTAATATGCTTTGTTACAATCGGACTGCTTATCTTCAGCTCTTCAGCCAATTCTTTAATGTTCATTTTGTTTTTTGAGAGGAGTTGAATGATTTTTATCCGGACTTCACTTGCTAGCGCTTCGTATACTACGAGCGAGGATTTGTCTATTTCCAGTTGCATTGTCATACCCTTCTTTCTCTGTTTAATCATTTCTAATTAAGATCATTAATCTATATATAAAATAACATAAAGATTAATCACTGTAAATAATTCTATAATAACAGATTTTTTATTAATATAATAATTAATTATATAAATAAAATTAGTAATTAGATTTATTTATATGTTATTGACAGCGTTTTCTCTTAAGTGTATACTGAACCCGAGTTAATTGTTTGTCGCAGAGCCGGTTTTGGCAAATAATTTACTAAATCATAACCAAAAGAGGGGAAGAAAATGTTGAAAAAAAAGCTAATAGAGCGTGTTCCAAAAGGCAATGGTTCCGCACGATGCGCCAACTTCGAGAAAACCACTCACAGTCGGCCTGAAAAGAATGCATCGGCTCCACTCATTGCTTCGTGTTTGTTACTTATTTTTTCCTTGACCGTTATGTTAGCCGGATGCAGCAGTGGAAATGAAAACACGATTACGTTTTGGACTCCGTTAACAGGCGATGACGGCGCGTATATGGACGAGCTTGTTAAACAATACAATGAGACGGATCCGGAATTTGAAGTAAAGCATATCATTACATCCGATATGTACACGAAGCTTTATACAGTCATGAATTCCGGCAACGACATTCCCGACTTGGCGATTATTCATGCCGATCGGGTTCCAGGTTTTGTCAATCAGGATCTGTTAGAAACAATGGACGTTATCATGAAAACACAGCCGGAATTGAAAGAGGAAAATTATCTGCCTCAGGCATGGAATTCAGGCAATATTGACGGAGTACAATACACGATTCCGTTGGATATTCACAGCAATACGATGTACTACAACAAGGATTTATTGAAAAAATACAATGTGGAGCATTTTCTTGATGATGATGTCGTCACTTTCGAAGAAATGTTATCGCTGCAAGGGAAGCTGGATGAAGGAGATTACGTTGTCAACGATGCTTTGTTGACATGGGTGATACTGGCGCAAATCATCAACCTCGGAGGAGATATTCAAGCAAATGATGCGCCTGCCGTGAATACGGAAGAAATGAAAGCAGCGATTGAAGCAATTAAAGCGGTGGCCGATGCCGGGTTAATGACGCCGTATGGGGAAGACGGTTACTTAATGTTTCAATCAGGCAATGTACTTTTTTCAACAGACGGCACATGGAGCTCGACAGCTCACGCCGGGGTCGAAGGCTTGAACTTTGACGTAACAAATATTTATGCCTTTGAGCCAGAGATATTTACCAACCGGGCATCTTCTCACTTGTTTGCGATGTTAAAAAATGATGACAGAACGGAGGAAAAAGAAAAGGGAATAGCGGATTTCCTTGAATTTATGCGTGAAAACTCTATGGAATGGGCGAAGGCAGGGCAAATCGTTGCCAGCCGTGATGTTATTGAAAGTCCTGAATATGAAAACTACATGCAGTCGTTCTTTACATCCAACGAAAAAGAAATTGAATCCCTCTACATTTATACTTATGAATACTATCCATATGTTTCTGAAGCTTTGGATACATACGGAGCGGATATGGTTCATGGAGAACTGGATATTGATGAAGGGCTGGATGCCATGCAAAAATTTGTGGAAGATAAAATTGCGGAAGGCGTTAGTGGAACGACTGACGCAGAAGAATAACGGTAAAAAAGAGGTTGTCCTGCAGGTGGAACATCATTTTTTATCTTTGCAATGGCATGTTCATTGTACCGAGGGTACCTCAAAAGGGAGATTGCCCCTTTTGAGGCACCTTCTTTTAAAAGTGTTTGTTCAAAAAGATCGGTTTTTATCTTTTTGAACAAATACGAAGCAACGAGCCGTACTTCACTGAAATGCTGCGAGCTGTCTCATCGTGTCATCGCGCGCGATGGCACTTGGATCGACGTCGGAGTTCTACTAGCAGAGGAAGAGACAATGAGTGGAGCCGATGCATTCTTTTCAGGCCGACTGTGAATGGTTTTCTCAGAGTCAGGATGACGACATTCCGCTCACAGGACGTGAGTAGTACTTAAGCGGAATTGGACGAATCGTGCGGAACCATTGCCCTTTTGAACACGCTCTAGAAGATAAGAATATTCAAGTTTCTTACAAAAGGAGGAATGAATGTGAATGGTATGAACAAGAAAGTAAATGTGACACCTCTTTTCTTTATTGGACCGCATGTGATATTATTTGCTGTCTTTATTTTACTGCCGACGATTTATGGGATGTACGCTTCTTTTACGCAGTGGAATTTAGTAGGTGATCCGGTTTGGGTAGGATTGGACAACTATAAAACGATACTATTTAATACAGATTCCACCTTCCACTATCAATTTTTTAACGGGATGAAAAACACTTTTATATTTGTCGGCCTTAGTGTTCCGCTGCTGATCGCGATTCCGTTGCTGATTGCCGTGGCATTGGAACATAAAAAAGTAAAAATGAAAAGCTTTTTCCAATCGATTTTATATATTCCTGGATTGATTTCCATCTCTGCAGCCGCGCTTATCTGGTCTTTGATTTTCAACAAGCAGCTGGGGGTAGTGAGCAATGTGTTCGGATCAGAACCTGTGTGGGCATCAACACAGCCGTATGCCTGGATTACGATCATTGCGATTACAATTTGGGGCGGCATCGGAGGAAATATGATTATTTACCGCGCCTCCATTAACGGTGTTTCCAAAGATTTATATGAATCCGCGGAGATTGACGGGGCGGGCTCCATCCGTAAATTTTGGAACATTACCTTGCCTTCCATCCGGTTTCCGTTAATTTACACGTTTGTGATGACAACAGCCGGCTGCTTTAATGTATTCGGTCAGCCGTTGATGATGACCAACGGCGGTCCGCAGCAGAGCACGACCGTATTGATGATGTATATTCGTCAACTGGCCTTCAGTCACGGACAATCGATTGCTGGAATGGCTTCGGCGATGGCTGTATTGCTTGGGTTGGTTATCCTCGTCGTTTCGGCGTTGCAGTACTATTTAATGAACCGGAACGCTACATAAAAATGTGAGTGGTGCCTGTTAAAGTACGTGTTCAAAAGGAGGACGTTACATTGAACTTCCACTTAAACATGGAAACGAAAAGGTAGGTGTGACAAATGTCAAAAAAAATCAGTATATCAAAATATTTAGCCTATATATTTTTGATCTTACTTTGCTTCATATGGGCAATTCCCCTTGTATTCGGAATTGCAACGTCATTCCGCTCACAGACGGAAGTTGTCTCCACCGGGTTCCGCTTGTTACCGGTCAACTGGATTGTCGATAACTATGTATCGATCTTGGACAATACATCCACAGCCCCGATCCTGCGCTGGCTGATGAATTCCCTGTTTATTGCTACAACGCACACGTTTTTAGTCATCGTTGTCATTTCCATCACCGGGTACGGTTATTCCCGTTTGAAGTTCAAAGGCCGGGATACATTGTTTTTTACGCTGCTCGGCATATCGTTTTTCCCGGGCGTTGTTAACTTAATTCCATCTTACAAAATTATCGATGCGCTTGGCTGGGTGAATACCGCCTGGGCAATGATCGTTCCCGGCTTGGCGGGGATGGGCAATATTTTTCTGGTGCGGCAGTTTATGAAAGGGATACCGAAAGAATTGGATGAGTCGGCTCGCGTGGACGGCGCCAGTGAATTTAAAATCTATTATTCTGTCATTTTGCCGCTGATCAAACCGGTTTTAATTGTGTGTGGCTTGTTTTCATTTACCGGATCGTGGAATGATTTTCTCTGGCCGGTCATCGTTTATACCGATGTGGATAAAATGCCGGTTACTGCAGGGTTGCTGTTACTGCAGGATATTTACGGCAATTACCGAATGATCGGGCAGTTAATGGGATCGGCGATACTGGCGATTATTCCGACGTTGCTGCTGTTTTTATTCGCGCAAAAATATTTTGTTCAATCGATAAATTTGAATGCGGGGATTAAAGGGTAAAAAAGTATTTTTCAAGGTGGGGATGAGGATGAGCAGAGGACTGGAAAGGAAACTGTTAATTGCGGGTTCCGTTTGGAATATGTTTACAGCGATAATAACGATTTTCGGCTATTCTACATGGTTTAAATCGACTGGTACCCAGTCACTGCAAAACACTGCCGCTGATACGATGTTTGTCGGAACGCAGCTGATTGACAATGTCACGCGGGTGATCCTGACCTTCGGCTTGTTTATTTTCGTCGGCGCCATCGTGAATTTTCTCATTGCCCGTAACATCCGGGACAATGAGATTCAATATAAAACCATGCTGTGGATTGCCGGCTGGGGCCTGCTTCAATTGTTAGTCATGGATGTTATCGGCTTCGTATTGTTCCTAGTGGCATTTGTTCTTTATGCGGCCAAAAATAAAGCAATTAAACTGACCAAATCAAAGGTGGCGACGCTGTCATAAAGCGGTGGAGAGTTAAACTGCCGTGACCTCGATGTAAAAAAACTTTTTCATGCCAAGTCCAATCGGGAAGAAAAATATCACTCGTCAATTTCGGAAAAAATTGTATTTGTGGATTGTTTGTTGGCAAAAAAATGTGATAATATGTACGTATAAGTGTCTGTTCAAAAAGGCAATGGTTCCGCTCGATGCAACCGTCTACGAGAAAACTGCTCATAGTTAAGTAGTAAGTTAACTGGTGATAAAACGTAGTGACTTTTTCAAACATTCGCTTTGTGTGCCGGCGGTGAGAGCTTTGCTCGCAGCCGGCTTTTATCCTGATACAGCGTTTTTTAGTGTATCCAAGGCTGTTTGCTTGTACGGCTGTTTTTCAATGGGAGCCGCCGTTGACGAATTACCATTTTTATACAACAAGATCGATTGGAATTGAGGGTTTTTTTAGATGAAAACAAAGTATGGCATTGTCAAACAAGCAATAAAATCAAGGATTTTGGACGGCACCTATCTTCCCCATCAGAAAATCAGTTCCGAAAATGAATTGATGAAGGAATTTGAAGTCAGCCGACACACCATACGGATTGCTGTCGGCGAACTGGTGAATGAAGGCTGGCTGTACCGTGAACAAGGTTCCGGCACATTTTGTGCAGACCGCTCGGAGAGAGAAACGAGAAATCAGAAAAGCAAGAAAAACATTGCCATCATTACAACGTATATCTCCGACTATATTTTTCCCTCCATCATCCGCGGAGCGGAATCGTATTTAAGCGAGCAAGGGTTTCAAGTGAGTTTATACAGCACGAACAACAACAGCGAAAACGAAAAGCGGATTCTTGAAGATATTCTTTCCCAAAATGTTGACGGGGCAATTATTGAACCGACGAGAAGCGCTTACTCCAATCCAAACATTAATTATTATTTTAATTTAGAGCGGATGGATATCCCTTATATCATGATCAATGCCTTTTATGATGAGCTGGAGCCGCTGTGTCTGATTATGGATGACGAAAAGGGCGGGTTCATTCAGACGGAGCATTTGATAAAATCCGGGCATACCGATATCATCGGCTTTTTTAAAACAGATGACATTCAAGGGACGAAGCGGATGAAGGGGTATATTAAAGCTCATCGCCGCCACAATATTCCGATCAATCCGAAAAATATCATCACCTACTTTTCCGAAGAGAAAAATGAGAAGCCGGCAACCGCGCTGGACGAGCTCCTGTCAGCGTCCGGGCAAGAGAGGATGCCGACAGCGATTGTCTGCTACAACGATGAGCTGGCAATGATCTTGCTTGAAGTGTTGCGTCGCAAGAAGTTGAAGGTGCCGGACGATATTTCGCTTGTCGGTTATGATGACTCTTTCCTGGCTCAAGTGTCTGAAGTGAAACTGACGACGGTAGCGCATCCGAAAAATATAATGGGCGAGACGGCGGGTAAAATGATTGTCGATTTAGTCAACAGCCAGCAGTCGTCCAACAAAAGAGACCAGCAAAAAGCAGCATCAATCATTTATGAGCCGAAGCTGATCATCCGCCAGTCAACGATGCCGATAAATTCATAAGTGTACGCTACAAAAAGGAGGACATCACAGCGGCAAGAAGGTCGAAGCGCGGCAGGCTCGAGCAGCGGAGCGTACACGGGACGTACGTGAGCAGCGGAGAGACAAGGCGGGCGTTGAGATTTGCCGACGCTGTATCCCGGACTTTTTGAACATCTTCTATAAGTATGGAGTAAAAAGCAGATCCGTTGCCACGATCTGCTTTTTTTTGGTGCGCTTCATTTCCGGCATATCCTGACAAGTTCCCGGAAAAAGAGGCAGTGGGTTGTATTGTTTTCCCTGCGTTTTTGCTGCTGTTTTCAAAATGATCACCGCGCTAATACGGAGGTAAAATCTGAACAGGAAAAAGGAGGAAAGCGGACGGGAAAAAGTTAGCTACCGACGGGATAATCCGCCGTACCGACGGGAAAAAGAGTCAAATCGACGGGAAAACCCGCGCCACCCGTTGCGGATACGGAAAAAAACAGCCTGCCTAGTTAAAAAGTAATCCAAAGAGAAAAGTCATCCTTTGTGAACAAGTTCTTTTAATTGCGAAAACAAACAGTATTAAAAATAACCGAGTTAATTTAATGAAAAAACAATCTGAGTAATCTCATTTTAATTAATTTAAAAGTTAATTATATAAATACAACGACAAATAAATTCACATAAAAGTTATTGACTGCGCTTACAAAACTATGTATATTTAACTTGAAGCTAAATGTTTTGGCGAAATGGACTAATTACATTATTAATGAATTAAGCGGGGGGATTTGTTTGGTTTTTATAAACAAAAAACGGTTGTATTTAGCAATAGCAATGGCCTTCGTGTTTGTTTGCATACTGTATCAGCTGTTGAATGTAAAAGCGGAAGAAGCCGATGACGCAGCTGCTGAGGGGACAGAGCAAAAGCAAACAGATGATTCGGAACAATCCGATGATTCTGTTTATTTAGAACAAACAGAACGAACATCAGAGCTCTTTTCAGACAATGCTACTTCGGTTCTCACTGAAAAGTACAGTACATATATAAGCGAAATCGACAGCAGAACAACATATGACGGCGCAGATATTGTTTGGAGCGATCCGGAAGAACTGGCCGTTGACGCCTCCTTCATAGTCCAATATGACGGAATGGAAGTGATCAAATTAGAGCCGAAGCAAGAAGTGACGATGCGTATTGAAGCCCCGGAAAGCGGCTTATACAACCTCGGGCTGACTTACTTGATTAACAATGACAATGTACTGCCGACGCAGCTGAAAATGGAGCTGAATGGCGAAGTGCCGTTTTTTGAACTGCGAAATCTTGTTTTTGAGAGTAGATGGAAATCTCCTGACAACATTCCGAAAGACAAATACGGAAATGAGATTGTTCCCCAGCCGGTCAAAGTCACAGAGTGGCAGGAAAAATATATTGGCGATTCCAGCTATCGCACGAGCGAGCCGTTTCTGATTTATTTGGAAGCTGGAGAAAACAAATTATCCTTTCGGGTTATTGAAGGAAGCATGCTTATACGATCGCTCTTTCTTTCGGCACCGGCGCCGGAATTACCGGACTTTGAAGCCGCAGAGGTGAAAGGGGACGGCTTCGTTCATGTCGAGGGGGAGCAAATTGCCTATCGCAATGATTCGTCCATACGGGCGGGGGCGTTGTACAATGTCGATTTAACCCCGTACAGTGCCGATAAGCGCGTGCTGAATTATTTGGATGACAGTGCCTTCAAAAAGCCGGGCCATCAGGTGGAATACGAATTTGAAGTAGCAGAAACGGGCTTTTATTATCTCGGAATGCATTACAGGCAAAATGCAAAGTCCGATTTTCCGGTTTTTTTGAATATCGCCATCGACGATGCGATTCCGTTCAGGCAATTCAACAATTATCCGCTCCCGTATACAGCTAACTTTACCCGTACAACCATCCGTGAGCAGGAGACGGACAAAGAGATTCCGGTGTATTTAGATGCGGGTAAGCATACGATCCGTTTTTCCATCAGTATCGATCATCTGAAGCCGACGGTGGAAACGATCGAACAACTAATCAATGACATTCAATCGCTGTCGCTGGAAATCACCAATCTGGCTGGACCGGATGCCGACCGTCACCGGGACATTAATATTGAAGATTATATTCCCGGCGTTACGGAGCAATTGCTAAACTGGGCGGATACAATGAATCGTTTATATGAAAATATGAAAGCGCTTCAACCCGATGCGGACGAAATCGGCGCGTTTTCTTCATTGAACATTGCGGAAAAACAGTTGAGAAGCCTTGCGGAAGAAACGAACAAGCTGATTGTCCGAAAAAATGAATTGTCGACGGGAACCAATTCGATTACTGCCTACTTAGGTCATCTGCTTCAAGATATCAATGATAACGGTGTTGCTGTCGACGCGTTTTATTTTTACCAAAACCCGAAAGATATACCGGAGGAAAAAGGATTTTTTTCCAAGCAATATGCAAAATTGGAACGGCTGGTGAATTCCTTCGGTGATCAAGATTATGCCGTTGACAGCGGCAACCCGGACCACCTGCAGATTTGGATCAACCGTCCGCGGCAATATATTGAAATCATTCAGCAAATGATCGATGAGCAATTTACACCGGAAACCGGTATTAACGTCGATATTTCGCTGATGCCGGATCAGAACAAGCTGATTTTGGCCAATGCCTCTGGCGATGCGCCGGATGCAGCGATCGGCGTCAATTACGCGCTTCCGTTTGAAATAGCGATCAGGGGTGCTTTGCAGAATTTGACGGAGCTCGACGGCTTTGAAGAAGTGAAATCGCGATTCCCGGCAGGACTGCATGTGCCGGCAACCGTGGAAGGCGGTATTTACGCATTGCCGGACACAATGAATTTCTGGGTGCTTTTCTACCGCGAGGATATCTTGGAGTCCCTTGATCTGCCGGTTCCGGAAACATTGGATGAGGTAAGGACATATTTGCCGGAACTGCAGCGACGGGGGATGAACTTTTTCTATCCGACAGCGGGAATGCCGGGTTTAAAGATTTTCGCCGGGACAATGCCGATTATCTATCAGAACGGCGGCAAGTTTTACGGAGAAACGATCGGCAGAACGGCGTTAAACGACAATGAGGCAATCGAAGGGATACGGCAGTTGACGGAACTGTTTACGATCTACAATATTCCGTATGACGTGCCGAGCTTTTACCAGCAGTTCAGGGACGGCTCCCTGCCGATTGGTATTTCGGATTATTTCATGTACAACCTGATTTTGAACGCTGCCCCGGAAATTGCGAATTCCTGGGATATCGCGTTAGTTCCCGGTATCGAAAATGAAGACGGGGACATTGAAAGATGGTCTGCCGGCGGAGCGGAAAGCAATATTATTTTCAAGGATTCGGATAAGGTTGAAGAAGCGTGGGAGTTTTTGAAATGGTGGTCCAGCACCGAGGTGCAGGTTGCCTTTGGGAATACTCTGCAGACGACATATGGAGAAGAATACATTTGGAACACGGCAAATATAGAGGCATACGAAGGATTACCATGGAACACGAGCCATAAGGAGGTCATCCTGGCACAGACCGAGTGGCTGACGGAAGTGCCGCGAGTTCCCGGCAGCTATCTGCTGGAGAGGGAAATCAGCAACGCCTATAACTCAATCATTCTCGACGGAGAAAATGTAAGGACGGCCATTGACTTGGCGAGCAAGCGTATTAACCGGGAAACGTTCCGCAAACTGGAGGAATTCGGTTATATGAAAGACGGCGAGACCATCCGCGAGTATCCGAATCCTGAGTTTAAATGAGCGTGTTCAAAAAGGCAATGGTTCCGCTGGCTGCAACCGTCTACGAGAACACCACTCGTAGACGGTATGTAAAGAGTGCACCGGCTTCACTCATTGTCTCTTCCTCTGCAAGCTTAGCTTCGATGAATATCCAAGTGCCATCGCGCGCGATGACACGATGAGACAGCTCGTAGCTTGTCTGGGAAGTGTTGCTTGTTGCATCGTGTTTTTTCAAAAGATGAAAAACGATCTTGATGAACAAACACTAATACTGATTGACGGGGGGTTAGTTCATGCAGAAAAACAAAAAGAACCCGTATCTCTTTTTGCTGCCGTATTTGCTGTTGTTTTCACTATTTATCGTGATCCCGATTATGATGGCAATCTATTTGTCATTTACGAACTTTAACACGATTGAAAGACCGGATTTTATCGGCTTTCTAAATTATATCAACTTGTTGACGCAGGATGAAATATTCATGCAGTATGTGCTGCCGAATACAGTGTTGTTTGCGCTGATCGTCGGGCCGGGGGGATACATCTTATCCTTCTTCCTTGCCTGGTGTCTGGCACAGCTGACGAAAGTGCCGCGCATGATTTTAGCGCTGATTTTCTACTCGCCGTCAATGACGCAAGGCGTCGCCATGGCGGTTGTCTGGACGGTGCTGTTCAGCGGAAATCAGGCGGGCTATGTGAACAGCCTGCTGATGAGGTGGGGAATCATCACGGAGCCGATTATCTTTCTTCAGGATTCCCGCTTCATTATGCTGATCATGATTATTGTCGCGTTATGGAGCAGCATGGGCGTCGGCTTTCTGGCGATGCTTGCCGGCGTGCTGAACGTTGACGAAACGCTCTATGAAGCCGGGGCCATCGATGGGATAAGAAATCGAATGCAGGAGCTGATTTATATTACGATCCCGTCAATGAAGCCGCAAATGCTGTTCGGCGCGGTAATGGCGATTGTCAACACGTTTGCGACAGGAATCATCGGCGTTCAGCTGACAGGCTCCAACCCGACGCCGAATTATGCGGGGCAGTTAATTGTCAACCATATTGAAGATTACGGATTTATCCGGTTTGAAATGGGCTATGCGGCAGCGCTTTCTGTCGTGCTGCTGCTGATCATTTACTTATTCTCCTACATTTCGAAAAAGCTGTTTAGTGAAGCGTGAGAAAGGAAGATTTTATGGCTGCGAGAGTTAGCGGTGTAAATCCGAAAAAGTTTCATAAAAGTCAACTGAAGTTTTATGTGTTTCTGATTCCTTTTGCCCTGTTCATGGTGCTGCCGATTGTCTTTATTATTAATCATGCGTTTAAACCGCTCGATGAATTGTACGCTTTTCCGCCGAGGTTCTTTGTTTATAAGCCGACCTTCGAGAATTTCACGAATCTGCTGGAGCTGGCGAACGCTTCCGGTATCCCGCTGAGCAGATATGTGTTTAACAGTCTCGTGGTGACGGCGGCGGTTGTTTTTCTTTCGGTTCTGATCTCGACGATGGCAGGCTTCGTGTTGTCAAAAAAAGTTTTTAAAGGGAAGTTTACTATTTTTGAAATCAACAACGCCGCGCTGATGTTTGTACCGATTGCCGTGATGATCCCAAGGTTTTTAACGATTTCGTTTCTCGGAATGGATGATACGTTTTTTGCACACATTCTGCCGTTATTGGCAATGCCGGTGGGGCTGTTTCTCGTGAAGCAGTTCATCGACCAAATCCCGGACTCGTTGATTGAAGCGGCGGTGATTGATGGTGCCGGCGATTTCAAAATTTATTGGAAAATCATTTTGCCTCTGATCAAGCCAGCCATTGCCACAGCAGCGATTTTGGCTTTTCAGGCTGTGTGGAATAACCTGGAGACTTCGACGTTGTTCATTACGAGTGAAAATATGAGAACGCTTGCTTTTTATATGAATACGCTTGTTGCCAACACGAACGTTGTTGTCGGCCAGGGAATGGCGGCTGTAGCTTCACTGATCATGTTCGTTCCTAATTTAGTGTTGTTCATCATTTTGCAAAGTATGGTCATGAACACGATGTCACATTCCGGGTTAAAGTAGGTGTGGAAATGTTGAAAAAATATCAAGGCGCAGCAATGGCGATATGTTTGCTCATCTTTTTCCTGGTTTATCAAAATGCCGTTTCCGCAAGCACTGCCTATAAAACGTTTACGGAAGACGGCTACGGCAATTATGTAGAAACCCAGACTGCCTATACGGTAAGCGAGACAATCGTTAAATTCGGTGACGAGCTGTTTTCCCAGGCTGCTGATTTAAAAATCGATGACAGCGGGCTGCTGTATGTGTCGGACACCGGAAATCAACGGATATTAGTCGGGAATAAGAACGGGGAGCTTGTCAGAATCATCGGTGAGGAAGTGTTGAAAAAGCCGAACGGCATGTTTTTGTCGGAGGACGGAAAGCTGTATGTCGCCGATGAAGTGGAGGCAAAAGTGTTTATCTTCTCCCTCGACGGGGAATTGCTTGCAGAGGTTGAGAGACCTGACAGCATTCTCTTCGGTCAGTCTTCCACCTTTGTCCCGGAAAAGGTGGCGGTTGACCGCCGGGATAACATCTATGTCATTTCTCGCGGCAACGCAAACGGCATCATTCAAATGAATGCCAATACCGGTGAATTTATCGGCTATTTTGCTCCAAACAGAACGATCGTGACCCCGCTGACGATTTTCCGAAAAGCGATTTTCACGGAAGAGCAATTAAGCCGGATGATTGACATGGTTCCGGCTACCGCGAAAAATCTCACGATTGATGAGAAAGGTCTTGTATATACAGTTTCCCAAGGGGAGCGGGGAGAAGCGATCAAGAAACTGAATGTCGCGGGAAAAAACATCATTGACACAAAAGCTGCCGATCCGTTTCCAGCCTCTGTTGCCGTCGGTTCGCTGGAGAATATTTTCGTTGCTGGTGAAAACGGATTCATTTATGAATATACGAGCGAAGGAAATTTATTGTTTGTCTTCGGCGGCCGCGATGACGGCAGACAACGCGTTGGCCTGTTTCATAAAATTTCGGCGGTTGCCTTAGACAAAGACGATAATATTTACGCCCTTGATCCGGAGAAAAATCAAATTCAAATTTTTCAGCCGACGGAGTTTGCCGGCATGGTGCATGAAGCGCTGACGCTCTATCAAAACGGTGACTACGAAGCGAGCAAAGAGCCGTGGCAGGAGGTTATCCGGATGAACAGCCTGTTCGACTTTGCTAATTTAGGGCTTGGCGAAGCGTATTTTAAGGAAGAAAGCTATGAAGACGCTTTGGCTTCGTTTCGGCTGGCAAAATATAAGCCTGGTTATTCCGACGCTTTCTGGGAGATCCGCAATATGTGGATGCGGGAGAACATTGTCACTGTTCTCTTCGTAGTAATTGGGCTGTTTGTTTTGAAAAACATCACCGGCCGCCTGGAAAGAAAATATCGTTTCTGGCGGAGCTTTCAGACAAGAATTGCTGAAAAGTACGAGCTGAAAGTGTGGAAGGATCTTGTTTTTGTGAAAAATTTGATTCGTCACCCGATCGACAGCTTTTACAGTATCAAATATGAAAACAAAACAGGCTACCTGTCGGCGACGGTTCTCATGTTTGTATTTTTTGTACTCTACGTTGCGGAGAAGTACTATTCAGGGTTTATATTCAGGACCGTCACGGAAGGCGAGTTCACCATCGGCACCGACTTTGCCCTTGTTTTCGGGAGTATGTTTTTCGTGATTGTTTCCAACTATTTAGTCTGTACAATCAACGACGGCGAAGGGCGGTTCAAGCAGATATACTGCGGATTTATATATTCGTTTGCGCCGTATTTTCTGATCAAGCCGTTCGTCATTCTCCTGAGCAATGTGCTGACGTTTAATGAAATATATTTGCTGCAATTGACGAATGTTTTCATTTACTCATGGGTGGCGGTGCTGCTTGTGATCATGGTGAAAGAAATCAATGATTATACGATGAGGGAGACGTTGAAGATTCTGTTCCTGACGATGTTCACACTGCTGATCGGAGTATTGTTGCTTTTCATCGTTTACGTGCTGATCACACAGATGATTTCCTTCTTTGTTTCCATTTTTAACGAGGGGGTGTACCGCATTGAAAACCGTTAAACTCAAAACGGCAGTGAAGCTTATCGCGTTTCTTGTCATCGTCATCGGAGGGATCTATTTTATCGTTACCGGCGATGACCCGGAAATTGCCGGCAATCTCCCGAACACGCCTGCTGTGCCGGAAGTAACCCCGGATGATGACGCAGATTCAGAAGGAGAAGAAACGGAAGCGGAAGAAGCTCAGGTGATACAGGAGCCTGTGCCGGAACAAGTGGCGGTGGACGACAAAGCCCCTGAAAACAGGGCGAAAATCATCGCTGAGACGCAGGAAGAAATTGATGGACACCGGTTTTTGACAGCGAATGAGCAATATGAAATGTACGTAAAAGAGGAAAATTTGTCTGTCATTATCCGCGAGAAAGCCACCGGTGCCGTGCTGTATTCCACTATCGATGAACCGGTACAAAGCAATGAAGAGTGGACGAATGTGATGCAGTCTTCCATCGTGATGGAATATTTGGTAGGCACGAACATCGTTATTTACCGGGCCGATATGTATTCCGGAAATCCTGAAAAGCAAGTCCGTTACAATGATGATGGTTTTGAGGCGTCCATTTTCTATCCGGAGCTGGAAATCGCTTTTGAAGTCAACGTCCGGTTAACCGATTCGGGGATGGTAGCCGAAATTCCGAAAGCGTCAATTCAGGAAGGCAGCGACAGATACAAAGTGTCCGGTTTTTACGTCTATCCTTTTTTAGGCTATTCCAAGCTCGGAGACCGGGAAGGATATATGTTTATTCCGGACGGCTCGGGGGCATTGATTCACTTAAAGGATAACGATGGAAAATATAAACAGCCGTATTCCAAAATGGTTTACGGTGACAATGTCGGAATTGATGATCCGTATGTTTTGTCACTGTTCAGCGGCATGGATCCGTTCAATGATCCGGAAAACATCCTTGCCCCTGTTTTTGGCATGGTGCAGACGGATTCGCAAATCGGCTATCTCGGCATCATTGAAGAAGGCCAGTACAGCGCGAAAATTGAAGCGTATCCAAGCGGCGCGATATTGCCGTATAACTGGATTACTTCCAAGTTCATTTACCGGCAGGTTTACAATCAGCCCACGAGTCAGGATTCGGGAACGATGGTGGTGCGGCAAAGAAACAGCAATGATTTTGACATCAGGTTGCGGTATGAATTTGTTTCCCGCGACGAGGCGACGTATTTCGGACTTGCGGAAAAATACCGCAGCTATTTATTGAACAACGATCTGGTTACGAAAACCGGGGATGAGTTTAACGTCCGCGTTGATATGTTTGGCTCCGATGTTGAAAAAGGGCTGCTGTTTAACAAAACTGTGCCAATGACGACGTTCGGGCAGGCAAGCGCTATTTTTCATGACTTGCAGGGGAGCGGTGTGGAAGAGATATTGTCGATTTATAAGGGCTGGCAATCAGACGGATATTACGGCGGGCTGCCGATCCGCTCCTTCAAGCCGGAAGCGGCGTTGGGCAGGGAAATGAGCCTTCCCGGCCTCCTTGAGGAGAGCGAGGCGAACAACATCGACCTGTATCTGTATCACGACGCGCTGAGAATCAACCTCGAGGAGCAGGGGAATACGCGATATAAAGTGATGAAAAAAATGAACAAACGGACGTACACAGAGGATGTTTACGGGAAAGTCTACAGCTCGCTCCATTATCTGAACCCGAAATCCTCCGCCGATATCATGGAGAGCCTGAAACAAGACTATTTGGACAACGAAGTAGCAAACATCGCTCTTGCGGGGATAGCCAACGAGCTGTTTTCCTACAGTGAAGGCAGCCGGGAATATGACCGGATCACAACGAAGAGATATTACGAAGCGATTGTTTCTGATTATGACAATTCGTTCCGCTTGCTGCTGGAGCAGCCGTTCTCCTATTTGTGGAACGATACGGATGCGATCATTGATCTTCCGGCAAAATCATCGGACTATGTATTCACCGATGAGGATATTCCGTTTATCGCGCTGACATTAAAAGGAATTGTCCCGATGTATTCTGAGTATGTCAACTTTCAGGCGAATCAGGTGGAATTTTTTCTGCAATTGGTGGAACAGGGGCTGAATCCGTCGTTTCTGATCACGTACGAAGATCCGTCTGAATTGCTGTATACGAATTCCTCGCACATATACAGCTCCAAATATGAGCTGTATCAGGAAACGATTGCGGATTATTACACAGCATTGAAGGAGATCCATGAGCAGACGAAGGATGTGCTGATCGTCAATTATGAGCGGTCGGGCGGCGTAACGAAGGTGACGTATGAGAACGGAACAATCGTTTATGTCAATTATCAGGAAAACGATGCCGTCATTGACGGCCGTACAATTGGGGCGTTGTCCTATAAGGTGGTGCAAGACCGTTGAAAATCAAAAGAAAAACGCTCTACGGCTATTTATTTATTTCGCCGTGGCTGGTCGGCTTTCTGCTTCTGGTGTTGTGGCCGTTAATCCAGTCGTTTTATTTCAGCTTGAACAACATGAGGATAACGCCGACAGGCCTTCAGTTCAAATATGCCGGCTTCAATAACTACCTCGATGTCTGGCTGAAGGATATGTTTTTTGTCCAGGAGCTGCTGCAGTTTATGCTGAACATCTCGCTCCGGGTTCCGGTCATTGTCGTGTTTGCGTTGATCATTGCCATGCTGTTGAACGAAAAGGTAAAGTTTCAGGGCGGCTTTCGAACGATCTTCTTTTTGCCGGTGATCGTGGCCGGCGGTCCGGTCATTGACCAGCTGATCAGCCAGGGAGCGACGACGGTGCCGATGGTGAATCAGGATGTCATTCTCAGCATTTTAACGCAGTTTTTCCCGATGTGGTTTGCCCAGGTGATTGGCGAGTTGTTTAACCAAATTATCATTATTTTATGGTATTCAGGAGTGCAAATTTTAATTTTTCTGGCCGTGCTGCAGAAAATCGATCCGTATTTATATGAGGCGGCGAAGATTGACGGTGGCTCCGGCTGGGAATGCTTTTGGAAAATCACGCTGCCGACGATCAAACCGATCATCCTGATCAATTTGATTTACACCCTTGTTTTTTTAGCAAACAGCAGTCAAAATCCGATTATTCATTTGATTTATACAAATATGTTTGCCGCTACAAGAGGCTACGGGTTCGCTTCGGCAATGGCCTGGATGTACGCGTTGATCATATCCGTGCTACTGCTGATTATATTCTTCGTCTTCCGCGAAAAGAAACCGAAAAGAATGATTTAGAAGGGAGGGAGCGATGGTGTTTAAAAAAACGAAAAGCTTCTATGCGTTGCTGACAAAGGAAGAGCTGAGCGCGAAAGAAAGATGGCAGCTTATCAAGGGAAAGCTCGTCCGGTTTTTCTTCGGCTTTAATGATAGAAGGGGCTTCGTAATGAAACTGGTAATCTATACTTTGCTCGTTTGTATCGGTTTTGTCTACTTATATCCGATGCTGTACATGTTTATCACGAGCATGAAGTCGCTAGAAGATTTGCTGGATACATCGATAAGATGGATTCCTTCGGCGTTGTATACGGAAAACTATTCCCAGGCCTATTCCGTTATGAATATTAGACATTCGCTTTCCGGAAGCCTGCTGATTGCCGCGGTGCCGACGATGTTTCAGGTGGCGGTGGCCGCCCTGGTCGGCTTCGGTTTTGCCAGATATGAGTTCCGTTTTAAAAAGCTGTTGTTTGCGCTGATGATTTTCAGCTTTATTGTTCCGCCGCAAATTTTGATGATGCCCACATACCGCCTTTTCAGCAATCTGGAATTGACGGGTTCCTTGAAGGCTTTCGTTGTTCCGGCGGCTTTGGGACAGGGCTTGAACAGCACGATTTTTATTTTAATATTTTACCAGTTTTTCCGGCAGACGCCGCAGTCGCTGTATGAAGCGGCGGAGGTGGACGGTGCAAGCCAGTTTACATGCTTCTTCCGGATTGCCGTTCCCATGGCGGTGCCGGCGTTCATCGTCGCCTTTTTGTTCTCTTTTGTCTGGTATTGGAACGAAACGTATTTAACGACGCTGTATTTGACGAGCCAGTCCAATAGTTTGACAACGATCCTGCTGCAGCTGCAGCAATTTCAGCAAAACTATGAAGCGATGTACCCGGTGACAGAGAACAGTCCGAACAAAATTAACGAAGGCATCAAGATGGCAGGGACGATTATCAGTGTTCTGCCGCTGTTGATCATTTACTTTTTCCTGCAAAGGTACTTCGTGGAGAGCGTTGACCGTACCGGTATTGCCGGCGAATAACCGCCGTAATATACAAGAAAATGACAATGGGGGAATGTTTCCATGCGAAGAAAATTATCTTTTATTTTGTTGTCAGCAATCTTTTTTCTTCTGATTGCAGCCGGTTGCTCCGATGAAACGGCAAACGAGCCGGAGAACGGGGAAGGGGAATCAGACAATGTAAGTGATGAAAAGGCAGCGGCGCCGGAGCTGGAAGCGATGACGACGGAAGAAATTACGCTCAGCTATGCTTCGTGGGCAAATCACACCCTGAACGAATTTCTGGCGGAAAAGTTTATGGAGAAATATCCAAACATTACGGTGGAAATTGTCCAGCTGGAACAGGATGGCTGGAACGACCATCTGACGAACCTGGCAAGTACGGGGGATTTACCTGATGTGTACTGGTACATGGGGAACGTGGATATTCCTATCCGCAACGGCTGGCTTGGCGACATCACGGCGTATTTTGAAAGCGATCCGGAATCCGACGACATTTTAGTGACGATGAAAGACGCCGGCTATTTCGACGGGGAACAAAAGCTCGCGGCTCCGGCGGCGTACCAGCCGTATACCATCTATTTAGATGAAAATTTGTTTAATCAGCTGAATGTGGATATGCCTTCCGCGGACTGGACATACGGCGAGATGATCGATTTAATGCAAGAAATGACGGTTCCTGAGCAGGGTATTTACGGCTACAACACATTTACAAAGCTGGTAACAATGGCGCCGATCGTCAACCAGGATGCCTATGGGGAATTCGGCTGGGATGGCGAACAATATGATTTGACTACAGATTGGGCGGATTCCATGAATCAGCATGCCGAATACGTCCGAAGCGGCGTTCATGCGCCGTTCTATGATACAGACGAAGCGGAAGCGGCTTTCGGAGACCGCTTGTTGTGGGCGGCCAGTACAGGCAGGATAGCGATGCAACTAGATGCGTGGTGGACGATGGGCTTGTTTGCGGAGCCTGAATTTGTCGACAAGGGAATGAAATGGGTGCCGTATCCGGTGCCGCAAGGAGATAATGCCCAATCGCAGCATAAACCGGCATTCATCGATTTCGGGGCGATATCTTCGGCGACCGAACATCCGCGGGAAGCGTATGAACTGCTGAAATTCTTCGGTTGGGGAAAAGATGGCTGGACAGCCAAATTGGAAGCGTTTGAAGCATTGGAAAATGAAGATGGATCGCTGATGTTCAAGCATCCGGACGGGCTGCCGCTGATTAATGATGAAGAGATTTGGAACGGCCTTCAAGAGCTGTTGCCGCAGTCTGAGTATGTAAGCAATTTCCTGGAAAGAGTGAAGGAGCCGATTGCGCTTGGCGGCGCTTCTCATCCCGGTTTCCAGACATTTCTGGATGAAGTGTATTTCGGAGGCGAATACGGCGATGTCGAGGCAGCGATTATTAATGGCGAAGTCAATGCATATGATATTTCACAAAATTTGACGGATATGATAAACCAGTATCGTGAGGAAGCTTTGGAAGAACTATTCTGGTAATGAAGGCAGTAAAAACAGTGTGTGTTTAAAAAGCGTTTTTTCATTTTGAACAGACACGAAGTGTTGTTTACCGCGGGCGATACAGAAATAGGTGTTGAAAAAAGGGTCGTTTAGATAAATGAATTTGTCTTGAAAAGGCTGGTTTATTTTTAGAAAATAGTTCGCTAGCAATAAAGTTTGTGAAATCAGTCTTATACAAAATGCAGTTTTTCAAAAAGAAAGCGGCCTGGAGACAAACCATTTGCCTTCACAGCCCCTTTCTTTTTCTCAAAATGTTTGTTCTACGAAGGACTTTCACTCAAGGTGAAATAGGAGAGAGTAATAAGCTTTATCATGACAAAATAAATATATTTTAGTTAATTATTTATTTTAAATGATTAATTTATTTGTTACTTTTTGTCCGGAGGTATTGAAAAGCTTTAGAATCTGTCATAAATCAATAAAATAAGGATTTTTATAATTTAATTTGCTGGTGTATTGACATGTTAAATAGAAATAAATATACTGGTAATAAACAAAAATGTTTATTAATATCCCAGTATTTTTGTTGTTAAATTAATATTATAGTTAATCATAAGATCCTCGTTTGAATTTCGATAACTTATCGGTTTTCTAAAAAGTACGTGAGCAGCGGAGAGACAAGGCAACGAAGAGATTCGCAGGCGCAGTATCCCGCACTTTTTGAACTTGCAAATCTAAACAGGGATCAAAAAGGAGGACACAACAGCGGCAAGAAGGTCGAGGCGCGGCAGGCTCGAGCAGCGGAGCGTACAAGGAACGTACGTGAGCAGCGGAGAGGCAAGGCAACGAAGAGATTCGCAGGCGCAGTATCCCGCACTTTTTGAACTTGCAAATCTAAACAGGGATCAAAAAGGAGGACACAACAGCGGCAAGAAGGTCGAGGCGCGGCAGGCTCGAGCAGCGGAGCGTACAAGGAACGTACGTGAGCAGCGGAGAGGCAAGGCAACGAAGAGATTCGCAGGCGCTGTATCCCGCACTTTTTGAACTTCCTATAAAGAAGAAGGGAGGCCAGCGATGGGCAAGCTAACAAGACCGCCGGCATATTGGCATGAGCACGAAAGAGCACTGCATCCGGATGCGAGCGAGTGGTCGGTTTATAATGTTCATGATCCGTCTATTTTTAAAGACGGAGATACATATTATATTTTGTCGACAGATACGAAAACAAGGAGCTCGGGAGCGAGGTTGCATTCCGGAGTACAAATTCGTAAATCGGTAGATTTAATTCATTGGGAGTGGGCAGGACTCGTTTTTGACGGGGTGCCGCCATGTGCGTACGAATGGACGGCCGCCAAAGGTTTGTGGGCTCCTGAGGTAGTGAAACGAGAGAACACGTACTATCTGTACTATTCGGCATCTCAGTTTGGAAAGAACCGCTCCTTTATCGGCGTGGCGACAAGCAACTCGATGGAAGGACCATGGGAAGATCACGGAGAGGTGATCAAAACATCTGAGGAAAATAAGCCGAATGCGATCGATCCGAATATCGTCACGGATCGTCATGGAGACGACTACCTGGTGTATGGCTCTTTTTTCGGAGGCGTTTATCTTGCGCCTCTCGATAAGCAAACAGGAAAACTGGCAGTGGACGGGGAAGGCACTTGCATTGCCAGGAGGGAGCATGAAACGAAACAAGGAGCTGTGGAAGGCCCGTTTATGATCTACCATCCCGGCTTTGACAAGTATTACTTATTTGTGTCCTATGACTCGTTGTTTTCCAACTATCATATTAGAGTCGGTCGTTCAGAAAGCATTGCCGGACCATTTGTTGATTTTAACGGCAGAGATCTTTGCGATACAGCTTACCGTCCGGCAGACGAAGTCGGAAACAAGTTGTTGGCGGGCTACTGCTTTCAAAACGGAGGCTGGAAGGCGCCGGGACATAATTCCATATTGGAAGAAAACGGGGAGTACTTTATTGTTCACCATGCAAGAATGCTGGAGCAAGACGATATCTTTTGCTTGCACATCCGCCGCTTGCTTTGGACGGACGATGGTTGGCCGCTTGTCTCCCCCGAGCGCTATGCCGGAGAAAGAATGGAAGACATTCCGGAAAAGGAGATTGCCGGAAGTTGGGAGGTCGTCGTCTTTGACAGAGCATCAGATGGTATCACGGTATCGTCTGAAGCTGTTTTTACCGAAGGTACCGTCCATTTGTGCGGCGACAGTTATCGTTGGAAAAAAACAGCCGCCAATACGGTGCACTTGTTGAAGCGGCAAGGAAACACGGACAGCTATGCACAATTAAAGCTGCTGCTGGCATGGGACTGGGAAAAGGGCTGTGAGACGCTCGTTTTCACTGGTATGGATAACACAGGAACGCATCTGTTCGGCAAAAAATAACCGGTCGTGGAAGTTTTATACAAGTTGTGCTACTTCCCTTATCGTCGTATATGATAAAACAATTTTTTTTACCATAGATATTAATAAAAATATAAATAAATTAACAAACAGGTTTCGAATGATGAAAAGGCAGGAGATGGAGTATGGAACAAATGTATATTAACCCAATAGTGGAACAGCGTGCGGATCCGTGGATTTACAAACATACAGATGGATTTTATTATTTTACCGCATCTGTACCGGAATATGACCGGATAGAATTGAGGAGAGCGGAAACGATTCAGGGACTTGCTGAAGCAGTGCCTGTCGTTGTCTGGAGAAAATACGAGAATGGACCGATGAGCGCCAATATTTGGGCTCCGGAGATTCATTTTATCGACGGCAAGTGGTATATCTATTTTGCCGCCGCGAGAACAGCGCAAACAAACGACGGCTTGTTTGATCACCGGATGTTTGTCTTGGAAAACAGCGCGGATAATCCGCTGCAGGGGACATGGGTGGAGAAAGGGCAGATAAAAACAAAGTGGGAGTCGTTCTCCCTGGATGCAACCCAGTTTGAACATCGCGGTGTCCGCTATCTTGTCTGGCCGCAAAAGGATCCTGATATTAAAGGGAATTCCAATCTTTATATTGCCGAGCTGGAAAATCCGTGGACGATTACCGGAGAACCTGTGATGATAACAACGCCTGAATTCGCTTGGGAAAAAATCGGCTTTTTAGTCAATGAAGGGCCGGCTGTCTTAAAAAGAAACGGCAACATATTCATTACCTATTCGGCGAGTGCAACCGACCATCATTATTGTATGGGGCTGTTGACCGCGGATGAATCCAGCGATGTATTGAATCCGGATTCATGGAGAAAACATCCGGAACCAGTTTTCCAAACGAGCGAAGCGACGGGACAATACGGCCCGGGACATAACAGTTTTACCGTTTCAGAAGATGGGACGAAGGATGTTCTTGTCTATCATGCCAGGAATTATAAAGAGATACAAGGAGACCCGCTTTATGATCCGAATCGTCACACGCGGGCTCAGGTCTTTTCATGGGGAGAAGACGGCATGCCTGTATTCGGCGTTCCAGTCTCGGATGGCAATCCGCTGAAAACCGAATAGCAGCGAAGCCGCTGCAGCTTGGCTACGTGTGTTTTTGTTATTCAGGCTGCGGCGGATAAACCTCCAGCCGGCGCAACACACCATGCAGTGGAAAAAGATTATTTCCTTTTCAGCTTAACGGTCAGCTGTCATGGTTCCGGTGCTGTGGAGCCATGGGAGTGCGGAACATGCTCTGTGAGGGCCGTTTGCAAACAGAGGTCTGCCCCCTTTTGTAAACGCTCTTATAAATATAAACTGCAAAGATGCGAGAGGATGAAAAATGTGACTACATTAAAGGCGAAAATGATAGTGGATAAGGATTTCCGCATATCGGAAATCGACGAACGAATTTACGGCTCATTTATTGAGCATCTCGGCCGCGCCGTTTACGGCGGTCTTTACGAGCCGGATCATCCTGAAGCCGATGAAAACGGCTTCCGCAAGGATGTGATTGAACTTGTAAAACAGCTAGACGTGCCGATTGTCAGATATCCCGGCGGTAATATGGTATCGGGCTACAACTGGGAAGACGGGGTAGGACCGCGGGAACAACGTCCGAGACGGCTGGAACTGGCATGGAGAACGATTGAAACGAATGAACTCGGGACGAATGAATTTGCCGACTGGGCTAAGCTCGTCAACTCTGAAGTCATGATGGCGGTCAATCTGGGAACGCGGGGCATTGATGCGGCGCGTAATTTGATAGAATACTGCAACCATCCGGGTGGAACGTATTACAGTGACTTGCGCAGAAAACACGGATATGAGAAGCCGCACAACATTAAAACGTGGTGCTTGGGAAATGAAATGGACGGACCGTGGCAGATCGGCCACAAAACAGCAGAAGAGTATGGAAGGCTGGCTTTGGAAACGGCGAAAGCAATGAAGCTTGTCGACAATTCCATTGAGCTTGTTGCGTGCGGGAGCTCCAACACTGGCATGCCGACATTCCCGCAATATGAGGCAACAACGCTGGAGCACGCATATGAGGCTGTTGATTATATTTCCCTTCATCAATATTATGGTAACAAAAGCAATGATCCAGCCAATTATCTGGCGAAGACGCTCGATATGGAGCATTTTATCAAAACGATTATTTCCACCTGCGACTATGTAAAAGCGAAAAAACGCAGCAGGAAAACAATTAACTTAAGCTTTGATGAATGGAATGTCTGGTATCATTCCCATGATCAGGATAAGCAGATCGAACCGTGGAGTATTGCGCCGCCGCAGTTGGAGGATGTCTACAACTTCGAGGATGCGCTGCTGGTTGGTTCGATGCTAATGACGTTCCTGCGTCACTCCGACCGGGTAAAAATCGCTTGCATGGCGCAGTTGATTAACGTCATCGCTCCGATTATGACGGAAACTGGCGGAAGAGCGTGGAAGCAGACTATTTTCTATCCTTATGCCCATGTGTCTGCTTATGGGCGCGGTGTCGCTTTACAGCCGGTCGTTTCTTCACCGAAATATGACAGCAAAGACTTCACCGACGTGCCATATCTTGATACGGCTGCTGTCTATAACGAGGAGAAGCAGGAGGTTACCGTGTTCGCGCTAAATCGCCATTTACAGGAATCGCTGGAACTGCACTGCGATGTCCGCAGTTTTGAAGACTATCAAATCGTCGATCATATTGTTATGGAGCATGATGATTTAAAAGCAGTCAACACGGCTGATTCCCAGGCAGTTCAGCCGCATCACAACGGCGTGTCCGTGCTTGACGATGGTATCGTTGAAGCGAAGCTTCCGAAAGCATCATGGAACGTCATTCGGTTAAGAAAAAGGTAAGCTTGAAAATGACGTGACGTATTCTAAGGTGGTGTCTCAAAAGGGTGTTTTTTCCCTTTTGAGACACCACCGAAGCTAAAAGCAGCCAAGCTTACAAGATCAACAGTTTCACAGAAAAAAACAGATGTCCCATGCTAACCGCATTTTTCAACGGTTTGGGGCATCTGCCGTATGCTTACTCCGCTTCCGGTGTTTTGCTTTCTTTTGAGTAAAAGAGCCGGAACAAAATATCCTGATTATAGTTGCCGAAGCCGGCGCCGAAAATGGAGACGCCGCCGATGTGCTCGGCGTCGTCCTCAACGCTGATGCGGAAGGACCACTGCTTGTTAAAAATATGTACGTCGTGAATGGTCGTATCGGATATTTTTTTTCCATCAATGAACGTTCCGGACGGTGTCACGCGGATGATTTTTAACAGGCCGTACTGATTGACCATCCGCGGCCACCAGGCAGGGGTGTATTTCCCGACGCGATCGCCAAAATCACCGGGGCTTGTCCATTGCCCGAGGCGGACATTGTTCAGGTAAAAGGAAATGTCGGACGGCCACTTATCGTTGGTGAAAGGTGCTTCCGACGACAACTCCAGCGAGATTTCCAATTCTTGCGGGCGATGGCTGGAAAGAAGAAAATTCGGCAATTTATATTCCACATATCCTTTGCTGAACCAGAGAATTTTGGCGTTCACCCGCTCCGGGGACAGAAAATGCCGCGGTTCATCAAATTCACCGACGATGTTTTCCGTTGTCGCCAACCCGCATGTCGGTTCGATGCTGAAATCTGTATAATGACCGACGGAAACCTCCATTTTGTGATAGTCTGTGTAAGCAAACTGCTTTTGTGGGAAGCTGATTTCGATTTGGTCGACAGTCAGAAAACATAATTTTTGGATGCCGGCTTTTCCCGGAACCATTTCTGTCCGGATGATGCCGGCTTTCTCCAGCTTTTTAATATGCATGGTCATGATCGGGCTGCTTAAATTGACAGCTTCAGCCAACTCGCGGATATTCATCGGGTTATCTGCCAGCAGGCGGATAACGGCAAGCCTGACTTTGCTTGCAAGTGCTTCATAAATTGGTAGAGAATTGTCTGTCGTATCTGCTTGCATTGTTTTCACTTCCCTGAAATAAAACTGACAGATCAGCCTGCCGGTACGATTAGGATTAGAGCTTGTTCAATAAAGGCAATGGTTCCGCTCGATGCGCCATCTACGAGAAAACCACTCCTAGCTGGCATAAAAAGAATGCATCGGCTCCACTCATTGTCACTTCCTCTGCAAGCATAGCTTCGCCGAATATCCGTCGAGACAGCTCGCAGCTTCTCAGTGAAGCCCGGCTCATTGCTTCGTGTTTGTTCAAAAAGATAAAAAGCGTTCTTTTTGAACAAACACTATTACATCAATATCATACCTTGTTGTTAACTGATAAACAAGCTGTCAGCGAAGGTCGACTGACAGTGGCGGCGTTAAGAGGTTATGGACATTTTGCAGGAGAGATGGAAGGGAAAAATAAAGGGTGGTATTGTAAAAAAAAGTATTGTCATTTTGTGGAAATAGGATTACAATATAATTGGTAGTTTTTGGACAATGGAATTATTAACTGCTTCAACAGCTTGAAAACAAAGATGAAACACTCTCCGAACATCCTCTGTACGAGTTGATAGACTATTATATAGGAGAGTATTTGTATCAGTTGGATCGACATCTCGGTGAGGACAGCGAATTTTTTGATGATCTATTAGATATGACGATTGGTGAATTAAAGAAAGAGATTGATTTACGCAACGCAGCGGAAGAAGAATTAGAAGAGCAATTTAATGAGATGGACCTCCAAATTTCCCCTTTGTCTACCTATAATCGGTCAAAAGCAGCTGAATATGCTAAGAAATATGCAACAAAATCTAATCCAAATTATAAACGATACAATTCCAACTGTACCAATTTCGTTTCACAAGCTGTACATGCCGGTGGAAAAAAAGAAAAGAAACCGTCTTCTGTTAACAGAGGGATAACGGAAACAACAAAGTACTGGTACAACGATGATTCCTATGATTGTAACGGAAATAATTGCTATTGGCGTACTAAAATATCCACTTCCTGGATCAGGGTGAAAGATTTTTATACTTATTGGCTAAATAAGGGGATGGACGTAACCACCAGCGCTAACAAAAATACCATTGTTAACAATGCCAAAGTAGGAGATGTTATTCAATTTAAAAACAAAAGCGGTTGGTATCACTCAGTGATTGTGACTAAAAAGGCAAATGGAACTGTCTATATTTCTTCAAATACAAAGGATTACTATAATGAAGATTTTAAGGATAAAAGTGCTGTAAGTTTTAGAGTTATTAATATTAAATAGCGATAACATTGAGGAGGAAAGGGGCACTATGCTTCAAAAGAAGAAATTTTTATTTACGATACTGGCGGTTGTCGTTGTTCTCCTTGTCTGGGTCGGTTACTCCGTCAATCAGCCTCCTAAATGGACAGGGGCAACGGAGGACGGTCAATGGCGAGCCGAGTATGATTATACCACAAAGGGTGACCCTCGAGATGATTGGCTCGGAAATGTCTATTGGCAAGGAGAGGGAGAGGTTTCTCTTATAGAAGTGGAGTTTACAAAAAACGGCGAGCTCTTTCATAAGGCAGAATACTATGGAGAAGCGATTTTATCAAAGAAACATAATTCTCAACTCTTTTTTCACACCTTTGAAGCGATGTTTTCGGATAAAAACGATCGTTTGCAGCTGACGATCCGCTGGGAGGATGACGCTGGAGCTTATGAAGACAAGATTGATTTGACACCGAAAAACCACTATTTTTTTATCCCGGTTTTTTTAAGATAAATCATTTAACAGTTGTTACCTGTAAAAACAGATAGATTTTGAGATTAGGAGAGGGAAATGAGAGCAAAAAAATAGGTTACCCCATGCTGACGGTTGTCGTTGTTCTCCTTATCTGGGTCGGTTACTCCGTCAATCAGCCCCCCAAATGGGTAGGGGCATCAGCCGACAGTCAATGGAAATCAGATTTTATAAGTGAATTCAATTCTCCGAAGGGTTTTTGGAACGGCAGGATTTATTGGAATGGGGATGATGATGTCACGATTGTTCGGGCGCGCCTTACGAATGATGGCGTGATCATCCATGATTGGACAGGGAAGGAAGTGATTGATAGCCGGAAGCCGTTTAACTACCTCACGACTACGGAAGTATTTGATGATAAAGAAGGAAACTATATGGTAACGATAAATTGGGAAGATGCAGACGGTGAGCAGGAAGACAGCATTGTGATGACTCCTAAAAAACGCTATTTTGTCATCCCGAATTAAGTGCGTACAGCATGGGAGAAAGTGTACTTTTCTCCGATGAGCTATTTCAATACAACTAAAATATTGCTTAAACTGACGAGGGGGTGTCTCAAAAGGGTGTTTTTTCCCTTATGAGACACCCCCGAAGCAATGAGCGAAGCCGCTGCATCTTTTCAAAAGCCCGATAGGAGTGGTTTTTTCCTATCGAGCGCGCAGCGACGAGCAAAGCTACGATGCCTTTCCCATCGAGTTGTCTCGACGGATAGTCATCGAAGCTGTGCTTGCAGAGGAAGAGACAAGCACGGAGCCATTGCCCTGATATTTTTTTTATAGTTTTGGCTTTTGATACAGCCCCTTCGGTCAACATCGCTTTTTCCACTCCTGGTTGTTTATAAGTTATACGTACATAAATGACTTATTACTTCCGCTCCTGATTAAAGACGCTTCTTTTTTTAGATAAGCACGGACATTCCTGCAAATCTTCTCCGGGCAACTAAGGAGAGCTTGCCGCAAACACGAAGCTCGCCTGACTCTCTACGGACGTCAGCAAACAACGATTTTTCGACATCTGTACAGAAAGCATCCTAGCAGGCGGAAAAAAATATGAAAGCCGGTAAAAAAATGGTGGAAAAATGTACGTACAAGTGGTACATTGAAAAGGAAGAGAGCATTCAAAAAGGAAAACGAGCCCCTTTTGACATCATCGGTGACGGGAGCTCTCACCGCAGGCAGGCCAGAAAGAATGATTGTTCAAGAATGCATAATAAAAGTGTTTGTTCAAAAAGATCGCTTTTCATCTTTTTGAACAACACGATGCAATGAATGGAGCCGCTGCATTCTTTTCAAACCGGCTGTGAGTGGTTTTCTCGTAGCCGGTTGCATCGAGCGGAACCATTGCCTTTTTGAACAGGCTCTACAAGAAAGCTGTAGCAGCCAATTTTCGGTCCGGTCGATTCAGAAGGCGGCAGGCATCCTTTTTGAAGCAATCTCCAAAAATTCTTTGGAATGGAGATGGCAAAATGTTGGAGCAACTAAAGGAAACCGTATTCAAAGCAAACCTCGCCTTGCCTAAACACGGGCTTGTTACCTTTACTTGGGGCAACGTCAGCGGCATTGACCGTGAGAGAGGTCTCGTGGTTATTAAACCGAGCGGTGTTGAATATTTTGAGATGAGAAGCCGGGACATGGTTGTTGTCGATCTGGAAGGAAAGGTCGTGGAAGGGGAGTTAAAACCGTCATCAGACACGCCGACACACCTTGCTTTATATAAGGCTTTTCCGGACATCGGCGGCATCGTTCATACCCATTCAACATGTGCGACAAGCTGGGCGCAAGCAGGAAAAGCGATTCCTGCCCTCGGTACTACCCATGCCGATTATTTTTACGGTGACATCCCTTGCACAAGAGAGATGACGACTGCGGAAATTGAAGGGCAGTATGAATTGGAAACGGGCAAGGTCATCGTTGAAACGTTCAGAAGCCTGGAGCTCCAGCCGCTGGAAATCCCGGGCGTTCTCGTCAAATCGCACGCCCCGTTTGTCTGGGGAACCGACCCGCAAAATGCCGTACATAACGCCGTCGTTTTGGAAGAAGTGGCAAGGATGGCGTGGAAAACGTTTACAATTTCCGCTGACACGAAGCAGATGAGCAAGGAACTGCTAGACCGCCACTTTTTGCGAAAGCATGGAAAAAACGCCTATTACGGGCAAAAATAGTTTCAGAGATTGTTTAAAAGGCTGTTTGTTGTTTTCTGGAACAACGCGGTGCAATTAGTAAAGTGGTTAGCCAGATTCTGAAGCGGAGATCGGAACGGGAATTTTGATTTTTGAATGCGCTTTTACGGAGGCTGCTTGAAATAACGATACTCGTAAAGAAGGAGATGAGAAGAATGGCGAAAAAATATTCATTGGGTATTGATTACGGAACGTTGTCCGGTCGTGCCGTCCTGATTGATTTATCCAACGGAGAAGAGGTGGCGGATCATGTAACGGACTACCGCCACGGCGTTATCGACGAAGTGCTTCCGGAATCCGGGGTGAAGCTGGAGCACGAATGGGCGCTGCAGCATCCTCAGGACTATATGGAAGTGCTTACTGTTTCCGTGCCTGCGGTAATGAAGGAGGCGGGAATCGATCCGGAGGATGTCATTGGTGTAGGAATCGACTTTACCGCGTGCACCATGCTGCCGGTCGATAAGCAAGGCGAGCCTCTGTGTTTTCAGCCGGAGCTGAAAGCGCGCCCGCACAGTTGGGTCAAGCTTTGGAAGCACCATGCCGCCCAGGATGAAGCAAATTTGTTAAATAAGATCGCGGAACATCGGGGGGAAGCTTTTTTACCAAGGTATGGCGGTAAAATTTCTTCGGAATGGATGATAGCGAAAATTTGGCAGATCCTCAACGAAGACAGCGAAATATACGAGTTAACAGATCAATTTCTGGAAGCGACGGATTGGGTCATTTCAAAAATGACGGGAAAAATCATGAAAAACAGCTGCACTGCCGGGTACAAGGCCATTTGGCACAAGCAGGACGGCTATCCGTCTCAAGCATTTTTTAAAGCGCTTCACCCGAAGCTGGAAAACTTAACGGAAACAAAGCTGCGCGGAGACATTTATTCGCTCGGAACAAAAGCCGGCGAATTAACGGAAGAGATGGCGCGGGCAATGGGACTGAAGCCGGGGACGGCCGTTGCTGTCGGCAACGTGGATGCCCATGCTGCCGTACCGGCTGTTGGCGTGGTAACGCCAGGTAAGCTGGTGATGGCGATGGGGACATCGATTTGTCATATGCTTCTGGGAACAAAGGAAAAGCAAGTGGAAGGAATGTGCGGTGTCGTTGAGGACGGGATTATTCCCGGGTTTCTCGGCTATGAAGCAGGGCAGTCAGCCGTCGGGGATATTTTTGCCTGGTATGTCGATCATGCTGTTCCTGCTTATGTGAAGGAGGAGGCGGAAAGCAAAGGGATGAATGTTCATGCGTTGCTGGAGCAAAAAGCTTCCGCTTATAAGCCGGGAGAAACAGGCCTTCTTGCATTGGACTGGTGGAACGGAAACCGCTCGGTGCTGGTGGATACCGAATTGTCCGGCTTGCTGATCGGCTGCACGCTGTTGACGAAACCGGAAGAAATCTATCGGGCGCTTTTAGAAGCCACCGCTTTCGGTACGCGAAAAATTGTCGACGCTTTCCATGAAAACGGGGTAAGTGTGGATGAATTGTATGCTTGCGGAGGATTGCCGCAGAAAAACCGGCTGTTAATGCAGATTTATGCCGATGTGACAAACCGGGTGATCAAAGTGGCTGCATCGAAACAGACGCCGGCGCTGGGAGCGGCGATGTTCGGCGCAGTAGCTGCCGGAAAGGAAAACGGCGGCTACGATGATATTACGGAAGCCGCGCGGCAGATGGGGCGCGTGAAAGACGAAACGTTTCAACCGATTCCTGAAAACGTCGCCGTTTACGAAAAGCTATATCAGGAATATTCGCGACTTCATGATTATTTTGGCCGCGGAGAAAATGATGTCATGAAACGCTTGAAAGCGTTGAAACAAACGGCTGATATGTGAAGGGACGGTTGTCCGCAAAGAGATGTTACACCTTCGTAACAGCAATAATCAACCTGCTCCAGCAAGCGGAAACTTTGAGGAATCAGCTGAAGCCCCACTCCACATGATGGAAAAAACACCCGTGAATCGATTAGAGGTGGGGGCTTTACCTATTTAAATTTTTATGCAAAAGAGGAGGAAATGACAATGTTAAAAGTAAAAAAATATCATTTTTGGTTTGTAACCGGAAGTCAGCATTTATACGGACCGGAAGCGATCGAGCAGGTTCAGGAGCACTCGTGCCGCATCGTCGCCGGGCTGAATGAGGATGGCGGCCTTGCCTATGAAATTGTACTAAAGCCGGTGCTGACGACTCCTGATTCCATTAGGAGATTATGTATTGAAGCGAACGCCGATGAGGATTGTGCAGGATTGATGACGTGGATGCACACATTTTCACCGGCAAAAATGTGGATCGCGGGACTTTCCGAGCTGCGAAAGCCGCTTCTGCACCTTCACACACAATACAACCGGGATATTCCTTGGGAGCAAATCGACATGGATTTTATGAACTTAAATCAGTCCGCCCACGGCGACCGGGAATACGGTTTTATTGGCGCGCGCATGAAAATTGCCAGAAAGGTCGTCGTCGGTCACTGGCAGGATGAAACGGTTCGGCATCGGCTGGCAGAATGGATGAGAACAGCTGTTGCTTATACCGAAGGGAAAAATCTTAAAGTTGCCCGATTCGGGGATAACATGCGCGAAGTCGCTGTAACGGAAGGCGATAAAGTAGAAGCGCAAATCCAGTTTGGCTGGTCGACGACCGCTTATGGCATCGGAGATCTGGTGGAGAGAATGAGAGCTGTTTCGGAAGCGGATGTGAAATCGCTGTATGAAGCGTATCATCAGCTGTATGATATCGATTCAGCGTCGGAAACTTCCGAGGCATACCGGGCATCCATTCTCGAACAGGCTCGAATCGAACTTGGACTGCGAGCCTTTCTTGAGGAAGGCGGGTTCAGCGCCTTTACAACAAATTTTGAAGATCTTCATGGCATGAAGCAGCTGCCGGGGCTAGCTGTCCAGCGCCTGATGGAACAAGGTTACGGCTTCGGCGGGGAAGGAGACTGGAAAACAGCCGCCCTGCTTCGCATGATGAAAATCATTGCCGACGGAAAAGGAACTTCTTTCATGGAAGATTATACGTACCACCTTGAGCCGGGAAACGAGCTCGTTTTAGGTTCGCACATGCTCGAAGTTTGTCCCACGATCGCGGCAACGCGGCCGAAAATCCAAGTGCATCCGTTAGGAATAGGCGGAAAAGCCGATCCGGCGCGGATGGTGTTTGACGGCGGGGAGGGTCCGGCGATCAACGCGTCCATCATTGACTTAGGAAACCGTTTCCGACTGGTAGTAAACGAAGTGAAGGCAGTGAAGCCGATGAAAGAAATGCCGAAGCTACCGGTGGCCAAAGTGTTGTGGAAGCCGCTGCCGTCTTTAAGTGAAGCAGCCGAAGCGTGGATTCATGCCGGCGGCGCGCACCATACCGTTTTCTCGTTGACAGTCACACCAGAGCAACTATATGACTGGGCAGTCATGACGGATATTGAATGCGTCTTTATTAACGAAGCAACAAAGATCATCAACTTCCAAAACGAATTAAGATGGAATGACATTGCACGCCGCTTTTAACGACATCAACGCTATACTAGTATTGGTCTGACGATGTAGAGAAAAGATCGTTAATGTTCTTGTTCAACAGGAGAATCAAGGCTGTTCTGAAAGATGGTGCATCTTTCGGAACAGCCTTTGTGTGTAAAAAACAAAGTTTGCGAAAATGCCCAGACATTTTTGGAAAAATAGATAATAGAAACATTAACTAAATGATGTGGATTAAATGAGACTTATTATTTATTGTGGCATTTATAGATTTCTATTATAATTAATTTATTAACAAAAATATAAACAACTATTTGAAAGCGCTTAATTGTCTTAAGGAATAATGAAGCAGCGGAAGGGAGGAAGGAAAAACTGCCGCGTTTTTTCGAAGAATTTTGGAGCAACGCTTAAATCATTGGTGGGAGGAGATGGCGAGATGAAAAAAAAGCTGTATTTGTCGCTTGTGATTACGTTTGCCGTATTTATATTAGCCGTTATTAATTTTGCAGAAAACGGGAGTGCATCAAAGGGGGAAGGGGAAACAAAAGAACAGCATGCTTCCCTGCCGGCATCAATAGGGGAAGCGCCTGTTTTCAGTGAAGCATCTGTCCATGACCCGTCCGTTATCAAGGTGGATGATACGTTTTATGTTTTCGGTTCCCATTTGGCATCTGCTAAAACGCAGGATTTAATGCAGTGGGAACAACTGACAACGCATGTGCACAATGGCAACAAGCTGATTCCAAACGTCTATGAGGAACTGGCGGAGGCGTTTGAATGGGCTAACTCGGACACCCTTTGGGCTGCAGATGTCAGGCAGTTGGAAGACGGCAAATTTTATATGTACTACAATGCATGTCAGGGAGATTCTCCAAGGTCCGCCCTCGGTGTCGCTGTCGCCGACGATATTGAGGGACCATATAAGGATTTAGGTATTTTCCTGAAATCGGGCATGTGGGGTGAACCGAGCGAAGATGGAACGATTTACGATGCCAGAGTACACCCGAATACGATTGATCCCCATACTTTTTTTGATAAAGAGGGGGATTTGTGGATGGTATACGGCTCTTATTCCGGCGGGATTTTCATTCTGGAAATGGATAAGGCGACCGGTTTTCCTCTCCCGGGCCAGGGATACGGTACTCATCTGATGGGGGGAAACCACAGTAGAATCGAAGGACCGTATATACAATACAGTCCTGAAACAGATTACTATTATTTATATGTCACATTTGGCGGTCTTGATGTAACGGGAGGTTACAACATGCGTGTTGCCCGTTCGGAACATCCCGACGGACCTTATTATGACGCCGAAGGAAATTTAATGAGCGATGTAAAGTCGGATCCGGATCTGCCGCTGTTTGACGATCGTTCCATCGAACCGTATGCCGTAAAGCAAATGGGTAATTTTCTGTTTAAAAGGTATATTGGTGATCCGGGCACGGGAAGCGGTACGGGATATGTGTCTCCAGGGCATAATTCCATTTATTATGATGAAGAGACGAAACAAATGTTTTTACTTTTCCATTCACGTTTTCCGGAAACAGGCGAGATGCATCAAATCCGTGTCCACCAGATGTTCATGAATGAGGCAGGCTGGCCGGTAGTGGCGCCATACCGCTATGCGGGAGAGACGCTGGAAAAAATCAATCGGCAGGACATCGCAGGAGATTACAAGCTGATCAATCACGGAAAAGATATCTCTGCTGAAATAAAAGAATCGGTATATGTGACATTGGAAACGAATAATAAAATGACCGGTGCAGTCAGCGGAAAATGGAAAAAAACCAGCCATTACCAGGCGGAGTTTACGATTGATGGCACCGTGTATAACGGAATCTTTTTACGTCAATGGGACCCTGATTCAGAAAGTGTGGTCATGACATTTACAGCCTTATCCAATGAGGGAGAGGCCATTTGGGGCAGCAGGGTGGAGAGCCTCACGGACAATGAGGTCGTGGAAGCGGTAAAAGCAGATTTAAGCATTGCTGATTCCGGCATGGTCATCGCTGATCTGGAACTGCCGTTGACCGGAACGAGAAATACGGAAATTTCCTGGTCTTCGTCACAGCCGGATATTATTAGCGATCAAGGAGTTGTCAGGAGGCCGGCAGCGGGAGAAGAAGATGCGGTAGTAGCGCTTACGGCAACGATCACAAAAGGGAGTGTCACCGCAACCAAAAGCTTTTCACTGACCGTCCCGGCACAGAGCGAGGGGCGGCTGGCGGCTCATTACAGCTTTGATGGAACTCTCGAAGACAGTTCAGGAAACGCCGGGGCCGGTACAATAACCGGGGACCGGATCAATAATGAAGGTGGTACCATTTCTTATGCTGATGGGGTTTCGGGGCAGGCAGCGGTGTTTGACGGTGCTTCAGGAGTCCGGCTGCCCGACGGACTTATCTCCGGCAACACGTACACGGTCTCGCTGTGGCTGCATCCCGACGAGCTTACCATGTTTACAACGGCATTTTTCGGAGCTAGGACAGATGTGAATTGGATCAGCCTCGTCCCGAGAGGACACGACGGAGTCAACAATGACACGATGCTCTGGTCGAACAGCGGAGCCTGGTATGACGCCGGTACCGGAGTAAAAGTCGAAACGGGAAAGTGGACGCATGTTGCTTTTACTGTGGACAGCGGACAATTAAAAATCTACATTGATGGTGTGGAGCGCTTTTCGGGCACAGGTTTTCCGAATGTGTTTACGTCCACCAACGCCCTGTTCGCTTTAGGAGTAAACTATTGGGATCCTCCGTTTAAAGGAAAAATTGATGAAGTAATGATTTTTCAGGACACCGTCCTTTCAGCAGAAGAAATTACCGAGCTGGCACAGCAACCGTAATTTGGTGAGAACGACAAAGGCGGCAAATAAATGAATGTTCTTAATAAATACGACAAAAACCGGGCGGCTATTGCCCGGTTTTGTCTATTTGTTGTGATCCGATTTTATGTGAGTATTGCCGAGTTCTGAAATCATGTATGGGGGAGGATATCGAATAAGAGCTAATCGTGCCCGAAGCAGGCCATGTATCTATTGGATGTAGCTTCCAAAGCCGGTCGACGGAAAAACAGTGAATACAGACGGAATGGTGCAATAAAGTGACGGGAAAAATCTCAATATTGACGGAATTCCTGTTCAAAACGACGGGAAACAGCTATTTTTCGGCGGAATAATAATCGGATCAGACCGGATTATTTCCCTTTTGGACGGAATATCAACTGTGTTTTCGACGGGATTACTTCTCTTTCAGGCGGATTCAGTGCGAGACACCTCGAGTAAATATCCATTGAGACAGCTCGCGACTCCCCTGTGAAGGCTGGATCATTGCATCGTGTTTTTTCAAAAAGATAAAAAACGATCTTTTTGAACAACTCCTATAAGATCGTGTTCCAAAAGGCAATGGTTCCGCTCGATGCGCCCGACTGCGAGAAAACCGCTCACATCCGGGCTGAAAAGAATGCATCGGCTTCACTCATTGCATCGTGTTTTTTCAAAAAGATAAAAAACGATCTTTTTGAAAAAACACGACAATAATATTCGCTTGTAAAATAGGAAAAACAAGTATAAAATAATAAATGTACGTACAACTTAACGTCATCTAAAAAAATGCATCTAAACAAACGTACAATTCTGTTTTTGACAGAAAAGCTGAAACCCTCGCCGTCGTTTGTCCGGAGAGTATGTCTGACATATTGCTGCACTGCCGGCTGTAAACAAAAAACAAGATTGCTAGAGTAGCTGCTTTGCCGCGTTATCATTCGTTCGGATGGCGAATACCCGAAACCTTTGATAAAACAGAAATATCTGCCGGCTGTAAAGGAAGCAAAAAAGTGCAGTCCACTATTTCAACAAAGGAGAAGAAAAATGAGCATAAATCAATTGGCGATTAACAGTTTGAGAACGTTGTCAATCGATATGGTTGAAAGCGCTAACTCCGGTCATCCGGGAATGCCGATGGGAGCGGCACCGATGGCTTATGAGCTGTGGCGCAACCATATGAAACACAATCCGGCAAATCCGGATTTCTTTAACCGGGACCGGTTTATCTTGTCGGCAGGCCACGGTTCTGCATTATTGTACAGTTTACTTCATTTGACCGGCTACGATCTGCCGTTGGAAGAGCTGAAAAACTTTCGGCAATGGGGCAGCCGGACGCCAGGGCATCCGGAATATGGTCATACGGTCGGAGTGGAAGCGACGACGGGGCCTCTCGGTCAAGGAATTGCCACCGCAGTGGGGATGGCGATGGGAGAAGCGCATTTGGCTGCGCTTTACAACAAAGAAGCCTTTGAGATCATCAACCACTTTACATACGTTCTTTGCGGCGACGGTGATTTAATGGAAGGTGTTGCCGCGGAAGCAGTTTCGATGGCAGGACATATGGGACTGGGAAAACTGATCGTATTGTACGATTCCAATGATATTTCGTTGGATGGAGATTTGCGGATGTCTTTTACCGAGAATGTGGAACAACGCTTTTTATCGTACGGATGGCATTATATCCGGGTGGAAGATGGAACAGATACAGCAGCGATAGGAAAAGCAATTGTAGAAGCGAAGGATGCTACTGATCGGCCGACGCTTATTGAAATCCGCACTGTCATCGGTTACGGCAGTCCGAATAAAGCCGGGACGTCCGCTGCTCACGGGGCGCCTCTCGGATCTGAGGAGATCCAGCTGACAAAACAGCATTACGGCTGGAAGTATGAGCCTTTCCGAGTGCCGGAGGAAGTCCGCGACCATTTCAGCATTGTGAAAGAGAACGGCCGCCGATGGGAAAAAGAATGGCAAAAACTGTTCAGCAGCTACAAAAACGCTTATCCGGAAGCTGCCGTCCAATTGGAACAAGCCATCCAAAATAAATTGCCGGCGGGATGGGACGAAGCTTTGCCGCTCTATACAACAGATTCACCAAGCATGGCAACAAGGCAAGCTTCAGGAGCCGCTCTGAACGCGATTGCCGGCAAGCTGCCGTCGCTGTTCGGCGGTTCCGCCGACTTGGCAAGCTCCAACAATACAGCATTAAAAGGGTTTACGGACTTCGCTAATGAAAAATATGGCGGAAAAAACATTTGGTTCGGTGTCCGGGAGCACGCGATGGGAGCGGCGTTGAACGGCTTGGCGCTTCACGGCGGAATCAGGCCGTTCGGCGGGACATTTTTTGTTTTTTCCGACTATCTACGGCCGGCGATCCGGCTGGCAGCGATGATGAAGCAGCCAGTCGTTTATGTATTCACCCATGACAGCATTGCGGTAGGAGAAGACGGACCGACCCATGAACCGGTTGAACAGCTGCCGGCGCTGCGGGTTATTCCCGGATTGACGGTCATCCGGCCAGCTGACGGTAACGAGACAACGGAAGCTTACCGATATGCTTTTTCACAACATGAATCACCGGTTGCGATGGTGCTTACAAGGCAGGCGCTTCCAATATTGGCAGGAACAAAGCAGCTGGCGGCAGAAGGCGTGAGAAGGGGGGGCTATGTTTTGGCAGATGCAGAAAACCAACCGGATGCTGTTTTAATCGCAACGGGATCGGAGGTAAGTCTGGCTGTCGCCGCTAAGCAGGAATTGGATAAGCAAGGCTTGGCTGTCCGTGTCGTCAGCATGCCGAGCTGGGAGCTGTTTGAAAAACAGTCGAAAGAATACCGGCTAGCGGTATTGCCGCCGCAAATCAAAGCAAGAGTGGCGATCGAAATGGCCTATCCGTCAGGCTGGGAGCGATACGTCGGCGACAACGGCAAGGTGATTGGCATTTCGACTTACGGCGCATCGGGTGAAGGGAAGAAGGTCGTTAGTGAATACGGATTTACGCTGGCAAACGTTGTTGACCAAGTGAAAAAAGTAGTAGCCGAGCATGATTAAACAGTTGTGTTAATGTTTCAAAAAAACAGTTGCGGTTGTGAAGCTGGGGGTCACTGGCTCCGGCAGCAGCACAAAAAATGAACGAAGGGATGAGAACAAATGGAAAATAAAGTGATTATTAATACCGATATTGAAAAAGGCATCATTAATAAGAATATTTACGGCCATTTCGCCGAGCACCTCGGGAGATGTATTTACGAAGGCATCTGGGTGGGAGAAGACTCGCCGATACCGAATACGAAAGGGATCCGTAACGATGTCCTGGCAGCGTTAAAAAATTTGAATATCCCTGTGTTGCGCTGGCCGGGAGGATGTTTTGCCGACGAGTATCATTGGAAGGACGGAATCGGGCCGCGGGAAGACAGAAAAAGAATGGTGAATACCCACTGGGGCGGAGTGATTGAAAACAATCATTTTGGCACACATGAATTTATGCTGTTATGCGAATTGCTTGAATGTGAACCTTATATTTGCGGAAATGTCGGCAGCGGAACCGTGCAGGAAATGTCAGAATGGGTGGAGTATATGACGTTTGACGGGGAATCGCCGATGGCCAATTGGCGCCAGGAAAACGGTCGGGCAGAGCCTTGGAAGCTGAAATATTTCGGTGTCGGGAATGAAAACTGGGGCTGCGGCGGTCATATGCGCCCTGAATACTACGCGGATCTCTACCGCCGCTATCAGACATATGTCCGCAATTACGGTGAAAATAAAATTTATAAAATCGCCGGCGGAGCGAACGTTGACGACTACCGCTGGACAGAAGTGCTGATGCGGGAAGCGGCGCACTTCATGGATGGTTTAAGCCTTCATTACTATACGATTCCGGGGGATTTTTGGAAAGGCAAAGGCGCCGCCACCGATCCGCGGGAAGAACAATGGTTTATTACATTGAAAAAAGCGCTTCATATGGAGGAACTGATCACGAAGCACTCGAAGATTATGGACAAATATGATCCAGACAAACGAATCGGTCTCGTTATCGATGAATGGGGAACATGGTTTGATGTGGAACCAGGCACGAACCCGGGCTTCCTGTATCAACAAAATACCATCCGCGATGCCCTTGTTGCCGGGCTGCATTTTCATATTTTCCATCGTCACAATGACCGCGTGCAAATGACCAATATTGCGCAAACGGTGAATGTTCTACAGGCGATGGTGCTAACCGAAGGAGAAAAAATGATCCTGACACCGACGTATCATGTGTTTGAAATGTTTAAGGTTCACCAGGATGCAACGAAGCTGCAGGTCGATGCGACGGTGGGAACGTATGAATTCAATGGAGAACAATTACCAGCTGTCAGCGCTTCGGCTTCACGAGCCAAAGATGGAAAAATCAACATCAGCCTGTGCAATTTGAATCCAAAGGAAGGCGCTGCACTGACGCTGCAGCTTCGCGGGATGATCGATCAGGAGGCGGCGGTTTCCGGAAGAATATTGTCGGCAGAGGAATCCAATGCTCATAACACGTTTGAGCAGCCCGATAGAGTGAAGCCGGTTGCGTTTACCGGTGCAACGCTTGAGAACAATCAATTAAATGTTGAATTGCCGCCGATGTCGGTGGTTGTTCTGACGGTGGAGTAAAAGGGGCAGCGATGCGATGAAACGATTCGGCGTATGCAAAGGCTGTTCTTCCAGCGTTGTCGTTACCGATTTAGATTATGAACTGACAGACGAGAACAGTGTATCGGAGGAGGTTTATCAAGAACGTCTGGAGATTTGTATGGAATGTCCGTCTCTGCTATACGGTACAACTTGTCAGCACTCGGGCGCAATTGTTCATCATCGGGCGATGCTTGCCGACAAACATTGCCCTTCCCCGCTTCAGCCGCAGTGGTGACCACGGAATGCCGTGATTGTGAGAGAACCGATGACGTACCCACCAGTGACAGCCGGTTAGCCCCGGCTGTCATGTTGTGTATTGGGCGAGTTTTTCGCTCCGCTCGTTTCCATTGCAGCAGTTTCAGCTTTTCCCCTGCAAGCCCCTCTGACCTGGATCCATATATGTAAGCAGTTGATGTTAAATGTATTTGAACTGCAAACCTATGATACAATCCTCCCTCAATTATCCGCTGGACTGCCACACTAAATATATACGTACAACTTTTCTGTTGACGATAAAATTTCTCCAATCATTTACGAATACCTTTAGTGGAAAAAATCGATTAAACCCTTATGAAATATGGAGAAAAATGCTGTATTATTATGCCGGAAATACTTGTATACTTTTTCTGATATTTCGCATAATTGTTATTGACCGTTCTAAATGCCGATGCTATTATGTACGTACAACTAAACTCAGAAAACGTTTACAGAGAGGCGGTGATACGTGTTAATCTTGTTGATAAAGCATTGAAATGTTCAAGAAAAGCGGTCTGTTTGAACATGCGCAAAAAGCTTGTCCTGTCGTCTCAACCGTTTTTCGTTCCAGATGAATAATGGAAGAAGGGGTGCTGAAAATGAAGAAGTCAGGTATTTTTTTTATGCTGCTCGGATTGGTTTTATTTTTGCTGACAGCCTGCAATCAAGAGACTGCTTCAGATGAGGAAGGCGAAACAAGCATTTTCGGTGAAGGTATTGAAGGGGCGACAGAGTTGACTTTCTGGACATTCCAGGAGTTACATACAACGTTCTTTGCAGATGCAGTCAACCGCTGGAACGAGGAGTATCCCGATCGTCCGATCACGCTGCGGGCGGAAACGTATCCTTATGACAACATGCATAACAATCTGTTGCTCGCGCTGCAGTCCGGGAAAGGAGCTCCGGATATTGTCGATATTGAGCTTGGCCGGTTTCCGAACTACCTGCAAGGAGAGCCGCAGTTAGAACCGATGAACGAGTATGTGGAACCGGTCATCGATACGTTTGTGGAATCGCGTTTCAACATTTATGCCAAGGACGGCGTGTATTACGGCTTGCCAACACATGTAGGTGCTACGGTTATTTACTACAACAAAGAAATTACCGATGCAGCAGGGGTTGATATTGACGCGATCGACACATGGGATGACTTTGTGGAGGCGGGCAAGCAGGTGGTTGCCAACACCGATGCGGCGATGATCACGCTGGAAACGGATGATTACTGGTCTTATTGGCCGCTCATTAAGCAGCGCGGCTCGGATTTCTTTGATGAAAACGGAGAAGTTATTCTTGATAATCAAATAAATATTGACACGCTGCAATTTATGCACGATTTAGTTTATGTTCATGAAATTGCTGAACTCACTCCCGGCGGCGGGCATCACGCGGAGGAATACTTTGGTTACATGAATGACGGCGGCGCAGCATCCGTTGTTATGCCGATGTGGTATATGGGAAGATTTACGGATTATATGGAAGACTTAAAAGGCAAGATAGAAATCAGGCCGCTGCCAAGATGGGAGGATGGCGGGAACCGGTCAGCAGGAGCCGGCGGAACTGGAACCGTTGTTACTAATCAATCGGAGCATACTGAACTTGCAAAAGAATTTTTAGCATATGCGAAGCTGTCCGAAGAGGGCAACATCGCCTTATGGAAAGTGTTAGGATTTGATCCGCCGCGGTGGGATGTCTGGGACTCGCCGGAAATCATGGAGGACAACAAATTTTATCAATACTTCAATGATGATATTTTTGAAATTTTGTTGGACATACGTGAGGAAATCGATTCGATTCATATCACGGAAAAAAATCCGCTGGTGCAGCAGCAATTGACCACCAACGTGTTAAACAATGTTCTTCGCCAGCAGTCGCAAGCAGCAGAAGAGGCTTTAAAACAAGCCGCAGATGAAATCAGAAATCAGTGAACAACAGCAGCCGGGACGAACGGAAACAGCAGTATGGCGGCCGGGGATGTTGCTTCCTTCCGGCTGCCGCTCGTTCTCGTTGAGTTTCCTTCTTGTTGTTCCGCCGTGGTTCGACGAAACAGCAAGCCTCTTATACGAAAATGACGGACTTCCATATTTTCATACCTTGTGGTTCTTATACATGCTCTGTTACTCCCATATTTTCAAGACTGAAAGGAGTGGACTTGATGGAACCTGCTTCGATGCCAAAACAAGCGAATGTCCCGCTTCGGAAAAAACGGAAAAGAAATCTTTTCTTTTCGAAAAAAGTGGCACCGTACGTGTTCGTTTCACCGTTTGTTCTTTCGTTTCTTCTACTGTTCTTTTATCCGCTGCTCAACGGCGTGATCATGAGCTTTCAAAGTATTTTACCGGGACAGACTGCTTTTATCGGCTTCAGCAATTATGAGCGGGTGTTCAATCCGACGTTTTATCGGGCGTTATATAATACTTCGGTTTACGTGTTATTGACGACGATCCTACTTGTTTGCGTGCCGATTGCCTTGGCTTGCCTGTTAAATTCCAGGATGATGAAGCTCTCATCCGTTTTCAGGGCGGCGCTGTTTGTGCCGGCGTTAACGTCCGTTATCGTGGCGGGAGTCGTTTTCCGGTTGATGTTCGGTGAATCGGAATTGTCACTGGCCAATCATCTCATCGGCTTTTTTGGTATTGAACCTGTCGGGTGGCGGTATGGAGCTGTGAGCGGGATGTTTTTGATGGTTATCTTGGCGTCCTGGCGTTGGATTGGTGTAAATATCGTTTATTTCATGGCTGGTCTGTCCAATATTCCAGGCGAGCTCTATGAAGCGGCTGAAATTGACGGAGCAGGAGTGCTGCAAAAGTTTTATCATATTACGCTGCCCTTGCTGAAGCCGGTAACGATTTATGTCGTTACACTGACCGTCATCAACGGATTTCGGATGTATGAAGAAAGCTTTGTATTTTGGGAAAATTCGTCGCCGGGGAACATCGGGCTGACGGTTGTCGGTTATATTTATCAGCAAGGGTTTCAAATGAACAATATGGGCTTCGGCTCTGCGGTAGGGGTCGTGCTGATGGGGATTATTTTCACGATCAGCATCATTCAGCTGAAATTCTTCGGCGCGTTAAAAAAGGAGTGATAGCATGATGACTGTCAAAGCAAGGGTGCTGTCGGTCATTGTTATTGTCGCGATTGCGGTCATTGCTTGTCTTGCCCTGTTTCCGTTAATCACGCTGATTGTTTCGTCCTTTCGTCCATCGTCCGACTTGATGAGAAACGGCATTACGCTGAGCTTTTCTTTCCGTGAACTCAATCTCGATAACTATTTTCATATTTTCAGACAAGCTGATCATTATTGGACATGGTACGGAAACAGTCTGATCATTTCCGCATTGACGATCGTGCTGTCATTATTTTTTTCTTCCATGGTTGGCTATGCCCTCGCTGTCTATCAGTTCAGAGGGAGAAATGTCATTTTTATCCTGGTGCTGTTGATCCTTATGGTCCCGTTTGAAATTTTGATGCTTCCTCTTTACAGGCTAATGACCTTTTTAGGGATGATTGACAGCTATATTGCCGTCATTCTGCCGATGGTTGTTGCGCCGGTTGCCGTCTTCTTTTTCAGACAATATGCATTGGGTCTGCCGAAAGAATTGATGGAAGCGGCGAGAATTGACGGCTGCACGGAGTACGGTATTTTTTTCCGGGTGATGGCTCCGCTGATGCTGCCATCGTTTGCCGCAATGGCGATATTGCAAGGTCTCGGCAGCTGGAACAACTTTCTTTGGCCGCTTGTTGTCCTCCGCTCAAACAGTATGTTTACGTTGCCGATTGGTTTATCCACTTTATTAACACCGTACGGAAATAATTATGATGTACTTATCGCCGGCTCGGTGATGACGGTTCTGCCAATTGTTATTTTGTTTTTGTTCTTCCAGCGCTATTTTATCTCGGGGCTGACGGTCGGCGGCGTGAAAGGCTGAGCAGCAGACAAAACGCTTGACCAGGAGGGTGGAAAATGCAGACGAATCCATTGATGGACAGACTTCATGTCCGCTTTAGCTGGATTGCGAGGCTGGCTTATTTGAACGGGCTTTGGCTGGTGTTCAGCTTGGGAGGAGCGGTGCTGTTCGGAGCGTTTCCGGCCACGGCCGCCATGCTGACGATCTGCAGAAAATGGTTACACGGTGACGAGGAGTTTTCTGTATATCAAACCTTTGTTAAGGCAGTGAAAAGGTATTTTTGGCAGGCGAATCTGTTAGGCTGGCTTCTGACAGCAGCGGGTTTATTGTTATATTTGAATTTTCTTGTCCTCCGCTCTACAGGGGCGGCGTTCGGAATTATTTATGTTGCGGCATTTTATGTCACTGTTTTTTTCTATATCGTTACGGTCGTCAACGCTTTCCCGCTGTTTATCCACTATCCTGTTTCTGTTTTCCGATGCGTAAAACATGCTTTTCTGATCGGGGTGTTGCATAGTCATCGCTCCATGGCAATGGTGGTCAGCGGCTCGGCCTTTTATTATCTGATGTTTTCTTTTCCTGCCGCGGCATTGTTTTTTCTCGGCAGCGTCATCGCTATGCTGCAAATGTGGCTTGCCCTTTCATCGTACAAAAAAATAGACGGAAAATCCGGACAAATGTCGGCTGGTTATGCCGTTGGCGCAGTTCCCGCGGAGAGAGACTAGCGCAGCAAAAAATCGAGGATGACATCGTCCGGATGTCTTTATGATTGAAGCTGCAATGGCTTCGGTCATTGCGTTGAGGCACTGAAAATGGGAAAAAACTTCCTTTTTCAGTGCTCTTTTATTCCTTTTTTCTAGCGGCTGTTCGCGTAACCGTTGCTGTAATTGACCGGCTTCTCCCTTCTTGCAGCTGCGATGTTCTCCTGTTTGAACAATGACTTTAAGAGCGTGTTCAAAAAGGCAATGGTTCCGCACGATGCGCCCAATTCCGCCTAAGTGCTGCCCACGTCCTATGGGCAACGGCGGAATGTCGCCATCCTGGCTCCGAGAAAACCACTCACAGCCGGCCTGAAAAGAATGCATCGGCCCCACCCATTGCTTCGTATTTGTTCAAAAAGATAAAAACCGATCTTTTTGAACAAACACTTTAAGAAAATAGTATGTTCAATATCGTGATTTTTATATAAAATGATAGAATACTTTACCAGAAACGTTCCGCTCATTCATCAATCACTGTAACTGTTGCAGCTGTGGAAATAGAATCAGTAGAAGCGTGGTGCGGGGAGAAAAACTTGCCGCAGACATTTGCAGAAAGGATGCTGTTCATGACGATTTTTATTCAAGTAGTATTGCCGGTGTTGCTTGTTTTTTTTATTGGATACATAGTGCAAATACGGATGAAGATTGCGATCAAACCGATTTCTACGATGGCCATTTACATTTTGACGCCAGCTTTAGTTTTTCGGACGTTTTATACGGCGGAGCTTAATCTTCAGTATATGTATATGGTGGTGTTTGCCGTTCTTCTTCTCGTTGCCTTAATCATCATCAATAAGCTTTACAGCAGGTTGGTGAAGTACCCTGCCAAAGTGGAGAGCGGTTTAATCCTGTCAACGGCGTTCATGAATTCCGGAAATTACGGTGCGCCGATTATTTTGTTTGCGTACGGGGAAGCCGGTTTTGTTTATATCGTTTCCTTCATGGTGCTGCAAGCCGTTATCATGAACTTTTTCGGTGTCTATTACGCAGCGAAGGGGGTCTCGGGTATCGTTACCTCGGTGAAGCTGGTGTTTAGAATGCCGGCGACGTACGCTGTTTTATTGGCGCTGCTGTTGAAGGCTGCCGGTCTTTCGGTGCCTGACAATTTGTTTCGTACCGTAGACATTATTGCGGGGGCGGCTATTCCGACAGTGATGCTGATTCTTGGTATGCAGCTGGCAAAAATTAAATGGGAGCATTTTGAGTGGGGGAAAATTGCTTACGGCACGTTAGTCCGGTTAATCCTTTCACCGCTTATCGCTTATGGTATTACGCTCTTGCTTCCTCTGGAGCCGCTGTTGGCAAAGGTTCTTATTGTGGCTTCGGCAATGCCGTCGGCGGCGACAATCGTCATGTATGCGATTGAATTTGATTCCGAGCCCCGGCTTGTCTCCAGCATTACCCTTGTCTCCACCTTATTTAGCGTTGCCACGATCACGTTGCTGCTAATGATTCTCGGATAAAGAATGAATCGCAAGCCAAGCCATGAAAAAAGCGGATTTGTGCTTTTTTTTCAGCAGCTTGGAAAAGCGGCACTCTTTTTCAAATAATTCTTTTATCAGGTTTACAAATGTTCGTTTTTGTTCGATAATAAGGAAGATTCACTTGTTCAGCGGCTGCATGTAAGTTCATTGCTTTTTGAACAAGGAAGTTCTTTTAAACGAAATATAGTCTATTTGTTGGAGGAATGTCATGCTTTCGGTGGAAAGGTTTGAAAAAATACTGGAACAGCTTGATCAGCATAAAGTAATTAAAGTTTCTGAGTTAAGCAAAACGCTTGGAGTAACGGAAAAAACAATCAGGGTGGACCTGGAGGCTTTGGAAAAAAGGGGGCTGTTGAAGCGAATTCATGGCGGGGCGGTGCTTCCGGACAAGGAAGGAAGAATTTTTCCGATTCAGGAGAGGCAGGCGTCTCGCAGTAATGTAAAGCAATCGATCGCGGCGGCGGCAATCAAGCTGGTGCGGCCGGGAGAAACGATTTTGATGGACGGAGGCAGCACTACACAGGCTTTGGCGCGTCAATTGGGCGAGTTCCCTGTATCGGTGCTGACAAATGATATCAAAATAGCACATGAGCTGTTGACGAAGGAAAAAGTGCAACTACTGGTTTTAGGCGGTACAAGAATCGGAACATCTTCTTCTCTTTACGGTGCGAAAGCGTCTGACTTTATCCAGCGTGTTCGTGTCAACCGACTGTTTTTCGGAACAACGGGCGTTTCGCTTCAGCACGGTTTAACGGTGCTGAACGGGATTCATGCCGATTGGAAAAGGCAGGTGATGAACTGCGCTGATCATATTACCCTGCTGGTGGATTCGAGCAAGTTTGACAAAGTCGCATTGATTCAATTTGCCACCTTGGACGACATTGATGTCGTTATTACGGACGCCGGAATTTCCCCTGAGATAAAAAATGAGCTGCAAAGCCGGAATATCGATGTTGTGATTGTCGGTAAATAAGCCGTTCGCCGAGACTTCCTGATTTTGTATTGTAACCGTTTTAGTTAAATGGTATAATACGAACTGTAACGAACTAAAACGAACAAAATGAGTAATCGGGAGGATAGGTACACAATGGAAAAAATGTTTTCATTGGAAGGAAAAGTTGCGCTGGTGACAGGCTCCGGTCAAGGTCTCGGGCAGGGAATGACGCTTGGTCTTGCCGAAGCCGGTGCCGACATTATTGGAGTGGGCTATACGGAAACATCGGAAACGAAAGCGCTCGTTGAAGCAACGGGGCGGAAGTATGATGAAATCGTTGCCGATTTGTCGAAAGAGGAGGAAGTATACAGGGTTGTGAAAGAAAGTCTTCAGCTCGTGGATAAAATTGATATTCTCGTGAACAATGCGGGAATTATCCGGCGGATGGAAGCGGAAAATTTCTCGGATAAAGACTGGCATGATGTGATTGATGTCAACCTCCACGCTGTTTTCAAAATGTGCCGTGAAATCGGGAATCATATGCTGGAAAACGGGTCAGGAAAAATTATCAACATTGCATCGATGCTGTCGTTCCAGGGCGGCCTGCGGGTGCCTTCTTACACGGCGAGCAAGCATGGTGTGGCGGGAATAACGAAATCCTTTGCCAATGAGTGGGCTGGCAGAGGGGTCAATGTCAACGCGATTGCACCAGGATACTTCGCAACCGCGAACACTGCTCCGTTACGGGCTGACGAAGGGCGCAGTTCCTACATTTTGTCCCGAATTCCAAAAGGTGAATGGGGAACACCGGAGGATCTTAAGGGTCCGGTAGTTTTCCTGGCATCCGAAGCTTCTCGGTATGTCACGGGTCATATCCTTTGCGTTGACGGCGGCTGGATGAGCTCTTGATAAAGGCGATCCGCGCTTTTGTAGTAATACGCTGATGTGACAATCGAATAAAATAAATAATAGGAGCGGATAGAAAATGGAAAACAGACATGGGACAAATCCAGAAGACTGCAAGCAGTATACAACGGAAAAACTGCGAAAAGACTTTTTAATCGAATCGTTGTTTGTACCAGGGGAAATCAAGATGGTGTATTCCCACTATGACCGGGTGGTTGTCGGCGGAGTGATTCCGACAGGCAATGCCGTGAAGCTCGATGCGGGAGATTTTCTGAAAACCGATTATTTTCTGGAAAGAAGGGAAATCGGCATCGTCAACATCGGTCCAAAAGGAAAGGTCGTTGTCGAAGGAGAGACCTATGAACTGAATAAACGGGACTGCCTGTACATTGGTCTTGGAAAAAAAGACGTGGTATTTCACAGCGAAGATGCGTCCAACCCGGCACGTTTCTATTTTGTTTCTTCGCTGGCTCATAAGGAATACCCTACGAAGGTGCTGCCGATAGCGGATGCGGAGCCGACCCGACTTGGATCAGATGCAGAATCGAACAATCGCACCATTTATAAATACATTCATCAGGACGGCATTCAAAGCTGTCAATTAATGATGGGAATGACGCTGTTGGAGCCGAACAATATGTGGAATACAATGCCGGCTCATCTTCATGACCGCCGCATGGAAGTTTATTTATATTTTGATATGGAAGTTGACGCAAGAGTCTTTCATTTCATGGGAGAGCCGCAGGAAACGCGTCATTTAGTCGTGAAAAATGAGCAGGCAGTTCTGTCGCCGCCGTGGTCCATTCATTCCGGCGTCGGTACAAACAATTATACTTTTATATGGGCAATGGCCGGAGAAAATTACACGTTTGTCGATATGGATGTTGTGAAAATGGAAGAGCTGAAGTAGTGAATATTTGAACATCCTCAGAAAGTACCTGATGGAACCGGATCAGGTACTTTAGCCGTTGGTTTTCTTTGCAGAAGGCGACTTAACAGTTAAGGAGAGTTTATAAAAAAGATAAAAGCATATTATCTTATTTAAACCTTTGCTTTGTAAAATCCTGTAACATCGGTTACAGATCGCGCTCGGATAGACAGCATAATCATAGACAGTGTTTACTGTGAACTTGCGAAGTCCACCCTTGAGTAGGATTGTCGCCGAAAAAAGAGAAGCGAAAACCAAGTAAACGGTCAATAAAAAGAGAGGAACCTTGAATATGTTTTTATTAAGTCACGCGACAGCCATTGTTGCGCCGACGAACCTGGCGAAACCGGTTCAATACGGCTTGCAAATGCTTGTTAGGGACATGGAAAAAGTTTTTGGTCAGAAGCCGCAGGTGAACGCGGGTACATCGGAATGGACCATCGAGCTTCGATATGCATCTGAGGAGGAATGCTCTTCTCTGGAGGAAGAAGCTTTTCGCCTGCATTTTCAAATGGGAGACGGGAATTCTGTAATGACAATCGTCGGTCGTGATGATCTCGGGCTGGTCTATGGCATGCTGCATATCAGCAAAAAATATTTGGAGATCGATCCCTTCTGGTTTTGGGCGGAAATACCGGTCAGCCGAAAGGAAGCTGTATGGATTCCGGCGGAAGAACAGGAGTCAGCCAGACCGGCTGTCCGTTATCGCGGCTGGTTTGTCAATGATGAAGTATGCTTGATCGGCTGGCGGAAGGAATACCCGCCCACAGAGGAGATTTGGTTTCCGGTATTTGAGACGCTCCTGCGCTGCGGCGGGAATATGGTGATTCCCGGGACGGATTTACCACGCAGCGGCATTCACCATCAGCTTGCTCACGATATGGGACTGTGGGTGACCCATCATCATGCGGAACCACTCGGCGCGGAAATGTTTTTGCGGGCATATCCCGGAGTTACCCCGAGCTATGCGCAGCATCCGGAATTGTTTGAACGGCTTTGGCGGGAAGCGATCGAAAAACAGAAGGATGAAAAAATCATTTGGGTGCTGTCGTTCCGCGGTCAGGGAGATGCGCCGTTTTGGAGCATGGATCCGGTCTTTGACACGCCGGAAAAGCGTGGGGCGATGATCAGCAAGGTCGTTTGGCGCCAATATGAGTTGATCAAAGAATACGTGAAGCATCCGGTCTGCTGCATTGCCTTGTATGGTGAAATTTCCGAGCTGTATTCCGGAGGTTATCTTGATTTGCCCCCAGATGTCATTAAAGTCTGGGCGGACAACGGCTACGGTAAGATGGTTTCCCGAAGACAGGGAAACGAGAATTTCCGGATTTCTTCTTTGCCGGAATTAAGCGATTCTGGGAAACATGGAATCTATTATCATATCACGTTCCATGATTTGCAGGCTTCCAATCATTTCACGATGAGTCCTTATTCCCCGCAGTTGATGAAGCAGGAAATCGCCGCCGCATTTCAAGCAAAGGCGAACACCTATCTGTTGTTAAACAGCGGAAATATCCGCCAGCATCTGTATACGCTGGATATTGTCAGTGAAATCTGGTGCTTCGGCACGATTGATCTGGAAAAACAGTTATGTTCATATCTGCGGCGCTTTTTCTCATCGCATCATCAGGAAATGCAAGAACTTTACGAGCGCTATTTTCAGTCGGCGATTGCTTACGGGAAAGAAGAGGATGAGAAAGCGGGTGAGGAGTTTTATCATCATCCTGCGCGAAAAATCATCAGTCACTGGCTGACGGGGAAAGTCGATCAGACAAATGAACAATTAATTTGGGCAACAGGAAACGTCTCCTTCGCTGATCAGGTGCGGTGGTATCAACAGAAGTGCGCCGCCGGTTCCCGGCGGTGGTCGAGGCTGAAAAAACGCGGTCAGGAAGTAATGGAGCTGTTAAGTGAGGAAGACAAAATCAGGTTTTATGATCAGTTTCTTTTCGCTATAGAGCTCCATGACACGGGCTGCCGCGGGGCGGTAAATCTTTGCCAGGCGTATTTTGCCTTCAAGGAAGAAAAGTACCCGCTGGCATTCGTCCATGCTTCCCAAGCGCATTGGGATTACCGCGAAGGCCTTGAGGCGTTGACACGTTCGGAGCACGGCAAATGGAAGAATTTTTATCGGCTGGATGTTTTGACAAATATCAAAAGCACTGTCGACAATGTGGATACATTAAGACGGTTCATCCGGATGTTCGGCGACAGTCCTGATTTTTTCCTCTGGTATAAACAGTATTTAATGCCGGAAACAGAAAAGTATATTTATCTGGAGAACACCCATCGTGCAGTTCTGGAGGATGACGAACTGGCAAGGATGCTGAAGAAGAAATTTGCTGCTGACGGGAAGCTCCCGGAAACCGGAGAGGCTTTTAAATGAGAGGAAAAGCATTTTAGAATGTAGGGTGAGAAGCATGCTACGGATAATGAATCGTTTCATCGAACGCTGGATGCCACTGCTAACTCCGATAAGCCTGACAATCGGTATTATCTATGCAGACTTTTTTAAGCCGCATTCCTATTTGGTGCCGTGGATGTTTGCCTTTATTACGTTTTCAAGCAGTCTGTCGATTACACTGAGAAAAATCGGAGAAGCCTTGAGGCATCCGCTACCGATCTTCACCGCAATCATTATTATTCAAGGCATCATTCCGGTGATTGCGTTTGCTGCCGGAAAATGGCTGTTCCCATCAGAGCAATGGATTGTGATTGGGCTGGTTCTGGCGTTTTCGATTCCGACAGCGGTTGCAAGTATTCTCTGGATTACAATATATCACGGCAATGTTTCGCTGGCTCTTTCCACTGTTATTTTGAATACATTGCTGGCATCGCTTTTTGTCCCGGCGACGCTGGTCGTTTTCTTTCGCCAATCGGTAGCGCTTGATACCGCTCAGGTGATGAACGGTTTATTTTGGATGATTGCTTTTCCGTCTGTCTTAGGGATAGCAGCAAACCGCATGACGAGCGGCAAGATGACGAGGTGCCAAGTTGTTTTTTCGCCGCTGGCAAAGCTCGCTTTGCTCTTTGTTATTATTATCAACGGCTCCGTTGTCGCGCCGTTTATTTTAAATATGAATAAACAAGTGTTCGGGGTGACCACCGTCGTATTTTTCATTGCCTGCACCGGGTATCTCCTCGGTCATTTCAGCGGCAAGCTGCTTCGGTTGAATGCGGCGGACAGGGTCAGTTTACTTTATTTATCCGGAATGAGAAATATCGGGGTCGGCTCTGCCATTGCTGTCGTTTATTTTCCACCGGCTGTGGCCCTTCCAGTTGTCATCGGCACTTTGTTTCAGCAGCTGTTGGCCTCTTTTTTCGGCAGGATACTTATGGGGATGCCTGCTGCCGGTAAGCAGGAAAAAATCATAAAGACGGAAGAGGAGGATGATTGATCTTTTGTGACAGAGTTTTTTAACGCTAGAATAACAACGTTGTTACAACACTATTTTATTAACAGGACGCCTGGCAATCACGGCCAAACCAAGTTCAACAGCATGTCCGAACATCCTGGTCAGTGTGAGAAGGCAGAGAATAAATTTATACAAAACCATGTTCAAAAAGATAAAAGGAGATCTTTTTAATCAAACACTACAAGAGGATGTTCAAAAAGGCAATGGCTCCGCTCGATGCACCGGCTACGAGAAAACCACTCCTAGCCGGTTTGAAAAGAATGCACCGGCTTCACCCATTGCATCGTATTTGTTCAAAAAGATAAAAGGCGATCTTTTTTAATAAACACTACAAGGGAATTTTCAGGAGGGGATCTTTAGTATGAAACGTATCGTTGTCTGCGGAGTAAGCAACCGGGCGATGGGAATGTTTATTGAGCCGGTATTGCGTTATTTTTCAAAAGAAAATGAAATTGTGGCATTGCTTGATAATGATCGGAAACGGTGTGATATCTGCAAGGGAAAATATCCGGAGCTGGCTCATGTTCCGGTGTATCCGCCGGAGGAATTTGAAAAAATGGTTGATGAAACAAAGGCGAATACGGTGATCGTGACGAGCAGGGATGACACGCATGTGGATTATATCCTGCGAGGTCTGGCGTTGGATTTAACCGTGATTTCGGAAAAGCCGATGGTGACAACGGCAGCCGACGCGAAAAAAGTGTTGGCGGCAGAGGAAAGCAGCAACGGGGAAGTGATCGTCGCGTTTAATTATCGTTACAATGCTTTTCACCGGAAAATAAAAGAGCTCATCTTAGATGGAAAAATCGGGAGAGTGACGTCGGTTGATTTGAATTGGTATATTGATACGTATCATGGGGCGAGCTACTTCAAACGCTGGAATCGGATGAGAAAATACTCCGGCGGGCTGTCGATTCATAAATCTACACACCATTTTGACTTGGTCAACTGGTGGCTTGATCAAAAGCCGGTGGAAGTGTTTGCTTACGGAGCGCTGAATTATTATGGCAAGGACGGCGAGCTGAATCCTGGTCCGGAAGATAATCGTTATTGCGGTACCTGTGAAGAAAAAAATAAGTGTCCATATTACATGCGGTGGTCAAACCGGAGACATGTCATGGATGTAAAGGACGATCATATTAAAGGAAAAAATATTGATGATTCTCACGAGCATTATACAAACTACCGTCCGGATGCCTGTATTTTTGACCATGAAATTGAGATTGAGGATACGTACGTGGCAACGGTAAAGTATGACAGAGGCGCTTTTTTAAGCTATTCCATCAATTTTTCTTTACCTTATGAAGGATACCGGTTGGCGATCAACGGGACAAAGGGAAGAATTGAAACAACGGAATACCACGAACCAAGCCGTGTCCCTTTCCCGATCCCTGAGCAAACGATCGATTATTTTCCGCTGTTCGGCTCAAAGGAAGTCATTCATGTCGTTCAAAACGAAGGCACCCACGGCGGGGGAGATCCGCTGTTGCAGGAAGATTTGTTTTTAGGGGTGGATTCGGAATGTTCATACGAGATATTGGCAGGTGCGGAAGCGGGCGCTTATTCCATTGCCGTCGGGGAAGGTGTCTGGCGATCCTGTAAAGAAAACACGCCAATGCGGATTTCAGAGCTGCTGAAAGAAACAGCGGTAAAAAATTAACTGTTTCGTGTTGGTTGGATAATTGGTGTTCGATAGCGTTCGAAGGTGTTCGGAAGGAGGGGGATGCTGTACGAGGGGAATACCTTTTATGGCTGGTCAAACGTCGATGGGAAAAACTGGACAAGGAAGTTCTGGGCACGGCAGTTCGCAACAGAAAGTGTGAGTGGGCAAGGAGAGAAAGCGTAGTGGCGACTCGATCGGTTGCGTTTCCCATCCTTTTTGAATCTCTACTAGAAAAAATGTATCATTCCTTGCATAGTGATAGTTTCAAAAGTTCAAAATTAATCTTTTGGAACTATCACACATAGTTTCAACTGCCTCAAGGGTCTGCAAATAATCAGAATGGGAATGGAACTGTACGGAAAAAATCAAATTGAGCAAATATTTGGTGAGCAAGGAATTGGAATCGGGCCGGAAGAGACGAGCTCGAGCGTCGAAGTGTCCCGAAAGCGCCGTAATCGGGCCGGAAGAAGCGAGCAAGGGCGTCGAAGTGTCCCGAAAGCATCAGAATCGGAACGGAAAAAGAAAAGCAATCTCGAGTTCAATTGTTCTTGAAAAGGGAGGAATTAAGACGGTTGGGACAAAGGGGAGCACAACGCATACAAAAAGTTCAAAACAATAACAGCAGGGAAATCATTAAGAATTGCTGGTTTTCCAACCGGTCTGACGTGACCGGGAGTGTAAACTAAACTGTGTAAGTAAGAGAGCGTACGGCTCTTACTACGCAGTTTAGTTTTTTATTGTTAGAATAAGTATATAACGATTGGGA
>NZ_FNPI01000006.1 GCF_900107275.1 Evansella caseinilytica | reverse complement strand
CTCGACTTGCATGTATTAGGCACGCCGCCAGCGTTCGTCCTGAGCCAGGATCAAACTCTCCGATAAAGTATGATAACCATGTTATCATCGAAGGTCGATGTCTCTGACATCAAGCCAAATGTTGGCTGTTTTTTCATTGACGGGATATTTTCATATCCCACTTCGCTTGGTTTTTGTTTAGTTTTCAAAGGTCAATTGTATGGTGGGCCTGAATGGACTTGAACCATCGACCTCACGCTTATCAGGCGTGCGCTCTAACCAGCTGAGCTACAGGCCCTCAAGCAACATTTGTAACTATATCATCAATAATTACTTAATGCAAGAGGTAATTTTTGGAGCGGGTGATGAGAATCGAACTCACGACATCAGCTTGGAAGGCTGAGGTTTTACCACTAAACTACACCCGCTTATTAAAATATCGTTATTAAATCATACATTTATTCTCCCTCTTTTTAAGCGCCTTCCTTCTTTCCATGTCTCTTCCTCTGCTAGTTTATCTGCGATGTGGATCCGTCGAGACAACTCGCAGTTCATTCAGAGATGCATCGCTCGTGGCTGAGGTTTTACCACTAAACTACACCCGCTTATTAAAATGGTCGGGAAGACAGGATTTGAACCTGCGACCCCCTGGTCCCAAACCAGGTGCTCTACCAAGCTGAGCCACTTCCCGTTATAAAAAGGAACAAACACTTAATAAAGATGTTTTTAATGGCGCGCCCGAGAGGAGTCGAACCCCTAACCTTTTGATCCGTAGTCAAACGCTCTATCCAATTGAGCTACGGGCGCATCATTAATGATGCTGATTTACGTTTTCTATCTTACTTGTATCAAGAAAACTGTAAAGGAGTAATGGTGCGGTCGAGAAGAGTCGAACTTCCACGGGGTTGCCCCCACTAGGCCCTCAACCTAGCGCGTCTGCCATTCCGCCACGACCGCAGTAGAAAAAGATTTTTAAGCGAGGAATCCAATAATACAACATTATAAGTCCGTTGTCAATATGTTATTCCATGATATTTTTGGTAAATGACGTTACATTTTTTGGTGCGGGTGGAGGGAGTCGAACCCCCACGCCCGAAGGCACTAGATCCTAAGTCTAGCGCGTCTGCCAGTTCCGCCACACCCGCACTATTAAATAAAGATTAACTTGTTAGTGGCGGTCCCGACGGGAATCGAACCCGCGATCTCCTGCGTGACAGGCAGGCATGTTAACCGCTACACCACGGAACCACATATTTTCCAAATAAACAAACGCCACATAAACGAAGCGTTGGTTTAATGGTGGAGGATGACGGGCTCGAACCGCCGACCCCCTGCTTGTAAGGCAGGTGCTCTCCCAGCTGAGCTAATCCTCCGTATTAGAAGTTAGAGACAGGTGGTTAAAAGTTAGATAAACTCATGATATTACTTCCGAAATAATGCCCCTTCAAATGTAATACTAAATAACCATTGGATGTTAGAAATTCAAGGGAATGAAGAAATCTTCCCTCTTACTTCCAGATTCTAATTTATAAAATGGTGACCCGTACGGGATTCGAACCCGTGTTACCGCCGTGAAAGGGCGGTGTCTTAACCACTTGACCAACGGGCCGATTATTCTGGCGGAGAAGGAGGGATTTGAACCCTCGCGCCGCTTACACGACCTACACCCTTAGCAGGGGCGCCTCTTCAGCCACTTGAGTACTTCTCCAAAAAAATGGCTCCACAGGTAGGACTCGAACCTACGACCGATCGGTTAACAGCCGATTGCTCTACCAACTGAGCTACTGTGGAATATAGATTGTCTCGAATACAGTGACTTTTCTTATTTTAGCCAACATGCCTTGTGATGTCAAGGTGTTTTTGTTTTTCGGCGACTTTTATAATTTAACACAGCCCATTTCACGAGTCAATATTTTATCCGGAGAATGTTTTTACCTTTTTTATCCTTCCTTTACACTTTCCGCAAACGTATTTTGAAACATCGAACTGTCTTTTCCGCTTAAATTGTATTCCACAATTTTTACATTGATATAAGTGAAGCTTTTTCAAAGGTTGCCGTGATCCCGGAATAGTTTGACAAAATCTTGCTCCGCCAACTACCTTCAGCAAATGCTTGAATTCCCGATCTTTGTGCTGGTACCCTTTTCCTTCTAAATGCAAATGATAATGGCACAATTCATGCTTAATTATTTTTATTAATTCGTCATCCCCGAAATACTCAAGATGCTTCGGATTAATTTCAATGTTATGAGACTGCAGGGAGTACCTTCCTCCGGTAGTACGTAAGCGGAAATTAAAAAAAGCTTTGTGTAGAAATGGTTTTTGGAAATACTCCAGTGATATTGATTCCACTAACTTTTGCAATTGATCATTATCCATCCGTTACTCCTGTTTCAGTAAAATACAAGTATTATTCCCGTTCATTTTACAGCAAAGATAACAAAGACGACCATTATTACATATGATGACTAATAACCGATTGTTTATTAACTTAACATAAAAACAGGACAAACAGAAGTAAATGGTTTTTTAGAAACAGTGGTTTTGACAAACCGATGGTCAACTTAATGTCGCGTTCACGGGCTGTGTTTAAATGTTTATTGAACATCCTCTTATATGTACCGAAGGGAGGGAATCTTATGCCTTCATGGCTTCAGAGGCAGCTACAGGAAGCCTATCACCGAAAAGATTTATCACGGGTTCGCCTTTTGAACCAATGCTGGTTTTATTATAAGAAAACTTTACCTGTTTCTTCATATAAAATTTAACATGACTTTTTTCAATAAGTGAAGGGGGCTCGGATTTGAGACCCCTCTAATGCAATGGATGTTTTTTTGAACTATCACTTTAATTGACCTGACATCTGATCACCCAGGTTAAGGAGACACGATTTGTTTTTCCGGCTGAAGCATTGTCAGGGCGATTCTGCCTTTTTTCAAGTCGATATCATCGACCCAGACTGTTACTACATCACCGACAGATACAACCTCCATTGGGTGCTTGACATAACGGTTCGCTAATTTGGATATGTGAACAAGGCCATCCTGCTTCACTCCGATGTCGACAAAGGCTCCGAAGTCGACAACGTTACGTACCGTTCCTTGCAGCTCCATCCCTGGAGAAAGATCCTCCATTGATAAGACGTCAGTTTTCAAGATCGGCTTCGGCACATCGTCGCGCGGATCCCGCCCCGGCCTGCTCAAAGCATCCAAAATATCCTTCAGCGTTGGTACACCGATTCCGAAGTTTTCAGCCAGTTCTTCTACCTGCACTTCAGCAATTTTTTCTTTGACGGTTTCCTTGCCAAGCTCATTGGCGTTGAGATGCAAATAAGCTAAAATTTCCTTTGTTACAGGATAGCTTTCGGGATGGATCGATGTCCGATCAAGAGGCTGGTCGCCATCGATTATCCGCAAAAACCCGATGCACTGCTCGTACGTTTTCGCTCCCAGACGCGGAACTTTTTTTAATTGACTTCGATTACGATATTTTCCTTCCTCCTCCCGCCTTTTCACGATATTGTTTGCAACGGTTTTGGATAAGCCGGCAACATATTGTAAAAGGGAAGAGGAGGCAGTGTTTACATTTACTCCGACTTTGTTGACGACTGTTTCAACAACAAAGGTAAGGGAGTCATTTAATTTCGACTGGGTGACATCATGCTGATACTGTCCAACGCCGACGGATTTGGGATCTATTTTCACAAGCTCTGCCAGCGGATCTTGAATTCGCCGGGCGATGGACACCGCGCTTCTTTCTTCGACCTGCAGATCCGGAAACTCTTCTTTTGCCAGCTTGGATGCGGAATACACACTTGCCCCCGCTTCATTGACGATGAGGTAAAATAATTCCTTATCCAGTTCTTTAATCACATCGACGATGAACTGTTCTGTTTCACGGGATGCGGTTCCATTGCCAATGGCAATCATTTCGATGTTAAACTGGTCAATAAACTTTTTGACCTTCTCCTTTGCTTCTTTCACTTGATTTTTCGGCGGTGTCGGATAAATGACATCAATCGCCAGCATTTTTCCGGTTTCATCAACGACGGCCAGCTTACAACCTGTGCGGTACGCCGGGTCCACGCCAAGAATGATTTTGTCCTTCAAAGGAGGCTGCAGCAAAAGATTTCGTAAATTCTCGGAAAAAATATGAATTGCCTGCTCTTCTGCTTTTTCTGTTACTTCGTTGCGAATTTCCCGCTCAATGGCAGGCTCGATTAACCGCTTGTAGCCGTCTTCAACAGCGGCCAGCAGTTCCTGTTTCGCTACGGTTTGCTTTCCTTTTAACAAATATTTTTCCAACCACGTCAATATTCTGTCTCGCGGAGGGACAATCGCTACTTTTAGCACACCTTCCTTTTCACCGCGATTCAGCGCCAGGACGCGGTGAGGGACAATTCGTTTTACTTCCTCCGAATAGTCGTAGTACATTTCGAAAATCGCTTTTTCATCTTCTGACTTTGCTTTTTTCTCCGACGTGATTTTACCTTCATTAAATGTCATAAGGCGAACTTGTTTGCGAATTTCCGCGTCATCTGATAAATATTCACTGATGATATCCTGCGCCCCTTGAATCGCCGCTTCGGCGATATGTATTTCCTGTTCCTCATTAAGATATTTTTCTGCCTCAAGCTGCACGGATCCCGTTGCCGGAAGTGAGAACATCCATTGCGCCAGCGGCTCAAGCCCTTTTTCCTTTGCAACGGTCGCTTTTGTCCGGCGCTTTTGCTTGTAAGGGCGATAGAGATCCTCCACTTCCTGAAGCTTCGTTGCGCTTTCAATACTTTGTTGCAACTCCGGTGTAAGCTTTTCCTGCTCTGCAATAATTCTTAACACTTCTTCTTTTCTTGCGGCTAAGTTTAGCCCGTAGCTCCATGCTTCTAAAATATTGCGAATTTGTTCTTCATCAAGCCCGCCGGTCAGTTCTTTTCGGTAGCGCGCGATAAATGGAACCGTGTTTCCGTCTTCAGAAAGCTGGATAACACTTTTGACGCGCTCCTGTTTCAGTTGGAGTTCCTTCGTTATTTGTTCAAGGATAAATTGTTGCTGTTCTGACCATTCCATCTTTTGTAAAACCTCCACTTTCAATCTCGCTTTTGATTATACTTTATTCTTCCCGAAACATACAATAAACCCCTAATAACAATCATCGGGAGATCAGGAAAAGTGGAAGTTTTCTATCAAATTGATTTGTCAACAAAGGCAAGTTTTTGAGCATTTCCATTAAGCCAGCCTTTTCCAAAGCTGGTTCGTCTCACAACTGAAGCACAAGAGCTCCCGGCTGATCCAAGAAAAATGAAAATCTCTGCTGGCAAAACTTCGGATGAATGCTTTGCCACTGTCAAGAACAAAAGGTGAAAAATCGGGCTTTTTGCACAGAAAAAAATCATCTTATCTCTGTGAATCGTATCTCCTGTTCACCAGCTAAATCATTAGACGCCATCCACCGGCGCAATTTTGCTACGGCAGTCATCAGGCCGCCTATACTAGCTGTTATTTTTGCGGTCAATGGTTGCGGTCGGTTAACATCATCACAGGCACTCCGTCGGCTCCATTCGGATGGCGTCTCTTAATTTTTGCAGGGCGCGCCGCTGCAAGCGGGAAACATGCATTTGGGAAATACCCAGCTTTTCACCGGTTTCCTTTTGACTTAAGTTTTCAAAGTAAGTGAGCTGGAGAATTTGCTTTTCTCTTTCTGTTAAAACGTTAAAGGCTTTTTGCAGCAACAGTTGTCGATTCGTTTGTTCATATCCTTTTTCTTCCAATCCAACGAGGTCTAAAAGGGTAACAGAGCTCCCTTCCTCATCCGCTTCAATGGAGCGGTCCACAGACAAGGCTTGATAGCTTTTGCCCATCTCCATCGTCTCCAGTATTTCCTCTTCCGATACTTCCAAGTAAGCGGCAAGCTCCTCCACCCGCGGCGAACGCTGGTATTCTAAAGTTAACACTTCTACTGCATGATTGATCTTCGGCCCCAGTTCCTTAATTCTTCTCGGTACATGTACACTCCAAGTTTTATCCCGGATGAACCGTTTAATTTCCCCGATAATCGTCGGGACGGCAAAGGATTCAAAACTCTTTCCCATCGATGGATCAAATCGGCGGAAAGCAGCAAGAAGTCCGATCATTCCTACTTGAATCAAATCCTCTTCATGCTGCTGCCCTTTGGAAAATTTTCTGGCAAGTGCATGAACAAGGCTTTCGAATTCTAACACTAGCTTTGTCTGCAAATCTTCATCTCCACTTTTTTGGAACTCTTCCACCCACCGGAGAATATCTTCTTTATTGCTTTGGCAGCTCTGTTGAGATTCTGTTGTCATCCTGTCCCACCCCGTCTCTTTGAAGGAACTTTGTCATGACAATCATGACGCCTGAATCCCCACTGATTTCCACTTTGTCCATCAATGTTTCAATTAAGAACAGCCCGAGCCCTCCTTCCCTCAACTCCTCGATGACCATATCAGGCTGAACGGGACATTCCCCGTTTTTTAATGAATTGACATCAACAGCTCCTCCTTGATCAGTCACACTAACTTCCATTCGGTCGGCAAAAATACCGCAAGTGATTAATATTACCGGTTCTTTACTGCTTTCTTTATATGCGTGATTGACAACATTGGTACACGCTTCGGCCACGGAAATTTTAATGTCTTCAATATCGTCGTACGTGTACCCAAGCCGATTGGCAATACCGGATACAGTAAGCCGGACGACACCTACATATTCCGGTTTTGCCGGGATTTTCATTTCAATAAAATCAGATATCCGGGTCATGCTTATACTTCCTCCCTTTGATCTTCCTCAATATCCAGCACTTCGTTTAAACCGGTTATTGTGAACAATCGTTTCACCCTGACATTTGCTCCGGTGATTTTCAACTTGCTTCCTGCTTTACCGGACGATTTCAGTGCCCCGATAAAAATTCCCAAACCTGTGCTGTCAATATAGGTAACGTCCGACAAATTTACAATGACTGTCGTGGACGATTGTTCAGTCAGCGGCAGCAGCGTTTCTTTCAGCGCGGGAGCAGTATACACATCCACTTCTCCTGCTAAATAAACAACTGCAGTCCCTTGCTCCTCTTGAACATTTACTGATAAATTCATTTTTTCCTCCCACCGGTTATTTCATTATGTTTGAACACGTTCTACAAGTACCCTTTCGCAAAGGGATTTAAACATTTCTGCGTAAAATCATTAAGGTAAAATCATCGTTCCGTTGAAAGCCCTGGATTTTTTCCATCTCACTGTGCACTTGCTCCACTATCGTCTGTGCAGGTAAATGTATATACTTTCGAATTAATTGAATGATATGGTTTCGTTCCAGGAATTGTCCATTAATTCTCGTTTCTGTCACCCCGTCGGACAAAAGTACGATAAAATCTCCTTTATGCCGCAACGATATAGTGTATTCTTGATAAGCTACGTTTGGAGAAACGCCTAAAACGATACCTTTTGTCTCCATATCGTGAAACATATCTGTGTTTGCGCTATATATAAATCCCGGCTCATGACCGGCGCTGGCAAAACAAAAGTGGTGACATTCCGGATTGTAGGAGCCGTATGTCATCGTAATAAACATGTCGTCATCGATATTGCGCGCTACAACTCTGTTTAAATTCTGTAAAATTGTCCCCGGCCGCAAGCGTTGTGCCGGCAGCATGTCCATTGCATATTTAATCATCGACATGCACATGGCGGCAGGAATCCCTTTTCCGATGACGTCAGCAACCGCAACCCCAATATGTCCATGATCATCGATATCATAATGATAGTAGTCCCCGCTCATTATTCCGGCGGGAACACTTATGACACCAAAGTCTACTCCCTTTACGTTCAGTTTATTTTCCTGCAGGAGTGATTTTTGCATCCGCGCGGCTATTTCCAGCTCCGCATCAAGCTGCCTCTGTCGATCTCTTAAGTTTAAATGCTCCCGATGCGCTCGGCCGTATCCGTTCATCACCTCTAGCAATAAATCGAACGAATCAATTGTCTCCATCGGCAGCTCTGCAACCAGTTCTTTGAAAACTGCCACATGAAGGCTGACCATCTCTTCCGGCGACATGTCCTGATCAATCATTTTTTTACTCCATTGTCGGGCGCAGTGCAACGCTTCTTCACGATTACTTCCTAAATAATTGTGCAGCAATTTTCTATACGATCGATACATGGAAAGCTTTGTTTTCTCCATTAGATGACACCTCCTGTCACAGCCATCGAATAGCCGTCAGCATCGTTTCTTAAAGAGAATGTTGAAAAAGTCCGGGAAACAGCCCCTGCGAACCTCAACCCTAGCGTTCTCCGCTGTGATGGCCTCCTTTTTGAACCACATTTATTTATGAAGATTCGCTTTTGCCAGCCGACATTCCTGCTAAGAACAGGGACCTGGGGTGTGAACAAAAGTTCACACCCCAGGTCCCTGACAAAATGATGACATTTTTATGCGGAAGGCGGAATACGTTGTCATTGCCATACTGCTTACGAATCAGGAAGTTTCGGAATCTCAGGCCGGTTAAGGGATCCTCTTCCTGGTGTCGTTTCTCCTTGTATTAATTCTCCGCCAATGATTTCTCCGTCATGCTCATAAATAGTTGCAAAGAGTGATTCCCCTTTCGGATATTCCTCCGCTAATAAATAGGAGTATGAATAGGTTATTTCATTGATGTACGGCTCTAAATCCAGCGTGTCATGTGCATACTCCGGAGCTTCTGTCACATAACCAAAAGTTCCTTCCACATGCTTCCGTTCCCCTTGATATTCTTTTACATGCCAGCCAAACCCTTCAATGAAAGCTAGATGTGTCTCTTTTGCGTCTGCTAAAGAATCTTCAGGCGCTGTTCCGTTGCATCCTGCCAGCAATACAAGAACAAAGATAAGCCACGACTTTTTCATCCTCTACCCCTCACTTTTTTAAGGAATGACAGAAATCATGTGTGAGACAGAACCGTCTCCTCTCCCAAAGTTGAACCACACATCTTTTGGCGTCGACTTCCACTGATCCCTGACAACTATATTATAATACCATGTATATTTGCTACCTAGTTTTTCATGATACTTTTCTGTTCCTACAAGTACTACAGCATGATTTCCATTATAATTGTATCCTTTTAAGACTAAGATAGGAGGTCTTTTGTTTTTTGTCTGTGTTTCTAATTTGGAAAATGCAGGGCTATTTACAGTTGACACACTAAAGTTTTTATAACCCTTTTCTTTAATATAACTTCTTTCACCAGGAGCAATATTTGAAATCTTTGTTCCAGTCTTTGAATCCCATTTCATTAAAGTTCCTAAACGATTTTCTACAGGTTTCCAGTTGGTACTAGACGCAAGTTTTGAATAACCGTTATTTTTCCAGTACATCATTACATTGGCACCGGCTGTTGGGGCACAAAACTCGCTTTTCCCTGAGTCTGATTGTTGTGGATCTCCTACTCCAGAAATATAATAATAAGTCCTGCTTATTATAGTTTGAGGGGCAAATAGATCTCCTACATCTTCTTCATAGTCTTCCTTCGACTTTTCTTCTTTCAGCTTTTTTTCTTTTTTAAGGAAGGTAATTTCTTCTTTATTTAAAGGCTGTTCCGTTCGCATATCAATAAGGATCTCATTTTCTTCATAGGCGTAATTTCCATGACCAAAATAATAGGGATCCGATGATGAAATATCTTGATAAGGGTGAACATCCCCCGCCGCAAATTCTGTGATAAAAACAAAATTTGAATCACTAACATCCACGATCATATACCCGCCAAGTTCTCCGTCTTTATGATGTAATTCTACTAGATAATATGTAGCTTCTTCTCCGATGTCAAATAAAGGAATCATCAATCCAACACTCAAACCTTCAAACTCATGAAAACCAAATTCGATACGTTCCTCTATCTTTTGTTCAACAACAATTTTTGCTAACTCTTCTGGTGAAATATTATCTTCAGCTACTGCCTCTCCTACTCCTGCAATGAATAAGCAAAGCACCATCCATCCGGCAACCAACCATTTCATAAGTCATCACCTTTTCTAATAGAGTAGTAATTCATCTTCTTTATAGATCAAAAACCAGAAATTGTATATTGAATTAATAGAATTAGATTACAAAGATTGTTTACACTTTTGAGCCCTACAATCTTTCCTTTCCATCTACCTACATCTACTACTATGCTTCACCTTCGAAAGAATGGGCTTCACTTTGTTTGCAAGATCACCCAACGACTCCTTTCCACAACTAAAGTTCATATTCCTTAGACCAGGAGGTTTGCCGCTTACTTCTTTCAAATTCTATGTTAACGTAAATCCCTTGCGCTACTTCTGTCTTCGCAGATCGGAATTTCCCCACCAATAGATTACCTCCATCCGGGGCAAAAGCAGCGCAACAAAAAAAGCTGCTACCGCAATAGCAACTTTATCGTTATGATAGTCAATACGACTCAAAAATCAACCAATCCTAAACTGATTCTTAAGGCATCGTTGACTCTCGCCATCATATCGTCGTCCAAATGTGTAATTTTATCCGTCAATCGTTGTTTATCAATCGTACGAACTTGTTCAAGCAATATCACTGAATCTCGATCAAACCCGTATCTTTTCGCATTGATTTCAACATGAGTAGGCAATTTTGCCTTTTGAATTTGTGCAGTAATCGCTGCAACAATGACAGTTGGACTGAAACGATTTCCAATATCATTCTGAATAATCAACACGGGACGAATCCCACCTTGCTCGGATCCAACAACGGGTGAAAGGTCTGCAAAATAAACATCACCGCGTTTTACAATCAATCCTTTACACCCCGCTAACCAGGCGATCCAACGTGTGCTCTGCTTCCTCCTCAGCAAGAAAGGCTTCGGTCGCAATGTTAAGATTTATTTTAGCCATTTCCATATACCCTTGTTGCATCGTCTCACGGATTTGTTGTTTCTTCTGTTCCTGCAGATACATTCTGGTAGCTTGGTGAATAATCTCACTTCGGTTAACATTTTGTTGTTCTTGTAAACCATCCAATTCATTTACTAAATCTTGTGGTAAACTCACCATAATCTTTTTTGTGTTTTCTGTAGACACAAAAACACCTCCAGCGCAACATCAACCATTTTTATTCTCGCCTCTTCAAGTATTTGTTCAAAAAGATCGCCTTTTATCTTTTTGAACAAATACATGCTCTTAAAGAGGATGTTTTATTTTCCTATATTATCATATCACCTGAGTGGGCGGAATGCAAAGTAACTTTTGTTCTTCCAGCTACCGTTTCGGCGGCAATCTTAAGGCGCTGCCGATTCACGCCTCCATGGGTGGTCAACTGTTACGACGAATGCTGTTCCGCCGCGAAGCTTCGTTTTAATGCGAAAAATAAAAAATTCGACTTTTTTTGCACCGGAAACTAACTTGGAAATACGTTGTTTTCACAGTCAATAACTTTACCATTTTTCCGATAAACTCTCGGTACCCTTGCAGTTATCGTGCATGGGATTTCATAGTTAATTGTGTTCAGACGCGCTGCCACGTCATCCATGGAGATGCGGACGGAACCTTGCTTCCCTATCAGGGTGACAACCGTTCCCACATCTACTTTTTCCGGCAATGTAATCATCAGTTGATCCATACAAATCCTGCCGACGATCGTTGCTTTCTTCCCCTTAACCAATACTTCACCGCCGCTGTTCGCCCGAATCCAGCCATCGGCGTAGCCGATCGGTATTGTGCCAATCCATTCCTCTTCGCTGGTTTTGTAAGTTGCTCCGTAACTGATACCGGCACCTTCCGGCATTTGTTTTACGCGAGTAATTTTACTGTGAAGCGAAAAAGCCTCCTGTAAAGGAAACGGCAACAGCGGTTTTATTTCCCTGGATGGTGATAGTCCATACATGGAAATACCGAAGCGGATAAGATTATAGTACTGATCGGAAAAACGTAATGCCGCAGCGCTGTTGCTGCAATGCTTTACAGGAATTTCTTTCTCAAGCAGTCGCTCGATCTCGGCAACAGCAGCCGCAAACAATTTTTGCTGGTTTTCCTGATAGGATGTGTTAAGCTCGTCAGCTGTTGCAAAGTGAGTAAAAATACCTTGGACTTCAAAGAATGGATATTTTTTCAATAGATTAACTAAAGCTTTCCCTTCCTCCGCTGTTCTTATACCAAGACGTCCCATTCCTGTATCTATTTTTATATGACACGTTATTTTTTGCTGACTTTTCGTCGCTGCTGCTGCTTTTTCCAGCCACTCTCGTTGAAAGACAGTAACAGCAATGTTGTTTTCTGCTGCGAGATCGGCATTTTCCGGACGGACATAACCCAATACAAGAATAGGAGCGACTATCCCCGCTTTCCTCAATGCCAATGCCTCATCTAAAAGAGCCACTCCAAGCATATCAGCTCCGGCTTCCATTGCCGCTTCTGCAACTTGCACCGCCCCGTGCCCGTATCCGTTCGCTTTAACGACTGCCATCACTTGTACATTGGAGGGCAGCAGCTTCTTCAATTGCCGAACATTCGCTTCGATGGCATCCAAGTCCACTTCCACCCATGTATCCCTGTAAAATAAATCTCCTGTACTATCATGCATGTGTATCCCTACTTCCAGCATCTGATCCTCGTTTATTTCATTATTGACACGTTTCAACAGCGTGTCAAACGATATTATTATTCTGCAACCTAAAACATTCTACGCAGCCGTTCAGCAGCACCGTTTCTGCTCTACTGTACAACCGCGGTGGCGATGTGATTTACGCTGGAGTAATGCTCTCCAAAAAGGTTGTTCCAAAAGAGCGGGAAACAATGCCTTTTTTGAACAAACACTAAACAACGAGCCGTACTTCATTGAAATGCCGGAGCTGTCTCATCGTGTCATCGCGAGCGATGACACTTGGATCGACGTCGGCGTTCTACTAGCAGTGGAACAGACAATGAGTGGGGCCGATGCATTCTTTTAATGCCGGCTATGAGTGCGGTTCTCAGAGCCAGGATAGCGACATTCCGCCGTTGCTCACAAATGGCTTCGTCGAGTCAATTTGCATCCAGTAACCGCAGATGCAGGACGTGGGCGGTACTTAGGCGGAAGTGGGGCGCATCGAGCGGAATCATTGCCTGTTTGCGCACGCCCATAAAGCTCTAAAAGAAACGGGAATTTCCGCCGCCGTTTTCCTTCTTCAAGCAAGGTTCAACAATACCGGCGGAAAACTCCCGTGTAATAGGAATCATCCTCAACTGAATAAATCGGCAAGCAATGCGTTTGACAGCTGCCTGGCAGCCTATTTTTCCTCTGTTCCGTAAACGCTTGTGGCGATGGCAATCATATCCTCCTGACTCAAATCCTTTGATGTAAGGAAGAAATCTGTTCCGTTATATGTCCAGGAAATGGAGGTCGTGTCCCCGTCCTTCATCATTGCTCCGTAAGTAAAGCCAAGATCCACCGGGTCTCCCTGTGAAACATCCATCGGTGTGGATGCTTCCACAAACTGGCTTTTCTGCTGAATGAGAGTAAATGGCTGTTCTCCGTCGTAGGAGATAATCACCCGGGTGCCGTTTTCCGTCTCCACCTCTTCCACTTTCGGATAGCCGGTTCCTTGGGGTTCATACATTGGATATAATACAGGAAACGCTTCTGCTTCCTCCTCTTCTTCCTCAGCCAACGCAGGAACATTCATATTCAGCTGGGCACCTGTCATGTTTCTGTCCATATCAAAATCTCCGTCTTCAAACTGGGCATTCATTTCGAAATGGGTGAATTCCAATTGCACAAGCACTTTCAGATCCACATCCATAATTTTTACCGACGCCGGTGTGAGATCCTTTTTATTCAACATCACTTCCTGCTGATTTAAGTTTTTATTGGAGTAATTCGTATTTGTTTGAAAAACATAGTGATCCTCAGTAGCAGAAAAAGATCTTTCCGGATCCATCAATATATCATTGATCAACGACTCGTACAAGTAAACCTGACTGTTGTTTTCCGGCCAGTCACTCTGAAAACGGAAGCTCTTGTTCAATGCAGGCGTAAGTACAAAAACGCCTTCCTCATTCCGCAGGATAATTTGACTCGGTTCGTTTTCGTCATTGCTTAATGCCACCCGGTAGGAAGAAGGATGTTTATACCATACCTCCACTTGATACACTTGCGGTTCTTCTCCGGTTTGAAGAGTCATTTCCGCTTCCGCCTTGTATCCTGTCAATTCATCAAGTGTTTTATCCAGGTCTTCTATGACATCCTCTTGACTTTTTTCTCCACAAGCAGCTAAGAACCACAATGCGGCGAACACTACAAGTAAGGAAATGATTCTTTTCATTTACTCAACCCCTCTGTCTCATTTCGACGACAAAGGAGGGATATCATCAATACGAACGGTAACGGTATGAGCGAAGCACCACCGGCAGGCTTTCCACTAAATCGGAAGCAGTCACACTGATGATGTCATGAGTTTCCGCCAGTTTATCCGCCAGCTTTCCATGGATATGAACCGCGTTGCAGAGCGCTTCAGAAACACACCGATGCTGAAGAAGAAATGCTGTGATAATACCCGTCAATACGTCTCCGGAACCGCCTTTTGCCAACGATGGTTTACCGGTAGTATTGACCCACTGCACCCCCTCGGGGGTGGTAATGATCGTATATGGCCCTTTCAATACCACATACATGCGATAAGCGCAGGCAAATTGTTTTGAGATGGCAAAACGATTTTTTTCTACTTCCGCAATCGTTTTGCCGGTAAGGGCCGCCATCTCCCCTGGATGAGGAGTAATGATCGTCGGTCCCCCCTTCCTTCCGTTTGTCCATTCCGCAAGTTCCCGCGACAAATAATACAATCCGTCGGCGTCTATCACCAATGAACCTTCGTACTGATCGAAAACAGAAAAATAATGATGGGATTGCGCTCTGCCAAGCCCTGGTCCGATGGCGATACTTTGAAACCCGTGAAGCGGAAATGCTTCTGCAAAAGTATCCAGTTCCCAGCTTCCGTTATCACTTTCTATCGGAAAAAAAGTAGCTTCTGTCGTCTTCACGGAAACGATTGATTGAATCTCCTCCGGAACAGCCAATGTGATTAGCCCTGCCCCGGCCCGCAAGCAGGCATTGGTGGATAACACAGGGGCGCCTGTCATCGTGCGGGATCCGCCAATGATCAGCGCCTTGCCCACAGAACCTTTATGGGCATTTGGGGCCCGGTTGGGAAGCGTGTCTCTGACTCCGTCCTCCGCAATGACCTTTCGAACGATGGAAAGGTCTCGAAAAGCTTTTGCCGGAATCCCAATATCAAGAACGCGAAGCTTGCCGTAATAGCCAGCCTCCGGATATCGAAATGCGCTTAGTTTCGGAGCCTGAAACGAATATGTTTCGTCTGCTTTTACGCCTGCGATATCCGCATCATTTCCTTCTTTAGAAGGAATCCCGCTGGGAATATCCACAGAGATAATCCTTCCTTTCGCAGCATTAACGATGTCAATGACTTCTCGATAAGGGGATCGTGGTTTTCCTATTAGTCCTGTCCCTAAAAGGGCGTCGATAATGACAGTAGCTTGTCGAAGCTGCTTTTCTAATCGGTGAGCTGCACCAGCAGCATAAGAAACCCATTGATATCCTGATCGCTCATAAATGAGTTTATGAGTTTTCGCCGTCCCGTGAATTTTTTCTTCCGGAGGTATCACCCAAACATCCGTTTCGTATCCCGCATCCTGAAGAAGGCGGCCGATCACGAACCCGTCTCCTCCGTTATTTCCTGTTCCTATCAATACGACAATCCGCTCATTTTTTCCCAACGTCGGAATCAACTGACGGCAAAAACTTTGCCCTGCACTTTCCATTAGCGTTTCTTCTTTCAACCCGATGCTCTCCATGGTATAGCGGTCAATTTGGCGCATTTCGTCACCTGTTACCACGTACATTTAAAAATTCCCTCCCATCCGCACTAACACTATATGAGACTGTCCGCTTCATTATGCAGACTAGCCATGACAGGCTATCAATAAATTTGCTTTAAGTGTTTGTTCAAAAAGATCGGTTTTTATCTTTTTGAACAAACACGATGCAACGATCCGATCCGGGCTTCACTGAGAAGCTGCGAGTTGTCTCATAGTGCCATCGCGGGCGATGGTACTTGGATAAGCCACTGCGCAATACTAGAAAAGGAAGAGACAATGGCGTGGAGCCGATGCATTCTTTTCAGGCCGGCTGTGAGTGGTTTTCTCAGAGTCAGGATGGCGACATTCCGCCGTTGCCCATAGGACGTGGGCAACGGCGGAATTGGGCATCGTGCGGAACCATTGCCTTTTTGAACAGACTCTTTAACGATTAACACTCCTATGTCCTGTTATATTTTATCATGCATACTTCCCCGTCTGCCATCGTTTCACGGCAGCAACTACCTCCGCACTTCATTTTCATCACATGTTAATATACAGGATTATTAGTCTGTACTTATCATCATATGTTAAAATGAAAAGGAATTTGAACATCCTACAGAAGGAGCGCGGTTCATGTTTTTACGTACAGAAAGCTTCAGCGAATTTATCCGCTATTATAAAGTTGTGACAACCTTGGTGGCGATTCATATCATCCTGTACATTTGGATGGATTATTTCCCGCTTTTAGGCGGGCGGAACATTTATCTCTTTGGAGTAGGCAGCAATTTAAATATCACCATGGGAGAGTACTGGCGGCTTTTGACCCCGATTTTCCTGCATGGCTCGCTCATGCACATGCTGTTCAATTCCTTTTCCCTCATCCTGTTCGGACCGGCATTGGAACAGATGCTTGGAAAAACAAGGTTTATCGCCGCTTATCTTGGAGCGGGAGTCCTTGCTAATATCGCTACTTATTTCGTTGGTTCGCCAACCCTTCTTCATCTTGGGGCATCCGGGGCCATTTACGGACTATTCGGCATTTATCTGTATATCGTCTTGTTCCGGCCACAGCTGATGGATCGCGGCAATTCTCAATTAATTTTGACCATTCTTATCATTGGCGTCGTGATGACATTCCTGAATCCGCGAGGAAATATTAATATTCTCGGGCACGTATTCGGATTGATTGCCGGCGCCGCCATCGCGCCGCTGGTGCTATTCAAGGTAAATCCATACAGCCGTTACAACAGAGCGGCAAATTCGAACGAGATTAGCTTTGATCCGTACCGCTGGCAGAAAAAAGCAAAAAATAAAAAACGGATACAAACGATTGCCATTGCCGTCGGGGCATTGCTGCTGCTTTTATTCTTGATCCAATTTTTGCTGTAAATGGTTGTTCAAAAAGATCGCTTTTTATCTTTTTTGACAAACACGATGCAACGAGCTGTACTTCACTGAGAAGCTGTGAGTGGTACTTAAGCAGAATTGGGGATGGTGAATTCCGCCATTGCCCATAGGACGTGGGCAGCACTTAAGCGGAATTGGAGCGCATCGTACGGAACCATTGCCTTTTTGAATACGCTCTGTAAAGAGTATTGTCAAGCTTACGACATTTTCAACCGAATTTCCGGGCTGTTGGAAGCTTATTTGAAACTCTTCAAAAAAAGGAGCTGAAGACAAACGATTTCGTCTCCGGCTCCCCTTTTTCAAGCTTTCGTCAAGCAAAAGGATTTGTTGCCTGACCATCCTTTCTTAAACTGCGATCACTGCTTCATTCCCTGCGCTCCGCCGCTAATATTTTTTCAGCATATACTTCAACGGAATAATCGAAATCAGTATGATCAACAGCGCTGCCGGTGCTGCTGAATGGTAAATTGCTTCCCTCGTATCCACCCATATCCGTACCGCCATCGTGTCAAATCCCGGGGGACGCAACAGCAACGTTGCCGGCAACTCCTTTAACGAGCTGACAAACACCAGGGCACCGCCGGCAAGAATTCCTGGAAGAATCGACGGAATAATAATGTTTATCATCACGCGCCACGGCGGATGGCCCAGACTTCTCGCCGCCTCATCCATCCGCGGTGACACAAGGCTTAACGACGCTTCCCCGGCATTCATCGCCTGCGGCAGAAACCGGATCACGAACGCTAAGGCAATTAAATAATAGGTATTATAAAGAAAAGTAAAGTACTGACTGTATACATAGATCATCCCGATTGCCACGATCACTCCGGGCAAGGCGTATCCTGCATAGCTCAGTTTTTCGATCGCTTGTGTTAGCACAGACGGATAACGCGATTTCATATATATAATCGGCAGAGCAAGCGCCATTGATAAAACTGAAGCCAATCCGGCAACCTTGATACTGTTCCAGGCATACTGCCAAAAATTCAAATCGATCGTTCCCGCTTTCCAGCCAATGACGGACCAATAAATAAGAACGACAACCGGAAGAAGAACAGCGAAAAAGAAAACAATGCCGACAAAAAAGAAAACGGGCCATTTCCATTTTCCGAGCGGGAGCACTTCCGGTTCACGGTAAGTGTTGGTTGTTTGGTAGTATTGCTGTTTCCTTCTGGTCCGCGCTTCGATCCACAGCACCGACAAAGTCAGCACGATCAATACAACGCTTAATACCGTTGCGGACGTTGTGTCATAGCTGCCCATTTGATAGTAGATCGCTGCCGTGAATGTATTATAGCGCAGCATCGCAATGGCGCCAAAATCGGATAACACATAAAGGGCGATCAAAATGGCTCCTGCTCCGATGGCCGGCCTTAAAAACGGCAGATTGACCTTCCAAAAAATCTGCGCCGTGTTCAACCCTTGCGAACGTGCCACTTCCTCATAATTTCGATTCATTTTTCTCAGCGCCGCGCTCGCTATCAGAAACACATACGGATACGTGAACAGCGTCAAAATAAAGAATACTCCCCAGAAAGAATAAATCGTTAACGGATATTCTGAGAAAACCGCCTGCAGCCACCGCTGACTTTGCCAAAGGTCGTACAGCCAGCCGCGGGGACCGGTTACAATGATATAGGCAACCGCACCGACATATGGAGGAATAACAAGCGGCAGGGCGAGCAGCCATTGCCACTGCTTTCGGAACGGTAAATTGGTCCGATTGACAAACCAAGCCAAGGAAACTCCGATGGTAACCGCGAAAAGTGAAACCATGAAAGTCAACTTCCCTGTATTCCACAGCAACCCCGGGATGCGGTCATCGAGAAGCCGCAGCCAGCGATCCGCCCCGGCATTGAGCGCCTCCCAGGCAACATAAATAATCGGCACACTCATCAACACCGCTGTCATGGTGCCGATGAGAAACAGGATTGGTCCGGGAGGATTCCCACGCCATAGTTGCAGCCAAAAATTGCGCAATTTTCGTCTCCATTTTTCCAAAACGTTCAAGTTTAATTTTTTCATCATTTATTCAACCAATGCAACTAGCTCCGGTTTAATATCGAAGGAAACAATCGCTCCGACTTCCACATCCTGATCAATCGAAGCATAGATCAGCATCGGCTCTTCAGATAAATGCGGTTCATTGTGAAGGCGGATATACAATTCCTGATATTCTCCTCCATACGTCACCCGTTCCACTGCACCGCAATATGCCCCTTTATCCGTAAGCTGACAGCCTTCGGGACGAATTGAAAGCTTTACCGTTTCCAGACGCTCCTGCCACTGTTGAGGTAATGAAACCTTCCCGATATGCGTGTGGATATGACGAAGATCATCGTCCATCGTACCGGTAAGCAAATTTGTTTTGCCAACGAATTGGGCAACGAAGCAGTTTTTTGGACAGCGGTACATTTCTTTCGGGGCCGCAATCTGCTGGATGACGCCATCCTTCATAACAACAACGCGGTCGGATACAGCAAACGCGTCCTTCTGGTCGTGGGTGACAATAATTGCCGTTGTGTTGGCTTTGCGCAAAATCGCCGTCACTTCATACCGCATTTTTTCCCTCAAGCCCGCATCGAGATTGCTGAACGGTTCATCCATTAATACGACGTGCGGTTTAGGAGCCAGCGCCCTCGCTAACGCGACGCGCTGCTGCTGCCCCCCGGACAATTGAGCAGGATACCGAGTCGCATAGTCCTCCAGGCCGACCAGTTGAAGCACTTCATGCGCCCGTGCTTTCCTCTCGCGCGCCGTCCATTTATTCAGGCCGAACATGACATTTTTCAGGATTGTCATATGCGGAAACAGCGCGTAATCTTGAAAAACCATGCCGATCCCTCGTTTTTCAGGCGGCAGGGAATTTGTTTCATTAAATACTTCCCGTCCGTCTATTTCAATCGATCCTTCACTCGGATGCTCGAACCCCGCGAGCATGCGCAAGGTGGTAGTCTTTCCGCATCCGCTCGGACCGAGCAATGTGAGTATCTCCCCTTTTTCGATCGATAAATCGATTGATTGAACAGCCGGGATGGATGAATCGGAAAAATATTTTGTGATGTTTGTTAATTTGATAAAACTCATAGCTCCTGCCTCCCAGTTATTCTTAAACGGCCCTTCATTCGCAGCCCTAACGGCCGCTCATCCCCATTCAGGAAAAGCGCCTTCATTTTTAAAAATCTCATTGTCCCATCTTCGTCAATCATCATTATTTTCCAATTAGTTGAGAATGATTTTCATTTTAAAGAAATTATAGCACACCGTTTTTTTCACCGTCAACGCCGTTCAATTTACTGTCACACCTGAAAAAAGGAAGCAAAATTAGATTTAACAATATTTCTATATTATTATGTATATTTTTCCACGGGAAATTTCACGAATAATTCACAAAATGACTCTCATCACACTTCATTCTTCCTTTATGATAAGTGCGTGGGGAATTAATTAAAGGGTTCAAAAAATGGAGAGGGGGCGCGGAAATGAGTAAAGCAGACCTGGAAAATAAACATAAGAGTGCAACGGCAGCAGAGAAAGAAGTTTCATTAAAAGGAACGCTCGTTTTTGTCATGTTTTTAGGTTCCTTTATTTTCGTTACATGGTTTGCCATTTATTTCTTGTATTTATCTCGCATTTAATATCAGGGGGGGCTAAACTCGATGCATTTACACAAATATGAAAAAATCTGGCTGACGTTCGGAATAGGTTCACTCATATTGTTTCTTGCGATTTTAGGTTTTACGGCCTTCGCATTTGGACATCATCCGCCGAGCGAATTAGCTACAGTTGACTCACAAAATTTAGATAAGGATGAGCTCTTTTCCGAGCCGGGGCTTAAGCAAGTCGGCGAAAATGACTATCAGGCTGTTCTTGTCGCTCAAGCATTCGGCTACAATCCCAGTACATTGGAAATTCCTCAAGGAGCCACGGTGGAATTCTTTGTAACCAGTGCCGATGTCATTCACAGCTTTACCATTCCCGGGACAAATGTGAACTTCATGGTTACCCCGGGTCATGTAAACACGGCAACGCATACATTCGATGAAGCGGGAGAAATCCTTGTCATCTGTAATGAGTATTGCGGCACCGGCCATCAGTTTATGCAAATGAGAATTGAGGTGATTCCACAATGAGTCAATCAAGCGTAGCACATAAATTACCGGACAAGGAACCGGAGACAGAGATATCGCCAAAGGATAAAACACTGAGTATTGTTCATATCGCCATCGCTTTCGTCGCCTTCCTTCTCGGCGTTTTCGGCGGCCTTCTGCAAGGGCTCGTCCGCGGTGGAATGATTGAGCTTCCGAGCTGGATCGGCTATTATCAAATTCTTACATTGCACGGGGTATTGCTTGCACTTGTATTCACAACATATATTATCTTCGGCTTTTTCTTTGCCGGAATGAGTAAAACACACGGTGCTTTTTCCGACGGGTTGCGCAAGCTTGGCTGGGCCGGCTTTTCCGTCCTGTCATTGGGAACGGTCATCGCTGCGGTGATGATGCTGACAAACCAGGCATCGGTTTTATATACGTTTTACGCACCGTTGCAGGCTCACTGGCTATTTTATGTCGGCTTGGCACTGTTTGTAGTCGGTACGTGGTTATCCGGTGCCGCGTTGTTAGCGCATTACTTTAAATGGAAAAAAGCAAATCCGGGCCAGCCAACGCCGTTGTTTGGGTTTATGACTACTGCGACCATCGTGTTATGGATCGTTGCCAGCCTCGGTGTTGCTGCTACCGTATTGCTTCAGCTCATTCCATGGGCACTCGGCTTGACGGACACCATTAACATCGTATTAAGCAGAACATTATTCTGGTACTTCGGACATCCGCTTGTGTATTTCTGGATTATGCCGGCATACATGGTCTGGTACCTGGTTATTCCAAAAGTCATCGGCGGGCGCTTGTTCAGCAGTTCCCTTGCCCGGCTCGCATTTGTTCTGTTCCTGTTGTTCTCGATTCCGGTCGGGTTTCACCACCAATTGATGGAGTCGGGAATCAGCGGATTCTGGAAATATATGCAGACGATCCTGACATTTGTTGTTGTCGTTCCTTCCTTGCTCACGGCGTTCTCGATTTTTGCCACGTTTGAACAGACTGGGCGAGAAAAAGGCGGCAAAGGATTATTCAGCTGGTTGAAAAAGCTTCCGTGGGGAGATGTACGATTTTTCGCACCGTTTATGGGAATGCTCATCTTCATCCCTGCCGGAGCCGGCGGCATCATTAATGCCAGCTTTCAATTAAACTCTGTTGTGCACAATACATTATGGGTTGTGGGACACTTCCATTTAACCGTGGGTACCACGGTATTGCTTACTTTCTTTGGAATGTCTTACTGGTTGATCCCGGTATTAACGGGACGTCGTTTTACAAAGCACGCCAACCGCTGTGGAATGGTGCAAACATGGCTGTGGGCGATTGGAATGTTCTTTATGTCAGGAGCGATGCACTTGCTCGGTCTCGTGGGAGCACCTAGACGTACAGCATATGCGACCTATCAGGATCATCCGCAGGCCCTGCAATGGTTCGAAGGGATATTCACCAGCCATGTAACCGTGGCAATCGGCGGCGTCATCCTGACAGCAGCAGGAATTCTCATGTTCTATAACTTTATTTACCTGACGTTCCTGGCTCCTAAAGGGGAAACGGAATTCCCGATGACGGCTGATCCGATCGATACACCGCATACACCGAAGTACCTGGATAACTGGAAGCTGTGGATCGGAATTGCCATTGCATTAATTTTATTTGCTTACACCATTCCGATTTACGATATGATCGTCAATGCGCCTCCAGGCTCACCGCCGTTCAGCAATCTTATTAAGTAACAAAACCTTTAACAGGCTTTGCGAAGCTTGTTAAAGGTTTTTTCTTTTTTAATAAAAACCGATCTTTTTGAACAACCTCTAAAAGATTCATTTTTTCTAACGCAATCATGTTTTTCAATGTTAACATAGAAAAGGATGCAGCTAACAAGTGATTCCAAGCCTCTGAATGTTTGAAGATTGCATATACTGGTTATTACATAGAAAGAGGTGTAGCCAATGAATATGAATACAAACCAGTTGACCGTCCTAATGATTAAATACATCAAAGATGGGAAAAGAGATTCTTTGCAAAAAGTGCTGGAGGAGTTACACCCGTATGATTTTGCCGAGTTATATCGGGCATTGCCGGAAAAGCACCATTATAAATTTTTGACCTTCCTTACTTCCAAGCAGATTGCAGATCTGATGATGGAACTGGAGCCGGAAATGCAAATGGAGGTTTTGCAAAAGCTCGGCATCGAAAAGTCCTCCAAAGTCATGGATATCATGGACAATGACGACCTGGCAGACCTGTTGAGCGAAATTTCCGAAGAAAGGCTGGAAGAGTATTTATCCGCCATGCATCAGGATGAGTCAACAACCGTTCAACAGCTGATGAGTTATCCTCCGGAAACCGCCGGGGGAATCATGACGAATGAGTTTGTATGGATTCGCGATTATTACACTGTCAGGGAAGCTGTCGACAAGTTTAAAAGCTTTGCGGAATTAACGAGGAATATATACTATTTATACGTTATCGATGAAAATAAAAAACTTGTCGGTGTTGTCTCCTACCGGGATTTGCTTTTGGCGGACATGAATGAAAAAATCAGGGACATCATGTTCAACCGGGTGATATCTGTTCCATTGGAGATGGATCAGGAAGAAGTTGCCCAGCTCATTCAGCGATACGATTTTTTAGCTGTGCCGGTCGTTGACGAAAACAACGTGTTGAAAGGAATCGTTACCGTTGATGACGTCATCGACGTTTTTATCGAAGAAGCAAACGAGGATATTGAAAAGCTGACTGCTTCGGGGAAATCCATCGATTTTAATACAAAGGCAGGAGTCGCCTCCTTCAGAAGGCTGCCTTGGCTAATTTTATTGCTGTTTATCGGACTTATCACCGGGAGTATTCTGGACGGATTCGAGCAGACGCTGGAGCAGGTTGTTGCGCTTATTTTCTTTATGCCGATGATAGCAGGGATGACTGGTAATACTGGTACGCAGTCCCTCGCAGTTGTTGTCCGTGGTCTTGTCACAAACGATTTAGAAAAACGAACGATTGCGAAACTGATTTGGCGCGAACTGAAAGTCGGGATCATTATCGGACTTACTTGCGGCTCGTTAGTATTTATCATTGCAGGTCTTTGGCAAAGTGACATTATCTTTGGCGCCATCGTTGGTGTCTCGCTGCTATCCACGCTTATTATCGGCACAATGGCAGGCACGGTGATCCCGTTAATCCTGTACCGTCTCGGCGTAGACCCTGCAGTTGCTTCCGGTCCGTTGATCACCACGCTGAACGATATTTTTTCCTTGCTCATTTATTTCGGCATCGCCACCAGCCTGTTGCATTATCTCATCTAATTCACCGTATATGCATGATCAAAACCGAAGTACAATATTGGCGCAAAAAATGGGCGCGGCGAGGCGCGGCAGTCCCTGACAGCGAGCGGACATCGCGCTTCTCGCTGCCTCGCGCCTTAATTTTCCCGGCATTGCTTCTCCTTTCGCTCAGAATAGTATAGTCCATGGTCAAAAAGAAAGGCTGTTTTTCTATAAGAGGATGTTCAAAAAGGCAATGGTTCCGCCCGATGCAACCCAATTCCTCCTAAGTTCCGCTCACGTCCTGCGTCTGCGGTTACTCGACGCAAATTGACTCGATGAAGCACATTCAGGTTGCATTTGTGAGCAACGGAGGAATGTCGTCATCCTGACTCCGTGAAAACCACTCATAGCCGGGTCGAAAGGAATGCATCGGGTTCACTCATTGCATCGTGTATGTTCAAAAAGATAAAAAGCGATCTTTTTGAACATACACTTATAACAGTTTTTCGCCAAACAGAGAGCCGATCAATCCTACCGCCGCCTCCGCCGTCTGGTTTTTCACGTCGAGAATCGGGTTGACTTCCACAAATTCCGCAGAAGAAATAATATTTCTTTCCGCCAGCATTTCCATTGCTAAATGAGCTTCACGGTATGTTGTACCGCCAACAACCGGCGTACCGACTCCCGGTGCATGCTGCGGGTCAAGGGCATCGAGATCAAGACTCAAGTGAACTCCGTCTGTATTCCTCGTCACGTGCTTGATTGCTTCTTCCATGACCAATGTCATGCCCATCCGGTCGATTTCATGCATTGTATACACTTTGATTCCCTTTTCATGTATGAGATCCTTTTCCCCGTCATCAAGGGATCGGGCACCGATAATCACAATATTTTCAGGCTTGATTTTCGGTGCGTAACCGCCGATTTCCGTCAATGTCGGATGACCAATCCCTAAGCTGACCGCCAGCGGCATACCATGAATGTTTCCCGACGGCGAGGTCTCGCCAGTGTTTAAATCACCGTGGGCATCATACCAGATCACACCAAGGTTTTCATATTTTTTAGCGACCCCGGCAAGTGTTCCAATGGCAATGCTGTGGTCGCCACCCAGTACAAGAGGGAAATCTCCCTCATCGATGACATCGGCAACACTCTCTGCTAGGCTTTGATTTGCCTTTACTACTTCCTCCAAGTCTTTCAGATTGTCATCATTTTTAATATCATATTTCGGCGGTCTGCCGATCTCAATATCCCCGCGGTCCACAACAATATGATTCAACTGCTGCAACCGGTCGATGACACCGGCATATCGCATCGCACTCGGACCCATATCCACTCCGCGGCGCGTTTGACCAAGATCCATTGGAACTCCGATAATCGAAATCTTCTTTTTCATCTCTGTCCACTCCTCATCTGTCACACTAACAAGCAAACGATCTGTTTTTATTTTGAAAGAAGTCCTTTGATGGCAAACCGGACATTTTGCGGGCGTTCGGCAAGGCGGCGCATATAATAACCGTACCAGTCCTCCCCAAACGGTACATAAATTCGCATTTTATAGCCTTCTCTGGCAATTTCCTTTTGCATTTCCGTCCTGAACCCATACAGCATTTGAAATTCAAACTGGTCCTTGGGTATGCCATTTTCTATCGTAAACGCTTTTATTTCTGCGATAACGCGATGATCATGGGTAGCGATTGCCGCATAGCTGCCGTTGAGTAAATGAACTTTAATCATGTTCAAATAATTGCGGTCTACTTCCGCTTGCTTTTGCATCGCCACTTCCGGCGATTCTTTATACGCTCCCTTGATGAGCCGGAGGTTGACCCCCTTCAGCCGGCGAACATCACTTTCAGAACGATACAGGTAGGCTTGAATCGCCGTCCCCACATTGTCATAAGATTGGCGCAATTCATGCAGCAACTCCAGCGTTGCTTCTAAGTGTGTGTAGTCCTCCATGTCAATGCGCACGAAGTTATTGTATTTTTTCGCAGTTTCCAATATTCGAACCATATTATCCCGGCATAAATTGCGGTCCACATCCAGCCCAAGCGAAGTCAGCTTCAATGACAGATTACAGTCCACGCCAGCCCCTTCCATCGCCTCCAGGGCTTTGATGCAGTGATTTGCCGACGCTGTCGCTTCTTCCCGACTATAAACAAACTCTCCCAAATGGTCAACCGTGCAAACGAGCCCATATTCGTTCAGTTTTTTCACCGTTTCCATCGCTTCCTGTATCGTTTCCCCGGCGATGACTTGCTTAGCCCCAAGCTTCGGTCCCCACTTCATGGCCTTCTTTTTGGCAAATTTATTTTGGGATAAAAACAAGAAAAAATTTCTTGAAATCATGCTAGACAACCCCTTTCTCCACCCCGACTCCCTTCGTTTATCATTGGCGAACGGGACATCGATTTCTGCAGTTTAAGCGCAGGTTTCCTTAAAAACAACCACTGTTAAGAAAAACATTTTTTAAGCAGAGACGCTTAAAAAATGTTTTTCAAAATGACATCAGAATGTTCGCCGCTCACGAACACAAACCATTGATTTATTTCGTAAGAACCTTCTTTATCCTGCTGATGGCCCAATCGAGATCTTCTTTGGAAATGACCAGCGGCGGAGCAAAGCGAATAACGTTTTCATGCGTTTCTTTGCAAAGCAGCCCGGCTTCCTTCAATTGTTCACAATATGGGCGAGCAGGACCGTTCATTTCCACCCCGATGAACAACCCTTTTCCGCGTACCTCTTTTATCTCAGAGTTATTGATGCTTCGAAGCTCGTTCATGAAATATTCTCCAAGCTGTAAGGAGCGCTCGACGAGTTTTTCCTCTTCAATTACTTCCAAAGCGGCAACAGAGACGGCGCAAGCTAATGGATTGCCGCCGAAAGTGGAGCCGTGAGAGCCGGGCTCAAAGACGCCTAAAATGTCCTCATTTGCTGCGACAGCGGAAATCGGCATGACCCCGCCGCCAAGTGCTTTGCCGAGAATATACATGTCCGGCTCCACTTCTTCCCAGTCGCAGGCAAACATTTTTCCGGTGCGCCCGAGACCTGCCTGAATTTCATCCGCGACATAAAGAACATTGTTCGCTTTACAGATTTCATAAGCAGCTTTTAAGTAACCGGCTGGAGGGATGTTGATACCCGCTTCTCCTTGCACCGGTTCAAACAAGAACGCCGCCGTATTCGGTGTTATCCCCGCCTTCAATGCTTCGATGTCACCGAACGGAATGATGTTGATACCTGGAAGCATCGGGCCGAAATCTTTCTTATATTCTTCATTGGAAGAAAGGGAGACAGCTGTCATTGTCCGGCCGTGGAAATTATCCTCGCATACGATAATCTCCGCCTTGTTTTGCGGGATTCCTTTCACGCGGTACGCCCAGCGACGAACCGTTTTCACCGCTGTTTCCACCGCCTCCGCCCCGGTATTCATCGGCAGAACCATGCTTTTCTTCGTCATTGCGGCGACTTTCTCATAAAAGCTGCCCAACTGGTCATTATGAAAGGCGCGGGAAGTCAGTGTAATGCGATCAGCCTGCTCTTTTAACGCCTGAATGATTTTCGGATGGCGATGCCCCTGATTGACGGCGGAATAGGCGCTTAACATATCGATATAGCGGGTTCCTTCCGGGTCTTCCACCCAAACTCCTTCTGCTTTCGATATGACGATCGGGAGGGGATGATAATTTTTCGCACCATATTTTTCCGTCAAGTCGATAATCTCTTTCGTATTGCCCATACAAATCCCCTTTCTGAAAATTCGTTAACATATTAACGCGCAACTTACACTGCAACTTATATGGAAGGTTTAAACATGTCGCTGACTGTTTTCGCCTGTAAGAAATGGAGCAGGTAATCTGGTCCGCCGGCTTTGGAATCGGTGCCTGACATATTGAAGCCGCCAAACGGCTGATATCCGACAATCGCCGCTGTACATCCGCGGTTGAAATACAGATTGCCGACGTGGAATTCCTCACGCGCCTGCTCTAAATGCTCGCGATTATTCGAAATCACTGCTCCGGTTAAACCGTATTCTGTATTGTTGGCGATTGCAATCGCATGATCAAAGTCCTTCGCTTTGGAAAAAGCGACAACCGGGCCGAAGATTTCCTCTTGCATCAAGCGGGCTTTCGGATCAACATCGGCAAAAATCGTCGGCTGAATGAAATATCCTTTCGAGCTGTCTCCATCTCCGCCTGTCATCAAACGGCCTTCCTGCTTGCCGATTTCGATATAGTCCAAAACTTTGTCGAAAGCAGCCTGATCATTTACCGGTCCCATAAAGTTGGCATTATCGCGATAAGTTGGGCCGACAGTCAATTTTTTCGTACGCGCCACCACTTTTTCAAGAACTTCATCATAAACATCCTCATGAATAACAGCGCGGGAACAAGCGGAACATTTTTGTCCGGAGAAACCGAATGCCGATTGGGTAATCGCATCAGCTGCCAGTTCGAGATCTGCATCATTATCAACGACGATGGTATCTTTACCGCCCATTTCGGCAACAACGCGCTTCAGCCAGATCTGCCTTTCATGAACCTTCGCCGCTCTTTCAAAAATGCGCAATCCGACTTCCTTGGAACCGGTGAAATTAATAAATCTCGTTTTCGGGTGGTCCACAAGATAATCGCCGACAACCGCACCGCTGCCAGGAACGTAATTGACAACACCCGCTGGAAGACCAGCATCCAGCAACACTTCCATAAATTTATAAGCAACCACCGGCGTAGTACTTGCCGGCTTTAACAGCACTGTATTTCCTGCCACAACCGGCGCAATCGTTGTGCCTGCCATAATAGCAAACGCAAAGTTCCACGGGGAGATGGTAATGCCGATTCCCAGCGGAATATATGTGAAGGAATTGTGTTCAATTTCTCGAGAATGGATTTCCACGCCGTCCTTTAAGCGAAGCATTTGACGCGCGTAATATTCTAAAAAGTCAATCGCCTCGGCAGTATCGGCATCCGCCTCTCTCCACGGCTTCCCTGCTTCATAAACAAGATAAGCCGAAAACTCATGCTTCCGGGCACGAATCATCGCCGCTGCGCGGAAGAGGATGTTGGCGCGTGCTGCCGGATCCCATTTTTTCCACGCCTGGAACGCTTTATCTGCCGCTTGCATCGCTTTCTCTGCTAGCTCCTGATCAGCCTTTGACACATATCCGATAACCTCTGATTTATCCGCCGGATTTTCGGAAACAATTTTGTCTTCCGTCATGATTTTTTCTCCGCCGATAATTAAAGGATACTCTTTCCCTAACTCAGCCTTCACTAAAGCCAAAGCTTCCTCAAACGCTTTACGGTTTTCCTCCAGCGTAAAGTCAGTAAACGGTTCATGCTTATAAGGTACTACCATAGACTGATCCACTCCTTTTTAAACTTTTTATTATCATTTTACATTTAATACTGCTTGCAAAAATCGTGCCAAGTTTAAAAGCTTGATTTTCAGTATTGAATCATTGCTCTCCACGCAATGTGAATTTGCACTGAAAAAAAAATTTGCGGTTAAGTGCAATAATAATTTGCAGCAGCGGCAGCGAGGCTTGTAAAATAAACAGTAAGGCTTGTTTTACTGCCATTCCACCGGTTTCGCCATTTCAGAAAGGAGGATTCAGTGTTGAGTCAGTTAACGTCACTCCCGCATCTGCACCAGAGCTACATCCAATTGCTGGATGCGATTGATGTCGGCATCCATGTTATCAACCATGAGGGCCTGTCTGTCATTTACAATAAAAAAATGTCTGAAATTGAAGGAATGGACAAGACAGATGTCCTGGCAAAAAATATTATGGATATCTTTTTATTTAACAGCGAAGAAGAGAGCCGGCTGCTTCAAGCTTTAAGAAAAGGGGCAGTAAGAAAAAATGCAAAGCAAACGTATTTTACCTACAAGGGGCAGCAAATTACAACTATCAATGATACTTTCCCGCTGATGATTGACGGCAATATCATCGGTGCTGTTGAGATTGCCAAGGATATTACAAAGCTGGAACGGCTTACGAGAGAATCAGCATGGGATAAAAATGAAGCGAAATATACCTTCGACAACATCATCGGTGACAGCGATGCGATTAAAGAGGTGATTCATAGCGCAAAAAAGGCAACCCGCACTACCTCTTCCGTACTGATTTATGGGGAAACGGGAACAGGAAAAGAGCTGTTTGCTCAGAGCATCCACAATGGCAGCGCCAGATCCGCGAAGCCGTTTATCAGTCAAAACTGCGCCGCCTTGCCTGACACGTTAATCGAAAGCATTTTATTCGGAACCGTGAAAGGAGCATTTACAGGAGCGACGGAGCACCCCGGATTATTCGAGCAAGCGGACGGCGGCACGCTGATGCTGGATGAAATAAATTCACTGAACGCGTCGTTGCAAGCGAAGCTGCTGCGAGCCCTTCAAGAAAAATCGATTCGCAGAATCGGCGACACAAAAAATCGGCCCATCGATGTTCGCATTATCGCAACCTTAAATGAAGATCCGCTCGTCTCTATTGAAAAAAAACGGCTCCGCGAAGATTTGTATTACCGTTTGAGCGTTGTGTCCATCGCCGTTCCTCCATTAAGAAAACGGAAAGAAGACCTCGCTCCTTTGACAGCCCATTTTATTAACAAATATAACCGGCGGTTTCAGCTTCAGGTTCCGGGAATTGCTCCTGAAGTGATGAACTTGTTTGCGGCATCCGACTGGCCCGGAAATGTCCGCGAATTGGAGCATATGATTGAGGGGGCAATGAACCTGATACATTATGATGAAGTCATTGACTATACACATCTGCCAATACATGTGCGACATAAATTTCCTCTGTACGAATCGTACACACAGCCGTCCAAATTATATTTATCGGAAACACAGTCGGTAAGATCGTTGCAGGCATATATGGAAGACGCAGAAAAGCTTTACATCCAGCAAGTGCTGGAGCAACATCAAGGTAACGTTACGAGAACAGCCGAAAAATTAGGCCTGAGCCGGCAAAGCCTGCAGTATCGCCTGAGAAAGTACGGAATAAATTCGTCGTAATTTTTCAAAAAAGGGGTTGTCTCAAAAGGGAAAAAACACCCTTTTGAGACACCACCCACAGACTTTCTTGCTTTTGCCCCTCCCTTTACGTACGGTGTGAAGGGGGACAAAAGCAAAGGGCAATTTTATTGAAAAGATCCTCTAAAACAACAACTTCAATGGCATGAACAGAGCCGACCATGACGTTCATTGACCAGCCGTTTGTCAAATTAGCACCGGTTTGTTCAGACGCTTCCACAATATATTTCTCAATTTCTACAAATTATTTCCCGGGAAACAATCATCGACGGAACTCTCCTAATCCTAACTTTCTTCACCTAATTCATCTCGTTTCATATACTCAAATAAGAAAGATTGTCCGTTCCTGTAAAATCGCGGGTCATAAATACCGAGCATTTCATCATCATCGACAATAACGACAAATGGCGCCCATTCATACAACGTTTCTGCTTCCGGTTTGTTCGCAAATAACAGATTCAAGTCTGCACCTTCCTCACTTTCAAGTACATATTGTAGTCGGTCTTTCTGAAACAAGGATGCCTGATAGATCGACACCTCCTCCTCTTCTTTCGCAATCACCGAGAAGTTGCCAGGAACAAACGAGGCCGCCAGTGCGACGTCTTCATACTCTCCACTGTATTGCTGATAAATGACAAATCCTTGAATCGTTTGAATGATTATATGGAACGTGATACATACCCATGCCGTCCGATAAACAATATGCTTCGGCCACTGTGTTGTTTTTCTGCTGATAATGAAGGCCGTTAAAAGAATCGCCCAAAATACAAGGTCAACGATTGGTATTGTACCAAAGGTAATGCGCACAGAAGCGAACGGCTCAAAATATCCCGTTCCCCAAGCATTGAACAAATCACTTGTACTATGTATCAACACAGCGATCACAGCCATGTAAAAATATATCGGCTGCTTTACCTTCCATATCCACCGCACAAACCAATAGATAAGGAAGGAAAACACCGGCACCATAAAAATTGAATGGGTGAGACCGCGATGCCACATTTGGTATTGCCCCTCGGTATCCCACAGCTGGGAGACGACATCGATATCAGGAATTTGGCTTCCGATGATCGTCGTAACCAAAAGTGCCTGCTTTTCTTTTCTTGTAAACCGGCGTTTATCGACAGCGCCGTATAAAGCCAGTCCAAACAGCGTATGTGTAACGGTATCCATCGATGCCACCACCTGTGTTTAAGTTTATCTTTGCGCTTCCGTTAAACATAACTATACTATAAGTGGCGATAAAAAGGAGAAAACGACCTTTTGAACAAACACTATTAATATAATTGGAGGTGTCATTTATTATGAATACGCTAAACTCTATTGATCCTTTTTTAATGCAATTAGTTATTGTGCCATTATTTGTTATTGGTTTAGGTCTAGTTGCTTCCATTTTTACGAAAAAACTATACATTGCTCCTATTTGCACATTATTACTAAATTTCGCTTACGAGTCCATTACTAGTTGGATAGGTTATGGACATCTAAGTTTAACTATGTGGAATGTTATCTTTCCCCTTGTCTCTTTTATTATTGCTTGGTTTGTATTATTCGTTAAAAGGGGGAGCAAAGTAAATTAAAGGGTTTTAATTGGAGTATCGCACTATTTCTAATTTTGCCGTTGAAAAACAGACCGCTCTCATTGGACGCCGATAGAAAAAGGTGCTTCAAAGAGGAATCCCCCCTCCTTTCGAAGCACCTGTTCACTCAATCAAACAATCTCAAGTGTTCCACTTGTTCATAAAGGACGTCGTTCATTGTCATTTGTTCCACTGCCGCCCCTTCAAACTCAATGTAGTTCAGCGGAAAATCGCTCGCCGCCAACTGAATCGCACTCACCATCAACCGGAATTGTTCATCGTCGGCAAAGCTGCTGTCCGGAGCCAGTTCTACCGTTGCATAGTCGCCGTCAACAACAACTTCGGCAAACTCCACGCTCTCCGGTATCGCTGAGTCATACCAGGCATCCGGGCGAACGGAACGCATTTTCTCCAGCGTCTCTGCAAATGTAAATAGTGTATCAGAATGATCGCCGATTTGTTCGCCGACCACAGCGCCTCTTAAAAAATAACGGTTGCCGTCCGCAGCTTTGTACAGATAATACCCACGGTTATCCGGCAGGAGTTCGATTTTCTCCAGCTGTCCTTCAGGGCCGAAGGTGACATCCGCTTCTCCATTGACAGTAAGCCTTACTTCCTCTAAACCATAGGAGCTGAATACTTCAACGATCGTACCGTAGGCTTGCTGGTATTCATCGCCTGCAAGGCTTTCCAGCCTGTTTTCTTCCGTAAAATCCAGCGTTGCTGCTTTGTCTCCTTCATCAAAAGCGACCGTTTGTAAGCCTTGAAAAATATCGGCGGTGCCGAATTGGTCCGACGTTAACACGTAAACAAGCATTTCTTCCAGCGTTTCCCCGGTTTCCTCACTCATTTCCAGCGGTTCACGCTTGACAAATGTTCGCGGATTTACCGTAGCCGCTGCCTCAACCTGTTCCGTATGGGGGATCGGCACAAGGACCGTCTCAGCCTGCACCGTTACATTCATTTCACCGGAATGATCCGCTGCCTCTTCATTGTCCGCCGCTTCATCGGCATCTTCTTCCACAGCTCCGGCTTCCCCATCTTCCATGAGGATGTTTACTTCATTGGTCCTGTTTTCCATTGACGCCTCTTGTTCTCCTCCGCTGTCACTTGTTAAGTGCTGCTGATTGTTTAGAAAGGAAGGCAGGAGGATAAGGAGAAGCAGCACAGCAGCTGTTGAAGCGATAGCCGGCAGCAACCATCCGCTTTTTTTCTTACCTACCAGAGAACCGCGATCCTCCGTCTCTCTCTCTTCGAGTTTTTGTTGAACAGCCTGAAATACTTCTTCCTTTGATCGACGATCTTTCACCGGAGGAAGCTGTTGCAGATGACTCGTTATTTTTTTCTCATCCCAGCTTGATTTTCGTGTCATTCGCTTACCTCCTTTACCGAATACTTATAGCTGTTTTCCAAATGCTGCTTCAATGCCTTGATGGCACGGTGCTGTGTTGTTTTCACTTTGCTTTCCGTCCAGCCAAGAACGTCAGCTGTTTCCGAAATACTTAACATTTGTATATATCGAAGAATGATGACCTGCTGTTGATCTTCCGTACACATTTTTAACGTTTGATAAATTTGTTGAATTTCGTCCTTTTGGACAAGTATTTCCTCCGGCAGAGGGGAGTGATCCTGTATTTCGAATTCTCTTTCACTCCATTCAAACTGCTTGCCTTCCCATTTCCGCTTTTTTCGGGTCTGACTGCGGATCCAGTCGATCCCGACATGCTTGGCTACCGAATACAGCCATGTTTTTTCACTGCTTTTCCCTTGAAAGGATTGATAAGAGTGGAGAACCTTTATATATACTTCCTGCACAAGCTCTTCTGCAATTTCGCGATTGCGAACCATATAAAATAAATATTGGAAAAGGGTGTGGTGATAGGTCTCGTACAAGCGCTCAAATTCCTCTCCCACGCGCTTCCCTCCCTCTCAGCTTATTTGTCGTTTTTCTTCCTATTACGTTTCAAAAAGATAATTTCAGTGGTAAAACGGCAATCAAGCGTGTTTAAAACTATTTCGTAAATACCCATACCCAATACAAAGCCCCGCCGATGAAGCCCGCGATCAATAAATAGAGTGCAAGTAAATAATTTTTCTTTCGCATCGTCTCATCCTTTTGTTCCATTTGTCTACCTCATTATATCAAAACAAAATGAAGGTGTCTCAAGGTCATTTGCAATCCTTTGAGACACCCTCGCGTCAATGTGCAACTATCTTTTGTTTACTTCGCATTCATTGATGTTTTTCCAGTCTTTCATTCGTCCGTTTAGGAACAATCTCAAAGATTTTTCCGGTTTCGAATAATGAAATAACCTCCGTCAACCAGTCGTAATACTGCTCTGCGTGAGCTAATTTTTCGAGATCACGCCGTGCTTTTTCGCGAATATCCTCATGTTCTGTTTCTTCTATTAATCGAACGAGGAGCTCCTTTGTAGCTCGAATCGCCCCCATGTTTAAATCCGTCGCGTTTTTCCACCTCGTGATAAACACATTGGAAAATGATTTATACCAGTCGTCCTCCGTTTTATACAGATCCTTTCGAATGCCTCGTGCCCAGACACGCTCCACCATATTGGCATCCAACAGCGAGCGGATACCGGTGCTCATGCTCGTCTTGCTCATGCCGAGTGCTTTGCTCATATCATCCAAGGTCATCGGCGCTTCTGCAAAAAAAACAGTGCCATACAGTCGGCCTGCAGAAGGAGTAATATCATATAAATGGACGTTTTTCGCAATCTCCGAAATAAAGCGGTTGCGCGCCTGTTCAAGCTTATCTAAATCCTTCTCATACCTATTGATTTTACCGGACATCACGTGCCTCCTCCAAAACCTCTCTTATTTGAAATGGTAGCAAATCTCCCCGACAGATGAAAACAGCGGACCGGTGATGATTCGACAGCATTATGGAGGATTTAAAAGAAAAGTATCCATAACATATATACAGTTTTTTCTGAACAAACTTTTTAAACATTAAGTAGTAAATATACAGTTTGAACAATTATCACAAAAGGCTTATAGTAAATGAAGTCATACGCAGGTCGATTTTCTTTCACCTTCCCCTTGCCGGCAGCGGAAGATTTTTATTAACGAGGTGGCATATGTGGCAAAATTAAAGATTGAAAATTTAACAAAGGTGTTTGGCAAGCGGCCGAAACAAGCCTTAAAAATGTTAGAGCAAAAGAAAACAAAAGAGGAGATTCTCAATGACACCGGGATGACGATCGGTGTCAATCAAGCCTCCTTTGAAGTGGAGGAGGGGGAAATATTCGTCATCATGGGGCTTTCGGGAAGCGGAAAGTCAACGCTTGTCCGTTTGTTGAACCGGCTCATCGAACCGACCGGCGGAAATGTCTGGATCGACGGCGAGAATTTAGCACAAATGAACGACAAACAGCTGCGTGAGGTACGCCGTAAAAAGATGAGCATGGTGTTTCAGAAGTTCGGACTTTTCCCGTTCCGGACAATATTGCAAAATGTGGAATACGGACTGGAAATACAAGGGAAAGACAAGGGAAATCGGAAGGAACAGGCACTGAAGTCGCTGGCGTTAGTCGGCCTCAAAGGGTATGAAGAGCAATACCCTGATCAATTGTCCGGCGGTATGCAGCAGCGCGTCGGTTTAGCCCGCGCCCTTGCAAATGACCCGGACATCCTGTTAATGGATGAAGCATTCTCTGCATTGGACCCGCTCATTCGGAAAGACATGCAGGATGAATTGCTGGATTTACAAGAAAAAATGAAAAAAACGATCGTATTTATCACCCACGATCTTGACGAAGCGCTGCGTATCGGTGACCGGATTATGATTATGAAGGACGGGGCGGTTGTACAAGTGGGAACTCCTGAAGACATCTTGACACATCCGGCCGATGATTATGTCGAACGCTTTGTAGAAGATGTGGACCGCTCAAAAGTATTTACGGCACAAAATGTGATGATCCGGCCGGAAACGATTAATTTGGAAAAGGACGGTCCGCGCGTTGCACTGCAACGAATGCGCGATGCCAGCATTTCCAGTATTTTCGTAACAAGGCGCAATCGGGAGTTAGTCGGCATCGTTCATGCCGATGAAGTATCCAAAGCGGTGAAAGAAAATGAAAAAAACATTCGCACGCTTGTAAAAAATGAGGTTCCAACTGTTAGTTTGGACACGCCGATCAACGATCTTTTCGAGCTTTCCTCCACCGCTTCCATTCCGATTGCTGTGGTGGATGAAAACCGGCGGTTAAACGGCATTATTATTCGAAGTAAAGTGCTTGCAGCTCTGTCAGGAAGCGAGGTGAACAGCCATGAATTGGATAGCTGACCTGTGGAGAAGCTTCATCGGCTGGCTGGCAGAAAGCACGGAGCCTGTATATAACTGGTTTGATGGACTGCTGGCTTTCCTGCCGCGGATTCCGTTTGGAGACTGGATAGAATCCCTTGTTGATTGGATGAAGAACACGGAATTTATCGCCAACCGCTTTAATGATTTACGCGATTTTATTGCCTTTATCTCAACGGATATATTTTTAAGCTTTTTCCAGCTCATTCCTCCGATTATATTCATCCTGATCCTGACAGCCGTTTCCTTCTGGTTTACTCGGAAAAAAAGAGCCTACGGATTGCCCGTTCTCGTTTTCTTCGGACTGCTGCTGATTGAGAGTGTTAATTACTGGAATGACATGTTATTAACGCTGTCCCTTGTATTGACGGCAACATTAATCTCCATTGTAGTGGGAATTCCATTAGGGATCTGGATGGGAAAAAGCAACCGAGTACAGCAAATCGTTACTCCGATCCTGGATTTTATGCAAACAATGCCTGCATTTGTTTACTTGCTCCCTGCCGTTGCTTTCTTCAGCATCGGTATGGTACCCGGTGTCGTTGCATCTGTAATTTTCGCAATGCCGCCTACCGTCAGATTAACGAATTTAGGAATACGGCAAGTGCCGACAGAAATGATCGAAGCGTCCGATTCCTTCGGTTCGACATCGCTGCAAAAGCTGTTTAAAGTTCAATTGCCGATGGCAAAAACGACGATCATGGCCGGAGTCAACCAGACAATTATGCTCGCGCTATCCATGGTTGTCATTGCAGCAATGATCGGTACGGACGGATTAGGACGTCAAATATACTTTGCTGTCAGCAGAAATGACTTAGCGATGGGCTTTGAAGCAGGAATTTGTCTTGTCATTCTTGCCATCATTTTAGACCGGCTGACACAAGCATTTAATTTAAACAAAATGAAATAAAAGTGGTTGTTCAAAAAGGAGGACATAACAGTAGCAAGAAGATCGAGGCGCGGCAGTCACAAGCAGCGCGGAGCGTACACAATCCGTACGTGAGCAGCGGAGAGACAACGCAACGATGAGATTCGCAGGTGCTGTTTCCCGGACTTTTTGAACATCCTCTAAATAAAGGAGAGGGTCATTATGAAATTGAAAAAACTTGGTTTTGCTGCAGGATTATCGATTGCGATGTTAGCCGCCGGTTGCGGTGCAGATGAGGAAGATGCGGCAACCCCGACAGGCGGAAACGGCGGATCGGACGACGGGACGACGGAACAAGGAACTGGCGATGTAGGTGAAGCGCTGAATTTTACCATCACGGGGATTGAACCTGGCGCAGGTATCATGACCGCTGCGGAAAATGCGATTGACGTTTACGGCTTAGACGGATGGAGTGTGTCAGCAAGCTCCAGCGCCGCAATGACACAGCAGTTGGCGACCGCTTATGAAAGCGAAGAACCGATTATCGTTACCGGCTGGACTCCACACTGGAAATTTGCCGCCTTTGACTTAAAATATTTAGACGATCCAGAAGGCGTTTTCGGGGCGGAAGAAGTCATCCAAACGTTTGCTCGTCAAGGACTGGAAGAAGATCATCCGACAGCGTATACCGTGCTGGATAACTTCCATTGGACTGCGGATGAAATGGGAGAAATCATGATTGATATCAACGATGGCGCTGATCCGGCAGAAGCTGCCGCCGCTTGGGTGGATGCCAACGCCGAACGCGTCGCGGAGTGGACAGACGGAGTCGAACCGGTGGACGGCGATGCGCTTGAGCTCGTGTATGTCGCCTGGGACTCGGAAATTGCTTCCACCCATATGATCGGCAAAGTGCTTGAGGATCTTGGATACAACGTTACCTTGACGCCGACAGAAGCGACGTACATGTTTGAAGCTGTGGCAAATGGCTCCGCCGATGCGACAGTGGCTGCCTGGCTGCCGGAGACTCATGCTCATTTCCTTGAAGACTTCGGAGATGATATGGTGGATCTCGGCGTGAATCTTGAAGGCGCCAAAATCGGCCTCGTCGTTCCGTCTTATATGGATATCACATCGATCGAGGACCTGAAATAATTTCCATTCAATGAACAAGTGAAGGCTGGCGGGAAAATACCCGGCGCCTCACACAAATCGTGATGTAAATAAAGCAAGGGGCTTGCAGAGAAACAAATTTATCTCTGAAGTCCCTTGCTTTCCTTCTTTCAATCCATTACCTGGACATGCACATCTGTGTTGACGCCGCTGATGCTTATCTGATAGTCACCACCGTTCAATACGGCAGAGCCTTCAGTATTTTCCTTGATCATTTCCCCGGCATATCTTCTTTCCCACGGCAGATTCCCGCTTACTTCGCCATTCTTGGTCTCAGCTTCCAAAACGGCACCAGCCTCCTTCGGCAGCTTGACAAGGATTGCGCCATTCACTGTATCCACATTCCAATTGCCTGCCAACGTATCGCTGACAATATCGATGTCTCCATTTGTCGTGCCCGCCTCCAGTGAACCGGTAATATCGCGGATGATCAAGGAGCCGTTCGTAGTGCTTGCAGTTGACTCGCCACCAATATTCATCAGTGTGATACTGCCGTTCACTGCTGTCAGATCAACGTCTCCTTCAAGCTCTTCCGCCTCGAGGGAGCCGTTGACAATATGAAGAATCGCGGATTGGATGGAGGAAGGAACAGTAACTGTCAGATCATACACATTGTCGCTCCCCATGGAAAAAAACGACGATTTCTCTTTGGCAATATACTCAAGGCTTGTTTTGGACACGTTCACTTTGCGGTTTTCATATTCCGCTTGCAAGCCTTTCAAGTCAAGAGAGTTGGATGAAACTGTCCCTTCAATCGTTATTTCGTCTGTATCCGCACCGATAAAAACAATGCTTCCATTTGTCACCTGAAACGTAACCTCCTCTATCTCTTCGGCAGGATACGCTTCAAGAATGTCAAACGATGTCATCCATTCCCCTTCAAAAAAGACAATATTATTTACCGATCCGAATTCGCAAACAGAAAAGATACCGCCGCTCACAAGCATGGCTGTGACGACGAGAAAAACGGCCGGCTTATGAAAGAACTGCTTTTCCTCCGTTTTCTTCCGTTTTTGCTTGTAAATGATTTCTGCTCCGATAGAAACAAAAATAACAGGCCAAAGAAATGAAAACAGCCTTACAAACGAAAGGCCGTACCAATTGCTGAGCAGCCAGATTACACCCAGTAAAATCAATACTAATCCTGCGGTAAACCTTCCTAGTTTTTTACTTTGCACCTTCGTGACTCCCTTCTTCCAATGGATCTTTGCCATTACCATTTGCCTTTGATCTTCACAGTGCTGCCAAGCCGGAGGGGATAATATTGATGATCGTAAATAAGGGGGTGCCACCGGATGCTTTTGCTGCAAAGGCTGGCCTGGATTATAAATAAACGATTTTTATTGTTCCGTTAAACATGAGAAAAAGCGGCCTCCAATGCCATCTATGTATACGTTCTTTCTGCAGAAACGATTCATTTCCTGCCTTTGCAGCTGAAAAATAGGAATAAATACTATGTCTTTCGACACTTTTTTCATTTCCATAGAAAAAAGCTGTCCATTTATGCTATCCTTGTAACATCAACTTCATTATGACGACTTAACTAATGAAACGAAGATCATCCAGAAAGAGGGGGTAAAAATGAAAAAAATACTTTTAACACTAACAAGTCTAAGTCTTGTACTTTTCATTACCGCTTGCGGACAAGGCAACGATGAGGAGCAATCCACACCGATCGATGAAACAGGCGGAAATCAAACCCAGGAAGAAGATGACGCAAATAACAATGAAGATGCCGCAGAAAATGAGGAAGACAGCCTGACGGATGAATCGGAAGAAACTGCGGATAACACTTCTACAGAAGAGGATGCAGTCGGGGAGGCTGTTGCCATGATTGATAATCTGGTTCTTTATTTTGCCGATGATCAACTGATGGAAACTTATCGTGTTGAAACAGGAGTCTCCGTTACTGTCGACGAAGCTGGCGCAAAGCAGGCATTCGAGCTCTGGCTGGCTGGCCCTGATCATGAAGATCTTGTTAGTCTTTTACCTGAGGCAACAAAAGTTCAAAGTGTGACGTTCAAAGACAACGTCGCTTATGTATCATTTTCCGCTGACATACTAGAGGCTAACCTCGGATCGACCGGCGAACTAATGGTCACGGAACAAATGGCGTTAATTTCCGAACAGTTCGGCTATGATAAAACGCAAATTCTCGTTGAGGGGGAAGTTCCTGAATCCTTCCTTGGACATATGGATGTTTCCGATCCGGTTCCGGCGGAAGACCCTGACAACTATGATGAACTCGATTAACAGCGGCTGAGCGGCTGACTGCGGCTGAGGCGGAACAGCTCCCCTCAGCCGCTCTTTTATTTTTCTGCTACCGTTTATCTATCCTAACGTTCCGGTGAGCTAGCCACGCGCATACTGACATCCATGTTATTTTTTCTTCGGACCCCGATGCAAATCATCGGCTTTTGAATGATACTTACAAAGGAGTTCATAAAGGAGGACACAACAGCGGCAAGAAGGTCGAGGCGCGGCTGGACCGAGCAGCACAGCGTACACCGAACGTACGTGAGCAGCACAGGGACAACGCAACGATGAGATTCGCAGGCGCTGTTTCCCGCACTTTTTGAACATCCTCTTACAAAGGAAGTTCAAAAAGGACAAACAAAAGCTTTTTGAACATCTTTTTTTAATGGGAGTTATCAAGAGAGGGGAGTTTTTTACTGATGTTGAACAGCACCAACCAGACAATATTACATTGTTATCCTGGACTCATCGCGTTGATTACAGCCAAACACGAGGATACTCAAAATGTCATGTCCGCAGGCTGGCATTCCTACCTTTCCTATGACCCTGCAATCTATGGTGTCGCAGTGGCAAAGGAACGATTTACGTACGGACTTATTCAGAAAAGCGAATCATTCGCAATCAACTTCGTTCCTGCGGAATATGCGCATATCATTGAAGGCGCCGGAAAACTTAGCGGTGCTGATGGTGATAAGTTGGAAAAATTAGGATTAAATTGGACAAGCGGAGAAACTGTTTCCTCTCCGATATTAGCCATTTCTTATGTGGCATATGAATGTAAAGTCATTGACATTCAATGCTATGGCGACCATGACTGGATTGTAGGCAAGATTACGAAATTTCATCAAGATGCTGATAAATTCGGTGACAACGGCCTCCCAGATTTCAACAATGTCGAGCTGCCGCTTTATTTGGGTCAGTCAAAGTATTTGATAGTCGATAACGGCACAACTTACAAAAAAATTGAAATCGACTATAATAGCAAAAAATAATGTCTTTCACGTACCTCCGCCGATCTGCTTGCGACAGCTTTTTCATCTCGGAGCCAGGCGGTCGCCTGGCCCCATTTTGAACATTACTTAAAATTGCAGACTAAATCCTTCAAATTCATGAATGCCTGTTCCATGTCTCACTGCATTTTTGTTTCTAAGCTCCTGTACGGCCAGCCTGACTTCCACCAAAATGTCCGGATCAATACCTAATGTATTGTGCCCGCCGAAGAGCTTCTTGATGCCGGGTAGGGACGCTATTTTTTCCAGAGAATGCACTAAATCCGCTGGACTAGTTGTCGGATAAAAAGCATAAACCGGCGTACCTTGATAAAGCAAATCCCCGGTGAACAAATATCCGTTTATCATATCGAAAACTGCTATGTGTCCTGGCGAATGGCCGGGTGTGTGGTATATCGTTAAGCATCTTTCGCCAATATCGATGACATCGCCATCGCGCAGCACGCGGGCAGGCTTTCCGCGATACGGCGTATATGTATCAGGGGCGAACATTTTCGGCAGCGGCAGAACAATATCGCGGCTGACATCTTTTCTTATTTGTTCGATGGACAACCCTGGAATTCCATTGATAAGCCAGTCTTCTTCGTTTTTATGCACACAAATCGTGTCAAACTCGCCATGGCTTCCAATATGATCCCAATGGACATGTGTCGTCAGCACAATGATCGGCAAATCGGTCAACTGATCGGTTATTCGCTTGATATTATCAATGCCTAATCCTGTATCGATCAGCGCTGCCTTTTCTTTTCCAAGCAGCAAAAACGAATGCACTTTCTCCCAATGTCCATATTCACTGATGGCATAAGTTGCTTCGTCTATTTTTTGCACTGTAAACCACGGATCGTTCATTTCCTATCCCTCCATTATTCTTTCAAACTAGTTAAAACTCTGCCCCGTAATAACGGAACCGCAGACAATCAGACGCATCGGAAAAAACGTTGCGATTTCCTATGTAAAAATGGTTTTCTTTCCTTCTATTTTGTTGTATCGTTGAATAGGTTCTAATAAATAATCTTGTCTCTCATTATCAAGAGCGGCTCAGCACTATGTTCAAGTGGAGACCGCGGCGCAAAGCCTGCTTGAAACAGGAATCCATCGGCTTTTTCAACACGGAAGTGAGCCAATGCAGTGTTTTGAACCGCTGTTCATTAAAATAAAGCAGATGTTCTGGAGGATTGTTCTATGCTCATTTACAGCATATTGTTTTTATTTCCTTTATGTTTATATTACTTCAGCATGAAACGAAAGCAAATATCCCGGACCAAAATGGAAAAAATGACGCTGGCGATGGGAGGCTCCATGCTTGTTGGAATGACCATCGGGCTGTTTATCGGCGGCTTGTTTCACGGCTCCTTTTTTTCGTCGCTTCTCCTCAGTGTTTTTGCAACAGCCGTCGTCGGATTAATCATTGGTAAGCCCCATGGCATCATCGAGTCTGTCGAAGGCCTTTTTACCGGGGGGATGGCTGGATTAATGGGAACAATGACTGCGGAAATGCTTTCCATTCCTGAACTTCGTATTCTTCTCCTGTTATTTTTTCTATTAATGGGACTAGGGGCATTTTGGAGCTTGCAATTTTGGCGAAAATCCCCGGAAAAGCAGCCGTTTAAAAGCGTGCTCATCCACGGAATGACAATGATTTATTTACTTTTTACCACCTGCCTCTTTATTTGGATTCCTCCGTTTGAAGAGCAGCCGTCCCAGCACGAGCATTATTCTGTTGCTATCGATGCGTGTTCAGAAAAAAGGACATGACATAAATGAACTGAACCTAGATGATGATCTTTTGCACCCGCTTTAATCATCGGACAGATGTTTCAACAGTCAGGCTTACGGGCTGTGCGGCAACTGAAGTATAAAGGTCGTTCCTTCCCCAGGCTTGCTTTTTACAGAAACACTTCCGCCATGCGCTTCGACAATTTCTTTGACGATTGCCAAACCAAGGCCCGTTCCGCCTTGCTGGCGGTTTCTCGAGCTGTCCGCTTTATAAAATCGTTCCCATATATGAGGAATGTCTTTCTCCGCTATCCCGGAACCCGTATCCGCTACCGAGAAAATAACTTTTTCTTTTTGCATGGTAATGCTCAACTCGATTGCACCGTTCTTTTCCGTATGCCTGATCGCATTCTCGATGAGGTTGATCATCGCCTGTTCCATCCGGTAGCTGTCCATCCATACAGCAAGTCCTTTGACGGCATCGGGAATCGCTAACTGATGATGAATCGATTTTTGATCAAACATGAGCGCTCTGCTGTTGTATAGACTTGTCAGCCAGTCACTAACGAGAATCGGTTCCTTGTCCAGCTTTATTTTACCCTCTTCTAATTTCGTCAGCAAAAATAAATCGCTCACAAGATGCTCCATTCTCGTTGCTTCTTCGTAGATAACCGTTAAATTCCGTTTCCATTCTCCCTGTTCATCGGGCGGCGTTTCTTTCATGACAGCCGAGTACCCTTTAATATACGTAATCGGCGTTCGAAGATCGTGGGAGATATGCGAAATAAAATGCCTCCGTGAATCACGATATTCCTTCAACTGCTTCGTCATCGATTGAATACTATCTGCAAGGCGTCCGACTTCATCCTTTCCTTGAACATTCAACTCAATGTCCAGATCGCCGGCGGCAATGTTTTGCGTCATCTCACTGATATGATTCAAAGGCTTGGAAATTCTTCTAGTCAAATAATTTGTAAACAGATAGCCGACAAACACCGTCGCCGCACCCATGATGAGCAGCAGGTAAAGAAGCTTTATCCTGGCATGATTCAATTCACCCGTGTCTTGGTCGAGAAAAACGTAGCCTGTGATTTCCTCATCCGTGTAAACAGGAATAAGCGCCCAGACATGCGGGATATGAAACCTCATCTCCGTTTCAACGTGATCGAGGAAAGGTTCGCTGATTGCTTCGGATTGATCCAAAATCCGATGAATCCAGCTTTGAAAATCATGTAGCTGTGAGGAAGAAATCCTCTCCGATACATAGGATAGATTCAATTCTTTGTCCAGAATCAGCAAAATACTGTTTTTTCCTTGCTCGACTTCTTCAATATACTCTATGATCTGGTCATCAGCATTTTTTTCCAGCAAGTGGGCATGGGAACTAATTCTCGTCTCCACTTCATTACTCAAATGATCTTGATAAAAGTTTTTTGTAATCCAATCTGCCCCGCTTACAAGTGCGATGACAGATACAAACAGAATAATCATCACCCACGTGGTTATTCTGGAAGCTAATTTTTTCGAAAGCATGAAATATAGTCCTTTCCTGTCGACAGTTGCAGACGCACCTGGATATAGTAACAGGTGCAAGCGGGCAAAAAAGCATTCGTTTGTTCTGCCGCTTCTGTAAAACTGTCATCTCGCTCAGCGCCAGAAAGCACATGCGCCAACAAAGCTTCAAGTTGGAGCCGGGGAAGCTTCTGGCTGGCAGAATATTTTTATTCGTTGTCTGAAATTTTGTAGCCGATTCCCCACACCGTTTCAATCAGCGGCTCATGATACCCCGCCGCCTTCAGCTTCTCCCGGACATTTTTAATATGAGTATCGACAGTGCGGTTGTCTCCTTCATACTCCATTCCCCATTCCAGCTCCAGCAAGTGGTCGCGGCTGTATACTCTTCCGGGATTGCTTGCAAGTCGGTGGAAAATTTGAAACTCCTTTTTGGTCAGCGGCAGCGCATTACCGTTAACCGATATTTGATATCTGGCGGGATAAAAATCCAGCCCTTTTAGAGTAAATGTATCTTCCTGCTGCCGTTTGTTTTTTGTCCTTCTTAAAACGGATTCTACTCTTGCCGCAAGCTCCTTTGGTTCAAACGGCTTGACAATGTAGTCGTCCGCCCCCAGCCTTAATCCTTCCACTACTCGCTCCGTATCACCTAATGCCGTTAGCATAATCACCGGTATTTGGTTGTCCTGATAGCTTCGCAGCGTTTTCAAAAGTTCGAAACCATCAATCTCCGGCATCATAATATCCAAGATCATTAAATCATAGCGACTGCGATTCAATTTATCAAGGGCCTCTTCTCCATTCGCTGCTTCCTCTAATATAAAATGGCGGGAAGGAAGACATACCCGCAATAATTTTCGCATCTCAACTTCATCATCAACAAGCAAAATCCGATCTTCCATATTTTTTGTTCACACCCCATGTCCCCGAATTTTTTGTGACATTTGTAAATTTAGTCTACTACAGTTTAATGGATAATGATGAAGAAAAAATGAAGATTGGTGAATGTGATGCTTTTTAGGGTGACACCAAAGGAAACCCTCTCACTTAACATACACTTTTTAGACAATATTTCTTCACAGTTTCTCGATACTTTTTTCTTAAACTTGGATTGGTCGACGAACGAGGCAAACCAGCTCTTTTCTTCAAGCAAAGGACAAAGGAAGGTACACGTAAAATGGCCAAAGCGGAAACACAAAGCAAAAGCAAACACAAACCATCAGGCAGAAAAACAATCAATTTACTCGATATTCCGATTATCAAGCATTTCATTAAAAGTAACTATTACCCCGGAATTTTTCAATGGGCCGGCATTGGCGTATTTGCGGTCATCATGTATCAATTACTGTTCGGTACATCAGACAGCGACAAAAACTTTGGAACGGCGATGGTCTGGGTACTGTGGTGGCCGGTCATTCCGATTCTTTTCGTTGCCGCCGGAAGATTCTGGTGCACCGTTTGCCCGTTTGGAAAAGTAAGTGATCTCGTTCGGAGATTTGCCGGGAAAGAAAGTCCGATGCCGAAGTTCTTGAAAAAATACGGTATTTGGATCATTGATCTTTCATTCATTGCCATCACTTGGTCGGATCACGTCTTCGGGATAGTTCACTCTCCCAGAGGCTCCGGATATCTATTACTGCTCTTATTGACAATGGTCATCATTACTTCCGTTTATTATGAAAGGCGGACCTTTTGCAAGTCACTATGTTTTTTAGGAGGATTGGCGGGAAATTATTCGCGTGCAGGCGCGTTGGAATTGCGTGGAACTCCAGATATTTGTCGGACGTGTAAAACTCAGGCTTGTTACCGCGGAACGGACAAGGCAGAGGGATGCAATATGTTTCAATTTGTTAAAACGATGCAGTCAAGTGAAGATTGCAATTACTGCGGGGATTGTGTCAAAAACTGCCCTAATGACTCCATCCGTATCAGCCCGCGAATTCCGACAATTGAGTTATGGGGATTGCACCGCCCACGCATTGAACATTCTTTTTTGGCAGCAGTGATCATGGGGATCGTCTTCGTTCAAAACGTTACCATGCTGTCTATTTGGGAAGAAACATTGTACTACATCAGTACGATCACAGGAACGACCTCTTATCCGGTGAACTTCACCATTGCCTTTGTGATCGCCATGATTATTCCAATTGCCATGCTCGCCTTTGCTTCCAAAGCAACCGCCTGGTGTGACCGGCAAACAAACACGTATCAACATTTCGTCAGGTTCGGATATGCGCTGATTCCGTTGGATTTGGCAGGTCATTTAGGACATAACATGTTCCACCTTCTGACGGAAATAAAAGCTGTCTGGTATAACTTTCTGGCGCTATTTCAGATTAATCATACCGGTGATCTGGCAGTGGCAAGTGACGGAGCGGTACAAGTTGCGCAAATGGGGATGGTGTTTATCGGGGGGTTTGCTTCGATGTACGTTGTTTATCGGATTGGAAACAAACAGTCTGTCAAAAAATTATGGCCGATGTATCTTCTTATGATCCTATTCGGCATCGTAAATTTTTACTTATTCTCCGTGCCGATGGAGCATCGGCTGCATACACATTAAGCTGTAAGTCCGGTCCTCCTCGCAACCAGGATGGTGACATTCCGCCGTTGCTCACAGCGTTGATCATTGCTCCAAGAAAAATACGACTGTCTTTGTGCTAAGGGGGTGTCTCCAAAGGGTGGTTTTTCCCTTTGGAGACACCCTCGAAACAATGAGCGAAGCCGATGCACCTTTTTAAAAGCCCGGTAGGAGTGGTTTTTTCCTATCGAGCGCGCAGCGACGAGCAAAGCTACGATGCCTTTCCCATCGAGTTGTCTCGACGGATAGTCATCTTCGCTGTGCTTGCAGAGGAAGAGACAAGCACGGAGACATTGCCCTGATATTTTTTTTAATAGCTTTGGCTTTTGACACAGCCCCTTAAGTTGAACATATCTGATAGTGCTTGTTCAAAAAGATAAAAACCGGTCTTTTTGAACAAACACTGACAGTATTTTTCATGAGTCTCTCGGAATAAGCTTACTGTTCCATCAGACTGTCAACGGAGACACTTTGCTTATTATCCGGTTCGTCAAGCGGATGAATGGTTGCCGTCCCTTGTTGTTGATCTACATGCTCGATGTAAACGCGTTTTCCGTTGCAAGTAACGTTTGCCATGACGGGAGAAGAACAAATTTCTTGTGCCCGTTGTGCGTCCATCGGTAAACACCCCCTTCTTTTGGTAGTTGACACTTATCGCAGATGTTCAAAAGTCCGGGTAACATTGCCGGCAGCTGTCGTGTTGCGTTTTCATAGCACCCGCTCATGGTACATGGTACGTTTGGCGATGCTGCTTCCCTGCTCGCGCCAGCCGCGCTCCGGCCTCTCTGGCTCTGTTTGTCCTCCTTTTGAACACATAGTAATACTATTTGTTCAATGCGGCTTGAATATACTTGGCGGATGGTAAGGAGGCCATTTCATGCCAAATGCCTGACCATACCACCCCTCCGGTAAAATGAAAACGATGATTCCAAAAGGGGGGTTCCATTTGAAATCATCCTCTAATATTCGTTCATCCCCAAGAACAAAGGTTTTATCCGTTTCGCCGTTTTTTCTTCGCCATCGCCCCGTACGTTATAAAACTAATATTGATGAAGAAAAAAACAGACAAGACATACCAATTCGGCGGGGTCTCCACATACAAGTCGTAAGGATAAAAGTTTTCCGGGGTGTCGATATGGGTATCGTATCCTGGCTGTTCAGCGTGCTCACCTGTGTGATTCAAATGTTCCTGATAATCATTTTTGCCCGTTTCGGTGCTCTCCGTTGAACTCTCCTTTTCATGATGAGCGGCCACACCAACGGATACATTTTCCTCTTCCGCTTCATAACCAAAGATACTGGCTGGAAACACGGTCAAGATCGCACTGAGTCCAATAAAGATTGCAAATGCTCCCTTTCCCTTCCTCATGCTTATGCCCCGCTTTCACCAGAGATGGTAGACGTTTTTTCAATCAGCTGCGTCCACGTATTTCCGCCATCGTATGAGATGTGGGCATCTCCCATATAAGTCATGTAAACAATTTCCTGTTGATCATTCGGATTGACTGCAATATATTGAATCGCGTCCTGCTCATCCATCTCAGGAATGGGCAAGCTGGCAATGTTGCCATCTGCCGCGAGACGGATCAATTCAATCTGTCCAGTCCAGACAGACATGTAAAGATCATCCTCGAAGTACGTCATTGTGATTACCGGTACTCGAATATTCGTCGGTGAAAAATTGTCGCCATAATCCTCCGAGAGATATAATCCTTGCGATGTCGCAAAGGCAACGACATTTTCCTGCCGCGGATGCACGGCGATAAAGTAGCGCGGATGGTTTCCGGCATCATACACCTCTTCAGGGAGATTGATCATTTCGCTTTTTGTCCACGTTTCTGTATCGTCCAGACTGTAGTATAGCCCCATATCGGACATGCGGCTGTTGGGATACGGGTTGTATGCATATATCGCATTCGTATAATAGCCTACACCTTTCACGTGAAAGTCAATTTCCTCCAGCAAATCCAGCGCATAGATGTTTTTGCCGCCATCAACGCTTTTCACAATACCGAAAGGATCAATATTTCCGAATTTCGAGTTTCTCCCTGGATGTCCACTTGCGTAAAAGCCGTCCTCCACAGCATTGAAGCCCATGTAATCATTGAACTCCGCTGATGGGGAATACCATGTGCCATCGTCATAATATGCGATTCCTTCATGTGTGGAAAAATAAATCACATCCTCGTTTCCCGCATACCCTAATCCATGAATATGAGTTACCTCGATTTTCTCCGCCTCGGTGAAAAAGTCATCTCCTTGAAAATCAACCGTTGTTTTCGTTAACAACGAGGGATCTTCCAACGTTAATTCTTCCGTCTCACTTCCATTATCTGATGAACAGGCAGCTAACAGGACGGCGATGAACACCATTCCTCCCGCAAACCGGCTTTTCATTGTCACTGATTTCCGTTCCACTGCGATCCTTCCTCTCCGTTCTCTCATCTGTCACACCTTTCACATTACTGAGAAATTGTGAAGAAAGGATGAAGTAACTGTGAATGTTCACAAAATATTCGGGGACATGGTCCCTTACATTTTCTGTGGTGATTGGATATTCAGCAAGCGGAGACCTTCCTTCAGCACGATGATGACGGAGCCGGCAACTGCCAGCCGGGAACGCTCCATTGCATCTCCGGACAAGATTTTCACCTTGCCGTAATAAGAGTTGAACGCCTGGGACAGCCGCACAAGATATTTTGCAATCACCGATGGTTCCAACGACTCATAAGCGCGAACCACTTCGGAAGGAAACTGCTCCAATAGTTTGATGACTTCCCACGCTTCTTCGTCGACCATCGTCACAGTCTCCATCTCCGCCGCCGATCCCCCTTCCTTCAGCCTGGCTTTTTCAAGCAATGTCTGCGCTCTTGCCGCCGTATACTGGACATACGGTCCCGTCTCTCCTTCAAACGTCAGCATGTGATTTACGTTGAATTCCACATTTCCCATCCGTTCATTCTTAAGATCATGGAAAATCACCGCTCCGACGCCAACTTGTTCAGCCACTTCACCGATATCCGGCAGCTGAGGATTTTTCTCCAATATATTTTTCTTCGCTTTATCGATGGCTTCCTGAATGACCCGCTCCAGAAAAATGATTTTCCCTTTTCGCGTCGACATCTTCTTGCCGTCCTTTAAAATCAAGCCGAATGGCACATGAACAAGATCGCCGGCCCAGGAATAGCCCATCTTTTCCAAAACAGCGAACAATTGCTGAAAATGCAGCTGCTGTTCTCCCCCGACAACATACATGCAGCTCGCAAAATCGTATTCCTGTTTTCGGTACAAAGCCGCTGCAAGATCCCTCGTAGCATATAACGTCGTTCCATCCGTTTTTTGTATCAGGCAAGGCGGCATATCATCCCCCGCCTGAACGACTTTAGCCCCATCCGATTCTTCAAGGAGATGCTTGTCTTCCAGTTCCTTTACAACAGCTGACATCCGGTCGTTGTAAAAACTTTCTCCCTGGACCGCATCGAAGGTAATGCCTAGTAACTGATACACCTTTTCAAACGCCTTTATCGACTCGTCTCTGAACCAGCGCCAAAGGGCTTCCGCTTCTCGATCCTTCGTCTCCAGCCGCTGAAACCACTGCCTGCCTTCCGCAAGCAGCTTCGGGTTGTTCTCCGCTTCCTCATGAAAACGGACATAAAGCTTTAACAAGGTCGAAATCGGCTGTGCCTTCAATTCCCTCTCGTCACCCCATTTTTTATAAGCTGCCATCAATTTCCCAAACTGTGTGCCCCAGTCGCCAAGATGATTGATTTTGACAGCCTGGTAGCCGTTTTTTTCCGCTAGATTTGCGAGCGCCTGTCCAATAACCGTCGAGCGGAGATGCCCCATGGAGAAGGGCTTGGCGATGTTGGGCGAAGAAAAGTCTATCACGACTTTGCCCTTGCCTCTTTGCTTCGAGCTCCCATATTCTCCTTGCTCCGAAAGGATTTCCGTCAAGATATCCCGCCCTGCTGTCGCTTTGTGAAAAAATACATTGACGTAAGGACCGACCGCTTCGGCTTTCTCAATATAGGAGTTTGATAAATTAGCGGCAAGCTCTTCCGCTATTTTATTCGGTGCCTTTCTGAGGTGTTTTGCCAGCTGAAAACAAGGAAATGCCAGATCCCCATGCTGCTCATGCTTTGGATGTTCGATAAGTGAATACATCACTTTCTTTTCCAACGCTGTCTTTTTCATAGCTGCAAATATCGCGTCGGCAAAAATTTGTTTCCATTCCATCGTCCTCTTCCTTTCTGCGAATTTAGATGTGATTAGTTTTCTTTCCGGCTTTCGTTCCCACGCCTCCTTCTTTTGCCGGGCGCACATAAAAAACGCCTCTATATGAAATATAGAGACGAGAATTCCCGCGGTACCACTCTTGTTGTTTATCAAACCACTTACCGGATAACGGACCGGGATCCGGTCTCCCTCTACTGATATTTCAAGGGGACTTCTCAGAAGTGCGCTTCCATGAATCGTCTTCCACCGGGCTTTCACCACCCCCGGCTCGCTGCTGGGACTACGTACACGTACTCTCTTCCTCATCGAATTCGGTATCATTTATTTTTTCACAATCATACAGGATACTGATAAAAAATTCAAGCAGTCCGAAATAAAAACCGAAGCAACCGTTTTATCCGCAGGCTCGCTGTTACTTGCGGTACCTGGAAAAAGATCAGAAAAACATCAGCTCCAAAAGCTCGCGACACGCTTCTGCGGTGGTAATTTCCGCATCCTTCCGGATAAAGATGTCATAATAGGTTCCATCTTTATACCAGTTGACAATCCATTCATTATCATTGCGCAAAACAAGGAAATCTTCTCCGGAAATCTCCCATTCCTCCGCCTCTTCCACCTGCGAAATCAGTCTGACAAAACCGTTTTTGCTCATGTCCACCGTAGCATAATTTTCATTATAAGTATGATAATAATGCTGGCGGTTCGTTTCCCCTTTCAATGCCTGCTGTTCATTGTATCTTTCCATCTCTTTTTCCGTTACATTATTTTTGGAAGCCTCTTTGCCGAATTCAATTGTATAACGATACGGCACATCCGAGTATGCATGATTTTCCGGTGCTTCATCATCCTTGTATTGGAGCGATACTTCTGATTGAACAGAAACAACGTCCCAATGATCCGGATATGCAAACGGAGAATAGGAAAACTCCTCCTGAATATACCTGTACGGCAGATCATCCGATTGTTGCGCTTCTTCTGATTGACATCCGGAAACGACTAGTATGGATAATAAGAGAAAGAAAATAAATTTTTTCATGCGATGGCCTCCTGTTTTCAACTATTGGCTATTCTCGTAAACTTTATTGCTTTTGAAGCCGCTGCAGCTTTTCAAAAGCCCGATAGGAGTGGTTTTTTCCTATCGAGCGTGCAGCGACGAGCAAAGCTACGATGCCTTTCCCATCGAGTTGTCTCGACGGAGAGTCATCGAAGCTGTGCTTGCAGAGGAAGAGACAAGCACGGAGCCATTGTCCTGATATTTTTAAAATAGTTTTGGCTTTTGACACAGCCCCAAAGCAAGCTTTGACTAACTGTTTAGAAAAGAGCCTGACCATTAGATGACGTTCAAAATTAGGGGATACCCTGCAAGGATGCTGAAAAGGGAGCTCTCCCCTTTTCCTCTATTGCGTTGTCTTAAACAATTGTTTAATATTTGCTGGTTTCAATGCACGATGTGCAGTTCCCGCTCAACTATTTATATAAATCTATCTGTTTATTACATCGGCTGTTTTTTTTCTTTATTTAGAGGATGTTCAAAAACTCCGGGAAACAGCACCTGCGAATGTCAACGTTAGCGTTGTCTCTCCGCTGCTCCTGTACGTTTCTGTGTACGTTCCGCTGCTCGTAACCGCCATTTTCGACCTTCACTCTAAAACATGATAAAATATTGAAGATTCCATGAGAGGGGCTTTGGCAATGAACAGAAAAGAGTTTTCTCAACGCATCCTTCACGATTCAGGTTATAGAGACAAAGTTGCGGACATTGTGCAAGATAACACAAGCTATTATTGTAAAAAATGGAAAAACGATCACCACACCGGCTTTGACTGGAATTGGGCCGCGTTTTTGTTGACCCCTTTTTGGCTTGCATATCGTTTTATGTACAGCTTTGTGTTCATCTACTTCGGCGGTGTATTATTCATCTCGCTTTCCACCCTGATTATTCCGTTTATTATTTATTATACATCCCTTCCTGAGATAAGTCTGTTACTACTTCCTGGTATTTTCTTATTGCTGATTTCCACTTTTTTCGGCTGGCAGGGAAACGCTCTTTACGCCGGACATGCAAGGACGCTCATTGATAAACAAGAACAGAAGCAGCCAATTGCACCGCTGTTTAATAAGAAAGGTAAGTCGTTGGCAAGCGGAATCCTCGTTCCGGTCATTGCTGCGGCTTGTCTTGCCGTTCCGCTGCAGATTGTGTACTCCTGGTATAACACCGGAACGCTTCCAAAAGGAATATTTGTGTTTGACGAATATACCGGCGCGCCTGAATCTATCGTTGATGTCATGAACAAAGAGCTGCCGGTATTTGAAAAATATCAATCATCGATCCAGCTCCTTTATCACGGCGAGACAGCAGTAGCGGGGCAAGTATTTCATGTTCAGTTGTTCCATCGGGAAAATACGGGTAAAAGCTGGACGCTGATTCATGAAAAATCCTATACGTTTTTTTCATCTGATAAGGTAAAATTAAATCTTCTTGACGCGGAAGGGCCGCAAGCAGATACAGGGGAATATTTAGTGGAAGTGTATCTCGACGAGGAATTGGTCGGTTCCCGCCGCTTCGATATTACGTTGTAAGCATGCGGCGGCTTTCTTATGCTTGGGCTGATCCCCCTTGGCCACGCTGCCGGCAACAGCTCTTTCACTCTGAAGGGCATGGGGATCGCCACGGCGCACCGTCGCGACACCCTCATTAAAACCTGGATACCTATGTACGATGCTGTTTGCGCTTCATGCGTCTCCAGCAGTACCCGGTGTATGCTCACCAGACGTTTGTTTCCAGCAACAATTACCAATTTTCCACCTCATGAAATTTTTGTCCCATTTGGCACGGGCTCATCCAAACGAAGAAGAACGACATCTCCAGCTTCCAGAATACCGCCCATGACCAGCACTTCCGATTGAAAGCCGGCGATTCTCCTTGGCGGAAAATTGACGACGGCAACTACTTGTCTGCCGATAAGTGATTCCGGTTGATAGCGCTTTGTGATCTGGGCGCTGGATTGCTTTACTCCGACCTCGTCGCCAAAGTCAATGAAAAGCTTGATTGCCGGCACCCTCGCTTCCGGAAACGGATACGCCTCCGTTACTGTTCCCACTCTGAGATCGAGTTTGTCAAAATCATCAATCGTTGCCATTTGTTGCTCCTCCCTGTCCTGATTCCACACTTTTTCCTTACATGCTCAGTAAAAGAACGTACGACGCAAGCAAGGTTTTAGGATTACGTTTTTACCTTTGCTATAATTTATTTAATCAAAAGTTTCGATTTTTCACAAAAATAATGTTCTCCTTAATGATGCCTGAACGAGGTGAAAAACACAGGAGAAAAACGGGGCTTAGAAGGAGATGATGATGATGCAAAAAACTTCTAGTATTGTATTGATTAACGGCAGCATGAGAACCGAGTCCTACACAAAAAAACTATTGGAAAAAATCGCAGTTAAGCTCCAAGCCGGCGGAGCACGGACATCGCTGATTGATGTCCGCGCATTACAATTACCTGTCTACGATCCAGGAATGGAGACACCGGAAGCGATCGTCAAAGTATCGGAAGTGCTGGTCAATGCCGATGGAATTATCGCCGGGGCTCCTGAATATCACGGCTCTTACTCAGGGGCGATCAAAAATCTGCTGGATTATTTAGGCTCCAAGGAGTTTGTCAATACACCGATCGGCTTGGTAACAACCACCGGAGGATTAAAAGCAGGAACAAATACGTTAAATCATCTACGTCTCGTGTTCCGCAATCTTCATGGTCTCGTTATACCCCAGCAGTTTGCCATCAGCCAGAAAGAAACAACTTCGGACCTGCAGCTTGATGAGGAAATGAATAATCGCCTGGAGAATTTCATTCAAGGGTTCGAGACAGAGGTAAGGAAAAAGCTGATTTTTGAAGCCTGGGAACGCGAAACACGCACGGAGCCGACAAACAAGTAACGGAACTGTTCGGCAAGTTCAAATAAGCGCAGGGTGTCTTAAGGGGTGTGTTCAACAATGTCGAAGGCACCCGAAGCCACTGAATGAAACAACTTTTTCAGTGGCTTTCATCCCCCTTCGGCATCTCAATTGTTGCCTGCGTGCTACAGCTGCACATTCAAGCGGCACCGCTTCTAAGGGACACGGCGGACGTGTCACTACAGCGGCTAAAAAATGATCAAGCCTAATGAAAAGAATAGAATACTTCCTCCGATAGTCAACAAAAGATATGTAAAAAAAGGACCCCATTTCTGTTTCTGCATTAAGGTTACCGCTTCAATACTAAAGGTCGAGAAAGTGGTAAATGCGCCGAAGAAGCCGATGCCAAAAATTAAATACGGTCGCTGCTCATAGGCATGCTCCGGAATCTCTCCGTACATGAAATGAAAAAATAGTCCCAAGCCGAAGGCGCCAAGCAAATTGACGGACAGCATCGCTGTCGGAATCGTTCTTTGCTTTGTATTGTCTTTGACCCAAACCCCGAGGAGATATCTTGCTACCGCTCCCAAGCCGCCGCCGATCGCCACCAACAACACGTTCATTCTGCCGCACCTTCCTTCTGCTTGCTCCGGGCGATGACGCTTCCAAGCTTCATGCCGAAAAACGCTGCCAAAAGCCCGCCAAACAACGATACACTAATATACACAAGAAGGGATTCAACATGCGCTTCTCCGACTAAATGAACTGTGTCTGCCGCCAATGTCGACATCGTTGTAAACCCGCCGCAAAATCCGACACCGATTCCTTCTTTTAAAACTACTGGTATTTTTTTTATTAAAATATAACCGGTTACTGCTCCAAGAAGCAGGCTGCCGATCACATTTTCCACTACTGTGCCCAATGGAAAAAGAAGATGAATTACCTGCAGATTGATCGTGTAGCGAAACATCGTGCCCAATGCTCCGCCGATAAAAATAGCTATAAGGATGAATCCTTGTTTTTTCACCGCTGATACCCGCTTTCCTTCGCTTGTTTTCCAAAAGATCGTTACGCTTGCAGTTGTTTTGGAACGACAGCCGATCCTCTTCGTGTCGAAGTAGCTAAAAAGGCCTATTCCCATTTCTAGGAACAGACCCATGCGCTATTGGTATGATTTAATCCGTGAAGGAATTAAAGTCTTACAACGTTTGCTGCTTGAGGACCACGGTCGCCTTCAACAATTTCGAATTCAACTTCTTGGCCTTCTTCTAAAGTTTTGAAACCTTCCGATTGGATTGCAGAGAAGTGTACGAATACGTCGTCTCCATCTTCACGCTCGATAAATCCGAAACCTTTTTCTGCATTAAACCATTTTACTTTGCCAGTCATGTTAACGGCCTCCTTAAAAAATAAAAAGTTAAATCTTTGAATACCGTAAAACCATTTCATGCCTTGCTTTGAGGCCGAAAAACGTTTTTCGATTTCAAAATCATTTACTTATTGATCATAACACAGTCAGCACCACGTTGCAAATTAATTTTTCATTTTGTAAGGGCTATCATCAGCGGTATATCCATTGTTGGCAATAGCTGCTAGGATGTTGCCCTTCAGGAGATGGTATATTAGCATACAGACGTTGCATATTTATTACTTTTTCAATATAGAGTTAATTCATGGGGAATTACCTAAAAAAAGGGTTTCTTATTGTTGAGCAGCTTCCTCCCAACGCAAGGAAACTGCCCGCTTTGTTAGTGGCTGCTACCCAATTACTAGATCACACTAGTACTTCTTGCCGATAAGCATCAGCTATTGCAGATACAGCCTGGTTCAAAAGTCCAGTTAAGAAGCGTGAGGGGACATCCAGTTCAATTTACCCTGCATGAATGAATAAAAATACGATGGCAATCAGCGGGATAGCGCCAAGAAGAGGCAGCGCCACAAATAACATCGCCGTTATTTTCTTCTTTAACTCTTCACCGTCCAGACTTCCTTTGGCATCGCGGAATGATTGAAAAATGCGAAGCGCGCTCACCGCCACAAATAATAAGATAAGTGCGGCCGGAAGCACGATAGACATCCCCGGCTCCGGTTCCAACGTAATGAAGGTAAACAAAAGCAGCAATATCGGAACTGCTTCAAGGATCGCCGTTCTGATAAACAGCTTCGTCTGCAGCCGGTCGATTGCCTTTGCGTCCACCTCGTTATCGCCATTGATGATCGTGTTCATTAAACCATGAAAAATCGCCGCAAACCCGATAGTAAAAATGGCTGCAGCGAGAACATATAAGTAGATCATATTCTTCTCATCCTTTCATCATTATTCTATCCATGTTATACGTATGAGCAGGCGGATCCGGTTTCAGAATGAGAAAATTCCCGATAAATCATGGATTTTTACTTTTTGACTTCGATTTTTTGCTTTATTTTGTGGGAATACCTTTTTTCCGGCATTTCTTCCAACTGCTCACCTTCCTCCAAATAATAATCAGCATTGAGCCACACTTCATACATTCCAGGCTCTGCCTTGATCTCGGCAGTTAATCCGGGGAGGTTATCCTCGTCCGTGATAACTGACCTGTGTTCACCCGAGTTTTCCAAAGCTTCCTGCTCATAAATGACCGTGCCGTTTTCATCCGTTACTTTCTCAATCCACGCGACAGCATCACTGTACCAGCAAGTGGCCGCGCCGTCACCTAAGTAGGATATTACCGGCGTTAAGTATAGCACGCCATCCACATAGCTCGGCAACAGCTTGAGTTCCACCTCTTCATGACTTGGAGCCTCGTTGCAGGACTTCAATGAAATGACGGATAAAACCACTAACACCACTGCCAGTTCCTTCATAATTCTTTCCCCTTTCCCAATCCCCGCAAGTTAGCCACAGCATTCTTTCTGTTGAAACACTTCTAAACACATTTTACTGCAATTTGCCGAATGTGAGTAGCATGAGATATTCCTTGACGCCGGTATTTTTATCATGTTTATCCTGTGCAAACCGCAGCTATTTTCGTTGATGGAGGAGCAGCTTGAAAAATAAATCGCACAATCGTCGCCCAAAGTATGTAGAAAACAATTGCTGCCAGCGTAAACTTTGCCGTTTTTAAAAATCAATCAGCCCTAATGGACAAATTTATTTGTCACCCGGCTGTGTTGATGTTACATATCTTCATGACGAAGGGTGGTGAATCAAGCATTTGCTTTTGTTAACGTACCAATCGCTAAAAGAGGATGTTCATACACTGGTCAATCTCTTCGTTATTTTTTAGAAAACAACCAGTCAAAAAAATACACATCGACTCCGCATCCCGCGCGAAATCCATGTGTATCGCCGTTTCTTACCTGTATATTCAACATCGAGTGTCAATCCTAACAAGCTGAGTCTGTAGTCAGTTCGCCCGTTATCAATCCGGGTAATCGGTGGCAAACAGCTCCGCAAGCACAAGTGTGACCGCACCAATCAGCGATCCCTCTTCCCCTAAAGCGGAAATAATCACGTCAGACTGCTTCGCTTTCTGGGTAAGCGCCTTTCGTTCAACCACTTCCCGGATCGGCTCCAAAATAAACTCCTTCGCTTTGGATACACCGCCGCCGATAATAACAAGGGAGGGATTTAAAAAGTGGATCATATTTACGATGCCGACGCCGATGTACCTCGCTGTCTGATGCAGCACCTGAATGGATAAGGCATCTCCCGCCAACGCACAATCATAAATCATTTGCCCGTCAATTGTCTCCAGGTCACCTGCTGCTTTTTCCAGCAGCATCGTTTTCTGTCCGAGAGAAATTTCTTTCAGCGCCCGCTCCCGCAATGCCTGCCCCGACGCCAATGTCTGAAAACAACCGAAGTTTCCACAGGAACATCGAGGTCCGTCCAAGTCGATGATGGTATGGCCGATCTCCCCTGCGAGGCTGTCCTGTCCGTGATATAAACGATTGTTTAAAATCACTCCGGCGCCAATTCCTTCCCCGATGTTTATCGTAATCAAATCATTGACTTCCTTGCCGTTTCCAAACCACTTTTCTCCAATCGCCAACGCTTTGGCATCATTTTCAATTCGGACGGGAAGCCCGAACGCTGCTTCCAGCTCCGCTTTTACGGGAATGTTTTCCAGCATCAGGGAGGGGGCAAACAAGGAAATGCCAGCCTCGCTGTCAACAATGCCGTGCATGGCAATGCCGATGCCGATGACCTTTTCTCGCATTGCCCCGATTTCCTGCAAAAAATCAGTGAGGATGTTTTTCAAACAGGTAAGAAAGAGCGCTTTTGTCAGTTGGGTAGGTATTGTTTCCAGCTTCTTGATAATCAGCCGGCCGTTCAAATCAGAAAGGGCGCACCTGATTTTTTTCACTCCCACATCAATACCGATGACACAGCGGCTTCCGGAATTGATCGTAAGTAAAATCGGCTTGCGTCCACCGCTGGAAACACCAGGCTCCTTTTCAACTACCAAGCTTTCCTTTAACAGTTCATTGACGATATTTGTGACAGTGGGCGGTGTCAGCTTCGTCTTTTTTGCTATCTCGGAGCGGGAGATCGATTCGTGAATACGAATGGTATTCAATACTAAAGAGCGATTCAGGGATTTCATCAGCTGAAAGCTCCCGGTTAATTGTGAAGCCATGACATTGCGTTCTCTCCTTCCTGCATCTATCAGACATGCTGCTGAGTGTTATTTTATCGTCTTTTCACCTGTTTGTTAACTCAGCCGCTTACAGGCTGTGAATAAAGCGGTCAAAAGCAGCCTGACCTTCGTCGTCCCGCTTGAACACTCCGGCATGCTCCAAAATAACTGCAAAGGTTTTGCCCAGCTCCGTCCGTAAAATTTCTGCACAATTTTCTCGCGAGAGGTTTTCATAAGAAGCAACAATTTTTTCCGCCCATTGTTTATGCTTACGGATTTTTTCATTTTCTTCAAACGCTTTTTCCATATTATTTGACAGCATCGCTTGCTCTGTCAGCTTCATTTCCTCCACCAGCCGCCCCGGAAAAACGGCCAGCCCCATCACTTCGATCAAGCCGATGTTCTCCCGTTTAATAGGATGCACTTCGGCATGGGGATGAAATATACCATCCGGATGCTCATCGTTCGTCCGATTGTTCCGCAGGACGATATCCAGTTGAAACTGTCCGTCCTTCATTCTCGCAATCGGCGTTACGGTATTATGCGGCGTCTCCCCTGTAAAGGCGATGATTTCCACGGAAGGATCGCTGTACGTTTGCCATTTTTTTCGAATATGCTCCGCCGCTGTGATGACCTGCTCTTTCTCCTTGCCTGTGATTCGGAGAACGGACATCGGCCACTTCACTTTGCCGACGCGCACTCCGGAAAGCGCAGGCACCTCGCAGACTGTTTCCCCGGCAACAGCCATCGGGAATTCATGAAAGCCTCCCTGGTAATGATCATGCGTTAAAATAGAGCCGCCGACAATCGGCAAATCCGCATTGGACCCGACGAAATAATGAGGAAATCGCTCCACGACATCCAGCAGCCTTTTAAACGTCAGTGCGGATATTTTCATCGGCTTGTGTTTTGCTGAAAAAATAATCGCATGCTCATGGTAATAAACGTAAGGGGAAAACTGCAACCGCCACTCCTCCTCATTCAGTTGCAACGGAATCGTCCGCAAGTTTTGTCGTGCCGGATGATTCAACCGGCCGGCATACCCCTCGTTTTCTTTACATAGCAGGCATAGCGGGTAATTGGATTGCTCCGCCTGCTTCGCCGCGGCAATTTCCTTCGGGTCTTTCTCCGGCTTTGATAAATTAATGGTGATTTCCAGCTCGCCGTATTCTGTTGGCGCAGTCCAGCTCACGTTTTTTCTGATGCGATCCTGCCGGATATAGTGGCTGTTTTTGCTGAATTCATAAAACCATTGGGTTGCAGCTTCCGGTCCCTGCTGCTGTTCAATCTCAGTAAATTGCCGGATGATTTCCGTCGGCCTTGCAATGAAGCAGGCGATAATTTTTGTATCAAGTAAATCTCGTTCTGTGACCGTGTTGTTTTCCAGCCTCCCGTTCTCATACGCCCAATCCAGCATCGGGTTTAGAATGTCGGATGGATCGCTGACACTACCGGCCTCTTGAAATGCCGCCGCCTCCGTGTCAATCTCATGCAATTGCAGCTGGGCCATGATCAGATTGCGGCAGTAATCGATATCCGCGAGCGTGATCAAGTTTTTTTCCAGACCATACTGAAGCAATTGATTAATGAGTGCATCAATTGTTTTTTTCATCGAACCCCTCCAAATGCCGTTGTTCCATCTGCGCTGTCTGCCGGCTCGTTGCCTTACCGGCTGTAACCATCCGGATGTTTTTGGTGCCATTTCCAGGCGCTTGCCACAATGTCTTCCAATCTGGTGTATTCCGGCGTCCAGCCAAGAACCTTCGCCGCTTTAACGGAGGAGGCAATTAATACCGCGGGATCTCCCGCTCTTCTTGGCGCGGTTTCCTGTGGAATCGCCTCCCCTGTTACCTTTTCCACCGTTTCGATCACTTGTCTGACGCTGAAGCCGCTGCCGTTGCCGAGATTGAACACGTCGCTTTCACCGCCGTTTTTTAAATAATCAAGCGCCAGCAAATGCGCTTGTATCAAGTCGGACACATGAATGTAATCGCGAATGCATGTGCCGTCCGCCGTCGGGTAATCGTCGCCGAATACTTTGATTGATTCGCGCTGCCCGAGAGCTGCCTGGATCACAATCGGAATCAAATGGGTTTCCGGTTGGTGATCTTCACCAATATCATGGACGGGATGTGCGCCGGCTACGTTGAAATACCGCAGAACCACATGCTTAATTCCATACGCCCGTTCGCACCATTTCAACATTTTTTCAATCGCGAGCTTCGTTTCCCCGTAAGGATTGGTCGGCTTCGTTTCGTTTGTTTCTTCAATCGGAACTGTCTTCGGCTCTCCGTACGTTGCCGCCGTGGAGGAAAAAACAATCCGTTTCACATCGTATTCCTTCATTTTTTTCAACAAGCATAGCGCTCCGTAGACATTGTTGTCGTAGTATTGCAGCGGGTCTTCCATGCTTACGCCGACGAGGGAATCCGCGGCAAAATGGACGACTGCTTCAATGGCGTTTTCCTGAAATACGCGATCGAGGACGACCTCATCCCGCAAGTCACCGACATACAGCTTTGCCCGTTCCAAAACAGCGTCCTTATGCCCCGTCTGCAAGTTGTCCACTACAACGACCTGTTCACCGCGTTCCAATAAATCTGCTACTCCGTGACTCCCGATATATCCTGCTCCGCCGCATACTAATACTGCCATTTTCTCCACTCCTTCTTTAAGAAGATAGTCAAAAAGTCCGGGATACAGCGCCTGCGAATCTCAACGCCCGCGTTGCCCCTCCGCTGCTCACGTACGTTTTCGTGTACGCTCCGCTGCTCGAGGCTGCCGCGCCTCGACCTTCTTGCCGCTGTTGTCTCCTCCTTTTTGAACACGTATTTTTTGAGGTTGTTCAAACAACCCCATTAGGGTAATTTTTGTGCTCCGGTGCCGATTTCGACGATATAAAATTCCGGAGTCAATCCGACGGCGGCTTCATAGCGCTGGCGGATACGTCCGAGCACTTCAACTAAGTTACCTTCTCGAATCAAATTAACCGTGCAGCCACCGAAGCCAGCACCAGTCATTCTTGCCCCGAGGACCGCTTCTTCCTTCCAGGCGGCTTCCACCAACGCATCCAAATGCTCACCTGTGACTTCGTAATCCTCTTTTAATGATACATGCGATTCATTCATGAGTTTTCCGAAGGCAACGACATCCTTTTCCTTCAATTTTCTCGCCGCCCGCTTTGTACGATCATGCTCATAGATGGCATGCTTTGCTCGTTTTCTCGCAACCGGATTTTTAATGATGTTTTCGACATTGTCAAATTCCTCCGGTGTCAACTCGCATAAGTAGCTCAAATTAGCAACTGTCTGTAAATCGTGCAGCGCTTCTTCACATTCCGACCGCCGTTCATTGTATTTGGAATCTGCCAGTCCGCGGCGTTTATTCGTATTCGCAATCACAAGTTTCACTCCGTCGAGTTCGACAGGAGCATATTCATACTCGAGCGAATTGCAATCAAGCAGGATCGCGTGTTCCGCTCTGCCTTTCCCAATCGCAAACTGATCCATCACTCCACAATTGACACCGATATACTGATTTTCTGCTTCCTGACACATTTTTATCAATTCCACTCTGTCAACGGAAAAGCCGTTCAGTTCATCCCACGCGACAGCGGTTACAAGTTCTATAGAGGCAGAAGACGATAACCCGGCACCATTTGGAATATTGCCGAAGAAGACAGCATCGAATCCGTGAATACCTTGAAAGCCATGCTTTCTCATTGTGTCGATAACTCCTTTAGGATAGTTGGCCCAGTCGTGCTCGTCGTTTTTCTCCAGATCATTCAGTGAAAAAACTACTGTTCCTGCTTCCGGAAAGTTCTCCGAATACACTCGAATAACGTCATCTCCCCGCTTGCGTACGACCATATAAGTGCCGACGCTCAGCGCACAAGGAAACACAAATCCACCGTTATAATCCGTATGTTCACCGATTAAGTTTACCCGTCCCGGAGCAAAAAAGTACTCCAGAGTGTCCCCGCTTGCCGGGGTAGCTCCTTCTCCAAAAACTTTATTAAATATTTTACTTAACTTCTGCTGCATTTTCTGTCCTCCTTAAGTAAAAAGCGATTTTTTCATTTAGAGGATGTTCAAAAAATCCGGGAACATCACATGTAACGCTTATCGCTGCGTTACGCTTTTTTACGCCCTTCGGCTTGAGTATATCTTACGTTGACTTATCTTATTACTTGTTATTGCCTCCTTTTTGAACACGCACTTTAGTGTTTTTTTCATATCAAATCGTTGCTTTTCTTAAAATTAGATTTCTTATCTTTAGATCAATCTAATTTTATTATAACAGAGAATTTATTTTGGAAAAGACTTTATTAATAAATTTAATTAAGTTTTTGTGAATAAAAAAAGACAGCGGTCGAAATAAGTATAAACTATCCAGAGGTCGCTGCCGCCGGGGAAGCATCATGATATACTAATCGAAGCCGAAACAGGCTTCGAAAACGATGAACAACACAAACAAATGCTTTGCCAACCTAAATACTAAAATAAGCGCTTGCTTTTTTCATTCAGATTCCTATGCTTTTGTGGCAGAACGCGGTTTCAATTCCGGAATCCTATCCCAATTCCGACGCTTTCGGGACACTTAGCGGCCACTTCACTTCTCTTCCGGCACGATTCCGGCGCTTTATGAGGATATCTAGTAAGAGGGAAGGGGGGACAAACATACAACGCCGGAAATCCCGTTGCTGTGCGGCCCCTCTACTGCTACGTTCGTTACCATATGATGCGGTCCCGCTGCTCGGGACTTCCGCACCTTGACCTGCTTGCCCCTCGTTCGTCCTTGTTTTTGAACATGACACGAAAAAGATCTAACCGTCTATTCAAACGCCGACAAAATTGTGAACTGTTTCGTGACAACTTTTCGCACGAAATTACGGATTCTTAAAGAGCGTGTGCAAAAAGGCAATGGTTCCGCTCTATGCGCCATCTACGAGAAAACCACTCTTAGCTGGCATGGAAAGAGGACATCGGCTCCACTCATTGTCTCTTCCTCTGCCAGTATTGCACAGTGCCATCGCGCGCGATGGCACTATGAGACAGCTCGTAGCTTCTTAGTGAAGTATGGCTTGTTGCATTGTGTTAGTTCAAAAAGATAATAAACGATCTTTTTGAACTAACACTTAAATATTCCCTTTGTCCGCTTTTCCTGCCATTGCCAGGCTTAATGCAGCTTCATCCGCGATCAGTGTTAAATGGGGATGTCTTTTTAACACGGTTGCCGGGCATGCCTCCGACACTTCCCCTTGAAGGAGCCTGGCAATCGCCTCGGCCTTCTTGATTCCCGAAGCAAGCAGCACGATTTTTTTACTGTTCATGATCGTTTGAATTCCCATTGTAACAGCCTGTGCCGGCACGGGTTCCCCTTTGTCAAAAAAACGGGCGTTCGCTTTGCGTGTTGAATCTTCCAGATCTACAATATGCGTCTTACTGTCAAAAGAAGTTCCCGGCTCGTTGAAACCGATGTGTCCGTTTTCGCCAATGCCAAGAAGCTGTAAATCCACGCCGCCCAATTCCTCAAGGATGCTTTCATACCGAAGGCATTCTTGCTGGAGATTGTCCGCATCTCCATTCGGAAGATGCGTCTGCTCCACCGGGATGTCAATGTGCTTAAAAAAATTCTCGTACATATATTGGTGGTAGCTGTCCGGGTGATCGTTCGCAAGACCAACATATTCGTCCAGATTCACGGTATGAGTAGTTGCAAAAGATATTTCACCGGCTTTAACAAGCTCGATTAACTGCTGATAAGTACCGAACGGCGTCCCGCCTGTAGCCAAGCCAAGCACGCTGATTTTCTTATTCATCATCTCTTCCGCTACAAGCGCTGCTGCTGTTTTACTCATTTCCTGGTAATCGGTTACTTTTATTATATTCATCCTTGTCACCTCTTTTTTTCCTGATCGTGCGTGTTCATCTGTCTTGTTGAACAACCGCTAGAACACTCTTTTTCCTAAAATAAAGGTTTGTTTCACCTGAACGTCTTTGTCGACGACAACAAAATCAGCATCCTTTCCAGCTTTGATTGAACCTTTATGGTCGTCTATACCAATTTTGGCAGCTGGATTGCTTGTCGCCATTTGAACCGCTTCTTCAAAGGAACACCCAGAGAAGGTCATCATGTTTCGAACAGCGTTATTCATTTTAATAATACTTCCGGCAAGGGTTCCATCCTGTAAGACAGCGCGATTATTTTTCACTGTGACATCCTGACCGCCAAGCTGATACACACCATCTGTCAAGCCTTTCGCCCGCAGACTGTCTGTTATGATGATAATACCGTCTGCTCCTTTCGTTTGATAAACAAGCCGAACCATTGCCGGCGAGACATGTATACCGTCAACAATCAGCTCAGCCGTTAACTCCTTGTGCAACAAAACGCCTCCCGCGACACCGATATCCCGATGATGGATACCGCGCATCCCGTTAAAAAGGTGAGTCGCATGTGTTACTCCCGCTTTCAACGCTTCCACTACTTGTTCATAAGTGGCGTCGGAATGACCAATCGAAGCAACGACTCCCGTTTTTTTCAGCTCACGTACCAGCTCCAGCCCGTTCTCTTCTTCCGGTGCAAGGGTAACGAGTTTAATTGCGTCCGCTGCCGCTTCCTGGAATTCATGAAACAAGGACAGCTTCGGTTTTCGTATATGCTGAAGCGGCTGTGCCCCTGCGCGTTTCGCCGAGATAAACGGTCCTTCTAAATGGACGCCGACGATTTGTGCCCCGGCTTTGCTTTGTCGCGACATAACTTCCTTTATTTTACTTAGTGCCGTCCGTTTCTGTGCCACTGACTGAGTGATCGTTGTCGCTAAAAAAGCGGTTGTTCCTTCTGCCGGAAGGGTGCTTTGAATTAACTGCAACGCTTCGTCGGTGCCATCCATGGCGTCTCCATTTCCAGCACCGTGAATATGAATATCAATAAATCCCGGCACAATATAAACACGCTCATCGTATTCATAGCATTCCGCAGAATGTCTTCTTTCCATTTCAAGGTCATTGATTTTACCGTAGCTTTTTATGCGCTTCCCTTCTATTTCCACGAACGGCTCTTCTATCCAGCCCTCCTCAGCAAATAGAACAGCGTTTTTGAACATGACTAATTTACGCATTTTCCTTCACCGTCCCCAGCATTTTTTTCGTTTACTCTTCCCGATCCCTGCAGTATATCGTCCCCTTTGCGCATTACCGTTTCATTTCCGTAATGAATTGATACCGGTCTCCGCGGTAAACAGATTTTACATACTCAAACGGTCGCCCGTCGGTTAAGCGGCTGATTCTTTTCAGCAGCAGAACCGGCGATCCGTTTTTCACCTGCAGCAACTCCGCCTCTTTTTTGTCGGCAAGCGCCGGCTCCAATGTTTGTTTCGCACCGGCAATGTTTAAGTGAAGATGGCTTTCCACGTATTCATAAAAGGATTGCTGCAGGAATTGCGTTTCCGTCATGTCATGAAAAATTATTTTGGGCAGCGTCAGGATTTCATAAGCCATCGGTATATTATCGGCCAGCCGCAGCCGCGAAATTTTGTAGCCTTCCGCTCCAGCTTCCACATTCAAATAGCTGCATTCCGCCAATGACAACTCAACTGTGGAAAAATGGATGATTTTCGTTTCCGGCACCATGCCGCGCAGCTTCATATCCTCCGAAAATCCTGTCAGTTTCAGCAGCGGCTGCTCCAGCTTTTTCCTCGCCACAAATGTTCCCCGGCCTTTTTCCCGCAGCAACAGCCCGTCATTCACTAAATTGCTTATCGCCTGTCTGATTGTCATGCGGCTGACACCGTATTCTTCCGACAGCAGCCTTTCGGAAGGAATCATATCACCTTCCTGCAATTCTCCGGTTGCTATTTTTTTTCGAAATAATTCTTCTATCTGATAATATATCGGGATCGGCGACTTCTTATCCAGCATCCATCTCTTCCTTTCCGCTTTAGCCATTCTGACTGCTGCCCGCTTTTCTTTTATGATAGCATCTATACGTTTAGTTGTATAGACCAATTTTATTTTTCTTATCTTATAAGGAAGTGATGAGCGCGATTATTAAACTTCATTTCATAAAAAAAGGACAGCTGAGGAATCGTTTTGTTTCGATCAAATACAAATTGAAATTCTTGGCTGATTTTTTACTAGAAAAAACAACAAACCAGCCCTTCAATAATAAGAGCTGGCTGACATGACTACTGAATTTTTATTTCACCTTGCTCGGTTCCAAAAAATCCAGTTTGTACGTTCAAAATAAGATCTTCGCTATCTACTAAATCTTGCGGGACATCAAACACCACTTTACCAGGTAATTCCAGACCAGGATTTAGCTTAGTAGTGTTTGTTCAAAAAGATCATTTTTTATCTTTTTGGACAAGCACGAAGCAATGAGTGGAGCCGATGCATTCTTTTCAGGCCGGCTGTTAGTGGTTTTCTGGAGTCAGGATGACGACATTTCGCCGTTGCTCACAAATGCAACCTGAATGTGCTTCACGAGTCAATTTGCGTCGAGTAACCGCAGACGCAGGACGTGGGCAGTACTTAGGCGGAATTGGGCGCATCGTGCGGAACCATTGCCTTTTTGAACAGGCTCTAGTAAGGAAAAAGTCAGCGCCTTCATTGGCCAAAGTCCAGCCGTTGAATCAGAATACTGATATAAACCAAAAAAGTGCATGACAATAATCAATGGCAATAAGCCAGTCCGAATTCGTCAAAGCTTCCGGTGACATCAAGGATAAAAGCTGCTTCCTGCTCGTCGTCCAGCCTTAGCGCAAGCTCATAAAATTTTTCCTGGTCTATATCATAAAGGCGCACAGCATAGCGGTCTCCTTCCTCCCAGTAATTCACCTGATCTATTTCAATTCTTGCACCGGTCAATTCATATTCGTCAACAAGGTAATCGATTCCATGCCCGGCAGCAATCCGATGTTCCTGTGGTAACCAGCTTCCAAAGAAGAACGATGCGGCACTCCCGATCAGGAAAACCCCCGCTATAACAAATATATTTTTCCGCTTCACCTTACGCCACCTCCATTGCATTGCCAATCGTTTCTTCTATTATAGATCGCGCCATGACAATTGTGTACTATTTCCGACTATTTTTATAGTGTTTGTTCAAAAAGATCGGTTTTTATCTTTTTGAACAAATACGAAGCAACGAGCCGTACTTCACTGAAATGCTGCGAGCTGTCTCATCGTGTCATCGCACGCGATGGCACTTGGACAGACGTCGGAGTTCTACTAGCAGAGGAAGAGACAATGAGTGGAGCCGATGCATTCTTTTCAGGCCGGCTGTGAGTGGTTTTCTGGAGTCAGGATGACGACATTTCGCCGTTGCTCACAAATGCAACCTGAATGTGCTTCACGAGTCAATTTGCGTCGAGTAACCGCAGAACGCAGGACGTGGGCAGTATTAGGCGGAATTGGGCGCATCGTGGGGAACCATTGCCCTTTTGAACACGCTTTTATAAGAAAAATATATTTTCAATATCGGCAATGACTTTTTGCCGCAGCAATAACGAGTGATCGATTGCTTCGTTAAATATGTCCTTGTCTGTTTTCACCTGGAATTGTTTCATTACAAAATCCCTTCAACCGCAGTGATCATCCACGATTAAAGGGATTTCAGCATCTATTCCTCCATTACCGCCGTCCATCAAGTCTCCTGAAAATAATCAACTAATGCCGCGGCACCGTACAATCCAAGATCCCCCCCAAGCCTCGTCACAGAAAATTCAAGACCTTCCGCCATGCTTGGGAAAATAATTTTTCCCGCTTTTTCAAGCACCGGCTTCAAAAAAGCATCCCCCGCCTGCATAACTCCGCCGCCGAAGATGACCTTCTGCGGGTTATAGGCGTGAACAATATTCGCAATGCCGACGGCCAGATCCGTTTGCACATCCGCGAGCAATTCAACTGCCAGTGCATCGCCATTCTGGGCCGCCACAAGAACATCCTTGGACGATACTTGTTCCGCCTCTCTCAGCAATGACGGTTGATCTGACTCAGCGAGCAGTTCCTTTGCCCGTTTGGCAATTCCCGTTCCGGATGCCTGCGCTTCGAGGCAGCCGCGATTTCCGCAGCCGCACAGCACGCCGTTTGGCCGAATAATCATATGACCTATTTCCGCAGCACTTCCTGTATGTCCGAGCATCAGCCTGCCGTCAGCAATTACACCGCCGCCAATCCCTGTACTGACAGTAATATAAACGAGATTCTTCACTTCCCGATTGTATGTATAAATGTACTCGCCTAATGCTGCCGCGTTGGCATCATTGTGCAAAAATACCGGAAGCTGATATTCCTCCTGTAACAGCTGCCGTAACGGAATACAATCCCACCCCGGTAAATTAGGCGGAGACTGGATTTCCCCCTTCCACGGATCAAGCGGACCAGGCGATCCCACCCCGATACCTTTAACCTGCTTCCATTGATGGTTTTCCATCACTTTGACTATAAGCGCTTTCAATCTTTCGATGGCAGCGTCGACACCTTCATGGGCGTTTGTCAGGATGGCTTCCTTTTCAACCAATGCTCCATCATCGTTAAATAATCCAACTCTTATGTTCGTTCCTCCAATGTCAATGCCCATTCTGTACATCGTAAAATCCCTCTTCCCTTTTGCGAAAATTATCAATCCTTCATTCTGAATCTGTCCCACATATGATCGTACAATATTATCAGGCCCGGTTCAAACCTTTCTTGTGAACAGCCGGTGACATTAGAAAAAAACCTTTTACAAGTGAGGGCAAAAAGAAATTCAGCTTGTAAAGGTTATCGATTTTTCTTATAGGGTATAAGACCCCCACCTCTAAGCGTTAGCGTAGGTGGGTTGTGAAATCAGGTGGAGTAGAGTCTCCATCTGATTCCCCGAAGTTTCAGCTTGGCTGTTGCGAGTTCACTTTTGAAAACTGTCCAAATACGATTAGCCTTAAAAAAGAAAGGCTCGCCTCAAAAGTTGAATTCCTTTCAAGGCGGCCCCTCCCTTGATGACTATTCGATGCCTTCAGAGATATCGTTAATCATTTGAACGACAGAAGACAAACCTCCGCCGGAGACGTACCAAGCATATGCATCAAGATACACAATGTGATCATTCTGAGACGCTTTTGTCCCTGCGACCAAATCATTGTCAAGTAAAGCTTCTGCTGATTGCTCCGCACCGGTGATTGCCCCGCGGTCCATTACAAAAAGATAATCAGGATCTTTTTCGACAATGTACTCAAAGGAGATGTTTTGGCCGTGGTTGGCGAGTTCAATATTTTCGTCAGCCGGCGTAATCCCGAATTCATTGTGCACGATGTCGAAGCGCGAACCCGGTCCGAATGCGCTGATGTCCCCGTCACTTGTAAGAATAACAAGTCCGTTTCCATCCAGAGAAGCAACTTTGTCATTTAACGCAACAAGCGCTTCATCAATGGCGGTTAATTCAGTAGCCGCTTCCGCTTGTTTATTGAAAATTTCAGCGATGGTTGTGACATTATTTTTAAACGATTCAATATAATCCGCTGTATCTACCCCCATGTAAATCGTCGGGGCAATCTCGCTCAGCTCGTCATAAGCTTCGGAAGTTCTGCCGGAAATGATGATTAAATCGGGGCTGAGACCATAAATCGTTTCAAAGTCCGGCTCAAACAATGTTCCGGCATTAGTATAAGCAGCGTCAGCATATTTTTCTAAATACGGCGGAAGATTATCCTGCGGTACCGCAGTCACGTCAACTCCAAGCTTGTCTAAAGTATCCAGCGTCCCATAGTCAAAAACGACAACTTTTTCCGGATTTGCCGGTACAGTCGTTTCTCCCAGTTCATGAGTTACGGTAATTTCTCCAGCAGCTTCCCCATCGTTTGTATCCTGGTCATCTGTTCCTTCATCGCCGGTGGTGTCCTGCGTCGGTTCCGTAGACGCATCCTCCGCTCCATCCGCTTCCCCGTCACCGCAAGCAACGGCAAATACAGACAACAAAAGAACTAGCATTAGCATTGACATTATTTTTTTCACATCATCCACTCCTCTTCATTTTTTATCAGTGCTGTTCAAAGCTTTCGGGAAGCATTGCCGGCAAATATCCGTTGGCACTCTCTGCTGTTTACGCACGTTTTGCTGTCCGCTTCGCAGCTTGGCCATCCGCAGCATTCCAATCTGCCTGTCTTTGTTTCCGTCTTTCATTGAACATACACTTGCATTCAAATTGATTACAGCAGTCTGTCTCAAACCCTACCCTGGTATTGTATTTACGAAGCTCAGATTCCTCCAGAAAGCACCGTTTTTGATTTATATGACAAACTTCCCAACTATTTGGAAAGACATCACCTGTTTTTTCTCAATATACCACTAATGTGAAGCTTTTGTTGATCAGGGCTGGAGCAAAGGCCGATAAGCTTGGTCAGCTAATACTTTATCAGCTCCATGAACTGAAGTGCAGCTCAGGTAAAATAAACACAAATCTTGCAGTTGTTCACATTTTGAATGCTCATATCCATATCGTATATTTCCTTTAAAACATCGCGATTGATGATTTCAGGGGTGGTTCCTTCTTTAACAATCTTCCCGTCCTTCAGCGCCACAATATGGTCTGCATAACAGGAAGCAAAGTTGATGTCATGGAGCACAATCACCACCGTTTTTCCTAGTTCATCGACTAATTTTTGCAGCACCTTCATAATTTGCACGGAATGCTTCATGTCGAGATTGTTTAACGGTTCATCCAGCAAAATATATTCTGTGTCCTGTGCCAGAACCATGGCGATGTAAGCTCGCTGTCGCTGCCCGCCGCTCAGCTGATCCAAATATTTATCCTGAATGTCTTCCAGCTCTAAATAGCGGATGGCATCGTCCACATACTCCCAATCCTTCTTGCTCAGGTTGCCCTGGGAATAGGGAAAACGGCCGAAGGATACTAAATCACGGATTGACAGACGGATATTGATGTTGTTCGATTGTTTCAGAATCGAGATTTTTTTCGCCAGTTCCCTGCTGTTGCTTTGACTGATTTCCTCGTTATCAATAAAAACCTCTCCGCTGTCCTTGATAATCAACCGGCTGATCATGGAAAGCAACGTACTTTTACCAGCCCCGTTCGGTCCGATAAAAGCAGTGATTTTTCCTTTTTGAATCGTTACCGATACATCATGTACCACGTTTTTTCCGCCGTAAAGCTTCGAGACGTTCTGGACCTCTACCATGACTTCCGCTCCTTTAACAAAAGATATAGAAAATACACGCCGCCGACAAAGTTGACAATCACGCTTAATGTGGTCGAAAAAGTAAAGATTCTTTCGACGATAAACTGGCCGCCCACCAAGGCGATAATACTGATCAATATTGCGGCGCTGATTAAATATTTGTGTTTGTATGTTTTCAAAAACTCATAAGCAACGTTTGCCACCAGCAGGCCGAGAAACGTAATCGGGCCGACAAGCGCCGTGCTGATGGAGACAAGAATGGCGATCACGATCAGCAGCCGGTTGACAACATAGTCAAAAGGCACGCCCAAATTAATTGCCTGGTCTCTGCCAAGCGAAAGCACATCCAGGTATTTAATGAATCGCAGGCTATACAGCCACACGACGATAAACACGCCGACCGAAAGCATTAATATATCCGAATTTACATTATTAAAGCTGGCGAACATCCGGTTTTGCACGGTGAGAAATTCGTTCGGATCAATCAGCACTTGCATAAACGTCGTAAGGCTGGAGAAAAAAGTGCCGAAAATGATCCCCACCAGCAAGAGGAAATAGACGTTCTGCCCCTCCTTTTTGTACAAAAGCTTAAAAAGCAGCAGCGCGAACATTATCATCACGATAACGGATAAGACGAAATTCAGATTTTTATTTAGAACAGCGACACTCATCGATCCGAAGGAAAAAATGATGAATGTCTGAATGAGTACATACAGGGAATCAAGCCCGATAATACTCGGCGTCAGTATCCGGTTGTTGGTGATCGTTTGAAACACCACCGTGGAAAACGCGATCGCCGCCCCAGTAACGATGATGGCCGCCACTTTGAGGCCTCTGCGCGGCAGAACGTACTCCCAATGATTCAGCTCATAAAACAAAAACAGTGCAATTGCGGTGACGGACACAGCAAGGAGTATTCCGATTTTCCCTTTATAACCCATAATTTTTTCTCCTCAAAAGCAAGTAAAGAAAGATGGCGCTTCCGATGACGCCGACAGTCAGACCGATCGGAATTTCATACGGATATATAATCACGCGGCCGATAATGTCGCAGATTAACACGAAATTGGCGCCGAGCAAAGCGGTGTAAGGCAGATTTTTCTTCAGATTATCGCCGTTAAAAATCGACACGATATTCGGAATGATCAAACCGAGGAACGGGATCATGCCGACAGTTAAGATGACAACGGAAGTGATTGCAGCCACGATAATCAAGCCGATGTTCACCACTTGCTTATATTTCAGTCCCAGGTTTACTGAAAATTCCTCGCCCATTCCAGCAATGGTAAACTTATTCGCAAACAAATAGGCAATCACCAGCAAAGGAACACTTATGTACAGCATTTCATAGTTTCCTTTAATCATCAGCGCGAAATTTCCCTGGAGCCATGCCGACATATTTTGAATAAGATCGTTCCGGTAAGCAAAAAAAGTCGTGATCGAGCTGACAATATTTCCGAACATCAGCCCGACGAGCGGTATAAATATCGGATCTTTGAATTTTACTTTTTCGAGAATTTTCATAAACAACAGCGTCCCAACCAACGCAAAAACAAATGCCACCGCCACTTTTTGCAGCGGGCTGGCCGATGTAAACAGCATTAACGACACCAAAATACCAAACCGGGCAGAATCCATCGTACCAGCTGTCGTCGGGGAGACAAACTTGTTTCTTGTTAACTGCTGCATGATCAGTCCGCAAATACTCATGCTCACTCCGGCTATCAAGATACTGATCAGTCTTGGAATCCGGCTGATCAACAACACTTGGGTTTGATCATCCTGCAACTGCAACAGATGCAGCGGTGTAATATCTTTTACTCCAATAAATACAGAGGTGATGGATAATATGATTAAAATGATGACCAGATATCTTCGTTTCATAGTTTCCTCCGTATATATACAAACACAAGCACATGACGACAATGACGTTGCTAATTGATGATCGATTTGCATCGCCGCTGATAAAAAGCATACCCCCTACATTTTTTTGGAAGGGGTACAGGGGTAATTTCTGAAATGAAAGTTTAAAAAAAACAGAAGTAAAGTTTACTGTATTTATAGAAATATAGTTGGACATCTCCGTTTGTTTGGTGCGAATGATATTCATTATCAATCACACTGTTGATTGTAATAGAGAATTTATCAAAGGTCAACATATTGCTTCCATTTTTTCGCCATTGGCCGCGACCTCATTTTGTGAAAATCTTTGTTCAGCCTTTGGCACACAAGGCTTGTGCCAATCACATTCGTTCCATTATTTATTTTTATTGAAAACAGCCGGAGTTTTCGGGATTTTCGTGGGAAACGTAAAACGGAAAGTTGACTATGCTATAGCAGTCTCTTTCATTCTTATGCCGGCTTCAGAAGATGTGTTGCGTCTTGGGATCTGCGCTTATCGGGGAGGTTGGGGCAGGGGGCGCGGGATCGCATGTGAATGCTGGGGAGAATGCGGCAGTTGCAGGGGGACGGAGTGTGGTTATGTGGGAGGTAATTATGATCTCACTCAAACTCTCTCATGCTCACGGTTTGAATCCGGTCGTTTTGATTACGGTTCACGCGGTTACGGTTTCACATCCCACCCGATTCAGAATTCCGAAGACTTCTGAAATGAACGGAGGCTGCCCGGTGGGTCATTTATGTCATGACCCTAACGGACAGCCTCATCCAGAAAAACATCTCTTTTATATTTTACATTACACTGTTGCAGCAGCTTCCACCCGTTGAAGATATGCTTTCAGCATCCAGTTATGCTTTTGAATTGCAGCTTTCATTCCGATGAATAAATCCGCTGTCGGATCATCGTTTACTTGTTCCGCCAGTTCGATGACCTCCGTGATTTCTTTTATGAATAAATCATAATCTTGTGATAGTGCGGCAACCATTTGTTGTGCCGACTCATCGCCGTTAGCTTCGTCAATGGCGGACAAGCGAAGGTACTCGCTTAACGTGGAAGCCGGTTTTCCGCCAATAGTAAGGATTCGTTCAGCGATTTCGTCGATGGCTGCTCCAGCTTCATTGTACAATTGCTCGAACTTTTCATGCAGTGTAAAAAAATCATTGCCTGTCACATACCAGTGATAATGATGCAGCTTTGTATTCAGTACATTCCAGTTTGCTAATTGCTTGTTCATGGCATTCACTAATTTTTTATTATTCATTTGCTAAGCACTCCTTTATTGATCTTCTGTTTACATTATAACTCATATAATAATAGAAATCAAATAATAATTATTATAAATAAGGGTTTTTATTACTTCTGACGTTGTTTTTTGGATCACTCCTATATATGGAGAGTTCCCATCTTTAACGGGGAGCATACGCATGAAACAGCTTTTTTCAAGATTTTTTTAACACGCTGAAGCTGTTTCAAATTATTTTTGTAGTCATGGGAAAAGGTGAAGATGGCGTAAAAAAGCTAACGCGTATTTTCACAATCTGCATCAGCTTTTATTACCTCTACACTTGGTTATGCTTGATCCGACAGCTACGAGAAAACTCCACTTCATAGCTGGCTAAAAAACTGCATTCTGCTCCGATCGTTGTATCGAATCAGCATTGTTCCAAAGATGACAAATACCTTTTTAGAACAGCCTTTATTGTTACTTCGCCCTATTTTTTCTAACAAGAAAATTAACGCCAATGATGATCAATGATAAAACAAAAACATTTCCGATTATCAGTAATACAAGCATTGGATTTTGCATTTTCAGCACTCCATTTCTTTGGCAGGTTAGTCGAAACAATCAGCCTGCGTTATGAACGCTCTTGCTAAAATATATCATAAGATCCGGGAAATAACAGAGATAAGTATGTGCAAATTGTGAATTGAGATGGTGGAACTGAAAAACCTGTTTCACCAAGAAAAAAGCGGTAAAAGTCGGTGTATTTGCGGAGGAAATACACCGCTTTATTGACAAAACGTTCTCGCTTTATGTATAGACGGAGATGTCCAAAAAAGAAAAGAGATATTCAACCTCTCGAGTCCCGATGGAGTTGACGAAATTTTTCAAGCATAAAAAATAGGTTGAAATATATCTGATCTTCTTTTTATTTATTATAATTATTTATTTTTAATAATTATAAACAAATAATCGTCGAAAAAAATAATAATATAGAAAGCAATCCGCTGACGCAGAATGTCAGGGATTGCTTTGACAGGAAGTGGAGCGGCGAATCAGCTCCCCATCAGTGTTTGGGAGTAAGCGGGGCCGGACGATTTCCTGACCATCAGTTCCGGCTCTACCATTACCGATGTGGAGTTAATTCGATGATTGATTAAATCGAAAAGCATTCTTGCTGCAAGGTTGCCGATTCTTTCGGAATCCTGCCTGACCGTTGTTAATGGCGGATCAATATGTTTTGCGGCACTGATATCATCGCAGCCGATGACAGAGATATCGTCGGGAACTTTTAATCCATGCTCTTTTATTGCCTGGATCGCGCCAAAAGCCATCAAATCGGAAGCGGCAAACACCGCTTTCGGCGGAACGGGAGCATGAAGCAGCTCCTTCATTGCCCGGTAGCCGCTGCCTTCAAAGAAGTCACCGTATTTAACCATTTCCTCTCTGACAGGCAGACCGTATTGCCCCATCACTTCCCGAAAAGCACTCAGCCGGATGTCCGCAATGACCGAATCTTTTTTTCCGCCAATATAAGCAATTTCTCGATGGCCCAATAAGTAATAATGCTCCACGACCTTTGACGACACTTTATAATTATCTGTCATTAAATAGCCGGACTGCTCACCGGTGAGCTTGATATCAATGCCGATACACGGAATCGGACTTTTGTCGACATCATACACCGACTCCTGAATGTCCTCGCCGCCGATAATGATGCAGCCATCGACATTATAATGAAGACATCTGGCAAGATAATCTTCCTCATCGAGAAAAAATTTTTCATTAGAAAAAAACATCAAATCATAACCGAGATAGCCGATCTTTTTTTTGAACATATCCATCACATCCACAAAGAACGGGTGATTGAAGCCGACATTTACTTTTCCCGCATATAAAACACCGATAACATTCGTCACTTTGCTCGCAAGTGTTTTTGCCGAATGCGACGGACGGTATCCCTTTTCCTCCATTATCTTTAAGACGCGTTTTTTTGTATCTTCTCCTACATCCTGATAGTTATTGATGATTTTTGAAACGGTCGCCTGAGATACTCCTGCTAATTTTGCAATTTCTTTAATGGTGATCCTCATTTCCTGTCTCCTCTACATAAACGCTTTAGTTCTGTTTTAACCCTTACCAGCCGATGTGTCAAACGATTTTTAAAGAAGGAAAAGCAATGGTAAACGCCGCTATAATAGGATTTTCCAATACCGCTTCTGATATTAGGATTCGCTGAGATAGCGATTATATGAACAAGTTCAAGATATGCTTGCTTTTAAAAAAGCCGGTTGAAAGGTACGAACCTTTTGAAACCGGCTTGGAAATCATTCCATTGTCACAAAAGTGTTTTTTCCTTCCCATACTTTACCTTGGAAACGTGAACGAGTGAGCATCTGCTCGGATGTGAAAGCCAGCCGAGCAACAGCGAATGGGCTAAGCCACAGTCATTGTTCCTTTTGCTGATCGAATTGGCGAAATATATTGTGACTGATTGCCATCTGTGCGACAGCGGCAAAGGTAATGCCAAATAAAACAGCAACCGGCGGCAGATAGTAAACAATTCCGACATAAATACCGATCAATAACAGCTGCATAATGATGCTCAGAAAGGAAGCCGCCGCAGTCTTAAAAATAATAAACAGATAATTTTGCAACGGTAAATCGTAATGAACAAGGACAGGGAATAAATACAGCCAGATAACAATCACGAAAAAAGAAAAAAGAATCACAATCGCATACATAACCGTTTTTAAAACAGGGTTTGTATAGTACGGCAGGAAAAGCCAATTAACAACGATGATCAGACTGATTATCGCAAGTGCCCAACCGAGAATATTCGCTGTTCTGAAATTTTCACGGTAGTAGCGTTTAAACAGGACGGAAACAGCTTCATCGTCCTCCTTGCGCAGCCAGTAACGAATCACCGCAAATACTGCGGCAGTTGCCGGAAAAACCCCAAGAACAACAGCTCCGCGAAGCAAATATAACACCCACCAAAAGTGTAAGGTTAAAATGTTTGTCAACCATTCCAGCAAACCAGCAATTCGAGTCATGCTTCATACTCCTTCACAATTCATTCTTGCTTGAAGCTTGTCCAAAAAAGTATTGGAGCCGCTTTCAACATCTCTTCATCTTATTGAAAATGTTCAAAAAGTCCGATTATTACCTTATTGAACAAATACGAATATTTGTCTGAATATAACACCGGAAATCTTTCGATGTCAACTGACATAATAATGTGGCAGGCCGCACGCTGCAGCCTGCCATCGACAAGGAAAACGGATGTCGTTTGTACCGTTGTCCATGGTGTATGTCCGATGCCTCCCCCAGCATTGTCTGTTCGTAATAAAGGAAAAGTGCCTGGCACCTGTTCTTTATAATGTAACAGGGCGTTTTTCTCTCAAGGATGTATACAGCGCTTCAATGGCGCGCAAATTTTGATACGCCAGTTCACCCGTGTACGACGGTGTTTCTCCTGTTAGTACACATTCGGAAAAGTGCTCCATTTGAATAGTGTATTGATTATGATGGAAACGTTCTTCACGTACAATCTGATTGCCTTCATCTTTAATGCAAATAACACCGTCCCCATTATCCGGATTTTTATCCGGGCGGAAAGCGTACGGCACTTCTATCGATCCTTTTGTCCCTGTCACTTCATACCTGTCTACCGTCGGCTGGTCAAAACTGCTGTCGATCAACGCTGTCACCTCGCCAAACTTCATGACCCCAGCAGCAGTAATATCAATCTGAAATACAGGGTGAACAACACCGTTTAAATATACTTCCTCCGGCTCGCGCGCCAAAAGAAACCGGCTTGCGTGAACACAATAGCACCCGACATCGAATAAGCTTCCTCCCCCCAAATCGGAATTAAGCCGGATATTATTGCCGGATAAATCCAACGGGAAAGAGAATGAACTGCGAATAAGACGAATGTCACCAATTTCACCGCTGCCGATGATTTCCTTTACCCTTGCATGCTGCGGATGAAACTGATACATAAACGCTTCCATGAATATCACTTTATTCGCTTCGCAGGCAGCCATCATTTCCTTCACTTCCTGGGCTGTTACACCTGCCGGTTTCTCCACCAGCACATGTTTTTTACTGTTCGCCGCTTCAATAACCCATTTCTTATGTAAACTGTTCGGCAGCGGGATATATACGGCATCAATGGCTTCATCGCTTAACAGGGCGCGGTAGGAATCATAATATTTTGGCGCTCCCCATTCTTCCGCAGTCCGCTTTGCCTTTCCGCTCTCACTAGCAACAGCTGTCAGCTCGGCATTACGCGATTCCTTGATTGCTGGAACAATTGCTTTGGCGGCAATGCCGGCACTGCTTAATATTCCCCAGCGTACTTTTTTGCTCATCAATAAACCTCTCCTCGTTTTAAAAGCTTCTCTCCACTACTATTATGACATACTTCACCGGACATGAATATTTTCAAAGCAGCCGTTCTCCAAAAGGAACTTCACTGCATTCACTAGATCGTTTTATCAAGCCGCGATTCCTGTTTTAACTGACGTATTTTCGCAATAAATGCCTGTACTTGCGGGAGTTTTTCTGCATCATCGGAATAAGTCAGCCATGTTTCCCTCGCTAACGGCTCTCCCTGATAGATAAGCGGCGTCGCCTTGTAGTCATCATTTAAATCACGGATAGCGCTTTCCGGGAGAACAGCCATCCCGACACCAAACTTCATCAGCTGCTTGCACGTCTCGATCTGATCGACTTTCATCGCCTGTGAAAAACGAATCGCCGGATGATCGAGAATCCATTTATGGATTAAAATCTGAAGCGCCTCGTCCCCGCGAAAAGTAATTAACGGGCGGGGAAATCGCGATTCGCCAACGTGTTTCTGGTCAAGCAAAAAAAGCGGATCGGAAAACAAATGCTCACATGGCTGAAAACCGATTCTTTCCCCACGGTAAATACCTATATGATATTCGGCCATGCTTTTCTGAACATCCTGGCTTAATCCGGTTGTCAGCCGGAGGTTCACTTGCGGGTACTGCTTGATAAATTCTCCTAACACCTGCGGCAAAAAATATTGACCGACGACAGATGATACTCCAAGAGACAGCGTTCCTCCAAGACTGTCATTGTCAGAAGCGATTTCGTTTCGGAGCGTGCGCTCTCTGGCTAATATCTCATCTGCGTGGGAAACAATTTTTTCTCCCGCAGGAGTGATCAGCAGTCGTTTCGACGTCCTGATGAAAAGAGTGGTTCCCCAATCGTTTTCCAGTTGTTTCAGCCGTTGACTGATGGCCGGCTGGGAAATAAGCAGACTTTCCGCAGCGCCGCGGATGGTGCCGGCCCTTTTCAACGCGACCAGTAATTCATAATCTTGAACTTTCATTCATCTATCCCCCCCACCGAACAATAAGTTTTACTTATAAAAAATGATAAATTATCTATATTTTACTTATCCACACTCACAGGTTACCATTATTTATGTAATCAAAGCAAGCAAAAGCACGAATCCCACCAGCAATATGCCCATGCCCCGACTGTATAGCGGAAAAGATTTTACCAGTTACGAAAAACAGTGGGGATATTTACTGGATGCATGTAAACAGCAGCATCAACTGGAGGTCCGATTTCAATGATTTTTTAACACAACCGCGAAGAACAGGAGGCAGAGCATGACCATCAACTTTCACGACACGAAAAACAAAGAAAGCTACAGCAAAAGAGAGATAGACCCTTTATGGACAATAACGGTGAGTAGCTTCATTCCCCTTACCAGCATTCGGCAGGCCGCCGATATCGGCTGCGGCGGAGGGTTATATACTAAGCTGCTGGCGGAAATGGGCATTCCGAGCGTCACAGGCATCGATTCTTCCGAGGTTATGATTGCGGAAGCAATGGAGCAAAGCAAGGCCTTCCCGGGTGTCAACTATCAATTAGGCTCAGCAGACGGCACTGACTTGACTGATAACGAGCTGGATCTCGTATTCGGCCGGGCGCTCATTCATCACCTTCCACGTTTGGAGGCGTTTTTTCTTGAGGCGCGGCGTATTTTGAAAAGCGGCGGCGTGCTGCTGCTTCAGGACCGGACTCCGGAAGATTGCTTTATCGAAGGAAGCAGGGAGCATATCCGCGGATACTTCTTTTTCCTTTTGCCAAAATTGGCCGCAATTGAAAAATCACGCCGATTTCCAACGGAAGCGGTTATAAAACAAATGGGCAAAGCAGGTTTTCACAGTATCGAAACGATAACATTTTGGGAAACGCGGCAAACATACGCGGAAAAACAACAGTTGCTCCGTGATCTGCTTCAGAGAAAAGGGCGAAGTATTCTCCATGAGCTGTCTGATAACGAGCTTGACGAACTGGTACACCGGATCGATCAGTTGCTCCCTTCCGGACCTGTTGTGGAAAAGGATCGCTGGACACTTTGGAAGGGGATAAAAAGGTAACCGACGTTTTTTGGGGGAATCATTGTATTCGAAAAAATCATCGCTGTTAAGCGGCGGCGGCGTAGCAGACGTCGTCAACGGCTTATTCGGCCATCCTCGCCGCAGGGCATCAAAGTGAAGGTTGCATTCTGTGACTATTAATGTTAATATAATTAGAAGTGCAAACAGCACTAGTATGATTTTTAGCTTTTTCGTAAAATACTGTGACCTGAATCCACGGGAAACTACAATGTGCTTTTTTACGATATATATTCTGGAATCCTGTAACCATTGTGAGTGATTCTTATTTACACTGGCGCGGTCACGGAACCGCAAGGATGAAAGAGAGGCAGGGCTTTCGTTATTTAAGTTGATTCAAAACGTTTTACAGAGATTTACCGCGGCAATACAAAAGTTAAAATCATCATTACGAGGTGGATGGGCCAGGCTCATTCACCTTTTCTGTGTTGGAAGCTTGTTCCATTTATTCCCGATTATCGAGCGAGGATATTTAAACAACAGACATAAACGAAAAGTATAGACTAATATAAATGATGTTTCATGCTATCGCAAAAATTGATTTCTCCAGAGGTTTTTCTTTTAGAACAATAGCGCCGATTCCTAACGAAGCTCCAATAAATGATACCCTCACTGGTAATACCAGGTTAGCAGTAGTGACGACACTGTTAATCGCTCCGAAGATTTCATTTGTATATTTATAAGGAATATTAATTTGTTAGAAGAAGTAAGCTGTTCAATAACAAATGAAGCCTGCGCATACAAATGAGGATTTGCTTAAACTGCGCATCTATTTCCGTCTCCTTCAACCATCGCTTTCCTACTATTTGAATACTAATTGTAAACAAAATGTAGAATGTATTAGGGTTCACTGTATTAACCAACATCTTTTTTACACACACAATCGTCCCACACTCATTTTTGATTTTACACAAGAAAAAAACATTTTTCCTAGGCTGGCTCTAACTCGTTGTCGTGCTATCGGAGTTGCAACATTGCATTGGGAAAAAAATCACCCCGTGATTATCACGAGGCTTTGGCGTGTGGCAAATTAAGCTCCGGTGTTCTGCTTCTGCTGAATCGTAAATCCGTCTTCTGAACTGCTGTTTTGACTTAGCTCTTTAGTACTTACAAAGCCAAAGATTAAACTTGCCGCAATGAGTGATAGGAACGCTTTTTTCATGTTCTCTCAACCTCCTCATGTAATGATGGGATTTTGTCTTTTGCCAATAAAGCCTCACTGAAGTACTTCGTCGCCAGCTTGTACATTTCCTTCTTTTTGAAGTATCTAGCTGCATTGGCTGTTGAATCGACAACGTCATGCCACAGTTTTCTTGATTTTAATGTCTGCAGTTCTTCGTCCAGTAGCGAATCATTTGTTTCTATATAGATGCAATGAAGGATCGCTAACTTGGTTTTATAAGTCTCTTCGTTTGTCTCCTCAGCAAGGGCTTGGGCAGCATGAAACCATTGTTTTGCCTCTTCCAATTGATCCATTTTGAACAAAGTGCGTGCCAACATATATTTGATTTCCAAATATGTGTCTTTCTTTTGTTCTCGGGGGTACTCGATATCAAGGACCGTTTCAAAACTTTCTTTTGCTAGTTCTAACTCTCCTAGATATTCATAACAGATTCCTAAGTTGTATCGTCCTACAATCTCAAGGAACACATGGCCACTCTTCGCTGCCAACTCTATTGCCTCGTTGTGCAAAGAAATAGCTGATTCGTGACGGTTAAGCTCAAACCGGTTTGCTGCGATCGCCATTGTAGTGGAAATTTGGCGGTTTACGTAGTTGTCATGCTTGGTGTAGATTTCAAGGGCTTTTTCTGCATGGCTTAATGAGAAGAAATGCTGATCGATCCCGTAATAAGCACTGGCAATCTGAAGGTGGAATTCTGCATGTTCAATTTCATCCGGGATGTAGGAAAGAAACGTTTCAGCTTGTCGATAGAAGTGAATAGCTTTTATGTAGTTCCGGGTGTAATATTCATATAAACCGCTAAAAAAGTAGTAGTAATATCGGAGAAGCCTGTCTGTTTCAGTTTGTTCGGTCTGCTCTTTTAGACCTACTAATATGTTTTTCGATTCCTTAAACTGTTGCAGGACTTGTTTATACCTCGAGTCTATCAAGTTATAGTACAACAGGACATTTTGGTCCTCTTCCATCTCGTCAAAGGCTTGTTGAATGTTGCTTTTTAGTTTGGTGGCTTCGTCTATATCATGACGTTTAATCGTGTCGTACCATTCATTGAGGCGATTAGCCACTTCACTACTAGCTAATTTCCCAACCATTGTTAACACCTCCCTTTTATTTACCGATACTTCCTCCTTTTATTATAACAGGTATACATATCTTCTATCAATCCTCATTTTTAGAACATTTTGTAAGTGGACGGTGACTAAAAGTCGGGGGATATGGTTTATTTCAACGTTAAAACCTATTCCATGTAAGATAATCCTCCCAAACGAATAAGCAGTTGATCCATGATGTGATTACGGATAAGAAATAGCGCTTTATCGCTATAACCGATCTCTAAAGCTGTTTTACTGATTGTCCAGTTATTGAAATATCGACACTCCACATATTGTTTTTGCACTTCTGACAAATCCTTGATAGCCTCATCAATCGATTCCGTAAGTAATTTTAATTCTCTAATTTCAAATTTTATTTTTTCCATTGGAAGTGGATGTTGAATACGAAAACCTCTTTGTTTGTCAGGAATTTCTTTGAGAGCTGTGGAAAAAGAAAGCTGTTTTTCGAGGTTCTTTATTGCAACTTTATAACTTTTGTATTGCCGGAGATGTTTTTCGATATTTTTCACGTAAATCCTTCTTTCTTCTTTGCTCATTGCTAGTGCCGTCACAAGATCTCTCCCCTTTCCCACGAACAAGAACAAATGTTCGTTTTTATGTTGCTATTATAGCAAATTTCCACAGCAATTCCAAGTGTTTGTGCTGAATTATTTTTCTGATTTCTATGATGGGATTGTTAAACGCTCTTTGTTCCACTATACAAACCGATCTCAGATTGACTAAGAAAAAATTCCTGACTTAATATAACATTAGTACTCCACAGAAAACACTGTTATTTTTTGAACTTTTTTCTCTAAAATCCAAAATGAACTTACAGGCAAAAAAATATGGTACTAAAGAACGTTTTGTATCTTAATAAAGACAACAATAATTATTACCTCGTATTTCTATGTACATTATAGGATTACATATGCATTTAAAATTCTTTGAAGATGAAACTCCAATAGAAGTCTCTCTGACCTCGGAGCGGTAATGGGATACTAAAAAACTAAATTGGCTAAGAAGTACTTTAGTGAAAAATGAATGGAAAGTGGGATATAAATGAGTAGTGATGAAGAAGAACGTCACAACTTTGACAATGTAAAAAAAGACACCTATAGAAGATCAGTTTTAGGTTGCTTGTTGTCAATCTTACTTGTATTTTTAATTCCAATTGCCTTTATTGTGGTTGTTTTTATTTCTAGTATAAACCAAGAACAGTTCATTACTGAAAGTGCATCACCTAATAATCTAGAAAAAATAACGGTTATCCAAAAGGGTGGAGGATTCTTACATCGAGGAAGCACATTGATTTTGGAAAGTAGTGGTAATTCCATTAAAGTGCCTATTCACGAAGGTGCATCTCTACTGGATTATGAGGTCCAGGTTAGTTGGAAAAGTGATGAAGAAGCAGTGATTAGCATACTTCAAGAGTATGAAGTTTCATTTAAGAAAAGCAGGAATGGTTTTGAGAAATCATTCAAAGTTGTTAAAAACTAAGAGGTTTTTTTGACACCCTCTCTTTTTTTATTCTTTAGAAGCTAAATTTCTAATTTTATCTGCAAACGCTTTACCAATTAAATTTCCTTCTTCGTCACTATAAAAAGGTACGTTGTGATTACCTCTGAGTGCAGTGCGTGCAGCTAATATTTCAGGGGTATTCCCCGTCATTATCTTCTTAGCACCATTCTCTATTTCAGTTTTTGAAGAATTAAATTTCCTTTACTTTTGAAAGGTTTATTGCTCATCTGGTTGCCCGATTACATTTAGAGACGACTACATCAAAATTTCTATTATTGATGTATACTAATTTTAGGGAAGTATTTAAAACATGAAGGATATAATATTAAGTGCTCAATAAAGGGGTGGGCTTCTTGAAATACATCTATTTGACAGTGAGTGGCATTTTTAACTTTGTATCTGGAATGATAATGGCTAATATACCAGGTATGTTTATTATTATGTCGATTATGTATATTATAGAATTTATTACTGGTTATAGTTACGATCCAACGTTAGAAAAGGACGCTGCCCTTGGGATATTGATTATAGCAATTACTGTTGGTTTTGTATCATTTCTTATTTTGATATTGGTAAATATTCAATTATTTAAAAGATCAGGTACGGAAAAATTATTTTATTGTTTTTACGGGATTTCACTATGGGTGTTGGGTGCTGTTTCATATTTCTATTACAAGATATATATTTTCTAGAAAGCTTTTACCGTAAACTTTTTTACTTTTGCCTCCCTTCTCGAATGGCGTGAAGGGGGGGGAAAGCAAAAAACAACCATATTTCAGGAAACATCTTTCATTTGCACTGTATTTTTCAATCGTTTTCCTCAAAATGATTTGATTCATGCAAAAAGTTTTAAGCATAAGGATACCTTCGAAAAGTTATTGTGTGGTTACTTTAATTTATCAGATGGTATCCTTTTTTGATTTAAGCGTCATTTTTTAAGTTGTATTGGTTGCAGTACGAGGAGTATTTAGATATAAAGTCAATGAATCTAAAAAAAGAGGTGAAAAAATTTGAAATATATCTATTGGGCAATAAGTGGGATAATTAACTATGTATTAGGTATAGCTTTTGTTGTACCTAGTGGATTTATGTATATTTCTGTTCTCTACGCACTAGAAGAGGTATTTGGATGGGTTATAGACCCTACATTAGAGCCGAACTTTCTTGTAGGAGCATTGGTTTTTACATTTATGACAAGTCTAATTTATTTTCCGATTTTAATATTAACTAATGTCTTTTTATATAAAAGATTGCTTACCAAAAAATACAAGTATTACCTTTTTATCATTTTCTTTTTGGGGTTTGGCTTTGTTTCATTTATCTATTACAAGGTGCATATTTTCTAAAAAGAAGGGGGTGTGTCTCAAAAGGGTTTTTTTTCCCTTTTGAGACACACCCGAAGCAATGAGCGAAGCCGCTGCATCTTTTTAAAAGCCCGATAGGAGTGGTTTTTTCCTATCGAGCGTGCAGCGACGAGCAAAGCTACTATGCCTTTCACATCGAGTTGTCTCGACGGATAGTCATCGAAGCTGTGCTTGCAGAGGAAGAGACAAGCACGGCGCCATTGCCTTGATATTTTTTAATAGTTTTGGCTTTTGACACAGCCCCTTCTAACCATATTTTTATTACTGCCTGCTTAAACTGTTATAATGTTCAAAGAGTTGATAGATTTGATAGTTTCTATTTCCATACTCAATGGCAGCTTCATTACCTTCTCGTTGGGGACCATTATAGCGACCAATTGTTCTTTTTATTTGGTTCTCTGTATAATTCATCATATTTGCTGGATAATTTAGCGTTTCATATTCATTGGAGTTAGATTGAGCTCCCCACATCAAAACTAAAGCACACATGGTAATGTTATATGATAGGTCATGATGTAAATTTCTCCATACCTCCCATACATCTTTCCATTTGTTAAGATCATATGTTCTTCCTGATATAATGCCATTATTAACTGCCCAATTATTAGCTTTAATAGCCGTAGAAGCAAATATCTGTGCTGGACCTGTACTACTATCTTCGGCCATTAGAATTGGTGGAGTTGGGGGCTCACCCTTAATAGGCGCATTCTCCCATGCTTCCAACGCTTCGAAGTAATGATATGTTGCAATGACGACTGTATCTTTCGGTATGTCATCCAGCCATCCTTCAAGGGCAGCTTCCCATCCTAAAGCGGTCTGGATAAATGCTTTCTTAATGTTATATTTATGGCTCAGTTCTGTTATTAAGGAATCGTTATCCAATACAATTTGAACAGCCGCTTCTCTCCCCCTCAAAGCCTTTGCTTTTTGTCCTGAACTCATTATATCGTTAAGTAGAGTAGTAAATTCTGATTTTACATTGTTTGTATAACTTGAATCTAAAGGTGTTTCTAAAACTCCATTATGTGGATTAACAGAAGATGAGCCATTATCTCTACCTGAATTAATGTTGTTGTCAATATTAATTCTACCATCTCCGGAACCAACCCAAATGGTTGATATTTGATCAAATGCCCAGTTGTTTGGCAGTGGATAACCTAAATTGGCACTATAGCCTGTCGACATACCACTAACAAAACTATATTTAGCGTAGCCACTGTTAGAAACTTGAATGCAAACATTCCTTGGACCATAGACACCTACATTGTAATAGTCTCCATAAGTAGCGAAAGTTCCTTTTACAGCTCTGAAATATGGCACAATCAAATTTATAATCTCATCACCTAAAGCATCAAAATCTACGGCAAAATAAATGGTTGTTCCTTTATTAAATCCGTATTTTCGAGCAGCAGCATACGCTGCCAGTGCATCACTTTTCCCTTGACTAGCATTGAAATACGACGCAAAATTTCCTGTTGTTTGATAAATTGGGAATACTTTTAATCCAGCGTTAAATATTGTTTGCAATTCACCAGGTTGAATTTTCTTATTCAATGTTCCGGCACTATAATTTGTTAAATATCTACCAATAAGTTGATAACCAGCAGATTTCAAAGCATGGGCTCTTGCCGGAGTGACTTGAGTAATCCCATCACAAGCCGTACCTCTACGGTCTGGGTCTCCTGTACTTATCAATGCGGATAACCAAGTTTGTCTTCCTGCAATTCCATCTGCATCCAACATAGTGAAACGTTGAAAATCAATGACAATGTTTTTCAATGCTTCATTGTACACACCATTAAAGGAAGTTACATTTCGTTCATTGAATTTTAACGCATATTGAAATAGTTTAACAAATTGTCCAGAGCTTCCAACGCTTAGTGTCGGGAGTCCGGCTCTCGTAGCGGGACCAACAGAACCAGTTTGGGAAGCTGCGGGAATACCGATCTCTGTTTGAAGTCCGTAAACTAATGCTCGATTAGTCCCCCGTTGGTAGTGCCCATCACAAGGCTGCACACCGGAAGTTGTGTAATATTTATTGTTTAAATCCTGTTGAATGGTTCGTATTACTGGATCTCCTCCAAAAGTAAGTTTATAGGCGTCCATTGTGAGAAAGGCTTTGAAAATGTAGTCGTAAACCTTTCCGTCCCTTACTGGCAATCCTGTATCCGTCTGAAGATTGATCACCGCTTGTTTTGTTTGTTCAGAAAACACACCATTCATTGCTCCTGGATTGTATCCCTTGCAGTAGCAAGCTCCTTGCAAGATCGTAACAATATTTTCTCCCTGTGCAGTGGAAGGTACTTTTCCTAACTCCATTTCACCAAATTCCTTATACTTCGCACTTGTGGTTGGCCCAAAATTATCAGCTAATGCCGTTATCCCCAACTCATGCTGCAATGCTCTTGTTAAAGCATACACCGTTGACCACCCGGTTTTTCCGTTTTCTTCAATTACTTGATACCCATTTACATGTCGATATGTCTGATTTACCCATTGCTGAACCGCTAACACCATTGGATCCATCCTCATCATCCCTTCTCTTTGTTTTTTGAACATCTTCATCGTAATCTATATCGGAATTCTAAAAGTACAAAGAAAGTGGAGAAAAAATGGAGTAAAACTCTAAAAAAAACCTGTTATTTTTCCCGAATTTTCTTCTCCATGATTGGTTGAGTATCGGGGGATATTCTACTTACTTAACTTGAAGGGGCGTGACGCAATGAATCCAACATCATAAAAAAGAATCTCCACATGTAAGAAGATAAACCGGACTTTTTGAACATTGCCTTATGTAAACCGTCCTTTCCCAGCATGTTCTGAATTGTATTTTATTTTTATGAAATCAGTGATACGATATCATGGTACAATTTACGGACAAGTGGTTTAATCAAAGATAAATCTGTAATGGGGGAAGATAACAGATGAAAAAATTGTGTGTGTTTTGCGGGTCCAGCTTTGGACAACATCCCAGCTACAAGGATGAAATTTTAAAGTTCGGCAAGATCCTGGGAGAAAAGCAAATCGAGCTTATTTACGGGGGCGGCAATGCCGGTCTGATGGGGGCATTATCGCAGGCTGTGCTGGCCCATGGCGGCACAGCGACCGGAATCATTCCGAAAAAAATCTATGATCAGGTGGAACATATCGAATTAAGCCAATTACATATCGTTGATACAATGCATGAGCGGAAAAATAAAATGTATGAACTGGCGGAAGCATTTGTTGCTTTGCCTGGAGGAATCGGTACTCTCGAAGAATTGGCGGAAATTATTACATGGCAGCAAATCGGTTATCACCAGAAAGCGATCGGCATTTATAATGTTAACGGCTTTTATGACCCGTTCAGGGAAATGCTGAAGCATATGATCGCGGAAGGCTTCTTAAAGCAGTCCATGCTGGATCACCTGATTGTGGAAGACAATGTCGAGACACTGCTTGAACGGCTGGACCAATTTCAGCCGTTTGAACATAGCAAATGGGGATGAAGCAGCGCGCTTCACTGTTTGCGGCAATCGATGTAAAGTGCGGACCGGCGAGGCGTTGCCACCATCATCATGTTAAAGAAGAGGGACTATGTCAAAAGGCAAAACGATTGAAAAAAATATCAGGGCAATGGCTCCGTGCTTGTCTCTTCCTCTGCAAGCACAGCTTCGATGACTATCCGTCGAGACAACTCGATGGGAAAGGCATCGTAGCTTTGCTCGTCGCTGCACGCCCGATAGGCAAAAACCACTCCTATCGGGCTTTTGAAAAGATGCAGCGGCTTCGCTCATTGTCTCTTCCTCTGCTAGTATTACACTGGTGTCGATCCAAGTGTCATCGCGCGCGATGACACAATGAGACAGTTCGTAGCTTCTCGGTGAAGTGTGGCTCATTGCTTCGGTGGTGTCTCAAAAGGAAAAAAAACACCCTTTTGAGACGCCACCATTTTATTTTCCAGTTTTCGCAAACGTTTTGATCCGTTCGCCGATTTCATCACGAACCCGCTGAAAGACCTGCCATTTTTCCTCTTCCGTTCCCTCGGCTTTCGCCGGATCGTCAAAGCCCCAATGCACCCGCTCTTTATTCGGCGGGGTTGCCGGGCAAACGTCATTTGCATGTCCGCAAAGCGTCACAACGAAATCGGCGCGCTTTAACAGCTCCTGATCAATCGTATCCGATGTTTGCTCGGAAATGTCAACATCGACTTCCTTCATTGCCTGAACTGCCTTTGGATTGACACCATGAGCTTCAATGCCGGCAGAATACACGTCGTATTTATCCCCTAAATATTTTTTTCCCCAGCCCTCCGCCATCTGACTGCGGCAGGAATTGCCGGTGCATAAAAAGTAAATAATCGGTTTTGACATTATCGATTGCTCCTTTTCTTTCATCGTCATATCATTTTGCTAAGCTGCTTTCGGGAAACCAGTGTCGTGTTCGATTAGCGATCCGCACCAAATACAGCATTAACGGGACTTCTACCAGCACGCCGACAACCGTTGCCAGCGCGGCGCCGGAATTCAGCCCGAACAAAGCTATCGCCACGGCGACGGCAAGCTCGAAAAAGTTGCTCGTACCGATCATCGCCGCAGGTGCGGCAACACTGTGCTCCAATCGCCATTTCCTCGCCCAGAAATAGGCAATAACGAAAATAAACAGCGTTTGAATGATTAGCGGGACCGCGATCAGACCGATATGGAACGGATTACTGATGATCACATCCCCCTGGAAGGAAAAAATGATGACCAATGTCAACAGCAGTCCGATGATCGTGAATTTCCCCACCTTTTTCAAATAAACCGCTTCGAACCATTCCAAGCCTTTCCGCTTGATCAAGAACATCCGCGACAGCCAGCCTGCCGCAAGGGGGATAATAATAAACAGAAAAACGGATAAAAGAATGGTGTCCAGCGGGACAATAACATGATTAACCCGCAACAAAAACATGACAATAGGACCATAGGCAAAAATTAAGATAATATCATTGATCGACACCTGCACAAGCGTATAACCCGCATCGCCCTTTGTTAAATAACTCCAGACAAACACCATTGCCGTACAGGGCGCCGCGCCTAAAAGAACAGCTCCGGCGATGTATTGCGTTGCCAAATCATTTGTGATGAACGGGCTGAAAATAACCCGAAAGAACAGCCAGGCGAAAAAAAACATCGTAAACGGCTTGACAATCCAGTTCACGACAAGGGTTATGACAAGGCCCTTCGGCTTTTTTCCCGCATTTACAATACTTGAAAAATCGATTTGAGCCATCATCGGATATATCATCAGCCAAATCAACACCGCCACCGGAATCGACACTTGCGCATATTCAAACCGGCTCAGCGTATCCGGCACCGCTGGAAGCCACTGGCCGATGGCCACTCCGACAACAATGCACAGCGCTACCCAAACGGTTAAATATTTTTCAAAAAATCCAATCCCTTTTCCGCTTTCGTTTAAACTTTCATCCGTCATTTGATGAAATGCCTCCGTTTCCAACGACTTAAGGCGTGAGTTCGACACGCTGGATGAAAACCGTGCTGTTTAATGACAACAAACCCGCAGCCCGCTCCGCTCCAGTTCCTGAATATGTTCCCTTTGGTCCGGGAGATGGGAGACGATGCTTTCCACAAACGGAAAGACTTCCGCCTCTCTGTTGACTCGGTAGAAGATCCACTGTCCCTGTCTGCGTTCTTTAATCATATCTGCCGACTTCAGCTTCGCAACGTGCTGGCTGATGGACGGTTGGCTCATTTTCAAGATTTCCACCAGTTCGCATACACAGCATTCATCTTGCATCAGCAAGGAAACGATTGTCAGCCGTGTCTTGTCTCCTAACAGCTTCAATAATTTAGCCCCTTGCTCCATATCCAAGGTCATTCGGGTAACCATGAACATCACTCCTCGTTTTCATTACCATTATATAAGCAAACGTTTATATAAGCAATCATTTATATTTTAATTTTTTGTAAAGATTTATGGCGTGCAATGCGCGGCGCTCAAAATTATGAAATCAACCGTAACTTACGGAACAGCCTTCCAATAAAACAAAAGTGGTTGTTCAAACAGGCTAAGTAAGTGCCTGTTTGAACAACCACCGTTTCACATTATCATTCTCTGCTAAAAGGCATCATCGTAAATATTGTATTCCTCGAAATCATCATCCGCTTCAATATCAATATCCATATTAACCGACGCTAACTGTTCCGGTATTGCTTTGGAGGTGTCATTCCATGCAGTTGCATTCCCTGTACTATCATTACCCGGTGTTGGTTCATTACCGACGGAAGCCGTCGTCTGGGCATAGGAGGAACCGATGGTAGTTGTTGCAAGTGAACCTGTAGTTGCGTCTGCAGCCGCTGGTCCCGGTTGAAATGGCATTTCCGGTAGAACACCTGCACCGGCAGTTGGTGCCGCCGTACCAGTGATATTCCTATTGCCTTGCATCGCATTCTGTGCCATTTGCTGATCTAAAGATAGTTGCTGCTGTAAATCAAACGGCCGGTAATATCCTTTATTTATCATATAATCGGCCACTTGTTCATGAAAAGCGACCGCCTGCTGCAACTGCTGATTCAGTACCTTGCGCACATTCGGTGTTGTCGTTTCTGTTATTGCATAAGCACAGTTGCGGACTGCATTTTTCGATGTCAATAGCAAATCGGTGGCGATGGCTTGCTCATTCATCACCATGTGGACTTGGGAAGGTATTGGCTGATTTATCACGTCGACATCTCTCCCTTTATTGCTGTGGTAAAAGCTGTTGAAGCACCTGAATATTGCTTCTCCCCGTCTGAATATCCTGCTGCAACAGTGCTTTCAGCTGCGGGTCGTGAACCTGTGATTCCATCACCGTTGATTTTTGCAAACAGTTGGTTTTAAACATAAGCAATTCATGCAATTCGGCAGTTTCATGAACCGCTAAACCAGAGTGGTATTGCTGATTCATTTTCAATCACCTCCATATATATGATGTGTGTTTTACGCACGCATCAACCTAGGTTGTTTCTGGTACATGCTCTCGGACAAAACGCCAAAAAATAACGAGGGGTCGCATAGCGGAGACTGTCTCCTCGATGCGACCCCTCTGGACATCCAATAGCCCTTTTGCCCTGCTTTTACCTTTCATCCTCGTCTTCTTTTTTATCGAGTATGGAAGTGATTTCATTTTCATCCAGGTATTTTTCATACTTATGATGATCGATGCTTAGTCCTGAAAAATTTCCTTCCATATTGGCAGCAGCAATGTTTTCCACGTCTTCCACGTAACCAACATTTTCATCCGATTCCACATACATATTGTTATAATCTTTCTCCGTATCATAAAAGTCCGACGGTGTTTCCGACGAACCAAAGGCGCTTACTGTCTGCCACGAATCCTCCGCATCAAAAAATGTTTCTTCCCGCTTGCTTTCATCATATTCAAATCGACCGAAAGCCGGGCTGATAACATCTTCCTCTGCCGGCCTGGTATCCGGCACCACATTTTCTTCCGAGTGGTCAACGCATGTTCTCGTGGTCGGAATCGTTTCTAACCGTTCATATGGAATCGGTTCGCCGCAAACTTCGCATATTCCATACGATCCCTCTTCAATCGCTCGCAGTGCCAGTTTGATTTTTACCAGCTGATCTTCCGCATGCTCATTCAGGGCTATATCCTTTTCCCGTTCGTACAGCTCCGTTCCATGGTCACCGGGGTGGTTATCATAATTGGATAATTCTCCGGCAGATTCCTTAATCAAACTGTATTCCAATCCGAAATGCCCTTTTTTCAACCGCTTTTCCAAGCTTTGTTCCATTTCCTGCAATATATTTTTCAGCCTGCTTCGTTGTTCTTCCGTCATCATGTGACACCTCCCTGCATCAGCTAGGCGTATATCTGTAGTATGTCAATAGCTGCTCCGTTTTTCACTGCTCACTTTTTGGTATTCCGTTCAAAAAATCAGGAGTATTGCGTGGACCGGACACAAAAAACAAGGCAAAACCAAACGGATCGGTAACGGTATATTTATCATTTATATACTCGATGGGAATACCGGCAGCTTTTAATTTATCAAGTAATGCCGATAATTGCTCTTCGTCGGTGACGCGTACAGTATATCCAGTCATTCCCGCGGCCATACGGGACACCATCCGTTTATCCACCCCGCCCCAAGTATTAAAGCCGATGTGGTGGTGGTACGTCCCGGCGGCGATAAAAAGCAGGCTGTCCGGTATCATTATTTTTCGCTGAAATCCTAAAATCGTCTCATAATACGCGCTCGCTTTCGCAAGATCATTCACATGGAGATGAATATGACCGATCTTTGTCCCGGCAGGAAGCCCGGACCAGCGCCGGCCTGCTCCTTCCTCCAGCAATCCGTCTACATCCAACGGAGCATTGCCGACATTGCGAAGCAGATTATCCTCTGTTTCCCATGTTTCCGTGCTCCGGTCGGCATACACTTCGATACCAATCCCATCCGGATCATTCAAGTAAATGGCTTCGCTGAAGCGGTGATCACTGCCTCCGGTCAACGAGTAATTTTGGGTGGAAATATGGGCGAGCCAGCTCCCTAAATCGCTTCTCGACGGAAGCAAAATCGCGAAGTGATACAGACCGGTCGCTTCAGGACGCTTTGGCAAAACATCTTTATTTTCGCGGAGGATCAAGATAGGCGCCTGATCCTCCACACCTAAACAGGCAGCGTTATCCTGTTCATCAAGGACAGAAAAGCCAAGGCATTTTTCATAAAATTGTTTCGCCCGTTTTAAATCGGCTACAATTAGTTCTACTTGTTGAATCTCTGCGTGCTGATCCACCGCTTATTCCCCATTTCTTTTTAAAAAATATAGTTAATTACTTTTTGTAATTAATTATACTTTACTCATAGAGGAAACGAAAGAAAATTAGTCCAGTGCATTATTTTCATTTTGCTGACGCAGTTCATCCTCAGCCAAATCTAGATTGGCTTCTTCCAATTCTTGATGAGCATCAACCGAGTCACCGGGATAATACTGATTGGAATGAAGCGGATTTAATGAACTTACCTTTGTATTGACGGTCATTTCTCGCTCTTCCGGTGCGCTTGTCAACGTCACCTTATCCGCGGCGAAGCTGCACTTGTTTTTCTTTGCTTTCATGATCGACAACTCCTTGAAAAATATTGTCTTTTCTTATTTTTTTCACTTTTTTTCCTCTCATTCATCCAAAAAAAACCACCAAAACATCTCCGATCGATGAATGAGAAGCCACTGAAAAAGTGAAATTATCCTTTTTCAGGACAACGGTCGATCAGAAGATATTCCGCTGGTTTCCGTTTCCACAGCGTAGCTATTTATTCTTTCAACGCTTTTCTTGCAAGCTGTACGTCTCCCGTCAGCAGTTTTTCCAAATCGTAAGCAGGGTAGAGGCCGTTTTTCTCCATATAATGAAAGACCCTCGCATGCAGATCGACGCCATTGTTTAAATGTTTCTTAAGTACTTGCCGGACTTCCGGGGTAGCCGTTTCTGTAATCGCTATCGCATAATTACGCACAGATGTTTTGGCTAATCCTAACAGATCACCCGCGTGGAAGCCTGGTGACCGCCTTTCTTCCCGTGCCTCTGTCCAGTTCTCCCCATTTGTCTCTTCCCGGGGCATATCCGGATAAAATTGCAAAAGCTCCATTAAATTAGATGTTATTCCTTCAATCGCTGTCTTATAAAGCTTGATTAAATCTTGATTTTCGATTTCAGCGAGCGCTTTTTTTAATTTCATCAGTCCATTGGATTGAAATGCGACAAGTTCATGAATTTCCAACGTTTCGTGCCATGCCAAATGTTCATTGCTCATCGTTTTAAAACTTCCTTTCCATCGATTGTATTCACCACCAGCCTATTCGTAGCAGATTGTTTCCGTTCCTGTTTGTAAAATTTCATTTTCGCATTTTTACCTTTTGCTCATATATTTAAAAACCAAACGCAACACCGCGGACGGAAGCATCCTCATTCTAGCACTATCATCCATCCGGAGATGTCTTCAGCTCCACCTTTCTTTATCCACTGTCAATGACTCTCTGGAAACGAGGGGTTTTTGCAGCATCATCGGGCACATTTTGTTATATTTTTTTACTTTCTTATTCATTTCTTTTATTCGTTTTTCTTGCTCCGGTAAAGGAAGCTTCTCCTGTTCTATCTGTTGCAACAGCTCAAGGATGGCATCGCGCACTTCATGCTGCTTGGCGACCCACGCCGGAAGGTAATTGGCATTTTTCAGGATGCCATATAACGCATCTCCTGTTAACGCTTCTGCCGGAAGCGGCTTCCCTTTTCCCGGAAGATCATCAAAACCGCCCTTTTTTTCATACTCCTTATAGATTTTACTCATCAAATCATGCCCGGAGGACTCATCGGATAATCGACTCATAGCACTTTACTCCCTTCGGCTGTTTTTTTCCATCATTACTTTCTTGCTTTAGTTATATTATACTTTAAATATACCTCCAGTCAGCGCAAGAAAAACGAAAGAAAGTGTGATCTGTACTAATGACTCAATCAAAAGGGGATGTCCTTCTGCATCCGGTGCGCATGAAAATTATCCAGGCCCTTGCCGGCCGTTCGATGACGGTTCAGCAATTACTGGACAACATTAAAGAGGTTCCGCAAGCGACGATGTATCGCCAGCTGAACATTTTAAAAAAACACGGGATTGTCATCGTTGAAGGCGAGCAGCCAATTCGCGGTGCAGTGGAAAAAACCTATACACTGGATACTCGTAAAAGCTTCATTACACCTGATGAAGCAAAGCATATTTCAAAAGAGGAATTCATCCGGTATTTCATCATGTATTACGCAAATCTCGTCCGAATGACGGAAGAATATTTTGAAGGGGAAGTAGATTTTGATACGGACGGCTACGGCTTTCATCAGCTTGAATTGCAGCTCAATCGGGAAGAATGGACAAATTTCCGGCAAGATTATCAGCAGCTGTTGAAAAAATATCATTTCGATCCTCGCCCCGATCGAAGAAAGCGGACCATGGCCGCTGCGTTTATTCCAGAAAAGTCGAGTGATGGAGGCTGGAGCGGAAACGGGAAGTAAGGTAAAGAATGCCGCTATACTTATGTCATTGGCGTGTTCGGTTTCAGAGTGCGGACTGCGGATACTACTTTCCGGAACGATTCCACTCTGGAACTCCCTCTATCCGAAAATAACACGCTAATATTTTTCCAACGACGAATGTTTGGACAGCCTTCTGGAGCATGACAACGGGTGGTGCTTTCCATCAGTCTGTTACGTTCCTATCCTTCCACCCTCAAAACGTTTTTTCCTGATGAATGCAAAGGTGGTGTCTCAAAAGAGAAAAAACACCCTTTTGAGACACCACCTTTCATGATTATCTGGTACACTTTTTTCAAATGAGTTTAGCGTGATCCGCTCAACTGCTGCTGGGCCATGGATACAAGACGCTTAGTAATTTCGCCTCCAACGGAACCGTTCTGGCGAGATGTTGTGTCCGGCCCTAAATTTACCCCAAATTCCTGTGCAATCTCATACTTCATTTGGTCAATAGCCTGCTGAACACCTGATACCAACAATTGATTGTTGTTATTTGATCGTGCCATTTTGTCCAACTCCTTTTGAAAATGGGATTCTGATTTTCATCAGTTAGGATATATTGTTATTGACAGCTCCCTTTTTTATACAGAAAATGCTTATCAACGGGATAGTAATTGCTGGAAGCAATGTAAACGACGAAAAAAAACCTTTCCGACGGTATCATCGTCCGGAAAGAGTTCGTGCTGAGACATTGCTGATGAAGGGAAAATACAAGCTATGTTTTTTTATTGAATCAAACGAAGCAGCAAGCAATTACCCGACAACAAATTCAAAATTTCCACTTATTTTCACTTCTTTGCCGATCAGTAAGCCGCCGGTTTCCAGCGGTGCATTCCAGGTTAAACCGTAATCTTCACGATTCAGCTTGCCTTCTACATCAAAGCCTGTCACCATGCTTCCATCCATTGGGTTTTTTGAAGTCCCGTTAAATTCAACATGGAAGGTCTCCGTTTTCGTTACCTCTTTGATAGTGACTTTTGCCGTTAGTTCATATTCGTTATCAGATATTTTTTTGATCGATTCTCCCACAATTTTGATGTCCCGGTAGTTGTCAACATCAAAAAAATCGGCAGAACGTAAATGACCGTCTCGATCATCATTGTTTGTATGAATTGACGCCGCATCCACAGTTACTTCCACTTTTAGTCCTTCCAGGTGCTGAATATCCCCTTCCAGTTGAACATCGAATTGACGAAACTCCCCCTTTGCCTTTGACACCATCATATGCCGCACTTGAAATGCGATGCCGCTGTGTACTCTGTCTAATGTGAAAGTCGACATTTTTTCTTCACCCTCCCAAAAATTTTAATTTCCTTACTTACTTTATGTAACTAACTTTATATTATTTCGTAACATTAGTCAAGTAAGAAACTTATTTTTCATAAAACATTCTGCTCTTTCTCTTCATGCACAAGGTAAATAAAAAATCTGGTGAACTGCCGCAGGATTGTTCACCAGATTTTTTCAAGTTGTCATTATTTTTATGCTGCTTTCCAGCGCAAAACAATCAACAGCAAGCAGCCAGTTCCAAGCAGAAAGAAACCAAGCAAGGAGAGGTTATACATATTCGTTGCTGTGTCCGGGAGCGGGGGACCATTTTCTCCGTTCATTTCATTGAATACCGGTGTCGTTTTGTTACCTGAATCTACGTTGTTATTAGCTGGTGAGCGGGGTTCATCATCGCCATTACCTTTCTTTCCTCCAGGTGGCGGTGTGGGCGTGTCGTCTTCTCCGCCGGGAGGGTCGGTTCCATCGTCATCCTCTTCGTCAGGAGGTGGTGTTCCTCCTGGCGGTGTTTCTTCCTCTTCCTCCTCCGGCAATGTTGCTTTATCTCCTTCGGTTATCCGCCCGTCGACGTCAATATTGACGTTGCCGATTTCATTCAAATACCAGTTAAACACTTCATAATCGACGATATATATTTCCTGAATTCTCCCATCGTTTTTTGCTTGCCTGAAAGATTCAAAACCGTCTCCGCCATCAGCAGCAAAAGCGTTAGTCGCTGCTTTATACATTTTTTCCGGATCCAGCGGTTCAAAGCCGCTGTCCGTTTTCACTTGAACATCGGTCACTCTTTGCCCCGGAGACTTTGAACGGTCATAGGCAAAATGAAGCCCGGCCACTTGCAAAAATTTTCCATGGCCATCCTCCACTTGACTGACGCTGTTTTCCAATGCAGCCAACACTTCCTCGCCAGTCAAATCCAGCGTCACGAGGTTATTCCCGAACGGCATAACGGTCAGCACATCGCCTAAGGAAATCGCTCCGACATTAATGGAAGCCCGGATGCCGCCGCTGTTTTGGAACGCCATGACGGTATCGGGATAAATTTGTTTTGCTCTTGCCAGCATACCGTCAGCAATGAGATTTCCGAGGTTTGTTTCCTTGCTACGGATATTTTCCCGGCTGCCGTCAAGGAATACGTCCGTATAACCTACGATTTGCTGCTTCATTTCTTCGATTGGCTCCATCAATTCGTCTAAACGTGCGGCAGCTGCCGGATCTGCTTCATAGTCCGCAACCTTCAGCAACGCTCCGTTCCACTCCTGCAGCACACCGCTTTCGTCAAAAACCACATCTAGTTTTCCTAAGTTTTCTCCATACTCCCCGGTTTGCACAACGAGGGTCGGTTCGTCATCTGCATGAAACACTTGCGGTTCATTGAGCAGCGTATGCGAATGACCGCCAACGATGACGTCAATGCCTTTCACTGTGTCAGCCAAAATCCGGTCGTAATTATATCCTAAATGTGTGACAGCAATGATTTTGTTTATGTTTAATTCTTTAAGCCCTGCAACGGTATCTTCCGCTTTTTCCAAATAATCTTCAAATATCAGGTGATCTCCGGGGTTGGATATGAACGCTGTGTCTTCTGTCGTCAGGCCAAAAATACCTATTTTTTCACCGTTTACGTCAAGAATGACAGCAGGATAAATTTTCCCGTTTTCCCCGGGATCGCCAAAGTCGTCGACATATAAGCCGCTTAATTCCGGCTCGTTGCGATAGTTGATATTCGCGCTGACGAACGGAAAATCCGCCTTCTGTACGAATGCTGCAAACGTCCCTGGACCGTCGTCAAACTCATGATTTCCCGGAACCATGGCATCGTAACCAAGCATGTTCATAAATTCCAGATCAGCTTGTCCTTTGTATTTGTTAAAGAAAAGCGTTCCGGAAAAAACATCTCCGGCATCCAACAAAATTGAATGCTCCGTGGTTGAACGAACCTCATTCACTGCGGTCACCCGCTTTGCCACATCTTCAAGATGAGCATGGGTATCGTTCGTGTGCATGATGGTGAACGCAAAAGTTTCGTCTGCTTCTCCTGCTTCTTCGGCATAGCTTATGTAAGATCCTGTTGTGAAAAAGAATATTCCGACACTGAAAGTTAACAAAAATAATTTTTGGATCTTACGATGGACAGCTGCGTTCATCTGATTTCCCCTTTCACAGAAATTTTGGTATTCATTTATTATCATAACGAAAAATGAGGATAATTTTGCTAATTATTCGTAAATTTATCTTAAAAGTTGTGTTCAAAAAAGAGGATATCTCAGCGGCAAGAAAGCCGAGGCGCGGCAGGTTCGAGCAGCAAGTGTACTCGGAACGTACGTGAGCCGCGCAGATGCAACGCTGGCGTTTAGACTCGCAGACGCAGTTTCCGTACTTTTTGAACTTCCTCTTATATTTATTTTCCTTTTTCCAACATTTGTCCCATTCTTCACTAAAAATAGTGTGTCTGCGCTGGACGCTTCAGCAATAGGAAAAAGAAAGGCTCCGCTTACGGGAGCCCTCCCCAGACTGTTCAAGTATTGAATTACCTGAACCCGTTCATTCCCTTCCTATCCGCTTCACTATTCTTACCAGCGATGGGCCTTCGCATTGCTTCTCAAGATCATGTTCTGTAAGGACATTTCTGTATGCCCGTTTACTTGAGACTTCGAACGCTTATACCTCGTCCAATTATGGTGAAAAAGTTCTGAGCGCTGATCAAGCTGATCTTTATAACTCACAAGTAATCACCTCTTCGGTAAGATATAGTGATGATATTCAGGAGTAGTAGTATGCCCCATGTCCCGCACAATATTGTGTCTATTCACAAAAATGTGCGGGACATGGGGCAGTTTTCAACAAATGTTCACAATTTCACAATAATATAAGTGAAAACACCTATAACTACAAATCACTTTAATTATTACTATATACATAGTGGCAATGTTGTGCGAATCGCGCCGTAACAAACCTAAGAAAGACAGTTATTTTTACTTTCCGCTACAATCCAAATACATACCAGTTTTCTAAAAAAAAAGTCTAAATTCATTCATTAGGAAAGCTGTCTAAACTGCAGCGCTTTTCCTGTAAGGAGGATAACACATGTTTGAATACGATCCGGTCTTATACAGCAGACTCTTAACAACACTAACGTTGGCATTTCACGTTATTTTTGCAACTCTCGGAGTCGGAATTCCATTGATGATTGCGATTGCGGAATGGATGGGGATAAGACGTAATGATCCGCACTATACACTGATGGCGAGACGCTGGGCAAGGGGGTTCGTCGTCACCGTCGCTGTCGGCGTTGTGACCGGAACGGCCATCGGTCTGCAATTGAGCCTGCTCTGGCCGAATTTCATGCAAGCTGCCGGGCACACCATCGGCTTGCCGATGTTTATGGAAACTTTCGCCTTTTTCTTTGAAGCGATTTTCCTAGGCATCTATCTGTATACATGGGATCGCTTCAAAAGCAAAGTGAAGCACTTCCTGTTAGTTATTCCAATCGTCATCGGCGCGACGGCAAGTGCCTTTTTCATCACCACCGTCAATTCGTTTATGAATGCGCCGCAAGGCTTTAACATCATAGACGGCGTGCTGACCGACGTCAGCCCGCTGGCAGCGATGTTTAACCCGGCGACGCCGTCAAAAATGTCACATGTCATACTCAGCTCTTATTTAACTTCCGCGTTTATTTTGGGCGCGATTGCCGCATTCCATATTCTGAAAGGCAGCAAACACGTTTATCACAAGAAGGCACTGCACTTGACAATGGTTTCTGCAGCGGTTTTCGCCATTGGAACCGCCCTTGTTGGCGACCTTTCCGGAAAGTACCTGCACGAATACCAGCCGGAAAAATTGGCTGCTGCCGAGTGGCATTTTGAAACAGAAGAGAAGGCTTCATTAGTATTAGGTGGCATTCTTACAGATGGAAATGAAGTGCGCTTTGCGTTGGAAATTCCGTACGCGCTCAGCATTTTGGCTGGTGGTTCGGCGGATACCATCGTGACCGGATTGAATGATTTTCCGGAAGATGAAGTTCCACCACTGTGGATACATTACATGTTCGATTTAATGGTGTTCATTGGGATTTATTTAGCCGCCCTGTCGGCATTATTTGTCGTTCTTCACTGGCGGAAAAAATGGAATGCCTTTAACCGCCCTGTCCTTTGGGCTGTCGTTGCCGGTGGGCCAGCGGCGATGTTTGCCATTGAGGCAGGCTGGATTTTTGCTGAGGTCGGCCGCCAACCATGGATATTGAACGGCGTGATGACCGTGGCGGAAGGAGCTACGACTTCAGCACATGTTGATATGATGCTCTACCTTTTTCTCGTGCTTTACGCCATTCTCGGTGTCACCTGTGTCGTCGTTCTCCGTCGGATGTTTAAGCAAAATCCGGTAGAAGCCGAGCTTGAAAAACGGAATATCTCGCATCAAGCCGTTTAGTAAATACGCAAAAAATGTATGTATAAAAAAGGAGAATGAACACGATGAGTTATGAAGTCGTAGGAATTGCGGTATTATGGACGTTTTTATACGGCTATTTGATTGTAGCATCGGTTGACTTCGGTGCCGGATTCTTCAGCTACTATACAAAACGGACAAATAAAAATCATATCACTCACAACATTATTCAGCGGTATTTATCTCCGGTATGGGAAGTAACCAATGTTTTTCTCGTCTTCTTCTTTATCGGCATCGTCGGTTTCTTTCCAAGTACAGCCTATTACTACGGCACCGCTTTACTGGTGCCGGGGAGCGTGGCGATTATTTTACTTGCTCTCCGCGGCTCATACTACGCTTTTGCCACCTATGGAGCAAAGGACAGCCCCTTGTATACCTTCCTGTACGGGGCCACCGGATTGCTGATTCCCGCATCGCTTTCAACGGTGCTGACAATTTCGGAAGGCGGTTTTGTCATAAAAGAAAACGGAAATGTCCGGCTGCTTTATGGCGAGCTGTTTGGCAGCCTGTATTCGTGGGGAGTCGTCCTGCTTGCGATTGTCAGTGTGCTGTTCATTTCAGCAAGCTTTTTAACCTATTATGCCTCCCGGGCCAAGGATGAAGGGGCATTGAAGCTGTTGCGCAAATATGCACTGATCTGGTCCTTCCCGTCAATACTTATGGGAATCATCGTCTTCTTTTTATTGAGCAAGCGCAACTTGGAGCACTATCAAAACATGGTCGATCTCTGGTGGATGTTCGCTGTCTCTCTGGCGGCTTTTGCCATTGCCACATACTTGATTTGGAAAAAACGAAATTACGGACTGGCCTTTATTATGGTAATGGTACAATATTTCGCTGCCTTTTTCGGCTACGGCGCGGCCCACCTGCCGTACTTACTGTATCCGTATTTAACGATTTATGACGGTTTTACGAACGAAACAATGGCGATTGCACTGATTATTGCCTTCATCGCAGGGCTGCTGCTGCTGATTCCTTCATTGTATCTGCTGATGAGACTGTTTTTATTTGATGCCGATTATGTGGAAGGTAAAAAGGAAGCGATGTAACTGACAAAAAGAAAGGATGAGTACATGATGAATCTCACATGGTTTTTGATCACTATTGCACCGCCGCTTATCGTATTTGCTTGTATCCTTTTCGTATTTCTTTGGGCGACCTACGGTAAACCGTTATCCTTGCCGTCGCAAGAAAGCAGCTTCGAGGAAAAACAGCAAAGTACACCTAAGCGTGCCGAGCAAATCAGTCAACAGATTAGTTCCTGATCCGGCATTCTGAGCCGATGACAACGCGGATCAATCCGCATGATGGATGATGAAACGGGGCTGTGTCAAAACGGGAAAATCCTTGTTTGACACAGCCCCTATATTATTGCTGTTGGCTCATAAGCTCTCTCCAGACGAAACATCCTGCCGGGTAACCTTCTTTGAACTCAGCAAAGCCTGAACTCGAAAAAAATCGCGCCCTCAAGAGATTGTTCAACTCCGGAGCCATCACTAACAATACACTTTAAGTGTGTGTTCAAAAAGGAGGACATCACCGCGGCAAGAAGATCGAGGCGCGACCGGCTCGAGCAGCAGAACGTACACCAGACGTACGTGAGCAGCGGAGAGACGACGCAACGAAGAGATTCGGCAGCGCTGTATCCTGGACTTTTTGAACATCCTCTTTAATGATAAAAAACACTTTTTTCTATTTGCTTCATTTCGTAAAAATAGCCTTTACGGGCCTGTAACTCAGCAAAAGTGCCGGATTCGACGATGGTTCCCTGATTCATCACAATGATGCTGTCCATATTTTCCAAGCCCGCCAGCCGGTGGCTGACAAATACCATCGTATCGTCTTTTCCCTGCCGCAGCAGTTCGTTAAAGATATGTTTTTCTGTTAACGGATCCACCGAAGAAGTTGGTTCATCAAGCAGCCAGATGTGAGCATCTTTCAGCATCGCCCGCGCTATCGCCAGCCGCTGTTTTTCTCCTCCGGATAAATTTTCTCCCTTCTCCAGCACCTCGTCTGATAAGGAAGAGTCCTGAAGCTTCACCACAGCCAACGCCCGCTCCAACTCGTCATCCGTCAATTCGTCGCCGGCAAGCTGTAAGTTTTCCCGGATCGTCCCGTAAAAGAAGTGATTCTTCTGCAAAACCGTATTGATCCCTGCCCAAACCGTTTCATCACCCAGCTGAGAAAGCTGCGTTCCTCCTAAGCGAATCTCTCCTTCTGACGGTTGATATGCTTTTAACAGCAATTGAAGCAGCGTCGATTTTCCCGACCCGCTCGGACCGACAATCGCCGTCTTCGAGCCAGCGGGCAAGTGGATATCGATATTCCTTAATGCCGGCCGGTTTTCACCAGGAAAGGTGAAGCCAACATGATTGAGTTCGATGGACAGCGGCTTGTCAACAACTGACTGCGTTTCGAATGTATGCTCCGCTTCCGGCTTAACAGCGGCGTCGGCACCGTCTTCCTCCGCTTCCACCACGGAGAAAAGCCTTTTGGCGGCCCGGCGGCTGTCTTCGAAATGAACAGGAAACGCGGCCATCGGCGTAGAGTTTTCAAAAACAGTCAACGACATCATGACAAGCATAGCAAGAAACACGCCGTCCAATTGACCGGTGCTGACATAATACGCCCCTGCTCCGAGGACAAGCCACGAAATGATTAAAGATACAGCTTGGTTAATGGATTGACTGTACAATGCCTGCGTTTCAACACGCCCTTGCTCATCGACATATGCCGTTGCGGCGTCGGTCAGCTCCTGCTCCTGCTCTTCCAGCCGTTGATACAGCTTTAAATCGCGAAAGCCGTACAAAAATTCGGTAGCTTCCGTTGACACTGTTCCTCGCAAATTCCGCAGCTGACTTTCCAACCGCTGCTGCTTGACAGCGAAATACGCCGGAACAGCAAATCCGGTCAAAAGGAGCCCGGCAATAAGGATGATCGCCACCGGAACAGAAAAGAAGGCGGTAAACGCGATCGTGCTGAGAAACACGATGACCATAACCAACGGCGGATAGTATACACGGAGAAAAAAGTTTTGCAGACTCTCCACATCACCGACGATCCGGGAAAGCAGATCCCCGCTGCGATACTTGCTGAATATTCGCGGGATAAAAGGTTCCAGTCTTTCGAAAAAATGCACGCGTAAGTTGCTCAAGATCGTAAACGTCGCCCGGTGGGAATAATAGCGCTCCGCATAGCGGCTGACAGCCCTTGTTACACTGAACAGCTTCATCACCGCGATGCTGATGGTCAAAATGTACAACGGCGGAGTAATCGCCGCCTTGGAGATTAAATATCCGCTGTTGGCAAATAAGCCGACAGCTGCCACCCCGGCTAAAAAGCCGAAGAGAATCGCATACAGAACATCTTTTTTCTCCGCCATCATCAGCCTGATGACAATCCGTATCTCCTTCATCCCGCCGCACCTCCCTGCTGCGCAAATATCATCTCGCTGTATTCAGGCACGGCAGCCATCAGCTCTTCATGCGTTCCTTTCGCCGCCAGCCTGCCATCAGCTAAAAATAAGATTTGGTCGGCCTTGCGTATGGTATACAGCCGGTGAGCAACGGTGATGACAGTGGAATTTTCCCTCAGTTCTGCCAACGCCGTCTGTAAAATCTGCTCTGTTTTTAAATCCAAGCCTACCGTCGGTTCATCGAAAATAATGATGGACGGCTGCTTTAAAAATGCTCTTGCCAGAGCAATCCGCTGTTTTTCTCCGCCGGACAGCCCGCGTCCTCCTTCGCCGATCCTCGTATCATACCCGCCTTCCAGCGTGTCGATCATATCAGCGATTCCTGCCTTTTCGGCAGCCTTTACTATCTCTTCCCGCGTCGCAATCCCGTTGCCGCCGACAGCAATATTTTCTTCCACAGTTCCGGAAAAAAGATACGGGTCCTGGGAAATATATATTAACCGGTCAAGCCAGTCACTTTCTTTGTAGTCGTATAAGGAACGGCCGTTAACTGTAATGGCACCGGCGGACGGCGCCACTAGTCCCGATAATAAATGCAGGAGTGTTGTCTTCCCTGAGCCGCTTGGCCCGACAACGGCCACATCACTCCCCGGTGGCATGTCTGCATCGATGTTTTTCAGGGAAAATTCTCCTTCGCCGTAGCTGAAGCTCACATTTTTTAATGTAACCGCAGGAGGCTGCTTACCGTTATATAACGGCTGCTCTCCCCAACGGACCGGCTGCTCCTTCTCTTCCAGCTCATCAATGATTTTTTTTGCCGCACCCATGCTTCCTCTTCCTGTATGAAACGCACTTCCTAAATCTTTGAGCGTCGCGAAAAATTCAGGCACCAGGATTAACACAAAAAAAGCGGTGAAAAATGTCAATTGCTCGTAAATTACCAGCCGGAAGCCTACTTCAAGCGCCACGAGAGCAATGCTTAACATTGAAATAAACTCCAGCATTAAAGAGGAGGTAAAGGCAATTTTTAACACGCTCATCGTTGCATCGCGATAGTCCAGGCTGCTTTGTCGGATCGCGGCCTGCTTTTCTTTGGCGCGTCCGAAAAATTTCAAGGTTACCAGACCTTGTAAAATATCGAGAAATCGTCCCGAAAAGGCACCAAGCTTTTCCAGCTGTTCCTCCGATTTTTTCTGCGTCGCACTGCCGATAATCGCCATAAACAAAGGAATGAACGGGGCGGTTATCGTCATGATCAAACCGGATACCCAATTTTGATAATACACGGCAGCCAGTATGATCAAGGGAACAATGGACGTTTGTATCATTTGCGGATAGTACTTGCTGAAATAACCGTCGATTTCATCTACCGCATCCATTAAAATACTTACTTTTTGACCCGATTGCCCCTTTAAGGAGGCTTGGATAGGATTTCTCGCATATTTCCCTAACAGCTCCTGGCGAAAATCGTTTTTTACCTTGGAAGCCATTGTTATACCTGCTCGGCCGTTCACATATGTAAAGATCGCTCTGGCAACAAGAACCGCAAGCAGTCCGCCTAAAAACGGAACGATGTCTTGAAATGTATTTCCCTGCAAAAAGATCCGATCCACGACCTCGACAATGAAATACGCCTGGGCTACAATCAGCGCCCCGATCAAAACCGAGTTACAGCGGAGCAAATTCAGTTGCTTCCTTTGAGCACGGGTAATTTCCTTCAGCTGTTTCATCTGCTTTACAATCTCCTTACTTCATCTTAACGCAGCATTTTTTCTTCCAAATACCACGGCAGGTGCTTTGTCCATTTAAGGCGCACTTTAACACTGTTAGTATAGTGTTTATATCTTTATCGTAATAGAAATGATTGTTCAAGTGCTGCGGAGATAATGGCAATTTTATGACACTTTCGTTAAGCTGTGATTGCCCGATAAGCAGCCAGCGATGAAAAATGTTATTTATCGCTTTCCAAATGCAGCTTTTAGAGGATGCTCAAAAAGTCCGGGAAACTGCGCCTGCCAATCTCAACGCCCGCGTTGCCTTTCCGCTGCTCACGTACGGTTCCTTGTACAACCGCTGCTCAAGCCTGCCGCGCCTTGACCTCCTTTGTCCTCCTTTTTGAACAAACACCTAAAAAAACAATCCTCTAAAGCATGCTGAGTTTTTCCCCCCATTCATACCATTCGCTGTTACGCCGGATATTCAGCTTTTTGCGAATGTTGCGCCGGTGATTCTCCACTGTTTTCGGGGAAATGTTCAACAGCTCTGCTGTTTCCTTTACAGTGTAGCCACGAACCTTCATGTGAAATACCTCCTGCTCCCGTTTGGACAATTCCTGCCCGTTATCCCCTCCCGGAATCCGGTATTTTCCATTCATGGCGATATAAAGGTAAACGCGCTCTCCCTTTAATATTCGTTGAAAAAATGCCATCAGCTCTTCTAAAGTGGATTCACTGTGACAGGTACCGTCAATGATATCCCTTTCCACTGCGCTTTCCGTTTCCTCCAGCCGGGAGTCATCGTGACACATCAGCACACGTTTTTGTACTGGAGGCAGCTGTTCCAATTCGGAAAACACGCTCGTTAAACCGCCAGCTCCGGAAAGCCTGATATCAATGATGATTAAGTCAAAATGAAATTTTCTGACGACATCAATAAACGCTTCCACCGTCGATGCCGTGGCCATGTACTCTACCGGCTGCAAATCCTTCAATAATTGAATTAATCCATACCTCAATAATTCATGTTCCATACCGATCAATACTCTCAAAGACATTCGCTCCTTATTTGAAAAGCCGAAGCGTCTTCCATTTCCGCCTATGTGATACAGCTAGACAGCTTTCCTTGATCAGAAAATTTACTTTCGTTTATCAGGGTGTTGTCACCATTCTTTAACGTACATCAGCTCCAAAGCACTTTTCGTTCACGATTAACCTCTATTCGTACCATCGGACGTTTCTTACACTTCTTTCCTGTCCCGCTCTCGACGCTTTCGAGACAATTCTCCACTCGCTCGCTTTCTTCCTAGCTCGATTCCACCTTTTTCCGGACACTACACAACTCCAGCGGTTCTCTTCCGCCTCCACTCTTTCGGAAAATTCACAACATTCCCCTTTTCTACCACTGGCCCAGCCCCATTATTTTCGAAAGTTCACACTTAATACATTTCCTCATTATATTTTTTTTCACCAGCCATCAGCGCCACACGCTGATCCGCTCCCCTTTCTTCACAAAGGCTGCGGACATTGCCTGCATTCTTGCCTTTAAAAGCAGCTTCCGTCCCTCTTTTGTACGCGTATATACGATCTCTCCTTTGCCGATATGCTTTTCCCACTGCGCTAAAAAATATTCCGCATGTTCCTTTCTCCGTCCGATTTCCTGTGGAACAGCATGATAATCCTTTCGCTTAAGGTACTTCGAATCCTCTTTCCGGATAAGAAGATACCGCGGGTTATCCACCGGATCAAGCAATTCCTGCAAAGCTTTTACAAACACCGTTTGCTCATGCGTTGTCCCGCCGTTCATCCAGCACATCACGTGACCGTCAATATCCTGCTCCGCTCCAACCCGATCCGGCGATGGAGCCGTTTCAATTAGCCCGATATGATGAAGGGTGCCATAAAGCGCTTGTCCCAGTTCCACCATGCTTGATTCCAATGTTCCATGACGAAGGTACAGACGAATCGCTTTAAAAAGGAACGGCCAGCTGACAAGGAGCGCAATTCCTCCTGCTATCAACAGCTTCATGAGCAAGGACATCTTCGGATAATAGATCAAAAAATCGAAGATATCGAAAAGATAAATCAACCCGCTGACCATCCCAAAAACAACCAACGCTTTCAATGTATGCGGTGACTTGAACGGCCGCGGCAGCAATTCCTTTGCCGTTTTTAATTCCTCCACCATTTCCAGCTTATTCACAATCGCCCGATTCCACCTGACGGACAGCTCTTCCCTGCGGCCGGCATATGTCAGCATCCAGTCATTCATTTTCTCAATGGAAACCTCGGAAAAAGGAGGCGGAGGCAAGTTCATCCGTCCGATACCTGTTTCGACAGAATCGCGGTCAAACGCCAGCCCTACAAGCGATTGGAATCTTCTTGTCACTGTCTGCATATCAGATCCGCCCAACTTTTCCTTGCGGTCAACACAAACAAGATGCCATATATTAGATGTCTTTTCTGGCTTCATACGGTCGGTGCGAATCGCTCTCCCTCTCATTTGATTGGAGAGCATAAACGTTCCGACATAGGAAGCCATAATCAACGTATTGACACTCGGGGCATCCCATCCTTCACCAAGCAGCGCAGCCGTCCCTACAAGCACCTGTATTCCTCCGTTAGAAAAAACAGCTGTTACCGCCGACACCAGCTGTTGTCTTCCCGCTCCGGTCACCTCAACAATAACATAGTCGGCATCGTGCGGCAGCGGTCGGCAGGAAAAACTCATTTCCAATTCTTCTGCACTCTTTTCTAGCAGAGGAAGGGAGTCCTGAGGGACAATGACAATGGAGCCGGTAAGCACGCCCAAGGAAACACGGCGACCAAGCCGCCGCCGGATGCTTTCAAAAATCGGGATCACCCCGAGCCTTGTCAACGGTTTTTCATCCCCACTAGCCTTCGGCAAATCAGGAAGCCGTATATAATCAGCAAGAATGACCAGCCGCAGTCCATCCCCTAGCTGCCCAACTTCAAAATCGACAATACTGTTAATACTGTCCAGCTTAGAGACGCTTTGAATCAGCATCCGGTCGATGGAAGGATTAGAACGTAAGTACACCTTGCGCCGTTCAATGGCACCGGTCCGGTGAAGTCGCCGGCGCAGTTGTTTCACAGCGGTGTCCTTTGGATCAATATGGCGATCCCGAAAGAGAAACCCGTTAAGCAGCTCCTCCAGCCATTCTTCGTCTAATCGGGGCAACTTTTCATCGCTCTCGCCTAGAAGCGGCAATCCCTGTTCCCAAGCCATACTACCTGCCTCGCGTAAAAAGATCAGCATGCTGGAAAAATAGGAGGGAGACGAGAGAATATCCTCGATATGCTTTTCACAGTCAGCAATCCAAGGATGCTTTTCCAGCAACTGAATGATGGCCGAGTTCACTAATATTTCTTTTTGCACTGCCCGCACTTCTTGTTGAAATGCGCCAACGAAGGCGATTTCCTCCTTCGAAGGCATCGATGCGTAAATAAAATCTTGATGCGGACAAAGTTCCGCTTCGCGAACGAGCTCCGGTACGCTGATTTCTAAATCAATCGGACCACATAAATCAATATAACGCTGCCACTCCGCAGCGCTGACATCGTACGGTGGCGTCGCTGTCAAGGCAATCACCGCAGGTGCGTGCAGACTGTCCCGAAATGTGATTGTACTTCGCCACCAGCCTGTTCTCAGGTGGTGGGCTTCATCCAAAATAAGTGTTTTGACACCGACAGAGCGGATGGCATCCATGATTGCTTCCGCTTCCCGCGCATTGGCCGCTGCTTCCTCCGATGACTCCAGATCGGCAATCGCTTCCTCTTGTTCCGCTTCTTCGTTACTGTGGATTGTATCCTTTGACGAGGCTCTTTGATAAAGACTATGCAGCGATTGATACGTTGTAATCGTAACAAATGCCGGTTTTCTGATATCGGTGGAGATCCAATCCGGCTGCTTGCTTGTTTGAAGGAACAGCTCCACAAACCGGTCTGCCCACTGGTTTTTTATCGCCAGGGTCGGCGCAACGATAAAGGTCGGTTCATTTAACCGCAGCATGACCTCCAGACCAAGCACCGTTTTTCCGGACCCGGGTGGTGCAACAAGATGAAGATGCCGGTTGCTCAGGTGGTGTCCCAGCTGATTTAACACCTTCTCTTGATAAGACCGCCATGGATATCGGAAAGATAGATTGTCAGGAAATGAATGCATCTTTGTTATTACCAATCAAACTACCACCTTACTCTAAGTTTACTTTATTAGTATACTATTCCGTCCCGGCTGTGGGTTTCTGCCAGAAATTCTGGATCAGGATCAAAATATTGTTCATTATAGCTTGGAACAAATACACCATCCTGTATATACCCGGAGCCCCAAGTTGGGTCCATTTCCAGCCACTCTCCGTTCACTTTCACTTCCACCCAGGCATGAGGCTCGCCGGCATACCCTTCCACATAATGAGCTTCCATCCCGCTTGCACGAAGTAAAGCAACCGCCAGGTAGGAATAATCCTGGCAGACTCCCCTTCCAGTTTCCAACGCCTTCAGCGCACTGTCTGCCAGGTCAAAGGTGCCCGCTTCCAGCTTATCCACGTCATAGACGATATGGCTGGCGGTAAATTGATAAACTGCTTTTGCAAATTCACGTTCGTCTGTCAATCCTGCCGTTATTTCTTTCGCTTTCGCAATAATATCCGGGTGATCGGATTCGATTCCACGCGACGGCAACGTGTCCCGCCGATCCTCTATTCCAGTCACCTCATGCGCCACTTTCTTGAGCGAGCTGAAATAAAACGTGGAAGAACCTCCCGACTCTACATCGGGAACACTAATGTTCACTTCATAGCTTCCCGGGCCGAAGCGGAAATAGGCTTGCCCGTCGAAGCGGCCGTTTTCCACTGGAATAACATAGCTTGACTCCAATGGATCTTCCCCCGTTTTTGTGACAGTAACAATGAGATGGGAGATATCCTCCGCTGCTTTCACGGAGGAGTCCAGTTCACCGGCAACCCGGTAGGCAATCTCGTTCTGAACTTTACTTATCGCCCAGGAAGGTTCATCCAGGACAACTCCCCGCTCCATGTAATCCCTGAACAGTTCGATCTCGGCAAACGCTTCGTCTGCTTGATTGTCTACATAGAGATGAGCTGCTTTGTAATAATAACTCTCCTCCCGGTCATATGTCTGAATGACGAGATCATGATAACCTTCCCCGAAATATAAAGGTACATCCCCTGCGAACACACCGTTCTTGACCGGCAGAAAAATTTGTTGCGACTCACTGTCTTTTTCGATACTTATCATCATCACCGTCCCGGGATAATCGGGCGGAACGGCGCCTTCAAGGTAGATAAAACCGTTCGCTTCGTTCATTCCTGAGACAGCCGACGAGACTGAAATTCCCTGTTCTATCCCGTGCCATGTGTACTCAACGTCACGCTGTATCTCTTCATCAAGATTGGCGACATCCAACACCACCGTATCATAATACAGATTTTCTTCCCCTTGTTTATTGCTCGGAGCACGCACCGTGACAGAGTACTCCCCGGCACCATGATGCAAGGTTATTTCCTGCGAAAACTTCCCGTTCTCCAAGGGTAAATAGTACTCAAAATCCTTGAATCGAATATCATCCAGCTGATTTTCATAGGAAACGACAATCCAAAGGTTATCGCCAGTCAACTCTGTAAATTCCCCGATTTGACCGCGGATGTCCATCGTGGTGTTTGTCTCAAATGCTGTTTTCGCCGGAGCATCCAAAACAAAGCCAATTTCCTCGGCATATCCCGTGTATTCTATCGGTTCGCCCTTGTTTCCCTCCGTCGCTTCTCCAGAAATAGCTGCATCTGTTTCCGCCGGCTTTACTGCCTCCCCGTCTTTTTCTGCACACCCGGAAATAGATAATGCTAAAAGTACAATTGCCAAAATAAAACTGTAATAGCTGCGCTGTTTCATCAGCTTCCTCCCTTCCCGTCATCCGGTGATTTTTTCTTTTCAATAAAGGACAATTCTTTTATCGCCTCACGTCAAATACATCGTTCACTTAGTTGCTTTTGAACCTATCTTCTGAAAATAACTATCTTTTTATCAAACTTGCAACTAAAATAAAAGAAGAAAAGATAATCAACGTTTTTTGTTTTCTGATTATTCTATCTATTACCACAAGCATTTCATTCATTCCACGCAAACTTTATAATTGAGGACGTGTCCGGCAGTTCGACACAGCTGTGGAATCCAACTCTGAATAAAAATAACATACTACAACAGAGGAGAGCAATGATGGCAAAGCATAAAATCTTTATTCTTCTTACAGATACTGGAACATTATTTACAAGAATGATTAAACTCTATACTAAAAAACCATATAATCACGCATCGATTTCCTTAGATCCATATTTATTAGAAGTATACAGCTTCGGACGAAAAACAGCTAGAAATCCATTTATCGGCGGATTTGTCAAAGAAAATATCCGTACCGGCTTTTTCAGGCAGGCAAGATGTGCCGTCTACAGCTGCACCGTCACGACACCCCAGCTGCAAAAAATAAAAGCCTTCATCAAAAAAATCGAGGCGCAAAAGCACCTCTACCGTTACAATTTGTTAGGGCTGTTTGCAGTGACATTAAACAAACAAATCGACAGAAGCAATGCTTTCTTTTGCTCGCAGTTTATTGCCACTGTATTACAGGAGTGTGAGCTGGTTGATTTTTCAAAGCCGCTTTCACATGTCACACCGCATGATCTGATCACGAACGGCTGTTTCCAGCTTGTTTATCGGGGATATCTTAAGGATTTTCACAAAGAAATAGACTTACAAATTGATAAAGGTCTGCCTGCATGAATGCCTAATCTTCCGTTCAGCCATATCAGCCAGCGATTCGGCAATCGCAACTGTCAATCAATTTCTCAGCAGTACATGCCGACACTATCCTTATTTAAACTCTCTGCATTTCATTGGACATTTCTTAACTAACGAAAAATGGCTGCATGAGGTTGCGCTCTGTAATACATGAAGAAAACTATTGGAGGATTCCCATTGCAAACTTTTTTTGAAGTAAATATCGCATTGATTTATTTTATCTATTCGCTGATTTTTTTCTTAATGGGTTTCGCAATTTTTATAAAAAATCGTGTACACAGTCAATTTCATTTAGCAAAAAGCTTAAAAAACCTGGCGTTATTTGGTATTGTGCACGGTATCTCCGACCTTGGCCTGCTTTTCATTCCTATCCAAAGCAGCTATTTGAGCGAGGAATGGGTGTCCTTTCTTGAAAGCATTCAAGTTGTCACAAACGGGCTTTCCTTTTATTTTCTTTTAATGTTTGGAGTACATCTCCTTGTTTTGACAAAATCATGGTCAAAAAGGCTGTTGCTTATTCCAGTTTTTTTATTTAGTTTTTGGTTTGCCTGCTTTATTTTATTGCAGCCGTTATTCGTAAATGAAAATAATCAAGAATGGTGGTACGCTATCAGCGATATCTGGGCGCGATACTTAATGGCATTTCCAGGCGGAATTCTCGCTTGTTGGGGGCTGCTCTCTCAAAAAGCGCAGTTTAAAGAACACGAAATGGATTCGATGATAAAAACACTCCAATTTGCAGCATTGTCAATGGCACTTTATGCAATAGCAGGCGGATTAATCGTTCAATATGCGCCAATGCTTCCGGCAATTCTATTTAATTCGGAGCGGTTTTTTACTACAGTAGGATTTCCAATCGAACTGCTTCGGGGCATCACCGGCTTGTTTATGGCCATTTTCATGGTAAGAATATTAAAAGTATTTGATTTAGAATACCAGGTATACCTGTATCATGCAGAAAAGAAACATGCTTTGAATGAAGAAAGAAACCGAATTGCAAGAGATCTTCATGACGGCATGATTCAGTCCATCTATGCACTTGGTCTTCAATTGGAAGGAACAAGGCACCTGCTTAACAAAGACGATAAAAATACCAATGATACAATGAAGGAAAGAGCAGAGAAAGAAATCGGTCATGTGACTCGTCGGCTTAATGAAATCATTAAAGAAATAAGAGGTTATATAAAAGAGCTGAAAATTCCGCTAAACTCCAGCCTTGCTATGACAAATGAAATTCAGCAGTTAGTAAATAATTTGCAAATGGAAAACCATGTCGCTCTTCACTTCAACAATCATTTCGAAGGAGAAAGCCCGTCCATATCCGTCTCCAGCCAGGTTTACTATATTGTGAAAGAAGCCTTGGTAAATATTTTGAAACATGCAGAGGCAACGGATGTAAACTTAATGATTAAGGGGAACAGCCGACATTTTCAAATATTGATTACTGATGACGGCAAAGGCTTCGACAAGAGCAATCTTTTAAGATTGAATGACACTCCTTTATACCATCACGGGATAAAAAATATGAAATACCGGGCAAAGATGATTAATGGCAGCTTGGAAATCATTAGCGAAAGAAATAGCGGGACAATGATTAAACTTACTGTTAAAGAAAGGGGGAAGACGAATTGAACCACCCAATCAGGGTCATGCTGGTAGATGACCATACTGTCGTCAGATCCGGTTTAAAGAGCTTGCTTTCGGTTCACGACCACATTAAAGTTGTGGCAGAGGCATCCTCCGGCAGAGAAGCAGTGGCCAAAGCTTCTTCCATAGAAATGGATCTTATTTTAATGGACATCCGTATGCAGGAAGGCAGCGGCATTACCGCATGTAAAACAATTACAGAAAAATATCCTCACATTAAAGTGATCATGTTAACTTCTTACGATGAAGACGATATTATTTACGATTCTATCGTAGCAGGTGCCAGCGGATATTTACTAAAAGAAATTGATACAATCGAACTGATCCAGAGTATTGAGAAGGTGGCGAAGGGAGAGTCGCTGTTGGATCCTGCCGCAACATTAAAGGTGATGAACCGCCTGAGAAGAGGAGAAACAATGAAAGAGACAGAAAAGCTCACACCACAGGAAAAACAGGTTTTATCCTTCATCGCAAATGGAAAAACTAATCGGGAAATTGGGAAAGCCATGCATTTGAGTGAAAAAACGATACGGAATTATGTAAGCAATATCTTTTCAAAATTAGATCTCCACAATCGGGCGGAAGCTGCCGCTTACGCTGTCCGTAACAAATTAGATGAATGATAATCTTCTCCCGGCCAGTACAAATGTCCTTTTATAAAAGGACATTTGTACTTTTATATTATGGATGTCCTTCACTACTTGCAAAATCTCCTTCATGACAAAATAAAAGTAGAAATTAAACATTTTATTTTCACGTAAGGGAGATGATGATTTATGAAAAAGGGGCACAACGACCAATCTCATCGCTTCGGGCCTTGGATAGCTTTTGCCCGAATTTTCTTAGGTGTATTTTGGCTGTATGAAGTAATTATCGGTCATAACTGGAAAGTAGGGCACCCCGAATGGGTCGGCGCGGGTGCAGGAGAGTATGTCATCAACGCCGGTACACAGGCAATTCAAGACGGCACATGGGCTTGGTTCGGCTGGGTGTGGACGGAATTGGTGATCCCGTATGCGGCATTTTGGAGCTATTTCGTCATCGCATTGCAATTAGCCTTTGGAATACTGTTTATTTTTGGACTTTTCACTCGGCCTACTGCAATCATTGCCATGGCTTTTGACCTGAGTGTCTTCTTTTTAGGTAATTCCCGAATTCCGCCATTATTCTCTATCGGACACATTTTCATGTTGCTAACAAATGCGGGAATGTTTTACGGATTAGATGCACTCGTCAAGCAGAAAGTGAAGGATGTTGCCACCACATCTAAAAAGATCATCCACTTCCTGCTGCATTTGCCGGTAGTAAATGACAATACCCGACCGTACTTTATTGCCGCTTCCGTGACAGCATCAATCTATTATTTCTTGAAAATACCTATGATGGAAACAGTACGTATCCAAATGGTCAGTCTGGAGCTTGCAGCACTATTTGCTTTAGGAGCTTTCTTATTCTACATGAGCAAACAGCAAAAAGATGTTATTTCTCTTGCCGGCAGCGGAGTAAGAATCTTTATCGGTTTTAAGTTTCTTCATGAGATCTTCGTCCGGGATGTCCCTGCCCTCAACGGCATGCCTGGCTGGGGAAAACCCGAACAGCTGACAGAAGTTTTTCAAATCATTGTCGATCAACATTGGCCGATAATTTCTACCATTGTAAATCAAGCTTTCATTCCGACTGCTGCTTTCTGGGCAATTGTTTTTGCCATCGTCCAGACACTGGTAGGAATAATGCTGGTTTTTGGCTGGAAAACACAATTTGCAGCCAAAACAGGGCTTGTTTTCGTCGGATTGCTCATCTTGCTAGGCTTTACCCGCTATACGGCGTTTATTTTCGGATATCTTGTTACAATCATAGGGGTTTATGGTGGACGCTTCGCCAGCCTGGATTCCAAGAAAGCACAGACCGAGATTCGTTCCCACTTTATTTCCGGGAAACTGATGGCTGTTCTCCTTGGAGTGTCCCTTGCCGCTTTCGCCGCTACGATCATATCCGGAATGGTACCTGACGGCTATTCTGAAACAATGGGAGGTTTTGTAGGATCGTTTATAACGATTTTTCCGGCATTGTTTATTGTCACCGGATACCTACAAAGAAAAGAAAGCGTTTCTGTTCAAAATGGGTCGCCAACAAAAGAGGCAGCATAGATTATGCATCGTAAAAAAAGCCGGCATGCGGCTGAAACGATTCCATGCATGCCGGCTTTTATGCGGTCTTTTCAAAAGCATTCATTTCTTTTAGCCTATTTCTCAAGCGGTTTCGGGCACGATTAGCTTCTATTCTTTACCTTTCGGCAGTTCCGAAACCTGTTTCGGACATGATGACGAGCTTTTCATTATCTTTCAGACCGATCCCACCAGATATCATTGCCCGGCTATTTCCGCCGCGATCGTTTCGACACCATATTTTACAGCGATAGGAGCATCGGCAGCGATCCATGTATCGATTGGCGTTTCTGCAAACTTCTTTGCGATTTCCTTCACTGTTGTAACTGATAGCATTGTCATGAGAACCCCTCCTTTTAAACACACAAAATAAAGTTAGTTCAAAAAGATAAAAACCGATCTTTTTGAACTAACACTATAGTATACTCTATTTTTTTCTGCATTGTTCTGAGTCCGGAAGGCGTTTTTTCATACCCGTTTAACCTCACGATCTTTGCCCGGCTGCTTCCAAATTGTCTTGATTTAAACCAAGCAGTCGGCGCCTCCCCTTCCTACATAAGCCCGATGAGCGTGCCGCCAATGGCTCCGCCCAGCACGACGATCCATGGCGGCAGCTTCCAAAACACGAGCATGCCAAACAAAACGGCTGCTAGCGCAAAGTCAGCAGGAGCCAGGATGGAGCTGGTCCATATCGGATGATACAACGCCGCCACTAAAATCCCGACCACCGCCGCGTTTACTCCGAACAATGCTCCCTGAATCGTTGGATTGCTGCGAAGCTGGCTCCAGAAAGGAAGCGTTCCTAATATCAGCAGGAAAGCGGGCAGAAAAATCGCCGTCGTGGCTATGAAGGCGCCTCCCCAGCCGTTCATCACCGCCCCGATATATGCTGCAAAAGTAAACAGCGGTCCCGGAACAGCCTGTGTCGCACCATAGCCTGCCAAGAAAGCTTCTTCCGTCAGCCAGCCGACCGGCACCACTTCCCGTTCCAGGAGCGGCAAGACTACGTGTCCTCCGCCAAATACTAACGAGCCTGCCCGGTAAAAGCTGTCAAACACGGCGATTGCATGAACGGAAGTCCATTCTCTCAAAAGCGGAAGAAGAATAAGAAGACCAAAAAATAATGTCAGGCAGCCGATGGCAAATCGTTTGCTGATGGGAACAGCAATGTGGGATACCGCCGGATTTTTTTGTTCTCTGTACAGCATATAGCCTGCCAGCGCAGCAGCTGCGATTATCACCACTTGGGTGATTACCGTCTGCCACATTAACGTCACAACAACGGCAAGCAATGCGATCGTTCTCCTGTTGGCATCAGGAGTGAGTTTGCCAGCCATCCCAAGGACCGCATGGGCAACAACGGCAACAGCAACAATTTTTAAGCCGTGAAGCCAGGCCGCGCTGCTGACATCAAAGCCTTGCACCAGTAAAGCAAACAGGATGAGGGCGATAACCGATGGCAGCGTGAAGCCGAGAAACGCCAGTATTCCTCCTGCAAGCCCGGCTCTCATTACCCCGATGCCGATGCCGACCTGGCTACTTGCAGGGCCGGGAAGGAATTGGCATAACGCAACCAAATCTGCGTAGCTCCGCTCATCCAGCCATTTTCTTTTATGTACATATTCATTGTGAAAATACCCTAAGTGGGCGATTGGCCCTCCGAAGGAAGTCAATCCCAACCTGAAAGAAACAAGCAAAACTTCCCATAAAGAACCTGTTCGTTTTCGTGATGATGCTTCTGCTTTCTTTCCCATGTTTTTCCCTCCGTTTTCTTTTTCAGTTAGGGCGCTTTAATCTCTTTGAATAATTCGTACGCCTTTGCTCTTGCTTCTTGAAGTACTTCCGCGCCTCTTTCGGTGGCGCTGTAATATTTTCTGATTTTCCCGCCCACAAGTTTCTCTTCCTTGATTAACAAGCCGCTGTTTTCCATATTATGCAGAAGCGGATAAAGGCTCCCCGGACTCAGCTCATAGCCGTGGTGACGCAGTTCTTCCAGCATCCACGAACCGTAAATCGGCTCTTCCATGGCGTGATGCAGGACATGAATTTGGATAAAACCAAGAAATAATTTACGTAAAATTTTATCTTCCATTTGGCAACCCTCGTTTTTTAATTCTACACGGTGTTTTTCTCATAAAGTGTTTGTTCAAAAAGATCGTTTTTTATCTTTTTGAACAAACACGATGCAATGAGTGACGCCGATGCATTCTTTTCAAACCGGCTATGAGTGGTTTTCTCAGAGTCAGGATGACGACATTCCGCTGTTGCTCACAGGACGTGAGCGGCAGTTAGGCGGAATTGAGTTGCATCGAGCGGAACCATTGCCTTTTGGAACGGATAATGTTTATGTAAATCTTTTATTAAGGCTGTGAAATGGGACTATTCCTTTTGCCCGGAACAAAGCTGTGCCCGTTCTGTAAAAAACGCCTGGTATCCAAAGTGTACAAACATGACGACCGTCAATGATACGCATCCGACAATGCCCAGCATTATCGCAACCTGATACTGAATCGCCGTGATCGGTGATAAGCCGGCGAGAATTTGTCCGGTCATCATGCCTGGTAAAAAAACGATCCCCATCCCGACCATCGAGTTGATGGTGGGCAGGATGGCTGCGTCAAACGCCTGATTGACAATGTTTTTTACTGCCATTTTCGGCGTGGCTCCAAGCATCAGCGCCGCTTCAATTTGCGCTTTTTGCTCCTGCACGCCCGCCACGAGCCGCTGGACGCCTAAAGCGACACCGGTCATCGAATTGCCGATCATCATTCCCGCAATCGGAATAAAATATCTCGCTTCATACCATGGTGTCACTTGCACGACGACAATGATAAAATAAAAAATACTTGATAACGTTCCGGTAACCATCGAGATAACAATAATGCGCTTCAGCCTTGCATGAATCGGATATTTCACTCGCTTTACAATATTTTGTACAGCAAAAAACTGCATGATGATAATGACCAGAATAATCCACATGACATGATTGTTCTCAATCAAGTACGCTAAGATGTAACCGACCAGCACGAGCTGTACCGTCATGCGAAAGGTGGAAATCACTAATTCTTTGTCCCTAGGTATCCCCTTTGCTTTTAAAATAATATATAAAATGACGATAAAAATGTAGGCGGCGGCCATCTGCCACAACCCTAGCTCGATCGCTTCATCCATTTTTCTTTACTCCTTTTTTTACAGTTGCGGCACTGCCGTTTTTCATTTCGATAACCACATCGGCATATGTCTGGGCAACCTTTTTGGAATGGGTGACGATAATCAATGTTTTCCGTTTCCTTTTCACTTCCCCGACAACATTATCCATCACTTTTTTTTCTGTTTCTTCATCCAATGCAGAAGTGGGCTCGTCGAAGATATAAACCTCGGGATTCATCAGCAGAGCCCGTGCCAGGGACAAGCGCTGCTGCTCCCCACCTGACAATGGACCGGCAGGTTCCGCCAGCTCCTTTTCCAGACATACGGTTGTCAGCACATCAGTGAGTTCATTTTCCCCTGCAAGTGGTTTGCCCGAAAAGGTAAGACCAATCAGCAAATTGTCTTTTACCGTCCCATCAAATATCACAGGAGCTTGGGGGATCATCACGACTTCCCTGCGCAATTGTATCGGATCAAGTGTATGTATCGGCTGATTTTTGTAAAAAATTTCTCCTTTGTCGCAGGAAATCAACTGATTCAGCAGCCTGATCAGCGTGCTCTTGCCTCCCCCGCTTTCGCCGACAATGCAGGTTGTTTTTTGAGCGGGAATATGCAATTCGTCCACCGCGATTATTGCTTTGTACTGAACATTTTTAAGGATAAACATGCTACCATCACCTGCTTTTTGTCTACTTTGAGATTTTACCCGTCGATTCGGTTCGGATTTCCGCCGAATTTAGGATTTTTTCCGTCGATTCAGGATTTATTTCCGTCTTATCTTTGTTTTCCCGCCAATTAGCACTTTTTTCTGTCCACCGGTGCGGGAGTACCTCCGTCCATGTTTTCCGAATTTTTTTCCTATCATCGACATTCGATATCGAATTTCGATATTTATAAGATAACATCATTTTCCCGCTGTGTGAAGCAGTGATTTGCGGCAGAGGCGGTACGAGAAATTTTCTTCAATGCATGACAAAAGAGGATGTCTCCAAAGGAAAACACTCCTTAGGGGACACCCTCCGTATCAATTCGTTTTGCCGCTGTTTCATTTGGCTGGAAGCCGCTGCTTTATCTCGTTTCCTGAAACAGTTTTTCAACGGCAGTTACAATCGGGCTGTCTATCGTTAATCCGGAAACCTCGCTGAGGGTTTTCTTGATGCCGTCTGCTTGCAGCTTCGCCTGTAAAGAGACTGCTTCCGGGTCGTTTTCATAGTTATAGTGAAGGACGGCAAAGATGCCGTATACAAGCGCTTTTGGAAAAATATCCTGCTCCAGCAATTGCCGGGCCGGGCTGATAAACCGCTCGTTGTACCCCAGCTTTTTTATTGGCGTTCTCGCAACGCGGGTCACTTCATCAACAATAAAAGGGTTGGTAAAGCGGCTGATAATTTTTGCAATGTATTCCTGATGGTCGTTTTCATGAAAATGATACTTCCTGCAAATCAGTTTCCCTGTTTCCTGAAGAACCGCCATGACCTTCTCGTAAATCTGTCTATCTTCAAGGGCTTCTTTAATCGTCTGTTTGCTTTCCATATACCCGAGATAAGCCGTTACCGCATGACCAGTATTGACAGTAAACAGCTTTCGCTCGATATAAGCTTCCAGGTTGGTAACATAGTTCATGCCGTCAATCGCTGGTTTTTCCGCGATGATTTTCGGCTCTTCCGTCACCCATTCAAAAAAAGGTTCCACCATGACATCAAGCGGGTTCTCCTGCTGCTGATTCGGGACAATCCGATCCACGGCCGCATTTGGAAAGCCGGTAAGTGACAGCAGCCGGTCGTGATTTTCCGCCGCAGTCTCCTCCAGCAGCGCTTGTTTCAGAAGCGTTGTTCCACCAATGGCGTTTTCACAGGCAATGATATTCACCGGCCTGTCGTGCTGCTGATACCGTTTATCCAACCCCCGGGCAATGATTTTCGCGATAACGGGAAGGATATTTGTGCCTACTGCCGTTGTGATAATATCGGCATTGACAATCGCATCAACGACCTTTTCCGGTTCCGTCAGGGAGTGGATGCCGGAGACATTGCCGACTTCAAAAACGCGGCCCTCCTCCTCTGCATAAATGACCCGATATTTTTTTTCCTCGTTGAGCCTGTCGATCATGTCTTGATTGACATCGATAAAGCACGTCTGATAGCCGGCATCATACAGCAGCTTCCCGATAAATCCTCTGCCGATATTCCCGGCGCCGAAATGTACAGCCTGCATGTCAATTCCCCCCGTCAAAAAACTCGAGAAATTCTTCCGCCTTTTTCGCTTTAATCATTTCCTCGACATTGCTCACGTCCGAGCAAACGATCGCTATCTTGGACAAAATGTCCAGATGCTCGTTGTCTTTCCCGGCGATGCCAAATACAAGCTTCACCTCATTGCCATTGCCGAAGTCGACGCCGTCCGGTATTTGCAGGACGGAAATGCCTGAGCTTTTCACGTTTTCCTTTGCGTCCTCCGTGCCATGAGGAATCGCGATGAAATTCCCCATATAGGTGGAGGTGATTTTTTCTCTTTCCAGCATTTTCTCAATGTAATCCGGCTCGACATAATTCTTTTGAACAAGAATTTCCCCCGCCTTGCGAATAGCTTCTTCCATCGTATTGATTTGAATATTCATCAAGATGTTTTCTGCTTGTAACACTTGTTTGCTCATCTCGTTTAACTCCTTTTTTCCAGTTGATTGCGAATATATTGAAACAATTTTTGTGATAAATAGTCGGAGATGACCGCTTCCTCATTTGTTTGAAATAAGCGCATGCTTTCATCACTTTCGATAATCAACGAACTGATGTAGCTTAAGACGTTTAACGTTTCTTCAGCGGCTTGATCCGGCGCCAGTAACAGTAAGATCGATTTTACCTTTGTGGTCTTGTTGTCCATCGCTCTCATTTCCACAGGCTCCGGGATTTCCCCCATCATAAAGACCGGCTTTACAATGGCAGCGCTTCTCGTGTGAAACAATGCCATTGCCGTATTGGGAATGCCAATTCCGGATAAGCTTTCCCGCTCCTTTAACCGCCGAAGGACTTCTTTAGCATCTGTGATCAGCTGTTTTTCGGCTAAATCCTCCAGGATGCTTGCTACCGCCGCCCATATTCCCGAAGCTCCCGTATACTGATATAATTGATAGTTTTCCAAGAGAAACGCAGCTGTTTGCACATGGTTGTCCAGACTGTTCAAAAAGGAAATCGTCTCGTTCTTTTTCCTTAACGGCAGCGTTTTGGCAGCAGGCATCTTTTCCTGCGTCTGTAAATTGGTTAACGTTCTACGCAAATGATGCCGGATGTAACTCGTCACCTTTTGAACATCTTCTTCCGTCAAAAACGGGGTGACCTGAACATAGTCAATGTGATTTTTGTTTAACGGAATCGTGGAAATGATCAGCTCTGTGCCATCCTGCTCCGCCTCGTCCAATTCCAAAAGTGAGATATTTTTCACATCCGTGATATTTGGAAATTCCTTCTGTAAACGGCTCGACAGCATTTTTGACGAGCCAATGCCGCTGGAACAAAGGACGAACGCCTTAAACGAACGCGCTTTCCCTTCCCGTTCCATTGACGAGCCGAAGTGCAGTACAAGAAAGCCGATTTCTGCTTCTGGAACCACCACACCCGGCAATACCTGCGCAATGCTCGCCTGAATGACTTCGAAAAGATCGGAATAGTTTTCCTTCACCTTTTTCAGCAGCGGGTTATGAATCGCCATATTTTGTTTCAGACGGTATAACGCTGGTTCAAGATGGGCGATAAGCCCCTGGTACAAACTGTCGTCACTCTTCAGATTTATCCCGAGTTTTTCGCTTACGGAAGCAATCAGTTTTTTTGCTGTCATCGCAATCTCAAAATTTTTATCCTCTATCTGCACTTGAGAATCGTGCCTGAGCTTTGCTCCCCGCAGGTGCATGGTAATATAGCCGATTTCCGCGTCGGGTATGGAAACATGAAAGCTTTTTTCCAGTTGGCGGGCAAGCTTCCGGGCAAAGGTATATTCCTTTTCTTCTTGCAATTGCCGCCACATTTGCGGGTTTATCGTGATTTTTTCCCCTTTCAGAATCCGCTCAAGCGCCAGGGCCAAATGGACAACCAGTCCTAAATAAGCCGAATCTGCTATGGGATGAGGAAGTTCTTTGTTGATTTGGTCAACCGCCTTTTCCACTTTTCTCAATTTATTTATTTCGATAAACCCGAGCAGATGATCGGAAATGGCTTTCCCAAGCTCCTGCTTCGGATGGCTGAAGTTTAAGCGAATGTATTTCAGCAGCTCCGATTCGCTGAAGTTTTCCGTTAGTATACTGCTGATCGCCCGCCGTTTGTCCGCTTCCGAGCCCTCAATATCAATACCGTATCCTCGGCGTCTCACCAGCTTCAGCCGGTATCGCGACAACCACTCGGCAACTCTTTCCAAATCGCTGCTGATCGTTGCCGCCGTCACATTCAAGTCCACGGCAAACGCTTGAAGCTTAATCGGTTCAAACGATTCCAACAGCTTGCTAATGATCAGGATGACCCTTTCATTCGGGGTGAAATCCTGATGCTTTGCTTGCTGGAGCGCCTCGCGCAAAGCCTCAATATCCTGACGCTCCCCCTTCAGCATGATCCCCAACCCTGTTTTTTTCAAAATCAAAACATGATAAGGTGACAGCAAGGAGTCAATCGTGCTTAAATCACGGTGGATGGTCCGCTCACTGACGCCGAGAGAGGAAGCTATCTCCTGGATGGTAACTCCCTCCGCATTTTTTATTAAATATTCGAGTATTTGTCTTTCCCGGGCCGACACATACATATGCTAAACCACCCGCCATGATAGATTTACTCCGATTTTAACCTGTCAACCAGCTTATCGTATTCCGGACTGCTCAGGAAGTTTTCAACCGAAATATGTTCAGCATTCGGACGCTTTTCTTTCGCCCGCGGCGTTAAATCTTTATGAGTGATGACTAAATCCACATCCTCCGGCAGGTTGTTAATGGAAGTGTTCTTTACTTCCACATCCAGTCCGGCTTTTTTAACCTTATCTTTTAGAATCGATGCACCCATGGCGCTTGACCCCATTCCGGCATCACAGGCAAAAATGATTTTATGAATAGGCGTCTCCGATACATTCAGATGGGCAGTTGCCTGGCTTTTCTTCCCTTTCATTGATTCCATTTGCTGCGTAGCGGAAGACAGATCCTCCTCGCCTTTGTTTTTGCTCGTTCTCAGGATCAAGGAAGCGACAAGGAAGGAAACCACGGTAGCTATCAAGACACCTGCTAAGACTCCTACATATCCTCCTCGCGGCGTCATTGCAAGGTAAGCGAAGATACTTCCTGGTGACGGACTGGCCACCAAACCGGCATCGAACAAGCCAAATGTAAACACACCGCTCATTCCGCCGGCAATTACCGCCAGCAACAAGGTTGGCTTCATCAAAATATAAGGGAAGTAAATTTCATGAATACCTCCTAAAAAGTGAATGATTGATGCCCCAGGAGCCGATTTCTTCGCCATCCCTCTCCCGAAAATTGAAAATGCCAGCAGAACCCCCAATCCGGGACCTGGATTTGTCTCCAGCATGAACAAAATTGATTTTCCTGCCTGAGCAGCCTGATCAAGCCCAAGCGGACTTAAAATACCATGATTGATCGCATTGTTTAAAAACAAGACCTTCGCCGGCTCGACAAAGATACTCGCCAGCGGCAGTAACCCAAGGTTGATAATGCCTTCCACACCGGTTGCAAGCATTTGACTTAGCCCGGATACGGTCGGTCCGACACCGACAAAGGCAAGGATCGTTAAAATACCTCCGAGTATACCTGCGGAAAAATTATTTACCAGCATTTCAAAACCAGACTTCACCCGGTTTTCAAAGAGGCGGTCCACTTGTTTAATTAAATAGCCTCCAAGCGGCCCCATCATCATCGCACCGATAAACATCGGAATATCAGCGCCGACGATAACCCCCATGGTTGCCGTTGCACCAACGACACCACCGCGGACATCATAAACAAGCTTACCACCTGTATATCCGATTAACAATGGCAGTAAATAAGTGATCATCGGTCCCACGAGTTCACTTAACTGTTCGTTCGGCGTCCAGCCTGTCGGAATGAACAAGGCGGTGATTAACCCCCAGGCAATAAAGGCGCCGATGTTCGGCATGATCATTCCGCTTAAATGACTGCCAACACGTTGAATTTTTACACGAAAGGATTCTGCTTTGGAATTCGACATTTTTCATCCTCCTTCAAAAATATTTAATAGGATATAATTCCTAACTTCATAATAAAACGCTTTCAGATGTGATTCAATTTAAGGAAAACACAAATTCGTCAAAACCTTTCTTGACAAAATTTCATTTTCGCCGTGCAATCGAAAGAAAAACTCCTTCCCGCATGCGTCACCTCTCCCGCCAGTGCTGAAAATGTATGAGCATTTTTTCCAGCAACACGTCCATATCCGGTACCGGAAAAATATGGCCGACGCCCTCCAGCCAAAGGCTTTTTGCATTCGGAATGGTTTCCGCGAGTTTTTTCCCGTGTGCAATGGGAATCAGTTGATCGTCCGTTCCGTGCACAATCAATGTCGGGATGTTGAGTGACGTTAATTTTTCACAGCGGGAACCGGAAGCTCTGATTGCCGCCAGATGTTGAAGCAATCCGGCTTTAAGACTGTTGCTTTTGCGATTGCGAAGGCAATACAGGCATTCCTCGGCTGCCGCCTTGATATCGATACCGCTGCCGCCTGCCTCAGCTATTTGTTTAACGATGTATTCCTTGATCAGATTTTTCTCCCTGCCGCCAATGCGGTATTTTAACAGATGAATGCTCTTCACGAAATGCTGAAGAAAGTACCCCGGTGTCGGCCCAGGAAGCGCAGCATCTCTGATATTTCCCGAAGTCATCATCAAAGTAAGCGAGGAGACTCTGGCAGGATGGTGGATTGTCATTTCCTGTGCGATCATTCCGCCCATGGAGAAGCCAACGACAAACGCCTCCCGAACCTTGAGAGAATCCAATACCGCCACCGCATCATCAGCCATTTCTTTTAACGAATACGGGTTCTTAAAGCTCCAATCTTCCACCCGGTCAGACATTCCCGTACCTCGATGATCGTAGCGAATAACTTGATAACCTGAACGGACTAACGCCTGAATAAATGGTTTCGGCCAAATGAAAGCATCCGCTCCGATTCCCATCAGAAGCAGCACCGTTCCTTTAAGAGGAGCTTCAGGTGATATACACTCATACCAAATTTTCAATCCGTTGGACACGGCATAGCCTGTTCTTCCGGAGACAACTTCCGGCAACTCATTAGTCAACACCTCATCGATAATCGGATCTGCGTCTTCGGGGAGCGCAGGCATCGACGCCTGAAGATAAAAGGAAATCCCTGCTAATAAAGCAGAAGAAATGATGACAGGATAAATCAACGCCTTTTCCTCCTTTAAATAGCAAAGCGGAAGCGCTGCAACTGTGCAGCTTTTTGAATGATGATTCATACTAAAAAAGTTCCATATGTACCTTTGGTCGTTTCATAGAGAATATAGTATGCGCGGGAATCGGACCGTGTTCCGGATGTTTCCGGCTTTTACTTTCATGCACAAGTAAAGTATGTCCAATAGCGGGAGAAAAATAGCAGCTGACAAACTGATTTTCTCTTTTATAAAAATCCCCCCTAATTCATAGCCTCTTATCATGTTTCTTTAAGATCCTTGGCTGGGGATGTGCCGAATATTCTTCAGCACATTGATTAGGATGTGTTACACTTGCATCAACGCATCAGCTGTTTTTTCATTATCAAATAAAAGGAAAGAAGCTTCTGCAAGCACAACCCTTCGGGAAGCTGTTAAACATGATGTTGCAAAGGGGATAAGGGGAAATGCTGACATTATATATTACGAGACACGGAGAAACGTTATGGAACACGCAAAAGAAAATGCAAGGTTGGAACGATTGTGAATTAACGGAGAAAGGGAAGAAAAATGCACGGTATTTAAGTGCTAGATTGAAGGAAACAACCTTTCATTCTGTCTATTCCAGCCCAAGTAAAAGAGCTGTCTCAACTACAACATTAATCTGCAGCGGGAGAAGTATTTTAAACAGCAGCCTCTGGTAAAAATTGTGGGAGCCTCTTTTATTCACGACACCCGCCTCACCGTGGTGGAGATATCAGGAAATTGTAGTAGCATCGTTTTAGAAGGGGATATTTCGCACCGGTAATATAAGTATTCTCCACCCCTGCTGAATGAAGCCGGACAGCGGTCGACAGGAAAACGAAATACAGTAAGCACTCATTGTTTTCGGCGGTATTCCTCCGCCAACATTGCCATGATAATCAAAGACGCAAACCGATCCCCCACTTTAATACATTCTTTTAAATGCCCCTCCGTCCTAAAGCCTGAGGACTGATATAGATGCTTTGCCCTTTCGTTATCATCCTTTACGTCAAGCCATAAGCGATGGCTGTGCAGCTCTTCAAACACGTATTTTTGTATAGCCTTGACCGCTTCTTTCCCATATCCTTTTCCTTTAGCCGCGATTACAATCCTCATTAATTCAATATTCTGATGCACGCTGCGGATACCGGCAAGAATGATAAATCCGACAGGCCTGCCCCCTGATCCAACCTCTTCCATTACCAAATGTTCCATATCAGGGTCATTGACAGCTTCGATATGCTTTTCTTTCGTCCAAGTCAGTATATATTGTTTATTTTCGTCATTATTTTCCAATGACAATACAAAATCGAGATCTTTATTCGTCGTACTCCTGAAATGCAGCCGCTGTGAGTTAAAGCTGACTTTCGGCTTCATTTTCTTTCCTCCCTGCTTTCATTGTGTGTTCAAAAAGGAGGGCAAGCTTACAACCTGACCTCCATCTTTATGCCGATCATTTCGTTTCCTTCATTGTCGGTCATCACCTTCACATCAAAAGGCTTGAAGTCGAGTTTCGTGTAAAATAACAGGGCCTTCGTGTTGATATTGTGACAAACCAAGCGGAACCGTTTCACGCTAAGTTCCGATTTTGCGTACGCCTTCATCGTTTCGATGAGGTACCTTCCTACCCCTTTTCCCCTATACGACGGCCTGATGATAACGTTTCCCAGCCAGCATTCATCCTCTGACACATCATACAGATTGCCGTAGCCGACAATAACACCGTTATCCAGCACGACAAGAGGATTGACCCGGCTTTGAGCCACCTCCTGCAACTTGGCCGCGGTCAATGGATAGCTGCCTTTCGGATACACAAAAAATAATTCCCTTGCATCCTGCGGAAATAATGAGATTGTTTTATAGTCTTCATTAACAGCAGATCGATGACTGTACATTGTATCACCTTCCTGATTTTGTTTTATTTCATGCCTGCTATAAAAAATACCTTTTTTGCTCCCGGAACAAACACTGTACATTTCGTTGTTATCGGTTTCATTTTTCCGGTCTGCATTATAAAAATGACAATCATTCCCCTAAATGTTCATTTTCATATTCATACGGTAACAGTCTGTCTACGGTTTGCAAACATGCTTTACAGCTTCCACTCATTTCTCCATTCCTATTGCGCACAAGCTCTGTTGCGGAGAGAACGGACCCGCTTGCTTTTTTGAACAAGTTCTACATTCATTTTAGCATGCTGTTGTTCTTTTTTAACAATGTATTTCTTTCTATTAAAATATAGATAATGGGGCTGTGTCAAAAGCGAAAACTATAAGAGTCTGTTCAAAAAGGCAATGGTTCCGCACGATGCGCCCAATTCCGCCGTTGCCCATGTCCTATGGGCAACGGCGGAATGTCGTCATCCTGACTCTGAGAAAACCACTCACAGCCGGCCTGAAAAGAATGCAGCGGCTTCGCTCATTGTCTCTTCCTCTGCCAGTATTGCATTGATGTCAATCCAAGTGCCAGCGCGCGCGATGACACAATGAAACAGCTCGCAGCTTCTCGGTGAAGTGTGGCTCATTGCTTCGGAGGTGTCTAAAAAGGGAAAAAACACCCTTTTGAGACACCTCCTTCCGATTATTCTATTTCCTCCTGTTCAGCATCGTTTTTTCCTTCCTCTAACACAGCAAAAAATGGACTTGGGAAAATTCCCGGCTTTCGGGAAAATGCCCCGAATGCGCTCCTAACTCCCTCTTTCCTTTGCAGCCATTGTGATGAAGCGCTTCCACCTTTACAATTAATACGAGCTTAACAACCTATGAAAAGGTGGTGTCTTATCAATGATGAAACACATTCAGCGCTTTGGAAGCGCTATGATCGTGCCTGTTCTTTTATTTCCCTTTTTCGGTATCGTCGTCGGTCTTGCCACATTGTTCAAGAATGAAGCTATCTTTGGATCTTTAGCAGCACCAGATCATCTGTGGTACCAACTATGGACGTTGATCGAAAATGGCGGATGGACGATTTTCAATCAAATGCCGCTCATTTTTTTAATCGGCCTGCCAATTTCTTTAGCTAAAAAAGCAGCCGCAAGAGCTTGTTTAGCTGCATTTGTCTCCTATGTTGTTTTCAATTATTTTATTAACAGTATTTTGGAGATTTGGGGATCTGCTTTTGGCGTTGATTTCGCAGCAGAGGTCGGCGGGACGAGCGGGTTGACCTACATCGCAGGGATTAAAACCCTCGATACGAGCATTATTGGGGCTATCGTCATTTCTGGTATTGTCGTCTGGCTTCATAACCGTTACTACGAGAAAAAATTGCCTGAGGCAGTAGGAATTTTCCAAGGAACGCCTTATGTTGTCATGATTTCCTTCTTTCTTATGTTACCGCTGGCGCTTGCTACCAGCTTTTTCTGGCCAATGATTCAAGAAGCGATTTTATCTCTGCAAGGCTTTATGAAAAATGCGGGTACATTAGGCGTGTGGAGCTTCCTATTTTTAGAAAGAATTTTAATTCCAACTGGCTTGCACCATTTTATATACACACCGTTCCAATACGGTCCAGCAGTCGTGCAAGAAGGAATCACAGCTTATTGGATACAAAACTTAACGACTTTCGCCCAGACAACAGAACCATTGAAAGAGGTTTTCCCGCAAGCCGGCTTCCTCTTGCATGGCAACGCAAAAATGTTTGCCGCGCCAGGGATTGCCCTTGCTATATATGCAACAGCCAAACGAGAAAACAGAAAAAAAGTCGGCGCTTTGTTGCTGGCTGCTACCTTAACATCGATATTCGCCGGAATTACCGAACCGCTTGAGTTTACGTTCTTATTCATCGCCCCTTATTTATTTGCCATTCACGCCGTTTTAGCCGCCACGATGGGCGCTATAATGTATGCTCTCGGTGTCGTCGGCAATATGGGCGGCGGGTTTATTGAAATTGCTACTACCAACTGGGTACCGTTATTTAATAATCACTGGTCCATGTATCTCGTGCAGTTTGCAGTCGGGTTATCCTTTACAGCGATTTATTTCTTTTTGTTCCGGTTCTTCATTTTAAGATTTAATATCCCTCTCCCAGGACGGGACAGTCAGGCAAAAGAGACAAAGCTGTACACGAAAAAAGACTATCAAGCAAAAAAAGCCGGCGATACAGCTGCAACTACGGAAAACCGCTCGTATAAAAATGATTATCAACGTCAAGCCGATCACTTTTTGCAACTGCTTGGCGGAAAAGACAATATCGTCGAAGTAACGAATTGTGCCACGCGCCTACGGGTGACTGTTCATGACCCGAACAAATTGGCAAGCGAAGGCGGGTTTAAGGAAGCCGGGGCTCATGGACTTGTTGTAAACGGGCCTAGTATTCAAATTATTGTCGGACTTTCTGTTTCCCAAGTAAGGGATTATTTTGAAGAGCTTTCCGGTCATTAAGACCGACTTATTCTAGGAGGTATTCATTATGAAAAAACATGCTATCACCATTGCAGGCGGAGGAAGTACATTTACACCGGGGATCATCCTGATGCTGTTAGAGCATCTAGACACCTTCCCCATCCACACGATTAAACTTTATGATAATGACAAAGAGCGGCAGGATACTGTTGCAGGAGCGTGTGAAATATTACTGAGCGAAAGAGCACCTGAAATTACATTCGTTAGCACCATTGATCCAAAAGAGGCTTTTTCGGACATCGACTTCGTCATGGCTCATATTCGAGTAGGCAAATATAAAATGCGTGAACAAGATGAAAAAATCCCGCTTCGCCACGGCGTACTGGGGCAAGAAACATGCGGGCCGGGCGGAATAGCCTACGGAATGCGTTCCATAGGACCTGTGTTGGAATTAGTCGACTATATGGAAACTTATTCGCCGGATGCTTGGATGCTCAATTATTCAAACCCAGCTGCGATTGTGGCAGAGGCGACAAGGCGTCTTCGTCCTCATTCAAAAGTCCTTAATATTTGTGATATGCCAATAGGCATTGAAGAATTAATGGCTTCCATCCTTGGCCTAAAGTCTCGTAAAGAGATGATTGTTAAATATTACGGCTTAAATCATTTTGGCTGGTGGTATGATATTCGTGACAAAGAAGGAAATGATTTGCTGCCACGCTTAAGGGAGCATGTGGCGAAGTATGGCTATGTCACGAAAGATAAATCGAAGCAGCATGCAGACGCCAGTTGGAATGATACATTCGCTAAAGCTCGGGATGTGCAGCGTATTGATCCGGAAACACTCCCTAATACGTATTTAAAATACTATTTCTTCCCTGATGAAGTGGTGGCTCATTCCAATCCAGCATATACGAGGGCCAATGAAGTGATGGACGGACGGGAAAAATTCGTTTTTAGTGAGTGTCAAACGATAATTGATACTGGGACTGCCCGCGGCACGGCGCTTCATATTGATGAGCACGCTTCGTATATCGTCGACTTAGCGAAAGCGATCGCCTATAATACGCAAGAAAGGATGTTACTGATCGTTGAAAATAACGGGGCGATCCCAAATATAGACCCTGAAGCGATGGTAGAAATTCCGTGTCTTGTAGGAAGTACAGGACCTGAGCCGTTAACGGTCGGCCCCATTCCTCCATTCCAAAAAGGCTTGATGGAGCAGCAGGTGGCTGTGGAAAAACTTGTTGTTGAAGCATGGGTTACGAAGTCTTATCAAGCACTGTGGCAAGCTATCACACTTTCCCGCACAGTTCCGAGTGCCACTGTGGCAAAGGCCTTGCTGGATGATCTTATTGAAGCAAATAAAGCGTTTTGGCCAGAGCTTTCCTAACACGTTAAAGGTGGTGTCTCAAAAAGGGTTTTTCCCTTCTCAGACACCACCGAAGCATCGTTCATTCATACTTTTTTCACCTTACTCACTGATACAGGGAATGCCAGCTTGAGCTTCAGTCCTTTTGTGAAAATAATTTCTCCTCATATTCCAAATAGTGACGAAACATGTATTCCAGTACGATGGCAAAAGGTACAAAAGAAATAATATCGCGGTACGAGGTGACCGATGTAAAGCTGCTTGTAGCATATAAATGGTGCGTCGCCATTTGGGCAATCTTATTATTCTTTAAGTTCGTCACCGAAATGATCGGAACGCCTTTCGCAGTCAACCACTCGACTTGCGGAATAAGAGCTGGTGTATCTCCCGACAACGAAATGATAATGATCACATCTTTTGGCGACATGCTTTGCTGAACTGTTTCAAATTCCGTTTGATCGTGAATAACCACAAGATGCCGCTGGGCATTCGCAAATTGACGTTGGAGTTCTAAAGCACAGTTCGTTTGCGCTAAGCCTGATCCGTACACAAAGATTGTTCTTGCTTCATAAAGCAACGCACTAATCGCATCAAACGGCTTCTCAGACAGATCTGTCAACGTGGCTTCTATATCCGTATATAATGGGTCCACATAATGTGATTCCTGCTTTTCACGTTGATTATCCCATTTCAGAAATATTTTAAATTCACTATACCCGGAAAAGCCGAGCTTTTGTGTGAAGCGAAGCACGGATGATTTTGATACATTACACACTTGCGCCAACTCATTTATACTTAACTGATAACATGTCTTCTTGTGATTTAATATATATTTAAGAATATACATATCATTATCATTCAACTGATGATAATGCCGATTAACCACTTCCTCTAACTTCATGGCGATCCACCGTCCCTCTAAAAAATCTCTCCCCATATTATAGCTCTTTTTCTTCATCGGAGGTTAGGATGATAAAGGCTGAAGGTGGGAACTCAACAATAAAAATTAATATTCCATGTTTTTAAGCCATCTGCCGCTGACGACCCGCAGCTTGAAGAACCTGCTTTATCTTTAAGACGCAACGCCATCATGAACCTACGTAGAAAAAGGGAACGAAATAACTAATACAAGCAATCAATGAAGCAAAGTATTCACAAGCTTTGAAAATATGCCATTATGATATAATCGGAGTAATTAACAGAACGGTGGGATGAAGATGCAACAGAAAATATTACTGGTCGAGGATGATGATGGGATCAGCGAAATGGTGCGCGATCACTTGCGCAGCGAAGGATTTCACGTCACATCCGCTTTCGACGGAGAGGAAGCCGTTCAGCAGTTTGAACAGGACAGCTTTGATTTAATCTTGCTGGACTTGATGCTGCCGAAATTGAACGGCATCGACTATTTACAACAAATCCGACAAAAAAGCTTTATACCGATCCTAATCATGTCGGCTAAAGATGGCGAAGCGGACAAAGCCCTCGGACTCGGTTTCGGAGCGGACGATTATATCGCCAAGCCGTTTTCCATGATCGAGCTGACAGCAAGAGTTAAAGCGGCGATCAGACGAGCAACCGCCTATTCCCGCACAGGCGATGCGGAAGAAACCAACGTGATTATCGTCCATGAACTGAAAGTGGATCTGACCAATTTGTCAGTCAAAAAAAATAGTCGCGAGGTGAAGCTTACCGCCAAAGAATTTCAAATATTGCAATTATTTGTCACGCATCCGAAAAAAGTATTTACGAAAGAGCAGCTGTATCGCACCGTCTGGAACGACAACTATTACGGGGATGAAAACGTCATTAACGTACATATGCGCAGATTAAGAGAAAAAATTGAAAATGATCCCTCCAATCCGCAATATATTAAAACGTTATGGGGAATCGGCTACAGACTGGGGGAGTTTTGAGATGACACTGTTTTTACTGCTGTCTGCCGTCATCCTGCTGTTACTGCTTAATGGACTGCAATTTAGACGCAACAGGGAAAAGGATCGTCAGCTTCAATACATCACGAAAAAAATCAACAGCATCATCACGCAAGGAACCTCTGAAAAGCTGCTTGTCGTCACCGGAGATAAGCAGCTGCAGGCATTGCTGGCAGCCATCAACCAACTGCTGAGCGAAAAGCAATCGACAGCCGTCAATTTTCAGCAGACGGAACTGGCGATGAAAAAAATGCTGGTCAATATTTCCCATGACTTGAAAACACCGCTCACTGTTGTCCTCGGTTATCTGGAAGCGATACTAACGGAACAGCAGCCGCACCCACAGGTTACGGACGCCCGCTTGAACAAGGTACAACAGAAGGTGAAAGAGTTATTGGAATTGATGAATAAATTTTTCGACCTCGCCCGCCTCGAATCAGAAGACAAGCTGCCGGTACTGGCTAAGGTCAATATCAGTGAAATCTGCAAAAAAAACATTCTCTTTTTTTATGATGTCATTCAGACGGAAGGTTTGGAAGCTGTGATCGAGATTCCCGATCTGCCCGTTTACACTTATTCAGAGGAAGAATCGCTGGACAGAATTCTTAACAATCTCCTTTCCAATGCGATTCGTTACGGCAAGGAAGGCAAGGTAGTCGGGCTGAAGCTGCACCACGATGAACACAACGTGTACATTGAAGTTTGGGACAAAGGGAAAGGCATCCACGAAAAGCACGCCGACAAAGTGTTTGAAAGAATGTACACGCTGGAAGATTCCAGAAACAAGCTGTATGTCGGGAGCGGGCTTGGCCTCACCATCACAAAACGGCTTGTCGAAAAACTAAACGGAACGATCGAGCTGGTAAGCAAGCCTTACGAAAAAACAACCTTCCGGCTGAAGTTTAAAAAGCTTGCCTATTGAAAGCCAGCCCATGAAAATAGGTGCTGAGGCACTTGAGCCATGGGCGCAACCGTTGCATTATTTTAAAAGCCTGCTTTGAGCGGGTTTCTCATAGTAGGTGCGCAACGGGTGAAGCCATTGCCATTTAATTCTAAACTTGTTTTGCAATGCCCTTTTTGAAAACACAGTTGTGTCCTCCCCGCATCCTCCGCTTAGTTACTGGAAACGAACGGAGGCATTTTTTATGCACCCGCCCGCAGAACTTAAGAAATACGTAAGATTTTATTAATAAAAATGATAATTTTTCTTTTTACAATAAAGAAGGTAGTCTGATGAAGCAAAAGGAGGCTTGAGGAATCATAATGACATACATCATTCAAACACACGGACTGACAAAAGTATATCAAGGAAAGGAAGTTGTCGCCAATGTCAGCATGAGTGTAAAAAAAGGAGAAATATACGGCTTTCTCGGCCCGAACGGCGCCGGGAAAACGACGATAATGAAAATGCTGACAAATCTTGTGAAGCCCACAAGCGGAGAAATCAATATTTTCGGCCAAAAATTAAGGGACACCTCTTATGAGATATTAAAAAGAATGGGAAGCATCATTGAGTATCCGATCTTTTATGAAAATCTGACAGCAAAAGAAAACCTTGATTTGCATTGTGAATATATGGGCTTTCATGATAAAAAAGCGCTACAGGCGGCACTGGATATGGTCAATCTCCCTGCTGTGGAAGATAAGAAGGTAAAGAATTTTTCCCTCGGTATGAAGCAGCGGCTCGGCATTGCCAGGGCGATCATCACGAAACCCGAGCTCCTTATCCTCGACGAACCGATCAACGGTCTGGACCCGATCGGAATCAAAGAAATCAGGCAGTTGTTTAAGGCGCTTAACGAGGAGTACGGCATTACCCTGCTTATTTCCAGCCATATTTTAGCGGAAATAGAGCAAATTGCCGATACCATCGGAGTTATCCACTCCGGAAGACTGCTGGAGCAGGTGGCGATGAGTAATATTCGCGAACAAAACACAGAGTATATTGAATTGTATACCAACAATATTCAAAAAGCTGCGTACGTGCTGGAAAGCATTCTGCAACTGACCAACTTCCGCGTAGCGGCTGGAGGCTGTATTAAAATATACGAGTCCGGCGTTCAACCGGCAACGCTCTCGAAAACATTAATTACGCATGGTGTGTCCATTGAAGCAATGAACAAAAAAAGCCACTCCCTGGAGGATTATTTCATGTCACTGTTGGAAGGAGGGAATAAACATGTTTCATTTAGTGGGGCTGGAAATAAAGAAATTTAAACTTGGAGGTTTTATTCGCAATGCCTTTCTGGCAAATCTAATTTTAACAGCTCTCATCATTATGATCTACTTTGTCGAGCAAACGGAGCCAGAAACGATTTTCAGTGATTATCAGCAAGCATTTTCGTTCATCGATTCGTTTGTTAGAATCACGTTTGTCGTGTTCGCGTCGGTGTTAATTGCAAAAATGATCATCGGCGAGTACAAAACAAAGACAATTTCCTTGATGTATACGTACCCGGTTAACCGGAAAAAAATGATGGCAGCCAAACTGTTTGTCGTCGGCAGCTTTACATTTTCCGCCGTAATTCTTGCCAATTTGTTTGCCGGAAGCGTGTTCGTTCTCGTCAATTCCTATTATCGTTATATTCCGGAACCGTTAACCGCCGAGCTTGTCTTCCATTCACTGCTCAACATCACCCTTGGTGCGGCAGCAGCCGCATGCATCAGCTTCGTCCCCCTGTTTTTCGGGATGAGAAAAAAATCTGTTCCGGCAACCATTGTTTCTTCACTCCTGCTGATCGGCATTCTTTCCAGCAATAATAACGGTTTTTCCTTGTATTCCATTATTGCTATTCCGCTTGCGGTTGGGGTGATCGGATTGGTGGTCGCGTATTTTTCCATTCGCAATGTGGAAAAAGAGGATATCAACTAGGAAAAAGTACCGCTTCCAGTTCATCGAAATATTGTCTTTTCAGCTTGTTTTCCCTTTATCAAAGCCGTTCGATTTCAAAAAATATGGTTATTCCAGAAGCCGCTGAAAAAAATATTTTTTCAGCGGCTTCTACGCAACGCGCGTAAGCGTTGCATGTTTTAAATTTTTTTAACGGATGAAAATTCAAGGCTGTGAAAAAGTTGATTTTTTTATGGTGTAGTCATTCAATAAACAGCCTTTTACGAAGAATTTCTTTTCATTTTTCCAGCTTTATGTTCCGCTGGCGGTTTCATTTTATTTAAAAACAACAATCGGTGAGTGATTACTCACTTTACAAAAATCCCACCATCTATTATAATGTTTTCAATGAGTGATTACTCACTTTTATAAAACGAGGTGATTTATGTATGGCAAAGCGAAAAATAATTATTTCCACCCGCAATGTTTCCAAAGCATTCGGTAAGCAGCAAGTGTTAAAAAGCATTACTCTTGAGATTTATAAAGGGGAAATTTTCGGTTTTCTCGGTCCATCCGGTGCCGGCAAGACAACGCTGGTCAAGCAGTTAGTCGGTTTGGATCTGCCGACAGACGGAGAAAATCATGTTTTTGGTAAAAAAATGCCGTCGCTTCCGACGATGGAGCGAATCGGTTATATGGCTCAATCCGACGCATTATATGAGGAATTATCCGCAAAGGAAAATATGGTGTTTTTTGCCTCCTTGTATGGGTTGAAAGGGCAACACCGGGAAACAAGAATTCGCAAAGTGATGGAAATCGTGAATCTCACCGACCACCTTAACAAGCTTGTAAGCAACTATTCCGGAGGGATGAAACGCCGTTTATCCTTGGCGATTGCCCTGCTGCACGAGCCGAAGCTGCTTATCCTTGACGAACCGACTGTCGGCATTGATCCTGTCTTAAGAAAAAGTATTTGGAATGCTTTTGAAGAATTAAAGAAAACAGATGCGACACTTATCGTCACAACCCACGTCATGGACGAAGCAGAAAAATGCGACCGTCTCGGAATGATTCGTGACGGCCGGTTAATTGCCGTCGGAACTCCGGAAGAATTAAAACACAACACAAGTTCCGCCAATATTGAAGAAGCGTTTCTTATTTACGGAGGTGCAGAAGCATGAGAATTGCAGCATTGGTGATCAGAATTTTACGACAGTTTATCCGGGACAAGCGCACGCTAGGACTGATGATTTTCGCGCCGATCCTGGTGCTTACGATGATGCATTTAGTATTCAGCGGCGATGCTTATGTGCCGAAGCTCGGCCTTGTAGATTTTCCTGAACCATTGCAGGAGCAGTTGCAATTGGAAGGCGCTGAATTGACAGATTATGACTCCATCAGTAAAGCCGAAACGGATCTGGCAGACAAGCAAATCGATGGTTATATTCTGTTTGAAAATCAAGCTCCGTCCATTGTGCTTGAAGGCAGTGACCCCAGCGTGAACAGCGCAGTAATGAAGTGGGTTCAGGAAGCATTTCAGCCACTGCAGCAAAACAGCCTGTCTAAGGAGTTAGAAATTGAATTTTTTCACGGCTCCGCCGATATGGGGCAGTTCGATTATTTTGGACCGGTGCTGCTCGGATTTTTTATTTTCTTTTTTGTCTTTTTAATCGCCGGAGTATCGTTTCTGCGGGAAAGAACTACCGGCACGCTGGAGAGGCTGTTATCCAGTCCGCTGCGCCGCTGGGAAATCGTCACCGGCTATGTCCTTGGATTCGGAATATTCACGATGCTGCAAGCGACCATCATCGCAGCCTATTCCATTTATATTCTCGGCATGCTGATGGAAGGAGCTTTCGGTTATGTCCTGTTGATCACTTTGTTTCTATCCCTTTCCGCCTTGACCCTGGGAATATTTTTATCGGCATTTGCAAACAACGAGCTGCAGATGATTCAATTTATTCCGATCATCGTCGTTCCGCAAGTATTCTTTTCCGGATTGTTTAACTTAGAAACAATGTCTTCCTGGCTGAGCTGGATCGGACCGCTTACACCTTTGTATTATGCTGCAAGCGCACTGCGCGATGTGATGGTGAGAGGGTACGGCTGGAGCGACATCTATCCCGATTTATTGTTCCTGTCCGGCTTTTCAGTATTGTTCTTTATTTTAAACATCCTTGCGTTGAAAAAATATCGCAGCATTTAACTGCATACAGCAAGACAGTCCCCTCATCAACGCAACTAATGGCTATGTTTTTTTATTCTAGTATAATCCGCTATAATAAAAGTGGTGTTCCACCGTTTTCAGCAAAATCAACAGCGATTCGTTGAATTAATTACTAGTGTTTGTTCAAAAAGATCGGTTTTTATCTTTTTGAACAAGCATGAAGCAATGAGCTGTTCTTCACTGAGACACTGCGAACTGTCTCATTGTGCCATCGCGCGCGATGGCACTTGGACAGACGTCGGTGCGCTACTAGTAGAGGAAGAGACAATGGGTGGAGCCGATGCATTCTTTTCAGGCCGGCTGTGAGTGGTTTTCTCGGAACCAGGATGGTGACATTCCGCTGTTACTCACAGGACGTGAGTGGTACTTAAGCGGAATTGGAGGATGACGACATTCCGCCGTTGCCCACAGGACGTGGGCAGCACTTAGGCGGAATTGGGCGCATCGTGCGGAACCATTGCCTTTTTGAACACGCTCTACTATATACTGTTTGTTCAAAAAGGATATACGTAAACATAATCCATTGTAGATTAGGGGAGCTAAAAATGGCTGAACAAAATATTCTTAAAGAAATGTTCTTCGATGGCGAAGATTTAACCGAAAAACAAAGACAGATCATCATCGCCGCGATCGAGTCTTTTTCAGAAAAAGGGTTTGCCGCCACATCAACAAGTGAAATCGCCAAAAAAGCTGGCGTCGCGGAAGGTACGATCTTCCGCCATTACAAAACAAAAAAAGAACTGTTGCTTTCTATCGTATCACCGGTGATGTCGAAGCTGATTTCCCCGTTTATCATGAAAGATTTGTACAAAGTGATTGATCAGCGTTATGAAAAATACGAGGATTTTCTCCGAGCAATGATTTACAATCGAAAAGAATTTCTGATAAAAAACTTGCCGGTTCTTAAAATCATGGTACAGGAAATCCCGTTCCACGATGAACTCCGTGAGCAGTTTAAAGAGCATGTCGCCAAGGAAATCTACCAGCGAATGAGCAAGTTTGTGGAGCATTACAAGCAAAAAGGGGAAATTATTGAAATGCCAACGTTCAGCATCATCCGCTTTACCGCTACGTCCATCATCGGTCATGTTCTGGCAAGATACGTCTTTTTTCCCGAGGCAAACTGGGATGACGAGGCAGAGATTGACCGGACGATTCATTTCATCATGCACGGTCTGGCAGCGAAGCAATAAGGTGAACTCCTCCTCACCCCCGCGATATCTTAGATTACAAGAAGGATAACCGCCTTGGATTCAAAAAAAATTGTGCGTAAAAACCAATCATTCTTCCGTTCGATAAACATCTATCGGGCGGTTTTTGTTTTTCCGTCACTCTCCCGGCGCAACCGGTCTTTTTTTCATGTCTCTCCTCTAACACACCCTTTTAATTACATTATATTTCCATCCCTTCTCACCACCGTTTCGCCTTAATAACCAATAATTCCCTTTCAATTTGTCGCAAACCGCAAATGACTCTTCCATACGTACCGAAATAAGCAAATCTAGTACAAAAGACTCATCGAACTTATAGGAGACAGCAGATCTTTTAGATTCATTATCAAGTGTGGTATGATGCGGCAGCACCCCATTAGCAATAGTTTCCAACAACCGGGTATTTTGTAATAATTCATAGATTTCCACTGGTTTAACAAGTAGAATATACCTAGTTATTTTTGTCTAAAATTGTCATGTTAAATCGAAATAAATCGTGCTATGATGAATGCATATTACTGAAAGGAATGACATAATGTGAAGCAATCACCTGCATTTTTCCAAAATATTTTTAAAAATTCAATTAATTCACAATTTATTATTTATTTTCTATTAGTCGGTTTAATTCCGATGGCGGCAGCAGCCTATTTAGTTTATTTTTTGAGCAGCAACGAAATCGTTGCCAAAGAACAAGAGTTAATGGCAAACCAAACGATCAGCACGGTTTCCGGAATGGAGCAGTGGCTGGATAAACGACTCGATGAAATAAAAATCGTTGCCAATTCGGAAGCGATTCAGTCTGGCAGTCTGGAAAGTCAGCTGCAGTTGATGAATGTCGTCAAAAATCAGGATGCAAGTTATGAAACCGTTGTGTTTACTGGTCCGGACGGAATCGTTCAGGCCCACACAAACGAAGAGCATATCGGTGTACTGGATCTGTCAGATCGCGCCTACTTTCAAGCCGGGATGGCCGGCGAAGATACCATTTCCAGCGTTCTGATCTCCAACGCAACCGGTAACCGGATTGTGGTTGTTGCAACACCGATTGTCAGCACGAGCGGGGAAAAGCTTGGAGTCATGTCGGCGTCGATTAACTTTGAACAATTGGTGGAGCTTTATTTAAATGAAGAGCACTTTTCCCAAAATGGTTTACAGCTCGTCTTTATCGACGATCAGAACATTATTCAGGCACATCCGGATGAAGAATTAATCGGTGTTGCTGTAGAAGAGTCCGGAATTTCTGACAATGTCGTCGCTATTTTTGACAAAGGAAAGCAAGAAGCAGGTACATCCAACATTTCCGTTGACGGGAACGAACTGGTGGCCAGCTATGCGCCGATTGAAAAAGCAGGTTACGGCATTTATCTGTTCTCACCGATGTCTTCCATTTTGGTCGTTGCCAACGCCATCCGGAATTATACATTAATCATTATGGCAGCAGCGGCGATTATCATTACTTTATTTGCGATTTTCTTTGCCAGAAGCATGAGCCGCCCGATTCGTCTCATCTCCAATCATGTCAATCATATTGCCGACGGAGACTTGACAAATGAAGACTTACAGATCAAAAAGAATGATGAAATCGGCATGTTGGCGAAAAATGTGAATATCATGGCGAAAAACTTAAAGGCAGTAATATACCAGGTTGGCGATAACGGGGAAAAAGTGGCTGCTTCGTCAGAACAACTATCAGCCAGCTCGGAAGAAGTCAGCCGTTCAAGTGAGCAAATAACGGTTTCCATCCAGCAGGTGGCAAACGGCGCGGAAAAGCAATCCAAAGGGGTTAATGAAAGCACACACTCACTTGGCGAAGTGTCAAGAGGCGTTCATCAAATTGCTGAAACCTCGTCTCAGATTACTGAAGCTGTATCTGCAACCATTGAGAAGGCAGAAGAAGGCGGAGAATCTGTTGAAAACAACGTACAAAAAATGAACAAGATCCATGATTCGGTTACGGACTCTGTCCAAATTACGCAAATACTCGTGGAACGTTCAAAAGAAATAAACAGCATTTTGGAGGTGATTACTTCCATTGCGGAACAGACAAATTTGCTTGCGTTAAATGCGGCCATCGAAGCGGCGCGAGCCGGAGAACACGGCAAAGGGTTCGCCGTTGTTGCCGACGAAGTAAGAAAGCTTGCTGAAAGCTCCCAGCAGTCATCGCAGCAAATTTCCGACATCGTTGTTGAAATACAGAAGGAAATGGACCGTACAAGCACGGCAATGAATGGCGTCATGGCAGAAGTGAAAGACGGACTCGTTATCGCAAACGATACGAAAAATCACTTCCAGGAAATTATTTCTTCAACCAATCTCGTTGCAGAGCAAATCACAACCATGGCTGCAACAACGGAGGAAATCTCTGCGGAAGTGGAACAAGTTTCATCTTCCTTTAATGAAATTTCCAGCGTTACCGACACTACGACGGAAAATGCTCAGGAGGTTGCGGCAGCTTCCGAAGAGCAGTTGGCAACGATGGAGGAAATCACAGCATCTGCTCAGCACTTAAGCCAAATGGCAATGGAGCTGAAGGAAGTCATCAGCAAATTCAAAGTATAATTTGATAAGACTAATTCAGGCAAAAACGTAAAGTACGATAATGTATTTTAAAAGCTTGTGATTCATTTGGAACATTGGCGGATACATTTGAGGGACTGAAAAAGGGGCTTTCCCCCTTTTTCAGTGCTTTCATATATTTCTACAGTTATTCCCGCCGATTTCAGTTGTTTTCCCGCCAGCTCATCAAGTTATTCCGTCGATTTTAGCTGTTTTCCCGTCAGTTCGTCAAGTTATTCCTGTCGAATAGCTTCGTTTTTCCGCCACTAGAATTTACCCGTCTTCTCCTTCGTAGTATTTCACACTTTAAATGGTATATTATTCCATACCTCTCTATCGTTCACACTATTTTTATTATTCCCTTCAAATTTTAATTGACAATGATTATCATTAGCAACTAAAATAATTATTGAGAATGAGAATTATTATCAAGTATTAGAATTGTGTTCAGTTTTTACACGAGGAGGCATCACATGCAAATCTCCCAATGTTTTGCCGGCGCTACTGCCGTAACCAAAGCTCACAACGGCGATTTCTTTGCCGCGGTGGACAGCGGCATTTCACTGATTCATAGGAGCGGCACAGAAAAAATGTTGATTCAGCTCGATCGCCGCATCTTGGATTTGACCTGTATGAAAAATACGATTTACGGAGTCGGTGACAACGGTATTTTTATCCGCAGTTCAGATTATGGGGAAACTTGGCAGACAACAACCTTGCCTACAAAGGGTTCCATCTGGAGCGTCTGCGCCTCTGAACATGGTACAATCGCGACTCACGGAAACAACGTGATTTTTGTCTCCAATGATTTCGGTAACAGTTGGAAAACGATCCGCCCTTTTCATAGTCTGAAAGGCGCCAAACCGTCTATCCGCTCGTTACTGTTGGATGAACACTATGTTTATGCAGGAACAAAAGTACATCCGCAATACGGCGGAATATGGCGAATCGACCTGCACCGCTATGAAGTCACCCGCATTAAAAAGGATACAAGAATGATCGCTTCCCTTCTCAAATATAAGCAATATCTTGTTTCGGCAGCGGGAACATGCAAAGAAGCGGGAGGATCGATTGAATATTGCCATGCGTTCTGTCCGGGAAACAAGCAATACAGGTGGAGAGTTTGTGAAAGTGATTGTCAAGAGCGCTGCTATCTTGATTTATCTCAAAGCGACGATTATTTATACACTACAACCTCACAGGACAGAAACGGTGTCGGAAGAGTTTCCAGAGTGTATTTGGAAGATAACAAAGTTGTCCCTTGCGCATTAGTCCATGGACATGGCTGGCGGATTTCCAATCACCAAAGCCAATATTTCGTTGCGGGATTATACACTTCGCTGTATTCCAATTCCGAGATGCAACAGCTTATTCAGCATTGAGCAAATATTTTATTATACAATTAAAACTTCATTGAGGGAGGATGTAAACGTGAGTAAAATCTTATTGGTTTATGCAAGCATGACAGGCAATACGGAAGAAATGGCGGATCTTGTCGAAGAAGGGGTTGCTTCCGAAGGAGTGGAAGTAGATAAGCGAGACGTCATGGATGTGGATATCAGTACGATCGATGAGTTTGATTACATCATGCTCGGTGCATATACATGGGGGGAAGGAGCGCTGCCTGACGAATTTCTCGACTTATATGATGACATGGAAACACATGACCTCGCCGGAAAAACCTTTGCAGTTTTCGGCACCGGCGATACTTCCTATACCATCTACTGCGGCGCGGTGGATCTGCTGGAAGAAGTCATTAAAGAAAGAGGAGGCAACCTCGCCTTAGAAGGACTCAAAGTAGAGAATCTTCCTGAAGGAGACGACAAGGACCGGTCGGTGGCATTCGGAGCTGAATTTGCCCGTCTTGTCAAAGGCGAATAACATCCACGGTGTATCCACAGGTAAAACAGCAGCCTGTGGATACACCTCTCTTTGCGTGCTGTTCAAAAAATAGCGTTTTATATCTTATCCATCATACAAAAGCCACTTGCTATCGCACCTTTGACCTTTTCGAACGCTCTTAAAGCGGCAGCAGCATTCGCTTCTATTAACAGACGAGTTTTTCAGGAGTGCTTCTCTTCTACTTCACCGATATGTAAATATCCACCTGACTATTGTCAGGATCCGCGCACCTATCATCATAAAGTTCAAAATCTGTTTTGAATGCTCTTTTGTTCGTTTTCGACCATTCCCATATATACTGCCATGCTTCGACAACAATTTCCTGGACAGGTCCGGTCCTCGTTGTAAACACGACATAATCAGAGGCGGGAATGCTGTAAGCTTTCATTCCTTGGGGAACTTCTTCAACAGCAGATACTTCCGCCCCTAAAGCAAATGTATAGGGGCCGGTTTCACCCGATTGATAATCAGTATAAATCGCCAGTGTGCCGGCGTGCTTTTTATTAGGAATTCGTTCGAACACCCCATCTTGATAATAGCTTGCCCATTGACCGGAAATGACTCCTTCCCCCTTCATTTCCGCTTCATTGGTTGTCGTCACTGCTTTTCCGATAAAGTAAGAGGCTTGCTCTCGGGAAACTCTCTTTTCCTGAATGGTTTGCGACATGCTTCTGACCCTCCATTTATTCCAATGATTTTTCAACTTCCTTGCCGAAAATGATCGCGATAGAACACAAAGGCAAACATACATTCCTATATTTTTTATACTAACATACAAAGGGATACTTTAAAACTATCTTTTCATAATTCATTTTTTATTTCGCAAGCCGTCCCCGCACGGCCTTTCATTCTTCGCCGCCTCCACCTTTAAACACACTTGACTACATGATGTCCAGCAGGCTGTACCGCGTAATCAGCAGCCTGATCAACTCCCTGCGGCTGCCGACACCTGTTTTGGAAAAAATCGATTTCAGATGATCCTGTACAGTATACGTGGAAATGGACAAAGCAGCGGCAATTTCCTTCGTTGAACCCCCGGACAGAATGCAGCCCAACAATTGTTTTTCACGCGAGGTCAAGTTATAGGAAGCGGCCAATAATGGAACAATCTCATCCGGCCGCGCCCGTTCCAAAACAACGGCATACTGTACTGTCGAGGGACTGGTCAATTCACTTGCCCGGATAGATAGAAAGCCTCCTTGAGAAATCGGAATGCACACCTTTGCCTGACCGGAAGATTTCTGTATGCGGCTGCGGCCTCTAACCTTTGAACAAACAGCTCTGACAGGCCGGGGAAGATACTGTTGACCGATGTCTTCCTGCCGGCGCAAAACAGCTAGCCACCATCGTGCCGCATCGTTGGCAGACAAGAGCGTAAAGTCTGCCGAAATCACCGCAATCCCCGCCTCCGGTGTGTTAACTGCCGCAGCATCGGCTTCCATCCGGGTGGTTGCCTCCCGCAAAGTCCGGGCAAAATTTGGGACAAGCGTGGAGACAAGCGCAATCTCAGTTTGTGTAAACCGGGCTTGTTCAGCGGAACGATACAATGTCAAAAACCCCCAGCATTCTCCTTGATGGACGAGCGCCGCCCGCAGCTCATCCCCCAACCCTGCCGGAAGCAATATTTCGCGGCCACGTACACTTTGCGCCAGATTGCCTCCGGTTGCCACGCTCAACGCAGCTACCTTTACAGATGAATGTGCGAGCTCTGAATAACGATTGCAGTCTGCCCCTTCATATTCATTTTCAAACAACCGGGGATGCAGCTTTTCAATCCGTTCATCTGTCACTGCTCCGGTAGAAAGCAGCGTGCGGGGATCAACAGTAGTAAAGCATGCTACCTCGAAATCGAGGACATTCCGCAATTCTGCAAGAACGCGTCGACGAAATGTATACGTATCCGCTGTAAGGCATGCTTGCATTATCTTCTGTATCCATCGTTCTGTCTTCACCTTCCATCCCCCTCTTATCACAATTCCCCAGCTTTCTGGGATAGCATTTTTCACTCCAATACACGATAATGATTATCATTATCATAATAGAAATGAGAAAGGATGAACAGCAAAAAAACTGATTTTCTTCAGTTTTATCTCCTATGAAACAACCACTTGAGAAAAAGGAGAGAAGAGCATGCGCAAACATCAAATCAGAGACGATTGGAACGCGCCTGATGTTGAGCGGTACGTGGAGACGATTCCGCTTAAAATTGCCGGTTACGAGCTTTTGTATGATATGACAGCAAGGCTGATGAAAGCCGGCTTGGCAGAGAGGAACACGGCGGCTGAGCTGTTGATCGTCGGAGCCGGCGGCGGCCAGGAACTGGTAACACTGGGAGCGTTTGAGCCGCAGTGGCGCTTTACCGCTCTCGATCCGTCGCAACCGATGCTGGCTATAGCCAAAAAACGGACGGAGAACGTAAACCTCTCACATCGAGTCTGCTTTATGAACGGAACGCCGGAGCAGCTGCCATCAGAAGCAATATATGATGGCGCAACATGCTTATTGGTCTTACATTTCCTTAAAGAACGGACGGAGAAACGTCAGTTTTTAGCGCAGATCGCGGCGAGGCTGAAACCGGGAGCGCCGTTTTTTCTCGCATCGATTAACGGTAATTCGGGAAGTCCGGCTTTTTCCGTACAAATGAATGCTTGGAAAAGTCATATGACGGCGCACGGTATTTCTGCGGAGACGTTTGACCAGTTTGCCGCTTCCATCGGAAACCGTACCTTTCCAGTCAACGGGCGTGCGATTGCGTCCCTGCTTGCCGATTGCGGGTTTACAAATATCAGCCGTTATTTCGGTTCTTATCTCATTGAGAGCTTTATCGCTTTTAAAAAATAAAGTGAACAAGTAAAAACAACAGGAGTGTGTCTTAAATGAAAAAAGATCGCATTGTCGTCATCGGCGGCTATGGGCATGTCGGACAAAAAATATGTTTGGAATTGGCAGCTGCTTTTCCCGGAAACGTATATGCTGCCGGAAGGAACAAAAAAGCAGCAGAGCAATTTTGCTCTTCAACAAACGGAAGGGTGCTTCCGATGCATATCGATGTGACACAAGAACAAACCGCTGCCTTTTTTACAAAGGTGAAGCTTGTCATCGTCTGCGTCGATCAGAGCGACAACCAATTTGCACGAAAATGCTTGGCAATGGGAGTGGATTATATCGACATCACCGCCTCCTACTCCTTTCTGGAAACGATGGCACAGTTGGATGCAACCGCCAAAAATCACGGAGCTACCGCCGTATTGAGCGTCGGTCTTGCTCCAGGATTGACAAATTTGCTGGCCGCCTGGGTGAAAGCGCAATTGGATTCGGTCAGCGTGGTGGATCTTCATGTGATGCTCGGCCTAGGTGATGAGCACGGAAAGGCGGCAATCGAGTGGACGTTGAACAATGTCAAAACAGATTTTTGGCGCTGGACAAACGGCGAATACGTCAAGGAAAAGAGCTTTAGCGATGGAAAAACAACGAATTTCGGCGTTGGCTACGGCTGGCGAAACACCTTTCGCTTCAATTTTTCCGATCAGCACGTACTGCACCGCACCCTTGAGATTCCGGACGTCTCCACCAGACTTTGCTTTGATTCCGCCGCCGTTACAACATTAATCGCATGGCTTAAAAAAACCGGGCTGTTGCGCCTGCTCCCGGTTCCCCTGTCTACACAGTTGCTGCTGCGCGCGAAAGCTGGAAAGCCCGTAGTCATCGTCAAGGCAGAAGGCGAAGGTGTGCTGGCAGCTCAACCAGTCAGGCTGGAAACGATGATCCGCGGTGAGAAGGAAGCGGATATTACCGCCGCAGTCGCCTGCCTGACAGCAAAGGAGCTGTATCAGTCCGACTATCCGGGCGGTGTTTACCATATAGAGCAGTTGTTTCGCTGGGAAGCGATGTATCCGCACTTAACACACCTGCTTGAATGGGAGAAAGGAACTCCGCATGCAGTGGAGAAATCGTTTTCCGTCTCCTAATTCCAGTCTTCAGCGATACATGATGACAGAGCCGAACCGGTTGCCTGCAAAAAAAAGAAAGCTAAAGGAAGGTAAACGGAGGCTTTCCTCGAAATAGTAACCATCACGCTGATTTTGGAAAGGAGATACACATACACACATCGCTCGCTGCAGCAATTGCAAACAACCGCTTCCTCACGCTGCGAGCTTCAGCTTTTCTTTAAGGGAACCGGTGCCCTGTCGATGAAAGCACTTCATGAACGAATGGAGGTATCCACCGATGAAAACGAACGAAATGATCAACGAAGTGTTTCAGGCAGCCCAAGAAAACGCAGCAGCAAAATTAAAGCAGCTCCTTATGCCGACTCCAGCCCTTGCCAATAAGGAAAATGATGATGGGTTGACGCCGCTTGGGTATGCTGCCCACTTCGGCAGCAAAGACGCGCTCCAGGTCCTCCTCGATTACGGAGCGGATATCAATGCGGTATCCCACTCGAAAATCTCGTTCATCCCGTCAAATACAGCATTGCATGCTGCTCTAGCCGGAACGCGCAGCCAGGAAGTCATCCAGCTGCTCCTCCATCATGGGGCAAAAACAGATATTGTCGACAGCAATGGTCATACTTGCCTGCACACGGCCGCCTTTCATGATGACAATACGGAAATTATCCGCTTGCTGCTCGAACACGGAGCGCCTCTGACCGCAAAGGATAAAGATGGAAAAACAGCACTGGAACTGGCATCAGAGAAAGGAAATAACAATGCAGCGGCAGTGCTGAGAAAAAGCGCTCTTTCTTGAACCGCCACTTCCAAACAAACCGAAAGGGGGTGTCTCAAAAGGGAAAAAACACCCTTTTGAGACACCCCGAAGCAATGAGCGAAGCCGCTGCAGCTTTTTAAAAGCCCGATAGGAGTGGTTTTTTCCTATCGGGCGTGCAGCGACGAGCAAAGCTACGATGCCTTTCCCATCGAGTTGTCTCGACGGATAGTCATCGAAGCAGTGCTTGCAGAGGAAGAGACAAGCACGGAGCCATTGCCCTGATATTTATTTATCGTGTTTGTTCAAAAAGATCGGTTTTTAACTTTTTGAACAAGCACGAAGCAATGGGTGGAGCCGATGCATTCTTTTCAGGCCGACTGTAAGTGGTTTTCTCAGAGTCAGGATGACGACATTCCGCTGTTACTCACAGGACGTGAGTGGTACTTAAGCGGAATTGGAGGATGGTGACATTTCGCCGTTGCCCATAGGACCTGGGCAGCACTTAGGCGGAATTGGGTCGCATCGTGCGGAGCCATTGCCCTGTTATTTTTTAAAATAGTTTTGGCTTCTGACACAGTCCCTTCTTATATGCTTTCACTATTGCTGCCGGAGAATCTTCGCGATATTCTCCCTTCAAGTAATCACCGAAAACTTCTGTTTTTCGAAACCCTGCCGCAGTGATCCACCCGTTCAGTTCTTCGATCTCCACGGGAATCAGCGGCACACAGTTTTTGTAGCTGACTGTCCCTGCTTCATTGGTTACCGTCAGCTCGGTCTTAAAACCAACCGTTCCCTCATCACGATTGATATCATATTGCCTATCGAAGGTAATGCCCTTTGCTTCCCGGTGGATCATCGGCAATGAGGTAATATTGTTTTTTAAAATCCGCTGATAATTGACGGTTTGAATAATCAGGCTTCCATGCTCAGACAGCATATCGTACCAATCCTGAATCAACTGCTTCATTTCCTGCCTGTCTTTTAAATGGACAAAAGAATTGCCGATGCAATAAATCAAGTCAAACCTCTCCCCGGCAAACAGTTCCTTGCTCCTAACCATATCCTCCTGCAGAAAGGTGACTGCCGCCCCCTTCGCTGTCGCTTTTTCAATCATTCCTGCGTCCTGATCAATTCCGTAAACGCGATGACCGGCACCGGACAACAGGACGGAATACCCCCCTGTTCCACAGGCAACATCCAGGATCTTCGCCTCGTTTCCCAAACCTTCCCGCAAAAAACGAAACGTCGTCTCATTGATAGGGAAGACATCATCATATACTTGACTGAGCTGTTCATAAAAACTCATCTTTTCACCTCTTTATCTCATACAGCGTGTCTATAACGCTGTTCGGGCTCGGTATTTTCACCGATTTTTTCGGAAGCGGCATTTACTTCTATACAAATGAAGAATAGCACGAGCTGGGCAAAGCTGTCAGTGATACGAGTCACCTTGAAAAGAGACGTTACATTATCTTCCCTACTTGGATCACACTTTTAGAGCAGATGAAAGATATGAAACGAACAATGGTAAGGATTTTTTAAGGATTCATTTTAAAAATATGATCTGTTATCTCCTCTTCCCATAATTCATCATCATCATCGCTGATTAAATCAAAAACATAATCTGCAATCTCAATAAACTTAGGGTTGTTTGGATTCAAGCCACCAACTGTTTTTGATTGATCTGTCAAATGTATTGTAACGTAAAGAAAACTGCCATCTTGCGTATCATTATCAGATAAGTCTTCATGAAACTTCCAAAATTTATTTTTTTCAATCAGTTGCTTTAACTGATCTACTTCCTCTTCCTTTAGCTGGCTTTCATATACTGGAGCATCGTCACCGACTTTTAATTTACTTTCCGGCTCTGTGTATACAATGAGCTTCCCGTTTTCATAAATAGCGTAGTTACGTGAAAATAGATTTCTAAAATCATCTTCTCCAGCTGGAGAAGAAGTCACGACAATAAATGGGCCATCCGCTTCATAATTTGTCGTTTCGTTACAACCTGTCATAACTAGGAGTAGTATTAAGAATGGGAATAATTTTATGCATCTTTTCATTTGTGTCACCTTCATTCATAGACTTAAACATTTTATCTATATGTTTCTAAAGTTTGATATGTATTTAGTCACATAAATAAGTTTCATTGTAGCTTTGCGATGCAGCGATTACAAGGGGATTTTGGTTCATATTGCGATATATAGGCATCGTTCCCATTTAATTTCGATTTTTGTTTTTTGCTTACTCCTTTGAGTAGAAGACAAGCAGCTCTTGCCCACTTCTCTGATCGTAACCTTAAATCACGAAAAAATAAATTGAGGTGATTATCGACCGTTGACAAACAGTTGGCAAAAAAGTCCTTTGTTAATATACCTCCACTTTCACGACAGTAAATTTTAGGGACTATTGCCGCATTGATCATTTTAATTTTTGTGATTTAATATTGAAGGGTACAATTTTTGGTTATTTTTGTTAAGTCGAAATACCTTATAGGAAGTTTACTCCTTTTTGTAAAAGGGGGGCATCGGCGCCTATTTACAGGACAGATGTTCCACCCGATATTCAAGCTTAACAGCCCGTTGGGCAGCAGCATTGTTCCAAAGGATAACATGCGATATTTTGACAGGCTTTCCTTACTTACGCGGACGCTGGCAATGGATAAAAAAGCACTTACCCACAAGCAACGGAAAAAATAAGGATGGAGCACATGTCAGAATCATTACTTCAACAACTCGAACAACTTGAGCTTTACCTCTTAAAAGAAGAAAAAGACAACGCGAAAAACCTCGTCTTCCGGATGATCACAACTCATCCGGAAGACGATATCGGCTATTTCTTTATGGCCTATTATTATTCTGTTCTAAGACAAAAAGAGGAGGCCATTCGGTGGATAGACGAAGCGGTTCAGAGAGCTCCTGAAAAAGAAGCTGCTTTGGCGATAGCCGCCGGTTTGTACTATGACTTTTCATTGAATGACCTAAAACGAAATGAGCTAGTAGAGACAGGGCTTCGTCTTTATCCGGACAATCACTTTTTTCATGGTCTGCATGCTCAAATAAACGAACAAACAAACAAACAAGCAGCAAGCATTGGCTTCCTATCGGGAGACGATCCGCCTTGATCCACAAAACGACTGGTATGCAGGGATTTTCCACCTATTTTTGTGCAAAAATGGTCATTTTCAAGAAGCGGAAAATTTCGAACAGGCAGCACTTCAAGGAATCGAGAAAAAAGGTGTTATTTTTGCCCGATTTGTCTGGTCGTACTTTATCTTAAGAAAATATAAAAAGGCACAAGAATATATAAATGAAGCATTTAAACTTGATCCGGGAAACGAAATGATCAGCGTACTATTTAAAACAATCTATCCTACTAAAAATCCCGTTGTTCAAGCTATGCGAGCGGTGAATGGAATTCTGTGGATTTATCCCATTGATTTTTTCTGGAGATTGTTTAAGGAAAAAGTGTCTGATGGAACGATTGCAGCTATCCTATATTTCCTTGTTTTTGTAGCCGTGGCAGTAATTTTTCAAGAAAAATTTTTAATCGCGCTGGTTATTTATCTACTGCTGTTATTTATCAGCTTGAAGCTGGAAAATCGAATATTGAAAAAAGCAGGCTTCAAGGGAAATGCAATAGTCAGGATGAACAGTTGGGGGCAAACAGCCGCGCGGGAAGCAATGAAAAATGCGTTTGACAATAGACATGCACACGCTGTATCACTTCATGAACCGGAAACCAATCACCAACAGCGAATTCCGTAACAGTGCAATTAGAATTTTTTCAGAAAAATATTTATCCCAGCAGCAGCAAATGTATCATACGTTTTTAAGCTGAAAAAACAGCATTGAAATAGCAGCGTTTAAGAAAGCGGAGGAAATAAAATGACAGAGAATCGAGCATCTACTCAAAAAGAGCAAACAAAAAAAAAGCTAAAATGGCCGGTATACGCGATGGCATTCGGGTTAACGATAAGTTTTCTGATTCGCCATGGGTCGTACATGTTCGGCGACTCCAGTAGCCCGGAGCCGGTATCCCCGGAATTACAAGATGCGGTAAATGTTATACACGAAAATCGGGAGAAGGAAAAAGAGGAAACGATAGAGAAAAACACCAGTCCTATCACAAATTTTCTTGAAATATTAAATGACGGTACGCTAGAAGAAAACATCTCGCTTGTTGTTTCAGAAAGCTATCAGGACGTTATTTTGGAAAACATCGATCATCCGTTGCTGACGCAATTGGCCGGCGCGCAAATCACAAAAGCAACCAATTTATCTTCCTATATTCCTTATGGATTTTTTCTGCTGGAAAATAACGAGGAGGATGTAAAAGCCGTAGTCGAAGTGAGCTCCGGCAAAATTATGTCCATCTATGCGGAAGGCTGGAGTGAATCAGAGGAAAATAAAGCAAAGTATCAGGAAATGTTACAGGAATTAGAGGAAAGCGGAAACGATTATGAATAGTATGGAAAGCAGCTGAATTTCCTTACATAAAAAGAGCCACTTAGCCGGCAGCTGATAGTTTCAGCGGTTGGCAGAAGGGTCGTCCGCGGCAACTCCTTGGTAAACGCCAGACGCAGCTTCCCGTAACTCATCTACAAACGAAAGGGGGGCTGTGTCAAAAGCCAAAACGATAAGAGTCTGTTCAAAAAGGCAATGGTTCCGCACGATGCGCCCCAATTCCGCCTAAGTGCTGCCCACGTCCTATGGGCAACGGCGAAATGTCGTCGTCCTGACTCCAAGAAAACCACTCACAGTCGGCCTGAAAAGAATGCAGCGGCTCCACCCATTGCTTCGTGCTTGTCTCTTCCTCTGCAAGCACAGCTTCGATGACTATCCGTCGAGACAACTCGATGGGAAAGGCATCGTAGCTTTGCTCGTCGCTGCACGCTCGATAGGAAAAAACCACTCCTATCGGGCTATTAAAAAGATGCAGCGGCTTCGCGCATCGTCTCTTCCTCTACCAATATTTCACTGATGTCGATCCAAGTGCCATCGCGCGCGATGGCACAATGAGACAGCTCGCAGCTTCTCGGTGAAGTGTGGCTCATCGCTTCGGGGGAGTCTCAAAAGGGAAAAAACACCCTTTTGAGACTCCCCTTGTCTGTTTGAAACTATTGGAAGCATTGTTTTAACAAACAGCCGATTACAGTTAAGGATAAATGCTTGTTCGTCTGTTTCAAACAGATTCTCATGAATAATTTGTGACAGCAAAGAGTCGAAATTACAGAAAATCGTCACTTCGATTAACGTCTGCTTTGCGGGCAATTTCCTTTGTTGTTTTACTGCGTGGTACCCGTTTTCCTTAATCAGTGAGACAGCAGCCTTCAATTTTTTTCTCTTCTGTCGATCCGAGCTTCACCACTTCCTCCGCTGATTCCTTTTGTCTTTACAAATTCGATATACGCCTCCGGATCATGCGAGGGGATGAGGTGGAGACCCGGATTTGCTTCCTCCACCTGGCGCAAGATAGAAAACTGCTGCCGGTACCGTCGCGGATCATGATGGGCGATCCGGCTCAAGCGGGAACCGGCTCTCTCCTTACGGTAATTCTCCTTGACATAGACGCTGTCGGCAACAAGAAAATACCGCTCTTCCTTCGTGATATTCAACATTAACCCGTATTGTCCCACCGCATGGCCGGGCAGCGGCACCAAGATAATTGATCCGTCGTTAAAAAGGTCGATTGTTTTTGGAAACGGACCGTAAGGCAACCCGTTTTTTTCAAAATCCAACAGTGTCAGCGCGGATGCAGCGACTTGCTCGAACAGTTTTTTGATATAGCCGTTCCGGAACAGCTTCCACTCCGATTGCCGGCAATAATCCCATTCCTGCTTATTTACATAAAATGTCGATTCCGGAAAACCATCGACTCCCCCGACATGATCGACATGCAGGTGGGATAACAGGACAATGCTGATTTCCTCCGGTGCAATCCCTAGCCGCTTCAATTGATTCCCTGCATTCTCTTCCGTGGATATCCGGACAGGGGTCAGTTTTTGCATGATGGAAAATGGAAATTTCGTTGTCACATCAAAAAAACGGGTAGAATAACCCGTATCAAATAATAATTTACCATACTTCGGATGTTCTATCAGATAAAACAATGCAGGCAGCCAAACCTCTTCCTTATCGGCTCCCTTAAGTATATGCGATTTTTTTGCCCGGCAAAATCCGGCATTCATGACTTTCAGTTGACATTGTGGTGTATCAGCAGGTACTGACGGAAGCTTTCCATTCATTGTTGTCTGCATCTCCTTTATCAATAACGGCTACTTGTAGAGGATGTTCAAAATATCCGGGAAGCAGAATTTCTAAATCATCGGGCGTTTAACGAAGAAAAGATCATCGTTGGCTAGATAGGAGATACCTATGGTCGTCCGATGAGCATGATTTGGCGCTGTTATTCGCTGTTGTTACCATACTACCTCTTTGAACCTCGTTTTAAGCATGGTTTCAGGCGTTTCGGAATAGAATTCCGCCGAAATTGAGGTTATTCCTGTTACTTTAACGCTTCATTCCACCAATTTGCTCTGTTTTCCCGCCGAATGGCAAGGCGAGGAGAATTCCCTTGTACTGGCTTCATGAACCTTTTTGAACTCGATTAGCAGCTATTCTTCAACGTTCCACCGCTCTGGAGCACTTTTCGTTTACGATTAACCTCTTGACCATGTCGTTTTTTGGACACTGAAAAAGCATCCTTTTTCAGCGTCCACTTGAGATACCCATCTTCATCAATGTGATCACACCAGCCCTCTGCGAATGAGATTGGCAGTAACGGGTTTGAGGCCCAGTTCCCGCGACCAAATCGATAGCTGACCGATGTGGTGAATTTCATGGGCGATCACATGCCGCATCACTTCTCCATAATAAAATTCAAGAAACTTCTTTTTCTCAAGCTCCGGTGACCAATTCGTTACAAATCTCTCGACATCCGGGCGGCAGCGGTCCGATAACTGTTTTACCGCTTCCAGGGAGGCATATTCTTCAAACCGATGATGATATTCTGGTTTTCCCTGCAAGCCGCTAATCCAAGCCTGCTCCACGTCCACAATGTGAAAAAGTGTTTCTAAAATACTTCCCACTCCCCCGGTTCTTGGCCGCAACAATTCCACTTCCGCCAACTGTTCACACCATTGAAACCACTCATCCCTGACTTGCCAATTGTATTGAAACAATACCCTCATCCGCGCCACTCCGTTTCCTTTGCTTTTTTAGAAATCATCCTAAGAAATAAAAATACGACACTTTCGGGGAAAATCCTTTATCTTGGTTTCACAGGCTTGCTTTTCACAAAGAATGCTTACAAATTCTTTTCAGAATAAATTTTTACGGATACATGCATCGATATTATTCCAATCAAAAAGGCAGCAATAAAAGGAAGCCAATCGCTCACGAATCGCGGCTGAGATGACAACATTTGGACAGGAGAAGCGAGATCGAGCTCCTGATACAACTGTATTAGCCCCGGTAAAATAAATGGTGTTAAAAATATTACAAAGAACGAGATATACTTTGTTTTCTCATAGCCGAAATAAAATTGAAACGGAATCAATATTCCGAAGAAAACAGCGACAATAAGCAAAGCGGTTCCTGCATCAGACATGCTCAATCTTTCCAAGCCGCTTGAGCCGACGATAACCGTTGCCAGATTGTATAAAAGGAAACAGCAAATAAAAAGAACAAGAATGAATAGAAATTTTGCTTTGACGACGCCATTCCTTGTATATGGTGTTGTACAAAGAAGCGCGGCTCCTTTATATTTATCTTCGGTCATGGCAACCATATTGAACAGAATATACTCCACAAATAACAGGGTAATGAGGAAGCTAATGAAGCTGCCGCCGCTTATTCCAAGCTTGGAATAAATAAAAATTGGACCTGCAACCGCAAAGAGAACCATTGCCAATATATATTTTTTTGCAAGCAGGAAATCCTTTTTGACAAGATTAAATAACATGTGTTTCATCTCCTATATACGCTAACATGATCGTTTCTATCGACGGCCTCTCAAACACAACATCGTTCATCTGTTCATATACCGCTTGTTTATTCGCGGTAATGCCTTCAAAGCCGAGCGCGGTTTGACGCAAACGTAAAAATAATTTTTTTGTATGCTCATTGATGAATATATTATCGCCTTTTACAATGGCGTGTCTATCCAACAGGTCGTCCTTGCTTTCATTGAAAATGATTCGGCCTTTGTCGATCAATATAAGTACATCCGCTATTTTATCTAAATCCGAAGTGATATGTGTGGAAAAAAAGACGCTTTTTCCTTCCTCTTTCATATATTCCAGCAGAATCTCCATTAATTCTTTCCGAACAAGCGGATCAAGACCACTCGTCGGCTCATCCATGATCAGTAAATCCGCATGATGCGAAACCGCTAATGCAATCGCAAATTTCATGCGCATACCTTTCGATAAGGAAGCGATTTTTTGATCTAAATTCAACTGAAATCGTTGGATATAGGCTGAAAAAACGGCATCATCCCAATTGGAATAGGCTGGAGCGAGCACGCTTTTCATTTCCCGCAGCGTCATTTCTTCGTAAAAATAGCCTTCATCCAATACTACGCCGATGCTGCTTTTTATTTTCTGTTCATGCTCTTTCATCTCGTGACCACGAAATTTAATGCTTCCACCATCCTTTAAATAGAGCCCGAGAATCGTTTTTATCGTGGTTGTTTTCCCGGAGCCGTTCCTTCCGATAAACCCGGTAATACACCCTTCTCTCAGAGAAAAATCGAGATTTTCAATGCCGGCATCGGCAAATTTCTTTGTTAATTGCCTCACTTCCAATACTGCTTTCATTTTTCGTCGCCTTCCTTTTCAAAAAGTATCTCCATCATGGAATGCAGTTCTTGTTTACTGATGCCTAAATCTCTGGACATTTGCCATACTTCCGACAGTTTCTTCTCTACCATCAACCGCTTCGATTCCAACAGCATTTCCAGGTTTTCCGGCGCCACAAAAGAGCCTTTTCCTGCTTTCGTCACAACGAACCCTTCTTTTTCCAGTTCATCATAAACTCTCTTCGTTGTGAGCACGCTGACCTGCAAATCGTTTGCCAATGACCGGATGGACGGAAGCTGTTCTCCTTCCTTTAACTCTCCGCGTAATATTGCGGATTTAATTTGAGTTTTAATTTGTTGATATAATGGCTGGTCAGAAACATTTTTAAGAATAATTTTCATGAAAAAACCTCATTTAACTGTTAATGTCTATAATATACACTATATACACAATAAACACAAATAATCTCTTTTCCACTGAGATAAAAGATGAGGAATTCCATAAACTGCACACAGCTGTGCCATTTTTTTTTAAAATACTTGTTGACTCTAACGTTACGTGATACTTTAATGTAATCAATAAGGAGGTCGGCATCATGATGAGAGTAAAAGAGGTCGCCGAGTTAACAGGCGTCAGCGTGCGCACACTGCATCACTATGACGAGATTGGGTTGTTATGTCCGGATAAAACAACCAGTTCCGGTTACCGGCTGTATTCCCATGAAAATCTGGAGGATTTACAGCAAATTCTCTTTTTTAAAGAGCTGGACTTCCCGTTAAAAAAAATCAAGGAAATAATGGGCAACCCGGCATTCGACCGCGAAGAAGCGTTAAAGCGGCACCGGCAGATGCTGGAAACAAAACGCCGGCAAATCGATGAAATGCTCGCGACGATTGACCGGACGCTCCGTTACTGGAAAGGAGAAATTGAAATGACGGATAAAGAAAAATTTTCCGGGTTCGACTTTTCCGCCGGAAATCCATACGAACAAGAAGCTCGGGAACGGTGGGGAGATCAGGCTGTTGATGAAGCAAACCGCAACATCAATGGAAAAGAACAGGAATTGAGCGATGAAATGAACCGTATCTATCGAATGCTGGCTGAGCTGCGTCATCAGCCGGCCGAATCGGAGGAAGCGCAGGGAGCGATAAAGGAGTGGTACGATTTCCTAAACACGATCGCCACCTATTCCCTGGATGCTTTTGAACAGCTTGGTGAAATGTATGTTGCCGACAAGCGGTTCACGAAAAATATCGATCAATTCGGAGAGGGTTTAGCTGTGTTCATGCGCGACGCAATGAAGGCTTACGCTGAAAAACACCGTTAATTTTGAACCATCGACAGCTTCGGAGCAGGGGGCTCAATCACTTTTTGAGATCCCTGCTTCCGTTTTGTTCAGGTCCTATTTCCCATGGACAATATAACTATTTGCAAACGGTAAATATTTATATTGTTTTCCAGAACCTCCGAGACAGAAATACTGTTTCCCATACAACAACAGATGGATTTGTTCCGGCTGGCCCGATATTTCAACGATTTAAGTGAGTGGACATGCACGATTCCATTTACAGGTGTCAACTTTTAGTTGATGGACATAGGAAATAAGACTCACTTATAGTTGAAGTGATTATGACATAGGGGCTGAAGGAAATGCGCAAATCGATCGCAAAACGTCTATTGTTTATTTTAATTTTTTTAACGTTTCTGTTTACATTGAACACCACATTAAGCGGGATTACCAACTCCCAGGTGCAATTATCAGCCAATTTAATTTCCAATTCTTTTGTCAATCTGGAATATGAACAGGTAAAGCTGGCAAAAGAAATCGGACAAATGGATTTGTCTATTCAGAAATACATTTTGGATGATGAGGCAAATGGGGCGGCATTGTCGGATACAGTGTTCACCAGCGTCGCGGAGGCAACTGCAAGCATAAATGAAATCGCTGACATCACGGATGAGTTCTCTGATCAGGCGATGAACCACGCTCTTAGAAATGCTTACAAACCTTATCTAGCGGACATGGAAGCCTATCTCGAGCAAGTTGCTCTCATGGCAGAGTACATAAGACAAGGGAACAAGGCGGCAGCAAACGATAGCTATACCGCTTTGCAGGCGCTATCCATTGAAATGCAGACCTCGGAAAATGAATTTCAGCTTGTATTAGATAACAGTATCGAGCATGAAGTGAATCTTATCAATTCCAGGGTTAACCGGTCAACTATCATCATCTGGGCGATGGCAGCCGTTTTCGTCATGTCGGTAGCTGCCGCGTTTTGGGTAGCATTGAAGACCATCATCACCCCTCTGAAAAAAGCAAACAGAAGCCTTCGTGACGTTATTCAGAAGCTGGAAGATAATGAAGGGGATTTAACCGTCAGAATAGAAAGCCGTTCCGAGGATGAAGTTGGACAGATCGTTAACGGCATCAACAGTTTTTTGGAAACGTTGCAACATGCGATGATTTCCATTAAATCCGGTTCGAATTTGATTCATACATCCACAGAAAATATCGGGAGCAATATTTTAGAAAGTAAAGATTCAACATCCAGTATTTCCACTTCCTTGAACGAATTGTCGGCAAGTATGGAGGAAATCAGCAGTACGATACAAAATATGGATTACGGCGCGCAGAATGTCCTTTCCGCAGCCAATACGATCGCAGACGATGCTCAGTCAAATTCGGTTCATGTCGGAAGTATTGTTGAACGGGCCGACACAGTCCGGGAGCAGACAAATAACAGTAAGAAACAGATGGAGACGGTACTGCACGATATTAAGGAGACGATGGCTACGTCGATTGAAAATAGCCGTTCCGTGGAAAAAATTAATGAGCTGACAGCGAATATTTTGGATATATCCGCCCAAACCAATCTGCTCGCCCTGAATGCCTCCATTGAAGCGGCAAGAGCCGGGAGCGCCGGAAAAGGCTTTGCTGTTGTAGCAAATGAAATCCGAAAACTGGCTGAAAATACACAGGAAACCGCAAGCGACATTCAAAGTATCAGTGCACTGGTAACGACATCCGTAGAAGCGCTTGTTGACAACGCCAATGAAATCATGTCGTACATGACGGATAAAGTATTAACTGATTATGATGAATTCGTTGAAGTGGCAAATACCTATAATCACGATGTGGATACAATCAACCGGATGCTGGCCCGGTTTAGGGCGAGTTCGGGAGACTTGCGGGCTATCTCCACCAGTATGGCTGAGGGGATAAAAGAAATCACAATTGCAGTGGAAGAAAGCGTAAATGTTGTCATTGATTCCAGTGAAAACACAACGACGTTGCTGGATTCCATCACCAGTATTGCCGATGAAGCAAATCATAACAAAGAGATAGTGAATGAATTGAACAACCATGTGAATAAGTTTAAAAAAGTAGAGGGAGATGCGCTACAAAAGAAGGACACTGAGGTGCAGTAAAATTATATGTTTCATAATACCCCATTACAAGAAGTAAATAATGATCAAAGGTTATAGAAAATGTGAGTAGAAGTTTATTCGCGAGGTTATTCAAGTTTATCGAGGAAGATGTTCGAAAAGAGTAGCATAGCGCAGGTAGGACAGAGGAGTGCTGGGTTCCGCTCGCTGCGCTATTCTTTTCGTTATTTTATGATGGCTCCGGAGCAGGGTTCGCGCACGATTTGGTGCTATTCGTTTACGCTTGCCTGTTTTGGAGGTTAATGATTAAGCCCTTTTCTTTATTGTATGACCGCTCCGATGCGCTTTTCGTTAACGATTAAGCGCTATTCTTGATCGTCCAGCGATTCCGGAGCCTGTTTCGTACATGATTAGCTTCTTATTTCATTTATCCTACGACGACTTCTTAGCCCGGTTCGTGCACGATTACTCCTATTTATTACCTGCCAACTACCAAAGCATTTTTATTATCTGTTTACTTCGATCATCTAGGGGGGAAGCTCCTGAATTTTTCCACCGCCGCTTCCTCGTTCCGTTTGTATATCGCTAAACTCGCGTGACAGTGACACTTTTTTTCAGCAAAAAACTACTGGACGAAGCCGCCTACCAAATATTCATCCTGCAGTAGCACAAGATACGATCCGTCTTCCGTTCTCATGACATTCACGTTAACCTCGACTGGATCGCTATATGGAGCATCATTTTCGTAAATATCGATCATTAACTCTACTTGTCGTTTCGCTAAATCTTCCTCGGCGATTTCTCCTGACTCTAATTCCTCAAGGACCTTTTCCGTAATCATAGTCATGATTTCCCAATCCTGAATACCTTCGATTGCCAAGGCTACCTCGATATGATCGTCAGCAAGGGCACGGGAATTCACCACTTCATAGGAAGTTCCAGACAATGCGACCATAAACGCTTCCGTCAATTCATTTATCTGCTCATCGGAAACGAGACCTCCCATATTGGCCTCTGTATTATATCGATAAAATTCTTTAAAACTCTCCTTTTGAAATTCACCTTCGGATTGCTTATCTTCTTCGGAATCTGGGCCAGGTGCGTTTGCTGCAAAAGTTTTCTCGTTTTGGTAAACCGTTGCTTCAATCAACGCCTCCAAATATTGTACCGCTTCTGTCTCGTACAATTCCTGTTCTTCTTCCGACAGTCCGATAGCCGGCTCGCTATTCACCTCAGGTTTTTCAATTTCTCCGACAGCTTGATAATTCGTGTAGGTAAAAACCGCCTCTGAATCAAAGGACATTTCTGTTCCATCAATAGTAAAAGAGTATTTCAACTGCTGATCAAATTCTTTTATTCTGTTCGTTTCTTTATCCACAATAACTTTAAAACTCAAACCTTCCGTTACTATATCAGAAACCGTTAAATCTTGATTTCCGTAACTTTTATATTCGTCTACATATCCTTCAACAATGATCTGTTGGGATGCCTCGTCCCCTGTATAGGTTAAGAGATACTCGTCATCCTTCAGCTCGAGATCGAATTTTTCATAAACATCTTTATCAAATGTTTGCAGCCGCTTCAGCTGATTATGATGCTGATTTACGAGATTATCCATCAGCTGTTCATACACTGTTACATCAAAATACTCAGGGTCTACGACCATGTTGGCAACCAAGGTTTCAAATCCGTCATTATCCTTGTATAGTACCAAATCAGTTGATTCAACTTCAATATAATATATTTCGTTTTCATAATCTAATTGAGCCGACAAAACATATTCGACTCCATTTTCTTTCTCCTCCATATTAACCTGCACTGATTGAAGATCTTCATGAGCCTCGTCAAGCATTTCCAATACTTTTTCTACTGTCGGCTCCCCAGAGCAAGCCGCAAGAAACATGATACCAATAAATAATAACCCCGCTAATTTTACTTTCGCCATTTTTTCCTCCAAAAATTGAATTTAAACTCCCTGCACTAACTATCAACAGCTCGTAGCTCTTGAACAGAATGGTTCCCTGCATCGCAGTTATTTTCAGGAAGGTGAACAACCACTATTAGCAATAAATGATAACAACTTACTCATTCTACCATTTTTTCAAATGGTCATGACGCAGTGATTCAAGGAAACATGAAAAACAAAACTTTTTACCTACCTTTGATTTGCAACTTTCTTTTAGATGTATTGCGCCTTTTCTAACAAAATGAATAATTAGCAAAATGCAAAAATTAAATCCAAAGACCTAATTTCCTGAGCCAATTATGCCTTATGGCCTGATTTGTTATATTGGCATAAAGATTTCCCCCAGCGAACTCGTTTCAGCAAGCTGAAACATCGAGAAATCAGATGGAGTCTCGACTCCACCTGATTAAAATTTCCCACCTACGCTACGCGTTGAGGTGGGGGTCTATAACCCTTAAAACATTTAAGAAGCAATTAACGATCCTGCATTCTACTTGGTGGCATTCTCCGCGGTAAGTGAAGAGGTGTTCTAAAAAGAGGATACACAGGGGCAAAGAGGACGAAGCCCGGTAACCTTAACCAACGGCGCCGCTATCCCCCGACAATATTTCCGTGTCTTTCGCCTCCTTTTTTCGTAGATTAATGGTAAATGACAAAAAATGATCGGCGGAAGCATTAAGAGCGTGTTAAAAAAAAACACTAGTTCAGCTCGATGCTACTCAATTCCGCCAAAGTATCGCTCACGTCCTATGGGCAACAGCGGAATGTCACCACCTTGGTTCCGAGAAAACCACTCACGGTCGGCCCCAAAAGATGCATGGGCTACACGCATTGCATCGTATTTGTTCAAAAAGATAAAAAATGATCTTTTTGAACAAATACTAAAAATATCAAAAATCACACCTTTATATTTGCATTTATTTCCTTCTCAACGCTTGCGGGGGCTGTTCCATCCATTTTCGCTTGACCAGTATTTCAAATCCGTCTTGCGCGTATTTTAATACTTCCGCGAGTAATTTCGTTAAATATACCGCCAGGTCACTTCTCATCGACAATGACAGGGAATGGCCAATCAGCGTGATATCTATTTTATTCAGAGCAGTAAACAGCTGCGTAATTAACCGGTCGGAAAAAGGGGAGACGGTTGAATCCGTGACCAGCATCTGCGTCGGTACTGTGCCAAGCAGGTTTTCTTTTACTAAAATCTGGTTAAAAAATTTGAGCTGCTTATCACATATTTCCTTCCCTTTTTCGATAAATTTTTTGATTTGCTTGTCAGTAACCGTTTGAATGAATCCCACACAAAGCATTGTTCCAAAGTAATTTCTTTCAATATTCAAGAACATTTCACTAAGCTCAATGGTGTTTAATGGGCGATCTTCATTTAAATAGCCCGTAAAAATCGAAGAATCTTCAATAAATGTCACCTTTTTCGGATAATTGATCATCGGCGGACGGTCATAAATGCCTTTTTCCAACATTAAATTTACTGATTGGTCAAATAAATCGACACTATCCTGTAAGCATCTCTTGAAAAAATCCCGTACATCCGGCCTCGCTACACTTGAAGTAATATAGGCGTAGTTGATCATTGCCATCCGGCCCATTGCGTAGACAAAACTTAAAGAAAATTCTTGATGAAACAGCGGCGGCGCTGATAAGTTGACATCCTGATCCGAATAACCGGCAGGAACAGGGAACTTTTCTGCTTTAAAAATACGTTCGATTTCCTCAACACGTGACTTCGCCACCTGCAATGCTTTTGATAAGATTGGCTTAATGTCTTCATCTTCTAAATATTTCTGAAAGTGTTTCATTATACATATAGACATCCCGTTCAACATATATGCTTCCCACAAGCTGCCTATTTCAGCACTGGATAGCCGTACATGGTGTTTCATATGTCACTCCCCTGCCCAATATGATGTTTATACTATGCTTTAATTTCCAAATTTCATGACACTATTTCCGATTTCTAATCAATATTTTTCCACATTTCGCTGATAATTATGATGCTGATTTTAAACTTTTTCCGGGAATATTGAAGCGTTCTCGAAAAATGAAGGGGGGTGTCTCAAAAGGCCTGTTCGCATCCTTGTGAGCACCCCTGAAGCAATGAGTAATAAAAGCCTTGAGATGAGCGGTATTCTCTTCTCAAGGCGGAGCCATTGCATTCTCTTTTTAGCTTATGGATCAGCTACTAAACTATCCATAATATTCCAACATAAAAATAACAATAACCCTCCGTACTTAAACTAAGCGCTCATTTGCTTCTCGAAAAGCAGCTTTAATTGCTTCCTTGCCCGGTATATTCTTGTTTTTACCGTGCTCGGTTTTAAGTGGAGGACATGGGCAATTTCGTCTTCCTTTAAATCGTATCCCAGCTTTAGCATCAGCACATTCTGGTAATCTAGCTTCAGCTTCCTGATGGCGGTTTTCATTTGTTCCTCCAGAAACCACGTTTCCACTTCCTGTTCCACATGAAAGGACATTTTTTCCCCCAGATAGTCGAGCATTTCCTGCTCCATCAGTATCCCTTTCTTTTTCTTTTCCCGGCGAAAAACATCGATGGCCGTTCTCGCCGCAATGGATGAAAGCCAGCTCCCGATTTTCCCCTCGTCTTCTATCGTTTCCGCTTTTAAGTACGCCTTTAAAAACGTTTCATGCACCACATCTTCTGCAAGGTGTCTGTCCCTAGTAATTGAATACCCAATATGAAATAGCCGCCGGTAAAACTGCGAGTACAATTCATCGAAATCTATTGCTTGCTTCATGTCTGTAATGTTCCTCCCCCGTCTCTCTCTTTCTTATGAACCCCGGTAAAAAAAGTTTTCCTGCCGCTGATTATTCCGCCAGTTTTAACGAAATGATCACTTTAAACAAATCTCCATCCGTCTCAATATCAAGCGTACCTTCATGAAGGTCGACAATGGATTTGGCAATCGCAAGGCCAAGACCTGAGCCTTCCGTATGACGGGACTCATCCCCGCGCTTAAAACGTTCAAACAATTCATCAATATTGTCGTTGAGTTCAAACTTGGAGACATTTTTAAAGGTTATCATCGCTTGATCCTCCAGCGTTTGGATGGAAATATACACGCGGGAGTTCTCCAGTGAATATTTCAAAATATTTCCGATTAAGTTATCGAAGACACGCCACAGCTTCTGCCCATCAACGAAGGCATACGCTGTTTGCACGGTGCTTGTCACGCGAAAATGCAGGCTGGATTCGCTGATCGCATTGTCATTTTCCGCAAGCGCCTGCTGCAGCAGTTGCACAAGATCAATTTTTTCCTTCGATAATTCGATGTTGCCGCTGGCCATTTTCGATACTTCAAATAAGTCATCGATTAGCATCTTTAATCGTTTGGATTTCCGGTCAATAATTTCAAGATATGCCGTCCGCTCATCAGCGGTTAAATTATCGGACTTCAGCAGCCCGGTATACGTAATAATAGAAGTCAGCGGTGTCCGCAGATCATGACTGACATTGGTAATCAGCTCTGTTTTCAGCCGCTCGCTCTTTGCCTGTTCGTTTTGGGATGCTTTTACCCCCTGCTTCAACAAATTGATATTGGCCGCAAGCTTAGCCAGTACGGATTTTTCTGACACAGGTAAATCCTGGCCGAGCTTTCCCGCTGCTAGCACCTCCGTTTGTGCAACGATGCGATTAAAATACCCGATTTTTCCAGTGAGAACCAGAAGCACCGGAAAACCGACCAGAGCAAGCAAGATCAAGTAAAAAAGCAGGAAAACCGGATGGAGAACAACGATCAGAACCGCTGCCCCTAACGCGAATACGATTGTAAGTAAAACAAGCAGCTGTGTACCCACGCTTTTATTTACAAAAGCTTCTTTCAAATTGCTAGTCAGTTGTCGGAGACGCAGGCTCAGCCGCTGCCAGCCTTTTTTTAACAGCGCTTTATCCCACTGCATCTTCAGGTTTTCCCAAGTGAATTCTGGCAGGAGAAACTTCCCTTGGCTCCATGTGAGACCCCACAAAATCGAAGCTGTCGTCAGCGAGAAAATCGTGTCGCTGCCAAAAAGGGCGGGCTCTTTCAGGATGTTAGGAAACAGATCAACGAAAACGAAGGTAAACAGAAACGCACCAACCCCGGACGCAGCAAGGAAGACCGCACGCAAATCAATCGGAAGCCTGTTATAATACGGACGCCATTTCACCGTGCCGGGAACAGCAACCTTTCTTTTTTTCACGAAATAAAAGCATGAAATAAGTGCAGCAACACCAGTCAACGAATACACTAGCAACACGATTTGCTCCTGTTTGTAGCTGTCATGGGCCGCCATGATGGGACTGGCGGGTGACAGGTTTTTCGCAAGCCCAATCTTGCCTTCAAACTCCTCGGATTGTCCGGCAAGGAAGACCTCGATCCACGCTGCCCCATCTTTCTCCTCCCAGGTCTCTTCTGAAATCGAATATTCCCCAATAAACTGCATCGTTTCCGGCTTTATGTAATCGGACACCGTTTTATTCAAGGTAATATTCAGGTTTGTGACGGTTTTCCCTGTCGCTGGGTTTTCAAAATAGTAAAGAAATTGCTCTTGATATTTCAAAAAATCTGGATAATCACTCTCTATTTCCAGCAGATAATTGTCGATCAACTGCTCTTTTTCTTCCAATACTTTCTGCTTTACATACTCATCATCTTCAAACACATGGATGATTTCTTCCAGTTGTTCCTCCCTTTCCTCAATATAGGCTTCTTCGGCATGCTCCACAGTATCCAACACAGCCCAGGCTTCGGCTACTCTTTCATCATATTGATTCCTGACGGCATGCAGTTGTTCCTCCATCGCTCCATATCGATACCGATATTCATCGATTTCATCCTGTGTTACGGTTATCGAGCGTTTCGCTTTGTTCTCGTCGATGCCATACAATTCAAATAAACTCAGGTATGTGACGAAATCATCCAGCTCGTGCTGGAAGTCGGGAGTGTGGAAATAATCGCGGTGAAAGTAATGACTGCCGTGCGTGAAAAAAGCAAACACCCCGCTCATGCCAATCGTAAAGGCAAATACCCAGATACCGGTGAATACTCTACTTTTCCATTTTGTATCCAATTCCCCATACCACCTTTAAATATCTTGGATTCTTCGGGTCTATTTCAATTTTTTCACGTATTTTTCTGATATGAACCGCCACTGTGTTTTCCACATTAAATCCCGGCTCCTTCCACACCCGCTCATAGATTTCATTAATGGAGAACACCCGCCCGGCATTCGTCATCAAAAGCTCGACAATTTTGTATTCAATCGGTGTAAGCTTCACCGTTTCTCCAAAAACCGTCACTGCCTTTGCCGCTCTGTCCAAGATCAATCCGTTCAGATCAACCACTTTGTTTATTCCCTCGTAAGTGCCGAACTGAACATAGCGCCGCAATTGCGACTTCACGCGGGCAACGAGTTCCATCGGATTGAACGGCTTGGTTACATAATCATCCGCGCCTACCTGGAGGCCGAGAATTTTATCGGTATCTTCACTTTTGGCACTTAAAATAATAATTGGTATGTTTTTCTGCTCACGAATTTTGTATGTAGCGGAAATGCCATCAAGCTTTGGCATCATGACATCGAGGATAATGAGATGAACCTGATGTTCATTAAGGATTTCCAGCGCCTCGATGCCGTCCATTGCCTTTAACACGGTTACACCTTCATTTTTTAAGTAAATTTCAATGCCGTCCCGAATTTCTTTTTCATCATCGACAACAAGCACATTATAATTTTCCATATCCTCCGCCTTCTTTCCCGCACAAAGCTCTCATTGATAATAGTACACAATAAATCTTAACAACTGTTTACAAAAAATCTTAAGATTTCCTTAAGATTCATGTAAAATAACAAACGACTTCAACAACTTCAGCGTTTTTCACAATGTCGAAGCTCCTTAAGTCTATTATAGTGTTTATTCAAAAAAGAGGGGGAACTGTGCTGAAAAATACATTTTTCACTCCATCCAGTAAATTGATGAAAAAACACCCGGTTTCTTGCAACCGCCGATAACGGATTTACGTCACGTTTCTCTGCCAATTTCTCGTATATCCCTTCTCCATTTCGCCGCATTTGTATCCTCTCCGTACGCTCCATTTTGGAAAACCGCTCCCGTTTGCGTCCCGACCGACTGGAAACAGCACAAAAAACACCGCAGGGTCACCTGTGGTGTTGGTGGTGGCAATTATTACAAAACGAGCCTCCATAGGCAAGCTGCCCGCGGTGTTATTCTACTGCATTCTGTCAGATCACGACGACGGAAGGGGGAAGACTGAAAGCTGCTCTGCTTATCGAAAACGGATAAACATCTCCTGTGATTAGTATGATCATTAAACAGCAGCCCCGAGTACCCGATTCTGTAAAATAAAACGGTAGCGCTCTAGTTTCATTCGGATACTCACCATGCTTTTTCTATTATGTATTGACACCGGAACAGCACTTAGTCCTATAGGTTATACGGTAATATCGAGCCACTGCATTTGCTCCTTCAGCAAATATCTGCTCATATCCACGGCGGTGCCAGCGGAAATCCGGTCAACAAACGGATTCCATTCACTGGCAAAATTCTGATTCATCCACGAGCTGTAATAAGAATGGTAACGTGCCAGACTGCTTGTTTGTCCAACTTGCATCTTTTGCTTGTAAATCGACATATACGTTGTCAGGTTGGAACGAAAGGCGGCATTCACATCCTTCGCATTGAGGTTCTCCACCATCTGCTTGATGATATCCATAACAGCGGTTTTGTCTATCTTCATCGTATATGCTTCTTTGTTGCGGACAAAAGGATCGCTCCGTTGTTGGTCAATGTATTTATTGGCATTGTCAATGGCGTTATTCATAAGGTTGTTAAATGCTTGATCCAGCTTTGACTTTACATCATCGCTGAGATCGAAGCAGTTGGAAAGCAAAGCGTACTTCATCGCCCCCACCCCAAGCTCGACACCGAGTTCTTCTTCCGAACGATTATATGACCATGTAGGGCTTTGAAACCTGGCAAGCTCTTTCACCAACGTACCGGCAACATATAAGTCATCCATGCTGTAGCCATATTCACTAGCTTCACTCATTTCCGGCTGTTGAGAAATCATTGCATAACGCAGCTGCTCTCCCATAAAATTTCCCGCAGTCAGCAGCCATTCGTCTTCTGTTCCTTTCACACCGGCGTAATCGGGATGGTCTTCGATAAAGCCCAAATACGTTGTCTTCCGCTGCTCGTAAATATCTAAAAAGCTGTTGCGAATCGCATCGTGCTCTCCCTCGACTCCATTCGCTTCCAAAAAATCGCCGACAAGCCGGGAAAATTCGTCCGCTGATTCTGCCACACGTTCAGAAAAGAGCTCCTCCAGCTTTGCCAATGCCTCTGCCTGCTCATCACCTGTATACTGCTGTTCGATTCTCGTTTTATATTGGGCGTATTCCGAAGCAAAATAATCGATAACTTGCCCCACGGAATCCAATGTGTTCGTTCCTGAAATCCTGTTCCAACGCAAGTTGAAGTCGATCTGCTTCCAGTATATTTGCGTATCCCCGCCCGTTTCCCGCTTTTCTTTCAGGGCGGCTTCTGGATCATAAATTCCCTCCGTCCAGATCGTTCCATCGTCATTTTTACCAACCTGGATAACAGCGGTTGCGGCGCGAAGAATTGCCTGTTCCCGTAAGGCATCTGCGTTTACATGATATTCTTCCATACCAACCGTACCCAACTCTCAAATGTCTGACATCCTGCAATAGTTTAAAAAATCACCTAATATCCGGGCTGTCGTCATGATTTCTATCCCAGCATTATTCAGAATATACGAGTAGCTAGTAACCCTCAGATAGCAAAATAACTTAAAAAAGTCGATCTAAATTTTCATTGATCGAATTAAAAACAAACATATTCATATATCGAAAAATTCAGTCGTTAACTTCGGGCTGCCAAGTTGTATGGAAAGAGTATAGAGGTAACATCGTGTTTGAAAAGTTTAGAAGGACTTTTCATGTCAGCATGCAGCATGACTTTGTCTACATTGCTTGAGGAATATAGGCAGAGGTGTTATTTAGATCATTGCGAAACGCTGGTGTTTTGAAGCATAATTAGTTTCTCAAATCTATGAATGGAACATAACCCTAGGAGTCTGTTTGACAGATTAATAATTGCGAAAGGTTATATTTGAACTGATATCTTTTATGCAGGTTGTATTACTTGATTTATAGCCAATATTGAATAAGTATTTGAGTAAATCGCTTTTTGGACAGACTCCTAGAATTGCGAGACATTTAATGAAGATCTAAACAAAGTTATTAATCATAATAAGTAACCACTGGAGCAGGTTCTATCCCTCTTGCGTAGTAATAGTTTAAATTGCTGACAAAGTCAATTACCTTATTGGTATTTAAATCATATACCAATATATCAGGATTACGAGCAAGATCAATGGAATCTAACCTTCTAGGCGTTGTTCGACCTGTGGTATCAACAAACGAAGAATAATAATAAGTTGGAGGACCAGATCGAAACTCCGATTCAAAATAAGTAAATAAAGTGTCTATGTTTAATACAATTAATACAACATTATTCGAACTTGCATAACTTGATTGATAGTTAGCCCGAGTTGATATATACGAAACCCTCGCATCTGAAATGTCATGAGTACGAGATTGGTAATTACCATCGTATGAGAAATAGAAGCGTCTCTCCCAATCTAGGTGAGGATTAGTATTTGCAGCTTCTGTCGTATTTGCAATGTAGTGTTCGTTTAAATATAAGTCATTATTCGGGTATCTAACAACCACTGATTGTAGAGCAGCTGAAGCAGAAATTATCGTTCCTCCTGAACTGGCAATATTCATTTGAACACTATAAGTATCTCCCACAGTACCCGTTGATGTAACCACAAGCGCCCAGTCGCTTGCATATAACCCACTACCAATAACAGTATTCCCACTGGAAGTACCAAAATTAGTTGGATATGCAGTACCAGTGCTCCAATCAACTTCATAAATATCCACTCTGTAATTCGAGTTGTTCGACAGAATCCTAAGAATTATGTTTCGTTCATCAGGAACACTAAAAAAGTAAAAATCCATGGGATCATTTGTGGTTAATATATCATCATGATTCAATAGATGTCCTTCTACAAGATCATTTGACATGGCTGAAAATTCTGAGTCATTTATTGTGATACCATGATCCAAATCGGGAGTAATAGCTCCCGTTAAATCGCTTTCATTTAATCCCATTTCAAATTCAGGAACAAGTTGACGAGTATCCAGAGTGGAATTATTTGCAGAAGCAGGGGCTGTAAGAATACAAGCGAAAAAAATTAGCGTCAACAAAGACATCAAAATATTTATTCATTTTTCTCGTCCTTTCGGTTTTTAATTACCCTTAAAATTTAGAGAGACAGCCTCTACACCGAACGAACTTCATCAACCTGTAAATCACATAGACTCCACCTTCTTTCAAAACGAATTTTGACTCTCTTTATGATGATGTTCAAAAAGGCAATGGTTCCGCTCGATGCTCCGTCTATGAGAAAACCACTCATAGACGGCCTGAAAAGAATGCATCGGCTCCACTCATTGCATCGTGTTTGTGCTTAGTCATAATAGGGTTGCTTTTTTAAAAACAACCATTCGTTATGTTTTACTCACATGTTATATTTTAACATATATCCGCTATAATCGGAAGAAAAAGGCAAAGTTTTGTGTATTTTTTCCTAAATGATAGCGTCCCATGGTCATTACAAGACTCTTAGCCTTATAATCACATCTAATACACAGGCATTTAACTTTTATAAAAAATACCTTACAGACAAGCCAACCACCAAGCCAATAACGACGGCGGGAAGAAACGATTTCAGCAGCTTTGTTGCTGCTGCGGTGGCCAGACAGCCGAGAAGAACCGGGAGCGAGATAACCGACTGCCCGTCTCCAGGTGTTAAGATTTCCCTGACGATAAGTACGGAAATAACCGCAATCGGCACGTAGTGAAAATATATCCGCAAAGCAGGCTTCCGCTCTCGTCCAGCCATTATTTCCACACCGATAATGCGTGAGAGGTATGTGGCACGGCAAGCATTCCGATACGGCTTATTCGCACCGACCGGACTCAAACTCCTTTAGCCTTGCGCTGCCACATGCTGCATCACCACTAGCTGCCCGACTTTTTTCCGTGGAATCTAGCGTTCCGATTGTCAGATGGTGAAATGTCCTATTAAGCTTCCTTGCGTAACTTATTAGAAGTAACTGACGGATGACTTCGTCCTGATTTTTTTGCCACTGTATCTGAAAGAGTGTACCAGTAAGCGCCGCCAACGAAAACGATGCCGCCGATCATGTTACCAATCGTTACCGGCACGAGGTTAGCGCCCATTCCAAAGAGAGACACTGTTTCAGGATGCGGTACCATCAATCCGATGGAAAGGAGGGTCATATTTGCGATACTATGCTCAAAGCCGGACGTAATAAAAGCGAATAAACACCAGAAAATCACTATTAATTTTGCTGTATCGTCTTTTAATTTAAAAGCACACCAAATAGCCAGGCAAACTAAAATGTTACATAAAATACCACGCACGAGCAATTCCATAAACGGCGCATTCATTTTCGTGCTGGCAGTAGTGGTAATGAATTCAGCAGTAGCCCCTTGCCAAAGACCTGAGTAGTAATAAAGACCAGCGACAAGCACGGACCCGGCAAAATTTCCAACAAAACCAAAACCCCAAATACGCCAAGTATCTTTCCAGGTAGTTCGTTTTTCTAACGTTCCGATCGTCATAATCATATTGTTTCCAGTAAACAAATCAGCGCCAGCCATTAACACCAGACTTAACGCAATTCCAAACGACACGCCCATCACAATTCTTGTGGCGGCGACACTAATAGGCGACAAAAGGCCGCCGATAGTAAAAATTAAGATAATACCTAATCCAACGAAAAAACCCGCCATCATGGCTGAGACAAAATATTTCGTTTTACTCGTATTGATTTGATCTACTCTTAATACAGCAGCATCACTTAATGACTGGATAACTTCTTTCATTATTCATCGTCTCCTTGTTGACTTAAAATCGATGGACTTACACACAATTCGGCCATTGTAAACGGAAAACTCATGACATCATTGGATACCGCTTATGTCTAGTTGCCTGGTCCATTTTGTAAGTATGCTTTAACTCTTCTATATTTTTTAAAATGATACTTTGTCGATTGGAGGTACTCCTTTATAAATCACTCGATACTTGTTATAGCAATGCCAATACGGACACTTGTGAAAAAATGAGCAAAAATAGTAAAAGGGAAAGGGGACAGATCGTTACTGCTTTATCTCCAGTCCCCTAACGTTAAAATATTTTGAACGTCATTGTCTACCTTTTCAAATCCTTTTGTTTCAGCATAAGCTTTAACCCGATCTCCGACGTAAGCATATGAAAGTTTTTGGAGCCATTCCTTTGGATAATCGTAGTCCTTTAATAGCGCTAAAAACGCGTCCACCGAAGCTTTACTTGGAAAGATGACTGTTTCCCATTCTTCTTCAGCGAGCAGCCGTTTATCAATGTCTCTAAATCTATCGTCCACTTGTAAATGGTGCGTTGCAACATCGTTGTGTATAACCTCGCCCTGCCGTTGCAGATCATAACCGACTTTTACCATATCCGCGGCAGGTTGCGCGACTTTCTCTGACTTCAAGCCAAAGGATCGCAAGCATTTAGCCGTTTTTTCAGAAAGGACGTACAGATGTGGCGGTAAATCTCGACTATCATATCCGTTCTTTATAAAGCTGTCTAAAAGAAAGGAGACGCTTTCCGGTGAAAGAAAAAGCAATTTATCTGCGGAGCAAATACGTTTCAGCTCTGCGACTGATATATTTCGCTTCACATGCTTTAGCGTTGGAAGAGCATAAGCCTCGGCTCCTTCGTTAAGAAAATAACGCTCAAGACGACTCTCTTCTGCTGATGATTTCGCAATCAGTATCCGTTTACCGAACATGCTTTTCCGTTCAAACCATGATAACGACTGTCGTAAAGCCACAACTTCCCCTATGATTGTCATAGCAGGATTTTGAATATTTTGCTGTTTCACTATTTGGGTGATGGTGGCAAGCGTCCCCTCCACCGTTCGCTGCTTCCCTGTTGTGGCCCATTCAATCACCGCTACTTTCGTATCTGGCGAAAAGCCTTTTTTCATCAAAGCATCGCAATGATGCGGCAGGTTTTTTACCCCCATATAATAGGCGATTGTATCCCCTAGTTCATCATCACAATGTGTTTTTTTCTCATTCTTTTCACACGCGTGACCTGTTCTAAGGGTAAAGCTGGCACTATACTCGCGATGTGTCACAGGTATTCCCGCATACGCCGCAGCGGCGATGCTTGAGGTAACCCCTGGAATAATCTCATACGCTATCCCAGCATTGCGGACAGCTTGCGCTTCTTCGCCTACACGCCCAAAAACGGCAGGATCACCGCCTTTTAAACGGACGACTCGCTTATTCGCCAACGCCATGTCAATGAGCGTTTGATTGATTTTCTCTTGACGCATGATATGGCGATCAGGCAATTTTCCACAATAGATGAATTGACAGCTATTCTTCGTTAATTTAAGAAGGCGGGGGTTGGCTAATCGGTCATATAAGACAACATCCGCCTCCATTAAAGATTGTTTCCCTTTTTCTGTTATCAGCCCTACATCTCCAGGCCCAGCGCCTACAAACGTGACATACCCTGACATACCCCTTCACCACCTACACGGATACATAAATCTCCCCGTTTTTTATGGAAACGTCGTAGGTCGGTACAGCCCCTTCATCCGGCGGCTGTACGACCCCTGTAATTAATGATACTTTCCAATCCTGCAATGGACAATAGACGAACTCTCCGGAAACAATCCCCTCTGCAAGCGGCCCATTTGTATGAGGACAACGGCTGCCGATGGCTCGTACTTCTCCGTTGCTCAATCGAAATAGAGCGATGGACTCATTGTTTATCTGCACTTCCTTACCTATTAAAACAGGTAATTCTTCAAGCGGCATAACGTGAACTTTTTCCTTCGTAATATTCATGGCTTTCTCCTCTCTTTCGGTTAACAAAACGTATTTTCATTTTGACTTATCTCATTACGAAAACTGTTAAAGAAGATGTTCAAAAAGGCAATGGTTCCGCTCGATGCACCCAATTCCGCCGTTGCCCACGTCCTATGGGCAACGGCGGAATGTCACCATCCTGGTTCCGAGAAAACCACTCCTAGCCGGTTTGAAAAGAATGCATCGGCTTCACCCATTGCTTCGTGTTTGTTCAAAAAGATAAAAAACGATCTTTTTGAACAAACACTTAAATTTTAATCACTTGATATAAGTTTTTATTATCCTGTTTCTTAAGTGCTGTTCCCCATGCTTCTTGGTAGGTATCGCGCGCTTCAGAAAAACGATGGACATAGTAGTCACGATGTTCATCATCAAGCAACACTGTTTTAATTGTTTCAATACCTAACCGCTCTACCCACGGAGCCGTTCTCTCTCCATAAATCGCTGTTTCACGGTAATATTGGGTATAAGCTTTCGCATAAGTAACCACTTCTTCTTCACTAGCAACGATTTTAAGGTAGTCACACTCCCTTACCTCCGTACCGCCATTACCACCGATATACAGTTGATAACCATTTTCCACACAAACGACGCCAAAATCTTTCGTCAGGACTTCTGCGCAGTTTCGCGGACATCCTGTCACTCCCATTTTCATTTTATGAGGTGTATCCACCATCTCGAGCTCTTTTTCCAGCTTAATACCTAATCCTAATGAATCTTGCGTCCCGAAACGGCAGTAGCGTGAGCCGACACACGATTTAACATTGCGAAGTGATTTAGAATAAGCATAGCCTGAACGCATTCCTAACTCTTCCCACACGTGGGGAAGATCCTCTTTTTTTACTCCATATAAACCAATTCGACTTGCACCAGTTACTTTAACAAGCGGGACATGATATTTTTTGGCTACTTCCCCCATACGAATGAGATCATCTGCGCTCGTTACCCCGCCGTACATACGAGGAATAACAGAAAATGTGCCATCTTTTTGAATATTGCCTTCCATTCGTTCATTAACAAATCGAGATGATTTATCGTCTTCATACTCTGTCGGGCGCAACATTCTCATATAATAGTTAAGTGCCGGACGACATTTTGAACAGCCTTCAGGATTTTTAAAGCCTAACACGTAACGTACTTCCATCGGTGATTGAAGACCTTTGTCTTTTATTTGGTCCACAACCTCATCACGTGACAAATCGGTACATTCACACATACCACTCGTCTGAGCGGAAGCATCAAAACCATCCCCCAGTGTGAGTGAAAGAAGCCCTTCGACCATTGGACGACATTTTCCACAAGATCCCCCTGCCTTTGTGCACTTTTTCACATCATCAAACGTCGTTAAATTCTCTTCCAAGATAGACTGAACGATCGTTCCTTTCGTCACACCGTTACAACCACATACAGTTTCATCAGCCGGCATCTCAGCCAACAAAGCGGAATCATCTGTTTCCCCTGCTTTTTGCAACACCGCCGCTGTAGTAAATTCTGAAATATCCGTCCCCTTCTTTAACATTGAGAACAGACGATTCCCATCACTTGCATCACCATAAAGCACGATTCCTGTTATTTTGTTATCTTCAACTAATATTTTTTTATACACACCCGCAACGGCATCCTGCACCACAATCGCTTCTGTGTGATCATCTTCATGAATTTTACCGCCGGAGAACAAATCGCATCCTGCTACTTTTAATTGAGTAGAAAGAATACTTCCTTGATACCCTTCACTCTCGCGACCGGTTAAAGCATCCGCTAATGCTTGCCCTTGTTCATAGAGTGGCGCCACTAATCCATAAGCCATTCCCCTATGCTCAGCGCACTCGCCTACCGCATAAACGGCTGGATCAATTGTGCGCATATGATCATCTACGACGATGGCCCGGTTGACTTCCAAACCGCACGCTTTGGCAAGCGCCGCGTTTGGACGAATCCCTACTGCCATCACTACAAGATCACAGGCCAGCTCTTCCCCGTCGTTAAAACGAACACCTTCAACAGCTGTTTCTCCTAAAATTTCAGCTGTCTGCTTTTCCATTTTAAATTTCATTCCCTGTTTTTCTAAGTCTTTTTTCAACATCCGAGCAGCAGGCGCGTCTAATTGCTGTTCCATTAGTGTCGGCAAAAGGTGGATGACATGCACGTCCATGCCGCGGTCTATTAATCCTCTTGCTGCTTCAAGACCTAATAGACCGCCACCGATGACGACGGCTTTCTTTTTCCTTTCAGCAATTTCAATCATTTTTTCTGTATCTTCTATTGTTCTAAAACCGATGACCCCGTCCAAATCACTCCCCGGAAGCGGCAAAATAAAGGAGCTGGACCCTGTAGCAATAATCAGGATATCGTAAGGGATTTCACTGCCTTTCTCTGTTGTTACTGACTTCGCTTCCCGATCAATGGAAGTCACTTTCTCCCCCGTCATCAGGTTGATATTATTTACCTTATACCAAGACCAATCGTTGATGGTAATGTCATCTAACGCTGTTTTGCCTTGAAGAACATTGGAAAGCATAATACGATTATAGTTTGGATGTGCTTCATCTCCGATAATCGTTATCTCATAACGGGAAGGGTCTCTTTTCAAGATTTCTTCTATACTTCGTACCCCTGCCATACCGTTCCCAATCATTACAAGCTTCTTCATGATATCTCGTCCTTTCTATGCCTTGTTCATTAGTTCACATAAAACCATTTAAAAAAAGGTGTGTTTGTGAAGATTTTCACTTTTAAAAACATATTTCTTTATTAAGTATATTTAAAGGATACCAAGAGACATGACATAGCACAGTGATGAAAATCACAACCAACTCCTAAAAGTGTGTTGCATGGTTTCTGAATAAGGATGGAAGAAACGAAAAACCTTTATTTCACGGGGCTTCACCGTATGCATGACATACTCTTTTTTCATCGTTTTACGTTATTTTACACAATTTTTTTCCAATAAGCGCTACATAGGAGGACAAGGACGATTAGCTTTTTTTCGCTAACTGCTCCAGTTAATAACACTGCCATATTTTTGAAGTTTTCCACACGCTTCGGAACAATCGGAATCTCGGGCTGTAATGGCCGCATGCTTGAAAGAAGGTGGAAGGCGGCAGCACTGTGTACTTTGCTATATGGCGTTAAATATCTGAGCGGCGGGAGCCGAACGGATTGCCGCCGACCCCAGTATCCGCCACCAGCTATATTCATACACCGGTTCTGTTTACTTTAGCTCTTGTCCGGCTTGATTTTTCCCTGCACATCATCATCGCCAGCGCCGGCGCCGGCTTTTTGTGATTCGCGGCCAAAGAGAGCGTTGAACGTACTGAGTCATTGAGTTGAAAACAACTCCCCACTGGTTTTCCGCCAGCATCCCAATCGGCGTTTCCGCTGAAGCTCCGATCGCTTGCTTCAACCGCTTTAATTGCGGCGATGTAAATATCCCTCTCAACGCCGTATCGATACTTGCCCGCGGTTCTTTCAGCGCATATTCTACAAGTCCTAAAAACGCCGCATAGTCTTTCGTCGGCAGCATCGGCGCCTTCTTCCGGTTGATATAAACCATAGCAGAATCCACGCTTGGCGGCGGTGAAAAATTATCTCTGGAAATTCCTTTGACATAGCGGATATCAAACCACATCCGCCAGGCCAGAACATCAACATTTTTGACCGTTTTCGCCGTAAATCTTCTTGCCGCTCCCTTTTCCATAACGATGACACCCCTCTGCAGGCCAGTGGCAGGGTGGTGAAGAAGCCATTTCATGATTGGCGTTGTAATCGCATACGGTATATTGGAGACGACTACGAATTTTTCCTTTGGCAAACGAAGGCTCAAAATGTCTTGATGAATAATTTTCGTATTTTGATATTCGGCGGTTTTCTGCTTAAGAATACCGACCAGCTGAGCGTCGTATTCCACCGCCAGCACTTTGCCGGCTTTTTCGCCCAGCACTGTCGTTAACGCTCCTTTCCCTGCTCCCAGTTCCAAAACCGTATCGCTTTTGCCAACCTTGGCTTTGTGAACCATTTCAGTCAACAGCTTTTTGTTATGCATGAAATGCTGTCCGGAAAAATTGGGAGGTTCTCCCCGGCTTAATTTCTTACTGCTGTATTTATGCGTTTTTTTCGTCATTGTAGCGTCCCATCCCTTCCCTGGAGCAAATAAATTGCACGGAATAATTTTTTTTGCACAAAAAAACACAGGCAATCCGCCTGTGATCAGAGTAAAGGGAAAAGCCCGACTTTATCGTCATGGGCTGAAACATGGGAAACGCCAGCAATGAATAAATCATCCAATCCTGCAAAAGCAGCTATTCAGAACGACCATGGCTTTTCAGCATGACAAAAAATGATGGTCTTTGTATCAATAGCGTTAGCTTTTTTCGTAAAAGCTGCTTTTATATGGAGAATTTCATTGCCGCATAAATAAAGAAAGGCAGAATGACCCGCCTTCCTTCACATACCGTTGATTGAATATGTCATGAAGATTGTTAAAAAAGGGCAGACTGATCCCGTTTACTCCGCGCACAGGCAGAGACTTTAAGCACTATTCATTTAGTTGCATAAAGTAAATAAACGAAATCGAATATATACTGCACCCACGTTTTAACAACCCTCCTTATAAGAAAAGCGGAAGCGCTTTGCCCATCGACGTAAAAACTGGACTGACCCGAGTGAGATAAAGGAGAGTCGAAAGATGGGAATCTTTCGTTCAAGTCCCATCGCCCGCGATGGCACGATGACTTATCGTAAACGAGGAGAGGGAAGTTTTCTAGTCGATAAGCGCTGCAGCTAGACAGCTCTTCGAATGATTGAATTGAAACTTTTTCAAAATTGTTGGTTCATCAAGCAACCAAAAAAACTTTACTTCCCAATAATACGTAATTTTTCTGCAAATGTCAAAGATCCGGGAAAGGAGTTGGATAAGAAAAGAGGGCGGATAGGGAAGTGGAAAACCCGCTTTACCCTATCGAATTTTGTTCTGCAACTGTCCCTCCTCAATAAACAAAATAAATGTGCGAAGAGGAAGAAAGTCACAAAAATCGTTTGTCATCTATGGAAATGCGGGAGATAATCAGATGACTTCCAACGTTTTAGTTTTAGTCCCGGATGACGGTGAATCTTATTCATTTTAGCGTGTATGTTCAAAAAGATAATAAAACGATCTTTTTGAACATACACTTAGAAAAAGGGGGGGGCCCTTTTGAGAGATCGCTGATTTTAATACAAATACCCTACAGCTAAACGAACGCAGCTTTCTTTTAAGGATACTTGTGTTTGCTTTGTTTGCCGGCATTCCTCTCTCTTATTAAATCATCATTGGTCCGCCCACGATTCTATTACCACTTCTTCCACATGCTCATTGTTGCTAAACTGGTAAATACGGTTTTCGGTCTGCCTTTCGCCGATTAAATCTTCTCCAGCGCTATTTTGCTCCCGACTATCCCAATCTCCTCGGGTGATCTTATATTGAATCATTGAAAAAGCCTTCCCATCGATTGTTATTTCATAAACATAATCATCAACCTGATTCAGAATGTATTGTTCGTCTTCAGGATCCCATTGATTAAACTCACCCACTAGATAAATATCATCATCAACCGGCGTCTCCTCCGGCACTGTCACTTGGAATGTCACCGAATAGTCTAAGTCTGGAATTTCAGCGACTACTTCTTCTACCGGTATTGTATGTTTTGCGGATTTCAAAATAATGGAATGATACGGAGGCAACGTAATGTCATCCCCACTGGAATAAGCGGCCCCGGTCAAAAGCTCTTCAAGCTCATTCTCGCTTGCTTTTACCGTTCGTTCTTCATTTCGTTGGTTGTGAATCATCGTCAGCTGGTAATCCGAATCCTCATCATGAACCGTATACCCGTAGAGACCAAATTCCGTGTCGATTGTCTCATAATTCCCGGTAAACAACATCGGGTGATCTTTACGTATAGCAATCAATTTTTTGTAATGCTCATACACACTTCCCGCCACACCTTTTTGTTCCTCCAGGGAAATGCCATCGTTAGGGTGCGTATATGCACTAGAGTGAAAAAATCGGTCGTTCATCACTGTCATTCCCGGACCTTTTGCTTCCTTGTACCAACTAAACGGTTCCCGACGATTGTCATCAGGCCGTTGCCCTTCCTGGCCAAGCTCTTCACCATAATAGATAAAAGGGGTTCCCGGTAATGTCATTAATACGCTCGCGGCAAGCTTGGCTTTCTCCCTATCTCCATCAAACCTTGATACAACTCGATCGAGATCGTGATTGCCAATCATCGTCGCATCAATAATAAAATCCTGTCCTCTCGCATTGGAAAATCGCAAATATTGTTCTCGCATTCCATTGACTTCCTCTACAAGATCCATTGTGACACCATTGGTAAAATCAAGAATGTCTTCCGTTAATACAAAGTTAAAGGACGATTCCATCGCACTGTAATATGGTCGAATACCATCTATTGTGTGAAACCAGTTTTCACCTACAATAAACGCTTCCGGATTTTCAGACTTTACATGGGCGTTAAATTCACGCCACCACTCAATGGTCTGCTTCTCATCTTCATCAATTTCCGGTGCGCCATCCAATCGAAATCCGTCCACACCTTTATTTATCCAAAAGCTCGCAATCGCTTTCACTTCTTCTCTGACAGCCGGATTTCGATAATTTAAGTCAGGCATATCATTGTTGTAATGTCCGGAATATATTCTTCCATCTATTTCATGCCATCCTTGCTCGTTAGACTCCTGCCCTTGATACGTTTCATGATCATCCCAAATATAATAATCATGATATTCACTTTCCTGGTCGGCCAATGCCGTTTGAAACCACTCGTGGTTGATGGACGTATGGTTAACCACAAAGTCTAAGATTACTTTGATATTATTTTCATGCGCTTCTTCTAAAAAAGCAGCAAAATCAGCCATAGACCCTAAGTCAGGTTCAATGTCATAATAGTCTTCCACATCATACCCATGGTAGGAGCTCGCTTTGTTTATTGGCATCAGCCATAATGCATCTACCCCCAATTCAACAAAATAAGGGATTTGTTCCTTTAACCCTTTAAAATCGCCGATACCATCACCAGATCCGTCGTAAAAGCTCCGTACAAACACTTGATAAAATATTGCTTCTTCTGCCCATTCGATGTTTTGTTCAATATCTACTAAAGCAAGCGTCTCATCCGCCTGTTCGTCATCTTCTGTTAATTCTACCTGTCCAGCTTCCATATCCTCTGTTGATGACGTTTCGTCTGGAGAACAACCAAAAAACAACAACATTGACAATAAAAATAATGTAAAGAAAACCCGCCGCATCATTGTTCCTCCTAGATTCATTTCATTACTTTAAAGTGTTTGTTCAAAAAAGCAACGGTTCAGCTCGATGCAGCCGGCTACGAGAAAACCACTCATAGCCGGCTGAAAAAGAATGCATCGGCTCTACTCATTTCATCATCTCGTGTTTGTTCAAAAAGATAAAAAGCAATCTTTTTGAACAAACACTTCTATAATCAGGTACCCAAAGATTCGTTTACCTTCGAAAACTTACACGAACAGTATCCGTGCTTCCCGAGGTAACACGATAATTGTGATTACCCCCGCTTTCCCAAGTAACATTTCCATTTCCATCGACAATAATAAACTTAAATTCCAACGCGGTATCCGCGGGAACACTGACATCGTAATACCAGGTTGGATAGGAATAAACGACTTGATTAAACATTGGTCCGATTGCGTCGGCAGGGTTCCAATTCCCAAGCTCAGGAACATTTCCAACAAGATAAACATTTTCCCCATAATTGGTATGCGCATTATCCACAACGAAACGAACAGATTCCTGCTTACCTGTCAACAACTGAAAATCATAGCCGTTACTTGTCACGCCGTCAGAGTTAGTAACACTGATTTGCGCTTTTCCTCCTAATGTTTCCGGCAGTGTGATCACAATCGTTTCATCATCCCAAGTTAACACGTCTATTTTCGTATCTCTAAAGTACACGGTGCCAGGCTCAGAACCAAATCCGCTGCCACTAATCTTCACAGCATCTCCAGGTTTCCCCATAGGCGGGCCTACTTGACCAATAACAGGAGCGGAACCACTTTCACTTATATGCTGCCATACACTTACTTCACCTGGTCCTAGCAGAAAGGAATCAACTGTACCATTTTCTTTTACTGCTAACGATTGACCGTCTAATAAGCTGTCTAAAACATCATGATAGACTTGCGCGGGCATTTCCGTGAGCAAACCGGAAATAGTATAAGCTTGATTTACATTTTTATTAATTGCGACTAAAAGATAATCTCCATTAAACGATCGTTCATAAATGAGCACATCATCGTTAATCCAACGTTCTTTTGTTGAACCATATGCCACCGCTTTATTTTCTTGTCGGAGCGGTGCCAGCTTTTGGATGACCTGATAGGCTGTCGTTGTTTGATCAAAGCTCTCCATCATTTTTCTGTTTCCTGGATCTCCTTTACCAGTCATATAGTTTTCCGTACCATAATAAATAGCCGGTACGCCTCTTGATGTCAAAAGAAATGCCAGTCCGATGTCCGTTGTCCTTGTATCTCGGCCTTCCACCGTAAAGCGATCGATATCATGATTATCAATAAAGGTTACTTGATCTTGCGGCCGCTCATAATCTAATTGAGTGCTTGCCAACATGTCGTAAATGTCATGCATCGTTCCCTTTTGATTTCTTAATACATCCTGCGCTACCTGAGCATAGCGAAAATCAAGGGCGCTCATGCCACTGTTGTTGACAAAATGGTGGTAATGATTGCTGCCTTGTGCTCCTGTAAACCATTCACCAAAGGTAAAAACTGGATTGTAATCATAGACAGATGAGATAAATGCTTTTTGCCAGCCCAAAGGCATGTGTGCAACCGCATCCACGCGAATCCCGTCAATTCCCGTATCCAACCATAATTGAATAGATTCTTTTAAGTATTTATCAATAAAGGAATGTTGCTGGTTAAGACTTGCTAAATCATACAAGTTTCGATAGATGCTATTTTCATAGTCTGAGAAGTCTGAACCACCATAGTTATAAAAATAATTGTTTGCATCCGTTGAATAGTGGCCCAGTAATGTACCGTTGTCATACAATGCACCATCCTCGATGTCTACAGGGGAAGTATGGTTAGGTACAAAATCAATAACTACTTTTATGTCATGTGCATGAGCTGTTTCGATTAGTCGGGAAAAATCATCAAAATCTCCGAAGAAAGGGTTTGTCTTTTTAAAGTCTCGGGCCCAATACCCGTGATAAGAGGAAAAACCTTCAGGATGTAAATCAAATACATTCTCAACAGGAGGGGAGATCCACAGAGCAGTAATTCCCATATCCGGTAGGTAACCGCTTTCAATTTCATCGATAATGCCCTGCCAGTCACCACCGCAATACTTTGTGAGATCACTGCAACCATTACTAAACAGCTGTCCTTGAGGATTGTTGTCAGGATCTCCGTCTTTAAACCGATCTGTTACAATGTGATAAATGACTTCCTCCGCATAATTGACATTCGACAAATCGTTCGTTGCATTACTTGCGTGTACTTCTCCGCCATGGCTAACAATCCATGCACTCAATGTAATGATCGTCACTAACGTACAGAGTAATTTTCGAAACACGTTAAATCCTCCTCATAATGTTTTTTATCAATAGATGAAGATCCTGGTGTTTGAAAGCAACCTGGAAAACGATATCCCTCCCTTCTTACTCGCAGTGCAAACAGACTACATTTTTTGCGCAATCGTTTGCACTATCCATTGTATAACATTACACTGTCAAAGTCAATATTTTCCACGGTTTTTTTACAATTACAATGGATACAACGTTTACCAGATGCACATTGAGAGAATAGGCGCCTTGGAGTTGGGCGCATCGCGCGAAATCATTGCCTTTTGGAACAAAATCTAAAAGGGTTCGTAAGGTTGTCTTAGTACAAGTCGCATAAAAAATAATCCACCCTTGAACTAACGCCGTGGCGGATTACTTTCGCTAATTTTTCTTTCTCTAGAGGGAACAGGACTGCTGGTATTTCAGCACCAATGGTCTTGCAGTCTTTGCTTTTTGAACACGTTCTTATATAGTCATATCCGATCGTTTATCGATTTTTCTTATAGGCTATAAGCCCCCCACCTCTAAGCGTTAGCGTAGGTGGGATGTTAAATCAGGTGGAGTAGAGTCTCTACTTGATTCCCCGAAGTTTCTGCTTGCTGAAACGAGTTCACTCCTTCAATAACTTTTGCCAGTATCCTTCTATGCGCTGGAAGGTTTCGTCCGTACGTTGACCGACAAAGCTTTGCGCCAGTTGGTAGCTCGCATCCTTCTGCGAGATTCCTTTCGTTACAAATTCCAATAATTGTTTGCGAGTTTTCTGTAGAACCGCCGATAAATCGTTTTCACTCTTCAGGCTTTGGAATAAATCGGTATAAGTTTTCTGCAGTTCTTCCAATTCTTCTTTTGTATATGTCGTCTGTCCAAGCTTGTTGGTCATCGATAATTGACGAGCCTGCTCCGCTGTGAGGGAGGCGCTTTCAAGATTTAATTTTGCTCTGGCGGCATAAAATTTTTCTTCAGAAGACTGGTAGTTTTCCACTTTTTTAGCATTATGAGAGACATACTGCTGGACGAGCTCGTCAAACCCTTGTTTCACATCCTCGCTAAGATATTTGTCACTGAAATACTGAAGAGCTGCCGAGGATGATGACAACTCTAACCGCGCTTCATAAGAGTCCAATATTTTGTTTACCCGGCTGGAAGAAAATCTGGGGGATTTAGCACCCAACATTGTCAAGCTATCCAGCCCGCTGGTAATACTATTCAAAGCAAATTCCATTCCCTCCACTTCCTCGTTGCTGAGGGAATCAAAAAAACCAGACTCATGCAAGTACTGGCTGAAAACAAGCCATTGATCCTGCGGACGATAAGAAAAAATATCAGACGGATCTGCATTTTGTGCATTAATACAGACAATGTCATTTCCTTGTTCTAAATGGTACATTTCGTCGGAAATTGTCAGCTTATAAGCCTGTCCATTGCGGGTAACTTCCAGTTCTCTTCCTACCATTGAAGGAAGCTCCTGTGGATTTCTTTGCAGGCGGTTCGCGGCAGCCCTGGCAAAGAGCGCGCCGGAATACGAGATATCGATATTCATTACTATTACCTCCCCATTCTCAATCATTCATCGAAAATATGTAATCATTGATTGCTGCATTCAGCGTTCTATTCTATTCGCCCCCTCCCCATAATTTGCCTTCCCTCTTCATATCGGAAAGTTAGTAAATATTTCAAGTAGGACTTTGATTTTTTTGTAATTGGGGTAAATGGATATGTGGCGGAAAAGTGTTACTCCGGAAAATATTGCCAATTTTCAGGCAAAGTTAATCACATGAGAGAAAAGCGTTTTCTAAATCGTAATGGGAATTTATTCCGTTGCCCGCGGCATGTGGACCGCGCTTTGTTCAAGTAAAGAATCGAATCATCACCATCGTGCGTTCATCTAAATACAGGCAGGCGGCTTCGCGCGAATGAGTGAAGCCGCTTTTTCTTAGACAATGTATGAAAATGATGATTTGCTTTGATGAATACAAGGGGAAGCTCTCTATTAAGTTCGCAAATATTGATTTTACATCGTTAGCATAGTTTATTTCTTTTGGGCAATGATTGATACGGCACCAAGAAAATCTTCATATTTTTTAAATGTGCTTTTCATCCTCAGCACCCGGGTTCTTGCTTTCGGCTTTCTGATCATATTCAGCGCCATTTTCATTGAACCTTTCAGGCCCTCATCGTTTATCAGCCTGCGGACATTCAATAGATGCATAGGTGCTGTTCCCGTTTTCAAGACGGCAAAACCGTTATGCTCAAGCAATTGCTGCCATTCAGTTATTGTCAGCGGTCTGGCATTGACGCGGATCACTGTTGAAAGCTCCTTTTGAATTTGCGCTTTGCTTTCCACCGAAATCTGATCCGGAAGCAAATTCATTTCATGGATCGCATACTTTCCGCCCGGTTTTAATATTCTGTGTGCTTCGCTGACGATTGTGTTTTTAATTTTTTCGCTATGCATTGTCAGCATCGCTTCACCATAAACGACAGTAGCGGACTCATCCTTCAAGCCGGTGTTTTCTGCACTGGCCACCACACATGTTTGCCGTACTCCGTCCAAGTATGCGGACACTCGCTTCGCTGCTTCCGGATCCTGTTCAATCCCTATATAAGAACGGGGGGTTCTGCTCAATGCCAATCGGGCCGTAATGCCCAATCCTGGGGCAAATTCCACTACATGATCGTTTGCCGTTATTTGAAGATTTGCCACCATTTGTTTTGTCAGCTCGATGCCTCCTGGTCGCAGCACCGTTTTTCCCACGCTGGCCAACACCCAATGTCCCGGCATTTTTTCATAATCTTCCTCTTTTAGCGTTAACATTCTTGCCACCTCTTCCGTATTGGTTTAGTAATCTCGCTTTGGCATGGTTTCATTGATAATAATTATCATTATCAATTATAATTTATCCAAAAAATACAGCGCTGTCTACAGCTAGTTTGTTGAATGGCAGGAATGTACGCGGATTAATCCCGTGCTGTGCAAAAACAGTATGTAGTGGTATGCAGCCTATTGCCTATCCGACAGATCGGCCGCTTCATCCGTGATAGATTGGAAATAAATAGGGCGGGGACGTTTGTTTACCTTGTACGATAGTTATGTATGACGGAAGCTGCAACAAATCGCGGGAGGTGTGGGTGGGGTGACAGGCATGATGGATCCAGCTCGCTCAGGCTCAATCACGCTCTCGAATGCTCTCGATCTGAGTCTGGTTTTTGATTACGGTTCACTCGATTACACGATTACGGTTCAGATAGAGCGACTCAGGGCGTCTTCCGCGCTGGGGTGGGCAGCAATCCCGGCAGCCTCTCTTAACTGTCTCGCCTGCCGGAAACTGCCTTTCACTCCACTTCGATTTCGTTGCGGCGCGCCATATACCATTTAAGAAAGGTAACGGCCACTTCCACGGGGATGTCGTTTACGCCGGTATGATGCACCGGATTAGCTCGGTTGATCGTACCAATGGAGGCAAGACCCAGCCTGCGTTGAAATACGTTCCTTGTCACTGCCACTTCTATTACCTTGTCCCGTTTAGAAACAAAGAGATTGGTTGACAGGCTGCCTGTTCGAAATTGAATGAATTGTTCACTCAACATATAGCGTGCGTTGAAGAAAGCAAGCAGACGATGGACGATAAGGAACAGCAGCATCATGACAGAAAAAATCCACCACGACTGCTCTATTCCAAAAACAGCGGGCCGAAAATAACCCAAGGCACCTGTTGCCACGATCCAAAACCAGCCTGGCCACAGCAACCGCAGTGGTAATGCTGTTTTCGGAAGACGGGCCATCTCCGGTGTCACTTGATACATTGGTAAAATCTCTGCAACTAATTCATAAGCCCGTTCAACGGGAAGGAAGGGGTAGAGTGAACTCGTATCGGCAGTTTCTTCTGAGTCGAAGCTCCCCGCACAGATCAGCTTGACTTCGGCCAGCCCGAGCAATCGCTTCAATGCCGACTGTTTGATCTCAATGGCTTGCACCCTTGCTTTCAAAACCGAAAACGAGGTTATTTCAACCATGCCTTTCGTAATGTAAATGCGCTCCGCATCTGCGGCAATCTCATATTTGCCGTATTTCAGAAATGTCCGCGCGATGCCGAAAACGACGGAGGCGATGACTACAATGACAACGACCAAGATAACAATCCATTCAGAGCTTAGTATGTAAGGAAAAATTCCTGCTGCTTTTTCCTCCACATTGATGACATCGTTTATATTGGAATAAAGGGTGGCAATGACAGGAATAAGGACAAGAAAGCTTAAGGATGTGAACGAAGCTTTGATGGTATCCTTCTTTGTCGGGGTAAAATAAATTACCCGATTACCTGCTTGCTCATTTCTCTCCAATTCATCCGTTCCACAGTCAACGGACCGTTCCTCATCCAGCGTTTTTGTCACATGCGCTTCCAGCTCTGCCGCTTCCTCCCAGGAAACAACGGTAAATTCAACAGTACCACTCTCCTCTGCCATACCGGTTTCAAAGCGGATGGAAGTCACCTTCAACAGCCGGTGAAAAAAAGATGCATGATACTTTACATTTTGAATTTTGGAAAACGGAATCGTCCGTTTCGACTTCGTGAATACCCCTGTATATAGGTGGAACGATGTATCGTCCAGTTCGTATTTGTGAGTAAACCACTTCAAAACGATGAAAACAAGAGAGGCTCCGACGATCAGAAAAAAAATCACCCTGCCGGATGTAATGAAAACGGATTGCGAACCGGATTTGATCACAAATAAAAAGACAGCAAAGGCCGCCGCTGTTTTGATTAATTTGATCAGCTCAAAAAGTATTTGCAGCGGATGGTACCTGCGTTTTAAGCCAGCCATTACTCCACTTCCTTTACTTTGGCGTATTGGGCGATCTGATTCCGCAATGCGATTGCCACCTCTTTCGGCAAGGCCGGAATGCCGTGGGATGACCCCAGCGTTTCAATGGATATGGAGTATAGTCCGTACTTCCGGAGCAACGGTCCTTGGGTGGTTGCCACTGCTTGAACTTTTGTCATCGGAACAAGCTGGTACTCTTCAATCAATGCCCCTGATTTTAATTGTAAAAATTCCTCATCTACGTCGTACCGCCAGTTTTTATAAAGCAGAAACGGTTTGATAAATGACCAGACAGTAAACGGAACGGATAGGATCACAATGCCGATAAGAATCCAGCCGATCCATTCTTTCCAGGAAAACAAGTGGTTCAAGTACAGCGTAACGCCGAGGATGAGAAACCAGATGCTGTTCCCGATCGCCTCTCTAATAAGCCATACTTTCACCGCATCCTTGGACAACCGCTTTTGGGGTACGTTTAATTGCACACACAAAAAAATCACCACCTGTCTTTCTGAACATCTTCTCTATGGGTTTATTCATAAAGAACATTTTTTTTGAACAAACACGAAGCAATAACCCCACTTCACCGGGATGCTGCAAGCTGTCTCATCGTACCATCGTTCGATATCCATTCGGGACGCTGCGAGCGGAACCATTCACGCTCTATATAAATATTGCTGATCGTCTGCCGGCAGCTGTCGTTATCTTATCTCCCGCTATTCTGATTCGTCCAGAAAAATTTCTTCCAGCGTGGGCCCGGCCACTTCCGCCCGATAAACATCCGTCTTGCAATGATGGAACGCGCGGAGGATGTCGGCAATCTTTTTTTCCTCCTCCAGATGGATGGTTGTATAGCATTCTGCTATTTCCAGCTTTGTGCCTGCCGTTTTCAGCCAGCGATACAAGATTTCCCTCTGCGCTGCCGGAACCGGGGCATGCTTGATCCTGACCTTCACCGTCTGCCTGTAAAACGCTCTCAGTTCATCCATTGTTCCCATTCTGACAATCTGCCCTGCCTTCATAATGGCAATCCGTGTGCATAACCTCTCCACTTCATCGAGATTGTGGGACGTCATAATAATCGTCTTTCCCCTTTTTTGCATCTCAATGATCAGTTGATGAATGACAAGCACCGACTCGGCATCCAGCCCGGAAGTCGGTTCGTCAAGGAAAATCAGTTCAGGATCATGAATGATTGCCTGGGCGATGCCAAGCTTTTTTATCATGCCAAAAGAAAATTCTCTGCTTTTTTTATGAGCATGGGCAGCCAGGGCGACGGAATGCAGCACATCAATGCATCGTTGTTTTCCTGCTGGCTTCCCTGAAAGAGAGGACAGATACTGCAAATGCTCCACCGCGGTCATCGAACTGTATAAAGCGGAGTATTCAGGCATTACTCCAATCCGCTTTTTTACTTGGGCATTAGGACAGGCTACTCCTAAAAGCGAGTACGTTCCGGAGCTTTGCTGAACAATGCCCGTCAGCATATTGATGAAGGTAGATTTGCCGGCTCCGTCGCGGCCGAGAAGCCCAAAAATTTCTCCTTTTTCCACAACAAGGTCCAGCCCGTTTACTACCGGCACCGACCCGTACATTTTCTTCAACTGCTTCGTTTCTATGGCCCGCATCAGCATTCTCTCCTTTTGAAAATCAGGTTGGCAAGAGACAGCATGATGCCTGCCAGCAAAATGATGATGAGAAAAGCAGCATCGTTCCGTTCCAGATAATAATACGGCGAAACAAACTTCAACCAGTTCACCCAGACGTTGGAGGTGTAGGTAACAAATAATCCGCAAACCGGGAAGGCCAATCCGGTGACGATGCCAAGAAACATCGTATATCCCGGCTTCGTAATGAGAACGGAAAACAGCAGCGTCACCGTTATCTGAAACGTCACTAAACTCATGGTCTGGGAAAAAAGGAAAAGATCAAGTTTTCGTACAACGATACCGGTCAGCAAAAATGCACCCGCCAAACACATAAACCAAAACACCCAAACACCAAAAAACTTGCCGAACAAAATACCCGCCCGGGAAGTTCTTGTGACTAAAAATCGTATCGTCCGTTCATGCATTTCCCTGTTCAGACTATCGTGGGAAAGTCCTGCAACAATTAACTGCCCAAAGAGCAGAATGAAAATCAGAAGGCCGGCGTTATGAATCATTTCCGCTTCCTCCACGGTCAATTCAGAGACAAAAACACCGGAAGGCTTTACTGTAAAATAGGAGATAAGGAATAAGATAGAAATCGTCATCAGCGACTTGCTTCCTTTGGCCAAGCTGAAAAATTCTCTTTTTCCGATGGCGTACATACTTTTTCTCCTCCTGCTTCAAGTCTGTGGCACACACGAACAGCAGCGTTGGCATGAATGCTGCCGCTTCGTTTTCACTTCTGGACGCGAAGACTGCTGCATTGCTCTCAGTCCTGTTCGCTTCCTTCCGCAGTCGGCCGTTGGATAATGTTGAAACGCGCTTTTTGAACATCCTCTTAAAAATAAGTGTTCAACTCAGCGGAAAGATGTTCGAGGCGCAGAGATAACTTATCACAGGCGCTCTTTCCGCATTTTTTGAACATCATCTTACCCATTATAAAAATGTCAGCTTAAATTCACCCAACCACAAGCTTAATTTCTCCTTAACTCATACAGCCGAAAACGCTGCTTTGACAAAAGGAAAAGAAGCACTATTTTAATATGGAAATTCACGGCGGTTTGCTGTTGAAGAGACAGCAGGCATTCGTTTCAACAAGCGCAAACGCGAAAAATCAGGTGAAGCCTCTGCTCCACCTGAAATGGTATAAAGGGTATGCAAGATGTTGAAAACTTGGTTTCACACTTTATATGTATACTTTCTCCATATGGCTTCTATCGGTCCCTGCTTTTTTCTCTTGAACCAATAATGACTAAAGAGGAGCTGACATGCGAAAATGATTACTGCGAGTAACAGTCCGGCAGCTTTGTCCACCTTGCCGAATAATCCAAGACCGTAGCTGTAAAAGAGTGTCGTACAAATCAAGGATTGCAGCAGGTAATTTGTAAATGCCATCCGTCCGATGGGCTGAAAAAATACAAGTTTTTCACGCCAGCGTTTATTTTGCATGAGAAAAAACAGACTTGTTATATAAAAAACAGCGAGCGCCGGGCCGCTGATTAACTGTCCGGCATAATAAATAATGTAATGTGGAGAGCTTACAGATTCTATTTTTACACCGGACCAAACAGATATTACAATGAAAGGCAGACCGATGAGAAGGCTGCCGTTCCGGATTCGCTTCAGAAGCAGGAGTTGTTCCCCGGCCTTTTTTATTATCCCGCTCTCCCAGGCATAAACACCGAGCAGGAACATTCCGAAAACCATTGGCATGACAAAAAGATGCCCCTGGTAAATCATCGCAATATCAATCATCCTTTGAACAAAAATATCAGCTGCGGTGCCTTCCGAATATGCATAAACGGAACGCTCCAGAATATCCGCCATCATGGTTGGCAATCGTTCATTAGTTCCTAATCCGGCAAGCAGAGCAACGCTAAAAAGAAAAACTGGAAATAACAAAAAGGAAAAAGCCCATATTACGGTGGACTTCCGCTTTTTTTTCATAAACAGCAGCAGTAGAAAGCCTAATAAAGCGTAGATCGTTAAAATATCACCATACCATATAAAGAAAAGATGAACAAAACCGACCAGCAGTAGAAAGGTGAGCCTCCTCCTGACAAACGGTCCTGGCAACAGCGCTTTCTGTTCTAAACGGGAAAGAAAAAGGGCAAATCCCGTTCCAAATAAAAAGGAAAACATACTGATAAACTTGAATTCAAAAAACAGCTGCACCAATATATCGACAAAGCTGTTAAGCGGATCATCCCACCAGGTGATTCCCAGCATTTCTAAATAAAGCGTTGGTGTGGAAAAATACTTCATGTTAACGACGAGAATTCCAAATAAAGCAATTCCCCTTAATACATCTAATTCTGCTATCCGTTCATTTACTTTTGTCGGCTCCAGCTTTGCTTTCATGCCCATTCCTTACCCCACCTTTCTTGTATAGCCCTCGCATCGACCATCGTTCCTTCCTTGTTTGTTTATCTCGCCGGAAATGCTAAACCGCTTCAACATCCGGAACATCCCGGTCCAAAACAACCGTTTTATTTTCATTGCCCACACCATTATAAATAGTGACGACTCAAAAAAATATCCCATAAAGTCGGGATTTTTCCATGGTGAAACGGCTTGTATCGTCGACCGTCATCCGCCGGGGCTGAAAGATAAATGACAAATGGATGATATGCGCTCCTCGTTTCCGATTATTCCGTCCTACCGGTACGGTATTTCTCCGAATTCCTGGATCATTTGACAAAATTGCGATTATTCCCGTCGTTTTATCGCTTTATTCCGTCTGCTTACACTTTTATTCCGTCAACCAGTAGCGGGAGTCACTTCAATGACGTTTCGCAAACCGTTTCGGGCATGATTAGCTTTTATTTGTTACCAACTGCCCATATCGAAAACTGTTTCATAACGTACGAATAATCCCGTCGGAAAAGAGAATGGGGGTGTCTCAAAAAGGTGTTTTTTCCCTTTTGAGACACCCCCGAAGCAATGAGCCACACTTCACCGAGAAACTGCGAACTGTCTCATTGTGTCATCGCGCGCGATGGCACTTGGATCGACATCAGTGAAATACTGGCAGAGGAAGAGACAATGAGTGGAGCCGATGCATTCTTTTCAGGCCGACTGTAAGTGGTTTTCTGGAGTCAGGATGACGACATCTCGCCGTTGCTCACAAATGCAACCTGACTGTGCTTCATCGAGTTAATTTGCGTCGAGTAATCGCAGACGCAGGACGCGAGCTGTAATTAGGCGGATTTGGGGCGCATCGTGCGGAACCATTGCCTTGTTGAACAGACTCTGAAAGAGTAATCATCCAGCGGCGTCAGAACGTCGCCGCTGGATGACAATTTTCGAAGAACTGTTGATTTCCTCTTCCGTATCACATGTTTACCAAATATCAGCAAACGAAAAGAAATCTTTGCAGCTGCACCATGCTAAGCTTATTAATAGAACTAGGTAACGGTGTTTTATTCATTCTGCTTCGATAGCGGCCGCGATCTTTCAGATTCGCGCTGATATCCATGGAACGATCATCGCTGCACTAAGCAGTTTTACGTACAGACGGCACAGAAAGGAAGGCGCAGATGAGAAACGTGATTTTATCGATGGTGGTATCGCTTGACGGCTTCATTGAAAAAGAGGACGGGGATATTTCCTGGCATGTATGGAATGATGAAATGCAGGCATACATGAGTTACTAAGGCTACTCCTTCTCCCAGAGGACATAATCGTTGCTTGTCCATAGCTGGTCAAAAACATCGACCCACTCCTGAGCGAGTTCATCATTTTGAACCGTCAGCAGCTGCTCCAGATTTTCATAAGCCGATGATTCTGTATAATTGTAAGAGCCGGTGACGACTTGCTCGGCGTCGGCAATCGTCAGCTTCAAATGCATTTTTTGCTCTGGATTCACCTTGATTTCAATACCGGCATCCTTCAGCTCCGTCAATAATTTGGCACGGCTTTTATTATCGGCTTTTTCCGCGTCCACAATCAGTCTGACTTCCACGCCGCGTTCCTTTGTCTCCAGAATCGTCTCAACGATATCGGCATCCTCCAGATTATAAATGGCGATATCAAGTGTGGCAGATGCCCCGCTAATGGCAGCAAGCAATTGTGTTTTCGGGTCACCGACAATGCCGGCAAAGGAATAGTCCATCACAGTCTCCCCGTCCGCTAGCACCGCCTGCCCCGATGTATTCTCTGTCAACATGGCACTGACAAAAATAATATTAATAATAATCGATACAGTTAACAGCAAAGACAGCCAAATCTGAGATTTTGTTATCGTCATTTTCGTTCCTCCAATATGCATACGGCTCATTTACCCAAAAAGCACTGTGTTGTTTGCCCGATAAACCGGTTGCGGCTTGTCTGACGGCTTCTCTCCTTACAGCATAGGCGGCCAATGCAAACATTTTGAAAAGCATTCTGATTTATCGATTTTTCTTAGAGGGTATAAGATCCCCACCTCTAAGCGTTAGCGTTGGTGGGATTTTAAATCAGGTGGAGTAGATTCTCCACCTGATTCCCCGAAGTTTCAGCTTGCTGAAACGAGTTCACTATTATTCTAAGCAAATCACCGGCAAAAGGAAAGAAATACCCCAGACAAAAGCGTTCCGGAAATTTGGAACAGAACGCTTTTATCGTGCATTCCCTTTTTTCATAAGCTAACAAAACTTCATGTTTAAATGCTTCCGAAAACTTACTATTTGGCATAGAAAATACTCCCCCAAAGTAAACAGATCTTTATTTTCTAATCTGTCTACCTTTAGGGGAGCATATCACAATCGTCAGAAGCTTTTTCTTCACTTTATTTCAGCTGAGTGTGTTGCTTGAAGAGCGTGTTCAAAAAGGCAGGGAACGGTGTTGTTACCCTGCTACCTGCCTATAATTGAATGCATCACATGGTTCCCCCGCTTTTTTTCCACGCCTCATACCAATGTTGAATAGGTTCGCTTACCACAATATCATATTCCGCAGCCAACATGCGACTGAGTTTATCATATTCCTGTGTTACCAGAAGATGATTTCCGGTTGCAGCATAGACTTGCATCAACAGGAAATAGCTGTCCTCACTTTGAGGATACTGATTTTGTACATGCTGACAAAGGGACATCGCCTCTGGATAGTTTTGCTGCTCGATATAAAAAGCGATGACTTTTTTTACCGTATCATTGAAATGAACTCGCAGGCGTTCCCGCTCATTTTCCGCCCATAAGTAACCGTCTTCATCCAGATAATCACCGCTGTAAGCTGTCAACACTTTCTGATACTTGGGCAAGGTATCCACGGAGATGTCAGGGAGTTCCTTCCATTCCTTTTCCCACTCGTCCACATCAAGCTTGACATCATTCAAGTGCAGCTTATAGCTTTTTTCCACGCTGATAATCGTACTGTCAAGTTGCAGCGAACTGAGCATTTTCCGGATTTGATACACTGCCGCATAGAGCTGAGCATAGCCCTTTTGCACATCCGACTCGGGCCAAAACAAATCGATTAATATATCCTTTCGTACATACTGATCGCGATGCTGAATAAGATAGGAAAACAATTCCCGCGCTTTGGCTGTGCGCCAGTATACATCGATGGACTCCTTCTCGCTTGTCTCATGATGATACCTGTAAAAATGCAATGTTTGAAAGCAACCGATGCGAATAGCGTGTTGCGGGGAGGCAGGAACTGCAGCTTGTTCATTGTGAGCAACCCGGCGAATCGTTTCGTTCAGCCTTTTCCGCTGCACCGGCTTCATGATGTAATCGACGGCATTCAATTCAAACGCTTTCACCGCATATTCGTCAAATGCCGTGACAAACACGATTTTGACCTGCGGCAAGATTGATTGAAAGTATTCCGCCAGTTCGATTCCATTGGTCTCTGGTAACTGAATATCAAGAAAAACAAGATCCGGTCGGTTAAGAATCACCGACTGTGTTGCTTGATAGGCATTTGTGTATGATCCAACAATGCTCAGCTCTCCGATTTCTGCTAGCAGCTTTTCCAAATAAGCAAGTGCCAGCGGCTCATCATCTACAAGAATAACCCGCAAGAACGTCCCCTCCTTTGCTGTTCGGACAACGATCCTGTTGCAATTGTTTATGTTGTTCCTTCTTTATCATTTACGATTGGTACGCGCGATTTTTCAGCCTGTGACTTCCAGGAATTCCCCCTTAACCGCGACCCGTTGTTTTCCTGATCTCGTGCAAGTGATCAGCGTGATCTCCGTTTTTCCATCCTGGTCAGCCAATATCCCGACATCTTCCGGCTCGATGATGCTAATGTCCGTGATCTGGTAAACAAATGTTTCGGAAGGAGTATTTAAATATATTTTATCGCCGACGGACACATCCGGCAGGCGGCTGAAATGCCGATCCCCCCGGTAACCTCTGTGTCCGGCAATGGCAAAATTTCCTTGTCCCGGCAGCTGATCTGTTTTTAATTGGGTCAGCGCAATGCTCAAATTTTCTTCCGTTGTTTCATTCAGTACCATTTGCTTCAAATCAATCGATGGAATTTCCAGCTCCAAAACGGCCGTTACCTCTTCATAAGTAAAAGCAGCATCGTCTGGAAGTTCATCGCCATCGGATATAAGAGAAAGGGCTTCTTCCAAAGCCCTTACCTCTCTTGTATGTTGCCATTCATAATACAGGGGGATGGAGAGTAAGATGCACCCTGCAAGCAGAAAAACGGTGCCGATAATGATTCTCGCCTTCTTCATCAGGCATTCCCCTTTTTTCGTTTAATGAATGTTTCTCTTTCGCAGAAAAAGCAGCGCGCCTCCGGCTGTCAGGAACAGCAAGCCTAAGAGGGTAAAATAAAGCAGCCATTCTTCCCCGGTTTGAGGCAGCTTATCAACACCTTGACCGGAATCCTTCGGTTGATCCGTTTCTCCTGAACCAACCGTTTTATCTTGATCCGGGTCTTTCGGTTCAGGTTGTGGAACAGCTTCGTTTACTGCCACAAGCGAAAGTGTCTCCTGCTGACTTTGTTCAATCGTAAACGGAATTGGTGTTGAATCAAGCTTATATCCTGACGGAGCTTTCGTCTCCACAAATTGATAGTTTCCTGGTTTTAAACCGTCTACCGTCAATTTTCCGGACGCATTCGTCGTCAGCTCTTCCAAAAGCACGTTACCCGCTTCATCGAGCAGCGAGAACGCAGCTCCTTCCAGAACAATGGACAGATCATCCGCATCCACTTTTACAAGTTCAACAGAGCCTGGCGTTAACTGGTTTGTCACCGTAACGGTAATTGGTGTTTCCTGATTTCTTTCTATTGTAAACGAATAAGGCGTGTCGTCAAGCGTATAATGCTCAGGTGACGCCGTCTCCACAAACTGATAAACGCCAGGACGTAGATCGGTAACAATGATCTCTCCAGTTTCATCCGTTGTCAACCCTTCGTATACCACATTGCCCGCTTCATCCAACAGTGAAAACTCCGCTCCTGCCAAAACGATGTCCTGATCATCCGCATCCACTTTCACAAGTCTTACTGAACCCGGTATTAAGCGGTTTGTAGCAGTGACGGTAATTGGCTCCACCTGGCCGCGTTCTATCGTAAAGCGATAAGGCGCGCCATCAAGAAGATAGTTCTCCGGTGCTAATGTCTCTACCAGCTGATAATCTCCCGGCTGGAGATCGCTCACAAGCAATTCGCCATTTTCATCCGTTTTCAGACCAGTCAGCAGCTCGTTTCCTTCGCCATCCAGCAAGGAGAATTCGGCTCCTTCCAGAACGATCGTTTGTTCATCGGCATCCACCTTTACAAGCCTTACGGAGCCTGGAGCGAGACGGTTTGTGACTGTGACCGCAGCTTGCTCTTCCTGACTTCTTTCGATGGTAACCACGTGCGGTTCATCGTCAAGGATGTAATCCTCAGGTGCTCTCGTCTCTACAAAGCGGTATTCTCCCGGCCGAAGATCAGCGACAATGATTTCTCCGGTTTCGTCCGTTGTCAATCCTTCGTATACCACATTACCCGCTTCATCCAACAGCGAGAACACGGCTCCTTCCAGAACGACGGCCTGGTTCTCCTCATCCACTTTCCTAAGTCTTACTGAGCCTGGAATGAGATCGTTTGTCGCCGTAACGGTCAGCGTTTCTTCCTGCCCCAACGCAATCGTGAACTGGTAAGGCGTGTCATCAAGAAGATAGTGTTCAGGTGCCGCAGTCTCTACAAACTGATACACTCCAGGACGAAGATCGGTAACGGTCAATTGACCATTTTCATCCGTTGTCAGCCCTTCGCGAAGGACGTTCCCCGCTTCATCCACTAACGAGAATTCGGCTCCTTCGAGAACAATCGATGCATCAGCAGCATCCGCCTTGAGAAGCTGGACAGCGCCGAGAATGATATGATTCTCCTTGCGCAATTCAATGACTTCCGTTTGCTCCTCTCCGATCGTGAACGGTACAGGCTCGGCAGCCAACTCGTAGCCAAACGGCGCGTTCAATTCAACGAATTGGTATTCCCCTGGTTCTAAATCCTCGACAAAAACGAAGCCGTCTTCGTCTGTTTCCACTTCAGCAATCGTGATGTAGTCTTCCTCTACCTTTTGCTGCAGCGCAAACACCGCTCCCTGCAATGCTGCTCCTGTTTCGCTGTCCACTTTCTGGAGCTGTACATCCCGGACAATTTTGGCGTTTTCCACTGCTACTGTATTCGTTTCTGAATCAACGGTGACTTGCTGGGTGTCGTTTATGCCAACCAAATAACCTTCCGGTGCATTGTCTTCTTTCAGCAAGTAGTCATCATATAGCAGATTGACAAAGGTGACTTTGCCGTCTTCTCCTGTCACAAGCGTTCGAATCGCTATTTGACCTTCACTATCATAAAGGGTAAAGGTAGCTCCTTGAAGCACCTCGCCTGTGGCAGCATCCACCTTCGTCACCTCAAGGCTGCCGGTTTCCCCGCTGCCGGTACCCGAACCTCCTGACAATCGGACAGTAATCGCTTCGGAAGACTCTGTCGGCTCGGTTGTAATCTGATTTCCTTCAAACTTCACGATGTTTTCGACGGTATCACCATTGCGCGCATTAATGTATGATTGATACTCCAGGATATATCCTGAATCAATGTCATCGGTAAAGAAAAGCTGAAAGCTTTGCTCGCCGCTATCCTCCGTCGTAATTTCCAGAATATAATCCTGACCGCGCTCCAGCTCAGCGCCTTTTGTCATCGTTCCGTTCGTCGCTACTTCCGTGGCATACAGCCGGAAAGTATCCTCCAGCAAAATTTGATTATTGCTTGGCGTATCGGTAACTACGGCATCGGACACATACGATTGTCCGAAGTTAATATTAATTCGCCAATCAATCACCCTGCCGTTTTGTCCTCCCGATTTATTTGTATACTCTCCACCGTGGCGGACAGATACGGAAGCATCCAATGGAATCGCTTCTTTATTATCGCTGAAAAGCATTGCCTGGTTATCGTAGCTGGCTTTTATGAGCTGGTTATTGAGACTGGTTTTCAAGGTGATCCAATAGGCTGTGTCGATCGTTCCTGGGAATACAACCCGGAAGCCGGGCTTTCCTTCCCCATCCTCGATCAATTCCAATATATAGTCGCCGCCTTCCGTTAACAGCTCCCCTTTGGCGGCACCGTTGGCGGATCCATCCAACACCATTTCATAAACCTCGATGGAATCAGCAAGCAAAAGCTGGCCATCTTGTATAAAGTCTTCCACCACCACATTTTCCAACGTCTGTAAATTGTAGTTGATTCCAATATCCCAGGTGATTTCTTTCGTAACCGCGTTATATGCTCCGTTTTTAAAACCGTTGTTATGCGTAAAGTTATCTGGTCGGAAAACCGCTCGGGCATCTTTCCTGAATACGTCGCTCCCGTCCTCCGGCTGCCATTCTAACGTTGCTTGATTTTCCAGATAATCTTCACTCAGATCATCTCTTGCATCGTAATCGAAGGTTGTTACGTAGTTGATGCGGTAAGGCTCTGTGATGGTGTCAAAAAATTCAACCGTGAATCCATCCGCTGTTATTACTAACGTAAAGTCCTCATCTCTTACTAACGTTTCCCCCGCCCGCGTAATCGTAAACGTCTCTTCAATGAGTGTAAGTCCGCCGTTGGCAAAAACATCCGCTACGGTAACATTCGTCATTTCATACTCGTCTTCATTAAAGACAAGCTCCCAGGCAACTGTTTTTTCCGCATAGTTTACCTGTCCGTGCCGTTTGTGAAAAATCTGCTGGTAAATGTTGCGGGTTCCTTCAGCAGAATTCTCCCCTGACGTGACTCGGTTGACAATTGTCTCATCGCTAAATACTCGTTCGGTCGCGGTCGTTTTGTAAATGATTTTATAGGCGGCATCAATATCCTCATTGAACTGAAAAACAAACCCGTTTTGGCCGTCCTCCGTCGTTTCACTCACGGTGAAGTTGCTATATTCTTCAGCGGCAGCTTCATTTCCGTTGTCGTCGATGGTCACGCGGTAAACTTCGAAGGAATCTGCAAGCAATTCCTGGCTGTCCGGAAACAGATCGGTTAACACGGCCAGCGCTTGCGCAATCGACTTTTCATTATAGTTGTATCTCATTTCCCATGTGATCGTTTGTGTCACCGGATCATAATCGGTGGACGATTTGGCCAGGGGATTGCCCCGCCGGGTTGAAACGGTTGCCTGCGCTGTCAGATCATCCGTATTATCTCCCGTCAGGATTGCCTGGTTTGTGAACGTTGTCGCGTCCTCATCTGTAATATCGGCTACAAATTCAACACGGTATGCCGAATCAATCGAGCCAAACACGATTTGGAAGTCGTTGCCGTCCACTTGTTCAATCACGTAGCTGTCAGGGTCCAGTTCCTCCCCCTGAACGACGCTCCCGTCCAATTGGACATCGAGCTTATACACTTTTATTGATCCAGCCTGCAGCGTCTGACCTTCCTGCAGCGGATCTTTTAGAACGGCGTTCTCCATAGAGTTCAACGTTTTATTGAAATCAACGGTCCACGTAATTTCTGTCGCATTATAGCCTTTATTGGCCATCCCGCGTTTGTCTATCGGGCTGCCTTCTGGCGCTTCAAACTGGACAGGAATGGTAGTGACTACTTCATCCTTAGCTTCAAAGTCAATAATCCGGTTAACGCTCCCTTGCAGATCTTCCCGAAACACCGTCCAGAGGTTCATCATCCCGCTAATATTGGACATCTGTTCAATCCGCTCATTAAAGGTCATCGTTACCGTGCCATCCATCGTCACGGTAAACGTACCGACCTCGATCCCGGAAATAATCAGCGGCTCGTTTTCGATATCATTGTAAAGCTGAAAGACATCCGGAAGCTGGAAGGTAAACGTCGATCCGGCTGTGTATCCATGACCGTTCGGCAGGCCCCAGTGATAGATGATTTCCGCGGCGGAGCCGACGGCCGGGCGAATATCAGGATTCGTTTCTGCATGAATCGTGTTCCCGTCCTCATCCCTTAACTCGACGTACGTTAAAATGTTTTCGGTAATCTCCACTCCTGACATGGTGACTAGTTGCCCAGTTGCTTCATCGCCGGCTGCCGTTTCTTGCTGGTCGTCTTCTTCTGTTGTCTCCGGCGCTGTCGTTTTCGGCATCGGCATGGTGGAATCGGCTGTTTCGTCAGCCTCCTCTTCCTCACCAACCTGCTCATTTGCCTCCATGTAGAAAGGAACAGTAATGGTACGCGACTCCCCGTTCACAACAAAAGTAAGCGGCAGGTCGTTTTCCCCGTCCGCCGGGGATGCGGTGACGGTTGCCTCCACTTCGATCATTCCATTCCCGCTGATGTCGCCATTTTCTGTTTTTGTAAATAAGAGCGAAACATCGCCGTTGCCGGTGATTTCATAAGCACCTACTTCTACTTTATTCTCTGTTGTGAGTTTGCCTGCTTGAAGCTTCACTGCAAGCTCTGCAGGAATGGTAATAACGTACGGCTCCCCTTCAGCCACACTTTCCCCATTAACAATAGACCAGGCAATCGTTAAATAAACGGTTGAATCCACGGATACTTGATGATCCGGAAATTGCCCCGCATCAATGGCGTTCCCTGCTTCATCCTGCAATGCGATTTGGAATGAAACACCTTGCTGTGAAGTGGCGGAAGCCTGTAGCGGAATTCCTAAGCTCGTCATCATCGTGTTCGTAAGCAATAAGACGATTAGTGCTGCTATCCTTACTTTTTTCCTGAAAAAACTCAATCACTTTTCCTCCTCCATGTAAAATAAACCCACAAACGTAACATTGAGCATGCATGTTGCCAAAAAACATTGTTACACGAAGGAACGATCAAGTTCTTCATTCCTTCATCCCCATCTGCTCTCATCCATCTAAAAACCATGCTGAAGAACCCGGCGAGTAATTTCGCCAAGGTAAGACATTGGTGAAATATAGGAATCTTTTGTACATGGCTGTCCCCCCTTTCCAGAAACAATCAATTTTTTATATTAACGAACCGATCTGAACAATTTCTGTACAAATTTTTTTGATGAAAAATTGTTTTGAGCAGCCATGGGAGACGGAATGATGTGGATAATCGGCGGGATTATTGGACAAATTGACGGGATTATCAAGGAAATCGGCGGAATTATCGTTGAATTTGACGGGAATCATGACTTTTTCGACGGGATGACGTTTCTATACAACGGATTTTTTCGTACTGAACGGCATTTTATTTCCACATGACTGAAAATGCGGGGACGGATCACAAAATGAAGAATCAAAGATAATCTGTTTAACTGAAGGAAGCCGGTTTATGACAGTCACTGCAAGTGATGACCATAACCGGCTTTGCTTCGTTTCATATATTGTCATTTTGTTCACAGTAGGTCGAGGTACAACAGTTACGAACAGCACACACGGACAGGATGTATACAATTGCTGACTGCTGAGACACACAATATTAAGATTCGCAGGCCCTGTTTTCCGGACTTTTTGAACATCTTCTTCAAAAAAATTAGTGATGTTCTCTTTCCGGCGTCAACGGAACTTGAAACGAAATTTCCGTTCCTTCGCCAGGTTTGCTGGTAATTTCCAACCCTTTACCATAAAGCTGCTTCAAGCGGGTATCGGTATTTAACAAGCCGACCCCCCTTGTTTGATCCGGTACTCTTGTAAGCACCTTTTTCATCGTCTCTTTGCTCATTCCTACGCCGTCATCCGCAATTGCTATCTTCACGGTTTGTTTCTGTTGCTTTATCCGAATATAAATATTTCCTCCCTCCGCTTTCTTGAGAATCCCGTGTCTGATAGCATTCTCAACAAGGGGCTGTATGGACAGCGGCGGCAGTTGGCAAGCAGCATCCTGCTCTTTTTCCCAATGAACTGTCACTCTATCACCAAATCGCTCTTGTTCAATGTACACGTATGCTTCCAATATCGCCAGCTCATGGGAGAGCGGCACCAGCGCATCGAGATTTTTTTCATCAAAGCTTTTCTGTAAAAAACGTCCGAAATGCTCAAGTAACGCCGCCATTCTCGGCGTGTCTATCTCACTGAGCGAAGCAATCGTATTTAATGTGTTAAAAAGAAAATGGGGCTGAATTTGCGCATGCAGCCAGGCTGCTTCCATCCGCAACCGCTCCTGAATCGAGTGCTTTAAATCAATTACCGCATGGATACGCACCTTAAGCTCCAGCGAATCGATCGGCTTCACCAGATAGTCATTCGCTCCCGAAAGAAAGCCGGTATAAATTTCCTCCGGACTGCTGCGGGCCGTCAGCAGCAAAACCGGAAGCTCCGATATGGAGAACTGCTTTCTTATCGCTTCTGTTAATTCATATCCGGTCATCTCCGGCATCATCACATCCGCGATAATGAGATCCCAGCCCTCTTCCAGCCGCTGCAAAACCTCCTTGCCGCTGGTTGCCGTTTCCATGAAATATTCCTCCGGAGACAGAATGTTTTGGAGAACATGAATGTTCATGGGATCATCGTCCACCGCTAAAATTTTCGGCTTTCCCTGAACAAGCAGCTTGTCCTTTTCCGCAACAGCCGCCGGCAGATTCGTCGCCACGCTTTCCTTCGCAGCAACACCGCTAATTTTTACGGCAGGCTTTACCTGTTGTTCTCTTCTTTTCTCAGCGCTTCCTGCGATTGGTAATGTCACCGTGAACTCTGACCCCTTCAAAGGAGTGGAAGTAACGCTTAAAGTTCCGTCATGCATGGCTACCAGCTGCTGGCAGATGCTCAGCCCGAGGCCCAGCCCCCCATACTGATCAAAGCTATCTTCTTGCCCTTGCTCATACGGAAGGAAAATTCGCTTCTGCGTCTCCTGATCCATTCCTATGCCGGTATCCTTTACGGTGATAATTGCCCGCTTTCTAACAAGCTCCGCTTCAATAACAATCGTCCCATCCTCTGTAAACTTTACTGCGTTGTGCAGCAAGTTAAATATGATTTGGGCTAGACGTGTTTCATCCGCGTAAACAGGCGGGAAGTTTTCCGGAATTTCCAGTTGAAAACGGATGCGCTTCGCTTCCATCATAAACTGTTGTATATGGACAACGGAGGTAATCACAGACAATAAGTCAACAGGCTGACGATTCAAACTGACTTTATTTTGCTTCATTTTCGTGACATCCACTAAGTCGTTCAACAAATAGGACATGCGCCGGCTGACGGTAAGGAGCAATTCCATGTTTTTTCGGCCTTGCGCCGTTAATCGGGACCCTTCCTGCTCCTTCACGCTTTGAGCGATATTAATCATCCCGTGCAGCGGATTACGCAGCTCATGGGATGTATTTGCCAGGAATTGATCTTTGGCAACATGCTCCTTCTGCAGTTTTTTCACGAGTTCGCTATTTTCGTCATGCGCCCGGAAAAAGCGAATGAACCAAAAGCATGAAAATGCCAAAAATGCCAGCAGCAGATCAATCGGGTAAAAGTCTGGGTTGACTGCGCTGATGATTCCCCAATTAAAGTGGTGCACTCTTCCAACAAAGGATGACCAAAAAATGCTTGATAAGATGCTGATAGCTGCTAAAAGTAAAAAGAGCGAATCCTTTTCTTTTTTCAACAGCACTTGAATAATAAGCAAGAGGATGGCGCCAAATGGAATGGCCAACACAAAAAGCAGAAGCAGCGACCATTCCCGCACAGTGATTCCAGGTACCAGTACGATAAACAGGCCATAGGTGGCACAGAGCAGGCTGACCAGCCAGAATATTTTATGATTTCTATGATTATTTGAGAAAAGATACCTCACAAATAACACGAAAAAGAAAGATAAGCCCGTGTAAGAAAGATAAGCAAGCTTAACAAACGTATCATAATCCAATGGCAGCCAGAGGAGAAGAAGTCGGTCATCGCTGAGTAAGACAGCACATGCTGACAATAACACCGCCATCATATAGTGCAACAGCTCTATTTTTTTCGGCCGGATGAAAAACAAAATGCTCGCATAAATTCCGTGAAGCAGCATGATGGCAGCAACCATTATCTGCAACGCGACAGAGGTCACGTGCTTGCGGGTTACAGCCGTTTCCGTACCGAAATGAATCGTGTTCAACACGCCGGCCTCCATCGTTTGCTCACTGTCATAAACCGTAAGAACAAGGTGAATCATCCCTTTTTCATCTGATTCAACCGTTGCGATCGCTGGTGTGAGGACGGACTGCTGAGGATTGTACATATTCACGGGAGACTGCCGCTGTTCCACCAGCTCTCCGTTCGCATATAGGCGAAAAGACTCATAAACCCGTGAAAGCTTCAGGCTGTAGCGCTCCAAGGGATTTGGCGCATGAATCCATAGTTCATACGTTCCCCACTGCTCCTTCTCACCGATGAAGGCAGAGGATTCTTTCCAGCCATACGGTACTTGAATCGTTTGCCGATCATCTGCGTCCACCAGTTCCTCCGGTTCAGCATAGACATTCGGATAAAACACCCATTCTCCATCAAGGACAACGGTGTTTTTGTCTGTCAGCGACACGTGTTGTAAATCCAAGATCCCCTGCTCGGCAAATGGCTGGTTCAGAGGCAGCTGATGAATAAACCAGAGTACGCGTAAGCTTATAATGACGAGAAGAAAGCTGGAAACAACAAGAACGGTATTTCGTTTTGACATACGTACCTCCAGTGCCAACGGCGAGCGGATTTTTGAAGTTCTCTACATTTGCGGCAGGAACGATTCTTTAAAGAGCGTGTTCAATTCAAAATGGCAATGGGTCGGTACGATTGCGCCGACTGCGGGAAAACCGCTCACAGCGGCCAGAAAAGAAGTCATCGGCTCCACTCATTGCGTCGTATTTGTTCAAAAAGGAGGACATAACAGTGCCAGGAAGGCCGAGTCGCGGCGACCATATCTAGCAGCGGATCGCACACCAGACATATGTGAGCAGCTTAGTATCAACAGAACGACGAAATGAGGCGGCACCTGTTGTTACCCGGATGTTTTGAACAGCCTTGTCCGTAATTACTTTATTTTATCATGGCAAAGAACCCGAGAGACACAGAATATTCACAAAAGCCAATGATTTCATATTTCCATGTTCCGAGATACAGCTGGATTTATTCGGACAGGAGGCTGAACACGAAATGACAGCAGACTGTCCACACCAAAAGAAAGAAGCCTTGGGACAATTGTCAACCAAAGCTTCTTTCTTTTTTAGCTGTTATTCCTCAGCCTACTCGGCAATAGCTTCGTATATATCGCGGTCATTCCATGGCTGAACCGGGCGGTGATTATCCGGGAAAATTGCTGCAAACACGTCGATTTGTTCCTGAGAAACGGTTATCGGCTCCGCCAGCACAACCCATTTTACCCCCTCTGAGCAAGGCGGTGTTGTGAGGGAACCATTGTAATGGAAGCCTGCTTTGTTTTGCGGTAGCAAGGAAGTCAGGTCTACTGGATCGGTTAATTCAACGGCAGCTTGCGTTTCTTCCTTCGGCATTTGCGCCCATAACTCAGCAAGCGCGTCATTCTCTTCTCCAGCCTTCATCAGGACACCGAGAACAGCAAGCTGGCCGTCCGCATTCTTATGTACAAAATGCAGCTCCATGTCCAAATGCTTTCCTTCCAGCTGATGCTCAGAAGGTACATGGAAGTGGAACTGAACCAACTGATACTCGTCACCATCTATTTCAATCGTGTTGTCGTCTGTCAGCGCCTCCGCCTGGATCGTATGGCCGTTATTTTTCACTGTAAAAGCTCCTGGCTGATAATCAATGTTAATATTCGCCTCCGCAGCGGCGCTTGTTTTTGCCTTTTCCAGGTTGATTGGCGATTGTTCCTTTCCTTCGGCGCATATCTCAAAAGAGGTATCCAATGTTGACCAGTTTTCCGGCCCGGTGTCTCCGGAATAGGACCAGTGTATTTCCTGTTCCTCATCCTTCGAATTGGCATTGGCATCGTTCGTTCCTTCAGGGTTGATGGTGGAAGGAGTTGATGAGCATGCAGTTAAAGCCACACATAATACGGCTGCAAAAAAAAGTTTTCCAATCAAATATGCTTTCAAGATTTTTCCCCTCTCTCATCCAAATGTAAAAAAAATAACATCAAACAGTCTTATTGTTCTGTCGGTGTGGCCAGGCTTGTCTGAAAGCGGACCGTCCCTCCTTTCTTGTAAAAAATGGATAAGTCAACAAGCATACTGCATTATACCCCACAAAGGAGAAATTTTCCATCGACTAAAAGGCATATATTGGGCGAAAAAAGCATCTGCTTTTTTGCATTACTCTGTGCTTTTCGACCGTAGGGGTAAGCAAGATTTTGCCCTCAGCAATATGAGGAGGCTTGGAAAACCGAAGCCGTTCAGACAAGCTTCAGCCCGTATTTCCTGGATGAATGTTTAATCTTTGGATTATCGTCACATCATCAAGACAAGTGGAATATACTTTTAATGAATGAAGTATCTCGTGTTCCAGTAAAATGAATGACTGGTTTTCGCAAAAAAATTTTCCTGATCTAAAACGATGTTTCGGAAATTACCACAAACAACTTTCACGTAAAAAAGGGTGTCATAAAAAGTAAAAATTACCTTTTCAGACACCCTTCAACTGGATACTTCATTACTTAGAGTCTATTCTGACTTGTTGTTTTTGAAGCACTTTGAGCGTGAGTTCAAGTACCATTTTTTCCTCAACGGAAGTGAATGTCCCTTCTTCAAATGGTGCTTGAATCCACTCACCCCTGGCATTGTGCACTTTGCCCATTTTACGATCCAATGGCTCATCCGTCTCAATGAAACGACTGGAGATCAGCTCGCAAAACGGCAATTCGTTAAAGTTCTCCCCACTGATCTGATCGAATTGACCAAGATCTGCCGAAAGTAATTTTTCTTTTTGAGAAAAACCTGTTGGAAGCGGGGATGATTTAAAGAATGCGAACTCTTTCGTATCAGGCTGAAGCGCAAATCTCGGCTCTTTTATAAAATCAACCTCTGTTACGGATTTAAATGGTACATCTAACGTCAGCGATCGAATACTGGAAATCACGGAGTGGTGCGACCCGTATTTCGGTGTGGCGTACTGAATATTCTTGCGGACAAAGCCGCTGATAAACAGCTTGTTTGTCGGCAACAGAAGGCGGCATTGAGTAATTTTCAGGTTTTTCTTAATATCTTTGATTTCAAGAACAGGCTCCGGGAACTTGATTGTAGTATTTAAATCAATTTGAACCGTTGTTTCCGCTAAAACAACGGGAGATTTTAAAATTGTTTTGTCCAGTGTGATATCTGGCTTAGCCGGATAGCTTTTCGCACTTGGAGAAACGGCGTTCTTTTGTGTTTTCGGTTTATAATTGTAATATGGCGGTGCAGGTTTGTGGTGTTTGTCCCACATGACTTTCACCTCCTTCTTTTATTGATTTACGAGTTTCCTCGTACTTTAATATATGCCAGCGGCATGTTGTGGACAGGGTGTCTGTTGACGGCATCCGTGCATTTTTAATAGAAACGGATGAATTAGGTGTCGATTTCATAGTTTACTGGTTGAAGGTATGATAGAAGCAGCGGAGGAAACTCTCCATCTTTCGTTTTGATGAAGGGCTGTTTTTATACAGGTGCCAGGCACTCTGTGGGACTTTAAAGTCCTGCAGAGTGCCTGGCACCGTCTTAGGCAGCGTTTTACATCACTTGGCGGTCAAGAAGGAGTTCAACCTCCTCTTTTTTCCCGTAGCGGTAAAACCCGACCGTCATTTTATCCCCGACTTTCTTTTTCGTGTAAAGGAAGCTTCGCAAATCGTGGACATCGTTCACTTCCTCACCATCCAGTTCCACAATGACATCTCCTTCCTGCAGTCCGGCAATGGCAGCCGGAGTATCCGGTACGACGCTGTCAAGGTAGACGCCTCCGGTGATTTCTTCAGGAAGCTGCAGTGTCTCCTGCCAGTGGAAGCTTGGGATTTCATTCAAGGAACGGATCTCCACCCCCATTTGCGGACGCCGGACTTCTCCAAACTCCTCTAGGTCTTCTACAACCGGGACGGCAATGGATGACGGAATCGCAAAGCCGATTCCTTCAACGGCATGCTGCGCAATCTTCATGGAGTTGATGCCGATCACTTCTCCTTGAATATTCAGCAGCGCTCCCCCGCTGTTTCCCGGATTGATAGCTGCATCCGTCTGCAGAACTTCGGCATTCCAGTCCGGTCTGCCGTCGCCATTCAGATCTACGGGAATGCTCCGTTCCACGGCACTGATAATTCCTAACGTCACGGAGCCTTCAAATGTCAGCGGATTCCCAATGGCAATTGCCGGCTCCCCCGGCCGCAGAACTTCGGAGCTTCCAAACGTTGCCACCGTCGCCACTTCCTCGGCGTCTATTTTTAACAGAGCGAGATCGGTTAAAGCGTCTTCTCCCACTTTTTCCGCAGGGATTCGTCTGCCGTTGCTCAACGTCACTTCTATTTGATTCGCACCTTCAATGACATGATAGTTCGTGACCACGAAAGCATGGTCACCTTCCATTTTATAAATAACACCTGAGCCGGTTCCTTCCCCGCCTTGACTGAACATGGCTGTGGATTCACGCATATTGATCACCCCGACCACGGCATCCGATACGCGTTCTACCGCTTCAATCACTTCCGACGTCATCGAGATGCTCCTCGTTTCAGATGGGATGTTTTCTACGGTGGTTTCCGCTGCTTTCTCCGGCTGATCCGAAGAAAGCATTGCTTTTTCCCCCTTCGGTACGACTTGATATGGCAAAACATCATGATTCGCAAGGACAGGGATGGCGAAGACAACGATCAGCGCACCTGCCATTGCGCCGCAAAAAGCGGATAACCACGAATAGCTTCGTTTCTTCTTCTTCGCTTCTCTTGCGGGTTCCACAGACTCATCATAATATCCCACTGAAAAAACCTCCTTTCATTCGCGTCAATGTTTGATGAAGGTTGTGTTTTAAGAGATGGTTGCGCTTTGCTTTGCCCTCCCCACCATAAGTGATGGGCTAAAAATATCACGGCAGTTCAGGCAATATATTGGCGTAAAAATCCCTTATTTATCGTTGTTCTGAAACCACTCCTCAAAATCTTCATCCCCAGCTTCCGCATCGCCCACTGTGTACGGTAAAGCACTTTTGCCATTCGCTTTGCCCTTGCTTCGGTTATCGAAATTGCCTGCTGTACCGGCGGTGTTTTTCTGCAGCATCCACCCCAGCGTAAACAACATCACCGCAAACACGACATATTGAGCGCTGTTTGTCATGTAGAAGTTGACGATATCAAACTCATTGCCGCTGAACATGATTTGATTCAGTTCCATCATTTCAGAAATATAGCTGTGGCTGTGATACAACGCCCAGGATGCGTAAAGCACCAACAGCCCTGCAAGTGCATATAACGCTATACTGATAACCGGAATTTTCCTTTTATTCATTTTATTATTCCCTTTCTTTGATCTCTGTCATTCCTTAGGTTATAACCAGAATAGGCCGCATGCTACCGGCATGAAACGTATTCTCATTGCGCTTTTTGCTCCACTGCCAGCAGTCTCCCGGCATGCATTCCCCAGACCTCATCGGCAATCGATGTCACCTTTTTGGAATGGGTAACGATGATGACACATTTATTCTCTTCGTGGGCAAGGGACGTAAAAATATTCAACACATCCTCTTCCGTATCCCGGTCGAGATTGCCTGTCGGTTCGTCGGCAATAATGACATCCGGGTTGTGCGACAGCGCGCGGGCGATACCGACACGCTGCTGCTCGCCGCCGGACAGCTTCAATATTTTCCGGTCTGCTGTTTCCTTGTCAATACCGACCTTCTCCAACAGCTCATAAGCAAACATTTTTTTGTCCTTTTCCTTCCTTCCGCTGATGTGCATCGAAAGAACAATATTTTCCACTGCTGTTGCATTTGTAAGCAAATTAAAGCTTTGAAAAATAACACCGATACTTTTCGCACGATAGTTGTCCCGATCGAGCTTTTTTAAGTCGGAACCGCCATACAGTATCTCGCCCGTTCCACAGACGTCCAACCCGGCGATCAAAGACAGCAATGTCGATTTCCCTGAGCCAGATTTGCCAACGATGGTATATACTTTCCCATTGTCGAAAGACAAACTGATGTCCTTTAAAACAGCTTTTTTTGTTCCTTCGTAACGATACGACACCTCGTTTAACACTAATACACTCATTAGCAACAACCTCCTTAATTTCTTTCCATCAATATTTTGATCGGCTCGTATTTGGTGATTTTGCTGATGGAGACAATCCCTGCCAAGGATGCAAGCACCAAAGCGATTCCGATAATTTGCAGAATCGTTATCAGCCCAAGTGAAATATCGATATTTTCAAGAGGCTCTGCGTCTGAATTCGCCGGCACAGCGCCCATTCCCATTATCATTGGACCGGATGTTTGGGAAACAGAAGCTTCCGCCGCCTCAATCTGGTGCTCAAGCAGCATATCCGTAACAGGCTGCGCAACCATCATGCCGGCGCCAATACCAACCACCAAACAGAAGCAAGTGATTAGCAGCATTTCCGACCACAACCCAAACGCCACTTGCTGTTTTTTCATCCCCATCGCCCGCAGCACACCAATTTCATACTTGCGTTCCCGAATAGCGATGGATGATAGCAGGGCAATGATCGTGCCGCCAAAAATCAAGACGATAATCATAAATGTCAGCGAGATGCTTTTCAATCCTTCGACGGGACCAACGATTTTATTGTAGCTGGCTTCATCGGTTGTCACGTCAAAAATGGAATCCAGCCCTTTTCCATAAACTTCTTCCGCGAACGCCTCAAGATAGTCGGGATTCTCCAAAAAATAAGTGGCGTTGATGTCAATGCCGCTATGATCCGGTATAAAGGCAGAAACGACGGTATCATAGCCTGTTAAAATTTCATTTCGGCGGTTTGTAAAAGCATTTTGCTGAATACCTTCCGCATATTCATCGGTAGCATCGTAGTAGGTGCCGACAATGGTAATGGTGTATTCGATCTCATGCGGTTCTCCTTCGTCATCCAAGAGTTCCGATTCGAACGTCAGCGTGTCGCCGATGGACAGCTCGTTTAATTCAGCGAGGTCCGTACTGACGATTGCTTCGTTTTCATTTTCAGGCATGCGCCCTTCCGCTATTTCACGAAGCCCGTCGGTAAAGTCATCAAACTCATTTCCGAGCAGCTTCATCAGGAAAAGTGTCGGTTGAAAGCTGCCGCCTCCGCCCATACTGCCTCCCCTGCGATTAGTGCCTCCGCCAAGGTGTCCATCCACTGCCGTCAAGTCGTCATTGTTCACTCCGACAGCCGCGGTATAAATGCTCCCTTGCAAGTAGTCGGACTCACCGAAAACAATATACTGTTCGGCTGGTATAATAGGTCTCGTCATCCGCACCGAACCGTCCGTACTTTCTTCCATCAGCTGTTCACGTAATTTCTGCATATCGGGTACAAGACTGACCTCCGCGGCAAACCGGTCTTTATAATCATCAATAACACCGTCGGCAGTGTTGTTAATCATCAGCGCCACAACCGAGGCAATGATGATGACAAAAACGATCGCACCAATTAACATATTTCTCCCCCTGTTACGAAGGATATTACGAAAGGCGTTTTGTAAAATGTACATCCTTTGTTCTCTCCTTTGACTCTGGATTTTCTTGTGTACAACCTCAAATGTTTAGGAGGGGTCCTCGCTTGTACAATCACAAGTATAAGCGCCAAACCTTTAATGAACCTTTAATGGCATGGGCCAAGTGAATTCGTTTCAGCAAGCAGAAACTTCGGGGAATCAGGTGGAGACTCTACTCCACATGATTTAAAATCCCGTCTACGCTAACGCTTAGAGGGAAGGGGCTTATACCCTATAAGAAAAATCGATAAAAAACTCGACTTCTTCTCATCGAGCTGCGGCTGGGAGTCTGGAACAGGCACGATCCATTCCTGTTCGTTACTGTCTGCAGGCTCGGCAACCTGGTTTGAGAAATGGTCAGCCCAACTTTGTTTCGTTGCTTGGCGAGAGCTCCGCAGCTAGTTCGGATATTTGTTCCCGGCGGGTTGAGCTGAGCTGGCATTGGAATTTGTGATTTTTCCCGTTGATTCCGTATGAATTCCTGCCGTTTTCAGCTGGAATTCCGTCGGGACGGACCGGAGGAATTCCGTCTAAAATGGAAGGAATCTGCTGGATTCGATGATAATTCCTCCGTTTAAGATGATAATCACGTCTATGTTGGCAATAATCCCGTCATTTTGTACTGTCATTCCGTCTAATTTGAATGGAATTCCGTCGTTTCTGCCGATTATCCCGTCGTTTTTCAGCATTTTTCCGTCTGTATCCACTCGTTTTTCGCCGAACCGACTTTCGCGTTTTGGAACACAATACAATGCAAGCAAGCCTCCGGTTTCCCGGAGGCTTGCTTGCTGTTTGCGCTTCAACTGATTTTCAATTCAAAAGTGAATATCGTGCTGTTATTCGTAGTTTTTGCATGAATACTGCCGCCGGAGCGTTCGATAATCGTTTTGGCAATCGCCAATCCGAGACCAAACCCGCCGGTTTCCTGCGATCTTGATGGATCACTGCGGTAAAAGCGGTCAAATATTTTCGGCAATTTATCTTCCGGTATCGGTTCACCGCTGTTTTCAACGGAAAACACCGCATGACTTTTCGCAGTTTTCAAGCGAATGGCTACTGTTCCGCCATTATCCGTATATTTGACAGCATTATCGAGCAGGATCAGGACGGCCTGCTTTATTTTTTCTCCATCTCCTTTAACGATTACGCCGCGCTCGATTGTCTGCGTCAGGCGGATTCCTTTTTCAAAAACGACGGCTTCCATCGAAGCGATCACATCCATAACGGTATTGCTGATATCAAACGGGCTTTGATTTTCCCGAGTATCCTCGACTTTCGCAAGGTACAGCATATCGTTCACCAGCTTCCCCATGCGCCCTGTTTCCGATTGGATATAATCAATCCATTTTTTCTGACTGTTTACTGATTCTTCCCTGTTTGCCAGCAATGCATCCGTGTTGGCACTGATAATGGCAAGCGGTGTTTTCAGCTCATGGGAAGCATCGGCGACAAACTGCTTTTGCTTTTGCCAGTTCTCTTCTATCGGGCGTATAGAACGGTTGGCAAAGTGAAAGCTGACACCGAAAAAAATAATTAAGACGACCATTCCGACAATCACAAACGTGATTAACAGTTGGGTCAAGGTTTTACTGGAATCAGTAATATCGAGAAAATCGATTTTATAATGCACATTGTCAGGAAATAACGCTTGTTGCTCGTTGCCGATGATAACCACTTTGCTGTTTAAATCTGAAATACGGTATAGCCATTTTCTGTTTTCGAATGAAACTGTGCCGTCTTTTTTATCCGGATTCCATGTTCTTTCTGCAATTTGAGAATAAACATTATCCGGCATGTCAATAAACGACACAACCTCAACCACTTGGCCTTCGCTGTCGAGTAAAATGGAAAAGGACAGCGAATAATCAACCGGAATCCTTACAAGGGAAATATTTCTCCGAGATTGCATGATCCCTATCTCATATAATCGCGCTACCGTCGGGATCGATTCCAGCTTGCTTTCATTTTCCTTCTGAATATTCGTGTATGTGATAAAATAAATGACTGCAAAAGCCGCAATCATAACGATGGAAATGACTATCATATTAAGCAAAAGCAATCTATTCCGCAGTTTCTTAAACATCGTTTATTCCAACTCCCGCGACAGCAAGGACATACCCTTTTCCCCGTACAGACTTGATCTTCACGGCAGATTCAAGCTGTACCAGCTTCTTGCGCAAAAAAGACACGTAAACTTGCACATGCCTGTCTTCCGTATCCGTTTCAAAACCCCACAGCTTTTCAATAATCGTAGCCGTCGGCAGAATCATCCCGCTATGTTTTAAAAGAAGCTCCAGCAACTGCGCCTCTTTCAAGGTTAAACGAAACGATTTTTCACGACACTTCAAGTCAAGCGTATGTGGATTCAGCTCAATGTCCCCGTAGCGTAAAATATTTTCGTGAAGCAATTCACCTTGCCGTCGGCCGAGCGCACGCATTCTCGCCAGCAATTCTTCTGTCTGAAACGGCTTTGCCAAATAATCATCGGCACCGCTGTCAAGTCCCCGCACCTTATCCTCTGTCTCGCCTTTTGCCGTAAGCAGGATAACGGGCGTAAAAATCCGGTGCTGTCGTAGCTCCATCAGAAGACTGATTCCGTCCAGCTTCGGCAGCATAATATCAAGAACGATCATATCATAAATGCCGGAAAGGGCACAATCAAGGCCGTACTCACCGTCATGCGCCAGATCAACACTGTAGTTATTCTTTTTCAGGACTTGTCCGATCGCCTCGGCCATGCGGCGCTCATCTTCGACCAGTAACACTCTCATTTCGCACACCTCACCGTTATTAGATTGCGGATTCCGCGGCAACTTGTTGACAGCGGAAAACATTCGAGTATCTTCAGCCTATCAAGGACTGGCGCCGGCTGTTTATCGGCTTTTTTGAAGCGCCTGTTTTTAAAGAGAAAACGTTTTTTGGAACACGCACTCATCAACCATTCGAACAAGCGGCATGACAACCCGGTAAAATTCATTTTCCTCAGCACCGCCCCCATCACGGATAAACATGTTTCGATATGGGCCTTCCAGAGTTTTTTCGGTAACAGGAGCTATTATTGCCAATCGGCTCCGGCAAAAAACACTCCGCGCTTCACAGCCATCATATGCAAATCGTCCGCCAGCTTTATTGTAATTCGTTTTCCTTTAATGAACCTTTAATTTGGGGATTGGTCGCAAATTTTCGTTGTCGGGAGCCGACACGCTGCTTCCTTGCGCGAGGAAAAAAAGAGAGGGTGATAACCTTGATCTGCGTCATGCAGATGCAGCAAAAGACGCTGGCTGCTGCAACAGATTGAATGCAGCAGCAGCGGTGTCCTTTTTTTTGCTCATCACCCGGTAATTTCTCAGCCGGATTTTTTAGAGCCTGTTCAAAAGGCAATGGTCCGCTCGATGCGTCCAATTCCGCCTAAGAATCGCTCAGGTTCTGCGCCTGCGGTTGCATGACGCAAATTGATTCGATGAAGCACAGTCAGGTTGCATTTGTGAGCAACGGCGGAATGTCACCATCCTCCAATTTCGCTTAAGTACCACTCACGTCCTGCGTCTGGATTACTCGACGCAAATTAACTCGATGAAGCACAGTCAGGTTACATTTGTGAGCAACGGCGGAATGTCACCATCCTGGTTCTGAGAAAACCACTTACAGCCGGAATGAAAAGAATGCATCGGCTCCACTCATTGCATCGTGTTGTTCAAAAAGATGAAAAGCAATCTTTTTGAACAAACACTTTTAATTAAACGTTTGCTTAAATTCGTTGAACTTTGTCAGCTAAAATTGTAAGCATCTTAAAGCTGTCAACTTCTTAACCGTTTTTTAACAACCTTTTATAACTTTCTTTTATTCCGCCAAAAAAGATAAACATATACACAGCAATGGATACAAGCAGCAACAAGAACGCTACCCCGTAATTTTCCGCGTTATCACTGATGGCGGAAGCGATAAACAGCGGCAGCGGCGACACAATACATAAGAATACCGCGATGATGACTGATACGTTATATGTGTTTTGAAAGGCAGCATTTTCTTTTTCCAGCATTGCCCTTATATCCACAGGAAGCACAAATCCGTCTTTTAGATACCTGTATTTTTCCATCAGCGTTCCTGTATATATAAACATGGCAACAGCGATAGCCACAAACAACAAGACGATGCCGACGCCGATGAGCGCGCCTGAATCCTCCGACACGCCGGGAATGAAGCCGTCTGCAGCCAGTTGGATAATAACTATTAAAGCAGCACTGCCAAGGATACACAACAGCACGCCGAAACCGATCAGTTTGCTGTTCCTAATATTATCCTCCAGGTAAATGTCTGTTTCTTCTCTGGTAATAACAGGAAGATTCCCTGTTTTCTTTCCCTCGTCCGTTTCGATATCAAGCTCCTTTATCAGTTCATCAAGATTTCCAAATTCAGAAATGACGATTCCGATAGCTTCATTCTCCGACTTGCCGGCATTTATCAACTCATGATATTTGTCTTCCATATTGACCAATAAATCTTCCTTCAACCTCATGACTTCCGCTGTTTTCGGCAACGTTGCAAACATATTATTTAAATAGTTCCTAATCGTCTCCATTTATAAATCCTCCTTCACAAATCGACTGATAACTTCCTTCGTTAGCGCCCACTCTCTGCATTTTTCCTTATAATAGTGCCTTCCTTCACCGGTTATTCTGTAGTAGGTACGTCTTTTACCGAATGTTTCCTCCTTATAAAAGGATTCAATATAGCCGTTTTTCAGCAGCCGATTGAATGCTGAATAAAGCGTTGTTTCCTTAATAATGTATTTTTCACCAGAGAGCTCTTTTATCTTCTTCGATATTTCATAGCCGTAGGACTCGTTCTCCAACAGCAAATAAAGAATAATCGTATCATTATAACCTCGAATGACATCACTGCTGATCAATCATATTCTCCTTCCTTCCGCGGCGATTACTGCATTAGAGAGGGTTCGTCATTTCAATGCAATGGGATAGATGAAAACGTGCTGTTTTTTTAAGCGAGTAATTGGTGCGTTCCCATTGCCAGTGCCTGTGCCTTTAGCGGAATTACTGCCTTTTTAAGTGGTGCGGGAAGCATTGCTGTCGTGTTTGTCTATCGTGATACGGCTGGCGCAGTCCTCCATTGCGATTCAGTAAAAAGGAGGAGATGTTACTGCGATAGTCGTACTTCGTCTGTCGTAGTAATCCCACTGTAACATAACTACTACGACAGGTAAAGTAGTTATACAAAAAAAGGCTGTTGCAGCAGGGGGATTCCATCAAATCTACAGGAACGGCGGGACAACAAACACTCCTCACCTGTTTATTAGATGAGGAGTATGTCTCGTTTTTCTTCATGGCGCATTTCAATTCGATTCGCACTCATGTAGAGTGCGACGTTGAAACGATTTTAATCCCAACTAAGCCTAAAAAATTTCAATCCACGCACTCATGTAGAGTGCGACGCTTGAGCAGCCAAACTTGGCTGATTACGTTGTGATTTCAATCCACGCACTCATGTAGAGTGCGACCTGTATGGATTCTTTAACGTTTCAGCATTGATAAATTTCAATCCACGCACTCATGTAGAGTGCGACTTTTTTAGTTTATTAACCTCTTTTTCTAGTTCGAATTTCAATCCACGCACTCATGTAGAGTGCGACAAGCGAGCTGGTGGGTGAAGCAGAAATGATAGAGGATTTCAATCCACGCACTCATGTAGAGTGCGACTACCGTAGGGGGTGCGGGTAAACCGGGCAGAAAAAATTTCAATCCACGCACTCATGTAGAGTGCGACTTTTTTAAATAAGCACCCCCTATGCGTACGGTGCATTTCAATCCACGCACTCATGTAGAGTGCGACATGATCATACGTGAATTGAACGACAAAGGATTTTACATTTCAATCCACGCACTCATGTAGAGTGCGACCTAGAACCAGAATTTATTGCACATTTTCCAACGATTTCAATCCACGCACTCATGTAGAGTGCGACAGACATTAATAAAGCTTTCGAGCACCTGAAAGCATTTCAATCCACGCACTCATGTAGAGTGCGACAACATCCCAGCAGGCGGCACACAGGACGTCCTAATTTCAATCCACGCACTCATGTAGAGTGCGACAAGCTTGCAAGTGAGTTGGTTGATGACATAACGATTTCAATCCACGCACTCATGTAGAGTGCGACGGAAAAGGGAATAAAACGACACCGTTAAATACAAATTTCAATCCACGCACTCATGTAGAGTGCGACAGCGCCGCACGCGGAGCCTTGCCCTACAAGGCTTCAAGAGGGCAAAAGTGCGAACCTGTTTTTAGATTACTACAATTTGTCATTTTTCGCTATACATTTCTCCAGAAACCCAGTCATATCAACAGGTGCGAACCTCCCAGGGATTTGATGTGCGCTTGGGGTTCGCACCACGGACATCTACCTTCAACAGCAATCCTTCGGTCAACGATCGCCTTCGATTTTTCTTCCTTGCCCGCACCACTATTGATGACCAGATACTATCCGTTTATCAAAAGAAAGGTCATCCCCCTCCAATCGGCTTCCGCTTCCCAGGCACTTGGCGAAACCCCTGGTAACCTATGATTCAGCAGCCGCCAGTAGTTGCTTAATGTTTTTGATTGCAGCAAAATGCATTCCTTCATGAAAGAGATTAAAGCTTAAGCATTCAGCCACCGTTGCCATTTTAAACCCCGTCGACGTTTGATAAGGCTTCTTCAGCGGCTCTTCGATTTTGGCTAATAATGCTTCCAACCTTATCGCCTGTTCTTTTAATAAGCCGATTAATTCATCTTTCGCAGGCGGTTCAACATGCCAGTTCTCTGGAGAGGTCCGCGGATTAAATAACTCCGGGAAATGCTCCGGTATATGAATTTTTTCACCGGGCAGTTGAAACGCCAGCCGTTCTGAAATAATGTACATATGCCCCACATTCCACTTAGTGTTGTTGTTTAGCCCTGCGGGAATCACCTCCCATTGCTCTTGAGGAATTGTTTGTACATATTCAATCATCTGATTCCGGACAACCTTTAACTGCTCAACAAGGTACTTGCTCATTGGATCACTCTCCCTTTCCATTGATCTATATTAATCGTACCGCGATTTGATGATTCCCTCCAACAGAATGCGCGGTTTTATGAATTTCTATGAAAACTTGCATATCCTCCGATATCATCCGCGAATGAATAAAGCAATCCAATTTTCTTCTTATCTAGATTTCAACAGCTGATTTTTCCCTCTGTTTTCACTCTCTGCTCATTCGCTTGAAATGAGAACAGAATCGCTCCTAATGCAAGAAGGACCATAAATCCACTTATCCAGCTGATGTGTAAAATCGACGTGTATTGTATGATGACTCCACCGAGACCCGCGCCAATCGTCATACCAACATTCATTAACGCGGTATTAAAGCTAAGCACGATTTCAGAAGAACCCGGTTTCAGGGAAATAAGATAAAATTGCTTCGCCGGCGTTGTCGTCCAAGCCGCCACTCCCCACATCATCATTGTGATCAAGACAGCAACCGTTGACTGAATGGTGAAGGTTAACAGAAATAATGCCGCCGCATGGAGAAGCAAACTGATGATGATCGTTCGTTTCGGTCCCCATTTGTCCACAGCAAACCCGCCGAAGCGCGAGCCAATAAAGGCAAAAACACCAAGGACAAATAACGCGGTACTAATTTTTTCGATGGAAAAACCCGCACCTTCGCTTAAAAATGGTGCAATGTAAGCAAAGACCATTGTATAGCCCAAAATCCAAAAAATGGTCGTCATAAGTCCACTAACTAGTTTTCTATCTTTCAAAATAAGCAACTGCTGCCTTAACGGAGTAGCAGGATTTCCTTTCATTTTTGGCACCCGCAAATAAAGGAAGTACAGGTTCACAACCGTCACCAGCGCAATAAACAGATAGACATAGCGCCAATCAATAAAAGCGGAAACGAATGTTCCAACAGGGACGCCTAATACTAAAGAAACGGTGAATCCTGTAATCACTGTTGCCATAGCACTGCCTCGTTTTTCCGGGCTAGCCAGTTGTGCGGCATAATTCGTGGCAACCACTATGTATAAACCACCACTCATGGCCATCACGATCCGCGATACCAGCAGGAAAAGATACGTGGAACTAAAAAAAGCAATCACATTTCCGGCAATGAAAATCGCCAGCGAAAAGAGCAACACCTTCTTTCGCTCAAACGTTGCCGTCAACATCACCAGCACGAGCGCCCCCAATGCATACGACAGCGAATACATAGTGATAAGCTGACCTGCTAATGAAATGGATACATCTAAATCATCCGCAATTATTTCTAATATTCCTGATACGACAAATTCTGCCGTTCCCGTAACAAATGCACCGAATGCTAATAAATAGATCGTCACGCGATTCATGTTTTACCTCTCCTCATTCAATAAGATTCCTTGTTCCTATCTTAGAAGCTGTGATACCATAAGTAAAATTGATGTTTTTCATAAAGGAGATGAGCATTTACTCATGACCATTGCCCGCTTTGAGGTTTTTACGAAAGTAGTGGATCTCGGGAGTTTCACAAAAGCAGCCGAAGAGCTAAATATGACACAGTCTGCCGTTAGTCATGCAATCGCAAGTCTTGAGACCGAATGGGGCACCAAGCTGCTAATACGCGACCGTCGAAAAGGCCTTCTCTTAACAGAAATCGGCCAAAACACCCTTGTTCATATCCGAGAAATTTTAAATCGCATGGAAAAAATCAATCAGGAGCTGGCATTGGCTGCCAACCTGGAAAGAGGCACCATTCGAACAGGCACATTTGCGAGCGCCTCCTCCTGTCTCTTGCCGAAAATTCTCGCGAAATTTCAGAAAAAACACCCAAAGATTGCGTTCTCTTTTTTTGAAGGAAGCTATGAAGAAATCATGGAATGGCTTGACACGGGGGTTATTGATGTGGGATTTATCGTTCAATCAGAAGCGGATCTCCCCTACTATACCGTTCCTTTAACAAGGGATGAAATGGTTGTTGGCTTTTCACCGAATCACAAGCTACATAAACAACCGCTCATTGGGATCGACGATATTAAAAACGAGCCTTTTATCATGCCAAAAGGGATGTATCAACAGCATGTGGAAGATATTTTTCGCCAGGCGAAAGCCAGCCCCTGTACGCGATTTGAAGTACACGATTGTAACACGATTGCCAATATGGTAAAGGAAGGCTTGGGAATTACGATTGGGCCGGAGCTATTTTTAAAAACGCAGGCAGAGATTGAAATCGGATATCTTGAGCTCTCAAGCTGGCGTTACATTGCTTTAGCCTGCCCGTCATTATCGGAAGCCTCGCCGGCGGTAAAAGCATTTTTACATGTGGCAAAGCAGGAGTTTTCCGTAAACAAATAGCGGGTTCAACTCCCAAAGTCCATGACTTGTTTGGAGTGCGACTACTTCTGAAGAGCTGACATCATTACTTCACAAGCCATGATGGAGATGTCTCAAAAGGAGCTTGCGGGACACCCATCCTGGCTAACCATACCAGGCTCTCATACCCGCCTCTCCATATAAAGCCGAAATACATGCAGATCACTTTACTTAGTTTGTGCTTTTGCCGTTGATATCATTGTAACTACACTTTTACACATTAATCTGGACTTGACTCGTTTGCTGTTTCACCTGTCCCGAACCTGGGACTTTCGAGACACTAGCCAGTTCCAACGCTCTCCTTCTGTCCCGAATCCTGCACTTTCGGGACACTTCTCAGCTCTTTCAGTTCTCTTCCCGCCCGAATCCGACGCTTTCGAGACATTCCATTATGACACGATGATTTTTTCAATCCACGCACTCATGAAGAGTGCGACTCCGTTATAATACGCACTGTGGACGCACTGACTTATTTCAATCCACGCACTCATGAAGAGTGCGACGGCGCCTGGTTTGGGGCCTTGCCCCTCAAGGGTTCCGGAGGGCAAAAGTGCGAACTTGTTTTTAGATTACTACAATTTGGCATTTTTCGCTATACATATCCTTAGAAACCTAGTCGTATCAACAGGTGCGAACCTTCAAGGGATTTGATGTGCGCTTGGGGTTCGCACCACAGTTCTTCGTCGAAAACAGACTATCAAGAAATGATCCAATACTAAGTTTTAGTCATGCTTATTTACTTGCAGGAAGCTCCCTGTTGATTTATCTCTTTCAATTTCTTTCTCCTTATTTTTCTGAAATTAATAAGACCGCTGATGGTCAATGGCTATATTAACGACTTGAACGGAAGCAACAATACTTCAAAATAGCTCTTTTCGTAGACTTTGTTGCTATAGGCCTGTAAATCTAGCTTCCACTTGGTTTCCGGGCCAATAATTCTTTTTTAAAAAGAGCATTCAGAAACAAATCAAGCCTGTTTTTCTGCTAATCTTCCCGTTGTCGCTTTTCGATTCAATAGCCAACGAAATAAAACTTCGAGTGGACCGCGCATGTTCATCTTCTCCAACAAAAATGCAAATCCAACCGCAATTAGCCAGACGAGAATTGCAACGACTGCCGCTCCTGTGCTATTCAGCCGTCCCCCCAGACCTAACGCCACCGGAGACAGAAGAACAACTAACATTGCTTCATTGAAGACATAAAAGGTAAGCGACCGCTTCCCTAACGCTACTAAAGCCCGAATGGCCAGCGTCGAACATTTAAGCTTTATACCAAGCAGTCCGAATAACGCCGCATACGCACAACCGCCAGCGATACCAGTCATAATATGGACCGCTTGAACCAAGCCGGTGACAGTTGGACTTAGTTCTAACGATAGTGCGCCAACAATTGCGAGAGGGAGACCACCGACAACTGCGATTGCTATACCAACAACCGCGATGCGCCGCAGTTGATTACGATAAAGTTGCGCCTTCGTCAACAGGTTTTTACGTGCCATCCACACCCCAACAACTATCGGCAGCAAAACCGGAATGATGAAATGGCTTATTGGGATGAAAGGAAAGGAACTCAGTCTATCGAGCAGGATATCGACGTACCGATCCGTCGCCGATGGGAAATGACTGATTCCGCCTGAGTAGGCAAAGCCAATCCATACAAACGGCATGATGACAAGAAAGAACAAGGTCATCCAAAAGATCGTTTTCTCCAACACTCGGTTCGACCGGAACAACAGCCCTCCAATCATTAGTCCACCAACCCCATAAATCGCAAGAATATCCTGTCCACCAATTATTACTGAATTGACAAATCCAAAAAGGACTAAGAGCCAAGCCCGACGGTATAACAATTGTTTCGCTTTTTTTTCCGTATTCCCTGAAGCAAGCTGTCGTTCTAAGATCATGGCAAGACCAAAGCCGAACAAGACGGCAAACATAGGTCGGGCACGATTGTCGACGAATAAGTGGGCGATAAAGTTAATCACTCTGTCAAGGTTCGTGACTGCTTCCGGACGACTCATGATCCCAACGTCGGGAAAGCCGAATAGCAGCAGCGGAGCATGGGTAAGGACAATAAGCAGAAGCATAAATCCGCGAGCTAAGTCCGGTGCCACTAAGCGCTGGTTTGGTAAAACAGTTCCATTTGAACTTCCATTACGGTCAGTCGTTGGTTGGTTCCAATTCTTCCTATCCTTCATAAATCAAACTCCTTCCACTTTTTTAATCAATCGTTTTCCGTTGCTTTTAAAAATAAACGTACAACCTCGTCTATCTCTTGTTCCAAGCTGCTCGACTTTTCTTTCTTTGTCAGATAAATTGCCATATGGTCTGTCACCCATCGTAAAATCATCGCCATCAATTTTGGTGAAAAACCCCAAAAATCATGATCTTTCTGGCCTTTTTGAAATAGATGAATGAATGGTTCATACATAGGTTCTACATTTTCATACCGTAATCGTCCGTCCTCATTGCGGCAATTTGAAAAAATTTGTGTAACGACGTTCACTTGCTTTTTATTGAACATCGCAAAGTGCAAGGAGGAACGAATGTAATCCTCCAGCATTTTCGGCGCGGGATCGTCCTCCTTCCAATAAACCGACATAAAATCGGCACCTTTCGCGTACAAATCATCGACTATTTCATCCATCATGTCGTTTTTCTTAGGAAAATAATAGGTGATAATCCCTTTGCTCACGCCAGCATGCTTCGCTATATTTCCAACCGTGGCATTCGTATATCCGTGCTTAAAAATATAGTCAACTGCCCTCTCAATGAGCGACTGTTTACGGTTCATATCCTTATCAATTATTCTGCTTGACATTCAATTCCCTCATTTGGTATGTAATTCTATTTTTTAAATCTAATTACATTTTAGCACGATCGTACTAATGATTCTACCAAATATTGAAAGTTGATTCTTAGTTCCTAGCCGACAAAACAAATATAGTTGCTAGGACCTACTTAACAACTCCTCAAAACTACATGGTAGAATTTCTTCCGCCAAATAAATCGTATAGAGCTTGCTCAAAAAGCGCTTATTAGCGACAAAAAGTTTCAGTGGCAGCTGGCGGGGGCAATAGAGAGACACCGTAACGAAGATGCTCGCGGGCAATGTTTCCCGAACTCTTTAAACATCCTCCATAATAGAAAAAACTGACCAAAAATGTGATATGCTCCCCTAAAGGTAGACAGATTAAAAAATAAAAATCTGTTTACTTTGGGGGAGTATTTTCTATGCCAAATAGTAAGTTTTCGGAAGCATTTAAACATGAAGTTTTGTTAGCTTATGAAAAAAGGGAAT
>NZ_FNPI01000004.1 GCF_900107275.1 Evansella caseinilytica | reverse complement strand
ACAGCGGCAAGAAGGTCGAGGCGCCGCAGTCGCGAGCAGCGGAGCGTACACAGCACGTACGTGAGCAGCACAGAGACAAGGCAACGAAGAGATTCGCAGGCGCTGTTTCCCGGACTTTTTTGAACATCCTCTATAAAGTGTGAGTTCAAAAAGGAGGACATAACAGCGGCAAGAAGGTCGAGGCGCCGCAGTCGCGAGCAGCGGAGCGTACACAGCACGTACGTGAGCAGCACAGAGACAAGGCAACGAAGAGATTCGCAGGCGCTGTTTCCCGGACTTTTTTGAACATCCTCTATAAATAATTTGATGAGATGATGGGGACGCGATGAAATTGATAAATTCAAGGTTTTACGGCATTTTGGAAACGATTTCAAATTTCTTTCTGCTAAATTTACTTTGGCTGACAGCTTCTCTGCCGCTTGTTACACTTTTCCCGGCGACGGCGGCGATGTTCGGGGTCGTCAGAGATTGGACGGCAAAAAAGGAAAACGGGATTTTCCGCCCTTTCCTGTCGCATTTCAAAGAGAATTTTAAACAAAGCTTTCTATTTGGGATGTTATTTTTTGTGTTTGCGGTTGTTTTTGTCATCGACTTTTTCATTATTGATGAATTAGAAGCTGTCATGAGTGTCCTTGTCATGTCGCTGCTGTTTGTTTTAGGATTGATCGCAGCCTTTGTTCTCGTTTATTTATTTCCTGTTATGGTACATTACCGTCTCTCCATGAAAGGCATCGTGAAAAATGCTTTTTTCTATTCCGTCATGTTTTTTCCGACGACAATTGTTTCGTTGTTGCTTGTTAGCGCAATGATTCTCCTCGTTTTTTTCATCCCGGTATCCTTTATCTTTGTTTTCAGCATCACCGCCTATCTTGTTTTTCTGATGTGTCATCGGAGCTTTAAGAAAGTGGCGGAGCTGAAACAGGAATAGTCCAGATTCGTTCCTGTTTCGGCAGTTCGCTGTTACGGTTCAAATGGACCGGGCTCAGGCTCACTCAAGCTCATCAATGCTTGCAATGAAATCGATCTTTTTGAATAACCGGCTTTTTGTACCACTGTTTGACAACTTGCTCTGCCTTTTTTCCGTATATATCAAAGCCTGTATTCGTTTTAGCCTTCTCCGCTGGATAAAGCTCCGTACTCCAGTCCCACCAAAAAAAGCCGGCAAACCAAGGTTCGTTCCAGAATACTTTCATTACAGAGCTGTAAAAATCCGCCTGTTCTTCTTCGCTGAACGGCAAATCCGTATGTGTGAAATCCCATGGCATTGTTGCACAGCCTGATGCGCTCCGACAGCCGATCTCAACGAAGAGGATCGGTTTTTGAAATCTTTCATGCAAAATAGCCAGCTTTTCTTTCACTTTTTCCCAGTTTTCCATCATCGTTTCTTCTCCGGTACCAGGTTCGTTCGCTACCGGATAATAGGCGCTTGTTCCAATGATATCCAGTTTGTCGAGCCAGGCAATCCCGTCTTCCTTTCCGTGGTTTGCATTATAGGTAATTGGTCCGTGATACACTTTCCGCACGTTGTCAATCAGCGCTGACCACTGTTCGGTTCTTGACTCGGTTCCGATCATTTCGCAGCCGATGCACAGCATTTCACAACCCAGTTCTTCTGCAAGTTCCGCATAGTGCAAAAGGAAGGCTGTATACGAGCGAAACCATTTCTCCCAATAAAAATCAGCTTCTTCCGGAAAGCCGATGCGCGCTCTCCAAATACCGTCCTTACAGTTGACCACCGGCTTTAAGCAAATCTTCAGTCCATGAAGCTTTGCCTGCTTCACGGCAAAGGCAATGTCCCTGTCCGTTATTGTGTAGCCATAATCGAAGGTGATTTCTGTAGCCGAATACGTTTCCTGATACGTATAAAACGCTAGGGCAATCCACTCGCTGCCGGTTTCTTTCAGCTTTTTCAATGATTCGACCGCTTGTTTTGTCCGGTACGATCCGCGGCTTGAATTCCACCCATAAGTAAATCCTTTAACAAAAATATCCTTCATTGCGTCCTCTCCTCATTATTGAGGGCTGAACAGCCGCGCGGCCGGTCAGCCCTCATCGTATCTTGTTAGCAATAATTCGAAACTCCCTGCTACCCGACAATTCCCGTTCTTTCCACGCTTTCGACAAAATGTCTCTGGACGAATAAATATAAGATAATCAATGGCAGAATCGCCAACAATATACTTGTGTTCACAAGCATGGAGACATAAAATGGATCAACCGCTCCTACGCCGCCGCCTACGCTTGTTGACAGCTTATGGGCAATCGTGGCCCCCACCGTTTGCAGTTGCGTAGACATGACGCTAGCATTGTCCAGAAACATCGTTGTAAAAAAAACGTCATTCCACTGCCAGACGAATGAAAACAGCATCACAGTGATGATTGCCGGAACAGCGTTCGGCAGCATGATCCGGAAAAAGGTTTTAAATACCCCGGCGCCATCCACAAGGGCGGCTTCTTCGATTTCCTTTGGGAAACCTTTAAAAAACTGGCGGAAGATAAAAATGAACAACCCGGCCTTCACCCCCATTCCTGTTACCGAAGAAATCATAAACGGCCAGTAAGAGCCGATTAGGTTGATACCGCTGCCGTTGTTGAATAAGCCGATGATCCCGAAAAAATCGAAGTCGCGGTAATTAATGTATGTCGGAACCATGATGGTTTGCGGCGGAACCAGTATCGTTAAGATCACTAAAGCGAACAGCACGTTTCTTCCTTTAAACGTAAAGCGGGCAAAGCCGTATCCGGCAAGTGCGCAAGCAGCGGTTGTCAGAAGCATCGTACTTCCGGAAAGCACAAACGAATTCCAAACCACCTTGAAATAGTTCATTGTTTCCATTACATACTGAAAGTTTTCCAAGGTGACATTTCTTGGAATCAGCATCACCGTCGGATCATAAATATCTGTTTTATGCTTGAATGCAATCGATATTTTTAGAAGAATCGGGTACAAAATAATATAGGACAGGCCGATAATCAATACGGTTCTCACTATTATCCACGTCGATGATTTCAGCTTGTCGAGAGTGAGGTGCTTTTTTTTCCCCCTCTTCATTTCCGGCACTGTCTTGTGTCGATGTACGGCATTATCCGCGGAAACTGCCATGGATTCTCTCCTCCTTGTACTAGCAATCTTTCAGTCTGAACGCTGTTTTACTGGTAAAATACTTTTTTCGATATCAAGTAAGTAGTAATAAACAAGATCACCGCGATGATAAGAAAGTACATCCATGACATGGCGGCGCTCAGGCCGAAATTAAACTGCTGGAATGCCGTTTCCTGAATCAGCATGGTCATGTCGTTATTGGTAAACGAATCGATGACCGTGTAGATAACATTTGTTAAAATTAATGGGCTGATCATCGGAAAGGTAATTTTCCAGAACGCTTCGTAGCCGGTAGCCCCTTCGATTTTTGACGCTTCGTACAGCTGGGGAGCAATCGACTGCAGCCCGGCAAGAAAAATAATGATTTGAACACCTGATGCGCTGACAATTTCGTATATACGATCCACCGCGCCGGTAAGATAAACGACGAAAAATTCGTTCATTCCCGACTGCAATAACAGCTTTTCCAGTTCAAAGCTTCTCAGCATTGAACCACTGCCTGCATTCGAGTCTGCCCCGCCGCCCATCATCGCGCTTTGCAGGTAGTCGCCGCTTTCAATAGAAGCAATAACGCCTGAGGCTAAAATAACCGGTAAGAAAAAGATTGCCCGTGCGGCCATTCGTCCTTTAAACCTCTGATTCAACAGCGTGGCTACAAAAAGGCTGAAGATGATGATCAACGGGACGTTGACGATCATATTGACAACCGCTTCCACCAGCGTCCGGTTGTAATCAACGTGCTGCATTACTGAATAGCGGTAATTAGCAAGCGCCGTATAATCCAGCTGCAATCCAGAGGCAGTCAAACTTAACTCGCTGAAACTGTAGCGGACCGATTGAAACAGCGGCACGGCGAACAGCAATGTGAATCCGACAAGCCAGGGAGCGATAAAAAGCCAGCCCCACAGTCCTTTTCTTTCTTCAAGGGACATTTTGCTTCTTCTTGTTAGCATCTAATGATTCCCCTTTCTGACCGTGTAGCCTTCCGCGTCAATCACGATACCGTCGATGACAACAGCTTTGTCATTGTAATTGACGATCACCGAATAATCGCTCCCGTATGTCGTTTTGTACACACCTGCGGCTAATTGTTCATGAGCGGTAATCGGCTCTGTACGAACCGGATTCAGCACTTCATTCACTTCAGCGTATATTTTCGCGGCATCCTCCAGCCACAACCGGTAATTGGAGGAGTACATATAATCAAACTCAGTATCTTTCACCGCAGCAGCACCTTGATAAAACCATTGAAAGTAAACACTGGCGCCTGTTTCCAATGATTTCAACAGCAACGTGCTTGCACTTTGATCAGCCCGCAGGTTCATCGGGGTGCCCGCATAATCGAGATATCCGCGAACCACCATTTGATAGAACGGAACGCTGCGGTCGGTAATGTTAAACTCACTGCTGCTTAAGGGAGCGTGTAAAATCGTTTTCGCGTATGGCAGCACCATGGCATTTCCTCCGACGGCCAGGATATCGGGAATATCCGCTGCAAGCTCCTCCAACTGATTGCTGACGATCATTTTCGCTTCTTCGCGATCCACCACATTTGTTTCACGGAAATCAGAATGTAGTTCATTTCCTAAGTCACGCAAGGAAAGCCCTTGAAAGTTCAGCTTCCGGTAATCATCCAAAAATTGCTCTGCATAATCCGGCAATTTTCCCGGTGATAAAATATAATATGGTGTCCGATTTTCGATGTCCTGCCGGTAGCTGGCCGGGTTATAAGGATACACCTCCGCTATCTTTCTCGTAATAAACCTGGATGCGTCGCTGGACGGACGAAAGCTGAGGGAATTCCGGTACACTTTCATAAAAGCAACATCAGGGTAAAAATCGATATCATGGTCGGCAAGGAAGCGAGCAAGTTCAAGCAAGCCTTGCTCACCGCCGATATTTTTGTCCACGTTGATGGTGGTGGGCGCTTTATGATCCACGCCTCCGTTAAACCAGCCGGTATACCGCAGCTTAATATTGTCAATGCCTGCAACCGCCAGCTCCTCAAGGATTTCCACCGCTTCCTCGAAGGTTGTCAGCGGCTCCAGCTGTTTGTAAGGAATGCCGAGAAATGTATTTCTTTTCCATATGGAACCTGTCAGTTCCAAGAAAAACGGCAGGCTGTCACCGTTGTTTACTTCCAGCGGCTGCATGTTATGTTTTTGAGTTAAATAATCCTGATAAAGCGTGGCCATGCCGGCATAATCGGCATCATCACCATGCAAAAACCCGTAGCGGATAGAAATGTTATGCTCGTATTCTCCTTTCTGAAAGATGGAAACGGTGCTTGAACGATCGCCCCCAGACAAAGTGATTTCTCCCGATTCTTTAATGGTGAAGGCGCTGAATACGCTGTTGTAGGCGTTCACTCTGCCGGCTACATCAGCGTGTATCGAGGCAATGCCGTCCCCTTCTTCAATCATTGCCAGAAAGGCGTGCTCCCCTTGCTTCATTCCGAAAACCGGCAGGTGGATGTTTTCACTGACAAGGGAGTCCGCTCGTTCCGATATTGCCCGATCTTTTCCGTAAACCGGTGCGCTGAAAGCTTGATAATCCGCTTTTCCGTTGTTTAATTCAATCAATGCTCCAGAACCGTCGGGAACAAAGATATAGCCTTCCGTCCGAGCGTTTGCTGCGCCGAAGAATGGCATGATTTGCAAGGTGTTCAGCGGATACGCTTCATTGAACTCCAAAGATTTTCCATCGACGGTTACCAGTAAATTTCTCCCGTCCAGCTGAATGGAGAGAGGAACGAGGAAGGACGGGTGTCCGCTTTCCTCCTCCGGCTCATCACCATGTTCGGCATTATCATATGCCAGCTCTTCTTCTGTATAGCCGATTTCTTCAAATAATTGAAGCGTTCGCTCCAGAATGACTTTCGGGAAGGAAGCATCCCGCCGTTCATAAATTTCTTCCTCTTCGAGATATTTAAAGCGTTTGGCGATATCCTGCCGAACAGCTTCGTCTTCGATGTTGCCGAGGATGATGGTTTCAAACCGTTCCCGGCTGATATAACGTGGAATTTGTTCGATACCTTTCGCTGCATCACCGAAGGAATACATGATTTTTATTCCGTCTGTGATCGCTTCGATTTCGACCTGCTCTTTCATGACGCTGTCCTTGTAGCTGTCCATGCGCGTCGTTTGTCCAACGACATTAAAGTAAGACACAACGACAAGGGAATTCAGCATTCCTCGATTTTCGCCAGTGGCAATCGTATCCTCTCCGCGGTCTGCTGGATTCGAATACCAGACATGACCGCCGGCTGTTTCTTTCACCGCAACCTCCGTCGTTTCCCTGTCGACAAACAGCTGCAAAAACTCGTTTTCTGCCACTTTTTCCATGCTTGCGATATCAACGGGCTCCGCTGCGGGAATATCGATCTCCGTTTCAGAGGATGCTTGTTCAGAAGCCTCATCCACTGCCGCTTCGTCGGATGAAGCTGCTTCAGCAGCCGCCGTTGCCGCTTGCCCTGTTGTTATGATCAGCAACATCGCCAGTATAACGGCAATTATTTTTTCAAACTTCGTGCCCACAGTAGTCCCTCCCTTCTAACTTCTGTAAACAATTTCCCGGTAAACCGTTTCTGCAAAAGCAACCATCTGTTGAATTAAACTGAAAAACAGCAGCCCTAAAAAGATGATCACTCCCATGACAACGACGGTTAAAAAGAACGTCGCCACCGTTTTCGCCACCGAGTATTGATGGATCGTCATGATTCCTACAAACAATAAGCCGAGGAACCACAGCAATGCCAGCGAATCCAACATGAAAAACAGCGGCGCTTCCTCCCAGGTGATAAAGTTGCTGATCACGGTGGTCACACTGTAAATTATCATCATCGGTACAAGGGCGTACGCCGCGGCGATGATGATTTCTTGGAATTTCCCTTCCCCTTCCATCAGCGTTGTGATCGCCCAGTTAGAGACAGCGAACAGAAAAAACGGCAAGACAATATAGATTAATTCATCGATGCTGTTCAATTCATTCGGATTGTTGAAATTGACTACAAATCCGGTAAACTGTCTTTTCAGGATGATAACCACAGTCAGCAGCAAAACAATGGACAGGGCGATGTTCATCTTTCCCTTGCCTTCATATTTCACATCCCAATAGCCTTTGAACGGATGTATACACACATAAAGCGGATATTTAATCCATTCACTCCACAACTGCTTTCCCCCTCCTTCTGCGCACCGCTCCAGCAGCCTTCCAGCCGATAATCAGTGCCGGAAACAAAAGCAACGCTCCCATGATCGTTCCGAAATTTTCCCGCATGACTTCCTGTCGATATCGCTTATATGCTTTCGAGTAATACTTCCTGCTGTGGCCGTTGAGAAAATATTCCATTGCCTCTTCGTTCTTCCCTTCCATCAGCAATGCCTTCCCGATACCGATATAGGCGATGTCGTAGTTTGCATTTAAGCGCAGAACCTTCTCCCAATATTCGGCAGATATCGCATCGTTGCCAATGTTGTAGTGCATCACCGCCTGATTGACAAGCCTGCCGAATTCCGTCGGGCGGAAGACAGTCAACCGATGAAAGCCTTTATCCAAGACAAGAATGTTGTCTTCGAGCCGGTCAATCGCCACCGGTGTTCTGAACGTACCTGTTTGATTGCCGAGTTGGCCGAAGATATACAGCAGATTGCCATCTTCATCGTAGGTAAAGATGCGGCCCCTCTTTGCATCGAGTGCACTGTACATACCGTACTCATTCACGCTGATATCAATGAACGTGGAGCCGCCGGCATTTTCACCCGTATGTGGATAAACGAGGTCGCCGACGATATCATGGTAGCCTTCCTTGCGGATAACATCTGTCCCTGTCGGATTTAAACGCTGAATCGGCGTTTGAGTATTTAATTCCGAATTGGTGGTGTAGAGAAATCCGTCCGCATCCACGTCTACATTGTTGAATTCTATCGGAATAAACAACGACATTCTTGCCCGCTGTTCCCTCGTAGCCAGCACGCGCCATAAATAGTCGACGGGGTTGAAAGTCACTTTGTTGGCACCGGTAAAGCCTGTAAACACCCCGTCCGAATCAAACTCAATGATTCCGTCGTATACTCCTCTGCTGACGACATAAATCCTTTTTGCTTGATCCACCGCAATCTTTGTCGGATAGTATTCAAATCCGGCGCGAATGACATCCGATTCCGGCCGGTTGATGATACGAATTAGTTCACCTTCATTCGTTAATTCTACAACCCGTTGATTGTCTGTATCGGCAACGTAGATGCTTCCTTCTCCGGTGACAAAAATACCTTGTGGGTTGTTAAATGTATCGGCTGCTCCGCCGTTCTGAAAACCGTCGATGACTTTTCGTAACTGAAACGCCTCGTCGAGCACGACGATTCTGTTATTGCCAGAATCGAGAATGTAAATGTCATTGTCCTTTGTAACAAAAAGGTCTTCCGGCGATTGGAATGCCCCGTACGCTTCCGCCCTCCCGTCGATGATCGCCTGAGGCTTATAAGGAACGGCCGAAGGGACGGCTTTTTCCCAGTAGGAGTAATTGTAGCTGTCGTACGGAACCTCTGCTGAAACAGCCTTAAAACCGGCAGTTGTGAAAACCGTTGCAAAAACAAGCGTGAAACATAGCAATGGCGAAAAAAGCTTCAACGCGCATCCCCCTCCCTATTCCTTCATACCTGAAGATGACATCGTCTGAATAATGCTCGCTTGCGAAAACAGGAAAATGATGATCGGTACAGACATCAGCATTAACGCCACGGCGGCTGCTGCGCCTGCGCGGGCAATACCGCCCTGGATGATCTGACCCATGGCATAGTTCATCGTCTTTAATTCTTCGCTGTATATAAAATACCCCCCATCGGTTCCCCACAGCTGCTGAAACAGTAAAATCATCAGCGTCAGCCAGGCCGGCTTGACAATCGGCATCACCAGCTGCCAGAAAATCCGATATTCACTTGCCCCGTCAATCCGCGCCGCTTCCAGGAGGCTGTCCGGTATTTGTTCCATAAACTGCTTCATCAAATACAATCCGAGGGGATAGGCGAACGACGGCACGATGATTGCCCAGTAAGAATCGATCCAGCCGAGAAACGACATCGTCATGTAGTTCGGAATCGCCGTCACATGAGGCGAAAACATCAAGGAAAGTACCACGATCGTGAAAATAACATTTCTTCCTGGGAATTTATGCTTTGCGAGCGGGTAAGCCGCCGCCGCGGCAAAAACGATATGACCGGCTGTGCCGACAATTGTGATAAACAGCGTGTTAAAGATATAGCGGCTGAACGGCACCCATGAATTCGCCATTAAGTTAAATAAATCAATAAAGTTGTTAATCGTCGGATTTCTGACAAAAAACCTCGGCGGGAACAGAAAGATTTCGTCCAACGGTTTAAAGGCGTTGTTGATCGTATAGACAAGCGGCAAGGCCATGAAGGATCCGAAAAGGCCGAGGACGGCAAAGATCATCACGGTTCCATACCAGGAACGATTTACTTTTTTCTTTTGATAACTGCGAATTTTCTTAAATAAAAAAGCCATCAGTCAGCTGCCCACCTTCCGTAAAAGCTTTTGAACAATCAAGTTTGTCGACATCATGATCAGGAAGAGAATCGTTGCAATCGCTGACGCATAGCCCATTTCAAAGCGGATCGAGCCATAATCAATCAAATGGGTCACAATCGTGTGTGCCGCGTATTGAACGCTCGGAAATCCGGCAAGGGCCATCGACACATCCGCGACAGCAAACGACATCGTAATTTGAATGACCGCCCCAAACATCAGCTGCGGTTTCATTGACGGCAGCGTAATGTACCACAGCTCCTGATACCGGTTGCGGATTCCGTCGATCGCTCCGGCTTCATACAAGGTACGGTCAATCGTCTGCAACCCGGCAATGAAGGCGAGGAAACTTGTCCCGAGGCTCAACCATAATTGGACGAGCATGACGATGGCTAAAACATATTTCGGGTCGTGAAGCCATTGAATCGGTTCATAAATGATCCCGATTTTCATCAAAAATCCGTTTGCATACCCATAGGTGTCACCGGAGAAGATGATTAGCCAAATAAAGAAAATATTTCCCGATATCGAAGGCGCGAAGAAAATTAATGTTAACAGCGCCCTTATTTTTGGAGAAAATTCGTTGATTAACCAGGCAAACAAAAAGCAGGCAATATAGCTGAGCGGTCCGGTAATCGCAGCGAACAGCACGGTATTTTTCAGCGCGATTAAAAACACATCATCTTCCAAAAACAATCTGGCGTAATTATGCCATCCTACCCAGCGCGGTAATTCCAGCATATTAAAGTAAGTAAAACTAATGATGACCGAAATCAGTACCGGCAGGATGGTGAAAAGAAAAAACAAGGTAAAATACGGCGCCATTAACAAGTACGAATGCTTGTGCAGCCGAAAATTCCGTTTCACTTTCTGACCGAAGCCCGGTTTTTTTAAAGAAAACCCTGCCGCTTCTCCGGAATCTGCGGCAAATTGTCTCTCTGTGTGTTTCGTCTTTGGAAAAATGGGAACCCCCTCCTATTCCAACGGTAGATTAAACTCGCTTCTTTTCACCCGTATTTCGTCATTGATGTAAATGATATAATCGTTTAATGCTTCCCGGGGGTTGGTACCGTTATTGACAACTTCCCTGAAGGCATTATCAAGATGCCTGCCTGTAAAATATCCGCCGGGCACTTCCGGAACACCTTGCACCCATTGCCACTGTTCATTCAGTCGTAAGTAATCTTTTACCGGCCACGGCAGCTCCTCCAATGCTTCGATATTGGCGGTGGGATAGCGTGCCGCCGCCCCCATCAGCCCTTCCATCTCGCGGCCGAACCGTACTTGAACATCCTTGCTCGTCCACCACTTGAGAAATTCCCACGCGGCTTCCTTGTCTTCCGCCTGTTCCATCATGATGGCCGATGTGCCGGTGCTGCTAACATCACGGCGAATCGAGCCGTCTGCTTCCCTGATTCCCGGAATCGGCGCAAACTCCCACAATCCTCTGATTTCAGGAGCAGAGACGGACAGGTGATTGTAAAATGTGTAATCAGCAATACCGACGGGCATTTCTCCCGTCCGAAATCTGTTCGGAAAATCAAACTTTAACGGCAGCTTGTAGTTTGTGTAAAGATTCGTCCATTTCCTGAAGGCTTCCATGGCGATTGGCGAATCGAGGTCACTTTCAGTATTCCCGTTGCGATAAAGCGCGCCATCCTGCTGATAAAGCATCATCGTAAACGTTTGATTCGGGATCAGGTTTTGCACTTCCCCTGGAAATTGCGGATCTTGAACTAACGGGAGCGCCAACTCCATATGATTTTTTTGCAATACTGGAATCAGTTCGAACAGGTCATCCCAAGTTTCCGGCACTTCAAGTCCCAGCTCTTCCAAAATATCTTTTCGATAAAACAGCATGCTGAAAATCTGCTGTTCAGGAAGCGCGTACACTCCGCCGTTAAACCGGTACGGGAGGACGGCGCTGTCTCGGAAGCGGGCTTCCACTTCGTCATAATCGGGAAACTCCGTTACATCCACAACGGCATTCCGCATGGCATAATTCACCGGTATTTCATTCCCTATCTGCATAGCCACATCCGGTCCTTGTCCCGCAAGTGTCGCCGGAAGCAGCACTTGCATCTGCACGAGCTTTAAGTTGACATTGATTCCGGTTTCCGGAGTGAACGTGTCGTCGATCATCGACTTCAACACCTGCGCCTGATCGCGCCCAGTTCCGATCCAGACAGTCACCGCTTCTTCTTCGCTGTCCTCCGTCACATCGCCGATGCTGTTGTAATCCTCGATAAAGGAGTAGAAAAAGCTTCCCAGTTCATGGGCGGTTTTCTTAAAAAATCCCGCATCGGCTTCAGGCAAGCTGCTCTCAGGCGATGCGACGATGAGATAATCGATTTCCAACGGCTGTTCTCTCACCGTCAAAATCCAGGTTCCAAGTCCGCCGACATTGATTTTAAACGTATCTAACCGCCTTTGAATCGTCTCCGGCCGCTTGACAAAATCCTCAAGCTGATAAGCCATTGTATTAAGAATCGCCGTAATATCACTTGTTTCCCCGGTGACCATGGCCAGTTCCTCGGCTACAGCGTAAAGTGTTTCGCTTTGTCGTTCAAAAATCTCCACCATGTCGGGAATGTTCTTCACCAGCTCATAATCCCGGTACGGATCGGGTACTGCGCCGGTAATCATTAAAATTTTGCGGTAAATATAATTTAATTCCAGAACGCTCGCTTCTACTGTCCGCAGCAGCGGGGCAATATCCCCGAGCGTGACCTCCAGCGTAAGGTCATGCTTGCCTGCGGTGAAATAAAATAAATAAGGGTCTGCCTCTCCGCCCAGGACGTTCATATCCCAGTCGTTGTGATAGTAAAACGGGATGTTTTCCGCTTCGTGGAACGGCACTTGTCCATCGATCAACAGCTTCCGCGTGGAGAAAATGCCCCGCAGCGTGTTTTGTTTATATTTCACTGCGATTTTGTATAATCCGTCTTCAGGAATGTCCACCTCCCATGTCATCCATTGTCCCGGCCATCGCCAATTATATCCGCCGATGGTATTCATGCGGATTTTGGAAATATGGTAAGGCTCTGTGGCCGGGCTGGAACGATCATTCATCGGGTACAGCGTCGGGGCCGATTTGATTGCCGCATCTTCACCCTGAATTTTGATTTCTGCCTGAGCTGCTTCCCGATACCCCATGTCGGCATAATAATTTTTTACCTCAGCATAGCCGGGAACGTCTTTGATTTGATGAAGCTTGAGATAGTCAATCACCATCGGCTCTCTGGACGAAATGAGCGTGATCGTGTTTTTTCCTTTCTCAAAATAAAATAAGTACGGTTCTACAAAGTAACCTTCGGAATCCTTGAAATTGGTGATTTGCCACTTTGGATCTTCTACTTGCCTCGGGCGCAAATCATTATCGCGATTATCTCTTGCCGTCACGTCTGACTCGTTCTTCCATACACGGGGAAAAGACAAAGTCGCCGCCCCCTGAAAAGGAAGCTCGCCGTTGATCCTTACTTCTCTTTCCATCGAAGAGCTTTTACCTTCGATTGGAAAGTACTTGATTTCGATATTGTACAGTCCTTCCGCTTCCACGTTCACTTCCCATTCGATGGAGCCAGTTTCATTGGTTTTGATTGTTGCTTCTTCCGCTCCCTCAAAGTCGGATAATATTTCCACATCCATATCCGCTCTCGAATAATCTGCCCCTTTGATCAATATTTCCATATCCGGCCGATCAGCAAAAGCATGGTTTTCCAAATAATTCGAATACATATCCTGCCGAATTCCGCCGGAAACGGCCTCCGTTAATTCCTTTTCTTCGTCTCCGCCTGCTTCCGCGTGGACCTTATCATAAAAATGTGACAAGATCCCTCCGCTTGCAGTCGAAACAAATAAAGTAATGATCAGGAGCAATCCCGCCCCCGCTAGTACAGCTTTTCTCAAGAAGTGCTGCCTTGTCAAACCGGTCCCCCTCCATTCGCTGTAAAAATGTTGTTATCCATACTGCGTCATACTGAATTGTTTTTTAATAAAGGATGTTCAAAATTATTTTCAAAAAATCGTCTAAAAGCAACAAAGTTTACGTTACCAGCCAAATGATAAAAAACAATCTTTTTGAACAAACACTTTTCATAGAAAACCCCCGCCAACGACAGATGACTATCCTCATTAAACGGGAGTATTCTAGATAATAGCCGTCATTTACCCATAAACTCATCCACCCGGGCTTGTGCTTCCCCCTTGACACTCGCTACCGCCTGCGCCGGCGATTCGGCGCCGGTGGCAATGTTTTCATTCATATCCCACAATATCTCTTCTATTTGGAATGCGCTCCAATAATTAGATGAGATTTTCTCCAACATTCTTGTTGCAGTGTCGACCGATTCTACGTTAGGGAGCACGGTCTCGAACCATTCAATCACATCATCGCCGGCAACCTCCCAGACCTGCATATCTTCCCATATTTGATAAACAATTTCAGGATCTTCGACTCCTTTTGGTATTGCCAGACCTTCAACGCTGGATATAGGCGTCACATAATCAGCAGCCTGCGGTCCTTTCGGCCAGAAAACATAGCCCCATTCAAACGGTGTTTCGACGCGTCCTTCGGCTTCCCATACCCAGCCTTGTGTCATTCCCACCAGCCCTTCGGTGAAGTATCTTCGCGGATCTTCCCAGTTATTTCCTTCATTCGGTTTGACAACGCGATGTTCATTATATAGTGCTGACATAAATTCATAGCCTTCGATGGCGTTTGGTGTATCAATGGTCATTTCGCCGGTGTCCATATCGAGGATTTGCCCCCCGTTGGTTGCCAGCGAATATTCAGCTAACAGATTGGCATCTCCGCTTAACCCAAACGTTGTCCCGTCCGTTAATGTTTTTGCTGCGTCAAGCATTGCGTCCCAGGTCCATTCCCCTGCTTGCTGCAGCTCGTAAGGGTCAGGTAAGCCGGCTTGCTCAAACATTGTTTTGTTGTAGTACATGCCGCCGCTTTGATTCACCTGATGACCAAATAAGTATACCTTTCCGTTCAGTGTTCCGATATTTTGGATCGCCTGCGGGAGTTTTACGGTGCTGAGATCAACGAGATCGTCAAGGGCATAAAGGTAGTCCTGCTGAATCAGTGCTGCGGCTTGGGTTGTGTCCAATCCTACAATATCGGCAAACGGTTCGCCGGCAAGGATGGTGGAAGTCAGCTGGTTGACTTTTTCTTCCCAAGGTACTACGATCCACTCAATTGTTATATTGTACTTTTCTTCTACTTCCTTCCAACGTTCAACTGTCATATCGCCAATTTCGGTTCCGCCTTCCGGTGTCATATCCCAGTGCTGGGCGATGCGGATGACGCGGCCGCCTAAATCGTATGCTGCTTCTCCTTTCGCTTCATCCGATCCTTCCCCACCGTTTTCGTCCGAGGCCGTTGAGTCGGCAGGCTCCTCTTCTTTCTCGCTGGAAGAATTTTCGCCACCACATGCGGAAATGCTGAACAACAAAAGAATGAATACCACCACGAATACTGAAAATTGCAACTTTTTCATGTGAATCCCCCTTGTTATCATCATTTACTTTCAAAGAATGCGGAAATATCTGCATACTATCGGATTTGCACAGCATCACCTCCAATCGCTTCACTTCGTTTCTTGGTTGCTATTTAGATTGAGTTCTTCTTTTTACGCTTAGGTTTGATTTTAGAACACCAAAGCGTAATGTAAGCCCTTTCAATCAGGAGGAGGACTTAGTAACCAGTTTCATAGAAAGGCCCATCACTTCATGCTGCCGCTCTTCGTTAGTTTTGTTTTTATTAAAACTAACATTATTAAGTTTTTTGTTAGCTTGTATGTAAACCCTTTCTTTTATTCTTCTTTATCATAGTACTAATTTTTTTCATGGTAAATGGAATAATGATTTATCTCATGGCAAAATGCTTGATTATAGCTAAAAAAAATTCCACAATAAATTACAATATATATTATTACTCGCCAAAAAACGATTATTCCAAATGGAGTTATGAAGTTTTGAATGTTAGTTTTGTTATTTTATTTTGTTTCTTCCCTTAGGGAAAATAAGTGAGCGATCTCGGTAGTTGTTAGTATTGTTATTGATACCATGTTCCTTTACACAATGATGTTTTCTCAATGAAGCAATCTTTCGGAACTGGCGTTTTGTTTTGCCTGCCGATCAAGAAAAATCGTGTTCTTTGAAATAAGAGCCGCCCTATGCCTGCAGTACTTTTACGCGCAACAGAAATAACCCGGCCGGGAGCATCGCTCTCTTACCGGGCAACAAAACTTTATTTTTCGCAGGAAAGCTGTCTATATAAGAGTTGCACAAATTCGAAATCGTTACGGTTTCCGTTTCAAAAAAACTGTTGTTGATCTGTTGCCTTAGACATGGAAGCGGATGCTGGCAGTGATTGCAGCGATAAATGACAGGATATTGCTTTGATGTGTGTCATGATCGTGGAAAAATGACGAAGTAACAAGTTGGAAGTTTTTTAACTTAAAAAGCTTTTACAATGCGGGCAGAGTGATTTGGTAAAATCATTCGGAATTTCAGTGAGACAGGTTTTGCAAATTCTTTGCGAAGCATCATCATCCGTTTGCGTATTTGACCGTCTAGCTTTAAAAAACCGCGGGAGATAAATAATAACCGCCAGAACGACAATGACGAGAATGACAATTAGCCAAGCGGGCATAACGATACCATCTCCTTTATTTTTACTGAAATACAACTATATTATAGCTTATTCTTGTCACGCTTGCGGTATTAATTGTGTAATATTTTTTAACATTCTGAAGAAATGGCCGGGGATAAAAGGGAGAAGCTCACCCCGCCCATTTATTATTCGTTTAGCTGTTCCGCCGCTGTGAAAAGTGATAGGTTAATTTGGAAAAGCTCAATTCCGACGTTTGCCGAACATGCCAATCCGCCGTCTTAACAACATCATTGCTCCCTATTCCGACGGAAAACATCGGCGTTTGCTTGATCGCCTTCATCCCGGCTTCGCCGTCTTCCATCGCTATGCAGTCACCGCAGGCAGTATCCAGGCGCTCTGCAGCCTGAAGAAAAATTTCCGGATCCGGTTTCATCTGCCTAATCGTTCTGGTATCGACAACGCAATCGAACAGGTGAGTAATTCCCAGATTGCTTAAAGTAGTTCGCGCATTGGAGCTGGAAGAGGCGATGGCCATTTTGATCCTGTTTTCCTTCAATTCCCTCAGCAATTCGTACACGCCCGGCAGGATATCCACCTGCGACAAACCGGCGATATACTGCTGAAAGTAGTGATTTTTTCGTTCCCCTAATTTCTGTTTCTCTGACGGGGAGTAGACTTTCCTGCTGTTCTTTACTAATTCATCGATGAGATCAGCTCTGCTCCTTCCCTGCATTTTTTGATTGCGCTCGCGGCTGAAAGACAGATCTTCTTCCTCTGCCACCCGCTTCGTTGATAAATAATGATATTCCACGGTATCGGCAATGACACCGTCCAAATCAAAAATAACAGCCTTAAACATCGTTGTCATCGAAAAACTCCTCGTATATTTTTCCCACGAATGTGAAACCTTTTTTCGGCGGTGACCGTAAGAATTAATAGAAAATCATCCATCATCATGGAAGATTGTGTTACTATGAAAATATGATAGTTGAAATTGGAGGGATTATCAATGTTTCGTTTTTTTAACCGCGTAAAAACAATTGTATCGTCTGAATTAAATGCATTGCTGAGCAAAGCAGAGGATCCTGGAAAAATGCTTGACCAGTTCATAATGGATATGGGGAAGGATATTTCCGATGTGGAAGCAGCCGTAGCTAAGCAAATCGCCAATGAAAAAGTGCTGAAAAATAAGTACGAAGAGGCTGCAGGTCATGTAAAACGCCGGGAAGAGCAAGCGATCAAAGCGCTGGAGTCCGGCGATGAAGATTTGGCCCGCCGTGTTCTGGAAGACAAGAACAAGCAGCAGCAGCACGCAGATTCACTGAAGGCGTCCTATGAAGAAGCGCAAAAGCTGTCCAGTGAACTGAAAGGCAAGCTTAATGAGATGAGAGCCGAATACGAAGACATGAAAATGAAAAAGGATTCCCTGAAAGCCCGTTCCGAAAGTGCCAAAGCCCGCGCAAAAGTCAATCGCACGCTATCCGGTATCGGCGACGGCGCCAAAAGTGGTTTCCAGCGTATGGAAGAAAAAGTTATCCAGCATGAAGCGGAAGCAGAAACTTCCGATGAACTCCGCAGCATCAACAAATCGCTGGACGATGAGCTGGCCGTCCTCGATAAAACGAGCTCCGTTGACAGCGAGCTTGCGGCGTTGAAAGCGAAGTTGCAGCAAGACAAAGCAGAAGAAGCGTAAGCGTCCTTGCACAGGTGAATAAGGAATGGAAAACAAGGTGTCTCTTGATGAGGCGCCTTGTTTCATTTGTCGGTAAGTATCGATTTTAACAGCAAAAGTTATGCCATTGCTTATGCAGTGAACTCGCAACAGCCAAGCTGAAACTTCGGGGAATCAGGTGGAGACTCTACCCCACCTAATTTTAAAATCCCACCTACGCTAACGCTTAGAGGTGGGGGTCTTATACCCTATAAGAAAAATCGATAAAGATGCCCGATCAAGAAAAAGAGGCTGTAGCCAAAAACAAAACTATTTAAAAAAATATCAGGTCAATGGCGCTATGCTTGTCTCTTCCTCTGCAAGCACAGCTTCGATGACTATCCGTCGAGACAACTCGATGGGAAAGGCATCGTAGCTTTGCCGCTGCACGCTCGATAGGAAAAAACCACTCCTACCGGGCTGCAGCGGCTTCGCTCATTGCTTTGGGGGTATCTCAAAAGGGAAAAAACACCCTTTTGAGATACCCCCTTCATCTCTCCGTTTTGATCTTTACTGATCATCCGAATCAGAATCGTCATTTCCGGAGGTGTCGTTGTAGTGCATCGGCCCCTTCCGTTCTTTCTTCAGATCGAAATAGTGACCGAGTATATCCTTTGCAATCTCGTTGTTTATCCCGCTTGTGGATTTACTTACCCCCGGCACTACGACGGCGACGGCCACTTCAGGATTGTCGTACGGCGCATACGCCACGAAGGTCAGGTTATTTGCTTCTTTCCCGTCGACAAAAACCTGGGCGGTCCCGGTTTTTCCGGCAGCATCGTACGGTTCATTTTTGAAATACCCAGCTGCCGTCCCGTTCGATCCGTGTGTCACGAGGTAAAATCCTTTTTTGACTTCATCGATATACGACTCATCCATCGACAGCTTGTTCAGCACTTTGGGCTCCAGTTGCTGGGAAATCGAACCAAGCTCATTTTTGTCTTCTCCAGGCTCGCGAATCTCTTTTACTACTTGAGGCGCGATGCGGTAGCCGCCGTTGGCAATCGTGGACACATATTGCGCCAATTGCAACGGTGTATACGTATCAAACTGTCCGAACGATAAATACAGCATTTTTCCCGGCTCCGCTATATTGCCGCCATTTATTCCCGCAGACTCATTTGGTAAATCGATTTCTGTTTTCACCCCTAAGCCGAATTGGCTGTAGTACGAACGGAGAACATCATACCCGAGATAAAAGTTCCCCCAGTTTGTTCCGGAGACTCCAGGAGCGTAACCGATGATCCGCATGGCGATTTCCGCCATATAAATGTTTGACGACCTTTCCAGCGCTGATAAATGATTGACATACCCCAACGGCGAATGGGAGCTGATCGACACTCCGCCCGGCAAATTGAGCGTTCTGTCCAAGACGTATTGCCCCGGTGAAATAACGCCGTAATCTAATCCGGCAAGAACCGTCGCCCCTTTAATGGATGATCCGACAACAAACGAATTTGTAAAAGTGCCCAAGTCACTGTTGTACCCGACCATGGCGAGAACTTCCCCAGTATTCGGCTCCATCACCACAGCATAGGCATCCGGCTCGCCGATAAAATTATACTGATATTTTTTTACATTGTTCTCGACAGCGGATTTTGCCAGCTGCTGCAGCTCCATATCAATGGATAAGACGAGATCATTGCCGCGGCTTCCTAAAATTTCTTCAGGATTTTTTAAAATATTCCCGTCCGTATCCATATAATTGTCGAGCCGCCCGTCGTTCCCTCTAAGAACAGATTCGTACTGGGCTTCAAGGTAGCTCGTGCCGACGGTGTCATTCCGCGCATATCCGTTCGCTAAATAATAATCAATCTGTTCGCTTGGAATCGCGCCAACATTCCCGATAATGCTTCTCAGTGTATCGCCGTACAAGTATACCCGTTCCGAATCTCTGATGATTTCGACACCAGGGAGATCTTCGAGATTTTCCATGATTTCTGCAGCTTCTTTATACGCAATCCCTCGTTTTACTTTCGTTGGAAGGTTATTGTAACCAGCAGTGAACTCTCTCCATATATGGAAAACTTCCATGTCTTCCTTGGAGATTGCCGCCAACTCTTCTTCGCTGATTGCCGCAAGACGCTCATCATGCGCATCACTGTCGGATAAATCCCGTTCCTTTGCTTCTGCAACAGTAAGTTTCTCTTCGAATTCATCTGGGTAAAGAACGCTCCAGTATTCTTTAAGATCCCGGTCATTCACCCTGGAGGATTCCACCGTAATGTACTGATTCAGCTTGCGGGCGGTTTCCAGCATTTCCTTGGTGGGTGTGCTGCGGTTTGTATACGTGACCGTGAAGAGCAGCTCGTTATCCACTATCAGATTGCCGTAGCGGTCATAGATTAAGCCTCGCGGCGCTTCCACGGGCGAACTGATGTTCACCGTTTTTTCCAGCTGCACTTCGTATTCCTGCCCCTGAACGATTTGCACATAACCAAGGCGCAGGATTAACGAGGAAAACAGCATGAATACAATAAAAAATAAAATGTTCAAACGAAACGGCAAATGGCTTTTTTTTGATTTCTTTTCTTCCATTCAAGGAATCTCCTTTTCAAAGCTTTCTTGTTTTCGCGCGAAAAAAGACGTGGTGATTGACTCTATCCCTAAAAGGCTGTTGTGCCGATAACGTAAATTTTATGATTTTACGTAAAGGCGGCGGGCATTCATCAGCCTTTCCTTATGTAATTTATGCCAAACCTTATAATAATACAGACGTAACGCTTCGTCAAAATGTTTCACGCTTTTAGTCAAAAAATGTGTAAATGCTGTGTTATTCGTCATCAGAATCTGTTAATCTATATGTGCATGATTCATGATAATTCTTGTTTTATGAAAGGAAAGCGGCTTATGGAAAGCTCACTGCATGAACACTTGAAAAGACAAGCCCTTTATTGGCTGAAAGCAAAAATGACGGATTTATGCGCGAATGAAGTGCAGCTGTATATCCGAAGGAAAAAAATTATTGCCGATGCGCTCGGAATTAACATGACCCGCAAGGAAGCGCGAATTATTGAAGTGAAGGTTTCGCGAAGCGATTTTCTCCGGGATGACGTTCTCGCGGCTCCCCACGGATATCATCAGCTTGCGGATTATGCCTATTTAATGACTCCTGTTGGTCTTATTTCTCCGGAAGAACTGCCTAAAGGTTACGGGCTGCTGGAAATCGACGAATATGACACGATTCGCGTGAAGAGAAATCCTGTCAGAAACCGCAAGCCGCGTTTGACGCTGGATACGCTCATCAAGCGCACCGGGAGAGCTGCGACAAACGCCGTTTTGTTCAAAGAATTAACAAAGGAAACGAAAGACCTGACAGACGGGATATATTCCCGCGGTGCGGACGTTCATCTCATCAATGCCACCTGCCCGGCGTGTAAAAAGCGGAGAAAGTATTTAGTACATACGGATCAGGAAACGGTTGTTTGCAAAACTAGGGCGTGCAAGGGTCTGATCCCGTTAAAGAAAGCCAGGGTTCATTCGGTGACATCCTATAATAAAACGTTTTATCGTCAACTAAAAGCATTGATGGAGGATGCCGCGCCATATTAATTTGTTGGTTTATTCCAGTTTTTGATAAGGGCAAACTAGAGCTCAAAGTGGTGCGAATTATCCTCAAGAGGCGTTTATGATCGCAACTCTTCTCTCATTCGGGACACATCAAGGTTCAAAATTGCCCTCAAGAAAGCGTTATGAGGGTCGAAGCGCCGCGAATTGTCCTGAAGGACGGTTTTATGAGGACAAAATCGAGTCGGAATCGAGTCACTTTGTCCTCAAAGAAGGCTATATAAGGACAAAGTTATCTAAAATCCTCATCCCGCCGGATTTTTGCGGTCGCCGTATCGCCTTCTGCTCCGCTCCTCAGAAAAACAAAACCGCAGCACAATTATTTCTTCGCTTCCCCTTCCCTTTTCAAAAAAGTTTGCCCTTCTCTTTGCTCGATTTTTCCCGCCTTCAGCAGCCTTCCAAGCGCGCGTTTAAAGGCCGCCTTGCTCAGATTGAACGTGTCGCGAATGTCATCGGGGCTGCTTTTGTCGGTAAACGGCATCACGCCCCCGCGACTGGCCAAATAAGATAAAATCACTTCCGCATCGTCGCTGATGCTTTCCTGTTTCAACGGTCGCATGGAAACGTTCAAGGTTCCGTCATCCTTTACCTCGATGATCCTCCCCTCTACCCATTGTCCGAGTCGCGGTTCATCTTTTCTTTCTGTATGATGAATGAAACCACGGAAGCCTTCCTCTGTAATAATAAATGAGCCCACCTTTGTCGACCGGTATACACGCCCGCTTATTGGCTCGTTCCGCAGCGTTTTTTTCGCCAAGTCCCTTTCCTGCTCAATAATGTCTTCCGTCACCGGCTTTGCCAGCAAACGTCCCTTTTTGTCGGTTATCAGTGTGACAAACAATTCATCACCGGGCTGGGGCCATACGCCTTCCAGCAACGGTAAATCGTCCTTGGAAACGAGAATTTCCTTCTGAATGCCGATGTCGACAAACACGCCGAGCTGTTTAACTGATTCAGCGACCTTTGCCCAGCCGTACGTTCCTTTGAGAATTTCCGGAATAACTGTCGTTGCAATGAGCTGTCCCTTTTTGTCTAGGTATAAAAACACGTCGACTTCCTGATTCACATCAAGGTCTTCCTCCGCTTCATTGACGTGCATCAGTATTTCCCTTTTGCCGTTGGTCAAGACGTAGCCAGTTTCAATTTTTCTTGCTACGGTTAATGTATGTACTGTCCCTGCTTCGATCTGATCCATTTCTTTTTCCTTCTTTCTGTATAAATATTTCCACTTTTCTTCGTGACTGCCGGTGTAAAAACGTTTTTCACGAAAATTAAGCATCATCTGCTGTAAAAAAGTGACCGCCGCTTCTCTCTTGCCGCAAAGCAGCGGTTGCAAACGGGATAACGAAAATTGTAAGCAAGCGCCGTTCCGCACCGGTTGCATTTTTTGGTAAACGTTTTGACGTCATTGTTCAAGGCCTCGTGGACGGCATCGCTGATTTCTTGCCGAAGTCGTTCCCAATAGATGGCTTCCGTTTTTTTCCCCAGCCGGTATAAAAACAGCAAATGCAGTCCAACGGCTTTATAGCTGAGCTCTAACTCCTCCAAGGAGCTGCCGGTGACTTTCGGCTCGGGAAGTTGTTTTCCCTGCGCCACGGCGATCATCGTTTCGCGCCATTGATCAATAAGCGCAGATTCTTTTTTTGAAAAAGGAAGATGCAAAAATCCGTACAGCTCCATCATCGGCAGTCTGGCATCGATTTCCGTGCCGCGGATCATTTCATAAAGCTCCCGTTCTTCCTGAAGTGAAGCTTTCCTTGTTCCTTTCGGGCTTTTGAATTTTTCCCAAAGCTCAAAAAACGTCCCTAAGTCACGATAATATTTTTGGAACCGTTCAAAAATCGTATTAGTCGGGGCAACGGCAAACGTTTGTACAGGAAAATCATCCTGACGGAGCAGGGTTTTCATCCGTTTGATGTCCTTCGTAAAGGCGACTTTCCCGATGTCGTATATCCCTTTTCTCCCTGCCCTGCCGGCAATTTGTTTGACTTCCTGCGAGGTTAAATATCTTCTTCTCGTGCCGTCAAACTTTTCATTTTCCAAAAAAACGATGCGCCGGATCGGCAAATTCAGTCCCATGCCGATGGCGTCCGTGGCCACGATCACCGTCGTTTCCCCGTTGATAAACTGGTGTATTTGCTTTTTTCGCGTTTCCGGGGGCATGCTGCCGTAGATCATGCTTGCCCGATAACCATCGTTTTCTAAGGCGGCAGCAGTTTCGAGAACCCGCTTTCGTGAAAAGCAAACCAGCGCATCCCCTTTTTTCGTTTGCTTCAGTTGAAACGGCTTTTTTTCCACTTGCAGCGGCGTTTCCCGTTCATATGTCCGGATGGTTATGCGAGAATCGCCAAGTAACTGCGAGATCATTCCCAGTGAATTTTTGCTGCCGATAATGTGCACTTCGCCGGCATTCGCTTTCGTCATTGCTTTGTACCATGAAAAGCCGCGATCCTTGTCGGCAATCATCTGCGCTTCGTCAATGACTATCACATCGTAAAATTCTTTTTCTGAAAACATTTCAACGGTGCTGGAAATATGCTGTGCTCCAGGCGTCTCTTTTTCCTCTTCCCCGGTTTTTAGCGAGCAGGGAATGCCGTCATCGTTCAATTTATCGTAAACTTCAAGCGCCAACAACCGGAGAGGTGCAAGGTACAGACCGCTTGCCCCTGCTTTCATCCGCTGCAGGGCGCGATGTGTTTTTCCGGTGTTTGTGTCGCCGATATGCAGGACGTAATGAATGTTCCGTCCCGGCGGCGGAGAGTATTCCCTTCCGAAAATATCTTCAAGAATTCTTGCTTCCTGTTCCTGCTTCTTTGCAATTTCCAAGGCGCGATCGTTTTTTCGCTGTTCCCTTGCGGAGACGCTTTTTGTATACAATTCCAGGTGCGTTGCTTCGTCGAACGGCTTTTTCGCTAGTTCAAGCAGATCGGCGACGATTTCTTCCTCCATCACGGCGAGGTAACTGTCCACTAAGTCATTCACGTCATCAGCCACGATCTCTGCCAGCGCGTCCCGCGTTAATTCTTCCTCGTACAGTTCCGCATATTGCTGAAAAAATGTGTCGTTTAGCTGACCAAAAAAGGAGGTCATTGCTGTGTTATATGTTTCAGCGTAAATCAGCGGTTCAATGACAGCCCGGAACGTTTCGTATTCGATATAGCGGTGCCGGTGGTCTATATATAACACGTTGCCGGTGTACTCCGTAAACAAATCAGCTGCCGAAAAATAATCCTCCGCCGAAAGCTTCCCGACGGCGTGCAATTCTCCATTGGGAGCGGAGAGATATTTATCGCTGCCAGCAAAAATTTGGCTAAGCTTCAAGGCGGTATGATAGCGAATGGAAAGATAGATCAGCGTTTTTTGATAATCGCTCATTTGTGAAAAGGCTTCCGTCACTTTCCGAAGAAGCTTTCTCTTTTTTTCCTGTTGTATGTATTTTTTTCTTGCAGTTTCATATGTTTGCTGCCAGGCGGGCTGGTCATCCGAATATTTTTTCTGCAGCCATTGAACGGCATCAAACGAAGGATAATTTCTGATTTCATGCTCAAACAACTGATTCAATAGTTTGCGCTTGATGTTCTCCGTCTCATAACCGCGCTCTGTTAAAAAAGCGGTCTTGTCCGTTTTTGAGACGCTGTTTTTCGCCCGGTTCAGCCAAATATTCAACCACAGGCTGTCGATAAACTGCGTTCGGTCGGCGAGGTATTGCTCAAGGGCAGGCAGTTCATCGTGTCGCCCGAGATAATCGTTGATGTCATCGTTCATTTTTTGCTTCAACTGCTGCACAGCATTGGTATAGACAGCTGTCAAGCTATTCATCTTCCATCACCAGCCTTTCATCTGCAGCCGCTGCTGCATCGTATTAAGATAAGGATGTTCAAAAAGTCCGGGAAACAGCGCCTGCGAATCTCATCGTTGCGTTGCCTCTCCGCTGCTCACGTACGTTTGGTGTACGCTGTGCTGCTCGAGCCTGCCGCGCCTCGACCTTCTTGCCGCTGTTATGTCCTCCTTTTTGAACTCACACTTTATAGAGGATGTTCAAAAAGTCCGGGAAACTGCGCCTGCGAATCTCATCGTTGCGTTGCCTCTTCGCTGCTCACGTACGTTTGGTGTACGCTGTGCTGCTCGAGCCTGCCGCGCCTCGACCTTCTTGCCGCTGTTATGTCCTCCTTTTTGAACTCACACTTGATAGAGGATGTTCAAAAAGTCCGGGAAACTGCGCCTGCGAATCTCATCGTTGCGTTGCCTCTCCGCTGCTCACGTACGTTTGGTGTACGCTGTGCTGCTCGAGCCTGCCGCGCCTCGACCTTCTTGCCGCTGTGATGTCCTTTTTGCACCTTATTATATTGTTAACGATATTTGCGAGATTATGAAAGGGAGCACGATTGTAGCGTATCCGTCCCGCGCCGCTACTGGAACGGAAATGACAGCAAAGAAGGTGTCTCAGAAAAAACGATGCCGTTGACAGCTTCTGAAACACCCTCTTCAAGCTAGTCCTCCGTCAGTTCCACGCGGTCGCCGATACGGATTTCCCCGCTGTTGAGCACAACGCCGTAAGCTCCGCCCCGCCAGCCGGGAACCATCGCTTCCCTCAGCCCCTGGAAAGCGGCATTCATTTGTTCACACGGCTTCGTTTCACCGTATATTCGGATCTTGCAATCCCCTACTTGAAGGATTTTGCCACGGCTGTTTTGGAGCTGGATATTACTGACCAGCAAATTGGCGCGCCTGGAAGATGGATCAAGCTTTGCTCCCGTCTCCTCCATCAATTCCTGCCACACTTCCTCCACGATGATCGTTACTTGACGTTTGCCGCCGACATTGGCATTATCGACAATTCCTTTATTCTCGATTAATGCTGCTTTCTCCACCGGATCCATCGGCCCTTGCTTTATGCGTTTTATCCAGATGGCTTTCAGTTCTCCCGGCATTTTTTCCTCTCCTTTACACTTTCTCCATTCGTTCATTATAACACGGGTGGACGAAGATAATGACAGTGAATCGTCTATTTGTTTAACACATACAAAAAAAGCTGCCCAAAGAATGTATCCTTTCTTTTGAGGCAGCCTGGAAAATTATATTAGCAAATTAAATAAATTTTGATCCTTATTGATGTCTGTATAAGCAAAGCCCTTTTTATTCATGCGGTCAATCAGCGGCTGATAATCTTCCTTATGCTTGAGCTCAATCCCGACAAGCACTGGTCCTTTATCGCGATTGTTTTTCTTCGTGTATTCGAAGCGGGTAATATCGTCCGTTTCCCCAAGGACGTCGCGCATAAACTCCCGCAGCGCGCCAACCCGCTGTGGAAAATTCACAATGAAATAATGCTTGTAGCCTTCGTAGATGAGCGATCTTTCTTTGATTTCCTGCATCCGGTCAATATCATTGTTGCCGCCGCTTACGATACAAACGATATTTTTTCCCTTTATTTCCTCTTTGTAAGCATCAAGCGCAGCAATCGGCATGGCCCCGGCCGGTTCTGCGACAATTGCGTTTTCATTGTATAAATCCAGGAGTGCTGAGCATACTTTCCCTTCCGGAACGAGGACGATATCATCCACCACATCCCTGGCGATTTCAAATGTCAGCTCGCCCACCTGCTTTACCGCGGCACCGTCGACAAACTTATCGATACAGTCAAGGTTGACAACTTTATTGCTTTCAAACGCTCTTTTCATCGCCGGCGCGCCGCTCGGCTCGACACCGATAATTTTCGTCGCCGGACTGATATTTTTGATATAGGAGCCGACACCGGATATCAATCCGCCGCCGCCGACGCTCATAAACATGTGAGAAACCGGCTCGTCGATGGCATCCAATATTTCAATACCGACCGTTCCCTGGCCGGCGATCGTCTTTTCATCATCAAACGGATGGATAAACGCCATTTGCTGTTGCTCGCAATAAGAAACTGCCTCATGATAGGAATCGTCAAACGTATCCCCGGTAAGAACAACTTCGATGAACGGTCCGCCGAAAAATTCCACGCGGGAAACTTTCTGGCGCGGTGTCGTTGTCGGCATAAATATTCGCCCTTTTACTCCGAGTACTTTACAGGAGTACGCCACCCCCTGAGCGTGGTTGCCGGCGCTCGCGCATACGACGCCGTTTTGAAGCTCTGCTTTCGTCAGGCTCTGCATTAAATAATATGCTCCACGAAGCTTAAAGGATCGCACCACTTGCAGGTCCTCGCGCTTTAAATACACGTTGCAGCCGTATCTTTCCGACAATATCGAGTCCTTCTGCAGCGGTGTTTTGACGACGATGTCCTTTAACATTTGATGGGCGATAATAATATCTTTAATTTGAATTTTCGTTAACGTTTTACTCATTGTCGGTCTGGTCCTTCCTGCCAAAAAGAATGTAAATTCATACTACCATAAACGAATAAACACAACCACCCTTAAGTGCACTAAAGTCGTAAAATTTTAAATAAATAAAAGAGTGGATCAAAAACTGATTTTTGACCCGCTCTCTGGCAATAAAGCAAAGCTGGTTATAAAAAAATAAATGCTTGTTTATGTATAAGCTCCATTTACGTGCAAGCTCGGCTCTTCGTGTTTGTTATCCTAAGCTAATGAAAAGTTAAAAATCTTAATACCATAAGAATGGCAGCAAGTTTTTAATTTTATGTGTTTATTTGTAATATTGATGTGAATCAATGATCAAAAAATAATGGCATTCCATATTTGAAAGGTTTGTGAATCGATGTTTTAAATCTGCTTCAAAATAGATTGAATCTCCCCCTTCTAGTACGTAAGTTTCCGGTCGTTCACCTAGTTCAACTTTTAATCTCTCTTTTACTACATGAATATATTCTTTCACCCCTTTTTTGTGAGCAGGAAAGGTACCAGTATTCTGTAAAGGTGGTATTATAGTTTGAATAAATTCTATTCCCCTTACTGAAAAAGCAGGCGATAAAAGATGTCTTTCAAAACCTGTAGTTTCATCCTTATATACCAACTTTTGATCTGATCTAATAACAATCACTTTACTTTTCTGTTGCTCTCCTAACAAGTAAGAAACGGTTACTTCTAGACCCTCTGCAATTTGATAAGCAACCTGAATAGTGGGATTTTTTTCTCCTCTTTCAATCATTGATAACATGGATCTACTGACATTTGAACGCTTGGCTAATTCTTCTAAAGTTAGGCTTCTTTTTTTACGTTTGTTCCAAAATCCATATAAGCTCCTTTTTTTTACTGTGGTAGGATTTTTTTCTTGACAATACACTAACCATTTAATATCACGGAATAAAATCTACTATAGTGGATTTTATTCTTAATTAAATTATAACAAGGGGCACGATTTTCACAAGTGATAATGTCATGTTGAATAAACAAATAAACACAGTCTTGTATCTTATTCAGTATAATTAGGAAGTAGTTTTTTACTTATATCTCCTCTTATTGGAGGAATAGGGGGATTTCTTACAGGAAGTAACACTGGATCTAATGCGATGTTTATTAAGTTGCAAATACAAACAGCCGGGCAAGTTGGACTGTCATCTGATTTAATTGCAATTTCTCAAAATGTAAGCTCATCACATTCAACTATGGCCTGCCCTTCTAGAGTAATGTTGGGGGCATCGTTATGCGTGAAGAGAATAGTTTGTTGAAACGTATGTCTTTGGTTGTTTTAGGAGCGATTGTATTCATTATCTTTATGATACTTGTACTATCGTTATTTTATTAGAATAGCTCAGTTTAACAGTGAGCTCAAACCTGTTTGAACCCGCTCTTAAAAGTACCCTTTACCAAAAAAGGCATTCTCCGCGGGCTTAAACGGATACGACGTCCGTCCAAGTGTGAGAATGCCTTTGCTGTTGCTTTTATGTTTCGTTGGTGAGCTGTAAAAAGTTAGCATTGCAGCCGCTCGTTTTTACCTGTCATCATTCGCCGCTTTCTTCTTTCTCACTGCTTGCGGGATATAAACACAGTACGGCTCACTTTCCAAATAATCGCCGGTGATGGCGTAAGCGCGGGAGCGCGATCCACCGCAGACGTGCCTGAATTCACAAACGCCGCATTTCCCTTTATACAGGTCGGGATTTCTTAGCGACGTAAATATTTCCGACTCACGATAGATATTGGATAACGGTGTATTTCTAACATTTCCAGCTTTGATAGGCAGCAGGCCGCTCGGATAAACATCGCCGATATGGGAGATGAAAACAAAGCCGTTGCCGTCATTTACCCCTTTTGGCGCCCGGCCGAGACCGTCAATTTGTCCCGTCGCCCCTTTCATGAGCGCATCTTTGTACTGTATTTCCCTGCGGTTTGCGCCATTTCCTTTTTCCCTCATTTTGTTCTGAATGACGACTCGGCGATAGTGCTGCGCCGCCGTTGTTTTGATGTCAAAACGAACTTTCTTGGACAAATCGTAAAGCCACTGAAACACTTTTTCGTGCTCTGCCGGAGTGATCATATCCGCTTCCTGTCCCCTTCCGGTTGGAACGAGGAAAAAAACGCTCCACAGCACGCAATTTAATTCTTCAACAAGCTGCGCCATTTCATTTAAATGATCGTAATTATAGCGTGATATCACCGTGTTGATTTGAATCGGCATATCGAGCTCGTGCAAATAGTTGATCGCGTTTCTTGTCAACGCAAACGACCCGTCCGTACCGCGAAAATGATCATGGATGGCGGCATTCGGACCATCCAAGCTGAATGCCCATCGCGATAGACCGACCTCCTTTGCTTTTTTCATTGCCTCCTTCGTGACATTCGGTGTTGCTGAAGGGGTCATGGAAACGCGGACACCTTTGTCCACCGCATATTTGGCAATATCGAAGACATCCGTGCGCATTAACGGATCTCCGCCGGTGAACACGAGCATTGGATTCCCCATTGCATGAATATCGTCAATCAGTCTTTTCCCCTCTTCGAAGGTCAGTTCCAGCGGATGCCGGTGATACTGGGCTTCCGCGCGGCAGTGGAGACATTTCAATTCGCAGGCGCGAGTCAGCTCCCAGATGACTATAAACGGATTTTCATCATAGTTTTGCGGAAACATAATCTTCCTCCCGTCAAGTTTTATCATAACCGGCTGTTAAAAACCGTGATGATGTTATTATTCAATCGATGTGCAGTCGTAAAAAGCAGAGGCGTCAGTGTGTACGGAGAAGCAAAGGCTCGTTATCGAGCTTATTATTCCCTATTCCCCATGCCTAAAGCGTATCAGCAACTGCTGTCATTGGATGTGATAACTGTCACAATGACAGGAAGAATAGTCGCTTTTCACCAGTTGTTCAAGTTTGTAAGCGTTTTATTTTACCGTTCATTTATGTTGTTATATAATTTACTAAGATATTAAGTAGATAAATCCGACTTTAAGTGTTTGTTCAAAGCAACAATCTTATAAAAATGATTTTTGTCATTGTTTTACTATGTTCCGGCTATCAAGGTTTAATAGGATCAATCCTTTCGGTCTTTCGTTTTCAGATTACTATTTTCTGTTTGATCAAATGCTCATTTCTGAGGAAGAAAATGGGAGGAGACAGCATGAGTGAATTTTTGAAAGCCAATGTCAGTAAACCAGTTGACTTTATTTTAGGAGGACAGTTTATTACTACGGAATCTTGGAGGCATATGAGACGGAATCATGACGATATTTATGTCCTTATCATTAACTTAAATAATAACGTTTATATTGAGCAAAACGGATTGAAGTATGCGATTAAGCCGGGAGAGGTTTTTATTCTGCTGCCAAATCAAGTCCATACCGGTTACAAACCTTCTGTTATTGGCACCTCTTACTACTGGTTTCATTTTTTGTTCCCTTATCCCGTCGAAGTGCTCGATGAGAACGAGATGGATCGGGAAGTGACGGCGATTCGTTCCAACCATTACGCCCCATCCGGCAGAAAAAATACATCTATCCTGCTTCCTGTCCATTCCTCCCCGCTGTTTGTGGAGAGAATACATATTCTGTGTAAACAGTTATTGGATGTATCCAAAGCAAATTTTTACAACAACTATTGTGTTGATTATTTGGCGACATCATTATTAATTGAATTATCCGAGCAGACAATTGCCAACTTTACAACATCAAAACTGTGGACGGATCAAGAAAGAAAAATTTCAACGGTGCTGGAGTGGATCAGGATACATGCCCTGACAAAAGATATTTCCGTGGCGGCCATTGCTGAGCAATTCAGTTATAACAGTGATTATTTAACCCGGATTTTCAAAAAAACGACCGGAATGAGCATTCAGGAATATTTGCATGTGATAAAAATAGCCAAAGCGAAGGAATTGTTAGTACGCACCTCCGAGAATATTAAGGTCATTTCTGACAGTGTCGGCATCAGTGACGAAAAATACTTTATGCGCCTGTTTAAAAAATACGAAAAAGTCACGCCGTCGGAGTATCGCCAAGCCTACTTCCGCGTGGAAATGAATAATTTCTAAGATACGTTCAAACAAAGGAGGAGATATCAGTCGGACTTCTTCAAGAAGCTATGAGCAAAAGTATTTCTTAAAAAAGTTATTCACTACCGAAAGTTGCTACGGAGCTGTCGGTCGGTCACGAATAGAGAGGATTCGTGACCGAAAAGTATGCATTAGCTTGCTGTTGTTATTGGAAGGGATGTGAATTTTTCATACAAAAAACTGGGGGAATCCCCAGTCTTTTATCAAAGTTGGACACTCCCTGTCCGTCATTGTTTCCTCGTTAATATCTTTATCCCGTAAACGCCGCCGGCCGCCTTTTGATGATCGGAGCGAAATGTCACTTCGACCTTTTCTTTTCCGTATGTTAATTCCGTTGGCAATGGATACTGTATGTCAACCGTACTTGCCGGAGCCCCGATATGATTTAATTTCTGGTGCGCAACTACGGTGTCATCAATGAGGATTTGAAAATCTCTTTCGTAGGAACTCCCGTTGTCGGTAAACGTGCAATCACCGCCAAAATACGTAACAACCAACTTGTTTTCTGTGTTTGAGTCCACCGACATTTGATAGCTGAAATAGCCTTCCCCGCGGGTATCGCGCCAGCCTTTTTGGACAACTGCTGAGTAGCCGGAACTAGAATTCTGCTTTTTGAGCTGATGCTCCACTTCCGGCTGCTGCTCATGCGGCTGCACTTCGTCAACAACGAGAAACCGCTGCTTTGTTTGCCGCGCTTGTTCTTCCTGATAGAGCAGGTATTCCTCTTCCGTTAGTAAATCCCAGTATATTGTGTACCGTTCGTGATGGAGGTGAAAAAAAGGCAGCAACGTGATTTTTTTAGCCCCCGGCTGTCCGACCGCATCTGTCACAAATACCAGCTTCTTCTCATCCCTCAGCTCCAGCCATTCATTTATCGAGTGCTTATCGGCGACAAGCGCAGGGACGTCCACTCCCGGGTGGTGGTTTAATTTTAAATGATCAGCCAGTATATCTGACTCCGGAAAGTTTTCTTTCCCAAGCACCCCTGCCAATACAAGCGGTCCATACAAAACCGCGGTCTTTTTCGGATCATCCTTTGCAGTATATGTGTGGAGGCTCATTGGCAGCAGCACTTCCACTGTATCTGTTTTCTGCCAGACTCGTGTTACCGAGAGATACCCGCCGCTGGTTGTAAATGCTTGTTCCTCACCGTTAATAAGAAGCTTCAATTGTTTGCACCAGTATGGAACGCGGATTTTTATGGTCACAGGCCCGTTCCCCGTTTCATGAAAACGCAGTGCCGTTTTTTGCTCAAATGGAAACGCTGTCTCCTGGGTGATATGAAGTCCCTGCTCCGCTAAACGCAGCTCCGAGGCGATAAACAAATGGATGAAAATGGCTGTGTTCTCAACCGTATAAATGCTTCTTGTGTATCTTGCCGGATTTTCCATGCCCGTTCCGGTACAGCACCAAAAAGAATGATCCGGAGAGCAATAGACTTTAAAATGTCCCGGTTCTGATGAAACAAAATAGGTTTTCATGCCGGAATCGGGATCCTGGGAGGCTAATATGTGATTGTAGAGGGCGCGTTCGTAATAATCCATATAATTAGACTCATGCGTCCACCGAAACAGATGCTCTGTGAGCTTGAGCATATTGTACGTATTGCATGTTTCTGTTGTCTGCACGCCTAGTTTTTCCTGATGCGCCGGACCGAAATGCTCATTGATACTGTTGCCGCCGATGATATAAGACCTTGTTTCTGTTACGAGCTGCCAAAAAAATAATGCCATTTCCTTGTATTTTTCTTCCCCGGTGATCTCATATAATTTCGCAGCCCCGACTACTTTCGGGATTTGGGTATTGGCGTGCAGCCCTTCTAACCTGTCTTCTTTTCTGGCAAGCGGCTCAAGTACGGCCAGATGACAAAAGCGCGTGGCTAATGCCAGATAGCTTTTCTCCCCGGTAAGCAAATATACGTCCGCCAATGCTTCATTCATGCCGCCATGCTCACATATGAGCATTTTTTGAAATTGTTTTTCCGTTAAAGAAGATAAACCTTTTACAGCCCAGTCCGCCAGTCTGCGCACGATTTGCAGCGCTTTCTTCGTTTTTGTAAATTGGTAGGCATCGATTAACCCGGCGAATACTTTATGAAGGCTGTACCAAGGTACCCATTGCCCGTTCAAACTGAAATGCTCTGCTTCAAACTCGCCGGTAAATACCTGCTCAAAACATGTTTTAGGAAAGCCTCCCACATAGCCCTCCCCATCCAGTTGCTGAAGATAAGCCAATTCATCGATGGCGTATACCACTTTATTCTTAAGTGCTTCTTCTCCTGTAACTGCATACATTTGGGAAGCGGCAGATAACCAATGACCTAAGGAATGACCGCTTATCCCTGTCGATTCCCAGCCGCCGTACCGCTGTTTTTTCGGTCTCTGCCCCGTGGCTTCATAGAATGGCGCCATGAGCCGATCCACTTCTAAATAGTACAAATATTCTTTTCCTTTTTCCTGCGAAGCTTTGAAAAGCCCGTTTTGGAGTGTTATCCCGTTCATCCATCTTCTCCTTTGCTGCGACATATCGGTAGGGTTATTGAACATTCTCTATAAACATCATCTTAGCATGCGGCAACAGGAAAAGTCGGTAGTGAAATAGGAATAATAGGTGGATAAATCCGACATTTCATCGCTTAGCTTACAAAAAAGAGGTGTCTTAAAAATCTCCAAGGCTGTTAGCGACCACATGGTGGAAAGCTACAGCCCTGCAAATAAGCTTTATTTTTTACCGATGTTTATGCGCCAAATTTCCGGACCTTCTTCGACCGCTTCCCACTCGAACAAGCCTTCTCTTTCCATCATAAACTGATATTTCAGCGGTCTTGGATCATGATCATTAGTCAGTTCCAACGTCTCCCCGGGCTGCAATTCATCGAACGCCGCAAATATTTGCTGATGGCGAAAACGCGGTTCAATATCCGGTGCATGAATTTTCGCTGCAAGCTTTTTTTCTCCCATTTTCATTCCTCCCGCAAAAACTATGGTAATTCACTTTCATCATAGCTTGCGTTGCGGGGAACCGCTGTGAGATAGAACACCGAAAAAACAAAAGTATCCGTTAGCTGCAACCAGTCTGCTTTTTGGTGCAAAAAAGAATGGACAAACCTTCCAGATATTTGTCGAAAGCTGCTTGCAAACCGGTATTTCCGTCAGTAAATCACATTTCTCCGTGGAAAAAATTACTTCTGTTTTTCAGCTGGAAAACGAATTATAATTATCTGTTGGGAGGTGGAGGAATGGCTCATGTCAAGCAATATGTCTTTTTTGATTTCGAAATGCTGTGCGCCGAAAAAGGAATGACCTTTGAAAAAATGGAGGCTATTCGGCTCGGGGCCGTTAAATATGATATTGAAACGGAAAGTACTTGTTATTTCGACCAGTATATCCGGCCGATAAACCGAAAACCGTTAACTGCCTTCTGTAAAAAGCTGACCGGCATTACAGATGCTGATTTAGCTGAGGCAAATGATTTCAAAACGGTCTTCGAACAATTTCTCACTTGGGTCGGGGGTGTAAAGAAATCGCGTTTTTTTTCGTGGTCAAACAGCGATTTAACCCGGCTGAAGCTGGATGCCGCAATGCATCATGTACCACTGACGACGATGAAAAAGATCGAAACTCGTTATATCGATTTCCAGGCGATCTTTACAAAGCGGGTTGCAAAAAACAATCCGTCCGTGGAAAGCGCTTTGGGGTTGTACGGTCTGTCATTTATCGGCGAAAAGCATCATCCGATGTACGATGCTTATAATACGCTGCGGATATATTTAAGCTTCTTAAATAAACCGCTGGAATCTGATCTTCTAATGCTGAAGCAATTTGTCTTTGCCGAAGTTCCGGATGACCGCAATGAATTAAATCAGCGGCTGTTGACCATGTTTCATAAAGATATCACCGCATTTTTCAGTGGGCTGACCGAAATGTACTGCATGAAAAAAGACGCGGTGAAGATGGTCAGAAAAGTGCGGCAGCTCGTCAAAAAATATGAGAATATACTGTTGAACCGCTCCGGCTTGTTTTCCAAGGAAATCGTTGAAAATGTCGGCCTGTTAGTCCAGTTTTATCATGATCTGTTAATTGCTTTTGAAGAACATCATCAGCATTCAGCGAAATTGATGATATTGGACGAGACGATGGTGGAACCGATATACGACTTGATTTTGAAGCAAGGATGAGTTTCTCCTGCTTCGTACATACCGTTTTTTTCTCCTACGGCTGGATGGAAAGCTGTTTCTGTTTGAACCTCCAACTGGAAGTCCAAATCACATCAATGAATAAGTAAACGGCAAATACTGGGGCCAGCCAATGCCACATTTCATTAACATGATGGTACAGCGTGACAACTGCCGGGTGAAGGATATACACGCAGGCAATGGATAAGACAAGCCAGCATAAAGAGAACGGCAGGCAGATAAGCCCGTGAAGCTGCAAAGGAATGTTCGTATAATCCCACCATTGCTGCTGGAATAACTTATTCAACAACCACCCTGTTACATATTCTATCACTGTCGGCACGGTAAAACATAGTAAAATAACGGTAAACCAGCTTGCCTCCGGTGTGATCGAGATAACAAGCAACAGCGGCGCAAAGCCGTACATCGGCTTCAGCGGTCCTTTAAGAAATCCATCTTTCCAGAATACTCCGCTTGTCAGCTTGCTGTATCCGTTTTCCAGCAACCAGCCGCAGAGCGAATAGATGATAAAGTAAAAGAAAGCTACTTCCATGCCTCCTGGCTGAAATACCTCTAATGGAACCGGTAATAAATCCATAAAAAAACCAACACCTTTCCTCAGCAACTGTCTTACTGAGTATTAGTGTTGGTCAAAAATCAATTCAGTATGTGCTGATTTTTGTTGCCTCGCTTCTATTATGTTATTCAATCCATTGGACAATGTCGTTGATGTCTTTGCGCGTTTTCGGACGCGGCTCTTTGGCGCGGTAGCCGAATGCCACCATCACGGCAACGTCCAGATGCCCGTCTTCCAGCAGGCCTTTTTTCTCAAAAATTTCATGAACAGCATGGTAATCAAAGCCTTCCACCGGGCAGGAATCAATGCCGATTTGCGCGGCCGCGGTCATCATGTTGCCGAGGGCGATATACGTTTGTTTGACGGACCAGTCAAAAATCGTGCGCTCACTGTCCAGCAGATGCAAATCCGACTCCTGAAACGTTTTGTAGCGCTCGACGATGTTGTCCATCAAGTGCTCGGGAAATTTCTTCACCTCCAGCATTTGCCGCTTAATATAGTCTGAATCGTATTTCACATCCTTCATCGTTCGTGCTAAAATAACGACATAATGACTGGCTGTCGGCAGCTGTCCCTGAGCTCCCCAGGTTACTTTGCGCAGCTCTTCTCTGAATTGTTTGTTTTGGATGACAACAAATTTCCATGGCTCCAAACCAATGGAGCTTGGAGAAAGCCTCCCCGTCTCAAGAATAAATTGAAAATCGTGATCCGATATTTTTTTGTCAGGATCGAATTCCTTCGTAGCATGGCGGAACTGAAATGCCTTGAGAATGTCTTGTTTTGTCTTTTCATGCTGCTCCATTTTTCCATATCCCCTTCCTTTTGTAAAAAATAATTGTTACCTTCCATCATCAGGAATTATTATAATGCTTTTTCCTGGCGGATGAAATAGATATGCTCAATGGTTAACATTCTGATTGATGGTAAGGATATCCTAGGATATAAACGTTAAAATTCTTCATGATAAATAATGCATTGAAACTTTAACTGATTTTTTAAAGGAGGTGTCCTTCACGGTGAATAATTTTTTCGGACTCAGAAGACGTAATAATAATGCCCGGAACGGGATCATGATGTCGCTTGTAGGAATTGGAATCGGCGCTGCTGCTTACGGTATGATCAGAGGCCGCAACAACGGGAATAACAACATGATGAGGCCTGTGAAGCAATGGCTGGGACAAAACCAGCAGGACGATAATTACCAGTAGACCGTTTTAACGGTTTGTTTACCTGTTTGAGGGCCGAAAGCGAGCCGCTTTCAAGCCCTCTTTCCCCATTTCTAAAACCGTCATCATTTATTCAAACTTTGTTGCTATAGAACCGTTTTTGACCATCCTCTAACAACAGCATTTTTTTAAAGTCCCTTAACGTTAAATAAAAGTGGAGGCGGAAAATGATGAAGGATGAGCAGCGTAAAATCCCGGAGCCTGTATGGGCCACAGGCATTGACGATGATGAAGAATTAAGCAGAAAAGCAACTCTGGAGGAAAAGAAACAAGGAGAGTACACAAAGGTAGTCTCCCTCCGATATGACGAAAATCCAAAATTATAGTGCTTATCCAAACAATCCTTTATAAGGAAAGGAGAGAAAAACCGTGCTGAAAAAAGAGCCGGACAAAGAGCTGGAAATTCACCAGCCGACAATTACGGAAATAGAACACACAACGATTCATCCGGATATATCGGAAAAGGAAAGAAAGGAAACAGCTGACTCCCGTTGAGAGAGGCAGTTGTCCAGTTATTTCGCAAGTCGCCAGCAAACTAGGTGGTCAACGGAAACAAGGTCGCTTCAGACTTCGTTTCCGTTTATTTGCAACCAATCGCCGCGAAAGCAACCTGGCTTCCGATGATTATTCGGCTGCTTGCTGCAATGCCTGCAGTTCATCCACTAAGGATTGATGATTCCGTTGATCCGCCAGCGCGTCAAACCGTTCCAGTTCCTGATAAATGGCCACTTGCAGACGTTGTTTCAGTTCATTTTCCATCGTGACAAGGAGGTCATCCACTTGCCTCACGAATGACTGAGAAAATTGAGCAATCACTTCCGCCACCTTATTGACTCCGTCGTTGATCAAAGCTTCCCTCACCTGCTTGATTTTTCCCTCTTCAAAGAATTGTTTTTTTGATTTAATATGCGGATGAAACTGGCTTGGGTCGATAAGAAACCGCACCGGGAAGTCCCCGGTAGCTAACGGCTGCATTTTCACTATCTGATCGTAAAAAATATAGGGCAGCTGCGCTGTTATTTTTGCTGCTTCTTGTGCCAGCCAGCGCTCTAACGATTGCCTAATACATTCTTCCATTCGGATCGCCACGGCGGCCAACTCCTGTGTCAGAAACTGTTCCCCTGAACTTCGCCACTCTTCCACAGCCTGGTCGAATTGTTGCTGCAGCTGTTTTTTTCTGTCGCTGGTTATGACGGCAACATTGACGGCCGACGTGAAATCATCGCTCATCACCATTTTCATCCGTTCTTTTAAATAAAGCAGCAGCTGCTCCAATTCAAGCTGACTATCCCGGCGTACGGAATGGAACGAAGCGCTTTCCACCAGCTTCGTCAACTGCGCGATTTTATGCTCTAACAGCGGTCGTTGCTCTGCCCGCTCTTTTGCTTCCGACGACATCAACAAAATACTGTCGTTGATTTTTTCGCAATATTGCCGCAGTTCACGGTTTAGAAGCGTCCACGCCAGGCGCTTCAATTCAACGATCGTCTCATGATGGAACGTTTGTTCAAATGCGGTAAAAGCAGTTGCCTCGTCATGGCCCGTTTGTTTTGCCTGAAGTCCTTCCCTGCTAGATACATGATGCAGGCGGGGATTTTCGATACCATTGCCCTTTAGTTGATCGGTCACGTGATTTTTTACTTCCTGCAGCTCGCTGTCATTGTCGGCTAAATCAGCGGCGTTGATGACAAAATACAGTTTATCCTGCTGGAAGCTTTCGTTCACCTGGCCGATTTGCTGCAAAAAATATTGATCCGTCTTGGAAAACGCATGATTGTAATACGTTAAATAAAATATCGCATCCGATTCCTTTAACTGCTTCATCGCAACATTTGTGTGCCGCCCGTGTATCGAGTTAATGCCTGGTGTGTCCACCAGCTTGATTCCTCTTTCTGTCAGCGGGCAGTCGTAGTAAATCGTAACCTTTTCTACCAGACAGGCGTTGACTTCTTCGGCAATCCAGCCGGCTAGTTCGCGATGAGAAACCGTCAGCTCTTCCCCTAAAGTCAAGGCGGTTGTTGCCAGGCTGTCTCTTACAGTCAGTAAATATTCCACAGCGGTTTTTTGCCCACTGGAGCTGTATCCTTCACGCTGCCCCTTCCAGCGTGGCAATTGTTCCAAATCCAGTGTCACGCCTAAGCGTTCTCCTGCGGCGTTAATTTCCGCGGACAATTGCTGAGGTGATTTCAACGTCACCGTCGCTGTACCGTGAGCGTGGCCTGGGCAGGATTTTTCCACAATATTAACAGCGGCAGTTGTCGGATTGGGGGACACCGGGAGAATATCCTCGCCAAGTAAAGCATTGGCAAAGCTTGATTTTCCGGCGCTGAAACCGCCGAATAACGAAACAATAAACGTCCGCTGTTCATAGCGGTCGATTCTGTTGATTAACTGAGTGCGATCGGTTGCCAACAGCGGAGATGCATGATAATCTAATAAAACTTTCTTAATATGACGCATTTTTTCCAGCGCCTTCTCTTCAGAAAACGAATCGGGAGCGCTTTCGACTTTGCCTGTCCAAGGTTGTGTCTTCTCTGGTTTCTTTACTTCATGAGAAATGGAGAATGACCGGCTGACTTCCGGATATTCAGGAAAGGTACCCTGCATCGCCTCGTTGATCAACTGCTTCCATTCGTTGGCGGAAGGATGCTGCCGCAGAATATCTTTAACGTGCTGTCGAAGCTTTGCATATTTCTCTTCCACGTGCTCCAGTTCAGCGAGGCAGCTTTTCGCTTGAAGAAACACGTCGTATTTTACTTCCAGCTGCCGGTGTTGCTGAGCAATATCGTCCCGCATTCCCGCAATCTGCACTTCAAGCAGCACGGCCGCCTTTCTTCGGATTTCCTTAACGATTAGCGACGTTATTTGATGAGTGAACACGTAAACATAATCACGGCCGGTTAGTTCTTTTTTTACATGACTTTTCAGAAAATCACCGGTTACTTGAAATGACAACGCCTTCAATGCGGCATCAAATTCTTCTTCATTTGCCAGCGTTAACCGGTTGGTTTGCTGAAAATAGCTTTGAAGATGGAAAAGTAGCTGTGTCTTTACTTTATCCTGCAGTTCCATGACGAGATTTTCCAGGCGCTTGTCCTGTTCCTCCGCTGTTTTTTTCCTGGAGAAAAGCAATCCCGCTTTGAAGCCTGGCTGCAACGATTCGATCCATTTCCGTGCCAGCTCGGTGGTCGAATACGGAAAAAGGGTGACATTGGCAAACAAGCCGTTAAACTCGTCATGAAAATTTTTCCGGAGGATGTCGTCGTATGTGCGAAGCTGTTGCATTTTCTCGCTTGCCTGCCGGTGAGCTGCTGCAAACTCTGCAACATCATATCCGGTTTTTTCCTTCCATTCCTGCGCAATCGTATCCCGCTGCTCTTGCTCTTCCTGTTGTAGCCGGTTCTCTATTGACCGGTAAAAGCTGTATTCCAGAAAATGTTGTGCATTTGATATCAGCATGCTGCTGCGATGCAACAGCGATTTTAGTGCGCGCTCCAATTGCAAAAACTCGTTGTTGCGGTGATCCGGCTTTTTCATTGAGGTAAAATACATCGCGAGATAATCAATTTCCCATCGGCGCAGCAATTCCTCTATCGATTCCCGGAAAGCAGAAAAGGCGATTTCGTCCTCGTTATGCTTATCCACTTGATTAATGACAAGGAACAGCGGTTTTTTTTCATCAGACAGCTGCTTCAAAAAATATAAATTCGTTTCTGATTGAACATGGTTATAATCCATGATATATACAATGACATCCGTTGTGTACAGCTGTTCTGTCGTGACGGCGGCATGCGTGCTATCTGTCGAATCGACTCCAGGTGTGTCGATGATTCTGCCGCATTTTCCTAAGAATGGCAGTGGAGCAAAAATATTCAACGACGAAATTTTCCGACCATCCATCCCCCACTCGCGCACTTTCTCCCAAGGAATCTCCCCTTTGTATGCCTTGGATTCCCCGTTTTTCGCATGAACGGACAGCTGTAAGCCGCCGTTTTGGATCGCGATCGTATTCGCGCTGGCAGGTATCGGACTTGTCGGCAGCAGTTCCGCCCCAAGCAATGTGTTTAGCATCGTAGATTTTCCTGCAGAAAAATGACCGCAAAACGCGATGTCAAATGTAGCTTGCTTCCGCTTATCTGCAACTTTTTTTAACCGGAAAAGCTCTTCCGTGGAAAATGCAATTGTTTCCGTCTCCTGGTGCTCGTCTTGTCGTGTCAATAATGTCATAAACGTCCTTGCCCCTTCCTTCTCCATACATTAACTATATCGAATTTTGTGGGAAATTTGAAGAAGGATGTTCATAAAATTGACACATTTCATATTGATGAATAGAGGAAATTAGTATGCAAAAAAATTATAGTTTCATATAAAAGAATACAGTTTTTGTTGCTGTGCAGAAAGCTAAAAACATCTCACAGCAGTGCTTCTCGTTTTCTTTCCTCAGAAACAGTACTGTTCGGAAGAAATGCACGGGTTTTTTGAACAAACTCTGTTTGTTACCATTTTGTAAACGATTATCCTTTTTCACTATGCTAGAATAAGAGATGTTGGAAAATACATGCAATTCAGGAGGAATTATTGTGTTAGCAAAAGTGAGGAATTAGCTTTTTATGTCTCTTTTCGCAGTAATTGTATTGTTGTTATCATTATTCATTTCGCCATTGACAAGTATTGTCCAAGCTGAAGAGGTTGGAGAAGTGGAAGGAATATTGATTGAGAGTATCGAAAAACTGACAGGTGATAGCCTTGAAGGATACAATTTTATTGAATACAACGAACCGGTTTTAGTAAATAATGATGGCAAAACAGAGGTATTGTTAGGCTATTTTGAGCCGGTTAATCTTTCTAAAAGCCTTGGTGAACTTCATACAATGGATTATAGAGAATATGACAAGTGGTATGTATATGACCAAGGAATAACCGAGAAATGGAGGTGTCTCAAAAGGAGGTTTTTTCCCTTTTGAGACACCCCCGAAGCAATGCGCGAAGCCGCTGCATCTTTTCAAAAGCCCGATAGGAGTGGTTTTTTCCTATCGAGCGCGCAGTGAGCGGAGCCATTGCCCTGATATTTTTTAAAATAGTTTTGGCTTTTGATACAGTCCCGTATTTTATTACTAGTGTTGCTAGAGGGATGATTATTGAAAAATCAAAAAAATCACTTCTACAATTTCTGCTTCTTTTAGTGGTGATATCCCGAGTGGAGCGAAGTCTTCTGTAAAAAAAGCTTTTGGATTAAGCTCTTCTGGCAGCAAAGAAGTAACTGTTACAGTTAAATTTACCGGTCCGGACAAGGGGTATTCTAGTAGGGATTTTTATTATAAAAAAGGAAGGCATACACACAAGGTAAAAATGTGCGAGAGCATCGATCGAATTGGGATGGAAAGCTATGGTCGAAAACTTATTATGCTGAAGTGGGAAAACCAGCAATAAAAATTATTCTGTTGATAGAAAGTAGGGAAATAACGGTGGAAAAGCAAATAGTTAATTGGCTTTTAGTTGGTATTCTGATAGTCTCATCCATCTCTTTGATCATTGTTTATCAGCAAGATTATATTGCAGAGACCCATGGACCGAGAGCTATTCCATTAGCCATTGTCGCAGGATTGTCCGCAATAGCCGTCGCGATCAGTCAGAAAAATAAAGATCAGGAATGAACAATTCCATGTCAAAGCTGTTGATTTGCGAACAACATTTACAAAAACAGCTTTTCTAAAAAACAAAGTTCCATCGCATGCTGAAGCTCGCCGACCTCCAACTAACGAAGTGGATGAGTCGGCGAACTTTTTCTTTTGTTATATGTTACAAGTAAACATCATTTTGGGTATGAATGGATTGTTCAGAGAACAGAAAGTCACGGCGTTACAAGCGAATAGCAATCGTCTGCTGCGCGCGCAGAGTACGACTTGGCTGACGTTCGCTCCATCGACAACGATTTGGCCGTTTTTGATCCTTTCAACGATTTCCGCCCGGCTCCAGGAAGGAATGTGTTCAGCCAGGACTTTGTCGATCCGCAGACTTCCCTCTGCACCTTCTATATGGATGAGAAGCAGTTCCACCCCTTCCCTCACGAGATGGTCGATATTGATTTTCTTTATCGACGTGATGGGCGGTTTTTCCGGGAGAAGCTCCTTTTCTTGCTTGTTTTTTTCTTCCCGTGCCTTATAGCTGGCGAGCTTTTTGTTCCATGTGTGATTCCTTTCGCATTTGTATATTGCGTATTGATGAATAGTTTTGCCGTTGGCATTATGCCGTTTGATGCCGGTATTAGTGAAAACTGCATTTTTTCCGCAATGATGACAATATCTTTCCAACTGTTCTTCCGACTGTGCAGGCAGGAATAAATTCCAGGTAATCGATTGCTCGTTCATTTGTTTCGCTCCTTTTAATAAAGGAACGTCATAGCATATTCAGGAGATCGATATTTAAGTGTCTGTTCAAAAAAGGAGGACAAGTCTGAGTCAAAATGAGTCAAGGCGCACTGATCCGACGCTGCGGAACGTGTCCGGAAAGGACGTGAGCAACGGTGAGACAGAGACAAACTCCCCAACTTTTTGAACATCCGCTGGAAAAACTAAGAGCCGCCCGCCAAGGCAGCTCTCTGCGTCTATAGTAAATAATACCATGAACATTCCTTGTAATGGGTGAAAAAAGGCACACTCCCCCCCTTGGGATCATCACAAAAAACGGACAGGGGTATATGCAATGCACTTTTTTTGTTCAACCATTACAAGGATATTGGCATACAGGAATGCTCCTTTCAATAATCTCCAACTTTTATTTTCCAATTGTTTTTTGTAGAGTTCTTTTCATGTAAAATCAGTTCCCCTCTACTTCTCAGTATCTCGTTGCTGTCCTCCATTCCTCACCCCGCTGATATAGGAAGTGAGCATATATTCCAGGCTTTCGTCCAGATTGAGGGGCATGCCAAAGCCTCCTTTTTGCTCCAGGGAAGAAAAGCCGTGCAAAATGCTTCGCAGGCCGCGGACGGCGTGGAGAATGTCCTCTTTTTCTAAATGATACGTTCCAAGCATGTCAATAATTAATTGCAATAAACTGCTGGCGACCTCTTGTAGCTCTGCCGCTTCCGGATCTGGTGCCCGCAGCGTAAACTCATACAGCCCTGGGTGTGCTCTTGTATAAGCAATATATGCTTTTCCGAGTGCAAGCACCGCTTCTTCTCCCTGTTGCTCCCCCACTTCCTGCTTAAGTGAATGATATAATTGCTTTCCTCCATGTACCGCCAACATCGTTTTGAGTTCCCGCAACCCAGCTACATGATTATACAATGAAGGCGGTCGCACGTTTAATTTTCTGGCGATGGTTGCGATAGTTACAGCTTCCGCTCCATGCCTGTCCGCAACTTCGCTTGCTGCCTGTACTATTTTCACTGAATCCAATCCGGCACGAGGTGACAATGCCATCATCCTTTCTTTCCGCTATTTGCAAAGACAGCTTCTGCGTTTTCGATAGCTTTGTTCATTGTTTCCAGCGGGGCCATGATCATTTTTCCATGTCCGACAGCGAGCAACTCCGGCTTCCATTCCAGCAGCTTCTTAGCACTTTCCAACGCTTCCTCCCTGTTCCACGTCGCCAACGCCGGGAACGGAAAGGTAAGCTGTAAGTGGCCGCTGACGGCAACACCTCCCCTTGTTTGAAAGGTGTCCCCTACAATCAACGCGTGATGTCGCGGATCAAAAAAGGACATCGATCCTGGAGTGTGACCCGGCGTAGCGATAACAACAAGCGAGCCGATCGCATCGCCTTCTTCAATAAATTCATCTGCGCGGGTGGTTACGTTTTTCGGAACACCGCCGCGAATGGGCAACGTTTCCCCCGGTTCAAGGCTGCGATCTCCCTCCAAAAGTCGGGCATCCCTCTTGGAAATATATACGCGTGCATCAGGAAGCCGGCTCTTTAAGGTATCCAAAGCTCCCACATGATCATCATGCGCATGCGTCAAAACGATGTTTGTGATCGGCTTGCCAATGGCTGCTGCAGCCTTTAAAATCCCGTTTGCGCTGAAAGGAAGCGCAGTATCGATTAGCGTCAAGGTCTGCGCTTCCTCGACAAAGTAGCAATTCACCGGGAAGGCGTTCGGGAGAAACGCTAATTGATGAATGTCGTTTACCGTTGTTCTTTTCATCTTCATCCTCTCCAATCATAAAACTAATACCATTAGTTTTATTTTATAACTAATGGTATTAGTTTTGCAAGAAATAAATTGATTTCCCTGCTGCCGTGATAAAAGAAGTAATCAAGGCATAAGAAATGTGCACAATGTCTTCACAAAAATAGAAAACGCCTGGAGGTTACTAACGAAGCCACTGTAAAAAAGGGTTTCGTTTAGCCTCCCGGCGTTTTATTTGTCAGGTGTGTCGTCCATTTTGTCGCTTTGAGACCCCTTCAAGCCAAACGCGAAGGGAAGCAAGCTTTGCTTAAAACAGTTAAACAATGCGCTTGCGAATATTTGTACTGATCAGATCGATGATCGTAACGGTCAAAATAATTACTACGAGCATCATCCCGACTTCTTCCCATTTTCGGGAATTGGCAGCTAAAATCAACGGTGCTCCTACCCCGCCGGCGCCGACGATACCTAAAACTGTCGATGAACGCACATCAATTTCATAACGGTATAAGGCATAGGAGCAAAATTCCGGAATGACCTGGGGAATAACACCGAATACCCAGATTTGAATTTTGCTCGCACCGGTCGCTTTCAATGTATGAATAATCTCCATATCAATCGATTCAATGACTTCCGCATACAGTTTCCCGAGCATGCCAATGGAATTAATACCGATAGCTAACACCCCGGCATATGGCCCCATTCCGACGGAAGCAACGAAAATAATCGCAAATAAAATTTCCGGAAATGCCCGGACAGCATTCAAAATCCCTTTACCGATAAACGAGAAATGCCCACCGATATTTGCTGCGGCTAAAAAGCCGACAGGAATTGCGAGGACAGCTCCGATTAACGTACCGGCATAGGCGATGGCCACGGTTTCCAGCATCGCGTGAATATAGGTAGGAATTTTGTCGTGTATTTCCGGCATAAAAAACGGATCCCAGAAAAACCTTTTAAGTAGCGGACCGGCATCCCATATGGAATTCCGTGTAGATAAATTTGTTTGTGTAAAAGCGACATAATATAACAACGTCATAAATATGGTAATACCGACAAATGTCCACCAATATTTCATGCGCTTCGGATTTTTAATCGTACGAATATCTAATGACGGCTTCATTATACTAACCTCTTTCTCAAGCTCGTGCTCAGTGTATCAATGATCGTTACCCCGATGAAGGTAATAAAGATGATCATGGCAATGTTGCCGTAATTAAACAAGGACATTTGCTGTTTAAGAATTAGTCCGATGCCGCCTGCGCCGACAAATCCTAAAACAAGCGACGCGCGCACGTTGATTTCCAAAACATAGAGGCTGTAGGAAACATACTGCGGCAAAATTTGCGGCAACGCTCCGAACCAAATAATTTGCAAAATATTGCCGCCGGTTGCGCGGATGGCTTCCAGCGGACCGGGATCAATCGCTTCCACGGTTTCACTGATCAGCTTAATAAGGATTCCCAGAGAAAAGAAAAATAAAGCATATACCCCTGCGAGGGCGCCGAGTCCGACAATCGCAACGAACATTACCGCCAGGATCATGTCCGGGATGGTCCGTAAAACATTCAAGGCAAATCTGACCGGATGGTAAAGCCACAGTTTTTTATTGATATTCCCCGCGGCCAAAAAGCTGATCGGCAGGGAGAAGACAACCGCTAAGGAAGTGCTTAGCAGAGCGATATTCCACGTCTCCAGCAGCGCCGGGAAAACTCGTTCGTAATAGCTCCAATTCGGAGGGATAAGGTCGTTAATAATAAAATTGAACATTTCCGGGATGCCGTTCATAAACCGAGCCGGCGAAGAACCGGTGAAAATCGATGCCGCTGCATATAAGCTCAAAACGACAACGAGAACACCGACTGTAAAAAGCTTTTGCTTCAGCGGGATAATTGGAATTCGTTTCTGCTTATCCATTCGATACATCCCCCACCAGATCGTCTTCCTTGATCGGACGCCCATAAATGTCTTCAAAGGTTTTTTCGGATACGGAAGCGGCCGGTCCGTCAAAAACGACTTCCCCGTTGCGCAGACCGATGATACGATCCGCATACTGCATGGAAAGGTCAATGGCGTGCAGGTTGACGATCATCGTGATATTGTCTTCTTGATTGATGCGCTTCAAGTCTTTCATGACCGCATGGGAGGTTGGGGGGTCGAGGCTGGCAACCGGTTCATCGGCAAGGATTAATTTGGGCTGCTGCGTCAACGCGCGGGCAATGCTGACACGCTGCTGCTGTCCGCCACTGAGCTGATCGGCCCGCTGATACGCTTTATCGGCAATGCCGACACGCTCCAAGCTTTCCAGCGCCAGCCGTACATCCGCCTGTGAAAACAGCGACAGGATGCTGCGGAGCGTTCCAGTATGTCCTAAACGGCCGGCTAAAACATTCCGCAATACAGAAGAACGCTTTACTAAATTGTAATTTTGAAAGATCATCCCGATATTTCTGCGGAATTGCCTCAGCTTCCGGTCGGAATATTTCAGCGTGTTTTCCCCGCCAATCAATAGCTCCCCTGCCGTCGGCTTTACCATCTGGTTGATGCTGCGGATCAGCGTCGATTTTCCAGCTCCGGACAACCCGACGATAACGACGAATTCCCCGTCATTAATTGATAGATTAATATTTTTCAAGCCTTGGTGACCGTTAGGATATGTTAAAGAAACATTGCGAAATTCAATCATGAAACTCTTCCCTCTTTTATCATAGAATAGAATGGGAACCAGGAGAAGTCCCATAGTTCCCTTATAAAAAGGTTGGTTTTACCTTGGCTCTTTTCTAAAAGATTGTTGCTCTTTGCCTTTGGATCGTCGCAACGCTTGCGCAGTCTTTTACGCCAACGTGAAAGGATCAACAAGCAACAAAGTTAATGAAAAACAGCCTGACCTTTTGAGGCTTCAACGAAGCTAATAAGTGAAATCGCCGCCTCTTGTTAAAAGCCCGATAGGAGAGTTTTTTTCCTATCGGGCGAGCAGAGCCGTTGCCCTTAACTTATTGCATTATTTCTCTTTTGACACAGGCCTGTGGAGATGGTTTCTGCTACTCTATTAGATCCTGGAATTCTGCGTACGTATCGCGGACGATTTGATATTCTTCCGACGTCGCTTCGTCAATTCCCGTCCAGTTATAAACATTCATCATTACTTCGATCATATCCTCATCGTCATTAAAGCTGAGGAAGGCATCCTTGATCTTCTGCTTCCACTCCTCGCTAAAACCGGAGCGCAGGGAAATCGTATCGTTTGGAATCGGATCCGTAAAACCGATCACCTTCATATCCATTGCTTCCGGACGTTCGTCAGCAATTCGCTCCCGAGCGTCTTCATATGTTGTCGCGAAATCCGCCTGACCGTCCAATACCGCGATCAAGGCATTATCGTGACCACCAACAGGCTGCTGAACGAAGTGGGTATCTAAATTATCGACGTCATTTTCTAAAAATAAGTATGCCGGGAAGAGAAAACCGGAAGTTGATGTTAAATCGGCAAACGCCCATACTAAATCTTCCGTGTTTACGAGATCATCGATCGACTCGAGCTCGGAATCAGCGGCGACAGTGAACTGAGCACGATAAGTAGATTCACCGTCACGGATCGATTTTAAAATCACTTCTACATCAGCGCGTTCTTCTGCTTGTACAAAACCGAAGGCCGGTAAAAAGCCAATGTCGATTTGCTGTGTTCTCATTCCTTCGACTAATCCGGTGTAGTCGGTCATCACTTGTGCTTCAACTTCCACCCCTAAAATCTCGGACAGCCGTTCGCTCAGCGGCTGCACAGTATCCGCAATTTCCGCAGCGTCCTGAGAAGGAACAAAGCCCATTGTCAGCTTCGTCAATTCCTCTCCTGCGGCGGCGTTATCATCGCCGCTGTCGTCTGTAGTTTCATCGCCTGCCGGCTCGGTTCCCGTACCTGAATCTTCATCGTCTGCTGTGCCGCATGCTGCGACCGTTCCTAAAATCAATGCAAGTAGTCCCGTAAAGAGTAAACGTTTTAACACAATGACCCCTCCAATAAAATATTTTTGATCAACTTTCATTACTGCCCTCGTCGTGTAAGGTGAAAGCTTTTACTGCAAGAGAGTCCAATGCTGCGCTTATGTATGGATGCAAATAGTCTGCAAGAGGATGCATAAAAACACATCTGATTGATACATATCCTTCTCCCCCTCGTAGCAAAGCTATTTGCGGCAGCTTTGTAGAGACTTTTGAGCCATATTCCCAAGATTATACGACGGGGTTTGTCCATGAATGAAGTTTCAACAAACATTATTCACGTAAAACGGATAAATGTCAACAATTGTTCATATTATTTCCATGAAAACTTTCCTTGTTTTATGGCAACTTCCACGGAAGCGGGCATCACTCTCCGCTTTATTCAACTCTCCTCAACGAGTGAGAACAAACACTATAAGTATGTGTTCAAAAAGGAGGACACAACAGCGGCAAGAAGATTGAGGCGCGGCAGGATCGAGCAGCAGAGCGTACGCAGAACGTACGTGAGCAGCGGAGTGACAACGCAACGATGAGATTCGCCGGCGCTGTTTCCCGCACTTTTTGAACATCCTCTATAAGTATAATATATAATTCTGCCATGAAATGTTAAGAAAATGTAAGAATATATCACGTATCATTAACATTTTCTTAACAATTGCCTTTTATGCGGTTGAAAAAATTGTATGCGTGGCCTCCAAGCAGCGATGTTGTCCTGCAAACACGCTTCGGATTCACGATTTGCAGCGGCGCGGCAGCAGCTGTTTTTTTGACAGTCAGGGCTGCTGATTAGTTGACGGATGTTTTCGTGTAAGATTATATTGAACATATCTTTTATTAGGAGGCAAAGGATGAAAAAGCTTTTTCAGGAAAGTAAAGTAATTATTTTTGACCTTGACGGAACACTGTACGAAGATACGGATCATTTTTCGTATTATGCCGATGAACTGATGCGGGAGCTCGATGAATCGAAGCATCACGAATTTGCAGAAGAATATAGAAAAATCATCAACGGTGACCATATCGTCTCGATCGGAAAAGTGTACGATGTTGTCAAAGATTATGTATTATCCGTCAACTCTGCGGCGAAGGTGCAGCAAGTATGGACATGGGACGGCAAACCAGTTGATCCGTCAGAATGGCAAACGATTTACCCCCACCCGCTTACCTTTGACTTTGATGCCATAATCGCCATCGGCGACGGCTGGTGGCTTCCAAATGTTTGCGCCAAGCATTTTGGTGCGGTGGATACTTACTCCGCATACAACCGGACAAAGGAATTCATGGTGACGCCGCAATTTCAATTGACAAAAATCCCTCGTCTCCGTGAGGCGCTGCTGCATCTAAAGACGAAAAAAGAAGTTGTCTTATTGACAAACAGCCAGGCGGATGATGTGCAGCGGCTTCTTCACACACTTGACCTGAGAGGCATGTTTCACCGGGTGGTCACCGAAGCAAAAAAACCGCAGCACACTTTGAACCATTTTTCTCAACTGCTGAAAGCATACAATATTGAAGCGGCGGAGGCATTGTCCATCGGCGATAATTATTTGAATGAAATCGCCCCGGCACTTCACATCGGAATGAAAACGATTTTTATCGATTTTTACAGCCGGCCGTATCCTGAATATCAAGGGGTTAAAGTGCAAAGCATTGCCGAAACAATCGACGCGATGCTGCGTGTTTGACGGGGATTTTTTCGTATTTTCAGCGCTTGTTCCAAAAGGTAAAAACCGATCTTTTGAACAAGCATTTTTACATAAAAAATTTACAAAAAAACTGTTTCTTTTTTGTTGCATTTCTTGTATTATACGTATATTAATTCGAAAGCAAAATGCAGGAAGCAAGCCGCTTGTAGAAGCTGCCAGGCACTTTTTCCAGGCGGTGGTTTTCGAACGAATCTTAAACGGCATGGTTCACAAAAATAACATGACTTAAATAATCAGAACGCGGATTATTTATGGGAAGGCAAATGGTGCGCCACCAGTTTTACTGGTTCTAGTGGGTTCGATTCCCACCCCGAAATTTTTGTACGTTAAAAATTTCGAGGGTGGATCGAGTTCACAGGTCTATCCTCTATGTGGAGGGATAGTCATGCTGAAAAGACGGGAGCTTCAGGATTGTCAAGTCCTTTTCGAGCTGCTGGTGCACCCGGATGTCTTCCCGTTTGTGCGTCATCAGGCCAATTCATACGAGGAATTTTTGTTTTTGACGAAGCAAACGATCGAGGCGGAAGAGCGCGGAGAAATCATCTCCCGCACCATTCTTGATGAGTGGGGCGCTCCCATCGGTACGATCAATTTATTCGATATAAAAAATAACGCTGGCTTTTTAGGCACTTGGCTCGGAAAGTCGTACCATGGTAAGGGCTACAACTCCGCGGCTAAAGAAACGTTTATCAATGAATTGTTTTACGAGCTGGCAATCGAGCGGATTTTTATGCGAATCCGGACGGAGAATGTTCGTTCCATTAAAGCTGCCGAAAAGCTGTCGTATGTGACCAGCATCAACGAAACAGAAGCATCCCTTTTTCAGGAAATTCATTCGGGAAAAAACAAGTACCGCCTTTATGAAATATCTAAGGTGCATTATACTTTTCATACCATGCTCTCCCAAAACAAGGAAGACGTGCATCAGCTGAAAAAGGCTTAATATGATAAAAAACGATGTCCCGTTAGCGCGAAAGCTTGTGAGACATCGTTTTTTATGGCGGCTTTTTTCGACAAATGGCAATTTTATTTCATTTACCAAATTAAAGCGCCGCATGTCCTGCATCAGCAGAAGCCAACACCGTTAATTGTATTTATGCTTCTGACCGCAAAACGGATTTTACGGCAGCTTCAATTTCTTCATAGCTTGTGCAACGGCATATATTGGATTCCAGCCACTCTTTGATCACTTTATCTCCCGCATCCGGGTACGCTTGGATCAGCGCCTGGCAGTTCATGATAAATCCGGGAGTACAATATCCGCACTGAAACGCGAAATGTTGTATAAACGCTTGTTGAATCGGGGTTCCTTTCAAGCCTTCGATGGTTGTGATGTCCTCACCCACTGCTTCGATTGCCAGCATTAGACACGACTTCATCGGTTTGCCGTTGACATGAACGGTGCAGGCGCCGCAATCGCCGTTAAGGCAGCCCGGTTTGGATCCGGTTAACCCGAATTTTTCCCGCAAAACGGTAAGCAAAATGTCTGCATAACGGATTTCCGTTGTCCGTTCTTCGCCGTTGATCATCAGCGTTACAGAAACGATTGTCATCTTCTCCCCATCCCTTCGAAAGCAACTAATATATCTGTCAGCGTGTTTTTTAACACAAATAATCGATATTCAGCAGAAGCTTCTGAATCGTTCAAGATTGGTGCAGGCATGTGGCTGATCGCCAGCTCTGCCTTTTGTTCTGGGGAAAGCGCCGGCTCATTCAGTGCTGCCTCCACCTCATAAGAACGAAAGGGGAACGGACAGAGACCGGAAATACCGATCCTCAGGCGGCGGCCGACTATAGCGGCGGCGACGGTAACGACGGGATAACCAGTATCCCATTGCCTTTTTCGTTTAATATTGACGTGGGGGGCTGTTAAAAAATTTTTTTCAGTAATCGTTTGCACTAAAAACTCGCCGGGAGCAAGCTGGATATGTTCTTCAAACACATCGTGAATGGATTGCACTTTCAATCCATCTTTTCCGGCAATGACAAAGGAGCTGTCTGAAAGTAAAAACGGCAGCACCGCCTCGCGATAAAAAATATTTCCACAAATGTTTCCGCCCAAGGTTACTTTTTCCCGGGCAGTATGATCGGCAATCTCCTTCACATTTTTCATCAGCAGCGGAAACAGTCGAGCTTCTTCAACAGCAGTCAGCGGTAGAGCCGCACCTAAGTACAGGTGTTCATCGTCTAACTGTGCCGTCCGGCACTCAGGTATCCCTTTAAGATCAATGACGGCATCGGTATACAATTGATGTATTCTGCCGAGGGTGATGATCTCCGTGCCTCCGGAAAAATAAACAGGCTCGCGGCCGGCCTCTGTCAGCGAATGATAAAGATGATATGCTTCCTGGACCGTTTCCGGATTAAAATAATCAAAATCAAACGGAATCATCGGTTGCTCGCCTCCTCTTTCGCTTTCGCCCGCCAAATCGTTTCCGGTGTTAGCGGCAAGCGGTTTAAAGCAGTTCCGGCAGCAACGGATAACGCATTGGCCAGCGCGGCTGGAACTCCGAGCAGTCCTTGCTCACCAACCCCTCTCGCCCCATAAGGCGCCTCCAGATGTGGTGTTTCCACAAAGTCAACGAGATACCGGGGGTTTTCCTTATAATGCATCGGCCGGTATGTCCGAAGCTGCGGGTTCATCATCCTTCCTTTTTCATCAAATACAAATGTCTCCCTGCCCGCGAAAGCCAGCCCCATGCTCATCGCCCCAGTTACCTGACCCCACGCCGCTTTTTCGTTCAGGACCCTTCCTGCATCGAGAACGCAGACCGCACGGACGACTTTGTAGGTAAAATCCCGCTGATCGAGCTCAATTTCTATGCATTGAGCACTGACAGCCCATTCAGGACCAGGTCTTCCGGCACCGGTTTCTTTGTCCAAATGCGTCATATTTCGCTGAATATATGTTCCGCGTCCAATGATCTGGCCGCCGACAGCGTTCCCGTTTGGATACTGGTACCCATAGGCAATCTCTTTAAAATCCAAGCCGCGCTCCGGTTCCTCCCTTACGAACACACGGCTGTTTGCCACTACAAGATCATCCTTGGAAACACGCAATACACAAGCGGCCGCGTTTTTTAGCTGGACAATGGCATCGTCCGCGGCAGCCAGCACTGCTCTCCCCGCCATCAAAGTTCCTCTGCTGGCCACGGTTTTCCAATGCTCGGGAGTTGTTTGGGTGTCCACTGTCATTTTCACATGGATATTCCCAACGTCCATCTGCAGCTTTTCCGCAAGGATTTGGGCCAATACTGTTTTTGTCGCTGTGCCGATTTCCACCACACCGGAAATAAGATTAATGGAGCCATCTTCATTGAAAGTCAAGATCGCTCCGGAAATTGAATCAGGAGGAATCGTCGAATTTTTCCAGGCACAGCTGATTCCTTTGACACGAACCGTCCGTTCATTTATCCTGGTTGGCTTTCCCCCGTCCCAATGAATCATTTTTTTCAACCTGCGAAGGCATTCCGGCAAATCGCCGACAGTACTGCGATTGAGCACCACCTGAGTGGGCGTGGTATGTCCGGGAAGGATGGCGTTTTTCAGCCGGAACTCAAGCGGGTCGATTTCCAGCTTCTCCGCAAGCATATTCATCGCCCGTTCGAAGGCAAAAAGCACTTCGGAATGGGCGAAACCGCGGTATGGAGCGGGGTATGGATGATTGGTGTAAACGCTGTATGAGTCGCACCAAATATGCTCAATATCATACGGTCCGGTGCAGTCCACGGCGCCTGCCCTGCTTAAATGGACTGCCTTGTCGGAATAAGCCCCGCTATCAAACAGATAGACTATTTCCGCCGCCTTTAAGCAGCCTTCCTTTGTGCTGCCCAGTTTAATCGTCGCGTCCAGCCCCACATGACATGGCGCAGTTGTTAAATCCTGCTCCCGGGAATATTCCAGCTTCACTTTTCTTCCGTCCACCGCCTTTGCAGCCAAGTAAGCGAGAATTTCCTGCTGAACAGATGCTTTACCACCGTAACCGCCGCCGACAAACGGCGTATTGACGATGATTTTGCCGACGTCAATATCGAAGTAAGTACTGAGCAGCCTTTTTATCATGAATGGTGCCTGGGACGAAGAAGTGATGTGAATCTCCCCATTTTCCATAATTTCGGCGGTCGCTGCCCGCGTTTCCATGGCCGCATGATCGGAAGGCGGAATGGAAACGCTCGCTTCCACCGTTACCTCACTTTCTCGCCAGCCTGCTTCGATATTTCCTTTCCGGATTTTTGTATAATTGTTGATGTTGGTAAAGGTAATCGGATCTGCTCCCTCCTCCCGCTCATATTCATCCACATTCTCATGTATTAACGGAGCGTCTTTTCTAATCGCGTCCGTCGGAGAATGAACAACCGGCAGCGGCTCATATTCCACATGAACGAGGGCGGCAGCTTTTGCCGCTGTGTGCGGATTGTCTGCTACAAGGAGCGCAACAGCTTCTCCGTAATAACGGACTTTGTCCGCCGCGAGCGGCCGCCGGTCCCGGATTTCTTCACCTGTCAGCGGAAGCTGCTCCCCGGTAATGACGGCGAGAACACCCGGCACGGCGCTTGCCTTCTCCACATCGACGGCAATGATGTTTGCATGCGCGAATGTGCTAGTTACAATTTTCGCGTGAAGTACGGAAGAGGAAGTGTCGTCACTTGTATACACTGCCCGCCCTCTGACCTTGTCAAGAGCTTCTCTACGAATAACGCTTTTTCCGATAATCTCCATCTCTCTCCCCTCCTGATTTACTCACTCTTAACACTATATTAATAGCGGTGCCGATTCATCCCTTTTTCCGTGAAGATATGGAAAAGCCAAAAAAACAGGATGATGCACAAAGGCATCACCCTTTAATAGAAAAATGGTAAACAACTAGAAATTTGCCGTTTTTTTGCATGCTCAAGCCAATCAAGGCGATGGTTGCAATTGTTGTTGTGCAAGAAATCTCATGCCTGTATAAAAAAGCGAAGACAGGCAGTGCGGTTGTTTAGAACCTCACGTTGGATAATGCTTTTTTATCAGAGCACGTTCAGCAGTTGTTTCGATTGTCGCGATTCGCTTTCTGAATGGCGTTATCTTCACCAAATTCCGTATTCATATTATCGGCATTTAGTCGGCGGTTACGATTGTCGTTGTTGAAATTTCTTTGTGCTTGACGGCGATTGCGATTTCTTTCAACGTTGTTTGCCATGCGGAAAACCTCCTGAATCGTATTTTGTTCAGCTGAACATTTGTATTATCTCCATCTCACTGATTTTCACAAGCGGAAGTAAATGTCATCGAAGAGCAAAGAAGAAAAAAGTAAAACAGCTCGTTCATAATTCGTGGCTTTGAAAAATATAATGAATTGTGAGGGACAAGACATTACCGGAATGGGGTCAGTTTTCATGAAAAACGCGCAAATACCAGCGGAATTCCTGCATAACCGAATACTATCGGTCTGCTGCCGCTCTGACTGAAAAGCAAAATGAAAAACACGTTGGAAACGTATGCCCTCATCACTGTAGGTGCAATGCTGCAAGGAACGGCGACGGCGATTTTTCTGTTTCCGAACAATATTCCATCAGGCGGTGTCGGCGGCATTGCTCTATTGCTCCACTACTGGTTCAGCATTCCCTTGAGCTTTGCTCTTTGGCTCGTTAACTTTTCGATGCTGGTGGTGGCGGCTCACTGGCTTGGCAACGCCAGTGCCATCGGAACGATGTACAGCATTTCGGTGGCCGCGTTTTCGATTTATTTGCTGGAGGAGTGGTTACATTTTCCTCCAGGAAATACAGTAGTCAATTTAATTGCCGGCTCGGTGATATTGGGTACCGGCGTGGGCATCCTGTTGCGGCAAGGTGTATCGAACGGCGGTATGGGCGTCCTGGCGCTTATTTATTCAAGATACCGAAATACTTCCCCTGGAAAGCCGTTGTTCGCAATTAACGGATCGATTTTTCTCCTGACGGCCTCGGTGATCGACTGGAAAATTATCTTCCTCGCTGTTATTTCACAGTGGCTGTCCACACAGGTGGTTGACATCATTCATGTGCTGCAGATACCGCCTGCAACGAAAATAAAGCATTTGGCATGGCGAAAAAAATAAGTGTTTCACGTATAAGCGGGACGATTTCTATAATGGGCAGCTACCAAGGCCGGTTACCGCGCCGGTAATCTCTGAACGTTACAAAACCTGCGGCCGGCTCGGCTCATTACTCCTCCTCCAAAGAAATGTCTACTTTTTTTCCGCCAACAGATAAAAACGAAAAGACTTCGAGGTCGGGTTTGATTTTTGTTAATCCTTGTATATACGGTTTGACGAGCTCTTTAAAATCTTCGGTGACTCCTTCTTCCTGCAGATGTCCATAGACATACATTTTCTTTTCGTTCATTAAAAATGCCAAGTAGCCGACAGGCTTATCAGTATTCGTCACCACATTCAGCACTTGGCCGTCTTCTTTAAAAAACTCCGGAGAAAAATAAATTTGCAACGGCATCATCTCCCCACTCATTATTCCGTTTTCAACTGTATTTTTGTAAACAATGTGCTCTGCTTTTCATTTTGTCCTGTAGACTGTTGGTTTTTCGTATGAATGAAGAATAAACACAGAAAACATGTGAATAAGGTGAGTCCTGCGGTACAGTAAAACATGCCGTTTGTGGACCAACCCATCAGCCAGCCGTAGGCGGGAGGTCCGGCGGCAACTCCAAGAAAGCGGACGGAGCCGTATAGGGAAGTCACAAAACCGCGCCTGGACTTTCCGACAGATCCTGTGATCAAACTGTTTAAACACGGCAGGACGAGTCCGGTACCGATGCTGCTGACGGCAAGTACCGCAATAAATAAGAATAGTTTCGTAAATAAAACTAAGGAAGCAAAAGAAACTGTCATGAACAGTAGTCCGATGATAATGACCGTTTTCATTCGTTTCAGTTTTTTCCCGATTTTACTTCCGGTGACATAGGAGGTTGTCATCATAAACAGCAGTGGGACAGCCAGTATCGCCCCTTTCCATACACCGACAATCTCATACTGCTTTTCCAGCGTATCGGACAGAAAAAACAATATACCAAACAACGTAAACAGGCATACAGCTCCGGCAACGTAGGCGGTAAACAACCACCTTCCTTCGTGCTTAAAAACGCTGAACAAACCGCTGAGATAGCTGCCGAATGACGGCGGTTTGTTCGTTTTTTGTTTTTCACGGATAAAAATTATCGTCAGTAAGATCGCAATGATGCAAAACACCGGAAATCCAAGAAACGGTGCATACCAGACTAGCAGCGCCAACAAAGACCCGACAATTGGAGACAGTACTTTGCCGAAGCCGTTGGATGCTTCGACGATACCTAACACCTTGCTTTGATCGCTCCCTTTAAACAAATCACCGGTTAACGCCATGGCAATCGGTGCTGTCCCAGCTGCCCCCATTCCTTGCATCGCTCTCCCGATAATAATCCAGATGTATGGAGAAGTGATAAATGCCGCCGCCAAACCAGCAAGCAGCCCGCCGATGCCGTAAAGAAACAAGGCTGGTATAATGATTGCTTTTCTTGAAAACCGGTCAGACAAGTATCCGAAGATCGGAATGCTGATTGCGGCAGTAGCAGAAAACATCGTAATTGTCAGGCTCACTTGAAATGACGTGATACCAAGCTCCGCTTGCATCTTCGGCAGGATCGGAATCAGCATCGAGTTCCCGAGAGTCATAATGAGCGGAATTGATCCGATTGCTAATATCACAAGCCCTTTTTTTGATTGAGTAGCCAAAAGGGATGACACTCTCCTTAAGAAATTTTATTGAGAAACTTTTTTCCTTCCTCTGCTATAGGTACACTTATTAAGATGTGATTCCTTTTTTAATAACATACATGTGATTTGGCAGCTTACTTTCACACAGCCCCTGATTGACTCGTTTTTTTGTATTTGATAATCTCGGCTTTGTTTTGCACGTATGGTTTGATGTTGTTTTATTTCTCGATAGTGTTTTGGTATAATTACTAAAAACAACGTTGTTAACTGGTATAATAGGAGATTAATTTTGGAGGATGACATATGGTAACGATTAAGGATATTGCCAAAGCAGCCGGAGTAAGCTATTCCACAGTATCAAAAGCCTTGCGCGACAGCCCGCTGGTGAAGCCGCCCACGAAAAAAAAGATTGTCAATATCGCCAATGAATTGGGATACCAGCCAAACGTCGCAGCCCGCAGTCTTGTCTCGAAAAAGTCCGATACTGTCGGTGTTGTCTGGCCCACCGTGGAACGCGCCGCCCACGCAGCGTTAATCACGAAAATCAATGATCAATTGGAAAACCACGGTTACACAACATTGCTGTCCATAAACAAAGTCGAGGCTGCCATCAATACGTTTAACCGTCTGCAAGTGGACGCAATTTTAATGTTTAACGACCAGGGGCAAGACGGGCCCGATACACCGCTCCCTTCCAATGTTCCGATTTTATCTTATGGCATTGCCAAAAATCCTCTTTATCCGACCGTCGATGTCAACCGCAGGGATGCGATAAAACTGGCAGTGCACACCTTAGTTGATATCGGTCATAAAAACATTGCGTTTATCGGGGATATGTCGCAGCGGGATCAGTTACAGGATGAAAAGGTCAGCGGTTTTACAGAAGGGATGAAAGAGCGCTTTCAGGAGGCGACAGCGGACGTGCTCATTCCAGCATCCGGACTGGAATTATATGACGGCTATTTAGCGATGAAGAAATTTTTGCAGGCCGGGAAAACAACAACTGCCGTTGTAAGCGGAAGCTATGATTTAACGAGGGGAGTTATTCGCGCGCTTAATGAATATAATCTTTCAATACCAAAGGATGTTTCCATTATCAGCTACGATAATATTCCGCAGACAAACACATTTGAAGTGCCGATTTCCCTTGTGGGCGTTCCAAACGATGTTATTACCTCAACGATTACCGATGCATTATTAAATATGATCAATAAAAAGCAAGTTCCACAGTCGATTGTGTTAGAGCCAGAAATAAAGCTGAATGAGTCCTGCCTGGCGCTTGAGTGAAGATGATGAGGACTTGTTTTGATATTGATGTGATGGAGTCTGGCTAGTTTGATTACGGTTCACGCGATTACAGTTCTATGAGATCGGACTCAGGCTCCTTCATACTCCCGAATGCTCGTGAATTGAGTTCGGTCGTTTTGATTACGGTTCACGCGATTACGGTTCAATCGGACCGGACTCAAGCTCGCTCATGCTCCCGAATACTCGCGAATTGAGTCTGGTCAATTTGATTACGTTTCATAGTCGTCTGAAATCAGGATACCAGGATGGAGTAAATTATTTTTTCATCGAAAATATTAGTCATTCAGTCCCTTTCCATCAAGAATATGCGACACATATTTTTCTACCCTTGATTTTCGCGTTTTGGATTGTTTAGGCTTCGAAAAATAAAGAATGTAGGCTCTCTGCCGTCCCGGCGTCAATGCCTCAAAAGCCGTTTTCAAGGCAGGGATTTCAGCAAATTTATGTTGAAGTTCTTCCGGAATGGTAAAATCTATATTGTCTTTATACTTCACTTCCAAACCAGCTTTTTCAACCTCAACAGCTTCGTGTATATAGGCTTTCAAGATTGCTTCTTTTTCAATTATTTCCTGAACATTAACGAAGCGAATTTGGCGCGCTGCCTGTACATTCTCCGTTTGCTGGATGAGAATCCCATGCGGGTCCTTTAATAAGGCGCCTTTATGAAACAGAAGGGCGCAATATTCCTTAAATCCATGTATTAACACAATGTTTTTTTTCTCAAACGTGTAACAAGGATGCATCCACTTCAATTCTTCGGTCAGCTCACAGTCAAGAACAATATTTCTCAACTTCTCAAATTCTTCCTTCCACTTATCGGCTTTGCTTAAAAATTCATCAATCTTTGGATTCATTTTACGATTTGTCATCAAGAAACACCCCTCTTTCATTTTCAGCAGTCGATAATCGACAATGATCAGTTTCGCTTCTGTCGCCTTTCAGCTTATTTAAACGTTAATCATCCGTAAGTATTAGTGTACCACATTTCGGGAGCGCGTCTTCACATCCAGGCCGATTGTACATACTAAAATGTTTATCGACGGTACCTTCCACTGACTATTCTCTGCCTTCAGGCAGCGCCAGCGAGCTGCTATCACCTGCATCCGAACGCAGATGGGATAAAATTCATATTCAGGCACAGCCATTATACATGTAAAAACAGATCACTGAATGGCCAATAGATACCATCTAATGATCTGTTTTTATGATAATGGTTTTATATGCATTGACTTAATATTGTCCCTCACACAGCAATTGTTCCAACACGTTTCAAGCCCGCCGCACGATCTCGGGAACTGAACCGATAATTTTGGGAGAATCAGCCTGCTGAGTATTGATGCATTTGCACACTTGCCAAAATAAAGGCACCAACGCCATGTAAATCATTTTCAACCGTATCGCGGTTGACATAGTACTCATAAACACCGATGGATGTGCCGATGCAGATTCCGGTAAGTGCCAGGCTACCGTCAGGGGTGACTTTGATGTAATTGTTGACAATGCCGTCATATCCTTTTTCAGCAGCGGCATAATAGTTTTTATCTACATATCCGAGATTTACCGCCTTGGCAATGGTAAAAACAAATAAAGCAGAGCAGGAGCTTTCCAGCCAGTTATCTGAGCGATCTCCTTTATCGACAATCTGATACCATAAGCCTGTCTTGTCATCTTGATACTTGACGAGATTTGCTATTAACTCCCGGAGAACACCGATCAGTTCTTCACGATTCGGGTGCCCTTCCGGCAGCATTTCAATGATGTTTACCAGCGCAATCCCGTACCAGCCGAGGGATCGTCCCCATATTTCCGGCGCGGTATGCGTTTCCGAAAGCGACCACGAAGTAGTTCCGGTTTCGTCCCAGCCGTGGAAGTACAAGCCGGTTTTTTCGTCCTTCGTATGCTTTCTCATCAATGATTCTTGATGTAAAACAAGTTCTGTCAGCTCAGGCTCGGAAAACGATTGTCCGTAGAGGATTGTAAACGGACCGGCCATATATAATCCGTCCAGCCACATTTGATACGGGTATTGATCCTTGTGCCAAAATCCTCCTTCCTTCGTGCGGTTGAGTGTTTTTAACAAGTTTCGCAGCTTTCCAGCAGCAATTTTGTAACGCTTGTCTCCCGTTGCTTTATACAGCGGAAACAGGAGTAATCCCGGCTGAATGGCATCCAGCTCGCTTCTGCGAAACAAAAAATTTCCTTCTTCGTCAACGAGCTTATCGACATATTCTTTAAAATATAAATAGTAGTCTTCCTTGTCGGTTTCCACCCATACATCATGCATTCCGCAGAGAAAAACGCCTTGATGATAATGCCAGCGGTCTGCCGGCGGCAGTTTAACCGGTTCATATCGGTTCATTAAACTGCGGCACATATCCTCCGCCCATTGCAACGGCTTTTTTTCATTGAATAACCTTTGATTTGTCATCTTTTCCCCTCCTTGAGAATCGTACATTTTTATGTGAGTTGAAAACAATCAACGTCAACATAGCCCGAACTAGCTGCAGCTTTGGTCATGCAAAACATACCATACCGATTTGCGCACCTAGCCAATGCCCTGCCTTAGCTTGAAAAAATTCGTCTATAGATTAATAGTTTTATCCATCCGTACTGAAGCTGAAGCGGCATTCGTCCTCAGAATTCACCGTTGTCCGGAGATAAAGCGTCATGGAATCAACGGTTTCTATAAAACGCTCCGGTTCGGTGATTGTTCGCATCATGGCCAATCACCGGCCAGTCATTTTTCCACCACATCCGCTGGAGATGAGTGATATGCCCATACTCGCCCTTATCCTGAAAATGAAGAAACCACGATTCTCCGGACGGCAGCTTGACATATTTGCCTTGATGCGAAGCGTTTTACCAGACAGAATGGTCGGCAGTTGATCGTGTTTTTTTACTCATTCATGGTTTGCTCCCTGCCGGCATGAATGTGTTCCCCAGCCATGCAAACGATTTTTTACCGGATACTTCGTGACCGCCCGGAAAAAGATGGACGGCAAATGAGTTTTCGGCGGAAAAAGCGGCGTATATCTCCGCCAATTGCATTACTGCTTTCTGGACATCGGGCAGCGGAAAAAGCGGATCATTGACGCCTGATTCGATAAATAGCGCCCGCGGTGCGATCAAGCCGATTAACTCGGGCATTTCCGCAAGCTGCAAGATCCCCGGTATATAATTATCGAGACAGTGTCGTCTCGCGAGAATGCTGCCCTTGAAAGTATTTGTATAACCGCTGATGACCGTTGCCTTCAACCGTTCATCGAAAACGGCCGTATACGCTGCTACAAGGCCGCCGCCGGAAAATCCCATGCAGCCGAGGGAAGCTTCGTCCACTTCTTCCAGTGTCAGCAGGTAATCCACGACTCGCGAACACTCAAATATTCGCAGTCCCGGCAATGTTTTCCCGAATAATAGCAGCTGACTTGCTAAAGGTAAGCAGGAGTTTGCTTCAGGAACGGATGACTGCTCGTCCGCGATCATTTTCCGGTCGCCAAAACCGGCCAGCTCCGGCGCAGCGACAACGAATCCTTTCTGTACAAGCTTCACGGCAAAATTGTTATGAATGTCCGCCGGTTCGCTACTTTCGGTTCCGTCCGGCAACAACCCCACGGCAGCTTTACTGCCGTACCCGTGTCCATGGACTGCCAGGATTGCCGGCCGTTTCTCCGTCAATGCCTGTTTTGGTATTAACAAGTACACGGGGAGCCGCAAGGAATCTGTGGAAGTCAATTCGATCCGCTTTCTGATGTAGCTTCCCATGTCCGTTTCTTCCAGAAGCAGCGGCCGGAGATCCTCCCCGTTTTCCGGCCAGGTTCCTAGCGCCTCCCGGAAAGCGCCCTTCAATTGCTGTTGCCAAGATTGGCTGTACGTTTTCCTGCGATTTGTTCCAGATTCTTCATATAATTTTTCCAAGTAGCTGTCCGGCGCCCAGCGGGGATTGCTGCTGTTCATATGTCCTCGCCCGCATACTCAAACCAGTCAAAATCCGCTGCGTTTCTGCCAGGCTTTCCGTTGCTGCTCGTATACATTCCAATGTAGGCACCGACAAAGCCGCCTGCGACATCGGTACTTAAAATCGTCCCGTCAACGCCTGTCATCAGCACTTCCCAACGCTCCGGCTCTTCAGCAACATAAAAATCATACGCCTGTCCTGCGGCTTCCACTTTCAAATACAGTTTAGCGACAGCCGTTTCCCGACTTGCAAGAACAGTCTCCTTTCCTCCTTCTCTTTTGACAAGACGCAGAATGTGGTTGCCGGCAATTTGGATATATTCCATACGGAATTGATAGTCAGAGTTCTGCAGCAGCACGATTCCGGCACATTCTCCTTCCGCCTGTGGCTGAAAATCCATTACCGTTCTTGCTGAAAAATTCAGATGCTGTTGCCGCCGCCCGACAAAGCTTGGATTTGTTTCTTCCATGATCGTCTCCGGCTTTGTTTTTAGTCGCAAATAGCCGGGCCGCTCGGTAAGTGACCAGAAATCATCCCGCGGGGTACGGATGAAATTCCATATGTACGCCAGCTCTATGGTATCGAAATGGTCACATGCCGGATGTCTCGGCCAGCGCTTTTCCGGCAGCTGCGGCTTTATCGCTTCTGATTCGACGATTCCTTTTCCCGGATTGATTACAGGCCAGCCATTTTCCCAGATAAACGGCACGAGAAACGTCTCCCTGCCGAGGTTCCGGAACGGGCCACCGTATGGCCGGGAAGCAAGACACACCATCCACCATTCCCCAGCTCCGGTTTCAACAATGTCTGCATGCCCGACATTCGTGATCGGATAATCCCTGCCTAAATGCCGATGTGTCAAAATAGGATTTGTTTTACAAACTTCATACGGTCCAGCGATGGAGCGGCTTCTGGCAATCGTCACCGAGTGAGTGAATCCGGTTCCGCCTTCCGCTATCATTAAGTAATAATAACCGTCCTTCTTATAAAGATGCGGTGCTTCCTGCGCGTGAATCTGCTTTAGGGCGCCGTCCCACAAGCTGAATTTTTTTCCAATGAGCTGCTTTGATGTTAGATCCAGCTCCTGCAAGTAAATTTCCATATGCTTTGGATATTGCTGACCGCTTGGCGGAACTCGGTTTGCCGTAAAGTACACTTTCCCGTCATCGTCAAAAAACAGCGACGAATCTATTCCCGGCGCATCCTCAAGCCAGTGCGGATCAGACCAAGGGCCTTCCGGGTTCTCCGCGGTAACGTAAAAATTTCTGCGGGCGCCGTGGCTGCTTTCCACAAATGTCGTAATCATGTAAAACATTCCGTCGTGATAACGGATTGTCGGTGCGTATATCCCTCGGGAACATGGCGTTCCATCCAAATTTAACTGGGATGGCCGGTCGAGGACGTGCCCAATTTGCCTCCAGTTTACCAAATCCTTGCTGTGAAAAATCGGGACACCCGGAAAATATTCAAAGGTGGAAGTGATTAAATAGTAATCATCTTTTACCCGGCATATCGACGGGTCAGGATAGAATCCGGGCAAGATCGGGTTCTTAAACGTGTTCTTCATCGTGTTCGCTCCTTTACTATTGATTGAAGCTGAAAGGTACGGTCTGCGAAGCAAGCAACGCTGCACTGTCTTCATCTGCCGCGAGATATGCGTTTGCGGCATTTTGCGCCTGCCAGCCGGAAACTTTGACGACTTTCGCGTTATTCACGGAAACGACCGGTGTCTCCGGATGCACACTACTCATGGAAATGTGGTCTAATTCGGCATTCGTCACATCCTGCAGCATCAATGCCGGTCCCTGCCTTGTCTCCACTCTGACACGATGAAATTCAATGCCGTCAGCGTATCTGCACAGCATCCCGTCGCCGGCCCGAAGTATTTTTTCTTTCACCATATCAGGTTCTCCTCCCGGTTCCTCCGGATCAGTGGTCATTTCAATTACCGTGTGGCGCAAGCTGATATTTTTCAGCGGCATTTCCGGAAGACCGTAGATAAAGGCTGCCGCGGCACGGCAGTTTTTGGCAACGATGCCGCTGATATGCACCTCCTCGATTACCGGCGTTTTTTCTGTCACTGGGATCGCTTCCTTACTGGTCATCGCCGGATCTTTTTCATCGATCCCGTAGCGGTAAAAAGAATTGATGGAAAGCGGACAAAAAACATTTTCCATATAGATCGTGTTAATGATGATGTTTTTGATGTATCCTCCACGCGCGCGGTTTGTTTTCAAACGAATGCCGCGGTCGGTGCCGATAAACACACAATTGGAAACTGTGACATTGCGGATGCCGCCGGAGTTTTCACTACCGAACACGATGCCGCCGTGTCCGGCCGCCATTGTGCAATTTGTAACCGTGACATTCTCCGTCGGCCTGCCGATTTTTCTGCCGTCTTCATTGATACCGGATTTTAAGCAGAGACAGTCATCGCCGACATCGAAATGGCAATCCACGACCCTCACATTTGAGCATGAATCAATATCCAGTCCGTCTCCGTTAGGGGAATCGGCAGGATTGCGGATGGTCACACCGCGGACACTGACATGATTGCAGTAAACTAAATGCGTATTCCAGAAAGGAGAATTCTGCAGTGTAACTCCTTCGATCGTAACGTGTTCACAATCATATAATTGCAGCAGTGGCGGGCGTAAAAACTGACTGTCCCACTCAAGCACATTTGTTTTCATTGTCGCAGCAAGTGATTCATTTAATACGGCAAGCTGCTTTGTCCGCTCCGTAGAAACGGATTTTCCGTATTTCAGCTGCATGGCAACAGCCCACCAGGCTTTTCCCTGCCCGTCGAAGGTTCCTTCTCCTTTAATGGTGACATTTACTAATCCACTTCCAAAGATCAATGGCTGAAATCCATGGCATTCATATCCGGACCAGCGGGTTTTCACCGCCGGATAGGAATCAAAGCTGTCTTTAAACAGAACGAGAGCTCCGGCATCAAGCAGCAATGTTAAATTGCTTCTAAGTCTTATCGGACCGGTCAGAAAGCTTCCTGCCGGAACATACACCGTTCCTCCCCCGTCAGCCGCACATGCATCAATGGCTGCGGCGAAGGCTTCTGTATTATCGCTGATCCGGTCACCAACTGCGCCGTAATCAGTTATATTGTAAAAAAACATGAACATACCTCCGTCATTTTTTTAAACACCTAACAAGGATTTAGAAACACCTATTATCGCAGGGAGCGTCGTAATTTCCTTCGAGCATCGGGTATACAAATATGCTTTTCTCCCCGGCGCAGCAGTTGTCGTTGCTTTTGCCGACTTCGCTCATCAAGCTTCACCCTTGCCTGCTTCGGTTAGCATATCCTCACGCAGCGGTGTAAATATATCGATTAAAATACTCGGCTCCAACGCGATTGCTCCATGGATAGTGCCGCCAGGGATAACGAGGGACTCTCCCGGTAAAAGAATGATTTTCCGGCTGCCTACCGTAAATTCCAGCTTTCCTTGTAAACAGTACGTCAGTTGTTCATGTGGATGACTGTGCGCGGCGCCGGCTGCCCCGGCAGCAAATTTCACTTCCGCCATCATCACATTTTTTCCGGGAGGGTGGATTTTTCTGCTTACACCGTCATCAATATTTTTCCAAACACCATACGTTGTCACAGCGATCAACCTCCTTTCCTGTTCAATGATCTAATACCATCTTTTTCTCGGCTTTCTTTTACCAGCCAGGGTAGGAAGCACTGCATTCCCATCACAGCAATGAGTACCCATGGGATGGTTGCCGGATTCATTTCTGCGGAAAAAATCATGAAAAACACGACGCCAAAGCCTCTGCCCAGATTGGTGATCGTTTCTCTTAGAACAACCGATTCCACCCGGAAATTTTCTTTTAAAGGAAGCTTCCCTACCCACTGAAAATAATAGGCGGCATACGAATTCGCCTGCAGCGGCTTGAAGACGGCGCTGATGGACATGAACAGAACAACCGCCCAAATGCTGATATCCCATAGTAGCATCGCTGCAGAAACAGTGAATCCGAGCGCAGAAACGAGCAAATATTTTTTCGTGGCACCGATATCAGCTGTCCGCGAGATGACATAACTGGATAAGATTGAGATGCTCAGGAATGCGATATTAAGATAACCGACGGTGCTTTCTTTCAGAAAAATCGTATACAGCAAAATCGGCGGCAAATACATTAAAATTCCCTGGGGAAAGCCAATGATAAACCAGCCGATCAAAGCGTTTAAAAACGCTGGCTGCTTCTTTATGATTAGTTTTAAATATTTCATGTAATACTGCCTGTGATGTGTCTCTTCTTTCTTCAATTTCAGGCTGCCCAGCAAAGCGATGATGAACATGGAAAAAGCGAAGGAAAAAACAATAATGTAACCGTTTAAACCAGCATACATAGTAATCAGTGCCCCGGAAGCCGCCGGTCCGAGAAGATTAGCGCAGCCCATCGTTATTTGATTCCAGCCGAGGTAACGATGACGGTTGCGGTTCGTGGACACATCGAAAACGAGCGCGAAATAGTCCAGCCAGTATGCTGATTGTGCCGTTCCTTTCAACAGCGCAAATAACCAGAAGAAATCAATCATCTTCTCTTGCGCAAGGATAATCCACAAGTAAAACAACGCAGTCAGCAGAATGCCGTATCGATAAAACGTCAGCCTGCCTTTTTGCTTCGTCAGCCTGCCGATGAAGAATGTCGTTGCGCCTTGTGCAAAAACAACGAGCAAATTATACAATCCGTTGACAAATAAGCTTTCCGTTAACCGCCATAAATACAAGTTGATAAAAATAACGGACAGGGAGTTCCCGAATTGGAAAATCGCGTGATTGACGAGGCTGATGGCCGCCTGCCGATTCAGCTTTTGTTCTTTGGACAACTGAAAAAATTTCATCGAATGCAACACTTCTCCCGCCACTTTTTTTGAAAATACTTTTCCTGACACGCGTGGTCCGTAAATGAAACAGCGATTGTCAGATGAAAGGGGTTCGGTCGGAATCCGCTACAAAAACGAATAAAAATCAGCAGCTCCGCTTATCGGCTTTGCTTCCAGACCGCATAGCTCAAGGCACTGCTGCCAAATCAACGTCGCCTGCGTGCTGGCATTCATATCCCCTTCCACAAGGCCATCACTGAGACAGACAGCTTCCGGCATCTCCGGGTATGTTTCACCTGCTTTTACTTGCGCTACATTGGGCGCAGGAGGGGAATGTTCAAGCTCCCGCGAGAAGCCGCCGTCCTGCCGCTTGAGCATTGTCATATTTTGCGTCGTTATCTCCAAAATTTCCTGTAGTTCCCCGTACGGAACCTCCTGCTGCATATACGACAACAAGTGTATCGGATTACGGATATAACACATATCGGCGGCAGTCTCCGTTCGTAGGCACGTCAATATCGACTGGTAGATTCGCTCCTTCCTTGGCAACGGGAGCTGATACCGGCGATAAAAGGAATGTAGCTTGAACGTTCCGGAAATACGGACATATAAGCTGCCGCCTCCCCATAACCCCGTTTCCGGATCTTGAATACCGTCTAAATACCGAAGCGCTTCCTCAAGGAAAGGCTGCCGTTTTTCCGGCTCCATAGAATGAATATAATTACAGGAAGCAGCGAGAAGGTCACAGCCCCGCCAACTGTTACTGAGATCGATGCTTTTCCATTTTTCCAGATAGGATTGCGGTGTTTCTGCGTACTTTGGGATGGCATTTGCTTTCAATGACAGCGGATACAAGGGCTCGCTACGAAGCTTCCTTAACGCTCCGGATGCGTATTGAAACGCCCGGTGCACCATCACTTCATCCTTTCGCATCGCCGGATGTTCATCATAAAAACAGCCTGTTTCTCCATCCTGCTTATTGCGGAAAAACGAAACCATCTCCTGCTTCATCCTGCCCGGCATTTTATCCAGCAGCTCATTTCTGATTAAAATATTCAGCGCCTGTGCAGTCGACTCGATATCCGGAGTAAAGTGCTGGCTCTCAACGGAGCTCCTCGCATAATAGAAGCCTCCCGATGCCGCGTCATACTGCCCGGCAAGCCACTCAAAGAATCCGTCAAACAACGTTTCCATCTGTTCGATTATTACTTTTAATTGCTTTTTTTCGGAAGTCAATTGCTTCACCTGCTTCCTGAAAATTTTTCCTGCAAGAGAACCGGGATCAGCCTTTCACGGATCCCAGCAGCGCACCCTTGGCAAAATATTTTTGCAAAAACGGGTACACAGCCAATACTGGCAAGGTGGCAACAACTATCGTAGCCATCTTCACCGTTATTTCCGGTGGCGGCACATCGGTATATTCCGCTCCGTCATAGTTCAGGCCGGTGGCAAGCACGACAATTTGCCGGAGCAGCACTTGTATTGGCCATTTCGAGGAATCGCTTAAGTAAAGAATGGCGTGCATATAAGTATTCCAATAGGTCACTGCGTAAAACAGGGAAATCGTTGCAATCGCCGGCAATGAACAGGGAATGACAATTCTGAACAGTATTGCAAAATCTCCGGCGCCGTCGATCTTTGCTGACTCCTCCAGTCCAGCCGGCAGGTTTTGAAAAAAGCTCTTTAAGATAATCATGTTAAACGCATTGATTGACACCGGAATAATCAGCGCCAGCAAGGAGTTCATCAGCCCAGTCTGCTGAACAACGATAAATGTCGGGATCATTCCGCCGTTAAACAGCATCGTAAAGATAATGAAGAACATGATGTATCTTCTTCCCACCAAATCCTTTCTGGAAAGACCGTAGCCTGTCAGTGTTGACATGAGCATGCTCCATAAAGTACCGCCCACCGTTACCAGGACGGAAATCATCATTGCCTTCATGATTGTGTCTGTCGAAAAAATATAGCGATAGGCGTCCAGGCTCCAGACAGTCGGAAACAGGACAAATCGTTTGCTGGCAAGCTCCGCGCTTGTTGTAAAAGAAGCAGCAATGACGTGTAAAAAAGGCAGTACCGTCACTAAAGCTATTAATCCTAATACAGTAACATTAACAATATGAAACAACCTACTTCTAAAGGTTTTATCTTCCACCATTAGTTTTTCCACCTTCCGTATATAATCAATATACGCCCTCTTCTCCGGCTTTTTTAGCAAGCCAGTTCGCAAAAATCACTAAGACAAGCCCAACCGCTCCTTTAAAAAATCCAATGGCGGTACTGTAGCTAAATTGTCCCTGCCGCAACCCGGCTGTATAAACATAGGTGTCAAAAATTTCCCCAACATGCCTGTTGGACGCATTGAGCAGCAAGTAAACATGTTCAAAGCCAAGCTCCAAAACATCGCCGATTTTCAATATCAATAAGACGATGATGACACTTCTTATTGAAGGCAGGGTAATGTGCCACATTTGCCGGAAACGGCTCGCTCCATCCATTCGCGCTGCTTCGTACAGGGAAGGATCGACGGCCGCGATGGCTGCCAAATAAATAATTGTCCCCCAGCCGGCTTCCCGCCAAATTACCTGAAGGATATACATCGGTCGGAACGTACTTTCATTCATGAGAAAGTTAATTTTTTCAAAACCGAGTGCTTCCAGCATGCCGTTGATGATCCCGCCGTCCATCGTCAGCATTACGAAGCTGATGGAAACGATTACAACCCAAGACATAAAATGAGGAATGTAAATCAATGTTTGCACGCTTCTTTTGTAAAACTGACTCCGCAATTCGTTTAACATCAGCGACAAAATAATCGGTATCGGGAAAAATATCAGCAGTTGCAAGCCGAACAGCCAGAGGGTATTTTTTAATATCATCCAGAATTCTGAACTTGTAAACAAACGTTGAAAGTGGGCCAGTCCCACCCATTCGCTCCCGGATATCCCCATGTACGGTTTGTAATCTTTAAAGGCGATGATCAGACCGTACATCGGCACGTATTTATAAATGATAAAATAAATGATGCCGGGAAGAATCATGAAGTAAATCCATTTGTTTTTCTTGACTGCCCTCCATAGTTCATTTCGCCTCTGCTGTTTTGTTAGCGGCGCTTCTTCTACTGCCAACTTAGGTTCCATGGCTATCTTCCTTTCTGGATAAACTGTTCTTCATCGTTGTGATGTCCTTTCTTCATAAAATCTGCGGCTTTCAGAACCTATCGTAAAGCAGCGCATCGATAACGTATATAATCATCATCATCTATCAGCAGGTAAACCGTTGATTTCACAGCATGAAAACTTAACATCTAAGCTCTTGATTATCATAAAAATCGGGGGTTGCCCGTTCGGCATCTTACAATAACCAAGCATCATAAATTGATCCGCCCCTGGCTGTGAGTACGTATTTTTTAAACGATCGTTTAATGTCTAGTTGTTATTTTATTTTTTAGCTAAGTTGATTGAAATTAAATAAGGCTGAAAGGGGCTGTGTCAAATGCCAAAACTATTTAAGGGCAATGGCTCCGTGCTTGTCTCTTCCTCTGCAAGCACAGCTAAGGATGACTATCCGTCGAGACAACTCGATGGGAAAGGCATCGTAGCTTTGCTCGTCGCTGCACGTTCGATAAGAAAAAAATACTTCTTTCGGGTCGGCTTTTGAAAAGATGCAGCGGCTTCGCTCATAGCTTCGGGGGTGTCTCAAAAGGGAAAAAACCCCCTTTTGAGACACCCCCTTTGCAGCCAACTATATTACTTCATCGATTGATAATCAGCATTGAATTCGGCAATGATATCGTCGCCGCCGTCTTTTCTCCATCTTTCCACCACGTCGCGGAACTCCTCAAGATTGATCTGACGAAGAATATATTTATATGTTGCGTCGTCAATCATTTGCTGTAAGCGGTCATTGTGAATCACATATGTTTCAGAATCTAGTACAACCGTTGGATCATGGATTAAATAGCTTTCATTATCGATAACGAGGGCATCGGCTTTGGCTTTGGCTTCGTAGGTTGCCACCATCTCATACCTGCCGCTCGTTTCCGGTTCGCCGATTTCCATCGACAGGAACGGGCGCACTTGCGTATCGATTTTTTGCCGGTTTTCTTCCAAGAGTTCTACTCCGTCGTCTACCACCTGATAGTGTTCTCCTTCGACACCCCATACTAACAGATTAGCCACTTCCGGTGTCATCAGCTTGTCATAGAATGCCAGCACCTTTGTCAACTCGTCCTCTGTTGCTATTGCCGATTTTGGAAACAATACAACACTTGCATAGCCAGGGATCGCCCAGATTCCGTATTCCCCGTCCGGTCCTTCGATATAATTGTGAACATCGTATTCCACATCCGGATTTAAATCCTTGGCATCATTGTAAATGCTAATAACGTCTGCCATGGAACCTACGTATATTCCCGCCGTTCCATTTTTGAACATCGCTTGCTGGTCATCCTTGCTTGTCACTGGGAAATCCTGATTCATGTAGCCGCTTTCATGCAGCTCCTTCACAAAATCCATCGTTTCAATGTACTCGTCAAACATGAATTCCGGAAGCAGTTCTCCGTCTTTTTCTCCCCAGTTGTTCGGCGTGCCGAACCAGGAGGCGATCGTTTTAAAGGCGCCGTACACTAAATCGCTGCGATCGGTCAGACCGATGGTATCATCCTTGCCGGACTGGTTCGGGTCTTCTTCCGTAAAAGCCCTTGCCATTTCAAAGACTTCCTCCGTCGTCGTCGGCGCTTCAAGACCTAAGTTATCCGCCCAGTCCTTGCGATAAATTAATCCTTGACGTGACAAAGGTCTTCCTTGATACAGAGCATACAGCTTTCCGTCCACTCTCGTATTGTCCAGCACTTCCGGCTTCAGCTTGCGCAAGTTCTCAAATTCGTCAAGAAACGGCTCGATTTCCCAGAATTGATCAGCGCGGATGGCGTCCTTGAACTGATTGAACATATTAAATCCCATCGGCACCGCTTGCGGTAATGTATTTGTGGCAAATGCCGTGTTCAGTCTTTCTTCATAGTTCCCGTCCGGCACCCACTGAATGTCCAGTTTGGTGTTCGTTGCTTCCTCCAGCAGTTCTTTTAAATAGTCATCCGGCGTTTCCGGCGTGTGAAGATTGTACATTGCTGTTAGCGTGTAATACTCACCCGAAGCAGCATGCTCTCCATTGCTTTCACTTCCGCCTTCTTTCCCTGAACTGCTGTTGTCTCCGCACGCCGTCAAAAACAACAGTACTGCGGCTAAAAGTGAGAAATGCTTCCATCTTATTTTCATGTAAGTCCCCTCCCGCGTTTATTATGTTTTCTCTCACTTACAATATCAAATGATAGTGGATACCTGTTATTTTAGAAATAATCAATTCCTCATATTGTTAAACAATGAGCATCCGTTGAGAAAATAATTCCAGAAAAACGTTATCAAACTAAGAAAATGATTATATACTGGACTTTTTGAATATCTCTATATAATATATTAATTTTGCTAAAGTGAGGATCAATCCCTTTTTTATTCTCAATTTGAGACAAATTCGCTCATACTGAAGACGCCTCAAGGTAACATGTTAGCGCAAGGTGGATACGATGGAATGAGAGATGGTAGTAATTACGATATGGTGTGAAGCAGCCTGAGTCCGGACCACTTGAACCGTAATCGCGTGAACCGCAATCAAATTGACCGGACTCATTTCACGAGCATTAAAGTTGAATCATGTATGTTGAAAAAGATGAAAGGCAATTTTTTTGAACATGCACTTATAATAGAAAATGGTGTCTCCAAAGGTTATTTTGCCTTCAGAGACACCACTACATAGCGATAGATGCCGTACACCTACACCAGTGTGTTTATTTCATCGACTGGTAAGAGTCATTGAATTCGGCAATGATATCGTTGCCGCCTTCATTTTTCCATTTTTCAACGACATCATTAAATCCGTCAAGATCGATTTGCCTGAGAATATATTTGTATGTTGCGTCGTCAATCATTTGCTGTAAGCGGTCATTGTGGGTAATGTATGTGTCGGAATCCAACACAATTGTCGGGTCTTGGATCAAGTAGTTTTCATTATCGATAACGAGAGCATCAGCTTTGGCTTTCACTTCATAGGTTGCCACCATTTCATACCTGCCGCTCGTTTCCGGTTCGCCGATTTCCATCGACAGAAACGGGCGTACTTGCGTATCAATTTTTTGCCGGTTATCTTCCAATGTCTCTACTCCATCGTCTACCACCTGATAATGTTCTCCTTCGACACCCCAGATAAGCAGATTAGCCACTTCGGCCGTCATCAGCTTATCATAGAATGCCAGCACCTTTCTCAACTCGTCCTCTGTTGCTATCGCCGATTTTGGAAACAGTACAACACTTGCATAACCAGGTATCGCCCAGATTCCATATTCCCCGTCGGGACCTTCAATATAGTTTTGAACATCGTATTCCACATCCGGGTTCAAATCCTTGGCATCATTATAAATGCTCATAACATCCGGAAGCGACCCGATATACATCCCAGCAGTTCCGTTTTTGAACATCGCCTGCTGGTCATCCTTGCTTGTCACTGGGAAATCCTGATTCATGTAGCCGCTTTCATGTAACTCCTTTACAAAATCCATCGTTTCAATGTACTCGTCAAACATGAATTCCGGAAGCAGTTCCCCGTCTTTTTCTCCCCAGTAGTTTGGCGTGCCGAACCAGGAAGCGATCGTTTTAAAGGCACCGTAAATTAAATCGTTGCGGTCGGTCAGACCGATGGTATCGTCCTTGCCTGACTGGTTCGGGTCATCTTCCGTAAACGCCCTTGCCATTTCAAAAACTTCCTCCGTCGTCGTCGGCGCTTCAAGACCTAAGTTGTCCGCCCAGTCCTTGCGATAAATCAGTCCTTGCCGTGACAGCGGTCTTCCTTGATAAAGGGAATAAAGCTTTCCGTCCACTCTCGTATTATCCAGCACTTCCGGCTTCAGCTTGCGCAAGTTCTCAAACTCGTCCAGAAACGGCTCGATTTCCCAGAATTGATCGGCGCGGATGGCGTCCTTGAACTGATTGAACATATTAAATCCCATCGGCACTACTTGCGGCAATGTGTTTGTGGCAAATGCCGTGTTCAATCTTTCTTCATAATTCCCGTCCGGCACCCACTGGATGTCCAGTTTGGTGTTCGTTGCTTCCTCCAACAGTTCCTTTAAGTAATCATCCGGCGTCTCCGGGGTGTGAAGATTGTACATTGCTGTTAGCGTGTACGGTTCTTCCCCCATTTCACCTGCTTGATCCTGCGCATCATTATTATCGCTTTCATTGTTGCCGCCGCCGGATGAGGTATCTTCCCCACATGCTGTCAATACTGCAGCTGCCAGAAATGAGGACAGTAATAAAGATAACAGTTTACTTGATTTCTTCATCGAATTAACCCTCCTGTTTTTTCCTCAATGTTCCAATACTGCCGGCTGAAACATTATCAGTCATACATTTGTCGTCCTGAAGAATGCAGGTTGAAACAAACGATGCAAGCGTGCTTTTTTCTTTTTACCTCAGCGAATGCATGGTATAGCCAGGTCATTATCTGTCATATAATGAATGATTCCTAAGAGTTACGCTGAGCAGAACTCCTCAACAATAATGATAACGCTTTCAATCCGGTGAAATAGTGAGACGAGATTTTCCTTCACTTCAATAACTTTTTCCTTGCACTGGCTGGCTTTTTGACTGGCTTTGTTCCCTTCCATTCACACAACGGAGCTGCGATATAAGATTTTGTGAAGCTTCACCCCCAATTCCCAAAAAACAAACGTTGTTATCACCTAAATTCTATTACTCGGAAATGATTTCGCATATAATCATTACCTCATTCCATATGCCAAAAACTCTAATCAGATAAGCTTTTTCAGAAAATCTAAGCAATTGATTATCAAGTTTACACTTTGCGGTGTGGGGACAGCTTGGGCAATAACAATCGGCGCTGCAGGAACTAGCAAAAAATGAAGCTACTTTTCCTCTACATCAAAAAAAATATATCTCAAAAGGCTGATGAAACCTTTTGAGATATCCTCTACCGTTTCGTATGGAACTCATGTAGATGATCGTTCTGAAGCGGCCCGCTGCTTTTCCCTTTGCAAGTAATCTAAAGCCGGTAGATTGTGAAAATACAATATCATACTTTATTCATTTGCCTGTATTGACCAGGTGTCATCTTTTCCAGCTTTTTAAATGACCGGATAAAATTTTGCGAGTTAGTATACCTTAGCTTGTCGGCAATTTCCTTCACCGTCATTTCCGTTTTCGTCAGCCATTGCTTAGCAAGCTTTAAGCGGTAGTTTGCTAAATATTCGCTGAATGTGTAGTTTGTTTCCTGGCGGAAAACGCTGCTTAAATAATTGGCATTATAATGTAATTGCGCCGCACATTCCTCCAATGTAATGTCTTTGTCATAATGATTGTGAATGAGATTGATAATTTTTTCCGAAAGGTTTTGAAACTGCGAATTTCTTCGCTCGCGAAAGACATGGATTAATGGAATAATCAGCCTTGTTTCAAACCATTCGCGTATTTCTTCTTTCATATCCAATGTCAAAAGCTCTTCATACAGTGATTCGTGAGTTATCTTCAACTGCTTGAAGCTGATGCCGTTTTCCTGCTTCACCATCAGCAAATTATTCAGCAAACGCATCATCGAAATTTGATATTCTCGCGGCGATTGTGGAATGGAAAAGGTTTTTTCCATCCAGCTTTCCAATTGTTGCAGCGCCTTGTCCTTATCTGCGATTTTAATTGCAACGATCAATTCCTCTTCCGTTCTGCTTGGATAATCATAAATAATCGAATGCTTTCCTGAATTGACGCTGCTGTAGTGAACAATGACCCCTTTGCCGAGCTTTATCCGCTGCTTTAATGCCTCAACGCCTTCCTGAAAGGCTCTCGCTGCCTCCTTTAGTTCGCGAAACGGCAGGCTTATTCCTAAGCTGACAGAAATATTCAGCCATTTTTCTATATTATGATGAAGCTCTTCCGTAATGTCATAAATAAAGGTCTCGATATCCGTCTTACTGTCGCTGATTCCCCCGACAAGACATACCAATGTCTGATCCATCCAGACCATCGGAAAGCGGTTTTCAGCCGGAATTGTTTCTTCTACAATATTGGTAACGGCGAAGATGAGGAGCTCCATATCTTTCGCCTGATAAGTTGAATTATCGAGCGTATCGATTTGCAGTGTAATGACTGTCAGACTGCTCCAGGCTGCAACTTGGTCTGACAGCTGAAAATAACTTATCTTTTCTTCTATTTCCCTGCTTTTTGCCTGCCCAAGAAAAAGCCGATTTAAGAACAAAGCGCGGACCTGATGGGTATGTTCTTTCAACTGGTTTCCCATATCGGAATTAGATGAAAATAAATCCTTCATTTGTTGTTCAATCAGTTCGAGCTCATTTTCTTTTTTGTTTTCATTATCTGGAAGCTGATCTTCTATGTATTTGACGAGCTTGTTTACTGGCGAATAAATTTTTCTCGTGATCAGCCACACGGCCGCAAGCGATATCGAGATAATAAGCAACATCGTATATACAGTCACATGGCCGATTTTTTTCGCTTCCGTTGTAAGCGCATCGATAGAATACAGGGATAAATAAGTCCAATCGTTAAAATCGGAGTGAAGATATGTGACTGTATAAGCTTTGCCGTCAATGATCGTCTCAAATTGCCCGTAGTTTTCCGGGAATTCCTCGTCAGGAAAATAGTCGAGCTCGTACAGATATTTTCCGATCATTTCCTTATTGTTATGAATGATAATTTGTTCATTGCCATCAATAATCATGAATTGTTCCGAATCCTCATCGACATTGATCATTTTAGCGATGCTGCAGGCAGGAATGTTGGCGAAAGCCAGGCCGTATTTAAAGCTTCGCTTAATCGGTAATTTTTTTACCAGGCTGATAGTATAGGAACAGTCACTTTTGGAAATCGATTCAGCAAAATCGCTGTTCCTCAGCAACATCCAGGAAGAATTTTCAGTAAGATCCAAGAACGATAAGTACTTCTCCCGGTCGGAATGTTCATTCAGTCTTCTTACACCGGTATTGTTCAGCAGCCAATTGTTTTGTGCATTGATAATAAAGATATCCTCCACTTGTGTTTCCATCGATTGTAAATTCATCAGCTCTTTCCGCAGCTCGCGCTGAATTTGAAAGTCATAAGCAATCATTTCCACGTTTAAAGCATGGTACATAGTGGATGAATCAATTATTGTATTAAAGGAATAATTCACCGTTTTCAACACTTGTTCGACATTTGAATTAATTTGCCTGATTAATTGAACTTTTTCTTCGTTCACTTTGGATTGGATCACTGTAGCTGACTGAAAATAGGAAAACGTTCCTACGATTATAACTGGCAAAATACTAATTACGCAGCCGAACATAATTAATTTCGATAACAAGCTTTTATTCCACAATCGCGTTTCCTCCTAATCTGACGCATATGTTTACGCTTACATTTCTGTTATTATTGCAGTATGAGCCAAAAAATGATGGCCTGTCCAAAAATACATTTCTTTTCTATGTCCGACAAATTCGTGACAGTGCATTGCTGAACGGAATGGGGAAGTCCCCGCCTGCTTCCGGCGTTCGTTCTATGCGGGTGAATGCTGCGTCCCGCTCCCCTTGTCCCTGATTGCTTTCCATATTTGAAGCAGTTTTTAAATTGTTGTTATGCATAAAAAGCCGGGCAGGACCTGGCTGCAGCGCAAAAGGAAATAGCGCCCTTTTGTGAACAAAATTTGAAAGTTTGTTTCTGAGTGAAAAATGAAGGGTTTTAGGTTAATGAGGGTGTTCAAAAAGCCAGTACTTTCGGAAAGATCGGCAAAAATATTGGTGAAGCCTTGCAAGTATTGCGCCAGTGCAATAACTATGTTTCTATTATACCATTTTTTTTCACTGTTTTTTAGTTTTTGTTTAATGAGAAGTAAACCTGCGGCAAATAATCAAGGAAGTGTTTGAAGAAATGGGGAAATTTTCGGCTCTTGCTCCGCCAATTGGCAGGAAAACAACATGCAATGCCGGAAAGTCCAAGGTGGCAGTTAAAAAACGCTTTCTTTTTGAACTGCCACGATGCGCTGAGCAAGCCGCTGCTTATTTTCAAGTTTACTTCCCTGCTTTTCGCCTGTCTGAGATCTGTTCGGCTTCAAGTCGATTATTGTCCATATCGATTTCATCAATAATTACTATCGGATTTTTCAGTTTGTTATGCAAAATAAGTAATCAATTTGCAGTTAGATGATAAAATCTGAACGGAACTATGGTAAAATAAGCGTAGAAGGAGTTTGAAGAAAACGCCAGTCTTTCGGCTTCTGCCCCGCTGATAGGCAGGGAGAAAAGGTAACAGCAACGCTTTGGAAACATACGATTATCGTTTTGCATAGAAAAGTAAACGCTTACGGTTCGATGCAAGCAAACGGACAGAAACGTAACAAGAAAAGAGGGATAGATATGCAAATGGAAGGATTAATGGGTGGTTTTTACCGCCTCAGTGAATGGATTATGCGCCTGGCAATCATCAATTTATTATGGATCTTATTCACGCTCGTCGGAGCCGTTCTCCTCGGGCTGATGCCTGCTTCAATCGCGATGTTTGCTGTCGTTAGAAAGTGGATTATGGGAGATACAGAGATTCCGATATTTAAAACATTTTTTTCCGCTTACAAAAAAGAATTTATCAAGGGAAATATTTTCGGGTTGATTATCGCAGCAGCAGGGTATGTATTATATATTGATTTGCAGTATTTAGCGCTGGTGGATGGAGCATTGCACACCTTCCTCCTGACCGTGCTTTTTCTGGCGGGAATTCTTTATTTCATCCTTGTCATTTATCTTATTCCGGTGTATGTTCACTTTGACATCAAGTTCAACCAATATTTTAAATATGCCGTGATGTTTGGAATCGCCAATTTTCACATCACTGTTTTCATGGCCGCCGGCCTCGCTGTTCTATATTATGTGTTCATGAAAATTCCCGGTTTGGTACCATTTTTCAGCATCAGTATCCCAGCCTTTTTTATCATGTGGTGTGTTAATCTGGCATTTAAAGCGTTGGCAGCAAAGAAAGAGAAGCTGGAACAGGAAAAGGAAGAAAAAGAGGCTGCTGCCGGTACGTACTCATAAAGCACATGTTCAAAGCCGGCTTTATCGGCAGGTTTGGACTGCTGCTTTCAAAAGTAACGTTGATTCAGTTTGGGAATGAAGAAGGGAAATTCATGATCTAAATAACAGTCGTGCATTTCACAGTTAATTGAACACATTCTTTGATAAAAGGAGCTGTGTCAAAACCAAAACGATTAAAAAATATCAGGACAATGGCTCCGTGCTTGTCTCTTCCTCTGCAAGCACAGCTAAGATGACTATCCGTCGAGACAACTCGGTGGGAAAGGCATCGTAGCTTTACTCGTCGCTGCCGCTCGATAGGAGACCACTCCTATCGGGCTTTTAACAAGATGCAGCGGCTTCGCTTATTGCTTTTTTTTAACTAACACTCTGAATTTCCGTCGTAAAAGGGGATTATTCACCAGAAAGAGAAAGGTTATCAGATAGTATTTTTTCCTTGACCATATTGACCTGTTCAATCATATGACCAATATTTCCTTCCCCAGCATATATCATTAAAACATTATATCCTTGCACTCGTTTTCCCCCTGCCCTACTAAAACAACTTTTCACAATTTTCTTTCCTAACTGCACTTACGACACTTGTTAGTTTAACGAAATATTTTAACCCTTACTAACAAAGTTATAAATTTCTTTGACTGAATTACTGGATAGCGAGTAAATGGTATGGGTATCTTTTGTGTTCATTATTGTTCCTGATTCTTCTGTAATCCAAAGGAAATAAGTTTCTTCACCGATACTGAATTGATACTGTGGATTTGTCATATTAACAATACCTGATTCTTTATTTGATTCACTTACTGCTTTTGTAAAAATATCTATTTCTTCTGGTTCTTTCAGTTCTAAGGAATTCATTTTAGAAGTGACTGTTTCAGGACTACTTTCATTCTGAGGTTCACTTATTTCTTTTCCTTGCTCTTCCAAACAACCAACCAATATGAATCCAACAGCGATCAATAATATATGTAATTTTTTCATTAGTATCCCTCCAATTACTTTGACGGTATTTTAAAATGAAAGTTGCAAATCCTGATTTCAATATACTTCTGCTCGTTGAATACATTATAAAAGAGGTGTCCCAGTTATTGGAGACACCCCAGAGCAATTTAGTTTTTTAAAGAACAAAGCTCATTCCGCCACAGCAGCGATAGCTATTTGCGTTGTTCGGTTGTTACTTGCTGACTAGCGCTTCCACAGCCGCCCTCATCCCCTGTTCAAGAATCTGCTGTAAATCAGCTGTTACAGCGTTTGTTAACCCCGGCAGATTATTCAGGTCTTTATCCCAAATCGATGTATCGCCCAATAAAGTGGCAACGAATTGTGATAACGTCGTTTCATTAGCAGAGAACTTATTCCATGTTGTATAAATAGCATCAATGACATTTTCATTTTCCCGCATAGTATATTCCATGCCGTCGCGTTCACCAACCAGTGCCTTGCCGTCTCGCCGGACAGGACGGTAAAAGGCGAATAAAGCGGCAAGCGAAAAGACGATCGTTTTCGGCAATGTACCTTTGCTCTCGATATAGCGTTCGACGGACGGCAGCAGCCGCGACTTGAACTTATAGACAGCGTTTAGTCCGATATCCAGCAGGAAATGCTTATTATACGGGTTTAAAAAGCGTTCTGTTACAGCCTGCACGAAGGCGTTTTTTTCGTCCTCTCCCGCGTATACAGTCGGTGTCAATTCGTGAAAACCTTTGTCAATGAATTTCCGCAGAACGGCATCCTCCATCGCTTGCAGTACGGTGTCAACACCGGCAAGGTAAGCGACGGAAAACATCATTGTGTGCGGGCCGTTCAATAAGCGGACCTTTAATTCCCGGTGAGGAGTAATGTCTCCCCAACGAATATTCAGACCGGCTTTGTGAAACGGGATTTTTTCCTGAACGGTTTCATCGCCGTCGACAGCAAACATATGATACGGCTCGCCAACAGTAATCAGCTTGTCTTCGTAGCCTAACAAACGGTGAAACTCATCAACGGAATCCTTCGGGTATCCGGTGACAATTCGGTCTACCAGCGTGTTGCAAAAATGATTATCTTCATTGATCCATCTGACAAATTCCTTTGGCAGCTCCCACTCCGCCGCGTGCCGCAGCACAAGCTCCTTTAATTTTATTGCATTTTCCTCAATTAATTCACATGGGACGATTACCAGTCCGGAATCGCCGCTACCTTCCAATTCTTGGAATCTACAGAATAAGAAGGATGTTAATTTTGCTGGATAAGATTCCGGTGTCTTCCCTTCCACGTACGCTTCTTTCAAATACGTGATGCCGGCTTCGGTTGTATTTGAAAATACGATTTCCAAATCGGGCGATGCCGCCAGTGCCAAAACTTCTTCCCACTGGGTATATGGATTCAATCCCCTTGATACTGACGATATGACTTCGCTTGTGTCGACGGTTTCGCCATTTTGAATGCCTCTTAACACAACGGTGTATAATCCATCCTGCTCATTCAGCATGTCGATCACCGGACCGTGGGCGATCGGCTGAACGAGAACGGCACGGCCATTGAAGACTCCTTGATTATTCATTTGCTGAAGCATCCAATCGATAAAGCACCGTAAAAAGTTTCCCTCCCCAAACTGAACGACTTTTTCCGGTAAATCTTCCAATCTAGTATAGTTTACAGCTGTTGATATTTCCGCTTTCGTCAAAGACTTGGTTAACCGCTTCATCCAATGCACCTCTTTCTTACATATTTGCCGGCTCTTTTGTCATTTCCAGACTTTCGAACGGATCAGTATCTCTCATGTACAGGGGTGTTTGCCCACTGTTGATTGCGCGTTTACAGAATGACGCCGTCTTTAAAAATCGAAATTTCTTTGAAGCCGAATGTTTCATTATTGGTTCTCTCCTCGCCGGAAGCAACTTTAAGCATGTACTCGAAAAATTCTTCCGTCAGTTCCTGCTTGTCTTTTCCTTCTAGCAGCACGCCGGCGTTGAAATCGATCCAGGTTTTCTTTTTGTTATAGAGCTCTGAGTTTGTCGAGATTTTCACCGTCGGCACCGGGCCGCCGAATGGCGTTCCCCTACCGGTTGTAAACAGTACGATGTGTGCGCCGGATGCTGCCAGCGCTGTTACGGAAACCAAATCGTTTCCCGGTCCTTGGAGAAGCGTCAGCCCTTGTTGTTTCATCCGTTCGCCATATGACAGCACATCGACAACTTCCGCAAAGCCGCCTTTCTGCACATTTCCCAACGATTTTTCTTCAAGCGTTGTAATGCCGCCCTTTTTGTTTCCAGGAGATGGATTTTCATAAACATTTTGTCCGTGTTTGAGAAAATATTCTTTAAAGTCATTGATAAGATCGACGATTTTCAAAAAAGTTCCTTCATCTTTCGCCCGTTCCATCAGGATTCGTTCGGCGCCGAACAATTCCGGGGTTTCCGTCAGCACCGTCGACCCTCCGTAGGCGATGAGTTTATCCGAGAAGCTGCCGAGCAGCGGGTTGCCGGTAATACCGGAAAAGCCATCCGATCCGCCGCATTTTAACCCCACCTTCAGCTTTGATACCGGCACAGGCTGACGTTTGAACGTGCCGGCGTAGTCTGCCAGTTCACCGAGAAGCACCAATGCTTCGTCAATTTCATCATCCGCTGTCTGCACTTCAAGAAATTTAACCCGCCTGTCATCATAATCACCGAGAACTGTTTTAAATAATTCAATATAGTTATTTTCACAGCCGAGTCCCATCACCAGTATTCCGGCAGCATTCGGGTGATGGACGAGATTGCTTAAAATCTTCTGGGTGTTATGGAGATCATCTCCAAGCTGTGAACAGCCGAATAAATGCGGGTAATGATAAAAGCCGTCAATGCTATCGCTTTTGAATTGCTCATTGGCCAGCTTAGCGACAATTTCACACGTTTTGTTAATACAGCCGACGGTGTTGATGATCCAGATTTCATTGCGGATCCCCGCTTCTCCGTTTTCGCGGACATAGCCTTGAAACGTTCTTTCCTCAGAAGCAGCGGCTATTTTCGCCGGCTTCGGTTCGTAGGTATATTCCAGCGTTCCTTCTAAATTTGTTTTTACATTGTGCGTATGAACCCATTCGCCGGGCTGGATAGCTGCTTTTGCCCTGCCGATGGGATAGCCGAATTTGATAACGTTCTCATTTTCAGCGATCGCTTCCAGAGCCACCTTATGACCCTGTGGAACATTCTCCTTCAATACAACACTTCTGCCGGCTGCTCGCAATTCTTCCCCTGCTTGATATTCCTTCAACGTGACAACGACATTGTCCAAATCCGTAATTTGCAAATACGCGGCTCCCATAACATTACCTCCTTCTGAATCTTCAAAATAACAACGTTGTTATTTCATTATAGCCGCGGCCTTTTGTTTTTGTCAATCTGAACAGCGTTTAAATGTTTGTTCAAAAGATCGATTTTTATCTTTTTAAACAAACGCGAAGCAATGAGCCATTCTTCACTGAGAAACTGCGAACTGTCTCATTGTGTCATCGCGTGCGCGCGATGGCACTAGGATCAACATCAGTGAAATACTGGCAGAGGAAAAGAGACAATGAGTGGAGCCGATGCATTCTTTTCAAGCCAACTGTGAGTGGCTTTCTTGGAGTCAGGATGACGACATTTCGCCGTTGCCCATAGGACGTGGGCAGCACTTAGGCGGAATTGGGGCGCATCGTGCGGAACCATTGCCTTTTTGAACACGCTCTTTATATGTGTGACACCGATGTGTTAATGCAATCCTGAAAGGTAAATGCGGGACCTTCCTTTACGAAAATTCGTGTTTTAGTAAACTGCATAATTTTGCATTGCGAGCAGATCACGCCTTTTTTTGCCGTCAGTGTGAGCTTGTCGAAAGTCACCCCTTTCAGCGGCATTTCAGGCAGCCCCTTCATCAATAACGCCGTGCCGGCAGCGGTGCAAGACACGTTGCTGATGGCGATATCGCGGAATACCGGGGTTTCCTTTGTCACCGGAACTGGCGTATTCTCAATTGTCGCCTCCGGTATTTCATAATACATATGAAATACGATTGCTTCTTTTGAAATATTGTGCATCCGGATGCGACGGATATCAATGTTTTCAACGATCCCGCCCCGGCCGCGGGTGCTTTTAAAGCGAAGCCCGGTATCTGTCCCGTAAAAATCACAGTCGCTCACTTGAATGTTTCTTACCCCTCCGGACATTTCGCTGCCGATAACAAATCCCCCATGACCGCTGTAAACCTTGCAGTCGCGGATCAAGATGTCTTCGGCTGCAACTCCCAATCGTCGCCCGGCTTCGTTTTTCCCCGACTTGATGCATATAGCATCATCCCCGACGTCAAAAACGGATTTTTCCACTGTAACATAGCGGCATGATTCGATGTCCAAGCCGTCCCCATTTTGCGCAAACCACGGATTTCTTACAGAAATCCGACGTATCGTTATATGCTCACACAGCCATGGATGAAGATTCCAAGCCGGCGAATTTTGGAAAGTCGGTCCGTCGAACAGAATGTATTTACTTTTTCGCAAGCTAAGTAAATTCGGTCGCAAATACTCCTTCACCGACTGAAAATCTTCCGGTCTTGCCGCTCCGTTTTTTCGAAGGTTTTGGTACACTTCTGCTCCATTCATCGCGTTCTCCGACGGCCACCAAATTTCCTTCTCCTTATCTACTGTTCCGCCGCTTGCAACAAGTTTTTTCCATTGGGAAACTGTGAGTTTAAACCGTTTGACCGGACGCCAGTATTCCCCGGAACCATCAAACACGCCGTCTCCAGTTATTGCGACATGCTCCAGGTTCTCCCCGTCTAAAGGAGACTGACAGCGGATCATTTGCTCTCCTTCAAAACAGGAGGTGATAAGCGGATAGGCGTGACAGTTCCCTGTAAATACAACCGTTGCGCCTGCTTCGGCGTGAAGATTCAACCTGCTTGTCAACCGGATCGGTCCGGTAAGCCAGATACCGGGAGGGATGATGACTTTGCCACCCCCGGCTGCTGCGCAGGCGGCTATCGCCTTTTCAATCGCGGCGGTATTTATCTCGGTGCCGTCCCCGACGGCTCCAAAGTCGGTAATGTAAAACTGCCGCTCCGGAATTTCCGGCAGCTTCACTTTAAATTCTGGCAATCGTTTATTTGCATGCGTTGCGGGCATTATTCCACTCCTTTGTCTGTCTGATAATATTGTTAAGCTTTCAGGTAGCCGGTCAGCGGCAGATTCAGCGTCTTCAGCTCGTTGACTACGAGCTGCGCAATCATGTTTGCTCCGTATTGACAAAAATGGGTATCGTCCTTTAGTCCGTCCGGGTAATTAATCTCTTCTCCCCGTTCAAGCCACAAATATAGTTGTTTTGCCAGCTGCGGACCGAGTTTTTCCAGCAGCTTTCTGCTTTCCGCCGCCAAGTCAACGACGGGAACCTTCAAGCGCGCACCCAACTGCTTTATCGCCGCTGGATAGTCGCCGTGCGTCTCTTGAAAATTTCCCGACAGATCATACGACCGACGCTGAACCGGGGTAATCAGGACAGCGTGTGCCTGATTGTTCCTTGCCGTTGCAATATACCGCTTCAAGTACGCTTGAAAGCTTGTAAACGGGTCCGTATGCCTTTCCGGGTCCGCTTTCTCATCGTTATGGCCGAATTGAATCAAGAGATAATCACCGGTGCAGATGTTGTTTTCTACTCGTTCCAACCTGTTTTCCATGAAAAAGCTTTTCGAACTTCGTCCCGGAAAGGCTTCGTTCCAAATCTCCACCTGGCTGGTTACATATTGATGCAGTGCTTGGCCCCATCCGGTCTGCGGCGACCGGGTAGCGTCATACTCCGCCATGGTGGAGTCACCGACGAGAAAAATATTTATTTGCTTTTGTTTCATAAGTCCCTCCGATTATCAATCTAGCACTCCTAATCTAGCAAAAAATGCCTTGATAGTTATCCTGTCAGGATGTCAAATCCCGAAATAATTCTTCGCATTGTTGTAGCAAATGTCCTGAATGATTTTTCCTGTCAGTACGTAATCTTTCGGGGCTTCGCCGTTTTCGATCCAGCCACCGACGAAATCACACAGAATCCGGCGGAAATATTCGTGACGGGTGTAGGACAAAAAGCTTCTTGAGTCTGTGAGCATACCGACGAAAGCGCTGAGGATGCCAAAGTTAGCAAGGTCCTTCATTTGCGCGGTCATGCCGTCTTTTTGATCGAGGAACCACCAGCCGGAGCCGAATTGAATTTTCCCTCTGATTCCACTTGACTGGAAGTTGCCGATGGCGGTTGCAATCACGTGGTTATGTACCGGATTTAGGTTATAGATAATCGCTTTCGGCAATTCATCCGTGCTGTCCAACGCATTCAAAAATCCGTTCAACGCTGCCGCAAGTTCAAAGTCATGGATGGAGTCAAAGCCGGTGTCAGGTCCAAGCTCCTGAAAACGGCGCTGATTATTGTTTCGGATTGCTCCGATGTGCAGTTGCATCACCCAGCCAAGCGAACTGTACAATCTTCCTAAGAACAGCAGTGTAAAGCTTTTATATTTTTCTTCCTCCTCCGCACTTACAGGGGTACCGCTCATTCGTTTGTTAAAAATAGCTGCCGCTTGTTTATGCGTGCATTCTGCAAATGGAAGTGTCTGAATTCCGTGATCGGACACCCGGCAGCCTGCTTCATGGAAATAGGCGGCTCGCTTTTCAATCGCATGGAGCAGCTGATCATAGGAGGTGATTTCCATTTGCGCTGCTTCACTAAGCTTTTTCATGTAGTCGGAAAACTCTGGCCGGTTTATTTCTACTGCTTTGTCGGGACGGAAAGTTGGCAGCACTTTTGCCGTAACCGCAGGATTCGCGGCAATTGCGTGATGATGTTCCAGCGTGTCAACTGGATCATCTGTTGTACAAATATAGTTGACGTTTGATTTTTCGATGATTTTTTGCGTGGTGTAGTCTTCTTGTTGCAGCAGCGCGTTACAATGATGCCAAATTTCTTCGGCGGATTGTTCGTTCAGTAATTGCTCGACGTTAAAATATCGTTTCAGTTCGAGATGCGTCCATTGGTACAGCGGATTTCCGATGGTATACGGAACTGTTTTCGCCCATGCCTGAAATTTGTCAAAGTCACTCGCGTTTCCGGTGATCAATTCTTCATCCACACCAAGGATTCTCATTGCTCGCCACTTGTAATGATCTCCGTGGAGCCAGATTTCTGAAATATTGTTGAACGATTTATTTTCTGCGATCTCCTTTGGGCTGAGATGGCAGTGGAAATCATGGATCGGCATCTCCTTGGCGTATTGATGGTACAGCGTTTTCGCCGCATCGCTGGTCAGTACAAAATCGTCATGAATAAAGGCTTTCATCGTATGTTTCTCCTCCTTGTTTTTAAAAAATGCAATTAGTGGATTTTCCGTCTCGGCTAAATGCAAACGTTGTTATTTTCGGTCAAAAAAAGAAACCGTCCTTTCTTTACACCTATATGATACCGGTATCTATCCAGCAGCTGCAGAATCGCCATGGACCTGCATTCCGCTCTACAGCGCTTTCATTCTCGCATTTTTCTTTATGCTTGCCCTAATGCGATGTTCAAAAAGTCCGGGAAACATCGTATGAACAAACGCTTTATGTTTATTCGCCTTCGATTATAGCATCAATTGACAGCGCTGACAATAAAGCGCTTAAAAGTTACTGATTTTGTGACATTTTCGTTTACTGCATAATAACGGTAGTATTGATAAAATAATACACATTTTCGGAAATCATTTTAAGGTGCATTGAACCTTGGATATTTCCTTGTATATAAACAGTTACCTAAATCAGCTGTTGTTATACGCAGCTTTCTATAAGTGTTTGTTCAAAAAGATCGCTTTTTTTCTTTTTGAACAAATACGAAGCAACCTTTAATGCAAAAACGAGGGAGATTTCCGGAGGATGCCCGACAGTCTCTTCATCTTGATGTAGAAGCTCAAAAAGGAAGAGGAGCTTGATGGGTACAATGCCATCCTCACCAGTGAGTCCAAGGAAGCTGATGAGCGCATTGTGGAGATCTACAGAGGCCTCTGGAAGATAGAGGAGTCCTTCAAGACTTTAAGAATACAAAACCTTGATTGTAAATATTCTCTAAGTTGTTTATTGATAGTTACTACATTCTCTGAATTTTTCACTATTATGAGTAAATCAAGGTTTGAATACTTATCTCTAAACCAGTTGAATCGGAACCAACTGATAATGATGCTTGTACTCATTCAATGATTTTGTGAAATTTTAAATCTCTGACATCATTTCTATACGATTACAATGTTTATACATTTTTTTTCCCTATAATCATTTTATTTTTTCTCTTTTCGGTCTCACTTCCGTTTCTATCGTGCCGAATTCGGTTCGTTTCCTTGTATTTGAACTGTACAGAAGTGGTGGAGTCATTCCAGATTAAATAAGCGGCAAAGGTTTTGTCTCCTTTTTGAAAGCCTTTGATGAGGTTTGTCTGTCCGTCGGAAAGAAGTTTTTTCACACTTGCCGTACTGATGCTTTTTCCTAATATTTTTTTCGAAATCGTGAATGTGCATTTCGTTTTTTTGTAGTTTGTACATCCATAAATGGAGCCTTTATCGACGATGTTCCCACCGCATTTTTTACATTTTCCTAAAATCGTTGTACGCCTTCTCTTACCGGCAGCGGCGCCGACCTGGATCGTCTCGAGATCAAGGTGATCGAACCTCCAGTTTGCGGATTGTGCTGCCGCATCCTCAACGAGCTTTCGTGCCAGTTTTTTCGCCTGCTCCATAAACGCTTCCGCCGATGATTTGCCCTCACCGATCTGCCGCAGGCGCTGCTCCCATTTTGCCGTCATTTCAGGAGAAGCTAAAATGCTGGCACCAACGGCTTCGATCAGCAATTTCCCCTTGTCTGTTGCATGCACTTGATTTTTGCTCACCGAAATATATTTCCGCTGCTTTAAAACACCGATGATTCCGGCTCTAGTCGCTTCTGTTCCCAGCCCTTCCGTCTGTTGCAACACTTGGGTCAAGTGCTCATCACCAAGGTGTTTTCCTGCTGTTTTCATCAAGGTGATCAGATCACCTTCTGTATAGCGTTTGGGCGGCTGTGTTTTCCCTTCTTTTATTTCCATACGTTGCACCACTCCCTCTTCCCCTTCAAGCAAAGTCGGTAAGTGCTGCTCCTTGTCACTTTCACCGCTGTTTTTTTCCTGCGGATAGATAATCCTGCGCCAGCCCTCTTGAACGACTTCTCTTCCTTTTGTGATAAACGTCGCCCGCTGATCTACAAGTGTATGTGCTGTCGTGTAGTCAAAAACAGCTTTTTGATCATGGGCCGCTAGAAGCCGCTCAACAATCAGGCTGTAAATTTTCGCTTCTTCCTCCGATAATCTGGACGGTGGAGGAACCTGCTCTGTCGGAATGATGGCGTAATGATCCGACACCTTTTTTTCATTGACGTAGCGCTTGTTATTGGCAATGGAGGATACGGGCAACGGAAAAAACGACTGATATTCTTCCTGCTGGCTTATTTTCTCCAGAATATCGGGAAACATCTTCGCTTCCTCTGCCGTAATAAAATTGGAATCGCTGCGCGGATAGGAAATGATTCCTTTGACATATAATTTTTGGGCAATATCCAATGTTATCTGGGGAGAGAACTTGTACCGCTTGTTCGCTGTCGCCTGCAAAGAAGATAAATTAAAGAAAAACGGAGGGTTTACTTCCTTTCGTTCCTTTTCTACCGCAGCGATTGTTGCTTGCTTGTCTCTGCAAAAGACGGAGATTTTTTCAGCCAGCTCCTTCGTTTTTATTCTCGTCTGCTTCTCTTTATGCCAGATGCCGATGAATGTTTTTCCGTTCATTTGAAATGTTGCTTTTACCTCCCAAAAGGGCTCAGGCTGAAATTGCTCTATTTCATTTTCCCGCTTAACAATCAGTGCCAGCGTCGGTGTCTGCACTCTTCCTGTGGAAAAAACATCGGCGATGCCTTTTTGTTTCAGCAATAAGGTGTAAGCTCGGGAGGCGTTCATTCCGACAAGCCAATCGGCGCAGGAGCGGCTCAATGCCTCATCGTAAATATTTCTTGTCTCTCTTTCGTCCAACAGATGTTGAAATCCGTGCCGCACGGATTTGGGAGTCAGCGACGAAATCCACAGCCGTTTTGCCGGATGACGATTGTTGCACAACGCTAATATGATGCGGACAATCGCTTCGCCTTCTCTTCCGGCGTCGCTGGCGATAATAATTTCGGATATTTCATTACTGGCGATAAATTTTTTGATGATGTTGAATTGCTTCCATTTGGACTTCATGACGCGATATTGGAATTTTGGCGGGATCATCGGCAGCATCTCCATAGACCATTTTTTCCATTTTTCATGATAATGCTCTGGAGGAGCAAGCTCGCACAGATGGCCGATGGCCCATGTCATGACGGCGCCGGCGGGAAAAAATTCATTTCGTTCGATTTCAATATAGCCTGTCCGTTTTTTATGGGAAAACGGTGCTGCCAGCTTCGCTCCCTGATCAGGTTTTTCGGCGATGATCAATTTCACATTTTATTCCACCTTTTTATATTTTTAGAGCGTGTTCAAAAGCTTTGCATATGATCCGGAAAACACTTTATCGTTCTTTAAGCAGGGAACGTCTGTTTCTATTATATTGAAAACAGTCGGATTTGCATAGGAAAAAGACAGTTTTTTCTGGTAGAATATTTTGTGGAGAGCTAAAGAAAGCTCTCATATGCTCTCGTTTTGAGTCCGGTCATTTTGATTACGGTTCGCTCGGAACGGACACATTAAAGCAACTTGGACAAAGACCCATATAGAAACGGAGATTCGTATTGATGATTGGGGATATTTTTAAGCCTGATACATACCGGGAAACGGAGATTTTTTTATCACAGGCGCATCTGCTTGTGCTGATCGTGTTTGCGATTTCGGTTGCCTGGATTTTTTACCACCGGGCAAAACCGTATATGAAATACATTCGCTGGGTGCTGTTCGGAGCGTTGATGTTATCCGAAGTCAGCCTTATTTGGTGGACCGTCTCCATCGGAATGTGGGACATACGCTACAATTTGCCGCTGAATCTCTGCACGGTGAGCTTGTATTTAGCTGCGGCGATGCTCGTTACGAAGTCTTACACGCTGTTTGAAATCGTTTATTTTTTCGGAATCGGCGGTGCTTTGCAGGCGATGATCACGCCGGATTTGTTCTACACATTTCCGCACTTTCGCTTTCTGCATTTTTTTACGGCGCACATCGCCATCATCCTGGCTGTTTTGTACATGATCGCTTTTTATAAGTATGAAGTAACATTCCGCTCGTTCATAAAATCATTGGTCGTTTTGCATGTTCTTGCACTGATCGTGTTTTTCATCAATCAAATGACCGGTGCGAACTACATGTTCCTGGCGCGAAAGCCGAGCGGTCCCAGCATTTTGGACTGGTTCGGCCCGTATCCATGGTATATTCTTGCCCTCGAAGCAATCACCTTCATCACATTTTTTATTCTATATTTACCATTTTTCATCAAAAAAAGACTTGCTTCGCCATCATAAAAAAAGCGTGGCACACCATTTAGCAGAAGCCACGCTCGTTTTTAATCTCGATTCCCGCATCCTCATAACGAAGATTCCCGATAATATTTTTTCAAATAACGGCTTAATGTTAAAAGGGGCCAAATATAATTGTAGCTGTGATAATAAAAATAGAAGCTGCCTCGCAATCCTGCGCCAGTAGGGTATGTGTATGTCCAATCGCGTTCATTCAGCTTGCGGATTAAACATTTCATCCCGCGATTTATTTCGTCAGCAGGTTTATCGTATACGGAAATTAAGGCATCTAATGCCCATGCGGTTTGAGATGGTGTGCTTTTTCCTAATGGAATATATGTCTTTTCCCTGTCACTGTCACATGACTCTCCCCAACCGCCGTCGTCATTTTGAATGTTGAGAAGCCAGGAAACTCCTTTTTGAATAGCGGAATCGTTTCTTTTTACCCCTACAGCTCTCATTCCCGTCAGCGCTGCCCAGGTGCCGTAAATATAACAAATGCCCCAACGTCCAAACCATGAGCCATCAAGTTCTTGATTTTTTATCAGCCACTTGACGCCCCTTTTTACTTGGTGATGATCGAACGTCAAACGAACATCACGTCCTAAAAATTCCAATGTCCGCCCTGTTAAATCTGCTGAAGAGGGATCGATGCCGGCATCTTCAGACCCTTCAATTGGAACGAATGTTAGCAAACGATTGTCTGTATTTTTTTCAAAAGCCGGCCATCCCCCATCATCATTTTGCATTGACAGTACCCAACGAAGTCCCCTGTGCCAAGATTCTCTGTAACTTGGAAATCGTTGTGCTGTTTTGCGCAATGCCCGCAGCGCTGCTGTTGTATCATCCACATCCGGATGTATCGTATTAATATCAGAAAATCCCCATCCCCCTGGGAATACTTGCGGGTTATGAATGACCCAATCTCCGTTGCGATAGTGTTGGCGCTGTAATATATAGTCATTTGCGGTTTGAATCACAGAAGCGGAAATACTGACTTCGGAAGATTGGAGGGCGTGGGAAATAAGCGCAGTGTTCCATACGGTCGAAGTTGTTAGTTGCATATGATAACCATCATCCGTATGACTGACGAATGTTTTTAACCCTCTGACAGCGCTTTGGATAACGGGAGCATGCTTTGCATACCCTAAAGCCAGCAATGCAAATATCATTAAAAAAGTGGAAGTGAAATAACTGTACAGCGTTCCGTCCGGTTCTATTCTTTCCAGCATAAATCTCTTCGATCGTTCCAATGCCATTTGATGCAGTTCTTCAGGCAGTCCTATCAACCTTTTAATACTTTGTTTGATGAATGAAATGCATGATTTCGCCTCAAGTGATCTAAATTCTTCGAAACGATGATTTTCTGATTGCCTTTTACAATTTAAATGAGATAAGTCAGGTGAATTTTGCTTGTTTATAACAAATTTCCTATCGGCAATGACTAACATGGGAGCCATGTGAACCCTTGCGTAACCAGCAAAATCAAAAAAGTTGATTGGACATGCCGGTGGAAGCAGTATCAGTTCAATAGGTATAGGGAAATATTTCGGCCATGGCAATTGGCCTGTTACCGCTAACATCAACTTTGTCAATGTCGTCGCTTTATGTAATCCGCCGTTAGCCATAATAAACTGTTCCGCCTTTTTCATCGCCGGATCATTTCTTTTTTTATAGCCGGAGTAAAGCAGTGCGTAGTATGCCTCAATCGTAAGTGAGAGATTGCCTCCCTGTTCATCGTGATAAAACTTCCATGCCCCATTTTCACTTTGTTTTTCCTCAATCCGATGAACTAACTTTCTGATAAAAACTTCATCCTTCATGCCAACAGACCTTAACAAAATCATCATATATGCATCAGTGGAGGGACCGCCTTCAAAGCAAAACCGCCATGAGCCGTCCATTGACTGCTGTTCTTTCAAACTGACAATAAGACGGCTTATTTCTGATTCAACGACTTTATTCACTCATAATCCGCCTTTCTGAAGGTTGTTCCAAAAGATATATTTGTTTGTCAATTTACTTTATTCATGAAAGCGAAAATTATTCACCACTCCTTTTTCTCACTTTCGCTCAGATGATTGAAAAATTCCAATTTGTAAGCTGGCAAACATTTTTCCAGCGGGATGTTTCGTAAAATCAATCACCAACGACGAAGAAGTGGTTTTCATGATCAATTCCAAACCTCTATTCCTCCTCCAACTGCTTTTTCACCGCTAACAAGAGCTCTTTTGGCAGTTCCTCCTTGCTGTAACGGGCAGTTTCGTACAATGCCGCAAGCTCATCGAGCACTTCTTCTTCCCCCGTCTTCCACGCCTTTAAATCGCTGACGATTTCCTTCGGGGTTTTCGCCGGTTGGAATGGAAAGCCGCGTCTGATTTGCTTCCTGATATACTGGCGGTATAAATAGCGGGCTTGCTCCCGACTTGTTTTCAGATCCTGCCACTTCTGGTCCGCAGTCCAGCGCTTTCTTACCCAGCGCATTAGCTTGGCTTGGCTATGCTTTCGCCATTGCTCCCAGTCAATGGCCGCTTCCTTCTCGTCAATATATCCATGCTGCTCTGGCTCCTGCTGGCCGTTTACTGCCTGTTTCAGAAAAGCAATCAGCTTCGGAACGGCATGCTGGAGCCACTGAACGATTTTTTTGATCAAGTAAACTGCGATTAAAACAAGGATCAGGATGACGGCAGTACGTGCCGTGAACCAAAACACTCGTTCGAGAATTGCCATCAAGAAAGACTGCTCCGCCTCCCCCGCTATTTCCGGAAGCGGCATTTCCACGACTTCCTGCTCCGGAATCGCCGTCTCATCTGTTTCGAGCAGTGACGCCAGCCACGATACTCCCGCAAACAAAATCGATATTGTTTGCAACACAGCCTCCTGAATAAGGCGGAAGTTCGTGATGAAAACGATGAACAGGAACGTTAGTACAATAAACATTCGGTTATGCCAGCGCAGCGTCCGGGGCACTGATTGATGCTTTTCATTTTCGGCTAAAGCAGCAGCGGTTAATTGTCTGCTGTTTGTGAGCATTAACGTAAGAAAGAGCAGGAGTATCCCCGGCCATTGAATAAAGGCAAGGAACGGAGGTAGAGGATCGACAGACCGAAACACGAAATACCCGGCAAAATAAATAGTAAGACTTAACCATAAGTATACCCCGGGCAACAGTCGTTCTGTGGATAAGCAGCTGTAAAGCGTCCCCCGATAGGCAAACAGAAAGGCGACAGCAAAAGCAGCCAAGCCGCCCGCATAGGGAAATTCCCATAAAACGGTAAAAACAAGGCTGATAAGCATGCTCACACCGAGAAACATCCATTTTCGCTGTTTTTTTAGCTGCAAGGCGATAACAAGTGCTGCTAAAAACAACAGCGGTAACGAAGCAGGCCAAAGCCAGATCCCCTGACCGCCGGGAAATGACAGAACGGCAATTAGCAGGATAATCGGGAAAAGGCATAGCCATTCCAGCCAGCAGCAGCCCCAGCTAACAATGAGATTTTTCATATTTCCGATCATCCTCCCCACCTTCCTGTTCGGCGCCGGTCATTTCCAATGGCACAAACGATACTGAATTGCCGTTCGCCGTTAGTACACGGCATCGTTCATTCATTTTGTCGCTGACCAAAGCGGTAATAATGACGATATCCTTCCCTGTCGTTTTCTCCTCCAGATCCTCGCTTAAAAACTGGTTGAAATTCATACTGCGATCGATTTTCACTTTCGCGAGCGTTTCCAAAATATACTGCAACTGATTTTTTCCGCTGCCGGGGTCGATTCTTACGGAGCTTTTTATCGGTAGCTGCTTTTCAAACGGCTCGACGATATAGGAGTTGCAGCCGAATCCGGTAGGAATCCCTTGCGAAATCGCCTGCTGTGCCATGGACGCGGCAAGGGAAATTCCTTTTTCAATCAGCGCTTCATTTTTTATCGGCAGCCAAATATCCTCTGTCTCATCGAAATTGAGATAAATCATCAGCTTGGGATCGGCAGTGTAATCTTTTTTACTGATCATCAGCTCTCCTGTACGGGCAGTTGCCTTCCAGTTGATTGAACGCATGGAATCTCCAGCAGCGTAATCCCTGACTCCTGCAAAGACAAACGGGTCATCGACAATCCAGCGGCGAACAGCCACATCTCCTTGCCAGCTCGTCGACGGATAAGGGATATCGCTTGTAGGGATGAGCTTCGGGTAGACGATAACGGAGGCGAACACTTCGTGCGTTTTGCTGGAATGGTCAATACCCAGTAAATCACCGTTGGTAAATGAAACTGTTTTCATGTAATAATGTCCGCGCTTGGCACAGTATACCTTGTGCCGCCGCGTAATTTTTTGAAACGACATCAAGCTGAACAAACTGCGATGAAACTGATCGTCAACGATCGTTAAATTTGCCTGGGAGCCGAATTGAAGGTTGGCGTTGATTCGTGATTCCAGACGCAGCCATGGCACCGGCAGCAGCTTGCGGTTGGAAATCACCTCCACCATGTCGATACAACCCCCTTCAAAGACTGCCTGCTCACTAAAAAATCGTGTATAATGGATGTGCTTCAAGCCCCTTTTCTTATAGAGATAGCTTTGAACAAAGACAACAACAGCGGTTGTGACAAACAGCCAATGAATGCCCATTTAGCCTTGAAGCTCCTTTACAATCGCTTCCTCGGATGGGACAATCATCTCGTTGACAATGCTGTCAAGGATGCCCTCCGCCGGATTCCCTTTGGCAAGCATCATTTGCTTTAGAAGGAGACGGTGGCCCAATACCGGCTTGACCAGCGCTTTCACATCATCCGGCAGAACATAGTTTCTCCCTTTCAATATTGCAAAGGCCTGCACCGACTTCAGCAATGCTTGACTTCCCCGGGGACTGACGCCCAAAACCACATCGGGATGCATTCTCGTTCTCTCAACAATGTCTAATATATAAGAAAGCATATCATCGCTGACATATACTTTGGCATATTCCTTTTGCGCAAAAACGATGTCCTCCGCAGCCGCCACAGGTTCCAACGATTCGATAGGGTTGTACCCTTTATAACGCTTTAAAATTTCAAGGCCTTCTTCCCTGGACGGATACCCGAGAGTAATTTTTAGAAGAAAGCGGTCAAGCTGTGCCTCCGGCAGCGGAAATGTTCCTTGGCTTTCTATCGGGTTTTGCGTGGCGATCACCAGGAATGGCTGCTGCAATGGATGAGTAGTGCCGTCGATGGTCAATTGTCTTTCCTCCATTGACTCCAGCAAAACAGCTTGCGTTCTCGGCGTCGCCCGATTGATTTCATCCGCGAGAACAAGATTGGCAAACAACGGCCCTTCCCGGAATTCAAACTCCCCTTTTTTCTGATTGAAAAAATTAATGCCACTGGCATCGCTCGGAAGTAAATCGGGAGTAAATTGAATACGCCTGAACTTTAGTGCTAATGATTTTGACAGCGCCTTCGCCATCAGTGTTTTCCCGGTGCCGGGCACATCCTCCAGCAGCACGTGGCCGGAAGCGATCAATGCCGTAAGCAAGTAATCGACGGTATTCTCTTTTCCCACAATCACTTTTCCGATATTTTTCCTGACCTTTGTCATGATTTCATTTATTTTTTCCACATTCATTTCCAGTCTCCTTTCAGCTCCTGTGGTGGCAGCAGCTACGTCCACCTGGTCCGTAGACGCTTTTCCCCTGTCTTCTTCCAAAGACCAGCATTCCTATACAATCATTTCTCTATTAACAGCAAAATACCTTCCTTTTTCCTACAGAACATGCTGCCTGGCGAATGTTTTTCCAAAAAAAGCTCCTTGACCGGAAAAAGCTTAGACAGCGTGGAGACAACCCTCATTCACAGATTTTTATTTCAAATAACGGCCTGAAACAGCGGGAAAGTTAGCAAAAACGCCTGGAGTTGTATCCAAGCGCCTTGAAGTAGTTATTGAGGATGTTCAAAAAGTGCGGGAAACAGCGCCTGCAAATCTCATCGTTGCGTTATCACTGCGGTGCTCTCGTACGTATGGTGTAGCACCGATGCTCGATCCTGCCGCGCCTCGACCTTCTTGCCGCTGTTATGTCCTCCTTTTTGAACACTATAGTGTTTTATGTCCTCCTTTTTGAACACGCGCTGTTCAACGCGATGCTTCCGCCATGGACAATGTCTTCCAGTTCTTTTTTGGAAAAAGCTTGTGCAAATTCATCTTTCGCCACCGCATTCTGCTCCTGTTCCCTACTGGAAAGAATCGCCTTGATTCCCGCGATGTTCACCCGCTGATCAATGAGCGATTTTATTTCCAGCAACCGTTCCAGATCATTCAGTGAAAAAATTCGTTGTTTTCCTTTATTTCGTACCGGATGGATCAGATCCTGCTCCTCGTAATAACGAATTTGGCGCGCTGTTAAATTAGTTATTTCCTCCACGAAGCTTATGGGAAATATCGCCAGATGACGAGGAATATTGTTCTGCATGACATCCTCCCCCTTACTGAAACAATGATAATCCTTGCTTATGCTGCTCTTATAATTTAGCAAGATGGGTGTACGCATCTTTCAGGTGAACGTAGCCGTGCTTTTGTACCAGGCGGAGCAATTCCGCCCACAACTGCGCCGTTGCCTCCGCATCATGCAACGCGTGATGTCTTTTTGTAATCTTAATGCCAAAAAAATCGCAACAATCATCCAATGTAATCAATTGTTTTACAGGCCCAATGATTTTTGTTAAAAAAGCAGTGTCGATGATCCGGTGTTCAAACCGTGTTCTCAGCGCCGACCATGTTGCCTGCTGCATGAAGTTCCGTTCATGATTGGCATGATGGGCGACGAGTGTACTGCTCTGGACAAATGCAAAGAAATCGGCGAGCACATCATGCAGCGGCGGCGCTTCCTGCAATTGTTCGAAAGTGATTCCTGTAAGCTGTTCGATTTCAGATGCCGGTTTTGTATTGCTGTGAACAAGCGAATAGAACGATTCTTCTTCCTGGACATGTTCACCTGTCATTTTCACCGCGCCGATGGATAAAATCCGGTCGCCTTTGGAAGGGTAAAAGCCTGTCGTTTCCAGGTCAAACACAACTACCGGAAGCTCGGAAAAGGGAATCTCCAATATTTCCTGCTTTTTCATTTCCCTCTGAAGCTGCCTTATATATGCCAGCTTTTCGCCGCTCGTATTGTTCATCACCGATGTAAATAAGTTAGGATTCATTTTACCGGTCAGCTGTTTTAAAAATTGTATCATCGGATTCATGACACCGTCATACCCCTTTACTTATTGTTGCGATTGTTTCAGCAAAAAGCTTGTAGCCGTGTTTCATTAACCGTTTTAATTCTTGCTTTTCTTCCTTTGTCAGCGAATTGATTTTTATTAAATGAGCATGTTCCCCGCTCTTCCTTCCGGCCATCAGCTTTAACCTTAGTGACAATAAACTGCTGAAATCATGCTTATACGCTTTTATCTGGCGGTAATCGTCGGAAAGGCTGTCGAACCTGTCCAGCGTGGCAGCCGCGGTAAGTTTCTCTTTCAGAGCAAGCAAGCGCAAGGAATTAACGTACGGAAAAAACGCTGCTTCCTTTAAGTGTATCGCCCCAGCCTTCTCGCCGTATTTTTCGGTGATAAACCGACCGATCGGGCTGATTCCCTTTTTGATATTTCTTACGTTCTCCGTCAGCCGAAATAGTAGCGCAGGGTGAACGTCGATGTTTTCAAAAATCGTTTTCTTAACGGTCATTAACAACTTCTCGCAGCCTGTCAGTACGCTTGAGTCGAAAAAAATTGTAAAATTACGAAGCGATGTCCAGCTTTCTTCCTCCAGCCATGTATGAATCTGCTTGATCCAGTCTTCCAGCGATTTGTTCCACAGAGGGTTGGAAGCCATCACTTTGCCTTCGCAATAAGGATAGCCGCAGATCGCGAAACCATCGGCAATTTCTTTGCCAAGCCGCAGAAAATAGCCGTTGTCCGCATCGCTTCCTTGATGGATGATTCCGTGATCCTGATCGCTGATGAGGGTCTGCTCCCTTCTGCCGGCGCTTCCCATAAGAAAGAAAGCAAAGTGAGCAGGGGGAGATCCCAACTCACTTTCAACTTCATTGATCGCCATTTCAACAATCTTTTTCATCAATGCATCATGGAATTGATTAAGCTCCTCATGCCTGGTTGAAACACGAATGCTATTTTCTTTTCTCCATTGCAGCAAGTGCTGATAATTTTTCATAGAAATCAGTCTCTTCACTTTAGATTGACTAACGTGCAGTACCGGTATTTCAATAATAACTCATTATGCACTTGTCGTCTTATTATCCGCCGGCATATTTTCAGGATAACCGTAGCTGCCGTGTTCACTTAAGTCTAAACCGACGAGCTCTTCTTCTTCTGTAACACGGATCCCGCCCATGACCGCAGCCATGACTTTCAGAATAACAAAGGAAATGACAAAGGCAAACAGACCTGATGACACTACTCCGATAATTTGCACACCTAATTGGGAAAACCCGCCGCCGTAAAATAATCCCGCGGCACCGCCGTTCATTTCAGCAAGCTCCGGTGTCGCGAAAAAGCCGGTGGAAATCGTTCCCCAAATCCCTGCGGTACCGTGCACGGAAAGAGCGAAAATCGGATCGTCGATTTGCAGTTTTTCAAAGAATTTCATGCTTAAGAATACAAGAATACCGCCGATGACGCCGATAAGAACCGCTGCCCATGGTGCAACAAAGGCGCAGGAAGCAGTGATGGCAACAAGACCGGCAAGCGCACCGTTCAACGTTGTCGGGATATCTGCTTTTCCGGAAACAGCCCAGACAACGAACATTGCCGCAATCGCTCCGGCTGCCGCCGCAAGCTGTGTGTTAAGAGCAACAAAGCCGAAGAAGGCATCGTCTACACCGAGAGTACTACCGGCGTTAAATCCAAACCAGCCTACCCAGAGAACAAGTACTCCTAGTGCGGTGTACACCTGGTTATGTCCGGCAAGCTCGTTGGGTGAACCGTCTTTGTTGTATTTGCCGATACGCGGTTTTAATATGATTGTCGCTGCCAGCGCCGCCATCGCACCAGTTAAATGGACCACTGTCGATCCGGCAAAGTCCTGCTTTCCTAATTCACCGAGCCAGCCGCCTTCTCCCCAAATCCAGTGTGCAACAATCGGATAGACAACTGCCGAAAACGCAATCGCAAAGAAAACGTAAGCGGTCAGTTTCGCGCGCTCCGCAAAACCGCCGAAAGCGATCGTCAATGCGATAGCCGCGAAGGCCAACTGGAAGATGAAGTCTACGGATCCTGCCAAACCATCCACTGCTGAGTCAAAATCCCCGTAAAAGAAATCGGATAAGCCTATAATTGCATTTCCTTCGCCGTAAATAAATCCATATCCCACTGCCCAGAATACAATGGAAGCGACGCCGACGGTGAAAATCGTTTTACCGGCGACATGCCCGGCATTTTTCATTCTTGTTGATCCTGCTTCAAGTAAAATAAATCCGCCTTGCATCAGCAGGACAAGCGCGAAGCAAATGATAATCCAGACATTGTTCATTAAGTAAATTGGATCCATAAGTGATCTCCCCTTCTTGTAAATATAGTTAACATCTTGTGTTAAGTCCGATTATACTTTTATAATTTTCTGAAACAACATACTTGTCAGAAAACATAACGAACTTTTTTGTAAGTAACCGCTTCCATTCAACTGATGACTGAGGCGGGAATCTGCCATACTGCTGAGGCTTTTTTTGCTGCAAGCATGGTTCATACAGACAGCAATAGTGACGAAGAAAAAAGGAATGAAAAAAGAAACGTTTCTGATTAAACCATGACATTATGTCATACTGTACCTAGGAATCGGCTTGGGGACTGTTATCGGCAGCGGGGAGGACAACCTTATTTATGAGTATGGAAATGATTATATTGAGGAAATGAACAGGGACGGAAAGCTTTAACTGCGTGTATTCAACTTTTTGTTGTTTCAGACAAGTGATTAACCACAGTTCATAAGGAATAGCGTTTTTTCTCATTTTGTTTAAGAAAACAAACGAAGATTATCCTATGTTAAAACAATCACAAATGCAATGGATATTCTGGTGTTTTTATGACACGCCACACTAAAAAAGCCCATATAACAGGGCTCCTAAATACATAATAATTGTTTCTTTTTTGCGTTGAATTCTTCTTCAGTAAGAATTCCAGCATCTTTAAGTTCGGCTAACTTTTTTAATTCGTCAGCAGCCGATATTGGATTTATTCCTCCGCTGTCCTCAATCTGATCTTGATATTGTTCAATCAATTCCTTGCACTTTAAGAATTTGTTATACTGTTTTTTACTGTTAATCATAATAGTATTTTCGTCATTTGCAGCATCAAATGCTGATTTTCCTTTTACTTCACTTGAACCTGAGTATACAAATTGTATATAACCGTTTGTAAAACCTGGTTTTTTCAGTTGAATGCCAGTAATAGACTTAATTCTAATTTCTTTTTCTCCTTTGCCTGGTCCAAGAAATCTCTTATACTTTAAAATGACCTTTTTAGGTGTAACAATAACTGTTCCAGTGAACCCTTTGAATTCGTATGTTTCCATGAAAAACATCTCCTATCCAATATAATTTGTAGAATTACTTGAAAGATTACTGCTTTTAGCATTACAGAATAACTTTATACTCCCACTAAATGAAATATGGGGAATGATCATAAATTTCTAATCTATTCCTTTTCAAACGTTTATTTTTTGACTTATTCTCCCCTTTCATTAAGTTAAACAAGACCAAAGTCTATGATTCTATTTACCTAATAAATGATTAAAAATTTTTCGGGTGGCTAATTTCCTCTAGTATCCTTAATTAAGTGGAACTTCTTAAACCAGAAAATCGCATCCTCGTATTCATAAAGTATATTTTTTAATGAGTTTTCTTCAGTATCACTACCTCCTCTTAACATTATCATATTTCGATTTTTGATAGGTAGAAATCTTTACGTCAAAAGCCTTTTGGCTAAACACAGTGAAATTTCTAGTGAAGGAATTATTAATTTTTTATATCTTCATCATCCATTTCTTCCATCATTCGCCTATTAAATAGAGCCCATTAACCAACATCATATAGTATTTATTCACAAAGGACTTAACAGGGCAAGATGTTTGCGACGCGAGCAGCGGACCGCACACTGAAAAGTGCATGAGAAGCGATGAGCAACGCAAAGAAGACTGTTTCCCGGACTTTCTAAATTTCCTCATAAAGATAAAAAGCGGCCTTATTTGAACTAACAAAGATAATAAAAAAATTTCCTGGGCAAGCGCAAAAAAAGACAAATTTCCATCCGGTTGTTGTCGTTTTTTTAGGGGGATGTCTTAAAAAGGAAAAAACACCCCTTTTATACGGAAACTAAGGTTTCCCCTAGTTTCTATTCTTTGTGGTAGCTAAAAAGCCATGGAGGTTTGAGCATCCCCGAAACTACAAATTGTCTCGACGGATAGGCTTTAGCGCAATACTAGCAGAGGAAGCTTATCCAAGTGCCATCGCCCGCGATGACACGATGAGACAGCTTGCAGCATCTCAGTGAAGCCCTGCTCGTTGCTTCGTGTTTGTTCAAAAAGATAAAAAACGATCTTTTTGAACAAACACTATTAGTCAGATATTTTTTCGTATTTTCCTTCTGCGATATCGGTTAACCTTAAATGATGTACTGCTTCACCATACGCATTTTCAAACTGTCCATTTCTAAAAACTGCACATGCTTCTTCATCAATACCGATACCATGCGCTATTTTATGTTTTAGCATTCCAGCCACTAGATTTTTCTCCTTATTCCATTCTGTGAAATGAACGCCAATTAATATGTCATTAAGCAATCCTATTCCATCTTTTGAAATCATCTCACCATTCTTAGTGTCATTAGGTGAAATCAATGATATTTCAGGAAGAATTAACGCTCCGGCTGATGATCCACCTATTGGTATACCCCTATTGTATTTCTCTTTTATTAAACTCTTTATTGGTTCATTAGCATAATAATGATGATATTTTTCTGTATCTCCACCACCAATAAAAATCCCAGTTGATTCTTCAAGTATTGAAGTTACCTCGGAATAGTTCAAGTAGCCTTCATCATCAGGTAACACGACTGAATACTTATCTACACCAATACGCTTCCAAGCATCTGTATATCTAGGTAAGTATTCTCGCCATCCTTCTCTATTTAAGATGAGTAGAGCAATCCTTGCCTCCCTCCCCCCCCTGCCAACCGAATAAATTCCTTATTAGGTTCCTCTAATGAAGGATTTGCACCAAATAAAAAAACATAGTTATCTTTCATCTTCTCTCCACACTTTCTATGGATTGTCACATAACATTATACTTGTGAGCCAGTCCATTGTGATTGGAACCTCGTTTTTTTGTTCAAAGATCCTCCAGCAATTGTTTTAACGTATGCACCGCAATGACGCAATCGTTGAGATCCGTCCATTCCGCCGGATGATGACTGACACCGTCTTTGCTACGGACAAACAGCATCGCCACTGGCAAATGACGTCCTAAGATCATCGCGTCATGACCGGCGCCGCTCGGTAAAGCGTACGGCGTTATTCCCTGCTTTTCAATGGCAGCCCGGGCTTTCCTCTGCATATCCGCTTTTATCGGCACCGGTTCAATGCGAACCTTTTCCTCCACCTGCAGCTGGATGTTTCGTGGTTCCGTTACTGCTTTTGCCAGCGCCAGCACTTCAGCCACAAGGCGATCCCGTGTCTCGAGGAAAATATCACGAATATCCACGGTCAAGGTTACTTTTCCGGGAATAACGTTAACTCCGTTCGGGAAGACATTCAGTTGACCGACGGTGGCAACAGCGGACGGACTGATGTTAGACGGCAAAGCTTCCACTTGCCTGACAAAATCACCGGCTGCAACCAGGGCATCATATCTATCATCCATCGGAGTATTTCCCGCATGTCCCGCTTTCCCGGTAAAGGTCAGCTCCAGCCAGCATGGACCGGCGATTCCTGTCACGAAGCCGACAGGCAAATTTTCTTTTTCCAATCGCTTCCCCTGCTCAATATGCACTTCTATAAACGCAGCAATATCCTCCCGCTTCTGCTCCGACTGGAAAAATTGTTCCAATGTGAGTCCATTTTCTTCAATGACATCCTGAAACGCTTTTCCATGCATGTCCACCGTTTGCAGCAAGATTTCTTTATCATTCCCACCAACCACTGCGCTGCTTCCTAACAGGCCGTTGTTAAAGCGGGAACCTTCCTCGTCGGTAAAAACAACCACCTCATACGGCCGCTCCGGGATGTAATCTGTAGCCTTCCACGCCTCTGCTACCTCCAGCGCTGCCAGGACTCCGAGCGGACCGTCAAAATGTCCGCCATTTGGAACACTGTCCAAATGGGAGCCTGACAATACTGCTGCCTTGTCAGGATATTTTCCGTGAATTCTGCCAAACAAATTGCCGGCTCCATCCATTCGTACTTCTAAACCGGCACCTTCCATCCACTCCTTCACCATTTCCTTTGCCTGGAGCTCCTCATTGGAAAAACCGATCCGGCAGGAGCCGCCGCCTGTCGTTAACCCGATTTCCGAAAGCTGCGACAGCCGCTTGGCAAGGCGTTCGCCGCTTACTCCAGAATGATCGTTCCTGTGATCGTAATCTTTCATCAGCTTTTGATAAAAAAATGCCGTAAAGTTCTGATTTTCCGTCAATCGTTTCACCCCTGTTTTCCTGCTTTTCAGACCATTATACTGCATAAAGCCGCAGGAAGAACAGCCTATAGCATCTGTACGCCCGTTCCCGTACAAGCATCCAGAGGACTGTCTTACATCGATCCGGTATTTTTGCCCCATCTTTGCAATTAGCTCTTGACATCGTCCCGCACGTGTTGGATAATGGTAAAAAATTTACCTGGATAATATGACAACAGTAATGATTGGGAATAGTAAATAAGCAGTGGTATGAAAGAGAGTGGAATTCACCGGCTGAAAGATTCCATCATATGCGCCTTATTGAACCTGCCCATGAGCTGTCTCATCTGACCGTATCGCCGGCGTTAACGGCTCGGAGAGGGTATAACCGCCAAGTTATACCAACTAAGGTGGTACCGCGGAGAACATGCTTCCGTCCTTAAGTGGACGGAGGCTTTTTATTTTTTTGCGACAGATAAAGGGAATTTCCCGACCGCTGCCCCGGTTTGTTTCCGGGAAACGGCAACCAGAATTCGTATCGTGAGGTTGAATGGCTATGAACAAACAACGGATTGTAGTAAAAATCGGCAGCAGCTCGTTAACCGACCGCCGCGGCGGGCTGAGCAAAGAAAAGCTGGAAGAGCATGTTCTTGCTATTGCAGAGCTGAAAAAACAAGGACATGAGGTTGTACTCATTTCTTCCGGAGCGGTTGCAGCTGGGTTTACAAAACTCGGTTATCCGGCGCGTCCAGTAACGCTTGCCGGTAAGCAAGCTGCCGCTGCCGTCGGGCAAGGATTATTGATGCAAGGCTATGCGGAAGCCTTTCAGCAGCACGGGCTGGTCGTCGCCCAATTGCTTTTGACAAGGAACGATTTTTCCGGTCAGGAGCAATACAGCAATGCCTATGCTACCCTGCAGGAGCTATTGAAGCGAAATGTCATTCCGATTGTGAATGAAAATGATTCCACTTCCATTGCCGAATTGACGTTCGGTGATAACGACATGTTATCCGCTCTCGTCAGCGGCCTCGTCCATGCGCATTATTTAATCATTCTCACCGATGTCAATGGCTTGTATAACGACAACCCGAAGAAAAATCCGGAGGCTGTAAAATATGATTCGCTGCGGACAATCACCGATGAAATGCTTGCGAATGCAGACAGCGCAGGAAAATTAGGCACCGGAGGGATGAAATCAAAAATCGAAGCGGCAAAAACAGCTGTCTCTTTAGGGGTGCCGACTTTTATCGGGACGGGCAGCGGAAAAAACAAGCTTGTGGAGATTTTATCCGGCAATGGAGATGGAACGTATATCGGCGACCCTGAGCAAAAAGCGATGAATAACAAAAAGCAGTGGCTCGCTTTCCACTCGCCCGTTGAAGGAAAGCTGTTGATCGACGACGGCGCGGCTCGCGCGGTGATGCAGCACGGCAAAAGCCTCCTGCCTGTCGGCGTCAAAGCGGTGTTCGGCACGTTTGCGGCTGGCGCTGTCGTTGATGTTGCCGATATGGAAGGAAACATCATCGGCCGAGGGCAAGTCAATTTCTCGTCGGCTGACCTGAATGATTTAAAAGGCAAAGGCAGTCCGGATTTTATAAAACAGCGGAACACATCCTGCGCAGAAGCGATTCACCGCGATCACTGGCTTGCCAAATATTGAACTGCTGATACGATAGTGGTCATATTTAGTAGTACGTTTAATAAAAGAAGTCTTATTTCAATTAATTTGGAAAGCTGTCTAGCTGCAGCGCTTATCTTAAAAGGGAGGAAACAACATGGGAGAGTTACTTCGAAAAGCGGCACTGGCAAAAGCGGCCGCAGTGGAGCTTGCCGGGAAATCTACAGAAGCCAAAAACGAAGCACTTCGCTTGATAGCGAACCAATTGCAAGCGGAAAAGAATTTCATCCTTACAGAAAATCGCAAGGATATTGACAAGGGGAAAGAAGCCGGCATATCCTCAGCCTTGCTGGATCGGCTGGCGTTGTCTGAGGCAAGAATCGACGATATCAGCCAATCATTGGAATTGCTAGTAGAATTAGCTGATCCGGTCGGTGAAACGTTGTCCACGATCGAGCGGCCGAACGGATTATCCATTCAGAAGGTGCGCGTGCCTCTCGGGGTCGTCGGAATGATTTATGAAGCCCGTCCGAATGTTACCGTAGATGCCGCCGGCCTAAGTTTAAAAACGGGAAATGCGGTGTTGCTGCGAGGAAGCTCCTCGGCTTTGTTTTCCAACAAAGCAGTCACCGCAGTCATTCAGCGGGCATTGGAGCAAAGCGGCCTGCCGAAGAACGCCGTGCAGCTGCTGGAAGACACTTCTCGGGAAACGGCGGAACAAATGTTCAGGCTCAATGAATACCTGGATGTACTGATACCTCGGGGCGGCGCTTCGCTGATACAAGCGGTTGTGGAAAAAGCGACTGTACCGGTGCTGGAAACTGGTGTAGGCAATTGTCATATATATATTGATGATTCGGCGCAAGCGGAGATGGCTGTTGATATCGTTATAAATGCCAAGACACAAAGACCTTCCGTTTGCAATGCGGCGGAAACGGTTTTGGTGCATCGCCACTGGGCGGAAAAGCATTTCCCGTCGCTGGCGGAAGCTTTGGCGGCGAAAAATGTTGCCGTCAAAGGAGATGAGCGCGCAGCACAAATGGATCGTCGCATAGCGAAAGCGGAAGAAACAGACTGGAAAACGGAATATTTAGATTTGACGTTGGCCCTGAAGATCGTCGATTCAGTCGACGAGGCGATTGAACATATTCGGCAATACGGCACGAAGCACTCGGAAGCGATTATTACCGAAACACCGGAAAATGTCGAGGTGTTCTTCGCTTATGTGGATGCAGCCGCGCTTTATCACAATGCCTCCACCAGGTTTACAGACGGGTTCGAGTTTGGGTTCGGCGCAGAGATTGGAATCAGTACACAAAAGCTTCACGCCCGCGGTCCGATGGGATTGGAAGCGTTGACCACCGTTAAATACTTAATTCACGGCTCAGGCCAAACCCGTTGTTGAATGTCGCTTTTTATGAAAAAAATATTCCCGGACTGCTGATAAAGCGGCCGGGATTGCTTTTTCGCTTACGCACATGCCCATTTTTCTGAAGGCGAAAATCATGAAGCAGGCTGTTTTATTGCATTCGCAAATTTCACATTTGCAGCATGCTATGTTTTACAGTGCTGAAATCGTATATTGCCCGTTTATGATTGATTCAAATTGATAAACACATGGGCTGATTTCCTTCACCTTCACCGGTGCGAGTGCGTTTTGAGAAGTTACTTTCACCGGCGAATTGGTCCGTACGGTGCATGGTTGCCCCTTATAAGAATATATTTCTGCAGACACCAACTGGTTATTTTCCCACTGAATATTTACTTCAAAGCCGCCTTTGGCACGCAATCCTTTCACCGACCCTTTTCCCCATTTTTTAGGAACGGCCGGCAGCAGATGAATGTCGTCTAAATGACTTTGAACGATCATTTCCGCAATGCCTGCTGTGCCGCCAAAATTTCCGTCAATCTGAAATGGCGGATGATTGTCAAATAAATTAGGCAATGTTGACTGCGCTAATAATTGTACAATATTTTCGTAAGCTTTCTCCCCTTCTTCCAACCGAGCCCACATGTTAATGATCCAGGCACGGCTCCAGCCTGTATGCCCTCCGCCATACTGCAGTCTTCGCTCCAATGTTTTCCTGGCGGCTTCAGCCAGCTCCGGCGTTTTGCTTAAAGAAATTTGATTACCTGGATGGAGAGCAAAGAGCTGAGAAATATGACGGTGACCAGGCTCCGCTTCTTCATAGTCATGAAGCCATTCCTGAATTTGCCCATATTTTCCTATTTGCGGTCGCGGTAATTTCTGCTTTAGTTCTGTTAATTGTTTGCGGTATGCTTCGTCTTTATCCAGGATCATGCTTGCCTTGATAACCGCAGCAAACAAAGAAGAAATGATTTGACTATCCATCGACGGCGCTTCACAAAGAGTTCCTTTTTCCCCGTTTGGCAATATGTACGTATTTTCCGGAGACACTGAAGGAGAGGTAATCAAATAACCATCATCCGTTTCGATTAAATAGTCTACAAAAAATAAGGATGCCTGCTTCAATGTTTCATAATATGTTTCAAGAAATGCTTGATCTAACTGATATTCATAATGCTCCCAAAGATGCAGACAGAGCCAGGCAGCCCCCAACGGCCAGATCGTCGCTGGCATATAGATGTCCTGCGGTGCGGCGTCTCCCCAAATGTCCGTATTATGATGGGCAACAAAGCCGCGGCAGCCGTACATTTTTTCAGCAGTTATTTGTCCATTGACTCTTACTTTTTCAAGATGAGTAAACAACGGTTGATGACATTCCGGTAAATGACATACTTCCGCCGGCCAGTAATTCATTTCCGTATTAATATTAATGGTATATTTACTGTCCCAAGGAGGTAACATCCGGTCATTCCAAATTCCTTGCAGCGTTGCCGGCAGAGAACCTTCCCTGCTCGATGCCAGCAATAAGTATCTGCCGAATTGAAAATAGGTTGAGATAAGTCCTAAATCTGTCTCCCCCTGTTTCACTCGCTCCAGACGTTCATTCGTCGCCAGTTCTCCTAAATCGTTATTGTCTTCAATCTGAAAATGTACCCGGTTGAAAAGCGTTTGATAATCGTGTTTATGTCTTTGCGTGAGTTCTTCAACACCTTTGTTCAAGGCATTTTCAATTATTTGTTGACATTGTTGGTCGGGATATTCGTAGCGATACGTTGTGGCAGCGGCTAAAAAGACGGTGACTGTATTTGCCCCATCTACGATTAAGCGATTGCCGATTGATTCGACAGAACCGCCATCCGTACTAACATGGATCATACAGCTAAAGCCAATGCCTTTTTCTCCACCGGTTCCGCCTTTCATAATTAATCGGTTTGAAGTATCCGCTTTCATTTCGTCGTAATTTTTACCCTGGCCACGATCCAAATACGTTCGGAACGATATCGCATTTTTCTGTGATGACGTGAAATGTATGACCATGACCTGGTCAGGGTAGCTAGCAAAGATTTGCCGCTTATAAGCAATTTCGTTTATTTGATAGTTCACCGATGTGATGCCATCCTGCAAATTTAATTCTCGGCGGTAATTTTCGTGACCAAGGTGGTCCTTCAATTGGAAAAACAAATCGCCTAATGGTTCATAATGCCTCTGAGATTCCGGGGTTCCCGTAAAAGTCAGCTCGGCAAGCTCCTCCGCTTCTTTCAGCCTCCCTTCTCTCAACAACCGGCGTACCTTGGCTAAATGTTTTCTGGCGTCACGGTTATTGCGATCTCTCGGCCCTCCGTACCATACCGTGTCTTCATTTAATTGGATATGCTCCAATGGAACACCGCCAAAAACCATCCCACCAAGGCGGCCGTTCCCAACAGGCAGGGCCTCATTCCACTCTTTTGCAGCATGCTTGTACCACAATGCAGTATTCTTCATATAGAAGCTCCCTCCATTTCTCATAATACATTGATAGCATTAAGCTTTGAATCCAGCAATGCTTTCATGTTATTTACAGCATACGTGATCACGTTGTTATTGGATGTGCTTTGATTCGGCTTTCGGATATCCATTACTTTTAATTACTGCAACCACGTCATTCAACTGATAAATTTCCGAATCGATGATTAAACTCTTGTTATCTCCTTTGCCATATTAATCTGCCCTCTTTTTGCTTTTCTTTCAAAGCCCAGACCTTCATACAATTTAATAGCTCTGCTATTATCTATATCACAGGCTAAAAAACTTCTTGAAGCGTTATTTCTTTTTCCCCAATCAAATGCAAACGACATAAAGATTAATCCAATTTTTCGTAAGTGGTATTTAGGATGAACAGCTATCTCTCACAGCCATAATACTAAATCCATATAAACTTACGCAGCACACCCCTGCCAGCTCTTGACCTATCACAGCTACAAAAATACGTGAATTATCATTCTCATTCCATTGTTTAAACCAATCAGCAGATTCCCCTACATATCCTCTGGAAAATCCTTATTTCAAGATTGTCCTTAAAAAGAAATTTCTGAACCCGTCTGCGATGATACTTTGCTTCTCCCTTTCCTCATTGACATCCATTTCAATAAAATATTTTCCTGTCTGCATATTTATTGAAAGAGAATCTAATGGAAAGCCCGCTGTTCTTTTGGTATGCGCTTTGGATGTAAGCAGAAAAGCTCCGGAAGAAATATCGTCCCCGTCATATTCAAAGATATTGTTTTCATCGATCATTAAACATATGGCATTGCTATACTTTGCTTTCGTCTGTCCACCGAATTTGTCGGCAACGCTTGCGTAGTAAGCGATCATTTCTTCATCGCTCAGCGTTTTGCCGTTCACTCTTCTAACATGGACTCCCGGCTGCTCGCTATCGTTCAAACCGTCAATGTAAAGGCCTGTGTCACAGGAAAAAACCGGTATTCCCGCACCGTGATAGTATGCTTTTGCCTTGATTTTCGCATTTTCCAACGGGCTGTTCCCGCTCTCGTCGATGGGATCTGTCAGCAGCTTCCGCTCATCAAAACCAATGATTTCGATATCCAAACCAAACAGCATCTCTTTCATATGTTGAAGCTTCGCTGGATTACTTGTTCCGTATAATAGTTTCATCACGTCTCTACTTTCTCCTTTTTGCCGCATTACCGATCATCACTCACCGTGCGTGAAATCTCACACTTACATGTATGATTTTGTAACATATGTTTTCATCTGCGTTATTTTTTTGCTTCAATAAACATGACATCATTACTGACAAACTCATTTTCAGCAATTAACTCATCTTTGAAGGATATCACTTTCAATCCATTTTTATTTAATAGGATTTCAATGTCACTTTTTGAATAATAATGGTCCCACGTTATGTATTCTCTGGGCTGTTTATTTTCTTCGATAATTATTGTCCTTGTTCCCCAGACGTTATGTTCAGTAAAGTGCTTTTCCTCTTCGAGTACTAAATGGGGACTGCCGCACCAGAAGTCTCCTCCATCCGAATAATGCCAATCTCTTTTTTCTTGTTTATTATTGCATAACCCGGATTTAAACACGTCAAATATAAAAACGCCGCCATCTTTCAACGAATGATAGATTTTTTTTAACAATATTTCTTGTTCGCTTGGAATTAGCGCTCCGAAATCACAATAAATACATAGAATAGCATCATACCCTTCACCGATTTCACTATTCAAATAATCCTTGCAAAAATAGTGTATGGGTAAATTTTCTTGTGCCGCTTTCTTTTGTGCATAAGCTATGGAGCTTTTTGATATATCAATCCCGGTGACTGAATATCCTTTTTTCGACAACAAGGAAGTATATAAGCCAGGTCCACAGCCTAAGTCTAATATCTTGCCGCCTTTTGGAATTCTCGCTTCTATCCATTCTATTGTCCTCTTGATCGTAGTAGTATTTCTGCTGGCCGCATCACTGTTTAAATCAAGATGGGCAGCTAACATATTTTTTGAGATATACTTGTCTGTCCAGATAAAATGTTGACTTCTTTGATATACTTGCAGATGATTCAATACCATATTTTTTATCACCTTTCTCGTGTTTTCTCGGGAAAACTCTGTTTTTGCCATATAGTATTCGTCCACGAATTCCCCGTTAACAAAACAGGATTTTTCTTTGATCCCCTCTACTTTATAGCCCATCTTCTTGTAAAGCTTGATTGCCTGTTCATTCTTTGTCATCACCGTTAACTCAAGTCTGCTCACGCCATGATTAACCGCCCACGTATCCAGCTCTTCAAATAATCTTCCGCCAACTCCCATTCCACGATAATTGTTGAGAATGCCCACTACGACGTAGGCGCTATGCTTTATCCTGTTTACATTCCCTCTGGATGCCGACAAAAAACCAACGATCTTTTCACCGCCTTCCGCCACCAATAATAAGGAATGTTCCCTTGTTTTTTCAATCTTTTGTTTCAACTCTGCTTCGCCGGTCGTTCTTTCCCCTGGTTCATATAACATGAAGCTTGTTTCTTGATCTAACGTAAGTAAAAAGGATAAAAATTCCTTTGCATCATCTGGAACTGCCTGTCTTATTTGTACCATCTTTTTCCTCCTCGTCTTTGCCACGAATTCTCTAAATGCAGTCTCTTAACTTATTGTATTTCAAACGGGATAACCATTATCTCCCTGCACTTTTTTCATTTTGTTTTATCAGCCAATTTTCTCTTGTCAATTTCATATTGATGGAATCAATCTGCTTACCATCATATTCCAACTGATTTTTATCGATACTCTCCATTGTGAACCCTACTTTTTCATATACTCTCCTTGCTCTGGGATTAAAAGCAAAAACGCTTAATGTTAATTGGTTCAACACTGTGTTCATTAAAACATAATCAACCATCAGTTGAGTTGCCTCAGTGCCAAATCCGCGATCTCTGCCTCTTGGACCAATGAGGATTCGCAAATTCATGCTTTGATGGAGCTGGTCAAGTTCATTAACGACGATTTCGCCAACAAAGACATTGGTCGTTTTATCGACAATCGCAAGATCGAGTCGATTAGTTTGTTCATTTCTTGTATTATACCAATGGAACACTTCTTCTCTGTCGTATTCAGGTGAACTTCCGGTTAATTTTACAACTTCAGCGTCATTTAAGCATTCTTCTATATACGGGAAATCGTCAGCAGCCTTCATAGGTCTTAAGATAATTTTCTTTCCTATTATTGTCGGCTTATTACTTAAATCTACCATTTATCTTCCTCCGCTTTAACATACTTGATATCTTGCCACACGACATGGCGGCATATCAGTCTATTACATTTAACGGTCTGTACTCGCGACGCGGCTCAGCCTATTTGCTTGGGCAACCAAATGGAATACCTCATGGATATGAGACTAATTAGTGCTGTCCAAAATCCTTTTTCTTTACATAATTCAGTTCCGAATATTTATACTCATAGTTTACTGTTGACTTCCCATTTTAGATTTTGAAGTTAAACAGCAAAATTTCTACAAAGAAACCACCGTTGTTTGTCTCGGTGGGAGTTCACAAAGATTAAATTAATTAGACACAGCTTTTGGTCCCGGATTTGCCGGGAATGGATTGGAAATAATCAGTATATTTTCTTTCTTATTTCCAACAAGTAAAGTTTTGGAAGCTTAAATTATCGTTTCAAGGTTATCTGTGCCATTTTAATGCTGCTAATATTTTTCACCATATCATTTGCAGATATGACAGCATTCATCGCATTAGATAATTCTAATTGGCACATAATAATCCATTTGGTTATATCCCATTGCCTTGCCAACTGATGGTGGTGTTGGAATATTACCTAATTGTGCACGAGAGGTGTCTTCCTCAAAACAACCTTTTTCTTTAATAAATTCTTTTATATTATTTATTGCATCTTTATTATCCTGACCATCTATATCAGTTGCAACAGCATATAAACCCCCAAGGAAATCAATTATATCAAAATCTTCGGGCACTTTCATATCTTCACTATACATGTAGTACCATACAAATCCCCCTCGCTCACTGTCATACCATAAAAAATCTCTTGGGGATATCGTTTTAGGAAAAGCACTAAACCATTCATCAAATCGTTCAAGTTTTCCATCACCAAACATACCACATTGAGAGGACACCATTTTACAAGCAGGAATTTCATAAATACGAACACATTCCATTTTAATACTCCTTTCCAAGTTTAAACAATTCGATTACCTCCACGCAATTCCCGCGGAAATGAAAATTTGGTGTGATAATCATCCGCTACTCTCCTCAGTCTACTATAATTAATTGCTAGTTCACTTTAACTTAACTATTTTTCATATCAAGCCAGTCTTCACGCGTTATCCCATATTCTAACCTGTCATTAATTATAATGTGTTTCCTGAAATCAGCTTCCTTCTTTAGTCCAATCTTTATCATTACCTTTTCAGATTGCTTGTTCTCTTTCAGACATCCAGTTTCCACTTTTACTGTATTGATTTTTTTGAACGCATAATCAATTATTGCCTTTGATGCTTCAACTGCATATCCTCTGCCCCAATACTCCTTAAAAATAAAATAACCTAAATTTAATATATTACCTTCAGTACACTCCTTAATTTTAGTAAATCCTATTTCTCCAATAAATTGATCAGTCTTCTTGTTTATTATCGCAAAATAATATTTAACTCTGTTATCATTTTTTGATTCTTCTATCGCTTCATGAAGGTTTAATTTGGATTCTTCAATAGTCTCAGTCATTATCTCAGGCAAATAATTCATTACCTCTTTGTTTGAAATCAGCTTATGTAAAGCCTCTAAATCACTTTCTATATGATCTCGTATTATCAATCTTTCAGTATGAATCGCGATCATATCAATTCCTCCTTATCTGTTGCTGTCAAAAATGAAGATGTCATCTAACGAATCCTGTGCAGTGTCCGCAAACCTTTTTTGAACACGCGCTAAAAAAATTCATCCAGCAATATGTAAAAATCAATCTTTGCGTCATTAACATCCTTCATGCCATAGTGATCGAAAAATAAATCAACCCACTTTTCCGACTGCAGGTTATGTTTCAGCGATCTAACCGCCAGCGCGATATCCTGATATCGATCGGCAACGCCGCCTCTCCCTAAATCAATCAACCCACTCAGCTTATTCCCGTCGATTATCACATTGGGCAGACAGTAATCGCCGTGGGTAAAAACAAGATCTTCGTCATCTGTTTTTTTAGATAACAGCGTCTCGAATAAATCAACGGCTTTTTTCCCCCAGTTTTCTTCCTCGAAATTTGCCTCGTCCACCAATCCATTCTCTACGCGGTACCTTGCCTTGTCGATTTTCTTCTCCAACGTCCGCTTAAACGGGCAATTCGTTATCTCTATATTGTGAATCGCTTTCAGTCCTTCAGCAAAAGCTTTCACCATATTTTCAGGGCTGTTTTTATGTACCGCACTTGAGCAATCGAAGCCTTTGATCTCCGACATTAACAAATATTCTTTCTCCTGATAGTGCTTATAGTAATAAACTTCCGGAACAGGAATTTTCTCTTTCAGCCAATCCAATACAGCAGCTTCATCTGCTAGTGTTTCTGCTGCATCATACTGTTTCACCTTTAAATAGGCAGACCCGTACTGGTGTACGTTTTGCATATGGAAAACCGCCGAGTTGGAACAGCCCGTGGTATTTTCGCTGAATTTATTGTTTGCCGTTATACGACGCAGTTTTTCGGGCATATCATACAATAATGTGTTTTTCATGGTAACACCTCCCGTGATACTTCCCGTTGATTACCCAGTCACCATCGAGCTGACAGTTGCCGGTGGCTACTGAACTTAACCTTTATACTATATAGACACCCATTTTTTCTCATTAGTAAATTCAACCTTAAAAAGACGGGTTTTTGATATAAATCCAGCACTTTCTATAGTATACTTTGACGCATGATTATACCAATTGCACCCCGTTAAAGGCTTATATCCCTGGTTGTAACAAATTTCTTTAAGATGCAGCATCATACTTCTTCCAACACCTTTTTTTCGATGTTCTTCTATTGTGTAAATACCTAGAGATTTTGTTTGTTTCATAATCATTGCATCTTCAAGCAACCCAAATCCAAGTATTGTTTCATGACTCTTTAATATGTACAGCTGGAATCTGCCGATTTTATCTTGAGACAGTAAAAAATCAAAATATCCTTTAGACAGTCTTTTCACTTCAGGGAAATCCTCCTCCTTAGCTGGGAACATGCAGCTTCTGGAGAATTCCGCTCTGCGAACAGGAGCTTTGCCGTCAATATACATATACGCTTGCATCGTTACTGATTTATGAAAGTCCATCGATAACGCCAAAAATAATTGATCTGCTGATGATACAAAAGCACTTTTAATTCTGTATTCTTTAATAATTTCATTAAAGATCGGTTGAGAGTGATTGATTGCTGCATTATCTAATACAAACTGCGTTAGTACTGTAAAATCTTCAATTTCAAAAACATTTTCGCAAAAGGCGAAATAACCTTGATTAATACCGTCCACAATAATTGAGAATACTCTAGATTTTAAAATATGCTCTTCTTGAAAACTATCGATGTCAGCAGAAAAACTATCAATAAAATGGTTAAAACAAATACTGTTTTCTTCAAAATTACTTTCTCGAAATTCATACATTTCTTATCAAGCTTCCTCTCTGTAGCTGCTGCACGTCAAACACAGCAAAGAGCCTAACGACGCTGCAGCCTAAAATCGAATCTTACGTTTAGCTATTACTGCTCATTCGGCATAGGTTCTCCGAAGTACTTAACAATTCTATATCTCTTCATCCTCCGATAACTTACCGAATAGAATACGCATATAATTCCGCCTGCTGTATAAAATTCTCGACACGTAAATAGTTCGATTTTCTAATCTGTAAAATATCAAGTAATTATTACAGACAAGAAAACGGAAATCTGTCTGTATATCCAAAACGGAAGAGAGCGGAGCACCGATTTCCGGATGTTCTGTCAGCCCGCGTATTTTTCGGGTGATTTTAGTGACTAAATTTACAGCTGCGTGTGTATTGCATCGTTCCTTAGAAATATTGCTTTTTATTTTTACTAAATCATCTTTAGCTTCAGGTGAAATGCTCAGCTTATACATCCTCAATCCCCAGTTCTGCTTCCACTTCCTCGATGGTCATCCACCCTTTCTCTTTTCCAGACAGTTCTCCTTGGGCAAGCTGCGACATCAGCTTTAATGAAGCCTTTAGTTTCTCATATTCATTGATATCAACGATCGCAAATTTCCCTCTTCCATTTTTAGTCAAAAATACTGGTTCACCTGCGGCAATGTCCCGCAGAACTTCGTTATAGTTTCTTAAATCTGATATCGGTTTGATGTTCGGCATGGATTACAACTCCTTTTTACTTTTATTATATGTGATTTATTCGTAAAATAATACAGCAAATTTATCATCAAATTTTCTTTTTTAGGAGATGTATATCATCATCTATCATATCAGCTTAAAAAGGCTTATTTTCTTCCAAAAACCGTCCAATCTGACAATCCTTCCTATTTCCAAGCATTATCCACGTTCACAACGGTCGCATATGGAAGAAAACATTTTTCGCACGATTTAAAATGAATTATCGTTCGATATATTATGAAAAACCGTGCGTTTTTTCTTGTAATGAAAGGTCCTGTCTGATAAAATATTATCGGAGGTGATTAGTTGTGGAGTCAATGAAGGATAAAGAGGGAGTTGTGATAACAGCAACGGAGCTTAAGCAAAATTTAGGGAAGTATCTGGATTTTGTTGAGGAGCAGAATGATGTGGTCATCACAAAAAACGGCAGTAAAATTGCCCGTTTAACTCCATATGTAACAGACATTGAACAGTATTTTATAGTAAGAGAAAATGCGCTCGATTATCAATACGGCGGGAAAAAGGTTTCCTATGAAGAGTTTATCGAGATTTCCGAGAAGAGCACACTTAGAATGGAATTTATCAACGGTGAAATTTATTTATTAGCATCTCCCAACATTGGGCATCAGGAGATTCTTGCCAGATTATACTTAACGTTTAATGATTATTTCAAAGGCAATAAGTGCAGAGTATTTTTTGCGCCTTTCGATGTGCATTTTAAAAAGAACAATATTAAAGAGCCTGATGTCATGCAACCCGATCTGCTTGTAGCTTGTGACCTGGAAGGCAATGTTACTGAAAAAGGACGGTATATGGGTACGCCTGCATTGGTTATTGAAATTATCTCGGATAGTAGCCGCAGTAAGGATATGATCACGAAGCTTGACACTTACAGACTCTCGGGAGTTCGGGAATACTGGATTATTGACCCGAAGCAAGAGAGTATAATGGTTTATGTTTTTACTGACCACGAAATCGACTCGGTGAAGTCTTATGAAAAAGCGGCTGATGCCAAGTCGCAAGTTTTTAATGGTTTATCGGTAAATGTGGATGCTCTGTTTCTTGAATTGTTATCTCCCTAGTTAAACAAGACCTTCCTAACATGTTTAGACAATTCTCACTCTCAAAGCCAGGACCATCTTTAAGCCGCTTATCCATTTTAGATGTTCTCGTTTATCGGGATCGGGGCGATATTTCTCCCCATTGATAATCGAATCTAAAGGGAGAAAACGGTGTCATTTTTTCAGTACATCCTTAATTTCAGCCAGCCGTTCCGGATTGCAAAACAGACAGCGGAAAATGAAGGGCGGTAAGCAGCGCCTGCTCCCGCCCTTTTTATCGATTTTTCTTATAGGGTATAAGACCCCCACCTCTAAGCGTTAGCGTAGGTGGGATTTAAATCAGGTGGAGTAGAGTCTCCACCTGATTCCTCGAAGTTTCACCTTGCTGAAACGAGTTCACTGGTTTTACTTTTACTTTACATCACTTGAAAGTTTTGCACTGTCAGCAGATAGTGAACAGGAAGCTGTGGAAACATTTCCACCATCCGCTCCGCCAAAAATTTCATTCCTGGTTCTTCACTTTCCCCGTGTCCAAGGATAATAATTGCTCGCTTTCTCCCTTGGCTGATCGAATCCTTCACATACTCCGGCGTTTCCCATTCCGGCCCTTCTCCATATATAATCACGTCGAGATTTTCTTTCTCGAATAACGGGATGGACAGCGAGGAGCCGCCGCGGTAACCGGCCAGCAATCCGATTCTTGTACACGGCATCGCCAAATCGCCCGTCACACGTACAAAATCGATTTCCAGCTGTTGCTTCACATGACGAGAAATTTCTTCCAGATTCGTCTCAGGTAGGTTCAAAACCGTTGCAGCAGAATGATGTTTTTCTACATACGCATTCCATTCCAGCGCTTCAACGAGTCCTTGCATGATGCCGTCCGGCTTATATCGGTGCCAATAATCGTGGAAACGGTACACGGCTATTCCTGATTCATGAAGCAGCCTCCGTTTTTCATTGTATACTTGCTTTTCGTCAAGTTCATACGCATCCCAATGACTGTAGAACAATCCTTCATGAGTTATGAGCAGGTTCGCTCCCAACTCGATTGTTTTCTCTATCGCTGCGTATGTGGGCATAAAGGTGACGGTTATTCCGGTAACTTTCATTTGTGGATTGCCGCACTTCAATGTATCCACCGTATTCTCCAGCGTGTTCACCTTTGCTGTCAGTTTTTGTATTACATCATGAACGGTTGTTTTCATTGCTTTCCCTTCCTCGCATCGGTCTCAAAGCGGAACCAGCCGAAGTCAAAATGACTCCCCGGCAAAAACAGGAACGTTACCTTTTGCATTCCGGTCATTTTTTCCAGCGGAAACTCTTTCTCCACGTAGTCATATGATTGCGTAAATTCCACGATTTGGCTCGTTTCCCCTTCCTCACTGGTAAACTTTATTTGCAGCGTGTTTCTCTCAAGCGGCGCTCGACCGGAAATCACGATGCTGGAGGTACCGTCGCTTGTAAAATCCAGGTCGTTGAATTCCAGGGAGACATTGTTGCCGATCCCTTCCACTCGGCCCTCCTTTACTGTGTAGCTGTCTCCGTAAATACGATCGCAAGCTGCAGCCTGATTTTTTTCAAACGCTCGGTTCTGTTTTTCAAAATAAAAGCCTTTGATGTGCACTTTTTGTTTAAGAATAAAGCAAATCGAAGTAATTCCGCGAAGTTTCCTCGACAAACGATAGGTTTCCTCCTGATAAACATTCCACTTCGGTTCCTTTTGATAGATGACGTCGGCAAGGAGATCGCTTCCTTCCTCACCGGGGCTTCCTTCCCAGATTTGCAGGGAATACGGTTCGCTCGTCAACGCAAAGATCGGAAGCGTGATCGTGTCCGATCCGTAAGAGCCGAAATCAATGCCATGGAAACCGACTTCGGTTACGCCATCCCTGCTTGTGGCAATCCCGCGCTCGTTGCCGTTTCCGACTTCTCCTTTGCTGTAATCGTACAATCCGGCAGATAGAAAGCTGTACGGATCTTTGTATGCTGTCCCCAAACCAGCAGCCTGAAACTCCAATTCCGAGATAAGCTTCGTTTTGTCGTTGCCGTTTTTACTCGTGCAGCGGAGACGGAAGCTGCCGTCGCCTAAGGCGCTGACTGTTGCTTCAAGTCCCGCCGGCTCAACCGTTGCGATACTGGAAGGAATACCTGTATCATTGACGACACTCCACTCTATTTCCCGGTAGGAAGTGTTCTCAGGATATAATTTGGCCCTGACAACCAGTTCTTTTTGTGATTCATTTAGCAGTTGACCGGCGTCGCTGATGATTTCCACTTTCCGTAAAGGAATTTCCTGTTCTCTGCCCAAAACCACCCGCATCCGCTGATTGCCCATCTGCGCAGAAACGCCCTTGAGCGCAGCTTTGTCACAAACCGGGAGCGAAGTGAATTGCCCTACCTGTTTGTCCAGCCCAGGAGAAGAAACTTCGACGTCTATTTTTCCCGGCTTCAGCGTCGCGCCGATTATCGCCATTAATTTGCCGCTGAACAGCCTTTTACTAACGCCTTTATACTGGTCGTAATCCGTGCTGTCTCCATTATCCAACCCAAGCAGCCGGCCTGCACCTGTCACCTTTACTGTTACCCGGTTCGTTGCATTTTCCACTTCATTCCCGTCTTCATCTTTCATGGAAATTTCGAGAAAAATCAAGTCCGTTCCGTTGGCGGTGATCGTGTCCGTATCCGCTGTCAGAGAAATACTGTCGGCATCCTTGAACGACCTTTTTACATCCGTTGCGATGACTTCGCCGTTTTCATCATACGCAATCGCGGTTAACTCGCCTCTCTCAAAAGGAACTTTCCACCATCCGACAAGTTCTGTTCCGTGTTCGTGGTCGATGAGATGCGTGCCGATGCTGTCGCCGTTTAACTGCAGCTCAATTTTCGGAGCGTTGGAACATACGCGAACATCGATCACTTGTCCGTCATTAAAATCCCAATACGGAAAAAGATGCACCATTGGCTTCTTCTTGTAATCCGTCCAGGCTGCCTGATAAATATAGTAAGAATCCTTCTTGAATGTGGCGGTATCGATTTGGCCGAAATACGCATTTTTTGTGTGATACGGCGTTGGTTCCCCAATGTAGTCAAACCCGGTCCAAATGAATTGACCTAAAGAAAATGACGTATCCCTTTCGGCTATAATACAAGCCTCCGCCGATTTTGCGCCCCAGCTTGTTGAGCTGTTCCCAAGCGCAGAGCATTGCTCATCGTCGTCCGCAAGAATCGATTTTTCATACGGGAAGTGATAAATTCCTCTGCTTTGCACAACCGACGCGGTTTCGCTACCGTAAATTATCCAGTCGGGATGCTCCTGATGATGCTGTTGATAATATTTTTCCGCATAATTATACCCGGCCACCTTTACAATATCCGCACATTTTTGCGCGTTTTCCCATGGCATATAATTGGAGCCGATGGTCACGCGAGCATTTTCCTTCGGATCATGCTGTTGAACAAACTTCATAAGCATTGTTGTGATTTGCTGACCTTTCTCATCTGCATGGGTGTCATAAATTTCATTGCCGATGCTCCACATGAGCAAGCTCGGGTGGTTGCGGTCCCTTCGAACCCAGCTTTTCACGTCAACAGCACACCAGTCTTTAAAAAATCGCGCATAGTCGTAAGGAGTTTTTGCCCGTTCCCACATGTCAAACGCTTCTGAAACAACAAGAAAGCCCAGCTCATCCGCTAAATCCATCAGTTCCGGGGCCGGCATGTTGTGCGCCGTCCTGATGGCGTTAGCTCCCATCTCTTTCAAAATCGTCAGCCGTCTTTTTAATGCAGCTTTGTTAAAAGCTGCTCCAAGGGCGCCTAAATCATGATGTTCGCATACGCCGTTTAATTTGACTTTTTTCCCGTTCAGTTGCAATCCTTGATCCGGGTCAAGGACAATCGACCGGAAGCCAAGGTTTTGCGTTACCGATTCTACCACATTTCGCGGTTGTTTCGCGGCGTGATCCGTCACCCCCATAATCAATTCGGTTTGAAGCTGGTAAAGCCGCGGTTCATCCGGACTCCACAGCAGCGGATTGTCGACAACCATCGTCTGCCGGTGATGTATGCCTGAGGAGTTTGCTGTTGTAATCGTCCCGGACGCTTGGGTGATCAACTGATCTTGATACATGATGGAATGGGAGATTTGCGCGGCTTCCGTAATGCTCACTTCCACATCAATGTCCACTTGCCACCCTTGCTCCGTTATTGCCGTCGAGATATAGATGCCATCCGTTGCAATGTGATTTTTCCCCCGGGTCTTCAGCCAGACATTCCGATAGATTCCTGCACCTGAGTACCACCTGCTGTTTGGACTTTGGTGGACGACTTTTACAAGAATCTCATTTTCCCCTTCCGCGAGAGCGTCTGTTATCTGATGTTCAAAGGAAGAATAACCGTACTTCCATTCACCGACAAGCTGCTGATTGACATAAACGGAAGAATCCATATACACCCCGTCAAAGCAAAGAATCACATCCTCTTCCTTTTTAGAATAATAAAATGTCTTTCGGTACCAGCCAATGCTGTTTTCATAAAGATCGAGAGTATTATAAACCAGCCAGTCATGCGGCAGATCCACCGGCACGAATTCCAAGGCAGCGCTTTCAGAAACGTCCAAACCACTTTTGGCAAATTCCCAGCCGGCATTAAATAACTCTTTTTTGTTCATTTTAGTCACCCGCTCTCCACTCCATGTTTCGTCGTTTTTGTAAAAGGATCTTTTCTTTTCAAAAACAAGTCGAAAAGCAACAAAGTCTAGGGAAGACAGCCTTTCTAACAGATCGTTGTTCTTTGTTATTGGAACATGCTCTACTAGACTATTATACAACAGCGTTTTTATAAATGTAATCCTATGCATCAACAGCTATAGTTTATAAGGTAAAAACTTTACCATCAGGATTTTTGGAGCAGCCGTCAGCAAAAAAGAAAAGCCTTTTTTAAGCTCCTCAGAGCTCAAAAAAGGCTTCCTTATCGACAATTATTGTTTATGAACGTTGGCAGCTTGCGGTCCGCGCTGACCTTGTTCGATCTCAAAGCTAACAGTTTGACCTTCTTCAAGAGTTTTGAATCCATCACCTTGAATTGCAGAGAAATGTACGAATACATCGTCTTGTCCTTCGACTTCAATAAAACCGAAGCCTTTCTCCGAGTTAAACCATTTTACTTTTCCTTCTACCATAAAAAATTTCCTCCTGTGCGGGTTTTTCCCACGTGTATTACTATTTTTGCTCCTGATATTCATTCAAGACGAAAATCACTTGAAAAGTTATTTTTTCTTAAAAGATACCGAACAATAATAAGCTTCTTCACTATAACACATTGAACAGCAAAAAGAAACCGGAATGCTTAACGAAAGCTAACTTATTTTTTCAAAGCAATGATTCTTTTCCAAAACCGCTGCATGTTAGATGAAATCAGTAAATTGAGGCATTGATTTCAGACATTTTCGGCCGCTGTCGCTGCCGGTTTTCCCAAGGATTACTCTTTTTGCAGATTTTCACGATATTCCTTAGGCGTCACCCCCGTCATTTTTTTAAAGAACCGAGTAAACGAATGGGCAGCATGATAACCTACAAGGGCGCTGACCTCCCGCACTTTCAGATCTGAATCCCGCAACAGTTGTTTTGCTTTTCTTAGTCGGCAGTTATCAATATATTCGGACAAGTTAATGCCGCGCTCTTGCTTAAAAAAATAGGACAGGTAAGAAGGGTTAAAAAAGTGCATCTCGGCGAGCCTGACCAAAGATAAATCTTCGTTTAAATGATCTTCAATATAATGACAAATACCATCAATGATTTTTGTTGCTCGATTCCGATCATCGTTTTTTTTGCTTTGAAAAATCTCATTTGCTACCTGTTTTAAATAATGAAAACTTTCTTTCATCGATGCATGTTCATCCACTTTAAATAGTTTGTCATATTGAATGATGCGATGATGCCAGCCGTTCTGACTAAGATGTGAATACAAAACTAACGCAATTGAAAAATAGTTTACCAGCATATGATGAAAGTTTCCGTGCTCTGCCGCCGTTTGCAAATCGTTGAACTCATCAAAAAACTCCTCTGCTCGATTAGCCTCAAGATGAGCGGTCAATAACTCAATTTTTTGATTAGCGTGTACGCCTTTGTTGATATCCTCATTAAAATGCTCGTGCTGTTTTACAATTTCAGGGAAGCCATTTCCGATTTTTAACTGCTGTAATTGACGAAGCGTTTCATATTGTTGTGACACGGCATCCCATTCACACGATTCGGTTCCCAGCGTGAAGTGTATTGTCAATGCAATCGCTCCGAGGCATTCTTCTTGGATTAATTCCAAGGTCCCCTCCACATAATCGATTAAATGATTTGTGCTGACTCGCTTATCAGGGTGCGACTGGATGAACCAGACAATATCACCGTAGCGGTCAACAATCCCGATACTTTTCATTTGCCGATGTAAATGGTGATCCCAAATCGTTCTTACAAAAGTGAGAATTTTACTGCGTTCGGTATAAGTTTTGTCTTTTGGATAATCCAGACGACCGAGCACCATATGAACACACTTGGTTGGATTTAAAGATATATTTAACTGTTTAAATTCATTTAATAACATCTCCTGATTATCGCCCGTCGCATTACGTTTTTGCAGCAGATGCCTCATAAAATCACTTTGAGCCATTAACTCATAGGCGTATTTCTGTTCTTCCGTCTGCTCTAATAATAAAGTTTCAATATGGCTGCGCTTCATCTCATTGATAACCTCGATGACAGTATTTATTACCTTATCGTATCCTTCTGTTTTTAATAAATATCTTACCTGGTTCATTTGAATGGCCTGATATACATAGTCAAAATTATCATGGCCCGTCAAAAAAATAACTTTGCAGCGCGGCCAAAAGTCCTGAACCCTTTCAATTAGCTCTAAACCGTTCAGCTCCGGCATCGCAATATCGGTAAGAACAATGTCAATCCTCGTTCTCGCCATCCAGCCTAATGCCTCTTTTCCAGAGTATGCTTTGCAAACATCAAGTTGCTCCGGCATTAAACTGCAAAACACATCATACAACCCGTCTGTAATAATTTCCTCATCATCTACAATTAATAATCTATACATCCTTATAACTCTCCTTTAGAATGATTCGGACTTTCACTTTTAAACCGTTCAATGCGCTTCTCGTTAAAAACAAGCCACTGCCTTTTTCATAAGTTAAAACGATTCTTCGGTGAATATTTACAAGGCCTGTAAGCTCTTGTTCCTGCTCTATGTCGGCAACACGCCTTTTCAAGGCGGCAATCTCATCATCGCTAATCGTTCCGCCATTATCTTCAACAACGATGGCGACCTCATGACCACGTTTGTCGAAGCTGACTGACAAAACACCATGATCAGACAGCCTTTCCAGACTATACTTATAAGCGTTCTCAATAATTGGTTGTACAATAAGCTTAGGTACTTTTATTTGTTCCAGCTCTTTTGGTAATTCATCAAATTTCACAGTGATTCGTCTGGAAAAGCGCATATTTTGAATTTCCGTATACATACGGGCATGTCTAATTTCTTCAACCAGCGGTACGAGATTTTTCTCGCTTCGTGTTATAAACTTAAAATATTCACCAAGCATGTTAGTAAATAGTTCGATTCGTTCAGTGTCTTCTGTTTTAGCCAGGGAATTCAAGATAAAAAAACTATTATATAAAAAATGTGGGTTAATTTGCGATTGCAGTTGTTTGAGTTCCGCTTTTTGCACCATTAACGTTTGCTTGTAGTCGCGATCAATTAATAATTTTAACTTAGCCAGCATTTTATTGTAACGGTTGTATAAAAATCCGAATTCATCTTCCTTCTCATGCTCAATCGGCGTATCCAAGCGGCCATTTTCCATCCGCTTGAAACCATCTATCAGCAGCAGCAAAGGACGATGGACGAGCGTATAAGTAAAATAGGAGTAGATGACAATCGCAACAACGGTAAAAATACTGAATACCCAGAACCAGTTCTTAAAAATAGATAGCGGTCTCTTCACCATATCTTCCGGCAAATAACTGACGATAAAGACCCCCCGTTGCTCGGAATAAGCATGATCGAAATGATACTTATCACCTTCTATAGTAATAATATTCGAGTTATCATCTTGCCCCTCTAAAATAATATTTAAATATTTTTGCAGAAAATCAGGTGATATTTCATTTGAAGACCACAGCATGTCCCCATCGTCTGACAGTAAAAATATTTCACTCTCCTCGTACATATTAATTGATTCTAATGATTGCTCAAGCTTTTTGTCATCAAGCGCTATCTCAACGCTATAAATAGGTTCCCCGTCAATATCTCTGCTCATATTAGCAACGATAAGGCTCAGCGTCTTATCTAGTAAACTTATCGGTTGATATTTTGCTCTATTATTAAAGTTAAAAGCATATTTAGACTGATCGAAGTCTTGAACGGCGTGAAGTGCCGAGAGCGTTTTATTAATTGTGGGAATGTGAATGTAAATATCTTTTATATAGGCACTGGTATTTTTGATGGAGGTAAGGCGATTGACAAAATAATTCAAGCTTGATTTTTTCTCAACAATGTCCATCGTGTCCCACGTAAGCGCAATTTTACGCAAGTCATTTTCCTGTAAAAGATCATATTGCTGACCTTCCATCCATTCCATTTCACGATTCAGATTTTCCAAATAACTATTTAATTGAATGGATGTATGTCTTGATATTTCCTCCCGTGCGTTATTATAACTCCATGTATACAAATACAAACCTAACAATATAATGGGAAGGATGACGATATGGTACAGCACCAGGAGTCGTACAAATAAATACTTTCGCGATGAAAATGCCGCTTGATCCATTATTTTTTATCCTCCGATATGTCCAGGTGTCACGCTTTCATTTGATTTTTTGTCACTACTTATTTTTTCGTTCCTTATATATTTTATTAACTTCTTCGGTGATCTTCGCTCCACCCATCCTCTCCCAATCTTCAACAAACTCATCAAATTGACTGATTGGGCTTCCTAAAATAATATTCTGATATATGTCAAGCTGGCGGTTGTACAGGATAGGTTGTAATTCGAGCATCGTATCTGTCGGTGCCCACACAAACTCGTCTATCAATAATTGATCGTTATTCATGTATTGCTCTAAAATGGAAAAGGCACCATCAAATCCATAGGTTAATACCCAGCCCCAACCTGTGTCATCATCATTTAATAAATAGTCTTCCATGTTCATATAAATAGCTTTTGCTTCTCCGGTTAACTCTGAGTATTTCCCTGTTAATACAGCATGTTCAATCTGCCGGTAAGCCTCCAAATTTTTCAACACCGGATACGGTGTAATCGGGGATAATTGCCAAGCCGGATACGGGGTACTGTAATAAATCTCGTATTCTGCCGTTTCTCCCCAATTCTTCTCTAAATGTAAATTAATCAATTTAATCAGAGCTTCCGGATGTTCATAGCCTTCTCTCACGACCCAATAATAATCGGTGCGGCTGCTCAACGGAACTTTTGGTAATTCACCAGAGTTGGAGACGATCGGAAACGGTTTCCATTCAGCGTTTGGATTGTTTTGTCGGCTATCTTCAACAAAAAATGAGCTCCATTGTTCTCCATAAAGCATGCCAATGCTGCCATTAACAACTTGCTCCTTCATTTTATTACCGTCTTTAAAGACAAATTCGCTGTCAAGCTGGCCATGTTTATACATATCCTGAAGAACTTGCAAAGCTTCTTTTACTTCTTCTTGAATACCACCATAAACGAGGTCGCCTGATTCATCCTCAATCCAAATATTTGGGTATGCCCCGTATCCCGCCATAAAACCAATGATACTCAGCACAGGATCAAATAAATGATTCGATAATGCCAACCCATACGTATCATCCTCCCCGGTTTGGTTCGGGTCTTGCTCTGTAAATGCTTTGGAAATAGCTAACACATCCTTCATTGTTTCAGGGGGAGTTAAATCGAGCTGATCCAACCAGTCGGTTCGAATCCACAAAAATTGGGTTCCCTCTATTGAGGACTGGATGTCCGGTATCCCCATGAGTTTATCATCTATTGTCGCCGCTTCAAAAGGGGCTGTTCCTTCCTGACGCATGACTTCCTTTGTAAATGGGGTGGCATATATTTCATATGCCGTGCTAAGATCTTGAATGAATCCAGCATTGGTTAATTCTCTCATTTGTTGAGCATTTACTTTCGAGACATCAGGCAAATTCCCCGAGACAAGATCTGTAGCTAATTTTGAGTCAAATAGCGCGACTTCAGCTATCCAGTCATACTTTATGTCAATTCCTAATACTTCATAATAAAGTCTGCTCCAGCGATTATCTGCCAATGTCTCGCCAGGAAATCGTCCAACCAAAGCTTCCAGGTTCTCGCTAGTTCCTCTGACAAATGTCAGCTCTACAGCAGGATTGTATTTTGTCAGCCCAGCATGCTGATAAGCAATTTCTTCTCTGCTGTTAACAAGGGGCCTATCTCCTAAGCTATCTTTACTTTCACAACCGAGCAGGCCATTCATCAAAACGATTACAGCCAACCATAATGGATGATTATGTCTACTCAGATTCCCCAATTCTTACACCCCATTTCATCACATAAATAATCACGCTAGATAAACCCTTTCTTTCATAACTTATTAAACCTGTGCTGCTCCAAACCAAAGTGGCGTCCCCTGGCCATTTTCTAATAGTGATTGTTCTAGAAGAACGTTTTCTATCTTTTGGCTGTTTTCGTAATTCGTAACCATTGTTTTTTGAAAATAAAAGAGAGGCTGTATCAAAAGCCAAAACTATTTAAAAAAATAACAGGGCAATGGCACCGTGCTTGTCTCTTCCTCTGCAAGCACAGCTAAGATGACTATCCGTCGAGACAGCTCGATGGGAAAGGCATCGAAGCTGTGCTCGTGGCTGCACGCTCGCTAGGAAAAAACCACTCCTATCGGGCTTTTGAAAAGATGCCGCAGCTTCGCTCATTGTCTCTTCCTCTGCCAGTATTGCACTTGATGTCGATCCAAGTGCCATCGCGCGCGATGACACAATGAGTCAGCTCGTAGCTTCTCGGTGAAGTGTGGCTCATTGCTTCGGGGGTGTCTCAAAAGGGAAAAAAACACCCTTTTGAGACACCCCCCTTATCACCTTCTTTATCACCATTTCTCATATCGAAAATAAGCAAAATCAACAATGCCGCCCGGCTGCTTGGTTGCATAGTTATACAGTCCGATTCTACACCCCATGAAATGATCTAATGTATATCTCAATTGTAAAATCGTTCCAAGCTGACGCCAGTTCTCTCCATCTTCAGAATAAGCAAATGTTGCGGCGTCCGTATTATCAATGAAGTTAAAGCTCATTTTCAAGTAAATGCGCTCACCATGAAATGGGATTGATTCCACCTTTTCTTCCAGTCCATCTTCTCCCTTCCTTGACATGGTGATCCATTTTTCTCTGTTGTCGGCAATTTCAACGCCAATTGTCCCAAAATGATGTTGTAATGCGACCAGACCCGCTTTATCCCCAGGCTTCATTTGACGAAGGTCCATTAAAGTAGCTGCGCTGCATCTCGGTCCCTCCGTGCGTTGTGTTAAAGTATTTCGCGCATACTCCACACTTTTTGCCAAATGTCCGGCTTCAAGGCGCAAAAAGCCTCGTCTGGCGGTGAATGACCACAGAGCGTTGTCTGGATTGTGGTTCCATTGCCATTTGAGACCTAACCGATTTTCCTGATAGTCAAACTCATCGCTGCTCACGATGGCCGTTTGTTCTGCGTGAGGTAATTGAGCTGCGAATGATTTTGGGACCTTGCCATTGATTCCAAGCAACGGCCAGTTGTTTGACCACATTAACGGAACGATTACAGGGACGCGCCCGACAGCGCCATGATCTTGAAATAAGATCGCATACCATTCCCCTTCCGCAGTTTCAACAATTCCCCCTTGAGCAACGCCTTGATTATCATAGTCCATGTCGTCATCGAGAATAATTTTTCTTTCGTATGGACCAAATAAGTCTTCAGAGCGATAACAAAGCTGACGTCTGCGCCTGTTGCCCGTGCTTGGCCATTCGATAAAAAATAAATAATAATAGCCGTTTAGCTTATAGGCGTGGCAGCCTTCACACCGCAGGCCGATTCCCTCGCTTTCCGTCTCGAATAACAGCTGGTTAACTCCGTCGCGTTTACGGGCTGTTGCATCTTCCGTCAACTCTGTTATGCTGATACGGCCATTACCATGGATAACAAAAACACGACCTTGATCAAACAGAAGACTTGGATCATGGTATAGTCCGTCGATAACATGCCGTTCCCACGGCCCCTGCTCAATGTTGTTCGTGGTATAAACATAGAATTGATTCATGTCATTGCTGGAAAAACATACATAAAACACGCCATTATGATAACGGAGACAAGCGGCCCATGAACCTTTGCCGTAAATATGATGACCGTCCTTTAAGTTATGTGCATCGTTTCCTTCCAATGTTTCAAACACATAATTGACCAACTGCCAATCTCTTAAATTGTTTGATTTCATGATTGGACAGCCAGGCATGGAATGCATACTGGTACTAACCATATAATACGTTGAGTTCACACGTATAACACTTGGGTCAGGCACATCTGCCCAAATGAGCGGATTATTCATTGTAATCTTGCCCATTGATTACCCTCCTTAACGCTCAGCCGCCTGGCGAGCTAATTTTACGATTTCCCAAAAGGATTGTTTAGGCTGATGCAGCTCATCAAATAAAAATGGCCAATTTTTTCTGCCCCTTACAGGAAAGTTGTCTAACCATGTATCATCATCGGCTACTCCCCAAAATGTGACAGAGGTAAGATGATCCCGGTATTCCTTGAATAAGCTGAAAATCTCTTGATAACGTTCCGCCTGGCGAATTAGCATATCCTCACTGGGTTGTTTGACATCCGTTCTTTTATCATCATGTGAGAATACAGATATATCGAGTTCTGTAATATGCAGCTGCAAACCGAGACTGGCATACTTTTCGATACCACGGCGAATGAGGTCGATAGAGGGGAACTCTAAATTCCAATGCCCCTGCAAGCCAATGCCATCAATAGGGATATCTTTATCAACTATTGACTTCACGAGACGATAAATTTTGTCTCGTTTTTCAGGGACAAATTCATTATAGTCATTATAAAATAATAAGGTATCAGGATCAATTTGACGGGCGTATTCAAATGCTTTAGCAATATAATCTTCCCCGATAGTTTTCAGCCATGGTGACGGTCTTAAAAACTCGCCGCTTTTATCAGATACAGCTTCATTCACAACATCCCAGGAGTATACTTTTCCTTTATAACGACCGATAATCGATTCCATATGGGATGCCATTCTTTCCAAAAGCATGGATCGGCTAATATTTGTTCCTTCTTCGTTCTCAAACACCCAGGCAGGTGTTTGATTGTGCCACACTAATGTATGCCCTCTGATATTTTTGCCCTGGTCATTGGCAAAGGCAACGATCTGATCTGCCTGGTCAAAAGTATACTTGTTTTCTGCCGGATGAACGTTCTCGAACTTCATTTCGTTTTCAGCGGTTATACTGTTAAAATGGTGCTTTAGCAGCTCATCGTGGCTTTTTATCGTCGATGTGTTAACTGCTGCACCGATGAAAAAGTCCTTGTCAAACACTTCATAAAGCTTTGGTGTTCCATGGCATGTATCATGCATGAAATAACCTCCTTTTAGTGTTTGTTCAAAAAGATCGTTTTTTATCTTTTTGAACAAATTCGAAGCAACGAGCCGTACTTCACTGAAATGCTGCGAGCTGTCTCATCGTGTCATCGCGCGCGATGGCACTTGGATCGACGTCGGTGTTCTACTAGCAGAGGAAGAGACAATGGGTGGAGCCGCTGCATTCTTTTCAGGCCGACTGTGAGTGGTTTTCTGGAGTCAGGATGACGACATTTCGCCGTTGCTCACAAATGCAACCTGAATGTGCTTCATCGAGTAAATTTGCGCCAGTAACAGCAGACGCAGGACGTGAGCAGAAATTAGGCGGAATTGGGGTGCATCGTGCGGAACCATTGCCTTTTTAAACACGCTCTTCTAGTCATGCTATGTCGAAAAGTACAGCCTATCCAACAATTCCGGTACGCTCCACACTTTGAACAAAGTAGCGTTGAACAAAGATATAAATAATAATAAGCGGGAGAATCGCTAGCAGAATGCCGGTATCCTGCACCATACTTAAGTAAAACGGGTCTGAATTTGTTGTATTGCCAAGAACGTTAGATAAGTTATATGGCAGGGAGGACAGCTGTGTTGACATGACATTGCTTGATGTCAAATACGTTGTCGTATAAAAGCTGTCATTCCACTGCCACACAAAGGAAAACAGAAATACCGTTACAATGGCGGGAAAAGCATTTGGTAACATAATCCTGAAAAAAGTAGTCCCCACTCCTGCTCCATCAATATAGGCAGCCTCCTCGATCACTTTTGGGATTCCTCTAAAAAATTGTGTGAATATAAAGATATACAATCCAGCCTTCAGCGAATTTGCCGTTATCGATGTGAGAATAAACGGCCAATAGGAGTCTAAAAGATTCACCGTCCTTCCGGTCAGTAAAGGAATGATGCCACCCAAGCTGAATTCTCTTAAATTCATATACATCGGTATAAGAATCGTTGTAGGCGGGACGAGTATCGTCAGGATAACACCGGCAAACAGCACTTTACTGCCTTTAAATCTCAGGCGCGCAAATGCATAACCGGCAAGAGCGCAAGATGCGGTCGTTAACAATGTTGTCAGGCCGGCAAGAGCAAATGTGTTAAATAATGTGTCCCAATAGTTCATGATTGACAGCGCATTTTTAAAATTGTCTAAAGTATAATTCTCTGGAATCCAGACGACAATCGGTGAATAAAGATCACTCGGATGCTTAATCGCGGTGGAGATCTTCTGCAGAATCGGATAAAGAATCACAAAGGATAAACCGGCAATTAGCACGAAGCGTATAAATGACCAGGAGAAGCGTTTTATTTTATATAGCTTCAAGAAACGAGCTAGCCTCAATATACCCACCCTTTCTAAACGAATTTTATAAGAGTATGATTTCAAGTTTATCTGAGAACACACTTCAACTCATTATTTTTGTGAAGGACGACCACATACTTCTCTTAATATTTATTCTTGATAGAAGACTTTTTTCGAGATGAAGTACGTACTGATCAGTAATATGAGCATGATTGAGACGAAATACAGCCATGCCATTGCGGAGCTAAGTCCAAAGTTAAAATTGTCAAAACCTGTCGACAAAATCAGATCAGTTACTGGACTTCTTGTAAACGAATCGATAATCGTATAAACCATATTCACCAGTATCAGCGGGCTGACCATCGGCAAGGTGATTTTCCAAAACGCTTCGTAGCCGGTTGCTCCTTCCATCTTCGCTGCTTCATAAATCTGCGGGGAGATCGTTTGGATGCCGGCCAGAAAAATTAAAATCTGAACGCCGGATTGACTGACAATTTCATAAATTCGCCCGACTGCTCCTGTTAAGTAACTGACGATAAATTCGTTCACACCGGCTCTTAGCATGATTCTTTCTAATTCAAAAGCACCAAGGGCATTGGCTAACCCTCCGGAGGCTGCGTTTTGCTGGTTAATTTCTTGAACGAGACTTGTTGATTCAAGGGTTAAAATGACCCCTGATGCCAAGATGACCGGAAGAAAAAAGATGGCGCGTGTGAGTGACCTGCCAAAAAACTTTTGATTTAAAATAACAGCGATAAACAGGCTGAAAATAATGATTAAGGGGACATTGATGACAATATCCATCATGGACTCAATTAATTGCCTGTTAAAGTTTGTATTTACCGTTAATGCCTCTATAAAATTGGCAAAGCCGACAAACGTCATCTGCAATCCCTCTGAGCTGGCTTCGATATTACTGAAACTATACTGCAATGACGTTAACAGTGGTATCAGAAAAAAAAACACAAAGCCCAACAGCCATGGAGAAACAAATAGAATACCCCAAAGTACTTTCTGTCCTTCATATGTTCGGATGCTCATCCCCATTTTTTTTAAGACGTTCATCATCCTTCACCACCTGTCAGATAGCTTTTGGGTTCAAGCGTCAAGCCCTCAACAGTAACTGCTTCTTGATTATAATTGACAATAATGAACATGCCATTCTCATAAACAGTTTTATAAACCCCTTGATCAAGCTTTTCATGTCCGATAATCGGCTGATGATGAACATGTTTCAAAATGTCATTCACTTCATGATATATTTCAGACGCTTGATCGAGCCATTGTTCATAATTGACTGAGTATAAATGATTGAATTTCGAATCTTTCAATTTATCGTTCGCTTCATATATCCATTGATAATTCACATAGGAGCCATATTCTAACATTTTCAAAATATACTCTCGCTCACTAATGTTCGTGGATAAATTGTATGGAGCACCTGTATAGTCAATGTAACCACGAATGACCATTTGAAAAAATGGTATCGACTCATCCTGAAGCTTAAATTCACTGCTGCTTAAAGGAATATCGACAATATCGGTTAAATACGGCAAGGCATAAGCATTTCCGCCATTAGCCATAATCTCCAGCTCCTGATCATGAATCATTTGCAAAGCATCCGTTGAAATCATCTCTGATTCGAAACGGTCAACCTGATTATTTTTCCGATAATCGCCATTTAGCTCATCTGCTAAATCCCTTAATGATATGCCCGCTGTTTGATACGGAACAAAATCCTTGAGCATCGCTTCCGTATATTGTTTGACAAGCCTGGGCGACAAAATATAAGAAGGTTGTTGTCTTTGATCTCGTGTGTCCAGCGCCAAATTTACCGGATAGACGGCAGCCGGTGTACCGGTTAATGTTCGAGAAGCATCACGCTTTTCATTAAAACCGGAATCGGAATGAACCCTTAAAACAGCTAGTTCCGGATAGACGGATATTCCTTGTTCTTCTGCAAATGAAATGAAATCAAGAAGCCCTTTATCTCCTCCTATTGTTCTGTCAACCTTGACCTTGTCCGGAGTTCGATGATGAACACCTTTGTTAAACCAGCCTGAATAACTTAGTTTAAGATGATGAATGTCGCGTTCCTGCATTTGCTTGATGATGCTCGCTGCTTGTTCGAAGGTTGTCAGTGATTCCAGTGCTTGATATGGAACACCGGCAACATACTTTTGTTTGGAGATGCTTCCCACAAGCTGCAGATAAAATGGCGAGTCAGCTGTAACGCGAGCATCTCTTCTTTTTGGAAGTCCATTAGTTCGTACAAGATAATCCTGATAATATTTAGCCATTCCCTGGTAAGTCGCCTCATCCCCATTTAGAAAAACATACCTAACGGTTAAATCCGTTTTCACCGGTTCTTCTTGAAACCTTGGAAGCTTGCGCTCTTGTTGATTTGCCTGTAAAGTTACTTCTCCTTTACTCATCACATCAAAGCTTGGATAAACGTAATTATAACTATTTACTCTGCCGCTTATATCTGCATTGATTGTTGCTACAGACGCCCCTTCTTCAATAATGCCTAACAACGCCTTTCCTTCATCGCGAATTAATCCAAACACCGGAAGTCGAATGATTTCTTCATTTCGGTTTTCATCATTTGACAGCAACGTTAAATCGGATCCATAAACCGACTGCTGATAGGCGGGATGTCTCGTTTTTCCATTGTTGAAATCGATGAGAGCTCCCGAGCCGTCCGGCACAAACAAGGAACCGCTCTCTTCCGCCCCGGCAGCTCCAAAAAACCTCATAAAGGAAATACGACTGACCGGATATTCAGCGGAATATTGAATACTCGATACAGGCACTTTTACGAGCAGGCTGTCCTCATCTAATGTGTATTCTATTGCAGCGATAAACACTCTTCCATCTTCTGTTTCCTGAGTGAAGTTTAACTCTGTCATATCCCGTTCCAGATCTTCCTCGGTATAGCCGGCATCCTCAAACGCCGCAAAAGCACGCTCTAGCTGAAGTCCCTGCAGTGCGCTGTCGTTTCGCTCGTAAATTTCCGTTTCAGAATTCTCTGTATATGCGATTAATAAAGCGCGCTGCCCAGTTTTATCCAACCTGCCTGACAGCTCCTCAAATCGCTCCTTACTTAACATTAACGGTAAGTCAGCCGAAGTTCTCTCAGCCTTACCAAATTGATAAACCACTCTCAAGCCATTTGGAATCATTTCCATCTGATATTGTTCATGTACGACACTGTCAGAATAAGAATTGATTGAACTGCTTTGACCGAAATAATTATAGAATTGCAGCTGCATTTGAGATGACAGTAAATCTTTGTTGACACCCGTTGCTATCTGATCTTCTTCTCTTCCAGGCGGATTGCTGTACCAAATATCTCCACTTGCTTTATGATGCACGGCAATGCCCGCTGTCTCTTCATCTATAAATAACTGCAATTGATCATTTTCAACAATACCTTTCATTCCCTCCAGACGACTATCCGTAAATGAAGCTTGCAACGGCACTGTTTGTGTCATTTCGATCTCGGTGATATCCTTCTCAGAAATGCCGTCACTCACCGTGTTGTCTGAACAGCCTGGAACGATAATCGTCACCAGAAACAAAGTGAGCAGCTGCATTCTTCGTATGACTTTACTCATTTACCGACTCTCCTCCCAAACTAGTACCTTAAGACAATCTCCTGATAAATCACGCTGAAGAAACCCACTATTTGTTGAACCAGGCTAAAGAACAGCAAACAGAGAAACGCCAGGAACCCCATGGCAGCAATCGTCAACAGCATGGTAGCGAATGTTTTGGATGGTGTAAATTGATGCACTGTCATATTGCCAATAAAGAGCAAAAACAGGAACCAGGCAACAGCAAAGCTCTGTGACAGATAAAAAAACATCGCTTCCTGCATGGAAATAAAATTGCTTAACCAAATCCAAGGAAAGTTGATCAAGATGAGTGGTGTTAACGCAAAGCAAGTTGAGATAACGATCTCGACAAATTTCCCTTCGCCATCCATTAATGTTGTTAACGACCAATTCGCTACGCAAAAAAACAATACGGGCACGACAACATAAACAATTTCCATCAGGCTGTTTATTTCTTCCGGATGATACAGGTTGACGATAAAACCGGCATACTGATTACTAAGTACGTTGGTCAAGATTAATGAAAATAAAATCACAACCGAAATGATCAAATTCATTCGCTGATTAAGTTCATATTTTAATTCCCAAAAACATTTAAAGGGATGAATAGTAAGCGTAAAAGGATATTTAATCATCTCATTATTCAATGACAATCCCCCTCTTTCTTTTTGCCAATTTTCGATAAACCGCAGCGGCTAAAATAAGAACCCCTATCCCGATGATGCCGGTCATGATGGAAGCAAAATGTTTGCGTAACGTTTGATTACGATAAAGCAAGTATGCCTTCGAATAATTGTTCTGATCCAGACTTATCCTGAAATGATCCATCGCCGCTTCATACTGACCTTGCCGTAAAAGTGCTTTGCCAATCCCGGTATAAGCAAATTCTAAGTTGACATTCAGATTGACAACTTCTTCAAAAAGCTGCGCCGCCGCCTCTTCATCGCCTCTTTCATAGCTTTTTACTGCTTCATTAATCATTTGTCCGTACGCCGTTGCGATGAAAACGGTTATTTCCCCCAGTTCTTTGTCGAGGACAAGAAAGTGATCATCATATCTTTCAATCGCAACTGGGGAATGGAACTCTCCGAGCTTGTTTCCAATGCCGCCAAATACATACAACAAATGACCGTCACCATTGTAGGTGAAGATACGCCCTCTTTTAGAATCAAGCACCGAATAAATCTCATCATCTGATACACTAATATCTATTAATCTTGACGGTCCGCCGCTTTGCGTGTAGCGAACATCTCCCCGTGGAGCAAAGTAACCTTCCCTTCTTAAGATATCGTCTCCCCTTGCATTTAATTTCTTAATAACATCATCTGAGTTATCTGCGTTTGTCGCATAGAGAAAACCTTTTTCATCAATATCCAGGCCGGTGAATTCAGTCGGAACATACATAACCATCTGACTTCGCTGCTCACGTGTCGCAAAACGCTTCCATAAATACTCAATCGGATCAACTCTTACTCGATTAGCCCCGATAAACGTGGTAAAGTGTCCATCAACACTGAATTCCATAAAACCGTCGAACACACCTTCTACCATAACAAACACCCTGTCAGCGTTATCAACAACGACCTTCACCGGCAAAAAAGTAAAGTTAGCACTTAGCAATTCGGATTCCGGTTCAGCAATTATTTTGACAAGCTGAAAGTCCTGGTCGAGGTGAATAACCCGCTGATTCCCTGTATCAGCGATAAAAACGTGGTTTTCGTCGTTTACAAAAATGCCTTGTGGATTGGAAAAGCCATCCTCTGTTCCATCCTGAATAAACGAATCGATTGTGCGAATTAGATGAAACCTTTCATCCAAAATAACAACGCGGTTGTTCCCCGAATCCATGACATAAATGAGATGATCGTTTGATACATAAAAATCATTCGGTTCTTTAAATGCACCGATTCCCAGACTCTCACCGTCCACTAAATCTACTGCTTTATATGCTGCTGGTGCAGGAACCGCTTCTTCCCAAAATGAGTAATTGTAGGCATCCGGATCATTGCTCGCAAGTACTTTAGCAGGTCCGGTGTTTATCGCTATCCACACAGCTCCGACGGCGAGAAGGGAAATGGCGAATTTCTGTAACTTATTCAATGCATGTACAGCTCCCTTCTAATCTTTCATACCAGAACTCGACATCGTCTGAATGACGTTGCTCTGCGAGATAATAAAGAGTGTAATCGGGACAACCATCAAAATTAACGCAACTGCAGCTCCGACTCCAGCCCGGGCTATCCCCCCTAAGGTAATTTGCTCTAGCGCGTAATTGAGCGGTTTTAATTGTTCACTGTAAATAAAGTCTCCACCGTTTGTGCCCCAAAGTACTGGAAATTGCAGGATTAACAGCGTCAGCCACGCCGGCTTCACGTTTGGCATGACAACCGACCAAAAAATACGGTATTCACTGGCGCCGTCCATTTTCGCCGCTTCAAGCATGGCGTCAGGAAGCTGCTCCATAAATTGTTTCATCAAAAACAATCCCAATGGAAAAGCCATCGATGGAATAATAATCGAGGCATGCGTATTAATCCAACCAAGCAATGACATCACCATATAGTTCGGTATAGCGGTTACATGCGGAGAAAACATTAATGACAAAACAACCATGGAAAAAATCGCTCTTGAGCCGGGAAACCGATATTTAGCTAAGGGGTACGCCGCCATCGATGCCAACAAGACATGCCCTGCAGTTCCGATGACGGTAATAATGAACGTATTGGCAAAATACCTTGACAGCGGCACCCATGAATCTCCCATTACCGCCACCAGATCAAAAAAATTATCGAAGGTAGGGTTTCTAACAAAAAATTTTGGCGGGAAAATAAACAGTTCATCAAGCGGTTTAAAAGCGTTGTTGAACGCATAGATTAACGGTATCGCCATGAACGCGCCGAATAATGCCAGGATCATAAATAACAGGATGCTTACTGGTAGAGAGCGATTAAGCTTCTTCTGAAACCGAAATATTCTCTTTCTCTTCCGGATCAACGTCATGTACCCACCTTTCTTAATAGTTTTTGCACCAGCATGTTTGTACCGATCATAAGTCCAAATAATACGGTCGCAATGGCGGAGGCATATCCCATCTCAAAACGAATCGTGCCGTAATCCATAAGGTGTGTAACAATTGTATGTGCCGCATAGTTAACACTCGGAAAACCAGCCAGGGCAATCGATATATCCGCTACGGCAAACGCCATCGTAATTTGCAGGACGGCCCCGAACAATAATTGCGGCTTCATCGATGGCAGGGTAATATACCAAAGCTCCTGCCACCGGTTTTTTATCCCGTCAACCGCTCCCGCTTCAATCAATGAACGATCGATGGTTTGTAAGCCCGCAATAAACGCCAAAAAGCTCGTCCCTAAGCTCAGCCACAATTGAACCAAGATAACTACCCACAAAATATATTGCTCGTCTTTCAGCCATTGAATAGGCTCCAGAATTATTCCGATTTGCATGAGGAAACCGTTTAAATAGCCGTAGGTGTCGCCGGAAAAAATAATCAGCCAAATAAAGAACACATTTCCCGAAATCGATGGCGCATAAAAGATCACTGTCATAAACGCTCTAATTTTTGGAGATAGCTCATTGATGATCCATGCAAAAATAAAACATGCGATATAACTAACCGGACCTGTTATCGCTGCAAACATTAATGTGTTCTTTAAAGCAATCATGAAAATATCATCACTTAGAAACAATCGTGAATAATTCTCCCATCCGATAAACTGCGGGATCTCCAGCATATTAAAAGAGAAAAAGCTGAGACCGAACGATACAATTACCGGAATGACGGTAAAGAAAGAAAAGATAATCATATAAGGAGCCAGTAAAATATAATAATGCTTTCCTCTTTTTATCTCGCTTTTCAGTCTCGCAATTCTCGATTCCTTTTTCAGATAGGTTGTGTTGTTTACGGGTCGTTCGGCTGATTTTGGTTGCACCTGCCCCACCTCCTATCCTAGTAGAGGATGATCAAAAAGTCCGGAAAACAGCGCCGGCGAATCTCAACGCCAGCGTTATCTCTCCGCTGCTCACGTACGTCTCTTGTACGCTCCACTGCTCGAGACTACCCCCGCCTTGATCTTCTTGCCGCTGTGATGTCCTCCTTTTGAACACGCTCTAATAGGGTAAATTAAATTCTTTCCGCTTGATTTCGATTTCGTCGTTAATGTAACGAATGTAATCAGACAACGCTTCCCGCGGATTCTCACTCGCATTAACAACTCTTCTAAAAGCATTATCCAAATGACGGCCGGTAAAATAACCGCCAGGCACTTGCGGTATGCCTCTGACCCACTGCCATTGACTTGCTAAGTTATTGTAATCGTCGATCGGCCAAGGCAACTCTTCAAGCGCTTCGATGTTGGCGGTCGGATATCGGGCGGCTTCACCTAATAAGCTTTCCATCTCGCGACCGAACGCTATCTGCGTATCTTTGTCGGTCCACCATTTTAAAAATTCCCATGAAGCTTCTTTATCATCAGCTTTTTCCAGCATCATCGCTGCCGTTGTGAAACTAGATACAGAGTGATTGATCGTCCCATCCGCCATCCTCGTTCCGGGAACGGTGGTGAATTCCCACAATCCTCTAATTTCAGGGGCTAAAACGGTTAACAAATTGTATGTCGAATAATCGGCAATGCCGATTGGCATTTCTCCAACTCGCAAACGGTTGGGAAAATCCGCCATTAGAGGAAATTTATAATTCGTATAGAATTGTGTCCACTGTTGAAAAGCTTCGATGGCTACTTCAGAGTCCAATGCACTTGCCCGATGATCTTCCTGATAGAACTGCCCACCATTTTGATACAATAGCATTGAATACGTTGCGTTTGGCACTAACAATTGATTACTCTGAGCCGTTGGATCATCAATGGGCAAATAAAACTCTAAATTCTGTCTTTGCAGAACAGAAATCATCCCATACACTTCATCCCACGTTACAGGTGGTGTCAGATTTAATTCCTCCAATATGTCCGTGCGATAAAACATCACTGGAAACATTTGTGTCTCTGGTAAAGCATAAACACCATCATTAAACATATATGGGATGATTGCGCTGTCGCGAAAACGCGTTGCCACTTCATTAAAATCAGGGAAGACGGTTAAATCCGCTGAAGCATTCCTCATGGCATAATTGACCGGAACATCCTCACCGATCTGCAAGGCTACATCCGGTCCTTCGTCAGCGAGCGTTGCCGGCAACAGAATATTAGCTGGAACCAGTCTTAGACTGACAGAGATACCCGATTCCTTGGTAAATGTATCATCTATTAATCCTTTCAATATTTGCGCTTGATCTCGACCGGTCGTCAGCCAAACAGTGATCGAGCGGTCTGATGTTTCAGAGCCCCCGATGCTGTCATAGTCTTCCGTATACGAAGCGAAAAAGGCGCCGGCCTCATGCTTGGCCCGTTCAAAGAATGTCGCTTCAGCACTTGGCAATTCCTGCTCGGCAGACGAAACAATCAAGTAATCTAAAGTGAGCGGCTGTTCACGAACGGTTTGAATCCAGGTTCCTAAACCTCCGACATTTAATTTATAGGAATCTAATCTTCTGGCAATCGTATCAGGATATTCGACCATGTCTTCCAATTGCGCAACAGTTGAATGTAAGACGGCAACCTTGTCGCTGCGCTCACCAGTTGATTGCTCCAAATAATCGGCTACGCTCTTGATCGTTTCAGCTTGTTCCTCAAAGACTTCTAACATATCCGGGATACGTCTTTCCAATTGATAGTCTCTAAGCGGATCCGGTGTATTCGATGTAATCATTAAAATCTTTCGATACATTTCATTGAGCTCAAGCACGCTGGATTCAATCGTTCTTAATAACGGCGCAATATCGCCAAGTGTAACCGTCATTCTGATTCTGTGTATCCCCTCTGTTAAATGAAATAAATATGGCTCTCCCTCTTCATCTCCCAGAACATCCATTTGCCAATCCAGGTTATAATGAAACCTGATTAGATTCATTTCTTTAAAAGGCTGTTCGCCATTTATCGTGAGACTCCTTGTGGAATATAAACCGCGAAGCTGATCTTGTTTTCTTTTCAAAGCGATTTGATAAAGACCCTCCTCCTCCACTTCAACTTCCCATTCGATCCATTGCCCCGGCTGCTTCCAGTTTGTTCCGCCAATTGTATTTACCCTTAGCTTGGAAACATGATACGGTTGGACAGTCGGGCTTGATCGGTCAGTTAACGGGAATAAGGTTGGTGAAGATTTACGGACGGCACTTTCTGCTTGAATCTTAATATATTGATCTGTTGTGCGTTCAATTCCGTTAGCCTCGTATTCCGCCAGTATTTCTTGATAACTTTTTGCCGGCACTTGTTGATACAGCTCAATATAAGCAATAGCCATCGGCTCTCGTTTTGACGTCAGTGTAATGCGCTGGACACCTTCATCAAAATAAAAGAAGTAAGGTTCATTAAAATAGCCTTCGCTATCGATAAATGGAACCGTTAACCATTCAGGTCGTTCCACCTGTCGCGGACGTAATTCATTGCCATTATCATCTTTAAAAAATTCTTCCTCCTGATTATCCCAAACACGATCAAACAGGAGAAAATCGGCCCCGTCAAACGGTATTTCACCATTTATTTTTAACTCTCTCTGTATAGCGGAACTCTTCCCTTCAATGGGAAAATAATGAATCCTGATTTGATATAAACCGGGATGTTCAATAGGAACATCCCAGCTGATGGACCCTTCTTCCGGGGTAATAACGGCTTTTCCAACCAATCCATTATATTGATCTACAACTTGAAAGCCTTCACCTTCCGTGTCAGCATAGTCCTCACCGTCCATTCGGATGACGTGATCAGGTTTATCAGCTGTCGCATATTGCATTAAATAATTATCATAACCGCCATCATGATGATCAGTTGTCACCGCAGTGAATTCAGCCATCGCTTGAGAGGAATGCTTATCGCTCGAGTTTAAGGAAGTAAGAAACCATATGGAAGAGAAAAGTAAAGTAATTACTATCATGACACGTACATATTTTTTTCTTAGTATGTACAAGCTTTCTCCCTCCTTCAGCTATCAATCAGCTTAGTTACCATACACTTCATCGATTGCCGCTTGAAATGCCGCTGCATACTTTTCAATAACAGTAGACACGGAAGTTCCCTCAATCAATTCCGATTCAAATTCCCAATATTGCAAATTCGGGAAGGCGAAATGATCTAATACAATCAAGTTTGAAGCGACCATTCTGGCGTTCTCGATGTCTTCTTCGTTGGTAAAAGTGGATTCAAAAGCGGCTTGGCCAGGATAATCATAAATGGAATCAATGTCATGAATTTTTTCCCAAAGATAGACAAGCTGCTCTGGATTATCCACACTTTTTGGAATGGTGATAGCTTGCAAGGCAGATTCAAAGGTATGATATTCCGTCGCATTCGGTCCTTTTGGAAACGGCAGGAACCCTAAATCATATTCTGGCATGTCATCCTGAAATCCGTTAAACTCGTATAATGCACCAGCATAGAGCAATGTGTTGCCTTGACGGAAAAATTGACTAGGTTCCGTCCAGTCACCGCCTTCTGTCGGCCGTGCGAGCTGCTGATTAACAATTTGCGAAACAATATTCAGCGCCGCAACAGTCGCCGGCTCATCAAGGTTTTGCTGATCGCCGTCGGTAAGCGCGGTATTATTCGCAATCAATGCTTGCTGAACCAGGGAGCGATTTGCCAGACCCCAAGTGTCAATGCTCCCGTCGTTATTGGTATCCTGATTGGCTTCTCTGATTACTTCCATAAATGTGTCCCAATTCCAGTCATCTTCATCGACATACTCCTGCAACGGCTTCATGCCAAGCTCATTCATTAAAGTCCGATTATAAAAAAAGCCTTGTATTAAATTTGTTTGATCATCAGTAAAGGCATAGCCTCTACCTTCATAAGTAAAAAGTTCATTTGTAACAAGCTGATTAAACGCATTTTCGTTTTTCGTATACTCGTCTACCGGCCAAAGCAGATCCTGTTGAACCAATGCCGGGATCGTGTAGTTTTTCCCCAAGCGGACAATATCCCCAATCGGCTCGCCTGCTAATAAGGAAGCTGTGACTCTTTCTTGGTATTCCCCATAATCAATGGCGATATATTCCACCTCAAAATTATGTTTTTCCATTAATTCTTCAAGATTTTGTTTTCGTTGGATACTATCGGGGTTGTCTTCTCCAATCGTCATATCCCACCATGCGACAATCTTAATTGTTCTTCCCCCTAAATCAAAATCCATTTCAGGTGTTTGGTAATCATCTACTTCCGTTGTTTCCTCACCAGTTGCATCCTCTCCTACCTCTTCGCTGTTGTCCGGTGCGTCGGCATCTTCCCCACTGTCTTGACTAACATCAGCATTGCCGCAAGCTGTCAGTGCGAATAAAAATATGCATAAGATGATTGCCTTCCATTTGCTCATTTCAATCCCACCTTGTCAAAATATTCGAATTCCTAATGAAAAATATAGCGCTTACATTATCGGTTAACAACCTGACATTTTTTAGGTTTTTCACCTGGCAGATTCTATTGCGTGGTCAAAAAGGGAGACATAACAGTGTAGGAATTGGTTGATCTCAAGCTTTTATCCTTCCTACTGCTTTTTTAGAAGTAAAACACCCAAATAATTCAATTAATAAAAACTTGTGTGAAATATAAAGAAAAGCACATTTTTCTTGCTAACGTTTTTTTTTATAATGAAAGCGCATACATATAATCTTTCTGCAATATGAGTTCACTCATTGCTTCGTGTTTGTTCAAAAAGTACGTTTTTTATCTTTTGGCTGTTTTCGTAAACATTGTTGCTTTTGGACTTCCTTCACGCAAGGCGTGAAGGAAGTCCAAAAGCAAAGAGCAACAATTTTTTTTGAAAAGTGACTATCTTTTTGAACAAACACTATAAGGGGGAAATGTCATGTACAAGATTTTACTGATTGATTCCGATCAACGCTCGAGGGATCGAATGAGAAGGATGCTCGATTGGAGTCGGTACGGATTTGCCTTACAAGCGGATACTAATACGATGGCAAGTGCTTTATCCTTAGTAAAAAAACCGGAATATAAGGTGGTATTAATAAACTTCACGAGTTTTCACATGAACGGATTGGAAGTATGCGAGCATATTCGTAAAGAAAGTCAAATCCCCATCTTACTCATCGGCGGAACTCGAGACTTTCAACTAGTAAGAAAGGCCATGAGTCTGCAAGTAAATGATTATATACCTGAACCGATTCAGTCCGAGGATTTTATTGCGAGTTTGCTCGCGATAAAGCAAAACATTGAAGATCAACTCTCTCTCAAACAAAACAAAGCTGCCAACGGCAGAAAAACACCTGCTTTTTCACGGAAATCCACTGCCGATATTATTGACGAGGTGAAGGCGTATGTTGAGAATTCCATCAATGATAATATCACCTTAAAAGAGGTATCAGACAACCTGCACTATAACTGTTCGTACTTAGGGCAGAAATTTAAAGACCATGAAAGCATGACTTTTCATCAATACCTTCTCAATAGACGTATGGAAAAAGCAAAGCTGCTTCTCGAGGAAACAGACATGAAGATTTATGAAGTTGCCTATGAAGTTGGCTATGCTGATTTAGACTGGTTTTACAAAAAGTTCAAATCTCATTCTGGGTTAAGTGCTTCGGAGTATAGGAAAAGAAAGAAACTGGAACTCTCAAATAGTTATTAGAGCGTGGTCAAAAAGGCCATGTTTTCCTTTTTCCCTGTCGTTATATTGAACACCCCTTGCTTCTTTATCAAAAAAAGGGCTGTATCAAAAACCAAAACGATTGAAAAAAATATCAGTGCAATGGCGCCGTGCTTGTCTCTTCCTCTGCAAGCACAGCTTCGATGACGATCCGTCGAGACAACTCGATGGGAAAGGCATCGTAGCTTTGCTCGTCGCTACACGCTCGATAGGCAAAAACCACGCCTATCGGGCTTTTGAAAAGATGCAGCGGCTTCGCTCATTGTCTCTTCCTCTGTCAGTATTGCACTGATGTCGATCCAAGTGCCATCGCGCGCGATGGCACAATGAGACAACTCGCAGCTTCTTGGTGAAGTATGGCTCATTGCTTCAGGGTTGTCTCAAAAGGGAAAAATCCCCTTTTGAGACAACCCCTTTTGATCATCGCACATTGGATAATCGGCGTATCTTTTGCTAATCATGTCATAAGCTTACGTTGATTAACATCGTTTATCTGCTGAATTGCCATGAATCGATCCGAAACAGCGGTTGATTTGGCTCGCCTTTATACACAAAGTACAGATCGTGAACGCCAGCGGCTCCTGATACATTTGTTGATGCTGTCAGCCATCGCCCGCCTGTGGCTGGAACATTTAATATTCCGATAACAGCGCCGTCTTGCCGATCCAAATGAAGCTCGATCGTGCCTCCATGCCTTTCACTTGAAACCACTGCTGAAAATTCAGACGCTCCATCGCCAAAATCAACAGCAGCCGCTGCAGTCCAATTGCCATTCTCTATATTGGTCACGGCTAAGTTTACCGTTCCATCATTTTTCGTACCGACGGGCGTAACTTCTATACCGGCACTCCATGCGAATGTTTCAGCTTGAACAACAGCATACGGATTAAAATTTTTAATCATTGCCGCACCTTTCATATCCGCTTGAACCTCTTGGATTGTTCCGTCCTCGTTGAAAAAGACTCGATTCAGATGTGTTGAACGATAGCCTTTAGGCTCTCCTAACGCTTTTGCCAATGTTTGAGCGTGATAAGCAATATACCATTTATCTTTGAACGAAAACATCGCATGATGATTATTCCCGCCAACGTTAAAGAAATAGGCGGGATTTTTTAAGATTGTATCTTGATAAGTCCACGACCCCATTGGATGATCACTTATCATGTAAGCAATAACTCCTGCTTCCGGGCTGCCTTCCGGACGTTGACCACTATAAAAATTGGAGCAGTAGCTGAAATAATACTTACCGTTATATTTATTGATTCCTGCATCTTCAAACATAAATGGTGCCGGAATGGGAACAGCTTCGCCAACTACGCTGATCATATCCTCGCCAAGCTCCATCACACGGGCTGTATTCGGCATTTCATATTGACCATCTGGTATACCGCCGCCAAAATAAATATAAGCCCTTCCATTATCATCAATGAAGACTGCCGGATCAAACAGCCAGGTAACACCGGCGACTCCGGGTGTTGCCCTTGAAATAAGCGGCCGCTTTATCGGGTCTTCCCATGGTCCAATTGGGCTATCACTCGTTAAAACACCAATATGACTCGCGTTATTGGCGAAATACAAGAAAAACTTGTCTTTTCCATTGATAACTTTATGAGCAGCTGCCGGAGCCCAAGATTGCGTTGCCCATGTCGCCGCCCCTTGTGGACCTGCGACATTAATTACACCGTGATCCGTCCAATTCATCAAATCGCCGGTAGAAATAACAGATAATTTATTAATATTTCCATAAGTATTCTCTTTTACATTCCCATCTTCGTCATATTCAAACACATCATTTGTATTATAAATATAAACTCGGTCATGATAGACAAGGGCGTATGGATCAGCTCCGAACTTATGAGATACAAGCGGGTTTCCGTTAGGCGGCATCTTTCCAACTGCAGAAGTCTGTGAAGTTGAAAGATCGCGCTTTCCGTCATTCATTTTTACCATCAGCTCCCTAAAAATAATTTGCCCGATTTTCAATAGTAAAGGCCTTTTTTCTTCATCCGTGTATCTTTAAAGCGCACTCAACTGCAATTCGTCATTCCATTGCCTCCCTCCATCTGAGGAAATATCAAAATAAGTATAGCGCTTCCATTTCGACACAACAACCTGGCAAAATCTCAATAATCTGCCCCTGTGAATTCTAGAAACACCGCTTTTTAACAGTGCGAAAGAGCTGTAAAAACGAGACGTCACTAAATTGTAACAACCAGTACAGCCGCTTCCTACAATCATTCGTTATTCTTATGATTGTGCAGACATGCACAAATAACAAATGGAGCGGAAAAGTATATGACGAAAACGAGATGGTACACATTGGCCAAGGGGATTGCCCTCCTTGCCTGCATCACGATGTCCGGCCTGTTTCTTTACGATTTGTTCACAGGCAACGGCGATGGTGAAAGCAATGCTGACAGTGAAAAAGCGGTCGCCAACGACAAGGCGAGCGAGCGGCTCTATAACACAGTGGAATTTACAGAAGGCAGGGTGTTTTTAGGCAATGAGGCTGCCGACAATGAAGTCATCCTCGTGATTGATTATGCCTGCCCCTATTGCAAAGAATGGCTTGACGAGATTTTTGTTCCGTTAAAAGAGCAGTTCATTGATCAGGGTGAAGTGAAATTTTACACCCTTCCCCAGGTGTATTTAAGCAAAGAAACGCTGGCTTTAACGGAATTCACACAGAAAGTCGAATCCCTTTATCCGGAGCGTTATTTTGAGCTCCTGGACAGTATCTATGCAGATCATGAAAGCGATCATTGGGGTTCTGAAGAGCATATCAATGATTTGAGTGATGCGCTGGAACTGACAGGCTGGAGCGATGTGGAATTAGATTATGATGTCATCCGCCGCACCCGGCAAGTAACCCGGGGGCTGGAAGTGGATACAGTACCAACGGTTTATATTAATGGACGGATGGTACAGGATCGAATGGATTACGAGGAAATCGTGAATCTCATCGAAAACACGGAAATACCCGCTTGGTCAGCCGCGGGAGAACTGTGCGAACAAGGTGCTGATGATTGTTAGTCTATCCGCCGGAGAAAGAGATTGCCAGCAGATACTGTATCGAGGATGTGATCATTTAGCCGCTTTCGGAGACTACGGAAGCGGCTTTTTGCTGAAGTGATCGTGTTCCTCCAGCGGGCTTCCCGCGTGCTTTCCGACTGCCGCTGTAAACAGCAATGGCCAACGCGGCCAATTAGCGCTTGTCTGCCCAGCTTCGATTGGAGATGAAAAACTCATATCAGCCGAGTGTGTTTTTATTTCCGGTGATGAAAAACTCGAATCGTCCCCGCCCTGCCCAAAATCAGTGTATTACACACTATATTAGAGGAATAGATACGATACACGTTCTTATCTAAGCGAAGGTAGTATTATCCATAAATATAAACAATAATTATCCATAAACAGATTTGCTTTAAATTTCATCTGCCTTTACCATTAATAATAGCAATGGAAAAAAACTTACCAACGTAAAGGAGAGGATAAGTATTTCGGGTAAAAAAATAGTTTTTCCACAGCAATCAACGAAAAAACCACCTGAAGCAAACGTGAACGTTGAAACGATTTCTTACATGAGGCCGGTTCCTGAAGACGGCGCAGCGATGTGGCAGCTTGCCAAGAGCACATCCCTTGACATGAACTCCCCGTATAAATACTTAATGATGGGCAAGTTTTTTTCAGAAACATGTGTTGTCGCAAAGGAAAAGGAAGCGGTTGTCGGCTTTGCCACCGCATTTCTTCAACCGGAGCGCCCCGATGTGTTGTTTATCTGGCAAATTGGAGTTGATGCCTCCAAACGGGGGCATGGCATTGCTTCGAGAATGCTGGAGGAACTACTTCTGCGAGAAGCTTGCAAGCATGTCAACTATGTCGAAGCAACCGTCACTCCGGCAAACAAAGCATCGCAATCGTTGTTCCGCCGCCTTGCGCGTGATCGGATGAGTGCATGCGAAGTCAGTGAATGCTTTTCTGCGGAAGCTTTTCCCGCCCCCGGTCATGAAGCGGAATTCCTCTATCGGGTCGGACCTTTATCCGACTAAAAAGATAGGCTTACTTAGTTTTTCAGAAAATTGTGTTGCTGATGAATGACTGGTACTTATCAAAATGTGATTTTTGTCAACTTTGTGCTATTGGAGCAAAACAAAAAAATTCTGGAGGTATGCAAACAATATGATATCAAATGACCTGAGTATTTTTAATGAACTGGAATCAAGTGTTCGAAGCTACATCCGAAGCTTTCCCGCCGTTTTTACCAAGGCGAAAGGCTATAAGATGTGGGACGCGGAGGGAAAAGAATACATCGACTTTTTCTCAGGAGCAGGTGCATTAAACTACGGTCATAACGAATCGAAAATGAAAAAAAAGCTGGTGGAATATATTTTAAGCGACGGAATTACCCACTCCCTCGATATGGCTACACAGGCAAAGGCGGAGTTTTTAGAAAAGTTCAACAATGTCATCCTGAAACCTCGGAAGATGAACTATAGGGTGATGTTTCCTGGACCTACCGGGACAAATACCGTGGAAAGTGCCTTGAAGCTGGCGCGAAAAGTCACGGGCAGAACGAATGTCATCAGTTTTACGAACGGCTTTCATGGCATGACAATCGGCTCCTTATCCGTCACTGGAAACGCAGAAAAGCGAAAGGGAGCCGGTATTCCCTTGGAGCATGTAGTAACAATGCCATACGATAGTTTCGTCAATGATCAGTTTGATACTTTGGAGTATCTCGAACGATTTTTGGAAGATAACGGCAGCGGGGTAGACACGCCGGCAGCAATGATTCTCGAGACAGTCCAAGGGGAAGGCGGAATCAATACAGCGAGAATGGAATGGCTGGAAAGAATCGATGCAATTTGTAAGAAACGCAATATTTTATTGATTATTGATGATGTGCAAGCCGGAGTCGGCAGAACCGGGACTTTCTTTTCCTTTGAGGAGACGAAGGTTAAACCGGACATCATCTGCCTGTCCAAATCCATCAGCGGCTACGGGTTGCCGCTGGCATTGACGCTGATCAAACCGGAGCTGGACCGTTGGAGTCCCGGCGAGCACAACGGAACGTTCAGGGGAAACAATCCTGCGTTTATCACCGCGACAGAAGCATTGTCATATTGGGAAGATCCTGCTTTTGAAAAAGACATCAATAGAAAAGCGGATAACATCACTGCATTTTTAACAGCAGCGGTGGAAAAGTATCCGGAGCTGGAAGGAGAAGTTCGCGGCCGCGGGTTTATGCAGGGAATCGAATCGAAAGTTGACGGCTTGTCCGGCAAAATTGCCGCCGCCGCCTTTGAAAGAGGATTAATTATGGAAACTGCCGGTGTAAACGACCAAGTTTTTAAATTGTTCCCGCCGCTTACGATCGATGATGAGGGACTGGAAAAAGGGTTTGCCATTATCGAAGACAGCATCAAAAGTCTGATTTCACAAAAACAGCTTGTGACAAATTAACTGCTGAACGATTTTAGGAGGAATTTATGAAAATAGTTAAATTAGAGGATGTAGTAGGAACGGAGCAAGAAGTAAACGGTGGTAACTGGACGAGCCGACGCCTGCTGCTGGCAAAGGACGGCATGGGCTACTCTGTGCACGACACCATTATCAAGGCAGGAACCGAAACACATATTTGGTATCAGAACCACCTGGAAGCTGTGTATTGCATCGAAGGGAAAGGCGAAGTTGTCACGTTGAAAGACAATAAGGTGCATCCGATTACAGCGGGGACGCTGTACGCCCTTGATGAACATGACGAACATTTGCTGCGCGGCATAACGGACATGAGAATGGTTTGCGTCTTTAATCCACCAATTACCGGAAAGGAAGTTCATGACGAAAACGGTGTCTATCCCCTTGTGAACGAGTAAGCAGGTCGTTTGCTGGCGGCGATCGCCGTAATCAAGGAAAGGGTGTCGGCAAAGGATTTGACCTTTGAGGCACCCGATTTCCAAAAGAACCGAGAAAGGGATACATATGCATGTGCATCACCACCTTGAAACAATGAAATTGCCGCTTCCAGCTGTCAAGTGTAAAAAATATGCAGGGAGAGATCAAATTAACTTCTTTTCCTGCTGCTTACCAGGAAACCAACCGCGATGACAATCACACCCCCAAAAAGAAAACCGAGAAGGGACTCAAATGGAAAATTACCGCTTTTAAAATAGATAAACATGAGGCCAACCATTGCTCCAGCCAATATCACTGGAACCCGCTTATGTAAATTCACGATTCATCTTCTCCTGTTAATTGAAATACTTCCCCGAAAGGAACATGAAAATAATCAGCGATTTTTAATGCCAATTCCAAGCTTGGATTATATTTGTTTTTTTCAATCGCAATGATCGTCTGGCGGGTAATATGCAAATCTTCCGCCATTTTCAATTGGGTAATCTGCAGTTGTCTTCGGAGCTCTTTAACGTTGTTGTTGACCGGCATTGTCGTTTCTATCACTCCTTTTCGCTGGAAATGTAAGGTTATCTTTACACATACCATAACATATGCATCCCAAAATGTAAAGATATGTTTACATTTTGCGATTTCTATGGAGGCGAAATAACCACCCGTGGAAAAGCGCGGGTGGTTTGAATGAAAACAATATTTGATGAAGCAGTTATTTGCCGGTATCAAGCGGCCACCAATGAAAACCGTCGGCGGAAAGCAGGCGGTCTGATTCCTCCGGCCCCATTGAACCTGACGGATAGTTTGGAAACTGCGCCGGCAGTGTTTCCCACACTTTGGAAATTGCGTCAACATACTTCCATGAGAGCTCCAGTTCATCCCAATGGGCAAAGTTTGTTGCATCCCCCAGCATGCAATCGTAAAGCAGCCGTTCGTAGGCTTCCGGCGTGTTAACACCGTCGACACTGTCGTTGCTGTAATCGAGTTGAACAGGGATTGTCTCTCCCGTTGGCCCGATTTTCTTTCCGTTCAACACTAACGAAATTCCTTCATCGGGCTGAATATGAATGATCAGCAAGTTCGGATGCATGACATCGTTTTTATCGAAATAAAGATTCATCGGCAGCTCTTTAAATTGCACCACAATCTTGGTTGATTTAATGCCCATCCGCTTTCCGGTGCGGATATAAAAAGGAACTCCCGCCCAGCGGTGATTGTCGATGAGCAGTTTTCCAGCCACGAACGTTTCTGTATGCGACTGCGGGTCCACTTTGTCTTCGTTTCTGTATCCGTCAACTTCTTTTCCGTTCACCGTTCCCGGTCCGTATTGCCCCCTGACGAAATATTTGTGCACTTTATCCCCTGTTACCGGACGCAATGCCCGCAGCACCTTGATTTTTTCGCTTCGTATCTCATTCGTCGTCAACCGGATCGGCGGGTCCATCGCAAGCAGGGAAACCATTTGCAGCATATGATTTTGCACCATATCCCTTAGTGCACCGGAAGTTTCATAATACCCTCCGCGATCCTCGACCCCAAGCGTCTCGCTTGACGTGATTTGAATATTAGATATGTAACGATTATTCCATAACGGCTCGAAAATCGCGTTTGCAAAGCGGATAACCTCAATATTCTGCACCATTTCTTTGCCGAGATAGTGATCGATGCGGTAAATTTGATCTTCGTCAAACGCTTGGCGGATTTCCTCATTCAATTCGTATGCGGATGGATAATCACGACCAAACGGTTTCTCAATAACAAGCCGTGTCCAGCCGGCTGTATCCGTCAAGCCTTCTGTTTTTAAGTTGACTGCGATCGTGCCAAAAAATTCCGGTGCCATGGCCATATAAAAAATGCGGTTGCCCGGGATATGATAATTGCTCTCCAGTCTTGTCAACAGCTCGTTTAACTCATGGTAAGATGATTTGCTTGTGACATCGAAGGGATGGTAATAAAAGTGACTGCAAAATTCCTCCAGCTCTTCCGCCGCATGGTCATTCCCTTGTAGCGATTGCCGTACTGTGTCCCGGATGGTTTCATTCGTCCAGGGCCTCCTTGCTACTCCGACAACAGCAAATTCTTCGGAAAGCTGCCCTTTCTTATACAGATTATAAATCGATGGGAAAAGCTTGCGCTTTGCTAAATCACCTGTGGCACCAAAAATGACGATGGTTGTTCTTGGTTTATTGGATCTGGTCATTTCTAAAACCTCTCTTTTTCTTGCGTATTCTTTTCGGCATGATCACTTGTTATCTGTATTTCCCCGGCTGTTCATGCAATCCTTGCATGTGGCTGCGGCATTTTCCCATGTGGAAATGCTTTTTGGAAAAACACTGATATGAATACTAAGGATAAGAATACTTTACTTCGGCACGATAGTAAAGTATTTGGCTTACAGGAGAGTGTTTTTTATGGTGGGGACAGAATATCTCACGGTCATAGCTTTTCGGCGCCGCAATGGCCGGAAACAGTGGAACGAAGCCCTTCGTTTTTGTATTGAGAACGTCTCACGCGATGATAAACTCATCGCATCCGACTCAAACTCATCCTCTCGTTTACTCTTGGTTTGAGTCCGGTCATTTTGATTACGGTTCACGCAACTTCGACCAGCTGGGCCAGGCGCAAATTATCTCCTCGTATCCAGCGGCTCCAGCTTCGCTTCAATCTCTTCGCGCTGATCTTCGAAATATGGCGGCAGGGCAAGGTTTTCCCCAAGATGCTCGAAATCCTCATCTGTCTCAAAGCCGGGATCGTCTGTCGCCAGCTCATACAAAATACCGTTCGGTTCGCGGAAATACAAGGAACGGAAATAATATCGCTCCACGAATCCGGAATTGGGAATTTTCAATTCGGAGAGATGTTCGATCCATTTTTCCAGCTCCTCTCGATTTTCCACGCGGAAGGCCACGTGGTGCACACTGCCGCGTCCTGGTCGTTCCCGGGGCTTCTCAGCATCCTCGATGACATGAACCTCCGCTCCACTGCCCCCTTCCCCGGTTTCCAGTACATATACATCGCATTCGCGTCCATTAATGGTCGTGGTATAACTGTCCTTGTTGCGAAAGTTCATGACTGCTGTTAGAATTTTTATTGTATTTTCCGCATTCATTACCGTTAATAAAATCGGTCCCAGACCGATAATGCCGTATTTCTGAGGCACAGGACTTTTCGACCATGGTTTGCCCCCGGCAACACCAACATTGTTCTCGTCAGAGACCAGCATCAAACGTTGTCCTTCAAAGTCGCGAAATGCCAACGTTTTCCGGCCGCTGTCACCGTTGATTTCATCATGGTCAATGTCAAATTCCTTCAGGCGATTTTTCCAATATTGCAGCGCTTCGTCATTGGAAACCCGCAGCGATGTCGTTGAAATGCTGTTTGTCCCGTAAGATGTTCTTCCGGCGTAAGGGATCTCAAAAAAGGTTAAGTCGGTTCCTGGATTGCCGCGCTCATCCGCATAAAACAAATGATATACCGACGTGTCATCCTGATTGACACTCTTCTTTACTAAACGGAGTCCTAAAATTTTTGTATAAAAATGATAGTTCTTCTTTGCATTAGCCGTTATTGCGGAAACATGGTGCAGCCCTTTCAGCGGTTTGCGCTCCATCGAAATTCATCCTCTCATTTACTTTTTATATGTTCGTTACTTACTTTATTATAGTTCGATCTGATGATTTTGTAAAGTTATCCGTTCGTTTCAGCCCGCTACTGTCAACATATAACTGTCGGCAGGCACATCAATTTTTTCAGGCATGTATAATGAACGTGGCTGCTTCCCTTTTCTTTCGGTCAACGAAAATGTATATTATAGTATGATACAATGCAGTTATCTATATTAAAATGTTGATGAGGATGTACAAATATTCTCTTTTTAAACACATATGTTAAGGGAGTTCACTGCGATGAATGACATTCTTTGGAAACGATTAGGAGAAACGATCATGGTCGGCATGATTGGCGGATTCGTATTTGCGTATGGAAGTTTACCGCTGCCGTGGATCATCGGCCCGATGATCGCGATTTTACTCTGGCAGGGGTTGACGAACAGAAATATGTATTGCCCCGGTTCATTAAAAAACGGAAGCCTCCTGACTCTCGGCGTTTTTTTCGGACTGTATTTTACTGTCAATACGCTGAAAACTGTCGGTCCGTACTTTCTTCCGTATGTTCTAATGACTGCTGCATTGATTTTTGTCAGTGTTTTTAACAGTTCCATCGTTACAAAGTGGATAGAGATTGACAAAATCACCAGTGCATTCGGCACCATTCCCGGCGGGTTAACGGAGATGGTTATTGCCAGCGAGTCATTAAAGGCTAATTCCTCCCTTGTCGCCATCTTTCAGACGGTTCGCCTTCTGACTGTGCTATTCCTTGTTCCATTCATTATTTTTCATGCTTTTTCCGGTGAGTATGCCGCTATCCAAACTTCAGTTATGGAAACAAGTTACTCCGGCTCCGGCTGGGCATATTTATGGTATCTTGTTCCCGGAGTTATCGGCTATCACTTAAGAAATGCCGTACCGGCCGGGATTTTAATTCTTCCGCTGGTGGTAACGGCTGTTTTAAATATCAGTCCGGCTCCGCTTGCCTCTCTTCCACCCCTTTTGCTGACCGGGGCACAGCTCATCGCCGGAATTTGCCTCGGAAAATCGATTTCGTTTCAAGACTTAAAATCAGGCGGTAAATATTGCTTTGTTTACTTTGCGCTTACGCTTGTATTGATTTTTGTTTCCTTCGGGCTCGGGACAATTTTGGCCATGTCCACACCGCTCAGCTTGCCGACTGCGATTCTGAGCGTTGCACCAGGCGGTCTGTTGGAGATGGTTTTGACTGCCGCTGCTGTAGGAGGAGATCCAGCCGTCGTCAGCGCTCTGCAACTGGTGCGTTTTTTTCTCATTGTCGTGTTTGTTCCCCCTGTTTTAAAGTGGTATTTTCGCAAACGGAATATGACCAGCGCCGCTTGAGACATTTGTCCTCTATGACAGAAAAACGGGCTATTGTTTTTTGGCACCGGTTCAATTATTCCTCGATTTCCGCTGTTCTTCCTGCTGTCCCGCGTGAATACAACTGATGATATAAGAAAGTGCTGTTCTGTTAGGGGACTGACAGCCTTCTGGAGCATCCTACTACTGAAAGGTGGTATCCATGAACATTTCCTTCCCTCAGCTATTTCCGATAACACGCAAGCTACATCCGGAAAATCAAGAAGCACCTGTGCATTTTTTACAAAACCGGGTGACGCCGACGGATTATTTTTTTAAACGTAATCATTTCGCTTACCCGCAATGGACGACTTCACTGTTTTCATTGATCATTTACGGGGAAGTTCACGTACCGCTGGCGGTTGCTTATCGCCAATTACTTTTCATGCAAGTAAAAACGCTGGCCGTTGTCCTCGAATGCGCGGGAAATCAGCGGGCATTTTATGCTCCGAAGACATATGGTGAGCAATGGACGAACGGAGCAGTCAGTTTCGGCTGCTGGACAGGGGTTCCCTTAAGAGATGTTTTGCAATTATGCGGTTTAACGGCCGGAGCCAAGGAGGTTGTTTTTGAAGGTCATGATGTTGGAAAGCATCTTCCATCTGGCAAACAGACAGCTTATAAAAGAAGCCTGTCGCTCAAGCAGGCATTGCACCCGGATGTATTGATTGCCTGGCAGCTTAACGGGCAGCCGCTACCGTTTGCACACGGCGGTCCGCTGCGGTTAATTGTGCCGCATTGGTACGCGATGGCGTCGGTTAAATGGCTGAAATCCATCGCTATCATTTCCGGTGAATTTCAAGGTCCGTTTCAAACGGAAGATTACGTCTATTATCCGGCAACGGACAGCGGGCAGCAACCTTTCCCTGTAACTACGATAAATGTGAATTCCGTCATACAATGGCCGCTCGATTTTGCGGAGCTGAAGAAAGGTGTTCATATTATCCGGGGGATTGCCTGGACCGGGCAGGGTGTTGTCACAAACGTGGAACTAAGCTTCAATCAAGGGAAGTCGTGGACATCCGCCACGCTGTCAGGGTTTGCGGATAAACCGGACGGCTATTCATGGAAAACATGGTCCTTTTCATGGCGTGCCGAACAAACAGGTGAGTATACAATTCTCTCCAGAGCGCACGATTCTCACGGAAGACAGCAGCCGCAGGAAGCGTTTTGGAACAGAAAAGGTTATGGCTACAACGCCGTAAACAAAGTACGTGTAAACATTGTTTAATGACAAATGTCCTGACGATGAGTTTCGCGGCGCTGTTTCCCCCACTTTTGAAACATTCTCTACAAAATCGGTGATAATAGCCGCGATATCGATTCCTTAAAGCGGATTGTTTTTGAACGCTGCTCGTATTTTTCCATTGTCATTGCGGTGCAATCCATCATGTCCGCCTCGAACAGCCGCGCCAATTTTTCTGATGTCTCCTGATCATACACGAAGGCATTGACTTCAAAATTGAGCTTAAAGCTTCTAATATCAATATTTGCTGTCCCTACCGAATTAATCTTCCGGTCGACAACAATCGTTTTGGCGTGGAGAAAGCCTTTTTCATAAATGTATACCTTTGCGCCGGTTTTTAAGATCTCCCCAACGTAGGACATCGTTGCCCAGTAGACAAACGGGTGATCCGGCTTATTCGGTATCATTATCCGGACATCCTTGCCAGACAACGCCGATATCCGCAGCGCATCGAGTAAACTCTGGTCCGGAATAAAATAAGGCGTCTGAATATAAATTGATTTTCTTGCGGAAATGATCATATTGATGTATCCGTTTTTTACCTGCTCCCACTCGGAATCGGGCCCGCTCGAAACAATTTGCAACGCGGCAGTTCCTTGCTTGTTTTTATCGGGAAAATATCTTTTTTCATAGTTGATGTAAAAATGCTTTGACGCCTGGTTCCAATCGAGGATAAATCTCGTCTGGATCGCATCAACCGCCGGACCTTCAATCCGGAAATGCGTGTCACGCCAATAGCCGAACTTCTCCTTTAACCCTAAATATTCATCACCGATATTAAAGCCGCCGACATAGCCGATTTTTCCGTCTATATTCACAAGCTTGCGATGGTTTCTGTAGTTGAGCCGAAGGTTGATCAGCGCCAGCTTGGACGGAAAAAAGACGCCAATTTCTCCGCCGTAAGCCGTCAATGATGCGAAGTCCTTTCTCGTCAATTTCCGTGAGCCGAGTTCATCATACAGCACCCGAACCTTAATTCCTGCCGCTGCCTTCGCGGTTAAGGCTTTAATGATTTCACCGCCCAACCCGTCATTTTTAAAAATATAGTACTGAATATGGATATGATCGGTAGCTTCATGAATGTCTGTTAACAGCCGGTCAAACTTCTCTTCTCCGTCAGAGAGGATTTCTATCGTGTTTCCGCAGGTCAAAATTGATTCATTGTTGACTAAATGCATGTATATTAAATCCCGGTACTCGTTGACTTGCGGGATGTCAAAGATGTCCGTCTCGTTTTTCAACTGGGTGATTTGTACTGAAATGCGATCCTCGATGCCGATTTTGCGGATTCCTTCCCAGTCGAATAAATGTCTCCTTGTAAGATTCTGTCCGAGAAACAAATAAATGATAAAACCGAGAAACGGGACAAAAAACATAATCAGCATCCACGCCCAGGTTGCGCTTACGTCCCTGCGTTCAAAAAAAATCAGGATTCCCGCCAGCAGCATATTGATAAAAAACAACGCGATAAAAAGAATGTCCATACTTTCCCCTGCCGTTATACTGGATTTAAAAGCATTGTGGAAACGCTGCAGTTAGGCAGCTTTCCAGGTTCATTATTTTGATGCTCATCATTAAAAGAAACGGGAGACAACTTTTCAATTTTTACTTTGCATTTTCATCATGAAGGGGCTGTGTCAAAAGCGAAACTATTTTTTTAATGAGGGCAATGGCTCCGTGCTTGTCTCTTCCTCTGCAAGCGCAGCTAAGATGACTATCCGTCGAGACAACTCGATGGGAAAGGCATCGTAGCTCGGCTCGTCGCTGCACGCTCGATAGGAAAAAACCACTCCTATCGGCTCCTGAAAAAGATGCAATGGCTTCGGGGGTGTCTCAAAAGGGAAAAACCACCCTTCTGAGACACCCCCAGGATCGCTCTTGTTTTATTTATATTTTTCTTTAGGATTAAGACCCCACCTCTAAACGTAAGCGTAGATGGGATGTGTCAATCAGGTGGGGTAGACTTCCCATCTGATTCCCCGATGCTTCAGCTTGCTGACACGAGTTCACTCTGTGCTCCCATCATCTTGACTTGATGAAAATTTGCACCCATGCTCCCCGATAAAAGCCGACACCGATGGCATCGAAGCTCCCATTCAAAATGTTCTGCCGGTGACCGCTGGAATTCATCCAGGAATTCATCACTTGCTCCGGCGTGGTTTGTCCTTTAGCGATATTTTCGGCCGCCGACTGATAGCTGATGCCGAAGGTTCTCAACATATCGAACGGCGAACCATAGTTCGGGCTCGTATGGGAAAAATAATTGGAATTGATCATATCTTCCGCCTTTTTGTGAGCCACATTTTTCACGTCGGCACGGTGGTTTAACGCCCCTAAGCCTCTGTTTGCGCGTTCCCTGTTCACCAGTTGAACGACCTGATCTTCAAACTGAGTATGATGCTCGGCAGCAGCCTTTAATCGTATCACTTCGCCGACTTGCATATTATAAGGATCAATCTCCGGATTCAGCCGCATCAGTTCGCGATAATCCACATTGTACCGTTGGCCGATAAACCAGAATGAATCCCCTTTTGATACTTTATAATGCTCAAACGGCGGCTCGTTGAAAAACTTGATCTGCGCATTTGCATTCGTCATCGGCAACAGGAACAGCATGGCGAACAACAGCAAAAGCGTCTTCTTCATCATTGCATACCTCCACTTGTTTTTGTCGTCTTTACTTTCTTACATAGTTTGTATTCTTCTGTAAAAAGCATGTATCTTTTTACGGATATTTTTGCGTCTTGTTATTTTCCTGAGAAAGGTCAAGACCTAAGTGATCAATACTTCAATGATAAACTCGTTTAAAACCGGTTATCTTGTAACCTGCTAAAAAATTGTCAAAAATGTAGAATTTACGCTTTTTGGTAGTATTCCGGTACTATTTATGTTAATATTTTACTAGATTTATTCTAATTTAAAGGAGATGTTACTATGAAAAGTATCGGAATTGTACGCAAGGTTGATGAATTAGGGAGAATTGTTATCCCAATGGAGCTGAGGAGAACGCTGAACATTAACATTAAAGATCCAATCGAAATTTATGTGGAAAATGAAAAAATCATCCTGAAAAAATATCAGGCGAACATGGCCTGTGATGTAACCGGGGAAATCACCAACCAAAATGAAGTGTTTTTGGACGGGAAGCTCGTCCTGAGTCCAGAGGGGAAAGCAAAGCTGTTAAAAGCATTGACCAAATAAGTGCTGTCGATTGTCTGCGGTAGTTGTCCCCAGCAGCCATTTAAACAAAAGGTACAAATGGAAGCATTTTTTTTTGTGAAAACCAAGACAGTCGTCATGTTTTTCATTAATGACCGGCTGCTTTCCTAAACTTGGTTGCGACTGCGACCCCTTCACAGCAAACCGTGAAGAACAAAGCACCGTTTAGTTAACGATTGCATAGCGCACAGCAACATTTTTTAGCAAAGAGCCAGATGAAAAGAGAGCATCCCAAAGGCGTTTCTTAGCTTTGAAGCTCTCTTTCGTATTATTTGCCCTGTTAAAAACTGTTGTTTTTGATCCGTTTCTGTGCGTCGAAAAATTGCCGGCGGGAAACGTTTAGTTTAACACAGCAGGCGCTGAAAATAGTATTCCACTTATAGTGTTTGTTCAAAAAGATCGGTTTTTATCTTTTTGAACAAGCACGAAGCAATGAGTGGAGCCGATGCATTCTTTTCAGGTCGGCTGTGAGTGGTTTTCTCAGAGTCAGGATGACGACATTCCGCTGTTACTCACAGGACGTGAGTGGTACTTAAGCGGAATTGGAGGATGGCGACATTCCGCCGTTGCCCATAGGATGTGGGCAGCACTTAGGCGGAATTGGGCGCATCGTGCGGAACCATTGCCCTTTTGAACACGCTCTTATAGAATCACTAACACAGCTTCACTTTGAGGATAGTTTATGATTCCATTTTTTCCATTGATAGAACAGAAAGCAGCCGACACAAAATCCCATTAGCGCCACCGTGGCAGCGATCGTCACCATCCCAACAAATATCCACGCGCTCCAATGCTTCACAGTAATCAGCACAATAAGCGCAACGGTCAATAAGCCGGCAGCAATACTTTGATTAAAACGGAGCAAGACAGCAGATTCTTTTGGTTCTGTGGACAAGTCCTTTTTCGTGATTTTTTTTGCGGCAAAGATGGCGAGATTTGCTTTGGGACCAAAAACCAACGATATTCCAATGAACATCAGTGTCACCGCAACAAGGATACTGCTTTGCAATATAATCGAAGCCGACGTCAAGATGACCAGCATCGCCTGATTTGCTTTGACAAGGGTAACAGGAATTTCCGACATCTCAGCACCTCAATTCATATATGTTTAGTATGAATTATAAAATGACCGTAACTGAAACTCAAGAAATCGGCTTACTTCTGAAAGCATGTGTTCAAAACAAGGAGGATAACAGCAGGCGCAGCCCGTCTGCCGTCGGGTCGCCGGCAGCCAAGCGCGCACTAGTTATCGCGAGCAGCGGCGGGAACACAACAAAAAGATTCAGCTGTTTTCCTGACGGTTTGAACATCCGCGATAAATGGCTTCCATTTCCGCATACTATTTTTTCATCCAGGCAATAAATCTGGATAATACTTTAAAGTAAAGATACATTAGAACCACTACAAGAGCGCTGTAGCAGATAATCGCGAGCAGTTTAAAGCCCAACGTCGTTTCCTGGGAAAGCATGATACTGAATGCGCCATATATAACAACGAGCACCGTAAAAAACGCAATCATTTTCGGCGTGTATTTCTCGATTAAATCAATCAAAACGATCACTCCTTTTCTTCAGCCACTCTATTTTCACACGTTTCACCGTCTGCGTCAATTTTCTCCGCAAAAACGAGGGCGGGAAGTCTCAAAAGGTTTTTTCCTTTTAAAACTTCCCCGGGAGTACTGAACAATAACTTTTTTCAGCCATCTTTTCTGTTAATTGGATTGTTTTTTCGACAGCGGCAAGCGGCTGAAGAGCAATTTGATCAGCGGCACCGTCAATAATGTCGTGACAATCATTGTCACACCAATGCTGGCAAAACTCGTTTCCTGCCATGAATTCCCAACAAAGCTGAGGGAAACACAGATGAAACCTGTCAGGAGAACAAAAGCGGAAAACAAATACTTCAGCCAGCGGTAGGAGGTCTCCTGATATTGAGCCCACAGGGCAAACAGCAGCTGAGAAAAAATCAGAATGGCACATAAAATAAACAGCGATGTCATTTCTGCAACGCTCCTTTTTCATGACGAGATCACAGTTGTTTTTCCAACTGCTGAACGTTGACACCTAAGCGAAGAAAGTACTGCTTGAGAAACTCATAATAAGCGGACGATAGATGGCGGCTTGCTCCGCGCAATATCTCGATGGCGTAATGATCCGGCGGCGCAAGGTCTGGCTGCTTGTTTTTTACCGTAAAGGTCAAAGCTTCAACGGATGTCTCGTTGATCGGCAGCTCCAATAACGCCGGTCGATACACATTTGCGTTAACCCCTTCCCTTTTATATAGATATTCTGCCGCTGCAAAGGGCAGCAAGTACATCACTCCTTCCACAGTACCGTCTCCTTCCTTGATATCGGCCCTGCCTCCGTCGTCAGAATGGCGGGAAAAGCAGAAATCATATCCTTTTGCCGCAGAACATCCAATGATATCGGTGAACATTTCAGCTACGCCGTCTGTCATAAAACGTTCGTTGTCCATGCACGACCCGTAAGCAAAATAGAAGAAACGTTCCGGCTGCATTTTCAACCAGCGGTGGATTCTCCAGTCGCCGCAGGCAATTTTCCTTGCAAGCATGTGCTGGTTTTCTTGGGCAATAATATATACATATGCTTCAACAGCTTGTTTGTCAGTATAAATCATACGTTTTTTTCGTTCATATAAATGATTTGTACCGGCAGGGGCATATCCTTCCAGAACATCCAATGCCGTTAATTGCTCGTTATTCACTTCATATATCTCCCCGTAAACTTCGCTGCTTTCGTCACTGCTGTCCACCATTGCCGGATAGCCTTCCCCGGTATCGAATAATTCCCCGGTTACCCATGCCTGTGAGGCAATGAGTGTCGCAGGCGACAATAAATCGTGGTTTGCTTCCCCTCTTCTTAATGTTCCATATACAAACACGTAACAACAATTGTCCTTCATATCGACCAGCACCTTCCTAACTCTTGTTCACAAAATTGTGCGGGACATGGGGTGTGAACTTTTAAATATTTTCTATCATTTTATTTCGCTGTTGCTGCAGAGCGTCGAGATCAAACTGCAGATGATGAGATTGGTCGGTGAGCTTGTTTAACAGGTCGTTTACCTGATCAAGTACTTCTGAGACTTGTTTATGGGATTCCGATATTTTTCCATGGACTGCCCAGTCAACGATGATACCGTCAAAGAAATAGTCGGCGAAGGTCAAAAAACCGCCGATTTCTATATCTGCTTGAAACTGCTCTTTTATATCAAGTAATTCTTCCTGGAAATGCCTTAACTCCTGCTGTACATCATGAATGGATGCCTTCGCATCATCGATTCGGCTATGCTTTATCGCGGTGGAGATCATTCCTCCGCCGATCATATCGAAGGTGGACCAGCTTTTGGCTGAATTCAGTGATTCCTGTGCATGATACAGACCATCTCTCGCTGCCTCGCCGGCACGGATCGCTTCATCATATTCCTTTAATGTAAGCTCCACTTCCGCTTCCCGCTCTGTCAACTCATATAATTCCTGGCTCCAATAGGAATCCTCGCTGTAAATCAGCCGCTCTTTTTCTTTCAGAATCGATGCGTATTCTTCTTCACAGCCGCGAACGGATGCAAGCAGTTGTGCGTATTCTTTGACTTCTGCTTCCAGATCCTTTGTCGTTGCTTTTGCTTCCCTGTATTTCAAATGTGCGGCGGCAGCTTCCTGTTTTTCTTTATCCAATTTCTCAAGCTTTCTTCCTGTTACGGTATAAAATAAATTTGATAAGCTGAATGATTCGAGCCGTTCCACGTCTTTCTTTTCTTTATTGAGCTGTAAAGACAGGCGCCTCGCTTTATCATTGGCCTCCTGCAACTGCCTCTCTGCTCTGATCAAGCACTCTTGCCACTTTTGTTGCTTTCGGCATTTTTCTTTTATCTGCCTTAAACTGGCATTGAAATCTGTATACACTTTCGTCCCCCCCTTACCATATGTACGGCTTTCCGGTCATTTCGTTTCACCATTTCCTTATTAACGGAATTAACGAAGTACTTTGCCGTAACTTGTGTAATGTTCTATAGACTAATGCGATCGGCTCTTCTTCTATATTAACCAGCTTCCTACACGATTTTATTCACAAAATTGTGCGGGACATGGGGTGTGAAATAAATAATAAGGAGCAGTTCCATTTGGAACCGCTCCTTATTATTTATTATTAAACGCCTTTGTAAGCTTTGCGGTAAATATCAGCCAGTTCCGTAACTAACGGTAATTTCGGATTGGCAGTTGTACATTGATCTTCGAATGCGCGGTCGGCAAGCATATCCACTTTCGCATCGAAATCTTTTTTCGCAATCCCGCAATCGGCAATACTCATTGGGATATCCAAGCGTTTCGCCAGCTTGATAATCGCTTGTGCCAAGCTTTCTACGCCTTCTTCTGTCGTCTTGGCAGGCAAGCCGAGCATTTTCGCAATCTCTGCATAGCGCTCATCGGCTTTAAAGTGACCATATTTAGGGAAGGCTGTAAATTTCGTCGGTTTTGTCGCATTGTAACGAATCACATGCGGCATCAGGATCGTGTTTGCGCGTCCGTGAGCAATGTGGAATTCAGCACCAAGCTTATGCGCTAAACTATGGTTGATTCCAAGGAACGCATTGGCAAACGCCATACCGGCAATCGTTGATGCGTTATGCATTTTTTCACGTGCAAGCTCGTCGCTGCCGTTTTCGTATGCCTTCGGTAAATATTCAAAAACAAGTTGGATCGCTTTCATCGCCAGTCCGTCAGTATAATCATTTGCCATAACGGAAACGTACGCCTCGATAGCATGTGTTAATACGTCCATTCCAGTATCGGCGGTAACCCCTTTAGGCACAGATTTGACATACGTCGGATCGATGATCGCCACGTCCGGAGTCAACTCATAGTCTGCTAAAGGATATTTCGTTCCCGATGATTTATCAGTAATAACAGAGAACGAAGTTACTTCAGAACCTGTTCCGGAGGTTGTCGGAATTCCCACAAATTGAGCTTTTCTTCCAAGCTTCGGATATTTGAATACACGCTTACGGATGTCTAAGAACTTCTGCTTGATACCGTGGAATTCAATTTCCGGATGCTCGTAGAACAGCCACATTCCTTTAGCAGCGTCCATCGGTGAACCACCGCCGAGCGCGATGATGACATCAGGCTCAAACTTGCGCATCATTTCAGCACCAGCCATGACAGTCTCGATGGATGGATCCGGTTCAACATCAGAGAAAATCTCATATTGAATAGGCTCCTCACGCTTGTTAAGATAGTAGACAACTTTGTCCACATAGCCCATCTTCATCATGATCGGATCAGTGACGATAAGCGCTCTTGAAATATTAGGCATCTTCGCTAAATATTGTGTTGCGTTCTTTTCGAAATACACCTTTGGCGGAATTTTAAACCATTGCATATTGTTTCTTCTCTTTCCTATCTTTTTGAAGTTTACTAAATTTACTGTTCCAACGTTTTGAGAGACAGAGTTTCTTCCATAAGATCCGCAACCTAAAGTTAATGACGGCAAGTATCCGTTGTAGATGTCACCGATTGCTCCTTGAGAAGACGGGCTGTTATTGATAATTCTTCCTGCTCTCATGCGAATACCGAATTGCGTCATAATGTCGTCGTCATTTGTATGAATAACAGCTGAGTGACCTAGTCCGCCAAGTTCCAGCATTTCATTGGCGCGCTGGAAGCCCTCCTCCGTGCTTGAAACTTTATAGCAAGCAAGAACCGGACTTAATTTTTCACGTGAAAGCGGGTACTCGTAACCAACACCTTTTAATTCAGCAATTAAGATTTTTGTTTCAGGAGCAACGTTGATGCCGGCCATTTTAGCAATCTCTGCTGCTGGTTTTCCGACAATATCTGCGTTAAGCGCGCAAGCTTTGCCATCGCCGCTTCCAGGAAAAACATAGTTTTCCAGTTTCTTAATCTCATCTGTTGTTAAAAAATGACATTTGTTACTAATTAACTCTTGTTTTGTTTCATTATAGATTTCTTTATCAATGATAACCGCTTGTTCGGAAGCACAAATCATACCGTTGTCGAATGTTTTGGAAAGAATCAGATCGTTTACCGCTTGCTTCACATTCGCAGTTTTTTCAATATAACAAGGTACATTTCCCGGTCCGACTCCAAGGGCTGGTTTTCCTGTAGAGTAAGCAGACTTTACCATTCCGGCTCCGCCGGTTGCTAAAACAACGGCTACACCCGGGTGGTTCATCAATTGCTGTGTTGCTTCGATGGAAGGTACCTTAATGTATTGAATACAATGCTTCGGTGCCCCTGCTTTAACAGCTGCTTCATACAAGATGTCGGCTGCTTTCGCACTGCAATTTTGTGCGGACGGATGGAAAGCGAAAACAATCGGGTTTCTCGTTTTAATGGAAATTAGAATTTTGAACATCGTCGTTGATGTCGGGTTGGTAACAGGTGTAACCCCGGCAACGACGCCGACAGGCTCGGCAATTTCAATCATTTCTTCGTGTTCGTTTTCAGAGATGACTCCGACAGTTTTGTTATATTTAATGGCGTTGTAAATATATTCTGTCGCAAAAATGTTTTTGATGATTTTGTCTTCGTAAACGCCTCGTTTTGTTTCTTCGACGGCCATTTTTGCCAGCGGCATGTGCTGATCCAGGCCAGCCAATGCCATTTCCTGTACAATTTTATCGATTTTTTCTTGATCATAGTTGAGAAATTCTTGATGGGCTTTTTGCGCATTTTGAACTAATTCGTTCACCATGTCAGTAACAGCATTCACATTTTTTACTTCTTTTTCTTTGGTAGCCATGTGATAACCTCCTAAGTTTCATGTTTGCTCATCATTTCACATACAATTGTATGATTGCACTGGGATAACCTTCTATACTTTATCTATTTGAGGATGTTCAAAAAGTCCGGGAAACAGCGCCTGCGAATGTCATCCTTGCGTCGCCTCTCTGCTGCACACGTACGTTTCCTTAGTACACTTCGCAGCTCGAGCCGGTCGCGCCTCGACCTTCTTATCGCTGTGATGTCCTCCTTTTTGAACACACACTATTAACATATTTTTTAGTATAAAATTTTGGTTATCCTTTCACACCCTTATTATAATCTGATTTTCTGTTAAATTGTTTGACATATTTGTGAAGTCTTTCACATTTGCAGTTGACACCGTTTTCAATGTGTCTATTTTGTTACAGCGCCCTTTGCTGCCTGATTGAGATAAATTTGGCTGCCTTTTCACTGCCATGACGGTACAACAGCGAATCAGCAGCGAAATAACTTTTCATCGAGAATCGACATGACATTCGCGTGCGTCAAAATGCCGACAATTTTTCCTTGACATTATCACTAATTGAAAACGACGTTTTTCTTTTCACCCTTTGCCGTAATAGCTCACTATCATTACACTTTACAAGTTAATTATATTTTTAATGCAATTATGTGTATTTTGTGGATTGTTCAGCAGCGGGACAAACCAAAAAGCTAATGTATCTTATGCTTAATATGAAGTGATCGACAATTGGGGCAAAGCCGCCGATTCTTCTATACGAATCGGCGGCTTTTACAAAGTTTGTATGATTTTGAAACAATGGCCAATCTAAGTTATTCCGCTAATATGCCATCTAATATCGATGTGTCGACAAAGCCGTCCAGGTTTGGCTCGCTATCCATAAATTTCAGTTCATAGGATGCGTCGGCCCACGCCTGCAGTGCTTCTCCGTGGGTTTCGGTTGTAATCACCATTCGCTCCCAGGCTTTCTCAAGCACGTGTTCCGGCAGACGGCTTTGTGTCAAATCAAAAATAAGGTCATTCACAGTATTCAAGGTATCTTCCGTGTTCTCTTGCGTAAAATCAACGGCACGCTTATGCGCGCGGAGCGCCTGCTCCACTACATCAGGATGATTTGCTAAAAATTCATTTGTTGTAACAACGACAACGCTTGCCAACTCTTCACCTAAAAATACTTCATTCCATTCCGCAACGACATTTGCATTGTATTCTTCCACCAGCAATGTTCCCCAAGGCTCCGGTGCTGCCGCAGCATCGATTTGACCTTGTTCAAACATGACCACCATGTTTGCGGGATCAATTCTTGACTGATGCTCCACAGTTCCGCCAAGGCGGTTTGATTGCAGGCCAATATCCTGCAGCATGATTTCCAGCTGAACATTGTGAGTGCAGCCGTTACCCGGAGTGCAGAAAGAACCGCCGTCAAAATCTTCCAGTGTCAGAATCCCTGAATCTTCTCGGGAAACGATCAGCGTTGCTCCGTTTGCAGCCGCGCCGATGACGACGACATCCCCGCCGCTGAGAAAGTAATTGATGGCGGGGCCCGGACCAACATAACCTAACTGAATGCTTCCGGTGTCCAAATCGGCAATAAAGTCATTGCCGTTCGGGAAATGTTTGAATTCCACATTGTAATCGGTGATTTCTTCTTCAAAATACCCCTTCTCTTTACCGACAATGCCCGCAGCATGATCCAGATTAGGAAAATAGCCGATCGTGATCTCGCCTTTCTGTTCTTGATTTTCTCCTGAAGCGGCAGCGTCTCCCTGCTCGCCTTCTCCACATGCAGAAATGATAAATAATGCCGACAATGCAAAAAATAATTGGACAGATTTTGTCATCTTGTTGTTTTTCCTCCCTTGATTTTCTTATTGAAAGCTGGCAATTCATTAATAAGATGATTTATTTAATCCCCAGCGAGATAACACTCTTTTTTCCACTTTACTAAAAACAAAATATTCGACAATCAAGCCGATGGCTGAAATGATAATCATGATCGCGACGACGAGATCCATATTAAAGAAATCTTTCGCGTCCATTAATGTTCTTCCCAATCCGCCGCGGCCGATCAATTCCGCCGCCATTAATGCCCGCCAGCCAAAGGCCCAGGCCAGCCGCGCCCCGGTTAATGCGGATGGCACGGATGCCGGCAGCATCACTTTCCAAATCAATTCATGGCGCTTATATCCCATTGTCCGGGCTGCGCGTATTAAAATCGGCTGTACGTTCTTCATCCCCATTCTCATGTTCATCGTCATTGCCCAGGTGCCGCCGAGGACAACGACAAAAATAATTGCCGAAGGACCGCCCTGAAAAATGATGAGTGCAATTGGCAGCCAAACGATACTAGGAACGGACTGCAAAGCAATGACAAGCGTTCCGATCGTTTCATCAGCAAGCTTGGAAATGCCGATTAAAATCCCCAGGAAGGAACCGATAATGACTGCCAATGCAAAGCCTACCGCAATCCTTTGAATACTTTCCCAGAGAGCCACGGCTAGAATGCCGGTGTCAAACAGCCCGATATATAGTTGTTCAACCGCGCCGAACGGGGATGGAAAGAAGGTGGCCGAACGGAACTCATATTCGAGATTCAGCCTATATATTATCTCCCATGTCGCGATGAGTGCTGTAAAGAAGAGAAGCCTTCTTAGAATGGAAGTCATCACCCATTTCCTCCCTCATAACCTTTTCAATTTCTCCGCCGAGAATTTCCATTATTTCCGCTTCCAGTTTCGTAAACTCCTGTGAGGATGGTGTTCTCGGTCTTGGAAAATTTACCGGAAAAATTTTTCTGATGCCTCCCGGACGAGTTCCCATAAGCACAATTCGATCCGATAGCATAATCGCTTCTCTGATGTTGTGCGTGACAAAAATAATCGTTTTTCTCGTTTCCTCCCAGATGAACTGCACTTCCCGATGAAGCATCGTTCGCGTTTGTTCATCCAACGCGCCGAACGGTTCGTCCATCAGTAAAATTTCAGGATCCATCGCCAATGCCCGAGCAATGGCCACCCGCTGCTTCATGCCCCCAGATAATTCATGGGGATAAGCATCCACAAATTTGCTGAGATGAACGAGCTTCAAAAATTCTTTAGCCCGTTCTGTCGCTTCCGTTTTTTTCATTTTTTTGCGAATCGCGAAAGCCACGTTTTCCACAGCCGTGAGCCATGGCATTAGCGCCGCCTCTTGGAAAACGACCCCACGATCTGAGCCTGGTTCTTTTACGATTCGCTCCCCGACCTGCACTTTGCCGGCCGTTGCCCGATCCAAGCCGGCAACAATATTAAGCAGCGTCGATTTACCGCAGCCCGACGGTCCGAGAAGGGAGACGAATTCTCCGGGTTCAACAGTTAAATCCACGTTTTCGAATACAGTAAACGAGGAAGCATTTTCTTTGTTTTCAAATGTTTTTTTGACATTTGCAATGTCCACACGCCCCATGGATTGATCCCCCTCATCATTGCAATGATCTATAGGATGATGTTCAAAAAGTGCGGGAAACAGCGGTTGCCTTGTCTCTGCGCTGCTCACGTACGTCCCTTGTACGCTTCGCAGCTCGAGCCTGTAGCGCCTAGACCTTCTTGCCGCTGTGACGTCCTCCTTTTTGAACAAACACTATAATTCTTATTATTTTAATCGGAATTAATAGATTTAGTATATGATGACCTGAAGAAAGTGTCAATTGTATTGCGATTGATTCTAAGAAAAAACACTATCTACTGCTGAGTAGAAGTACTCAGGTCAGGTTGGGAAGCGCTTGTCAGCCCAGGAAAAAATATTTCCCCTTTCAGAAGCGTCGATTTCTTGCGAGCAGGGGCAGCGAACTCGTTTCAGCAAGCTGAAACATCGAGAAATCAGATGGCGTCTCGACTCCACCTGATTAAAAGTTCCCAACTACGCTACGCGTTGAGGTGGGGGCTATAACCCTTAAGACAGTTAAGGATTAAAGTTTGGCAAATTGTAATACATTTGACGGAAATCCTATTTACGTGAAGGCGAGGATGGGATATTATAAAGCTTTGTGAACAAAATAATGAATATCTTTTGAGAAGGAGAAATACATAATGGATGTCATTGAACAGATTACGCACTTGCAGTTGTTAAATCAGTTTTGGATCATCTTGTTTTTCTTGATTCCAATGGTGCTGATATCGCGTACGATCGTTGCGGGTACGAGATACTCGCCGATTCTGATTATTGTCATTTTCGGCTTGTCTCTAGGTTACATCCTCGTTTTGAGCGATGTCGCCACTCCAGGATTGGCGGAATTTCCATTCGTTAATATGATGGCAAATACAACCATCATTGCCCTGATCGTATCGTTTTTTGTCGGCGGGCAGGAGTTAAGGAAAATTTTGGGCAATAAAGAAATGGAAACCGAGGATATCATCGTGCCGTCGGCAGAAGAAACGATGCTCGGTACGACAAGGACGCAATTTATTTTTATTATTCGCGCCTTCTTTTTGCTGTTCGGAATGGAGGGACTTTCGAAACTAATCATTTCCTCCGGAAATGAAACTGCGCTAGGCAGTTATTATCCGTTAATTGCCTATATCGGATTAATCGGGTCGATCATTTTCATTGACAATAAAGCAAGAATTACAAATAAACGTCAGTATATTGGCAAAGGACTCGTCGAAATCTTGTTTATCGTCTTTGTATTATTCATTTCCTTTCATATTGCAGATGCAGTCCGTCCCCTCATCGCCCTGCCGCAAATTTTCTTTGCGATGATGCTCTCCGCCGGACTGGGAGCCGTCTTTTATCAGTGGGTATTCGGACCGACGATCCGTGCGTTGTTATTTGCCGGGATTCCGATTGTACTGGCTGGAAACTTTATGGTAGGCGGTTCACGTATCGGGGAAGCGTTCGCCATAGAAGGAATGAACTCCGTGTTGGCATATGGATTTTTCGGACAGTTAATGTGGATGTTTGGCGGCATCGGCCTCTTAATGTATTTTGCAAAAACAGCAAACACCCGAAATCTCGCACCGGGGATGGCCGGCGCCTTGTCCCACTCGGGGCTGACGGGGGCTTGCACCGCAGGAGATTTTGGCAAAACAGCGGCAAATCGAGCACCAATCATGATTAATATTCCGTTTTTCGGTCATATTTTTGTATTCTCGATTCTCGCTGTCAGCGCCGACCGCGGCCAACTGTGGCTGCTTCCTTCCGCAATTCTTGTTCTTATTGGCATTGTTCTGACTATTTATTCGTTGATCAATATGCGGAAAGCTGACGGCAATGACCGCAAAGAAGTTAATGCGTTAATGCAATTTTCTTTCGGTTGGCAAATTTGCGCCGTCTTCGGCGGACTGGCGCTGCTCAGCTTAAGTGCAATGCCGATGGGCTACGCCGCAATGGCTCAATCAAGCGCCATTTCTCACTTTGGTTTGTTCGCAGCCATTCAGGGAGAAATGTTCGGGGCAGAAGCAGCTTCCTTAATTCCGTTTATCTTCTCCATGCCGTTTTTAGTACATCCAATCGTATTTTTCATGTTTGGCCGAGCGATGGAGAAAAATGGCGAAATGCCGGTAAAACCAGTTTATGCTATGGCAATCATCGGCGTTGTCGGCGTTTTTGCTTCCCTATTCTTTTTGTAGCAGTTGTCCAAAAAAACTGCTTTCATCTTTTTGAACATACTCTTGCAATGAAAAACAGTCTCCTGCAGATCGCGGCAGTTATGTACGGGATCGGGGGCTGTTTTTTTGTAATCTGTTCCTTTACTTTCGTCGGGGAACTGTCACCTCATTTTTTACATCCTCTTGACGAAAAATGAGACTTGCTCCCTCCCGCTTTAACATCGACATGAAGCTAACGGTTGCCTCAGGATCAAACTGTGTTCCCTTGTTTGCCTTGATCTCGTGCAGGATCTCGTCCCATTCCAGCCTCCCCCTGTAAAGACGGCGGGAAGTCATTGCATCAAACGCGTCCGCAAGAGCTATGATTCTCGCCGCCAACGGGATGTTCCTTCCTTTCAGTCCATCCGGATAGCCTTTTCCGTCAAAGCGTTCATGATGGTGGCGGACCATGTCCAATATGCCGGCATCTCGAAAGCTGCTGATATGCTTGATAGTGTCGTAGCCGATGACTGTGTGCTGCTGAATGACTTTGTACTCTTCCGCGGTCAATTTTCCATTTTTGGTTAGCAGATGTTCAGGAATGCCTATTTTACCGATATCGTGCAGCAAGCCGCCCGTATAAATATCATCGCATTTGGTCTGTGGCAACGACATTTCCTTCGCAATCATATACGCGTATTTGGCGACGTTTTTGGAATGTGTGCCGGTATAAGAATCGCGGGAATCTAACGAATTCGCCAAAGCTAGAACTAATTCAATGCTGCTTTCCTTCGTTTGCCGATAATTCTTCATTAACTCTACGGAAATCAGCATGATCGTCGTATAGGTGATGAAGTGTGCGAAGTAATTCATCGGTGAGTCCGGAATGAGGATGATTCGAGACATGACGACGAGTACTCCCAACCCTGCGATGACATTTTTCGGCTGATTATAGTAACCGAGTCCGCCAAATATCACCGTTAAAATAAACAGCACGTAAAGCGGATGATCTTCCAGAACGTACGCATTGAGAATAATGCTTAATAACCACAGGACGAAAAAGCAGCTGCGGCAAAATGTCGTATTGTACAGCAACGCCATATGAGGAACTTTCACAATGATCTTTCACCTTCAACCAGCTATTGTAATGTAATGATATTAGTTTTCAATTCAGGAAGCTATTTTATGCCAGTGGACTTGAAACATTTCATTTTATCCTTGCTATTAAAGGTTGTGTTCAAAAGAAGGACACAACAGCGACAAGCACGTCGAAGCGCGGCAGTCGCGAGCAGCGATGAGATTCACAGGCGCTGTATCTTGGACTTTTTGAACATCCTCTTAAAGAAATATCTTACTTTCCTTCGCTCATTTGTAGTATACTATTTTTAATTCGTCTATCGAAATAATTTTGTATAAGGAGATGATCACATGCCTGAATTGACAAAACGGAGCGAAGTCCAAGTCGAACACACTTGGAAGCTGGAGGATTTATTTCCTTCCATAGGTGCTTGGAAAAAGGAATTAGCGAACCTGGAAGACTCTGCCCAGCATATTTTACAATTTAACGGCGCGCTTGCCCAAGGTGCTGAAAAGCTGTTGTTATGTCTTGAAGCACAGGAAAAACTGAATGAGAAGATGATTCTGGTTGCGACCTACGCCAACTTAAAAATGACGGAAGACGGAACTAATCCAGAATCTCAAACAAACTATGCGTTAATGAGTGCAACACTCACTAAGATCAACGCCTCCCTTTCCTTTATTGAAGCAGAAATTCTTTCCCTTCCTGAAGAACATATCGACAGCTATTTTAAGGAAGAGAAAAAATTGGCGCGCTACCGCATTCCGCTGGAGACGATGCTAGAGAAAAAACGGCACGCCCTTTCTCCGGAATCAGAAAAAATTCTTGCCGCCTTAGGGGAAATTCACGATGCTCCATACCGGATTTATTCTACGAGCAAATCCAATGATTTGGTATTCGACTCCTTTGCTGACGGAAAGGGAGAACAGCAGCCCCTTTCTTTCGCCTTGTTTGAGGATAAATATGAATTTTCCTCGAATTTGGAGGAACGAAGGAACGCATATGCCTCTTTTACCAAAACATTGAAGCAGTATGAAAATACATATGCTGCCGTCTATGCGACGGAAATAAAAAAGCATGTGGAGCTGGCGAAAATCAGAAACTACGATGATGCGACAGTGATGCTTTTGCATCCGCAAAAAGTGTCGAAAGAGATGTATGAAAATCAATTGAACATCATTTATAACGAACTGGCGCCGCACATGCAGCGATATGCTCGCTTAAAGAAAAAAGTCCTCGGCTTGGACGAAATGAAATTTTGCGACCTGAAGGCCCCTCTTGATCCGGATTTCCAGCCAGAAACTACGTTCGAGAAGACCTCTGAGCTGATATTGGATGCGCTGGCCCTTCTCGGTCCGGAATATGGCGCTATCATGACACAGGCATTGACGGAACGCTGGGTAGACCGCGCTGATAACATCGGGAAAATGACCGGTGCGTTTTGCTCGAGCCCGTATGGTTCCCACCCATTTATTTTAATGACCTGGAAGGATACGATGCGAGGCGCATTTATTCTGGCGCACGAGCTGGGCCATGCGGGGCATTTCTATTTGGCGAATAAGCATCAACGGATTGCCGACACCCGACCGTCGATGTATTTCATCGAAGCCCCTTCAACGATGAATGAATTGATCCTCGGGAATCATTTGTTGAAAACGACGACGGAGCCGCGAATGAAACGCTGGATTATTTTGCAGTTTTTAGGAACGTATTACCACAACTTTGTCACCCACCTGCTGGAAGGAGAATTTCAGCGGCGGGTATATGCCCATGCCGAGGAAGGTAAGCCGCATACGGCAGCGACGCTCACCGGGTTAAAGCGAGAAGTTTTGTCTGGCTTCTGGGGAGATGCTGTCGAACTCGATGAACTTGCTGGACTAACATGGATGAGACAGCCGCACTATTACATGGGTTTATATCCATATACGTATTCTGCTGGTTTGACGGCTTCCACCGCGGTAATGAAACGGATTCAACAAGAAGGTCAGCCTGCTGTCGACCGCTGGCTGGAAGTGCTTAAAGCAGGCGGGACAATGAAGCCGCTGGAGCTGATGAAACACGCAGGTGTCGATATGACCAACCCGGACACGATCCGGCTTGCTGTGAATTATGTCGGAAGCTTAGTCGATGATTTAGAAAAAAGCTATGAATAAAGCGTAATCCAATTTACATGGTCTTAAGAGGGCCAGTGTCAATCTTCATGATGCTCAGCATTAGCAGTTTGAGTCCGGTTCAGTTTGGCCGGACTCAAACTCTTTCATAGTCTTGATTGCTCTTGATTTGAGTCCGGTCATTTTGATTACGGTTCAACCGGACCGGACTCAAGCTCCCTCCCCACCACTAACGAATCGTTAAATAGGATAAAAACCAGACAGCATGATGCTGTTCATCGGCCGCCGCCCGTCGGAACAGCTTGCGGATTTGTGCCTGCGGAGCCCGATCGGCCAGCTCATGATAAAAATCCGTGGTGTTTTGTTCATCTTCAAAGGCTGCCAACAATGCAAGTCGATAATTCGCCGGGCATTCCTCCGTTATCTTCGGCTGATACTGCTTCCCCGTCAACGCCGCATAAATTTGCATAAACTGTTGCAAATGCTTTTTTTCATCCTGCCGTATTTCAAGGATTTGCTCCTGCTCCTTCTGATTGGAAGCCAAGCCTGCCATTTTTCCATAACACTCCACGGCACTGTACTCTCCATTTATTGCATGCTGTAAATCAGCTAAAAATTGCTTCATTTCTTCCTGGTTGATACTATACATTTCTCCTCCCCTCCCCTTACTTTATCTGTCTGTTTATTTATATGTAGAGAGGATGGGCATGTGATGAAAAATTCCAATCTCGTCATCGGCTGCCGAACATGGTATAATTTCATAGACTTTATTATGCAGAGGATGAGATAGGTAATGATTACAGTTACAAATGTCAGCTTGCGTTTCGGTGATCGGAAGCTGTTTGAAGATGTCAATATTAAGTTCACTCCCGGCAATTGCTACGGCTTAATCGGCGCCAACGGAGCAGGGAAATCAACGTTTATAAAAATATTGTCCGGGGAAATCGAGTCTCAGACCGGCGACGTTCATATGCCGTTTGGTCAAAGGCTTGCCGTATTAAAGCAAAACCATTTTGAATACGAGGAGCAGGTTGTACTCGAAGTGGTTATCATGGGCCATCAACGACTTTATCAAGTCATGAAAGAAAAAGATGCCATATATATGAAGCCGGACTTTTCCGACGAAGACGGGATGAAAGCGGCGGAGTTAGAAGGAGAGTTCGCGGAAATGAACGGCTATGAAGCCGAATCCGATGCGGCGATCCTGCTGAAAGGGCTCGGAATCAATGAAGAGCTGCATCAGAAAAAAATGGCGGATTTGTCCGGAGGCGAAAAAGTGAAAGTGCTGCTCGCACAGGCGCTATTCGGCAATCCGGATGTCCTGCTCCTGGACGAGCCTACCAACCACTTGGACATCGAAGCGATCCAGTGGCTTGAAGAATTCCTGATTCAATTTGAAAACACGGTCATTGTCGTCTCCCATGACCGCCACTTCCTGAACAAAGTCTGTACTCACATCGCCGATCTTGATTTTGGAAAAATCCAGATATATGTAGGAAACTATGATTTTTGGTACGAATCCAGTCAGTTGGCTTTACGGATGGCGCAGGAGCAAAACAAAAAAAAGGAAGAGCAAATCAAGGAGCTGCAAGCATTTATCGCCCGGTTCAGCGCCAATGCTTCCAAATCAAAGCAGGCAACATCACGGAAAAAATTGCTGGAAAAAATTGAATTGGATGATATCAAGCCATCATCCCGCCGCTACCCTTACATTCATTTCAAGCCGGCGCGGGAAATCGGCAATGACCTGCTTCAGGTGGATGGCTTAACAAAGACGATCGATGGCGTTAAAGTGCTCGATAATGTGAGCTTCGTCTTGAATAAGGATGACAAAGTCGCCCTCGTAGGCGCAAACGAAATCGCGAAAACGGCATTGCTGAAGATTCTTGCCGGTGAGATGGCGCCTGACAGCGGATCATATAAATGGGGAATCACCACCTCGCAGTCCTATTTGCCAAAGGATAACGCCGAATATTTTAACGGCTGTGAATTGAACTTAGTCGACTGGCTGCGCCAGTTTTCCCCTGAAGATCAGACGGAAACATTTCTGCGCGGTTTTTTAGGACGGATGCTGTTTTCCGGAGAAGAAGCGAAGAAAAAAGCGAGCGTATTGTCCGGAGGCGAAAAGGTACGTTGCATGCTGTCAAAAATGATGCTCAGCGGCGCCAATGTTTTGCTGCTTGATGATCCGACGAACCACCTTGATTTAGAATCGATTACTGCGTTGAATAACGGATTGATCCAATTTCAAGGCGCAATCATCTTTACATCGCATGATCACCAGTTAAATCAGTCGATTGCAAATCGCATCATTGAAATCAAAGATACCGGTGTATTCGATAAAGAAATGACATATGATGAATACATCGAGTTAAAAACAAAGATGAAGTGAATAAATGGGGTGTGCCAAAAAGGAAAATCTCCTTTTGACACACCCCCTTATAAGTACATGCTCTATATCGCTTCCGGAAAAACAAACCGCTGTTCCTGATTTCGTTTCATTTCATATACAGCAACAACGGCCTCGAGATTGATATGACCGTATATATGCGGGTACATTTCCCCAAGCTCTGATAAATCTTCAAATACGACAAGGCTCTCCAATAAATGTGAATTGACTTTTAACAATACGGCTTCCGCTTCGTTTGGAAGAAGCCCGCTTCCTGCTTTCAGAAGCTGATCCTTTGTCAAGCAATGGATAAACCCTTCTTTATCCAACGATTCCGGCCAATATACTTCCTCTTTCTTTGCTTTCTCCCATTCCCCTTTGGTAAGCAAATGATAGATCATTATTGAGTTCCCCCTCCTTTACATCATTCCCACATTGATTATAAAACTTATCCATAAAAATGTGTACGCTTTTTCGTTCGCAGAAAATTTTTTATATGAAAATGTTACAATTTTATGAACATTATAATCAATGCATGATAAAAGAGAGGGTAGCGCTCCGTAACAGCTTTCGGCCTACGATTCCCAGCGTTTGGAAACGCCATTCCGCCGATATTTAACTTTTTCCCGTCACTTTGATCAGTAATTCCGTCAAAATTGAGATTATTCCCGTCGTTTTATCGCATTATTCCGTCAGTTTTCACTCTTGTTGTTATCAAGTTGTGAATTGCTCTTCTTCTGTCGAACCTTTTAAGGCAGTCGTCGAGGACGTGCCGCCGGATACAATCGTCGAAACTAAATCGAAATAACCTGTTCCTACCTCCCGTTGGTGCTTCGCAGCTGTATAACCATCCTTTTCACTGATGAATTCCGACTCCTGCAGTCTGGAATAGGCACTCATCCCGCTTTCCTTATAATCTTTGGCTAGTTGGAACATGCTGTGGTTTAAAGCGTGAAACCCGGCAAGGGTGACGAATTGAAATTTATAGCCCATTTCCCCAAGCTGCTCCTGGAATCTTGCGATCGTAACATCATCTAATTTTTTCTTCCAGTTAAAGGAAGGGGAGCAATTGTACGCCAACAGCTTTCCCGGGAACCGTTCATGGATTGCTTCGGCAAATCGTCGCGCCTCCTCCACGTTTGGCTCCGACGTTTCGCACCATATCATATCAGCATAAGGAGCATATGCCAATCCACGGTGAATCGCTTGCTCCAGTCCGGCTTTCGTGCGGAAAAAACCTTCTGCAGTACGTTCGCCGGTAATGAACGGATGATCATATTCATCAACATCACTCGTTATTAAATTTGCAGCGTTGGCATCGGTTCTCGCGATGATCACCGTCGGAACTCCCATGACATCCGCCGCCAGTCGTGCGGCAATCAAGTTTCTTATTGCCTGTTGTGTCGGTAGAAGCACTTTGCCGCCTAAATGGCCACATTTTTTTTCCGATGACAGCTGGTCTTCAAAATGCACCGCGGCGGCGCCCGCCTCGATCATCCCTTTCATCAGTTCATAGACGTTTAGCATTCCGCCGAAGCCGGCTTCGGCATCAGCCACAATCGGTACAAACCAATCTCTTGTTGCTCCGCCTTCGCTGTGCTCAATTTGATCGGCCCGCTGAAGCGCCTGGTTCATTCGCTTGACAACATGAGGAACGCTGTTTGCCGGGTAAAGACTCTGGTCCGGGTACATGTGACCGGACAGGTTGGCATCCGCGGCAACTTGCCAGCCGCTTAAATAAATCGCTTTCAGGCCCGCCTTCACTTGCTGTACCGCTTGATTGCCGGTCAAAGCCCCGAGGGCATGGACGTAATTTTCCTCATTAACCATCCCCCAGAATTTTTCCGAACCGGTCTTCGCCAGCGTATGTTCAATAAAAATGGAGCCTCTCAGCTTCACCACATCCTCCGTTGAATACGGCCGTTCAATGCCGTACCAACGTTCTGACAGCCACTCCTTCTCCAATTCCCTTATCTTGTTTTTCAACATGAATCTCTCCCCTTATCTATTAAATGTTTATAGGCAGGTATCGTCATGAACTCTACCAGTTCATCGCTGCTTATCATTTCCAGGAATAACGCTTTTGCCCGCTCCAGCTCATCTGTTGTGAATGATTGTTCATTCATTTCTACTTTTATCATTTGCAGTTCTTCTTCGGTTATTTGCTTTACAAGGTTTACATCGATTTTTCGGCCATTTTCCAACTTTCCGTCGGGATGCTTAATCCACTGCCATACTTGCGTCCGTGAAATTTCCGCCGTCGCCGCATCTTCCATCAGATGAAAAATCGGCACCGCCCCGTAACCACGGAGCCAGGCTTCCATGTACCGCAGGGCGACGATGATGTTTTGCCGCAGTCCTTTTTCTGTAATGCTGCCTTTTGGCACCGTCAGCAAGTCCTCCGCCTGAACGGCGTCATCGTTGCGGAGCCTGGTAATTTGATTAGCCGCCGGCATATATTCATTGAACACAGCCATCGCCACCGGAACGAGCCCTGGATGCGCCACCCAAGTGCCGTCATGACCGTCCCTCACCTCCCTGATCTTGTCTTCCCGGACCTTTTGCAATGCCTTGATATTCTTCTGGTCATCGTTTTTTATCGGAATTTGGGCAGCCATGCCTCCCATCGCATGGGCACCGCGTTGATGGCAAGTCTGAATGACATACAAAGAATATGCTCTCATAAAGTGGACAGTCATAGTAACTTGCGACCGATCCGGCAAAATATACTTGTCATGCTTATGCAGTTTTTTAATATAGCTAAAAATATAGTCCCATCTGCCACAATTTAAGCCGGCGCTGTGTTCCCGAAGCGCGTGTAAGATTTCATCGGCTTCAAACACCGCCGTCAACGTTTCGATCAGCACAGTCGCTTTAATCGTGCCGTTGTTCAAATCAAGCCTTTGCTGCGCGTAAATGAATATATCATTCCAGTATGCGGCTTCTTCCCAGTATTCCAGCTTCGGAAGATAGAAGTACGGTCCGCTTCCCCGGGAAACAAGCTCCGTCGCATTATGAAAAAAGTATAAGCCAAAGTCGAACAGCGAAGCATACATCGATGTTCCGTCCACTTGAAAATGCTCTTCTTTCAAGTGTAAGCCTCGCGGTCGGACAAACAGCACCGCGGCATCATTACGCAGCCGGTAGTTTTTTCCGTTTCCCGCAGTAAAATTAATTGACTTGCGCACTGCATCATACATATTTAATTGACCTTGAATGCAATTTTCCCAAGTCGGAGAGTTCGCATCTTCAAAATCAGCCATAAACACTTTTGCTCCGGAATTCAATGCGTTGATCACCATTTTTCTATTTCCCGCAGGTCCGGTAATTTCCACCCGACGATCTTTAATATCATCAGGAATATCGGCAATCTTCCATTTTTCGCGGCGGATGTGTTCCGTCTCCTTCCGAAAGGCGGGTAGTGTCCCCGCATCGATGGCTCTCTGTTTTTTGCCCCGTTTTTCAAGAAGCTTTGCTTGACGCTCATGAAAAACATCGTGAAGTTCTGCCAAAAACTCACATGCTGCTTCTGTCAAAATCAGCTCATCGCCAGCTGTTTTTTCTCCTTTGACGGCATATCGATAAACCTTTTCCAACTTGATTCCCTCCTAATCAAGACTTCCTTTTCCAAAGCAATGATAGCAACTGACAACTCCTGTTCCATAACAGTGATCGCACAAGCCGTCGGAATGATCTTCTCCACCCATTGACGCTCCGTTGTGAGAGCTACATTTATAGCATTCCACATCGCCATTACCGTTGCACATCTGACAGTCCATTTCCTCTCCTCCCTTCTTATTGTTATACTACAGTTATTCTTATGTTTTGTATTATATAACAGAGATGAACGGGATGCAACCATTAATTTCTAATTTTTTCTCAGAAAATAAAAAAAATCTCACAGCTTTCATGAGAGTTTTTTTACGCTTTTGTAATCCTGTTTTTTTATTTTCGCCAAAAAGTTGTACAATCTGCTTTATCGACAATATTAAACGTGATGATTTTCTCCAGTAATGAAAAGTCGACTGGACTTTCCCAGCGGATACGTATCAGCTCCTTGGTGTGATCGTAGCCAGCCTCCACAATCTCATTAGAAAAATGATGAATTCCCGCCCTTTCAGGGGCAACAGCCAGGTGATGTTTGGCTACGCTAAAGCCGATAATAAATGTGCCGTGATCGGAAAACATCGGCTGATTCCACTTCATTACCGGTATTAAATGTGGGAATTTCTTAGAAATCCAGGCTAAAACTTCTTCTGTTCGTGCTCGATGTTGTGGATTTTCAATGCGTGCTAGAAATTCTGCAAAAACTTCCATATTGTTCCCTCCCATAATAAATTACATCGATTCGATTGCCACGCTGCTGCCGCGCCCTCCTGATTCAGCCGGTGTTACCACGAGTTTTCTCGGCAGCCGCTCACGCAGCTCGGGAACATGACTGATAATTCCCACGGACAAGGCATCGGTGCGCAGCTTTTCCAGCGCCGATATCACCGTTTCCAAAAGTTCCTGATCCAGCGTTCCAAAACCTTCATCCAAGAAGAAAAATTCCAGCGGATGTTCTCCCTTTAATTGAATCGAAGCGGAAAGTGACAAAGCAAGCGCCAGCGATGTCAGAAAAGTCTCTCCACCGGATAACGTCGATACCGGCCTCTTCACTCCGCCGTTCGCATCATCGCGGATAATAAATCCTCCTGACGAATCCACTTCAATGGCATAGCGTCCTTTTGTTAAGGCGTGAAGACGATCAGATGCGATGCGGCTTACTTGAATAAGCTGTTCTTCCGCAATGTATTCCACAAAGGCTTTCCCGCGGAAAACGTGTTCAAGCTTCAATAACTGCTGATATTGATTTTCCAGTTCGATTCTGCGTTGTTCCAACTCTTCATACCTGGCAACCTTCTTTTTCATCTCATCGAGCATTGAAAGCACGCCGCCCCGCTCCATGCCAAGCTGTTCCGCCAGCAGTTTTGAGGAGTGCACAGCCTCCACCGCCTGCTGGTAGTCCTCTTCAGTCAGCGTTTTTCCGTCAAGTAATTCGTCATACTTGTCGTACTGGGTGGTGAGCTGTTTTTTTTCCTCCGCGTAGCTGTTTATAGAAGCCTCCTTCTCCCGGATCGTTTCCGCCGGCATGCCTGCCTTGTTTACTTCCGCGATGGACTGAAACGCTGTCCCAGATATTTGCTGCTCCCAATTTGCTTCGCCGCGGTTCAACCGTTCCTCTGCATGCTTTCGTGATTCGAGGGCAACCGCATGTTTTTTATCCATCTCCTGCAGCTCATGCATCGCCTTTTGATAAGCCGCTTCCGCTCTGTTATTTTGCCCAAGCAGTGCCTTCAGCTCGCCTTCGCACAGTTCGATGACTTTTTCCACATCGTCAGTTCCGATAGCGAGAGCGATGCGCTGCTGTTTGTTTTCCAGCTCCCGTCGGCGGTGCTGAAGTTCCGCTGAAAGCGATGTTTTCTCCATGGAAAGACGATGAATCGCTTCGGTGCATGCCTCCGCTTGCTTTTGCCTTTCTTCAATAAACGGGACACTTTTTTCAATCCGGTCCCGAAGAACCACTGCCTGCTCTTCTTTCTCCTGAATCTCCTGCCACAGCTGCCCCACAGTATCAAACGGGAGCTCCGGAAAGCGCCGGCGCCATTCTTCCGCAGCCTGACCGGCGGCAGCTTCAGCAGCCTCAAGGCTTCGCTCCCCTTCATCCAGTCGTTCCTTCCAACCGTTTAAAGCATGGGAAGATGCTTTCCATTCATCTTTGAACAGGTAAAACTGCTCTGCTTCCACAGTGATTTTTTTAACGATATGATAAACAGCTTCCAATTCCTTTGCTGTTTTCTGTTTCCTGCTGTCCCAATACGATTGTAATCCTTCCTTGCTATTTAATGGAAGCACCTTCGGAAGCTGTTCCTCAACATCCGCAGTTGTAACCGCTATTTCTTCCGTGTCTTCACAGATGAACTCTTTCAACTTTGCGGAGTGGTCATTGAGGGTCCATTTCCCTTTGTCGATTTCCCGCTCCATTGCTTGGGCTTCATCCACCGTTTCGTTGATCCAGAAAGACACCGGTTGTTCCCGCTCCGAATTCTCTTGTCCTGTAAACGAATGTGGATGACTCGTCGATCCGCAAACAGGGCACGGCTCTCCATCCCTCAGTGCTTCCCTTAATTCATGTGCCATATTCAACTGCTGCTGTTTTTCCGCTTCTTGCTGTTTTTCCTTCAACACCCGGATAAACGCCTGCAGTTCCCGCTCTTCCTCGGAAAGCCGGTCATACCAATGAAAAAGCTGGTTAAACCGTTCCTTCAGCTGCAATTTTTGCTGTTCAAGAAGCTCGGCTTTCGCCGCTGCCTCTGCTTCGGCTTCCCTGTTTTTTTGCCGTATTTCCTGCAGTTGCTTCCGGATGTCGCCGGCTTGGCTGCTATGCTGTGTGACCTTTTGCTTTGCCTCCACTGCCGCATAAACGGTTTTCCTGAAATCCGGTGCCACGTGCAACGTCTGCAGCTTGCTTTTCAACTCGTTTTGACCGGCTTCGTAGCGCCGTTGTTCTGTTAGGGCTTTTTGTTTTTCCTTTTCCGCGTTTCCAAGCTGTTCCTCCAGGGAATGAAGGTCGTTTTCCAACGCGGCGATCGCCTGCTCTTCCTTCCTGGCTTCCTGTTGCTCCCGCTTGATTGTTTTCAGCTCTTCCAGTTTTAACCTTAGTGGCGCTTCCTCTGCTTCTTTTTTCCGCTTGGCGGTCAGTTGCTGCTCTTCTGCGGCTTGTACCGTCTCGCGAATACCTTCTAGCATGGCGGCGAGGGTTTCCACCTCTGTCGTCCACTGTTTTACGGCACGTTCACTTTCTTCCAGCTCTCTGGCGAACGGCAATAGCACCGCTGCCTCCTTCGCCCGTTGCAACTGTGCTTTCAGATTACGAATTTCTTCCGCTTTTGCTTCCAATTCACGAAGGCGCTTCGCAGCAGCTTCCTTTTCCCGTTGCCATGTACGAAGCGTTTTTGTCGTTTCCAGCTGCTGCTCCAGTTCTTCGTGACGCCGCTTTGCCGCCTCCAATTTCTTGGTAATGGTGGCAAGACTGTCTTCCGCCTGGCGCAAAGCTTCCTGCGAGGCTTCCCCTAAGCCGAGCTGCTCTTTTTCCGCCAGCTCTTTCTCGTGTTTCACCGTTGTCAGACGGCTTTTCAGTTTGCTCAGCAGCTCGTCGCCGTATTTTTCTAAATGAAACAGGCGCTGCAGCATCTGTCTCCGCTCGGTACCCTTCAAAGAGAGAAACTCGGAAAACTTTCCTTGAGGAAGAACAACCGCACGGGTGAAGTCATCGATGGAAAGCCCAAGCAAATTTTCCACTGCTTTCGTCACCTCGCCGGCTTTGTCGGCAAGGACGACCGGAGCGGCGGTAATATCGATGAACCGGGAGACCGCTGTTTTGATTGTCGTTTCACCGCTTCGTTTGAACGTCCGCTCCACAATATAACACTTTCCCCGCTCCCCGTGACCAAGCTGAAAGGAAAAGGAGACGGCCAGCGTATCTTCGGCATGATTGATAATTCCGTTTGTATTATTGCTAGCCCGCTCCACCTTCCCGTAAAGCGCGAGGGTCATTGCATCGAGCAGCGAGGATTTGCCGCTGCCAGTGGGACCAAAAATGCCAAAAACTCCGCCTTCGCAAAGGGCAGCGAAATTTACCGTCTGCTTTTCTCTGAAACTGTGAAGTCCTTTCAGGGACAACTCGATCGGTTTCATCGCTCAACCCCCTCCTCTTCATTGACAAGCTCCAGGAATAACGAAACCAATTCCTCTTCCGGAACGGCTCCGCCGGTTTGGCGCTCATAAAATCGTTTAAACATCTCGTCAATGGAAACATTTCGTTCCGTCTGCCCGGCGGACGTCGTTTCTTCCTGGAATATCGGGCGGATGGTCAGCAAGCCTGGATATTCCTTTTTCATATGATGAATTTGTTCCATGGAAGGCGTGTGTTCAAGATGCACTTCCAGCTCAATCCAGGCATTGCGGTCTTTTTTCTCCTCCATCCATTGAAATACTTGCTGCAAACCATGCTCTGCATTCCAGCGCACGAGTGGCTTTCCTGAGCGCAACGGCACCTCTTCCATCAGCGGCGCTTTTCCCGGCTCCACATCGACGATCGTCACTGACTTCGTATAACCGGCTTCTGAAAAGCTTAACGCTAACGGGGAGCCAGCATAACGCGCCGGCTTCGGCGCCCGCTTGATATCCTGCGGCCGGTGCAGATGACCTAATGCCGTATACTGAACGTTATCCGGAAGATTTACCGCCCGGACGGTATAGGCACCTCCAACCTCGATCGGGCGCTCCGATTCGCTGCCGCTGCCCCCTGCAGTAAAGAGATGGCTCATTGCCACATTGACTTCATTATCGGTAAAGTTCTTCGTCAGCATTCTGAAAATATCCTTAATTCTCTCGTCATACGCTTCGCGAAGGGTTAATTCATCGCTTTCTTCCGCAAAAAATTCTTTCAACCGCGATTCGGAAGGATAGGGAAGCGCCGCAACATTGAGATATTCATTTCTTGCAGGTAAATAGACCCGCACACTTTCTGCCGCCGGATAGCCGAGAATCGTTATCCCCTGCTGGCGGATCAGCGAGCGCGCCGCTCCCAGTCGGTCAGGATGGTCATGATTTCCGGCAATGATAATCAGCGGTCGGTTGCCGCGGTCGGAAAGGCGGGCGATGCTTTCATAAAACAGCTCTTCTCCTCTGGCCGGCGGGTTGACGGAGTCAAATACATCCCCTGCCATAAGAACCGCATCCACCTTCTCTCTGTCGGCAATTTCCTGCAGCTCGTCAAAAAAATGTTCGTGCTCCGGAAGGCGGTCTCTGCCTTCCAGCGTCCGTCCGATATGCCAATCGGCAGTATGCAATAACCGCAAGCTCACTCACCATCCTTCATTGTCAAGACATGCCCGCCGTCGAAAAAATAGAGATGGGCTTCTTGCACCGGTTGCTTCCATATCGTTTCCAGCGCCTGTAAATACAGCTGCAATTGAATTTCATAGCGCTCTTTCATCACCGATTTTGCTTCTTCAAAGCCTCCGGGAAATCTTCCCGCAATCGCATCGGTTTTGTAATCAAGCAGGACGATGCGCCCTGTTTCATCTGCAAAAACACAGTCAATAACCCCTTGTACAAGGGCGGTTTCCTCTTCCGCCTGCCCCCAGCTGGCATATGCCGTTGAGGCGGCGACCGCCAAGCTGAACGGAACTTCCCGTTCCACCCACCTTGCCTTCAGCAGGCGTTCGCCAAGATTGGAACTGAAAAACCTGACAATACTGTCTGTATCGACGGCTTCCGCCTGCTCTTTCAGCAGCAGCTCGTTTTCCACCATCAAATCGATTTTTCGCAAGATGCTTTCTTTTGTCGGCGCGTCGGTCAATGCTACATGCTGCATCACCGTATGCAGTATCGTTCCTTGTTCCGCTGCTGTCAGCGATGTTTCCTGCAAAAATTTCGGTCGATCCGCAGATGCCGAGTGAAAGCCGGCGTGGAACAGCTTTTCGCTGTATTCATCCGTCATTTCCCGCTTCAGCTCGCTCACCGTTTGCTTGGAGCGGTGAACGGTGGCATCCATGAATGGATAAACCCACTCCAGCCGTTGTTTTACCGCCTGCTGTTTATCCGATGATATCGGGACCGGGCGCAGCTCCCGGATACATAATTCCAGCTCTTCTTCTTTCACCTGCGCTGCTTTTTCTTCCTCCTGCAGCGTTTCCCGCTCTACAATTTGCAGCTTCCATTTGGACGGATCGTTTTTTACGGCAGCGAACCGGAACGATGTCCCGTTTTCACCCAGCCATTCCGATGAGCGGTGCCGGAAAACTGCGGGGCCGATCCAGTCGAAATAGGACGTCCCCTTTTGCCGGTCCACGGCAGGCAGGAGCCACTGAGGTTCCGAGCGGAATTCCTGCCATTTTTCCAGCGTCTTGTCCGCTTCGTTGACTGTTCCGACCAAATAAATTTTTTCCTTTGCCCTGGTCAAGGCGACATATAACACCCGCATTTCTTCCGCCAGCGCTTCCAACTGCATCCGCTTTTTTATCGCCAGCTGCGGCAGGGACGGATACGCAACCCTGAGCTTTGGATCGATGTATTTCGAGCCGAAGCCGAGATCCTTATGAAGCAGGTAAGATCCATAAAGATCCTGCGTGTTAAACCGTTTGTTTGCTCCGGCGACAAACACGACGGGAAACTCAAGCCCTTTACTTTTATGAATTGTCATGATCCGAACGACATCTTCCTGTTCTCCGAGGGCTCTTGCCGTTCCGAGGTCATCGCCCCGCTCCTGCATTCTTTCGACAAAGCGCAAAAACCGGAACAAACCGCGGAACGACGTGGATTCGTATGCTCTCGCCCGGTCATAAAACGCCCGCAAATTCGCCTGACGCTGTTTTCCGCCGGACAGACCGCCAACGTAGTCAAAATACCCGGTCTCGCGGTACAGTTCCCAGATCAATTCAGACAATGCTCCCGACCTTGCTTTTGTCCGCCATTTAGCAAGCTTTCGCAAAAAATCTTTTACCTTTTCACGGATCTGCTCATCAGGGGAAGCTTCCGCTGTTGTTTTCAATGCTTCATAGTAGGAACCATGGCGATCCATGATCCGTATATGCGCCAGTTGCTGTTCATCAAAGCGATACAGCGGCGAACGCAGGACAGCAGCGATCGGGATATCCTGATATGGATTGTCAATCGCCTTCAGCAGCGACATCATCACTTGAATTTCCACCGCTTCAAAGTAACCGGTGGACAGATCCGCGTAAACCGGTATTCCCTCCTGCTTGCATTCATCCATGATCGTCGCCGCCCACGGCATCGATCTCATCAAGATCACAATATCCCTATAGGTTATCGGCCGGAGTACTTTTAATTTTTTATCGTAGACAGGATGTTTGGCGTTAATCAGCTTTTTGATTTCCTGAATGAGATACCGGGCCTCCAGCTGCGATGTTTCCAGATCCTCTTCCAGCCCCGTCTGCTCATCTCCCGGCTCCTGTATCTGAAGCGGCGTTCCTTTATTGATTACCGCAACGACGGCCTCCATCTCTTCCTGTTCCGGGTAATCGAGATTTCCGAGCTTTAATTCGGCATCCGTATCATACACTATTTCACCGACAGCCTCGTCCATAATCTGGCGAAAAATAAAGTTCGTTGCATCAAGAATTTCAGAGCGACTGCGGAAGTTTTTCGCAAGATCGATCCGCCAGCCTGCTCCTTCTCCTGCCTTCCGGTACGTTTTATACTTCGTTAAAAACAGCGACGGTTCCGCGAGGCGGAAGCGGTAGATGCTTTGCTTGACATCACCGACCATAAAGCGGTTGTTCCCCTTCGTTAACAAGGACAAAATCGTTTCCTGAACGAGGTTTGTATCCTGATACTCGTCCACCAGCACTTCCGCAAAATGCTCCTGAAATTCTTTCGCCGCGCGGCTCGGCCCCCATTGCTTTGTTGTGCCGTCCATTGATCCTAAAATCGTCAGACATAAATGTTCGAGGTCATTGAAATCAACAGCGGCTTTCTCCAGCTTTGCCGACCAGTACCTGGAGGAAAACTCGTTTACCAGCCGGACGATCGTCGATACGGTCGGCGCCATCTCCTTGACTTCTTCGAGAAATAGTTCCGGCTCTTTATTAAACAGCTCCGTCCGGATCGTTTCCACCTGTTTTTTTGCCTGTTCCCGCAGGCTTTTCACCCGCTCTTTCAGCCCTTCATCCACAGGCTCTTTTTTAGAAATCGTTTTTAAGCGGCCAAATCCTCCTGTTTGAAAGGCCTGGTAAAGCTCCTTCCATTCGTTCGCTTCGGTCAACCGCCGGACATAATCGATATCTTCGTCAAGATTTTCCCCGTATTTCGCAGGTCCCCCCGGCTCCTTCGTCGCTGCCAAAGCTTTTTCCAGCCAGGACAAGGCGCCTGCCAGCTGCAGCCTGACGTCACGCAATAAATCCGCCGTCCACGGCAATTGTTCCAGCTTTTCTGCATCGCTGATGTCATATGTATCGGCAATGCTGTCAAGCCATAAGGCAGGTGCAGGATGGGAGCGGGAGAAGTCGTACAGCCGCCGGAGCAGCGTGCGGAGTGCGTCGTCGCTTCTGTCACCGCTGTACTTGTCCACCACGTCAAAAAACGCCTGATTATTTTCTTTTCCATATTCCTCTTCAAAAAGCTCATCGACGATTTCCTCGCGAATTAATTCTCCTTCGGTGTCATCCAGTATGCGAAAGTTAGGATCCACCTGCACCTCATAATAGTACTGCCGGATGACTTTCATGCAAAAAGCATGAAGCGTCGAGATATTCGCCCTGTTCAGCAATAACAGCTGGCGGCGCAAATGAAGCGACGACGGATTGTTTTTCAGTTCCTTTTCAATCGCCTCGCCAATCCGGTTCTTCATTTCTGCCGCTGCTGCATTCGTAAATGTGACGATGAGAAGCCGGTCCACATCGACAGGATTGTCTGCCGACACGATTTTTCGAATGATTCTTTCAACGAGGACCGCTGTTTTTCCGCTGCCCGCCGCTGCCGCCACTAATATATTGTTGCCTGCGGCATCGATGGCTTTCCATTGATCATCCGTCCACGTAGCTCCTTCCGGTTTAGGCTGGATCTCCATTCTCACCCTCTCCTTTCTTGCGAATTTGTTCCAAAATTTCCGCCTTTTCCAGCTTGCTCACCCGATTATAGTCATTCGTTTCCAACGTCGGATCGAATTGACAGAAAGATTTGTAGGAGCAAAACGTACAGGCTGTTTGCTGTTTGTTTTTCACAGGGGTAATATCGATCCTGCCTTCCGTGATCGCCAAGCCGATTTCTTCCACTTTATTTCGTAAAAATTTCCTCAGCGCCGCATAATCCTGTTCCGATATCACGGAAGAATTGGAATAAAACTCTCCGTTCTTTTTCAAACCGGCCGGAATGATTTTCGACATCCCGCCGTCTACCTTGTCATCCATCAGCCTCGCTACCTCCGGATTGGCTGCCAGCAGGCCTTTCATTTTAAACTGTTGAAAAAGCTCTTCTTCTACTTCTTCGACAGTCATCTTTTTCTTCGCCTGAAGCAGCGGGTTATGCACATGAAAATACAGCACCCCTGCCGGCGACGCCCTGACCCCGAGCCATTTTTCCGAAAAGCTGACGACGACATCAAGGTAGATCAGCATTTGTAATGCCAGCCCGTAGTACACATCGTTCAAGCGGACATCCTTTTTGCTTGATTTATAATCAATGATCCTTAAATACACCCCGTTATCTCCTTCCGAGCGATCCACCCGGTCGATTCGGCCAACGAGTTCCATCGTACATCCGTTTTCCAGTTTGAACTGGAGCGGCGGCAACTCCTGATTCGGTCCGAAAGACACTTCCAGCCCGACGGGAGAAAACCCGGAGAACCTTGCCTGCTCAGACAGCACTTTCGAAGCACGCGCCACCACTTCTTCAAGCTTCTGCTTAATATAATGGTAGCGGTTAGAGCTGAGGAGAATTTCCCGCTGAATTTTTGGTGCCAGGTCATGAACAATCTGCTTCGCCAGCACATCGCATTCTTCATTGGACAAGTTAGAAAAATCACGTCCTTGCTTTCGCAGCAATTCCGCCAGCTCCTTTAAGGCGGCGTGAAACAACGTTCCCACATCCGGCGCCTCCAGCTTGAACGTGTCCCTTTCTTTTAAGGAAAGTCCGTAGTTGGCATACTGAGAAAAAGCGCAGTGCTGATACAGTTCCATCCGGGAAACGCTCGTTTGTAAATGCTCGCCGTACAGCTCGGCACTTGTTTTTCTTGACAGCGGCTCTGCCTTGTTAGTGTAAAACAGGCTGTGAAGGGTGTTTTTCACGTGCGTGCGCCACGTCTCGCCGCGGCAGTACCAGTTGTACACATCCCACCAGAAGTCGGGAACCGGATAGCCCTTCTTCCACGACTGTAGCTGATATGTCAAGTACGACAGCGTTTTTTCGGGTCCGTTGATAAACTGAAATTGCTCCGCTTCCGCCATATCCGTCGGTTCCTGCAGCCACAGCTGCTCCGTCATCGTTGGGCAAAGGTCTTTGATCCGTTTTAAAATAATCGACGGCTGCAATGTTCGGCCTTCATCGTCCGCAAGCGGATACGTCAAATAAAGCTGCTCCGCCGGCGTCGACTGCGCCATATAAATCAAAAACGATTCATTCAGCAACTGTCTCGTACTCCCCGGAGCAAGCTTCATGCCGTCCTGCTGCAGTTGATCCCGTTCTTCTTCGCTCATAATCCCCCCCTCATCAGGCTTCGCGGGAATCACGCCGTCGTTCACCCCGAGAATAAACGCGCAGCGCACAGCGGACAGCCTGGAATGCTCCATGTCGGCAACGATGACCTGATCCAAGGCAGGAGGGATGATAGAAAACTTCATGCTTTCCAGCCCGGACTCAAGCATTGCTTTAAACATCGAAAACGGCATCGTTTCCTCGCCAGTCATTTCCACCATTTGCTCGAGCAATTCCACTACAGCGGACCACACTTGATCATGCTCTCTCGCTGCCTGTAAATCCCCGTTTTCCACTGCGGTATTTCTCATTTGTTCCAGCTTTTCAGGCACGCGACACGCTTGTAAAAAGTTGTATAATGTTTCACAGCGCTTACGAACCGACTTGTCCTGCTTTAGCTGTTTTTCCAATTCCGCCAGCGGCTTCGTCAGTTCCCAACGGAGCTGGTTGATTTCCTGTTCGAAATTTTCTTCGTATGCCGTCCGTTTCCATTCTCCATCTGCCGACGTGCGAATCCGGCGATAAGTCCATGGCTCTGCCTGATACCAGCGGGCTCCTTGGATGCCGTAGGCGAGGACGTAATTTTCCAGTTGATCGACACGCTCTCTCATCTCGCTGACATCGGCCTTCAGCGGAAAGAGTAGATCCGTTTTTAGGCAGCGAAACACTGCTTCATATCTCCAGTGCCCTTGAATAATTTCCAGCGAGGAGCGGATGAATTCAATCACCGGATGATTTAACATCGAGCGCTTTTGATCCATAAAAAACGGGATGCGATAATCGGTAAACACCGTTTCCAGGAGATCCGCATAATTTTCCATATTCCTCAACAGCAGCGCCATATCCCGGAAACGGAACGATTCCTCTCTGACCAGCCGGAGGATTTGGCGTGCAACTCCTTCCACTTCACTGCGCCGATGAACGGCAGCAATCAAACGGATGCCGTCATTTTTCCCCATCACCGGAGCTGGACGTACATCATAATATTGTTCTAAATGCTTCAGCGCCTGCGAGCGAAATCGCTTTGTCCCGCGGAAAGCAGTTACTGTTGCCTTCAGCCTGTGCTGTTCGCAGATTGCCTGCAATTGCTGGTAGGTTTTCGCTGTCTCAAAAAATAAATCAAGCTCATTCAAGCTTTCCTGCTGATCGTATGCCCGATCCAGCGTGAGGCTGAATACGGCTGAAGAACAATGAAGGAGAAGGTTTTCCAGCACCTTCATTTCCAGCGGCGTGAAGCTGAAAAATCCGTCTATATAAACGTTGGCGTGCTTTAAGTAGTCCGATTTGGCGATTTGCGAGCTTAACAGATTTAAATAATCGTCTGACGCGACATATTGTCCGGCAAGCTCTTGCTCCAGCCTGGAATAGATGAGCCGCATATCGCGCATTTTGTCTTGCAGTACCAGTTCACCGGGCTTTTTTTCCGCTTTTATTTGCAAAAGTTCCTCTTGTTCGTTTAGCGATTCCGGCGTTACGTCATACCGTTTAAACTCTGAAAAAAGCTGCTCCAGTTGTTCAATAAAACCGTTCGTGTCCGTCGCCCTGCCGAAAATAGCGAAGTTGTCTTTTTCCTGCTCGACTATTTTTCGAAGGAGCATATGCATTCCCGATTTTTGAATATGGTATCTTGCTATCCCGCCGGTTTCTTGAAGAACGCGCAAGGCAAGTCTGGAAAAACTCAGTACCTGCAGTCTCGTCATCCCCTGCAACTTCGAGTGAACAAAATGCATTTCGGATTGAAACGTCATCTGGTCAGGCACGAGATAAATGATTGGTTTTCCCCGCGGGTTCTCCTGAAGTTCCTTCGCAATCTCCTGCAGCATCGTATAAGTTTTACCAGTTCCTGACCTCCCGATATAAAATGTCACTGACATGCCTTTCACCTCTTCATTTCTATAACAATAGCAACCGCTCTGATATGTATTTCTCGTTTGCGGAACCTCTATTCATTGTAAAGGATAACTGCTATTTTATAAATGTTTAAACTTTGGAAGGCGGGCAATCAGTTTTGCATGAAGCTTTTCTGCTAACCTCTTCCGGCATTTAATTGTATAATAGTGTTTGTTCAAATAGATTGTTTTAATCTTTTAGTACAGGATATAAAATCAAACGTTCAAGGAGCAGAAAAATGAAAAAAGAAGTGGAATCGATTTTTACGTCCGCAGTCTTGCATCAGGGAGCAGCTCAGTACTCGGTGGAACTGGAAAGCTTAAAGGAGCTTGCCGGCTTTGAAAATTTCATTTATAGCGGCGAAGCACATGGAAAAACGATTGTATTAAGATATTGTCATTCGAGTCATCGAACGATGGAACAAATTGATGCCGAAATGGATTGGCTGCACTATTTAAAAAGAAACGGGGCGGCTGTATGTGGTCCGCTGCCTTCGGTTAACGGGCGGCTCGCGGAGGAGATTGCCGTTGACGGTTCTGAGTTCTATCTCAGCGCCTTCGAAATGGCGGAAGGCAAGCATGTTGATATTAATACAAATAAAGAAAATACCACGTTTTTTTATCGTTGGGGAAAAGCTATTGGTGAACTGCATCGGTTAACAAAAGATTACCAGCCGTCTGCCGGGACAGCTCGCCGCGATGATTATATGGAAATGTCCAGTGAAGTGTTTGCTGATTTTTTGCCCGACGACCCAACGCTAAAACAGGAAGTGAACCATCTTATCGAGGTAATTACCGCACTGCCGAAGCATTCAGCGAATTACTTCCTGACTCACACAGATCTTCACTCAGGAAATTTTTATTATAACGGCAAGCGGCTGTGGCTGTTTGACTTCGATGATTGTGCCTACCATTATTTAGTCCACGATTTGGCCATGCCGCTGTACTATTCACTTTGGAAATTTACTGGAACGTCCACAGAGCAGCAGGCGTTTGCCGAGACATTTTTTACCAGTCTTCTTGCAGGTTACCTGTCGGAATATGAACTTTCTCTGCTTGAAATCGAGAACCTGCCGCTCTTTTTGCGCTTGCGTGACTGTGATTTATTTGCCATCCTTCAAAAAGAGTGGCATGGGGAGATGACGGAAAAACAGGAAAACATGTTATCCCGCATGCGGCATAGGATTGTTCAGCAGCAGCCGGTGATTGACCTTCCGTATGAAACGCTTTATCAGGCGGCAAAAAAAATGATAAATCAACAATAAGGAAAACCTAGCACTTGAAAGAAGGGACTCGCATGGCTGATGCATTAACTTCATCCAAATGGGGGATTTTATCCGGCACAGGAGCTTATTTCATGTGGGGATTGCTGCCGATTTACTGGAAATGGCTTGATTATATTCCATCGGAGGAGGTACTCGCCCACCGGATTATCTGGTCGCTGCTGTTTATGGGCTTCCTGCTTACTATCATCGGGAAAGGCCCCAGCTTTTTAAGTGAGTGCAAATTGCTGGTCAAACAACCGAAACTGTTGGTGGCAATGATTTGCGCTTCCTTGCTGATCACCTGCAACTGGTTTACCTATATTTGGGCTGTAGCCTATGATCATGTTGTGGAAGCAAGCCTTGGCTACTATATCAATCCGCTGATAAGCGTGCTGCTAGGTGTGTTATTTCTTAAAGAGCGGTTGCTGAAGCTGCAATGGGCAGCGGTTTGTATGGCAGCAGCAGCGGTGATGATGTTAACGTTAATGGTAGGAGCATTTCCTTATATCGCCATCAGCCTTGCCATCAGCTTCGGCCTGTACGGGCTGATCAAAAAAACGGTTCAGACAGGCGCGTTAAGCAGCGTCGCCATTGAATCACTACTGACGGCTCCCATCGCTGTAAGCTTCCTTTTGGCACGGTACGGCTTGTCTTCACAAATGTTTTATTTCAACGATGGCATCAGCTTTTGGCTGTTGGCAGGCACTGGTGTCGCTTCCGCAACACCGCTATTACTATTCGCTGCCGGTGCGAAACGAATCCCGCTTTCCATGATAGGTTTTTTGCAATACATCGCGCCAACGATGATGCTTCTGCTTGGAATCTTTGTATATAAGGAAACATTTACGACCGTTCACTTCACCGCATATTCGTTTATCTGGGTTGCGCTGCTCCTTTTTGCTTTCAGTCAATGGCACTCGAAGCGAAGAAAAGCAAAGAAACATCTCCCGCCTGTAACCGCTACAGCGCCTACAGCATTGTCTGAGGCGGGCTCGCGATAAACTAATGGGAAAGGAATCGATGCAATTGGAAAGGAAAGATGAGGCAGTATTTCTGCTGTTGTTTTTAGCTGCACTCTTCGTGCTTTTTTACCAGGTCGAAGGGCTGCCCGATCATCCATATTTTATGACAGCCACATTTCTGCTTGCGTTAAGTATTGGGATATTTTTCATTTATTTACCCAGGATGACGAAGACATGGTTTCAACGCCTTGTCGTGGTCAATATCGCGGTTATTTTGTTTATTCCTATTGTGGAAGGGCAGAAATGGCTGTGGTTTTCCGTTTTGTATTACCTCCTGCTGTCATTTTTGTTCATCGCCCGCGCCATCTTTTTACAACGAAAAAGAAACAGGGGTAAACAGTAGCTATAGCTGAGTCAGCCAGAGCATGCCCAGTAAACCGAAAATAAACGAGTACGTGGCGCTCAGCGCGTTACCGTCGCCATGACTTTCCGGAATCAGTTCTTTATAAACGATGTAGAGCATGGAGCCGGCTGCGAACGCTAGGCCGAATGGAACGAGTACCGATAAATAGTTTGTTAAAACGTAGCCGCAAATGGCGGCGGCATATTCGATCAAACCGGTAAACATGGCTAATAGAAACGCGATTTTTTTCCTCACCTTTTGCTGCAGCAAAAAATAGGCAACAAGAAATCCTTCGGGTATATTCTGCAAGCCGATGGCGATCGCGATAATATGTCCCAATCCTTCCGCTCCACTCGCGTAGCTGACACCAACAGACAATCCTTCCGGCAGATTATGCAACGAAATCGCGGCAATAATCAGCGCTGCTTTATTGTCAATGTCAACGGAGCGTGATTCGTGATCCAAATGAACATGCGGGATGTTTTGTTCAAGTAATGTCAACAGCAATATTCCTGCCATAACACCAAGCGTAACGATGACGATATCGGAAAATGCCAGTGCTTGCGGAAGCAATTCAAAAGCCGCGGCAGCCATCATGACTCCCGAACAAAATGCCAGCAGTACATCTCTGAATTTGTGCGTTGCGCTGCTGAATAGTAGTGCGGGAACGGCACCTAGTCCTGTCGCGGCGGCAGCCAGCCCGCTGCCTATTAAAAATTCCGTCATATTCTAACCATTCCTTCAACGTATCTGCCTATCTGCCAACAAGGATCATTTTTCTTATAGGGGGTGTCTCAAAAGGGTGTTTTTTCCCTTTTAAGACACCCCCTATAATATACTTCAACAAACCGGAAAGAATTTCCTTTATTTATAATGGGTATTCATTCATACTTCGTTTTGTCTTCATAATTCTTGCGTGAGGATCATGAGCTGTGATTATGGCAATGAATACGTTAAATGAAATGTGTGGCAATCAACTGCGCAGTTTACCCGAATTATTTTCTCAGCCTTCCAGCAGCAATGCCTCCGGATCTTCAATCAACTCCTTTACTTTAACAAGGAAGCCGACGGCATCTTTTCCGTCAATGATGCGGTGATCATAGGAAAGAGCCAAGTACATCATCGGCCGGTTTTCAAAGCGTTCATCATCAATGGCAACCGGCCGCATTTGCACTTTATGCATGCCTAAAATCCCTACTTGCGGAGCGTTCAAGATCGGCGTAGACCACAATGATCCGAAAACGCCCCCATTCGTGATCGTAAACGTTCCGCCTTGCAGATCGCTGAGAGCAAGTTTCTTTTCATGAGCCTTTGCCGCCAGACGGGCTATTTCTTTTTCAATACCGGCAAAATCGAGGCGATCGGCGTCACTTACTACCGGAACAACGAGACCGTCCTCCGTGGAAACAGCAATGCCGATATCATAAAATTTTTTCAGCAAAATATCGTCTCCGTTAATTTCCGCATTGACATATGGATACTTTTTCAGCGCTCCGATGACCGCCTTTGTGAAAAACGACATGAAGCCGAGCTTCACTCCATTAGCTTCCAGAAATTGATCTTTCCGCCGATTTCGTAAATCAAGTAAGTTTGTCATGTCCACTTCATTAAATGTTGTCAGCATCGCGGCTGTCTGTTGTGCTTCCACGAGGCGCTGCGCAATCGTCTGCCGACGTCTCGACATGCGGATCCGTTCAACCGGTTTGCCAGCATCCGCTTCAAAAACAGGTTGCTCTGTTTTATTTAGCCTCCCAGCTTCCGCTTTTACCGCTAAATGCTCCATCACGTCCGATTTTCGCAGACGGCCGAGCGGGTCACGCGCTGCGACCTCGTTTAAATCAATCCCCTTCTCTCTCGCATGCCTCCGTGCTGCCGGAGTGGCGACAGGCCGCAGCAAGCGGCTTTTCTTCAAGTCTGCTTCTGCAGCGGCAGGAACAGACTGGTCAGCTGCCGATAGTGTTTTTTGCTCCGCTGCCGGCTTATTTGGTTCGGATGCCGGTACTCCTTTTTCCGCGGACGCGGAAGTATTTAATTGTGCAATAACGTCGCCAACTTTTACCGTATCTCCCGGCTCCGCCAATATTTCCTGTAAAATTCCGCCTTCCTCTGCGGCAATTTCCACATTTACCTTATCTGTTTCCAATTCTACAAGTTGCTCTCCCTTTTCCACGTAATCACCAGGATTTTTCAGCCACGCGGCAACCGTCCCTTCTGTCACCGATTCTGCCAATTCAGGTACTTTGACTTCCATCATTCTTCATCTCTCCCTTTGACCTCACGAGTTAACGCTTCACGGACAATTCTCGACTGCTCTTTTTTGTGCATTTTCGGATCGCCTTCCGCTGTACTTGAACGACGCCGGCGGCCGATGTAGCGAATGGCAATATCTTTGTCGGCCATTTCTCTTAAATGAGGTAAAATATAATGCCACGCCCCCATGTTTCTCGGTTCTTCCTGTACCCAAACCCATTCTGCCACACTCGGATATTCGTTCTTCAGCTCCTGTATGTACTTTTTCGGGAACGGGTACAATTCTTCGATTCTCACGATCTGCAGCCAATCGGGCTCAGCGGCAGTCGACAGTCCTTCTTCAAGATCAACGGCAATTTTTCCGCTGCAAAAAACGAATCGTTTTACTTTGTCCTTTTGCTGACCGAGACCGTTCTGTTGCATGACTGGCAGAAAATGCCCTTCGGACAAATGCCGTGCATCTGCGGCTACTCGCTCATTCCGCAGCAAGCTTTTCGGCGTCATTATGACAAGCGGCCTTACTTCGTTTTTCCCTAATGATTTCGCCTGTCTGCGTAAGATATGAAAGTATTGGGATGACTTCGTCAAGTTAGCTACGTGCCAGTTGTTCTCTGCGGCAAGCTGCAGAAAGCGCTCGACTCTGCCGCTGGAATGCTCCGGTCCCTGCCCTTCGTAACCGTGAGGCAGCAGCAAAATCAACCCGGATTTTTGCCCCCATTTCGCGCGGCCGGCAGAAATAAACTGATCAAACAACACTTGCGCCCCATTGGAAAAATCGCCGTATTGCGCTTCCCAGATTGTCAGTGTCTCGGGAGCGTAGACATTATATCCGTACTCAAAACCGACGCAGGCCGCCTCTGACAGCGGACTGTTGTAGATGGCAAACGAAGCGTTTGCCGAAGGAATGGCATGAATGGGAGAATACGTTTTATCACTGCTATAATCATGGAGGACGAGGTGGCGTTGGGAAAAGGTGCCACGCTCTGAATCCTGTCCGGTCAGCCGAATTGGCGTCCCTTCGCTGACGATCGTCGCGAACGCAAGCGTTTCCGCCAGTGCCCAATCGACTTTTCCCCCATCATCGACGGCGTTCCTTCTTCTTTCAAGAATCTTCTTCAGCTTCGGAAACACATCAAATTGCTCGGGAAATTGCAAAAGTTCCGTGTTTATTTGCTTTAACACAGCTTTACTTACTTTCGTATCAATCCCTTCCAAGCGATCTTGAATGTAAAGCGGCGGGTCCATCTCACTTTCTACAGCATTACTCCTTGTCTTTTTGATCACTTCCATTTTACTTTCGAGCTCGCTCAGGAATTCCTGTCTGAGTAAAGAGAGTTCTTCATGCGCTATCAGCCCTTGCTGTGCGAGCTTGTCGCCGTATTGTTGATAGACCGTTGGATGCTGTTTAATTCGTTTGTACAGACTCGGCTGGGTTGCCAAAGGTTCATCCATTTCATTGTGACCAAAACGTCGGTAGCCGATCAGATCAATGACAATATCTTTGTTAAACTGCCTGCGATATCTATATGCCAAGCGCATCACTGCCACACATGCTTCCGGATCATCGGCGTTGACGTGAATCACAGGAATTTCAAAGCCTTTCGCTAAATCGCTCGCATATTTTGTCGATCGTGAATCACTGCTCGTTGTTGTAAAACCGATCATATTGTTTGCGATGATATGGACGGTTCCACCGGTGGAGTACCCCCTGAGCTGACTTAAATTCAACGTTTCCGCCACGATCCCCTGTCCGGGAAATGCCGCATCACCGTGTATCAGAATCGGCATTGCCGCGTTTTTATCCTGATCAGGGTGGCCAGGTTTTTTCCGGTTTTCCTGCGCCGCTCTGGCAAAGCCCTCGACAACCGGATTTACAAATTCCAGATGGCTCGGATTATTAGCCAGCGTTATCGTTGCTTTGACCGTTTGCTCGGTTATTTCCCGATCCGCACCGAGATGATATTTCACATCCCCTGTCCAGCCATAGTTAATTCCGATGGAGCCTTCGGACGGCACAAGCTCTTTATTCGGCGCGTCATGAAACTCGGAAAAAATCATCTCGTACGGTTTGCCGAGAACATGTGCCAGAACATTCAGCCGGCCTCTGTGCGCCATGCCGATCATCATTTTTCTTACACCGTCCTCGACGCTTTGCCTGACAATATCATCAAGCATCGGAACCATGCTGTCCAGGCCCTCAATCGAAAACCGCTTTTGGCCGACAAAGGTTTTATGAAGAAAATGTTCAAAGCCTTCCACTTTGTTTAAGCGGTTCAAAATCCGGATTTTCTTCTCCGTGGAATATTTCGGCCGGTATTCCCCCGATTCCACCATGTGGATCAGCCATCTCCGCTCAGCGATATCGTGTACTTGATGAAATTCAAACGCCATCGTGTCGGTGTACACATGTCGTAAATGCTGAATCGCTTCATAACCGTCCGTCACATGCTCCGGCGCATCCGCGGATATTAACGCAGCAGGTATTTTTCTTAAATCCGCCTCTGTCAACTCGTAATCACCCAACTGAAATAATTCAATGCTATCCTTTTCCTCCACGGGAGAAATATTGGCCATTAAATGACCGTTTTTCCTGATCGAATCAGCTAATTTGATGGCATTTGCCACCGTTGCCATCTGCGTTGCGGCAAGTTGGTGGTCCTGCCGTCCTTCAACAGTTCTGCCGCTTGCTCCATTTCCGTTTGGCGGCGGCCCCCATTTTTCAAAAAAAAGCCGCAGTTCCGCTTCCACATCGCCTGGATGTTCCTGATAATCATCGTATACTTCGAGCATGTAGCCAAGATTCGGACCATAAAATTGTTGCCAGCCTTGATCAAAACGTATTTCGTTGTTGCTCATCCGACGAACCCTCCATTGATCGCGATAATAGATGTCAGTTTATTTAACACTATATCCATAGTGTTAAACGCTTCCATTCATTATTTTACCACTATAGGAATGATTCCTCAAAACATATTGATTGTTTAAGTGTTCGTTCCAAAAGATCGCTTTTTATCTTTTGAAACACGCGGAACCATTGCCTTTTTGTACACGCTCTTAAAGACGAATCTCCCTGATACAATCGGCGGAATTGTTTTTCGGATGATTCACCATTGTGGATACAGGGTAAGCGTGCATGAGCTTTGAGGGAAACGGGCGAAAAAATGGTTCTGCACGTTGTTCATCGACTGCCTTCAATTGCAGCCATTCCCCCCATTTTTCCTTCGGGACGATGACAGGCATCCGATCATGGAGCTCCTTCATTAAGTCATTCGCCGCCGTCGTCAAGATCGTGCAGCTGATTGTCTCCTTTCCATCCCCGTCTTTCCAGCGATCCCACAGTCCGGCAAACAGCAGCGGCTCGCCAGTTGCGAGCCGAATATAAAACGGCTGTTTTCCCGTTTTCTCTTTTTTCCATTCATAAAAGCCGTCTGCAATGATGAGACAATGACGTTTTCCCACAAGCGGACGAAAGGAGCGTTTTTCCTGCACCGTCTCCAATCTTGCGTTAATCATTTTGTAACCGGCGGATGGGTCCTTTGCCCAAAACGGAATCAGCCCCCAACGCATGTAGCCGCCCCGAAAGCCGTTTACTCCCTGAACCATTGTCAGGACCGGCTGGCTTGGAGCAATATTAAATCTCGGCTGCAAATCAATCTCCGCAATATTTTCCAGTTCCACATACTCCGACAAAAACTCTGGATCAGCATACAGTGTAAAACGCCCGCACATCGCCATCACCCTTTTCCTAATGTTTTCCAAAAGCGTTCCAAACGATTCATTGCTTCTTCCAGCTCTTTGATTGCATATGCGTAAGACAAACGAATATACCCTTCCCCGAGAGAAGAAAAAGCATCACCGGGGACAACTGCTAATTTTTCCGTTTCCAGTAAGCGGACGGCAAAGTCAAGCGAGGCCAGCTTCGATTCTTCAATCGAAGGAAAAACGTAAAAGGCTCCCGCCGGCTTCTGCACCTCCATTCCCATGGATGCCAATCTTGAAACTATATAATCCCTGCGCGCCTGATATTCCCGTTTCATTGCTATCGGATCTGTTAATCCGTCGGTTAATGCGACCAATGCCGCCTGTTGCGAAATCGATGAAGCGCAGCTGACATTATACTGATGAACTTTGAGCATATGCTTCAGCAAATAGGCAGGCGCAAAGGCGAAGCCAATCCGCCAGCCCGTCATCGAATGGGATTTGGATAATCCGTTAATGACGATCGTTTTTTCCTTCATTCCGGGAAATTGCGCGATGGAAACGTGTTCCTGATCATAATTCAGCTCTGAATAAATTTCATCTGATAGTATAAAAAGTTGCTGGTCATTAAAATACTCCGCTAGCTTTTCCGCTTCATCATATGTAAGCACCGCTCCGGTAGGGTTTGAAGGATACGGCAGGATCACCGCTCTTGTTTTTCCAGTTCGGTTTGCTTCTATTTGCTTCGTGGTGAGTTTAAAACCGCTGTGGCGAGTATCCACATAGACTGGCGTCGCCCCGCACAAAGCAATGATCGGTGCGTAAGCAGGATACACCGGGCCGGGAAGAATAACCTCCGTCCCCGGCTCCAATATGGTACGCAATGTGACATCGATCGCCTGGGATGCGCCGATGGTTGTTAAAATTTCCGTCTCAGGGTCATACGTTAATCCGTAGCGTTGTCTGACAAATTCACTCGCAGCTTGAAGCAGCCTGCTGTCGCCGGCGTTTCTTGTATATGTAGTCTGATTGGCATCGATCGCGGCTTTGGCCGCTCGCTTAACATGATCCGGTGTATGAAAATCAGGTTGGCCCAGCGTTAATTGAACCGCATCGGGGTATTGTGAAACCCGGTTAAAAAATTGCCGGATACCGGAAATTTGTATCGACTTTACTTTTTCGTTAATAAATTGTTCCATGGTTAACCTACCCTCACCCTTCATTATGTTTGCAATCTGTAAGTGGAGAACTTCTTTTGCGCCTTAAAAAAGTATACCGCAGTCATCCGGCAGCGTGTCAATATAGAGCTCATACCAGTTCTAAGTGGTTGTTCCAAAGATCGCTTTATACCTTTTGGAACACGCCTCTTAAGCAGGCTTATAAAAACGAGTTAACCATGAGCAGCATGACGATAAAATAGATGAAATAAACGATAACGGCGCTGGTTCCGGCGAGGAAAAATAATCTCACACCTGAAAGTGATATACCGTACAGTTTTTTCGTGGCCGGGCGGGTAAAAAACACAATGATCACCGCAAATAACAGAATCAGCAATAGATCGCTGAGAAATAGATAGATGTGGAGCGTTTCAGCGATGAATCCGAACCGGATATTGACAAACGTTGCAATAACAGTGACGGCACGCGCAAGCAACAGCTTCGCATAAAGGATGATCGAAAGCCACCAACCCCAGCGGCGGAAAGTAAGTAAACCAATGGTCGAAACGAACAAAAATATATAAACGCTGTCAGAAAAAAGCAGCAATTTCATTCTTTCCCCAAAACCCCACTGCAAACCAATATAAAGGAAGTACACAAAATAACAGATGACAAATACTATTTGAAAGATCGCCAGCAGTTTCGTGATGTATAGAGAATAGTTTTGTTTCATCGTTACAAGTACCTCCTTCTCGATTCCTTTTCACGCAAGGGGAGCGGAAAGTTGTGCATCCGCCCGCGTTGAGCACTCCTCAGCGCCCAACGCGGTCCGGTAATGTAGGTGGTTTATTCCTGACGAGTAAACATGTTTAATCCTGAACGTCCAAGTAAATATGCAGCAATGGCAAACGCTTCCGTCTGGTCTTTCACCCGGTCAAAGCCTTGGGGCACCTGACGAACTTGCAACTGATACGGGGATGGAATCTGCAACATTCCCTGATTAACCTGCCTTAAAAAGCTGGCCGTTTCCTGCAGACCGTACTGACCGCTTTGCATCACTTCATAGAAGGACACGAACCCGTGCATCACGCCGTTATAGCGTGTAGCCCGCACTTGAATCCCGAATTCAGCCAATCTTTCTGCATACGCTTCACCTTCATCACGCAGCGGATCGAACTCGGCGGTGATAATTAATGCCGGCGGAAGATCGTTTAAGTTCTCTGCCTGTAACGGAGAGGTGTACGGGCTGGACCACATTTGTTCTTCCGGAGTATACAGCTCTCTTGCTCTGTACATTACTTGTCTGGACAGCAAATAATACCCGCTGTCATATTGTTCTCTCGATTCCAAAGGAATATCTTGAAAAGTCGTTAATGGATAAAGTAATACTTGGGAGGTAATTTTCGGTCCGTTTCTGTCACGAGCCATCAATGTCATGACAGTGGCAATATTCCCCCCGGCACTGTCACCGGCCACATTAATCTTCGCCGGATCTCCCTGATACGTATGGGCATTGTCAACCGCCCACAAAATAGCAGTATAGCTGTCTTCTATTGCGGCAGGAAAGATATGATCCGGCGCCACCCGGTAACCGACCGCAATCACGACGCTGTTTGTCCTGGCAGCGAGCGCCCGGATAAGATTATCATGCGTATCGATATCTCCATAGCCTTGTATGAAAGCGCCCCCATGATAATACATGATAATCGGAAACGGTCCTTCCCCTTGCGGACGGTAGATGCGCAAAGGTATTTGAACATCCCCGGGCACAGAAATATATATATCTTCCCGCAAAAGTGGACTGGTTCCGCTTTGCTCGCCCGTTACAATTTTCGGGAGGCGGATATTGATATCTAAATCCACGAGGTTGTTATTGATCGCATGCAGGACAACCGCAGTTTTAGCAGGCAATCTGCCCTCGTCTGTTGTCTGCCACAAATAAACAGAAACGGCGATCAGAAAGAATACCATAACAACTAAACAAGAGCTTAAAAGAAATAAACTTTTTAATAACCGCTTTCCCCGTTTCATTTATCTTCCGCCTCCCAGACTTATTCCCGTTGTCAAAAGCTGATCCCAACGTCTTTGCGGATCAGCTTCCCATCATTCAAGATGTTCAAAAATCCGGGTGACATTGCCGCAAAGCCGCCATCATGTCCCTTTGCCGTTCACCGTACCTGCTCCTTTTTGAACACGCATGCTTATAGTTTAGTATATACATTTACCGGAAAATCGTTTCTTCGACACCAGCTGTAAGTTGCCCCAGCAGCAGCCTGCCGCTGTAACATTCATTGTTATACATCAGATTGATGAGTAACTACATTTTATCATTAATTTTGTCGAACTTTCAAAATGAATTTCTCTGATACACCTGTAAAATATTCCCTTCACTATATGGCAGTAAAAGCCGGCGGCGTTTTTACAATCAAGTTATTGGTTCTTCGGCGGGTATGTAAAACGTTTGAAAAAAACTTTGGAGACAGATGCTGTTGTCTCCAAAGTTTTTTTCCAATTGCCGTTCTATAAGATTGTGTTCAAACAGGAGGGCACAACAGATAAGTTAAAGAAAATGAAACCCTGTTATGATAAACCAGTCCAGCCAGGAGAAAAATCCGTTTTCGTTTTTCTCTGCATGATTAGCTTCCGGCTCCAGCAAAAAAACATATTTCGGGAGATTTATCCTTTGTCTCTCTTCCAGTTCTATTACATTCAACGTATGCTTCTCGTCATTATAGATGGTGACAAATCCCTGTTCGGAAATATTGTAATGCATCGGTTCTCCCTTTTTTACCGTGACCGGCGCCGCGTCCGGATAGATAAAGTTGGCCAGCAGCGGTTCTCCTGCAAAATCAATCCATTTCGTTTCATAATTGTCGAAGCCGTATTCCAGCAGTGCAAGCGTATCTTTTTCCGCGTTATATCTGGAAGGAGAATTCAAGGTTACTGTAATCAACTCCGTGCTGCCGATCTTGGCTGCTGTCGATAAAGTATAGCCTGAAGGTTGCACATATCCGTTTTTAATGCCGATAACATGCTCCTGATTGCGCAAGAGCGGATGATGATTATACAGCTGTGTTTCCCAGCCTTCGCCTACCCAATCAACATACTCCGTCGATACCAGTTCACGAAAAGCTTTGTTTTTCATCGCGTAGGCGCTGATTTTCGCCATATCAAGGGCAGTGGTTATATGCTCTTCCTCAAAAAGCCCGTGTGGATTGGTAAAGTTGGATGTCGTGACACCGATCCGCTTCTCCGCAAACCGGTTCATCCGTTCTGCAAAAGCGGCAACAGAACCATCGATGTGTTCAGCAATCGCGATAGCTGCATCATTTCCAGAACTGACCATCAGCCCCTGCAATAGCTGAGCCAATGTCATTTGTTCGCCTTCGAGCAAATACACGCGGGTGCCGTCCGCCTCCACTGCCTTGCTGCTCACAGTTACCAGTTCATTTAAACCATGTGTTTCAATGGCGATAATCGCTGTTAAAATTTTTGTGATGCTTGCCGGATACATCGGTTTTCGGCTATTTTCTTCATATAGGATTTTTCCTGTGCTGCTGTCCATTAGTATAAATGCCTCACTTGTCAAATCAGGCTCCGGCGAATCATTTGCGTATACCGGTTGATACAGACCCGCGTTCAAAACGATGAACACGAGCACGAACAAGATCAGAGGCTTTTTCTTTTTCAATACTGCACCCATTTTATCACCTTAACAGTTAAAATATTGCATCCGCATTATATCGAGCATCCTCTATTAATGAAATCATTTTTTTATTATCGCTGCAAGTATAAAACGATGACAGTTGTATTACATAAACATTAACGGGAGTGGAACGTATCGCCACTCCCGCTGTCGTTTTCCACTTATTTTGTATCCAATGTAATAACAACATCCAGTCCCGGCTCTCCGGATAATAACCCTAAAATGAAAACAGTATAGCTGTTTCCGGATAACAGCTCAAGATTGGGTATTTCATATATCGCATTGCTTTGATTGCCTTCGCGAAATTGAATATTGACTGTTTTTTGTTCTACTTTAATGTAATCTCCCGTTTTTTTATAAGCGAGTTTACTGTATAATTCCTCTTTATCGGCAAAAACGTCTACCGCAGGCAAGTCCGGAGACAGGTGGATGAACCGTATGCCCGCCCTTTCCGTTTGCGAATCTTCGCCATCGGTAATCAACAAGATGTCGAAGCGGCTTTGTTCACCGATAACAGCCATTGTATAGGAACGATCAGCTTTCAACTTTAATTTCTTCGTCAGCAACGGTTTATCTTTGGCGGGATCTGCCCCTTCCGGAAAAAGCTTCATTTTATACCCGCCGTCGGAAACCGTTTGATAGGGCGACATTTCTTTAAAAACGACTTCGCTGAACATTTGTTCCTTATCAAAATATACATCCAGGTTCGGTGCGTCAGTGGAGGCATGAAAGATTCGAATATTGGCTGTTGAAGCAGCTTTGCCTAAGCTATCTCCCAAAAAGCAGCTTCCGAGAATGAATGCAAAAAGAAGCAACGCTGTTTTTTTCATCCTAATTCACTCCTTGCTATGCTTTTCATCGTTAGCCTGTCCAGCAGTGAAAGAATTATACAGCGGGTTAAAAGACAAAATGTCCGGTTACCGCAAACAGCCGTTAGTTTGCTTTGTTAATCCGTAAACAATTTCTTATATTGACCGTAGCCTTCCTTTTCCAAATCTTCTTGCGGAATAAATCTCAGCGCCGCCGAATTAATGCAATATCTTAATCCAGTAGGTGCCGGACCATCTTCAAAAACGTGGCCTAAATGGGAGTCGCCTTGCTTACTCCTAACTTCTGTACGGATCATTGAATGGCTGCGATCTTCTTTCTCCACGAGCTGTTCATCATGAAGCGGTTTTGTAAAGCTTGGCCAGCCGCAGTGGGCATCAAATTTATCCTTGGAGCTGAACAGCGGTTCACCGGAAACGACATCCACATATATTCCAGCTTTGAAAAAGTTCCAATATTCATTCTGAAACGGCGGCTCCGTGCTGTTGTTTTGCGTGACTTCGTATTGTATCGGCGTCAGCTTCTGTTTCTTTTCCTCCTGATTCATCAGTTATTCCTCCCAGTGCTGTTTAATATAATCTTCACGGCCGCTTCCTTTGCGATACAGCTGGTAGTGGAGCGGGTTTTTCTTGTAATAATGCTGGTGATATTCTTCCGCGGGATAAAAGACAGCTGCTTCGATGATTTCTGTCACAACCGGCTTGGTGAAACGCCCGCTTTGCTCCAGCGACAGCTTTGATTGCAGCGCGAGTTGTTTCTGCTCTTCATCATGGTAAAAAATCGCCGTTTTATAAGACTCGCCGCGATCGTGAAATTGGCCACCGGGGTCGGTGGGGTCGATTTGCGACCAAAACAGCTCCAGCAGCTTTTCATATGGGAAAACAGCCGGATCATAGGTGATTTGTACCGCTTCCAAATGTCCCGTTTGATTAGAACACACTTGCTCGTATGTCGGATTTTCCACATGGCCGCCGGTGTATCCGGAAATAACGTTGTGAATTCCCGGCTGCTCATCAAACGGAGAAACCATGCACCAAAAACATCCTCCGGCAAAAGTTGCTTTTTTCAATGCTTGCCCGCTCATCCCTATCATCCCCCTTATTTTTTTGGAACATAACCAGCAATGACTTCATCGATCATTGTACCGTATTTTTCCCCAAAGACATTGAGGTGAACCAGTAGATAAAAAAGCTGGTACAGCGGTTTGCGTTCACAGTATTCTTTTGCCAACGGCTGGACCTCCTTGTAAGCACCGTAAAATCGTTCAGAAAATCCTCCGAACAGTTCGGTATAAGCTAATTCCATTTCATGATGCCCGTAAAAAACCGAAGGATCGATAAAACATGGTTCTCCTTCAGCGTTTGTCAGCCAGTTTCCTGCCCACAAATCGCCGTGCAACAAAGCGGGGCTGACGTCTCCAGGCACCCAGCGTTCCAAGTTTTCTATTATATATTCTAAACCGCTTCTTCTGCTTTTGGGCAGCAATTGCTTAGCGATGGCTCCGTTTATTTGTGGTACCAGCCTGTTTTCAGAAAAGTATTGTCTCCAGTCCTGATACCAGCCGTTAGTTTGCAGCATTTCCCCGATATAGGTATCTCGTTGATAACCGAAATGCGTTTCTTTCACCTGGTGCAGCTTAGCAACGGCCCTGCCCAGTTTCTCCATGATGCCGGCTGATTTTTCACCGGAAATCCATTCAAGCACCAGACCGCGGACGTCCCCGCCGTTTTCATATATTCCGTAAACAGCCGGAACATTCACTTTCCCCGCTGTGCGCAGCTCGTTTAGACCATCCCGTTCTGCGTCAAAAAAACTACCGGAAACCCGGCTGTTTAATTTCACTAAATATGGGCGGACGCCGGTCAAACAATAATATACATCATTAATCTCTCCTCCGGAAAGACGGACTGTCTGCTTGATGCCTGTTTCATCCCCAACCATCCGGATACAATCGGCAATATATTTTTTCAAAAGTGCATCCCTTCATTTCTTCAGCTTTTTTCACCGCTTTCGATTGTTCCCGCACTGCAGTTGTTGGAAAAGCAACGGCACCGGCCAGCTTCTGACAAATCAGCGGCTGTTGCTCAAAAAATTTTACGAAAGCGGCAGGCGGTCAACAATATTTTTGTAAGCGAACCCTCTGACTTCTTCCTCACTGTAGCGCTTCAGCAGTTCGTTGATCAACGCGGGATAGAAGCCGGCATGCTCCAGACCATTGACATGATGGACAATGCCGTCGAAATCGGAACCGAACGCGATATGACGCCTTCCCCCCAAGGCGCAAAAGTGCTCCACATGCTTCAGCAAGTCGTCTATCGTCGCCTGTTCGCCGCCGGTAATGAACGGCGGATTAAAAACGAGACCGATAAAACCGTTTTTATTAAAAATAGCCTGCGCCTGTTCATCGGTTAAATTCCGTCGATGATTGCAGATCGTTTTTGAATTCGAATGCGTTGCCACAGGATAATCCGCCGCGTTCATGACATCCCAGAAACCTGCTTCCGCAAGATGGGAAACATCTGTCCAAACGCGATGTTCGTTGTTTAAGCGGACAACTTCAAAGCCTAGTTCTGTCAGACCACCGCCCCTCGGCTCTCCCACGCCATCGGCACATAGATTGGCATTGTTCCACGTCATTCCGACGGATTTTACACCGAGCTGATAAAGCGTCCGCAATTTCATTAAGTCGTTCCCGAACGCGTCTGCCCCTTCCAGAGCGAGCACCGCGCCGATTTCTCCATCCTGTAATTGCAGGATGTCTTCCCAGCGTCCGATTTTTTTCATGTTTTCATGCTTGGCGAGAACCTCGTGATGAAAAAGATCTACTTGCTCCAAAGCATACTGAAATTTTAAATCCGCGGGAATCTCCGGCATTAAAAAAACGGCAAAAACTTGCACGCGCACATTTCCTGTCCGCAATCTTTGATAATTTGCCTCCAGATCCGGATGATCCGCAAACGACCGGCTGCGGTCTTCCCACAGCTTTAGCAGAACATCACAGTGCAAATCAAATACTTTCACCTCAACCCCTCCATTCCTAAGCGCTCTTCTGTTTACGGTTTCCATCACAAGCTTGCTTTGCCAACTTCCAAAACCAGCGGCATCACCGCCGGCATGAATGCTGCCGTTGTTTGCAGTGATCAAACCATTTTTTTCGGATCAACGTACTTGTCAAACTCTTCTTCCGATAAATATCCCAAACTTAATGCCGCACGCTTCAACGTCGTGTTTTCTTTATATGCTTTTTTGGCGATTTCTGCAGCTTTTTCATATCCAATATAAGGGTTCAGTGAAGTAACGAGCATGAGAGAATTTCGCACATGTTCCTCAATGATTTCTTCGTTCGCACTTATCCCGGCGGCACATTTTTCTTGAAAAGAAGTCATCCCGTCACTCAACAGCCTGACAGACTGCAAAAAATTGTAAATAATAACCGGCTTGAATACATTTAATTCAAAATTGCCCTGGCTTGCTGCGAACCCGATGGCAGCATCGTTACCGAAAATTTGCACCGCAATCATCGTCAATGCCTCGCTTTGCGTCGGGTTGACTTTTCCAGGCATAATCGAACTCCCCGGCTCATTGGCAGGAATGGTCATTTCTCCGATGCCTGAGCGCGGGCCGCTGGCCAGCCAGCGGATATCGTTGGCGATTTTCATCAAGTCGGCAGCCAGCGCTTTCAGCGCTCCGTGAACATATGCGATTTCATCATGACTTGTTAGCGCGTGAAATTTATTTGGTGAAGAATTAAACCGTTCTTTAGTAATTCGGCTGATTTCTTCGGCTGTCCAGTCGCCAAACCGCGGATCGGCATTGATTCCCGTGCCGACAGCCGTTCCGCCAATGGCCAGGTTTCGTAAATGCTCGCTTGACTGGCGGATCATTTCCTCGTTTTTTTCGAGCATATACACCCAGCCGCTGATTTCCTGGCCCAATGTCAATGGAGTGGCATCCTGAAGATGCGTTCGTCCAATTTTGATAGTGTGGGCAAATTCCTCCTGCTTCTGTTGAAGCGTTTCTTTCAGCGTATTTAGCGAAGGCAGCAGCTTGGTCTGAATACTTTTCAACGCGGCAATATGCATGGCTGTAGGAAAGGTATCGTTTGAACTTTGCGAGCGATTCACGTCATCATTCGGATGCAGGCGCAGTTGCTGCCCGTTCTTTTCTAATATTTCATTCCCGCGGCGGGCCACGACTTCATTCATGTTCATGTTCGATTGAGTACCGCTGCCGGTTTGCCAGACTACCAGTGGAAAATGCTCATATGTTCCGTCATCCCGCAGCTCCCGGCACACTTGCTCAATCACATGTCCCTTTTCTTCTTCCAGAGTGCCTAGCCGCCGGTTCGCGGCCGCGGCTGCTTCCTTAAGAATCGTGAACGCCTCAATGACTTCCAGCGGCATTCTTTCCGTGCCGATCTTAAAGTTTTCCAAACTGCGTTGTGTCTGCGCTCCCCACCATTTGTCGGCCGGTACGTGAACTTCTCCCAACGTATCTTTTTCAACACGCGTTTTCATGAGAATCTCCTCCTTCAAAAATGAATGTTGAATATTCTCTTCTTAATTACTTAGCCGTTTGGTCTCCGCGTTGAAGTCAGCCTGCTACCAATAGCGGAAAATCTCTTCGGCATTGGATGCCAGCACATAAACGATAAGCAGGACCAACCCGATCCCGATAACGAATTTTAGTATTTTTCCGACTAGCCGAATCACAAATATAGCAATAACGATCAAAACGAGAATTGCTAGTAATTCCATTTGTCCCTTCCTCCCGAGCGATATTTTTGTAGATGTACTCATTCCGGATGTTGCATAAGGATAAGGGTGACCTTCGCGAGTTCTCCTACATTATAAATGGTGAGGCAAAACACTTGCAAACGAAGCAACCCATCAGTTTGAACTTCCACTTTCAGTTTCACGAAATAATTTTTTTCATGCAATTTTACATTTATAATTTGAACTTTCTGAATATTAGGTATATGATAAACGTAAATTAATTATATGATTATATCATGGAGGTGTCATTATGGAAGTCATTTCACCGAAGATGGGAAACTACAATTTGGCAAACTATGAGGAAACAAGAAAGTTTTTTCACTGGGATGAAGTAAAAAAAGTGTTTTCCTGGTCAAAAACAGGAAATATCAACATTGCCTACGAAGCCATCGACCGCCATGTTGAGGAAGGTCGCGGCGACAAACAGGCACTTCTCTACTCTGACGCACACCGCGAAGAGACTTATACGTTCAGCGAATTGAAAACGCTGACAAACAAGGCTGCGCATATGTTCAGCAAACTCGGTGTCACAAAGGGCGACCGCGTCTTTATTTTCATGCCGAGATCTCCTGAATTGTACGTTGCCCTCTTAGGGGCGATAAAAGTCGGCGCCGTTGTCGGTCCCCTTTTCGAAGCATTTATGAAAGATGCGGTGAAAAGCCGGCTCGAAGACAGCGCGGCAAAAATGATCGTTACGACACCGGATTTAATCACCCGCGTCCCTGTTGAGGAATTGCCGCATTTGGAAACGGTCATTTTAGTTGGCGAAAATATTCCCGACGGTCACGGTTACCGCTCTTACTACGATGAGATGAACATCGCCTCCGACAGGGATGAGATCATCCAATGGGTCGATCTCGAGGACGGCTATGTTCTGCATTATACTTCCGGCTCTACTGGAAAACCAAAGGGCGTCTATCACGTTCATCACGCGATGATCCAGCAGTACCAAACGGCCAACTGGGTGCTTGATCTCAAGGAGGATGACATCTACTGGTGTACTGCCGATCCCGGCTGGGTCACAGGCACATCCTACGGCATTTTCGGCCCGTGGCTCAGCGGCGTGACAAACGTCGTCCGTGGCGGAAGATTTTCACCGGACGACTGGTATCAGACGCTGGAAAAAAATAAAGTGACTGTCTGGTACAGCGCGCCTACAGCATTTCGAATGTTAATGGGAGCCGATCCCGCGATTCTGAAAAAATACGACCTGTCCTCCGTCCGTCATATTCTCAGCGTCGGTGAACCGTTGAATCCGGAAGTTGTCAGGTGGGGCTATGAAGTATATCAGCACCGCATTCATGATACATGGTGGATGACGGAAACCGGAGCGATGCTTATCTGCAACTACCTCGCGGAACCGATCAAGCCCGGCTCCATGGGAAAACCGCTTCCCGGCATTGAAGCGGCGATTATTAACGATCACGGGGAAGAGTTGCCGCCTTACCGTATGGGGCATTTGGCAATTAAACCAGGCTGGCCGGCAATGATGAGAAAAATCTGGAACAACGACCAGAAATATAACGAATACTTTGCCATTTCCGGCTGGTATGTATCAGGAGATACAGCATACAAAGATGAAGACGGCTACTTCTGGTTCCAAGGACGAAATGACGACGTGATCATGACTTCCGGTGAGCGGGTCGGTCCCTTTGAAATTGAAAGTAAATTAGTGGAACATCCCGCCGTGGCCGAAGCAGGAGTTATCGGTAAGCCCGATGAAATAAGAGGCCAGATCATCAAAGCGTTTATTTCCTTACGGGAAGGCTATGAGTACAGTGAAGAATTGGCGAAAGACATTCAGGCCTTCATCAAGACAGAGCTGTCCGCCCACGCCGTTCCGCGGGAGATTGAATGCAGGGACAAACTGCCGAAAACAAGAAGTGGAAAAATCATGCGACGAGTATTAAAGGCATGGGAATTAAATGAACCTGCCGGTGACCTGTCCACAATGGAAGACTGAAGAAAACAGCGGTGACGGAAAAGAAAACGAACCGTCTTTCGCACCACCCGGTTAGCGGAGGCAAACGCCCGGCTGACGCTGGCGGCATCAACGGCAACCTCCGCTGCCATCACCGAACGATGCCGATTTGCCGGGCTTTGCTTATTTAATTGACGCTGAGCGAAAAGATTGCCGCACCTTGCTATTGGACCGAAAGCCAATCAATGTCGAGATGTGCCAGCACGCCATTTTCGAGATTGAAACACTTTTTTTACACACCACGCTCGATCCGCTATAATACAAAGTAGATTAAAGGTGCCGAATTTTCAGCAAAGCAATAAAAATTCGGCAGTACTTTGGAGGGATTCCGTTGTTTGCTTCAGAAGCAGATACAAAAGAAATGCTTAAAGCAATATTACAGAGCATCGATGAAGGAATTCATGTCATCGACAAAAACGGCATCACGATTTATTACAACAACATCGCCGCAGAGCACGATGGTTTAAGCCCGGAAGAAGTGATCGGCAAGCCTTTGCTCGACGCCTTCCCTTCCCTGTCGCCGCAGACAAGCACGATGCTGAAAGTGATTGAGACCGGAAGCCCGATTTACAACCAAAATCAAACCTATAAAAATTCGCGCGGCAAGCTGATCGACACGGTCAATACAACGATCCCGATCATCGTGGATAAAGAAGTAGCCGGCGCCGTGGAAATTGCCAAAGATTACTCCCGCATGAAGCACCTCTCCAACCGGATTATCGAAATGCAAACAAAAATCGACCGCAGAAAAACAAAGCCGAGCATCGTGGAAGGCAATGAAGCGCTGTATACCTTCAGCGATATCATTACTCACGATCAGGGAATGCTCACAGTAATTAATAAAGCAAAAAAAATCGCTCAAACCTCCTCGCCTGTTTTTGTCTGTGGAGAAACAGGTACAGGAAAAGAATTGCTTGTTCAAAGCATCCACCATGCTTCCCCCCGAGCCACCGGCCCATTCATTTCACAAAACTGCGCCGCAATTCCTGCATCGCTGCTCGAAAGCACGCTGTTTGGAACGACCAAAGGCAGCTTTACAGGCTCGGAAAACCGGGAAGGTCTGTTTGAACTGGCCCATGTGGGAACGTTGTTTTTGGATGAAATACATACTCTGCCGTACGAGTTGCAGGCGAAGCTACTGCGGGTTTTAGAGGACGGTGTCGTTCGCCGAATCGGCTCCGGACGCAGTGTTAAAACCAATGTGCGCATCATCGTCGCCACGAACGAGCAAGCGGAAAATTTATTAAACAGCGGGACGCTGAGGATGGATCTCTACTATCGCTTGAACGTCCTTACCTTGTTTTTGCCCCCATTACGCGAACGTATGACTGACATTGAAAAACTGATTCCGGCATTCATTAACGATTTTAACCGGCAATTCAATAAACAGGTAAAGCACATTGCCAAAGAAGCAATGCTGCTCCTCCATTCGTATCCATGGCCGGGAAATGTCAGGGAGCTGCGTCACTGTATTGAATCAGCCATGACCTTCGTGGAAGGAGACACAATCACGGTTGATGATCTGCCGGATCGCTTTTATCAGCGGCAAGCCGAGAGCGGTTCCAGCCTGACATTATCCCCCGATCTGCAGAAGCAAAGTTTGAAGGACATCGTGGACGATGTGGAAAAAACGTTGATACGCCAAACGCTTCAGGAATTTGCCGGCAATATCAAACAAACCGCAGCTCATTTAAAAATTCCACGGCAGACACTGCAATACAAAATAACAAAATATCAATTATCATAATGTCGACTGTCCGGCATTAATTATAGTCTTTGTTCAAAAAGTTCGCTTTTTATCTTTTGAAACACGTTCTTACAGCCTCTTATGCAGGGCGGCACGACTGCCGCTGTTTTTTGGCATGATTTTTGCATGAATAATCAAGCAAGAAATGCTAGAAAATGGAGGCGTGGTTTTTATGAAATTAAAATTGTATCAACCGGAAAAGCATTGGAAGGAATTTGAGTTATGGAAGGATGTCACGGAGGAACAATGGAACGATTGGCTTTGGCAATTAACCAACACAATCCGCACGCTGGATGATTTGAAAAAAATCGTCAACCTCACGCCTGAGGAAGAAGAAGGTGTGCGGATTTCAACAAAAACAATTCCTTTAAATATTACACCTTATTACGCATCGCTGATGAATCCTGATGATCCCCGTTGTCCAATTAGAATGCAATCTGTTCCGATTTCAAAGGAAATCGAAAAAACAAAGTACGATCTGGAAGACCCGCTGTCAGAGGACGAAGATTCCCCGGTTCCCGGTCTGACACATCGCTATCCTGACCGCGTGTTGTTTTTAGTGACGAATCAATGTTCGATGTATTGTCGTTATTGCACCCGAAGGCGTTTTTCCGGGCAGATCGGCATGGGCGTGCCAAAAAAACAGCTCGACGGTGCCATCGCCTATATCAAAGCGCATCCTGAAGTGCGTGATGTTCTCATTTCCGGCGGGGACGGACTATTGATCAACGACCAAATACTTGAGTATGTGTTGAAAAATTTAAGAGCGATAGAGCATGTGGAAGTTATTAGGATCGGGACAAGAGCACCTGTTGTCTTCCCACAACGGATCACCGAAAATTTGTGCAACATTCTGAAGAAATATCATCCAGTCTGGTTAAACACCCACTTCAACACCTCCCTTGAAATTACCGCTGAAGCGAAAAAAGCCTGTGAAATGCTGGTGAATTCTGGTGTGCCAGTAGGAAATCAGGCGGTTATTCTCGCTGGTATCAACGACAGCGTGGAAATTATGAAAAGATTAATGCATGACCTCGTAAAAATTCGCGTCCGTCCTTATTATATTTACCAATGTGATTTATCGGAAGGAATCGGGCACTTCCGCACACCGGTATCGAAAGGGCTGGAAATTATCGAAGGCTTGCGTGGTCATACATCCGGCTACGCCGTTCCCGCCTTCGTTATCGATGCACCGGGAGGCGGAGGAAAAATTACCTTGCAGCCGAATTATTTACTCTCCCAAAGTCCGGAGAAAGTGGTATTGAGAAACTTCGAGGGCGTTATTACATCGTATCCGGAGCCGAAAAACTACGTTCCCGGAAGAGCGGAGGATTATTTTTACTCCTATTATGATCAGCCCCAGGAGAAACGCAGCGGTATTGCCGCGATAATAAATGATGAGCAGTTCAACTTAGTGCCGGAAGGCAGCAATCGTTTGCATCGGAGAACGATGTATGAGCATGACACCGCCCACCGATCATTAAAAGATCTGCGGAAAAAGAGAGATGAAATGAAGGAGAGAAAATGGAAAAAAGAAATGGAACAACGGAAAGGAAATCAGGAGAAAGAACAAGCTTAAGAGGTGATAATATGCGTTGCCAATGGTGTCTGTCGGAAAAAGCTGTCCAATCGCCGGAGCTTGCTTTTTGGGAGCTTCCAGATGGATCCCGCGCCATCGAAATACAGGAAGTTCCGTCCATCAAATGCTCGTCATGCCACATTATTTACATCGATGACAAGCATGTCGCTGAAATTGAAAATCAACTTCTATTCATCGACACAACCAAACTGGCAAAAGTAGTTTCCTATGATGAGCTTATGAACATGCCGAAGCTGTTGAAAAAAAATTACTTTTGCTTTTGACAAAAATACGATTACGACGCCTTCGGTCCAGACTCAGGCTGGCTCAGGCTCTCGTTTGCTCGCGTTTTGAGTCCGGTCATTTTGATTACGGTTCAATCGATTACGGTTCAGGTTGACCGGACTCAGGCTCTCGTTTGCTCAAGATATTACTTTAATGATTTTGACCAGACGTTCATGTCTTCAAAGCCGGTGGAAATGACACAATTATTCGTTAATGTACCTTCATAACGATAACCTAAACGTTTTACTGTCATATTCATGCCGACTGATGTTGATCTCGTCATTGAATAAGTATAGTATACGCCGCGCTTTTTCAGTTCAGCTTCCAAAAAATGAATCAAGTAGTTCAGTAAATTTCTCCCTCGGTAATCAGGCTGCACTGCGCAGTCGGTAATTTCCGCACTTCCATAACCTGAATCCATCGCGGAAGCGGCACCGATGATTTTGCCGTTATCCTTCACAACAGCGAAAACATAATCAGCGTTCTTCGCCTGCAATAACAAATCACTGCTGAAAATATTCGTCGGATAAACGGGGAAAACCTTCCGGTAAAGCAGTGCCAACTCCTCCGCATCCTCATTCGAAAGCAATTCTATCTGATGGACGCCGGGCTCTACCGGCAATGTTTTTTGATCCCGCAGGACAAGCGATAATACCTCCTGATTCTGCTTCGCTGTTTTTGACTGCCACCGGCATTCGCTGGCATACTTTGTTAAAATACATGCTTTTTCCCCGTGAAAAAATCCGGACAGCTCTGCTTCCAGATGAAATGCACAGGCCCGCAGCTTTTCCACGCCTTCTTCTCTGGTGTAGACAACGATTTTTCCTCTGGCATCGCTGGAATAACTATCTGCCATCTCCTCGATTCGAGTGATTTCTACCTCATTAATTACTGGTAGATACGCGACGATCCGGTCATTTTCACGGTCATTATCCCATTTATTTTTCACTGCATCACCTGCTTTTATTTAAAGTGTTTGTTCAAAAAGAACGCTCTTTAAGAACAAAGCTCCGCCATCACCGCTTCTAAAATGTTCAGGCCTTCATCCAATTCTTCTTCCGAAATGACGAGCGGGGATAGAACGCGGATGACATTTCCATATAATCCGGCACCCATGATGACAAGCCCCTTTTGTATGCATGCTTGAATGATCCGCTGTGTCAATTCCTTGTCAGGTGCTTTTGTGGACCGGTCCTTTACCAGTTCCAAGGCAGTCATCGCACCTAGCCCTCTGGCATCTCCCGCCGCATCATATGTTTCTGTCCATCTGTGAAACACGCTCATGATTTTTTCGCCGATAAACGCCGCTCGCTTCGGTAAATCGTCCGTTTCCATCATCTCGATCACTTTTAACGCTGCGACGCAGCCAAGGGGGCTTCCTCCGAAAGTCCCCCCAATCTCGCCTACGCCGGGAGCATCCATTACTTCCGCCCGTCCGGTTACAGCACTGATTGGAAAGCCGGCTGCTAACGATTTCGACATCGTGATGATATCGGGAATAACATCGAAATGCTCTGATGCAAACATTTTCCCTGTTCTTCCGAATCCGGTTTGGACTTCATCGGCAATAAATAATATTCCATACTTATCGCAGATTTCCTTTACTTTCTTGACGAAGAGTTTGCTTGGTACGACAAAGCCGCCCTCTCCCTGGACAGGTTCCATGATGATCGCCGCCGTTTCTTCCGCAGAAACCTCCGACAGAAAAAATGTTTCCAGATTGCGGATGCACATCATGTCATGCTCTTCCTCCGTCATTCCTTCCGGTTTGCGATAATAGTAAGGATAGTTCATTTTGTATGTTTCGCCTACAAACGGACCGAATTCATACTTATAAGGTTTGACCTTGCTTGTCAGCGACATCGCCATATACGTCCTGCCGTGAAAGCCGCGCTCAAAGGAAATAACCGCCTTTCTGCCCGTATATTTTCGCGCTATTTTAATGGCGTTTTCCACAGCTTCCGCTCCGCTGTTTAAAAGCAGTGTTTTCTTGTGGTGATTTCCTGGGGTTATTTGATTCAATTTTTCCGCCAGTTCAATATACGGCTCATACATCATGACATGAAAACACGGATGGATATAACGGTCGAGCTGCTCCTTCACCGCTTCGACAACCGTATCCGGACAATGACCCGCGTTCAAGGAACCAATGGCGCCGGCAAAATCAATGAACCGGTTGCCATCCACATCTGTCAGGATCGCTCCGCGGCCGCTGCTGACGAATGTATTTGCCGTGTTAAACGGCCCGCGGGGAACATGCCGTTCCCGCCGTTCCATGAGCAGCTTGCCAACTGGTCCTGGGAGTTGCGCTTTCATCAGGGATTTTTTTTTCATTATTCCTCTGCCTCCTTGTTTATGCCGCTGCACCATTCCAAGATCGTATAAGCGATAATCTCCGCGCATGACCGCACTTTGTCCAGCTCGACATATTCATTGGCAAAATGAGCCAGGCTCGTGATTCCCGGTCCAAAAACAATCGTTGGTGTGTTCCCCACTGCCGTGAGCAAGCCGCCGTCTGTTCCCCACGGAGACGCTTCCACAGCTGGTATTTCCCCCATTACCTTCTCGTAGTTTTTCGTAAGAATGTTCATCAACGGATGATCCGTGTCGATCGCTCCCGGCAACCAGCGGGCACCGAACCACTCCAGTTTTACCGGGTGGGCGGCAAACCAGTTGTCCTTCTTTCCTAAGCCGGCTATCCATGCCTCGAACTCCGCTTGTGCTGCTTCTACTGTTTCATCCGGTCCGACTCCATATCTGCCTTCCAGCTTTACTAAATCCGGCACCGACGACGGCCAGTCGCCCCCTTCCACCACTCCGACATTGATGGGCAGCGGAATCGGCACTTCCTCGTATAGTGGATCGGAAACACGGTCGTTCCGGATTTTTTCCAACTCTTTTAGCGATAAAAACACGGCCATTGCTTTTTCGATGGCGTTGACACCTCGATACGGCGTCCCCCCATGCGCGGAAGCGCCTTTAATGTGGAGGCGGAACCACAGCGATCCTTGCTGTTTCGGAAAAATTTTCATTTGTGTTGGTTCCGGTATCAATGCCGCATCACCGGCATACCCTCTCAGGATGGCTGCCAGCGTGCCGGCTCCACCGCTTTCTTCTTCAATGACACTGTGAAAAATAATGTCTCCCTCGCAAACGATGTTCAGGTCATGCAGAGCCTGCAATGCAAACAGCATTGCTGCATTACCGCCTTTCATATCGGTTGCTCCTCTGCCGTAAAGCTTGCCGTCCTTTATTTCTCCGGAAAACGGATCGGTGTGCCAGTCATCGGAATCACCCTCGCGAACAACGTCAACATGCCCGTTTAAAACGAGAGAGCGGCCGAACCCATTCCCCTTTTTGACACCAACAACATTCGGACTTCCGGCAAAAGAATCACGGGCGGAGAGAAAAGCCTCATGGATAAACAGCTCTCCTCCAGGCTCCCACATATCGACTTCAAAGCCCACTTCTTCAAGCCATCCCTTTGTTAAAAGTTGGATTCCTGCTTCATTCGCTTGTATCGACGGCTCGCGAACCATCGATTGCAGCATGCGAAACAATTCGCCCTCATTCTTCTTCATCCACACATGAATTTGCTCTTTCAGCTCCATCTTCCATTCCCCCTTCATCACCGGTCAACAAATCACCAACCGTAAGTCTCGCCCCCGTTTTCTGTTTCACTTCCTCAACGGAATATGGATAAAATACTTCTTCCAGCAAGAAACCGTTTTCGGTAATCCTGAAAACGCCCATTTCGGTAATGACCATATCGACGCATTTTTTAGCAGTAAGCGGGAGGCTGCATGTCGTTACCAGCTTCGAATTTCCCGCCTTATCCAATTGATTCATTAAAATCATGACTTTTTTTGCTTTTTGGGCGAGTTCCACCGCTCCTCCTATGCCAGGAATCCGCTTTCCGGGTACAATCCAATTGGCTAAATCTCCGGTTTCACTCACCTCGAGTGCGCCGAGTATCGTCATATCCAGCAGGCCGCGCCGGATGATGGCGAAGGCTGTGGCACTGTCGAAATACGACGCCCCGCTGACAACGGTTATCGGGAAGCCGCCGGCATTGCATAATAACGGATTTATCTTCCCCGCCGCCGGACTGGGGCCGGCGCCTAATACCCCGTTTTCCGCGTGGAACATGACCTCGGTATTTTCAATATAATCCGCAACCAATGTGGGTATGCCAATTCCTAAGTTGACAATCATCCCCGGCTTTACTTCCTGCGCGGCTCTGCGGGCGATGCTGTGTCTCACTTCCTTTCCCATGCCCACGTCCAGTTCACCCCTTCACTTTTCACGACGTAATCGACAAATGCTCCTGGGGTAACGATTTCCTCAGGATGCAATTCCCCGGCTTCCACGATTTCTTCCGCTTCTGCAATCGTCAAATTGCCGGCCGTCGCCACGAGCGGATTGGTGTTTCGCGCGCTAGTGTCATAAACTAAATTCCCATAGGTATCGGCCTTTTTTGCGTACACAAGGGATACCTCCGCCGTTAACGCCGTTTCAACGAGATAACGGCGGCCGTTGACTTCTACGGTTTGTTTGCCGTTCTCAACGAAGTCATTGCCGATGCCGATATCGGTCAAAATCCCCCCCAACCCGCTGCCGCCGGCACGGATGCGTTCCGCAAGTGTTCCTTGCGGCGAAAATTCAATTTCCAACTCCCCGTTTGTCATCTGCTTTCCTGCGTTCGGGTTGGAGCCGATATGACTCGCAATCAACCGCACGACCCGCTTGTCGGTTACAAGCCGGCCGACGCCGATATCAGGGAACCCGGCATCATTGCAAATGACTGTTAAATTTTTCAATTCCGCAGCCAGCATTTCACATATGATCGTCGGCGGATTCCCGACACCGCCAAAGCCGCCGAGCATGATTGTCATCCCGCTGGTGATTTTTTTGCAAGCTTCTTGGACGGAAATGACTTTGTTTGTTTCTCGCAATTGCTTTTCACCTCTTCTCTTTATTCACGGCATTTTCCAATCGCATAGACACCAGTCAACTGCAACAGCGGGGATCACAACGGATGTTTGTCATTGCTTGCTTTCCGCCGGCCGCACTATTCTAACTGGCTTGCTATCCCCACCTCGCCCGTTTCATTTGTGCATCCGGCTCGCTATACGTCGGAATGCAAATGGCCCCGGAGCAGCAACTCTGCCTGAACTTCTTTTACAGCCTCCTCAAAAACAGTAACGAGTTCAGCGATTTCTTCCGAGCGGACGGTGAGCGGCGGCGCGATGATGACAGCATCTCCGGCAGTACCTTCGATCCCTGAAGAAGCAGGGTAAACAAGAAGCCCCTTTTCCATCGATTTATCAATGATCAGCTTTGTTACATTGATGACTCTGGAAAATGGCTGTTTGGTGCCGCGGTTCGCCACAAATTCAACACCGGTTAACATTCCCATGCCGCGAACGTCTCCGATCAACGGATAGTTTTGCTTAAGCTGATTTAATTTCTGTAGAAGTTCGTTCCCTTTTTCCGCCGCGTTGCTTATCAGACCGTGATTTTCAATATACTTCAGCACCGCGAGCGCAATCGCAGCTGATTGGGGATTGGCACTGTACGTGTGCCCGCTCATGATCAGCTTGGAGCCGTTCTGTATCGGCTCCATGACTTCGTCGCTGATGATCGTTGCCGCAATCGGAGCATAACCAGCACTCATGCCTTTCCCGGCTGCGATGATATCGGGAACAGCCTGCCAATGATCAATGGCGAATTTTTTTCCGCAACGGCCGATCCCAGTCATGACTTCATCGGCGATAAACAAAATATCGTGAGACAGGCATATCTCTTTTATCTGCTCGTAATATCCTGGAGGCGGGACAAGCGCTGCTCCGGAAGCCCCGATGATCGGTTCGGCAATGAACGCTGCAATATGATCGGAGCCGATTCTCCGGATGGCGCGGTCTAATTGGTCCGCACACAGTAAATGACATTCGGGAAAATTGTTATTAAAGGAACAGCGGTAGCAATACGGCGGCTCCACTGTCGGAAAATCCTCCAGAAGCGGGACGAATCGCGCCCGCCTTTCAACGTGTCCGGACATGGACAAAGCGCCGATCGTTATGCCGTGGTAGCTCATCCACCGGGAGAGAATTTTTGTTTTCCCGGGACGTTTTTTTTCCTGCCAATATTGAATGGCCACTTTCATCGCCGTTTCCGTCGCTTCCGAGCCGCTGTTCACAAAGAACGACCAATTGACATTGCCTGGTGCCCATTGCTTCAGTTTCAAGGCCAATTGTTCCGCCGGCTTGTTTGTAAATTGCGAACGGTAGACGAAAGAAACTTTCTCTGCCTGTTCTTTCATGACAGCAGCGATTTCCTTCACTCCGTGACCGATGCCCGCCGTGACGGCGCCGGATGAGCCGTCAATATATTTCTTCCCGTCGGAATCATACAAATAAATTCCCTGCCCGTATTCAACGGATGGATAACGCCCGTTCAATAACGGTTTTATTAAGCAGCTTTCGTTCATCAAGCCTCACTCCCTCTGCAGCATGGATAAATGGCAGAATCCAGATGACGTATGCGGGAACTTCGAGTACAATTTGATTAGATACCTTCATCGTATTCTAATTTCTTTTATCTGACTATTCTTACTTTTGACACAAAATAACAAGTGGTTTTTATACGTTTTGTATAAGTGTTTGTTCAAAAAGATCGCTGTTCATCTTTGATGAACAGGTCTATAAGTACTCTGTTAACAAACGATTTTTAAGATAAGTTCATGTTTGGGGGTGTTTATCGTTGTTCACAATCGAGAAGGCAATGAAGCTGCCCGCAATGAAAGGGACGAAGTTAATCGCCGGTGAACGCGGGAAAAACCGACCGGTTAAGTGGGTGACGACAATCGAAATCATTGAGGATATCAGCCGTTTCCATGAAGGGGAACTCGTCGTGACAACCGGCTACGGCTTGGCAGACCATCCGGCTTACGCAACGACACTGATTGCGCTAATCGAGTCGGGAAAACTGTCCGGAATCGCTTTTTATAGCGGTTTTTACATCAACAATGTACCGGAAGAAATCGTAAATGCAGCTGAAGAGCAAGGTCTGCCATTAATCGAAATTCCCTCAACGATTAATTTTTCAACGATCACAAAGGCGATCGTCGAGCAAATCGGAAATGAGCAGATGAATTACCTCGAAGATTCCCTTGCCATACATAAAGAAATGACAAAATGGGCGCTGAACAATGGCGGATTAAAGGAAGCATTGCAAAAAATCAGTCTATTAACAGACGCAAGCCTGTTTGTGTTTGATGATCTCGGCGATTTGCAGGCTTTTGAAAATATCCATTCAGATAAAATAACTGTCATCGGGAAAAAACTGATTGTTGACAATGTGGAGCAGGATATGGCTCTTTTTTTCACCAACGCCGGAAACTCAGGAGTATACCAGCAAAGCAGTTTCCGACTGTTCCCCTCCAAAATTGAATCCGGTTCGTTCACGTACGGGTATCTGCTGGCTGCCAAAGAAAAGAAAGCCTGGAAAGAGATGAACGAGATGATCATGGATCATGCAGCGACGCTTGTCGGCATCCAATTAGTGAAGCAGTATGCCGTGGAAGAGACAAAAGTCAGCCTTCAAGGAGAGCTCGTCGAGGAAATTTTGCTGAAAGAAAAGGTAGACGAAGCAAAGGCCGTCAAACGCGGGAAACGGCTCGGCTTTGACTTAACAAAAACTCACGCTGTGCTGTTGTTTCAGATCATCAACGATGACAATGATCCTGAAAAAAACAGTCAATGGAGCAACCATTTGCACTATGTCGTTGCACAGACGCTGTCAAAGCAACAGCGTCAACGAATTCTGCTTGCGAAAGTGAACACGCTCTATGCCCTGATCGAGGCCGATTGGAGAAAGAAAGCAGCCGAAAAAAGAGAGCTGATAAGCATTGCCGCTGCGATCCATGAACGCTGGTCGCGGCAATTTCCGGTACCGTTGATGATCGGCATCGGAAATTGTTATGCCGGGCTCGATCAATTATCACAAAGCGCGAAAGACAGTGAATATGCAGTTCAATACGCACCGTTGTTAGTAAAAGAAAGCAATATCGTCCATATTGATGATCTCGGCTTTTATCAGCTGTTGATTCGGATGCAGGAAGCCGGCCTCTCTCTTAAAGACTTCTACGAAAGTTATTTAGGGGACTTACTCGGCAAAAAGCAGTCACGCACCGATTTAGTTGCCACCGCGGAAGCTTATCTTGTCCATAATTGCAATATTCAGCGGACCGCTGCTTCTCTTTATATCCACCGCCACACACTGAAATACCGGCTGATGCAAATCGAAAAACGGACGGGGCTTGATTTACAGTCCCACGATGACCGTATGAATCTCCACCTGGCGATTCTCGCCTACAAGTTTTACCGTTTATAACAATACATATGATCGATATCGCTGCAAAAAATAACGGTAGCAGAGATTAAAAATGAACTTTTGCATTCCAATAACGAAAGGATGAAATCAATTGCGTAAAAACAAGCACACTCTAAAATCAACCGACGGCAACATTACAAGCTCCGATAAATATCCAAACCACCGCCTTCATTATCAGGTATATTTACAGGAGGACAGGCCGTCGCAGCCGAAGGAAGAGGATGAAATAGAATACTAATTGTCGAAGACTGACTAATAACATCCGAATATGACAAGTTTTTGGGAAACTATTCCACTTTTCTTTTCTATATACGATAATAACAATACATTGCCAAAAAAATTGCCTCTCCTTAATAAAGCGTGTTCAAAAAGGCAATGGTTCCGCACGATGCGCCCAATTCCGTCCTAAGTGCTGCCCACGTCCTATGGGCAAAGGTGGAATGTCACCATCCTGGTTCCGAGAAAACCACTCACAGCCGGCCTGAAAAGAATGCATCGGCTCCACTCATTGCTTCGTGCTTGTTCAAAAAGATAAAAAACGATCTTTTTGAACAAACACTAATAACAAAAAAAAGAAAAGAATGGATCGTGTTTGCTCATGTCACTAACAAACGAAATCGAACAAAAGAGGAAAGAACTGCTATTGATCGTAAACAAAAACGGATTATCTTCTGAAGACACTTTGCGGTGTTCGAAAGAATTGGACAAGCTTATTCTCAACTACCAAAAAAAATTAGTCACCGCCAATTAAACCGCAAAGCGGTTGCACCAAACATATGTATGGAGGTGCCGCATAAGCTTTTTTCCAGCCTTTTGCGGCACCTGAGCAAAATAATATCCAGTCATATCTCAAAGTTCCCGCTGACTGCTCACTGCTGCATCAATGCTTCCAATGCGGTTCTTATATTGATTTCACCATAACCGAAAAATGGATCGAATCCTTTATCTCCGAGGTCGTCGCTCGTCTCGCGAATTAAATCATACACGTCTTCATTTGTAAGCGAGGGATTGATGGAGCGGATCAGTCCCGCCAATCCGGTGACATGCGGTGCGGCCATCGACGTTCCGCTCATAACAACATATTGATTTTCCGGAAACGTACTTGGGATGTGTTCCCCTGGAGCACTGACATCAATATGCTCCCCGTAATTGGAAAAAAACGCCCGCTCCCGCTGCGGATCAACTGCAGCGACTGCCAAAACCTCGTCATACGCCGCGGGAAACATCGGGGTTTCCACATCGTCGTTACCGGAAGCGGCAATCAATACAACATCGCGCTCATAGGCATATCGAACAGCGTCATACATCAAATCCGAATCGTGGCTGTCCCCGAGGCTTAAGTTAATCACCCTTGCTCCCTGATCCACAGCCCAGATAATTCCTTTTGCGATCGATAACGCATTCCCTTCGGCATTTTGATCGAGCACCTTTACGGCAAGAAGCGGGTTGTTCCAGGATACTCCGGCAACGCCGGCTTCATTGTTTGTTATAGCGGCCGCGATGCCAGCTACGTGGGTGCCGTGACCGTTTTCGTCATTATAGGCTTGATTATCTTCAAAAGCGTTAAATCCGGCTTTAATTCTGGCGGCAAGATCAATATGCTCCGGATCTACCCCGCTGTCAACTATAGCGATCGGCACTTCCTCGTCCCCGACGGAAAACGACCAGCCCTCCTCGGTGTAAATTTGCGACAAATTCCATTGATACGGCTCGTAAAATTCATCATTAGGAACGGAAACAGCGCTTTTGTGCAAGTCATTGGTTTTTCCTTTCCCTTTGCTTCCGCCGCGGCTGCTAGTCTGCTTCGTATATAAATAGTTCGGCTCCATCAATTGCACGGAAGCATCGGTTTTTAAATCATTCATGATGTCATCGGTTGTGCGGCGCAGGTCCCGGACAATGACCTTGCTGTTCAACTCAGCAACGATCGTCAGCTGCTGTGACTGCGCCCACTGGCGGGCATCAACATCCGAGGCTAATTCGACAATAACCTCCCCTTCCTTCATATGCTGCTCTTCTTCCTCTGCTTCCCCTTCTTTATCCTGAATATAAATATTCCAGCCGATATCCGGGATTTCCTGTTTGACATAGGGCGCCTCTGCTTCTTCATCGGAAACGGAAACATCCATGCCTCCCTCCCCAATAAAAAAATCACCATTTGTATCCGAAACCGCTGCCATCTCTTTTACAAAGCTTTCGATGAAGGACAGGTCGACTTCGGCCAAATAAAGTCCGTCTGCCTTTTCTTTACCGATGATCATCCGCTTCATGCCTCGTGCGACAAATGGTTCAGACAGCAGCATCCCCTGACTGTTTGTTCTCGTCAACAGCGCCTCGGCATCGGCGCGTATTTCTCCAATGCGGAGTGTTTCTTCCTCGTTGACGTATTTGCTAAATCCGTTGATATGCGAGTGCTGCTCGACTTCCCGGATCAACTTTTTTTTAAAGCTGTTCTTCTCTTCCCCGTCCGCTTTTTCCCAGCGGAGCAGATCTTCTTCAATTTGGTGTAAAAACAGCTGGATTGTATAAGAAAAATCCTCTGCCATTGTGGCATTCATTGCCGCACGGAACGACGCATCAGTCTCGGCGGTCTCGTTGCCGCCAAACGGTTCACTGGAATGATCGGAAACAAACCAGACTCCGATGATAAACAGCAAAATCGTACTGAAAAATAATGCAAGGCGGAAAATCGAGTTCATAAGTACCTTCTCCTTTACCATGTCTATCGTTCTAATGGTATAGGTTGCCCAGGAAGCGGGGCGGTTATTAGAGAAGCCGCTATCCACTTTACACAATTCCCCTGTAGAAACAGATATATCCAACCATTTTTTCGAACAACAAGGAAAGTTTTTGGCATTTTGTACTTATGTGTAGTACGGCGATATAAAAATGTATACCAAGACACCTGTCAAGCTGACGTAAAGCCACAGCGGCATCGTCCAGCGAACCCATTTGCGATGGCGGGCGACTTCCTGTTTATACCCGGCAAAAAAACTGATTAAGGCCAATGGAACAATGATAATCGCCAACAAGATATGCGTGATTAAAATAAAGTAGTATACATAAGCAATGAAACCTGTCCCGCCAAAGGGCGTGGATTCTGTCAGCGAATGATGCGTCACATACGTTAAAAGAAAGATAAACGTCGTAGTGAATGCACCATAGATGAACCGCTGGTGCAAGCGGACATTGCCTCTTTTGATCGCCATAAGTGCCGCCACTAAAAACATAAAGGTGAAGCTGTTCAAGATGGCGTTTATTAATGGCAATTGCTTGATCCATGCCGGAAGATCGCCTTGGTAGCCAGGCAAAAACGACAAAATCACGACTATCAAATTGATCACGATGGTCAGGATGATCACCGTGAGTTTATCGTGACGGACAATTTTTTCCCACATCTCTTCCACACTCCGTTTCTTCTTAAGGCTCACAAATCCGCCCTTGTTCTTTCATATCACTTAATCTTTCTTGATTGATACCATTGATGTTAACAAGTTCATCAATGGCGGCAACCGGACGCATTTCCTGTAACTCCCGCGCCCGCGCTTCACCGATATGCACAATCTCCTTCAGTTCCTCCAATGAGGCATGGTTTAAATCGATACAACCGCGGGAAGTGATGTTCATGTCATTCGTGTCATCTGTTAACGGCCGCGCTTCCCGTCCTTCCCCTTCTGTGTCATTATTTCCTAAAACACGAACTTCATAGTCGGCGCCATCTGTTGTTACGATGACCGTCCCTTGAGAATATGTACCGTAAATCGGGGTGCCGGTTGTGGCAAACATATTGATCACCTCTTGATGCGGGTGACCGTATGAGTTATTCGCTCCTGCTGAAATAATGACAATTTCAGGGCTCACTCTTTCGATAAACCGCTCCGACGATGAAGTCGAAGAACCATGGTGACCTGCCTTATATATATGGGATTTCAGTTCCAATCCTGTTGCCAGCATCTCCCTTTCCGCCTCCTGTTCCGCGTCTCCGGTAAATAAAAACACGGTTTCGCCAAACATGATTCTCGTGCTGATGGAATCGTGATTAAGGTCCCCGGAAAGCTCCCGAGGATGAAGGACCTCAATGGACAGCGAACCGATTTGAAAAACTTCTCCGGCACGCGGTTCATAATACTCCGCGTCTGCTGCCAGGATGGCATCAAGCGTATTTTCAAATGTGGATGAGGCGGTTTCGCCGCCGGACATCCATACTTCTTTTACGGAAAACGTTTCGATAATCGGCACAAACTGACCGATGTGATCGGAATGGGGATGGGTGCCGATCAGCAAGTCAATCTCTTCAATCCCCTGATCAAGTAAATATGGCACTACTTCGTTTTGGTCATGCCTTCCGCCGTCGATCAGCACAGCCGTATCCTTTGTTTGCAGCAACGTTGCATCTCCCTGGCCGACGTCAATATAGTGGACCGTCAGCAAGTCGCCGGCACCCAGCGGCGACTTCTGCCCACCCGCCGCTGGATCTACCTCCCTGTCTTCCGTGGCAGCAGCATCATCGGTTTTATCTCCGGGCGGCAGGTCGGCAAGTTCACAACCGCCAAGAACAAATAACGTGCTCATAAAAAATATCGTCGATAGTAATCGCAATGACATGTCTGGCTCCTTCTGTTTTCATTTTCTAGGATGTGCGGCTTGTTGCAACTTGGTTTGACAATAGCCCGTGTCGATGGCGACAGAAAAAGCCATTGCAGCGATAACAATGACTTTCAGTTCATTTGATCATGAAAGTTTTCGCAGAATCACGATTCATCATCGATGACGTATTGTTTTCAGCCAATGATTACAATTTTGTTTGCTTCACCTTATTGACCGTTTCATTTCTGTAATTTTGCTCCAATTTATCCAACAGCTCGTTGACCGCCTGTTTATTTTCTTTCACTCCAAATATCCGGTGCTTTTCTTTCTTTAATACACGGATGAGTAATTCCTTTTCTTTTTTTGTTAAAAGCATCGCTTTGACCACCTCGCCGTCAGACTACTATTATTCTAGCATGGAATGCTTGTTTCTTGAAAGATTTTCGCTGACAGTCCTTTCCCGACGGACACGTGCGCTTTCAATCGCCGTCTTTCCCTTTTTTCAGCAAATAGAAAATCACTAGCGCAACGATAATCGCAACGATGAAATAAACAATGGAGCGGGCAAGTAAACTGACAAACGCAAAAAATAAGAGCATGGCTAGCAGGCGATAGCTTTTTACACGGTTCATTTCTCTCACCTTTTCTTATAGAGGATGTTCAAGGCAATGGTTCCGCACGATGCGCCCCAATTCCGCCTAAGCGCTGCCCACGTCCTATGGGTAACGGCGAAATGTCGTCATCCTGACATCAAGAAAACCACTCACAGCCGGCTTGAATGGAATGCATCGACTCCACTCATTGTCTCTTCCTCTGCAAGCATAGCTTCGACGACTATCCAAGTGCCATCGCGCGCGATGACACAATGAGACAGTTCGCAGTGAAGAATCGCTCATTGCTTCGTGCTTGTTCAAATTGTTTTTCAGTTTGCCTGATGCTCTTCCAGATATTCAAGTATCCGTTCGTAAACATCTATGTCATTTTCCTTTTTCGAAAAACCATGTCCTTCATTTTCTCACCCTGCCGACGGATATTTTCTCCCTCTCCGCCGGGAACGGGCACGGCGATGCGGTTAAAAACGCAAGCAGTTCCTCGTATCGTTCCTTCGCATGAGCATACCCGTGATTATACAGCGCTTGAAGCTTTTCCTGTTTTCTCTCCAGCCTGCCGACATTTTGCAAGTTTTCCGGCCGGAATACAAACGCCCGGCCCTCCTGCTCCATTTCCAGCACCTTTTTCAAAGACTGATTGTAAATCATCCAGCGGGTCTCAAGGAGGCGCAGGAGTTGCGGATACATGCGGTATTTTTTTCGGTACAACCACCTCCACTGGTTTTCAGGCTTTTTCTCATACCCCGGGCATTGTGTCAAAATGACCACATGCTTTTCATTTCCGTCCTGAATCGATTTTTCCAGCGGTATCGGATCGCTCACACCTCCATCCAGTAGCGGCCGCCCACGATGAACGACAATCGGCGCCACGAGCGGCAGGGAACACGAGGCTCGTAATATTTTATTCAAGTCAGCCTTTAATTCTTCCTTCTCAAAATAAATCACTTCGCCTGTTTCGCAATCCGTAGTACCGGTAAAAAACAGTTGGTCGGACTGAAAAAACGATTCATAGTCAAAGAGATGGAGGTTGTTGGGGATTTCTTCAAAAATTAAGTCGAAATTAAACAATTCCCCATTTTTGATTAATCGTCTGTAAGAAATATATTCAGGATGGGAAGCGAAATCTACCGTCACCGCTTTGTTTCTTCCCCGCTGCTTGGCAACATAGGAAGCGCCGTTGCAGGCCCCGGCCGAAACTGCAGCAACGTATGGAAAGCAGAGCTGTTTTTCCAAAAAATATTCGAGAACTCCACCGGTATATACGCCTCTCATTCCTCCGCCCTCAAGGACGATACCAACATTGTTCATACTATTTGTACCTCCCAGCAACTATTCTTTTATTTTAGCGAATCGCGGGAGAATCCTCAAACAATTGTTCCTGATCGGAATATCCGCAAAATCAGGTAGGACCCTAAACGCAACAGTAAACAAGGCGGACCAAAAGCGTGTTGCCGGCTTTTGGCCCACCTTGTCTAATAAAGAATATACAGCTGCTGAACAGGCAGCTTTTCTTGACTGTTAGCGATGGTTAATTTCATCTGTATAGTACATCAACGCAAGCGCGCCGGGTCCCGTATGGGTGCTGATGATCGGAGTCGTGTCCACGATCGTGATATCCTTGAAATCGGTTACTTCTCTGATTGCCTCTTTCAGTTGGTTTGCCAATTCCCTGGCCTCTACTTGCGCAATGCCGATGCCTTTTACCAGCTTACCAGCGGTTTCTTCTTCAAATTTCTTTGTAAAATGCTTAATCATTTGCATATATGTCCTGACTTTCGCCACCGGGGTATACACTCCGTCCTGCAGCGAGGCGAGGGGCTTTATTTTTAACAACGAGCCTACCAAAGCTTTCCCCCTGCCGATCCGTCCGCCCTTGACTAGGTACTCCAATGTATCCACCATAATATACAATGACGTATTCTTTTTAATTTTTTCCAGTCGATGGATGATTTCTTCCACCGTTGCGCCACTCGCTGCCATTTCGCTTGCTTCTTTCACTTGAAAGCTGAGTGCGGAAGAAATGAAGCGGGAATCAACAACAGTTACATCCGCCTCGCTCATATCGGCAGCTGCTTTCGCAGACATATATGTGCCGCTCATTCCACTTGTCATATGGATCGAGAGAACGGCACTTCCGTCGGCTCCAAGCTGATTATATACTTCAAGAAAGGTTCCCGCAGACGGCTGTGAGCTTAATGGGATTTCTTCTGTGTTTACTAATAATTCCACAAATTCGCTGGGAGTGATATCTACCCCGTCAATAAATGATTTTCCTTCGACAGTAACAGTCAACGGCACGATGGTAACACCGAGCCTTTCGATCTCCTCCAACGGCAAATCCACGGTTGAATCAGTTACTATTTTCACTTTTGTCTTCACATGAGCACCCCTTTTAGTGTGTGTTCAACAGGTCATTTTATGTTTCTTTGGAATCGACTTGACCTTAATCATACTATAAGCACAGCCTGTTGTTAAGATAGAACATGTGATGCCAACAACACACCGCTTTCCCGGGATGGCTGCGGCTAGAAAAAATGTGATCGCCAGGGGAAAGCGACAGTTTTCTACATAACGAAAAAAACAAGTAATGAATGTCCATTACAGGTTCTTATCCTTTCAAAATGTGATAAAATAAAATTTATTGTTCCTTTTTCGACACTTTTTTTGAAAGGAGGCGGAACATCATTGAGCCAACAGTATAGTGCTCCCTTTATCGCTGTCGAAGGTCCTATCGGTGTGGGAAAAACATCGCTGGCTACAAAACTGGCAGAGGAATTTCATTTTCACATACTGAAAGAAATCGTGGATGAGAATCCCTTCTTAAACAAGTTCTATGAAAATATCGAAGAATGGAGCTTTCAGACGGAAATGTTTTTCCTGTGCAACCGCTACAAGCAGTTGGAGGATACATATGATCAGCATTTGTCCAAAGGGCTGGCAGTTGTCAGTGATTATCACATTTTTAAAAATTTATTGTTTGCCAAGCAAACGTTAAAAGCGGATCATTTCAACAAATACGAGCGAATTTATCGAATCCTGACAAACGACCTGCCCCGTCCCAACGTGATCATCCACTTGCACGCAAGTTTAGCGACATTGTTGGAACGAATCGAAAAGCGGGGACGGGCAATGGAAAAGCTGATCGAACCGAGTTATTTGCAGCAACTGTCGGAAGATTACCATCAGTTTATCAAAGACCATAAGCGAGTTTACCCGCATATTCCCGTATTATCCCTTAACGGCGACACGATGGATTTCGTGAATAACGAACAAGATTTCCAACGAATTGCCTCGATGGTGAAGGGACTTATAAAAAACGAGAATTCATTTTTTTGATAACTATTTATTTGGAGTGAAAGCAATGACGTTGATTCAGCATCAGCTGCGTAAAAATTCCCTGATTACCTTGGCCGGTACAGTGGGAGTCGGCAAATCCACGTTAACAAAAACGTTGGCAAATGCCCTCGGCTTTGAACCGGCATTTGAAAAAGTGGACGGTAATCCATATTTAGAGGACTATTACCACGATTTTAAAAAATGGTCATTTCACCTGCAAATTTATTTTTTAGCGGAAAGATTCAAGCAGCAAAAGCGAATGTATGAAACGGGATCAGGATATGTGCAAGACAGAAGCATTTACGAAGATGTGGGTATCTTTGCAAAAATTCAATATGATAACGGCAATATGTCCGACCGTGATTACAACACGTACCATTCGCTGTTTGCAGCGATGGTCATGTCTCCGTACTTCCCTAAGCCGGATGTACTCATCTATATCGACGGCGAGCTGCCGCGCATCATTGAACGAATTAAAGAGCGGGGACGGGAAATGGAGATCAACACTCCGCACAGCTATTGGGAGGATCTCTACGTAAGGTATAAGCAGTGGATATCGTCGTTTGAAGTTTGCCCGATTCTCCATCTTGATATCGACGCCTACGATTGTCATGATCCCGAATCTGTTTCCGCCATCGTCAGCGCCATTGAACGTTTACAGGCTGAACCGGAACTGCAGTATTTAAAACTATAGTGATTGTTCAAAAAGCTCAGTTTTTATCTTTTTGAACAATCACTTATAAATGGATGTTCAAAAAGATCGGTTTTTATCTGTCGGAACACGGCACTAGTAGAAATAACCCTGGATAAAAAAGATGCCCCGAGGACATTTGACAGTCCGTCTTTCGGGACATCTTGCACCACCTTTTTCAGGCATTTGCTTCAGGAGCCAAATTCTTTCGCCTCCGTTTGTAAACTACCTTGGATAAATTGATGCTTAGTTCGTACAAAAATATCAGCGGAATGATGACCAGAACGTCGGATAGAAAGTCCGGCGGTGAAATCACCACGCTGACAACAACAATGGCGAAATAGGCATATTTTCTGTTTCGCTTCATTCCGTCAGGGGTGATGATCCCGAGGCTTGTCAAAAACATGACGACAAGCGGCATTTCAAACAATACGCTGAAAGGAACAGTCATCCGCAGGACAAATTGGAAATATTTATCCGGTGTGAACATCGTCACAAACATGTCCTCTCCCAAGGATAAAATAAAGTTGAACACTAGCGGCAGAATAACAAAATAGCCGAAGCAGAGCCCGCCCACAAATAAGAAAAACGATGCAGGTATGTACATCACCGTCACTTTTCTCTCCTTCACCGTCAACGCCGGCTTTACAAACAGCCAAATTTGCAGGATCAACACAGGAACGGTGAAGCTGAACGCCACCACCCCTGCAAGGGAGAAATACACCCAGACGATATCAAGCGGCCCCAAAACAGTCAACGTCATATTTAAATCCTTGACAAACCATTCGTATATATCGCGAACAAAAATAAATGAAACGATGAAAAACAGCAGAAAAAAAGCGATCGTAATCATTAGCCGTTTTCGCAATTCAGTCAGATGATCCATTATATTCATGTTTTCATCTATCATCACCGGACGCTCCTTGTAAGAAAAGCACTATAACCAAACAGCTTTCCTGGATCAGTAAATATAATACTTTTTATCATTCATGGAAAAGGTGTAAGATGAAAGACACCTTACACCCCTTCGGGAAAAAAGTTAAATGGATGTTCAAAAAAAGTCCGGGACACAGCGCCGGCGAATCCCAACGCCCACGTTGCCCCTCCACTGCTCTCGTACGTTCCTCATACGCTCCGTTGCTCGAGCCTGTCGCGCCTCAATCTTCTTGCCGCTGCAATGTCCTCCTTTTTGAACCCAGATTATTTTTAGAGTTTCAAAAAGTGCGGGATGCAGCAAAACTTATCATCGGCTCAGTTTTTATCTTTTGAAGGTTGATTGTCCTCATCATCTTTTGTTATTTCCTTGGCGGAATTTTTAAATTCTCTTAACGTCTGCCCCATTGCCCGTCCAATTTCCGGCAGCTTATTCGGTCCAAAAATAATCAGCGCAATAACAAAAATTAACAGCAGCCCTGGAATTCCAATGTTGCTTAACATATTTTTCCTCCCTTTTTGAACACGCATTTACATTCATTATAATCGCAATTACTTGTTTTTACTATAAATGATAGTAAATTTGTCAATGAAATTTCATTTCTTCCCATATTCAAAACCATCGTACTATAGCTACTGTATTAAATACAATAATCCAAATGCATAAGCAAGTCAACGAAGTGCAATCATCCGGCGCGAATGCTGGCTTGCCAAGCTGCCTCCCCCCTGCTGTCTCTATCTTTTTTTCCTCTACAACCGTCATTGAGATGATATAATAGAAAATACCATGCATCCAAGGAGAGGTATATGTATATTGTAATCATTAATTCATACTCCGGGAAACGCCGCACCAATAAAATATTTGCGATTTTATCAACAATGTTACCGGACTCCTTTGTTGCTTTTTCCTCCGACCTCTATCAGGAAAAAGACATGTGGAACGCCATTCACAACAAAATCGCTGAAATGAAACAGACAGTAAAAGGATTTTTGATCGTCGGCGGAGACGGAACATTGCATCAGGCTGTTCAGCAGCTCCATTCCTATCACTTGCCTTTCGGATTAATTCCAAGCGGTTCCGGAAATGATTTTGGCCGAGCGCTGTCTATTCCAATGAATGCGAAAAAAGCGCTGGAGCGAATCGTCGCCAACCAACCGGGAGAATACGATCTTATCGACGTAAACGGCAAAAAAGTACTATCGGTGGCCGGCATCGGCGTGGATGCCGAAACCGCCATCCGGTGCCGGCAGTCCCAACTTAAAAAAATGCTGAACATGGCTTTTCTTGGCAGGCTCAGCTATTTGATGATGTTTTTGAAAACCGTCCTCCGATACAAACCGTCAGCAGTACATATCATCGATCGGCACGGTGCTAACTATCATTTTCAGCGGGTCTGGCTGATCGCAGCGGGAAACACCGGCTATTACGGCGGCGGCATACCGATTTGTCCCAACGCAAAACCTGATGACGGACAAATCGATTTGGTCATCGTTCACGGCCTTGGCCTATTTCAGCTGCTGGTCGCGCTTCCTGCCGTTTTTGTCAAAAAACACTTAACATTGCCGTACATCACGATGCTGACAGGAAATCAATTTACTGTTACAGCGCAACGAACGCTCCCCGTTCAAGGTGACGGTGAAGAAGTCGGCGAAACACCGGCTACAATACATATTTTGCCGAAGGCTATCCGCATTTTTTAATCGCTTCTTTTCGGCAGCACAGGGTTTCTTCAGCCAATCAGCTGCACGCGTCAGCAATGATTGTTGTTTCGCGATATATTGAATTGTATAATCATTTGTAGAGGATGTTTAAAAAGTCCGGATACAATGGCGTCGAAGAGTGCCGCTGCGCCGGCAGCAGCCAAGTTCTGTTGCGTACCGCCTCTTGGGATACTTCCGGCTTGTCCGCCGTTTTTAACAGACATCTGCAAAAGGAATGTTGAAACTTATATCGGGGATTTTCCGTAGAAACAAACATAGTCCTACATCATCCTCATAATCAGGAGGTTATCATATGACAGACCAAACACCAAAACAAACTGACTCGACAGTGAAACAACCGGTGGAGTTCCAGTCAAAAGCCGAAAAATACGTTGAAGAGATACGAAATAGCAATGATTTGAATAAAATTTTGGAGACATTGGGCCGCATCGGTTCAGATGAGCAGCTGAAGGCCGGAGAATCTCTTGAAGCATTGAAGCGGCCTGTGAGCGGCATGATGAACGACCCTCATCATGACCTGCCTCAACAGCTGACAAAGCTGAAGGAAATGGTATCGGAGTTGGAGCCGGACTATTTAAAAGCAGGGATGCTAAAGCGTTTTTTTAACAAAATCACCCGCGGCAGCTCCATCGAAAAATACGCAAGAAAATATCAAACGATCGAAGGTGAAGTGGAAGTTATCATCGGCGCCCTCTTAAACGGAAAGGATCGCTTGCAGGAGGATACCGTGATGCTGCATCAGCTGAAAAATGTGGCCAGGGAGCGGATCGCCGCCTTAAACGAGCAGATTGAAGTCGGAAAGCAACTGAACTTGATGCTGGAAGAAGAAATGAAGAAAGACGAATGGCAGGACGATCCCGCCCCGATTCAAAAAGGACAGCAGAAAGTGTTATCCCGTGTGAAAAATATGCAGCAAGCCGTTCTTGTCCTACAGCAATCACTCGCTTCGGTTGATATTATCGTCGAAAACAATGACAAACTGGAGGAAGCGATATTCAACGCCATCACGATGACAAAGAATATCATTACAGTGACCGCCTCCATTCAATTGGCACTCAGCAACCAAAAGAAAGTGATTGATGCTGTAAAAAATGTCAATCAAACGACCGAAGCAATGCTTTTATCAAACGCGCAGCTGCTGAAGTCCAATACGGAAGAAACATTGAAAACATTGGAGGAGCCGGCGGTTGCCATTGAAACGTTCAAAAAAGCATTTGACGATGTTTATGCAGCGATTGAAATGACTGAACAATCAAACACAAGGATTATTGAATCCAGCAAGCAGTTTATTCATGAGATGGAGCAGCTAAACGAGCAAATGGAAAGAAAGCTGCTGAATTAACCGTGGGTGGGAACAAAACGAGGTGGACGTCATGAGCTGGCGTGATCAAATTTGGGAGCAGCGGTGGCTGGAGGGATTCTTGCCCAACTACTTAAAGCCGCTGCGGGATGCGAAAATCGAAACGGAAGATATGAAGGAATTTATCAGAGAAGCAGAAGAGTTCATTTCTGACCTGGCTTCTCTCTCAGAATTGCCCCGCTTAAATAAAACATTTAAAAGAAATATTAGAGGATATTTATACAAGATCAAAATAAAGCCGAAAAAACTTCATCTTGAGCTGCTTGATACGAAAAAATCTCCCGATCAGTTGAAAAAGCGGGTTTATATCACGACGTACCGCAAACAGTTTAAAGCGGAAAAAGGCATGGGGAAGTGTATCGATTCCACTATATATTACCAGTCGGACAACCGTACAATCGTAAGGAATGTAAGAAAGCACCACTTGTTTCAACGGCTTTTTCTTTTAGTACATCAACTAGATATGTCGTTGGCTGGTAAAAAACCGTCGGAAGCCCCCCTGCCGGAACCGGCAGCGGAAAAATTGCAGCCTTCTGTTTTTGATGAAAAGCAGCATAAACAGAAGGCGCTGATTGTTAAAGTGAACGAAGTGATCAAAGAGTATGGCGCTCTCGATGAGCTTATTTTAACAAAGCTGAACGAATTGAGATTTGCGATTTCGGAATGTGCGGAAAACATTGAATTGCTGGATATTGAAGAAAAGCACCATTTAAATCGTTTAGTTAATAACGACCTGCCGAATTTATTAGAAACATACAAGAGTTTAACGGAAACGCAGCGGAAAGAATCGTATGAAGATGTCGTCGGCGCCATCCATTCCATGCGAACATTTGTGGAAAAGCAGGACCGCGAAATAAAAGCTTCGCGAATGGACCGTATGAAGCAGTTGTTAAAGTTAAATGAACTCCGCTACGAACAAAATGTACCGAAAAAAAGAGATGCAGACTGATAAAGCCTGCATCTTTTTCCCGTTTTCTCACTTTGCAAATCCCAACGTATTACTCCCAGAAGCGGAGTTATTTTTATTGTTTGTTATTTTCAGAAGGGCGATTGTCTTTTTCCTGCTTCATAGAATTCCTTTGTTGGCCATTATTTGTTTTCTGATTTTTATCATTAAACTGATTATTCACTTGCTCACTGTTCCCTTTGGTCGATCCCTCACTTTTCCGTGATGAAGAATCTCCCGCTTTTTTTTCATTCGTTTGCTTCTTCTCTTCTGAGCGGCCGCTGTTATTGCTTCTGTTTGAGGAAGAGTTATCGTTCTGATTTACCGGCTTTTCAGATGGAGATTCGTTGCCGTTTTTTTCCGGGGGCGGATCTATCTGATCGTTCTGCTGCTTATTTTGTCTATCTTCCGATTGTTGTTTATTGCTGCCCTGCTTTTCTAAAATCTTTTGCTCCTTCAGCTGTTCTGTTTCTTCCGGTTTATCGCTGGTTTTTATTTTTTCCGCAGGGACAATGCTTTCTAAATTAGCACCTGTATTACGTTCTATATCGTTCACGGATTTGTTTTGTACGCTTTCGAGCTCCAGCGAAAAGCCGCGTTCCAGCGCGTCGTTATACAGAAGGTATTTCACAGGTGACAGCGACACTTTCTGCGCTGAATCAATCACAGCATCATCCACGTTCAATGTAATTAAGTTGACTGAAAACTTATCATTCATGGCGTCTACCCACTGGTCATAATTGTTTCCCCAGGAATATTCATCCAACATTAAATAAGAAGAAATAAATACCTCTTGTTCCTGTTTCAAAAAACCAAGTTCACTGCCTTTTTCCATAAGGAGTTCGACGCCATGACTTAACGACCGGCCGATAAGTTCATCGTTCACCTGATCCAGTAATTCTGTACCTGCTGAATTATATCCTTTAGTATCGATGACGACATATCGGCGATCAATGGATAATTCTACACTCGGATTGATATCGACGGCGACAACACCGTACACCCGCTCGGGAGTGAAGAATGAAAGCATCGGTATAAACAATAACATAATGAAGGCTGCGGCGAACGGCACACTGAACATCTTATGAGAATAAAGTGACATTACTTTAGACGGCCTGGCGGGAATGAAGCTGATCTCTTCCCCCAGTTCAACATCCTTTCTGCCCTTCGTGCGGATAAACTGGCCATCCTTTGTTAAAACGATCAGAAACCGCTGATGCTTCTCCATTACGATCCCTTTTTTCATGAGATCCACCCTTTCAAATACTCCTGAATATATCGATAATCCTCCATCAAAACGATGCAGAGGGTAATAATATATTTTCGATTTCTCTCAATCGTTTTTCTGCTCATATCAATTTTTTCTGTTAATTTTTTGATCGGCAGTCGCTTCTTTTCATTCAAGTATGTTTTGAAATGATCGTGAGCTAAAATAACTTTTGCGATCTCCAGCATGTTTTCTCTCGCGTCCGTATGCTTCGGCGATTGCTCGGCAACTTCCGTCAACGTGATTCCATAGCCTGTCAACTGCTCTTTGAGATGCAAAATTTCTTCCCGTCTGTATTCTGCTTCCAAAGAAAGCTCATAATCCTTAAAGGAAGCTTCCACTTCCGCTAAGTTCTCCATGTTTTCCATATACTCCTCTGTGTAGTCCATCGAGAGCGTCACGCGTCTTCGCTGTTCCTGCCGAATATAATCAATAATCCGGCGGCGGATGACTAAACTGGCAAAGGATAAGAAAGAGCTTCCTTTATCCGGAGAATATTGCTGAATCGCTTCATTAAACGCGATTAAAGCAATGCTGAATTCATCATCTTGCTTTGCGTGTATATAACGTTTACACACTGTAGAAGTTGTTTTGCGAATAAACGGCATATATTCTTTAATGAATTGATTTTCCTTATCTTTATCACCTTTTTGTATCAAAGCAATTGTTTCTTCTATTGAGAGATAGTGTTCCTCTTTCTTCAATAGGCGCTTTAGCACGAAAAACACCTCACATATTTTATTTATACGCTAACTTGTCATATTTTATGGGGGTATTTCATAATCTTATCTAATATTCGTCAATCTATCAGGAGTCTTTCTGCCTAAGTACGGTTAAAATTAATTAATAATAGGTTTACAGCTTTGTTACATTTTTTTGAAAAAAAGTGACAATCTCGATAAAAGAAATATTAAAATCCCGCACCGTTGATCATTTTAAGTTCTATTCGTATGATTTGTAACATTTCTTAACTGCTCGACACTGACTCATGTAATGGGTCTACCGGCTCATTTTTGCATGGAGCTGCAATCGATAGTCGATGTTGAACGCACACATATAGCAAAGTAAACAAGGTAATTTCATCCATTCTTCTCTATCTCTGCAATCCCCCAATGGCGTGATTATAGAAATGGATAAGCTTTTTTTTACTCAACGATTCTTATTGGCACAAATTTCTTTTAATGGCAGTCCAAAATGACCGGAACATCGCCTCACCGCTGCTCGATCGTGACGCCTTCGATCTTCTTGCAAATCTCATATCCTTCCCATATTAAATGAAGCGGTTGTGTGGGACAATTTAAAAGTAGCGCATCATTCAGACTATATGGATCCACTTGATTTTTCCTGATTATCAGTCTTTTAGCAGGTGATAATTAACATTTATAGGTTCTTGTGTTAATTTATATACATAAATTCAATGATCTTATGGGTGTTTCATTGCGGGAAGATATATTATAATAGTTACAGATGATAAATTTCAGTTAAACAACTAAAGTGGGGATTCTTATGGACCGAAAAACAGCGAAAAAGCATATTGGGAAGGAAATTATTTTAGACAAAGGCAGTCACGGTCAATACGTCGGTATATTAGAGGAAATGATAACGGAACCGAAGAAGCCATGGCGTGCGAGTGTGCGAATCATCGGTGTGTTTGAATATCCCGATATCCATTTGGAAGACTTGGAATTATTTATTCCATATTTAAAAGAGAATGAGCTGGTTGAATGTCCAGGTCACCGTATTGAACCGTATGAGGGTACGTTCCAGCATACTTACGATGAATCGATTGCCGTTTCATTAAAGGAAAGATGGGAGGAGATACAGGAAATTAATCAAAATACGGAGCTGCTCTTATCGCTAATACAGCAGGAACTCCGGCGGCTGCATTCCGAACATCTCATTTTTGAAGATGGCTATGTTTATTATCAGCTTGTAAAAAAAGGTCGGAAAATTGAAATTTACGATGAAGAGAAACGGGAAGCGTTAGCAATTGCCGGCTGCCCTTTTGAGTTTGAAATTGTCGTTGACGACAAGTGGGTTTCTGCCGTTTATATCAAGGATCTAATGTTTGAACTGAAAAACGGCCGGATAGTTGAACTTGCCCACGGGGCATCCGTCCGCCTCAATAAAAATCAGTTTGATCCTTACCGTATTCTGTTGAATGAACTGGAGCCCCCTTCCTTACAAGCATTGGAAAAGGGACTGCAAAAATTAGGAATCGGCCACAGACATTGTGTCTACTGCCATAATTCGCTTTTAATACAACTGCTCCATTCTTTTAATGACCAACAGTTTTCCGGTGTCAATTTCGTCTCTTATGCCAATTCAAAACACCAGTTTATTGTTCAGCATCATTATGAAAGAAATGCGAACGGCGCAGGGATGACATTTGACCGCTTTGAATTTACATCAGACTCCGGTGAGCGGGTGCTGACGACGTACGCGACACAAATGTCGCAAGATTAACTCCACAGTTAGAAAAAAGCGGCTGGATCTACTCCTTCCGCTTTTCTTCATATGAATACCAGTGAAATTGCTGCTCCTGTTGCATCCTGTCAATGTGCTTTAATGTAAATGTTTTACCGGCAATGCTTGTCATAACAGAGACGTGGATTGTATGCAAATCGTTGATGCGTTGCAGAAACGTTTGTGAAGACTGCATCGCTTGAATTCGCTTGCGAGGCACAACCACTTCACAGCGGGACAGCGTCCTGTATTTCAGCAGCAGTATTCCCTCGGTATGACCTATCCCTGCATCGCGATATTGCCAATAGCCGTAAGAGGCTGCCAGGACAGGAAGGATCAGCGCCCATGAGCCGTAAGGAAGAAAATACGCAATGACTGTCGCGCTGACTACGGCGGGAACGATTAGCTTTATCATATACTTTCTTATGCTTTTGGAAGGCAGCGGGGCATACTGCCGCTTGACCGCATACTCAGGCACTATTTCTCCTAAAAGCTCGGTTATCTCACCGCGTTTGCACAGAGGGATTAAAATCGTTGATAAATCTTCCTCTTTTCTCCCTCCACAAGCACTTTCCACATAAACGGAAACGTACCCGAAAGGCTGGCGCAGCAAATTTTGCACGATTCGGACGGCTGTAATTCTTTTTTGCGAAAGCGTCAGCTGCCGTTTTTCTAATATGCCTCTGGAAAGGTGTATCTCATCCCCGTTTTTGACAATCGTGAACTGGCCGTACTTCAACATCGTATTGATCAAGGCCATCACCCAGCTGATAAATAATACAAAGGCAACCACGATTCCAATGTAGACGAAGCTGGAATGTTGAAGCCAGCCGATAATTTCTTCATAAACCGCCTCCGGAATAAGTTGCTGCAACTGGGACGTTGCTGCAGCAGCGAAGGTGACTGCCAGCCCGACACCGCTGGATGTAAGCGCGGCAATAACCAAGCGTCTATTGCTCAGTTCCCAGCGGAATTTTCGCTCATGAGCCGATTTCTGCACCTCGTCCGGATATGCTGCCGTCATGGAATCGTCCTGTGAAACGGATTCCGTCACCTGGCCTTTATCCGGAACGCGATCTTTCGAAAGCAATTCCTTTTTAATCAGCGCAGCTTCTTCCTGTTTCAGAGCGACGATGCGAAATTCCGGCTCTCCTCCTCCTCCGGCCGTTTCGATCCTTAGCTCTACCAATCGAAACATTCGCTGCAGCATTTTCGCGTTCACATCGATACTTTGAATGCGTTCTTTACGGATAAAGCGATTTTTTTTGAACAGAAAGCCTTGTTTTATTTTCAGTTCGTCTGCTTCCAGCCGATATTGAAACGTCAACCATTTGATTACCCCGCTTCCAAGCGAAAACAGCAGGATGCTGCCGTAAAAAAACGTATAAAACATGGCGCCGCCGACTTGTGAGGACTGGCCGAAAACAAAGACGATCAGCATTGTCAACAGTAGTTCCTTGATGTTATTCAAAAAGCTGATGAAAATCGCTGCGTAATGCTGCCTCCTCCAGCTAGTCATCCGGATCAGCTTCCCTCGCCAGCCCGGCGATATAATCCCGCAATTCATCGGCAGTTTTTTCCTCAAGACCGGGGATTTCATGAACAGTAGCTGCGGTGGATATCGTCACCGCAGCCAGTCGATAGCGCCTGAGAATTGGCCCCTGCTTAGTATCTACGTGCTGCACCCGTATCATCGGGATGATCACTCTTCTGACGACGAACACCCCGTACAAAAGCTCCACTTCATTTTCGTATATTTTGTAACGCCAGCGTTTCCATTGCAGCTCCGGAATGACTGCTATTTTCACGTAACCTAAGGTGATAATAAAAATAATGATTGGAAGCAGCACCCAAGAAGAAAAATTGAAATATCTGGATGCTAATCCGTAGCCGACAGCCAGGAGAAGATACAGAATCATTTCTAAGGAAGCTGTGATTCTCCATACCTTCAGTGCTTTTTTAGTTAAACGCTGATCTGGGGTCGCTCTCATTGTCAGTACCTCTTATTCCTCGTCATCCAAGTAAATAATCTTTACTCCGTTTTCCGTCAACCAGTGAATGACCTGCTCGTTCAGTTCTTCGTCTCGGAGCAGTCCGAGAGAGCGGGCAAGCTCCAATTCTTCCAGTTCCCCATTTTCAGCATCGTCCATCAGCTCGATTATTTCCGTCATCTTATTTTTTGCCAGCTTTTCTATAAGCTCCGCTTTGTTCACCATGTCTTCCTCCAATCGTTCCAAAGAATTAACAACTTTCTGCTTGTACTCTATCACATGGTGATGATAAATGCCATCCTTCCCTTATCTTTATTTACTTACGGGCCGATGCATTCACCGCTAGCTGCTATATCTCGATCGGCTAACTTAACCGACGTTTCCGCTTGGCTGTTGCGAATTCACTGCCCCTGGTCAAAGGCTTCGGTCATTTGTTTCCAGACAGAGCCCTTTGCCTCTTCCCCGCTTTCAATACGGGCTAGCGCCAGCTTCGCTTGCATAGCCACTTCAAACTCCGGATCATTTTCCGCACCCTTTAAAGCAGCGACGGCAGATTCATCCCCAACTTCATACAAAAACATGGCAGCGCGCCAGCGGACAAGCTTATTTTTGTCCTTGAGCGCTTCGATCATCGCCGGAATCGCCTTTGGACTGCCGATGTCGGATAAAGCGTCGCCGGCGGTGCGACGGACAGTCACTGACGGATCCTTCAATGCTTTGTATAAAAACGGAAGTACTTCCTCCTCTTCAATCATGCCTAAATAGACCGTCGCAAGCCGGCGGATCGAGGCCTTTTCATCCATAAGTGCTTTTTCTAAAACCGGCAGATCGTCAATCGACGGATCCATCTGCTCCAAAAGCGCAAATCGTCTTTTCCAATCCGGTTCATCAAGCATGTCCACTGTAACTTTCAGCCATTTCTTTTTTTCCAGCTTTTCTTTGTTTTCCTCAGACGATCGACAGGATTCTTCGACCAGTTCCGCCAACCTGTCTTTTGTATAGGTTGCCTGGAGTTCTTCGGCAACTTCCTTGGCGACTTCCTGCAAATCACCGTATCTCGGGCGGTAATCAACCCATTTCCGCTGCAGGACGATATTATCTTCCGGCTTTGCCGCTTTCATTGCCGCTTCTTTAAATACATCAGGAAGACCTTCGCGGACTTCATCCCCGACGGACAACACTTTTACTTGCATCGGAATTCCTTTAAACATTTGAACTTGCACCTGGACTTCACCGAAGTGATCGTCGATACCGGTGTTCTCCTTTTCCTCTCCGTCCGCTGTTTCGCCAAACACCTCGCGAACGCGCGGCAGGATCAGCTTCCAATCCGTTTTTGGGTAGCGTTCCACGGCAATGAAGTCGGCAACATGGTATACGCCCTTCACACCGGCAATCTGAAATAAATCCTGGACAAACTGCGGGCTGTCGGAAAGATTGCTTTTCGTATAATTATGGCTTTTTCCGTGAGGTAATTCATTGCTCAGTGTAAACTTCATTGTGTTCGGACTTGGTGTCGGTTCAACGGAAATGATTTTCATCCCAGATACCCCTTTCTACTATATACATATACTTTACTTGCATTTATCCTAACACATACGAATTTTTTTCCAAAAGAAAATGCTGAGGGAAGAAAAACAGAAGCAATTCGAGAGGTTGCGGCGGCCTGAAAAGTGGCGCTGCCGGCTTCATGGTGGTACATCTGCAAGCCGGCAGCTGTGGCGTTTTCTTAAAAGCGAGCCTTCAGAATAAAGGCATATACGTTTGTTACCGATTCGAAAGCATACAGCTTGTCAATCACGTTTCCGTCAGCATAGTATGCCAGACAAGGCACGCTTTCGATTTTCCAAGCCGCGGCCTCCTGTTTGAAGTAATTGACATCCAGTCCGACAACGGCAGGCAGGTGCTCCATCTTTTCAATGACAGCGAGGAATTCAGCAGCCAAATCGCAGGTACCGCAAAGCGGCGTATAAAAATATAACAGCACTGCTTTCGCATCATTGTCCAACATCGTTTGCAATGCACGATGGTGTTTGATTTTTTTCATCTTCCTCCATCCCTTCTTAGAGAGGATATATATTTAGAAAGGGAAAAACACCGGGATGAAAAAAATCATAACAATAAAGAGGACGATTTGTAAAGGTATACCGATTTTCACAAAGTCAAAAAATGTGTAGCCGCCTGCAGTCATTACCAAAGCATTTGTCGGCGAGGCAACGGGCGTTGCGAAAGCCATGCTGGCAGCGACGGAAACGGCGATCAGAAAAGGATATGGGCTGACTCCCATTTGGAGAGCAGAAGTAACGGCAATCGGCGCAAACAAAACCGCTGTGGCTGTATTGCTGATAAACTGACTGAACAGCATTGTACTGAAGTAAAATCCGGCCATGACCGCCAACGGCCCCAGGCTTCCAAGGCTTTGAATGAACAGATTGGACAGCAGGGTGATTCCACCGGTCTTTTCCAAGGCCGACGCCATTGGTAGCATTGCACCAATGAGCACGACACTTTCCCAGTTGATACGTGAGTAGGCATCATCCATATTTCGTAGACAGCCGGTCATGACCATCGCGATCGCCGACAGGATGACCGCGGTGACCGGCGGGAAGATTTCAAGCGTCATCATCAGCAGCATTGCCAGCATGATCGCGCCGGCAATCGGCGCTCTGCCGTTTGCTTTCGCCTGCGATGCCAATTCATTTGTTTTTCCGACTACCACTACCTCCCTTATTTCCTGTGACAGCAGTTCAATATTTTCCCATTGCCCCTGCACCAGCACGGCATCGCCGAATTCCACTTTGTCGTCTGCACATGGATTGATGAGATATTTACCTTTTCGATTCATGCCGATAATATTCAGCCCGTAATTTTCGCGGAAGTGCAAATCTTTGATCTTTAAATTCAAAAAACGGGAATAAGGAGTAAACAATACTTCCACGATCCCTCTTTCACTCGTCAAAAATCTTTTTTCCAACAGTTCTTCCCGCTTTAGCAGCTCCAAATGATACGAGCTGACAAAGTCGTTCAGTGCGGCATTCTCTCCCTCGACATAAAGGACATCTTGCTTTTTGAACACCGTGTTCGCAGTGACGGAAAGCTGCTGCTTTTTATGCCGCGCTCCATCCGATGTCCGCTCAATGAACAGCACATGAATCCCGAATTTTTTCGGCAATTGCAGATCCTTTAATTTTTTTTCTGTCAGCAATGCGCCTTCCCCCACGCTCACCTTGAAGCAATGGTCGGCCAGGGAATACATTTTTATTAACTGGGAGGGAGAGACACCATTGTCATTAGCTGGGCTGGTTATTGCTTTATTTGGAATTAAAAATTTATTGAAGACGGCTAAAAACACTATTCCCGTCAGCAAAGCAATCAATCCGAGCGGAGTAAAATCGAAGAATGTTAACCGTTCATAACCGTAATCTGCCAACGTTTGACTGGCAATCAAGTTCGGCGGCGTGCCGATGAGTGTCAAGACACCGCCTAAACTGCTTGCATAGGCGAGAGGAATCAAGTATTTGGAAGGACTTGTTTTCATTTTTACAGCAACGGTGATGATTACCGGCATCAGCACTGCAACGGTGCCGGTATTGCTCATGAAGGCGCTCAGAAAGGCAACGACCAGCATGACTAAAATAAGCAGCTTCAGTTCACTGCCCTTTGCCCATTGGATAACGATCTTCCCGATCGCTTCAGCCAGTCCGGTGCGAAAAATCCCGGCGCCAACAACAAAAAGTCCGGCGATCATTATCACTAGGCTATTGGAAAAGCCGCTGAGCGCCTCCTCCGTGGTTATGATGCCTGTAAAGACAAGGGCCAGCATCGACAGCAGCGCTACTAAATCGGACCGGATTTTCCCCCAGACAAATACGGCGGTAGTTACAATCAAGATGCAGAAAGTAAGTAACAATTCCAAGCTCATCATTTCAAACACCTCTCCTGTTACGAGTTTGTCAGTAAGAGCGTCCATTCTCCGAGAATGTCAGCGCTTACATTGCTCACTGATTCACATATGTGGATAAAGAAAATTCGGCAGCTGCCGAGCTTTCTTTCACCTGTCAGCGGACAACATTACACTTCATTTTCTGTAACAACCTTCGCGCCCAACGTCGTTGCAAAATGCGCCAATGCCCAATCGTGGCCTGCCGGGTTAAAGCTTTCAACCGCATCGCGGTGAACGACGATCCGAAATCCCTTATTGTATGCATCCACGGCTGTATGCAGGACGCATATATCCGTGCAAACTCCGGTCAAATGAATTTCCTGAATGCCCCGTTCACGAAGCTTTATTTCCAGATTTGTGCCGGCAAAAGCACTGTATCTCGTTTTATCCATCCATTCGATGTTGTCTGTGCGACGCAGGAAGTCTGTATAATATTTACCTAATTGGCCATACAATTGTCTCCCTTTTGTTCCGCGGATATTATGCGGCGGGAACAACTGCTTTTCCGGGTGATATCGATCCTCTTCATCATGAACATCTACCGCAAATACAACGTAGTCACCATTCTGAACAAACTCCTGCGATATTTCCGTTATGCGCTGCTCAATCGCTTGACCGCGCTCTCCGCATGACAATTTGCCGTCGTCTGCAACAAAATCATTTGTGTAGTCAATCACTATAAGAGCTTTCATACGGCACCTCCCTCCTTATCCCCTATATTATATCACCGTTCAATATATGTGACGATGATTACTTCCGAAAAAAATGTTAACACTTCCTTGATACAGCAGTCTTTTCCCGCTTGCTTTTGAATGTTCGTCCATAAGCACAAAGATGACAAAACAGCAAAAGATCAAAAGCGATCTTTTTGAACACGTTCTTGAATAATTCTTCCATCCCGCTTGAAGTCCGGAAGCGAAAAAACGAACCTGCACCAGGGAGTGCAGGTTCGTTTTTTCGCTTACAGAGCATATTTATAAAGCAAAGCAGCGATGCGTCCGCTACTATTTTGGAGCAACGATTACATTCCTAAAATCATCCGATTTTGCAGCTGCTGGACGCGTTGCTGTAATCGTTGAAGCTGATCACGCTGCTCTCTGTCGGCACTGTGAATCATTTTTTCCAATTCCAGGTTCGCTGCTTCCAGCTGTTGCTGCGCTTTTGTAAATGCCTCCGGATCTCCCGGCTGCTGACGCTGTGCTTCCAGCAGCTGTTCTTCGGCAGCAGTCATCGTTTCCTGAATTTCTTCTACTGTGCTTTGTAAATCGTCAGAGTTAACCATCTGCTTTCCCCCATTAGCTTGTCGATAAGCCCTAGTATAATAGTACGTATATGTTTAACTTAAACAGTTGTCTCGTTTTTATTCGCTGATGGTTTTAAATTTTTTAACCGCTGAAGTTTTTAACGTGAAGAATCTAGCTTTCGCTAGGTTAACGGTCCAATAGCTAAAAGCAACAATTTGTTAGAAAGCAGTTTTTACATAATATTATGAAACTTTCACAAACTTTTCTTCTTTTCTTCAACATTTCGTTTATAATATTACTAGGGCGAGGTTCAAAAAGGGAACCGCCTTGTTGAAACAGCCTTTACTTATGCCTTTAAATCAGGAGGGAGAGCAAAGTGAAAATCAAATACAACATCATACCTAAAGAAGCTGTCCGATTCGTCAAAGAAACGTTCACCATTCGAGAAGCATTGGAAGAATTAGAAGAAAGCGGATATCGTTGTATACCGATCTTGGATGAATCAGCTGCGTTTTTTAAAGGCAATATTTACGTTCAGGATATATACCGGGCAATTATTAAACAGGAATACAGCTGGGATGATTCCGTTTTGAAGGTGAAAGAGGATGAGAACGTATTTATTCAGGAACAGGCGTCGTTTTTTCGAATTTTTTCCGCAATAAAAAAATATCCTTATCTTGCGGTCAACGATGAAGAAGGCAAATTTGTCGGCATACTGACGCACGCGAATGTCATGTCCATTCTCGAAGATTCGTGGGGAATAAAGACGGGAAGCTATACGCTTACGATTTCCACACACGAATATCAAGGTGCGCTCAGCGCCATCGTCTCGTCGATCAAAAAAACGACCAGCATTCAAAGTCTGCTCACGCTGGATAATGAAAGTAAATTTTTCCGCCGCATCATTATCACCTTACCGCACGATACTTCCGAAGAAACGCTGAACAATGTCATCCAGCAGCTTGAAACGGACGGCTTCCGCGTATTCGATGTGGATAAAATATAAATGAGTGTTACAGCAATTGGGGACTAACTAAATCAGCAAGGGTGTGTCTCAAAAGGGAAAAAAAACCCTTTTGAGACACACCCTTATTCTCTTCTTTCTATTGCCGTTATACGGTAATCATCTTTTGCCGGTGATAAGTAATATGATTTTTTCTGCTCTTCCGTCGTCGCGACATCGCCGGGCTGTGCTGTTTCCACCGTTTCCGTCCAGCTCCAACGGTATTCATCATACTGGTTTTCTTCAAGCCGGACTTCCGTAAACGCAACCAATGTTTCCTGCTTACGTTCCGCAATCATTTGCTGGTGCAGCCTGCGCTGCATATGATAGACGTGACTGTTCGGGACAAAAAAACGTTCCATAAGTGAGAACTGTTGCAATGACAGACTTTCCTCCCATGTCTCCATATATAATTCCATGAAGGCAAGAACTTCCTCATGCAATTGCGGATTATTCACTTCTGTCCACTCCACTTCCTCTTCACAGGCGGCAAGTAGGATAACAGTAAAACAAATAAACATTATTTTCAACGGCTTCATCTTCTCTTCTTCCTCTCTGATGCCGCATTGATACGTGACGGGAAGGAACGGCCGCTTATTGTTCCTCCAGCATTTCGGTCATCAAACGGCTTGTTTCATGCTGCAAACAAAAACCATCCACTATGGTTGTGAATGGATTGCTCAATACTTCACTCCAGCGGCTTCTCCAAAGCAGCCAGGAGGATTTCGAGTGTATATTTAATCGATTTATTGCGCTCAATAAACGCCTTGCGTTTCGTATCTTTCTGGAAACAAGCAACGGATTGAGCCTGCAAATTTTCGTAAGCGTCTTCCAACTGGCTTCGATGCAAATATTTCGGACGTTGCTCTCTGATAAATAACTCCGTTTTCAACATCCACAAGTCCGCTAACCGCTTCACTTCATCGGCAAACGGTTTTACATCTTTATGGAAATCTGCCGTCATCTCATCTACACAGTATTTTTCAAAATAATGGAATGCTTCCTCATTTTTTTGTAAAAGAGCACCCGTCACTTCCTTCAGTTGCCGGTTATCATCGGATAGCAATTTCTACACCTCCATAGAAATTGTATCAGATTCTGATCAAGGAGGAAACAAACCTCACTTTTGAACAAACACTAAAAGAGCGTGTTCAAAAAGGCAAAGGTTCCGCTCGATGCGCCGACTACGAGAACCCCACTCATATCCAGCTTTAAAAGAATGCATCGGCTCCACTCATTGCTTTGTGTTTATTCAAAAAGATAAAAACCGACCTTTTTGAACAAACACTAAAAGCTGAAAATGTTGGCAAAACGCTTTCTCCTGCTCTTATCCATTGCTTGCGCTCTGCTTTGCAGCATGACAACCTTCTCCGCTTTCTCGTTGATAATTTTTTCTAAATATTCCAGACGATGCGTTAATTTTTCCAACTCTCCCGTTAGTTCATCGATTTCTTGGCGATGCTGGAACATTTGAATCTCGACAACCTCGCTTGCTTTGCCCTGCAGTTTGCGATCCAGTTGATCAATCTGCAGCAAAAGCTTGCTGAACCTGTCATCAAGCTGGCGGGAAGACACCATGCGACCGTTTGCCTGCGTTGCTTTTTCTAATGCTTCCGGCGAAACCATTTGCAGCGTTTTGCCGGCTTCCAATTGCTTATGAATATCAACAAGCTTCCGGTGCATATCTTCATTAATTAAATAATGACCCTTTTCATTAACATCACACTTCAGCTGAAAATGATTAATCCACCGGCGTATTGTCTTTTGAGTTACTCCGAGCTCCGTCGCAACATCTTTCGTTTTCCATGCATTCTCCATTACTACCTTCCCCTTTCTCCCTTATTTATTGCTATATTCTCCGCGCTGAAGAAAAGCACCTTTGCCTTTGACAAAACTAGTTATCATTCATCAAAGAAAATGGGATTCGACAATTGTTTTTTCCGCAGGTTTTATTCCATAGGAGTGTTCATAGCAGGCCGGTCTTTTATCCGCCGCCGATTGCGGCATCACTAAACCATTGGCAGTAAAGACACTGGTATTCCATCGTCCCTTTTTAAACTCTCCCCTATCCGTTCTTTTTTCCAACAATCCTGAAAAGCGCAGCTGCAAGCATCAGTTGCTGCTGCTTGCGTTCATACCAGCCTGTCAGTTCATACTTGCGCGGAGGTTTCCATGGCTCCCGCAGCAATCGGTCCGGTGAAAACCTTTTCTTCCTCGACCAGTCCGCCCTGCGATTATCTTCATGATAAACATAAGGATAAATATACTTCAACATCGGGGTTTGCGGTAAGTGAACAGTCTGCCACTTACGATAGTCGTTGCGGGAACCAGTGAACTCCCCAAGACAAAAATAGTGAAAAATACGTTTTCTTTCCTTGGAATGGAACAATATCCATGCCAATTCTTTGCCGAGCTTTACCCTTCTCTCCACCTTTAAAAAATTTTTTACCGAGCGTCCGAAAATATCTCCATCAAAGGTGGGAAGAACAACAACACTGAAATGCAGCCTTTCCTGCAGAAGGTAGTCGAGATCGTTGAAAACATTGTGCTGAAAAAACGGCGATTCGATCACCGGCTCCTGAATGAGGTGTTGTTCGTTAATAATTAAGGCCTGCAGCAACAACGTTTTGTCCTTCTTTATCCAAAATTGCTCCCACTGCTGCCTCATCCATTCCGATACACCAAACAGCGGCAATAAATGAAAGAAACTCGTCCCGTATTTTTTCGACCACTCATATACAAGCAGTTGCGGATAGGCATCTGAAAAAATCAGCCAGTTTGCTCGTTCATATGTGATAAATAAATGCCGCCGCTTCTCAGGATTAAGCAAAGCAGTAAACGGCTTGCTCCAAAGGTCGCTCATATTCCAGCCGGCATTCCTCGATACCATGCTCGCCAAATATGCCCAGGAAATTTCCGAGTTGCGTAAAAAATACCGTTTATATGCATCTGTGCGGCTAAGATTATCGATGTTATTCTGTAACGTCTCTATCTTTATTAAGTGAATGATGCCATTCAAAGCTGTCCTATCCATGTGCTATTTCTCCTTACTGGACACATACTTTCACATAAAATAGTTACCCGTATCTATTCTGCTCTTTTTAAACTTATGGTATGATATAGTGATGGTTTGTATAGATAAAGGAAGTGAAATACCAATGCTTCGTTACCCGAACGGAAAAAAATTTCAGCCAAAACGAACCTTTTCTAAAAAAAATGTCGTCAAAAAGGATGAGCGGTTCAGCAACCGGGGAATGACCCTTGAAGGGGACATTAACGAGACAAATGAATACTACCGCTCTCATGGAATCGCAGTCATCCATAAAAAACCTACCCCGCTGCAAATCGTAAACGTTCATTATCCTAAACGCAGCGCGGCAGTCGTTACCGAAGCTTATTTCAAAAAGCCGTCTACAACAGATTACAATGGTGTTTACAAAGGAAAATATATTGATTTTGAGGTGAAGGAAACAAAAAATAAAACAAATTTTCCATTAAAAAACTTTCATGATCACCAAGTCACACACATGGAACAAGTTATCGAGCATGGGGGAATTGCTTTTACACTCCTGCGTTTTTCGTTTCATGATGAAGTTTATTTCGTGTTTGCCAGAGACTTGCTTCCGTATTTTAAGCATACCGGTACGAATAGAAAGTCGATCCCGAAAATAGATATTGAACGAATGGGTACTCAAATTCCCATTGGATTTCATCCAAGGATTGACTATCTAAAAATTCTTGATAAAATGATGTAGATATTGATAGAACAGCTGTATCTGAAAGGAAGATGCACAATGTCAGAAAACTATCGTTCAAGACAAGAACGAAAACAAAGGCAGAATCAATCTAAAAAACCAGACGGAACAAAGAAAAAGATAAAGAAAAAAAGCTTAGCGAAAAAAATCTTCATGACGCTTGGAATCATCACACTTCTGGCAATACTGGCGGGCGGGATAACCGTTTTTGCCATTATTAAGAACGCACCTGAGCTTGATCCCGACAAGCTGAAACTGGCGCAAAACCCGCAGATATTTGATAATGACGGCGAGCTGATTACAATTCTTCAAGCTGCAGAAAATCGCCGTTCCGCAGATATTGACGAGGTGCCCGATGTACTGAAGGATGCCGTTCTGTCCGTAGAAGATATTCGTTTCTACGATCATTTCGGACTTGACCTTCGCCGGATCGGAGGAGCGATCATCTCCAATATTACAAGCGGCTTCGGAAGCGAAGGTGCCAGCACGATTACGCAGCAGGTAGTTAAAAATTTGTTTTTGTCAATGGATAAAACGTGGACACGTAAGTTGCAGGAACAATACTTAGCTATCCGCCTGGAGCAAAAGTATACGAAAGATCAAATTCTCGAAATGTATTTGAATGCGATTTATTATTCGGATTCCCGCTATGGCGTTGTGGAAGCGGCAGATTACTACTTCAGCAAGGAACTGTCGGAACTGACGATCGAGGATGCGGCGCTCCTCGCCGGTATACCGCAAAGGCCGAATTATTACAACCCGTTCAATAATCCGGAAGCAGCCGAAACAAGGCGAAATACCGTTATCAGCCTGATGGAAAAATACGAAAAAATTTCCACCGAGGACGCGGAAGCAGCCCGAAACGTACCGATCGAAGAACAGCTGCAAAAAAGCGAACGGGAAGCACATCCTTATCAGGCATTTATCGACCAGGTGCTAAATGAAGTCGAAGCGATTGACGGCATCGAAGCTTCGGACATTTATACAACCGGATTAAAGATTTACACGACGCTTGATCAGGATTTGCAGAAACATGTTGAGCATGTGATGCAATCAGGGGATGTCATCGAATTTCCTGACGATAAATATCAAGCCGGAATCACATTGATGGATACTAAAACCGGAGAAGTACTGGCTATCGGCGGCTTCAGGGAACCTGCCGAAGGAGTAAGAAGCTGGAACTGGGCAACGAATCCGCGAAGATCTCCGGGATCATCGATTAAACCGATCTTGGACTACGGTCCCGCCGTCGACAAATTCAAGTGGTCAACTTATCAACAGCTAGTTGACGAGCCGCATACGTATTCCGACGGAACGCCGGTCAATAACTATGACCGTCAGTACCTTGGAACCATCTCAATGAGAAAAGCGATGGAAACTTCACGAAATGTGCCGGCAGTCAAAGCCTTTCAGGAAGTCGGCATCGAAGACGCAAAGAAATTCGGCGAACAGCTTGGCCTCGAATTGGATGAGATCCAAGAAGCGTATTCCATCGGCGGCTTTGCAACCGGCGTGTCTTCCTTCCAGATGGCTGGGGCTTACGGAGCTTTCGGTAACAACGGTGTTTACAACGAGCCTCATACCGTTACCAAAATTGAGTTCCTTGACGGGCATGTCATCGATCTGACACCGGAGCCGGTGGTAGCGATGAATGATTACACCGCGTTTATCGTTACCGACGTCATGAAGACCGTTGTGGAAGGCTCCGAGGGAACAGGAAGATTAGCGGCCGTTCCTGGTGTGCCGATCGCCGGAAAAACAGGTTCCTCCAACTATTCGGAAGAGGAAAAACAAAAATACAATATTCAAAACGGGATTAAAGATTCATGGTTTGTCGGTTATTCCACCGAATTGACGGCATCGGTATGGACAGGGTATGCCAACAATGAAGACGGCTATATTGACACAAGCTCCGGATCAACGGAAGGTCAGATTGCGCGGCTTTTATTCAAAGAAGTAATGACATACGCCCATGAAGGCCGGGAAGCAGCGGATTTCGAAATGCCTGATTCAGTAGTCAAAGTAGGGATCGAGCGTTCTACCGGATTGCTGCCTAGTGATTTCACTCCTAGCAGCGAAATCATTTACGAGTACTTTGTCCGCGGTACAGAACCGACAAAAGAATCTGAGGAATTCATTACTGCTGATTCAGTCCAAAGCTTGAACGCAGCTTACCGCGAAGAGGAACACGCTATCTATATCAGCTGGAATTATCCAGAGGAATACCGTGATTTGTTCAGCTTTAAGCTTGAGGTTCAAAGCGGTGAAGGCGGAGACTTCACTACCCTTGATGTTACAAATGACATGCAGTATGTAATTAACAATCCGGATTACGGTACAACCTATACCATCAGAGTCACCGCCGTTTCCAATTCTGATGAAGGATTAACAAGCGACCCTGCTTCCGTTCAAGTAACTGTGCCGGAAGAGGAAATTGATGGTGAGGATGACGACAGCACCGATGAAGAGGAACAGAATGAGGAAGAAACGCCGCCGGAGCAAGAAGAAACACCGCCGGACGATAACGAAGATGATGGCGAAACAAACGACGATGGCAACGGCGACGATAATACAAACGAGGATAATGGTACGGACGACGAATCAAATGGTGATCAAGACAGTGATGATCTCACCCAAGCAGCGCCGTACCAAGAACGGTTCTCGGCCTTAGCTCTAATCGGCCGCTCACCATCTCGCTTGACGAATACATGGAGTATGGAACATTTACCAGTAAGATTATTTTAGTTTGATTGTCTCAAGGGTGTTTCGAAAGGCTTTGCCTTTTGAGACACCCTAAATATTGTTCTATTTGTCTGAGTGTAATCGATGAGGTAAGAGATATTCGTTGCGATAGTGGTTCATTTAACGTGATGATTTCACGAAAATGTGAACCCTGAGGAAAAATCGACGTTTTTCTTAAACCAGGAAACGTTCATCTTTATCTTTTGAGGCTCTCGGCTTGCTTTGAAAAATGATTTCCTTATTTGTCAAGTTCAGTGTAAACATAAAATTATTCGTGCTGTGAGAATTGCTTCTTGCTTTTTTCTAGCTTCAATCTGCCACTTTCTCTTTTAATTGCTCGACATCACTTTCCAGCTTAAATAATCTGCTGTTGAGTGCTTGTACATTAAATTCGTTTTTAGCTACTTTTCCTGAAACAGTTTTTATTTCTTTTAAAAGTATCTTCACATCTTGCTCTTGGTTTGTTTCAATTCTTACCAACCGTTCCTCTGTCTCTTTCTTAAACTCCCTTAACTCATGTTCCAAGCCGTCAAATCTACTTTCCAAGCCGTCGACCTTGTTTTCCAAGCCGTCAAATCTACTTTCCAAGCCGTCGACCTTGTTTTCCAAGCCGTCGAATCTACTTTCCAAGCCGTCGACCTTGTTTTCCAAGCCGCCGAATCTTCTTTCCAAGCCGTCGACCTTGTTTTCCAAGCCGCCGAATCTGCTTTCCAAGCTGTCGACCTTGTTTTCCAAGCTGTCGACCTTGTTTTCCAAACTGTCGACCTTGTCACTTAATCCTTGAACGCCACTTTTTACTTCTGTCAGTTCACCTAGGATGTTGCCTAACAAACCTTTAATTTCCTCCATTTCTCCTATCTCTCCTTTACTTTATTTAAGAGGACCTTCAAACTACCCGTGCCATTGTAACTAAATATTTTCCAATTATAAGTATATACTATCATATTGGTAATAGAAGTGCGACAGTAATTTTCATGTTTTTCATCACTTATTTCGCAGTTGAAAGACAGCCCATTTTTTTACCGACTCTGAAAATAATTGCATCAGCGTTGTAAATGCGTGATGGTGGTCCGGTGCTTGTAAGATAAAGAACAGCCGCTCTTCAAGGTTCATCGGCGCATAAGGCATGCTTTTCAAGTATTCAGGGACAGTCTGTAAGGATCTTACCGGCTCTTCGTTAATCCAATGCATCAGCTGGATATAAATGGCGCAGTAAGACAGCATCATCGGCTTTGCACCGTGCCGGTTTCTTTCTTTGAAACATTGGGTTAATGTAACGACACCACGCTGTTCCCAGCTGTTTACAGCTGGTTTGATGAACTCCTCTGCACGTTTCCAAGGCGGCAATACGTCCTCCGGATACATCCCCCGTTCATAAGCAATATCTACTACAAACAAGCCTTTCTCCCAAGCTACTATTGGATTAGAAGAGGAACGGAGAAGATCGCTGGCGATTGTCTCCCCTTCAGAGTAAAAAGGCGGCTGACAAAAATCAGATGGAATATTAACGGATTGCTTGGACATTGATTCCCACACCCCGCTTTTTCAGCCGCTTCTTTCCTTCCCTGCATATATCGAGCAGCGGGCATTCCGTACATTGCGGAGACTGCGCTTTACAATGATATCTCCCGAAAAAAATAAACCGGTGATGAGAAATCGACCATTCTTCCTCAGGAATTTTGCGCATCAATGTCTTTTCCACTTCAAGTACTGAATCCTTCCAACGGCAAATACCGAGCCGCTTCGATACCCGCTCCACATGGGTATCAACCGCAATCGCCGGTTCGCCGAAGGCTACCGAAGCTACAACGTTGGCAGTTTTCCGCCCTACTCCCGCAAGCTTGACAAGCTCCGACTTCTCCCTCGGCACTTCACCTCCATAATCCTCGATCAACGATTGACAGAGTTTTTTCATGTTCTTCGCTTTACTTCGAAAAAGTCCAATGGAACGAATATCATTCTCTAATTCCTCCAAAGGCACCTGTATGTAATCCTCCGGAGACTGATATTTAGCAAACAACTTGGGCGTCACTTTGTTCACAAGCGCGTCTGTACATTGCGCTGACAATAAAACGGCGATTGTCAGTTCAAACGGGTTGGAATGGGTTAATTCACATTCCGCGTCGGGGAACATCTCCCCGATTGTATTTAATACATGCCTGATTTCCTTATTGGTTAACATCCATTTATCCTCCACTGCCAGAATTAATTCTTTAGCCAATTATACTGAGGGTGACGAAGCTTTTGCTGTTTTTCCGTATCGGGTATTGTTGTTTCCGCCCTTTTCGCCTGCTGATGATGTCGTATCCGTTCCCCGTGTTCTCTTGCCTGCTGCAAGCTTTTTATGCCGTTTCTTTTCCAATCATACAAAATTCGATCAATATACCGGAAATTTAATTTTGAAGATACAACTGCTTCTCTCAATGCTGCTTCCACCATTTTAGGTTCATGCTTGTCTTGGTCAAGCCACATTGAAATCATCTCTACTTCCATCGGCGATAGCGGTCTGGAAAACTCCTCTTCAAAACGCCGGAACAGTTCCCCTTCTTCCTGTTGCTTTGAAAACTTCTCTTTACCCACGCTTTGATGATTTATATAAAGAATGACTTTTTCATACAATGGTTGCAGCGAAAAGGCTTCCGACAGACGACCATCCGCATCCTGTTTTTCTTCAATGCCTAAAAAACCTTTTTTCAGCAGCTCTTTTAAAATTTTCGCACATTGATCTTGATCGATCGTCATCCGTTGCTGCAAATCAGTCGGCGTCGGAAAATAATTTCCTTCCTGGGCGAATTGGCGAATGTGCATCAGCACAATCATTTGCTGATCCGACAATCCTAATTGTACATAATTTTTTATGAATGATGACGGCATCGTAAAGGGGGACTCCATATACAATTCCAGCATTATGTTTTCATCCATACTTTCCACCTCACTCTCCGGTGTTCACAGCGTGACTGCGATTGACAAAGTCTTAAAATACCCTCATGTCAGCGCTTATGTCTATTATAACATGAGACATCTCTGGCATTGAGGAAATAGTATTTCCACCCGACGTTATCCTGAAGAAGGCAACGACAAAAAGCCTCTTACACAATATTGCTGGGAAGAGGCTTTTCTTTTTTTGTCCTGTGATGCTTTTACGGATACAGGCGGTTCAGCAAGCGTGGAAACGGAATCGTCTCCCGGACATGCTCTGTTCCACAGATCCAGCCGACGGTGCGTTCAAGTCCAAGTCCAAAGCCGGAATGCGGTACAGAGCCGTATTTCCGCAAATCCAAATACCAGCGGTAGGCTTCCTCCGACAAATGATGCTCTTCATATCGCTGCTTTAGCAATGCTTCGTCGTCGATCCGCTGACTGCCGCCAATAATTTCTCCATAGCCTTCCGGAGCAATTAGATCGGCACATAGAACAACATCGTTCCGATTCGGATCAGGCTTCATATAAAAAGCCTTAATTTCCGCAGGATAATGAGTAATAAATACCGGTTTATCAAATTTCTCTGCTATCGCCGTTTCATGGGGCGCGCCGAAATCTTCCCCCCACTGAATTTCATGCCCGTCCTCCTGAAGAAGCTCAATCGCCTCATCGTAAGTAATCCGCGGAAATGGGGCAACGACATTCTCGAGCTTCGTAGTATCTCTTTGCAATGCCGCCAGCTCCAGTTTACAATTGCTTAATACAGACTGAACGAGATACGACACATATGATTCCTGAACCTTTAAACTGTCCTCATGATCCATAAATGCCATTTCCGGCTCAATCATCCAAAATTCGATCAGGTGGCGTCTCGTTTTCGATTTCTCCGCCCGGAATGTCGGCCCGAAGGAAAACACCTTGCCGAGTGCCATTGCCGCAGCTTCCATGTAAAGCTGGCCGCTTTGCGATAAATAAGCATCTTCATCAAAATATTTTGTGTGAAATAAATTGGTTGTTCCTTCGGCTGAGCTGCCGGTTAATATTGGAGGATCCACTTTTGTAAATCCGTTTTCGTTAAAAAACGCATATGTAGCACGGATAATTTCATTTCTGATTTTCATGATCGCGTGCTGCCGCTTCGACCGTAACCATAAATGGCGATGATCCATTAAAAATTCTGTGCCGTGCTCCTTCGGTGTAATCGGGTAATCCTTAGCTTCGTGAATCAGTTCCAATGACTGAACCGTCAGTTCAAACCCCGACGGAGCACGCTCGTCTTCCCTGACGACACCCGTCACATATAATGAGCTTTCCTGTGTCAGTTCCTTTGCTAATCGAAAAACATGTTCTTCTACTTCCGCTTTCACTGCGACGCCCTGTATAAAACCGGTGCCGTCCCGTAATTGAAGAAAAGCGATTTTGCCGCTGGAACGCTTGTTTGCCAGCCATGCTCCGATAACAACTGTTTGTCCGACATAGTTGCCTATTTCTGCAATTGTTGTTTTCACTTATTATTCCCTCCAAAACTACATACAAATTCATTCGAATTATTATACCCCTGAAAAAAAAGAGAAGTCAATAACATCCTGCGGTACACGCAGGTGGGCAATGTTACGTTTTTCTAAACTGGTAATGCCTGATGTAAGTCCCATCTTCAAACGTTATATAATAAAACGAATGGCGGTCCTCCTCGTCAACATAAACAATTTCATAGACCGGGGTGTTTCCAATGATTCCGAGCCGAATACTGATTATTTCTTTAATCGACAATTCCGAATACGCAATATTGCTGACTTCGCTTTCTGTCAAGCCATCTGACTTCAGTCTGGTAATGATTTGCGGATTGGCATCTCCAGCTTCTTCATCTTCATCCGTTTCTTTCTCTTCTTCGGCTTCTTCCTCCTCATTCTCGTCATTTTCATCGGTCTCATGCTCCGTCAGTTCCTCCACCCAGACATACATCTCCTCGCCATCCTTGTCCAGGCCTTCGATAACCTGAAACGACCGTCTCCCATGATAATAGTCGACATTGGTGACTTCGTCCAAGTCCGTTTCGCTTTTAGCAATGGCAACCGCTTCCTGCTCTCGTTCTCCAAGCGGCTCTGAGATAACATTGTACATGTAGTAAAAAAAAGCGGTAAAAGCTGTAAATACCATCACTGCTGCGGCAATAATCCAACGCTTCATTCCAACACCTTCTTACGTCTTATAAATCGTAAAAATCATTTTACTCTGATCCTGTTCATCCAAGGCAAGACCAAACATCAAGTCGCGATCTTTCAACGTCCTGTTCAATGTATCGACTATTTTGTAAAGGTCGCTGCATTTATCAATTTTAACGGATGACAGCGTTTCTATTCCTTTTTGTTCCATTTGTCTCCTCCTAAAATCATTTGGGCGGCCTGCATGATCTCTCCCTTATGGTGAAATATTGCTAAACATACTCCCCTGCTGTTAGGCGATACTAATGTTATCACTCCATAGAAAAGGGTGATGAGCTGTTGAACAAGAAAAATTTGTACGACAATGCCATTCGTTCAACCGCTGAATGGTATCAATCAGAAAAGCATCTGTTTTCTTTGCGTTCATCTCACCGTCCCCACCATTGTAACACAATTAGTATTGCTTTTAGACAAACAAAGTTTCCCGAGCACTGCGAAATAACGTAAAGTAAAAATGATACCCTGGCCTGCCCCACCAACATTGAGCACCGATTACAGGTGCTCTTTTTTAGTGTGTATTTTAAAAAAATCGCTATCTTTTGGCATGCACATTTAATGCAAATACATATTGGCTTCAAAGATGATTTTTTCCTCATCCAAATACTGCAGCTCGCCATTTTTCATCAGCGGTCTTCCCTGGACAAAAACATCGGTGACGTCGGAGGACTTAGCAGCGTATACCAAATGGGAAGCCACTCTTGATATATTCCATGGGCTTAAATGCGCTTTTTTCGGATTAAGCATAATAAAGTCCGCCTGATTTCCTTTGACAAGTGCTCCGGTGCTGTTCAACTGCAGCGCTTTTGCTCCGGCCACGGTGGCCATCTTTAAGACAGCGCTGGCGGTTGTAGCGGTTGGATCCTCCAGCACCCCTTTGTGAATTAATGCGGCAAATCGCAGTTCCTCAAACAAGTCCAGGGTATTATTGCTCGCGGTGGAATCCGTTCCAAGTGCGACATTAATTCCTTTCTCCCACATTGCCGTCAGCGGTGCGATGCCTGAACCTAGTTTCAAGTTGCTCTTAGGGTTATGGGAAACGTACACATGATTGTCAGCTAATATTTGCATTTCCTCTTCATTGACATGAACCCCATGGGCAATCATACAAGGTACGCGAAAAAGACCCAACTGCTGAAGGTGTTCTACCGGACGGATGCCGTACTGCTGTTCATGGCGAAGCACTTCTTCCTTTGTTTCCGCTACGTGAATATGTATCCACATTTGATTTAACAGCGCCTGCTCTACCACTTTCTCTAAAAATTCCGGCGGGCAAGTGTATGGTGCGTGCGGGGAAAGGGCAACGGTCACTTTCCCATTATTGTAACCGTGAAAGTTTTTATGCAGTTGGACAGCTTCCAGCAATTTTTCCATCTGCTCATCAGGCGGGCAGTTTCCAATCATTCCTCTGCATAGAACCGCACGCATGTGGCTTTCGGCAACCAATTCTGCTATCTTGTCCATATATAGATGGTACATATCCAAAAACGTTGTTGTACCGGATTTAATCATCTCCACCATCGCCAGCGAAGCAGCACTTCTGACGATATCTTCATCGAATGTTTTCTCATTCGGCCACATTACCGTCTGCAGCCATTCTAAAAGCGGCATATCATCTCCCGCACCTCGTAAAAAGCTGCTTCCGATATGTCCATGCGTATTGATCAGCCCGGGAAGAAGCCACTTCCCTTTGCCGTCAATCACCTCCTCTGCCGCATCTAATATTTGTTCCGCAGGCTTCCCTTCCTTTAATTTGTCAAGCTCTCCGTCTTTGATAACGACATAGCCGTCAAAAACAGAATCGTTTTCATCCAATGTCACAATTGTCACCGAGTGAATAATGGTTACCATAATGCTTTATCCCCTTTTGAACTTACACTTTTATTGGATGGTCAAAAAGTCCGGGAAACTGGGCCGGCGAATCTCTTCGTTGCGTCGTCCCTCCGCTGCTCACGTACGCCCCTTGTACGCTCCGCTGCTCGTGACTCCCGCGCCTCGACCTTCTTGTCCCAGCTATGTCCTCCTTTTTGAACTTACACTTTTATGGATGGTCAAAATGATTTACAGTTTCGTTCGCATCCGTTAAAATCCTCCAGTTTTTTGGAAACTCCAAATGTTCAGATGGCCTGACGGTAATGATTTCATAGTCATGATCCATACATTTTATCGTCACCGTGCCGATGCGGCTTGTCTGATAAATATCAATCCATGTTTCTTCCAGCCTCTCCAACACAAAATTGCTCGGAGGATCTTCTCCCCTCTGAAAAATCACCGCAATTTGCGGGTCGGCTTCTGTCAAAAGGCCTTCCGATGTACCGCGATCACTTCCGAAATCCGGTACTTTAATAACCGTTGCTTTTAAATCGTACTCGCTAACCAGCTTTTCTTCAACCTTTACATCGGCGATCGCTAAGTAAAGCAGCTTTTGGTCAAGGTGCTCGATAAAAAAAGCGCTTCCGCCCTTTTTCCGTCCCTGGCGATTCTCAACGTAAAGGACGTCCACTTCCACACCGTCGGGCAGTGCGAAATGGTCGCCTTTTTTATAAGTGGATATACGATCGGTAGCAGTGTTCTTCAACACAGCAGAAAATTTCGCTGTTAACACCTCCGGAACAATCACTTTTTCCACGTCCCAGTTCTCCAGGAGCCAGGACAAATTGCCGGCATATTCTTCTTGTCTGCTTGTAAGAATCAGCGTATTTATTTTTTGGACATTATACATTTCCAGACGTTCCCGCAGCTCGTCCCGGCTGTTTTGATGACCGGTATTAATCAAAATCGCCTGATTGCTGCTTCCTTGGATCAACGTCGATTCACCGTAGGATAAATCAAAGAATGTATAGGCCACTTCTTCCTTTTGTAAATTCAATTCCACTTTATCTGCATGTACCTCATTCACCATCTCGCTGAAAACGAAAGAAAAAACAAGCAGCGTTGCAAGTAACCATTTTTTCATGTTGTTCATCCTTTCAGAACGCCGACGCTTCTCTCTAGCCGGCAGACATACCTACCATTATAACCAATTTGAAATATCAATTTCTAATTCATCCAGCGATTTCTCGATGACCGGCACAGCCGGCAACGAATGGAGAAATGATTTTCCGTATTTGGCGGCAACAATCCGACGATCGAGAACAATAACAATTCCCTTGTCGGTTGATCGTCTGATAAGACGCCCAAAGCCTTGTTTAAACCGGAGAATTGCCTGCGGAAGGGCCAATTTCATAAAAGGACTTGCTCCTTCTTCCTTTAAACGATTGGATTTTGCTTGAAACAGCGGATCGTTCGGCGGTGAGAACGGCAGACGGACGATCGCAATGACGCTTAAATCATTGCCGGGGATATCGACCCCTTCCCAAAAGCTGCTTGTCCCGAGCAATATCGCCTTGTCAAATTGCTGAAAATTTTTCGTTAATTTTGTCCTGCTTCCTGTCTGCACTCCTTGGGCAATCAGCATATAATCGTCCGCCAGCAGCTCCTTCAACAACTGATAGCTTCTCTTTAACATCTCGTAAGATGTAAATAATACCAGCATTTTACCTTTCGTTAGCATTGCAACACGGTGTATGTGCATGACAGCCGCCTCGATATAAGCATTTTCGCCTTTCTGAATCATCGGCATATCCGTTGGCACCATTAAACGAACTTGATTCTCCCATTGAAATGGGGAGTCTACGATTTTTGTTTTTACCGGGACGTCCTCTAATCCAAGACGTTGAATGATATATTGAAATTGCTGGTTGACCGCCAAGGTGGCAGAAGTCAAAACAACGCTGTCCTTGCCGTGGAAAAATTCATCGGCCAGCAGTTCGGAAACATCGACTGGTTTACTTTGTACATACACTGCCTGCCTTGGACCTTTTGTATCCACTTCCAACCAGTGAATCCGACCGGGAACAGGATGTTTCAGCAAATCTGCAAATGTATCGGCAACAGTCTGAACCCTCTCAACAAAGAAGGCTATCATTCCCTTTTCGCTACTTTCTTCCTTCATTGCATCCTTCAGCTTACCTATACTGTCAATCCAGTCCTGCAAATAGAAGCTGCAACGATCAACAGCATCGTTGATGATCACCCAGTCATCACCATGGAAATCAATGGTAGTCACTGTTCTGCCGCGTTCATTGTAATTGTCGGCATTTTTCTCCGCATGTTGATGCAGTAGCGCAAATAATTCATACCAGTCCTGCTTCAGATTTCTTCCGCAGTCTTCCGCTTCTGTAAGCAGATGACTGTCCAGTTCCGGCATGGTAACAAGCCACTTGGCAAGTAATCCCTCGCCATCGCAGCTGCCCAGCTCATTGATAAAATGCAGCAAGGAATGATAGTCAAGCTGCTGCCCTAATTGCTCTGATGCCGTTTCCTCGAAATGGTGCGCTTCATCAATAATTGCATAACGATACTTCGGTATCACCTGATGATCGGTCATCACATCAGACAATACAAGGGAATGGTTAGTAATGATAAGGTTTGCTTTTTTTGCCTTTCTTTTTGCCCGTTGATAAAAGCAACGGGCAAACCACTGGCATTTTGGTGAATTACATGAAAACGAATCGCTTGCCAGTTCGTTCCAGAAATGGCTTGAGTGACTTGCAAGGCTCAGTTCTTCTACATCACCGGTTTCCGTTGCTGTTAACCAGACAAGTATTTGCGCCTTCGAAAGCGTTTTGTCATAGGATTCATTCCATGACTGATTATGTAAAGCTGACGAAAATTTACGCAAGCATAAATAATGATTTCTTCCTTTCAATACAGCCGATCGAAATGAAAATGGCAGCAGGCTGTTTAATATCGGCAGTTCCTGTTTTACAAGCTGTTCCTGAAGCTGAACTGTATGCGTACTGATCACTACCGGACAATTGTGTTCCTTCGCCTGAAACGCCGCCGGCACAAGATAGGCAAGCGTTTTTCCAGTTCCGGTGCCTGCTTCGATCAGACCGAAGCTCCGATCATTAAAAACCTCATGAATAAAACTGATCATTTCCAACTGACCCGGCCTGTTTTCATATTCCCCGATACGCTCTTTGCACCACTGCTCATTTTTCATGCAAGTAGTATAAAATTCTTCAAACGACGGGATGCTTTTTTCCTCGGTAACTGATTCATCATCCGCAGGTCTCCGCAATACAAGGCCGCCGTACTCTTCCAGCAATGGATCCGCCTCATCGGGATGGTTTTCCAGCCATTCATGGAGAAGGGAGCTGACGTCACTTTTTAACTGCCCGGCTAATTTGTCTATTTGCTGCAACGTCAGCTTCGGAAGCGAGGCAAAACGATGGAAAATTTGCAACAGCAGTTGCGCGGCAGCTTCGGCGTCACTGTCTGCCCGATGCGGCTGCTGATGATTCATGTCCAGCTGTTTCGTTAACTGTGACAAGCGAAAACTGTCTGCCGTAGGAAAGGAAATTCTCGCCAATTCCACCGTATCAAGCACAGGCCCTTGAAACGGCGGGTACCCGGCTCCTGTCAACTCGGCATTAATGAACTGTAAATCAAAGTCGGCATTGTGCGCCACAAAATACGCCCCATCCAGCACTTCCAGCAGGTCCGGGGCAACCTCAGAAAAAGAAGGTGCGGTTTCTACATGGGTGGCTTCAATACACGTTAGTGACTGGATAAACGGCGGTATTTCTCTTCCTGGATTTAAATAGGTCATATAACGGTTTGTCATCGCGGTATTTTCGACAACCACAAATGCCAGCTGGATGATTCGATCTCCTTTTGCATATGAGACTCCGGTCGTTTCTACATCTATTATAACAAAGCGTTTCATGCTTTTTCCTCCAACATGATGGTTTCTCCACTAATCTGTCTATTTGTTTCCTGCTTCGCTGACAGCCTTTTTCAGCAACGGATGGCTCAGATTTAATTTATTTATTTCGGCAATAGCCTCGTTTAAAAGTGTCTCTTCTTTCCACTTATCGAGCAACCATAAATAAGAAATCCAGAAGTTGATTTCCTGCTTTTCTTCGGTAAATAGTTCGTGAAAGCATTGCAGTGATTTTTCCCGTTCATCCATCAGTCCATAATTCCAGGCGAGGCCGTGAATAACAGGCAGGGTATCATCGCCAAGATCCTTTAGTCGTTCATAGCAATATACGGCACAGGGAAAAATTTCTTTTTCTTCAAACTCCATTGCCAAAGAGCGGAGCAGTTCACTTGATTCAAATTGCCTGATTGCCTGATACCATGTCTCCATCCCTTGCGTACGATTTCCAGAATCGAGATAACATTTCCCGAGCCAATAATACGTTTCGCCGTCACCTTCTCCCGATTGAATCACTTTTGCAAAATAGGACAGGGCATGAGACGGCATTTCCAATAAAAGATAGCAGATGCCTAAATTATACACTACATCGGTATTAAAAAGGAGAGACTCTGCCTTTTCCAAATAAATAATTGCTTGTTCAATCTTGTCGTTTCTGCCGGCATGCAACCCAAGCCCAAGAAAAGCAAAATGCTTTTCCAGCGGATCAAGACTGCGGTGTACGACATTCAGAAAGTATTCATTCGTTTGCTCACCCTTGTTCAAATACAAAAAGGAATATCCTAAATACAAATATATTCTCGTGGGCTGTTGTGAAGCGTCAATCTCCTGCAGCAATGTTTCAATTGCTTTATCATAAAGACCTAGATGGAAGTACTGAATACCTCTTAAGTTTTCGTCACCTGTTTTAAATAGGAGCGGCGCTTTGGCCATCAGCTTTTCTTTCACTTCATCCAACAGTTCCAACCGCTCGCTCCAAAGCTCCAGCACCTTCTGATTTTGCTCTGCCAGGTACTCCATCCAATAACTTTTCTCCCTTTCTGTCAGCTGATGATGATTTTCCACCAGCCACGTATACAGGGAATTCCAGCTTCCGGCGTTAAACATAAAGCATCCCTCCTCCTATAAAAAACACTTACTTACAGTGTTCCAACGGAGAAGGGAAGGATATACTACCTGATATTAGTTAAACTTTTCATACAGTTTTTGTACCAACGCAGGATTATCTCACGGTAGAAGCCGGTTCTGTGTTCATCATTTCAACAATGTCATTCTGCTCATTAAGAATTGCTACCCGCGGCTGGTGATTTTTGCATTGTGATTCTTCCAACCATTTGTAGGAAATGATGATCACCGTGTCGCCAGGCTGCACCAGGCGCGCGGCTGCACCGTTCAGACAAATCGTTTTCGCTCCCCTCGCGCCACGGATGACATAGGTTTCCAGCCTCGCTCCATTATTATTGTTAACGACTTGCACTTTTTCATTTTCCAAAATTCCTACAGCATCCATTAAATCTTCATCAATCGTAATGCTGCCGACATAGTTCAAATTCGCTTCCGTTACTGTTGCACGATGAAGCTTACCACTCATCATTTCTCTGTACATACCGCTACTCCTCTCTCGGTGCATCGCCCGTTGGGAGCTGGACGATCACATTGTCGATCAATCTTGCTTTTGAATAGTTGACGGCTGCGGCAATAATGATTTCTCCTTCGAGACTTGTTAATTTTTTTAAATCCGGGAAAGACCTCACTTCCGCATAATCAACTTTGCCGGAAAGACGGACAGTCAACAGCTCGTTTAAAAAGCTTTCGATTTCACTTCCTGTTTTCGTGCTGTCCTGCAGTAGTTTCTCTTTTGTTTTCAGCAAGGCTTGATATATTGCCGGCGCTTCTTTCCGCTCTCGTTCCGTTAAGTAAACATTCCGCGAGCTTTTCGCCAAGCCGTCTTCTTCCCGGACGGTCCGCCCGCGAATAATTTCCACATCCAAATGATAATCTTTGACGAGCCGTTCGATGACAGCAACTTGCTGCGCATCCTTTAAGCCAAAATACGCTTTATCCGGCAACACGATTTGAAAAAGCTTCATGACAACGGTGGCAACACCGTCGAAATGCCCTGGCCGCTTTGCACCGCACAGCACGTTAACCCCTTCGCGGACAACGATCTGCGCGCTTAGTTTTCCCGGGTACATTTCGCTCACTTCCGGATGAAACAAAACGTCGACGCCAAGGGATTGCAGCAGCATGTTATCTTTTTCCACATCCCGCGGATATCTGTCATAATCCTCCCCTTCTCCAAATTGGAGGGGGTTGACAAAAATGCTGACAACCACAAAGTCATTCTCAAGCTTTGCCTGCTTTATTAGCGACAGATGGCCTTCATGTAAAAAGCCCATTGTCGGTACGAAACCGATGCTTTTCCCTGTAGCTTTTTGTTGTTTAACAAGTGATTTTATCGCTTGAATCGTTTTGATCGCTTCCACGTTAGTTTCCCCCGTACATTTTTTGCAACCCAGCCTGTTTTGCCTGAAAAACGTGGTTTTCTTCTGGAAAAGCGCCGCTTTTCACGTCGTTGTGAAACATTTGAATGGCCTCTGTAATGTCTGAAGATATATTTTTATAACGTTTGACGAATTTCGGTACATGCCCTTGCGTGTAACCGATGAGGTCATGGTATACAAGCACCTGGCCGTCTGTGTGCCGCCCGGCGCCGATGCCGATAACCGGGGTAGCTAACGTTTTTGTTATCCTTTCGGCCACGCCTTCCGGAACGCATTCCAGCACAAGCAGGCAAGCCCCTGCTTCCTCTGCCCGGATTGCTTCTGCCAAAAGCTGTTCAGCCTCATCGGCAGATTTTCCTTGGACGCGGTAACCGCCAAGGACACCGACGGATTGCGGCGTCAAACCTAAGTGGGCGACATAAGGCACTCCGGCTGCCACCAGCGCCTTTCCTTTGTCGATAACGTCTCCGCCGCCTTCCATTTTGACGGCATGCGCCCCTCCGTCCTGCATCAGCCGCTTCGCTGTCTGAAACGTCTCCGTCATGGAAGCATGGTATGTCAGGAAGGGCATATCGGCAATAATAAAGGTTTCCTTCGCTCCACGCCTTACCGCTTTCGAATGATGAATCATTTCTTCCAAAGTAACGTAAACAGTGGACTCGTAGCCCAGCACTACCATGCCGAGGGAATCGCCGACTAAAATCGTATCGATTCCTGCTTCTTCCGCCAGCTTGGCACCAGGAGCATCATAGGCGGTCACCATCGAAATTTTCTCCTGCTGTTGTTTCATTTTTCGAAAATCAAACGTCGTTTTCATGTGATCTCTCCTCTCATTTTCTTCTGAGAAAAAGGGAGACGATGAAGGAACGTATCAATTAATGCAAAAAAACCTTCTTCCGGCTGGAAGAAGGTTTACGACGTTCCTGAATAAAAGGGTATACTTTCCCCTTTCAACTGTCACACCCTCTGTCCCAGTCCGTCATTCGGATCAAGGCAGAAAAATAACTTTTTTGTCTTGCATTGAAAGTCCGGTACAGTTTAGAGTCAGTAATGGTTCGCAGCGCTCCCGCACTGCTCTTTTTTTGGTGCTTCGCACGACGCAGCGCTCCCGCACTGCTCTCTTTTTGGTGCTTCGCACGACGCAGCGCTGTCGCACTGCTCTCTTTTTTGTGCTTCGCACGCCGCAGCGCTGTCGCACTGCTCTCTTTTTTGTGCTTCGCACGACGCAGCGCTGTCGCACTGCTCTCTTTTTTGTGCTTCGCACGCCGCAGCGCTGTCGCACTGCTCTCTAATACTGCCCAATGAAAGTATATCATCCCTGTGCCTGGTGTCAATCGTTTGCTGCTTCGATATCCGCGGAATAGATGCGATGATGATGACCGGCTTTGTCCTTTATGAGCAGCACACCTTCATCATCGATTCCTTCGGCCGTTCCAACGATTGTATCCTTATGTGTTTTAGCGGTGATTTCCTTTCCAATTGTGACTGCTCTTGCTTCCCACAATGGTTTAATAAAGGGGAAGCCTTTTGTTAAGTAGGCATCATACAGCCATTGAAATTCGTTGAGGATGCTGACGACAATGTCGGCCCGCTTGAAGCACTTGCCGGTTTCTTTTTTTAACGATGTTGCCACCTCATGAACGCCGCTTGGAAACGAAATTTCATTGACATTCATTCCGATGCCGATGACCACCGATTTCATCTGATCCATTTCTGCCTGCATTTCTGTTAATATTCCGGCGATTTTTTTATTATGCAGCAGGAGATCGTTCGGCCATTTAATATCTGCATCAATGCCGCATACTTGCCGGACTGCCCTTGCTGCCGCAACGGCTGCGACTAACGTTAACTGCGGCGCCTTTCTGATTTCCATATCCGGCTTGAGAATGAGGCTCATCCAAATCCCGGTATTTGCTGGAGAATACCAGTTTCTCCCCAGTCTGCCCCGCCCGCTTGTCTGCTGATTGGCAATAACAACGGTACCCGTTTCCGCTCCTGCGTGAACAAGTGCGTGAGCAAGCTGTTGTGTTGATTCTGCCAAGTCTTCATAAACGACCTTTTGGACAAATGTGTCCGGATCTAATCGGGATAAAACTTCATGTTCGCTTAATCGATCCGGTTCGCCGATGAATTTATAGCCTTTATTGGAAATCGCTTCAATCTCGTATCCTTCTTTTCTGAGCGCATCGATATATTTCCAAACCATCGTGCGGCTGCACGACAGCAGAGCGCTAATCTTTTCACCCGACAAATAGTCATCGCGGTGATTTCTCAGAAGCTGCAACACTTTTGTCTTCATAGTACTTTCTCCCTTGTTAACCACGCTTGAATCTCGGTTTTCGTATTGTTCAACCGTCCGGAAACAATCTGCCTTTCCACTAGCTTTAAGGCGTTGCCGATATCCCGGCCGGTGTGATCCGGAAACCATTGAAGCAAATCGTTTCCGGAAACTGCGATATCTTTACTGGAATGTACAGGAAGCTGATTGTATCGGCTCATCAGTTCAGACACCCGGGGGGCAGAAGCGCTCAGCATTGCTCTCAGCTTTTCCCCCGCTACAATATTATCTTTTCCTAAACGATACAAGTCGAAACGGTCCCACGGCGTCTGCAATCCCTTCCAGACCATGTCTACGAGAAAACCTGCCTTTTTTTGCAGTTCGTTCGGCACTTTATAATGTTTGAGGACTGCTCGTGTTTCTTCAGCGGCTTTGGAAAACGCTGAGAGCGTCCACCACTCTGTTTCTCCTTGTATGAACAAGCTCTCATCCATCGTTTCCAGCCTTTCCTTTGTCAACAGCTCACTGGAAAAAAGCTTTGGCAGCTGTCGACAAACCGGATGAAACACAAGAAAAATCAATGCTTTTTTATCCAGGCGGTTGTTAGCCGCTTTCTTCAGCTCGTTTGCAATTCGTTCCACTGCCGGTTCAGCAGCAAGAGCAGCATGCGCAGTCATCCACGCTTCCGTTTGCGGGTCGATGGCGAACCGCAGTTCCACAGCAAAGCGCAACGCCCGCAACAGCCGCAGCGGGTCTTCCAAAAAGCGTTCCGGACTGCCGCCGACAACCTGGATGATCCGGTTATTTATCGCGGCTTGTCCCCCGAAAGGATCAATGAGATCTCCATGCTCATTCATCGCCATTGCATTGCACGTAAAATCACGAAGGGAAAGGTCGGTCATGAGCGAGCCTTTCCCATTTTTTCGTTTAAATTCGCTTACTTCAACAGGCAGGCCGTTTACCGGAACGACGACTGTACCGTGCCTCGCTCCGACGGCAACTGCCGCAGGAAAAAGCTGCAAAATTTCTTCCACTGCGGCAGTTGTACAAATGTCCACATCCCGAAGTGGGCGATTCAGCAGCCGGTCGCGAACGGCGCCGCCGACAATATACGCTTCATACCCGGCAGTGATTAATTGATGTAAAACGGTATTACCTGCATCTTCCCAACTGGTCATTTATCGATCACCTTATCCGTCCAGCGCTTTTTGATAAACAGCCTCATATTGGCTGACGATTTTTTCCAAGTGAAACTCCTCGGTTGCCGTCCTGATTGCGGATGCGGATAGCCGTTTCTGCAACGCCGAGTTTGTCAGCAATTCCACCGCTTTTTTCGCAACTTGATCAATAGCGCCAAAGGGGCAGACGAAGCCGTTTTCTCCATCCTTGATGACTTCAGGAATGCCGCCGATTTTTGTACCGATGACAGGCACACCGCAAGCCATTGCTTCCAAAATTGTCAGACCGAAGCTTTCTTTTTCAGAGAGCAGCAACTTCAAATCTCCCATTGCCAACAGTTCTGCCAGCCGCTTCTGATTTCCAAGAAAACGGACTTGTTCGGTGAGGCCAAGCCGCCTCACTTCCTCGGTTACGATCGGCAACTCAGGTCCTTCTCCGATCAAAACTAAGACAGCATCCACCTGCTTTTGTATTTCATAAAAAGCTTTCACAACATCCGGAACCCGCTTTACTTTGCGAAAATTAGAGATATGTATAATGACCTTTTGTCCCGGCTGAATGCGATATTCCTCACGGAGATCATCGGAATTCCGCGGATAATATATCCGCTGATCGATAAAATTATAAATTGTTTCGATCTGTTTTTCTGTTGAAAGCAGTTGATTTGTCACACAGGCCAGATCATCGGATACCGCTGTTACTTGATCACTGCGTTCAATGCCGAACCGAATGATATCTGACAAGGAAGGATCATACCCTAACACGGTAATATCCGTCCCGTGAAGCGTCGTTACGATCTTCAAATGCTCCCCCACCATTTGCTTTGCCAAAAAGGCGCTGATGGCATGGGGAACAGCATAATGCACATGCAATAGATCCAGGCCGACCCGTTTGGCTACATCGGCCATTTTACTCGCAAGCGAGAGATCGTACGGCGGATAGCGAAAAACCGAGTACTGATTGACTTCAACCTCGTGAAAATAAATGTTTTCGCAGTCGCAATCCAGCCGAAACGGGACGCTTGATGAAATAAAATGAATCTCGTGCCCCCGTTCTGCCAGCGCTTTTCCCAGTTCCGTCGCGACGACGCCGGAACCGCCTACAGTCGGGTAGCATGTAATGCCGATTTTATATGTCATCCTCATTCCCCTATTAAATTTGACATCAACAGCGGCCGGTCGGAAAGAAAGCCTTCGGCGTATGTGACCCCCGCCTCGTTTCCCAAGAGCCTTTCCCGCCCCTCCACCGCCTGTAAGTATCCGGTATTCAACGGCGTTGCCGCCGACTGTTCATTCTTATTAAACTGACTTTTGTAACACGATAACGCTTTCCGCTTTTGTTCAACATACCCCGATATGTCAACCACAAAATCTGGTTTTATCACGCCGTTGATCTGGTAATAATACAGTGCTGTCGGCCGATATGCCGCCGTGCCGCTTTCAGGAAGATAGCGGCGGATGCCCGCGGAAAACACCGCTTCCTTCACTATCTCGCTGCAATGCCCGTGATCTGGGTGCCGGTCTTCCTTGTTCGGCGCGAACACAATTTTCGGACGATATTCCCGGACCACCTTGACAAGCGCAGCGATACAGTCGGGACGGTATACCGACAGCTGCCTGTCAGGAAAAGCCAGTTGCATACGTTCCGCGCCGAGCACCTTCGCCGCATTAGCGGCTTCCTTTTGCCGTTCTTCCACCGTGCCGTTGGACGACAGCTCCGCTTTCGTTAAACAAATGAGCGCCGTTCTATACCCTTGATCGGCAAGCTTTGCCAGTGTTCCGCCCATGCCGATTTCCGCGTCATCCGGATGCGCCCCAACAGCAAGTACATCGATGGGGCTCATGAAGATTCAGCATCCTTTGTTTTTCCCTTGACGATTTCACGCCATTGGAAATCTCCGCGCTGCAGCCCACGCAGCAGTATTTCCGCCGTCGCAATGTTTGTCGCCAGCGGAATACAATATACGTCGCATAAACGAATGAGCGCTGTGATATCCGGCTCATGCGGCTGCGCGGTAAGCGGGTCCTTGAAGAAAATGACACAATCCATCTGATTTTCTGCAATCATGGCACCTATTTGCTGATCTCCTCCCAACGGGCCGGATTGACAGCGGTGAACTTTCAGCGCTGTTGCTTCCATGATTCTTTTCCCTGTGGTTCCGGTGGAATACAGCTGATGCCCGCTTAACACCTGCTCATAGGCAATGACAAACTGCACCATATCGTCTTTTTTCTTATCGTGCGCTATAAAGGCAATATTCATATACTGGCTCCTCTCACCGTGTTATGAAACTATTCTATAATATGCTCCAAGCCGTAAACAAGAATATCAAGCTTCATCACCGTTTCACATGCCAGTTTCACGCCGGGCATAAACGAGCTCCGATGAAACGAATCATGTCTAATTTTTAGCGATTGACCTTCTCCGCCAAAGATGACCTCCTGATGTGCAACAAATCCCGGCAACCGAACGCTGTGAATTCTCAGCCCGTCAAAATCAGCACCTCTTGCGCCGGCTAATTGCTCTTTTTCCTCCGGATGGCCTTGTCTCTTGCTTTCTCGAACCTCCGCAATCATTTGCGCCGTCTTGACGGCAGTTCCTGACGGAGCATCAAGCTTTCGGTCGTGGTGCTGTTCGATAATTTCCACGTCATTTAAATACTTAGCCGCCATTTGTGAAAATTTCATCATCAGGATGGCGCCAATGGCAAAGTTAGGCGCAATGATCGCGCCGGTTCTTTTAGATTCGGCGAGCGCTGACAGCTCCTTCACATCTTCTTCGGAAAAACCGGTTGTTCCCACGACCGGCCGGACACCGTGTTCCAACGCTGTAACAACATGTTTTTTCCCTATTTCCGGTGCCGTGAAGTCTATCAGTACATCGCTTTCCACTTCCGCAAAACAGTCGTGAAGGTCATTATATACAGGAACGTCCAGGGGTTCCATTCCTTCCACATCTTTCATCATTAAACCTGCAAATTTAATATCAACTACTGCCACCAATTGGAACGACGGTTCGCCAGTAACCATCCGGACCGCTTCCTGTCCCATTTTTCCTCTTGCTCCTGCAATTACAACACGGATCATTCGCTTAACTCTCCTTCAGCATTCTTTTTTGTCCAACGATCTTTATCTCGTGTCCGGAATTTTTCCATAACGAGAGAAAAGGCTTCATCCATATTAACGTTTAAGGAATTTGCCATGCATACCAGTACAAAAAACAGATCGCCGATTTCTTCTTCAATCGCTTTTTCTTTCTCCGTACTTTTTTTCGGTTTTTCGCCGTAATAATGATTAATTTCTCTTGCCAGTTCCCCCGTTTCTTCTGTCAAGCGGGCCATCATCGCCAGCGGACTGAAATAGCCTTCTTTGAATTGCCCTATGTATTGGTCTACTTCACGTTGAACTGCTTGCAGCGTCTTGCCACTCACCTGGATTCCTCACTTTCTGTCGATAGAGAATGACCTACACGTTCATGTTAGCGAAAGTTGCGGATTTTGACAAATAATTTTGATTCATTGAACACTGATTCTCATTCTATTATAATTGAATAGCCATAGATGTTGTTTAAAAAAGTCGATTTTTCGTGTTTGTTCTTTTATTATTGGTTCACGTCAAAGTGTGAAGAACCCAGCATTCGTACAGGTTACGGCGAATAGCTAAAAGTAGAAAAAGATGTTTTAAAAAGTGCTCGCACAGTAGTGAACATCCATCGGCAAAAGGGGAAGAACTCGGAGGGGACGTTTTATGTTAGGAACGCTGAAGTTGAAAAATGTTTTATTTATTATTATCGGCACGGCAATCATGTCGTTTGGCCTTGTTTATTTTAACATGGAAAACAATCTTGCTGACGGAGGTTTTACCGGAATCACGTTAATTTTGTATTTTATTTTTGACATCAATCCCGCTTACACCAACCTTGCGCTGAATATTCCGCTGTTTGTCGTTGGCTGGAAGGTGCTGGGAAGAAACGCATTCATCTTTACGATTATCGGCACGGTTTCTGTTTCTGTCTTTCTCTGGATTTTTCAAAAATACAAGCTCGTCTCCCTTCCTCTCGCGGATGATATGACTTTGGCAGCGCTTTTTTCCGGCGTGTTTATCGGCGTCGGCCTGGGGATCGTATTCCGCTTCGGTGGAACGACCGGGGGAGTGGATATCATCGCCAAGGTCGGGTTTAAATATTTCGGCTGGAGCATGGGGAAAACAATGTTTCTTTTTGACGCGGTAGTGATTACTTCCTCCCTTATATATTTGAATTACCGTGAAGCGATGTACACACTTGTCGCCGTGTTTATTGCAGCGAAGGTCATTGACTTTATGCAGCAGGGCGCTTATTCCGGAAAAGCGGCGATGATCATTTCCGACCACGGTCCCGTGATCGCCGCGAGCATCCTGCAGGAAATGGAACGGGGAGCGACGATTTTGAAAGGCAGGGGCAGCTTTACCGGAAACGAACGGGAGGTACTTTACTGCGTCGTCGGGCGGAATGAAATCGTCCGTTTAAAAAACTTGATCGCCAAGGTAGATCCCCACGCCTTTGTAACGATGGCCGATGTGCAGGACGTCATGGGGGAAGGCTTTACCTTTGATGAATATAAACGCCCGCTGAAAGAGTAAAACAAAGCGGCTTCCCCAGCAACATTAGGATAAGGAAATTTTATATTTTCCTCACTATATACCATAAGGCATCATTCCCGCCTTTACAGGAATGATGCCTTTGCTTTTCCTCATTTGATGCGAGAGTCCTGTCTGCTTTTCAGTCCCTGTTCATCGCCACGAACATTAAGATAAACCGGACGAGCTCCAGTACCGCAACGAGCGCTGCTGCTACGTACGTAAGCGCCGCCGCACTCAATACTTTCTTTGTTTCCCGCTCTTCGTCGTTCCTGATGACTCCGGCGGAAACAATCTGCTCCATCGCGCGGCTCGATGCGTTAAACTCCACCGGCAAGGTGACGAGCTGGAACAGCACAGCTCCCGCCATTAAGACGATACCGGCCAACATGATATTAGCCCCATACATCATGCCAGTTGAAGTGAGAACAGCCCCAGCGAGAATTAAAATAAACGAAAAATTGGAACCGAAATTAGCAATCGGCACCAGCGCATGACGGAATCTTAAAAATGCGTAGCCTTCCTCGTCCTGCAACGCATGTCCCACTTCGTGCGCGGCAACGGCTGCCCCGGCAACCGAATTGCCGTAATAATTCTGTTCCGACAAACGGACTACCTTTTGACGCGGATCGTAATGATCCGTTAATTTTCCTTTTACAGGTTCGATAGTGACATTATACAATCCATTATCATCCAATATTTTTCTTGCTACTTGTGCTCCGGTCATGCCAGAGGACGACGCGATTTGTGAATATTTGCTGTAAGCGCTTTTTACTCTCATCTGTGCCCATAGCGGAATCACCAGTAACAAAGCCACATAGACAAGATAACCGCCGAATGTTTCAAACATTGCTTCCTTCCTCCCTTACGTCTGCTTACGTCTAGTATGATTATCTAAATTTTATTTTATCACTGTACTTTATGTCAATGAATATGCACCTAGCGAATGCGGCGGCGGACCCGTTCTGCACCGGCTTTTCTGTCCTTTTCTCCACGATATTTTTTCCAGCCTGCATATGTCAGCACGAGAACAATGGCACCGCCGATCGTAATGATGACCCAGATGAGCGAAGGATCGGAAACCTCGTCCTGCTTGCCTTCATAAATCGCCTTCAGTTGCTCTTCCATTACGTGTATATGATTCGTTATCGTTGCTTTATTTTGAATATCGGGCCGCAATTGCTGCAAATATTTTACCTGGGAATCTATTTGCTGGTACAATTCGTCCGGCAGACTGACCGACCAGCCGGGGCGAACCATTTCATAATGTTGAATAAATTGATGATACTCCGCCTGAAAAGCTGTTGGGTTCTCTTCTTCAACGGCAAGCGCCATCTTTTTCAACGGCGTCATCAAAGTATTTTCTGTTTTTTTCCACAGCGGTTCATAGGTTGCTTCATAAACGTCAACCAGCAGCCGGAGCTTGTATACCTTGTTTATCCGGTCTTCATGAGACAGTGACACGCTGATCACCGCTTCCTCCGCTTCATCAAACACAGCAGTGATCACCTGCAGTTCTTTCATCGACAGGTCATAATCCGAGGCTCGGATGGATAAAAATTGTTCAGAAAATTGATGGAATAATTGCTGTGCTTCCTCCAAATACCCTTCCTTGACATATCGCAGAATCGAATCCGTAGTCTGGTTCAAATCCCGCCAAAGCTTCATCCCGTTATCCTCATCCTCGGCAGCTGCAATCGTCAACGGCCAGATCATCATGATGAATAACAGGATAATTGCTTTAAGTGTTTGTTCAAAGAGATCACGCTTTATGTTTTTGATCAAGCACATGATTTGAACACGCTCATTAAATAACCTTCTTCTAGCCATGCCTGTCCCTCCCCATCGTCATACTTTATCGTATGAAGAGAAGGACAAGGATAGACCTGAAATCTCTCATTTCTTTGCGCTAGCTTATGTAGTATTATACCGTTCTTTTAACAGCATATTTGTTTAAGAGAAATACAGTCAGCAGGGAAACGATGCTTAGACAGACGGTAAAAACCGCAATTTGATCAATATATGGCTGAATCAAGCGCGACACCCACGGGTGCATCCCGTAGTAGTAGTCGATAAAATCGTTCAATAACGTCCACGCAGCAATCACTCCGAGATGCCACAACTTTATCCGATAGTACGGGCTGTAAAGTAGACCTTGAACAGCCATCCCCAAATGAGAAACGATTAACATCGACTGCTTCCATGTCAGTGTATCACCTGCCAGAACAGCGGCAACAATCATGACGACGGCCCATACCCCGTATTTCAATAAAGTCACCGCTGCGAACGCCTCCAGCAACGGCCAATTTTTCCTGAATAAAAAAGCGGTCAGCACGAAGCAGAACATCAGGCTCGCGGTAGGACTGTCTGGAACAAAAATCAAGAACTTTCCAGGGGTGACGGCCAGTTGTCCTTCGTACCAAATAAAGCCGTAAATTGTTCCACCGATATTGATGACAAGCAGCAGCGCCAAAAAATATTTTTTCTTTAAGAGTTGAAACATCATTTCCAAAATCATTGACATCTTCCTTTTGAACAGGGCATTTCCGCCGTCTTAAAGTCACAATCCGTTTATTTACGAAAAAGTCGGTCACTTGTTATCGTTGTTGAAGTCTAGTTACAGGCGGGTACCTCTTGTTTGTTTTCTTAAGCAGCGGATCCAGTCCGTTCATTCCTTCACTTTTAGCGGGCATTGCATTATTCGTGTTTATTCCAAAAGAAAAAAACATTTTTTTTGAACAAGTACTATTAAAAAGGGTATCCGCAAAAGGTATGTTTCCGACCTTTTGAGACACCCTCATTGTTTTGCCAGCCATTATTCTATTCATGCCGGGCACGAAACGCTTCTATTCATTGACTGCGAGGCAGCCCGAATTTTACTCTCCGGCAGGAACCTGCCCGTCATTTGCGATAAATTCAGCCAGGATTTCCAGTTCTTCGTCAGTACCTGCGAATTGCCCGGCAGGCATTCCTTTATCGGGAACACCGTTGACGATAATCTCCATGACTTCTTCTTTGGAGTAATCGCTTTGGAACACGCTAGGAGCCGCCGCCCCGCCCAGCATATCCCCGCCATGACAGCCGATACATGACTGCTGTGATTGATATATTGCATAAGCTTCCGCCGATTCATCCACTTCGACGTCATCGACAATCGCGCCTTGCTGTGCCGCTTTTTCCCAATCATGGGTAGCGACTGATTCCCACGTCAGAAAAATGATGCTTGCCACTGCCAGGAGCATCAGTCCGGTGGCAATCGGACGCTTCACCGGTCTCCGTTCCGGTCCCCTGTCCAGCCACGGTGCTAACAATAAGGCACCAAAGGCAATCCCTGGAATGACAACCGCCCCGATAACAGTGTAATCTCCTGATGCATACGTATATTTCAGCAACTGATACAAGAACAGAAAGTACCAGTCAGGCAATGGTATGTAACCGGAATCTGTCGGATCGGCAACACGCTCCAGCGGCGCCGGATGAGCCACCGTTAAACATAAATAGCCCACAAGGAAGACAGCCCCAACCATCCATTCACGAAGCAAAAAATTCGGCCAGAATGGTTCTGTTTTCCCAGGGTATTCGGAATAATCTTTCGGTATGTTCGGCATTCGATTTTCAGCCGGAACACGGGAATCCCCGACAAATTTCATACCTTTTCCGCGATGCATAGCTTTCCCTCCTTTTCAACCTCCGGATTGTCTTACAAAGGTCCGGAAATACCTTGCTTACGAATCATGTAAAAGTGGGCGCCGAGCAGTCCTAAGAGCGCTCCCGGTAAGAAAAATACATGAATCGCAAAGAAACGTGTCAATGTCTGGGCACCGATAATCTCCCCGCCGGCCAACAGCGCCTTCGCAAATCCGCCGATAACAGGTGCGCTTTCCGCAATTTCCAAACCTACAACGGTTGCAAAATAAGCTTTCATATCCCACGGCAGCAAGTATCCGGTAAAGCCTAGCCCCAACATGACAAAGAAAATAAGAACACCGACAACCCAGTTTAATTCTCTTGGTTTTTTATATGAACCTGTAAAAAATACCCGCAGCGTATGAAGAAACATCATCACGATGACCAAGCTCGCGCCCCAATGATGCATTCCACGAACGATAACACCATGCGTCACTTCATGCTGTAAAAAGTAAACGGATTCGTATGCGTTAATGATGTCCGGAACATAATACATGGTTAAAAACATACCGGACAAAATCTGAATCACGACGACAAAAAACGTCAGCCCGCCAAAGCAATAAACAAATGCTGAAAAGTGATGGGCCGGATTGACGTGCTCCGGGACTTCATGATCGGCAATATCACGCCACATCGGTGTAATGTCCAAACGTTCGTCCACCCAATCGTATATTTTCTGCAACATTTATTACACACCCCCTTCAACAATAATTATACAGTTTTACGCTCAATCGTTTTACCCAGATATACGGTACCGTCGCGGACTTCCATCTCGTAAATGTCCAACGGTCTCGTCGGCGGTGTGTTGGCAACGTTTTGGCCGCTTTTTTCAAAGCGTCCGTCGTGGCACGGACAGTAAAATTGATTCGGATGATCTTCATTCGCATTCCAGTTCACCGTACATCCCAAGTGCGTACATTGCGGCGACAGGGCAATGATCTCATCTCCCTCTTTATAAATCCAGGCGGATCGCGGTTGATTTGATGTGTACCATGCATCGACCACTTCCACTTGAAAGTCAAACCGCTGGGGTTCCTCTGACAGTTGATCAACTGTCGTTACCGCTACATAGTCGGATTCTCCACCGGCTTCCAAAGCTGGATCCAGTGCAAAACGAACCATCGGACTGATTGCGCTTGCAGCCATGAAACCGCCGACACCAACTAACGAATACGTTAAAAATTGGCGTCTCGAAACTTTATGCTCTTTTTCACTCACAGGCTTCCCTCCTAACATCAATGAACTCTAAAAAGACACACAAAATTTGATACTAAGACATACTCATGATAGCCCAATTTTTCTCCGTATGTCAACAAATTCTATACCAATGTAATAATTGATATTCTTACAAATTCATCAGGAACGCTCGGCAGGTTCTTCCCGCCATTTATTTGCAATCAGCGGCAAAATTTGTTTCATTTGCTGATCGACGATTTGCTTCGCATAGGACTCGTCCATCGCTTCAAGGGAAAGGGACGGTATCCACAGCAGCATATCCGGCAGCTCTTTCTCCAGGCGCTTCCACTCCCCGTCGGAGGTGACATAAATAATGTATTTGAACCCATTGTTAAAAAAGTGCTTATCCCACGCAAGCAGCCGATTTCTTTTGGCGGTGTCATCTTCCGACGTCAAATACACAAAAGGCGGAATTTGAAAAACCCTTCCTTTAAACTGACGTTCCAGTTCATCAACGAGGAGCGTGGTAAATTCCCCCATGGACACTTTTCCTTTAGGATCGTTATTCCAGTCAACAGGCATTAACGGAATGATCGCTGTATCAACGTATTCCTTCGCGTTCAAATATGTATCCATCTGTTCGGTTCGCCACTTCATTGTTTTTCCTCTCCTTTTACTTTTTTACAGTTTGACTGTAGTTATACCTCAAAATAATAAACAACTTACTTCCCAGCAAAAGAAAAGCCCTCTACTTCAGGGCTTTTAATTCCTTGTATTGTTTCACCAATTCATGAAAGGACGCTTTATCACCGTCAATCAACGCCTGATCAATTTCCTTTTCCAATAAACTGAGGCGGTGCATCCGGATAGATTCATCCAAAATCATTTCAGCTAATAAACTGTGCACATTCGCTTCTTCCTCATTGACCGGAAGATAAGGATTTTCCTCCAATACTGCCATATACTGCGGCGTGGAGTGCTTGTTTTTGAAATTGAGCTGGACGAAGATGTCCTCGTTTCGATTTAACCGAATATCATGAAAGGATTTTTCTGCATCCATCGTAACATGCTGATTTTTGTGAAAGGCAAAGGGGACACTGTCCACATCGCTGGCTGATATCATCAATGCCTTTGGACAATATTCTGCCTGTTCCACAAAATGCACGCGTTCCATCAAAATGTCGTCGCTCATCAGAAAATTCAACAACCAAGCACATTCCCGGCGTTTGAGCTGATACTGATCCAGAAACCATTTCAAAAAGTCACGCTTCTCCATTACAGGAACAGGATTATTCATTTTTACCCCTCCCTCATTCATTTGACTAGCCCGAGGAAGTCAACCGGCGTTTGTGAATGACAATGCGATTCTTTCATGTTCTCTGTTTTTTAATATATTCGCCATGAGGATAAAAATATCCTTTAAAAAATGAAATCTTCTATACTTTTTTCTTGTTTTTTATTGTTGAACGTGGTTGAAGCAGCACGTATTTTGCAGCATCCATTTCCTTGATTTCCACCACACCGATATATTCCAGCATTTGGATTATCCGGATCTTAATGATCGTCTCCGGCTCATCATAGTAGTAAGGATCGATATACTGCTTTAAGAGAAAAATCAGTTGCTGCTCTTCCATTCCTTCGTTATCGGGAAAGACCCCCCTTATCAATTCAAGAAGAAAGGGAAGCTGGGGAATCACCCGGGAATATAATCTAAGATAAAAGCGGCACAGCCGCTCCAGCAGCTCGTTGACCGAGATTTCCTGACCGGAGTCCCAAGCGGGGGTTACCTCTAAGTTCTCCCCTTCATCAATCCAGCCCTGATCACAGCAGAAGTCGTACAGAAAAGAAAAGCGGTCAGGATAGTAATAAAAATGTCTTCCGTAACCGAAGCGCCACTTCTCCGCCGGGATCTCCTCCTGCTTTGACTGCGATCGCAAAATCGCCGCCAGTTCCTTTTTATGAATCGTTTTGTTTTTCGTCAACCGGACACCGTTTTCCGCCAGATGCTCCATAAATTGAAATAAATCACCGATGATGTCGCTCCGGCTGGTCCCGGCATCAGGAAACAAAATGAAGTGTTGACGAAACACTTGATAAGTATAGTTCTTTATCCAGTCTTTCAGCTCCAATGGAAGATGCCACACGCCCGATGCTTCACGATAGATCCAGCCTTTGCTTTTTAACGATTCAACAATCCGGTCAAACTGAGCGCGCTCAGAACGTTTGACGCACGTAAACAGCTCGTTCGTCGTGTAGGAAGCGAACATCGAACCATAGCTCATTTGAGTGAGCAATTGCTGCTCTGCTGTCTTCATCTCCTGCCACTCTTTCTCTGCATGCGCTTTGTTCAGCAGCGCCTTTGCCAATTGTTCCGTCAATTGCTGGCGTGAATGTGCATCGCATGTCAATCCTAGCGCCTTCACACGGTTAACTAATTCTGTTTGCGGCTGTGTCAGCAAAATATTCATCAGCTTCATCTGATTCACCTCTCATCCCTTTACCTGTAGTATGTGAAAGGGATTGAGAATCTATCAACGAGCTGGAAGGACTTCATTCTGATCATTCCGCCTGCAACCGCTCCAGCCGCTCTGCAATGTCGCTCCTGTCAGGTTGAAGTGTCAACAATGTTTTCAAACACTCCACCCCCCGTACTTTGTCGCCGGATTCCAGGAACACATACCCTGCCTCTTCCAGAAGCTCCTCTTCATCAGGCATGTCCAGCAATGCCTGTTCATACGCCTTTGCTGCTCCGGCAAGGTTGTCCGCTTCATATAACGCCTTGCCTTTATACCGTTCGAACAACGGATCATACTCCCCGTATGCTTCCAAGAAAGCCAGCAGCTCCAGTACTTCGTCGTATTGTTCATTTTCGTGAAAAAACAGCAGCAGTTCCTTCACGGCGGAAAGATTGGATGGATTGATGGCAATCACCTTTTCCAGGTACGTTTTTCCTTCCTCCATTTTCCCGAGAGAAAACTGCGCTTTTGCCATTTCAAAATAAAGCTCCTCGTTATATTCATCTTTGGCCAGACCTTCCGTTAAAACTTTTACGGCCTCGTCGTTCTGTCTCAATGCTCGATGCGCACGGCCCAAATACGGAAACAATGTCGTATAATCCGGATCAAGCTCCTTCAGCCTTGAAAGCTGTTTCACCGCCGTTTCGTAATCCTTCACTTGCAAGGCAGTGTAGCCGTAACCAAACAGTCCGTCAAGCTCCTCCTTCTTCGCGATTCCTTGCTGATAGCAACTCAGCGCATCTTCAAACTGCCCCGTTAAACTGTATGCTTCCGCCAAGCGCAAATGAGGGTTCAAGCCATCCACCTCCACAGGGCGGTTCTGGTAAATCATTTTTTTGAAATAGGGAATTGCCTGCTGATAATCTCCTCTGCTTAGATAAAATTCTCCCAATCCATATTGAAGCACCGGTTCATCCGGCTGCAAAGCTACGGCATGAAGTAATTTTTGTTCTGCCACTTCCTCGAGCCCTTGATTTTGATAGATGTCTGCCAACAGCAGTTGTGCTTGTATATAAGCAGCGTCGTTTTTTCCGATTTCTGTCAACATGTCAACGGCTTCGTCTTCCCTTCCCATTTCGCTGTAGCACTCCGCGGCAAAAACGAACAGCTCGCCATGATCCGGGTAACTATACATCAGCTCTTCGATCACTACCAGCGCCTTATCAATCAAGCCCAACTCATAATACAGTTCGGCAATGGTACGTTTTAATTCGTCATCGGCATATTGAACAAGCCTTTCAACTTTCTCTAATCCTTCTTCATGGAACCCGCTTTCGATTAATTGAATTGCTTCCGTCAGTTGCTTATTCACTACCCCACATCCTCCAAAACATATCTCTCCCCATTTTATCGCAAGCAAGCTCCGTGTCAAATAATTGTTACGGCGGAACGGAATGGAAACAGCCGTTTGCTAAAGGCGGGAGAAGCCGATACCGGATCGGAGCGTCGGCTGCTGATCGCTGTATTTATACACCGATTCAATCGGCAAAAATTTTTCGGGCATCAGAGCAGTCAGTTCTTCTCCGGCAGCTTCGGAAAAATTCCAGCGATTCCCCGCTTTCACAACCCGGCCTTTTAACACGATGATGTCGGGAAAGCGCATCGGAGGCCGCTGTTCCTGTGGATAATTGCCATACATAACATAATCAGCATCGCTGCCGATAACGAGCGAACCTTTTTTCGGGAACAATCCGATCCGCTGAGCAAGGAGCTTGGAAACCGGTTGTCCCGGTAACGGAAACTGCAAGAAAGTATTTATTCTGAATTTCTCCGCCTTGCTTTTCCAAGCTTGTAAAATCAGTCGTTTCTCTGTTTCAGTGCGAACGTTGGGCTGGCACACGATCAGCATCCGTTTCGGAAACATCGCTTCAACGATTCTTTGCCATGGGATCGCTTCGATATCCTGCACAGATTCCGCCGCGAGGAACACAATCGGCACTGCTGCCTGCCTCAACTTCCGTATCCACAATTCCGTCAATTTTACCAGTGGAATTTCCACTGCATGTATGTAATCGACGGGACAACTGTTAAGCAGCTGCCGCTGTAAGCTGATCTTTTCTGAAAACTGATGGTGATACTCCGTTTTTATTAAATGGATAAAGGAGGTAATTCCGAATAAAAGCAGCCGCTTAACATAGGATATCCCGTCCCCGTTTCGGAAAGCCTCGGCAAGCTTGTCGTCAAGAGCGATCATTCCCGGAACTACTTCAAATTGATCGGCTGCTAGCTTGTAGGTTCCTGCTCGATTTAATTGCTGTGATGCATATCTGACTCTTCCATTTTCAATCCATACTTCACGCTTGTCCTTTATGCCGCTGCGAAAAACTTCCATAATGTATTTCATTTCTCCACCTCTTCTTCCTGCGATGTTCAAAAAATCAAATTTTATTTTTTTTAACACCCTCTTATAAACAAGCTATGAGCCAAGGGAGAACAATAGTCCATAAAACAAATCAACTCATAAAAAAAGCGTCTCCTCAGCTCATTGGCGCAGCTTTGGAGACACCGTCATCAATCATATTATCCTTGCTTTAATTGTTCCAGATGCTCAAAAAATCCGGGATATGAAACGTTAATCGCCTCAGCATCCTTGATCGTAACAGTATCATCGGCTATCAGTCCGCAAAGGGCGAGGGACATTCCGATGCGGTGATCGCCGAAGCTTTGCACCACGCCGCCTTTTAAGGGAACCGGCCCGACAATTTTCATCCCGTCTTCGGTAGCTTCGATGTCGGCACCAAGCAGTTTCAACTGCGTCACCATCACATCAATTCGGTTTGTTTCTTTCACTTTCAATTCTTGCGCGTCTTTAATGATCGTCGTGCCGTGAGCCTGTGTGGCTAGCACCGCAATCGCCGGTATTTCATCAATCAGCCGCGGAATCAAGTCTCCGCTGATTGTCGTGCCCTTCAGTTCGCTCGTTCGGACTTTTATGGAAGCAGTCGGTTCCCCACTCGCCGTTGCTTCTTCCGTGATTTGTATATCAGCCCCCATCGCTGTTAACACGTCAAGAATGCCCGTCCTCGTCGGATTGATGCCCACATTCTCTAATGTTATCTCACTGTCCGGCACGATGGCACCGGCAACCAATGGAAAGGCAGCCGAGGAAATATCGCCGGGAACGTCGACTTTCGTTGCTTTCAGCACTTGCCCGCCGGCGACGGAAACGGTCAAATCATCCTCGTTCACCTCTACGCCAAATGCTCTCAGCATTCGCTCGGTATGATCGCGGGACTTTGCCGGCTCGGTCACCGTCGTCACACCTTCTGCACCTAATCCCGCTAACAGAATGGCCGATTTGACTTGCGCGCTTGCCACAGGGGACACATAGTGAATCCCTCTAAGATTTCCCCCGCGGATAAACAGCGGCGTGTACTGCCCGAATTCCCTCCCGTCGATGAACGCATTCATCATCTTTAATGGTCCGGTTACCCGTGCCATCGGACGTTTGGCAATCGATTCATCGCCGACAAGCACAAAGGCATGCGGCAAGGAAGCAAGAATTCCGGCAAGCAGCCGGATCGTTGTTCCGGAATTTCCGACATCGAGAATTGCCGCCGGCTCTTGTAAGCCGCTGATCCCTTTGCCGTTAACAATGATTTTGTCGTTCTCTTCAACAATCTCCACACCTAGCTGCCTCATGCAGCGGATCGTACCGAGACAATCTTCCCCTTTCAAAAAACCGGTGACTTCCGTCGTTCCTTCCGCCAAGGCTCCGAACATGACTGCCCGGTGGGAAATCGATTTATCGCCCGGGACCTTGATTATTCCTATCAGTCCTTGTTGACTTCGTTCGACGTGTATATCCAATTTTACTCAGCTCCTATGACGTTTCATATGTATCATACATATTTTCCTGCAATATTTTTTTGGCAAGCTGCACATCCTCTTTGGAACGGAAGCTCAGCTGCAGCACGCCCATGATGTCTTCCCGCGCTTCAATGATACGGATGTTGGTAATGCTGATTTTTTCTTCAGCCAAAATTCCGGTCACATCAGAGATAACCCCTGGATGATCGGGAATATCCACAAACAGGTCGTTGAACGGCATTAACGCCCCCTTCTTCCCGGCCGGCAAGGCATCCCTTAACTGCTTTGCTTCATCAAAAAAAGCGTAAATCGCTTCGGCGTCTTCCTGTGCCAAAATGGACCGGATATCCTTCATGGACATTTCCCACTTTTCCAGCATTGTTAACAGCACTTCTTTATTGTGCAGCAATATATCCCGCCACATGGAAGGGGAGGATGATGCAATCCGCGTAATATCCCGGAACCCGCCTGCTGCCAGTTCAGTGACTATCGGATGTTCTTTCCCTAGCTTGCCCGCTTCCTGTACAAGTGCCGAAGCGATGATGTGCGGCAGATGACTCACCATTCCGGTGTACAGATCATGGGCTTCCGGTTCCAGTTCAATAAACCGGGCCCCGGTACCCCGCAGCCAGTTTTGCAGCTGAATCACTTTGGAAAAAGGGATACTCGCCGTCGGTGTAATGATATAAAAAGCATTTTCAAACAAGCGTTCATTTGATGCCGCTACTCCGGTTTTATGAGAACCGGCCATCGGATGACCGCCGAGGAAGGAAACGCCTTTTGCCATGAGCTCTTCCCCTTTTGCCACGATGTCCTTTTTCGTGCTGCCGACATCCGTGATCAGGCAGCTGTCTTTTATCTCAATAGTCAAAAATTCATCAAGAATTGCAATTGCACTCTGCACCGGTGTTGCTAACACGATAAAATCAGCAGTTGAGGCTGCTTCTTTATAGTCTGTTACATAGCGATCAATAACCTGAAGGGAGAGTGCCAGCTTGCATGCTTCTTCATCAAGATCGTAGCCGATGATGGTGCACTCCGGATGTTCTTTTTTGATCGACAAGGCCAGCGATCCACCAATCAGCCCTAAGCCGATAACAAGGACTTGCTTTCCCACAAATATTGCCTCCTGTTTTATACGAGTTTCGAAAGTGCTTCAATCAATTTTTCGTTTTGCTCCCTCGTGCCTAAAGTAATCCGGACGGCATCTGGAAAGCCGAGAGCTTCTCCGTTCCTTGTAATAAATCCGTTGGTCAGTAAATAATGAAATACTTCCCCGCCGGGTCTGTTAAAATGAATCAGTATAAAATTAGTTTGCGAAGGGTAATAAGATAATCCCGTTTCCTGACAAAAGCGCTCGAACCGCTCCATCTCGGTGCGATTCTTCAGATGGCACGCCGATACAAAATCTTGATCCTCCAAAGCTGCGACTGCAGCGCGCTGGGCAAGCGTGTTCGTGTTAAACGGTTCCCGGCCGGGATCAACCGCTTTGATTACCTCCGCGGCGGCTACCCCGTAACCAACACGCAAGGAAGCAAGACCGTATGCTTTTGAGAAAGTACGTAAAACGATCAAGTTCGGATACCGTTTAATAAGCGGAAGCGTCTCCGGATAATCCTCCGCTGCCACATATTCATAATAGGCCTCATCACTGATTACCAGGACATCCTCCGGCACCCGTTCCAAAAAAGCAAGAAACTGTTCTTCGCCGACATACGTTCCCGACGGATTGTTCGGATTGCAGACAAACACCATTTTCGTGTTGGCATCTATCGCTTCCAACATTGCCTCCAAATCATGCATACCGTCAACCAGCGGCACTTCTTTGACTTTCGCCCCTTCTATCACCGCATTATGCCGGTACTGCGGAAAAGTAGGTGATGCCGTCACGATGTTGTCTTCCTTCGTTAAAAACGACCGGCACAATATCAAAATCACTTCATCGGAGCCATTGCCGAAGATCAGCTCCGTTTCTTTCACTCCAAAGCGGGCGGCAACTGCTTCCCGCAGATGTCGTGCATAGCCGTCCGGATAAACGGCGAGCTCATGGAATGATTGTTGTATCGCTTCTTTTACCTTCGGCGAGCAGCCGTACGGATTTTCATTGGATGCCAGCTTGATAACTTCCTCCAGCCCGAATTCTCTTTTCACATCTTCTATTGGCTTTCCTGGCTGGTATGGCAAAAGCCCAGACATTGTTTGTTTAATTTTCACAAGATTCCCTCCGTCTTCAACAGCCTTTGTTACTATCCTATTACGAAATGAGCTCGAGAACAAATCCTTTTATTTCGTTTAAGGCATTTTCTTTTACCGCGCCCGTCAGTTCCTGATGTCTTTCAGCGATAAAACGGACAAGGGCGCTGCCGACAATAACGCCGTCGGCAATCGACTGGAAATATTGCACGTGCTCCGGTTTAGATACCCCGAAGCCGATTAAAACAGGCACTGAGGACAGCTCCTTGACCGTTTGGACGGTTTCGGCAATCTCTTTGGCGAATTGTGTTCGGGTTCCTGTTACACCAAGGGATGAGACAAAGTACAAAAAACCCTGGCCTGTCCGGCAAATTTTTTCCATCCGCAATGTTGAACTCAAGGTTACAAGTGAAATCAACGATATATCGGCACGGTTGCAGCTTAAGCGAATATCATCACTCTCCTCGACAGGGAGATCAGGGATCAGCAGCCCATCGATTTCCGCAGCTTTCATTGCCGCGATAACCGGATCGGTTCCATAGGCAAGGACGGGATTAATATAAGTAAATAGAATGACCGGAATAGTCAGCCCCTTTTCCCGCGCTTTTTTGACACCGGCGATGGCGCTCATCAGCGTTGTTCCTTGCTGCAACGACCGCTGACCGGCAGCCTGGATGACCGGTCCGTCCGCTAGCGGGTCGCTGAACGGCACTCCCCATTCAAGAGCGTCGACTCCGGCAGCCTGCAGTGTGAGTGCGATATCGATGGAGGCATCCATTGCCGGATCTCCGGCCATTATATACGGTACAAAACGCTTTTCTTTATTCTGAAACGTATCTGACAGCAAGCGGTTCATTTCACTCTCCTCCTAACACATTCTGAATCGTGTGAACATCCTTGTCACCGCGGCCGGACAGGCAGACAAGAATTTTTTCCGTTTTCGGCAGCATCTTCGCTCGCTGAAAAGCATGTGCCAAGGCATGGGCAGACTCAATCGCCGGCAAAATCCCTTCCCGTTGACAAAGGGTCTGTAAGGCGTCGAGGGCTTCCTGATCTGCAACCGGCACGTAGTTGACACGCCCTGTATCGCGCAAATAAGCATGCTCCGGGCCAATGCCGGGATAATCCAGCCCTGCGGAAACAGAATACGGTTCGATAATATTCCCGCCTTCATCCTGTAATAAATACGATAGCGCTCCATGGAGCACGCCTTTTTTCCCCTTTGTCAATGTTGCAGCATGCTCTTCCGTCTCCACGCCTTTACCTGCCGCTTCCACACCGGTGAGCCGCACATCGTCTTCAATGAACGGGTAAAACATGCCGATGGCGTTGCTTCCGCCGCCGACACATGCAATGATTTCATCGGGGAGCGAGCCCGTTTCAGCTAGGAACTGCGCTTTGCTTTCCCTGCCGATGACCGCTTGAAATTCTCGCACCATTTTTGGATAAGGATGAGGTCCGACGGCGGAGCCGATTAAGTAAAACGTGTCATTGACGTGCGTAACCCAGTGGCGGATCGCCTCGTTCGTGGCATCCTTCAACGTTCTTCCCCCGCTCGTCACTTTAATGACTTCCGCGCCTAATAACCGCATGCGGAAAACATTCAGCTCCTGACGCTTCATATCTTCTTCGCCCATAAATACTTTGCAGCTCATGCCGAATCTCGCGGCAACCGTCGCAGCGGCAACACCGTGCTGACCGGCGCCGGTTTCGGCAATGATTTGCTGTTTTCCCATCCGCCCGGCTAAAATCGCCTGGGCAATCGCATTATTTATTTTATGTGCACCGGTATGATTTAAATCTTCCCGCTTCAAGTAAATGGTTGCTCCGCCAAGAAAATCGGTAAGCCGCTCCGCCTTGGTCAACGGTGTCGGCCGGCCGGAATAGCTCTCCCATTCGCGGTGCAGCTCCTGATGAAATGCTTCATCGTTCCTCACGCCGTCGAAGGCTTTTTCCAGTTCCTCCAACGCATACATTAATGTTTCAGGGACATATTTTCCGCCAAACTCTCCGAATCTGCCAAGCTGATCCGGGACCTGATAGCTTTTTTTAACCGTCGAAACCATTGCGCGCATCTTCCCTTCATCTTTTTCTCCGGCGGTTTCTATACCCGACGACAGGTCGATCCCATCCGGTTTGTATCGCAATAACTCCTTTACATTTTGCGGATTAACTCCGCCAGCAATCAAGCAGGGAACCCGCTGCCGCGTTGCTTCCTCCTGATAACCGGGAACCGCGGCCCAATCAAACGGAATACCGCTGCCGCCCCATTCATTCGCTGTTTTCGTATCAACGACATAGCCGTCAACGATTCCTTTATATCGCGCCATGATTGCTGTGCCGTCCGCCTGATGGTGAATCGTCTTAAAAACCGCTGCGGAGACTTTTTCTTTCAGCTGCAAAATATATTGCGGCGACTCCGTGCCATGGCACTGAATGACATCGATCTGACATTCATTTACAATCCGCGTTAAAACATCAACATCCTCATTAACTACGACTGCCGTTAATTTTTGCTGCGGATGCTTGCTTTTTTGCCTCAGCCAGCCGCTCACCTGCTCCGGCCCCACTTGCCGTCTGCTCGGAGCGAAAACAAAACCGAGATAATCCACCCCGCTGTCCACCGCCTTGCAATAATCGCTGAAGCTTGTTATTCCGCAAAATTTCAGAGCTGTATCCATGATTCTCAATCCTCGTCAAACCACGCTGACAGCACTCCCCGCTTGTCGTCCGCCGCCATGAATGCTTCTCCGACAAGCAGGCCGTTCGCACGGGTGCGTTTCAGGTAGTCAATATCTTCTCGCGTTTTTATGCCGCTTTCACTGACAAACAAAATCCCCTCAGGTATCATTTCAGCCAGGCGGCGGGATGTTGACAGCGATGTGCGGAACGTGTTCAAGTCTCGGTTGTTGACGCCGATCATTTTCGGAAATAGAACGGACAGAACGTTCTCAAGCTCCTGTTCATTATGCACTTCCACTAAAACGTCCAAGTTCTGCTCCTCTGCCGCTTTGTAAAATTCCTGCAGCTGTGATTTTTCCAAAATCGCCGCAATCAGCAAAATCGCGTCGGCGCCGATAATCTTTGATTCGCTAATCTGCGCTTCATCAATAATGAAATCCTTACGCAATACAGGCAGGTTCGTATGGTGCTTTACCTCTGTCAAATAAGAGGCGCGGCCTTGGAAAAAGCGCTCGTCGGTCAAAACAGATATTGCGTCCACGTTCAGTTTTTCGTATGTGTCGGCAATCTCCAGCGGCTGAAAATCCGTGCTGAGCACCCCTTTCGACGGACTGGCTTTTTTTATTTCCGCGATAATCCCCATGCTCCGTTTCGGAAATTGCATCGCATCGTATAGTGATCTTTTTGGAAAATCAAGCTTTTCCCTGACAGGTAGCGACTGAATCTCCTGCTTTTTATGAGCGACGATCGTATCGAGAATGCTCATCAGGCAATAACCCCCTTGTTTAACGTCTGCAATCGGTGCAGCTGGTTCATGACCGGGTCGCCGAGCGCTTTTCCTGCTTCATGAACACCTTCCGCGATCGATGTAACGGCGCCGAACAAATAAAGTGCGGCTCCGGCATTGAACAACAATATATTTTCCGCTTCTTCGGGACCTTTTTTTTGGAAAACAGCCTCGATCATCATTGCGCTTTCTTCAGGAGAAGCCACGAGAAGCGGCTCGAGCTTTCCGAACGGCAAGCCGACTTCCTGCGGCGTCAACTCATATTCATGAAGCTCGCCGCTCTTCACTTCAACGACCGCTGTTTTTCCGGTGATGGTCAATTCATCCAAGCCGTCTTCTCCTGTCACAAACATCGCCCGATCAATTCCTAACGCAATGGCTGCTGCTGCCATTTTTTTTGCAATGTCGTCATCATAAACACCAATAAGCCGCGTTGATGCCCCCGCCGGATTCGTCAGCGGTCCAAGCAGGTTAAAAATCGTTTTGATTCCCATCCCCCGCCGCGCTTTTCCCACATGCTTCATCGCCGAGTGGTATTGCGGAGCAAACAGGAAGCACAGATGATATGTTTCCAGGCTTTTCACCGCCGCTTGTTCCGTCGTTTGAATCGGGATGTCCAGATATTCAAGAACATCCGCACTGCCCGTTTTGGAAGAAACGCCGCGATTGCCGTGCTTAGCGACCGGAACCGACAGACTGCTTAATAAAATCGCCGCAGCAGTGGAAATATTGAATGTCCCGACACCATCACCGCCCGTACCGCATGTGTCGATTACCGGAAATGGCGGATGAATCTGAATGCTCGCTTCCTGCATGCCTTTGGCAAAGCCGACGATTTCCTCCACCGTTTCACCGCGATAGCGAAGAATCGTTAAGATCGAGACAATTTGTTCATCGGAAACGGTGCCGTTCAGCATCGTCAAGACAAGCTCTTTCGCTTCCTGTTCGGACAGCACATCGCCGCTTAGCAGTTTCTCAATCATTCCATTCATTGTCAGAAAACCTCCTCCATTGCTAATCGTTGTTCAGCGATTTTCAAGGCAAACAGCAATGCTCTCGCTTTATTTCTCGTTTCCTCCCATTCGGATTCAGGAACTGAATCATGGACGATCCCCGCCCCTGCCTGAACGGATGCAATTCCGTCCTTCAAAATAATCGTTCTAATTGCGATACAGGAGTCAATCGCGCCATTCCAGCCGCAATAGGCAATCGCACCGGCGTAAACACCGCGGCGGTCTTTTTCCAATTCCTGAATAATCTCCACCGCCCTAACCTTCGGCGCGCCGGAAACCGTCCCTGCCGGATGAGCCGAAAACAGCGCTTCAAATGGGTGAATATTCTCCTTTAAGCGTCCTTGTACTTTGGTGATCAGATGCATGACATGGGAAAAATAGGTGATCGTCATCATATCTTGAACTTTCACGGTACCGAAATCGCTGACTTTGCCGATGTCGTTTCTTGCTAAATCAACGAGCATCAAGTGTTCGGCACGCTCTTTTTCATCGTTGATCAGGTCATCTGCCAGCATATCGTCTTCCGGCTTTGTTTTTCCCCGTGGCCTCGTACCGGCAATCGGATGAATTTCCAAATCTCTTTTATCCCCAACCTTGACGAGCCTTTCCGGGGAACTACCGATAATTTCCTGATCACCGAGCCGTAAATAATATAAATAAGGAGAAGGGTTGACCTTCCGCAAGACGCGATATATATCGAAGCCCGACGACTTCACGGGTAAATCGAAACGCTGTGAAAGCACCCCTTGAAAAATGTCCCCCGCTTCAATAAATTCCTTCAATTTGCGAACATTGCTAAGGAATTCCGCTTTGGCACAGTTGGAGCGAACGCCTTGAAACACGTCTTCCTCCTGGCTTAGCTGCTGCTGAAATACCGTTGACTGCTTCGGAATTCCGCTCTCTATTTTTGAAAGAACGTCGTAAATCCGCTGCCTTCCTTCGTTATAACTTGCTTCCACGGACTGGCTGTCGACTGCCTGCAGATGAATCACTGTAAGCTCTTCCTTTTCATGATGGTAGGCGAGGATTGTCTCGCAAAAAACGAGGTTCACGTCCTTTGCTGATGAAGCATTGGACTTCTTTTGTATTTTTTTTTCGTATAAAGAATACGATTCAAAGCTGAAGTATCCGACGGCTCCGCCCGGAAACGGCAAATCCGGCCAGCTTGGAGCAACATTCAGGAGCTTCAAGCTTTCCCCCCACACTTCCGGAAACTTCCTTCCGCTAAAAAGCTCTCGTCCATTCACATCTTCCAGATGAAAAACACCATCCATCTCATACAATAAATATTTCGGCCGCAATCCGATAAACGAGTAGTTGGACCATGTTGATAAACTGTCATTACTTTCTAAAATAAATGCGGCTTCTTCATCAAACAGTTGAAACAATTGAATGGGGGTTTTTGTATCGGCAACGATCGTCGTTGACATTGGAATTGTCTGAAACGACGCTGCGTCGTTTACAAATGTTTGAAGATTCGTTTCAATCACCGGCTTCACCTCTTTCCAAAATATCAGGAGAAGCGGTTGATGCGAGGAGGCATCATGGAAGGAACACAGATTGCTAAACGGACGGAGCCTGCCTTTTTATGCTTTAAAGCAATAAAATAAAATGATAATAAAAAACGTCTGCCACAGAGGCAGACGCCATTCTACGTCCACTGTCTCTGCTCTCCTCAGCTCAACTCTTCTCATCTCTCTGCTCAACTCAACTGATTATTCTAAAAATTCCTTACAACGCTTGTAGCCATACTATCGCAACTGCCCTTGATTTGTCAAGAATAAATCCGGTCTCAAGGTTACCGCATCCTCCAAATAAACATGATTGATTTCTCCTGGAGACTTCGTTGTATTCAGCGTCAGCATGACCCGAATACATTTTTCCAGGCTGCCGGGAACAGGAATTTCCTGGGCACACATGACAGGCACAAGATCATAGCCTTCCAGCTGCCTTAAGGCTTTCGCCGGAAATGCTGCATCAAGATCCGGCGTCATTGTGATAATAATATGGGAAATGTCATCAGGGACATAACCATTTTCCTTTTGCATTGTCTTAAATAAGCGAAAGGCGGCAGAGACGATTGCCTCTTCCTTATTCTCCTTCACTGTAATTGCTCCTCTTACTCCTCTTACTCCTCTTACCATGCTACTTCACCTCTCTTTTCAGTTCATCTAACAGCACCGTACCACTCATTCCCTGGACCACAGGTTTCCCGATTGCTTTTAACAGCACGAAACGGATGACCTGGTTATACGCCTTTTTGTCCACGCTCATTCTTTCGAGCAGACCGTCGGCACTTAGCTGTTTTGGAATATCGAGCTGATAACCGAGGCTTTTCAGCTTTTCCAAATAAGGAGCAGATTGCAAATTGACCTCGAAGCATTTTTCACTTAAACGCAACGCGTATACAATACCGATTGCCACCGCTTCACCGTGGGTAATCGCACCATAACCAGCTTCCGCTTCAATCGCATGACCGAGTGTATGACCAAAGTTCAGGAACGCCCGGACTCCCTGCTCCTTTTCGTCCTCCTGAACGATATTCGCTTTTACTTGAATCGAGCGGTACAGCATTTCGGAGAGGATATCCATGTCCCACTCTTGAAAGGAAGTAACATGCGTTACAAGCCATTCCAATAAATCTTTGTCGGCAATAAATCCATGCTTTATCACCTCTGCAAAACCTGAACGCCATTCCCGCTCCGGGAGGGAAAGCAGCGCTTCCGGATCATAGAGTACCAGCGAGGGCTGATGAAAGGCACCGACCATGTTTTTGCCAAGCGAATGATTGATGCCGACTTTACCGCCGACGCTGCTGTCATGGGCAAGCAGCGTTGTCGGAATTTGTATAAATGGAATGCCGCGCATATACGATGCCGCCACAAAGCCGGCCAGATCGCCGACAACCCCGCCGCCCAAAGCAATGATCAGCGAGCGGCGGTCAAGCCTATATTTCAAAGCGGCAGTGACTGTCTCCTCGTACTGCTTAAACGATTTGGATTGTTCCCCGCTCGGAACAACATATGTTTCCACTGTTTCAGATGAAGGAAAGGAATGCACGACATCCTCTAAATAAAGCGGAGCAACGTTGTCGTCCGTTATGATTAAATATTTCGTCGGCTTTCTAGTAATATATTGATCGATGAAAGCAAATGTTCTCTTTCTGCAGCCCGGTTCGATAATAATCGGATACGTATGCTGCGAGCTGTGAACATGGAGAATGGATGATCCCATTTAAAAGCGCCTCACTTTTTCATGATAATTCTCAACATGCTGCCGGATATCTTCCATTGTATCCGACCCGAATTTCTCTAAAAATGCACTTGCCAATTCCCACGCCACAGCCGCTTCACAGACAACGGCAGCTGCGGGAACAGCGCAGCTGTCCGACCGTTCGATACTCGCTGAGAAAACTTCTTTCGTTTCAATATCCACACTTTGCAACGGCTTATACAAGGTGGGAATCGGCTTCATCGCCCCTCTGACAACCACCGGCATGCCGTTCGTCATCCCGCCTTCAAAGCCGCCTAAACGGTTCGTTTTGCGGCTAAAACCCGCTTCTTCGCTGTAAATGATTTCGTCGTGAACCTGGCTTCCCAAAAGCCTTGCCGCTTCAAAACCGATCCCGATCTCAACCCCTTTAAAAGCATTGATGCTCATGACGCCCTGAGCAATCCGAGCGTCGAGTTTGCGGTCATAATGCACGTGGCTCCCGAGACCGACGGGAACACCGGTCGCAACCACTTCCACAATGCCGCCGATGGAATCGCCGTTTTCTTTCGCTTCATCAATCGCCAGTTTCATTTTTTCACTGACTTCCGGATCAAAGCAGCGAACCTCCGATGCTTCTGTCCGCGCCTTCAATTCTGCAATGGAGGAAAATGCCGTCCCCTCACTGCGGATCACACCGATTTCCAGTACGTGCCCGCAAATGTCGATCCCGAACTCTTTCAATATTTTTTGCGCCACCGCGCCGGCTGCTACCCGAACCGTCGTTTCTCTTGCGGACGAGCGTTCCAGCACGTTTCTCATATCCCGGTGGCGGTACTTGATGGCACCGGTTAAATCGGCATGCCCCGGCCTAGGACGTGTAATTTTTCGCTTTACTTCACTTTCCTCTTCTTCTGTCAGCGGCTGAGCGCCCATGATCTTTTCCCAATGCTTCCAATCTTTATTTTCAACATGAAGGGCTATCGGCGCACCAGTCGTTTTTCCATGTCTAACACCGGCGGTAATACGTACGCGGTCCGTTTCAATTTGCATTCTCCGCCCGCGGCCGTAGCCTTTTTGCCTTCGATGTAAGTGAAGATTGATGTCCTCTTCTGTGAGGGGAAGCTGGCTGGGCACACCTTCTATAATGACGGTTAACTCTGGTCCGTGTGATTCACCGGCGGTTAAAAATCTCATGCTATCGACCTCTGCTTTCTTTATCGCTTTTACGTGCTAAAAAGTTATTAATTATCATTTTCTTTTATTTCTTGAATTTTTTCAACCCTTTTGGGCAACTTTTCTAAAATATTACGAGGTTGTTCAAAAAGGCAATGGTTCTGCTCGATGCGCAGCTACGAGAACCCCACTCGTAGCTGACTTAAAAAAATGCATCGGCTCCACTCATTGCTTCGTGTATGTACAGAAAGATAAAAACCAATCTTTCTGTACATACACTAAAATATTACGAGGCTGTTCAAAAAAAGGGCGCTTCCACCTTTTGAACAACCCCGAACGATTTAGCCCGCTCACACTCCCGACTGACGCCAAGCTGTCATTCTTTGCGGTAAAAAAATGTGTCTTCCGTAGTAAATCCGTATTGCTGCGGATTGAAAATCTGCTCCGTGCTGCCAACAAACAGAAAGCCGCCGGGCTTCAAGGCATTGCTGAATTTATGATAAAGCTTGTCTTTGGCATCTTCAGTAAAATAAATCATCACATTTCTGCAAATGATCATATCAAAACCCGACTCAAACGGATTTGCGAGCAGATTGTGCTGTTTAAAGCGAATCGGTTTCTTTACTTCATCAATGATGCGAAACCCTAATTCGTCCTGTCGGAAATAGTGATCCTTCATTTCCTTTGGAACATCCTTTAAAGAACGTTCCGGGTACACTCCCGCTTTTGCCCTTTCCAATATTACTTCGTCCAGATCGGTCGCCAAAATATCCATCTTTGAATACGGAATTTTTTTACGCAGCATCATCACTAATGAATATGGCTCTTCACCGGTCGAACAGGCAGCGCTCCAAAATTTCACCTTTCTGTCGGCCGCTAATAGCTGCGGCAGAATTTTATTTTCCAACACTTGCCATCTGTTTGGATTCCGGAAAAATTCCGATACGTTGATTGTCATCCGCTGGAGAAACTCATCATACAGATCATGATCTTTCACCATCGCTTCATAATAGTCGATAAACGTCGGATATCCGCGCTTGTCTTTTAAGGAGGTGAGCCTGCGTTTCATCTGCGCTTCTTTATACAATGCTAAATCGATTCCTGTTTTTCCTTTGATTTTTTCGATAAATTTTACATAATCAGACATCGTATCGTTCCCCTCATTATTTTTACAAGTATGATATCTTTTTATCATAATAACGTCGGATAAACTAGTCTTTTGTCGAAAAAAATCAACCAACCACAAAAGCAGGAAGCGAATCCGTCGGACTTTGGCTCTCCTGAAAGACCGCCTGCCCTTTTTTAAAGCGTGAGTGAAAAGGGAACAAGTCACCCATCGTTCACCCAAGCTTAAGTCGAGTTGAAAGAAGAGGTGTCCCAAAAGGTCGGCTTTCCCTTTTAAGACACCCGCTGAAGCGAGTTCCATTGATATAAACTCGCTTTTGTCAAGCATAGTATGCTTTTTTTCAAGTGTTATCATACCCATTCAGATATTGTTTTCGTATACGATACAAGCTCTTCCTCCCGGAACCATAGTGTGATTTCCTTCGCAGCACTTTCCGCAGCATCGGAGCCGTGAATAATGTTCTTCGATAAATGCACGCCGAAATCTCCGCGTACGGTTCCCGGCAGGGCGTCATTCGGATTCGTTGCACCCATCATTTTTCTTGCTTCTGCAATGACATTATCCCCTTCCCATACCATTGCAAAAACCGGTCCAGAAGTAATGAATTGTACCAGATCATGAAAAAAAGGGCGCTCTTTATGTTCCCCGTAATGGGTTTCTGCCAGCTCTTTTGTAACCGCAACCATTTTGGCCCCGACGAGCTGGAAGCCTTTGTTCTCGAAACGCGAAACGATCTCTCCGATCAATCCTCGCTGTACTCCATCCGGCTTTACCATAAGAAATGTACGTTCCATTAACCAAACCTCCATTATGTATGTAAAATGGTGTCCAAAACCTTTTTGATTATAACAAATATTCACAAAAATCACAATGATTCTTCTGAACGGGCTTATTTTTTGTTAAAGTCCGCTTCACTAAACTGCAGCTCCGGAGCAGGGGGAGAAATGGTGGTCGCCTGTAAGGTGCTTATCGCCAACAACCTCTTGAAGAGAAGTTCAAAATGTCCGGGACACAACGTCTGCGAATCTCTTCGTTGCGTTGTCCCTCCGCTGCTCACGTACGTCCCTTGTACGCTCCGCTGCTCGGGCCTGCCACGCCTCGACCTTCTTGCCGTTGTGATGTCCTCCTTTTTGAACTCAAATTATATTGGAGAAGTTCAAAATGTCCGGGCGAATCTCTTCGTTGCGTTGTCCCTCCGCTGCACACGTACGTGTTGTGTACGTGTGCAGCAGGTAACGGCCTCCACACCACGGTCTTCTTGACGCTGTTTGTTTCTTGTTGAGCACTCTGTGAACTATCCGCCACTTAATAGCCTTTTGGCTGTTTGAGGTAGGGGGTTCTTGGAAGCAGATACTTTTACTAGCTATCTATATTGTCACAGAATTGAAGAAGGGGAATATTTTCGGAAAACCGTTAAAATTTACGATCCCCGATATAATCGGCAATCTGCTGCAACGCTTTCTTTGCTTGAATATCAGGCAACTCTTCCAAAGCGAGCCGTGATTTTGCCAAATACCGGTCAGCGATGTTTTTTGAATAGTCGATTGCTCCCGACGATTTAATCGCCTCTATTGTCTCGGTGATTTCCGTTTTTTTCGGATGAGCATTGTTTAACAGCTCAATGATCCTAAGCTTTAACTCAGGGCGTTTGTGCATGGCATATAAAGCGGGCAAGGTGATGTTCCCTTGAACCAAGTCGCTGCCTGCAGGTTTACCGAGCTCTTTTTCCGTACCGACAAAATCTAGAATATCGTCGGTAATTTGAAAGGCCATTCCGACATAATAACCGTACTTGGCAAGCATCTCCTGATAGCGGGCAGGTACTTCACTGACAACCGCCCCCAACTCACAGCTGACGGCAATCAGCAATGCCGTCTTTCTTTTTATCCGGCGAAAATACATTCGCAAATGTTGATTCCAGTTATATTGATCGCGAATTTGTTCTACTTCGCCGATACACATTTCCACCATGGCATCGGATAATATCGGATGTACTTTTTCAGATTTGCAATAAGTGGCAATTTCGATCGCCCTTGCAAACATGTAATCTCCGGTATACATGGCAACGCGGTTGTCCCATTGCGCCTTCACCGTTTTTTTTCCGCGTCTGAGCTCTGCGTTGTCAATGACATCGTCATGAACGAGCGACCCCATATGAATCATTTCCAACGGCACCGCAATTTTTTTTAGCTGCTCTAAATCATACTTTCCAAATTGTGCGGACAATAAAACAAAAATCGGGCGTATTCTTTTCCCGCCAGCTTTTAGCAAATGAGATGATGCCCGCTGGAGAACGGGATGGTTCGCATCCACATTCCGTTCGATATCTTTTTCAATTTTTGCAATATCCGATCGCAAATACCAATAAATATCCGTTAATTTCATATTGTCCACCTTAATTATACAGAATGACAATGTTTAGTTGGGGACCATAAAGTCATCTTCTCTACTTTATTTAACAGAAATCCGAGCTCAAACGCAGTATCAAAGTAATGTCGTAATCCTTCTAAGTGACGTTCCGTTAAATCATGGTTTAACCCACTAAAATATTGTTTCCAGAATGTTTTTGTTCCGCCCAACTGCAACCGAATGGAGGCAATCATTTCCTCATATTGATTGACGAGCGACGTATTTTTGCTGTGAAGAAGCTGATGGTATAGCTCCGCCAATACTTGCGGATGCTGTTCCCAGGCTGCCTTGCGAACAGCGAAGACAGCATATGTCATCGGAAATCCCGTAAAATGGTGCCAGAGCGCCCCAAGATCATATTGGTGAATATTGTCCGGCTTATGCCACGATGTCATAATTGCATCGTCCCCGATCAGCAGGCAGGCGTCGTGCCGTTTCATCATTTCTTGAAAATCAGGGGCAGCTGTTTCGTAATGGACATCAGCAAACTGATAGTACTTCTGTAAAATCATTTTCAGCAAGTTGACGGATGTTGCCGAGCTGGAGGTCAAGGCGATCGATTTACCATTCAATTGTGTTATCGGATATTTGGAGAATAAAAAAATCGAGCCGACCTCTTTTGGCGAGGAAACAGATAAATTCGGCAGCAGCACATAGTCGTTACTGTTATTGCCGTAGGCAAAGGAAGATATCCCTCCGAGGTCCACCGTCCCTTCTGCCATGCCTTCGTTCAATTGCGCCGGTACCTTATGAACAAATTGACACCCCATCTGAGCAAGACGCTCCCTGTCAATATAATAAAATAAAGGCAGTATATTCGTATAAGATATTTCACCAATTACAAGACTCATGGTCATTCCCCCCACCGGGTGAACAAATGATGCGCCACCCCGGCCTGATCTAGTATTTTTCCCACTACAAAGGCAATAAGGTCGTCCATTGTCCGCGGTTCATGATAAAATCCCGGCATGGCAGGTACAATTTGTCCCCCGAGGTCGCTGATCCGTTTCATGTTTTCCAAATGAACAGAATGCAGCGGCGTTTCCCGCGGGACGATGATTAGTTTCCCCCGCTCTTTCAGCATGACATCGGCAGCTCGCTCCAACAGGTTTCCGGAAATGCCGTTCGCTATTTTTGCCAACGTCCCCATTGAACACGGGACGATGATCATTCCATCTGCTTTCGCCGAACCGCTGGCAATCGGTGCTGAAAAATCCTGCTGCGTATGGTAGTGCAGTTTTTGATGCTCCCCGAATAATTGCGTCAAACACGCCCTACGGTCGCTGATGTCGGCGTGCAGTTCATAATGAAACACTTGCCATGCCGCCTCCGTCATGACCAAATGGACGGTATGCTCCGCCTGTAAAAGCTCCCGGATCAGACGCACGCCATATACCGCTCCGCTTGCCCCTGTAATGCCCACTGTGAAAACTTTTGCTGCTTGACTCATAAAAGCAAATCCCCAATCGTAAATGCGAGCATAACGATGCTGATGATGCCGTTCATTGTAAAAAAGGCAACGTTCACCTTGGATAGATCGTCCGGCGATACCAATGTGTGTTCATAAAACATAATTCCGCCGGCGATCAGGACGCCGATGAAATAAATCCATCCGAGCGGCGTTACCAAAACTAATCCCGCCATTGCTGTAAAGCTGATAAAATGAAGGCCTCTGGCGATCTTAAGCGCTTTTGCCAACCCGAAGCGGCTCGGGATGGAAAACAGCTTGACATTGCTGTCATACTCCGCATCCTGCGTGGCGTATATAACATCAAAACCGGCGATCCAAAAAGCGACGCCGATAAACAGCATAAAAGCCTCCCAGGACAACGATCCGGTCGCGCCGACCCAGCCGCCCAGCGGGGCAATGCCGATGGTAGTACCTAAAACGAGATGACAGAGCCACGTGAACCGTTTCGTATATGAATAAATAACCAGAAAGAAAACAGCGATCGGCAATAGATAAACAGCGAGCATATTTAACTGGAATGCCGAAAAGAATAGCAGTGCAAATGAAAGAATAATAAATAACGAAACCTCAAAATACGAAATCAATCCTGCAGGTATGGCACGCTCTGCCGTTCGTGGATTTTTTTTATCAATCTTCGCATCAATAACCCGGTTCAATGACATCGCCGCGCTCCGGGCACCGACCATTGCCAAGGTAATCCAAATCCATTGATATACCGAAGGCCAATTCCCTGTGACCACCAAGCTTCCGAGTATTGCTCCCAGAAAAGCGAAAGGTAATGCAAATACAGTATGTTCAAACTTTATCATTTCAAGTATAATTTTTAGTTTTTTCATATTTTTTCCTCGCTTATGATGTAAAGAACAAAGGTTTATTTTCTAGCAAAATGTGAAGCGGCCGCGCCGCCGGAATAGGATTTGTAAGTCACATCCGCAAAGCCTGCCTGAAAAAATAATTCCTTCAATTTCTTTTTCCCGGGAAAAGACTTCGTCGATTCCTGAAGCCACGAATATTCTTGATAGCTTTTGGCAAAAATCCTTCCGAAAAACGGCATGACGTATTTGAAATATAGCCAATAAATTTGCTTGTACACAGGAAACGTCGGCTGCGATGTCTCCAGGCAGACCACAAGGCCTCCAGGCTTCACAACACGGTGCATTTCCCTTAGCACCGTTAAATAATCCGGTACATTTCGCAATCCAAAACCAATTGTAACATAATCAAAGCTGTTGTCGTCAAAGGGCAAGTCCATGGCATTCCCGTGGGTGAAACTAATCTGCGGCATATGCCGCTCTTTTCTTTTTTTTTCGCCGATGGACAACATATTTTTACTGAAGTCAAGACCGCAGACTTGTCCGCTTGTTCCCGCTGCTTCAGCAAGCGCAATCGTCCAATCCCCCGTTCCGCAGCATACATCCAAAGCAGCTGTTCCTTCTTGTACGTCCATCCTTTTCATCGTATCTTTCCGCCACGCCTTGTGACGCTGAAAGCTGATGATGGAATTCATCTTGTCATAGTTACTGTAAATTGTTTCAAACACCTGATGTACCCGTTCTTCCTTTGACTGCCCCATTGCTTTATCCTTCCTCCATTACACATTGTTGGTCATAGCGGTTTTCAATCAGTAATTCATGAACTCTTTTGTTAAAGAAGGCACCGATGGATGTCCACTCACGTGAAAAGGCCAGCAATTTATCTTTGGAAGCATCGATCAGCCTGTCAAACCCCTGCAATAAATTGTTGTCGTTATACGGTTTGGTTTCCGCGCCATGCTCCCGAAGCATCAAGTCGATTAACGAGCCTTTTACGCCGGTATGCTTCCACATAAAGCGCTCTTTTAGTAAACGCTTAAAAAAGAAAAACTCATCCGCGGCCTTTTTCCACTCAGGCATGTGCAACAGCGTTGCGATGTTCTGAACGAGGGAAGAATCGATCAGCCGGAAATCAGCAAAGGAAGCTTTCTGTTGCGTTTCGTTATACTTATACACATTCATTTTTGACTCGTTGATTTCCTGTATCGATTTTGCCAGCACCCTCATCAAGGAAACGTCATTGAGTTTAGCAAGGAAATAATAATACAGGCTGCTGTAATAATCCCCTGCCAAGACCGTCAGCTGCCGCTTCTTTTTCATGGTATCGTCGCTGACGCGGCTGCTGCTGATCCGTTCATGCGTATCCAATGCCGCCTGGACAAGCAGCGTAATGATGATGTACTGTTTCGTATACTCCGGATCAAACTTATTCTTCAGCATCAGATAAAGGATTGCCACTTGATCTTCGTCCACATAGGGATCTTTTATGTATTTATTTAAATATGGATGCTTGACCTTTTGGTAAAAAGCGTCAATGATTTCGGTCAGCTCTTTGTTGTGAATCATTACGGAAGTCATTCGAAAGTCCCCCAGGCTCAATTTCTCTAATGATTACGGTAGTGAAAAGCAACACATATCCAGTATACCACATTTACTTCGGCGGGATAAGGAAGGATTGCAGGAGACCCCGGCAACTCTTCAAAAAAGGCAATGGCTTTGCTCGTTGCATCGTGTTTGTTCAAAATCGATCTTTTTGACAAACACTTCAAAAAAAGAAAGCAGGAAGGTCCCGCTTTTATTCATCACTATCCATTTCGCCATGAGCAGTTTGAATCTTTGCTTTACCTCTCACCTTAATTGCAGAAGTATGTTCGGTAAACTGTGCAATCATCACTTCGTTTTTATCCAGTTTTTCGGAATGGTGAAAACGTGTATCCGATCCCCGCGTTAAGCCGATGACACTGACACCGTCTTCCTTTGCCTTAATAACGATATATTCGTTTGACTGAGCCATGCGTCCCCCTCCTTCTTTGCATAAACTTTCATTAGTCTTTGATTAGTGATAAAACCTCTGCTCTCGCGGCAGCGCTTTTTCCGAAGGCGCCCCGGACAGCGGACGTGACCGTTTTTGAACCTGGTTTTTTGACACCACGCATCGTCATGCACATATGTTCTGCCTCAACCACGACAATAACCCCGAGCGGTTCCAGGGTTTCAACAATGGAATCGGCAATCGTTGAAGTAATTCTTTCCTGCAGCTGCGGACGTTTCGCAACAGCTTCCACCGCGCGGGCAAGTTTACTTAAGCCGGTTACTTTTCCGCCTCTTGGTATATAACCGATATGCGCTTTGCCGAAAAACGGCACAAGGTGATGCTCGCACATGGAGTAAAACGGAATATCTTTGACAAGTACTAATTCTTCGTGATCCTCACCAAAAACAGTCGCAAAATGCTCGCGCGGATCCTGATTTAATCCTTGAAACACCTCTTCATACATTCTCGCAACCCGCTTCGGTGTATCCAGCAAGCCTTCCCGCTGAGGATCTTCTCCAATCGCTTCAAGAATCATTACAACAGCTTCTTCAATTTTTTTATGATCAACTTTTGTCATTTTTTCTTCCTCCAATCATCCCGCTGCAGTCAGTAATTCCTTAAAATTCTAGCATACAGACGTCGCTAAATACAAGCAGGTAGGCCTGGGATTATTCCTAGTAAGTCATAACTGAAAAAAAAGAAGAATCACACCCGGTGTGATTCTTCTTTTTATTTTCACTGCAGTCCCTTATGTATTACTTAACTGCATCTTTAAGGGCTTTACCTGGCTTGAAAGCAGGTACATTGCTTGCAGGAATTTCGATTTCGTCACCTGTTTGTGGGTTACGGCCTTTACGGGCAGCACGTTCACGAACTTCGAAGTTACCGAAACCAATCAATTGAACTTTCTCACCTTTTTGAAGAGAACCAGTGATGACTTCAAAGACTGCATCAACGGCACTTGTTGCGTCCTTCTTAGAAAGATCTGTCTTTTCTGCTACCGCATTGATAAGTTCTGTCTTATTCATACCATTCACCTCCTCCCGTAGAATCGGTCGTGTTATTTCTTTTCTTTCACAAAAATAACGATTTTATACTCGTTTTCCCTGAATTGTTGGGATAACAAGGCTTATCTTAAACGATACGGAAGAATAATTCAACATTTTTTGCAGAATTCCTTGTGTTTTTATGACTTTTTTATCTCTTTTGGCAGAAATATCGTGATTTTTTCCATTAAATGTAATCCAAAACAGGTATATTTCAATATAAAAAAACCTTGCATTATAATGCAGATTATCATGTCTTTCTTCCGATGAAAAGCCTTAACCCTTAAAAACATGATTTTTTTTAAAACGCGGCTCCGATCCACCTCCAAAAGAAAAAGAGCGCTCAAAAGGAATGACTGCTTCCCCTTGAAGACACCCTCGGACTCGTTGGTGCTGTCGATGTTAAAAAGCATGCTGAAAGCAACGAACAAATGCTGTGAATTGCGGCGGAAGTCATCCATCCGGTAAATTTTCCGGGGAGACTCATAAAATAATCGCGATGAGTCCGCCTGAACCTTCGTTGATGATGCGCTCCAGCGTTTCTTTTAATTTATATCTTGCATTCTCCGGCATCAGCGACAGCTTTGCGGAAATCCCTTCTCTGACGATGGAATTCAACGAGCGGCCAAAAATATCGGAATTCCAGATGGATAGCGGATTTTCTTCAAAGTCCTGCATGAGATAACGTACAAGTTCTTCACTTTGCTTCTCCGTACCAATGATCGGTGCAAATTCCGACTCCACATCCACTTTAATCATATGGATGGACGGCGCGACGGCTTTTAAGCGGACGCCGAACCTCGATCCCTGCCTGATGATCTCCGGTTCATCCAGGCTCATGTCGTTAATGGACGGCGCTGCAATTCCGTATCCGGTCTGCTTCACCATCTTTAATGCTTCTGCCACTTGGTCATATTCCGCTTTTGCATACGCAAAGTCCTGCATCAATTCGAGCAGATGATCCTTGCCGCGTATTTCCACCCCGACGACTTCCTTTAAAATTTGATCGTACAAATCGTCCGGAGCATGAAGATCAATCTCGGCGACGCCTTGCCCCATTTCTATGCCTGCCAGTTGAGCATGATCAATAAACTCATATTCGAAGAATTGACCGACCACCCGATCAACATCCCGCAATCGCTTAATGTCCTTCACTGTGTCCCTGACGGCCACTTCGTAATTATCCCTTAGCCAGTGGTCCTCTTTCAGTACCATAACCCAGCTCGGTAAATTGACATTCACCTCATGAACAGGAAATTCATAGAGAACTTCCCTCATCACATTGTTGATTTCCTGCTCGCCCATTCCTTCAATGTTCATTGCCAATACTGGTACATCGTGTCTATCCTGCAGATTGCTGCGCAAATTTTCCGTATCAGGATGCTGGGGATGAACGCTGTTGACTAGCACGATAAACGGCTTTCCTACTTCTTTTAATTCTTCGATCACCCGCTCTTCCGATTCAACATAATCTTCACGGGCAATTTCCCCGATGGAACCGTCTGTGGTAACGACGACGCCAAGAGTGGAATGCTCCTGTATGACTTTTCTTGTGCCGATTTCCGCTGCTTCATGAAACGGAATGGGATCTTCGTACCATGGAGTATTAATCATCCGTGGACCATTTTCATCCTCATAGCCTCTGGCACCCGGAACGGCGTAACCGACGCTGTCAACAACACGAACATTGACATCGAGGCCGTCGTCCACATGAATCGTTACTGCCTGATTGGGAACGAATTTAGGCTCCGTCGTCATGATCTGTTTACCGGCCGCGCTTTGCGGAAGCTCATCCTGCGCACGTATCCGATCCGCTTCATTTTCAATATTCGGTATTACCGCCAGTTCCATGAACTTTTTGATAAACGTTGATTTTCCGGTACGGACCGAACCTACCACACCGACGTAAATGTCACCACCTGTCCGCTCTGCAATATCTTTAAAAATATCGAATTTCTCCACAAAATCCCCTCCCGGTCTAATTCAATTAAAATCTTGGTTTCACAGCTTCGTACGGTTACACTAGAATGACAATATATATTTATGATGTTGTCCAACAAATATGACAAGATCACACTATCTATTTTTTGACACAATAGAAAGAGCCCCTTACTCTCTTGTATGTATATTGAGAGCAGGGGCACTTTAGAACAGTTAAACCGCTGATTTTGATTGCTTATTCATAAGATTCATGGGGAAGAAATATTATTGCCTCACCTTCAATGGTTTGCGGCCGGGAATGAACCGGGACAAACGGGGAATGCTCGACTAGCAGCCACCTGAGGTCATCTCCGGTTGCAATATCATTATCGTATTCCTCCAAATAATATTGTATATCCAATGAATAATCAATGATGATTTCCCCGTCGGGTTGCATGAGAAGCGGCAGGTGGTGAGTGGGATGAAACGGACTTTTTATACTCGGTTCTTCCTCGTAATTTAACAGCTCGTAATCCAGCTTCAGCAGCTCGTCGCCGACAACCTCCGCCACCGGCGCGTAATCGTGCTCCCGGCGGTAGCTCAAGATCCTTCTCTGCAGTTCCTGAATCTCCTTCATGATGGTCAAATCAATTAATTTCACTTCAGGCATTTCTTCCACATCAATCAATACATACTGGTATGTCCCGCCATTTTCAAAGGAATTTCCTGGAGCCTGCTGTAAGTATTTCGGAACCAATTTACCGAAATCAACAGGGTATTTTTGGAATATCAGTGTATCTTCCTCCGTTATTTTTACCGGTAATGCACCATTGTCGATGCGATACTGGATAACGGCATTTTCCACCGCCTGCAATTGATCCGGATACGGAACTTGGTTTTCTACCCGCCGTTCATCAGGATATAAGCATCCTGTCACCAGCAGAGAAATTGTAAGTAAAAGAATGCCTGTCCAAAATGATCGCATAATGATAATCCCACCTTAATAAAAACTCAAAGCTGATTCTGTCGGTCCGCCAAAGACAACCAAAAAGATAATGAATCCGGACACTAATATACAAATAAAGCTGAAAGTCAACAAAAGATACCTTAATACACCTGTCAATTTTTCTTTCGTAAAAATCGTCACCACGACAGAAACAAACATCAACCCCATGGCAAAAAAGGAAATCCACATATTCATCAATGGATCTTCAGTCATTGAAAGCACCCCGTTTTTCTGCGTCTTTACTGTAAATTTACCGAATTATTATAGCATACAGCCTGATAAAATCATAGAAAACAACACTGTCACAGTGCAAAAAAAACAGATCAACAAAAAAAAAGTTGAAGAAAAGGGGCAGCCTTCTTCAACTTTAAACTAAACACCGCCTTTTATTGGAAACAGCCCTGATTTTATTGCAGATTCGTTAACAGTATATGCTCAGAAAAAAAAGTTCGATGAGAGCATCTGCCTAATTTATTACTTCTTTTGCTGAAACATTTTCGCTAAACTAGCAAAATCTGTCGGAACTTGTTTTGAGGTTATCGCTTTTACAAGATCATCCTCTTTTTGCTTAGAAACAGGGACATTTGCCAATTTGGCAACTTGGTGAACTAAATTGCGAACGTTCGTTTCGTTTGATAAATCCATTTGACTTACGGAATTAGCTAATTTAAACAAATCCTGCTGCTTGACATTTGTCTTTTTTTGTACTTGTTCAAAAATATTTTTTTTCTCGTCCAAAATGAAGCCCTCCTCATGCAAGATCTGTTATATCCTATGCATGGGAAGGAATCATGTGATACTCTGCTTATAATTGTTTCCTTGTACCATATCCCGTGATTGTTCAAAAAGGGAAAAGCGCCCTTTTTTATTTGTAGGACGATGGCTTCCTCCCCCGCTCGCCAATCATGACAAATGCGTTCATGACTGGCTTAAAAGCGTTGCGGCTGTTCGCTCATCGTTTCGTGATTGTTCAAAAAGGGAAAAGCGCCCTTTTTTATTTGTAGGACGATGGCTTCCTCCCCCGCTCGCCAATCATGACAAATGCGTTCATGACTGGCTTAAAAGCGTTGCGGCTGTTCGCTCATCGTTTCGTGATTGTTCAAAAAGGGAAAAGCGCCCTTTTTTATTTGTAGGACGATGGCTTCCTCCCCCGCTCGCCAATCATGACAAATGCGTTCATGACTGGCTTAAAAGCGTTGCGGCTGTTCGCTCATCGTTTCGTGATTGTTCAAAAAGGGAAAAGCGCCCTTTTTGAACAATCACTATAGCTTCAAATCTTCTACTTCGTGTTTCTTTACTCTGCCCATGAGATCGGCAACTGCCTCATGAGGCGATTTTTCATGAAAAAGAACTTGAAACAGTACGCTTGTAATCGGCATTTCCACATTCAATTCATTCGATAATTGATATACAGCCTTTGTAGTGCGGATTCCTTCCACCGCCATACCCATTTCCGCTAAAACCGTCTCCATGTCTTTCCCCCGGCCGAGAAGATTGCCTGCACGCCAGTTGCGGCTGTGGACGCTTGTGCATGTAACAATTAAATCTCCCAAGCCTGCAAGGCCGGCAAAGGTGATCGGGTTTGCCCCCAGCTTTATGCCCAGTCTCGCAATCTCCGCCAGGCCGCGCGTCATTAACGCAGCCTTTGCGTTATCGCCGTATCCAAGCCCGTTCGTCATGCCCGTGCAAATGGCGATAATATTTTTCAGCGATCCGCCTAATTCCACACCGATCAGGTCCGGGTTCGTATAGACGCGAAAATTTTGGTTCATAAATAAATCTTGCACATATTCCGCTTGTCGTAAATCAAGGGAAGAGCTTGTCACGGTCGTCGGCTGGCGCAGGCTCACTTCTTCCGCATGACTCGGTCCGGAGAGGACGACAACACCGGAACGCAATGATACCGGTATTTCATCTTCGATGACTTCCGAAACACGCAAATACGTTCCCGGCTCTATTCCTTTGCAGGCATGGATAAAAAGCACGGGGGATGTGAGAATTTGTTTTACTTTTTTTAAAACTTCACGGATGGCCGATGTCGGAACCACGACAACGACGGTGTCAACGCCGGTCAGCACCTCCGTTAAATCGGTGTCCGCTTTGATGGACTGCGGAAGCTTGACCCCAGGGAGGTAGCGGCTGTTTTCGTGATTTAGATTAATATCATCCACCTGCTCTTTTTCCCGTCCCCATAAATGAACTTGATGCTTATTGTCTGCTAGTACAATCGAAAGCGCTGTTCCCCAGCTTCCTGAGCCTAAAACTGCAATTTTTTTCATGATCATTCCCCCAGATAATTATGTAGACGCCTTTTTTCCTATTTTATTTTCTTCCCCGTTTATCAGCCGTTTAATATTCGTTCGGTGGCGCCATAATGAGAGGAGGGCAATTGTAACCGTAAAAATCGGATAATAGCTCGGATAATGAAAATAATTAGCAAACGCGACCGATAAGATTGCAGTTCCTGCTACAAAGATTAGCGAACCTAAAGAAACAAACCGGGTAATGACAATGGACAGAATCGCGATGATGCCGGAGATCAACGCGGCAAAAAAGACCATCGTTACCAATACCCCGATTGTCGTAGCCACCCCTTTCCCCCCTCGAAAGCCATAATAAATCGGCCAGTTGTGACCGATAATCGCAGCCAAACCGCTCGCGCCGGCAACAAAGGGATCTCCGGTAATGGTCAACCCTAACAGCACTGCCGCTATTCCTTTCACGCAGTCCAGCAGCAAAACGGCAACAGCCGGGCCGACGCCAAGAACGCGTAATGTATTCGTCGCACCGGCATTTCCGCTCCCGTGCTGGCGGATGTCCACTTTCTTTATTTTCTTCGTTAAAATATAACTGAAACTGATGGAACCGATGAAATACGATATAGCAATCGAAATAAACGTCGTCATCACAACCCCCCATTTGCTTTTTTAATGATATTCTTCCTCGGCTTCAAGGCACGAACGCTGTATGATAGATATATCCATGCTCATATCCAGCCTTCATTGCTCTACGGCACAGCTTCGCTATTCATTTTTCTTTCTCGCGATGATGCGGATCGGCGCTCCTTTAAAACTGAATGTGTCACGAATCCGATTTTCCAAGTAACGCTTGTACGAAAAATGCAGCAGCTCCGGATCATTCACAAACAAAATAAACGTTGGCGGAGCAACGGCAACTTGCGTGCAATAGCTGATCCTAAGCCGTTTCCCCCCGGAATCCGTCGGCGTAGGATTCATTGTTACCGCATCGACTATCAGGTCGTTTAACACGTGCGTTTGCACACGCAAATTATGAGCTTCACTTACTTCATTCACAAGCGGCAATAAGTGCTGCAGCCGCCGCTTTGTTTTTGCAGAAAGAAACAGAATCGGCGCATAGTCTAAATACAAAAACTCCGCCCGAATCTTGTCTTCAAATTCCTTCATCGTTTTATCGTCTTTTTCAACGGCATCCCACTTGTTGACAACGAGAATCACCGCACGGCCGGCTTCATGGGCATAGCCTGCGATTTTCTTGTCCTGTTCAATGAGCCCTTCCTCCGCATTCAATACCATCAAGACAACATCGGAACGATCGATCGCTTTGAGCGCGCGAAGGACGGAATATTTCTCGGTACTTTCATAAACCTTGCCTTTTTTACGCATTCCCGCCGTATCAATGACGACATATTCTTGTCCATCTTTCGAAAACGGCGTATCAATGGCATCCCTCGTCGTTCCCGGAATGTTGCTGACAATGACACGCTCTTCCCCTAATATGGCATTGACAAGTGAGGATTTCCCGACATTCGGACGTCCGATAAGGCTGATTTTGATCGTATCTTCATCATACTCCTCGTGCTTCTCTTTCGGGAAGTGTTTAACCGCTTCATCCAGCAAATCTCCGAGACCGATACCATGCGAACCGGAAATAGCAATCGGTTCTCCGATACCGAGCCCGTAAAATTCGTAAAGGCGTTCGTGCATCGTGTGGTCGTCTAATTTGTTAACGCCAAGGACAACAGGCTTTTTTGTACGAAAAAGCATTTGCGCCACTTCTTCATCAGCGGCGGTTACTCCTTCTCTGCCATTTACAATAAAGCAGATGACATCCGCTTCATCAATGGCCACCTCGGCTTGGTACCGCATTTGCATCATCAACGGTTCGTCGTTTATCTCAATGCCGCCTGTGTCGATAATGTTAAATTCCTGATTTAACCATTCTGCTGAGCTGTATATGCGGTCGCGGGTAACCCCTGGTTTATCTTCGACAATGGCAATACGTTCTCCTACAATGCGATTAAAAATTGTTGATTTCCCCACATTCGGTCTTCCTACAATAGCTATAACTGGTTTCGACAATGGTTATTCCTCACTTTCACTTTACCCATGAAGACTGAACTTCCTCATGTAGTGTTAGACATAGTTTCCCGGACTTTTTGAACTTCCTCACAATAATATTCGTTCAAAAAGGAGGACATCACAGAGACAAGAAGATCGAGGCGCGGCAGGCTCGAGCAGCACAGCGTACATGGATACGTACGTGAGCAGCGTAGAGGCAACGCAACGATGAGATTCGCAGGCGCTGTTTCCCGGACTTTTTGAACTTCCTCATATAGAAAATCCTTCCCTAATTCAGCTAAGAAAGGATCGTTGGCTACAACATTATAACAAACTCGCAGATAGTTGGACAAATTTCCATCAAATATTTTCATTTACCAATTGCGGCGGTATGGAAACCACCTTGCTTCAGGCATTTAGTTTTTTATGGGAAGCCTGGGCGCGGAGTCTTCGTTGATACCATTCTATCTTAACATAGTTCATCAGTTTTTCTATACCGTTCCAGCACAAAACCAGCAATAAGCCGATGGAGGCAATGTCTAAAAAAGCATAATTCCCGATAATATAGGTATCAAGAATCGGATGGTAGCGCTCGTATAACAGGAATGCCAGAATTATTTCTCCTTGAAGCATGCCCGCGGCCATAACAGCTATTCGTCGAACATGATTGTTAATCAAGACGATAACAATAACAAATGATAAAGACGAAATCATTGTCGTCGGAGATAAATACAGCCACACCGGTTCAAAATAGACGAAGTAATGAAAAAGCAGGTATACGCCCGATAATAAACCGCTCAAACAAAATGAATAAACCATATTCCGCTTCGATGCTTTCGGCAAATAGTAATAAGTCAATAATGCAGCGAGCAAAAACGATAGGCGGATTGCCACCGCAGGCAGCGTAATCGTTATCATCGAACTGATAATGAGTGCAAAACAAAAAAATAATTTTATTTCTTTTCTTTTTACGTTATCATCAAAAAATGCTGTCGCAATAATGATCAGCCAAAATACCCAAAAAAACCAAAAACCATCCATCGATCGTTCCTCCTATCCGATTGCCGTCTAACAACTCCTTAAAGAGCGTGTTCAAAAAGGCAATGGTTCCGCACGATGCGCCCAATTCCGCTTAAGTACCACTCACGTCCTGCGTCTGCGGTTACTCGATTCAAACTGACTCGATGAAGCACATTCAGGTTGCATTTGTGAGTAACAGCGGAATGTCACCATCCTGGTTCCGAGAAAACCACTCACAGCCGGCCTGAAAAGAATGCATCGGCTCCACTCATTGTCTCTTCCTCTGCCAGTATTTCACTGATGTTGATCCAAGTGCCATCGCGCGCGATGGCACAATGAGACAGTTCGCAGCTTCTCAGTGAAGCCCGGCTCATTGCTTCGTATTTGTTCAAAAAGATAAAAACCGATCTTTTTGAACAAACACTTAAACGCAAAAACCGGCTTGTTTATTTGACAGACGATACCTCGCTCGTCACACCCTGATATGAAAAAACACGCCTATTACATATTCGGCAACTTTCCGGGGAAAATATACATAATTGTTTGAAAAAGGAGGTTTGTATAATGGGAAAGGATCGTCAGGAAGCAAGGCAGCGCAAGGAAGGACGTGTGCAGTCCGACAGAGATCAAAGTTTCGCATATAAAGGTGGAGCGACACTGGAAAGCGCGGAAGAAGCGAGAAAAAGGCAAAGAAAAAAATAAGCCCATCGCCAAGTTGTTAGCTTTAAAAAAGGAGCTTTTGAGACAATATGTTTTGTCCTCAAAGCTCCTTTTTTCACAAAATCAAGGGGGAATTTGTACTGATAACACTTTTGTTCTTGTTCCTATCCCCTTAACGCATAATCATCTGCATTTATTCCCCGCTGTTTAAGCCAGGAAAGGGTATTGCCGTGAATCACGAGAGGAGTACGTTGCAATGCTGAAATATCCTCCGCCCCCAGCGCTGCCAATATCAACTTCAGCTCATACAACATTCCGTTTATCTTTTCCAAGGTAAACTCCAGTCCGTTTGCTGTCAGCCACTGGAGAACCTTTCCTGCCAGTCCGGCAACATTTGCCCCTAAAGCAAGGGCTTTGGCAACATCGAGGGCGGTCTGAATGCCGCCGGAAGCGGCGATCGTGATATTTTCGGCAGCGTTTCTTGCTTCTGCAATACTGATTGCCGTCGGAATGCCCCAATCATCGAAAAAAGAATACGGCGATAGTCGACGCTCGTTTTCAATTTTGGAGAAGTTTGTCCCTCCGAACCCGCCGATGTCCACTATTGAAACCCCGGTACTCACTATTTTTTTTATCGTTTCCATACTCATCCCAAAACCTACTTCTTTCACGATCACCGGTACATTGACATGGTTTGCAATCTTTTCAACACGTGAAAGCGCTCCCTCAAAATGACGGTCCCCTTCCGGCATGACGAGCTCCTGAATCACATTTAAATGAACTTGAAGACAATTGGCTTCCAGCATGTCTACGCATGCCTTTGCTTGGTCAATCGTTGCCTCACTGCCGATATTTGCAAATATCACTCCTCGGGGATTTTTCTTCCTTACTATCTGATAAGAGTTTTTCTCCGCCGGATCTTTGATCGCCGCCATCTGGGAACCGACTGCGAGCGGAATGTCAAGGATGCAGGCCAGTTCGGCTAACTGCGAATTGATTTTTTCCGTTACAGCGCCGCCGCCGCCTGTCATCGCATTGATAAAAATCGGCGAACTGACTTTCAGTTCGCCGAAATAAGCAGTTAACGACACATTGTCTACATTCGTGTTTGGCAGGCTTTGATGGATGAATCGAATATCGCCAAAACCTGTGTCCTGCTTCTGCCCCGTTTTTAGAGCATGGGAAATATGGTCTAGCTTTCGTTTTGCGCGACTCAATTCTATCACCTTCCGTATAGAGGATGTTCAAAAAGTCCAGGACACTGCGCCGGCGAATCTCAACGCCCGCGTTGTCTCTCCGCTGCTCACGTACTTTCCTTGTACGATCCGCTGCTCGAGCCTGCCGCGCCTCGACCTTCTTGCCGCCGTGATGTCCTCCTTTTTGAACCTCACTTATTTTATTTGCGGTTGTTCAAAAACTACCTTCCGTATTAGAGGGTGTTCAAAAAGGCAATGGTTCCGCACGATGCGCCGACTACGAGAACCCCACTCATAGCCGGCTTTAAAGAAATGCATCGGCTCCACTCATTGCATCGTGTTTGTTCAAAAAGATAAAAACCGATCTTTTTGAACAAACACTATTAAGAACTTCTCTCCATTAATTTTTATATTTTTTTAATTGTTCGCCGATAACATCTCCAAGAGAGAAGGAGGAATGGTCTTCTTCTTTTTGGTACTCCTGCTTGGCTTCGTTTTCGATTTTAGCCTGCCTTTCCTCTTCCAGGGCACGGATGCTTAATGAAATTCGTTTTTCATCCAGGTTGACATCCAATACTTTTATTTTTACCTGTTCCCCTTCCGTTAATACTTCGCTCGGGGTGCCGATATGCCGGTTAGCTATCTGCGAAATATGAACAAGCCCTTCCACTCCCGGCGCAATCTCAATAAATGCACCAAAGGAAACAATGCGCTTCACTACCCCTTCAAGAACCTCGCCAGCCTTGATTTTTCCTTCGACAACTTCCCACGGTCCCGGAAGCGTTTCTTTAATAGATAAGGATATACGCTCATTGTCACGGTCAACGCCAAGGACTTTAACCTTAATGGCATCTCCTTCATTGACGACTTCGGACGGCGTTTCCACATGCTGATGAGCCATTTGCGAAATGTGTACGAGACCGTCCACACCGCCGATATCAACGAATGCTCCAAAATCCGTCAGCCGCTGCACTTTTCCTTCAATCACGCTGCCTACCTGGATCGACTCCAATGTTTGCCGTTTCTTATCGGCAGCTTCTTCGTCAAGTACTGCTCGTTGAGACAAAATTAATTTATTTTTATCCTTATCTAATTCAACGACTTTTAAGCGAAGTGTTTTCCCTTTATAATCGCTGAAATCTTCGACGAAATGACGCTCTACCAGCGATGCCGGGATAAAACCGCGAACTCCCACATCGACGACGAGTCCACCTTTGACAACATCGGCGACTTCCGCTTCGAATGCTTCACCGGAAACCAATTTTGCTTCAAGGTCTTCCCAAGCCTTTTCCGCCGCAACGGCTCGCTTTGACAAAACCAGCTCATCATCATTTGATTTGATCACTTTAAGCTCTACTTCATCCCCTTCGGAGAGAACGTCGCTTACTTTTTCTACGTGCAAACTGGACAATTCACTGATAGGGATCAACCCATCCAATTTATATCCTACGTTTACAAACGCTTGTTTTTCTTCCACTTTAGTGACCGTACCTGTGACGATCTCCCCTACTGAAAAGGATTTCACCTCAGCCATGTCGTTATTCATCTCTTCTACCATTGACAATACCTCCCTATAACCCGAAAACTTGCGGGCGACTTGGAACTTTTTTATATCATCCTCCATACATCGGAGGCAGTTACCTTATTATAGGTTGTTCAAAAAGTGCGGGAAACTGTGCCTGCAAATTTCTTCGTGGCGGTGCCTCTCTGCTGCTCACGTACGTCCCTTGTACGCTCTGCTGCTCGAGCCTGCCGCGCCTCGAACTTCTTGCCACTGTTATGTCCTCCTTCTTGAACGATACAGCAATATGTTAGCGTGTAGTGTGCTGTATTGGAGGTTATTTAATCAGGAGAAAAGCTCCCTTACTAAACAACCTTAATTTTTATATTCGTTAAGAAGGTTCTGAATCCCTGCCATGATTTTTTTAGTTACTTCTTCCGCAGATGCACGACTTTCCTTAAAGGAAGTCAGATCAAGCGGTTTGCCATAGATGAGCTTCACTGTAGAAAATGGTTTATAACTGCCAGTGATCGCGCAAGGTACTACCGCGGCGTCGGAGCGAAGGGCAAAAAAACCGACACCCGCCAATCCTTCCCCAAGTTCACCAGTCTTGCTCCTGGTCCCCTCTGGAAAAATACCGATAACTTCCCCGTCTTTCAGTAGCTTCAATCCTGTTCTCAATGCCTGTCGGTCGCTCATCCCCCGGCGGATCGGAAATGCCCCCACCTTCGTAATCAATGTTTTCAGTATCGGTACTTCAAACAATTCTGCTTTTGCCATATAGCGCGTCTGTCTTTTGATAAAAGCACCGAGCAGTGGAGGATCGAAATTATGAATATGATTGCAACAAAGTAAAACGCCGCCGCTTGCCGGTATATTTTCTTTCCCTAAAATTTGTACGCGGAAAAACAGGCGGAAAAAGCAGCGGCAGAGCAGTTGTCCAAAACGATATAATGAATTGCTCACTGTTTCGTAGCCTCTCTTTCATTCACCAGGGAAAGAATCGCTTCAACAACTTCCGTTATCTTCATCGCTGTGGAATTGATTTCGACTGCATCCTCCGCTTTTACCAGCGGAGCAACCTCCCGTTCCGAATCGATTTTATCGCGGCGGCGGATTTCTTCCTTCAAAATCTCCAAATTGGACTGCTGCCCTTTTGCAAGCTGCTCTTCGTGACGCCTCCTTGCCCTTTCATCGACGGAAGCGGTCAGAAATACTTTCACTTCCGCGTCCGGCAGCACATGCGTACCGATATCCCGGCCGTCCATCACGGTTCCGCCTATATTTGCGAGCTGCTGTTGTCGCTTTACCATTTCCCTGCGAATCTCTGAATGTTTTGCAACATAGGAAACTTGATTAGTTACAGCGGGGGTGCGGATTTCCTCCGTAACATCGGCATCGTTGACAACAATTAATTGCTTCCCGTTTTTATTAATCAAGTTTATCTCCAGCCCATTCAGCAAGTTGAGCAATGCTTTTCCGTCATTGACATCGACGCCGTTGCTGATTGCTTTGTATGTAAGGGAGCGGTACATTGCCCCAGTATCAATATAAATATATGAAAGTTTTTCCGCAACTAATTTTGCAACCGTGCTTTTACCCGCCCCTGCCGGCCCGTCAATTGCGATATTTATCTGTTTCTTCATGTTGGTTCCTCTCTGTTATACAAGATTTGATCTCTTTACTTTTATTATCTTATCATATTTTTACAATCAGGGTCTATTTTTTCAGAAGGAATGTATGGACTCCCCCGCGATGCTTCCTTACAAATTCATTTCCTTTTTTCTTATAGCTAATTGCTTTTCAAAACAAAATCTGACTATTTTTTGTCTTTCCTGTTCAGAGATGTCAACAAACTGGAATGACCCTTTGGTAATACCTTTTTCTTCCAATACTCTTACTAACCGAGCTTTCACTTTCACCGCTAATATTTCCCCGGTTTGATAAGACAGAGAAAGCCAGAGAAACACATGCATTTCAGGCTCCAATGGATGATTGTTCGGCAACAGAACCGCAGCTCCGCCGCCGCTGATATCCAACGTGACCGAGGTAAACGGTTCAAATTCCTGCTTCATTGGATGAACCGCTGTGTCAACCGCCGCATCGATACGGACATATTCCCGCCTTTGCACCCGGATATACTGATCAAAACCAGGATCACTCAATACAAGCATCGGCAGCTTTCGCTCCACCTTGCCAAGTACTTCCGAATTAAACAAATAAATCGCTGAATCCTCGCCGAGATACCATACCCTGAATTGCGTACCCGGCAGGAAAAAATGTGGCTTGTTGGTGACTTGTTCCACAGGATAATCAATATAAAAACGCTGATCGTCAAAATCCAGCAGCTTGCTGCGATAGCGATTTTTATTTTCAGCAGAATCACTCAGTTCCAAATATAATGTCGTACTCGCTTTGATCAAATGTACCGCCCTTTCCATCGATAATTTCTTTTCGAATTTTCGAACATGCTCTTTCAATCTTGCTCTTCTAGTGCGTGTTCAAAAAGATCGGTTTTTATCTTTTTGAACACGCACGAAGCAATGGGTGGAGCCGATGCATTCTTTTCAGGCCGGCTGTGAGTGGTTTTCTCGGAGCCAGGATGGCGACATTCCGCCGTTGCTCACAAATGCAACTTAAATGTGCTTCGTTGAGTCAATTTGCGTCAAGTAACCGCAGACGCAGGACGTGAGCGGTACTTAGGCGGAATTGGGCGCATCGCGCGGAACCATTGCCTTTTTGAACACGCTCTTCTAAAAATTATATCATTTTTATCGAAACAGTTGGGAAAGAGTTTGTTCAAAAAGATTCTTTTTATCTTTTTGAACACGCTCCTAAAATGTACTTTCCTTGCTCCATCACACTGATTCATGCAAAAAGGGTGCCCGCAAAAAGGACGCTTTGACCTTTCGGGACACCCTGATACCTCATTCCTCATTTCGATAAACCGGTTCGGCATTCGCGAGCTTTTCTACCCGCTCTTCCGCTCCATTCTCGGCGTTGATGAAAATTCTGAATGTATCGTCATTGATGACACCGTAAAATTCATGACACAGCACTTCTTCTTCCAACTGATTATTAATCATTGCCAAATGATGCTCCATCACTTCCAGATTCGGATTCAAATACTCCTCTGCTTTCTTACGGGACAACTTCGGTTTTACCTGCTCCCGTTCTTCATGATTGGCCAAGTAGGCAAATCCTTCATAGCCGATGACATCCCCCTGGTCAAGGGCAACTTCCACGACGACGGAATCGGAATAAACTCTGACATTGTCCAAAAGCCCGGCAAAATGAAACACGCCGATGTTATCATATTGCTTACTGTCAACCAATTGCATGTTCTCGAAATTGTTTCTTTCAAGAAATGCCTTTGCATTCTCAAACGCTTCGTTCAGGCTGATTTTTTGAACATCGATTTCTCGTTCATTCAGCATCCAAACAGGGTGACCGCCTTTTTTCGTTATATCCATGACAATGTCAGTACCGTGCTTTTCATCCGGTATAGACAAGCTGTACGCTTGATAAGCAAGCCCTTCCCCGGATTCAGTTACAGTCGCTCCGTCCGTATTCTTCAAATCAAGGAACGCCTTTGCTTTTTGCAGTGCTTCCTGTTCATTGATTGATTTTCCCTTAAGGTTTTCAGCAATTTGTTCATCATTCGTTGCCAGTTCCGCATTCTCCGCACCAAAGCTTACTTCAGCAAAGCCGCCGACTTTTTCATCGATGATTTGGAAGCCGTTCACAATGGCATTATTTAACGGCTCATCCTCCGATGCTAACGTCATTTCCACATCCATCCATCGTAAATGGTCCTGTAAAACCATTGACTGAACCTTTCTTAATTCCGCTTGTATTTCCCCTGATTGCTCATACAACTGCTTTAGCGCATCATATTCCTCCTCGGTGAGGGGATCGTTATCTAAATCACGAATCGCGTTCCGGTAAGAAAAGTTGCCGATTTTATACAAATATTCTTCCGTTTTGCTGAAAGGCATCAACGCCAGCGGCAGCTGACCGAGATCATTTTGTGCGGCGGATGTGATTCGCCATACCTCTGCCAGTGACGGAGAAAGCCGGTCTTTAGAATTCATTGCCAGCGATGCCCCCAATTCATCATGGAGCAAGTCAATATTATACGTCAGCTCGTGAAACGCCCGCTGATAATTATTTTCTGCATTGATGAGAATTGCGTTTTTTTCCTGATGTTCCCTATATCCCCAAACTCCTGTACCGATGAGTGCAACCGCAAGGATGCCGATGATGACAGATCGGACCATGTTTGTAACACCTCCCACTGTTATTTACAGAAAATATGTTTTCCGATTCGTTTGATTTGCGGCCTTGTCCATATCCAGCCGGATGTGGCTGTATCGGGATTGAAATAATACAATGCATTCCCGGACGGGTCTTGACCGTTTATCGCATCCAATACTGCTTTCCTCGCTGTTTCATTCGGCTCCATCCAGATTTGCCCGTCCGCTACCGCTGTAAACGCCCGCGGTTCGAAAATCACGCCGGAGACGGTATTGGGAAACGTCGGACTCTGCAAGCGGTTTAAAATGACCGCTGCAATCGCCACCTGACCTACATACGGCTCGCCACGAGCTTCTCCGTAAACAGCCTGTGCCATAATTCGGATATCATTTTCCGTGAATCCTTCCGGAACATTGAGCGCTCCTTGAACGCCGGTATCATCGGTCGCTTCAGGCTCCTCTTCTTCAGGAACCGGAATTTCTTCTTCCGGTTCTGGTTCCGGCTGCTCAGGAGATGCTTGTTGTTCCGCAGGCGGCGGTGCCTGTTCCGGCTGCTGTTGCTCCGGAGACTGCTGCGGCTGTTGCTGCTGCTCCGGAGGCTGCTCCGGCTGTTGCTGCTCCGGTTGCTGCTGTTGTTCCGGAGGCTGCTCCGGCTGGCGTTGGGTTTCGCCCCCCTGCGGCTGCTTCTGAGCTTGCTCACCACCCGCTTCCGGACTTTTCCCTTGTTTTGCCGCCTGGCCTTGGGAAGTATCCCTGCTCCCTTTCGGTCCTTGTTGAATCTCCAGCGGAGTACCGCCATAATAAGTAAACTTCCTGCCTTCCCGTATCATCCGATGGACCCACTCTTTATCATACTGCGTCGACTTTTCCAACACTGCCTTCGTTTTCTCGCCCGCCAATCCGGTTACTTCCATACCAAACTCGCTTTGATAATTCCGGACAGCCCAGTACGTCCCCCATCCGAAAACACCGTCAATTTCACCTCTATAAAAGCCAATGTACTGCAGACGGGCCTGCAACTCGATGACATCATCACCGGTTGCCCCCCGCTGTATAACTTGGTCGGAAAATGCAACCGTTGTGTGCGGCATTGATAAAAGTGTGACATAAATAAACATCGAGATGATGACGCACAAATACTTATTTGCTTTGGTCATACTGTTTTCCATGTGATATCCTCCTTTTCATTGGAATACACACTTCATTTTCAATATGGATAGTTTTGTCCAAGGAGTTCATTTTATACAAAAAAGGATATGAAAATCTGCTGTGCTTTAATATTGGATCGGTCATTTAGGCACCACCATTCTTAAGCGGCACAGGTAAAAGCAAAAAAGAGAGCGGACTCAAAAGGCTGATGGTCTACCTTCTGAATCCCTCTCCTTGCAATGAGCTGTTCCATGCTTTTTTCTCTTCCCTGCTATTCATGGGTGATATCCATTTCTAATTTTTTCTCGTTCCCGCATACGCAACGCTTAAAACCAGTGTCAAATCCACCTTCTCCATTCGGGGTTCCTCGAAGAATATATTTTTCTCCGCATTCTGTGCAGCGAATAATTACTTTATATCGTGGATTTGTGTCAGGCAACTACACTCACTCCTTTTCACTTTTGAACAAACATTATCATGACAACACACCGGGGCAACTTTCCGTCAGCTTGCCGCTTTTTTTGAAAAGTATGCCGCTTGATTCAGGTTAGCCTTCTTAATTTTTCGCAGCCCCAAAAGCCATAAAAAGATCATGAACGGGGTAAGAAAATAGATCCAGCGATCCTGCGTCAATAAAATAATATTATATAACCCGTGCAACAAAAAAGGAAAGAAAAAGGAATAAAATAAATACCGGACTTTTTTATCATAGAACTTTGCCTTTCCTAAATAGTAACCCATCACCACACCGAACAGTGCATGGCTGCTTAACGGGAACAAAGCGCGGAGAAACGCGGTCTCCAAACCGTATGATAGTAAATATAATACATTTTCCGCCGAAGCGAAGCCCAGTGCAACCGCGGTAGCGTAAACGATGCCGTCGTACCGCTGATTAAAATGAATGTGAGAATAAACGGTCAGCATGACGATAAACCATTTCAAAAATTCTTCAATAAACGCTGATTGAACGAGGGCTTCCATAAGAAGCGACTGGATAACTTGTTCTTCTTGCAGGGCATATTGTATAAACAAGGTCGGAAAGACAAGCAAGGCGCCGAAAATAAAACATTTGAACACCATATGAACCGGCTCTTGTTCATATTCATCTTTCAAGTAAAAAAAGCAGAGCAAAGCGATCGCAGGCGCGATAGCGGCGGTCACCAATGATATCATACGGCTCATCGCCCTTCTGTAAATATTTTCTTCCTTTGTTTCGGCTGCTGGACTTACTTACTGCCGGAATCCATTTTTCACATCCATTCCGGAACGGATGAGCGTCATTAATTTAATCCGGGCTTTTTTGCTGTCATAATCTTTTCCAAGAATCACACCTGATTGAAATAGATCGTATGCACTGCCGGGGTAATCATACGTTGTGTAAACTTCTCCTTCTTCCGATGCCGTAGTGATCACGATATGAATTCCCTTTGCTAATGCCTCTTTGATTGCCGGCATCATGAATGGTGAGACTTGCCCCCGGCCGACACCTTCCAATACGATTCCGTCAACGTTTGCGGCGATACAAGCACGAATCTGCTTGTCATCCGCTCCAAGGTAGCATTTCACGATGTCCACTGCAGGAATACGATCGATCTTTGGCTCAAACTTCTCTCTTTTTACAGGCTTTTGATAAAGGTATAAGAAATCGTTGTCAATGATTCCTAAATAGCCGAAACCGAAGGAGTTGAACCCTTGAATATTTGAGGCATGCTCTTTTTTGACATACCTTGCAGTAAACAACCGCTCGTTAAAAACGACAACCGTTCCGACATCCGTAAGCTGATCGTCGCATGCGCTGTATACAGCGTGTCTTAAATTAATAAAGGCATCGCTTCCCAATTCTTCCGGACCTCGTTGGGATCCGGTCACAACGATCGGTTGGGAATTATCCACCGTCAGGTCAAGATAGTACGCCGATTCCTCGAGCGAATCCGTTCCATGGGTAACGACGACACCAGCGAAGGAACCCGAGGCTAACAGTTGATCAATTTTTTGTCTTATACTGTCCAAATCTTCAAAGGTAATATGCATGCTCGGTTTCTGCAAAACAGAGAAAATACGAATATCAATGTCTTTCGGCAATTTCAGCTTTTCGCTCAACTCTTCTCCTGTCATTGCCCCGGAAGTCAATCTTCCCGCTTCATTTTGTCTGCTGGCGATCGTCCCGCCGGTTGTAATGATTGCTACTCTTTTCATTTGTAATCTTCCTCCATTTCCAGCTTCCCGTCATCTTCTGGACTGAATTGTTTCAGCGATTAGCGCGCCATGCAGCCGGCCGTTTTCGATAAAAATTTCATTGGCATTATTCCCCGCGGCAATGACCCCGGCAATAAATATATTACGAATATTTGTCTCCATTGTATCGGGATTGTGTAACGGTCGGCCTGTCTCTTCATCCACCCCGACACCCATCTTTTTGATGAAGGAATGATCCGGATGATAGCCCGTCATCGCAAAAACGAACCTGGCTTTTTCTTCCCTTGTCCGGCCGTTCTGTTCGACAAGAATAGTATCCTGCCTGATTTCTGCCACCTTGGTATCGAAAAACATGTTTATTTTCCCGTGCTTTATCAATGATTCAAATTCCGGCAGTATCCACGGCTTCACGCTCGGCGAATAGTCGGAGCCGCGATAGTAAACAGAAACATTCGCTCCTGCCTTTTCCAGCTCCAACGCTGCGTCGACGGCGGAATTTTTCCCGCCGATGACCGCGACATCCTGGGCAAAAAACGGATGCGCCTCCTTGAAATAGTGGAAGACGTGCGGTTGATTTTCCCCGGCAATTCCCATCATGTTCGGAGAATCATAGTAGCCTGTGGCAACGATTAAATAAGTCGTTGAATACTTATTCTGCATCCCGTGCTGATCCACCGTGAACAACGTGATTGTCCCGTCCTCCTCTTCCAGCACTTCCACCGCTTTTTCATACGAACGAATCCGCAGCTGTTTTTCCATCACGACCTGGCGGTAATAGACGAGGGCTTCATTTCTTTTCGGCTTTCTCTCCGTGCTGTAGAACGGCATACCTCCGATGGCTAGTTTCTCGCCTGTACTGAAAAATTGTTGATGCGTCGGGTAGTGATAAAGCGCGTTGACAATACTGCCTTTCTCGATGATCAGCGGCTCCATTCCGATGTCCTGCAGCGCGATCGCTGCGGACAGCCCGCATGGACCGGCTCCGATGATAATAGCGTCCTGACGTTCCACGTCACCAGCACTCCTTTTTATCCAACCATTCAAACGAATGTTGTCGCATTGTATATTTAAATACGAGTAAAAAATCCCTTTCACAAGCAAGAAAGGGATTTTCCAATTAACTATTCTATTGTAACGTGATTTTTGAATTAAATCCAGCCTCTGAATCTACTTGCCTCCGCCATTTTTCTCACACCCACCATATATGCCGCAAGGCGCATATCGACCCGGCGTGAAGTTGCCACACGATAAACATTGTCAAACGAAGTAACCATGACTTTTTCCAAGCGCTGCTCTACTTCCTCTTCCGTCCAATAATAGCCTTGATTATTCTGAACCCACTCAAAATAAGATACGGTAACACCGCCGGCGCTGGCCAGTACATCCGGAACAAGCAGGATACCGCGGTCATTTAATATCGCCGTCGCTTCGATGGTCGTCGGACCGTTCGCTGCTTCAACGATAATTTCCGCTTTGATTTTATCGGCGTTATCCTTCGTGATTTGATTTTCGATTGCCGCAGGAACAAGGATATCGCAATCAAGTTCCAGCAATTCCTCGTTTGAAATCGTATTTTTAAACAGCTTTGTTACTGTTCCGAAGCTGTCCCGCCGATCGAGTAAATAATCGATATCAAGGCCGTCCGGATCGTGCAGTCCGCCGTATACGTCAGAAATTCCTACTACCTTGGCGCCGGCATCATGCATGAATTTTGCAAGAAAGCTGCCGGCATTTCCGAATCCTTGAACAACAATGCGCGCGCCTTCCAGACGGATTCCTTTTTTCTTGGCTGCTTCGCGGATACAAATCGTCACCCCTTTTGCAGTTGCCGATTCTCTTCCGTGGGAGCCGCCGAGAACGATCGGCTTTCCGGTAATAAATCCGGGAGAATCAAATTCTTTCATTCGGCTGTACTCATCCATCATCCATGCCATGATCTGGGAATTGGTAAAAACATCCGGAGCCGGTATATCCTTTGTCGGACCGACAATTTGACTGATCGCCCGGACATAACCGCGGCTCAGGCGTTCCAGTTCCGGAAATGACATTTCCCTCGGATCGCAGATAATGCCGCCTTTGCCCCCGCCATATGGCAAATCGACGATTCCCGCTTTCAAACTCATCCAAATTGACAGCGCTTTCACTTCTTTCTCGGTAACGCTCGGATGAAAGCGGACCCCTCCTTTTGTCGGACCGACAGCATCATTATGCTGCGCGCGATATCCTGTGAATATTTTGATGGCTCCATCATCCATGCGCACAGGTATCCGTACGGTCATCATTCGAAGCGGCTCCTTCAGCAATTCGTAAACCTCTTCCGGGTACCCCAGCCGGTCAAGTGCATGCTTGATGACAGTTCTTGTAGACTCCAGCACATCATTTTTCCCCTGCCCCTTATTACCGGTTTGATCCTGGGTTGTCCTTTTTTCAGCTTTTTCATTTCCCTGCATCGATTTCACCTCTGCGTTGTGAATCAAAAATATATTCAGTAAAACTCCATACAATTATTACTATATAGAATATTGCTCATTTTAGCCACCATTTTTCGTAGAAGTATTGGTTTAAAAAAATCGGCTTCTGTCTTTTGGCTGCATTCGCAAACTTTGTTGCTTTTGGACCGTTTTTTGAAAAAAATAAGCCTTTTCAAGACAATTTTTTTGTCTGAACGGCTGTTTCAACACCTGTTCAAAAAGGCAATGGTTCCGTCCGATGTGCAACTGCGAGAAAACCACTCACAGCCGGCTTAAAAAGAAGGCATCGGCTCCACCCATTGTCTCTTCCTCTGCTAGTATAGCGCTGAGGATTATCCAAGTACCATCGCCCGCGATGGCACACTGAGACAGCTCGCAGCTTCTCAGTGAAGTATGGCTTGTTGCTTCGTGTTTGTTCAAAAAGATAAAAAGCGATCTTTTTGAACAAACACTATCAGAAAAAAACCCCTTCATCCATGAGTCCACTGATCAAAGTTGGTTGATTCTTTTTCAGTGGTTGCTCATTTTTTCAGGAGCTTTTCGTTTATGAAAAATATTTATTCAGTCGAAAAACAGCATTTTTATCGATGATGGATTTGCCGTATTCTTGGAGACGGAAGATCGTCATCGTTGACAGTTCTCCATACTCGGATACGATCGAACTAAAAGTATCCACCGCTAACGGCACTGTGTCCTTTTCCTCAAACAGCAGGTAATAATGCTCTTCATAGGAATAAAGCGCTCCACCGTCAACATTCAATCCAGAGAGTGTTTTCGCCAGCTGAATGACATCCTCGATCGAATGAAAACGGAACAGCAGCTGATCTGTCGCATCCATTGTAATCTGCAGTTCAATGAAGGAATCATCAAATGCATCCTCCTCCTCATCCGCAATGGTTACAATGACTACCATTCCTTGAGAAGGCAAGGCAAATACCTCCACAATGACCGGTCCTTCAGCATCGAAACCCAACTCCGAGCTGGCTTCAGATATCATATCACGAAATAAATCGTGCACTTTCGGGACATCCATCCATATTTCGTCCTTTGAGATACCCCTTTCACGGAGATCGTCAAAGCTTAAAAAAATCTTTATCTTATCTGATGCTAACCGCTCCAATCGCATGGTCGGTCCTCCTCGCTCTTGACATTAAAACAGGAATAGTGCTAATCATGAAGAGCAGCGTAGCCAATTGTGTCTTTAGCCTACATTTATCGAGAGACACCAGAGCTAAACAGCTTTCAAATGAAGAAGCTTATCCTTGCCTTTCCAGGTCACATTTTCATTATTCATATTGTTAAACTATGACTGAGGCATCGTTTTGGTTCAACCGAATGCCTAGTGGATTTGATTTGATTTTTTCTGAACGCTTCGCAGCCAGCCCTTCCAATCTTCTTCCGTGCTGCCGATAAAAAACTTCCTTCCGGTGTCCGCTATCGTTTCCGGAGCGCTTTCGACGGCTTGTCCACCAATACCCGCAGCTGTCTCAGGCAACTGAAGCGTTATTGCTTGAACCAGCTTTACCGCTTCCTCCAGATCGTCCGGCTTTGTACAGGAAAGCAAAAATATTTTTGGTTTCAGTTCCATCAGCGTTTGAAGCAGTTCATTTTCCCGAATATTCCTTCCTAAATAAATCGTTTCAAAACCGCAGCTTTTTAAGCAAAGCGTTAGTAGCAGTGAGCCAATTTCCTGTTTTTCCTGCGGGGCGCATGCGCACATCGCCTTAGGCAGCGACGGCTCGACAGGTAAATATTGGAACACCATTCCAATACGTGTTCTCACAAAGGAAGTAATAAACTTCTCGCGGACAGTCGATATTTCACCCCGTTCCCAAAGTCTTTCCGCCTCGGTGAGGATATCGGCTAAAATATCGATCACGACTTTCTCCACAGCGAACATAGCAAACGCCTGATCAACGAGCTGCTTGCTTTTATTTTCTTCCAGATTTATTAACCGTCGCAACAAGTCATTTTTTATCAGCAGCAGTTGATCATTACCTTGGTGAGAAACCCCCGAAATATCCTCCTGTTCCAATATTTCGACGGCTTGTCCAATAGTAAAGCCCCTTTTCACTTTGGTGATAAGCCAATGGAGCTTTGCCAAATGCTCCTCTGTATAAAGCCGGTGTCCAGCTTGATTCCGCAACGGTTCAATGATCCGGTACCTTCTTTCCCACGCCCGCAGTGTTCCGGGCTGGATCCCCAGTATTTTTGAAGCCGCTTTTATATTATATTTTCCTTCCGAACCGGACAATCTCATTCACCAACTTTTTATCGAGGATGTTAGTACTCACATATATAGTGGAGGATGTTCAAAAAGTCCGGGAAACAGAACCTGCGAATTTCTTCGTTGCGTTGCCTCTCCGCTGCTCACGTACGTTCAGTGTACGCTGTGCTGCTCGAGGCTGCCGCGCCTCGAACTTCTTGCCTCTGCTATGTCCTCCTTTTTGAACTTACATATATAGTGGAGGATGTTTTGAACTCACATATATAATGGAGGATGTTCAACACTTTTTTCCCTGCCGCCTACCGCAATAAGATGAATTTGCGGCTTTGCGCCAAGTCGCAATGGAAGCTTTCTCGTGCCAAAGCCGTTGCTGATGAAAAGATTGATATTGTTTCTGTTCTTCCAGCCGCCTTTTTCGGCAATTCCTAATGGACCGATTCGTATTTGTCCTCCATGAGTATGTCCTGAAAGGATCGCGGCTATCCGTCGATCCTCTCCGATCAAATCCGTGACGTCCGGGTTGTGGCTGATGAGAAGGACAGGCCCTTCCGCATTTGCTATTGCTTTTGCCACATCTGCCCGGCCGGTTCCGAAATCTTCAATACCTGCAATGCTCCATTTTATGCGGCCGTCTGCTATGACAACGGCGTCATTTTCTAATATTAACACATGGTAGTCTATTAATAGTTTTTTTAATTCCTGCTCACCGTATTCATAATCATTATTTCCCCAAACAAAAATCACACTGCCGTACGAAGACAGCAAGGACAGATTATGATGAAGTGTTTTCAAAGGAGTTCCTTTTTCAGCAAGATCGCCGCCAATGATCACATAATCAAACGGTGCGTATGGCTGTATCGAGCTTTTGTCTAATCTTCGACGGTGTAAGTCAGAAATAAACAGGATTTTCTTTCGTTTAACAGAAACAGGCAAACAAATTTTTTCTGTCGTTACTTCAAGGCCCGCCGCCGTTTTACGCATATGGGAAATAAAAAAACAACCGAAAACAGCACCAAGAGCTAGCCATAAATAGTTCAAGTTCTTTCTCTCCCCCTGTAGCGGCCGATTTTTTTCTTGTAATCGTTCCCCTCCAGGAAAGCATACACGATCGCCACCAACAAAACAATGATTGCGGCCTGCCGGTAGAGGACAATAGAAACGACGAGCATGCCGGAGTATGACAGCAGTTCCTGTTTGGCAACTAGGCCAATTAAACAGATAAACATTAATTTTGACAAGGAAATAAAGCTCACGACAAAAAACAAGAGTGCCCAAAACCAGGAAAACGGCTCGAAAAACAGTGATTCGGCAATTTCGGTCTTCGTCGCATCATTCACCGTAAAATACTTGTTTGCAAACACGTGCATACCGAGCCAATAAAGAACAAATAACAACAGTCTTTTCCGCAAAAATGACCCTCCCTTCTATCCATCATTACATTTATATGATGGATAGAAGGGACTTTCGTGTTATTTGGTGGCAGGCGGCGTTAAAAAAGTCCGGTTGCTCTGCCCTGTTCATCCACATCCATCTTCAACGCTGCCGGTTCTTTCGGCAGTCCGGGCATTGTCATGATATTACCCGTTAATGCAACGATAAACCCGGCGCCGATCGCCGCCTTCAATTCTCTGATGGTAATCGTAAAATCCTTCGGTCTTCCCAGCTTTGCAGGATCATCCGACAAAGAATATTGTGTTTTTGCCATGCACACCGGCAAATTTCCCCAGCCCCGCGCTTCATACTCGGCGATTTGTTTTTCCGCCTGAGTGGAATATTCCACCGCTTTGGCACCGTATACTTTGGTGGCAACTGCATGAATTTTGTCTTTAATGGAAGCATTCCATTCATATATCGTGCGGAAGTGTTTTGACGATATTTCGATTTCCCGTACGACACGCTCGGCCAATTGTTTACCGCCGGCGCCGCCATTAGCCCAGACATCGGCAAGCTCCACGTTTATCCCTTGCTTTTGACACCAAGCTTTTAACACTTCAATTTCTTTTTCCGTATCATGGATGAAACGGTTGATGGCAACCACATGAGGAAGGCCAAAGTGCCGGATTGTATCGATGTGCTTTGCTAAATTAGCTAATCCCGCTTGCAGCGCAGCGATATTTTCGCCGGCCAGTTGATCCTTCGGAACGCCGCCGTGCATTTTCAGGGCACGGATCGTTGCCACGATGACAACAAGATCCGGCTCTAAATTTCCGGCTCTTGTTTTGATGTTGAGAAATTTCTCGGCACCCAAATCGGCTCCAAAGCCGGCTTCCGTAACAACATAATCCCCGAGCTTCGCCGCCAGCTTTGTGGCGATGACACTGTTGCAGCCGTGGGCAATATTGGCAAATGGACCGCCGTGAATCAATGCAGGCGTATTTTCTATCGTTTGCACGAGATTCGGCTTGAGTGCATCTTTCAACAACAGTGTTAATGCGCCGTCCGCCTGCAAATTCTTTACCGTTACAGGCTCGTCGCTGTTCGTATAACCGACAACGATTTTTGAGAGGCGTTTTTTGAGATCCGCCAGGCTGTCAGCAAGGCATAATATTGCCATGATTTCAGAGGCAACGGTAATATCAAAGCCGTCTTCCCGCGGAACTCCCTGATACCGTCCCCCTAATCCGACAACCACATTTCTCAGCGCTCTGTCATTCATATCCAGCACCCGTTTCCAAACGATCCTGCGCACATCAATATTTAACTTATTTCCCCTGTGAATATGGTTATCCAAAAGAGCGGCCAACGCATTATGCGCCGTCGTGATCGCGTGAATGTCCCCCGTAAAGTGAAGGTTGATGTCTTCCATAGGTACGACTTGTGAATAACCGCCTCCTGCCGCGCCCCCCTTCATTCCCATCGTCGGACCTAAAGAAGGTTCTCTTATCGCAATCACGGCTTTTTTGCCGATTATATTCAATGCTTGACCTAACCCCACCGTCACCGTCGATTTTCCTTCGCCGGCCGGGGTCGGGTTGATTGCCGTTACAAGAATAATTTTTCCATCCCGCTTCTGCTGCAGCCGGTCAAAAATCGATAATGAAAGCTTTGCTTTGTAATGACCGTACGGCTCCCACTCCGCTTCCATTATCTGAAGATCATTCACGATTTCTTTTATTGGAATCATTGTTGCTGCTTGCGCGATTTCAATATCTGATTTAACATGCTGCGCCACATTGATCGCTCCTTTTCCGTTACTTATAGTGTTTGTTCAAAAAGATCGCTTTTTATTTTTTTCGAACAAACACGATGCAATGAGTGAAGCCGATGCATTCTTTTAATGCCAGTTATGAGTGGTTTTCTCGTAGATGGCGCATCGAGCGGAACCATTGCCGTTTTAAACACGTTCTTATACTACTTGTGATGCCCTCCTTTTGAACTCACACTTAAATTGGAAGTTCAAAAAGTCCGGGAAACATTATGTAATGCTTATCAGAAGTCGCAAATATATCGCTGCCCCGCCTCCAGCGCAGCGATATTGAGCGGCAGCAAATGCTTTTTCTTCTCACCAAATACCTGGTTGAGCGCCGCCGTCAGACTCCCCTTTGATAGTATACCAGTTTTTTCAATAAAAGCACCTAATAAAACCGTCCCCGCCACCCGCTGATTTCCGAGTTTTTCCGCTATGGAAGAAGCGGGGATCGAATAGCAGTGGATATCTTCACGCTGCGTTGTACAATCCACCAGATCTGATTGGATAAACATCTTTCCGCCGCTGCGAACTAACGGAGCAAACCGCTCAAAGGAAGGGGTGTTCAAAACGATCGCCGAAGTCGGAAAATCAATGACCGGAGAGCCGACAGCCTGCGGGCTGATGACAACAGATACATTCGCAGTCCCTCCGCGTTGTTCCGGACCGTAAGAAGGAAGCCAGGATACGTGCTTCCCTTCTTCCATGGCTCCGTATGCAAGCAATTGGCCCATCGACATCACTCCCTGACCCCCGAAACCTGCTATGATCAGTTCTTCTACCATCATGATTCCTCCCCGATGCATGGCTGCTGTTTAAAAATACCGAGGGGGTAGTATGGAATCATCTGACTTTTGATCCATTTTAATGATTCCTCCGGAGTCAGTCCCCAATTGGTTGAGCATGATGACAATACTTCAATCATCGAAAACCCCTGTCGATTCCGCTGGATTTCGAAGCTTTTTTTTATCGCCTTTTTCGCCTTTAACACATGAACCGGATCATGGGTGGAAACCCGTTCAATGTACGCAGCGCCGTCTAAAGTGGCCAGCATCTCCGAGACTCTTATCGGCAGTCCTTGAAGTTGGCTACTGCGTCCCTCAGGTGTTGTCGCTGTTTTTTGCCCTAGGAGTGTTGTCGGGGCCATTTGACCGCCAGTCATGCCATAGATGGCATTGTTCACGAAAATAACGGTGATATTTTCTCCTCTGGCTGCTGCATGGACAATTTCCGCCATCCCGATGGAAGCTAAATCCCCGTCCCCCTGATAGGTGAACACGAGCCGGTCTTCCGGTAAAACCCGTCGCAGCCCTGTGGCGACAGCAGGCGCGCGACCGTGAGCTGCCTGGGTCATATCGCAGTTAAAATAGTGATAGGCTAAGACGGAGCAGCCTACGGAAGCAACCCCCACCGTCGTTTCCAATGCATCCAGCTCCTCCAGCACTTCCGCAACTAGGCGGTGAATGATCCCGTGCGTACATCCCGGACAATAGTGTGTCTCCGCGTCCGTTAAGCCCGTTGTCCGTTTAAAAACTGTTTTCATATTGCCACCTCTTCCGTCAGCCTGTCGATTTGTTGAAGGATTTCGTCAACCGTCGGAATGACTCCCCCGGTGCGGCCGTAAAAAAAGACCGGTGCCTTTCCTTCAACGGCGAGCCTGACATCCTCAATCATTTGTCCCGCGCTCATTTCTACAGTTAAAATCGCCTTCAACACTGAACTGTACTCTGAAATGATTGTTGCAGGAAACGGCCAAAGACTGACAGGCCGAATCAGCCCGACGGCGATTCCTTTTTTTCTAGCCCTGTCGATTGCCGTTCTGGCAATGCGCGCCACCGTTCCGTATGCGACAATCGCGTAAGCTGCGTCATCCAGCAAATACTCATCGACTCTTACTTCCTTTTCTTTGATAGCGGCATACTTTTGCTGTAATGTATTATTTCTGATCTCAAGCTGAGTATCGTTTAAATCCAAAGAAGTAATCGTCTTTGGCGGGCCGTCTCCCTTTGTGCCGGTTGTCGCCCATTTCTTTTCCCGCACTTTCGGCAGCGGCTTCTCGTCTTCAAACTCCACCGGTTCCATCATTTGTCCCAGCATGCCGTCCCCCAATAAAATTACCGGTGTACGGTATTCATCTGCGATTCGAAACGCTTCCCGAGTCAAAGAAACGATTTCTTGAAGCGAGCTGGGAGCCAGAACTGGGGTGTAATAATCCCCATGTCCCCCACCTTTGGTCACTTGAAAATAGTCGGCTTGGGACGGCTGGATATTACCGAGACCAGGGCCGCCTCTCGCAATGTTGACGATCACAGCCGGCAATTCTGCGCCAGCCAAATAGGAGATTCCCTCTTGTTTTAAGCTGAAACCTGGACTGCTGGATGATGTCATCACTCTGACACCGGCGGAAGCTGCGCCATAGACCATATTGATCGCCGAAATCTCGCTTTCTGCCTGCAGGAAGCAACCTCCTACTTCCGGCAGCCTTTTAGCCATGTACGCTACCAATTCGCTTTGCGGTGTGATCGGATAACCAAAAAAATATCGGCAGCCGGCATAAACAGCGGCTTCGCCAATAACCTCGTTCCCTTTCATCAATACTTTCCCCATATGTATGTCACCCTTTAAAAGTAGTTTTCCTTTATAAGTGTTTGTTCAAAAAGATCGTTTTTTATCTTTTTGAATGAATCACTAACGTAACGTCTCGTTTTTTTATGAAACGGCAGTCTGTTTTCGATCAGGCCGGTATACGGTAATGACTGTATCGGGACACATTCTCGCACATGCCGCACAGCTCGTACATTTATCTTGATCAACGACCTGGGCAGGACGGTATCCTTTCCTGTTCAAGTGTTCGGCGAGGTGAATGATTTCCTGCGGACAAAACGCGATACATAATCCGCATCCCTTACACCAGCCTTCATTAAAAAGAACTTTCATTTTTATTCTCCTTCTACACTCCAGGGTGTGAGTAATTGCCGGTCAAATACCTCCAGCTTATTGCAGTTCGGGTGAAGTCCCTCGCTGTTCCAGCGGGTCAGTGTTTTTTTTGTGACTGCCGAAAACAGAAACGGGATATTCAGCTTCGCCGCCGCTTCCCGGGATAAGCGCTCGCCCTTTTCCAACTCCGCCGGCGGATAATTTGCTTCTCCTAAGTGCGTATTGTTGATGATGCCATTCACTTTCAGCCGCGCAGCATGTTCGATTTCCCGGATAAGTTCCACTATTCCTTCCACTGAGGAGACGATTGGTCTGTTGCCATTGACGACAAACAAAAACTCGTATGCAGACAGCTTTTGAATCAGTGGTGAAAACTGGCCAAGGGACAGCACCCCGGCTTTGTCTCCGCCGGCATCGATTATGACATCCTTAGCAGCATCAAGGATGACGCTGGTTACTTCCCCGGTTACAATCGGCAAATCTGCCTGTTGCCATATAGCATTTGGGGCGACTAAATGAATTCCTGCCGCTTCTAAAGCATCGCCATGTTCTCTTGACCGAAAATACGGATTAATCACATCGAGATCACACAAGTGAACCGATTTCCGTCCGTGGTTTTTCCATTCTTTAGCTAAATGAATCGCCAGTTCTGTTTTTCCGCTTCCGTAATGCCCGCAAAGAATGATCAGTTTTTTCCCCATCCTTTTCCCCCTTCTCTATCTAGACTTTATTATAAACCAAGGACAAGATCCCTGAAATATTTGCCACAAGATCGTCATAAAACCGTTAAAGGGTGTCTCAAAAGGGAAAAACACCCTTATGAGACACCCCCGAAGCAATGAGCGACACTTCACCGAGAAGCTGCGAGCTGTCTCATTGTGTCATCGCGCGCGATGGCACTTAGATCGACATCAGTGCAATACTGGCAGAAGAAGAGACAATGAGCGAAGCCGATGCATTCTTTTCAGGACGGCTGTGAGTGGTTTTCTCGGAGCCAGGATGGCGACATTCCGCTGTTGCTCACAAATGCAACCTGAATGTGCTTCATCGAGTCAATTTGCGTCGAGTAACCGCAGACGCAGGACGTGAGTGGGACTTAAGCGGAAATGGAGGATGGTGACATTCCGCCGTTGCCCATAGGACGCGGGCAGCACTTGGCGGAATTGGGCGCATCGTGCGGAACCATTGCCCTTTTGAACAGACTCTTATAGTTTTGGCTTTTGACACAGTTGAATATTGCGAAGAGAATAAGCCAGCTGTGTAAAGTTTTGAGCCACCGATTGCGGACAATTGAGCCAGTAAATGCGGGGTTGAGAGCCACTGTT
>NZ_FNPI01000033.1 GCF_900107275.1 Evansella caseinilytica | reverse complement strand
CATCATAACGTTTACCTTTTGGCATACTAATGCACCTCACAAATTGTTAGTTAATTTATTATAACAATCTGTGTCCACTTTTTAGTCTAGCATCACAATGTAGTAAGGAGAGCGATTCATGACGAAAATACAAAGATTAAGCATTTTCATTTTTGGTATTCTGACCATCCTGCTATCCGCCTGCTCTTATAAAGAATTTGAAGACTCTCTTAAAGACAGCTTCAATAAGGAAATGGAAAGGGACGAAATAATCAATACCTCAACGATCCCTGAACGTTCATCAGAAGATGAAGAAAGTGGACTTTTTTTTGTCGGCGATACCATTTCAATTACTGATTCAGATAACGAAACGGTTGAGTACACGCTCCAACAAGTTCATTTTTCCGAAAACATTCATGAACTCGGATTGAAAAAAGAAGATTTCACTGATCGATCGTTAATCGATGACAACGGTGATATCCACACAGGGTATCAGCTTGTAACAATTGATGTCAAAGTAAAAAATATAGACTATAAAGGTTTCGAATTTGATGATGAGCAGGATAAAGCATTTTTATGTATTGAACCTACAATTGGTTTTAGAGAAGATATTGAGGCTCCCGACGGTCCCTGGACTTTGGAGGCTTCCTACTTTAGCGAACATCAACCATTAGATCAAGATCGTGGTAAAAAATATTATTGGTTCTATCTAGGGCTCGGTGAAGAAATCGAAGCAACGGTCGGGTGGTTCGTCCCTGCCGATCAAATAAAGGAAGACCCCTTATACTACATTATAGGAAGCGGAGGAAATGCAGAAGACTATCTGTATTTTCAGCTAACATTAGATGAGGACGTGAACGATAATGACTAACCCCTTTATCCGTTTATTGAAAATGGAAACATCAAAAGCAATTAAAAATAAATTTTTTTTAACCACGTTGATTATTGCCAGCATTCTCGCTTTGCTTAGCGCTTGGTATATGATTGATTCTTACTTTTACTTCCGCGATATGGAAAAGATTCTTGGTACAGATTATGGCAATCCTCAACCTTATGGTTCTTCCCTCTATACGCATTGGCTTGGCGGAGAGTTCGAGTCGCTCAGCTCCATTGTCTTTTTTACCTTGATGCCGCTTTTAGCCATTCTTCCATATGGCTGGTCCTATGTTAATGAGGCTAGAGCAGGATATGTGAAGACAGTTGTAATAAGAAGTAATAAGTGGAGCTATCACTTAGCAAAATATATGGCTACCTTCATATCCGGCGGACTTATCATACTAGTGCCGCTTGTCTTGAATTTTTTAATTGTTGCATCCTTTATACCAGCTATTACACCGTCCACGCTCAATCCTTTTCCATACGGTGTGGAGATCGGTTCCATGTGGTCAGGCTTGTTTTATACGTATCCTTTCATTTACGTATTTCTGTTCCTTATTTTAGACTTTATCTTTGCAGGCTTATTTGCGACGATGAGCTTAGCGATTTCCTTCTTTATAAAAAACCGTATCACAGTTATGTTAGCCCCATTCCTCCTATTGCTCATTTTGCATTACAGCCGGGAATTTTTGGCATACAAATATTACAATCAAACTTCTCCCCTATTTTATTTACATGCAATAGGAATAGAAAATCCATCAAATATGTGGATTATTTTAACACAGGGCTTGCTCTTTTTTACATTGACTTTCGGCGTAACGATGCTAGTAGGTGGCAAACGTGAGATACTTTAAACTAATAAAATATGACTTGAAAAACGGCTTCCAACTCGGACTGATAAAGCTTTTGATCGTTGCCTTACTTGCGATTATCTTTTGTATCGATTTTTATTTTCGAAAAAGTAATGTTTATTTCTTTAACGACCATACGCCACCGGGAACATTCATTGATTATTTGTTTTATATGTTAGCAGGTATGAGGGACGAGGTCTCTGCTCCGACAGAAGGGGTGAAATGGTTGTTACTCCAACTATTTATCCTTTACAGTACGCTCTATTATCCCCATCGGGACTTGTCGTCTTTAGGGTTAAGTATATTAGTCCGGACAAAGAAGCGAAGCGCATGGTGGGTATCTAAAAGCATCTGGATTATTTGTTATACTTTGGGGAACTATTTGGTAATCTTTCTGACGGTGTTCGTTTTCTGCTTAGTCATGCAAGAGCCGATCTCGCTGAATATCACATCGATGTTTGTCAGGGATATCTTAGATGTAATAAGTCCATATGATACATTCTCTCCTAATCTAGTCTATATCATTGCTTTTTTGCCAATGATCATCTCGATTGCACTCAACCTGTTCCAGATGACATTGGTGTTGTTCATTAAACCATTGTACAGCTTTGGTGTTACGGCAGTTATAATACTCGCTTCTGTTTATCAGCTTCACCCGTTTCTGCCCAGTAATTACGCCATGCCAATTCGAAGTGAATACGTTATTGAGAATGGCATGCAGGCCAGTGACGGCATCGCCATGGCTATTTGTTTACTAGTCATCTCTATTATTGTCGGGTGTCTCTACTTTCGCCACTATGATATTTTAAATGTCGATTAACCCGTCAAATGCAACTAATCAATTAAAAATGAGGGATTTATGATGACAAAAATTGAACTTGAAGGCGTTTATAAAATAGTAAAAGGGGTCTCGGTAATCCATGATATTTCCATGACAATCACTTCTGGTCAGGTTACTGGTTTACGTGGTGTGAACGGCTCAGGAAAAACGATGCTGATGCGTCTTATTGCCGGATTGATCTTACCGACAAAAGGAACGATTAAAATAGATGGTAAAGTGCTCGGAAAAGACATTTCATTTCCGGAAAGCATTGGCATCCTGCTTGAAAACCCAGCCTTTCTTAATCGTTATTCAGGCTTTCAAAACCTAAGAATGCTTGCCTCGATTCGCAACAACATTGGCGATGCGCAAATTAATCATGCACTGCATACTGTTGGCCTTGATGCTATCAGCAGCCAAAAAAAATATAAAAAATATTCGTTAGGGATGAAGCAGCGTCTTGGCATTGCAGGAGCGATCATGGAGCAACCTGAAATTGTTATTTTGGACGAACCAACCAATTCATTAGATGCAAATGGCGTGGAACAAGTCAAACACATTGTTCGTCATGAGAAGGAACGGGGAGCAGTCGTCATCCTCGCATGTCACGATACAGATATTCTCGATGAGTTAGCTGATGAGATTCACTATTTAGAGAACGGTGCGGTGATCCAAACGACAGGGAGGGGACATCAAGCATGAAAAAAATAGCCTTACTCCTAATAACTATTGCACTGCTGGCTGGTGTTGGCATCCGAATTTGGTATGTCAATAAAGACGTTGATTTACCACCCATCTATACGGTCCAAATGGGAGAAGAAGTGGCCATTGAACAGGACATTTTTTTAGACGCCTTTGAAAATATGGATGGCTATACGGTCACCGTTAATCAAGCAGAAATCTTATCCTATGAAGATTTCTTAGCAAAGTATCATTATACTGACAAGGAAAATGATCCGCTTTTTGAAGAGGACGATAGCCATTATCCCGAAATGGTTTATGATCTGCACGTTACAATAAAAAATAAGAATCATACAGAGGATCCAACCGAACATAGCGGGATCAACTTTATTTTTTACAAATTGGTTGGGACAAATTTTTCTTTACAAATTAATAGTGAGTTATATTCCGTAGCCAATCCTGATTTGGAAGCTGAAATGAATGACGGCTTTCGATTGCGCCCGAAAACAGAAATGGATTTTCACCTGCCCTTTTATTTTGCTCCGTCTTCAAAAATGTTTGCAATTCAAACAGAGGATATTCTCAATGATCAAGTTTACCTCGTTGTCTCGTTGCACCCGAATGTGAAACGGATTTTAATTGACTGAATTTAGTAGTATTTAAAAACAAATCGATGTTATGTCCTGTTAAACACTCGTTTATCAGATGTGGCAAGTTAATCACAAGCTGTCTATGCAACCCTGTATTTGCTCGTGAAGAACCGCAGGCGTCAGCCGGTTTCGGGATTGTTCCTCGCCTACTTGATTACATCATCTCTGCTTTTTACGTTCCGGTTTTACTAGCCCGGAGACTTTTTTAAAAAACGCGGCGCAAGAAGCGAAGCCAGCACGGCTGTGGTTTCACCACCGGTAGCCGTGTCCACTTCGCTATTCGCGTTTGCCGGACTTCGTGCTTTTCTTTCCTCTTGCCTCCTCCCTTTTCAACACATACCTCATAAAAAATAACGATTTCTTCTATCGGACTGGACTTCATTTCAGTCAGTCCTTGTCCAAATTTATCGGCTCATTTTCATACAGTTAGGAACGCGAAACTTAAAAACAGCTCCATGCGTCTATTGTATGACTGTACCGAAAGCACTTGATGTTACCAAAAAGCTGAAAGGGAGGTGTCATGAACCATTATCTTTTCCAACCTATTTACCATCGTTGAAATAGGCTCGATTCTTAGTGCGTTATTTTATACGTTGAACATTCGCCCGGGTTTTAAACATGCAGCTGTCATTATCGGCTTGATTGGCATACCGACAGTAAGTTTCTATTTTCTGATCACGGAATGGGCAGGACTTGTCTATTTATTTGTCTCTGCCGCGTGCGTTTTTTATTCATATACTAAAACGCCGCGAGTTTTATTGGACTTATTTATGCTTGCGATTGCCGGTATTATTTCCAAAAGCCTTATACAAAGCTTTCGATTTTCGATTTTCTCAGCGGAAACTCCCGTCGTTATCTGGGCAAGTATCGGCCTATACCTGTTGTGTTTTGCATTCGCCGTTTGGCTTTATTGTATTTTTATCAAAAAAATCTGGAATTCAATTTTGATTCCGGTTGCCGGTCAGCTCCTCATCATTACGATTGCTTGCATTACCGTGACAGTTCTATATATGAATCTGTTTATCTCATTAAGTAATAATCTCTATTCACTAGCCATGTTTAATCTGGTGATAGAAATAATTTACTTTATTTTGATGTTTATATTATCTGTTATCCTGCTGCGAAATAATAAAAAAGAAAATCTGCTGAAGCAAAAAGAAGCGGAGCAAGAACAGCTTTTTCAATATATGCAGGCGTTAGAACAAATAAACAAGGATATGCAAAGCTTCCGACATGACTATCAGAACATTTTGCTGACGATGCAAGGTTATATCACCCAAAATGACATGGAAGGATTAAAGACATACTTTAACGATCACATTGTTAAAGTAGAAGAAAGGGTATTACAGAATAACTACGTACTTAACCAGTTAGAAAATATTAAGCTAGTTGAATTAAAGGGATTACTTTCGACGAAAGTGCTGTTAGGAGGGGAAGCAAATATTCATTTTAACATTGAAGTACCTGACAAAATTCTAGCAGTTGATATGAATATTCTCGATTTAACACGTATGCTCGGCATTCTGGTGGATAACGCCGTCGAAGCTGCGATTGACTCAGAAGACCGACAGCTCAACTTGGCGCTGTTGCAAAAAACAGATGGCTCGATGTTAATCGTTGTTGAAAACCGTATCGGAATGGAATCGTTAAATATTGAGCAGTTATTCACTGCTGGCTATTCCACAAAAGGCAAAGACCGCGGGACAGGGCTAGCCACCGTGCGAAAGATCGTCAATCAATATTCGAATATTACGATGAATACAAGCAGCGAAAATGGCATTTTTGTCCATGAAATTGAAATAAACGCTGTTGTTCCCAAAAGGAAAAAGTTCCTTTTTTCTACGGAATCGAAGGCTTTTTCCCGATAATGTGTGTTCACAAGGAGAACGTGACAACGGCAAAAAGATCAGGGCGCGGCAGGCTCGAGCAGCGCTGCGTACACCAAACGTACGTGAACAGCACGAAACAACGCAGCAAGGAGCTTTCGCATGCACAGCATCCCATACATTTTGAACATCCTCTGGTTGTCACTCTTCTCATGACAACGATGCCGCAAGAATGCGATATCTTAACGTTGATAAAAAATCTCGTTTGCTTGCCAAGTGGAGGAATGTTGAACAAATTTTAAAGCTGTCTAACGGCAGGCTTATCTTATAAGGGAGGGAATTTCGTGAAAGTAATCATATGTGAAAATGAAGTACAGCAGCGAAAATTTCTGCAATCTGTTATCTTCAACTATGCGATGTTTTCCGAACCGAGCATTGAAGTGGTGTTAAGTGCTTCCCAGCCGGAAGAGGTTCTGGCATATTTGCAGGATCACCGTGCCGATTGCTATTTTTTAGATATAGAACTCGGTTCATCTATCAGTGGAATGGATCTAGCCAGCATCATCCGGGAGCAAGATCCTTTGGCTAATATCATTTTTATTACGATGCATGCTGATAAACTGAAGCTTACTTTTAAATACAAGCTGGCTGCACTTGATTTTATTGTTAAAGATGTTGAACCTGAAAAGCTGACTCAACAGGTAAAGGAAGCCTTGCAGGCATCGTTTGCTAAATATCAACAGCTGGGCAACAGTTACAGATCTAAATTTTTCCAAATAAAAATCGGAGAACGTATCAAAAATATTAACTTAGACGACATTTATTATTTAGAAACTTCCGCCCAGGTACATAAAATCGGACTGCACGAAAAAAATGGCTGTTACGAATTTTACGGAAAGCTGAAGGAGCTTGAAAATCTCGATGAGCGCTTTTACCGCTGTCATAAAAGCTACATTGTTAACTTACAGCATGTAAAGTATATTGATAAGAAAAATCGAAAACTAACGATGGCGAATGATGAGGTATGCTACGTGTCCACCCGCATGATAAAAGAACTGCAATCGAAAATAGCCAAGTTAAATTCCATCGTGCAAAATACAGGGTGATTGATATCGGCGTTTATTTATAAAGGAAAAGCGATCTTTTTTTCTCCCGGAGATAGCCCTCGAAACGCCGGAACGAATAATAAAACGCAAGGCACAGCACTGCTCCAATGCTTTTCAAACAGCTGTTTACTTTTACCATGACCCTTTATCCAATATAGATCAGGCTATCAGGCTGTTTTTTAAACAGCCGTTCCAAGGATTGCTTATTCACTTTTTCCAGACAAACTCAAAACGCCGGTGCAAAAGCCGGCGTTGTTCCATAATACAAGTGAGTAATTTTTCCTGGTATCATTTTTGACAACCGCCTCTTTCCATTGGCAGTTGTCCATAATCCCCGCCTCCCGACATTTACAAGGGCTGCGTTTCAGTTGTTCTTCGCTTTGTTTTTCTCAAACATTTCCCGATTATGTTGTTCTGATTGACCTTTCGGGATGCTGAGACTTTCCCAATCTGCGTTTTTTATTTGTTTGCCGACGTAAACAATTTGCCCGGTATGATAGGAAGAATGGAACAGCTCCCTGTCGATCGCCTCGATGACGAGATGCTTTTCTCCCCGAATAGATACATTCTTCAATAAATCCTGTTCCTTCAAGCCGCTCAATGTGGCAAACAGCGTCTTCCAGCCTTTTTCCCACACTTGAAGCAGCTCCGAGGTTGTCGCTATATCGTCTGTAAATTCTTGGTCCCGGTTTCTTGTCGGCTTTTCGCCGTCCGATGTCAAAAAATCCGTCCATTTGGAAATCATATTCCCGCTGACATGCTTGACGATAACAGCCACACTGTTGGACTCTTCGTTGTACTTCCAATGAATGTCTTCATCTGAGAGCTGACTCATCGTTTTTTCCCCAAGGCTCTTTATTTTTGAGAATCTTTCCAGCACTGTGTTTAAATATTCCTTGCCAATGCTCATCAACAATCCCTCCCCGATCATTGTACGGCCCTGATGCCGGTTCAACAGCTGCTCTTCCGTCGCTTTGCTCTTAATTTAACATATTTGCCCATGTTTTCATACTGCGGGTTTCGCGGCGATTGCTGTTTTATCAGCTATCATCTGCAAACTTTGTTCTCTCATTAGGACAAATAATAAAAAGCTCGAGGACGGCTCCCCAAGCTTTTTCTGATGCATGACTTTATCATTTTAACTTGATTTTCCGGATTTTGTATTACGCACCTGTTTTGCCAACTGCCTGCCGCGCTGTTTTTCTGCCAGCCTCGCCTTCGCACTTGCTTTTCGCTCCAGATAAGCCAGTTCCTTCTGGAGTTTCAAGTAGCTTTCATACCGCTCGCGATCGAGCATCCCGCCGGCGATTGCCGCTTTAACGGCACATCCAGGTTCCGTTCCGTGCGTGCAGTCACGAAAGCGGCACGCCAACGCATACGCTTCCACATCTTCAAAGCTTTGTTTCAGCCCATCCACCGACTCCCACAGCTGAAGCTCCCGCATTCCTGGTGTATCAATGAGAATACCGCCCTGCGGCAGAAGAAACATCTCCCGGTGAGTCGTTGTATGTCTTCCCTTGGCATCGCTCTCGCGAATTTCCTGCACCTCTTGTAATTCCCTGCCGGCAAAGGCGTTGATAATCGTTGATTTACCGACACCGGAAGATCCTAGCAAGGCTACCGTCCGGCCTGAGCTTAAATAGCCTGACAGTTCCTCCAGTCCATCGTTTTGCAGCGCACTTACCGTATGAACCGGGACGCCAAAGGCCACCGCTTCAACCTGCATCACCTTATCCTGTTTATCATCACATAAATCGCTTTTACTTAAAACGACTGCCGGATTAGCGCCGCTTTCCCACGCCATCGTCAGATAGCGCTCGAGCCGTCGGATATTAAAATCGTTGTTTAAAGCCATGACGATAAAAATCGTGTCAACGTTGGCTGCGACAATTTGTTCATCGGTAACTTCCCCTGCTACTTTCCGGGAAAAACAGCTTGTGCGCGGCAATAACTGGTGGATGATTCCTTTCCCCTCCTGCGGCCGGGCATCGAGGATAACCCAGTCGCCGACTGCCGGGAAATCTCCCCGCTCCGCCGCTTGAAAACGGAATTTTCCGGACACTTCAGCGTTTAACGTTCCCGCTTCCGTCCAAACCCGGTACATTCCTTTCTGTTCCTGCGCTACTCTGCCTGCGATCCGGTTGTTTATTAAATAATGTTCGCCTTTTGCGAACCATTCATCATTCCAGCCATATTGTTCTATACTCATTGTTGTTTCCTCCTAATAATTCATCAAATGTTTAGTTATGCTGATTGCCCATAGACACAACAATAAAAAACCATGGGTGCTGTTTCACATCACAGCCCATGGCGATCATTTGATTTTTATATAGAAGGTCACTGAAGAGATATAAACTTTCACCTAAAATAATCAATGTATTCGAAAGCTGATCCTTCCACGGGCTGTGCATATGCAATTGACGTTATTGATGTGATTACAGTTGATTTCTTCATCGCACAAGCCTCCTTTATAATGATGTTCAAAAAGTCCGGGATACAGCGTCGGCGAATCTCTTCGTTGCGTCGTCCCTCCGCTGCTCACGTACGTCCCTTGTACGCTCCGCTGCTCGTGACTGCCGCGCCTCGACCTTCTTGCCGCTGTAGTGTCCTCCTTTTTGAACACTCAGTTTATTGTGATGTTCAAAAAGTGCGGGAAAATGCCCTTTCAAACTCACAGTTTAACTTAAAATAATCGAATACACTTTTATTTCAGATTACCTCTACATTATATTCCTTTTGTTGCCAGATGTAAACATAAGCTTCGCTTTTTGCGGAAGAAGCCTTACGCTATGATGCTTTATTATGAATCTGGTTTTATGGGAAAGGTGCAACTGTACAGGCCAAATAACCGGCAACAACAAAACAGCTGCATCTTCAAGCAATGGGATGCAGCCGTGCGGCGACTGTTATGAAATTCTCTGTTGTCATTACGCCTTTCTTGCGATGACCTCGATTTCCACGAGCGCATCCTTTGGCAGGCGGGCCACTTCCACGGCGCTTCTTGCCGGGAACGGCTCGGCGAATTGCTCCGTATAAATCGCATTCACACTCGTAAAATCGTCCATGTTTTTCAAAAACACCGTCGCTTTGATCACATCGGACATGGAGCACCCAGCGGCAGCAAGAACAGCCCGCAGATTGCTGAATACTTGTGCTGTCTGTGCCTCAAGGCCTTCAGCCATTTCGCCTGTTGCCGGATCGAGGCCGATCTGTCCGGAGGAATAAACGAAGTCTCCGCTGATGATTGCTTGGGAATACGGACCGATCGCCCCCGGTGCATCATTCGTTTGTACTACTTTTTTTGTCATCTGAACCACTCCTTATCATTAAATTGCTTGCTTCTTTGTTAAAATCTGGTTGAAAAGTTAATTAAATTTTTCATACGGAAAAAGCGAAGGTGCCCGGCTGAGCAGTCTCACCGCCAGCTGGAGTTGCCGTAAACACTGCTCCCTTTCCCTCAGTTCTTCATGAGCTTCTGCCAGCGTCACTTTTTCAAACCGTATCGTCTGACCAGGCAGCCGCTGAGCAACCTTCCACAAATCTGCGGAAATGACATTGGCAATTTTCGGATATCCTCCCGACGTCTGGCGATCGGCCATAAGCAATATCGGCTCCCCGTTGCCGGGAACCTGGATTGCTCCAGTTGCAACGGCATCGGTGATCATTTCCGTGTTATCGCGCAATTCCAGCTTTTTTTCACCAGTAAGACGATAGCCCATCCTATCCGATTGCGGCGAAATTTGAAAACCGGTGCTATAAAAGGCGGAAACGGATTCTGCCGTAAACAGCCCCTCCTGCGGCCCGGCAAGAACACGTACGGACGCTTCTTGTCCGCAAACAGGAACCATTTTCCGAGGCAGACGTTTTCCTTTTCGCAACCGGACGCTTTCCTTTGCCATCGGCATGGAAGGAAGAATATCCTTCGCTGCCAGCGCTCTGCCGTCCAGACCGCCGAAACGGCTTTTCACATTTGTTGACTTGCTCCCCATCACTTCCGGAACTTGAATTCCACCGGCAACAGCCAAATACGCCCTGACACCGGACTGCGGTTTTCCGAAGCGGATTTCCTGCCCTTTTTTCACATAAACGCTTGTCCACATTGGCAACGGCTGACGATCCAACGACGGCGACAGGCTGGCACCAGTAATGGCGATGACCGTATCCTGAAGCACTCTCAGACTCGGTCCAATCATCGTGATCTCCAGCCCGGCTTCCTCCCGTTCATTCCCCACGAGAATATTTGCAAGTTGAAAAGCGTAATCATCCATCACTCCGGACGGACCTATCCCATATTTTTGATATCCATGACGTCCAAGATCCTGTACGGTTGTATGCAGTCCCGGCTCGATCACTTCCAGCACGCCAACGGTCTGTTTATCCGTCTTTTTCTCCACGACGTTCCTTTCCATCATCTACACATCAGCCTCCAAGTTTCCTTACCAATATACCGTGATTTGCCAATTGATAGCGAAGCTGTTGCGCAAACGCCGGCGCCTGTGGTTCATCGCCATGAATGCAGATGGTATCGGCTTTGATCGGCACAATCGAACCATCGGTCGCAATCACCGTCCCTTCCTTCACCATCCGCACAGCCTGGGAAACGGCTGCACCGATGTCGTGGATCACAGCGTCCGGGCGAGAACGGGGAGTGAGCGTGCCATCCGGTTGATACGTTCGGTCGGCAAACACCTCTTCCGCCACGCCAAGACCCGCATCTCTGCCTGCCTCCACCAGGGCGCTTCCTGATAATCCGAACAGGATCAGCCCGCTGTCGATATTTTTGACAGCCGACGCAATCGCTTCGGCGATCACCATGTCGGTTGCCGCCATGTTATACAGGGCACCGTGCGGTTTAACGTGGGCGACCTCCTGCCCGTACAAGCGGGCAAAGGCTTGAAGTGCTCCGACTTGATAGACCACCATATTAAAAACATCTTCCTTTGCAACCGCCATCGCCCGCCTGCCGAAGCCCATCAGATCCGGCAATCCAGGGTGGGCGCCGATGGCAACTCGATTTCCCACAGCCAGCTGCACTGTCTTGTGCATCACGTGATGATCTCCGGCATGGTAGCCGCAAGCGATGTTGGCGGAAGTAATCTGCTTTAAAAGCGCTTCGTCATTTCCGATTCGGTATTGGCCGAAGCTTTCCCCCACATCCGCATTGATATCTATAAACATCCGACTTTTCCCTCCCGATACAAAATGATAAACAACCATTGATTTCAAATCACCGTCGTGCATTTTTATCCTATGTATTGTGCTGCTTAACATTTCCGCCGACTATTTTTTCAGGGCGTAGTTTAAGTGTTTGTTAAAAAGATCGGTTTTTATCTTTTTGAACAAACCACGAAGCAATGAGCTATTCTTCACTGAGAAACTGCGAACTGTCTCATCGTGTCATCGCGAGCGATGACACTTGGATCAACATCAGTGAAATACTGGCAGAGGAAGAGACAATGAATGGAGCTTATACATTCTTTTAAATCCGACTAGGAGTAAGGTTCTCAGAGCCAGGATGGCGACACTCCGCTGTTACTCACAGGACGTGAGTGGTACTTAAGCGGAATTGGAGGATGGTGACATTCCGCCGTCACCCATAGGACGCAGGCAGCGCTTAGACGGGATTGGCGTTCATCGAGCGGAACCATTGCCTTTTGGAACACACTCTTTAAAAATAATCAATCCCCAGGATATACTGTTTTTCCATGACCGCTGAACAAATCTCTTCGTACTCCGGTCTCGATACTTCATGAAATCGAATGGTATCTCCCGCTTGAATAAGCACGGGATTTTCAGCGTACGGATCAAACAGCGGAACAGGTGTATGGCCAATGATTTGCCAGCCGGCCGGGCTGGCAACGGAGTAGATCCCTGTCTGGGAACCGGCAATGCCGACAGAACCAGCCCGAATTTGCTTTCGCGGACTGCTCCTCCTCGGCACGGCAATCGTTTCATCCATCCCGCCCAGATAAGGAAAACCGGGAGTAAACCCGATCATGTATGCCAGATAATCACGGGAGGTATGACGGCTAACCACCTCTTCGCGGGAAAGTCCGTTATAGCCGGCAACGAAATCAAGATCCGGCCCGGACTCTCCGCCGTAAAAAACAGGGAGCGTCAACTTTCTGGTCTGCTGGGAAGCCGCTGTGGCAGAAAGCTGTTGCAGCTGTTCTTCCAGCAAAGCCACAAGCTGTTCATAGCCGATCACCAGCGGCTGGTAGCACACTGTCACGGTGGAATAGGCAGGTACGATTTCCACGATTCCCTGCGGCGCTTTTTGCTCCAGCACATCAACAAATTGATGCACCTTTTTATTTACTTTCGGTGAAATGATATTCGCAAATTCAATGCGGATTCCCTGGTCACCCAACGGTGAAACCTGAAAATTCCACATGGGCATCTCCCCTCTCTAGTCACCATTAGAAGTGTTTGTTCAAAAAGATCGTTTTTTATCTTTTTGAACAAATACGAAGCAATGGGTGGAGCCGATGCATTCTTTTTCAGTCAGCGAGGAGTGCTTTTCTCAGAGTCAGGATGACGACATTCCGCTGTTACTCACAGGACGTGAGTGGTACTTAAGCGGAATTGGAGGATGGGGACATTCCGCCGTTGCCCATAGGACGTGGGCAGCACTTAGGCAGAATTGGGCGCATCATGCGGAACCATTACCTTTTTGATCACGCTCTAGAAAAACATTTTCTCGGACAACACTTAGATTTTCCTCATTTTTATCGATTCGACAAAATGATGCTCCCCTTTGCGTAAAATTAAATCGGCCCGGTGGCGCGTCGGTAAAATATTTTCCCGTAAATTTACTTTGTTTATTCGGTTCCAAATGCTTTCCGCCACTTGAAAAGCTTCCTCATCGGAAATATGGGCGTATTTTTTAAAATAGGACTGCGGATTGCGGAAGGCCGTCCCTCTCAACAGCTTAAACCTCTCTATATACCACTGAAAAATCGTTTTTTCATCGGCATCCACATAAATGGAAAAGTCGAAAAAGTCAGAAACGGAAATTTGGTCAATTTCTTTCCCGCCTCCATTTTTCGGCGGCTGCAGCACGTTGATGCCTTCGACGATCAAAATATCCGGGCGGTTGATCACCTGGGTTCGGCTAGGCACAATATTGTATGTAATATGGGAGTAAACCGGCGCTTCCACCCTGCCTTTTCCTGATTTTAAATCAGACAGAATATGGAGCAGCTCAGCGATGTCATAGCTTTCCGGAAACCCCTTTTTTTCCATTAACCCTCGTTCTTTCAACACTTCATTCGGGTATAAAAAGCCGTCCGTCGTCAGCAGGTCGACTTTCGGATGGTTCGGCCATTTGGAAATCAACGCCTTCAGAACTCTCGCCATGGTGCTTTTCCCAACGGCAACACTCCCGGCGATACCGATGATGTAAGGCACCTTTTTCACGTTTGTCTGCAAAAAAACGTTTCTGCTTTCATACAGCTCGCGAGTTGCACTCGCATGCAGGTGAAGCAGCCGCGAAATCGGTAAATAAATATCGACAATTTCTTCAATATTTAATTCATCATTTAAACCTTTCAATTCTTTAATATCGTCTTCATCGATCGTCAGCGGCGTTGATGAGCGCAGCTCCGCCCAGTCCTTACGATCGAAATGGATGTACGGTGATAACGTATCTTGTTTCTTCATATTACACCTCATCGTATAACCTGTGTGTCTGGTAGTCTTATTACCAGGAATCATCGTGTGAACATCCGCTATTTCAAAAGTGAAGCTCTCTTCAAAAGCTCGAAGATATTTTTGCAAAGGGTGTCGGATAAGCACTAAAAAAGCGTGTTCAAAAAGACAGTGGTTCCGCTCGATGCGTCTCAATTCCGCCTAAACTAACTGCTACCCATGTCCTGTGAGCAACGGCGGAATGACGTCATCCTGACTCTGAGAAAAGCACTCCTCGCTGACTGAAAAAGAATGCATCGGCTCCACTCATTGTCTCTTCCTCTTCCAGTATTTCACTGATGTCGATCCAAGTGCCATCGCGCGCGATGGCACAATGAGACAGCTGGCAGCTTCTCAGTGAAGAATGGCTTGTTGCTTCGTGTTTGTTCCAAAGATAAAAAATGATCTTTTGGAACAAACACTAAAATATTGCTTTCCCCATTGTATCACATTTGTCCATTAATCTACCGTTCGAAGCGCTTTTGCTTTCATCATGATCACAAGCGACACCACCATCAAACATGCGGCGCTGACCGTCATGATGGCGCTGACAGATACGTGAAGCCCTAGCAGAAGGGAGGTCATTAAATAAGAAACCGGCACCAGGCCCATCGACGAAAAGGAAACAAGGCTCATAACCCTTCCCAAATACTCCTTATCGGTATGCTTTTGTATGACTGCGGCCAGCGGCACATTAATGATTCCCACAGCCATCCCGATCAGGATAATCATGACCATGCTAAGCCAGAACGCGGCGGACAGACTGAAAAAAAGAAACGCCATCGCCAGAAACAGGATGCCGATAACCGAAATGAGTCCGCGCTTTTTTTGAATGTTCAGAACACCAATGATAAGCGTGCCGACGAGCATTCCTGCGGAGATGCCACCGTTTAAAAAGCTGTATGTGACCGCGCTTCCCGACAGAACCGTCGTCGCGTAAAGCGGAAGCCCGACCATTAACGGCCCGGTGAAAAATAAGTTTAAAAAGACCGTCGAAGCCATTAGTGCCAGCAAAAAGGATTTGTTTTTCACGTATGCCAATCCTTCCTTCATCGAGGCAACCACACTTAATCTTTTCCCCGCAGCCACGGCCGGCTCTTCATTCATCTTATCCGCCGCTGCTTTTGATACGCTTCGTTTCAGAATGATATCAATAAGCCCGGCAAGCAGCAGTGCCGCCGCCGTCACTCCGAAAACGAGTCCGTAGCCTCCCGTGGTAAGGAGTACGCCCGCCAATAGCGGGCCAACGATTTGCGAGCTGTGATTGGTCATGCTGATGACGGAATTTGCCCGTGTCAACTGCTCCGGTTTGACAGTGGACGGCAGCAGCGAGTTACTTGCCGGATAAAAAAAAGCATCAAGAATTCCAAACATCAGCGCCAGCCCGATAAGTACCCAGATGGAAAGCACATCAAAAGTAAACAGGCCAAGGACACCTACCAGCAATATTCCTTTAGTAAAATCAGAGATAAACATGATCCACGGTTTACTCATCCTGTCGGCAATGACTCCGCCAAGCAGCATAAAAATCAACCGCGGAACGGAGGAAGCGAACATGACGAAGCCGAGCATCGCCTCCAAGCCAAGATAATTGACTACATACCAATTTGTGGAAATCATAAAGAAGGAGACGCTGAAGCTTGACACAGCCGTAGTGGCAAACAACAGCACGAACCGCCATTCTTTAAACACAGATGATTCTTTCTTCCTTTCAACCAGTTTTTTATCAGTAACAGCTTGCGCCATTGGTCTCACTCCTCATTTCGATATTAATAACACATGTGTTTCTATGTACATAGAATGTTCTGCCACAAGAAAACAGACCCCCATAGAAGCAACCACTGAAAAATGTCGCTTATTATTTTTTCAGTGGTCGTTCAAAACAATCGCCTCTATATTATTGCTCCAGGATCTGCTCAATCGCCGCGCCTTTAACTTATTGCCACTGTTATGTCCCTTTTCGAACACGCTCTTTAATCGCCGTTACTCCGTCAGGATTTCCGCAAGGTGTCGCAGCACCTTTTGAATTTCGTCGCGGTTCACCTCATAATACACTTTGTTTTCCCGTCGAATCGCCGTTACAAAATACTGAGAAACGAGCGCCGACAAGTGATGGGATACAGTAGAGTTGGATACTCCGAGCGCCTGCGCCAGCTCATAACCGTACAAAGGTTTTTTTTTCAGCAGCTGCAGTACAGCAAAGCGTCTTTCGTCCGTCATCGTGCGGACAGCATCCAGCGTTTCTTTCTCGCCTCGTCCCGCCCCGCTCGCTTCATAATGATTGGTCCCAAGCACAAAAGCGGTTACCCCCATTTTTTTCACATGGGTAAACATGATGGACGGGCCAAGAAAGTTGGACAGAAAAATATATACTTTCTCTTCATCCTGCCAATCAACGCCATACTGGACCATGATGTCATGGAAATAGTGCTCCTTTCCCTCCGCAAGCATCTGCCTGAAAAATGCCGCCGTTTCCTCTTCCTTCGTTTGGGCCGCTTCCTCGTTCGGCTGGTAATATTGATAATAAAACCGTTCAACAAGCTTAATCAGCCGCTGCTTCGTTCGATCACCGTCAAAAATGAGGTAACTCAATTTCCACTTCTCCGCCTCCGGCAAATTAATCTTTTCTAAAAAGGCGATCACTTCCGCAGGATTGTCATAATCAGCAATTTCCTCCTCCGGCCCATAACCGGTATGAGTAAAAAAATAAAACAATTCCCTCTTTGACATTTGGTGCAACCCGCTCATAAAAGCGTGAACATCTTCATATAGCTTCTCTTTAACAATATAGGGTACGAGCGTGACCCCGAGAAAACTTTCATAGTTAAAAAATACGTTCAGCTCCTCCAGCATTTCAGCCGGCATGTTGGTCCGCGTTTCAACGATCCAACTTTCGATTTCTTTCGAAGCTTTAGCGTTTTGGATTTTTTCCTTTCCCAGCTTTTCATAATTGACTACAACCTGCATACAGCTGATTAAATCAATCACCGGGGACGAAACAAATCTCAGTTTGTCTGCCAGTTTCACTTCCATTACCTCCAACTTCTATCGAATAAGTTATTTTATATTAATTAAAATATACACGAAACAGTGTTTCGATGTCAATCGAAAATCAAGTGTTCATTGTGTTGATTGCTGACAGTTGGATTGGAGGTCGTACAATGTGAGTTCCAAAAGAGAAGGTAACAATGCCAAGAAGGCTACAGCACCGCGGTCACAGGCAGGGTAAGTACACAATATATGTATATGATTAGCAAGGGGCAACAGCGGCAGCGAAAAAATTCGCCGCCGCTGTTGCCCAGATTTTTTAAACATCCTTTTTTAAAAAGTGGATGTTGCTTCCAAAGAATCACGGAAAAATGAAGGAGTAAATATAAAACTGAATAAGAAAAAAATGATCTCGTATCAAAGTTCTATAAGTGTTTGTTCAAAAAGGTCGGTTTTTATCTTTTTTTACAAATACGAAGCAATGAGCCATTCTTCACTGAGAAACTGCCAGCTGTCTCATTGTGCCATCGCGCGCGATGGCACTTGGATCAACATCAGTGAAATACTGGCAGAGAAAGAGACAATGAGTGAAGCCGATGCATTCTTTTCAGACCGGCTGTGAGTGGTTTTCTCAGAGTCAGGATGGCGACATTCCGCTGTTACTCACAAATGCAACCTGAATGTGCTTTGTTGAGTCAATTTGCATCGAGTAACCGCAGATGCAGGACGTGGGCAGCATTTAGGTGAAATTGGGCGCATCGTGCGGAACCATTGCCTTTTTAAACAAACACAAAAATAAAGGAGGTTTGTTTTACATATCGAATTAGAAATAAAAAAAGGAGGATTTGGAAAGCATGGGAACTTTTTTTATTACAGGCATGTGGATGGTCTTTATTCTATTATGCTTGTACACATATTTCTCACGGAAAGAAGAATTTGAAGAAAAACATAAAAATTCGGTTCGAAAAATCTGGTATCTGATTTACATATTAGGGTCCATGATTTATTTGACAAAGAATCCAAATTATCTGATGATTAACTGGAAATAATTGTTAATATTACTTATTGTTTTTGTCATTATCGATTCCTTGTTTTTTCTGAATCTCTATATCAGCAAATTAGGTGGTCAAGAATTGCAGAGCACTATCACACAAGTTGGAGTTACTCAAAAAGAACTGGATGCGACCAGAAGAAAGATGGCTCATGTACCACAAATCTTGATTTGTTTCAATTTTCCACTGTATAATGTAAGTAAGGATGCGTACATTGATAATATGGAACGTTTACTAAAAGAATACGCTCAAAAGGAATCGTTAGTCATTGATTTGATCCCTTTCGGAACTAAAAAAGAACGAGAAGCATTCTTGGATACAATGGGAACAAACAAGGATAAAGTACGACGGTTTTTACGCCATAAAAACAGCTTTACTTCTTCGAAGGATAATTTAGCATTATATCCATTTGAGATCCTCGATTACCCTTATGTAGTACAAGTACAGACGACCGATGATAAGCTAAAAATTACGGAAGATGACGGGAATGCAATTACAACGTTAATCATTGCATACTGTTTAGCGATATATGACGTAAAAAAAGAAGCAGAAAGTGGTGATGAAGAATGATTCAAGAATTAAAAAATGATGTCAAAGAAAAACCTTATGCTGCTAAGGAAACAAGAAAAGCAGCAGTTACAATTCCTCACATCACAGAAAGCAATTCCAGTAGGAGGCTGCGAGAAAAAAATAATCGGATTGCAGCATACGCTCGAAAAAAGGACAGACACGTTAATTTTTAAAGTGTTTGTTCAAAAAGGAACTTCCTCTTAAAACAGGAGTGCTTAAACGCACTCCTCAGGCTGTTGAGAAAATCATCTCAACAGCCTGTTTTTTTTATGTTCGTTAGTCCGATTATTCAGATAGTTATAGTATAATAAAAATAGCAGTTCGAGCAGATAAAAAAGAG
>NZ_FNPI01000016.1 GCF_900107275.1 Evansella caseinilytica | reverse complement strand
TGATCTTTATGATGGATCCATTATAAGTTATGTTCTAGGTCATTCCAATAATAATCAACTTGTATTCAAGACGCTTGACCAAGCTACAGCGCTATTAACTGGGGAACACCCCCTTATCCATAGTGACCGTGGATTCCAATACACCTCTCGGGCGTTTAAACGGAAGCTTGATACTGCAGAATTGACACAAAGTATGTCCCGAGTTGGTCGTTGTATTGATAATGGACCGATGGAATCTTTCTTTGGAACACTAAAATGCGAGAAGTATTATTTACATAAATATAAGACATTTGAAGAACTTTCGACAGCGATAAATGAGTACATCCACTTTTATAATTATGAAAGATACCAAAAACGATGAAACGGCCTTAGCCCTATGGAATATAGAGCTAAAGCCGCTTAAATCATTTTTATTATTTCCACTGTCTACTTGACAGGGGGCAGTTCAGCTTCATTGCCGGGCAGCTTTTTTTTGCGGTCGGTATATTCCTTTTCGAACATGTTTTATAGAGCTGGTTCAAAAAGGCAATGGTTCCGCTCGATGCGCCAAATTCCGAAAAGAAAAAGAGGTATCATTCCCTTTTCTCCCCAACACATTCCATTGCCTAATAAAAATCCAACCATTTTGATTAATTTTCAACTTTCTTCTCAAGAATATATATACGTTTGTCCATATCTGTTAGTTTTTTGTTTAAATAGTCAGCTTCGAAATCTACGGTCTTTTTATTCGACTTCAACATTCCAACAACGTCTTCTGTTTGCGCATATTCAATTCTGTTCACTGTTTCTTCAACTCTTTTCAGTCTTTCACTCATTTCTTCCACTTTTGTTAATTTTCCACTCATTTCTTCCACTTTTGTCAATCTTTCATTCATTTCACCCATAGTAGATTGCATTTTTAACAATATTTCATATATTTTTTGTTCCATTCCGCTCACCCACCTTAATTTATTATAAACCACCATTGTTGAGAATACTATTGATACTTTTGTCACCCTTGATTTAATTAATAACTGCAAATATGCCACATATAGATAAAAAAGGAGCTTGAAAAAGCGGGAGGGAGCTTCGCTGGCAATACGATACATCGCCGTCATTCTGCGGCGTGTAACGGTCACTGCTTGATCTGCCCGGCTTGTGTTGTCGTCCATGTATAGAGTAGAGAGTACCTGGATAAAGGAGGGAGTTTCGTTGCCGTGGACAACTCGCGAACAATGGATCTGGCAGGAGATTACCGCGATGGAAAAACAGCTTTTGTCTGCAAAAGCGACAGATTTTTCCCATACCTACCAAAAAGGTATTGAACTAGGGCTGGAAGCACTTGGCGGTAAATGGACAAAGAAGCTACTGGCAGGCATCGATGATTTCCTGTTTCATCTTCAGGCTGTTATTCAGCAAGGGTACTTGGAGGAAAGAACGCGCGAAATGCTTTTGACACAGGCGAGGGTATTCCGTCCGGATGTTCATGTAATTGCCGATATGAAGAAACTGACCATGGATCAGCTGCGGTTTATTGCAAAAAAGCAGCTGGCAAAGCAGCGGTTGACAGCGTTGGCTCAAGGCGGTTTAACCGGCATCGGCGGCATTTTGTTTATGCTGGGGGATTTGCCTCTCCTGTTTGCCGTCAACCTAAGAACTGTGCAGCTTATGGCTCTTACATACGGATATGATTTACGGAAGCCTTACGAAATGATGTTTGTCTTAAAGGTTTTTTATGCCGTTTCTCTTCCGCCATATTTAAGGCAGCAGGCGTGGGAGCGACTTTTTGGGGAACTGGAAGCCGCAGGTGAAGAGGAGGATTTTTTCTTTTATGATGGTAAGGAGGAGGGAGCAAGTGCGGCCTGGCTGCAGCGTCCGATCAACCACCTTGTGAAGCTGTTCCTTATCGCGGCAGTCAGAAAAAAGCGAATCCAAGGAATTCCTGTCATCAGCCTTGCAGCGGCGGCCGGAAGCAACTACTATTTTGCACGGCAGATTTCGGAAGCCGCCCACTTGTTTTATCAAAAAAGGCTGCTGTTGGAAAAGCGATGAAAAAGCCTCCGTATCATTAAAAGCACGGGAGGAGCGCTTCTTGCTCCCGTGCGAGCGGAGAAAAGCGTTTTATCGCCAAAAAAATAAAGGGAGTTTTTCCCCTTTTTTTTCGACATGCAGTAACAAGACATTTTTGAAAAGAATGCATCTGCTCCACTACGTGCAAATACGTTCCAAAGATAACTAGCGTTCTTTTTTGGAAGCAAACACTAAAAATGAAGCTTGACCTGCACTTCTTCACCGGAACGATACCAGATCCACAAATCGTTGATGATGGATGCCAATTCGGAAATCTCGCTGTTGATCATGCAGCTCTTTTCAAATTCGTCTTCTTCGTTTAAGTATCGTTGCAGCAGGCTGATTTCTTTCTCTAACTCCTTAATTCTGTCCGGGATGACGCCCCGGATTCCTTCCCACGTTTCCAGCGTGGATTCTCGCGTTTCCGGCGACAGCTCTTCCCATTCCTTCAGCATATATGGAACAGAAATGCCCAGCCGATCATCATAAAGAAATGTTACCGCCAAGTTCCACCCCTCCCATCAAATGTCCCCCGATTCGTTGTCATTTCGTACTATGAGGACATCACATTTGGCATGTCTGGCAATATGTTCGGAGACACTGCCGATTAAAAAGCGCTCTACGGCGTTCAACCCGGTGGCGCCTGTAACAATGAGATCCGCATTGACTTTTTTAGCCACATCTTTTGTGATTTTCACCTTAGGAGAACCGTAATCAATAATCATGGAAACGTCATGAACACCTTCTTCGGTGGCTTGCTGCTTATATGCTGTAAGCATCTCTTCGGCGTACTTTTCCGCTTCGGCAAAGATCATCCGGTCGTAATGCTCGACCGCTGCGAATGTTCTCGTATCGACGATGTGAACGATGAGCAGCTTGGCGCCATGCTCTTTTGACAGGTCGACAGCTTTCTTCAGGGCGCGTTTTGCTTCATCGGACCCGTCGACAGCAACGAGAATGTTTTTATAAGCTACAGGCATGTTCGTTCAACCTCCTTGGTAAAAAAGATAGTGACCTTTCACTTTTATTATAGCAAATATCTTAACAGAAAAGCGTGTTTATTGATAATGTCTACCGATTTGTCATAAACTGAAGATGTTCTTGCAGGGAACTCCCGCTTTTCGCAACGACTGGCCAGGCATCAGCGGTAATGAATCGCGGCAGTTTGCTGCTGCATTTGTCTGTCAATGTATACAAACACTTAAACTGAAAAATTATAGCACGCGATGACCATTTTTACAGATAAAAGGAGTGTTCCGATGCGGCATGCACTGATCACAGCTGGATCAAAAGGATTAGGAAAAAAAGTGGCTGAACAGCTGTTAAAAGACGGCTTCACGGTAACGATCAGCTATTACCGTGATGAACATGCTGTTGCTTCTGCAAAGGAGGAATGGCAGCCTTACCGTGACCGCATCCATTTCGTACAGGGAGATGTCACCAAAAAAGCCGATTTGCAGCGGCTCGTTCAACAGGCGCTGGAAAGATGGGGAACGATCGATGCGTTAGTGATGAACGCCGGCCCTTATATTTTTGAGAGAAAAAAACTTGTTGATTATACGGAAGCAGAATGGCACCGCATGATGGACGGCAACCTCCATTCCGCGTTTTATTTGATAAAAGAGGTTATACCCGTCATGCGGAAGCAACGCTTTGGCAGAATTGTTTCGTACGCTTTTCAAGGAGCCGATCATTCCCCCGGCTGGTTGTATCGTTCGGCGTTTGCCGCTGCCAAGGTCGGGCTCGTTTCACTAACGAAAACGATTTCTATTGAAGAGGCGGAATTCGGTATAACCGCAAACGTTGTGTGCCCGGGAAAAATCGTCGGGGAAATGAAAGAAGCTTCGATTGAACAAGCGAGAGCAGTACCGGATGAGGAAACACCGGTAGGCCGTTCCGGCACCGGGGAGGATATTGCTCGTACAGTCAGTTTTTTGTGTGATGAAAAAGGCGACATGGTAACCGGTGCGGTGATTGAAGTAACCGGGGGAATCGATGTTTTGCATCGTTATCGTTAGAAGCGGGTGTCAAACAAGGGTGTTTTCCCCTTTTAGCATCCTGTGATTTGCGGCGGCTGAAAAAACATGGATGTGAACTGGCAGTTGCTTTTTTACTTTTTCCTGGTTTAAAAGCTATGAAATGCAAGAGGGTGAAAAAACGCTGCCGATGACAAGAAAAAACAACGGGAAATGCATGTTTCTTCCGAAAATACCGCTTTTTCGCATAATATTCTACTTGTTTTCTAACACTGAATAGAGAGATGTTTGAACACTTATTTTGTGAGAACGTCGTTGCAAAAGTAAGAGGTGGAATATATTATGTGGAAACGTGTGCTGACGCTCGCGCTGGCCGTTACAAGTTTGTATGCGCTGCCTGCTGCAGCCGAATTCAACTGGTATGAGCACAGCTCGTTGAAGATAACGATGGAAACGGAACAGGTACTATATGAATGGGAGTATGAAAATCCAGCTTCTTTCGAGTTTGAGAAAGGGGAGAGGATCGTCAGGGGCGAGAAGGCGAAAGCATCGTTTGAAGACATCTTATCCCATGTGGATTTGGCAGTGGACAAGATTCCTGATGAAACAATCAAACGGTTGGAGGGGAACGGGTATCCGCCGATTAAGCGGCTCATTATTTACCGTCACGATCCCGGCCGCCGCTATCAAATTTGGAGCTGGCCACATGGGAATGAAACGGATGCAGCAGCTGGAGAACGATGATATTTTTCAGATAAACACGGGCTGCGTTTTTACCGCGGGACACAAGGATGATGACCGCTATCCTTGTGTCTTCTTGTATTTTCTGCGGGTTTTTTCGGGATAACAGGAAAGCTTATTGAGAGCGCTTGGGAACAATCGTTATTTCCCTAGGGAAAGACGTTAGCGTCTCGCATCCGGAACTCGTGATTAATACGTCGTCTTCAATCCGTACACCAATTTGATCCGGTATGTATATCCCCGGTTCGATCGTAAATGTCATTCCCGGCTTAAGTAGTTCCTCATTTGTTTCCGTTAAGGAAGGATACTCATGTACTTCTATCCCTAGTCCGTGGCCAATTCGATGGGGAAAATACTCTCCGTAGCCGTATTTTGTAATCCAGTGGCGCGCGATTCTGTCCAAACCGGAAGCCGGCTGGCCAGGGCGGCATGCCTGAATGGCTGCTTGTTGGGCTTGCAAAACTGTTTCATACACTTCCTGCTGGTTTTTAGAGATGGAATCATAGAAAACCGTTCTTGTAATATCGGAGCAGTAACCTTGCCAGACCACGCCCAAATCAAACAAAACAGCATCTCCGGTTTTCAACTGGCGACTTCCGGGAGTACCATGGGGATCCCCGGCTTTTTCCCCGAATAATACCATCGTGGAGAACGCTGTTTCCCTGACACCTTTCTTTTTCAGCTCATACTCGATTTTGGCAACGACCTCCATCTCGGAAATGCCTTCCATCAGCGCATCAACACCTGCTTGTACGCCGAAATCGGCGAGCCGGGCTGCTTCTTTTAACATCGCCAGCTCTTCCGCTGTTTTGATAACCCGCTGGGACAGGATCGGCTCGTCGGCAGCCACGAGTGTGATCGTTGGATAGAGGGATTGCAGCATTTTTACCCGTCGCCACGAAATATCCTGCTCCACCGCTAATGTACGGATTGTTGTCCCTCTGACCGAAAGCTTTTGTTGCAGCTTAGCCCACGGGTCTTCCGTATCACTGTAACCGATGATCTCTCCTTCCTGATAAACAGCTTCAACCTGATTTACTTCCATGTTCGGACAAATAAACAGCGGTTCTCCATTGGGAAATAGCATGACGGCTACGAGTCGTTCGTGAGGATCCGTATCAAAGCCGCTGAAATAAAAAACATTTGCCCGTGACTGGCAAAGAACTGCATCAATGTTTTCCTTGCGCATCCATTGCATTAATTGTTTGCTTCGCTTGTTCAAGTGGCAATCCTCCTATGCTGATAATGATTCACACAGGTTCATTTTACCACACGAAAGTAAACGGGGCGGAATTTCGAATTTTTTATGAAAGAGGGAGGAATTCGAACGACGATCTAGTAAGTAGTTTAATGGCAAAAAAATAATGGAAAAGGAGAGGTAGACAATGAAAGTTTCCTTCCATGGTCATGCTGTCGTAAAGATCGAGATCGGCGGGAAAAAAATGATAATTGATCCGTTTATCAACGGGAACAGCTTGACGGATTTATTGGTTCAGGAGGTGCAAGCGGACGTTATCCTGCTGACGCACGGTCATAACGATCACGTCGGAGATACGGTGGAGATCGCCAAAGCCAACGACGCTCTTGTCGTTGCTACGGATGAATTGGCGATTTATTTAGATTGGCATGGTGTGCGAACTCATGGAATGCATATCGGCGGAGCGCATACCTTTTCATTCGGAACAGTGAAGTTGACGCAGGCATTTCACGGCTCCTCCTATACGGAAGCAGACAACAAGCGAATTGTTTACACAGGCATGCCGGCCGGAATCCTTTTTAAGGCGGAGGGGAAGACGATTTACCATGCCGGCGATACGGCGCTTTTTTCCGATATGAAGCTGATCGGGGAAATGAATGATATTGACCTTGCCTTTTTGCCGATAGGAGATAATTTTACCATGGGACCGGACGATGCCCTCGTTGCCGCTGAGTGGCTGAAGGCGAAAAAAATTGTTCCTATTCATTACAACACCTTTCCTGTTATTGAACAAGATGCGGTGCTGTTTGCACAGCAGCTGACATCCGGCGAAGGCATTGTCATGCAGCCGGGAGATTCACTGGAAATCTGACTTCAAATAGTGCTTGTTCAAAAAGATCGGCTTTTATCGCGCGCGCTCAGCTAGAATAAGCCGAGCTAAAAAGCTTTTGCAAAAGGCTGTTTTATCGCAAACTATGTTACTTTTGGATCGTTTTTTGAAAAAAACAGAGCCTTTACAAGACAACTTCATTTGTCTGAACGGGGGTGTCTCAAAAGGGTGTTTTTCCTTTTTGAGACACCCCCTCACCTTTTAACGAAATATGTTTTTTACAGAGAAGCTCCGAGGCTGTTTCATCGTGCCATTAGGATACGGCACATTACCGGCAGCGCCTCGGATAAAGCGATTTCTCAATGATTTGTCTTGAGTTCTCCTGACAGGAGGATTATACTTGTAGTAGTACAGTCGATAGGAATATTATAAAACAGATTTGTTTAAAAGGATGTGGAGCGCTCGATGACGAAGCACGAGCAAATATTACAATACATAAGTTCACTGGAAGTCGGAAATAAAATATCTGTGCGGCAGATAGCAAAAGTGTTGCATGTCAGTGAGGGAACGGCATACCGGGCGATTAAGGATGCAGAAAATCAAGGGTTGGTCAGTACCATTGAACGGGTCGGGACAATTCGAATCGAAAGAAAGCAAAAGGATAACATCGAAAGGCTTACCTATGCGGAAGTGGTGAACATTGTTGACGGACAAGTGCTTGGAGGAAGAGACGGGCTATATAAAACATTAAATAAATTCGTCATCGGGGCGATGAAGGCCGACGCCATGATGCGTTATGTGGAGGCAGGCAACCTGCTAATTGTCGGTAACCGCGAACAAGTACATAAGCTGGCGTTGGAAGAAGGAGCAGCAGTTTTGATTACCGGCGGTTTTGATACGAGTGAAGATGTCAAGCAACTGGCAGATCAATTGGACCTGCCGATCATCTCCACCTCATACGACACCTTTACCGTGGCAACGATGATTAACCGCGCCATTTATGATCAACTGATCAAAAAAGAAATTGTTCTTGTGGAGGACATACTGATTCCGCTGGAGAAAACCAATTACTTAACGACATCCCACACTGTGGAAAAATGGCATGAACTAAATAAAAAATCCGGGCACAGTCGCTATCCGGTTGTTGACGATGACCTGAAAATACAAGGAATGGTCACTGCGAAAGATGTGATGGGCGTGAGCCCGCTGATCGAAATCGAAAAGGTGATGACGAAGAGCCCGATCACAGTCAGTCCGAAAACATCGGTCGCTTCAGCGGCGCATATGATGGTATGGGAAGGGATTGAACTTCTGCCTGTGATTGATACAGGCAAACATATCGTCGGAATCATCAGCCGCCAGGATGTGCTGAAAGCACTGCAAATGCTGCAAAGACAGCCCCAGGTTGGCGAAACCATTGAGGATTTGGTAACGAGGCACTTCGAGGATGTATCGACCTCCCAGGTTTACTGTTATCAGCTGGAAGTGAATCCGCAAATGACCAATCATCTCGGAACAATTTCCTACGGAGTAATTACAACGATCGTGACGGAAGCGGGCAGCCGCGTTCTCAGGAAATATAAAAAAGGCGACTTAGTCGTTGAAAACATTACGCTCTTTTTTATTAAGCCTGTCCAGATCGAAAGTAAAATTAAGATCTTCCCGAAAGTGTTGGAAGTCGGCCGAAAATTCGGGAAGGTTGATGTTGAGATTTTTCACGAAGGCAGTATCGTCGGTAAAGCGATGCTGATGGCGCAATTGATTGATCGCTAATCAGCTTTCGCTGGACTCGCTTCTTTTTTGTTCCTCTACTTCTTTTCTAGCGAGAGGAAGCAGTTTCCGGTATTGTTTCCAGCCAAAATAGACATTGGCAAGTCCGAAAGCGACGAAAAGCAGCGCCACGAAAGCGGCGATGGTTGTTCCCAAGGTCAAATAAGCGTTGATGCCGAAAGCAATGAAGAAAATCCCGATGGCGATGCTTCCTTTTGCGGAGTACCACCCCTTTTCCAGCGGCCCTTTTACACGGGCTTGGACGACTTTAAAATAGACGTATAAAACCAATGAAACGACGAACAGAAGGATGAGTAACATAACGGCAGCGCCCCTTTGCGGTGAAAATAAAAAAGCATCCGATCTCGATAACTTCTTCACTTAAAGTAGCATATTAAGGATGGAAAGTTCAAGTTGAATGAACGGAGGAGACAAAGAAATGAAAAAGCTGATATATGAAAAAATTAAAGCGTGGGATTCGATTATTATTCACCGGCACGTCCGCCCCGATCCGGATGCATATGGCTCGCAGGCAGGACTGAAGGAACTGATCAACCTTCATTTTCCTGAAAAAAAAGTATACTTGGCGGGGGATCATGATCCGTCTTTGACGTTTCTGGCGACGATGGATGAGATTGCCGATAATATTTTTGCGCAATCGTTGATCATCGTGTGTGATACGGCAAATATCGAACGGATTGATGACAACCGCTACGAAAAGGGAAGATTTTTAATAAAAATCGATCATCATCCCGAGGTGGATCCTTACGGGGATTTATCATGGGTGGATACAGAAGCTAGTTCTACCAGTGAAATGATCTGTGAATTGTCCGCTGAATTTTCCGAAGCTGAAAAAAATCTGTCCGACGAGGCGGCGCGCCTGCTCTACGGAGGAATCGTCGGGGATACAGGCAGGTTCCGATATCCGAGCACGACGCAAAAAACGTTTTTTTGGGCGGGACAACTTGTTCAATATCGCTTTTCTATCTCCGAGCTGTATGACAAAATGTACGCATCTTCATTGGCAGTGATCCGTTTGGAAGGATACGTTCTTTCTTCAGTAGAAGTTCGTCCTTCAGGAGCGGGAGTTGTTTATTTGCCAAAGGAAAAGCTGGAGGAATTCGGAGTGACATCCCGGGATGCCGCAAGCATCGTCAATGCTTTTTCCACACTGGAAGGGTTGAAAGCATGGGTGTTCTTTGTGGAAGAGGAGGATGTTATCCGGGTAAGGCTACGTTCCAAAGGACCGGAAATACACAAGCTGGCCGGCAGCTATCATGGCGGGGGACATCCGCTGGCATCGGGTGCTCATGTGACATCGTGGGAAGAAGCCGATCGTCTGCTGGCCGAGCTCGATGACATCTGCAGAACGAAATGAGGTAACTTTCAGGCGCTTGTTACCGCGGAAATATAGGCAATTGTGTCGTTTTGAATTCTGGATGCAACAGCTGTGCCAACTGCGAGAAATCCATCGCTGCCGGGCTTCAAAAAACATCCGCCGACTGTGCTCATTTACTTAAGGACACTGGAAACAGGAAAAGTGCCCGCAACAAATAACAATTGCACGCACATTTTGAGTCAACCTTTGTCGGCAGGAATGAACCAGTGTCCTTGAGGGGAAACATCTTCAATCACATCAATTCCGAGTGAAGCCAATTCTTTTTTTATTAAATCACAAACTTCTTTTGTTTCCGCATAGGCGGAATACCCTGCCTGAATTTTTGAAACCTTTTCCCTTACTATTTTACTGCGGCTCATCACTTTCATAGCCGGTTCCACCTTTCTCCGGAAGATTTTAGCGTATCGTTCTGCTTTTATTATATCCGAAAATTCATTGGTGCTGCGAAGAATTTTGTATTTTTCAAAAAATAGCAACATTTTTATTCTGCGCTCTCAATTCGTAAATACATTTCCAGCTCTGTAAATAATATGAGCTGCTCGATGATCAGCCGGTATTTCTTGTCCCCGATAATAAACACTTTATTTTCCACGCTTTTCAATAACAGTTCCTTGGAACTGGCCACGGTTTCAATATTTTTATTCCTGATCAGTTCCAGTTCGCCTTCAATGGATCCCCGCAATTCCTGTAGTGTCAGTTCACTGAGCTTCACTTCCTTTTCATTGGTAAAAGTAATGGTAATCTCTTGTACCGTTAAACTTTTTTTCATTTCTTCATTTTTCTGATCCTGCTCTTTGGTTAAATTTTCAATCCTGTCCTCCTGATTAGTGATGGTTGTTTGCTGTTCTTTTATTTCCATAATCAGCTTTTCATGCACCATTCCGAAATGATACAGAAAAAACAGCCAGCCGATTAACATTCCGATAATAAAACCGGCAAAAAAACGCTGCCAGCTTTTGTCTTGATAAAGCGGGGGGATTCTCATATCAGCCCTCTTGCGTAATCCATTGGATGAGGACAGTTCCGGTATGTGCCCCGGAAAGGGCTGCAAAGATCATCATCAATGTTTTGAAGATGTCCGTGTGAGTGCCTTCAAAGATGCCCCGCTCCAAGCTGGAAATCGCATCGAATGTTCCACCAATGGCAGCTACAAGGGCCCATATTTTCAAGCTGGATGCTAAATCATACATTATAGAAAGCGGAGGTTTGCCGATTAAATACGCTCCGATCCCGCCGACGATCGTCCCGCCGATAATGACGCCGAATGCCACAAAGTAATCAATGATGAGGGTAGCGGCAAAGTCTTTATCCATCTGTGTTTCCTCCTTCTGTCGTTGCCCGTTTGTACATTTTTATGGACAACATCCGGAAGATATGCGAACAATGTGTTTTTCATATAAAAACAAGTGGTAAAGTCGGTCAAAAATGACACCTTACCACTCTGTTCCATTTAATTATACAAAACGTTTTTTTCTGTAATGAGCCGCCAGCATCACGGCGCCGCCGAAGAGGACAAGTGTACCAATGAGAAACAGTTGGAACATGCTTGTTGCCGTAACAGGCAGCTTGCTTTCTGTTTCATTATTTCCACCTGCAGACCCGCTGTCTGAACCGCGATTTCCTCCATTATCATCGTTATCATCACGATTATCATCGTTGTTGTTCGCCGGCTGCTCCGGATCGTTGTCTCCGTCACTGGGCTGTTTCGGATTCTCTTCTTCATCACCGGGCAATTCCGGATCTACCGTCTCGTCTGACTCAGCCACTTCAAACACAGCAAACATACTGAAGTAAGAGGTGAAGCCGTGCATCCAACCGTCTTGATACATTCCCGGTATCTCCTGCCATTGTCCGTCAGACTCATCAAAGTATCGGAAGCTGAGATGTTCCGTTTTTTCCACAAGGGCGGTATTGACGGCAAAGCTCAGTTCAATGAACTCCTGGCCGAAATCTGAGATCATTTCCCCGGCCTGTGTGATGGTGAAGTCATAAATGGAGCTCACAAGCTTTCCAAGCTTTTCAACCGCTTGTTCATCCAATTCTTCATCGGGAACTTTCACAAAAGTAAACGTGACCTCTCCTTCTCCAAAGATGCTTGCAGGAATAGTCAACAGTGCTTCGCCGACGATAATCCTTAGAGTAACATTGTTTTCCCTGAGGGTGGCAATCTGTTCGGCGGTAAAGAAAATTTCCGTTGTATTAGCAAAAACAGCAGATGAGACATCGATTACCAAGGTGCTTCCTTTCATGGTTCGGGCAATATCGGTGTTCGGGAGGATGACTTTGTTATTTTCCAAGACTGGTTGGGCGATGATCTCTACGGATATCCGTTCCCCTTCTGTATAATCGATCGGGGAGGCGCTGGTGCGTATAAATTCGGCAACGGCTTCCCAGACGAGCCCAAGCTCATCAGCAATGACGTTGCTGCCAAGATTGTAGTATCCGCCGTGCATGTAGTCATTATATGCGACGGTGTACGCCTCTTCATCCATTAATGGAGTGCCGTCCTCCAAAAAGATGCGAATATCGTTGAATGTCTGGCTTCCTGTATCCTTTACAAGCGTGTAGATCAAGCCTGATGCCTGCAGATCCACTGTACGGTAGTAATTGGACTGGCTGAGAATCATCTCTTTGATTGTTGCCCCGCTGGCTTCAACGACAACGATTTTATTTTGATAAACATCAAGAGCCTGAATTTGTTCTGCCGCAATGTTTCCCGGCGGAATATTGCCGGTGACAGAGCTTCCGTTTAACAGCCCGATATCCGTGTTTCCGGCTGCTCTGACAGCATCTGCGTACAAATTTCCGAGACCGGCGTCCATATAAATTTTGTTCGCGCTGTATAATCCGCTGATGGTGGAACCGATAACCTCACCGGTCGGTTCCTCTGCCTCAGGATCCACTTCTACGGTAATTCTTCCTTCCGAAGAGTAATTGAGCTTTTGCCCCTGGGAGGATAAATATTCGGCAAAATCAATCATCGCGGTCGTCATCGGGGCAACAGCACCGTAGATAACATCCCCGTCGAAAGTGTAGCCTGAACCGCCTGTGCCGATGTAGTCTGCAACGGCTACGCGATACGTTTCATTCAGATCAAGAGGCTGCCCGCCGATCGTCATGATCACATCGGAATACTGCCCGCTGGCGTTTGTTAAAACAGTATAATGTAAACCTGATGTCTGCAGATCGATTTGATTGCGTCCTTCGCGGGAATACGAGAACGCCAGGACATCTTTTATCGCTCGGCCTGTCATTTCAATGAGCATAATCTGGTTATCGAAAGGTTCAATTCGGTAAATATCACCGACGGTTATTTCACCAGGAGCAATGGAATCGCGAATGCCTCCGTTATTCGTAAAGGCAATGTCCGCATCTGCAATATATCTCATCGCATCCGTCCAAAAGTTTCCCAGCGGTGCATCGCCATCGAATCTGCCGTCACGGGATAAACCGGTGTCCGATTCCCCGATAACGATATTTAAAATATCCTCCATTTGTCCGTTCCAATAATCAATGATTTCCTGGACATCGGGATCCGTTTCCGTAAGCGCATCGATTCGCTGTAACTCTCCGGAGACGGTGGCAACTTCTTTGGAATCGGGATCAATGGAAATCTGAAGCTTGCCGACATGGCTGCCATAGCTTCCAGCCTGGACGATCGGCGTTCCATTCACCACAGCAGGTGTGTTTAATACTGTATGGGAGTGCCCGCCGATGATGACATCAAAATAGTCAACAGCTTGTGCCAAACTGCGGTCGTCCCCATAACCGATATGTGTTAAAGCGATAATGATGTCTGCCTGTGCCTCCAGCTCTTCTTTATACTGGAGGGCGGTATCGACATAATCAAGAAACTCGATGCCGACAATCCCACCGGGAGCGGTAGCTGGTGGGTTTTGCGTCAAACTGAATACTGCCACGTCAAAATCATCGAAGGAAAAAATCGTATACGGATCCGGCTGCTCGATGGCAATATCCGGATCAACAAGCATGTTGGCACTCAACCACGGGAAAGAGGAGTCCGTTACCCGCTCGGCAAAAACCCCCTGTCCATAATCAAACTCGTGGTTTCCGATCGCCATGGCATCCAGTTCCATCTCATTCAGGATCTGGACAATCGGTACACCTAAGTTAATATCATTGACCGGTGAGCCGCTGAAAATATCGCCGGCATCTAAGTACAGAGCGTTTGCTGCAGCTTGTCTTTCTTTGTTAATGTATGCTGCTGATTTTCCGAGGCCGTCAATTCTTGAGTGAATATCATTTGTGTGAAGGATTGTCAGTTCCAGCATATCGTCATCAAGGGGTGGTTCGTCCGGATCAGGCACGCCCGCTTCCCCAGGGAGGATGTCATCCACGCCGCGTGGTTTCAATTGATATGTTCCGTTATATACGCTGGCAATACCGGTAATATGTACGACATCCCCGTTCTGGAAGGAAAAATCATCAAAAATGAGACCGGTGCGGTTGTCCACTCGTACTAAGACATTCTCGCCTCCGGAAGCTGCAGAAAATTCAAACGTTCCATAGGAGTTAACGCTTGTCAAGTTCTGTATTTTGGCATTTTCGATTGTCACCAGCTGTCCTTGGGTCTGCTGGTGGATTTGAGATGGAGAGACGATGATTGGATCAGGCAGTGCCCCTTCTCCTATAACAGTGACACTGGAGAGGTTGCTAATTTGAAATTCTCCATTGTATTCCCCGGTTTCTCCGGTAAGAATGACTTCGTCTCCTTGTTTCACGTCACTGGAGCCAAACACATGCACTCCTGCTGTATCGTCCTGTAGGTAAAAACCGTTGCCGCCCCAGGAGCCGGGAACAGTGGTGACGATTCCCCTTACCGTGACCTCAGCGCCGCTTCCGAGTGTGCGAACATCGGCAATCGGGGCCGCTTCCTGTTCATCAGGTGTACCGGGATCCTGGGGATGAACAAATGTCATGGAAGCCGGTGCTTTTAGACCTGCTTTTGTATAATAGCTTTCGAGGCTGCCGGTTACCCGAATTTTTTCACCAATCATCTCCGGGTTTGTCTGGAGGCCAAATTCACTTCTGAAGCCGGAGGTTATTTGAACATGCAATAATTTGTCACTGTCCCGTTCCTCTGGACTGTCTGCCAGCAATAAATTAAAATCGTTTGCAAACGGAGCTGCAAAATTGTATTGATTCGCATTCACTGTATGTCCGACAACATAGCCTTCTACTGTGCCGATCCCGTCGTTGCTGGCAACGGCTTCCGCAACGGTCATTACTTCTTCATCACCTGATGCAGAAGCTGTCGCAGTAAGCGGTGTTAAAGTTGAGAAAACGAAAGATAAGATCAACAATAAGCTGATTGCCCTTGCCCATTTTTTCCTTGTAAAATACATATGCCGCCTCCTTGGAAAGATAGTTTGTCTCTTTCACAAACATGGAAATACATTGGTCATAGGTGAAGGTGGAATGATTTTCTGCTGCAGTATCTCTCAATCTGAAAAGAGACTACACGATCATTCTAGCAGAAGTAGTTGAAGTTAATGTTAACTTATTGTAAATAAACAGACATATTCATTTTTATGCTTAAAAGAATGAAGACAGCCCTAAAAAGTACGGGGATGAAGTTTTGTGTGTCAAAGTGACATGCAGAAGAAATCGGAAGGCTGGAGAAAGGAGCGAAAAAGCGATGAAAGTTTTTGTAAACGGGAAGGAAGTGCAGCTGTTTTCAGGCGCTACGTTAAAGCATGCCCTTTTAAAAGCGGACGACCAATACTACCATGCGGTTCGACGCGGGAAAGCGGCGATTAAAGACCAGTACGGGAATACAGTGGAGATGAACGGCAGTGCGGACGACGGATTTTCCTACACAGTGCTATTTATAACAGAGTAATGCTTGTGTTAAACAGGCAGATTTCGGAGTTGCCGTAGGGTAACGAATAACAAGCTTTGGGATGCTCGAAAGTGTCGTGGAGCCGCCGTTTGATAACAAAAAAGAGTTGATCACGCCTGAAAGTTGCTGAGGAATCAGACGTAAGGTAACTTCAAATAGAAGCTAATTGTGCCTGAAGCGTATCAAAATGTCCTCAAGGAGCGTTGATGAGGACAAAATGAAGGTCGAATCGCGTCAAAAGTATCACTCATCGAAGTCGCTTCCGTCCCGAACCCGGCGCATTCGGGACACCATGACTCTCGAATGAGTCTCTTCCGTCCCGAATCCGTATCCAAAAGCATCAAACAATAGTATCAAACAGAGGCAGTAACACATCGAAAAATCCCCCCGGTAAAAACGTTAGGAAACGCCTCATGCCAGCCCTCAAAGAAGCTTTGTTTTCTTTGCGAACTAGCGTTTGGTATAATGAATATTAAAGTTGAAGTTCAAAAAGTGCGGGAAACAGAGCCTGCGAATCTCATCGTTGCGTTGCCTCTCCGCTGCTCACGTACGTATCCATGTACGCTGTGCTGCTCGAGCCTGCCGCGCCTCGATCTTCTTGTCTCTGTGATGTCCTCCTTTTTGAACCTATAGTGAAAGTTGAAGTTCAAAAAGTGCGGGAAACATACCATAAGGAGGTGTCATCCTGGAGTGGAAATCAAGAATTTCGTTCCGGGGAAGCACATGTCATTTGTCCATTTACACGTGCATAGTGAGTACAGCTTGTTGCGTAGTGTCGCTAAAATAGATAGATTGGTCCGCGAGGCAAAACTCCGGGGTTTTCATTCCCTTGCATTGACAGATATTGATGCGATGTATGGTGTTGTCCGGTTTTATCAAACGTGCAGAGAGCATGGCATCCAACCGATCATCGGAGTGGAATTAGCATATTCAGAAGATGGGGAGCCTGCGAAAGATAACGAGGACAACCGGATTGTGCTGCTGGCTAAAAACAATAACGGCTATCGTGCCTTGACACAACTAACGACGAGAGCACATGAGAAATCGTCGCGCTTCGGACCGTATGTCACTCCTTCCGAGTTAACCGCCGATAGCAACAGCATCATCGCGATTATTCCGTTTGAGGACGGACTGGTGCAAAACTTGATAAATCAAGGCCGGGCTTCCGAAGCCTTTCAGCACTTTCAATGGCTCCGAACCATTTTTGGCGAGGAAAATGTGTACTTAGAAATTCAAAATCATTGGCGTCCCGCGGACAGAGAGAAGTTGCTGAAAATATCGGAATGGCTGAAGACGAACGACGTACCCGTTGTTGCGAGCAACCATGTTCATTTTATCGAGCGGGAGCAAATGGCTGCCCACCGTGTAATTCAAGGAATTCGTCTCGGACTGACATTAAATGAGATTCCTTCCAAATATAGCTCGGAAGAATATTATTTGAAATCCGCAGCGGAAATGGAAGAGCTGTTTCAAGCTTGGCCTCAGGCGATTGCTGCAACGGAACAAATCGCAGCTGCCTGCCGATTCGAACTGAAAACAGGAAAGGTGGAACTGCCGGAATACCCCACTGATGATCAAAAGCCGGCAAAGGAATATTTGAGACAGCTTTGCGAAAAAGGCGTTGACGAAAAATATCGGCAGCCTGCTGACGAAGTATGGGAACGATTAAATTGCGAGCTTGATGTTATTTCCGAGATGAACTACGAGGATTATTTCCTGATTGTTGCCGATTTTATGAACTTTGCCGCCCGGCAAGGGATAGTAACAGGCCCGGGAAGGGGCTCAGCCGCAGGCTCCATCGTGGCGTACGTTCTCGGCATCACGAAGGTCGATCCGCTAAAGTACGGATTGCTGTTTGAACGCTTTTTGAATCCGGAACGAGTTTCGATGCCAGATATTGATATAGATTTCCAAGATGATCGCCGCGATGAGGTGATTCATTATGTGAAAAGCAAATACGGCCGGGAGCATGTGGCGCAAATCATTACTTTCGGAACGCTGGCGGCAAAAGCGGTGATCCGCGATGTGGGACGCGTCCTTGATATTGAGCTTGCGATCATTGACAGGCTGGCGAAAAATATCCCGTCGCGGCCGAGTATCACACTGACTGCCGCAATCAGCGAGTCTTCTGGCGTACAAGAAATGATCCAGCAAAACGATAAGCTCGCCGAATTGATTGGCATTGCGAAACATTTGGAAGGGCTGCCGCGGCATTCTTCCGTTCATGCGGCGGGAATCGTCATGAACAAAAACCGGTTAACGGACATTGTTCCGTTGCAGGAAGGAAACGACGGCCTGCATTTAACTCAGTATCCAATGGGGGATTTAGAGACGCTCGGATTATTGAAAATGGACTTTCTCGGATTGAGAAATTTAAGCTTTATTCAAAAGATACTGCAGCTCATCGAAAAAAATCATGCCAAAAAATTATCTTTGGCTGCTATCCCCTTCGATGATCCCGCTACGTTCGCATTGCTCGGAAAAGGAGACACAAGCGGGGTTTTTCAGTTGGAATCCGCCGGAATGAAAGGCGTCCTGCGACGGCTGAAGCCGACGGATTTTGAAGATATCGTGGCGGTTAATGCCTTATATCGTCCGGGACCGATGGAAAACATCCCGACATATATCCGCCGCAAGCACGGAGAAGAGACCGTTTCTTATCCGCATGTGCATTTGCAGGAAATCCTTGAGCCGACCTACGGCGTGCTCATTTATCAGGAACAAATCATGCAGATCGCATCAAAAATGGCCGGTTTTTCTTTGGGGGAAGCAGATATTCTCCGGAGAGCGGTGGGAAAAAAGAAGCGGGAAGTACTCGAGGAAAAACGTCAGCAATTTACAGAAGGAGCTGTTAAAAAAGGATACAGCACGGAAGAAGCAGGGCAGGTATATGATTTAATAGTAAGGTTTGCCGACTACGGCTTCAACAGAAGTCATGCGGTAGCCTACAGTATTGTTGCGTATCAGCTGGCTTACTTAAAAGCAAATTTTCCGTTGGAATTTATGTGCGCGTTGATGGGAACGGTCGTTCACTATCAGGAAAAGCTCGGGGAGTATGTGGCGGAAGCGCGCAGAAAAGGGTTGACAGTTCACCCTCCATCCATAGTGGAAAGTGAAGGGAACTTCACTGTCAAAAACGGAGAAATTTGGATCGGCTTGGAATCGATTAAAAATGTTGGTACTCCGGCAGTGAAAGAAATGGTGAAAGAACGAAACCTCCGCCCATTTACAAGCTTGTTTGACCTTTGTACGCGAATACCTGGAAAACTATTGCCCAAGCGGGCGATCGATAGCATGATTGCTGCAGGCGCGCTGGATCCACTTCATGAGAACCGCGCTCAGCTGCTGGCAAGCACAGAAATAGCGATGGAATACGGTGAATCCATGCGCCTTCATCAGACGGAAGGACAGACAGAGCTGTTCATTGATGAAGCAACCGAGCCTGAATATATCAGCGTCCCTCCGCTGTCGGAAGCAGAGCTTTTGGATTTCGAAAAACAAGTGCTCGGCTTCTATGCTTCCGGGCATCCTGTTGAAACATATTTGCCTGTTATAAAACAATACAGACGGGCGACAATCATGGAAGGGAAAGCGGAAAAAGCACATGATGACCGGATAAGAATTGCCGGGCTGGTGGAAAAAGTGAAGACAATTCAGACGAAAAAAAAGCAGCAGATGGCTTTTCTCAAATTATCCGATGAAACAGGCGATATCGATGTGACGGTTTTCCCTGAATCATATCAGGCATTTAAAACGAAATTTCACAAAGGTGAACTGCTTTTTATCGAAGGCAAGCTACAGGAGCATGGCGGAGAAAGAAAATTAATTCTGGAAAAATGCACTTCCGTTTCCGCATTAGAGAAAAAAGAGCAGCAAAAGCAGCAGCCGGTGCTATATTTAAAAATTACCTACTTTCATGAAAAAAAAGGCAGCTTGACACAACTGAAGAAATTGCTGCAAGACGATCCGGGAGACGTGCCTGTCGTGCTGTTTTATGAGCATGCGAATAAAGCGATGCATCTGTCGGAAATGTGGAACGTATCGGGGGAGGAGAAGCTGCTGTTAAAGCTGAAAGGGCTCCTAGGACAGGAAAATGTATTTTTGAAATCGCGCAGATAAACCCCCTCTTCAAATGCGTATTCGTCCATTCAAAAGTCCCGGAGTTTCGAAAAAGCTGTGTAAAACAGCGAGCAGAGGTAAACAAACAGCGATGATTTTGGTATAATAAGGATTGGCTAAAGTGGTCTGACCACTTATCAATAGAAAAAGGGAGAGTGGGGAATGTGACGACATTGTATGAAGAGGCATTACATATGCACCGGATGAATAAAGGGAAACTGGAAACAAAATCAAAAGTCCCTGTCCGTAATGCGCGAGATTTGTCGTTAGCTTATTCACCAGGAGTAGCAGAACCTTGCAAAGAAATTTTCGAAGATCCGCAGACAGTTTACGAATACACAGTGAAGGGAAATATGGTTGGAGTTGTGTCAAATGGAACTGCTGTTTTAGGGTTGGGAAACATCGGACCGGAGGCAGCCATGCCGGTGATGGAAGGAAAAGCTGTATTATTCAAATCCTTTGCAGGCGTTGATGCCTTCCCGATCTGCATAAATACGGAAGACACCGACAAAATCATTGAAACGGTTAAATTGCTGGAGCCGACGTTTGGCGGCATTAATCTGGAAGATATCGCCGCGCCTAAGTGCTTCGAAATTGAAGAACGGTTGAAAAAAGAAATGAATATTCCGGTATTCCATGACGATCAGCACGGTACGGCCATCGTCACAGCCGCCGGCTTGATCAACGCTTTGAAAATAACGGGCAAATCCATGCAGGAAATCAAAGTCGTCATCAACGGGGCCGGCGCGGCAGGAATTGCGATTATGAAGCTGTTGAAAAGCATGGGATGCAAGGACTTCATCCTGTGTGACTCCAAAGGCGCCATTTTCGAAGGTAGGACATACGGAATGAATGATTTCAAGCATGAACTGTCACTGATTACAAACCGCGGGCGAAAAGAGGGAAGCCTGGAGGAAGTAATAAAAGGGACGGACGTATTTGTCGGCGTGTCCGTTGCCGGCGCAATGACAAAGGAAATGGTGGCAAGCATGAACCCGGATCCGATTATTTTTGCCATGGCCAATCCTGTTCCTGAAATCATGCCGGAAGACGCGAAAGAAGCCGGGGCAAGCGTCATTGGAACCGGACGTTCGGACTTTCCGAACCAGGTCAATAATGTACTGGCATTTCCAGGAATCTTTCGAGGTGCTCTTGATGTGTATGCAACGCATATTAACGAAGAAATGAAAATTGCCGCAGTAAAGGCAATTGCTGAATTGATTGATGAGAAGGAACTGAATGTGGATTATGTCATCCCGGCTCCTTTTGATCCGCGCGTTGCCCCGGCTGTTGCGAGAAGTGTCGCGCAGGCAGCCATGGATACAGGAGTAGCAAGACGCAAGGTGGACGCAGCTGCAGTAGAGAAAAAAACGCGGGAATTATCGAGCATCGAATAAAATAAGTCTGTAAATGATTAAATGATGGAAGTTCAGAGATTTACAAGAACGTTTGTCGTTCTCTGAACTTCTTCTTCGTTGCACAACCGTGAACACATGATTTATTTGAATGAGGTTAAAAGATGGAAAAATCAACAAGCAAACTGTTTTTGTATATAGTCAATGAAATTGACAGGATCATCCACGACGATCATTTGCAGCCGGGGGATAAACTGCCGTCTGAGAGAGAGCTGGCCGAGAGGCTGAAAGTGGGGCGATCATCCGTCCGCGAAGCATTGCGCGCGCTGGAATTGTTGGATCTTATTAAAACAAAAAAAGGTGGTGGAACCTTTATTCAGGAATCCGGTGGGCACCGTCTTGCCGGTGTTTTGGCCAGCTTTTTTTTAAGAGATCCGAAAGCGGGACAGGACATTATGGAAGCGAGAAAAATTATTGAAGTGGAAGCTGTTCGGCTGGCAAGCAGACGAATTACCGGAGAACAGTTGACATCGTTAAAACATTTGCTCGAACAATCTTATAACAGGTGGTTGGAAGGCGTGCTTCCTGTTGAAGAAGATTATTTATTTCATAAAACGCTTGTCGAATCCAGTCACAACAGGGTAATGCTTTGCATCTGGCAGCCGCTGGTGGAATACAGCAAGGCAGCGCTGGAAAAATCGTTGTCGAGGCAAGGAAGACCTGATCATTCCATACGCGAGCACGAGAGAATAGTGCAGGCACTGGAAGAGAATGCGGAAGAAAAGGCTGTCAAGGCGCTGAGGAATCATTTGGAAAACAGTCGCTTCTAGTCGAATCCTATCGGGACATGCTGCGGCCGACTGCCTTGTATTTATTGGGCTATTGGTGGTATGATGAAACAAATTTATCCGTTCAAAACCGGAAAACAGCATCGGAAAGATCGCCGGACGTAAGTCGTGAACAATAAAACTTCCGTGAACTGCGGAGGGATAACGCAGCGAAGCGACTTGCCGGCAATGTGATCAGGACTTTTTTGAACATTTTTTTGTAATACAATTGCACTTATATGTTTTTAGAATGTCAAAGCATTTTTAGTGTGTGTTCAACAAGGAGGGAATATTGTTTCCTGGACTTTTTGAACATCCTCTTAAAACGAACTAAGCTAAAGAGGTGAGAATGTGTTAAGGGATATTTTTTCGAAAAAGAAAAGGTATGCTACAATTCCTTCCGAACAGGCAAAGCAGGAAGTTCCTGAAGGATTAATGACGAAATGTCCAAAATGCAAGACGATCATGTATACAAAAGAATTGCGCAAGGCACAAATGGTTTGTGAAGGCTGCCAGCATCATCACAGTTTGCCTGCTTATGAGCGAGTGGAATTCACGCTTGATGAAGGCAGTTTTGTAGAATTTGACGCCGGAATGATTGCCAAAGATCCGCTGCAATTCCCTTCTTATCCGGAAAAATCCGCTCTCGACCGGGAAAAAACGAAGCTGAATGAAGCGGTGGTTACCGGCGAAGGGACGATCAACGGAATACATACAGTGATAGGCGTAATGGATTCCCGGTTTCGAATGGGAAGTATGGGATCGGTCGTCGGGGAAAAAATTACCCGGGCGATCGAGCATGCGATCAGTGAGGACAAACCGTTTATCCTGTTTGCTGCTTCCGGCGGAGCAAGGATGCAGGAAGGTGTGTTCAGCCTGATGCAAATGGCAAAGACAAGCGCCGCTTTGAACCAGCTTCACGAACGCGGGCAATTGTTTATCAGCGTGTTGACGCATCCGACGACTGGCGGGGTGTCGGCGAGCTTTGCTTCCCTCGGCGATATCAATATTGCGGAGCCGGGCGCACTTATCGGTTTTGCCGGCAGACGGATCATTGAACAGACGATCCGCCAGAAGCTGCCGGATGATTTTCAGACGGCAGAATTCCTTTTGGAGCACGGACAGCTGGACCTTGTTGTCCATCGCCACGAACTGCGCAACACGTTAGGAACATTATTGGAGCTGCATGCCCCGATGACAGGTAAGGAGAGATAAGGATGGATCAATTGCCTTTTGAACGGCCGATTGTGGAACTACGAAACAAAATCAATGAGCTGAAAGCATTCACCGCAGAAAAGGAGATTGACTTATCCGGTGAAATTGAAAAATTAGAGGCTCGTCTTGAGCAACTGGAAAAGGATATTTACGGGAATTTGAACCCTTGGGAAAGAGTGCAAATTGCGCGTCACAGCAAACGCCCGACGACGCTTGATTACATCAAGTATTTGATTACCGACTTTATTGAATTACACGGTGATCGTTTGTACGGGGACGACAAAGCAATCGTAGGCGGTGTCGGCAAGTTTGAAGGAAAGCCGGTAACGATCATCGGTCATCAGCGCGGAAAAGATACGAAGGAAAATATAAAGCGCAACTTCGGAATGCCGCATCCGGAAGGCTATCGGAAAGCTCTCCGTCTCATGAAACAGGCTGAAAAATTTCGCCGGCCGATTATTTGCTTTATCGATACAAAAGGCGCGGATCCGGGAATCGAATCGGAAGAACGGGGGCAAAGCGAAGCGATCGCGCGAAATTTGCTGGAAATGGCCGGCTTAAGAGTGCCGATTGTTTGTGTGGTGATTGGTGAAGGCGGAAGCGGCGGGGCACTCGCCCTTGGCGTCGGCGATCGGATCATGATGTTGGAAAACGCCACTTATTCCGTTATTTCTCCTGAAGGAGCAGCGGCCTTGCTTTGGAAAGATGCCTCACTGGCGAAAAAAGCTGCGGAAACGATGAAAATTACTGCTCCGGATTTAAAAGAATTACAGCTGATCGATGAAATGATCCCGGAAGTCCGTGGTGGAGCTCACCGTGATGTGGAATTTCAGGCGAACGAAATCCGGAAGGCAATAAGTCGATCATTACAGGAATTGGAAAAAAAATCGGGAGAAAATTTGGTTTTAAAACGTTACGAAAAATTTAAGAATATTGGAGAATATACCCATGTAAACGGTGCCATTGCGATGAAATAAGGTATACCGCTTTCCCTGATTCGGGAAAGCTCTTTTATTTTCATATGGATGTCTGTTGTTTTTAATAAATGAAAATGGTATTTTTAACACATATTAAAATACATAAGGATGATTTTCGAAGAGGAGAAGATGGACTAATGAAACGTATCGGAGTTCTTACAAGCGGCGGAGATTCTCCCGGAATGAATGCAGCGGTTCGCGCCGTCGTCCGGAAGGCTATCTACCACAACTTAGAAGTTTATGGTATATATTACGGATATTCGGGACTGATCAACGGCGATATTAAAAAGCTGGAAATCGGCTCGGTAGGGGACATCATTCATCGTGGCGGAACAATGCTCTACACGGCCCGCTGTGAAGAGTTTAAAACGCTGGAAGGCCAGATGAAAGGGATCGAACAATTGAGAAAATTTGGTATTGAAGCGCTTGTGGTCATCGGCGGCGACGGTTCTTTCCAAGGAGCAAAGAAGCTTGTTGAGCACGGCTATCCTACCATCGGTATACCGGGAACGATCGATAATGATATTCCAGGTACGGATTTCACTATCGGCTTTGATACGGCGCTGAATACGGTTATCGATGCCATCGATAAAATCCGTGATACGGCGACCTCCCATGAGCGTACATACGTCATTGAAGTGATGGGCCGGGATGCAGGAGATCTTGCCCTGTGGTCCGGATTGGCAGACGGAGCCGAGACAATTTTGATTCCGGAAGAAACATACAATATGGATGAAATTATCGCCCGACTAAAGCGCGGGCATGAGCGGGGCAAAAAGCACAGCATCATCGTTGTTGCGGAAGGCGTTGGCTCAGGTGTGGAAATCGGTAAGAAAATTCAGGAACAGACAAACATGGAAACGAGGGTCACTGTTCTCGGGCACATCCAGCGTGGCGGATCACCGACTGCAAATGACCGTGTCCTCGCCAGCCGCTTAGGCGCATATGCTGTCGAATTGTTGATGGAAGGAAAGGCCGGGGTCATGGTAGGTATTGAAAAAAATGAACTTGTATATCATGATATAGATGAAGCCCTTTCCCGCAAGCATACAATCGACCCTAAAATGTATGCTCTGTCAAAAGAGCTGTCGATTTAAGCAAAAGTTAACGAAAATCGTTCTTTTATCAGGTTCATTGGGAATTATATGTTCTGATTATTGAGCCTATACTGGTTGCTGGGACATAGAATCTTTGTCCTGGCTTTCCTATGCAGAAATACAGCCGATAAAAGAATTGATCATAAAATTTAACCGCTTTACTATTCCAGAGGAGGATTACTTAAGTGAGAAAAACAAAAATAGTATGTACGATTGGTCCAGCAAGCGAAAAGGTAGAAAAACTAAAAGCGCTGATCTCGGCAGGCATGAACGTGGCACGATTGAATTTTTCCCACGGTGATTATGAGGAACACGGGGCGCGAATTCGCAACATCCGTGCAGCGGCAAAAGAGCTGAGGAAAAACGTTGCTATTCTTTTAGATACAAAAGGTCCGGAAATTCGCACGCAAACGGTAGAAGGTGGCGAAGTAGAGCTTGTTCAGGGAGAATTCGTGAAAATTTCGATGACCGAAGTGGTGGGAACGGCGGAGAAATTTTCTGTTACATACCCTGGTTTAATCAATGATGTCGAAGAAGGGTCAACGATCCTTCTGGATGACGGCTTGATTGAGCTGAAAGTAACGGAAATCAGCGATGGCGAAATCACAACACAGATTATCAACAGCGGAACGCTGAAAAATAAAAAAGGTGTCAACGTGCCGGGAGTGAGTGTCAATCTTCCTGGAATCACAGAAAAAGATGCAAACGATATTGTGTTCGGTATAGAACAGGATGTTGATTTTATCGCTGCTTCGTTTGTGCGCAGAGCGTCTGATATCCTGGAAATCAGGGAGTTGCTGGACAAGCATCAAGCTGCCCACATTCAAATTATCCCGAAGATTGAAAACCAGGAAGGCGTGGATAACATCGATGAGATCCTGGAAGTTTCCGACGGACTGATGGTTGCCCGCGGTGACTTGGGAGTGGAAATCCCGGCGGAAGATGTGCCTCTTGTTCAAAAGCAGCTGATCAAAAAATGCAATAAGCAGGGCAAGCCGGTCATTACGGCAACGCAGATGCTGGACTCCATGCAACGTAATCCGCGCCCGACTCGCGCGGAAGCAAGCGATGTGGCCAACGCGATTTTTGACGGTACCGATGCGATTATGCTTTCAGGGGAAACGGCAGCAGGCCAATACCCGGTGGAATCCGTGGAAACAATGCGCAATATTGCTTTAAAAACGGAAACAGCATTGAAAGCAAAGGATGTTCTGAGAAAGCGTAGCGAAGAAAGCGAGCACACGATTACCGATGCGATCAGTCAGTCCGTGGCGCATACAGCATTGAACTTGAACGCGGCAGCGATTTTGTCGGCGACGGAAAGCGGTCATACAGCGAAAATGATAGCCAAATACCGTCCGCAAGCTCCGATCGTCGCTTTTACCAGCGATGAGCATGTGAGCAGAGCGCTTGCTTTAGTATGGGGCGTTTATCCGTATATCGGGAAAAAAGCCGAATCCACGGATGATTTATTAAAGCTGACGGTTGACGGCGCTTTACAATCCGGTGTGATTAACCGCGGCGATCTCGTTGTTATTACTGCAGGAGTTCCGGTTGGCGAGAAAGGAACAACGAACTTAATGAAAGTACATTTGGTGGGCGAAGTAGCGGCAAAAGGACAAGGTATCGGGAGAAAAACAGCTTCCGGTCGAACTGTCGTAGCGCAAAATGCTGATGATGCTTTGAAGAAAATGAACAGCGGGGACATACTTGTAACAACGAATACAGACCGCGACATGATGGAAGCTTTTGAAAAAGCTGGCGCAGTCATTACGGAACAGGGAGGATTAACTTCCCACGCCGCTGTTGTCGGGTTGAGCCTCGGTATCCCGGTTATCGTCGGGGTGGAAAATGCCACATCTATTTTCCGCGACGGTGATGAAGTGACCGTAGACGGTCGACGCGGCAACATATACAAAGGACAGGCCAGCGTGCTGTAAGCTGCTGGAGCTGCAAAAACCAAGGGTATCTCAACGGGTAACACGCTCCCGTAAGATGCCCTTTTCCTTTATGGAACACATCGCTTTTGTTTTGACTTGTTTCCGATGCAAAAGTAGCATATCATATAGAGGATATGAACACGCACATATAGTATTAACAAAGGTCAGCTTGTAGACAGCAGAAAGAAGGTCCGGCTATGGGTAAACTGATACTCCTTTTATTAATTATCGTTCCTGCTTTGGAAATATGGCTACTCATCCTGTCAGGCAATTATATCGGTGTTCCGGCAACAATTGTTCTGATCATATTAACGGGGGTCATCGGGGCTGCGCTTGCCAAAAAAGAAGGGCTAAACGCGCTGCGAACCGCACAGCTGCAAGCTGCCCAGGGCCAGGTGCCGGGCGGTGTTTTGCTGGACGGAATCTGTATCCTTGTGGGCGGCGTTGTGCTGCTGACTCCTGGATTTATTACTGACGCTTTTGGGTTTTTCTTGCTTATTCCGCAGACAAGAGCCATTGTCAAAGCTTTTTTAAGCAGGCTGTTTGAACGGATGATCCGCTCCGGCAACATCATTTTTTATAATCATCGCCGTTGAGCGGGCGTTTTTGTCGATAGGCGGCATAAGCGATGGAATGGACAGAAAACTGGTCTGGTACGGGCGCAGCTATTCAACGCGGCGCCCCTTTTATATATGCAGTGATTTCGTCAATGACTCCCGCACGGATAAAGGATTGGATAAAGATAAGCAATGCCGGTCCAAACAGCAGGCCAAGGACACCAAACAGCTGATAGCACGCAAATAATGTGATCAGGAGTGCCAAAGGAGGAATGCCCATATGCCTTGACATGACCTTTGGTTCAGAAAACTGGCGTTGAATAATCACGATGGCATACAGTATCGATAAGCCGATGGACAAGTTCCAGTGACCGGAAATAAAAGCATAGATAACCCATGGAATAAATACAAGCCCCGTCCCCAAGTAAGGAAATAAATCAATCAGAGCAATCAGCAGTGCGGTTGTAACAGCGTATTCAACATTGATAATCAGCAAGCCGATGAGCACGATGATGCCGGTCATCATCACTAATACAAGCTGTGCCAAAATGTAACCTCTGATTGCAAGCTTCCATTGCTCGGTTAATTTCGATGACAGCCGCTTTACCCGGTTCGGCGTACGGATTTCCAGCCACTGCGCCATGACTGGCCAATCCTTTGTGATAAAAAAAGCACCTAATAACGCGAAAAACATAATTGTCATCATATTCGGAAGTGAAAGCAGGAAATCGGCAATGCCGTTCAGGAGATGCTGCACGATCGTTCCGGCGTGTGCGCTTATATCGCTAAGCAGCGTTTCGAGAGAATGATCGAGAGTGGATTGCTGCTCAGGATTCAGCCGAGAAGTAAAAGCCAGTAAACTTTCATAAAACGGCATGACTGTTGCATCGAACCACTGGTGTAGACGTTCGAAGCCATCCTCAATATAATGGGGCAGTTCTTTTTTTAAATAGCCGAGCCCAGCAACAATTTCCGCAACGAGTAAAGTAACCCCGGCGGAAAACATCAACACAAAGGAAGCAATAACAAACAGAACGGCTACCGACCTTTTCCAGGAAAAGATCCGCTCGATAAAATTAACGATCGGCAATAACAGAAAGGAGATCAAAAGACCGATCAAAAAGGGGTATAAATAGACGGTTAAGATGTAAATACTCAGCATGATGAGGGCTGCCCATGTGAAGACAACGCCCAGTCGCATCATCCGCTGATACACTGGATTTTTACTCATTTCAGCTCCTCCCCAGACAAGCATCCCTGTACCACAAACGTATGCAAGAAAAAAAAGGTTATGACTGGAATGGCTCATTGCTTCGTGATTGTTCAAAAAGATGAAAAGCGATCTTTTTGAACAAACACTTAAAGAGGATATTCAAAAGGCAATGGTTCCGCTCGATGCGCCATCTACGAGAAAACCACTCATAGCTGGCATAAAAAAAATGCATCGGCTCCACTCATTGCTTCGTGATTGTTCAAAAAGATGAAAAGCGATCTTTTTGAACAAACACTTAAAGAGGATATTCAAAAGGCAATGGTTCCGCTCGATGCGCCATCTACGAGAAAACCACTCATAGCTGGCATAAAAAAAATGCATCGGCTCCACTCATTGCTTCGTGATTGTTCAAAAAGATGAAAAGCGATCTTTTTGAACAATCACTTAAAGAGGATATTCAAAAGGCAATGGTTCCGCTCGATGCGCCATCTACGAGAAAACCACTCATAGCTGGCATAAAAAAAATGCATCGGCTCCACTCATTGCTTCGTGATTGTTCAAAAAGATGAAAAGCGATCTTTTTGAACAATCACTTAAACATTATTTTTGAATGAAGAAGGGCTATTTTTTCTCATTTTATTGTGATTGTGATAAGATAATTTAGAACTGATAATTGGAAGGAAGGACAGATGAATGACACAGGCGACAATTTTTATGCTGATATTGCTCGGAATAGGCTTGGTTGCCAAAAACCATTCATTAGTCATTGCAGTCTCCTTCTTGCTTCTGATCAAATGGATCGGGGTGGGGGATAAAGTATTCCCATTCATGCAGCAAAAAGGAATACAGCTTGGGGTGACAATCATTACCGTCGCTGTTCTCGTTCCGATTGTTACGGGGGAGATCGGTTTGAAGGATTTTCAGCAGGCCCTTCATTCCTCTTATGCGTGGATTGCCCTTGCTTCCGGGATTTTCGTTGCTGTGATTGCTGCCAATGGCGTGGAACTCCTGCAAAATGACCCGCATATTACTGCTGCGCTAGTATTTGGAACCATCATTGCCGTTGCCGTTTTTCACGGCGTTGCGGTCGGACCGTTAATCGGTGCCGGAATCGCTTATATGGCCATGCGCATCGTCCAGTTTTTCTCATCGATGTTTCATTGATTTTTGGTGGTATTGTGAATTTTCAAACATATTAAAACAATTACATAAATCGGAATCTTTGTTTGTTTTAAAAAATATAAGTTCACAAAAATGTGAAAAATGGTATAATAAACATCGGAAGGGCATTGTCCCTACATATCTTCAACAACAGCATCATAAACGAAAACGCTTACGCATTGTCACATTCATTCACATCGGATTGTTCACCTCGGAACACGTTTCAAGGAAAGTATATTAGAAAAATTTCTGTTAGTGCCTGGAAGATATCCCGGAGCAAGAAGATCGAGGCGCGGCAGAAGCGAGCGGCGGAGCGTATATAGATGTACGTGTGCAGCAGAGGGACAACGCAACGAAAAGATTTGCGGATAATGCATCCCGCAATTTTTGAACACCCTCCGTGAAGCTCTCTATGACTCGAATGAATAGCCGTTCATTTGAAGTGTGTTCTGTTTATTTTGATAAAATATAGGGCAGCTCATCATTGATTCAGATAACAAGCCCTTGAAAATTTTTGAAAAAGGAGAGGTAGGTATGAGTACAACAAAAGGATTAGAAGGTGTTGTTGCAACGACGTCGAGTGTAAGCTCCATTATTGACGGAGTCTTAACTTATCATGGCTATGATATTGATGATTTGACTAATTACGCAATCTTTGAAGAAGTAGTGTATTTACTTTGGAATCATCGACTCCCGACGGAAGCGGAACTAGTACAGTTCAAACAAGAACTCGCAACTTCATCCGCTGTACCCTAGGATATCCTCGAACAAATGAAGTCTTATCCCATTGATGAGGTTCATCCGATGGCCGCGCTTCGGACGGCGGTTTCCAGCCTGGCCTTGTACGATGAGGCTGCCGACGACATGTCTGAAGAAGCGAACCGTCAAAAAGCGTTGAAACTGCAGGCACAGCTTCCTACGCTGGTGGCGGCATTCTCCCGTATACGCGAAGGAAAAGCGCCTGTTCCCCCTCGAAGTGACTTAAGCTTTGCTGCTAACTTCCTCTACATGCTGAACGGGGAAGTTCCTGATGACATTTCAGAAAAGGCTATCGATAAGGCGCTTGTTCTTCACGCGGATCACGAGTTAAATGCATCAACATTTACTGCCCGCGTCTGCGTTGCCACTTTATCAGACATGTACTCAGGGATCACTGCCGCCATCGGCGCGTTGAAGGGGCCTTTGCATGGCGGGGCCAACGAGCGAGTGATGAAAATGCTTTCGGAAATCGGCGATACTGCGAATGTTGAATCATACATTATGGACGCGCTGAATCGAAAAGTGAAAATCATGGGCTTCGGCCACCGTGTCTATAAAGATGGTGATCCGCGCGCCAAACATTTAAGAGAAATGTCGCGGCAGTTGACAACGATAACCGGCGAGTCGAAATGGTATGAGATGAGCGTTAAAATTGAAGAGATCGTTACGAAAGAAAAGGGACTTTTGCCTAACGTTGATTTCTACTCTGCGTCTGTCTATCACAGCCTTGGTATCGAGCATGATCTGTTTACGCCGATTTTTGCAGTGAGCCGCGTATCCGGCTGGATTGCACATATTTTGGAACAATATGAGAACAACCGGCTGATTCGCCCGCGTGCGGAATATACCGGTCCAAGCCAGCAGACTTGGGTGCCAATTGAAAATAGATAGAAAATGGGACAGGGAGTCGATTTTTTATAACTCCCTTTCCTGTTGATCTAAATAAAACAGTAAATTAGATTTTTTTGGGAGGTATGAAAAAGTATGGCAGGAGAAAAGATTACAGTAACCGACGGAGTGTTGAATGTACCAAATGAACCGATTATCCCTTTTATTGAAGGCGACGGCATCGGACCGGATATTTGGAAGGCAGCTTCAAGAGTGATCGATGCCGCTGTAGAAAAGTCATATGGGGGCGAGAAGAAAATTGTCTGGAAAGAAGTATTAGCGGGAGAAAAGGCGTATAATCAGACGGGGGAATGGCTTCCTGCGGAAACATTGGATGCGATTCGCGAATATATCATCGGAATAAAAGGGCCGTTAACAACGCCGATTGGCGGAGGAATCCGCTCTTTGAACGTTGCCCTTCGTCAGGAGCTTGATTTATACACATGCCTGCGTCCTGTGAGATGGTTTGAAGGCGTTCCATCTCCGGTAAAGCGTCCGCAAGATACGGACATGGTTATTTTCCGTGAAAATTCCGAGGATATTTATGCCGGCATTGAGTATCAGCAAGGAACCGCCGAGGTGAAAAAGCTGATTGATTTCCTCCAAAACGAAATGGGAGTAAAGAAAATTCGTTTTCCGGAAACGTCAGGAATCGGAATCAAGCCGGTTTCAGAAGAAGGAACACACCGTCTTGTTAAAGCGGCGATTGAGTATGCCGTCGAGCACGGACGCAAAAGCGTGACGCTCGTTCATAAAGGAAACATCATGAAATTTACTGAGGGAGCTTTCAAAAACTGGGGATATGAAGTAGCCGAAAAACTATTCGGTGACAAAGTTTTCACATGGGCCGAGTATGACCGCATTGCTGAAGAAAAAGGCCGCAATGCTGCGAATGAAGCGCAGGCGACAGCGGAAGCGGAAGGGAAAATCATTATTAAAGATGCGATAGCCGATATCTTCCTGCAGCAAATCTTGACTCGTCCAAAAGAATTTGATGTCGTTGCTACGATGAATTTGAATGGCGACTATATTTCCGATGCGCTTGCTGCGCAGGTCGGCGGCATCGGCATTGCACCGGGAGCAAACATCAATTATGATACCGGACATGCCATTTTTGAGGCGACTCACGGCACTGCTCCGAAGTATGCCGGTCTTGATAAGGTGAACCCTTCTTCCGTTTTACTGTCGGGAGTATTGATGCTGCGACACTTAGGTTGGGTTGAAGCGGCGGATCTGATTGAAAATTCCATGGATAGAACGATCGGCAGCAAGGTGGTCACCTACGATTTTGCCCGTCTCATGGAAAATGCGACCGAAGTAAAATGTTCTGAATTTGCTGATGAACTGATTAACAACCTTTAAACATCCTCTTGAACGGATATCCTCTGAGAGGGTGGGGCGCGGCCGAGAAAGCCGGAGCTATTTCAGCGATGTACATGTGCTTTACAAAGAGGTCGTTTAAAACAATGAACAACCTTTTGAACAGCCTCTGAAAAATAATCACAAATATTGTATGATTATCATGGAGAGGAGAATTATTAATGGCTATTCAAAGAAAAAAAATCACAGTTGTAGGTGGAGGATTTACAGGAACAACAACGGCGTTAATGGCTGCACAAAAGGAGCTTGGAGACATCGTACTTGTTGATATCCCGCAGATGGAAAACCCTACAAAAGGAAAAGCGCTGGATATGCTGGAAGCCAGTCCGGTTCAAGGTTTTGACGCAAATATTATTGGAACTTCCGACTATAAGGATACCGCTGATTCCGATATCGTGGTGATCACCGCCGGATTGCCGCGAAAACCGGGAATGAGTCGTGATGACCTTGTTACAACGAATGCCGGAATCATGAAGACCGTTACGAAGGAGATTGTAAAGTATTCACCGGACTGCTATATTATCGTATTAACTAATCCGGTAGATGCAATGACTTATACGGTCTACAAACAATCCGGCTTTCCGAAAAACCGTGTAATCGGGCAATCGGGAGTGCTTGATACTGCAAGGTTCAGAACGTTTGTAGCGCAAGAGCTGAACGTGTCTGTAGAAGATGTCACCGGCTTTGTGCTGGGTGGACACGGCGATGATATGGTGCCGATGCTCCGGTATTCTTATGCAGGAGGCATTCCGCTTGAGAAATTAATCCCGCAAGACCGCCTGGATGCTATTGTGGAGCGGACTCGAAAAGGCGGAGGAGAGATCGTCAATCTTCTTGGTACGGGTAGTGCTTACTATGCACCGGCTGCAGCGATTGTCCAAATGGTGGAAGCGATCCTGAAAGATAAAAAACGAATTCTTCCAACAATCGCCTACCTTGAAGGCGAGTACGGTTACGAAGATCTTTATTTGGGAGTACCTACCATCATCGGCGGCGATGGCATCGAGAAGGTCATTGAGCTGGAGCTGACGGATGAAGAGAAAGCATCCTTGCAAAAGTCCGTTGATTCTGTTAAAAATGTCATGGAAGTATTATAAGTGTTAGTTCAAAAAGCTCGGTTGTCATCTTTTTGAACAAACACTCTCAATTGTGTTAAAATAATACTAAAAGAGAAATCCGGTTCATTGAACCGGATTTCTTGAACAACGTTGCTGTTTCATTGCCAGGAAAACAGGGAAATTCCACTTTATTTTTCCAGAAAGATGTAAGCGCTGTCTTTTTTATTTGGACATTAGGAGGTGTTGAAATGTTTGCAAAAAAGCGAAAGCTGGGTCGTGCCATTGACATGTTGAAGGTTGGAGAAAAGCTGGAAATGTCAAAGAAAATCGAAGATAAGGAAATTCTATTGTATCTTGGTTTCACAGATGATTCCAATCCGATTTATATTCAGCACGATTACGCTTCAAGAACTCCTTATGAAAAACCGATTGTCCCTCACGGTATGATCAACGGCTTTTTATCCTCGGCTGTGTCGATGCACCTGCCCGGACCGGGAAGTGTGATTAAAAAAATGACTTTGACATATCCGAAGCCCCTTTATCATTATGGAACATTACACTTGAGTCTAGAAGTTACAAACATTGACGCACCAAACCACCTCGTTCATCTATCTGTCAGAGGAGCCGACGAGTTAAATGAGGAAGTCATTTCCGGGGAAATAGAAGTAGCACCTCCTTATCCGTGGAAACCGATGACCTTTGATGCAGGAACCTTTGAGAATTTTTGAATGGCCGTTGTATTGTGACATGTTATCAAATGGAGGAAACAATAGTATGACATTTTTCCGCAGGTGATCCCATTGGGTTTTTCATTTGCTTAAAATATAGTAAGATAAAAGAAAAAGCAGATACTCGGGGATAAAAGCGTAAATTAATCCATGAAGAGATGGGAAGTGCGGGAGGTCGCGAATGTCTTATAATATACTAATTGTCGATGATGAACAATCGATCGTAACATTGCTGCAATACAACCTGGAGCAGGGAGGATTTCATGTTTCCACGGCGATGGATGGGAAAACTGCTTTTGAAAAAGCGAAGGATCAGGCGTTTGATTTAATTATTCTCGATTTAATGCTTCCGGAGATGGATGGCCTGGAAGTGTGCAAGCAACTGCGGCAAAGCAAGGTGATGACACCGATTTTGATGCTTACAGCCAAGGATGACGAATTCGACAAAGTCCTTGGGCTGGAATTAGGAGCGGATGATTATTTGACGAAACCGTTCAGTCCGAGAGAAGTTGTCGCCAGAGTCCGGGCAATTTTACGCAGGTCCCATTCAACGAAAGCAGAAAAAGAAGAAACGGCTCCGGAAAAAATCGCCATCGGCGATGTGGACATATATCCGGAAAACTACGAGGTGTTTTTAAAAGGGGAGGCCTTAGAATTAACACCAAAGGAATTCGAACTGCTGCTTTATTTAGCAAATAACAAAGGCAGAGTACTGACAAGGGATCAACTGCTGAACGCGGTATGGAACTATGAATTTGTGGGAGATACTAGAATTGTAGATGTACATGTCAGCCATTTGCGGGAAAAAATCGAGCCAAATACGAAAAAACCGATTTACATCAAAACAATCCGCGGTCTAGGCTATAAATTGGAGGCGCCGCAATAGCATGAGCAGCTATCGTTCGAGACTGATTTTTCCGCTTGCATTGATCGTACTTTTTGTACTTGCATCATTAGGGGCGATATTGGGCCCGGTATTTAAGGAATTTTATCTGGAACGATTAAATGACCGTGTCATGAAGGAAACCGATGTGGTAGCAGCGTATTTGACAGAGGCGGAGAATTTGTCCGCCCTACGGGATAGAATGAATCAGCTGGCGGATCTCCTCGATATCCGGATCACGATGCTCGACATGGAAGGTGCTGTTCTGGGAGATACGGATGCCGATCCGCTGGCAATGGACAACCATTTGCATCGTCCTGAAATCGCCGCTGCGGTTCAAAGCGGGACGGGACAAGAAATCCGGTACAGCATTACAATGGAACAGACGCTGCTGTATTACGCAGTCCCCTTTTATCAAAACGATGAACAGGTGGGCTTTTTGCGCCTTGGAATGCCGGTGGAGCAGCTGACGGATATTTATCAAAACATCTGGATGCTGCTGTTCGTCTGTTTTTTTGTCGCCTTTGTTATCATCGTTTTTTTTACGTCGAAATTGACCAATCAGATCATTACTCCGATAGAAGACGCCAGAAGAGTTGCTACCCAATTGGCACGGGGGAATTTTTCAGCGCGTACATATGAGGGGCTGCCAGGTGAAACGGGGCAGCTCAACGAGTCGTTGAATATTCTGGCGGAAAACCTGGAGCAAATATCGCGAACGTACGAAGTGCAGCAGGAGCGGCTGGAAACGCTGATAGAAAATATGGGCAGCGGCCTTATTCTCATTAACGCCAAAGGAGATATCACGCTTGTCAATCGTTCGTGCAAGGACATTTTTCAGGAAGATACCGACTTATGGCTGAATAAGCTGTACTACCAGGTGATTAAACATAAAGACGTCATTAAATTGATTCAGGAAATTTTATTGACGGAAAACCGGAAAAGAAGCCAGCTGGCTTTGCGGATGGAGATTGAAATCCGTCATTTCGATGTCAATGCCGCGCCCATTATCGGCAATGACCAGCAGTTGAAGGGCGTTGTTCTTGTTTTTCACGACATTACCGAGCTGAAGAAGCTGGAGAAGACGCGAAGAGATTTCGTAGCGAATGTGTCCCATGAGTTGAAGACGCCGGTAACGTCCTTAAAGGGATTCACAGAAACGCTGCTTGCAGGAGCAATGGACGATGAGGAATTGCGAAAAAAATTTTTAACGATTATTGCCAATGAATCGGAAAGGCTGGAAAGTCTTATATATGACTTGCTGGAGCTTTCAAAAATCGAAGGGGAGCAATTCCGCTTGCAGCTTGCCGAGACAGAGCTGGAAGTGATTGTGGACGAAGTCTTTATGATGCTCCAGAAGAAGGCCTCCAAAAAGAGCATTTCTTTAAGAAAAAAAGTCAGCGGGACAGGGAGAATCGAAGGAGATACCCATCGTCTGAAGCAATTGCTTATCAATCTCATCAATAATGCGATCATGTACACGCCAGACGGCGGAGAAGTGACCGTCAGGATTAAAGAGCAGGCGGAAACCGTCGTATTGGAGATACAGGATACCGGAATTGGCATCAGCAAGAAGGAATTACCGAGAATATTTGAACGTTTTTATCGGGTTGACCGAGCACGCAGCAGAAATTCTGGAGGAACTGGGCTTGGTCTGGCGATAGTAAAGCATATCGCGGAAGCTCAAAAAGCAAGGATGACAGTTGACAGCGAAGTTGGGAAGGGGACGACATTCCGACTCGCCTTTTATAAAGAGTTTCCTGCTTCCAATGGGGAGGAAGCAAATAAGCCAGTGTCAAAGCAATAAAAATAAATCAGCTTTACAAAAAATTAACATGGAATTTAACGTGGTTTTACATTCATTTATTATAGTTACAGTGTAACGCTTTACATCCCCAATAGAGGAACGAACGTGTCGCCCAGACACATTCGTTCCATTTTTTATTTTTTTGGATCTTTTTTCGGGGACCTGGGGTGTGAACATTTGTTCACACCCCAGGTCCCCGAATTTTTTGTGAACAACATTCCGGAGGGTCGTATGTTTGTTCGCAGATCTTTTCATGATAAAATAAGTAAAACAAGCTTATAGAGAATTCTAATAAAGCGGATATTTATTTAGAAAATGAGGTGTTTGATGTGAGTAAAAAGCTCGTATTAGTAGACGGGAACAGTATTGCATACCGGGCATTTTTTGCATTACCCCTGTTGAACAACGAAAAGGGAGTATATACAAACGCAATTTACGGTTTTACAACGATGCTGCTGAAAATCCTGGAGGAAGAAAAGCCGACACATCTGCTCGTTGCTTTCGATGCCGGAAAGACAACCTTCAGGCACAATACATATAAAGCGTACAAAGGAAAGCGGGAAAAAACACCTTCGGAACTTGCGGAGCAGTTGCCAGTTATGAGAGATCTTCTGGAGGCGTTTCATATTTCTTATTATGAGGTCGAGAATTACGAAGCGGACGATATTATCGGTACCCTGTCCAAGAAGGCGGCTGCCGATGACTGGCATGTCAAAATCTACAGCGGCGACAAAGACCTGCTGCAGCTTGTTTCCGAGAATATTCATGTCTCATTGACGAGAAAGGGAATCACCAACGTCGAAACGTTTGATACGGCTAAGGTCGATGAGAAATACGGAATTACCCCATTGCAAATCATCGACATGAAAGGGCTGATGGGAGATCCGTCAGATAATATCCCTGGAGTGCCGGGAGTCGGGGAAAAAACAGCCTTGAAGCTCCTGAAGGATTTCCAGTCGGTGGAAGGCGTTTACGAATCATTGGACAGCATAACCGGCAAAAAATTAAAAGAAAAGCTGGAAGCCAATAAAGAAGCGGCATTTATGAGCAAGCAGCTGGCGACGATCGAAGTGAATGCCCCGGTGAAAAAAAGCTTTGACGAAATGATGCTGACGTCGCCGGATGAAAAACAGCTCCTTTCGCTATTTAAAGAACTGGAATTTCACTCCCTCATTGACCGACTCGGGGTGGAAAGCGAACAGGAGGCGGAAGTCGTAGCCGATCTCGATGTGACGATTGTCGACACCGTGGAAGAAAGCATGTTTATCAGCCCTTCGGCAGTGGTGGTGGAAGTGATCGACGAGAACTATCATCAGGCCGATATTCTCGGCTTTGCGATTGTTAACGCGAAAGGAAATTATTACATTCCGACAAAAACAGCATTGGGCAGCCCTGTATTCAAAGAATGGGCAATGGACGGAACACAGGAAAAATGGATTTTCAATGCCAAAAGGTCTGTCGTTGCATTAGGCTGGCAACATATCAACTTGCGAGGCGTAACATTTGATGTGCAGATAGCATCATACATCATCGATCCGTCGGCAGGCTCGCATGAAATGGCCGATATTTCTAAACGCAAGCAAGGGTTGAATGTGCAGAGTGATGAAGTTGTTTACGGAAAAGGAAAAAAGAGACAAGTCCCTGCTGAAGCTGAACTCGCTCAGCATCTGATCCGAAAAGCGGTTGCCGTCAATGCATTGAAAGCAGATTTGGAGCAGGCGCTACAAGACAACGAACAATATGAGCTGTTCAAAGAGCTGGAAATGCCGCTATCGATCATTTTAGGTCAGATGGAAATGAACGGCATTGCTGTGGATAAAAACGAGCTGGTGGAAATGGGCAAGATACTTACCGAGAAAATTGCCCAAACGGAAAAGGACATTCACGCTTTGGCGGGAGTCAGCTTTAATATCAATTCACCGAAGCAACTCGGGGAAATCTTGTTTGACAAGTTGAACCTGCCGGTGATGAAGAAAACAAAGACGGGCTATTCCACATCCGCAGATGTTCTGGAAAAGCTTCAGGATCAGCACGAAATCGTGGAAAAAATTCTGCATTACCGTCAGCTTGGAAAACTGAATTCCACATATATAGAAGGCTTGTTAAAAGTGATTCATCATAAGACAGGAAAAATTCACACGATTTTTCATCAGGCGCTTACACAAACAGGCCGGTTAAGTTCCACGGAGCCGAACTTGCAAAACATTCCGATCCGCCTGGAAGAAGGCCGGAAAATTCGCCATGCCTTCATTCCTGATCCGAAACGGGAAGAAAAGGCGTTTATTTTGGCGGCGGACTACTCACAAATTGAGCTGCGTGTACTGGCGCATATATCGCAGGATGAGAATCTGATCGAAGCATTTAACAGCGATATGGATATCCATACAAAAACAGCGATGGATGTGTTTCATGTGAGCAAGGAGGATGTGACAGGCCAGATGCGGCGGACGGCAAAGGCAGTCAACTTCGGCATTGTTTACGGAATCAGCGATTACGGGCTGTCGCAAAACCTCGACATAACGAGAAAAGACGCCAGGGTGTTTATCGACCGTTATTTGGAAAGCTTCCCCGGTGTCAAAGCATACATGGAAAACATCGTGAAAACCGCCAAAGAAAACGGCTATGTGACGACGATGCTGCAAAGACGCAGGTACCTTCCCGATATCTCGAGCAGGAATTTCAACCTGCGGAGCTTTGCTGAACGCACGGCGATGAATACACCGATTCAGGGAAGCGCGGCGGATATCATCAAAAAAGCGATGGTTGATATGGGCAGGGAAATGGAACAGGCTAAGCTGCAATCGAAAATGCTCCTACAGGTGCATGATGAACTGATTTTCGACGTGGTGGAACAGGAGCTGGAGGCGATGAAAAAGCTTGTTACGGAAGTGATGGAGAATGCCGTCAAGCTCGATGTGCCATTAAAAGTGGATGTGGAATACGGAAATACATGGTACGATGCGAAATAACGGCGCATTATTAACTGGAATCGTGTATACAGCAAAGAACCAGACAGGGGAAAACGAGGTGACTTTACATGCCGGAATTGCCGGAGGTAGAAACGGTAAAAAGTACATTGCAACAACTGATTAAGAATGAACAAATCAAGGATGTCACAATCACATGGCCAAAAATGATCAAGCAGCCTGATGATGCGGAAGCGTTTCGACACCGGCTGCTTGGGCAAACGTTTTATGAAATTCAGCGCCGGGGAAAATTCCTTATCTTTCACTTGGACGAGGATGCTCTGGTGTCCCATTTAAGAATGGAAGGCCGCTACGGCATGTTTCATCCGGAAGAAGCGCCAGATAAACATACTCATGTACGATTTCTTTTTGAAAGCGGCAAAGAGCTCCGCTATCGCGATGTCCGTAAATTCGGCACAATGCATTTGTTTCCGAAAGGGGAGGAGATGAACCGCCTGCCGCTCTCGCAATTAGGTGTTGAACCGTTTTCTCCTGAGTTTACGGCGAAGCGTTTGACGAAACTGCTAATGAAAACATCAAGAAAATTGAAGCCGGCATTGCTGGACCAAAAGCTGATTACCGGGCTTGGGAATATCTATGTGGATGAAGCGCTGTTCCGAGCAAAGCTGCACCCGGAAAGCTTCGGGAAACAACTGAACGAGGAAGCGTTCCAACGCCTTCATCGCAGCATCATCGCCACGTTGACAGAAGCGGTGGATATGGGAGGATCATCGATAAAATCGTATGTGAACGGTCAAGGGGAGATGGGAATGTTTCAACAGACATTGTTTGTTTACGGCCGTCAGGGAGAGGCATGCAAGGCGTGCGGCACGGAAATCATCCGCACTGTCGTCGGCGGTCGCGGAACGCATATCTGTCCGTCCTGTCAAAAAATAGGATGAGTACGTTTATATGTTAAAATCAACCACTTCAAGGGAATTTCACGTACATTGGAAAGGCAGTTCCCATATACTATCTTATCAAAGATGGAAGGGGCTCGTACCAATGACGGAATGGCTTTCTCTTTTTCTTCTTGCATTTGCTGTCAGTATCGACAGCTTTGGTGTCGGGTTAACGTACGGATTAAGAAAAATGAAGCTGCCTTTGTTTTCATTGCTGTTAATTGCCGGCTGCTCCGCGGTCTCCATCCTGATTGCCATGAGCATCGGCGGACTCATGCAGCGCTATCTCTCGGTACAGTCGGCAGAATCCATTGGTGGGGCAATACTGATTGTTATCGGTATGTGGGCCATTTATCAAGTGTACCGGCCGGCAAAAAGCGAACGGAAAACAAAGAAAGAACGGGAGACAATTGTCAACCTGGAGCTGAAAACATTAGGCATTGTGATAAAAATATTGCGGAAGCCGATGGTGGCCGATCTCGATAATTCTGGAACGATTACCGGCAGAGAAGCGTTTTTACTCGGGTTTGCCTTGTCGTTGGACGCCTTCGGGGCAGGAATCGGCGCCGCTTTAATCGGTTTTTCACCGCTGATCCTCGCCGGTAGCGTCGCAGCGATGTGCGCTGTTTTTGTCAGTCTCGGAATGAAGAGCGGCCTGTTTTTATCGGAAATGAAGTGGATGCAGCGGTTTTCGTTTATACCTGGATTATTGCTGATCATTATTGGGGTGTGGCAGCTGTGAATTCACACCCCGGTCGATGGATACATAGGGACGGGGAGCTGATTGTGTTGAAAATCGGATTGACAGGAGGTATCGCGACCGGAAAATCCACCGTATCGCTGCTTTTGAAGGAGCGCGGCTTTCCGGTTGTTGATGCGGATAATATCGCCCGTCAGGTTGTAGAACCTGGCAGAGTGGCATACGGCAAGATCGTGGATGTATTTGGGACAGGCATACTAAATGAAGATAACACCATCGCGAGAAAAAAATTGGGGGCTATTATTTTTCAAGACGAAGAAAACCGGCAAAAGCTCAACAGCATTGTTCACCCTGAGGTAAGAAAAGCAATGGCGCGCCAGACAGAAGAAGCCTTCCGGTCCGGCAGCCATACCGTTTTTCTCGATATCCCGCTGCTTATTGAAAGTAAGTTAATGCCGATGGTGGATAAAATCATCGTGGTGTATGTCCCGGAAACGATCCAGCTTCAGCGTCTGATGGCGCGTGATAACCTCACGCGGGCGGAAGCGGAGAGTCGGATTCAGGCGCAAATGCCCATTGATGAAAAATTATCTTACGCCTCGGCCGTCCTTTATAATGACGGCACTTTAGAACAAACGAAACAACAGCTGGATCAACTGCTGCAAAAGTGGGACATCCGTAAATAATCCGCTGTATCCATGGAGGAATAGAAGCGGCTAAAAAAATGATTGCAAATCAATGCTAAACGAAGTATACTATTTCCCGTGAACTTCAATTAAAAAGCAAACGTAGGGATAATTGTTACGTAAAGGGTTAGGACCTCTCTGGACTAACTTTCCCCCAGTAACGGTGTTCCTCCATGCTTTAGAAGGCATGAAACCATTGTGGTAAAGGGGGATTTTTTATGGATACCATGGGACGTCACGTGATTGCGGAATTATGGGATTGTGACAACGAAAAATTGAATGACATTAACTACATTGAGAGATTGTTTGTTGACGCAGCGCTTGAGGCAGGTGCGGAAGTGAGAGAGGTGGCTTTTCATAAGTTTGCTCCTCACGGTGTAAGCGGTGTGGTGATAATTAGTGAATCACATTTGACCATTCACAGCTTTCCGGAACACGGGTATGCGAGCATTGATGTGTACACTTGCGGGAATCTCGACCCGAATGTGGCATCCAATTTCATTGCGAAATCACTTGGAGCGAAGACGACGGAAGTAGTTGAGCTGCCGCGGGGGATGGGACCAATCAGAGTTACTGATAGCAAACTGTTAAATTACTCAAGGTAAAACTCAGGAGGTGAAGATGTCACCTCCTTTTTGAATACGCACTTTTACATATAATTAGTGAATAATGTATAATGATATGGGATAATAGTAGTAGCGGATAAAAGCAACGAAAGCGGTTTTGTAATATGACGGCATTTCCATTGTTTAACATTGAACTGCAATGGAGATCTTGTTAATCTAAATAGTTGTGAGGGTGGATGCTAAAGATGGGATTTATGCAAACTGTAAAAAAAGTTTTCAGCACACATACGGAAACGAAAGAAAAACATTATGATGAACAGTTACAGACAAGATATTACAAATCCACAAAAGATAAAGTCATCAAAGAGATTGAAACAATGTTAAATCAACGCACCGGCTTTAAGGTGACCTCGATTTCCGAAGAACACGGTGAGATCATTGTTCAGGTGAAGAAAGGTAAAAAGGCCCTCATGGTTGTTACCGTCATCATGGTGAGTCCTTTCAGAACAGCCGTGGACTTTTCGGTGCATACGGATACATTTTTGTTTACCGATTTTGGCTACAGCCGGAAGCTGATTTACCATTTGTATGATGAATTGAATAAACGCTTGATGTTTGTTGGCACTGGATTAGGTGATCAACTGACGATGAATAAGTAGGATTGATTAAATTGGAGATGAGCACTTATGATATGTCCAAGCTGTCAGCATAATGGTACGAGAGTATTAGATTCCAGACCAAGCGACGAAGGGCGCTCGATACGGCGGCGCAGGGAATGTGAAACATGCGGACATCGCTTTACGACGTTTGAGCGGGTGGAGAAAACACCGCTTATCGTTGTCAAAAAAGGCGGTAACCGCGAAGAATTCAGTCGGGAAAAGATTCTCCGGGGCTTGATCCGCGCTTGTGAAAAACGACCGGTTCCTCTGGAAAAGCTTGAATCGATCGTTGAAGAGGTGGAAAAGGAGATTCGCAATCAAGGGCTGTCGGAAGTTTTGAGCAACGCCATCGGGGAACAGGTCATGGAAAACCTTGCAAAAGTAGACGATGTGGCATATGTCCGGTTTGCTTCCGTCTATCGCCAGTTTAAAGATATTAATGTTTTTATCAATGAACTGAAGGAACTGTTGGATCGAGAAAATGTAAAGTAGACATTGCGGATGGAGCGGAAGACGCTCCATTTTTGTTAAAGGCCTGTAGGTTTCAAACGGGCAGAACGTGTCCGCAACATGCAAAGAAAGCAAAGGTGAAAGGCGTTGCATTGGAAAGAAATATTGCCATCAGATCAGTATATTGCCTATATGAATGACCGGCTGCACGAGACAGATCGCGATGTCTTGATGCTGTTATATCAACCGCTTATCGGAGCGGTGGCCTGCGGAATTTATATGACGCTGGCGAGCGAACTGAGCCGTCATCCAGGAAAAACAGCGGAAAAGACGCACAAATCGTTGATGATCTTTACCGGAAAGCACTTGGATGAAATTTTTCAGGAGCGAAAAAAGCTGGAAGCCATCGGCCTGCTAAAAGTTTACCGGGTAAAAAAAGCGGAGGAAATCGTCCACTATTATGAACTCTTGCCGCCGCTGTCACCGGAAGCATTTTTCAAAGACGATCTTTTAAGTGTTTTTTTGTACAATCGGTTAGGCAGCAAAGAGCAGTATTTGCATCTTCGCAACCTGTTCCGAATTGACCGGGTGGAGGATGAGGAAAAAGAAGAGATCACTCGCTCCTTTGACCAGGTGTTTGTTTCCCTTCATCCTTCAGAAATGAACGGTACTCATCCGGACATGCTAGCTGCCGTGACATCCGCAGCCTCCTTGGAAGGAAGAAATACCGACGATTCACGGTATCACTTAGGCGAGGACTCGTTTGACTTTTCCGCGATGCTGGCTTTTTTGCCGGCGTTTGTCCCGAAGGAGCCGTTGCAAACAAAAGAAAATCAAACAGCCATCAAACAATTGGCGTTTTTATATAAACTGGACCCGCTGGAAATGAGCAAAGTACTGCAGGATGCCATGGTTCACTCTGATGACTTTGATCCGGATGAACTGCGCAAGCACGCGAAGCAGCGATACCGCCTTCACGAAGCTGATAAACCGCCGCGCCTCGGGTTGCGAACACAGCCGCCGGAACTTCGTTCGTTGAAAACGGCACCGAAAACCGAGGAAGAAAAGCAGATTCATTATTTCGAAACAACCTCGCCGCTGGAATATTTGGAAGAGCAGAGCAATGGAGCCAAGGTTTATCCTGGAGATATCGAAATCATTGAGCAGCTGTTATTCGAGTATAAGCTGCCGCCGGGAGTCGTTAATGTCTTATTGGAATACATGTTTATTCAATACGATAAAAAATTATCCAAGGCGCTTGCTTACAAAATTGCGAGTCACTGGCGCCGTGCCAACATCCGGACAGTCAAGGAAGCAATGGATTTTGCCAAAAAAGAATACAGCAAGCTGGAAGAGCGTAAAAAGAACCAGGATGCAGCAGGTCAAAAACAACCTGCACAAAAATCCACGAAATCGACCGTGCGTCAAGAGCCATTGCCGAAATGGATGACGGATGAGTCCTGGAATACTGCGAAAGAGAATGAGGACGAGTGGCTGGAAGCGAAAAAGAAGGTTGCACAATATCGAGAAATGCTGAAAAATACAAGGCAGGAAGGAGAATAGAGGGTGGATTCCATCGGCAAAACAATCAATCATTTTTTAAATGGCGGCTTTGAGGAGCGCTACCGGCAGTTGACCGAAAGCGTCCTTGAAAATCAACGCATCCGCTCTTATTTGGCGAAACACCCTTATATCACAGAGCGACAGGTAGAACGGGGCATTAACGAGCTCTATCAATATAAGACGCAATGGGATAATTGCGATGCCTGCCCCGGACTTTCCAAATGCCCGAACATCGTTCAAGGCTATCAACCCCGTTTAACTGTGTATCGGGGGGATTTTCAGCTGGAATACCATATGTGCACACATAAGAAGAAAGCGGAAGAACAGCGGAGGCAGGCGGCGCTGATTCAAAGCTTTTATATCCCGAAAGAAATCATGAATGCTACCTTTGACGATTTCTATGAGGATCACCCTTCCAGGACAATGATTGCTGCCAAGGCTCTGGAGTTTATCCTTCATGTGAATCCCGGTGAAAACGGGCGCGGGCTGTATATTCATGGTCCATTCGGAGTCGGAAAAACATTTTTGACGGGTGCGATCGCCAATGAACTTGCCGACCGCAACATTCAGACGATGATCGTTTATTCTCCTGATTTTTTCAGAGAATTAAAGAACGGTATTCATGACGGCTCGTATCAGCAGAAGCTGGAGCAGGTGAAGCGCGCTCCGGTCCTTATTCTTGATGATATCGGCGCAGAAACGATGTCCAATTGGGTGCGCGACGATATTTTAGGGGCGCTTCTCCAATTTCGGATGATGGAAAAGCTGCCGACTTTATTTACATCGAATTTTGATTTAGATGAGCTGGAGCATCACCTCACCTATACGCAGCGGGGCGGACTGGAAAAAATGGATCAGTTGAAAGCGAAACGAATCATGGAAAGAGTTCGCCATATGAATGAAGTGGTGGACATGAAGGGCGAAAACAGACGAAAATAGCCGGAAACATTTTCGCCTCCTGCTCCATTTGCATATAACTTTCAAGATGCTTTCATCTTTTAGCAGTTTGATAATGCTAGTCAAAACAGAAGAAATTCCCTGTTAACTGTGTTACGATAGATGTAAATCATTTGGTGTGTTCAAACTTCTATAAAAATGGGGGAAAAGCAATGAGCATTGACCATATTCTCGAGCGGGCACGAAACGGAGAGCGGATTTCTGTCGAAGACGCCGTTCGTTTGTATGAAAGTGACGAAATTGAAAAAATGGGTGCTGTAGCGAATGAAATCATGCAAAAATGGCATCCGGAACCAGTTACAACGTTTGTCATCGGACGCAACGTAAACTATACAAATTTCTGTGATACTTACTGCCGTTTCTGCGCCTTTTATCGGCCGCCCGGACATGCGGAAGGCTATGTTCTGGAAAATGAAGAAATTTTCAGGAAGATCCAGGAAACGATTGATATCGGCGGAACGGAAATTTTGATGCAGGGCGGAACAAACCCGGATCTCCCATTCAGCTATTATACTGACCTGTTGCGGGAAATTAAGAAACGCTTCGATATAACGATGCACTCTTTTTCGCCGGCGGAAATTTATAAAATGGTGGAAGTTTCCGGACTTTCTTTGGAAGAGGTGCTGCGTGAGCTGCATGATGCCGGACTGGACTCGCTTCCCGGCGGCGGCGCCGAAATTCTCGACAACCGCACCCGCAAGCGGATCAGTCGTTTAAAAGGAACTTGGGAAGAGTGGATGGCGTGCATGAAAACAGCCAAAAAAGTCGGTCTTCACGGAACAGCAACGATGGTTATCGGCTTCGGAGAAACGCTGGAGGAGCGCGCCATGCATCTTCTGCGCGTCCGTGAAGCGCAGGATGAAACCGAATGCTTCCTTGCTTTTATTTCCTGGCTGTTCCAGCCGGACAATACAAACATGAAGGCAGAGCGTTTAACGCCGGAAGATTATTTGAAAAATGTGGCGATTTCACGTATTTTCCTGGATAATATTCCGAATTTCCAATCGTCATGGGTAACGATGGGACCGGAGATCGGGAAAAAATCCCTTTCATTCGGCTGCAACGATTTTGGCAGCACGATGATCGAAGAAAATGTTGTTTCCGCAGCCGGAGCAACTCATAAAGTAAACACAAACCTCATTTTGAGACTCATTCGTGAAGCGGGGAAAATTCCGGCGCAACGCGATACAAAATATAACATCCTCCATGTTTTCGATGCGGAAGAAACCGCAGCGAAGGATTTTATCATGCAAAACTGATCGGGAGATACCGAGGCTGCGCCAGGCTGAAAAACGCTTTGGCGCAGCTTTTTATTTTACCGGCATTATAACAGCGGAAGGATGGCCGTGGCGTGGCAAGTTCGAAGAGCGTGGCGTATACGACGGAAACGTATGTGGTCAGTGGAGACAGCGCTGCGAAGAAATCGCCGTCGCTGTCTCCAGGACTTTTTGAACAATCTTTTATTCACCAGCTATGACTGCGCAGAGACAGAGATAAGTGCGGTGCCATTGTCCTGATACTTTCATCCGCGTATTTTTGTTTGCCATAACGTACGCTTTCACACTGTTCCATTTGTTCTCAAGCTACCGGCATCGTTTGTTTCCTTTCCTTTATACTTCTGGGACAAAGCCCATCTGTTGCCCTTCTTCAAAGGAAGGCCCGTAACAACCAGGAACCTTTAAACCAGCTTGACGCATGAGAGCGGTCATTTGTCCCCGATGGTGGATCATATGCTTTATTAAAAGCGAAAGGAGCGTTGCTTTAGACAATCGTTCACCCCAAGCCTCTTGCATATATGATAACGATTCATCCGTCCATTGTTGCTCTGCTGATTGGATGACAGCCTCGCAAGCCACACGAAAATAATCGGCTATTTCGTTCGCTTTTGCCGGGACATTCGCTGGCATTTCCACATCTTCTAACTCAAAAGCAAACTCCGTTAGATATTCTGGTATCGTTATGGTTATGTGCCAAGCCAGCCTTCCGAGCGTGCGGCTATTTTCCGAAAAACATTTTTCTAGCGATTCATCCGTTAACGCTCCGATTACTTTCTCCGTTATTGCTGTTTCTTCTTTCCATTCTTGCAAAAATTGTGTGACATTCGTATACATACCGATCTCCTCCTTTTAATTTTGAGAACATGCTCACCCTCTAGGAAGCCCCCTCCTTTAAAGGGCATAAGCTGATAGTTTCCTGTTCACAAGGTAAAGTCTAGCATATAATAGTGACAAAACTTGTCGTAGTTATAGAGAATAAAGGTGGGAATGTAATGTCAAAAGCGAAACGCCTCATGGAGCTGATGATGGTCGTGAACCGGAAGCGAAGATTTACTGTGAAAGAACTTGCTCAAGAATTTGGTGTATCGTCGCGAACAATCTTGAGGGATTTGCAAGAATTAAGTGAGTTGGGGGTGCCTTTATATTCGGAGGTTGGTCCACATGGAGGGTATGAAGTGTTAAATGAACGGGTGTTGCCACCGATTGCCTTTGCAGAGGAAGAAGCTGTCGCCATTTTCTTTACCGTTCATGCCCTTCGCCACTTTTCGTCTCTCCCGTTTCAAGCAGAATCTTCATCCGTGAATCATAAGTTTTATTCGTATATGCCAGAAGACGTTAAGGAACGGATCGATCAATTGAAAAATCGCTTTGACTTCGAAATCCCAATGAGGCCATTGGCGACTCCTTATTTAGCGATTTTGCTTCAAACCGCGATCAAGCAACAAGTGCTGTCCATCGAATATGAAACGAGTCGTGAAAAGACAAGAAGAGAGATTCAGCCAATTGGAGTTTATGCGCGAGACGGTTTTTGGTACTGCCCTTCTTACTGCTTTTTACGTGAGGACATGCGCCTTTTTCGCTGTGACCGGATGACATTTGTAACGGAGGAGACAGCGAGAAAACCTTTAAACTTACGGCATGTTCATCTGAAAAATTGGCAGTCGTATATGAAGCAAGAGAGAAACTTTCTCCAATTTCATGTGGAATTGACCAAGGACGGCATTCAACGCTGTTTTGCAGAACAATGGCTTAAACCTCACCTGCACATCCGAACAGACGGCTCGGGCTGGCTAGAAGGCTCCTTCCCTGAAAGTGAAATTCCGTACTTTGCACAGTATTTTATTGGGTTCGCTCAAGATGCTACCGTCAAACAGCCCGTTCAACTTGTCAGCCTCATAAAAAACATTCTCACCCAGCTATTGACTGCGTATCATCATTCACGGTAGCAAAAGATGTTTATGCCGTTGAATTTTAGCCGCTTAGAAAAACTTGACTTACCGCCAAGCAATACTGGCGGATTTTTCATGGTTTCTTTTCTTAATCCTGATTCATAATTGTCCCCCTCACCCATATACATGATATTAGATGTTTGCAAAGAGTTGAAGCGAGCTGTTGTATTGCATGCAAGAAACTCTCAACTCGATTTGCACGATTGGGAGGGGCTGCCGTTGTTAACGATTCAATTTAAAGATTTTGCATTTGGCCATACTTTTTATGAGCAATTTCAGCACTCTACAGCTACATATGGTGGTGAACAAAATACAATAGAAATCGAAAAAGCAGAGGAGTACACCAATGTTATTATTTACTTATCGGAAATCAGGGGAGAGGAAGGAGATAAGCGGAAGCAGATTGCCTCATTACTTACAAATGTTACGATAAAGCACATGTTTCCCATTTGGTTGACGGAGTGGCTCAGGAATGATTTTCATTATAAAGATCCTTATGAGATTGATGCAATCATAGAGCATGCAAGAGATATCTTTTTTAACATGAAGCGGAATATTCCGCTAAGCATTTCTTTTTTTGAGTGGCAGAAAGGCATGTTCCGCCATTATGAGCAGTTTATCCGGGACGCCGTGAATTTCTCTATCGACTCTTTTCTCCGATTTCGGCTGCGCGAAATAAGGGAAGAGCTAATGGAGGTGGTGGAAAAAGCGATTGATGAATACAAATATGAACATGATTATCAAATCATGGTTCAAACGTGCAGGGAATTTTTACAAAAAAATAATCCGCGCATTCATACCGTTCATTTATATCTTGACTATGAATTCAAATTTGTTGATGAAAAGGGACGGCAAGTTTCTCAGCAAGACATTCGCAGGTGGCTTGTGCATGACTTATGCTTTGAAGCTCCTTTGCCAATAACCGAACGGGTTGTCGGTCCGCTCGTCTCTATCGCACCGAAAAAGCTGATCATCCATACAAGACAGCATCATGACGGGTTGATTCAGACGCTGCTTTCGGTCTTTGAGGAGAGAGTGGAACTGGTGGAAGAAAGCACGGCGGGGAAACAGTAGCTGCGGAAAAAACAGCTGCAAAACGAAATTCATCTGTAGCAAAGCATCATTTTTACGTGTTTGTTCAAAAAGGTCACCCTTTATCTTTTGGCAGTTATCGCAACCTTTGTTGCTTTTGGACCGCGCCTTCACGCCATGCGCGTGAAGGGCAAAGTTTCCTTTGCTTACGATCCAAAAGCATAGAGTAACATTTCCTTGGAATATTTCACCTTTTCGAACGCGCTCTTTTATCATTCATTCAATTCTTTTACGTGGCTGTCCAATGTCAGAAGAGTATCAGAAGCTCTCGGGTAATAATAACATCGCAAGTGAAGGGCGGAGACGCACTTGATTTTCTTGGCTCACCTGAATTATAATACTAGTCATAAAGGAATCAGATGATTTGTGATGATGAGGACACGGGTGAATTCAACCGGCTTACAGAGAGGAAAGCCATGGCTGGAAGCTTTCTAGAACGGGAAACCACTTACCCCCTCTGAACTTCAGTACGGAACAGGATAAAGCATGTTTTCTTTTTTGAACATCCCCTTAGTATGTACTGACGGACTTTTCTCACCGTTATATGAGTAATGAAGCTGAATGCTTCCAGGCGAAAAAACATCTATTTTTTTCGGGAAGTACGTTGTTTTTCGCGTGTGAAATGAACGAATCATTCAGGAAATAGGGTGGAACCACGTGTAACACGCTCGTCCCTTTTATAAGGACGGGTGTGTTTTTTTATGTGCAAAAGCATTGAGAAAAGGAGTGTAGGACAATGACAGAAGCAGCAAAAAAAATTACGATGACATTTCCCGACGGAGCCAAGAAGGAGTATGTCGCGGGTACAACAACGGAAGAAATAGCAGCCTCCATTTCTTCCGGATTAAAGAAAAATGCACTGGCCGGAAAAATCGACGGCTCGCTGGTCGATTTAAGAACACCGCTGGAAGCCGACGGGAACATTGAAATCATTACGTATGATTCCGAAGAAGGACTTGAAATCTTGCGCCACAGTACCGCTCATTTGACCGCTCAGGCAGTGAAGCGTCTGTACGATGATGTGAAGCTTGGCGTCGGCCCGGTGATTGAGGGCGGATATTATTATGACATTGATATGCCTCATGCGCTGACGCCGGACGACTTGGTGAAAATTGAAAAGGAAATGAAGCGTATTATCGACGAAAATCTGGAAATCAGCCGCGTGGAAGTGTCAAGAGAAGAAGCGGTGGCGCGGTACGAAGAGATTGGAGATCATCTGAAGCTTGAGCTGTTGGAGGATATTCCTGCGGGGGACACAATTTCCTTTTATGAGCAAGGAGAATTTTTTGACCTGTGCCGCGGAGTTCATGTGCCGTCTACAGGAAAGCTCAAAAAATTCAAGCTGATGACAGTGAACGGAGCTTATTGGCGCGGCGACAGCAAAAATAAAATGCTGCAACGGATATACGGAACGGCTTTTCCGAAGCAGGCGCAGTTGGACAGGCATTTGCAATTGCTGGAGGAAGCGAAAGAGCGGGATCATCGCAAGCTTGGAAAAGAGCTTGGCATTTTTACAATCAATCAAAAGGTAGGTCAGGGGCTGCCGTTATGGTTGCCTAAAGGAGCGACAATCCGTCGCACCATCGAAAGATATATTGTCGATCTGGAAGAACGTCTGGGCTATGACCATGTGTACACCCCGGTTTTGGGAAGTGTTGAATTGTACAAAACATCAGGTCACTGGGACCATTATCAGGACGACATGTTTCCGGCAATGGGAATGGATAATGAGGATCTCGTTTTGCGGCCGATGAACTGTCCGCATCATATGATGGTATATAAAAATCAATTGCACAGCTATCGAAACCTGCCTGTGCGAATAGCCGAATTGGGACTGATGCACCGTCATGAAATGTCCGGAGCTTTGGCAGGTTTGCAGCGCGTACGGGCGATGACGTTAAATGATGCCCATATTTTCTGCCGCCCTGATCAGTTAAAGGATGAGTTTATCCGGGTAGTCGAGCTGGTTCAGGCAGTCTACAAAGATTTTGGCATTAACGATTATTATTTCCGCTTATCCTACCGTGATCCTGAGGATAAAGAAAAATACGTGGATAACGATGAAATGTGGAATAAAGCGCAGGAAATGCTGAAGGCGGCCATGGATGAAATGAAGGTCGAGTATGTCGAGGCGGAAGGAGAAGCGGCGTTCTACGGTCCAAAGTTGGATGTGCAAGTGAAGACAGCACTTGGCAAGGATGAAACACTATCGACGGTACAGCTGGACTTCCATTTGCCTGAGCGCTTTGAACTTTCCTACATCGGGGAGGATGGAAAAGAACACCGTCCGGTAGTGATCCATCGCGGCGTTGTATCGACAATGGAACGCTTTGTCGCTTTCTTGCTGGAGGAGTATAAAGGGGCGTTTCCAGTCTGGCTGGCACCAGTACAAGTACAACTTATTCCAGTCAGCGACGTGCACATGGATTATGTCGGGAAAACTGCGGATGCTCTTAAACAGGAGGGGGTTCGTGTCCATACGGATGTGCGGGATGAAAAACTTGGCTACAAAATCCGTGAAGCACAGATGCAAAAAATCCCTTATATTCTTGTCCTTGGCGATAAAGAAATCGAATCGAACAGCGTAAATGTCCGCCGCTACGGCGAAAAAGAAACGCAGGCAGTGGGGCTTGCGGAATTCATAGAAAACATTAAAGCGGAGATACACAACCGGTCGTAGAAACTTCCTGATTGAGGACAAAAGTAACATTGTATAACAAATTAAAAAAAAGTAGAATGAAACTATATCAACCAATAGGGGAATTAGTCGTATCTTAGTAAGCTGCACAGCATACACCGAACGTACGTGAGCAGGACAGATACAACGCTGGCGTTGAGTTCGCCGGCGCTGTATCCTTGGACTTTTTGAGCATCCTTTATAAACAGAAGCATCCTGAGAAAGAACAGTCGATAGGTGGGATAGCATGTTAAAATCTTTAGTCACAGTGAATGGATGGGTTGATGAGTTTGAAAAAAAACTTGTTGAACAATACGGTGAACTTGAGCATGCTACCCAAACGATGCTTTTTCAGCTCAAGGAGTTATTGAATGCATTTGACCGGTGCTGCATTATAACGGTAACGAATGAGAAGGGGCAAATCATTGAGGTTAACGATACCTTTTGCGAGCTTTCCGGCTATGAACGGGAAGAAATTATTGGCAATAATCATCGCATGCTGAATTCCAACCATCATCCCCCTGCTTTTTTCAAGGAAATGTGGAAAACAATCCGGAGCGGCCGAGTTTGGAGCGGGGAAGTAAAAAACCGGCGAAAGGACGGCAGCTATTTTTGGTTGAAGTCGACGATTTTTCCAATCTGCGACGAAAGAAACAAACCGGTGAAATACTTATCCATCCGCACCGATATTACAGAAGGAAAATTATACGAAGAAAAAATGAGAAAGCTGATTGAGCAGGACTACTCCACGCTGATCAAGAATCAGCAGAATTTGGTTATGCGGGCTTATTTGAACGGGGAGAACGTCCCGACGGCGTCGCTGATAGAAGGGCGCCTTGCGAATCAGCTTGGGTTGATGAGAGAACCGGGAAAGCAGGAACTGGTGTCCGATATTCTCGGAAATCCCTCACAAAAGCCGCTTATCAGGCAGCATTTCAAACGGGCGTTTTCCGGAAAAGAGAGTAAGTTTGAGTTTCAGCATGGAGAGCGTTTTCTTCATGCAATGCTTTCGCCGGTCGGCGACGGTAACAGCGCCGTGAAAGAAGTCGTTGTTTCGGTTAGTGACATCACTGAATTGAAAAAATCGGAAATGACTGTCAGAAGCATGGCATATACCGATGGGTTGACCGAACTTCCCAACCGCAGGCTGCTGGAAGAGGATTTGCATCATCGCTTAATGGAAGTAAGAAAAAAACGGAAAAATGCCGGATTGATTGTCATTGATCTCGATCAGTTTAAAAACATCAATGACACGCTTGGCCACTACGTCGGCGATCAAATCCTTTTAAAGGCGGCGAAGCGGCTGTTGCGAGTCAAAATGGGTGATTATGTGGAAGGCGCCCGGCTTTATCATATTAGCGGGGATGAGTTTGCATGGCTTATCCACGGTTTCGAAGAACATCAGCTTCCGTTTGTCATGGAACGGATATTGACAGTATTCGAAGAACCGTTTTATGACTTGAATCGAGAAATTATTCAAAAAGCGAGCATGGGAGTTTCCCTTTATCCAAGCTCTGCCGCCAAAGCAGATGAGCTGATGAAGCATGCCGACATGGCGCTGTACACTGCCAAAAATGCCGGAGGGAATACGTACCGTTTTTTCAGTTCGGAAATGAAGGGCGTGTTCCTTTCGAAAATTCAGCTGGAGAATGATTTACGGTCCGCCTTGAAAACGGAAGGGCAGTTTCAGCTGTATTATCAGCCGGTGATCAGCTCCGGAGAAGAAAAGGTCATGGCATGTGAAGCATTGCTTCGCTGGCATCATCCACTGAGAGGCATTTTGTCACCGTTGGAGTTTATTTCAACAGCGGAAAAAACCGGTCTGATCGTTCCTCTGGGGGAATGGATTATCCGTCAGGCATGCACCGATTTACTTCACTTTGACCATGTGTTGGAGGACGAACTTGTTCTTTCCGTCAATATATCGCCGGTTCAATTGCAACAGCAGAATTTTGTCGGAAGATTGAAAATGATTGTTGATCAGTATCACGTATCTCCGGAACGAATACAGTTGGAGATTACCGAAAACGGACTGATGGAAAATACGAGCGACTCCCTCAATACTTTTCGACAGCTGCGGGAGCTTGGCTTTGGCATCGCTATCGACGATTTTGGAACAGGCTATTCTTCTTTCAGCTATTTGAAGCAATTTCCGGTTCATTGTTTGAAAATGGATAAATCGTTTGTAAAAGATCTTCCGCGGGAACAAGCCGACCGCGCCATTGTATCATCGACGATCAAGCTCGGTAAGGATCTCGGATTGGTCATGGTGGCGGAAGGGGTGGAGTCGAAAGAAGCATATGAGTACTTAGCAACCATCGGCTGCCCGTTTTTACAAGGATACTTCTTCAGTGAACCAGTTCCTTTACCCGAGTTCACAAAGTTTGTTCTAGAGCGGCGAACGGAATGCTAGCTTAGCAGAAGAAAGCTGCTTAACCATTCTCCGATTGAAAAAAAATTGACATGATTGTCTTAATATGATAACCTTATTCAAGTGAACATTATATTGGAAACAAAGCAAGAAGAAGCGCCCGCTTCTCACCTGATTGACGCATAAGGCAGTTGACAGGTTTTACGGACTTAATGAGAAAACACGTATGCAGAAGTGTGGGCGATGGATGTGCCGCACTTTTTTATTTTGTCAATGAACATCATTGGAGAGATGGTCATCCAATCAGTGATGGTGAGTTTGACGGTGTTATGATCACGTCTTGCTTTGATCCTCAAAAAATTGTGGAGGTGGCTCAATATTAGTAAGGATATGATCATCAACGACGCTATCCGCGCTCGTGAGGTACGCCTGGTCGGCCCTAACGGTGACCAAATAGGAGTGAAATCAAAACAAGAAGCCTTGGAAATGGCGCAAAACGCAAACCTGGATCTTGTTATGGTGGCCCCAAATGCGAAACCGCCGGTATGCCGGATCATGGACTACGGAAAATTCCGCTATGAGCAGCAAAAGAAAGATAAAGAAGCCCGCAAGAAACAAAAGATCATCAACGTGAAGGAAGTCCGGCTAAGTCCGACGATCGAGGAGCATGATTTTAATACCAAGCTTCGCAATGCCCGTAAGTTTTTAACTAAAGGGGATAAAGTGAAAGCGGCAATTCGCTTCCGAGGACGAGCAATTACTCACTCAGAAATTGGGAAAGAGGTATTGGAGCGACTCGCCAAGGAATGTGATGATATCGCAACGGTTGAACAAAAGCCTAAAATGGAAGGGCGCAGCATGTTTCTCGTTCTTGCGCCGAAAGCAGAGAAATAGACCGGTTTTTTCATAAACGTGTTTGTTCAAAAAGGAGGACACAACAGCGGCAAGAAGGTCAAGGCGCGGCAGACTCGAGCAGCGGAGCGTACACAACACGTACGTGAGCAGCGGAGAGGCAACGCAACGCTGAGATTCGCAGGCGCTGTATCCCGGACTTTTTGAACGTCCTTTAAGACAACAACACAGTCAGCATTACCAAACAAACAACGAAAACGCAGATAGGGAGGAAACCCAATATGCCTAAAATGAAAACACACAGAGGAGCGGCTAAACGCTTTAAGAAAACAGGAAGCGGCAAATTGAAACGTTCCCATGCATACACAAGCCACTTGGCTGCGAACAAATCTCAAAAACAAAAGAGAAAGCTTCGTAAAGGTGCCCTTGTAAGCAAGAGTGATCAAAAACGAATTGGACAAATGATCTAATCGTATGGGTTCAAACTAATTTGACTAACTTAGAATCGATTGAGAAGGAGGGATTACGATGGCTAGAGTAAAAGGCGGTTATGTTGCCCGTCGTCGTCGTAAAAAAGTATTAAAACTTGCAAAAGGTTATTATGGTTCCAAACATAGATTATTTAAAACTGCACAAGCGCAGGTAATGAAATCTTTACAATACGCGTATCGTGACCGCAGACAAAAGAAGCGTGACTTCCGCAAACTGTGGATCGCGCGTATCAACGCAGCTGCCCGTCTAAACGGTTTGTCTTACAACCGTTTCATGTACGGATTGAAGCAAGCAGGAGTAGAAATGAACCGTAAGATGCTTGCCGACATCGCGGTTCATGACGAAAAAGCATTTGCTGATTTGGCAGAAAAAGCAAAAGCAGGCTTGAAATAATAAACCGTTTTGTTTCAATGATGCAGTGAAATTGTATCTGTTGGAACATCCTTTTAGTCACTCTTTTTTCGGGAGTGACTTTTTCATTTTTAAAGGGACCATGTCCCGCACATTTTTGTGAACACGTTTGAGTCAGAGCGTGAATAACATTGAAGAAAGGATGAAATGGATGTCAGACCTGATAAATTTTCATTATCTTATTTATTATTATGTTATGATAAACGCCGTCGGATTTTTTATGATGGGATTTGATAAGCGGCGAGCAGTAGGAGGGGGACGGCGTATCCCGGAACGGACTTTGATGCTGACGGGAGCATTTGGTGCAGCCCTCGGGATGTTGATTGCAGCGAAGCAATTTCGTCATAAGACAAAAAAGCCGTTATTTACAATTGGCCTTCCACTGCTGATAATCGTTCACACCATCCTTCTACTGCTCATTTCGGGAAATGTGAATATACCAGAATTGTTGTTTTAATCATGGTAGTTTAAAAAATACAGTAAATCTTGCTTGTGGAGAAATTGGGTATGTCCGAAAGAGGTATGTCAAGGCAACGAGGGGAGTGCCGATAACGAATAGAAGCTAATCGTGCCCGAAACGAGCAGCGGAGTCGCGATACGACGGTAACGAATCGAGGTTAAATCGTGCCTGAATGGAACCATTCTTCATGCCGGCCGGCAAAAAAAGCGTGTAACTAACTGGAATGAAGCAATCAAATGACGAAAAACAGTCTATTTCAGTGGAATTCCAAACCAATTGATAGGAAAAAGTAAAAATTTGGCGGAATCTCACAGTTTGGCAGAAGAATCTTGTTCTGGCAAGCATCGGTATCAAGTGTTCTGCCGCCCGATTTTCACATAGCAGCTTGTTTGCGAAAAGCATGCAAGCATAGTTTGTTCCAAGGCAACATAGACATGATTGAAGAGGGGGCTAAAACATCATGAATTTGTTCAACGAAACGATTCCTCATGTCATTGAAGAAGCAGGCTGGCTTGCACCAGTGCTGTTTATCATTATACATTTGCTGCGGCCGTTTTTGTTTTTGCCGGTCATTGTTGTGTGTATTGCCGGGGGTTACTTATTTGGATTTATCTACGGATCAGTTTATTCCATTATCGGCATGACGCTGATGAGCTTCTGCTTTTATAAGCTTATCGTCATTTTTCCATCCTTTCGGGCCAGAATATCGAAGCTGAAGGAGCAGCTGTTTAAAGAACGGGTTCTTACTTTGGGGCAAGTCATGATTTTGCGTATCATGCCCTTTATTCATTTTCACTTATTGTCGCTTTATTTGATGGAAATGACTGCTAACTTTAAAGATTATATGCGATATTCGATCATTGGAGTGATTTTGCCGTCGATAGTGTATACCGCCTTCGGTCAAGCGATTACAGAAATGCCGGTGTATGTCTCGTTGCTGATTCTGACGGCGATGATCATGCTGTTTACGTATCTGGGAAAAAAAGCGACAATAGCGTATAAATGGCGAAGATTTTTTCCGGAGAAATCAACATCGGAATAAACAGCATCCTTCAACCATTGCCGATGATAAAATGCAGGGCGGGAGCTGTGCTGAACCACTTCCTCAGCTAACAAGCCCCAGTCACGTATTGTTCTTGATTGTAAAACACACTTACATAGTCCATTCGATCTGTTTTTCCCAAAACGACCAGGTGCTTTGGAACTATTCTGAAAAAACTTTTCCACAGGGCTTTTCCAGAAGAAAAAATTATATTATACTGAAAACGTCGTTCTTTATAACGAACCGAACTTAGCTGTCTGTCCAAAAAAAGAAAGGAGCAGAAGCTGATGATCAGGAAAGGCCCAATCGTTGTTACTTTCTTTCTGATTCTTTTTACAGTTGTTCTTGGGACAACTGCGCTTGTCAAGGCCTCTGACGAAAAACAAAAGGTTTTCCATAATTATCAATTGTTTATTGTCCAATCCGGATCAATGGAGCCGGCGATTAAAACAGGCTCTATCATTGCGGTAAAATCAAAAACTAATTATCAAGTTGGTGACATCATTACATATCGTTCGTCGGAACAGCCGAATACGTTGATTACTCACAGGATAGTGGAGGTAGTAGAGGAAGGGGGAACGCACTTCATAACAAAGGGAGATAAGAATGAAAATGCGGATTCTCTGCCGGTTTCACAAGATAATATTATCGGTTCATACACTAACTTTACGATTCCTTATGCCGGGTATGCTTTGCAGTTTTCCAATTCCAATGCAGGTACGGTCATTTTTTTCATCATTCCCGGTGTTCTGATGGTGATGTTTGCCCTGGCTCATCTGTATCAGGAGATTGTGCTGCTGAAAAGGGAAAGAGCGTAAACGAGTGTCATTTGCCAGTGAACATAATATTGTTGCAGGAGATGGAAAGCAGAAAGCAGGTTTCCCTAAGCTTTGACTGCTTTTATTTTTTTTATCATTTCCAGAAGATGTTCGTTTTTTTGCTCAAAATAGTCGTGAAACGGACAGCCGATTTTATTTATCCGCTCAAGCACAGTGAAAATATTGTATTGATCCGGCCGCAATGCCGCTGTGACTTCCTCCCAAGATAGCGGGGCGGCAACCGGAGCACCTTCACGACCTCTGGTTGAGTAAGGACAGATAATCGTTTTTCCGCGCCAATGTTGGACATAATCGATGTACAAGCGGTTCCCGCGCTTTTTTTTCATCCGCTCAACCGTAAACTCGTGCGGATGTTTTTCAACGATATACGCAGCAATAAAAGAAGTAAAATGCCTTGCTTCTTCGAAGGTCAGCGGTGCATCCGCCATCGGGACATGAATTTGCAGCCCTTTGTTTCCGGAGATTTTCGGATAGCTTTGGATGGAAAATTTGTCGAACAGCTGCTTCATTTCCAGCGCCGCCTTCACGGCCAGCGGAAAATATGCTTGTGACGGGGGATCCAGATCAAAAACAATCTCATACGGATTCGCGTTTCCGATGTGATGAAACGGAACATGAAATTCCAGCGCGAGCTGATTTCCAAGCCATAAAAGGGTAGACAAATCGTTGCACACAATATAGTGAATATCGTCCGCCAAATATGTTTTGATAAATTCCGGGGCGTATGCAGGACAGTTTTTTTGATAGAAGCCTTCGCCGTGTATACCGTGTGGATAACGCAGAACCGTCAGCATGCGCTGCTGCAAAAACGGCAGAATCAGCGGTGCAATCTCGTATAGATAGCTGATGTACTGGTCTTTTACGATCGGCGGTTCTTTCCAGAGCGGCTTGTCAGGGTGAGTGATATGCACTTCCTGCTTCACGCTATCGTTGCCGATCAGCAAATTTCCCCAGGTGCATTCCGTCCAGTCGATATCGGTGCGGAATCGAAGAAAACGGGGATTTGTCAGCAGTCGCTTTTCCATTTTAGTAAACGCCAGCTCCACGCATATGCCGGGAGCGATTTGCAGTTTTAGGCCGCTGCGTGAGACTGCTTTCTTGTTAATGATTTGCTCCAGCGCGCTTTTTTCCTCTTTCTTAAGTCCTTCGGAAAAGCTGCCGAGTTCGGCAACGGCATTGTTTTTTAAAGTACCGACGGAGAAGCGCTCTGATTTTTTGTGAAAGCCGGTGATAAAAAAAACGCCTTGGTAGTTCTTCTGTTTGGAAAAATGCCGGTGGATGCTCGCTCTCGTTTTCATCATAATCTCCCTAGTTTTTCATCGCAGAGTTGATTTCGTCCAATGATTAGTGTGCACCGATAAATAGGGAACATGCATTGGGCTTTTGCTGATGGAGGGGAGAAAGCCCGGCCGCGGCTTCAGACAAAAATGGGTGTTTTTTCCCTTTTGAGACACCCCCGAAGCAATGAGCGAAGCAGCTGCATCTTTTTAAAAGCCCGATAGGAGTGGTTTTTTCCTATCGAGCGTGCAGCGACGAGCAAAGCTACGATGCCTTTCCCATCGAGTTGTCTCGACGGATCGTCATCGAAGCTGTGCTTGCAGAGGAAGAGACAAGCACGGAGCCATTGCCCCGATAATTTTTTAAAATAGTTTTGGCTTTTGACACAGCCCCATTGAAAAAATATATGACGAATGTTATGAATGACTCACTACCATTTTCCTCGTTCTTGCGGATAATTCACCGGAGTTTCTTGTCCACAGCCGTTCTCCGAGAACTTCAGTCACTTCCCCATGACGATAGAATACTCGGGGAACTCGATAGCTGATCATCAAAGGGATTTCCAAGGGGACGGTCCCGATATGCCGGGCTAAATCGTAAAACGTAATTTCGTCGTTCCCTTGCCGGCCAATGAGCGTCACTTGTGTTCCTTCAGCCATTTTTTCAGGGAGGCGGATCATTAACTGATCCATGTAAATCGTGCCGATGATCGGCATTCGTTTTCCGCCAGCTAATACATGCGCGCCTTTGAAGCAGCGAAACCAGCCATCGGCATAGCCGACGGGAACGGTGGCAATCCATTCATCGGCTTTCGCCATATAGGCGTTCCCGTAGCCGACAAAGCTCCCCTTTGCGATTTTTTTTACTTGAACTATTTTCGAATGAAGCGACAGCGCCGTTTCTAATGAGAATGGCAGCATCTTGCGCATGTTCTCAGAAGGATAGATGCCGACCATTGCCAAGCCGATGCGGACGGCGTCCAAGGCTTTGTCAGGAAAGCGCAAGGCGGCGGCGCTGTTTGCGCAATGGAGAATGGAGGGAGAAACGCCTTCTTTGTTCAGCCAACGGCAAATGTCGCGAAACTTATCGTATTGTTGCTGATAATAGCTTGTATCCTCTTTGTCGGCGGTGGCAAAATGAGTATAAACGCCTTCCATGAGAACGTGCCCGCTTTTTAACAGAGGGAGTATTTGCTGAAGCTCATGATATTCCCGCAAGCCGATTCTGCCAAGTCCTGTATCTATTTTCAAGTGTATTTTCAGCGGCTGATGGCTTGTTTTGTGCTTCAGCATTTTCTCAAGACAGGCGGTTTGAAAGACGGACACTGCGATATCATGCTCAAGTGCGCTGTCCACATCTTCAGGTGAAATCGCTGACAGGACAAGGATGGGGGCTTTGATGCCGTTTTGTCGCAATTGCAATGCCTCTGTAAAAAGGGCGACGGCGAGGCCGTCGGCTCCTGCCGAAAGCGCGGTTTTTGCCACCGGCCAATCACCGTGGCCGTAAGCGTCGGCCTTGACCACCGCCAAAAATTTCACATGTGCGGGAAGATGTCCTTTTATTTTTCGGACGTTGCTTTCGATTTTATCAAGGTGAATTTCGACCCATGTGTCTCGATGGAAAGATGAGCTGTCCATTTCCATTCTTCCTCCGTTCCGTTTTGTTTTGTGTCCGTGCGTTGTCTGGCCGCCTCCCGAGGCAAGCTCCGGAGCTCGTGAAGTGCGGGGAACTCAGCTTCCTTCACAGCTGTTGTTTTTTTCTTTTTCAGTTGGAGACAGCTGTCAGGCAGTAGATTTCAACAACGTATTGACGATGTTTTCCAGCTGCAGTTTACGGGAGCTTTTCACAAGAACGATCGTCTCTTCGGTCAATAGCATTTTCAGCTTTGCAATCAGTTCGTCCCTTTCCTGTTCCTGAAAAGAGAAAATTCTTTCTTCGGGAAAATGCTTTTTCGCCGCTGACGCAATATGTTCTGCCAGACTGCCGATGGTAAATAAGCAGCTGATTTGCTCCGCATCCAATTCCTCGCCGATTTCGCGGTGGGAGCGGATCGTCTCCATTTCGTTGCCGATCCCGTTCATATCACCGAGTACGACAAATTTCTGCTGATAGCCGGTTAATTGATACAGCGTGTCCAACGCAGCGCGCAGACTTGTCGGGTTCGACTTATAGGAATCATTCATGATCGTAAGGTGCTTCACTTCTATCAGCTCATTTCGCATTCCGGTTGCCTCCACCTGTAACAGGCCCTGGCGGATATTGTCATAGGAAACACCGAAGTGCTTGGCTGCTGCCGCGGCAGCCAGCGCATTGTACATCTGGTGCTTGCCGAGCATTGGCAGAAAGAAGGGCGGGCAACTCTCTTCTCCCTGAAGCGTAAACGTGACGCCCTGCTTTTCCACAGTGCAGGAGGCGGGGGCGATGTCATTGTCAGCGCCGCAGCCGAAGGTGGCAATCTGCAATACAGGTGAAGACGACAACTCCGCCAGCATGGATAAGATACGGCATTCTCTGCTCAAATAAGGATCGTCCCCGTTATAAATAAATAGGCCGTTTTCTCGCAGCCCTGATAAAATTTCCAACTTCGCCTGCAAAATCATTTCTTTTGTTTTTAACTCCGTTAAATGGGCTTCGCTGATATTGGTGATGATGGCGGCGTTGGGACTGGCGATGGTGGAAAGCAGCTTTATTTCTCCTAATCCGGACATTCCCATCTCCACGACAGCCATCTCTGTATTTTCTGCAAGGGACAACAGCGTCAGCGGAACTCCGAGATGATTGTTTAAATTTCCGGTCGTTTTCTGTGTTCGGTATTGGGTGCCCAGCAAAGCGGCTAAAATATCCTTGGTGGACGTTTTCCCGTTGGAGCCGGTAACGCCGATGACTTTGACGGGGAGTTGCCGGCGGTATTCCTTTGCCAGCTGCTGGATAGCTTCTAACGTGTCTTTTACAATAATGAGCGGTATTCCTTCCGCCGGCATGGGCTCGTCTTCGCACCAAAGCGCGGCGGCGGCACCGCTTTTTACGGCGTCCGCGAGAAATTGATGACCGTTGAACCGCTCGCCCTTAATGGGAACAAATAAGTTTCCCGGCGCAATGCTTCTTGTATCAATGGAAACTCCTTTGATCATGCCTTGGCTGACGTATTTTTCCTTTACCAGTTTTCCGTTGACCATGTCGTTAATTTGCTGAATGGATCGATGAATCATATGTACACCTCGTATACTGTATTTTTTGCTGCTGCTCATGGCGTTCCAGCGCCAAGCCAATTAAGCGTTCCAATAATTCCGGATAAGTTGTGCCATCCGTTTTTTCCCAAAGTGCGGGAAACAGGCTGTGGGCGGTAAAGCCTGGCAGCGTGTTTACTTCATTGAGATACACGTCATTTTTTTCTGTCACGAAGAAATCGACGCGCATGAGGCCTGCGGCATGAAGTGCTTTAAACGCCCGGACGGCCATCTCTCTCATCAACTGTTCTGTTTCCTTGTTCAGCCTTGCAGGAATCACCGGGATCAGCTTGCCGTCGAGGTATTTTGCTTCATAGTCCATGAAGGCGCGCTCTTTGATATATTCCCCCACAAGCGATGCGCTTGGGGCGTCGTTGCCGAGGACTGCCACTTGCATTTCTCTGCCGACGACTTCTTTCTCAATGACTAATTTTCGATCGTAAAAAAAAGCGTTCTTTATCGCTTCCACGGTTTCCGGAAGACCGGCACAACGGCGGATGCCTACGCTCGAACCAAGTTTAGCAGGCTTCACATAGCACGGAAAGCCGATCGTTTGTTCCAGTTCTTGCAGCATGGCATCCGCGTTTTTCAACCAGGCAGCCTGATGGATTGTTATATGCTCCGCTTGCGGAATGTAGGCTCTCGCCAACACTTCTTTTGTCATTGCTTTATCGATGCTCAAGGCTGAAGACAGCACACCATTTCCGATATACGGCAGCTGCAATAAATCCAACAGTCCCTGGAGCGTGCCGTCTTCTCCATTTGTTCCGTGAAGCGCCGGAAAAATGATGGGCTTGTCTACGCTTTGCAGGCACTGGTCGAGAAAGCGGGCGATCGATTGGGAGATAGTATCCGCCGAATCGGCTTCAATTTGTAATTGCTGGACGTTCTCCAATTTTTGCGGCAGTTTCTTCAGCGGCTTCCAAATTCCTGTTTTTGTGATATATACAGGGCATACTTGATATTTCTCCTTGTTCAGTCCCCGCAACACAGCCAGCGCTGTTTGCAGAGAGACATCGTGCTCCACCGATTGTCCACCATACAACAAGATCACTTTTTGTCTGCCATTTTCGTAGCGGCATGCTGCGTAAGCTGAATTTAGTTGATACTCCAATGTTTTCATCCCCTAACCTGTTGACTGTTTTTTCCTCACACTTATACAATAGCGGCAGAACTTAAAGAACACTGTAAAAAAAGATAAAGAAACTCTTAAGAAATACTAAAGGTGTTTGTTCAATAAGATCGTTTTTTATCTTTTTGAACAAACACGCCGAAGCAATGAGTGGAGCTGATGCATTCTTTTCAGACCGGCTGCGAGTGGTTTTCTGGAGTCTGGATAACGACATTTCGCCGTTGCTCACAAATGCAATCCGAATATGCTTCATCAAGCCAATTTGCGTCGAGCAACCGCAGACGCAGGACGTGAGCAGTAATTAGGCGGAATTGGGGCGCATCGAGCGGAACCATTGCCTTTTTGAACACGCTCTAAAGGGATTTTTCTCCCCCTCGTGCTGTGGAGGAAGGGGAGAGATGAGCCGTATAAATAAAGGGGATGCTCCATAAGGTGTGGAACATCCCCGATGTTGGAATGTATCAGTCTGGATTTTCGGCCACCGTCAGCGATTCCGATTCTGAATCGATGGCGTTCAGCGGGTTACCTGCTTTTGGCAGCTCCACTTTAAACACGGTTTCATAATCATCGCTGACAACGGAAATCGTCCCCTGATGTAAATCGATGATATTTTTGGCAATCGCAAGCCCAAGCCCTGAGCCGCCTGTATCCAGCGAACGGGATTTTTCAACGCGATAAAACCGTTCGAACACATGGGGCAATTCCGTGGACGGAATACGGGAACCGTAATTGATTACCTGAACGAGAACGCTATTTTCCTTTTCGGCAAGCTTAATCACTACTTTTTTTCCGTCTTTGCCATATTTCACTGCATTGGAAATCAAATTTTCAAACACTCTCATCAATTTATCGCCATCAGCTGGAATCATGACTTTGTCTTTTTCAAATGAGAGGATGATTTCCATCCCGGCTTCAGCAAGTTGCAAGGAAAAATGAGCAGCAAGCTGGCCGATTAGCTCCACGAGGTTGATTGGCGTAACGGCGAGCTTTAAGCCGCCGGAGCTGACCCTTGTGTATTCGAAAAGGTCATTCACCATCCGTTCCAGCCGCTTCGATTTCTCATAAGCGATGTTGACATAATATCGCAGTTCCACTTCATCCTTGTAGCGGTCGTCGTCAATCAGCCGCAAATACCCGATGACAGAAGTTAGCGGCGTTCTGAGATCATGAGACACGTTCGTGATGAGCTCTGTTTTCGCATGGACTGCCATCCGTTCCTCTTCCACCGAAAGCTGAAGCCGATCGGCCATTGAATTGACGCTGGCAGCCAGCCTGCCGAGTTCATCCTGTGCAGTAACCGGGAGCTTCACCTCCCAGTTGCCTTTGGAGGCTTCTTCGACAGCCTCGATAATTTGTGCCAGATACTCTGCTTTTTTTCTGACAAGAAAGATGACAAACAGAACAAAAAACGCGGCTGCCGTTAGAATAATCGTCAACCACGGGCCGAGATTATAATACATAAACTGTAGAAAGTTTCTAAATGGACCGAACAGCATTCCGGTAATCTCCAGCATTAGCACGAAAATAATCAGGAGAAATGTCAACCCTGCTGCAAGCAGCGCACTGTAAAATAACAGCTTCAGCAGTTGACGTTGCAGTCCGGCGGTATATTTATACTTCAATTTTATACCCTACTCCCCATATTGTTTTTATCAACTTATAACCGAGTTCCTTTTCCAGTTTGTCACGCAAGTTGCTGATATGAACCATGACTGTGTTGTTTGAAGCAAGGTAGCTTTCCTTCCAAACAAGCTCGAAGATTTCCTCGGCGCTGAACACACGCCCCCGATTGTTGACCAGCAGAAACAGGATGTCAAATTCCTTTGATGTCAATGGAATTTCATGGCCGTTATGGTGGACGGTATGATACGTCTTGTTGATTTCCAGGGAATTTATTTTGATCGTTTCTTCTTGCTGGGACTGTGCTTTTGCCGGCTCGGCGCTGTAATGAAAGGATCGGCGGATCAGGGATTTTACCCTTGCCAATAATTCCAGCGGATTGAACGGCTTGATCATATAATCGTCGGCACCTGTCATTAAACCGATAATTTTGTCCATGTCCTCCGCTTTGGCACTGAGCATCAATATCGGGATATTGTGCTTTTCCCTGATTTTTTTACAAACCTCGATGCCGTCAATCCCCGGCATCATGATATCAAGCACCATCAGGTCGATCTGCTCTCTTTCGAATACTTCCAGTGCCTCCTGCCCATTGTAAGCGCGGAAGATGTCAAGGCCGTCATTCTGCAGATAGATGGCAATCAAATCGCCGATTTCTTTTTCATCGTCGACTACCAGTATATGTCTCATCTCACTCATCCTTTTATAATTGTATCTACTGTCCTGATTATCGGCAGAGCCAGCGCATGCACGCGACGCGGCGATATCGGAACGTTTTAGTGTATCTAATGATAAAGCTGATCCATATAACGCGCCCGCTTATCTCTATCATAACGTGAAGTGTTAAAAAAAATAATAAAAAATTCTTAAGAAATTCTTAAGGTGTTTGTTTGGAAAAATTGTTTGACAACTCTCCTATAGTGTTTGTTCCAAAAGATCGTTTTTTATCTTTTTGAACAAACACGAAGCAACAAGCCATACTTCACTGAGAAGCTGCAAGCTGTCTCATAGTGCCATCGTGGGATGGTACTTGGATAATCCTCAGCGCTATACTAGCAGAGGAAGAGACAATGGGTGGAGCCGATGCATTCTTTTCAGGCCGGCTGTGAGTGGTTTTCTCAGAGTCAGGATGACGACATTCATTCCGCAGTTACTCACAGGACGTGAGGCACATCGTGCGGAACCATTGCCTTTTTGAACACGCTCCTATACTTTTTTCTTTTACGCAAAGGGTAATGAATCAAGTATTCGCTAGGCAGCAACCTAAAAGCAAGCAGCAACAAATTTTTAGAAGAGAGGGTAAGGAAAAAGGAAAAAATAAGTCCTTTCTTTCTCTCATACATTCTGTCGCTGAGCGGAAAAATAATGTTACATTGGCAGTCATAATAGCGGGATTTTCTCGCGGATGCTTTTCCAATCGTGACGTTGTGTTGGATGGACAGACTGGCCCCCACCGAAGAACGCGTTGCAGCAACCGAAAAATGTTAGAGCTGCGGGTGTCAGCCATGCCATCGAAAGAGAAAAATAAATGGAGGAAGCAGTATGAAGTTATCTCCTGTTGTTCCGTTTGAACCCGTACCTGCTGCGAAAATCCCGTCAGGTGACAATTGGGTTGGTCAGATCAAATGGGACGGTGTCCGCATGCTTGTCTACTTTGACGGGGAGAATGTCCGGTTAGTTAACCGCCGTCTGAACGACCGGACGATGCAGTATCCTGAGCTGACGGAAATCGGCGAGTATTGCTCCGCGAAATCCGTGATTCTTGATGGAGAAGTCGTCGCGTTTGAGAACGGCAAGCCCTCCTTTCATCAGGTAATGAAGCGTGACGGCGCCCGGAAACAAACGAGCATCCATGCGGTAAAAAAACAGGTGCAGATTACGTTTATGATTTTTGATGTGCTGTATGTCGATGGTGAGTGGGTTACGGATAATCCTCTTCGGGAAAGGCAGCAGCTGCTGGAGAAAATAATCACCCAAACCGGGAATATCCAGCTTGTTAAAAGCTATCCTGATGCCTCTGCATTATATACTGCAGTCGTCGAGCATGAATTAGAGGGCATTGTCGTCAAAGATATCAACAGTAAATACAGCCTTAACGGCAAGGATAAACGGTGGCAAAAGAAAAAGGTGATTAAAGATCTTGTTGCAGTGGTAGGCGGAGTGACATACAGGGCGGGGCAGGTGAATGCCTTGCTGTTAGGATTATATGATGACAACGGCAGGTTTTGGTACATCGGTCATGCCGGAACAGGTAAATTCACGCAAAATGATTGGCGGGGGGTGACGCAGGCGGTGCAGAAGCTGACGATAGCAGAACGGCCGTTTGTAAATACTCCGGAAAGACATCAGGGCGCTGTTTGGCTTCACCCGGCTTTAACGGTAAAAATCAATTTTCTCGAATGGACCCGGTCGAAAACCTTACGACAGCCGAGTATTCAAGCGTTTGTCGATGTCGATGCAAGCGAGTGTGTTATTGGGAAAAATTAGCGGGTTTTGTTATTGAAAAATTTTAAATTTTATTATAATGTAAGGTTGAATGGGGAGGAGGGAAAATATGGAGAAAAAACGTATAAATCTGTTTATGGTTATTTTAGTTATTAGTACCTAGTCATGTATCAGCTCACAGAATGCCGGATGATTGGAGACAAAGTGATTATATTGGTTACAATGATGTAACAAGCGGAGGTTATGTTCAAGCAGTACAAAGGATGTTAGTACAATCAGGGTTTGGTTACAGTGCAGTAGACGGTTACTACGGTTCAAAAACACAATCAGGAATTTCTGATTTTCAGAAGGCAAGGGGAATAAGCTCTGATGGTATTGTAGGACCGCAAGCTTGGGGAGAGTTTCAAAATTCCGAGTATATGTTGGAAGTCGTGGGACAATGCAACTATATAATTATCACTACAATCTTCAACGTACCCATGCAAGATATGAAAGAGATGCTTGTTACGGATGGTCAATTGATATTACCACAAATAATAGTGGATATTTCTAGGAAGTTAATCATGGCTTTAAAAGAAGGACGCTAATCTGTTTGTAAGGAGAGGGTATCGTGAGGATCAACGTGAAATGGGGAATAGCGTTTCTTGCTTGCGTTTTCATTACTGCCGCTTTTTTCGTTATCAAGGATATGCCGATTTCGGCGGACGAGAAGGAAGCCGGCGTTGAGGAGCCAGCAGATAAACAGCTTGTGGACGTTGGCGGAGACCTGCTAGCGAAATTGCCGAGCTTTATTCCCGAGGGGTTGACGAAGTTGGAAACGCAATACAATGATTTGTCTGCTGCAGCTGGGACACTTCATGTGATTCAAACAGGTTGGGTAGATGACAGACCGGCGGCTGATCCGAAGCACAAACAATTATTAATCACACAATCCGATGATGATGGTGCAAACAAACCAGTTGAGCTGCTTCATGAAGCAGAAAAAATCATGATTGATGACATGGAAGTCTGGGTGCTTTATCCGGATTTAACCGACCCGACACAGATATTTTTTTGGAAAGAGAAGCAATATTACAATGTTCGCGGGCTGAATATTCCTTTGGAGGAATTAATCAAGGTTGCAAGCTCGTTGATTCAGCCGTAGTTCCGTCAGCGAATATTCGAGGGAGGGAGAGTTTGTTCGATCTGAAGAAAAAGTTCTATTTGTGAACAAACGCTATTGCCGATTTTTTCCACACGATGCTCTGCTGCTTCGGTTATTTTTCTCCGACCATAAGGCTATTTCGCTTCTTTTACCGGTTTTTTTGCAGCTGCCTTTTTCGTGCCGGCTTTTGGCTTCGCCGGTTTTTTTGTTGTTTTCTTCGGCTTTGCTTTCTCGATGCTTTTTTCGAGCGCTTCCATCAAATCGATGACATTCGTTTGTTCCTGTTTGGTCACCCCTTCATCCTCATCCACTTTATGCCGGATTAGTTCCAGGAGTTCTATTCGATAATCGTCGGTATATTTTTCCGGATCAAAGTCAGCTGTCAAATGCTCAATCAACGTTTTTGCCGTGGCTAATTCTTTTTCCTGCACTTTCGTTTCATCAGGAACATTGGGCACATTTTTAATATCGCGCACTTCGTCGGGAAAATGCAATGTTTCCATTACCAGCGTATTTTTGTAAACACGGACGGCCGCCAGATTTTCCTTGGAGCGGATGGTGATTTTTGCAAGGCCGATTTTTTCCGTATCCTCCAGGGAGCGGCGAAGCAGGGCATACGCTTTTGAACCGCCTTCATTCGGGCTGATGTAGTACGTTCTGTCAAAATAGATCGGATCGATTTCCTTCAGCATGACAAAGTCGATAATTTCAACTGCCTTATCCTCCTGCTCCTTTTTCAGTTTTTGCAAATCGTCATCGTCCAGCACAACATATTTTCCTTCTGTGTACTCGTACGCCTTTACAATGTCTTCATTTGTTACTTCCTTGCCGCACTCGGAACAGGTTCGTGTATATTTTATCGGCGCATGACATTCTTTATGAAGATTGCGAAGCTTAACATCTTTGTCTTCTGTGGCAGCATGCAATTTAATAGGGATATTGACGAGACCAAAAGAGATCGTCCCTTTCCAGATCGTGTGCATTTGTACACCTTCCTTTTCTTCACGCTGGCGATTTGCTTTTAGTTTGTGCATTTTCTGCAATGACATTTATGGTAATTAACAGCAGCAGACGCTGGAATGGGAGAGTAAATGAACCGTAATCAAAAGGGCCGGACTCAATCCGACTTGTTGAGGACAAAACCGAATCTACAGCGCCGCGAAATGTCCTCAAGAAAGGTTTATGAGGACAAACTGGAGTTTGAATCGGCGCAAAATGTCCTCAAAACGGTTTATGAGGACAAAGCCGAATCCGAATCTTGTCCTCATTTTTTTTCGATTTAATTTACATTCAGATTTATCCTAAAATGGTCGATAGCCCCGTTGTCCCAGCGTTGTAGATGTTGTCGTGAATGTCTTTTTGAAACATGGAATATGTTCAACAACTCCGGAAGCATCGTCGTCGGATGTCACTGTTCTGTCATCGGGCCGTTATTCCCGTAAGTTTGCCTTCATGTTCCCGCTCGCTACTCACTGCTCGCGCCTGCTGCGTTACGACTTTTTTGTGTCAGTTGTGTTCTCCTTTTAGTGTATGTTCAAGAAGATTGTTTTTTATCTTTTTGAACAAACTCTTTTAGTTCAAAATACTTCACTTACCGTTCTTTTTTCATTTGTTTTAACAATTCACGGATAGGGCTTTTCCATTCAATTTCCGCTTTCGGGTAATGAAGCAATATTTCCTTTTCCATGAAATGAAAATCTTTAATTGATAATCCTTTCAATCGGTCTGTATCTTCCGTCCACACAATAATGGAAGTCACCTCAAACGATCCGTCCGTCGCCCCTAAAAATTTTTCCCCTTCAAACATCACACCGCGATACGTAAACAGCAGATTTTTCCGAACATTATCAGGGTCATCCAAAAAGTAAAATCCTCCTTGATGGCAGGCAGCCTCAAGCTTTCTTCTTGGGTCAAGGAAATACTTTACGATGCTGTATACAATAATTCCAATAGCGATGAGGAGGAACAAACGAAATAGGTGGACACTCATGATCATCTCTCCTTCAAGATGTGTTTCAATTCCAATCAAATTACTGGCTTTTTTGTTAACTTTATCGCTATGAATACGTATGAAAAGGAAGAAAGTTTCATTTCTTTCTTCATCTTTTGCAATAATCATTGAAAAAAATGAAGATAATCAAGAATGATGCACTTTTATTTTCAAATAAACGGCTTAAATGCAACAAAGTTGATGAAAACAGCTTTTTGAAAAAACGCTTTAAGGCGGGTATAATAAAAAGGATGATATTTTTACCATCTGTAAACTGGTTGGTCGTTTATTTGATAGAAGGAGGAAAATGTTATGGATGAAGTGTTAAATATGTTGAAGGATTTGACGGATGCCAACGGGATTCCGGGGAATGAACGCGAGCCGCGGGAAGTCATGAAGAAGTACATATCGCCGTTTGCCGATGAAGTGGAAACAGATAATCTTGGGAGCTTAATTGCCAAGAAGGTTGGTGATCCGAACGGACCGAAAGTTATGATTGCCGGCCATTTGGATGAAATCGGTTTCATGGTCACGCATATCGATGAAAAAGGCTTTATCAAATTCCAGCCGGTCGGGGGTTGGTGGGAGCAGGTGATGCTTGCACAGCGGGTGACGATCATGACCCGCAACGGCAACGTTCCCGGGGTTATCGGGTCAAAACCACCTCACATCCTTTCGCCGGAATTACGCAAGAAGCCGGTGGAAAAGAAAGATATGTTTATTGACATCGGTGCAACAAGCAGGGAAGAAGCGGCGGAATTCGGCGTTCGTCCGGGAGATGCGATTGTGCCTGTTTGTGAATTTACGGTGTTGAAAAATGAAAAGATGCTGATGGCAAAAGCGTGGGATAATCGGATCGGTTGCGCGATTGCAATCGAAGTGCTTCGCCGCTTGCAGGATGAACAACATCCGAACATCGTTTACGGCGTCGGTACTGTTCAAGAGGAAGTCGGACTGCGCGGGGCAAAAACCTCTGCTTTTCATATCCAGCCGGACATCGGCTTCGGCGTCGATGTGGGCATCGCCGGGGATACTCCGGGAGTGACAGAAAAAGATGCATTGGCGAAAATGGGCAATGGTCCGCAAATCATCGTGTACGATGCATCGATGGTATCCCATAAAGGACTTCGCGATTTCGTTACCGATACCGCAGACGAACAAGGAATCCCATATCAATTTGATTCCGTTGCCGCGGGCGGAACGGACTCCGGTGCCATTCATTTGACGGCTAACGGGGTGCCGGCACTGTCGATTACCATTGCGACCCGCTATATCCATACACACGCGGCCATTCTGCATCGCGACGATTTCGAAAATGCGGTGAAGTTGATTGTGGAAGTGGTGAAAAAGCTGGACACCAATACGGTGAATCAAATCACTTATCAATAAATGAAATTACCGGTTGCGGAAGCATGCAGCGGGACAGTTAATCGGTTTGCCGGAGCTTTCCTTCTGCTTGCTTGAAATTCCTTGAAAAACGGCGTGACGGTTCGAATTATCGGCATCCGCTGTTGCTGGGCAACCGACAGCAAAAAGAGCCTGGAATAGCATGCGCAACAGCTTTCCAAGCTCTTTTTTAGAGTAAATTCATCACAGTTCGGGAAATAGCGTCTGCGAATTTCATCATTGCGTTGTCCCTCCACTGCTCTCGACATCCGCGCCTCGACCTTCTTGCCGCTGTTATGTCCTCCTTTTTGAACAGCACTTAGATGATGTTCCAAAATGTGATGAATTATTGTTATTGCAGTCCTTTGGAAATTTGATTGATCATTTCCTGCTTGTCTTGTTCACTCGCTTCTTTCCAATACACTTCAAAAAGAACGCCGAGCCCGGGCAACATTTTTTCTTCACCGCTTTGAATCGCGTCGACGATTGTTGCTTCCACTTCTTCCGGACTGTTTCCAGAGATATTTTCCATAATCGCTCCTCGCAGGTTAAAGCTCATCGGAATCTTCCTTTCGTCAAGTAGTTCAAATACTGCCAGTCAATTTCGTATTTGACTGTGTAATCTGTTATAGTATGAGTGATAAGCGAATTGTTTATGCTAAATTAATTTTTTACATGCATTCATTGCGCGAAGAATCATGCGGGTATGGTCTGCGGCGGTCCGCAAATAAAGAGGAGCAACCTTTATTAAAGCGGGTCATTTAATATGTATATACAGCACAGGAGTTGAGTCGAAAACAAATGGAAACCATAGAATCGGTACAAAATCCAAGAGTAAAAGCATGGAAAAAGCTGCATACAAAAAAGGGAAGGGAGCAAACCGGCTGTTTCTTAATTGAAGGAATTCATTTGATTGAAGAAGCGATGAAAGCGAAGCTGCCGATCGAAGAGTTGGTAATAGAGGATACGAAAGAGCTGCCGAGGGAATGGACGGCTTCGAATCTTCGCATTGTTTACGCGACGGGAAAAGTGATGCGGGAAATTTGTGAAACAGAGACGCCGCAAGGGTTCGTTGCTGTTTGCCGGCTGCCGGAAACGCAAAATATTCCTTTGGAGCGTGGGCGATTTTTGCTGGTTGATGGTGTGCAGGATCCCGGCAATATTGGTGCCATCATTCGCACTGCCGATGCTGCGGGAATATCGGGGGTCGTTCTTGGTGAAGGCACGGCAGACCCGTTTAACGGCAAAGTGATACGCGCCACCCAAGGATCGCTGTTTCACATTCCGGTACTGAAAATGGATTTAGAAGAAGCGATCCAGTTCTGCAAAGACAATCATGTACCGGTATTCGGCACTTCTCTGCATGGAAGCACGTACACTGCCATCGCGCCGCAGGAAAGCTTCGCGCTTCTTGTCGGGAATGAAGGAAGTGGTGTTCAGCCTGCATTTTTAGAAAAATGTGATCAAAATTTATATATTCCAATATACGGGCAGGCGGAATCATTAAATGTCAGCATTGCCACCGGCATCTTGTTGTATCATCTACGCGGGTAAGCAGCGATTGGCAAGGAAGAGACAACAGTAGAGAAGTTCTTTCATATCATTACAAGCGCTGGCAAACGATTTTCAACAGCTGCTGTAGACCGGAACTGCCCATAGTTAACAAAACTATTTGCGAAACGAATGAAAACCATATATAATGTTTAGCATATTAAAGTATAAACGTTTGAAAAACTGTGAAGGAGAGTAGTACGCTGCAACGTTCGCTTACAGGGAGGAAATGTCATGGACTGGAAGCATTTCCAAGATGGAACTCAGCCGAATTCGCTCTGGAGTTGGCATCGGATCACAAGGTTTTTTCTTGTGAAGGTGTTCCGGCCGAAACGCCGTTATCTTTTAATGAAGTGAATGATTGTTGCTATGTTTTTTGCGATTCAATCATTAACAAGGGTGGTACCGCGAGCTTTCGTCCCTTTTTGGGAAGAAGGCTTTTTTTGTTGCCGGAAGCTGGTAAAAGTTGTTCAAACAGAGCCAAAAGGTTCAGGATAGATAAAGGAGGAAATGCACATGCTGGATCGTCTGCAAGAACTGAAGGAGGAGGCGCTGAAGAAGGTAGAGGCCGCTGAATCTGTAAAAGAATTAAAAGATATTCGCATTGCGTATTTAGGAAAAAAAGGGCCTGTCACGGAAGTCTTAAAGGGGATGGGCAAGCTGACTGCTGAAGAGCGTCCGAAAGTAGGACAAATGGCTAATGAAGTGCGTGCAGCTGTCGCCGTAAGCATTGAAGAAAAGGAGCAGAAGCTGGAGGAAGCGGCGCTTGCCGAGAAGCTTCGGGCAGAAAGCATTGATGTTACATTGCCGGGACGACCGACAGTAAAAGGGGCGCGTCATCCGCTGACATCGGTGATCGAAACGATCGAAGACATCTTTATCGGCATGGGATTTACCGTGGCGGAAGGGCCGGAAGTGGAAACGGATTACTATAATTTTGAATCGTTGAATCTGCCTAAACACCACCCTTCACGGGATATGCAGGATACATTTTTTATCACTTCCGATTTGCTGTTGCGAACGCAAACATCTCCCGTTCAAACGAGAACGATGGAAAAACATGAAGGGAAAGGACCGGTAAAAATTATTTGTCCGGGTAAAGTATATCGCCGGGATGAAGACGACGCGACACATTCCCATCAATTTATGCAAATTGAAGGACTGCTGGTGGATGAAGGCATCCGGATGAGTGATTTAAAAGGCATTTTCGAACAATTTGTCAAGCGTTACTTTGGCGAAGACAGGGAAATCCGGTTGCGTCCGAGTTATTTTCCGTTTACTGAACCATCGGCGGAACTGGACGTTTCCTGCGCCATTTGCGGAGGCAGCGGTTGTCGTACATGTAAACAAACGGGCTGGATTGAAGTGCTTGGTTCTGGAATGGTGCATCCGAATGTCTTGCGAATGGGCGGCTTCGATCCGGAAAAATACACAGGATTCGCCTTTGGGATGGGTGTGGAGCGATTTGCAATGCTGAAATATGGAATCGATGATATACGGCATTTTTACACAAACGATACCCGTTTCTTATCTCAATTTCATCGGGTGTAACGAAAAGCAAATGAGACAAAGGAGGAAGTAGACGTGTTAGTATCCTATAAATGGTTGAAAAAATACATTCAAATCGAGGATTTGACGGCGGAAGAAATTGCGGAGCAACTGACCCGGAGCGGAGTGGAAGTTGATATCGTCACGCCGATGAATAAAGGAGTAAAAAACATCGTCGCCGGAAAGGTTGTCGCGTGTGAGAAGCATCCGGAGGCAGACAAGCTGAATGTTTGTCAAGTGGACATCGGCGAAGAGGAGCTGGCACAAATAGTCTGCGGTGCGGCGAACGTTGGGAAAGACCAGTACGTTGTTGTTGCCAAAGTGGGAGCGAGACTGCCCGGAGGAATGAAAATCAAGCGTGCCAAGCTGCGCGGCCAGGTTTCTGAAGGGATGATCTGTTCGTTGCAGGAGCTTGGCTTCGAAGGCAAGCTCGTGCCGAAGGAATATGCGGAAGGAATTTATCAGTTCCCGACGGCTGTGACTCCAGGCGAAGATGTCATACCGCTGTTAAACTTGGATGATCACGTCTTGGAGCTCGATTTAACACCTAACCGCTCGGACTGTCTGAGCATGCTCGGCGTTGCTTATGAAATAGGTGCCATCCTCGGCCGGGAAGTAACGCTTCCCGAGGTGAAGGAAGTGGAAAGCACTATCGAGGCGGCAGGAACCGTGGCGGTTTCCGTCGAGGCAAAGGATGATTGTCCTTATTATGGTGCAATGATCATCAAGGATGTAACGATTTCCCCGTCGCCGTTGTGGCTGCAGACAACGTTGATGGCTGCGGGGATCAGGCCGATCAACAATGTCGTGGATGTGACGAATTACGTGCTGCTGGAATACGGCCAGCCGCTGCACGCTTTTGATTTAGAGCGTTTCGGTTCCAAGGAAGTGCTTGTCCGCCGCGCTTTTGAAGGAGAAAAAATCATGACATTGGACGGCGCGGAAAGAACGTTATCCGCCGAGCATCTTGTGATAACGAACGGAAAGGAGCCAGTTGCCCTTGCCGGTGTCATGGGGGGAGCAAATTCAGAGGTTCAACAGGATACGACAACGATTTTACTGGAGGCAGCCTATTTTTCCGGTATTACCGTACGAAAAGCTTCCCGCGATCTTGGACTGCGAAGTGACGCCAGCGCCCGATTTGAAAAAGGGGTTGACCCGAACCGCGTGAAGGAGGCCGGGTTGCGGGCCGCCGCGATGATTTCCGAATTAGCCGGGGGAACGGTGGTTTCCGATGTCACAGAATATGATGCGCTTGATCGGGGAGAGAAAGAAGTAACCATTTCCCTTGCCAAAATAAACGATTTGTTGGGCACAGCTATCGATACGGTTACGGTAAAAACAATTTTTAACAAGCTTCAATTTGCTGCCAAAGAGGATAATGATATTTTTCATATCTCGGTACCGACAAGAAGACAGGATATCGCCATCGAAGCGGATGTCATCGAGGAGGTTGCCCGCCTTTATGGCTATGACAACATCCCGGCAACGCTGTCTTACACGGCGACCACACCGGGGGGCTTGACGGAACTTCAGGCAAAAAAACGGAAAGTGCGCCGCTTCCTTGAAAGCGTGGGTATTCATGAGGCGGTGAATTATTCGTTAACTACAGCGGAAAAGGAATCGCTATTTGAAAAGCGATCGGCTGAACGCATCAAGCTCGCCTTGCCGATGAGCGAAGAGCGGAGTACACTGCGCACGACGCTGCTGCCTCACCTGCTGGATGCCTTAAGCTATAACAAAAATCGCGGCATATTGAACGTTGCTTTATATGAAATCGGCGGTGTTTTCCATACAAATGAAGCGGCATTGACAACGCAGCCTTCCGAAAAAACGTATTTGTCCGGAGCGTTCATGGGGTTATGGTATGAACACGCCTGGCAGGGAGAGAAGAAGCCGGTAGATTTCTTTGTCGTGAAAGGGATTGTTGAGGGTCTTCTTGAAGAGCTGGCCATCGACGCGGATGTCCGGTTTGACCAGGCGGAAGTAACGGGGCTTCATCCGGGCAGAACCGCGTGTCTCAAAGTGAACGGCAAATCGGTAGGAGTCATCGGTCAATTACATCCGAACACGGCCAAAGCTTGGTCTTTGCCGGAAACATACGTGTTTGAGCTTGATTTCCATCAGCTTGCGGATCAGGACGAGAAAGTTGTTCGTTATGCTCCGATTCCACGTTTTCCAGCCATGGATCGTGATATTGCCCTCGTCGTGGATGAGAACGTAAAAGCGGAAGAAGTGGAACAGGTGATTCACGAGCTTGGCGGAGATTTGTTGAAGCATGTCGCCCTGTTTGACTTATATCAAGGAGAGCATCTGGAGTCCGGTAAAAAATCCCTTGCCTTTTCGCTGCGGTATCAGGATCCGGAAAAGACATTAACAGATGAGGAAGTCACCGTAGTTCATGAGAAAGTACTCGTCGGCTTGGAAGAACGGATCGGTGCCACGCTGCGTTCTTAATCCTGTGGTTATGCCGTTTGAGCAGCGCACTCTTTGAGGTTGAAATCGGTGAACCAGCTGCTTGGCTGGAGTAAGATACAGGTGTTTAAACCCGGGGAGGAAAGATCCATCTTCCCCGGGCTTTCATGTTCACAAAATTGTGCGGGACAATTGTGCGGGACCATGTCCCTGAACTTTAAATTGTTCACAAAATTGTACGGGACATGGTCCCTGAACATTATTATAAAATAAGGGTATAATACGGGATTCACCAATTGAGGTGTTATGATGATAAGAGTGGAATCGATTGCTCTGTTAAAGGAAGAAAGGGCGTTTGCCTGGAATGTGGTTTTTACGCTGGAGAGGGCAAGCATCAAATACGCAACGGATGTTCTTTACGCGGTGCGAAGAAACTACTGGGTTGTCAGTCCGTGTATCACCCATGATCTATCGTCGCTGATGGAGGGAAACGAATGTCCATTCTGCCGGCGGGGTAGCGTTGCATGCCATCTTTTAAGTGAACGGTACAAAGAAGTGACGGAAGCGTTGCTTCGGCACCGCAAACTTCAGAAACCGCTGGTTGAGAAAATAAAAACGATCAAGCTGGAAGATTTTCCAACCAACTTTATTGTAGAAAAAGACCGCGGATTTTGGGATGATATCATCTATGAAAATACAACGGAAAAGCTGATCCGTAAAGGAAAGCTGGCGGAGACCGTTACCCTGCAGGAGTAGTCTCCCGGAAGCATGCTGCTCCGGCGGTTGCCGGCTTCCCTTCACCTCGACAAACAGAATAAGAACGCAATTTCCTTTCGGCTTCGCACATCTTACCTCAACGCTTTCTGTGTATTGGCAAAATGCCATTTGCTGCAACGGTATAATGCTTCCTTTCCCTTTTGGCGAAGGATTTCCTTTGCCGCTTTGTCCACAAAGGAACCCGCTCCTTTTGGCAGCGGCAGGCCGACTGCTTTTTCCAGCTTATCCATCTCGGTTAAAAACGAGTAGCGGGCCAGCACTGATGCAGCCGCGACCGCCGGATGAAGGCCTTCTGCTTTTGTGGCAAAGTAAATTGGCGTCTCATTCACCCATGATTTTCCATGTGTTTTTAAATATTGAAAATATCGCTTCGGCTGAACAAACTGATCGATTAACACACCCGAATATTCAATGCCGGCTTGTTCACATTTTTTCATGACATTGGCTATTGCCTGATGGTGGAGCATCGCTTTCATTTCCCCTTGATTCATGCCTTTTTGCTGAAGCGAGTTATATTTTTCGTTATGCAGAACAAGGAGGCTGTACGTGCATTCTTTAACGAGCTTTGGCGCCAATTCGCGAATAACCGCGTCGTTGATCGTTTTCGAATCGCGGATTCCCCAATGCTCCATCGTTTTCATTTGCTCGTGTGTCAGATGCGCGCAGGCGACGGTCATCGGTCCGAAATAATCGCCGGTGCCTGTTTCATCGCTTCCAAGCAACACAAGCTGCGCCACATTTGCCGGTGGGAAAAAGCGGTGATTATCGACAGCGCTTTTGGCGGCTTTGCCGGCGGGATTCTTTTGGGGGGCAGCTGCTGTCCTGGAAACGGCGCCGGGAGCGGATGCTTTCTCACGCCAGCGACCAGCTTCCGCAGCTGCATCCTTTCCTTGAAAAAGCACTTTTCCCGATTTATATCCGGTAATGCTCACACCCTTTGTTTTGGCAGCGAAAACCGCTCCCGGAGGCAACGACTGCTTCAAATCGGCGGCATAATATTTTTTCATTTCATCGATTGCTTTACTGGTTACCTGCAATACTTCGTAGCTCATTCAGCAGTCCATCCTTTTTTCTGTTTTTTTACAGTATAGACCAGCTTTTCTTTTCCGTCACCTGTTTTCAAAAACGATCCCGATTCCCGCACTCATCTCTAAGTTCGGCAGCGATGTATGACCGTTTCCGAAAACAACATTGCCTTTCCTTATATTGAAGAAAAGCTGCCGTGGGGCATCTTTATATTTTCATAGATGAGTCTGCATGTTATGATATAGATTAGGATTTCAATGACGAATGGAGGCCTTGTGAGTGGGAGAAGGACACGAAAAGCGTCGAACCAGCGTAACAATTTATGGTCAACAATACACCATCGTCGGCGAACACCCCCCGGAGCATGTAAAAAAAGTGGCGGCACTCGTTGATCGTAAAATGAAGGAGTTAAAAAATAACAATCCATATTTAGATTCAAATAAATTAGCTGTCTTAACAGCTGTAAATGCTGTAAATGACTATCTGCTGTTATTGGAAAAATTGGATAAAGTACAGAAAGATGAGGATTTGTAACGATGCTTAGTCTTATTTTATTTGTAGCTTTAGTTATCAGCTTTTTTGTCGGCTTTCGAAGAGGGCTTATTTTACAATTGATACACCTTTTAGGTTTTATTGTTGCCTTCATTGTAGCGAAAATGTACTATCAGGAAGTAGCGCATTACATACGCTTATGGATACCTTTTCCGCAGCTGTCCACGGAATCGGGATTAACATTGCTTGTAGAGGCCTTCAAGCTTGAGAATGTCTATTATAACGGTATCGCCTTTGCTATTCTTTTTTTCGGGACCAAAATAGCAATGCAAATTATCGGCTCGCTGTTTGACTTCCTCGCTCATTTACCGCTGCTGAACATGATTAACCGCTGGCTCGGGGGCATCCTCGGTTTTCTTGAGGGATTGCTGATTATCGTTGTCTTGTTGCATTTAGCGGCATTGATTCAAATTGATTTCCTTCAAGAAATGGTTCAAAATTCGACGTTTGCGGAGATGATATTCGAGTATACACCGATTATCTCCAATCAAATCAAAGATCTTTGGATGAATGCATAGTAGAAGAACCTTTTCCGGACACGAAAAAGCTGGAAAAGGTTTTTCTTTTGTTTAGGAAATGATAAATGGGGTCGTTCTGTGGACAACTTTTCGTTAAAGTGAACTCGCAACAGCCAAGCGGAAACTTCGGGGAATCAGGTGGAGACGCTACTCCACCTGATTTAACATCCCACCTACGCTAACGCTTAGAGGTGGGGGGCTTATACCCTATAAGAAAAATCGATGAAGGTGATAGGGGAGGACGTGGTCATGGGGAAGAACATCAGAGGCGTTGTTAAACAGATATTATAGGAGCGCTTTGATGGTTTTTGGAGACTTCATCATGATCGATTCCCTGAAGGCTATCAACTTGATATAAAAGAAACGGTTGAGAAAACCATTAAATGTGGTACGTCCCAAGTGATTAGCAATCACTTGAGACGTGATTAAGGCGCGTTAGCGCTTTTGGTCGTACCCATGTGGACTGAAAATATATCCACAGCCATTTTATCATCAACAGCGTCGGCTTTGAAAGCATGCGGAAATTCCCTTACTCCACCGCCGTCCCATCCCGCAATACCGTGATCAGTTCATCTATCTTGATTAATACTTCATCATCATCCATAGCAGGTGTAATGACCTTATCAATCCGTTCCAGCAAGATGGCAAACACCTCAGCCATCATTTGTACGGAAATATCGTGGCGAACCTGCCCCTTTGCCTGAGCCTCCTCGACCATACGGAGCAATACATTTTCGGTGACACCGCCAAAAACATCAATCACAGTTTCTCGAAAACTTAATTCCTCAGTCAGAAACCGACGAGAAAGCGCGGTGTATCTTGGCTCTTTCCGTGCAAAACGGATTCCCAATATAGCTTTCTTCCTTATGGACGTAAAGAAATCGTCTTCCGTATTCGTGTCGTCGTATTGCTCGAACAACTTCAGTTTTTCTATACTAAGCCGTTGAAACAAAGACAGATACAAATCCATTTTGTCATAAAAGCGATAGTAAAAGCTCCCTTTGTTCATTCCCGCAGCCTTGATGATATCATTCAACGAGGCTTCTCCAAAGGAGTATGTGGAAAAAACGTCCAGCGCGGCTTCGCAAAGCGCCGTATTGCCGTTAAGAGGGTTTTCAGCCCCCTCCTGTTGCCATTTCATCTTTCTGTTTGCTTCTGACATTAGTCTTCATCCTCCATCATTTTTTCGCGCTGCATTTTTTTCTCTTTTTGTTTTTTCATCCACGCACCACCAACTTTGATCTTTAAAAAGATAAAACCTGCAAGAGCCACAATAATTAGAACCCACCAATACCATGCCATAAGATTACCTCCAAGCTTTCATTTTTACTTTTTTCGTAAAGACAATCATCACAGGGATGAACCAAGCAAATCCGGTCACAAGAATCATGAGGAACTGGAATGTTGCTTCTCCGTTGGAGATAACTGTGTCAATCACGGCATATTGCCAGTACATTGGGAATACGTAGTAGAGAAAAATCCATCTTTCCGGGATAAAAACAGCGGATATCCCAACCATCAGAAACAGAGGCATCACAATTTTCAGAACGCCAACTGCGGCAATCTGGTTGCCCGCAAACGCAACAATCAAAAAGATAATCATACCACTGACAAAAACGCTGCACAGAGCTAATAGAAGAAATTGCGGCAGCGCGTCTACCCGGCCCATAATCAAGGTGCAGGCGGATACACCGATCATACCAAGCAGCAAGGATGGGATAATTTTCGAAATGACATAACCGCCAAGCGTCATTGGACTGACTGAAACCGCGCGGATCACACCGCTTTCCCGTTCGCTGACACCGCTTAGGCCAAATGAAGAACCGCCGATAAACAGGGCAAGCAGGAAGATACAGGCCATGGAAATAGTATAGGCTAAAGAGGCTTGTGCTTCAACCGTTTCAGCCGTATACGGAATAAGCTCGGTATCAAGAGCGGCGCTCACAAGCTTTTGCCTTGATTCGGCAAAACCCTGTGCCTCATTTCCTTCTACTATCAGCCTGATATTACCGTCTTCCATGGTAACACCGGCAATACTGTCCACGCCGCTTACTCTTTCTTTCAGGCGCTCAAGATTATCGACATATTCAATGTCGGCTACGGATTCCAGTTTAGTAACCAAATCCTGAGGCAGACTTTTATCCACTGTCAGAGAGATATTTGATTCCTGAACACTGCCGAATACAAAAATAAAGATCAGCGCAAGCACCGCCGGGGAAATGGTTAAATAGATTGTAATTCCATCCCGAAAAATCAGCTTCAACTCCCGTACAATCGTCATGATAATACTTTTCATTGCTTATCGCCTCCCTTTCGACAAAAGGTATCTCCCGACCACAAAGCGGCTGATCAGATATGCGCCAATACCCCAACCGGCCACGGTAAAAACTGTGGGCAGCATGCTCCGCCCCATTCCAAAAAGGATGTTTTCATAAGCAAAGATCAGGGAATAGGAGGGTATCACTCTGAGCCAGAACGGCGAAAAAGACGGCTCCGAATAAGCGACAACCGGAAGCATGTTGATGGATAGCAGAAGGGCCATGGAAAAGAACCAACTGCTCATATCTCGGAAAAAGGTTGTAAACGCAAATCCGATCAGAGAGAATACCGCAGCGCCAAAAAAACTGAGCAAAATAAAACGATGGACAGAAAAACTGAAACCGACGCAAAAGAACGCCACCAGCAGGGCATACAGTACGGCGATGATGGAAAAAAGCACCGTCTTTGAAATGAGATACTTGTCAACACCCACCGGTGCTATCCGCATTGCCCGAATTGTCCCTTCTTCCTTTTCTGAGAGTAGCAAAGCCCCGCCTAGAATAAACCCGATAACGAGCGCCTCAAAGCAAATAAAGACCGGTGTCATGCGCTTGTTAAAAGGAATTGCCGCATTGTTTTCGTTTATACTTTCTACTTCCACATAAGTATCGGAAGAGCTATAAAGCATGGTCATCGTTGCACGGACAGTCTTTTCGGACAGGCCCGGATTCAGAATCGTAATACTGCCATCATCGTTTCCTAGCAGGCCGATTGTTCCGTGTTCTTTGACTGCCTGACGTAATTCCTCTTCACTGTTTACAGCAGTGGTCTGATCGGCGTAATAGTCTGTATGATACGTAAAGATACCGTAGCTTTCTTCTGAAATATTTTCAGGAACTGCAAAATTAATGAGCGTGATAATAAGTACCAAGGTTACGGTAATTACCCAAAAAAGAGCGTTTGTCAAAAGGCGCTTGAAATCCTGAATACCCAGTGCGAGAATACCGCTCATGATTTCAACTCCCTTCCGGTAACGCACAGGAATATTTCCTCCAGCGTGGCCTCCTGAGAATGAATTTTGATGGGATTGACGCTCAGGAGAAATTCGGCAAGCGCACGGTCGTTCATGTCAAAGGACTCGGAACGTTCGTTTCCGGCCTCGTTGTATACGACGGTTACAAGCCGTTTTCCATAGTGACGTTTCAACACCTCGGGCGAATCCATAGCGGCAATTTTCCCGTTATCCAAAAAGGCCACGGTATCGCAGAGGGAATCAGCAAGCGCCATGCTATGCGTTGTCAAAAACACCGCCGCGCCGCCGTCCCGTTGTTCTCTGATCAGTTCCCGGACACTTGCTGCCGTGGACGGGTCAAGCCCGCTTGTAGGTTCGTCAAGAAATAGATACTTCGGCTTATTGATCAGCGCCCTTGCAAGTGTGAGTCTTTGCCGCATTCCTTTGGAATACTCCAAAGCTTTTTTATGTGCCGAATCTCTCAGACCCACTCTGTCCAGCAGTTCCATAGGGTTGTGCGTGGGAACGGAAAAAAGCGCCGCAAAATATTTAAGGTTTTCATACCCCGTCAGTTTTGCATAAACGTTAGGTTGTTCAAACGACACGCCAATTTGATTAAAAAACTTCGTTTTTAAAGCTTTGATGGATCGGCCATCATAGAGAACTTCGCCCCGCTGCAATGGGATCAGTCCGGTCATAATATTTTGCACGGTAGATTTTCCTGCGCCGGAGGGCCCGAGAAAGCCAAAAATTTTTCCACTCTCGACGGAAAAGGAAATATCGGATACGGCATAATTCCCTTTTCCTCCATAGTCGTGGTATACGCTATTAACAGTAATCATAAAAAAACCTCCTTCTTGACCAACTGGTTTAATTTCAGCATAGCGCGATTAAACCAGTTGGTCAAGAAGGGGATCTAATTTTATCAAAAGGCCTTATCTTTCCCCATAATGTAATATATCCATTTCGTCTATTGACTGTCTATCTCGTTATTTTTGGTATCAGATATTTATTTGTTTCTTGTGTTTGTTCAAAAGATCGGTTTTGTCTTTAGACTCTATTCTAAAAGATGATTGCTGTCTGCTTTTGGACCGTAAGCGCAGTTGTAAACATCAGAAATAATCAAAACGGTTGCGAGAAGATAGTAAACAACGCTATGATGATACAAGAAATGAATAAACTAATTACAGAACGATCCTGGCTTTTTCCAGATGCTCTGCTTCAATCTCATTTTTGACCGGATCAAAAGAGGTGATATACATGACGAAATTGAATAAAAAGGATATCATCAATGCGCTGGAAAGCATTGCAGTGTATCTTGAAATAAAAGGAGAGAATTCCTTCAAAGTTTCGGCGTATCGCAAGGCGGCAAACGCTCTTGAACGCGATGAACGGCCGCTGGATAAAATCGATGATCCGGCGAAGCTCCCGGGAATCGGCAAAGGCACCGCAACAGTGATACAGGAATTAACAACGACAGGCGAATCCTCCCTGTTGAATGAATTGCGGAAGGAACTGCCTCCCGGATTGCTCCCGCTTTTAAAGCTGCCGGGACTCGGTGGAAAGAAAATCGGCAAATTGTACAATGAGCTGGATGTAGTGGATGCGGAATCCCTCAGAAAAGCGTGCGAAGAAAAACGAGTTCAAGTGCTGCCGGGATTCGGGGAGAAAACGGAAGAAAAAATTCTCGCTGCGTTGAACGCTAGCGGCAAACGTCCGGAACGTCTGCCGCTAGCCGTTGTTATCCCCGTCGCCGAAGTCATCATCGACCGCCTGAAAGAAATGAATGGAATCGAGCAGTTTGACATCGCCGGCAGCTTTCGCAGAACAATGGAAACGGTGAAAGATCTCGATTTCATCATTGCAACCGATGATCCGACGGGAGTCGGTGAACAGCTTGTTTCCATGGCAAACATTGCAGCTGTCAGCGGCCACGGTGAAACAAAGATCAGCATGGAGCTGCAATTTGATGATCTCGTTGTCCCCGTTGATTTCCGTCTGGTGAAAAAACATGAATTTGTCACGACACTGCATCATTTCACCGGCTCTAAGGAGCATAATGTCGCCATGCGCCAGCGGGCAAAAGAAAAAGGGGAAAAAATCAGTGAATACGGCGTGGAAATAGAAGAAACAGGTAAAATAGCCACCTTCGATTCGGAAAAATCGTTTTTCCACCACTTCGGACTTCATGAGATTCCGCCTCAAGTGCGTGAGGGAAAGGACGAAATAACGCTTTTTGAACAGCAAGACTATCCGTTCATTGATGTACAGGATATACGTGCCGACCTTCATATGCATACGACATGGAGCGATGGCGCCGATTCCATAGAAGACATGGTGGAAGCGTGCCGGCGCCTCGGATATGAATACATGGCGATTACCGATCATTCGCGATATTTACGGGTGGCAAACGGCTTGTCGCCGGACCGGCTGAAACGTCAGCATGATCATATCCGTACATTAAATGAACAGCTGCCGGACTTTACGATTTTCACTGGAGTGGAAATGGATATTCTTCCGGATGGAACATTGGACTATGAAGATGACCTTCTGAAAGAGATCGACTTCGTCATCGCCTCTATCCATTCTGCCTTCCAGCAAAACAAAGAGACGATCATGAAGCGGCTGCAAACGGCGATGGAAAACCCGTATGTCGCGATGGTTGCTCATCCCACCGGACGGGTGATCGGCAGAAGGGACGGCTATCCGGTCGATATGGAAAAATTAATCAAAATGGCAGCAGAGACGGACACGATCCTGGAGCTGAACGCGAATCCGAATCGGCTCGACCTGTCGGCGGAATGGGTAAAAGCCGCTCAGGCCGCTGGAGCAGCCATCGCCATCAATACGGATGCCCATCGACTGGATTGGCTCCGCCACATGTCTGTTGGTGTAAAAACTGGGATCCGCGGCTGGCTTAAAAAGCAGACGGTTGTCAACACCTGGTCAGCTGAGAAGCTGCGAAAGTTTTTACAACAGAAGCGGTAATTCCGTTTTCTGAAAACGGTCAACGTTCTTGACAACATTTTGGAGGTGACCCTTGTGATCGAAAGGGTTTGTCGCATATTGGAATACGATAAAATGAAAGCGCAGCTGGTGCATCACGCCGGCAGCTCTCTTGGAAAACAGCGGGTGGAAGCACTCGTTCCATCGTTTCATTTTCAGGAAATTATCACTGCCCAGCAAGGTACCTTTGAGGGCGCCAAGGTATTGCGCTTGAAGGGACAGGCTCCGCTGGGTGGATTGCGCGATATTCGCACGGCAGTAAAGCGGGCGCGTATCGGCGGCATGCTGAACGAGACGGAACTGCTGGATGTTTCGTCAACGATCTATGCCAGCCGGAGATTTAAAGCGTTTGTGGAAAACATGTTGGAGGAAGAAATAGAACTGACGATTCTTCCGGAGCTTGCGAACCGGATCACTCCGCTTACGGATGTCGAGCGTGAAATAAAGCAGGCAATTGACGAAAACGGCGCTGTATTAGATTCCGCAAGTCCCGCGCTGCGGACGATACGCCAGCAAATCCGTTCGCACGAGGCGGGCGTCCGATCCAAGCTGGAAAGCATCACCCGATCGGCTAGCGGTAGAAAAATGCTTTCCGATGCCATCATTACGATCCGCAATGATCGGTACGTTATTCCGGTTAAGCAAGAATATCGCGGGCATTTTGGCGGGCTGGTGCATGATCAGTCGGCATCGGGAGCAACCTTGTTCATTGAACCGAACGCCGTAGTGCAAATAAACAATCAGCTCCGGGAAGCACGGATGAAGGAAAAACAGGAAATAAACCGAATTTTGCAGGAGCTTTCCCGGATTGTCGGCGAAGTGTCCGAAGAACTTCTAATCATTGTGGAAGCGATGACGGAAGCGGACTTTCTGTTTGCGAAAGCACATTACGCAATTGAATTAGGTGCAACGCAACCGTTGTTGAATGAAGACGGGTACATTCAAATGACAAAAGCCCGGCACCCGCTGATTCCACAAGAGGAGATTGTTCCTATCGATATCGAGATTGGAAATGACTACTCCTCCTTGGTCATTACCGGACCGAACACCGGGGGAAAGACAGTGACGCTGAAAACGGTGGGACTGCTTACCCTGATGGTGCAGTCAGGCCTGCACATCCCATGTGAAGAAGGCTCGACTGCCGCTGTTTTTCAACATATTTTCGCCGATATCGGAGACGAACAGTCGATTGAACAAAGCTTGAGTACTTTTTCGTCCCACATGACGAATATTGTTGATATTCTCGAAAAGGTGGATCATCGCTCCCTCGTTCTTTTTGACGAACTCGGAGCCGGAACCGATCCGACAGAAGGGGCGGCACTGGCGATTTCCATCCTTGATTATGTTTATCAGGTGGGAGCAAAGGTGATCGCAACAACCCACTACAGTGAGTTAAAGGGCTATGCGTATAACCGCGATGGAGTGATGAACGCCAGCGTCGAGTTTGACGTCGAGACATTGCGCCCGACATACCGTCTGCTCATCGGAGTGCCGGGAAGAAGCAACGCGTTTGCAATCAGCAAGCGGCTCGGATTAAGCGAGCCGATCATTGCCGAGGCGAAAAGCCATATCACCGCCGACACAAATAAATTCGAGCAGATGATCGCGTCCTTAGAAGACAGCCGCAAGCAGGCGGAGAAGGAGATGGAGGAAGCGGAAAAAATCCGTCTCGATGCGGAAAGGCTGCACCGCGATTTGCAGCAGGAACTATCCACATTGGAGCGGGAAAAAGAAAAAATATTGCAGGAAGCAGAAAGCAAGGCAGCCGAATCACTGAAGAAAGCGAAAGAAGAGGCGGAAGCAATCATCGCAGAGCTGCGGGAAATACAGAAAAACAATCCGCAAATAAAGGATCATGAACTGATCGAAGCGAAGAAACGGCTGGAACAGGCGGAGCCGAAGCTGGTAAGCCGCGGGGAAGTAGCCACTGGCAAGCGCAGGACAACGGCCGGACGGCAGCTTATCCCGGGGGATGAAGTGAAGGTGCTCAGCTTTGATCAAAAAGGTCATATCGTTGAGCAAGTGAACGAGAAAGAATATTTTGTTCAGCTCGGGATGATGAAAATGAAAGTAAAAACCGATGATTTACTATATATCGACCGGCCAAAACAGGTGGAAAAAAATCCGCTGGCAACGGTAAGAGGCAAGGAAGCGCATGTGAAAACAGAGCTGGATCTACGGGGGGAGCGTTACGAAGATGCCATGCTTGAGGTGGAAAAATATTTGGATGACGCAGTCCTCGCCGGCTACCATCAGGTGTCCATCATTCACGGAAAAGGCACGGGCGCTTTGAGAAAAGGTGTTCAAGAGCTGTTAAAAAATCACCGCAGCGTCAAAGGGACAAGAATGGGGAGCGCCGGCGAAGGCGGATCGGGAGTAACCGTAGTTTCATTAAAATAGGAGGGGAAAAAAGTGGGAAGCTTTTTTCAGCATGATTATTTGTACGCGGCCGGGATGTACAGCCTTGTCGTGGTTGCGATCATCATTTATTTAGTTATATTTGAATTCGTGACGAAATACAAAACGTGGACGGAAATTAAAAATGGAAATGTGGCTGTGGCTTTGGCAACCGGCGGAAAGATCTTCGGGGTTGCCAACGTCTTCCGCCATTCGATCACGCATAACGACACGGTGATGGAAATGCTCGGCTGGGGAACATTTGGATTTGTCCTGCTTGTCTTTGTGTACTTTATTTTTGAATTTTTAACTCCGGGATTTAAAGTGGATGAAGAGCTGGAAAACAACAATCGCGCCGTCGGATTGATTTCCTTTATTTTATCTGTTTCCCTTTCCTATATCATCGGCGCAAGCATCCTGTAATACCGCAGCTCCGGAGTGGAAAAATTCAGGGAAAACCGGTAAACATGTGTTTAAACAGCTAAAAAATAACTCCGCATAGAAGAAGGATGAGAAAAGGTGATGCTATGGAAAAATTATCAAAAATTCTCATTGTATTATGTGCCGTATTCATCATTTTAGGGCTGATATATTGGTTCGTTGCATAAGAAAAACCTTTTACGAGCTTCGTGAAGCTTTGTAAAAGGTTTTTCTACAGGGAAACTGTAACCTTCCACTGCATAAGTTTCTTATTTTTCTTACAAGAAGCGGGCTTTGAAGACGAATCGGTTCTCTCCTAGCCAGTTTTATTAAATAGGGAGTCTTGCCGGTTTTATCATAGCAGGTTGTGATCACTGGTAACGTAAAGATTTCTTGCTTCTAAAAAGCGCTATTTGCAGGGCATTGATTTATTTTTATCGGATGCTGGTTCAAGAAATACACCAATTGTTTCCTCATGTATTCAGGAGTATCAGAAAAGTCTCTTTTTATCCAGTCTAATATTAATCCTAATAAACCATAAGCGATAAAAACAACATATATATCAGTATCAATAGCTTTATTTATACGAGTAGAAGTAGCTAGTTCTTTTTTGAAAACTCGAGTAAACTTTTGGATAAATACTTCCTGAATGTGAGGTATTGCTTCCGAAGTTTTCCAGAGAACAAAAAATTCTTTTTTATTTAAGATATAATGAAAGATAGCGATATTTGTCTCGGTAATATTGTGTCCTTCGCTATTATCATTCTTAAAGAATCCATTAATAAGTCCTTCGAGCAGACTTTCGTTGAGTTCCTCAACCAATTCTTCTTTATATTTGTAATGAAAATAAAAAGTACTTCTATTATAATCCGCTTTTTCGACGATATCTTTAACAGAAATGCTGTTATAATTTTTTTCATGAAGTAAATCTATAAAAGCCCTTTTTAATATTCTTTTAGTCCTTCTTACTCTGCGATTATTCTCCTGGTTCATATCAGTCCGCATCATTCTCCACCTCCATCTTATTTTTCATAAGAACAAGAAAAAAGAAAGCGCATTCAATGTTGGTTGATTTTAATATTATAAATGCTTTAGCCAGTGGTTTCAATATTATTCGAGCAGGGTTCGGTTATTTTTCAATCTTGTCCAGGATATATAATTATCTGGTGAAGGTTTTCATGGTAGAACAGTTGAATCGATGAGCATATATTATTTTTAATTTTTCAGACAGTTTTTCTGATTTTGTCGGATAACTGAACAATTTCAAGAATATTAGTGATTGCTGACAATACTTGAAAAATATACGATGAAAACAGATAAGCTTATCTTAACTTATAGGGGGGTTAAATTTATGGACTATCAAAAAGTTGCAAGTGAGGTTTTGGATGCAATAGGTGGAAAGGAAAACCTGGAGGAATTAACACACTGTGCAACCCGTCTAAGGTTTTCAGTTAACGATAAGAGTAAGATCAATGAGGAAAAGCTGAAAAATAACACAAAGATATTAGGTTTTGTAAATAATAATGGGAACTACCAAATTATTATTGGACCAAGCGTTCAGGATGTATACAACGCTATTAGAAATACTGGTGATTTAGAAGCGTCAGGGACTAAAAACATTCATACGGATGAAGCAGAAAAGAAGTCTATATTGGATCGGTTTTTAGCTACGATTTCGGCTATTTTTACACCGTATATACCTATTCTGGCTACTTCGGGTATTATTTTAGGGCTGATCGCGATTGCTACTAATTTTGGCTGGTTATCTGAGGAAAGTCCAACCTATATTACACTAAATGCGATGGGGAATGCATTGCTTTATTTTTTTCCGATTTTGTTAGCGTTTACTGCTGCTAAAAGATTTGGCGCGAACCCGTTTGTTGGTGCAACTATCGGTGCGGCAATAATGCACCCGAGTTTAAGCGGTATTCTAGTCTCCGGTGAAAATGTAAGTTTTCTTGGGATCTCTTATTCCGCGATGAACTTTGCTAATACAGTAATCCCGATCATTATTGCTATGTGGGTATTCAGTTATACTGAAAAGTTTTTAAGAACTTATTTACCGAAAGTACTACATTTTATGCTTATCCCTTTATTGTCTATTTTACTGATGGTTCCTTTAACTCTTATGGTATTCGGTCCAGTAGGTAACTTGTTTGCAGGCTGGATTGCAGCTTTATACCGTTTTCTTTCTGACGGTAACCTTATTGTATTTAGTGTTGTTTTCGGTGTTCTCTTTATCTTTGTTATCATGCTTGGCTTACATTGGGTTGTATTACCATTGCAATTGCAAATATTAGCAGAGCAAGGAATGGAATATTCGTTAGCAGCAGGTGGGATGGGGAATTATGCATTACTTGGTATCGCCTTAGCAGTCTTAATCTTCCATAAAGACAAAAAAATGAAGGAAGTTGCAGGCTCTGCTGGATTCGTAAATCTGATTTCCGGTATCACAGAGCCGACATTGTACGGTATCTGTATGAAAAATAAACGGTATTTTCTTGCACTTATTTTAGGAGGAGCAACTGGTGGTCTTGTGTGCGGTGTTTTCGGAATTTATGTAAAAGCGTTTGCCTTTACCGGAGTAATTGGTTTACCTGCATTTGCTGCAGCAAGCGAAGTGTTTGTTTATTATTTAATCGCGATATTCTCTTCCATCACCGTCGGCTTTGCAGCAACGTATCTTTTAGACAGAAGACAAAAGAAGGAAAGCAATGGTTAAACTGTTATGTCGAGGATGAAATGATCAATGTGATTGCCAGGTAATCTGTTTTGAGTGTTTGTTCAAAAAGATCGGTTTTTGTCTTTTTGAACAAACACGATGCAACGAGCCGGGCTTCACTGAGAAGCTGCGAGTTGTCTCATAGTGCCATCGCGGGCGATGGTACTTGGATGAGCCTCTGCGCAATACTAGCAGAGAAAGAGACAATGGAGTGGAGCCGATGCATTCTTTTCAGGCCGGCTGTGGGTGGTTTTCTGGAGTCAGGATGACGACATTTCGACGTTGCTCACAAATGCAACCTGAATGTGGCTTCATCGAGTAAATTTGCATCGAGTAACCGCAGATGCAGGACGTGAGCAGTAATTAGGCGGAATTGGGGCGCATCGAGCGGAACCATTGCCTTTTTGAACACGCTCTTTAAGTAAATGTTCACTAGAAATGTGGACTTCAAATTATCCAGCGTTACAGCAGAGAGTATATTTTCACGAATGGAAGGTGCAGTTATGAAATTCCCTAATCTTTTTAAACCAATCAGAATTAAAAATACAATCATTAATAACAGAATTATTGCAACACCGGCAGGCCCATATAATGATAAGGCAATTGGTGGAGCGGGGGTAATTGTAACTGGCAGTGTGAATGCTAGTAGAAAGAGAGCAAGCTATTCTAAACCTGATGATCCGTATATCTTTGATAAGTACGAGAGAGAAGGAACAAAGGAACGAGTCGTTATTGCCCAGCAGGCAGGGGCAAAAGCATCCTTAGAGATTATACATGCTGGACAATATGCCCGCGTGGATGATTATGCGATCGGGCCAGTCGGTTTTACTCGAAAGGACGGTACAGAAGTAAGGGCGATGGATGAAGCGATGATGGAGGAAGTGACCAGTGATTGGGCTGAAACAGCAAAAAAGGCAAAGGAAATGGGCTTTGACATGGTAATGCTTCACTTTGCTCATGGTTGGCTGCCAGCACAATTTTTATCCCCGTTATTTAATAACAGGACCGATGAATACGGCGGTTCGTTTGAAAATAGAGCAAAATTTCCGAAGATGATTGTTGATAAGGTACGCGAAGCGGTAGGTCCTGATTTTGTCATTGATATGCGCATTAGCGCTTCAGAATGTGTGGAAGGATCTATAGAGTTTAAAGATGTCTTGCGCTTTTTGAAATTGATTGAGGATAAAATTGATATGGTGAACATATCGGCTGGTCTGGATATTAATCATGAAGGAAACGTTCATATGGCCCCAACCATTTTTAAAGAGCATATGCCAAATGTTGATTGGGCTGCTGAAGTTAAAAGGCATGTGGATATTGTTGTATCGGTTGTTGGTGCAATAATGAGTCCTGAAGAGGCAGAGTCAATTATCGCCCAGGATAAAGCTGACTTTATAGCATTGGGCAGACCGCTTATCGCGGACCCCTTCTGGCCGCAGAAGGCTAAAGAAGGAAGAGATGATGATATTGTCCCTTGCTTACGTTGTCAATATTGCTACCATATTTCCACAGAGAGAAAAAATGTCGGCTGCTCGGTAAACCCAAGATATACTAGACCTCATTTAGTCCCTTTGGAACTTTCGTTGGCAAAAAAACAAAAACGAGTTGTCATTATTGGCGGTGGTCCGGGGGGAATGAAGGCGGCATTAGTGGCAGCGGAAAGAGGGCATGAAGTAATTCTTCTTGAAAAAGAGGGCGAACTAGGTGGAGCGTTACGGTATTCTGCCTATGAAGCGTTAAAAGTAGATTTATATAATTACATGAAGTATTTAATTAACCAGATTAATAAGTCTGCGATTATTGTAAGAACAAACATAGAGGCAACACCTGAATATGTAAAAAGATTAGCTCCGGACGCGCTCATTATTGCTATTGGCGCAAAACCTTTCACACCACCAATAAAGGGAGTGGATAAATCCCATGTGTTTCAGGCATTGGATGTATACGATAAACTGGATGCTCTGACAAATGATGTTGTTATCATTGGTGGTGGTTCTACGGGCTGTGAGCTTGGTGTTGAATTAGCGAGAAAGGAAAAGAAAGTTACTATACTGGAAGGGAACGATAAACTTGCAACAAATGGAAACCATCTTTACAGGGTTGCTTTGAGGCAGACGATGGTTAAGGAACCGACATTAGATTGGAAGCTGAATTCTTTCTGTAAAGAAGTAAAAAATGATGGAGTCGTTTATTTGGAAAATGGAAAAGAAAAATTTATTCCTGCCAGCACTGTAATCATTTCTGCAGGAATGCGCGCAAATAAATCATTACTGGAATCCTTCTATGGTATAGTACCGGATACATTTGTTGTGGGTGATGCGAATCAACCAAGAAATGTTCTGGATGCAACACGGGAAGCCTATTTCGTTGCTCGAAATTTATAAATAAACAGCCACTTTTTTGAGGGCTGGTTCCAAAGGAGAGTGGAATGCATGGTGTTGGGATAAAGGGCAGTGGTCACTCATATGCGCGCTGAGTGATTGCTGTTTTTTTATAGAAGAAGTTCAAAAAGTCCGGGGAAAACGCCTGTGAATCTCATTGTTGCGTTGTCACTGGGCTGCTTACGTGCATATGCTGCGCTGCTCGATCCTGTCGTCCTTCCTTTTTAAAATAAAGACACTATTAAAAAAAGCTTAACGCATAAAGCCCAATGCGAAAAATTCAAAAAATTATAATAAATATGTTCCCATTTGAATGCGTTTTCATTACAATGTTAGTAAGAGGAGAATGCCCTGCCGATGAAAAATTAAACGATTATACAGAGCTTTTTCATCGAATTTCTTAGTGTGTTCAATAGAGAGAGCGAATAAAAAAAAGGGAGGTTCAGGATGTGGTGACATTAACAGAAAAGCCGTGGCTGAAGCATTATCCGGAAGAAATTCCGGCGACGATCGAATATGAAAACAAATCGCTTCAAAGCTATTTAAAGAGCGCGGCAGAAAAATTTCCGGAAAAAGACGCACTGGATTTTATGGGAAAAGCAATGACGTACAGGGACGTATATGATTCGGCGCTAAGGCTAGCCGACAGGCTTCGTTCCATCGGTGTCAAGGAAGGGGACCGGGTGGCGATCATGCTTGCCAACTCACCGCAAGCTGTCATTTCCTATTACGGCGCGCTGTTTGCAGGAGCCATCGTCGTCCAAACGAATCCATTATATGTGGAACGGGAAATTGAACACCAGATGAACGATTCCGGTGCAAAAGTCATGATTTGTTTGGATTTAGTGTATCCGCGAGTGGCGAAAGTGAAGGAGAAGACAAAATTGGAGCACATTATCGTCACGGGAATAAAAGATTATCTCCCCTTTCCTAAAAACTTGATCTATCCTTTTATTCAAAAGAAAAATACAGGGATCAAAGTTCAGTTGGCGTACAACGACCGCTTGCATTCGTTTGTCGATTTTATTTATGAAGGTGCGCCGCTGGAAGTGAAGCAGGACATCAATCCGCTGGAAGACATTGCTTTGCTTCAATATACAGGCGGAACGACGGGGCCGGCGAAAGGTGTCATGCTGACGCACTACAATCTCGTTGTCAATACCCAGCAGTGTCAGGAATGGATGTACAAGATAGAAGAAGGGGAAGAAGTCATTCTTGCTGCGTTGCCTTTTTTTCACGTCTACGGCATGACAGCGGTTATGAATTTATCGATCCGGATGGGATTCAAGATGATTATCGTACCGAAATTTGACCCGAAATCGATTTTGAAAGCGATCGAAAAGCATAAAGCAACGATTTATCCAGGGGCGCCGACAATGTATATCGGCCTGTTAAATCATCCCGATCTTCCAAAACACGATCTATCTTCTATCAAAGCTTGCGTCAGCGGATCTGCACCACTGCCTGTGGAAGTGCAAAATCAGTTTGAGGAAATTACAAGCGGTCGCCTTGTGGAAGGCTACGGGCTGACGGAAACTTCTCCAATCGCCGTTTCCAATTTGATCTGGGGTAAGCGGAAAACAGGAAGCATTGGGATTCCTTGGCCGGATACGGAGGTTGCCGTTTTATCCGCTGAAACCGGGGAACCAGCAGGGCCGCATGAAATTGGTGAAATCATCATTAAAGGTCCGCAAGTGATGAAAGGCTACTGGAAGCGACCGGAAGATACGGAAGCAGCCTTTAAGGAGGAGTGGTTTCTTTCGGGAGACATGGGCTACATGGACGAAGACGGCTTTTTTTACGTCGTTGACCGCAAAAAAGACATGATCATTGCCGGTGGGTTTAATATCTACCCCCGGGAAATCGAAGAAGTCCTTTATGAACATGAAGCGATTCAGGAAGTTTGTATCATCGGTGTTCCCGACCCATACCGCGGGGAGACAGTAAAAGCGTTTATCGTCTTAAAAGAGGGGAAAAACGTCACCGAAAAGGAGCTGGAGGAGTTCAGCCGCAAGCATCTGGCAGCATATAAGATTCCGAGGCTGTATGAGTTCAGGGAAGAGCTGCCGAAAACGATGGTCGGAAAAATTCTCCGGCGGGTGCTTGTGGAAGAAGAAAGACAAAAGATAACAGAAGCTGTCGGTGAACAAAAATAAGCTGCTGCAGAAGGCAACATGTTCAGAAGGTGGAAGCCTTCTTTTTTTACTGAAGAAGATTTTGAACAAACAGTTGTAGAAAAGGCAATGGTTCCGCTCGATGCATAGGCTACGAGAAACCTGCTCATAGCCTACTGAAAAGAATGCATCGGCGTCACTCCTTGTCTCTTCCTCTTCCAGTATTTCACTGAAGTCGATCCAAGTGCCATCGCGCGCAATGGCACAATGAGACAGCTCACAGCTTCTCAGTGAAGAATGGCTTGTTACTTTGTGTTTGTTCAAAAAGATAAAAAACGATCTTTTTGAACAAACACTTATAAAAAAATTTAAAAAATTGACACAAAATCATTTCCTTTTGGAAACGATTTCATTAAAATAGCATGTAGAGGGGTTTGAATGTCTCTTAGGAAAGGAGAGACGAAGGAGGAATTTCATGGAGGAAGCAGTTAAACGTCCATGGTTGGAACATTATCCTGCTGAGATCCCGGTTCATATCGAATATGATGAAAAGCCGTTGCAGGAGTATTTGAAAGCAGGTGCTCAACAAACGCCGGACAAAACGTTGCTTCATTTCATGGGGAAAGAAATGACGTTCAGCGAAGTCTATGACGAGGCGCTTCGTTTTGCAAACAGCCTGCGGAAACTAGGGGTAGTAAAAGGGGATCGAGTAGCGATAATGCTGGCAAATTCTCCGCAATCGGTCATCAGCTATTACGGCACATTGATGACCGGAGCCGTCGTTGTTCAGACGAATCCGCTGTATGTGGAGCGGGAAATAGAGCATCAGATGGTAGATTCCGGAGCAAAAGTTATTGTCTGTATGGATTTAGTTTATCCGCGCATCATGAATATCTTTAACAAAACGAAGCTGGAACATGTTATTGTGACGGAAATAAAGGATTACCTGCCATTTCCGAAAAATCTGATGTACCCGTTCGTTCAAAAGAAAAAATATGCTTTTAAAGTGGAAGTGAAGTTCAACAGCAAAACCCACTCCTTTACCAAGCTGATCAAAACAGCCGCTCCGGATAAAATTCCGTTGGATGTGGATGCAAAAAATGATCTGGCGCTTCTCCAGTATACCGGAGGAACGACGGGTGCCGCCAAGGGAGTGATGCTTACCCACTTTAATCTCGTTGCAAATACAACCCAGTGCATTCGCTGGATGTACCAAATTGACCACGGGAATGAAGTGATTTTATGCGCGCTACCTTTTTTCCATGTCTACGGCATGACGGTTGGAATGAATTTTTCCGTCATGGACGGTTCAAAAATGGTCATCCTTCCGAAGTTTGATGCGAAGCAAGTATTGAAGGTGATCGAGAGAGAAAAAATAACTGTTTTTCCTGGAGCGCCGACGATGTATATCGGTCTTATCAACAATAAGGATGTTCAAAAATACGATTTATCTTCAGTGAAGCTCTGTATCAGCGGCTCGGCTCCTTTGCCTCTTGAAGTACAGCAGCGCTTTGAGGCATTGACTGTCGGAAGGCTGTCGGAGGGCTTCGGATTAACGGAAGCTTCACCGGTCACCCATTTCAACTTAATGTGGGGAAAACGCCCGGCTGGAAGCATCGGCCTTCCGTGGCCTGATACGGATGTCGCTATCTTATCTGCAGAGACGGGGGAGGAGGCGGAGCCTGGCGAGGTGGGAGAACTGATGATCCGCGGTCCCCAGGTAATGAAGGGGTATTGGAACCGGCCGGAAGATACAGAGGCGGTATTTCATGACGGCTGGCTGCTGACTGGAGATATGGGGTATATGGATGAAGAGGGATTTTTCTATATCGTCGACCGCAAAAAAGACATGATTCTTGCTGGAGGCTTTAATATTTATCCGAGGGAAATAGAAGAAGTTCTCTACGAGCACGAAGCGATTCAGGAAGTTGTTGCCATCGGCGTGCCTGATCCGTACCGCGGCGAAACGGTGAAAGCCTTCATTGTTTTGAAGGAAGGCTGCCAAGCCACAGAGAAGGAGCTCGATGAGTTTTGCCGGAAGCATTTGTCGGCTTACAAAGTCCCGCGCATCTATGAGTTCCGCTCGGAGCTGCCAAAAACAATGGTTGGTAAAGTGTTGCGACGCGTGCTGATTGAGGAAGAAGAACGGCTTGCCAAAGCGGGCAGCAAAGCAAAGAAAAGCAGTTAACAGCAATGGAGGTTCCAGAAGCCAGGCTGTATTTCTCTGGACCGCCTTTGACAAAAACAAACAATCTCGTTTTTACTTACGTTTCAATGCGACAACCTTTTTAGTGTTTGTTCAAAAAGATCGGTTTTTATCTTTTTGAACAAACACGAAGCAATGGGTGGAGCCGATGCATTCTTTTCAGGCCGGCTGTGAGTGGTTTTCTCAGAGTCAGGATGACGACATTCCGCTGTTACTCACAGGACGTGAGTAGTACTTAAGCGGAATTGGGCGCATCGTGCGGAACCATTGCCTTTTTGAACACGCTCTTTTAGAAAAATTTTTGGATCAACCGCCATTTGACAGAAAGCAAAGGATACAATACAATATAATAAAAATATGAATGAGTCATCATTCATTTTGTGGCAATGAAAGTAGGAAGTGATGAGAAGATGGCAAAAAAGAGAGGCAAAAAATTCGAACTAATTATTGATGCTGCCGTAAAAGTGATTGCGGAGAACGGGTACCACAATTCGCAAGTTTCCAAAATCGCCAAGGAAGCAGGTGTTGCGGACGGGACGATTTACCTGTATTTCAAAAATAAAGAAGACATCTTAATTTCCCTTTTTGAGGAAAAAATGGGCTCGTTCGTGCAAAAAATTTCTGAGCAAATAAACGGAAGCATGTCCGTTGAAGAAAAGCTGTTCGTTCTGATCGAAATGCATTTGAAAAATTTGGCGGACGACCATTATATGGCAATTGTAACCCAGCTTGAATTAAGGCAGTCCAACCTTGCGCTCAGGACACGGATCAATGAGGTGCTAAAAGGCTATTTGCGGCTAATTGATTCGATATTGGCGGAAGGAGCAGAAACCAGCTATTTCTCGGAAGACATCGATATCCGTCTTGCTAGGCAAATTATTTTCGGCGCTATCGATGAAGTCGTGACCAACTGGGTGATGAAGGATCATAAATTTGATCTTGTATCTTCAGCGGCTCCGTTGCACCGAATGCTATTAAACGGTTTGAAAAAAACGTCGGCTGCTGAATAAGGTCGTTTCGTGAATATGTTTCAACCAGCTCCATGAAACGGACGGAAAATATACATTTCCAGCTTCCTTCTGTCCGTTTGGGCAGAAGGATAACCGGAGAGGAGGAAATCATTTGGCTGAGTATACATTGCTTCATTGGAAAACGGAGGAGAACATTGCGTATGTATCCCTTAATAACCCGCCGGCAAACGCGTTGTCTTCGGCTCTGTTGAGAGAGCTGGAAACCGCCTTTGCCGAGCTGCAGCAGGACAACAGCGTGAAAGTGATCCTTCTTCGCGGCGAAGGACGTTTTTTTGCAGCAGGAGCAGACATTAAAGAGTTTACGACAGTGGAAACGGCAGCGCAGTTTCAGACGATGGCAAGGAAAGGGCAGGAAGTATTCAATAAAATTGAAGCGTTTCCAAAACCGGTAATTGCCGTCATTCACGGGGCAGCATTAGGCGGTGGTCTGGAGCTGGCGCTGGCAGCTCATTTGCGCGTTGTGGCGGAAAATGCGACATTAGGTCTTCCGGAGCTTCAGCTCGGGCTGATCCCCGGTTTTGCCGGAACGCAGCGCCTGCCAGCACTCGTCGGTAAGGCAAAGGCAGCGGAAATGATCCTGACATCCGAGCCGATAACCGGCACCGAAGCTGTTCGATCGGGACTTGCCAACCGCAGTTTTCCGGAAGAGGCTTTATTTGCCGAGGCGACCGCGCTTGCGAAGAAGCTTGCGGTAAAAGGGGCTGTTTCCGTGAAGCACGCATTAGAGCTGGTGACAGCCGCCAATCAGTTGTCGCCGGAAAAAGGACAGCTCGCGGAAGCGGAGAAATTCGGAAAGACGGCAGTGACCGCGGATGCAAAGGAAGGGATTGTCGCATTTCTTGAAAAGCGTCAGCCGGTTTTCAAAGATCGCTAGCTTTCAACAATGGACAGCTTGACTTGCTTCCCCTGTGCTGTTGAAAGTTAAAGCTGGATAATGGGAGGGAAAGAGAAATGAATATTTTTGTAGTGATGAAGCGCACTTTTGATACGGAAGAAAAAATTCACATTGAAAACGGCGAAATCGTTGAAGACGGAGCGGAATTCATTATCAATCCATACGATGAATATGCCATAGAAGAGGCGATTCAGCTTCGTGAGGAGCACGGCGGCGAGGTGACTTTAGTGACGGTTGGCAATGAGGATGCCGAAAAGCAACTGCGCACCGGACTGGCGATAGGAGCGGACAAAGCTGTTCTTATATCGGATGAGGATGTGGAAGCTGGTGACGCCTATTCAACACAAGCAATTCTTGCTGCCTTTTTTCAGGATAAGGACATCGATATTATATTGGGAGGAAACGTTGCCGTAGACGGGGGGTCTGGACAGGTTGGACCAAGGCTTGCCGAGCAACTGGGCATCAATCATGTCACGTCGGTGGTGAACATTGAGATTGCCGATGGTGTGGCAACGGTAGAAAAGGATGTGGAGGGAGACAAGGAAATACTGGAAGTGCCTTTGCCTGTTCTGCTCACCGCACAGCAAGGATTGAATGAACCACGTTATCCTTCGCTTCCAGGGATTATGAAAGCGAAGAAGAAGCCGCTGGAAGAACTGGAACTGGATGACCTCGATTTAGAAGAGGATGAAGCAGAAGGAAAAACTAAAACGGTGGAAAGATATTTACCCCCGGCAAAGCAGGCGGGAAAAATCCTTGCAGGCGAGCTGGATGAACAAGTAAAAGAACTGGTTTCCTTATTAAAAATCGAGGCGAAAGTGATATAAACGAAAGGGGTTGATGGAGATGTCAAAAAAAATGCTTGTCATTGGCGAAGTCCGTGATGGGGAATTTCGCAACGTATCATTCGAAGCGCTTGCTGCTGCGACAACAATCGCTGCAGGCGGTGAAGTTGTCGGGGCAGTGATCGGCAATGACGCGAGCAGCCTTGGAAAAAAAATGATCGCTTACGGCGCCGACCGTGCACTGACAATAGAGAATGAGCAACTGAAAAGCTATACACCGGAAGGATATGCTCAAGCAATGTATCAAGTGATACAACAGGAAAATCCCGACGGCATTATATTAGGGCATACCGCAATCGGACGTGATCTGGCGCCAAAGCTGGCGGCACGAATCGGCAGCGGCCTTGTCTCCGATGCCGTCGCCATTGAACTTGCCGGAGATGAGGTGTTGTTTACTCGTCCGATTTACTCCGGCAAAGCATTTGAAAAGACCGTTGTGAAGGATGGCCTTATTTTTGCGACGATCCGCCCGAACAATATTCCTGCGCTGGAAAAGGATGAAGGAAGAAGCGGGGAAGTACGCGCACTAGCCGTGGAAGTAAAGGATTTACAAACGGTGATCAAAGAAGTGGTGAAAAATACGGTTTCCGGCGTTGATTTGTCCGAGGCGTCGATCATCATTGCCGGGGGGCGGGGCATGAAAGGATCGGAAAACTTTCAACTCCTTTATGATCTGGCGGAGGTGCTAGGGGCGGCAGTCGGCGCATCCCGCGGGGCATGCGATGCCGATTATTGCGACTATGCGATGCAAATTGGCCAAACTGGGAAAGTGGTGACTCCGGATTTGTATATTGCGGTCGGAATCAGCGGCGCGATTCAACACGTTGCCGGCATGTCCAGCTCCAAAGTCATCGTGGCCATCAATAAGGATCCGGAAGCGGAAATTTTTCAGATTGCCGATTACGGAATTGTCGGCGACTTATTTGAAGTGATTCCAAAGTTGACGGAGGAATTGAAGAAAGTTTTCGTATAAGTGTTTGTTCAAAAAGATCGTTTTTTATCTTTTTGAACAAACACGAAGCAATGAGTGAAGCCGATGCATTCTTTTCAGGCCGGCTGTGAGTGGTTTTCTCGCAGTCGGCGCATCGTGCGGAACCATTGCCTTTTTGAACAGACTCTATAAGTGACTGATCAAAAAGATCGCTTTTTTTATCTTTTTGGACTCGCTCTATTAAGAAGGCGGAGTTTCAAATAGAACTGACAATTTCGCACGCATCAGCCGCAGCGATAAATCGCTTGAAAAGGAAGGGTGTTTCAAAGGTTCATAAAGACTTTTGAGACACCCTCTCCTTCTTTGAACAAATGCTGTAAGCATTATTTTTGCCTTCAAAGGGTATGTTAGATAATATAAGAAATAAGTTAAGGAAGGGCATTATTAAGCACTTGGGTAACAAGCATGTCATTGCCTGATATGCTGTTGATAATGCTATCATCCTGGCTGTATCATTTTTGTTTGGTGAAAAGGCTCTTTTCCAAAGGATTGCCGCTGTCAGCTGTTTGAACCGCCGGCGTGATGCTTCCTGATCGTTGCAAAGCACGAGAAGGTTTTTGAAAATTAGCTTGGGCAGCTCAGCACTTCTTTTTTTCCGAAAACGGTTTTGGTTCAAAAGCGACAAAGCTTCCGAAAACAGCCTTTGAAAATGAGGAGGAATAGTAAATGGCAATTGTAAATGTGACAGATCAAACCTTTGCTGCGGAAACAGAGCAGGGAGTCGTTTTAGTTGATTTTTGGGCACCTTGGTGTGGACCATGTAAAATGATTGCACCGGTCTTGGAAGAATTGGACGGCGAATTAGGCGACAAGGTGAAAATTGCGAAGCTGGATGTTGATGATAATCAGGAAACGGCAAGCAAGTTTGGCGTCATGAGTATCCCGACATTGCTTGTATTTAAGAACGGAGAAGTTGTCGATCAAGTTGTCGGCTTCCAGCCGAAAGAGGCGCTTGCTTCTTTGCTGAACAAGCACCTTTAAGTGTTTATTCAAAAAGATCGCTTTATATCTTTTTGAACAAACACGAAGCAACAAGCCATACTTCACTGAGAAGCTGCGAGCTGTCTCATTGTGTCATCGCGTGCGATGGCACTTGAATCGACATCAGTGAAATACTGGAAGAGGAAGAGACAATGAGTGAAGCCGATGCACTCTTTTTCAGCCGGCTAGGAGTGGGGTTCCCGGAGCCAGGATGGCGACATTCCGCCGTTGCTCACAAATGCAACCTGAATGTGCTTCGTAGAGTCAATTTGCGTCGAGTAACCGCAGACGCAGGACGTGAGCGGTTTTTAGGCGGAATTGGGCGCATCGAGCGGAATCATTGCCTTTTTGAACACACTCTTTAAAATAACTTTTTCATAAAATGTATGTTCAAAAAGCCAAGGAAACAAACCATTGTTTGACCTGCAATCGATATATGCAACTGAGCTGTGAGAACTTCTCTCATGGCTTTTTTTCTTGGGAGAATTTTTTAACAGGCAAGGGATTTCCCGTCATGTTCGTTGTTCGGATTGTTCCCTTTGTGCTATAGTGGAAAACAGCGAGAATGAATTTTACTGCAGGAATGGTTTGTTCGAAATGGGCACGGGCACCTTTACTGATTGGATATATGAACAGAAACGAGGATGCGGTTGAAAAGAAAGGTCCCCCTTTTCCAGGACGACAGAAATGAGACCGTTTGACATACAAGAACAAGGAGCGGACGAAGATGACGGAATTAAAGGAGAAATTGTCATTGATACCGGCACAGCCCGGATGTTATTTGATGAAAAATAAACATGGCACAATTATTTACGTGGGGAAGGCGAAGCTGCTAAGAAACCGTGTCCGTTCTTATTTTTCCGGTACGCACGATAAAAAAACACAGATGCTGGTCAGCGAAATCCGGGATATTGAGTACATCGTCACATCCTCAGACATTGAAGCGCTGCTTCTGGAGCAAAATTTGATCAAAAAATACGAGCCGCGATATAACGTCATGTTGAAAGACGATAAAAGCTATCCGTATTTAAAGCTGACCAAAGAAGAGCATCCGCGGTTAATAACGACGCGGAAGGTAAAGAAGGATGGCGGAAAATACTTTGGTCCCTATCCAAACGTCCATGCGGCAAACGAAACAAAGAAGCTGCTGGATAGACTGTATCCATTGAGAAAATGCCGTACGCTCCCGGACAGGGTCTGCCTTTATTATCATATCGGCCAGTGCCTGGCACCTTGCGTATACGAAGTGACGCCGGAAAAGAACGGAGAGCTTGTCAACGAAATCACCCGGTTTTTAAACGGCGGGCATAAGGAAATTAAGGAAGAGTTAAAACAGAAAATGCTGCAGGCATCAGAAGAGCTGAACTTTGAACGAGCCAAGGAGTTAAGGGATCAGGTTCAGCATATCGAAGCGGTCATGGAGAAGCAGAAGATGACGTTGACGGATCAGGTCGATCGGGATGTCTTCGGCTTTACCTATGACAAAGGCTGGATGTGCGTGCAAGTATTCTTTGTCCGGCAAGGCAAGCTGATTGAACGGGATGTGTCGTTATTCCCGATATATCAGGAGCCCGTGGACGATTTTTACACATATATCGGCCAGTTTTATTTAGATGATCAGCACCAGTTACCGAAGGAAGTGTTTGTTCCCGACCTTGTTGATGAGCAGCTTATCTCTGAATTTTTACATGTGAAAGCGTTGAAACCGAAGCGCGGCCAGAAAAAAGAGCTTGTGGAACTGGCGAATAAAAACGCCGAAATTGCCCTAAAGGAAAAGTTTGATTTAATTGAGCGCAACGAACAACGGACGGTTCTTGCGGTGGAGGGATTAGGGAAAGCATTAAATATTGATACTCCCCACCGGATTGAGGCGTTTGACAATTCTAACATCCAGGGAGTCGACCCTGTATCGGCGATGGTATCGTTCCTTGATGGCCGGGCGGATAAGAAAAGTTACCGAAAGTATAAGGTGAAAACGGTGGCCGGTCCAGATGATTATGAATCGATGCGGGAGGTCGTGAGAAGAAGATATTTGCGGCTGTTAAAAGAAAATCTCCCTCTTCCGGATTTAATTGTCATCGATGGCGGGAAAGGACAAATTTCCGCGGCACAAGGTGTTCTCGAGGATGAATTAGGGATTCATATTCCGGTGTGCGGACTGGTAAAAGATGAAAAGCACCGGACGTCTCAATTAATGATCGGCGACCCGCCGGAGGTTGTTCCGTTAAAGAGAACGAGCGAAGAGTTTTATTTGCTGCAGCGGATCCAGGATGAAGTGCACCGTTTTGCCGTCAGCTTTCACCGCAACGTGCGGAAAAAATCGATGTTCTCATCGATCCTTGATGACGTGGAAGGCATCGGCGAAAAAAGAAAGCGTCATTTGTTAAAGCATTTCGGGTCATTGAAACGTTTGAAGGAAGCTTCTGTTGACGAGATCCGTGCCACCGGCATCCCGGAAGCTCCCGCCAAAGCACTGCACGCAAAAATACAGCAGGAAGCTCAGGAAAACAGCTTCAGTGGTGATGGTAATATTCTTTGAAAATACGGTTGAATTCTTATAGAATGTCTGTTACAATAACAACCAATTGCATAACTTCAGCTCTTTGAAGTGATTGGTAGAGGCGCGAAAACCATTAGTACGTTGTGCGAGAAGATTGAGCTTCAGTGAACACAGCGGAAAGGGGGATTCGCCGAAGAAGAGAAGCAGCTCAAACGCCATCTTCTGGACCTGTGTTGAATAAATGCAGGGCTGTCATACAGCTTTATTTGTATGGAGGACTATCTCACACGGAGCGGCTTTTAATCGATGTTATGTTGATGTGATGAAGTCGTATTCGACAGTGGGAAAACCTGCTGTCGTTTTTTTTGTGCGCTTTATTGCGGCTACAATATGCGGGAATAAAAAAAGCGCAGTAAGGACTTAACAGTAACTATTGGAGGAGGCGTTCATATTGTCAACGATTGTCCAGAAGTTTGGCGGAACTTCTGTAGGAGATGCGGAAAAAATTAAACGGGCGGCAGAAAAAGTGAAGCGCGCAAAAGAAGCAGGACATCGAGTAGTAACCGTTGTTTCGGCGATGGGTAAATCAACGGATGCCCTGGTACGGCTGGCGCAGGATATCAGCAGGGATCCTGATAAACGGGAAATGGATATGTTGCTCGCAACCGGTGAGCAAGTAACGATCTCCCTAATGGTCATGGCCCTGAAGGAGCTGGGATTGGATGCCGTTTCGTTAACAGGATGGCAAGCGGGTATCATTACGGAGCCGGTTCACTCGGATGCCCGGATTATGGAGATAAACACCAACCGGGTAGAAGCTTACTTAGATGAAGGAAAGGTGGTCATTGTCGCTGGCTTCCAGGGAATGTCGGCGGATGGTGAAATCACTACATTAGGCAGAGGCGGTTCCGATACAACGGCCGTTGCACTTGCGGCCGCGTTGAAAGCGGAGAGCTGTACGATCTTTACCGATGTGACCGGAGTATATACATGCGATCCGCGCGTGGTGAAGGAGGCAAGGCAGCTGCAGAGCATTTCTTACGATGAAATGCTGGAGTTGGCGAATCTGGGAGCGGGAGTATTGCATCCGCGGGCAGTGGAATTTGCGAAAAATTATCAATTGCCGTTAATCGTCCGGTCAAGCATGGAAGATGTGGAAGGAACTATTGTTGAGGAGGAAGCATCAATGGAACAAAATCTTATCGTTCGCGGGCTTGCTTTTGAAGGAGCAGTAACAAAAATCACCATCGAAGGGCTGGCAAATCGCTATGATGCCATGGCAAATGTCTTTTCATCCTTGGCGGATGCCGGCATTAATGTGGATATCATCATCCAACAGATGTCCGGAGACAACGAACTAAACGTTTCATTCTCCATTCATACGCAAAAGCTGGAAGAAGCGCTGAATGTCATCGAAAAAAATTGTGAGCAGCTAAACTATCGTAGCATCCGCCACGAAGATCGCCTGGCAAAGGTATCCATCGTCGGTTCCGGCATGATTTCCAACCCCGGAGTGGCAGCGCAAATGTTTAAGGTACTGGCAGACGAAGAAATTGCGATTAAAATGGTCAGTACATCGGAAATCAAAGTGTCGGCTGTCATACCGGAAGCGGATATGGTGAAAGCAGTGGAAAGCCTGCACACCGCTTTTGAGCTCCACGCTCAACCGGAAGCAAAGGTAACATTGTCTTAAATCACTTGTTTTGACGTCAGCGGAGTATGGAGCAAGTGCCGGCTGTAACGGAGGAGTGCGCATATTTTGATGAACATCCGTCTCAAAAAATGAGGCTGTCTCATTAAAAAAGACTGCTTTATCGTTTACATTGTTGCTTTTGGACCGTTTCACGCCAAGTGTGAAACGGTCCAAAAAGCAAGAAGCAACAATCTTTTAGAAAAACAGCCACTGACAAAATATTTTTAGAGAATGTTCAAATGTCTGGTCGTACCGCCTTTTTCAGTTACTCTTTTTTGTGCGGCACCGGGTCTTTCGGATCCCAACGCACAATAATGCGGCAAATACAGGGCTTTTTTTTGATGACTTCACAGTTTGCTTCGGTGGTAAAGCCTGTCTGATTTTCTGTCCATTGAGACAGAAAGCCGGACTCCAGTGTAAAAGGCCGATCTTGGTGCATGAAAGGCGCGGTCAGTTCATAATGCTTTTCCGTTCCTTTTTCCTTCACCAATTGCAAGCTGCCCCAATTTGCTTTTTCGAAGAAAAACGGCAGTTCTTCCGGCTCCACTTCCGCTACTTTTCGAGCGATAGCTTTTCCTGCCCAGTATAAAACGGCTTCCTCTTCCTCCCCTAAAAGCTCGGGGAGCAGTGCGTGCCGCAATAAATAATTGCTGTAAGCAGATACTTGATTATCAGTATCCTCTATTGTTTGAAGCCATCGTCTTTTTGACTTTCTCATTGTTAATCCTTCCTTCACTTCGTGTTGGTTTAAGATGTGCGGGTTGTTTACAAGATGCTGCCGCCTGACAATCAGTCGGCGCTTTTCACTTTCAAACGGTGCTATTCCTGGTGAAGCACATCATAATGGCTATTTTCGTGTGTGCTGTTAAATTTCCGTCCGTTTTGGAAAAATTTGATTGCAAAAGCACAAGGTGTGTTTGCGATATCATTTCCGTCATATCCACCCGCTTCGAAGAAAAGACCTTTTACAAGCTGTTTGCGAAGCTTGCAAAAGGTTTTTCCTATATCATTATATTACCACAGCAAGGCATGGTTCAGAGAAAAAATCATTTGTTTTTTTGAGCATCTGGAATCACCGGGCAGTACATGATATACTTAAGCTCGTGTTGGTTACGGAGGTATGAAAAAATGAATTTACGTCTTGGCAATTTATTAAGTCCGTTTCGCATTATTGTTTTTTCTTACATAGCGGCGATGTTTCTTTTCAGCCTATTATTATACCTGCCTGTATCCGCACAGCCAGGTGTGAACGTTTCTTATACCGAAGCGCTGTTCACTTCCGTAAGCGCTGTTAGCGTCACCGGCTTGACAGTTGTCAACGTTTCGGAAACTTACAGCGCCGCCGGCGTTTTTTTTCTTGCGGCGGCTATTCAGCTAGGCGGCATCGGGGTTATGACTTTAGGAACGTTCGTCTGGATGGTGCTTGGAAGAAAAATTCCTCTTTCCCAGCGGATGCTTATCATGGTAGATCAGAATCAAATTGCTTTTTCCGGCTTGGTCAGCTTGATGCGGGGAATTTTATTGGTTGCTTTGATGATAGAAATTATCGGTGCTCTAGTATTAGGGACGTATTTTTTAAGTTATTTTGACACCGCGTTTGAAGCCTACTACCAGGGAGCTTTCGGCGCGCTTTCCGCATTTACCAATGCCGGTTTTGATGTCACAGGGGAATCGCTCATTCCGTTTGCTGATGATTATTTTGTTCAGCTGGTCAACATCTTACTCATTTTTGCGGGAGCGATCGGCTTTCCGGTGCTCATGGAATTAAAGGCATATTTCGCATCAAAGGACCGCAGCTTCCGCTTCAGCCTGTTTACAAAAGTAACGACAGCGACGTATTTTATCGTATTCGCCATCGGTGTCATCGGGCTGTGGATATTTGAGAAAAATGCTTATTATGAAGGCTTCTCCTGGCACAAGCAGCTGTTTTTCTCCTTGTTTAACTCTGCCACGGCACGGAGCGGCGGACTGGCAACGATGGACGTATCGCAGCTGACGCTGGCCAGCCTGTTGTTTCTGTCCGCCTTAATGATCATCGGAGCAAGTCCGTCCAGCGTCGGCGGCGGGATACGGACAACCACGCTGGCAGTGATGTTTTTGACGATTAAAAGCTTTGCAATGGGGCGGAGAGATGTAAAGGTGTTCGGACGAGAAATACACGAAGAGGATCGGCAAAAGGCGTTCATCGTGCTGTCTGCATTTGTCGTCGGGCTTTTTCTGGCTATTATATTGGTCAGTGCCTTTGAGCATAGCAGCGAGCTGGAATTGATGGCGATTATATTTGAAGTAAGCTCCGCCTTCGGAACATGCGGACTGTCGATGGGGATTACATCATCGCTGACGTTGCCAAGTAAAATTACGCTGATGATGTTAATGCTGATCGGGCGAGTCGGTCTCGTTGCCTTTTTGTTTTCCATTCGCGGTAAAGAAAAGCAAAGCCGCTATAAATATCCTACGGAACGGATCATCATCGGCTGAGAAAAAATATTTTAGGAAAATAACTTTTTCTGGATTTGACTTCTAATTCCAGAGTGATAAAATAGGATGTAAAGTAGGAAACAGTGATATTGCTTACTTACATCCTGTTTAATTGCTTTTTTTTGCGATTTTTAATCTGAAAATTTAAAAGATTGTGCCGTCATGAACACTTTTCTGTTAAAATAAAGGGTGAATCCGCTTTCTTGACCTGACAAAGTCAGAGGAGTAAAATGAAATTGTCACAAAATCTCCACACTTGTGACAAAAAATTCCATTAATTAACGGCGGATTTTTATACCAATAGAATTTTAGACAAGGAGGTTTGTGTGGAAGAAACGACAAAATCCAAGTAGTTCCCGTTGCTGAAATCATTTTTTAGGAGGAGAAATTGATGACCGCGAATCGTGAATTTTTCTATCGTAAGTTGCATTCTCTGTTAGGCGTTATCCCCCTGGGTGCTTTTTTATTTGTCCACTTCATGGTAAACTATCAGGCCGTTCAAGGGCCTGAGGCTTACAACGCGGCAGCCAAAATGATGGAACACCTTCCGTTTTTGCTGGTGTTGGAATTTGTTCTCATCTATATTCCGATACTTTTTCATGGAATTTACGGTCTTTACATTGCCTTTCAGGCCAGGAACAACACATCTACATATGGTTACTTCAGGAACTGGATGTTCCGCCTGCAGCGGATAACCGGTGTGATTGTTATTATCTTTGTGGCGTGGCATGTATGGGACACACGGATTGCCAAAGCCCTTGGCCAGGAAGTGAATTTTAATATGATGGCCGACATTGTCGATAATCCGGTTGCACTTGTTCTGTATATCGTTTCCATCGCCGCTGCATCATTCCATTTGGCAAACGGATTATGGTCTTTTGCAGTCACATGGGGAATCACTGTTTCTCCGCGTTCACAACAAATTGCGACCTACGTAACTATGGCTATTTTCGTGATTATGTCTTTTATTGGAATACGAGCAATCTTAGCATTTGTCTAGCCAAAGAGAAGGAGTGTTTCGAATGAGCAAAGGTAAAATTATCGTTGTCGGCGGAGGCTTGGCCGGACTGATGGCGACAATTAAAGCAGCAGAAGCGGGGGTGCCGGTTGAACTGTTTTCTGTCGTACCTGTGAAAAGATCGCACTCTGTCTGTGCGCAGGGCGGGATCAACGGCGCGTTAAACACGATGGGAGAAGGGGACTCCACCTGGGAGCATTTCGATGATTCCATCTACGGAGGAGACTTCCTGGCTAACCAGCCCCCGGTAAAGGCGATGTGTGATGCCGCTCCTGGAATCATTCATCTTATGGACAGGATGGGAGTCATGTTCAACCGTACAGGAGAAGGATTGCTTGCCTTGCGCCGCTTTGGCGGAACACAGCATCACCGCACGGCATTCGCCGGAGCAACAACCGGACAGCAATTGCTTTATGCATTAGATGAGCAGGTTCGCCGCCATGAAGTTGCGGGACTTGTTACGAAATACGAAGGTTGGGAATTTCTGCACGCGGTATTGGACGAAGATGGCGTTTGCCGCGGGATAACAGCTCAGAACTTAAGTACCTCTGAAATCGTTTCCTTTAAAGGAGATGCAGTTATTTTAGCTACCGGCGGCCCGGGAATTATATTCGGGAAATCAACCAACTCGATGATTAATACAGGCTATGCTGCGGCGGCAGTTTATCAACAAGGCGCATACTACGCAAACGGCGAATTCATACAAATTCACCCGACTGCCATTCCTGGAGACGACAAGCTGCGTTTAATGAGTGAATCGGCCCGTGGCGAAGGCGGACGGGTATGGACGATAAAAGACGGAAAACCGTGGTATTTCCTGGAGGAAAAATACCCTGCATATGGAAACCTTGTTCCGCGCGACATTGCAACTAGGGAAATATTCCACGTCTGTGTTGATTTGAAGCTTGGAATTAACGGCGAAAACATGGTTTATTTGGACTTATCCCATAAAGATCCGAAAGAGCTGGACATTAAGCTGGGCGGAATTATGGAAATCTATGAGAAATTCATGGGCGACGATCCGCGTAAAGTACCGATGAAAATATTCCCTGCGGTCCATTATTCGATGGGCGGCATTTGGGTCGACTACGATCAAATGACGAACATTCCAGGATTGTTTGCTGCCGGTGAATGCGACTATTCACAGCATGGCGCGAACCGATTAGGAGCAAACTCCTTGTTATCCGCAATCTACGGTGGTATGGTGGCTGGACCGAAGGCAATCGAATACATTCAGGGACTGGAAAAAGTAAGCGATGATGTATCCTCCAGCATCTTTGATGATCAAGTAAAACAGGATCAGGAGAAGTTTACTGACATTCTTTCCATGAATGGTACGGAAAACGCGTTTAAGCTTCACCAGGAGCTTGGTCAATGGATGACGGACAATGTCACCGTTGTGCGGGAAAATAAACGCCTGCTCGAAACAGATGACAAAATTAAAGAATTGCTGGAGCGCTTTAAAAATATCAGTATTGATGATACGTCGAAATGGAGCAATCAGAGCGCCGCGTTTGTAAGGCAGCTTGAAGGCATGCTGGATCTTGCGAGAGTGATTACCCTGGGAGCGTATAACCGTAATGAAAGCCGCGGTGCCCATTACAAGCCGGAGTTTCCTGAGCGAAATGACGAAGAGTGGTTAAAAACAACAAAAGCTAAATTTAATCCTGATAAGCTTTCTCCGGAATTTGAATATGAAGACGTGGATATCTCATTAATTAAGCCAAGGAAGCGTGATTACACTTCCAAAAAGAAGGCGGGTGAAAAGGCATGAGTGAAAAAACCATTCGCTTGATTATTAAACGTCAAAAGGATACAAACAGCGCGCCGTATGAAGAAACGTTTGAAATACCTTACCGCGAGAACATGAATGTCATCTCTGCTTTAATGGAGATCCGGAGAAATCCGGTGAATGTGGAAGGAAAAGATACGACTGCGGTAGCATGGGATTCCAGCTGTCTTGAGGAAGTTTGCGGAGCCTGTTCGATGATTATTAACGGCAAAGCACGACAATCCTGTACGGCGCTGATCGATCAGCTGGAGCAGCCGATTCGCCTGGCACCGATGGCTACTTTTCCGGTGGTGCGGGATTTAGTCGTAGATCGCAGACGCATGTTCGATTCACTTAAGCGGGTAAAGGCGTGGATTCCGATTGACGGGACGTATGATCTCGGGCCGGGTCCGAGAATGCCGGAAGCAAAGCGACAGTGGGCTTACGAACTTTCAAAATGCATGACTTGCGGTGTCTGCTTGCAGGCTTGTCCGAACGTAAACAGCAAGTCGGAATTTATCGGTCCTGCACCGCTTTCTCAAGTGCGCTTATTTAATGCCCATCCTACCGGCGCCATGCATAAAGCGGAACGACTGAACACGATCATGGAAGGGGAAGGCGGACTGACGAATTGCGGTAATTCGCAAAACTGCGTGCAGGCTTGTCCAAAAGGAATTCCATTAACCACTTCCATTGCCGCATTAAACCGTGATACAACATTGCAATCATTCAAAAACTTCTTTGGAAGTGACCAAGTATAATTGTGTTCAAAAAGATCGCTTTTTATCTTTTTGAACACACACGAAGCGATGAGTGGAGCCACCGCGTTCTTTAAGCATGGGAGAAGCGTATTTTTTCTCCCCTACTGCGGTGAAGGCGACCCATCGCAACTAAAACAAAAAGAAGGAGATTACAGCGGCAAGAAGGTCGAGACGCGGCAGTCGGCGGAGCAGCAGAGCGCTTACACGGAAACGTACGTGAGCGGGCAGAAACAACGCAAGCGTTGAGATTCGCCAGCCGCTGCGATCCGGCCTTTTTGAACTTCTTCTTCACAATGGGGGCTCTTCTCAGCTTAGCTGGGATGCCCCCCTTTTATCCCAGCACATTTTCAGGCTCCTTAGTCGTAGCCCGCAATAAAACAAACAGGATTCAAAACGAGTCTGAGTACGGTCAGGCCGACGTATTGCTTGTTGGCGAGATTGCTTGACAGAATGAGATTTTTAATACTTCATTAATAATTATCGCCTTCCTCGCTAAATCATGTGGAAAGGAAGAATAGACTTGGAGATTTTATATGGAGTGGCGGGCATGATCGCATGAATAGCGAAAGCCAATATCCCATGATACTGGTGGCTTGGCTAGTGTGTCATGCCCGCAGAGGCTCCATGTCAAATCGACGATGGTTCGATGATTTTTTCTCTATTCTCATACCAAATAGCGAAGAGCCAATTATCGTTTGTCGATAAAATGAATGATTGTTCATTCAATGAAAGATAACTTTATAATAAAAAGATTGTCGCTTTTGGTTATTGTGCTGTAAACCAGGCTTTAGCTTGAAGAGGTCCAATAGCAACAAAGTTTACGAAAATAGTCTAATCAAATGAGGTGATGATATGAATACCCCGAATTATATTGAAGATTTTACAGCCTGGAAGCAAGCGTTTAAACACAAATATTCTGTGACAGTGCGGTTTTCAGAAACGGATGCTTTTGGACATTTGAACAATACAAACGCTTTTGTATATTTTGAGATTGGCAGAATTGAATTTTTCAAAGAGTGCGGGATTGCTGCGACTTGGTTTTCCGAAAAGGAAGAGACGATTCCGGTAGCAGCAGATTTACAATGTGACTTTCGACAACAAGTGTTTTTTGACGAAAACCTGCATGTATGTGTAAAAGTAGCTCATGTAGGAACATCTTCTGTAGATCTCCATTATATGATCGTAAATGGAAAGAGCGAAGTATGTATGACCGGACGAGGAAGAATTGTGCAAGTGTCCCGCTTCAGCGGCAAGTCCGTTCCATGGAGTGATCGTGCCCGCGGGTATTTAAATCAATAATTTCGCAAGCGGTGACTGACAGAAGCTGTAGAGAAAGGAGATTTTATTTTTCAAACAGGTCTCACATGTTAAACGCTTGGAGCAAAGCAAATCCTGTTAGCAATCCTCGGCTAAATAAAACGGGAAAGAGGCACTCTCCCTAATGCATTCGGGTGAGTGCCTCTTGTTGACGCTCATATTATAAATCGCTTATAGTGTGCTGGCTGTCGGTCGAATAATGATTTCATTTACATCCACTTCCGAAGGCTGTTCCATCGCATATTGGATCGCATGTGCAATCGCATCCGGTGAGATACTTATTTTTCTAAATGTGTCCATCGCTTGTCGGGCTACAGGATCTGTAATGCTGTCAGCTAACTCAGATTCCGTTACGCCAGGCGAAACAACAGTTACACGAAGGCTGCCTTCAGATTCCATACGTAAGCCCTCAGAAATTGCTATAACAGCGTACTTTGTCGCACAGTAGACTGCTGCAGTTGGCGTAACCGCATGCCCTCCAATGGAGGATATATTCATAAAGTGACCAAAGCCTTGTTCCTTCATAATCGGAAGTCCCGCTACAATCCCGTGGAGAACACCACGAATATTAACATCGATCATCTCGTTCCACTCGTCGATGTTTAATGCTTCCAGCTTCGAAAGTGGCATCACACCGGCATTATTAATGATCACATCAATTTTTCCAAATTTACTTTTAGCGTGGTGGATGAATTGCTGCATTTCTACTTCCTGTGTTACATCAAGTTTCATATACTCAGCTGTTCCACCTTCTGCCGCAATGGAAGAGACAAGCGATTTCAATTTCTCCTCACGCCTTGCCCCCAAGACAACATGTGCACCACCTTTGGCAAGATGACGTGCAGTAGCTTCACCTATCCCACTACTTGCTCCCGTGATTAATACAACCTTTCCAATGATATTTGTCATGTTTTCCTCCTTCACCTTCGATTGATTTTGCAAACCATTAATCACGACCTATGTGTTAAAGCTGAGCTTCATTCTTCACGGTACAATACCATTCCTGCATGATAGAGAACACCATTTACAAATTCACCATCAGCAGTAAAGCCTGTATCATCTTTGTAATCAATATGATTTCCAGTAATGGTATAGCTCCCTTGATAGGCGCTTTTCCGATCTCCCCGCACCTCATCGTAACGTCCATTTGGCAAAAGTTCGTGACGAATATAGCCATCCTTCGTTATCCACATGCCGACATATGGATGGTTCGCTTCATAGTTTTAACATCATATCCCCTCTCCCAATCATTAAGGTAAAGATAAGAATAACCATTACACTTTTAGCCATCTACACGCTCCTTTTCATTAAAGTAAATTAAAATTCGATAAGTTATCCTACATCCGATTACCGATTCCTTCATTGTTTTTAGCCCTAACAAAAAAAATCAGAAACCTCCTTCCTTTTGATTAATTATTATATAGGGGTGTATGTTTTTAACGGTAGACCATTGGTCGGCAATTATTGCCTAATACTCCGAGCATCTATATAATGAAAGAAATATAGAACCCGTCTACTAAAATTAATTGTAAGTGTGGTGATATGCTGATGACGCACGATAACAATGAAAAGCTAAACATGCTATCGCAATATATAGAGCAAATAAGTAGAAGTGACGGCATTTATTCTACGGATATCCCTCCATTAAAATTCATTCGCGCTTCAGAGCCAACAGCTCCTATTCATCAAGTTCACGAACCTGCTTTATGCGTGGTTACACAAGGATCAAAAATAGTAACTTTGGGAAAAGAACGCTATCAATACGGAGCTTCTCATTACCTTGTCGTATCAATGGATTTGCCCATATCGGGTGAGGTTATTGAAGCGACGTCTGATTCTCCATATCTATGTCTGAGACTGGATTTTAAACTTGGGGAAATAATAGACCTTCTAAAAGCGGGTGATCTCAAAACGAATCGTAAAGGCAAACCAAGGCGGGGACTTTATGTGAACAAGATGGATAATGTGATGTTACTAGATGCTGTATTAAGGCTAGTGCAGCTTTTAGATTCACCTAAAGACATTGAATTTCTTGCGCCGCTCGTGATTCGAGAAATTCTTTATCGTCTCCTTCAGGATGAAAACGGAGATATTATCTGGCAGTTAGCGATCGCCGATAGTTATACACATCGAATTGCTGAAGTCATTGAAATACTCAAAGCAGACTATGCCCAGCCGTTACGAATTGAAGAGCTAGCTTCTAAAGCAAGGATGAGTTTATCTTCACTGCATTATTATTTTAAACAAGTCACAGGCTTAAGCCCTTTACAATATCAAAAACAATTAAGGTTGCAGAAAGCACGGCAGCTCATGCTTTTGGAGATGGAAGATGCAGCAAGTGCCGGATTTCAAGTTGGTTATGAAAGTCCATCTCAATTCAGCCGAGAATACTCCAGGCTGTTTGGACTTCCCCCTAAGAAGGATATCAATAAACTTCGCGGTTTTTAGGTGGAAGACAATCGATCTTTTGGCAGGAGCAAAGTTTCCTATACAGAGCTCGTACGCAATGATTGGTATATGCAGGATGACCAAACAAAATGAATAGCGTTATTTCCCCTTAATCAGCTGGTCGCCAAATCTTTATGATAAAAAATCTTCATTTTGCTTCACTGATCTACAAACAAAATTGTAAATGCTATGCTGCATATACAAAAAAGAGCGAATACACCAGCTTGGCCTTTCTTTATCGTGTTGCCAAATGACTTAGTAACTGCTAGATAACCTTACAACGCACAATTCGTTTACAAAAACCAGGTGTCACTTCGTGAAAACAAATATACAGCAGATTGAATGGGCCATACCGATATAGTTCTACCTCCACATATCATAGGCGCTGTCCATCTAACCCAAGATGACAAAGCACCTTTACATCTTGTCTTGGAAAGGCGAAAAAATTCTTCCAAAAATCCAGCACCATCTGTCAATGCCTTCCATCTTTAACCAATAGCCACTAACCTTGGAACAGTACATGTATCTGTAGAAGCAGAGATTCTTTATGGAAGGCGTCTTTTCCTTTTTCCGGAAGGATCATATCAGCTGATTACACTCGGTAAAATTAGACAGGCAATGACGCTAACTTTTTGTCAGTTCGGAAGCAACGAGTATCCATGCTGGAAAATTGTACGTATGTGTAAAAGTAGCATATGCAGGAACATCTTCTGCAGATCTGCATTATATGATATTAAATGGAAAGAGTGAAGTGTGTATGACCGGGCGAGGAAGAATCATACAAATGTCCCGCTTCAGCGGCAAGTCCGTTCCATGGAGCGAATGTGTCCATGGATATCGAGGGGAATAAATTCGCAAGCGGTGTCTTACAGAAGCAGCAGCGGCAAGGCGATTTTATTTTTCAAATATGTCCCACCGTAAAAAATGTACTTTTTCATGTGAAAAAATCCTTTCTTGCCTAGCGATGTCATGTCACGAGCTCTCCATTTTCAACATAAGATATTGATGACTAAATACTAGCCGAAGTATTTATTTATCAGAAGGACGCAGCCCATGCATGAAAGGGTGAATCTATTGAAAGAACACGAGTTCCGACCTAAACCGCTCTTGACGAAACGAGAACGAGAAGTTTTTGAACTGCTCGTTCAGGACAAGACGACAAAAGAAATCGCAGCAGAGCTTTTTATAAGTGAAAAGACCGTTCGAAATCATATTTCCAATGTGATGCATACCTTTAGCGAGTATGAACGAGGCAGCTGACAGGCGGGGAAAATAGGGGATATACATTATGGCAGTTACAAAAACTGAAACAAAACATTTATTACTAGGATGGCCTGAGTGAGTTGGGGATTTGTTCCAAATGTTTTATCAGGAACGGTTGGCACAGAACGATGAGAGAGAACAAAAGATTATTTCATCCTTTTTAATCACGAAGCTCTGTTTCCTGTTCAATAGAACGAAGGGCAAGTGTTTCAAGTATTCTTTGTTGTCGTTCTTGGATGTTAACAATACTGTCTAATTTTTTATTATGCTCAGTGACAACACCGTTTAGCTTATGAACATCCATTGAAAGAGCTTCAAGTGTAGCGTTTGTTTCTTCTTGTCGGTCGTGGATGGCTTTTACTATGTCTGTATTTTCATCTAGTTGAGATCTCGTAGATTGCTGCTCTGCTTCCATTTTGTTCAGTTTTTCTTGAATGGGTTGTAATGCTTCTTGGATAACAGACTGCAGCATTGTTTTGATTTCGTTATTCGTGTGAATGCACCCCTTTAAAGTTTTTTAAACAGGCTTACGTCTCAATGTCCGAATAGAAACTTCATGTTCACCTAAAATTTCATGGGTGGACTTTTGGTTTTCGAGTACTTGTTTGATTTCTTGGTTTGTTTCCATCACTGCTTGTTTGATAAATGGGATTTCCGCTACATCTTTCTTGGTTGCCATGGTTGCTTTTATCTCTTTTTGTTCAGCTTCGATGCTGCTTACACGTTGATTTAGTTCTTGTAACTCGTTGTGGATGGGATGAAGAACTTCCTTTAAAACAGTTTCCAGCATTGATTTAAGTTCGTTATTCATGTGAATGCACACCCCCTTTAACATTTTTTATCAATTGATTAGCCAGCTGCCGATCATATTCGGATAACTTCTTAGCTGTTTCGACCAGGTGCAACTTGTCTATACTAAATTATATCAAAAAAGATGCTTTCATCCCATCCCTAAAAGTGGCAAGAACGCATCTGTGAGGTATGTGTCAAAAGAAAACGATAAGAGTCTGTTCAAAAGGCAATGGTTCCGCACGATGCGACCGACTGCGAGAAAACCACTCACAGTTGGCCTGAAAAGAATGCATCGGCTCCACCCATTGCTTCGTGCTTGTTCAAAAAGATAAAAACCGATCTTTTTGAACAAACACTATAAAAAAATATCGGGCAATGGCTCCGTGCTTGTCTCTTCCTCTGCAAGCGCAGCTTCGATGACTATCCGTCGAGACAACTCGATGGGAAAGGCATCGTAGCTTTGCTCGTCGCTGCACGCTCGATAGGAAAAAACCACTCCTATCGAGCTTTTGAAAAGCTGCATCGGCTTCGTTCCTTGCTTCGGTGGTGTCTCAAAAGGGAAAAACCCCCCTTTTGAAACACTCTCTTAATAGACAGTAAGAAAATCAATGATCGTCTAACCGTTCATTCACAAATTCATTCAACTCTTTAACAAAGTCATCAAAATTATCAGGGATAACCTCTTTTCGAACACCAGATCCCTTATGCTTTTCAACAGTACCATCTTCGAATTGTATCCATAAGTGCCATCCATATCCATCTTCATAAGTACTAGGATCTTCCTTACTGTAATCACGTTCCCAATTTTGTACATCATATTTTTCTAGAATATTCACTACATTCTTTAAATCGTTTGAATTAATTGGTTCTTCAACTGTATTGACTCCCAGCGCAGACATCCAAGGTTCTACAAGTATTTGATTATTTTCTATATCAATGGCAATAGCATCATTAGTATCCGTATCATTATTACTAAAATATAATTTTATTGCTTTGCTTAGAGGTTGCTTTTCTGTTGTTTCAGGTGCTTTCTCAATATGTTCAAAATCGAAAATATCTACTTGACTCAACTTTTCCTCATCAAACCTTTCCATTACTTTAGGCTCGTTTACTTCTTCAGATACTTTTTTTCTTTTAAGTTCGTTCGATTCCTGACATCCAGCGATAACAAGACATGAAACAATGAGTAAAAAATAGGATACTAATTTATTCACATCATACACCTCGAACTTCATAAGCCATCAGACGGCATTGGAAGGGTGGGGCACGGACACATTTTTACCAAAGTCAACAGCCCTTCTCGTAATGGTTATTTTACTCATACTATATGAACACAAATGCTCCGTCTATCTCTTATACAAATTAATGAATATAGAGTGACAATCAGTTATCCTCTAACCGTTCCTTCACAAATTCATTCAACTCTTTGGCAAAGTCATCGAAATTGTCTGGTGTTAGCTTTTTTTTGTTTGTTCCATCACCCCAATGCTTTTCAACCGTCCCATCTTCAAACTGTAACAACAATGACCAACTGTATCCATCTTGGTACGTTTCTGGATCTTCAAAGGTATAATTACGTTTCCATTCCTGAACATTATGTTTATTTAAGATGTCAATAATTTTTTCAGTATTACTTATTTGAACAATTCCATCTTGAGCACGAAGGCCTCGAGCACTTATAATAGGATTTACATAAATCTCATTATTTTCAATATCAATTGCTATCGCTTCATAAGGGTCATCGAAAGTCCATTCATCAAAAAACACTTTAATTACTTTGCTAATTGGTTGCTTTTCTGTTGCTTCAGGTGCTTTCTTAATATGTTTAAAATCAAAAATATCTATTTGCGCCATATTGTTTTCCTCGTTTCTATCATTTGGTAGTTCGTTTGTTTTTTGAGGCACATTAACCTCATCATTATTAGACGATTGTTGACAACCTAGTAAAAGTAGACAAACTGAAAAAATGATTAAAAAAAATAGTGACCTTTTCATTTGTTTACACCTTCATTCATAGACTTAAACATGTTATTCATATGTTTTTTCGAGTTTGGCAAGTAATCAGTTACACTTTCTATTTGCACACTATCTTGTATCATAATACTTCCATAATAGCTTGCAAAACCCTCTTTATCCGGCTCATTAGTTCTTTCTCCAGTATCTAAGTCGATCCAATAACTTTCTTTGTGATGGCCCCATTTACCTACGATTTCATTCAGAGTTACTCCACCATATACATCAGAAGCATTATGATGTTCGTCTGGATGTAAATCCTGTGATAACTTCGTCTGGATAATATTATACAAGTCTGTTTCAGTGCTTGTTAACTCGTTATCTTCAGGGCCTGTATAGATAAACGATTCTGTGATATTATTAATCATCTTTGTTTTTGCTTTCATATCAATATCATCATATACTTCTTTATTTATTTCATCTTTCAATGCAAATTGAATTTTGTTTTTCACATCGCCATGCATATATTCCGCCAACGTATTGCCATTACTTCTGTAGTTATTAGAAAAGAACCCGTCCATACCTATTTCTTTTGCATAATTATAGTCAATCGCATGTCCTAATTCATGGAAGAATGTGAAATATGCCCCCCGAGCATTCGTTCGGTCTCTTTCAACAATGTATGTGATAGAATTATCACTATCCAAAAAAAATGATTTCTCCCCCTCAAGGCTAGCTATCTTTACTTCATCCAAATACTTCATCGCTAATGTCCGGTATGGTTCCTCTGCAGTATACATTAAATACTTAATTTCAATGATATCCTTCACTTCCAGTGGAGCCAGAAACTCATTCGTTTGCTCCAAGTACTCCGTGTGCTTTTCCTCATACTTCATAATCGCAATGATCTTATCTACATCCCTGGGATACTTTTCTAAATGTTCTCCATACTGCTCATGTGCTTTAAGGATATAAGGAAACTTATGTATTTGCTGAACCCAGCCAAGCTCCATCCCTTTTGTGCTGAATGTGCCTGTTTCCGAGTTAAATCCTTTTCCACCTTGCACTTGCGCTAACCCCTGCACGATACAATCTGCCAATTGAAAGGCGGTGTCATAGTTGCTGCGAGAGGTGACATTGAATTGATGTAATTTTTCCAGTCTTTGTTGGAGGATTCGTTTCATCCCTTCATAAATAAGGATTGTTGCCTGAACCATTGGTGTGATGTCGTTTAATTCTCTGAGTCGGCGAATAAGACGGTTTATTTCCACGATTTGATCTGCTATTTCATGTTCAATAACATCGGATGTTGATACCTGAGATCGGAACTCACTTGGATAGTCGTCATTTTGGCGAATAAGTTCCTCACATAAATAGATGATTCCTTGCGCAAGGGGACGGAACGTTTGTGCCATGTATGTTTTCGCTGTTTGATACGCTTTACCTTGTAAACTCATATTTAATGCGAATTGATCAATGGAGGCAATTGCTTCTTCCATCCCTTGAATCGTCTGAATGCAAAATTGATTCATGCTTGACGTTTGTACATCCGCCGATCCTAAATACATATTCAAACTCATGATTTTCCCTCTTTTTCTAATGATCGCAGATCACGATACAAATTGTCTTCTACATTATTCAATCGTTTGTTTTCCTGAAGGATACAGTCCTTTTTATTTTCCAGTTCTTCTCGAAGCTTTTGCTGGTGATCAAATAATTCGTTGTGCTGTTGCTCTAACTGGTTTAATAGTTGACGATCTTTGTTCCATGAATAAAATAGATTGTCAAAGAGTCGGCGGTTTTTTTGCTGAATTTCAAACAGGGTTTGTTCATCCTGTTCATATCGGGCGAAAGCATGCCGGTTTTCTGTTTGCTCGTCAGCTAGTTGACGTAATTGCGTCTTGATTTGTAATCGTTCATCTTCCTTTTTCATCCAATCAATCATTCCTTGCTTTTTCATATGTATTTCTATCCTTGAGATAGTTCGTAAGCGGAAGTGACTGGTTGATTCCAATGCTTATTTCGTGATCCTTACGTTGAAACTCTTCGGCTGTGGACTGAATATTGTTGATGGTTGTCTGGAAGGCTTCGTTAAAAAGGTTGGCAAGTTTTAACGCTTGTCGATTCGCTTCTTGCGCCTTGCTGTTTACTGCAAGGGTTGTGCGGTCGTCAGTGGAAAACTTGTTGCTTGTCACCCTGTGGATGGAATCAGAAGCTTGACCCATTTTTGTTGCAATCTTTTCAGCGGATTGAAAATTGCTTAGAATCATGGAAATTCACCTGACTTATTTTGAATGTATTATTTTCATTAAATTGTTCATAAATAAGTTTCATTGTAGCTTTGCGATGTAGCAATAACAAGAGGCTTTTGGTTCATATTGCGATATATGGGGAGCGTTTCCACCTGGATTCAGATTTTGTTTTTTTGCTTGCTCTTTTGATCAGAAGGACAGGCTGCTTATTCTAATAGCCCACAGGGACTATTCAACCTTCTAAAGCAGTATCATCTACTTCCATTCATTATAAAATCAATTTAAAATCGTAAAAACCCTTATTTGAATGAGCATTTGACTTCTTATCGCCTTTTCAAAGTGAATAAAGAGCTGTTAGCTAGAACTGCTATTGGCCAAGAAAACTAAAATTTGTTATTATATCATAGAGGTGATCGCAATGGCCAGTCTATCTCCATTAAGATATCCGGGTGGTAAAGATAAAACATACTATTATGTTAAACATCTTGTGAATAGTAATAATATTTCGACGTACATAGAGCCTTTTGCTGGAGGAGCTGCTGTAGCTTTGCGTCTTCTCATTAATCATGATGTTAAAAAAATTATTATAAATGATTACGATCGAGGAATTTATGCACTATGGAATACTATTATTAATCACCCAGACCAATTAATTCAACTTATACAAGATACACCTATAGATATGGATCAATGGTATATTCAACGAGATATTCAAAAACAAAAGGATCATGTCGATGAGCTGTCTTTGGCCTTATCAACACTTTTTTTAAATCGAACTAATAGATCTGGAATTATTAAAGCAGGAGTTATTGGTGGAAAGGAGCAAAGTGGTACCTATAAATTAGACTGTAGATTTAATAAAGCAACTATTATTAAGCGAATTAAGCTTATTGCCTCCTATTCAAATCAAATCAGGGTTTGTAATTACGATGCAAAGGATTTTATTGAGGCAGAGATTAAAAAAACACGTAATTCACTTACATTTTTTGATCCTCCATATTATGATAAAGGTCCCGATTTATATACGAATTTTTATTCTCCTGAAGATCATATTGAGTTGGCAAGAACTATTAAATCGAAAATGAGAAATAGATATTGGATTTTAACTTATGATATAGCTAGTCAAATAGAAGAACTTTACCGAAATCAAGATTATACGAAGTACTACTTAAATTATTCAATAGCAACTCCGACAGAAGGTCAAGAATTTATGTTCTTTTCCAATAAAACAGATATGGGAGATATTCAAAAGTATTTGAAGGTAGTATAGATTAGATTGAAATATGTTGCATCTTAAACCCCTATCGGAGTTTTTTGCTTATTTTTAATCTTATTAAGCAAAACTGTAACTAAGTGTATTTATAATTATGGTAATATTAAAATAATTAATACATATATACAAAGGATGTTTTTGATGAAAGGAAATTGATCGTTTTTTCATGAATGGGTAATTTATGATTACTTGATGGCTTAGACAAAAACGGTTACTTATTCATACTAGTGTTCAGTAAAATCTAAAAATATAAAAGTGACTTATCAGTTAACAGTACTCACCAGTAGGATCAACTCTTAAACTGCGGATAAAGTCTTTTCAATTTAATCCTTGCAGTGTCGGTAGTAAATCGCCAATCTACCCCTTTTGGTTTGTGTTCGGTCCGATTCCTATTCTAACTCAACTCAGGAATGGAAGGAATCCTCCGCCCTAAACATTGTCTGGCCATAGCATTTAATTCGATTTCAGCAATGTTCAGCCAACTACCGTGTTTAGGTGTGTAATGAATTTCAAGACGTTTGGCTAATCGACGAGCGGTCTCTGGGTCAAAAGCTTCGTAAAGTGAGGCTATGAATGGATATTCAGATTGTCCATCACCAGTCGAATCTTAGACGTTTCTGAATAATGGACTTCCAATAATTCTTTGATTTCGTGGGCCCAGTCGATACGCGTTCTTCTTTCACGAACCGCCACATGGTGCCAGCCGGCTAAAGGCTCTGTAAAAAGGAAGATACTGCAAGTTCCCTGTCGTATGTATTCGCCGTCCTGGCGTTCTGGTTTGGCCGGTTTCATCGGAATAAGAGTTCGTGCTTCATCCAAAAGTTGATAAGGTTTTTCATCCATACAAATGACAGGAGAAGCTTCGTCAAATGGTTGTTGATACAGGTCCAGTACATCTTCCATACACGCTACAAAAGCAGCATTCAGCTGGGGAGAATACACCAGCACTTACGAAGATGAGGCTTTAACTCGTTTTTTTAAAATATGTCCAACCGCCTGATGGGAAATACTATCAACATATTGCAGTTCTATTGCTTTTTCTGCCAAAAGTCTAAGGGTCCATCTTGAGCGGCCGGATGGGGGAGTGCTGCAACTGAGCGCAATGATTTTCGCTTCCACGTCACCAGTAATTTTAGGTGGTACAGGAGGTGTTTCTCGTTTCTTTCTATGAATGGTAGCTTCCAAGTCTTTTTCAGCATATGTTTTTCGGATGGTATGCACCGTTTGTGGGTGGACATTCCATTGTTTGGCAATGGCAGTTTCACTTCGCTTTGTACCAGGACGATTTTCATTGGCTGCTAATAACACATGGGCTCGCATAATGGACCTTGCAGGAGATGATCCTTTTGAAATAAGGTCTTGCAAGGTGGCTCGTTCTTCTTCTGAAAGACGAACATGATATTTTACTTTTGGCATTTGGATACACCTCTCCTTCTTTATGAGTAGTGTATCATATTTTATACTATTAGTATTTACGTAACACTAGTGGGATATTCATTAAAGTTAATAAAAAAATGGAATATTCACACCTTTTGTGTCGGAATATAATGGTTTTTTGAGGGTATTTGTGGTAAAATAATGTAATTATATATAGGTGTTGAAAATAGCTTCACATACTCGTATTCCTTACATGATTAATTGTAAAAAATTATGTCTGCCAATTGGAAACCGGTGTTCACGATTGTACAAGTTTGTACAAAAAAGATTTTGATGTAGGGGGTTACAATATGGATTTCAGTGAGTTTGCAAAATTACTATATTCATATATTGGTAAAGGAAGACAAGAATACCCGGATTATGTCCTGTTTCTGACTACCTTAATAATGTGAGACCCCCTCAGCGAAAAAGAAACATTAGATGAGCGGATGATAAATACAATCTATTGGCTTCCTTGAGAGGAAATGCATTAAGCAAGAGGTATACAGTGGAGGGGCGGACATACTTGAGATTTTTATTGACAACCTTGCAGCTTTCTAACGCATCAAAGCCATCATTGACACGACACTATAAACGTCAATACCATGTCTACGGAGGCTAAGAGAATTATTTTAGAAAGGAGAAATCTAAGAAATGCATAAGGCATATGATACGATTCTTCAATCTGAAGTCTCCGCGGAGTTAGCTTCTCAAAACAGCGGATTCGAACCGTATCGCTATGAGTGTTCTAATTGCGGAGAAGAAGTGTTTGTTGCTGCGCCTTATAGCACCAGAATGGTCGCTCATTTCAGGCATCGTAGTGGAAACAATGACGTTGAATGTGAGAATTATCTCGGGCAATATGGAACGATAAGCACGGATTCTAGTTCGAGAAGAAACAACCGTGAAAGAGCAGAATTTTATTATAATAATTCTACCAAAACTTTTAGTTTAGCTTTAAGATTTAGCGAGAACGAAATCCAGAGCTATGAGCAGCAATCTGTTGATTTCGAGTTAAGGACAAAAGACTCGGATATGCCTTTCCGTGTCTTGAAGATTAATAGTATGAATTTTTCGCCAGATGTCCCTACACTGATTCCTTTGAACAACTTTTCTGTCAGTTATTATTTGTCTAATACCCTAAATGGAGCAAGTAGGAAATATGATTTTTTAAAACGCGGAAGTACTCCGACCTTTTTTAAATTATCAGGCAACGATAATGACTTCAAGGCGAAGTTGGTTCGTAGCACTGTATTATATACGAAAACCCAGTACTTTGTATCGCTGCATAGCCAATATTCAGTACCACAAGGAGTTCGATTGCCCGAAGGAATAGAAGTTGGTCAAACCTTCCACTTTAATACGATGAATCGAAAGTTCTTAGGGTATGTTTTGTCGATAACAGATAAAACACCTTCTATAGATTGTCTGCTGAAATCTTGGGGTTACCAGTTAGAGGCTTCCGAGACACTGACGCTGCTCTGGCCGCCCTCATATTTACTTGATGATGCAAGTATTATCGCATCTGACTATGCTTATATCTTTTCAAGTTTTGAATTACAGGCTCACGGTAACATCAATATGCATTCAGAAGAAATTATGAAGTTTTCACAGGGCATTTCAAAAGTAAAGGTCAAGCCTAAGACGAAAATATTCAAGAAGAATGCTGAAATTGTCATTGATAAAGTTGCGCCGACTGTTGATCGTTATAATGTAATTACACCCTACAAAAACTTTGCAAGCACTTTTACTGTGCCTGACGACGGTACTTACTACCTTTTCAACCATTCGGGGGTATCCCCTTTAACAAACGGACAGGTTGTGTTTTTAACACCTAATAGTTCTATAGTTCGATACGAATTCAATTTTCCGGTCGGCTATATTTATCCTTGTCTACAAAAGGAGTTGGCTGGCGAGGAATTGCTTGAAGATATCCTTGCACATTACAAGCGGATGGAAGCTTTCGACTCAACCCGGTTCAGTACGCTTGTGCTTACCAAAACCACTTCCAAGTACATTGAGAAGTGCAAGATTACCGGTTCAATCAATCCGGTCGTTATGCAATTTGTTGAGGAGGGACGGATATGAATCATCTTCCTTTATTAACCGAAGATGAGGCGCGTTATATTATCTCTGTTATACCGCTTCAGGACACGGTTTCCTATTTTAAACATAATCCAAAACAGTTCTCCCAAATCCGTCCGGGTTTTAGAGCAACCTCCATTTCAAAAGTAGATGCAAGCAACCTATTGTTCAGCAAGCGTAGTCGAAAGTTTGTTTCGTCTTTTATTGAAAAACATATAAGTAAATGGCTTTCTCAGGTTCAAGAACAAATCACAAAATGTATGGATGATGGAGACAGTAAAGATATAGCTTTCATACATACTCTGCCTTTCAGCTTCTTTGCAGGTAATGTAGGTCTATACTTTAAGCTTGTGAATGATGAATATTCGGAGGAATACATCGCATTAATGAGTGCAATTGTCAAGAATATTAAAGAGGTTGCTAAAGAACAAGAGGAACTAAAAGAGAAAATAAAAGCGCTTGAATCCCAAAGCAATAAACTTCAAGAGGAATTAGAAACAAAAAACGATGAGTGGAGCAGAAACAGCGACAGGTTTTCGGACAAATTGTTGGAGATGGATGCTCTTAAAGACAAGTTTTCTATCCTTGAAAAACTCCAAACTACATCTTTTAAAGATAAGGAAGAAATCGAAAAGCTCAAAATAGAAAAGAAGGAATTGCACGGTAAAATTGACAAACTTTTGACCGAAATAACTGAAATTAAGAATAACAGTCGGCTTCTTGAAGAACAGATAAGAGACGAATTGGTGAAAAAACAAAAACGCCTTGACGAGGCACAAAGTTTTGCACCAAGTCCGAAATGTCCTCGTGATATAGATGAGTTCAAGGAGTATCTAGGATACAATCTTATCAATATCGGAGTGCCTAATGATACCGAATATTTTCCATTGCTTATATCTTATTTAAGTAAAATTCTCTTTCGAGGTGCCCCTATCGTTGTCAATCACGCAATAGGGATAAATATCATTAAGTGCGCGGCAAACACGCTTATGGGGAAATCGACAGTAAAGACATTGCCATATAGCCAGGACATAACAAACGAGAAAATAAGAGAGTTCCTATTATCGTCCGATCGCGTTGTTTGTCTGGATAATTTTATTGGTAATTATAATGAAACCGAATTGATTCCGTTGATAGAAAAGCATAGAGATAAAATCGTTTTTTTAACAGTTATTTACGATAGAACTTTGCGTTACTTGTCACAAGAGTTTCTGCGATACTGCCACTACTTCAACGCTAATCGTATCGGGATGTTATCCATTGAATCAAAATTGTCCGAAGACCCCTCAACGATTGTGGAGCATAGTTATAAGCCTAAATTTACTCAGGGAGAAAATCGATTCCGAAATATCTTCCGGGAGATACTTCGAGAATTAAGCTACCCTCAAAGCATAATTGAACATAAATGTGAATCTATAGCTAATGAACAAGATTTATGCCAATCGCTTGCATTTGATATTCTACCTTATTGCATAGATGTGTTGCAGATGAAACCATACAACACTTCCGAGCGATTGCTCAAATATGCAGGTAAAGACGGAAGATGCCCCCAGAGAAATTTACTTGTGAGGTGGTTTGCTCAATGAATGAAATATTAACCGCTATGTCAAGTGATATGGGGATTAACCGTTACAGGGGTGAACCTGACGATTCGTTTATTTACCGGCTCTGCTATTCGGCATTGGGGCTATGGTGCCTGCATATAGCACAAAACTCCTCCGATAGAATGGTGGGAACAACTAAGCATAATCAGACCATCGTCCTCAATGAGTTGCTTCGACGTTACGCTGAGCTGTTTCCCGGAATCGCTGACAAATTTACCGACGCCGATAACCCGCAGGTGAATTTACCGGTTCATATTCGGAGGGTGTATGAGGAAATCGGGTATCTTCAAACAGATAAAAACAATCGAAATAGGTTAGCCAAATTCGGTAGAAACATTCCGGTGGGTAACACTTTCCTGTTTATTGGTCATCCCAATAAAGCGTATAACGTTAATGGACTTGGCGTGTTTACATCACCGACAACACCCTCATATTCAACCCGTGAGTTCTTAATTAGGGACGAATTAACCTGCGAGGAATATTTTCAAGAGAGGTATGACATTACAAACTTTTATGAAAGGGATATTGCTGCTGATGAACTGCAATTTTTCAATCCTCTATCGGCCAGTGCCCCCTCGCGATCATGGTCAGCAAAAATGGTTACAGATTGTTCGATTGCTCGAAAAAGTGAGTTGGGTCCATACTATCGAGTGATTCAGGAATCTGAAAAATCGCTTTTGTTTGCAGATGAAGTTATCGAGCCGCAAAGCGACAGCTTAACTTCTTATGAATACAGGCGACTGTATTTTGCGATAAAAGCGCATTACAACAACCCTTTAAAAGTATGGATTGTTAAGCAAGATGAAGAATACTCGAAAATTAGAATCGGTGGGTATTTGCCGAACCGAGAATACTATTATCTGTTGCTTTTGTCTTGGCCGTTAAAGCACGCCTTTGACAAGGTCAATTTCCTAATAAGAAATGACTTTATTCCGGAAGTAGCAAATACTCTTAAGAATATAGGCATTGTTATTAAAGGAGGAAACTCAGATGCTTAACTCAAACGGTGTACAACAATACTATCAGGCAATCCGTGACAGGTTGAAGAACTACATAAAATCAGACTATTTAGCTAACAGCGAAACCCTACTTCTTTACGTTGATGACCTTCTAGGGGAGCTTTGCTCAGAACATACTAACATTGCACGGGAGCCGTATATTGAAACCTCGGCGTCATATAAAAAAATCAAAGATGGAATTAAAAATTCTACTTGCATCCAACAGAGTATAAAGGAGTCGATGCTGAAACTTGTCAAGGAAAATCTCGGTATTTTCCCCGACCCATTTGAACACCAAGTTAAGGCTTTAGAGTATTATTCGTCAGGGAGAGATTTGTTCGTTTCTACAGGCACAGGCTCTGGTAAGACAGAGTGTTTCCTTTGGCCGATAATAGCCAAATGTTTCGACGAAGCTAAGAATCATCCTAACCTATTCAAGATGGAAGCTGTGCGAACTCTAATCATTTATCCTATGAATGCCCTTGTATCTGACCAACTTACCAGATTCAGGGGGATCATCGGAAGCGATGAATACCGAGATATTTTCACAAAGGATACCCATGCTACCCGCATCCCCCATTTTGGCATGTATACGGGAAGAACGCCTTATTCTGGTGATGCAAAACTGGCAAGAAGTCGTGAATTAGCAAATACATTTCGTGAAAACTTTTTGATAGATAAAATGGCTGATGCGGAAACGCAACGGCGGCAAACCAACAATATAAAGGGACTTAAGAGCATCAGCAAATACCCTGCAAGATTTGGCGAAAACGGATTGCAAGTATTTATTGAGAACTTGGAAAAGAATATTCACAAGCCAACGCCGTATGATGCTGAACTTATAACGCGCTTTGAGATGCAGAACTGTCCGCCGGATATTCTGATTACCAACTATTCCATGTTGGAGTATATGCTTATGCGTCAGCGCGAAGCGGACATATGGGACAAAACGAAGCAATGGATTGACGCATCCACCGACAACAGACTTCTCATCGTTTTGGACGAGGCACATATGTATCGCGGCTCCACAGGCGGAGAAATTGCGCTGTTACTACAGCGTCTCTTCTTTCGCTTGGGCATTACAACCGAAAAAGTGCAGTTTATTCTTACAACTGCGAGTATGCCTCAAAATGAACAAGAATCGATTAGTGACTTTTACTCTGGACTTACAGGGAAAGAGCCTACCTGTTGCGAATTCTTGTTTGGTACAAAAGAACCCGTTCCAGAAGAATTGGCGGTAAAGACAGACATTAATGTCTTGTCTTCGATTGGTTCTGAACAAGTTCAAGGAGAAGAGATAACCGTCAGAATCAAGAGTTTTGCCAAAGCGGTTTTCCATTGCAACTTGCCAAATGACATCAGCCAAAGTCAATCGCAAGAGTGGCTTTACGATAATCTACCGAAATATCAAGCATTCGTTTTGCTTAACAAACTGTGCCGTGATGGAGCAAAGTCATATAGTGAGATCAGAAAAGAGCTTTTTGGAGAAAGCGTAAATGCTGAGAAAGCTCTTGATGCTTTACTAGCTTTAGTTCCTCTTGCTGCAAAGAACGGGAATATTCTTTTTCCGGTACGCCTTCATATGTTTTTGCGTGGGTTGCAAGGTTTATATGCCTGCACCAACCCCAAATGTACCTGTGCGAAGTATTCAGAAAGTGAAAAGCTTCCATTAGGTAAGGTTATCTCTATACCTAAAGATAAATGCGAGTGTGGAGGGCGAATTTATGAGCTTGTAAATCATATTAAGTGTGGTGCTTTATATTTCAAAGTTTTCGTTCAAAAAAATGACGGACAACCATATTGGTATACATTTCCTTTGCGCGGGTTGAATGGAGATGCAAATTCGCTTAATGAAATGTTGCTTTATGTAGTTCCAAAGAATTATCAAAAGAGAAGAACCGACAAGATTGGTGCGCTCGACCCTTTCACAGGGAAACTATATTTATCGCCTCAAGATAATGACGACTTGCTGACTGTAATTTATAACGACAAATATGATGTTAAAACGCAATCATTTACTTTCGGAGTTTGCCCAAAATGCAAAAAGCCGATGCCACTGAAGAAGCCTGTTGACTTATCCACAAAAGGCAACATACCATTCTACAACTTGACAAAGGCACAATTTGAATTGCAACCTGCAAAATCTGACCACCTGATTAACCAAGGAAAAAAGGTCTTGTTGTTTTCTGATTCACGTCAGAATGCGGCAAAACTTGCATTAGACTTGTCAAAATCAGCTGACGCAGATGCTTTCCGTCAAGTGGTTATGCTTGCGTCGCTTCTTTTGCAGGTTGACGGAAAAGAGCATTCGTTATCAGACTTATATCCTGCATTTTTGGATGTTTGCATTCAAAACAACCTTTCATTTTTCAGTGGTAAAAGTAAAAAGAAATTTGAAAACGATAAGCGGCTGTTTAAAGATAAAAAAAGAAGAACTGAAAGTCGAGGTAGAATCATTGATTACGCGGCAATAGCTCGAGAATATCAAGCGTTGCCTGACGATTATTATGAACAATTGTTGACATTCTTTACGGAAAGTCCACGTTCATTTAAGGATATTGGCATTGGCTTCTTAGCCCCAATATCATTTACACTTGATGATTGTGTATACGATTTAGAAGATGATGGTTTGTCTTTTGATAGAGAGATACTATATCAGTTGCTCGTGTTGTTGTTCTGGGATGTTATGGACGAAAGCGCAGCCATCGGGGAAACTATTCCAGATGATGTCAGGAAAGGTCTACCTGGACGAAGTAAAATGCAGATGTTTGGGCTGAGCATCGATTTTTCAACTCAATTAGATAAAGGACTTGTTCAGAGAATTAAAGAACTCCTGAAAATTGATAATTCTGCAATGAAGATAATATTAGATAAAGTGCGCGATTTGTTCTTCTCTCTTGCTTCAAACAACAGATATTATATTAAACTGGCTGCGGTGAAAATTGAGTTTGCTGACAAAAACTTTACTTGGTATCGCTGTGTTAAGTGCGGAAAATTGTCCCCATACAAGATGGGGGATTATTGCGGTGTTTGTTTTGATTCAGAAAATGTAGTGCCAATCAGCGCATCAGATTTATCTCGCTTTGATTTTTGGCGGATACCGGTTTTCAATGCCTTGAACAAACTTGAAACTATCCACACAATTGATACCGAGGAGCATACCGCACAATTGTCCCATAAAGAAACCAGAAGTGATACTTGGAGCCGTACAGAAAAATATGAAATGCGATTTCAAGACATTAACGCTGGTGAAAACGGTGAGGAATCAATTGATGTTTTAAGTTGCACGACAACTATGGAAGTTGGTATTGATATTGGTTCATTGACCGCTGTAGGACTTCGTAACATACCTCCTATGAGGGAGAATTACCAGCAACGTGCCGGACGAGCAGGACGTAAAAATGCCGGCATCTCTACCATTGTTACATATGCTTCCAGCGGCACCCACGATAGCCATTATTTTTTGCACCCCGAAGAGATGATTTCCGGTGCGCCGCGAAAACCATGGATTGACCGTGATAATCTGAAAATCAAACAGCGCCATATAAACATGTTAGCATTAAACAGATTCATGTCTACCTCTGAAATGAAAACACAATTTGACAGTATGGTTGATATTGGCATAGTGTCGTTTTGTGAAAAGTTCGGGGGGAATTTTGTTGAATACGCGAAATCAATGTACTTATCAACCGAAGAGACTATAATGCAGTTCCGCAAAATAAGTCAAGACGTTTTGGCGGAGGGCAAACGCAATGAATATATAAACGATGACAAAGAGACCCCAGCGTTTGATGTTTTCTATCGCGAAGGCTTTATACCGACGTATTCATTTCCGAAGAATGTTGTTAGATTTTATGTAGAGAAGGAATCCGAACGAAGCAAAAATGCTCCTCGTGACATCCAATACGCTCCCGAAAGAGATATTGCTGTAGCACTTAGCGAGTACGCACCAGGTAGATTTGTCACGATTGATAAAAAGATATATAAAAGTGGTGGTATCTACGCGAATCCTCGTCCACGGGGATTTGAGAAAAACCAAGCTGAATACTATTTCAATAGCAAAGATTATTATAATGATATATATATATGCTCTGAATGTAATTGGTTTGGCATTAAGCCGGAAGAATACAAAGAGATGCAATGCCCATATTGTGGTGCTCAAATAGAACATAGAAAAATGTTGCGTCCATGGGGATTTTCTTCCGTTAAAGGTGACGAGGTTAAGTTCGAAGACGAAGATGAACAATATACCAATACAGAAGCACCTTACTATTCCTATGTGCCGCAAGATACAGAAATAAATAGTTTTGGGAAAAGCAATATCGGTTATGCCAATTTGTCTGACAGAAAAGTATTAACTGTCAATATGGGCAAAAGCAAGAACGGTTTCAATGTTTGCAAAAAATGTGGTGGTGCTGAGGTTGCGGATACTAATAACAATGGGAATTTTACCTTTTCTCAGCCATACCATGATAACCATCCTCTGTGTCGGCATAACGGAACTGTAGCTACAAATATCTTTTTGGGTTACGAATTTTTAACGGATATGTTCATGCTGGATATTTCCTATGACTCAATAAAACTCGTGGGCAACAGCAATGCTGAAGAAAAGAGCATTATGCGGGCAGCGGTAACAACACTGCATGAAGCGATCAAAAAGGCAGTTTCACTAGTGCTCGATATAGATTACACTGAGATAAGTGGGGGCTGGCGTCCGCGTATTAAGAGCGACGGTGATTCGCATATAGAAATGTTCTTCTATGACAATCTCACAAGCGGCGCTGGTTATTCTTCTTTGATTGGTTCAATTTTTGATAAAGTACTTGAGAGAACAAGATTGATCCTTTCAGAATGCGAATGCTCGCGAACCTGCAAAAATTGTCTTGATAATTTCTATAACCAGAGAAACCATCAATTTTTTGACAGACATTTGGGCTTACAGCTTCTTAACTATGCTGAGCTTAGTGAGTTGCCTAATGAATATAATGCTGTGGAACAACAAGCCTTGCTTGTACCATTGCAAAAGCTCATTTCCGAAGACAGTGGTACTCGACAACCTAAATCTCCGATTGAGTTTGAGGTTGTTCCGGCTATTCTGAAGAAACCAGAAAATACAAAGACAAAGATTTACATGAATCCTTATGACTTATCTGATTGGCTACCCAATGCATTTATGTCATATAGAAATCTGATAAGCGAGAGGTAGAAAAATGGCTAAGTCACTATCGCTACTTCGTTATCCGGGCGGCAAATCAAAATCTATGAAAAGGTTAAAACCCTTATTGAAAATAATATGCTGGGTAAATGAACTTATGTGGAGCCCTTCGCAGGTGGATTTGGTATAGGGATTGGTTTATTGTGCATTTCGCCGTGTTAAACGATTTTGATGCCCACAAATTAACATTTTTAGTTCTCGGTATTCCATCACACAGACGAACAGCTTAAAAAGATTAAGGATACACCCATAATCATTGAAGAGTGAGAAAAATCGTATTTTCCTTTATAAACAATTGGGTGCGATAGTGGAGCAACACCATTATGAAATGATCAAAACTATTTTATAAAGACGAAAACTAGGTCTGCTGAGAAAGAACCCATTTTGATCAATCTTTTTTTCAAAATGGGTTCTTTTAATTTATAGTAAAATGCCGGTTTGTGAGGTATTTTTGATAAACTTTATTTCAAAGCAACATCAATTTGCTTTTCAGCCGAGTCGATGATCGCCGTTGTTTGTATACGTACATACATCGCCTTTCGCATTTGATCATCTACTTCATAATATGACACTATGACCTCTTCCTCTCGTACATTTGATTG
>NZ_FNPI01000009.1 GCF_900107275.1 Evansella caseinilytica | reverse complement strand
TCATGAACCAACTTCTACTTCATGATGAACTGAAAGATAGAGTGTTAAAGTACCTTGAGTGAATGGGAACTTACACACTTTATTTGACAAACCCACGTGACCAAATGGAAGATAGCCTACCTATCATTCATTTTTTTTCATCCACAATCAAATCCACAAAATATGTGCTTTTTCCAGATGATTTTATTTTCTTGTTCTTGGATAACGTTCGACTGATTCTTTTTTTGTATTCTATTACCTTACACCAATCATAGATAGTACTTGTGGTAATTTTCTTATCTGGAAAAAGCAGTTTAAATTCATCTACGCTTCGTAAAATACCGGACTCTATACTTTCTTTGTGACCACACTGTTGACAAATGAGGGTTCTTTTTAGTTTTGCAGGCGGAGATAAAAAGGAATGGCACTTTTCGCAGATCATTCCTTTATTCAGCTGCTCATAATCATATGGAGGCAGACGCGTGTAGGGGGAATCAATGATATGCATGGAGGCTAACTGATTAGCCAGTTTTATCTGGTTTTGGTTTGGTTGTGGTTCAGGTGTGCTTTGGATTAAATTTGTCACAAAGCGATTGATTTGAGTTGGCAAAATCATTGGTGAGTTCCGCGGAGCATTATATAAGGTAAACTCTGGGTTAATAAAAATGACGTAGGGAATGATGGACAAATTTGCTCCGAGGTTGTTTTTTGAAGGAATTGTCTGAAGACTGTTTCACAGCGCTGCAATTGAAGAAGAGGGTTCATAGCTTCTTTTCCGTTCATTTTCCAATGATTATCTTCAATATAGTAATCCCCTTGAAAGTTTTTTACCTCAAAAAGATACAGGAGAGTCGAAGTAATTAATAAGGAGTCAATTTGGAATTTGGAGTTGTTCACTTCCAGTAACAAATCATTTAAAAATAACCAATGTGTTGGAGCGTTTACAAATAAAGCGTCAAACTGTTTTTCCCTTCATATCCCTTTTTACTTGCGGTCATATCCCATTTTTCACGCTTCTCGCTGTTCATTGTAACATTCAAAATGTTGCATGCTTTTGATTCCGAAGACTCGGTTCGAGGTTTAAAGATCATATGCCACTTCCTTTCTGCAGTTTTATTTTTCACGTTCTCGTGTACTGTATTGTCTCCCCATACTAGAGTGTAAAACAACATTCCATATAATTACAGTGGCTGGCTGTGATTGTCAATAAATGGACAAAAGTTAAGTGCCAGCGCAAAAAATGGCAGCTCGTTGCCCCTGATTTTATAAGATGGAATACTTGACTGGAGATAAAAACTCAGTCGGCAGAGACGATGCCAATTTGACCAAGACTTTCAACTCGAACCACCATCGGCCGGCATTTCTGCCCCTGTAGGATATTTGCAAGCCGCTACGGAAAATGGTTATGTATCAGGAGTACAATACTTGTCATTCCCTTCGACTGGTTCTTTAAAATCGTCTGGAATTGGCCCTTCTCTCTGTTTTTTTATCATGCTAAAGTAAACAGGCGCAGCTTGGCAGGAGATGTTCGACTGTTTTATACAGATATTGCCGTGCGTACAAAAGCAACTGGGGGCTGGAAAACCGTGGTTAGCCACCTTGCGAAACTTTTTCAAAAAAATGGAGGATATCATGGAGAAAAAATGTGTAATGATCGTTGATGCAGAGTTGCCGGCGGGGATGATTGCCAATACTGCTGCAGTTCTGGCTTTGACTCTGGGGAAGGAAGTGGAGGGCATCGTCGGACCCGATGTAAAAGATGAAAGCGGGTGTACTCATTTAGGAATAACGACAATGCCGATTCCAATCTTAAAAGGCAGTGATGATGAAATGAAAAAAATCAGAAATAAAATCGTTAACGGAGAATTTTCTGAGTTACTTGTTGTGGACTTCAGTCATGCGGCGCAAACAACAAAAACGTATCAGGAATACACAGAAAAAATAGCAAGCACATCGGCCGCAGATCTTGTTTATTTAGGTCTTGCTTTGTATGGCGAAAAGAAAAAAATCAATAGATTGACCGGAAGCATGGCGCTTCTCCGCTAATCCTATCAACCTATTAATACTTCTGTAAAAAATCAACCAGCTCTTTCGCTGCGTTTTGAGTGATATCCATGTCGGCAGTCTTAGAGGAAGTTTGTAAAATGGTAACAATCAAATTTTTATAGCTTAAGGTAATGATATCTGTCGTGGCAGCTAAATGGTCATTGATGTCGTAACCCGAGGTGATATTATAATAGACCATATCGTTACCGATATAGTTGCCTGTATATGCCAGTGTAATCGTCAATAAAACGCTTTGCTCTTCATTTTCAAAAAATAATGTTTCCTGGGTCGACTCAGGTTCCATTGTATAGTAGGTCCCGTCTTTCGTGAGCCATTCTCTTGTTCCGAAGCTTAAATCTTTATCAATGCTCGTAACATCAAAACCGATTGTGCTGTCACTTAAGTGAAAGTTTTCAATAGTCAAATCAGTGACAGCAGTCTTAAATAAGGCTTGATAGTCGTCATAGCTGATCATCGAGCTGTTTTCCTCCGCTTGCTGAAGCGTACGTGCTTCCGCTTCTTCCTTCATTGTATCTAATTGGCTGTTATCCTGTTGTGAAGTGCTGTCGATACATCCGAAAAGAAGAAGGGGAAGCAGCAAAAGGATGCAAGATTTTATCAAAAGTGTCCCCTCCCATTTTCAAGTGCGTTCTTTCCACATCTATCATACATCTTTACGCAAGGCTGCGATAGCGGTTGTTTCAATTATCAGGAAATATTTTGCTCCAACCAGGCTGCGGATATTTTCATTGCCGCCATGTGATACGTTTACCGCAAAGAATTTGTTGTACAAGCCGATGTTTCCTTGCCGATTGTCGTATGGAATTCCGGCCTTTTTCAGAAAAATAGTTTTAGCCAGCGGTCTTGCCAAGACTTGCGATCCTGTACGTGGAAAAGATAGTTGGCCGCCCCCACCCCGCGTGTCCAACTCGGAAATGAATCCACCGCCAATGATTCCGCCAACGAATGACTGCCGCTGTTGAACTTTACTAAATCGTATGACACAGGACAAACTGTTCATTTTTCACTAAAATTGGCGTTTTGTTGTTTTTGAAAAGAATTTTAACATTTTTACTGTTTTGTTAATGTCAAGTATATTTTTATAATGGATTTACCATAGTGTTTCCTTGACAAGTGGTAAACACGGTAAACGAGTGGACAACTACTGGCCGATGAAGGATTTGTGTTCCCGACAGGCGACGCAGCAGCGGGCGGCTTCCTTTCTTGCAACCACGTTTTGGCGCAAAAAACGAATGTTGCAAGCCTGTTCTACATTTGTAACAACCGTTTTGAAATCGCTTTCTTTTTTATGTGAGTCATGAGCACAACGCTGTCAGTATTGTCCACCAACAAAGGGAATCTCCCGGAAGGAGGGAAGGAAAACGGTGAAGGCAGGCGAAGCAATCAATTTTTTCTAGGAGGGATAAGAATGTTAAAGAATTTTTCAATATTCATTATTTTCTCAATATTATTTCCGCTATTTACCGCGGCAGGTGCGCTGACAAAGAGCAATGTTGCGGCAGAAGCGGAAGACAACGCTAGGTTGGCAAGGCTGTTTTTTGACTTCGGAAATGCCTCCAGTCCGGTGGAAGACGGGTATTATCAAGTGACAAACACGATGATTTACACACCGGAAAGGGGATACGGAATCAGTGAATCGGTTGCCGAACGGGATCGCGGCGGACCGGATGACCTCCGGCGGGATTTTATTTTGGCTAACGGATTTCATTTTTATGTAGATGTGCCGAATGGGGATTACCATCTTAAAATCATTGCCGGGGATACGATTGCATTTAACCGGACAGGCATCACCATTAACGGGGACGAGAAAGGAAGCATTAGTTCAAGTGCAGGTCAGTTCGCCGAATTTACCGATATTGTTACAGTGGAGGATGGTCAAATGGATGTCAGGTTAACGAATGACGGCCGCATCAACGGGCTGGAAATCGTGCCGCTGTCGGCACCGGAAGAACTGCAGGTAGTGGAGAAAACAGTGTACCCGGATTCTTCCGTCACCTTAAGCTGGCAGGAGGTGGAAGGAGCAACGAGCTACAATGTGTACCGGAAGGAAGATGGTGAGTTTCAGCAAATCGGAAACACAAAGGAACCCCGTTTTACGGACGACACGGCAGAGCTTGGTTTGACCTATATGTATGCAGTAACGCAAATCAGCGAGGCGAAGATTGAATCGGCCAAAAGCAGCGAAGTAACCGTCCAGATGGTGGATGAAGCAGTTGCTCCTGCTGAACCGCCGACGGGGCTTCGTCTCGTGAAAGCGGCGGCGGATCGGGTAGAGCTTCAGTGGAAGGCGGTGGACGGCGCGGTGAAGTATTATGTTTACCGTGCGAAGTATGAGCATCGGTCGTATGAGCTGGTCGGAGTAACGGAGGATACTTCCTTTACAGATGATGATGTACTGACAAATATTCCTTTTTACTATAAGGTGGCTGCGGTGAATGTAGGCGGATTATCGGAAAAATCGTCCGCCTTTCAATCGCCGGTTACAAAGGTAAATATCAGGCAAATGGAAGCGTTGACACGGAGTCCGGTGGCTGTAAACGTGGCTGACGGTGTTTACCTCGGCTGGCGAATGCTCGGCACGGATCCCGAGAGCGTCGCCTTCGATATATACCGCGATGGTGTAAAAATTAACGCTGAGCCGATTAAAACGAGCACCAATTTTCTAGATCCGGACGGCACGGAGGATGCTGTTTATCACATTCGCGCGCTAAACGTTGCCAATCAGGCAAAAACAGAGGAATTTCACGTATGGTCGGAGCAATATTTAAGCATACCGCTGAACAAACCGGAAGGCGGAGTCACCCCGGATGGTGTCGCGTACACATACTCCGCCAATGATGCCAGTGTAGGGGACTTAACCGGTGACGGCAATTACGAAATCATTCTTAAATGGGATCCTTCCAATTCAAAGGATAATTCTCAGTCTGGGTATACAGGCAATGTGTATATTGATGCCTATAAGCTGGATGGGACGAAGCTGTGGCGGATTGATCTGGGGAGAAACATTCGGGCGGGGGCTCATTATACACAGTTTCTTGTCTATGATTTTGACGGCAACGGCAAAGCGGAGGTGGTGTTTAAAACGGCAGACGGAACGATCGACGGCGAGGGACGTGTTATCGGCGATCCTGATGCCGATTACCGCAACAGCGCCGGTTATATTTTGGAAGGTCCGGAGTTTTTAACTGTTTTTGACGGAGAAACAGGAAAAGCATTGACTACGACCGATTACTATCCACCCCGCGGCAATGTCAGCGATTGGGGGGACGGCTACGGCAACCGGGTTGACCGCTTTCTTGCCGGAGTTGCCTACCTTGACGGGGAGCGGCCGAGCATTGTGATGGCAAGAGGATATTACACAAGAACGGTGCTTGCCGCCTATAACTGGCGGGACGGTGAGTTGACGCAGGAATGGGTTTTCGACAGCAATGATCCCGGAAATGGCGGCTATGCCGGGCAAGGAAACCACAGCCTAGCCGTTGCCGATGTGGATGGAGACGGCAAAGACGAGATCATTTACGGTGCGATGGTGGTGGACCATGACGGCACCGGTCTCTATACGACAGGCTGGGGACACGGGGATGCCAATCATGTCAGCAACTTAAATCCAAACCGTCCGGGGATGGAAATTTATCAGGTGCATGAAAGCGCAGGCTCGCCGGTAGGATTTGGCATCCGGGATGCCGAGACGGGAGAATTGTTATGGGGGGTTCGCACCGGCACGGATGTTGGACGAGGTCTGGCCGCTGATATCGACCCAAGGTATGCTGGCACAGAATTGTGGGCTTCAGCCAGTTGGGACGGCAGCTCCGGCGGAAGCGGCCTGTATACCGTAGAAGGAGAACGGATTACGAATACAACGCCGAGGTCGATTAACCATGCCGTTTGGTGGACCGGGGATTTGCTGCGGGAATTGCTCGATCATAGCTTTGATCCTTCCACTGATCCGCACGGTGTCGGCAAAATCGACAAGTGGAATTGGGAAACAGAGCAGTTGGAAACGATTTTTGTACCAGAAGGAACTCGTTCCAACAATTGGACGAAAGGAAATCCTTCGCTGCAAGCGGATTTGTTCGGGGACTGGCGAGAAGAAGTTATCTGGCCGACTGCGGACAGTACGGAATTGCGGATCTATACAACCACCGATGTTACTGAGCATCGCATTTATACGCTGATGCATGATCCTGTATACCGATTAAGCATCGCCTGGCAAAATGTTGCGTATAATCAACCGCCTCATACAGGATTTTTCCTTGGACACGGGATGGAGGCACCGCCTGTACCGTACATCCATTCCGGAGAAGTCGTTCCCGTGGATGTGTGGGTAACGCCGAAAACACTGCATTTGAAGTCATCCGGCGGCAAAAATGCATTTACGGTCAAACTGAATGTGCCAGCCGGAGTCACTGTCGATGCTCCAACGGTAAAAGTGAATGTCAACGGTACCACAGTTTTTGCTGACGTTTCTAAAAACAAACAAAAAGGAAATCAGCTGACTGTGAAACTCCATCGTCAGGCGGTCATCGATGCATTGGATCATCACAATGGCGATATCGAGCTGACGATTACCGGCTATTCCACAACAGGAACGATGCTGATCGGAAAAGACACGGTGATGGTGAAGCGTTAATCGAAAAATACGGTGAGGCATTGATTGGCAAAATAATTGAAAACAGCTTGTGGGAGAACTTGTTTTGCCCATAAGCTGTTTTTGTTTGAGGGGGCTGATACAAAAATCAGAGTTGCCGCGGAAAAACGGAAAATCGCTCCTTGGAGGAAAGACATGTTTTTCTTTTTCTCACACCACTCCGATATCATTTTGTTGTTTTTCATTAGGAAATAGGTATAAAGTCCCGCGAAAGAAAAGGGATTTATCCTTTAAACTGATACATGAAGATAACTAACTCGTTAATTAATTTTCATTTATGTTAATTAATATACTATTGGAACATCATGAAAAAATAGATGCAGGATGAGCGTCGGCCAAATCGACAGTGATAGAAATTTCCTTTGTCTGCCATGCATGGGCAGCATTTTTTTCATGCCCGGCAGCTTTGTGCATCTGTTACTTCTTCCATGACGGAATGACCGCTGTTTTTGTCAACGTATTTACTAATGCGCATGCAGCTTGATACAATAAAGTTACCTCCCGTCAACATGTCAGGCAAGGACGTGAGCGGCATTTAGGCGGAATTGGGTTGCATCGAGCGGAGCTGTCGCCTTTTTGAACAGGTTCTCCAAACCAAATTCCTGGATAAGCGTGCCGAGTCCGATTCCACGTGGGGCGAACGAAACTTTCATCAAAAAATCGGGATTGGGGATCGATCCGGAGGAGTGAGATTCATTGATAAAGAAGATCGTCACCTTCTATTCCAATTTAAGAATCAAATACAAAATGTTTCTATTAATCTCCTTTGTTCTTGTTCTCTTCAGCATCGGCGGAGTTTCCATCCTCCAATACGCCTTTCATGTATACAATGATGAAATCTATCGGCAATCGGCACAATCACTCAGTATTTCTTCCACCTCCATCGAAAATGAAATCAAAAATATGGAACGGCTTTCCTATTCCGTTGCGACGGATATGTATGTTCATACGTACTTAACGCTGCTGAAGAACAGCGAATCAGCGTATGAGCGCTATGTTATCGGCGATGATTTAAGAAAGCGGTTACTTGTTTTAGGGGCATTGGATAAATACGTCGATTCTTTACAGATATATGATTTGCAGGACAAGGAATATGCCTCAGGCAACCGGATTGTCCTGTTTGACAAGGAGCGCCTGCAAAGCATCAAAGATCAGACGGTAACTGAGCAAGGCGGACTTCTGCGGGTTTATCCGATTGAAGCGGACGCGGCGATGATCGTTGCGCGCGATGTGCGTTCTTATGCAACGCTGTCTTTGGAACGGCTAGGCACCGCCGTCGTTCGCTTCAGTTTAGATGAGATTGTATCAAATTTCTCCAATAGTCTCGATGATAAAAATGCCCAACTAGTCATTTTTAATGATGACAATCAGCAAATTTATCCGCAGGATTCTGAAAGCGCTTCCTTATCGGCGGAGTTTTTCAAGGAAGGCATGGAAGAAATGAACGGTTATCAATTGGTCAAAGCGGACGGCGAACGATTTTTTGTAACTTACAGCAAGGCGAATCACACAAATTGGACATATATGATTATTACTCCGTACAGCAGTCTTTTTCAGGCGATTACTTTCGCCAAGCGAGCGGTAACAATCATTTACGCAGTTATGTTTCTCTTTATTATCTTCCTCGCGATGCGGTTCATCGGCGGTGTTACCAGCCCGATTGAAAGTTTGAACAGAAAAATGGAGCAGGTGCAAAGCGGAGAATTGAAGGATTTCGGCGATTATGCGGAGGATGTGCCATTTTCTCTGGATGAAGCCGGACAGATGCACCATAACTTCAAGCGAATGATGGAGCAAATTGATTACCTGATATCGGAAAATTATAAAAAGCAACTTGTCATTAAGGATGCTGAGTTTAAAACGTTGCAGGCGCAGGTAAACCCGCATTTTTTATATAACACGCTGGAGTCGATCAACTGGGCGGCAAAAGTGGGTGGTCACCGGCAAATATCTAGTATGGCCGAGTCGTTAGGGTATATCCTACGCTCGTCCATCAATATGAAGGAAGCGTTGATCCCGCTGGAGGAAGAGCTGAGAATCGTCAACAATTATATCACGATACAAGCGTATCGTTTCGAGGAGAGGTTAGCGTTCAGTGTGGACATCCCGCCGGAAATACTCGCGAACAAAGTGCCGAAGTTTATTTTACAGCCGCTGGTTGAAAACGCGATTCATTACGGCCTGCAGCAAAAATTAGGAACGTGTACAATCACAGTCACCGGAAAAGCTGCGGGGAGTCAGCTTGTCATTACGGTGACAGATGACGGGCCGGGAATGGAGGGGAATTTTGTAAGGAAGCTGACGGAGGGAGAGTATCAGTCAAGAGGAACGGGCATCGGAATAAAAAATATTCATGAGCGCGTTAAAATATTGTTTGGTGAACAATATGGTCTCCGGGTGGAGAGCGAAAGGAATAAAGGGACAAAAGTGCAGATTACTTTACCGTATGAAGGGGGAAATGACAATGTACAAGGTGCTGTTGGTCGATGATGAGAGAACGATATTGGAAGGAATTTCGGCCATCATAGATTGGGAGGCGCAAGGAGTCGCGTTATCGGGAACGGCCAGAAATGGCATTGAAGCGCTGGAATTTATCGCTGAAGAGCTGCCGGATATTGTGATAACGGATATTACGATGCCCGGTATGGATGGCATTCAATTGATTGAAAATTGCAAAATCGTTTTTCCTGAAATCAAATGGATTCTTTTGTCGGGTTACAATGAATTTGAATACGCTCGCAAAGCGATGCGTTTCGGGGTGAAGCATTATTTGCTCAAGCCCTGCAATGAAAACAATATTTCTTCCGCTATAAGGGAAGTCGTCAAAGAGCTGGAGGAACAGGAGGAACAAGAGCTCTACTTTAAAAACGTGGAGAAAAAAGTAAATCAACTGCTTCAGGAGGAAAGAGAGCATTTTTTTAAGGAAGCGCTGACAAACGGAGCGTTGACGGAAGAAAAGCGGCAGGAACTGCGCCACCTTATCGGGCTCTCAGGGGAAAACGAATGTTACCGGTTACTATTGTTTTATCCTGAAGGGAAATTGTCCGGCAGTGAACTGCAAGCCATCGAAACAATAGCACAGGCGGTGATTGGAAGAAAAACCTTCCGTGCGGAGACTGTCGTTGGAAAATATTATATTATTTTGCTGAAGGAAGAAGAAGGAGCAGAGCATCTGTGCAGTGCGTTGGAAAAAATCCAGTCACTGTACCGGGAAAGCGGAGACGGGAAAGAAGTAACCATCGTTTTGAGTAAAGCATTTGTGCCGGCGGAAATGTATTCGTTTTATCATGATGTGCTTACCATGCTGGACCAGCGCTTTTATGCCGGCGAAGGCTGTTTGATCACGCCGGTGAACAGAACCGTTTTTGCGAATGATGACAGTGAATTGTATAAATATGACAGTGAGCGGCTGATTTTATTATTGAAGGCCGGGAAAGAGAAGGAGATCGAAAGGGAACTGCAAACGATTTTTGAGCAAGTGGCGGCGTTGAACATGAAACCGTCACTGACGAAATCGTACTTCTCGCAATTATATTTATCGGTAGTGAAAAAAAGTGTGTTTTATTCAAGTGAAGCACGGTTAAGGGACATGGCGAAGATGGAAAACATGGAAACGCTTCAGGCATTTCGGGCGTTCTTTGAAGAAGTGTTCCGAGACTGCCGGCTGGCAAGTTCCCGAGCGGTAAAAACGAAATATTCTACTGTTGTCTTGAAGATGATCGACATTGTGGAAGGGAGTTTGGAAACCCCGGACCTGTCCTTGCAATGGGTTGCCAGCGAGCAGCTGTATATGAATGCGGATTATTTAGGAAAGCTGTTTAAAAAGGAAACCGGTTGGAAATTTTCCGCCTATGTTACCAACCGGCGCATTGATAAGGCGGTGGAAATTATTGAGCAGGAAGGGGACATCAAAGTATTTGAATTGGCGGAACGCCTCGGCTTCGGCGATAATCCCCAGTACTTCAGTCAAATTTTTAAGCGTGTGAAAGGATGCACTCCGTCCGATATCATCAAATTTTCGTAACACCCCATGTCCCGCACAATTTTGTGACATGTCACAAAATTTTCGGGGACATGGGGTTCCTCTGCTTTTTGAACATTTATAACTGTTTTTTCTATACTTCTCGGATTTTATTAAATGCTATATTGAGATTGTAATCGCTTACAACAAAAAGGGAGGGTTAATGAATGATGAAGAAGCTATTGTTTTTGTTATTAGGAATCATGATGATATTTTGGTTGGCCGCGTGCGGTAACGGGGATGACGATACCTCGAGTGAACCGGCAGGTGGAGATTCTGACAGCAGCGACAGCAATGACAGCGAGCCGGCGGCGGATGATGGTGAAGAAATGACTTTGAGAATTGCCTGGTGGGGCGATCAGACGCGGAATGACTATACAAATGAAGTAATTCAAATGTACATGGATCAGAATCCGAACGTGAAGATTGAAGCGGAATACGCCGGTTGGGATGATTATTGGCAAAGGCTGGCACCTCAGGCAGCTGCTAATGAATTGCCGGATATAATTCAAATGGACCTTTCTTATATTACTCAATATGCGGATAATAACCAATTGGCGGATTTGACGCCTTTCATCGGGAATCAAATTGATGTGACGAATATTGCAGATACGATTGTTTCCGGGGGACAGGTCGGCGATGGTATTTACGGCTTCAACCTTGGCGTAAATGCGGTCGGTTTTAACTACAACCCTGCGTTATTGGAAGAAATCGGTGTCGATTCTCTTCCGGAAAATTGGACGTGGGATGATTATATGGAGTTGGCGGATAAAACGGCGGCAGCCGGCTATTACTTTGACACCGGCATGCAATCGGACGTGTTCTTTAATTATTATCTTCGAACCCATGGACAGCGACTGTATGCGGAAGATGGCAGCGGGTTAGGATATGACGATGATCAGCTATTTGTCGACTTCTTCTCCATGCTGCAAGAACTAGTGGAAAAAGGCGCCACACCGACGCCGGACTATCTGGCGCAATTGGCTGGACCGGAAGATGATCCTGTCGTAAAGCAGGAGGGAATCGGTATTTGGCAATGGTCCAACCAATTTGTCGGCTTGCAGCAGGTTGCGGGATTACCGTTTGATATTCATCCGATGCCGGGACCAAACGCCGATGACGGTCTGTTCTTAAAGCCGAGTATGTTCTTCTCCATTACAGAGAATTCTCAGCATAAAGAAGCAGCGGCGCAATTCATTGACTTCTTTGTCAACGATGTAGAAGCAAATAAACTGATTCTTGGCGACCGCGGTGTTCCAGGATCTTCCGTTGTCAAGGATGCGCTTACCTCGGAAATATCCGAAGCCCAGGCACTTGTCTTTGAATATATCGAGTGGGCGGAGCAAAACAGTACCCCGATGGGAGCTCCTGACCCTGCCGGCGCCGGTCAGATCATTGAACTTCTTGACGGTCTTGCCGAGCAAATGAACTATGGTCAAATCAGCCCGGAGGATGCGGCGCAAAACTTTAGAAATCAAGCTCAAAGTATACTTTCGCAAAACTGACTGGCAGAGAACAAGCAACATAAACACCCTCTAAAAACATGCAGCGCTTGGATGCTTGCACCAGGGTTGACTCAAAAGTCCGACAGCTTTCTTTGAGGCAGCCTCCAGCTTTCAAGCGCAGCATATTTCAAAAATCATTGTATGAACTATCTAGTGGAAAGGAGCTGAGTAAATGAACACTCGCCTTCGTGAAAACTTATGGGGATACTTTTTCATCGGTCCGTTTGTCATTGGTTTTTTAGCGTTTACGATTATACCGATGATCGCCTCATTATATTTTTCATTTACTCAATATAACTTATTTTCGCCGCCGAGCTGGATCGGATTCGATAATTTTGTGAAAATGTTTACTGATGATCCACGTTATCTTCAGTCATTGAAAGTCACCTTTATCTACGTTTTCGGGGGAGTTCCCCTGCGCCTTGCCTTTGCCTTATTGATCGCGATGGTATTGAATGCTGCTTCGCGGGCTGTCGGTCTTTACCGGACATTGTATTATTTACCGTCGCTTATCGGCGGCAGCGTCGCCGTCGCCATCATGTGGCGCAACATTTTCGGAGACAGCGGCATTGTCAACCTACTGCTGGAATTTTTCGGACTCGATGCGATCCGCTGGTTCGGTGATCCGACAGCAGCTCTCTGGATGTTGATTTTCTTATCGGTCTGGCAGTTCGGATCTTCCATGCTGATCTTTCTGGCCGGGTTGAAATCCATTCCGGTAAGCTATTATGAAGCTGCAAGTGTCGACGGCGCCCATTTTTTTCAGAAGTTCCGCTCGATTACCTTGCCGTTGTTAAGTCCGGTGATTTTATTTAACTTAATCATGCAGACGATTGCAGCATTCATGACGTTTGTGCCGGCGTTTATTATTTCTAAAGGAACGGGTGGACCACTGGATGGAACATTGCTGTATTCCCTGTATTTGTTCAAGCAAGGGTTCGAGTTTTTTAACATGGGATATGCCTCTGCGATGGCTTGGGTGATGCTCGTGATCATCGGGATTCTCACTGCCGTCATCTTTATCACCTCGAGATTCTGGGTTCATTATGAATCGGAAGGAGGTAAGTAGCAATGCGTTCTTTTCAGCCTAAATGGATTATATATCACGTGTTAGTCGGCGGTTTTGTATTATTGCTGCTTTACCCGGTTGTCTGGCTATTGATGAGTTCCTTTAAAGTGAGTGAACAAATCTTTCTCACGGCGGATCATTTGATTCCAGACCCGTTTATCCTTGAGAACTATGTACAAGGATGGAAAGGCTTTGGCGGTTATTCCTTCGGCGTTTTCATTAAAAACACAGCCGTTTTTGTCTTTATCACGCTTATCGGTCATTTAATTTCCAGCGCCTTGATCGCTTTCGGGTTTGCGAGGCTCAAATTTGCCGGCAGGGGCTTCTGGTTTGCCGTCATGATCGTGACGCTGATGCTGCCGTACGAAGTCGTTATGATACCGCAGTATATTATTTTTTCACAGCTTGGCTGGCTAAACTCCTTAAAGCCGCTCGTAGTGCCGGCGTATTTCGGACATCCGTTTTTTATCTTCCTCCTTGTACAGTTTATCCGTACTATACCGCGGGAGCTGGACGAAGCGGCAACGATTGACGGATGCAATACGTTTCAAATTTTTTACAGAATCATTTTGCCGTTGATTACACCGGCATTGGCCACAGCAGCGATCTTTTCTTTCTATTGGACGTGGGACAATTTGCTGGGGCCGGTTCTTTACTTGAACAGTCCAAGCAAGTATACCGTGTCGATGGCATTGAATATGTTCTTAAGCAATGAAACGGTCTCCAACTGGGGAGCGATGTTCGCGATGTCGATTGTGTCGCTTATTCCGGTGTTTGTCGTGTTCTTTATTTTCCAACGGTATGTGGTGGAGGGAATTGCCACAAGCGGATTAAAAAGCTGATGGCGCCGTCGCTCTGTCTTCCGTTGAAAACTCCGGGCAGAGAGCGCAAAGCCGTGATACCCGTTTTTACCTTTTGTCTCAGTCTGGTAAAAAACGTAGGTGGAAAGCCGCGGTTTCATCGCCGGCACCGCGGGAAAAATTCGCGAACCTCTTTGGCCCCTTTTTAAATGGCGATTAAACAACGAAGGGAGCTGCGGTTATGGCTACAGTAAATAGAGTGCTGGAATGGATTACAAAACTGGCATATTTGAACATTCTTTGGCTGGTCTTTACGCTGCTTGGAATTGTCGTTCTCGGACTGTTCCCATCAACGGCTGCCACATTTGCCGTTGTCCGCAAATGGATCATGAAGGAAACGGATGTCCCGGTTTTCAAAACGTTTTGGTCCGCGTATAAAAAAGAGTTTTTCAGAAGTAATTTACTAGGATATGTGCTTGTATTTGTCGGCGCAGTTTTGGTGATTGACCTGCTGTTTTTTAACCAGTCGTCCAGTCCGGTGTTTCACGTGTTGAGCATTCCGGTCATGGCCTTCTCGTTTCTGTTTTTATTGATGCTCTTTTATGTGTTTCCTGTTTTCGTCCATTACGAAATGAACATGCTGCAAATTCTGAAAAACTCGTTTTTTATGGTGTTGCTAAATCCTCTGCCGACAGCCGTCATGCTTGCCGGTACTCTAGGAATCGGGTTCATTCTGTTCAAGCTGCAGGGGCTGCTGCCGATTTTTGGAATGAGTGCATTGGCCGTTGCCCTCACATTTCCGGCACAGCGCGCTTTCGAAAGCGTTCAGGAAAGGCAACAGCTGCATGCAGATAGTAGAACGCAAACGTAACGGGGACAGTCACCATCTTTGGAATCGCGTCCGAAACGACAATGATTGTGTCATAAGATGAAAACGTTTTTTTGAACACCCAACATCAGCAGGATGTGTTGTAAAATAGAAGAAAAGGAGAGTTTGCCAGTGAAACCACTTGATTTCAATGAAAAGCAGTTAACAGAGATGATTGACAGAATCGTTGAAAGAACGTTTGCGATGGACCATACCTGGGATTGGCCTGCCGGCGTTGCCTTCTATGGTGTCGGTGCGGCATATCGGGCGACGAAGAACGAGCGTTATCTGTCGTTATTGAAGGAATGGATCGATGAGTACATCGAATTCGGCCTGCCGCCGATGTCAGTAAATATTGTTTCCATGGGCCATACATTGCTTACTCTGTATCAGGAAACAGGGGAGGATGCTTACTTGGAATTGGCAAAAAAGAAAGCGGATTACCTTATTAATGAAGCACCGCGATTTGCCGAAGGCGTCTTGCAGCATACGGTGGGCGGCGGCGTCTCGGTTTTTCCGGAGCAAGCCTGGATTGACACCTTGTTTATGGCCGGCTACTTTCTGATTCGCATGGGACAGGAACTGGACAATGATGTTTATATGCAGGACGGGCTGAGACAGTTTCACGGTCACGAGAAATATCTTCAAGATCCAAACACAAACCTTTATTTTCATGGGTGGGATCATTTGCAGCAAAACAATATGTCCGGCGTTTTTTGGGCGAGAGGCAATGCCTGGGCTGCCTATACAATGGCGGCCATCTTAAGGATCATTGATGTACAGGAGCCGTCTTTTATGGAAATCCACGGCTCCCTGCGCGACCAATTGAGTACGCTTATCAGGCTGCAATCGAAGAACGGTCTCTGGCATACGGTGCTGACCGATCCGGATTCCTATGAGGAAACATCGGGATCTGCCGGAATTGCTGCCGCTCTTATCCTTTCAGGCGCCAATACACCGCGAAGTCATAAAGCGGTTCAACGGGCATTGGACGGCTTGCTTGCGAAGGTGGATGAGGGCGGGACCGTCCGCGATGTGTCGACAGGCACCGCGGTGATGAATACCGTTGACGGGTATCTTCATACATCGAAGAAAAGAATTGAAGGCTGGGGGCAGGGGTTGGCGCTGGCATTTTTCTCCGCTGTTCTTGCTGCTCCAATAAAATAATTTTACCGAGGTTGTTCAGACAGATTGCCTTTGCGCTTAATGAACAGCCTCGCGTCGTTACGTGGAAGATAGACCATGTCTCGGGAAAGCGTATTCGAAAAAAATCGATGTCTGCGGAAACCGGAAAGAGGTGATTTTCCATGGTATGCACTGCCATGCCTGAAAACAATCGGGATGTACGGCATAGAAAGAAACGGAGTATTCCTTGGACAGAAACAATGGAAACGGGCCGGAAGCTGTCGGAAGCGATACGGTATGCCGATGAGCAGTCGGCAACGCAAATCCTCGCTGCCCATTTGCAAAAATTGACCGACTCTCCCTATCATAAAGCAACAGCTGTCCGAATCGGAATCGAATTGTGGACGATGATTACTTATTCTTTATACGACATTGGCTTGGCGATAGATCAGCTTTTTCCTGAAGGAGATGATATTTGCAACGAACTTTTCAAGAAAAATTCGTGGGATGAGCTTGGCATGTTTTTAAAAAACAACGTTGTTAATCTGTGCAATCATCAACGGTGGGAGGAGAATGTGAAGCACCGCCAATTAGTGGAGCAAATGATCGACTACGTCCATCACCATCTCGGGAAAAATATCACCCTGCAGGATATTGCCGACGAACTGTATATTTCACGGAATTATCTCGGGCAAATCTTTAAAAAGGTCACGGGAGAATCGTTTAAAAGTTACATGACAAGAGTAAGGATGGAGAAAGCGAAGCAAATGATTCAGGAAGGAAACTACCTCATTTATGAGGTATCTGCGAAACTCGGATTCGGTAACCCCGCCTATTTCACAACTACCTTTAAAAAATACACAGGCTACACGCCGACAGATCTGATTTACCGAGCGTCCTGCAAGTAAGGATAATCCTAAAGAAAGGAAGTGATTGCTAATGCATACCAGAAAAAAAGGTCATTCCACATGGTATATTCCTGACGGCTATATTCCGCCGGAAAGTTCGGGCCGATTGGAGAGTCATGAATCGATCTGCGTGCTGAATTGCAATGATGCAGCTGCCAAATTATTAATTACCATTTACTTTGAAGATCGGACGCCGCTGGAAGAAATTCCATATACGATTCGGGGAAAGCGGACGAAGCATATCAGAACAAGTGAATTGAAGAAAAAGGAGGTAAAGATACCGGCGGGAGTTCCTTACGCGATGGAAGTGGCAAGTGATTTGCCGATCATCGTACAGTACAGCCGACTTGATTCCACCCAGCCGGAGCTGGCATTGATGTCGACAATGGCTTTTCCGCTCGATTGTTAACGATTGGATCACTACAAAGTACAGCTGCAATGAAAAATCGCTTGTCTGATAAAAGAAAGGAGCTTAGTGACAAATTTATTTGTCTTAAGAAGCCTTTCTTTTTTTACTTGTATAATAACATAAAAAAAACAATACAAAAACAAACAAAAATATGTTATGCTAAAAACAGAAATAAACAAAAACTTGTGAACTTGATAACAAAATAATTAAACAGACGTATGTGAAGAATGGGAAAATGACACAAAGCACAACAGGAGGGAAAAAAATGAATTTTAAAATGCTTCATCCAGCAGATCAACTGATTATGATTATGGAAAGAATTTACGGGTACGGTATGACAACGACCTCCGGAGGGAATCTCTCAATATTGGACGAAAACGGAGATGTTTGGATTACTCCCGGCGGTATTGATAAAGGCTCGCTCACCCGGCAGGACATTGTCAGGGTAAAGCCTGATGGAACGGTCATCGGAATCCACAAGCCATCCAGTGAATTTCCGTTTCACAAGCTTGTTTATGAAACAAGACCGGATTTAAAGGCTGTAGTTCATGCCCATCCGCCGGCACTCGTCGCTTTCAGCATTGTAAGAAAAATCCCTGATACTTATTTGCTCCCGCATTTTCAACAAATTTGCGGCGAAGTCGGGATGGCGGAATATGCTTTACCGGGAAGCACCCTTCTTGGGGAAAAAATAGCCTCAGTGTTCGCCACAGGAATGAATGCCGTGATGCTGGAAAATCATGGTGTAGTTGTCGGCGGGACCGATTTATTCCAGGCGTTTATGGCATTTGAAACGCTGGAATACTGCGCAAGGCTGGAAATAAAAGCAAAGCGGATCGGAACGCCTGTCTCTTTAACAAAAGAAAGCGTGGATATTCCGGCTGGGCAGAAATACAATTTTGAAAAAGAATTCACTGTGGATTATTATACCAGTGACGAGAGAGCGGCAAGAAGGGACATGTGCCAGCTGATCCACCGGGCATATAAGCAAAAGCTTATCACGAGTACGGAAGGAACATTTTCACAGAAAATATCGGACGGGTCGTTTATTATTACGCCTTACGGAATGGACCGTAAATATCTTGAGCTGGAGGATCTTGTGAAAATTCAGGATGGAACAGCAAAAGAGGCAGGTAAAGTGCCAAGCCGCGCGGTGACGCTGCATCAGGAAATATATGCGTCCCACCCTGAGATAAAATCGATTGTTATTGCTCACCCGCCGAGCACAATGGCGTTTGCAGTCACGGAGGAACAGTTTGACTCAAGAACGATTCCGGAAAGCTATATTTTATTGCGTGATATACCGAAGCTGCCTTACGGTGCAACGACACAGGATACGAAGTCGGTGGCGCAGGCTCTCGGCAAAGCGGTTCCCCTCGTTTTTGTAAAAAATGATTGTGTCATCGTTACCGGCGGCAGCCTGCTGGAAGCTTTTGACCGTCTCGAAGTGGTGGAATACAGTGCGAAAGCCGTTGTTTCTGCAAAAGCCATCGGCGAGATCGTTCAAATTGACGAGGAGAAAATTGGAGATTTAAAAGTGGCCTTTGATCTGGAATAAATCGTTACGTCACGGAATTTAATATGTGTTAAACCTTCTACCCGTCTACAAGTGAAACATAGGCGGGTTTTTTCAGCAAGTGGAGCAAAGTCCGCGGGAAGACTTGAGCAGCTATATGATTCGTTTTAATTCCCGAAGTTCTGTTTCCTGCTCAAGGGAGCGGAGAGCTAATGATGCGAGTATTTTATCTTGTCGTTCTTGTCCTTGTTTCTGGGATGACAATTCCCCACGTACTTTATGCGTATCCATCGTAAGCGCTTCTAGCTTGGCGTCCGTTTCTTCCTGGCGATCGTGAATGGCGCGCACCATGTGATTAAGTTCGTCTTGCCCGGCTTTCAGTGTTTGAACATCGTCTTTCAACCCTTGCACATCGGATTTGAGAGTATGGACATCGTCTTTCAACCCTTGCACATCGGATTTAATGACTTGCATTTCTTCTTTTAATGGCTCCAACGCTTCTTTTAAAACAGCTTGCAACATGCTTCGTAATTCGTTATCCATGCGAAAGTACACCTCCTTTAAATAATTTTTAATCAACCGCCAACCATTGAGTGCTGCCTACATACGATTATACACGCTGTCAACTTGAACATAAACAGATGTCATGAATTTGGCTAATTTTTTTTAATATTGCTTTCCAATATGGGATTTCAATCACTGATGATTTAGTAGATTTTACAAACAAAAAAAACAAGGATGAACGAAAAATAATGGATCATATATTCGTAATCATGTTCTTTGTGTACGAGTTTAGTTTATATCTTGACATATTGTTATTGGCATGTAATTATTTCACATGGAATAAATCACCTAAAAACATCCTGATAAGTCCCTGAGTGTAACCAAAAATAAAAGCTTATACATAACATTATTGCTAAAAAGAAAACTTTTGTGGACGGGCTAATTTGCTAAAAAGGAGGTTACGTTCCAAAAATCATATGTTTAAGTATTTGTTATCGTCACTATTGCTTTAATTTTGCTTTAATTTCATCAAGAAGACTTTTTGATTAAGAGTTTTATTAGTTGACCTATAGTTACTAAATATTTTGTTTGTTTAGAAAAGGAGGAACGGTGAAATGTGGAAATTTAAGAAAGTGGCAGTAGTTTTAATGTTTTTTAATATTATTGCAACAGGATCGTTTGAAAATAACAATGTGAGTGCTAATGAAACATTAGAAACTTCATACACCGATGAAGATGTTGCATATTATGCTGAATTGAACAATCTTTCTTTTGAAGAAGCTAAAACATTTTTAGATAGTGCATGGGAAGAGTATTCTGAATACTTAGATCATTGGTCTGAAGAAATTGAAAATCAAAATAAACAGTTTAAAGATGAGGTAGATGAGTTAATAGATTCGTCTGTTGATAAAGATGTGAAAGAAGCTGTTATTGATTTACTACCAGTACTAGAAGATACAAATTTTGTGTATAATTCAGAAACCGGTGAAATAAGTTATTTAGAAGGTGTATCTACTTTAGCGGTGAATCCTGTACTTGGAAAAAAGGGGAATATACTTGTAACTCTGGATTCATCAAGTTCTTCAGGCTATTTTGGTGGACATGCAGCAATAGTTTCTGATTATAGTAGTAATTGGACTGTTGAAGCATTTGCCAAAGGATTTAGTCCGCAAAGCCCTAAAGAAAGTGGAGTTATGTGGCAGATTAATAATTGGAGAACGAGATATAAAACTGTTGCTGGGTACAACGTAAAAGGCGCTACTTCAACAGATTACTCTAAAGCAGGGAAATATGCTGAATCTCAGATAGGTAAACCATATAATTTTGATTTTACAGATAAAAAGACAACAAGTAGTTTTTATTGTTCACAATTGGTATGGAGGGCTTGGAAAAAACAAGGATATGAAATTGATGGTGTATCTAACGGTGTTGTCTGGCCAAAGGACTTGACTAAAAGTAAAAATGTTGTACCATTTCATAAAAAGGGCATATAATTGAAGTAGTGAGTAGATTATACTTATGTCTTCCCACTATAATTTATTGGAGGTTTTACTTTTGAGTGCAAAAAGTAGGAAACCTATAATAAGTACATTTTTAATTATGGTTGCTATTGGCATAGTATTAGCCTATTTTCTTTTCAGCAATAAATCTACTACATTGACCGAAGACTTTATTGTTATTTATTCTTCATATACTGATGAGAAAAGTGCGCTTGTAACATATAGTTCCGATACTCAATTTAATAATTATATCATTAATGATATTGCATTGGAGAATATTTTTAAATTTAATGGTAAATATATAGTTTCATCAAGATACAGTGGAAAATATCATATTTTTGAGAATGGAAAAATTGAAAGTCATAAATTTGATGATCCTAAAGGAATAACTTTTTCATATTCTAATGATCAATTTGCCTATTTTATTACAAATATTGGCCCAAAAGAAATAGATGATATTCTTTATTATCAAAGTGGTTATACTTTAATTGATGATGATTATTCAGAAGAATACGAAGACTATAATTTAGGTTTTTTTACAACAGGTACTTCATTTAATAGCTATATCTACATATTGACTTTTGATCCATCAATTGAAAAGGAACAAATATTGAAAATAGATCATAATGGTGACATTATTAAAAAGTTTACTGTAAGTAATACACCAAGCGTTAATCAAAGAAGTTTAATATCTACAAACTCTAATATAATTTATGTAACAAATAATGGAAATGTCTATTTTATAGATGACAATGATCAGGTAAAAGAAAATAAAATTAATTTTGATTCTGAGGTATTAAAAGTATTTGAAAATCGTGGTTTAACTTATATAATTACGTATTCAGGAGAGTTATATTCAATTAATGAAAACAGTGAACTTACAGAAAAAAAATTAGCTTTTAATTTGGAGAATCGATCTATTTTGATGCAGGCTGAAGCAACTGAAGATTCTATTTTTCTATTATGGCAGTATGATGAAAAAACAGAAAAAAATATAGGTTTCATTGAAGAATATTCGTTAGCTGATGGAGAGAAAAAGAATGAAATCCAGTTGATGAATATTGATGATTTGAATCTGACATCGTTTATCCTTTATGAAGGAGGCAATTAAAATGATTGTAGGAACGTTTTTGTATCTATTCGTATTGATCCTGATTGGATCGGCAGTTCTTCTCGTTACTTTCTTTATCCAATATATATGGTACAAAATTAATTTTTTGTATATCTATTCCGCTCTATTGTTTCCATTTATGATATACGGAATGATAAAGCAGGAATATTTTATTCTTTTCTATTCGTTGATTTTTCTTTTCCTGTGCATCCTTTCCTCTCTGGTGGCAAGAAAGGTCAGAAAGTCGAGTTTTGTTAATTAATAGGATTGTCTTCAAAAGTAAAAATGTCTGAAGCATCAAACAGAACCATTGCCTTTTTGAATCCACTCTCAAGCCAAAAAATATTGTTTGCCCAATCAGCCTCCTAGCGCATAGCTACCGCCCTGTTAAATTTTTATCTGAATGAAGCAGTAATCCTTCATGTATTCATGACTGAAATATTCCGTTAAGCTTACAGTGTATAAGGGAAAAAGAAAACAACGAAGAAAGCGTCTGCCAGTTTCCGATTAAAACCTTATAGATTAAGAAGAACTGGTAGCTTATCACTTAAAAGGAGGGTATGTCTTGCTGCGATTGTTTCAAACAAATAGCATTCGTAAAGTCATTGAACTCGAAGGTGATTGGGATTTTCAGCCGGTAGGGGAAAAGGAGGGGATCCCGACGCAGTTTCATTACCGTCTGCCGGTGCCAGGCTGCTGGGAAATGCATCCTGATTTCTTGACATACCGCGGGCGGGCAGCTTATCGAAAAAAACTTCATGTAGAGAAAAAAACGTTGTTGCGGTTGTGTTTTAAAGGTGTCAGCCATACTGCAGTGGTCTATTTTGACGGTGAAAAAATCGCTGACCATTACAATGCGTATACCGCTTTTACAGCATATGCTTCTGCGGAACCGGGAGAACACGAGATGATTGTTCTCGTCGACAACGCTTTTCACGAGGACTCGAAGCTTCATTTTGCAAACGATTACTACACATACGGCGGCATGATCCGCCCGGTCGCTGTGGAATACATTGACAGGGCATTGATTGAACGAATTCAGTTTACCCCGAAAAAAGACAATGGCGGCTGGCAGGCAGATGTAGAAGCAGTTGTGACAAACGTCGATGAGCATGCGTTGGAAATCGAAGTCAGCGGTCTGCTTGGCGATAAACGGTTCTCGTTTGGAAAACGTTTTATCGGCGGAGGAGAAACAGTTGTTTTTCATACAACAGAACGTTTTGAAAACGTGCTGACCTGGTCCGATAAAAGTCCGAACCTTTATTTGCTTGAGGTACAGCTGAAGAACCCGGGGGAGGACCGGCCTTTTGACGATTGTATTGAACGGGTTGGTTTTCGAACGGTAACAACGAAGGACGGGAAAATCCAGGTCAATGGTGAAGATATTGTTTTAAAAGGCTTTAACCGTCACGAGGATCATCCGCTGGCGGGGGCGGCGATACCGTATCAGCTCATGGTTCATGATGTGGAACTGATAACGGATATGGGAGCCAATGCCGTCCGCACAAGTCATTACCCGAACGATGACCGCTTTTTGGATCTTTGTGACGAGCGAGGCATTTATGTCTGGGAAGAAAACCATGCCCGCGGCTTTGAGCTGGAGCATATGCTGGACCGAAAAACACAGGAGCAATGCCTGAACTGCAACCGGGAAATGGTTCACAATCACTATAATCACCCCAGCATCATTATTTGGGCGGTTCTGAACGAGTGTGCCAGCCATACACCGGAAGGCCGGGAACTCTACCGGGAACAGCTGGAACAAATACGGCAGCTGGACTGTTCCCGACCGTTAACGTATGCGACGCACCACCGCGGTCAGGATATATGCTTTGATTTGGCCGATATTGTGTCGTTCAATTTGTATCCATTATGGTATACAGACGAAGATCCCGGAAAGCTTTGTGACCAGGCAAGAAAATGGGCCGATGAAGCAGGGGGACTCGGCAAGCCGATGATTATGAGCGAGTTCGGCGCTGACGGCTATTACGGTTTACGCGACAGAACCCAGGTCAGAGGCACTGAAGAACGGCAGGCTGACATCCTTGCTAAGATTATTGTCGCTTACAGCAGCCGTTCTTATTTAGCGGGGATGTTCATCTGGCAATTTGCCGACTGCCGTGTCGTTGAAGATACCGGCTGGCTCCTGAGCAGAGCCGGAACGCAAAACAATAAAGGTATTGTCGACCGCTACCGCCGTCCAAAGCTTGCGTATGAGGTGGTGAAAAAGTTTTTTACGTGAGCGTTCATAATGCCTTAGCCGATCAATGCATCCAAATTTTTCAGCTCCAGCTTCTGAAATTTATCCGTCATTTTTCGGCGGTCAATGAGGAAACGCGCTTCATCCAGCGAACAGGCAACATCAACTTCGCAATGGATTTTAGCCAGCTTTCTCGACAGGTGAAGCATTTCCAAATCTTGTTCGATTTTCGTGCGCTGAGCCTTTGTTAAGGAGGACAAATTTTCGAGAATTCCTTCTATGGTCTGATATTTTTGCAGGAGTGACAACGCTGTTTTTTCACCGATGCCTTTCACGCCGGGATAATTGTCGCTGCTGTCTCCCATAAGTGCTTTTAAGTCGACCATCTGGCGGGGAGTGATTCCCTTCTCTTCATAAAACGTGTTTTCCTTATAGATCGCGTAATTTCCGTAGCCCTTTTTTAACAGAACGACATGGACATTCTCTTCGATAAGCTGGAGGATGTCCTTATCGCCGGTCAAGATGTGCACCTCGGAATCGGTTTTATAGTGGTTGGCTAGCGTGCCGATGCAATCATCTGCTTCATATCCCGCCAAGCCGACGTTCGGAATATCCAGTGCGTCAATGACTTCCTTGACGAGGTCAAACTGGGGAAGCAATTGTTCCGGCGGCTCCGACCGGTTTGCTTTGTAATCGGCCAAAAGCTCGCTGCGAAACGTTTTGCTTCCCATATCCCAGCAGCAGATAACATGCGTCGGCTGAAACGTATTTACCGCTGTAAACAAATGCTTGACTGTACCGTAAATTCCGTTGGTCGGAATTCCTTTGCTGTTGACCATGTAATAACCGCTCATGGCAGTAGCATAAAATGAGCGGAACAGCAAAGCCATCCCGTCTACAAGCAATACTTTGTGATTGGTCATGTCATTTATCTCCTTTAGAAGAATGGCATTTTCTGTAAAAAAGTGTTCAAAAAGTCCGGGAAGTATCGGCTGCGACTGTTGCCGTTTTTCGTTGCCGCTCGGCTGCTAGCGTACGTGCGGTGCCAGCCGGTGCTTGCGACTGCCGCATTGCCAATGATTTTGCCCAGTTTTTCTTCTTTTTTGAACATACTTTATTATAACAGAAAAAAAGTGCCGTTGGGAAAAAGGATGACACAGGAGGTGGAGGTATAAACGGACACACAACTGTCTGCTTTTCGTTTAGGCTGTGTTACATTCTTAGTATTGAAAGTTTTTAGCTACTGCTCCTATTTAAACGATCATTGTACATTTGTATCCATTTTTTGCGCTTTGAAAATAATATGGAAAGCAACACAACCTCTCCAGCAACCAATAATCCCAAGCCCAAAACGAACCCTCCTAAGAAGAGAAATTCATTTACTCCCCAAGAAAAGAAAAACCACCCTATCATTCCAAATACACTCAATGCTAGGTTAATAGTCCCTGCAACAATGGTTTGCGGAAAAAAATGCTTCCTCGCTAATTCATGTGGAAAGGAAGAATAGACTTGGAGATTTTATGTGGAGTGGTGGGCATGATAGCATGAATAGCGAAAGCCAATATCCCATGATACTGGTGGCTTGGCTAGTGTATCATGCCCGCAGAGGCTCCATGTCAAATCGACTATGTTTCTATAATTTTTTCTCTATTCTCATACCAAATAGTGAAGAGCCAAAAAAATCCTGTTTTCTTAATCATAGTGGAGCCATAGTTAATCCCCATAAATGTAGCTTGTAGCTGCAATCATAAAAATCACATATATTGTCATCATAATATCTATCTTATTCATTCACAGACGACTTCTTATGACAATTTTACCATAAAGCCCCATTGTTTTCATTGAGTTCTAGTCTACTTGAAAAAATGCATCTGATTGGTTCAAAAAGATAAAAACGATCTTTTTGAACCAATCAATTCCGTGTGAGCCTTTTTTTTTCGTTACTCTTTCATTAAGCGGATGATCCAATCTTTTATATCAATTACTCGCAAGTATTCCGGTTTTGAGCTTGTTCCGGTGACGATCAAAGGAATCAGGGAGTCGTTTTTATGAAATCCGCCGTGGCTGGCTCCGTTTGGATGACGCGGTGAACTTTCACTGATAAATTCATATCCGGGCTTCACGGCAGCGACGAGGAAATCTCCTGCATGCGAATGGAGGGTACTGTACAGCCTCATCATGGCATCCGGGTAATCACCGAATGTTATCCGCTTGCCCATCACTTGTAAATCAAGCACCGTATGATCCCCTTGAATCGTCCATGCTTGCTGATACGGGTCGATTAATTCTCCCGCAGCAGAAAATTGCAGACTTTCGCCTTTTCCGCCGGCAAGGACGTGAATCCAGCCTTGTTCCTTCCAGGCAATCACCTCGATCCGGGAATCCTTTTGTAATTGAGCGGCGATGTCTCTCAACGGTATGTTGTTCGGACGCAAAGAGTAAATGAATCCAGAGCGTAAATTCATGGCAAGTGCAAGCTGATCGTTTGGACGGACGCCTTTTCGCAGCTTGACAATCTGATATGACTGCAAAATCTGCCGGATGTCGACCAATGCCCGTTTCTGTTTTTCGTGGACGACAGCTTGACCATTGTCACCGATCAACAGCCAAATATTGTTTTCCAAAGCGGTCTCCCAGGAAGGAAAACTGTTTAACATCGCTTGTAATTGTTTATCCATCTGCTTTATTCCTGTTATGTTCATCGGTCCGAATTTATGAACGTTTTTGTCATGGTCAGGCAGGTAAACAATGGTGAAATCGGGCAGCTTTCTTTCACGAACTAAATAAGAGAATTCCTGTACGGAAAAATCATTGTTAAATCCGTATTTATTCCAAGGCTGGCTGTACTTTCTCAAGCGGCTGTAAGTTGCCAGCCGCCCGTACGTGAAGATGTCCGGTGCCGAGGTGCTGAAGGTGTTATCAAGATTGACAAACAGTCTGAGTAATGGTGGAAGCTTGATGGTTTTACGCACGGCACCTCTGTAAACTAAGGCGTTGATCGAGGCGGACGTTTTCCCGGCGCGCTGCAATTCTTCATGAATCGTTGCCAGCTCCGGATTTAAATGCTCATTGTTTAACCGATAAAGTGAATCGTAAAGGCTTCTGGATAAACCAAGCTTCAACAATTCAACGGCATTTGTTCCGTAATTAATGATTCTGTTTTCTTTGTTATGAAACCAGGTTAATGCCGGAACGTTGTGCTGATCGGAATAGCGCCCCGTCAGCAGCGAGCTTTCCACGTTGACAGACATGGTAGGAAAGGGAGATACCATATCGGGAAAATATTGCGCGCGTTCCATGAAATAGTTGAATGCTGGCAACGTTTCTTCCTTTAAAGCCCGCTGAAAAGGCTCGTCCATGAAAGTATCAAGAATTACCATGATGATGTGCTTCGGATGTTTGTTCTCAGATACCATGTTCCTCATCCCCTATGTTTTAGTACATCCTTTTTAGTATGGGATAAAGAAGGAAAAATATGTAATGATCAGCTGGTAGGAACGGTAACGTTTTGCATAAAATCGAACATCCTTACCAGACGTTACATACTAACATGGGGAGAAAACATCATGTGAGACAAACTTTCAGCAAAAGTGATCCAGATCACATACAAATGGAGCTGCCGCCGGTACGATTTTAATTGTGAATGATAATCATTTTCAACTAAAGCGAAGGAGCGTGTTCGATGACAAAAATAGCAAAATGTCTCTTGCTTGCATGCTGCTTCTTTCTTTTAGCTGCTTGCAATGCAACAGGTGAAGAGGGAGAGGTCAAGGAGAAGACTGACGACGGTACGGCAGCGCAGGAACAGCAGGGGGAGGATATGGCAGAAAGCGGTGACGATGCAGCAGATCACGGAGAGCAGACTTTTACATTTTTAGCGCCGAAATCAGCGCCGTTGCTTCCGGCGCTTCTGATGGAGGAAGGAACTGTGGCCGGACCTGCACTTGAAATCAGCACGTGGGACACCATCGAGCAGCTGTTAGCCGCCGTGCAAGGCAATGAGGCGGATTTTGCCGCCGTCCCGCTGAATGTTGCCGCGAACCTTCATGCCAAAGGGCTGCCGGTTCAACTGATTGATGTGAACACGTGGGGGACAATATATTTAGTTTCTGTTGATCCGGAAGTTGCCACTCTGGAAGACTTGGAAAACGAAGAAATTTATGTCTCGCATCAAAGCGGACCGCCGGATATATTATTTCAACATTTCCTGGATCAGGATGGACTAACGGATAAAGTGACTGTACACTATTCGACGCCGGCGGAAATATCGCAATTGCTGCTAGGCGGCAAGGTGAAGCATGCCGTGCTTCCTGAGCCGGCATTGAGCGCTGCCCGCAGCCAACTGCAGGGAGACTTTGTACAGGTTATCGATTTCCAAGCAGCATGGGAAACATTGTATGGAATGGATTTGCCGCAGGCCGGAATCATCGTCAACAGCGAGTTTGCAGCGGAAAATCCGCAAGCTGTGGAGCAGTTTTTACAAAGCTATCAAGAAGCCATTGACTTGTTGCACGCAGAGCCGGAAAAAGCAGCTGCGCTTGCGGAAGAAGCGATCGGCATGAAGCAGCCGCTTATCGAGACAGCATTAAATCATATGAAGATCATGTCGGTGGCGGCGCTTGATGCCAAGCCGGTCATTGAGCAGTATTTTGAGGTGCTATTCGATTCTCAGCCCGATGCAATAGGAGGCCAGCTTCCTGATGAAGGGTTCTACTTCCAAGAATGACAAGTGGGTTACTCTTTCTGCAATAGTGACGCTGCTTTTCATCTGGTGGATCGCATCCTTGTTCTATCCGCCGATCATTCTGCCAAGTCCGGCGGAGACGGCAGGGAAAGCCTTGTCGCTGTTCCGTGAAGGCAAGCTCCTGGGCGAGCTGGTGGTTACGCTGCGTCGCGTACTACTTGCCTTCACGATTTCCTTGATGGTGGGAACGGTCGCGGGAGCGATGATCGGGAAAACGAAAAACCTGTATTTATTTGTGAAACCGATCATTACCATTGTTCAGACAATCCCGCCGATTTCTTGGATTATTTTGGCGATCATTTGGATGGGACTGGGCGGCGGAGCACCGATTTTCGTCGTAATGATTGCCACCTTTCCGATTTTCTTTTTTAATGCCGCGCACGGAATCAATCAAGTGAGCAAGGAATTGCTGGAAATGTCGGAAATTTTTCAAGTGAAACGGCATCGCCAGCTGCTGGATGTATATCTTCCATCCCTATGGCCGTTTATTTCTTCGGCAATCAGCATCTGCATCGGAATCAGCTGGAAAACGATTGTCATGGCGGAATTGCTGAGCAGCAACAGCGGTGTCGGCGCTTCCCTTGGGCTGGCGCGGCTGCAGCTGGAAACAAGCGAAGTATTAGCCTGGACGTTGACGATGGTGATTGTAGGCGTCACCTGCGAGCAGCTTTTTCAAATGCTTAGCGATAAAACGACGGTGGGGAAGATGAGCAAATGCAAATAAACGGGATCACGTTTTCTCACGGCAAAAAACCGATTTTTAACGATTTCTCGATTTATTTGCCGGAGAAGGAAATTACTTGCATATTGGGTAATTCCGGGGTTGGAAAAACGACGTTGCTGAAGCTGATAGCAAGGATATATCAGGTGGAAAACGGTACGATCGAAGGGAATCAAAAGCGCGTGAGCTATCTGTTCCAGGAACCGAGGCTGCTGCCTTGGAAAACGGTTTTTGAGAACGTGGAATACGTCCTGTTAAATAAGCTTTCCAAAGCAGAGCGGGAGGAGCGCATCACAGATATTCTTGAGCAGGTTGGACTAACGGCAGAAAAACATTCATTTCCCCACGAACTAAGCGGCGGGATGAAACAGCGGGCTGCCATCGCCCGCGCCTTCGTTGGCAAGCCGGATATTCTTTTGCTGGATGAACCGCTGCAGGGCCTGGATGTCGTCAAGAAAATGGAAATCCACGAGCTGCTGCTGACACTTTGGGACAGGTATCAGCCGACGGTTGTTTACGTGACCCATGATGTGGCGGAAGCAATTGCTGTCGGCCAGCAAATTCTCGTTTTTCACGGCCGGCCGGTAGCGGTTCAATGTCAGTGCTTCGTTCATACTCCGCTGCCTAAGCGAAATGCGGAAGACGAGCAGGCTTATCTGAAGGGAATCAGTGAGCATTTACTGCTGCAAATGAAGCTGGCCAACGAAATATAGTGCAGCGCTCCGCTCTTCGGACAGCGGCAGTTAACGATGGAAGAAAAGATTTAAATACGCAGGGAGAGATAATCAATGAATCCATTAAAAATGCAGGGACATTTATTTTTGGCAAGCTTGGGCAAAAAAATGCTTCGTCCAGGCGGAAAGCAGGCGACAGAACGGATCATCGAACACCTTGATTTGAACGAAAACTCGACCGTTTTGGAGGTAGCCCCGAATATGGGCACCACTGCGATTCAGTTAGTGAAAACTTACGGCTGCAAGGTGTACGGTGTTGACATTCACGGTCCGAGTCTGGAAAAGGCAACGGCCAATGTCCGCGCTGCCGGTCTGGAAGATAACATCGTTTTGCAAATGGGGGATGCGCGGAAGCTGCCTTTTGAAAACGAGACGTTCGATGCGGTTATCAATGAAGCGATGCTGACGATGCTGCCGGATAAAGACAAGGAAACAGCGCTGCAGGAGTACTACCGTGTGTTGAAACCGGGAGGAAAGCTTGGAACACATGACGTTACTTTAAAAATGCCGCCGCCGGAAGGAATCATGAATCGGTTTTGGAAAATGTTAAATATGATGGCCAAGCCGCTGTCCGTAACGGAATGGCAACAGCTTTATGCGACCGTTCCTTTTGAAAAATCAGCTGTATTTACAGGCAATATGAGCTTATTGTCGTTGGACGGCTTGATTCGCGATGAGGGGTGGAAAGGGGCCATCGCCATCTTGGAGAATGCTTCCCGCTCCGATGAGACAAGCTCAAGATTTTTAGACATGGCATCGTTTTTTTATGAAAATACGGATATTTTCGGTTACTGTACCGTTCATTCCGTCAAATAATGATGATTGGAGGGTGAAGGATGAAACAGATTGCCAACAGCTCTTACCAAGAATTCAGTGACAGCAAATTCAAAAAGCTGCTTCTTTTTAAACAAGGGGAAATGGATGCTTATCGGCTGAATTTCCTGCCCGGACAGGGCGTGCCATTGCACAGGCATCCAGGAGCAGAGGTTTATCTTATTGTAATAGAAGGCTCAGGAATGGTGCAGGCAGATAACGAACAGGCTAAGGTTTCCGCTGGAGATATGGTCCATGTAACCGGCGAGGAGCTGTTCGCATTTACCAACACCGGGGATGGAAAAGCAAGCCTATATGTTTTCTTGAAAAAAAATAAAGTTGCCGAAGAAACAGGCGGTTGAGTTCTTCCTGCAACAGGAAAGGACGTTATCAGGCTTTTTTTTAATAGTGTTTGTTCAAAAAGATCGGTTTTTATCTTTTTGAACAAACACGAAGCAACGAGCCATTCTTCACTGAGACACTGCGAACTGTCTCATCGTGTCATCGCGCGCGATGGCACTTGGACAGACGTCAGAGCAATACTGGCAGAGGAAGAGACAATGAGAGGAGCCGATGCATTCTTTTCAAGCCGGACGTGAGTGTTTTTCTTAGAGTCAGGATGACGACATTCCGCTGTTACTCACAGAACGTGAGTGGTACTTAAGCGGAATTGAAGGATGGCGACATTGGACGTGAGCGGTTTTTAGGCGGAATTGAAGGATGGCGACATTCCGCCGTTGCTCACAAATGCAACTTGAATGTGCTTCATCGAGTCAATTTGCGTCGAGTAACCGCAGATGCAGGCGTGGGCAGCACTTAGGCGGAATTGGGCGCATCGTGCGGAACCATTGCCTTTTTGAACAGACTCTAATAGCGAAAACACCGTTGCTACTTTCCGTTTTTTTCTGACAAGCTGGGCGAACGCCCGGCTTTGTTTGCGTATTCTTTTGAATGGTTAAAAAATGGTATGAATCTTTGTGATGTCCTTTTTGGACAACGATATTAAGTGGATGTTCAAAAAGTTTGGGAGATAGCGCCGGTGAGTCTCATCGTTGCCTTGTTGCTTCACTGCTCACGTACGTACTGTGTACGCTGCGCTGTTCGCGACGGCCGCACCTCGCCCTTTTTGCCGCTGTGATGTCCTCCTTTTGAAAAGAACATGATAAGCATGTGAAAACGAGGAAATAGGACGTGGCAGGAAGATCATAAGATGAATTAGTTAGGCTAAATATGATCTAGGGACGAGGAGGATTAATGAGTACATTTTTCATGGTTTCTGTACCTGAAAGGTTCTTATTGGAGTGTTTGTATTACGGAAATAGTAAAGAAAATGCAGTTCGCAGTTTTCAGGAAATGCGTCAGGGCGATTTGCTGGAGGTTATGGATCAGGGGAAATACATTATCGGCATCGGCTGGTATGTGATGATAACGATTAATAGCAAGGAAACGGTGTACATTTCCATTCAGCAGCTGGAAAAAGCGATCCAGGAAAAGAAAATTTATACCTTGATAGAATTGGAACTGGAATACTGTTGTTTAAAGTACCAGATAGACCAGGCGTTGGATTGCAAAAACAAAGAACTGTTCATGAAAGCGGCGAAAGAGTACAAAAAATTTCTTTCCCTAAAGGAAAAATCTTCGAGAGCTTTTTCCGTTACATAATCTATTAAGCATACAGTGGGGTGGGCAGAGGGAGCGAACACAGGCATGTAGTTCGTTCCGGCTGCACTTTCTTCAACAATGGTTAATGTGCTCAATTGAAAACTGGAGTGGCAGAAAGGTAACGAAAAGAGGTTCATCGTGTCTGAAAAGAGTTGTGAAGGCGCCGGAAGATAACGAATAAGTGCCAATCGTGTCCGAAAAGAGTTTCGAAGCCGTCGGCCGGTAACGACTAGGAGCTAATCATGCTTGAAAACTGGCTCCTAACCGGCGCCAAACGTCCTCAAGAAGTGTTCATGAGGACAAAACCGGTTCGGAAGCGCTGTCGAATGTCCTCAAGTAGATTTCATGAGGATAACATAACAAAAGTGTTTGTTCAAAAAAATCGCTTTTAATCATTATTAACAAATACAAAGCAATGAGTGATGCCGATGCATTCTTTTCAGACCGGCTGTGAGTGGTTTTCTGGAACCAGGATGTGCCATTTCGCCGTTGCCCACAAATGCAACCTGAATGTGCTTCATCAAATCAATTTGCGTCGAGTAACCGCAGACGCAGGACGTGGGCAGCTCTTAGGCGGAATTGGGGCGCAGCGAGCGGAACCATTGTCATTACCTTTTTGAACATGCTTCAAAAGCGGGCTCAGAAACAGCGCAAACGCTGCTCACATGCTATACGTTGCGCTGTTCGTGATTGCCAGGCCAGCCTCGACCTTATTGTATTCTTGCCGATATGTCTTCCCTTTGATCAATCACTTTAAGAAACTGGTTCCTTTTTTGTGAAAAACTGCGGTAAATGCTCCTTGTGAGCTTCCATCATTTCATCAATGATCTGCTTGGAAATGGTGTCGGACGGACTTAATGGATTAATCGCCATCGCCAGTACGACGCTATTATAATCACCGGTCACGGCAGCTTCGGCAGCGATGCGTTCGAACGATTTGATTTGCTGGACAAGACCACGGACGGCAACTGGCAGGTCTCCGACAGCAAGCGGTTTTGGACCGTCCTTTGTAATCACGCAGCTGACTTCCACTGCAGAATCAGTAGGAATACCAGCTATTGCCCCGTTGTTTACCGTATTTACCGGTTGGATGTCGCGCTTATCCGTGTAAATCGATGTGATTAGGCGAACAGCCGCGTCGGAGTAGTATGCACCGCCGCGTTTTTCTAATTGCGGTGGCTTGATATTTAATTCCGGGTCTTTGTAAAGCTCAAATAATTCTTTTTCCAGCTTCTGGACCACCTCTGCGCGTGTTCCCTCCGTTTCTGCATTTTTTATATCTTTTTCCAGCATTTGTCGCGTCTTATAATAATACATGTGGTAAGGGCAGGTAAGCACGCCTAAAGCTCTGATAAACTCCGGTTCCCAGCCGATGCCTTCGATATTTTTCACGAAGCTGCTGTTGGCAGGGTCGGTTAATTTTTCAATGACTTCGTCTTTCACGCTGACCCCGTCCAGATAGACGTCGAGACCGTATACCATGTGGTTTAAACCAGCAAAATCAATGCGAATTCGTGAATGCTCAACATTCAATAATTTAGCTACACCCATCTCAATTCCGATGGGAACGTTGCATAAACCGACGACTTTTTTGATATTGGAATAGCGGAGAACGGCTTCTGTCACCATGCCGGCCGGGTTTGTAAAATTGATTAACCAGGCGTCAGGACATAACTCCTCCATATCTTTACAAATATCTAAAATAACGGGAATGGTTCGAAGCCCTTTAAATAACCCGCCGGGACCATTCGTTTCCTGTCCCAGAACTCCGTATTTCAACGGAATCCGCTCATCTTTGGCGCGGGCTTCCAGTAATCCGACGCGAAACTGAGTAGTAACGAAGTCTGCATCCTTTAAGGCAGCACGGCGATCAAGTGTCAAGTGTACTTCAATTGGTAAACCTGCTTTGGCGATCATCCGTTTTGCCAGATTTCCGACGATTTCCATTTTTTCTCTTCCGGCTTCAATATCCACCAGCCAGAGCTCACGAATCGGCAGTTCGTCGTAACGCTTGATAAAGCCTTCTACCAGCTCCGGTGTATAGCTGGAGCCGCCACCGATAGTTGCGATTTTTAAGCCTTTTGTCATCGCTTGCACCTCCGAATGATATGTCATGAGTTCATTGTAGATAGAGATAGACAGGAAGTAAATTCGTTTTGACAATCCTGTTCTTAATGACAAAAACAGAGATTTGTTTCATTGATGTAACGGAGTGTTTTTTTTACATTCGCGAAAAAAATTGAGAAACAATTGAAATTGTGACGATTAGACCGTATATTGAACATGACCACACCGATGCTGTTAATGATAGAGGATGTTCAAAAAGTCCGGGAAACAGAGCCTGCGAATCTCAACGCTAGCGCTGCTCCTCCCCTGCTCACGTATGTATGGTGTACGCTCCGCTGCTCGATCCTGCCGCGCCTCGACCTTCTTGCCGCTGTGATGTCCTCCTTTTGTTTTAGTTGCGATGGTTCGCCTTCACCGCCGCATGGGAGAAAAAACACGCTTCTCCCATGCTTAAAGAACGCGGTGGCTCCACTCATCGCTTCGTGTTTGTTCAAAAAGATAAAAAGCGATCTTTTTGAACAAACACTGAGAGAAAAAGAAGCAGGATCGCAGAGAAAATTTGTGAAAAAAGCAGGTTGACATCGATACATTCGTCATGTAGAATTCAATTTAACAATAAAAACCAACTAATAAACATATGAACTCTTATCAAGAGAGATGGAGGGACCTGGCCCTATGATATCTCGGCAACCTGTATGTACGGTGCCAAATCCAGCAGAGCCATTCTGAAAGATAAGAGGATCGACATATTCCAGAAACGAAAACGTCGTCCTCTTGCTGTGAGAGATATGACGTTTTTTATTTTAATCTAAATACCTAGTAAAAAGGTATGATTAATTAGAATGATATATATTCTTACTTTTGATGAAAAGAAAGCTGAATCGATCAAAAAGGTGGTGGAATATCCATGATTTTAACGTATTGTGTTATTATCATTGCGCTATTTTTTGCAATGAACATCGGGGCAAGCGGAGCGGCAGCAACGATGGGGGCGGTGTATGGCGCCGGAGCAATCAAAAGGCAGCGCATTGCCTTGTTCCTAGTAGGGATTGCCGCATTGGCAGGAGCTGTTATCGGAAGTGGAGAGGTGGTGAAAACCGTCGGAGCGGGGATTATTCCGGCAAATATTTTATCCGTGGAAACGGTTCTCGTGATCCTGCTTTCCGCAGCGCTCACCTTGTTTACCGCAAATATTATCGGTATTCCACTGTCGACAAGCGAAGTGACAATCGGCTCCATCGTTGGAGTCGGCATTGCCTATCAAGCATTGTATGTCAATCATGTGCTCTATATCGTCAGCTTCTGGCTGCTTGTCCCTCTCGTTGCTTTCGGCATGGCTTTTGTTTTTCAAAAAATCACGACCGTTTTTGAAAAGCGCCGGTCTGAGTCAGGAAAAAAGAGTACAGGGAAATGGAAAAAGCGATTATCCATTCTCCTGATCCTGACAGGGCTTTTGGAAGCTTTTTCCGCAGGGATGAATAATGTCGCGAATGCCGTGGGGCCGCTGATCGGCGCCGGTATTATCGACGAAACATCAGGAATCTGGCTGGGCGGAATTTTCGTCGCGCTTGGTGCCCTGCTCCTTGGAGGAAGAGTGCTGGAGACGAACGGCAAAAAAATCACCTCGCTTTCGCTGCTGCAAGGCATTATCGTATCCGGGACAGGGGGGACGCTGGTGATTATCGCATCGATTTTCGGTATTCCGGTGCCGCTAACACAGGCGACAACGTCAGCGATTGTCGGGGTGGGAACCGCGGAAAAAGGCTTTCAGCTGTGGCAAAAAAACGTCGTAAAAAAAATTATCAAGGTCTGGATCGTCTCCCCGGTGATGGCGCTGGTGATATCGTACAGTCTGATCCATCTGCTTTTATTGCCTGACCCGTACATTATCTTTATTGTCATGAGTATTTTTGTGACGACGTTTGGTTCGATCAGCTTATACCGATCGATAAAGGAAGAAGAAAGATCCGTACACAATGATGGAGGAGGGATTTAAACCATGGATAATGGGCATGAGGAGCTGCTGTTTGAAAACCTGTCCGACGAAGATTACGTCCGGCTGAACAGCCTCCTGGCAAAAGAAGATGCAATCGGTGTGTTGAAGTGGGCGTACCGGCAGTTCGGAGACGATCTGACTTACGCCTGTAGTTTCGGGGCGGAAGGTATTGTTCTGATCGACTTGATCAGCAAAGTGAAAAAGGATGCAAACATTGTTTTCCTCGATACTCACCTACATTTCAAAGAAACATATGATTTGATCGAACGGGTGAAAGCGAAATACCCCGACTTGCGGATAAAGCTGGCGGAACCGGAGCTGTCGCTGGAGGAGCAGGCCAAGGAATACGGGGAGAGATTGTGGGAAAGAGATCCGGACTTATGCTGTAAGCTCCGCAAAAATAAGCCGCTGAAAAAAGTGTTGTCGCAAAGCAAGGCATGGTTGTCTGGTCTGAGAAGGGAGCAATCACCGACGCGTGCAAGCGTGCAGTATGTCAACAAAGATGAAAAATTTCAGTCGATCAAAATATGCCCGCTGATTCATTGGACATGGGATGAGATTTGGCAATATATCAAGCTGTTTGAGCTGCCGTACAACATTTTACATGATCAACATTACCCAAGCATCGGCTGTAGCAAGTGCACGCTGCCGGTTGCGGCAGGCGAGGACATGAGAGCAGGCAGGTGGTCGGGCCGGCAAAAAACAGAGTGCGGTCTGCACACAAAATAAGCCGGCTGGCAGGAAGGATAAAAAAACAAGGAAAACAGGAAAATGAGGGAGTGGGAAAAAGTGACACTTAGCAAACCGCACGGAGGAAGATTAATCAACCGCATCAACTTACAGCTCGAGTATTCTGCGATTGAAACAACAGTGGAGATTGACAACATGGCGTTGTCGGATTTAGAACTGATTGCCAACGGAGCTTACAGTCCGTTGACAGGGTTTATGGGGAAAAGAGACTACGAACGGGTGATTCACGAGATGAAATTGGCCGCTGGAGATGTCTGGAGCATTCCGGTCACGCTGCCTGTTTCCCCGGCTGCAGCCGAGAGCTTAAGCATCGGAGATAAGGTAAAGCTTACTTCCGGCGGCATCGTTTATGGTATTCTGGAGCTGGAAGAAATCTATGAAGCTAACAAGCAGGTAGAAGCAGAAAAGGTGTACAAAACGACGGAGTTGGAGCATCCCGGTGTAAAGAAGCTGTTCGAACGGGGGGATGTGTATTTGGCGGGACCGATAACACTCGTTCGCATCCCGGAGAAAACGCAGTTTGCCTCCTTCTATTTGCCGCCCGCGGAAACGAGACAAGAATTTGAGCACCGGGGGTGGAAAACGGTCGTTGGCTTCCAAACCCGGAATCCGGTGCACCGCGCACACGAATATATTCAAAAGTCGGCGCTGGAAATCGTCGACGGCTTGTTTTTGAACCCGCTCGTCGGTGAGACGAAATCGGATGATATCCCTGCCGAGGTTCGTATGGAAAGCTATCAAGTCCTGCTGAAAAACTATTATCCGGAAGAGCGTGTATTTTTGGCGGTATTTCCGGCCGCGATGCGATATGCTGGTCCAAGAGAAGCGATTTTTCATGCGATGGTACGAAAAAATTACGGCTGCACGCACTTTATCGTCGGCAGAGATCATGCCGGTGTCGGCAACTATTATGGAACATACGACGCCCAGCTGATCTTCGGTCATTTCACGGAACAGGAACTGGGCATCACGCCGCTATTTTTTGAACACAGCTTTTATTGCAAAAAATGCGAGGCAATGACTTCGACGAAAACATGCCCGCACACAAATGAGGACCGGGTGATTTTATCCGGAACGAAAGTAAGGGAGCTGCTGCGGAACGGGCAGACACCACCGCCGGAATTCAGCCGCTATGAAGTTGCGCAAGTGTTAATCCGGGGAATGAAGGTGACGGTATGATCCAGGAAACGAAGGCGAAAAACATTCATTGGCATAAAGCGGCAGTAACAAAAAAGGATCGCCACGAGCATAATCAGCATAAAAGTTGTACAATATGGTTTACTGGCCTTTCCGGATCGGGAAAATCAACGTTGGCAAATGCGGTTGCCCAACGGCTGCACGATCTCGATGTCGGAAGCTATGTATTGGACGGGGACAACATTCGCCATGGATTAAATAAAGATTTGGGCTTCAGCCCGGAGGACCGGAAGGAGAATATCCGGCGCATCGGGGAAGTGGCCAAATTATTTGTCGATGCAGGAACGGTTGTGCTAACCGCATTTATCTCCCCGTATAAAGAGGACCGACAGCAGGTAAGAGACTTGCTGGAGCCGGACGAGTTTATTGAAATTTATACGAAATGCGCTCTGGATGAGTGTGAAAAACGGGATCCGAAAGGGCTTTACAAGAAAGCAAGAAAAGGGGAAATACCGGAATTTACCGGCATCAACGCACCGTATGAAGAGCCGGATCAGCCGGAACTGGTCATTGAAACAGATCAGAACACGGTGGCCCAATCTGTTGATAAAATCATTGCATTGCTGAAGGAACGAGCGATCATTCGTTGACGAATTCATTGAATGAAAAAGGCTATTTGTACTACACCCCGGATCGTCTGACAGCATGTTCAAAAAGTTGTGGTTCCCGGACGTTTTGGACATCCTCAACTGCGGATGGAGTTCAACAAGAGGATTATAACAGCGTCCACTTTTCTAATAAGGAGGTTTCATTTATGACATATACAAAAATCTGGGCAGATAACGAAAATCTCAGTAAAGAAGAGAAATTGAAACTGGAAAAAGACGGTTTGGATATTTTGGACGATATTCCGCGCTATGCCCGGGAAGGATTCGCTTCCATCCCGCAGGACCAATGGAATCTGTTTAAGTGGGCGGGATTATACTTACAGCGGCCGAAGGAAGACGGATATTTCATGATGAGAGTGAACGTTCCGTCCGGCATTTTATCGAATGAGCAGGCGACGACCCTCGCCGGGATTGCCAGGGATTACGGCCGGGATGTGGTGGATATTACAACGCGTCAGGCGATTCAGTTCCATTGGCTGCAAATTGAAAATATTCCTGATATTTTTCAGCGGCTGGAAAGCGTCGGTCTTTCTTCCGTCGGGGCATGCGGTGATATTTTGCGGACGATTGTCGGCAATCCGCTCGCCGGGATTGACCCGAACGAACTCACCGATACGCGGGAAATTGTCAAGGATGTTTACTGGTATTTTCAAAGAAACAGAGAGTTTTCTAATCTGCCGCGCAAATATAAAGTTTCCATTTCTGCTAATGTCAATAATGCGCAGAATGCGGAGATCAACTGCCTGTCGTTCGTGCCTGCGGTAAAAGAAGTGGGCGGTCAGGAGGTGGTCGGCTTTCACATGTACGTCGGGGGCGGATTATCGGCGAAGCCGTACCTGGCGCAGGAGCTGGATGTGTTTGTCGCTCCGGAACAGGTGAAGGAAGTGACCATTGCCGTGTCCAAAATATTCAGGGATTACGGTTACCGGGATAAACGTCACCGCGCCCGCCTGAAATTTTTAATGGCTGACTGGGGACCGGAAAAATTCAAGGAGAAGCTGTTGGAATACATCGCACTTCCGTCCAAAGGAATCAACCGCTTTGAAGAATGGAATGCCGGTTATTTTTACGGGGTTCACAAGCAGAAGCAGGCAGGAAAAAGCTATGTGGGCTTCAATGTCCCTGTCGGCCGAATGGACTCCGCTGAACTGTTTGAGCTTGCCCGTATTGCAAAAAAATACGGCAGTGGCGAAATTCGCAGCTGCAACTCGCAAAATATTGTTATTCCGGACGTTCCTGACGAAAGCGTGGATGTGCTGCTGCAAGAGAACATTTTTCAACGGATTACCGTCGAACCGAAAAACTTTATCGGCTATTCCGTTTCCTGTACAGGGATTGAATACTGCAACCTCGCATTGGTGGAAACAAAAGAACGAATGCGCCAAATTGCCCAATACCTCGATGAGAAGCTCGAGCTCGATGTACCGGTGCGCATTCATATGGTCGGCTGCCCGAATTCCTGCGGTCAGCGGCAAATTGCCGATATCGGCCTGCAAGGGATGAAAATGCGAACGAAGGACAAAAAAATGGTGGAAGCTTTTGAAATTTATGTCGGCGGCACCCTGACGAATGATGCAGCATTCAATCAAAAGCTGAAGGGAAAAATAAACGCCGAAGAGCTGGGGGATGTGCTCGTTCAATTCCTGCGGTATTTTCAGGAGGAAAAAGCTGCGGGGGAATCCTTCAACACGTTTTTTCAACGGATCGGTTTGGAAAGCCTGCAAAATCGTCTGGATAAGATTCTGGAGCTGAGTAGCGGCATCAACGCATAAAAGAGGGAAAGCATCTTTTTTAATAAATGCCAAAAAATGTTTATTCGCAGCACGGACAATCACTGAATAAAGGACAATGGTATAATGAATATATATCGCCTGGAAGCGCTCATTAACGGAAACGAATACGTGGATCTCGTCGTCATTGCCGGCGGCGAGGAAGCCGCGTTTCAGTTGGCGGAGATTGAGCTGGAAAAATCTTATTTGAAAACACCCGTGATCGAGGAAATCACGCTGTTGGAAAAACGAAAGCTCGCGGCAAAGGGCGGCGGCTTTGTTATTCCGCGGAGGAACGGTTAAAGGAGGAAATACACTTGCGGCAATGGATAAAAGAGGTGGCACGTGGCAAAAAGGGAGCGAAGGATTTAACTTATGAGGAAGCTGTGAAAGCAGCGGAAGCTGTGAGCAGCGGGGAAGCGACGGATGCGCAGGTAGCTGCCTTTCTTGTCGCGCAAAGGCTGAAGACAGAATCGAGCGATGAAGTACTAGCCTTTTTACAAAGCTTTCAGGAAAAGACAGCGAAACTTCCGCTGCTTCCGGAAATACGGCAGCGCTGCATTGATTTGGCCGGACCGTATACCGGCCGCGATACATTTGCCGCAACGATTCCTGCTGCGCTCCTGTTGGCGGAAGCCGGCATCCCGGTTTATTTGCACAGCAGCGATTCCTTGCCGCCGAGGAACGGAACATCGTTAAAGGCGATTCTCTCAGGGCTTGGAATACAGACGGAGCTTTCCGCAGAAGCGGTAGCGGATTCGATAAATACAATGAACATCGGCTTTGGCTGGACGGACAAGTTTTGCCCCCCTCTGGCTGCGATTCGCCACGTCCGGGAAGAAATCGGTGTCCGGACACTTTTTAACACGGTGGAAAAACTGCTTAATCCGGGAGAAAGCTACGGAATCATGGTCGGGGTTTTTCATAAAACGGTCATTGATGTCATTGCCGGGTTGATTCGTGAATCCGGTTATGAAAAAGGGTTTGTTGTTCAGGGTGGAGAGGGCTCTGAAGATCTTCCTGTTCACCGAAAAAGTTTTTTATATGAGATAACGAAGGACGACACACAGCTGTTCCATGTCGATCCTGCCGATTACGGGCTAAAGCATAGTAAAGATGCTGCGAAAGACAAGCTGACTTTACAGGAGCAGGTGACGATCATCCGCGCCATTTTGGAAGGGGAAGAACCGGCAGAACTGAAGTATTACCGTGATCAGGTACTTTTAAATACGGGAATTCGCTATTACTTGTTCCGGATGACAGCTTCGATCGAAGCGGGAATTGAATTGACGGACAGACAGTTGAGGGAGCAGCAGGGAGCCCGGCGGTTGGACAACTGGCGAAATCGCTAAAGAATGATGTTAACAGCACTTTAAATCGTTTCAAAGGTACAGGCAAAGCAGTTTTTCCGGAACAAGGATGCGGCATTCTGCTGTTGTTTACGGAAGTTGAGCGGATGTCAGGTCCAGAAACGGAATTTTTTACGAAGTTAAAAATTTAGAATATTCTAAAAATGAACCAAAGTTATTTCCATGCCGGGATGGGCACCCGAAATTTTTCGTTTTTCCATCATGTATTGAGGAAAATCGTTTTTTACATCTAAATGTATATAGAGGAGGGGATACGATGATGGATCATCAATTCGGAAAGGTATTTTTTGTCGGAGCAGGTCCCGGCGATCCTGGACTTATTACTGTTAAAGGGCTCGAGCTGATTAAACGCGGCGACGTCATCGTGTATGACCGCCTTGTCAATACGGAATTACTGCAGTATGCAAAAAAAGAAGCAAAGCGGATTTACTGCGGCAAATCTCCTAACGCCCCGTCTGTTTCACAGGAAGAGATCAATGAGGTGATTGTTCGTGAGGCGCAGCGGGGGAAAACGGTAATTCGATTAAAAGGCGGTGATCCTGCTGTTTTTGGCAGAGTAGGCGAGGAAGCTGAATATTGCCGCAACCACCAAATTGTCTTTGAAATTGTTCCTGGAGTGACGGCTGGAACGGCGGCGACCGCATATGCAGGAATACCGTTGACACATCGCGAGCTCGGATCCTCGTTTGCGGTGGTGGCCGGACAAAAAAGACGGGACGGCAAAGGGAAAGAAATCAACTGGAAAGGTTTGGCTACTGCCGTTGATACGCTCGTTTTTTATATGGGAGTAAAAAACCTTCCGTATATACAAGAGCAGCTGTTATTGCATGGACGTGCTGCCGATACTCCGGTGGCGTTGATCCGCTGGGGAACCTGTGAAAACCAGGAAACGATTGTGGGCAGCCTTAGCGATATTGTGGAGCGTGTGAAGGAAGCGGCATTCCAGTCACCGGCAATCATCGTCGTCGGAGATGTTGTTAAATTAAGAAAAAAACTGGCTTGGTTCGAGGAAGAAAATCATCGTCAAACGCTGCTAAAGGAAGCGATTATTATATGAGTGGTTGTTCAAAAAGGAGGACATAACAGCGGCAAGAAGATCGAGGCGCGGCAGGAGCGAGCAGCGCAGCGTACACAACACGTACGTGAGCAGCGGAGTGACAACGCAACGATGAGATTCGCAGGCGCTGTTTCCCGCACTTTTTGAACATCCTCTATAAGTGGTTGTTCAAAAAGATCTAGGAAACAATACTGTCGAATGCCATAATTGTGTCTCTGCTGCACTGCTCGTTGCATTTGATGTACATTCCGTTGAACCAAGCTTATTGGTAAAACGTCGTACAGAGGTGATATACCATGACATCTATTGAAAAGGGAATAGGAATACTTGTGATAGCACACGGATCGAATGATCGAAAATGGGTACAGATGATTGAAGAAGCAGTCCAGCGTGTTGACACTAATTTTCCTCTGGTGATCGGTTATTTGGAGCTGGTGGAAGGGAAAAGTATCGCTGCCGGCGTCAGCTTGTTGGAAAAAATGCATGTGAAAAAAATTTTAGCTGTGCCATTGTTTGTCTGTTCTGGCAGCACGCATCTTGAGGAAATCAAATATGCCCTTGGGGTGATTGACGAACCGCGACTGGAAACGTCGTTGCAAAGAATTAACACAGATGCGGACATCATATGGGGAGAGGCAATGGACGCCCATCCGCTTATCGTAAACATTGTCGTGGAGCGTGCCCGACGCTTATCAGTTGCTCCGGAAAATGAGGTATTGCTGCTGACGGCGCATGGAAGTGAGCACCCCGGTTTTCATGAAGTGTGGGAAGATACGCTTCAGAAGCTGACCTGCTCGATAAAGAAAGCATTGCACTTCAGCGAAGTTTTTTATGGAACTCTACATCCTGATACTTTGCTGGTCAAGGCTCAGGAGGCGATTGCTTCAAAGAAGCAGCTCGTGGTTGTACCTGTTTTTCTTAGTGAAGGCTATTTTACCTCGGCGGTTATCCCGGAAAAGCTGAAGGGGATTCCATATCAATGGAGCGGTGACACGCATCTGCCCCATCCGCTCATCAGCCGCTGGATGCAAGAAGTTATCCAAAAGTATGTTTGATAACCTTTTTTTCGGTGCGGCCCTGGAGAAATGTAAGAAAGAATAAGATTATTAACCTGGGAAAGCTGTCTAGCTGCAGCGCTTATCTTAAAGAGGTGATAACGGTGAATACGTCATTAGTTGTCAAGTTAACAGGAAGAAAATGCGTCGTCGTCGGCGGTGGGCAGATTGCGGAACGAAGGGTGGAAACCTTACTTCGTGCCGGTGCTTGCGTATCGGTGGTGAGTCCGGCGCTCACCTCGCGTCTGCAGGAATGGAAAGACCGGCTTTGCTATTATCCAAAAACGTTTGACGAAGCCATGTTGGAAAAAGGTGAACCGTTTTATACGACAGATGTCGGCGGCGGCTTTAAGCTTGAGCAGGAAATATTTTTGCTCGTGGCGGCAACGGATTCGAGAGCGGTGAATAATCTTGTCTATGAGCGCTTTAAAGACAGCGTGCCGTTGCTCAACGTCATTGACCGGCCGGAGCAAAGCAGCTTTTATTTTCCTGCTGTCCTGGAAAGAGGGCTGCTGCAAATGGCCGTTACTACTTCGGGAGCAAGTCCGGTTATTGCGAAAAAAATTCGGCGGCAGTTGGCTGAACAGTACGGCAAGGAATACGAGCAATATTTGCAGCGGATGAAGGAAGTCAGGAATGAAGTGTTAACAGGCGTAAGTGATCCACAAAAAAGGAAGGTGCTGTTTGAGAAATTGGCAAGCGAAATGATCCTTGACTACTATAAGCGTGGCGATACAGAGGCAGCAGAACAGCTTATTCAAGAAATTGTCACACCCCATGTCCCCGACAATTTTGTGACAAATGATAAAAAATACTGATTTTTTGAAAAAAATTCAACATTAGCATTGACGAACAAATCATTACCATCTATAATCAAGTTTAATTAAATCATGCAAGGACTCTTATCAAGAGAGGTTGAGGGATCTGGCCCGATGACACCTCGGCAACCATTGAATGAAAATTCAACAGGTGCCAAATCCAGCAGAACGCTGTTCTGAAAGATGAGAGGTCCGACGGGCAGAAAGCTCTCTTTTCTGTAAAGCAATCGTCGACCTCTTTTATCGGAGGTCGACTTTTTATTTATCAACGGCTACCGTGCGGGAGATTTGCTGTACTGCGGCTGCCTTCAGCTGTTGAAGAAAGGACCAGAATGATACAGAGTCAGCCTTGCTTAACCGAATGTTAGGGGGAAAAAAGATGTCTGAGGAAAAGGATATACCTTATTGTTTAAACACGCAGTTAGTCCAGATTGGCAATCGTCAGGATGATATCACCGGAGCTGTCAATCCGCCCGTTTATTTTTCAACGGCATACCGGCATACCGGAATCGGCGAATCCACCGGGTATGATTACACGAGGACGGGCAACCCCACACGAGCGATTCTGGAAGAAGCGATCGCTTCGTTGGAAAAGGGCGACCGCGGCTTTGCCTGCAGCTCGGGAATGGCTGCCATTCATACCGTGTTCGGCTTGTTTAGGCAAGGGGATGAGGTGATTGTTTCCGAAGATCTTTACGGCGGTTCGTACCGCTTATTTGAACAGATTTTAAACCAATACGGCATTCGCTTTCATTATGTGGATACTCGGGAGCCAGCACGCTTTGAACAGTTGATTAACGACAAAACAAAAGCGCTGTTTATCGAAACACCGACAAATCCGTTGATGCAGCAGGCGGATATTGCGGCGTTCAGCAGGATTGCGAAAGCGCATCGGCTGTTGCTCATTGTCGACAATACCTTTTACACTCCGCTCATTCAGCAACCGATCAGCGAAGGGGCTGACATTGTCATTCACAGTGCCACCAAATATTTAGGCGGTCACAACGATGTGCTGGCGGGATTAATAGTGGCGAAGAAAGACGAACTGTGCAACCAGCTAGCCACCTTGCATAATGCCATTGGCGCAGTGTTGTCCCCATTTGATTCCTGGCTGTTAATTCGCGGGATGAAAACATTGGCTTTACGGATGAAAAAGCATGAGGAAAACGCGAAACAAATCGTTTCCTTCCTGCAGGCACATGACGGCGTGGATGAGGTGCTGTATCCGGGCCGGGGAGGAATGCTATCCTTCCGCATTCGCAACGAAAGTATGGTTCCGCCTTTTTTGAAAGAGTTGAAACTGATATCGTTTGCCGAAAGCCTTGGCGGCGTGGAGAGCTTTATCACCTACCCGGCGACGCAGACTCATGCGGATATTCCGGAAGATATCCGCCTTGCCAACGGTATTTGTGGACGGCTGTTGCGCTTTTCGGTGGGAATTGAGGAAGCGGAAGATTTATTGGCTGACTTGGACCACGCTTTACAAAAAGCTAAAGGGGGATGTTGACAAAATGGCGAATTGCAAACTTCAATTGGAAACTCGTCTTATTCATAACAACCACTCTGTCGATCCGGGAACCGGAGCAGTCAGCGTCCCGATTCACCATGCTTCCACCTTTCATCAGGCCGACGTCGATGCGTTTGGAAAATATGATTATGCCCGCTCCGGAAATCCGACGAGAGAAGCCTTGGAAGATACGATCGCTCAACTGGAAGGAGGCACAAGGGGCTTTGCCTTTTCTTCGGGAATGGCGGCGATTTCCACTGTGTTTTTGCTGCTGTCCAAAGGAGACCATGTTATCGTCTCTGAGGATGTATACGGCGGCACCTTCCGCGTCCTTACGGAAGTGTTGTCAAGATTCGGAATTGAACATAGCTTTGTGGACACGTCCGATCTCAAACAAATAGAAGGCAGTTTACAGCCGAATACAAAAGTCATTTATGTCGAGACCCCCTCCAATCCGCTGCTAAAGGTTTCGAACTTGCGGGCGATATGTGAGCTTGCGAAAAAAAACAATTGCCTCACCTTTGTCGACAATACGTTTTTGACGCCGATCCTTCAACGGCCGCTGGAACTCGGAGCGGATATTGTAATCCATAGTGCCACCAAGTTCATTGCGGGACACAGTGATGTCGTTGCCGGTCTGGCAGTAGTCAGGGATGAGCAGCTTGCGGAAAAGCTGGCGTTTTTGCAAAACACATTTGGTGCCGTCCTTGGTGTTCAGGACAGCTGGCTCGTGCTGAGGGGGCTGAAAACCCTTCACGTCCGGCTGAAGCAGTCGCAGCAATCAGCCGGAGTGCTGGCGTATTTTTTCGACCGCCACCCTGCTGTTAAACAAGTGTACTATCCGGGACTGGAAAATCATCAAGGGCACGCGGCGCATTTTCAGCAGGCATCCGGTGCCGGCGCGGTGCTTTCTTTCCGCCTTGCGGGCGAAGCCCAGGTAAAACAATTAGTGGAAAGATTGACGATTCCGGTTTTTGCCGTGAGCCTCGGAGCAGTGGAGTCGATTCTTTCCTATCCGGCGAAAATGTCTCATGCCGCGATGCCGGAGGCGGAGCGGGAGAAAAGGGGCATTCACGGGGGGCTGTTGCGCTTGTCCGTTGGGTTGGAAAACATCGACGATTTGCTCGCGGACTTTACGACGGCCCTGGATGCTATTGCTGAAGGCAGGACGTCGGCAGAAAATACAGATTATCGTTGGAACAGAGGAGCCGTATAAAATGGGATTGTTAGAAGAACTTCAAGAAAACATCGTCGTTGCCGACGGCGCCATGGGGACGTTGCTCTATTCCCACGGTATCGGCAATTGCTTTGAGGAACTGAATATATCAAAGCCGGAGCAGGTGAAGAAAATCCACCGCGCTTACATCGACGTCGGAGCCCAGGTGATTCAAACGAACACGTACGGCGCCAATTACGAAAAACTGTCCCGCTACGGTCTGGAAGACCAAGTAAAAGCGATTAACACTGCAGCGGTGCGGCTGGCAAAAACGGTTGTGAAAGAGTACAAAAAAGCGCATGAGGAACGACGGGAACAGCTTCCATATGAGCATAAATACATCTTGGGAACAATCGGCGGCATTCGCACATCACCAGGCAAACCGATTCTCCTTTCAGAGGTGAAAAGAAGCTTCAGAGAACAGCTGCATCATTTGCTGGCGGAGGGCGTTGACGGACTTCTGCTCGAAACATACTACGATTTGGAAGAGCTGGAAACGGTTTTGGCCATCGCCCGAAAAGAAACTGGGCTGCCGCTTATTGCGCAGCTTTCCCTGCCTGAGGTCGCCCTTGTGCAAGGCGGTCTGACCGTGAAGGAAGCATTTGCGAAGCTGGAAACTTCAGGGGCTGACGTTGTCGGCTTAAATTGCCGGATGGGACCGCACCATATGATCCGCTCCCTGGAAACGGTGCCGCTTCCGTCCCGCGCTTATCTTTCGGCATACCCGAACGCCAGCCTGCCAAGCTACGACAATGGCCGCTATCATTATTCCGCAAATGATGACTACTTTCAAAAAGCCGCCATTGCCTTGCGAGAACAGGGCGTTCGTTTGATCGGCGGCTGCTGTGGAACGACTCCGGCTCACATTAAGGCCGTTGCCGAAGCCGTGAAAGGGAAACAGCCGTTGACGGAGAAAAAAATAGCGCGGCTGCCGGCACAACCGGCGCTGGAAATCACACCGCCGACCGCCGGAAAAAAAACAGCTGTTCCGTTACACGAAGCCGTTGCGACGAGAAAAACGGTGATTGTGGAATTGGATCCGCCAAAAAATTTAATCACAAGCAACTATTTACTAGGAGCTAAGGCGTTAAAGGACGCCGGTGTTGATGCGGTCACGCTGGCGGACAATTCCTTGGCAACGCCGCGGATCTGCAATTTAAGCATGAGCGTTCTCGTAAAACGGCAGGTGGATGTGCCGCCCATCGTCCATATCACGTGCAGAGACCGCAACTTAATCGGTCTGCAATCCCACCTGATGGGGCTGTCCGCTCTCGGGCTGGAAAATATACTGGCGATCACCGGTGATCCCGCTAAAGTCGGTGATTTTCCCGGTGCCACTTCCGTGTATGATTTATCTTCGTTCGAACTGATCCAGTTGATAAAACAATGCAACGAAGGAATCTCCTTTACCGGCAAGTCCCTTGGGCGGAAAACAAACTTCACCGTTGCCGCCGCTTTTAATCCGAATGTCAGGCATTTAGAAAAAGCGGTCCAGCGGCTGGAGAAGAAGGTGGCGCATGGAGCGGATTATTTTTTAACTCAGCCGGTTTTTTCAACAGGACAAATGTCAGAAATTTATGAACATACGAAACATATCAAGGCTCCGATATTTTTAGGCATCATGCCGCTTACAGGGTATCAAAACGCGGAATTTTTGCATCATGAAGTTCCGGGAATCAAGCTTACGGATGACATCCGCCGGACGATGGCCGCCTGCAGGGACGATAAGCAACAGGCGAAAAAGCAAGGCATTGCCATTGCCAAACATTTAATTGACGGAGCGCTGGAGTATTTTAACGGCATCTATTTGATTACGCCGTTTATGAGATATGATATTACTGTCGAGTTGACGGAATATATTCGCGCAAAAACTGGAGCAGCGACGGTGTCGCACAGCTAGCAAAGGAAGGAAAGCCCAATGACAATCACTTTATTTGAAGAACAGCTGAAAAAGAAAATCATTGTGTTTGACGGCGCAACCGGAACGATGCTGCAGGATGCCAATCTGACAGCGGGCGACTTCGGCGGCGAGGAGTACGAGGGTTGCAATGAGTATTTGAATTTGACCGCGCCGGATGTTGTCGAACGCATTCACCTGCAATATTTGGAAGCAGGGGCAGATATGATTGAAACAAATACATTCGGTGCGACGTCCATCGTCCTCGCAGATTACGACCTGAGCCATATGGCGGAGGAAATAAACTATGTCTCCGCACAAATCGCGCGGGCGGCGGCAGACCATTATTCCACACTGGAGTGGCCGCGGTTTGTCGCTGGATCAATGGGCCCGACAACGAAAGCAATCTCCGTAACCGGCGGCATCACCTTTGACGAGCTTGTGGCTGCCTATGAAGAACAAGTGAGAGGATTAATCCGCGGCGGAGTCGATGTGCTGTTATTGGAAACATGCCAGGACATGCGGAATGTCAAAGCGGGCTTCATCGGCATTCAACGGGCATCGGCGGCGTTGCACCGAACGCTGCCGCTTATCGTTTCCGGGACGATTGAGCCGATGGGGACGACGCTGGCGGGGCAGAACATCGAAGCCTTTTACTTATCCCTGGAGCATATGAAGCCGGCGATGGTAGGGTTGAACTGTGCGACCGGACCGGAATTAATGCGGGACCACATCCGCTCGCTCTCGGAGCTGGCAACGACGGCTGTCAGCTGCTACCCGAATGCCGGCTTGCCCGATGAAGAAGGACATTATCATGAATCACCGGAATCGTTGGCGAAAAAAATCGCCGGGTTTGCGGAAAAGGGATGGCTGAACATGGTGGGAGGCTGCTGCGGTACTAAGCCGGAGCATATTGCAGCCATCGCCGAGGCCGTCCAAGCCTTTCTCCCAAGAACGATACCAAAGGAGCACCCCCACGCTGTTTCCGGCATTGAACCGCTCATTTATGATGAAGAAATGCGGCCGCTCATGGTAGGCGAACGAACGAATGTGATCGGTTCCCGCAAGTTTAAGCGGCTGATAGCCGAAGGAAAATACGAGGAAGCGTCGGAAATCGCGCGGGCGCAAGTGAAGGGCGGAGCGCATATTATCGACATTTGCCTTGCGGACCCTGATCGTGATGAATGGGAGGACTTTGAGCCGTTTCTTCAGCAGGTGATTAATAAAGTGAAGGTTCCCCTAATGATCGACTCCACCGATGAGCAGGTGATCGAAAAAGCATTGACCTATTCCCAAGGGAAAGCGATCATCAATTCCATCAACCTGGAAGATGGAGAAGAGCGCTTTGAGAAAGTGGTTCCTATATTGCAGAAGTACGGCGCAGCCGTCGTCGTCGGCACGATCGATGAAACAGGAATGGCGGTAACGGCGGAGCGAAAGCTGGAGATTGCCAGGCGTTCCTATCGGCTGCTGGTGGAAAAATACGGTATGAACCCGAGGGATATTATTTTTGACCCGTTGGTTTTTCCGGTTGGTACCGGCGATGAGCAATATATTGGTTCTGCCAGCGAGACAGTAAAAGGCATCCGGCTGATTAAAGAAGCGCTACCCGAATGCCTGACGATTCTGGGAGTCAGCAATGTGTCGTTCGGACTGCCGCCTGTCGGCAGAGAAATCGTCAACGCGGTGTTTTTATATCACTGTACGAAAGCCGGGCTTGATTATGCGATTGTCAACACGGAAAAGCTGGAGCGGTTTGCGTCGATCCCGGAGAAGGAGCGGGAAATGTCGGAGGAGCTGCTGTTTCGGACGACGGATGCAACACTAGCGGCGCTGGTCGAGTTTTACCGCGGAAAAAAATCGGTGGCAAAGAAGCCCACGGTGAGCATGACTTTGGAAGAAAGGCTGGCTCATTACGTTGTGGAAGGCACGAAGGAAGGGCTGATACCGGACTTGGAAACGGCGTTGAAAGCCTATGCCGACCCTCTGGAAATTGTCAACGGTCCGTTGATGGACGGGATGGCGAAGGTGGGCAAGCTGTTTGATCAAAATCAATTAATCGTTGCCGAGGTTCTTCAAAGCGCCGAAGTGATGAAGGCAGCCGTTGCCTTCCTTGAGCAGTTTATGGAAAAGAACGATGACAGTGGAAAAGGCAAGGTTGTTTTAGCTACTGTGAAAGGGGATGTCCACGATATCGGCAAAAATCTCGTGGAAATCATTTTAAGCAACAATGGCTTCAAAGTGATTGATCTGGGGATTAAGGTGACGCCGCAAGCGTTGATCGAAGCTGTTCGCAAGGAAAAGCCGGATATGATCGGCTTGTCGGGATTATTGGTGAAATCCGCTCAACAAATGGTTTTGACAGCACAGGATTTGCGACAATCGAATATTTCCATTCCGATTCTTGTAGGCGGCGCAGCCTTGTCGCGAAAGTTTACCGACAATAAAATTTCACCGGAATATTCCGGCCCGGTCATTTACGCCAAGGATGCCATGGACGGGCTTCAGTTAGCCAATCGCCTGCAAAACCCTGCTGAGCGGGAGGAACTGATCCGCTTTACCCGCGAAAAACAGGAGCGCCGAGTAATGGCGGACGACAGGCAGCAAGGAACAGCAACTGCCACAGCAGTCAAGATCCGGTCCAGCGTTTCTACTTCCGTTCCGGTGTATCTTCCGCCGGATCGGAAGCGGCATGTGTTAAAGGATTTTTCCCTGCCTCATGTCATTCCGTATTTAAATTGGCAAACATTGCTGGGCAAGCATCTTGGGCTGCAGGGAAGGGTAGCCAAATTGCTGGCGGAAAAAGATCACAAGGCGCTGCAGTTAAAGGAAGTGGTAGAGGATTTAATTGCTGCCGGCCATACGGAAAAGCTTATTTCGTTGGATGGTATGTACCAATTTTTCCCGGCACAAGGCGACGGCGATGACATTGTTATTTATGATCCGAAAGATCAGATGACCGTCCTTGAGCGGTTTCGGTTTCCGCGGCAGCAAAAAGCACCTTTCCTGTCATTAGCCGACTTTCTAAGGCCGACGGACAGCGGCGAAATGGACTATGTCTGCTTTCTCGCTGTCACCGCCGGAAAAGGGATTCGCCAGCAAGCGCAGCGCTGGAAGGAAGCCGGAGATTATTTACGGAGCCACAGTCTCCAGGCGCTGGCACTGGAGCTTGCCGAGGGATTTGCGGAGTATGTTCATCAACTGATTCGTGATCAATGGGGTTTTCCTGATCCTGTCGATTTTACGATGCAGGATCGGTTTTCTGCCCGGTATCAAGGCGTGCGCGTTTCCTTCGGATACCCGGCATGCCCGGCGCTGGAAGACCAGGAAAAGCTTTTCCGCCTGCTTTGTCCGGAAGACATTGGCATTCAACTGACGGAAGGCTATATGATGGATCCGGAAGCTTCGGTGACGGCAATGGTTTTCGCCCATCCGGAGGGCAGATACTTCAGTGTCTGATCCGTTTGCTGAAAATTCGCCGCCAGCTTCAGTAGAAAAAGGCTCGCCACGCTCGCTTCGGGGATGGGATGTTTTGTCCTCTCCCCGATGGCTTTTTGACACCTGGAGGAATAGGGACGAGGGACGGGCTGGGACATAACCAGCCAAAAAAAGTTAAAAAGGTGTTTTTTGTACCTTCAAACACACTTTTGTAAAAATCCCTTGACATTCAAAAAAAAAATATGCAAAGCTAATGGTACTAAATAGGTAAATAATCCTGTGACATTCCAAAAATTTCAATGGTATATTTTAGGGGAGAATTAGTAGATTTTAGATGGAGGAAGGATAGGTGTACTTTTCTATTTCAAAAAGAGAAATAGAGTTTAATTGACAGGAGAGTTATAAGCACAGTAAGGTAAAAAACTCTGGGAGAGTGAACAATTATTTGTAATGGCACTTTTGATTGTACTTGCTGTCTTTGCTGGTTCTTCAACGGCCACTCTGGCTGGGATGACTACACCTAAAGAAACAATCAATAAGGGTTTAGAAGTTTCTGGAAATTATAAATGGGTGGCAGATGCCACAGACAAATACAATTGCCTTGCTAATGCGTTAGGTGATAGAAGTAAATGGATTTGGCCATGGGGATCAAAAAAACCTACCAGTTCTAAAGTTAATAATTACTTAGCTGATAAAGGGTACAAATATAGTCAACCAATGGATAGCCAAAATGTTGCGGTTTATGAAATTATTTCTTACGGAGCAAGTTCGGGTATCAAACACTTTGGTAGAATAGTCAGTCAAAAAACAAGAGCGAAATGGGGGCAGTTGGAGCTATTAGAACATAATGGATGGGACCTATACAGTTCTGCCTATTATGGGAATGCCGTCCGTAAATATGCCGTAAAATAAAGGGGGGATAACATTGAAAAGAAAAATTTTCGCAATTGTCTTTATCATTAGCTTTGTGGTTACTTTATTATTTAACAATCTGCAGCCGAGTGCAGCCATTGAGAAGGAGATTGATAAAAACTTGGATTCAATCACTTTAACAATACAAAAGAACATCGCTGAAAAAAATGAATTGGCTTACAGCTCTACCCCCTATGATTACATTCAAGACAATGAAAACTTTGATGCGATTGTTGAAATTGGAAATGATGCACTACCATATTTGCATGAGAAGTTAGCTAATGACGAAATTGATGGACTAGAAGAATATCTCATTGCGATAGCGATAGAAAGTATTGCAAAGGTTGATTTGAAAGAAAACGAATCTTCTCATTGGGAATCAGCCGATGAGTTCAATGAAAATTGGAACGAACACTTCGAATCCATTCCAGAAACCGTGGAGGAAATTGCAAATGATACCGAAATGACGGTTTCAGAGAAAAATGAAGCCCTAATTGAATTAGGAACTCCAGCAATACCAATCATAATGGAAGTTGTGGAAGATGGTATGGATGATTATTTCCTTCATTAGTTGAACTGACAGAAGGTTCAGATGTTGAAGCGTCAGAAAAAGTAAAAGATAAAAAAGCATAGGTTAAAAAAAACAAAAAATCATTTAGTGGTCTAAAAGAGTACACAGAAAAACAGCGATAACAGCCTAACCGAATTTAAGTATAGACACAATAAAGAGAGGGGCTCCCCATCTCTTTTAGTATATCACATAGATCATAATGCAGTCGTTGGTATCATCCTAATAGAATACATTCCTCCTCTCTCCTTCTTGCTTAAGCAATGTCCTTTTTTAAGACAGCCTTTGCTGCCTGTCAAGCTCCAAAAGACGTTTTTTTTTCTGTGCAGGGAAGAGCAATAACATCGTTAGTCGGGATAAAAATACCCATATAGGTTTTTGGGCATCGGACTATAGAACTAATTAAAGCTTTTTTTCCTATAAATGATCATTTTTTTTCCTAAATACAGGATGAAAGTCCAATTACTTTAGAGATTTAAATCAGGTTATGATAAATATTGTAGAATGGCAATCACTGCTTTAGTATGAACGGCGTGATTTTCGGTTTTGGATGTAAAAATAATACATAAAATGAATAAAATGTACTTCGAGTGATGGGCAGTTTATAGGAGCTGGAAAAATGACTTTTTTAATGGCACATCATACAGACAAAGGCATACAGAAGAAGACAAATCAGGATGCTTTATTGATGAAGACGGCGGATACAGCGAAAGGGAAGGTCGGACTCTTTGTTGTCTGCGACGGCATGGGCGGGCTGTCACATGGTGAATTGGCCAGTGCCACGGTAGTAAAAACAATGTCTGACTGGTTCGATGAAGAATTGCCGGGAATTATTTTTTCAGACAATACAGAAGAGGCGGTCGTTAACCAGTTAACTTCCTGCATTCTTGGAATCAATGAAAAAATTATCGCTTACGGCAAAAGCACCGGACTGAGATTAGGCACGACGATTACAGCGCTGTTGATAGTCAATATGCAATATTATCTGCTGCATATCGGTGACAGCAGGGCATATCACATTCGGGAACAGCTGCGGCTGCTTACAAAGGATCAAACCTTGGCGGCGAGAGAGGTGGCAAAGGGCAACCTGACAGAAGAAGAAGCCCGGACCGATCCGCGCAAAAATGTCCTGTTACAGTGCATCGGCGCAACGAAAACAAGAATACTGGACGTTTCCGTTTTGACTGGCGCCGTCGAAAGCGGTGCAATGTACCTTTTATGCTCCGACGGTTTTCATCACCGGCTGTCGGATGAGGAACTTTTGGAGCACCTTTATCCCGGTCGCTTTGTCAGGGAACAGGACATGAAGAAAAAGGCGGTAGAACTGATAGAACTGGTCAAAAACCGGCAGGAAACAGACAATATATCCGCTTTATTGATAAAAATAATTTAACGGAGCGTGTTCAAAAAGGCAATGGTTCCGCACGATGAGACAGTTTGCAGCTTGTCTGGGGAGTATTGCTTATTGCTTCGTATTTGTTCAAAAAGATTAGAACCGATCTTTTTGAACAAACACTGACGGACAGGCTGCCATGAAAATTATGAAGACGATTCGTTTATTCGGAGGTGTTCATGCTTGATTGAAATCGGAGCGATTATCGATGAAAGATATGAGGTATTAAAAGAGATCGGCCGCGGCGGTATGAGTATTATTTACTTGGCCATGGACAACCGGTTAAACAAGTCGATCGTCATCAAAGATATCAGAAAACGCGCGCAAAGCAACGATCAGCTATTGATCAACAGCTTAATTATTGAAGCAAATATGCTTAAAAAGCTGGATCATTGGGCGCTGCCGAAAATTTACGACATCATTGAGGCGCGGGATGGAATTTATGTGGTCATGGACTATATCGAGGGAGAATCCTTAAAGGAAAAGCTGAGGAGAGAGCATGTGATTGATCCGAAGCATGTCGTCAAGTGGGGAAAGCAGCTGGCGGATGTTTTAGGTTATCTTCATTCCCGGAAACCAAATCCGATTATATACAGGGATATGAAGCCGGACAATATCATGCTGACGCCGGAGGGAAGGATCAAGCTCATTGATTTTGGGATAGCCAGGGAGTACAAACACGACAGCAGTACGGATACAACGAATTTAGGGACGAAGGCGTACGCGGCACCGGAACAGGCGGCAGGAAAGCAGACGGATGCAAGAACCGATATTTACAGCCTCGGGCTGACATTATATCATCTGGTGACAGGGAAAACATTATCCGAACCTCCGTTTGAAATCCGTCCGATAAGACAATGGAACCCTTCGCTGCCGGAAGGCTTGGAGCGTATCATTAACAAATGTACGCAGGCGGAGCCGGAGAATCGTTACCAAAACTGCGAGGAACTGTTTTACGATTTGGAAAACGTCAATAAATTAACAAAGGGATATAAGAAAAAGTTAATCAGGCAGCTATCCTTCTTTTTAATACCTCTTACGTTGTCCATCGTGTTTTCAACCACATCGTTAATAGGTTATGCAGAACTAAAAAAAATCCAGTTTCAGGATTATATGAATTTAATTAATGAATCGAGCCGTTACATTATTAATGGCGAAGATGCGCGGGCAATAGAGGTACTGGAAATGGCGATATCCACAGTGGACAGCAGGCGGCCGGAGGCGTACATCCATTTGCTTGATTTATATATTAACAGAGGAGAAACGGACATCGGCATTTCAAAGCTGGAGACGTATATCAACGGGGAGTACGGACAGGTTCATCTCAACAGCAGCGTGCTGTACAAAGTAGGAATGACTTATTTTGATATAAAAAAAGATTACTTGAATGCATTGAAATACTTTCAGCAGGTCGATGAAGAGGAAATTCCGGAGGTGCAGTACTATAAAACACTTGCTACCACGATGAGCCAGATGAACATCGATTATCAGGTGTTTACCGAGGATCTCCTAGCCTTTGAAAGCTACAATGATAGCCTGCCGAACACGAGGGAAAAAATCGATAACTACAATGCGCTCGCCAATATTTACAGCTCTTACAAAGCACAGTTACCGGAAGCAAACACGAAGGTGATTGAACTGGTTTTGAAAGCGCAGGATATCGTCAACCGCTTTGACAGTGAAGAAATGCAATACCGGTACGATCTTGATTTTACATATAAACTGGCACAGGCATACCATAGCAGAGCTACGAACTCCGCAGATCAGGCGGAGGCAAGAGCCGATTATGAAGAAGCAGTTGAATATTATTTTGTACTGTTGGACTTAGACGCTGCCAATCAGGAAGAAATCAAGGTCAGGATAGGAGCCATCTATCAGCAGATGGGTGAGTATTCCTGGGCTGCAGAACAATTTCGTGCCGTCATTGAGGAGTATCCGGAAAGTCCCGGGCCGTATGTGAGATTAATAAATCTGCTGCTGGATCTGGAAGCAAACAAGCCGGAAGATAAGCGGAATTACGACGAGGCGGTCGCTTTATTTCACGAAGCAAGACAACTGAGTACAGCTGCAGAAGACGACGGCTTTGACCGGCTGATCCGAAGGCTCAAAAATCTCGGACTTATCGAACAGTAAGGAGGGGTGTTGAATTGACCTATGAAATCATGTTTTACGGAGGTATGGCAGGCGCAACGATCACCCTTCTTATAGCAATTATCATTTTCATAAAATTAAAAATTTGGCTTGTGATCATGGATTTATTAGGATCTGGTTTTATGAAAAAGAGAATACCGTTTTCAGCAGCAAGGCCGGTGGATACGAAAAGAACAGACAAGCGAACTTCGTCGGAAATCAAACTAAAAAAGAAAATCACGGAAAGCTCGATCGCAGCGGCTGCGGAAATGCCGCAACCGCCGGGAACGCCCCCTTGGAAAACCGAGCTGCTGCCACCGGAAGCCGGCAGGAGGTTGTTGCTGGAGGAAGAAATGGAGGTAACGGCACTGCTTTCGGGAGATTCCGACGAAACGGCACTGCACGCGGAGGTGAACGAAGAAACCGAGCTGCTGGCTGAGAATGAGACAGAATTACTCGAAGAGGCTACAGAAGAAACCGAGCTGCTGGCTGAGAATGAGACAGAATTACTCGAAGAGGCTGCAGAAGAAACCGAGCTGCTGGCTGAGAATGAGACAGAATTACTCGAAGAGGCTACAGAAGAAACCGAGCTGCTGGCTGAGAATGAGACAGAATTACTCGAAGAGGCTACAGAAGAAACCGAGCTGCTGGCTGAGAATGAGACAGAATTACTCGAAGAGGCTGCAGAAGAAACCGAGCTGCTGGCTGAGAATGAGACAGAATTACTCGAAGAGGCTACAGAAGAAACCGAGCTGCTGGCTGAGAATGAGACAGAATTACTCGAAGAGGCTGCAGAAGAAACCGAGCTGCTGGCTGAGAATGAGACAGAATTACTCGAAGAGGCTGCAGAAGAAACCGTGTTGCTGGCTGAGGAAGAGACCGTATTACTAACGGCAACGGACGATGAAACCACGTTGCTGGATGAAGAGGAAGAAGCGCTTGTTGGCAATTACTTTAAAAAAGAAGCGGAAGTCATCGTCATTCATTCGAAAACGACAATTTGAAAAGGGAGGGAATAAATGAATGACTGCAAAGGTGGTCAACTATTACCGGAGAAACCGCTATATGAAATGGTTTACTTCCGTGGTAGTTGTGTTCGCGGTAATCATACTGAGCGGAAAGGTTTTTTCACTAGACGGAGCAGAGAGAAAAATTATTTACAAAGAAGAAGCATGGAACATCACCGACGAGTTTACCAAGGAATGGTTTTTTCAAGACAGCCCCGTTTCCTTTGAAATCGATTTAAGCAACGACTATAGCGAAGCAATGGATGAAACGATACTGCCGTTCGCACTGACAGCAACCTTCAACGAGTCGGAAATTGCTGCTTCCAATATCACGATTCGTCCGATTTACATAGAAGTGGAAACGCCAAAAGAGCCGGAGGCATCTGATCAGGACGAACACGATGAAAGCGCCGGGAAGCGAACCGGGGCGGAGAATGAAGAGGATGCGGAAGCCCCCGATGAGGAGGAAGCCCCGGAGCGGGAAGATGAGAATGACGAGCAGGAAGTAATCGTTCAGCAGTTTACGGGCAAGTATGCCGTGGAGATAGCGGTTCCGACAAATGATTCCGGAGAAATCAGCGACGGCTCGTTGGAAGTATCGCTGGAAATGCTGGAGGATAATGAGTGGGGGATACCGGTATTTACAAGCAATTTCCACGTTGAACGGGATACACAGGCGCCGACGATCAGCGTTACCAGTCCCGAGAATTTGGAAGGTAGCTACTTTGATAGCAAGGTTACGGTAAAGCTCGCTGTCGAAGATGTCAATTACGCAGCGGAATATGTTGATATTCAGGTGATGAAGGATGGCGAACAGCAATCCAACCAATGGACGGTAACAGAGGAAGCCGCAAAGCTGACCTTGACGGCCGACTTTGAAAATGAAGGAGATTACGAGCTCATTGTCAATGCCCGTGACAAAGCAGGTAACCAGGCTCCGGAGCTGAGAGTCCCGTTTTTTATCAACATCAACGGTGTAAACTGGAGCATGTCCGACAGCGATGGAGAGCTTGTCAACGGCGGTTTTACCAAAAACGATACGATTCGTTTGAATGTTAAAAACGGTATCTCTATTAATGAAGTGAAAGTGGCGATTTATCAGGATGGTGAACTGGTCGATGAAGTCACCGAAAATCCGCGTTTTTTCAAAAAAAACATCAACATCGATATCCCTTTCGCGAACGACGGGGATTATGAGCTCCGCACAACCGTGAAAGAAGTTGGCAGGAACGGTAAAACATATGTCCTCGATCCGTTTTTCCTCACGGTAGACACGACGAAGCCGGATCTGATCGTTCATGGAGTGCAAGACGGCAGGGCATACAATACTTTGCCCGAGCTGAAAATTTCTGTAGCAGATGCCAATCTCGAATCCGCACAACCGGCGGTAATCCACGTGACAAAGAACGGGAAAGATTTTCTTAATACAGAGGATTTTCAATTGACAGAAACAAGTGATCACTCCGTTTTTTATACGTACGCTTTTTCCGAAGACGATTTCCACGACGCTGTCTATGAAATCGTTGCGGAAGCGGTGGATAAAGCGGGGAATCAGCGGAAAATTGAGCCGGACCCGCTAACGTTTACGATAGACAGAACAAATCCGCAGATTACGATTACCGGCGTTAAAAACAACAGCTATTACAACACCCCGACAGCATATGTGACAGTGGAGGACTTTACTCTCGTCCCTGAGGCGGTAAATATCATTGTCAGCGTCAAAGACGGGGAGCAGTGGAAAGTCGTGGATGCGGATATTCCGCTTGAAATGGACGGCGAGTCCAAAATGACTGGCGAGTATACTTTTGAAAAAGACGGAGTATACCGACTGGTGGTAGAAGCGGCGGACAAAGCAGGCAACAGGGAATCGCAAACCGTGGTTTTCATCAATGATACAAAAGCACCGCAGCTTTCTGTTGACGGGGTCGAAAACGGCAAGGAGTATCGCAAGCACCTTATCGGCAGTGACCAAGTAACGATCCGTGTGAAGGATGAGAATCTGGATCTAGAAAAAACAGTCCTCACCGTGACGAAAACGGATATCAATGGAAAAACGACGAAGCTAAATCTGGAGCCGCTGGAATTGATCAATGACCGTGAAGCTACCAACAGCTATCCGTTTAACGAAGACGGCCGCTATGTTATTAAATTGGAATCCACGGATAAAGCGGGGAACAAGGCGGTACATGAGACGATGGCCTTTACTTTGGATACCGTTTCACCAGTGATCGACATTAGCGGCGCGCGAACAGACAGGCATTATCGCACCAACAGGGACGTTGTGATCACTGTTGAAGACACGACCCTTGATTTGGACAACACGTCTATTGAAGTGAAGCGCAACGGGACAGGATACAGCGGGAAATTCAAAAAAGAGAGCTTGTCCGATACGAAAGCACAATTTTCACACAGCTTTACCGAAGAAGGGACGTATGAGCTTGTTGTAAAATCCCAAGACAGAGTGAAAAATCAGCCGACGGAAAAGGCGATGACCTTTGTCGTTGACAAAACTGCACCGGAAATTTCGCTATCGGGAATTGCCAACAACGGCTTTGTTCAAAAAGGAAACATCCGGATAGAAGTGAAAGAGCGTTATTTTGAGACAAATTCCGTGGAGGTCCGCGTGGAAAAAGACGGTAAATCTTACACCGACCCACGTTTTGATGAGTGGAAAAACACCGGAGAAACGTCGGTCCTAATTCTTCCTTTCGACAAGACGAGCGGGGACGGACACTATGAGGTAACAGTCACTGCCGTTGACAAAGCGGGAAACAGGACAGAAGCAAAACGGAGCTTCACGATAGATAATACGAAGCCGAAAATCAATATTAGCGACGTTCCGCGCTACAATAATGAAAATCAGCGGATTTCGGTGGAAGTGACAGAGACGAACTTTGCCAACAACAATGTGGAGGTGGAAGTCGTCCAAAAACATCCGGTGACGAAAGCCGTCGTCCGCCGGTATACCGAAAAGTGGGATAACACCGGAGTAAAATCAAGGAATCACTATACGTTTGACGAAGATTTTGAGTATACCGTGCATGTGTCCGCCACGGATGCCGCCGGCAATAGAGCAGACGGAGAAAGCGTGACGTTTACGATTGACAAAGTCAAGCCGGAGCTGCGCATTACCGGAGTGGAACACGGCGAACATTATAAAGCGAAGACGGTGAACTTCCGCGTTGTTGACACGACCATCGATTTGTCAAAAACAAATTTGCGGGTGACGAGAAACGGAAGAGAATATAATATCGGTTCACTAAAGCTGCAGTCCGGTTCGAGAACGTCCGCTGCTTTAAGCCATCATTTCAAGGAAGAAGGAAACTATGTTTTGCGATTCGAATCAACAGACAAGGCCGGCAATAAAACCGTACATGAGCCGATCGCCTTTGTTATCGATAGCACAAACCCGGTCGTCAACATTGACGGAGTCGAAAACAGTTCCTTCAATCCGACGGATAAAACGGTAACCGTGTCTGTCGATGAATTAAACTATGAAACAAACGATGTGGTTCTTCAGGTCACGAGGGATAATCAGCCATATAACATGGGGCAATGGCGAAATACCGGGAAGCTGTCGAGCCTGAGTCACAGCTTTACGCAGGACGGGCTATATACCATTAACATTACGGCTACGGATAAAGCGGGCAACGGTCCGGTATCCCAAAAGGTGACATTCACGATCGACAAGACGAATCCGGAGATTGAAATTATTGGAGTCGAAAACGATGCCTATTACAACACCGACCGCCCAGTGCAAGTAAATATCATTGATACGAACTTGGAAGTTAACCGGATTACGGTGACGCGAAACGGCGCCGCCTACAATGTCGGCAGCTTCCAAATCAACGGGAACACGGCAACGCTGCAGCACACCTTCCGGCAGGAGGGAGTGTATGTCATTGAAGTAGAGGCAATCGATAAAGCCGGGAACACGTCCACAGAACGCGTTGCCTTCACGATTGACAAAACTCCACCGGAAATAACGCCGATTATGGGCGCGGATGGCAGAGTCATTGAAGACGGCGAATATATTAATCAAATTTTCACACCGAACTTTGTTTTAGCGGAGTCGGAAGATACAATTGTCTCCGTCAGACTAAATGGCGCCGACGTCACCGGCCGAATTCCAGCTGCATCAAAGGATATGGTTTATCATTACGTGGTGAAGGCGGTGGATAAAGCCGGGAACGAGACAACGTTGAATATTAGCTTTACCCTTGATATCACCAAGCCGATGCTGGAAATAACAGGAGTCATCGATGGATTTTTTAACAATGATATTGCTCCTGTGGTTACTTACTTTGACAGGAATCTGGACAACAGCAGAACGTCAGTCACCTTGAACGACGAGACGTTTATCAACGGGACCCGGTTGGAAAAGGAAAAGGATTATGTACTAAAGGCCATGATTACTGACCTTGCCGATAATGTCAGCTCAAGGACGATCGTGTTTACCGTCGATAAGACGGCGCCTGTGATCCGCTTTGTTGAGCCATTGTCCAACCTTTACTTTAATACGCACGTACTCCCTGATTTTATCATCGAAAGCTTAAGTCCGTATGAAATTATTGCGATGACGTTGAACGGCCAGCCGTATACAATCGGAGAACCGATCGAACAGGAAGGGCTGCATGTTCTTTACTTTGAGCTCAAGGATAAAGCAGGCAACATCACCCAGCTGTCGGTTGAATTCGTGATTGATATGACGCCGCCTGCGGTAGTTTACGAAGGTGTTGAAAGCAACGGGACTTATTATGAACCGGTAGACTTGAGCATTCGATTGGACAATCCGAATGATACTATTCAGTCGGTCACGATAAACGGAGAACTCTTTAACGGAGAAACGATAGAAGAAGATGGCAATGAAATTCTTCGAACGAGGCTTTCGACTATCAGCGAATATGAAGTGGTGGTTACCGCGTTTGACGAGGCCGGCAATGAAACAATATATTCTTTGCCGTTTGAAATCGCCGAAAAGAGCTTACTGAGCAAATACCTTGAAAACACAACATTGTTTGCCGGAACGCTTGTCGGACTGTTTGCGGTTTTGTCCGCCGGCATCTCCATTGGCGTCAGAAGACGAAAGTCAACAAGAACGGCGGAGGAAACCGAGACGGAAGAATAACGAGACAAGATGATTGATTAATTTAGCCCTGGTGGCGTAAAGGTCAGTACACCTTTGCGGTACCAGGGTTTTATCTTGATGAAAGCAGAAGCCCAACTTCTTAAGTAACAGCGTAGTTGTGATTTTCATCAGGTGGAGTATCACCTCCACCTGATTCCCCGCTGTTTCCACTTGCTGAAACGAGTTCATTCTTTTATCCCCTCAAGCCACTCTTGATAGCATTCTGGACAAAGGGGAACTTCAAGGGCATCGTTTTCCTTAATAAACAATGCGTATCGCTTATTTTCGCCGATTTCGTCTTGACAATAAAAGCATTGTTCGCTCATGTTTCCCTCCAAAGCAGCAATTATTTGTTATTTGATTTCAGGATGTCTGACGCTGTCGCAGGGACTTACGGTTTTAAAACGACTTTGATGCAGTCATCATGCTTTTCATCAAATACATCGTAGCCGTATTCCGCCTGATCCAACGGAAGCCGGTGAGTAATAATATCCGTCGGATCAAAATGTCCGGCAACGATTTTTTTATACAGCTCGGGCATAAAATGGATGACGGGAGCTTGTCCCATTTTTAACGTAATATTTCTGGCAAAAAAATCTCCTAAGGGAAACGCATTGTATACTGATCCGTATACACCGACGATGCTTACCGTTCCGCCTTTCCGGACAATACGGCTTGCAAGAATGATCGGTCCGAGAGCGCCGCCCTGCATTTTCAACGCTGTTTCCACCATTTCCATCACTGTTTTTTTTCCGTCCATTCCGACGCAATCAATGACGGAATCAGCGCCGCCGTTCGTTATTTCTTTTATATGGGAGCCGAGATCGTCATGCTTGGAAAAATCAAAAATTTCCACACGGTTTGTCCGTTTGGCATGCTCCAGACGGTACTGGACATAATCGACTGCGATCACCCTTTTTGCTCCTTTCATCCAGGCGAATTTTTGCGTCAGCAGCCCGACTGGGCCGCAGCCGAGAACGACGACGGTATCCCCCGGCTTTACATCTGCCTGCTCCACTCCCCAATAGGCTGTCGGGATGATATCGGATAAAAACAGCAGTTTTTCATCTTCCAGCTCGCAGTTTTCAGGTACGACAAACGGCGTGAAATTACCGTATGGAACGCGCAGCAATTCGGCTTGACCTCCGGGATACCCTCCGAATGTATCGGAATAACCGAAATACGCGCCGGCCTCGCCGTTCGGGTTTGCGTTATCGCATTGACTTTCTAAGTCGTGTGTGCAATAAAAACATTCCCCGCAGGAAATATTGAAGGGGATCACAACCCTGTCTCCTTTCTTCACTTTCGTTACCTCAGGTCCGACCTCTTCCACGATTCCCATCGGCTCATGTCCGATGATGTAGCCTTCGGGAAAGTTCGGCACCATGCCATGCACTAAATGCAGGTCAGAACCGCAGATGGCAGTGCTGGTGATTTTAACGAGAATGTCGTCGTTTTTCTCCAGCCTTGCATCCGGCACCTCTTTTACTTGCACATCCTTGATTCCTTGATATGTCACAGCCTTCATTGCTTCCTTCCTCCCATCATGATTGTAACGTTCCGGCTGCAAACGCAGACGGCGGTTTTCAACCGAAATTGGCGGGGAGTGTTCTGGAGAAATACCGCTGCTGCTTCCGCTTGGTGGTTTGTACTCTTTTTCATCATTATGTTCTTCATCTATCGTTGGCAATTTACTTGCCAATTATGTAAAAAGCGAAGCGCTGCCTTTTTAGTTGAGATTGCCGCACTGTTTCCCGGTCCTTTTTGACAACCTCTGCAGCAGCCTTTTGAAAAAACACGATAAATATATAAGCAAGACAGGGAGGAAATATGATAAGATGAAGAATGGTGATAATCCTAAAATGTTAAAGGAAAATCAATGAACTTTTCTGCAAATTCACAATCATGATCTGAGTGAATACACAATAAACATCCCAAAAAAATATGTGTTCAAAAAGGAGGACATCCCAGCGGCAAGAAGGTCAAGGCGCGGCAGGCTTGAGCAGCGGAGCGTACCCAGGACGTACGCGAGCAGCGGAGCGGCAACGCAACGAAGAGATTCGCCGGCGCTGATTCCCGGACTTTTTGAACATCCTATAGTAAGGAGCTCATGAAATGTTCATTACAATTCAAAATATGAAATTGCATTATATCGTTGAAGGCGAAGGAACGCCGGTTATATTGCTTCACGGATGGGGAGCCAACATTCAGGCATTTGCCCCGGTTCATCAGCACCTGGCGAAGTTTCATCAAGTCTATACGCTGGATTTGCCGGGCTTCGGCGAAAGTCAGGAGCCGCCGGAAGCATGGGGAACGGAGAACTTTGCAGATTTTCTCCGGGAATTTATCGAGAAGCTTGAAATAGAAAAACCGATTCTTGTCGGTCACTCTCACGGCGGGCGGGTTTCCATCTGCTATTCAGCGAAATTCGGCGATGTCCGCAAAGTGATCTTAGTGGACAGCGCAGGCATAAAACCGAAGCGTAAGGCGAAATATTACTTTAAGGTATATTTGTATAAAGCAGCAAAACAGCTGCTCAGACTGCCGATCATCAATAAAAAAAGAGATGAATTATTGACAAAAGTGAAATCGATGTTAGGTTCAACAGATTACAAAAATTCCAGCGGGGTGGTACAGCAGACGATGGTGCGAGTCGTCAACGAAGACTGGCGCCATGCCCTGCCGAAAATCAATGTTCCCGTTCTGTTGATATGGGGTGAAAACGACACGGACACGCCTGTATCCGACGGAGAGCTCATGGAAAAACTGCTACCTGATGCCGGCTTGGTAGTCTTGAAAAATGCTGGTCACTTTGCTTATTTGGACCAGATGCATCAGTTTTTGGTCATCGTGGATAAGTTTTTAGAAAAGGACAGAAAGGGTTGCAATGAATGATAACGATGATGAAGATAATCATGATTTTGATCTGGATGTTGCCGGTAGCGGCAAAGATGATAAAAAGCGTGCATATGCTCCAGCTTAACTCTTACCGAAACGAACGGTATTTGCTATGGATTTCCCGCAATCGTACAAAAGTTTTTCAAAAGCGTGACACCTTATTGGCTGTCCCCGTCCTATTAAGTTTTATCGGCAATGCCTATTTGACGTTGCTTTCAGCGGTCTTCACATTTATCGTGCTTTTTTTGATCCGCGGAAAAACGACGGAAAAAAAGAAGCTTGTGTATACGGCAAGGGTAAAACGCTTGCTGGTAACGACGTTCATTGTTTACGGCATTCTCGGAGCCGTCGCGTTCTTTTTGCCGGATGCATACAGCATCGCCCTGCTTGCGATATCACTGGTTATGGGTTATTATGTGCTGCTGTTAGCCAACACCATCAACCTGCCCATTGAAAAGCAAATTAACGAATATTATTTTAGTGATGCGAAAAAACGCCTTCGTGCTTCCAAAAATTTAAAGGTCATTGGTATCACCGGCAGCTTTGGAAAAACGAGTGTCAAGCACTTCATGCATGCGATTCTCGTTTCCAAGTTTAACGTGCTGATGACGCCGGAAAGCTATAATACAAAGCTCGGAGTTACCCGGACTGTTCGGGAACAATTGAAGCCGTATCATGAAATTTTTATCGCCGAAATGGGCGCGAAGCAAACCGGGGATATCAAAGAAATCTGCGAGCTGGCAGAGCAGGATTACGGCGTGCTCACCGCCGTCGGGGAGCAGCATTTGGAAACCTTTAAATCCCTTGAAAACATTCAAAAAACGAAGCATGAGATTATTGAAACATTGCCCGAGAACGGCGTCGGTGTATTAAACATGGATGACGAAAACATTATGTCGTATCAACCGAAAAATCCATGCCGAAAAGTGTACTACGGTATGAAAGCGGAGGAGGCGGATATCCGGGCGAAGGATATCTCCTACAGCAACAAAGGAATGGACTTTACCGTTGTGTTGAAGACGGGAGAGATGCAGACTTTCCGGACGAAGCTGCTTGGTGAGCATAACGTGTACAATATTCTCGCCGGAATCGCCATCGCTTTGGAAATGGGGATGACGCTGCAGGAAATGATCAAGCCGATCCGCAATCTGGAAGCTGTCCCTCACCGCCTTGAGCTAAAGCGTACTTCCGGAAAGATTACGATCATCGATGACAGCTTTAATTCCAACCCTGTCGGTTCGAAAATGGCCGTCGATGTCCTTGGAAGTATGGACGGCTTCAAGATGCTCGTAACACCAGGAATGATTGAGCTTGGCGAAAAGGAGTATGAACTCAACAAAGAGTGGGCAATGTACGCTGCTGCAAAATGTGATTATATTATTTTAGTAGGAAAACGGCAGACAAAGCCGCTGCAGGACGGTTTGAAGGAAGTGAACTATCCTGAAGCACAGTATTATGTGGCAGAGCATTTAAATGATGCGATTTCTCATATGCATCAGGTGGCGAAGGAGAAAACGATCGTTCTGCTGGAAAATGATTTGCCGGATACTTTTAACGAATAGGAAGGTGTCTCTATGAAAACGAGAGTAGCGGTTATTTATGGCGGTATGTCGGTGGAACATGAAGTATCCGTCATCTCCGCATTACAAGCAATCCAAAATATGGATAAGGAAAAATACGAGATTATTCCCCTCTATATTTCAAAGGATGGGACATGGTATACAGGCGATGCGATGCTCGATATTGAGGAATACAAAAATCTGTCGGCGCTCCTCGGCAAGTCACAGAAAATTCAGCTGACGCGGAACGGCAATCAAGTGATCGTAAACAAAGAGCCGCGGCCGAAATTTGGCAAGGCCTATATAAACGAAATTGATGTCGCCTTTCCGGTCATTCACGGAACGTTTGGGGAAGACGGAGTACTTCAGGGCTATTTAGAGCTCTTGGGACTGCCGTATGTCGGCTGTGACGTTTTATCCTCCAGCACCGGAATGGATAAGGTGATCATGAAGCATGTTTACCGTGAAGCCGGTATACCTGTACTGGACTATGTCTGGTTTTATTCCTCTCAATGGAATCATGATCAGGAGGCATGGGTGAAAAAAATCGAAGACAGCCTCGGCTATCCGGTCATTGTCAAGCCTGCCAATCTCGGTTCCAGCGTCGGCATCAGCAAAGCGGCGAATCTCGATGAGCTGGAAGAAGCGATTGAGTTGGCATCCACCTTCGCGGCAAAAATTGTCGTGGAAAAAATGGTTCAGAACATGACCGAGGTGAATTGTTCTGTTTTAGGTGATTATGAGTCGGCGGACGCTTCTGTCTGTGAGCAAGTTTTAGGAAATGATGAGATTTTATCATATGAAGACAAATATGCCGGCGGATCTGGAAAAAGCGGCGGTGCGAGCAAAGGCATGGAATCGACGAACCGGATCATTCCGGCAGAGATCGGTGGCGATAAAACGAAAGAAGTCCAGGAAATCGCCGTGAAGGCGTTTCAAGTTTTAGGCTGTAGCGGTGTGTCGCGGATCGATTTTCTGATCGACAATGACACAAACAAGGTTTACATTAATGAAATAAATACGATTCCAGGATCGTTGTCCTTCTATTTGTGGGAACCGACGGGCAAGCCTTATCAACAACTGGCGGACGATTTAATCCAGCTTGCCCTGAAGCGCGCTCGGGAGCGGGAAAGTCTGATGTTTTCCATCGATTCCAACCTGTTTTCCCTCGGTAAGTTGAGCGGCGGCAAAGGGGCAAAAAAATAGAGGAGCGCAAGCACTGTGTTTCCCGCCCTTTTTGAGCTTCCTCTTATACAGAATGGTTCACTCCTTGGTTACAGCTGTTGCTGTTTCCAGGGAGTTTTTTTATCGTTGCTGCGCTTAACATAAAACTAATGCTGTGCGGTAAATTCGCTCCTGCCGAAGTTGGAGCGTTTTCAGGCATAAATGTTGAATTGCTTCATATGTATCATTGAAGATTGTCCAATAAATAATATGGAGGCTTCAGACTATGCGAGTTTCGGTTGTCAATTTAACGCAGCGGCCAAAGAAGAAAAAAGCATTGCGCAAGCTAGCCATTCTTACAGGAGTGATTCTCGTTGTCTGGGGGATGGTGTATTTGCTGCCTGTACCGCAACGGCCGGATCATCCGTTTTTTGACAATGAACGTCCGCTTGTCATCGCTCATCAGGGTGGAGAGCACCTGGCGCCTTCCAATACATTGGCGGCATTTGAACAAGCGCGTGAGCTTGGAGCGGATGTCCTTGAATTTGATGTTCACATGACGAAGGACGGTCATCTCGTTGCCATCCACGATGCCACGGTGGACAGAACGACGGATGGTAACGGCCGTGTCAACGAGTTGACGCTGGCGGAAATAAAATCGTTGGATGCCGGTTATTCTTTTCAGGATTTGCACGGGGAATACAGCTATCGCGGAGCAGGAATTACAATACCGGCGGTGGAGGAAATATTTGCGGAATTCAATGAAATGAAAATGGTCATTGAATTGAAAGCAACAAATGATCCGAAATTATATCAGCCTATGATTGAGAAATTCTGGGAGTTGATTGAAACATATCGTATGCACGAGCGAGTGTTAATCGCTTCCTTCGATCAGGAAATGATTGATTCCTATATGCAGGTTTCAGAAGGAAAAACAGCGGTGAGCGGCGGAAGAGAGGAAATAAGGAAATTCGTCATATACCATAAATTATTTTTAAACGGCCTGTATCGTCCAAGCGTGGATGCTATCCAGATACCGACGGAGGAAGGCAGATTTAATTTAAAGGATAAAAAACTGCTCCGGGGTGCCAAACGTCTTGGCATGGATGTTCATTATTGGACAATTAACGATAAAGAGACAATGCGAGAGCTCCTGAAATTAGGCGCAGATGGCATTGTCACCGATCGCCCGGATCTCCTGCTGGAGGTTTTGAACGAAGAGGGGTATTAGCGGTTACTGCGTTCTTTAGAAGCAATTCTCATTCATCTTGTCTTTCTCTCTGAGAAATACAGTTTCGCGGATGTTGGATAAACGGAAAGGCTTCGCCAAAGACTGTTTGCGACTTGCTTTTGAACCGTAAGCATCATCCTGCGCTTAAATGCTGTCTTTCAAGTTTATGTTATTATTCTTATCGGAATAATGAGCTTGACCTCATACCTAAGAGGGTATATACTATTCATATCAATTAAACACTGGAACCAGATAGGTTTAGGAGGTGTTAAGATGGCGGAATACTCAGCTGAAATGAAAAATCGTTTGAAACGTGTCGAAGGCCAAGTACGCGGTGTCCTGCGGATGATGGAGGAAGAAAAAGATTGTAAAGATATCATCACGCAAATGACGGCGATTCGGTCGGCAGTCGATCGGGCAACAGCTTATATCGTAGCGAAAAATTTGGAGGTTTGTTTGCGGAAAGAAGTGGAAACTGAAGCGGAACGGGATAAAGTAATTGAAGAAGCGGTTCAGATGCTCGTTAAAAGCAGATAAAAAATCATGGATTATACGGGAACGGAGCAGGAAGGGGAACAATCTACATTTGGAAATCGGTGAAACCAATCCTGGCGAGACAAAAGAAGATTGTTTTCGGAGGTGTCTCAAAAGGGAAAAAACACCCTTTTGAGACACCTCCTTTTTAATATAGAAGGCTTCTCGGTTAAGTCCTCCGGTTTACATCGAACAATGCTGCAAACTCTTCATTTGAAGGAAAGCTACTGACTTTCACTAGCTGATCATCAACCAATATTGCAGGTAATCATCTGGCCTTTTTTCATGCAAAACTTTATTTGCTACGCTATTCCTAACGGTCGCTCACACGATAAAAGAATCACGTTGACAATTATTTGGTTAAAAGGCACAGGACGATTTACGTCGAAAAATGTATAATAGAGGATGTTCAACAGGTCCGGGAAACATTTGCCTGCAAATCTTTTCGTTATGTTCTGCTATGAGTAAATAAGGAAGGAATGCTGAGATGCTGAAAAAAATGCTGATAATAACTTCCATCATGTGCGTCGTCCTCATTAGTACGTTTTTGCTTCTCAATCAGTTAAATATCGGCTTCACACTAGGGCAGGAACAAGAGGAGTCGCCGTTAACTTACTCGTTTGATAACGAGGACTATCTTTATTATCTTGATGAGGATGGAATTCGTTCTGCCATCAAAAAAGGAGTAGCTTCCCTGGATACAATTGAGAATTTTTTACTGCCGGTGAGGCAAGAGGAAGGCGATTTAGCTGATGATGTGATTCTGGCTTATATTGAGTCCCCTTATTTATCGATTTTAAACAAGGCGCGGGAGACGTATGACCAATTTAACCGAGTGATTTCCATTTCCGAGGCAAGTAATGATTTAATGGATGAATTTCTACCGTTTATTGTCCGTTTTCGTAATAATCAGGGGTATGTATACACTATTTCCTTCGAGGAGGGAGAGGAGGCGGTGCAGCCGGTTTATGAAGAGACAAGGGGAAACGGCAGTGAAAAAGTGGCCTACTTCAGGGTGTCTGACTTGCCGCTGGATGCCGGCGGTAACCTGAAGGTGAGCGATCCGCTCAACGCCAATCGCCATTTGCGCTTCAAAGTGAATTTTGCCGATTACGTTCACCCTTAAGAAAAGGGAGCGTCTCTTATAAGCCTAAATAGAGGCGGCAATGGCTTCGTTCGCTTACTCGCCTTGAGAGGAAAAAAACCACTCATCTCAAGGCTTTTAAAAGGAGTAGCGACTCTGCTCATTGCTTCGTGGTTGTCTCAAAAGGTCTGTTTTTGATCCTACGAGACAACCACTTCCTACCCTTCACTTTGCGACAGTTCCGGATACGATTCCAGTAAAGAAGACATGACCTCATCCTCGAAAGCGAGGTACAGCCGGTAAAGATAATCCTCTTCCGTTTCTCCGTCCCGCTGCTCGTTTTCCTGCTTCAGCTGCTCCTGCGTTTTACTCCATATAAACGATTTTAAATACTGAAATTCTAAATGACGAATATATAATGATTCGCTGTCCGACTTGAGTTCATTGAGCAGTGCGATCGTTCTTGAATCATCCTCCTGAAGCAAATGCTCGTTTTCAACGTATTCCAGGAATTCTGTTTCGCTGTAGGCAAATTGTGTTTTTTCCGCGGCAATGTTTATCCAGGCCACCAATTCTTTTGCGACCCATTTCGCTTCTTCCCGCATGGCGCTGTCATTGTTTGCTTCTTCTTCTATCTGATGTTCTCCCAAAATATTTGAATAATATTGATTCAAGTAGGAATGTTCGTAGAAGGTTTGCTCACTCGGGTCGCTGGTCGATCTGCTTAATGACACGCCGTTGATTGCCTCGCGGGCAGCCTTGCGAAGCTCTTCCTCGTCCGATTCATTGCTACCTTCTGCTGCTGATTGACCAGCGGCTTCCTCTTCCGAATCAATGTTTATTGAATCCCCTGCCGCTGAGGCAACATCCTCTTCAAGCGGTTCCCGGCTCGTTTCGGGGATGGCGGACTGAGGAACTTCTGTATAAGGATCATTCATATATAAGACCAGCATGGTAATCGATAAAGCTAAAAAGATCGCTCCCCCCGTCAGCAAGTATATTTTTTTCCTTTTCGTCATAATTTCACCTCTAATGATATTTCGAGCTCCTCTTGTAAAAAAAAAATGCTGCTTTAGTCCATTATAATAGATAAGTTTAAGAAACGGAACAATGATCAATCTGACAGAAAATAGCGGCAATTCCTGTTAATAGATGAAAGAAGCGTGTTTAAAATAGGGACATTCCGCTGCTCGATACGAGAGCAGGATCATTACTTCCATCTGGAAGAATGGTTTACAGGGAGGAATGCACAATTATTTTTCGCGAGGGGTACAGGAATAATACACAGAAAATGGATAGTGTCTATCTTCCTTTTCTTTTTGCCGCTGGATATCCGCCCACACTGTTATGGGTGAATGGGCATACTATGACATTGGTCCAGACGAAAAGGAGGGAACTGGATATGTACGATCAATATTCATATGGACAACAAGAAAGAGATGACAGCGAGTTGGAATACGTATCGTTGTATGATCCATTTCTCATACATGTGCTGCAGTCGATGCTCGGAAGAACGGTGGCAGTGGAAACGAGTAAAGGAAGTGTCCGTGGGAAGCTTGCCGACGTGAAACCGGATCATATTGCCATTCAGACAAAAGAAGCGTCTTTCTTTATCCGCGTTCAAGAAATTGTATGGGTAATGCCTTATTGACAAGATCGTTCAAAGGGGAACGAACACCTCTGATCAATGAGCGGAGGCAAGCCGGTACGTTTTTGTTAAACCGTTTTTGCCGTAGGACTACATCTTCACACATTGAGTAAAGGAAAAAAGCGACTGGTTCAAACAGCGGCGCTAGTCAGGGACGTACCGCCCGTGAATCAGGCAATTTTTTCGGTGCTTGGAGGGAGCGAGCCGTGTCGTGCAACCAGTAATTCGGTTGACAAGGGGGTGTCTCAAAAGGTGTTTTTTCCCTTTTGAGACACCCGCGAAGCAATGAGCGAAGCCTCTGCCCTGATATTTATTTTAATAGTTTTGGCTTTTGACACAGCCCCTGCGTTTATTCCGTTAATGGATAGTCATCCAGTGACACAAAGGTAAACCCTTGTTCCCGCAGCAACGGTATTGCGTTTTTAACCCCTTCGGCTGTCCCGCTGGTGGGTTGGTTCATGTGGAGCAGCGCGATGGATCCTGGTTCTGCGGAAAGCAATGCATCCCTCACTTGGCTGCTGGTAAAGGTTGCTCCAGCATCGCCAAGGATATCAAAGTTAACGACAGTAAGCCCTAAATCCTCCACAATTTTAACAGCGATTTCGTCATAAAAAGCCGTTCCCGACCGGAAATATGTGGGGTATTCCCCGGTCAGGCTGAATATCAGGTCTTGATTCACAATCACTTCAGCGATTACTTCCTCAGCATTATTCGTCCCGGTAATTCCCCAGGCGGTGGAGCCGGTCATTGACAAAGGGATGTGATCCGTTCCGTGATTGGCAATGGTAAACAGCTCATTCCGACTTAACGCTAAAAAGCGTTCTTGATTATTTTGAATCCATCTGGCATTAATAAACAGCGTTGCCGGGATTCTTTCCTCTGTTAAAAAGTCTATTAGTTCCCCGTCATATCCGTTCCCATTTGGTCCGCCACAGGCATCAAAGGTCAAGGCGACAACTTTTTCCTCCGTATTCAGCCGATTTTTCACCCCGTCAACATGTTCTCCCCATTGCTGCGCCTCCAGATCGGTGTTTTGCCATCTTTCCAGAACGACGTCCACATCGGCAATTTCGTCTCTGAGGAGATCGACAGCAAGAAAACGCTGACTTCGATGCAGAAGCTCATGTTCCCCGGCAGTTTTCGATTCTTGGCGGCTGATCTGCTCGGTCGAGTCAGTGGACTTTTCAGGAAGAGAGAAGATGAGACCAATAAACAGAGCAATGAAAAAAACGCCAACAATTAAGCCCCGACGAAAATAATTCATTTTTTCCGTCCCCCAATTGTCTAAACTAGTGTGTGTGTTTATTTTACAGTATTTCCTGGGAAAATATAAGCACACCTTTTCGGCATTCTGCCATCCGATTCATGGACAGTCTTTCTCAATCAGCGATATAATAAGAGTGATTGTTCAATAAGCACGTTTTTTTTATTTTTGAACAATCTCGAAGCAACGCGCCGTCATTCACTGAGAAGCTGCGAGTTGTCTCATCGTGTCAGCGCGCGATGACTTTGGATAGACGTCAGAGTAATACTGGCAGAGGAAAAGACAATAATACTATTATATGCTTGGGCATTTTCTATCAATCGCGATAATCGAGTGAAGGAGTGGAGGAAAAAGTGGAGCAGCATGTCGTATCGGAGGAATATATTGCATTGCAGGCGGGGATTATCCACGAACAAAACAAGATAAGGGGAAGCTTGGAAAAAAACATCAACCTTCACATTAGTAAGTCGGAGTTGAACCATGAAAAACCGGTTTTGCCACAGTTAAAAGTCAATCCTGTTCCTTTGCACCTGTATCGGACGGTGGTGAAAACAATCGCTTCATATATTCAACGGGAAATTCCTGAACCAGCGGGGGACCTGTTGCATGTTGTCGAAGAACTGGATGAGGAAGAGCTGCGTTTGTGGCTAAAGGGAAGCATCACCTTTAATACAAATTATTTTGCCGACTTCGCTGCCAAAAAAGGCATTGAACCGTGGCTGCCGCATTTCCTTGCAGAGCAAGCACTCCGGCCGTTTATGCACTTCCTTGGAAAAGTGTGTCAACCGTTCATTGATGAGATGGACGTTATGGGAATTTGCCCTTGCTGCGGGGAGCCACCAAGAATCGCCAAACTGAAAGGCGATCATCCGTCTGTTTTTTGCTGTCCAAGATGCGAAACGGAATGGCAGCAAAAACGGCATGCATGCGCTCATTGCGGAGATGACCATCCCGACAATTTGTTTTATATTGCCATCGAGGAAGATGAAACCACCTATATGGAAGTGTGCAAACGATGCCGAAACTATATAAAAATAGTGAAAGAGGGTAGCGCTTGTCAGCATAAACAGGCTGCTCTTATCGATTTGGAAACTATCCACCTCGATTTTGTAGCTTATGAAGAAGGCTACGGCGAGGAGCGGCAATAAGGAAGGAGTGGAAAGCTGCCGATGGATATTTCTGGAATCATCTTGGCAGGTGGAAAGTCAAGCCGCATGGGAGTCAACAAAGCGCTGCTTCACATCAACGGTGTTCCGGCCATACAACGGATTAAGGATGTGGTACAGGGCTTAGTCTCAGAGCTGCTTCTTGCAACGAACGAGAAAGACATGTACGAATTTCTTGGGGGAAGGATCGTCGGGGACATTGTGAAAGACAAAGGGCCGCTTTCCGGCATTCATTCAGGCATTCACGCTTCTGCCACAGACCGCAATCTTGTCGTTGCCTGTGATTTGCCTTTTCTATCACGGCCGGTTACCGCAGAGCTGATCCGCATCGCAGCAAATGTAAACGCGGATGCCGTTGTACCAATAATCAAAGGGAAAATTCACCCGTTATTTGCTGTTTATCGGTCTACAATTTTACCGGAAGCGGAGAGGGCTTTGGAAAACAATCGGTTGAAAATGTTGGATTTATTGAGAAGCTTGGCTGTTTATGAGGTGACGGAAAAAGATTTTTTGCGGGGCGGTGTAGAGGAAGCGCTGATCCAACGAGCTTTTTTCAATATGAATTGTCCGGAAGATTATGAACGGGCGGTGGCGGAAGAAGCGAAGCTGACAGCAAGGAAAGCATGATGCTTCTTCCCTGTCATCTCCTTTCTTCTCGTGTGCTGATTTGTTACTATAGAGTTACTTCTCACGTTCGCTCCAGTATGCGTGCGTTTTGTGATTGTTGCGTCTCGACCTTCTTGGCGCTCTGTTATATACGCCTTTTTGCGCAAACAATAAGAAGAAAATCCTTGTAAAGAAGGTGATCCTTATTTCGTATCAGTTTAAAGATTTTTATCATAATACCGTTACTTTTTCCACAAGTGATCATCCCTTTTCAAAGGAGCCGAAGCATGTGTGGATTATTTGCCGCTATCGGGATCGCTGGCTATTAACCGAACACGCTGCAAGGGGATTGGAATTCCCTGGAGGAAAGGTTGAGCCCGGTGAAAAAACGGAGGAAGCAGCGATCCGGGAAGTTTATGAGGAAACCGGGGGAAAAGTGAACGAATTGCATTATATCGGACAGTACAAAGTGGAAGGAAAAAACGAGACCGTAATAAAGAACGTCTATTTTGCAGCGATAACGGAGCTTGTGACGAAAGATAATTACCTGGAAACGAAAGGACCGAGACTGATTGCCGCTCTCCCTAACAACCTTCGCATTAATAAGGAATACAGCTTTATTATGAAGGACGATGTGCTGAAACACAGCCTGGAGGAAGTTGCGCGGAAGTACGGACCTGGGGTGTGAACAAAATGTTCACACCCCAGGTCCGTGAATATTTTGTGACATTAAGTATGGTGGCGGCGAATGAGCTTTTTCTCCAGCAGCTCCACAAACTGGTACATTATTGTTGCCAGGACGGCAATGACGAGAAGCGCCAGCATTACCAGTGTGAAATTGAATACTTGGAAGCCGTACACAATCAAATAACCGAGTCCCTGCTTGGAAACTAAAAACTCGCCGACGATAACACCGACCCATGAAAGTCCAACATTTACCTTCAATGTTGAGATGATGGATGGATAGGAAGCAGGGAAGACGACGGAAAAAAATGCCTGTCTTTTTGTTGCCCCAAACGACCGGATGACCTTTAAATAGTTTTCATCCACCTCTTTAAAGGCATTGTAAACAACGAGCGTTGTTATAACAATGGAAATCAGCGCTCCCATTGCAATGATCGACGTGAAGCCCGGTCCTAAGCCGACGATCAACATCGGTCCGAGGGCCACCTTCGGCATCGAATTTAGAACGACAAGATAAGGATCCAGCACTTTGGAAAGGAAGGGAGACCACCAGAGAAATCCGGCCATGACTGTTCCGAGCGCGGTTCCGAGCAAGAAGCCGGCCACTGTTTCCGACAAGGTGACAGAAGTATGAGTGACAATGCTGCCATCCTGAATTCGCGTCAGGAGCAGCTCCCACACTCTGGAAGGGGAACTGAACAGCAGCGGATCAATCCATTTCAGCGCGGCAGCCACTTCCCAAAATACAAAAAAGAACAAGAGCATGCTGCACTGCGTCAGCCGAACATATCGTTTTTGTTTGGTCAAATTATTTACATACTGCTGATGAAGCTGCTTATGCTTTTCTTTCAAGAGATTCCAACTCCTTCCAAACCTCTTGGAACCATTTATTGTAAGCGGAATGGTTTCTTGCCGCAAACGGTATCAATGCTTTCAATTCTTCCGGTATCGAAAAAATTCGTTGTATGCTTCCCGGACTATGGCTGAGAAGAATGACGCGGTCGCTCATCACGAGTGCTTCCCCGATATCGTGAGTAACTAAAATCGCCGTTTTTTTATGCTCTTTAATCGTTGAAAAAACAAGGTCCTCCAATTTTAATTTTGTCTGGTAATCTAAGGCGGAAAATGGTTCGTCGAGCAACAGCAGCTTCGGACCAGTGGAAAGCATGCGCACAAGGGCTGCTCTCTGCCTCATACCGCCAGACAACTGGTTCGGATATTTAGCCGCATGATCTGCCAGGCCAAGCTGTTTTAATAACAACAAGGCGCGCTTCCTTGTTGTTTCCGTCAGATTCCCCATCGTTTTCAAGCCTATCGTAATATTTTCCTCAATGGTCAGCCACGGAAATAAATAGTCCTGCTGCAGCATATAGCCCGTCTCCGGGGAAGGTCTTTGAATTTCTTTGCCGTCCAGCAGGATTTTCCCGGTTGTCGGAAGAACTAAGCCGGAAATAAGAGACAGGAGGGTAGTTTTGCCGCAGCCGCTCGGACCAATGATGGATATAAATTCTCCTTCCATCACGGAAAAACTGATATTGCGGATTGCTTCATTTAAAGAGTCTTTGGAAAAAAACGTTTTCTCCACGTTCTTCAGCTCTAAAAACGCCATGTTAACCCTCTCTTTCTGTACCCGGATTATTCTTCAATGACTCCAGTGACTATTTCCGTGTTAACGAGTTCGTTGTAAGGAACCTCCATCGGCAATTCTCCGGCTTCCGCCATTACTTCTTGCAGGAGGTACCAGCCATCTTCCTGAAGCAATGGGTTTTCCGCAAAAGAACCTTGGTCACGATACCGTTCCACCACTTGTTCGATGGTACTGAGCGGCGTATCTTCAAAAAAATCCTGAATCGCTTCGGCAATGACTTCGGGCGCCTGCTCCTGAACCCATTGTTGGGCTTGATATAAGGCACGGGTGAATTTTTCTACTGTTTCCTCGTTGTTTTTCAAATAGCTTGCTTTTGACATATACACAGTATATGGGAGATTTCCCGACTGCGTTCCAAAGGAATCAATGATAAAACCGAGTCCCTCTTCCTCAAATTGTGTTGCGGTAGGTTCGAATAATTGCACATAATCACCTGTTCCCGACGCAAAAGCGGAAGGGATGTTCCCAAAATCGATATTTTGAATCAACTCTAGGTCTTTTTGCGGATCAATGCCGTTTTGTTTTAGTACGTACTCGCCGACCATTTGCGGCATTCCTCCGGCCCGCTGCGCAAGAAAGGTACTTCCTTTTAAATCATTCCAGTCAAACTGGCCGACAGGCTCGCGAGATACTAAAAACGTTCCGTCCGTCTGCGTCAGCTGAGCGAAATTGACAGCCGGATCGTTGGCATCCTGAGCATAAACATAAATCGACGTTTCTGCGCCTACAAGTGCAATATCAATCCCGTCGGAGAGAAGCGACGTCATTGTCGTATCTCCGCCCCAGGTTGTCGTCAAATCAATGTTAAGCCCCTCCTCTTCGAAAAAACCTTGGGAAATGGCGACATATTGCGGTGCATAAAAGATCGAGCGGGTCACTTCCCCCACCCGGACATCCGTCATCTCACCATCGGAAGAACTGCAGGCGGAAAGAAAAGTGGCAGTAAAAAAAACTGCAATAAACAACCAGCCGTATTTGTTGCAGTGCATCGAAACACCTCCTGAAAAATAGGTATACGCTGATGTGATACAGTATGATAAAAACGGAGAAAAGGTGCAGCGGGAATAAATAAAGAATGTGGGCAAAAAGTGAGGGAGGCTTGGCGAAAAAAAGTTGTTTCATTTCCAAAAGCACGGTTGAAATTTACCATCTTTTAGTGAGACGTAAAAGCTTTTGGCTTAAGATAGTTGTCCATACCATAGATTTTTTTCAGGCCTAAAAGAGAAAGGGGGTGTATCAAAAGGGTGTTTTTCCCTTTTAAGACACCTCCCATAAGCAATGAGCGAAGCCGCCGCATCTTTTTAAAAGCTCGATAGGAGTGGTTTTTTCCTATCGTGCGTGCAGCGGCGAGCAAAGCTACGATGCCTTACCCATCGAGTTGTCTCGACGGATAGTCATCTTAGCTGTGCTTGCAGCGGAAGAGACAAGCACGGCGCCATTGCATTTTTTTAAATAGTTTTGCTTTTGAAATAGACTCTTACGGCTAACGATCAATCCATTTTTGTCCAGGTTCCAGATCCGGAGGTTTCAAACCCAAAATCACTGTCGGAGATTTCCACAACTACGGATCCATCCACAATGTCATTTGCAATAATGCTGTCTAAATCTCCTTTAAAGCTGCTGAGTCGAGCCCAGTATCCCGTTGTGGCATCGTCATTTCTATATTTTCCCGGCGCAATATCTTTTCCAACGAGGTATTGTCCATCCCCAAACGCTGTCAGTAATTCAAACTCATAATCATCATCAATCAAAATCCATTCCCCTGAACCGCTTGAAGAAAATGCTTCATCGCTTTCCAATATTTCTACATAAGCGATACCCGACGGATTTCCGTTGGCAATAATTTCATCCAATGTTCCACCAAATCCGGATAATCTTTCCCAATAAAACATCCCTCCGTCATTTCGATATAGACCTGGTTCAATTTCATCATTCACGAGAAACATGCCGGTGCCAAAGCTTATGGAATCTTGAACAGGTTCTTCTGGCTCTTCCGCTGCTTCATCCTCATCGTTTAATTCTTCCGGCTCTTCTTCAACAGGGTCGTCTGCTAGCTCATCGTTATCTGTTACTTCTTCTAAATCATTACTGTCAGCGTCATCATCCGCAGCTTCCTCATCATTACCGGCATTTGCAATTGCTCCGATAAGTAAAATCACTATAATTGCAATAAACCACCATCTCTTGTAAAAAGGCTTCTTCACATTGGTACCCTCCATAATGCCCACTCCTTTAGTCTTATGTTTTAATCATATTTGACAATTAACTTGAAAAATCCTTCATTTTCGTCAAAAAATTAATTGTTTTCCCTAGGAAGGATCGAGTTGTCTTCCTGTGGGAAGAAGGAGTCATATATTACCTTTCCTCAAAGAAATGGGAATCATACCATGGATATTTACCTTTTAGATAATAAAAGCCACGTGAAGATGTGCAAGTGAAAAAAAGCTGACTTGCACTGCGTTGTTTGGCAGTTTGAAGTCAGCTTAGAATTATTTTTAGCGGAGGCTCAACAAGTGCGGGAAACAGCGCCAGCGAATCGCATCGTTGCGTTGCCCCTCCGTTGCTCACGTACGTTTGATGTACCTGTGCTGCTCGCGGCTGCCGCTCCTTGAGCTTCTTGCCGCTGTTGTGTCCACCTATTTTGAAACTCTATATAAAGGATGAGTTTTGACAGAGCTTAGATCATCGGTCCGGCTGCGCGGATCGGTGCCGGAATATTCTCGAATTTGCTGAAGTTATTCTTAAATTTCATTGCCAATTCTTTCGCTTTAACATCATATGCTTCTTTGTCATTCCACGTTTGCTTCGGTTGCAACACTTCGTCAGGCACTCCAGGGCAGTGGACAGGAATGTGAAGGCCGAAAATCGGATCCTCCACCGTCTCCACATTGTTAAGCTCTCCGTCCAAGGCGGCGTTAATCATCGCCCTCGTCAGCTTAAGTTTCACCCGCTCTCCTTCCCCGTAAGGGCCGCCGGACCATCCGGTGTTTACGAGGAAAACTTCCGCGTCGTGCTTGGCGATTTTGTCACCGAGCATCTCAGCATAGCGATTGGCAGGTAAAGGAAGGAAAGGAGCCCCAAAGCAGGTGGAGAACGTGGCTTCCGGTTTTGTTACCCCTCTTTCCGTTCCGGCTAATTTACTGGTGTATCCAGATAAAAAGTGATACATGGCTTGTTCTCTTGATAATTTACTGATCGGCGGCAATACCCCAAACGCGTCTGCTGTGAGGAAAATAATTGCTGTCGGATGGGCTGCCATACTTGGTAAAATCGAATTTGGGATATAATCAATCGGGTATGCCACCCGTGTGTTTTCCGTCAAGGTGCAGTCATCGTAATCCGGCTGCCGTGTTTTTTCATCAACAATGACATTTTCTAAGACGGCGCCGTAGCGGATCGCCCCAAAAATTTCAGGTTCAGATTCCTCCGTCAGCCGGATACACTTTGCATAGCAGCCGCCTTCCATATTGAATACGCCGTTATCGGACCAGCCGTGTTCATCATCGCCGATGAGACCCCGCTTTGCATCGGCGGAAAGGGTTGTTTTTCCAGTGCCGGAAAGGCCGAAGAAAAGCGCAACGTCCCCTTCTTTACCAGCGTTGGCTGAGCAGTGCATTGGCAGAACGCCTTTGTCAGGCAAAAGAAAATTCATAATTGAAAAAATCGATTTTTTCATTTCGCCGGCATATTCCGTACCACCAATTAAAATCGTGCGCTTTTCAAAGGAAACGATTATAAATGCTTCAGAATTGGTACCGTCGATTTCCGGCTGCGCTTTAAATCCTGGTGCAGAGATGATCGTAAATTCAGGTATAAAAGAATTCATTTCTTCTTCTGACGGACGTAAAAATAACTGCTGCACGAAGAAATTGTGCCAGGCAAATTCGTTGAGTGTCCGGATGGAAAGGCGATGCTCAGGATCTGCGCCTACAAATCCCTTTCGGACAAATAATTCATCCTTTTCACTTAAATAGTGTAGCACTTTCATGTACAGGCTTTCAAAAATGTCTGCTGATATCGGCTGATTGACATTCCCCCAGTCAATGACATCCTGCACCGAGCGCTCGCGGACAATGAACTTATCCTTCGGTGAGCGGCCGGTATATCTTCCTGTAGTAGCGCGGAACGCTCCGGTTGAAGTAAGTATTCCTTCTTTTCTTTCCAACGCTTTTTCAATTAAGCGGGCCACAGGTAAATCTTGATGCACATTTTCTCCTCGTAACACTTTTTCCAATTCGGTTTCATAATGAATTGTACTCATTGGATCATCTTCCTTTCTTTTTCCCCTAATCATCAGCCTTATATGTTAAATAGTATAGCATATAATCGATAATAGTCTATACTATTTGGGGATTCAGCGCGTACACTCTGCTTTTTTTAATACACGAAAAAACACACGAAAAATAGCACGACTGCCAATGATCGCCAATAAAAAGTAGGAATAACGCTAAGATGAGTGTTAAAAAAGTTGTAGCAATTCTTTGGAGAAATTCAAGCAGAACTGACTTCCATTTTTTATGGAAGAATGAAGTAGGTATCATCAGATCCCATAAGAAGTAGTGGTGTAGAAAAGATGCTGATTCTTCAGGAGAGATTCATTGTAAATCTAGAGTGTCAATGGATCTTACGTATATTATAAGGGACGCTCTCTGAAGTGAATAGGGATTACAGGAAATCGTCAAGAAGTTGTCAAATTTGTGAAGTGTTGAGCATGTCTGTGGATGTGCTGGCGTTAATGTTTTTTGCCGTAAATCTGCGCAATTTAGTTGACACATCAATGGAAATCAGTTATTCTTTTTGCGAACGGATACTCTTATCCTTGAGGCGGCGGAGGGACAGGCCCGAAGAAGCCCGGCAACCATCATCAAAACCATTGATGAACGGTGCTAACCTGCAAGACATAATGATGTCTTGGCCGATAAGAGGTGAAAGGCGAATGGAACCATTCCTTTTCCTCGCTGGAAAAGGTTTTTTTATTATGCCGAACAACAGGAAATGGGATGAATATCCTTAAAAAAATTCAAAAGTCCGGGAAACAGTGCCTGTGAAGCTATTCGCTGCGTTGCTGCTCCATTGCTCATGTACGCATGTTGTGCAATGGGCTGCTCGAGTCCGCCCGCCTCGATCTTCTTGGTTCTGTTATGCTCTCTTTTTTGAACAAACACTATTAAAGTGTGCAAAAAGGCAATGTTCCGCTCGATGCGCCGCCTGCGAGAAAACCACTCACAGCCGGTCTGAAAAGAATGCATCGGCTCCACTCATTGCTTCGTGTTTGTTCAAAAAGATAAAAAGCGTCCTTTTTGAACAAACACTTTAAGATCATTTCCTTAGTGATTTTTGCCATTCTACTTGGAAAACGAGTACCGTCGTATGAATAACATATCCTATATTTAAGGGACCAGAATTGAGGAGGTACGTACTGTGGCAGAAAAACGTCGTTTGTTTACATCTGAATCAGTGACAGAAGGGCATCCTGATAAAATTTGCGACCAGATTTCCGATGCCATTTTGGATGAAATAATGAAGAAAGATCCTAATGCCAGGGTTGCATGCGAAACATCTGTAACAACCGGGTTGGTGCTAGTAGCCGGTGAAATCAGCACAACAACATATGTTGATATTCCGAAAATCGTTCGCGAGACAGTGAAAGATATCGGTTATACTCGTGCAAAGTACGGCTTTGATTATGAAACTTGCGCCGTCCTGACATCCATCGACGAGCAATCGCCTGATATTGCGCAAGGAGTAGATAAAGCATTGGAAGCTCGAGAAGGCCAGATGAGCGATGAGGAAATAGAAGCGATCGGTGCCGGCGACCAAGGGCTAATGTTCGGTTACGCAGATAATCAAACGCCTGAACTGATGCCATTGCCGATCTCCTTGTCACATCAGCTGGCAAGAAAGTTGAGCGAAGTGCGAAAAAATGAAACGCTCGCCTATCTTCGACCGGACGGAAAAACACAAGTAACCGTTGAATATGACGAAAACGACAAGCCCGTTCGCATCGATACTATCGTTATTTCCACTCAACACCATCCGGAAGTGACGTTGGAACAAATTAAAGCCGATTTAAAGGAGCATGTGATTGCACCGATTGTTCCTGAGGATCTGATCGATGAACAAACAAAATATTTTATTAACCCGACTGGCCGTTTTGTTATCGGGGGTCCTCAAGGGGATGCCGGATTAACGGGCCGTAAGATTATTGTTGATACGTACGGCGGTTATGCCCGCCACGGTGGAGGCGCCTTTTCAGGTAAGGATGCAACGAAGGTGGATCGTTCTGCGGCTTACGCTGCCCGCTATGTTGCGAAAAACATCGTTGCTGCCGGTTTGGCAGACCGCTGCGAGGTGCAGCTGGCATATGCTATCGGCGTGGCGCAGCCAGTATCGATTTCCGTTGATACTTTCGGTACAGGCGCCGTTTCGGAAGAGGTGCTTGTCGAGGTTGTGCGAAACAATTTCGACCTTCGTCCGGCAGGGATCATTAAAATGCTTGATTTACGTAGACCTATTTATAAGCAAACGGCTGCATACGGCCATTTCGGCAGAACGGATGTGGAGTTGCCGTGGGAAAAAACAGATAAAGCAGCTGTGCTGAAAGAACAGGCGCTTAACAGTGCGCAATTAAAGTAGAGCATGGGGACTTCAAGCTCCCTTAGCCGTTTCAGCTACCACCATGAATGAAAAACTATTAAAGATGTGAGCCATTACAGAAGCAATGAGCCCCTCTTCACAGAGCCCCCTGTAGCATTCTCTGTGATGCCGGGTTCATTGCTTCGTGTTGTTTTAAAAGCTAATCAAGCGATCTTTAAGACAACTTCTAAAAGTTTATGAGGATAAAATTGGAGGTGGAAGCGTTGGCGAATGTCCTCAAGAAGCGTTATAGAAGCTAATCATGCCCGAAGCGAGCCGCAAAGAGGTCGTACGGTAAGCGATAGAAGCTGTCTGATCGTCCACTTCCTCCCCACACATCTCAAAAGAAGAAATTTCGGCTCCTGATTGAACAGTAGAAGCATAGAGGATTTGTCGCCATTGATCCCCAAGGCAGCTGTGACTGGCAGTCAGGCTGATTTATGATTGTTATTTGCAGTTTCGTGTATCACTTTTTCGTAATCCGCAATCAGGTTGGAAAAAATGCTGTTCCAGGAATGCTGCAATGCGTACCGCCTGCAGTTTTTCTGTAATGAGTTTTTTGCGGCGCCTGAAGCTGAGACATATTCTTCAATAGCCTTCAAAAATGAAGCTGCATCCTTTTCTTTACAGATGAATCCGGTTTTCTGATCTTCGACAATGTCGATGACGCCGCCTTTGTCGGCTACCACAGCCGGCGTCCCTGAAGCAAGAGACTCAAGAACCACATTTCCGAATGTTTCCGTTGATGAAGGAAAGATCAACAAATCTGCTGCCGCATATACGGCGGCCAGTTCATCTCCATCCAAATACCCGGTAAAACAAACGCTGTCCCCATGCTTTGCTTTTAAAGCGGGCAAAGCCGGCCCGTCTCCGACAACTACCCACTGTGTCTGTTCTTTAATCGGTGAAGGCAATCGCTCCACAAGCTGTGAGAAAACGTGAATATCTTTTTCCGGTGCCACACGTCCTGTGTATAAAAAAAGATATTTTTTTCTCAAATTGTATTTTTCTCGGAAGGAAGCCGTGTTTTTCCCGGGTGAAAATAAATCGCAATCCACACCTCTGCTCCAGATTTCCACATCCTGAAAGCCTTTTTCCTCTAAATGTCGTTTTGTCGGTCTGGAAGGAGCATAAATTCGTTTGCAATGGCGGTAAAACCAGTGGTGATACTGCCATATCCAATTGCTCATAAAGCTTAGCCCGTAATGATGGAGATATTGATCGAAATTAGTGTGATAAGAAGCAACAAACGGCACATGATATTTTAACGAATAGTGCAAGCCGCATAACCCGATGTTAAATGGGGTGGCAATATGGATCAGGTCAGGAGAGAAAAGTTGGAGCTGCTGCCGGATTTTCACGACATTCGGAATAGCCAGCCGGCATTCCGGGTATGGGGAAAAACGGAAGCTGGTGAAATAATGAATATGCTCAGAATACACATCTTTATCATCGACATATTCCGGAGCGAAAATTTTGTATTGAATATTGTGGGAATCAAAATAACGGACAAGCCTTGAAAGTGTTCTGGCAACGCCGTTCACTTGCGGGACAAACGTATCTGTAAATAAAGCGATTTTCATGGAACAGTATCCCCCTTGTTTTGCTGTCGTATTGCCACCGTATTATATAAAGGCGGCGGCAGCCAAAGCTGTAGTTGTGCCGATGAGAGCACCGATCAGCACATCGGACGGGTAGTGCAGGCCGATGCTGATTCTGGAAATGCCGACAAGGATTGCCACCGGCAATAGCACCGGTAAAAATATAGGTGAATACAGCATGTATGGAGTGAGTAATGAGAAAATAGCAGTAGTGTGTCCGGATGGAAACGATGAATCCTCCAACGGATTATGGATGACGAATGCCTGATCCACAATGAGGTACGGTCTTTTTCGCCAAACTTTTCGCTTCAACAGCGCGACGATGACGTGACTTACACACAGTGCGGCGGCGGATTGCAGTGAGACGGCTTTCCACGAACCGGCGGATAGTAAAAGAGCAGCAATTCCAAACGTGATAGTGAAATAGGCGCCGCCTAGATGAGTAATAATGCTCATCAGTTGATGATAAACCGATATATGTTTATTGCGGTTGATTTTACAAAACAGGGCGCTATCTTGTGCTTGTATCCAAAGAAGTGTTTTTTCCACCGTTGCTTCCCCCTTCAGAGTTCTATTAAGATAGTTTCATAATAAAGAAGAAACGTTAAGACTGTTTAATGACATTATTAAGATTTTGCAAAGAATCCTAGGCGTCTGTCTGACAGATTAATGGTTGTGCATGCAATTGTATTTAAAATTTGTATTATAGACAGTGTTGGCTAAAACATTCAATCAGGTCGCATCATTGGAAAGCTTGAAGAGCAGCAGGGGAGGGAATCGTCTGGCTGGTGAATGAAAAGCAGGCGGAGGTAATTTTCTTTTATAATCAAGAGTCTTGGTATCACGGAGGAAGTACTTAAGAGCTTTGCGGGGACCGGCGGATGGATGACACAAGTGGAAGTCAATACGAGATGCAGCTATGCCGTTGTTTGGAGGCGTCTGCTGTGGCCGGACAGGAAAGGAGAGAAAGGAAGTGTACCCTATATTTTAAGCGATGATTTTCGGGTTAACAAGCTGGCTCCTTCCCTTCAGCACAGTGGAATGTCCCCGGTTTATTACTTCAGCGATTTGTAGTATTGCCCTTTGTCCACATATTCCCTGCGAATCCGATCCATATCCATGGTGTCTTGATCCGATAATTTGCGGATGATCTTTGCCGGGCGGCCAAAAGCCAATGTTCGCGGCGGAATTTTCTGTCCCTGGGTTACGAGACTTCCAGCACCGATAAACGCCCCTTCTCCGATCTCGGCACCGTCTAAAACGATGGAGCCCATACCGATCAGCGCATGTTTTTTCACCGTGCAGCTATGTAAAAGACACTGATGTCCGATCGTCACCCCGTCTTCCAGTATGAGCGGCTGCTTTGGACTTTGATGCAATACACTGTTATCCTGAATATTAACTTGTTTTCCAATGATAGTCGGAGCCACATCGCCGCGAATCACCGTATTAAACCAAATGCTTGATTTTTCGCCGATGGATACATCGCCGGTAACCACTGCTCCGTCTGCCAGAAACACCGTTTCATCGATCTCTGGTGAGAAATCTTTATATGGATATATCACCTTGTGATCAACTCCTTTCATAAAAAATAAGGATGTTCAAAAAGTGCGGGAAACAGCGCCTGCGAATCTCGTCGTTGCGCCGCCTCTGCGCTACTCGTACTGAGAATCTGTTGAAACAACCGCTAATAGTCATTAGTTTACCAAAAAAACGTCAAAAAAAGAAACGATGAGTGATTACCCTTGACGTCACAATAAAACCGTTAGAAGATAGATAAAAAGCAAATTTAGAACGAAAGCTTCAAGAAAATGGCTGTTATTACAAACGGTGCTGTTATCACGCCACGCTTTGTAAAGCGGGAGGATCAATAGTTGCGTCTATTTTTTGGCAAAACAGCATAAATAAACATTGAATAAAAACAGAGAGCGGGGGTCTCTATGTGGAAATGGGAAGCGAAGGATGCCAAGGGTGTGATTGTCATTGTGCACGGAGCTGGAGAGTATCACGCAAGATATCGCTGGACAGTTCAACAGCTGAATCGTTTACACTACCACGTTATTATGGGGGATTTACCGGGCCAAGGAACGACGTCAGGAGCAAGAGGACATGTTAAATCATTTCAACAGTATATAGCTGTTGTCAAACGCTGGCTGGAGGAAGCGCGCACATACCAGCTTCCGATTATTTTATTCGGACATAGCATGGGTGGATTAATTTCGATACATACGACGCTTTCCTTAAAGAAGAAAGAATTGCCGGATGTCCTCCTGCTTTCGTCTCCGTGCCTCGGATTGAAGAATGAACCGCATCGATTGAAAAAAGCAGCGGCTTCTTTCCTGAACATTGTTTCCCCAGGCATGCGCTTTTCATCCGGACAATCCGGTATGGGGACAAGAGATGAAGCGATGCGTCAAAGAGACGCGGCAGATCCATTGTTGATTAAACGGGTGAGCGTCCGCTGGTACAAAGAATTGACAAAAGCGATGCAAGCCGCCCAGCAAAAAGCGGACAGTTTTCCGGATGTTCCGCTATTGGTGACGCAGAGCGGGGAAGACCGGATCGTTGACAAAGAAGCTGTCCGGAGCTGGTTCGACAATTTGGCGGTGACGGATAAATATTTTAAGGAATGGGATGGGTTGTATCACGAGGTTTTAAATGAACCGGAAAAAAACAAGGTGCTTGCCCATCTGTTAGGATTTGTGACGATACACATATCGTTGTTAGAGTGTGTTCAAAAAGACAATGGTTCCGCCTGATGTACATCAAATCTGCCGAAGTACCGCGTCCTGCCTCTGCGGTTTCTCGATGCAAATTGATTCGATGAAGCACAGTCAGGTTGCATTTGTGAGCAACGGCGGAATGTCGCCATCCTGGCTCCGAGAAAACCGCTCCCGGCTGGTTTAATGGCATGCATCGGCTTCACTCATTGCATTGTTCAAAAAAATAAAAAAACGATCTTTTTGAATAAACACTAATTAGAATGATACAGGAAAAATGGAGGAAGAATGGTGAAGGTTCCGACGACTACTTGGACATTAATGTATAACGTTTATAAAAAGGTTTTACCGAAGGTCCACTCGTATTTGAACGAATGGAAGGCGAGAGCGGAGGTGATTCCCGATCCGGAGCTGCGCTCCCAGGCGCTGGCAAGCATTGAGACGAAAACGTTTCATTGCGAGGGGGGAGCGATTTACAGTTTATTGGCCGGTGACAAAATAAATGATGCCATTCGCTTTATTGTCGCCTATCAGACGATCAGCGATTATTTGGATAATTTATGCGACCGCAGCACATCGCTGGATCCGGAAGATTTCCAGGCACTGCATGAGTCGATGCCGGACGCGCTGACACCGGGCGAGCCGCTAAAGGATTATTACCGCCATCGCAATGAACATGATGACGGCGGTTACTTAGCTGCGCTCGTGCAGACATGCCAGCAAACGGTGAGCACGTTTCCCGGGTATTCGTGTGTCCAGGACAGCAATGTTCGCTTGGCACGGCTATACAGTGATTTACAGGTACATAAACACGTAAAGGAAGAAGAGCGGGTTCCACGCTTAAAAAAATGGTTTTCTGTTCACCAAACGACAGTTCCTCCCATGTCCTGGTTTGAATTTTCCGCCTGCTGCGGCTCGACGCTGGGAATATTTTGCTTAACGTCCTATGCTGCCTCCAGGGATGTGCTCGCCGATGACGAGACGAAAACGATTAAAGAAGGATATTTCCCGTGGGTTCAGGGACTGCATATTATGATGGACTACTTCATCGATCAGGAGGAAGATCGCCTAGGCGGCGATTTGAATTTCTGTTTTTATTACAAAAATGACGACGTGATGATGGAACGGATGAAGCATTTTTTTCACCAGGCGGAAAAAAGCATTCGCGATCTTCCAGACTGGAAGTTTCATCGGCTGATAAACAACGGGCTGCTAGCGATCTATTTAGCCGACGATAAAGTAAAAAACGACCCAGGGCTTCGAAAAAAAGGCAAGGAGTTCATAAAAAGCGGCGGAGCACCTGCCTTATTTTTCTTCGTGAACGGCTGGCTCTATCGCCGCATAAGCGGGACGTAGTATTTTGAAAAAATTTTTTCAGCGCTTTTCAATAGCGATGATGAACGGCGGGGCGTTTCTTTGATTGATAAACCCGTATTGCAGGACATGATACTCCTCCTGAGACAGAGACGCTATGAACGGCAGCAGCTCGTCCCTTTCTTTTTTTCCTTCCGGATGTCCATGATAGACGACAAGGACGACGATGCCTTCCTTTTTCAACTGTTGCAGGACTTGATCGATCGCCGCAAGCGTTGTTTCCGGAGTTGTGACAACCGACTTGTCGCTTCCCGGGAGATAGCCCAAATTAAATACGGCGCCTGCCACTTGTCCGTGATGTGCAGGGGTTAAATAGTGGGTAAGCTTCTCATGCCCGTCATGAATAAGCTGAACGACTTCGTCGGCAACAGCGTGCTGCGCCAGCCTTTTCTTCGTTGCGGCGATCGCTTCCGCCTGGATGTCAAAGCTGTATACAGTACCTTGACGGCCGACAAGACCGCACAAAAACAGTGTGTCATGCCCGTTCCCGGCGGTGGCGTCGACAGCGATATCCCCGGCGGATACCGCTGTTTTCAGCAGTTCGCGTGCAAACGGAAGAATCCCTGCCAGTTTCATTTCACCGGTACTCCTTCCGGTACAGCATAATATTTCCCCTGCCAACTGTTTCGCCTTGCCAGTTCTCTGTCAATGGCATTTAATACTTCCCACTTATTTAAACTCCACATCGGGCCGATCATTAAATCCGCGGGACCGTCTCCTGTCAAGCGATGAATGATCATGGAAGGAGGAAGAGCCTCCAACTGGTCGCAGACGGTGCCGATGTATTGATCAAAGCTCATGAATTCCAGCAAACCTTTTTCATATTGCTTCACCATCGGTGTTTTCTTTAACAGATGCAGCAGATGGATTTTGATTCCCTGGACATCCAGCTTTGCCACTGCTTTCGCCGTTTTCAGCATCATTGCCGTCGTTTCCCCCGGCAGGCCATTAATAATGTGGGAACAGACGCGAATGCCGTGTTTTCGTAATTTTTCCACACCGTCGACATAGCATTGGTAGTCATGTGCCCGGTTAATGAGGTGGGCTGTCTGTTCATGGACTGTCTGTAAGCCTAATTCCACCCAGAGGTACGTCCGTTCATGCAATTCCGCTAAGTACTCCACCACATCATCCGGCAGGCAATCGGGGCGCGTTGCTATCGCCAAGCCGACAACGTCCTCCTGCTCCAGGATCACTTCGAACAGTTCCCGCAGCTTCTCCACCGGCGCGTACGTGTTCGTGTAAGCCTGAAAGTAACCGAGATACTTGCCGGCTTTCCACTTCTGATGTAATTTTTCTTTTACCGTCACGAACTGGGTGATAAGATCGTCTTTCCGATCGCCGGCAAAGTCGCCGGATCCCCGCTCGCTGCAGAAGGTACAGCCGCCGCTGGCTACTTTGCCGTCGCGGTTTGGGCAATCGAAACCCGCGTCGAGGGGGACTTTAAAGATTTTTTCCCCGAATTGATCCCGTAAATGCTTATTCCAACTATAGTATCGCTTCTCTCCGAAATGGGGAGGAATGGGCTCGTTCATGGTGAAGAACATCCTTTCAAGCTGATTTTGATTTTACAAGGAGATGTCTCAAAAAGGGGTTTTTCCCTTTTAGACATCATCAATATTCGATGCCGTCGATGCTTTCATTTTTATCTCCTCACATCCTACCACAGTTCCTTCTGTCTGTCATCGCGTGGAGAAGATCAGCAACATCTGAGTTCTTGCGGTGATGATCAATGTGATTGCCAAAGAATCTGAAGAGGAATAAAATGTATTTAGAGCATCGAAATAAGGGGGTTACATATGCCGCGAGCAGTCTGGATTTTGATCATTGGAATGGCCGTAAACACGACCGGCGCTTCGTTTTTGTGGCCTTTAAATACGATCTATTTAACGCAGGAACTGAATCAGACGTTGACAGTTGCCGGATTTGTACTGATGTGTAACAGCGGTGCCGGTGTTGTTGGCAATTTAATCGGAGGTAAATTGTTTGACCGGACGGGAGGGGTTCCGGCGATTATCAGCGGAGTAGCGATTGCAATGGGAAGCGCTTTTCTGCTGGCCTTCTTCCATCATTCCCTCCCTGCATATATCGCCCTGCTGATGGGAATCGGTTTCGGCGGCGGGATGCTTGTTCCCTGCATGTATGCCATGGCCGGCTCTGTATGGCCGGAAGGAGGTCGCCGTCCTTTCAACGCCATGTATGTGTCGCAAAATGTGGGGATTGCCATTGGTGCTGCTGCTGGAGGATTTCTGGCAAGCTACCGGTTTGATCTTGTGTTTATCGGCAACGGAATCATGTATCTTGTTTTTTTTCTTGTTGCTTATTTTTCGTTTCGCAACATGCAGGGGAATGCTGGAACGACTTCTTCTGTCATCGATGTGCCGGAGCAAGCGCAAGTGGTGGAAAACAACAAACGCTTTACTGCCTTGCTTATTTTGTGCGCCGGCTTCTTCGTCTGCTGGCTCGCCTATTCGCAGTGGCCATCCACAATTTCCGTACATACGCAAACTTTGGGCATTTCGCTCAATCAATACAGCATTTTGTGGACGATCAACGGCGCGATGATTGTTTTCTGCCAGCCGCTGATTAAATTTTTTATTCAGCATCGGGTTCATTCATTAAAAGCGCAAATTTATACAGGCACGGCCATTTTTATCCTCGCTTATGCTGTGCTGACGCAGGCGGGGGTCTTTACTGCTTTTGTTGCGGCAATGGTCATTTTGACCATCGGTGAGATGTTCGTCTGGCCGGCGATTCCGACGATTGCTCACCATCTTGCTCCTAATGGAAAAGCGGGTTTTTACCAGGGAATTGTGAACAGCGTCGGTACGGGTGGCCGGCTAATCGGTCCGCTGTTTGGCGGGGTGCTGGCTGATTTATACGGCATGTCCGCGCTCTTTTATGTGCTCACAGTGCTTCTGCTGGTGCCGATCGGGACAACCGCCTTCTTTGATAAAAACATACCGGAGCAGCAGTTTTCCAAAAAAGAAACAGAAGCTTCAGCTTAGTAAAGCATGATGCCGAAATGTTTAAAACTGAAAAAACAGGCAAAAATATTGGCAGATGTTTCTTGACATCTTTTCTGCGGATGAATAAAATAGCAAGTAATCAGTATGAAATAAACGTGTCGAAAGATGTTGATAAGGAATAGTAATGAAGCGACGTGTTTCAGAGAGTTGACGTTTGGTGCAAGTCAACCGCGATGCTTGATGAACTCACCTTGGAATTGCATGGGGGAACGGACTTTTTTCCTGTCTTATTACTCTATGACGGCTAACCCCCGTTACGGGAGTGAGTGAGCGTTCAGTTTCTTTGACCGCTAACATGGGTGGTACCGCGGGAAGGTCTCTCAGCCTCTCGTCCCTGGTGTTTCTGCTGGGGATGGGGGGCTTTTTTAGAGAAGACGTTTAACCGAAGCGGGGAGGAATCACTGCCTTTATTGAACTTGTTATACAGAATTGCTTCTACATTTGCGCAGGACACAGGTAAAATCGGCTCCAAGCCTTGGATTTTGCAAAATGTGTTTATAAATGAGATATATCAGGGAGGTTGTTTCGATGGCGTTTAACCATCAGGAAATCGAAAAGAAATGGCAAGCTTTTTGGGAAGCGAATAAAACATTCAAAATGGAAGAAGTGCCGGACAAAGAAAAATTTTATGCGCTTGATATGTTCCCTTATCCTTCAGGGGCAGGGCTGCATGTCGGGCATCCGGAAGGGTACACAGCGACGGACATCCTTTCCCGCATGAAACGTATGCAGGGGTACAACGTTCTTCATCCGATGGGCTGGGATGCATTCGGACTGCCGGCGGAGCAATTTGCCCTTGATACCGGCAGACATCCGGGTGAATTCACTGAGAAAAATATCGATACGTTTCGCAGACAAATTAAATCTCTCGGTTTTTCCTACGATTGGGATCGGGAAATCAACACGACAGACGAAAAATATTATAAATGGACGCAATGGATTTTCCTGAAATTGTATGAAAAAGGGCTGGCATATATAGACGAAGTAGCCGTTAACTGGTGTCCCGCGCTGGGAACCGTGCTGGCCAATGAAGAAGTGATTGACGGGAAAAGTGAACGCGGAGGGCATCCGGTGGAGCGTCGCCCTATGAAACAGTGGATGTTGAGGATTACAGCCTATGCCGACAGGCTTCTGGAAGATTTAGACGAGCTTGATTGGCCGGAAAGCATTAAGGATATGCAGCGGAATTGGATCGGGCGTTCTGAAGGCGCCGACGTCCGTTTTGAGATCGCGGATACCACTGAAGCGATAACCGTTTTTACAACGCGGCCTGATACACTTTTTGGCGCGACTTATCTCGTCCTCGCGCCGGAACATAAACTTGTGGAAAAAATCATGAGCGAAGAGCAGCAGGCAGCGGTGAAAAATTATCAGCAGAAGGTTGCGGTAAAGAGCGACCTGGAAAGAACGGAGCTTTCGAAAGAAAAAACCGGCGTGTTTACCGGGGCCTATGCCGTTCATCCGCTTACAAAGGAAAAGCTGCCGATCTGGATCGCGGATTATGTGCTTGTCAACTACGGAACGGGAGCCATTATGGCCGTTCCCGCTCATGACGAAAGAGACTATGAATTTGCGAGCGCATTCGGCCTGCCGATAAAGGAAGTTGTCTCCGGCGGAGATGTTTCCAAAGCTGCTTATACTGGTGACGGTCCGCACGTCCGGTCCGACTTTCTTGATGGCCTTGGGAACGAAGCCGCCATAAAAAAGATGATTGCGTGGCTTGAAGATCAGGGACTTGGTGAAAAGAAAGTGACATACCGCCTTCGAGATTGGCTGTTCAGCCGCCAGCGATATTGGGGAGAGCCGATACCGATTATTCACTATGAAGACGGAACGATGAAGCCGGTTCCTGAAACGGAACTGCCGCTGACGCTGCCTGAGTTGGAGGAATTCAAGCCTTCAGGTACCGGTGAGTCGCCGCTGGCAAACGCGGAAGACTGGCTGTATGTCACCGATCCGGAAACCGGGAAAAAAGGCCGGCGGGAGACGAATACGATGCCGCAGTGGGCCGGCAGCTGCTGGTACTATCTGCGCTACATCGATCCACACAACGAAAAGCAGCTTGCCGATCCTGAGCTGTTGAAAAAATGGCTCCCGGTGGACATTTACATCGGCGGTGCCGAGCACGCTGTTCTGCATTTGCTTTATGCCCGCTTCTGGCATAAAGTACTGTATGATCTTGGTGTAGTACCGACAAAGGAGCCGTTCCAGAGGTTGTATAACCAAGGGATGATTCTTGGAGAAAATAACGAGAAAATGAGTAAATCAAAAGGAAATGTCGTCAATCCTGATGAAATTGTCCATAGCCACGGTGCTGATACGCTGCGGCTGTATGAAATGTTCATGGGACCGCTGGATGCTTCCATTGCCTGGAGTACCACTGGGCTTGACGGGGCAAGACGATTTCTCGACCGCGTCTGGAGGTTGATGATCATGGATGGCGGCCAGCTTAACTCGGCGATTGTGGACGCTGACGGCACTCCTGAAATGACGAAAGTATATCATCAGACGGTGAAAAAAGTTACCGAGGACATTGAAGGTCTGCGCTTTAATACGGCGATTTCACAATTGATGGTCTTCATCAACGAAGCTTACAGGCAAGAGACGCTTCCGAAGGCACAGCTTGAAGGCTTCATCAAGCTGTTCTCGCCTATCGCGCCGCATCTTTGCGAAGAGCTATGGAATCGTTTCGGACATGAAAAGACGATTGCTTATGAGGCGTGGCCGACGCATGATGAAGCACTGCTGGTAGACGACGAGGTGGAAATCGTTGTTCAAGTCAACGGAAAGGTGCGGACGAAGCTTCTGATCGCCAAGGAAGCTTCCCGTGAAGAAATGGAAGCGAAAGCGAAACAAATGGATAAAATTCAAGAAGAAATCGTCGGGAAAACCATCCGGAAGGTGATTGCAGTTCCTGGAAAACTTGTTAATATCGTCGCCAATTAACGGGAGGAGACAAGGAGAACAGAGCACATGCTCCCGAGCTTTGGAAAAGCAGGCACTGCGGGTCCGAAACGAGGAACCGCGGTGTCCGGCCCAAGGCTGGTGCCTCCTGAATGGGCAGCGAAATCCGCCGCTTTCCCCCGCGGGCGGAGTGCTCAGCGACTCCGTTTTAACTGCCGTCCTTTTCCACCGCTTCGCCTGTTTCCCGCGTATTCAATGGAACTAAGTCAAAAGTAAACATGATTTTAAAAGCACAGGGGCAATTGCTTCGCACTCGACACAAAAAACATTCCTATCAGGCTTTTGAAAAGGTGCAGCGGCTTCGCTCCTCACTTCCAGCTTGACTCACAGGGGGGTCTCTCCCGTTTTTGCGTCAAACTCGATTCATTGCCGCCGCCTGTCCCGCCGTATATCCTGTCGAGAAGGCGACCGTGATGTTGTAGCCCCCGGTATAACCATGTATGTCCAATACTTCTCCGCAAAAAAACAACCCTTTCATCATTTTGGATTCCATCCGCTTCGGTTTTATTTCTTTTACGGACACGCCGCCTCCAGTGACGAAAGCCTTTTCCAGGGAGAGTGTTCCGGTAGCGTGAATCGGAAAGTTTTTAACACTATGAGCAAGCGCTCGGAGCTTTTCTTTGGAGATTTCCGTTTTAATCAGCAATGGCTCAACGGCAGTTTGAGTTAACAGCACCGGGACAAAGCGTTCCGGCAGCCAGCCGTTAAGCACGTTTTTAACCGCTTTTTTTGGCTGTTCCCCGAGAAGCGTCTCCAGCGTTTGCAAAACAGCTTCTACCGATTCGGCGGGAAAAAGATCGAGAGCCAGCTTGACGGAATGGACCCGATGCTGCTGTATTGCCTTAACGACAAATTGACTGCAGCGGAGCGCGGCAGGACCAGAAATACCGAAATGGGTAAAGACGATATCTCCTTCATGGGAGACGACAGCCTTGTTCGTTTTCGGATCAAGTACGGAAAGAACGACATTCCGCAAAGACAGGCCTTGCAGCAGTTTAGCGCGAATAAACGAATCATTTGCAGTAACTGGCACCTCTGTCGGATACAGTTCGGTGATTGTATGTCCGGCTTTTTTTGCCCATGGATAGCCGTCGCCGGTAGAGCCTGTATGCGGAACGGATTTACCGCCGACCGCAACGACGACATTTGCCGCCGCTATTCGCTCGCCAGTAGTCAATACAACCCCAAGCACTTTCCCGTCAGGCTTGTCAAACAGCACATCCTTCACTTCCGTATTGATGCGAATCGTCACGTTGAGCGCCTTGACTCGGTCCACCAGTGCCTTGACAACTGTCGCCGCCTTGTCGTTAACGGGAAACATCCGCCCGCGGTCTTCTTCCTTTAAAGGAATGCCAAGATTTTCAAAAAAACGAATGATATCTTCGTTGTTAAAAACAGAAAACGGACTGTACATAAATCGGCCGTTTCCCGGGATATTGGCGATGATCTCTTCCATATCCGACCGGTTGGTGACATTGCAGCGTCCGCCGCCGGATATGGCCAGCTTTCTGCCGAGCTTGCCGCCTTTATCCAGCAGAAGGACGTTGGCACCGTGCTCCCCGGCGGCAACGGAAGCCATGAGACCCGCGGGGCCGCCGCCGATAACAATGACATCGAAATTCATTAACTTCATCATCCTTTCCATCATCTCCATTTCAGCCTCTTATAAAGATAGCATGTATTTCCGGAAATACAAAAAAACATCTTTAAGTATTTGTTCAAAAGATCGCTCTTTATCTTTTGGCTGTTTTCGTAAACGTTGTTGCTTTTGGACCGTTTATTGAAAATAAAAGAGCCTGTTTTTTTTAATACACTCTTTAAGTTCGTGTTCAAAAAGGAGGACATTACAGAACTGCTTCGCATAAAATATCGAGAAAATCAATCATTTTATTCGATAATGAAGCAAAATCGACGGTCAGCGGTATTTAAGGGAAAGAAAGAACAAAATTATTTATGAAATCTCTGTTTTATTCCTGTTTTTAATGTGATACACTGCAGATGAGGTCGCTGTTAGCAGTTGTTGTAAAAAAGCTGGAAGGTTTTTCAGCGCTGTCAGATTGACGAAATTTCGGAAGGAGGAGTTAAACATGTTTCAAACATGGAAAAGGAAGTTTGCGGCAAAGCAGGCGGTTTGGGCTCGGGAAACACAGCAGCGAATTGCGGAGTACGCCGAGCATGAACGACAGGAGATAATGGAGAAGATTTCCAGAGAACAGCAGGAGTGGCTGGTCTTCAATAATGAGATCAATAACTATTTAAAAACCGTTCAGCCGGTATTTTTATTAAAGCCTGAGGTCTGCAAGGCTTTGCTGAACTTGCTGTATGCTCGCTCCGACGGAACAGCGGGTGCAAGCGTCAGCCTGACAAAGGAAGTGCGGAAAGCGTATGCTTTTTATCATAAAGAACTGAAGGTGTTTTTAAACCTGCTTGAAAGAAAAGGGTGCAGCATTCAAGGGAAAGAGGAAAGGTTTCTTACGATGTTTATGGCGAAGCTGCGGGAAAGGAATTATCAAAGCCACTTAGAGTACTACAGTGACATTATCCCCGGGCAGTGTTCCGTTACGGAGGCATTTGCCATGTATTTTGAAGCAGTGGAGGAAGAAAACACTTATGAAAGCGGTCATGTCGACTTTTTCGCCACCCATTTAAAAAACAAGCGAATTGTCGATGCCGGTCTTCCGCTGTCCCGTTTAATACGGAATTTAAAACAGTACGAAAAGGAAAACAAGGATGACATTGAAATGCGGCGGCTGGAAAAACGGCTGACGGAGAGCTGCTGAAGCAGGAGCAGTGATGGACTTCGCCGGTAAAACGCAGGCAAGCGGCTTGCTACTGACGCCATCAAGAAACGTTCGGGTGTGTCCAAAGTGAGGACGCACCTTTTGCTTTCTCCGTCATCAACAGTATAATGAAAGAGCTGATGTTTCCCAGACTTTTTGAACATCCGCTAATAATTAAGGAGTGTTTATCAGAATGACCCCAATACATATGTTAATGATCGGTGCAGGTAGAATGGCGCAGGCGATAATTTCCGGATTGCGGAACAAAAACAGTCCGGAATTTGGAAGGATTACCGTCACGAATTTTTCCGATAAAAAGCGGTTGCAGCAAATAGCTGCAATGTTTGCCGTACATTCGGCGGATCGTTGGCAGGAGGAAGTGCGCGACCACCAGGTGATTGTGCTCGCCACCCCTCCGGAGACGCAGGATGAGCTGCTGCGTGCTTTAGCCCCGCATCTCGAGAAACAGCTTATCATTACGGTTGCTGCCGGTATTGACCCGTCTTATATGGAAAAACGGTTGGGAAAGGAAGTGCCGGTATGCTGGATGATGCCGAACACGGCTGCCCAGGTCGGAAAATCAATGACTATTTTTACTTGCGGAAAGGCTGTCAATGAACAGCAGCGGAAAATCATTTCTCTCCTGCTGGATGCTATCGGAGAGTCCGAGGAACTGACTGAGCAACAAGTACATGATATGACAGCAATAACCGGTAGTGCCCCGGCATTTGTTTATACATTTGTTGAAGCGTTGGAACGGGCGGCAATGGACAGCGGAGTATCGGCGGAGCAGGCAAGGCGGCTTGTTGTTCCTATGCTGAGCGGCTCAGCGGCGATGCTGGAAGGCGGATCGGAGCCGGCGGAATTAATCCGGCAGGTGGCATCACCGGGAGGAGCAACGGCGGAAGGCTTACGTGTGCTGGATAACGGTAAATTTCAGGCTGTTCTCCATGAAGCGGTCAATGCGACGAATCGCCATGCGCGGAACAGCAGGAATGAAATAACGACAGCGAAAAAAGGCAGGTGAAAACGATGTTTAAAAAAGTTTCTGTCCGCACAACACAGCGGGATGAAATGATGGATATTACCGGGGAAGTGCGCCGCTTTGTCAACGAAACAGGAGTCGCCGACGGAGTGGTTTATATCTATTGTCCACATACAACGGCAGGAATTACCATTAACGAAAATGCCGACCCTGACGTAAAACACGATATGTTAATGAGGTGGGACGAAATTTATCCCTGGACACATGACAAATACCGTCACGCAGAAGGGAATTCTGCTTCTCATTTAAAGGCAAGTACGGTGGGGGCCACCCAAGTAGTCTTGATCCATGGGGAGAAGCTGGCGCTTGGAACATGGCAAGGAATTTATTTCTGCGAATTTGACGGGCCAAGGCCACGTTCATATTACCTGAAGATCATTGCAGGTTGAAACAACGTAAGACGGGCTAACCCTAACTTGTAATAGCTTTTCTATGCGGTGTGTTCTGACAAAGTTGCAGCCGCCGATGCGATGAACGCGCGGCAGGGGACGCGCGTTCGGAAGGACTGCCGTGAGTGCCGCAACATTTGAGGGGGAGGACAACTTGAAAGTTTTCTGCATTTCTATTGTCCACCAAAGGTGAGCTCCCTTTGACAAAAGCACGTTCAGCTTTATGGTATAAGCACCAACATGTAAACGTTAGCGTAGGTGGAACTTTCATCAGGTGGAGTACGTCTTCACCTGAATTCCCGATGTTTCAGCATGGCTGTTGCGAGCTCACTGTTCGCTGATATCGTTGCTTTGCCGTTTATGTTTAAGCGCTCGGAGGATAACCACGCCCGAAATAGCGGCTGCCGGCAGCAATACCGGGGAAAGACCGATAAGGAAAACGGCAGCTTGGGAGAAAAAGGTGATGATGACATTGATCGTCGACATAAACAGACTTTTAGCATTTTCCCATGTATTCAGTGCTCCGCTGTCTTGGATCGGCGGCACGGTTACCTTTCGCTCATGCACAAATACTGTCACGGTAGAATATGCCACGTGATGTTCCAAATAGTTGAGCTGTCCGGTCAGTTGTTCCATTTCCTCTTGAACCTTTGCCAAATCATCGGAAATTTTCAACAGATCTTCGGTATTGTTCGCGTCTTCCATAAAGGCGAGCAGCCGTTCTTCCACAGTCTCCCTGGAGCGCAGCCGGGACTCGAGGTCAATGTATTCTTCCGTGACATCATTTCCCGCAACACTCCGGTCAAGCACCTTTGTGCTGAAAGCTTCAAGATCATTTAAAAAGGCGTGGAATTCAGCTTGAGGCACTTTAACAACGATGTTTCCAAATATATCCTCCTGCTCGCTCTGTGTAACGGATGACTGAACAACAAAGCCGCCGATCTGCTCTACTTTTTGAAAAATTTCAGTTTGCGTCTTCTGAAAATCATTCACTTCTATTGTCATATCGGCGTTGTAAATCACCATTCGCGCAGATTGCTCTCCCGCCGTCTGCGCCGATTTTGTATCCATCTGTGTCTCTGAATCTGCCCTTGCAACGGTCTCACTTTCTTCATATGCTTCATTCGCTGCCGTCATTTCATTAAAACCGGCATCATCGGCTTCAAAGGCACCGTCGGCGGCGCTGTCCTCGAAAGCCACGCTTTCCGGTTCCACGTTTCCGGCGCAGCCGATAACAATGGTGAAAAGCAGGACGGTAAGCGCAACAATCGCAAATTGCAGCTGTTTTTTTATCATTTTCATTGCCCCCTTACAACACTGCACACTGTGAGTGTGTTTTTTCGTTAGTCGAAAGCGGTTAAAAAAGGTTACAGCATATTGCCTGCAACTGCTGCTTTTTAAAAAATTGGGTTTCAGTGCAAGAAAACTATTCGCGAAAAAATTCGGGAATGATTTACATAAAGTAACAGAGAATTTGTAAAAAAGATGAACGCAATGGATTAAGCATGTCGTTTTATAGGAAATGTGTTAAAATGCTAGCAGTGTTACTGATTTCATTGAAGGCAGGGAAGAGAATGTCCGATAAACAATTGATTCGGGGAACGATGATATTAACAGCAAGTATTATCATTTCAAAAGCACTTGGATTAATATACATTTTTCCATTTAAAGCGATCGTCGGGCTGGAAGGGCTCGCTCTCTACGGCTACGGTTATACTCCTTATACGGTTTTACTCAGCTTGTCCACGTTAGGAATTCCGCTGGCTGTTTCCAAGTTTGTTTCCAAATACAATGCTTTGGGCGATTACAGAACCGGGCATCGGTTGTTTCAATCGGGAATTGTCGTCTTGTCCATTACCGGAGTGATTTCGTTTATCGCTTTGTTTTTTCTGGCAGATCCGATTGCGCGGCATGTACTGGATCCGAGTGATCTGCAAGGAAATACGATTGAGGACGCCGTATTTACGATTCGGATGGTGAGCGTGGCGCTGCTGGTTGTTCCCGTAATGTCGCTCATACGGGGATATTTCCAAGGTTACGGCTCGATGGGACCGACGGCTGTTTCCCAGGTGATTGAGCAAATTATCCGGATTGTCTTCATCCTTGTACTGACATATCTTATTATCAATGTTTGGCAGGGGACGAATGGTACGGCGGTCGGCTTTGCTACCTTCGGGGCATTTGTCGGCGCGTTGGGCGGTCTGGGCGTGCTGCTTTTTTACTGGCTGAAAAGAAAGCATCATATCCAGCGGCAAGTTGATGCAAGTACGGTGGACAACGACATTCCGCTGTCAGCAATGTACAAAGAGCTGATTACATACGCCTTGCCGATTTCGTTTGTCGGCCTGGCGATTCCGCTGTTTCAAATGGTGGACTTAATGACGTTCAATTCCGCAATGCGAGGCATCGGGTTTAATCAAGGCGAAGTGGACATGTATTACGGGGCGTTTACGCAGGCGGCTCATAAGCTGATCTTAATTCCGGTCTCTGTAGCAACCGCGATGTCGTTAACGATTCTTCCGACGGTAACAAAATCTTTTATTCACCAGGAATACGATAACCTGCAAAAGCAAATCACGCAAACGTATCAGATTATTTTGTTTCTGACGATTCCCGCCTCTGTCGGTCTTGTCCTGCTATCCGACTCGGCTTACGCCGTGTTGTTCGGCCTGGGTGATATGGAGATCGGAGCGATGATGCTGAAGTACTACGCTCCTGTTGCTGTACTTTTTTCCATTTTTACCGTTACCGCCGCTCTTCTTCAAGGCATCAACCGGCAAAAGTTTGCTGTTATCGCCTTGTTGGCAGGGGTTGTTTTTAAGGCAGGCTTCAATTATCTGTTGATAGTCTGGACCGGACCGGGGGGAGCTGTCTGGGCGACAGCTGTCGGATATGCCATTGCTATCGGGATCAATGTCTGGGCTATCGGGAAGTATGCAAAATATAATTATATTTTCCTGCTGAAGCGGCTGCTGCTGATTGGAATTTTCGCCTTTATTATGGGGGCTGCTGTCGTTGCTGTCAGAGCAGGGGTAACTTCTGTTTTCCCATTAACCTCATGGAAAAATGCCTTCGTCGTCTTGCTGCTTTCGATGATAGCCGGCGTCGCCGCCTACGGATATCTGAGCATCCGTTCCGGCCTGGCGGGAAAAATACTCGGTCAGCGTTTCCGGTTTTTGAACAAAAAAAAATTGGGGAGGCAAGGTGACCACTGAAAAAGTACAAACCAACTTTGCCAGTGTCCTCGAGGCAGCGCGGCTGATTCATGAAATTTGTGGTTGTTCCAAGGAAACAAGACGCTTTTGGAACAACCACTTATGAGGATGTTTGAACTTACGACTTAATCCATCCATTTTTCCGCCCAAGATTGGACTTCGTTCATGACTGATTCCAGAGCCATCCCTTTTTCTGTTAATTGATATTCAATTCGTACCGGAGTTTCGGGAAACACTGTCCGCTCTACCAGACCGGCTTCTTCCAGTTCTTTTAACCGGTCGACAAGCATTTTATCACTCATGCTTGGTATAACATTGGATATATCTTTAAAGCGCTGCGGACCTTGCAGCAGCACGCGCAAGATCAGTCCGTTCCAGCGCTTTCCCAATAATTGAAACGCCGATTCGAATTTGGGACATAACTGTGTATGAATCATTACCACCATCTCCTTACAAGAGGAAGTTCACTCATTCCTATCGTTTATTATATCACTATTGCTTATTATTCGTAAGTAACTGTTGCCTCATACTTACAAAAAAATAGTTAATGATCAAAAATAAGAAGCTGATGAATAAGCAATGTTTAAACCACTGGTTTCTCACGCTGCGTCATCCCGGTAACGGCTGCTGCGCTCAGACTTGAAAAAAGATAACGACCGCACCTTTGATTTCATTAATTTAAAACTAGCAAACTGATTTTGGAAAGCTGTTTTCATAGCATGGCAACAGGCCGGAAGACGGTGGTTTAGCCGCCGGTATAGCGGGAATTCCCGGATAGGCAGATAGTGTATCTTTTAGAGTTGAGTTACTTCTGATATAATGGAAGAATTAGCAGAGGCAGATTATTACGGCGGATATTTAATTAGAGCCGCCTTTGATATGATAAAGCTGAAGGAGCATCGAAACGATGGTAGGTGAGTTCCTTGAACCAGGAAGGAAAGAAAAAATTATACATTGATTGGATGTTGATCATTCCAATCGTTTTATTAGCAGTTTTCGGATTAGTGATGGTATACAGTGCCAGTTTTGTTCAGGGGTATGAAGATTATCAGGATATTTCCTATTTTTTTCAACAGCAATTGAAATGGCTTGTCATTTCGGTGTTATTGTTTACCTTTTTTATGTTTGTTCCGTACCGGCATTATCGAAAGATGTCTACGGTCATTGTTTTTGGCTCGATAATTATTCTCTCTCTCGTTGTTTTTACCAAATTGGGATACAATGTGAATGGTTCTACGAGGTGGATTGTGATAGCTGGCAATCGTATACAGCCGTCCGAGTTCGTCAAGCTTGGTTCGATTATTTATTTAGCTTACGTGTATTCGCGAAAACAAGCATATATTAATAAATTTTTTAGCGGCGTACTGCCGCCGTTGATCGTTGTCATCGTCTTTTTCGCGTTGATTATGAAACAGCCCGATTTAGGTACGGCTACCTCCATCGTCATGGTAGCGGGCCTGATCGCGTTTTGTTCCGGGGCAAGAATGTTTCATCTTATCTCTTTGGGCAGCATTGCTGTCTGGGCTTTATACAACTATGCGCAGTCGGAAACGTATCGTTTGAACCGGCTGATCGGCTATCAAAATCCGTTTGAACTGGCGGATACATCGGGGTATCAACTGATCCAGTCCTACATTGCGATTGCACATGGAGGTCTGACGGGAGCCGGCTTCGGCCAAAGTGTTCAAAAATTATTTTATTTACCGGAAGCTCATACCGATTTTATCCTTGCTATCGTCAGCGAAGAACTGGGAATCATCGGCATTGCTTTTGTATTTGCTTGCATCACGGTGATTGTGTTTCGCGGCGTGATGATCGGAATCCGCTGCAAGGATTCCTTTGGGAGTCTTTTGGCTTTGGGAATTGTATTTCAGCTGTGTATACAAGTGATTTTTAATGCGGGTGCGGTGAGCGGGCTGCTGCCGATTACTGGTATTCCGTTTCCGTTTGTCAGCTATGGCGGATCATCCTTGCTGGTGGTTTTTATCTCGATGGGAATATTGGCAAATATCTCACGAAGAACGGAAAGAGAGCGTCAGGAGCGGAGTGAAGAGGAAGTGGTGGAAGAAACGGCTGCACCGTCATTTAAGTCCGTGAACAGTTCCCTTCGAGCAGTAAAGTCAATCGGAAATAAACAGTAGGTGGGAATAGATTATTATGGAAGAACGTAAAACTTCGTTGCAGCAATTAGACTTTACATTGTTGTTTTTGTTATTTGTATTGATGTGTATCAGCCTGTTAGCCATTTACAGCGGCACAACGGATCAATATTCCGTGGATCCGATGCATTATGTGAAAAGACAAATCATCTGGTTTGGCATCGGCACGATACTGATGCTTGCAGCAATGAGCATCGATTACGAAATGTTAAAAAACTTATCGATCCCTTTATACGGGCTGGGGATTGCATCGCTGCTTGTGGTTCACTTCTTCGGGGTGGAGATCAACGGGGCAACGCGCTGGATCGGAAGTGCCGAAGGGCAAAGGTTTCAGCCGTCGGAGTTTGTCAAGATTTTCGTTCTCATTACATTGGCTCATCTGCTGTACACGATCACCAAAAAGCCGCGGAAAAAATCGTTTAAATCCGACTGTATTGTCGTGTTGAAAATTGTGGCAGTAGGCCTCCCGCCGTTCGCGTTAATCTTAGTTCAGCCTGACTTAGGAACGGCGCTGATTATTGCCTCTGTTATGTTCAGCATGCTACTGATGTCAGGCGTCACCTACCGCATGCTCAGTTTGCTCGTTTCTTTGGCAGTAAGCGGCATTGTGTTTTTAGTGTGGCTGCACAATAATTATTTTACACTGTTCAACAAAGTCATTAAAGGTCACCAATTGGACAGGATTTATGCCTGGCTGGATCCGACCGCAAATGTCGGCAACGAGGGTTACCAGCTGTATCATGCACTCCAGGGAATCGGCGCCGGTAAATTGTACGGCAGCGGTCTCGGGCAGGGTGTGAAATCACAAAGCGGCATCATTCCTGAGCTTCATACCGATTTTATTTTTACGGTCATCGGCGAAGAGTTCGGATTTGTGGGTGCAACCGTCCTAATCATCGTGTACTTTTTGCTGCTGTACCGGATGGTGATCATCGCCTTCAATTGTAACAATACTTTCGGTACTTATTTAGTCGCGGGGACCATCGGACTGCTGATGTTTCAAATTTTCCAAAATATCGCGATGACCATCGGTCTGATGCCGATTACCGGACTGGCATTGCCGTTTATCAGTTACGGCGGAAGCGCGTTGTTGTCTAACATGATTGCGATTGGTATCGTGCTGAATGTCAACGTCCGCACAAAGCATTATATGTTTGGCGAGGAAGATTGAGAGGCTACGCTCAAAAGGAGAATATCTCTTTTGGGGAATGCCTCTTTTTGAATAATAGCCTACGTTCAACAAGAAGGTTAGGGTTGGCAATCGCCAGCGACGGAGCGTGTACAACACACACGTGTGAAACAAAAAGCTTTTCCCGGGAAATAGTAAAGACGGAAGCAGAAAGGAGGAAAGGACGTGCGTATTGACAAATTACTGGCGAATACAGGCTACGGTTCACGTAAAGAAATAAAAAAGCTGTTGAAAACTGGTGGATTAAAGGTGGATGGAACGGTGGTCAAAGATCCGGCCATTCACGTTGATCCCGATAAAAACTTCATTGAATTATTTGGAGAAAAAGTGGAATACAAGCCGTACATATATTTGATGATGAATAAGCCGTCGGGCGTTATTTCTGCTACCGAGGATCAGGTGGAACAGACTGTGATCGACTTGCTGGACGCGGACGACGCGATGTACGAGCCGTTTCCCGTAGGCAGGCTGGACAAGGATACAACGGGACTTCTGCTGCTCACAAATGACGGAAAAATGGCACATCAGCTCACTTCGCCAAAAAAGAAAGTGAACAAAGTATACCGGGTTCATTTGGATGAACCGGTCAGCAGGGAAGATGAAGACGTGCTGCGGTCAGGGGTAGAGCTGGATGACGGTTATATTACGAAACCAGCGGAACTGGAATATCCGGGCGAAGACAGAACGGTTCTGCTGCTGACGATTACAGAAGGTAAATTCCATCAGGTGAAGCGGATGTTTCAGGCAAGAGGAAGAAAAGTGGTCGCCTTAAAAAGAGAGAGCATCGGAGCACTGCAATTGGATCCGGCGCTTCTACCGGGAGAGTATCGTGAATTGTCGAAGGCGGAAATCAGCAGCTTGAAGATTCAATAAGATAAAAAGGATGCCTCCGAAGGGAGTCATTGGAGACATCCGCAAGACAGCGACTGCTAGTAGTCTATTTGCTATCGTTAGGACACAGTGACTTTTCGCTTAGTTGGTTCCCATTTTCCGCGTTCCGGACTGATAACGAGATTGTTATACTCCAGAATATTTAAATCTCGCTGGATTGTTCTCTGGGTTGTTCCGAATTCTTCAACTAATTCCTTCGTGGAGACGTTCCCTCTTTTCTTAATATAAAGATAGATGGATTTGATTCTGGTCAACATTCGGTCAGTCGAAGCTTTCAAAAAACCACTCCTTATTCATTTGATGAACATCTCAGTACATCGATTACTGATGTTGTCAGGTACCCGTGTATATCTGGCGCGGAGTGAGGAGGAAGCGTCAATATGCCAGCATGGAAAGTGTACCGTTTCGCTTTTATTGTAACGCAAAAAAGCAGGGAGAGTAAATGTGCGAAAGGGAAGTTTAGTGAAGAATCTGAAAAAACAGTGTAAATCATTCTTACAAAATAACCATAATGTGGATAAATAATAACCTGGCTCAAATGAGGTGACAAGCATGGTCGATTGGATGAAGGAAGTACAAGCAAGAGAAACAGAATTGATATGTGATACACAAGCATTTTTACAAATAAAAAGTGTGCTCGATGAATCGACAGCTTCTGAAAAAGCCCCGTTCGGTAGAGGAATACGAAAAGCATATGACTGGCTGTTGCAGAAAGCGGAGAAGGACGGCTTTGTGATAAAGGATTTGGATGGTTATGCCGGCCATATTGAATGGGGAGAAGGACGCGATATCGTGGGTGTTCTCTGCCATCTTGATGTGGTGCCGGAAGGAGACGGCTGGACTTCGGATCCATACGCTGCTGAAATACGCGATGGAAAAATCGTTGCCAGAGGTGCGATCGATGATAAAGGGCCGACGATGGCGGCGTACTATGGTTTAAAGATTGTCAGAGACACAGGGCTTGTGCCGAATAAACGTGTCCGGTTGATTATCGGGACAGACGAAGAAAGTGAATGGCGTTGTATGAAGCACTATTTTCAGCATGAGGAAATGCCTGCCTCCGGCTTTGCACCTGACGCGGATTTTCCGGTGATTTATGCGGAAAAAGGGATATGTGACATTGAATTTTCTATGTCCACGAAAGGAGAAGAAGGAAACATTCTTTCCTTTGTCTCAGGGGAACGGCTGAATATGGTTCCGCAAACAGCGACTGCGGTTGTCCGGCTAAAAGCTCTTCCTCAGGAGGAACAGCGGTTTGCTGCATTTTTAGCAGAAAACAATGTGAAGGGGGATTTCCGGTTGGATGGTGACGGCATTCAATTGACAGTGTATGGAAAATCAGCACATGGCATGGAACCGGAAAAGGGAGTAAACAGCGGCTTGATACTGGCCCATTATATTCATACCCGCCTTGAATTGAATGACAAGGAAAGAGCATATTTTTCCGCTTTAAGCGATTTGTTCTATAACGATTCCAGAGGCACGGAGTTAGGCGTTGACTATCAGGATCGGGAGAAAGGGGATGTCACGTTAAATGTCGGTGTATTAAGATATGCCGGGAAAACAGGAGGAACGGTGGGCGTTAATGTCAGATATCCTGACGGAGCAAGCTTTACGTCGATCTACAAAGCGCTTGAAGAAAAAATGGGACAGAGAAGCTTTGCGGCGGCAATGATTACCCACGAAACTCCTCACGCGGTTGACAAGGAGCATGGGCTGATTCAGACGCTGGCGAAAGTATATGAAGAGCAGACTGGTGAAAAGGCGGAGCCCTTTGCCATCGGCGGCGGCACCTATGCCAGATCCCTGAAGGCCGGCGTGGCATTCGGTCCATTGTTTCCGGGTCAGGAGGATGTGGCGCACCAGGCTGACGAATATATTTCCATTGAGCAGCTGAAGAAGGCGACGGCAATATACGCTCAAGCTGTTTATGAGCTGATAAAGTAAGCGATCGTCGATCCCGGAAAAACGTTTTCCGGGATCGGGCTTGCCGGGACGTGGCCCACCTTCGATGGATCGTCCCGGGACAGACACGGCAATCGCTGATTGAACTGCACCCGGATCGGCATCATTGCTCAGTTCTGATACAAGTACGGCTTCGCCTGTTATGTTTCTTGGTCAAAGGCAAAGAGATCGGTGGACATATACCGTTCGCCGGTATCGCAAGTGATGGCTACGACCGCATCGTCTGCTGTCAAGCGTTTTGCTACTTGAAGCGCAGCGTAGCAGGCAGCACCGGAGGATGGGCCGACGAGAATGCCTTCTTCGCGTGCAAGGCGGCGCGTCACATCATATGCGTCTTCGTCGGTAATACAGAAAATTTCATCGTATACATCTGTATTGAGAATCGTCGGGACAAAGCCAGGGCTTGTCCCGACCAGTTTGTGCGGTCCCGGCTTGCCGCCGGACAGTACAGGAGAGCCTTTCGGTTCGACAACATGCGTTGTCAGACGCGGATAGACTTTCTTTAATTCCTCGGCAGTACCGGTAATGGTTCCGCCAGTTCCGGATGCGGCAACAAAAGCAGCGAGCGGTTTACCGATTTCATTCATCGCCGCCACGATTTCACTTGCAGTTGTATGCCGGTGGGCATCGGGGTTTGCCGGGTTTTCAAATTGCATCGGCATAAAGCTGTTCGGAATTTGTTTGACAAGCTCATGGGCTTTCTCGATGGCTCCCGGCATTTTTTTGTCTCCCGGCGTCAGGACAACTTCGGCACCATACGCTTTTAACAAATTAATTCGCTCCTGGGACATGGTATCCGGCATCACGAGAATCGCTTTGTAGCCGCGGGCTGCCGCGTTCATTGCCAGCCCGATTCCGGTGTTGCCTGAAGTAGGTTCAATGATGACGGAAGCTTTATTTAACATGCCGGCTTGTTCCGCCTGAAAAATCATGTTGAATGCAGCCCGATCCTTTACGCTGCCGCTTGGATTCATAAATTCCAGCTTCAGATAAACGTCGGCACCGCCAGGTTCTGCTAACCTCCGCAGCTTGACAAGCGGAGTGTTTCCGATCAAGTCGGCGATATTATTTACTACGCGCATAACGACACGTCCTTTCTTGAGAATCGATCAATGAAAATACGTTTTTCCGTTCATAATAGGTATTGAATGTTTCCGTTTTTAATCCCTTTATGAAGATGAAATTTCATAATAGGGGAAGCATAGAACAAAGCGCTTACGCTTTTCCAATCATTGTACCATATTTTTATTTCATGAGAAAAAAGCAGGTGATACTATGAGTGGAGCACATTATTTTATCGGCATTCCTGTTGCGGAAGAAGTTCAATTCTATTTGAAAGAAGAGCAGCGGCGCCTTTCACTTGAAAATTATTATAAGAAGCTGCCGTACAAGGATGACTTTCATATAACTTTGCTTTTTCTTGGCAGTTGGGAGCCGCGAGGAAAACTTTGGAACGCCATTCAACAGCGGCTGACAGCTTTTCGACCATTTCAGCTCGCGCTTGACCAAATCGGCTGTTTCGGAAATCCTACTGCGCCGCGGGTACTGTTTGCGGGGGTAAAAGGCGGGGACGAGCTGTTTGACCTCCGCCGCCACGCAGCAGCAGCAGCAGCAGACCTTGATTTTCCGCTGGAAAACAGACCGTTCCGGCCGCATATTACATTAGGTAAATCCTATCGCGGCGCAGGTGAACTTCCAGCAATTGTCGGAAAAACACTGCGGCCGTTGACGTGGGAAACTGCCGAAGCGAGACTGTATCGAGTAAAACAAGGGCAAAGGCCTAGGTATGAGACCTTTTCAAAAATATCATTTCCACGGTAAAATAGTATGTGGAAGATTTCAAAAAATCGAGTGTTGCTGCTCACTAAGGAAGAGCGTGCCCAGGAACAGGTACGGTATACACATCTTGGAACAGCAAACTGCCCTCTGATTGGAGGAAACGGAATTAATGGCGCAACTAGTAAAATTATCAGATTATATATCAAGATATGAAACGGACATCTACCGCTATCCCAGCCGCTTTGTCCGGCTAAAGAAGGAGCGCTGGGAACGGCTTTTACATGACTGGGAGCACAGAAAGACGATGCCGTTGTATCAGGAAAGCGATGACGGGAATTTGGATTCCGATGACAGCAGCAAGGAAGCTGGTTTTCTCGGCAGATTAAAAAATTTTTTTCAACGCGAGGAAAAAAATGAGTGGGATTTTGATATGCCGTCACAGCAAGAAGCGGCTCCGCCTTGGGCTGCCTTTAAAAGCAAGGAAGAATTAGTCAATCATTTCAGGGAAGAGATCTACCGCTTCCAGTTGAGCTGGGCGAGCTCGACGATTTCCGAAGTCTCGGACATCAAAAGAAAATATTATTATGATACGCTGTTGACGTACCTTCTTCTTAAACTGCCAGATTCATTTTTTGTATTTTATGAGCCGGTTTTTGTAGCGAAGAAAGCTCCCGTGGATTTAGATATTTTCATATTGACACCTTCAGAATTATGGCTGATTACGCCGCTGTTTGGAAAGAAAGATACGATTTTCCATGCGGATTCGGACCGTTTCTGGATAAAGGCGCAAGGAGAAAACAAGGATAAGATCATTCATCCGGGAATTTCTTTAAAGCGGATGAGAACGGTTATTAAAACAATGCTGGAAGAAAAAGAACTGTCCGTTCCAATCACAACGGCGATTCTCGCAAAGGACAGCTACATCGATACTCCGCAGACACAGAAACGTTGGAATTACATCGATCGGAGAAACATTGACGAGTGGCAAAAAGCCCTTTTGAAAAATCGTTCCCCGATAAAGCATCACCAGCTGAAAATAGCCGACGCGCTGTTGTCCAGCTGTTTAACTACGTCTGAGTTTAGGGCGGAATATCTGGAGGATGTTGATGAGCCGACGGAAGAACTGCCAAAATAAATGTCCAAAAAGGACATAACAGCACAAATAAATTTTTTATCAAACAATTAGGAAAACAGTTTTAGGTTGAACAAATATGTAATCTTTTTTACAATAAGAAAAGATTTATTTTTGGGCGGCAGGAAAAGCTTTTAGAAGTTTGTGTTCAAAAAGAGTCTGCCGTGGCGGTAAGGAGTTCAAGGCGCGGCAGTCGTAAGCTGCGGAGAGAAAACGCAACGATGAGATTTGTCGCTGCTGTCTCCCGGACTTTTTGAACATCTTCTTTAAAGATTCTGTTCAAAAAGGCAATGGTTCCGCACGATGCGCCGACTGCGAGAAAACCACTCACAGGCGGCCTGAAAAGAATGCATCGGCTCCACTCATTGTCTCTTCCTCTACTAGTAGAACACCGACGTCTGTCCAAGTGCCATCGCGCGCGATGGCACAATGAGACAGTTCGCAGTGTCTCAGTGAAGAATGGCTCATTGCATCGTGCTTGTTCAAAAAGATAAAAACCGATCCTTTTGAACAAACACTTTAAGGCAACGGGGAAGCCCAGGCCGATAACCGTTTTCAAAAAGGCAATGGTTCCGCTTGATGCGCCGACTGCGAGAAAAACCACTCACAGCAGGCTGAAAAGAATGCATCGGCTCCACTCATTGCATCGCGTTTGTTCAAAAAGATAAAAAGCGATCCTTTTGAACAAACACTATAAAATGATTAAGTCCATGTGAAATTGAGGGTGAAATGATTGGAACACTTTATGGGAAAAGAGTGGGCATTACGTCCTGCTGGCGGAGTAACGGGTGAAGCATACATTGCTGAGCAGGGTGATCAAAAACTGTTTATAAAGAGAAACTCTTCTCCTTTTTTGGCTGTCCTGTCGGCGGAAGGGATTGTCCCAAAATTATTATGGACAAAACGGTTAGAGAACGGTGATGTTATTACCGCACAACGCTGGATCAACGGAAGAGAACTGAAGGCTTTTGAAATGAGGGAAAAGCGGGTAGCGCGTCTGCTGGCAAAAATCCATCGTTCGGAAGACCTTTTATACATGTTTATGAGGATGGGAAATCGCCCCCTTGCACCTGCCCATATTGTGAAGATGATAGAAGAGAAATCTTCGGCACTGTGCTTGCAGCTCCCTTGTATAAGGGAGGTACTCGAGTGGCTGCGGGAAAATGCGCCATTTGTTGCTGCTGCTAAGCATGTCGTATGTCATGCTGATCTGAATCACAATAACTGGCTTGTCAGCGGAGAAGAAAATCTGTTTCTGATAGATTGGGACGGCGCGATTGTTGCAGATCCGGCACTGGATATTGCCCCGCTGCTGTATTTATATGTACCAGAAGAAGAGTGGGGATTGTGGCTGAAGGAATACGGAATTTCCTTAACTGCGGAATTCCGGTTGAAAATGAAATGGTATATGGCGGCCTATTGTCTGGAAACGATTCTATGGCATGGAGAACGGCAGGAAATGGACGAAGTGGCAAGATGGACGGATGTTATGAAAGGAATTACGCATGAGGACGCATTGGGGGAAGGTAATGATCGTTTATGAGGAGCGGAGAATGACTTGGCTGAACATTTATCCGGACTCCATGAAAAACAAAAACATCCTTTTTGAAAAGACGGGCGAAGGTTTGGCAAAAGGAATGACACTGGCGTCGCCATGAAGATGGATAAACAAAGAAGGGGGTGTCTCAAAAGGGTGTTATTTCCCTTTTGAGACACCCCCGAAGCAATGAGACACACTTCACCGAGAAGCTGCGAACTGTCTCATTGTGTCATCGCGCGCGATGGCACTTGGATCGGCACCAGTGCAATACTAGTAGAGGAAGAGACAATGAGCGAAGCCGCTGCATCTTTTCAAAAGCCCGATAGGAGTAGTTTTGCAGCGACAAGCAAAGCTACGATGCCTTTCCCATCGAGTTGTCTCGATGGATAGTCATCGAAGCTGTGCTTGCAGAGGAAGAGACAAGCACAAAGCAATGAGCCATTCTTCACTGAGACACTGCGAACTGTCTCATCGTGTCATCGCACGCGCTGGCACTTGGACAGACGTCGGTGCGCTACTAGTAGAGGAAGAGACAATAGGTGGAGCCGCTGTATTCTTTTCAAGCCGACTGTGAGTGGTTTTCTTGGAACCAGGATGGTGACATTCCGCTGTTACTCACAGGACGTGAGTGGTACTTAAGCGGAATTGGAGGATGACGACATTTCGCCGTTGCCCATAGGACGTGGGCAGCACTTAGGCGGAATTGGGTCGCATCGTGCGGAACCATTGCCTTTTTGAACAGACGCTTATCGTTTTGGCATTTGACACAGCCTTTTTATTACGTTTTTCCCTTGGATGTTTGCCATTAAAATCGTTGTTCCGAGTTTTTAAGCTGATCGACCCACTGCTGAATTTCCGGGATCGATAACTGGCTTTTCAACCCGTCTCGGTCGTGGTGATATGCATATTGCTCCACCCCGTTCAGCGTATTTTTGATCTCCTGGGGTACGGCTTGATTATGCAGCAAGTCGCTGGCCAGCCGCTCTATTTGAGCAAATTCATCGTGAGTTCCATAACTTTCCGTCTGCTGGTTTTGTAAAATATCCAGCAGCAACTGAAGTTGATGATGATAATTCATTGTCACAAGATGTCACACCCTTCTTGAAAAGTAGACACTATTTAAAGGATGTCATAATGTCTTAAAAATATGCAGAATGTCAATTAATTTGACTACATTGGAGAGTGAAATGTTACAATGCGTTTAAGAAATAAACCGTGGGCAAAAAAAATGATCGAGGATCATCCGCAGATTGTGGAGCCGAATCCTGAATACTGGAAAGGACGCTGGCGCGAATTGTTCGCGAATGATCATCCGCTCCATGTGGAAATCGGTACAGGAAAAGGACAGTTCGTTACTACGATGGCGGCGGAGTATCCACAAAGAAATGTGATTGGAGTGGAGAAGTATGACAGCGTCATTATTTCCGGTGTGGAAAGGCTGATCAATACGCCGCTGCCGAATATCCGGCTGCTCCGCGAAGATGTTGAAAAAATACCTGATTTTTTTGGAAAGCGGGAAGTGGATCGGCTGTACATCAATTTCACCGATCCGTGGCCGAAAAATCGCCACGAGAAGCGTCGACTGACACATCAAAACTTTTTGGCGAAGTATATGCAGGTGCTGAAGGATTCAGGGGAAATTCATATGAAAACGGATAATCAAGATCTGTTTGAATACTCATTGGCAAGCTTTTCGCAGCATGGCTTTAAGCTGAAAAATATCCGTTTAGATTTGCATCGTTCCGAGATGGAAGAAAACATCATGACTGAGTATGAGGAGCGGTTTGTAAAACAAGGAATGAGAATTTACCGCTTGGAAGCGTACAGGTGAAGATATTGTATTTTTAGTGTTTGCTCAAAAAGATCGTTTTTTATCTTTTTGAACAAACACGGTGCAATGAGTGGAGCCGATGCATTCTGTGCGTGTCGGCTATGAGCGGGGTTCTCGGAACCAAGATGGTGGTAGCCCGCCGTTGCTTACAAATGCAACCTGAATATGCTTCGTCGAGTCAATTTGCGTCGAGTAACTGCAGACAAGAGCAGGGCGTGAGCGGTACTTAGGCGGAATTGGGGCGCATCGGGCGGAACCATTGCCTTTTGTGAACATACTCTTTTAGAAAAGTACTTGGGACGAAAAGCGGGTTCAATCAGCATTGAAACAACCGCTTTCATAAAAATCTGTGATGGGGAGAGGATGCAGATGGCATTAGAGCAATGGAAAATAGCCGATATGACGTTAACGTGGCTGAACGGCGGGGTAACCCATATGGACGGCGGCGCGATGTTCGGGGTCGTACCGAAGCCGTTGTGGGAGCGTAAGTACCCGTTCAATGAAAGAAATCAAATTGAGCTGCGCACAGACCCGATTTTGATTCAGGTGGAAGGAAGAAATATTCTTGTGGAAACGGGAATCGGCAACGGGAAGTTTTCCGAAAAAGCGATGCGTAATTTTGGCATTACCGAGGAGGCAAAGCTCGAAGAAAGCCTGGCGCTTCTCGGACTGACTGCGGACGATATCGATGATGTATTAATGACGCACATGCATTTTGATCACGCCAGCGGCGCGGCAAAATGGGAGAAGGATACCCTTGTGCCGATGTTTGCCAACGCTACCTTCTGGATTCAGGAAATCGAATGGGAAGAGCTGAAAAAACCGAATATCCGCTCGAAAAATACGTATTTTGAAGCAAACTGGCAACCGATTGCTCCTCAAGTCAAGACGTTTCGCGAGACGGCGGAGGTAGTGGACGGGATACAATTGATTCATACGGGCGGACACAGTGCAGGTCACTGTATTGTAAACATCGAACGCGGCGGAGAAAAGATACTGCATATGGCGGATTTAATGCCGACGCACGCGCATCAAAATGTGCTGTGGGTGTTGGCGTATGACGACTATCCGATGGAGTCGATTGCCGCCAAGCAAAAATATTTGCTGCCGGGGATAGAAGAGAGCGCGTGGTTTATCTTTTACCATGACTATAAATACCGCGCCTTGAAATGGGACAAAGAGGGGAAAACAATCGAAGAGGCCGTGCTCAGAAAAAGCGGAACAGAATAGATGCCAGCCGTCGAGCGTTGAGCGGCTTCTGCATCTCTGTGAGCAACGCTGCGTTTACGTGGTATCTCAAAAAGGAAAAACATCCTTTTAAAACGGAAACTAAGGGATTCCCCCTAGTTTCCATGCATGTACTGGCGTAAAAGCCACGGGGGCTTGAAGCACCACCATTTTTCTTGTCGTTTCGTTTGATTATAAAGAAGGGCTGCCGTTGTCTGCGCAAAAATGTTCATCGCTTGCTCGGCAATGCCCTTGTTTTAAGCCGAAATGGTACGGCGGCGAAGTTCAGTCGTCATCCTGCTTCTCCAGTTTTAAGATCGCACCTGTCGCCGAATCTGTGTAAAATTCGTAGGCGCTCATGTCGCCGTCTTCATCTGTGCAAGTGATACCGCCCCGGTACACCTTGTAATTCAACTGATCCTGCTCAAAATCTTCCGTAATCATGTGAATCCATGACCCGTCAATTGTACCGAGATGTTCCACTTTTTTCTTTACCATTTTTAATGCTTTTTCCGGAGAGAGCGCCGCTTGCGTTTTATCAAGCTGACTTTTAGCTAACAGCGTCACGGCAACCCCTGCGCCAACTCCGGCTGCGAAGCGTTTCCAGCCCATCTTGTATACACCTTCTTTCGTTTTCACTCTGTCGTCTTTATCATTTCAACTTTTGACGAATCGCATTCTGTCTACAGTATAGCGAAGAAAAAAATTTTTTCCAATCTAAACGAATTATTTTTATCATGTTTGTTCAGAAAGATTGCTTTTTATCTTTTTGAACAAACACGATGCAATGAGTGGAGCCGATGCATTCTTTTCAGGCCGGCTGTGAGTGATTTTCTCGCAGTCGGCGCACCGTGCGGAACCATTGCCTTTTGAACACGCACTTATAGTGTTTGTTCAAAAAGATTGTTTTTTGACTTTTGGGCACATTCTTATAGCGCGGTTTGCTTAAAATGATCTAAGAGGTGCAAAGCTTACAAAACAGCTTTTGTGAGAAACGCAGCCGATATGCATGGTAAATGGCAATTCATCACTGGTATTTCGATTTGCGAAAAAAGTGGAAACAAGCGGGACAATTCGTTAAAATAAGGAATGATGATGCAATATGGAAAGGAGCTTATTATGAAACAGGAAACATTTCAACTGTTTAAAACGCTGACTCAGTTACCTGGTGCACCGGGTTTCGAACATGAAGTTCGTGCTTTTGTCAGGGAAGAGCTGAAGAAATACAGCGATGAAGTCGTCCAGGATCGCCTCGGCGGTATTTTCGGGGTGAAAAAAGGCGACGAAAGCGGGCCGAAAGTAATGGTGGCAGGACATATGGATGAAGTGGGCTTCATGGTGACATCCATCACGGAAAATGGGCTGATCCGCTTTCAGCCGCTGGGAGGCTGGTGGAGTCAGGTATTGCTTGCACAAAGATTCCATATTATTACTAATCAAGGTCCTGTAGTGGGAGTTGTCGGATCGATACCGCCTCATTTGCTGGATGAAGAAAAGCGGAAAAAGCCGATGGAAATGAAAAATATGTACATAGATATTGGTGCTGATGATAAGGCGGATGCAGAGCGTATCGGTATTAAACCGGGGCAGCAAATCGTGCCGATTTGTCCGTTTGAACGAATGGGGAATGAAAAGAAAATTATTTCCAAGGCTTGGGATAATCGTTACGGGGTTGGGCTTTCGATTGAACTATTAAAGGAGCTGCAAGGCGAGAAAACCCCGAATACGTTATATTCCGGGGCAACGGTTCAAGAGGAAGTGGGCCTTCGTGGAGCACAAGTGGCAGCTAATATGATACAGCCGGATATTTTCTACGCCCTTGATGCCAGCCCGGCAAATGACGCTTCCGGAGAAAAGGATGCCTTCGGACATTTAGGTAAGGGAGCCTTGGTGCGTATTTATGACCGGACAATGATCACGCACCGGGGCATGAGAGATTTTATTTTGGATACTGCCGAATCCAATCATATTCCATACCAGTATTTCATTTCGCAGGGAGGAACGGATGCGGGACGTGTACATATGTCTGGTAACGGTGTGCCTTCCGCAGTCATCGGAATCTGTTCCAGATACATTCACACCTCCGCTTCGATCATCCACGTGGACGATTATGAGGCGGCCAAGCAATTAATTACCACGCTGGTACGAACGACGGATAAACAGACGGTGGAAGCGATCCGGCAAGGTGTATAGAATGACTGATAGATATATGATACGGTTCCACTGATTTTATGTTTTCGTTAGCCCGGAGACTCAAGCTCGTGAATGCTCACGAACGGAGTCCGGGCTTTTTGATTGCAGTTCACGCGATTGCGGATGGACCGGACTCACGCTCCTTCATACTCTCGTATGCTCATGAATTGAGTCTGGTCAAATTGATTACGGTTCAGGTGGATACGACAACATAAACAAAAAGAAAAACTATTATTTTCCAAAGAAATGCCTCTAAGCTATTGCTCTGGATGTGAAATAATGGTAATGTATAAATATGGAACTTTATGTAACAATAAGTAGTCTAGCATCTGAGGAAAAGGTTTATTTTTGTAGTTTAGTATTTTGATAACGCTTTAATCATTGATCTCAATTCATTATTTTCTTCCTTTCACCAAAGAGAAAATCTGCCACACAAGCAACTGAGCTTGTTAAAAATGTTTCCACAGCCGGAAGAAATAGCATGACTTATTTGTCCGGATACGGAGGAAAAGGTAATAAGTATTGCTTGACAGCCTATCCCTCAAATACAAGCTTTGTTAAATACGACGTCAGTGGAACATGGGCGCCGTAACATAGCTTCAACAGCAGGAGTACTCGCCTTCTGCTTAGTAGATTGAAGTAAGGAGATAAATAATGAAGCAACTTGTATTTTGTTTGTCGTGTATATTGATATCATTCATGGTTATTGCCTGTGAAAAAGACGATACAGCGTCAAGAGCGGAGCCGGGTTCTGTTGACCCGATGGAGTTGCCCAATACCTTGTTGGTCGACGTTGATCCTGCTTCTGTGGAAGCAGCGAAGCAGGCAAAAGTACATACTGCTAAGTTCATTATATTGGACCCTGATGATGTTGCGGATCAATTCTTACAGGAGGAAGTAACTGCTCATTGTTACGGGATTGTTCAAAAAGGAAGCGGGTGTCACTGAAGAACAAGCAGTATAATAAAGGCATGAAAGCCCATTCAACGAGAAGTTCGGCATAAAAAATGATCGTGATCAACTGCAGTGTCAGAAAGGAGGTTCCGATGGATAATCCATTGCAACGATTCAAGGGGCTGCTTTCCTATATTGAAGCTAATCTGCGTGGGACAATTACTTTGGAAATGCTGGCGCGGGAGAGCGGTTTTTCGTGTTTTCAAATTATTAGGATGTTTAAAAAAATTTGCGGGTATTCGCCTAGTGATTATATCCGCCGCAGAAAGATTTTGATGAGCAACGCGGATTTATTTGCAAATCGGGAGATCGCCGATATTGCGCGTGCCTATGGATTCGAAAATGAACGATCGTATCTCAGGGCTTTCCGTTCGGTTTATGGCGTTTCACCGACAAAACTAATAAACAGTAAAGGGGAAATTGTACTGTTTGAGCCGTGGAAGATTGTCAATATGAAAGAGTATTCCAACAGCCTTGTGACCGAACCACTAATCAAATATTTTCCAGGGACAACGTATACCGGTGAAGAGAAGTATTACAATTCTAAGGATAATCATGCTGAAGCAAAGCTTTTAGCAGACGAGGTTTCACAAGCAAAGAGGGGAATCTTTACCGGTATCCGCATGCCATGCGGAAGTGGAACATTTTCTCACAGGTACATAAGCTGTTGGGAGGACAACCCGAATCACAACACAACGCATCTCTTGCCCGACGGTAAATACGGGATTTTCAACTATATTGGTTTTCACAGTCTTGACGAAGTCGGTGCGCATCAGCTTCGTCGACTTATGTATGTTGTCATCGACTCCTGGGCGAAAAAAAAGAATATTCGCTGGAAGGAGAGCTTTATCGAGCAGGTTGACATCAGCTCGCTGAATTATGATTATTGTGAAGTGCGAATAATGGTTCCGTGTTAAAGGAGGAATACAGGTGATTGAACTGCCAGAAACCTATGTGCTGGCCCACCAAATCAATCGAACGCTAGCAGGGAAAGTCATAAGAAAGGTGACTGCCAATGCTTCCCCCCACAAATTTGCCTGGTACAGCGGTGATCCGATGAATTATGATAAATTACTCAATGGCCGAAAAATAACCGGTGCCAATCCTGGTACCGAATATACCTGCGGGGCTAGTACTGAGATACTGGCAGAGGACACGCTCATGGTGATCAGTACGCCGATCAAGTATCATCCAAAAGGAGAGAAACTGCCCAAAAAGCACCAGCTGCTGATTGAATTTGACGATTTTTCTCATATGAGTTGTACAGTGCAAATGTGGGGGGCTATGCTTTGTTATCCCCTTGAAGGTGAAAGCTTGGCCGAAGAATACAAGGTAAACCGCTGCCTGTCTCCATTATCTGAAGCCTTTGACTATTCTTATTTTGAGCGGTTGCTGGAGGGACATGAAAACCTTAGCGCGAAGGCATTTCTTGCTACCGAGCAGCGTATTCCCGGGCTAGGCAACGGCATATTACAGGATATACTGTTTCATGCCTGTATTCATCCAAAACGCAGAATGAATACTCTTTCGGAAAGGGAAAAAAGGAGAATGTTTCATGCTGTAAAAGACACGATTGATACAATGGTGACACAGGGAGGGCGCGACACAGAACGGAGCTTATTCGGCTGTCCCGGTGGATATCAAACGATATTATCCAAGAAGACCATAAATAAGCCTTGTCCCGTTTGTGAGGGAGCTCTTGTAAGAGAAGCTTATTTGGGCGGTAATATTTATTATTGTCCAACATGTCAGCCCTGTGAATGATCCATGCCTAAAACTACAGGACCATTCATGAGTAATTTCACCTAAAGGAGTCGAATATCTATTATGGGTTATATTAATTGGATTAGAGAAAGAGTGGGCCATGAAAAAATATTTCTTAATTTTTCTGGAGTGTGTATCACTGATGATAAAGGAAATATATTACTTCAAAGGAGAGGGGATAAAAATAAATGGGGTTTCCCCGGAGGCGCACTGGAATTAGGTGAATCGGCAGAAGAATGTGCTATAAGAGAAGCAAAAGAAGAAACAGGATTAGATATTAAAATTGATTATTTAATAGGGGTATATACTAAATACTTTGATGATTATCCAAATGGAGACCAAGCCCAACCAATTACTTTTTTATTTAAAGGAATTGTTACCGGTGGAAGTTTAAAAACTGACCAAAAGGAGACCTTAGAATTAAAATATTTCAACCCGAATCAATTTCCGTCTCTGGTTAATAAGCAACATGAGGATTTTTTAAACGATGTAATAGGAGATAAACGTGGAGTTTACAGATAACACTTATTCTCTAGCCATAATAAAAAATAGCCTGGGGAACTAAGGTTTTCCCTTAGGCCCCATCTTATATGGTGTCTTGCAAGCCATGGATATTTGGGACACCGCACTTATTCTTCAAAAATATAGGACAGTGCCGCGAGTGCCTGATCCGGTGTTTCCACAGTAACCTGCGCCTTTTCAGAAATTTCTTTGAGGGCATGATGAAGGGACGCCGGCCGGATTAAAATCAACGGCTTATTTAGTGCGATGGCTGTAGCTGCATCCATCGCACTGTTCCATTGTCTGTATTTTTCACCAAAAAGGGCAATGACGACATCGGATTTCCTGAGCAGAATGCGCGTCCGCAAGTTATTGAATTTGGAGGCTGCTTCGTCTTTCAGAATCGAATTCGGCTGCTGTCCGAGGATTTCCTCCCCGATATTGTCAGAGCGTTCATGATTTTCCATTGGGCCGACAAAGGTGACCGGCAGCTGCATTCCATCCGCTTTCTCTTTTAATTGGTTGCGCCAGTCATCGTGAATTTGCCCTGCTAAATAAACGATTAATTCCATCTGCATACACTCCTTTTTTTCTCGATTTCACAACTATTGTAGCGGGAATTCAATAAAAATGGAAATAAACGGTCCTGGAAAAAAGTCGAAATGTACGCCGAAATGCTTGTGTTTTTGGATGGAGCATGTGTATGATAATTTTAGACCTAGACAGGAATGTATCTGAGTAGGGGGTATTTGCTTTGAAATGTAAAAGATGGATGAAGCTCTCATCGTTGGTGGTGTTCGTTTTGCTGTTGAGTGCGTGTGCAGTTTCCGAAGAGAGCGCATTGGAGCATGCAAAAAGCTTATTTGCGGATAAAATCGTGCAGGAGAAGAAAACGACGTCGTATGAAAATAGCGATATTTCCTTCTACGTGCCAAGCTTCACAGAAGTGTCGGTAGTCGATGACTATAATATTGTCATGGAACAAGGCGATCATATATTACTACTGTTTTTAAACGATAAGCAAAAATATGAAAATGAAGAAGAACTGTTAAATGAGCTGCTTATCGAAAGCGATCCGCTTATCATCGAAATTGGTGAACACGGAGGGGAGCAAGGTTATTTTGTCGCCGCCCCTTATGAGGAAGAGGAGCAGTACAAGCTCGTTGTTGGTTACAACGGCGCCAAAGTTACTACCGTAACCACATTGTCCGAAATGAACGACATTGCGGAAATGATGTTTGATATCGTCCAATCGGTTAAGCGCGGACAGTAACCGGCGAATCAGCATTCGTCACAATTGTTTCCCGATTTTTGTCTTTTGAATAGTAGAGTTTTCGATAGCGGCCAGTTTTTACGGCCGTTATTTTTTAAGTGTTTCTTCAAAAAGATCGTTTTTTATCTTTTTGAATACGCGCTTTAAAGGAAAAAATTGAAATCGCTACAGAGAATAGCCTATTATAATAGAGGAAACCGTTTGCTTACAAAGCCCGCTGAAAGCTGTAATACATACTAAAACGATGTCACAGGTGATCAAATGAAAACATTTATTTATCGAAAAGGAGTGCGGCCGTCGGTCCAGAGCTATGTTATTGATGCGCTGAGCTATATGGCTTTAGGATTGTTTGCTTCTCTTATTATCGGTTTGATTATGCAGACGATCGGTGACGCGCACCCAAGCCTTTCGTTTCTGTCTTCCATGGGAAGCACTGCGATGGGGTTATACGGTCCCGCCATCGGAGTGGCGGTGGCGTATGGCTTAAAGGCCCCGAGGCTCGTCTTGTTTGCCGCGGTTGTCTGCGGATCTGCCGGAGCCGAATTAGGTGGACCAGCGGGAAGCTTCCTAGCTGCTTTAATATCCACAGAGGTGGGGAAGCTTGTTTCGCAGGAAACGAAAGTAGATATTATCGTCACCCCCTTGGTAACGATCTTTACCGGTATCGGAACGGCAATGCTGATCGGTCCGGCCATTTCCGGCGGATTAAGCCGGTTTGGCAGCTTTATTCAGTGGGCAACGATGCAGCAGCCGCTGATGATGGGTGTCGTCATTGCCGTCTTCATGGGGCTGGCGCTAACCGCTCCAATTTCCAGCGCGGCGATTGCGTTTATGATCGGTTTGGATGGCATTGCGGCAGGTGCTGCGACTGCCGGGTGCGCGGCGCAAATGATCGGTTTTGCAGTAAGCAGCTTCCGGGAAAATCGTTGGTCCGGACTTGTCGCCCTCGGCATTGGGACGTCGATGCTGCAAATTGCCAACATTGTCAAAAACCCATGGATTCTGCTACCGCCGACGCTGGCCGCTGCAATTCTGGGACCAATGGCAACGGTGATCCTGCAAATGGAGAACAATCCCGCAGGTGCGGGGATGGGCACAAGCGGTTTGGTCGGCCCGCTGATGACATTACATACGATGGGAACCGATTTTTCCGTGTTTTTTTCCATCATTGTTTTGCATTTTATTGGACCGGGAGTGTTGAGTCTGATATTCTCAGAATTGTTAAGGAAGTCGGGCCGGATTTCATTCGGCGATATGAAAATCGAACAGTCCTAGGAGGGATGCAGGGTGAAGGAATTAACATCTCAAGAGCAATTAGATGAAGTGATTCAGGGAGAAGGTGCGGTTTTGATGTTTTCTGCGGGCTGGTGCCCCGATTGCGTTGTCATTGAGCCTGTGTTGCCGGAAGTGGAAGCAGCATTTTCCCAGTTTGCGTTTTATAAAGTGGATAGGGACAAATTTATCGAGGTATGCCAGAAATGGGATGTTTTAGGAATACCAAGCTTTATAGTTTTTAAAAACGGGAAAGAAGTTCACCGCTTTGTCAGCAAACACAGAAAAACGAAAGCGGAAATCACTCAATTTTTGACAGAGGCAGCGGAAAAATAACGCTTTGTCGCGGTTGTTCAGCAAGCCTGCCTGAACAACCGGTCATCTCCGGCTTGCGTCTCGATCGAAACCATTACCTTTTGGTTTGCCGAGCGCAAGCTTTTGTCATTGAGGAAAAACGTGTTACAATTCACCTGAAGGAGGTTTGGATATGAAGCCGATGGAAATCAAACGGGCAATCGAAGAAAAATTAACAAATGCCAATTGGATTACTTCATATGACCGGAAAAATGAAAATCTTCGGATTATCGATAAACGGGTGAATAAAGGTTTGACGGTCCAGTTGTCAGCTTTACAGAATAAATTTAAAGAAAACAAGGTAAAAGCATTGGAAGACACGATGCATTATATATACGAGGGACTAAATCTTCTTCAGACACCGATTCAGTTAACAGGAAATGAGAAGCATCTTTATCCGGTGATGCGTTCCACGTCGTTTCCGGTGGAAGCGGAGGACGGACGCAAATTTATTTTTACCGAGCATACGGCGGAAACAAGGATATTTTATGCACTCGATCACGGCCCATCGTACTCGCTGATTGATGAAGAATCGTTGAAGCGGGCAGGGAAGACAATGAGCGAAATCCAGGAAACAGCGCAGTTTAATCTCCGTTCCTTATCGAATGAGCTGAAGGAGGATACGGTGGCGGGAAATCGCTTTTACTTTCTGCATACAGATGACGGTTATGATGCCGGCAAAATCCTAAATGATGCGCTGCTGAGAGAAATGCAGAGCAAAGTGGAAGGGGAGCTGGCGGTTGCCATCCCGCACCAGGATGTCCTTATTTTTGCAGACATCCGGAATGAAACAGGATATGATGTTCTGGCGCAAATGGTTTTTCAGTTTTTCAATGAAGGCAGAGTTCCAATCACCGCGTTGCCGTTTGTTTATGAAAACGGGGAACTGGAACCGATTTTCATCCTTGCCCAGCGAAAGCCGAAGGGGACAAAAAAGGATTCTAAATAATCATTTGGTAAAAGAATTACTGTAGGTTTGTTCAAGAAAGGAAGAGAAACAGAGCCGAGAGATGTTCAGGGGCTTAGTCACAAGCGGCGCAGCGTACTTTTGAAGCGCGCATGCCGGTATGACAATGGCAGCAGCGACAATCTCCGGCAATGTTAATCGAACTTTATGGAAACCCTTTGATGAAGCAGTGATTCTTTTTTTGTTTTTATTTGCTGAAAAATATACTTTTTCTGTTGACATGCAGTGTCGCTGCGGTGAGATGAATCAGGCTCTCTTCAAGGGAAAACAAAATGGCAAGAATAATAACTGGCCAGAAAATGGTCGTATCTTCAGTGATAACAAATAGTATCGGAAGCATAAAAGTGAATAGACCGATGATTTTATTTCCGTAAGTGTGTAAAATGACAAAGGAATGATATTTCCAAGCCGCAATGATAATATTTATGGAACGGATCGTGAGAATGGCCAGGAGCCACGGAAAAAACACGGTCAGTTTCTCCCCTGCCATTAACAGCAATAGGATGATGATTGTCCCGAACATGACCAGGTCGGCAAAGGAATCCAACTTTGCACCGATTGCGCTCTGTGTATTCGTTTTGCGAGCGATGTACCCGTCAAGGAAGTCACTTACTCCGCACGCAAGGTAAAGGAACAGAAACAGAAATTCGTTGCGGTAAAAACAAAGCATGCTAAGTGAAAGGGCAATTCTGCTGATTGAAAGGCTGTTTGCAATATACTTCAAGCTGCTCCTCCTTCTATACAAGATGAAAACAAAAATGACCGTATATTTGAAACATGTTTGAACACGATCATCAATTGACATAACAACCTTGCTGTTTTTTTGCTATACTTTCATTATAAGTGATTGTTCAAAAAGATCGCTATTTTATCTTTTTGAACAATCACGACGCAATGAGTGGAGCCGATGCATTCTTTTCAAACCGGTTAGGAGTGGTTTTCTCGTAGACGGTTGCATCGAGCGGAACCATTGCCTGTGTGAACACGCCCAATAAGTGATTGCTCAAGGCTGTTGCTGAATACTTTGTTGGATCTCTTTTTTGAAAAAAAAGTATTTCAAGACAATATCATTGTTGTTGTACGGTTGTCGCTTTTGTGTGAGAGGAAACACAAGCTTTGTTTACGGTTCGGCCGGCAAAGAGCAGCCGTCTTTTAGAAAATGTATAAAGGTGAGATATACATGCGTAAGCGTTTTGTACGATTTTTATTGAATATTAACAAGTGGTTTTTCCCGGATGATGAAGAGAGGCAGCCGCGAAAAAATACCGCCCGCTCCCATACATCGAGACCAAGGCTGCAGCGGGACCAGCTTGGCGGCGGCAGAGTGATCCATCAGTATCCGTCGGCATCGGGAAAATTTACTTTTCCGGTAGTAAAGGATAATGAAACGCTCGGACAGCAGAGAAGCCGGACGGTCAAGACGAACAATGGAAGAAAGAATGCGGAGATAACACCGGGGGACTGGCACCGTTCTGCGAAGCGAGAGTCCTTGTCAATGGAACAAAAGCAGTCTGAGTCCGGCGAACGAAAAAGGGAGACTCGTTTTCAAGGACATGGCTTTACATATCATGAAACCCCCTCCCCTATCTACGGCTTCCGGAAACATCCTGCTTTTTCCGACGGCGAAGAGCAAGAGCAGGAAGCGAATGTGCCGCTGGTGGAGACGGAGGCTCACCGGCTGACGTGGACGCAAGAAAAAATAAGCGTTGACCTCGTCCACCCTGCTTATCCGGAGGATGATCCGGGTGCCGACGACGGTGTTGCCGAGCCTCTGGCCATGGAAACGATGCGTTCGGAACCGGCAGCAACGATGGAATTGCCGGCAAGAGAAGAAGATAGGCTTGGCGATAGCCGGGAAAATGATGTGCTGGATGTGCATCAGGACGTTGAACAAACGAACGACGATATTTTTTCAGATATAACCGTGGAGGAGCAAAAAGCGGAAAGCCGTGACGATAATCTGGCGCAGGACAATGCATCCGGGCAGCCGGAAAAAGCGGAGCCGCCGCAGTCACATGCGCAGCCGCCAAGCAGGGAAGCTGCTTCTGACGAACACGTACGGCATTCCTCTCCACAACAGAAAAAGCCGGAGGGAGCCGGAGCCAAACCGGCAAAAGCCATTCCCTACAATGTATTAATGTTTGCCAAGGATAGAAAGAGGGAACAGGAAAGACAGCGGGAACGGCAGAAAAATTATTTTTATCCGGGATTGCAGTTATTGGATATTCCGCCTAAACGGTCGGGAACTGACGATGAATGGGTAACGGGGCAAGTTCACCGTTTAAATGAAACGTTTGAATATTTCCGCATCGGGGCAAAGGTCGTTCATGTGACGAAGGGGCCATCTGTGACGAGGTTTGAGGTTCATCCGGAGCCGGGAGTGAAAGTCAGCAAGATTACCAATCTTACGGATGATTTAAAGTTGAGCCTTGCGGCAAAAGAAATCCGCATGGAAGCGCCGATTCCCGGAAAAAACACGATCGGCATTGAAGTACCGAACAATATCAGCGAATCGGTGTCACTAAGGGAAATTCTCCATCATCCACGGTTCACGCAGGCGCAATCTCCGCTTACCGTTGCGCTTGGTATGGATATATCCGGGGAACCGATCGTCACCGATTTGCAAAAAATGCCGCACGGACTTGTAGCCGGAGCGACTGGTTCCGGAAAGAGCGTGTGCGTTAACTCGATATTAATCAGCTTAATGTTCAAAGCATCCCCGAAGGATGTCCGGCTGCTGTTGATTGACCCGAAGATGGTAGAACTGGCACCGTACAACGGTATTCCGCATCTGGCAACCCCGGTGATTACCGATGCCAAAGAAGCGACCGAAGGCTTGAAATGGGCCGTTGCCGAAATGGAACGGCGGTATGAATTATTCGCTAAAGAGGGAACAAGGGATTTGATGCGCTTTAACGAAAAAATGCAAAAGCAGGACAAAGCAGCGCAATGTCTGCCATATCTTGTCATTGTCGTGGATGAGCTGGCCGATTTAATGATGGTTTCCCCTCAGGATGTTGAGGAAGCAATCTGCCGTATTGCCCAGAAGGCGAGAGCGTGCGGTATTCATCTTCTGGTTGCCACGCAGCGGCCGTCCGTTGATGTTATCACTGGTTTGATCAAAGCCAATATTCCAACGCGAGTTGCTTTTTCTGTTGCATCGCAGGCCGATTCAAGAACGATTCTTGACGGCAGCGGTGCTGAACGGCTGCTAGGAAGAGGCGACATGCTGTTCCTGGAAAATGGAGCGGGCAAACCGGTGCGCATCCAGGGGACTTTTGTTTCCGATGATGAAATAGACCGCGTGCTGACGCACGTGAAGAAAAACGGTGAACCGGAGTATTTGTTTGAAAAGGAAGTGTTGGTGCACCAGTTAGAAGCGGAAGCAGAGGATGAATTGTTTGAACCGGCGTGCCGGTTTGTTTATAATCAGCAGGCCGCTTCTGCCTCTCTTTTACAAAGGCAGTTTCGCATCGGCTATAATCGCGCGGCGAGATTGATTGATGAAATGGAAGCAAGAGGGATCATCTCCGCGGCAAATGGCAGCAAGCCTCGTGAAGTTTATTTGACAAAAGACGAAATAAACGGAAAAATGTAATCAAGGAGGATATTTAGACTACACACCACTCTCCTTTTTTTATACAATATGTTAAGAATGTCAATCCAGAAGAGCGTGTTCAAAAAGGAGGACACAACAGCGGCAAGAAGGTCAAGGCGCGGCAGCCACGAGCAGCGGAGCGTACAAGGGACGTACGTGAGCAGCGGAGGGGCAACGCAACGAAGAGATTCGCTGGCGCTGTATCCCGGACTTTTTGAACATCCTCTAGAAGTAAAAAGGCATGGATGCAGGAACAAGCTTTCAAGGTGTAATAAACGAAAGAGATTGTGTGAAAAGCGTTTCTATCAGGCAAGTAATTCTTTTCTGCTTTACTTGTTAGTGAATCAAAACAAAGGAGGCGTTTCTTATGCAACAAATTCCTTTAGAAAATTTGGTTCAGCACGTATCTCCAAAGTGGCTTCACCTTTTGAAAGAAAAAGAAAAATCCCAGCAGGTTGTTTTGCGAGACGGGATTCAGCAAGTGAATGAAAGAGATTTAGCAGAAATCGTCGAGGCCGTTATCCTTGTGCATAACAGAGCATACCCGTACCATTAGAGGATGTTCATGATTGGCAATGAAAATATGAGCTTTTTGAACAACCTCATAAAGTGTGAGTTCAAAAAGGAGGACATCGCAGCGGCAAGAAGGTCGAGGCGCGGCAGCCACGAGCAGCGGAGCGTACAAGGGACGTACGTGAGCAGCGGAGGGGCAACGCAACGAAGAGATTCGCCGGCGCTGTATCCCGGACTTTTTGAACAACCTCATAAAGTGTGAGTTCAAAAAGGAGGACACAACAGCGGCAAGAAGGTCGAGGCGCGGCAGCCACGAGCAGCGGAGCGTACAAGGGACGTACGTGAGCAGCGGAGGGGCAACGCAACGAAGAGATTCGCCGGCGCTGTATCCCGGACTTTTTGAACATCCTCTATTAGATTTTGAAGTTAAGGAGCAATGGAATGAAGGAAATTAATCTGAAGCTGCAGGGAAAAATCAAGCGCCTGACAAATGAAACATTCAAATTTGACAAACGAGTAGGCGAAGGATGGTTCTCTGCAGTATACTTTTTAAAAACAAAGAAAATAGCAGAAATGTACAAGCCTAATAATATTATAACGATGCAATTTTTTCAAAAAAATCATGCCGTTTTATGCGGCACGGATGAAGTGATAGCCCTGATTGACACCTTTGCCGAAAATCCTCACGAGCTGGAAGTTCACTCGCTGAAGGATGGGGATAAAATCGCGCCGTTTGAAACGGTACTGACAATAACCGGTCCTTACCAGAACTTCGGTTATCTTGAAGGGGTGATTGACGGCATTTTAGCCCGCAGAACGTCGGTGGCGACGAATGTGTACGAGGTCGTTAAAGCTGCCAAATCGTCGGGTGTGGAAAAACCGGTTATTTTTATGGGAGACCGTGACGATCATTTTACACAACAAGCCGGTGATGGCTATGCGGCATACATAGGCGGTTCACAGGCGCAAGCGACCCATGCCATGAACGAGTGGTGGGGAAAACGCGGAATGGGAACGATGCCGCACGCGTTAATTCAACTGTTTGAAGGAGATGTCGTTGCCGCAACACGGGCGTACCATGAGGCATTTCCGGAAGATGAACTGATGGCGCTTGTGGATTACAGAAATGACGTTATCACTGATTCATTGAAGGTGGCACGGGAGTTCGGTAGCGTATTAAAAGCCGTCCGGGTGGATACATCGAATAATTTGATCGACCAATATTTTACCCGACATCCGGAGGTTCTCGGGACATTTGATCCGCGCGGTGTCAATCCGACGCTGTTGTTTGCGCTTCGGGCGGCGCTTGATAAAGAAGGCTTTGAGCATGTGAAAATCGTCGCATCCGGCGGTTTTGATGCAAAGCGTATTCAGCGTTATGAGGAATTGAAGGCGCCTATTGATATGTACGGTGTCGGAAGCAGCCTTTTAAAGATTAACATCGGCTTCACAGGCGATAATGTGATGCTCAACGGTAAGCCGCAGGCAAAAACAGGAAGAAAATTCCGGTCAAATCCTCGGCTGGAGAAAATTGAGCTGGAAGGTTAAAAGGATACGCAGTGAAACAACCGTTTCCATCGGGGATATGCTGTATGTGAAAAAGCCCGTTTACAAGCTTCGCCAGGCTTGTGAAACGGGCTTTTCTTGCTGAGTATCAACGTGTTATGTATGGAGCAGGGGGAATTAATTTTCTTTTCGACGGAATGACAGCTCATTTCGATGGAATCACGCACAACATCGGCAGGATTCTCCTATGTGTGGGAAACTTATCTCGGCGGTTGACGGAAATAATACGTATCCTGACGGGATTATTTACTTTTTCGACGGGATGCCTGTTCAAAATGACGGGAAAAAGCTGTATTTAGGCGGAATGAAGTGAAGCAGTTGAAAATTGCACGCAGCCTTTTTCTGCTGAAACACTAAACAATAGAAGCTATGGATGTCCATTATCATGTAAATGCATGAAACGGGAATAATATGAAAAACACAGGCATAAGCGAGCTGTGCGGCAAACAAATAACACGTTTTCATCATTAATTGCTCTTGAAGAAGCGAATATATGAAAAAGTGCCCGTGGAGACTCCCAAGCTTTTTTGTTATAATGGGTAAGGATTGATTTTGCTATCCGGGTTTTAATGTGTTTTTTCAAAAGGAGGACACTTATCCTCTATAGAGGATAAGCGGGACAGCAGCATTGCACCCGAAAACACGCTTTTAGGAGTATAGGCATATAATTAAACGATAATGAAACAGAATTGCTGAGAAGCTTGGTGTTTCAGAACCATTGGATTTGTGGAGGTTCAACTATGACAGATTATCATCTTATTGGAATTAAAGGGTCGGGAATGAGCGCATTAGCGCAAATACTAAGTGATATGAACTACAATGTGCAAGGTTCAGATGTAGAAAAAGTCTTCTTTACTCAAAAACCTTTGGAACAAAAAGGAATTCCTCTTCTTCCGTTTCAAAAGGAAAATATTCAGGAAAAAAGTACGATTGTCGCCTCTGCGGCGTACAATGAAGAAAATATCGAAATACGCACGGCAATGGAGAAGCAAATTCCGGTGTATCCGTATCCTCAGTTTTTAGGGGAGTTTATCCAGCAATTTACGAGCATTGCAGTTACCGGCAGTCATGGTAAAACATCCACGACAGGACTGTTATCCCACGTTCTTCAGGCCGCGAAGCCGACGTCCTATTTGATTGGGGATGGTACCGGCAAAGGCGAAGAAAACAGTGAATATTTTGTTTTTGAAGCATGTGAATACCGCCGTCACTTTTTAAATTACCATCCGGATTACGCGATTATGACAAACATCGATTTTGACCATCCGGATTATTTTGAAGACATTGAAGATGTCTATGAAGCATTTCAGGAAATGGCGATGCAGGTGAAGAAGGCGATTATAGCATGCGGAGATGATCGGTATTTACAGCGGCTCAACGCGCAGGTTCCGGTTGTTTATTATGGTTTAAATGAAGAAAATGATTTCTGTGCGAAAAATATCCGTTCTGATCATGATGGGACTCATTTTGATGTTTTTGTACGAAGCTCTTTTTATGGTGCGTTCACTATTCCGGGCTATGGAAAGCACAATGTGTTGAATGCCCTCGCGGTGATCGCTTTATGCGATTATGAGCAAATTGACATCGAGGTTGTTCAGTCGCAAATCCAATCGTTCAAAGGAGTAAAGCGCCGCTTCAGTGAAAAGCAGCTTGGGGGTCAAATCCTAATAGACGATTATGCGCATCATCCGACGGAAATTTCCGTGACGATTGATGCTGCCAGACAAAAATATCCCGAGCGTGAAATCGTCGCTGTTTTTCAGCCGCATACATTTTCTCGGACAAAAACGTTTCTTGATGAATTCGCCGAGAGTTTAAAGAAAGCCGACCGCGCTTATTTATGCGATATTTTTTCATCCGCCAGAGAGCGCAGCGGGGAATTGACGATTCATGCTCTCATTGATAAGATTCCCGGAGCAGCGTTGCTGACGGAGGAAACGATTCATCTGTTGGAAAAGCATGAGACAGCGGTCATCCTGTTTATGGGAGCCGGGGATGTACAAAAATTTCAGCACGCTTATGAACATAGCAGAGCATAGGCTGCCGAAACATATAGAAACTTCCAAATGTCCGGAGGATAACAGTGAGGAACTAGTTGGTTTTCCAAAAATCAACTAGTTCCTTTATCCTGTTACGTATGTTAAAAAATAAATTGAACAAGCATCATATAGGTAATGGTCCCCGCAGCAATTGACAGCAGCATTTGTCCCTTCCAAAGATGCAGTCCGGCCACAACTGCTATTCCAATGAATTCAGGAATACCATGGTTGCCAGCGAGCAATGTGACATCTTTTAAGCAATATACAACCAATAGACCAAGTACAGCCAGTGGCAGTACGCTGCCGAGATACTGTACGTAAGGAGGTGTCGTTTTACCGGGGGGAAAGAGCAGAAACGGGATAAAACGAGTCAGCACCGTCCCAAACACAACCACTGAAATCGTTATTATTTGTTGAGCTAAACTCATGCGGCTGCCTCCTTCTGCTCCTGCGGCTTTCTTACGGCTGTTACGGCTGCTAAAATCGCTATCATGGCAGGGAGGATAAAGCCACTTCCGCCAAACAGGATAAGACTAATCACAGATGCCGTTAACCCGATCAAGGCAATAAGGTGTTTCTTCTCCTTGCGCCATTGTTCGATAAAGATGACGACAAAAAGGGCTGTCATCACAAATTCCAGTCCTTCTGTATTGAAGCTGATCAAAGAGCCAAAAATCCCGCCAATCGCGGCGCCGAGTGCCCAATAGCAGTGGTTCAGCAAGGTCACAAATGTCATAAACCATCCCTTATCCACATTCCTTGGGATATTGGCAGAATAATTGATGGAAAATGATTCATCACACATGCCGAAAATAAGATAAGATTTTTTCTTCCCCGTATTTTTATATTTCTCCAGCATGGAAATCCCGTAAAATAAATGACGCGCATTTACCATTAATGTGAGGAACAATGCATGGAATGGATTAAATGCCCCGAGTAATAACGTTGCTGCTAAAAATTCCATTGAACCGGCAAAAATAATGATGCTCATTACAATCGGGTAAATAGCGCTGAACCCCAAGGATTGCATATACATGCCATAGGCAATGCCCAAAAATAAAAATCCTGCCAAAATCGGAGTGGTATGCGGGAAAGCAGCAAAAAATGCTTTCGCTAACATTTCTCTTTTGTTCATTATCTTCCCTTCCTCTAATGCAAAGATAATCTCAATGTAGCATAAGAAATCCATACAAAAAACAAATAAATTGTATGGATTACAATTTCGTTTATCTAATTCGTGGTATGATTGCATGGAACAGATGAAAAGAGGTGTCATGATGCCCGTCAATTCGTTTGAGCATTATCCTATGTCTTGGAAACCGGACAAAGCTCGTTTAAAAAGACCTTATTACCAATCGATTGCGGAGCTGCTCGAGCAAGATATTAGAAATGGCTTCTTAGCACCAGGCACCAAATTGCCCCCGCAACGAGAATTGGCTGATTTTCTCGATTTAAATTTCACGACGATTACGCGCGCCTATAAGATTTGTGAGCGAAGAGGACTTATCTATGCCACGACAGGCAGCGGGACGTTTGTGGCTGCCAATGCCGCCCGATCGATTACTATTTCGGCAGAAAACACAAACAATACGCTGGAACTTGGCTTCGTCGCTTCCTTTGAGCAAACGAATGATATCGTTGCGGATGTGCTGCAGCAAGCAGTCAATAAACGTTATGTTTCGCAACTGCTAAATTATAATGATCCGACAGGGATTCCTCATCAAAAAACAGCAGGATTAAACTGGATGAAATCAATCGGCGTCCATGCAGACCAGGAGCATATGGCCATTGTATCCGGGGCGCAAAACGCCTTAGCAATTACTTTAAAAGCCTTATTCGAACCGGGACAGCGCATCGCGACGGATGTGTATACATATTCAAACTTTATTGAGTTAGCAAAATTGCTGCACATTCAACTTGTGCCAATTGCTGGGGATGCGTGCGGGATGCTGGCGGAGGAACTTGAAAAGCATTGTGCACAAACAAAAATACATGGAATATTTTTGATGCCTTCCTGTAGCAATCCTACTACAATGATGATGTCGGATCGCAGAAAGTCAGAATTAGCCGAAGTCATGCGGCAATATCAGTTAATTTTGATTGAAGATGATATCCATGCCTTTTTTACAGCCGGGATGACGGACGATTATAAACAACCAATGTTTAACTTATTACCTGAGCAAGCGGTATATATCTGCAGCACCGCTAAGACGATTTGCTCCGGGCTGCGTGTAGCCTATATGGTGTATGGCGAAGTTTTTCACGAGAAAATGTTGCAGTCTATTTTTACAACGAATGTCAAAACGTCTTCCCTTGATGCAGAAGTGATTACCGAATTAATTCTCACTGGCGAAGCTTACAGGATTGTTAATAAGAAGCGGCAACTTGCAAAAATGGCGAATGCTATTTATGCAAACTATTTTCCAGAAAAAAAAGCGGGCGAACACCCGCTAAGTTTTTATCGTTGGCTACCGATCCAGACGCATTTAACCGGGGCTCAGCTTGAAGCTGATTTAAAAAGTTACGGCATACGCGTTTTCCATTCAGACCGCTTTTTAAGCGGATTAACCACAATAGACCAGCATTTACGAATAGCCCTTTCCTCAACAAATTCATTAGATGAATTACAAGTAGGGTTGAAAATACTCAAGCAGTACCTGAGTGGTGTCTCAAAAGGGGGTTTTTTCCTTTAGAGACACCACCGAAGCAATATTTTTTTAAATCGTTTTGGCTTTTGATACAGCCCCAGTTCTTTGATATGACCTTGCATCAACCGGTTTCATCCTCCACACCAGTAACAATACATCGATTGAATGTCTCATTTTAATGGAAAACCTAAGGTAATGACAAATGGAACAGTTATTTTAATTTTTCCGGATTCAAAGGCTTTAAATCTTCAACGACAAACCGGCCGTTTTCCCGAATCAGTTGTCCGTCAAAATAAATATTTCCGCCGCCGTATTCCGGACGCTGGATGTTGACGATATCCCAGTGAATGGCAGAATCGTTGTCATTGTAGGCATTTTCATAGGCCTGTCCCGGTGTAAAGTGAAAGCTGCCGTCGATTTTTTCGTCAAATAAAATGTCCTGTATCGGATGCAAAATATACGGATTCACACCGATGGCAAATTCGCCAATGTATCTCGCCCCTTCATCGGTATCAAGGATCGCATTGATTTTTTCACTGTTGTTGGCAGTGGCGTTGACAATTTTGCCGTTTTCAAACGTAAATTGAATGTTTTCAAACGTAAATCCTTGGTAAGGAGAAGCGGTGTTATAGCTGATCATTCCGTTAACGGAATTTTTCACAGGCGCTGTATAGACTTCTCCGTCAGGAATGTTCATCTTGCCGGCGCATTTGATTGCCGGTATTCCTTTGATGGAAAACGTTATGTCCGTTCCTTCCCCGGTGATTCTAACTTGATCGGTATTGTTCATCCGTTTAACCAACGCGTCCATCGCCTTATCCATCTTGCTGTAGTCCAGGTTACAGACATTAAAATAAAAGTCTTCAAAGCCGGCAGTGCTCATTTTCGCCAGCTGCGCCATCGAAGAGCTCGGATAACGAAGGACGACCCATTTTGTTTTTGGCACGCGAATTTCTCTATGTACTTTTGTTCCGACAGTTTTCTGATGAAGCGCCATTTGGGCATCGGGAACATCGGATAATTCATTGATATTGTCTCCTGCTCTCAGCCCGATGTAAGCGTCCATCTGCTTCATGACATACGCCTCAAATTCTGCGGTCAGCTCCTGCTGTTCCTGTGTCGCGCCGATCAGCAAAGACCGGTTTATTTCATGCTCCTTTAAAGAAACAAACGGATGTCCGCCTGCTCGATAGGCTTCTTCCACGAGAGCGTTGACCAATTGCTTTTGCACCCCGAAGTTTTCAATGAGAATTTTCTCGCCGGGTTGAAGATTCACAGAATAATTGATTAAATTGCTTGCCAGTGTTTGAATACGTGGATCTCTCATATTAATTCCTCCCTAGACAGCTTTCCGTGTGATTGAATTTAGAGTTTCTTTTATATACATACAGGATGACAATTATTTAGACACACTAATTGTATTTTACACAGAACAAGTACAAGAAACCAGCATTGAATGTAGCAAGAATGAAAAAAAAACGGTAGAATGGAAAAAGAACATGTCCATCGAAAACGGAAAGTAAACTCGTAGTCTTTTTCTTAAGGAGGTGTCGGTGATATGGAATGGCTGCTATACATAAGTGTCACAATCGTTGCTGTCGCGTTTGCGTTTTTAGTATATTATTTAATTCAAACGTTAATTTCGACAAAAAAAACGCTGGAAGAGCTGAAGAGTACTGTTCAAGGACTGCAGGAGCAGGTAAACGGTATTACAAAAGAATCGACAGCGTTGCTGAATAAAACGAATCGGTTGGCGGACGATATTCAGCAAAAGTCAGAAGCGCTCAACAGCGTGTTTTCTGCCGCAAAGGATTTGGGAGATTCCATGGGGCGAATCAATCAATCGGTTCGCAGGATGTCCGATACAATCGCAAAGAAGTCGGATGAACGCTCGGAACAAGTTGCTCAGGCTGTACAATGGGGTAATGCATTGTTAGACTTATGGGCAAAATGGAAAAGTAAAAAATGAAGCGCTGGAAAAAGGAAGCAAACAGCAGTATGTAAAAAATGATGGGAAAGGATGAGAAGCATGAGTGAAAATGGGAGCGGCATGAATGCGAAAGATTTCGTTATCGGTACGTTAATCGGTGGGTTTATTGGTGCATCGGCGGCGCTGCTGCTGGCACCGAAATCCGGAAAGGAACTACGCCAGGACATAAATGAACAGGCAAGGGTAGCGAAGGAGAAAACGGCTGAATGGACCAATCAGGCGGTGGAAAAAGGAAATCAGCTTGCTCAGACTGCCGTGGAAAGCTCCGGTCAACTGCTGGATAAAGTCCGCGACTTGGCGAGGGCAGTCAGAAAGGATGTGCAGGAGTTGACAGAATCCACTGATCATTTATCGGTGGATTTGGAAGGGATCAGCGAGGAGATCGCCGCTTCTGTCAAAAAGGAAGTCGAGGATCTTCAGCGGGCCGTGGAGCAACTGGTAAAGGAAGTGGAGGAAAAGGAACGGAAACGGGAAAGGGATCCTGAATAAGCATAAGAAGGAGTAGAAACCATGAGCCTGCATAAAATTTTGCATTCGGAAGAGTTTCAACAAATATTAAGGAACGAAGAAAAGTTTATTCTGCTTAAAAACAGCACTGCTTGCCCAATCAGCGACGAGGCATTGAAGGAAACGGAAAAGTTCGCCGGCGAAAAGCCCGATGCACCTGTTTATTACTTGAATGTTCAGGAATCCCGCGAGCTTTCCAATGAAATTGCCGAGACATTTCAAGTAAAGCACGAATCACCGCAAGCACTGTTGTTTGCAAGCGGCGGCGTTGCCTGGAACGCTTCCCACCGGAATGTCACAAAGAACAGCCTGGCCGAAGCCTGGTCAAGTTGATGAGAGAGAAAGTGGGTGTCTCAAAAGGGAAAAAACACCCTTTTGAGACACCCCCCTGTTTATATCCATTTCAGTTCCAGAACATCACCATGGTGAATTTGCTCTGCGAAGCTCGTTTCTTTGTCGTTGCGGAGTATGACCGGCTTCCTAGCTTTCTCCGTCGGTTTTTTTATCGAAACCTTTGTAAAAACATCCTGAAAAATAAATGTCTTGTCTTTCTTTTCCACTGTGCGAAGCTGATTTCCATGGGAAAGGACAGCATCGAAGGCAAGCTTCTCCTCTCCGCGGTACACATCGATCAACGGTTTTTCCAACATTACTTTCTCTCCATTAAATGTCACCTGAATCGTTTTTACCGTCTCCCAATGGTTGCTTTGAAAAATTTCGCCCACCGTCACTGTTTCTGTTTCCGGCAGGGTATAATGCAGCCGGTCTCCGGGCTTTACCGGATGTATCAAAGTAACGGGCTGATCGTTTAGAAGGAGCTGCTCCTGACTGGTATTAACCGGATACTCATCGCCGTCAATAAAAATCGTGAATTGTTTTTTCTTTCCGGTGAACTCCGGAACGAGCTGATTGATGATTTCTCCGACGGTTGCCGGCAGTGCAATCGTAAGCTGGTCGCGGTCCATGACTGGTGTCTTCAGCGTTGCCGGCTGTTGATTGCGGGTAATAACCGGTGTGATGTCTACCTTTTTACTATTGAAGGTAATCGGAATGCTGGTCACGTCTTTACAGAAGTCACCGATGACAGCGCTGGCGTCCTTGCCGTCTTCTCCCTTAATGATTTCGATGACATCCCCGTGTTGAATCGGCTCATCCAAAGCGGCAACCTGACCATTTTTTTTCACCATCGGAGGTGTACCGTGTTCTCCAGGGAGCGAGACGACTTGATTATTTACTTTGACCATCAATCCCATTCCCGGTTTACCGTAGATTTTAGAGAACTCCAAGCCGCTGGAAAGCAGACCGTCTCCGACGGTCAGCTGTTTAATATCGAATAAGCGGACAAGCCGCTCGTTGACGGTGATGCTGATGTATTCCACCGGGCTTTCTCTTGCGGCAATGGCGATTCCTATGGGGGTAACGAGCTCAGGAGTCGATTCAACATCCTTTTCAAAGGTGACTCCTTTCAAGGCATCAATTCCGCGGATGGCGACTCGGTTTGTCGGCAGCTGTAAATATTCAGCAACCTTTTCCGGAAGCATCGGTGTCATACTTCCGCCGCCGACGAGCATGACCGCTTTCGGGGGCTGCTGATTCAAGGCGATAATTTCATCGCTGATGCTTTTGGCAAGGTTGAGGATAGCGTCATGAATGGAAGCAACAACTTCGCTTTTGTTGTATTCTGTTTCAAATCCAAGGATATCGGTAATGCATACTTTGTCCTGTGTTGCCAACTCCCGCTTCAGTTGTTCGGCCTCAGGGAAATCCAATAAATAATGGTCGCTGATCGCTTCGGTAATTTCATCTCCGGCAACGGGAACCATTCCGTAGGCAACTACGGTTCCCAAATTGGTAATTGCAATATCGGAAGTACCTGCACCGACATCGACGAGTGCCACGTTCAGCCGCCGCATCGACGGCGGAATCAAAACATTGATCGCGGCGATCGGTTCTAAAGTAAGGGCCTCCAATTCCAGCCCGGACCGCTGCAAGGCAGAAATGAGCGACTCCACAACGATCTTGGGAAGGAAAGTAGCGATCACTTCCACAGACGCTTTTTCACCCTTTTGATCTACAAGGCTGCCAATCACTTCATTATCCAGCCGATAGTCGATGACAGAATAGCCGACGCAAAAATCGTTGGCTTTTTTTTGTGCCTCGCCATTTTCTTTAGCCAGGGAAAACTGGGCTTTTTGCACGGCAGTCAGCTCCATGTGCAGAATCATTTGTTGATCGAGTGTCGGCTTTCCTTTAATATCAATTTCTGCTGCCGCTCGTTTGGTTTTTAACGAGCGGCCGGCAGCTGCGACACAAACGCTCTTCAGCGGCCCGTGCTTCGTTTCCAGCTGCGTTTTAATTTGCGTGATGACATTGGAAACTTGAAGGACATTGTGGATTTGCCCGTCAAGCATGGAACGTTCTTTATGTTCCATACGTACGATATCCACTACGTGGTAGTGTGTTTCTTTTTTATATAAAATGAGTCCGACAACCGAACGGGTTCCGATATCCAGTGCGAATAATGGCTTTGAGTTTTCAGCATTCAAAACAATACACCTCTCTAACTACTTGTAGTGTATGTTGAAAAAGATCGTTTTTTATCTTTTTGAACATACACGATGCAATGAGCCTTCCTTCACTGAGATGCTGCAAGTTGTCTCATCGTGTCATCGCGGGCGAAGGCACTTGGATTAACGTCAGCGCTAAACTATCAGAGGAAGAGACAATGAGCGGAACCATTGCCTTTTTGAACACGCATTTTAATTAGGTTTCTGTACATGCTATGTTTACCATGCACAAGAGCACATAATATATTATACATGATGTTGTTGTGCGGAGGTGGAAAATTGTCGAAATCGAATGAATTTGAACTATTTTACTTTAACGCTTAAAAGCGTTTAATTAATAAAGAAAAAAGACGTGACTTTTTTATGACATTTCGTTATAATAGTCCGTAATTAATCTAAATATTAGACTGAGTACCAGAGAGGAGTTTTTAATTTATGGGTAATGAGCAGCTGGAAGAGTTGAGGAATCAATTGGACCAAGTGAATCTCCAATTGATGGAGCTGATAAACGAGCGTGCCAGGCTTGTGAAAGAGATTGGCCGAGTGAAGAGTACACAAGGTCTAAATCGTTTTGATCCTGTCCGTGAGCGAAAGATGCTCGATCTGATTGCGGAAAATAATCAAGGTCCGTTTGAGACATCGACGCTTCAACATATATTTAAGCAAATATTTAAAGCCAGCCTTGAATTGCAGGAAGACGACCACCGCAAAGCGCTTCTGGTGTCAAGGAAAAAGCATCCGGAAGATACGATCGTTACGATCAAAAACGAAACGGTCGGTGATGGAAAGCAGCGGTTGATTGCCGGTCCATGCTCGGTGGAAAGCTATGAGCAAGTGGAGGAAGTGGCGAAGGCGTTAAAAGCGGAAGGAATCAAATTCATCCGCGGCGGCGCGTTTAAACCGCGTACATCACCATACGATTTCCAAGGTCTTGGTGAAGAAGGCCTGAAAATTTTGAAAGATGTCGCTCAAAAATATGACTTGGCGGTTATCAGTGAGATCGTTACACCGGAAAACATTGAAATGGCATTGGACTATGTGGATGTAATTCAAATCGGCGCGCGCAACATGCAGAATTTCGAACTGCTGAAAGCAGCGGGAAGCGTGGATAAACCAGTGTTATTGAAACGCGGGCTGTCCGCCACCATCGAAGAATTTATCAATGCCGCTGAATATATTCATTCCAAAGGGAACGGAAATATCATGCTGTGTGAACGTGGTATCCGTACGTACGAAAAGGCAACGAGAAATACGTTGGATATATCCGCTGTGCCGATACTAAAACAAGAAACACATTTGCCTGTATGGGTTGATGTGACCCATTCCACCGGACGCCGGGATTTGCTGTTGCCTACAGCGAAAGCTGCCCTGGCAATCGGCGCAGACGGGGTGATGGCGGAAGTACATCCGGATCCGGCGGTCGCCCTTTCCGATTCCGCCCAGCAAATGGATATTCCACAGTTCCAGGAATTTATGGCCAAGCTTGTTGAATCCGGTTTATACAAGCGCGAACGGGAAATCGTAAAACAAAATTAATGAAACAACCGAGTGTTTCAAAAAGGTCAAACCATTCACCTTTTGAGACACTCTTTTTCATAAACTTTATAGCATTTGGAAAACAGCCACAGATAAAAAGTGTTCTTATTTTATATATCGTTAAAGTGATGAAGAATGGATATACTATTAGAGCGTGTTCAAAAAGGCAATGGTTCCGCACGATGCGCCCAATTCCGCCTAAGTGCTGCCCACGGTCCTATGGGCAACGGCGGAATGTCGTCATCCTGACGCTGAGAAAACCACTCACAGCCGGGCTGAAAAGAATGCATCGGCTCCACTCATTGCATCGTGTATGTTCAAAAACGAGACAAAAGTCGGGACATATACCTAGGTATTATGTTGTTAAGTAGTTAATTTCGGATATATCACTAAAAAACTGAGGGGAAGCTGTCGATATATTAGATAAAGATTTGCACCCCTCCTTAAAGTGTCGTATCATATCATTACATTATGAAAGTATGAAAACACAGTTTAGCCAATAAAAAGGAGGATTTTAAAAATGAATATTACAATTTATGATGTGGCACGTGAGGCAAATGTCTCCATGGCTACAGTTTCTCGTGTGGTTAACGGGAACCCGAATGTGAAACCTACCACAAGAAAAAGAGTTCTGGAAGCAATCGAGCGGTTAGGTTACCGGCCGAATGCCGTTGCCAGGGGGCTGGCAAGCAAAAAAACAACAACTGTCGGAGTGGTCATTCCGGATATCTCCAGCATCTTCTTTTCTGAACTTGCCCGCGGTATCGAGGATATTGCGACAATGTATAAATACAACATCATTTTATGTAACTCCGACCAAAATAAGGAAAAAGAAATTCATCTAGTCAACACATTGCTGGAAAAACAAGTAGATGGCATCGTGTTTATGGGCGGGGAAATAACAAAGGATCATGAAGAAACCTTTAAAAAATCACCTGTTCCGATCGTATTGTCTGCTACAATCGATCAGAAAAAAGAATTCCCGTCGGTGAATATTGATTATGAGCAGGCTGCCTATGATGCGGTGAAATCATTTATTGACCGCGGGCATGAGAAAGTGGCGATGCTGTCCGGAACATTGGAGGATCCGATCAATGGTTACTTAAAATTTGCCGGTTATAAACGCGCGTTGGAGGATAAAAACATTCCTTTGAATGACGATTATGTTGTCATCGGTGATTACACATATGACTCCGGTCTGGAAGCGATGGAGACTCTTATTGCATTGGAGGACAAGCCTACTGCTATTTTCGCTTCTACGGATGAAATGGCGCTAGGTGTGATTCACGGTGCGCAAGATGCAGGCTATGATGTGCCTAATGACTTCGAAGTCATCGGATTCGATAATACCCGACTTGCTTCGATGGTGCGTCCGACATTAACATCCGTCGTTCAGCCGATGTATGATCTAGGGGCTGTATCAATGAGACTTTTGACAAAGTACATGAACAAAGAAGAAGTAAACGAAAATGCTGTGTTATTGCCGCATCGAATTGAATTCCGACATTCAACGAAAAATGCGGATGAATAGTGGTTTTAAATGCATGTTCAAAAACGAGGATATCACAGTTTGTCCTTTTTGAACATCCAATAAAAAAAGATAAAGAAACGCATTCATCTTTAAACAGCAGGGTTAGGGAGAGGACATATGAAAAAACTTGACTTGTTGACACCAATAGGTATTTTTTTAGGCTTAACAATGGTTATGTTAGCGGTATATTCCAATTCCATTGGAGCGGGAGGACTCGCGAGTTTCTTCCAATTATCATCCATTTTCGTAGTGTTTGGCGGACTCACGGCAGCACTTCTGATCAATTTTTCTTTACAGGATCTGAAGATGCTTCCAAAAGTTTTAAAAGAGACGTTCAGTACACGTGAAAATGATCTGCAGGGGCTAATTGATAAATTCGTTGATCTGTCTTCCAAAGCAAGAAGAGAAGGTTTGCTTGCTTTGGAGGCGGGGATCGAAGATGTGGATGATCCGTTTATTGAAAAAGGGGTATTGTTGGCTGTTGACGGTATCGAGCCGGAGATTATCAAGGACATTATGATGGCCGAGGTCATTGCCATGGAAGAAAGACATCGCAAAGGACGGTCGATTCTTGAAAAAGCCGGCGAATATGCACCGGCATGGGGAATGATTGGAACGCTTGTCGGTCTTGTATTGATGCTGCAAAACCTGAACGATCCGTCAACGCTCGGTCCAAACATGGCAATCGCGTTATTGACCACATTATATGGATCGCTATTGGCCAATCTCGTTTTTATTCCGATGGCAAGTAAATTAGCCTTGAGTACGGAAGAAGAAGTGTTTGTTAAGCAAATCGTTGTTGAGGGTGTTATTGGTGTACAATCTGGTCAAAATCCAAAAATACTCCAGGAAAAACTGAGCGCGTTTTTACCAGATCATGCAAAGAACGGAGAGGTGCAGCAGGAGGAAGAGGAGGTAATCAATGGATAGAAGAAGGCAGCAACAACAATCGGAAAAGGGCAGTCCGAAATGGATGGTGACATTTTCTGATCTGATGACCTTGATTCTCGTTTTCTTTATCCTTCTCTTTTCCATGTCCGTTGTCGATGCAACGAAGTTTCAGGCAATCGCAGAATCATTCCAGAAGCGGGCAACCTTTGAATTTTATCCGTCCCTCATACCGTTCGATAATCCTGCAGAGGATCGGGAAGTGAAGAAGGATCCGTTTGATGAAGAGGCAGATCCGTTTGAAAGCTATCTGGAAAATGATGAAGACGATCCTAGCAGACAATTGGATGAACTGTTATATGAAGTAATTGAATTTCTGGAAGCCAATGATTTAACGGAGACAATAACAGCAACAAGGGATGACCGGGGAGTTGTTCTTGTTCTCCAGGAGCAGGTGCTGTTTGAAACGGGAATGGCGAATATTATTCCCGATGCCAGACCTTTTCTTAACAAGGTTGGCACATTGCTGACCTCGATTCCGAATGTGGTGAAAGTTGAGGGACATACCGATAGCAGGCCGATTAATACGCATCAATTCCCGTCGAACTGGGAGTTATCCGGTGCGCGCGCCAGCAGCGTCATCCGCTATTTGGTGGAGAACAATGACCTTGACCCTTCACGATTCATCTCCGTCGGCTATGGAGATACACGCCCAGTAGCTCCGAACACAACCGACGGCAACTTGCAAAAAAACCGCCGTGTCGTTATCGTCATTTCCGATCCGATGCTTGAAGATGGAGCATTATTCTAATACCAGTATGTTTATTTCCGGGGGGAACCCCGGATTTTTTTAGTTCCAAAAATCTGTGAAACGTTGGAATAGAATGGGGTAATTGCTGCAAACTGCAGGATGGCGTATAGTTATTGGATGAGGTGATGAAAATGAAATACGGGATCATTGGTGCAATGAAAGAAGAAATCAGCTTCTTTTTGGAATCTGTGGAGGAATTAACAGAAGTCAACAAAGGTCTGCTATCCTTCTATACTGGAACGTGGCACGGACAGGAGGTTGTGATCAGCAAATGCGGCGTCGGCAAGGTGAATGCAGCGATGACCGCGCAAATATTGATCGATTGTTTTGCAGCGGAAGCAATTATTTTTACCGGAGTTGCGGGAGGGGCAGACGAACAATTAAACGTGGAAGATGTCATCGTATCAACAAGCTGTCAGCAGCATGATCTTGACGCAAGTCCGCTCGGCTTTGCGAGAGGAACGATTCCAATGTATGATGGACCGTCTGATTTTCCGGCGGATGAGCGGTTGATTCGTGCCGCCTACGCTGCAGCGAGCACCGTCGTTGGACAGCCGCTGAAAGTGAGAAAAGGAAAGATTGTCAGCGGCGATCAGTTCATTGCCGATAAAAAAATGGTTGGCGAACTTCGTCAGCTTTTTCAAGCATCTTGTATTGAAATGGAAGGGGCCGCCGTTGCGCAAGTAGCACATTTCAATGAAGTTCCTTATGTAGTTATCCGTTCTATTTCGGATAAAGCGAACGGCGAGGCTCCTGAAAGCTTTGAAGCATTTGTTGTAAGTGCTGCAAGAGCCTCATCCAAAATTGTCGAAGAAATCATGAGACAGCTGTGACAATTGGTGAGAAAACAAGATAACAGCGCAGGAACATTAGTTGTCTGTGCTGTTCTTTCTTTCCAAAATTGGTTTTAGCGCTTTTGCCGCTGTTCGCTCGTTTTTCTTGTTAATGTCGTTTTTTCTCGGAATATCGGGATAAATATCAGGTTTGTCAAACCATTCGGGAGGCAGCGCTGTCTCGGCGGCTTCCCGCCATTTTTTCGTCCATGCCGCAGGCAGCTTGCCGGAAATCAACGATTCCTGTCCCGTCATGTGCAGCCATATCATTGCCCAGGCCCGCGGCACGACGCGCCAAATGTCGTATCCGCCCCCGCCCACGGCAATCCACCGTCCGTCACAGTACTCATGTGCGAGCTCGTGAGCTAGTTGGGGAATCTCGTTGTAAATGTTCATTGTGGCGCACAAGTGGGTAAGCGGATCATAGTAGTGGGCATCGGCACCGTTCTGTGTCAGGATCACGTCAGGCCGGAAATACGCAACCACTTCCCGGAAGATTTTCTTGTATGCCGACAGAAAGGAAACATCTTCCGTAAATGCCTCAAAAGGCATGTTAAAGGAATAGCCATATCCATCTCCGTGCCCTCGCTCACTGACGTGGCCTGTGCCGGGAAATAAAAAACGTCCGTCTTCGTGAAAGGAAAGCGTACAGACATTAGGGTCATTGTAAAACGCCCACTGCACACCGTCGCCGTGATGAGCATCTGTGTCCACATACAACACCTTCGCATGATATTTATTTCTAATGTATTGGATGGCAATCGAGCTGTCATTGTACACACAAAATCCAGAGGCTTTGCTGCGAAATCCATGATGAAGGCCGCCGCCAAGATTGAGCGCGTGCTTGTAGCCATGTTCGAAAACAAGATCGACAGCGGTGAGGGTTCCGCCTACCAGCCACGATGCAGCTTCATGCATCTTTGGGAAAACCGGTGTATCTTCCGTGCCGATACCATACGTTGTGGCGTAGGAGGAGCGGACTTTCCCATTGCCGGCATTTTTAACCACGTCTATGTAATCTTTTTCATGAATGAGTCTGAGATCCTCTTCCGCAGCCATTTTGGCAGGAATGATTTGATTATCATCGATGGCATTTAAGTGCTTCAGTAAATCGTAGGTAATCAGCAGCCGTTTCTGGTTGAAAGGATGTTCGTCACTGAATTTATAGTTGAGCTGTTCTGGGGAAAAAACAAAAGCTGCTTCTTTATCCATAGTATCACTCCAAATCCTTTGGCCACAAAATGGTGTATTCCTTGTCCTTTAATGTGCTGACAAGGGAGCGAATGTCCATTGACTGCAAGCGAAAAACCAAGATTTTTTTTGCGTGATCTTCAGAAGGATAGATGAAAACACTTTGAATATTAATCTGGTACTGTTTGACGACCCAGGCCACTTCCGACAGCATACCGCTTTTATTGGCTACTTCCACCTCCAGCCTTGACGAAGGGATGTCAACGCCAGTGAGCTTGACAAATGTATCCAACAGGTCTTTTTCCGTGATGATGCCCACCAGTTTCCCGTCTTCTTCCACGGGCAGGCAACTGATTTGATTTTCTGTCATGACGTTTGCCGCTTCATCAACAAAATCAATCGGCAAAGCAGTAATGACGTCTGTAATCATAATGTCACCGACCGGTTTCGCGAGGACTTCCTCATTGTTGCCGCCGAATACAGAAGGGCTGGCATCACGCAGGTCGCGGTCGGAAAGAATGCCGATAATTTCATTTTTATCATTTACTACAGGCAGATGGCGAATGCGGTTCTGCTCCATGATGTTCAGGGCCTCTTTAATCATTGTCTTCCGCGTGGCTGTGATCACTTTTCTTTTCATAATGCTTTGAATAATCAAAAAGCTTCTCCTCCCCCTGTAGTTGTTTTAAAGCATGTATTTATGTTTAAATCGCACACGGTTAAACTTGTGGACAGCATCCGGACTTACTCGTTTTCCAATGCGGGCCATCAAGCAGTTGGCAGGATGGGAACAAATTTCCGGATCATCTGTCGCGAACCACTCCAGCCCGCCTGATTTCATAACTTTTTCCATAACATCCCGGTATTCCCAAATGGATAACCCGGTTCCCCTTAAATCCCAATGCCAGTAGTATTCCGTCGTAATAATGATATAGTCTTCCATGGCATCGTCCATCATGGCGACTTTTAAAAGGTTTTTGGCGATTTTGTAGCCGCGATAATTAGAAGAAATTTCAATTGCTCCTAGTTCAAGCAGGTTGTCGATCTCCACTTCGGACCATCGTTCCAACGGATCGGGATATAAAAAGATTGCATAACCGACAATGGTCATCTCCTCGACGGCAACGATGATTCTGCTTTCTGGTAGGTCGGCGATTTTCACTAACGCTTCATACTGTTGTTTCGGTGGACGAAACGCCACGAGTCCGTCGTCAAACTTGTATTTGATCAGCAGTTCTTTTGTAATCGGTCCTTCGACGACAAAGGTTCTGCCATGATGAGTTATCTCCGTGGAATTGTAGGTTTTGATGTGCCTCACGGGCATCCCCCCAATAAATAAATAATTGCTCTATCTAGAAGCATTGCTCTTTCTAAAGAATAAGAGCCAGGAGCTGTTTAAAAAATACCTCCTATCCTTAATATATCATAATCAGGCGGAAGCGAGGGGATATCTCTGAAAAGTCTTATTTGATTGTTTCCATTCGTTCGTAATTGCTATGGAAAAATACGGTGAAGCTGCACATTTCTCCAAGTGTAAAATCAGAAAGTTTACGTAAACTACCATTCGGCAGCCACTCTTGCCCGGTTGCTGAAAATCAGCTTCTTAATTTAAGCATAAAAGAAAGGGATGCTTAAAAGGAGGCTACATCCTTTTAAGGCATCCCTGTGAAGTTGCCGTTGTATTGATCTGCGGATAGAACGAAATGCTTTATCTCATGTCATATTTTCCACGTTCAAATGAAAGGGCTAGTTGTTGTTATTGCTCCTGTTGCCGCTGCGGCTGTTCTCATTGACGTTGTCTTCATCTTCATCATCGTTGTCCTGATCTTCATCCGGATCATTGTCCGGAGCATCGTCTTCATCTTCATCTTCGCGGACAGCATCGTCGTCATTTTTCTTTTTCTTCTCATCCTGCTCTTTCTTCTTGTCTTTCTCCTGATCATCATCTGGATTTTCTTCTTCTTTGGAACTGTCCGAATACTCGCCGATGATAACCTCTTTACTTGGAGCGGACTCTCTGCCGGCAACATCAACCGCCGTTACGTAGTAAGCTCCTTGCTTGCCGGAGTAAGAGAATGATTCATCCCATTTGACATTGGCGACATGACTAAAGGAAGCCCCAGCTTCGGAAGAATAGAACACTCGATATCCGACAACATCTCCTTCATGATGTTCGTTCCATGATATGGAACTTCCTGATGCGGACAGTGATCTCAACGGATCCGGTGTTTTTCCGTTATCCGGTGCGTAAACATCCGGAATCAAATTTTTCCAACTGTCAGGTATATACTGGGAATAATCCCCGCCTGCGAATGAAAAATACTCTTCCTTGATTGATACTCCTTTGTTGGTGAACTCGGCCGGCGTTTTATCCAAGGCTTTATATAACTCGCCGTTCACTTTCACATAATTCACTCGCGCCAGGCTGTCGTCCACTTCTTTCGGAACGAACTTCGCGTTGAACAAGTCGGTGGTAACGAATCCTGCTTCCCGGCATAAATCGGACGGCAGCTTTCCGGAAATTCCGCAGATCGATTGGCGGACGATGCCACTTGGCATTTCAAACCGCTGGGAAGGGGCCATTAATTCAGGATCTACGTCATAAGCGGCATTCGCCAGCTGTGCCCATAGCCTTTTCGTCCGCGCCGAATAATCAGGTCCAAGCACTGTTTCTTTCTCATAGCCAAACCAGGTGCTCAACGTGACGTTCGGGTTAAAGCCAACGAACCAATAGTCCTTCGCTTCCTGTGTTGTTCCCGTTTTACCGGCCCAGTCCGCCGAAAATTTGAGATTGCCAGGCACATCTGCTGCCGTACCAGGAGCCCTCAACACATCTCTAAGCATATCAATCATCAAATAAGCTGTTTGCGTCGAAAATACTTCCGTCGGCTCAGGCTCATGCAGATAAACGACTTCCCCGTCGGACGTTTCAATCCGCTCGATCATATAGCTTTCGATGTGCTGTCCTTCGTTTGCAAATACGGTAAAGGCACTTGTGTTTGCTTCCACCGAGATTTCCAGTGTCCCTAACGGGGAAGAATCCCACGGCGGCGGATCGTTAGGTCTAAAAAACTTTTCAAAGCCGTAATCGATTAAGCCTTGCCTTCGTACTTCCACCGGTATTTTCAGCGCTTCCCTTACAGCAGGTATGTTTTGGGACCGCTGTAACGCTTCTCTGGCTGTTATCATGCCGAGATATTGTCCGCGGAGGAAGTTCGATACATCCTGCCCATTCGAAGGATATTTGAATGGCGTATCGGGAGTAATAAACCCAGGCTGCAGAACGCCGATTTCAAAGCCTAACGCATACGTAAGCAGCGGCTTCATGGTCGAGCCCGTTTGTCGCTTTGCCTGCGTTGCGTTATTAAACTGCGATTCGTTATAGTCGCGTCCGCCGACAAAGCTGATGATTTTTCCGGTGCTGTTCTCAATCAGCATCGAGGCGGCTTGCTCCATCATTACTCTTTCTTCCGCTTCACCGTCCGCGTTAGTCTCCGTAATGGTAACATCTCTGCCGAAGCCGTTATATTCTTCAACGACCTTTTGCTGAGCGTCGTAAATGTCCTTATTGATTGTCGTGTGTATTCGGTAGCCGTCCCGCAGCAACGATTTTCTTGCCTCTTCTTCATATTGCCTTTGCAGTAATGCGACCTGATCCTCGTCATCAATCTCATCGATGTCGATTCCGTCCTGCTCCATCAGCACCGATGCAAGAATGGTGGTGGCCCGGCTGCGGACTTCATCGGTAATATAACCATAGTCTTCGAGACTGTTACGCTGCGGTTTAATGAAAGCGCCGGGAATATCGTAAGCCAGGGCTTCCTCGTATTCTTCATCCGTAATATATTCGGCTGTCAACATCCGGTTTAACACCGTTTTCATCCGGTTAAGGCTTGCGTCGAGATTTTCCTTTACTTCTCCTTGGGAAGTGAAAGGAGTATAGGCGAACGGACTTTGCGGAAGTCCGGCAATATAAGCTGCTTGCGGCAGATTCAAGTCCTGTGCATCCACTCCGAAAATTCCCTGGGCGGCGGATTGAACGCCGGCAACCTGTTTCCCGGAAGAGTTTCTCCCGAACGGTACAACGTTTAAATACGCTTCCAGTATTTCATCTTTGTTAAAAAACTGCTCCAGCCTTAAAGCGAGCAGAATCTCCACTGCTTTCCGGTCATGCGTCACTTCATTCGTTAGAATTTGATTTTTGATAAGCTGCTGCGTCAGCGTACTTCCGCCGGTTTGGGTCGCCGAGTTGGAAAAATCCTGATAGACAGCGCGGAAGAGAGCTTTTGGAACAATGCCTTCGTGTTCAAAAAAGTATTCATCCTCCGTTGCCACGATGGCGTCGATGACATATTGCGATACGTCATCAAGAGCAACTTCCCGGCGTTCCAAAGGACTCGGCAAATCGCCGAGGTAGACATCGTTTGCGAAATAAATTTCTGTCGCTTCCTCGTAATTGTAGATATCCTCCTTCAGCTCTTCAAAGCTTCGAACCGGCTCGTCGGATACAAGGGAGACGAAGTAGCCGGCTGCGGCGCCGCCGACAAAAAACACCCCCATCACTCCGACCACGACGAAGATTAAAAACAGATTCCAAACGACTTGCGATGTAATGCGCACCCCTTTAAAAAGCGATTTGGGTCCGCCCCTTTTAAACATTTTATTGAAGGAAAAACGATGATCACTCATAATTACAAACCCTCCTAAAAAGTCATGAATATTATAGCATAAATCAAAGTAGAATAGAGAATGGATAAATTTTTACCGACATGCTATTGACATATTCCTTAAATTTATGGTAAAAAATGATCATTACTACTTTTAGAGCGTGTTCAAAAAGGCAATGGTTCCGCACGATGCGCCCAATTCCGCCTAAGTGCTGCCCACGTCCTATGGGCAACGGCGGAATGTCACCATCCTGGCTCCGAGAAAACCACTCACAGCCGGCCTGAAAAGAATGCATCGGCTCCACTCATTGCTTCGTGTTTGTTCAAAAAGATAAAAACCGATCTTTTTGAACAAACACTTTTATACAGATATTGACGATGAAGAGAACAAAGTAGTTTCCGTCTCCCTGTCTCAGAGAACCGGTGGTTGCTGCGAACCGGCACACAGGCGTAAATGAATTACGTTTTTGGAGTGTTTCGTTGATAATAATGATGACGCAAAAATGAGGAAAAGTACCCGGGAAAATAATCCCGTTTCGCCGCTTTTCGTAAGTGATTTTGAACATCGTTTATTATCAGGAACGTAGCTGAGGCGTTAACTCAACAGAGCGGAAAATCGGTCTTGAACCGCGTGTTCAAAAAATGATTTTCAATCAGGGTGGTACCGCGATCAACTCGTCCCTATTTATAGGACGGGTTTTTATTTTTGGCTGTTTTCGTAAACCTTGTTGCTTTTGAAGATGTTCTTATTTAGAAACAACCGTTTTAACCAAATTCATAACTGAGGTGAACAAAGATGACATTACTGGAGGATTTAACCTTTCGCGGACTTGTCAATCAAGTGACGGATGAAGAAGGGTTATCAGCATTATTAAAAGATGAGCAGGTTACTTTGTATTGCGGCTTTGATCCAACAGGAGACAGCCTTCATATCGGACATTTACTCACGATCCTGACCTTGCGCCGCTTCCAGCTCGCGGGTCATAAGCCGCTCGCGTTGGTCGGCGGAGCAACAGGGCTTATCGGTGATCCGAGCGGAAAAAAAGCGGAGAGAACGTTAAACGAGGAGAGCGTTGTTTTGGAATTCAGCAATAAAATCAAAGCCCAATTGTCGAGATTTTTGAGCTTTGATGGAGACAACGGAGCGAAGCTGGTTAATAACTACGATTGGATCGGCTCCATGTCCGTGATTGATTTTCTCAGGGATGTGGGAAAAAATTTCGGCTTAAATTACATGCTGGCAAAGGATTCGGTGGAGTCGCGGATCAGCTCGGGCATCTCGTTTACCGAATTCAGCTACATGATTTTGCAGTCGTATGATTTTTATCAGTTATACAAAGAGCAGGGCTGTAAGCTGCAAATCGGCGGAAGTGATCAATGGGGGAACATTACTGCCGGCCTGGAGCTAATCCGCAAAATGACGGGTGACAGTGAAGACGTCAGAGCAAAAGCGTTTGGGTTTACGATTCCGCTGGTCACAAAAGCGGACGGCACAAAGTTTGGAAAAACGGAAGGCGGCGCGATCTGGCTGGACCCGGAAAAAACGTCACCTTACGAGTTTTACCAGTTTTTAATTAACACCGATGACCAGGATGTCATTAAGTTCTTGAAATACTTTACGTTCCTGTCTAAAGACGAGATTGACGCTTTGGAATCTGAGGTTCGGGAACGTCCCCATGAACGGGCAGCCCAAAAGCGGCTGGCAGAGGAATTAACGACATTTGTGCACGGGGAAGCTGCGCTCAGGCAGGCGGAGAACATTTCGGCAGCTCTGTTTGGCGGCGGGGATTTAAAACAGCTTACGGTAGACGAAATTGTCCAAGGGTTCAAGGATGTCCCATCGTTTACTTTGGAGGAAGCATCGATCAGTCTCGTGGAGCTGCTTGTCAAGGCGGAAATTTCGCCATCCAAGCGTCAGGCGCGTGAAGATATTAGCAGCGGGGCGATTTATATCAATGGAGAGCGCTGCGCTGAGCAGGATAAAATCATCGGCAGGGAAGAGCGCATCGACGGCTTGTTTATCATTATTCGGCGCGGAAAAAAGAAATTTTATCTAGTTCGCTGTTCCGGCTGAGCAGGTATATCCGAAAGATGCGAAAAAACCTATCATAAAAAGCATCTCACGGACAAGAAAGAGAGAAAGCATATTGCACGTTTGCTTTTTCTAAAGAAGGAGAAGAAAAAAAACAAAACGTCGCCAGCAGCTCACGTCTCTGAATCAACTGTAAAGATGATGTAAGGGGGTGTCTCAAAAGGGAAAAAACACCCTTTGAGACACCTCCCTTTAATGCGCCATTATCTGGGACAATGATATATCTTGTTTACGGGGGATGGGCAAAAAGATTGTTGTTCTTTGCTTACGGTCGGTCAAAAGCAACATTACGAAAACAGCACAAGATAACACCCGTTCTTTTTGAACGAAGATGATAAATAAAAAAGCCTTGAAACGTTGATGAACAACATTTCTAAGGCTTCATATCATTTGCTTGCATGCCGCTAATTAGCGGGAATAGAACTCAACGATAAGCTGTTCGGCGATCTCTGCCGGGAGCTCAGAACGCTCAGGTAAGCGGCTGTAAGTACCTTCCAGCTTTTCTGCGTCAAAATCAAGGTAGGCGGGAACGAAATTGTTCACTTCAATCGCTTCCTTGATGATGTCAAAATTACGGGACTTTTCACGGATACCGATCACTTGTCCCGGTACAACGCGGTAAGATGGAATATCCACACGCGAACCGTTGACAGTTACGTGTCCGTGGTTAACAAGTTGTCGAGCCTGGCGACGCGTACGCGCAAGGCCTAAACGGTATACAAGATTATCCAGACGAGATTCAAGGAGAATCATAAAGTTTTCACCATGAATACCGTGGCGTTTACCTGCTTCGTCGAACAGACGGCGGAATTGCCGCTCGTTCATGCCGTACATGTGACGCAGCTTTTGCTTCTCTTGCAGCTGCAAGCCGTACTCGGAAAGTTTTTTACGTTGGTTTGGACCGTGTTCTCCAGGTCCGTATGGGCGCTTTTGGAGCTCTTTTCCAGTTCCGCTCAGGGAAATACCTAAACGACGGGAAAGCTTCCAGCTTGGTCCAGTATATCGAGCCATAATCAGCTCCTCCTTTATAGTTGAAAGTTCGTGAAAATAATAAGCAGTGATAATCCCATTCATCCAGCCATTTTATTTTCATGCATCCTCGCCTCGACAGCAAGAGGTTACGCGATGCACCTCGCACGCCGGCATTACAGCATGCGGGAATAAAATGCACTGTATGATGTTTATCTTGGCTGTCTTATTTGCACAACGTATAGTGTATAATTTTTTGAAGGGAAAGTCAAGAAATGGCTGGATGCATTTTTTTACTGTTTCATTGGAGATTTTTAAATAAGTGACTAATGTAACAGAGAGGATCATTGCCGGGACAGGAGGTTGACGAGGAGACGAAGACGCGGATTTTTTGAGAACAGTATTGGAATCCCCCGGATTATGGAATAAATCCAGAAAAAAATATGCAGGACTAAAGTCATTGCTTGCTGTCAGAGAGACAATCAGGTTGCAGAAAGAGGTTCAAAAATATTTTTAAGAAATTTGCGATTTTTTTAACAGAAAAATGCACTTTTGTTATACGATATAGATAAGCGTTTTTCTAGAACGACGTAGCATGCTCAAGCTGCCGGAACGTGTTCAACATGGTGAGGCTTCCTTTTTATATACAGGTTTTTAAGTCTTAGGTCCTGGTTTGTATCTATCTTGTTGTTTTCCTCTTAAAAAGTGTGTGTTCAATTTGAATTAATAGCGCTGTACTAATGAAATTGCATCCGTATCCCATGGGAAATGCAGTTCCTTCATGGGAGTTTACAGTGGAGCTAGACTGACTCATCCGGCAGAAAAAGCCGGCTTTTTGGAATAAGCTCGATGACAATCACGGTCGTGAAGAAGAGGGAAAGTGGGGCAAGCAATGGGGAACTTGTTTGAAGTGAACTTCACAAATTTATTTCATTCACTGTTAGAGAAAAATCATTCATTTGAAAATAAATTTGCACCGGCAGTCTTTTTTTTGGCTGATAAACAAGGCAAAATATGCTCGGTGTTTGAATCCGCCTTTCTCCCGCAAGAGATGCTCGAATTTTTCATAACGGTTAAACATGCGCTGATGAATGGAAAGACGCTGCCGGCTAATGACTTATGTATGCTGCTGACGGCGGAGATTGTCATTCCAGCAGGGATTTCCAGTTGGAACGGCAAGTTGGGAATGATCGTGTTAAAAAGCAGCTGCAGCGCAGTGGAGATCAGTTCCTTTTTAACGGGGTTCAAGGCGGCGATTCCACCGGCGGCAAAGCTGGTGGAGCTGGAGGAAAAAACGAAATCGTTGAGAAAAACAGTGAGGGTTCATGCCAAAATGGAGCAAATTTTAAAAGAAACTGAATGTTCCGATGATTTCCGATTATTTGTTGAACGATACCTTTGGTCTGTTCATGAAAATGCTGACAGTGAAGGGGAAGTTGTCTTTTTCTTATTCGATGAGGCGCGAAAAGCCTTTTTACCGGAAGTATCGACAGATGGTAAAATCGTCCGGGAAAAAGAACGGTATACCCTCACCATGGAAGCGTTTCAGTCGCTGTTTGCGGATGTTGCGGAACAGGAGATCCGCATCTTCTATAAAGCCGATATTCCTGCCATACCGATGGTTCAGGAGCTGGAGAGCATCAGTGATTATCTTTTACTGCCTGTCATGTTCAAGGGAAGCGCCCTTGGCATTATCCTTTATTTTGTGCGGACAGGTAGTTGTCATTTGCAGCATATTGATGAAATTGTCGAGCTTACATCAGCGCTTTCCCCATGGATGAAACGATTGTTGGATTATGAGGAAATGATGCTTGAAAAAACGAGAAAAGAATTGCTGCTAAAAGTGAACCGTAAGTTTTATTCCTGCATGGATGTGAATGCGACGTTGGAGGAAATCGTTTGCGCCCTCCTTGAAGCTTATCCGGAATTACAGGTGGAACTGCTTCTGTCTCACGATTGGTATGTTGCCCCCCATCTTTCGGTTCAACCGTTTCATTTTACAAGAGGAGACGAAGGAGACCTTGCATCATTGACCTATTTAACCGGAGAGCTTTCCATTCAGACGGAAAAAGAAAAAACGGTTTTATATGTTCCGTTAAAAGGAAAACAAGGAGTGTACGGCGTTTTTCATATGGAGTATAAAGGGGACCGGAGATTTTTGAAAAAGGAACTGGAATTTATCCAAGTTCTTGCTGATACCGGCGGAAATGCGATTGAAAATACGGAGCTGTATCAACAGTCACAGCAATATATTTCCAACCTGCAGCTAATTAATAAAACATCTCATCAACTCAATCAACATTTAAATCTGACGGAAATGGTTCAATATATGGTAGACATAATGCAAACGACCTTCGAGGCAACGGATGTGGGATTTATTAAATTTTCCGACAAGCCGCCCGCTGGTGACCAAGTGATGGACGGCAGCAGCAGCTATTTTTCTTCCGGCACGTGCAATAACGATCTTGCCCTCGTTATTGATGTAATGAAAACAGAGAAGGAAGAAATTTTCATTGGCAATTCGTCCGGTAATTCCTTGTATATTTCTAACTACCAATCAATGATGGCCGTGCCGATGCTCCATAATCACCGCGTTATTGGCTGCGTGATTGTTTTAAGCACCGAGCTGTATGCCTTCAGCTTCGATATGTTTAAGCTGTTTAAATCGCTTGTCCATCATTCAACACTTGCTTTTGTTAACTCCTTGCTCCATGAGGAATTAAAGCAGCTCGTTATCACCGATTATTTGACAAAATTATATACAAGGGAGTACATGGATCAAAGAATTGCTGAGTCGATGAAAGCGGATCTGTACGGAGCATTCATTTTAATGGATATCGACCGCTTCAAACAAATCAATGATCAATATGGACATCAAATCGGTGATGAAGTTATTATACAAGTAGCGAAAGTTATTTTAGCGGCAATCGACGAGGAAAAGGCGCTGGCAGCCCGCTGGGGGGGCGAGGAATTGGCTGTTTATTTACCGGAAATGCAATTGGAAGATGCCGTCAAAGTTGCGGAAGCAATTAAGAAAAATGTGAAAGAAACGACGGCGCCGAGGGTTTCTGTATCTTGCGGAGTGGCCTGTTGGGACCGCCAAGCGGGAAAAAAATCACTGAAAAAGCTGTTTAACGATGCCGACAGGGCGATGTATAAGGCCAAAAATCTTGGTAGAGATTACGTTGCTTACTAGTCTGACATGGTGCGTTAATGACTACCTCCATACGAAGAAATGCGTGTTCAAAAGGAGGACATTACATTGGCAAGAAGGTCGAGGCGCGGCCGGCTCGAGCAGCGGAGCGTACAAGGGACGTACGTGAGCAGCGGAGAGACAACGCAACGAAGAGATTCGCCGGCATTGTATCCCGGACTTTTTGAACTTCTTATAAGTGTTTTCTTATAAGTGTTGAGCCAGGATGTTGACGAATAATTCCAACCCTGCCTGATCCTCTGCGGTAAAACGATCTTTCAGCGGGCTGTCGATATCCAACACACCAAACAGTTCACCATCCATAACAATCGGTATGACAATTTCCGAGTTGGATGCAGCGTCGCAGGCAATGTGACCAGGAAATTGGTGAACATCTTTCACCCGCAGTGTTCGCCGCTCGCTCGCGGCTGTACCGCAGACACCTTTTCCTCCGGGAATGCGTACACACGCAGGAAGCCCTTGGAAGGGACCCAAGACCAATTCGCCGTCCTTCCATATATAAAAACCGACCCAGTTAATATCCTGCAAAAATTGATTTAACAATGCGGCTGCATTGCTGAGGTTGGCGATGACGTCCTTTTCGCCGTCCAAGAGAGCATTCAGCTGCTTGGACAAAAAATCATACTGCTCTTTTAATGTGCCGCCGTATTTCTGTGTTTGAAACAATGGGAAAACCTCCTCTGCGATGTTTAAAAAAGTATATCATAAGATCAGTGCTTTTTTCACAAAAATTGTTTTCATCGGTCCTGCGGCGCATGATTGACCTCACTAATAATAAGGTGGTGAAAGGAGAATGGGAAAGAAAGCTTCCAAAGAGAAAGTGATTAAAGCTGCCATCGAGCTCTTTAATGTTCAAGGCTTTTCCGGAACATCCGTAAGGGACATCGCGAAAACAGCGGAATGCAATGTCGCCCTTATTTCTTATTATTTCGGCAGCAAGCAAGGCCTTCTCGAATACCTTATCACCGATTTCCTGGAAGGGTATGTCAATGCAGTGGAAATAGAGGCGGCAAAATCGGCGGGAGGAGAGGATACGGCTTACGATTGCCTGCTACGGGCCATTTGGGACGTGATGGTGTATCAGCAGCAAAAGCATCAGTTAGCCCGCTTTGTACACCGTGAAATTACATTGGATACCATCCTTGTCCGGGAATTAATGACGACCTATCTGGCAAAGGAAAAGCATTTATTTTACACAATGCTGCAAAAAGGGTATGAAAACAAGGAGATGGCTGCTTTGCCGAATGAATATTTCGTTCTTCAATTAAAAGGAATGCTGACGATGCCGTTTCTGCATCCGCAATATATCCGGGAAGTATACCATCTCATGCCCCATGAACATCATTTTTTGGACCAGTATTTTTCCAGCATTGCCACATGGGTAGCGACCTACTTTAACGACTCAGTCACCGCGTCAGAATAGCAGCCGGCTTATTCTTCCAGGCGGAGAAAGTCTTCCAGTCCCCGGCCTAAGTCGCTGGCACTGTGCGCATCGGAACCGTAAAATAGCGGTATTCCCATTTCCCCGGCCTGCTTCGCGATATGCAGCGGCGGATAAAACTCGTTGCAGTACGGCTTGGCAAGCCCGGCGCCGTTTACGTCAAGGGCGTAGCCGTGCTGTTTCATCCTTTCCAAAACACGGTAAAGCAGTGCTTCATCATCGAAGGAACGGGGAAAGAGCGTCTGAAATTTTCGAACAAGGGAGATATGTCCGATACGCTTTGGTTTATATGGTCCCAAATCCGCAGCGATCGAAGCCAACACCGTTTGATAATAGAGCGAATAGACGGCTTCAAGCGATCCGGTTGCAGCGATCACTTGCTCAAAGGCATCCGGGGAAGCGTCCATGCAGATATATTGCTCCGGGGAGGGTTTTAAAAAATGGACGGAGAGAATAGCATCATCAAGCAGCGGACCACAGCAATTCAACAATGCTTTCGTCTCTTCCTCAAAGCCTGCGATATAATCCACCTCCAGCCCGGTCCATATTGTCAGCTCGTTTTTATATGCTTCCTTTACCCGGGTGATGTCGGCAAAGTACTTTTCCAAATGACGACCGGCCATTGCGCTGTCGCCCGTCGGGTCTGTAAAAGATGGGGGCAGAGGCGCGTGTTCGGTAAAGGTCATTTGACGGTAGCCGAGGCGAATTGCTTGTTCAATATAATGTTTTAGCGTGTCCGCAGATCCGTGAGGGCAATACGGTGTATGAATATGGCCGTCTTTCACCAACGTCGAGGACCCCTTTCAAAAAAATAGTAGAAAGACCTAATGAAATACGAATATAGTACATCCAAATCAGTCGTTTCCATGCTATTATAAGAGAAAGCAACAGAGAAAAAAAGATGTTTTTGTAAGTAAATCTGTTATTTTGTATGTTATTATAAGTGTATGTTCAAAAAGAACGCTTTTTATCTTTTGGAACATACACGAAGCAACGAGCCGGGCTTCACTGAGAAGCTGCGAGTTGTCTCATAGTGCCATCGCAGGCGATGGTACTTGGATAAGCCTCTGCGTACTAGAAGAGGAAGAGACAATGGAGTGGAACTGATGCATTCAAGTCAGCTATGAGTGGTTTTTCGTAGATGGCGCATCAAGCGGAGCCATTGCCTTTTTGAACACGTTCGATAAGTGTATATGTTCAAAAAGAAGCTAGAAAAATAGCAGAACGAACATCCGACGGAAGCTCGTTGAACCGAGGAAAATAAACGCTGTTTCAAAACGGTGAACGATAGAAGAAGGAGGCCTCATATGAACTTTCTGTATACATTCATAGCACTGGTTCTCATCACTTTAGTTTATGGGGCATGGTCCAGAAGAAAAATATATAAAGATGTAGATCGCTTGGAAAGCAAAAAAGTGCAGTTAATGAATGAGCCGGTGACGGAGGAATTGTCAAAAATAAAGGGATTGAAAATGTCCGGGGAAACGGAAGAACGCTTTGAGCAATGGCGGGAAGTGTGGGATGAAATCGTTACGATACAACTGCCGGATATTGAAGAAAAGCTGTTTGATATCGAGGATTTGGCGAATAAATACAGGTTCGGGAAAGCGAAGCAGTTGGTCAGGTTCGTGGACGAGGAAATGGAAAAACTGAGCGAGCACCTGCAGGAAATGATGGATGAAGTGGAGCATCTGGTGAACAGCGAAGAGCAGAACAGGCTGGAGATACATAGTGTCAAAGACGCTTTCCAGGAAACGAAAAAGCGTCTGTGGGCTCAGCGTGGATCGCTCGGCGTTGCCGGCGCGGAAATCGAACGCCGCCTGAAAGACGGACAGGAACTTTTCCAAGCTTTTGAAGATGAAACGAACGAAGGAAACTATTTGCAAGCGAGGGAAGTGTTGCTTCGGATTAAGGAGGAGCTGGAATTTATTAATGAGACAATCGGCAAAGCTCCGCGATATTTAGTGTTGATGGAAAAAGAGCTTCCAAGGCAACTCGAAGAATTGGAAAAAGGCTTTGCCGAAATGGAGGAGCAAGGTTTTTCTCTTGAACATTTTTCGTTTAAATGGCAGACGGAGGAGATGAAGCGTCGCCTTATCGCCCTCGTTCCGCTTGTAGAAAGCTTAAAGCTGAAGGAAGTCGATGAACCCCTCGAAGCATTTCAAAAAGAAATCGAGGAAATTTACGACAAACTGGAGCAGGAAGCGATGTCTCGTCAGCAGCTGGAAAGGGAGCTTCCGCTGCTTGCGGCAAAGCTGGAGGAACTGCCTCACCGATATGAAAAGCTGGAAAGAGAGATTGAGACCGTCAAATTAAGCTACAGGATATCGGAGGAAGAAGATCGAAAGCAGTGGAAAATGGAAAAGCAAATGAAGGACATCCTCAATCAGTTTTCCGTCATTCGAGATTCAATGGAAGAAAACAAGCAATCCTTTACCTCTTTAAGCAAGCTGGCAGAAGAATTTGCAAAAGAGCTGGCGCTGTTTGAAGAGAACCTGGAGGAAGCGGGCGAACGGTTAGCTCATCTTCGCAGGGATGAAAGATCAGCAGAAGATACGATTCGTGAACTGAAGGAAAAATTAGTTTACGGGCATAAAAAATTAAAGCGGAGCAACCTTCCGGGAGTGCCGGAAACGTTGCTGATCGAATTGGACGAGGCAGAAAAAGCATTGCTTCGCGCTTCTGAAAAGCTGAATGAACTCCCCATATCCATCGATGAAGTGATGCTGAAAGTCGATGAAGCAAAAAAGCATGTGGAGGTATGTGTCAATAAGCTGATGACTGTCATTGAGAAAGCGTCCCTTGCTGAGGGAGTGATCCAATACGGAAACAGATATCGCAGACATTATGATGACATCAATATTCAATTGTTGCAGGCGGAAAATTTGTTTCGTCAATATCTGTATGAGGAAGCGTTGGAAAAAGCAGTGACAGCAATTGAAGCCGTGGATCCGGAAGTATTGAAAAAAGTATCTGAAAATGAATTATTGCAGCCGCTAAATGACTGAAAGAGGCAGATCAGAAAGGTCGTTGTGTACCTTTTGATCTGCCTTTAAATGATATCATTACGGGAAAAACTACAACCCAAATAAACAAGAAAGGGAGAGATAACTGTGAAGCAATGGTTGACAACAGGAGGAATAGTGATAGTGTGCATTGGCGTGTGGACAGCTTTATTTCTCTCGATTTTTGATCAAGGGTCAACGATCAAGAATGCGGCTAACGAGGATATGACTGAAATCGACAATAAGGACACAAGCATTTTGGAGGAACCTGAGGAGGCAATGGATGAGGCGGCAGATCTCGAATCCGAATGGATAATGGATGATGTGGCGTTGGTACGCGAACCGGAAGGTGACATGGCGGAAGCCAGGCACTTATATGATGTTGCCGAGAGTATTTCTGTGCGTGGCATCTGGCCTGGAGACTTTGATGATATCGCCCCTGATAAACTGATCTCCGTCGACATTTTACTGAAAGAAATCGAGGACATCAAGTAATGAAAAAGGGGGTGTCTCAAAAGGGAAAAACCCCTTTTGAGACACCCCCTTCCTATTATTTAGACATTGCCCATTTTTCCCTTGAAAGGAGTGCGCCGATGCAACTGCCGACCACCGCTGGAATCAGCCACGCCATTCCCATCGCTGCGAACGGGAGGATGTCCATCAAAGATTGAAACAGTTTGCCCCATGATTCCGTCTGACTTAAGCCATCAGGAATGCTGACGATGGCAGCGCCGATAACAGCCCCTTTAAAAATATATTTATTTTCATTGAACAGCCCTTTAAAGAGAGTTAACAAAATTAACACGATGGCTATCGGATAAATCATGATAAGTAACGGCAATGAGAATTGAATAAGCTCACTTAGTCCCATATTTGCCAGTGACAAACTGAAAAGAGCGATGATTCCCGTCGTTAAGTAGTATGGAATCTTTGGAAATATCCGCTGGATGTACTCACCGAAGGAGGAAATCAAACCGACGGATGTTGTCAGGCATGCGATGGTAATCACGATTGACAATAATACCAGTCCGAAATTCCCTAAAAGTTCCTGAGAAATTCTTGTTAAAATCACACCGCCATTATCCTGATAGCCGATGGATTGCATGCTTGTCGATCCCAAAAAGGCAAGGGATAGATAGACGAAAGCAAGCCCGCCCCCGGCAATTAATCCGACTTGTATCGCACGGCGGGTCAGTTCCTTCTTCGATGTCATTCCCCGTTCTTTCATTCGCGTAATAATGACGATTCCGAAAACAAGGGCCGCGATGGCATCCATCGTAAAATAGCCGTCTTGAAAACCGGCGAAAAAAGCAAACTGTTCATATGCACCGGTCGGTTCCCCGACGCCGTCCATCGGCTTTACGATCCCGGTAATCGTTAAAATGGTAAGGATGATCACGATAACAGGCGTTAATAATTTTCCGATTCTTCCGACCAGCTTTGATGGATTTAAACTCAGCCAGTAGCTGACCGAGAAAAAGCAAAATGTGAAAATCAGCAGGGAAAGCGCCGATGCTCCATCAGTCAAATAAGGAACAACACCGATTTCATATGCGACAGAACCGGTTCGGGGAATCCCGAATAACGGTCCGATCGCTAAATAGACGGTTAAAGGGAAAATCGCTGCAAACGTTGGTCCGACTCTTTCGGAAACTTTTTGCAAATCGCCTCCGGAAATGGCGATGGCGATGATGGCAAGGATCGGCAGTCCCACACCCGTCACTAAAAAACCGGCAATCGCCGACCAAACGGATGTGCCGGCAGCTTGTCCAAGGGCAGGAGGGAAAATTAAATTTCCTGCTCCTAAAAATAGTGCAAACATCATTAATCCGATAGCAATCGTATCTTTGGATGTGAATTCTTGGTTGTTCATTATTGGCTGGTGCCTCCTTCTTGTTTATCAAGGGAAAACTGTTATGTCCTCCTTATGAACACTCATTTGCGTAAGGATGTTCAGAAAGTGGGGGAAACAGCGCCTGCGAATCTCATCGTTGCGTTGGCCCTCCGCTGCTCACGTACGTTTTGGTGTACGCTGCGCTGTGCGAACCTGCCGAGCCTCGATCTTCTTGTCGCTGGTTATGTCCTCCTTTTGAACAATCATTTGTGTAAGGACGTTTAAACAAGTACTTTCTGTTAGTATATTTTGTCATAATTAAATAATGTAAATTGATCACATACGCACAAAAAGCACAAAAAAAAACAAAGACTACAGCATTGTAACATATTTAGAAACAGTGTAAAGAATGTAAACAATAACAAAAGTGAAAAAAATGAAAAAATGATCGATTTTATGTTTTTTCTGATTGCAGCATTGTTGATTTAAAGACAGATATGGTATGATAAATTGTTGCAGGTAGCGGATTTTTACCTTGGTAAAGATACTTTCACGTAAAAAGGAGCATCTACTGTGATATACTTTGATAACAGTGCCACAACACGTCCGTATAAAGAAGTGATTGATACATATACGAAGGTATCCCTTGAGTTTTTTGGAAACCCGTCTTCTTTACATCCGCTTGGAAAGGCAGCGGAGCGGCTTTTACAACAAGCGCGGGAAGTGGCGGCTTCCTTATTGGGAGTGAAGACAAAAGAGGTGGTTTTTACATCAGGGGGAACGGAAGGAAATAACTTGGCGATTAAAGGTACAGCGATGCAGCATCGCGGAAGAGGGAAACATATTATTACAACAAATGTCGAACATGCATCGACAAAGGAAACCTTTCGTCAGCTGGAAGGGGAAGGATTTGAAGTCACTTACCTTGAGGTTGACAGCGATGGTGTTGTTTCCGTTGATCAGGTGAAAGCTGCTTTGACGAAAGAGACGATTTTAGTGTCCGTCATTCATGTGAATAATGAAACCGGAAGCATTCAGCCGGTAACAGAAATCGGCGGGCTTCTCCGTCAGTACCCTAAAATTGTTTTTCATGTGGATCACGTCCAGGGGATCGGCAAAGTACCATTACATTTTGCCGCGTCAAACATCGATCTCTGTTCGATATCAGGTCATAAATTTCACGGATTGAAAGGAAACGGCATCCTGTACGTCAGGGACGGTATCCGGTTATATCCGCTGTTGACCGGAGGAAGTCAGGAACGGGGATCACGGGCGGGAACTGAAAATGTTGCCGGTGTTGCCGCAATGGTAAAAGCGCTGCGAATGAGTAAAGAAAGATCAGCGCAAGCTATCAAAAAAATGGCGGAGATCAACAGCTGGCTGGAAAGAAAATGCCTGGAAATACCAGGGGTTGTTGTCAATTCTCCTAATCCAAGGGCGCCGCATATACTAAACCTTTCCGTGCCAGGAATAAAGCCGGAGGTCATTGTTCAGGCATTGGCAGAACATGAAATATATATATCCACGAAATCAGCCTGTGCTTCGAAACACGCGGAGCCGAGTCATGTGCTGTTAAGCATGGGCTTCAGCAGTGACAGGGCGTCCAGCGCCATCCGCTTATCGTTCACATATGACAATACGATGGAAGAAGCAGAGGCATTTGTAGAAGCATTTGCATCCGTTGTGGCATCGTTGAAAAAGGTGGTAAACAAACAATGAAATATAACCATATACTGATAAGATATTCTGAATTAGCTTTAAAAGGGAAAAACCGCACTGATTTTGAAAAAAAATTGACGGAAAACATTCGCAGATCATTGGTACAATTCCCGCAAGTAAAAGTGATACGGTCGTTCGGCAGGATGTTCGTCGAACTGAATGGAGCGGATGAAAAGGCGGTTTCCGACAGATTGCAGGATGTTTTTGGTATCCACTCCTTTAGTCCGGCGTTGAAAATAGAACTGGATCAGGAGAAAATAGATGACGGCGCACTGTGGGCGATGAAGGATGCCCTGCCTGATCAGGAAGGCACCTTTAAAGTAACGGTAAAACGTCCGAATAAAAGTTATCCGCGCCGTTCACAGGAATTGAATTATCATATCGGATCGCATATTTTACGCAATACAGACAGGCTCACTGTCGACGTGCACCAGCCCGATGTGGAGGTAAAAGTGGAGATACGCGAGGAAGCAGCGTACATTATGTGTAAAACGCTCTTAGGTGCCGGCGGATTGCCTGTCAGGACTGCCGGCAAGGTATTGCTGATGCTGTCGGGAGGGATTGACAGCCCTGTCGCAGGGTACTTGGCGCTGAAGCGCGGCGTTGAACTAGAGGCCGTGCATTTTCACAGTCCGCCGTTTACAAATGAACGGGCAAAGCAGAAGGTGGTGGATTTAACGAAAGTGCTCACCCGCTACGGCGGAACGATTCGTCTTCACATCGTTCCGTTTACGGAAGCGCAAAAGGAGATCCATCAAAAAGTACCTGATAAGTATGAAATGACGGTAATGAGACGATTTATGCTGAGAATTGCGGAAGGTGTTGCGTTCAATAATAACGCGTTGGCAATTGTTAACGGGGAAAGTCTCGGACAGGTGGCTAGCCAGACGCTGGACAGCATGCACACGATCAATGAAGTGACAAATATGCCGGTATTAAGACCGCTGGTGACTATGGATAAGCTTGAAGTGATCGAAGTAGCGAGAAAAATAGGAACATATGACCTTTCCATTCTTCCGTTTGAAGATTGCTGCACGATCTTTTTGCCGCCGCAAACGAAAACGAAGCCGAATAAAGAAAAAGCGAATCATTATGAAAAAGAACTCGCTATCAACCGTCTTGTTCAAGCGGCTGTTGAACAGGTGGAAACGCTGACGATACGCGCCGGAACAAATGTAGACAAAGAAATCGCAGACCTGCTGTAGCGACGAGCAAGCCGTCGTAAAGATTAAAACAAGGCTGTACTAGCCGTTTTTGAACACATCGTCTTACCAATATTTAGCCTGTATTTTATCTTCAACAGTGCACAATCTATGTGTACAAGGGAGGTGAAAAACATGGCGAACAACAATAGTTCTAACCAATTATTAGTCCCTGGTGTCCAACAAGCATTGGATCAAATGAAGTATGAAATTGCTCAGGAATTTGGTGTTCAGCTTGGCGCTGATACTACATCCCGTGCAAACGGATCAGTAGGAGGAGAAATCACAAAGCGCCTTGTAAGCATGGCTGAACAACAATTGGGCGGAGGTTCTCGATAATAAAATAAGCTGGATGGAAGGAGTATCTCATAGAAGAGGTACTCCTTCTTTATACGCGCCGGCAGTTAATTCCTAAAAGAAAACCATCGTTTGTCACCATTGTTTCACCAGCAACCTGGCCGTCACGAATATAATTTTGCCATGAAGCAATTCCATCCTTCGAAAAAACAGGTTTATTTTTGATTTTCTCCGGCATTCCCGGTATCATAGGGATAAAATGGAATGATGGGATTAAGGAAGGTGGCGGAGTGGGGACACTGTGGTATGGCGGAAAAATTCGTACACTGATATCTGAAACTGATGTGCAGGAAGCGGTATTTGTCAACGATGGTTATATTTTGGGGGTTGGTGAGAAAAGGAAATTGGAAGCCAAATTCAAAGGGCAAATAACAACCTATGAAAATCTTCGTGGGGCGGTTATGTATCCCGGATTTGTGGACAGCCATTTACATATGATCGGCCATGGGGAAAAGCTGCTGCGGTTAGATTTATCGGAAGTCACCAGTGTTTCCGAATTAATGGAAGTATTGCAGCGTAGGCTGGAGGAGTTACCGAAGGGCTCCTGGCTGACAGGGGAAGGCTTTAACGAAAACTTATTTCCTGATAAGCTCGTGCCGAACCGCCATATTTTGGATGAGGTCACGACGGAGTATCCTGTTATGTTAACGCGGGTGTGCCGTCATGCTTGTGTCGCCAATTCCTATGCGCTCCAATTAGCTGGTGTGGATGAGACAGTATCCAACCCTCCGGGGGGAATTATTGAAAAGGACAGCTTCGGAAAACCTACCGGTTACTTACTTGACCATGCTCAGGATTTGATCCGGGCTGTAATGCCGGAGAGCAGCTTTTCCGATGTGGAAAAAGCCCTTGATATTTCGATTCACGATATGTTTAAAAATGGCTTTGTCGGAGGGCATACGGAGGATTTAAATTATTATGGAGATCCGCTTCAAACGCTTGCTTGCTTTTATAAATTAATTGATGGCCGCAGGATCAAATTCCGGGCCAACCTGCTGATTCATCATGAAGCATTTCCGCAAATCATCGGCCGGGGGAAAGCTGACGAAAACCATGCTTTTATCGAACGGGGAGCAATAAAAATTTTTGCCGACGGCGCCTTGGGCGGAAGAACGGCGTTATTAAGCGAACCGTATGCTGATGATCCGTCGACAAACGGCGTGCAAATCCATAAGCGCGAATCGCTGGAGCAAATTGTCAAGCGAGCGAGAGCGGACGGCTTTCCCGTTGCGGTTCACGCCATCGGTGATTTGGCGCTTGAGCAGATCATCGATGTGATTGAAGCGTTTCCGCCGTCGAACGGCAAACGGGACCGGCTGATACATATGCAGGTGGCAAGAAAGGATTTATTGGAAAGGCTGCAAAAACTGCCCGTAGTGCTGGATATCCAGCCACGCTTTGTGGCTTCCGATTTTCCATGGGTGGAAGAACGGCTTGGAACGGAGCGTCTCACATATTCTTTTGCCTGGAAAAAGCTTCTGGCTGCCGGGCTCCGGTGCGCGGGCGGTTCCGATGCGCCGATTGAACCTGTTAGTCCGTTATTGGGTATTCATGCAGCAGTGACAAGACGAAAACCGGAGGAAAACCATCAAGGCTATCAACCGGAAGAAAAATTAACGTTGTTTGAGGCATTGCGTTTATTTACTTACGGAAGCGCCGAAGCTATTTGCAAGGAAAATGAACGCGGGCTGATTGCCGAAGGCTATGTTGCCGATTTTACCGTTTTGGAGAAGGATTTATTCGAACTGGAACCGGATGAATGGCTTGGCGTTGCTGTGGAAAAAACAATTGTCGATAATACAACCATGTATGATCGCTGTCTTCAATGAAGGCTAGGAGCTATTGGAGGATGGGGCTGTGTTAAAAGCCAAACGATAAGAGTCTGTTCAAAAAGGCAATGGTTCCACTCGATGCGCCCCAATTCCGCCGAAGAACCGCTCACGGCCTGCGTCTGCGGTTACTCGACGCAAATTGACTCGATGAAGCACATGCAGGTTGCATTTGTGAGCAATGGCGGAATGTCATCATCCTGGTTCCGAGAAAACTACCACAGCCGGCCTGAAAAGAATGCATCGGCTTCGCTCATTGCTTCGGAGGTGTCACAAAAGGGAAAAAACACCCTTTTGTGACACCATTGAGTTGCAAATGTGGAAGTGCTCGTTCTGTTTTTTATTACAGGAAGCTTCGTTTTACTTTTTGTAGGAAGGAATTGTTTTTTAATTTTACGGTTTTAATGACTTTATCGGAAACTTTGATGCGTATTTCATGGGAATGCCGGATACTTAATGCTTCATTATCCGCACCGATGATCGGATGATCATTGCCGTCCTGAACGACTTTTAACACAAGCTCTCTATCGCCGCTGAGAAGCAGCGGTGAACCGAGCGTTCGATATTCATTGTTGTTTAAAGAAGAGATTTCTGTCAGCTGCATGGATTTCAGTCGCGGATCAACAATGGCGCCGCGGAGCGATTTATTGTACGCCGTGCTTCCGGTTGGCGTGGAAACAACCATGCCGTCGCCGCGGAAGGTTTCAAAATATAAATCGTCAATGTAAACATCAATAGCAAAGGTTTTAATAATTTGTGAACGGATCGAGCATTCGTTTAAGCATTGGAAGGTATTGGATCCGTCCACAGTAACATCAAGCGTCGGATATTTGAAAACTTCCACATTATCCGAGCGCAATCCTTCTTGAATTCCTTCCAGATTATCGATATCAAAATCGGTGTAAAACCCTAATCGGCCGGTATTGATACCGACATACAGGCAATCTTCGCGGAAGTTCGTTTTTCGTATGGCCTGAAGAAACGCGCCGTCGCCGCCGATGCTGGCAATGATGTTCGCTTCATTAAAATCATGAACGAGCCGAAAACCGTATTTTTTTCCAATCGCGCGCATTTCCTGAATTTTTGGCTCCAGTTCATCTGAAGGGGAATAAAACAGATAGACGTTTTTTCGATCTGGCATCCTATGTTCTTCCTTTCTCGATTAAGATCTTTAAAATATAGTCTACACCAAATAACAATTTATCTTAGTGATATTCTCGATAATTTTGTCAATTCCTGCATGAAGTTCAATACAAACATGATTTCACAATAGTTGGAGGGAAAAAAATGAACGCTAAACGTTGGTTGGCTGTGGTTGCAGCAATCGGGTTATTTTTGTTTTCCAGCGCCTTTTCACTGGTGTCATCGGTGATAAACGGCAGCTGGCAGGATTTATGGCAGATTGAAGATACATTTGTGGAACGGGTGGTTGAGAGTGGAAACGGCCGCGGAAAAATTGCCACCATTTACTTAAACGGTGTCATAGAAAGTGGCTATGACACATCGAGTATTTTTGAATCGGCCGGCTATAATCATCGTGAATTATTGCATCAGCTGGATTATGCGGCAAAAGACGGCGAAGTATACGGCATCATTATCCGGGTGAACACGCCGGGGGGAGGCGTTGTCGAGAGCAGCGAAATTCATGATAAAATTGTGGAAATCATCGAAGAATATCGCAAACCTGTCTACATTTCCATGGGAAGCATGGCTGCGAGCGGCGGCTACTACATTGCCGCACCGGCAACGAAAATCTACGCCAATCCGCAGACAATAACCGGCTCCATCGGCGTGATCATGCAATCGATTAACGTCGGTGAGCTGGCGAGTGAACTAGGGATCGAATCGCAGGTGATCAAGAGCGGCGAGTACAAAGATATCATGTCCTCCTTCCGCGAAATGACGACGGAAGAAAAACAAATTTTACAAGAGATGATCGACGAGTCCTATGAGCAATTCGTGGATGTTATTGAAGCCGGCAGAAACAATTTATCCCGGGAGGACATTTATGAACTGGCGGACGGGCGGATTTATTCCGGGCAACAAGCATATGATGCCGGGCTCATCGACGGCGTCGGCCACCTCGATGATGTTATTGACGCCCTTCTGGAAGAGCTGGACAGAGGAAAACTGGACGTTATTGAATATGATGCGGGCTTCGGGTTTCCGTCGCTGTTTTCTCTCGCAGCACAGCGGTTGATCGGCGGCGAGCATCAATTGTTTGGGGTTACCGAATGGTTCCAAAGAAATCAAGGCCCGAAAATGATGTATTTGTATACGGATTGAGGTGAGCATGATGGATAATCATCTTACAGATGCGCAAAACAACGAGAAGGCACCGGTGAAGGAGACATACACAGCCGCAGGTTTTTGGATGAGGTTTTGGGCGTATCTCATCGATATGTTCGCTGTTGGCAGTTTGCACAGCATTATTCTTGGTTTTACGTCGTTTTTTGTAGACCTGGGAGAACTGACGATAGGAATTTACTCCATAGCTGGTGCTTTGACAGCTTTTCTTACTTTCAGTTATTTCATCCTGCTGACAAAGCTTTACGGGCAGACGCTTGGAAAAATGATCATGGGGATCAAAGTATTATCCGAACGGGAAGCGGGAATGTCCTGGCTGAATGTGATCATGCGGGAGCTGGTCGGCAGATATCTTCACAAGGCCGTCGTCATGCTGAATGCGTTATATCTTGTTGCGGCATTTCACCCGCAGAAGCGGGGGCTGCATGATATGCTTGGCGAGACGTATGTTGTCTTAGTTCCGAGAGAAAACAGTCAAAAAATTCGGCTGTCCTCATAAACCATGCGAAGATAACCGAAAACAAAGCGGACAGGATGCTTGTTTACACATGAAACACGCACAGGGGTGGCTTACCATAAGAAGGGGAAGCCGCCCTTTGTTTGTTCTTATTCGTTGCTGCGGGAACACGGAACAGGCAAAACTGAAAAGAAAGCGCGGCTTCCTCGCTGTTTTTTCCTAGACAAGCATCGTATTCGACAATGACTTAACGTTTATTTTTGTTATTGTAGGTGATACTTGGAAATGGAAGGAGGGTCTGCCGGATGCAAACGACCATTTGGATAGTGGCTGTTATTTTTATGCTGATTTTGCTGCTTTGTGTGATGAAGTTGAAAATATATATTAGTTATTCCCACAACGGAGAGGATGATGAGCTGACCCTCCAAGTCAGAACGCTGTTCGGTCTCCTCCGATTTACCAGAAAGATTCCGTTGCTTGCGATAGATGATGAAAGTCCGGCTGTTGTATTTGAGGAACAGGATGAAAGTGCGTTGTTTAAGAAGGAGAAAAAAGAGAAGTTTACTTTACGGCGCTTTCTAGATGATATCAGGCTTTTTCAACGTTTCTTAAAACATGTTATCGGCTTTCATACCATTGTACGCAAATGGATGGCGAGGGTCTCGATGCACGATTTTTCCTGGTCCACAACGATCGGTACCGGTGATGCGGCTTTGACGGGGGCTGTCTCCGGAATGCTGTGGGGGATTAAAGGAAATATCCTCGGAATTGTATCCAATTACCTCCGGATGAGAAATCGACCCGTCATCGATATTACGCCCGACTTCCAGCAAATCGTGGTAAAAACGACTTTTTCATGCATGGTTTCCTTTCGATTAGGATATGCTATCCTTGCAGGAATAAAGGTATTGCGCCATTGGAAAAAAGGAAAAATGTTATTCCAAAAAAATAACGTGGAACAAACAGCAAGGAGGGACATCCATGTCTGATCATCCGATTCAAGGACTTATGAAAACAGCAATGGAAAATCTGAAAGAAATGGTTGACGTGAATACGATCGTCGGGGATCCGGTTGAAACCCCTGACGGCAGCGTGATTTTACCGATATCAAAGGTAGGCTTCGGCTTTGCCGCCGGCGGGAGTGAATTTATTGTTGATTCCACGCCGAAAGCGGCTTCGGAAGGGGAAAAGAAGCATCCTTTCGGCGGTGGTAGCGGGGGCGGTGTATCGATCACCCCGATTGCGTTTCTTGTAGTAAACGGTCAGGGAGTAAAAATGGTTCATTTGGATCAAAATACGCATTTGTATGAAAAACTGCTGGAATTCACGCCGCAAGTGGTGGATAAAATTCAGCAAATGCTGCAAATGAATAACGCGAATAATAAAAAACAGCAGCAGACGCCGCCACAGGATATCAACATTAACGTTGATCCGCTCTAAGTATGACGGTTGCATGATCATGCAGAACAACTTTTAGGCACGACGGTTTCGAATCAGCATAGCATGTTTAAAATAATGCTGTGAAGATGGAACCGCTGCAATTTTTATGCCCGCGGGACTCAGAAAACGGCAACTTTTTGAGTCCCTCTTTCGATTTTCTGCACGCGATGAGCATTTCATTGTTTAAACATATGTTTTATATGATATTTTAAAAGAGCATACATACATTTTCAGAAATGATCCGTCAACGGCAGGTATTCATTTTGCAGCAAGGGTTATGGCATTTCTTATACCGTATTCGGCAAGGTGCTGTATGCAGAAAATAATTAGGAGGAGAGGATAAACATGGCAGTGACATTTAAAGGAAATCCGGTAACATTGTTGGGAAACCAAGTGAAGGTTGGCGACAAAGCCCCTGATTTTCACGTCTTGGCAAATGATTTATCAGAGGTTACGTTAAAGGATACGGCAGGAAAAGTACGGCTGATCAGTGTTGTTCCTTCTATTGATACAGGTGTTTGTGAACAGCAGACAAGAAGATTCAATGAGGAAGCATCTACATTGGCAGGTGTGGAAGTGTTGACGATCAGTGTCGATCTCCCATTTGCGCAAAAACGTTGGTGCGCGGCCGAAGGAATCGAGAATTTGCAAACATTATCCGATCATCGAGAGCTATCCTTCGGAAAGAACTACGGGGTTGCAATTGAAGAGCTGCGCCTGCTGGCAAGAGCAATTTTCGTTGTCGACAGCTCCGATACGGTAACATATGTGGAATATGTGCCGGAAGTAACGAATCATCCTGATTATGAGAAAGCGATCGAAGCTGCTAAAAACGTAAACTAATCGTTGATTTACATGGGGAAAAATCGATGCCGGTTTTTCCTCTTTTTATAGAGCATGTTCCAAAAGATAAAAAGCAATCTGTTTGTTTCTCTTGCCATGGCGATGGCTCGCTTCTCCGCTGCCGGGAGAAGAAGTGCGTTTCTCCCGGGCATAAAAAAGCGGAGACTCGCTCATCGCTTCGTGTTTGTTCAAACAGATAAAAAGCAATCTGTTTGTTTCTCTTGCCATGGCGATGGCTCGCTTCTCCGCTGCCGGGAGAAGAAGTGCGTTTCTCCCGGGCATAAAAAAGCGGAGACTCACTCATCGCTTCGTGTTTGTTCAAACAGATAAAAAGCAATCTGTTTGTTTCTCTTGCCATGGCGATGGCTCGCTTCTCCGCTGCCGGGAGAAGAAGTGCGTTTCTCCCGGGCATAAAAAAGCGGAGACTCGCTCATCGCTTCGTGTTTGTTCAAACAGATAAAAAGCAATCTGTTTGAACAAACACTTATATATTATACTTTTTTGAGAGGCGGCCTTTTTAAGTTTTTTTGATGCTTAAAAAGGTTTTTCTTATTTCCGAAGTGAAAATTTGTTAAAATAAACAATTGGAGTTGATGTTATTGATTGGGGTGAAAAAATATGAGGAATGCATCAACGAATACAGAAAAAATCTTTTCTGTTCTCGATAAAGGGTCGGTCATTATTGAAAAGGCAAGAAACATCATTTATTTGGAAGCGCTCAGTGAAATGGGAGAAGCTTTATATCAAGGCGGCGTGCCTGACGGCTTCCCGGAGGAGAAAAAACAAGAGCTTGTCGCGCTGATGAAGGAGCTGCCAGACCATGAGACGATTGCCAAGGAAGAATACCGCCGTGCCGTGCAGCTGGCGATGTTAAAAGGAATGAAGAACGGCGCGCAGCCTCACCATGCGATGACACCGGACGCGATCTGTCTGCTGGTAGGTTACCTTGTGAATAAAATTTTCGCCTCTGAAAACAAGGAGCGGACATTAACTGTACTTGACCCTGCTGTGGGTACCGGAAATTTACTTACCGCAGTAATCAACCAAGCGCAACGGCGTATACACGGAATCGGCATGGAGCCGGATGAAATGCTCTTGAAGCTGGCCTATGTCAATGCCAATTTGCAGGAGCAGGAGGTTGATTTATTCCATCAGGACAGCATTGCGTCGCCGCTGATAAAGAATGTCGATGCGATTGTTTCCGACCTCCCTGCGGGTTATTATCCAAATGATGCCGTAGCCCAGCAGTTTCACCTTGCAGCAGAGAGCGGCCATTCTTTCGTTCACTTCTTATTGCTCGAGCAATCGCTGAAATTTGTGAAGCCCGGGGGATTTTTAATTTTTATCGTGCCTAACTTCTTGTTCGCGGCAGAGGATTCTCAGCACCTTCACGAATATATCAAAGGGGAAAGCTATATTTATTCCTTGTTGCAATTACCGAGATCAATGTTTAAAAATAAAGACTGGGGAAAAAGTATTCTTATATTGCGAAAACGAAAAGAAGGAATTCAAGGACCAAAACAAGCACTGTTGGCGGATTTGCCTTCTTTTTCAAACGATGCAGCCTTGCAGGATATGTTACAGCGCATTTCCGGCTGGTTTGATCAGCAGTCGTTGTAAATTCATTTGTTCACAAAATCATCACATTTTTTGCTGTGGGGAGATGAAAAAAGTGAAGCTGTTTGAAAACAGGAAAAATAGTGATGCTGTTGAGCTTTTGCCATCCTATCCCGCTGTTTAGATAACTGTGTTATAGTTCTGTTTTTCAAAAATAATGAAACAGTGGTTGCATTTCCTGATTTCTCGTGGTTTAATTATCTATGGTGAAAATATAACAGCGTATAATCCGCACGCTTTTATTGGAGCGCTTCAGAAGATCGGTAGAAGGAAACGACCTTTTGGCCAGATAAAAGGGAAAGCGGCAGTTAGGAATGTTTGTGAAATAATTACCAAAATAACTAAGAATGTAGTATGAGAAGGAGCTGTAAAAGAGTATGTCGAAAATCATGGCGATTAACGCTGGGAGCTCATCGTTGAAATTTCAGCTGTTAGAAATGCCTCAAGAAAGTGTGCTTACTAAAGGAATTGTTGAACGCATCGGGTTAAATGATTCCATTTTTGTGATTGAAGTGGATGGGGAGAAGAAAAAGGAAGTATTTGATATTGAAGACCATTCCAAAGCTGTTAAAATTCTTTTGGAAAAATTGACTTCCCATGGAATTATCGCTTCCTTAAACGAAATTGACGGGATCGGCCACCGTATTGTGCACGGAGGAGAAAAATTTAACGATTCGATTGTGATTACAGATGAAGTGATTGCCGGAATCGAGGAAGTTTCGGAACTTGCTCCACTCCACAACCCTGCGAATCTCATCGGTGTGCAAGCTTTTCGTGAAGTGCTACCGGATGTGCCGTCTGTAGCTGTTTTTGACACTGCTTTCCATCAGACGATGCCAAAGGAATCATACTTATATAGTCTGCCTTACGAATACTACGAGAAATTTGGAATCCGCAAGTACGGTTTCCACGGAACATCACATAAATACGTTTCACAGCGCGCCGCAGAAATGCTTGGCAGACCGCTGGAACACTTGCGGCTCATTTCTTGTCACTTAGGAAACGGTGCGAGTATTGCCGCCATTGAGGGTGGAAAGTCGATCGACACGTCCATGGGCTTTACGCCGCTGGCAGGGGTGACAATGGGAACTCGTTCCGGAAATATTGATCCAGCACTCATTCCTTACATCATGGAAAAAACAAATCAAAGTGCGGAAGAAGTGATCAACGTCCTGAACAAGAAAAGCGGAATGCTCGCATTATCTGGATTTTCCAGCGATCTTCGCGATATTGAAACGACTGCTGCGGAAGGCAACGAGCGTGCCAAGCTGGCGCTGGAAGTATTCACATCAAGAATTCATAAATACATCGGTTCCTATGCCGCGAGAATGCATGGACTTGATGCGGTCATCTTTACTGCCGGTATCGGAGAAAACAGCGACTTTATCCGTGCGCAAGTATTACAGGGACTTGAGTTCATGGGCATCTATTGGGATCCGACGCTCAATAAAGGCCGCGGAAAAGAGATGTTTATCAACTATCCGCATTCGCCGGTTAAGGTTATCGTGATTCCGACCAATGAAGAAGTGATGATTGCGCGCGACACAGTCAGACTGACTTAATAAATAAGCTTAGCAAAGCTGCCACGGACTTTGATATGCTCCCCTAAAGGTAGACAGATTAGAAAATAAAGATCTGTTTACTTTGGGGGAGTATTTTCTATGCCAAATAGTAAGTTTTCGGAAGCATTTAAACATGAAGTTTTGTTAGCTTATGAAAAAAGGGAAT
>NZ_FNPI01000008.1 GCF_900107275.1 Evansella caseinilytica | reverse complement strand
ACGATAAGCAACGTTGGTTTGAATATCTTTTTCAAGCTGTCTTTCTGATCGGATACCATATACGTATCCAATAAACATCATTTTTAATAACATAACAGGATCAATAGGAGGACGTCCGTTGTCCTCACTATAGTAAGGTTTCACTTTTTCATAAATAAATGAAAAGTCAATCGTCGTTTCAATTTTTCGTAGTAAATGATCGTCGGGCACTAACTGATCGATAGAAACCATCTCAAGTTCAACTTGCTTTTCTCTTATTGGACGTAACATTCGATCACCTCAGATAGAAAAAATTTTTATCAAACTTCATCTATTTACCAACATTCGAAGAAGCGAAAGACGGCGACTCCAGCGGGAAAAGTAACAGCTGAAGACCCCGCAGGGCGTTTTTCCCGAGGAGGCTGAAGCGTTACCCGCGGAAAGCGTCCGTCTATAGCGAATGCAGGTTGTACTCTTTTTTATCTGCTCGAACTGCTATTTTTATTATACTATAACTATCTGAATAATCGGACTAACGAACATAAAAAAAACAGGCTGTTGAGATGACTTTCTCAACAGCCTGAAAAGAACTTTATGTTCTCCTAGTTTTTTTAAAAATAAAATTACTTAAGAAAAATACAGTTAACCCTAATAAAAGAATGACTAAAGAATTTGAAATTAACGCTTTATTGTATACATTCTCAAAAATCGAATTGACAAATAGTATTACTCCCCAAAAAATAAAAGTAATCCAACATGCATTGTTACTAGCCTTGGTATCTTTTGTTTCACTATCTTTAAAAAACATGCTAATTCTCCTTTTTTCATTTTAAAGAGGGTGATTCTTAAATCATGTTTCTCCATTCTCAACTTCCTTTTACAAAATTCATGAATCGATTTCAGGTAGTTTATTTTAATTGTAAAAAAATCTATAGTCGCAATAGGCATCAAGTGCTTCTTCTATACTTTTAGGAAGACTTTATTTTCACAAACGCTATTTCTGTACAATTTAGAATATCATTGTAGCTAATACTACTAGGTCAAGAAGTTCGAAGAGTGGCAGTCACCGCCAGCAGTGTGCACATCCGGGCTTAATTGAGTAATGAAGTGTTACCACAACGATAACATACAAAGATAAAAAATTCCTGAATTTTCAATATTACACTTATCGTGTTTGTTCAAAAAGATCGTTTTTTTATCTTTTTGAACAAACACGATGCAATGAGTGGAGCCGATGCATTCTTTTCTAATCGGCTAGGAGTGGTTTTCTCGTACACGGTGCATCGAGCGGAACCATTGCCTTTTTGAACACGCTCTTATACTTTGCATTTTTTATGTAGGAAAGATTTGCATGTTTGAAGGAAGCAGAATTTACATAAGCACAATAAGATTTTACATTTCGGAGATTTGATGGATGAGGCAGTGAGTGGACTTTATTATGGTATCAGGTTGCAATGGAATAGGTTGTTCAAGGGTGGCCGGTACACGCCCATTTCATCACGAGAGGCGGCGATGCTGTATGACGGTTTTTGGATCGCTTATCATCATGATTTCGTTCAGTGCTTTAGTCATTGCGATCTTGTCATTTTATAATAAGAAAAACGAAAACCGCCCTTGAGTGGAACCTCTGGCAGTTTTCGTTCAGGTGCTGCTCCTATTAAAGAGAAACTACTATTGCTTGACTGTCGATGTTACAGCATCGACAGACTTTCTTATCATCTGCTCGTTGCGTGTATTGTTATCCCCTTAATGAGGTAAAAAGAAATTACTTCTCTTTGTGGGTTAAATTGCTTTTATTAATTCCGAATCAAGTAATCGAAGGCGCCTAAGGCTGCCGTCGCGCCCGACCCCATCGAAATAATGATCTGCTTATATGCGCTGTCGGTGCAATCGCCTGCTGCAAACACACCAGGGATGTTCGTGGCACCATGTTTATCGACAATGATTTCACCGAAGCGGGTCCGCTCCATGTCTTCCCCTAGCCAGTCGGTATTTGGCACGAGACCGATTTGAACGAATACACCTTGTAGTTCAATATGATGCTCCTCGTTTGTCTCGCGATCCACGTAAGTAATGCCGTTTACTTTATCGGTACCGGTGATTTCTTTTGTCTGCACGTTTTTCAAAACAGTGACGTTAGGCAGGCTGTAAAGACGCTCCTGTAGGACGGCATCGGCTTTCAGCTCCGGCATAAACTCAAGGACTGTGACATGTTTCACAATGCCGGCGAGGTCGATAGCTGCTTCAATGCCGGAATTCCCTCCGCCAATAACCGCCACATGCTTTCCTTCAAACAATGGACCGTCACAGTGAGGGCAGTATGCCACACCTTTGTTCTTGAACTCTGCTTCCCCCGGCACTCCGACGTTGCGCCAACGCGCTCCTGTTGAAAGGATGACGGTTTTGCTCTTGAGAACAGCACCGCTTTCTAGCTCTACCGTCACAAGGTCATTCTTTTCCAAACGTTTGGCACGCTGCAGGTTCATGACATCAATGTCGTACTCTTTCACATGTTCTTCAATGCTGGCGACAAGCTTAGGGCCTTCCGTATATTTCGTGCTGATAAAGTTCTCAATGCCCATCGTGTCCATGACTTGTCCGCCAAAGCGCTCGGCAACAATACCTGTGCGGATACCTTTGCGCGCTGCGTAAACCGCCGCGCTTGCACCGGCCGGCCCCCCGCCAATAACAAGCACATCAAACGGCTCCTTATCGGAAAGCTCGGATGCATCTGGTCCGCTCCCAAGTTTGGCGAGGATTTCCTCAAGGGTCATCCGCCCTCCGCCGAATGGTTCCCCATTCAGGAAAACGGTTGGCACGGCCATGATTTGTTTACGGTCCACCTCTTCTTTAAACGCGGCGCCGTCAATCATGGTATGTGTAATGCTGTCGTTGAAAATGCTCATTAAGTTCAGCGCCTGAACAACATCAGGGCAGTTGTGGCAGCTCAGGCTGATGTAAGTTTCAAAGTGGTACTCACCCTGAATGCTTTTCACCTGATCAAGAACCTTTTGTTCAACTTTCGGGGCTCTTCCGCTGACTTGCAGCAGCGCCAGCACCAACGAAGTAAATTCGTGTCCCAGCGGGATGCCGGCGAAGGTTACTCCAGTATCCTCGCCGATGCGGTTGACGCTAAAGCTCGGCGTTCTTTGTAACGTTGTTTTCTCCAGCTTAATTCTGGAGGACATGGCCGCTAACTGATCTACTAAAGCCAGCATGTCGCGGGACACGTCGTCGTCCCCCGCGCTGACTTTTAGAAGAACATCGCCTTCCATCAATTGCAGGTATTGCTCCAGTTGGGATTTTATTTCTGCATCAAGCATCATTGACCGCTCTCCTTAAATTTTTCCAACAAGATCAAGGCTTGGTTTCAGCGTTTCGGCGCCTTCCTGCCATTTTGCCGGGCAAACTTCCCCTGGGTTGTTGCGAACGTACTGAGCGGCCTTAATTTTGTTGACAAGTGTGCTTGCATCACGGCCGATGCCGCCTGCGTTAATTTCCACAGCCTGAACAACACCGTCCGGATCAATGATGAATGTTCCGCGATCAGCAAGGCCTTCTTCTTCGTTTAACACGTCGAAGTTGCGAGAAAGCTTCTGTGATGGGTCGCCGATCATGATGTACTCGATTTTGCTGATGGCTTCCGAGTGGTCATGCCATGCTTTATGTGTAAAATGTGTATCTGTGGAAACGGAATATACTTCAACGCCAAGCTCTTTCAAAGTAGCGTACTCGTTTTGAAGATCTTCCAGCTCCGTTGGGCAAACGAAGGTGAAATCTGCTGGATAAAAGCAAACAACACTCCATTTCCCTTTGAAGTTTTCGTCAGTAACATCAATAAAATCACCGTTATGGAAGGCTTTTGCTGCGAAAGGTTGTACTTCTTTACCGATTAAAGACATATGGAACTCCTCCTAAATATGTTTTTGATTATAATATAATGATTTCCCAAAATGACAAGGAAAATCACCATTTATATTATAATAATAATAATTATGTACTAATTGTTATATGCGAGTAACTATTTTGTCAAGCGATATGAATTCAAATTATCTTGAAAGCCTTGAAAAAACAGGAGGAATTAATGCCTGTAACTCAATTGTAACAAGGAATACACCTTTGTTCAAAAAATGTTCACCTTTTAACAACGATCATTATTAATGCTATTGATATAATATTAATAATTTTCTGATTTCTCATTTGGGAATAAAGTGGTGGTCTTGATCTGAAGCAAGGCCCTGCAAATGCTTCAGGAAAGGTACGACGATGGCTACAAGGAGTGAACGGATAAAACTGTGCGGCAGCAAAGGGGGCAACTGCTCCTTATTTGCTTAGGCTAAGCTGATTAAATTTCTGACCAAACGTCCGTTTTATGGTACTATGAAAAATAGTAATTTCCAGTTGGCAGTACAAAATGAAACAATAAAAATGCAACAAAGGCCGGCATCTATCGGGTTGTACTGCGCCAGCCCGAGATAATGACATTTCGGCAGTTGGAGGGTTTTTTTTGAATGTTGTAGTCAATAGATTAAACAAACTGTCAAAAAAACATTTTTTTTTATTCGTCATTCTCGCGTTGAGCTTTATCTCTTCGATGCTATTTGTTCATCATAATCATTCGTTCTATGAACGCTTGATAGCGGAAGTCATCGAAACGGAGCTGGTGGATGCCGCGGAAACGATCGACATGCACAACAATGAAGATATGCTGTTTACTCAGCAAATTGTAGCCGAAATAAAAAATGGTGAGAAAAAAGGCCAGCTTATCCATTTAACGAATGAGTTTTCGTCCTCCGGGGCCTATGATCACGAATTTCACACCGGTCATGAGCTGTTTGTTTCGATGGATGCGGAAATAGCCGACACCGGCGAATTAACGGGAACGATAACCGATGTGAAACGTGATACACATATTTTGATTGTGGCATGGATGTTTATCTTCATTTTACTTCTCGTTGGCAAAAAACAAGGGCTGTACGCAATTATCAGTCTGATCGTCGTTGCGGTTTTGCTATCCTATGCGTTGGATGTTTATATACATACGTCAGACCTCAGCTTGTTATGGATATGCAGCATCAGCGTGATTTTGTTTACAGTCATCTCTTTGCTGCTCGTAGGCGGATTTAATGAAAAAACGTATGCGGCGATTGTCGCGACGTTGCTTGGAACATTCAGTTTGCTTCTGATTACCTTTCTCGTGATGTGGCTTACTTCGGAAAAAGGCCTTCGATATGAAGAAATGCAATTTCTGACCCGGCCGCCGCAAATGATTTTTATGGCAGGGGTATTAATCGGAGCTTTAGGCGCCGTCATGGATGTGGCAATTACCATGTCGTCTTCGCTTTTTGGCCTGTATGATAAGAATCACAGCATCTCGGTAAAAGCACTGAAAACCTCGGGGATGGAGATCGGAAAGGATATCATGGGGACGATGACGAATATTTTGTTCTTTGCTTATATCAGCGGCTCGATTCCCATGCTTGTTTTATACTTGATGAATGCGTCTCCGGTAGGATTTACCCTGTCCATGAATCTGTCATTGGAATTGGCCCGGGCGCTGGCGGGCGGGATTGGCATCGTGTTGACAATTCCGATCGGACTGTATACGACGATTTTCTTCGTTAATCGAAAGAGGGCAAGATTATGAATGCATTAGTTTTGCTGGCAGCGATTTTATTTCTATTGATGGTCGTTATCGGCGGGAAAAAAGGGGCGCGGTCTTTCATCGCATTGTTCTTAAACTTTGCGGTGATCTTTCTTACCGTATTTTTTATGCTGAATCCTTATACAAACCCGATTATTTTAACGCTTGTTGCTTGCACGGTGATTAGCTGCATCAATCTGTTTTATATCAATGAAGTAAATATCAAAACGAAAACAGCGTTCGTTTCCACCGTGATTACTATTGTGCTGCTGCTGTTTTTCATTGTCATCGTGACGGAAAATACGATGATTCAAGGCTTTGGGGAAGAGGAAATCGAAGAACTGAGCATTTTTTCCTTATATATTGGGGTCGACTTTGTGAAAATTGGCGCCGCGGTGATTATCATGAGTACGATCGGCGCGATTACGGACGTAGCGATTTCCATTACTTCTCCGATGCGGGAAATCTTTCATCATCATCCGGACATCGGCAGAAAAGCCCTGTTCTTGTCCGGCCTAAGTATTGGCAGGGATATTTTGAGCACCAGTGCGAATACGTTGTTTTTTGCCTTCTTTGGCGGCTATCTGGCCTTGCTTATCTGGTTTAAGGATTTAGCTTATTCGATTGGCCAAGTCGTCAATTCCAAAGTATTCAGCGCGGAAATGATCACGATATTTTCCGCGGGGATCGGCGTCGCCCTGATTATTCCGATTACGTCTTGGATAACGGCATATTATTTGGTGAAAACGAGGGAAGCTGATAAGCCGGCGGAGTAGGCCCAACAGTGGAGAGATGGACAGGAAAGGAAGTGTTAAAAGTCGGTTGCTATGAGACTCCCTCATACTTTTTAAATATTGACAAATAAAGTAGAAGGATCTAAAATAACGTATGAACAAACGAGCGGATTGTTCATACGTTATTTGTGGGGGAGTCGGATTATAAAGAAGCTTTTCGAAAAATATTTTTCTTAACAACATAAAAACGAATCAAACCTTTGATAAATCAATATTTATAGAGCGTGTTCAAAAAGGCAATGGTTCCGCTCGATGCGCCGACTGCGAGAAAGCCACTCACAGCCGGCCTAAAAAGAATACATCGGCTTCACTCATTGCATCGTGTATGTTCAAAAAAGATAAAAAACGATCTTTTTGAACATACCCTTATAGAGGGAGGAAAAATTAGTTGCCAAAGGGTTTTACGAAAGAAGAAATGGATATTATCAAAGAGAAATTGTTATTCAAAGGAAGGGTAATGTTTGCGAAATATGGATTCAGAAAATTTGGTATAAGGGACTTAACTGCTGAGATTGGAATAGCAAGTGGAATGTTCTATAAGTTTTTTGATTCAAAGGAAGAATTGCTTTTTATCATTCTGGAGAACGAAAAAAATAAAATACGTGAGAAAATTTATAATGAAATGATGGTCTATAAAAATGATCCAAAAAAAGCATTAAAAAGCTTCTACTACATCATAATTAAAGAACTTCAAGAGAATCCAATAATGAAAACAATATTGTTAAAAGAAGAATATCCTTTTATAGCTAAGCAAATGACAGAGGAACAGATGCTGGAAGAACGGAATAAGTCATTGCTTCCTATAATGGAACTTGCGAATTATTGGAAGAAGAAGGGGTATATAAAGGATATTGATATAGAGGTGGTTATAAACTCTCTTCGTTCATTAGTATATTTGTGGTTTCATAAAGCAGAGATTGGCGAGGATAATTATACTGATGTAATAGAATTTATGATAAATAGAATATGCCGGTATTTGGATTAGGAGAGGATGGTATGAATAAGCTGCTATCGAGTTTTGTTGAAAACATGGGGATAGAGGCTTTTAAAATCGCCAATAGGAAAAGAACGCAATCCAAAGTGTTCCGAAACTGTAATCATTTGGACTATCATGAAATTCAATCAGTTTATTCAAAGATGGAAGTGTTTGATAGCTGTGAAAAATACGGTACTCCTGTTTTAATGAATTCCAGGAATTATCATCATGTTCAGGTCAACACCTTTAGTATGGCGTCTATGTATAAGCCTGTCAGTATTTTTGAAAAGGTATATGATATATTTTTAGAAAATAAACAGATTTACTTTGAAGAAATGAAGAATGTCCAGTCTGATAATAAAGGAAAAGATTGTTTTATTTACCTTCACGGTTTTTCTGAGAGAAGCTACGGATTTGAAGAAAAATATCTGTTTAGTGAACTAATCGCTGAAATACCCAGTATAGAAATTTTGGCAGTTCACTTACCATACCATATGAAGCGAAGTCCAGGAAATCAACCCTACTCAGGAGCTTATATCTTTGATTCATACCCTGTTGTTACAATTGAGGGCTTTAGACAGGCGGTAAATGATGTATCACAGGTTCTATCCTATGCAAGAGAAAAATATAAAAAGGTGATTGTGGGAGGATTTAGTCTGGGAGGATATGTTACTTCCTTTTTAGGAACATGTGATAATAGAGGAGACTTGTATATCGTAGGGCAGGCGGGAGACAGATTGCCTTATACATTGAAGAATCTAACTGTGTGTCCTGGACTTTTTTCAAAAATGCAAAAGTGGATGAAACAAGGAATTGATGTTGAAGGTATTTATGCTCCTTTAGAGATACACCAGTACACACCAGTTGTTTCACCGGAAAAGGTAGTATCAGTAGCTGGGAAATATGATAAATTGGTCGCATTTCAAAGTGTAGAAAGATTGAGAGGCTTATTTAAAAGCAGACACAATATTAATTATTCTGCAGGCCATATAGGATTTTTATTTGAGGCATCTAAAGTTAAAAAAGAAATAATTAAACTAATAACATAGACAGGCAAGTAGTTGGAGGTGAAGTAAGTGTATAAGATGTTCAAAAAGGCAATGGGTTCGCTTGATGCGTACAATTCCGCTTAAGTACCGCTCACGTCCTGCGTCTGCGGTTACTCGACGCTAATTGACTCGATAAAGTACATTCAGGTTGCATTTGTGAGCAACGGCGGAATGTCACCATCCTGGTTCTGAGAACCCCACTCCTAGCCGGTTCGAAAAGAGTGCATCGGCTCCACCCATTGTCTCTTCCTCTTTTGATAAAGGATAGGGCGGTTGGCGTTGTCCCCGAAAGGGGGTGACGCCATGACGACGTTTCAGGCTTTGACGCTTATGATTTCTTTTTCCACGATGATCATCGCGCTAATTACTGTCGTTGTCGCTATTTTGAACGCAAAAAAAATAGCCCCTTATTCGGCAAAATGAGAATGGGCTATTTTCTTTGTAGATTAGATAACGCCAATCCCCTATCGGAAGAATGGGTATTTAATGATCACAGTTCCAGATGTGGTCATTTTTCATTATATGATTTGTTACCTATATCATACCATATTTTCGTAAAAAATACACGGTGGGGTAAACTTTATTGATAACGCGCAGATAACGCCCGGAACTCATCGACGTATGTTTGGTGATGGTCAAGAAGTGCCAGCAGGTTGTTGGCTTGTACTCCCTTGATAGTAACATGTCCATATCTTCTTATACCGCTTGAATGGTTGATTAATTGGTACTCCTGCACGTCATACTAAAGCATATAATATCATTTAAATTTAAGCTCTTAATCTTGTCTTCCATTCAGCTCTTTTATTGCTTATAGATGCAAATAGTAAATTAATGATTAATGCTCCTACCGGAAAAATGGCAGAAATAATGAAAACTTTCGTTAATGAATTATTTGCAATAGGGCTTAAAAGCATTGCGCCTAAGCCGACACCCAAATATGACATTAACCCAAATATTGAAAAGGCATTCGTTTTTGATTTGTTATCTTTTACCATGGCTATTCTATTATAAAAGATATTCATTAAGCCCCCATAGGAAAAACCAAACATGACGGCATTAAATATTAACAAAACATCATTTGAAGAGAAGCCCAATAGAACAGTACTAAGCGCAATGATTAATATGCTTAAAGTCATTAAAAGTTTTTCGGATAAATACGAACAAATAGCTGGCATATAAAGTTGTGCTAGGACAAAGAAGCTCCAAAAAAAGAAGTAAAACATATCTATCCTTAAATTTATTTGTTCAAGTAATATTGGCAAATAAGCAATGATGGAACCGTAACTGATAGATGTTAGTAAAAATGTAAAGTAATTCGACAAATAATCCAGCTTAAAAATACGTTTATTAAATTTGCTGGTACTATTTTTGGAATCATCGTTATCACTTATACCCGCTTTTACAAAAAAGCTTGGGATCAGTATTGTAAGTGCCAGGAAAAACAGTGAAAAATACAGATAAAGTTTTTGCTCAATGTTGTAAAATAAAAAAACTCCTACCAAAGGCGCTATCGCTGAAGCAACCCCCATGAATGAATTATGTAATCCAATCATTAATTTTTTATTGCCGTCAATGTTAGTTATCATCGTGAGTAATGCCGGAGCTACTGTACCTACCCCAATACCGAAAAAAACAGCACCCACATAAAAGGGTAATAAATAATTGGAAAATATCGTTAAAACAACGAAACCTAAACAATAAAAAAACAACCCAAACTTAAGCAATATCAATTCTTTAATGTAGAATTTAAATAAAAGTAATCGAGATGCTATCAAAGCTAACATAAATGTCGTTAATACATAACCGGAAGTGGAGGGCGTCTTTGTGAGATCGTAAACTAGCAAAGGCAAAATCGCAGTTAACAGACTAAAAAGAAAGTTAAAAATAAAAATAGTATACATTATTTTTTTCATGCTAAACCTCCACATTTTACGAAGCGCTCTTCCATCCTCATTGAGTTATTCCTCCTCAACGGAAAATTGGTCAAGTGCAGCCGTACACCAGTCAATGGCAGCCAGAGTGATACGTTTCCCATAATCAAGCGTACATAGCCAATACGCCGCAGCTTCGTTGTTGTTTTTGTGGGCGAGAATGGCTTGCTCGATACTTACATATGTTTGATAACGGTCTGCCAGCTTTTGTTTGTAATCGTGTAATATGCGTACCTTGCTTGCTTTCGATTGATATCGGCCAAAAAACAGCTTCAGCAACACTTCATTTCGTTCAACAGGGACTTGCTCCACCGGCTGCTCCAGCCAGCTTGTTAACACGTCGATTCCTTTTGACGTAAGTGAATACTCATGTCGATCCGGCCTTCCTTCATGGGAGGACGTATGAACCTCCGCTAAACCGTCGGCGACAATCGCTTTTAACGTTGGATATATCTGTCCGTAGCTGATTTTCCAGAAATGGTTCAGGCTCTGGTCAATGAATTGCTTAATTGCGTAGCCTGATGTACATTCCGTCGTCAGAATGCCGAGAATGGCGTACGTTGTGTGATTGTATTTTTTCAATTGGCTTCACCTATCTTTAAGATATATATCATTTAGATATATAATACAATAGAGTGCTACCGAACGCAAGCGTGACAATTCAGAAAAAATGTTTTTTGATTTGAAATGGCTGTTGGCGCCATTGGTTTTTTACGTTCACCAAATGAACAGGGCACGCTGATTTTCAAATCTCAGAATAAAAAAGGATAGATGAACAGACAAGCATTGTTGTTCACATCCATCCTTTTTGTGCTGCAGAATTAAACCAAATAATATTTTTTTCTGTTTGCGGTTAAGAAAAAGATACATACGAAGACGGAAAGAATCTCTGCTAATGGAATAGCGAGCCAAATTCCCGTAACTCCTATGGTGGCCGGCAGGACCAATAACGCGGTTAAGACAAAAACCAACGTCCGCAAAAATGAAATGGCTGCTGAAACTTTCCCGTTTGAAAAGGCGGTAAACAACATGGATGTGAAAATGTTGAACCCCATAAACAGATAGCAGATGCTAAAAATACTCATTCCATCGACAGCGATGTGATAAACGGCACTTTCCTCAGAAGCCATAAGCTGGATGAAGTAAGCGCCGAACATTGTGGAAACACCATACATCGTAACCGACCCTGTCACAATGATAAGCAGGCTGTAGTTGAAAATCCGCTTTAGTTGAGCAGTATTTTGGCTTCCATAATTATAGCTGATAATTGGCGCCACACCTGCCGAGTACCCCATAAATAGCGAACTTAAGATAAACATGACATAGAGCATAATGGTGACAGCCGCCACGCCGTCCACTCCTAAGTGCTTGATCATGAGAAGGTTAAAAGCAAACGTTACAATGGAGGAAGCAAGATTCGATACCATTTCGGATGACCCATTTATACAGCTGTTGAAAAAAACATTTGCGTCTACTTTTGGTTTAACAAAATGAAGCCCGCTTTTTTTGTTCTTGAAAAAATAAATGAGCCCAAATACAGCCGGAATAAAAATCCCGATGGCAGTTGCAATCCCTGCGCCTGCGATCCCCATCTGTAAGAGAACAATAAAGATGTAGTCGAGAACAATATTAGCAACTCCTCCTGCAATCGTGATCGCTAGCCCCAAATTCGGTTTTCCAGCCGTCACAAAGAAATTCTGAAATAACATTTGCAGAATCATGAACGGACTAGTATATAGAATGATTCTCGCGTATGTGGACGTAAATTCAAACAGTTCCTCCGTGGCCCCTGCACCGAGCAACAGGAGAATCGGTTTCATTAATAGCAATCCAAACACCATGATCGCGAGCCCTAATACAGCACCGCAAATAACAATAAACGTAAAATTTTCTTTTGCTTCGTTAGCGTTGTTTTCCCCGATTTTTTTTGCGATGATGGCATTTGCACCTGTACCAAGCATTAAAGCAATGGCGATGATTAATCCATAGATTGGGAAGAATATATTAACGGCCGACAACGCCGTTGCACTGACATAGCGGGCAATGAATATCCCGTCCACCATTGTATAGATCGACATAAAGACCATCAGTGCCATTGTAGGCGCAGCATATGCTAACAGGGAGAAAAGGTTAAATGTTTTTCCTAGTTGTTTTGACATTTCCATCGTGTGTTTCAGCTCCTAGTTTAACGTAACAATGATATACTAAGGTATGGTGTAACACGATAGTCAAGAGGTGCATTTCAATGAACATGAATCCACAAATTCATTTAACGACAGGACAGTTCGCCAAACTCATTGGCGTTAGTAAAGATACGCTGTTTCATTATGATAAAATTGGCATCTTTTCTCCGGAAATAAAAGCGGAGAATGGGTACAGATATTATTCCATCTATCAATCGGATGTTTTTTACGTCATCGCGATGTTGAAAGAGTTAGGTGTACCCTTGAAGGAAATAAAGGAGTACCTTGAGAAACGGTCTCCCGATGAGCTTATCCGTTTGCTCGAGAAAGAGGCAAACACGATTGCGAGGAAAATAAACCGTCTCCAAGCAATGAAGCAATTAATCAAAGAGAAATTGCAGATTACAAGAGTGGCGATCGGGATCAATCCTTTTGAAATCGGTTATGAAGAGAAAGGGGAGGCGGGTTTGTTCGTAACAGAGGTCAAACCATTAACAGACGATAAACATATTTATGATTCCTACTACCATCACTATCGTTTGCTGGAAAAATACAACATTGGCATTTCCCATTCAACGGGCTGGATGATTGATACGAAAAAAATATCCGCGAGAGATTATCTGGGCTACGACTACCTTTATACAAAGGTGGACAAGAAGGCGTATGCTAATTTTACAATTGATAAAGGGACCTACCTTGTTGCTTATCATTCAGGGGGTTACTCCAGCATCGATCAAACCTACGAGCGACTCACCATCTTTGCCAAAGAGCATGACCTCATCTTAACAGGATTTTTTTATGAGGATGTTTTGCTGGATGAGCTGTCAATGGAAGGCTTTGAGAAGTATTTAGTTAAGCTTTCCGTGCGAATCAACAAATGAGCGTTTCAATCTACTGTAGAAAGCAAATTAAAACAGAAGAAGGTTGCCTCATCATCTAACGGATAAAGGATACAGGCTCAGGAACCGTCCAGACAGGGCGGCTTCTGAGCTTGTTGTTATTCTGGAAAATCCGCCGGCTGTCAAGCGGAGAAATTGCCATCATAGCTTATCATCACAGCGGAATTTACTCCTTCCAGCGTCGATATTTGATTGATGAAGCTCATCTCCGCTTCAGGAGCACGGACTTCGTACGTTAATTCGAACTGGTTGCCGGGCATGACCGACTTCGATTTCAGCGTATGTTTTCTAACGTGCTTTGAAACAATATGCTCCAAGGAGTTTTCAATCGATCGATCCTGATACTTAATGATTAATAAATACGGGTTCTCGATTTTCATTTTGTTTACAAAGATGATTAACACGATACCGATGAGAATGGAACCGATGGCGGCAAGAAGAATGAATCCAATGCCGCATAGAAGTCCGGCGATAATCGCCCAGAAGAGATACACTATATCCATCGGATCTTTAATCGGCGTCCGGAAGCGGACAATGGATAGCGCGCCGACCATTCCGAGTGACAGCAAAACATTTGACGAGATGCCCATAATGATCAGGGAAGTTGCCATTGCCATGATGATGAGTGAAATATTGAAGGTGTGCGAATAAAGCACGCCTGAGAACGTTTTTTTATAGATCATATAAATGAATAATCCGATGAGAAAGGCGGCGATTAAGCCAATCAATGAATCCATGATGGAAATGCTGGTCATTCTCTCCAAAATATTCGATTGAAAGATATCGTTAAAAGTGATTGTTTCCATTTTTTATGCCCTCCGATTGTATCTCGTTAACCATACATTCTGCTGATTTGATATTTGGAATATGTGCCTTGTTTTCGATCCCCGGTTTGCAATAATTTCCGGATCACACCTGGCAGAAATTCGTCGTACTTCACTTCAAGGATGACAACGTCAGGCTCCGTTTCAACCATTACCAAATCGGGGTTTAGCACATCGTTATTTCGCATGCTTGTTTTTATCGAGCTGTCGAAGGTGACGCGCACATTGCCATATGGGTACACGAAAACTTCTCTCTCGTAATCGACAACGGTCACCGGCTTTAATTGATACAAGTTCATATGATAATACAGGTCTTGCATCAGCGCCCTCGCATCGTTTTCCATCCAGGCAATGTCCCCGTATCGGATGCGCTCATATTCCTCTGCGGAGATCCGGCATTTTTGCTTGTATGTCAGATTGTTTCGTTTGCTCTTTTTTTCGAGGTTGAGGTATTCAAAGTTGTAGTCGTACAATCTGACGCGAAACTTATCGCGTTCATAAAAGCCTTCCTTTTTCTGTTGTAAAACTTTGTTGTCAAAGTTGTCAAAATACACGCTCCGGATCGAATACATTCCGTCGTTTTTCGCATAAGGATCGACGTCCATGTAGTGCTTTAACTTATTCCTTAACAGGAAGCAGTCCATTCTTGTTATCTCATGCTTTAACTCACTGCGGCCCTTCAAGCCGTTGATACTGTTTGTCTCCATCACTCTACACCCCACTTATTGTTTATCTGCAGTTCATATTATTATGGATGAACCTTAAACAAACCTTAAAGAGCGTGTTCAAAAAGGCAATGGCTCCGCTCGATGCACTCAATTCCGCCTAAGTGCTGCCCACGTCCTATGGGCAACGGCGGAATGTCACCATCCTGGTTCCGAGAACCCCACTCGTAGCCGGATTTAGAAGAATGCATCGGCTCCACTCATTACTTCGTATTTGTTCAAATAGATAAAATACGATCTTTTTGAACAAACACTTAAAGTGTGATTGAGCAGCTTTACTTCGGCAATTTTACTTTAAAGGTGGCGCCTTTTTGTTCGTTGCGAACGACGCTGATGCTGCCGTCGTGTTTGCCGACAATCCAGTGGGCAATCGACAACCCGAGCCCTGTTCCACCTGTTTCTCTTAAGCGGGCACGATCCTCGCGATAAAAGCGGTCAAAAATATGCTTCATATTTTCTTCTTTAATGCCGATGCCTGTATCGCTCACCTCAAATACAACCTTCTGTGCCTCCACATATGTTTTTATACCGATGCTGTCATGATCACTCGTGTACTTGAGCGCATTATCCAACAAGATCACGAGGAGCTGATGAAGCCGTACTTCATCTGCTTCGATCGTCTCATTGCTGTTTAAATGGAGCCAAAGGTGCTTGCCCTGTGATTCGGCGATTTCACTATAAGGAGCACAGACCTTTTCTACAAATTCGTCGACAACCAGCGGCTTTTTCACAAGCTCGGTCTCGGCTGAATCTGCGCGTGCCAATGTTAACATATCGGAGGTCAGCTTCGATAACCTTCTTGTTTCCGATAAGCTGAGGGCGATGTTTTCGAATTTATTCATGATTGTTTCCTGTGGTTCCATCAGCAACAGTTCTAATTTGTTCTGAATGATCGTCAGCGGCGTCCGCAGTTCATGGGAGGCATTTTCCACAAATTCGGCTTGTCTATTCCATGACTGAATGATCGGCTTCATCATTTTTTTCGATAACAAATAACTGGCGGATATGGAAAGCAGGACAAAAACAGACGAGCAAAGGATGAGCAGCTTCCCGAAGTTGTTTAAAATCGTCTGTTCGGCATCAATATTTATCACCAACTGGGTATACGCAATCCCCTCATCTGTGTTCGGGTTGGCGAACAGGAGCGATCGGAAATAGTAGGAATCATCGATTGTTAAAGTTGTGATCACATCGACTTTGTCTTTTTCCAGTGGATAATCGTGTAAGTAGTTTTCGTATATTAAAGTACCGATTTGGTCGGAGTTTACGATTTCTCCCTCATTACTCCAATCCAACATGATGATTCGCGGGTTCAATGCCATTCCAGGCCGGGCTTCAGGAGCGTGGGGCAAGCTGCGCTCGTTGCTATGTGTCGGTGGGGTTTCTCCTCTGGCATGTTCATCTGTCAGCAATCGCTTTAGTTCTATTAATTCCTTATCTGTTTCAGAAATGAGCGTGTTTTGCACCTGGGTAAAAATAATAATCCCGAAAATCGAAAAAATAATTGTAAAGGCAATGAAGTTTAATATCATAAACGTGAGCTGCTGTTTACGGAACATCCTTCGTCTAACCATGTTTTTCACCGTTTTCGGACAGCATGTAACCTAATCCGCGAAATGTTTTAATGTATTGATCATAGTCGAATTTTTTTAAGCTTTTTCGTAAATAGCTGGCGTATACTTCTACAACGGTCGCCGAAGTATCAGACTCAAAACCCCAGATGCGATCAAAAATTTGTTCTTTCGTTAAAATCGTATTTTTGTTCGTGACCAGGTATTCAAGCAGATCAAATTGCTTGCCGTTTAATTTCACAGCTTCCTCGCCGATTATCGCCGTTTTATTTTTTAAATTCATTTTTAATTCTTTAAAGCATAGTATATTTTCTTTCCAGTCCCCGCCCGCCCTTCGAACAATAGCTTCGAGCCGCAATAAGAGCTCTTCCCGGTGAAACGGTTTTACTAAGTAATCGTCGGCACCGACCTTAAAGCCGTGAATTTTATCGTCAATCCCGTCCTTTGCTGTGAGCATGACAACGGGCGTTGTGATGTTGCTCTGCCGCAGCTGCCGCAACACCTCAAAGCCGTCCATATTTGGCAGCATAATATCCAAAATAATGCAGTCAAAAATATTTTGTTCGGCTAAAAACAATCCCTCTTCGCCGTCAAAGGCTTGCGCCACTGCAAACATTTCCTGCGTTGTTTCCTTTATCGTCTCCGATAGGTATTTATCGTCTTCAATGACCAACAGTTTCATTTTTGTGCTCTCCTTTATTTGGATACAAGGATCGTTAAATATCCATTGTGGAAGTTTAAATATGTTTCATTATAGTGTGACTTTGAAAAAATTGCATACTATTTTTTAAAAAGGTTGCCTGCGTAAATTTTGTTGCTTTTGGACCGTAATTTGAAAATAAGAGAGCCTTTTCAAGACAAATTTATTTGTCTGAACGGCTCTTTTATTTTCAAAACCTTTGCGCCTTGCTTGAAGGGCAAAGCTTGATTTGCTTACGGGCCAAAAGCAAAGAGCAACAATCTTTTTGAACACGCTCTTAAAATAAATTTTTTAAGGTTTTATTAAGGTTCGTATTCAATAATGTGAATCACGGGAAAGCAAGACTCCTGATAAAGCGAGTTCTGAAAAAGGGGATGAGGATATATGAAAAGGCAGAAAAAATATGTAAAGGGAGCGATCTTACTAAGTCTGTCTTTGTTGGCGGCATGCAATAGCGACGCAAACGGAACGGAACAATCGACGGCGGCCGGTTCAAGCGATTCGACGGAGGAAGTGAGCGCGGCAATCAGTGAACTGGTGACTTACGGCGATGATGACTTTTACAGTGATTGGGAAAATGAAAATCCCGCGTATATCGAGCTGAACGGAACGGATGTCGATTTTGATGCATCAGCCCCGCTTGTTTTTGCCGACGGAGTGCTGACGATTAAAGCAGGCGGCGTCTATGTTCTGAGCGGGGAACTGGATGACGGACAGATTGTCATCGATGCAGAGGACAACATCGCGGTACGGCTTGTATTGAACGGCGCTGCGATCAGCTCGTCGACAAGTGCGGCAATCTATGTTGTCCAGGCGGAAAAAACGATCATTTCGCTTCCGGAAGGGACGGAAAACATGATTTCCGATGGAGAACAATACGTGTATGAAGATTCCTCGACAGATGAGCCGAATGCAGCCATCTACAGCAAGGACGACTTGACCATTAACGGCAGCGGCACGCTGATCGTCAATGGAAATTATAACAACGGTATTACAAGCAAAGACGATTTAAAAATCACCGGAGGAGATATTTCCATCACCGCGGCTGATGACGGGTTAATGGGACGGGATCTCGTCGCCGTGAACGACGGAACAATCACGATTGAATCCAGCGGTGACGGCATCAAGTCTACCAATGACAAGGATGCAACGGTCGGAATGATCATTCTTGAAGGGGGGACGTTTGAAATTACCGCAGAGAGTGATGGTATCCAGGCAGTCAACTCATTAATAGTCACTGATGGCGAATATACGATTGTGACTGGCGGCGGCAGCCCGGAAACGATTAGCAATAACGATGGAATGATGGGAGGACCGGGAAACAGGAATACTACATCGTCGGATACTGACGAGGAATCAGCGAGCACAAAAGGGTTAAAAGCGGAAACGGAAGTCACGATAACGGGGGGAACGTTCGCTATCGACTCGCTCGATGATACTGTCCACAGCAACGGCGATATCACAATTACCGGCGGAGATTTGACGCTGGCATCCGGTGATGACGGCATTCACGCGGATGAGGATGTTACGATGACGGACGGGGCAGTCACGGTAGTGAAAAGCTATGAAGGCATTGAAGGAAACAATATCACGTTGGAAGGCGGAACCATCGATGTGACGGCAAGTGACGATGGCATTAATGTTGCCGGCGGAAACGACGAGTCAGGCATGGATATCGAAGCTGCTTCCGAAGGCAGGATGTTGACGATTACCGGCGGAACTATCTATGTGAACGCCGACGGTGACGGGATTGATTCGAACGGTTCGATTTCGATGTCGGATGGACTTGTGATCGTGAATGGGCCAACGGCCAACATGGATGGCGCGCTCGATTATGATAGCAGCTTTGACATAACCGGCGGAACGATCATTGCTGCAGGAAGCTCCGGTATGGCGCAGGCGGCGTCTGACGAATCGGCGCAACCATCGATTATGATGACGTATTCAGAGACACAGGCAGCCGGCACGCTCGTCCATCTTGAAGATAGTGAAGGAAACACCATTGTGACGTTCGCACCTGAAAAAACGTACCAATCAATTTTTATTAGCAGCCCGTCCCTAACAACAGGTTCTTCTTATACACTGTATTCCGGCGGAAGCGCAACGGGTACAGCGGTAAACGGTTTATACGCAGACGGCAGCTATGAAGGGGGAACGGAAATCGTCACGTTTGAGCTAACCGACTCTGTCACATGGCTGAATGAATCCGGGGTGACAACAGGCAGATCCTCCGGGCCAGGGGGCGGCAACCCTGGAGAAGGCGGTATGCGTCCGGATGGTGAAGGAAGCAACCCAGGAGAAGGTGGAATGCCGCCTGAAGGTGAGGGGGAAATGCCAATGGAAGGAGAAGGGCAAACCCCTCCTGATCGAGGGGGCAACTTCGGGAATATGTTTGATGATTTAGATGAAGAAACGAGAGCCGAAGTGGAAGCGATCATGGAAGAAGCCAGAGCCGGAACGATAACGCAAGAGGAAATGCAACAGCGACTGGAGGAGCTTGGCGTGGAGTTTCCGGGAAATGGCGGCATGCCGGGTGGAAGAGAAGGAGATAACTGAGAAATGTAGGTGAAGGGGGAGTTGCCGCAAGCTGTGCTTGATGTAATGAACCATCTTTAGTTGAAGAAGAAAATGGGAGGGTGCCTTATAAAGGGTTATCGCCTTTTGAGGCACCCTTTTTCCATGGAAACGCAAGCTGTTTTTAGAGTAAATACGTTTTTCCTCGTGGTTCATCCGCATTTATTTGCTTACAATCACACATTGCCGCTGATGCCTCATGTACCACAATAGGTGCGATACGGCAGGCATGCTTCTGGCGGCGGGGCGGTATATTTCTCCTGCTCTTGGCTGTGGGCGTAAGGGTTTGAGAGAACGTCGAGAAGCCGCTCCATCTCACTGTAGTCTCCTTTTCCCGCCGCTTCCAGTGCCGCTTCCACTCGATGATTACGAGGGATGATCGCAGGATTGACGCTGCGCATCAGTTCCTGAGCCTCAGCCTGTGGTTTTTCCTGTCTGGTGAGTCTTGCCTGCCAGCGTTCCTGCCACTGTGCAAATTTCGTTTTGCCTGCCAGAGCCGTATTCGCCGCTTTATCAAAGGTTAATGCACGAAACGTATTTGTAAAGTCGGCGTTATATTTTTTCATCAAACGGAGCAGTTCTTCAATCAGGGACTCATCCGCTGCTTCTTCATTAAATAATCCTAGTTTGGATCGCATCCCCGTAAGCCATTGATTGCGATATAATTCCGTAAATTTGGAAATCTCCTCTTGTGCTAAGTCAACGGCCTGCTCCTCGTTTTCATGGAGCAGGGGCAGCAGTGTTTCGGCAAATCTCGCGAGGTTCCAGCCGGCAATATACGGCTGATTGCCATAAGCATAGCGGCCTTGTACGTCAATGGAACTGAACACCGTTGCCGGATCATAGGCATCCATGAAGGCGCAAGGACCATAATCAATCGTCTCTCCGCTGATAGTCATATTGTCGGTGTTCATCACACCATGAATAAAGCCGACAAGCTGCCATTTGGCAATGAGGGACGCCTGCTGTTTAATCACTTCCCGCAGTAACGAAAGATAGCGGTTGTCTTCTGCTTCGATATTTGGGAAATGACGGTCGAGTGCGTAGTCAGCCAGAATGCGGAGCTCCTCCGGTGTCCCCCATTTTGCCGCGTATTGAAAGGTGCCGACACGGAGGTGACTGGCAGCCGCGCGGGTTAAAATCGCGCCTGGTAGCACCGTTTCGCGGATGACCTTTTCACCGGTGGCTGCCACGGCTAGACTGCGGGTTGTTGGGATACCAAGCGCATGCATTGCCTCGCTGATAATATACTCTCTCAGCATCGGACCGAGAACCGCCCGGCCATCGCCGCCGCGGGAGTACGGCGTTCTGCCGGAGCCTTTCAGCTGAATGTCCACCCGCTCTCCTTGAGGGGTGATCTGTTCTCCGAGCAAAATCGCCCGGCCGTCGCCCAGCATTGTAAAATGCCCGAATTGATGTCCTGCATAAGCTTGAGCGAGCGGCTGAGCGCCTTCCGGAATCCGGTTGCCGGCAAATATTGCTGTACCAGCTTTGCTCTTCAGCTCATGAACATTCAATCCGAGGGACGCTGCCAGCGGTTCATTGAGAATGAGCAACTTAGGTGATCTTGCCGGGGATGGTTCGAGGTTGCTGAAAAAGGTTTCCGGCAGGCGCGCATAACTGTTGTCCAGATGCCATCCTCGTTCAGAACGTTCGTTTCCGTTTGTCATATTTATCTCCTTTCTTTATTGCTTTATAGTGTGAGCGGAATTATTACCTTTTTGAATATTTTCTTTTATCATACAATTTTTCATTTGCGTAAAACAATCATCTGACACTATTTCATATTATTGTTTATCTTCGGTATTAATATGAGACCGAACTGCTACATAAATGGTAGTAAAACATATTTATCTACTGGGAAAACTGGTATAATAATAGTGTTTGTTCAAAAAGATCGCATGATATTTTTTTGAACACGCTCTTATAGATATTGGTGAAGGGGAAATAGATGAACGCAATGGAAACAACAAATAAAAATGAGTGGAAGCATGGAAATAATCGTATGAAAAATAAATTAACGCAAGTCGCAGAACATCCGTATTTTCAGCCGGCTGTTATCGGTATCATTTTATTCAACGGGCTGATCATCGTCGCGGAAACGTACTATACGGGAAATCGCTTATTACTGGCTTTGGACAAAATCATTGTTTGGCTATTTGTGCTGGAGATGGTGATCAAATTAACTGGTTTTGGGATGAAAAGATACTTCGCTGATAGGTGGAATATCTTTGATTTCAGCATTGTCATTGGCAGCTTTGTTTTTTATTCCACACCGTTCGTCAGTGTTTTGCGGCTGATTAGGGTGCTGCGGCTGATCAGGATGATTCCGGCAATTCCTGCGTTGCGCAAAATTATCGACTCGCTTATGAAATCCGTGCCGGCGTTGACGGGGATTTTAGGTTTGTCCATGTTGGTGTTTTCCATCTATGCGATCATTGGCACAACGTTCTTCAGCGAGGTCCTTCCGTATGAGTTTTTCGGCAGCTTTCATACATCGCTGTTCACTTTGATGCAGGTGGTTACTTTTGAATCATGGGCAAGTCAGGTTGCGCGGCCGGTGATTAATGAAATTCCGTGGGCCTGGGCTTATTTTGTGTCCTTTATCATCATTGGTGCGCTGGTGATACTCAACCTAGTCGTGGCGGTTATCTTGAGCTATTTAGGTCAGGATGATGAAGCGAAAAGGAAAGAGGAAATGGACAGGCTGTATAGAGAGAATCAGGAGCTGAAACAGGATATTCAGGAAGTAAAACAGCTTATTCTTGAAGGGAAAAATAAAAACAACTAATCCGGCAAGGGAAAATATCAAGGAGCGGAGCCGTTAGGAGATTCAGGGAATCTGGATGGGGGTAAGCGCTCCTTTTTTTTAGGATATAAGCCCTCCACCTGATTCCCCGATGTTTCAGCTTGGCTGTTGCGAGTTTACTTAGTAACAATTTCCATTTTAAAAATTTATATTGAAAATTCTTAGTTCTTCAATTATCATAATACATGTTCAAATATTTGAAGATGTATTAGTGTGAGTTCAATATAGAAGGACATAACATAGACAAAATGGAGGTGTTTGAATGGGAAACGAAATGCAACAATTTAAAGCTGATTTCTTTAAAGCATTGGCACATCCTTTGAGAATCGGCATTCTGGAATTACTGTCGGAAGGTGAAAAAAGCGTAAATGAAATTCAATCGAATCTCAATAAGGAAGGTTCAGCTGTTTCTCAACAATTAAGTGTACTACGTTCAAAAAATATTGTTGTTGGTACCAAAGATGGGAAACGAGTTTTATATTCTCTGCGAGATCCAATGATCGTGGATTTACTGGCAGTTGCAAAGCGAATTTTTAACAACCACTTAATTGATACAATTTCAATGTTGGTGGAACTGGATGAAACAGAGTGTGAATCGACAGTTAAGGATGGACAGGTTAAGTAGTGAAGTTCGGAAAAAAAGATATCATTTAACATGAAATAGAAAAGAAGGTTTTGTAATGAAAGGGTTATTTACGGGAAGGTTTGAAGGATATTCATTAGGACATTTTCAAAAGGATCTTCTTTCTGGAATGATTGTCGGAGTTGTCGCGCTTCCACTTGCTATGTCTTTTGCTATTGCATCCGGAGTTAAACCAGAGTATGGAATTTATACAGCATGTATTGCCGGGATATTCATTTCGTTATTTGGCGGTTCAAAATATCAAATTGGAGGCCCTACAGGTGCTTTTGTTCCGATTCTTTTAGGGATTGTCGTTACCTATGGATATAAAGATTTGCTGCTTGCCGGTTTATTAGCCGGAGTCATCTTGTGCCTTATGGGAATTTTTAAACTGGGATCTTTAATTAAATTTATCCCGCGCCCTGTAACAGTTGGCTTTACATCAGGTATTGCTGTCATTATCTTTACCGGACAAATTGCAAGTTTTTTAGGTTTAACAGGGATAAAAAAGCATGAGGAATTTATAGCAAACCTAAAGGAGATTGTCGTTCATATTGGTACTACTAATTTTTACAGTATTTTAACTGCCTTCATTTGTTTTTTTATTATACTTATAACACCAAAGATTTTACCAAAAATACCTGGTTCATTAGCAGGCATTGCTATTTCAACGATAATTGCCACTGTATTTTTCTCAGGGCATGTACCCACCATTGGTACAGCGTACGGTACGATTCCAAATACGCTTCCTCAGTTAGAAATACCGGAAATCACATTAGAGCGCATAAGACAGTTGATCGGCCCTGCATTTGTGATCGCTATGTTGGGTGGTATTGAATCCCTTTTATCCGCTGTCGTGGCTGATGGTATGACAAATAGTAAACACAACAGTAACAAGGAGCTCATTGGTCAGGGAATTGCCAATATTGTTACACCGTTATTTGGAGGAATTCCGGCAACTGGAGCGATTGCCCGCACGGCCACCAATATTAAGAATGGAGCTGTAACTCCGATGTCAGGTGTTATTCATGGGGTATTTGTGTTATTCACACTTCTATTGTTAGCGCCGTATGCCTCACATATTCCGCTTGCCAGTATGGCTCCTATATTAATGGTGGTAGCTTGGAATATGAGTGAACAAAAACATTTTGTCCACATACTTAAAATGAAGACAGGGGATTCTCTTGTATTGCTTGTAACATTTCTGCTTACTGTATTTACCAGTTTAACAACAGCTGTAGAAATCGGTCTCATTTTAGCTATTATTTTGTTTACTAAACGTATGAGCAGTATGCTTGTCATATCTAAAGTGCTTCCTGATCATACAACAAAGAACGAAAAAGTGTTGCCGCATGTGGTAAATAAGGCACATGATTGTCCGCAAATCAGTATTTACACAATAGAAGGTCCGCTATTTTTTGGCGCTGCTCAAACGTTTGAACAAAATATTTTAGCGACTATTCATTATAAACCGAAAGTTTTAATTTTACGTATGGGAAAAGTTCCTTTTATTGATACAACAGGGGAATCATACTTTACAAATATTATGAAGCATTTTAAAAAGCAAGGCGGCTTACTTCTCATTTCCGGCATTCAATCAGAGTTAAAAACAACTCTGGATAAGAATGGATTGTACAATGAAGTTGGAGGAGAAAACTTTTTTGATCATACAGGAGAAGCTATTAGTTGCGCTCTGGAACATTTGAATACGAAAAAATGTATAGGGTGTAAGCATTTCGCTTTTCGTGAATGTGCCTATCTTTGTCAGCACTCTCAGGAAGTTAATATAATAAATAATAAAACCAATGCATTGGATTTTTGAATGCAGTTTGCTTCAAAGTTTAGCTTATCTACTCTTATAAAGGATATTCAAAAAGTGGGGGAAACAGCGCCTGCGAATCTCATCGTTGCGTTGTGTCGCCGCTGCTCATGTACGTTCTGTGTACGCTGCGCTGCTCGATCCTGCCGCTGTTGTGTCCTCCTTTTTGAACACTTATAATGATTTTATAAAAGCTTAAGATGGAGGAAATAAAAATATGCCTACTTTACCATATTGCCCGAAATGTAATTCAGAATATACTTATGAAGATAGAAATCTTTTTGTATGTCCAGAGTGTGCTCATGAATGGACTCTGGAATCAGAGGCGGAAAACAATGAGGATACAAAAGTTGTGAGAGATGCAAACGGAAATGTGTTAAACGATGGTGATTCTGTGACAGTCATCAAGGACTTAAAAGTGAAAGGGACTTCATCTGTTGTAAAAATCGGTACAAAAGTGAAAAATATTCGTCTAGTTGATGGAGATCATGATATTGACTGTAAAATCGATAGCTTTGGAGCTATGAAATTAAAATCAGAATTTGTTAAAAAAATATTAGCGTGAATGGTTAAGAAGCTTACTTTTAAACTTTTTGAATACACATGAAGCAACGAGCCGGCGCATCGAGTGGAGCCATTGCCTTTTTGAACACGCTCTATAAATAAATTTTCATTCAAACCTGGAAGATGGGATCTTTCGTAATGCGAATGACCTCTTCATAATTCTCTTTTCATAATGAACCTCTCCCACTTACGCTAGGAAGTGGGAGTTTCTTACCATCAGTTAAGACGTGTTACTAGTCATACTGACTTGGCAGATCAACTTTTTGGCAGTCTCACCACGAAGGATTTTCCGTCGTTGTTCGTTGTACACACGGTAATGCTGCCTTTGTGAAGTCCGACGATTTTTTTTACGATCGATAGTCCAAGCCCGTTGCCGTCCACCTTCCTGTTTCGCGTGCGGTCGGTTTTGTGAAATCGGTCGAAAATACGCTCCCTGTCTTCTACTGGAATCGGAGCGCCGCTATCGAAAAAGCGGACTTCCACATGTTCCCGTTTTGTTTGTATGCTGATGCTGATTTTTCCTCCGGGCGGTGTAAATTTCACTGCGTTGGACATCAGATTTGTCCATACTTGAATCAATAAGTCTTCATCAGCGGTCAGCAACGTTTTATCTGCGTTCATTTCCACTTGAAGCCGTTTATTAATCCACTGAGGCTCGAATGCCAGGACGGATCTGCGTATTTGCTCCGATATATCAAAGGTTACCGGATGGAAAGCATGGCTGCCTGCATCAAGCGCCGCCAGCTTTAACAAATTATCGCTTAATCTGGACAATCGGTCACTTTCTTGCCGAATGATTTGCGCAGCCCGTCTTTTCTCTTCTTCAGACAGCTTCTCATTGAGCAGCATAGTAGAAAAACCTTTAATTGACGTTAAAGGAGACTGAAATTCATGGGATACGTTTGCGACAAATTCCTGTCGTTCCGATTCCAGTTGCCCCAAATCATCTGCCATATCGTTAATGGCTGTCCACAGGCTTCCAAGCTCATCCTGACGGCCTTCGGGGAGGCGGACGTTAAAATTTCCGGTGGAAATCTGGTTTGCTACCGAAGTTACCGCTTTTACCGGCTTGACTAAATATCGCGTTGCAACAAGAACTAATAAGCTGCCTGTAACAAGGATAATACAGAGCAGTACTGTAAGTTCCATCCCAGAGCCTTCCGGTAAATCATTGCTGACAGACAGTTGATAACGGTTGTCACCTGTATACCATGGAATGGTCACCGTCGAATCAAGCTTTGACAGAAGGGTATCCTCGCCGCGGTTGAACTGCACTGTTTCTCCGGTCTCCGCATCGAAAAGCTCGATGTTCAATAAGGAAAGCTGGGCGGCCGTTTCCATGAATTCCGGCAAATCATCCGGTTGAGTCCGTTCATATAAATCAATGATAAGCGCCGCCTTTTCCTGAAGCTCACTTTCCATTTCAATGGAACCATCCGCCCCGTAAAGGAGGAGGGCGGAAAGAAAACCGGTGAGGACGCTGATAAAAACGATGCTTAAGTAAATGAGGATTACCCGAAAGTACAGTGACTTAAACATGCTTGACCTCCAGCTTGTAACCGAGCCCACGGACGGTGACGATTTCAAAGCTGTCTGTCAGCTCTGAAAACCGCTCGCGGAGCCGCTTAACATGTACATCCACCGTCCGCTCGTCGCCTTCAAAGTCAACTCCCCATACATGCTCGATCAGTTGTTCTCTTGTCAATACCCGATCCGGATGCGCCGCCAGCTTAAACAGCAGTTCAAATTCTTTCGGCGGCAGCGAGACCGGTATGTCCTTGACGCGCAGCACCCGCTCTTTGTTCATGTAAACGTGGCCGATTTGGACGGAATAGCCTTTTTCCATCCTGAATCTCCTTAGTAAAGCTTTCATCCTGTATCGTAATTCAGTCGGTTCAAACGGCTTGACTAAATAATCGTCGGTGCCTGATTGAAAGCCTTTGATCTTGTCATTGTTGGTTCCCTTCGCCGTCAGCAGGAGGACGGGGATATCATAGTACTGCTTAATTTCCCGGCATACTTGCAGACCATCTGTATCCGGCATCATAATATCGATTATAGCGGCATCCATCTGCTTCTGGTGAATGACTGCCAGAGCTGTACTTCCGCTCTCCGCTTCTACAATATCGTAGCCATCTGCCCGCAGCGCCAGCTTCACCAATTCTCGAATGTGCGGATCGTCATCTGCAACCAGCAGTTTGCTCATCCTAACGTCCCCCTGTCTGTCGTCCTTTTTAAGAAAGGCTGCTTTTGTTGCTATTGGACCATTTTTTGAAAAAACACGCCTTTTCCAGACAAATTCAGTTGCCTGAGCAGGCGATGTTTTTTCAAAACCTTCACGCCAAAGCGTATGAACCTAGCATTTGCATGGGGGAGGTCCAATTGCTGTAAACTTTTAGAAAAGAGCCTTACAACGATGTGTGGATTCTTCCTTCATTATAGTATCAAGCTGATTTAAGCGCCATCCTCCTTTTGGGAAGGGGGGCTTTTAAGATGCTCGTCGAAAAATTGCAGCAGCTCCTGATTGATTTTTTCCAGCAGTGAAAGATCACGGGTGACCATAAGCGGAGAGTACAGCATCATATCCGAAAAGCTTTCGTGCTCTCCCCCTTCCAGAACGACGACGCTGCCGCCGTTTTTCAAAATGCCTTCTTTTCGTTTTAGGTCATCGGCTCTCATTTCCTGTAGCTCCTTAAGCAATTCCTCGGGCATTTCCTCCTCCTTCATTCTGCTACCGTCCGGGTTTTCCATGTAGGCTTCTGCAGCCGCGGTTAAATACATGAACGGATTCTCAAGCCCTTCCTCGATGATCGGACCGAAAAAGAAGCCGTCCATATTTACACCAGCTTGTATCCGGGAATCGCGGTGCATGACTTGGGAGGTGGCTGCCCCTCCGAAGGAATGGCCGAACATACCGATTCGTGAAATATCCAGCATTCCGGTGAGAATCCCTTGCGGATCGGTTTCATTCAAGGCTTCGATATTGTCGAGAGCAAACAAAACGTCAGCGATCCAAATGTTGATTTCTTCGTCGAGATCGATGTCGTCATTGGTCAGATCAACCTGTTCTTCCACGATTCGTCCATCTGGAAATATTGTCGGGATTCCCGCATAGTACGGGTGCTCAATACTGAATACAATGTATCCGTGACTTGCCAGGTTTTCGATTTGATTTGTGTACATAAAATTGGATAACCCGTACCCATGAGAAAAAACTAACACAGGGTACTGCTGTTTGTCCGCTGTTACGGGTACGCCTGCATAGGAATGGTTTTCTGCTTTCATGACAGAATGGAGCACCATGCGATAAAAGAACGATAAGTTTCTACCTGCCAGCTTTCCTTGCTCAGGTTCAAGAGCGTAAGGGGCTTTCTCTGCTTCGGCTGTCACCTCGGCGGGATACCATACCCGCACCAGCAATTCTCTGCGATCAGTGGGATCGGCACTATTCGTTTCTTCCCGATTCTGGTCAACCCAATGATATTCCGTCGTGCCTATCGCATATGGTCCTGTCGGCTCCATTATCTTAATTATTGGCAGCAAATACAGCGGGACAATCAGCGCCGCTGCCACTGCCAGCGTGCCGGCAGTTCCAGCAGCGATTCGTTTCCACAGCTTTGGCTTTCTGCCAGGGTGGGAATTTTTTTGGAAGAATGCATAAATGGCGCAGCTGATGGTGCATATCGCAAACAGGGCATATAACGGAATCAGCTGTATCCGGAAGCCGTCGATAACGGTATGAAAAAGAAAAATCATCATACCTGACGCAGCAAGGACAATGCCTCTTTTTTTGACTGTCAGAAAGCCAAACACATATCCGTATAACATGATACTTGTGATCAGCAACAAACAAATTTCTGTTAATTTCATTTTCTGTTCATCTCCTCTTTCTTTATTTCATGAAAGAGAATAGCAAGCGATTATGAACAACAGATGAATAAACGGTTGGTAAAAAGGAAATATTATTTTTCTTGCGACGGTGCGTCATACATTCAAGCATATCATAGCAAACGGGAAGAAATTTCACCTGAATTTTTTTGCTAAGATGATTGTAGCGTCTCACTGAGAAGATGAAAGGAGGGAGGGCGTTATGAAAGGGAGCATTCAAAAAATCACACCAAACTTATGGTTTGACCGGCAGGCGGAAGAGGCGGCAATGTATTACACCTCTATTTTTCCAAATTCCAGCGTGGGAAGAATCAGCCGTTACGGGTCTGTGGGACATGACATTCACGGAATGCCGGAGGGAACGGTAATGACCGTGGAATTTCAGCTGGACGGGCAATCGTTCGTTGCTTTAAATGGCGGTCCGCATTTTTCCTTTACGGAAGCCACCTCATTTATCGTCCATTGTGCGAATCAAATGGAAATCGACTATTATTGGGAAAAACTCTCCGAGGGTGGAGACGAAAAGGCCCAGGCATGCGGATGGCTGAAAGATAAGTTTGGCGTGTCGTGGCAAATTTTACCTGAAAATCTGTCAGAAATGATCGGTGACTCCGATGCGGAAAAAGCAGCGCTGGTCATGAAAACGCTGTACACACAGAAAAAAATCAATATCGATGCATTAATGGCGGCGTATGAGGGATAGCAGGGGGCGGTTGCTGCGCATGTTATCCTGACCGTGTCCGCTTGAACTTTCACGCCTCCGCTATATTTAGAATGAGCGCACCATGGTTATACATCAAGAAAAGCATGCTTCGCACTTGTTCAAAAAGATAAAAAATGATCTTTTTGAACAAGCGCTTTAATAAAATAATTTGTCGCTCAGGACATCCAAGGCGTGGTCAATCTCCACCAGCTCCTCCTTTGATACAGTTTGTATCCGTTTCCGGAACTGCGTTTCTATCGCTTGAAATACAACGGCCATCATCGCTTCTCCGGCCTTTGACAGGTGAATCGACTGTTTTCTTCTGTCTTCTTTGTTTTCTGTTTTTTCAATAAATGTGCTTAGTTTTTTCAGCTCCCGGCTCGTATTCGGCATGGATATATGCAGGCAGTCGCTGATTTGACTGAGAGTCACCGGTTGGTCAACAGCGATATATTCAAGAATTTTGTATTGCAGGGGCGTAAGCTTCGTTGATTTCGCCTCCTTTGTCAGCTCGTGCGTCACGCGATGAATAGCAGCTGTAAAAGCTACAATTTTATAAAATAAAGCTTTTTGATCCATAGCATCATCACCTCTTAAAGACAAGATAGCAAATCCATTATCAAAAAACAATTATCATTTGACAACCAAAAGTGTGACTGTTATTATTTTGTTATCAAATGATAATCAATGAGGTGGTATTGTGAAACTGCTGGTAATTTATACGCACCCAAATCACGAAAGTCTGAACTTTGGTTTTTTGAATAAGGTTCTTGCAGGAAGCCGGGAGAATCCTGATATCGAGGAGGTGCAAGTAGTGGATTTGTATGAAGAGAATTTTAATCCGCTCCTAGTATTTGGCGGTGAGAAACGAAGGCGTGATATGCATCGCGACCCTGCGTTTGAGAGATATCGCCAGCAGCTTGTCCGGGCAGATAAGCTGGTTTTTATTTATCCAATTTGGTGGGGTAGACCGCCAGCAATGCTTCTTGGTTACATCGATCAATTATTTGCTTCAGGTTTCGCGTATAAGGAGGAGGGGGGACTTCTGCCGGAAGGACTGCTGAAAGGAAAGTCAGCCGTATGTATATCGACCATGAAGGGGCCGGCGAAATATCCGTTGTTTTTTTTGAATAACGCGCATAAAGCATTGATGAAAAAAGCGGTCCTTCGTTTTGTCGGGATAAAAAAAGTGAAGTTTTTTGAATTTGGCAATATGGAAAGCGCGTCTGGAAACCAAGACAAAAAATTAGCCGAAGTATATCGTTATTTCAAAAAGCTGGAGCGGTAGGTATTTTTGGCTGGGGAAGGGTGTGATCCCCTTCCTAAAGAATCTATCAGTCCATCGATGGGTTAGCGTAATTATGATAATACTATGCTATGTTAATGAAGGGGTGTTGACATGCCACATATTTGACCTGTCTCGGATTTACGGAATAGCTTTGCTGATATTTCAAGAATAGTACATGAAACAGCGGAACCTGTATTCTTAACCAAAAATGGCTATGGTGACATGGTTGTTATGAGCATTCAAGCTTATGAAAAAAAACTGTTTGAAAGCGAAATTTATTTTAAGCTAAAAGAAGCTGAACTCGAAGCTAAGTCTACGAATAAACGGTATTCGCATAAAGAAGTTTTTTCAGATTTAAGGTCAAAGCTTGCTGCTAAAGGTTGATGCCGAGAATGTATAAGCTGAAGTACCTGCCTTTGGCATTAAAGGATATGCTGGAGATAACGGATTATAATTCCGACACTCTTAAAGCACCAAAAGCAGCCATGGATTTGTTAGATGGTTTGGATGAATCCATAGCCAAGCTTGAGGAGTTTCCTTATTCTCACAAGATATATCAGCCAATCAAGGATTTGGAAAATGAATGCAGATTGTTACCGGTTAAAAATTATGTTGTTTTCTATGTTGTAAAAGATCCGATAGTTGAAATTCACAGGGTTGTATATGCTAAGATGGATTTGACTAAGATTCTAAAATGAGACGGTGATAAACGAGATGTTAAAATGGTCACTGCCGGTCGTGACGGCTCACTGCTTCGTGTTTGTTCAAAAAGATAAAAGGCGATCCTTTTGAACAAACACTTTTAAAAATAAAATCTGCTTTTGACAGAGCCCAAGCCCCGTTCCTTCAAATGCTGAGTCAAACTTGAGTGGTAACGACTTAAACCAACTATATCAGGACAAGTGAGCGACTTTCAACGCGCGCATTGCATTTAGAACAGCGAGCAATGTCACACCGACATCGGAAATGATTGCCTGCCACATAGTGGCCAGGCCGAACGCCCCTAGTATCAGGACGATGCCTTTGGCAACCAAAGCAAAAATAATATTTTGCCAGACGATTTTTCTGGTGCGTTTGGCGATTTTAACGGCGGTGACGATTTTTGACGGCTCATCCGTCATGATCACAACGTCCGCCGCTTCAATCGCGGCATCTGATCCTAAGCCGCCCATGGCGATGCCAATATCCGCCCTTGCCAGCACTGGTGTATCATTGATGCCGTCGCCGACAAAAACAAGCTTTTCGTCTTTCTGCTTCCGGCTGTCCAGCTGCTCCACCTGCTCGACTTTTTCGTGCGGAAGCAATTCTGCATGAACTTCCGTCAACCCGAGCTTTTGCCCGACCGCTTCCCCGACTTTTTTTGCATCTCCTGTCAGCATGACGGTTTTTTTAATACCGAGAGCTTTTAAGCCCGCGATCGCTTTGCTGGCGTCTTCCTTTACTTCATCGGAAATGACGATATAGCCGGCGTATTGCCTGTCGATTGCAAGGTGAACCATTGTTCCGATCGCCGCTTCTTCCACAAACGAGATTGCTTCTTTGGTCATCAGCTTTTTATTTCCGGCCAAAATCGCTTTGCCGTCCACTTCGATTTTAATGCCGTGTCCGGCAATCTCCTCATATTTGCCGATGACTTCTTTATTTACTTCCTTTCCATAGGCGGCGGAAATGGACTGGGCAATCGGGTGATTGGAGTAGCTTTCCGCCAGCGCTGCGTATTCCAGCAGCTGTTCCGCTGTCAGCTCTCCCTTGGGAACGATATTTGTTACGTTAAATACACCTTTTGTCAATGTTCCCGTTTTATCAAAGACGACATATTTGACATGATTCAGCGCTTCCAGGAAGTTGCTTCCTTTGATCAGTATCCCGCTTTTGGAGGCGCCGCCGATGCCGCCGAAAAAACCGAGTGGGATGGAAACGACGAGGGCGCACGGGCAAGAAATGACAAGAAAAATAAGTGCGCGGTAAAACCAGTCGGAAAAGGCCGCGCCGCTGATAACAAGCGGAGGAACGACCGCCAGCAACGTGGCAATACCGATCACCGCTGGTGTATAGTAACGTGCAAAGCGGGTAATGAACTTCTCTGTAGCTGCTTTCCGGCTGCTGGCATTTTGAACTAAATCAAGGATTTTTGCCACCGTTGATTCCCCGTATTCTTTGGTGACGCGGATGGTCAACATCCCGTTTGTATTCACAAACCCGCTTAATACGTCGTTTCCGGCGGCCACTTCTCTTGGAACGGACTCCCCTGTCAGCGCGGATGTGTCGACCATGGAATGTCCTTCCACGACAACGCCGTCGAGAGGGATTTTTTCACCGGGCTTTACTAGAATCATAGCGCCGGCATTTACGGCCTCTGGTGCCACCCGTTCCGTTTTGTTTCCAATTTTTAAGGTGGCGAATTCCGGCCGGATGTCCATTAAATCGCTGATGGATTTGCGGGAACGATTGACCGCGATGCTTTGAAACAGCTCGCCGACCTGGAAGAACAGCATGACGGCAATGCCTTCCGGGTATTCGCCGATTGCGAAAGCACCAAGGGTTGCCAGCGACATTAGGAAGTTTTCATCAAACAGTTGACCGCGGAAAATGTTTTTTCCCGCTCTTAAGAGAATATCACCGCCGGCCAGCAGGTAGCTGATCACATAGATTGGCAGTTCAACGAATGAAGGGAAATCTCCAAGCAATGCAGTCAAGCCGAAAATAACGGATGCACCCAGCCGGAAAATCATTTTCTTAATACCGCCGTCGTCCGGATCTTCTTCGACTGCCGCGGAAGTTTGATCAAGGACAACTTCGATATCCGGTTCCAGCACAGGAATGCTTGCTGCCGCTTCGTTCACGATTCGGTTCATCGAAGCTGCATCCTGGACCTCGATGAACAGCTTCTTTGAAACAAAGTCAACGGTTGCTGCTGTTACGCCTTCCATGTCGCTTACGTGTTTTTCCACTTTTGCGGCACAATTGGCGCAATCGAGCCCTTTTAAGAGCAATACCTGTTTCGCGGCGGTGTTTTGGGTTGCTTCTTTTATCCGGATGCCGGGCTCCAGCTTGTTGATCAGCTGTTTTGCTTCCAAAACAGCTGTCTGGTCGTCCCCCTCCGCTGTTTCCATTGTCAGTGTTTTCGTCATTACATCTACTGAACATTCATTTACACAGCTGATTTTCGCGACGTGTGTTTCGATTTTTGCCGCGCACACTGCGCAATCAAGACCTTCAAGCACGAGCTTTCTTTTTACAGCTTTTGCTTCCATATGGCTCACCTGCTTTTTGTTTTTACGAAGAGATGTTGTCACTGTTGTACATGAGGGACAAGGAGTTGTCAGCTTCGTATTTTTATATATGATCATCTGCTCATATATTCAATTATATTGTATGCGGAATTGTTGAATCTGTCAATGCTATGTGGAAAAAAACAAGAATAATGAAATGGCCTAGCAATAAGGAAGTTGTCATTATTTACTTTTTACATATATGAAAAATGTGTCACTGCTTATTGGGGGTACAGTTACGAACATCAGGCATGACCGAGCGGATGTATCTGCATCTAAATCATTAAAGTAATATGACGGATTAGCTGATTAAAGGTCAAGCAATATAAGAATGGTAAATCAAAACATTAGCACTTGCAACCATGTAATAAAATGGAAGAGAAGGTGTAAAAAAGTCCGGGTAACAATGCCTTGCGAAACCGCTTCGTTGCGCTGTTGTTCCGCTGCGCTCAAAGTTGTGGTATGAACTCTGCCAGCTGCGGCTGCCGCGCTTCGAACTGCTCAGAGCCGTTTGTTTTCCTTACTACATGCGCCTTCTAACCAACCCAAGGAGAAAGGGGATCATGATGAAATTAAATCATCTCAATCTTACGGTCACCGATGTTCGTGCTGCTAAAGAATTTTTGGAAAAATATTTTGGTCTAACCTGCGGGGGAGTCAGGGGGAATTCTTTCGCTGCAATGTTGGATGACGACGGATTCGTGCTTACTTTAATGAAAGGAGCTCAAGTCAGCTATCCTCAGACATTTCATATTGGATTCATACAAGAAAATGAAGAAAAAGTGAACGAGATAAATCAACGATTAAAAGCGGATGGATTTGAAGTAGAGCCGCCGCAAAGATCACATGGCTGGACATTTTACGTTGATGCTCCCGGCGGATTTACCGTGGAAGTTCTATGCTAAAGGGAATGCGCTCTATGTTAATAAACCGGCGGTATGTCGGTATGTCCTGTAAAAAGACGACAAGGAAATAAGCCTGCCGCCAGCAGCTGCCTCTTTCCGGGTGGAGGGGAAAAGCCAGGTGTGTCGAAGACAGCTGAAGTGATGACATGAACATTAGTGATGTCTGGCATGAACGATGGTCTGCTTTAACAGATTCATGACGTGTTCGTCGTCGCAAGAATAAATCATGGTCGTTCCTTCGCGGCGGTATTTAACGAGCCGCAAGTTTTTTAGAAACCGCAGCTGATGAGATACCGTAGATTGGAGCAAGTCGAGATTTTCGGCAATTTCATTGACGGAATATGTTTTTTGTGACAACAAATACAGGATTTTGATTCTCGTCGGATCTGATAAAGCTTTAAAGGTTTGTGACACGATAAGCAGTGTTTCCTCGTCCAACAAGTCACTGTGAGCATCCGGAACAAACCTTTCTTGCTTTTTATTTTTTTCCATAAGTCACCTCTGCCAAGCTTTTTTTACATTATAACATGAAAGCTGGCGTTGCCTCGCTAACGGGAGAGGGGATCAGCCATGTCGGCCGTTTTTTCTGGGATTCTGCATCAACAGGCAGACGCGTATTTTTTACTTGATAAGCATAGCTTGCAAGTGGAGGAAAAAACCGAAAGCATTGCGGATGATAGTAGTGGTCAATCGCCAGCGTCGTTCCCGACGGTAAGGGCATGATTTTTCCACAAGATAGCTTTGATTTGGTTTGCTTCAGACTTGGTACATTGAATGATAACAGTGACTTCGGGAATGCGCTTTCTCTTAGACGACAAATAATGCGATTTTTTGACAAAATAATAAATGCCATAGCCAACAGTAAACCCGATAATCGCTGCAATCAAGCCCCACAATATCGGTCCCCAATGCAACACAAAACCGGTGCTTGCCCCGATAACTGCTGATCCGGTGGCACTAGCCATTCCGACTTCAAAAGCGTTGGAATGAATATTCCGCGTCCTTCCGAGCGATTGCTTGGACAATGGTGGATCATCCATGAAAATGACGAGGATTTGTTCCTTGGAAATCACTTGTTTTTCCAAAAAAGCCAAGGTCTGTTCCAATTCTATCGATTGTAAAAACGTTCCGACAATAATCATGTATTACCACCTGTTGAATGAAAAATACGAAGCTTTGTTTTTCCATAGCGGCATGTCAGTTGCTGTCGCTGGGAAATGCGATAAAGCTTATTGTGTTCAATGGCTGTCACATACGCTTCATAAATGGATCCGCACATAACAGACGGCATAAACAACAGCCATTGTGGATGAAGAAGGTGGGTTGACTCCATCAGATTTCCGAGTGATAGCGTAAGCAATGATTCATGAAGCCTGGATAAAGTGAGATAAATCCACCACCAAAGCATCGCGTAAAAAGCCAATCCGAACCGGTGGTTGTATAGTTGACCTAAGCCGGGAAAGAAAAAAGAAAACACGGCACCGACCAGCGGCTTTCGCCTCTCTAAGTATTGAATTTCGGCTGGGGTAATCTTTACTCGCGTCATCGGTTGATTTTCCATAATGGACAGGCGGTATAATTTATTCTGATATAATGTTGACCGGTAGCTGTCCCAAATCGGTATTAAATAAACGACGAGGTATCCAAAGGCCCACCTCGGTTCAATGACGGCTTTCGCCAGTTCAAATTTGCCGCAAAACGAATAAACCATCGCTTCGTTGATGTGTGCCATGGAATTAATCGTCACTTCGCTTAATGTCAATAAAGTTGCTCTGGCATATTGATTCAGCAAATAATGCCCGAATCCCGGGAACACAGCAGACCACCAAGCTACCATGAGCGGGTGCTGCTCTTGAATATATGTAATGCCGAATGCGCTGATTTTTGCAAGCGGTGGAAGCTGTTGCTTGATCATTGTATCAATACCTGCCTGTGAATGTGATGATTTATTGGGTCTTTTATATTATATCTTTTCCTGTTTCAGGAAATGCAGAGGATTTGATGAAAATGTCATCGTCGTGGAGAAAAGTTTACAGGGATTGATCAATAAGTTCGGGAGCCATTGCTTTATTAAACATGTTCTTTAAGTTTTTTATATGGATTGCTTTTTTCTCATTTGAAACATACATTGGAAAAGGACAAGGGCCGACAGAATGGATATAATGAATAAAAAGACATTCTAGGAGCAGGTAACGATGTATCATAATTTAGAACAGTGTATTGTAGATCTGGAGAAGCATGGGCATTTGGTTCGTGTCCATGAAGAAGTGGACCCGCATCTTGAAATGGCCGCCATCCATTTAAAGGTTTATGAGGCGGGAGGTCCGGCTTTATTATTTGAAAATGTGAAGGGCTCGACATTCCGGGCTGTCTCCAATTTATTTGGCACGATGGAGAGAAGTAAATTTATTTTTCGCAAAACATGGGAAGCGGCGGAAAGCGTGGTTGCATTACGGAATGATCCGGTAAAGGCGCTGAAGCACCCGCTTCGTCACGTCCGTACGGGCTTGGCAGCTGTAAAGGCGCTGCCGTTGAAGAAATCATCCGCATTACCGGTTGCGTTTCAGGAAATAACCGTTTCCGAGCTTCCGCTGATCCAACATTGGCCGGATGATGGCGGCGCTTTTGTGACGCTGCCGCAAGTGTACAGTGAAGATCCGGATAAACCGGGCATCATGAATGCCAATTTAGGTATGTACCGGGTGCAGTTGAACGGGAATGATTATGAGCTGAACGAGGAAATCGGCTTGCACTATCAAATTCATCGAGGCATCGGTGTTCATCAGGAGAAAGCGACGAGAAAAGGGGAGCCGTTAAAAGTCAGTATATTTATCGGCGGTCCTCCGGCACATACGCTTGCAGCTGTGATGCCGCTGCCGGAAGGGTTAAGTGAAATGACCTTTGCCGGTTTGCTTTCCGGACGCCGGTTTCGTTACAGTTATATTGACGGGTTTTGTATTAGCAACGACGCTGATTTTGTTATTACTGGTGAAATTTACCCGGGTGAAACGAAGCCGGAGGGGCCCTTCGGTGATCATTTGGGCTACTACAGTCTGACACATGATTTTCCGTTAATGAAAATCCACAAAGTGTATGCAAGGCAAAATGCGATCTGGCCGTTTACGGTGGTGGGGCGTCCACCGCAGGAGGATACTTCATTTGGCGCGCTGATTCACGAGTTGACAGGGGATGCTGTCAGGCAGGAAATCCCGGGTGTAAAAGAAGTGCATGCCGTCGATGCGGCAGGTGTGCATCCGTTGCTGTTTGCCATCGGCAGCGAGCGCTACACCCCTTATCAGCAGGTAAAGCAGCCGGCGGAAATTCTGACGATTGCCAACCGAATATTGGGAACAGGGCAATTGAGTCTGGCAAAATATTTGTTTATTACGGCGGAAGAAAAAGAGCCGTTGGATACACATAAGGAAAAACAATTTTTAACGTATATTTTAGAACGCATCGATCTTCATCGCGATATTCACTTTCAAACGAACACAACGATCGATACGCTGGACTATTCCGGGACAGGCTTGAATACAGGAAGCAAAGTCATTTTTGCGGCTTGCGGCGAGAAAAAAAGAGAGTTGTGCACTGAAGTGCCGGGACAGTTGAAGGAGCTGGGCGATTTCCGCAATCCACGGCTGGTAATGCCGGGTATTGTGGCTGTACAAGGTCCTGCGTTTTCCACGTACAGCCAAGCCGACAAAGAATTGCGCGATTTCGGCGCAGCAATTCAAAGGAAGGGCGCAATGCCGTCCTGCCCGATGATTATTGTATGTGACGATAGCGAGTTTCTAAGCCGCTCCATAAATAATTTTCTCTGGGTGACGTTCACGCGCAGCAATCCTTCCCATGACATTTACGGTGTCAACAGCTTTTATGAAAACAAGCATTGGAGCTGTGACAATGTCATTCTTGATGTCCGGTCAAAACCGCATCATGCACCGCCATTAATTGCTGATCCAGATGTAGAAAAAAAGATTCAACAGCTGTTTAGTAAGGGAGCCAGCCTTGCTGGTTTAAAGATGTAGCGGTTGTCGGATTTACTTAAAATTGGAAATAAATAGAATTTCTGTTCATTGTTTTATTCAAAGGTTGCAAGCTGCGCCAATGGCTGACAACGCCGTCAACGTAATGTTGCGGCGATGTATCGCCATTGGCGTTATTGGTGTTGTCCGTCAATAAAAAGCAATGAAATAATTCCCAAAATTAGAAATAGTGCACCGATTTCAATAGACCTACTGGGCACATGATGGTAAAATATAAACAAGCAAATGTTTACGGAGCAAAGGCAGTTGAGAGGTCGAGTTTTTTTTCGGAGGTGATGATATGATGGATGTCTTACCGCTGCTTTTCTCTGCCGGGTTATTTCTTATCTCCTGCTTAACTTTCGTGGTTTTGCTCATTGATAAGATGGCAAAAAAGTAACCCATCCTGCGGCTTGGCGGTCCTTAGATGGGTTACACGTAACTAGGCACAATTGCCGACCACGCTTTTGTGAGTGACATTTGTGAGGGCCGAGATGTTGCAGCATCTCGGCTCGCTTTTTTATTTTATGATTAACACCTGTCACTATGTTAAGCAAATTTCAACAATTCTATACAGAAAGGCTTGTCCTTGTTTTCATTATAGAATTATTACGGCATAATGTAAACAGAAAATAACGGTATTCTTCACCGCGGAGAAAGGAAACAGCGATAATAAAACCGGAAGGAATACTGTTGAATTTTGTCGGCCGAGTTGTGATATGTAGATCACTCACTTTTGTAAAGTTCGCATCTCCATCTTTTCCGGCAACCGTTACTTTGAGAACAACGCAATACGTCATTGTTCTCAGGCGGCATCTCCCATTCGGTGCAATATTATGTAGACTCTCATTCTTGTATTATTACAGATTTCTATAGTGTTTGAAAACTGCTTTTTTAATCTTCACGCAGAAGTTTATCTGGGGATATTTTCATAAGGAGGTTTTCTAGTCTATAGAACAAGATAAATTTACCAATTTGTTGATTAAAATTTACTAAATTGCGGTGGATATACGATTGGAGTGGGTGGTGATATGGTATGATTGTATTAAAAAAAGAAAACAGGAGGGTATATGGAACTAATTTCAGTGGGGCTTGGCTTTGTCATTGCAATTATACTTTATTCTTTATTCGGCAGCACTCAGAAATATGGTTCGTCCGGCTGCATTCTTACCTTCATGGTATATTGGGCTATCGGAGCCGTTTGTTCTTTTTTCATTTTTTTGATTGCGGGATTTCTGATTAAATGGGTAGTGATTATTTTAATCATTCTTTTCCTCGTTTCACGTTTCAAAAGCAGATAGCAAGATGCCCGGATCAATTTCTAAAGATTGACAACAGCAAGAGGAACTGATAAATTGTAATTAAATTTTATTTACAGTGTTTGTTCAAAAAGACGTTTTGAACATCCGCTATACAATAACAAGGGAATGTTACCAGTTGGGCATAACCTGATTCTATTTGACGGCGCGATACGTGTGTCCTCTGATGGAGTCAGGTTTTTTTATTTTACTGATGCCAGTTGAAAGAATCGCTTTTTTTTGAACATTCTCTATAATTATGTGAAAAGGAGTTTTACTATGACGAACTATTCATTTCCAGACAATTTTTTGTGGGGCGGAGCAATTGCCGCCAATCAAGCAGAAGGTGGATATTTGGAAGGCGGAAAGGGCTTGACCATCGTTGATTTATTGCCGACGGGAGAAAAGAGACGGGAGATCATGAAAGGGAAGGTAACGTCACTGCATCCGCTTGAAGGAGCGTATTATCCTTCTCATGAAGCGATCGATTTCTATCACCGATATAAAGAGGATATCGCCTTATTTGCAGAAATGGGTTTTAAAGCACTTCGGGTTTCCATCGCTTGGGCACGGATATTTCCCACAGGTGAAGAGGAAACACCGAACGAGGCGGGGTTACAATTTTATGATGATTTATTTGATGAATTGTTGAAACACGGCATTGAGCCGGTTGTCACTTTGGCGCATTTTGATGTGCCGGTAAATCTTATTGAAAAATACGGCAGCTGGCGAAGTCGGAAGCTCGTTCCACTCTTTGAGACGTATGCCAAAACCGTATTTACCCGTTATAAAGAAAAAGTGAAATATTGGATGACATTCAATGAAATAAATATGCTGCTGCATTTGCCGTTTTTAGGGGCAGGTCTTGTTATTGAAGAAGAAGCGGACAGAATGCAGGTTCAGTATCAAGCGGCTCATCATCAGTTAGTAGCAAGTGCGTTAGCCGTCAAAGCATGCCATGAAATCATTCCGGATGCGAAAATCGGCTGCATGCTCGCAGCCGGAATGTTCTACCCGTATACCTGCAACCCGGAAGATGTTTTTCTTGCTATGGAAAAAGACCGGGAGTCCTTCTTCTTTATTGATGTGCAATCACGGGGAGCGTATCCTGCGTATGCGAAACGATTTTTTAAAGATAATCGGATTACGATCACGATGGAGCCGGAAGATGAGAAAATATTAAAGGAGCATACGGTTGATTACATCGGTTTCAGCTATTATTCCAGCCGGACAACAAGCACAGATCCGGAAGTGGTGAAAAACGCCACCAGCGGTAATGTCTTCGGCTCGGTTTCCAATCCGTATGTGTCTAAATCAGAATGGGGCTGGACGATCGATCCAAAAGGGTTCCGGATCACGGCGAATCAACTGTATGATCGCTATCAAAAGCCGTTGTTCGTCGTGGAAAACGGTTTGGGGGCTGTGGATACGGTAGCTTCTGAAGGTGAAATTAGTGATGATTACCGAATTGATTATTTACGACGCCACATCGCGGAAATGGGGGAAGCCATCGAGGACGGTGTTGAAATTATCGGATATACGAGTTGGGGACCGATTGATATCGTCAGTGCATCTTCAGGAGAAATGAAGAAGCGGTATGGTTATATTTATGTTGACAGGGACAATGAAGGGAAAGGAACGTTGCAACGAATCAAGAAGAAGAGCTTTTATTGGTACAAAACTGTTATTGAATCAAATGGGGAAAAATTGGACTAGTTGCGGCTATTCCAAGAAGCGCTTTGCCTCTTCTTTTGGAAGGAACGACCGCGACACAGCTTGTCGCGGCGTTGGAGGGCGCTTCTCTACGCGGCTTGGAGCGTTAACTGAGCCGTGGCATCCGTGAAAACCTGATTCGTGCCGGAAGCAAGAGGAAAGCAAGGAGAAGTGTCCCGAAAGAGGGACAGATTTTTGCCTTTCTGAATGAAGATACAATAGAGCGGGGATGTCTTAAAGAGTCTGTTCAAAAAGGCAATGGTTCCGCTCGATGCAACCCAATTCCGCCTAACTACCGCTCACGTCCTGCGTCTGCGGTTACTCGACGCAAATTGACTCGATGAAGCACATGCAGGTTGCATTTGTGAGCAACAGCGGAATGTCACCATCCTGACTCCAAGAAAACCACTCCTAGCCGGTTTGAAAGGAATGCATCGGCTTTACTCATTGCATCGTGTATGTTCAAAACAACCATGTCTTAGCCAGACACCACGAGGACTAAAAATTAGGTATAAAGCCTTAGTTTTCGTATAAAAAGATAAAAAGCGATCTTTTTGAACATACACTTAAAAGGTTTTGGGACACTCCGAAGCATGTTTTCGTTGTTTTCCGGACCTGGTAGAAGTGTTTTTTTGCCGGAAAGGCCGGCAACGGCTTGTTTTGGGCGACATCGGTATGTTAGTTAACCTGGAAAATAAAGGAGTATACGGCAGTTGAATGAAAGCGTTGACAGATAAACGATGAAATACTATAATACATAGTATATATTAACTAGATAATGGGATTGTTACTGATTATGCAGGCAAAACCTAAGTTACAACAATCGGGAGTTTTTTGTGCCCCTGTTTTTGTTGTGGCTTAGGTTCTTTCTATTCTATTTAAAAAGGATGTTCAAAAAGCCCGGGAAATATTGTCAAGTGCCGTTGTGCGGTCGCTCCGCTGCTCACTTTCTTGTAAGTAGTATTAGCTGCATCGCCGGGCGGCTGCCGGGTCCCGATTTTCTTGTTCTTTTTCAGCTTTTTGAACACAGCTTGAAGATCAGGATGTTTGGAAAGGAGGGCGCTCCGATGAAAATTGATAAAATACTTAACAATAATGTAGTCAGTGTACTACAGGACGACGGTACCGAGCTGGTAGTGATGGGAAGGGGACTTGCTTTTCAAAAGAAAAGAGGACAGGAAATTGCTGAGGATAAGGTGGAGAAAATTTTTTCGCTAAAAGATAAAAAAACCTCTGATAATTTTAAAATGCTCCTTAGGGAAGTACCGCTGGAATTGATGAACGAAGTAGAAGAAATTATCAATGACGCAACGAAAAATTTGAACAAAAAATTGAATGAAAACATCTATGTATCGCTGACCGATCATATTAATTTCGCGCTGGAAAGGTATCAAAAAGGAGCGGCGATAAAAAATGCCCTGTTATGGGAGATTAAACAATTATACAAGGAAGAATTCAAAGTTGGCCTAAAAGCTATAAAAAAGATCAACGAAAGATTTCATGTAGCGCTTCCGGAGGATGAAGCAGGGTTTATCGCCATTCATATTATTAATGCGGAAATGAACGAAGATGTGTCAAACACAATCAATATTACAAAGTTTATTCAACAAATAATCAATATTGTTAAATATCATTTTAACGTCGAGTTCGCAGAGGAATCATTAAATTACTTCCGTTTTATAACCCATTTGAAGTTTTTTGCGCAACGCGTGTTTAAAGGAACGCATTATGAAAATGACGATGACTATTTATATATTATGATTAAGCAAAAGCATAAAGAAGCGGCACAGTGCACGGAAAAAATTAAAAACTATATTAAACATCAGTATAACCACGACCTGACTAACGAGGAAATGCTGTATTTAACAATTCATATTGAACGTGTGGTAAACAGATGATAGTCGCGTGATTCGTGGGCATATATATTATTTTAATAAAAGTTTATTATGTAAAAAAAGTTATAAAATACTAAAACAAAGTGTTGACATTAACAAATTAAACTATATAATTAAAAATATAGAAAATATAATAACGGGCAACCTGGGATTGTTACTGATAACGCAGGCAAAACCTAAGTCTAGATAAATTGTGGAGCTTTTTGGTCCGCTATTTTGACAGGCTTAGGTTTTTTGTATGCAAAAATTTCAAAAAAACCTGGAGGTGTAGTAATGGACTACGAAAAAATAGCAAGGGAAATAGTAGATCTGGTAGGTGGAGAGAAAAACGTTGCCTCACTGGTTCACTGCGCAACGCGGTTGCGCTTTACCTTAAAGGACGAGACAAAAGCAAACAAAGGGAAATTGGAAAATACAGAAGGCGTGATCACGGTGAAAGTGAGCGGCGGGCAATTTCAGGTTGTCATTGGCAATACCGTACCGGAAGTTTACAGCGCCATTGGAAAAGTATCTAACATCTTGAGCGACAGCAAAAGCTCCGAGTCCACTGACGAAGGAAAAAAAGGAAATATCGTCGGCCGCACAATCGATGTCATCTCCAGCATTTTTGCCCCTTTACTGGGAGTAATGGCCGGTGCCGGGATTCTAAAAGGCTTGCTCTTAATCGCAACAAACTTCAACTGGCTGGATACAGAGAGCACGACATATATTATCTTATTTGCGGCGTCAGACAGCTTGTTTTATTTCTTGCCTCTTATTTTGGCAGTAACAACTGCCAGGAAGTTTGAAGGGAATATGTTCACAGCGTTGACAGTCGCTGGCGCCTTGCTTTATCCTTCGATTGTTTCCCTTCATTCAGAAGGTGTGGCAACGGACTTTTTCGGCATACCTGTGACGATGATGAGCTATTCATCAACCGTTATCCCGATTATTCTATCTGTTATCGTCATGAGTAAGCTTGAAAAACTATGTAACCGTCTGATTCATGAAAGTGTCAAAAACTTTGTGACTCCGTTAATATCTCTAGTCGTTATGGTACCGCTTACGCTGATTGTCTTCGGACCAATCGGAGTCAATACCGGTAATGCCATTGCCGATGCGTTAGTTACCGCCTTTGGGTTCAGTCCGTTAATTGCCGGGGCCATTTTAGGTGCAAGCTGGCAGCTGCTGGTTATCTTCGGCGTTCACTGGGGATTGGTTCCAGTATTCATTAACAATGTGGCCGTGTACGGAAGAGACGGGGTGAAGCCGGCAGCGACAGCTTCCGTATTCGCGCAAACCGGTGCAGCGTTTGGTGTATTCCTGAAAACGAAGAATAAAAAGCTGAAAGCATTGGCAGGTTCAGCGACGATTACAGCATTGTTCGGTATTACAGAGCCTGCTGTATATGGTGTCACCTTAAGGCTGAAGCGGCCGTTTATCGCGGGAATCATTGGCGGGGCTGTTGGGGGAGCGATTATTGGACATGCAGGAACGCAGGCGTTTGCTTCCGGTGCTCCCGGCTTGTTAACTTTACCGATCTTCTACGGTCCCGGCGGTGAAGGATTTCCGGGTCTCATTATCGGTATTGTTGCCGCATTTCTTATTTCAGCAGTACTAACGTATATTTTAGGATTTGAAGATCCGGTGGAAGAAACGGAAGCAAACGATGAGTCAAAGGAAATAAAAGAAAAAAGCGATGAAAAGGTTTATAGCCCGTTAAGTGGTAAGGTTGTCGCATTGGCTGATGTTCCAGATCCGGCCTTTTCCTCAGAGGCGATGGGGAAAGGTATCGCTATTGATCCGACCGTCGGCAGAGTCGTATCCCCTGTCGCCGGAACAGTAACCGTTGCCTTTAAAACAAAGCATGCGATTGGTCTTGTTTCCGACAGCGGCGCGGAAATACTCATCCATGTCGGCATAGACACGGTTCAATTAGATGGAAAATTCTTCACTTCTCATGTCAATCAAGGGGATAAGGTGGCAGTTGGCGACCTGTTGTTAGAATTCGATATTGAAGAAATAAAACAAGCGGGATACAAAGTTGTGACACCGATCATCATAACTAATACGTCCAGCTATACTGAGATTACAGCAACGGAGACGTCATCCACAAGTGAAAAAGAAGTATTAGTTCGCTTGAATGTATAATTAACGATCGCAGAAAAAGGAAAATTTGTTTCGAATAGTGTTGGTGAAAGTGTTGCCTGAAATGTTGGTATGAGGTAGTTAATGGGGGGCTCAAAGGGGTGTTTTTCCCTTTTGAGCCCCCCTCTTTCGTACTAAATTAATGGCTCTTCTCAACAGTATCAAGGATTCTTTCCAGTTTCTCCTCGTCAGGATCCAAAATACTGAAAATGACTGTCTGCGTATGATACATGTAGTCATTATTGTTGACAGAATAATAAACAATTGGTGTTACCGTATAAAAGTCATACTGATTTTTTTCGTCAAACGCTGGAACTTTAAGGTGAATACACTGTTAATAAAAGAAACAGGACGTGGAAAAAACTTTCGACAGCAAGCAGATCGGCCAACGCCTGACAGCACTGGGGCGGGCGTTGAATTCGACAAACGGATGAGAAAAATATCCGGTTGTCATACTTGACTCCTCATCTGATTGTATGGATAATAAAATTGGAATTTTCTTAAAATTAAATCAAGTCAGTTAATTTTTCTTTCGCGCGGGTGGTAGCGCTTACTTCGTTGCAGGAGGGGGAGATAACGATGTCGTTCTTATTTTTGATTGTCACCGCGTTGTGTGTGTTTGGCACGTTTCGCTATCGAAAAACAGTTTTCTTAGTCATTCCATTTCTGACGCTTTTCATTTATTTCCTCATCCAGATCATTCTTGTTCCCGCACCGTTCATGGAAACCGTCAAATTCATCTTTAATCTGAGGTAAAGGTAAATTCCACAGGGAGGAGGGAAGGCGCAAGCTTCAGTTTCACAGGCAGCCGGTATCATCAGACGGCAGGATTCAGGACCGGTGGGAAAATAGAAAAAACGTCCGTGGGAGTGTTGCACATATTGAAATAGTACCGGAGGTGAAAAAAAGTGAAGAAAGTGGATAAAGAAACGGCGGATCGTTATTTTCGGGAACGGACACGCAATATGATTATTTACTTGATCGTCTGGTTTGCTGTTTCTTATGGCGTCGTGCTACTTGCCGAACCATTAAGCCATATCACCTTTAATGGATTTCCGTTCCATTATTTCATGGGAGCTCAGGGAGCGGTTGTCACGTTTATCGTTCTGCTGTTTATCAATGCGGGAGTGAGCGACGCGGTTGATAAAAAATTCGGCATCGACGAAAGCCGCAATGAAATGATAAGCACGGGGAAAACAATCGATCACTGAAACGGCAGCCGGTGTGATGGAAAGAGAAAGGGGGATAATCTTGGACACACAGTTTTTAGTTTCATTATCGGTCATTTTGGCGACATTCGCGATATATATTGGCGTTGCTATTTATAACAAGGCGCGTGCGACGTCGGATTTCTACGTAGCCGGCCGGGGAGTACCGCCGGTGTTTAACGGAATGGCGATCGGCGCGGATTGGATGAGTGCGGCTTCGTTCATTGGAATGGCCGGGACGATTATGCTGCTTGGCTATGACGGACTTGCCTATATTATGGGGTGGACAGGCGGCTATTTGCTGCTGACCTTCCTGCTTGCGCCGCAGCTGAGAAAATACGGGCGCTACACCGTTCCCGAATTCATCGGCGACCGGTACGACAGCCATTTGGCACGTGTTATCGCTGCGGTTTGTACGATTATCATCAGCTTTACATATTCCATTGGTCAACTGTCCGGTTCTGGGGTTGTTATCGGACGATTGTTTGAGATCGATGCCAAGCTAGGAACGATGATCGGTGTCGTGCTCATTGCTTTCTATGCCGCGTTCGGAGGGATGAAGGGAATCACGTGGACGCAGGTGGCGCAATATATCATTCTCATCACAGCCTATTTAATCCCGGTTATTTTCATGTCACTCCAATTAACAGGCAACCCGATGCCGTGGATTTCATACGGCGAGCTTGTCGGAAAAATGGGGGAGCTTGATCGTGAACTCGGTATCTCTGAATACTTTGCACCGTTTACTAACGGAACAAAATGGCAGTTTCTTGCATTAATGTTTACGTTAATGGCTGGAACCGCTGGATTGCCGCACGTTATCGTCCGCTTTTATACCGTTTCCACGATGAAGGCCGCCCGATGGTCAGGGGCTTGGGCGCTTTTATTTATCGGTCTGCTTTATTTGTCTGCACCAGCGTATGCAGCGTTTTCCCGGTTTATCCTCATGACGAATGTCGCCGGCAGCAAAATCACCGAGCTTCCCGCCTGGACAAAGTCGTGGGTGGATACCGGCAAGCTTCAGCTTGCAGATACGAACGGGGATGGTATTCTGCAATGGAATGAGCTGATCATCTCAAATGACATCGTCGTCATGGCGACACCGGAAATCGCCAACCTTGGTGTGTTTGTCATCGGTCTTGTCGCTGCAGGTGCGATGGCGGCGGCGCTGTCAACAGCCGGCGGCTTGATGATCGCGATTTCCTCCTCGTTCGCTCACGATATTTATTACCGTGTCTGGAAGCCGAACGCGACAGAAAAAACTCGGTTGAAGGTAGCGCGCTGGTCAATCGTCACGGCTACTTTGCTGGCCGGATTAATTGCGCTCAATCCGCCGGGAGCGATTACGCAAATTGTCGCCTGGGCGTTTGCCCTCGCAACTGGAACCTTTTTCCCGGCGCTCGTCCTCGGGGTCTGGTGGAAGCGCTCTAACTCCAAAGGGGTGATTGCCGGTTTGCTGGTCGGCTTGCTTGTGACACTTAGTTATATTTTTGCCGCTAAATACGGCGGGTTCACGATACTCGGAATCATCGATACAGGTGCAGGTGTCTTTGGCGCCGCGGCTGCTATCATAACAAATATCCTTGTTTCTCTGGACACGGAAGAACCGCCGCAAAATATTCAGGAAGAAGTTGTCGATCTGCGGTATCCTGAACAAATGGTGTATAAGGACGGCGAAGTTTGGATGAATGATGATGACAAAAAAGCATTGCATTGAAACGCTTCTGGAGGCTGTGCGGTTTCACCCCTTTTTTCAAGGGGTGGAGCATGACACGGCGCTTTCCCTGATCCGGAAATGTGAACAGCGGGTATATCAGAAACGGGAAGTAATGCTGACGAAAAACAAGGAAAGCAGCGGCCTCATGTTAATGCTGTCAGGACTTGCCGAAGTGTATGTAACAAACGGTAATTACGAAGAAGTCCTTGAAGTTGTTCAGAAAGGAGGAATGATCGGCTTTTCAGGACTTGCCGACTTTCTCGGAGCCGGCGGAGCGTTAAAAAATGATGTCAGGGTGGATGTAAGAGCGGTGGAAGACGTGCAAGCGCTGTTTATTCCGTTTGAAGTGATCGCCCGGCGCTGGGACGATCCGAATGTTCACGATTACTTGCTGACCAAGGTAGCTGCCCGTTTGCGGGATATTTATGCTTCCCTTGCCGAGCAGGTGAAGCTGGCGCGTGATTTCGGAGAAAATACTGCTTTCATGTTGCGTGTCCAGGATGTAATGACTGAAGGCGTTGTTTCAGTGCTGCCGAAAACCCCGGTCCAAGAAGCGGCAAGAAAAATGGCGGACCGGCGGACGAGCTCTGTATTAGTCGTTGACGGCGGTAAGCTGCAAGGGATCATTACGGAACGAGACATTGTCGAGAGGGTCGTTGCAGGAAATAAGCCGCTGTCAGCGTATGCTTCAGAGATCATGACCAGCGGTCTTACCACGATTTCCCGTTTCGCTTATTACTATGAAGCATTGTCTGTCATCCTCTTAAAAGGAATCAAGCATTTGCCTGTGCTTGAAGGAGAAAAGCCGGTGGGAATCGTTACCTTATCTGATTTGCTGCGCAAAAAGAATGAGAATATGATCAAAACGATCCAGCGAATTGAAGAGGCGGGAGAAGATTCGCTTTCACAAATAAAACAAGCGATTTATGACGTGGTGGATACTTTAGTCCGCGACCGCGTTCCGGTTTTAAACACGCTCGACATCGTTACCAAGCTGTATGACCGGCTCGTTATACGGGCGATTGCGTTGTCCGTCAACCGCCTGGCAGCAAAAGGCCATAAGCTGCCGGGCCCGTTTGCTTTTTACCAAATGGGCAGCAGCGGCAGAGGCGAACAGTTTATTCTGACGGATCAAGACCATTTTCTTGTTTATGCAGGGCCGTCAGCAGCGGAAAGCTATTTTGCGGAGTTGGGAGTGGAGATTACTGCCAGCCTGGAAGCTGCCGGGTACGCGCGTTGCAAAGGGTTGATGATGGCTTGTGAAGCAGATTGGCGGGGATCCATCCAGCAGTGGCGGGAACGCCTGCGCCACTGGATGATTGAATCGACCAATGACAATCTTCTTCTAGCACAAAACTTCTTTTCCTTCCGCTTCGTTTACGGCAGCAAGCAGCTAAACGGACAATTCGAAGCAAGCATTGATGAATTGCTGCTGCGGTCGAAAATCTTTCTTTACCGACTGGCACAAGCAGAAAGGGAGTCGTCTATTCCGGCGCTTGATCAGCCGATTCGCTCCTTATTCGGCTTCAGGCGAAAAAGCCTGGACATGAAAAAAGAGGTGCTGTTTCCTTTTCACCACTGCCTGCAAATCTTGGCGCTTTTACATCGTGAAATAACGGGGACACCGTTGGAAAAAATCAAGGCGCTTCATGAACAAGGGGTTTTATCAAGCCAATTAACCAGAGATCTTCAGGAAGCGCTCCGCTCCATATTAAGCCTGTATGTTCGCCATCGCTGGCAGCAGGTAAAAAAAGGTGTTGAGCCGTCCTCTAGCCTTTCCTTTGCCGGCCTGTCAACCCGTGAAAAAGAAGAATTAATGATGAGTCTGCGGACATTTCGGGAACTGCAGCATCATGTCTTGGCGCATTTTACGCTGTAAGGAGGCCGTCATGTGGTTTTTACGGAATACAATTGCTTGTCCGCTGGCATATGAGAAAATACCGCTGTCGACACCGGTGGAGAATTTGAAATTCATCGTGCTGGATACAGAAACAACGGGATTTCATCTGGCATCCGAGGATCGATTGATAGAGATCGGTGCTGTTGCAGTAGACGGGTTACAAGTAGATGAGGAGGATCGCTTTCATACTTATGTGAACCCAAAACGACAAATTTCCCGGGAAATAGTCGAGTTGACTGCTATTACTGAAGAATGTGTCAAAAGCGCCCCGGACGCTGTAGAGGCTATTTCCCGCTTATTTGCTTTTGTTGAGGAACGAGAGTCGGTGTGCTTTGTCGGACATTACATCAGCTTTGATGCGCTCGTGTTGAAAAGTGAACTGAAGCGGGGGAACCTCGGGCTGAAAAACTTATTTACCATCGATACGCTGGACTTAATCGGTTTCCTTGCTCCTTCCTATGACATGCGTGATCTGGCGTGTTATGCAAGAGCCTTCGGGACGAGAATGTACCAGCGGCATCAGGCAGTAAGCGACGCGTTAACGACAGCGTATCTATTCGTCGAGCTTCTCTTACAATTGAAAGACAGAGGATGCTTAACGTGGGGGGAATTGATTCAGGCAACCGAAAGCCAGGCGCGGTACCTGCAATATTGATCGTTTCGTAGCGCTGTCATAAGCTTTCTTTCATGCGGGAGATTCCCATTCTTTTTCAATTGTTAAGAAAGTTTTGAGTTTGTGTAAAACTATTGTGCAGTCTGCACGTTTTCCTTGTTCATTATGTTATAAAAAGAGTATTGTTACCGGTTATCATGTTTCGTAAAAACGAAATCAAGTGATCTGCAATAAATGAATGAAGGAAAGGTGTGTAGGCTTTGCTGAATATGGAATTTCAGAAAACGCCCCTTCATAGAAGCGGTTTGTTTTCGAGCATGATGGATCAACGCTGCAGCGAAAAAAAACTGAAAAATGTCATCTTGCTCATCGGTGACGGAATGGGTTTTTCATATACTACCGGTCTTCGCTATTTTAACAATGATTCCGTAAAAGCGCTGATGGTGCCGACCATCTTTGACCGGCACTTTGTCGGTACACAGTCAACGTATTCCCTTGATCCGGAAAGTAATATTACTGACTCTGCAGCGGCGGGTACGGCGCTGGCCACAGGATATAAAACATATAATGGAGCCATCGGTGTCAATATACACGGTCAGTCGGTTCCAACAGTTCTGGAATATGCGAAGTATCGCGGAAAGTCTACCGGACTGGTGGGAACATCGCAGATCAATCATGCCACGCTCGCGGCGTTTGCCGCCCATAATGAATCGAGAGAACAATATAATAAGATAGCAGATGATTATTTTGATGAACGTCTTAACGGGCAGCTGAAAATCGACGTCATGCTTGGCGGAGGAAAAAGCTATTTTTGCCGGGAAGATCGTCATTTAGCGGAAGAATTTATGAAAAACGACTATGGTTATGTGACAAGTTTATGGGAGCTGGTTGCCAATAAAAACGAACGGGTATTAGGATTGTTCGCGCCCGTAGAGCTGCCCAAACAAATCGACCGGGTGCCGGCGGTTCCCTCCCTCGCCCAAATGACGAAGGCGGCGATTCAGCGTTTGCAGCAAAACCCGAAAGGCTTTTTTCTGCTTGTGGAAGGGAGTCAAATTGATTGGGCCGGGCACGAAAATGACATCGTGGGAGCAATGAGCGAAGTAAAAGACTTTGAAGCGGCATATCAGGAAGCCGTTCATTTTGCATTGGATCGGGAGGACACGCTCGTCATTGCCACAGCCGACCACTCCACAGGAGGAATGAGCATTGACCGTGACGATCACTATAAATGGAATCCTGGTGTCATCAAAGCGGTGACAGCCACCCCGCGAGTGATTGCCGACCGGTTACATCGGACAAAAGATATTGGCACGTTAAAAAACGACATTTCTTTCTCATTGGATGATGAGGATTTGCAGCTGCTCCGCACCACGTTGGAAATGACGGCAGATGATACACATCAGGCGCTTATCTCCATCATCAATCACCACTCCAGCACAGGCTGGACAACGAAGGGGCATACGGGGGAAGATGTCCCGGTTTATGCCTGCGGTCTCTGTTCACACTTGTTTAGCGGGAAAATCGAAAACAGCGATATTGCCAATATCCTGTTCCAGATTATTGACTAATGACGGCATGCCGTCAATGACAAGCATGCAGATATTGAAAAAAGCAAGCCTGTGCAGCAAAACGAATGATGCTGCACAGGCTTGTTTAGTGTTTGTTCAAAAAGATCGATTTTTCTCTGTTTGAGCACGCTCTTTTATGGTCATTTTGAGAAAAGTATAAAAGTGCGGGAAACAGCGCCTGCGAATCTCGTCGTTGCGTTGTCCCTCCGCTGTGCTGCTCGTGTACGCATTCGTTGTGTTTACATTATTTTTACAAAATGGACGGAAGGAAGTGGGCTATCGTCCATTGTTAATCATTTGCAAGAAATCACACATTGCCGATACAATTTCTTAAAAACAGATTTACGGGGGCTTAACCACATTAACTTGAAGGCAAGTTAAATTATAGGAGGAAGTTCAAAAACTCCGGGAAACATAGACGGCGAATTTCATCGTTGCGTTGTCACTCCGCTGCTCACGTACGTTTAATGTACGCTGTGCTGCTCGTGACTGCCGCGCCTCGAACTTCTTGTCTCTGTTTGTCCTCCTTTTTGAACTGTCATTATAGGAGGAAGTTGAAAAACTTCAGAAATGATGATCACAAACCTATTTTTGTAAAATGAGAGGGGAAACAACCGAAATGAAGAAATTATTTTTGCTAATGGTGGCTTTCGCTTTTGCAGTTGTTTTAGGCGCATGCTCTGAATCTTCCAGCTCGGCGGAGAAAGATTCTGAAAATGCCGATCAGGACGCGGTGAACGAAGAGGAAAATGAAGAAGTGAATCAAGAGGCGAGCGATGAAAAAGACACGTTGACGATTGTATGGTACCCGAACGAGTCCGGTGCTGATTTGAAGGATGCCCGCGATGAAATTGGGAAAGTCATCGAAGATGCCGCCGGCAAAAAGGTAGAGCATCAAACCACAACGGACTACATCATTGCGATTGAATCAATTGCGAACGGCAATGCAGATTTGGCGTTTATGGGAGCCCAGGGCTATATTGAAGCGCATGATAAAAACAGCAACATCCTTCCGTTAGTTGTCCCGTCAGGTGCTTCCGGAACATTGGAGGATGCCGTTTATTACAGCTGGCTAAGCGTCAAATTAGGTAATGAAGAGGAATATAAGGACGGGGAAGACTTCTCCATCGATAATATTGCGGGAAAAAAATTCTCCTTTGTTTCCAACAGTTCTACTTCCGGCTTCAAAGTACCTTCATCCGGTATTATCGCTCATTTCAGCCAGATGGATGAATACAACGATCTCACAGAAGAGGATTTGCTTGAAGGCGGAGTGTTATTCAGCGAGGTGCTGTATGGCGGCTCCCATCAAGGTTCGGCGGTTAACCTGTTGACGGATAAAGCTGATGTTGCAGCATTCTGTGATTCTTGTGTCGATAACTACATTGAACTTGCGGAAGGAGAAGTAAACCGGCCGGGGGCAGTGTATGAAGTGAAGGCGGATGCCGCAGAACCGTTTAATACGGTGCCTGGGGAAAAATTTGTCGCCATCTCCGTTACGCCGGTATTAAACGCACCTTTCGTAGTAAATACAGATAATATCGGTGAAGCAACGATCAATGCGCTTAAAGAAGCATTTCTTTCCGACGATGTCGCCGCAAACGAAAAAATCTTTGTCCCTGAGGATTCGGAAGTATCCGGCTTATTCAAAAAAACAGCCGATGAGCGCTTCGTTGATGTTGACAATGCGTGGTTCAATCCGATCAGAGAACTGTCCAACTGATAACTCCTGAAAAAATCATGAGCGAATTCGTTTGGCAAACGAAGCAGTTGCATTATGGAGGCAGGCGGGAGAATGCCGTGTATCATGTCTGCTTCCATCTGTCTCGAAGGTGACTCGGGGACGGAAATAGTACATGAACGTCTGAAGCCCACTATCCATCGGCGGCAGTGTAATTACCGATCAGGCTGAGGGATAGTTATATTTTTGGAAAGGGAGGTAGCGATGACAGCGTTACTGGAAGTAAAGGATGTATCAAAGCAGTATGGCAGTGACACATTGGCTTTGGCAAACATCAGCTTTTCTGTGAAGGAAGGGGAATTTGTCTCCGTTATCGGACCGTCCGGGGCGGGAAAATCAACGCTTCTCCGCTGTATTAATCGAATGATCGACGCTTCAAGCGGCACGATTACTTTTGACGGGGTGAACGTTCCAACATTGAATAAACGGGAGCTTCGGCGGCTGCGTACGAAAATCGGGATGATCTTTCAGCATTATAACTTAGTGAATCGGCTGAGCGTCATGGAGAATGTTCTGCACGGCAGGCTTGGCTTTAAGTCCACGGTTGCCGGTGCGCTGGGAATATATACGGAAGCGGAAAAACAGCAGGCGGTAGAGATCCTGTCGATTTTAGGCTTAAGCGAGCAGATGTATAAACGTTGTGATCAGTTAAGCGGCGGGCAAAAGCAACGTGTCGGCATTGGCAGGGCGCTGCTTCAAAACCCGAAAATGCTGTTGTGCGATGAACCGATCGCATCTCTCGATCCAAACGCTTCGAAAATCATTATGGATCACCTGCAAAATATTTCGTCATCCATGGGGATTACCGTATTAATCAATCTGCATCAGGTAGAGATAGCGCTGAAGTATTCCGATCGCATAATCGGCGTAAGCCGCGGGGAAGTTGTTTATAATGGCTCGCCGGACAAGATGACGAATGAAGATATTGTCCGGATCTACGGTTCGGAAGCCGAGACACTAATGATTGATGTAGGTGACAAAGATGTAGGTGACAAAAATGCCGGTTAATACAAATTTCTTTTTGAAAAAAAGACTCGTTTCCTTGATTCTTATCGGAATTTTACTGTTAGTGACCTACGGGGCGATGGTCATTACACAATTTGACGCAGTCAAAGGATTGACATCCATCCCTCAGGCTGTGGAGTGGGGAATAAAAAATTTTTATCCGAATCAGGATGCGCTGGATAAGCTGCCGAGAATCTGGGAGAACCTTCGGGAAACGCTGCTTATCTCCCTTGCAGCTTCCACCGTTGCTGGTGTTTTCGCCCTGGTGTTTGCCATCATCGGCTCCAGCACAACGAGAGTGAACAGCTTTCTCGGTACTTTTGCCAGAGGAATAGCAACCTTGTTCCGAAACATCGATGTTGCGGCCTGGGCGATGATCCTGTTGTTTTCGTTCGGGCAAAGCGCATTAACCGGTTATTTTGCGTTGTTTTTTGTCTCCTTTGGATTTTTAACCCGGGCGTTTATGGAAACCATCGATGAGGTAAGCAACAGTTCAGTGGAAGCATTGCGGGCCACCGGAGCAAGCTATCCATCGATTATTATTCATTCCGTCATTCCATCAAGCATTCCGCAAATGATAAGCTGGCTGCTGTTTACGTTCGAAACGAACATCCGGAGCGCCACGCTTGTCGGCATCCTGACTGGTACAGGCATCGGCTTTTCCTTTGATCTTTATTATAAAAGTTTAAACTACAATGCCGCGAGCCTGGTTGTCATCGCGATCATGCTGTCCATCTTTGCGATTGAATTTCTTTCAAATTATATCAGAAGGGTGATATTGTAGTGGGATTGCGAATGAAACCGGCGGTGGCCGGACAAGAAAATGCAGTGCTTAACCGGCAAGCAAAAATCAAGGTGAAGCCTTTCACGAAGGAAGCATTTGTTATTAGAACGACGTTGATAAGCCTTGTTTTGTTGACGGTATACGGTTTTTTTACCTTTGATTACAAAGATGCCAGTCTGGTAGGCGGAACGTTGTCCATGCTTCGCAATTTCGGGGTGATGTTTTTTGAGCCGCATTTTTCCCACTTTACCTTTTGGGAAGCTGTTTATCAAGTGCTGATTACGCTTGGCTTGGCCGTGCTGACAACGTTATTGGGCGGAATCGCGGCATTGCTGCTGGGGTTGCTGGCGGCACAGAACTTAACGAATAAAACGGTTTCCAATATTGTGAAAGGTGTCATTGCTTTTATCCGTGCAGTTCCGACGGTTTTATGGGTGCTTATCTTTGCCGTGGCCGCTGGTCTTGGAAGTGTGGCTGCTGTGATCGGCATGACGTTTCATTCGGTAGGGTATTTGACTAAAGCTTATTCCGAATCATTTGAAGAAATGGATAACGGTATCATTGAAGCGTTGAAGGCAAGCGGTGCGCGCTGGTGGCAAATCATTTTTCAGGCGGTTATTCCCGCTTCGATCAGATACATTGTGTCATGGACATTTTTGCGATTTGAGATCAACTTCGGTGTCGCCGTGGCGATGGGGGCAGCTGCCGGTGCAGGGGGAATCGGGTTCGATTTGTTTATGGCAAGCGGCTTTTACTTCGACCTGCGTGAAGTCGGAACGATTACTTACTTTATCTTAACAGTAGCGATTTTGTTGGAAATGACAGCGATGAGAATCAAGAAAAAATTGAAAACGGCATAAGGTGGAAGGTGCTGGAAAAAGTACAGAGGATGTTCAATAAGTCCGGGAAACAGTGCCGGCAAGCTCTTCGTTGCGCTGTTCCTCCGATGCTCACCAAAAGCTGGTATTCATACCCAGCCGGTGTCTCCGGAGCCAGATTCGGTCACGAAAAGGTCTTATTCATGCCTAGCCAGCGACTCCGAAGCTTATTTCGGTTACGATAAACCTCAAATTGTGCCCAGCTGGGAGCCTTCCGGAACCCTATATCTTTTTTCAGCTCTCCAGCCCGGATTCACAAGCTTTAAGCGCTGCGAAAGAACGACCAGAGTGCGAGAGAAAATCAGCAAGCCGGGTTTTTTCGTTTAAAACTGAAAAAATACATGGTTAACGGCCACCATAGAATAGTGAATATTGGGTAGACCGCCCAGATGTTGTCCGGTGTTGATACCTGATTAACAAAAATAAAAAATCCAATTGTCAAAGCGCTTCCCCAAACGGACAGCTGGAAAAATCTTTTTCTTCTTGCGAAAAATGTTGCCAGAGGCCACCATAAGACAGCAAAGGCAGGAAAGACGGCCCATGGATAGACCGGTGAGATGACCGCGTTCAAAAAGGTATAATACGCAATGGTAACGAAGCTGCCGGCTACAGCAACAGAAACGGAGGCGCTGTATTTTCCCAAATACATGAAAATCGGCCACCAAAGGACAGGATAGCACGCGTATAAAAACCATGGATGTTCCGGGCTGTACAGGAAGTTGATGGTTGCGAGCAAAATAATAAGCAGGAAGCTGCAGAACACAGAGTGAATCTTATACGCGGCTTTTGTTATCAAATGCAGAGACACAGGCCAAAGCAGTAAAAAGAAAGCGGGATAAATAAACCAAATGTGGCTTGGACTGGTCAAAAAATTGACGATAACAAAAAAGATAATGCTCATGAAGCTTCCGGCCCATGCGAAACTGGCTTCAGGATGTCTCATGATAATCCCTCCTTTATTTTAGCCGCAGCCATCGGTAGTACATAGCTAAAGGCCACCATAAAACAGCAAATGTAGGGTAGACAAACCAAATGACATCTGGAGTATAGTAGAAATTAATAAAAACAAACAGTGCAATGATAAGGGCACTTCCCCATACGGAGAACGCTAAGTCCAATAATTTTGTTTTCCGTTTCTTTTCCGGATGCCCCGGCTGCTTTACCCCTAATTCTTTTTCGATTTCGCCAATATCGCCGAGGTCGACAATCGCTTTATTAATGGCATCCTCTTCTTCTTTTCCTTGCGTTATTAAGTCGGCTACCTTTTCTTCCAGATTTTCTAATATTTCCTGTTTTATTAATTGCTTTTCTTCACTGTCAGGAATGCTTTTAAACAGGTCCTCGACATGGTCCTTGATTTTACTCACTCTAATCCCTCCATGAATAGGTCGATAATCTCCTTAGTTTCCTGCCACTCTTTTCTTGTCTCCTTTAAATAAGCCTTGCCTAGTGTTGTTATCGTGTAATATTTTCTTCTTCCTCCATGAGAAATATCTCCTATATACGAGGCAATCAGTTCTTTCTTTTCCAGCCGCTGAAAAACTGCGTAAAGGGTGGCTTCCTTTATTTGGAAACGATTGTTTGTCCGCAGGCTGATTTCCTTGGAAATTTCATATCCATATCGGTCTTTTTCAATGATTAACCGCAGAATAATCGATTCTAAGTGTCCACGGATAATATCACTCCTGATCATAATTCACCTTCTGTTTTTTATTGTTCTATCTGATAGAGTAATTTTAGCGCATATTACTCTATCTGTCAAAGTAATTATCACATACCTATTGTTTGTCTGATCAGGGAGTATGAAAACCAGATTTGTCATTTTTGCTCCATGGATTTCGTGCCTCCGGTTTTGGCTATATTCGGAAGGCTGGTTTCCTCGTTTTTTCCGCTAATTCCACTTGTTTTCCCCGGTTGCAAACGGCAGCTGGGAGCGGCGGAGGATGTCGCAAAAGCAATCTAGAACATAAATGGGGCCGTCCAAAAGGCCACATTTATGCAACCTTTTGGGCGACCCTTCCTTCATTCATAACCTACAAGGACTCTTTAATTACTTTTTTGTAGTATAGGACAGAAAGGAAGCCGAAAATAGAATACAGCGCGGTATATAACACCATGACGATGATCATCGGTGTCCACAGCTCGGTACCGAACATGAACCAGCCCGATTGGACAGCGAAGTAGCTGTGGCTTAGTCCAATAACAAGCGGTATTCCGAAGCTGAACAGCTGTTTCACTCGTATTCCTTTCAACAGGTCCGGGCGGGTGAATCCGAGCTTTCGCAAAATGGTATAATTCGGCCGTTCTTCCTCGCTCTCATCCATTTGTTTAAAATAAAGAATACAGCCGGAGGTGACGAGGAACGTCAATCCTAAAAAGCCGACGATAAACATGATCAGCCCCATTGACTGTTTCTGCTCGTTGCATATCATCAGCCTGGATTCGTGCGGGGACTCATCGGTAAAATCCATCGTTTGAAAAAGGTCATTTGCCGCTTCGATTTCGGCTTTGTTGGAAATATCGATGCCGATGTAAACGGAAGACGCTTTTTGTATATCGGGATTGATATCCTTGGTCAGGCGTTCAAAGGTTGTTTCATCGACGATGGCAACCGGACCGCCCATAGTGAAATAGTTGGAAACGATGAAATCCTTTTTCATTCCTGAGTAATTCAGCGGGATGACATCGTTGCTTCCGATTAATTCGATCTGACCGGAATCCTTCAGAGGCATATATTTTTGTATTAAGTCGTTATAGCCGGTAAAAACAGCTTCCTCCGGAGTCAGGTCGATTCCGTCCACCGCCTGGTCACTGATGACGGGAACAGTCAGTATATTAAAATCCTCATGCATGTTATTTAAATTGCTGCTCAATGATATGTCCTCGACATTGATGTCCGCCTGGACGACATCAATGGTTTTAGCCCGATATTCAATACCGTTTGCTTGCAGCGCCTCCATAAACAAGTCTGCATCTTCCCTTGTTGTCATGGCAAAGTCCGCAGGGACGTATTCCTCTGATGATTTCTCCGCCGAATAGTAGGAGATATAGCTTAAAGACAACAAGCCGATGGCAAGTGCCGATACGGTTGTGATGATCGTCAGCAGCAAGGCGTTTGATTTCATGCGAAACATTATCGATGACAGCGACAAGGCAGCGTTCACCGACAGATAGCCGCCTTTCTTTTTTCTGATTAAATGAAACAGAAAGCTGACAGATCCTTTATAGAAGAGGTATGTCCCGATAATGACGGAGCCGAGAATAAAAGCCATTGCCAGGAACAGCTCATCAACCGTTTGAAAGGCGCCGCCAAATAATTGCGTCGAGACGAAGTAGCCGCTGGCGATGGAGCCGATGCCGACGATGCCAATTATTATTTGGAAAAAAGAAACTTTTTTTATCTTATCCTCCGTAGTGGAAATGACCTGGAATAACGACAATATCGTCTGCCGCTTTACAAAAATATAGTTGATCAGCATGATCAGCAAATAGATGAAGCCAAAGACAATGATCGTTTGAATGAACGCTTCCGTCGAAAAACGCAGGGTGGCAACGGTGTCCACGCCTGTGATCTTAAACAGAATCATCATGATGAATTTGGAAATCGAAAAGCCGACGAAAATGCCAATCAGCAACGATCCAAAATAAAGGATAAAGTTTTCAGCGCTGAGAATGCGGAACACTTTTCCTTTTGTCATGCCGATCAGTTGAAATAAACCAATTTCCTTACTGCGGCGTTTGATAAAAATATTGTTGGCATACAAAAGAAACACGGTAACGATCGCCACGAGCAAGATAGAAGCAACTTTAATTGATGCCGCCCCTTTAATGCTTCCTTTTGTTTCGTCCAGCGCCGGATCGTATTGCAGGGTGACGAAGGCAAAGTAAAGGGCGACGCTGAAGACAAGGGCAAAAACGTACAGGTAATAGTTTTTTAGATTTTTTTTCAGGTTTTGGATGATCAGCTGATTAATGCTCATTCTGCACCCCGCCTAAAACACCTTGCGTTTTCATGACATCCTGAAAAAAGCTCTGCCGCGATTGCTCGCCTTTGTTCAGCTGGGTGTATAATTGTCCGTCCTTAATGAAAATGATGCGGTTGCAATAACTGGCTGCCACCGGGTCATGGGTGACCATCACAATCGTTGCCGCAAGCTTTTGATTCATTGTCGTCAGCTTATTCAGCAGATCGGAAGCCGATTTGGAATCGAGAGCCCCAGTCGGTTCGTCAGCAAAGATAATGCTTGGCTCATGAATAAACGCTCTTGCTGCCGACGCGCGCTGTTTTTGCCCGCCGGAGATTTCGTTCGGATACTTATCCTTCAAATCGAAGATGCCGAGCTCGGTGGCCACTTCTTTAAATTTTTGGTTGGCGATTTTCTTCGGTGTTTTCGTGACAGACAATGGCAGGAGAATGTTTTCCTTCACTGTCAGTGTATCCAGCAAATTATATTCCTGAAAAATAAAGCCTAGATGTGTTTTGCGGAATTGGGCGAGCTGCTTTTCTTTCATGCTGGTCATTTCGCTGCCTTCGATTTTGATCGAGCCTCGGGTAAGCCTGTCAATGGAAGACAGCACGTTCAGCAACGTGGTTTTTCCTGATCCGGAAGCCCCCATAATGCTGACAAACTCCCCCTTGTCTACCCGAATATCGAGCCCTTTCAACACTTCTTGTTTATTAAATTTGTTTCCGTAGCTTTTGTGAATGTTCGTTGCTTCTAATATGGTCATTCAAGATTTCCTCCTCGTTATTCAAATCAATTGCTGTATAAGCATAAGACAATCATAACCGGACAGCGAAAATGATTCCTTCGATTGGACGAACAAATGAACAGAAGCATGTGACAATGTTGTCACATGCTTATCATATCAGTGGATGTCTCAAAAAGGCGTTTTTTCTTTTGAGACATCCGCGAAGCAATGAGTGAAGCCGCTGCTATTTTCAAAAGACCGATAGGAGTGGTTTTTCCCATTGGGCACGCAGCGAGCCTAGCCATTGCACTTATATTATTAAAAATAGAATTTGTTCTTGGCACATCCCCTCAGCATATTAGCAAACTCATTTTTTCTTGGAAAAATTAACGTAAACGTCGTTCCGGCTCCCGCCTGTGACTGTACATCGATGTGGATCAGTAGCGGCTGCGCAGCTTTCTTGGCAAGGTAAAGCCCCATGCCTGTTGCGGTATTTTCCCGTTCTTTAGCCGTGGATGTAAAGCCTTTTTCAAAGATGCGCGAAATATCCTTCGAGTCGATGCCCCGCCCGGAATCCTTTACGTCGATGATTGTCTGATCATCCTGGGACCGGCTTGTGACGACGATATCGGAAGCATTGCTGTATTTTACTGCGTTTGACAGCAGTTGCCTGATGATAAATGATAACCACTTGTAGTCACTCACCACTTCGGTTACCTGCAGCTGAATATCAAAACCGATCCCTTTTTGAATACACCAGGACTGGAGTTCTTTTATTTCTTTATAAAGCATGGCTTCGATGTCGATGGCTTCAAAATACAGGTCATTTTCGATAAACGGAATCCGCTTTTGGTGAAGCTGCTTATCAAGCAGCAGATGAATTCGCAACCATTCATAGGTTAGCTGGGCTTTCGTTGTTTCATCCTCCAGCCGATCAATAATTAAATGCATCGCCGTCAGCGGTGTTTTCATTTCATGAATCCAGGATAACAGCTCGTCTTTTTCCTGCTCCAAGGACTGTTGATTCAGCGATGCTTTTTCAAGCAGCAGCCTGGTCTGACTGGCGATCTTTTCTTCAATGATTTTTTCCAACGGACTTTCCCCCTCCGGCAGCGTGGTCAGTCCGATATCGGTTTCCCATTCTTCGAGGCGTTGGTAAAACGCCGTTTCTTTCCTGCAACGGACGATCACAAACACCGTAAAGACCATCAGCGACAACAAGACAATATATAGGACCGACCTCAGCGGGATAGCAGCATCAAGATAGGCAATAAAAATTGTCAGCCCGTGGAGGAAGACATAAAACAAAATCCAGCTTCGTCTTTCGATGAAATAGGCTTTTATCATCGTGGGTCTGCTTCTTCCCGGGCGATATATCCTTGTCCGACTTTCGTTTCAATGCAGCTGCCTAGGCGCAGCTCATCGAGTCTTTTCCGCAGCCGGTTGACATTGACGGTCAACGTATTGTCGCTGATAAAGCGCTCGTCTTCCCATAAGCTTTTGATCAATTGTTCGCGGCTGACGATTTTGTTTTTCTGTTCGATCAGTCGTTTTAAAATAAACATTTCATTTTTAGAAAGCTCAATCGTTCCGTGCTCATTGCTGACCGTATTTTTTTCAAAATCCACCGCTGCTCCGCACCACGTCTTCAGCTGAATTTGTTCGTTGTTGTAATTATATACACGGCGGAGAATCGCCTGGATTTTTGCGATCAGGACGTCAAAATAAAACGGTTTTTGCACGAAATCATCCGCTCCAAGCTGCATGGACATCACCATGTCGGTAGGGTGGTCCCTTGAAGACAAAAAGATGATTGGAACGTTCGAATGGGAACGGATCATTCGGCACCAGTGGAAGCCGTCGAACTTCGGCAATTGAATGTCTATGATGACTAAATCCGGCTTCAAGTCGGTATATTCTTGCAGAACTCTATCGAAATCTTTTACCCCGTACACGTCGTAAGACCATTGGGATAACCGGGTCTTTATTTCGCTGAACAGTGTTTCGTCATCCTCAATCAGTAAAATGGTAAACATCCTCATTATCACCACGCCCGCTTACTGTCTTTATACATATTGTATAGTAAAAACGAAGGATGTGCTATATAAGGCTTCGTCAGATAAATCGTCACAAAAGTAGATCGAACCATATCCAATTGTTACTTGTTTGTAACGCTATTGAAGGAGTTATCTATTAGGATTAAAATGAAGTAATAATCGGTATTTGAACAAGCATTGAAAGAAAGGGTGTCCCGGTTGAAAATATGGACCTTAATGATGTTGACGGTTGTTGTCCTGACCGGATGCAATATGCAGGCTCCCGCCGATTTGCTGACAGCGCCTGCCTACGGCGTGCAGGATGAGACCCTTGCTGCTGCCATTGACAAGTCACTTCCCGCTGAGGCACGGCTTTCTCTGCCATATCAAGGGGAAGAACTGAATGTAGTTCATCAGGTAGATGTGAGCGGAGACGGGAAAAACGAAGCAATTGTCACATATGTGAACAATGTCGGTGAGCATAAGCTCCTGCTGCTGCGGCAAACGGAAAATCAGTGGCGCGAATGGATGACGCTGGAAATCCCGTTTAATGATCCGTTGGACCGGCTGGAAATCATAAACTTGGATGAGGATGGACTGCCGGAGCTTGCAGTTGGATATTATTCTTATCAAACTCAGGGACTTATATTTGATATATATAAACTGTCGGACGTTGATCTTTCATCGAAACGGGAGCTGCCGCCGTCTCCGATAGTCTCCATCCCATACAGTCTGGCGGAGTTCGGTGATATGAACGGGGACGGGCGGGAGGAACTGGTTGTTGTCTCACAACCGGAGCAGTGGCAGGAGGATATTTCAGAACAACAGCTGGAAACAGCGGGCGAGCAAATAGCACAAAGGAATGCGTCCATCTATCGACTGGAACAGGGAGAGCTCCGCAAAGTAGCAGAGATCGAGCTGGATGATGATAAAAATTATTATCGGATGCGTATCTGCAAATTAACGGAAGAACAAAGCGGATTGCTATTGGAAGCAAATCATGGCCTCCATGGAATCTCGGCAGTGGTGTTTACATGGAAAAACGAAGAGGCAATGAAAAAAATATATCAGGATGACGGATATCAATACATGGATATAGAAAAACAGTTTGACAGCGAGTTGGATGTAGATAGTATCCTTCAGTTAGTTGAGCTGCGAGAGGTTCCAGGTCAAGATTCAGGAGCAGCTCCCATGGAGATTTTATATTTCGAGGAACTACTCCAATGGAATGGTAAAGACCGTTTCGACATCGTCGCCCGGCGGTACTCTGATTATCAGTACGGGTTTTCCTATTTATTGCCGCTAACGTGGAAAGACCAGGTAACCGTGAACAGGCCGGAAGCGAAGACAGAAGGTACAGGTATCATTGCTTTTGAGCAGTATGATGAGAAGGGCCAGCGGCCTGTTTTGTTTACGATTCATGCTGTTCCTTACAGTGAATGGCCGGAAACAAAAAAGCGGTGGCAGGAGAAGGTTCGCTATGTCAAGCTTCGGACAGCTTCGGGATTTGTATACTCAGCTGTATACGGGAAAGCACCGGACGATATGTCCTCCGAGGAAAAGGAACGTTTTCAGGAAATGCAGCCTGCTCCCGAAGAACTGAAAAAACATTTTACCGTCATCGCTCCAAATTAACTGGTTAAGGAAGAGGAAGATAGGATGAATATTTTATTGCTGGAAGATGAAGAGGCGATTCGCGGATTTGTAAGAATTAATTTGAAACGAAACGGGATGACCGTAACTGAAGCAGAAACAGGGGAAGAGGCGCTGGAGCTTGCGGAGCGGGAAGGGCCGTTTGATATTGCGCTGCTTGATGTCATGCTGCCGACGATCAACGGTTTTCAAGTGTGCAGTCAGCTGCGGGAACGCTATCCGCGTATCGGTATTATCATGTTGACGGCGAAAGCCCAGGAGGAGGATAAGATTTACGGGCTTGAGCTCGGGGCGGACGATTATATTCAAAAGCCCTTCAGTCCGGGTGAACTGATCGCCCGCATTAAATCACTGCATCGGCGCATGCAACCGATTCATGGTGCGGCTGTAAGGCAGTCTTCCTTGACGTCGGAGCAAGATCTAGTTCTTGGACATCATTCCGGCCGGCAGCAGCAAAAATTGCAGAGCGGTCCTTTTCGGCTTTTGATTAACGAACGGCAGTTTTATAAAAATCGTGACGAAATCGTGCTTACACCGACGGAATGGTCACTTGTTCGGCTGCTGATGGAACGGGTTGGGGAAGGCGTGAGCCGGAACGAGATTTTGACGGAGGTATGGGGCCGTTATTATACAGGTGAGTTGAAGGTCGTCGATGTGAATATCCGCCGTATCAGGCAAAAAATCGAAACAAATCCGGCGGAACCAGAATATATCGAAACGCTATGGGGCTTCGGCTACCGCTGGAGAAGGAGTAGCGATTCATGAGCAGTTTGAAAGCGCGAATGATTTGGAGCTATTTTCTCCTGATTGTCCTCGTTGTCTTCGTTCTTGGAGCGCTGTTTATCACTCATATTTGGAATTATTATTACGGAAGCGTCCAGAGTGCGATGTGGCAGCGTGTGAAGGCGGACATCGAAATGAATGACCGGATCGGTTTCGGCTTGATGACGATGCGGGATAAGGCTTCTTTTCTGGTTGAAGAGATGGCAAGTGGTCCGTTTCATATCCAATTGTTAGATTTTGAAGGCGCGGTGCAAATTGATAAAAACGGATTCGGCAGAAATGAACAGTTGGCTACGCCTGATGTTAAGGCGGCGAAAAACGGTGACATGACAGCATGGCGGGGAAGCGATCCGCTGTATGACGGGGAGAGGGTGATTGCCGTTACGGTGCCGCAATTTGACGGGCAGCGGGTGACCAGCTTGCTTCGCTATACTGCATCGCTGCGGCAGGTGGATGAAGCCGTTTGGCAGATTATCCGCTGGACGCTGCTGATAGGTGTGGTTGTTATCTTGCTTTTCCTCGGTCTTAGTTCATGGATGGCCCAGCGGATAGTCAGGCCGATTCGGGAGTTGACGGCGTCGGCGCAGGTGATGGCGGAGGGTAACTGGGAGCCTTGCGCTGTCCCGGGAAAGGATGAAATTGGACAGCTGGCGGAAGCATTTAATACATTGGCGGTAGAACTGGCAAAACGGGAAACGATGAAAAATGATTTTATTTCGTCGATCTCCCATGAACTGCGGACGCCGCTTACCTCGATCAAAGGCTGGAGCGAAACGCTCGCGGATTCCGCTCTCTCCCGGGAGGAGCTTGATACCGGCTTATCCATCATTCATCGGGAAACAAACCGGTTATCCGGTTTGGTGGAGGAGCTGCTCGATTTTTCCCAAATGTATGCACGCAGGATCGTGCTCGACAAAGAACGGCTGGATCTATGCGGTTTGGTGGAGGAAGTGACCCGCCAGCTCAGTGTGCGCCAGCATGAAACGGGAGTAGCTTTGTTTACTGAGCCCCTTTCCGGCCCGGTATTCGTAGAAGGAGATGTGTTGCGGCTAAAGCAGGTGCTCATCAATATTATTGACAATGCTTATAAGTTTACACCGCTTGGCGGAACAATTCGCGTCGGCGCGATGGCTTCTGATGAGCAGGCACTGTTGACAGTTGCGGATACCGGGTACGGAATTGATCCGGACGATTTACCCCATGTCACGGAAAAATTTTTCAAAGGAAAATCAGGCCAAACGGGAAGCGGGATCGGCTTGGCCATCTGTAACGAAATTCTTGAGCTGCACGGCGGGGAATTGTACGTGCAAAGTGAACAGGGGAAGGGAACGGTTGTGACAATGATGCTGCCGTTAAATAAATGGAAAAAAGCACCTGTCCCGACCCCAGACCAAGGTTAGTGGATGGGTACTTTTTTTATTAACAGTGTGTGTTCAAAAAGATCGGTTTTTATCTTTTTGAACACACTCTAACAATATTTTGGTCGCCGCTCTTCATGCGGCATGTCATTGTCCTGACTGAGTATTCGCGCACTCAGTCTTAATTATTGAAATGTTTTATCTACTTCAATTATACATTGAAAAAGGGATATTATATGGGTTTTCAGCAAGTGCCAACTCTTATTCGGCAGCCTGCAGCAACACCATTTACTGCCGTTCCTTCCTGTTTTCCAAGTTACATCTTTCATGAAGGGCCTTAGTAGCTGTCGAAATGGAACGGCTTCGTGTCAGCCGTGATAATATGCGTTTCATAATCGTGTTCGACAAGATAGTCCAGCAGCAATGAAATGTGGTTAACGGTCGCAGCGGTATCGTGCAGCAGAATAACCGATGACGGGTGATCTACCCTTGCTTCAAGCTGTTTAATGACCGCGGAGACGTAACGTTTGTCACGAAATTTCCAATCATCGCTGTCCACGTTCCAGTCCCATAAAATAAAATCGTGTTCTTTGAGAATTGATCGCTGGTCTGCGGTTAATGAGGGAACACTGCCATACGGAGTTCGGATCAAATACGTTTTAATACCTGTTGCTTCATCGACGACCCTTTGATTTTCAAGCATTTCTTCCAATGGACTGTGGGGATCCTTGTAAAATTGATCAAGCTTATGTGTCACTCCGTGCAGCCCGATAGCGTGTCCATCGTCAACCATTTGTTTCATTGTGTCTGGATGCTGATTAACGTTCGGCGCGAGTGTAAAAAAGGTTGCTTTCATCTCGTAATCTTTCAAAATCTTCAACAGCTCTTTCGTTGCATCGCTAGGGCCGTCATCAAATGTCAAATAGACTAATTTCTTTCCCGAGGCTGCCGATTGCTCCTCTTTCTTCCCCTTGTTATTCAGGGTATCTTGTTGTTTTTGCGGCTGCGCTTCCTTGTTTTCCCGTTTTTCCTGCTCTTTGCTAGCCGTGTTTTTCTCTGTTTCCGGCTTCTGTTGCTTAACGTCGAGATTGGAACGTACCGCGGTCGCCGGAGAAGCGCCTTCATCATCTTTAGCAGCAGCAGACTCCAAGTCCTGCGATGCTGTCTTGCCGGCCATTAGTTGATCGATACATACGAGACTACCGATCAGTAAAAAGCATAAGATGATAAACATTTTGAAGCGTATTTTTCTTCTTTTTTTCCTCATGTTGTCCGGCATTTCGTCAATTTTCCCCCATTTTCGTCTATGTTCTCTGTCTATTACTCTAATGGAACGAAGCGGAGAAATGGTTACAAATTAGTTAAATCCGCCGGTTTTTATCTATTGGGGATGGGGAACCGTGTCAAACTAGTGAGCGCTTTTATCATTTTTTGCCGAAAAAGAGACAGGCGAGAGGGAAATTCTCTGCCTTTCCTGCGTGATTAATAGTGAGAAAAAGCCGCTGTTCCGCTACTTTGCACCGGATAAATGAACAGCGTGACCGACATCTATTCTATGTAGTTAGTAAGACAAACACCGTTTCTCTTTCCAACCGATTCTCATAGATTAACGATACCAGGAAAAGAGGAGGTGAAAACGATGTTTGGTTATTCAATGATTCAAATGATAAGAACACACGCTGACAGAGTCGACCGTCATCTTCGGCAACACTTTCTTTCCTTGTATCGCCCCTTTAAGTGGATGCCTTGCTTTTTGCACCGCCTGTATGATGCATTTCTAAAAAAGACAAAACGCTTTTCTGTGATCATCCAGTTTAAGGAAGCGGAAAGTAGCTGTATACAAGAAGGGGTGGAGATGGTGCACGACATTGTCCACCGTCATATGCGTTGTGAGCTCGGCAAGGAGTTTACCGCAGTCAACTGTTGTTGTGCAACGGTTACTGCGGAAGCTTTGGAGGAACTGCTTGCGAATTGCAATCAGATCAAAAAGGTGCACTATAATCGCGAGGTTCGGGCGCTGCTGGATGTAGCAACTCCGGCTGTTCATGCCGACAATGTGATCAGAAATAATACGACGCTGACAGGAGCGGGCGTGACAATCGCGGTCATTGATACCGGTATTTATCCGCATGAAGACTTGGATGGACGAATCATCGGTTTTCAAGATTTTATCAACCATCGCGCAGAGCCGTATGATGACAATGGTCACGGGACACATTGCGCGGGGGATGCAGCTGGAAGCGGTGCGCAGTCGGCAGGAAACTATAAGGGACCGGCCGAGAATGCTTTTTTAGTCGGTGTCAAGGTGTTGAATAAGCTTGGGTCCGGGTCCTTGCAGACGGTGATGTACGGTGTCCAATGGTGCATAGAAAATAAAGACGCATACGGTATCGACATTATTTCGATGTCCCTAGGCAGTCCGGCTAATCCGTCTTACCCGGATGAAGATGACGATCCAATGGTGCAAATCGTGGAGGCTGCCTGGCATGCCGGAATCGTCGTGATTGCAGCTGCCGGAAATGATGGTCCAGACAGTAATACGATTGCCAGTCCGGGAATCAGTGACAAAATCATTACCGTCGGGGCAATGGATGACAGGGGTACGATTCCGCGTGAAGATGATGATATTGCTGTTTTTTCGAGCAGAGGTCCGACGATTTATGGTGTGTCAAAGCCAGATGTCGTGGCGCCGGGAGTAAATATTATTTCCTTACGGGCGCCAAATTCTTATCTTGACAAGCTGCAAAAAGCGGCAAGAGTAGATGGTGACTATATCATGCTTTCAGGGACTTCAATGGCAACGCCTATATGCGCTGGTGTTGCTGCTTTGCTGTTGGAGTATGATAAATCATATACTCCTGATGAAGTAAAGAATTTACTGATGGAAAATGCCGAGAAATGGGGGAATGACGATCAGAATGTTTATGGTTCCGGGTACATTCATGCGGAAAATACAATTCCGTCTGGATAGCGCGGGACGAAAGAAGGAAAGCTGCAGCATGGAGGGGGGAGTCGTCCCGCCATGCTGCGATAAGGGATGGAACTGGAGAAATCCAACCAATAATGATTTAGATGAAGATTATATGGCTCTGAAAAAGGAGCGTCGCACCGTTTCCCAGTGATTTTTACTTTTTCCGCCATCGTCACTAACGCATGCTGGATCACCTGGATGTCCGGATAATTAAGCGATCTCCGTGGTTTTCGCTGCCCTGTAGGCTAATTCCCAACGGTCATACAGCCAGATGATACCGCAGGGCACCAAATACCGCAGCACCATAAAAAAATGATTCCAGTTGTAGTAGACAAGCCATTCCCGGTGATAAGCATACAGAGAAAAACCGATGCCGAGAGAAGCAACGGCGGCCAGTACCGGCGGCTTGAATCGCTGCGGGATTCTGAGAAGAAGAAGGACGCAGAGGATGGCTAAAATATCTCCGGACAAGAGATCGATAAATCGGCAGTCTGCCATGACATCTTCAAATATACCTGGTTTAAATTGGTACATTTGCAGTACAGGAGAGGCGAAAATAGCGCCGAACCACATAATGACAGTGTGAGAGAAGCTCAGGAGGAATATCCAATAAGGGACGGGGGGGTGATAGGTTGCAATGCGCGGCGCAAGAAAGGCCCCCACTCGGAATCCGATTACGTAAAAAGCGGCCGAAATCGCCAGATTCCAATGGATGTACTCCATGTACCCCAATATGACATATATCCATTCCTTGAAGATCATTAGTGATGCAAAAATAAGCGAAATCCTCCAAGGACGTCGGTTTCTGGCATAATAGACAAAAATAATCAACGTAATGGGCAGGATCAGTGTATCAGCAAAAATAATGCCAATTTCATTTTCCATAACAGGATCTTTTGACAAATGTGTCGGGAATTTATACAAATTCAGCAGCAGATTAAACGTCACTTCCAGAACGTCCGCACTGAATACAGCGATCGAGTAAGAAGCGATAATAGCATGCCAGGAGAGCTGCTTTTTGCGAAGCAATATCACCATCCAAACAAAAAAAGCAGCGAATGAAATAAGATACAGCATAGCGTTCACTCCAGAAGACTTTTGGTGTATTGTCTGCAAAAATGGATGATGTATGCAAGCGGCTCGTGCTTTACGGCGTCTCGTCATTTTACTCTAAGTGCTGTTTTTTATGGCTGTTAGTCTTTGGAAATAGTGTACAGGGCGTCACCCGTTAGGGAAGTACGGCGGGTAGACAGGATAATAACCATCTGGAGTTTGCCAATTCGGTCGGTAATGTCGCCGGGCTTCATTCCGCCGCATCTGTTCCTGGTGAGGATAAGCTGCGATTGATTGCTGCAAAACATCAGAGGTAAAAGAATTATTTTTTCCCGCTGACCGTGCTTTTTCCGCTTCCGGCGGCAGAAAAACCGTTTCTCCTGGATAAATCACTCCCAACTGGCCGATATCGCAATTGATGTTCCAAAACTCCTCAGGGGAAACATGGAAGTGTTTAGCGATATTTTCATATTTTTCTCCCGGAACGACGGTGTATTTGTAGGGCAGTATTAAGATGTTGTTTTCATAAACGGCCTCGATTTTTTTGACCCACGGATTATATCTTTGAATGAGATGAAACGGGATATCGAAAAAATCCATCACATCCGCGATTGTTTCCTTTGGTTTTATTCTGTATTGCATAATACACAACCCCTCATTGGTTATCAGTTTGCCTTATTCTATGCGTCCCCGTTGCTCCTGGTGAGGAACTTTCAGGCATTGCCCCACATATAATGAACTAGGAAAAAAGACAGCACTGGAGGAGAGGCGCATGGGGTCGGATTATTTAAATTATTTCAGGGAGCCGCCGCCGGCGGCGACAGATGCAGGTCCCGTTTACCAAACGGAGGAAGGCGCCGTTGCCGTCACTTTTGATGATGGACCGAGTTTGATTACAGAGCAAATTCTGGACGTTCTCAGACAAAAAAACGCTCGGGCAATCTTCTTTATGGTCGGAACGCAAATAGAATCGTATCCGTCGTTGGCGCAAAGGGCTGCTGCAGAAGGGCATTTTATTGGAAACCACAGCTATAGCCATCCTTACTTTACTGAGCTCAGCATGGAGGAGCAGGAAGCGGAGATCGTTTATACAAGTGAGCTGATTAAAAATGTGACCGGGATTGTTCCGCAGCATTTCCGTCCACCCTACGGCGCATTCAACGAAGCGACGCTGGAGCTGTGCCGGAAGCATCATCTTCAGTTAGTCATGTGGAACGCTGATCCGAAGGACTATATGTTTAACACGCGCAAAGTTCTGCTAAAAACGATAAAACCGCTGCTGTTTTCCCGTGCGATATTACTGTTGCACGATTTGAAACGACCGAGCGCGGAAGTCCTTCCGAATATTATTGATACAATCAGGGAGCGTGGCTTGGGGATTGCCGGAAGAATATAACGCGTAAAAGTGCCAGTCACCGTCGTTGTCCTCGGTGACTGGCACTTTTATAGAAGAATCAGCTCAACTTTCATCAGCGGCGACTGCGATGTGCTGAAAAGCTGTTACATCGAACAATCCTGTATCTGTTAATTTCAGCTCGGGAATTACAGGCAGGCTGAGAAAAGAAAGGGTTAGAAATAAATTAAAATCATCGGATGCTGTAATCTGTTTCAGCGATTCATGGAGTTGCAGGATCTCCTCTTTGACAACAAGGTAATTTTTCATGGAAATGAGCCCCGCGATCGGTAGGGAAACAGAGCCGATGACATGGCCGTTATCTACGACAACTAAGCCTCCGTTCATCGCTTCGATCGCGGTGATTGCGGCTAAAATGTCCCGGTCGGTTGTTCCGGCAACGACTAAATTGTGAGAATCGTGAGCGACTGTGGAAGCAATCGCGCCGCTTTTTAAACCTAAGCCTTTCACAATGCCGAGTCCGATGTTCCCTTTCCTTTGATGCCGTTCAATGACCGCAAGCTTGACTTGGTCCTTCTCGACGGAAGGCACAAAGCAACCGTTAGCCGTAACCACTGTTTCAATGTGTTTTTTTGTCACAATTTGATTCGGTATGATGCCGATGATGTTGGCTTGCCGTCCATGGGGGATCGGAATTTGCAAGCTGTTTTTCCCGACCGCCGGAAGCTGGACCGTATTTGTCAACGTTGGGTCAGGAGTGACGCCTTCTTTGGCCGGGGCCGTAAATTCCCCGTTTTCGGCAACGAGTACACCGGCTTTAAAAACTTTATCAACCTTTATTTTTTCTAAATCATCCATTATCAGAAAATCGGCATCGAAGCCGGGGGCGATCGCGCCTTTCGTCTTCAATCCGAAGCATTCCGCCGCGTTCAGCGAAGCCATCTGAATCGCCAGTATCGGGTCAAGGCCGAGGCTGATTGCCAGACGGACGTTATGATCAATGCTGCCTTCGGAAATCAGTTCGTCTAAATGCTTGTCGTCTGTGCAGAAAAAACAACGTCTGGCATTTCCCGGATGGACCGCCGGAATTAAGCGGGTCAGGTTTTTGGCGGCAGAACCTTCCCGAATCATCACGTACATCCCTCGCTGCAGACGTTCTTTGGCTTCTTCGGGCGACACGCATTCATGATCTGTCCTGATCCCTGCTGTGCGATAAATATTAATCCCTGTTGCATCCAAGCCGGCGGCATGGCCGTCGATGTTATCTGAATAGTTCAAGGCGGTGACGATTTTTTCGAGCATCGGTTCTTCTGCATTCATCACTGCGGGATAGTCCATAATTTCAGCGAGCCCGGATACTGCCGGTTGGGAAAACAGCGGCTCCAGTTCTTTGGCATGCAGGACGGCGCCGGCATTTTCAAAGGAGGTGGCCGGCACGCAGGAAGGCAGCATGAACAGCACCTCTAGCGGAGTGCTTTTGGCGTCCTCCAGCATAAATAAAATCCCTTCCGTACCAAGCACGTTGGCAATTTCATGAGGATCGGTGACAACGGTCGTGACACCGTGCGGCAGAACGACTTTGGCAAACTCCTTCGGCGTCACCATGGAGGATTCAATGTGAACATGTCCGTCGATGAACGACGGCGTGATATAACGGTGATTGGCATCAATCACCTCGCGGGCGTCTTTGTATTCACCGATTCCGACGATGACACCGTCGACAACGGCAATGTCGCCGTCGATGATTTCCAAGTTAAAGACATCGACAATTCTGGCGTTTTTTATAATAAGATCAGCCGGCTCCTTTTTACCGGCGGCAAAAATGTTTCGCTTCAACTGTTCAATTTTTGCTTTCATATTCCCTTTCCTCCTGAAAATAGTGTGTGTTCCAAAAGAGGACAACCCGTCATTGTCCGCGCCTTTGCAAGATCCAGCGGATTCGCGGTTGATGCTGGTTATTTTGTGTATTATAACATCAATAATCTTCCTTTTGGTCATTTTGTTATGAATTCTGACGTTTTTTACAATCGGGCGGGTGATAGGTAAGGGTAGATCACTCCGGGCGTGCTTTGGAAACAGGCTGTTGCTGATGGTGGTTTACAAGCAATTACGAGGAATTTACAAGAAATTCATATTATTTATATATAATCAAATCAAGTTCGATATTGAAGCTGGAGGTTATGGCATTGATGGATAAAGTGATACATACCAGATCTCAGACAATTGGAGGAGGTGTTGCCTGAACTGGAGCAATCAGTGGATACCCTTTCCTCCGTCTCTCAGGAAACGTCCGCAAGTGCAGAGGAAATGCTTGCGGAAAGCGATTGTCAGCTCAGGAAAATCGAAAACACAAACAATATCGGCTTGCAGCTTCACGGACTGTCCAAATCCCTTTCAATGACCACTCAGCGCTTTAAAGTGAATTAGGGGGAGGAACAGCCGCGATCTTCTTGGCATGAGTGGCTCGTGCTTTATGGTATGGAGCCGCAATTGAAGCAATAGCTAGGTTCCTCCCCCTTAAGTGTCAAGCCACTGAACAACCATCCTCGTTGGTTTGACTTGGCATTTTCCCGGCGATGGATATGTTCGTTCAAAAGGGCGCCAATTCGGCTTACTAGTTATTAACTCAACTTTCGCACCTAGAAAAAAAGGATGCGTTTAACTGTCTGTAGTGTTCACGACTTTGGAAATATAGTCCTTGACAGAACAAATATGCATGAAAAAACACCCCTTGTTTGGTATAGTGTAATTGCCAAAAAACACTGCCAGTACAAAAGAGATGTCTCCTATATGATAGCGAATAATGACCAAAATATATTGAGCTCTAGGAAAAAGAAAAACCGCCTTAATGAGATTTCGAGTACGCTTGATAAGCGCAGCTCGGGTTACAACCGCCGTCTAGACGCCTTGCAAACTGCACCTGTACAGATTTCTTCGATGGTCCAGCGGGCGATGAATGCAGGGATCGAAGCTGCTTGCGTGCTAATGGATACATGGTTCACCCATCAATCTCTTATCAAGAACATCACAGAACAAGCGATTGATATGATTAGCATGATTAAGGAATAAAACTAGCGTTATCTTGTGGGCACAAAGCGTGTGAGCTTAAGCGAACTCTTTCGTTTAGCAGCACCAGTCAAAGGAAAGAAAGGACTTCTTCGTTCTATCCATACCACTCAAGCCAATGGTGTTCCTGTAAAAGTGATCTTTGTTTGCAATCGAAATAAGAAGAGCGACTGGTTAGCTATTTTGAGTACAGATTGTACTTTAACATTGTTGGTTTGCAGGCTTGCCAAACTATGTCAAGGTATACCTGTCTATTTTAGTCTGCGAAAGTTGAGTTATTAATAAACCGATAGTGTCCAGCGATCGGTGTTGCAAACGATTTTAATTTCACTTCGGCAGCAAAAGGTGGCGCGTTGTGAATGAGATAAGGCGTTCCGTCCTTGGCTCGTTTATCGGAAACAATGCCGACATGATGGAAGCCATCAAGAAATACTACAATATCTCCGGGCTGCCATTCCTTGAGGTTGTCTTCATCCCATGGAATCAGTTCCGTGGTTAACGATTCGGCAAAGCGCTCGAAAAATACGTATTGATTCGGCACCCGGCGAAAGTCGATATTCGGGTCCGGGCTGCCTTCCACGCGCGGATAAAGCTCGGTGTTTTCCCGGATGTCTTCGTCCATTAGCTCCTTTAGGCTGATATCTATTCCCATGAGCCCCCGCCAAACAACATCCGTGCATACTCCTTCCTCATCAGGCGGATATCCGCCTTCGTAGTAGTTGCTTTTATACGTTGTACGCTGCTCTACTTCCTTGCGCGCGGCATTGACAATATCCAGTGGATCGGGAATGCCGTTATTGTTATTGTCCGCATGTGTATACTCTTCCGGAACATTCATTTGACTTACGAACGGATTATCGTTCGGTATGTTGAAAAAATCGAGGATAAGACCGCTGCGAAAGAAATAGATAAAGGCAGCAAGCGATACAATCATCACCGGTAAAATACGGAGAATCATTTTTTTCATTAATTAGGTCACTCCTTTGAATAAAACGGTATCTATAAATACTGACGTGATGAAGGCTTGTTTGGTTAGCGTAATAAATGATTTTTTTACACCTCTTGGTTTCTCAGCATAATAATTACCAAATGGAGACCGGCTTGATAGGGGAATGATTTATTCGTAAACGGATTAAGATAGTAAAATAATGCGCTGCGCAGCAAGATCATTTGCCAAGCGAAGTGTGCGCAGCAGACATACACTGCCAATAAAGGGGAGGCTGTTGAAAAAGGATAAATCAACTTTTTCAGTGCAAGGAAGATCGGCTATATTGATGATTTAATCAAGGAGGCAGAACGGATGGCGTTGAGAAAGATTATTTTATATGTATGTGACCGTGCAGATCCAGTATTGCATAAGCTGAGGAGGCTAGTCTTAATAAAAGCGGAAGGACAGCCGTCTGTATTCCGGGTTCGACTGATGCGATACCGTGGTGCCGCAGTCAGGCTTTCGGACGGCTGTTCAATCAGTAAAGGCGATGTCCTGCTGAAAATTCACTTGCATAATATCCATATATTGCAATTATTGCATTCCACAAAATCCCAGATTAAAAAAACGTATCAAATATACCGGTTGGTGGATCAGGCGCTTCCTGCGCTTGGGGAATATGTCCAACAACATCCGCTGCGCGATGACATTAAAGCGATTTGCGGAATTACGATGATTGATCAGCTTGTGGAGCGGTTAGGCTTTGAAGTGAAGCCGATAAAAAGCAGGGCCTTTCGGCTGCTGAAATATACGACGCAGACACCGATCCAACTGCTGGCAACAGGGTCTTTCACGGATTTATTTAAAAAAAAGAACGTTTCCTATTTAATGATGTCAAAAAACGAGCTGCTGCAGTATCGTCCGAAAACGAAGAGGGGCGATGGGAACTCCAAAGCAGCGGAAGAGAGGCAAGCCGCTAATCTGTATTAGGTTGGCGGTTATCTTTTTGGATATTGTATCGGTTTCCCGTTTAAAATGCGCGTGCGGGAGGACAAACTACGATTAGTCATTGAGTAATAAGGCATTTTATAATATGATTGTCGTTGGTTACGTTGCTATAAAGGTAGTCGGGCTCCAGAATGGGGAAGCATGATAAAAGGGAAGCATTTTATCCGCTTGTTATCCCCATTGCGGAGGAACGAAACCGCTGTTTTTCGCGGTAATCCGAACTGCTCGAAGACCGGCACGGGAACCGAAATACTGAAGATAAAGAGTGATGAATCCGATGAATCCTGAACATTTTAAATATAAAATGCCTGCGGAATGGGAGCTGCACGAACGGACATTTATTTCCTGGCCGGTCCGTGAATCCATGGTATTTCCGGAAGATTACGAAAGCGTGTGCCATGGCTATGTACAGTTAATTAAGGCGATTGCAGAGTTTGAACCAGTGACGATTATTGTCAACCCGGATGATCAACAGCAAGTCGGCGATTTATTTGATGACCCGGCAATCGACTGTCTGCCTGTCGAGCACAACGACGCCTGGCTAAGGGACAACGGGCCGACATTTGTCGTCAGTGAACAAGGTGAGCTGGCGGGAATTAACTGGCTTTTCAATGCATGGGGCGGAAAGTACGCTCCTTGGAATTTAGACAATGAAGTGGCGGCAAAGCTGCTTGATCATTTCGGTATTCGCCGCTTTGATGCACCGCTCGTAATGGAGGGCGGTTCGTTTCATGTGGATGGCGAAGGCACGTTGATAACGACGGAAGAATGCCTGTTAAACCCGAACCGTAATCCGGACCTTGACAAAGCGGAAATTGAGGCGTATTTAAAAAGCTTTTTAAATGTGGAAAAAATCATTTGGTTGAAAAACGGTTTGGCAGGAGACGAAACAGATGGACATGTGGATAATATCGCCTGCTTTGCCGAGCCGGGAAAAATAATCATGCAGGTATGCGATGAGCCGGGTGACGACAATTACCGGATCACAAAGAAAAACTTGGAGATACTGGCAAGTGAAACAGATGCCCGCGGCCGGAAGCTGGAAGTTGTTCCGGTTCAGCAACCGCCGAAGCAAATGCATCAGGAAAGCCGGTTAACGTTAAGCTATTTAAATTTTTATTTCGTCAATGGCGGGATCATTTTGCCTATATTCGAAGGAGCGGCGGAGCAAACGGATAAGCTGGCGAAGAAGGTATTGCAGCAATTATTTCCGGACAGAAAAATCCGCACCGTCGACGGCATGGCCATTATTAAAGAGGGCGGCAACGTCCATTGTACAACGCAGCAAATGCCGATAGGTGCAGGGCGAAAGCAGGCGGAATAATTTTTCAAGCGACAGCCGGACGGCGACTAAGCAGGCGGCGGGAAAATGGTGGAAACGGTGCGAATATATGAAGGAACGACGGGCATGTAGATCCCCGGCGGGAAAAACAGTTGGTCCGACGGAAAACAGAAGATTTCGGCTGGAAAACTGCTGAAACCGACGGGAAAGTGAAAACATCCGGCGGGAAAACCGGCGAAATCGACGGGAAAAATGCGCTGGAAACGACGGAAATGTGAAAGCTAGTAGAGCGTGTTCAAAAAGGCAATGGTTCCGCACGATGCGCCGACTGCGAGAAAATCACTCACAGCCGGCCTGAAAAGAATGCATCGGCTCCACCCATTGCTTCGTGCTTGTTCAAAAAGATAAAAAACGATCTTTTTGAACAAACACTAGTAAAGGAAAGGTGGTCTGTATGAGAAAAGTAAAAGTGGCGGCAACGCAAATGAGCTGTTCCTGCAATGCCGATGAAAATATCGAAAAAGGGGAAGCCCTTGTCCGTGAAGCCGCGGATAAAGGGGCGCAGATTATTTTGTTACAGGAGCTGTTTGAAACGCCGTATTTTTGTCAAAAAGAAAAATCAGAGTATTACGTTTACGCATCGGAAATAGATAAAAATAAAGCGGTCAACCATTTCCAAAAAATTGCCCGGGAGCTGGACGTTGTTTTACCGATCAGCTTCTATGAAAAGAAAAACAACGCGCGGTACAACTCGCTTGCGGTCATTGATGCCGATGGGGAAATCATGGGCACCTACCGCAAAAGCCATATACCGGACGGTCCGGGTTATGAGGAAAAATTTTATTTCAACCCGGGTGATACCGGCTTTAAAGTGTGGGAGACGAGGTATGGGAAAATCGGCGTCGGCATTTGCTGGGATCAGTGGTATCCGGAGGCGGCAAGGTGCATGGCATTGATGGGAGCGGAAATGTTGTTATATCCCACGGCCATCGGATCGGAGCCGCACGATGATACGATTGATTCGAAAGATCACTGGCAGACGGTGATGCTCGGACATGCGGCGGCGAACCTGGTACCCGTCATCGCTTCCAACCGGATCGGTTTGGAGGAAGACGACGATTCGAAAATCACCTTTTACGGTTCTTCATTTATTGCCGGGCCGCAGGGAAATAAAGTTGCCGAGGCAAACCGGACAGAAGAGACGATCCTTGTCGCCGAGTTTGATCTTGACCAGCTGGAGATTCAACGGATTGAATGGGGAATTTTCCGCGATCGCCGGCCGGATCTTTACAAGATTATCACCTCCTATGACGGGGAACGCATGATTTAACATTTTCGCTTTATTAAAAAAACGCTTATGGGGGCGGCTGTTAACGCCAACTTAGGTACGTTCCCTTCACACCTGGCATGGAGGAGCAAGCAGCTATGACCTCCAGACCAAAAGTAAACGTAACAGAGCATGTCATGATGGTGCCTCCATGGAAGATGATTGGGGCACCTTTTACTTGTTACAACAGCCAGTGCTATGTTATGCTGGCACGCTTGCCTTGGCTTTCGATCCCGCCTGCTTCCGATCTGATTTCCAAATGTATAAATATATTCCTGAATAGGAAAGATACTAAAGGAGATGTTAAACAGACTGAAGGGTAGCTGTTTTGGAATTGTGCCGGAAAAGGTCGAAATAACCTTTTTTGGAGTAATATTCTTAACAGGTTTTTAAAAGTGATTTGGATGATATTAACACTATCAGCAAATCACTTTTACATTTCTCCGTTAAAGTGAAAGGTGAAAACAGGAAAGGAGTGGATAAAATGAAACAACAAGTTTTACGGATGGTGATGGCTGTATTGGCAGTTGGAATGGTTATGCATGCGATGATTCCGGCGGCAAATGCTGCCGGAGGATCTGCTCAGGCGAAGCTGCCAGCGCCGGAGGGGAAAATTGTCAATGTCGCTCACCGCGGGGCATCAGGCCACGCACCGGAACACACCATCGCTTCCTATGAGCTGGGGATAGCAATGAAAGCCGATTACATCGAGATTGACCTGCAAATGACAAAGGATGATGTTCTCGTTGCCATGCATGATCAAGCGGTGAACCGTACGACAAACGGCAGCGGCTACGTTAGGGACTACATGTTGGAGGAACTGAAGAAGCTGGATGCCGGGTCGTGGTTCAATGCAAGCTTCCCGGAAAAAGCAAAGCCGGAGTATGCTGGACTGCAAGTACCGACGTTGGAGGAAATTTTTCAACGGTTCGGCCGCAGTACAAACTACTATATCGAAACAAAATCGCCGGCAGCCTATCCGGGAATGGAAGAAAAGCTGCTGGAATTAATGGAAAAATACCATCTTACCGGAGAGAACGGCCGTTCAGGAAAAGTGATCATTCAGTCCTTTCATCCGGAAAGCCTGTTGAAAATTCATGAACTCCAGCCGGACATTCCTTTAGTTCAGCTGATCAGCAGGCCTGAACTTGGGAAAAAAGCAAATGAACAATTGGAGCAGATCAAACAATATGCCATCGGGGTCGGACCTAATTTTTCCAATATCAACAAAGAATACGTGCAAACTGTGAGAGGGCACGGCTTGCTTATTCATCCGTATACCGTCAACACTGAAGAAGCGATGAAGACCGCTTTGAGTTGGGGCGTAACCGGATTGTTCACCGATTATCCGGATGTCTTTCACAAAGTGATGAAGAAGCATAAACGATAGGTCGATAGGTCCTGGAACCTTGCCGAACAGCGCAATGAGCGAAGCCGATGCATAGCTGGCTATCAGTGGGGTTCTCAGAGCCAGGATGGCGATATTCCGCGTTACTCACAGGACGTGAGTGGTACTTAAGCGGAATTGGAGGATGGCGACATTCCGCCGTTGCCCACAAATGCAACCTGAATGTGCTTCATTGAGTCAATTTGCGTCGAGTAACCGCAGACGCAGGACATGGGCAGCACTTAGGCGGAATTGGGCGCATCGTGCGGGAGCCATTGCCTTTTTGAACACGCTCTATATAATAACAAATCAAGAGAGTCGCCCCAAGCGATTCTCTCAACTTTTATGGGGGTGTCTCAAAAGGGTGTTTTTTCCCTTTTGAGACACCCCCGAAGTAATGAGTGAAGCCGCTGCATCTTTTCAAAAGCCCGATAGGAGTGGTTTTTTCCTATCGAACGTGCATCGTGCGGAGCCATTACCCTGATATTTTTTTAAATAGTTTTGGCTTTTGATACAGCCCCCCCTCGCTGTGTTCAAGAAAAGCTTCGCTGGCGGTAGAGGTAACGTAAAACGGCTTTTTGACTGGAAGCTTTCCTTTATTTACGAGATCTGGTGAAAAACATAGACTGCTATTATTCCCAAATATTGAAGCCGACTTCCTTGATAAAATAAGGAAATGGCCCTATAATCCAATTATGAATGAACATATAAGAGGATGTTCAAAAAGTCCGGGAAACAGCGCCTGCTAATCTCACCGCCCGCGTCGTCTCTCCGCTGCTCACGTACGTTCTGTGTATGCTGCGCTGCTCGAGCCAACCGTGCCTAGACCTTCTTGCCGCTGTTATGTCCTCCTTTTTGAACAAACACGATAAGCATAAAAGGAATGCTGCAAGCGACGCCTGCCAGCTGTGAGTAACCTTACTCATAGCTGTTTTCAGTGTTTCGGGCAAGGCTGTCTAACTAGGTTTGCGGACCAGCGGCCTTTTAAACTTTCTATAGGGGGGATGCCTTTGTGATCCGACGTTTTTTGAACTACTATTTACCACATAAAAAGCTTTTCGCAGCGGACTTCAGCTGTGCCGTTGTTGTTGCTGTTTTAGAACTGGCATTTCCTCTCGCGGTGCAATGGTTTGTCGATTCGCTTCTGCCTTCGGGAGAGTGGTCCACCATCGTATTAGTGAGCATCGGGCTGTTTGCCGTCTACGCCTTCAGCACGCTGCTTCAGTATATCGTCCACTATTGGGGACATAAATTAGGGATCAACATTGAAACAGACATGAGGGAAGAACTGTTTCAGCATGTGCAAAAGCAGTCGTTCCGTTATTTTGACAACACGAAAACCGGGCATATTATGAGCCGGTTTACGAACGATCTTTTCGATATTGGCGAGCTGGCACATCACGGGCCGGAAGATATGTTCATAGCAGCCATGACGTTTATCGGGGCGTTCTGGATCATGCTGACGATTAACGCCAAGCTTGCCCTTGTTGTACTTGTCATTGTGCCAATTCTTATCGGTCTTATTATTTTCTGTAATCTGCAAATGAATAAAGCATGGAAGCAAATGTTCAGCGATATCGCCGATGTGAATGCCCGGGTGGAGGACAGTGTCTCCGGCATTCGCGTTGTGCAGTCGTTTACGAATGAGCGTTTTGAGATTTCCAGATTCACGAAAGAGAACAAAAAGTTCCGCAAAGCAAAAATTCAGTCGTATAAAGTGATGGCGTCGAGTTTATCCGGCATTTACATGATGACACGCTTTATTATTCTGCTCGTTCTTGTGTACGGGGCATGGCTGAGCTTTACGAGCCAGCTGTCTTACGGCGAACTCGTTGCCTTTATCCTGTATGTGAATGTCCTGTTTAAGCCGATCGACAAAATCAGTGCACTGATGGAATTGTATCCAAAGGGAATGGCCGGCTTTAAGCGCTTTACAGAAATGATTGATTCCGAACCGGAAGTGAAGGATAAAAAAGATGCCGTTGCCGTTGATTTCCTTCGCGGCGATATTTCCTTCCGCAAGGTCGGCTTCAGCTATGAGAATAAAAAAACAGTTTTGCAAGAAATAGATTTAGACATCAAGGCGGGGGAAACGGTTGCCTTTGTCGGGCCTTCCGGCGCGGGAAAAACAACGATATGTTCCCTTATTCCGCGTTTTTACGATGTGAATGAAGGCGCGATTACCATCGATGGCATCGATGTGCGCGACATGAAAAAGCAATCCTTGCGTTCGCAAATCGGCATTGTCCAGCAGGACGTCTTCCTGTTTACCGGCACATTGAGGGAAAACATCGCCTACGGAATGCTTGATGCAAGGGACGATGAAATCGCCGAGGCGGCAAGGCGGGCCCATTTAACGGAATTTATCGCTTCTTTACCGGATGGTTATGAAACGCAGATCGGGGAGCGTGGCTTAAAGCTTTCCGGCGGCCAGAAGCAACGGATTGCGATTGCGCGTATGTTTTTAAAAAATCCACCGATCCTGATTTTGGATGAAGCCACTTCCGCGCTGGATACAGAAACGGAAATGATCATCCAGCAGGCACTATCCGACCTGGCGAAGAACCGTACAACGCTCGTGATTGCCCACCGGCTTGCCACAATCCGTAATGCCGACCGCATTGTCGTTGTCACCGAGGAAGGCATCGCAGAGCAAGGCCGCCATGACGAACTCCTTGAGCAAGGGGGAATCTTTGCCAACCTCCATCGTGTCCAGTATCAGAGATAAGGGAGGAGAAACTCCGGCGGCTGTTTAGTCCGGGAGCGCGTATTTATTTGCTGACCGATGGAAAAAAGAGAAGATTGGCGGAAAGGCTGTTGGAATCAACAGGAAAAACTGTGGAATTGACGAAAACATTGGAATCGACGTAAAAAAACTGTTCAGGAATTAACTGGAGAAAGATAAAAAAGAACCAAAAGTGAATGAGGCTGTACACTAGCGGAATAATTGACGTAATCGACGGGAAAACATGCTTCGAACTTCGACGATACGGAAAAAAGGATCAAATCGGTGGGAAAATGATCAGAATGGACGGGAAAAATCCTAATTTCGGCGGAAAAAGTAAGGAAGCGACGGGAAACTGATAGCATAGACGGGAAAAGTGGGTAAGCGACGAAAAATCAGATGAAAAAATGACGTTGGAACTCCCGAACCGGGCTTATGCAGTTCAAAATGGAAGGGGGGAGGGGAACTCCCGAACTTGACAAAATGTGCAGATCAAAATGATGGGAAAGTCCCTAGCACGGAGGCGGAATTCAGTTCAGAAATGGCGGAGATCATGACCGATCCCAGCTTATATTGAATCTAGTATAATGAGGACAAAGTGAAGTTCGAAGCACGGTGAACTGTCCTCAAGAAGTGTTTATGAGGACAAAATGGGTTCGGAAGAGTTGTCGAATGTCCTCAAGAAGCGTTCATGAGGACAAAACCGGAGTCGAAGCAGCCAAAACTGTCCTTACTTATGCCCGAATGGAGTTCCGCCGCCGCTGAACCGTAACGAATAGAGGTTAATGATACCCGAAAGTGGTTGCGCAAACCGCCGAATGGTAACAAATAGGATTAATCGTACCAGAAAAGAGGTTCCGAGTCACCGGAAGAGAACGCTAAGTGCTGATTATACCTGAACTTAAGTCCAAAGCAATCCAATAGACCCCTAAAGCATATTTAACGAATACCACGCACTTGTGCATGCTTATATTAGAGGACCACGAATCTCCCGATGGTGCGTGTTAAATATATAGATGAGGTGAACCGTGGTGACTTTAAATCAGTATAAGCCAGTGGAGGAAACGTTTTTTCACATGCCGACGCTGGAACTGGCCCGTCATTTACTAGGAAAACTTCTTGTTAAGACAACGTCTGCAGGTACAGCTTCCGGGTTTATTGTCGAAACAGAAGCATATATCGGTCCTGGAGATCGTGCGGCGCACAGTTACAATGATCGCAGAACGGCGAGAACGGAAATGATGTATGCTTCGCCCGGGCATACATACACATATACGATGCATACCCATTGCCTTGTAAATGTTGTAAGCGGGGCGGCGGAACATCCAGAGGCGGTGCTGATCAGGGCGGTGGAGCCTTATGAAGGCCGGGAGCTCATGCATCTTCGCCGTAACCGGATGAAGAAAGAAACGGAGCTGACAAACGGACCGGGAAAATTAACGAAGGCGCTTGGAATTGATCCAACTGATTACGGGCGCTTATTGACACACCCCCCGCTTTTGATTGCGGAAGGCTGGGAACCAGAGTCGTTCGAAGTCATTACGGGTCCGAGAATCGGCATCGAAAACAGCGGCGAAGCAAAGGAATACCCGTGGCGTTTTTGGATTGGCGGCAATCCTTTCGTTTCAAGGTTGAGAAAAAGCAAATAAACTGTTCTATAAAAAAAAGTTTTTGGCAGCGGCGGTAATTCTTGTTGCATTCATAAAAAACCTGTATTCAGTAATAGCTGAGACAGGTTTTTTATATTTTTTACTACGGGTGCTGACAGCTTATTTCTGTTTGCTGTTCACTCCATTGATCACGATCTCTAAAAGGAAGAAAGGATTCGCGTGATATAGGAAGATTATCGAAAAGGTAAGATTGAAATAAACCATTTGTCATGGTTCTATATGCGTATTTTGTAAAATGATGGAGAAATAGATTGACAATGCAAAATCTGCTATTTACCATAAAGTAGCACAAGAGGTAAAACATATGAATGGCATGAAACAGGGAATGCGGAATATAAATAGCACGCACTTCTTTAAGAAAAAGAAACAGCGGTTCAATAGAAAAGAAGATTTCCTTGTGTCGGGTGTTTAATAATGCGTTCTGGCAAAAAAACCACCGGCACTAAAAAATTTGTGTCGATTTTCTTTTACGAGCTGCACGATATACGTTGTGCGGCTTATGTTTATTTTTCGGGCAATGTTTTTAAAGGCAGGAAAACACTGTCGTCGTTGTGTTGTCACATCTTTTTTACACGCAAGCTTCGTTATTTGCGAATATCGGGTTTCCTCCTTTTTGAACGCACTGACAATCACGATATCGGAATTGGGGGGATGGGAAATGAACAGCAGAAACCTCAGTCATCTGCTAACGAAAAAGTCTGCTGTTATGCAGGACATTCGTTATTCCAGGAGTCAATTATCGCAGCTGGCTGATAAAATAACGAGACTTCGGACGGCTGTCAATCGTATACAGACAGATATCATTGATTTGGAAACAACGAAAAGAAAGATCGACCGTTTTTCCGTGGATACGAGCAGCTGGAAAGGGGCGAACGAAACAGCGTTTGTCCGGCGATACTCGACATACCGGAGCAATGTCAATCATTTTTTGCAAAAGACGGTTGCTACCAGGGACGAGCTGGAAGCAGATTTGCGAAGCGCGGAGCAAAGTAACTTGTATTATACGAACAGCTTAAGCGGTCTGCAAGCATCCCTTTCCTCCTTGGATAATCAAATCAGACAAGCACAGGTTCAAAAGGAGTGAACGGAACGTCATGGGAAAAGAAGTCGCTGTTAATATAAGCGAGATACGCGCCGGTGTGAATAAGTTGAGAGGCTCCCTCACCGGCTTACATACGAAATTCAACGCGAAGCAAGGCTTTAAAAACACGAATATACCTCCGTTTACCGCTGATTTGGAGACAGTTAACCAATCGATGAAGCTGCTGGAAAAGTATCGGTTGTTACTGGAAGAAGACAGCGAAGTGTTAAGTGACACAGTGGAGACAATGCGGGAGAACGATGAGCAGTTAGCAAGGCGGAATAACAGTGTACGCAACGAACCGCAGCGATTGCACGTTTAAAAGGAGGGCGAACGCATGGGACTTAAAGTGGATATTTCCGAGGTAATTGATTTTTCCAATGAACTGCGGTCAGAAATAGAAAGTCTAATAGAAGCGATGACTGATATCAAGTCGGCTATAGATCATATTTAGTCAATGGACACGTTTAAAGGGCGGACGGCGGATGCTGCGAAAGCTTATTTTACCGAAACCCATGGAACGATCCTGACTGCTTTTCAGCAATTATTTCGAGAACTTCAACAAAGCTTTGATAAACACATCCAGTCGTTTCGGGCAAATGTCGATACGCATCCTGCGGCGGTGATTGAGAGTAATTATTTACAAGATACCCTGACGGAGATCGATAGAGAATTCAGAAAAATAGAAGATATCCAGCAAGCGATTCAGTACACCATTCAAGGAGTCAGCGATATTACCAGTGCCGCCGCACCTCCGTTGGCTCCTGTCGCCGCTGCGAAATGGGAAGTGGAACATGGCATCACAAAACTTGATCAAAACGTATTTACTTTTACAAGAGAAGGAAGACGTGATATTGACAACACCAGAGAGCTTCTGTATTTCCTTGAAAAAGCCGTTCACCAGGCAGGCGCGGAAAAGGGAGAAACCCGGTTCACCAATTTTCAGCACAGCACGACAAAACAGGATATCCTTGCCTTAAAGGATGTTGTTACAGGCATCAAAGGAACGGACATTTTTGACACAGAATTCACCAGAGACGCGCTGGCATCGAAGGATGTCCGGAACAGTGGCGGACTGTCTGCTTTGCTCGGCGGCTCTGTCAAAGAACGACTTCAATGCGATGTGAAGGCATTGGCGGCGGTCATGGCTGAATTGCGAAACGCGGCAAAAACAGACGGCGTGGTCGGAATTCAGCAGCAACTGTACCATGTGTTAAACAGCGATTATCTACAAGAAATATTCCGGCAGACTATGGGAGGTATCCAATGGGTCTATCGGAACGCCAGCCGCGGGCACTTTCAGGTAAAGACACCGCCGATAAAACGACTGGCTCATAATGTGCTGAGCGGCGATTATTTAAAACAGCTGATGGCGAAGACCGCGGTACAAACTCTCCCTTATGCGTATAACATGGGGAAAGGGAACGAAGCAGTGAAGGACTGGACGAAAGAAGCTGTAGCCGGCGCCAACTGGAGCGGCGAACTGGACAGTGGGAACAGCGAACGCTGCCTGGGACTGGACAGCCGAAACCGCCAACAATGCCTGGATTGGCGTGACAGATTTTTATGAACGGACAGATTGGGAGGAAGTCGGCTGGGGGGCGTTGAAGCTCGCAGGAGGCGGCTTTCAAATGGCTGGAGGAGGAATTTTGGCTACAGGCGGTACCGCCGCTTCTGGGGGCCTATTGGCAGGAATCACCATCGGAGCAGGCGGTCTGTTGTTTGTTGATGGTTTTAATAATGTCGTAGCAGGGGGGAGTCAGGCATGGAATGCCCTCGCTGGAAATGATAAAGGGGAATACAATGTCATAAAAAATGTTTTCGAGACTGCTTCACCGGATCATGGGGAAGAGTATTACAATTACTATCAACTCGGTGTTACCACATTATGTTTAGGGATTTCCGGCTATCAGCTTGCAACGGCAACAGTAAGAACCACTTATAGTTCTATCGGCTTCTTCCGAGTGCAACAGGAAGGTGTCAAAATAGGATATAAAGTTGTTGATAAAAGTATAAAGAATATAACGATCAACTATATGACCGAAACTGGTTTGTTATATAAAACGGTTCAAATTAATACTGGCTTAATGTTGTCGGGCAGCATTGATATAGTGATTACAACGATTAATGCGAAACAGTGAGGAGGGAGTTTCATGTGGAAAAAGAAAGCAAAATACTATATCACCCTATATATCATGGGCTATGTGTTTTCGCTGTTCGCAACCGGAGTACCCAGTCTGATATACTTAGTGCCTGTTAAAGGTATTGCTGTGATTATTATGGTTGCATCAGGCTCTGCTCTGTACCGTGTTATCGAAGAAAAAGAAAATTATTTATTAGTTTGTCTTAAAAGTTTAAAAAACATCCTTTTTAGTCTGTTAATCCTTCTAATTCTTTTTTTTATGTATTCTGTATTATTAAAATTCGGTATAGATATTACGCCGTTTATCGGTATACCGTGAAAATAGCAAACTGATAAAATGGTACAAGTCATGGTGCATGAACTTCTCTCCCTCCGCCTCATGCAAACAATCCGCAGGGAAAATCCACGATATTTCCCAGTATTGTAGTTTGGAATGTTTTCCGGAGGCATTGATATAGTAATTACGACGATTAATGCGGAGCAGTGAGGAGGGAGTTTCATGTGGAAAAAGAAAGCACGATTTTATATTCCCCTGTATATTGTTGGATATTTGGTTTCATTACACATAACCGGAGTACCGAGTCTTATATACTTAGTGCCTGTAAAAGGTCTTGCTGTATTTATTATGGTTGCAACAGGCTCTGGTCTGTATCGTGTTATCGAAGAAAAAGAAAACTTTTTAATAGCTGGTGTGAAAGGGATAATGTCTATGCTTCTTGGTTTTTTCATCCTATTACTTTTTGGTTTGTTGCAATCTATATTACTGAAGTACGGTATTGATATTACCCCAATTGTGGGTTTGCCAATAGATTGATAATAAAAACGGCTGTGAGAGAACGGTACAAGTCAAGGAGCATGAACTCATCCTCCTCTGATTCATGTGAATTGTCTACAGGGAAAAACCATGGCCATTCCCTGCAAACCCAAGATCATTATTTATTAGCCGGCACTTTCCACTCTAGTATACCTGTAGATGTTGTATCGGATAGAAATTCAAGCCGGATTGCGTTTGTGCTTACAGGGGAAAAGGTTGTCGTGTTAAACTTGTTTATTTCGTGCCAAGTCCAACAGGGCCGCCGACCTCCTCCCACTGACCTCTATTAAGATACAGGATTCTGTAAGAATTGGGGACATCGATACCTAAGTTGTCTTTAAACCAATATACATCAGATTGAACAATCGTATAATGTTGATCAAAAGTGTACTGAACCCATTGGACGCCGGTTTCAGGCCAGTTGCCGTACACCGGATATCTTCTGTCAATTGTTGAAGAGTTACCGGCCCACATAATCGTCGGCAAAGGAAAACCTCCTGGCGGGCACTCGTGGTCTTGATAAAAATCCGGCAGTCCAAAACCATGACCGAGCTCATGGGCAACAATCGTAACTTGATCTAAATCGAGGGTACTTAGAATATAATCATCCGACTGTCGTTGCCCCCAATCTCCGCCGGCTCCGCCGCCAAAACTTTCCGTGGCCCAGAGATACATATCAAATCGCTTGTCTAAACCGCCGGGATAAGAATAGTTTGGGTTTCTAAAATTCTCAAATCTCGACAATTCACTAGGGGCGATTGGTAGTTTCTCAGGGATTCGCGGATCTGTTCTGCTTAAGTCATCAAAAATATAGTCAGTATAGACTATTTCGTCAGGTTGTCTGTCTAAAATTTGTGAAGCATCGGCGACTGCCCAGCCTACGACTTTGACGGGAATTTCACCGTAGGGCCAGCCGTCATATCCTATCAAAGCGCTTGTCCAATGATTGACTTGACGATGTATCATTGCTTCGATTTTCCGGCGTTGTTCCAATGTCAGATTTTTAGGCGACTGCCAACGCACCACGTAATGAAGCGTTCCATTTCCGGCATATAATTTGATCAAAAATCAGATTTGGATAACCGGGTGTCCCTTCCGGAATCATTCGTTGATGATAGACCCATTCAACAGATGGCCGTAAAAATTCAGGCATATCATCCATTGTTGCGTTCTCGGAAGTGATCGAATCGGATGTCCCGGAATCTGCTGCTGCAGTAAACGGATAAGCCAGCATAAAAAAAGTAACCGTTATCAAAAGGAAAGAAACTGTCATTTTTTTCATTCTTAAAATCTCCTCCTCAACATAATCTGTTATTAGCCGCGCAACCGACCAAAAAAAGAACCCACCTCCCTTTTTCTTGGTGTGAGCTACCTCTCTTTTCTACGGCAGATATCTATGGAGGTGAACAGCTTCTCGTTTGTTACCCCTGCTTTGAGATGAAGTAAGGTAGATAAAGATGCCTGTTATTGAAATGTGTTAGTCTGCAAGAGGATGTTTAAAAAAAGCGGGGAACAGTACCTGCGAATTTCTTGGGTGTGTTCTCTAGCTGCTGCTCGCCTGCGTTCTGTGAGTGCGCCGCTGTTCGCGACTGCCGTTCCTCGGCCTTTCTTGGCACTGTTATCTCCTCTTGTTGAACACGTACAAAAAGGTAAAAAGCGGTTTTTCTGAATAAAACTTATATATATCGATTCTTGAAGAATATTTTTCATAGAATAGGAGAAAAAAGTAGGAATGAAGTTTCCAATTTTATCTGAAAGGTTCACAGCCGGCTTAAATGTGGAAAAAGGAACAAGATGTGCAGCAGCGCACCGTCGGTTATAACGCCACGGGTGCAGAAAATAGTTTTGCGTCCCTGTTCCTACTAAACAATTACAGCATTGCTGCTTACTTTCCGCTTCCAAATGTTCACCGCAGACGATTTACCTTTTTATATCTGTAAATGAAAGTTTATGAATTGTTAGATCACACAGCTATATATGTAAATAACTTACATTATATAGGCGAATTTGTCAATAACTTTTTTGTTCAAAAAGATTGCTTTTTATCTTTTTGAACAAACACTTAAAGATACGTTGTTTCCGTAAACTTTATTGCTTTTGAAACAAGAAGGAGCCCCGGAGACAAATGAACGTTACTTGGCAATCGAAGCGCCATGACATGCATTGAGAAGCTCGGCAGAATCGCTTGGTTCTTCTTTTTATAAATGAGGAGAACGGGTATAATATGGACTGAGGATAAGGGAAAATAAATAGAGGATATAATAACGAAAGGGGAATCAAGATGGCGAAAGCTGACAATACGTTAAGTCCGGAACTGGTAAAAGCTTTGGAAGAGGAGAAAATTGTCTCGGTGGTGACGATTGACCACGCCACGCAACGCCCTGACTTAGCTGTTATCTCATGGATATATGCTCACCCGGAAGGTAGCAAGGTGAAATTTGCCGTCGGGCATAACGCGCATACGGCGAAAAACCTCCAGGAAAATCCGAATGTGACATTGGGAGTAATTGCTGCGGGCAGCTGTTACTCCATTCGTGGAATAGCGGCAGTCTCCAATGTGATTGAGAAAACGATGAAATTGCGCGTTGTCACAGTAGATGTGGAATCGGTCGAGGATGTTATTTTTTATGGCGGCAAAATTACGGTGGAGCCGAAATTCGAAAAAACGTATGATCCGCAATTGGCGAAAAAGCTTGATGAAGAAGTGTACAATTTATTGAAAGCCTAATCAAACGCTAATGGGATCATCCCTTACCGGGGAAACGGCATTTCTTGCCGCCCACGGCTAAAAGACAGTAAACCAAATGGTTCAGCCAGTCTAAGAAAAATTTTTCCCGCCAGCTTCGAGTGAGATTTTTCTTAGACTTTTTTCTATAAGTGCAAAAAGATAAAAACCGATCGTATTGGCAAACGCTATAAAAATCCAATAACTTCCTTTTAGCGACGTTCAATACGAACTTCTTCGCGCGTTAAGGAAAATTTTACAAATTCACTAATAACAAAAAAATGCCGAACATCTGTAAAAAATATTCTTACATTGCTGTGCAGAAATGATATACTAATACATGATAATAACAAAGCTAACATAAGTTTGCTGATGTCGGAATGGGTGATGGATTGAATGAGTAAAAAGAAGGTGACGATGCAATTAATAGCAGATACAGCCGGTTATTCCAAATATGTTGTATCAAAAACCTTAAACGGAAAACCTGGGGTCAGTGAAGCCACCAGGCAGAAAATACTTTTTGTTGCAAAACAGCTGGGGTATTTCAAGGAAAACTCCGGTGAAAACATACAGGAAGATCAGTATAAAAGCATACATAATGGTTTTGTACTGGTTGTGATGCCGAATCACCGGTATCAAAATGTGGAGTCGAATTACTGGAGCAAAATTTTTAACGGCATCATTGATGAGCTGGAAGATCTCGGAATCGGCGTGGTCGTTATCTCCAGCCAAAACAATTTATCTGACAGCGTAAAAACCAGCAATTTGTTAGGCATTATAACCGTCGGCCTTGTAGCTACGGAAATGCTTCTGCAGTTGAGCAAGCATCAAGTGCCGTTTGTGATGGTGGATCATGAAGATCCGCTGATTAAAGCTGATTCGATCTTTATGGATAATGTTGATGGCGTTTTCAAAGTTACGTCGCATTTAATCGGCCTGGGGCACAAAGAGCTGAAGTTTATCGGGGATATTAACTATTCACGCAGCTTTTATGATCGTTGGATCGGCTTTCGCACTGCGCTGGAGAAGCATTATGATGCCTGTAATCCGAAGAGCTGTCTATTGAATATGGAATATGATGACGGTACGATGTTAAGCATGAGATTTAAAAAGCAGCTGGACCAGTGGCGGAAGAAGTCGGTTCCGCTTCCGTCAGGCTTTGTTTGTGCGAACGATCAAATTGCCGAGCAAATCATGGCAGCGCTGCAGGAGTCCGGTTATTCCGTGCCGGGGGATTGCTCTGTCACCGGCTTTGATAACCTGGACCATGTTTCCAGCCTCTCGCCACCGCTGTCAACTGTGCAAGTGTTAAAGGAAGCAATTGGAAAGCGGGCGGTGAGCAAGCTGTTCTGGCGGATCAGAAATGTGGAATATCCTGCGGAGAAAATCCTTGTTTCCTGTGAAACGATTATCAGAGATTCCGTCGGGCTGCCGAAGTGACGAAGGAAAAACAAAGAATAACTAGGCTAGTTTTTTGAAGGCGCTGAACACAGCGCTTTTTTTCATTTTCCGGAGCTTCTAAGCTACGCGCGAAGCTATTGCAGCCAAAATGAAAGCACCTGATAAAGTCGGTTTGTACTTTTTAGTACCTTTGTTTTTATGAATGCTTCTTATGCACGAAATGCCTGGCAGGTGCGGGTACTCGCGACAGCTTCGCGTTTCAAGAATATTGCTGAAAGGCAGAAATGGACTTCGAAAGCAAGATGTTATTACTTAATTTACCATATTTAAAACAGCTTGCTTTTGGTTAAATCAAAAATAATGGAAATTTCACTGTATAAATGAAAACCACCTATTATATACCAATTAGTATTTTCCACCGCCGTTGCCGCTGGAGAGCCGCTTCATGGATAGCGGCATCCTCGCTGTAAAGTTCTAACTGCTAAAGTGATGACTTGCCCCCTTTTTAATGAAACACGTCCTTACAATGGAATATTTTTTTATCGTGAGGCAACAATAACAGTACGTACGGATGATTAAGAGAGCATTTGCTTTGATTTCATGAAAAACAAGTGTTGACCTGCAGGGAAGAAGCCATTGCTTAGTACCGGAGTGGTTCCAAATGGCAGCTCTCGCTTTTCTCAGTTGCCGCAATACAATGTGCGGGAAGCCGCCGGATTCTATAAAAAAACAGCTGTGATTCCGGCAGGCATTTAAGCCGCCGCGATGTGTGGAACCACTGTTTTGTTAAACATGGTATGTTCTTAATGAAGAAAGTTCAAAAAACCCGAAACCACTGCCGGCATATGTCGTCGTTAGTGCTGTTTTTTACGCACTTACGCGTACAGTTCGCTGCCCGAGACTACCGCATTGTTATTTTACCGGCTTGCTTCGCCTTCTTTTGGAACGCACGAAGGACAGTTTTTTCTTCAGCTGATGTCAAACAGGTGATCCAATTAAAAATCCGTAAAAATCAATAACAAAAATAACTAAATAACTTTCTGGACTATGCATTTTCATGTGAATAAAACCTTAATTTTCAATGTTCGTTGTGAATTACGAAAAAGATTTACAAAAATAATTAAAGAAAAAGCGTTTACATTTTTTTGTCCTGGTGGTATCATTAACAGCGTAAGATAACAAACTTAAATAACAATAATAACAAAAAGGGGAGGCAATAAAGTGAATAAAAGTTTCGCAAAAAAAATTGGTCTAACGTTTGCCGGTCTTGGACTTGCTTTTGGCTTAGCTGCTTGTGGCGGCGATGATGATGGTGACACAACTGACGGCGATACAGCAGATGACGGCGGCGACGATGCGGCCGCCGGAGAAGTTGAACTGACATTGTGGGCTTGGCCAGGTTTTGGTCTTCAGGATTTAGCAAGTGAATATGAAGAGAACAACCCCGGGATAACGATTAATATTCAAGAAGCAGATTATGGTGATGTTCATCAAAACTTGATTACTGCACTTGCCGCCGGTTCCGGTGCACCGGATATCTCGGCGGTCGATGAAGGTTATCTGGACAGAATGAAAGAGAACAGCCAGCATTTCTATAACTTATATGACTTTGGTGCTGCGGATTTGCAGGACAATTATCTTGACTGGAAATGGCAGCAGGCAAACAATGTTGAGGGTGATTTCATGATCGGGATTCCTACGGACGTAGGTCCGATGGTAATGGCTTACCGCATGGACTTGTTTGAAGAAGCGGGCCTGCCGACAGATCCTGATGAAGTTGCTGAATTGATGAGCACTTGGGAAGATTATATTGAAGTTGGTAAGCAGCTTAATGATGCTACTGGTGTAAAAATGTTCAACACCATTTCCGACTTATATTTAGCGATCCTTGAACAAGGAGAAATTCAATATTTTGATGAAGATGGAAATTTTGTCGGGGACGTCAGTGAACAAAACAAAAAAGCATGGGATCTTGCAGTTAGCGCTAAAGATATTTCCATGAACATCAACAGACATACAACCGAGTGGGGTGCAGCGTTGGCCGCTGGAGATTTCGCAACCGTTTTCTTGCCGCCGTGGATGCTGCAGAATATTAAAAACGATGCGCCGGATACCGCAGGTCAATGGAATATTACTTTCATGCCGGAAGGCTCCGGTAACTTCGGCGGATCTTTCCTGACGCTTCCGAAGCAAGGGGAAAACGCTGAGGCGGCATATGACTTTATTACATGGGTGATGGCACCTGAACAGCAGTTGCAAATTTTTGAAAACAGCGGTCCGTTTCCATCTACGCCGGCGGTTTATGATGAACCTTCCATTCAGGAACTGTCCGATGAATTCTTTACTCGTCCTGACTTAGGAGCTATTTATGCTGAAGCTGCCGAGCAGATTGTTGCCGGCATAAAAGGGCCGATGCACGACCCGATCAGCCAGCTGATGCAGGATGCACTTGGAACGGTTGAAGACGGCACAGATCCGGATCAGGCTTGGGAAAGTGCTGTCGATGAAGCAAAACGTCAAATTGCAAGATAATGTCATAGCAAAGATGTAGTGAAACAAAAAAGAGGCTGATATTGTGCTGCGATGGCAAGGCTTTGTCAGCCTCTTTTTTTTCAAAATTTGTTGTTGCGGTACATCCGGCTGTTGCTTATTTCCTGATAAGCAGCCTTGGACAAAAACAGTCATTGATAACAAGGATGTGGCGTCTTCGACGTCGCTCACCAGAAGTGAGCGACGTCGAAGGTTCACATTCCTGTTTTCTTTTACAGGAAATCATTTTTAAACATGCCCTTATATGTTAGGAGGTTTTTATAATGGCTAGTGATCAAACCATTCAACCAGCACAACCGAAAAGGCCGAAAAAACGGTACAGCCAGAAGGTCAATGACCGACGCTCCGGATATTTATTTGTATCGCCGTTCTTTATCTTGTTTGGCATTTTTGGAGTGTTTCCGTTGCTGTTTACAGCGTATCTTTCCTTTCACCGCTGGAATATTCTCGGGACGAGGGAATTCGTCGGTTTTCAAAACTATAGTCTGTTGTTTACCGATGATCCGTTATTTTGGAAGGCGCTTGGAAATACAATCAGCATTTGGTTAATATCTACCATCCCGCAGTTAATTGCTGCTCTTATTATTGCTTTTTTACTGAACCAGGCATTTTTAAAAGGAAAGGCAATTTTTCGCTTAGGCATTTTTATGCCAAACGTCACTTCCGTCGTAGCGGTGGCGATTGTGTTTTCCGCGATGTTCGGTACTCAATACGGAATTATCAACTACGTGTTGTCTCTGTTCGGAATTGATCCGATTCACTGGAGAGGCTCTTATTTCGGAACGCATGTGGCGATTTCCACGATGGTGATGTGGCGCTGGGTAGGCTATAACTCGATTATTTATCTTGCCGGCTTGCAGAGTATTTCGAAGGACTTGTATGAAGCGGCGACGATTGACGGCGCGAACAAAATTCAACAATTAATTTCGATTACGATTCCGTTGCTGAAACCGATCATTATTTTTACCGTCCTTCAATCGACAATCGGCGGTCTGCAAATTTTTGCCGAGCCGATGCTGTTTGGCGTCGGTGGAAACTATCAAGGATTGACAGTCACATTATATTTGTATGAAGAAGCGTTTACGCGATTCTCGTTCGGGTACGCTGCTGCAATTGCTTGGCTGCTGTTCTTTATCATTATTCTGTTCTCGCTGGTCAATGTATTCCTGACGAAGAAAATCAAATCAACTTAAAAAGGAGGCAGACAATCATGAAGGAAGTCGGAGAAAAAAAATTATCGAAAATCGTGTTGTATTTCTTTTTAATTGTCAGTGCTCTGTTGTCGGTGTTTCCTTTTTACTGGATGTATGTCATCGGCTCCAATTCAACGAATGCCATCAATAAATTTCCGCCCGCAGTCATTCCGGGAACCTCGTTTGCCGACAATGCGGCCAAGGTTTTTGAACGAATCGACTTTTTTGGGGCGCTGTTGAATTCGTTTATTATATCGGGTGCGGTTACTTTATCTGTATTGTTTTTCTGTTCGTTAGCCGGCTTTGCTTTTTCCAAACTGCAGTTTAAAGGTCGGGACGGGTTGTTTATCTTCCTGTTGGCGACGATGATGATTCCGCCTCAGCTCGGGCTTATTCCAAACTTTATGATCATCAGCGAATTGGGGTGGCTTGATGACTTAAGAGCGGTTATCGTGCCTGCGATGGTAACGGCGTTCGGAGTTTTCTGGATGAGACAATACATCTCGTCCTCCGTCCCGTTTGAGCTGATTGAAGCGGCGAGAATCGATGGCTGCAGTAACTTCAGAACCTACTGGAATATCGTGCTTCCGGCTGTCCGTCCGGGCTTGGCGACACTGGGTATTTTCACTTTCATGGGCACTTGGAACGACTTTCTGTGGCCGCTAGTTGTATTAAAGGATCGCAGCGTCCACACGATTCAAATTGCGCTAAGAACGCTCAATGATGTTTATTATACGGATTATTCGATGATATTATCGGGAACGTTCATGGCGACACTTCCGATATTGGTCGTGTTCCTGATCTTTAATAGACAATTCATTGCGGGGATTACAGAAGGAGCGGTGAAGGACTAAGCTTCGGTGTCGGAAACCGCGGGTACCGCGATTTCCTCGCTGCCGCCGCGTCAACAAAATTACACCACTGCAGTACTGCGGCCGTTGAAAAATATATTGTACTATTTCAGTCACTTGCAGAATCAGCATGACAGCTTTTTTCGGAGGGAAGAAGAAAGGGCAGCTTTCGCCATGATAGCGTATGTATGTAAAAAATACATATGGAAAGCTGTAGAAGGAGTTGTGATATGTCAACAAAAATAATCATCTTTTACGATGCTGCGTTTCCTTATGACGGGACCCGACCGGATATCGATCAGCTGAAAGCACTTCCGAATGTCAGTGTTGTCGATGCGCACAACCTGAAAACGGCTTTGTCGGCGGAAAATGTCAGCTGTTTCATCCATTTGCATGGGCGATATTTTCCGAAAGAGGCATGGGCGGCGATTATATACTATTTACGGCAGGGAAACGGATGGATTTCTATCGGTGCCGCGCCTTTCCGGGTGCCTGTTTATCAGGAGGACGGTCGGTGGATGGAGGAGGAGGAGCAGACAGCCTACCACCAGCAATTGAACATCCATGAAGCATTAACTGTCAAAAGCGCCCCGATACACCGGCTCGCCGGCGCTGACGAGTATCCGCTGCTGCAAGGAAAAGAGCAGCTGTTCGATATTCAATCAACATACGGATTGATTCTTCATTTTACAAAAACGCGGGATATTCCGCATGAGAACGGGTCCGGTGGCCCGATGGACGCCCACATTTATCCGCTGCTCAAAGGGATTTCCAAACGCGGGCGCGAAGTGGCAGCGCCCGTTGTACTGGTTGAAAATACAAAGGGACAGTTTGCCGGAGGTCGCTGGATATTGGTAAATCAGCAGCTGACGGATCGATTTTGGAAGAAGGATGGCTTCCAGCTGCTAATCTCGCTTGCTGCTTATTGTGCAGAAGGAGTCACGGAAATTTGGATAAAACCAGGTTATGCATGTTATTACCCCGGAGAAACCCCGACCGTTTCCGTTCAACTGCAAAGCCTGGCGTTGATAAAGAACGCTGCTTGCTCGGCAGTGGGAAAAACATGGGAAATTTCCTTTAATGTACTTGATAAATCATCAAAACCAGTGTGCGACACACGGACCTTGACCCTGCCTGCATCGAGAGAGCTGCTGGTGGAACGGATGACACTGTCATTTTCGATACAGCCGGGGTACTATGCCGTTAACGGTACCGCCCGATCCAGCGCAGGTGAAGTCAGGCGCTTCCGTCAAGGTTTCTGGGGATATTCAGAACAACTGCTGCAGGCGGGAGCTCCGTTAAAAGCGAACCGGGATTACTTTGAAAAGGATGGACGTCCGTATCCGATTGTCGGGATGACATATATGACATCCGACGTCTCCCGCAAATATTTATGGTTGCCCAATGTCTCTGTCTGGGATAAGGATATGGCGCAGATGAAGAAAGCGGGAATCAACCATATCCGCACAGGTGTGTGGACCGGATACCGTCAGCTCATGTTTATTGACGGCCACCCTTATGAGGAAGTATTGCGCGCTGTCGATGCGTTTGTTCTTACGGCAAAAAAATATGATATTGACCTTTGCTTCGATTTCTTTGCTTTTACTCCGGAGGCCTGGGAAGGGACGAATCCTTACCTTGATCCGCGAAGCATTGAGGCGCAAAAACGTTTCATTGCCGCAATTGTTTCCCGGCATAAACAGACGACGAATATTCATTGGGATCTCATCAATGAGCCGTCGCTGTTCGATCCGGATCGGATTTTTTCCGGGCCGCAGCCATTGAAGGACACCTACGAAAAGCAGGCGTTTATTTCTTGGGTAAAAGCGAAATATTCATCGCTACGGGCTGTTCAGGAAAAATGGAATATGACTCCTGAGGAACTGCCGGATTTTGATGCGATGGAGATTCCGGAGCAAGAAGACATCAGCTTCGACGTTCAAAATATGCGCCGCCCAACAAAAAACATCCGTTGGCTCGACTACACATTGTTTACGATGGAGATGCACAATCAATGGGCGGGGCAGCTTGCGGATACAATCAAGTCGATGACAGGAAATCACTTGGTGACGGTGGGCCAGGATGAAGCGTTGCGATCGCAGCGGCCGACGCCGTTTTTTTATGAAAGCGTCGTGGATTATACAACGAATCACACATGGTGGATGATGGACCAGCTTGTTTGGGACGGCGTGTTCACAAAGACGGCGAATAAGCCGAACCTTGTCCAGGAAACGGGCATTATGTATGTGGAAAACCCTGACGGCACCGCCAAACGCACGGAGGAAGAGCTTCGCAACATACTGGAACGGAAGTACGCTTACGCTTTTTCCACCGGCGCTGCCGGAGCGGTGCAATGGCTCTGGAATACGAACTTCTATATGAATAATGTAAATGAATCCAATATCGGCGCGCTGCGCGCCGACGGAACGGAAAAGCCGGAAGCCGATGTTTCCTACGATTTCGGCCGCTTCATCGGCGAAACGAGAGATTTATTCGTCAACCGGCGGCTGGAGGAGACAGCGGTGATCTTCCCGTATGCCAACGATTTTTCCAATCGAAAGCTGGCGTTTGAGGCAACGACGAGACTAACGCGAATTTTTTCCTACGATTTAAATATCCATCTGCGCGCATTTGGCGAATATCATCTGGGTGCGTTGCTCAATCACCCCCAGCCGCCGAAGCTTGTCATCGTGCCAAGTGCGCATCATTTCAGCAGACAAGCAGCGGAAAAACTGACATCGTATATGAATGGCGGGGGAGCGGTGTTATTCACCGGCCCGATTCGGCTGGATGAATATTGGAAATATGATGGGGCGCGGTTCGCAAATGTCATCGGCACCACGAAAATCAGGAATGTCCGGCGGGAAGAAGCGCTTTTATTGAACGGCAAATTGCTGTCAATCGGCTTTGGGGACCGCAAGATTGCCGAAGTATCGAAGGAAGTGCTGCTGGGTGATCAGGGCTCGGAGCTGGGTGTTAATGAACTGCGCGAATTCAAGGTAGGGAAAGGAAAGCTGCTCTGGTGCCCGCTGCCGGTGGAATTGAATGAGCGGCAGGAGCCGTTGAGAGAACTGTACTCGCATGCGCTTGCCTGGGCTGGCGTCAAACAGGAGTTTCATTGGCTCCAAGGCGGCGATTTGCCGGGGGTATACGGGAAAAAACTGGCGTTTGACAACGGGAATTTATTTATTTTTGTATCCGAATACGGAACAAATGCGGATATACAGATCAGCGATGCTGACACGGAAAAAGTGTATTCATTTATGTTGGAAAAGGAGCGGTCCGTTCTCTTTGCAACGGACAGCGGCGGGAACATCACAACTGTCTACCGGCCGGATGATGTTGTGATTCAGACAAAATGATGTGAGTGGAGGGAAAGCATGCAGAGATTGACATTAAATGGCACATGGGAATTTCGTAAAATAGGGGAGGACACCTGGCTAACCGGTACGGTACCGGGATCAGTATATGCTGATTTGCTTCAGTTGAACAAGATGCCGGACCCTTTTTACCGCGATAACGAAGAGAAAGTAAGGGCGCTAGCCGCCTTTGATTACGAGTATCAGAGAATGTTTCACGCTGGGGAAGAGCTTCTGGCAAACGACGTTGTCCGCCTCGTGTTTGAAGGGATCGATACCGTAGCGGAAATTTATCTGAATGATCAATTGCTGCGCCGCGCGGATAATATGCACCGCACTTATGTGATAGACGTAAAGGATATTTTGAATCAGGGAGAAAATACGCTGCGCGTAGTGCTGCTCTCCCCGCTTCAATATATAGAGAAAAAGCAGAAAGAAATTCCGATCTGGGGTGTGGAAGACGCGGTCGAAGGCTTCCCGCATCTCCGTAAAGCGCACAGTATGTTCGGCTGGGACTGGGGCCCGCAGCTTCCGGATGCGGGCATCTGGAAAAGCGTGTCGCTTCAAGGGTTTACAGGTGCCAGATTGGACGATATATACATTACTCAGATTCATGAGAAGGACAGCGTCCGTCTGAATGTCGCGGTGGAAAAAGAATGTTTGTCCGACAGTCACGCAGCGGCAGTTGCAAGAGTGTTTGATCCAGACGGGGAACTCATTCACGAAGTGAGGGAAGTTTCTTCAGGCGAAAATATGCTTCTGTCGCTCACTGTGGAAAATCCGCAAAAATGGTATCCGGTGCAATACGGAGGCCAGCCGCTTTATAAAGTGGAGATAGAGCTTCTCAGTAACGGCAAGGTGGCCGATGTGAAATCATACACCATCGGACTGCGGACAATCGAAGTGGTGCAGGAGGATGATGAGTGGGGACAGTCCTTTTATTTCAGGGTAAACGGCATTCCGATTTTCGCCAAAGGTGCGAACTATATCCCTGAGGACAATATTCTGGCAAGAACAAATCGCGAACGCACCGAACGGCTGATTCAGGATTGCGTCGCTGCCAACTACAATATGATTCGTGTCTGGGGCGGCGGCAACTACCCAAATGACTATTTTTTTGAACTGTGTGATCAATATGGCTTGCTTGTGTGGCAGGACTTCATGTTTGCATGTGCGGTATACGACTTATCCGAGGAGTTTGCGGCAACCGTCCGTGAAGAGGTGCGCGATAATGTCCGCCGTATTCGCCACCATGCCTGCCTCAGCATCTGGTGTGGAAACAATGAACTGGAAACTGCCTGGGTGGACTGGGGCTTTCCGAAAACGAAAAAGCATCGTGAGGACTATCTAAAGCTGTTTGAATCGTTGATTTCCGAAGAAGTTGCGGCTTTCGATCCGCAAACATTTTATTGGCCGTCATCGCCGTCATCGGGCGGCAGCTTCCATCAGCCGAATGACGAGAATGTCGGTGATGTGCACTATTGGGATGTGTGGCACGGCTTAAAGCCGTTCACGGAATATCGCAAGTTTTACTTCCGGTTTGTCTCTGAATTCGGATTCCAGTCGTTCCCGGCAATGAAAACGATCGACACATTCACCGAACCGGAAGATCGCAACATCTTCAGCTATGTGATGGAAAAGCATCAAAAGAACGGGGCGGCAAACGGTAAAATTCTGTACTATTTATCAGAGAACTTCAAATACCCGAAGGACCTTGATTCCCTTGTTTACACATCGCAAATTCTGCAGGCGGAAGCGATTAAGTACGGCGTCGAACACTGGAGGAGGAATTTCGGCAGATCCATGGGGGCGGTGTACTGGCAGCTGAACGACTGCTGGCCGGTTGCTTCTTGGGCAAGCATTGATTACTACGGCCGCTGGAAAGCACTGCATTACTTTGCGAAACGGTTTTTTAATATGGTGCTTGTCTCCGTGAAAGAAGGGGAAGCAGATGCGGAAATCGTTGTCACCAATGACTTTACGGAGGCGTTTTCCGGCAAGGTCACATGGGCATTGCGTACAAACCGTTCTGATATCGTGGAACAGGGAGAAGAAGCGGTCCGCATCGATGGGCTTACTGCGTCACAGGCAGTTTACCTTGATTTTACAGATAAACTGCAAGGAGTGGACCGGAGAAGATGCTATTTGGAGTACAAGCTGTACGATGCGGAAGGTGCGGTTGTAAGCAAAGGGACGGTGTTATTTGCTCCTGCCAAGCACTTCGAATTCCTTGACCCGGCACTCCGATTGGAAGTAAGCGAACAAGCGGAGCGCTTTGACATCACCGTCAGCGCCGCGGCCTTTGCAAAATACGTGGAAGTCGATCATCCGGAGCTTGATTTTGTGCTGTCTGACAATTATTTTGATATTTCGGCCGGTGAGCCGGTGACAGTCGGGCTGCAGAAGGACAAAACCGGCAGCGATGTCACGCTGGCAGCGCTGCAAAACGGCTTAAAGGTAAGAAGTATTTTCAATACGTATTAACGGGCTGGAAAACGCTAATAAATTCGTTACATTTGTGCAGGGCAATTGGTGAATATTTCATGTATACTGATGGAGAAACGGCAGTTGGGCAGATTGCTGTCTCTCCATCTGCTTCAATCTATTTTGTAAACGCATAACAGTGCAAGGAGGTTATATTATGGCAATCATTCAATTTCCGAAAGAGATGAAATGGGGCACTGCAACCGCATCATATCAAATTGAGGGAGCGGCGGACAAAGATGGCAGGGGGCCGTCAATATGGGATACATTCTCGAAAACGCCGGGAAAGGTGGTTAACGGAGACAATGGAGATATCGCCTGCGACAGCTACCACCGCTATGAGGAAGACATCGCGATCATGAAGGATCTTGGCATCACCACTTATCGTTTCTCCTTTGCGTGGCCGCGCGTCATTCCAAATGGTACGGGAGATGTCAATCAGGCCGGTCTTGATTTTTACCATCAATTTGTTGATAAGTTAATTGAAAACGGTATCGAACCAATGGCGACGCTTTACCACTGGGACTTACCCCAGGCATTGCAGGATAAAGGCGGCTGGGATAACCGTGACACGATCGCGGACTTTGTCAAATATGCAGAGCTGATGTTCAAGGAATTCAATGGAAAAATCAAGTACTGGATTACTTTCAACGAGCCTTGGTGTATCTCGTACTTATCCAACTATATCGGTGCTCATGCACCAGGGCTTAAAGATCTTCAGCTTGCCACGAATGTTGCCCATCACTTGTTGGTGGCGCACGGGTTGACGGTAAAAAAATACCGGGAGCTCGGCGTGGAAGGCGGACAAATCGGTTATGCGCCAAACGTGGAATGGAACGAGCCATACAGCACCCGGCAGGAAGACATCGACGCTTGCCGCCGCGCCGGCGGCTGGTTCATTGAGTGGTTTATGGATCCGGTATTTAAAGGGGCGTATCCTCCGTTTTTACTGGATTGGTTTAAGGAAAAAGTAGGTGTTACTGTCCCTGTTCAAGAAGGGGATATGGAAATCATTTCTCAGCCAATCGATTTTCTCGGCATCAACTACTATACGGGAAGCGTCGGCCGTTATTCGTCGGAGGGTGGTTTGTTCGAGCATGAACGTGTTGACCAAGGTTACCAAAAGACAGATATCGGCTGGAACATATATCCGGAGGGCTTTTACAACGTCTTAGTTTATCTGAAAGACAACTACGGCGACATTCCGATTTACATCACGGAAAACGGCTCATGTTATAATAACGAGCCAGTGGACGGACGGGTGAAAGACACCGGTCGGATCGACTACTTAAAACAGCATTTGACGGCGCTGCGCCGGGCGATGGATTCCGGAGTGAACATTAAAGGCTATATGACATGGTCGCTGCTGGACAATTTCGAGTGGGCGGAAGGCTACAGCATGCGTTTCGGTATCGTATACGTCAACTACCGTACGTTGGAACGGGTGAAGAAAGACAGCTTTTACTGGTATAAGCAAACGGTCGCCAATTATTTCTTTGAAGTTTAACAATTTCATCAACCGAGGCTGTATCAAAAGCCAAAAATATCAGGGCAATGGCTCCGTGCTTGTCTCTTCCTCTGCAAGCACAGCTTCGATGACGATCCGTCGAGACAACTCGATGGGAAAGGCATCGTAGCTTTGCTCGTCGCTGCGCGCTCGATAGGAAAAAACCACTCCTATCCGGCTTTTGAAAAGATGCATCGGCTTCGCTCATTGCTTCGGGGGGTGTCTCAAAAGGGGTTTTTTCCCTTTTGAGACACCTCCTTTATCAGTTGTATCAACGGGATAATTTAACAAAAAAATGGAAAATGAGCTTTAGGATAAGCTGTTTCGGCTGTAGTCGTAATGGGCAGCGAGGTTTTGCAATGAGCTTTTGGGACAATGAATATGTCTCAAAAGCTTTTTTTGTATATAGGAATGACTGGCCGGCAATCGCCGAGCTGCATTGGAAATAAATCTGCCAGTGACAGTGAAGGTGGTTGGTCGTCCTGCTCCTTCCCTTTGGCTAAGCATGTTTCTAATAATTCCCAAGAAGGAAAAGCGGAATTCTCTAAAAAAAAGTAGATTTATGTCGAAAAAATGTATAAGAGCGAAAAAAATGTCGTGTGATATTCAGAGAAATGCTTGTTAGTGTTTGTTCAATGGAGAGGGCATCAACTGCTCATTTTTATTAATCTAGCGACTTTTTTTCGATTACGCAGACTCCAACAGCTTTACCACCGGAATGATGCCGGTGTCAGATACGGGTACAAGTTGCATAGGAAGCGGCAGTTTCGAGGAGGACAGATGATGATAACAATGCAACCAACCAGAGAAAAGCTTCAGTTCGGCTTAAGGAGGCTCGTCCTTTTTTCGCTGCTGTTCCTCCTGGCGTTTTTAGCGAAACGATACAGTTTTCAATTTCCATTCGGAATTACATACTCTTTCACCAGCTTGTTTTTATTGCTGATCCTCCGCTTGTGCGGACTGAAGGCAGGGGTGATTTCTGCCGTCTTCCTGCATGTATTTTTTGTAGTGGTATTGGATTCGCCGCAGTGGGAAGCAATGTATGTTCTTGAAATTGCTTTTATCGGAGCGATCATGTTTTATCGGCGAAACGGGAATATGATTTTATATAATATGCTGTTTTGGTTCTTGCTGGGTATCCCGCTTTATGCATTTTACTTCTTCTTCTTTTTTGAGCTGAATGGAATTTTACTGTCTGTTGTTTTGCTGAACTACGCGATCAACGGACTTGCCAATGCGATTATCGCCGACATCCTCCTTGCGTACACTCCGTTATTTCGCTGGATGTACAAGCGGGATAGAAGTTATCGGGTGTTCTATTTTCACCAAATGATTTCTCACATCCTTATTGGTGCGATCGTTTTTCCGTTTCTCATCAATATGTTCGTGAGTAACTGGAATATCTATACGAATTCTTCCCGAGCGGTGCATTATGCTGTCAAGAATTATGCGGACAATATCGAACGAGAATTGAGCCAGTGGACGGTTGACGATTTACATCAATTACAGTATCAAAACAGCAATCAAAGCCGTTATTTAAGTCATCTTTTTGAGTTAAACTCGGCGGATGATGTGTATTTTGTTTATTTGATCAATCGAGAGGAGGAACTGGTAGCCGCGAATCGATCTAAGGAAACAGCGGACGGCTTTGAGTGGCAGGAGGAGAACGGGATCACCGCGGTGGAAAACAAGTTTTACCGATCGTTGGCCGCGGAACAGACAAACAACAGGCAGTTGCCGGTGCTGAACTGGAGCATAGAGAGCTTTATCTATAAAAAAAGAGTGAATGATACAGATTTAACTTTGTATATTCAAACTCCGATAGCACCAGTTCAAGAGGGGATATTTATTGAATATATGCAACAGTCCCGGTTTTTTATCGTTTTTTTGTTATTGGCCGTCGGACTATCCGGCTTTATTAAACGATATTTAAGGAAAACGTTAGGACAGTTAGCGGAAACGACGACCGGCCTGCCGTTGAAAGTGAAGGAAATGAAGACGATCCGCTGGCCGGAAAGTCAGGTTTATGAAGTGAATTCGTTAATCAACAATTTTAAGACGATGTCGGCGAAATTGGCGAACTTGTTTCAGGAAAGCTATCAATTGAATCAAAAGCTGGAAAATCAGACACAGATGCTGCAAAAGTCAGAGGAAAAGCTTCATAAACTGGCATATTATGATATATTAACGGAACTACCTAACCGTCAGCACTTCCAGCAATATCTCTCTAAGCAAATAGCTGTCGGCTCCGGCCTCAGCCCGGGAGAAATCATTGCGGTTATGTTTATGGATATCAATCAATTCAAGCAAATAAATGATACTTTGGGGCACAGCGTCGGAGATGAATTGTTGAAAATCATTGCCCGAAAGTTTCAACAAATTGAGACAGAAAAAACAAAGGTTTTCCGCCTTGGCGGCGATGAGTTTGTCGTTGTGATGAGTGCGAAATCAAAGGATGAAGTAGAAGTGTTCGGAGAACGGATTAAACAGTTGTTTTCCGTACCGCTGATAATCGATGATATGACCTTGCACGTTTCCGCAAGCGTCGGTGCCAGCATCTTTCCTCAGGACGGTAACGATTTAGACGCGCTTGTGAAATACGCTGACATCGCCATGTACCATTCAAAAGCGGGAGGGCGAAATGACTTTCAATTTTTCGACAGCGCCATGAAGGAACACTTAACGCAACGGATGCTGTTAAACAATGGCTTGCAGGAGGCGTTGAAGGAAAACCAGTTGGAAATACATTATCAGCCGCGATTCGATGCCCAAACCGCTGCGTTGACCGGAATGGAGGCGTTGATGCGCTGGAAGCATCCAAAGTTAGGGAATGTATCTCCGGACACATTTATCGCCATTGCCGAGGAGTCCGGTCTGATATTAAAAGTGGATGAATGGGGCTTGAACGAAGCGTGTAAACAAAATAAAAGGTGGCAGGAGGAAGGGTTCCCGAAAATACCTGTATCGGTAAATATTTCGGTAAAGCATTTTTACCAAGGGCATCTGGTGGAAATGGCGAGGCATGCTTTGGAAAAATCACATCTGGAAGCAAAATATTTACATTTGGAAATAACGGAAAGCTTGTTTATCCATCATAAAAAGGATGTCATCGACACCGTCAAGGAATTGAAGCGAATGGGGATCAAGATAGCAATCGACGACTTTGGCAAGGGCTACTCTTCTTTGATTCATTTGTTGAAGCTGCCGATTAACGAAGTAAAGCTCGACCGCTTTTTTATCAAGGACGTACATTTAAATTCAAAAAAAATGGTGATTGTCAAGGCGATAACGGATATTGCGAACACCCTCAAGCTGAATGTTGTAGCAGAAGGTGTCGAGAATGAGGAAGAATGGAAATACATTCGCCAGCTGCGCTGCAGTGAAGTTCAAGGCTACTTATTCAGCAAACCGCTGTCAAAGGAAGAATTTACAGCGTTTTTGCGGAACGCGGGTGCGGTGCAGGGGCAGCGGCCCCCGGACAACACCGCCGTCGGGGAAGCGTGGAAATGGAAAAAGCGCTAACTTATTCGGTTATCCGCTGACTGATGGAACACGAACGCAGATATAAACAAAACAGCAGGCTCTGTTAAGTATTCATGCTGATGCTTATTTTGACAAAAAAGGGGGGCGCTCGTATTTGCGGGTGATTCCCTGTTTTTGCGTTGTCTAGCAAACACCTACAACATGAATCTTGTAATGAGCGTTATCTCAAAAATAAATGAATAGGAATTATTTGGTATATTTCCACTATCTACAAACAACAACCGCGCGAGGCAGCTGTAAGGGATTGCGTGACCGCTTTGTTCAACCTTACGTTCTGACTGGTTTGCGGATACTAAGCTGGCGGTTAAGCTCAAATATTCACGTTTTTCCCTTTTGCAGCGTGAAACAGAAAAAATTTTTGCCTGATACCTGTCGTTTTTCCTATCTCGAAAGGTATATCTATTGTGCTAAAGGTCCTGTTCTTGTTAATGGATGCATGTCTAAGTACCCCTTCGGGAAAAAATATGCTGTATCTTCCTGCCTGTTTTTTCTGATTACCCTAACAAAACTCGGAGAAAAAACGAATGATAATTCGTTTTAACGAACGGTAATGAGAATTTAGGACGGGTGCACTTAATTCGTTCCTGTCGGATGAAGAATTGGAGGGGGAAGACGAAATGGAAAAAGAAGTAGAGATGATCACAAAAACGAGAAGGGCGAGAATTGCCGAAGAGAAAAAGCAGGTGATGAAAGCAAGACAGCGGAAATTGGTTGGCTACGCCTTTGCAGGCACGATTGCTGCAAGCGCATTATTGGTCAATGGATCAGAGAAAGGAACAGCCAGCGCTGATTCTTATACTGTCCAAAGGGGGGATACTCTGTATTCGCTGGCAAAAAAATACGGTGTGTCGGTAGAGAAAATACAAGAAACAAACAATCTCGCAAACGATGTGATTAAAGTAGGGCAAACATTGGAGGTTCCTCCCTCTTCCGGAGAAACGATGCGCTACACCATTGTCCGCGGGGATACATTGTTTTCTTTGGCAAAAACATACGGCACGTCGGTGGACAGCTTGAAATCAATGAACGGCTTGCAATCAGACCAAATTTACGCCGGCCAGGTGATTAATGTTCCGGCAATGTCAACAACATCCGGCGGGGAGCTGAAAACGGCTGATTTGCAAGTGAGTTCGGCTCCTGTTGCTGTGGAAAGGGCCGTTTATACGGTTGCTCCTGGAGACACATTGTGGAGCATCGCCCGCCGATTCGACACAACGGTGGCAAAGCTGAAAAAGGATAATGCATTGCAAAGCGATGTGATATTAATCGGTCAAAAGCTCGCCATCGTCAATGACGGCCTTTACAAGGCTGATGCGACGGTTGTTGGTGCTGCTGACAACTTTTCCGTCGAGTTCATCATTAACGGCGAACACGAAGTGCTGCAGGTTGCTTATGGCACGGGGGAAGATTTCGAGAAGATCGCGAAGAAAAAAGTGGAAATGTACTACAAAGCAAACGGCAAAAGGCCGGCGCTGATCGCGTATCGGCAAGCCCCTTCTGAGTAAACAGGCAATAATATATGTTTTCATTCATTGCAGCGCGAGCTTAATTAGGCTCGCGTTTTCTTGTGCGCCCAGCAAGAAAACGGGAAGTAAATCGATGCTCCGGCGGAATAATCGATTAAATCGACGGAAAAAAGTGAGAAATCGACGGAAAAACAATTGGAACGGACGGGAAAAAATAAAAACCGGCGGAAAAGCAGCCGGAATCGCCGGTGAAAATGCAAAAACCAACGGACGGATGAAGAGCGAACAATTTTTTTTCAAAAAAAGAAGGAACTTTTCGGTAATTGTCGAATCAAAAAAATTAGTATTATGAAAGGAGTGTTCCTATGTGATAAAAAAACAGCTGATAATCTCCCTGATAATCTTGGAGCAAAGAGCTCTGTTGGGGCGTATTCCACAAGATCATCCCAAAAGGCAGATGATCGAAGAAGAACGGAAAAAATATGAAGCGGGTTACCGCGGTCAGAAGTCGGTAAAGTATTTCCTCGATCTTCTCCCTGACGATGAATATTATATTTTTCATGACCTCCGCCTTCAAAATAACTCCAAGTATTTTCAAATGGATGCAGTTCTCCTGATCACCGCCGCTATCCTTATCCTTGAAGTTAAAAATTTTTCAGGTCATCTCTATTTTGACAAATCCCATCAAGTGATACGTACACTGAATGATCGAAGAACATGTTTTTCCAATCCAATTGCTCAGGTGAAGCTTCAAGCGCAGCAACTTAACAACTGGTTGAAAAATAATAAGCTTCCGGTGCTTCCGATTGAATCTGTTGTTATCTTTTCCAATTCAAGTGCCATTATTGAAGCGGATGACAGCTATGAATGAAGCGGATGACAGCTATGAAGAATTTTTTGAAAAAGTAATTCATGCTTATCATATTCCGGAAAAACTGGAGGCAATGAAAGGAAAATGGCCGTCTAAGCTGTCAACCAGGGGGTTGAACTGGCTGGCAAAAGCTTTTCTTAAACATCACAAAATAAAAGAGCAGGACATTTTCGAAAGGTATAATTTAGACAAGCAAGAGATTTGTACGGGTGTGTTTTGTCCGAACTCCAAGTGTGCCTCACGTATGCCGATGATTAGAAAAAATGGCAGCTGGTTTTGTAAGGCATGCTTATGCCAAGCCAAGAATGCCCACTTTGCAGCGCTGAAAGATTATGCTCTCTTGTTCGGTCCTAAGATTACCAACAGTGAAGCGCAAAGGTTTTTACACCTCGACTCATGCAATACTGCATACAAATTACTCCAAGGGCTGAGTCTGTCAACGAAAGGAAAGACGAAATTTTGAAGCTATGCTTAGCCTACTACACGCTTGCCGAAGATCTCCATACTTAACATCCTCCCTTTTGCTTGATCAAAAAAATTTCTCACTGCTTTTTAACGGAACCGTGACTTACAAAACAACTTTCTTTTGGGTGTGCTTTTTTCATCTCAAAAACGACCGGTGCCGGGAAATCAATTGTCCTTTCCCAAACGACGAAACATCACTCACCGAAGTGCTGGTGCAATCATAAAGTAATAGGGCAATCACCTATGGGCGAGGGAGGGAGAAATGTTGTACCCGTATTATCCATATTACGATAAAAAAATACAATGTGATGAGCAGCCGATTGTGTTTCCGCCGCAGCACCAGGATCGTCATCCGGGGTTGGAGTACGTGATGATGCCGCGCCCGATCGCCGAAAATCCATATTATACAGGCGCGGGCAAATTGCAGGACAAGATAGCGATCATTACCGGCGGAGACAGCGGCATCGGGAGGGCGGCAGCCATCGCGTTTGCCAAGGAAGGAGCCGATCTTGTTATTCCGTATTTTGATGAACATCAGGATGCGGAAGAAACAAAGGAACGGATCGAGCAGCTTGGGCGCAGCTGTCTTTTACTGCCCGGCGATCTGAAAGAGGAGCCGTTTTCCCAGGAGATCGTTGACCGGACTGTGGATACGTTTGGTCAAATTGATATATTAGTGAACAATATTGCTGATCAATATGCCCAGGATTCCATCCTTGACATTACGAGTGAGCAGTTGGATTTCACATTCCGGACGAATGTTTACTCTTATTTTTACATGACAAAAGCGGTTTTACCACATTTACAGGCAGGGGCGGCGATTATCAACACGACATCGCTTACTTCCTATAAAGGAAATAAGGTGCTGATCGACTATTCGGCGTCAAAGGGAGCGGTGACGACGTTTACGCGTTCATTGGCAATGTCCCTTGTGGATCATGGGATACGAGTGAATGGCGTGTCTCCGGGCCCGATCTGGACACCGCTCATTCCGTCCTCCTTTCCGGCAGAAGATGTCAGCACGTTTGGCGCGGGCACGCCGATGAAACGTCCAGGGCAGCCGTTTGAGCTGGCGCCGGCCTATGTCTATCTTGCTTCAGCTGATTCCGGCTATGTTACTGGACAGATTCTTCATGTGAACGGCGGGGAGATTGTCGGTTCCTAACGGCTACACGGGCGGTATTCCGTTGTGAAAAAATATGCAGCGACTCCGCCCATTCACAGCTGTTCCAAAAGATAAAGACCGATCTTTTGGAAACAACCGCGATAAGGCGATGCTTGGCCGCTTTACGCGGATGTTGGCAGCAGGAAGGGAGTACCGCAGCTTTTCCAGCTGTGCTTACCAATTTCTTCGCAGCGCGTAGACGACCAGCTCTTTACACCAGCTCAAACGGAACCGGCCAGTGAATGATCCCGGTGTTGTCCGCTTCCTTGCCGACATTGCTTATATATGAGTGAACGGCGGACCGGCCATCAAGGGGGCAGATCATGGCGGCCGCCCACGATGCTGTTTTCCCGCTTGTTTTCTCCGGCGGGGAGAACCAGTTTTTTCTCAATGGATGCAGCGGCAGGGAAACGGAATCCTGAAGTGCGTATGATTGGACGAGCTTCCGCAGCATTTGTTTTCCTGCCTGTGCGTCTTTGGCTAAAAAGCTTTTTATTTCCTTCGTTCCTCCGTGCACACGAGCATAGCCGATGACCTCTTTTTTCGCGGTAAAAACGAGGCTGTCCACAGCTTTGTTTGTACTGATCCAGGAAAGGAAGTTTGCTTCAGGCTTCAAACAAAGCGGAACATCCCGATGTGTTTCTTGCCACAGCTCCTCTAATTTCTGCACATCTTGCGGCAGTGGTTTTCTTGCGGCCGGTTCCTCGTTGGACAACCCGGTTTGTAGCGGCAAGGAAATGTCGATGTTTGCTTCGCCGAACATCTTCGTTACGTACCCGAAACGGGGGTAGTATGTGTCGTGACCGAGCAGCAGAATAAACGACAGGTCGGCTTTTACAGCGTTTTCGTGAACGCGTGCGATGAGCCTGCTCCCCACACCTTTCCTTTGCCATTCCGGTTTGACGCCGAGCGGGGCAAGGATGCCGCCATTGACGAATTCACCGTAAACTTGAAAGGTGTACGGGACTACCATCACATGGCCGATAATCTCCCCGTTTACTTCCGCCACCAGTGCCAGCTGCGGATCATATGTCTTTTCCTGTCTCAGTACTGCCGTAAGCACGCTTTCCTCCTGGCTCCGGCTTTGGGTAAATGCACAGCCGTGCAGTTCGGCTATCTGTGCGTAGTCAGCCGGTAGTTCTGTTCGTATGATCATGCTTTTTTCCTCCTCGTATCGTAAGTTTTTAGACGTCTTTCAAGGTTGTTTTCAGTTGCCTGATTGCTCTTCGGTTACTTTAAGCTTGTCCTTCAGAAAGTGGGAGGTTGCCCCTACGCACTTTCTGAGAAAAATCAGGGTGGACTTATAAGAGGATGTTCAAAAAGGCAATGGTTCTGCTCGATGCACCCCAATTCCACCTAACTACCGCTCACGTCCTGCGTCTGCGGTTACTCGACGCAAATTGACTCGATGAAGCATATTCAGGTTGCATTTGTGAGCAACGGCGGAATGTCACCATCCTGGCTCTGAGAACCCCACTCGTAGCCGGATTTAAAAGAATGCATCGGCTCCACTCCTTGTCTCTTCCTCTGCAAGCATAGCTTTGACGAATATCCAAGTGCCATCGCGCGCGATGACACGATGAGACAGCTCGTTGCTCGTATGAGAAGTGTTGCTTGTTGCTTCGTGTTTGTTCAAAAAGATAAAAACGATCTTTTTGAACAAACACTATAAGAAAAGCGGAAGCAGCTACTCTTCCTTGATGGTCAGTCCGTCAACATGCTTTCTGTCGAGCAGATGCTTTTTCTTACGGTATTCTTTCGATTGGAATACGATATCAAAATCGTATCCTTCCGGGTAAAGCTCACTCGCTGATATAGATAATGTCAGGCGTTTATGGTTAATCCGCTGCTTTGTGCCCTTTATTTGAACGAGATAGTTACCTGTTTCGTCCGGGCCTTTGTAGACGATTCCCATTTCACCGCCGGGGGAGACTTTGACGTTATCTCCTTGGGAAAATAAGCTTACAGGTGCGGCGGGTTTTTGTTTTTTTACCTGTCTGGCGTACTTGTTAACGGCGATCTGTTTTTGACAGCTGTTGCTTTGTCCGGCGTCTTCCGGCATGGAAAGCAGCAGCAGCTCTGCTTCCTTGCCGCCGTACGTTAATTCCAAGGCTCGCCGGATAAGCTGCGGATGCATGCCGAGCTTTAAGGCGATGGGAAACGCTTGGCTGTTTCCCGTTTCTCCTAAAAGCAGGCGATACGTCGGCTTCAATGTGTGAAGATCAAATTCCATGGAGCCGTTCAAAAAGCCTGCTTTTTGCTGTGCCATGTTTTTTAGTTCGCTGTAATGTGTTGTTGCCAGCAGGGTGGCGCCTTTGTCGGCCAATTGCTCCAGGATGACTTGCGCCAGTGCCATTCCCTCATTCGGGTCTGTCCCTGAGCCTAATTCATCCAACAGCACCAGCGTGTTGTCGTTGGTTTCTTCCAGGATGTGAATGATATTTTTTAGCCGGGAGCTGAAGGTGCTCAAGTTTTCAGCGATGCTCTGGCCGTCTCCCATGTCGACATATATGTTGGCAAAAAGATGAACGGAGCTTCCTTCGGCGGCCGGAATCAGCAAGCCTGTCTGCGCCATCATTGTCAGCAGGCCCACTATTTTTAACGTCACTGTTTTTCCGCCTGTATTGGGACCGGTGATGATTAATGCTTGATCAGGCGGTGTCAGCTTTAGCGACAGCGGCACGGCATCCTGTCCGAGAAGCGGATGTCTTGCCTCGTTTAACTCTACTGTATAATTTTCATTGAGGGACGGAATGGTGCCGCCGATCTCCATTCCGAATTTAGCTTTGGCGAACAGAACGTCATAGTGATGCATCGTCTCGATGGCAATGTTGATTTCTCGTTCCTTCTCCAGGATCAGACCGGTGAGGGTATACAGTATTTGCTGTACTTCGTTCTCTTCGGACAGCTTCAGCAGATCCGCTTCCTCCTGGAGCGCGGCGACGCTGTTCGGCATGATGAATACCGTTGCCCCTGATGCAGATATGTCTGCCACGGTGCCAGGCACTTTGGAGCGGAATTCCTTTTTTACAGGGAGCGTGTGCAGCCCGTTTTTTGCGATGACGCGGCTATCCTGAAGATAAGGGGCAATCCGTTTGGACCGGAGCATTGCCTCCGCTTTTTCCTTTGCCTCAGTTTGTTTTTGCCTTAAATGACGGCGGATTTTCGCCAGCTCGGGTGTGGCATAGTCGTCGATTTGTCCGTGCTTCAGGCTGCGGGACAGTTCTTCTTCAAGCTCCCGGAGATTTTCGATGGACCAGGCATAGCTTGTGATGACAGGAGCCGCGGCTTCTTTATCGCTCATGAATTGCTTCAGCTTGCGGCAATGCTCGATAAAGGTAAGCACCCTCGTCAGTTGTTCCGGACGTAAAAACAATCCTTTTTGGGCTTGCTTCACATAAGTGACAACATCATCAAGGGAGTGTATCGGCACGCTCGAGCTTATGTTTAAAATAGCGACAGCCTCGGCCACTTCCTGGAGCATTCGTTCAATTTGTTTTTTGTTTGTGGTCGGCTTGCTGCTTTTGATCGTGTCTTTCGCGCTGTTAGTTAAGGCATAGTCGGCAGTTCGTTCTAAAATTTGCTGATAATCTAACATGTGCATTGTGTTTTTTTCCAATGGTCACAGCCTCCTGATAGAATATTTTTTTAGACAACAAAAAACCGCCTCAAGCATACGCTTAAGACGGTGACAAGGATCCCTTCACTTGTTTCATCGGCAGTGCTGTCCCTTTTGGCAAAGGGGAGGGAAGGTCGCTGTTACAGGGAACCGTGCTGTTTTATTGTGCCTTATCATAAGACAGCAAAAAAACTATGACGCGCTGTCCATAGCTTTTCAAGGTTTCCCTGTATTATCCGCTTGGTAGCTTGTTCTTAACTTGCGGCTTGAAAAGGCATCACAAATAAATCAGTCGGCTTGCTGATTTTTTCCTTTTTCAAGACCTATCCAATTATGGATTAGTTAAGAACACTCACACTCATAAAAAAATCTCCTTTGCAGTGAAGGGAACGTATAGTAATTATATAATACACCATCAATATAAAAAGGTTCAAGCCCCATGTCCCCGAAAGTTTTGTGACGTGTCACAAAACTTTCAGGGACATGGGGTGTTACATTTATAGGGTTAGCTCCCCAATATTTCCGAGGTATGCTGCGGATGCGGTTGTTTGGTTTTTGTCTTTTTCCTCCAATCGTCCGCTGTTCAGACGTATTAGCGATTGCAGGCTGCCGACGAGCCGCTTTTCAGCGACGAGCAGTTCGCCGAGGATGTCAAAGGCTGCTACTTTACTGCGGAGGACATCATCCTCTACGTCTTCATCAAGGGTCAGTTTTCCGGTGACGATAAAGTTCATCGGCTTTTCCAGGGCAAGAAAAAGGTCGTTGGACCATGTCTCTTCGCCTTCAATCAGTACAAAGCCGTGTTCGTACGTCAGCACTTCGGCATCAAGGCTGCTGCACCGCTCAAAAACAAGATCCTCCACGCTTTCGTGGCAGACGATGATGGCAGACGACTCGATGGCGGCAATCGCGTTGGTTAACGCGTCTCTGCCTACATCGGCATCGAAGAGAATCGGCTGTTTCGTATATATTTTTTTGTTCTGAAAGCGGCGGATCGACCGGCTGTTTAAGCGCAGCGTTTTTTTCAACATTTCATAGCCCTCCGGATATTTCTCCACACGGCAGCCAGTCAACGAAGCGAGCTTTTTGTATAAATACGGTTCCTGTCGCTCGAAAATGGTAATCAGGCCGCTCACCTCCAGCTTGCTGATTTTTTCGTTGAAGGCCTCCATGTCCAGGTCTGCGGAAAAATGGAGAGCGCCGCGGATGATGAGATGTTGCGGCGCTTCAAGCGCTCCCAGAAAGGAATTCGTCAGTGTAAAATCGCCTTTTTCGGTGCGCGGTAGTGTCCCCTGGTATGTGATAATATCAGCGCCGCTTTGGTGGGAGACAAGCCGGCTGGCCGGCCCGAAAAGAGACGCCGGTACATACATTTTTCCGTTTATTTGCAGGTGCAGCAACTCCGAATGTAGCTGCTCTGGCTCGACATTTTCATCGATGATCACCGTGCCGTTTACCAAGAGGTGGACAGGCTCGCGAATGGACTGGAGATAAGCCGCGTCCACCGTCAGCTTTCCGTTGATCAAGCTGTATTTTTCCGGGATTTCCAGACTTTTTCCGATGTTCCCAATATTCAATAAAGAAACAAGGGGCGCCGTTTCCTTGCGAAATATGATCAGACCCACATTTTCTATCCGCTCAATTCTGCTAATGCTTTCCGGTGTTGCATTCATCAAGTTCAACACGCCGACATTTCCAATATGCTGTTTCATCTTTTACCCTCCTCCAATAGCTTTCTTAGTTTTTTGATGGCGAGATGCAGCTTGTATCGTATTGTTGCAGACGGTATTTGCAGTTGCTCGCCGATTTCCCGGCTCGTAAGTCCGAGCCAATACCGCTTAAAAACAAGGTCGCTCAAGTCCGGCGGTAAATGGGATAACAGCTCCGTCATTTCTAAATGATCGACGGCTGCTTCTTCCACGGTAAAGTCCAAGTCTTCCTCCCATTCTGTCAGCCGCTGCTCTTTTCTCCGATCATCAATCAGCTTGTTTTTCATCACACGGAAAAACCATGCCCGCTGCTTGTAATCGGGAAGTGTCAGAAGCTGCTCCGTTTTCAGAGCTTTCATCAGAGCATCTTGGACCAGGTCGGCCGCTTCCTGCTCATGCCTGGCAATGGAGCGGGCAAACCGCTGGAGGTCGTCTTTTAATTTATCATACAGCTGAGCCATTTCCATGCTGTTCCCCTCGCTTTTTTAGTATGAATGAACGAATGGACGAACCGTCCACCTTTGCTGTTCGCAAAGGCTGGCTAAAGATGTGAGCCGACTTGGTCTGAGCCCTTGGGCTTCCTGTGAACGTTGGCTGCGCTGCGGACAACGAGCTAATCGACGAAGCGATGACCGTCCTTTCATATAGATAACGGGTGAGTGGCGAAAACTGTTGGGAAAAATTTTTTTGGCGGCGGTTATCCAGTGAATTGCTGCCAGCCATCATTCGATTGCCGGATGGCTGTCTCCATCGGAAACGTTATATCTTTGAATGCGCACTGCGGATAGGAAAATATAATGTACTATCATTCATTATAAATGCTCGGGGGGTAAATTATTTTATCCAAAGGCTGTTTTTTTACCATTGTTGCTGTTGAACCTCTTCACACTTTCCCTTAGTTGCCGGTTCAATAGCAAAAAGCAACACGCTTTTAGAAAAGAAACTGCCAAAACCACTGGCAAGTGCGAGTCATTGTCTGTGCCACAGCGATAGCAAAAGCATTTTCAGGGAAGAATGAAATGTTTTTTTCTTGCTGGAAGTCAGTTGACGGGCAAGACGGTATTCCTCTGCTTCCTTTATCATATCGTGTATTCGCTGTTTAACGATCGCTTGATTGAAATCGAACATGATTATTCCCCATTTCTTTTATTGGAACTTCTTCATATAGATAACGGATGGGAAAAACGGAGTGTTGAGAAGAAAATGAAGCGCTCTAAAAATAAGAATATGTTGGGAGCTGCCAGTTGATGAAAAAAATAGGTGATGGCTAAAAAAAATGGTTGTTAAGGTTTTTTACAGTTAGTAAGGGCTGTAACAAGCCATATCGCGATCAAGTTTTTAGTAAAACATCAAAGTTAACAAAAAAATCTGAAAAAAGCACGGGATTCCAAAATTAGGTATGTTATAATAAGTGCCGCCAATGGTGGACTGGTTAGGATTTCTTAGTTGCATAGGTATTTCAGGACCTGTTGCTATTGCGCTGGTGGCTTTTTGTGGTGCCATATGTATTGGAGACACTTGGAACAGGATATATATTTTGTGCCGCTACATTTTTAGGGGTTTCCTCATCAAGTGTAAGTATTTGTTTGGCCGAGAATTGGTGAAAATGGAAGAAGGGTGATTAAATGGGTGCTTTAGTGATTGTTTTAATTCTGTTGTTAATGGGAACTGTTTTCATTGTCCGATTTAAAAGGCGGGGAGCGGTACCTGCTTCGTTTATGTTGCTCGCTGCTGCTAGTGGGGCAACTGCTTCTTCCTTTCACAACATGAACAATGCCGTATTTGGTATTTTGTTTGCCCTGATGATGCTAAATACTGTATTTGCCGGTATTTATGCGATGAAGCAGCAAAAGAATAACCAAAGTTCATAAGACACTAATCGGAGGTTAATGGGAACTAGGGGAAAACCCTTAGTTCCCGTATAAAAGGAAACACTCCCTTTGGAAACGAGTTTCGCCAATTGCAGTGAATCTCAATCCACTGGGAAAAACGCCATCGTTTCTCTATTCGGTAATGTTGACAAATATTTCGTCGAGAGACGGCGTCTCGTCAATCAGACCGTATTCGAGCATCCAGTCGATGGTTTCCTGCCAGGAATCGGCATCCTGACTTCCGAATCCGGAGTCGGCTTCCATTTTCGGCAGCAGGATCGTCAGACTTTGTTTTTCCACTGCTTCAATGAGCGGAAAGTTCGCCTGATCCTGGTAATTCAGGAGAATGTCCAGCGCTTCGTCCGGGTGCTCGACCATATATTCATAGCCTTTCACAGCGGCGCGCCAGAAAGCGCGAATATCCTCTTCCTGGCTCTCCCATGTGGCATCGTTTGTAACGAGGACGAGCTCATAAAAGCTGGGCACGCCGTAATCAACCGGATTAAAGTAGCGGGTGGCGTGGCCTTCAAAAGCAAGGACGGGAACCTCATGATTGATGTAAGCGCCAGTGACGGCATCCACCTGCTTGCTGACAATCGACGTTCCCAGCTCGAAGCCAATGTCAATCATGCTGACTTCCGCCGGATCGCCGCCATCGCTGAGAACCATCGTTTTGATCAGCGCTTCATTGAGGGGAATTCCTGGGTAACCAACTTTTTTTCCCGCAAGATCCGCCGGTGTTTGAATGTCGCTATCTTCAAGAAAAATCGTGTGATTCAGCGGCGAACGGACAATCGCGGCGATGGATTTGACAGGAACGTTTTGATTGGCGCGCGCCGTTACGACATCCGGCTGGTAGGTGATCCCTAAAGTGATCTTCCCTGCGGCAGCTAAATTGATCGGGTCGGTTGGATTGGCAGGAAACTGAATGGTTACTTCCAAACCTTCCTCTTCAAAATAGCCGTTTTCCATTGCGACGTATAGATAGCTGTGAACGGCGTTAGGATACCAGTCCAGCATAATATCGATTTCGGCTTGTTCTCCAGCCGGCGCTTTCTTTTCTGCGTCTGTATCAGAAGCATCGCCGGCGTTCTTTTCGGCTGGCTCCGCATTTTCGCCGCAGGCAGCGAGCAGCAGGAGCGCGGCTGCGCTCCATACCGTGATTGCCGGCTTGATTTTTTTCGGTAAAGCTAAGCGATTCCATAAGCTGTTGTTCATTCTGTTTTCCTCCAGTGCAACGTCATTTTTTCCAACAGTACTACAAGTAAAACAAGGCTGATACCGACTAGTGCGAGCAAAACGATGGGAGCAAATACGCCGGCGCCGTCAAACTGGGTCATCATCCGCCGGCTGAAGTAGCCGAGTCCGGCCTGGGCACCGAGCCACTCGCCAATGGCTGCCCCGATTACGCTTAAGGTGACAGCGACCTTCAGTCCGGAGTAAAAATACGGCAGCGAGGACGGCAGTTCCAGCTTGAAAAAAATATCTCTTCGACCGGCTTCCATTGTTAACAGCAGCTGCCGCAATTGGCTGCTGCTTGAGCGAAGACCGTCAAAGGTGTTGACGGTAATCGGAAAAAAGGTGATCAGAACGGTCACCGCAACTTTACTCCAGATCGTATAACCGAACCAGAGGACGAAGATCGGCGCAAGAGCGATAACCGGTATTGTCTGGGACACGATGAGAAGCGGGTAGAATGCTTTTTCCACCGGCTTGCTCCAGTTCATCCAGACGGCCAATCCGGTTCCAAGCAAGGTAGACAGCATTAGCCCGGTGATGATCACTTGCAGGGTAGCCGGAAGGTGGACGGTAAAAAGAATTACCTTCAGCTCCCAAAGCTTTGCTGCAACTTCCGTCGGTGCCGGTAAAATAAAGCTCATGCCGATGAATCTGGCAATGCCCTCCCAGGCAAGCAGTGCAAAGAATACTAGAAGGAACGGTGCAATCCAGTCTTTCCAATGTCTCATCGCTTCACCTTCGTGCGCAGCAGCTCCAGCAGCTGCTGTTTCAATGCGATCAGCTCCGGATTGTGGAGACTGGCGGCGTTCCTCGGCCGCCGGAGCGGAACAGAAATGTCATGTAATTGCCGGACCGGCGTGTCGTGCAGTACGAATATGCGATCGGCTAAAAATAGCGCTTCGTCCACGTCATGGGTGATAAACAACACCGTCGTTCGTCGCCTTTTCCACTGCTCCATCAGCCATTCCTGCATCTCCAGCCGGGTGATGGCGTCGAGCGCGCTGAACGGTTCATCCAGCAGCAAAATGTCGGAGCCGCTGAGGACGGCTCTCAGGAAGGACACGCGCTGACGCATTCCGCCGGAAAGCTCCCAAGGAAAGCTGTTGGCGACGTGCTCTAGGCCGAATTGTCCGAGCAGCTTAGTAACCCGTTGTTCAGCCTCCTTCCTTGAGGCGCCTTTTAATTCAAGGGGAAGGGCGGCGTTGGCGACGACGGTTCGCCATGGCAGCAGCAAATCATGCTGCGGCATATATCCGACCTTGCCAAGAAGGCTGTCATGAGCTGTTCCGTGCAGCAGGATTTGTCCTGTCTCCGGACGGCTTAACCCGGTGATCAGCTTGAACAAGGTGCTTTTTCCTGAACCGCTCGGACCGATAATGCAAATAAATTCTCCAGCCTCCACGCGAAACTGAAGCGAGTCGAACAGAAGCTGGTCTGCATGCGTCGGCAGCGGTTGCGACTTCGTTGTCTGGCTACCGGCAACGGCAGTTTTTATCGCGGGAAAAGGCCGGAAGCTGCGGAGCGGGTGGTTTCTCCTGCCTTTTGCTTTTGCCGCTGACGTTTCTGCTGTCGGGTAACGAAAGCTGACGTTGTTAAATTGCAGCGCCGCTTGGCCGTGCTGGTTATTTCTCATCATCTTCATCGGCCGGCCACATCGTTTGATGGTAAGCCATCTCCCAGAACAAATATTCAAAGCGGGTGGTGTTCAGAAAAATTTCTTCTAAAGCGTTGCGCTCCGCTTCGGATGCTTCGACGGTCAGCTCGTCGAGAAGATCGATGCACCATTGGGCGAGCTGACCAAACTCTTTTGAGCTGTACATTTTAACCCAATCGCCGTAAAAATCGTGATTGATGGCGCCGGGAATGTCTTTCAGCTCCTTGCCGATCTCCCAGTAGCTCCAGGCACACGGCAGGACGGCGGCAACGAGTTCGGCGAGCGTGCCGCTTTGACCGACATGAAGCATGTAATGAGTATAGGCAAGCGTCGTCGGAGAAGGGGACGCCTGTTCGAATTCCGCCGCGGAAATGCCGAATTTTTTTCCGTACTCCCGGTGAAGAGACATTTCTTCGTTCAAGGTGCCGTCCAGCAGCGCGGCGAACTTGCCCATCGTTTTCACGTCGCGTGCCTTAACGGCGCCAATGGCGAACAGCTTCGCATACTCAATAAGATATAAATAATCCTGGATCATATAAAAGCGAAACTTCTCCTTGTCAAGCGTCCCGTCGCCGATACCGCGGACGAAGGGGTGGGCGTGGTTTTTTCTCCAGATCGGCTGAAGCTTTTCGTGCAGGCGTTCACTGAATTTCATCATCGATTCACTCCTTTTTGTAAGTTAGCGGCCATAGACCGAGGCAAAACACAAAAAACCACTTCTTTATGGAAAAAAGAAGTGGTTAACATACTTAAATCGATCACTCGGCAGCAACACAGCGCAATATATTGCTGAGAACGGGCGCAGCCATGCGCCGTTGGCAACCACACTTCTTCCCTACGCTAGTGCTAACTAGATCAGGTGATAAGGGTTAAGACAGAACGTCTCTCTCAGCTTCTTTAAGCACCCCTAGCAGTGTCAAACTATGAATTTGTCAAATTGAATACGTTCTTATTATTATCATAGAATGCAGGGAAGATCAATAGCGAAGGGGTGTTTCAAAGGTTATTTTACCTGTTGAGACACCCCGAAAAATAAAGCCTCTTCCCCGTTTCACCGATTACATGCCGCTGCAATCGGTGATTCCCGCCGATTACTGATGGCTTGGAATCGGTTCTCTTACCACCTTCACCTCGTAAAAGGTTGTTTTGTTTTTAATGATATATTCTGGTTGACCGCCGCGGTGTTCATGAGATTTTCTGAAGGCTTCACTGCTGGTCCAGCCGTGAAAGGCATCCTTCGAATTCCAGCGGGTGCTGATGGTTACCTCCTCGTAATCGGCGGTGTTTTCGGTAAGAAGCACCTCCAGCCCGAGAAATCCGTCCATTTCTTCCACCATACCTACTTTATTGAAGCGCTCGATCAGCTTTTCAGCAAACCCCTTTTCAACATGAACCGTATTTGTCACAATGACCATTTGTCATTCCTCCCATTTCTCCAGCTTTATTGTTTTTGTTTCAAGCGCTTATTCAAAAAGATCGTTTTTTCTCCTGTTGAATAAACACTTCGAGTGGCTGTCTCCAAAACTCGGCACACACTTTAAAAACGTTGTACAAACCCCCGTGATTTTTTTTCGTCTAGGCAACGCCTATCGTTACAGCTTTCCGTAACGTAATATCCGGTTGTCCTGTAGCCGTTGCGGCATATAAACCCTGCCGGAGGGAAAACATGGCCCCCCTCCCGCCTAAAAAGCGGCTCATGGTTCAACCTCCAGTTCCATCCTTGGCAACATTGCCGATGGCCGGAATGATGAGCGGGTAGCCGTCTTCGTATTTCACTTTTGCATCAATGTCGTAGACATTTTTTAAAAAGGCGGATGTCAGAACGTCTTCCGGAACACCAGCTGCGGCTATATTTCCTTTTTTCATGGCGACCAAATAATCGCTGTACTTCACCGCCTGCTGCAAGTCGTGCAACACCATCACAATCGTCACCCTGTACTGCTGATTGATTTCCCGGAGGATCTCTAGGACGTCGAACTGATGAGCGATGTCCAAAAAAGTTGTCGGCTCATCTAACAGTAAAATGTCTGTTTTTTGTGCCAGGGACATGGCAATCCGTGCTTTTTGCTGTTCACCTCCCGACAAAGTATGGTACATCCGGTCGGCGTGCTTTACCGTGCCGGTTATTTCCAATGCCCAGTTGACGATTTCCTCATCAGCGGCAGCCATTTTATAACCGAATCGCTTTTGATGCGGTGACCGGCCGTAGGAAACGAGCTCCCTTACTGTCAATTGAAGCAGCAACTCTTTTGACTGGGGCAGCATCGTCAATGTTTTGGCGAATTCCTTCGTCCGAAACATTTTTACGTTCATATCATCAATGAACACTTCTCCGGCGTCTGCGGCCAGCAGCCTTGATATGATTTTCAGGAGCGTCGATTTTCCTGAGCCGTTCGGTCCGATGATCGCGGTTATTTTTTCGGCAGGAAATGCCGTTGATACAGATTGAAGTTGAAATCTTCCTAAGTCCAGCCCGATATTTTTCGTTTGAATAGCTTTCATTACAACATTCTCCGTTTCCTTAACAAAATTAAAAAGAACGGCGCGCCGAGGGCGGCAAGTAAAATTCCTACCGGCAGCTCCACCGGATCGAACCAGGACCGGGCGATGGTGTCTGCCAGGACGACCAGCCCGGCACCGCCGACGATCGATAAGGGAAGCAGCAGGCGGTAATCATTCCCTGTCAGCAGGCGAAACACGTGAGGGACGACAAGGCCGACAAAACCGACCAACCCGGCAACACTGACGGCTGTTCCCGCTAAAAAGGCCGCTAAAATGATGATGAAAAATCGTTGTAATTCGACATGATGACCGAGCAGTTTGGCAGAATCATCTCCAAGCAATAAAATATTCGACGGTTTGATTGCAAAGAAACTTAACAGCAGTCCGATAATTGCATACGGAGCGATAAACTCAAGATGATACCAGCTCCGGCCGTTCAATCCCCCTGCGAGCCAGGGGAGGACAGCCTGCACACGCTCGCTGTATACGACCATAAAGCCGTTCATCACCGCCCCGAGCAAGGAGTTCATCGCAACGCCGGCCAAAATGATTTTTACCGGCGAAGCCCCGCGGTCCCAGGCTAAGGAATAAATGATCAAGGTGGTGATCAACGCGCCGGCAAACGCGGTGGCCGGCAGTAAATAGCTGTATTCCGGCAGCAAAATCATGCAGACGATTGCCGCAAGTCCGCCGCCGGAAGTAACCCCGATAATTCCCGGATCAGCGAGCGGATTTTTCATCACTCCTTGAAGAAGGGCGCCGGACGCGGCTAAGCAAGCTCCAACAAGCAGTCCGATAAGCATTCGCGGCAGGCGCAAGTCGACGATGATCGTTCGGTGTACCGATGGAGCGTCCGTAGTCAAAACGGTCCAAATTTCCGGAATCGTTACTGTGACGGAACCGTGAATCAGGGCATAGAAGCCGGCCGCGATAACAAACAGCGGTGTGAGAACAATCACCAAGTTTTTTTTCGAAAAAATCGTAATCATGTCGCTGTCACTCTGCCGTTTCCAACAGATCGTGAAGGAAATCAAGCGCCTCTGTCACTCTTGTGCCGGGATTCGAGCCGAATAAATCCGACGGCAATATTTCTATCCGGTCGTTTATTACCGCGTCCAAATTGTTCCAGGCTCCGTTTTGTTTCATTTCCTTGATAAATCCTTCCTTCACGCTTTCAGAGTTTCCGTGGGTAATTAATAAAATGTACTCGGGATCGGCTTCAATAATTCGCTCTCCGTTCAACTGTGCGTATTGCGGGTAATTTTCCAGACCGGGAAAATCGGCGGCAATGTTTATCCCGCCCGCTTTTTCAAGAATATCGCCGCTGAGGGATGTCGGCAGGGCAGCCATATAGGTACCGGGCGCACCGTAGACGAGCAACACTTTCGGCGTCCTCCCCGCGCGCTGTTTTTCCAGTCCGGCCAATTTTTCATCGATCGCAATGATGAGCGCCGCCGCGGCTTCCTCCTTCTGCAAAAGCTGCCCGTACAACTGGATCTGCTCCTTGATCTCCTGAATGGAATTAGCACTTGTAAGAACCATCTGGGCCCCGAGGCTTTCGATGATCGGAATATCCTTTGTGCTCATTGGATTGTTGCCGAGAACGACATCCGGCTTCACATATGTCATTTTCTCCAAATCGATTTCATGAACGGTGCCGATCTGCTCCACTTCATTGGCGGCATCGACGTGAATTTCCGAAGAGGAGGTGGGTCTGCCGACAACTTCCCCGCCTAGAGCGTAAATAATGTCCACATCACCGTTGCTCAGGGCAACGATATTGGTTGGGGCGGTGGGTAGGTCGATTTGTCTGCCTGCGAAATCGTGAATCACGAGCGCATCTTCACTACGTTCTTCTAAATTATTAACTGCATTTTCTTTATATTCTGAATTATCAACAGAAATTGCTGAGTCGCCGCAGCCGGCGACTGCTGAAATAAAGATCGTAAGAACGATGAAAAGCCAACGGTATGTATACACTTTTGTCCTCCTTTTTATCAATGAAATGGCAATGAAGAAGAGGGTGTCGCATTATCGATAATGAAAATCAATATCAACGACTACACCTTATAATAAGTGATAATGATTATCAATGTCAACAATTAACACTAATTCTATAGTGAAAACATTAAAAAATACAGCTGTTTTTACAGTGTTAGACATAGGAAAAGGGTGCTTTAACTTTTAAAATCTTATAACCTCGTTGGCGAAAAACAGTGTAAATGATCCGAATTTCACAAAAAAAAGGGAAAAATAAAATCTCACAGAAATGCTTTTCAGAATGATTTGAAAAAAGTTAAAAAATGATTGAAATTTTTCTTGACAATATTTTCACTAGTGCTATATTATTAACTCGAATTGACATTGGCATAATTTTTCAGTTCTATAGACTCAGTGAAGAAGAGGGAGGGATCGGATGACAGAGCTTTGATAGGGAAGAAAAATGCTTATTGTATGCAGGCTTAGACAGGTGGATGTTTCTTTTTTCTCAAAAAAATGGGATAGACAGGATGCAAGCTTTCTTTTTTTATCCTCGATTGAGAATAATTATCATTATCACTTTATTATTCAAAGTTATTTAGCAATCGAGCAGTGGGATGAAATATTTTTTTTTGCGATTTTAATGAGAATGATAATCATTGTCGAATATAGGAGGAAGAGTTTATGAGATTTCATCGATTTTTATCGGTTTTTCTGCTGGCATTGTTGCTGACCGGGGCTGTCTTACCAACGCAGACTCTGGGTGCCACTGATCTGGCAGACGGCAAGTATACCGTTCAATATACGGTGCTTCACGCAAGCAATGATTCTGCGTCGATTGCCAACGATTATTGGGATAAGCCGGCTACGCTTATTGTCAACAACGGTGTTATTACGGTTCAAATGCAGTTGAACCACAGCGACTGGATCAAAACGTTCCAGGTTGGCGGCAAGGATGTCCAAGTAGTCAGCACCAATAGTGCAGCGGATACGAGAGTCGTTCAATTTCAGGCTTCGGATCTTTCCAGTCCGCTAGTTTCACAGATTCATGTTGTTGTGCCGGACATTGACTATGACAATCACTATACAATCCGGCTGTCATTTGATATGAGTACGTTGAACCAAGTAGAGGGTGGGAGTGGCAATTCAACTTCATCATCGACGGAAGATTCGCAACAGTCGGGTAATAATGCCGTTTCGGGATCGTCAGGAGGATCCGGTGGCTCGACAACCGGCAACGATTCGGCAGAAGTCAGCAATCCACAAACGAGCGATGCTGAAAACGTTTATTTATTTGCGGCGCTTTTATTAATATCTGCCGCACTGCTTTTCTTCAGCAGAAAGTGGAGGAAGGCTGTTTCTATATGAGCGTGTTCAAAAAGGCAATGGTTTCGCTCGATGCGTCAGCTATGAGAACACCATTCATAGCTGGCTTTAAAGGAATACATTGGCTTCACTCATTGCATCGTGTTTGTTCAAAAGGTAAAAAAGCGATCTTTTTGAACAAACACAATAACAAAGTAAAGGAGAAATGACGCTGTGAAGAAAACGATTAAAAAAATGTTGCTCGTCTTCATGATTTTTTCATTGTTATTCCCAACAACATTATCCGGCATTGCCCAGGCAGATACCGGACTCGCGGATGGGGAGTACATACTGGACTTTGCCGTGCTGAAGGATGGGACGGATGATGCATCTGTCATGGACGGGTATACGGATAAACCGGGTCTGCTAGAGGTGGCGGAAGGACGGCTGTTTGTAAATATTACGTTGACAAACAGCGATTGGATTAAGTTGTTCCAAGTTCGTCAAAACGGCAGCTTTGTGGATGCGGAAGTCGTCAGTGAAGATACGGAAAATGATACAAGAGTGGTGCGGTTTGAGGTTCCTAATTTGACGGATAAACTGGATGCATATACGCATGTGGTTATACCGTTCATCAATTACGATAATTACTACTCGGTTCAACTATTGTTTGACGCCGACAGCGTTGTGCCGGTAGCGGGAGAAAACCCAGGGGAAGAGGAAGAAACTCCTGGCGAGGAAGTGCCAGGTGAAGAGGAGGAATCACCTGGGGAAGAAAATTCGGGCGGCGGCGAGGAAACTCCGGGAGAAGAAACGCCAGGTGAAGGAGAAGAAGCACCAGGTGAAGGAGAAGAAGTACCGGGAGAAGATCCTGGACAAGAAGTGGAATCGCCGGAACTTGCTGAAGGGGAATATACCGTGAACTTCAGCGTGCTGAAAGATGGGACAGAAGAAGTGTCTGTCATGGACGGGTATACGGAAAAGCCTGCTCTTCTTGAGGTTGCGGGTGGAAGCTTGTTTATCAATATCACGCTGACAAACAGCGATTGGATTAAGGAGTTCCAGGTTCGCCAAAACGGCAGTTTTGTGGATGCGGAAGTCGTCAGTGAAAATACGGAAAATGATACAAGAGTAGTACGTTTTGAGGTTCCAAATCTGACGGATAAACTGGATGCTTATACGCACGTGGTCATTCCGGTCATTAATTACGATAACTACTATACGGTGCAGTTTTCATTTGATGCTGACAGTGTTGCCCCAGTAGTAGAAGACGAGGAGACACCGTCGCCGGAGCCGGAACAGCCGGTGGAGGATGTGCAGCTGGAAGACGGTGACTACACAATTGAGTTTTCTGCATTGCATGCGGTTAACGATGAAGACTCATCGATGAAAGATTATTTGGTAAATCCAACGGAACTGACAGTGGCAGATGGCAAAAAATATGTATCTTTCACTGTGAAAAGCAGTTCGGTGATCACGGCGTTACAACTGGAGCAAAACGGCCAACTGACAGGTGGAACGGTTATCAGCACGGACGAAGAAGCGAATACACGAGTCGTTCAATTCGAAATCGCCAATCTGTCGGAAATCATGAACGCGCAAGTGTCGATGGTGGTGGGCAATTACAGTGCCACAAGGGAATTCCGAATTGCCTTCAATACGGCAACCATTGTCCCGGCAGCGGAAGAAGAAACGCCAGGAGAAGGCGAAACGCCAGGGCAAGAGGAGGAATCGCCGTCGCTTGCCGATGGGGAATATACCGTGAACTTCAGCGTGCTGAAAGATGGGACAGAAGAAGTGTCTGTCATGGACGGATACACGGAAAAGCCTGCCTTGCTGGAGGCGGTGGAAGGAAAGCTGTTCGTTAATATCACGCTGACAAACAGCGATTGGATCAAGGAATTCCAGGTTCGCCAAAACGGCAGCTTTGTAGATGCGGAAGTGGTCAGTGAGGACACGGAGAACGATACAAGAGTGGTGCGATTTGAGGTTTCCAATCTGACGGACAAACTGGATGCATATACGCATGTAGTCATTCCGTTCATCAATTACGATAACTACTACACGGTACAATTTTTATTTGATGCCGACAGCGTTACCCTGGTAGGAGCGGAAACTCCGGGAGGCGGCGGAGAAACCCCTGGTGGCGAAAATCCGGGCGATGATGAGACTCCAGGAGGAGAAACCCCAGGCGGGCAAACTCCGGGTCAAGAGGAGGAATCACCAGAGCTCGAGGACGGGGAATATACCGTAGACTTCACCGTATTGAAAAACGGGACAAATGAAGCGTCTGTCATGGATGGATACACATTAAAGCCTGCTCTGCTCGAGGTGGTGGAAGGTCGGCTGTTCGTTAATGTTACGCTGACAAACAGCGATTGGATCAAGCTGTTCCAGGTTCGCCAAAACGGCAGCTTTGTGGATGCGGAAGTCGTCAGTGAAGATACGGAAAATGATACAAGAGTGGTGCGATTTGCGGTTCCGAATTTGACAGATAAACTGGATGCTTATACACACGTAGTTATTCCGTTTATCAATTACGATAACTACTACACGGTACAATTTTTGTTTGATGCCAACAGCGTAGAGCCGTTGCAAGGAGAGTACGATCCGCAGCCGCCGCAAGGCAATACGCCGCCGTCAGATCCGGTTCCGAATCCGGATCATTCAAATACAGATGAAGATGGCTTGGAGTTTAACCGCAACGATGACACCAATAACAATCATTCCGATACAACAAATGAGAACGTATCGAATGCAAAAACCGGCGACGCTGTCTCCTACTTGCTTTATGTCGTCATGCTGTTTACATCTGCTGCTCTCTTCATCAGAAAATACCGTTTAGGCACCCTTTGAATTTGTGAAAAAATGATCTTCAAGTCTTGATGTGCGCCTGCGCATCAAGACTGATTTTGCTAAAGGAGCAGCTTGTTTTTTAACGTAGAACCGGCTAATAGCTTGAACAAATGTTCACAGAGGGGAGTGTCGATAGGATGAAAAAAAGGTGTGCGCATATTTTTACAGCTGGCATGTTCCTGTTATTGCTTCTGGTCAGCTCGGGCTGTACATCTGCGGAAGGGAGCAGCGGGAGTGAAGATTCAGCCGCAGGCAGTGAAGCATCGGCAGCGGGTGAAACGGAAAAAGAACAAAGCCCGCCGGAAGCGGAAGAGGAGCAGGAATACCGGATCGTTTCCACAAGCGTGGCCGTTGCTGAAATGACGGATGCTTTGGAAATTGATTTAATCGGCATTCCGAAGAGCTATAAGGAGCTGCCTGAACGCTATGACGGTGTAACTGTGGTGGGAAATGCAAAAACACCGGACATGGAGCTGCTGAAATCAATGGACCCGACGGAGGTTTTATCCGTTACAAGCCTGGAATATGATTTAACTCCTGTTTTTGAAGGAGCCGGAATCGCTGCTCATTTCCTCGATTTGCAAAGCCTTGAAGGAATGAAACACGAGATCGACAGGCTGGGAAAAAAATATCAGCGAGAAGATCAGGCGGCGGCGCTTATTGCTTCCTTCGATGACAAAGTAGCGGAAGTTCAGCAGGTAGCCGCCGGGAAGCAGTCGCCGACAGTGCTGATTCTGCTTGGTGTTCCGGGGAGCTATTTAGTCGCAACGGAAAACTCGTATATCGGGAATCTTGTGAAAATAGCCGGCGGAAAAAACATTGTGGAAGGGGAGGAAGTAGAATTCCTCGCTTCTAATACAGAATATTTGCAGCAGGCAAATCCGGAAGTGATATTGCGTGCGGCCCACGGCATGCCGGAAGAAGTGGTGGAGATGTTTGATGACGAATTCAGGGAAAACGATATTTGGAAGCATTTTGATGCGGTAAAAAATGACCGCGTCTACGACCTGGAAGAGCTGCTGTTTCCTACAACCGGTACAATACGTGTCGCCGATGCGCTCGATGCCCTGATGGAGATGCTTTATCCGCAATAACTAACGATGTAAAAAAGGATGTTCGTCATGAGAAGAACAGTAATCAGCTTTATTATAGTCATTACACTGTTGCTTGCTGTCACGGTTTACTCCGCCATTACCGGCAGCTTGGAAGTGAGTGTTTCCGAGCTGATCCGGGGGCTTGTGACCGGTGACAATGAAAAAGTGGAAATTATCAAGGATTTACGATTACCGCGGATTATCATTTCCTTGTTTGTCGGGGCGTGCCTGGCCGTTTCCGGTGTTCTGCTGCAGGCGGTGATGCGAAATCCGCTGGCAGAGGCGGGAATCATCGGCATCTCTTCTGGAGCAAATTTTATCTCGATTTTGGTGCTGTCTTTTTTCCCGCATCTGTTTTTTTGGTCACCGTTATTGGCATTTCTGGGCGGTGTCTTTGCCTGCTTTATAGTGTATGCATTTTCCTGGAAATCCGGGCTTCAGCCGCTACGGCTTGTGTTGATCGGCGTCGCCGTCAACGCGATATTCTCCGGCTTGAATGAATCATTTAATTATCGCGGCAGCTACGCGGTCACCTCAATTACCCAGGCGACGACATCGACGCTGTCGATGAAAACATGGAGCGACGTGGATGTGATGGTGATTTACGGAACCATCGGCCTGATTTTATCTTTCTTTTTGTTTTCATGGTGCGATCTTTTGGTTCTTCAGGATAAAACGATGCAAAATTTAGGTTTCCGTGTTCAACGGGCCCGTATTATTGTTTCCGTTGTGGCGGTGCATCTGGCTGCGGTATCAACGGCGATCGCTGGCGTCATTGCGTTTGTCGGCTTGCTGATTCCTCACACGGCCCGGATTTTGGTGGGAACGGATCACAAGGTGCTCATTCCTTTTTCAGCACTCAGCGGCGCGCTGCTGATCATCCTGGCGGACACGATCGGGCGCACGCTGGTGGCTCCGAATGAAATTCCGGCATCGATCATTATGGCGATTATCGGCGGACCATTCCTTATCTTCTTAGTCAGAAAAAGCGGGGGTATTTATGGAAGTTAATGGGGTTACATTCTCCTACGATAAAAAAAATAATCAATTAAAGTCTGTAACTACGATGATTGCCAAAGGAAAAATTACGACGATCATCGGTCCGAACGGCAGCGGGAAATCCACGCTTCTCGGTGTGCTTTGCAAAAATTACACAGCGGGCAGCGGAAATGTTGTTTTGGACGGAAAAGAAATCAGCCGGTATAAGCCGAAGGAATTTGCCAGGAAGCTGGCGGTCGTCCATCAGCAGAACGAAGCGCCTGCCGATATGACCGTGGAAAGGATTGTCGGCTTCGGCCGGCTGGCTTATCGCAGTTTGTTTGGCCAAAACAGCGAGAAGGATAGTAAGGCAATTGAATGGGCGCTGTCCTGTACAAATTTGAGCGAAAAGCGGCAGTGGACATTGTCCCGGTTGTCCGGCGGCGAGCGGCAGCGGGTCTGGATTGCCATGTCTCTCGCCCAAAGTACGCCGCTGCTGTTTTTAGACGAGCCGACGACATATCTGGATATCTACTATCAATTTGAGATTCTGGAGTTAATTAAACGATTGAATAAGGAATTTGGGCTGACCATTGTGATGGTGCTTCATGATATTAATCAGGCGATCCGTTACAGTGACCACATCGCGGTCATGAAGGGCGGGGAGCTCTTGATGGAAGGAACTCCGGAGCAGGTCATCACAGAGGAAATGATGAAGGAAATTTATGGTATTGAGGTTGTGCTGCAGGAAAATAAGGAAGCGGGACTGCATGTCATACCAGTAGGAACAGGGCGATAAACGGAGAGGGGAACGAGGTGGCGAGCATGGAGGCAGTCAGTCGAAAACAGAAAAAAAAGAGGTCGGTATGGCAAAGAATGGTCACACTCGTGCTTCTCGGTATTATTTTGTACTCAGCTTACAAATTAGGGGTCATCGCTTATGAATACTATGAAAACAGGCAGGTTCTGGCTGATGCGCAAAAGCTTTATCACCGTGATTCTCCGGAAGCGCCGGAAACCGCGGGGGAAGAGGCTCGTTCTTCCTTTGACGAACTGCTTCAGATCAACGAGGATATTGTCGGCTGGCTGACGATCGAACAAACGTTGATTGATTATCCTGTCTTGCAGGCGCAGAATAACGACTATTATTTAGACCGCAATTATAAACGGGAACAAACGAGAGCCGGGAGTATTTTTATGGATTACCGTAATGATATCCGCAAATTGCCGCAAAACACGATTTTATATGGCCATAATATGAAGGACGGCTCGATGTTCGGTCAGCTGAAAAAATTTCTCGATGAGGATTTCTTTTCGGAGAACCGGACATTTTATTACGACACGCTTTACGATGGATATGAGGCGGAAGTCATCTCTGTCTACTTAAGCACCACGGATTTTTATTATATTCAGACGGATTTTTCCAGCGATGAAGAATACATGGAGTTCTTGGAAAGCATTCAAGCTAGATCGTTGTACGATGCCGGAGTGGAGCTGATGGCAGACGATGCGATCATAACGCTGTCTACCTGTGACTATACATTGGATAAAGTGGCGGGCCGGCTCGTCGTCCATGCGAAGCTTGTGGAGCGGGGGAGTTCGTAAGGCGTTCTGCCGGAATACGAAGGCGGCAGAGGGTTCCGTGCCCCGCCGGTTTATCATTATCAACGAAAACAAGCATCTGTCCTTGGGAAAAAAGGATGATATGAAGTCTTATCAGTATAGAAAAGAAAGGGAGGACGGACCGAAGCGGCCTGCCCTCTCTCAAATCGGATTGCGCAATCAGTGGAAAATGTCCGTCTCGTTAATGGGGGCGGTTCTGTTCAGCGTTTTCGATTAATGCGTTAACGTCCACTTCCTGCTCATTGCCGGTGTCATCCATTGGATAGATGGTGGCTGTTTCTCTGTCCGGGTCCACGTCTTTGATATAGATGGGAACGCCTTGATGAGTGACGTTGATCATTACGGGAGAATCGATGATTTCCTGTGCCCGTCTCGTGTCCATTGGCGGATTACCTCCTGTTATCAATAAGATTAGGAGTAGTGTTTGCAGCTGTTTGGAAATGTATACTATTTTGAACCGCCCCTTTTAGAGGAATCAAAAAGTCCGGGAGTCAATGCCGGCAAATCTCTTCGTTACGTTGTCTCTGCGCTGCTTCCGTACGTTTCCGTGTACGCTCCGCTGCTCGATCCAGCCGTGCCTCGACCTTCTTGCCTCTGTTTTTGAACTCACACTTTATCAGTTCCCGACAGAAGATTCCCACTTCTAAACATTTCGTAAGAATGTGAAGTGGTGGTGTTTCAAAGACGGTCAGGCATCCAGCATTGCCGGCCGCTCTTTTGCTTTATCCGCTTCACCGGCGTTTTTATTCGCTTCCGCCCGATTTTTCGCCATTTCCTCGACGGTTTTGACCTTCAGTCTTGCCGCGCCTTCATACTCTTTTGTAGGAAGGAGAGGTTCTGAAGCGAGGCGTTCCTTCGCAGCCGCAACCGCCGCTTTATACTGCGGCAGCCATTGTTCCTGAGCAACGAGCATTTCATCCACCAGCTGCCAAATTTCCGGCGGGTTGCACACGGCACCGGTGAGGGGGTCGATCATAAATGCCTGGCGGAGCAAGCGGTCGTCCCCGTGAACAGCGGCTTCCACGGCGAGGCGCTGGACGGAAATACTGACGTTGCACACGGCGGCAGGTCCTAGCGGCAGGTCACCTATATGCGGCATATTGATGCCGTTGGCGTCGACGTAGCCGGGGGCTTCGATGATGGCGTCGTTCGGCAAATTGGCGATGACGCCGTTGTTGACGACATTGAAATGACCGCGATAGACGCGTCCGGTCTCGAGTCCTTCGATGATATAGGAGCCGTGTTCTTCGCTGCGTGCTTCCGGTTTGTATTCCAGCGCCGGGTCCTTCATCCAGTTCGGGAAGTCAGTTTCAAACCAGTTGCGTCCTTCGGTACACACCCGGAGATATCCGCCTGTTTCACCGTTGATCCATGTGCCGAGGTCGATCCAGTCGTTGATTTCCTGCGGGCGTTTGCGGTACCAGGGAACATATTCGCTTAAGTGTCCGTTGGATTCGGTGCTGTAGTAGCCGAAGCGGCGGAGCATATCGATCCGCACCTTTTCTGTTTTGCTGAATTCCGGGTGGTTTTCAAATGCTTCCAAGAGTTTGCCTGTCAGGTCTTCTCCTTGATGCTTGATCTGGATGTACCATGTTTGATGATTGATGCCGGCGCAGATAATGTCCACGTCTTTTTTGTCTAAACCGAAGGCCTGGGCGATTTGGTGGTGCCCGCCCTGGACGCCGTGGCACAGCCCGATGGTGTTGACACCGCCGTATTTGTTGCACGCCCACGTCAACATTGCCATTGGATTGGCATAATTGAGCAGCAGGCAGTCCGAAGCCGCAGTTTCTCGAATGTCTTTGCAAATACTCATCATTTCAGCAATTCCGCGTTGCCCGTACATGATGCCGCCCGCGCACAGGGTATCGCCGACGCATTGATCGATACCGTATTTGAGCGGGATATCCACGTCGGTCTTGAATGCTTCGAGGCCGCCGATGCGGACGACATTGAGAATGTACTTGGCGTCTTTCAGTGCTTCCCGGCGATCAAGGGTGGACTGAATCGTGATGTCGAGGCCGTTTTTGTCAATATCCCTTTGACAAAGCTCGGTGACCATTTCGAGATTGCGTTCGTTGATATCCGTAAACGCGATTTCAACTGTTTGAAATTCAGGGACGGCAAGCAGATCTCTCAGCAGCCCGCGGGTAAAGCCGATACTGCCAGCACCGATAAAAGCGATTTTAAACGACATGAATAATCTCCTCCTTTTTGAACAACCACTTCATAGTGAATGTTTCCGGTAATGAAATTACGAGATGACTGGTATTCAAAAACTGGTTACGGATACTATTGTAAATAGTTTGTGATGATAGCGCTTTAAAAATGGTGACTTTCATGAGGAAATGAGGTATAAAATTCTAACTTATAGAGGTGAGGAAAGGAGGACGGGAGGGGGCTGAAATGTCCGGGTTAAATCTACGCTTCTGCACCTGATTTTTTTAGTGTCACATTCACAATTATTGGGATGTCTGTCCCGGAAATGTGGCGGCACTATATTCGCAATTCAAAGCATAACTCTGTTTTTTTCTAAAAGAGGATGTTCAAAAAGTCCGGAAACAGAGCGGTCGAACCTCATCGTTGTGCTGTTCGATCTCCTTGTCACTGTGATGTCCTTCTTTTTGTAATCACTATAACCTATTATTTTTGAGAATATTAAAGAATAAGTGTGTACCCAAGAGGTAACTTTTAATCAGGAAATGACATCGAGTATTCTGATAAATTATTGTCGTTTACTTTTTAGAGAATGGAATAGTACCCTTGTTGTGTAATTAAAACGAGGTGAGAAAATTGAACAGGAAAGCTATCTATGTTTTCGGATGTTGCGCTTTGATTCTTTTTATTACTATCGGGATTGTCAATTATATAAACAAACCACAAGCCAATTTTGTCAGCAGAGAAGATGTGGAAATGAAGATTTTAAACATGGAAGAAAAAGAAGAAAACCTCTTTTACATCACTGCTGAAATTATCAATAATAGTCACTTCGATTTAGAAAGTAATCATATTTTTATCAGTGAAATCAATCATAACAATTCGCAGCTACCTCCCGAAACAGCGACAGGGACTACAGGGAAGACCGATGCTGTAAGTTCCGCGGTTGCTCAAACGAAATATGATGAACAACTGCAAGACATTCCTGTGATGAATCAGAAGGGCGACTTCTCGAGAATACCGGCAAATAGCTTCATTCGTATAGGAATGGAATATCGATTAGAGGATAGGGAAGCGGAAAGCCTATTTTTGTTATTTCGCAGCGATGACATTCGGGATGATCGGAATGCGGGGACAAGATTCTATACATTAATTTCTGAAGGGATTGAGATTAACGAATAGTGCGGCTGTTGAGTTGAGAAATATTAAAAGCAGGGGGAAAACAAGACAGTGCGAGACAAAAAAATGATGCTAGGGGCTGTATCAAAAGCCAAAACTATAAGAGTCTGTTCAAAAAGGCAATGGTTCCGCACGATCCGCCCAATTCCGCCTAAGTACTGCCCACGTCCTATGGGCAACGGCGGGATGTCACCATCCTGGTTCCGAGAAAACCACTCACAGCCGGCCTGAAAAGAATGCATCGGCTTCACCTATTGTCTCTTCCTCTGCCAGTACTGCACTGATGTCGATCCAAGTGCCATCACGCGCGATGGCACAATGAGACAGCTGGCAGCTTCTCGGTGAAGTGTGGCTCATTGCTTCGGGGATGTCTCAAAAGGGATAAAATTCCCTTTTGAGACACCCCCTTGAATAGAGAGCAATCGCTCCTTCAGCTTTTGTAACTCTCCCGTATCATCAATAGTTAAGGCTGGCTCTGCACCTTCCTGAGATTCAGGAACATAATAAATATCAGATATTAAAGGAAGAATGATTTTCACTTCTTCTATAAGGCTCTGATAAACGATAACGTCCTGATCAGTGAATTCCCCGTTAGCAGAGTAATTGTTTTCTAAATGTATTACGATTTCCTGGAAACGATCAGCAATGGGCTCGAGAGCTTCCACTCCTACACCGGAGTCAATTACCTCGGAATACATTTTAATTACATTTAATTTATTCGTTACATCGCTCATGTTTTCTATTGTAAGATCCTTTTCCTGATCCGTTGAAATATGCTCGTAGTTGTACCAAACATGGTAAAGAGAGGTGCCTAAAATACTCTTCAGCCTTTCTGCTGCTATTTTCTCCTCCGTTTTAAAATTAAAACTGTAGAGTATGAAAATGATCAGCAGTACTCCCGCACTTATAAAAATCATGATGTTTCTTTTCATATGTCTCCTTCTCTCCAATTGGAACCTTATTGAAATATTTGGTAATTCTAAGTATGCAATATCGTATCCTTTCCGGAAACTATTTTTCTGCGAAGAAAAGGCTTTAAAAAGAAATGACAGTGTATGAGGCAAAATTTCCTTTTCTCCTTATCGTTTTCAGGTCCCTATCTGGGTGTTTTTGTCTTCTTCCTCTTCCGTTTCCTCCCTCTTCCACTTGTCGATGCTGTTACGATATTCCAGCGGTGACTGGCCGGTATGTTTTTTAAAGAGCGCGCTGAAATACTGACGGCTGTTGATGCCGATGTATTCGGAAATGTCCGTAATTGGAATCGAAGAGTGAAGCAGAAGCATCTTTGCTTTTTCCATGCGGAACGACGTCAGAAACTCCAATACGGAACTCCCCGTATGCGCCTTAAAAATACGATGGAGATAATTCGGATGGAGATGGACAGCCGCGGCAATATCTTTCACCTGAATATCGCAATCATAATGATGGTGGATAAAATCCAGCGTTTTTTTCACATAAAGATTTGCCGGAGCTGCATCTTCGCAGTCAGCTGCAGCCGCAAGCTTAGCGATGTGTATCAGGAGCTGAGACAGCAGCAGCTTGATCATCAGCTGATTGTCCTGCTGCGCCTCATCCAACTCGAGAACAAGATTTTTTAATGTAAAGTACACCTCATTCGGATCATGAAGCAGGTGATACATTTTTTTTCTAGTAAGAAAGTCTTGAAAAGCAGTGTTTTCCTCAGTCAATTCTTTAATGGATGGAAACGCCCCGGTTTTTTCCTCAAACTGAAACTCGATGTTGAGCATTCGGCACGGCTTTCCCTTTTTCACAATAAGCTGGTGTGGAACATGGGCATCAATAAGGACAAACTGTCCCTTTTTCATTGTCCATACGTCCTTGTCAATAGTGACCTTGCACTGGCCGGAAATGACATACATAATTTCCACCCGATGATGAGCGTGTGCTTCCGGCATTTGAAAATCGTCCCATTGTTTAAAATAATAAAAGGTTACGTGAGGGTGGTAGGTCCCCGCCAACAGCTCCTGGTCATATAATCCGCTTATACTCATCGGTGCAGGAAAGCTCCTTTCATACTCATTGATGATTCGTTCGCAGCATCTCTGCTATAATTATAACGCAGAGGGTGTTGGAAATCCCGCGTTTCCCAATATGTAACCCCCGTCGGCAATGAAACCTGCTGGATAGTTAAAAATGTATCGAATCATGACTGCTTATTCATTTTAAAGGCATGTTCAAAACAACGCCGGCTCTGCTTGATGTGCCGATTGTGGAAACAACCATTCGGTGTCCCCTGGAAAAAAGTAAAAGGCGATTTTTTTCAGTAGCGCTGTTGGTTGCTCAGCTTGTTCAACTTATGACAGCAGACAGTGAAGTTCGACAGCCGGATATACTGCGGCAATATGGGACTTGACAGATGACAGCACAGTAAAAACCTCACCTCCTGTTCGCAATCAGCCCCGATGATTGTGAAAAGCTGCAGCCTGGAACGGAAGACACAGCACGACAACCTTCTTAAAACACCAGCTCCTTCCCCGGCAGAAACAATACCAATGATAATACAGATTATCGCTATCGGCCGCACATTGCCATACGGTAAATGCAATGAATGATTTTTACGTTACCAGAAAACGAGGAGGAATGTCATCATGTTATCTTTTCAAAAAAAGCTTGCTGAACGAATTCCAAGCTGTGACTGCGGCATGGAGCACCGGGAGATTACGATTGAAAAAATCGAGATTTCCAAGGAGGCGTTGCAGGCAGCCGCCGCCTATTTAGTGTCCCGCGGATTCGAACATGTCGTGCTAGTCGCCGATGATAACACGTATCGCGCAGCGGGGGAAAAGCTGTTTTCTTTATTAAAGGATGTTCTTTTACAGACGAAGGTAGTTCTTTTGCAGCCAAATGAAGCCGGAGACGTGATCGCCGATGAACGCTCGATTGTACAGCTGCTGTTGAAAGTTCCTCAGGAAACGCAAGTTGTTCTTGCCGTCGGCTCCGGAACGATTCACGACATTTCCCGGGCAGTAAGCTTTAAAATGGGCAAGCCCTTCGTTTCCGTGCCGACAGCGCCGTCGGTGGACGGCTTCAATTCTATGGGGGCGCCGCTCGTGATCGCCGGCATGAAAACGACGTATCAAATGCAGGCGCCGCTCGCTGTATTTGCTGATCTCGACGTGCTGCAGGCAGCCCCGAGGCAGATGATTGCCGCCGGCTTCGGTGACATGATCGGCAAGGCAACCTCCCTTGCTGATTGGCGCTTCGGCCATTTGGCAGCAGGTGAGCCGTATTGTCCACTGGCCGCGGAGATCACTGAGGAGGCGCTGACTTTCTGCATCGATAATGTGGACAATATTGCCGCTGGAGACGAAACCGGGATTCAGCTGCTGATGGAGGCGCTGATCAATTCCGGAATAGCGATGCTGCTGATCGGTCACTCCCATCCTGCTTCCGGCGGCGAGCACCACGTTTCCCACTATTGGGAAATGGATTTTTTGCGAAACAATAAGCCGCAGGTTCTTCACGGGGCGAAAGTGGGCGTCGCTTGCGGTCTGATTGCCGATTTGTATAAAAAGAAAGTGAGGCCGTCTATAGCAGGTGACGGAGAATTGGAAAATATGGTTTCGCTGTTGCAGCCAACCGGCAAAGCCGAGGCTGCCGGTCATGAACAAGGTGATGGAGGAGCAAAGTCGGCTGTGGACAACAATGGTGAAGCAGGAAACGATGAAAGAATCGCCGCTTCGCTGAATGCGATTGCCGTTGACAGGGCTTCCATACTGGACATCATTGATCGGATTCCTGATGGGGACACGATTCGCGGCTGGCTGGAAAAAGTCGGGGGGGAGACGGAACCTGAGCAACTGGGCATTGAAGCCGAGGTTGTCGCCGCTGCCTTAACGGAAGCTCATCATATACGCAGCAATCGCTTTACTTTTTTACAATTTTATAATGAAGTGCTGTGCAAAAACGAAGAAAGGTAGTTACCGGGCCGGCACTGTGGTTGCCGGTGCCGGATGCTTCTGGGGTGAGGAACGATGGCATTGCTTTTTGGACCAACGTCGGAAAGGTTGCTACTAGGCTAAGGGCAAGTGTAAAGAGAGTTCATCGTTCCCTTAGAGCTGATGAGAGCGAACGCCCGAAGCCAATCGGCGGAAAACTGAAGCAAATTGGGCGGAATAAAGCTATAAAAGCCGGGGGAAACCACGGTTTCGCTGGAAAATGAAGCTGTAAAAAGAAAGGGGAAAACACTGTTTCGGCTGAATTTTATTCAAAAACGTTGGAATCGAAACTGCAATTACGTTCCCGTGTCGGGAGAATGGAACGAATAGCGTTAATCCGAGCCTGAACCACTGGCGGCGAAGCAGGGTGAGCTGTCCTCAAGGAGGGTTCATGAGGACAAAATTAGAGTTCGAATCGTTGTCGAATGTCCTCAAGAAGCGTTTATGAGGACAAACTGGAGTTTGAATCGCCGCAAAATGTCCTCAAGCGGAGTTGATGAGAACAAAACCGAGGTCGAGCCGCCGCAATTAGATAGAACGAGTGCAGCACGAAAATATTCCTGTCCCAAATCCAACACCCTTATTGGGAGGATAGAACCCGAAAAAAGCTCCGGAGCATCAATACGGTAATGAAACGGAGTTGTCGAGCCCAATTGAAAGCAATGAATTGGCCCTGGCTAACGTATATTAGCATGCTCCGGAGTCAAAGGAAGCTGTTATTTCTGTGACTTTTCGCAGGTCTGTAAAATGTGTAAGTTTGATCACCTTATATTGGCAAAAATCTACAAGCTCGATTACCTTTACTTCCGTGACTCCTCTTCTTAGCCTTCCTGCAACCCAGCTAAATCCACTTCCTGCTCATGATTCATTTCATCCAGCGGGAAAACCCGGGCCATTCCTTTTTCTTCCACAACCTCTTGGATGTAAACGGGAACCCCGTTGTAACGGACATTGATCAGCGTCGGAGAATTGACAATTTCCTGCGCTCGCCGGCTGTCCATCGGCATAACCTCCTCATTTGAATGGGGATCTACCGCTATTGTCTGTCTTTGGTCAAATATTATTCGCCTGTACGGCCGCTTATTTTTGAAAAAGCTGGACTTGCCAAAGCATCATCTTATCAGTCATTTTATTGCTTTCCCACAAAAAAACGAAATTCTGCGGTGGCTTCCCATGGATTCGCACTTTCCCAAACTTAAGCCCGATGCCACCGTCAAGCTGAAAACTGTGGTGGATTTAGCTGCTGGACACTTGTTTTTTCTTGAAAATTCCAAGAGCGTCGATTCGCTTTACCGCTTCCGCCAGCCGCTCTTCTTGATCGAGAAGGCCGATGCGCAAATACCCTTCTCCGCAGGAGCCGAAGCCGTTGCCCGGTGCCGCAACAACATGAGCTTTTTCCAAAAGAAGATTGGCGAATTCCTCCGATGTATAGCCCTCGGGTACCGGCAACCAGACGAAGAAAGTCCCTTTTGGGGCTTTGACATGCCAGCCGATGTCATGCAGCCGGCTGATAAACGTATTTCGGCGCTGCTCATATGTGCGAACTAACTGCTTTACCGACTCCTGACTTCCAGTTAGCGCTTCGGCCGCGGCATGCTGAATGGCGCCGAATAAGCTAACGTACAGATGATCCTGGATGGTATTCAAATGTTCAATGACGGACGGATTTCCGACAGCGAACGCGACGCGCCAGCCGGCCATATTGTAGGTCTTGGACATCGTATACATTTCGATGCCGATGCTTTTGGCGCCTTCTGACTGAAGAAAGCTCGGCTGCTTTTCCCCGTCAAAGCCGAGAGCGCCGTAAGCAAAATCATGAACCACGCAAATGTCATGCTTTTCGGCAACCGCTACCGTCTCATCGAAAAAATCTTTTGTTGCCGTGGCTGATGTCGGGTTGTTTGGATAATTTAAAAACATCATTTTTGCCTCGTCCAGTGCTTTTTTCTCCAGCAAACGGTAATCCGGTAAAAAATCATTTTCAGTAAGCAACGGCATCAACACTGTTTTTGCTTGTGCAAGCGCAATTCCCGACAGATAGTCCGGATAGCCGGGGTCAGGCAGCAGCGCAATATCGCCCGGATTAAGCAGGCATTGGCTGATTTCCACAAGTCCTGTCTTGGCTCCGAATAAAATCGCCACTTCCGTTTCCGGATTTAAATCCACATGATACTCCCGCTGATAATATTCGCAAATCGCTTCTTTCAGCAGCGGTAAACCGCGAAACGGTGGATATTTGTGGTTTTGCGGATCATTAACGGTCATCTGCAGGCTTTCCACAATATGATCCGGAGTCGGTAAATCTGGATTTCCCTGTCCTAAATTAATGACATCATGGCCATCGTTTATTAGATTTTGAACTTTCTGAACAAGCTTTGCAAAAAATTGTTCAGGCAGTCCCTTCAATGTCTCCGAAGGTTGAAAATTTCGCACGTCTCGATCACTCTCCACCGTTCAAACTTGTATAACTTAGACCTAATCATACTGATCCTGGCTTGATTTGTAAAGTAAATTTTTTACTTTGTTGTAAAGAGGGTGCCAGCGTTGGTCCGCTCGTTTTCACCAGCATGTTTTTAGAATTCCCAGTGCGATCCAGCTTTCACCACATGTGGGGGGAAGCTTGTTCATGTTTTTTGGAAGAATGGACTTGTTAACCTGTGTTTCCGCTGTTGATGACGAGTGCTGTTTGCTGTGTTTGAGGTCGTCGAAGGTTATTGCAGGCTGGAAGTTATGCCTTGACTAAAAAATAGCGGAATGTCATAATTTCATCAACAATAACCGAAAATGATCATCTCTTCTTATCCAGAGCAGGTGGAGGGACTGGCCCGATGATACCCGGCAACCGATGCAACAGGCGTACGGTGCTAATTCCTGCAATGTTGATTGCAAGATAAGAGGAAGAGACCAGCCCTCCCTCTTCCTGCCAAGGAGAGGTTTTTTATGTTTTTAGTGTAAGTAACTTTTGAACATCCATTTTCGTTTGGTTTGGCTGCATCTCCATTTCATCATTATTGCAGTTGCCGTTCAAATTAATGATAAACAAACAATCATAACTAGACGTTCAATCTAATCAGTAGCATTTCAGAAAGGAGCAAACGCATGGATATCATCCCAGTCCAAGGAGCGCCGAATTTTTACCAATGTCATGAAGGTGTGCTTGAACGGCTCCCTGAATTGATTAAGCAGCACCGATTATCGCGTGGACTACTTATTCATGGAGAAAAATCGTGGAGGGCGGCAAAAAAATTTTTTTCCACGTTGGAAATAAATACAACAAACATACAATACCGTGGGGAGTGTACCTTTGCGGAAGTAGCGCGTATCGGTGAGTTGGCAGCCTCCGATGGAGCGGACTTCATCATCGGGGTCGGGGGCGGTAAGGTGATGGACATCGCCAAAGCGGTAGCCAGTGAAACGGGGCGCCCGTATATTCTCGTGCCGACGCTCGCCTCCAATTGTGCCGCGTGGACGCCGCTGAGCGTGTTTTACGATCAGGACGGCAATTTCCTGAAATATACGGTTTTTCCGACCGCTGCCCTCGTCGTTCTCGTCGAGCCGCGAATGATCATCGATTCTCCGCCGGAATATCTCATCGCCGGAATCGGCGACACGATAGCGAAGTGGTATGAAGCGGACGTGCTTATCCGCGGGCTGGAGGCAAAGCCGCTGGCCGTCGAAATCGCCCACCAATCCGCCCGCTTGTGCCGTGATGTTTTATTGGCGGAAGGAAAGGCTGCTGCTGCGGCGTTACGGAAAAAAACAGTAACTTCTTCGTTTTTACGGGTGATTGAAACGATCATTATGGCCGGGGGAATGGTCGGAGGTTACGGCGAAAAATACGGCCGGATTGCCGGCGCCCATTCGATTCATAACGGGTTGACCTACGTGAACGAAACCCATTCCCGCCTTCATGGAGACAAAGTAGCTTACGGCATTTTAGTTCAGTTGGCGCTGGAAAACAATTTTGATGAGATCATGCAGCTGCTGCCGGTGTACCGTGAGCTTAATTTGCCCGCGTCCTTACAGGAGCTGGGGATTACTTCCGGTATTGAAGACGCCATTGATATCATCGCGGAGCGGGCAGTCAAACAAGGAGAATCGATTCACTTCATGAATGTCTCTACGAAGGAGCTGGTGGTGGCGGCCATCAGGGAACTGGAACGTGCGGTTGCCGATGCTGAGGCAGTATCATCCGACCTGAATCTTGCATCTTCACAGTGCGAAGCCAAAGTACCATTCCAAGCGGCGCTGCTTCAACTGGATATTGCTTTTGGAAACCGGGAAGAAAATTTTCACCGTGTGGAGGAAAAAATCCGCAAGGCAACGGAGCAGCATGTGGATGTGATTGTCCTGCCGGAGCTGTGGTCTACCGGCTATGATTTGACACGGCTTGATGAAATCGCGGATAAAGAAGCGGCCGAAACAACCGCGTTTATTTCCCGGCTTGCCAAGCAGTATAGCGTGAATATCGTTGCCGGCTCGGTCGCCAGACAGACGGAAACCGGCGTGACCAACACGATGCTCGTTTTCCGCCGAAACGGGGAGCTTGTAAAGGAATACAGTAAAGCTCACTTGTTCCGGTTGATGAAGGAAGACAAATATCTCGCCGAAGGAAACAGCGACGGCCTGTTCACCTTGGACGGTCATCCGTGTGCCGGGGTGATTTGCTACGACATTCGCTTTCCGGAGTGGATTCGCACGCATATGCTGGACGATACGAAAGTGCTGTTTGTTGTTGCAGAATGGCCGAAACCGCGCATTGACCATTGGCGGGCGTTGCTTGTCAGCCGGGCGATTGAAAACCAATGTTACGTCGTTGCCTGCAACCGCGCGGGGGAGGACCCGGACAATGTTTTCGGCGGTCATTCCATCATTATTGGGCCGTGGGGCGAAATCGTAGCCGAAGCAGGAGAGGACGAAACAACATTGTTCGGTGAACTGGATTTAGCCCAGGTAGACGAAGTGAGGCAGACGATTCCGATATTCAGCGATCGTAGAAAAGAATTGTATAAACTATAAGAGTCTGTTCAAAAAAGCAATGGTTCCGCTCGATGCAACCCAATTTCGCCTAAGAGCTGCCACGTCCTATGGGCAACGGAGAAATGTCACCATCCCAATTCCGCCTAAGTTCCGCTCACGTCCTGTGAGAAACGGCGGAATGTGGTCATCCTGACGGCCGAGAAAACTACCCCTACCCGGAATAAAAGCAGTGAAGCGGTAGCGAATAGCAGCTAATCGTGGCCGAAACAGTGTTGAAAGTCGCCGTACGGAAACGAATAAGAGCTAATCGTGAACGAAAAGGTGGTCAAAGCGATCCTACGTTAAAGAATAGGATCTAATCGTGCCGTAACAGTGTTGAGAAGCCACCTCACGGTAACAAAAAGAAACTAAACTTGACGGTTCCAAATAAAAAATAAGTGGCTTCTTCTCAACGCTGATTGGAAATTTCCCCTTCAAAATAGAAGGAGTTTACAATGGGAGACTCATAATCTGTCAGCTCCGCCGCTTTCATTTTTCCCTAACCGCCCCCCTCCTTACATACCGTACTAAGGCGCCAAAAAGGTGATTGCCGCAATGAATCTGATAAAAACAAGAAAGCAAAACGGCTGGATGGGAATGATTTTTCAACGAAATGCCAAGCAGAAAGAACTAAATTATGGTAAAATCAAAAGAAAAATGAATGGAGACCCTTTTCTATGGCGATTTTAATTACAGGTGGAGCCGGTTATATCGGAACGCATACTTGTGTGGAATTATTGAACGCGAATTTTGATATTGTTGTGTTGGACAACCTTTCAAATAGTAGTTTTGAAGCGGTGGAGCGCGTAAAAGAAATAACTGGGAAAGCGTTTCCTTTTTATGAAGGAGATTTGTTGAACCGGGCGGATATTGAGCGGGTTTTTCAAGAGCAGCATATTGACGCTGTTATTCATTTTGCTGCCCTGAAGGCGGTAGGGGAATCTGTTGCGAAGCCGTTGCAATATTACCATAATAATTTGACGGGAACGATACAGTTATGTGAAGTGATGCAAACGCACGGCGTGAAAAACTTTGTTTTCAGCTCATCTGCTACTGTATACGGAATGGCAGAGACAGTGCCGTTAAAGGAAGACTTTCCTCTTAGTGCAACCAATCCATACGGCCGTTCCAAGATAATGATTGAAGAAATACTGCGGGACGTGTTTGTTTCTGATGAAGATTGGAGCATCTCTTTACTACGTTATTTTAACCCGATTGGCGCCCATGAAAGCGGGAAAATCGGCGAAGATCCAAGAGGCATTCCAAATAATTTAACACCGTATATTACTCAGGTTGCCGTTGGGAAGTTGCCGAAACTTCAAATTTTTGGCAATGACTATCCTACCGTTGACGGCACGGGCGTGAGAGATTATATCCATGTCGTTGATTTAGCCCAAGGGCATGTAAAAGCATTAGAAAAAGTGTTGGAAACGACAGGAGTGAATGCATATAATCTCGGAACCGGAAATGGCTACACCGTGTTGGAAATGGTAAAAGCTTTTGAGCAAGCCTCAGGAAAAAAAATCCCTTACACAGTTAGCGGACGCCGGCCGGGTGATATTGCTGTTTGTTACGCCGATCCGACAAAAGCGGAAAAAGAGTTGGGCTGGTCGGCAAAGCTTGGCATTGAGCAGATGTGCCGGGACTCTTGGCGCTGGCAGGAAAAAAATCCAAACGGCTTCGCGTGACTCCGGAAAACTGGATAAGGTTTCTTTTAAAGTGCGGTATTGGTTACAGACGTTGTTTAGAAACCGCTAAAAAAATAAAATCGTCCATTTTCCGTGGGGCTGTGTCAAAAGTCAAAACTATAAGAGTCTTTTCAAAAAGGCAATGGTTCCGCACGATGCGCCCAATTCCGCCTAAGTGCTACCCACGTCCTAAGGGCAACGGCGGAATGTCCCCATCCTCCAATTCCGCTTAAGTACTACTCACGTCCTGTGAGTAACAGCGGAATGTCGTCATCCTGACTCTGAGAAAACCACTCACAGGCGGCCTGAAAAGAATGCATCGGCTCCACCTATTGTCTCTTCCTCTGCAAGCACAGCTTCGATGACTCTCCGTCGAGACAACTCGATGGGAAAGGCATCGTAGCTTTGCTCGTCGCTGCACGCCCGATAGGAAAAAACCACTCCTATCGGGCTTTTGAAAAGATGCATCGGCTTCACTCATTGCTTCGGGGGTGTTTCAAAAGGGAAAACCCACCCTTTTGAGACACCCCCTCTTTTTTACGACAGGCAGGGTTTACGTTGATTTATAAGTGGAAATCCTGGGCCATGCAAGCAAAAGTAGCGGCTGATTGCCGAAGGGTGGGTATCCACGATGATACGCCATTTGAAGAAAGCTATCTTCAGTTTTTGGCTTTCGCCGGCTAATCGTAATTATAGCTGCACAACTTGTTGATTAATTAGTCTTTGTTCATAGGTCTGTAGATCTACTCGCGGTGTGCGAGAACAATAAAAAATCGGACGCGTATGAATAGATTTTGTTCATAAATAAAGCGTTGTCATTACTGCTTTGATATGGTACGTTTACTTTAAGTTTCACTATTAATGTTATCGCTTACATAGTTAAAAAGTCCTGTTTCGTGCAACGGATTTAGTTTTGAAAAATCAACGGCGGGAATCGAAGCAAAAAACACCCCGGACTTTTTGAACATCTCCGAAAAGGAAATGTGAGGAGGGTATTTGTATGAAAAAGAGAATCGGTTTTTTCGCAAACAGCAAATCTGCAGTAATTAGTGAGGAGGAGCAGCAACGGATTGATAGCATTTTGCAATGGGATTTTCGTGATGAAAGCATTCCGGGATTGCCGCAAAACATGAGCGATCCGGGCATTGAAAAAATTTACGCCAACCTGAAAGCGTACTTTATGAATTTTTATCAGCAGTTTGATGATGTGAAGCGAGTGTCCGGTCAATTGCAGGGAGTGGTTGAAGATATCGTTGATACCTCGGCCAATGTCAAACAGGCGGCGGAATTGATTGCCGACGGCACAACCCGTCAGGCGATGGATGTGGATCAGTGCATGAAGCTGACGGATGCGTTTGCGATGAACATGGACCGGATGGATAAAAAATCAAAAGACATGATTGAACTGGCAAATAAAATGGACACCACCAATCAGCAGGGGAAAACGGCCATCGGTGAATTGTCCGTCAATCAGGAAAAAAACCGGCAAGTCATCAGGGAAATCACCAGTGAAATCTATGGTTTGTTAGGTAAAACAAAGCAGATCAGCGAAGTAACCGGGGTTCTGTACAGCATCGCCGAGCAAACGAACTTACTGGCTCTCAACGCATCGATTGAAGCAGCCCGAGCCGGGGAGGCAGGGAAAGGCTTTGCGGTGGTGGCGACCGAAGTGCGGAAGCTGTCAGAAGAGAGCCGACATGCAAGCAAAAATATCAATGAAACGATTGTCACAATAATCGAGGAACTGAACGTGCTGAGGGAAGTAATCGATAATTCGCAAGTGATTTTTAAAAACCAGAGTAAATCCGTCGATGCGGTGGTCGATGCGTTTGAAGGCATCAATCAATATATCGAAACGTTCATCAGCGAGCAAAAAAAGTTTAATAAAGAAGTGGAGGAAATCGCCGGGGAAAAGGATGAACTGGTGCGCACCATTTCCAGCATTTCCTCGGTGATTCAGCAGTCGGCGGCCACGACGGAGGAAGTGGCATCTTTAGCCATCAGCCAGGATTCCACGACAGAAATCTTAAATAAAATGTCCGCTGCTTTAGCAGAAAAAGTCACGACCATCGAACGGGATGTGGGAAAAATCAAGCTTCAAACAACCTCGGCGGCCAAAAAGAAAGTCGGTGTTATTTTTGATTTGGACGATCCTTTTTGGGAATCGACGCAAAGGGAGACGCTGAAGACAGCGAAAGCCTTTAACGTGGAGGTAGAATTTTATGCTCCGCCATCCCGGAATACCGGTCCGCGCGATATGGCTGATAAGCTGGACCAGGTGATCAGGGAACGCTGGGATGGCTTAATCATCAGTCCGATCGATGACAGAAAAATTGTGGAAAAATTGAAGACGTTGAATAATATCGGGACGAAAATTGTATTTATCAATTCCAAAGTCGATGGCGTCAAATATGAGTCCCTTATTGAAACGAACGGTATCAAAGCCGGGGAGGCAGCGGCAGTTGTGGTGAAGAAGCTGCTGAACAACACAGGGGAGGTTATCGTCGGCCTGTGGTCGGATGCGCATATTCCCTCGATTGAAAACCGGGCGAGAGGGTTTATTACCGAGCTTCAGCGGAATTCCAGCATCCATGTGCATGAAGTCCGGATAAAAAGCGATCCATCCATTAAGGAAGCCGAAGCCGTCATCGCCGGGATGCTGCAGCAGTACCCGGAAACGAAGCTTGTTTTTGCAACCGATGTCAATTGGGGGCTTTTATATGCGGGCTATGCGGAGAAGCATCGAGCAGATATTAAAATAGTGACCATCGATTTCACCAAAGATGTAAAAGCGGCCATTCACAAGGGGATCATAGCAGGCGCCGTCGCTCAACGGGCCTTCTCTTGGGGAAGCCTTGCCCTTGGCATGCTAGATGATGCGTGGCATGGAAAACAAGTGAAAAAATATATCGATACCGGGACGTTTGAAGTCAATCAGGCAAATATCGGCATTTATGAAGGACGAGTATAAATCAGGGGTGCTCTCAAAAGGATCTTGCTTCCCTTTTGAGAACACCTTGAAGCAAAGAGCTGTCTCATGGGTACCATCGCGGGCGTTGACTCTGAGCTTGGGCAGGCATCATAGCCGTGATTGCAGGGGAAAAGTAGAAGTAAGCACGGAGCCATTGGTCTTATATTAAATACATGTTGGCTTGTGACACAGCCTTGCGTGCTCTGCCTTGTTTTAGCCAAGCTTATGGATTCGGGATTTTCAATATCTGGCCGACAAAAATCATATCGCCGGTCAAATTGTTCGCCGCTTTAATGGCGTCAATCGTCGTGTTAAACCTCAGTGCGATGCGAAATAAGCTGTCGCCGGATACTACGGTGTATGTTGTCAAAGCCGCTTCGTTTTTCTCAGGCTCCGCCGGGGCGGCCGGCACTTCTGCGAGATCCTTTCTGCCGAACCATGTGTGATAGCTGTTCCACACATCCCGGTTTTCTTGTCCAATGCTCCAGTGACCGACCCCTTTAATCCCGTATTTTTGCACCAGCGCCACCTTCGCCCGATATGAATCATCGTTTTCATACCAGATCGTGTAGGTTCCCGGTTCGAGAGCTGCCCCCATAATATACGTTTTCGGATCGTTGGGTCGGATTGTGACGACGGCCTTAACCGATTGACTGGCCTGGTCAAAGGTTATCGTGTGTTCATATTTGCGCAGCATTTCCTGAATTTGTGCATTGGATATTCCGTGCCCGCCGACCGTGCTGCCTTCCCGCCAAAAGCGGCCGTAATGGGCAAGGCCGATGACAATTTTATTCTTCGGAACCCCTTGGGAAATCGCGTATTGAATGGAACGCTCTACCCATGGAAGACTTGCTACAGGTCCAGGCGGGCCGCCGTAATAGCTTTCGTCGTAAGTCATGATCATCAGGTAGTCTGCATATTTTGCCAGTTCCCGGTAGTCATAGGCGCCGTGCCAGCCTTGAGTCCAGCCGTTCGGATTGGCCGCCACGGCGACCGACACCTCTTTGGAGGACGGCATTTTTTCCCGTAACAGGCGGACGAAGTCGGTGAAATGTTCTCTGTCTGCGTGGGTAATGTTTTCGATATCCACGTTCACGCCGTCCAAATTGTTGCGGATGACAAAATCGACGATTTGCCGCGTCGCCTGCTCTCGATTATGAAGCATTGCGCGGCCGATTTCCCGATCCCAATGGTTGCTCAGAAACGGGACGACCCGGATTCCTTGTGCATGCATGTTTTGGACAAAAACAGGGTCAAACTGAGCGGTAACCTTCAAGGTGCCGTCCGGATTCACGTCGAAATAGCTTGGTGAGACGGTGTTAAATGAGCGCTCGGTTGCCAGCACTTGATTGGTGAAATGCTTCGGGTCGCCGAAAAACAAGTAGCCTAAGTTAATCGTTTCACTGGCGTTAATCGGCAGCTTCACCATCTGATCGGGAAAAATCATGTCGCCGCTGATGCCATTTACATTGCGGATGGCTTCAATGGTTGTATGAAACCGCTTTGCAATCTGGGACAACGTATCGCCGGGAGCGACGATATACGAATGAACGACGGGAGTCACCATTTCGCTTGTGTTCCCGGCAATGTCTGTCTGTGTGACGGAAAGGGTGTCCATTTCGGCGATATTAATGTTGGCCATGCTGACATCAATGGAAAAAATCCCCCGCTCGTTTACTTTATGGGTGATGGAAACCGGTTCGCCGTCCGCTTCATTGCCGATGGTAATCGTAATGAGCGAAAACGGCTCCGCGGTCCCTGAGATGGTGTAAACGAGCTCGTTCCCGGAAATGACGTACCCGCTCCTCGTAATGAGCGGTGTATCAATAAAGGTATCTTTTTCAACGGTTAATGTTGTCGGCTTGCTTTCATTTCCTGCCGCATCCCGCTGATGTAGTTCCACTGTCAACGGTCCGTCACGGAATCCGGACAAATCGACGGTAAAGCCGAATTCACCGTCAGTAACAATCGCGGTATCCGTTAAGTTGTTTGTCCCGTCAGAGATGCGCATGACAACGGCGGCGCCATCCTCTTCGCTAAATCCCCGGATAAAATAATTCGTTTTATTGTTGCTGTTAACATACCCGAGATCATGAATGGCAATCGCTTCGGGAGCAATCGTATCTTTTTTTACCGAAAAATGTTGTTCCTTTCCTTTGTTGCCGTACTTGTCGACAGCAAAAACAGTGACGGTGAGCTCGCCGTCTTTTAAATACCGCATGTCAAACGGCAGTGCAAATAAACCGTTTTCGTCAGTCGTAACGTCGTTGGTGATGGTGGATGCCCCGTCACCAACTTTAATTGTTACCGTGCTGTCCGGTGAACTTGTTCCCGAAAGGACAAAATCGTTGACGTTTCCGCTGTAAATCGTGTTCGGCAGGTCGTAAGATAGCGGAGGCTCTACTGTATTTTTCACGAGAAACTGTGTTGTTGTTTCACTGAAATTGCCTGCCTTGTCTTTTTGCTGTACCTCAAGTGTTAACGGTCCATCCTCCAGTCCGGAAAGATTCAGAGGCAGGAGGTAATTCCCGTCGCTGTCTGCCTTGACGGTAGTTTCCAGCGCTTTCCCCGATTCGCTGCGGATGGTGAAAAGAATCGTTGCCAATGCACTCGATGTGCCTGTTATGGTAAAAAGCTGTTCATTCTGGTTGTTGACATAACCATCGTACTGTACGACGGGCGCTGCCGGGACAGCGGTGATTTTTTCCACAAACAGCAGGTTGACTTGACTTATGTTGCCGATATCGTCTCTCTGACGGACGCGAATCAGGAGCGTGGAATCTGTCAAGCTGCTCAGGTTCACCTCCGTGATATAGTTGCCGCGTTGATCAGCCCGCACTTCCGCTGTCACTTCTTGTTCCTCTTCATCGGTGATGGACACGAGGACGGTGGCGTTCGGTTTTGCCGTGCCGATCAGCCGGAAGGAGTGCTGGTTCTTGTCATTGACAAATTCTGCAGTCTCAAGTTGCGGGATGTCGATGACGGTATCTTTAATTACGGTCGTCCGCAAGGTTTCCCCTTTTTCCCCGACCTTATTCTCAGCTGTTAGTTCAAAGGAAATTTCTCCGTCGACAAAGTCATGAAGATCCAAGGTCAGCGAAAACTGTCCTTGTTCATTACTCGTTACCGTTGTTGTTTTCCGGTGAATTCCATCATCGATGACAACCGTAATTATAGCGTCCCGATCTGTTTGCCCCTCCAATAGGTAGGCGGCGGCATTTTCCTGTGAAATAGGCGGCAAAGTTGTCATATTCGCTATCTCCGGCGGTTCTGCTGCTTCTTCAACGGATGGTGCCGGTGCGGTCTTTTCCGGGATGAGCAATATTTGTCCGACACGGATCAAATCGGAAGCCAGCTGATTCAGCGAGCGGATGGCATCGACGGAAGTGTCGAAGCGCTTGGCAATGACAGAAAGAGAATCGCCGGCGACGACGGTATAATGGAAAGTGTCATCCATGACAGGCTCGGGCTCGGTTGGCGCTGGAGCCGGAGCCGCTTCATCTGGTTGGGGAGCCGGAGCCGCTTGTTTGTCATCCGGCTGTTTCGCTGCTGGAATCAACAGCACCTGTCCGACACGGATCAAATCGGAAGTCAGCTGATTCAGCGAGCGGATGGCATCAACGGAAGTACCGAAGCGCTTGGCAATGACAGAAAGAGAATCGCCGGCGACGACGGTATAATGGAAAGTGTCATCCGTGACAGGCTCGGGCTCGGTTGGCGCTGGAGCCGGAGCCGCTTGTTTGTCATCCGGCTGTTTCGCTGCTGGAATCAACAGCACCTGTCCGACACGGATCAAATCGGAAGTCAGCTGATTCAGCGAGCGAATGGCATCAACGGAAGTACCGAAGCGCTTGGCAATGACAGAAAGAGAATCGCCGGCGACGACGGTATAATGGAAAGTGTTATCCGTGACAGGCTCGGGCTCGGTTGGCGCTGGAGCCGGAGCCGCTTCATCTGGTTGGGGAGCCGGAACCACTTGGCCATCAGTCGGCGCTTCCACCTCGTTGATTGTTCCGCCTGCTGGAACAGTGCGGGGAATGCGCAATACTTGTCCAGGGAAAATGACATCGCCTGTTAACTGGTTGAATGTTCTAATCTCACTTACAGTGGAAGCATAGCCTTTGGCGATAAGAAACAAACTTTCTCCGGATTGGACAGTGTGGGAAACATACGGAAGCCGCAACTGTTGACCGACAAAAATCAGATCGGATTGTAACCCGTTCACTTCTTTAATCGACTGCACGGACACCCGATGATTTTTTGCTATCAACGACAAAGTATCCCCGCTTTTTACCGTGTATATATCGAAAAGCTGTGCCTGCGTGACTGTAACGGCGCTTGTTGTCGCCGTATTGGCCTGAGCCTGTCCTCCCCCGCTGATATAGAAGGAGGAAACAAGTAAAGAACCGGACATGACTTTGATGATATTAACTTTTAAATTCGGGAACTTTTGTTTCACGTAATTTTGAATATATTCGTGAAAATCTTCTTTTTTACCGGGCTTTCTTCCCAGTTCGGCGGAAAACTCGACGGCATGTGTGTCAAGGTAGACAGTCAGAATCGTCTGATTGTTCACGGTTTCCAGCTTGCATGTTTGAATCATAAACGTAGCACCTCCAGTCTGTCGTATTCACCTCCTCCTATTGTGCCAATTTTTTCAATGACTCATGTATACAAATACTGACTCGTGCAGAAATCCTTATTATCTGTGATTGAATATTCACGAACGCGAAAAAAAACACAAAAATAATTATTCAAACTATTGCATAAAAATGTAACAACGGGTATAATAATGAACTAATTCAAGGGTTGGGAGGTTTGTTGACAAAGATGAAAACTGCAGTAGTTGGCGGGACAGGATACGGCGCAGTGGAACTTATCAGATTGCTGGATAAACATCCGATGGTCCAGCTTGAATCAATCGTTTCCCACTCTCAGAGCGGAACGGAAATTCATGCGGTTTACCCGCATTTATCAAATATCGTTCACCTTACAATGGATGAATGGAATATACAAAATCTACATCAGCAGGTGGACATTGTTTTTTTCGCAACCCCTGCGGGAGTAAGTAAAGAACTTCTGCCGCAATGCAGAGAATACGACCTGCAATGCATCGATTTGTCCGGCGATTTCCGCCTTGCGTCTAGGGAAATCTATGAAACTTGGTATGGAAAGGCGGCGCCTGCAACGGCATTTTTACAAGAAGCGGTGTACGGATTAACAGAAATATTTGCAGCCGACATCAAACAAAGCAGGCTGATTTCCAATCCCGGCTGCTATCCGACAGCTGCCTTGCTCGGGCTCATCCCCCTTGTCAAAAATCGGTTGATCGACCTCGGTTCGATTATCATCGACGGCAAAACAGGGGTATCGGGAGCAGGAAGGAGCGTGTCGCTGGGCACACATTTTTCCGAAGTCAATGAAAATGTGAAAGCTTATAAAATTGGGTCGCATCAGCACATCCCGGAGATAGAACAGTACATTAACGCTGTTTTGCCGGAGGCCGACGCTGAGAAAGACGTCAAGGTCACCTTCTCAGCCCATCTCCTGCCGATGACACGGGGAATTATGTGCACAATGTATGCCGACTTAACGGCACCGGTAACGACGGCGGAGCTCGGTCGTCTGTACGCGCAATTCTATGACGGCCATCCCTTTGTACGGGTCAGGCCGGAGGGTATTCTGCCGGCAACGAAGGAAGTATGCGGCAGTAACTATTGCGATATCGGCATCCACGCCGATGAACGAACCGGGAGAGTGACCATTGTATCGGTGATAGATAATTTAGTGAAGGGGGCAGCCGGTCAGGCGGTTCAAAACATGAATGTCGTGAACGGCTGGGACGTTACCGCAGGATTAACGGATATACCGCTTTATCCATAATGACGGCAGTTGCTCACTCGCTGCTTGAAAAAAGCTGATTTCACTGCTTACTGATTCAGATGGAATCAGCCGCTTGGAAGGCATTTACAGAACAAAAGAAGAGGAAAGGATGAATCCGATGCAATCCGTTTCAATGAAACACATCGAATTACTTACAAATGGGAGTGTGACGACACCAAGAGGTTTTTCTGCCGGCGGGCTTCACTGCGGGATCAAGAAACGGAAGCTGGATCTTGGCTGGATTTATTCCGAAGTCCCTGCCACCGCAGCGGCTGTCTATACAGTGAATCAGTTCCAGGCACCGCCGCTTTTGGTAACAAAGGAGAGCCTTGCTCACGAAAATACCATTCAGGCACTCCTGGTTAACTCCGGGATCGCCAATGCTTGTACAGGGAAACAAGGACTGCAGGATGCCTACGAGATGCGGCAGCTTTTTTCCAAAGAGCTTGGGCTGGCAGAGCATCACGTTGCCGTTGCATCCACCGGCCTCATTGGCACGCATTTGCCAATGGACCGCATTCAGCAGGGGATCAGTCAAGCCCATGCACCAGAAAATCAGACAGCGGAGCGGTTTGAAAAAGCGATACTTACCACGGATACATGTGAAAAAAAACTCGCTGTCCAATGTGAAATTGACGGAAAGCTGATCACAATCGGCGGCGCGGCAAAAGGATCGGGAATGATTCACCCGAACATGGCGACGATGCTTGCGTTCGTGACTACCGATGCAGATGTGGCGGCGGAAAGCTTGTCCGTGGCGTTAAAGCAGGTGACGAATCAAACATTTAACATGATCACCGTGGACGGCGATTCAAGTACAAACGACATGGTGCTTGTCATGGCGAATGGAAAAGCGGAAAACGACACGCTAACGGAAGCCCATCCAGATTGGGAGACATTTACCGGAGCCCTAGAGACGGTGTGCCAGTCCCTGGCAAAGCAAATTGCCAAGGATGGAGAAGGGGCGACGAAGCTGGTGGAAGTGCTTGTTGAAGGCGCGGAAACCGTAGCGGCTGCCCGGCAAATCAGCAAGGCGATCATCTCATCCAATCTGGTGAAGACAGCCATCTACGGCGCTGACCCGAACTGGGGACGGATTGTATGTGCCATCGGTTACAGCGGTCAGCCGGTGATTCCGGAAAAAGTGAACGTGTCTATCGGGCCGATCGCCGTCGTGGAAAACGGACTTCCGCTCGTCTTCGATGAGGATGAAGCGAAGGAATACATGATGCAGGAAACGGTGCACATCTCCGTGGACCTTCAGGAGGGCTCCGGCGCCGCAACGGCATGGGGCTGCGATTTGACGTATGACTATGTAAAAATCAACGCTTCCTACAGAACGTGAGGAGAGAACGACATGAATTATCTTGTGATTAAGTGCGGCGGCAGTGTCTTGGAACAGCTGCCGGCAGCTTTTTATAAAAATCTTGTACATTTGCAGCAAACCGGTCAATGTCAGCCGGTCATCGTTCACGGAGGCGGACCGCTGATCTCATCGTTGCTGAAAAAGCTCGGTGTGGAGACGACATTTGTCAACGGCTTGCGTGTCACGACGGAGGAAGTTCTCCATATCGTGGAGATGGTGCTGAGCGGTTCAGTGAATAAACAACTTGTCGGTCACATTCGGAAAGCCGGGGGAGACGCATACGGCATCAGCGGTGTCGATGGTGGATTGCTACAGGCAAGAGCGGTCGATACTTCCGTACCGCTCGGATTTGTCGGGGAAGTGATCGGGGTAAAAAAGGAGTATATCGATCATTTGCTAGAACTTGGTCTCATACCGGTGATCTCGCCGCTCGGGATCGATGAGTACGGTCAAAAGTACAACATTAACGGAGATGTGGCCGCATCAGCGGTTGCGCAGGCTTTGGGAGCGAAGCTTTGCTTTATCAGCGACATACCGGGAGTATTCGTGGAAAAAAACGGAGTAAAAACGACCCTTCATGAGTTGTCGAAAGCGGAGGCGGAAAAGCTGATTGATGACCAAATCATCACCGGGGGTATGATTCCCAAGGTGAGAGCGGCAATTGACGGGCTGACGCATAATGTGCAGGAGGCTGTGATTTTAAACGGCCTGGAAGAGAACAGCCTGTCCGATTATTTAAACGGGAAAACCATCGGCACAAAACTAATGGCAAGCGAGGGGATCTATCATGTCTGATAAACTGGCAACCGCCGAACAGGCGCAAGCAACTACACTGATGTCCACTTACCAGCGCTTTCCGATTACGATTGTAAAAGGAAAAGGCTGCAGCGTCTGGGACGATCAGGGAATGGAGTACCTTGATTTTGCTTCGGGGATCGGAACGTGCAACCTTGGTCATGTTCCGGAAGCGGTAGAGAAACAAGTCGCGAATCAGCTGTCGCAGCTGTGGCATTGCTCGAACCTGTACCATCATCCGGCCCAGCAGGAGCTGGCCGATTTGTTGACGACAAACAGCTTCGGCGATGAAGTGTTCTTGTGCAACAGCGGCGCAGAGGCGAACGAAGCGGCGATCAAGCTTGCCAGGCGTTATGCTCAAAAGGTGAAGGGAACGAATGCTTACGAAGTCGTCACCTTCACGCAGTCCTTTCACGGCAGAACGCTCGGCACATTAAGCGCAACCGGCCAGGCGAAAATACAAGACGGCTTTGCCCCGTTGCTGCCCGGGTTCCGCTGCTTGCCGTACAACGATTCCGCGGCGCTGGAGGAGCTCGTCACGCCGGAGACATGCGCGGTGTTGCTTGAGCTAGTTCAGGGAGAAGGAGGCGTGCATCCGGCAGAAAAGGAATGGATCGAGCAGCTTGCGGCAATTTGTCAGGAAAATGATCTCCTCCTGATGGTCGATGAGGTGCAGACAGGTATCGGGCGTACCGGCAAGCTGTTCGCTTATGAACACTACGGAATCGAACCGGATGTGATGTCGCTTGCGAAAGGATTGGGCTCAGGCTTTCCGCTCGGCGCGGTCGTTGCGAAAAAACATGTGGCAAAAGCGTTTGTACCGGGGACGCACGGAACGACGTTCGGCGGGAACCCGCTCGCTTCCACCGCCGGCTTGGCAACGATGACGCATCTTCTCGGAGAAAACATCGTGCAACAGGCGGAAACACAGGGAAGCTACTTAGCAGGGAAGCTGCAGCAAATGAAACAAAAATATCAATGCATTCAAGCCATCCGGGGCCTCGGACTGATGCAGGGCATTGTTCTTGACGGAACAGTTCAGGCAAAGGAGATTATCACCAAAGGATTGGAACAGGGGGTGCTGCTGCTGCCGGCGGGACCGGATGTCGTCAGGCTCCTGCCACCATTGATCATCACGACAGAGGAAATAGATCAGGCGGTGGCCGTACTTGAAAATATTTTCGGTGAGATCGAAAGCGGGGAATCGGAATGAAGCCGGGATACTTATTGCTGGAAACAGGGGAAACATTTACCGGAGCGCTCATCGGCGAGCTGAACAACATGGTCGGGGAAGTGGTGTTTAATACGAGCATGACAGGCTACCAAGAAATTCTCACCGATCCCTCGTATGCTGGTCAGATTCTGACATTCTGCTATCCGCTCATCGGGAATTACGGCTTGAACGATCTCGACGATGAAAGCTTGCAAGCGGCCGTTTCCGGCGTCATCATCGGCGACCTTTGCGAGGAACCGAGTCATTTCCAGGCGACGAAAAAGCTGTCGGAACAGCTGAAAGAAGCAGGTATACCAGTCCTTGCCGGCGTGGATACAAGAGCGCTTGTGAAGGTCATCCGCAAACATCATACAGTCAAAGGGATCGTCGTGGGCGGACAGCCGGATGCAGACGCGTGGAAAATCGTAGACTGGAGCGGGCTCCGCACATTCTGGATCGATCACGTTTCCGCGAAAAATCCGGTAGTTTATGACAACGGCAATGGTAACGACAGCATTCACGTTGTACTCATGGATTACGGTTATAAAAAATCGATTTTGAACGCCTTGCTGGAAGCAAACTGCAAGGTGACGGTCGTTCCATACTATTTTTCTTACGAACAAATCAGTGCCTTAAAGCCGGACGGCGTGCTTTTCAGCAACGGCCCAGGAGATCCGATGCAGCTGCAACCTTATTTTTCCGATATCAAAAAAATCACCGAAGTGTTTCCCGCACTTGGAATTTGTCTCGGTCACCAGTTGATAGCGCTGGCGCACGGCGCAAACACAAAAAAGCTGGCGTACGGTCATCGCGGCGGGAATCACCCGGTAAAGGAACTGCTTACGGGGAAAGTGTGGATGACGTCGCAAAATCACGGGTATGTAGTGGTGGAGGAGAGTATACCGGCAACGAGTTTTCAGGTGACGTTCCGGAATGTCAACGACAAGACGGTGGAAGGACTCCAGCATAACAGCCTGCCGGTCCAGACCGTTCAGTTCCATCCGGAAGCTCACCCCGGTCCGAGCGATACGGAATTTGTATTCAACCGGTTTCTTCACCAAGTAGCAGCAGCAGGAGGGAGAAGGTATGCCAAAGCATAGCAGTTTACAAAAAATTCTCGTGATCGGGTCCGGGCCGATTGTCATCGGACAGGCGGCGGAGTTTGATTATGCCGGAACGCAGGCGTGCCTCGCGCTCAAGGAAGAGGGCGTGGAAGTTGTGCTCGTCAACAGCAACCCGGCGACGATCATGACAGATCAAACAATTGCCGATCGCGTTTATATCGAACCGTTAATTGCAGAAACAATTGAAGAAATTATTATCAAAGAAAAACCGGATGGCATGATCGGCACCCTCGGCGGACAAACGGGATTGAACTTGACCGTCGAGCTGCATGAGAAAGGGATATTGCAGAAGCATGGCGTGAAGCTGCTGGGAACATCGGTGGAATCGATACAAAAAGGAGAGGACCGGGAAAAATTCCGCAATCTCATGCTGGAAATCGGGGAGCCGATTCCTGAATCAAGCATCGTCGAGACAATGGAAGCGGGAAAATATTTTGTGGAAGAGGTCGGCTATCCGGTGATCATCCGCCCCGCATATACGCTTGGTGGTGCCGGCGGCGGCTTTGCTTACGATGACGAGCAATTCGCAGCGATTTTAAAACAAGGGCTGTCGCTGAGCCCAATTCATCAGGTGCTTGTGGAAAAGAGCATTAAAGGCTGGAAGGAAGTCGAGTACGAGGTGATGCGGGACGAAAACGATACGTGCACGATTGTCTGCAACATGGAAAACATGGATCCCGTCGGTGTTCATACAGGGGATTCGATTGTCGTTGCTCCGTCGCAGACGTTGTCCGACGTTCAATATCAAATGCTGCGGAACGCCTCATTGAAGGTGATCCGCGCTTTAGGTGTTGTTGGCGGCTGTAACATCCAGTTCGCGCTGGAGCCGGATTCCAACCGCTACTATATCATTGAAGTGAATCCGCGGGTAAGCCGTTCATCGGCGCTGGCGTCCAAAGCGACGGGCTATCCGATTGCCAGAATCGCAACGAAATGTGCCGTCGGTTATCATCTCGATGAAATCGTGAACCCGATTACCGGAAATACGTTCGCTTCCTTTGAACCGGCGATAGATTATATCGTGGTGAAGCTGCCGCGCTTTCCGTTTGACAAGTTTTCCGAAGGGGACCGCTCCCTCGGAACGCAAATGAAGGCCACCGGCGAGGTGATGGCGATGGATCGCTCCTTTGAAGGGGCGTTGAATAAAGCGTTGCGTTCCCTTGAAACCAACAATCACAGCCTGCGGGATAAAAAAATGCCGTCCTTGTCGACAGATGGATTGGAAGAGCTGCTGACAAAGCCGACAGATCTCCGCTTGTATGCCATTGCAGAAGCATTTGCGCGCGGATATTCGGTAAAGGAAGTGAACCGGCTCACGGAAATGGACGACTGGTTTTTAACAAAGGTAAAGAAAATCGTCGATGTGGAAGCAGAACTGCAAAGCTGCAGCTGGGAGCAGGTTCCGGAGCAAATTCTCCGCCGTGCGAAGCTGATGAATATCGGGGATCGCCGGCTGGCGGAGATTTTTGCGGTTGCGGAGGAAAAAATCCGTGGGCTTTGGAGCGCCATTGGTATCAAACGCGGATACAAGCTTGTGGATACATGCGCCGGTGAATTTGATGCGGTGACGCCGTATTTTTATTCCACCTGGCAAGGGGCCGACGAAGTGGAGACGCCGCCGCGGCAGGCGGGGCGGAAAAAGATTCTTGTCATCGGCTCCGGTCCGATCCGCATCGGTCAGGGAATCGAGTTTGATTATTGCTCCGTGCAGGCGGCGCTTGCGGTAAAGAAGCTTGGTCATGAAGCGATTGTCATTAACAATAATCCGGAGACAGTAAGCACCGATTATTCGATTGCCGATCGCTTGTACTTTGAACCGCTGGCGCTGGAAGACGTTCTTGCCGTCATTGAAAAAGAGCAGGTGGACGGCGTTCTGATTCAGTTCGGCGGACAGACGGCGATCAATCTCGCAAACGAGCTGAAGGAAGCGGGAGTGCCCCTTCTCGGTACGATGCCGGAAGCGATTGATAAGCTGGAGGATCGCCGTCAGTTTTACGAGCTGTTGAACGATCTTGATATTCCGCATATTTCCGGAGAGACGGTGGGCCAGCCGGAGCAGCTCCTGGAAACGGCGGCACAGCTCGGATACCCGGTGCTGATCCGGCCATCGTATGTCATCGGCGGGCAATCGATGTTTATTTGTCACAATGCCAAGGAGTTACAGCAGTATTTTCACCGGATCATGGAGGAAGGAAACGAGCGCTGCCTCCCGTTACTGGTGGACCAGTATCTCCCCGGGCTGGAGTGCGAGGTCGATGTGATCAGCGACGGAGAAACGGTTGTCATTCCCGGAATATTTGAGCATCTGGAGAAAGCAGGGGTGCATTCCGGCGACAGCACGACGATGTTTCCGCCGGTGTCGATGGACGAGAAAACAAAGCAGCAAATCATTCGTTATGCCGAAAAAATCGCAAAAGCGGTCCCGATTGTCGGGATGATGAATATTCAATATGTCGTTCATGAAGGAATTATTTATGTTATTGAAGTTAATCCTCGTTCTTCACGAACGGTGCCGATCATGAGCAAGGTAACCGGCGTGCCGATGATTGAGTGGGCCACTTCGGTTCAGCTGGGCGAACCGCTGAGCAAGCTAAGCGGCGGCGCAACCGGACTGTTGCCGGAACCGGCCTTTCATACTGTGAAAGCACCTGTTTTTTCTGCAGGCAAGTTGAAAGGTGTCGACCATGTCCTCGGACCGGAAATGAAATCAACCGGCGAGGTGCTGGGACTGGGGGCAACGCTGGACGAGGCTTTCGGAAAAACGCTGGCGGTGCTGCCAAACGGAAAGCCGGAGAACGTCATCGATGACGGAGAGAGTAAGCAGCAAAAAAGCGTTTTTTGTTCAATCGCAGATCGGGCGAAGGCGGAAAGCCTTTCGTTGATCCAGGCGGTGACGGATTGCGGGTATCTAATCGTTGCCACGGCAGGAACAGCGCAGTTTTTACAGCAACACGGCTTTTCCGTGGCGGCTGCGCCGAAACAAAGGGATGCATTGCAGCAATACTGGAAGCAGCAGCAGCCGTCCATCGTATTGAATATACCGAGTCGAGGCAGGGATAAAGAGAAGACCGGTTTTCTTATCCGGGAACTGGCAGTCCGGTATCAGGTGCCGTATTTTACGAGCCTGGAGACGTTGAGTCCTTATATTCACTGGCTGAAGAATCAGGAGAAAAAAGGCGAGCCGCGAACGATCGAGGAGTATTATCGACGGGATGGCGGGAGGACGAACGAAAAAGCAGAAAACAATCAAAAGAAAGAGGTGGAGGAAGCATGTCGATGTCATCAGCTGTCAAGAATATAAAAAACGATCAGCAGTTGCTAGCCGAGGGGTTGAAAGGGAAGGATTTTTTGACGCTGGGAGCTTTGGAGCCGGCGGAAATTCATTTCCTGCTCGAGGAAGCAATGGCGCTGAAAAACAAGCAGAAGCAAGGTATTCCGCAAACGGATTTGCAAGGGAAAACATTGGGGATGATATTTGAAAAGTCGTCCACCCGCACGCGGGTTTCTTTTGAAGTCGGCATGCTTCAGCTTGGGGGAAATGCGATTTTTCTCAGTTCCAAGGATATTCAGCTTGGAAGGGGAGAAACGATTTCCGATACGGCAAAGGTGCTGTCCCGCTATGTTGACGGCATCATGATCCGCACGTATGCCCATGAATCGCTTGAGGAATTTGCGCTGCATGCCGATGTTCCCGTGATCAACGGGCTGACGGATTTACATCATCCTGCCCAAGTGCTTGCCGATCTGCTGACGATTTTGGAGAAAAAAGGGCAGCTAGCCGGCTTGAAGCTTTGCTACGTCGGTGACGGCAACAATAATATGGCCCATTCCTTGCTGGAAGGGGCGGCGAAGGTTGGGATGAATGTAGCCGTCGCCAGTCCGGAGGGCTATGAGCCGAATGATAAGATTTTTCAGCAGGCGCAGGAGTTTGCGAAGCAGCAAGGAAGTACGGTTCAGTTTACCCATGATCCGCATGAGGCGATTGCGGATGCCGATGTCGTCGTAACCGATGTGTGGGCGAGCATGGGGCAGGAAGAGGAGCAGGCTGTGCGAATGGAAAAATTAGCGCCGTACCAGGTGAACGAGAATTTATGTAAATATGCAAAAGCGGATTATATCTTTTTACATTGTCTGCCGGCGCACAGAGAGGAAGAAGTCACCGGAGAAATCATAGATGGCAAACGTTCTGCCGTGTTTGACGAGGCGGAAAATCGGCTGCATGCGCAAAAAGCATTGATGAAAATTTTAATGTCCGTGTAATTTTTATTGACAAACATGCATAAACATACGTTATAATAGATTTAAATTCATAAAAGAGAGGGATTTAAATGAGTAACGGCAAAGTTGTTTTAGCATATTCCGGCGGTTTGGATACTTCCGTTTCAATTAAATGGATTCAGGAAAAGTACGGCTACGATGTCATCGCGTTAGGATTGGATGTCGGGGAAGGCAAAGATCTAGAAGCGATCAAAAATAAAGCCCTGCAGGTCGGCGCTGTCAAGGCGATCATGCTCGACGCGAAGGAACTGCTTGCGAAGGAGTATCTGCTTCCGGCATTGAAAGGAAATTGTTTATATGAAGGCAAGTATCCGTTATCCTCGGCGCTGTCCCGTCCGCTGATCTCCAAGCTGCTCGTGGAGGTTGCAGAGCAGGAGGGGGCGGTTGCCGTTGCTCACGGTTGTACGGGAAAAGGAAACGACCAGGTTCGCTTTGAAGTATCGATTCAAGCGTTGAACCCCGAGTTGAAAGTTATTGCTCCGGTACGAGAGTGGGGCATGAACCGTGATGAAGAGATCGCTTATGCGGAGGAAAAAGGGATTCCAATTCCCGTCGATTTAGACAATCCGTATTCCATTGATGCAAACATCTGGGGCAGGGCATGCGAGGCCGGTGTGCTGGAGGATCCTTGGGCGGAAGCTCCTGAAGCGGCGTTTGACTGGACAGCGCCAATCTCGATGACTCCAGACCAGGCGGAATATGTCGACATTGAGTTTGAAAAAGGCGTCCCGGTTTCATTGAACGGGGAAAAACTGGGTCTTGTTGCACTGATCGAGCAGTTGAACGATCTCGGCGGCAAGCATGGCTGTGGAAGAATCGATCATATCGAAAACCGACTCGTTGGAATAAAATCACGGGAAGTGTATGAAAACCCAGGCGCGCTTATATTAATCAACGCGCATAAAGAACTGGAACTGCTGACGCTGCCGCGGGAAGTGACGAAGTTTAAAACCCAGGTGGAACAGCAGCTCACACAGCTCATTTATGACGGCTTGTGGTACTCGCCGCTGCGAAACGCCTTGGAAGCGTTCATTGACCAGTCGCAGGAAACGGTTTCAGGTACGATCCGCGTCAAGCTTCACAAAGGAACGCATTCGGTCGTTGCCCGAAAATCGGCACACAGCTTATATAACGAAGAGCTGGCAACCTATTCAAAAGGAGACGCCTTCGACCATAACGCAGCGGTAGGCTTCATCAAGCTGTGGGGCCTGACAACGAAAGTATATTCAGAAGTCAATCACAAGAAAGAAGGCGGCAAAGAAACAAAAGCTGTCTGTCATCCTGTAAAAGCAACATAAAACAAAACGCAAGTTCACACAATTGTCACGTAATCGTCAAGGACCTGGGGTGTGAACATTTTGTTCACACCCCAGGTCCCGGACATAGGGATATCACTAAGGAGGCAACGGTCATGGCAAAGCTGTGGGGCGGAAGATTCACAAAAGAAACAAACAAGCTGGTGGAAGAGCTGACGGCATCCATCTCCTTTGATCAGAAGCTGGCAGCGGAAGATATTGCCGGGAGCTTGGCTCACGTGCAGATGCTTGGCGAATGCGGCGTCATTTCATCCGCGGACGCGGAAACGATCAAAGCCGGGCTTCTGGCTGTAAAAGCAAAGCTGGAAAACAGCGAACTGCAATATTCCGTAGCCAATGAGGACATTCACATGAACATCGAGAAGTTTCTCATCGATGAGATCGGCTCCGTCGGCGGGAAGCTTCATACAGGGCGTAGCCGCAACGACCAGGTTGCCACCGACATGCACCTATATTTAAAAAATCACACGATAGCGATCATCGAACTTATTGAGGCGACGCAGGCTGCTATACTAAAGCAAGCCGAGGAAAATATCGACACGATCCTACCGGGCTATACCCATTTACAACGGGCGCAGCCCGTCTCCTTTGCCCATCATTTAATGGCCTATTTTTGGATGCTGGAACGGGATAAAGCCCGCCTTGGAGACAGCTTGGACCGCATTGATTGGCTTCCGCTTGGCGCCGGGGCACTGGCGGGCACGACCTTCCCGATTAACCGGGAACGGACAGCCGAGCTTCTTGGCGTTAAGCATGTTTATCCGAACAGCATGGATGCGGTCAGCGACCGCGACTTCATCCTCGAATTTTTGTCTGCAGGCGCGATATTGATGATGCATATTTCACGCCTTGCTGAAGAGCTTGTGATCTGGAGCAGTCAGGAATTTCAATTTGTGGAGCTGGACGATTCCTTCTGCACCGGTTCAAGCATTATGCCGCAGAAGAAAAACCCTGATGTTCCGGAACTGCTCCGCGCCAAAACCGGCCGAGTCTACGGAAACCTGATGGGGCTGTTAACCGTTCTGAAAGGACTCCCATTAGCATATAATAAAGATATGCAGGAGGACAAAGAAGGGATGTTTGATACTGTGGAAACATTGGAAGGCTCCCTCCAGCTGCTTGCGCCGATGATTGAAACGATGACGGTGAACAAGCGGCGGATGAAGCAGGCGGTGAAGCAGGATTATTCCAATGCCACGGATATTGCCGATTACTTGGTGACGAAAGGACTGCCATTCCGCGAAGCGCACGAAATTATCGGAAAAATTGTCTTATTTGCGATCCAGCAAAATAAATTCTTGCTTGACTTGCGTTTGGAAGAATATCAGGAATTCAGCCCGCTGTTTGCTGAAGATATATACGATGTCCTTGCTCCGGAAAATGTCGTAGCTGCAAGGGACAGCTATGGCGGAACAGCGCCAAACCAGGTAGAAGAACAAATCAATCTGGCAAAACAAGCTCTGGCTTTGTAAAAGTGCCTGGCACTTTTATGCACTGATATTCATTAAAAATTTATATTTATGCACACAAAACTGAACGATGGCGTTTAAAAGGAAGTGTTTCCAACTGCAATGCAGGATTCCCCTTTTAAACGCCTTTCTTTCTGTACACTTTTATTACGCCGTAAATCCAGCTGTATTCTGTTGTAAGAAAATCTACCACGTCAAAGAGATGCGAACAGTCGCAAACGCGTTGGCGCATCGATGAGGCATAAACAAACATCCATCATCAAGCAGCCATGAAGATAGGCACCGCCCCATTTTCCGGTGCCTATGGTCCATATTCCTTAATGGGCGAATCCGTTCATTTTTCCGTTAAATCAGTTACTTGTACATCAAATTCGTGCCCCGGGTCATTTAATGAATAAACCCTTGCGATTCCCGAATCATCCACATTTTGAATATACACGCGTGATCCTTGGTACTCTACATTGGCCAAGACCGGCGACAGGGCAATTTCCTTCGCTCGTTGTGTATTCATCCACATAACCTCCTGCGAAAAATGTCATCCATAGCATTTGCTTCTGGTGAAAGTCCTATTCCACCGAGTTCAAGAGGAAGTTCAAAAAGTCCGGGAAACAGCGCCTGCGAATCTCATCGTTGCGTTGCCTCTGCGCTGCTCACGTACGTGCTGTGTACGCTGCGCTGCTCGAGTCTGCCGCGCCTCGACCTTCTTGTGTCCTCCTTTTTGAACTAGCATTATAATAAAACCACTATTTTAGGAAAATGTCGGGAAACGACGATTTTTCAATAACTAAACGTGTACCCTTATTTTGTCTGCATAGAATGATAGCTTCGTATCTCATTCGTTATCTTAGAATATTAAGTGTGATTATGATATAAATAATAATGAAGAAGGAAATTCAAAACTAGCTTCATTGATGACTTTTCAACCCTTCAAGCTGGAACTTCATGCTTTGTATTTGTACATAAAGATAAAAAAACGATTTTTTTCAACAAACACTATAAGACATCTATGACCACGATATTTTTATGGCTCTTCGCTATTTGGTATGAGAATAGAGAAAAAATTATAGAAACATCGTCGATTTGACATGGAGCCTCTGCGGGCATGACACACTAGCCAAGCCACCAGTATCATGGGATATTGGCTTTCGCTATTCATGCGATCATGCCCGCCACTCCATATAAAATCTCCAAGTCTATTCTTCCTTTCCACATGATTTAGCGAGGAAGCATTTTTATCTCCATATCAATGTAATGAACCTGAGGGGGCAGATATAGTAAATACTGTGATCCTGTCATGCACCACACTTGATCACCGGGAGAGGACAAACGTAAACTTATTGAAAACACATAATGTCGTGCTTGATCAGCACATCTCCAACAAATATTTTAGAACTGAATATAGTAATGATTCCTGGCCGTGGATTGTAATGACAATTAAGATATGTTATGATAACGTTGATTAATGTCTAGCTGTCATTAATCACTTTTATTTACTCATTGGCGCTGTATTCGGTGAGCAGAAAGTTTTACTGCACATAATATATACATAACATTTTATTTAATGGTAAATGGAAGAATATTGTTATATTAACGTCTTATCCATGGCCTGACTTCATTTTGAATGAGGTTGGGTCTTTTTTGTTTAATTGGAAGTATTTCGCAGGAGGAAAGTATTCTAGATGATTGAAGCTAAAAAAAGACAAAAGGAATTAACATCTTTGAGCAGTTATCTTAGCAAGCTAATAAAGAAAAAGTTTGGGAAAGGACCGGAAGCCTGCTTCTGCACAATACATGACAATCTGTTCATCGTACATGTAAAAAACTTTAAAACACCTGCCGAAGAGGTGCTGCTTGAAAAAGATGAGAAAAAACTTGCGGCATCCTTCCGCTCTGTCATTATGGAAGCGATTCTTGGACAGTTTCTGGAGGAAGTAGCCGCGGTGTTGGGGGCAAGCTACCAGCGTTTTTTTCATGATTGGAATTATGAGAATAATAATGGGGCTATCTTGCTGCTGCAAAATCAAATGCCAGGTAGAATCAACGATTTTTCGCTTGACCAGCAATTCCAGCCTTTCCTGATTGAAAAGGTGCGTCATGTTTATTATGAACTTCGGAAAGTGCCGGCGGAAATAACCATTCAAAACGTCAACCAGCATATTTGTGTTATTGAATGCACCGGACTTATGCCTCCGTCAGAGCAGCTATTGTATGAGAAGGGCTACGCAGATATATTGAATGCCATGTCCTTGGAGATGAAGCAACAGTTTTATCGCCATGAAAAACATTTTCAAATGGTTTTTAACAGGGAGATTCGTGATATATTCCTTATGGAGGATTACGTGAAGGATAAAAATTATATTACGATTTTTCTCCAATGACAGCGTTTGTTTTGATAACGGCCAGGCACTGTTTCCTGGTCTTATTGAACAACCTCTAATAATTATACATCCACGATTATAAAATTACCTTTGATGGTATTATTCCCCTGTGGTAACATAAAAGCAGGTAATCGTTTATAATGGCGATTATTATCATTTATGCTATCACTGTTAACGGAGCTGTTGGAAACAAACAGTTATGTATGTGTTCAAAAAGGCGGACATAGTATAGAAGCAAGAAGCATTAAGGGGCTGCAGTGGGTGAGCAGCGGAGAGACAACGTAACGAAAAAATTCGTCGGTACTGTATCTCCGTTTTTTTGAACATCTCCTATAAAGGTGAGATATGAATGATCATCAGTCATGCAGTCATGATGCTGAGAAGGAAAATCGTAGATGTATAACGGCTCTTTTATTCAACCGATGTTGTCGGCGAGCGGGTTCTTTTGCCTGCTGTTTATTCTGTTGCCTTCCAGCGGAATCGGAAGGAATGCACAAAGGTCGATGACCGTTGTGGAACAATTACAGATGAATAGTTGTGATTGTAATAATGTGGTAAATGTATTGAACAGATCATGAAAATGATACGAGTCAAGCATGACCTAACATCCATATGACAGGAAGTTAGGTCTTTTTTCTATAATAATAGGGGGAGTATTACAGTGCATTGGATAGAAACGGTCATGAAGAAAACAAAAGATCGGGGTACTCTAAACTTATTCGTATTATTAGGTATTATGATAAGTTTACTTGGCTATGTATTTTTGAGCCGGGCCGCTTGGCTGCTGCCGGTGTCAATTATCTTGCTGAGCCTCTGCATCATCAAAGATATTTTTGAAAAAAAGACAGAGGCAGACAAGATGAAAGAATACCGGGAAAAAGTAAGAGAGTATTTGCTCTTTCTTGATGGAATGCCCGCGCCTATCCTGTTTATTGTCGGAAATAAAATCCGCTATGCCAATCGGAAAACGGTGGAGCTAACCGGGGTGCAGTCGCAGCGGGAGCTGATCGGGAAATCCTTCAGCAGTTTCTTTATCGGAAATGATGAGTTGTTTCTTGGCGACATTCCCGGGGAGGGGCATTTCTTCAGCCAGTTGAAAACAGACGGAGAATCGACGGTGGATGTCAAATTAAGCTATCAGTCCGTTTGTTTTCAAAAGGAACAAGGGTATGGAATTATGATAAAAGATATAACAGAGTTAAAGCAGAATCAAAGGCAGCTCCGCCATTCGGAACAGCTGTCAGTCATTGGGGAGTTGGCCGCAGGTGTTGCTCATGAAATTCGGAACCCGCTGACAAGTCTGAAAGGATTTCTGCAGCTCATGGAAGACAAGGACAAAACAATTGCTTCGTATAAGGAAATTATGGCGTCGGAAATCGAGAGAATTAATTTAATTGTCAATGAATTGCTGCTATTGGCAAAACCGAAGGAACTGAATTTTCAAACGAAGCCGCTGCTCCCGATGATGGAAACGGTAATTACCATTGCAAAGACACAGGCAATCCTGCATAATGTTCAAATTCTGCTTGAATATGAGGAAAGTCTTGCAGGGGTAAACGTTCGTTGTGAGGAAAACAAGCTGAAGCAAGTGTTTTTAAATTTGTTAAAGAATGCGATTGAAGCGATGGTAAGTGACGGCTATATTTATGTGAAAATAAAGAAAAATCATGACCGAGTCCTTGTTCAGATTATCGACGAAGGGATCGGTATTCCGCAAGAAAAGCTGGCCAATCTTGGTAAGCGTTTTTATACAACGAAGGAAAACGGGACCGGCCTGGGTTTGATGCTCAGTATTAATATCATCCGGGAGCATGGCGGAGAAACAGAAATTTCGAGTGTGGAAGGACAAGGGACAGAAGTGAAAGTGTACTTGCCAATTGGTGTGGTGACTGAAGGAACAAGCAGCTTAAAAGTTTGAGCAATGGCTGTGTGCGTGTTCGTAGTCAACTGAATGACGGAATCTTTTGGCTATACAGCGAGCTTTATGGTATTTTTATAATAGAGGATGTACAAAAGCCCGGGAAACAGCGCCGACCAATTTCAACATTAGCCGTTGCTTCTTCACTGCGCACGTACGTATCGTGTGCGCTCCGCTACTCACAGCGGCCGCGCCTCGTTCTTCTTGCCTTTGGTATGTCCTCCTTTTTGAACGCACATTTTTAGACTAGCATGAAGAAGGGTTGAAGGTAATTGTGACAAGCTTATATGAAAAACAAATTAAATTGATTGCATTGGATATGGATGGAACACTTCTAAACAGGGATCATACTGTTTCCGAGGCTAACCGGGTAGCCATTCAGGCAGCGATGGATAAGGATATCCACGTTGTTTTAAGCACAGGCCGCTCTCTGGCAACATGCCGTGAGCATGCCGATTCGTTAAATCTCACCTCTTATCTTGTGACGGTTAATGGGGGAGAAATTTGGGATAAAGAAAAAAAGCTTGTGGAGAGAAATTCGTTGAAGCACGAAGATATTCAATTAATGTGGAATTTACGAAACGAGTATCAAACGGATTTTTGGGCTATTTCCACCGACAAAGTGTGGTACGAGGAATTTCCTGAGGATATTTATGCCCATGAGTGGTTAAAGTTTGGGTTTGATATCAGCGATGGGGTTGTTCTGAAAACGGTACGGGCGATTCTTGCGGAAAATGATGCGCTCGAAATAAGTAACTCCAATCCTTCCAATCTCGAGGTCAACGCCGCAGGTATTAACAAAGCCAATGGGCTGAAAAAAGTGTGTAGCCTTCTCGGAATAACGATGGATAACGTCATTGCCATGGGAGACAGCCTGAATGATTATACGATGATCAGAGAAGCCGGTATCGGAGTGGCAATGGGCAATGCCCAGGAGAAAGTGAAGAAAGTAGCCGACTGGGTAACGGCTACCAACGATGATGATGGCGTCGCCGTTGCGATCCGCAAATGGGTGCTGAAGGATGATAACGACCGATAAGTCATGGACTTAGCAGACTGATGGAGAGAAATAACTGATGGACAAATCCGGAGCTTTCAGAGCTTCGGATTTTTTAAGGCAAGAAAGCATTTTATATACATGCCCGGTAGGTTTCACCGCAGCGAAATGCTATAATAAAATCAGGAAAACACTATATAAATAGTATAAAAGTATTGTTCACATTTTTGTCAGGGACCTGGGGTGTGAACTTTTGTTCACACCCCAGGTCCCCCCGGGAAAGGGGGATGCGATTTTGGGGAAAACGCATGATAACGGACGAATAAAATTGCCGAAAACACCGGATCCGAGCCATTGGGTAAGCTGGGTGCCTTTTGGGCTCGGAAAAGTGAAGCCGAAGCATATCAGGGAAACAGCAAAAGCAATATGGGAAAACAAGGATAGCCTGCCGTATGCGACGCGGATACTGACCCGAGGCGTATGTGACGGCTGTGCTTTGGGCGTGGCTGGTTTAAAAGACGAGACACTCGCCGGACCTCACCTCTGTACGACCCGTCTCAACGTTCTTCGTCTCAACACAATGCCGGCGATAAAGGAAGAAGTTCTTCATCAGGATGTCGTAGAACTGCAAAAGCTCGGCAGCAGCGGGCTCAGACAGCTCGGACGTCTCCCGTATCCACTTTCCAGAAAGCCGGGAGAGACCGCGTTTTCCCGTATTACATGGGATGAAGGGCTCGATCGAATTGCCCGAAAAATAAAAGCGATTGATCCGAAGCAGCTTGCGTTCTTCCTTACTTCGCGCGGAATAACGAATGAATCATATTATGCAGCCGCCAAAGCTGCCCGCTTCCTCGGCACGAACAATATTGACAATTCGTCACGCATCTGCCATTCGCCGAGTAAAACCGGGTTGAAGCGTTCTCTCGGCATTGGGGCGTCCAGCTGCAGCTATAAAGACTGGATTGGAACCGACGTCCTTGTTTTCTGGGGCTCCGTTGCCGCAAACAACCAGCCTGTGTCCACGAAGTATATGTATGCGGCAAAGCGGCAAGGAACGAAAATCATTGTCATTAACCCGTACTACGAGCCGTCCATGGATAAGTATTGGATACCGTCAATACCTGAAAGCGCCTTGTTTGGGACAAAGCTTGCCGACGATGTTTACCAGGTGAATATCGGCGGGGACATCGCCTTCATGAACGGTGTCATGAAGTATTGGTTTGAAATGGAACGTGAAAAACGGGGTTCGGCAATTGATCACCAGTTTGTCAATGAGCACACAAGCGGCTATACAGAACTGAGACGCTTCGTGGAAAAATTAAGCTGGCCGGCTTTGGAAGCATCTTCAGGATTATCGAAAGCAAAAATGAAAGCGCTTGCCAACACCCTCGCCAAAGCAAAAACAGGGGTGTTTGTCTGGTCCATGGGGCTGACGCAGCACCGCTTCGGGACGGACAACGTTTCGCAAGTAGCCAACCTGGCAATGCTTCGCGGCTTTATTGGCCGTGAAAAAACCGGGGTGATGCCGATTCGCGGGCATTCCGGCGTACAGGGAGCCGGCGAGATGGGAGCGGATCCGTTTGTCCTTCCTGGCGGCGAATTCGATGCCGAAAATCGGAAACGCCTGGCGCAGCTTTGGGGTTTTTCCATTCCGGATTGGCAAGGAGATACGGTGGGCGTTTCCCTGGAAAACGCCTTGCTGTCTTCCCAACACGAACGAAAGTTGAAAGTGTTTTATACAAGCGGCGGTAACTTTTTGGAAACGATGCCGAACCCAGATTTTGTTCGCCAATGCTTGGCAAATGTCGAGGTTCGGATTCACCAGGACATTATTTTGAACACCTCGACCCTTGTTGACGCAAAGGAGGAAGTCATCGTCCTGCCGGCAATGACGCGCTACGAGCAACCGGGCGGGGGGACATCTACATCCACAGAAAGAATGGTGTACTTTTCACCGGAAATCGCCGGACCGCGGATCGGGGAAGCGCGCGCGGAATGGAAAATCTATGCTGATGTGGCAGGGCGCGTGAAAGCGGCGCAAAAGGAGCTCATTGATTTTAAGTCGGCTGGGCAGATTCGCCGGGAAATCGCGACGGCCAACCCAAACTATGACGGAATTCAACATTTGAGCAAGTCCGGTGATGTATTTCAATGGGGTGGTCCCCAGCTGTGTGAAAACGGCAAATGTCCAACTTCTGATGAGCGCGGCCGGCTTTTACCGATTCAACTACCTGAACTGCGGAAAAAAGAAGGTCATTTTTACGTAACCACCCGGCGTGGTAAACAATTTAATTCGATGATTTACGGGAGGGTTGATCCGAATAATCACGCGGATCGGAGCGATATACTCATCCATGAGGCGGATGCAAGGGAACTGGACATTCGTCAAGGGGAAGCGATTGTCGTATACAACCGAGGTGGTGTCTTCTACGGACGGGCGCGGTTTGCGGATACCCGCCGCGGCAATATCCAAGTATACTGGCCGGAAGGGAATGTGCTGATGCCGAAGGGAGTTTTCGAAAAATATTCGCAGATACCCGAGTACAACACGGCGGTCATCATTGAGAAGGCGGAGACGTTTCACGCGCGGAAGGATACGGAATATGTCGAACGGAGAATCGACGAGCTGGAAACGGAATTAAGTTAAGGGTGGCGGATGATTTGTATGGCGGTGCGTCAAATAGTTGAAATTGGCGAGGCGGAAGCGTAATATATTCATCATCACCCGGATTTGGAAAGCTTGCTGTCCTTTTCCTTCACTGTCCTCGTTAACGCCTTTTGCATAGCATACTTCAATCGAGAAGGAGCGATCGCAATGGAAAACCCGATGATCAGGCAACAGAAGATGATGAGATTTGTAGCCGGCCAAAAGGAAGAGGCGGAGGATGTTGTGGCTGTGGAGACGGCGGTGACTTTGAATGTCAACGGCAGCGAAGTAGCCACGGTATTGTGCACGCCAACGGACCTGGAAGAGTTGGTCGCCGGATTTTTAGCCGCGGAAGGGTTGATCCGGCGGTATGCGGACATCGCTTCGCTCACGATCGACGACGGCAAAGGGTTTGTCTATGTGAAGCTGACCAACGGAAGCAGACTGACGGAAGCGCAGGCAGCGGCCTCAAAGCGCATCATCGGCTCCTGTTGTGGAAAAGGCAGACAATTTTACTTTCAAAGCGATGTGAATACGGCGAAGACGATCATGAACGGAGCGCGGCTGACAGTATCGCAATGCACAGGATTGATGCGCCAGCTTCAGGAAAACTCCGCTGTTTTTCAACAAACTGGTGGCATTCACAATGCGGCCCTCTGCTCCGGTGTAAAACCGATCGTTTCCCGCTCCGATATTGGGCGTCATAACGCGCTGGACAAAGTGTACGGTTATTGCCTGATAAACGGCATAGCAACGGGAGATAAAGTCATTGCTTTCAGCGGGCGGATATCCTCTGAGGTGCTGCTCAAGGTGTCCAAGCTTGGTGCTGCGATCATTCTTTCCAAGGCGGCGCCGACGACGCTGGGGATTGCGCTTGCGGAAGAGCTCGGGATAACGGTAGTCGGCTTCGTGCGCGGAGATCGCTTCAATGTGTACAGCAGACCTGACAGGATAATGAAATAGCAACTGCGGATCGGATACATGAAGTGAACATCGGAACTCAGAAGTTTTCCTTTGCAAAAAAACAGCGGTAAATCGCCATTGGAATGGCGAAGTAAAGAAAATGTAATCTGAAGATCGTAAATAGATAAAAAAGTAGGACGACTGGTATCGTAAAATTAGTGTGCACACGATCAAAAAGGTCGAACTAAGGCATGAATAAACAGAAACACTTCCTCCAAAAGCCGCGAAATGACTAAGCCCGACACGAGCCGCCGGGTTGTGAAAACGAAATTCCGTACAAAAGTCACGGAAAAACTTACCTCAAAGCTATTGCTTTTATGAAGATTTTTCGGTACACTCAACATACAATATACAGTTGATTTTTTTAGTGACAACACAATATATTGATTTTTCTTGAGGTTCAGGTGCGGCGAAGCAACGAGCTTAATAGGGAATTCGGTGCGAGTCCGAAGCTGTCCCCGCAACTGTAAATGCTGACGAAATGAAAGTCCCACTGTGCAGAGAGGCTGAAGGGCGGCTGTACGGGAAGGTGCATAGTAGGGTGAAGCATGAGCCAGGAGACCTGCCTGAATTTCACAGTTTCATGACTTCGGGGAATGAGATCATGGAGCGGCGCGGAATTGTTTTCATACAAATTAAAGGGTTTTTACACATGATAATTATTATCAAAAGCGTGTGTGTAAAAGCAAGGACAAGCATCGACGCGAAATCACAAGCGTGGCAGTCGTGGGCAGCGGAACCGTATACTTATGCACGTAAGCTGCGGCTAGTATTGGCACAGCTGCGGGATTGGCGGGCACTGTCCTCTTGAGGTTTTGAACAGCCGCTAAAAACAATGCGGGGCTGCCGCCTCGGTTGTTATCACTGTGTTGCCTGTCAAAAAGCCAGTACTTTTATCCCGAAACAGCCGATTGGACACCGGAATTCTCTTTCTTGGACGGCGAGCTGTGGATGGACGCAGGAGGAAGCGACAGCGCAACAGTGTGTTTGCTGCACCCTTTATTCAGGAAAACGTTTGTTTTATCAGTGCCGTTCTGACTCTTTCCGACTTTGGAAGGGTTTTTTATTTTGATAAAAAAGGTGAGAGCGGTTTTCTGAAACGATGGGGAAGGCGCGCATGCCGGAGCAGCAGGTTCACGCTTGCGAAAAAACGGAATCGGAAGCATTTTTCCGTCGCATGCATATATACAGGCAGTGCGTCATCGTTAGCAGAGATTATCGCATTCGCCGTGTTGTTAGCATACAAGATGTCGAAAGGGGATATTTTTTCATGGAGGAGTTTACTCAAGTATTTGAAGCAATAACAAATCAAACGTTTAGCGAGGGGAAAGAAAATGCCAATATGGATGGGGGAACGCCATTAGGCAAATTAAATCAGTTTGCGTCACTGACGTCGAAATGGTATACAGATCATGCGTTGCTATCGACCGAAGTGAGGAAAGCGGAGGAAAAAAACTTTATTTATATTCACGACAAGGATTATTATCCGACTGGGACGACGACATGCTGCCAAATTCCATTGGGAAAGCTGTTGAAAAGCGGTTTTCATACTGGGCACGGCTTTATCCGTCCGCCGAAAACAATCGGCACGGCGATGAGCCTGGCTTCGATCATTTTGCAGGCGAATCAGAACATGCAGCACGGCGGACAAGCCTTTGCTTGCTTCGATCATGATCTGGCACCGTACGTCCGCTCTACATATGATGATTTTCGTAAGAACATTTCTTCGAACTTGCCGGAGGAAGAGCAGGACAGCATCGCATGGAAAAGGACAGAGAATGCCGTCTTTCAGGCGTGTGAAGCATTTATTCACAATGCCAATTCGATGCATTCCCGCGGAGGGGGGCAGGTTCCGTTTGTGTCGATTAACTATGGTACGGATATATCCGTCGAAGGACGGGTGCTGATTAAGCAGTTGTTGCTGGCGACCCAGGCGGGCCTAGGAAGAGGAGAAACACCGATTTTTCCGATTCAAATTTTTAAAGTAAAAGACGGTATCAGCGGGAAGCCGGAAGACCCGAACTATGATTTGTTCCAATTGGCTGCGGAAACGACCGGAAAACGACTGTTTCCTAATTTCAGCTTTTTGGATGCGCCGTTTAACAAGCAGTATGATCAGGGGACGCCGGAATCGGAGGTTGCCTACATGGGCTGCCGAACGAGGGTCATGGGAAACATTCACGGCGAGGAAACAACGACTGGAAGGGGGAACCTCTCCTTTACATCCTTGAATTTACCAGGAATGGCTTTGGAAGCAAACGGCGATCGGAAGGCGTTTTTCGAGCTGTTGGAGGAAATGTCCGAGGTGGTCATTGCCCAGTTGTTAAGCCGCTTCGAATTTCAAGCCAAGCGGAAAGCAGAAGAATTTCCATTCCTGTATTCCCAAGGCGTCTGGCGCGGCGGAGAAATGCTGGAGCGGTATGATACGTTGGAAGAGGTGCTGAAACAGGGAACATTAAGCATGGGCTTTATCGGTCTGGCGGAGGCTTTGATTGTCCTCACAGGAAAGCACCATGGTGAAAGCGAAGAAGCGTGGGAGCTGGGTAAAGAAATGATCTCCTGGATGCGCGGAAAAATGGATCAAGCGCTGGAAAAATACAAGCTGAATTTCTCCTTGCTTGCTACTCCCGCAGAGGGGCTGTCCGGGAAATTCACGGCCAAGGACCGGAAAAAGTGGGGCACCATTCCAAGGGTAACAGATAAATCATACTATACGAACTCCTTTCATATTCCGGTACACGCGGCGATATCGATTGAGGAAAAAATAAAACGTGAGGCTCCGTTCCACGAAATGTGCAACGCAGGTCATATTACGTACATCGAACTGGACGGCAATGCATCAGCCAATCCGCAGGCGGTGCTGCAAATTGTCAACTTAATGAGAAAAAACAACGTCGGCTACGGCTCCATCAATCACCCTGTCGACCGTTGCAAATCTTGCGGTTACGGCGGCGTGATCGGAGAAGCTTGCCCGCAGTGCGGGGAAGAAAATCAAACAAACATCGAGCGAATCCGCCGAATAACAGGTTATTTAGTCGGCGATTTAAACCGCTGGAACAGCGCGAAGCGAGAGGAAGAAACAAAGCGGGTGAAGCATTCATGGTAAAGGTGCTGTCTGTCATCCATGATTCGATCGTCGACGGCGAAGGCTTGCGGACGGTTGTGTTTACTGCCGGATGTCCCCATTTTTGCCCGGGGTGCCATAATCCATCGTCTTGGAATATAAACAACGGAAAGGAATACAGTGAAGAGGAGCTTGTCCACGCGATAAGTGTATCGGAAAGCAACGATGTGACCTTTTCGGGAGGCGATCCGTTTTTCCAGGCGGCAGAGCTTGTACCTGTAGCCAGGCGGGTGAAGGAAATGGGGAAAAGTCTCTGGATATATACGGGCTATACGCTGGAGCAATTATTGGAGCGAATGATAAAGAGTGAGCTGATCCTGCTTGCTTTAGCGGATACGATCGTAGACGGACCGTATATTGAAGCAGAAAGGGACTTGACTTTGCCGTTTCGCGGCAGCAGAAATCAGCGAATTATCCCGGTCACCGGAGAACTGCGCAGCCGGGCGGCGGCTTTGATGGAAGAATCCAGCCAACCGATTTGTTAGCCTGTCGGTACGACGTGGCAGAATCCGCAAATGGAGCCTAACCCGGAAACGTACGTGAGCAGGAAGAGTCAGCGCAACGAAAAATTCACAAACAAGTTTCCCAGTAGTTTTGAACAGCGCGATGAAAAAAGGCTGTGCGGCTGTTGCAAAAAGGCATCAAGAGCCATTTGAAGCAAAACAGGGAAAGTGGAGGAACAGCACCTTTTGTTCTTGGAATTTTCTAGGATGAATGGCAGCGCCATTATTTATGGGTAATAGAAAAAGGGGAAAAGGCTCCGTTTTTCTATTGCCCTCATAACTTTTGCAGCAGTATTTTCTGTTCCGTGTCGGAAGGGAGGTATACTTGTAGACGCGCAGATTGTCCATTTGGCAAATGCAGCAACGGCAGCTCTATGCTCGACTCATTTTCCGGCAATCGTGACAGGGGGAAGCGAAACATTTTTTCCAAAAGCTGATGGCGTATTGTTAGGCGGCTGATCAATGATTATGATAGAATGATAACGGTTTCAACGAAGGGATGAATAGGCGTAGTTGGAGCGGTGAACGCCAACTGCAGGGAGGGATTGGATGAAGTACCGTCAGTTAGGAAATACGGATCTTATCATCAGTGAATTGAGCTTTGGCACTTGGGCCATCGGTGGTTCATGGGGCAGGACGGATGATGCGGAAGCGTTGGCCGGACTGCACCGGGCGATGGAAGCAGGTGTTAACTTCTTTGATACTGCGGATGTATACGGTGATGGGCATAGCGAAAGACTGCTTGCCGAAGCAACGAAAGGGAAGGAAGATGAGATTTATATAGCAACGAAATTTTGTCGCGCAGGGGACATCTTTGATCCGGAGACATATTCTGAAGAACGTGTTAGAGCCTATTTGGAAAACAGCTTAAAGCGTTTGCGGCGAGATAGGATCGACCTGTATCAAATACATTGTCCGCCGTTGGCAATTCTTAAGGACGGCAGCGTGTTTGCGGTGCTGGATAAGCTGCAACGGGAGGGGAAAATCCGCTGTTACGGCGTCAGTGTGGAAACGGTGGAGGAAGGATGGTTATGTCTGGAAAACCCGAATGTCAAAGCTTTGCAAGTTATCTTTAACATTTTTCGTCAAAAGCCGTTAGAACAGTTGTTTCCTCAAGCGAAGGAAAAAGGCGTCGGCATTCTGGCGCGGGTACCTTTGGCCAGTGGACTATTAACAGGAAAATTCACGACGGCATCGTCCTTCGCTGCCGACGATCACCGCCATTTCAACCGCGACGGACAAGCATTCAATGTCGGTGAAACGTTTGCCGGTTTGCCCTTTGCTAAAGGTGTTGAACTAAGCAGGAAAATCCGGTGGGTGGAAGAGCGCCGCGGTAACATGACACGGGCAGCATTGCGTTGGATATTGGATCAGGAAGAAGTTACAACGGTGATACCGGGATTCAAAACATTGAAGCAGGTAGAAGACAATCTTGCTGCAACCGAGGTTCCTTCCTTTACAGCGGAGGAATTGCAGCAATTGCAGCAATTTTATGAAGCGGAAGTGTTCGAATATATACGTGGACCGTATTAAAAGTGCCAGGCACCTTATGACGCTTTAAAGCGTCATAAGGTGCCTGGCACTTTTCTTGAATAAAAAAACGCATAAGTTAATATATATACATAATATATGCAACAACTGCATACAAAGGTGGTAATGAAGGTAAAGTCCTGTTCTAACAATTGTTTATACAAATACTCCGGCAGATAATTTAACGCACTCCCCGTACGCAAACGTGTTTTTTAATATAATAAACGAATCGAAGCATAAAAATAATCGCTGTCAGGTTGACGGGAGAAGGAGGAGCAACGGATATGAACAGTGTCAAGGTTCAAGGGGAACGGTGGTTTCCTTCCGAGCAAACGTTCGCTGATGAAATGAAGGAGTTGTGGGGAGAGTGGTATTGTGACTCGGAGGTTGGAAAGCTACGGGCGGTTCTCATGCACAAGCCGGGGATGGAAGTGGAAGGAATAACGGAGGAGAACTTTCACTCTTACCGCTTCCGTGCTCCGATGAACGCAGACAGAGTGCGGCAGCAGCATGATGCGTTGGCGGATGTCTACCGCAATCATGGTGTGGAAGTGCATTATGTACAGGAACAACGGACAGATAAACCGAATGCCATATTTGCAAGAGACCTGGTATTCATGACACCTGAAGGGGCAATTGTCTGCCGCCCGGCTATACCTGCGCGGCGGGGAGAGGAGAGGGCTGTTGCCGCAACGCTCGCTGCCCTTGGAGTGCCGATTATAAAAACGATCAATGGGAATGGATACTTTGAAGGGGCCAGTGCCATGTGGATTGACAGGGAGACTGTCGTCATCGGTACAGGCAGTCGGACGAATGAATCCGGAGCAAGTCAAGTGGAAGCAGAACTGCGCAATATCGGAGTAAAAAATATCATTCGCACTGAAATTCCCTATGGCTGTATACACCTGGATAGTCACATGAGTATGGTGGATAAAAGGAAAATGCTTATTTTTCCATGGTATGTGTCCTATGATTGCGCCAAGCAGCTGTTGGACTGTGGCGTCGAACTGATTGAGGTAACGAATATTCATGAGGTGGAGCAAGGAATGTGTCTCAACTTCGTTGCATTGGAGCCGGGAAAAATCGTTACTTCAACCGGAAACCCGGAAACAAAGGGGCTTCTTGAAAAAAACGGAATAGAAGTCACTGAAGTGCTGTTGGATGAAGTGATGAACGGTTGGGGAGCCGTCCATTGCGTGACGGCGTTCCTGAAACGGGACCCGATCGGATCGTGACTTGTTCATTCATTAAAACAGGGGTATGACTTGTGTGAGAAGAATACCATGTTATGTCGCAGCCCACTCTTTTCTGAAATGCCAGGTTTGTCTGAGTAAGGATAAATTAACCTGTTTTCAGCAGGGGGGTGCATAGTTTTTCACACAAAACGTATACTAATGCCTGTACTTACAATTGTCTATTCAGGTGAGGATGATGCAGCATGAACTGCGCAGCACGGCAGCAAGAGACATTATGGATGATACGGATGCTGAACATTTGTCTGGAAGAGCAGCACGGCTGATATGTGGAGCAATAGAAAAAGACAGCAGCAAAAAAAACCGTTCATCATCCTTGCCATGATTCATTTTGGGTTGATGCTGTTCACCTTCTGCAAGCAGATGAACAGGAAGAAGCTGCTTGTCCTGCTGTTATCCAACATCGGTCTAGGATATTTTTTTGACTATATTGTCGTTGGCATCTTTAAGGCCTATAAGTATAAACCAAATATTTTTCCAAACAAGAGCCGTTATTTAAATCATATAACAGGATCGGTCTTGTCCCAATCGGTGTACATTCCAATCACCGCTTTTTTTATAACAGCCTTTCGCTTCGGCTGGAAAATGAAAATTTTTTTCGCACTGTACTTTTCCGCCATTGAAAGGCTGTTTTTACGCTGGCGAATATATCGAAATAACTGGTGGAAAACGCATTATACTTTCTCGCTCGTACTTTTTTTCTTCTGGTTGAGTGATCAGTGGTTCGCATTGATCAAGAGGAAAAATCCGTTCATCCTTTTCTTCACGTTTTTTAATACGATACAAGTGACGTGGAAAACGGTGTGGTTTCCGCTGACATTACTGCACAAAGTCCGGTTTGGGCGCGGGAAATATTACACTTGGAAGGAGCATTTTTTGATTGTTCCGATATACTTTTACATTGTTTCTTTCTTAATAGCCTGGCTGCTCAGAAAAGGCGGCCGAATGACCGACGGCTTCGTCATCTGCTTGCTGATGGCAGGGCAAGCTGCGGCAAGGAAAGCCGGAATCCTGAAAATAAAATCCAGAGCGGCAATCCCTGCTACTTATTTCCTGTTCATATACTTGTTTAAAAGGTATAAAAGCTGGGTGTACGATGAGTAGTGGCAGAAGAACGGTTTGCGTCAGATTGGGTCGGAGACAATGATGTTTGTCCCGGCCCTTTTTTCGGATTAAGCTGGTACAACAACATCCTTTCTTCGATAGACGCTCAGGATGATGCCGGTAATCGCTGCGTAAAAAAAGCTGAGATCCCCGCCATAGCTTATAAAGGGCAAAGAAACGCTTGTGATTGGAAGCAGGCTTGTTCCCATCAACACGTTATAAATAATTGGAACGGTGAATAATAAAAGTCCGCCGCCGACCAGCAATTTTCCGTAAAGATCCGCCGCTTTTTTGGCGGCATTTCCTATCCGCCAGATAAACATAACCAGTATTCCGACTAGAAAAATGCCGAACAGCCACCCGAACGTAAATACAAGGAATGGAAACACTAAATCTGTGTGGAAGTCGGGCAGAGCATGATGAATATTTGTTTCCAGTCCTTGACCGAACCATCCTGCTTCCGTAAGCATTTTTTTTATCAAGCGCGGAAAATATCCTAAGTTGTCGTCGTACCCGTACGGATGGATAAAGACGAAAATCCGGTCTTTCACATGCTGTGGAGCCGTAAGAAAAAAAGCCAGGGCAACTAACGCCACAGTGAACAGATTCGTGTAGAAAAACCGTTTGAGCAGGCGTTTATCGATGCCAGATATGGCAGCCATGCCAATGACCGCGGCCAGATAAGAGATGGCAAGCATATATTGCATGGACCAGATGAACAGCAGAAACGGCGCCCAGCATAAAAGAAACAGTCCGGTCTGTTTGGCAAATGATATATCTTTTCTTAGTCGACGCAGAATCCCCGCCCATGAAAGGTATAGCAGCAGGCATGGAAAGAGAAAGCCGAGCCGCAATCCGGAAGCGCCGAGTTCCAGACCGAGAAGGCGGCCATGGATCGTCGTTCCAAACAGTATATTAGCAACAATCAGGACGCAGGCAATAAAATACAGGCTAAAACGGAATCGTTGCAGAATGCGGTAGTCAATAAACTGCATAAGCACTGCACCGGCAATGGTAATCAGCGATAAAACGGCATTTCTATAGATGAATGCTCCTCTAAAAACGTCGTCAAATGCAAGCAATGGCAGGAAGCCGAGGCTGATGATCACAATAAAAAGCGCGATCAGTCCCCAATCGATTCGCGGCTTGTGCAGCCTGTGAAGATCCCTTCCAAGTACGGCGGGATTCCCCATATATTTTATGGACTGGGCATCTGCTGCTTCTTTGGACAACCCGCCCTTCTGCAAAAGCAGGCTGGACTGCTCCAAGTGATTTGTCAGTTCTTGTTCGACGAGGCGCTTTGCATCTTTCGATTTAATATGCGCGGTAACCTTTTCGATAAAATGGTCAAATTCGGAACGTTTTTCCATTGTCATGTTTCGGCAAGTCCTCCCTCCAAAATATTTTTGAGAGACGGTGCTTTTTGCTTTTGCGCAGCCTTATGCAAAGCTTTTTTCCCTTTATTCGTTAAAAAGTAATATTTCTTCCACTTATCTTTCTCCCGGCTCCACTCACCTTTGATGAACCCTCTGCTCTCAAAGGTGTGGAGCAGTGTGTACAGGTAGCCTTCCTGCCGGTGGAAGGTCATATCTCCCTTATGAAAAAGAATTTGCAAAATATCGAACCCGTGTTTCGGATGATGTTCAATTGAAGTGAAAATGGTCCATAGCGTATTGTCAGAATAGGAAATGAAAGGGTACCTTCGCTGAAGTCGTTCCCTCACGGCATTTTGATGTTCTGCGGAAAAGGACAGGTCCTTAAATACATGCTTTGTCATCGACTTTTTCAGCCGGGCTAATTTTTTTTCCATTGTGCTAAACCTCCTCCACCATCATTTTTAATACTTCACGGGCGCGTTTTAACCGCGATTTGATGGTGTTGATATTGACATTGAGTGTGGCGGAGATTTCCTCTAATTTCAGCTCTTCATAGTAAAACAAATAAATCACTTCGCGGTACTTCATCGGCAGTCTCATCACGGCATCGGCGAGCTGTTCATCGGTGCTTTTCTGAATCACCTCGTCGTCCACTTGCTTGTCCTTCGAAGGAAGCGCGCTGATGACTGCTTCGTTTATCATTACTTTCCGACAGTGCCAGCTTCGCAAATAGTCCTTGCAGTGGTTGACGGTGATGCGGTAAAGCCAGGTTTTAATGGATGACTCGTAATTGAATTGATCGAATTTCCGATAGCATTTGAGAAAAATATCTTGCGTCAAGTCCTCGGCGACGGCTTTATTGTTCACGTATGTATAAACGAGGCGGAGGATATCATGACCGTAATCATGCATGATGTCATCCAAAAATGCTTCCTTGTCAAACGGAGTATTTGCCGGAAAGACCGCGCTTTCCTTCACTTCTTCTTCCATGGTACGCGATTCACCTCAATTTCTTAGTGCCAGCGTTTGCCGCAGCTCCCTGAAAAACGCATGAAGTATCATGCAATAACATTCCTTCGGCTATTAGACGGTACCGCCGCACGAAAGGTTTAGTTTTTTTGGAGGTTATTTTTCTCCTTCTGAACACCAATAAAAGTTTGTTTACAAGTATAGTATAATGATGTTATGAGTATTCAATCTGCAAACTGCAGGTTCAAACATCTTCTAATGCAGTACGTATTGGAAAAAATAAATGTGCTTACATCATGAAACAATAGTCTTGCAAAAAAACAATGAGGAAAGAAGGGAAGAAATGATGGTTCGGTTCGGGATTATCGGTACAAACTGGATTACAGAACGCTTTCTGGATGCGGCAAAGGATGTGGACGGATTCGTTCTGTCCGCGGTATATTCCCGCAAACAGGAAACAGCGGCAGCCTTCGCCGGAAAATATCATGTGACAGCTACATATACATCGATTGAGGAAATGATATCAGGAGATACGGTAGATGCGGTTTACATTGCCAGCCCAAATTCCTTTCATGCAGAACAAGCTGTTCTCTGTATGAACCACGGCAAGCATGTTCTTTGCGAAAAGCCGCTGGCGTCCAACGTGCATGAAGTGCAAATGATGATCGATGCGGCAAAAAGAAATGACGTGCTGTTAATGGAAGGCTTGAAAACTACCGTGACGCCAAATTTTCTTGCAGTGAAGAACAACCTGCACAAAATCGGGCCGGTGCGAAAATATATTGCCAGCTACTGTCAATATTCTTCCAGATACGATGCCTTTAAAGAAGGAAATGTGTTAAACGCGTTCAAACCGGACTTTTCCAACGGGGCGCTGATGGATATCGGTATTTATTGCGTGTATCCGTTGGTGGCACTGTTTGGTGCGCCGATCCATGTGCAGGCTAGCGGAATGCTCCTTTCTTCCGGCGTAGACGGACAGGGCAGCCTGCTATTGACATACGATGGAATGGATGCAGCCATTGCTTATTCGAAGATTGCCAACTCTTATCTCCCCATGGAAATTCAAGGGGAAAACGGAAGCATCTTAATGGATAAAGTCAACACGCCGGAAAAGGTGGAGATTCATTACCGCGACGGCAGTGTGGAAGATATCAGCGTGCGGCAGCACGCGAATTCCATGTATGACGAGACGCTGGAGTTTATCGAGGTCATCCGGAGCGGGAGCAGGGAATCGAAGCTCAACACTTTCCGCAACTCCCTGATAACCGCTACTATCCTGGAAGAGGCGCGAAAGCAAATCGGCGTCGTTTATCCCGCAGATCAACGGGAAGGATGAAAAGGGGACGGGACGTGGGCTGAAGGACTGGCTTGCAGGCAGAGCGGTGGAAGAGGTCGTTCCTGACCGGTGCAGGCGAGCGGAAGCGCGTCCATCGCTGGAAAATAAATATCTTTGACAATTTCGCAAAAATAGATGATGATATGATTACGAAATAAAACGTGGACAAGCGTTAACAAAGGAGGTGAATACAGATGATTTTTGAGTTTTCCAATGATCTTGTCCCAATATTGCTGACTACCGGGTTATATTTGACTTTCATCGCCGTCCATCTTATCAACGGAATTACCAAGGAATTTGTTGTGAAGCGGCGGTCGATTACGAATGATCATCTTCATTCGTTTCATATAAGTGTTTCTTCAGATCAGTTAGTGTTGAATGAATTTGTGGAAAAACAAAGTTTTCTTACTCGGATTGTGAAACGGAAGGAAGCGCCTGAAGACGATGCTGATTATCCGTTGTCCTCACTTTACTACAAGATCTGCATAAAACGAGGAGGACAACAATGGAAAGCACAAAGCAATCTGTATTCAACTTCTTTAAACGATACGGCGTTTTTATTTTCATCGCCCTGCTGCTTGTCACACTGACAGGCTGCGGCGGCGCGACAAATGAACCAATTGATGCAAATACGACAGGTTTTTTTAACCATTACGTCGTCTTCCCATTCTCTTGGTTAATTAAGTTTTTTGCCGGGCTGTTTCAAGGCAGCTACGGGTTATCGATCATTCTGATGACGTTGCTCATCCGCCTCGGATTGCTGCCGCTGATGATGAAACAGTATAAATCACAGCAGGTAATGCGGGAAAAAATGAGTGTGATTCAACCGGAAATGAAGGAAATTCAAGAAAAGTACAAGGATGCGAAAGACCAGCAGTCGAAGCAGAAAATGCAGCAGGAAATGATGGCCCTTTACCAAAAGCATAATTTTAATCCGATTGCATCGATGGGTTGTTTGCCGATGCTGATACAGCTGCCGATTTTAATGGGCTTCTATTGGGCGATTATGCGCACGCCGGAAATTGCCCAGCACTCCTTCCTGTGGTTTAATCTCGGGGAAACGGATTATATTTTGCCGATTCTCGCTGCCACTGTTTATTTTATACAATTTAAGGTTTCGCAAATCGGTGTTCCGGTTCAGCCGGGACAGGAAAATATGATGAAGATCATGGGTTACATTACTCCGGCGATGATGGGAATGTTTTCGTTTAATGTGGCGGCGGCGCTGCCGTTGTACTGGACCGTCGGGGGGCTGTTCCTGATCTTCCAGACGCTGTTATCAAAGTCGCTCTATAAGCAGGCAAAACCTGCCGACACCCCGTCGGTGGAAAAATCATAAAGCAATTGATGCCCCGTTCTCTAGTCTGAACGGGGTATTTTAGGTGCGCTCGGCATGATTTAGCAGCCAGGCGGTGAATGGCTGTCTGCTGGTTTTATCCCGCAACGGTGGAACGACTGTGCTTCTACGTTCCGCAGTTCGGCCATTGGAAAAAGGCTTTTGGCAGTTTAGCTTTAAAATAAATAGTATCGGTTATATTCGGAACTGCATTCGGCAGGGAGGAGAAGTCATTTGATGAAGAACGATCATTTTAAACAATCACTAAAAGTCGTGATTGGGGCAGGAGAGTACAATAATAATCCAGGTTGGATTCACACTCAGGAACAAGAGCTGGATTTGCTGGACAGGAGTTCTTGGGAAAAAATGTTTGGCGGAAAAAAATAACAGCGATTCTTGCCGAACACGTGTGGGAACATCTGAGCTATGCCGAAGGGACAGCGGCTGCGAAAATTTGCTATGATTACTTGCAAGCAGGCGGTCACATTCGCTGTGCTGTACCTGACGGCTATTTCCGTGAGGAAGGCTATCAAAACATGATCAAGGTTGGCGGTCCGGGGCCAAAGGAGCATCCGGCAGCTTCACATAAAATCGTCTACAATTATCAAACGTTGACAAATATGTTTGAAGAAGCCGGATTTGCAGTCGTGCTTCTCGAATACGTTGATGAAAAAGGAATATTCCATGAACATGTCTGGAACGGGGCTGACGGTGTCATTTTCCGGTCGAAAAAGTATGATCCGAGAAATCAAGGCGACAAACTCGTGTTTCCATCGTTGATTGTGGACGCGATAAAAAAATAAGGAGAGAAAGATTGAGGGGCAATAGAGGAGCATAGAAAGAACAGCGTAGCAAGTAGATTGGAGAGCAAATAAAACTTTTTTCAAACCATGCATGATATGGCTGAAAAAGGTTTTTCTTTTTTTGACCGGGTTTTATCCCGAATAATCACTAAAAATTTATATTGACAACAAATGCAGAGCAGAATATGATATATGTGTACTAATTGAAGTAATACACTTAGTTCAAAAGGTGGTGGTTGCTTATGAAGGTAAGTCTTCGCAATGTATTGATAACGGCGCTATTGTTATTTTCCGCCGGCTGTTCTCAATATCAGGAGAAATTATTACAGGAATACGGTGGTACATATGTCGGTGACAACGGAAATGTATCACAAATTCTCAGCAGGCTGCCGGGAGCCGATTCGAGCTTAAGTCTGGAGTTGACAGACCAGATCATTACTGTCAACTACCATCATAATCAAATAGACGGCGAACCGTCCGAATGGCTGGAAACAGGCGAGAGCATGGGAAAAATGTTTATGTTTAACGCCATTTATTTATCGATTCTAGTACCGAACGCCAACGGATTTGTCTTTCATGTGGAAGAATACTCTTTTTCCATTACAAAAAGCGAAATCGAAAACGTGCTGACGGAGCAGCTTGGCCCCTTGCTTAACGAAGAGGAGAAGTGGGATCCGGTCAAAGTGGAACAATTCATTAGTGAAAAGAAAGAGGCGATTATTGACATGATTGATTCGAATGAGTTTCGCGAATCATTTTTTGCCGAATTTCCAATTACGATAGAGGACTAATTGCTTGTTTTTATCAAGCTTTTCATAGAAAGCAGTGGCGACATTGACCGCAGCTGTAACAAGAGTAGCAGAATGGAAGGAGGTGATCCCCGTTGTCTGAACATAAACAAACTCAGGTTTCTAAATGGTTTCAACAATATGGGGTCATGATTCATGCTTATATATACAAGATGATCGGCGATCACCATGAGGCAGAGGATTTAACTCAGGAAACGTTTATCAAAGCATACACATTTTTTGATTCATATGAGCAAAAGGCAAGCCCGAAAACGTGGCTGAACCGGATTGCACATAACGTGACGATCGACCATTTACGAAAAAGAAGACCGGTTCTTTTTCATGAGGAAGATGATCTGGAAAAAACGTGCGATCTCTCACCTCAGCCGAGTGAAATTATCAAAAAGAACGAAGACAAGGAGCGGTTATACAGTGCGCTGTTGCACTTAAAGCCGGCGTATCGAAATGTCATTGTGGTAAGAAGATTGAAGGAGTGCAGCATCAAGGAGACTTGTGAAAAGTTATCATGGTCCGAGGGAAAGGTGAAATCGACGCTGCCGCGGGCGATTTCCAGGCTGGAGAAACAGCTGGTCAAAGAGGGATTTGAATATGAACAGATTGGGTGAAACAGATATCGTAGATCCCGTACCTGTTTCTGTGACAACCAGTTCGCTGGTGGCGGAAAATCGTCCGGAACTATAAAACAATGGGGGTGTCTCAAAAGGGTGTTTTTTCCCTTTTGAGACACCCCCGAAGCAATGAGCCACACTTCACCGAGAAACTGCGAGCTGTCTCATTGTGCCATCGCGCGCGATGGCACTTGGATCGATATCAGTGCAATACTGGCTGAGGAAGAGACAAGGAGCGAAGCCGCTGCATGTTTTCAAAAGCCCGATAGGAGTGGTTTTTTCCTATCGGGCGTGCAGCGACGAGCAAAGCTACGATGCCTTTCCCATCGAGTTGTCTCGACGGATCGTCATCGAAGCTGTGCTTGCAGAGGAAGAGACAAGCACGAAGCAATGGGTGGAGCCGATGCATTCTTTTCAGGCCGACTGTGAGTGGTTTTCTTGGAGTCAGGATGACGACATTTCGCCGTTGCCCATAGGACGTGGGCAGCACTTAGGCGGAATTGGGTCGCATCGAGCGGAACCATTGCCTTTTTTGAACAGACTCTTATCGTTTTGGATTTTGACACAGCCCCATTGTTATCGTGAAAGGGAAACGCGCTGTTAGCGGTTGTCGACGGTTTCCGGATACATATCATGATTCATCATCCGGTGTTCAGCCATTTGCTCATATTTCGTACCCGGTTTTCCATAGTTTACGTATGGATCAATGGATATACCGCCGCGCGGTGTAAATTTGCCCCATACTTCAATGTAACGTGGATCCATGAGCTTTACTAAATCGTTGAGGATGATGTTCATGCAGTCCTCGTGAAAATCCCCATGGTTGCGGAAGCTGAATAAATACAGTTTAAGCGACTTGCTTTCCACCATTTTTTTATCCGGGATATAGCTGATATATATCGTTGCAAAATCCGGTTGACCTGTCTTTGGACATAGACTTGTAAATTCCGGGCAGTTGAATTTCACAAAATAGTCACGGTATTGGTGGCGGTTTTCAAACGCCTCCAGAATGTCCGGATCATACTCAAAATGATATTCTGTTCCTGCTTCTCCGAGCAAGGTTACTTCATCGCTGCGATTATGTTGACGAGACATGGGCGCAAGCCTCCTTTTTTGTCGCCTGGCCGGCATTTTTCTTCAGCCATCTTACAGTTAAGTAAATAAACGGTGTATCTGCTAAAGCAATCGCCAATTTCACGGCATATTGGGTTCCGATCATGACGAGCAGACCGGAAAACGACATGGTGCCGTAAAAGGCAATAAACACAAAGATGATGGAGTCCAGCAGCTGGCTTGCCAACGTACTGCCGTTATTGCGCAACCATAGATGTTTTCCCTGTGTTTTTTCCTTCAGTTTATGAAACAGGTTCACATCAAACAGCTGCGAAACAAAATAGGCAATCAAGGAGGCGGCAACCATTCGCGGAACGGCTCCCAATACCATTTCAAACTCTGCCTGCAACGGCCAGAATCCAGCCGGCGGCAGTGCAATGGCGATATAAAAGAAAGCGATCATTAATACATTGGTTAGTAATCCGATAAGAACGACTTTCTTGGCAATCGCTTTTCCGAATACTTCGGAAATGGAGTCGGTGATTAAAAAGGTGACAGGATATGTGAGAATACCTGCAGTGATAATGATTCCGCCAATGGAAAACAGCTTCGTCGAGATCACGTTCGACACAAGCAGGGCCGCGAAAAATATCCCGGCAAGCAAGAGGAGCTTATATATTTTCCCCTCATCGATCTGTGATGTGGTATGCATTTGATCATCTCCTAGTTTTCATTTCTAAAGCGGAGGATGGTTGCGAACTCCGCTAACAAATTACTTTATCACAAAACTAGTCAAAAAGGTATAGAAAAAATTCACAAAATAATCACGGACCTGGGGTGTGAACTTTTGTTCACACCCCAGGTCCGTGACAATCTAAACACCGGCTAGAAATGGATTATAGAATCTGTTTCCATCGTAAAAAGTGACAATCAATGTAACTGCGAGAAGAACAGCGACGCCCGCCATCGCGATAAAATCACCTACCGAAAACGGGCGGGCGCTATACCATGTGCGCTTGTTGTTTTTGCCAAATCCCCGCAGTTCCATGGCATTGCTGATAACCTCAATGCGGTCAAGGCTGGAAAAAATCAGCGGGACAACAATCGAAGCGGTATTTTTCACCCGCCTGCCCAGCGTTTCCTTCCGTGACATATCCAGCCCGCGGGCCTGCTGTGCTTGGGCGATCGTCTGAAAATCTCGTTGAATATCGGGAATGTATCGCAGCGCAATCGCGACCGCAAAGGATATCCGATAACTGACGCCGATTCGATTTAAAGACGCGGCAAATTCACTCGGATTTGTTGTAACGATAAAGAGCAGTGCCGCCGGGATGACAGTAAAATATTTCAAGGTAATATTGAATTGATAAAACAGCTGCTCCAACGTCATATTGTAGCGGCCGACGAGATGTACAAGCTGATGGCTGGTTCCGTAAATGTTTACCCCTTCCTGAGGGGAAAACAAATAAATAGCAATATTATTAATCATCAAAAACAGCAATATCAGGATTAAGACAAAGGAAACCTCCTGGACACGAATCCTCGAAAGCTTAAACAATACTAAACTCCCGATAAACATCGCCAGAAGAATGCGAGTATCATAAGTCAGCATAGCTGCCGCAGACCACATTAGAAAGCATAGCAGCTTTGTCGCTCCTGTCAACCGGTGGATTGGCGAATTGCGGTCAAGATAGGATAACATTTCTGCTGCCATGCTGCCGCACCTCCCTGTCGTAATCAATGAACTGCTGGACGAACTCCCGAGGATGCTCTAAACCGGCCCGAACAGCAAGAGCATAAAGTGATGTTTCCTTTAAATGTGCCAGTTTAGTCACTTCCCTGTCCGTCAAAATATTCGCGGGCGTGTCATCTGCGAGGATTGTCCCATTTCCGATGACAATCGCTCTTGAAGTATATTCCAACATCAAATGCATGTCATGGGTTATCATTAAAATCGTGATCCCTTGACGGTTCAACTCCAGCAAAAATTCCATGATATCCGTGTAATGGCGGAAATCCTGCCCTGCCGTCGGCTCATCGAGGATCATTACTTCTGGTTTGAGAACGAGAATCGCGGCGATCGTTACCCGTTTTTTCTGACCGAAGCTCAGCGCGGAAACCGGCCAGTTTCGGAAAGGATATAGACCGCATATCTTTAATGTGCGGTTCACCTGCTGCTTTATTTCTGCTTCCGGAACACCGCGGACGCGAAGACCTAATGCCACTTCATCAAAAATCATGTGCTTGGAGATCATCTGGTTTGGGTTTTGCATGACCATTCCTACTCGTAATGAAAATTCCTTTATTGTATTGTTAGTCATATCTTCCCCATTGTAAACGATCCGGCCTTGTGCAGGATTCTCAAAGCCGCATAACAGCTTTGCTAAAGTTGTTTTTCCAGTGCCGTTTTTACCGACGATGCTGACCATTTCCCCTTTGCTAATGACAGTGGAAATGTTTTTTAGTAGTTGCTGACCGTTCCTGTAGCTGAAATGCAAATCACGCAGCTCCAAAATCGGCGCTGCGTCATGCCGCGTTTTTCCTGGAGCTCTCGTGTTAGGAAAATGATTCAGCTTGTCCTTGAATTCGTCTATGTCCAGCTTTTGTATATGCTCCAACCCGCCGTCAGCCGGAAGATCACATCCGGCATGCTTTAAAGCGGTAATATAAAGCGGCTCCCGAAGCGTGTATTTCGCGAGGATATCCGATGCCAATAATTCGTTTGGCGGCATATCGCCAACGATTTGCCCCTCGTTCATAACGATGATTCGATCCGCCTTCCGATGAAGCACATCTTCCAAACGGTGCTCCACGATGATCGTCGTCGTTTTTGCCTCCTGATGAATACGGTCAATTAACTCGATGGCATATTTTCCGGCAGCCGGGTCGAGGTTTGCCAGCGGCTCGTCAAAAAGCAGAATCGGGACGTTGTCAATCATCACACCGGCCAGTGCCGTTCGTTGCTTTTGACCGCCGGACAGCTGGTGAACTCGGTGGGTCAGCCGGTGGTCGATGTCCAGCAGTTTAGCCGCCTCCAACGTGCGGCGCTGCATGACGTCAGTTTCGACACAGTCATTCTCTAGAGAAAAAGCAATGTCTTCTCCGACAGTCAGGCCGATAAACTGGCCATCCGGATCCTGAAGAACGGTTCCGACGAGAGCGGATAGAGCGAAGATATTTTGGTCCTTTGCCTCTTTACCGGCAATTTTCAAGCTTCCGCTGATTGTGCCTTTATATGAAAAAGGCACCAACCCGTTGATGCAGTGGGCCAGCGTACTTTTTCCCGAACCGGAATGTCCGACGATGACAATTTTTTCCCCTTCGTATATCGTCAGGTTAATATTCTTCAGCGTAGGCTCTGCCTGGCTCCGATAATGAAAGCTGTAATTTTCAAATGAAATCATCGGTTTTTTCACGTTTATTTAACCTCCCAATGCTGCAGGACTGTTCAGGGTCTCCGAGATATATGAAATTCCCGTTGGCGGTTGAAGCCCTTTATTTTCTAAAAAAATCTCGGAGGTTCCCCTAAAAAACTTCAGGCATCCTTTTGCAGACTGCCGGTTTTTACCCGGGTTTTCGCGTAGGCGAGAAGCAGCAGGGTGCCTAGAACTCCTACGCTAACAATATTGGCGATTCCCGCAACGATTGCTTGTGTAAACACTTTGTTTACAGGCTCGGCGTAAATTAAAATATCGAGCACCGGTGCAAGAAGGAACCAGCCGATTGCCTGAGCGGTTGCCTGCGTGATGTTAAAGGTAATAATTTGTTTTTTGGCAAAAACGCCTTCATCGATGTTGATTTTTTTCCAGACGAGGCCAAAGCAAAGGCCGACAAACCCGGAAACAGCGACCCAACTCCACCAAGGAGCCCCGTAAAAAAGAAGATCCTTCAGCGCATGCCCAATGAAGCCGATAAGCAAGCCGGCGGCGGGGCCGAAAACAATGGACATCAGAGCGAGAAACGCGTAAGACGTTTCAATCGTAGTATTTGGTACCCCAGTTGGAATAGCTGCAAATCGCCCTAAAATAACAAATACGGCAGCTCCTATCCCGACAGCAACAATCGTTTTTGTAGAAAACAGATTCTTTTTCATTATCAGCGCATCCCCTTCATTAAATGATTTGGTAATTTATCCTGTCAATGACTCGTTATTTTTTCAATGACAATTCCCCAATCGCTTCCTGTCCCGATGTCATAGGCTTGAGCAAACGATTTCTGATTTAACGCGATTCCGATATGTTCGAGAGAATTGATGTAAACGACTGCTTCGCCGACACTGCAATCGGCAAACGACCTCCCGTAAACCATCCGCCGGCTGCAGATGACCTGGTTTTTATGTTTGAGGGTGACTTGAACCGTTTCCCCGTAATTAACAGCAAGCATCTTAAACAGCTGGGAAGGAATATTCGTCCATACGTTACCGAAGCGTACATCCAGCACATCAATCGTTCCGCTAATGACCCTGCCGGCTATTTTAGCATCGGCAATCGGCAGTTCCGCGACAGATTCGACGGGAACCTCGGGACCGACATCTTCAAAGGAAATCAAATTGGATGCCAGTCTGGCGCCTGTATAGGCATAAATATCCCGGCCGTGAAATGTGTGAGACTCCCCGGATTGCGGGAGGCGATTCACGCTTTCATCAATAATGCGCGCTTCCGCTATGCCAATGTTCCTTTTAATGTGAATCAATGTTCCGTTATCAGGAGTAATGACATACTGGTCGGATGCCGTTTTAATGGCAATGCTGCGCCGGTCGGAGCCGACGCCTGGATCGACGACCGACACAAACACCGTTTTTTCCGGCCAGTAGGATACTGTTTGTAAAAGTCGATAGGATGCCTCCCAGATGTTAAATGGAGGAATGTCATGTGTTAAATCGAATATCCTGATCGACTTATTCACAGACTGAGCCACCCCGTACATGGCGCTCACCGCTCCATCACATTTTCCAAAATCTGATTGTAAAACTAATGCCTCGCTCATGACACTCTTCCTTTCTTTCGTTTTGATGGAATCCTGAAGGGCATCTATTGCCATAAAGAGTATAAAAAATACCCCGCCCTTATAACAAGATAAGGACGAGGTATTTGATCCCGTGGTACCACCTTCATTTACCGCTCACTCACATGAGCAGCCTCAATAAGTACGGAAAGCACATCATGCTTCGATACTTTGGTATTGATAACGAGTACCAAATCTCGTTGGAACTTATCGCCTGCTATGTGCTGCGTTCAGTCCCAAAGCTCAGAGGCCATTGTTCAAATGTGTCTTTTTGCTTCTTTTCAGCTGCCGAAGCTCTCTGTGTAAAAGAACAACACTTTACTTTTTCTCTTCATCGCTTTTCAGTAATATGGAGATTATAATACATTATATTCAAAAGAAATGCAATAGTTAAAAAATTGTTTTTAAATTGTTTATTTAGAGGGTGTTCCAATTTACACTCACACTAATAATGGTAATATATCCTGTTTTCACAAAAACATGAATGGGAACAGTTCAACGTACCAATAATGAGAATAGGTACCGTCACGCGAAAAAACATGGCAAAATCGTCCGAGTTCAGTTAAGGTATAGGAAGATCACCCGTAACTGACGTCAAGTAAACGGCAGAAAGACTGCCGGCGGTGAATGAATAAGCATTGGCCGCAACAAGTATCAATATTATATACTGCAGGAAGTTATCCTCTTCTTGAAACAAGCGCTGTCTTTGCCGATAATATTTTTAGAAGATAGTCTCAACAAAGCAAGAGGAGATATTGCCGTGATATTTTTTCGTAGCATTGCTCTGCCGCGGCTCACGTAAGCGCCACTATCCATGATGGTTGCGGCTTGATCTTTTTACCGCCGTTTGGAAAAAAATATTTTTGTATGTGCTCAACTTTTTAACACTTCTTCTATTCAAAGAGGTTTTTAATACATAGTTGCCGGGGGGCGCTTGCTTGATTTTTCACAAAAATATTGCTTTTACTTCTAAATAAGCATGTATCTGCGTCATGTGACCTAAACCACCGTACACATCAGCGTTGTTTTTGTTGCGGGTAGTTGTTAATCCATAGATATCTTGCAAGATTTATGGTATAAAAAACTAATAAATATGACAGAAAATATCCGGAAGAAAGGTTGAATAAAAATGAGTGATCATAACGCTACGGCATCATCCAATTTTATTAAAAATATCATAAAAGAAGATTTGGCATCGGGAAAGCATGATGAAATCATTACGCGGTTTCCTCCGGAGCCCAACGGCTATCTGCACATTGGACATGCCAAATCCATCGTCTTGAACTTCGAACTTGCTGACGAGTTTGGCGGAAAAACAAATCTTCGCTTTGACGATACCAACCCGTTAAAGGAAGACGTGGAATATGTTCATTCGATCAAAGAGGATATAGAATGGCTCGGTTATGAATGGGACGGTTTGCACTTTGCATCGAATTATTTCAACGAAATGTATAGCCGGGCAGTGCTGCTGATAAAAAAAGGTTTGGCCTACGTGGAGGATTTGTCTCAGGAGGAAATTCGCGCTTATCGAGGCACGTTGACGGAACCAGGAAAGGAAAGTCCGGCGCGCAACCGTTCCGTGGAAGAAAACCTTGATTTGTTTGAACGGATGAAAAACGGCGAGTTCCAAAACGGCGAGAAGGTTCTGCGGGCAAAAATCGATATGTCTTCCCCGAACATCAATTTGCGGGATCCGGTCATATATCGCATCTCACACACGACGCACCACAATACTGGGGACAAGTGGTGTATTTATCCAATGTACTCCTATGCTCATCCGCTGGAGGACGCCATCGAAGGAGTGACTCATTCTATCTGTACCTTGGAGTTCGAAGACCAACGGCCTTTGTATAATTGGTTTATAGAACATTGTGAGATGGAATCTGTACCAAAGCAGATCGAATTTGCCCGTTTAAACCTGACTAATACAGTCATGAGTAAACGGAAATTAAAACTGCTCGTCGATGACAAAATTGTGGACGGCTGGGATGATCCGCGAATGCCGACAATTTCCGGATTGCGCCGCCGCGGGTACACTGCGGAAGCCATTAAACAATTTTGCCGTGAGATAGGTGTTGCTAAATCCGATAATACAGTAGATGTGCGAATGCTGGAGCATTTTGTCCGTGAAGATTTAAAATTAACAGCGCCGCGGACGATGTCCGTTCTTCACCCGTTAAAAGTTGTCATCACAAACTATCCTGAAGATAAAACAGAGTGGCTTGATGCGGAAATCAATCCGGAAAACGAGGAAATGGGAACAAGGAAAATTCCATTCTCCCGTGAAATCTATATTGAACAAAGCGACTTTATGGAAAATCCGCCGAAGAAGTATTTTCGCCTTTTTCCAGGGAATGAGGTTCGCCTGAAGCATGCTTATTTCATTAAATGCAACGAAGTGATTAAAGATGATAATGGAAATGTTGTAGAGCTCCGCTGTACGTATGACCCGGAAACGAAGAGCGGCAGCGGATTTACCGGACGCAAAGTCAAAGGGACGCTGCACTGGGTGGAAGCAAACAATGCAAAAGAAGCGGAATTCCGGCTTTATGATTCACTAATTAAGGGTGAAAAAGAAGGGGACAATTTCCTTGATCAAGTGAATCCTGATTCACTCACTATTGCCAAAGGCTTTGTGGAACCAAACATGGCTGATGCCAAGCCGCATGATAAATTCCAATTCTTCCGCCACGGCTATTTCAATGTAGATCCTAAAGAGTCCGTGGAAAATAGGCTTGTGTTCAATCTCATCGTTGAGCTCAAAAGCTCATTCCGGCTGTGAATGCAAGTTTAAAGGCAACATTACTCACTCCCACGGCTAACAGCTTTGGCAAACAATGTCTCAGTTCCGTTGCTCCTTCTTCTCATATTGGGAGAGGCAGTTTGTTAGCAAAGTGCCTCTCCCGTTATGTAAGGCTGCATCAATTATAGGAGCAGCGGTTACTTCTCCTATAGATACGAGTTTTAGAAAGCGGTGCTGGGAAAACAACGTGGAATTTTTCCGGTAAATAAAAAAATAGTTGCGCAGAATTTTTATATATGTTATCATAGTTTTTGTTGTTGAAAAACAATATGAATTTTTGTTTTTACAAAAGCAACAAAAAAATTATTGCGCAGAATTAAATTCTGTGTTATGATTATATTTGTCGCTGAGGATAACTTAAAAAGATTTTGAAAAAAGTTATTGACAGCGAAAAGTTATACTGATAAAATGGTAGAGCTGCTGTTGAATGCAGCGGGTTCGGCGGATGGTGTTCATCCGGAATTGACCTTTGAAAACTAAACAAAAACCAAGCGAAGTGGGATATGAAAATATCCCGTCAATGAAAGAAAAAACAGCCAACATTTGGCTTGATGT
>NZ_FNPI01000028.1 GCF_900107275.1 Evansella caseinilytica | reverse complement strand
AAAGGTTTAAAATGCTCTTCTTTAAACTTTTTTATGAAAGCCACCAAGCGAAAGCGCGGTAGAAAATCTGTGTCTATTTTCTTGACGTAGTATCATTGTTTTTATATCCGTTGTCATCGAAGGACGGGAGAAAAGCCCGCTATCTGTGGAACGACAGGATATTTTTATTCTACCGCTTATCCTAGCACACAGCCTGCCACGATTGTCGTTTTTGACGTAAGTGACTGTTTTTTCGTCTTGAACGTTAAGTTCTTTTTGCCTGGGGGTCAAAACCGAAATATTAGGGTTGACTTTTAGTGAAACAACACGTAATGTGTTAAACATAATAAACTCCATAAAAACAAATTCTTATCCAGAGAGGTGGAGGGACTGGCCCCATGAAGCCTCGGCAACAGATTGGAAACAAAACTGTGCCAACTCCTGTAGCATGATTTGCTAGAAGATAAGAAGAGAGATCGTTTTGTTGACTATTCACCTCTTCTTTTCATTGGATAAGAAGGGGTTTTTTCATGGGGAAAACAGGAGGAGGAAGATGATGTCAGACGAATTAACGAAAGCTATTTCGTATTTGAAGCAAAGGAAATGGGTTGATCTTACACATCCTTTTGGCCCCGACTCACCTCACTTTGCAGCATTTAATGATGCAGCCTTTGAAACGTTATTCAGCCATGATGATGGTTTTTTCGCCCAACAATTTTCTTTTGCTGGTCAATATGGAACACATATCGATGCTCCGATTCATTTTGTCCGCGATGCACGATATATTGAGGAGCTGGAATTAAAAGAGCTTGTTCTCCCGCTCGTCGTTCTTGACGTTTCCAAAGAAGTTGAAAACAATCATCATTTTACTTTATCGGTCGATCACATCATAGCCTTTGAAAAGATTCATGGAAAAATCGAGTCGAACACCTTTGTAGCACTTAGAACAGACTGGGGTAAACGTTGGCCGGTTAAAGCTGCCTTTAATAACAAGGATAGGGAAGGCAACAATCAAATTCCTGGCTGGGGAATAGACGCATTGACATTTTTATTTGAAGAAAGAAACATTCAAGCCATTGGTCATGAGACGTATGATACAGATTCAGCGATAGAGTTCCAAAAAAACGGGGAATTGCTTGGCGAATATTACGTTCTTGATCAAGATACGTACCAAATTGAGCTTATGACCAACTTAGATCAAGTTCCTGCGAAAGGCGCTTATATCTTTAATATCGTAGCGAAGCCAAAAAATGCCTCAGGGTTTCCGGTTCGCTCATTTGCAATATTACCTGAATCACAAGGAGATGAATGATGATGACAACAAAAACAAGTGTAGCGCCATTTCGCGCAGACCACGTAGGCAGTTTTTTGCGTCCAGAACGATTACATAAAGTGCGTCAACAACACAAAGAAGGAAAAGCGTCGGACGAACAACTAAGACAAGTGGAAAACGAGGAAATTAAACGAATCGTCGATCGCCAAATTGAGCTAGGCCTACAAGCTGTTACAGATGGTGAATTAAGAAGGCGGTTTTTCCATACAGACTTTATGGAACACCTCTACGGGATCGAAGGTTATGTACCTGATCAAGGCTATTTGTTTGCCAATGGTGTTGAAACCGAACGATATAACGTTCGTAGCATTGACAAGATTGCGTTCAATCCGAATCATCCCCATCTGCAGGATTTTGTCGAATTAAAACAAATGGTAGGCGGCCGGGCTGTGCCAAAAATGACAATTCCAAGTCCGAATCAGTTCTTTAATGAGACGATTCAAAACGTGGAGATCAATCCTGATATTGAGGAGTATGCTGCTGATATAGTGAAAGCCTATCAAGACGCACTTCAAGCGTTTTATAACGTAGGCGCTCGTTATATTCAATTTGATGATGTTTATACAGCTGGATTGTGCTCTCCGGCGATTCCTTTTAATGAAGGAAAATACGATCGTGAATATTTAATTGACCTGGCGATTCGAGTGGTCAATGGGGCTCTCGAAAAAAAGCCAGATGATCTCATCATCACCACTCACTTGTGTCGCGGAAACTATCGTTCAAACTATGCGTTTTCCGGAGGGTATGGTCCTGTTGCACCTGCGTTGTTCGGACGAGAAAAGGTAGATGGCTTTTTCCTTGAATATGACGATGAGCGATCAGGTGATTTTGCCCCTTTAAAACATATCCCTGAAGATGGACCTCGTGTTGTATTGGGACTTGTCACATCTAAAGCAGGGCAATTGGAAGGGCGAGAACAAATTCTTGCACGAATCGAAGAAGCAAGCAAATATGTCCCATTGGAGCAGCTTTGCCTAAGTCCACAATGTGGATTTGCTTCAACACATCATGGAAACGACATTACGGAAGAAGAACAATGGAACAAAATAAAATTTGTCATCGATATTGCAAAAGAGGTATGGGGGTAAAAGAAGGAAGCTTGTATAAGTGGAATGGACCCAAGAAACTAGGTACGCAAAAAACATTTTGAAGGTGGATTTTTCAGGGAAAAGCTTAAAATTTTTGTTTTCGTGCCTTGACAATGGGGTCCATTATAAAACTATTTTTATTTTGGCTTACTCAACTCATAAAAACTATAGATGTTTTGCGATATTGACAAAAAAATAATAAATCCAGGCATTTAAAATCGGTTTCATACCGAGAATTTTATAAGAAAATAGTTCTATGAAATTTACAATATGTACCGTCAGTATTACAATTACATTGACAAGAAAAATAGTTAAAAAAGAAAGGAGGTTATTATATGAAAATATCTAAAAAATTAACATCTGTTTTATTGGTTGGTGGTATGTTAATAGGTTTTGGATTACCGAGTCAGGCTTCTGCTGCATAGATTCCTTTAGAAATCGGCATGTCTCCACAAAACGTATCTAAAGTAGGTACTTCAACAACAGTGACGAAAAAATTATCTTGGTACGACAGCGACTCAACCACTTATACTGTTAATTTCACTGATGGTTACGGGGTTAGGCAAATAAACCGTTTTACTACAAACAGCTTTAATATGACGACACCCACTGTAACATACAGACGGTCATCTTCTTTGACAACTCAGACATGGACTGATTTTGCATCGGTAACAGGCAACAGATCTGACAGGGCGGCTTCGATTTCCGGGCGAATTACACTGACAAGATAATTGCTGATTTCAATTAATCCCTTTTGTGGTTTCATAAAAGGGATTTTGATTACTAATTAACAATATTGTTATGTTTGGAGGCAGTTTGGTGTTATCCGTAAAAGCGATTAGTAAAACATTTAAAAATGGACAAGAGTTGAATAAGCTTTTTAGCAGCTTATCATTCAATGTAAATGCCGGGTCATGGACCACTATTATCGGCCCGTCGGGAACAGGAAAATCAACCTTGCTCCATTGTATATCAGGCTTACAATCTTTGGATGAAGGAACGGTGGAAATAGATAACATTCAGGTTCACACTTTAAAAGAAGCTGAAAGAAGCGATTTCAGAAGAAAAAAGATCGGTTTTATCTTTCAGGATTATAAGCTGTTACCGCATTATCATGTATTGGATAATGTCCTGTTGCCACTTTATCGTGACAGGGAAAAAAAACGGTTAAAAGAAAAAGCGGTAGGCTTGTTAAATAAGTGGGAATAACGGAAGCTTACTTCCATCGCCTTCCTGCCTCCTTGTCGGGCGGTGAAAAACAACGAGTGGCGATCGCCCGTTCATTAATTGCCGATCCTCAGTTGCTTTTGTGTGATGAACCGACGGGAAATCTCGATGTGGACAACCGAAATCAAATTGTTCATGTTCTGCAAAAACTGAAAGCAAAAGGCCGGACATTGCTTGTTGTCACTCACGATCTTGACGTAGCGAAACAAGGGGACCATATTCTGGAATTAAGGGATGGAACCTTGAAAGAAGTGGTGATTGGCAAATGATTCAATTAGCAGTAAAAAGAATTTGGAACAGAAAGAAAAGTACGGTTATTACAGTTCTGGCAATGGTATGCTTCTTTATCCTTGTTCCCATCGGGGTGGAAAACTCCCGGGAATCGCAGTTAAAGGTAACGGAAACACTTGAAGTTTACAGTCGCGGGAGCTATGACTTGTTAATTCGTTCAAAGGGATCGAGAACCTTGATTGAAAACGAATTAGGCGTTGTGGAGGACAACTATATCGGAGATGGAAAAGGCGGCATTTCCATCGAACAATGGCAAGCCATCAAGCAAAACCCGGAAGTGGAGATTGCTGCTCCGGTCGCGTCGCTTGGCTATTTTTCAGGTAATACGTCTGCTGTGAAACTGCCGTTGCTTGATTACCCTGCTCGTTTCACTTGGCAATTTTACACGAGTGACGGGGTAGAACAATTTCCAATCAGTGAGTCATTATCGATGTTTTACTTAGGTCTGATAGATAACTCTCTATGGTACTCGGAGGAAACGTATCCTTACCCTGCTAATCCTCCGAATGCGCTGACGAGTGGAATGAGTGCTTTTCTGCCCCAAAATTATTACCTGTTGACGGCAATCGACGCGGAAAGCGAAAAAGCACTGACCGGAATTGATTTTTCTACGTTATATCGGGAAATTGGGGAAGAAGATGAGGAGACGTTAAGCGTGTTTTTACAATATCGAAACAACCCTCCGGTTATTCCGATTTTACAACGAGAGGATCTTCATATCCCCCTCAGTCTGTCGGTTAAAGTAGAAAAATTGGATTTTTCTTTGTCGGAATTTAGCGATAAATATGATGTCCCTGAAGATAGTACATTAACGTATGAATTACAGCTTATGGATGAAGAGGTACAAAAACGGTTTGAAAACGAGCTCCTTCGTCTACCGATTATTGAGGAGGAACACTATACGTACGACTTAACAGAGTACCAGCATCCATTTGACGGCACGTATTTAACGATTGATCATCAATTAGAGATAGGTCGGGCAACAGAAGCGGAAGGTGGAGGGGCGCTGTATAACGATACAGGGTATTACTATACTGCCGCTAAAGTGCCATATATCATTGACGGAGAGCAGATTCATGTTGAAATTGCCGAAGCAGGGCCTCCACCAGAATATAAAAAGATTGAGGAACATGGACAAAGCTACTTTGAAACAATGGATGCGCCGTATATGCTTTGGCAACTGGGAACCTTTCGTCCACCAAAGGAAGAAAATGCCCTGACCTCAAGCCCGCTTGGAATTTACAGTACGGAAAAAGTGAAAAAAACGGCTGGAATAGAAATGACACCAACGATCAGCCCCGGCAGCTTTATCGCTACCCCCGCCGCAGGTGTGACAACGCTTGAAGCCGCTGAACTTCTCAAGGGGGATAAACCGATTGATGCTGTTCGAGTGAAGCTGAACGGTATTGAACGGTACGATGAAGCGGCGCAGGAAAGAATAGAAAACTTGGCGACGATGTTCATGGAACAAGGTTATATGGTCGATATTGTTGCCGGTTCCTCCTTTCAAACGCTGCATCTAAATGTAGAAGGAATTGGCGAAGTGACATCGCCCTGGACAACGTTAGGTGTTGCCCAGACTTTGACAAACAGCTGGAATGTTGACATGCTGTTAAACATTATTCTCTTAAGTACTTTGGGATTGGTGTGGTTTGCGGCGCGATTTTATTTTGAACGGGCAAATTTGGCTGCGGAAAACCATGTGTTGCTTCTTTTAGGATGGTCGGAAACGAAGATTCGTTTACGAAATTGGTATGAACAATTTTTGTTGCTTGGTTTATCCTTTCTCGTTGCTTGTCTTCTTCTTTTGTTTATTGGCCAAACTCCTGCAATGAATTACTTCATCATGACATTTTTTTGGATAGTGAGCCTCATTATAATGAGTGGTCTTGTTTATTTTAAACAAAAAGAACAGAACAGGAGCAGAGGCTATAAACGATTTGCCGGTGTCCTTTATTATTGGGCTTTGCTGTTTCCGGTGATGGTCATTTTGCTGCTGTCGGTCATGATCATACAGCTTCAGCTTTCTTCCATTTTTACCTTGTACATTGCATCTGCTGAAACGACGCTTGGCGCATTTACCTTTGGAGAAAGTGTATCTTTTCGTCTGGCTGTCCTGGCAGTTACCCTGCTCTTGACAATAACAGGTATCAGTGAAGCTTTCGAAGCATTGCTAAAGGCGAGAGCGGAGGAGTTTGAGATGTTATATACCATTGGCTGGTCAAATGCAATGATAAAGAAGCATGTTGGAAAAGAAGTGTTGGTCTGGGCGGGGAGCTGTTTTATTTTAGGGACGTTGATAAGTGCTGGAGCGATGATGCTTCTACAATCGGCATTTCTTCCTGCTGTTATTGGAGTGACAGTCAGTTTGGTGATATTAGCCACAATCATTTTGGCAATGCTTGTTTTTAAGAAAATTCATTAAAAGAGCGTGTTCAGAAAGAACAGCGGCAAGAAGGTCGGGGCGTGGCAGGCTCGAGCAGCACAGCGTACATCGAATGTACGTAAGCAACACAGAGACAACGCTCGCAGTCAATCGTATTCATTCGGGACATTTGAAGTCGCTACTGTCCCGAATCATGTTCGTTCGGGACATTACGTCGTGTAATGCAGTCGCTAGTGTCCTGAACCCGGCCCATTCGGGACACTATATGACAATGGACGCCCGAACTCGGTTCGATTGGAAACACCACACTAATGTAACGAGCCGCACTTTACAGAGAAGCTACAAAATATGTCCCGACGGATATTCGTCGAAGCTATGCTTGGAGAGGAAGAGACAATGAGTGAAGCTGATGCATTTTTTAAGCTGGCTGTGAGTGGTTTTCTCCGGAGTCAGGATGACAACATTACGCTGTAGCTCACAGGACGTGAGCTGTAGTTAAGCTGAATTGGGCGTATTGAGAGAAACCACTGTCTTTTTGAACAAGCATGGGACATAAGATGCAATGATAGATAGAAGCTGCTGAGTAATATGAAAGGAAAGTTCCCTGAAGTGTGTATAAGGTCTTTGTTTTTTCCTCATCTCGGTTCATAATTCGATGTGAACTGCGTACCGTTACAATTCCTGCCGCAGACAACAATGTTTTTCTCCATTTGAAATGCTATGTGTATGTGGTAATCCGATGAACAAATTGACAGTCGACAAGGCTGGTATTATACTTAAGATAAACCGGTTTAGTAAACCGGTTTATGATCGCGTTGATATATTTAGTCTGCAAGCAGCAGGAGGTGGGTGGAATTCGCAAGGTAACGATGCAGGATGTGGCCGAGAAGGCCGGTGTATCGAAGAGCACCGTGTCGCAGTATTTGAACGAGCGGTTTGAATACATGGGGCAGGCCACAAAGGAAAAAATTAAAGCAGCGATTGAGGAATTAGGATACCAGCCGAATGTTTTGGCAAGAAGTCTGAAGCAGAAGAAGACGCTGACGATCGGGATTATCGTGGCAAACATACTTCACCATTTTTCCACGCAGATTACCCGGGCGATCGAGGATTACTGTCACAGTCATCAGTATCACGTCATCATTTGCAATGCCGACGATCAGCCGGAAAAGGAAAAGCAATATATCGACATGCTGAGGGCGAAGCAGGTGGACGGTATCATTTTATTGCCTACGGGAAAAAACATCGCGCTGTACCGTGAATTGGAAAAGCAGGGGTACCCGTTATTGTTTATTGACCGCGCGGTGGAAGAAATCAATGTTCATACGATCGTTCTCAACAACCGCGATGCTGCCATGCATGCTGTCGAATATTTTTACGGGAAAGGGCACGAGCGAATCGCGATGATGACTACCCCGGTTCATGTAAGTGTTCGGGCCGAACGGGTGCGTGGCTATCAGGAGGCAGTCCGTCTACATCAATTGCCGCAAATGAACGAGTATTTAAGTACAGCGCCGTTGGAAAATACAGAGCAGGCATTGTTGCAAATGATGGCACTTTCGCATCCGCCAACGGCATTGCTGGTGGGAAATGATCTCGTTTTAATCGAAATATTGAAGACGGTGAGAAAGCACGATATTCGCATTCCCGACCAGCTCTCGTTGATAACGTTCGACGAGACGCAATTTGCAGAGCTGTACGATCCGCCGTTGACGACGATTGCCCAGCCAGCTTATGCGATGGGGAAAAAAGCTGCGGAGCTGCTGTTAAAGCAAATTAACCAGCAGTTGGATGATGAAGATCAGCGAAGTTTTGTTTTTCAAGCGGAATTTCTGGAGCGGGAGTCTGTAAAAAAGCTGATATGATAAAACCCCAGTCTCCAGAAGGCGGCTGCGCTGCCCGATCGATCGGGTGGAGATTTCCCAGCGGCATGTCGCATTGCTGTCTGCTTGCAACTTAAAGCGGCGGGGGACATTGATTTTATAGAGAGCAGTTTCATAAAAAAATGTGGAAGGGTGGTATGCAAGGATGTTTGACGTACTGACAATAGGTGACGGCATGATAACGATGGACCCGAAAACAACAGGGCCGATGCGGTTTGTCAATGAATTTCAGCGTAAAGTCGGAGGGGCCGAGCTGAATTTTGCCATCGGAACCGCGCGGCTTGGGTTAAAAACGGGCTGGCTCAGCCGCCTTGGAAATGATGAATTCGGGCGTTATATTTATAATTTTATCCGAGGAGAAGGGATCGATGTGTCCGAAGTTAAGCTTGTCGATCATATTCCGACGTCGGTAAACTTCAAGGAAATTATGGAAGACGGACAAGGTCGCACATTTTATTATCGGAATCCGAGCCCGATTTCCACCTTGACTACGGAGGATATTAAGGAAGAACACATCAAGCAATTCAAGGTGCTGCATATTACCGGGGTATTCATGGCAATTGACCCGAAGAATCCGGAGATTATCGAACAGGCGGTATACTACGCGAAAAAACACGGGCTGCTTATTTCCATGGATCCTAACATTCGCCTGCGCCTCTGGTCGAAAGAACGGGCACGGGAAGTGCTGACAGCGTTTTTGCCGCAAGTGGATGTACTTCTTACCGGGGATGAGGAAGGGGATATTCTCCTGGACACGAAAAATACCGATGAGCTGGTCAGGGAGTTCCAAAGCCATGGAATTGGTCATGTCGTTGTGAAAAAGGGAGGGGCTGGCGCGTTGGCGGTTACAGCGAACGAGTCGATTTCCATGCCGGCCTTCCCGCCGCGAAAAGTGGTTGATACCGTTGGCGCCGGCGACGGCTTTGATGCCGGATTTATTACCGGACTGCTGAAGGGGTGGCCGCTGGAGAGAACGCTCCGCTTTGCAAACAAAGTCGGTTCCATTGTCGTCAGTGTAAAAGGTGACAATGAAGGGCTACCGTACTATGAGGATGTGCTTGTGGAATTGGGTGAACGGGAATCGATTGAGAGGTAGCTCGGTGCTGCTGAGCGTTCCAAAAGGATAATCAATTATGGAAAGAACCCGCTTTTTAAAGTGTGGCGATACCGATTGCCTCTGTGATCAATGTTGATGCCCTGTGAAAAATGATATTATCGGCGAAAGGAAGGAAAAAAATGCAATCAAAACAGCTACAGCTGCTGACGGGTCCGAAGGCAGTGGCAGTCATACGTAAAGTAGACCGCAGCAAAGTAATTGATGTTATTGAAGCCCTCATTAAAGGGGGAATTACCGGTATTGAAGTAACAATGGATTCCGACGATGCTCTCGGGGTGATAGGTGAAGCGAAGGAAAAATTTCACGGCCGCGCAGCTGTTGGAGCAGGGACGGTGCTTGACGAAAAAACGGCGGAGGAAGCGATTCGCGCCGGCGCGGAATTTATTTTTGCCCCGACGCTGGATCGAGAGACAATAAAAGTAACAAAGCAGCATGGGAAAATTTCCATTCCCGGCGTGTTTACACCGACGGAAATGCTGCAGGCTTATAACTGGGGAGCAGATATGGTAAAAGTGTTTCCGGCGAGTGTCGTTGGACCGCAGTTTGTCAAGGATGTGCGCGGCCCACTCGGATATATCCCGATCATCGTTACCGGTGGAATTAATGCGGCAAACTATAAAGCATTTTTGCAGGCTGGCGCTGTTGCCGTCGGCGTCGGCGGTTCGCTGCTCAATAAAGACTATATTGCCAACGGGGATTTTGCGAAAATAACAGCGCTTGCGAAGGAGTACACCGGCTGATTATTTTTGAGGGCGAATATATGATATAGAAAGGTTGTTTTTGAAAACCATGTTGCTTTTGGACCGTTTTTTGATAATAAACTCTCCTTCTTACTTAAGTCAAATTCATTTGTTTGAACGGCTATTTTATAAATCTTTAGCGCATTGTATGAAAGCAAGAAGCCTTGCTTACGGTCCAAAAGCAAAGAGCCACATTTTTTAGAAAAATCTTATTGAAATGATTGGGACAGGGGATGCGCTGTGTGCTTAAAACGGTGGATACTTATCCGGTTAAGCCGGCAATTTTTTTGCAGCTTTTTTATTTTGTGAATTGGGCCCGGTTTTCCGTTTGCGGCGGCTCCTCCATCCAGTGGTTTTTAATCATGATGTCAATTCCTTCCTTGGAATAAAGGAAAATATCCTTGGCAACTAAAGCCATTTTCAGCGATAAATCATTTCTCAGGCTGAAAACCGTTCCGAAGCTGTTTCCCACTAGCCCGAAACCATTTAGCAGGTAGACGCAAAACATCATCAGCTTTTGGGAAAACGGCGCAATGGTAGATGTGGTTACAGTGCTTTGGGAAGTGGCGGAGAACGGTATCTCATTTTTAATCAGTATTTCTGTAAAAATTTTTATTTGTTTTTTGGCAAGCTCTTTGCCTTTAATAAAAAATTTTTTTACTTCTTTGTCCTGGGCACACTGGGAAAAGCCGGTGATCAACTGCACTCCCGCAATATTCGTTTCAATCCCGTGATGAAGGATTCCCAGTTCAATGTCGGTCAAAGCTCTCGGGTTTTTGAATGGCTGGAAACCGTTCAAATAGCTTTTGTTTTCGATAAATTCAGTAGCTTTAGGATAAGCAACGATCGGCGGGAGATTGAGAAATCCATTTTTAAGCAAATATTTAGTGGCAAGCTTGTAAATTTTTTGTGTGCTAGTGGAAAGATCCTCGTAAATCGAAATAATATCATCGCGATAAGCCATATTCATATTAATGGTATACATGCCCATGCTGATTTCTTTCAGAATACGAACAAATAATATGTCAAAACCATTACTGTATAGCGGCGGAGCTTCCAGATTAACATCTTCATCGGTAAAGCCAACGGGAACGACGACGCCATCGTTATAAAAAATTTCCTTTATTTTCGTGACGTTGTGATCTAAATCCTGCCACAATCCTCCCATGATGTTTTTTGCCTGCCGGTCAGTGGATTTTTCAATGAAGTATTCTAAAACCCTCAAAATAAGCGTTTTTTCCTGATATGTGAGCCAGAGTGTTCCAAGTTCAGAAGAGCTGACTGGATTTTTAACAACCAAAGCTTTGTCCCTCCTTTTTTTTATCATGTTCCTGATGAATGCAAGTTATTCAGAAGACAAAACTTTGGACTGGCACGGCTATTTTTGACCAAGACAGGCAGCGTTTGTGGGAAAAAAAGGACCGCTTTGTGTTCAAGCATCTTCTTGCCGTCAGACGTACGTGGAAGCGCGGCAGAGCAGACTCGAAGAAATTAAGGGAATGTTCAAAAAATGCGGGAAACAGCGCCTGCGAATCTCTTCGTTGCGTTGTCCTTGTGCTGCTCACGTACGTTCTGTGTACGCTGCGCTACTCGAGCCTGCCGCGCCTCGCCCTTCTTGCCGTGTTGTGTCCTCCTTTGTGAACCCCATTGTTACCTTTGTGCGTGAGATGTTGAAAGCGGCTTGTCTGTTAAGGATATTGGAAAAAAATCACGTGATAGCTCGGGGGTTAATGGTGCAAGCTAGCTGTAAGGAGGCGAAGAAAATGCTGTCTATAATAAAGTTTATTGTAAAAACACTTTTCCCGAGGGTAAGTCACTTTGTTGACCAAGTGTACTTAAACTTTCTTAGCTTTTTTTACCTCCTTAGGCTTCAACTGAAGAGATATTAATATCATTCAGTCTGGACGTATACCGGCCTTGGTCGCAATGGGCCGGTATTATATTTCATTGGAAACAGAGCCCGCGAATCTAAGCGTTGTGTTGTCTCTGCGCTGCTCAGGTACGTTTTGCTGCTCTTGTGCAGCGGTATAAGCATTAAATTGCCGTATCTCAAACTTCCTGTCTTTGTTTATTCTCTTTTTGCAAACCGCCCTGCAATTCCAACATTTCTTTTAATACCGGCATCTGTTCCAGCTCTTCATCCGTCACTTCCGCCCAAATAATTCCCCGCGGTTTTTTGTAAGGGGTGTTAGTTTGGATCAGTCCGCTTTCTGTCGCAATCCAATCGCAGGTTAAATCATATTTCTGCTTTGGCAATTCTTCTTCTACCAGTTGAACGGAGTGCACGGTACCGATTACTGGAATTTCCGGATTGCCGAGTTCGCGCAGGATAGCATATTCGCGGTCGGCATAGCCGGCCCCTTTTCCAATCCGTCTTCCGTCCCGATGAAGAGCCACCGATCCGACGAAAAACAAGATGATCTTCGGCAGTTCAGTTAATGCAATTGTCTCCCCGTAATTGTGAATATGCTTCAAGCTTGCGGCTTTCTTTTCTTCCCCTGGCGGAACGGATGTGCCGTCCACCCGAATAAAGCCGTCCTTGAGTCGCGGAGTCGGTACAAGAAGGGTTTTACCATCCTTGAGTACCTGCGCACGGATAGGCAGCTGAGGAGAATCGGGGCTCACTTTAATGACTTGTGCTTCTCTATATTCCGTCATCTGAAAAACAAATTGCGCCGCTTTTTCCGCGCCTTTGAAATTTGGTATCCTCCCTCTAAGCGGAAACGGGAAGCGCCCCACCTTTTCCTGCTCCATTATTGTCCATACATGATCACGTATTTCCTGTTTCGTTTTCACTTATATCACCTCCACTCCCATTATAGCCACAGTATTCCCATTTCGCCGTAAATTCACAAAATCGTACGGGACATGGGGTGTGAACATACAATGGATGGAGGGAGGGATGCTGATGACGCTCAAGGAAAAGGTGACAGCCTGTCAGAAGAAGCTTATTGATGAAATGACGGCGGCTCAGCAAGCGGACGGTTCGTGGCGATACCCTTGTGAAACCGGGCCGATGACAGATGCCTACATGATCATTGTCATGAGGGCATTAAAGGCAGAGGATGAACAGCTGATACAGCAGCTTACAGGAAGGCTGCTTTCTATACAAAAAGCAAACGGTGCGTGGAAAATATACGAGGATGAAGTCGGTGGAAATTTGTCGGCTACGATTGAGGCCTATACAGCGCTACTGTTTGCTGATACCCAACTGCGGCACAGTGAACAACTTAAAAGAGCTGCCGATTTTATTACAGAAAACGGGGGAATGCAGCGGGCGCATGCAGCAACGAAATTTATGCTGGCTTTAAACGGATTGTATCCATGGCCGGCAATATTTCCAATCCCATTGTCGCTCCTGTTACTGCCAAAAGCATCGCCTGTACACTTTGAGCGGCTGACAAGTTATGTGAAAGTTCATTTTGCCGCAGTGCTAATTGCCGCCAACAAACGGTTTACTTTGAGGAATGATTCAACTCCGGATCTTTCCCATCTACTGACAGACGCCACAATACTTCGCCGCTTGAAAAATCAACTAGCCACAGGCCCGGCCGTATCCAAAAGTAAACAAAGAAAAAACGTTGCATGGACGTTTTGGCAAAAGAAAGCAGTCAAAAAAGCGGAGCAATATCTCCTTGAAAGAATAGAGGATGACGGCACGCTCGGCAGCTACGCCAGCGCCACATTTTATCTGATCTACAGTTTGCTGGCATCAGGGTATGAACCGCAGTCACCGCTCATTCAAAATGCCGTTTCCGGTTTAAAAAGCCTGTCTACGGTCATAAACGGCAAAACTCATATTCAAAATGCCGGCTCGACGATTTGGGATACAGCGCTTATGTCCTACTCACTGCAGCAGGCTGGCGTTGCCCAGAACGACCGTACCATTACCAAATCAACGGCATTTTTACTGAAAAACCAGCAGTACAGCCCGGTGGGGCAGCTGCGTAAAAACGGCAGAGCATTGTTACCAATTACGTATCGTGCGTGGGGATTTTCCGAAAATAACTCCTGCCATCCTGATGTCGATGACACCCAAGCCGTCTTGAGGGCCGTAGCCGAACCAGCGAAGAGTAATAAAGTCTTCTTTCCGCCGTGGAATCATGGGCTGAAATGGCTCTTGGCGATGCAAAATAAAGACGGCGGCTGGAGCGCCTTTGACAAAAATTTGCGCGGTTCGCTCATTACCATGCTGCCGGTGGAGAACATCCAAGATACGGCCGTCGATCCATCCACTGCCGATCTTACCGGAAGGACGCTGGAGTTTCTTGGAAACTGCTGTCATTTAAAAATAGGGAATGCAAGTATAAATAAAGCCGTGCAGTTTTTGTTAAAGCACCAAAAGGAAGACGGCTCTTGGTATGGCAGGTGGGGAGTCTGTTACATTTATGGTACATGGGCGGCTGTAACCGGTCTTTGTGCAGCGGGGGTTCCTAAGGATGCCGTACCGATACAAAAAGCGGTGTCGTGGCTGCTATCTGTTCAAAATGACGACGGAGGATGGGGGGAATCGTGCCAAAGTGATAAAGAAAAACGCTTTGTTCCATTGCCTTTTAGTACGCCGTCGCAAACCGCCTGGGCGGTTGATGCTCTGTTGGCAGCTGCTGATGAACCGGAGCCGGAAGTGGAGCGTGGGATCAAATTTTTGTTAAAAAACAATGGCTGTACTTATCCGACCGGCGGGGGATTGCCGGGGCATTTTTATCTGCACTACCACAGCTATAATAAAATCTGGCCGCTGGCAGCTCTCAGTCATTACTTGAAAAAAGCAAAATAATGCGCTTCAATCTGGATACTGGTCGTGAGTAATCTGCCGTTACTTGCCATTTTTCCCATCATACGATAAAAACAAGGAGGTGGGAAACAATGGGTGGTGTCGATCCGTATTTAATGAGTATTTTTCGTAAAAAAATGGCAAATCCAGTTTGCGCACATAAAGTATACAAAGTCCTGCGATCTTGTTCTTATCATACGTTCAAAACACAGGAAGGGGCGTATCGCGTTGTTGATCAATTAGCTGCGTGCTGCTGTGTGAGGCTGTCGCCGGAAACAAGAGAGTATGCTGCAAGATGGTTAATGAACTGCTGTGTTGATCCGGCGAATCCGTATCACCGTCGCTCCATGTGGAAATTAGTTTATGGATAAAAAAATTGCCCCTGGCCCCGCACAATTTTGTGAAAGTTCACAAAATAGTCGGGGACCAGGGGTGTGTCAAAATATCATATGAGCGATAACGGTAATCACCGGGAGTGTAATGATCGTTCGTTGTAGAAAGATAATCATTAATTCAAAAATGTTAATCGGTATTTTTGAGCCCAATAACACCCCGCCGACTTCCGATAAGTAAATAAGCTGTGTGACGGAAACGCAGGCGATGATAAACCTCGTCATGTCACTTTCGATACCGCTGGCAAAGATGGCTGGCAAAAACATATCCGCGAAGCCGACAAAGAGCGTCTTCGAGGCTTCAGCAGCCTCTGGTATCTGCATTAATTCAAGCACCGGTACGACAGGGGTTCCGAGCCATGCAAAGAAATTCGTCGTCTCGGCAATAATCACGCCCAGCGTTCCGAATGCCATCACGACCGGAGCCACGCCAATCCACATATCGAGAACGTTCTTGGAGCCGTCCTGGAAAAATGCTTTGACACTCGTATTTTTGTCCGCCCGGGCCATTGCCTTCTCCAAGCCCCAGCCAGGAGCGGAATATCCGGCCGGGATGGATTCATCCAGCTGGGATTCCTTCCCGTTGATATACGTTGCCGGCTTCCGGGACAATGGAGGAATACGCGGCATGATGATCGCAGCCACAAACCCTGCGAACAAAACCGTCAAATAAAACGGAACAAACATACGACCTAAGCCTACTTCTTCAATAACAACGAGGGAGAAGGTAATCGACACAACGGAAAAGGTTGTACCGATAATTGCCGCTTCCCGCTTTGAATAAAAGCCTTCCTCGTATTGCTTGTTGGTTAAAATAACGCCGAGTGTTCCGTCGCCGAGCCAGGATGCCAATGAATCGATGGACGACCGTCCTGGGAGGCGGAACAGCGGCCGCATCACTTTCGTTAACATGGCACCGACGAACTCCAGTAAGCCGAAGTTTAACAACAGCGGCAAAAATAATCCGGCAAACAGGAAAACGGAAAATAAAATCGGTAGAAGACTGGTTAATAATAATCCACCAGTGTCTTCATTATATACCCACTCCGGTCCAATTTGAAAAAACGTCATGATGACAAACACCATGGCAACGATCCGGACAATGAACCAGAATGGAGATATATCAAATAAATTGACGAAAAACGAACTGGAGGTCATCGCTTTCGGTCGCATCCATTTTTGAATGATGACTCCAAGAACACTTAGTACTATAATAAACGTCATGATTGCCGGTAACGCAGTATCCAATATGCCTCTGAGCCAATTAGCTAAAAGGGAGACCGGAATCGTCACGCCACCATCTTCTCCTGCAGGGACGGGGGTCATGAACAGCCCGATACCGATAAGCGAAGGGAGAATAAATTTCCATATCGCCGATGTCGATGTGTTTTTATTCAGAGAGTTGTTACTCAATATTATCACCTCATAATATTATTAAGGAAGTTCAAAAAGTGCGGGACACAGCGCCTGCGAATCTCATCGTTGCGTTGTCCCTCCGCTGCTCACGTACGTTTAGTGTACGCTGTGCTGCTCGGTCCTGCCGCGCCTCGACCTTCTTGCCGCTGTGATGTCCTCCTTTTTGAACCCGCAAAATAAAAGGAAGTTCAAAAAGTGCGGGACACAGCGCCTGCGAATCTCATCGTTGCGTTGTCCCTCCGCTGCTCACGTACGTTTAGTGTACGCTGTGCTGCTCGGTCCTGCCGCGCCTCGACCTGATCGAAACTGCTCGAACATACTCAAACATATCCTCCTAATAATTATTCATAGAAATTAATTTTAATGTAAAGCACTGAATAAATCAATCATTTTTTGAGTACATATACATTAAAGCGCTTTCGAATTTACCCGGGCTTCATCCTTCTGTGTTCTAAGGCATGCAATAAGTTTTCTCCGGCGCACGTCCATGTCCTTGATGGACAACTGTGAGTCAGGTGTTCTTAATAAGTTGCGGGTGAGCGGATGTTGGCAGCCTTCAAACCAAAATAATTACGTAAAGAGATATCTCAACCGCAGGCTTTCAACAGACTTTATGAAAGATGAACGGATATGTACCCGATTGGAAAAGGCAGCAGCGGAGATGAACTAGCTTGCTGCCTGTGAAAGCTCCGGCCTTCCCGGTGACGGGTTGGTGGTGAGGTTAAACCAGTCGCCGGGTTGGGCTGCGCTGCGGCTGTCCCTATTCTTTTGTAAAGTCGTTTAATAACTAATCTTTTGCCGAATCGGGAATGCTTCCTTTCTTTCTTATTTTCTCCTCTTTCGCCACCTTCAAGAAGCGGTGTGTTTCCGCCACTACCACTCCGGAAAGGCCGACGAGGCCGATTAAGTTCGGTATCGCCATTAAACCATTCATAATATCTGCAAGATCCCACACGAGATCCAAAGAAGCAATCGCGCCAAAGAAGACGGCAACGACAAAAATAAGGCGGTAGTACTTGACAATGCCGTCACTGAAAAGATAACCGACGCATTTTTCTCCATAATACGACCAGCCTAAAATCGTAGAGAAGGCAAAGAACGCAAGCCCGATGGTTACGACGGCCGAGCCGGCACCGCCAAGGAAGAATTCAAAGGTGGCAGCGGTCAGCGCAGCGCCTCGCTCTCCATTTAAATAAAGGTCTCCCATAACAATGGCAATTCCAGTGATCGAACACACAATAATGGTGTCAATAAATACTTGTGTCATCGATACGAGGGCTTGACGACCGGGATAATCGGTTTTCGCCGCGGCGGCTGCAATCGGGGCCGACCCGAGACCCGCTTCGTTTGAGAAAACGCCGCGGGCAACTCCCCAGCGAATAGCCGCGCCGATTCCGCCGCCGATGATGGCATTGCCAGTGAACGCTTCAGAAAAAATCAATCCTAATGCTGTCGGCACAAGGTTCAGGTTCATCACGACAATGATAAGCCCGGCAACGACATAGAAAAGCGCCATAAAAGGTACAATATATGCGGTTACTTTACCGATACTTTTAATTCCGCCAAGGATGACAAGGCCGGCCAATAACGTCAGCACAACCCCCGTAGCGATCTGTGGAATTTGGAACGTGGAATGCAGGGCATCAGAGACGTTAAACGACTGTACGAGATTTCCGATCCCGAAGGCGGCAAATGCCCCAAAAACAGCAAATAAAATCGCCAGCCATTTCATCTTCAATCCCTTTTCGATATAATACATCGGTCCCCCGGAAAACTCGCCGTTTTTCCCTTGAACGCGGTATTTTACCGCAAGGATCGCTTCGGCGTATTTCGTCGCCATTCCGAAGAGTGCCGATATCCACATCCAGAAAACAGCGCCTGGACCTCCAAGGACAACGGCCGTTGCTACTCCGGCGATGTTCCCGGTTCCGATGGTTGCGGCCAACGCGGTGGTTAAGGCTTGATAGTGGGTGATGTCCCCTTTAGACTTCTTGTCCTGGCTTGCCGGGCTGAAGGCTAATTTTAACGCATAAGGTAATGTACGGAATTGTAAGAATGCGAGACGAAGCGTTAAAAATATTCCCGTGCCGACAATCAAGATAAGCATTGGTGGACCCCAGACAATATCATTGACCGCTCCAATGAACTTCTCAATTTCTTTCAAACTGCATCCCTCCTTGAAATAGTTGATTCTATTATAGTTAATTTATGAGGAAATTAATATTATTTTTTTGGAATAGTTGGAATATTCATTTCGAATCAATTCGACAATCTTCAGAAATAACAAGGATGTAAGCGGTCTACTGCTGCTGAAAAAATAATTAACAATATGATTCATTTCATGTCAGAAATTCTAACAATGGCAAGCAGCAAAAGGTAAGTTCACAATGATAAAAATAGAGTACGTTCGTGCAAAAATAGATACAGGGCCGCCAACTAACTGTATCGCCCCGCTGAAAAAGCCCGAAATATCATTCCGCGGAACAACATTTCGGGCGTAAAAGTAGACGATCTTGGCCGGTTAACCGAGCGGGCGGAGGAGCGGTCTGCCAGACTGAGACCGCTCCTGCAGCCTCAGTGAAACGCTAAGGGGAGAACGCTGCTAAATTGCCCATTCTCCTTTGCGGAAGAGGGGTTCAGCCGTACCATCTTCCCTGACACCGTCGATATCCATGTCTGTCGAACCGATCATGAAATCGACATGGGTAATGCTGGTGTTTAATCCATGGGCTTTTAACTCTTCATCCGACATCGTCGCACCGTCCTTGAGGCAAGTGGAATAAGCGCTGCCCAAGGCGATGTGATTGGAAGCATTTTCGTCGTACAGCGTATTGTAAAAAAGAATTCCCGATGTTGATATCGGCGAGCTGTTAGGGACCAGGGCAACTTCGCCGAGATAGCGTGAGCCTTCATCCGTATCCAATAAATGCTTCAACGTGTCTGCACCAACCTCGGCAGAAAAGTCGACTACTTTCCCGTCTTTAAACGTCAAAGTGAATCCATCGATGGTATTTCCGCCATAATTCAACGGCTTTGTATTAGAGACCGTTCCGTTTACTCCGTCTCTTTTTGGAGCGGTGAACACTTCTTCTGTCGGCATGTTGGCGACAAAATGGACACCGTCCTGATTTGGGCCGCCGCCGCCGAGCCAGATGTGCCCTTTCGGAAGCTCCACCGTCAAGTTGGTTCCGGGAGCGGTGAAGCGAAGCTCACGATAGTTTTTCTCATTTAAAAATGTCGCTTTTTCATTTAAATTTTTGTCATGGGCTTTCCATTCTGCCACCGGATCTATCGTATTGATCCGCACCGCTTCAAACATCGCTTCCCAAAGCTTGTTGACCTGTTCTTCCGCAGGGATATCAGGGAAAACCTTTGCCGCCCATGATTCAGATGGAGCTGATAGGACTAGCCAGCTGATTTTATCCGACTGCACATATTTTCTGTATGTATCCAGCGCCTGTCCTGCTGCTTTATTGGCTGCGGCAATCTTTTCCGGATCCACTCCTAACAGCAATTCCGGATCGGTTGATTTAATGGACATAAATGCTGCGCCGTTTTCCGCCATTTTTTCATACCCTTTCGCTTTCCATAAAGGGTACTCCTGAAACGCTTCAAATGGAGCCATGTCGTATTTTATGCGTGTCAGTGTGTCATCCTGCCAATCCACATGCACGTTTTTGGCACCAGCTTCATATGCTTTCTTTGCGATCTTGTGAACCAGTTCAGCAGAAGTGATTGGAGCGTTTATCACCAGCGTCTGGCCTTTCTGAATATTAACACCGATTTTGACAGCAAGTTCAGCGTATTTTTCAAGCTTTTCGTCAAATTGCTTCACAGTGAATTCTTCCTTTCCGTTTTTAGTCCTTCTTTATTGTATCAGCTTCTTAATAATTATGAAACTTCGCCTGGCGAAATAAACGGGATTGGAGACAGATTTTTCTGAAAAAATCAAGGTGTAAATCCTCCTGCTACATGCAATTTTCCGTTGATTCACCCGTTGGCCATAGAAAGGAGAAAAAACGTTAAAAAAAAATGAAAACGGAAATGAAACAGAAAAGAGTTAGCAAAACTTTGTAAATTTGAAACTTTCCTTGCATTCTCTTCGTCTATATTATTACAATGAAATAGTTAGGGTTTTCCAGAGAAGTATGAGGCAAAAGGGATGACGGGGAGTTGTCCCGGACTTTGTGAATCTCCTTATACAATCTGGAGCATGCAGAAGGAGATGGACGACTATGAAGGCCTTTGTCCATAACCATCGGTTCATGCTGCTGTGCATCGCATGGATATGGTTGAAGACAGTTATTGTATCGAGCTTGACATTTAATATTAACCTTCATTCATTTATGGATGGAGTTATTTTTGCAGTAAGCCCGCTGGCTTTTTTGCTGGTGGTTTTTGGTATTGGCATTGTTTTCAGGCCGAAGCTGCAGTGGAAATATTATTTTTTCATCTGTGCGCTGTTAACAGGTATTCTCTATGCGAACACCGTGTATTATCGTGAATTCAGCGATATTATTACTTTGCCGATGCTTTCCATGGGTGTGAATGTGGCCGACTTAAGCACAAGTATTTTTGAACTAATCGCATGGTATGATATTTTCTTTTTTGTCGATATTGTGCTCATCGGCTGTTTTCTGTTCCGCAAGCCGCACTGGCTAACGGTGACGCAGACAAAATTCAGCCAGTCGAAAAGCAAATTTGCGGTCATTGCCATTGCTGTTTTGACGATTACCGGGTTAACGAGATTGGACGATAACTTTCAAGGCTGGTCGCACTCCTTTAATCGTGAACATTTGGTTCAGTCCATCGGGTTGTATAATTTCTATGTTTACGATGCCTTTCTTCATACGCAGACAAAAGCACAGACGGTGTTTGCCGATGGAGATGAGTGGACGGAAATTGAACGCCATTTAGAGGCCAATCGTTCGGAAGCGAACGAGGACCTGTTTGGCATCGGCAAAGATATGAACGTGATCGTTGTCTCTCTGGAATCGTTCCAAAGCTTTGTAATCAATGAAACTGTAAATGGCGAAGAAATCACGCCGTTTTTGAACGAACTCATAAAAGACAGCTTTTATTTTGACAACTTTTATTATCAAACCGGACAGGGAAAAACGTCGGATGCGGAATTTTTAATTAACAATTCGCTCTATCCGCTGGGCAGAGGAGCGGTTTTTCATTCGAACTACGACAATGATTTTAACGGATTGCCGGAGATTCTTCACAATAACGGCTATTATGCGGCTGCTTTCCACGCCAATGATAAAACGTTTTATAATCGGGATGTTTTCTATGAAAACTTAGGCTATGACCGTTACTTTTCTTATGATGACTATGAAGTGAATGACGAAAATTCGGTGGGCTGGGGATTGAAGGACATCGACTGGATTGAACAATCCATGGATTATGTGGCTGATTTGCCAAAGCCGTTTTTCGGGACATTTATCACCTTAACGAATCACTTTCCTTATGAGCTGGAAGAAGAGGATCAACTTATCCAGCCGTTTGACTCGGACAGCGACATTGTGAATCGTTATTTTCCAACTGTGCGTTATACGGATGAAGCGATGCGGCTGCTTGTGGATCAACTCAAGGAGCAAGGGATTTATGAAAATACGATTCTTGTTATGTACGGAGATCATTACGGGATAGCTGAGAGCCATTATAAAGAGCTGGAAAAGTATCTTGGTAAAGAAATCACGCCGTTTGAAGCGATAAAATTAAACCGTGTTCCATTGATTATTCATATTCCCGGAATGGAAGGGCAAACTATGAATACCGTGTCCGGCCAGATTGATGTCATGCCTACGCTGTTGAATATTCTCGGTATCGCGGATGAGGATTATACGATGTTCGGCAGCGACTTGTTTGCCAAAGACCGCGATGACTATGCTGTTTTACGAAACGGAACGGTGATCACGGATACAATGATTTTTTCCAATGAAATATGTTATAACGCGGTTACTGGTGAAGAAACCGATATGGAACAATGTGCTTCGATACGGGATCGCGGCGATTGGGACCTTTATTATTCCGACAAAATTATTTATAGTGATCTCTTTCGGTTTAGATAACTTCCTGTCTCGTATGCAAGATTTGGCGGTGGGAATGGAAGGAAGAAACTGTTGATTTTTCACGAATCAGCAGTTTTTTTGATGCTTTTTGAAAAATTTAGAAAAAACAGTTTTTAAACACGCGATAATATGTTATAGTTATTTACCAAATATTGTTTATGTGGAGGTGATAGTTGTTGATTGGACGATCCAATCCGTTTTTTGACAAATATTTTCGTTATACCGTCAGTTGGCTATTGTTCGGGGTGTTCGGTCCGATTTATTTGTGGCAGTGGGATTGGCTGTTTGCTCTGTTCAGCATCATCATTGCGTTTTTCCTTACCATTGGAGCGGATATGATTTTTCTATTTATTGTCAGGCAGAAGGTGAAAGCAGTGGTAAAGGAGGCACCGCTCGTAGCTACGGAAGCCGTCAGATTGCGGTTGGAAAGAAGAGGTTACCTTGTTTTAACAAACCGATTTGTGCTGTTTGTGCCGGTGTTAGGGAAGATCAAAACAGTTTATGAAGCAAATCAAATTGTTCGCTATAAAGTGGAACATTTACAGCTGGATTTGACAGTGCGTTTTCGCAACCACCACCGATTCTTTTCTTTTTATGTAATTTCAGCGAAAAAGCTGCTGCCTTGTTTAAGGGAAATGTCCGGTCAGCATAAGTCGTACAAATTGGAGAAAATCAGTAATCTGAATCGGTGACGAAGCGGCGGTCTCCGATTTGTCTTGTGGAGTACCTGACGAAAAACCTTCTTTAAAAGTGTTTATTCAAAAAGATTGTTTTTATCTTTTGGAATAAATACGACGCAATGAGTGGAGACGATGCATTCTTTTTAGGCCGCTGTGAGTGGTTTTCTCGGAGTCGGGATGACGACATTCCGCCGTTGCCCATAGGGCGCGGGCAGCACTTAGGCGGAATTGGGCGCATCGTGTGGAACCATTGCCATTTTGAACACGCTCTTTAATATTTATGGAAAAAACAAAGTATACTCCCGGGTGTCATTCTTTATGTCTATTAGATAGGCAATGGCGGTTTTTTACAGATGGCACGGCATCGGTCGTTTGCAGTGAATTGGAAGCAAACGGCTGTGTTTTCCTTTCTGCGTAATGCAGATGTTGCGTTGTTTTGCGGAGTAAGACAAAAAAGCGAGCTGTATGCATGAACAATAAGCTCGCTTGTCGATTATACCTGTCAGGAAGAAAATCCGTCATTGACCGGATATGTCCAAAAGCGTTCCTCTGTAACGCGGCGCACGGCAGCTTCGTCTTTTTGCCGATACCGTTTCTTCAATCCTCCGATCATCCCTGCTGTTTGCGATTCATGGGCTTCCAGCACCTTCAGCTTATCCTCGGCAAATGGCGTTACATCGTTGATAATGTCGGGGGAACCAATAACCGCTTCGCAGCCTTCAGAAAAGGCATAGGCATGAACAACCGGTCTGTTATTTTTCGGCAATCGATGTACGGCTTGGATAACGGCTGCTCCTGTGGCGTTATGATCCGGGTGAACGGCGTATCCCGGGTAGAAAGTGATAATCAAGGAAGGCTTCACGTCTTCGATAACTTTGTAAATTCTATCAATAATCACTTGTTGATCGGCAAACTCAATCGTTTTATCCCTGAGGCCGAATTGTCGCAAATCATGAATACCAAGCAGTTCACACGCTTTCTCCAATTCTTTTTGCCGGATATGCGGCAAGGTTTCGCGGTTTGCAATTAACGGTCTTCCCATATTTCTCCCCATTTCACCGAGCGTGAGACAAATATAGGTGACAGGAATTCCTGCACGGGTATACGAAAGAATCGTTCCGGCAACGCCGAAAGCTTCATCATCCGGGTGTGGAAAAATAATGAGAACGTGACGTTCCATCATACTCACTTCCTTATTAAACGATTATTTAGCATGTAGAGGATGTTCAAAAATTGCGGGAAACAGCGCCTGCGAATCTCATCGTTGCGTTGTCTCTGTGCTGCTCACGTACGTTTTGGTGTACGCTGCGTTGCTTGATCCTGCCGCGCCACGATCTTCTTGCCGCTGTTGTGTCCTCCTTTTTGAACCCACATCTAGTTAGTGTTACTTAGGAAAAGGCGTTACGCTCAATTCCAAGGCAACAGCCAATTTTCCATCTTTGTCATGTCCGGCAAACAATACTTGCTTCTGTTCGTTCAGTTCCCAATCTGTCAAGCCTTCAGCGTAGAGCCAGCCACTCTCAGTTTCCAAGCCGATACGATACGGCCCATCGCCTTTTATTTTCCCTTGGACAAAAGTCAGCTGTACATTTCTGATAAAGGCGCCGGCAGATAAAAACTGTTGATTATAATGAGAGGCATACGCTCCGTTTGTTGTTTCTAAGTGTACATAAAGTTTTTTTCCGGTTAGTTGCGATAGTGTATGTTGCACCTTCAGCGGGTCAATTGGCTTCAAACTTTTTTCCCTCCCGACGCTTGCTTAGTTTTCTTATTATAGTGTATGTTCAAAAAGATCGGTTTTTATCTTTTTGAACAAATACGAAGCAATGTGTGGAGCCGATGCATTCTTTTCAGGCCGGCTGTGAGTGGTTTTCTCGGAGCCAGGATGGCGACATTCCGCCGTTGCTCACAGGACGTGAGCGGTTTTTAGGCGGAATTGGAGGATGGCGACATTCCGCCGTTGCCCATAGGACGTGGGCAGCACTTAGGCGGAATTGGGCGCATCGTGCGGAACCATTGCCTTGTTGAACACACACTTATAATACTAAAAAAGCGTATGTTTGTCGCAAAAGACGAATTCGTGACAGAATGTATACGTTGTCCGTCGCATAGGGCAATAGATGGCTGGTAGCCTGAAATGTCTGATCGGTTTGTTTGAAAAGCTGTCATAAATAACAGAGAAATTGTCGGTTTCTTCTGATGCGGCGTTGTTCTTTACGTACTGAATCCGTATAATGAAAGGATGGATGACTATCACTTTTTTTATGTAGGGTTTGGGAGGAAAAATGAATGGCAAATGGCATAGTTTGTTTAGGAGAAGCATTGATCGATTTCATCCCGCTGGATGATAACAATGAGACGTACCAAAAAAGTCCGGGAGGGGCACCGGCAAATGTGGCGGTTGGCTGCGCCCGGCTTGGAGCAAGAAGCAGCTTTTTAGGCAAGATAGGCGATGATGTGTTGGGCAATTTTTTGGTGGATACGCTCAATAACTATCAAGTGGATACGAGTCATTTGTTTTCCACGAAAGCTGTTCGTACCGGAGCTGTTTTCGTCACCCTTGGGGATGGCGGGGAACGAAGCTTTGAGTTCTATATTGATCCAAGTGCCGACCGGTTTCTCGAAGTAACAGAAGTGGAAGCGTTCCCGTTTGTGGATAATCGCGTACTTCATTTTGGTTCCATCAGCATGATCAGCGAGCCGGCAAAATCAGCAACGATAAAGGCTGTGGAAATAGCAAAGGAAAATGGTTTGTTTATCTCGTATGATCCGAATTTGCGACTTAGTCTGTGGGAAAGCGAAGCGGCTGCCCGCGACACGATTATCAGCATGTTGCCGAAGGCCGATGTTTTGAAAATTTCCGAGGAAGAGCTGGAGTTTTTAACCGGTGAAAAAGATGTTGTGGTTGGTGCCGCAAAGCTGGATGCTTATAATATTCCCTTGATTTTTATTACTTTGGGTGCTGAAGGCAGCTATGTTTTTCTAAAAGGCAGCGGGCATATTCATGTTCCAGCGATGAAGGTGAAGGCTGTGGATACAACCGGAGCCGGCGATGCGTTCGTATCCGGGATTTTATTTCAGTTGAACCAGTTGCAAAAAGACATTGAACAGCTGACATTGGATGAGGTAAAAAAAATGGCGCGATTTGCGGCAGTTTCAGGGGGATTGGCGGCGTCCACCAAAGGGGCAATGACAGCGTTGCCGACGTTGCCGAAAGTGGAAGCAACGTTGAAAGAGCAGCAATAACGTTGTTCATGAAAACAAGATCGGTGTAGTTGAAGGATTTTCCTTTCAAATGGACTTCAAGGTTATTGAGGGGATTTTGTCCAGAATTAGAAAAGTTCTGGATCTCACGTCAGGCCATGACTAGACAGAGAAAGAAGCGTTTATGAGGACATAATCGAGCTTGGAGCGCCGTGAACTGTCCACAAGCAGGAATAATGAGGACAAAATGGGGGGCTGAAGCGCGACAAATTGTCCTCAAAAAGTGTTCATGAGAAAAAATCGAGCGCGAAGTGCCGTGAACTCTCCGCAAGAAGGGTTCATGAGGACAAAGTCGAGCTCGAAGCACGCTTAAACTGTTCTCAAGTAATGGATTGGCCTGACAACAAAATAAAGGATGTCATGAGATAACGAAACGGAGCTACTAAGTGCTATCGAAACAGATAGTGCAGTTGTCGTCTCAGCCATCGGAATGCAGTAGATTATCATATAAAAAAGGGGAAAGTCCCCTTTTAAGACACCCCCTACACGTTCTTCCTAAAGATTTAACTTTGGCCCGTCATCGGTCCATTTTCTTTCTGCATGAACTTACGAAATCGCTTTTTCGATCGCTTCTTTTACTCTTGTTTTATCAAACGGCTTCACGATGAAGTCGACGGCTCCTTTTTGAATCGCATCCACAACCATACTTTGCTGTCCCATGGCAGAGCACATGATAACTTTTGCCTTCGGATCAATTCCTTTTATTTTTTCAAGCGCTTCAATCCCGTTCATTTCGGGCATTGTAATATCCATTGTCACAAGATCGGGCCGATGCGTTTCATACAGCTGAACAGCCTCCTGGCCGTTCGCGGCTTCTCCAATCACCTCGAAGCCAGCCTCGACAATGATATTTTTCAGTGTTAGTCTCATGAACGCAGCATCGTCCGTAATCAAAATTTTAGCCATTGTGTTTCCCCCTTAAGTCATAAGGTAAATAGAACTATGATAGATGTCTTCGTAATCAATATAGTTCGTATTGCCCATGGTGTCAAATTGTTGTAATGATGTTTTTTCAAAGGATTGCTTAGCTTCTTTCTGTAAGAATCCGAGGCAATGAGCAAACCCATTGTCTTTTTTTTTACGTGTTATAAAAGCATTTTCCAAAAATTACTTGAACTGAAAGCGATGTATGAACAAGAATTACAGCAGTTTTTTACAAGAAAACGGAATGCTGCACAAGCCGTACCGATGGCCAAGTATATGAAAAACAAGTTTTCATTTTTAGGAATTTAGTCCCCTGAACAGCGTCTCATTTTACGTGAGTTTTTTCAACGGACTAATATACTCAAAAAGCAGGAACTACCGCTCATATTTTAGAAGACCACTTGAAAGTGGCAGGGAATAGAGTGATGGTACGCTATACTGTCGATGTTTTGCAATTGACCGCAACGGCTGACGGAGCAGCGTATTTCTTGAATTAAATAACGGACGGATCATCACGAGATCATAGCGGGAGATGGCGGATACAATCGCTATGCATATTGTTGCCGAATTTTGAATGCGTTATCCGCAGCTTATTGATCAATACATCCCGGAATGGGAGCCAAAAAAGCAAAATGACAAATTTGATTGCAAAGCTATGCAAATTACTGCCAACAAGGGCTAATTCCTGCTAAGATGACACTAAAGGACGCTGTAATATTCAAGTAGGAAGGTGAGGAAAAATGAAGTCGTTATCCATTGAATCGACAGTGACGTTGAACAATGGCGTGGAAATGCCGTGGCTTGGTTTCGGTGTCTTTAAAGTAAAGGAAGGCGATGAAGTGGTCAATGCTGTTAAGGCTGCTTTGGATACGGGCTATCGGAGCATTGATACGGCATCGTATTATGAAAACGAACAAGGTGTCGGACAGGCGATGAAGGAGTCAGGCGTTCCTAGGGAGAGCATTTTTCTGACGACAAAGGTCTGGAATGATCAGCAAGGCTATGATGAAACGCTTCGGGCTTTTGAAGAAAGCAGGAAAAAATTAAATGTAAACTACCTGGACCTGTATCTTATCCATTGGCCGGTAACCGGAAAATTTAAAGAAACGTGGCGCGCTTTTGAGCGATTATATGAAGAAGGCAGCATCCGTGCCATCGGCGTTAGTAATTTCCACATCCATCACCTCGAGGAGCTGTTGAAAGACGTGCAAGTAAAACCGGCAGTGAATCAGGTGGAATATCATCCGCTGCTTACGCAGAAGGAGCTGCATCAGTACTGTAAAGAGCGGGGAATTCAACTGGAGGCCTGGGCGCCGCTGACGAAGGGACGAATGTTTGACAATGCTGAACTCCTTCAACTTGCGGAAAAATATCAGAAAACTCCTGCACAGATTATTTTACGCTGGGACTTACAGAATGAAGTGGTGACGATTCCCAAATCGACCACGCCGTCACGAATAGCCGAGAACGCAAATATTTTCGATTTCGAGCTTTCTGACGAAGATATGGAGAAAATCAGCAGATTTAACCGCGACAGCCGGATTGGCCGTAACCCGGACGATTTTGTGTAACAGGAAAAGGAAATATCATTGCAACGCTCCGGGCAGACGATTTTTCCTCAGCCGCAGCCAGTGGTCATTTCGCAAATAATTGACTTGCAGGAAGGTAAAAAAATTCGTTCATTACCGACAGGGACAGGGAGGGAGTACGTTGGATAAGAAACAAGTCGTAGGCTTTATTGGTACAGGTGTTATGGGGAAAAGCATGGCAACGCATATTTTAAATGGAGGACATCAGCTGCTCGTCTATAACCGGACAAAGGAAAAAACAGGCGAATTGCTGGATAAGGGTGCCCGCTGGTGCGATACGGTAGCTGAATTGGCCGCCAAGGCAGATGTCGTTATTACCATGGTTGGCTTTCCGTATGATGTGGAAGAAGTGTACCTCGGTACAGCAGGTATTATAAATCATGCCCGTCGAGGCACGTATGTTATCGACATGACAACTTCCACGCCACTGTTGGCGAAAAAAATCAATGAGGAAGCTGCGAAAAAAGGCATTTTTGCCTTGGATGCCCCGGTTTCCGGCGGCGATATCGGCGCGAAGGAAGCCCGTTTATCGATTATGGTCGGCGGGGAGGAAGCGGCTTTTCAGGCGACTAACAATGTTTTTGAGCGCATGGGAAAAAACATCCAGCTTCAAGGGCCGGCCGGAGCGGGACAATACACAAAAATGGTGAACCAGATCGCCGTCGCCGGAACAATTCTCGGAGTAAGTGAAGCGCTCGCTTATGCCAAAAAAGCTGGTCTCGATCAGAAAAAGGTGCTGCAAAGTATTGAAACCGGTGCAGCCGGCAGTTTCGCGCTGACCAATCTCGGCCCGCGAATTATTGACGGCAACTTTGCACCGGGTTTTTATATCAAGCACTTTATCAAGGATATGGGGATTGCTGTTCAGTCCGCAGAGGAGCTGGGACTTGAGTTGCCGGGGCTGTCACTGGCGAAAAAGTTGTACGAGCAATTGGCGGAAAACGGCGAGGAAAACGCAGGCACGCACGCATTGTACAAGTATTACATCAAGGAGAATGGTTGTTAATTGCCAAGAAAGCATCAGATGTCAATGATTTGCCACTTTTTAACGCTTCAGCACAAAATCGTGATACATTAATATGAATTACCGTCAGTTTACAGGAGGGAGAAGCTTGAAAAAGGCAGTGGTTGCTGGTGCCACCGGTTTAATTGGTCATCATTTAGTGCAGGAACTTATTCGCAGCGGCTGTTACGATACCATCCGCATCCTCACCCGCCGGGAGACAAGCTTTGCGGAGCATGAGCGGATTGATGAACGCGTGGTTGATTTTGAACAGCTGGAAAATCACGCGGAGTTGTTACGAGGAATCGATGATGTGTTTGTTTGCTTGGGAACAACAATGAAAAAAGCAAAAAGCAGAAAAAAATTTATGAAAGTAGACTATACGTATCCTTTAAAGATGGCAAGCCTGGCGGAAAAGGAGAAAGTAACCCGGTTTTTAATCATTTCCTCAATTGGTGCCGATCGGGAGTCACGATTTTTTTACAGTCGCGTAAAAGGAAAGCTGGAAGAAGCGCTGGTGTTGCTCGATTTCCGGTCCCTCCATATTTTTCGCCCGTCCCTTCTCACAGGGAAACGGCAGGAATTTCGCTTCGGGGAAAAAGTGGCGTTGTGGATGAGTAAACCTCTATCCGCCCTCCTTATCGGACCATATGAAAAATTCAGGCCGATAAAAGGAAAATACGTGGCGCTGACGATGTGCGCTGCAGCTCAGGAGAACAGCAGCGGTGTTCATATTTATGAATCAGATAAAATTCGCCACCTGGCAAAAGTGCTAATGACAAATGCAGATAAAAAACAAAAAGAGGAGATGGAATGAATGGCGAGCAAATACAGTCAAGTATGGGATCTGGATGTTATTTTTTCAGGCGGAAGCAGTTCGGAACAACTGCAAACTTTTTTAACCGGGCTGGACTCGGAGCTGAGGGCGTTTCAAAGCGAGCTGGATGTAGCGGCGGATAAAGATGTAGCCGCATGGGCGGGATATGTTGTGCGTGCGCAGGAAATCGGTATGAAAGTGCGGGAAGTGGGAGCGTTTATCAGTTGTCTGACTTCACAGGATACGACTGACGAAGCGGCAAAATTACTGACTGGCAACGTGAAACGTTTATCTTCGTTGTATGCTTCCAGCATGACCTCGATAGACGAACAGCTGCTGGCGTTTGACGAAAAGCAGTGGGAGCAGTTCACGAAGCAGGAGGAAATGAAGGCTGTCCTGTTTAACTTGAATGAACGGCGGCAGCAGGCAAAGGAAAGGCTTTCCGGAGAGCAGGAAAAGCTGGTTCAGAAGTTGGCGGTTGACGGGTATCATGCATGGGGAGATTTTTATAATACGATCGTCGGCCGGATGAAAGTGGAAATAGAAGAAAACGGGCAGATCAATACTTATTCCGTCGGACAGGCCGCAAACAAAATGAATGACAAAAATCGCGCCGCCCGTCAGCATGCCTTCGCGCAATATGAGAAGGCGTGGGAAAAAGAAGCGGAGCTGTTTGCCAACACGCTCAACCATCTGGCAGGATTCCGACTGCAAACTTATGAGGCACGCGGCTGGGATAATGTGTTAAAGGAGCCGCTTGACATCAACCGGATGAAGGAAGAAACGTTGAATGTCATGTGGGAAACCATCGTGAACAACAAACCGGATTTCGTTGTGTATATGCAGCGAAAAGCAGCATATCTTGGCTTGGAACGCCTCGATATGGTGGATATTACTGCGCCGCTTTCCGAAAATGTGGAGGAAGTCAGCTTTGATGAGGCGGCGGAAATGATCGTGGAGCAGTTTGCTTCCTTCAGCCCGAAGATGGCCTCCTTTGCCCGAATGGCTTTTGAGGAGCGCTGGATCGAGGCGGAAAGTCGTCCCGGTAAACGTCCGGGGGGATTTTGCACAAGCTTTCCAATAAGACAGCAGTCGCGGATTTTTATGACCTATGACGGTACTGCGTCGAATGTTTCCACGTTGGCGCATGAATTAGGTCACGCTTATCATCAATACGTAATGAACGATCTCCCGCAGCTGTCACAGCGCTACGCAATGAATGTGGCGGAGACGGCATCCACATTTGCGGAAATGATCGTAGCGGATGCAGCGGTGAAGCAGGCGCAGACAAAGGAAGCGAAAATTCAACTGCTGGACGACAAGCTCAATCGCAGCATTGCTTTCTTCATGAATATTCACGCGCGCTTTCTTTTTGAAACCCGTTTTTATGAGGAGCGCAAGAAAGGTCTCGTCAGTGTGCAGCGGTTAAACGAGCTGATGCTGGAAGCCCAGAAGGAAGCGTACTGCGGTGAATTGGCTACATATTCGCCGCATTTTTGGGCATCGAAGCTTCATTTTCATATTACCGGTGTTCCGTTCTACAACTTCCCGTATACGTTCGGCTACTTGTTCAGCATGGGAATCTATGCTCAGGCAGCAGAGGAAGGAACGGCTTTTGAAGACAAATACATCGCATTGTTGCGGGACACTGGACGCATGGAAGTCGAACAATTGGCGCAAAAACATTTGCGTGTGGATTTAACGAAGCCTGAGTTTTGGCAAAAGGCGATTGACCTTGTGAAGGCGGATATTGATGAATTCATCAAGCTTGCTGAGCAGTAAGCAGGCAGGCCGGAAAAAGTAGTGATAAGGAGTGACGCTGTTGAATATTCCCGCGAAGACAGTTATTGCGAAAATGGAAGAAGAAGTGGCCAAGCTGAAGAAAACGGTGGAAGAGACTCCTGATACAGAGGGCTATCGCGAGCCGGCGGCAGCGATCAAGGCGTATTGCGACCTGCTTCTGTCGTCTGGTGCTGATGCAGGAGCGGGGCGAGGCAAGAGACCAACGACGGTAAAATATGCCGCGGTGGAGGACGTCATGGGACAAACGAAACCGAAGGAAACGCTGTCTCCGTATGATGACGATGAGGACCGTGAAAGCGACAGCCTGCTCGACTTTTAAAAAGTACGGGACCATGTCCCCGAATATTTTTTCGGGGACATGGTCCCGTACAATTTTGTGACAATTAGGCAAGCCGGGGATTTTTCCATTCCACGATCACCGCGTAATCGAGGGATTCATCATCGTCCAAATAGTGCGGCATAATTTGCTTGACCACTAGTCCCTGGCGAAGCATAAAGGATAAGACGAGATCATTTATTTCTCCATCTACCACTTTATCCACATAAGTTTCAACAGACATTTGCCCGGCGTGCTTGTGGAAATTCGGGATACGGCAGCCGGCAACGTAACGCTTCAAGCGTAAGTCGATAACGAGCTGTTTGCGCGCGTCATACAGGGCATGGGCGATACCGCGACCGCGGAATTTCGGCCGAACGCATAAGTCGATGCCGTACAATGTGTCACCGTCCGGACGGTGACTGCGGCGAATATACCCATTGTCTGCCACTTCTTCCCAAGTGTGGGCCTCTCCGTCAAAATGGACAAGCAATGAAGTGGCAGAACCCGCCGGCTCTCCATCTGCTTCGGCGTACATCGCTCCTTCCCGGAACGTTGCCGCATGCGCTGTAATTTGCTCTTTATTCCACCAAAGCGCTTCGGGAAACGGGGGAGGAAAAGCTTCTCTTTGGATCGTCATCAGCTTATCAAAATCGTCCGGTGTATAAGAGCGGACGGTGATATTGGCAGGCATGTCCATGCTCCTTTCATACGGTGTTTTTACCCTGATTATAGTGGAAAACCTGTTCCCGTTGCAAAGGGTTTGCAAATACTTTTTGCCACTGTTATGTCCCCCTTTTTGAACAAACACTTATACATGCTTTTTTCAATGCGGGGAAAAATAAGGTCAAGGAGGGATGAGCGATGAATTATTATGGGTCCACAACCGGATTTACATTCGGGTTGCCGTTGTTTTTTTTAAACGAGGAGTTTGGTGAAGATTATGATGTGAAATTAAATGATGACCGCTATCAAATTTATGTCAATGAGGAGTATGTGGGAGATCATACGATGTTTTTGCCGAAAGAGGATGCATCCGCAGTGGTGGATTTTTTGCATACCCAAGGATTCAAACATGTAAATATGGAAGTCAATGGCGATCATATCGTCATCCATACAGAATCCCGCGAGGAAGCGGAGCAAATGGAAACAGCATTGAAGGTTTATGTACGAAACCGTTAAATGCAAACACTTTGGTGGTTGCCGATAACATATGATATCCTTTGTTCAGATCATTTCTGAACAAAGGAGGATGACAAATGGCAAAATTGTTTTTCATATTAGGCAGTATTAACGGCTTTTTGTTTGTCGCTCTTGGTGCCTTTGGTGCTCATGCTTTAAAGCCGCGGCTGGAAGCGGGGGGATACTTGGAAACGTATCAGACAGCGGTTCAGTATCAGATGGTTCATACGCTGGCAATCATCGCTGTTGCCATTCTGATACACTATTCCGGAGCAACCGGGTTATTGAACGGAGCCGGCTGGGCTTTTTTTATTGGCATCGTGCTTTTTTCCGGAAGCCTGTATGCCTTAAGCATCACGGGAATATCTGTTTTGGGAGCGATTACGCCGATTGGCGGAGTGGCTTTTCTCGCCGGCTGGGCGATGCTGCTGATGGCAGCGATCAAATGACAGGAGGAGGGTGCCTGCATGAGATTGGCCCCCTCCGAGCACAATTTTCTGTTCTTTCCATCTCCATCTGTTTTCGCACTGCTTGTACGGCATCATCATTCTTCTTCGAGGGGGATGCTTCAAAAGAATCGCTCTGGATCTCTTTGAAACATCCACAAGCTTTTAAAGCGGCCTTGTGTTGCAGCCGCGATGGTATTGGAGGCAATTTCAAAAAAGTTCATTCATCCGTAAGTAAAATGGGCTTGTTTTTATGCGCCGCGGATCGCCTTTGCTGCGAAGAAATGGACCTTACCGCGGTGAATAAGTGGACAGCTCCGGCGATTGCGCTGCTTCCATTCCCGGATACGGATAATCATAGTCTAATTCTTCGTCGAATGTCGCATAGTCAAGATTGACCATCAGTAGTAAGTATCGTTTTCCCGTTTGCGGATCACTGAGAATAATGTGATCCCGGCCGGCCGCTTCCACGATCCCTTTAAATACTTTTGCGTTCCAGCGCTCGTTATTTTCAAACGTCATATAAAAGGTGCCAACCTTCCCGCGATTTAACCGCAGGATATTTTCAATATACGATTGTTCAAGCGGCAGCATCCCCGGAACGTCCGGCGGAGGAACCTGCGGCTGAAACTGCTGGGTAAATCCGGGAGGAGCAGGCATCTGCGCTCCTGGTGTATAACCTGCCGCTGTCGAGGCGGGATAACCGCCGCCGGCATAGCCGTACCCTGCGTAAGGTGAATATGGATAGCCTGATTGTGAATACATTTCATCACTCCTCTAAAAATGTGCTCGATATCAATGAATACTTAAAAGATTTGTTCCATAGTGTCCACGTCATGATCGCGCAAAAGCAAGGGAAAATGGGTTGATGTATCCCGCTCATTGCAAACGAGACAAGCCTCACCTCAGTAAACCGTGTAAACAGACGGACATTCACTGGCCAAAGGAGTATAGAAGCAATGCAGCTTATAACGGCCGGAATTCCATTGTCCCCACCATTGGGCAGGGCATGCTCCTTCAGGTCGGAAAAACCACAGTGAAAATTCCGCCGGATGGTGTCGTTCCCCCTTTATGAGTCTGTTGGCCAGTCTTTTTTCCTTTTCCCGTGCATGCTGATAAAAATAGCTCTTTTGAATCGCTTCAAAGCCCCCGGGAGATTGATATACCATTCGTTCGACGTTATTTACATCAACGAAGTCCAGGCAATCTGCACGTACGCGGTTCACCATGACGTTTCCCGCCATCAACATTCCCAATTCTCCTTCTCCTTCCGCTTCCGCCCGCATTAATCGGGCAAGCAGCGCCACATCGTTTTCCCGAGCTTTAATTACGGCCAACGAAACACCCCCTTTATCCTTTTTGAATCTTGTGCAACAAGCGCATTGACGTCCAAATATTGAAATCTAGTACAACAGCAATCACTATTGTATGTGTATGTTATTTTAAATTAGGCTATGACAACTATCGGGAAAAACAACTGGTCCTACCGGCCGGCTTGCTCATCACCTGGATTGGTTTGAAAAGAAAGTTGGGGTGTTTTTTACAACGATTTAAAAAACGAGCTGGCGCAAAAGGATGATCAATCCTTTTGCATCAGCTCGTGATGAATGACATTTCTCATCCTGCTACAGTAGCGAAAGCCATTGCCCATTTATTTTAAAGAATTGTTTGCACTTTCGACACAGTCCCAAGATGGTAAGAAGTATTTTCATACTTGGAGAAACGCTTTGATTTTATCTTCGGGGAGGGTTGTTCCCACAAAGAAGGAACCGAACTCGCCGTATCTTGCACTTACTTCGTCAAAGCGCATTTGATATACAAGTTTTTTAAATTGAAGCACGTCGTGGGCAAACAAGGTAACGCCCCATTCCCAATCGTCAAAGCCGACGGAGCCGGTGATAATCTGACGGACCTTGCCGGCATATTCGCGGCCGATCATGCCGTGGCTGCGCATTAAATTGCGTCGTTCCTCCATGGAGAGCATGTACCAGTTATCCTCTCCTTCACGCCGCTTGTCCATCGGATAAAAGCAGACGTACTGCCATTTTGGCAAAATCGGCTTCAGGCGCGCCTGAATTTCCGGATCTTCATTAGGATCTTTATCGGCGGGCAGGTAGTTGCTGAGCTCCACGACAGAGACGTACGAGTAAGCGGGAATGGTATATTCCGCGAACCTTGATTTATTTAGTTCTGTTTCAAGCTCGATCAGCTCGTCCATGGTAGGGCGTAAGAGCATGATCATCAGGTCGGCCTTTTGACCTGCGATCGTGTAAAGTCCGTGGCTGCCTTCGAGTTTTTCTTGCGCAGCGCTCCATTTGTCCAGCAGGTGCAAAAATTCTCCCATGATCGATTCTCGTTCCTCTGCACCGAGCTTTTTCCACGCCGCCCAGTTGATCGTACGGAAATCGTGAAGGCAATACCATCCATCCAATGTTTTAGCTGGTTCACTCATGAAATGTCACTCCTATCGAATCAAAAGTTTAATCGGTTTTTAAAGTGTTTGTTCAAAAAGATCGTTTTTTATCTTTTTGAACAAGCACTTAAAGGATGCTCAAAAATAAACAATCGTGTTTACAACGGTATTACAGTGCTCAAAACAATCAGAAATATTCCTGAGTTTTCGCTTCGTATTCCAATTATATTATACTATGGCGGTAGTGGAAAAACCAAACAGCTTGCCTGCGTCAACAAGCTGTTCCGGCAGTTGAACCTTGCGGCTATTTTTTTCCATTCAAAAATTGAAGAATTGCCTGCCGATGATAGGTGGATGCCCCCGCTTTTCGTTGCCCTTCCACTTCCAGCTGCATTACTTCGCACAAAGACAGCTGCGTTCCCGCTTTCATATTGGCTTTCATCCACGAGTAGGCAGGATAGGGAAGTTTTTTTAGCGAGTCTATTAGCGCCTTGCCGTCACCGCGCTGGTGAATAAGGCCGATCCGCAGCGCTTCCGCCGTCGTCAGCTTATCACCCAACCCCAGTTCCAGCGCTTTTCCAAGACCGACGAGGCGAGGTAAAAAATATGAAGTACCGGCGTCGGGAATCAGCCCGATGTTTAAAAAGCTCAATGCGAATACCGCATCGTCGGCAGCAACGCGGAAATCACAGGCCAAGGCAAGGCTGAGCCCGGCACCGACCGCCACCCCGTTGATGCAGGCAATCGTTGGTTTATGCGACTCATTGATCAAGAGAATGAGGGGATTGTAATGTTTGGACAAATACTCCCCGTGGTCAAAGTCAGCAAGCTGATGGACAGGAATGCTCTTTAAATCGGCACCGCTGGAAAAAGCTTTGTCCGTTCCTGTTAAGGCAATAACTGCGATCTTGTCATCTTTGTTAGCTTCCTGAAAGGCTGCGTAAAGCTCATGCAGCATGTTCTCGTTAAGTGCGTTTTTTACATGAGGTCGATTCATTTGGATCGTGGCTACGGTATCTTCCACGGAGTATAGCACCGTTTTTTGATTTTGTGACATGCTTATTCCTCCCTTAATAATAGCGTGTTGAAAAAGGCAATGGTTCCGCTCGATGCACCCAATTCCGCCTAACAGCTGCTCACGTCCTGCGTCTGCGGTTACTCGACGCAAATTGACTCGTGAAGCACATTCAGGTTGCATTTGTGAGCAACGGCGGAATGTCACCATCCTCCAATTCCACTTAATTACCAGCTCACGTCCTGTGAGTAACAGCGGAATGTCGCCATCCTGGCTCTGAGAACCCCACTCATAGCCGGCTTGAAAAGAATGCATCGGCACCACTCCGTTGTCTCTTCCTCTTCTAGTCTTGCGCAGAGGCTTATCCAAGTACCATCGCCTACGATGGCACTACGAGACAACTCGCAGCTTCTCAGTGAAGGCCGGCTCGTTGCTTCGTGTTTGTTCAAAAAGATAAAAACCGACCTTTTTGAACAAACACTAATAAGAAAGCGGAAGCGCTGCGGCTAGGCAGCTTTCCGAATATTGACTTTCTTTTGTATAAAAGCTGATGTCTGGTAACAAGGATACTGGATAAAGGGAAACGCCCCTTTTTTATCGGAATCTTTCAAATTTCCCGTCCGGCGATGGCGCCGTCTAAGATGGCTTTTTTCGCATCCAGGCCGTGGGCGTGTTTTGCCCCTCCGATCACGCGAACAGCTTTTCCTTTTGCCGCAATACGCTGCGCGAGAGCATCGTTAACATTTTGTCCCGCTGCAAAAACAATGGCATCGGCAACAACGGATTGTTCGTGGCCGTCTCTTTTATATATCACCTTTCCGTTCTCCAGCCGGCGATATTCCTCGATGCCGCCGATCATGCGGACTTGTTTTTTCTTCAGCTCCATCATCGTGATCCAGCGGGTTGTTTTTCCAATTCCTCTCGCAAAGGTTGTTCCCCGCTGCAGTAACGTGACTTCCTCTACACCCCGGGATGTTAAAAACAACGCAAGGTCGCAGGCGATCCCGCCGCCGCCGATAACGGCAACGCGCTTACCAAGCTCTTCGACGGTTATCGTTCCTTCAAAAACAGCTTGGTAGGAAACCGCCGCCGAGGTCTTGTCACCGTTAATGTCAGGTATCCTTGGAACCATCCCGGTGGCGATGACAATCTCATCGGCTTCATCAATGAGCGGATGGCGTTCATCAACGGAATTCCCGAGGTGGGTATCAACTCCGAGAAGATCAAGCTGCACTCGGTAATAGCGCAAGGTTTCATAAAACTCCTGCTTTCCCGGAACTTGCTTGGAATAGTTGAGCTGGCCGCCGATTTCCGGTTTTTCATCCACGAGAAGAACTTCATGCCCCCGCTGAGCAGCAACCCGGCTTACTTCCAGTCCAGCCGGTCCTGCCCCGATGACGAGCACCTTTTTTTTCCGGGCAGCGGGATGGAGGAGGAGCTCGGTTTCCCGGCCTGCTTCCGGATTAACAAGGCAAGTGGCCGGCTTCCCTGCGAAAACATGGTCGAGGCATGCCTGATTGCAGGCAATGCATGTATTTATTTCAGATAAACGTCCTGCTTTCGCTTTCGTCAACAGCTGCGGATCGGCTAAAAACGGCCGTGCCATCGACACTAGTTCAACGGTTTCTTTTTCAAGGAAACTTGCAGCTTCTTGTGGGTCGTTAATGCGGTTGCTGGCGATGACGGGTATGGTGACATGCTTGCTGATGTGTTCCGCTATATAGACGAAGTGCATTCGCGGAACTTTCATGGAGATGGTTGGTACGCGTGACTCATGCCAGCCGATTCCGATATTCAAGGCGTCGGCTCCGGCTTTTTCCAATGCCTTCGCCCAGGCGACGGTCTCTTCTTCTGTCGTGCTGCCTTCGATGAAGTCAAGACCTGACATGCGGAAAAAAACAGGGTAATCGTTTCCGACGGCGCGGCGCACTGCTTCCACTATTCGCAGGGAAAAAGCGATCCGCTTCTCAAAGCTGCCTCCCCAGCTATCGGAGCGGTGATTTGTCACCGGGGAGACGAACTGATTGATTAAATATCCCTCGGAACCCATTATTTCCACCGCGTCAAAGCCTGCTGCCTTTGCGCGCCTTGCTCCGGCAGCAAAATCATCGATCGTCTTCCAAATTTTAATTTCGGTCAATGCTGCCGGCTTATCCGGGTTGATTGGTGACTGGATCGCCGACGGTGCCACCGGGTCCATTCCCGTCAGCATCTTATACGCATATCTGCCGGCATGAAACAGCTGAAGTGCTATCAGGCCGTTTTCCTCGTGCACTTCTTTCGTCAGCGGCTTCCAACGCTCAATATCTTCCTCCTTGTCGATGGTCATGAAGTCAGGTCCGCCGCTGCCTTCTTGATTGACAGCAGCACCACCTGTAATAATAAGTCCGACACTATGCTTGGCCCGCAGCCGGTAAAAGGCAGTCAGTTTTTCAAGGCCATTTTCCAATCCTTCCAGGCCGACATGCATGGAGCCCATGATGACGCGGTTTTTCAAAGTGAGCCCATTGATGGTTATCGGTTGGAACAGCTTGTCACAACTCATGTTTTTCCCTCCTTATAAGATCAGCGCTGCAGCTAGACAGCTTTTCGAGTGATTGAATGTAGCCTTTTTTTACGAAGGCTTTTTTTCAAAGATTGTTGTAGTTATACTAAACCGGATTTCCTCATATTGAGAAAGCGCATTCACATCAACGGGTGAAAATGACTGAGTATTCATTCATTTTTTTATTATACAACGTTTTCCATCAAAACGGTAGCCTTTCATGCGGAGGTATTTTTGTTAAAAAATTTATATCTTAAACGTAATGGTGACAAATTTGTGAAAAATAGTACATTCAGAAAATTTAAACTTTGTCAATATACTTGAGATTAATTTATTTTTTGTGTAAGAAAGAGTATGCTTAAAAGTAGGAAAAAAGTTTTACGTTTTTGTAAGGAGGAATTTTTCGTGAGTGATTTGTTTACAGCGATTGCTTCCAAGGTAAAGCAGGGCTTTCCATCCATCGTCTTTCCTGAAGGGACAGACGAAAGAATTTTAGAAGCAACCGTTCGCTTAAAAAAAGAAGGCATCTTAAATCCGATCCTGATCGGCAATGAAACGGAGATTAAAGATAAAGCCGACGCCATGAATTTGGATGTTTCGGATTTAGATATTTATCATCCTGATACGTATCCGGAATTTGAAGAGCTGGTGCAATCATTCGTGGAACGCCGCCGTGGGAAGGCAACGCTGGAGGATGCACGGAAAGTATTGAAGACACCAAATTATTTTGGCACAATGCTCGTTTATCTCGGGAAGGCGGCTGGACTTGTCAGCGGTGCGGCCCACTCTACAGGTGACACGGTGCGTCCGGCGCTGCAAATAATTAAAACAAAAGCAGGAGTCAAAAAGACTTCCGGTGTTTTTGTCATGGTTAAAGGCGACCAGCGTTATATTTTCGGAGACTGTGCAATCAACATTGCACCGGACAGTAACGATCTGGCTGAAACGGCTATCGAAGCTGCAAAGACTGCCCGCGTTTTCGATATTGATCCAAAGGTGGCGATGCTTAGTTTTTCAACGAAAGGATCTGCCGTTAGTCCGGAAACGGAAAAGGTTGTGCAGGCAGCCGCTATTGCCAAAGAAAAGGCGCCAAACCTCGTGCTTGACGGCGAGTTTCAGTTTGATGCTGCATTCGTACCAGCCGTGGCGCAGAAAAAAGCTCCCGATTCTCCACTCAAAGGAGAAGCCAATGTGTTTATTTTCCCAAGTCTCGAGGCTGGCAACATCGGTTATAAAATAGCCCAACGTTTAGGAGAGTTTGAAGCTATCGGCCCGATCCTGCAGGGATTAAATCAGCCGGTAAACGATCTTTCCCGCGGCTGCAATGCCGAGGATGTTTATAAGCTGGCGCTTATTACAGCGATGCAGGGACTGGCTGAATAACGTCTGCACTGTAATCATTCTTTCCCAATTCTTTTGAATCAAAAAAGTGTGTATCAAATAAAAAGAAGAACTTAAAACAGTGATAACATGGGGGTCGCAAGCTCAGCGAAAAACAGAGGTGCAACGTAACGCTGGGCTTTGCTGTCTCTGTTTCCAGGATCGAATGTTTTGAAGGCCATTATAAGGAATTGCAAAACCCGCTATGAGTTTGCTCATAGCGGGTTTTGGCGTGGTTTTGCAACGGAAGCACTAAAAATCTCTCAAGTTCCTTTGTTAGCCTGTGGACAGCGCTGAAAATCATATTGACCAGACTGGTCCGCCTGTGATATATTGAAACGGACCGGACCGGACCGGTCTGGTCTGAAAAACTATTTTCTTGATCAGGAAGAAAGGAGGCTGTAATGGTATCTTCATCGTTTTTTAATTTAGATCCAGAAAAACAGCAACGAATTATTAATGCAGCTATGAGTGAATTTAGCAAAAAAGGGTATAAGCTCGCATCAACGAATGAGATCGTAAAGGAAGCAAGTATTGGAAAAGGCAGACTGTTCCATTACTTTAACAGCAAAAAGGAAATGTATTTTTTCTTGCTCGAGCAAGCGAATGACATCATTGAAAAAATCTATGCAGAAATGGATCTGACGGTGACTGATTTTTTTAAACGCATAGAGCAGATCGGAGTAATTAAATACAATATTTATAAACAATATCCAGATTTATTTCCGTTCCTTAAATCGCTTGCTGAAGAGGCAGATCCGCAGGTAAAAGAGGATTTAGAGAAAATGAAAGAACATATATTCACGACTGGTTTTGAAAGAATATATGAAAACATCGATTTTTCAAAGTTTCGGGACGATATAGACCTGGAGAAAACGTTAAATATTATTAATTGGGCGATGCTGAGTCTTGGAGAAAAGCAAAGAAACAGTATAAATACAATTGACGATTACGGTACGGAGCATGTAAAGGAGTTAGAGGAGTATTTCGAGTTAATGAAACGCTGTTTTTATAAACAGGAGGAGATATAAGATGTCAATTATTCAAGTAAAGAATTTAACGAAGAATTACGGGAGTGTCCGTGCTCTCGATGAATTGAATCTGGAAGTGAACAAAGGGGAGGTGCTCGGGTTCATCGGTCCGAACGGTGCCGGGAAATCGACGACGATTCGGGTTCTTCT
>NZ_FNPI01000027.1 GCF_900107275.1 Evansella caseinilytica | reverse complement strand
GGAAACAAGCGAGAGAGGCCCGGAGCGTATCCAGACATACGTGAGGAACCGAACGAGCGCAGTTGACGAAGAGATTCGCCGCTTATTGACAATCATCAGAAGTCCAGTGACGATGGCGGAGAGGTCACACCCGTTCCCATGCCGAACACGGAAGTTAAGCTCTCCAGCGCCGATGGTAGTTGGGGGTTTCCCCCTGCGAGAGTAGGACGTTGCTGGGCAGACAAAGGCATTCTCAATAGAGAGTGTCTTTTTTTGTATTTGTTTGGGGGATTGGAAGAGGAAGAGCGCAGACGTTGCCGGGCGTGTGGGGGCGGTCCAATTGACCCGTAATCGCATGCCCCGTAATCAAAACGACCAGACTCCAAACGAGAGGATTCAAGAGAATGAGAGAGCCTGAGTCCGGTATTTTTGGCCCGTAATCACGTGCCCCATAATCAAAACGACCGGACTCAGACCGGGAGCATACGGGAGAATAAGGGAGCATATAACAGTATGAGTGAGAGTCGCTTTTCTTCCTTCCTCTACTACTAACATTGCAATATTCTCCTTCAACTCTTCATCAAAGGATCTATCATTTTGATCCGCTCCATTTCTAGATTATGGTTTTATTCTCTCCAAAGCCGTGTCTACTTTATAGTCCAGATCCAAAATATAGCATGTAGTCCAAACCGTATTTCCAACGGTAATTCCTTGAGTCTGATTGATATGAACTATACTTAGCCTACTTTGCCGATTTTAATCAAAGCCTCGGTCTCTCTTCCTGCCCCCAAACATCCTGCTCCTGGGTTGATTTTTTTTTGAGCATACATTATAAATTCAATAAAAAATGAAGAACAGGGACGAATTTCATTGCATAATGTGATATATGTGTTAACCTTCACCCTCCCTTTATCATCAACATGTCAAACAAATAACAGGGATCATTTTGTTAAAACAGTGTTTTTTAGAAAGGCAACGGCTCAGCTTGATGCTTAAGCTTAGACGTGAAAACGCCGCTCACAGCTTGTTTGATAAAATGCGCCAGCTTAATCTATTCATTATAACGTCGTTATAAAAAATCGATTATTAGAAATCATTTAAACGAGGCCGTTAAAAGAGATACTAAGCTTTTTTTACAGCCCCCTATAAGGAATAAATAAGTATTTTCTCGACCATACTAAACAATATTGGAGGTGGAGAAACAATGAGAAATCTAATAACAGCAAAAAAGCAACATAGTTTACAAGAGTGTTTAATTTGTGAACAAGAAAAGGATCAGGGAATTCATTTGTTAAACTATTTCATATGTGCAGAATGTGAAAGTGAAATCGTGCAGACGAATACAGACGACCGAGGCTATGCGTATTATTTGAAACGCCTTAAAAAGGTGAGAGATGTTCTTTTACCTGCCGGTGAAGACAAGACTCAGTGAAGCAATTAAATTATGACAGCATCTCTGAAACTAATAGAAGCTTGTGATTTTCAACGATATTAAATCCAATACGAATCCATGATTAATGTTGTTCAGGGCGAGCCTGACTCGTTGAAGCAGAAGGGTTGGGTTTCCCTGAAATAATATATGCTGCTCAAATTCTTCATTACTTGTTTCTCATTTACAGCAACCATCATTACATACTTATAGTTTGAATCCCCCCGATTCGATAATTACTGTTTTCTCCTTTAATATATGGCTAAAATGTCGTATTCCACATTGAAAAAGTTGCTTTTACCTTTCTTCCTATTGAACACGCTCTTTTTTGAACAGCCTCTAAAATAGCATTTCAACAAATGGTATAATAAAATAGACGAAGTTCAAAAAGCTCCGTGAAGCATTGCAGTCGAATACTGAGGTGGAGTATATCCCCACTGCGGCTGATGTGCGCGTGGTACGTGAACAGTCGTTTGCGTTTCAAAGCCATGGGTAGATTGCTACGACGACTTTTTTGAACATAAGCTAAGATGAAGGTTAAAGAAACAGAAAGAGGATTTCCATGGATCAAAACAACACACCGCTTTTTGATCGGTTAGTAAAGCATGTTGATGAAAAGAATGTCTCCTTTCATGTACCGGGACATAAAAACGGTGCTTATTTTTTTACTAAAGGGCATGAACACTTTCGCCATATATTGCAGTTGGATGTTACGGAGATCACTGGTATGGATGATCTCCACTCTCCAGTGTCTGTTATACAGGAAGCGCAGTTGCTGACAGCCGATCTCTACCGAGTAAAAGCAAGCTGTTTTTTAATCGGCGGTTCCACTGTAGGAAATTTGGCGATGATTATGAGTTCTGTCCGTCGTGGAGACAAGCTGTTGCTTCAGCGCAATTGTCATCAGTCCGTTTTCCATGCTGCAGAGCTGTCAGGGGCAAAAACGGTTTATATCGAACCGGAAGTGGACGGTGCGACACAATTACCGCTCGGGGTGTCGTTAGCGTCGTTAGAAGAAGCGATTTCCCGACATGGCGATGCCAAAGCCATCGTGCTAACGAGTCCTACATATGAGGGGTATTCACAGCCTTTGCATGAGCATGTGTCGGCAGCGCACCAGGCAGGAATGCTCGCTCTGGTTGACGAAGCCCATGGAGCCCACCTGCTCTTCGATGACTCGCGCTGGCCAGTCTCGGCGATCAGAGCTGGTGCGGATGTTGTTGTTCAATCGGCACATAAGATGCTGCCGGCAATGACGATGGCTTCGTATTTACATATTAACAGTGACAAGGTGGATGAAGACCGGTTGCGGCATTATTTAAAGCTGCTGCAATCAAGCAGCCCCTCTTACCCGTTGATGGCTTCTCTGGATTTGGCAAGGGCGTACTTAGCCGGAATGCTTGCCGGAGGCGCGGCTCATTTGACAGCACAGATAAAGCAGCTCCGGGAACAGGTCGGAAACGGGAAGGCATGGACTTTAAGTCCGGAAAGCCTCGGTAACTATGTTCAGGACCCGTTAAAGCTTGCGTTTTTATCCAATTCCCGGCGCGGCATGACGCAGGAATGGCAGCGGAGAATGGAAGGCTTGCAAGCATATCCGGAGCTTGTATCGCCGCATCATTTGTTGCTCACTCTGCCATTGACAAATAAATCATTGCCTTTGGAAGGCTGGAGCACGATCATCCGTGAAGCGCTGGAAGTGGACTGCAGCAATCAGGGAGAGCAGCCTGGACTGACCGCTGTAAGGCAGCAAAGGGACAAGCTGTCAGAGCCGGTGATGACGATCAGCGCCGTAGACGCTGCACAAAAAGAGCGGGTGGATTGGAAAGCTTCACCGGGAAGAATCGCGGCAGAAACAATTACCCCGTATCCTCCCGGTATCCCGCTTCTGGTGAAAGGGGAGCGAATTCAGGAGCATCATATAGAGGAACTGGTGCTGCTGGTGGAAAACAACTTCAAATTTCAGACAGGAGATGCGTGGATGAACGAAGGAATCTCTGTTGTGAAAAATAGATAGGAGAATGATTTTGTGAAAGGGACTTTTATTACTTTTGAAGGCGGCGAAGGAGCCGGAAAAACAACCGTTTTACAGGCGGTGAAGAAAAAGCTGGACGATGCGGGAAAAAAAGCGGTCCTGACGAGGGAACCGGGCGGAAGCATCATCGCTGAAAAAATAAGAGAGCTCATCCTGAATCCGGAACATACAGAAATGGACGCGAGAACAGAGGCGCTTTTGTATGCGGCGGCGCGCCGCCAGCATTTGGTGGAAAAGGTTATTCCCCATTTAAAAGCAGGCTATATCGTTTTATGCGATCGCTTCATCGACAGCAGCTTAGTATATCAAGGAGTGGCCAGAAAGATCGGGCTGGAGGAAGTGTTAAAGATAAATCTTTTTGCCACGGAAGGCCTGCTGCCGGATAGAACGTTGTTTTTTGACATCGACCCGGAAGTTGGATTGCAGCGCATCGCTGCTCATGGTGGAAGAGAGTACAACCGCCTCGATCAAGAATCGCTTGATTTCCATTATCTTGTCCGCAAGGCATATTATGATTTGAAAAATCTTGAGCCGGAGCGAATCAGGCTGATCGACGCGGCGCAGCCATTGGACAATGTCGTTGAAGTAGCCTGGGATGATGTCAGTCAGTACATTGAACAAGCAGCAAATTAAAATCAGAATTCGACCGGTAAAGGCCAAGGAATTCGCAGGAAAGTGAAGAATTTATTTGTTGTAAGCAATTCTGTATATTTTTAACGTTTATTTCTTGTTATAATACAATATGTATAGAAACTTCCAACTTGTTTGGGATTTGAGGAGGAATCGACGATGAAATTGATCATGGCCGTCGTACAAGATAAAGACAGCAACCGTTTGTCGGATGCGTTGATCGAAAACGATTTTCGCGCTACCAAATTGGCAAGTACAGGAGGATTTCTTAAAGCGGGAAACACCACTTTTTTGATCGGTACGGAAGATGCGCAAGTCGGCAAGGTGCTGTCGATTATCAGAGATAACTGCAAAACCCGCGAACAGCTTGTTGCTCCTATATCGCCAATGGGCGGAAATGCTGATTCTTACGTTCCATATCCTGTAGAGGTGCAAGTTGGCGGCGCAACGGTGTTTGTATTGCCGGTAGATCAGTTTGAGAAGTTTTAAGTCGGGACGGAGGATATCATGATTTGGGAAAAGCTAGCTCAGACCCAGCCGATTGCGGTGAAAATGCTGACGAACAGCTTAAAAAAAGAACGCTTGGCCCATGCATATTTATTTGACGGACCGAGAGGAAGCGGCAAAAAAGAAATTGCCAAAGCATTGGCCAAGTCGTTTTTCTGCGAAAACAGCTCCGGTGTTGACCCTTGTCTGACATGCTCGCAATGTAAGCGGATTGATTCCGGAAATCATCCCGATGTGCATTTCATTCGCTCTGAAGGTCAATCGATAAAAGTAGAGCAAATTCGTCATCTGAAAAAAGAGTTTACCTTCCGGGGAATGGAATCGACGAAAAAGGTTTATATTGTTGAGGATGCAGAAAAAATGACGGCAGGAGCGGCAAACAGCATCTTGAAATTTCTCGAGGAACCGGACGGTGAAGCGCTGGCAGTGTTAATGACAACCCAGCTTCACCGTATTTTAAAAACAATTGTGTCTCGTTCCCAAGTCATCACTTTTTCACAGCTGGCTCCGGAAACGTTGGTGGAGAAATTACAAAAACAAGGCATAACAAAATCTGATGCGTTAACAGTTTCCCAAATCACCTTTGATTTGGAAGAAGCTATCCAACTTTGCCATGATAATTGGATTGCGCACGCTAGAAATAAAGTGATACAATTAATTGATGAAATCATTTTGCGTCCAAAGTATGCATTTATAACATTGCAAGAAGGATGGATGGCCTTCTTTCAGGAAAAAAAGGACATGCAGCTCGGCTTGGATTTATTAATGATCTGGTATCGTGATATTTTGCGTATGCAGGCGGGTCAGCCGGAGCAGATTGTTTATATAGATCAACAACACAAGTTAAAAGAGCAGGCGTTAAAGGTTTCTCAAAGAAAGCTGGGGTCCAACCTCCAGGCGGTTATGGATGCGAAACGAAGATTGGATGCAAATACCGCTCCCCAGCTATTAATGGAGCAATTGCTCCTTCGGTTACAGGAGGGATAACGTGCATCGAGTAGCAGGTGTTCGCTTTAAAAAAGCCGGAAAGATATATTATTTTTCTCCCGGTGAAATCGATATAAATGCAGGCGATTACGTCATCGTTGAGACAGCACGTGGTATTGAATTTGGCAAGGCAGTTATTGGCATCAAGGAAGTGGATGATAATGACGTCGTGTTGCCGTTGAAGAATGTCTTGCGCAAAGCCACGGAAAAGGATAAACTTATCGTCGAAGAAAACAGGGAGGAGGCGCAAAAAGCCTTTGCTATTTGTATTGAGAAAATTGCCGAACATCAATTGGATATGAAGCTTGTGGATGTAGAGTATACATTTGATCGAAATAAAGTTCTCTTTTACTTTACTGCCGACGGGCGCATTGATTTCCGTGAATTGGTGAAGGATTTGGCAGCGATTTTTCGTACAAGAATAGAGCTCAGGCAGATTGGCGTAAGAGATGAAGCAAAGATGCTCGGCGGAATCGGTCCATGCGGCCGGATGCTTTGTTGTTCCACCTTCCTAGGAGACTTTGAACCTGTGTCTATTAAAATGGCCAAGGATCAAAGTTTATCTCTGAATCCTACAAAAATTTCCGGGTTATGCGGTCGGTTGATGTGTTGTTTGAAGTATGAAAACGACCTGTACGAGACGGCCAAAAAAGAACTTCCTGATTTAAATGAAGAAATGGAAACGAGTTACGGCCGTGGGAAAGTGGTCGGATTGAATATGCTGGAACGCCTCGTTCAAATTGAATTATTTGAGTCGGGCCGTATCATTGATTTTACGTTAGATGAGCTCATGAAAGAGGGAGCTATCGCCACGGAAACCACGAAATGACGAGGTGTGGGTATCGTGAACAAACATGGGATCTTTACTCGGATGAGCCAGATGGAGGAGCGGATTGGTGAACTCTATCATGAATTAGGTGAGCTGAAAGAACAGCTCGCCGATTTGTTGGAGGAAAATCATCACCTTCAGCTGGAAAATGAGCATTTGCGGGAACGAATGAATCGTGCAGTAACGGAGAAGCAGGGCGACCAGCAGCAGGACGATAAAGACGCAAAAGCAGAAGATGCTGCGGGGCGGGTTCGCACGGATTTCGGCGAAGGCTATGACAATCTTGCGCGACTTTACCAGGAGGGCTTTCATATATGCAATCTGCACTATGGAAGCATCCGAAAAGAAGGCGACTGCTTGTTTTGTTTGTCGTTTTTGAATAAAAAGTAACTACTATATGATATGTGTTCAAAAAGGAGGACATAACAGCGGCAAGAAGGTCGAGGCGCGGCAGGCTCGAGCAGCGGAGCGTACACGAACGTAAGTGAGCAGCGGAGAGACGACGCAACGAAGAGATTCGCAGGCGCTGTATCCCGGACTTATTGAACATCCTCATATGATATGTGTTCAAAAAGGAGGACATAACAGCGGCAAGAAGGTCGAGGCGCGGCAGGCTCGAGCAGCGGAGCGTACACGAACGTACGTGAGCAACGGAGGGACGACGCAACGAAGAGATTCGCAGGCGCTGTATCCCGGACTTATTGAACATCCTCATATGATATGTGTTCAAAAAGGAGGACATAACAGCGGCAAGAAGGTCGAGGCGCGGCAGGCTCGAGCAGCGGAGCGTACACGAACGTACGTGAGCAACGGAGAGACGACGCAACGAAGAGATTCGCAGGCGCTGTATCCCGGACTTATTGAACATCCTCTTAAATAAATGCCAGAGTCTTTCCGATGGAGCGCGGAAAGACTCTTTGTTTAAAAAACTTCCCGAACAGCAGTTTCAAAGGGGGACATGTACCACGATGCAATCGCAGGAGCCGATAGCGGTCGGCTCAGGACGGTGTTCTCCGGCTTACACAGCGTGCGGATCACTATTTTATTTGAACGATACGATAAAAGGAGCATGGAAACGAATGGGTAATCATCATTCCCAAGAACGATTGGATTATTTACCGGGGAAAAAGCGGTTTATTTATCAGCGAAGAGATATTTTTTCTTTTTCCATGGACGCGGTGTTGCTGGCGAAATTCACGAAGGTTCCTAAAGAGCACGGGAGAATGGTTGATTTGTGTACCGGCAATGGGGCGATTCCGTTACTGCTGTCCCTGCGCACAAAAGCAAAAATTGATGCAGTGGAAATTCAAGAAACACTTTATGAGCTTGCCAGGAAAAGCGTCGTGTATAATCGGCTTGAAGAACAAATTCATGTGATACATCAGAACATTCTTGAACTCAATGGCGAGGTTCAATGGGGCTCATACGATGTCGTGACCTGTAATCCGCCGTACTTCGCGGTCACATCATTACACAGCAAAAATAATAATGAAAAGGTGTCTTATGCCCGACATGAAATTGCTTGTACGCTGGAGGATGTTTTACGCATCTCTTCAAGACTGGTGAAACAGACGGGAAGAATAGCGCTCGTTCATCGCCCCGAGCGGTTAGCTGAAATTTTTTCATTGATGAAAAAATATCGTTTGGAACCGAAGCGGATTCAATTTGTGCACCCCAAGCGGCAACGCGAAGCGAATATGGTGCTTGTGGAAGGTGTCAGAGGAGGAAAAAGCGGATTAAAAACATTGCCGCCGTTTTTTGTTTATGGAGAAGGGCATGACTATACGGAAGAATTTAAAGCCCATTATGAGGGCTGGTAATGTAAGCGCAGCTTGCTTTAGAAAAAAATAAAGGAGGAAGTCCAGATGTACATACAGAAAAGCTTTCGGGACGAACAGGCAACGGGCGGCTGCCTATATCTCGTACCGACACCGATAGGGAATTTACAGGATATGACCTATCGGGCAGTTGAGATACTGAAGACTGCCGATGTGATCGCTGCCGAGGATACAAGACATACCAAAAAGCTGTGTCATGTTTTTGCCATCGATACTCCGCTGATCAGTTATCATGAGCACAATAAACGGGAGCGGGAGGAAGAGCTTGTCCAGCGTGTTAAAGATGGCCAAGTAATCGCCCTTGTCAGCGATGCGGGGATGCCGGCAATCTCAGATCCGGGGGCAGACTTGGTTGCCCGCTTTTCTGCGGAGGAGCTTCCTGTTATTGCACTGCCGGGAGCAAATGCGGCGCTGACTGCCTTGATAACCTCTTCGTTATCCACGGAACAATTTACCTTTCTCGGGTTTCCGGAGCGGCGGAAAAATGAACGGGTATCGCTGCTGGAGGAGTGGCAATATCACCCAGGCACCATGATATTTTATGAAGCGCCCCATCGCCTGAAGGAGACATTAAAGGATATGCTCGAGGTGTTCGGAGATCGTTCCATGGCGTTGTGCCGGGAGTTAACAAAACAATATGAAACAATTGTACGGGGGACGATTTCGGAAATCGGCGGGCATGTGGAGGAAGAAGGAATAAAAGGGGAGTGCGTGCTTGTTATATCAGGAGCAACACAGGAAGAACAGGAACAGCAAAAAACAGTGCCAGCCTGGTGGGAACAGCTTTCTGTTATAGAACACGTCGATGCGCATATTGAGAAGGGAATGTCGCCGAAAGATGCCGTCAAGGAAACAGCGAAAGAGCGTCAGTTGAAAAAACGGGATGTATACCGAATGTACCATGTCGATTGACCTGCTCCAAAAAACAGCACAGTAGGAAAATCAAACTTTTTGTTAAAAGTGGACCAAAACATAATTCGACATTTTTCGCTATTAATCATCTTTTTGTTAAACAAATAAGTATAAAAGCTGGTGTGTTTTTCGTTATTTTAATGATAAGTGACGAAAATAGCTACCCCAAACAGCCATAGAGTTTTATTTGAAAGCAGCAAATCATGAGTAACAGCATGACGGAACCGCTTTCATGATATGTATTTTAAAAAACGAGATCCAACAATTTCCACCAGAAATAGCCGTGGAGTTATATGGGGTGACTTTGGATTTAGGTCTAAAGGTTTATCGGGATGTTCAAAAACAGAAATTAAATAGCAATGTTCAAAAAATGCGGGAAAAACCTCCCGCAAACAGCATCGTTGCGTTGTCGTTTCATTACTCGCATCTGTCGAATCAAGGTTATTGAGCGTGTCCCAAGAGAGTCAAAAGACTTTTCGGGACACGCTGTTTGTTGCTATCGACTAAATAGCAATGGCTTATTTTTGCTGTTTTGCTAGATAATCTTCTAGGTCTTTCAAAATTTCTTTCGCGCCGACAGGGCTTAAAATGATCTTGCCTCCGGCGATTGATAGATTGTCATCGGAAACCTCTCCAGTCACCTGGCAGGTCATGTTAGGCTTGTACTTTTTAAGTACAATACGATCGTCATCCACATAGATTTCCAATGCGTCTTTTTCAGCAATGTCTAATGTACGACGAAGCTCAATTGGAATAACCACCCTTCCTAACTCATCAACCTTACGAACAATACCTGTAGATTTCATAAAAAATTCTCCTCTCATGATATAATTTGAATTGTCATGTCTCTTGTCAGATTTCGACAAAATTCTATTAAACTCAGAATACCAACTCTTCCAAAAGAAGTCAAATCAAAAAAGGGTTTAATTTAAAACTTTTTTCGACAAATTTAATGACAGTTCACAATATTAACAAAAATGATGGGAATTAATTCATAAAAAGGGTTTAAAAGGTACTAAATAGGCAAAACTATTCTTATGTTAGAACATTCACTTGCATACAAAATTGTAATACCCTGTTATGGACGAAGTAATCTTTATTTTATAATCTTACATGATTTTTCAAGAATCAAGAAAAAAGTTACAACGGCGCTATTGTTCGAAAAATCTTTGCAAAAAATAGTCCATTTGTGGTTATTTTAAGAGCGTTTTCAAACAAGTGAACAGCAACAATGAGGGTGTCCCAAAAGCTAAATAGAGCAATAGAGCGGCAATGGCTCCGATCGCCACTCGCCTTTCGAAGGAACCCGCTCATCTCAAGGCTTTAAAAGATGTAGCAACCGCGCTCATTACTCCGTGGTTATCTCCAAAGGTGAAAAACAGCCCTTTGGAGATAACCACTACTCAACGTCATTTTGACAGGAAAAACCGCTGAAAGCAACAAAAATTTATGCAGACTGCTTAAAAATGGCGTTTGACAGCGCGGAAAACATCAGGAAACTAGCGGAAAATCGGGTGAAAATCGGGTTTGTGGTTGAAAACCTTCGTCATTGTCAGTTAGCACCTGCGCCTTGTCCTGAGATAGAAGCAGCTGCCATTGCTGGGAAAATGCCTGTTTGCTTTCAAGAATGGAAAAACTTGCTGTTAACCTTGACACGCTAATAACGATTAGGTATATTCTGAACTAAAGTGTTTATTTAAAAAGATCGCCATTTATCTTTTTGAATAAACACGAAGCAATGAGTGGAGCAGATGCACTCTTTTCAAGTCAGCTAGGAGCGGTTTTCTCGGAGTCAGGATGACGACATTCCGCTGTTGCTCACAAAAGGCAACCTGAATGTACTTCATCGAGTCAATTTGCGTCGAGTAACCGCAGACGCAGGACGTGAGCGGTACTTAAGCGGAATTGGGACGCATCGAGCGGAACCATTACCTTTTTGAATACGCTCTAACTAGTGTTTGTTCAAAAAGCAAATATTGATCTGATGACAGGATGAGTAGAAAGGGATGTCCATGACAGAGAGCCAGGGCAGCTGAAAACTGGTATGAACGGAACTTTTGAAGATGGTCTTATGAGGATTTCTTTTCGAGCGCCGTCAGCGTAAGGGGAGAACGTCAAGTCCGGGCGTTATCAAGGATAGCTGCATCTGATTTTTATCAATGCGGTTACTGGAGGCTGTTCTTCAACAGGAACAGTGAATCTGGGTGGTACCACGTGAGTTAACTCTCGTCCCAAGTGCGGACGGGAGTTTTGTTTTTCTGTCACGAATTTCATCGTGGACGAGCGCTGGAAAATGAAAAAGGAGGAATTGGCTTATGCCAAAAGAAAACAACACTTTTTACATTACAACACCGATTTATTATCCAAGTGACAAATTGCATATCGGGCATGCGTACACAACCGTTGCCGGTGATGCGATGGCCCGTTATAAGCGGCTGCGGGGATATGATGTGATGTACTTGACCGGAACGGATGAGCACGGGCAAAAAATTGAACAAAAAGCAAATGAAAAGGGGGTTTCTCCTCAGGCGTTTGTCGATGAGATTGTTGTCGGTATCCGCAATCTCTGGGATAAGCTGGATATTTCCTATGATGACTTTATTCGCACGACCGAAGATCGCCACAAGCGCATTGTTCAAAAAATCTTTGATCAGCTTGTCGAACAAGGAGATATCTACCTTGGTAAATACGAAGGTTTGTATTGCACGCCATGTGAATCCTTTTTTACAGAATATCAGGCAAAGGACGGTCTATGTCCCGACTGTCAGCGACCGGTGGAAAAGGTCAAGGAAGAATCGTATTTCTTCAAAATGAGCAAGTACGCCGACCGGCTGTTGAAGTATTATGAAGAGAATCCCGGTTTTATTCAGCCGGAATCACGAAAAAACGAAATGATCAACAATTTCATAAAGCCCGGCCTCGAGGATTTAGCTGTTTCCCGGACAGCCTTTGACTGGGGGGTAAAAGTAAGCAGGGATCCTAAGCACGTCGTATATGTGTGGATTGATGCGCTGTCCAATTACATTACCGCCCTTGGCTACGGCAGCGACGATGAGGAAAAATATAAAAAATACTGGCCGGCGGATGTTCACCTTGTCGGCAAGGAAATTGTCCGCTTCCACACGATCTACTGGCCGATCATGCTGATGGCCCTCGATCTGCCGCTTCCGAAAAAGGTCTTCGGACACGGCTGGCTGCTTATGAAGGACGGGAAGATGTCAAAATCGAAAGGAAATGTCGTCGATCCTGTACCGTTAATTGAGCGCTACGGGTTGGATGCTCTGCGCTATTACCTGCTTCGTGAAGTGCCGTTTGGCTCCGACGGCGTGTTTACACCGGAAGGCTTTGTTGAGCGGCTGAACTATGATTTGGCGAATGATCTCGGAAACCTGCTCAATCGTACAGTCGCGATGATTAACAAATATTTTGACGGTGAAATTCCGGCGTATGTAAAAAATGCCACCGCCTATGACGAGTCGTTGACGGAACTTGTTCAAGAAACAGTTTCGAAGGTGGAAAGGGCGATGGATGATATGGAATTTTCCGTGGCGCTGACAGCCGTGTGGCAGCTTGTCAGCCGCACGAACAAATACATTGACGAAACGCAGCCGTGGGTTCTTGCGAAGGACGAGCATGCGAAGAAGCAGCTTGGCGCGGTTATGTATCACCTGGCGGAAACGCTGCGTTATATTTCTATTCTCATCCAGCCATTTTTTACCGCGACTCCGAAAAAAATCTGGGAGCAGCTTGGTGTGACGGAAGAGGATACATCATGGGAAACGCTGCGCCAATTCGGGCAGCTTCCAAGCGGAACAAAGGTAGTAAGCAAAGGAGAGCCGTTGTTCCCGCGCCTTGAGATGAAAGAGGAGGTTGCTCACATTGTGGAAATGATGGGGGGAACTCCGCAAACGGACGAGGCAGCGAAAAGTCCGGCGCCTGCTGTACCGGAAGTTGACGAGATAACGATTGACGACTTTTCCAAAGTGGAGCTGCGGGTGGCGGAAGTGATTCAGGCGGAGCCGGTGAAAAAAGCCGATAAGCTGATAAAAATTCAGCTCGACTTAGGATATGAACAGCGTCAGGTTGTTTCCGGCATCGCTAAGCATTACAAGCCGGAGGAACTCGTCGGTAAAAAAGTTATTTGTGTCACAAACTTGAAGCCGGTGAAGCTGCGGGGGGAATTGTCCCAAGGAATGATTCTTGCTGCCTCCGATGAGGACGCGCTGACGCTTGCGACCATTGAAACTTCCCTGCCGAACGGAGCAAAAGTAAAGTAACAGAGCGTGTTGATGAAGGCGGCGAGTCGAATTGTCCTCAAGCGGTGTCTTATGAGGACAATTCGAAGCTGACACCGAATCAAACTGTCCTCAAGGAGGGGTTATGAGGACAACTAGGTTAAAACATGAATCAAACTGTTCTCAAGGAGGTTTCATGAGGACAAACCTTAAAGGCATTCCTTAGCAAAAGCAAAGGGGGCAGGCAAGTGCTGTTTGATACACATGTACACTTAAATGCAGATCAATTTACGGACGATGTCGAGGAAGTAATTGAACGAGCCAAACAAGCCGGCGTTGCTTATATGGCCGTCGTCGGATTTGATGAAAAAACCATTCCAAAAGCGTTGGAGCTGGCGGAGAAATACGACTTTATTTATGCCGTTGTCGGCTGGCACCCAGTTGATGCCGTAGATTTTGAAGACAGTCATCTCGACTGGCTGCGGGAACTGGCATCACATCCGAAAGTAGTTGCTATCGGGGAAACGGGGTTGGATTATCACTGGGATAAATCGCCGAAAGAGGTACAAAAGGCGGTGTTTCGCAAGCAGATCCGCCTGGCTAAGGAAGTAAAGCTGCCGATCGTTATTCATGACAGAGATGCGCATCAGGATATCGTTGACATTTTAATGGAGGAAGATGCCGGGGAAGTAGGAGGAATCATGCATTGCTTCGGCGGCAGCGCCGATATCGCGAAGCAGTGCTTAAGCATGAATTTTTATATTTCCTTTGGCGGACCTGTGACATTCAAAAATGCAAAGCGCCCAAAAGAAGTAGCGAAGGAAATTCCAATCGATCGCCTGCTGATTGAAACGGACGCCCCGTTTTTGGCGCCTCATCCATATCGTGGAAAACGAAATGAGCCGGCATATGTCAAATTGGTTGCGGAGAAGTTGGCAGAGTTAAAAAATATTCCCTGTGATGAATTGGAAAATGTCACCACGGAAAATGCAAAAAAAATTTTCGGGATTAGTTGACATCCATTGACAGAAAAACTTGGTTGAACGTGTCCGAAATAAGGACAATCCTCAACGGTTCTACAATGTTTAGGTCATGCATATACTCCCCTTGTCGAGAAGTTTTGCTTCCATTTTTTCAAGACATCCTTGATAATGACAAAGTGAGACTTCTTGAATTATATGTTGACAAGGTGGTGAAGGTAGCATATAATTTGGAATCTGAAGGAGGGGTTCAACCATGACTCAATGGATGAAGCGGCTTTTTTCCAAGATTTCATGGAGAAAGCTAGCCATATCCAGCGTAGGCCTCCTGACGTTGATAGGGATTTTAGTGATTGTAATCTATGAGGTTACGAAAACTTCTGTTACCGTTATGGCCGATGACGAGGAAACAACGGTATACACCCATGCATCAACGGTCGGAGAGGTCTTGGAGGAACGCGGGATTTCAATCGGCGTTCATGATTATATCGAACCGTCCGCAAACACAGTCATCACTGAAGCAATGAATATCGTATATATACCGGCACAACAAGTATTCGTCAACATCGCAGGTGTAGAAGATAAAGTTTGGACGACAGCAGGCACAGTGCAGGAACTGATGGAGCAATTGAACATTGATGTCAATGAGCACGATGCCATTGAACCATCGTTAAGCACCGAGCTGTCACCGGATACAAAAATTTTCTATGAAGCTGCGTTTCTCGTTACGCTCCTGAGCGACGGGAAGAAAAAGAAAATCTGGACGACTTCGACAACGGTCGCTGACTTTTTAGAGAGAGAAGACATTGAATTAAATGAATCGGATCGCGTGGAACCGTCTGTCGACGAATGGATCGACAAAGAACAAGAGGTTAGCGTGGTACGTGTTGAAAAAGTCACCGATGTTGTGGAAGTAACTGTAGATTATGCTACGGTAAAACAAAGTGATTCGTCCATCGAACAAGGTTCGGAAGTAGTCCTTGAAAGCGGTCAGGACGGCCGGATCAAAAAGCACTATGAAGTGATTTTGGAAAATGGAGAGGAAGTTTCCCGCGAGCTTGTCAAAGAGGAAGTAGTGCAAGAAAGCCAGGATCGTGTCGTTGCTGTAGGAACAAAAGAACCTGCACCGACAGTTTCCCGTTCTTCCGCAAGCACTTCGTCCAGCTCTGGTTCTTCCAGTTCATCTAGCTCGTCGTCTGCTTCATCATCAAGCGCAAGCGATTCCGGTGACTGGCAAACATTTTCTGCGACAGCGTACACTGCTTTTTGTAACGGGTGCTCAGGCATTACCGCAACAGGAATCAACCTGAGAGCCAATCCAGATGCGAAGGTTATCGCCGTGGATCCGAACGTCATTCCGTTAGGCTCCCGCGTGGAGGTCAAAGGGATGGGTACGTATCTTGCAGCGGATACCGGCGGCGCTGTGAGCGGAAATAAGATTGATATCTTTATCCCGGATCAGGATAAAGTTGCATCCTTCGGTCACCGCACCGTAAAAATACGCATTGTTAAATAGCATTGAACCTTTGAACACAGAGGCTGCCTCTGTGTTTTTTTATGCCGTGCTCCCCGGGATAGTTCGGAAAATGATTCTCAGGCATTGCGATTTGAGCCGCAGATGATTAAGATAGTGACATGAGAAAGAGCCGAACGGAGAATGTTTGAGCGTTAAAACGGATATGATGCTGTCTTAACTGTTTTTTTCAAATGTATTAAAACAGATTGGTTTAATTTTTGAACTTTCAACATATTAGACGTATTACCTTTCAAAAAAGTTTCAGTGTTATTTCAAGAAATTACTCAAGATTCGACATACAATCAATCACGGGTGTTCAAATGTTGAAGTTTCAACATCCTCTAAATTAGAAGGGCAGGCAGGACATGAAGGAAATTATTCAGGAAATGATCGTCGTTGAAGGAAAAAGCGATACGAATGTATTAAAAAAATATTTTGAATGTGACACGATAGAAACGAATGGATCGGCAGTGGAAGGCCACGTGATAAAAAAGGTGAAACTGGCTTTGGAGCGACGAGGGGTTATCATTTTCACCGATCCCGATTATCCAGGTGAGAAAATCCGCCGGACAATTGACAGCGCTGTGCCGGGCTGCAAGCACGCTTTTTTACCGAAAGAAGCTGCCGTTGATTACCGCAAAAACAAAGTGGGCGTGGAGCATGCCGCAAAAGCGGACTTAATGAAAGCGTTGGCGGCAGCAAAGCCCTCCTGTGCAACGGCTGCTGCCGAGGCAGAGGAAATTTCAATAGACGATTTAGTGGCTTGCGGCCTCATTGCAGGAGCAGGAGCTAAGGAAAAACGGGAACGACTCGGCGTTTTGTTACATATCGGTTATACGAACGGCAAGCAACTGTTTAAGCGATTGCAGCAATTTCGCATTACAAAAGCAGAATTCCTTGATGCGTTGCGTCAAGTAGAAAAGGAGAGCAAGGATGAGTAACAAGGATATTGCGACACCGAAGCGTACGAAGCAAATTTTAGAAAAGCACGGGTTTTCTTTTAAGAAAAGCCTCGGACAAAATTTTCTCATCGATACGAACATACTGAAGCGAATTGTCGATGTCGCACATTTGACGGCCAGTTCTGCGGTGATTGAGATCGGACCGGGAATCGGGGCGCTTACGGAACAGTTGGCAAAACAGGTGGGAGCAGTTGTTGCCTTTGAAATTGACCAGCGCCTCATTCCGATTTTGCAGGAAACGTTAGCTCCATATCCGCAGGTGAAGATTATCAATCAGGATGTGCTGAAAGCTGATGTAAAAGCGATCATCGCCCAAGAGCTTTCCGGTGCCGATGATATCGCTGTTGTTGCCAACCTTCCTTACTACGTGACGACGCCGATCTTAATGAAGCTGCTGGAAGCGCAGCTGCCGGTAAGAACGATTGTTGTCATGATTCAAAAAGAGGTTGCCGAGCGGATTGCCGCCGGCCCGAACACCAAAAGCTACGGATCGCTGTCGATTGCCGCCCAGTATTATGCGGAAGCAGAAACGGTTTTTACAGTGCCAAAAACGGTGTTTGTCCCGCAACCAAATGTGGATTCAGCGATTTTACGATTGACGTTAAGGCGTCACCCGCCGGTGGAAGTAGCGAACGAAGCGCTTTTCTTTGAAATTGTTCGCGCGTCCTTCGCCCAACGGCGGAAAACATTGCTGAACAATTTATCTCACCACTTTGCGAAAAAACTTACGAAGGGAGAAACCGAGCAGTTGTTGCTCGATATCGACATTGATCCGAAACGGAGAGGAGAATCCCTGTCCATGGCTGAGTTCGCCCGTCTAACCGACAAAATGGATGGCATGCTGTCGGAATTGTAGCAACGAAGCGTTTTCTCGCATAACTTATCGTGTGAGGAGGCGTATGTCATGGCAAAAATTAAGGTTGGCCAAATCGTTGGCAGAGCTTCATATAATTGTGATATCGTTTTTCGTGTCAGAAATATAGAAGGAAACATGGCGGAATTACATGGGGAAGACATGCGGCTGGTTGCTGACGCTCCCCTCAGCGATTTAGTTCCGATAGAAGAAAAGGTACGAAAGCGGCTGGAAAAAAGGATCCGAGACAAGGAAGAGAGCTGTTACCACTTATTTAGGCAAGACCGAAAGCTTGTCCGGGAAAAAAGCGAGTTTGAGGTGACATCAGGATACACAAAAAAAAACTCGTTTTTTGAAATGCCAGGGAAGGTTCTCCATATCGACGGGGACCCTTTATATTTAAAAAAATGCACACAGGTATATGACCGCTTAGGTGTGCCTGTATACGGGGTCCATATTTTGGAGAAGGAAATGCCGCTGCAAGTCGCTTCTCTGATCGAAATGGTTCGTCCCGATATTCTCGTCGTTACCGGACATGACGCCTATATGAAATCGAAAGGAACGGAACAGGAATTAAAGGCTTATCGCAACTCCCGTCATTTTGTGGATACGGTCAAGGAAGCGAGAAAGGTCGTTCCATATATGGATCACCTCGTGATTTTTGCAGGAGCATGTCAATCTAACTTTCAATCTCTTCTAAAAGCAGGCGCGAATTTTGCCAGCTCCCCTGACCGCGTCAACATTCATGCGCTGGATCCGGTGTATGTCGTCTCCAAAGTCTCCTTAACCCCTTTTATGGAGCATGTAGGAATTTGGGATGTATTGAAGACATCTCTGACGGGAAAGGAAGGTCTCGGCGGCATAGAAACGCGCGGGGCGCTCCGGCGAGGGATGCCCCGATATAATGATAACGCAGAAGAATAACGGTGCAGGAACACGAATCCTCCGCCGGCTTCTAAGGTGGCACTGCTGCCAGGGGCCGGCTCAGTTCCCGCGGCAGCAGCCTCCTCTCCCATCGCAATGGCCACCATGTTTTCGACAAGGTCAAATCGCCCATTTCCGTAAAAAACGCCCGATACTCCCTCCCTATTAGTGTGCTTGTTCAAAAAACGTTTTTTATCTTAAAGCTGTTTTCGTAAACTTCGTTGCTTTTGGACTTCCTTCACACGTCTTGCGTGAAGTGCAAAGCCTGCTTTGCTTACAGTCCAAAGGCAAAGAGCAACGATCTTTTTGAACGTCCTCTATATACTGCGCAAACAGTCTGAAAAATTTATCGAGTCGTTACATAAAATCGCCCATTTCGGCGCATTATATAAAATAAGACAAAAAATAAGTAAAAAATAATTGACACAACAGGTTTGCATTGTTATAATTTTAATTTTGTTTGACGTGCAACTCCCTTTGTGTTATACTAAAAATAAGTGAGGTGTAGTTGATGGCGAAAACATTAATCGAAATTAAGCGGTCACTGGATGAGAATGTGGGCAAGAGGATTACCATTCAGGCAAATGGCGGAAGAAGAAAAACAATCGAACGATCAGGTCTCTTGGAAGGAACATATCCTTCTGTCTTTACAATCAAGCTGGATCAAGATGAATGTTCTGTTGAACGGGTATCCTACAGCTATACAGACGTCCTGACCGAAACGGTAAAACTCACTTTAGAAGAAGATACAGAAGTACAAGCAACATAATAAAGTACTAACGACGATTACTAAAAAGAAAATCTAGCCGGGTTAGATTTTTTTTTTTAGTAATCGTTTTTTTTATCTTTCACTGATCACTGATGCAATCCGGTAACGAGCGGGCAGGAGAAGGTTTTCGGCTGTTCGGTGGTTGGAAAAGCTGGGCTGGGATTTCTTCAGCTGCAGTTAGTGAATGTCATTGTACGAAATACGGAAGGGATTGCCTTAGTAAGTGTCGACTGTTTGGACATAATAGGACTGTCACAGCATCATGGAAGGGGTTGTTGCGAGTGGGCAGGAGACGAGGCGTCATGTCAGACCATTTGAAAGAAGAACTGGCAAAGGAACTTGGCTTCTACGACACCGTCCAACGTGAAGGTTGGGGAGGCATTCGTGCACGCGATGCCGGTAACATGGTGAAGCGTGCGATTGAACTTGCCGAACAACAGTTGGCCAGCCAACGAAACGAATAAGCGCTGTGACATGAATCGGGCGGAAGCGATATGCTTCCGCTTTTTACATAAATGAACCCGTGAAAGCTGTCCGGCTGCAATACTCCTGCGTTTCTTATCATATCAAAGTAGTATCTGATCTTAACAAATGGTAAAATAACGAAAGTAGTTTGTACGGAAAGAAAAGCAGGTGATGAGATGCAGAAAATAATGAAAGCTCCGGCGAAAATCAATCTGACCTTGGATGTTACAGGAAAGCGCCAGGATGGCTATCACGATGTAGAAATGATTATGACAACGGTTGATTTAGCAGATAGAATTCATTTGACGCCGCTTGATGAAAACCGGATTGCCATAGAAGTGACAAAAGGTTATGTTCCCAGTAATGAAAACAACCTGGCATACCAGGCTGTTCAAGCTTTGAAAAAACGAACGGGCATCCGCCGAGGGGTATCGATTTTCATTGATAAGCAAATTCCTGTTTCTGCCGGATTGGCAGGCGGAAGCACCGATGCTGCCGCTGTTCTCAGAGGGCTGAATGATATTTGGGAATTGGGGCTGACGCTGGAGGAATTAGCTGATGTCGGCCTGGAAATAGGCTCCGATGTTCCTTTTTGTGTGCATGGGGGGACAGCGATCGCCCGTGGAAGAGGAGAAAAATTGGAATTTTTACCGGCACCGCCGCCGTGCTGGGTTGTTATGGTGAAGCCGCAAATGGGGGTTTCTACGAAAGAGATTTACGGTCGGCTGAAGCTGTCCGATATAAAGCATCCGGATACGAAAGGAATGGTGGAGGCGATTGTAAATCATGACTTTGCAGGAATCTGCCAAAGGCTTGAAAACGTGATGGAGTCGGTCACCTTTCAAATACACCCGGAGGTAAAAACAATTAAAGAAAGAATGGTTGCCTTTGGTTCAGATGGCGTGGTCATGAGCGGAAGCGGCCCGACGATTTTCGGATTGACACAAAACCAGTCACGGGCAGAACGATTGTACAACAGTTTAAAAGGTTTTATCGATCAGGTGTATGTTGTTCGGCTTCTTGGAAATAAACATGGATAATATCGAGGGGGATACTTGTGAAATCCGTATAAAAATGATATATTACTTTTAAAATATTCGGATTTTAACGAAACTTTTTGAATAACCTCATAAAAGTGTGTGTTCAAAAAGGAGGACATCACAGCGGCAAGAAGATCGAGGCGCGGCAGTTACGAGCAGCGGAGCGTACACGGGACGTACGTGAGCAGCGGAGGAACAACGCAACGAAGAGATTCGCCGACGCTGTATCCCGGACTTTTTGAATAACCTAAAAAAGACAGAAATATGGAGGGGTAACGATGAAATATCGCAGAAGCGGCCGCCTAGTAGATATGACAAATTATTTTCTGTCACATCCCCATCAGCAAATTCCGTTGAGTTATTTTTCAGAGTTATACCGGTCGGCTAAATCTTCCATCAGTGAAGATATCAGTATTATTAAAGAAGTGTTTGAAACGAAAAACATCGGTACAATCGAAACAACGGCGGGAGCATCAGGCGGAGTTACCTTTATTCCTGCCGTGAATCGGAGAGAAAGCGAACAGTTGATCAAAGAGCTTTGTGATCGGCTGGCAAATCCCGACCGCCTTCTGCCAGGGGGATATTTATATATGATGGATATCATCGGTGATCCGATATTAACCCAGGCTTTAGGCCGTATATTTGCCTCGAAGTTCCGGAAAGCAAAAGTGGATGCTGTGATGACGATGGCGACGAAGGGCATTCCGATTGCATACGCAGTTGCCGGTCATTTAAATGTCCCGGTCAGCATCGTGCGCCATGAGCACCGGATTACCGAAGGCTCTATTGTCAGCATTAATTATGTTTCAGGCTCCAAGAAAAGAATCCAGACAATGTCGCTCGCACGGCGGAGCTTATTGCCGAATTCCAACGTCCTGATTATTGATGACTTTATGAAAGCCGGCGGTACAATTCGGGGTATGATGGATTTAGTACAGGAATTTCAGTCTACCATTGCCGGTATCGGTGTTTTGACAGAAGCAATACACGAGGAGGAAAAGCTGGTGGAAGACTACGTGTCATTAACAAAGCTCTCGGAGATGGACATGAGGACAAAATGGATCAAAGTGGAACCGGGAAATATTTTCAATAAAGCTTTTTCTTTCGAAGACAACTAACCTTTCAGCCATCCGTTAACGGTGGCTTTTGTCACTTTTTGAATAAATTATGAAGTTTTTTTTAATATATATTAATTTACCTTTTTTTTCTACAAAAAAGAAGGAATACGCATACAAAATGTAGAATTCGAATAAAAGAATCTATCTATTTTGGGTAAAGGTGGTGGCAGATATGGAAGTAACAGATGTGAGACTTCGCCGTGTTAACACGGAAGGTCGCATGCTTGCAATCGCATCTATTACCATCGATGATGAATTTGTTGTACACGACATTCGCGTTATCGACGGCAATAACGGCATGTTTGTAGCTATGCCGAGCAAGCGCACCCCGGACGGCGAATTTAGAGATATTGCACATCCTATATCTTCAAAAACCCGTGAAAAAATTCAGGCGGCGGTTTTGGCTGAATATGAACGTGCAGGAGAAGAAATAGAGTTGGAAGAAGCGGGAGCTTCTTAAATGGTGAACGGAGAACCTGGCCAGTAATTGGCTAGGTTTATTTTTGTGCGACGGGTAGTCGCACCTTGCGCATCTTACACATCTTACACGCAAGTTGACGCTTGGCGATGCCGGCTAAAAATTTTTTTCATGTTCGGCGGTCCTAGTGATTATTGATGAATCGTGTTGATTGCACAAGGGACTATCTTGAAATAAGCGGGAATATAAGATATATTCGTAATGGAAAAAGAGCCCTTGGAGGTAATTTATGAATAATCGATACGCTGTCATTTTAGCTGCCGGCAAAGGCACGCGGATGAAGTCTGATCTATATAAAGTACTGCACCCGGTATGCGGCAAGCCGATGGTCCAGCATATTGTCGACGAGCTGAAGCAATGCAGCATCAGCCGGATGATTGCGGTAGTCGGTCACGGTGCGGAAATGGTGAAAGATCAGTTGGGACAAGATGTTTCTTACGTATTACAGGAAGAGCAGCTTGGGACTGGTCATGCCGTCATGCGGGCGGAAGGATTGTTAAACGGGGAGAGCGGCACAACGGTTGTTTTATGCGGAGATACGCCGTTAATCACACGCGAAACGATTGAAGCACTGCTGCACGAGCATGAGCAGAGAAAGGCCAAAGCGACAATTTTGACAGCTGTTGCCGATGATCCGGCAGGCTACGGGCGAATCTTGCGGAATCAGGCAGGGGCCGTTGAAAAAATTGTTGAACACAAAGATGCTTCCGACGAAGAACGACTCGTAAAAGAGATCAACACCGGTACGTACTGCTTTGATAACGAAGCATTGTTTGCTGCCTTAAAGCAGGTCAAAAACGATAACGTTCAAGGAGAATATTACTTGCCGGATGTAATTGAAATACTGCGGGCTCAAGGAGAGCTGATCGCTGCGTATCAGTCGCCGGATTTCAACGAAACAATCGGAGTCAATGACCGGGTTGCTTTGAGCAAGGCGGAGTCGTTAATGAAGCAGCGGATCAACGAGAAGCTGATGAGAGCCGGTGTAACGATGATCGATCCTGTTCAAACTTATGTCTCCGCGGATGCGAAGATTGGAAGAGAAACGGTACTTTATCCGGGATGTATCATCAAAGGAGAGACAATCATCGGTGAACGCTGTACCATCGGTCCTTTCACAGAAATTGAAAACAGCAAAATCGGAAATGAGACAACGGTAAGGCAAAGTGTTGTTCTTGACAGCGATGTCGGCAGCCTTGTTTCCATCGGACCATTCGCTCATTTACGGCCAAAAACACAGTTAAGCGATCATGTCAAAGTCGGCAACTTTGTCGAATTAAAAAAAGCAGTCATGGGTGAAGGGAGCAAAGCGTCCCATTTAAGCTATTTAGGAGACGCCGAAATCGGTGATCATGTAAATGTTGGTTGCGGCTCCATAACTGTGAACTATGATGGGAAAAATAAATATTTGACAAAAATTGAAGACGGAGCATTCATCGGCTGCAATACAAATTTGATTGCACCGGTTACCGTAGGCAAGGATGCATTCGTGGCAGCGGGCTCGACGATCACGGAAGATGTACCTGGAGAAGCACTGGCAATTGCCCGCCAGCGCCAGACGAATAAAGAAGGATATGTCAAAAAAAATAATTAAGTGAAATTATTGGAGGTCAACACAACCATGGCTCTGTATGGAGACGATAACTTAAAAGTATTCACCTTAAATTCAAATCGTGATTTAGCACATGAAATCACAGATATCATCGGCTTGGAAATGGGGAAGTGCTCCGTTTCAAGATTCAGTGACGGCGAGATTCAAATTAATATCGAAGAAAGCATCCGCGGATGTGATATTTTTGTCATCCAGTCTACTTCGTCCCCTGCCAATGAACACATTATGGAATTGTTAATTATGATTGATGCATTAAAGCGCGCTTCTGCCAAAACCATCAATGTCGTCATGCCGTATTACGGATATGCCCGTCAGGACAGAAAAGCCCGTTCCCGCGAGCCAATCACAGCGAAGCTGGTGGCAAATTTACTCGAAACTGCAGGAGCATCCCGCGTCATAACCCTAGATCTGCATGCAACACAAATCCAAGGCTTTTTCGATATTCCGTCCGATCAACTGATGGGTGTTCCGATTTTAGCGGATTATTTCCAAAGCAAAAACTTTGATGATATTGTCATTGTGTCTCCTGACCACGGTGGTGTTGTGAGAGCCCGAAAATTGGCGGACCGCTTAAAGGCGCCGATCGCTATTGTCGATAAACGGCGACCGAAGCCGAACGTGGCCGAAGTGATGAACATTGTCGGAAATATCGATGGAAAAACGGCGATTCTTATCGATGATATTATCGATACAGCAGGTACGATTACACTTGCCGCAAACGCGATGATCGAAAACGGTGCGAAGGAAGTATATGCTTGCTGCACGCACCCTGTGTTATCAGGACCTGCTATTGAAAGAATTGAAAATTCAAAAATAAAAGAACTGGTCGTAACGAACACGATTCCGTTGTCTGAAGATAAAAAGCTTGATAAAATTACGCAGTTATCCGTTGGGCCGCTGTTGGCGAAAGCCATCATTCACGTTCACGAGGAGCGTTCCGTAAGCAGGTTGTTTACTTAGGCCGCAGCAGTCTTTCGTTTTTCTTGTTGACTATGTTTCAAAACACCCCTTTTTGGGAAGAACATTAAAAAAGAGTATGTTCAATTACATGATAAACATGTGTTCAAAAAGGATGGTGTGAAATACATGACAGTATTACAGGCGGCGAAGCGCTCCGGCCGACGGGGATCGCAGCTCACGAGGATTCGTAATGAAGGCGGTGTTCCAGCCGTAATCTACGGCAAAGCCTTTGGAAATGAACCGGTGACCGTTGATGAAGCAGCGCTTCAGAAAACACTTAAAGAAAACGGGAAAAATGGTGTCTTTAAGCTGGACCTTAACGGAAGACAAACGGATGTGATGATATACAATATTCAGTCGGATACATTAAAAAACGAAATTCTTCACGTTGATTTTTATGCCGTGGATATGAAGAGCGAGATCGATGTGGCTGTCCCGGTAACGATTGTTGGAGAAGCCGCCGGGGTTAAGAACGGCGGAGTGCTGCAGCAGGCTTTGTTTGAGGTATCCGTTCGGGCGTTGCCTGCTGATATACCGGAGTCGCTGGAAGTGGATGTTTCTGCATTGGATATCAACGAAACATTACAAGTAAAGGATATCGCTGGAGGGGACAAATTCCAGATTAACAACGAACCGGAAGAAGTTCTGCTCTCGATCCTCCCACCGGCTGAGACGCCGGAAGAAGCACCTCAAGGAGATGAACCTGAGGCCGCGGCAGAACCGGAAATGAAGGAAGAGACGGAAGAAGGTTGAGATTCAAGAAAGCGAAATCACGGGCTTTCTAAACGTATATCTCCAGGTGAAGAGGCAACATGAACAAGCAAAAGCGGTTCGATTGCAGCGCACCCGATAGGAAAGAACGCTCCTATCGGGGCTGTGTCAAAAGTCAAAACTATAAAAAAAATATCAGGGCAATGGCTCCGTGCTTGTCTCTTCCTCTGCAAGCACAGCTTCGATGACGATCCGTCGAGACAACTCGATGTGAAAGGCATCGTAGCTGTGCTCGTCGCTGCACGCCCGATAGGAAAAAACCACTCCTATCGGGCTTTTGAAAAGCTGCAGCGGCTTCGCTTATTGCTTCGGGGGTGGTCTCAAAATGAAAAAATCCCCGTTTGAGACCATCCCATGTTACTTGGTAGTCCCTGAGTCTTTAGACCTGATTTTCATCTGTGTTTTGTTGTCTGCTCTCGGGAGTTTTATATGGATATGAAAAAAAGCAATCGTTTTCCTCCCTTGCGCCGCTTGATGAATCCGTGTTCTAAGAAATTTGCCTGAGCACTGTGTTGAACGATGTGACGGCTGATCTACTTTTCCAAATATCTCTCATTTGTTTTTGACAGCATCCTCCAGCGGCCTATACAATATAAGCATAGGTTGCAATATACTGTTACAAGGGGTTAATATCAATGCTGTGGAAAAACTTGTTTAAAAAGCACGTTCGAAAAGGCGGGCATAACAGTGGCAAGAAGGTCGGGGCGCGGCAGGCTCGAGCAGCGGAGCGTACAGTTCCGTACGTGAGCAGCGGAGAGACAGCGCAACAACGAGATTCGCAGGCAATGTTTCCCCGACTTTTTGAACATCCTCTTAAAGGCAGGCAAGACAGGGAAAGCGGGGACAAGCAAGTGAAATTGATCGCAGGTCTCGGGAATCCGGGGATGAAATACGATGGCACTCGCCACAATGTTGGCTTTGATGTCATCGATTTGTGTGCAGAAAAATTAGGAATAGAATTGAATAAATCAAAGTTTAAAGGCGTTTATGGTGAAAAGATGATCAATGGGGAAAAAATTATTCTTCTAAAGCCGTTGACATATATGAACTTGTCGGGAGAGTCCGTTGCGCCGCTCATGAAATTTTACCGCGTTGAGCCCAACAATCTCGTCGTTATCTACGACGATTTAGATTTGGGGCCGGGAGCGGTCCGCTTGCGGCAAAAAGGCAGTGCAGGCGGTCATAATGGAATGAAATCGATTATTGCCCATATCGGCACCGAAGCGTTTAATCGCATTCGCGTTGGCGTTGGCCGGCCGCCTAAAGGGGAGCCTGTCCCCGACTACGTTTTAGGCAAGCCATTCGCTGAAGAGCGAACCGCGATTAACGAGGCAGTTCAAAAGTCTGCCGAAGCTGTTGTTGCCTGGACGAGTGACACGTTTATAAAAGTAATGAATGTCTATAATAAATAATAGAGTGTGTTCAAAAAGGAGGACACAACAGCGACAAAAAGATCGAGGCGCGGCAGGATCAAGCAGCGCAGCGTACACAAGACGTACGTGAGCAGCGGAGAGACAACGCGGGCGTTGAGATTCGCAGGCGCTGTATCCCGGACTTTTTGAACATCCTCTAATAGTGGTTCTGCCCTGCATAATCCCATCTCCATCTGTTCATAATAACCGGAGGAATGGATGCATAGAATAGGAGGAGGGGCAGGATGGCCATTCATTATTATTGTCGACATTGTCGTAAAAGTGTTGGAAAGCTGAGCGATTGGGAAGCGGATGAGGAACGGTTGGGTTTTCACCAATTGACTAGTGAGGAGCGTAAGGATATGATTGCATTTGATTCCCACGGTCACCGTCTGGTAAAAGTGATTTGTGAAGACTGTGAAAAAACATTGCGTGAACACCCGGATTATCATTCGTTGGAGTCATTTCTTCATTGAAGACATCATTCGACAAGCTTTGGTGCAGTGTACCAAAGCGTTTTTATGCTTGATAAACAGGAAAAGGAAAAACGAGAGGAAAAGAGGGGGGAATGACTGTGAAAGGGTTTATGAATACATTTTGCCACGGGGACGACGTAACGAGTATTATCGAGGGACTGGAAGCCAATCTATCAGAACAAATGGTATCGGGCTTAGCTGGTTCGGCTAGGTCTCTTTTGCTTGCCGCAATTTTCGATAAAACAAGCCGTTCCCAACTTGTCATTACTCATAATTTATTTCAGGCCCAAAAACTGTATGACGATTTGTCGTCTCTTGTTGGTGAAGAGAACGTTTATTTATATCCGGTCAATGAGTTGATAGCATCGGAAATCGCTGTTGCAAGCCCAGAGATGCGAAGTCAGCGGATTGAAGCGCTGAATGAGTGGACAGCAAACAAAAATGCCATTATTATTTCACCGATAGCCGGGGTAAGGCGGCTGCTGCCACCAGTCTCCCTGTGGAAGCGGTGTCAGTTAGTTTTTGAGTTGGGCAAAGAAATTCAGCTGGATCAAACGTTTCAGGAACTGATATTAATGGGCTTTCAGCGTGTTGACATGGTAACTTCCCCTGGAAACTTCAGTGTTCGCGGGGGGATTATTGATATTTATCCATTAACAGAAGAAAATCCTGTACGTATCGAACTATTTGATACGGAAGTAGATTCCATTCGCTATTTTGATGTGGAAACACAACGGTCATTGGAACAAATAAAAACCGTGCAGATCGGACCAGCGAGAGAAGTGCTCCTTGAAGAAGAGCACTACTTTCAAGGAGCCGGCAGGCTGGAAACCGCGCTGGCCAACAGCTTAAAGAAGGTAAAGGATGCTGCAGTGAAGGAAAAAATGGCTGAGCATGTCGGGCAGGAAATTACGTGGTTAAAAGAAAAAGCAACGTTTGATTCTATGTATAAATACATGGCGCTTTTCTATGAAAAACAATATACGCTGCTAGATTATATGCCGAAGGACTGTTCTATTTTTATAGACGAAGTCAGCCGAGTACAGGAAATGGCGAAAAGCCTTGAGAAAGAAGAAGCAGAATGGCATACAGCAATGATCAGCCAGGGGGCGTATGTTTCCGATCTCCATTTGTCCAAGAGCTGGGATCAGCTGTTTCAGGAAACAAATCATGCAAGGATTTATTTAAGCTTATTTTTGCGGCATGTTCCAAATACGAATCCAAAAAATATTGTCAACATTCAAAGCAAATCGATGCAAAACTTCCACGGACAGCTCCATTTGCTAAAGAGCGAAGTCGATCGATGGAAGGATGCCAATTATTCCATCACCTTCGTTTGTGGCAACGAGGATCGGGCGGAGCGAATGAAGCAGGTACTGACAGATTATGAGATTGAAGCGGCAATGACATCGGCTGATCAGGCGCCGATCCGCGGTCAAGCGCAAATCGTGACAGGGCATCTTATGTCCGGCTTTGAGCTTCAAATGCAGCGAATGATTGCGATTACCGAAGAAGAAGTTTTTACGAAAAAAACAAAAAAACCGAAGCGGAAGCAGAAGCTTTCCAATGCGGAAAGAATAAAAAATTATTCGGAATTGAGTGTCGGGGATTGGGTCGTTCATGTCAACCATGGCATCGGTAAATATCTCGGCATTCAAACCCTTGAGGTTGCAGGAATTCACAGAGATTACATGCATATCTCCTATGCGGGCAATGACAATCTGTATGTACCAGTAGATCAAATTGATCAAGTGCAGAAATACGTCGGATCCGAAGAGAAGGAGCCAAAGCTATACGCGCTGGGAGGGAATGATTGGAAAAAAGTAAAGAAAAAGGTGCACTCCTCCGTGCAGGATATTGCGGATGATTTGATCAAATTATATGCGGAAAGAGAAGCAAGCACCGGCTATGCTTTTTCGAAAGACGGTCCGGAGCAGCGGGAGTTCGAGTCCGCTTTCCCATATCAGGAAACGGAAGACCAGTTGCGGGCGATTGAGGAAATTAAAAAGGACATGGAGCTGGAGCGTCCGATGGATCGCCTGTTATGCGGCGATGTAGGTTATGGAAAAACGGAAGTGGCACTCCGCGCTGCTTTTAAAGCGGTAATGGATGGAAAACAAGTTGCCATGCTTGTTCCGACAACGATCCTGGCGCAACAGCATTACGAAACGATTCGTGAACGTTTTCAGGACTTTGCGGTGAATGTCGGACTTCTCAGCCGCTTTCGTACAAGAAAGGAACAAAATGAGACAATTAAAGGCTTGAAGCACGGCAATGTCGACATTGTCGTCGGGACCCACCGCTTGTTGTCAAAGGATATTCAATTTAAGGATTTAGGGTTGCTGATCGTCGATGAAGAACAACGCTTCGGAGTCACGCACAAAGAAAAGATTAAAACATTAAAAGCGAACGTGGACGTGCTGACGTTAACAGCTACGCCAATTCCGCGGACATTGCATATGTCGATGCTGGGGGTCCGCGATCTTTCCGTGATTGAAACACCGCCGGAAAACCGGTTTCCCGTGCAGACGTATGTGGTGGAACACAGCGACGGCTTAGTCCGGGAAGCCATTGAAAGGGAAATGGCGAGGGACGGGCAAATCTTTTTCCTGTATAATCGGGTGGAAGATATCGATTCAATGGCTGATAAAATCGCCATGATGGTGCCTGATGCCAATGTCCGGTACGCCCATGGAAAAATGACGGAAACCGAGCTGGAAGCGATTATGCTCGATTTTCTGGAAGGGAATACGGATGTACTTGTAACAACAACGATTATTGAAACAGGTGTGGATATTCCGAATGTCAACACATTGGTTATTTATGATGCAGATAAAATGGGCCTTTCCCAGCTTTATCAGCTCAGGGGTCGTGTCGGCAGGTCAAACAGGGTAGCCTATGCTTATTTCACCCATCAACGGGATAAAGTCCTTACCGAAGTGGCAGAAAAACGTCTGCAATCTATCAAAGAATTTACTGAGCTTGGCTCGGGCTTTAAGATTGCCATGCGAGATTTATCGATCCGCGGAGCAGGGAACCTGCTTGGGGCGGAACAGCACGGCTTTATTGCTTCTGTCGGCTTCGACCTGTACTCGCAAATGTTGAAAGAAGCGATTGATGAGCGAAAAACCCGTGTGCCGGGAAGTGAAAGGCAGCAGCAGCGGCAACAACAGCAAAAGCGCCCGGACGTGGAAATCGATATCCAGGTGGATGCGTATATTCCCGAAGCCTACATCCCTGATTCGAAGCAAAAGATTGATATGTACAAGCGGTTCCGGTCCATCGAATCGCACAGGGATATCCTTGACCTGCAAAATGAAATGATAGACCGCTTCGGAGATTATCCGAAAGAAGTCGGCTATCTCTTCAGCGTGGCAAAAATCCGGCAGTACGGGAGACAGGAAAACATCGAGTCAATCATTGAGAAAAACAAGGAATGCAAAGTCACCCTGAGTCAGGAAACGACGGAGAGAACGGATGGCGCCAAGTTGTTTTCCCTTGTAAACCGGATTTCCAATAAATTGAATCTGTCCATGATGAAAAATCAAATTATCATTCACGTCAAACGGAAAGGGCTGTCGGATGAATCGTATTTGGACATTTTAGAGACGGTGCTTACCAGGCTTGATGAAGTTCAAAAGGACAAAGTAGACAGCTCGAAAGCCCAAACAACAACCTGAAATGTTGTTTGCAGGAATGCAGGCGCATAGGGCGGTACTTAGCTAAGGAGATTCGAGGTCTGTCACGAAAAGATGTGTTGTGAAAGATCGTCGTCCCCGAAAGTGGTTGTGGAAAGCAATGAAAAGAAGTTAATCATGCCTGAAAAAGGATTTGGAACTGTCGAACGTTAACGAATAGGGGCTAATCGTGTTCGAAACGGCCTTGGAAGCGGCTGAACGTTAACGAATAGAAGCTAATCGTGTTCGAAACAGCCTTGGAAGCGGCTGAACGTTAACGAATAGGGGCTAATCGTGTTCGAAACGGCCTTGGAAGCGGCTGAACGTTAACGAATAGAAGCTAATCGTGTTCGAAACAGCCTTGGAAGCGGCTGAACGTTAACGAATAGAAGCTAATCGTGTTCGAAACAGCCTTGGAAGCGGCCGTACGTTAACGAATAGGAGCTAATCGTGGCCGAAACAGCCTTGGAAGCGGCTGAACGTTAACAAATAGAAGTTAATCATACCCGAAACGGCCATCGGAGTCGTCGAATGGTAACGAATAAGAATTAGCGTGGCTCGAAAAAGGGTGCGAAACCCCTAAGAAGGTAGCGATAGATAGGCAATGTTTTTTGTGTTTGTGAAGTGCTTTTGAGGACAATTTTTCATTGACCCGGCTATGCTTTATCCTCATAAAGCGCTCTTAAAGAGAATGTTCAAAAAATCCGGGAAACAGCGCCCGCGAATGTCATCGTTGTGTTACCCGGGCAGCTCGCGTACGTCCTGTGTACGCGAGCTGCCCGTGGTTGCCGCGCCTCGACTTTCTTGTCTCTGATATGTCCTCCTTTTTGAACTCATACTTAAAAGTTTTTTCCAGGTATAAAGGAATTTAAACAATTTTATTCAACTTTTGGTGAATAGTTCTTTATTTTCGTTTAATAATAAGGACAAGATTCAGCTAATTAAAATACTTGCATGCACCATCGATGTTAATACAACAAGGAAAGTGAGGCAACGTGAGTATGAAAGCAACTGGTATTGTAAGACGGATTGACGATTTAGGACGTGTAGTTATTCCAAAAGAGATCCGCCGTACGCTGCGCATTCGTGAAGGAGATCCACTAGAAATCTTTGTCGATCGGGACGGAGAAGTTATTTTAAAAAAGTATTCCCCTATTTCCGAGCTTGGAGACTTTGCAAAGGAGTATGCTGAAGCATTATATGACAGCTTAAACCATATCGTACTGATTGCGGACCGCGACTCCTACATAGCGGTAGCCGGCGGATCGAAAAAGGAATACCAGAATAAAGCGATCGGTGATCTTGTGGAAAATGCGATGAACGAACGTAAAACAGCACTGGAAACACAAGCGGGCGAGTATCCTCTAGCTGGGGATTCGAAAGAGCAGGTAAACGGTTTTTGCATCGCGCCGATCATAGCGAACGGGGATCCCATCGGAGCTGTCGTGTTGATTGGGAAAGAAGCAAATGCGATGGGGGATGTGGAAAGGAAGCTTGCGGAAACCGCCGCAGGATTTTTAGCAAGGCAAATGGAGCAATAATGTTGAATGATAAAAAATTTGGACGAGTGGATGAACAATAAATAAGGTCCCTCCTTTGGACAGGAGGAAAAAGGAAATAATATGCAACCGAACGGCTTTAGCCCTGTAGTATTCCAGCGGGCTGGGGCCGTTTTTATCTTTTCCTTTTATTCAGCTGCGGTTTTCCACTTATGCTATAATAACGGAGATATGGATAAGCAACGGGGAGAAGGAGTATGCAGTGGAAAAAGCAGAAGCAAAAGGCTGGATAAAAGGGGCGCTCTATCTATCAATGGCCGCATTTATTGCGAAATTACTGAGTGCTGTATACAAAGTGCCTTATCAAAACATGACCGGGGATATCGGGTACTACGTCTACCAGCAAGTGTACCCTGTATACGGTATTGCCCTCGTCTTGGGAACCTACGGCTTTCCGCTGGTGATTGCGAAAATGACAGCGCAGGAACAAGCAAAAGAACGCTGCTCACAACGGCTCGTCCTGATGTTCTGGACACTGTTTCTGTTTAACGGAGTCCTTGGCGGAATGTTGTTTGTCTTTGCAGATGCTGTCGCGCAGCTCATGGGGGACCCGCAATTAAACACGCCACTCCGCTGGTTGAGCCTTCCTTTTTTTCTTATTGCTTTTTTATCCGTGGGGCGCGGATACTATCAAGGGGTTGGCAACATGCTCCCTGCGGCGGTTTCCCAGGTCAGTGAACAAGTGGTGAGAGTCCTTGTTATTTTAGCGGTTGCTGCCTGGACAATGAATCTTGGGCAACCATATCTGGCAGGCACCTCAGCCGGTCTCGGGGCATTTGCCGGAGGAGTTGCCGGTATTATAGTGATGCTGATGTACAGGCGAAAAAAGCAGCTGCCCCCGGAAAACAAGCGGAAGCAGGGTACCGTTCTTTTTTATGAGGAGTGGCAAAAGGATGTAAAGGAACTGTTTATCACAGGGGTTTTAGTGTCCGCCAGTGCGATGGCGCTGATCCTTATTCAGCTCTATGATGCCCTTTCCGTTGTTCAGCATTTACGCTTAAGCGGAGTACCGAAAGAGGAAGCGCTAATTGCTAAAGGCATTTACGACCGGGGCTGGCCGTTAATTCAATTAGGGGCAGTTGTAACCACTGCATTTTCTTACGGAGCGATACCGTTCATCAGTAAAGCATTTGCCGCCGGTGACAAGCAAACGGTGCGCATATACGTCAGGCAATCGCTGAAAATCTGTCTCGTATTTGGGGGCGCTGCCGCCATTGGTTTAATCAGCATTATGGATCATCTCAATCCGATGCTGTTTACAGATAGCTCCGGAGATACAGCGCTCCAGCTACTGTCGTTCACCGTGTTGTTCGGTGCTGTTTATATGACATGCGCCGCGCTGTTACATGCTGTCGGTAAAGCAGCAATAGCGGCAGGATTCCTGTTGCTCGGCATTGTGCTGAAAGGAATAGGCAACTATTGGGCGGTGCCTGTTTTCGGGATGGAAGGAGCGGCTGCTGCAACGTCTGTTTCGTTTTTACTTATCGCAGCCCTTACGATGTTATACATGCGTAAACAAGCTGTTTTTCCCCCGTTTGAACGATCGTTTTGGTTGAAGTGGTTGTTTTCGTTGAGCGCCATGGCCGGAGGTGTCAAGCTTCTCCAGTTCGCTATGATGAAACTGTTTTTTGACGGCGGCATTCATGTCTCGCGGACTGCACACAGTATCTTGGCGATGAGCGGCGCGGTGTCAGGAGTCATACTGTTTATTTTTACCATTTGGTACATAGCTGTGTTTGATGAAGAAGAATGGAATACTCTCCCGAAATTGCCAACGCTTCTTCCGCATCGGAACAAATGAAATACATCATGTCAGGGGTGATAAGCAATGAAAAATGTAATCACGATTGTCGGCTTGGGAGCTGGTGATCTTGACCAGCTTCCGGTCGGAATATATCGGAAACTGAAAGCAGTGGAAAAATGCTTTGTGCGTACGGAAAATCATCCTGTCGTTGCGCAGTTGAAAGCGGAAGGAATGACATATACAAGCTTTGACGACATTTATGAAGCCCACGACCAGTTTCATGATGTCTATGAAGCGATCTGCCACTCCCTCCTGAAGGAAGCGGAAAATGGCCCGATTGTCTATGCCGTTCCGGGGCACCCGCTGGTGGCGGAAGCGACGGTGCAACTGCTTCTCGAACACGAAAAAAACGGAGTGGTGGATGTACATATTGCCGGAGGCCAAAGCTTTCTCGACCCGTTGTTCGCCTCCTTGAAAATAGATCCCATCGACGGATTTCAGCTGCTGGACGGTACAAGTTTGCAGCGGGATATGCTGCAAATCCACCAGCACATGATCATTGCCCAGGTCTATGATCAGCTGGTTGCCTCCGAGGTGAAGCTTACACTAATGGAGAAGCTGCCGGATGACTATCCCGTTAAAATTGTGACGGCAGCGGGAACTTCCGGCGAAAGAATGGAAGCAGTCCCCCTTTATGAACTCGACCGCGCAGCGACGCTGAATAACTTAACGGCCGTTTATGTGCCGCCGGTAACGGATGAGGCATTATTGGCGCGAGAATTTAGTCGTTTGCGGCACGTCATTGCGGAGCTTCGCGGTCCGGACGGCTGTCCGTGGGATAAAGAGCAGACCCATCCATCCTTGAAAAAGTACTTGCTGGAAGAGGCATATGAAGTTCTGGAAGCAATTGATGAAGGAGACGACGACCATTTAGTGGAAGAGCTTGGCGACGTTCTGTTACAAGTGATGCTCCATGCCCAGATCGGGGAAGACGACGGGGTTTTTACGATCGAGGATATTATTGAAACGCTCACGGAAAAAATGATCAGGCGTCATCCCCATGTTTTTGGTGATGCAACGGCCGGTGACGCGGAAAAAGTCGTTGCTCAGTGGGAAGAAATCAAACGGGAAGAAAAAGGGGAGCCAGGTGAACCGGCAGATTTCCCATCGATTTTAGCGGGCATCCCGTCATCGCTCCCGAGCCTTGCAAAGGCGGATAAAATTCAGAGAAAAGCAGCGAAGGTCGGTTTTGATTGGAACGACGAAGCGCCGATGTGGATGAAGCTGCAGGAGGAGCTGGCCGAATGGCTTCAGGAGACGCGGCAGGGAAATGCCGAAGCGGCGGCGAAGGAATTGGGAGATGTGCTGTTTGTTTTTGTTAATTTAGCGAGGTTTCACGGCATTGATCCCGAAGAGGCACTGCGGCAAACGAATGAGAAATTCATTCGGCGTTTTCAGTATATTGAAAAGCGGCTTTATGAAGCTGGAAAAAACGCCGCCGACCAGTCGCTTGAAACGCTGGATGCGCTTTGGAACGAAGCGAAGCAAGTGGAGTAATTTACCGGAAAGGGGTTAGTGATATGAGATTGGACAAGTTTTTAAAGGTATCACGATTAATTAAAAGGCGGACGATGGCAAAGGAAGTGGCCGACCAGGGGCGAGTCCAGATCAACGGACAACCAGCGAAGGCCGGTTCCATCGTTAAAGTCGGCGATGAAATGATCATTCAATTCGGGCAAAAAAATGTAGTCGCCCGCGTCGACCGTCTGGAGGAATCCGCCAGAAAAGAAGATGCGGCAAGCCTTTATACCATCATCAAAGAGGAGCGCATTACCGAATAGGCTGGCGGTGTCGCAGGCAACAAGCAATAGCAACCGCCGCAAGAAATGGCGGGGATGTCGCAAAAAAAAATGGCGACATCCCCGAAACAAGGCTGGCAAAGAAAATGCTTAGACCTGTTGAAAAAATACAAATTCAATTTTTCCGTGCTTATGATTTAGGCTGCAGTGGCTACATGCTGTCTCTTCCTCTGCAACATCCAAGTGCCATCGCTCCCAATGACACGATGAAGCAGCTCGGAACTTTTTTGTAAGGTATGGCTTGTACAGAAAATGGGAAAAAGCACTTTTTTTCAGTACCCTCGATAGTGCCGCTGTTTTTTTAGCCGTCCATTAAGCGGTTTTTTCACTGCCGGCGCATTTAGGGGAAACATCACCATGATGATTGCGCTCTCAAAATTTAAATTGAATTTCGAATATCCTTTCCGTATCATTATCCACCCATAAATATACGTCTTGACAATAGTGAGCAGCAAAGCGAATCGCCTGTAATTGTTTCAGTTCATCGGATAAAAGCCAAGGCTTGAGAATAAAACCAAAGTCCTTTGTCACTGAACACATCTCTTTTAAAAAGTCGAATAACTGTTGCACTTCCGGGTCCTCGAGCGGGTCGATGAAATGGGGAAGCACCTTGTAAACGGAACGATTGGGAACCTGACCGAACAGATTGTAACCACTTTTATCAGCCTCACCGTGAAAAAACTCATCAAGTACCGGATGGACAGCTTTGTTATTTAGGATGGTTAAAGCTTCCTTTTTTACGTGCTGTAAAGACACCTCTATTATTTGATTGTTTATTTTTATGATTAGAATCCGTTCAAAATATGGAGCAATTTCCTCCATGATTCGATGATATACTTTATCGTCAGGCGCAGGTAACTGAGAGACTGTCCGTTCCCCTAAACAATTCAGCATGACAAAAAAATCAGAGATAATCGTATTTGTCGTTATCTGCTTGCTTTCCACCCTGTCAATATCGAGCTTTCCTTGCGGTTCATCATACCCCTCAATGAGATTTTCCGACGTTGGTTGCAGCCATTCCATGATTTTCCTCCAATTGTTGGCTTACTTCAAATGTCTGATAGATACCAAAACCAGGATAATAAACTCCAGTTCCTGTTGTGAAACTACCGCCAAACTTTACTCTATACTTTCCTTTAGGTAAATTGAAATGCGCCTGGTCTCTTATCGTTTTAAACGACTTTGTAATCGGATAATTAAAGCTTCTAGAGGAGTAATCTTTCCATCCTCCACTTAAAAAACCATGATGTTTTTGTATTATTATACTTTGACATTTGAATAAGTTATATTTTCAGTTGCAGTAATTGACCAATTACACAATTGTCCACCTAAATAACCACCATTTACACTACAACCTAAGCTTGAACCGGCAACAATTTGTATCGAGACATCGGAATCTTCTCCACCTTTTCCAGAATCAGCAACTTCACCATCTTTCAACCAGTCAACAGTGCTACTTCCCAGGATTTCTCCAGGCTTATAAGCAGGTTCTTCAGTTACATTGTTTCGGCAAAAATCACGTTGCTGACAATCAAAAAGGAAACGAGTAAAAAAATGAAACTAAAAAATTTTTTGCGCATCATAATCTCCTCCTATTTTCTTAATATTTAATGTCTTAACAACTATCCTCCTTTTCGATAAATTCTAAAAACAGCATCTTCTCAAATGTTAATTTCCACATTCTTTTCTAAAATACTTCTACTTTTCTTTTTTTTTCTAATATACAAAACAGATCACTTATCCTAACACGATGACCAGATTTTTAAGCGTAGTTTGTTTAGAAAGAGCGTTTTTTTATTGGAATCCCCAAATCCATCACCATGATGATTGCGCTCTCAAAATTTAAATTGAATTTCGAATATCCTTTCCGTATCATTATCCACCCATAAATATACGTCTTGACAATAGTGAGCAGCAAAGCGAATCGCCTGTAATTGTTTCAGTTCATCGGATAAAGACCAATATTTTGGAGGAAAGACGATATACTTTTTCAGCGAAAACATCTCTTTTAAAAAGTCAAACAACTGCTGCACTTCCGGGTCCTCGAGCGGGTCGATGAAATGGGGAAGCACCTTGTAAACGGAACGATTGGGAACCTGACCAAATAGATTGTAACCACTTTTATCAGCTTCACCGTGAAAAAACTCATTAAGTACCGGATGGACAGCTTTGTTATTTAGGATGGTTAAAGCTTCTTTTTTTACGTGCTGCAAAGACACCTCTATAATTTTATTGTTAATTTTTATGATTAGAATCCGTTCAAAATAAGGAGCAATTTCCTCCATGATTCGATGATATACTTTTTCGTCAGGCGCAGGTAACGGAGTAACCCCCGGCTCTCCAAAACTGTTCAGCATGACAAAAAAATCAGAGATAATCGTATTGCTTGTAATCTGTTTGCTTTCCACCCTGTTAATACTCAGTTTTCCTTGCGGTTCATCATACCCCTCAATGAGATTTTCCGACGTTGGTTGCAGCCATTGCATGATCGTTCCTCCCCCTAAAAACATTTCTAACTATATCGTGTTTGTTCAAAAAGATCGGCTTTTATCTATATTGAACAAACACGATGCATCAAGTGGAACCATTGCCTTTTTGAACACGTTCGATTCATTTCCAACAAAACCCTTCTTTTTTTCAAAAAAACCTGTTTAACAAACAACAGCAGATAATTTCTCCTAATTCGCCGATAATTAACCGAATTTTTTATTATCAAGTCCCGAACGCCGGGAAAAGAATTCCCTAAGGCTTGTTCTATTCCCTGCCGCCGGCTCATAGACATGTAGCAAAGTGGTTGAGGAGGGAAAATCAATGGATCATTCCTACAATAATTATACAATGGGTGGACAAGGCCGGAAGCCCGGAGATCATCAAATCACGATGCGCGGAAGAAAAACGTTGGACATCACCGGGGTAAAACAAGTGGAAAGCTTTGATAACGAAGAATTTTTACTGGAAACAGATATGGGCTTTTTATCGATCCGAGGCCAGCACCTGCAAATGAAAAACCTTGATGTAGACCAGGGAAATGTTTCCATTCAGGGCAGGATTGACGATCTGGTCTATTTGGATCAGCATCACGAAAAAACTAAAGGTCTGTTCGGGAAGTTATTCAAGTGACGCTGGAAGTGCAATTTCTCTCCATGCTGGCGAGCGCAGGAACAGGAATCTGGCTTGGGGCATCCTTTGATACGTACAAGCGTTTTTTAGGGAGTCCCAAGCGTTTTCGCTGGACCTTTGTCATCAATGATGTTCTCTTTTGGATATTGCAAGGGCTGATCTTCTTTTATGTGCTCCTTCAAGTCAACAACGGCGATGTCCGATTCTATTTAATCCTTTCGCTGATACTCGGATACTCGATCTATCGTGCCTTGTTTGAAAAACTATTTCTTCAATTGCTGGAATGGCTGATAGGTTTCTGCAAAGGAACGTATCGAATGATTTCACGGACGATAAAAGTCCTAATTATTACGCCGATAAAATGGTTATTGCAACTCGTCCTTTCGTTAAGTATGATATTACTAACAACACTATGGAATATTTTGCTTTTTCTCCTTCGAATCGCGCTCTTTCCTTTTCGAAAACTCATGCAACAAATTTCACCGGTGTTCGAACGGTATTTTGGAAGAGTAAAAAATAAATTGCTGCAATGGATTCGTGCCATGAAAAAGACTTGGAATAAATTTCTCAACAAATTCCGGCGGTAGCATCTGATGAAGCCTTCAGCCTATTTGCTGACTGCCGGGTAAAACGACAGGTCTCATTGACGAAGTATTCGTATAAATATGTTTGTACATTCTCCCATAATAGGACTAACAGAAGCAGCGGAGAGACAACGCACTGAAGATGCCAATGTTTCCCGGACTTCTTGAACCTCCTCTTGAAGAAGGGCGTAATTCAGGTAATAATGAACTGAGGTGACAAGGAATGAGGAATAAGCCAAACAGCAACAAAGTACGGCGCCTGACAACAGAATACATGGATAAACAGGCTTATCTCCATGAACAAAGGCAACGACGACGGAAAGGTTTGATTAGGCGGCTGCTTGTTTTTAGTTGCGTGATTATTATTTTTGCCGTCTTTATCGTAACGACGCTGGTGAATCAGCAGGCAACAATTCAAGAACAAAAGCAAGTATCCGAGGAGTTGGAAAACGACCTTCTTTCACTGCAAAAGAAGGAAGAAATGTTGAAAGAAGAAATTGAATTACTTCAGGATATGGAATATATAGCAGAAATTGCTAGGAGGGATTTTTTCCTTACATTCCCGGGCGAAACGCTGTTTCAGATCCCTCGTTCCTCTACTTATTCAGATTGACACATATATTTCAATCTCTGTATAATATATAAATAATGATATTTTTTATGATTTTTAAGGAGGAGCATTTCTTACATGTCCATTGAAGTAGGCAGCAAGTTGCAAGGGAAAGTTACTGGGATTACCAATTTCGGAGCATTTGTTGAATTGCCTGGCGGTTCGACGGGATTAGTGCATATCAGTGAAGTTGCCGATAATTATGTGAAGGATATCAACGAGTTCCTTACCGTAGGTGACGAGGTTGAAGTGAAAGTGTTAAACGTGGAAAAGGACGGGAAAATCGGTCTTTCTATTCGTAAGGCAAAAGAAGCTCCACCTTCAGAAAAGCGCCCGACAAAGAAAGGCCCCCGCAGTAACAATGTCAATCGGCCGCAAAAATCATTGTCTTTCGAGGATAAAATGAATCGCTTCTTGAAGGACAGCGAAGAACGTTTAGCCTCATTAAAACGCAACACCGAATCTAAACGTGGAGGTCGAAGCACGAAACGGGGATAATCTTGCTGCTTAAATGATATAAATAAGTATGTTTAAAACACTTGTCTGAATTTATGGGACAAGTGTTTTTTTGAGTGCGAGCAATCCACATATCTGCAAACGCTGGCTGTTTTGTATCTCATGTTTTTTCGGTATTTCCAAAGAGCGATATTCCAATTTTCAGTATAAAAACAGTTGCAAGTTTTTTTATCGTGTTTGTACAAAAAGATCGGCTCTAATTCTTTTTCAACAAATACGATGCAATGAGCCTCACTTTACTGAGAAGCTGTGTGCTATCTCATCGTGTCATCGCGCGCGATGGCACCTGGATATACATCGAAGCTATGGTTGTAGAGAAAGAGACAATGAGTGGAGCCGATGCATTCTTTTCAAACCGGCTAGGAGTGGTTTTCTCGTAGACGGTTGCATTGAGAGGAACCATTGCCTTTTTGAACACGCTCTTATAGTTGTTGTTTAAAAGGGAGGACAAATCGAAGTCTGGCGTGCATCAAAATGTCCTCAAGCAGGGTTTATGAGGACAAAATGTAGTCTGAAACGGTGTCGATTGTCTTCAAGGAGCGTTCATGAGGACAAACCGAAGTCGAAACAGCATTAAAATGTCCTCAAGAAAGGTTGATGAGGGCAAACCGAAACATGGCAAACCAACCTCAAAAACGGCTGATAAAAGCCGGAACCAGAACACTGCCACGACCGTGAAACCTTTCATTCCATGCCTTTTAAGCAAACACGACTAAAACTGTCGACTTTTCTCTTGAGCCAGTTCTTTGCCCATATTTTTTAGAAAGGAAAGCTTGAAGTTGTGTAGCGAAAATTTCCTCGTTCTTTCATAACAAATATCGATTTCGGGTGAATGCAAAGGAAAATCCGGTTTGTTTTGTCTGAACATTTTGCCAAATCCCGATGATACCAAAAAACGTGCGAGGATGTTCGTCATTTTGCCCATACAAAAGGAAATTTCGTCAAATTCCTGAGAAGAGGATGTTGTCGTTCAAAAAGCCAGTCATGGCAACGGTTTTGTCATCCGCGTTATCTGAAAAATGAAAAATAACCGGCCTATGCTGAAGTGTTTTGCGAACGAGTGATCGGTTGCTTCTGCGGTATCCCGGACGGTATTGGCAGATTCTCGTCGAAGAGTTTTTTTGAACGGGCAGTTGTTTTGACAAAATCTATAAACGATTCATGTTTATAATAGTAGCACTATAGAACAAGTAGGTGGTGTATAGCATGTTGCATCGTTTATCTTTACGGGCCATAAGCGGACAAGCCGCAATGCTGATGAATGATATCATCAGTCTGAAAACGGCTGGTGAAAGAGAAGAAACGAAAGTAAACAGTACAACAGGTCAGTCCATGAAAACAACCGTCATCATATTATCGTTGGGCTTTTTATTGGGAAGGGCGGTCATTCTGTTGCAGTTGCTGCCGTTTGTTGTACCGTTTTTAGCAGCTGTTTCGCATTGGAAACGAAGCTGTACTTTAGTGGCGGTTACAGCTTTGCTTGCTGGATCAGCAAGTGTATCGTTTACGTTTGCCGGACACACAATGCTTGCGATTGCTTTTTACTTTATGTTTCATGGCTTGCTGCTGTGGGTATTCGGCGAGAAAAAAATGATTCCGGTCACTGTTTTCAGCGCGGTTGCCGTTTCTAGGTATGTCGGCTTTTTCGTCTCGGAAGGGCATTCGTGGTATCACGTACTGACCGCAAGTATTGAAGGCAGCCTGGCAATGATCATCACAGTGATTTTTTTTCAGAGCGTGCCCATCGTTTTGGAAAGGAAGAGGAAGGCCGCCCTTCGCCATGAAGAAATCGTCTGCCTCGTCATTCTTTTGGCGTCGCTGATGACTGGAACGGTAGGTTGGCTGATTTACGAACTGTCAGTAGAACAAATTATCGCCCGTTATATTGTGCTGATTTTTGCATTTGTCGGGGGAGCGGCGATCGGATCGACGGTAGGTGTCGTCACCGGCCTTATTTTAAGCCTTGCCAATGTCGCCAACTTATTTTATATGAGTCTCCTGGCTTTTTCAGGGCTGTTGGGAGGGCTGCTGAAGGAAGGGAAAAAAATTTCCACTGCTTTTGGACTTCTGATTGCCACGCTGCTGATGGGGATGTATGGGGAGAACCAGGTGCAGCTGGAATTTTCACTATATGAAAGCATTCTGGCAATTACTTTATTTATGGCGACGCCAAAAAAGTGGACAACCCAATTGTCCAAGTTTATTCCAGGCACATTAGAACATTCCCAGGAGCAGCAGCAGTATTTGCGGAAAATTCGGGATGTAACCGCCGGGAAAGTGGAGCAGTTTTCCAACCTTTTTTTAAGCCTGTCCAAGAGCTTTACACTTGCAGAAGCGAACAGCGATAAATTGAACCGTGAAAGAGAGGTGGATATTTTTTTAAGCCGGGTGACGGAAAAAACGTGTCAAACCTGCATGAAAAAACACCAGTGCTGGGCAAAAAAATTTAATGAAACGTACAGTCTGATGGAACTGCTCATGAGTGAGTGCGAGCGGGAGGGGGACGTGACAAACCGCACGCTTTTGACACAATGGCGTCACCACTGCATTATTGATGAACGGGTGATTGCGACAATGAAGGATGAGTTGAACCAGCATTATGCGAGCAAGCATCTGAAGCAGCAGCTGCTGGAAAGCCGCAGACTTGTCGCTGATCAGCTGAAAGGTGTCTCAAAGGTGATGGAAGACTTCGCTAAGGATATGCAGCGGGAAAAGCAGGAGCATGATAAGCAGGAGTTTGAGATTACGGAAGCGATTCAACAGGCCGGGCTCGATGTGAATTCGGTGGATATTTACAGCCTGGAGGCAGGAAATGTGGATATCGAAATCAATCTGCCGTCCAATGATTACAGCGAAGGGGAAAAAATCGTCGCACCGATACTATCCGATATTTTACAAGAAACGATCGTCGTGAAACAGGTACACCAGCTGTCCGCAGCCAGCAGCGAGGCAAGGGTGGTGTTCGGGTCCACAAAACGATATGTTGTCAGTGAAGGGGTGGCCCATGCCGCGAAGGACGGCAGACTTGTATCCGGGGACAGCTATTCGACGATGGAACTGGGAGCAGGCAAGCACGTTATCGCCATCAGCGACGGCATGGGCAACGGCACCCGTGCGCATCTGGAAAGCCAGGAAACAATCGGACTTTTAAAGAATATTCTCCGCTCGGGGATTGAGGAAACCGTCGCCATTAAATCGATTAACTCGATTCTTTCTCTCAGGTCCGATGAAGAGGTGTTCTCCACTCTCGATCTGGCGATGGTCGATTTGCATGACGGATTTGTGAAATTTTTGAAGGTGGGCTCCATTCCTAGTTTTATTAAACGGGGAGAGAAGGTGACAGCGGTAGAATCAGGAAATTTACCGATAGGCATTATCCAGGAGATGGATGTGGATGTTGTGACGGAACAGCTGAAGGCCGGGGATTTGCTGATCATGATGAGTGACGGAATTTATGAAGCCCGGACGATGGCAGAAAACAAGGATATGTGGATGAAACGTGTCATTAAAGAAATAAAGACGGACGACCCGCAGGAAATTGCCGATTTGCTGATGGAGAGGGTGATCAGGGAAAGCGGGAACGAAATTCATGATGATATGACAGTCATTGTTACGAAAATCGATCACTATTCACCGAAGTGGGCGACTATACCGATGAAGCAGAAAAAGAATGCTTGAAGAGCTGTTAACAAGGCAATGGTTCTGCCCGCTGCAACCCAATTCCGCCTAAGTACGGCCCACACCCAATGGGCAACGGCGAAATGTCACCTTCCTCCAATTCCGCTTAAGTACCACTCACGTCCTGCGTCTGCGGTGACTCGACGCAAATTGACTCGATAAAGCACATGCAGGTTGCATGTGTGAGCAACAGCGGAATGTTGTCATCCTGACACCGAGAAAACCACTCATAGCTGGTTTGAAAAGGGTGCATCGGCTTCACTCATTGCATCGTGCTTGTTCAAAAAGTGCGGGAAACAGCGCCTGAGAATCTCAGCGTTGTGTTGTCACTAAAGCTGCTCACGTACGTTTGGTGTACGCTGCGCTGCTCACGCCTGCCGTGACTTGATCTTCTTGTCGCTGTGATGTCCTCCTTTTGAACAAACATGATAAGTATATTCTCTCGCAATCTTGTAAATGCTAGAAATAACCAAGAGATTGGAGGGAGAATGATGAGCAAAGGAACATTGCGTCAACTGCTGCTCTTGACAGATGGCTGCTCCAACAGCGGGGAAGATCCCGTTGCCATTGCGGCATTGGCAAAAGAAGAAGGGGTGACAGTGAATGTCATCGGCATTGTCAATGACGGAGAAATGAGTGAGCACGGAATAACGGAGGTTGAGGCTATCGCCAAATCCGGCGGCGGCATCAGTCAAATCGTTTATGCCCGCCAGCTTTCGCAAACCGTCCAAATGGTGACGCGAAAGGCGATGACGCAAACAATACATGGTGTTGTAAACCGGGAAATAGCGCAAATTCTTGGCGAAGAAAAGGAAATGGAAGATTTGGAACCGGAGAAACGCGGCCAGCTAATGGAGGTCGTGGATGAACTGGGAGAAACACTGGACTTGGAAGTTTTTATTTTAGTAGATACGAGTGCCAGCATGAAAAATAAACTGCCCATGGTGCAGGAGGCGCTGGTGGATTTGTCGGTCAGCTTGCGTTCAAGAACGGGAAATAACGAATTTGCATTGTATTCATTTCCCGGGAAACGAAGCGACATCGAAAAATTAATTTCATGGACACCGCATTTTGATTCGCTTGCAGGAGCATTCAAAAAAATGTCCACATCAGGCGTGACTCCAACGGGTCCTGCAATACAGGAAGCACTCCGGTTTATTCGCAATCGAATGAAGAAGAGAGGAACCGATGAAGATGAGAGATTCGATCTCGAAGAAGCAGGAATGTAAGCTTTTTCCGAATCAGCGAATTATCGGAAGGTGGCACCGGCATCCGTATCGGATAGTTCGTGAACTGGGGTATGGGGCAACAGGAACGGTGTACTTGGCAGAATCGGAAAGCGGCCCCGTTGCGTTGAAAATCGCTAGGGATTCCATGTCAATAACATCGGAAGTGAATGTCATGCGTCATTTTTCCAAGGTCCAAGGTCCAAGCCTCGGGCCTTGTTTTTATGATGTGGATGATTATCTTACTAAGGATGCGGTATTTCCGTTTTATGTCATGGAGTACATTCAAGGAGAGTCTTTTTTACCGTTTATACGAGATCGCGGTGCCGAATGGATGGGGGTTTTGGTTGTTCAGTTATTGAACGAACTATATCGGCTGCATCAAATCGGCTGGGTGTTCGGTGATCTCAAGCCGGAAAACCTGCTAGTTGCGGATTCACCATATCGGGTAAGATGGCTGGATGTTGGCGGGATGACGAGGCATGGGCGGAGTATTAAAGAGTATACCGAGTTTTTTGACCGCGGGTACTGGGGACTGGGAAGCCGAAAGGCCGAGCCTGGATATGACCTTTTTTCTGTGTCCATGCTGATGATCAATTGTGCCTATCCAGCCCGCTTTGAGAAAAACGGTACCCCTGGTATAGGACACTTGATGGGAAAGGTGAGACAAAAGCAACTGCTTGCTCCGTACGAAGCGGTGATTTTAAACGGATTTCAAGGAAAATATCAGAGTGCCTTAGCCATGCGGACGGAGATGCTGAATATTATTCAAGATAATTCCTTTAATAGGAAAAACAAGATGAATAGAGCTGGATCAGCGAAGGTGGCAACCAACCGAAGAGCATACCGGAAAAACGTTACCACCGCGAAAGAAAAACATCGTTGGACAGGTGTTTATGAAACAATGCTTATTGGCACTTTCCTTCTCATCTTATATATTCTATACTTATTTGGACAATAAATGTGACGCGATATGCAAAAGATGAGGTGAAAGGAATGGGGAAGGCAGATGACGTTATGGACATCTGTTTGCTTGCGGGCGAAATCATGTTAAAGTACGGGGCAGAAACATATCGAGTGGAAGAGACGTTGGAGCGGATGGCTAAATCAGCGTCGTTTTCCAATGTGCATTGTTTTACCACATCCACGGGAATTTTCCTTTCCTTTGAGGAAACGAAGGAGAAGGAAGACTTGATGCAGATGGTAAGGATTGACGACCGCCTGCAGGATTTAAGTAAAGTAACGGCTGTAAACCAAGTTTCCCGTGAATTTGTCTCAGGACAGTTGACGGTGGAAGAAGCGAAACAAAAATTGACGGCTATTGCTTCCTCGCCGCTGACGTACCCGTTATGGCTGATTCATATAGCTTCAGGTGTTGCCGGAGCAGGGTTTTCCTATTTGTTTGGCGGCGGGTGGGCGGATATGATGCCCGCTTTTATCGCGGCGGTTATGTCAAGCATCGTTGTCGTGGAATTTGAACGGTATTTAAAGGTGCGTTTTGCTGCGGAATTTGCAGCTGCTTTTTCCGGAGGGACGATCGCTATTTTTCTCGTGTTTATCGGTATGGGAAGCAATCTTGATCAGATTATCATCGGCTCGCTGATGCCGCTCGTGCCGGGGGTGCCGCTGACGAATGCCGTTCGGGATTTAATGTCAGGCGATTTAGTCGCTGGTGTCAGCAGAGGAGCGGAAGCGCTGTTGACATCCTTATCGATTGCCAGCGGCATTGCCTTGACCATTTCCATCTTTGTATAAGTGGAGCCGATGCATTCTTTTCATGCCAGCTAGGAGTGGTTATCTCGTAGATGGCGCATCGAGCGGAACCATTGCTTTTTTGAACACGCTCTATAAGTGTTTTTTCAAAAAGATCGGTTTTTATCAATTTGAACAAACACGATAAGAAGAAATAAAAGGAAGGAGCGGGAGAATGGATATCGTCACTCAACTACTGATTACATACTTTGCAACGGTAGCTTTCGGGATTATTTTCAGCATTCCAAAGCGGGCTTTGCTAATTGGCGGTGCCATTGGTATGCTCGCCTGGGGTGTATTTCAAGGTGTGTTGAACCTCGGCACATCCTATGTGTTTGCGACAGGAATCGCCTCCTTTGCGGCAGCGGCGCTGTCCCATATAACGGCAAAAATCATCCGCATTCCTGTGACGGCGTTGTCCATTCCCGGGATTTTGCCGCTTGTGCCAGGAAGCCGCGCTTACTTCACCATGTTGTCTTTTGTAGAAGGTGATTATTTACAAGGGCTGGAATACGGAGTGGAAACAATGCTTCGAGCAGGTGCGATTGCCGCCGGACTTGTGTTCGCACTGGCGATTTTTTCCTATGGGAAGGGGATTGGCCATCGTTATGAACCAAACCGTTAATGATTTTATTGAAAAACACCGGTTAATCGCTGAAGACGATCATTTACTTGTTGCTGTATCCGGAGGACCTGACAGTATGGCGCTGCTTCATTTTTTGACAGCGTCGGCGAAGCCGATTCGGCAAATATCCGTCTGTCACGTAGAACACGGGCTGCGCGGGGAAAGCTCAATAGGTGATTTACACTTCGTGCAATCGTACTGCGGGGAGAAGAATATTCCTTTTTATTTTTCCCGGCCCGATGTCAACAAGTGCAAAAAGGAGCGGGGCATGTCGACCCAGGAGGCTGCAAGAGCCTGCAGGTATGAATATTTTGAGCAACTCATGAAAAAATTGAAGGCGTCGAAAATTGCCCTTGCCCATCACGGGGATGACCAGGTGGAAACGGTGCTGATGAGGCAGGTGCGCGGCAGCTTATCCGGCTTAAAAGGGATTCCGGTACAAAGACCCTTTGCGGGAGGGCAAATGATCCGCCCGTTTTTATGCGTTGAAAAAAACGGTATTCTTCAATATTGCAGCAAAAATCGGATACCCTATCGTAAGGATGAGTCAAATGAAAGCGATGTGTATCAACGCAATCGCTTCAGGAAAATTCTCCCGTTTTTGAAGCAGGAAAATCCGAAGGTTCACGAGGTCATTCAGCGCCAAAGCGAGCAGCTGGAAGCTGAGGATGCCTTGCTGCAGCAGCTTGCCGAAGAGGCATTAAAAGAAGCTGTCGTCTCCAAAACGGAGCAGCTGGTTATCCTGAAAGTAAAACATTTTTTGAATATACCGATTGCTTTACAAAGAAGATGTGTTCATCTAATATTAAACTATCTATCCCAAGATGTCGGACAACGCCTGTCCGTTCGTCATCAGGATGACATTCTTGCATTGCTGCGCAAGGATTTGCCATCCGGTAGCATTCATTTGCCAAAAGGGCTTCGGGTGGAAAAATCATATGATCAATGCTTTTTTTCAACAGAGGATACTGTACAGCCGGAAGCTCCGGACGAAAAAAAACAGATCCCGATTCCGGGCATGGTTCGTTTAAAACAGGGAAAAATAGTAGCGTCCCTCAGTGAAAATGATGAAGAGTCCGCGGCGGATCCATCCGTTTTTCTGGCAGACATTCGCGCGCTTTCCACACCTTTGTTTGTACGAAGGCGCAAGCCCGGCGACAGAATAGCGCAGCTCGGATTAAAAGGAACAAAAAAAGTAAAGGATATTTTTATCGACGAAAAAATACCGAAGCATGACAGACAACGATGGCCGGTTATTGTCGACCATGCCGATAACATTTTATGGCTGCCGGGTGTGAGAAGATCCAATATTGCCCTCGTTCATGAAAATTCCGAACAAATATTAAAGCTTGTTTATTACCATGACGGCGGCGGGGAAAGGTAAGAACACTTGTTTGAAAAAAGCGTTTTATCGTGTTTTTCAGAAAGATCAATTTTTATCTTTTTGGATACGCTCTAATACACTTTTTAACATGTAAAGAAATACATATGCTCGTTTAATCGCATTTCATCATGCCTTGCTGTGCAGTTTTTAAAGAGAAGAAATTTTTATTGATTATACAGGAGGAATCAGGGGTTTTTATGAGAGACGAAATTAAAGAAATACTCATAACAGAAGAAGAAATACAAAGGAAGATAGTGGAAATTGGTAAAGGGCTGACGGAGGAATATAAAGGCAGGTTTCCGCTTGTCGTCGGTGTTCTAAAAGGCTCACTCCCGTTTATGGGTGATCTCATCCAAAGAATAGACACCCATATCGAGCTTGATGTGATGGACGTTTCAAGCTACGGGAATGAAACTGTTTCTTCCGGGGAAGTGAAAATTGTCAAAGATTTAAACACTTCTGTGGAGGGCAGGGATGTTCTAATAGTGGAAGATATCATCGACAGCGGACTGACGCTCAGCTACCTGGTGAAATTATTCCATTATCGAAAAGCAAAGTCGGTGAAGTTAGTGACCCTGCTTGATAAACCGGAAGGAAGAAAAGTGGAGCTTGTTCCGGATATTGTCGGGTTTACCGTTCCCGATGAGTTCGTTGTCGGCTATGGACTGGACTATGCGGAACGCTATCGAAACCTCCCATATATTGGGATACTGAAACCGGAAGTTTATAATGGCTAATAATTGTAGTAAAAGACGGTTCTATGGTACTATTATTTAAGCATATTTGACCGTGGGAGGAGGTACAGGATGAATCGAATTTTCCGTAATGCGATTTTTTATCTTTTAATTTTCTTAGTGATTGTCGGGGTAGTCAGCATGTTCCAAAATCCCCAGACATCAACAAAGGAGATTTCTTTCAATAAATTCGAGGAATACTTGGAAACAGATCAAATTAAATCATTAACAATACAACCAAAGTTGGATGTTTACGTTATCCGGGGCCAGATAAGAGATGCCGAAGAAGGTGAGTTCTTCACCGTCAATGTTCCGGACTTGGAGCCTTTACTTGTAGATGTGTTGGCGGCAACACAAGGAGGACAAGGAATAGAAGACCTGGTTATTGAACAGGCGGAAGCGCCAAGTGGATGGGTAAATTTCTTCACAGCCATTATTCCATTTGTTATCATCTTTATCCTTTTCTTCTTCTTATTAAGTCAGGCTCAGGGCGGCGGCAGCCGTGTCATGAATTTTGGCAAGAGCAAAGCGAAATTAGTAAGTGAAGATAAGAAAAAAGCCCGTTTTAAAGATGTGGCAGGGGCGGATGAGGAAAAGCAGGAGCTTGTGGAAGTTGTTGATTTCTTGAAGGACCCGCGCAAGTTTGCTCAGATCGGTGCGAGAATTCCGAAGGGTGTTCTGCTTGTTGGACCTCCAGGTACTGGTAAAACCTTGCTTGCAAGAGCCGTTGCCGGGGAAGCTGGAGTGCCGTTCTTTTCAATCAGCGGTTCGGACTTCGTAGAAATGTTCGTTGGTGTCGGTGCATCCCGCGTGCGTGACTTGTTTGAAAATGCGAAAAAGAATGCGCCGTGTATCATTTTCATCGATGAAATTGATGCAGTCGGACGCCGCCGTGGCGCAGGATTGGGCGGAGGACACGATGAGCGTGAGCAAACGCTTAACCAGCTTCTTGTGGAGATGGATGGATTCGGAGTCAACGAAGGGATCATCTTGATTGCAGCAACAAACCGCGCGGATATCCTTGATCCAGCATTATTGCGTCCTGGTCGTTTTGACCGGCAAATCATGGTCGGCAGACCGGATGTCAAAGGACGCGAAGAAGTATTGAAAGTGCATGCGCAAAATAAACCGCTGGCGGATGATGTGAACTTAAAAACCATTGCCCAGCGCACACCTGGTTTTTCAGGCGCAGAGTTGGAAAATTTATTAAACGAAGCAGCGCTTGTTTCTGCTCGTGAAAATAAAGAGAAAATCGATATGGAAGCGGTGGAAGAGGCAATTGACCGCGTTATTGCCGGTCCGTCGAAAAAAAGCCGGGTTATTTCAGATAAAGAAAGACAAATCGTGGCACACCATGAGGCCGGTCATACGGTAGTGGGCGTGAAGCTGGAAAGCGCTGATATGGTTCATAAAGTGACGATTGTTCCTCGTGGTCAGGCCGGCGGGTACGCAATGATGCTGCCGAAGGAAGACCGTTATTTCATGACGAAGCCGGAGCTTCTAGATAAAATTGTCGGCCTTTTAGGCGGACGGGTAGCAGAGGAGATTATCTTCGGTGAAGTCAGCACCGGGGCGCATAATGATTTCCAAAGAGCCACAGGCATTGCGCGAAAAATGGTGATGGAGTTTGGTATGAGTGAACGAATCGGTCCTGTCCAATTCGGCAATACACAAGGAGAAGTATTCCTTGGAAGAGATATCAATAACGAACAAAATTACAGTGATGCAATCGCTCATGAGATTGACATGGAAGTTCAGCGTTTTATTAAAGAAAGCTACGAACGCTGCCGGCAAATTCTCCTTGAAAATAAGGATCGCCTGATAAGAGTAGCGGAAGCGTTGCTTGAATATGAAACGTTGGATGCCGAGCAGATCAAATCTTTGGTTGAGGATTCAAAGCTCCCTGACGATCATCATATGACAAAAAAGATGAGCGAAAGCCCGTTGGCAGATGCGACAAATGAAAGTTTGAAGGTAAATATACAAGGAAAAGATGAGAGTAGTACCTCTGACAACCGCCAGGATGATGAAAACGGCGACAAGAAAAAAGAAGAATAATCAAAAATGTGATGACTAGTGAATGGTTCAGTAAGAAGGAGGCGTAAACGGAACGTACATGGGCGGGGAGAAGCAACGCCCATGCCGCATTCGCCGGCAACAGGATCCGACTTCTTAATTCTCTGGTTAGCAGGAATGATGGAGGGTGTCTCAAACGTCAATTTGGCTTGTTGAGACACCTTCCTTTTCTTTCTTTGGCATAGCACAACATAGCACAAGCAGGGACGGAGTGGTGGAAATAAAATGGTATTCGTATTTGATGTCGGGAATTCAAACATTGCCTTAGGGCTGTATGATAAAAAGGAATTAAAGCATCATTGGCGTCTCGGAACCGATACTTCTAAAACAGAAGATCAATACGGCATGGACATCAAAGCGCTGTTTTCCCATGCTGGATTACACTTTAAGCAGGTGGAAGGCATCATTATTTCATCGGTTGTTCCGCCGATAATGTATACGTTGGAGCAAATGTGCAAAAAGTATTTTAATATCTCGCCGATGGTCATCGGACCAGGAATTAAAACGGGGTTGAATATTAAGTATGATAATCCGCGGGAGGTAGGATCAGACCGAATTGTCAATGCCGTTGCTGGAATTCATTTATATGGGAATCCGCTGATTATCGTTGATTTCGGCACCGCTACAACGTATTGCTATATCAATGAGCACAAGCAGTATATTGGCGGAGCGATAGCCCCGGGAATGAATATCTCGGTGGAAGCATTGTACCAGAAAGCATCCAAACTTCCGCGAATCGAAATTACGAAAACGAAAAGCATTGTTGGAAAAAATACGATTCATGCAATGCAATCGGGAATATTATACGGGTTTGTTGGGCAGGTAGAGGGTATTGTCAAACGAATGAAGCAGGAAGCCAATGCGGATCCGACAGTGGTGGCAACTGGAACAATGGCCGGACTGATTGCCAATGAATCCGATGTCATCGATATTGTCGATCCGTTTTTGACGCTGAAAGGCTTACAAATGATTTATGAGAAGAATAAAAATATGTAAATAAGCTTAGAAGGAGGTTGGTGTTTTGTCTGATTATTTAATCAAAGTATTAGCATTTAATGATACAGTACGAGCATATGCTATCCGTTCAACGGCAATGGTACAGGAGGCTGCCCGCAGACAGGATACTTGGCGCACGGCGACAGCCGCATTAGGGAGAACGCTGTCTGCCGGAGCCATGATGGGAGCAATGTTAAAGGGAAAAGAAAAAATTACAATCAAAATCGAAGGGAACGGCCCGGCTGCGCCGATCATTGTCGATGCCAATGCTCTCGGGGAAGCAAGAGGATACATTAGCAATCCGCATGTAGATCCGGAAAGAAAGCCGACAGGAAAATTGAATGTATCGGCGGCAGTTGGAGAACAAGGCTCCTTGTCAGTTGTGAAGGATTTAGGGCTGAAGGAAAAATTCACCGGGAGTGTTCCGCTGGTGAGCGGTGAGCTTGCAGAGGATTTCACCTACTATTTCGCATCTTCCGAACAAACGCCTTCTTCCGTTGCTTTGGGCGTCATTATTGGTAGCGAAGACGTCGTCGAAGCTGCGGGCGGATTTGTTGTCCAAATGATGCCGGGGGCAACGGAAGAAACGATCGAAGTGATTGAAGCGCGTTTGAACTTGCTGCCTCCGATTTCAACGCTGATCATGGAAGGCTGCACGCCTGAGGAGGTACTGTATCGTGTATTAGGCGAACAAAATGTCCGAATCGTTGATAAAATGCCTGTCTCTTTCCGCTGCAATTGTTCAAAAGAACGTATTTCCCAAGCAATAATGGGGCTGGGGAAAGCGGAAGTACAAGCGATGATTGATGAGGATCAAGGCGCGGAAACCCGCTGTCATTTCTGCAATGAGGTATATCTTTTTTCCAAAGACGATTTGGAAGAGCTGCTTGAAAAAATGGCTTAGTCAGCTGTTCAGAACGGTAGGCTACGATATATACCAGAACGCGGCCTGTCTGAAACGAGATTCCCGTTTTGTTCAAAAAAGGTAAAAGCTTTTTTTTCTGTGACCTCGCAAAAGCAACCGCTTTTTTCGAAAAAACGACTCGCCGCTTTGGTGGAATCCACTTCGTCAATCAAAGCTCCTTGGTTGTGTAGTGAGGGGAAAGACGCGTTGTAAATGATGCCAATCTTTTCGTTGACGATAGGAGCTGCAGCTGATAAGATTGAATATATATAATACCAATAAAAATACTCGGTTTTAAGTAAGGAGGATGTATGATGGCTAAAGTTGTTAACTCGATCACTGAGTTAATCGGTGAAACCCCTTTGGTGAAATTACAGCGCCTTGTAACGGATGAACATGCGGATGTTTATTTAAAGCTGGAATTCATGAATCCGGGAAGCAGTGTAAAGGACAGGATCGCGCTGTCAATGATTGAAGATGCGGAACAAAGGGGAGCGTTAAAAGCAGGTGACACCATTGTTGAACCTACCAGCGGGAACACAGGAATTGGTCTGGCGATGGTCGCGGCGGCAAAAGGATACCGCGCCGTTTTAGTGATGCCGGAAACGATGAGCCTGGAGCGCCGGAACCTGCTTCGTGCCTATGGAGCGGAACTTGTTTTAACACCGGGTCCGGAAGGCATGGGCGGAGCGATTCAAAAAGCGAGAGAACTGCAAAAGGAACACGGTTATTTCATGCCGCAGCAATTTGAAAATGAAGCAAACCCGAAAATCCACCGCGAAACAACGGGCCAGGAGCTTCTCGAACAAGTTGGCGATCAGCTTGATGCGTTTGTTGCTGGAATCGGAACAGGCGGAACAATTACAGGAGCAGGACAAGTATTAAAAGAGAAGTTTCCACAATTGCATGTCGTTGCCGTAGAACCGAGTGATTCACCTGTGTTATCGGGCGGACAGAAGGGACCTCATAAAATCCAGGGGATCGGTGCAGGATTTGTGCCGGAAATTCTCGATACGGAAATCTACGATGAAATCATTACTGTGACAGCAGAGCAAGCGTTTGAATATGCCCGTCGCGCCGCAAAAGAAGAAGGCATTTTAGGAGGAATATCTTCCGGAGCAGCCATCTACAGTGCTCTTGAAGTGGCTAAGAAATTAGGCAAAGGCAAGAAGGTTGTTGCGGTGATTCCAAGTAACGGAGAGCGTTACTTAAGCACGCCGCTGTATCAATTTGAGGAATAAAACATCTTGTTTTTTAGGCAGGATAATATCGAATGCAATTCTTGAAAAACCAGTCCGCTGAAACCTTTTACAGGCCCATAAAGCTTGTAAAAGGTTTTTTATCGTGTTTGTTCAATAAGTTCGCGAACAACCTTTTATATAGCTGATGTCTTTCTTTTGACGGTTGCACCCGGCTTTTTACGCCAGTATAATGGTTGAGAAAGAAGTCGAAGGACATCATAAGGTGGGAAGGACATGACAAATCATCGCATTGCTATCGGATATCACCGCTCCCTCAGGCACTTGGGCCTGCATTGGTTCCAAACATATACGGCGCTGGCAGAAAGGGAAAGCCATCACGTTTTGCTTGAAAGCGGACGCGGAGGCAGATATTCCATCATCGGTATCTCCCCATCGGCGGTATTACGGGGGAAAAATCGTGAGCTAACGGTTTTCACGAAGAACGGAGTAGAAGTGAAGTCAGGCCCGATTCTCGCTTCATTAAGAGAGTGGCTGAAGGAGAATGCCGCAGAAAAAAATGACAGCCTTCCCGATTTTCAAGGTGGAATCATCGGTCAATTAAGCTATGATGTTGTAAGAGAAATCGAAAAGCTTCCCGAAAATGCGGAGGATGACCTAAATACAGATGATGCGCTCTTTCTTGCTTTCGACGAAATCATTGTCATCGACCACGAGCAGGAGCTTCTTTGGTTTATTGCCGTCATCGACCGATCGCAAGAAGCGCAGGAGGAAGGACAAGAAAGGTTGGAAGCGTTAGAAAAACGCTGGATGACTGGGCAAACACAGGCGAGCTTGGCTGATGAATCGTGGTATCATCAATATATTTCAACAGACTATTCCCGCACTGAACGCTCTCTTACAGAGAAACAATTTATGGACGCAGTAGTCAAGACGCAGGAGTATATTGCGGCAGGCGACGTTTTTCAGGTGAATTTATCCGTCAGGGAGTGCTGTGAAGTACAGACGCATCCCCTCCATATTTACAGCTGTCTGCGGGAAATTAACCCCTCCCCATACATGGGCTATTTCCATACACCGGAAGTCCAATATGTAGGCGGGTCTCCGGAATTACTGGTAAAAATAAAAGGGCAAGAGGTCAGTACAAGACCGATCGCCGGAACAAGGTCGCGGGGAAAAACAGCGGCGGAGGACCAGGCGCTGGCGGAAACGCTGTTGAACAATGAGAAAGAGCGCGCTGAACATATCATGCTTGTGGATCTTGAACGAAATGATCTCGGTCGTGTTTGTGAATACGGCACAGTGGAGGTCAATGAACTAATGGTCATCGAAAAATACTCTCACGTCATGCATATTGTTTCTAACGTACGCGGGAAAAAAGCAGCAACTTACGATGCCATCGATGTCATCGCCGCCACCTTTCCCGGCGGTACGATTACCGGGGCGCCGAAAGTTCGGACGATGGAAATCATTGAAGAGCTTGAGCCGGTCAGAAGAGGAATATATACTGGCTCGTTAGGCTGGATAGGTTATAATGGGGATATGGAACTGAATATCGCCATCCGCACGATGATCGTAAAGAACGGAAAAGCCTATGTACAGGCAGGAGCAGGAATTGTCATTGACTCCAATCCGAAGGCGGAATATAAAGAAGCCTTAAAAAAAGCGCGTGCGCTTTGGCGGGCAAAAGAGATGAGCGAAGACGAGGTTAAGGCAAAAACGAGAATGAGCTGAGGAGGAAAAAACAATGATTTTGATGATCGACAATTACGATTCTTTTACGTATAACCTTGTGCAATATTTGGGTGAAATGGGACAGGAGCTTGTTATTAAACGAAATGACCAAATCACGCTGGAAGAAATTGAGGAACTACATCCGAAATATATCATGATTTCACCGGGGCCGTGCACGCCGAACGAGGCAGGGATCAGCATGAAGGTTATTGAATACTTTGCCGGAAAAACGCCTGTTTTTGGCGTTTGTTTAGGACATCAATCGATTGCGCAGGTGTTCGGCGGGGATGTCATCCGGGCAGAACGATTGATGCACGGAAAAACGTCAGAGATTCTCCATGACGGCAAAACGATTTTTAAAGGGCTGTCCAATCCATTTACAGCCACGCGCTATCATTCGCTGATCGTTAAAAAAGAAACGTTGCCGGACTGCTTTGAAATTTCGGCTGAAACAAAGGAAGGAGAAATCATGGCGATTCGCCATCGGACGCTGCCGGTGGAAGGCGTCCAATTCCATCCGGAGTCGATTATGACGGGAGACGGCAAACAATTGTTGAAAAACTTTGTAACCAGATATGAGGAGTTTGAAAATACATGTACCTCTATTTAAACGGCTCCTATGTAAAATCGCCGGAGGCGGCGATCTCCCCGTTTGACCATGGCTTTTTATATGGGCTTGGTTTGTTTGAAACGTTTCGTACTTACGATGGTCATCCTTTTCTATTGGATGACCATTTTCAACGTTTGCACGAGAGTGCTGCGGAAATGGGCATTGTTCTTCCGTCTTACAACAGGGAGGCTGTACAGGACACGATTGCACAATTATTAAGGAGAAACCGCCTGACGGATGGATATTTTCGCTGGAATGTGTCTGCCGGAGAACGGGAAATTGGTTTTTCTGCAACGGAGTACTGCGAACCGAACATCATCGTATTTGTGAAGGCGCTACCGGAAATGACAGTGAAGGAAAAGCGTGGACTCGTATTGACACAGCGGAGAAACACACCGGAAGGAGCGCTTCGTTTAAAATCGCATCATTTTTTCAACAATATTATTGGGAAGCGAGAAGCGGGATCAGATCCTTCTGTAGAGGGGATATTTTTAACAGCGGATGATTTCGTTGCCGAAGGAGTCGTCTCCAACATCTTTTGGGTAAAACGGAACACGCTGTTTACACCAAGCCCAGCTAGCGGAGCTTTAAACGGAATTACCAGGCAGTTTGTCATGCTCCTGGCTAAGCGTTGCGGCTATGAAGTGAAGGTTGGACTATTTGATAAAAACCAGCTGTTAGACGCCGAAGAAGCGTTTATTACTAATTCAATACAGGAACTCACACCGCTGTCTGACATCGACGGGCTGAGTTATGCGGGAAAAAACGGTCCAGTTGTCCGCGCGTTGCAAACTGCCTACAGAAATTGTACGGCAGCATCATTATGGAGCAGATTTGATTTGCTGAAAGGGGACTTGATGGAATGATAAAGCTTAAGCAAAAAAAAATGCGCTGGGGGCCGTATGCCTTCGATTTTTCAACGAAAACATATGTTATGGGAATCTTGAACGTGACACCGGATTCATTCTCTGACGGCGGCAAGTTCATCAAAATGGAAGAAGCGGTTCAACGCGCGCGGCAGATGGTGGAGCAGGGAGCGGATATGATCGATATCGGCGGCGAATCTACGCGGCCGGGAGCAGAAAAAGTAGAAGAGGAAGAGGAACTAAGGCGGGTTATTCCGGTAATTGAAGCAGTGAGACAAGCAGTAGATGTTCCGATTTCCATCGATACGTATAAAGCGAACGTTGCCGAACAGGCAATCAGAGCGGGGGCGAATATCATTAATGATGTATGGGGGGCGAAGGCTGATTCGGATATGGCCAGTGTAGCAGCCCGTTTTGACGTGCCCATCATATTAATGCACAACCGGGAAAAGGCGGAATATCTGGACTTGATGAATGACGTTGTCCGTGATTTAGAGGAAAGCATCGCCATTTGTCAGCGAGAAGGGGTCAAGGACGAGAGAATGATATTGGATCCCGGAATTGGCTTTGCTAAAACATACGAGCACAATATCCTTGTTATGCGGTATCTTGATCGCATCGCGGCGATGGGATACCCGCTATTGCTGGGAACGTCCCGAAAATCCCTGGTTGCCAGGACGTTGAATCTTCCGGTTGATGAGCGCGTGGAAGGAACGGGAGCAACGGTTTGTTACGGCATCGAAAAAGGTGCTGATATCGTCCGTGTCCACGATGTGCTGGAAATAAACCGTATGGTAAAAATGATGGATGTGATGATCGGAAAAACAGAAATGCCGACATCGTAAAGGGGAAAAGGAGCGGTTATAGATGGACAAAATTTATCTTTCCGGAATGGAGTTCTATGGATACCACGGCGTATATCCGGAGGAAAAAAAACTAGGTCAGCGCTATATTGCGGATGTGGTCTTAGAAGTGAACACATTATTTGCCGGAAAAACAGACGCACTGGAAAAAACCATCGATTATGGCAAGGTGTATCTTGTTGTCGAAAACGTGATGACCGGAAAAGCGGTCAATCTTGTAGAAACACTGACGGAAACTGTTGCAGAACGTATTTTAGAAACCTTCGATATCGTTCAGGCGGTGACGGTAAAAGTGACGAAACCGAATCCGCCGATTCCGGGACATTATCAGTCTGTAGCCGTTGAAATACGAAGGGAACGGAGAAGCGAATGAAGTTGAAGCGCAAACACTTGGCTGCTGAGGCATTTTTGTCGCTGGGATCAAATATTGAGGACCGCCTGGCTCATTTAAAGGAAGCATTGGAATTATTGGAAAAAGATCAAGAAATCTTATTGGAAAAAATTTCGTCTGTTTATGAAACAGCTCCTGTCGGTTACATAAATCAGCATCCATTTTTGAATGTCGTTGTAAAAATAACCACGTCATTAAAGCCTTTTGCACTGTTGGAACACCTGCAGGAAATAGAACGTGCCGGAGGGCGGGAACGGGAGATTCGCTGGGGACCGAGAACAATAGATCTTGACATTTTGCTATATAACAATGAGAATATAAACTTAGAACATCTACAGATTCCGCATCCTAGGATGTTCGAACGGGGCTTTGTCCTCATTCCTTTTTATGAAATAGAACCAGGATATCAATTTTCAGATGGAAAATCCATCGTGCAGTATATAGAGGAATTAACCAACAAAGAAGGTGTGCAAAAATGGAAGAGCTCATTTGGGGAAGACGAATAAGAGCATTCCGGAAACTGAAAGGTTTTACACAGGAAGAACTTTCTCGTCAATTAGGGATATCCGTTTCTGTCCTGGGGGAGGTTGAACGAGGAAACCGGAAGCCGTCTGATGAATTGTTGGAAAAGGTAGTAGCTGTTTTAGACATAACGCTGGAAGAGCTGACATCAATTAATTGAAGCAAGGGGTGATCACATGTTTAAAATTGGAGACATCATAATGAAAAACCAGGTGGTACTTGCCCCGATGGCCGGTGTTTGCAACCCCGCTTTTCGTCTGATTGCGAAGGAGTTTGGCGCCGGCCTTGTTTGCGCGGAAATGGTCAGTGACAAAGCGATTCTTCATAAGAACGAAAAGTCACTGCAAATGCTATATGTTGATGAACGCGAAAAGCCTTTGAGCTTGCAGATTTTCGGCGGGGACAAGGATACGCTGGTAGAAGCAGCAAAGGTCGTGGATAAACAAACGAATGCCGATATTATCGATATTAATATGGGCTGCCCGGTTCCGAAGATCACCAGGTGTGATGCAGGTGCGCGCTGGCTGCTTGATCCAAATAAAATATACGAAATGGTTTCCTATGTTGTGGACGCCGTCGACAAGCCCGTCACCGTGAAAATGCGCATGGGCTGGGACGAAGACCACATTTATGCAGTGGACAATGCCAGGGCTGTTGAGCGTGCCGGCGGAAGTGCCGTTTCCGTTCATGGACGGACCCGTGTTCAAATGTACGAAGGCACCGCCAACTGGGAGATTATCAAGGAAGTCAAGGAAGCTGTCACTATTCCTGTCATCGGCAACGGAGATGTCAAATCGCCAGAAGATGCGAAACGTATGATTGATACCGCCGGAGTGGACGGCGTGATGATCGGGAGGGCGGCTCTTGGCAATCCGTGGATGCTGTACCGGACAGTGCGGTATCTGGAAACCGGGAAGAACCTCCCGGAACCAGACTATCGTGAAAAAATGGATGTCTGTATCCTTCATATGGACCGGTTAGTTGCCCTGAAAGGAGAAGCGGTTGCTGTCCGCGAAATGAGAAAGCATGCAGCGTGGTATATTAAAGGAATGAAGGGAGCAGCAAAGCTTCGCGATAAAATCAATGCTGTTACAAAAAGAGATGAACTGGCTGCAATTCTGTATGACTTTGTTGAGCAACAAAAAGCAAAAGCGGAAGCCGTTGCCAATTGATTTGACAATGAGAAAGAACTTTCCTATAATACCCTGAGAAACGGTTAACTGCCAGCTGTCATCGCTGGCAGTTTCTTTCATGAGATAAAAAAATAGGCTGCAGCCGGGGGGAATTTCCTTCTACCGCAGAAAAATACTGATAACGTGCTTGAAAATATGTTATTGTATTACATAAATCGTATTCATTCTGAACGCTGTATGTGGATAAAATTTTTTAGGAGATGGTTAGGGTGAGCCAAGAGCTAGAATTAAATGACCAACTGCAGGTGCGTCGAGAGAAGCTGAAAGATTTACTGGATCTCGGAGTTGATCCATTTGGCAAACGCTTTGAACGCACACATACTGCTCGAGAATTAACAGTTTTGTACGAGGAATCGACAAAAGAGGAGTTAGATGATCAGGAAATAACAGCTACAATTGCCGGCCGTGTGATGACAAAGCGTGGAAAAGGAAAAGCTGGCTTCGCTCATATCCAGGATCTTTCCGGACAATTGCAGATTTATGTTCGGCTGGATCAGGTTGGCGAAGAGCAGTATGATATTTTTAACCGCATTGACATTGGTGATCTTGTAGGTGTTTCCGGCGTCGTTTTTAAAACGAAGGTCGGCGAACTTTCGATAAAAGTAAAAAACTTCGACATTTTAACAAAATCGTTACGCCCGTTACCGGATAAATACCATGGATTAAAGGACATTGAACAGCGCTACCGCCAGCGTTATGTCGATTTGATTGTCAATCCAGAAGTGCGGGAAACATTCATTTTGCGCAGTAAGATTCTTCAATCCATGCGCCGTTACCTGGACGACCATGGATATCTTGAAGTCGAAACACCGACAATGCACTCCATCCCTGGAGGTGCTTCCGCCAGACCGTTTATCACGCATCACAATGCGTTGGATATGACGTTGTATATGAGGATTGCCATTGAACTGCATTTAAAGCGTCTTATTGTCGGCGGACTGGAAAAAGTGTATGAGATCGGCCGTGTTTTCCGGAATGAAGGAATTTCAACGCGTCACAATCCGGAATTTACAATGATAGAACTTTACGAAGCTTATGCCGACTATCAAGATATCATGTCCCTAACAGAAAACCTTATCGCTCATATTTCGAAAGAGGTATTAGGAACAACAACTGTCCGCTACAACGAACATGAAGTGAATTTAGAGCCGCAATGGAAAAGGCTTCATATGGTAGACGCTATAAAAGAATACGCAGGAGTTGACTTTTGGCAGTCGATGACGGATGAAGAGGCACGCGCATTGGCAAAAGCGCATAATGTTCCGGTTAAAGAGACAATGAAGTATGGGCATGTCGTCAATGAGTTTTTTGAAACGTTCGTTGAAGAACAATTAATCCAGCCTACGTTCATATACGGTCATCCGGTAGATATCTCGCCGCTGGCGAAGAAAAATGAAGATGATCCGCGATTTACAGACCGCTTCGAGTTGTTTATTGTCGGACGTGAGCATGCAAATGCCTTCACAGAACTGAACGACCCAATTGATCAGCGTGAACGTTTCGAAGCCCAGCTTTTGGAGCGCGAGCAAGGAGATGACGAAGCTCATATGATGGATGAAGATTTCGTGGAAGCCTTGGAATACGGTATGCCTCCGACTGGCGGACTCGGTATTGGTATCGACCGGCTGGTCATGCTCCTCACAAATGCGCAGTCCATTCGGGACGTATTACTGTTCCCGCAAATGCGACACAGCCATAAAGATTCGGAAGACGTATAAGCAGAGCAGGCAAAAAAATAGTAAGAAAGGAACGAAATGTAGTAAACAGAATCTGACGAGTGTTTATTGCCCTTCGTTAAATAATATTATTTTTGTTGAGGTTGAGCCAGGCGCTAGTCTGGCTTTTCACTTATAGAGCGTGTTTAAAAAGGCAATGGTTCCGCTCGATGCGTAGGCTATGAGAAAACCACTCCTAGCCTACTTGAAAAGAATCGGCTTCACTCATTGCATCGTGTTTGTTCAAAAAGATAAAAAACGATCTTTTGGAACAAACACGTATAATGATAAAATATTGTTTTATCGTCATAGGATTACTAGGTGTGGCGTTGTTGTGACGCATATAAAATGGTGGTTAGTATTCCCTTTCTCCTTTTAATCTTAGTGATAACAAGGTTTTTTCATATATTAAAGCTATTTTTTATAAAAAAATCATTTTTAGTATTGCATTAAATAACTCGAGGTGGTATATTATTTCTTGTCGCTAAAAACAGGCGATAAAAAAACTTCAAATAGTTATTGACACGATTTAAATAAGATGTTATATTGTTTAAGTCGCTGTAAACGACAATAACTTAAATTTTTGACCTTTGAAAACTAAACAAAAACCAAGCGAAGTGGGATATGAAAATATCCCGTCAATGAAAGAAAAAACAGCCAACATTTGGCTTGATGTCA
>NZ_FNPI01000002.1 GCF_900107275.1 Evansella caseinilytica | reverse complement strand
CTTTTTCAAGCTCTTTTTCGCGAGACGAGTTTTTATTGGATTGTAAGGCTGTTAAGCCTCCTTCCATAAATGCCTCACGCCACTTGTAGTATTGATCCCATGGCTTCTACAGACTTCAGAGATATTGGCTCCTGGTGCCATACCCTCCAACACAATATTCATTTTTTCTTCTCCTGACCATTTTCGTCTTGCCATAAAAGACAATCCCTTTCTTGTTTCTATTATAACTTATGGGTTGTCTGGTCTTTTATGGGGTCAGTATACTTGTTCGTTACTTAGATATCCTTCTTATGCCTTAAAATCTTTGTTCTGCAAGGGGCTATTATTATAAAATTCATTTTTTTCAGTATGGACTTTATTAAATGAAATAAAGATACCGACAGCGGCAATAATACTAATAACACTCAACAATAAATAACCAATTCCTGCGCTTAAAAAATCTAAAATAATAGTAAATGTAATAAGTAAAATCACCCTTACAATTAATGCCAGCATATCTAGTGCCGTGAGAACCCTGCCCATGATATATTTGGGAACAATGTTCATAAAAATAGTTTGGCTTACTAATCTAGTTGACGCAACTGTCCATCCAAGGTAAAAATAAGTTAAAATAAAAAACCAACCTTGTCCCCAAATTACCATAATGGTTAATAACGTAGCAAATATTAGTATATTAACCACTAAAAAACCCTTTTGACTAACCCTTTTTAAAATTACAATAACTAGTAATCCTGCAAATACTGCACCTAGAGCATATGCTAATTCACCCATTGAAAAAATAGTAACAGATTCATTTATATCTAAGCTCACATAGACTGGAGCGAGAAGATTGCCAACCATTAATATAATAAACGGAACAAAGACTGACATTCCGAATACCAAAAAATTTTTCTTTTTGCAAACAAATTTTAGTCCATAGGTTAGCTTTTTTACCCAGCCTAACTTATTACTAGTTATTTCAACATCCGCATTGTTGAACTCATATTTAACAAATAGTAAAAAAATAAATGCAATGAAGTAAGTAATTGAAGTAATTAGCAATACTACGGTTAGTGAAAAGTTTGTTAATAATAAACCTGCTAAAGCACCAGCTAAAACTTGTGCCACCTGGTTTTGGACTTCTAGAGTACTATTCACCTCTTGATACTCAGAAGAGTCAAACAATTCTTGGACAAGTGCAGATTGTGTAGGAAAATGAATTTGAGAGATTAACATTGAAATGATATATATTATAGTTAAAGTTATAATTGATATTTGATCAATATTAAGAAATAAAATAGAAAAAATAAATAATACTAGAGATCCAAATACATTTTCTGTAATTAATATCCTCTTTCTTGAGAATTTATCTATAACTATTCCTAAATTAGGACCAATTATAATCATTAATAGCGTGGATATAAGCATGGTAATGCCGAGTGGTCCAGCTTGACCGCTTTCTTCTACCATGTACCAAGAGATGCCTATCAATACCATTCCTCTTCCAAAACTCGAAAAGAGATTTGCTAATACTATCTGTCTTAAGTTATTACTCTGTTTTAATAAATCAAACATAATAACTCCTTTATATTAAAAGTTTAAGTATATGCTAGGTTTTAAATTTTTACTGGTCAACGAAAAAATCATTGATTGTATGTCTTTAGAAACACTGGTAAGTTTCGGGTTAACTATAACACCTATCATCGTACCCGAATGTGCAATAACTACACCCATTACACTATTTAATTTTCTAAATTCCAGAAACATCCTTAGGTTCTTTTTTTCTAATTTTGTTTGATTTAGTTTAGCGCTTGCTGTAGATATTTCACCAATTTTAAAAATATCTTTATTCTTAATAGCAAATTCTAATTCATTTAATAGTCTTTCATACTTTAAAGATTCCTCTTGATTAAAATGATCTGCTGCCATATTATGTTTTATAGTATCAACTTCCCCCCCTTCATCAACAGCAAGTATTAGCATCTCAGGCAATGCCCCTAACTTGTTCCCTATTTTCGCTTCTCGATGATAATAAAACACACAGTCTTCATACATAACACCGTCTGTTGGTTCAATCGATCTTGTAATATTCTCTATTATCTCTACACTATTCAATTCGTTAAAATCTCTATTTTTTACTAAATATTGTAAAATAGCATTTAATGAAGACACTATATCGGCAGAGGAACTGGCCATTCCTTTTCCTTCAGGAATGTCACTTTTTATAATTAATGTCCCTCCTAAATTAATTTTGTACTCTTTTTTTAAAAGTGATAGCGCTTTTACAACTTTATTTTTATGTGCTGGGTACACCTTAACCTCGTTAACAGAAGAGTCAGATAAAAATATAGCTTGAGATTTAATATTAATTGGAAGCGTAACAAGAAAATGTTTTCGATTAGGTAGAAATCCTTGAAGAACTTCTCCGAAGGTTCCATTCGTTTCACAAATGATATTATTATTTGCTTTTATGATACTATTCACTTTACGACATTCCTTTTTAATAGTAATAGTTATTTGACTTAAGTTGCTCACCTTTTTCAATTCCCATATACCTATATTGTTCATCATTTAATAAATCAATAGAAACACCCATACTATGTAAATGAATAGTCGCATTTAATTCATCATAAGTTCTAGGCAAGTCATATATGTTGCTTTCTAGACCCTCATAATTTTTATGTAACATCATTAATGCTAAAGTTTGGTTAGTAAGCGAGATACTCATTACAAAGTCAGGGTGTCCTGTGGCACATGCTAAATTAACATCCTTACCTTGTCCAAGCACGATAATTTTTTTCCCGTTTGGTAAATCATATAAATCAACCAAAGGTTTTATTTCACTTTTAGGGATACTGTGTAGTTCAGACATATTTACTTCTACATCACGATGCCCCATGTTACATAATATTGCCCCATTTTTCATGTTTAACATATCATTTAGACCAATTACTTCTATGTTTCCTGTTGCAGTTACAAAAATATCTCCATAACTAGTAATTTCACTCATTTGCTTTACTTCAAATCCATCAATTACTGCTTGTAAGGCAGATATTGGATCTACTTCTGTAACATAGACCCTTGCTCCGTAATCTCTTAAGAGTTTTGCACATCCTTTACCAACATATCCATAACCTGATACAACAGCAACTTTCCCACCTATCATTAGGTCGGTTGCTCTTTTTAAACCATCAATAAAAGATTCTCTACACCCGTAAAAATTGTCAAACTTTTGTTTGGTAGGTGCATCATTTACATTGATTACTGGTAATTTTAATTCATTTGCTTTAAACCATTTTTTATATAATGCTATACCACTTGTAGTTTCTTCAGTTATACCTTTAACTAGTGGTAAAAATTCACTGTATTTCTCATGTGCAAGTTTAACAAGGTCCCCTCCATCATCTAAAAACAAATTTGGCCACCAAGTTTTATTTTCAAAGAAAGTAGCTTCGATGCATTTTTCATACTCCCTAGAAGTTTGACCTTTCCAAGCATAAACTGGTATCTCCTGAGCAGCAATGTATGCTGCTGCTTCATCTTGGGTGGATTGACTATTACTTGAACACCATCGAACTTCTGCACCTAATTCCCTTAAAGTGATTATAAATACTGCTGTCTGCACTGTCATATTAAGGCACCCGGCAATTCGAGCCCCTGATAGTGGTTGTTCTTGAGAATATTTTTTGCGTAATTCTATTAAACCTGGCATATCTAACTCAGCCAATTCTACTAATAACTTACCTTTATTGGCTAAGTTAATATCTTTGATTTTATAATCATTAAAATTTAACAATATATCTTCCATTTAAAGCACTTCCTTATAATAAAATTTCAAATTATTATCAATGTCCTTAATTGTCTTCTTGATCAATTGTGTTGAATTATCCTGAATATAAAATGTTGCAACAGATTTAAAGGCATCAATTGAGGAATAGTCAAAAATATTCCCAGGACATAATATATCTGCTTTAATAACATTACACGGTATTTCTTCTAGACCGGCTAACCCAGTTATTTTAAGGTTTTTCTTGTAAGGTGTAGGTATTTTCATCATAGCTAAGTTATTGTCAAGCTGCTGGGGATAAGTAGCCTTTTTGTTAATAATATTACTATCTAATTCAAAACTTAAACGAACTAAGTCAATATTGAAAGCTTGATTTATCATATTCGTTATTCCTGATCCTGGGTATCTTCCGGCTATCTCTAAAAAGATAAACTCTCCATTATTATCTCTAAAAACTTCCAAATGGAATATAGCACTACAGATAAACATTGATGATAAACACTTTTTTACGAAATCTCTTGCTTTACTAATTATTTTTTTGTCATTTATAAGAATAGTACTCAAACTTTCTCTTTTATTAACAAAATTAAAACAATTTCCGACCTTTTCTGAAACTGAAACAAATTGCAATTTTCCGTCTAAAATCATTCCATCAAAATGATAAACAATATACTCTACGTACTCTTCTAACAAAAAGCTACCTGATGGCTTGTTATTTTCAATGTGATTTATTGCTTTTTCAGCTGAATGAAAGTAAACAATACCACTACTTCCAGCTTGGTTTAATGGTTTCAGTATTAATTTATTATGTTTATTTATAAAGCTTTTTATTTCATCTAATGAAGAGTTCTCATTTACAATGATTGAATCCAGAGTGGGTACACTTTCTTTAACCGCACTTTTCATTAAATGCTTATCCCTTAACAATTTTGCTTGCTCATATTCTAATCCGCTTACATTAAGGTTCGATCTAATATATGCCGCAGGTAATACAGTATGTTCATGTGTAGCAATGACAGCATCTAATTGGCCGTTTTTATGCTCTATTTCTTTAGATATCGAGAGTAACTCATCCAACTTAACTTCAAAGCATGTAACATCAAAATAGCTTGGCGTTATTATAGTATAAATACTCTCAGATAATTCTTTAACAGAATGAGGTATTGTAGTTTCTTCATATTCTGATGTAATAATTGAGTATCTAAATTTATCATAATTCAGATAATTAGCTACACTATTTACATCCCCAATTATTAGAGCGTGTTTTTTATTCATATTTGATCCCCCCTTTAAATAACTTGGTATTTAAATTCCTTTATAATATAGTCCATTTTTTCTTTTAAGTCAGATTCATTATTTCCTATGATAGTAAACTCAGCAATTGAGGCAGTTGAACTATCGGCACTTTCAACAGTATCACCTACATTACCTTTAACACTGCAATATTTTATCCAATTGTGTTTAAATTCATTTTTGCTACTAATCTCTTTAATTACCCCTTCTTTTTTATATAGAACAAGCCAACCAGCAACTATTGGCTTTTCTCGAATGGTAATCTGTTTATTAATCTGTAAATTAATACTTGCATGAAATAGGTTTACACCAAAAACCTCTCTTATTGAAGGAATAACCCCTGCACCACCAGCCCTACATGCTATTTCACAGAATACAATTTCATCGTTATCAACAAACACCTCTAAGTGAGTAACTCCATTCATTAAACCGAAGCTATTTATAATCTCTTTGTTGGCTTTAATTACTTTATTTTTTAAACTACCTGAATTAATCATATTAGAATATAAATACTCGTTTGTTTTAAAGTTCATTGGAGGACAGGAGTATTTACTTACAGATGAAACCAAAATGTTCCCGTCTTTCACAATAGAATCACAATGATAAATATCACCATTAATAAATTCTTCAACTTCGTAATTGTGTAAATCTGAAATTTCATTCAGGAAGCCACGTATATCATCACAATTATTTATTACAAATATATTTTTTGAGCCCATTCCATCCTTTTGTTTGATAATCGACTTTTTATTTTTTTCATAAAATTTATAGATATCACTGGAATTATGAATTTTTTTATAGTGTGGCACCCGGATATTAGTATATTTTCTAACAATGTCTTTCATCATTAATTTATCCCTAAATGGCAAAACCTCTTTAAGGTGCATTCCGGGTAGATTAAATTTTTCTCTAATTTCTGCCGCTAATTCCATTGTTTGCTCTGATAAGTTAATAACGAAGTTGAAATTTCGTGTTTTAAATAAAAAATCAATAGCATTCCACATTTCATCCGAATTTTCAAAGTCACAAATCACAACAGAACTATAGTCATTCGACGGAAAATCGAAGTCTATTTTATTTGAATGCAAAACAATTAATTCATCAACTTCATCAAAAAAAGTATTTTGGCCATCTTGATAAATCCAAAAGGGGAACTTGTTAATTAATAAGGCTCTTATTTTATTCATTATAATCCCTCATTTCGTGACAATTTCCTTGATATAAGAGTTTCTAATATCGACTGATTCTTGCAATTTATTCCGAATATCTTTTTGAGCTTTCCATACATCCAAAATTGAATTCATACTAAAATTGATTTGATTTAACATTGAACGTTCACCGGGTCCCATGCCAAAATCTTTTATTAACTCTTCTTTTAAATTGCGAGCTGTATAAGCTGTTCCGTACCTAAGATTCACACTTTCCAAAACATCTGTAAAATTTAACCCCTTTCCAACCAAACTGCCTAAAAAGTGATGGCTACTCCTAAATGGTATCCCTTCATCCAAATAGAGTTTTTCCGATATCTCATTTAAGTATGTGTAATTTATTTTTATGATTTCTTCAGAGCGATATTTATTAATGATTAAATTATTGAATATAAAACTTAAAATCTCTATTACTTTGATTACATCAACCATTAGGTCTATTGAATTTTTTAATGAGCTGTTAGTTACCTCAAATGAATTGGATAGTGGTGTTTTAAAAATCGCATTATATGTATGATCTTTATTCGTTAAAATATAACCAATTTTACTTTTTAGTAATTCTAATAGATATGGATTTTTCTTTTGAGGCATTGCAGATGAGCCTCCAGACAGGTAGTCAGGAAAGTCTATTAAGTCAAATTCACGAGTACTCCAGACTTGTAAATCCTGAATGCATCTAGATAACTTCACAGCTATATTACAGGTGATGTTATTTAAGTCAATGTTAAGATCTCTATTACTTATAGCGTTAATTGAGTTAATATATATGTTTCTAAAGCCAAGTAAGACAGACGTTATATTTTGATTTGTCGGTACTATAGTCCCACCGCCTGCAGCTGCACCTAAGGGGCTCGAAACTTTCTTCAGCACATGAATCAGGTTTAAAGTTTCATGGTGTAAGCTTTCGAAAATTGCCATTAGATAATGGCCAAATGATCCAGCTAAAGCAGTCTGGTATTGGCTATAGATTGGGAAATTTAAATCTTTGTGGATTAATGAGTTTAAAACTAAGCTTGAATTAAACCTGTTAAGAACACTTATTAGATTCAATCCTAAGTCTCTACAAATTAAACTGTTTGTAGTTGCATTGATGTCATTTCTTGATCTTCCTAACTGTAAATTCCCTGCAATATCCTCCCCTAATTTATTTATTAATAAATTCTCGTAACTTAGATAAAGCCCTCTTGGTTTAGGTAAATCTCTAATAGCTTCATAGTTATTTTCTTTTAAGCTCTGTATTTCTTTTAGTAAAATACCTGCTTTCTCTTTACAAATTACCCCCTGTTTTGATAACATAATAATATGTGTCTCATCAATAGAAATCAAAGATTGTATTTCCTTAGAGGCTAAGTCAAATTCTACGCTCAGTATTTTTTTTATAAAAGGATGTAATAGGGATTTAATCCTCCCTGTATTGTTTAAAATATTAGCGCCAATTTCACCCGTGTCTGTATCACAAATATTTATTTTTATATCCTTCGTTATTTGATCAATTTCATCTAAACCTTGTTCATTTTTAGTGATAATACAAACCAAGCGGTCATTAAAATCCCCTTTTAATTCAATATTATCTCCCACTTCTTTCAATTGAATTATAGAAAAATTCTTATTACCATTTGCTTCACCTAAATTTATATCTTCAATAATCCCACTCTTTGAAGCTAATTTAAACCTAATTGCTCCACGATATAGGATCCTATAATTATTTAAAGTTTTCTCTACTTCATTCGTCTTATTTATTGATAAGTCTAATATTGTTTTAATTAAATCAATATTAGTACATCTCCCTATCATTATTGGTATCATGCCACCAGCTAGACGTGGGTTTATTTCTATTATTTTTATGTCTTCTTCATGGTTAACTTTAATCTCTATATGTGAGGGGCCATTTTTATAATTGATTAAATTTAATACTTTGTTAACTGTTAATGTAATTTTATTTTCTAAATTTAAATTGGTGGTTGCTGGAAAATCATGGCCGATTTCAACGAAAAACGGTTCATCTCCAATATGTTTTTTTGTAATACCGAGGATTTTATGTTGATTGTTGACTGTCACGACTTCTATAGAATATTCTTCACCATCTATATATTCTTGTAGTATAAAGTCCATCATTTTTAAATTTGATGTTTTTTCTAAATATTCGCCATAACTCCGTATCATTAAAACATTTACACTTCCAGAACCCATTATTGGCTTCAAAACAAATGTACTATTGTTTTGAAAGAAGTCACGTGTAATTTTAGTTTTTTTTAATTGATATGTTTTAGGGGCCAAATCGTAGTTAGATAAGAAACTCGATAAAGAATACTTGTCTCTGCAAAGTTTTATAGCTTCTGTATTATTTGATATAAATCCTAAATCTTCATTTAATTGATTAACGATGTCTATGTAATACTCGCTTGAAGAAAAAATTCCCCTTAAATTGGGCATAACTTGCAGTATGTTCTTTAATTCCCTCTTATCATCAGTATTAACTTTTACAAAATTAATATTATTTTTAGATATGAAATTATACCTAAATGGATCCCTAGAAAGAAAGTAGACATTGAGACCTTGTTCCAAGGCTTGCATTATAAAAAGTTCACCAGTACCAGTTGTATTGCTTTCAATAAAAGCAATAGATTCCATGTTTTATAATTCCCTCCTTAACCATTTCATATATGTCCATTCTGAATTATTATTCACTTCATCTGTGTAGTTTGATAAAGTTGGTTCTATCGATTTGTAGTGGTTTATATTGATATATCCTTTGTCTGCTAACCATTTATCATTGTATACCGTCTTTATATATCTAGTTCCATCATCTGGGCCAATAAAGACATAATTTTTATCGGAATTTTTAGATGATAAATAGTTTGCAACTGTATAGCTGGCACCTGTTGTTGGGCCAGAAAACAGGGCGTAGTTTTTATGTAACTGCCTTGTCCAATAATAAGCAATTGGCGCGCTAATCCAGTGAATTTCGTCATATTTTTTATGATCTAAATTTTTCGGAATAACACTATTTCCCAGCCCACGTAATTCTCTGTTTCTATCAGGAAGCCCAAACAAAACACTTCCAAAAGTATCAACGCCAACTAGATCAATTTCTGAATTTACTGCCCTTAAATGTTTTATTAAACCCGTTGTTGACCCCCCTGAACCGATAGAACCAACTAGGTCAAATTTAAATTCAAATGTTTTAGTTATCAACTCAGCGGTCATTTTATATGCATTTAAATTATCCGGATTATCGTACTGCTTGCACCAAAAAATATTACTTTCCTTTTTTATGATATTATTAACTTGCTCTAGGCGTTTGCTTTGATAATTCCCTTTTTGATCTGGCTGAGAAACTATAATTACATTCGCGCCTAGATCTTCAATCCTTCTTTTTAATTCTTCATCCATTGCCGGGTCACTAACAATAACTAGTTTTAATTTATAGTAATTACATACTAACGCTAGACCTAGAGCAAACGTGCCACTAGATGTATCTATTACTTTAGAATTTTTATCAATGATGTTTTTGTTAAATGCGGTTTTAATTATATTGTAAGCTGGTAATACTTTCATTACCTTAAATTGTAGAAGGTAGAGGTTTTGTTTTAATCGATAAACACTCGGATATAAATAATCTTCAAATCCTGCTTTTTTAATCATAGGCTCTTTTGACAATCCTTTTTTTAGCATTTTTAGAACCCCTTTATACCTTACCATTAAATGCTATCAATGTAAATAGCATTTCATTTATTCCTAATTTTGTACTAGTATTGCATTGATGAAAACTGCCTATTAAAAATACTCAAAAAATTCATTTTTCTTATTTGGTGCAAAATAAAGTCTTAATGCTTCCTTGCAAATTCATGTGGAAAGGAAGAATAGACTTGGAGATTTTATATGGAGTGGCGGGCATGATCGCATGAATAGCGAAAGCCAATATCCCATGATACTGGTGGCTTGGCTAGTGTGTCATGCCCGCAGAGGCTCCATGTCAAATCGACGATGTTTCTATAATTTTTTCTCTATTCTCATACCAAATAGTGAAGAGCCGTCTTAATTATACTTTTCCCATCCATTTACCCTCCTTTTTAGAAACATTTATTTTGTAGCGTATTTCGAGTTATAGGCACATTTCATAAAAAACAAGGGACTGTGTCCAAAGCCAAAACTATAAGAGTCTGTTCAAAAAGGCAATGGCTCCGCACGATGCGCCGACTGCGAGAAAACTACTCACAGCCGGCCTGAAAGGAATGCATCGGCTCCACCCATTGCTTCGTGCTTGTTCAAAAAGTTAAAAACCGATCTTTTTGAACAAACACTATAAAAAATATCAGGGTAATGGCTCCGTGCTTGTCTCTTCCTCTACAAGCACAGCTTCGAAGACTATCCGTCGAGACAACTCGATGTGAAAGGCATCGTAGCTTTTGCTTTGCTCGTCGCTGCACACCCGATAGGAAAAAACCACTCCTATCGGGCTTTTAAAAGATGCAGTGGCTTCGCTCATTGCTTCGGTGGTGTCTCAAAAGGGAAAAAACACCCTTTTAAGACACCACCATTCTTCATCAAACTATTTTCAAATCCACGGTAAAATTCTGCCGAAGCCTTATTTGATAAGGATTATCAATTATATTTTTATTGAAATGTAAACAGGGAACATTTACAATAAAACATATAAGAACATTCTTCACAATGTGAATATTGTTCTTCACATCACCCTTTTGTATAAACAGAGATAATAAAAGGGATTCTATATTTCATGGGAGGTTTTTTGATATGGCAAAGTACACAATCGTAGACAAAGACACTTGTATTGCATGTGGCGCCTGTGGAGCCGCCGCACCGGACATTTATGATTATGATGATGACGGGATCGCATTCGTTATCCTTGACGATAACCAAGGCACTGCGGTAGTTCCTGAAGAACTTTATGAGGATATGGAAGATGCTTTGGACGGCTGTCCAACAGATTCCATCAAAATCGCTGAAGAATCCTTTGATGGAGACGCACTGAAGTTTGAATAAATGATTCACTACCACCGGTTAATAATCCGGTGGTTTTCCTTTTAAACAACGGAGAATACCGTTGCCATACCCTGATAACGATGATGGCTGTTTACAGGCATTCTCCACAGTCGTGAAACACGCTTCTCGCCCGATAGCTCTAGTCGTTAAAATCCTTGATAAGAATGATTCTGTCCTTCTTTACTTCGACCCAGTTGTTCTTCTCCCATTTCTTCAGCTGCCTGCTCACCGTCTCCCTAGTGGAGCCGATGATATTACCGATTTCCTGATGCGTCAGAAAAATCGTATTTCCTTGTGTCTCCTGTAGATGTGCCAACGCTCCCATCAGCCTTGCCTCCACATTCAAAGACAGCACTTCATTTAGTTTTTTCTGCAAAAATACAATCTTTTCGTTCATCACCTGGATCATTCTAAAAGCAAGCTCCGGGTGATTTTTAATCAGCATTTCAAATCTTTCGATGGGAATGGCCAACACCTTAACATCTTTTTTTGCCTTTGCCGTCCCCGGGTAAGGTGCCTGGTCAAAAAAGCCTGTATGTGGGAAAATTTCTCCTTCACCAAGCACGTTAATCAAGCTTTCCTCGCCTGTTTCCGTCAGCTTGCTGATCAGGATGGTTCCTTTGCCGAGAACATAAACATGCGTCCGCTTGTCCCCTTCCATAAATAATATTTCTTTATCCTTCAATGTTCTTAATCTGGAAATTTGCAGAATCGGCGCCAGCTCATGTTCGGTCAACCCTTCAAAAAACGGTAATTCTCTTAAGTGCCTGCCCCAATTATTCAAAACATCTACCTCCGACCCGCTGTGGATATTATTTCTCTTCTTGCCGCTGTGAAATCCTCTTTTGAACAAACGCTGATAAACACGCCAAATATCAGCTGTCATTCACTATTTCTACCTTATCTACTATAGTAACAGAAGTTGGACAAAAGGTTCACTTTCCTTCATGGCAAAAAAGCAAATTTTTATTTGGCAGCCTGCTCTAACGGCGGGAAATGCGTTTTTTGTTTTATCGGGTGTGCTCGCAGCTTCACTTCAGCAGACTACATTTTTAATCCTTCCAATGCCAGCAGGACATTGTTTGCCCATATTTCCCCGTAAGCATGAAACGGCAGCGGATTTATCCCTGCCCCCACTTCAATTGTAAATCCTGGCCGTCCCGTTTCCTGAATAAACCAGTCTTTAAATCCGGCATCGCTGTCCGCGGTATGAACAGGCACGTAGGAGCTGTGAAGCGACAACTGGCGAACCATTTGCTCACTTTCCGGCGGCTCCATGCCGTTGTATCCCCAATAAATCACTTGTCCCTGGGAATGAAAAGCCAGTACATACGTAAAATCACCGGCTTTCGTCAGCGAATATACTGCTTTTGCCTCAGGCTCCGTTAACGGAGCGGTCCCGCTGTAATGGCGCGACCACGGCATTTGCGGGCTTTCATCCGCCTCCTTTTGCCACCTTGCCGGCCACTGATGATTGAGATCGACACCCCGGATATTAGCCGACCAATGGTCAAATGTCGGCGAGTCTTTATTTATTTCCTTAATCAAATCGTGATAGGGATGTTCAGGATAATTCCCTTGCTGCACAAGGGTGATGCCGTCCGGATTGACCATCGGTGTAACATATAGCGTCACTTCTTTGAATAAATCCGTCACATTTGTTCCGTAGTAGTGTTTCTGTTGCCGGTGATGATCCAAAATATCGTCGATCCAGTCACACAGAAATTTACTCGTCATCCATTCATTTGCGTGCCAGCCGCCGGAATAAAACACTCTCTTCTTCCCGTGACCAAGCTTGATCAAATAAAGCGGTCGTTCCATGACGCTGTGCCCGATAGCGGTTATCTCTGCCAGCTGATGATCCAGCCATTTCTTCATATACCGTTCCAGATCTTGAAGAGAAAATTCTTTTACGCACGCACCCCGGCACTCCGTTCGTTTTTGACCGGTTGGAGCCACCGGTAGAATCAGTTCTTCCCCAGGATAAAGATACGAACGGGCGTTGATCAACCGCGGATTGAAATCCAGGATGTCCTTTGGAAAAATATTGTGCCTGAACGCTACTTTATGCAAAGTATCTTCCACCTTCACTGTATACAATTTCATGGGCCTTTATTCACGCATCCTTTCGTCACAACTTTCGTCCGTCCCGCCGTCGGACCGCGGATACGTTCAGACGGATCGAAAATTCGTTTTTTCTTTTCCTTTGAATGTATGAGGGGAACAATATATTCATGAGTTACGATTAAGAGGAGTATCTTTAACACAGAAGAGGGTAGAAATGAAGATGACCATTTGAAGGAAAATATTTGCGAGCCTCATCGTGGATCTCATGCACAAGGAAACACTAAATTCCTTTTTTGGAAAAAAGATGCCGCAAAAGCGACTTTACAGCCTTCTGCGACACCTCCATGTGTTAGTGGAAAACAAAATATTTTCACCAGAAATCGAACTTATGTTAATGGTTCCAGCTTCCTTTTTCCGTTCGTAAACGTTGCAACCTGCTGGTAACCTGCCGATTTTGCCAGTTTTACCGCCTGGTCGTATGCATAGCCGACATGCTCCGGCTCGTGGGCATCTGAAGACAAAACAATCGGAATTCCTTTGTCATAACATCGTTGCAACAACACCGGATCAGGATACAGTTTACCGATCGGCTTTCTTAGTCCGGCGGTGCTGATTTCCACGCAAGTTTTTGATTTGGCAAGCGCGTCTGTGGCCCTTTCATATTGCTTCAATAAAAAATCTTGATCTTCAGGTATGTATCCGAAAATTTTTACTAGATCAAGGTGACCGACAATATCAAACAAATTCGATTCGGCAAGCGTCACAATTTGATCGAAATACTTTTCGTATACTTCGTAAACGTCCCGTTTTTCCCATTCTTTGCGATATTCTGCTAAATCAATGCCGAAATCCCCAACCCAATGAACGCTGCCGATCACATAGTCAAAATCGTAGGATCGGATAAACTTCTCCATTTCTCGATGCTTTCCCGGAGTATAATCCATTTCGATGGACATTTTTAACGAAGGATATCCGGCTTGCTTTGCTTCTTCAAACAGCTTAACATAGTCATCCATATCATAATATCTTCTCTCATCTACCCATGGATTGCTTAAAATATCCTTTGTTTGATAAAAATGGTATGCATGCTCGGATATGCCGAATTCTTTAATTCCCTCCGCTTCCGCTTTTTTAATGAATTTTTTTAAATAATCCAGCGTTAACGTCCCTTTTTCCAGATGATTATGATAATCTGTTCTCACTCTCGATCCCTCCCGTTTTTACTTTGAGCCATTGTCATTCCCCTTCGGAACTCATTCTACTCATTCTATTAGAGCGTGTTCAAAAAGGCATGGTTCAGCTCGATGCGCCCCAATTCCGCCTAAGTTCCGCTCACGTCCTATGAGCAACGGCGGAATGTCACCATCCTGGTTCCGAGAAAACCACTCACAGCCGGTCTGGAAAGAATGCATCGGCTTCACTCATTGCTTCGTATTTGTTCAAAAAGATTAAAAGCGATCTTTTTGAACAAATACTATTATACCACGGACACTTCACATCGCATTTTGTTTACAATTTGTTTTGACAACTACCTGCACTTTTTGACCGAATTTTAACTCGTCTGCGCTACGCTGCGATCACCGCTGTAGCCATAATTTTATACATTTCAAAAATTGAATTGTCATTTGTTTCTATGTTAAAGTGAAAACTAATGAACAGACTCTTATAGTGTGTATTCAAAAGCGATCCAATAGCAGCTAAGTGATCAATAACAGCTTTGGATAAACGCAATGGAAAGGTGGAACTACGATGCGACGATTCAAGCGGAATTTTTGGCATGTGTTATCCGGTTTGTTGTTAATGACAGTTGCAGCATGTGGAAACGGACAAGATGAGCAGACGGAAGAAAATAATACAAGTATAAAGGACATCAACGTGGAAAATGTTGCCGTTGTGAATGGGGAGAACATCAGCACTGCTTCCTATTTAGTACAGTTGGACCGAATTGTGCAATTTTATGCCTCTCAAGGCCTAAACTTAGAAGAAGAAGAGAATCAGCAATTATTACAGGATGTCGAGAAAAACTTGCTGGATTCGCTGATTACACGGGAGCTCGTTTTGCAGGAGGCGGACAGAGTGAATATCAGTCCCACGGAAGAAGAAGTGGATGTTGAACTGGAAAACTTTAAGTCCCAGTTCCCGGAAGAAGAAGATTACACGGAAGCATTGGATATGAATAATTACACGGAAGAACAGCTGCGGGAAGAACTGAAAGAAGAGCTGATATACCGAAAATTATTGCAGTTGGATCATCTCGACGACGAGATCACGGTGACAGAAGAAGAATTGCGGGAACGTTATGATGAATTATCCCTTCAGTACGAAAACCTCGGAGAGTTCGAAGACGTTCAGGAGCAATTGAAAGAAGAGGCTATTCAGCAAAAATTTTTAGACGATTTGAAAGAAGCGGCTGAGATTGAGGTCCTATATACAGTATAGATTCGTACATGCTGTTGCAAAAACGCACCGCTACAATACAATTGGCCGGACAGGTTAAAAAAGCTTACTTTCGTGATTCCAGTCATGAAGTAAGCTTTTTTAATTACTGATAAATTCATACCTTGTTATCTTGAACATCGGCGTTTTTCCGGCGACTTGCTACTGAAATACGTCTTTGCTCCGCTCATACGGGATATCCGCTTTCCCCGCCCGGTGGTTGACCACCCTCGCAGCGGCAAAAAAGTAATCAGATAAGCGATTGATGTATTTTAAAGCGGCAGGCGGCAACGGATGCTGATCGCTGATTTTTAACGCTTGCCGCTCGGCACGGCGAGTAACGGTGCGACAAACATGAAGATACGCTGCCCCCTTCTCTCCTCCAGGCAATATGAAATTTTTCAGCGCCGGTGCTTCTTCCCAGTATTCATCAATTCGATTTTCCAAATAGGATACATATTCCTCTTTCAACGCCCAATCCAGTTTTTCACTGACGTTGGCCAAATCCCCGCCGAGATCGAATAATTCATGTTGGATTTTCGTTAAATCTGCCCGCAGGTCATTGTAGATGTCATCAGTCAGATAAGACAGCGCCAATCCGAGAAAGCTGTTCATTTCATCGATCATGCCGTAAGCTTCCACCCTTGCATTCGTTTTAGTGACGCGCTTACCAATTAAATGCGTGCTACCTTCATCACCTTTTCTCGTATAGATTTTCATTCCGGCATCCCACCTTTATCCATTTGTGATCGTTTAATTAGGATTATTATACATGATCGAAACGTAACTGCATACATCCGCAGTAACATTCATCAGCTGATCATTGCCCGGGATACGCAGAACCATGTACAATAGAAAAAACAATATCGAGGGGGAAAATTACGTGAGTGTTCAGGAACATAAGCAACAAGCGCCGGCATCCGTCCGCTGCGCGGTTTTAACAGTTTCAGATACAAGAACACCGGAAACGGACAAGAGCGGTAAGATCATGAAGGAATCATTGATTAATGCCGGGTTTTCCGTTGAGGAGTATTGGATCGTCAAGGATGATTACACGGAAATTCAGCGCATCATCCGGGACGCGGATCAGGATGCCGCCATTGAAGCACTGTTGATTAACGGCGGCACGGGGATTACTTTTCGCGATACAACATATGAAGCGGTATCCGCCATGCTGGACAAGGAATTACCTGGCTTCGGCGAGCTTTTTCGATACCTGAGCTATGAAAAGGATATCGGTCCCGCGGCAATGCTCAGCCGCGCTGTCGCCGGCGTACGGGGAACGACGGCGATCTTTTCCACCCCCGGCTCAAGCGGAGCTGTGAAGTTGGCGATGGCATCGTTAATCGTGCCGGAATTAGCACACGTCATCCGTGAAATAAATAAAGATCGTAGACAATAGAAAAAAGAGAAAGGAAGGAAATGGGGCTGTGCCAAAAGCCAAAACTATAAGAGTCTGTTCAAAAAGGCAATGGTTCCGCACGATGCGCCGACTGCGAGAAAACCACTCACAGCCGGCCTGAAAAGAATGCATCGGCTCCACCTATTGCTTCGTGCTTGTTCAAAAAGTTTAAAACCGATCTTTTTGAACAAACACTATAAAAAAATATCTGGGCAATGGCGCCGTGCTTGTCTCTTCCTCTGCAAGCACAGCTTCGATGACGATCCGTCGAGACAACTCGATGGGAAAGGCATCGTAGCTGTGCTCGTCGCTGCACGCTCGATAGGAAAAAACCACTCCTATCGGGCTTTTGAAAAGATGCAGCGGCTTCGGTGGTGTCTCAAATGGGAACCCCCCCCTTTTTGAAACACCACCTATGCAATGTTCCCTGTGGAACAAGAACTTTCTCGTTTTTTTGTCATCCTCATTCTGAAATATAAGGTAAAAACACAGAAAATGTCGTTCCTTCCCCAAGCTTGCTGTGAGCAGATACTTTTCCATGATGTGCTTCCACAATATTTTTGACAATCGCCAGACCTAAGCCGGTGCCCGATCTGCCGCGTGTTCTCGCTTTGTCGGCTTTATAGAACCGTTCAAACACAAACGGCAAATCCTCCTCTGGTATGCCGGAGCCTGTATCCTTCACATCGATTTTCACACCATTGTGATAAGGTTCGACCCGAAGCGTGACGCTCCCGTCTTCCGATGTATGGCGGATCGCGTTGTCAATGAGATTTGTCAGCACTTGTTCTATCCGGTCCTCGTCACCGTGAATATTTTGTTCAACCTCTTGGATAGCGCTGATCAGCTTAATACCGTGGTCCTTCGCCACACCTTGAAACTTTCTTAACACCCGCTCGCAAAACTCCGGGGTATTCATCGGCTCTGTATTCAATTGTATATGGCCTGCCTCCATTCTTGCCAAGTCCAGCAATTCATTGACAAGGCGACCCATTCTGAGCGATTCATCATAGATGATCTGCACCAGCTCAAGCTTTTCCTCTTCCGTTGCCGCAATGCCGTCAATAATCGCTTCACTGTAGCCTTGCAGCATCGATATTGGCGTTCTCAATTCATGCGACACATTGGCGATGAAGTCTTTACGCAATTTATCGTGGAGCCGTTCCTCCGTCATGTCGCGAAGCACAGCAACTGCCCCGCGCACATCCTGCTGGTCATAAAGCGGCGTCATCAGAATGACCCAGCTGCGCCCCTGAACATCCACTTCCCCCATCTGCTCACGCTCTTCCTTGACAACCAGATCAAACAGCTCCTGTAGTTCCTTCGGCAATTCGCCGGATTCCTCCACCTCATAGCCCTGTTCATATAACCACGCGCTGATAAATTCATTGGCAGGCGGATTTGTGACCATGACCGAGCCTTCGCGGTCCAGCGTGATAACACCATCTGCCATCGAGCTTAAGATCCGGGAAAGCTGTTCCTTTTCCTGATTCAAAGCATTTAAATTTGTATTCAAAGTTCTCGCCATCCGATTAAAGGCAATCGCCAGCAAACCGATTTCATCATTTGTTAAAATCGGCACTTTCATTTGAAAATTCCCTTTGGCCACCTCCAGCGACGCACTTCGCATTTTTCTCAGCGGTGAGGTGATGCGGGTCGTCAGAAAAAAAGCAAAGATCGTTGTCAGGACAATGGCAATCCCCGCGGAAAGGAGGATGATATTCTTTGTTTGATTGGTTGCTTTTTCGACTCCTTCCAATGACTGATACAGAAAAAGTGCACCAGTACCGCCGGATGCCAGTTCCACTGGAATACCGACGACCATCAGCACGTCGGAATCAGCCTGACCGTTGGTTGGGAGGGAAAAATTCCCTTGCGTCACGATCGTTTCACCTGCCAGCACACGTGAAAGATCCCGGTCTTCACGAAAGACCGAGATTGGCAAATCGTGTTCAGGTTCATCCACTGCCGTCAGCCAATAGTGTTCTTCCTCAGTAATCAAGACCGCTTTTGTCGAATACGTTTCAGAAATGTTCAAGCTCATTTTCAACGCCGTATCACCAGCTTCTTCGTTTTCCAACAACGAGCTGATAAGCAAGGCGTGGTCCATCAATTGATTTTCCGCCTGCTCCGTGTGAAAATGCTGAAAAAACTGCAGCAGCAAAATCGTCAAAACGATTAAGACAACAGAAACGAGCAGGAGAATGGTCATCCATAATTTTCCGACAACACTTCGAAACAGCAGCATTACTCTCTCACGGCCTCGAATTTATAGCCGACTCCCCAAACCGTAGAAATCATGTTCGCCGCTTCCGGCGACACTTTGTTCAACTTTTCCCTTAAACGTTTAATATGTGTATCAACTGTTCGCAAATCTCCGAAAAACTCGTAATTCCATACGTCCTTTAACAACTGCTCCCGCGCAAATACTTTATCCGGAGATTGCGCCAGGTAATGGAGAAGTTCATATTCCTTCGGTGTCAAATTGATATGCTTTCCGCCGGCGGTTACTCTGTGTGCATCATTATCAATGGTCAAATGCGGAAAAACAAGTACATCCTTTGTCGTTGTTTCCGTCTGCAAAAACTTCGTCGATGAAGAACGGCGCAGCAACGCTTTTACGCGCAACACAACCTCGCGAGGACTAAACGGCTTCACGATGTAATCATCAGTACCTGCTTCAAAGCCCTGCACCCGATTTGCTTCCTCTCCTTTGGCAGTTAGCATGATAATCGGTGTTGCTTTTTGTTTCCTGATTTCTTCACACACTTCGATACCGTCGATTCCCGGCATCATTAAATCTAAAACAATTAAATCGTAATCGACTTCCAATGCCATTTTCAACGCCTTTTCTCCATTTTCTGCGTCGTCTACATCATACTCTTCTCTTTCCAAATACATTTTCAGCAGGCGGCGAATACGTTCTTCGTCGTCAACAACCAATATTTTAGCATCTTGAGACATGGAAATTCCCCCTCGGTGTAAGTCTTACATTTGGTTTTCATATATCTGCAAAAACACATCTTCATTTATTTTACCAAAGAAAACAGTTTATTGTAACAACAGAAAAAACAATTCGCGAACCGCGAAACCTTGTGATATTGAAGGAAATTGGAAGAGATTTCTAATTCCTCCTAAATGCCGCCGCCTCCTTAAGCGTAGGAATGCAGTCCGGCAATAACAAGGTTGACGAAAATTAAGTTAAACATAATAATGGCAAAGCCGATCACGCACAACCAGGCGCTTTTTTCCCCATGCCATCCATTGGATAACCGCAGATGAAGATAGGCAGCATAAAACAAAAAGGTAATTAACGCCCACACCTCTTTCGGATCCCAGCCCCAAAATCGCGACCAGGCTATCTGCGCCCAAATCATCGCAAACACTAAGCCGCCAAGGGCGAATACTGGAAAACCGATCGCCACAGCACGATAGCTTAATTCGTCAACTGTCTGCGGATTCACCCGTTTCAGCAACGGCTGAATGACTCTTCCGAACGGTCTTCTTGCCAGTAAAAGAATGAGCCCGTACAACACCATTCCCCCGACTATCGACCAAATCACCGTATTTAAATCGTTACTGCGGATAATTGCAGGCGCCGACAGGAAAGGAGCAAAGCGTCCCTCCGTAATCAGCTCGCCCTGATTAGGACCGATCAGAGCAGGCTTATTGTAAACCATGACTGCATCCTCGCCTTTTTCGTTAATATAATTGAATTGCGCTTCGTAATCAGCTGCGCCAAATCCTATAGCAAGGAGGATATAAGCGAACACACACATTATTGACAACAACAGAAATTCGATTCCGATCACCTTTGGGGTCACTTTTGAAAAATCAATAACGCGCAGCAGGTAAATGAGCCCGCCGATGAAACTGATGGAAAGGATGCCCTGACCTAAGGCAACCGTAATCACATGTATCGTTAACCACTCCGATTGCAGCGCCGGAATAAGCGGCTGGACATCTCTCGGAAACATGGATGCATAGGCAATGATCAGCATAACAACCGGCATTGTGAACAACCCTAAATAATTGTTCCGGTAAATCGGATAGATAATCACAAATGCCAGCGACATACAGATCCCCAGGAACGTTGTATATTCAAACATGTTGCTGACAGGTGCATGATTAACAGCAATCCATCTCACCACAAAATAAGCCAGTGCCGCCAGCACGGCCAACACCGCGACCACATAACCAATAGTACCTGACCGGTTCTTCTCTTCTCCTCGTTTATCTTTAAATTTTCTACCCGTGATCGCTATTGCGAATAAAATGGTAGCAGCCAAATACAAGAAAAAAGCAACGTGCAGGAAATTACTGCTCAGTTCGACCATCGTCCTCTGTCACTCCTTCTTCTTTCACTTTTCTTGTTTGTTCCGCTTCTTCCGATTCTTTCTGATCCGTCGGTACAGGGATTTTTGAACCGGCAGCAACGGCCTGTAAATCTTTCTTGAGACCGTACCAGTTTTTGTTGGCATGCGCGGCTACCCAGATTTCCCCGTTCCGATCCTGCAGCCAGATTCTGCGATGATGCCAGTAAGAACCTTGTACAAGTCCCACCATAAAAATAAGTCCGCCGACAATTAAAATCGGTATCGTCCTGTCTTTACGGACAGTCAAAGCAGTGACATTTTTCATTTTCACATCCACCATCCGGATGATGTAGTCATTTTCCCCGTTGAGCGGTTCATTCACCTGGATACCGACAAGACTTAATTCTCCGGTATCTTTTTCCGGATCCATTTCCGGTGTGAACACTGCAAAAATCAGACGGGGGTTATCAGGAATTCGGTTCATTGTACTTGGTTCACGGTCGTCATTGATGATAAAATTAGGAAAATATTCTAGAATGTCGATCCGAAAGCCGTTATCAAATTCATACACGGTTTGCGGATCATACAAATCCACTGTAAACCGAATATCAGCCAGTTCCGACTGGTCGGCATGTTCATCAGCAGCTTCCAATACAAAAGTAAATTCAGCCAGCTCATTCAGCTTATAATCTACTTGATATAATGAGTAGCCTTCAAAAGTCAACGGATCGTTGACGCGGATAACGTGGTCTTTCACTTCCTCCAGCTCTGTGTCGACGCCGATCGTCCCCGTATTCGACCGCTTCAGCAATGTCGCCGCTGTTTCATACGATTTGACAGCAGGACTTCCGGTTCTTTCCATCGCTTCACGGTACAATTCCTCATCCTCATCATAAAGCTCCACGGTAAAGCCGTTATTTCTCAGAAAAAACTCTCCGTCCGTTCCTTTAATGACCGCTACTTCTCCATCGCGAACCCAGATGTTATCATCAATATACATTTCAGGAAAAAACCGCAGCATCGCGCCGATCAGAAAGATGATTAAGCCGACGTGGTTAATATAAGGCCCCCACCTGGAGAATCTTCCTTTTTCCGCAAGTAAGTTGCCGTTTTCCTTGCGAATCTGATATTTTTTAGCCAATAATATTTTTTCTGCTTTTGCGATTTCCTGCTGGGCATCCTCAAGCTTGTCCGTTTTTGCAATCAATCTTTGCCGCTTCAAAAAGCCCTCATGCCGGGTGACGCGCTGCGTTTTCAGTGCGCGATATAATGGAACAACGCGGTCGAGACTGCAGATGACAAGCGAAATACCAAGGGCCGCAATCAACAACAAATACCACCAGGATGTATATAAATTATGAAAACCTAATTGATAAAACAGCTTCCCGAAAAAACCGTAGTACTCTTCATAATAAGTGATCGCCTGCTCTCCCCTGGGCAGATACATTTCCTGCGGAAGAAGCGATCCTAACGCGGATGCCAGCAACAGCAGAATAATAATCCATATACCTACTTTTACCGATGAAAAGAAATTCCAGATTTTATCTATGATCGTTTTTGAATACGTTTGCGAACGCCGCGCCACCCCCTCATACCGCATATCCGCCACTGTTCCTTTATCTTCAATCAACGGTTTGCCGCACGACTCACATAAATATGTACCGTAAGGGTTTACATGGCCGCAATCACATTTTACTTTTTCCATTTTTCTCCCCCATTAATTACCAGGAACTAATTTATTCAACGATGCCAATACTTGCTTCTCCGTTTTTGCTCCAATTTCCCGTTCGATCACTCTGCCGTCTTCGTCAATCAAAAACGCAGTCGGCAGGCTGACAACGCCGTAAGCATTAGTAACAAGCGAATCTTTGTCGAGATACAAGCCGTAATTTATATCGAATCGCTCCAGATGCCTTTCTACCTGCAGCTGAGATTCCGCAACATTGACGGCAACAATCTCCACCCCTTTTGCCTGGTACTCCTCGTAATGATCTCTCAAGTACTGCATTTTTTGTCGGCAGTAAGTACAGTAAGTTGCCCAGAAATGCAGATAGACTCCCTTTCCGCGCAACTGCTCAAGCTCAAGCCTGTTTCCATCCAAATCTTCTAATACGAAATTCGGTGCGATGTCACCTTCGTCAACGATGCCCCGTTCCGCTGAAAAATGATTGTAGAAGGCATTGCCGATAGCGAGTAGCATTACGAGCAAGATGACAGAACGGATAATAAGCCTTTTTTTCTTCATCATACTCCCCCATTTTCTGTTTGGAACAATAGACATTATTTGATAATAATTTCATGTTAACACTATTTTCATGTTGTTTATAGATTTTTAACGCAGGCAAATGTGAAAATTATGTGACAACCAATTCCCGCAAACGCTTCACTTCATGCGGCTTCAGCTCTCTGTATTCCCCTGCATTCAAGCCCTTCAACGTTAAGGCGCCGTACTGCTCCCGCTTTAATTTTAACACGGGATGTCCGACAGCTTCGAACATCCTGCGGACTTGGCGGTTTCTTCCTTCGCGGATGGAGATCTCAACAATGCTCGTTCCCTTCTTTATATCAGAGCGAATGACTTTCACTTTTGCCGGCGCTGTTTTTCCGTCTTCCAGTCTAATGCCTCTCTCTAATTTTTTTACCGTTTCGCGCAGGGGAACGCCTTCCACTTTGGCGATGTACGTTTTGTAAACTTTGTATTTCGGGTGCATTAATAAATTGGCAAATTCTCCGTCATTCGTCAGTAAAAGCAAGCCGGATGTGTCCGAGTCCAAACGTCCAATTGGAAATATCCGTTTATCGGTCTCGATATAATCCGTCACAACTTTTCTCCCGCGATCGTCACTTGCCGCGGAAATGACACCCGCCGGCTTGTAAAGTAAAAAATACACCGGCGCCTCTTTTTCAATAGGAATGCCGTTCACGACGACTTCATCCTGGTGAAGATCCACTTTTGTACCTAATTCCGTTATTTTCTTACCGTTTACGAAAACCTTTCCTTCCGTGATCAATTGCTCTGCCTTTCTTCGCGATGTCATTCCTGATTGGGCAATAACTTTTTGCAAACGTTCCATTGTATTATGTCACCTCTCGGCTGAATTTTCTTGCGTATTTAGTTTCGGCGTTTTAGAATCATTTTCAAACGTTAATTTTAGCCTTTTTTCATGGGAGTTACAAGGAAATCGCTCCAGGGAGGGAAAATACAGAAGTGTGTGTTCAAAAAGATAAAAGGCGATCTTTTTGTTTTAGTTGCGATGGTTCGCATTCACCGCCGCATGGGAGAAAAAGTACGTTTCTCCCATGCTAAAGAACGCGGTGGCTCCACTCATCGCTTCGTGTGTGTTCAAAAAGATAAAAGGCGATCTTTTTGTTTTAGTTGCGATGGTTCGCATTCACCGCCGCATGGGAGAAAAAGTACGTTTCTCCCATGCTAAAGAACGCGGTGGCTCCACTCATCGCTTCGTGTGTGTTCAAAAAGATAAAAGGCGATCTTTTTGTTTTAGTTGCGATGGTTCGCATTCACCGCCGCATGGGAGAAAAAGTACGTTTCTCCCATGCTAAAGAACGCGGTGGCTCCACTCATCGCTTCGTGTGTGTTCAAAAAGATAAAAGGCGATCTTTTTGAACACACACTTATAAAAAAATAATCGAAACGATGATGATGGAGGCGGCAATGCCGATGACGTCTGCAATCAAGCCAACTTTGAGCGCGTCGCCCATTTTTTTTATCCCGACGGCGCCAAAATAAACCGTCAAAACATAAAAGGTGGTATCTGTGCTCCCCTGCATCGTGGAAGCGAGCCTGCCGATAAAAGAATCCGGACCATGGGTGGCAATTAAATCGCTCGTCATTCCTAAAGCCCCCGTCCCGGACAGCGGACGAATAAGTGCGAGCGGCATAATTTCGGCCGGTATACCGACAAGCTCAAGAAACGGTCTCAGCTTGGTAAACATATATTCCATTGCCCCCGATTCTCGGAAAACGGTAATCGCCACCAGCATGCCGACGAGATAAGGAATGATGGAAAAGGACATTTGAATCCCGTCTTTAGCTCCCTCTACAAACGTTTCGTATGTGGGAACCTTTTTTATCGTGCCTGTCACTAAGATCAGCGCAATAAACATCGGGATGATCCAGACGGATATCGTCGTTACCCAACCCATACACTCACATCCTTTTTTTCATTCTGCGATAATGGAAGTAACGATCAACTAAGACAGCACCAGCAGTGGAACAAGCCGTTGCCAGAATCGTCGTGCCGACAATTTCTGTTGGCGAAACGGAACCATACTGTATTCGTATTGATATTACCGTGGTGGGAATCAGCGTGATGCTTGCGGTATTGATTGCCAACAACGTAATCATCGAGCGGCTTGCCTCGTTCTTGCCACCGTTTAATCGCTTCAGCTCTTCCATTGCTTTAATGCCCATAGGCGTTGCCGCATTTCCCAAGCCAAACATGTTGGCGCTCATATTGGAAAGAATGTATCCTAATGCCGGATGGTCCTTCGGAACTTCAGGAAACAAAAAGCGGGCGACAGGCTGAAGCAACCGGCTCAATCCCCGCAGAAGCCCGGATTTTTCTGCGATTTTCATTAATCCGAGCCAGAATGTCAACACGCTGATCAAGCCAAAGCAAATGGTCACCGCCTCTTTCGCGCCTTGAAAAAGTGCTTCATTTACCTTGTCCATCGTTCCGTTGACCGCAGCAAACAGAAGGCCAATGATAAACAGCGAAACCCAGATAATGTTAACCACTCGTTTTCACTCCAGTTGTCATAAACAATTGATCAAACAGTTCGCGCCAAAAAGATTTCTTTTCTTTTACCTCCTGCTCAAAGCGGAGGGGTACAATGCCGATAATTGTGTTATCCAGTTCTATTTGAACGGTGCCGATCGGGTACGGGTGTCCTTCCTTCTCCCAGCGTTCATCCGCCGGCGGACGGTACAGCAGCAATTGCTTCTTGATTTTATCTTTTTCATCATCTGCAAGCGGATAATCGAAAGTATATTCGGCATAGACACTATTTTCAAAATACTCATCCGCAATTTCTTCCACTTTCCCTTCTTCTACAATCGTTGTCAATTCAAAGGTGTTAAATGCCCATTCGAACATATTCATATGATCATGCCAGTCGCTCGGAGCGTTGATCGTCACCGCAATAAGATCAATTCCGTCCTTGGATGCCGTGGAAACGAGCGTGCGTTTAGCCCGTTTTGTATAGCCTGTTTTTCCTCCTGTCGAATGCTTGTATAACTGGGTTAGCAGCCGGTTTTTATTGTTAAACACACGGTAATTTTCCTCACTTTTGTTTGTGGACCGGTACGATTTTGTTCCGCTTATTTCCTGGTAAATTGAATTTTCCATTGCATATCTTGTCAAAATCGCCATGTCATATGCCGTTGAGTAATGCTCTTCATGGTCATCCAGGCCATGTGGATTGGCAAAAGCGCTGTTCAGCATTCCTAATTCTTGGCGCTTTTCATTCATCATGTAAACAAAGCCTTCCAGGCTGCCGCCGACATGCTCCGCGATTGCCACTGCCGCATCGTTACCGGACCGCAGCATTAATCCGTAAACAAGGTCCTTGAGCTTTATTTGTTCTCCCGCCCGCAAATAAATTGACGACCCTTCCGTCCCTTCCGCATTCGAAGATACAGTTACCCACTCCTCGAGTCGTCCGGATTCTATCGCCAATAAAGCGGTCATGATTTTTGTAATACTGGCAATTCTCATCGGAGTATGCGCATCCTTTTCATACAAGACCCGCCCGCTTTCCTGTTCTATCAATATTGCTCCTCTTGCAGAAACATCCCCCGGATAGGTTGCTGCGAAAGTCTGATTGTATGGGATAGTGAATAGCAAAGCTGCTACCATGCTGAAAATAAGTAGATGTTTTTTCATGCCGATCCTCCGTACATTTATTTTGTACAAGTCTATGCAACCAGCCATGAGTTATGTCCATTGATTTCCGTGAACACGCTCAAGGCATTATTAAAGAAATATTGGATCTTTAGCAAAGCAATATGTGATGGTTTATAAAAAATTGGTTCAAAAACAGCCGCCATTAAAAAAAGACTTGAGAGACATTCACGTCGTTGCCTCCAAGTCCATTTTCTAACATGTCGTGCAAATTTATCCTTTCGGTTTAAAAATAAGCGCGGCCAAAAAGCTGAATATGATCGCAGCTGAAATACCTGCACTCGTCACTTCGAAAATACCAGTGATGATTCCGATCAGCCCGTGCTGCTCCGCCTCTGCCAGCGCGCCGTGAACGAGGGAGTTGCCAAAGCTTGTAATCGGCACGGTTGCGCCGGCGCCGGCAAAATCAATTAACGGTTCGTACAGACCGAAACCGTTTAATACGGCTCCGGAAACAACAAGCGTGCTCATCGTATGCGCCGGCGTCAGCTTCATTCCATCCATCAGCAGTTGTCCGATGACACAAATGATCCCGCCGACGATAAATGCCCAGAGAAAAATCACGTGACTCCACCTCCTACGTTATCCTTTCATGTCGTTTTCCACCTTCTGCAGCTCTTTTTCCAGTTGTTTTTTATTGAGTGATCCATCATATAGTTTACTTTCCAATTCCGTCAGTTCAATCGCTATTTTCGAGTCGGTGGATATATGAACCGTTGCGTTGTCATCCATTGCCTTCGCTCTATCATAGGCATCCTTTCGTATTCGTTTCAAAAAGAAGCGGTCCACCCCGGATACTTTCAAGAACATATAAACATTATTATCTGACGAAACGGCATGGACTTCTTCTACCTCCTCCATGGCCGCTATTTCATTTTTCATTCTGCTTGCCAACTCCTGGGAAACGACCGGTTCAGAGTGGTGCCGACTGTTAAACGCCCGCTGGTTATTCATCGGCGAGCAGGCGCCAAGAAACAGAAATAAGCAGCTGAGTAATACTAAAGGATGGTATAATTGTTTAGACATGAAACTGTTCGCTCCTTTCTCATAAATTTAGTATCGAAAATCTGACACAAAATATGTACTTTCAACAGATGTTCTTTTAGTATGTGTTCCAAAAGACGAGATAACCCGAAAACAGATTGGGGGATGCAATATATGTTAATCATCATTTTGATCAGCTGTTTATTTGTAGTGCAAGTGCTCGTTTTTATCTTTCTTTCGAAAAAGCTTGACCGCATCAAAACAATCATTCTAACGCTATCAAAGAAAGAGGAAGAAGCGAAGGAAGCGCAGGATGGGGAGCCGGATGAAGACGCTTGGGAAGAAGAGATGAAACGAACCGTCGAATTGCAGTGCCTCGCCGTGCGGAACGCCGTCTACAAGCAGACGATTGATTTACATAAAAAAGAAATTGAATACGCCCCGCGCAAACTTACCGTTCCCGACCAAAGTCTCGCCGCTTTATATTCTGAGGAACAGCGGAAAACGATCCATGCATTCTGGACTGCCTATGAACGGTATTTACAAAACCACTGGTACACAGATAGTGGAAAAATAAAAACGGTTTTTAAAGGGCAGACAACAGACCCGGATTCAGAGGCAGGAAAATTGACGGGGGTTTCCAAACAGCTAACAGCTTATTTCGATACATTGCTGGAGGACATCATGGACGCGTAAGCAAGGAAGCAAAAAAGTAATAAAACCATTGATCAGCAATACGCTTAAATCAATGGTTCGCTTTAAACAGCTCAAACCAGCGGCGACCACAAAACGGCGGTAGCTGTCTGAAACCGTTCCTCCACATGCGGCCAATGAACTACATTCCACCAGTTATTGATATATTCCCGCCGGTCATTTTCGTACTGCAAATAATAGGCATGCTCCCAAACATCCAAAGGCAGAAGCGGAATGACATCCCACTGCGATAAATTCTGATGCTTTTCTGCCGTCAGTATTTCCAGCCTGCCGGAGCGGGAAGCCCAGACGAGGATTGCCCAGCCACCGCCCTCCACTTTATCGGCCGCTTCGGAAAATTGCGCTTTGAACGCATCAAAGCCGCCGAAATCGCGCGTCATTTGTTCGGCAAGCCGGCCTTTCGGCTTGCCGCCGCCATCTGGAGACATCGCTTGCCAGAAAAGCGTGTGCAAATAGTGTCCGGCGCCATGAAAAGCGAGCTCCCTTTCCCAATGCTTGATGTTTTCAAACTTTCCTTTCCTTCTTTGTGTCTCCAGCTCTTTTTCCGCTTTATTCAGTCCATCCACATACGACTGATGATGCTTTTGATGATGTAGCTCCATGATTCTCCGCTGAATATGCGGCTCTAATGCGTCGTAGCTATACGGCAGCCTTGGCAGCTTATGCCCGCCGACGGGAACACTTTTCAAGCTGCTTTGCTGTCTGTTCCTTTCGTTTTCATTCGCTCTTTGTGTTACTTGCAAATAACGCGAATATAATTCCTCCGCATCCTTCTCCGCCTGATAAAAGTATTCCGGATCAAACGCCCCTCTTTCGTGAAGCCTGGCATTGAGCGCTTCCGCCCCTTCCAAGATCGAATCCTTTTCCGGATAATTGGCGTCGATCCCCCGTATCTCCTGTGCAAATTGCTCCAGCCAATCCAACATTGCTTCTCTGTACTGATAATCTGATGACACCCTCTACTCCTCCTTTATAGAGGATGTTCAAAAAGTGCGGGAAACAGAGCCGGTGAATCTCATCGTTGCGTTGCCCCTCCGCTGCTCACGTACGTCTCGTGTACGCTCCGTTGCTCGTAGCTGCCGCGCCGCGCCTCGACCTTCTTGTCTCTGTTATGTCCTCCTTTTTGAACACACACTAATATTTTCATTTTTATCCTATGCCGAAAACGAAAATGGATGAAGCAGGGACTTGCAAAAAATTGATGAATTTATGCCAGCTTTTGCGTCCGTTCATAAGCAGAAAGGGGGTGTCTCAAAAGGGAAAAAACCCCTTTTGAGACACCCCCTATCCGCTGTTATGTTATTCACTTCCGCGTTGCTGCATCTTCGTGCGATAATCGGTTTCGTAATATTCCAGTTCTTCCCGCACTTCCTGAATCGGACCTTCAATGGACTTAACCAGTTCCTTTAATTCATGCGGCACGGCCGTCCTGAAACGGATCGCATTTTTTCCTGTATAAGCAGCTCGGCTGTCTTCATACCACACATCCAATTTCGGCTGGAAAAATTCTTCAACGCACTGATGAAAAATCCAATATAACGTTTTTTCCGCAGCTCCTTTTCTGAACGTTTCACTTCTCAGAATCAGGTGACTGGACTCTTTTCCCTCATCAAAAAAAACAAGAATACGGCGGAATTGATCTAATATATCCGTATAGTCAGCTTCAGCATCTTTATTCCCATCATTTAATAAATCCTGCAAGGTCACCCCGTTTAAGTATTCTCTTAGTTGTTCCGCAGCTGTTTCCAATTTTTCCTTAGTAAATAAAAGCTGCTTTTCCACCAAATCATTCCCCATTTTCCATTTCCTTCCCTTCTGTGTCATTAGGTTGTCGTTCCTCCGTATCAGAAGCCGCCAGTTGATCCTGGAATCGAGAATAAAACAAATCTACTTCCTCTTCCACTTCGTCTGCTGATACTTGATCAGGCAGCGGCGGTAGTTCTTCCATGGATCGCAAACCGAATTGTTCAAGAAACTCTTTTGTAGTTCCATACAGGATTGCCCTCCCGGTTCCTTCCGCCCGCCCCACTTCCTTGATCAAAGATTTCGCAGTCAGCGTGCGAATTGGACGTTCTGATTTTACCCCGCGCACATCTTCAACTTCAACTCTTGAAATCGGCTGTTTGTAGGCGATTATCGCCAGCGTTTCAAGCGCAGCCTGAGACAAGGTTGTTGATGACGGCGCCTGTACAAGGCGCTTGAAATACGGAGCATGCTCCGGCTTTGTCGTAAACTGATAGCCCCCGGCAATTTCCACAATTTGCAATCCACGTGATTCCGAGGAATACACTTCCATTAATTCAGCCATATAAAACTTGACTGATTTCCTATCCAATTGAAGTACATGCATGATTTGTTTTTCATCGATTCCTTCTTCCCCTGAGACGAACAGCAGTCCTTCGATGATCGCTTTAATCTGATGGCTCTTCAAACGCATACGCCTCCTTCTGATAGATCATGATGTCTTCAAAATTATGATCCTGCGTACAAATGATAACATTTGCTTTCATTAATTCCAATACCGCCAAAAACGCCGTGACAACATGATGTCTTTCTTCCCGTTCAAACAGCTGGGAAAAACGCCGCTTGCCGTTGTGAACACTGAGCGTCTCCATAATTTGCGCCATTTTTTCAGCAATGGGAATTTCCTCCCGCTGTATCCGTGAAAAAACAGGCTCGCGCAGCTTTTTTCTTTTCGTCATTTTTTGAAAAGCTTGCAGCATATCGTAGATCGTCACATTAATCGAAATACTTTCCCGATCCAGTTCCCCGTCATTCAATAAAGGAGTAAGGTCTGTCATCGGTTTGGAAAACAGTTCGCTCCTCGCTTTCTCCCGTTCTTTCAGTTCTCCGGCAGCTTCTTTATATTTTTTATATTCTATCAGGCGCCGCATCAGATCCTCCCGCGGATCGATGCCGTCTTCGTATTCAAATTCCTCTTCGTACATTTCTTCTTCCTGTGCCGGCAGCAGCAATTGGCTTTTCATATGCAACAAAGTCGCCGCCATCACTAAATATTCACTTGCAATATCTAATTGAAGGACCTGCATTGTATGAATATAGATCATGTATTGCTCGGTAATCTCTTTTACCGGTATATCGTATAAGTCCAAGTCGTTCTTTTGAATTAAATGGAGCAATAAATCCAAAGGGCCTTCAAAGGCTTGAAGTTTTACATTATATTGCATGGTCTCACCATTTTTCCGTATTCTCCCATATTCCTCATCCGCAAATCTTTATTTTGCAAAGAAGATACTTATATCATTAGAAATTATAACATAAACAAGCCAGCTTGACGTTATCGTATTTATTCAAAAGCCTGTTTTCTAATAGATTGTTGCTTTTAGCTATTGAACCGTTAACCAAGCTAGCACTTTGTTCTTCACGCTTTAGCAAAAAGAGGTACAATAGTAGCAAAGTTTACGAAAATAATTCATTTTATGTTACTCTATTTTTAAGAGCGTGTTCAAAAAGGCAATGGTTCCGCTCGATGCACCCAATTCCGCTTAAGTACCACTCACGTCCTGTGAGTAACAGCGGAATGTCACCTTCCTGGTTCCGAGAAAACCACTCCTAGCCGGTTAGAAAAAAATGCATCGGCTCCACTCATTGCATCGCGTTTGTTCAAAAAGATATAAAACGACCTTTTTGAACAAACACTTTAAATGATAATTATTTTTGGAGGGAGTAATGGACAAATATCCACCTGCATATTATACCTTTTTAATTGAATTTCATGGGACTCGTGATTATTTTGAATGCCACGAAATAATGGAAGAACATTGGAAAGACGATAAACAAAAAAAGTGGTTGGCCCTCATTCAGCTTGCCGTTGCCGTTTACCACGAACGGCAGCATAATATCGCCGGAAGCCTCCGCCTGTACAGGAAGGTTCTCAACCATCTCCGCAATGATTCTGGGACTTTTACCGAAATTGCCATTGATGTTGAAAAGCTTGTACAGATGATAAAATCGCGGATTAAAAATATTTTGAAGGAAGGCTCGTATACACCGATGAACCTTCCGCTTACCGACGAACATTTAATGGAACAATGCCGGCGGCACTGTCAGGAAAACGGACTGGAGTGGTGCGGTACGGAAAACACGGAAGATATATCACTTATATACCGCCACCGGCTCCGCAACCGCAGCGATGTCATTCAGGAACGGCTCCATTCGTTAAAAAGAAAAGAAAAAGAAAGGAAAAAATAACTTCCTTTCTTTGTGAGCGTGTTCAAAAAGGCAATGGTTCCGCACGATGCACCCCAATTCCGCCAAGTGCTGTCCACGTCCTGTGGGCAACGGCGAAATGTCGTCATCCTGACTGCGAGAAAACCACTCACAGCCGGGTTGAAAAGAATGCATCTGCTCCACCCATTGTCTCTTCCTCCGCCAGTATTTCACTGATGTTGATCCAAGTGCCATCGCGCACGATGGCACAATGAGACAGTTCGCAGCTTCTCAGTGAAGCCCGGCTCGTTGCTTCGTGCTTGTTCAAAAAGATAAAAAACGATCTTTTTGAACAAACACTTTGTATCCTTTTTAAACATTCACTTAAGCGAAACTTTTTGTCAGGTTTGCCATTTCGATGGCAGCGGCGGCGGCTTCCCAGCCTTTATTACCTGCTTTCGTTCCAGCTCGCTCCACAGCCTGCTCGATGGTATCCGTGGTCAGCACACCAAAAATCACCGGTGTTCCGCTTGACAGAGCGATGGAAGCCACGCCTTTCGCGACTTCATTACAAACGTAATCAAAGTGCGGAGTCGAGCCGCGAATCACCGTTCCTAAAGTGACTACGGCATCGTATTTTCCTGATTCTGCCATTTTTTTTGCGATTAGCGGTATTTCAAAAGCTCCCGGTACCCAAGCGATATCCACATTGTCCTCGTCAACACCATGACGCTTCAAGGCATCTTGTGCGCCGCCCAGCAGCTTGCTTGTAATGAATTCATTAAACCGGCCAACAACAACCCCCACTTTTAATCCAGAACCTACCAAATGTCCTTCAAAAACTTTTCCCATAAGAAACTTCCTCCTCAACTGAATTTTAGCGTTTAAAAAGGGAATGGTTTCGCTCGCTGCACGCACGATAGGAAAAAACACTCCTATCAGGCTTTGAGCTCCACTCATTACTTCAGGGGTGTCTCAAAAGAGAAAAACACCCTTTAAAAATGCAATAAATGCCCAAGCTTTTCTTTTTTTATTTTTAAATAGCGTTCATTGTCCTTCGAATACGGGAGTTGCAACGGAATACGGTCGACGACCTGTAACCCGTATCCTTCCAGACCGGTAATCTTTCTCGGATTATTCGTCAACAATTTCATTTTGCCGACACCAAGGTCTTTCAAAATTTGCGCACCGATACCATACTCTCTCAGATCCGGGGCAAAACCTAATTTCTCATTCGCTTCCACAGTGTCGTATCCTTCCTCCTGAAGCTTGTATGCTTTTAATTTATTCAACAAGCCAATGCCCCGTCCTTCCTGTCTCATGTAGAGCAGCACGCCGGCTCCCGCTTCCTCAATCTGCTGCAATGCTGCATGAAGCTGCGGGCCGCAATCACAGCGGTGTGACCCGAAAACATCCCCCGTCAGACACTCTGAGTGAACCCGGACCAAAACCGGCTTATTCTCGCTGATTTCCCCTTTTACCAGTGCGACATGCTCTTTTCCATCAACAACATTACTGTAGCCGACAGTACGGAAATGGCCGAAATCCGTCGGCAGCTCGATTTCCACTTCCCGCTTGACGAGTTTTTCTTTACGGTTGCGATACTGAATCAAATCCTTGATCGTAATCATTTTTAATTCATGTTCATCAGCAATTTTCCGCAAATCAGGTACCCTGGCCATCGAGCCGTCTTCATTCATAATCTCACATATGACAGCAGCAGGCTTCGAACCGCACATTCGGGCCAGATCCACGGCTGCTTCCGTATGACCGGCGCGGCGAAGCACGCCGCCGTCCTTGGCAATTAACGGGAAAATATGACCTGGTTTTTTAAAATCAGCAGCTTTCGCCGATTCATCGATCAATTTCATTACCGTTAACGACCTTTCATGCGCCGATATACCCGTCGTCGTCTGTTTGTGGTCGACGCTGACTGTGAAAGCTGTGCCGTGCGGATCCGTATTATGATCAACCATCGGCAACAGCTCCAGTTGCTCCGCTCTTTCCCGGGTAATCGGCACGCACACAAGCCCTCTTCCGTGTGTCACCATAAAATTGATGACTTCCGGAGTGGATTTTTCTGCCAGAGCAATAAAATCCCCCTCGTTTTCCCGATCTTCATCATCGCATGCGATCACAGGCTTCCCTTGCATCAGCTCATAGATTGCTTCTTCTATTGGATCAAACATCGTTCATTCCCCCTCGATTGTTAAACAGCTTGTTCCAAAGTGTTTGTTCAAAAAGATAAAAAGCGATCTTTTTGTTTTAGTTGTGATGGCTCGCTTCACCGCCGCACGGGAGAAAAAGTACGCTTCTCCCGCGCTTGAAGAACGCGGTGGCTTCACCCATCACTTCGTGTTTGTTCAAAAAGATAAAAAGCGATCTTTTTGAACAAACACTTAAAACCCGTGATTCGTTAAAAAACTTTTTGTCAAATTTCCCGCGGCTTGTTTATCCGGTGCTTCCCGCTGAACAAGTAATTCTTCGATGTATTTTGCCAGCATGTCACACTCAATATTCACAATGTCGCCAGGCCCCTTATCCCCGATAATCGTTTCCTTTACCGTATGAGGAATAAGTGAAATCGTAAACGAATCATTTGTCAGTCCAAAGATGGTCAAACTTGCACCGTCAACGGCGACACTGCCTTTCAATATCATATACTTCCTTAACTCTTTACCCACTTCAATTTCATAATAGACGGCATTATGCTCAGGACGACTGGAACGTATTTTTCCAATACCATCCACGTGTCCGGAGACAAAGTGACCGCCAAACCGACCGGCAGCAGCCATTGCTCTTTCCAGGTTAACTTGATCTCCCGCCGCCAAATCACGCAGGCTTGTATTTCTTACTGTTTCAGGCATAAGATCGACAGAAAATGAACGTGAATCAAATCCCGTAACAGTCAGACAAACACCATTGACGGCAATGCTGTCTCCTTCATGGACGTCCGCCAGTATTTTTTGTGCGGCCAGTTTCATGACAATGGCATCCCCGGTTTGTCTTATTTGCATAACCGTCCCTTTTTCTTCAATAATTCCGGTAAACATGATTCATCCACTCCCTTTTTATATACTAATTTCACATCGTCATCCAGCGTTTCCATCGATTCCAGCACTAACCCAGGGGCTTCTGCCAGGCCAGCAATACCAGCGCCGCCAAAGGAACCGGGAGCCTTTTCCCCCCCGATAATTTTCGGAGCGAGGTAAACAATGACTTGTTGAAACTCACCCGCCCGCAAAAAAGCATCGTTGATCGTTCCGCCGCCTTCCACAAGCAGGGAAGAAATCCCGTTTTCCCCGAGAAACGTCAGCAGCCGGGATATATCAATCTTGTCAGTAAACTCAATGACTTTCACACCGGCCTTTCGCAAAGCCTGCTTTTTTTCTTCTGCGGCGGAAGCAAGCGTAACGATCCACGTAGAGGCGGCGTTATCGGCAACAACCTTTGTCTGTAAGGGAGTTCTTAACTGTCGGTCTAAAATAATCCGGATCGGGTGCCGGCCTCCGCCCGCAAGCCTCGTTGTCAAAGCTGGATCATCCGCCAAAACGGTATTGATTCCGACGAGAATTCCATCATGCTCATGCCTTAACTTGTGTGCATCCAGCCGGGCAGCTTCACCGGTGATCCATTGACTTTCTCCACGATAAGTGGCAATTTTCCCGTCGAGACTCGTCGCTGATTTCAGCGTGACATACGGCTTTTGCGATTGAAGATGATAAAAAAATATCTCGTTTAAGGCAGCGGCCTTTTCCTGAAGCAATCCTACATGAACGGAAATTCCCGCATTTCGTAATTTGGAAATTCCGGCACCGGCAACTTTCGGATTCGGATCCGCCATCGCCACGTAAACTTCCTTGATGCCGGCAGCAATGACAGCATCCGCGCACGGGGGGGTCCTGCCGTAATGGGAGCACGGCTCCAAAGTGACATACATGACGGCGTCTTTTGCTTTCTCGCCTGCCATCTGTAAGGCATGCCGCTCAGCATGCCATTCTCCTGCTTTTAAATGCGCCCCCATGCCGACAATTTCGTTATTTTTGACAATCACCGCACCGACGAGAGGGTTGGGGCTCGTCTGCCCTCTGGCGGAGCTTGCGAGCTTCATAGCCAGTTCCATATAATGCTCGTGCATATTTATCCCTTCATTCTCAAAAATTTACTCCGCTTCGGAAAATGCGATCCTATCGATTCTCATCTAGCCTCGAAAGGCAAAAATCCCGAAGGCTCAGTCGCCTTCGGGATGAATGTATGACATCAGGTAAAAACGAGTGTTCCGACAGAGAAAGATCCATCGCAAATAAAACTGGGTGAGAGTAATTTTTTCCAGTTTAAATAACCGATGCTATTATCACGGTAGAGGTATTTCCATTAATCATTTATGATACATTACCGTCGCATAGCAACACTCATTTTTCACCGATGTATCCTTCTCCCATCCAGACTATACTGTCGGCTCTGGATTCTCACCAGATCCACCGTCATTAAAATAATGACGGGTCACGGACTTAGAAATGAAGCGATTCATTTCATCACCGCCGGTTGGGAATTTCACCCGACCCCGAAGGCATCTCGGTAATATATAATTTCTAGTTGATTTAAAACTATCGTCTTTTTGATAGTACCATTACTGTTTATTATTCTGCAACAAAAATGTTTTGATGTTCATCAATACGTAACACTTGGCTATGGTTTATTCCTCATCCCACACTTTTACTTCTTGCATCACATCGCCTGCTTTGATTCGTAAAACCGTTTCGATCCCTTCCGTCACCTGTCCGAAAACCGTGTGGACATTGTCTAAATGCGGCTGTGGTTCATGTACAATAAAGAATTGGGAGGAACCGGTGTCTTTGCCGGCATGCGCCATGGAAAGGGACCCCTGTTCATGTTTATGCGGATTTCCATCCGTTTCACATTTAATCGTCTTGCCGCTTCCACCAGTTCCCGTTCCGTAAGGGCATCCCCCTTGGGCAACAAAACCGGGAATGACCCGGTGAAAAGTCAAGCCGTTATAAAATCCTTTATTTGCCAGTTCTTCAAAATTAGCTACTGTATTTGGCGCTTCGTCAGGGAAAAATTCGATGATGATTTTTTCGCCATTGTCCAATGAAATATATCCCTTTTTCATATGTATGACCTCCACATTTTTTGCAAATTAGTTACATCTTGTTTATCATAACATAAAAATAAGGCAAATGAAAAAATACGAGCGACCTACAGGCGTTTGAACACGCTGTAAGTCACTCGCATTGAACGCTATCCCCTCAGTAAACTCGTTTCCGCAAGCTGTCACACACTTTTGGCGATGCGTTTTACTTCTGCTTCCGCCCGAAAAGAAAGCTCGTTGCGCACTAAATCTTCCAGTGATTCCCGCTTAATGACGCAGTGATCCTCCCCGTTTTCGACAAACACTACAGCAGGACGTAAAATACGGTTATAATTGTTAGCCATAGAGTACCCGTAAGCACCTGTGGAAAAAACAGCAAGAATATCGCCGCTCTCCACTTTCGGCAAGCTGATGTCCCATATCAGCATATCGCCGCTCTCACAGCATTTTCCTGCAATCGAGACTTTTTCATCAGCGCTTTCGTTCATTTTATTGGCCACCGCCGCTTCATACTTTGCCTGATACAATGCCGGGCGGATGTTGTCGGTCATCCCGCCGTCGACAGACAAATATGTGCGTACGCCGGGAATATCTTTTCGTGACCCGATGGAATACAGCGTGGTACCGGCTTCACCAACAAGCGCTCTGCCTGGTTCAATCCAAATTTCAGGTATGTCCATACCGCTCTTCCCGGCATGATGCTTCACTGCTTTCACTATGGAATCCACATAATTCGCCAGCGGCAGCGGGCGATCGCTGTCTGTATAACGAATCCCGAAGCCGCCGCCAAGGTTCAGTACGGCCGGTTGAAAATGTAACGTTTTTTTCCATAGCGCAAGCTGTTTGTAAATTTCTTCAACGGCAGAAGTAAAGCCGTCGGTTTCAAATATTTGCGAACCGATATGAGAATGCACGCCCTTTAAATGAATAAACTCATTCGCTTCAATCATTTCAATTGCCTTTGCCGCCTGGCCGCTTTGTATGTCAAATCCGAATTTGGAATCTTCCTGTCCTGTAGAAATGTACTCATGTGTATGGGCTTCTACACCTGGTGTGATGCGGATGAGAACGTCCATTTCCTTGTTCAATGACTTCGTCATTGCCATCAGCCACGTGAGTTCGGTAAAATTATCGACGACGATGCAGCCAATCCCTGCCTTAACCGCCATTTCTATTTCTTCCGGTGACTTGTTGTTTCCGTGAAAATGAATTCGCTCCACCGGAAACCCTGCCTTTAAAGCCGTATAGAGTTCTCCGGAAGAAACAACATCCAAGCTCAATCCAAGCTCATCTACAAGCTGTACCATGGCGATGCAACTGAAAGCTTTGCTTGCATATGCCACTTGATATTTCATACCATGCACGGCAAATGCCTGTTTAAATTGAGATGCCCGGTCGCATATATCTTGCACATCGTACACAAATAGAGGTGTTCCATATTTCTCCGCGAGAGCAACGGTGTCGACACCGCCAATTTCCAAATGTCCTCGTTGATTTATCCGACTCGTTCCATATAACCCCATTCGTTTCTCTCCTCGTCGATTGTTTCTCGCTTCCCACGCTAGTGTTGGCCGCCCTTTAAAAAAGGATAACGGGTGAAATACATCCGTTATCCTGATTTTTGATCTGTATGCCAACAACAATAGCATATCTGTTTCGATGTTTCAAGTCATTTATGCGGAGGGGGAATGTGACCTATGACCGCTGTTTGATCGGATTCGGGGACTTGACAATGCTAGGACGCCGCCTTTTCACCGGCGTGGCTTGCCTGACCAAAATATCCCAAAACGCAAGTGGATAAAACGGCAGGAACGGCCACATATACGGGACGTTCAAGGAGCGGATGCAAACCAATAAAATAAACAAGATCGTTGAGCCAATGACAAACCCGGGTGCTTTAAACAAGATCACGATTATCAACAGGCCGAGTCTCATCATTTTCAGCGACAACGCCATTTCATAGCTCGGCGTTGCAAACATACCGATGGCGCCGACGGCAACATACAAAATCACTTCCGGTACGAGCAAACCTACTTCAATGGCAATTTCACCGATCAGCAATGCAGCAACTAAACCAAGAGCAGTTGCCAGCGGAGAAGGCGTGTGAATGGCGGCCATCCGCAGCAGTTCAATTCCCAGCTCGGCAAAGAAAATCTGCAGGAATATCGGAACATTCGTCGTTTCATTCGGTCCGATGAATTCCAACTGTTCAGGCAAAATGCTGGGTTGGGTCACCATCAGCAGCCATAACGGCAGAAGGAGCAGGGAAAAAAACATCCCCGAAAAGCGCACCCAGCGTAAAAACGTACCCACCATCGGCGCCTGGCGGTATTCTTCAGCATGCTGTACATGATGGAAAAATGTTGTAGGAAAAATAATCACGCTCGGGGAAGAGTCAACAAAAACGACCACGTGGCCTTCCAGCAAATGAGTTGCCGCCACATCCGGCCTTTCTGTATAGCGAACGATGGGGAACGGGTTGAATCCTTGTTTTACAATAAACTCCTCCACCACTTTATCAGCCATCGTCAAGCCGTCGATATCAATTCCTTGCAGCTCTTTTCTAATGACATCCACTAAATTTGAATCGGCAACACCTTCAATATAGGTGAGGCTGATATCGGTTTTTGACCTTCTTCCAACTTGCATGATTTCATTGCGAAGCTTTTCATCCCGGATTCTTCTTCTTGTTAGAGCAGTATTTACAATGATATTTTCCGTATAACCGTCCCTGCTGCCGCGGACAACCCTTTCTGTATCCGGCTCTTCCGGTCCTCTTCCAGGATAGCTGCGGACATCCACAACGATGGCTTCCGCTTCTCCATCAATCAGGATGAAAATAAGTCCGGACAACATTTTCGTCACAGCCTCTTCAATCGTATCTACCGGCTCCACCTGAACATGTGCCAGCCGGTTTTCGATTTGTTTTCGCACATCCATCTTTTTTCGCTCGATGGCGTCTAGGTACATCAGTTCCTTTAACAGCTCAATGATATATTGAATATCGCATAAACCGTTTACAAAATAAAACTGGACTTCTTTATCCAGTATGTACAGTTTCCTTAGCCCGACATCAAAGCTCGTGCCAAAACCGAGCCGCTCTTTTATCCGCAACTCGTTTTCCTCAATGTTCTGTGATATTTCCTGTTTCGTTTCCAATTCACGGGCTGGCTCCATCTTCTCCACTCCTTTCCAGAATTAGCTGGATTGCTTTTGTGGTGATCGGCGCATGGTGTTCCACCGTGTCATTGCCACCCATCTTTCCGATATCTCCGATACCAACAACAAAGGGAATCGGCAATTCATCAAGGACATATACCGTATCCCCGCGAATGCGTCCAAGTTCAGTATCCTTAATTCCGTTTTTATCGACTCCGTATTCTGTTAAAACCCCGTTGCGGTCAATGGAAATATCCACTCGCGTCCATTCGTGCGAAAACGACTGGGAAGCAACTGCAACGGCGCCTAAAACTTGAATATGCGGGGATAAGGCAATCGTTTTCAGCGCCGCTTCCCCGGGCCCTTCTTCCGGATAACCGCAGTCGTCAAACATGACAATCACCGGATCGTTTTCAGCCTTGATAATCAAATTTAGTAACTGACTTCCAGTTATTTTAGTAGGATTGCCGCTTGATTCTCCAATAAAAGCGCAATTTAATACTTTTGCCGCATGTTCTGCAGCCTGCCTTGCAGATGCGTCGCCGTCAGTGATTAATATAACCCGCTTCTTGTTTTTCATGTAATCATCCTTCCACAATGGCTGAGGAATCCAAACACTATAAGGATCCGAGCCTCACAAAAAAAATCCAATGATACAGCGAGCCGATCACTTTTCCTAAAACGATCGCCCACAGCAATGTATGTGTTTTTCCTTCCAAACCGACTCGTTTGGCAAGTATCGGGAAAACGTTTAATACTTCCGTCAACGCGGCAGCCAACAATCCGATAAATATCCCGCAGCCTAAGCCGATGAAGACGACAAAAAAATTGGCCAGCCCAAAGCGGGGCTCCAGCAAACTGACCAATGCCCCAGCTATCGCCCCGGTTATGACAGCGGCTTCATAATTGATGAGCCGGTTGGCTGTTTTCGTTAAATCAGCGAGCCTCGGAACGATTCCCAACACCGTGATAAAGGCGACAAGTCCGCCGCCGACAGCGAGACCCCACGCCAAACCGATGATCGCTAAGCAGAGACAGTCAATCATTGTTTTTCCAGGCCTCATTTTCATTAACCGAGATGTAGCGATCCATGTTTTCCTGATAGTTGAACATTTCCACTTCCATCGGGCTAGGCTCTTCATTTATCCGCTTTTTGAATACATGGTTAAAAAAAAGGAGCATTCCTAGCCCTAACCCGACGGAATATGGTATTTGCAGCCACAGCGGGCGTTCCACTTTTCTTCCGGTAATCGCTTCATGAATTTTGATATGCACGCCCTGCATGCTGACGTCTTCATGAAAATTCATGACTGCAAGGCCCGCGCCGATAAACAGCAGCAGCCACACAGCAGCAAACAGAAACGGATGCGCGCGTTTCCGTTTTGATTGAATATAAACAATCGTCTGTATGGGCCCGATAACCTGTACATCAACATCGCAGTATATTTTTTGCAGGAGCCGGACAATCTCCATTGCGTCTATCACTCTGATGGTCCGATCCTTTTTTGTCAGCTTGCAGACCGGCAGGCGCGTTATTTCCGCTTCCGCTATTCCTTCGGTAATGACCTGCGCTATATCCCTCAGATGCAACGTATCATACAGCGCACTCCAGTGGCGGCTTCTCAATCGAATATACACTTTTTTCTCCATCGAAAAACCTCTTTTCCTGCCATTGTTAATAAAGTGTTCCTAAAGGAAACGATCTACGTATGCAAAAAACCATCAGTTTGTTCCAAGAAAAGAAAAACGATTTTCAAACCTAGTTTTTTTAGTATGACGTAGAATCGATTTTTCATACTCCTTTTAGAAGATGCTGTAAATGTGTTTGTTCAAAAAGATCGGTTTTTATATTTTGAACAAGCACCTAAAAAAACATGGCTGTCATGAATATACAGCCATGTTTGTTCGTATAATAATAACGGACAGCCTGCAAGGTTGCTAGCCAAGCTGTTCTTTCAGTTGCTTTAATATTTTTTTCTCCAGTCGTGACACCTGCACCTGCGATATTCCCAGCCTGTCTGCTACTTGAGATTGGGTTTGATCCTTGTAATAACGCAGATAAATAATCAGCTTTTCCCGTTCATCTAGTTTCTCTATCTCGTCTCTCAAAGCTATTTTATCAAACCATTTCATATCCCCGTCATCTGAAATCTGATCTAATAAAGTAATTGGATCACCGTCATTTTCATAAACGGTTTCATGGATTGAGGTCAGCTGTCGGCTGGCTTCTTGGGCAAACACAACTTCCTCCGGGGACAGCTCAAGCTTTTCAGCAATTTCATTCACCGTCGGCGTCCGTCCAAGCGTTTTTGACATCTCCTCTTTCAGTTTACGGATTCGATTAGCGCTTTCTTTGATGGAGCGGCTGACCTTCACCGTTCCATCATCGCGGAGAAATCTCTGAATTTCTCCGATGATCATCGGTACAGCGTATGTGGAAAACTTGACATCAAAGGTCAAATCAAATTTGTCCACGGATTTGATCAGACCGATGCAGCCGATTTGAAAAAGGTCGTCCGCTTCATAACCGCGGTTCAGGAAGCGCTGGACAACCGACCACACAAGCCGGGTATTGACGCTGACGATGTGATCCCTTGCTTCCTGGTCTCCAGATTGCGCCGCTTTAATTAACCGTTTCACTTCCTTGTCATCCAGATACGTTTGATTGGATTGTTTCACTTCTACGTCCATGGCACTCGTCCTCTCAATTGGCATAAGCGCGCTGCTTTGAGAGTTGTTTAACCAACGTTACTGTTGTACCTTCCATCGGCTCTGAATATATTTCCACTTTATCCATAAAGTTTTCCATGATTGTAAAGCCCATTCCGCTTCGCTCAAGCTCCGGCTTCGAAGTGTACAGCGGCTGACGTGCTTCCTCGATATTATGAATACCAACGCCATTATCCTTGATTGTCAGTTGGACTATTTCATGTTCTAAATCCAATTCCGCTTCCACAAAAATCATTCCTTCGGGATCTTCATGATAACCGTGTATAACCGCATTCGTCACCGCTTCACTGACAACTGTTTTAATTTCCGTTAGCTCATCCATCGTCGGGTCTAATTGAGCGACAAAGGCCCCGACAGCTACTCTGGCAAACGCTTCGTTTTGGCTGAATGCTGTAAAAGACAGTTCCATTCGATTTTTCATGATGCCACCCCCAGCGCTAGCAGCGCATCATTTTCATTTAGTTCCAGGCGAACAATTTTAAACAGCCCCGACATTTCAAAAAGACGTTTGATTTGCGGCGAAATGGAGCAAACGACCATTTCTCCACCAAGCGTATGCACGTACTTATATCTTCCTAAAATGACTCCTAAACCGGAGCTGTCCATAAACGTCAGTTTTTCTAAATTTACTAAAATATGAATCAGTTGCTGCTCCTGTAGCGCAGCATCCACTTGTTTCCGAAGCGCCATCGCTGTATGATGATCCAGTTCGCCTTCCAGCCTGACACAGAGAACGTTGCCTCTTGTTTCTAAATCGATGAGTAAACTCATTTTTTCACCCCTCATGTAAAGTTCTGATTTTCCACCCAGTTCCCCTCTCCCGAAGGGAAATTGGCAATTCACGCCAGAGAAGGACGTGTTTAAGTTCAGATTCTTGATTGAATGAAGTGTTTCCTTCTTAACAGCAAAACTAGTGGTTATTCGCCAAAAGAAGAAGCTATTCAGTACTTAAAAGACATTTTTCCCGACGAGAATAGACGAGGTTCGTTTCATCAGTGTCCACAGCGATGCTTCAGTTACGTTTTCTTCGGCAACGACAACGGTTTCCGCCAAAATCTCTCCGTCTTTTTCCACAAGCAGTTTTCCCACCGGATCGCCTTTTTTCACTGGCGCCGCAATCGGATCTTCCAGCTCGAGACGTTCGGTAATGCCTTCGATCGATTCCCCCTTTTTCATCAATAGCGAAACATTCTCCTCAGATAAAAACGGAACGGTAGCCGCTTCCCCTTTACTAACCCTGATCTCGCCTAACAGTTCTCCCCGTTCATATCGCTTTTGCAATTCATATTGACTGTATGCATAGTCAAGCATTTCAGTAATTTGACGATTCCTATCTTTCGGAGTGGGCGCTCCCATAACAACCGCAATGATACGCATTCCGTTTTTATTAGCGCTTGCGGTCAAACAGTATTTTGCCTCGCTTGTGTACCCGGTTTTCAGCCCGTCTACGCCCGGATAAAATTTCACCAGTTTGTTCGTGTTGACGAGCCAAAATTTATCATCAGTATTTTCACGTAAGTAGTCTTCATATAAACTTGTGAATTTTGTTATTTCTTCATACTTTAATAACTCTTTAGCCATGATTGCTAAATCTGCCGCAGACGAGTAATGGTTTTCTCCCGGCAAACCGTTTGAATTGACAAAATGGGTATTTTCCAGCCCCAAGGCTTTTGCTTTTTCATTCATCATATTGATAAATTGCTCTTCAGAACCAGCCAAATGCTCCGCCATTGCCACCGAAGCGTCGTTTGCAGATGCGATAGCAATTCCCTTCAGCATTTCTTCGACGGTCATCTCTTCACCCGGTTCCAGAAATATTTGTGAGCCTCCCATGGATGCGGCGCGTTCGCTCGTTCGTACTTTCTCATCCCATTTCACTTTTCCCGAGTCGAGTGCTTCCATGATGAGAAGCATTGTCATCACTTTCGTCATGCTCGCGGGCGGTAGTTGTTCATCGCTGTTTTTCTCGTAGAGGACCGTTCCTGTGTCCCGCTCTATCAGGATCGCCGACTTTGCCTGATCCGCCAAATCAACGACCTTTCCCTCCTCGGCATAAACATTCAGTCCGCTGAGGAAAACGTATAAACCTAGTAAAAAAACAATGAACGTTTTTTTCAATCCAATCCCTCCATTCTTTTTCTTTACCATTCTTCCCATTAGCGGAGGGAATATACCACATAATGTTCAAGACTGTTTTCAGAAACTTTGTTGCTTTTGAAAAAACAAAAGGTGGTGTCTCAAAAGGGTGTTTTTTCCCTTTTGAGACACCACCGAAGCAAGGAGCGACAAACTTTAAAAAGAGCCTTGTTCAGAACTGTGTGAGTGAACACAGCTTTCCATCAATGAATTGCATCGTAAATAAGCGGGGGAGGAGTAATTGCCTCTTTATCAATGGAAAAGGATTGCCGAACCGTTTGGATGATTGACTCTCCATGAGCCTGGTTGGCATGAATGATGGCGAGCGCTTCGCCGGCTTTGACCGAATCGCCGATCTTTTTCTTTAAAACAATACCAACTGCCAAATCAATGACCGATTCTTTTGTTGCTCTCCCAGCGCCGAGCATCATTGCCGCCGTTCCGATTTGATCGGCGACGATGCCTGTGACATAGCCTGTCTCCTCGGCGGTGACTTCCATTTGATATCGGGCTTGCGGTAAACGTTGGACGTCGTCTGCAACAGACGGATCACCGTTCTGGGCTTCAATGAATGTTTTAAATTGTTCCAATGCCCTGCCGCTTTGAATGGCCTCCTTCAAGTGCGCTTTCGCCTCTTCCAGGCTACGTGCTTTTTCCGCTGCCACCATCATATGACTTCCGAGTACATAGCAGAGCTCCATTAAATCCTCCGGACCTTCTCCTCTCAACGTATCAATCGCCTCTTTTACCTCCAGAGCATTGCCAATGGCGTTACCGAGCGGCTGACTCATATCTGAAATAATCGCAGAGGTCCTTCTTCCAAGGCCGTTCCCGATTTTCACCATCGCTTCTGCCAGTTCTTTCGCATCCGCTAATTCTTTCATAAAAGCTCCGGCGCCGGTTTTTACGTCGAGAACAATCGCATCTGCACCGGAGGCGATTTTTTTACTCATGATCGAGCTGGCAATCAGCGGAATGGAATTGACCGTCGCCGTGACATCCCGCAACCCGTACAGCTTTTTATCCGCAGGCGTCAAATTTTGCGTCTGCCCGATGACAGCCACTTTGTTTTTGTTTACTAAAGCAGTAAATTGTTCATTTGTTATTTCCACATTGAAGCCGGGAACCGATTCAAGCTTATCGATCGTACCTCCTGTGTGCCCAAGACCGCGGCCGCTCATTTTTGCCACCGGAACACCGACGCTGGCAACGAGGGGCGCCAGCACAAGTGTTGTTGTATCTCCGACGCCGCCTGTACTGTGTTTATCGACTTTAATCCCGTGTATACCGGACAAATCAATCGTATCTCCCGACTTTACCATGGCATTTGTCATCAGCGAGCGTTCTTCTTCGTTCATCCCTTGAAAATAAACGGCCATCGCCCAAGCGCTAATCTGATATTCCGGTATGCTGCCTGCTGTATATCCTTGTATAATAAAATCAATTTCAGCTTCTGAATGGGCTTCCCCATTTCTTTTTTTCTCAATGAGATCAACCATTCTCATTTTTTTACCTCCTCGCGGCTAAAGAATAGTTTTGTACCCTGCAGCAATGCTTGTTAATCAATGCTACAGTTCGCCTCAGCCTTCCAATTGTTTCATCACGTCTTTTATGAATGCGGTAAATTCTTCTTTTACTTTTTCCGTCGTTTCCATGACTTCATCATGAGTCAGCGGCTGAGCCAAAATCCCAGCTGCCATGTTGGAAATGCACGAAACACCTAACACTTTCATACCGCTGTGTCTGGCTACGATGACTTCCGGAACCGTCGACATCCCTACGGCATCTCCGCCAAGCCTTCTGATCATCCGGATTTCTGCAGGCGTCTCATAGCTTGGGCCGGTCATGCCGACATACACCCCTTCTTTTATTTGCAGTTTGCGCTCCTTGGCCACGGTTTTCGCCAACTGCAGCAGTTCTACGGCATACGCCGCGGACATGTCGGGAAAGCGGACGCCCAACGTATCCTCCGCAGGACCGATAAGCGGATTTGTGCCGAAAAGATTAATGTGATCATTGATAAGCATTAAATCGCCTGGTTGGAACGAAGTGTTTACTCCCCCTGCTGCATTGGTAACGATTACTGTATCGACTCCGATTCCCTTCATGACACGCACGGGTAATGTCACAAGATCAAGGTCGTATCCTTCGTAAAAATGGAATCTTCCTTGCATCGCTACAACCTGTTTTCCTTCCAGTTCGCCGATAACAAGCCGTCCTTTATGACCGGCAACGGTTGACACCGGAAAGCCCGGGATGTCACGATAAGGTATGTATACCGGGTTACGTATTTCCTCTGCAAGAACGCCCAGCCCCGAACCTAAAATTAAACCGGTCTTCGGCTGACTGGTAAGCTTCTCTTTAATATAAGCAACTGCTTCTTTTATCGTTTTTAACGGCACCATGCAAACTCCTCCTATTTCAGCTCGTTCAAAAAGCTTTGTCCGAAAGCGGGCAGCGGCACTTGAAAATTATCTGCAATCGTTGCCCCGATATCGGCGAATGTTTTTCGAATGTGAAGTGAACGTCCTTCCGTCATCGCTTTGTTGTAAACAAGCAACGGAACATATTCCCTAGTATGATCCGTTCCGTGATGAACAGGATCGTTGCCATGATCGGCGGTAATAATTAAGAGATCATCTGCTGTTAATTTTGCAAAAACCTCTTCAAGACGCACATCAAATTCTTCCAACGCTTTTCCGTATCCGTTCGGATCCCGGCGATGGCCGAATTTGGCGTCAAAATCGACAAGGTTGACAAAGCTCAGCCCGTGAAAATTCATGTCCAGCGTTTCGTTCAGCTTATCCATTCCATCCATATTGGAAACGGTCCGCAACGTTTTTGTGATTCCTTCTCCGTCATAAATATCAGAAATTTTTCCGATGGCGATGGAATCGTAGCCTGCATCCTGCAGCTCATTCATCACCGTCCGGCCAAACGGCTTCAGAGCGTAGTCATGGCGGTTTGCAGTGCGCTCCCACTCGCCGGGAGAGCCGATAAACGGCCGGGCAATGACTCTGCCCACCATATATTTCTCATCCAAAGTTAGCTCTCTAGCTATTTTACAAATATCATACAATTCTTCCAGGGGAACAACTTCTTCATGCGCCGCGATTTGTAAAACGGAATCCGCCGATGTATAAACAATGAGTCCCCCCGTTTTTACATGCTCCTCGCCCAATTCCGTCAGGATTTCTGTCCCTGACGCCGGTTTGTTGCCCAACACTTTTCTGCCAGAACGCTTCTCCAACTCCTGGATGAGTTCAGACGGGAAACCGTCGGGAAACGTCTGGAACGGTTGGTCAATGCGAAGACCCATGATTTCCCAATGTCCGGTCATCGTATCCTTTCCTACCGATGCTTCTTCCATTTTTCCATAATACGCCAACGGCTTGTCCGGCTTTACTCCCCCTTTGTAATCTTTTATGTGGGCCAATCCCAGCATATCCAAGTTTGGGAGTTTAAGCCCGTTCATTTCTTCTGCAATATGGCCTAATGTGTCTGCGCCCTCATCATTGAACTCCTTTGCGTCCGGCGCCTCGCCGATTCCGACGGAGTCTAAAACAATGAGAAAAATCCGTGAATAGTTTGTCATAACAAATTTATTCCTCCTTTAAATGTAGGTGGTCGTTAATACTATGCCCTCCGTCCAGCTAATTTTTTCTCTCCGCCACGTCCCGCATGCTTATGTTCACAGGATCGCTCTTTCATGAATATTTGCCGACCTTCTTCCCCTTAAGTTGTCGGAGGTCAGACAACTCAACGCAATCGCTTCTCCCCGGCAACGTATCCGACTGCACCTTTTAAGCTCTTGGGTGATAGCGTGAGTAAACCTCTTTCATCCGCGTTTTTGTTACATGTGTGTAAATTTGCGTCGTCGAGATATCAGCATGACCGAGCATCTCCTGTACCGCGCGCAAATCGGCACCGTTTTCAAGCAGATGAGTGGCAAAGGAATGCCGCAGCATATGCGGTGTCAATTCTTTTTTTATTCCCGAGGCTGCTGCCAATTGTTTGATGATTTTCCAAAAGCCTTGTCGCGACAACTGCCTGCCATGGTGGTTGACAAAAAGAATGTCGTGGCGCTGCTTCTTCAGCAACTGCGGCCTTGCTTCCCGGATGTACCTTTCCAGCACGGACGAAGCAACACTTCCGAGCGGAATAATTCTTTCCTTGTTTCCTTTTCCTATGCAGCGTATAAACCCCATCTGTAAGTGGATATCCGACAACTGGAGATGACACAGTTCACTGACGCGGATTCCCGTTGCATACAGCAACTCCAACATCGCTTTGTTGCGCAAATCCAACAGAGGTTTGTTAACAGAAGCTACCAGCAGCGCTTCCACTTCCGATGTGGACAAAACTTTCGGAAGGCGCTTTTCCGCTCGCGGCATTTCAATATGTAAAGAAGGATCGGTTGTTACATGCCCCTCCCGGATCAAAAAAAAATGAAACGAGCGGATGGAAGAAAGCGTTCTCGCCAACGTCGTCGTCGCTTTTCCTTCATCCTTTAACTGATACAAAAACTGCAAAATCATCGTTCGGGTAACCTCCGCCAAACCGGTTGCACCGGAATGGTACTGAAGGTAAGTCAAGTAACTTGTTAAATCACGGCGATAGGCAGCTGTCGTATTTTGAGACAATCCTTTTTCAACAATTAAATAATGGATAAATTCATTGAGCTTCTGCTGCAAAAATACCTCCACCTTTGGCAACCGGTGTCATTCTCCGTGTTTCAAAAAATATTGAAAACGTCGCACCGTTTCATTCACTGGTACATTCTCCGAAAGCTCCGTAACAACCTTCACGGCATTTCCATTCGGTTCATCGTAACGGTGATATTTTTCATATTCTCCACTTACCCATAGAATACCATAATAAAAAACAAGCGTGCACCCTAAGAATAAGAAAAAAACAAGAATGGCTTCCAAAAATGTTTTTATACTTTGCACTGCCGTTTGCATCATTATCTTCCTCCGCTTTTTGAACATCGTTTAATAAAGGATATGACACATTTGACAAGTTCTATACCTTCTTTGTCCATAACAAAAAAACCTTACCATCATTCAGTAAGGTTTTTACTGTTATTCGCGTCGCGGCAGCGGTGACATATTCCATGGAAAGTCAGGCGATGATCTTTAATAAGAAACTTCCAGTCCCGTTCCACGATTTTCTCCACATCTTCCAGCAAATCTTCCTGTATTTCATCCACAGCGCCGCATTCAATGCAAACAAGATGATGATGAAAATGAGCAGCTCCTTCTTGACGGAGGTCGTAACGGGAAACACCGTCACCAAAGTTAATTTTATCGACAACTTTTAATTCACTTAGTAATTCCAATGTACGATATACCGTGGCCAGCCCGATTTCAGGAGATTTTTCTTTGACAAGCATGTAGACATCCTCTGCACTCAAATGATCTTCTTCATGCTCAAGAAGGACTCTTACCGTAGCTTCCCGCTGCGGCGTCAATTTATAGCTTTGAGAATGCAATTGCTTTTTAATTCTCTCAATTCGTTGTTCCATCTTTTTCCCCTCCAAAAAGCCATCTACATTGTTTATTATACTCTTTAGAAAAAAAAAGTGTCAAACAAGAATTGTTACAATAAAGATTTTAAATCGATTATTTACTAATAATTAATTTCATTTAATAATTTATATTCAATTCAATAAGTTGAAGACGGTTTTCATTAACGCCGGAGAAACATAGGCCTCATAGCCGGAAACGATGGCAATGAAAGCACCGATAAACAGCAAAAAAATCGAATATGCAATAAAATGCTGAAAAACTGGTTCATAACTGCGTCTCGTCACTTGACGCCACACCCTCATGGAAAAGGAAGTGGCCACCGTTGCGACGATGATAAACACGGGAATTAATAAGATATTTTGCGGAAAAATCGTTGCAAACGACAGCAGGAAGCCGTCGAAGCCCATCTGGTTTACTAAAAAACCGACGGTAAAGCCGACGACCAGGCCTTTAATAAACAACAAAATATATAAAATCGGGATGCCAATCACTGTAAGACCCAATACCCACATCAAACCGATCAATTTACTGTAGTGAGCAAAGCTCTGCGTGAACATTGCCCGTGAATCGGCAAACTCCCCCTCTTTTACTTGTCCAAAAAACAGCGACAAATACGCATACAGGTCATTTTTCTGCGAGAAACTCAAGCTGTTGACTATAATCGCACCAAAAATAACTCCCATAGAAAGAAGGACGATCGTAAACATATAAATTGCGCGGTGATATTCGATGTGATCGTGTATTGACCGTTTCAATGTTCTCATTCGGTACATACAAACACTCGCCTCATTTCTTCACTGATTGAGCTTCCTACTTCAATCCTATGAATCTATGAGGCAAACTATGACATGTAATAGTGTTTATTCAAAAAGTCGTTTTTTATCTTTTTGAACAAACTCTAATAGAGTGATTTCAGTTCAATTTCCCATATATACCGCCGCCGCCCCCAACAATGGCCAACGCTCCTGTCCGAGCTTGAATAATTTTGTCTACTACCTTTTTCGGCACTACCTCCAGCAGTTGCTGCTCTGTCGCATGATGGATTACCTTCATTTCCGTTTGAAACACATCGAGCAGCCGTTTCATCGTTTTCGGTCCGCAGCCCGGGATAAATTCCAGCGGTACTTGATGAAGGTATTTCGGGCGCTTTTGCCTTGTTTTTCCCGCAGCTCTTTGTTTTATTACCTGTTGTTTTTGCTGCAAAGCGGCGAGCTCCGCGATACGTCCCGCCACACCGCGAATCACTTTGCCTTCGTGACCATTCGGGCATCTCCCATTAACAGCTTGGGAGGAACAAACGGCACAAACAGAATGGTAATATTTCCCTAACAGAGGGTGCAGCCCGACATTCACAGCAATTTCTCTGCCATCTTCCCGCCGAAAAGCTTTCTCCATCTCAACAAATGATGCTTCGTTTAATGTCATGATTTGATGCTCTCGGGCCATTTTCGCAACCGAATGGGCATCTGAATTAGTGAGAAACGGATAGCTCCCCAATTCAAGCAGTTGATCCGCCATCCCTGTATCTGAACTGAGTCCCAACTCCACGGCATCGATCAGTTCTGGATCGAATACTTCTTCCAGGCTGGATTGCACACCTTTGCCGTACAAGCTTTTGAAGGGCGTAAAAACATGGGCGGGAATGAACCAGCCGTCGAGCGATTTAACCAGATGCTGAAGCTCTCTGCCGGTTCTATAAAGCCGCTGGGAGCTTAAACCGCTGTTCTTCATCCATTCCGAACACCACTGTGAAAAATGCCCCATTGTTTCCAGCGTCGGCAAAAAACAGAGCACATGTATCGGGCCGTGACAGCTTTCATCCAACACTTCGATTTCCGCACCCAAAAGGATCGTCAATTGCCCTGCGTACTTGATTCCTCCTCCTGCCAGCTCCACAGCCTCGCCGGCAGTCACCAAGGCTTGCACCTCTTCCAATACTTCCGGGGATTGGGCATCGATAATCCCAACGACATCCAGACCCTTCGCATGAAGGGCCGCAGTTAAAATATTCGTTAATGTAAGCTCACGTGAAGCGGTGATTTTCACCGGTTTATTTGATTTCGTCCGTCCGATATGAATATGTAAATCCACATATACATTTTTCAAAGAAGCCATGTTTTTTCACCTTATCTCATCTGATTACGCAGCTGTAAATATTGTAAAGCGATGATCGTTTTAGCATCGTGAATGATGTTGTTTTTCATCAGTTCCAGCGCTTCCCCCAGCGTCACTTTTACGCATTCGACAAACTCATCTTCATCCGTATGCACCTGCCCCGGCTTTAAATCCTCCGCCAAAAATAAATAAATGATTTCGTCTGCAAAGCCCGGACTCGTGTAAAAGGAGCTGATCGCGGTCCATTTGTCTGCCAGGAAACCAGTTTCTTCCTCCAGCTCCCGCTTGGCGCATTCCAGCGGCTCTTCCCCTTTTTCCAGCTTGCCCGCCGGTATTTCAGCAATCACCTTTTCCAACGGCTTACGATATTGGTTGACCAGAACGATTTTTTCGTCTTCCGTTACAGCCAGCACCGCAACGGCCCCGGGATGACTCACAATTTCCCGCTTCCCCGGGTTTCCGTCGGGAAGAACGACATCGTGTATGGAAAGATCAATAATTTTCCCCTTATATATATACTCTTGTTTTACCGTTTTTTCCGTAAATGATTCCATGCTGCTTCTCCTCCAGTTCTGAAATGTTTGCTGCTTTCATATGGATAAGCATATCAAAGAACGCATGAAATTACACGGGGAGGTTTCTCCATTGAAGGTATATTTATTGGAAAATCGCTTGCTAATCAGCGGTAAAGCCTGGGAAATCCGGGAGTATTTAAAACAACAGTCCCACCTTTATCCGTCGTTGATCGACTGGTGCTCCGCTTCCTCCATAAAAAGTGAACAAGCTGCGGCTATTCCGAGGAAGAAAAGCGGATCGGCATCAAGTGTACGCCCCATCGACGTCAAAGGAAAAGGGGACTGTTTCTGAACCTCGTTTAAATATGGCAGGAGACGGTCTTCATCCACTTTTCGAATATTCACCTGCTTATATGCTGTTAAATAGTCGATATCCTCCTCCAAACGTGGCGTGCTGTAGTTCCCGGCAGGAAGGGGAAGAATGCTGTCGACAAGCGTCAGCTCTGTCAATGGTGTCAATGTGTGATGGCTGATGCCGCGCTGACGTTCCCGCGGATCGGCAGCGGATAATCGCGGAATCCATACCGGAACTCCGCCGAGGGAACCGATTTGATTGGCCCAATTCGCCTGAACTAATCCGCTGAAGCCGTAACGTGTGCCTGTTCCGACTGCACCTGGTCCTAATGTCATGACGATCATGCCGTCGGTAAATCTCTCGCTGATATATTGCAAAGCGGTCGTCGTGTTGACTGTTTCCCCGTTTCCTCCGAACGCTTGCCCTGTGGTAATGGAATAAAAGCGCGGCTGTTGATGCAGATAGTGCAGATGATTGCTCATAACGAGCGGTAATGACGCTTCATCGCTGATGATCGCTGAAAGGCGGCAGCGGTTTGTCAGCTGTAGCAGAAACCAGATCACCGGGAGCATGCTGTGCAGCTCACCAAGCAATATCCACCTTCCGTTAAGATGGCATTTGTTTTGGAACAATTCATGCTCCTCACTCTCCGGTGCTTCAAGAGCCAGTACACTGTGCTGGTCTCCCAAATAGCGCGCTTTCATAATATGCCCAAGTTTTTCACTTCGTAGATTACAAATCGGGCGGGCATCAACAACGGCACGCACGATGTCCCAGCCTCCTGTTCCCAGCTTTAAATCGGTTGCCGTTTTGTTGATGACGACCCAGTCCCCTTTGATGACATCCGGCTGCAAACGCCGATACAATATCGCTTTGCCGGAACCGCCATTAATTTTCAGACGAAGCATCTCTTCCGTTTTTTCCAATATTTTCAGCACTTGAACGCGATCCTCGGAAATCATTGCCACACCCCCTTCTACAATTTATTCTCACGGCTGCGGGCAAATGCCTTTACTTTTTGAACACCCTCGTATTAGTATGTGTTCAAACAGGATCATGCACGTTGAGCGCGGCTGCTGTAAGCCGTGAGCAACAAAGTTGCGAAAAATTCCGCGGATTTTTTAAGAGCGCCAATGCGTTTTTTCACGTTCATAAAAAAGAATGGGGTGGTAGAATGAAAACAAATCGCTTAGGGGATTCAGAGCTGTATGTCTCAGAAATTGGCTTCGGCTGCATGTCTTTATCAAAAAACCACAACGAAAATGAAAAAATCATTCATCAGGCGATCGAGTATGGCATTAATTTTTTTGACACGGCGGATTTGTACGACCGCGGGTTGAATGAGGCTTCTGTCGGCAAAGCCCTCAAACAGAAAAGACAGCAAGTCATTTTAGCCACAAAAGGCGGGAATGAATGGGGTGACGGCATCGACGGCTGGCGCTGGAATCCTTCCAAATGTTATTTGAAGGCTGCTGTTAAAAAGTCACTGCAGCGACTGGACACAGATTACATCGACTTGTATCAACTGCACGGCGGTACAATCGACGATCCGGTCGACGAAACCATCGAAGCGTTTGAAGAGCTTGTGAAGGAGGGAGTCGTCCGTTATTACGGCATCTCTTCCATCCGTCCGAACGTCATTAAAACCTACTTACAAAAATCCAATATTGTCAGTATCATGATGCAATACAGCTTGCTTGACAGGCGGCCCGAAGAATGGACGGACCTCATCGGGGAAAAGAATGTGTCGATCATCGCCCGCGGACCTGTAGCAAAAGGCTTGTTGTCAAACAAATATAAGGAAAAGCTGTCCGAAAAAGGCTATTTGTCTTACAGTGCCGATGAATTGAGCAGAACATTGGAAGCATTGCGCCATATCGCCGACGATAGCAACCTTTCCCTTCAACAGCTTGCCATACGATATTGTATCGATCATCCGATAGTTGCCACAGCGATTCCGGGGGCGAGCCAGTCCGCCCAACTGGCTGACAATGCTTCGGTCTCAGAAATACCGCCGCTTGCCGAAGAAGTGAGGCGGAAGCTGCAGCAAATCACAAAATGTGCCGTATATGAACAGCACAGATAACAGGAACCCTTCTGTATAGCAAAAGCTGATTCACTGGCGAACGCCCCGCTGAATCAGCTTGCTTTTAACTAGTTGTTATTACTGTTCTTCGTACGTTTCTCTTGCGTCCGCATAATAGGACTCCAGCATTTCGTAGGTGATATAGCCCTGACGGCGTACGATAATCCTTCCATCCGGATCAATCACAAATGTAATCGGAATTCCCATTACCTGATAGTCGTAGCCGACATCCCCGTCCTTATCCAATAGTGTCAGAAACGGAATTTGAAAATCTTCAATGAACTGATCGACATCCTCTGCGGACTTCTCCTGGGTGGTCATATTGATACCAATGACTTCAATTTCCGTATCTTCTGTGTAATCCTCTGAAAATTGAATCAAATCTGGCATCTCTTTGATACATGGCGGACACCAGGAAGCCCAGAGATTGACGACCACATAGTTCCCGCGAAAATCAGAAAGACTTCGCACCCCATCTTCTCCATGTACAGACAAAGTAAAATCTTTTGCCAGTTCCCCCGGAAACACCCCTTCCTCATCCACCATTTCATATGCTTCATCAGAATCTGCGGCATTCTTTCGGTCGTTCCCGCCGATTTCAAAATATTCCTGAAGTCGTTCCTCATTTGCTTGTCTATTCGTTTCCAGCTGATTTTCGTAAAGAACGTATGAAGCAGCGCCGATCGCTGTGATGATAATAATCAACGTGGCTATTCTTTTTCCGTTCATGACTCGATTTCATCCTCCCTCTTATTGTGTTCAAAAAGGCAATGGTTCCGCTCGATGCAAGCGTCTACGAGAAAACCACTCATAAACGCTTTGAAAAGAAGGCATCGGCTTCACTCATTGCTTCGTGTTTGCTCAAAAAGAAAAAACGACCTTTTTGAACAAACACTTCTACAAGGGTTTATCGTATATTTATTTTACAAAATATCTCCTTACTATACTAACGCACAGTCAGCAGTAAATGCCAATGACATTTCTTCATTTTAAATATCTTGTTCAAAAAGAAGGCAATGGTTCCGTTCGATGCACCCCAATTCCGCTTAAGTACTACTCACGTCCTGTGAGTAACTGCGGAATGTCGTCATCCTGACTCCGAGAAAACCACTCACAGCCGGGTTGAAAAAATGCATCGGCTTCACTCATTGTCTCTTCCTCTGCCAGTATTTCACTGATGTCGATCCAAGTGCCATCGCGCGATAACATAATGAGACAGCTCGCAGCTTCTCTGAGAAGTGTAGCTTGTTGCTTCGTGTTTTGTTCAAAAAGATAAAAACCGATCTTTTTGAACAAACACTAAAAAAAACATTTGCCCTCTTTTTTAATTCTGTTAGAATAAAATGGTACATGATTACAATTCGACTGATAAATATTGATGATTGAATATGTGCAATACACAGAAAGAAAGGAAGATTACACGTGAGTTTAATAGAAGCGATTATTTTTGGAATTGTGCAAGGAATTACAGAATTTTTGCCAATTTCAAGTTCTGCGCATATCGTTATTACACAGCTTATTTTTGGCTATACGTTTCCTGGTTTATCCTTCGAAATCTTTTTGCACTTAGCTTCGGTACTGGCAGTCACGCTATACTTTTGGCGCGATTTGTTAAATATCATCAAAGGTTTCTTTAAATACATATTCAAAAGACATCGCGAGGATCGAGTTCAATTTTTCTTCGGAATCTATATTCTGATCGCTACTGTGATTACAGGGGTGCTGGGCAAGCTGCTCTCCGATGCCGCAGGGGACTCGATAAAAACCCCGCAGTTCATTGCCGGAGCACTGATCGTTACTGCGGTAGCCCTGATCTTCATTGAGCGCTTTCACCGTACCGGAAACAAAACGGAGGCAACGATGGGCGTGAAGGATGCTGTTCTTATTGGACTGGGACAGACGCTTGCGGTCATTCCCGGCATTTCCCGTTCAGGTTCGACATTGGTCGTCTCTTTGTTAGCCGGATTAAATCGCGAAACGGCGGTACGCTATTCCTTTTTGCTGTCGATTCCAGTTATCCTTGGGTCCACCGTGCTTGCAGTTGATGAAATTTCGTCGTCGATGATTGACTATATCGGACCGGCCAACTTGGTTGTGGCATTTATCGTGACATTTGTCTTTTCCATCATCGGGATTATCTGGCTGATCGAATTTTTAAAGCGAAGTAAACTGATTTATTTTGCACTTTATTGCTTTGCTTTAGCGATCTACGTTTTCTTCTTTATCGATCAGGGAATCATATTCGAAGTTGAATAATCAAGCTGTTTATCCCTTTTGAGGATGTTCAAGGACTGCATGTCCCTTTGAACATCCTCTTTTCGTTTTAGAGCACATTTTAAGATCACCGGCGCCTGTGGAAAAATGGAATAAATTTCACTCCGGCGAAAGATTGTTTTTATATCAGGGACTTTATCTTTCAATTACGTTACATTCCCCTGCGCTTCATTTACGACGGTTGTTATTTTTGCTAAAATGAAATACAGTTAATGAGTTTGTCCTATCCAATGCGGCGGTTCTTCACCGGTTAAAAACGATGCGGACAAAACGGTTGTTCGAAACAGCGTTTTGTCCGGTGCACGCCGTTTCAGAGATTCATAGTTCATCAAATACCATCGACAGGAGCTGCCTCATGAAGACGATGAAGCTTAAAGGCATTGGCAAGGATTTGCTGGGCATGGCATTGCTGTTTCTGTTTTTACTGTTGTTTCTATTCAATGACAGCCTGAACAACAGTGAGATGCTCAACAATATCCCCAGTGCATTGATAAATGTTAATACCATTTTCCTGAGCATCGTGCTGGAAGCGATCCCCTTTATTTTACTAGGGGTATTTATTTCTTCCCTCATCCAAATTTACGTGTCGGAAGAAACACTGCAGCGGTTTATTCCGAAAAACGCCATCGCCGCCCTTATTCCGGCGGCATTGCTCGGAGCGATTCTGCCTCTCTGCGAATGCGCCATCGTGCCTGTTGTCCGGCGCCTGATCAAAAAAGGGATGCCGCTCCACATCGGGGTTGTTTTTCTTGTTGCCGCTCCGATTTTGAATCCGATCGTTTTCGCATCGACTTATTTTGCTTTTAAAGATCCATTTTCACAAACGAATACCGTCCTTTACTCAAGGATGGGACTTGCCTTTGTATTGTCCATTATTATCGGGGCGATTTTTTATGCGGTTTTCAAAAACAACAGTCAGCAGTTGCGTGGAAATGTGCCGGTTCACCACGATCACAGCCATCAGTATGAAGAAAAAAAGCCGACGATTTTTTCACGGATTCGGGATGCATTCTATCACGCGGTCGATGAATTTTTCATGATGGGCAAGTACTTGATTATTGGCGCGTTCATTGCAGCCTTGTTCCAGACGTTCTTGAACCGCGACGTGCTGCAAAGCATCGGCACGAATGATTATTCCTCCACAATGGTGATGATGGGGTTTGCGTATTTGCTGTCCCTATGTTCCGAAGCGGATGCTTTTGTTGCCTCCTCCTTCAGGAGCAGCTTTTCGGAAATGTCGCTCGTTGCGTTTCTCGTCTACGGTCCAATGCTGGATTTGAAAAATACGTTTATGTTATTCGCGCTCTTTAAGTCCCGTTTCGTCCTCGTCTTTATCGTAACGGTGACGATTGTCGTCTTCGCAGCCATAGCCATTCTTTATGGAATTATTTTATAACAAGGGGGTAAACGATGAAGTCATACGATCATTCGTTCCACGCGTATATTCAAGGAATTATCCTGATCGGCTTTGCCCTGCTGATGCTTGGACTTGTTTTGTCAGGAAATATCGGTTATTATATCGCCCCGCAGATGATGCCTTTCGTTTATTTCGGAATGATGACCTTCTTCCTGCTTGGGGTCGTGCAAATTTTCCGGAGTACAGCGAAGAAAAACAATCAGGAAGAGCATCAATGCGGCGACCATTGCGACCACGATCATCAGATCAAGGGGCCGGTATGGGTAAAGGTGTTGGTTTACAGCATTTTTATTCTTCCCGTCCTTTCCGGATTTATCTTGCCAGACAGGATGCTCAACAGTGACTTGGCCGGTAACCGCGGGATTCAGTTCGGCTCCGGATTGGACCTGGCTCAGGCAGCCCCTGAAGGTGCGGACTCACCGGACGGTGGAGAAGCTCCGCTTTCGCGGGCGGAAGCCTATTTGGAAGATCCGGAAGGGTATATGGACGACCTGCTTAACAAGAGCAATGAATCGACTGGCGAAGATGATGAACACTATCAGATCGAGGATTTCTATGATCAGGAGTGGTTTGATGACTTCTACCTCGAGTTTGCCGATGAGCTGGAGCAGGAGGAAATTATTACTGTTACCGAAGCAAATTATCTCGATGTGATGACCGTGCTTGATCTGTATCTCGACCGCTTTGTCGGCAAAGAGCTTGAAATCATCGGCTTTGTTTACAGGGAAGCGGACTTTGAGGATCATGAGATCGTTGCCGCCCGCTTTTCGATGACATGCTGTACGGCGGATGCCGGTGTTTACGGAACATTGATCGAGTCGGAGGAAGCGACAGAGTTTGAAAACGACATGTGGATTTACGCCCGCGGAGTGATTAAAAAAGGCCAGTACCATGATTATCAAATTCCGATCATTACCGACAGCTATCTGGTGGAAGTGGAAGAACCGGACTCGCCGTACGTGTATCCGAGCTTCAACTGGTAAGTTTTCTATAATTCCCTCAAAAGCTCCGGGCCCGAAAACGCCGGAGCTTCTTCATACAGATTACATGTCTAAAACAGCCACTACATATTAACGGCTACTAATTTTTTGAATTTCCCACTAAATTCACGAACATTTTTTTAAAAACATGAAATTAAGTTCGGAAAAAAGGGTTTGCATCATTGCACGATTATGCTATAATCAAATCCATCTTACAAACTTTATAGACTCGTATAACTGTGAGAATATGGCTCACAAGTCTCTACCAAACGACCGAAAATTGTTTGACTACGAGTGAAGATCGTGAAAACATGCGGCTTATGTATACTTGGTTACAAGCTTATATAAGTCTCTTGCTTTTCGTCTCAGCCAATAACTCGAGATGATCGTTCACTTGCAGGACAGGTGAGCGCTCCGCTCGGGTTTTTATTTGTTTACTTCAGGCTGCTCAGGACGAAAGCAGCACAGCCGGCTTCTCCGGCGCGAGCTGAATCAACGACGTTCTCGACGCCATCCTATGTACAAAAGTACTAAATCTGCTCGTGTCACGATTACTAAAACGAATGTGTTTAACAAGGAGGTCAGATCTTATGCAACTACTGAAAAATTATATTCAAGAACACGGAACGGTTCTTACCGACGGCGTGTTAAAAGTGGATGCTTTTTTAAACCATGCGGTCGACCCGAAGTTAATGACGGAAATCGGACGAGAATTTGCAAGACGCTTCAGCCAGGAACCGATCACAAAAATCATTACTTTGGAATCCTCGGGAATTGCTCCGGCGCTGATGACATCCATTGAGTTAGGCTGTGATTTCGTGTTTGCAAGAAAACGAAAGTCCTTAACAATGACCGATCGTTTGTATTCATCTCAAGTCTACTCGTTCACGAAGCAGCAATATAGTGAAATTTCAATCTCCAAGGATTTTATTACTGCTTCCGATCACGTGCTAATCATCGACGACTTTCTGGCAAACGGCCAGGCCGCGCTCGGACTCATTGATATTGTTCACCAGGCCGGCGCCAGTGTCGCCGGAATCGGCATTGTGATTGAGAAATCATTTCAGTCAGGAAGAAACAAATTAATCGAGAAAGGCTACCGAGTGGAATCCCTTGCTCGAATCGCCTCCCTCGAGAAGCAAAAGGTTGCGTTTGTCCAGGAAAAAACTATTGATGAAGGAGACACCCGCTATGTCAGAAAAAACAATCCGCTATCCATGGTTTAAAAAAGAAGATACTGACGCTTTTTTCGCTCTCTTTCAAAACAATTTAGCGAATTTTGTCATCATTGCTGTAACGATGCTTGGCCTCGGGTTCCCGGCTGAGATTGTTTTCGGTAAAGTGATTCCCGGCGCCGCAGTCGCCGTTATTTTCGGAAACTTGTATTACGCTTATATGGCGAATCGTTTAGCAAAGAAAGAAAACCGCACCAACGTTACGGCGCTGTCGTACGGGATCAGCACCCCGGTTATGTTTGTGTTTTTATTTGGCGTACTCGTGCCGGCAAACACCCTGACCGGCGATCCTGAGCTTGCCTGGAAAATTGCGCTGGCGGCGGCGTTTATCAGCGGATTAATTGAGGTGCTTGCCAGCTTTACCGGCAAATGGATTCAGCGCCATCTTCCAAGAGCGGCTATGCTCGGTGCCCTCGCCGGAGTGGCATTGGCGTTTATCGCCGGTGAAATGCTGTTTAAGACGTTGGAAATGCCGGTTGTGGGCTTGTTCGTCCTTGCCGTTATTTTGCTTGGCATAGTCGGGAAAGTCAGCCTTCCATTTAAAATTCCCGCTTCTTTGTTTGCGATTATCGTCGGTACGATCCTTGCCTTCGGTCTCGGCTATGCCGACGTCGGCGCTATCAACGAAGGCTTGAGCAATTTAGGCTTTTATCCGCTTTTACCGTCGATTGCAGTATTTGAAGGCTTTCAATACTTGTTTGGCACAATGATTGCTTTGCTGGCCGTCATCTTGCCGATTACGATTTACAACGCCGTGGAAACGATGAACAATGTAGAAGCCATGTCGGCGGAGGGGGATTCCTATGATGTCCGGGAATGCCAGGCGGTTGATGGTGTCGGAACGATGCTTGGCGCAGTGTTTGGCGGAATGTTTCCGACCACGGTTTATATCGCCTCTGTCGGCTCCAAATGGATGGGGGCAGGCCGCGGCTACAGCATTTTGAATGCAGGGGTATTCGCCCTGACGGCAGTGTTCGGCGTTATCGCAGCCTTGTCTGCCATCATTCCGGTGGCGGTTGTCGCTCCAATTCTTGTATACGTAGGTATTTCCATGGTTTCTTCGGCTTTCTCAACAAACGATAAAAAATATTATCTTGCCGTTTCCATTGCCATGCTGCCTTACTTTGCAAACTATTTGATGACTCGCTTCAACGGCAACCATCCTGAAATGATCGCAAACTTGTCCGAAGGGATTGTTCCGCTCGGTCAAGGAGCGATGTTCACGGCTATTATCTTAGGTGCAATCACCGTCTTCATAATAGATCATCAGTTTCATAAAGCAGCTATTTTCTCTTTTGTTGCCGCTGTTTTAAGCTTTGTCGGCTTAATGCACGCTCCTTCTCTTCAATTCGGCGCCGCCGTGGAATTTGCCATCGGTTATGCCGTTATCGGTGTATTCTTTGGAGCTTATTGGTTAAAGGATGTTCGGGTGGGCGCTGCCCAAAAAGAAAAGATAAAAACAGAAGCCGCATAAGACAACACTGAACAATACCGCCGTGCTGGCAATAACGGAGCGGCAGCAAAACACCGTATTAGAGTGTAATAAAATGGAGGTATCTCAATAAGGGATAACACCCTTGAGATACCTCCGATGCAATACGCTATTCAATACAGTGTAGCTGCGATTTTACTAGCTATCCTACCAATGCCATCGCGGACAGACATCAACACATTGCTCACAAGAAAGAGACAAGAGAAAGCCCTTATCTTTATACTTTGTAAAAAAATTTTAGCTTTTACCACAGCTTTATCCTTTTCTAGAACAAGATAGCTTTATCCAGTACATTTTAGCAGGCAGCTTAGCCGCTATTCTTTCCCTCTTTCCCAGACTACGTCTTCAAAGACTGTTTTGTTCATGAAAACTCCTGACGGCTTCGGGAGTCAGATTTTGAAATGATCAACTTCTTTTCGCGCTCTCAGGAAAAACGGTGGTTCTACTATCAGTTTGCAGCTGATCTCCGTTGCAATTTTACCCGCCTGACCCTTGCTAGAAGCAGCATGTGCATCTGAAACAAGCTCTGACACCAGCACCCTCGATGAGCCAATATTGACTCTTGACGATGGCTGCTACTAAAAATTAAACATGATCCCTTTCTATAGATGTCTCCCATGTTTTTGAGAAGATTTTTTTATCGTCTTCAAAAGCAGCAAGTGAATTAACAAGATAAAAATTTGTCTCATCACACCACATCTCGCTGTCGGTCTCCAATTTTATTCGCCACTGCCCGCGGCCGATGGTCAATTCCCATTCACAACGATTGCGTGCTGATAAAGGATCACCTTCCTTAATGGACCATACATTTTTATTTTTACTACCATATCGAAGTCCATTTTCTGGAAGCAACCGTTCTCCTTCGTCCGAATAATCACTTAGGATCCATTCTCCTGTTACAGGTTCGTGGATAATCTGCCTGGTTCGATCTTCGTTTCTAATAATTTCACGATCCATGACTTGGGCAGTTTCTGGAGCATCAAATCGGTCCGCTTTTTTATCTCCCTCGTGGGGTGTACGGACAGGTAACGCTATTCGTGTGTCCTCTCCACAATATAACGTTAAATTAACCGGTTTTGGTGACGGCCACGCTGAGGGCCAGTAAGTAGGGGCAACGGCTATTTCAATACGATGGCCTTTCGGAATTTGCTGACCAAGGGCATCCAGCTTTACTTCCACATGATAGCGTTGGCCTTTCACCAATTTTTCTGGACATTCATGTGAATTCCGATGTGTCAAATTAAGCATTCCCCAACTGATTAACGTCGATTCACCAGTGGGAGCTTTATCCATCAATCGAACTGCTAATAAGGCATTCTCCTGATCTGCGGAAAGCTCCGCATGAAACATCGGATGTCCTAACAGCTCGATTGATTCCTCCAAGGGGTCGGAAGTAAAGATGACTGCTTTACCGTTCTCCAGACGCTGATCCGCAGGCATATCCCCCGGCTGTCCGAACGGACAAAACACACCGAAATAGAAACCATGCGCTTGCATGCTCGGAATAAGCGTCTCTTCATTTTTCGCCACCGGCTCTTTTGTAAGATTGCCGTTCGATAACCAATACGGGCGACTAGTAACATGTTCTGACGGCCAGCTATGATCCGCCACCCATTTTCCGGGACGTTCATCGTATGTGACTTTAGGCCGTTCGCTATCTTGTATCCAAGAAGTGAGCTTCGGCTCCTCCATAATACCGGTATCCTCCCCTTTCAACCAGCAACCCCACCAACGCAAGCATTCTTGTAAAAATCCAACCGCCGGCTCAGGTGTCGCCACTTCAGGGTATTCATGCGCCCAAGGACCAATGAGGCCTTTACTTTCACCCGGCAATTGTTGAATGAGGCGGAAAACTGCGTCTGTATAACCGTCCTGCCAACCGCTCACAGCAAAAACGGGAATGGTAATATCCTCAATGTTTTCACAAACGGAACCGTGTTTCCAATACGCATCACGTCTTTGATGACGAAGCCATTCTTCTACAAACGGAGGCGTTTTTTCCAAGCGCTCAAGCCAGTTTTTTTTCCATGTATCTCCAACCACCTCTGGGTCTTGAGGGCGTGCGTTGTATACGAACATTGTGGAAGCCCACCAAAGCATATCCGAAGCAAGAACATTACCGCCACGATAATGAACATCATCAGCATAGCGATCGTCAGTTGAACAAAGGGTTATAATCGCTTTCAGTGCGGGGTGTTGTCGCGCTGCCACTTGTAAACTGCTGAAACCACCCCACGATTTTCCAATCATACCGACAGCTCCAGTACTCCACGGCTGCTTTTCAATCCAGCTCAACACCTCTAACGCATCATCTTGTTCCTGCTTTAAATATTCATCCTTAAGGTAACCGTCAGAATCCCCTGTACCACCGATATCCACACGGATGCTAGCGTACCCGTGCCCTGCAAAATAAGGATGCCTCACAGAATCCCGGATCGCTGTGAAATCATTCTTCCTATAAGGGATATATTCCAAAATCGCCGGGACTGGATTGTCTCCAGCATCTGCGGGCAACCAAATGGTGGCAGCAAGCTTCCTTCCATCAGACATCGGAACCCACACATGCTCTCTTTTTTCTACTTTTCGGGAAAATTCCGTTTTTATCCGCCTTTTTTGTGAATCCTTAATATTAAAAACCACCAATGTCATCCTTTCCGTACTTACAATTAAAAGCCAATTCTTTACGACGCGATGGATTAACAGCCCGGAAAACACATTCTTGAACGAAACGAACTGTACGACCTGCCGCTTCTTGCTTTGTCTCTGTCCGTCGCCGGTTCATATAGGTGTTCATCATCCCTTTCCAGATCATCAACGTCATATCGGCGATGAGCGTCACATCTTTTTGCTCAATAAAGCCTTCTTCTACAGCGCCTTGAATATAAAGGGCACTTCGTGTTGAAAAATGATGCTGCATAATGATTGCCTGTATCGTTTCTGGCAACCCACTTAAATCATCCTTGTAGACATCATAATAATGACTCAGTAACTCCTCTGATTCAGTTCCTAGATTATCCATAAAAATCACTGAATAAATTTCTGGCTGCTCGAAGGAATGCTTACAAAAGCACTCCCACGCATACAGCCATTTATCAACAGTATTTTCTCCCCTTTTCATATATTCAGGTAATTCATTTAAATAATCTGTTGTAAAGCGCATTGCAGCAAAAAATTTTAAATGAGAGAGATCCTTAAAATAATTATAGGCTGTTGAGCTCGTATAACCTGCTTTATCAGCAATTTTCCGGATGGTTACGTTTTGAATTCCCTCTTCTTCAATAACCTCTGTTGCCGCATCAAGAAAATACCGCCACATACGGGCACGTTGAATTTCCTTTTTTCCTTTGCCCATTCTTTAGGTAAGCCCTCCTTACTTTTCATCCTTTACATACACATGTTTACTTTCATTCTCCTTCAACCATTTTATCAATGACAAAGACATAAGAATATACATAATGAGGACAGGCACTGCCACAAGCACAGAGGACGTTTGCACAACATTTAATCCGCCAGTCATGGTGAGACTGATGGCTAGTGCCGATAAAAGTATCCCCCACATGAGTCGGTGCCAGCGTGCCGGTTCCGATTCTGGGCTCAATTCCTGAGTAGCGACACTAGCGATGACATAACTGGCAGAGTCAAGAGATGTAGCCAAGAAAATAAAGCCAAGGATAACGAAGAAAATCGACACTAATACAGGCATTGGCAAGGAATTTAAAACTGCTACAATGACCGATGGGTCCCCTGATTCTGCCTGGATGCCTATTAAATCTACCTTGCCTGTCAGCTGTAAATCCATCGCATACCCGCCGAAAACTGCAAAATAAAGCCAACTGCCGAGAGAGCCCCAGAGCAACACGTTAAACACAAGCTCGCGCAGGGTCCGGCCTTTTGAAATTCTTGCCACGAAAATACCGATGAACGGTGCTGTCGCCGCAAACCATGCCCAATAAAATACTGTCCATGCCTGTGGAAAGCCACTTTGATTAATCGGATCAGTGTACAGGCTCATAAGCAGAAAATTATCGAACATCAGGCCAAGGCTGTTAGTAAAGTACGATAAGATAAAAAGCGTCGGTCCTGCAATGATCACGAAAACAGCTAATCCAAGGGCTAGATAAATATTCAAATCACTTAATTTACGAATCCCTTTATACAAACCAAAATAAGCACTTATGCTGAAAATAAACGTCCATATGATAATAATAACAATGTTTAACCATAAGGAAACTTCAATCCCTAATAAATTTCCAAGCACGGTTGATACCATTGGAACACCTAGGCCAAGAGAGGTCCCTAAGCCGCCAATCATACTCCAAATTACAAGTACATCAATCGCTTTTCCAATAAACCCATCCGCGTGTTTTCCAAGCACACCTCGGCAGGCAGAACTGATTTTTAATGAAGGATTTTTAAGAACATAGAAACTGTAAGCCATTACCACAGCTGGCAAGGCATATAATGCCCATGCGGAAATCCCCCAGTGAAATAATCCGTAACTGACTGCATACTCCGCAGCTGTATTCGACGCAGCATCGATTCCAAATGGCGGCCACGTGTAATAATACAGCGGTTCAACGATGGACCAAAACATAATACTCGTCCCCATACTTGCCGAGAATAACATGCCTCCCCAGCTGAACCTGGAAAACTCAGGCTGATCAGCAGCCCCTCCCAATTTCACTCGGCTGTATCTGCCTAGCATTAGCCATAATAAGATGATAAAAAGTCCGATTGTTAACAATTCAAATGCCCAATCCAAACGGTACGTTATTCCTTGCAACCACGACTCCAAGAGCGGTCCTGCGCTTTCTCTAAAAATAACAAGTAGCACGGTGGCACTCACAATTAAAATTAATGACGGCCAAAATATCGACTTTTCCACCTTTGAGTAATTCATGTAGTTCACATTCCTCCCATTAATAAGTAATTTCATGAACACGTTCATTTAATGAACATGTTCATCTCGCGTACACGTCCATCCTAACATAGTACAATGTAAAGTCAAACGCCGTTTTTCCGCTTCTCTTGGGCTTATGAAAAACTAACTGCGATTTTCTCTTGTTTCTTGTTTATCCGGTCCATATGCTACTGAAAGATTTTTCCGCCCACAGGATAACACCTGGTAGTTTGTTTTAGTAAGGATGAATTCACTGGTAGATCACATACTATTTTGTAACAAATAGAAAAATGCCCAAGTCATACGAACAACTTGGGCCACCATAAAATAGATAAACAACAGCCTTCCATCCCTGAATCTGACTTCATGGCTGGCTGAACCCCGCACCGTTACAGATACACCGCATTCGAATCCCTGCAGCCGGTCAATCGAGATAAATCATTTTTTTCGTCATTCCTCCGTCGATAACGAGATTTTCACCTGTGACAAACGTATTTTCCGGATCAGTTAAATAAAAGCATGCTCGAACAATGTCTTCCGGTTTTCCGACCCGGCCGGATAAATGCTGCAGATGATCTACTTCACGAAGTTCCTGATCATTTCCTGCTTCAATCCAGCCTGGGCTTATGGCATTCACACGGATTCTGTTTTTCGCCAAGGTGGCAGCCAATGCGTGGGTCAAGGCAACGATTCCACCTTTTGAAGCAGCGTAAGCCTCTGAATTAGGCTCCGACATCAGCGCCCTGGTTGAAGCAATATTGACGATAGCCGCCCCTTCCGGCATCCTTGGCACACCAAATTTTGCAAACAAAAAAACACTAGTAACATTCGTGTGAATCACCTTTTCCCATTCGGCAAACGACAGCTTTTCCAATGGAGTAAAAGCTGATATTCCGGCATTATTGATGATAATATCAACAGTATCATGCGTTTGCTTCATTGTTTCAAAAATCGTATGTACATCTGTTTCTTTAGCAACGTCACCGTACAAAAACGTTGCGCTGAGTCGTTTTTCCGCAAGCTCTGCCGCCAATGATTCGCCGTGCTCCTTATCAATATCGACGATAAACACATGCGCGTTCGCTGCCGCATAGGCAGCAGCTACCGCCTTGCCGATTCCGTTTGCAGCGCCGGTCACGAGAACCACTTTCTTTTCCCATTTCGTCATGTTTGTCATCACCTCATTGTAAAAATGATTTCTGCTTTTTGGATAAACAAGGATATATATGTGAGAAACTGCGATAAATGGCAAGGAGGAATGTTATGGAATTTATTGAATCAATAGACCCTTTTCTAATGCAGTTGTTCATTGTTCCGCTTATAATAATTGGATTCGGGCTTTTCATGTCTATTCTTGCTAAAAAAGTATTTGTTGCACCTTTGATAAACATTGTTATTGAATCTTTTATACGAAACATGGTATATAAATTTTAAGGTGGGACAGATCAAAAGTAAACTTTTTTAAAGGAGATGTGCAAAATGATAAAAAAGCATTTTTGCACATCTCTATTCCATATAACAGCTGCCGAAATAAACATACCACCGCCACCTCGTGGAAGCTTCGTTCGTGTGCGTCAGTGTGTAGATAAACGTTATTCCTTCAATTCCACTCCGTACTCCGTCAGCCAGATATGGAGTTGAATCAGGTGGGCAATCAGCTGCGGACCAGTCATCAACTGACCGAAATACGGTCTTGCAAACGATGCTCCGTTTGTTTCGACCAGTTGCTCCAAAGCTTTTTTGTCAAACAGCTCCAATAACGGTGTATCACCGTTTCGAACGATTTCTGAGAGACTGTTCGTTACCGCTTGAGTGTACACAGGATGATGCGTTTTCGGGTACGGACTTTTTTTCCGATAAAGAATCTCCTCCGGCAATATTCCTTCCAGCGCTTTTCGCAAAATACCCTTTTCTCTGTTACCATGCATTTTCATTTCCCATGGAATGTTCCATACGTACTCCACGAGACGATGGTCGGCAAACGGTACCCTTACCTCTAAGCTTGCCCCCATGCTCATGCGGTCTTTCCGGTCAAGCAAAGTCGTCATGAACCAGATCATATTGACATAAAATAATTCCCGCCGCTTTTTATCGATTCCTGTTTCTTCCGGAAGCAGCGGCACCTCCGCTAATGTCTCCTGGTAGCGCTGCTCCGCATATGCCTGTAAGTTCAAACGGCTTTTCCACCGTTCTTGCAGCATTGCTTCCCGTTCCAAAACAGAAGTCATCCATGGAAAAATCGGCCGATTCATCAGGCGCTCGTCATGAAACCACGGATAACCGCCAAAAATTTCATCGGCGCATTCTCCCGAAAGGCCGACTGTAACCTCCTGTTTGATTTGCCGGCAGAACCAGAGCAGTGAGGAATCAATATCCGCCATTCCCGGAAGATCCCTTACCATGACGGCAGCATGCAAATAATCATAAAGCACTTCATTGGCAATCACGCAGCCGCGGTGATCTGTCCGAAAATTCTCCGTCATTAATTTTATCCATGGTGCATCTGCATTCGGCTGAAACTTGCTCGTTCTGAAATACTTCTCGTTTTCTTCATAATCGATGGAGTATGTTTTTAACGTACCGCGGTCATTTTTTTGATAAAATTGTGCTGCAATGGCAGTGATTGCGCTGGAATCCACTCCCCCGGATAAAAACGTGCCTACCGGAACATCTGACACAAGCTGGCGCTCAACAGCGTCCACGACAAGCGCGCGGACGTATTCCGCGGTTTCTTCTACGGAATCAGTATGTTTTTCGCTTTTCACCTGCCAGTACCGGCGGGTGACGATGCCGTCCGTCGAAACACGCATCCAGTGAGCCGGCCGCAGTTCCTCCATTCCTTTATATACACCGTGTCCCGGCGTTCTTGACGGACTGAGGCCGAGAATTTCTCTGAGGCCTTCCTCATCAACGGCGGCGGCAACGTCAGGATGCTGTAAAATGGCTTTCATCTCCGAAGCAAACAACAGCCCTTCTCCTAGTTTATGGAAAAATAATGGTTTCACTCCTAGACGGTCCCTAGCGAGGAAAACGTGGTTTCTCTCCTCATCCCAAACGGCAAAGGCAAATATCCCGTTTACCATGTCAACACATTGCTCGCGCCAATGAATGTATGCTGTCAGCAGCACCTCCGTATCGGAGTGAGACAGGAATGTATAGCCTTGTTTAAGCAATTCCTGTCGAATATCCTCTGTATTATACAGCTCGCCATTATAACAAATAGTATAAGTAAAACCTCGATGCTTTCGTGTCATCGGCTGACCGCCTCCCGCCGGATCGACAACGATCAGTCTGGTATGACCGAAAACGACATGCGCTTCCGCCCATGAAGCGGCTGCATCCGGCCCCCTTAAGCCCAGCGTTCCGCTCATGTTTTCAATCACTTTATGCTCATTTCTTAAAGGACGATGGAAATCGATCCAACCTGTGATACCGCACAATGTTGATCCCTCATTTCTTAAAAATTAACATTCCGTCCTTTACCATGCTATTCATTTTCCATTGTCCTATGTGCCTAATAATTACTCATTTGTATGTAAGGTTACTTGACGCAGAAAAAAAGGCGGACATCCCCCAGGATTCAGTTGCTCCTTTTAGGACATCCACACTTGCGTAACAGGAAGATTTCTACACTTATATTTTCAGTGGTGAAGCATTTTCACCATCCCTCTTTTTCTCTTATATGTTTCAACAGCCGTTCACATCCTACGTCAACAAGTTCAAAGACTTCCACGAAGTTGCCTGTGAAATACGGATCAGGAACATCGGTAACGGTGGAAGCAGGAACAAAATCCATCAAGCGAAATATTTCCCCCGCCTTCTCTGCCCCTTTCAGCTTTTGCAGATTTTCAACATTGGATGCATCCATTCCAACAAGATAGTCATATTCCTGCAGGTCATCCGCTTTGACTTGTCTTGCCGTCATACCAGTATGGTCCACATTGTTTGTCTTGAGTATTTTTATCGTACCTTCATGAGGGGGATTTCCGATATGCCAGCTTCCTGTCCCCGCAGAATCAATGATTATTTTTTCTTCAAGGCCCGCCTTTTTGACTTTATCCCGGAAAATCGCCTCTGCCATCGGGGAACGACAAATGTTGCCGAGGCATACAAATAGTACTTTTACCAACGCTCTCTCTCCTCATCTGCAATATTCACCTGCACTCCCCCGCGTATATCATTTTTCTCCTGAAAGGAACAGAACGGGGAAAACAAGCTGGCGCAGTCTACCATCACACATTTAATCAGGAATAATTCCCACTTTACCCTCGCGCATTATGCCAAAAGAAAACAATTCACCATGATAAGGTGAAGCTTTTCTTTCATTATACCTCAGCTTTTTTTGGATTGAAATATCATTCCTGAACGCAGAGAGGTCGCCGATGAAGTCCAGACATGTTGAATTATTTACACATTTAAAAAAACCTCTTGAAGTTATTCAAGAGGCTCGCTTTTTATCAATGAGCTAAATAATTGCTGTGATTTTTGCGAATATCATTCAGGATTGCTTCAACGGAGGAAAAATCTACTCCAACGGAATATTTCTTTACGCACACTAGTGAAGTGTCTGCTTTACCCGTGAAAACTTGAATTAGTTCTTCAGGATCACATTCAATTTCTTCCACAATTTCCCCTTCACAATGACAGTCCACATTTTCAAAACGTTCATAGACAACATAGACATTGTCATTTGTTTCTTCCGTCATTAATTCTCTCGTTTCCACTAAATCCTTTACCATCATTTGAAAAACGTCCTTTCCTCTTATAAATCTGCTCGTGAATCAGTTCACGAAATGACTTTATACCCTTACTATACACCTTTTTGCTTTGTATTTGGTGAATAATTTGTGAAGTTTATTTTAATTGTTTTTTCAAGTTGAAACAGCTTCCGAAACAATATTAAATTCCACTTTATCACTGTAAAGCATCATAAGGTGCCTGGCACTTTTTATTTTCGGTGGAACTGCTTTCCTGCCACTTTCTCCACTAGCCCCGGAAACAGCTGGTACAGTTTCGTGCCGATATTCATCCATCCCGGTAAATTTACTTCACGCTTCGGTTTCTCGATCAACTTAATCGTTTTATCTGCCACTTTTATCGGATCAAGCATGAAGCTTTCTACATTTTGACGATAATTACCGTCCCTGTCCGCATTGTCGAAAAAGGAAGTCCGGACCGGCCCAGGATTAACGACACTGACGCGTATTCCTGACGCTGCCACTTCCATTCTCAGGCTGTTTGCATAACCTAACAGCGCGTGCTTGGTGGCAGAGTACGCACTGGATTTCGGCGTCGCCAGCTTCCCCGCCTGCGATGCAACAAAAATGATGTGCCCACCTCTCCGCGTCATCATATCCCCCAATACCGCTTGTGTGCATGACACTGCCCCGAACACATTTACATCAAACATCGATTTCATTGTCTCCAGCGTCGTCTTATGGGCATATTCAAAAATTCCGAAACCAGCGTTGTTAATCAAAACATCAATCTTGTCCACCTGCTTGCCGATATGTGAAAAGGTATTTTCAACAGCGGTGGGATCGGTCACATCCATTTGGTGAACAAGCGGCACAATTCCCGTTTGCTTTTCCATCTCCTCCGCTAATTCAAAGAGCCGGTCGCGTGAGCGGGCCAGCATGACAGGAGTTCCACCACGGGCCGCTACTGCGAATGCCAGCTCTTTCCCAATACCGCTCGAGGCTCCGGTGATGACTACATGACAGTTGTCAATGCGTTTCATTTCTTCCGTTCCTTTCTCGTACATTTATTCCCCTCATTCCTTTTTTCAATAAAACAGAGGTTGTTTAAACACTATTAATTACGAAAGATCATAAAATAACCAATGCCGCAGAGGATTCCCCCTGCTTCTTTTTTCTCGTTAATTATTGATTACTCACATGATAAACCGAACAAAAAAAAGGATGCAAGTGTTTTAGTGATTTCATCTTTTCTCTACCAATACATTCCACCCATCAGTCATATAAACTATCATGATCTGTTGACCGGCGGTAGCAAAAAAAACGGGCATTGACAAACAATAAGGATTGCGGAAAAATCTTTATTAAGGTAAAGTATGAAAAGCAGTGTACAGAAAATTTGAACAACAACAACAAATATTTTTCACTAAGAAGTCAGCCCTTGCGTTACTTCGGAAGAAGCCAGAGACAAGCACAATGCGTCCGCCTCTTCCGCACGCAACAAGGATGTCACAAAACAAGGAAAGGAAGGACGAATAAAAAATGGAAGCAAAAGTCAGTTTTATCGGCGCCGGCGCAATGGCGGAAGCACTCATTTGCGGCTGGCTGAAGAACAATCACTTAACCGGTCAGCAGATTACCGTCACGAACCGAGCGAATAACAGTCGGCTGGAGGAATTAAAAAATTATTATCACCTGCAGACCACAAGAGCCGCCGACAAAGTCGTCACTCCTGATACGTTTATCATTCTTGCCTGCAAGCCGAAAGATTGGCAGGAAGCAATCAAACCTTATCAGCATTTGCTTGGTGCCGACACCCCGGTCATTTCAGTGCTGGCGGGACTGGAAACGACGTCGATCGAAAGCGCCTTGACAAATCAAACGGTTCCGGTTATTCGGACGATGCCGAATACTTCTGCAACAGTGGGAGCATCAATGACTGCCATCGCCTATGGTAGCAATGTACCGCCTGCCATCCGTCAAAGAGTAGCGGATTTATTTGCTGGTGTCGGAAAAACAGCAGAAGTAAACGAAGATCAAATGGATGCGATGACCGCCCTCACCGGTACCGGCCCTGCCTATATTTATTATTTGATGGAGGCGATGGAAATCGCTGCCGAGAAAATGGGCATCGATCGTCAGCTGGCGAAAACCCTTGTTGCTCAAACACTATTAGGAGCGGCTATGCGAGTCCAACAAGGAGACGGTCAGCCGGCACAACTGTATAAGCAAATTATGAGTCCTGGCGGAACGACAGAAGCCGGCTTCGAAGTCCTGAAGAAAAATAATGTTCAAGAAGCCTTCATTTCCTGCATGCTCCGCGCCTGGGAGCGGTCGCAGGAATTAGGAAGCGCAGCCGTTCCTGCCAATAAAGAAATCCAGTAATTGACAGATTACTTTTAATCCCGTAAGCAGAATGGAAGCGGCACACTTTTGAAAACAGCAAGGACTGCCGTTTTCATTCCACTGAGCGGAATCATTGTCCTCCATCAAAAGCTCTTCTCTAGTTACAATTCTGAATTTTCTAAATCCTCTGCTTATAAAGAATTGTACCTTTCAATTTCCCAAGGAATAAGCTATAATTAAACCATTATTTCAATAGTGTTTAGTTCATATTAATGCGTAAACTATTCCTACTACATTACCATTCCTTTCTACCTGATTAGGAGGTATTATTTATGAAAAAAAGCCAATACGACGCTGTGATCGTCGGAGGCGGCTTAGCTGGGTTATCTGCCGCTGCGTATCTCGCTCACCACGGCAAAAAAGTAGCGGTTATTGAACGGGGAAAACTTGGTGGCAGAGCCATGACTATAAATATGAAGGGCTTTCAGTTTAATTTCGGTGCACACGCCATTTACGGCAGGGATAAATCGTACTTAACCTTAATGGAAAAAGAGCTGCAATTAAAATTATATTGGTCCGATTTTACTCAAATGAAGGCTAAATACGATTTGGGGGAAGAAGTATCCGTCGTTCCTTCCAATTTAGGCGGGTTACTTCAAACAAAGTTACTTAAAGGCATGGATAAATTCCGGTTTGCTTATCATATTCTTTTTACGACGCTCGGCTTTGAAAAAGGAGATCCGAATATTTCCATTAAACAGTGGCTGGAGCAAAAAAAAGTAAGTCCTGCTGTTAAGGAAATGATGCTTAACCTTGCAGCTTCCAATTTTTTCACCGGAGAACCTGAACGAATACCGTCCGATGTTTTCTTCGGCTATTATAAACGCATTTTTAAAACAAATATTCCCGTCAGTTATATTCAAGGCGGCTGGCAAAAGCTGATTGAACAATTTGTTCAGGTCATTGAAAAAAATGACGGGGAAATTATTACAAAAACAAAAGTTACCGGCCTTTCCGTTGACGGCAAACGAGTCACTGCCGCGCATACGAAAAAAAATTCGTTTGTGGCAGACGATTTTATTTTTGCCATTCCTCCGGAAGAATTGCAGACGTTATTTCTGCATTCGCCGTTGGAAAAAGAACTGGCTGAATATACAAAATACGAACCAACCTATGTGATTTTTTATGACATTGGATTAAAAAAGAGAATCGACTCCCCTTACACGTACATTTTTGACCGTGACCGGCAAATATTCATCTCGGATATTTCCTACTATGATATGGAAGCGGCACCACCAGGCGGTCAACTGCTTCAAGCAATTGCGTATTTGAAATCGCATGAGATTTCCGATCCGCTTGCCCATGAGCGGGTAAAGCTGGACATCGAGGCATTTTATGATAAACATTTTTCCGGTTGGAGAAAGTCTCTCGTCGTCCCCCGCGTTTCCAAAGTCGCTGTTGTTCAGGCAATCAAGTGGACGATGCATCAGCGCGGGCTGCCGGTTCACTTTTCAAAAATAACAAATGCATTCTTTGCCGGTGATTGGTGTCAAGGCGTCGGCCAGTTGTCTGAGCTGTCGTTCTCTAGTTCCTATGAAGCATGTCAGCACGTATTAAAAAAGCAGGCCGAAAAAAAAGGAGCATAATGTGTTTTTTTTCAAATAGGAGGATACAAATGAAAACTTCCCTCTGAAGGAAGAAATCTTCAGAGGGAAGTTTTATGATGTAAATGGAACAGGATTACATAAAGATAAACAGTCAATGGTTTAATACGAATTGGAGGATCGGAATGATGACTGATTCAGCCCTGACATGGAAAAACAAACTGTTTGCCGTTGTAGAACATCGTTATTTTACGAGAACAATCATCAGTCTGATTTTGTTTAATGCCGTCGTCGTCGGCTTGGAAACGCACGAAGGATTATATTCGAAATATAAAGACGTTTTTTATAAAATTGATCTCGCGCTACTCTGGATTTTTACAGTTGAAATCATTATTCGAATCCTTGCCGCTCCAAGGTTACAGGGATTTTTTAAAAACAGCTGGAACTGGTTCGATATTATCATTGTGTCTGCCGGACATCTTTTTATCGGCGCCCATTTTGTCACCGTATTACGAATTTTGCGCGTTCTTCGCGTATTCCGAGCGATTTCAGTAATTCCTTCGCTTAGAAAGCTTGTTGATGCGCTGTTATTGACAATTCCTTCCTTAGGAAATATTATGCTGTTAATGAGCATTATTTTTTATATTTTTGGCGTTACCGGGACGATGCTGTTCCGCGAGGTGGCGCCGGAATATTTCGGATCGCTGCAGCTTTCGTTGCTGACATTATTTCAAGTGGTGACGCTGGAATCATGGGCAAGTCAGGTAATGCGGCCGATTTTTGACGTTCACCCATGGTCATGGATTTATTTCGTGGCATTTGTTCTCGTCGGTACTTTCGTCATCTTCAATTTGTTCATCGGAGTGATTGTCAACAACGTGGAAAAATCGGAAGCAACGGACAAAAATGATGAGGAAACGGCAACGCACCGAGAAGTCGTAGAACTGCGAAAGCAAGTGCAGGAATTAAAAGCACTTATCGAAAAACAAATCGCCGGTAAATAATTTTGCCGTACCTGAATGACAGAGATTTTCTCCTTAGGACGGTGTTTGCGACGATGATTTTTTCCAACTCCACAATAGTTATGTCAGATTTCCTTACAAAAATGAAACATTTATCGATTACTCGTGATATATTATCGTTAAACATCAAGCACATGGTTGTGAAGGAAGGTTGTGGTTCCTTTGTCGTCTTATAAGGATAAAAAAGTAATTACCATCGGTGTTACAAGTGAATTAACAGGCCTTTCCGAACGTCAAATCCGCTACTACGAAGAGCGAAAGCTGATTTTTCCGGAAAGAACAAAAGGCGGAACACGTAAATATTCCTTTCGGGATGTGGAAAGATTGGTCGAGATTGCAAACAAAATAGAGGACGGCATGCAGACATTCGAAATAAGGAGGGAAGAAATCAAGAAAGCAAATATTCGTGAAAAAATGCTGCGCGGTCAGTTGAATGCAGCCTTTAAAATGAGAAAATAACGACGGCCTTCCCCATAAATGGCAAAGGCAGAAAACTGCGGATCAGCCATCTGCAGTTTTTTGATTGCACGAAACTGCCGATCTGCTGTCGGCTCCGGCAACCATTTCTTTTCCCGCCACTTTCCTCTCCTCCCAATTGCGGGAAAAACATCCCCCTCCTTCTTGATGGTTCATTACATTTTTGACGCACCCACTCATGATCTTCTTCCCGGTTTGACATACTAAAAGTACTAAGAGTATCAATCAACTGGAGGTTCGTGTAAATGATAAAAACAAAGCGGTTTTTTATTGGTTATTTTGCTTTTTTTCTACCGCTGTTTTCTGTTCCCTTCCTTTCCCCGCTTCCGGCAAATGCCGAAGAAAGCCCGAAAGCGGCAATCATCATTGATGATTTCGGCGGCAATACCGGCGGCGTCCAACGTTTCCTCGACTCCGATATTCCGATCACGGTTGCCATCATGCCCTTCCTGGAGGAATCCACGGAACAGGCAGAGCGAGCCTATGAATTGGGTCGCGAAATCATGATCCATCTTCCGTTGGAACCGAAAAAAGGCAAGCGGTCATGGCTCGGTCCGCTGCCCATCACCTCCGATCTGGACACGGAGGAAGTAAAGTCCCGGGTAAAAAAAGCGATCGAGGATGTTCCGCATGCACGAGGACTGAATAATCATATGGGATCAAAAATCGTCGGCAATGAACGAATTGTCCGCGCTATTTTGGAAGTGGTCAAAGAACACGATTTATATATTATCGACAGTGGGACAAGCAGCGATTCTGTTCTTCCGGAAATCGCCGAGGAATTAAACATCCCGTTTGCAGCAAGAGATTCGTTTCTTGATGATACGCATTCCTCCCGCAATCATGTTTACAAGCAGATGATTCATCTCTGCGATATGGCCAAAAACAGAGGCCAGGCCATTGCCATCGGCCATGTCGGCGTCAAAGGGGTCGATACGTTTAACGGGATCAGCGATGCGCTGCCGTATTTTGAAAAAGAGGAAGTGACCATCGTTCCCGTTTCCCATTTATTGAAAACAACGATTGAAAAAAATCCAGAAACATTTTGGCAGGATTAGGAGGTGTCTTTGCTTATGATCAATCCAGCAATGGAAACGGAACGGTTTACGCTTGAGTTTTTTGCCGGTGGGTCAAAAGTATTTTTGCGGCCTGCCGTCAAGGAAGATGCATTCGATATTATTGAAAATGTGGAAGAGATCATTCAGAAAGGACGATATTTGCAGAAAGAACGGGTGCGGACAATCGAAGAGGAGCAAGCGTTTATTGAGGAAATGAAGCAGAAAGACAATATGTATACTGCCGTGGAAGTGGACGGGCGCGTCGTCGGTATCGCCCGTCTGATACGCGGTGAATTAAAAATGAAGCGGCACACCGCTTTTTTTCGAACATGGTTAAGCAACAGCGCACAAGGAATAGGATTGGGAAACAAAATGATGGACTACACCATTCATTGGGGCAAGCTCCACGGTCTGCATAAAATTTGCCTGACGGTTTTTGCAGCAAATAAAATTGCCAGACAGCTTTATGAAAAGTACGGCTTTGTCGTTGAAGGTGTTCAAAAGCAACAAGTGTATTTCAACGGTGAATACGATGACGAAATCATGATGGCCTACTTTTACAACAATCCGACACCATAAGCAATGCCGCTGACTACGCTGTGTGAAAAGTAAGTAAATTGGAATGGGTGCCTTGAGGAGAAAAACGATCTCTTGAGCACCCTTTTTATGAATACAGCCTTTTCAGCTTGTTATTCCTCCTTGCGAACAGGCACCATTCTGTCCTTAAACGGGATAACCCTCGCAGGTGGCCGGTGAATATACGTTTCTACAGTACGATATCCCTCTTTTTTACGTCTCTCAAACGTCATTTTAGTTATCGGACGCTTCACGCCCCACTGTAATGAGGAAATATCCTCCCAGGAATCAGAAGTAATCATTTCCTGTTTGAAATAATAACAATTGCCGGATGGGTAGCGCTCACAAATGTATTTTACCGTTTGTTTGCTGTGCATGCTTCTCACCTCATTTTTAAGTATCGGTGACAAACGGCAAATGTAAACATCGGACATCAACCGCAAGCCGCATCTGCATTAAACCAAAAATGAAAGCGATTTCTTTTTTGGTTTGCTTTTTCAGTTTTTACGAATACGATAGTTATGGGAGAACGTTGAAACACGCACCGCCACCCATCCTCCGCATCAAATGTTTCGTCTTCACGCGATTTTTAGTGTAAAATAAAAAATGTAAGTATAAGTGTTTGTTCAAAAAAATCGGTTTTTATCTTTTTGAACAATACGAAGCAATGAGTGGAGCCGATGCATTCTTTTCGGATCGGCTGTGAGTGGTTTTCTCGGAGTCAGGATGACGACATTCCGCAGTTACTCACAGGACGTGAGTAGTACTTAAGCGGAATTGGAGAATGGTGACATTCCGCCGTTGCCCATAGGACGTGGGCAGCATTTAGGCGGAATTGGGCGCATCGAGCGGAACCATTGTCTTTTTGAACACGCTCTATGAAAATGATTTCTGTGAAATGAGGTCGGCCATTGGCACTCGTCATGTGAGCCTGTTCCAAAGAGTCAGCTTGCTCTTTTTGAACACGTTCTAAAAAATTTATACAGAAAGTGTGCATTGACATGCAAAAACTTGACAGTACAAACATTTTAGACATTTCAATTCAACCGTTTGTAACCTCTGTAGAAAAGGTGGCCCATGTCCAGCCGGGAAATACGATTGAACATGCATTGCTTGTTCTCATCAAATCCGGATACACTGCGATACCGGTACTGGATACAAGTTTTAAATTGCACGGGCTTATCAGCAAAGCACAAATTTTAGATTCAATTTTAGGGCTGGAACGAATTGAACCGGAACGTTTGCAGCAAATTACTGTAGTCGATGTGATGACAGATTCCATCGCGCGCATGAAAGTAACCGATCCTTTTGAAAAAGCGTTATCCTATTCCATTAATCATCCATTTATATGTGTCGAAGGCGATGAAAACGAGTTTCTTGGAATTATCACCAGAAGCAGATTATTAGCTTACTTAAACGGATACTTCCATGAGCACAGAAAAAAGAAGTAGCTGTCTTGCCTTAGGAGGTTGTCCTCAAGTCTGCCGTCGGACTTGCCGGGGCAGCCTCTATTTGTAGGTATTAAAATTTTGATTCAAGAAATGAAGGGAGCAATGAGCAGTGGAAACAAAGCTATTTACCCCGTATCAAGTGAAAGATGTTACTATGAAAAACCGCATCGTTATGTCGCCGATGTGCATGTATTCTTCTGGTAACGAAGATGGACATGTGACCGCTTGGCATTTCACCCATTACATAAGCCGGGCTGTCGGCCAAGTAGGACTTATTATGATTGAAGCAACTGCGGTAACAAGCGAAGGGCGAATTTCCTCAAAAGATTTAGGAATCTACGATGAAGACCATGTTGCTGGATTAAAAAAACTTGTTGACAGCATGAAAACATACGGTGCGAAAACGGCGATCCAGCTTGCCCATGCCGGAAGAAAAGCGGAATACGGCGGAGAGATCATCGCTCCGTCCCCTGTTCCTTTCGATGGGAGGGCAAAAACACCTCGGGAAATGACCACTGCCGATATTGCCGAAACAATTGAAGCGTTCCGTCTGGGAGCACTAAGAGCCAAGCAAGCCGGGTTCGATATTATCGAAATTCATGCTGCGCACGGATATTTAATCAATCAATTTTTATCTCCGCTTACGAATAAGCGTTTAGATGCTTACGGGGGCGAGAGAGATAACCGCTTCCGCTTTTTGAAAGAGGTCATTGAAGCGGTGAAAACCGTTTGGGAAGGCCCGCTATTCGTCCGGATATCAGCCGACGAATATCATCCGGAAGGAAATCAAATGGAAGATTTCCTATACTACGTCAACGAAATGAAGCGCCGCGGCGTCGATCTTATCGACTGCAGTACAGGAGGAATAATCCCGGCGGGAATTCAACCTTATCCAGGTTACCAAGTACGGCACGCCGAGACAATCCGCCGGGAAGCAGGTATCGCCACCGGTGCCGTCGGCCTGATCACCACCGCTATCCAGGCGGAGGAAATCTTGCAAAACGAGCGTGCTGATTTAATTTTTATCGGGCGGGAGCTTCTGAGAGATCCATATTGGCCGCGGACTGCAGCCAGAGAGTTAGGCGCAGCGATAGAGAAGCCAGCCCCATACGACCGGGGATGGTAATTGCAGCGCCCTACTGCTATTGATTTTAGCGATGAGGACAACAAACGCAGTGTCATAAGGCATGGTGAGTTGTCCTCAACACTTTAAGTGTTTGTTCAAAAAGATCGGTTTTTATCTTTTTGAACAAACACGAAGCAATGAGCCGTTCTTCACTGAGACACTGCGAACTGTCTCATCGTGTCATCGCACGCGATGGCACTTGGACAGACGTCGGTGCTCTACTTGCAGTGGAATCGACAATGAGTGGAGCCGATGCATTCTTTTCAGGCCGACTGTGAGTGGTTTTCTTGGAGTCAGGATGACGACATTTCGCCGTTGCCCATAGGACGTGGGCAGCACTTAGACAGAATTGGGGCGCATCGTGCGGAACCATTGCCTTTTTGAACACGCTCTTTAAATAGCTTAAGGAAAAAAATTTTCATTGCTAGCGCCTGCTCGCAAACGTGGATAAAACAGCAGTTACTCCAACTCCTTTCTCCTCCCCTTCTCCGCTGCTCGTTGTTCGGTGCGCATCCAGATAACGATCAGGAAAACGGAAATAACGCCAACAATTCCCGCCAGATAAAACCCTGTCTCCAGACCACCGGCGGAACTCAGCCAGCCGGCAAGAAACGGTCCGGCAAACATTCCGATGGCATACACGGCCTGATAAAATCCCATCGCGGTAGCCCGCTTCTCGTCCGAGACGGTTTGAATCGCCATACCAAGCAGCATAGGCAAGATCATACCCAATCCGAACCCGTTAAACAGCTGTGTGATCAGCAACCATTCGAACAACGGTGTAAACGGAATGATCAATGAGCAAGCACCGCTGAGAAAAAATCCTGCCAACAGCGTATTCCAGCGCCCGAAACGTTGTGAAAACCGCCGGCTAACAACGATTGCACCAATCGCATGCGGCACCATAAACGCCATGACCAAATAACTCAGTTCTGTCGCCGTTGCGCCAAGATTCATTGCATAATTTGGCGTAAAGCCGAACATCGTGATAAAAAGTATGCTGTGTGCCAAAATGGATAGAAAGGAAACCTTCAACAGCGAAGGTTCTTTGACAACAGCCGTTAAATCTTTTACCTTCATCGGCATCCCCCCGCCATCACCCGCTGTTTCCTTTATTTGAAAACTCAAAACAAAGCCGATGACTGCAGCGATGCCGCCGAGGAAAAACGGGGTCAGCCAGCCGAAAATGTCCGTTACAATTCCGCTGAAAACCATTCCCGCCAACTGACCGCCGACAGTGATAAAGCTGATAACCCCCATTGCTTTCGTCGCTTCATTTTTTGTAAAATAACTGGCATAGAGCACGGTAAACGCCACCCAAGTCGCCGCACTGATTCCGGACAAAGCTCGAAAGACAAGCGCCCATCCAAGCAGGTCAGTGATCAGATAGCCGAAGCAGCTGATCGCGCTGATGATCATTCCCAACCAAATGAACGGGCGCCGCCGCTGCAGTTTATCAGAATAAACCCCCAGCGGAAACCGGATCGCCACTTGCATGAAGCCGTAACTTCCAAGAACAATACCGATGAACGTATACGATGCTCCAAGCCATTCCATGTACGGCGACAGAATCGGTACATATATGTATAACGAAAACCAATACAAAAACGTAACAAGCATAAATATGAAATGATCAAACGTTGTGACTTTCCTGTTATTGTTACTGTTCAACGTGTTTCTCCTCCAGAAGATGATCAGATGACTGCCTTCGTTTTCTGTCGACCTATTTTCCACTATATCACAACCCTCAGCAGAAAAAACAAAAAATCCCCTGCTTATTGCACCCGGCTTTCTGAACATCTCTTAAAGGAGTATTCGCACCAGGCAGAGAATAGTATTAAAAGCCGTTGCAAACCACCACATGATTCTTATACAACCGGAAAAGGATGCAAAGCGGCGAAAACATTTTTTTGAGGTGATAAAGTTGTTGAAAACACTGATCTTTGCACACAGAGGTGCTTCAGGAACACATCCCGAAAATACAATGACGGCCTTTCAGGCAGCTCTGGATGATGGGGCAGACGGGATTGAACTGGACGTTCAACTGACAAAAGACCGTGTACCTGTCATTATTCACGACGAAACAGTCAATCGAACAACGGACGGGCAAGGCTGGGTAAAAGATTATACATATGAAGAACTGAAAAAGCTCGATGCAGGCGGCTGGTTTCACCCTGCTTTTCATGGCGCCGCGATTCCAACACTGGAAGCCGTACTCGAATGGCTGGCGCCGACATCGCTGTTATTGAACATTGAGCTGAAGAACGGCATTGTCCGCTACCCTGGTATAGAAGAAATCGTGCTTAAGCTCATCAAGAAGTACGATGTCAAGAATCGCGTCATTATCTCCTCGTTCAACCATTACAGCCTTGTTGAAGTTCATCGCCTCGATCCGGATGTTGAAACCGCCGTCCTGTTCATGGAAGGGCTTTATGAGCCGTGGGAATATGCAAAAGCGCTCGGCGCAAACGGCTTGCACTGCTTTTTACCTGTAGCGGTGCCTGAATTGCTCGCAGGAGCAGCCAAAGCAATGATGCCGGTACGCCCATTTACTGTCAACGAAGACCAACATATTCGCGCTTTAATAAACGGCTGTGACGCCATCATTACCGACTGGCCGGAAAAAGCCGTGATCATTCGGAAACAGTGCACATAAGTATCATTTATTACGAACGGCTGAATTTGGAGGTGGCTGAATGAAAGTTGACAACTCTTTTTCCTACGGTAAAATTTTTGTCATTGGCGGCGGCTTCTTTGCCTTAACACTTGTCTGGACGTTTTATAATGCCTATATGCCGCTGATCCTCGGAGATTATATTGAAAGCCGGGCGATTCGCGGTGCAATCATGGGGCTCGATAATTTATTGGCTGTCATCCTTATCCCTATTATCGGTGCGTGGTCGGATCGGGTGGATACCAGCATCGGCAACAGGCTCCCGTTTCTTGTCGCCGGCATGCCGGCTGCAGCGGTTTTCTTTATCCTGATACCGTTCGGTGCCGCCTGGGCATTATGGCTACTGATCATTGTTGACATCATCTTTTTGTTCGCGATGACGATTTACCGGGCGCCGGTCATCGCCTTGATGCCGGATCACACGCCTCCGGAAAAACGTTCAACGGCAAACGGAATCATCAATTTTATGGGCGGCGTCGGTGCGATTATCGCTTTGTTCGGCTTATCCGCATTGTACGGCATTGACCGTGCTTATCCATTTATTGTCGCGGGATCGTTGCTGCTGCTAACCTTTATCACGCTTTACTTTACGGTTGACCGCAACCCGGCGTATGCGGGCACTGCAGAAGAGGAAGCTGAAGAAACACAAGCGTTCCAAAGCTTGGCGGCAGGGTTGGGAAAAATAAAAAAACCGGAATTCCGAGGGCAGCTGTTTGTTCTTATTGCCATCTTTGTCTATTTTATCGGGTATACGGGCATGGAAGCACAATTTACAGTCTATGCGGTGGAACATTTGAAGATGGACGAAAGTACTGCCGGGATGACATTAGGCTTTTTCAGTTTATCCTTCGTTTTATTTGCCATTCCTGCCGGGCTTGTGGGGAGCAAATGGGGGAAGGCTCCCGCAATGCTAGTGGGGCTGATTTTACTGCCGTTGATCTTTGTCATTATTCCGTTCCTTCACGGTCTCGCATCGTTCCTGCCGTTTGGCAGTGAAACGCTGCTATTGCAGGCTGTCTTATTTTTAGGTGGCATTGCCTGGGCTTTTATTAATGTACAGGCATATCCTTTCGTAGCCGATTTGGGCGGCAAAACAAAAATTGGCTATTTTACAGGGCTTTATTATTTGTTTTCTATGTCCTCGGCGATTGTTGCACCGGGATTATTAGGATTTCTTATGGATGTCTTTGGTCACACGGCGCTATTTTACGGTGCAGCACTCAGCTTTTTGCTGGCGTTTTACTTCTTAAAAAAAGGAAGCAGCATCATCAACGACAACACCGCAGCCATTAGTAACAGTAAGACCGGCTGAGAGAAACGACACCAAACCGAAAAATGCCGCCGCGGCTGTTCCATATAGTTCATTCGGCGGCATTTTTTTCTGAAGAAAGAACCTTGCAGTGACAGCACTGCTCAGGATTATGCATAAATGTTCACTAACAGCCCTTTTATTTCTCCAACCATGTTGAGGATTTCCAGCCCGTTTTTCTCCTGTTTTAACACAGCGTCGGTTAAATCGAGCAGCTTTCTGTCCACTTCACGGACGATTTTGTACACCTTTGTCCGCCCGCGGCGGTTAAAGCCTTTACGCTCCTCCAAACTCAGTCCGAGATTGACGGCATCATCCATAAACTCCTTGACATATTGCTTATATTTCCGCAATTCATCTACCGTTCTGGAGTCTGCCAGCACCTTTCCCTGATCCTCGATTTTTTCTAAAAGGGCACCGAGACGCTCATATGCCTGATTGTCTCTTCCGCGTTGCATGATTTCTTGAAAGGACGTTTTCACTTCTGTCCCCGTCTTTTTTTGATCCGTGCGCTGAAGGCCTGATCGGCTGATTTTTTGTACATCCATCATGACGACTCCTTTGTTTGTTCGCTACTTCTTATTATAAAAAACAATGGTGTTTTGACCAAGAGGTATATTTTACTGTAATTGCATTTAGATTAACACAAGCGGATGCATAACATGCATCGTGAAAAAAGATGGTTTTTTATTGCAGGAACAGAAGAAAAGGAAGGCACTGTCGCAGCCTTCCTTGATGACCTTCTGTTCCAAAAGGCAGCGGACTGCCCAAAAACATGTATTATTGCAATAATTGAAGAACGCCTTGCGGCAATTGGTTTGCTTGTGCAAGCATGGCCGTTGCCGACTGGTTCAAAATATTGTTTCGTGTGAATTCCGTCATTTCCAGCGCCATGTCTGCGTCGCGGATTCTTGACTCCGCTGCCGTCAGGTTTTCATGCGTAATTTGCAGGTTGTTGATCGTATGCTCCAGACGGTTTTGAACAGCACCGAGCTTCGCGCGGGCGTCGGAAAGAATGTTGATCGCCTTATCCAGCAAGAAGATCGCTTCGTTGGCATCGGCATTTGTCATTACGCTTAAGTTTTCGATTCCTAATGTGACAACGTCCATACGCGGAATATCAATCAATACATTCTGGTTCGTGTTAGGCCCGATTTGGAAGGAAAGGGCATTGTTGGTTACCGTAAAGTCCAGACTTCCTTCCTCGATATCTCCTCTAAAGGAATATTCCACGCCACCGTGACGGAAAACGCCGTTGTTAGAAACTAGCGTTGCCGATGCGCGGATCGGATTCACCTGAGCCCCACTCCCTTCATTCAATGTAATCGTAGCCTGCGCTTCGATTTTGGCTTTCACCGTACCGTTTCCGCCAATTTTGGATGTATTAACAGAAATACCAGAAATATCCGTAAAAATAGGATCGCCATTTCCATCCTCTTCACCGACCTCCACTACAGAGCTGCCGATGGAAAGTCCGTCCGGATCCAAAATTTCAATTCTTGCCGTCGCAGGTGAATTAGAATCATCGTATTCACGAATTAAAACCGTATACTCGCCGAGCTTCATGTTTGAACCATCATCACTGCCAAAGTCGGTAATGAAAATATCTGTCGCTGAGTCCAAACCGCCTGCCGGCTGAGTAATTGTTACACTTTGAATGACATCACCAATCACAACTTGATAATTCCCCGACTTGATATTGGCGTCGTTAACTTTAGGGAAGTTTTTAATATTTATGTCATTGTCGCCGGCATTGAAAGTTGTCAGCACAGCGCTGTTTCCATCAAGTAGTTTTCGCGTGTTGAATTCCGTTTTTTCGGAAATGCTGTCAATCTCCAATTTGAGCTGATCGATCTCTTTTTGGATTTGGTCGCGGTCATACTCGGTGTTTGTATCGTTCGCCGCCTGCACCGCCAGCTCACGCATACGCTGGAGCATTGCGTGCACTTCCTGCATCGCGCCTTCCGATGTCTGCATTAATGAAATCCCGTCCAGTGCGTTTCGCTCCGCTTGCTTCAGACCGCGGATTTGTGAACGCATTTTCTCAGAGATGGCAAGCCCAGCGGCATCATCGGCAGCGCGGTTGATACGCAAACCGGAAGAAAGCTTCTCCAGGTTTTTAGATGTTTTCATTTGATTTTGGTATAAGTTCCGATAAGCATTTAGCGCCTGGATATTATTGTTGATTTTCATTACTTTGTTTCTCCCCTCTACTCGTACATCGAATTTTGTTCATAAAGATTTACTTTTTGTTTCACTTCTTTTGTTTGTTTATCTTGATTTTCCTTCATCGCTTCCTGCCAGGCCGAGGTGATTGTTTCTAAATGGCGGATGACATCATCAATGATTGCGGCATCCTTTGTAATATTTGCTTCGACGATCCGATCAGCCATATAGTTGTATACAGCGTCCAGTTGATCCGCGATGATGCCGGCCTCGTAATTAATTCCTGCACCTAATCGGTGAACGATATCCCCGGCTTTTTGTAAGTGACCATTTGCTTTTACATAGTCTTTGTTTTTAACGGCAACTTGAGCATCTTCTAAATTAGTGAGACATGCTTCGTATAAAAGTCCGGTTATCTCCTGAGGCGATTTTTTGTGTAATGCCTCCTTAGAAATCATGCTTATTCACCTCCACCATCGAGAACCGTGCCTACATCCTTGTAAATATTCTCGAATTTTGTCACATCCATGTCTTTACTTGTTTTATCGGCAGAAAAAATCATGTTTTAATAGTAATTGTTCAAAAAGATCGTTTTTTCTCTTTTTGAACAATTACGAAGCAATGAGTGAAGCCGATGCATTCTTTCAAGCCGACTGTGAGTGGTTTTCTCGCAGTCGGCGCATCGAGCGAAACCATTGCCTTTTTAAACACCCTCTAAATAGTAATTGTTCAAAAAGATCGTTTTTTCTCTTTTTGAACACGAGCTAATAGCTTCGTTCCATTTCTTCGATTAGCAATAATATTTCTGCAATCACCGAATAAAGCTGCGGCGGAATATTGTCGCCTAAATCCATATCCAGCAAATTCGCCAGCAGACCGGCATCCTCTTCCATCGGGATGTCATGTTCTTTAGCAAGCGCTAAAATCTGGTTCGCCACATAGCCTTTTCCCTGAGCGACAACTTTCGGATCTTCTCCAGCGCTTTCATCATAGCGGATGACTGCTGCCGACGGACCATTCATTTCGCGCCGCTTTATCTGATTAAAATGCTTGGAAACCATCATATTTTATAATCAAACCCTTTCGCAGTCATTGTCGGGACTTGCTCTTCAAGCTCTGCCGTTTTTGTGCCGGCAGCTTCATCTTGAACAGGAGTCAATGGTGAAAAATGCAACCCGTGAACATGAAAACCAATGTCCTTCAGTTTGTCCAAATATTTATTCGCCAGCGGCTCCACCTTCGCTTTGAATCCCGGATCGTCATTTTTTAACGTCACATTCAGAGCGCGTTCTGTGACATTTAAGGAAATTCCTACTTCTCCCATTTTTTTTGTATCAATCAAAAAATAAAGACTGCAGTTTTCCCAATCAAGCTTACCGGATTCATTTCTTGCGTTAACAAACACTTGTAAATTTTCAGCTGCTCCTTTTAACAGAAGCGGCAGCTGAAACATCAGCATTTGCATATTTTGCTGATAATCGGTCCGGCTCATCAACTGCTGTCCTGTTAGATGATGCAACGACTGCTGAGCCTGCTGCTGCAACTTGCTACCGTCTTCCTCCGCGCGGATCGTTTGCAGCAATAAAGCTTTTAAATTCCGTTGCTCCATTTCCTCAGGTACTTTACCTACCGACAGCAATTGACCAAGCTCTGCTTCCCGGTTGAGTCCAAGAGAACGGACCCCTTCGAATACATTGCGGGCAGATCCTTGATTATAGGTTAACAGTCTCGAAGTTTGATCGTACTGAGCGGAGAGCCGGTGAACCCCCGGACGCGCGTCTTTCAACTCCGTTTCCTGCGCCAATTGATGGACTATCTTTTGATTGCTCGGCTTAAACAGTAATTTATCCAGCGTTTGCTGAACTTCCCGAACGATTTGCCTTGCTTCAAAATGATTTCCTTTTGTCAGGAGCTTTTTCGCTTCCGCAAGTTGGGAGCTGGCCTGCAGCACTGCTTTTTCCGTCTTCATATCGGCAAAGAGCAGCCAATCGTTTTTTAACAATGCGTTATCTAATTGCCGAATAACATTTTCCAGCATTGGCTTCGCCTGCTGAACGGATTGCGCGCGAAACTGCTGGATAATATGTTCGATTCGAGTTAGCTGATTTGTCACCTCTCTTTGGAACGCTTTAAATTCATCGGTGGCTTTTGCCAGGCGCTCCGTTACTTCGGTAACAAGAATATCCTTCGCAGACAAGTTGGCCGCTTGCAACATCTCATTTGTCATGTATTGCTGCACTTCAGCGCGTGCATCAGCAACCTGGACTTGACTGCTCATGGAAGCATAGACCGTTTCCGCCCGCTGGATGGCATCAACCATCACCTGCCTTGCCTTTAATTCCCGCCCTTGACTGAGGCGGTCGGCGGCATCGTTCATACCTTGCAAAAGAATAGTCATTACTTCCTTCGGCACGGTTAAAGATAATAAATTCTCCTTTATTTTCTCAAGCGCGGCACCAAGATCCGCCTCGTTTTGTACAGTTTTTTGCAGACTGTCCAACATGCTTCGGTCACTGACAACCGATTGCTCAGCTGGCGGCTGCTGAACTTGTCCCTGGATCTGCTGTAACAACTGGGATATCCTGTCTTTCGCATCACTGTATTGTTGTTTTCCCAGCAGCTGGAGAATATCACGTAAGCTGTCTGCTGCCATTTTCCTTATTTCCGGCTGTTCATTTTTTACCGCATCCTGTATTTGCCGTATCGCTTCCGGCCATTTAGAACGGTCTCCCGCATGTAACTGCTCCAAAGCACGAACTGTTTCTGCCGCCTCTCTTCGCGGCTGCCTTTCCGCCCGATCTGACTCGCGGTACTGCTGCTCCTTAGGCATGATTTCACGCTGTTCTTGCTGCACCTGTGGATGCCGAGGTTCTGCCGCTGCTTGCCGATTGCGGCCGGCATCGATATCACGAATTTGATCGTGGATATTTTTCCCGTGCAATGCTTCATGAACGGACCTCAAATTGGCAGCCGTTGGTTCCAACCCTTTTTTAGCGAGCATTTCCACGGTTTCCAAACGCTGATGTTTTGCACCTTTCCCCTGTTCAAGAAAGCGATCCAGGTCCTTCACGGTTTCCGAACGGAGTGGAATATTTTGCTCCAGCAGGTGGCGGGCGGCCTGCCGCAGTTCATGCGAAGGGTTCCGCTGTCCTAAATCCCTGAGAACGCGATCGATTGTCTGCTGCTCCGGCACTCTTCCTTGCTCTGACCGCTGTTGCCGGTGTTGCTCTTCCAACGACAACGCTTTTACACGAATACCGTCATCTGTGCGGCTTTCCACCTGCACAACAAACCGGTCTTCGTTTGGCATCGGTCCGGAAAAAGTAGCCCGTACTTCTTGCCCTCTAATCGAAATAACTGCCTCGCGATCCGAAAGACGAGATTCGACTTTGACACGGTAGGATTCGCCTTCTTTTAATTGTGGGGGACGTTCACCTGCTGTATTTATGTTCAAAAGCTGTCCAGTTATCTCCAATTTCAACACTCCCCGGCAGATTCTTTCTATAATACTGCGTTTTCAACACTTCCTCTATTATTTTTATCGGCCGAAATCATGAAATCATTAACGTTTCTTGTAAAAAGTAATCGTGTTTGTTCAAAAAGATTGCTGTTTATCTTTTATAACAAACACGATGCTCGATAGGAAAAAACCACTCCTATCGGGCTTTTGAAAAGATGCAGCGGCTTTGCTCATTGCTTCGGGGGTGTCTCAAAAGGGAAAAAACACTCTTATGAGACACCCCCTATCATTGTAAAACCATTTCACAAGTTAGTCCCAAATTTCGTCTAATTTATCCGAATAGAAAGCAATTGCCCTTTTATAGTTTATAATTTGGGTATCTTTTGTCGTTTCTAAAAGGCATTTCAATAAAAACTCCATCGCTTTATTATGTTCTTTCAAATTATACAGCGTCATTGAATAGAAAGTTTGAATTGCCCTATTATTTGGAAATGTATCGATTCCCTTTTGAAATATCCCTTTTGATTTTGCATATTCTCCTAATGTTCTATATGTACTTCCTAATCCTATTATTGCTCCTTCTAATTCCTTAGAAGACAATCCCAACTGTATTGCATTTTCGTAAAAAGGAACTGCTTTCCTTTCTTCTCCTAATAAGTCGAAACTCCAAGCACATTGATAGTTAATGGATGCATTATTAGGAAACTTTTGTACCATTTTTATAAGTATTTCGTTAGATTCTTTGTAAATTCCACTCTTTCGTAAATCTAACGCTTTATCTAATTCTTTTTTCATCAATTGCACCTCCATTGTTTACGTTTCCTTCAATATTGCCTTTAGTTAAATACAAACTACACTTTGAATGTTGATAGACGCAAACTTCATAAGTGTCAGTCATTTCAAATACATATGAGGTTAACTTTGGAAACAGTTGCTTTTGTTCGGTCTCTGGCAACAAGAACACAAACCTGTTCGTGACTTATTCCTCTATGTGGAGAAGACATCGCTTACTCGCTGTCTGATTGATTGAAAATACCTTCACGCAAAAAATCCTTCTCCAGGCTAGTTCCCCGCTTTTTGCGGTCGCGGAGTTGGGCGCTGCGGTCATCTCCCATTTGAATTCCTTTCAATAGGGAACCTTCACCAAATTTATTTCGGAGGCTGTCGATAACCGTGCTTAATCGTTCTTCCTTCTCATCTTTTTCATAGGTAAATAAATCGAGCTGTTTATGCGCATGCCCTTTTTCTACCAAATCCATTGCCGTGACGCCTATCAAACGCACCGGTTCCCCGTTCCAGTATTTTTCCCAGAGCTTCCAGGCTGCCGCAAAAATATCCGTATGCGTGCTGATCGGATGGGGAAGCTTGCTGCTGCGGGTAATTGTCTTCCAGTCAGCGTAGCGGATCGTCAGTTGAATATTGCCGGCATAGACAGTTTTTTTTCGAATTCTGCGTCCGACGGAATCGGATAAATTCATGATGACTTTTTTCAATTCAGCACTGTTATTTTCATCTTTCGGAAGGGTCACTGAATTACCGACACTTTTGAATTCTGCCACGGATTCCGGATCTACCGGGCGGTGGTCTATACCGCTGGCCCGCTCATGCATACGAATACCGCTGATGCCAAACTTTGCCTGCAAAAAAACCGGATCTGCCTTTGCGATATCTTCAATTGTAAATATGCCGAGACGCTTCAGCTTTTCTGCTGTTTTTTTGCCTACTCCGTGCATTTCAATGGCGCTTAACGGCCATAATTTTTGCTGAACTTCCCGTTTCCGCAGCACGGTGATCCCCATCGGCTTTTTCATATCGCTTGCCATTTTTGCTAAAAATTTATTCGGGGCGATCCCGATACTGCAAGGCAAGTTTAATTCTTTTTTGATACGATTTTGAATATGTACTGCGAGTTGCAGCGGCGTCATTCCGCTTTGAACGTCCGTCACATCCATGTACCCTTCATCAATCGAAACAGGCTCTACCAACGGAGTAATGTCATATAACAATTGAAACATGCTTTTCGATGCAGCACGATAGCGGTCAAAGTCCGGCTCTCGAACAAGGAGGTCAGGACAACATTTCTGTGCTTCCCATAACGGCATCGGCGGTTTTACTCCTTTGGCGCGGGCTTCGTAGCTTGCCGTGACTACAATTCCCTTCCTCGCTTCTGCGTTCCCGGCGATGGCCAGCGGCTTGCCACGAAGCGTGGGATCGTGGGCAGCTTCCACAGAGGCGTAAAAACTGTTCATATCGATGTGAAAAATAATTTTTCCTTTATGTTTGGCATCAGCATCCATCTGCCTCTCCTCCTTTTCAAGGCTTTGAATGGTAAATTCAGCACTCAGCGGTTCTCACGGTTGCCCTTTTTAGTGTTTGTTCAAAAAGATCGTTTTTCTCTTTTTGAACAAACACGAAGCAATGAGCCGGCGGCTTCACTGAGGTGCTGCGAGCTGTCTCATTGTGCCATCGCGGGCGATGGTACTTGGATAAACCTCAGCGCAATATTGGCAGAGGAAGAGACAATGAGTGGAGCTGATGCATTCTTTTCAAGCCGGCTGTGAGTGGTTTTCTCGCAGTCGGCGCATCGTGCGGAACCATTGCCTTTTTGAACAGACTCTTTTAATGAAATAATGTGCCGCGTTTTCCGTACAACACATCTCTACCGGCTATTTGATAATATCTTTATTATAACAAACATTCGTTCTCTTTTTTACAGTGTGTGTTCAAAAAGATCGCTTTTTATTTTTTTGAACACACACGAAGCAATAGGTGAAGTCGACGCATCGCGAGGAACCATTGCCTTTTTGAACATATATGATGAATAGCGATTTTTTCAACAAAGTGGCAGCGGCTTCTCTTAATGCATACAGGGTGCAGCAAACAGCAAAAAACCTTTTACAGCACCTCTTCATTACACGGAATCGTTGCTCCATTCACCATATACAAAATTCCTCTGCGGCGTCGTTGACCGCAGAGGAATGGATACACGTTTCACATATTTTTAAAATTTCCCACATTATTTTTCCTTTATATCCCAACAACATATGATATGATAAAGATCACTAAAGATGGAAAGGCGGTCGATTGTTTATGGACGAATTGATCCGGAGTGATTCCATCCACGATTTCATCTTACTCTTAATCAACGAAGTCCTTGCCCGATATAAGCAAAACGCATGGCCCTCTCCTACAATACAAGATTTGTCACGACAATTAGGTTATTCGGAAGAAATGATTCTTGAATCATTGGAATTCGGGAACCTTCCGTCCGTGGGCATCCTTCAATAAGCTGTCGCGGGCTGTTTTTTTGGCTGTTTCGCTGTAGACTTTCGCAAAATAGCCCGAGCAATGTGGACGCCGTTTGCCCCAGCCTGCGCCAAGCCGCGAGTGACGCCGCCGCCGTCACCTCCAGCATAAAGCCCGGAGATTTCTGTTTCGAACTCCTTCGTCAGCACCGGTCTGGCTGAGTAGAATTTTGCTTCCACACCGTAAAATAACGTATGCTCCGAGGCGATTCCTGGAGTAACGCGATCCAATGCTTCCATCATTTCAATCAGGCTCTTCATTGTATTGTATGGCAGCACCAAGCCTAAGTCTCCCGGAACGGCTTCTTTCAGCGTCGGTTCAAGAAATCCTTCATCAATCCGCTTTTTCGTCGAACGGCGGCCTTTAAGAATATCCCCGTATTTTTGCACGATAACAGATCCGCTTGATAAATCATTTGCCCGTTCTGAAATTTCTTTTGCATAAGAAATCGGCTTATCAAACGGTTCAGTAAAGGTGTGGGAGACAAGCAAAGCAAAGTTCGTGTTTTCACTGCCAAGCTTTGGATCCTTATAGGCGTGACCGTTGGCCGTCATGATTCCGCTGTGATTTTCGACGACCACATGTCCCGACGGGTTGGAACAGAACGTACGGACTTTTGTGCCGACGGATGTATTAAAAACAAATTTTGCTTCATATAAATGCTTGTTGATCTCCTCCATAATCACGTCGGAAGTTTCGACACGTACGCCGATATCCACCTGATTATTAATCATTCGGTAGCCGCGCTTCTTCAAAAGGCTCCCCAGCCACTCAGAGCCGTCGCGTCCCGGTACAATGACCACCTGATCAGCAAAGATCTCCTCGCCGTTCTTTTTTAAACGGACGCCGGTAACCCGTTCCCCGTCAGCCGTTTCTTCCGTGATAATATCTTCCACTTCCGTTCGGTGTCTCATTTCCGCACGATGCTTCAACGATTCATATATACTCGTGAGAATTTGCAGATTTACTTCAGTTCCAAGATGGCGTACACTGGCACGAAGCAGCTTTAAGCCGGCACCCATTGCCCGTTTTTCGATTTCACGCACCTGTTCCGTGGTTGGATCGGTACTTTCCTCCGGCGCGCCATGGTTTAGGTTAATCGCATCCACATATTTAATTAATTCCAGGACTTCAGAAGGCGGCAAATAATCCTGCATCCAACCGCCAAAATTCGTTGTTATATTAAATTTTCCATCCGAATAAGCTCCGGCGCCGCCAAAACCCGCGGTGATCGAGCATGCCGGCAGGCAGCCGGCAAAGTCCTTTCTTCCCGCAGGCGGCGGGCATTTTTCAATTTTCTTTTCATTAATCGGGCATCTGCGCTGATGAATCGCATGCCCTTTATCTATAAAAAGCACTTTTAGCTCCGGCTGTTTTTCCGTTAATTCATATACAGTAAATATTCCTGCTGGTCCCATGCCCACAACAATCACATCGTATTCGGCCATTTTGGATCCTCTCCTGTTCAGTATTCTTTGACCTGTTACATCTTATCAACTTACTTGGAGAAAATCAAGCAATTCCCGAACATTCATCTAATAAAATACCAAAAACATTCGACAATACCTTGTGAAATTTGCGTTTTCGTCGCCTGCGATCACAGTTTTTCATATTTTTCTGTTGTTTCTTCCACCCAGTCGACGAATTCGTCCCCGTGAAAATACCGGTTTACTTCCCGGTAAAAACGGCAAAACTCTGTCATCCATTGTTCATTATTTTTTTCATACGAGTGAAGGAATTCGAACAGTTTAAACTCTTTCTGCCGCGATTGTTCGCGTTTTTCCTTCCCTTTCGGGGTCAGTTCAACGTAAGTCACGCGCAAATCTTTTTCGCTTTTGATCATCCGCACAAGGCCCTTCTCCTGCAGCCGTTTAATCATTTGCATCACGGTGGAACGATCCCATAAACCGATCTTGGCAATATCGCTCACGGATAGTTGATTTTTGGAATTGACTATCCACATGACATGAAGCTCCGCCAATGTCAGTCCTAATTTCCTGGCATTTGTTTGCCACTCTTCCTCTAGTATTTTATTCAATCCGCGAATATAATTTAGTAATAAATGGTCATTTCTGTTTAATGGCATGTTTAGTTCACTTCCCCAATCCAAAAAATATTCCCTAGCTCATCTTACCATAATTCACCAATACATTGGGGGATAAAATTCCTTTTCAACGATTGTGCTTCAAATAAAATCTTTCATCTTTTCGGTTTGCAGGAACGATAAACAGGGATGTCTCAAAAGGATTTTTTCCGTTTTGAAACATCCCAAATGGGGAAAGTTCACTTCCACAAGGCTAGTATTCAAATCTAAGCTGAGGAAAATACCTCTCAACGACGTCATTCGTTATCGTGCCCATAAGACTTACAATAATTAATTTGCCGCTTCCTCGATGATCTTCACGACTAATTCCGCCGTTTTTACTAGTTCTTCCACCGGTATGCGTTCGTTCGTCGTATGTATTTCTTCATAGCCGACTCCTAAGTTGACGGTTGGGATGCCATGACCTGCAATGACATTCGCATCGCTTCCTCCGCCGCTTTGCAGCAGCTCCGGCTTTCTACCGACAGCGCTGATCGCTCTTTTGGCTATCTCAACGACATGGTCTCCTTCCTGATGTTTAAAGCCAGGATACATCACATCGATATGTACCTCGGCCTTCCCTCCCATTTCTTCCGCAGCTTCTTCCAACGCCTGCTTCATAGCCGCGACTTGCGCCTCCATTTTTTCCGCTACCAGCGACCTTGCTTCCGCTAAGATTTCCACGCGGTCGCAAACAATATTCGTCTGTGTCCCGCCTTCGATGCGTCCGATATTCGCTGTTGTTTCCTCGTCGATTCTTCCCAGCGGCATGCGGGCAATCGCTTTCGCCGCAATCGTTATCGCCGATACACCTTTTTCCGGTGCCACTCCCGCATGTGCTGTCTTGCCGTGCACCGTTGCGCGCACTTTCGATTGCGTCGGCGCAGCAACAATGATCGTTCCTACCTTGCCGTCGCTGTCAAGAGCAAAGCCGTATTTGGCGATGAGATCATCGCGGTTCAACGCTTTAGCCCCAATAAGTCCGGATTCCTCACCTACGGTAATGATAAATTGTACTGTGCCGTGCTCCAGATTGTTTTCTTTGATAATTTTTATCGCTTCCAGCATCGCCGCTAATCCGGCCTTATCATCGGCACCTAAAATCGTCGTCCCGTCTGTTTTTATGTATCCGTTTTCGATCGAAGGGGTCACCCCGATTCCAGGAACGACTGTATCCATATGCGATGTAAAGTATATAGGCTCGGCATCCGCGTTCCCTTCCAGCGTACATATGAGATTGCCGGCACCGTGTCCAGTTTGCGCCGCCGTCTCGTCTTCCTTTACCTTTACGCCGAGGGCAGTGAGTTTTTGCTTCAGCACATCGCAAATATCTCTTTCATATTTTGTTTCCGAATCCACTTTCACAAGCTCAAGAAATTCTTCCACAAGCCGTTGTTCTTTTACCATCTTTTCAGCCTCCTGTTGTCGTTTTCCACGCTTTCCATTGTACCAAAAAATCCGGCGTTCGTCCTAAACGCCGGCAATTCCCCATGGGTATTTTCTGGCTTTGCATCAGAGTGGCATATTCCCATGCTTTTTTTTCGGTCGTGTTTCCTCTTTTTGGCGCAGCATTTCCAGGCTTTGCTTCAGCTTTATTCTTGTTTCCCGCGGATCAATGATATCGTCCACCATGCCGTGCGCAGCGGCAATATACGGGTTAGCAAACTTTTCCCGATACTCTTCAATTTTAGCAAGCCGCGTCACTACCGGATTCTCACTGTCGCGGATTTCCGCAGCGAAAATAATGTTGGCTGCTCCGTGCGGTCCCATGACGGCAATCTCCGCGTTAGGCCACGCATAGACAACATCGGCTCCGATTGCTTTGCTGTTTAAAGCGACGTAAGCACCGCCGTATGCCTTTCGCGTAATGACGGTGATTTTCGGAACGGTTGCTTCGGAATAGGCATATAATATTTTCGCTCCGTGGCGAATGATTCCGCCGTGTTCCTGCTTGACTCCCGGAAAAAAACCGGTCACATCCTCAAACGTGATCAGCGGGATATGAAAGCAATCGCAAAAACGGATAAAACGCGAAATTTTGTCGGAAGAATCGATGTCCAGCCCGCCGGCCATCACTTTCGGCTGATTCGCAACGATGCCAATGCATTCTCCGTCGATGCGCGCAAACCCCACCACCGCATTTTTTGCAAACGCTTGATGCACTTCCATGAAGGTCTCACGGTCGGCCACCTGTTCAATCACCTTTCTCACGTCATACGGCTTGGACGGATCAGCCGGCACGATATCCAGCAAATCGTACAGAAAGTCATCTGCCTCCCCTTCCACTTTTTCCACTTTTCCCACTTCCGCCTTCGGTGGTCGCGCTTCATTATGCTGCGGCAAATAATTGAGCAGACGCCGCACTTCCTTCAACGCTTCTTCCTCTGATTTACAAATAAAATGGGCATTTCCGCTTTTTGAACCGTGAACTTGCGCTCCGCCCAATGCTTCAGAGGTAATTGTTTCGCCCGTAACCGTTTCAATGACCTTTGGCCCGGTGATAAACATCTGACTCGTAGTTTCCACCATAAAAACAAAATCGGTAATGGCCGGCGAGTAAACCGCACCGCCCGCGCATGGGCCCATAATAACGGAAATTTGCGGAATGACGCCGGAGTAAAGGACATTACGATAAAAAATATGACCGTATCCGTCTAGTGACAGAACTCCTTCCTGAATTCTTGCGCCACCTGAATCATTCAGTCCGATAAACGGAGCTTTATTTTTGACTGCCAAGTCCATGACATTTGCGATCTTTTTTGCATGCATTTCACCGAGGGCCCCGCCGTAAACCGTAAAGTCCTGGGCAAACAAAAACACAAGCCTCCCGTTGATTTTTCCATAACCTGTCACGACCCCTTCCCCGGGGGCTGATCCCTCATTCATGCCAAAATCGTGACAGCGGTGCTCAATAAACAGATTCAATTCCACAAACGTTCCCTTATCGAGAAGCAGATCAATTCGTTCTCTTGCCGTCAGCTTCCCTTTGCCGTGCTGTTTTTCGATTTTTTTATCACCCCCGCCCAATTCCGCCATCCGGCGCTTGTCATACAGTTCATTGATCTTGTCGTACAAATCCACAGCTGTCACCCACCTTCCGTGTCATGGGATTCACAAAGCTCCACGAGCACTCTGCTTGCCTGCTTCGGATGCAAAAAAGCAATGTTGTTTCCTCTTGCTCCTTTTTTTGGCACCTCATCAATCAGTTGAACGCCTTCCCGCTTCAGCTGATCCAGACGCTGTTGAACATCGTCAACAGCGAAAGCAATGTGATGCAGCCCTTCCCCGTTTTTTTCGAGAAACTTTGCGATCACGCCATCGCCCGTAAGCGGTTCCAACAGCTCGATGGTGACGTTGCCAAGTGGAAGAAACGCCACCTTCACCTGCTGCGACGGCAACTCCACGACCGTCTCCACTTCCAGCTGAAAATGGTTGCGATAAAAGACCGCGGCTGAATCAATGGAATTTACGGCAATGCCGATATGGTCGATTCCTTGCGGTTTTGCCGCCGCCGTGATTTTTACTTCACCGCGAGCTTCGAGAACGGCTCGCTCGATGTACGTCGCAACGGTTTTTGTTGAAGTTCCCGGAGTAAAAATTTTTTTAATCCCTTGCTTTTCCAAGAGCTTGATATCTTCCGCCGGGATGACACCGCCGCCGAAAACGAGAATATCTTCCGCGCCTGCTTCACGCAACAGCTTTAGCACTTCAGGAAAAAGAACATTGTGTGCTCCCGACAGGCTGGATAACCCGACGGCATCCACATCCTCTTGTATCGCCGCTGTCACAATCTGCTTCGGCGACTGCCTCAACCCCGTATAAATTACTTCCATTCCTGCGTCCCGCAGCGCTTGGGAAATAACCAGCACGCCGCGATCGTGGCCGTCCAGTCCCGGCTTTGCCATTAATACGCGAATTTTGTCCATGAAATGTCTAACCTCCTTCTCAATACTCACCAAAGACTTCCCGCAGCACATTGCAAATTTCACCGATCGTGGCATAATGTTTGACAGCTTCGATAATATGCGGCATGACGTTGTCCGAACCGACTGCTGCCCGTTTTAGTTCTGTTAACGACTGCTGTACCAACTGATTGTCCCGCTGCTTGCGGATTAGTGCCAACCGTTCCAATTGTTGTTCAACAAATCGGTCATCCACCTGCAGTAAATCAGGCTCGGCTTCTTCCTCCAACTGAAAACGGTTAACACCTACGACGATCTCTTCTTCTTTCTCCAGCCGCTTCTGCGCCTCATAGGCCGCCCGCTGAATTTCCCGCTGCATATACTGCTGCTCAACGGCGGCAACCGCCCCGCCCTTTCTCTCAATCAATGAAATATACTGTTGCGCCTTCGCTTCCAATTCGTCGGTTAATGACTCAAGATAAAAGGAGCCGGCTAGCGGATCAATCGTATCCGCAGCTCCTGTTTCATAGGCGATAATTTGCTGTGTCCGCAAAGCAATTCTTGCCGAATCCTCCGTGGGCAAAGCCAGCGCTTCATCCTTCGCGTTTGTATGCAAACTTTGCGTTCCTCCAAGCACAGCGGCCAGCGCCTGCAAGGCCACGCGGACGATATTGTTATCCGGCTGCTGAGCGGTCAAGGTGGAACCGGCCACCTGGGTATGAAAACGTAACTGCATGCTCTTCGGATTGACTGCCCCGTATTTTTCCCGCATGATTTTTGCCCACATTCTTCTCGCAGCGCGAAACTTGGCAATTTCCTCGAAAAACTGATTATGTCCGTTAAAAAAGAAAGCGAGACGCGGAGCAAAGGTATCGACGGGCAATCGCGCCTCCAGCGCGGCATCGACGTAAGCCATGGCGTTGGACAAAGTAAATGCCAGCTCTTGAACGGCGGTGGCGCCCGCTTCCCGAATATGATATCCACTGATGCTGATTGTGTTGAATTGAGGCGTATGTTCTGTGCAGTAGGCAAAAATATCGGTAATCAGCCGCATCGAAGGTTTCGGTGGAAAAATATACGTTCCTCTTGCAATATATTCTTTCAAAATATCATTTTGAATCGTCCCGCGAATTTTTTCCTTCGGCACCCCCTGCTTTTCAGCCACGGCAATATACATCGCCAACAGTACCGCTGCCGGCGCGTTGATGGTCATCGAAGTGCTGACCTGATCAAGGGAGATTTGTTCAAATAACATTTCCATATCTGCCAAAGAATCGATGGCGACGCCTACTTTGCCGACCTCGCCAAGTGCCATTGGATCATCCGAGTCATATCCAATCTGCGTCGGCAGATCAAAAGCAACAGACAGACCTGTTTGCCCCTGTTCCAGTAAATAGCGAAAGCGTTTATTTGTCTCCTGCGCCGAGCCGAAGCCTGCATATTGACGCATCGTCCAAAAGCGTCCGCGATACATCGTTGTTCTCACGCCGCGAGTATACGGATATTGTCCGGGAAATCCTAATTTTTCCACATATTTATCATCCATTTCCTCGGGCAGATAAACACGTTCAATTGGAATGGCCGAAGAAGTGGAAAACAGCTCCTTTCGTTCCGGCTGCTTTTTCAATTCTTCCACCGTTTGCTTTTGCCATGCAGCAAACTCCGGAGGCCGCCTTTTAATCATGAATATTCCCCCTATTTTTATTTTTCTTAAATGGTTGAATAAACTGAATATTTAACAAACATTTAGTTACTTCGCTAAGCGCTTACATGATTCCTCTTTTATTCCGACAAATGTATAAACATAACGGTTTTCTTTCGGTATTCTCTTGCCACGGGAAAGGACTAACAGTAAAATAGATACAGTATATAGTATTTGTTCAAAAAGATAAAAAGCGATCTTTTTGAACAAATACGAAGCAATGAGCCGTACTTCACTGAAATGCTGCGAGTTGTCTCGACGGATCGACGTCGGAGATCTACTAGTAGAGGAAGAGACAATGAGTGAAGCCGATGCATTTTTTTCAAGCCGACTGTGAGTGGTTTTCTCGCGGTCGGCGCATCGATTGGAACCATTGCCTTATTGAATACGCTCATATAGTAATTTTAAGGAGGTCAGTAACATGCCCCGTAAATTTCGCAAAATGATTATTTACATCATGATTGCCATCATGTTTTTAGGAACTGTTTTAACAGGATTAGCCTTCCTCTAAGATTAATCGGTGCCTTATGAAAAAGGCGTCGTTTTCTGATATGAATGATGATGTTCTCGGCTGCCTTTGCTTTTGGCTGCTGCTATTAGCTTATTGAAGTGCAGCCAGGCAAATGACCTGTTTTTCGCACATGGTTGATGAGTTCAAAAAGAACGGAGCCTTAAGACAACCACTTTTGTCCTAACAGCTCCGTTCTTGACGTTTATCCTTCCATTTCCATACGATGCGGCTGGCACACGAGGGAACCGGGAAAGAGGGCTATTCCCCAATTGCGCCGTACGTTTTTCCAAGCTCCTCAAATGATTTGTCACTGGAGGTGATAAGCACCTTCATGCCGAGCGGCACCTCGTCAAACAATATTTCTGCATCATCGTTTTTCATTCTTACGCAGCCGAGCGTAACATACTTCCCAATGGAGCGGGGATCGTTTGTTCCGTGAATGCCAAAGATTCTTCCATCTGTGTCCTTTGCATCTAGCCCAATCCACCTTGTGCCAAGGGGATTATTTTCGTCCCCCCCCTGAATGTCGAGCTTGCGATAATAAGGGTTGACAGCTTTCACAATAACGGTGTGTTCCCCCTCCGGTGTTTTTCCATCGTCCTTTCCCGTTGCCACTTCATAAATCTGCTTTACTTCTCCTTCAAGAATATATGCCAGCTCATTCGTTTTCTTGTTAATAATAATATATGGATCACCAACCAACGGATTTTCTCCCAGCGGCCAAATCGGTGACACGACAAGCAGTAACGAAAGGATAGCGGATATCACTGAGAATCATCTTCCTTTTTTGCTGTGACATAACGAGTACACTTTGATCACACACTATTAGTTGTCGCTTTTCATAACCGATTTATTCATCGCCACAGCGAATATTTTCGCAATGGTTTAAATTGCTGTTTTATCACTAAATATTGGTCAATTTCATGGATCAAATGAAACAGAGACGATCTCGCTTCAAATTCTTCTCTCGTTGTTGGCAAAGGCATTTCTTTGAACGTCTCCAAAAGGGCCTCCAGCTTTTCAATGAATACATATGCCGTGTTCTCCGGATGCACGCCTTCACTTAATTCCAACAGGAAGTCGGCAAGCATCTGTCCCTGCTTCACCTGGATTTCAATCGATGTCAAAAACGGCAGCATCCGCTCGATAGTCTCAAGCTGCTTTTCACGCATGATAAAATAATGATAATACTGATCTTCATATCGCAAAATTTGGTTCTCCAGGTTTTGCAAAGACTTATTTTTCGCGGATTGCAGCAAAGCGGCGGCTTCCGTGATTTCCTTCCCGTCCCATTCACTGTCCCCGTGCTTGATGTAGGCGGCGAGCTGCTGAAAGATTTTTGCATACAATGCCTCGAGCTCTCCCTGCATTTCCTTGAGCTCTCTTTCTACGCTCGGCATATAGGCGTTCATCAGCAGCGCACATCCGATCCCGATGGTTACCAGAAGCAGTTCATTCCAGACTAAATGGACGGAAAACGAAGAAGATATGTATACATGCATGATAACAACGGTACTCGTCACAATGCCTTCCTGAGCCTTCAATAAAACGGTTGTGGGAATAAACAGCAGCAATAATAAAATGACTGTCCATGGATAATACCCAAGCGTTTCAAACAACAAGACAGCATAAATGAACCCGATGACACAGGCAAGAAATCGTGCCCACGACATATGGAAGGATTTTCTTCTCGTTTTTTGAATACATAAGATCGTGATAATACCGGCGGAAGTAAAATAGTCTAACTGAAGCGCCTGAGCAACGGCAATAGCGAGCCCTGTGCCCAACGCCGTTTTTAGCGTCCGATAACCGATGCGAAACATCATGAAAACACCCCGTTTGCTGCATGTGCGTATGACAGCTGACAGCATTACTTTCTTAGTCTGTGTTTGTTCAAAAAGAACATGCTCTTTAAGTGTTTGTATAAAAAAGCCCCCGGTTCATCATGTGAACGGGAGCTGTTATATGTATCGTATGGCGCGCCCACCAGGATTCGAACCCAGAACGCGAGAGCCGAAATCTCGTATGATATCCATTTCACCATAGGCGCATTGAAGGACGATCACTCGTCCGTACTATAGGAGTATAACAATATTGCAATCAAAAATCAAGTACTCATTTGAAAAAAAATAACCTCATTTTATAAAAAGTTATCCTGAAACATTTATTCCACTTTGTCTTGGAACATTTCCTCAAAACGCTGATTCATTTCGTCCTTGGAATAGCCTTGCTGAGCAAGTCTTCCGGTGAAGTTTTGCGCCCACAAGGAAAGGCGTTGCGCCATTTTTTTATATTTCTTCGCTTTTGCCCCTTTTTCTGTTGCTGAACGCGCATCGGCGTTGGACATCACGTTTTCTGAGATAAAAAGTGCTTTCCAGATCGCGTCTTCCTCAAACTGATCGGCATGCTCATTAAAATAATCAATTGCCCGCTTATAGTACCCATCGAATTCTTCAAAGCTGATTTCTTCGTCCATATTCAAATACAGATGAATTTGTTTATACAGTTCATTCATTCAAACCACTCCCAGTGATGTAACGACATTCAAATTAACAGCCTACAGATCGAAATTATAGCACAAGATAAGGATTTTTCAAACAACAATATTTAAAAAGGCTGTTCGTAAGGGCATTTCTCTGCCTGCTGAACAGCCTTCTGGTGTAAAAAATAGAGTTATTTGAAATATTGATCAAAGGCATTTTCGAGCTTTTCAGCGACTTCCATCGGCTCGTGCCCTTCAATTTCATGCCGTTCAATCATTGTTTGGATTTCCCCGTCCTTCAGCAAAGCAAAGGATGGAGAAGAAGGCTCGTATCCTTCACAATAGGACCGCACCTGCGCCGTTGCCTCGCGATCTTGACCTGCAAAGACAGTGACATAGTTATCTGCTTTCACATCATAATTTTTCATATATTTGGCAGTAGGTCTGGCAATTCCTCCAGCACAGCCGCAGACAGAATTAATCATGACGAATGTTTTGCCTGGCTTTTGTATAACAGCATCCACATCTTCAGAAGTTTTCAGTTCCGTATAGCCGGCTTCCGCCATCTCCTGACGGGCAACTTGTACTACATCATTCATGAACATTTGAAAATCCATTCAATCAACACCCCTTTATCATCATTCCCTTCTATTTTACATGTTAACGATAATGTTTACCATGTTTTTGCGTTTTGTTGTAAAAATGAAACCAGCTGCCGTGTGAATGGACTTACTGAATGTCATTGAAGGGTGGCGTTTTCGAGCTTAAAAACAACAGCATCAATTCTCTTTTAATAGTTCTCGATGTTTTTTATTCCATTGCTTTTGCAGCTCCAATATTTGTGGAAGTAATTCCTTTATCTGTGCTTCATCGCGTTTTTTCACCGCCGTAAGAAAATCCGCTTGATATTGCTGATGCTGCTCTTTCCATTTATCATTGACGAATAAATCGTCGATTTGTTTGCCTTCCTTCTTCATTTCCCTGATTTTTTTTAGTATCGCTTCCTTGTCTCTCGTCACTGCCGTCCACTCTTCTTTAAGTTCCGGCCTGTATTTATCTATCAGCAATTCATAATAGTATGTCAGGTGGGTATGTATTGTATCGTGGTGCTGCATGAATTTATGGTGCTTTTCACATTCCTCATGATCTTTTGCATTATCCGTTTCGGCGTAGCCTGTCAGCGGTAGTAAACAAAATAAAACGATCGCTAAACAAAGGCTAATCATTCGGCATTTTTTCAAGGTTATCATCCTCTCATCGCTTTAGTATGATCACTCAGGAAAAGCGTGTTCTGCATGAACATGCTCTCTTATGGGTATTGTGTAACACTCAGCCTGTTTTTATACATTAAAAGAGCATGTTCAAAAAAACCTTTCGCCAGATTTATAAAGCCGGCAAAAGGTTTTAATCACAAATAATCGTCAATAAATCGGTGTATTTTCCTCGCGGATATTTTCCAGCGTGTTTTTTATATGTCCGAGGAATTTGCCGCAAATGAGGCCGTCCAGCACGCGATGATCCAATGACATGCACAAGTTGACCATATGCCGGACTGCGATCGCATCGTTTTCCAAAACAACAGGGCGCTTGACGATGGCTTCCACAGAAAGGATCGCTGCCTGCGGCTGGTTAATTATCGGCTGTGACTGTATTGATCCGAAGGAGCCGGTGTTATTCACCGTGAAGGTTCCGCCGGTCATATCCTCCTGCTTCAGAGATTTTGTTCTTACTTTTTGCACAAGACTGTCCATCTCTTTGGCAAGGCCTTTAATCGACTTTTCATCAGCATGTTTGATGACAGGTACATAAAGCTCCGTTTCCGTAGCCACAGCAAGTGAAATATGAATATCCCTGTGGCGGATAATTTTTTCCCCCGCCCACATCGAGTTTATTTCCGGATATTCCTTCAAGGCATCCACGACCGCTTTCACAAAAAACGGCAGGAACGTCAGTTTGATTCCTTCTTTCTTTGAAAATTGCTCTTTTATTTTATTCCGGTATCGGACAAGTTCCGTGACATCTACTTCGATCATCATCCATGCATGTGGCGCTTCCTGCTTCGACTTCACCATGTTATTCGCTATCGCACGCCGCACGCCGCTCACCGGGATTTCCTCCACTTTGCCGGACGGAACAGAAACGGTTTTTACCGCTGCCGTCTGCCGTTGTACTTCCGCTGCTGCCGGGGCTAAGGTACTTGTTGCTTCCTTTTGCTCAAGCAGGTGGCCGCTGGCAATAACAGCAAGGAGATCCTTTCTCGTGATCCGGCCTCCTCGCCCGCTGCCTTGCACCTGTTCAAGATCGATGTTGTTCTCCTGGGCCAGCCGCATGACAGCCGGAGAATAGCGTCGTTTATTTTCCGATTCATCCTGAGATGTGCTTGCATGCAACGGGGCTTCAGCCGCTGGTTCTGCTTTTTCCGGTTCAGTTGTGCCAGCGGTTGGCGCTGCCTGCCCTTCCGCTTCGGTTACGAGCGTGCAAATGACTTCTCCAACACCAAGGGTTTGGTCTTCCTGAGCAATCAATTCTTTGATAGTACCGCTGAATGAGGATGGGATTTCCGCATTTACTTTATCTGTCATTACTTCTGCAAGCGGGTCATATTTGTTTACTTTATCGCCGGGCTTGACAAGCCATTTCGTAATCGTTCCCTCTGTCACACTTTCTCCTAATTGAGGCATCGTAATTTCTGTTGCCATTGAATAGGCACCTCCCTTGAAGTTGTCATCCAAAATTCGGCATCGCTAGCAGCCGCCTGAATGATGTGAAAAACTTCATTTTTAAGTGTTTGTTCAAAAAAATTGCTTTTTATCCTTTTGAACAAACACGGTATCCGCCTTCTTCGCTAACAAGGGCATTAAAAGTCCGCCAGCTCTTTCATGGCAGCTTCCACTTTGTCCGGGTTCACCATGAAATATTTCTCCATTGTCGGCGCGTACGGCATTGCAGGAACATCCGGTCCCGCAAGTCTCTTAATCGGCGCGTCTAAATCGAACAAACAATTTTCAGCAATGATGGCGGCTACTTCGCTAATGATACTGCCCTCCTTGTTGTCTTCCGTGATGAGAAGCACCTTCCCTGTCTTTTTGGCTGCTTCGACAATCGCTTCCTTGTCCAGCGGGTATACTGTGCGTAAATCAAGAATATGGGCGTCGTAGCCTTCCTTCGCCAAATTCTCCGCCGCCTGCATGGCAAAATGAACACACATGCCATATGTAATAACGGTAATATCTTCTCCTTCACGTTTCACATCTGCTTTTCCAAGCGGCAATGTATATTCGTCGTCGGGAACCTCCCCTTTGATTAAGCGGTACGCCCGCTTATGTTCAAAAAACAATACCGGATCATTCGAGCGGATTGCTGACTTTAACAAGCCTTTGACGTCATAAGGCGTCGACGGCATGACGATCTTTAAACCGGGGACATTTGCGAATATCGCTTCAATGGACTGCGAATGATAAAGTGCCCCATGGATACCGCCCCCGTACGGTGCGCGGATCGTCAACGGACATTGCCAATCATTGTTGGAACGATAGCGGATTTTTGCCGCTTCCGAGATAATTTGGTTGACAGCCGGCATAATAAAGTCTGCAAATTGAATTTCAGCGATCGGCCTCATGCCGTACATGGCGGCACCGATGCCGACGCCGGCAATCGCCGATTCTGCCAGGGGGGTATCGATGACGCGTTCTTCGCCGAATTGTTCATATAAGCCGTTCGTTGCCCGAAAAACGCCGCCTCGTTTTCCGACATCTTCCCCAAGGACAAACACGTTTTCGTCTCTTGCCATTTCTTCTCTTATGGCACTTGTTACTGCTTCGATATAAGAAATTTTAGGCATCCAGCGTCACTCCTCTCCATACACATACTTTAATGCAGTTTCCGGTTCTGCATAAGGTGCTTTTTCTGCATAATCGGTGGCATCGTCAATAATATTCCGCAGCTTGGATCGGATTTCTTCTTTCCCCTCATGCGATAACAGCCCGGCACCATGTAAATATTCCTCGAAAGTGTGAATCGGGTCAAGCTTTTTGGCTTCCTCCACTTCTTCCTTTGCCCGGTAGGTACTGTCATCATCATCGCTGGAGTGAGGCGTCAGACGATAGGACACCGTTTCAATCAATGATGGCCCTTCCCCGTTCACCGCACGCTTCCTTGCCTTGGAAACAGCTTCATATACTGCCAACGGGTCATTGCCGTCCACCGTTTCTCCATGAATACCGTATGCAGCTGCCCGATCGGAGACATGCTGACAATTCAGCTGTTTTTCCAACGGTACGGAAATGGCGTACTTATTGTTTTCGCACATAAAAATAACCGGTAAATCATGGACGCTGGCAAAATTGATGCCTTCATGAAAATCGCCCTGGTTTGACGACCCTTCTCCAAAGGTAGTAAAGGCGATGAAATCCTGCCTTTTCATTTTTGCCGCAAGCCCGAAACCAACCGCGTGGGGTACTTGCGTCGTCACCGGCGACGAGCCGGTGACAATCCGGTTCTTTTTCTGACCGAAATGCCCCGGCATCTGACGGCCTCCCGAATTCGGATCTTCCGCTTTGGCAAAACCCGACAGTAGCAAATCTTTAGCAGTCATGCCAAAGTGCAGTACAACTCCCATATCACGATAGTACGGAAGAACATAGTCTTTGTCTTTATCAAGGGCCATGGCTGCTCCCACTTGGGCCGCTTCCTGCCCCTGGCAGGAAATCACAAACGGAATTTTTCCTGCTCGGTTTAACAGCCACATCCGTTCATCGATCATTCGTGCCAGTAACATTGTTTCGTACATTGCTATCACATCGTCATCCGTCAGTCCAAGCTGGTGATGGCGCAGTTTACTCATGTCGTTCCCTCCCTGATTCGCAATTGATTCATTCCAAAGCTACCCGTGAATCGCTTTTCCATCTACAGCAAGCGCCGCTTCTCCAACCGCTTCCGACAAGCTCGGATGCGGATGGATCGTTTCTCCGATTTCCCAGGCCGTTGCGTCGAGCACCTTCGCAAGCGCCGCTTCCGAAATCATGTCCGTTACATGCGGGCCGATCATATGGACGCCAAGCAAATCATCCGTATCAACGTCGGAGACAAGTTTCACAAACCCGGAAGTGTCTCCGTACACCAACGCTTTGCCGATCGCTTTAAAGGAAAAGGTTCCGGTTTTCACCTTGTAGCCCTGTTCCGCAGCCTCCGCCTCGGATAAGCCGACGCTGGCCACTTCAGGTGATGAATATGTACATTTCGGCACCTGATGAATGTTCAGCGGCTGCGGACTGCCTCCTGCCATATGTTCAACAGCAATGATCCCTTCATGGGAGGCAACATGTGCCAGCTGCAGACCGCCGATGACATCACCGACGGCATAAATATGGGATTCCTTCGTCTGGTAGTATTCGTTCGTGATGATCGTGCCGTTTTCTACCCGAATATCTGTATTTTGTAAGCCGATATCGTCAACATTTGCTTTCCTGCCGACAGAAACAAGAATTTTTTCCGCCGTCGCTTCCAACGTTTTCCCTTTATGTTCATAGACTACCACTGTTTTTGCGTCGTCTGCCACCGTCTTGTCTGCAAGCACCTTGGCATTCGTGACTACCTTGACTCCCTTTTTCTTCATCGCCCGCAGCATTTCCTTGGATACCGCCTCATCCTCTAACGGTAAAATTCGCGGTAAATATTCGAGAACGGTAACCTTTACACCGAAATCTGCAAGCATCGATGCCCACTCGATCCCGATGACGCCGCCGCCGATAATGGTGATGGAATCAGGGAGCGTTTCCAGTTGAAGGGCTTCGTCCGATGTCAGAACATGCTTCCGGTCCACCGGTAACCCAGGCAATGTTTTTGGCTTGCTCCCGGTGGCAATAAGGACAAATCTCGGAACAAGCATCTCATTATCCGCTCCGCCCTCTTTTTCTACCGAGATTGTGCCGGGAGAAGGAGAAAAAATCGATGGTCCCAAAATGCGGCCATACCCTTCATAGACATCAATTTTTCCTTTCTTCATTAGATGTTGAACGCCTTTATATAATTGCTCGACAATGCCCTGCTTTCGCTCCTGAACACGGGAAAAGTTTAACGCCGGGGGCGCACTTTCCACTCCGAAATCAGCACTGTTCTTAACCGTTTTATAAACTTCGGCGCTGCGCAGCAGCGCTTTGCTGGGGATGCAGCCTTTATGCAGGCACGTTCCGCCAAGCTTTGCTTTTTCAACAACAGCCACCTTCATGCCAAGCTGGGAAGCACGAATAGCAGCTACATATCCTCCGGTTCCGGCGCCGAGCACGACTAAATCATATTCTTTTGCCATGGTTCACCCTCCTCACATATCAATGCGGTATACCTTTGCTTCTTCTTGCTTGCGAAGTACTCTTAACGCGCCTTCCGCCAACGCCTGCAGTTCGTTTTCTCCAGGTTTAACAATGATGTCGCCGATCCATTGAACCCTGTCGGTAATTTTACTGACAAACTGCTTTCCGTAAGCGAGTCCGCCAGTAAGCACGATCGCATCAACTTTTCCCTTCAAAACGGCGGCCGCAGCTCCGATTTCCTTGGCAATTTGATAAGCCATCGCTTCATATACGAGCTCTGCCCGCTCATCCCCTTTGGCAATTCGGGTCTCCACTTCAACGGCATCATTTGTGCCTAAATAACCGACCAATCCACCTTGACCGACGATTTTCTTCATTATTTCATCGGCGTAGTACTCCCCCGAAAAGCACAAGGACACGAGGTCGCCGGCCGGTACTGTGCCGGCACGCTCAGGGGAAAATGGACCTTCCCCGTGCAAGCCGTTGTTTACATCGATAACCCGGCCGTTCACATGTGCACCGACCGTAATCCCGCCTCCCATATGAACAACGATGAAGCGAAGTTCTTCATATGATTTACCGAACTCAGCAGCCACCTGCCGGGCAACAGCCTTTTGATTCAGCGCGTGAAAAATACTTTTTCTTTCAACATCGGCAAATCCGGAGACTTTGGCGATCGGCTCCATCTCATCAACGACTACTGGGTCGACGATAAAAGCTTCAATATTTAATTGTGACGCAATTTCATACGCCAGAATTCCTCCTAAATTGGAAGCGTGCTGACCGGAATAACCAGTTCTTAAATCCTCCAGCATCGCTTCATTGACAGCGTATGTACCGCCTGGAATCGGTCGCAGCAGCCCGCCTCGTCCAACGACAGCGGCCAGCTTCGACAAATTTATCCCGTTTCTGTCCAACGCTTCGAGAATCGTTTGTTTTCGAAACTGGTATTGAGCGATAATCGCATCGTATTTGCTTAAGAGCTCCCGATCGTGCCGGATCGTTTCTTCCATCAACAGTTTGCCATGTTCAAACACTCCGATTTTAGTAGAAGTTGATCCCGGATTGATCGTTAATATACGAAAATGTTTTTGTACCACTTCTGTTTCCTCCAAAGGCTTTACACTTAATCAGTAAGACCGTCCTGTCCGTTCGGACAAGCCCGCGGCAGACAGGCTCGGGACAATTCCGGACAACGAAGCCGGGGGAAGCATCCGCTTTACGCCCTCGGTCCGGTCAGGCTCGTTACCTGTTGCGGCTGCGGCTCAAAATGCTCTTACTGTTTGTTAAAAATTGTTTTCGCGATTTTCTCATCGTTTCGATTCTTTCTTCAGCCATGCGGTCCGCTGCCAGATAAGTCGGTATTTTGTCGCGATTTGAAATTTCAAAAATCGTAGTTATTTTATCATAAATCGTTTCGACTTTCTTTAAAGCCCGCTCGCGGTTATATCCGAGCAGCTCATCGGCCACGTTGATAACCCCGCCGGAATTAATGACATAGTCAGGAGCATAGACGATCCCCATTTCCTGTAAAATATTCCCGTGCCGCGGCTCCTTCAATTGATTGTTGGCCGCTCCGGCAATCACTTTTGCCTTCAGCTGCGGAAGTGTTTCATCATTGACTGTAGCGCCGAGCGCGCACGGTGAGTAAATATCGCACTCCACTTGATAAATGTCTTCCGGATCAACGGCTTCTGCATCAAATGCTTCCACCACCCGCTGCACGGCCTCCTTATTGATATCTGTGACAATCAGCTTTGCTCCTTCCTCATGAAGATGCCGGCACAAAGTGTAAGCAACGTTGCCAACACCTTGAACCGCTACCCGTTTTCCCTCCAGCGAATCTGAACCAAAGGCTTCTTTCGCTGCTGCTTTCATGCCGACATACACACCGTAAGCAGTCACCGGTGACGGATTTCCCGAAGAACCAAAAGCCAGGGATATTCCGGTAACATAATCGGTTTCCTGGTAAACAATGTCCATATCTTCAACGGTTGTGCCCACATCCTCCGCGGTGATGTATCTACCGTTTAACCCTTGAATAAAGCGGCCGAAAGCACGGAACATCGCTTCGTTTTTATCTTTACGCGGGTCGCCGATAATCACGGTTTTTCCACCGCCAAGATTCAAGCCAGCGGCGGCATTTTTATACGTCATCCCTTTGGAAAGCCGGAGGGCATCTTCAAAAGCCGCTTCTTCCGTTTCATACGTCCACATTCTCGTTCCGCCGAGGGCAGGCCCCAGCGTTGTGTCATGTATCGCAATAATTGCTTTCAAGCCGGATTCTTTATCTTGACAAACAACAACTTGTTCATAATCATACGTTTCCATGTATTTGAATAATTCCATACAAACTCCTCCTCTTTTTTGCCTAGATATTCTGCTATTCCATCGGCGGCGACGCGCTGACTGCCATTGCCATGGAAAACAGCTTGCTTTCTACAGAATCTGCCCTTGATGTCAAAATAATCGGCGCTGCTGCTCCGGCGATGATACCGCCGACAGTGGCACCGGCAAAACAAGTCAATGATTTATACAGCAAGTTCCCCGCTTCAATCGTCGGCACTGCGATAATATCTGCTCTTCCCGCAACCTCGGAATACACTCCTTTTTGGGCAGCCGCTTCTTCCGATACTGCGATATCCAGGCTTAACGGACCTTCGACGACGCAGTTGACAATTTGCCCTCTGCGATTCATCAGCGTCAATGCACTGGCATCAAGGGTTGCTTGCATCGTTGGATTCACCGTTTCTACAGCGCCGACAACAGCCACCTTCGGATCGTCAATGCCGATTTTAGCGACGGCAGCCACCGCATTTTGAATGATTTGTACTTTATCCTGCAAATCCGGAGCGATGTTCATCGCTGCATCTGTTATGAACAGCAGCTGCTCACGCTGCGGAAGCGCAAAGCCTGCAATATGGGAAAGAATTTTTCCGGTTCTTAAGCCCGCCTCCTTGTTTACTACCGCTTTCAGCAGCGCGGTGGTGGAAAGCATGCCCTTCATCAATACGTTTGCTTCATTGGACTTCACCAATTGCACCGCCAGCTTCGCCGACTCCAGATCATTTTCCGCATCTACCAGCGTTATTTTTGCCGACTGTTCAGGAGTGAAATCGGCTTCCTGCTTCAGCTTTTCCATTTCCTTAACCGGACCGACAAAAACAAACGAAGCAAACTGTTTATCCATTGCCGCTTTTGCCGCATGAAAAAGCGAGCTGTCCGTTGCATGAGCCACGGCAATCACCTGCTCGTCCCTGCCTGCTTTTACCGCAGATACCAGTTTGTCAAATGTCATCAACATACATACTCCCTTTCCTCGTCAGCAGACTCCAAATATAACTAATGCAAGAATAATGCCAACTCACCAATGTTTGCAAACGCTTTCTTCCGCTGTTCCTGACCGAATTTCACTCTGCATTTTTTTTCAAACCGCGAAAAATTTTGCATGCATGATTTTACATGGATGATATATTTTTCATACACTGATTGTAAAGCGGCTTTCTCCGGTGCATTTTTCAATCTGCGGTTTCAGAAGCATATTTGTCCAATTTATAGTACAGATTACGAATCGAGATTCCTAATTGTTTGGCGGTTTGCGTTTTGTTTCCACAGTTAGTGCGCAACGCTTCAACGATCGCCTGTTTTTCTGCTGCATCAATGATTTCCTGCAGCGTTTTCTGCTCAGACGGTAAGGGAAGGACTTCTTTTTCCTTCGGCGCATCATCCGTCAGCAGAGGCAAGTGCTTTCTGTCAATATTTTTTTCAGAATAATGCATATGAATCATGGCTCTTCCTAAGATGTTCTCCAGTTCCCGGACGTTACCCGGCCAGCCGTAATCAGTTAATGTCTGCAGCGCCTGTTCCGTCAGCCCACCAACGCTCCGGCCGTAATCTTGATTCAGCTTCAGCAGCAAGTGCTGACAAAGCCGGGGAATATCAGCTTTTCTGTATCTTAGTGGAGGAATAAATATCGGCATGCGGTTTAAACGGTAAAACAAGTCTTCCCGAAACGACTTCTCCCGAATTTTTTGTTGTATATCCGCGTTAGTTGCGGCAATGATCCGTACGTCCACCGGGACTACTTTTGTACCTCCGACTCTGACAATTTCCTTTTCCTGCAGTACCCGTAATAGTTTTGCTTGGGTTTGAGGTGTAATTTCACCAATTTCATCAAGAAAAATACTTCCTCTGTTCGCTTCTTCAAACAATCCTTTTTTCCCGCCGCGCTTCGCACCGGAGAAAGCTCCATCTTCATACCCAAATAGTTCGCTTTCCAGCAGCGACTCCGAGATTGCCGCGCAGTTAACGCGGATAAATTTGTTATACTTCCGGTTACTTTCATTATGTATTGCGTGGGCAAACAATTCCTTTCCGGTTCCCGATTCTCCTTGCAAGAGAATCGTCGCCGGAGTAACAGCGGACCTTTTTGCCTGCCGAATCGCGGTTTTCAGCTCTTCGGATTCGCCGATGATATCATCAAAGGTGTATTTCGCTTCCAGCGTCCGGATGATCTGCTTTGCCCGTTCCAGCTCTGAATGCAAGGCTTCAATTTCGGACATGTCGTGAATAACGGCGACGCTGCCTTTCATCGCACCATCCACATTGATCGGAGCGACATTGACGATAACATCCTTGCCGTTCGGACCCACTTTCATTTTCGCGCCTCTCACTGCTTTTCCCGACTGCAAGACATGCATATGCATGCTCTCTCCTTCAGAAATATCCGTAGAAGCCGGCTTGCCGATGACATCCTGCTTTTTCAACCCGGTAAGCCGGGTATAGGCCGGATTGATCAGCAGCCCGAATCCGTCTTCATCTACAACCGAGATAGCGTCATCGGATGATTGGATAATCGCTTCCAGCATCTGTTGAATGCTTTTTAAATTCGTTACTTCTTCCGCCATGTTAACAATATCTGTAATATCTTGAAAAACAGCCAGGGCACCGATCCGTTGTCGGCCGTTGAACATCGGAATCCTCGTCGTAATTATCCTGCGGCCGTTTCCGACGATTTGTTTGCGATTCTCTTCCGGTTTACCGGTTTTCAGCACCCGCGGCAGTTTGCTTGTCGGCATCACCTCATGAATTTTTCTGCCGAGAGCATCTTCCTTTGTTAAGCCGGACAGTTGTTCGGCACGCCGGTTTAGCAAAGTGATCCGCTCTTTCTGATCAATGGCAATCATGCCGTCTTGGGTGGAATTCAAAATCGTATCCAGCTTCGTATTATGCTGAATCATCTTTTCGAGCAGCTTCTTCTTTTCTTCGATCAAATGAAATATCATCGAAGCAATGGCGCTTGGGACAATGGTTGTATTCTGCTCCTTCACATTTTCCCTCAGCTCCGACAGCAGGATGTTGTCACCGGTAACTTCAACGACAATATCAATGGGGTGGAGAACGCGGAACGCCTTCCTCCAATCATCAAAAACAGGAATATTATGGTTTTCCGCTTTCTCAATTCCACTGCTGCGGAGATTGCGGTCAACTACTCCTGCGATATAAAACTGACCACTTTCTTTTAAAACATCAAGCAGCAAAGAACCGCCTTTTCCGGCACCGACCAGCAACAACCGTTTCATCATCACCCACCTCCACCCGGAAAACTGTTGAGCTTTATTTGCCAGTTCCTATCCATGCAAAAAATTTCATGATCTCCCTCTTTACTATACACGATTATGCGCCGAATGAAAAAGCTAATGTTAGATTTGCCTGCAAACTTCTCTTCATATACAATAGTGGTAGTTCAAAAAGATCGCTTTTTATCTTTTTGAACTACCACGATGCAATGAGGGAGCCGCCGCGGTCTTTTAGCATGGGAGAAGCGTACTTTTTCTACCATGCGGCGGTGTTTGCGAGCCATTGCTATTAAAATAACAAAAAGATCGCTTTTTATCTTTTTGAACTACCACTCAAACGAAAGTGGAGAGGAATGTTCTCATGACAATCCAGCGCTTTATTGCCTTGTGTATTTTGCTTGTGCCTGTTTTCACGGCAGGCTATGGTATAAAACTGATGCGTGACGCCCTTTTTTACCGAATAAATTGGCCGTTTGATCTGCTCTGGCTTCAATTTGTCGTCGGTATGGGTGCCCTCGTCATCGGCGTCTGGCTGATCGGCGGATTCATTTTTTATCGTGACAAAAAAAACGGCAAGGTTGCCCCCCGTTTCAAAAAAACGAATTGAAGCGATGAGTAAGCTGCCGCATTTTTTCAACATGGGAGAAATGTACTTCTTCTCCCATGCAGCGGTGAAAATCAGTTTCATTCGGTTCGGCCAAATTGATCTATTTTACGTATCAGCGGCGTGTTTTCCAGCCATGTCTGGACGGAAGATTTTTCTGCATACCAAGTCACAAATACAGCAAAAATGAGTGCAGCTAGGGTAAAAACACCACTTTTTATTTCGAAAGCAGCAACGGCGCCGAATGCTCCTGCAAGCATCGCTCCATTATCACCGAGCATTGCTTTCATTGTCGACTCGGCAACGCCCCACAAGACCAACACGAGAAAGAGGTAGAGGAAAACAATGGCATTTGTCGTCAATGCCAACAGCGGAATGAAAATAAGCAATACCGCTGCTTTTAATACCCTCAGCGGTTTTGTATCAAGCAAGTTCATTGTATGAGGGAATAATATCAATAATAACAGCAGGCTGCCGTTCACGTTGTCTTCTCCGGAATGGAAAAACAGGAAAATGGTGGCCGCAACGACAACTCCTGCAGCTTTTAACAGCCCCGTAGAAACTTCCCGTTTATGATAAAATAACGATAGATGGCCTTTTATCCCTTTCGGAAACGGTTGTCCGAAAATGTCATCGATCAATCCAAGTACCCAGACGACAGAAAGGTAAAGATAGCTGCTGAAATCCGTCACAAACGTCGCGAAAAAAAAATAATCCGCGGTAAGCAATACAAAAAAAACGCTACCGATACTATACGGAACCCACTTCCCGAGATAATTTTTCACATGCAAACGGCATCGGTTGAAGACGGCAGTAAGCAATACATATAGTACCAAAAGTCCAATGGTGCCTGCTATGAATAATTCCATACGGTCTTCTCCATTTCCAGCCACTGTTTTGCGCGATGAGAAAAGCCTTTTATGCTTTTCCCAGTCACTCTGTGACACATATTCGTATTCACTTCCTTTACGATTGCACCACGGGATAAAAATAACAAATTCAAGTACATCTCTAAGCCGTATCCTACACCTTCATTGGCGAGAATGACTGGGATCCAGCTTCGATGAAATGCTCTTTGACCGGAAAGCGGTGCCGTCAGATGAACACCTGTATGCTGCAATACAATTCGTTGCGCCCGCCGTTTAACAAACCCGAAGCCGCCTTTGGCGTTTTGCGGCAATACGGCAATCGTTATATCGATTTCTTCGCTTGCGAGAGGAACAAGAAGTTTTTCACCTTCGGAAGCTGTTTTTCCCAAGTCGGCGTCCAGCATCACGATCCAATCCGCCTCGGCTTGCTTTAGTCCGGTATACACTGCAGCTTGTTTTCCAAAATTGCGCTCATGCCTCATGGTTTTATTGCTCTTTTGACGCGCAATTGAAAAGGTGTCGTCACAGCTGCCGTCATCAACCACAATCAGCTCGTTTACCCACGGCTGCCCGGACAGTGCCGTCAATGTTGTCGCAATTCGATTCGCTTCATTGTATGCCGGGATAATCACATCTGCCTTCATCTTCGATCGGCTCCTTTACCAGTTGATATATTTCCCTCAGCCGGTTTTTCACGGCGAGCGCGGATGTTTCAGTGGTAAACCAGCGGTTCACCGCTTTCCAATCGGAAATGATTTCTCCGGCATACATCCTTGTCAGCAAAGTGGAACCCATCCCTCTCCTACCTTTCTCCACTAATTCCACAACCGAGCTCCTGCAGCCGAGAGTAACGATATGTTCTGCACCTGAGATCCAGCCAAGCATAATTGCCAGATCTTCACTCAGACCTGGAAAGGGAATTTTGACAGCATCGATCGACAACTCCGCCAGCCTTTTTTGACCGGGACTGCGGCCGTTCATATAGGAGTGAGCAATAAACGTCGTATTTACCGAACAAATATCAGAGGAAATAGAATCCATATCTCCGACAATATAATTCGGCGTCATCCCGTTTTTCAGTAAAACAGCTGCTGCTCCGTCAACAGCGACAACTTTCGTGTTTCTCGCTTGTATAAATGGCTGCACCGCCCGGATGTCCTCCTCCAGCTCGGGTCCTCTCGCAACAATAAATACGTGGTTTCCACTTAAATCTGCAAGCTTCGGCAGCTGTTTGACCGCTGTCAAAAACTGCGTGAGTTCCTTGGAAGCGAAAGCGAGGCTGTTGCTGACAAATTGCTGAAAAAGTGTATTAAAATAACGGCTGCCTTCAAGCAGTTTTTTTTCAATTCTCTCATATAGGTATTCCTGCAAGTCACAAACGTAATGCCATTTTCCATGTTCATATTTATAAAGGATATTGCCGGTAATTTGTACATCCATCGCCTTTGGAAAAACAGATTGCTGATTAATACAATCATAGACCGGGACTCCGTGTTCCTGTAAACAAAGCAAGCCGGTTCTCGGCAGCCTCCCGGTTATCGACTGTTTATTATTTATCACTGCCATTACTTGTTTACGGACAATTTCTTCGGCAGCGACGATATCAATATCTTCATGCTCAAGAATAATAATTGCCTTCGGCGGAATCTGATGAAGCAGCTGCTTTGTTATTTTGCCGTAGTAAGCCTTCCCTTTCATTACTTCAGACGACCCCATCTTCTCATCCTCCGTTTCCAAGCATCTCCCTGTTAGTATGGTCTAAAACCTTAAAAACAATGAGAAGGAAAAAATATTCCCTTTAAAATCGTGCATGCAAAAGAGATTGAGGCGCGGCAGGTTTGAACATCGGAATGTAGGACGATAAAAAAGGTGATGAAAATAAACAAAACAGCCGCTTGATGTCGACTGTTTTGCTTATTTTTTATTGAATTGTCTTCATCTGCGGGTGAAGGATTGCTTTATGTGGAAATGAATGATAGAGGTACAATAGTCGAAAAATCCGTTAAGGTTAGTTATTCAGAACATGTTGTTTTAATCTTGCAATGTCTCTTTCGTTTTCCACCGTTTTTGTCCATGTTATTTCATGATCTGCTCTTAAGATTTCAAGTTTACCGATTACTTCAATATGATGTTTTTCCTGTTTCTCTGTTACAGCAGCGACGTGCGATTTTAACATGTTTACATCCGACTTTATTGTATCAACATCCTCTCGCAAATGCCCAACCATCGACACTAATTGGGTCAGCATCCCTTCAAACCGGTCCAGTTGTTTCTCATCCATTATTCGTTCACCTCCTTATAAGAAAAGCGGAAAGTCTTCCAATGCTGTCGATAACCGCTGTAGCGAGACAGCTTTCCACATGATTAAAATAAGACTTTTCCATAAACGAATTATACTATGCTTCTATCCATTTTTCTAGTTATTTTGGTACGTTATTCTCTGTTATTAAAGCGCGTTCAAAAAGCATTGGCAACACTCATTGCATCGAATTACTGGTGCTGAAACCCTTCCTTGACTATCCTATGACGTACATAAATAAAAGGAAGCGGAAAACCGCCCCCTAAAAACTTCTTTTTTCTCCTATTTACGATACTTTATGCTCAATGCGAAGCTTGTCCGCCACCATCGCAATAAACTCCGAGTTCGTCGGCTTTGCTTTGGACACACTTACCGTGTAGCCGAACATTTTCGAGATTGATTCGATGTTGCCACGGCTCCAGGCGACTTCGATGGCATGACGAATCGCCCGTTCCACCCTGCTCGCTGTTGTATTGTACTTTTTAGCAATATCAGGATAAAGTACTTTCGTTATCGATCCCAATAATTCAATATCATTGTAGACCATTGTAATCGCTTCTCTTAAATACATATATCCTTTGATATGCGCAGGAACGCCGATTTCATGAATGATGCTGGTAATGCTTGCATCCAGATTCATCGGCTTGTTTTCTTTTCTCTCATGCATGCTCAGCGACGGAGTTTTTACATATACTGAAGTATTGCCGCTAATATCACGAATTTTATTCATCAACGTGTCCATATCAAATGGCTTCAGCACATAATAAGCTGCTCCAAGTTCCACTGCCTTTTTCGTTACGTCCTCCTGACCGAACGCTGTCAGCATGATAATGTTTGGACGCTTTTTTAATTGGCGCTGGCTGATTTTTCCAACACAGCAAGCCCGTCTAAATGAGGCATAATAATATCAAGAATAAGGACATCAGGCTGTCGGTCCTCAACAAGCTCAATGCACTCCTGTCCATTAAAAGCTTTGCCCACAACCTCCATGTCTTCTTGAGAATTAATGTAATCCTCTAATAACATGACCAATTCACGATTATCGTCTGCAATACATACTTTCACGTTTTCCACAAAAAGTTCCTCCTAATCAATTTTTTTCACTAATCACATATTCGACACAACCAAGCGCATTCCTTTTAAATTTTCGGGATTTTCTTAAAAAAACTAATGATTTCTCTTGATTAGTCCGATTTCCTCCTGTTTTCGAGTTGATTCGATGAAAGCTAACATAGAAAGCTGTGTTTGTCGAAAAATCTTTATGTCTATTGTACCATATTTTTGCTGGCGACAATATCATGTCTAAAGACCTGTTTACCGATGATGATTTGTTTTGGTGAAGCTTAGCAGACCCTTCATGGGTAAAACATCCCATGCCGAAAAAGGCAGGAATATCATTATCCTGCCTTTTTTTGCTCGCCATATATATTTATCCCTGCTTCATGCAGCATCCACTCGATGTGACAGCCGTAACCGCTTGTCGGATCATTGACAAACACATGTGTCACAGCGCCGATAATTCGGTCATTCTGAATAATCGGGCTTCCGCTCATTCCTTGAACAATTCCGCCTGTAGCTTCAATTAAATCGGGATCGGTGACTTTGATAACCATTCCTTTTGTCGCCGGAAATTTTTGTTCTGTTGTGCTGACAATTTCAATATCAAATTTCTCAATCTGATCACCGTTTACCACTGTCAAAATTTCCGCCGGACCTTCTTCGACTTGATGGGAAAGGGCAATCTCCATCGGCTTTTTCAAAATCCCATTTTCCAGCTTATCATGCAATGTTCCGAAAATCCCAAAGGAACTGTTTTTCTGAATATCGCCTAAAATTTTGCGGTCGCTGGAAAAGCGCGCCAGCTTTTCACCCGGTTCTCCTGTCATTCCCTTTTCAATGGAGGTAACCTTTGAACTGACAATTTCTCCTTTATTTACTTCAATCGGCTGTTTTGTATCCATATCAGAAATCACATGTCCCAAAGCACCGTATTTTTTTGATTTTGGTTCATAAAATGTCAGCGTCCCCACGCCGGCAGCCGAATCGCGGATATATAAACCAAGACGGAAATGACTTTCCCCTTTTCCTTTCATCGGCTCAATTTGTTTTTTCAGCAATTCCCCGTTTCGTTTTACTTCCACCTGGATCGGTTCTTTCGTTTCTCCCGCTTTTTGAACGATGGGATTAATATCGTTCATCTCATCAATATTTTCCCCATCCATCTTTGTAATCATATCTCCGACTTCTATTCCTGCGAGCTCCCCGGGAGAAACACTCCCGTCATCAGAATCAATTAAATGATGCCCCACAACAAGTACTCCTTCCGTTTGAACCCGGACGCCGATGGATTGTCCGCCGGGAATTATTTTTAATTCGGGGAGTACGGTGACATCCATTGAGTATAATGGAAATCCTCCAACACCGAATTGAACGGATGTATTATCGGCATGCTGTCCGGTAAGCTTATAATTACCGGCCTCGTTTGTAAAAGCGATGACACCGTCATCCGAGATCCCCAAAGCAGGCAAAGCCGCCGGTACATCATAATCTTGTCCTTCGAAAAGAACGAGGTGATGCGGGGTTTGAATAAGCTGTTGGAGTGGAGGATAAAACGCAGCGGAGAACAGTAACACAAGGAGAATTCCACCAATGATTTTTCGGATCGACCAATTTCTCAACACACATTCACTCTCCTCGTTCCTGACCTACACCTCCACCATGGCTGTACTACTAATTTTGCCTTGTCTCCGGTCATTTATAACTAAGCCTCGAGAAAAAAGCTAACCTAATTTGGTTAGCTTTTCAAGAGAGGATCGCTTATACTGTTTTTTGCAATGGAATGAAAGGTTTCATTTTGTCCATAACTTGAGGCAACACGCAGTGAAAATGTCAACCGGACAGGAGGCAATCTTGACTGAGGAACCGCCGGAAATCATATGTTATTGTTTAGCGGTCGCCGCCTGCATTAACAGCTCTTTCGCGTGCTGCTTCGTTAAGTCGGTAATTTCCACACCGGATATCATTCGGCTGATTTCTTCCACTTTTTCCTCTTTCGTCAACCTAGTTACCGCTGTTTTTACACGTCCGTCAAACAATTGTTTTGAAATGTATAAATGATGATCCGCCATCGCGGCCACTTGTGGTAAATGTGTGATGCACAGCACCTGGGAGCCGAAGGAAATCTGATGAATTTTTTCCGCAATCGCCTGTGCCACTCTGCCGCTGACTCCGGTATCCACTTCATCAAATATCAACGATGTCACGCCTTCATGCGTTGCCAAAATCGTTTTTAAGGCAAGAATCATCCTGGAGATTTCGCCGCCGGAAGCAACCTTTTCCAACGCTTTCAACGGCTCTCCTTTATTCGTGGCTACCATGAAGGAAGCATGATTCATCCCCTGTTCCGAAACCGGCAGCCGGCGTTTCATATTGATCAAGTCATCTGCTGTGACTTCACGCTCGTCAAACATTACTTGAAAATCTGTGTCCTTCATATATAAATACATCAGTTCCTGGTGGATTGCCTTCTCAAGCCTTTTTGCCGCTTTTTTTCTTAATTCCGTTAAGTGCCTGCCTTCGACAAGCACATCTTTGGCAATGGATTTCAATTCCTTTTCCCATTGATGCAGATGCTCATCGCGGTTTTTTAGTGCGTCAATTTCTTCCTCTATTCTCGAAGCATATTCCAATACGTCGTTCACCGTGTCGCCGTATTTACGCTTTAATTGACTGATCTCGCTTAATCTGCCTTCTATTTCATTTAAGCGTTCCGGATCGAATTCAATTTTTTCGTAATAATCTCTTAAGGAAAACGATGCTTCTTCAAGAAGATAATAGCTGTTCGTAATCGATTCTTTAAGCTGCTGGAGACCGGCATCCATGTCAGCCGCTTCTTCGATTTGATGCATGGCAGCCATGATCCATTCCAATCCTTTGTTCTCCCCGTAGAGTGCTGTATAGGAGCCGTGAACGGTTCGGAATAAATCTTCGCTGTAGTCCAGCCGTTTTTTCTCTTCCAATAAATGCTTGTCTTCATCCGGTTGCAATTGCGCCGCCACAATTTCCTGATATTGGTATTGTAATAAGTCCAAGCGCTGCATCATATCCTGTTCGTTTTCCGTTAATTGCTGCAGGCGTTCTCTTTTTTTAATAAACCGTTGATACAACTGCATATATTCATTTTTTGTTTTCGCAATCGCGGATTCAGCAAACCGATCCAGCAGCAGTAAATGCTTGTCCGCCTGGAGTAAATGCTGATGCTCGTGCTGCCCGTGAATATCAACCAGCATCTGCCCGATTTGACGCAATGTCGCCAATGTAACCAATTTTCCATTGATGCGGCAAATACTCTTGCCTTGTTTCGTAATTTCCCGTTTTAATAACACCGTTTCATCCTCATCAATATCCACGCCGATATCGGAAAAAATCGTGCATACTTCATGGGATGGATCAAGTGAAAACAGCCCTTCGATTTCCGCGCGATTGCTGCCGTGGCGAACAAAATCCACCGACCCCCGGCCGCCGATCAACTGGCCGATGGCATCGATGATGATGGATTTTCCGGCACCGGTTTCTCCCGTAAGGACGGTCAAGCCTTCCTCAAAAGAAATCGATATTTCATCGATGATGGCAAAATTTCGGATCGTCAGCTCCATTAGCAATGGCTTCACATCCTTTTGCTGAAAATGTTTATGGTTGATGCACCTTTTGGAAAACGCTCTTATAGGATGTTAAAAAGATAAAAAGCAATCTTTTTGAACAAACACTCAAAGCATTTCTAAAAATCGTTCACTGATTTCTTCTGTATCGCTTTGTTCACGGCAAATAATCAGGATTGTGTCGTCACCGCAAATCGTTCCCATAATTTCCACCCAGTCAAGGTTGTCGATCAATGCACCTACTGCGTTTGCATTTCCCGGTAATGTTTTCATGACGATTAAATTATTTGTCTGATCAATCGAAACAAAGCTGTCCACCAGTGCCCGTTTTAATTTTTGCAACGGATTAAAACGCTGATCCGCAGGCAGGCTGTACTTGTATCTGCCATCCATCATCGGGACTTTTACCAGGTGCAATTCCTTGATGTCTCTGCTAACCGTTGCTTGCGTAACATTAAACCCGTCACTTCTCAGTTGATCAACAAGCTCATCCTGTGTTTCAATCTCTTGATTGACGATGATTTCCCTAATTTTAATATGCCGTTGTCCTTTATTCATTGCAATCCTCCGCTTATCCAATTAAAATTTCCTTCATTGTCCACTTTTGCCATCAATCAGAAAAAAAATATTTATAGAGCCTGTTCAAAAAGGCAATGGTTCCGCGCGATGCGTCAGCTACGAGAAAATCACTCATAGCTGACTGGAAAAGAATGCATCGGCTCCACTCATTGCATCGTGTTTGTTCAAAAAGATGAAGATCGATCTTTTTGGATAAACACTTATACTTCGTATATTATACGATTTCTTATTTTTATACAATGATATAAAAAAGAGATTCTTCCACTTCGATGAAAGTCACCGATTGTCACTCGGAAAAACGCCATTAGTCGTGACTTCTTTATCCGTAATAACTGGGAAAAGAAGAAGGTATCCCCAAAGCTGAAAATCAGGCTTTGGAGATACCGATGAAGCAAGACTATAAAGGGAGGCGTTTCAAAAGTCCGGGAAACAGAATCCGACCAATACCACATCCTTGTATCATTATTGTTTCAGTTGGTGCGCATCGTTAACAACTGTTTCCACCTGATCACGAATGTCTTCGTTTTCCGTCACCGTTGCTGCCGCTGTTAAGTGAAGCAAAAATTCAATATTACCTTCACCGCCCCTGATCGGCGAATACGTTATCCCCCGTACTTCAAAGCCGACTTCTTCAGCGAAAGCAATGATTTCCTGCAACACTTTCACATGGACCTGACGATCGCGGACAATTCCTTTTTTCCCTACTTCTTCGCGGCCGGCTTCGAACTGGGGCTTCACCAATGCGGAGACTTGCCCGCCCGGCTTAATGATCATCTTTAACACCGGGAGTATCCGTTTGAGGGAAATAAACGACACATCGATGGTTGCAAAATCCGGCGCTCCCTCTTGAAAATCCTTTGCCGTCACATAACGGAAATTCGTTCGCTCCATCACGATGACCCGCTCATCTTGGCGTAGCTTCCATGCCAGTTGGTTATAGCCGACATCAAGGGCATAGACAAGCTTTGCCCCTTCCTGCAGAGCGCAGTCGGTGAATCCGCCTGTAGATGCCCCGATATCAAGGACAATTTTATCCTCAAGCGTCAATTGAAATGCTTGAATCGCTTTTTTCAGTTTCAGACCACCCCGGCTTACGTAGGGAATCGCCTGCCCCTTTAATTCGATATGACTGTCGGTACTTACCTTCGTTCCCGGCTTATCCACGCGGTCCCCGTCGGCATAAACCAGCCCTGCCATAATCGAGCGCTTTGCTTTTTCTCTCGTTTCTGACAAACCTTTATCCACCAGTAATACATCTATCCGTTGTTTTTTTTCCATCGGTTAAGCCCGCTGCCTCTTTCTTGGAAGAATTTTTTCTGCCCGGTTAACGATCTCCGGAACGGTTATGCCGACTTCCTCCAGCAATTTGGAGACACTGCCGTGTTCGATAAACCTGTCCGGAATCCCCATTCTTTCAACAATCATCGAATGGAATTGATTGTCGTGGAAAAATTCCAGTACCGCGCTTCCGAAGCCGCCTTGCAAAGCAGCCTCTTCTACGGTAAGGATCGGCCGGTTTTTCATCGCCAGCTGCGCCAGCATCTCTTCATCCATCGGTTTAATCGACCGCGCGTTGACTACTTCGACGCTAAACCCGTTTTTTGCTAATTCCCCCGCTGCTTCCATCGCCATCGGAATCGTTGTCCCAAAGGTAAGGATGGTTAGATCGCCGCCTTCCTTAATGACTTCCCATTTTCCTATCGGCAGTTCCTTCAGTTTCACGTCCAGCTTCATTCCGAAGCCGTTTCCGCGCGGATAGCGGACAGCAATTGGGCCTTCGCTATATTTTGCTGCTGTATAGACCATATGCTGCAGTTCATTTTCATCCTTTGGCATCAGAATCTTCATGTTCGGCAGATGTCTTAAATAGGCGATATCAAATACACCCTGGTGAGTCTCGCCGTCGGCACCGACAAGTCCAGCCCGGTCAATGGCAAAGAAAACATTTAAGTTTTGCCGGCAGACGTCATGTACTACCTGATCGTAACCGCGTTGCAGAAAGGTAGAATATACTGCAAAGACAGGCTTCATTCCCTGGGTGGCCAGCCCCGCGGCCATTGTAGTTGCGTGCTGCTCGGCAATGCCGACATCAAACATCCGCTCAGGAAATTCTTTTGCAAATTGATCGAGCTTTGTACCGCCGGGCATCGCCGCCGTTAGTGCTACAATGCGTTCATCTTCCCGGGCAGCCTTCTTCAGCGTTTCGGCAAAAATACCGCTGTAGCTCGGCGGACCCGGATTTTTCACAACTTCACCTGATTCCATTTTGTATGGTCCGAGACCGTGCCACGTCCCTTTCTCATCATTTTCCGCAGGAGCGTACCCCTTTCCTTTTTTCGTGATGACGTGGATAAGTACAGGTCCTTTCGTTTTCTTGGCATATTTCATATTTGTCGTTAAGTCATCAAGGTCATGACCGTCCACCGGGCCTAAGTATGTAAAGCCCAATTCTTCAAAGAAAATCCCTGATACAAGCAAATATTTCAGACTGTCCTTGACTCGCTCTGCTGTCGCCGCCAAACGCCCGCCGAAAGCCGGGATCTTTTTGATCAGCATCTCCAGTTCTTCCTTCGCCTTTTGGTATTTTCCGGCGGTCCTTAATCGGCCTAAGATGCTGTGAAGCGCCCCGACGTTCGGTGCAATCGACATCTCGTTGTCATTGAGAACAACGATTAAATCCTTCTGCTCGTGTCCAATGTGGTTAAGCGCTTCCAAGGCCATACCTCCGGTCAAGGCGCCGTCACCAATGATTGCAACAATCTTTTCATCGGTTCCCTTCATGTCGCGCGCAACAGCCATGCCCATCGCCGCAGATAAGGAAGTGGAGCTGTGGCCCGTTTCCCAAACATCGTGTTCACTTTCCGATCTTTTCGGGAAACCGCACAGACCTTTGTACTGTCTCAGTTGATCAAATTGTGCCGCTCGGCCTGTCAATATTTTATGGACATACGCCTGATGACCTACATCCCATAAAAGCTTGTCTTTAGGACTATCAAAAAGCTGGTGCAGAACTAATGTCAGTTCCACAACGCCCAAATTCGGACCGAGGTGCCCCCCGGTTACTGACAATTTCTCAATTAAGAAGTGACGTATATCTTGTGCAAGGTCTTTTAATTCGGTTTTGCTGCATTTCTTAAGAAATGTTGGGTCTTTAATGCTAGCCAAATCCAAGAAAAACCCTCACTTTCGTTTATTTTTCTTATTTTCATTTTTCCTGCGTTTTTTACCATTAAATATGGTTATTTTCAATTTTACCTCTAAAAAATAAAATAATCTACCCACTTGATAGATGATTTGCGTGGAGTACTGGATTGCCAGCGTTTTTCCAACCGATTTTCCACCTACAGTCAGCGCCGCTACAACGCTGATGAACAATACATTGATGATAAATTGCATCGTTGAGCCTTCATCGTATCCCAACTGCAAGGAAAGGCGGGCAACGACATACGTGGAGGCGGTACCGCTGATCACTCCGGTAATATCGCCGATGACATCATTGCAAAAGTTAGCGAAGCGGTCGGCATTTCTCGTGATATGAACGGCCTGCTTCGCACCGTGCAGCCGCTCTGCAGCCATTGCGTGAAACGGCTTTTCACTGGCGGCAGTTGCCGCTACTCCGATCGTATCAAACAATACGCCGATTAACACAATCACAAAAACAACCAGCATGCCGATCCCCCAGGAAACACCGCTGAGAATCATCGTCGATACAACAGCAAAAAGAGCCGCCAACACTAACGTGATAACGGCTATCATCAAGCTCCAATTCAAAGATTTCCTTAAAGAATCCTTCATAAGTAATCATCTGTCCTATTCTCAAACTGATATGTATGAACCCGAGTGGTCATTTAAAGAGTAAAAACTGCGTCTTAGGTCCAGTAGGTTTTCCCAAGCAGGTACCTCAGCGTCGCCGCTGTGACGGTTTCCCTTTAAACCTGCCTTGACGCTGTCGCCAAACGTCAGACTGGATTACCACTTAGCACGCACTATAATCCCCTTTAAATGTCCCACCGTGGAACAGTCTAGGAGTTTTCCTCAACAGTTCCTTCCCACTCTCTATCCTCTTTTGCAGAGCAGATTTCATATGAATGATTGCTGTGTATACAACCTAGCATTCATAATCCCCTCTGACTCCACTCAAGGCAGGCTACGCTGCTAACAAGTTCCCAAACTTGCATCGCAGGTTCATACCTTTCATGACAGCAACAGCGGGTACTGTTACCGGAATGAAAGGCCTCCGCGGTTGCAGGGTCAACGCCCACATGCCTTTGTGGATCGCCCTACAGCCTTTACTCCCAGTAATGACCCAAGGCTGGGCGCCTCAAGCCAAAACTAGGAACTTCATCGATGTGCCCTTTAGCGGATTTTTAGGCCCGCTTTCGAAAATGGAGAACCGACTAGAATACTGCACCACTCGGTAAATCTATTATAGCAGATGGTTGACCTCTCAGACAACGTACAACCTTTTCTTTCCGAGTATAGCTTTTCCTCAATTGGAAGAAGGCGAAGGCTGCTACTTTGTACGCGTTCCGATATAATCGGTTAATTCTATTAATAATGTATGATCCATGCTTGTCTTGTATAAGCATTTTTTTGCTTCGGCTATGTGTGATAGTAATTTTTCTTTTGCACCCGCCAATCCAAGCAGCTTCGGATACGTGCTTTTGTTGTTTACTTCATCGCTGCCTACCGGTTTTCCGAGCTCCCTGACATCCCCTTCGACATCCAGAATATCGTCTTTAATTTGAAAGGCAATCCCAAGCTGCTTTCCAAACTCCCGCAAAGCGATTTTTTCCTTTTCGGGAACAGCGGCAATGATCGCTCCCGCCTCCACGGATACAGAGAGTAATTCACCGGTTTTGTGATGATGAATTTGCTGCAGTTGCTCCGCGTCCAGCTCCCGGCCTTCTCCTAGCATATCTTTCACCTGCCCGCCGACCATCCCGGCAGGCCCGGCTGCTTGCGAGATGCGGCGGATGAGTTCGAGCTTCATGTCGGTGGATAGCATGTTCGCCGATGCCAGCAGTTGAAAACTGTAAGTCAGCAAACCGTCTCCCGCCAAAATCGCCATTGCTTCCCCGTATACTTTATGATTTGTCGGTTTTCCTCTTCGTAGATCGTCATCGTCCATCGCCGGCAAATCATCATGAACCAAGGAATACGTGTGAATCATTTCAATGGCTGCCGCTGCTTGATATCCTAATGACAACGGCTTGCCATAGCTCTTTAATGTTGCCAGGACAAGGATTGGCCTTAACCGCTTTCCGCCTGCCTTTAAGGAATAGGTCATCGCCTCTTTAAGAACGGTGGGCGCGTTAAGCCCTTCGATGTATTCGGGAAGGTGCTGCTCGATTTTTTCTCTCGCCTCCTGTAAAAATGCAGCCAACACTTGAGGCATCACTCTGTGTTCTCCTCAGCGACTCGGAAAGGAACAATTTCTCCGTCCTCCGTCAGCACTTGTGCCATTTGCTTGTCCACTTGTTGGAGACGTTCATGACAAAACTTTGAAAGCTTCATTCCTTCTTGAAACATGGCGATCGCCTCTTCCAGCGGTACATCTCCCTGCTCAAGCTTACCGACTACTTTTTCAAGCTTTTCCATCGCTTGTTCAAATGTCAGGCTACTATTTTCCATCGTCATTCCCATCACTCCAGTTCCCATTTGGAAGTTCACCATATGTCTTATCCTGTACAAGGCATAACAGCTGTCCATCCTGCAGCTGTATTGTCACTGTCGTTTCTACCGGAGCATCATCCACCTGCTTCACGATTTGCTCCTGTTCCCCGTATACCAAACTATAGCCCCGTTTCATCATGTTCAACGGACTCAAGACTTCAAGCTTTGACAGCAGGAACACAAATTTATTTTCTTGGTTGTCGTATGTCTGTTTTATCGCCCGTGACAACGCTTTGTTCACTTTCGAAACTCGCATTTTTTCATCATGAAGACGATGTTTTGGATGAACCCGCTCCACTCTTGCAAGCAGTTCAGTTAATTTTCCCGATTTTCTTTCCAGTATCCGGAAGGTTTCTCTTCTCACTGCTTCCACAAGACGATCCAAGTCCTGCTCCTTCTGGTCTATCAACTGTTTCGGATAGCGGAAGGCATAGGATTTCGCCAAAAAATTCAACCGTTCCTTTTCTACAGCCAGCCTTTGATGCATCGCCCGTTGCAGCCGCAGTTTCCGCTCGATGATGCTTTTACGTAGTTCCAGGATATCCGGCACGGCGAGTTCGGCAGCTGCAGTCGGTGTCGGCGCCCTTAAATCGGCAACAAAATCACTGATCGTTACATCTGTTTCATGACCAACCGCAGATATCACCGGAATACGTGATTCATAGATTGCCTCAGCAACGATCTGTTCATTAAATGCCCAAAGCTCTTCCAATGAACCTCCGCCCCTTCCGACAATCATGACATCGAATTTCTTTATGGCATTGGCATTGGCAATTGCCTGCGCAATGGAAGGTGCAGCCTCAGGACCTTGCACCAGCACCGGAAGCAGCGTGATGTTCACAAGGGGAAACCGCCGTTGTACCGTCGTGATGATATCGCGAACAGCAGCGCCTGTCGGCGAGGTGATCACCGCTATTTCTTTCGGTATTGGCGGGATTTGTTTTTTTCGCGTTGCAGAGAAAAATCCGGCGATCTCCAGCTTTTTCTTCAGTTCTTCGTAAGCCAAATACAAGCTGCCGATGCCGTCCGGCTGCATTTCTTTTACATAAAATTGATAAACGCCGTGCGGCTCATAAACGGAAGTATCTCCGCGGACGAGGACGTTCATTCCGTTTTCCGGCCGAAATTTCAAAAATCGGTTGTTTCCGGCAAACATGACAGCATTGATTCGCGCGGATTCATCTTTCAATGTAAAGTACATATGTCCGCGGCTGTGGTACTTGTAATTCGATATTTCGGCACGAATCCAGATGTTTTGCAAGCCCGTTTCTCCGTCAATCAACCGCTTGATTTTTCTTGTTAGATCGGTTACAGACAAATAGTCTTGTCCCATAAATACTCCTGCTCCCTTATCGCAGCGTACGTTCGGCAGAGATAATCGTGTTATGCAGCAGCATTGTAATCGTCATCGGACCGACACCGCCAGGTACTGGAGTAATGTGGGAAGCTGTTTCCTTTGCGCTTTCAAAATCAACATCGCCCACAAGCTTCCCTTCTTCCGTGCGATTCACCCCGACATCGATGACCACTGCTCCGTCTTTTATGTACTCTCGGTTGAGAAAATGTGCTTTACCAACTGCCACCACAAGTATATCTGCTGCTTTCGTGTGCTGCTTCATATTTTTCGTCCGGGAATGGCAATATGTAACTGTTGCATTTTCGTTCAATAAAAGCTGCCCGACCGGCTTGCCAACGATGTTGCTTCTCCCGACAACGACGACGTGCTTTCCTTCAATGTCGATTTGCTGCGCTTTGATCATTTCGACAATTCCGAAAGGCGTGCACGGCAAAAATGCTTCCTGTCCGGTCATCATGCGGCCGATATTAATCGGATGAAAGCCATCAACATCTTTCGCCGGATCAATGGTTTCAATGACCGCTTTTTCGGAAATATGCTTTGGCAGCGGCAGCTGAACCAATATTCCGTGGATGTGCGGCGCATTGTTTAACGCGTGGATTTTCTGAAGCAGTTCCTTCTCGGAGACCGTTTCCGGCAATTCCTCCAATTCCGAGTGAATGCCGATCTCTTTACATGCTTTCTGCTTTGAACGAACATAGGATTGCGATGCCGGATCGCTTCCAACCAAAATTACCGCCAGGCCGGGAACAACGCCTTTTCCGCCTAATTGTTTTACTTTCCCTTTCATCTGCTCACGTTTTTCTTTCGCCAATTCTTTACCGGAAATAATGATCGCTGACATTTTTTCTCCCCCTAGATGATGTTTGTAATTTAGAAAAGTGATGTTTCCCAGCTGCCTCCTGCATTCACTAACAGCCAAGACAAAAATCGCTATAATCTGTTTGCAACGGTGGATAAAACACCGTTGACGAAGCGGCCTGCTTCTTCTTCCCCCGTAAACCCTTTTGCGATGTCAATCGCCTCGTTGATACTGACATTGATCGGTATGTCCTCCTGCCATTTCATTTCATAAACGGCCATCCTTAAAATGGCGCGGTCTACCCGCGAAATTCGTGACAGCGTCCAATTTTTCAATGCTCCTTTTAACAGCTCGTCAATCTCATCCTGATGTTCGAGTGTTCCATTAACTAATGCGGACAGAAAAGCCGACGTTTCTTCTCCTTTTTCCAACACGGTCTGAATGGCATCCTCCGGATGAACATCTGTCATCTCAATTTGGTACAAGGATTGAACTGCTTTTATCCGCGCTACTCTTCGGTTCATTCATATATCTCCTTTAGTACAAACACTTATAATATTTTACCCTGTCAAGATGATGATAGCATAAATTTTTCGGAATACAAACTTGGCCAAGTCCCCAGCAGTCATGTATTTGTTTGTTTAAAGAGTCTGTTCAAAAAGGCAATGGTTCCGCACGATGCGCCCAATTCCACCTAACTGCTGCCCACGTCCTATGGGCAACGGCAGAATGTCGCCATCCTCCAATTCCGCTTAAGTACTACTCACGTCCTGTGAGTAACAGCGGAATGTCGTCATCCTGACTCCGAGAAAACCACTCACAGCCGGCCTGAAAAGAATGCATCGGCTCCACTGATTGTCTCTTCCTCTGCTAGTAAAGCGCTGAGGATTATCCAAGTACCATCGCCCGCGATGGCACTATGAGACAGCTCGCAGCTTCTCAGTGAAGCATGGCTTGTTGCTTGGCGCTTGTTCAAAAAGATAAAAAACGATCTTTTTGAACAAACACTTAAACAGAAAAGCTTTCGTATTTTATAAACATCCTAACTGCTCCGTCCAATATCGGAAACGATACCGCTATGATACCGCTATTTTTCCGGGAGCAACATTGCATCGGGGGTGTCTCCAAAGGGAAAACTCCCCTTTTGAGACACCCCCTGCCGGCACTGCTGCAATGACTTAATCTTCCTTATCTTTCTTCCCATGATCCGCTTCGCTTTTTTGTTCCAACTGAACACCGACAACGTGAATATTTACTTCCTTCAATTCAATCGCCGTCATGTTTTTTAATGTCTGAAAGATATTTTCCTGAATTTTTTTACAAACATCCGGAATGGAAACGCCGTAACTGATGATCACAAAAACATCAACGTTGATGTCATTCTCCTTTAAATCGACCTTTACGCCTTTGCCGTGATTGTTTTTTCTGCCCAACCGTTCCGCAACACCTGACGCAAAGTTTCCACGCATGGTTGCGACACCTTCTACTTCAGAAGCCGCAAGTCCGGCAATAACTTCGATAACTTCCGGGGAAATTTCTACTTTGCCAAGCTCCTCTTTGTCATCCGCCAGGTGGATTAAATGACTCTCTTTCATTGTCCCGCCTCCTTCATCTAAATCAAGCATCATCTTCTTGCTTTAAAGGATAATCCTCCAAAAATTTGGTATTGAAGTCGCCATGTACAAAGACTTCATGGTTAAACAAGCGAAGATGAAACGGAATCGTTGTGTCTATACCTTCAATCACAAATTCACTTAATGCACGCTTCATTTTTGCAATAGCTTCCTCCCGCGTGTCTCCGTATGTAATCAGCTTCGCAATCATGGAATCATAGTACGGAGGAATCACATAGCCCGGAAAAACAGCACTGTCTACACGGACTCCAAAGCCGCCCGGGGGTAAATACATCCCGATTTTTCCAGGGGAAGGCATGAAATTTCTGTCAGGGTTCTCCGCATTAATTCTGCATTCGATCGCCCATCCTTTAAAAGTAACTTCCTCTTGAGTATATGAAAGCTTCTCTCCTGATGCAACCAATATTTGCTCTTTTATCAGGTCGATACCTGTAACCATTTCCGTCACCGGATGTTCCACCTGAATGCGGGTATTCATTTCCATAAAATAAAAATTACCGTTGCGGTGATCATAGATGAATTCAATCGTTCCTGCGCCCACATAGTTAACGGCCAGCGCAGCCTGGACTGCTGCTTCACCCATTTCCCGCCGCTTCTCTTCATTAATGGCCGGGGAAGGTGTTTCTTCCACGAGCTTTTGCAGTCGCCGTTGAATAGTACAGTCCCGCTCCCCTAAATGAATAACATTCCCGTATTTATCAGCAAGTACTTGAATTTCCACATGACGAAAATCTTCAATATATTTTTCTAGATAAACACCTGAGTTGCCAAAATTCAGCTTCGCTTCTTTTTGCGTGATGGAAATCCCTTTCTGCAGCTCCGCCTGATCTCTTGCCACCCGGATGCCTTTACCGCCGCCGCCGGCAGTGGCTTTGATAATCACCGGATAGCCAATTTCTTCCGCGATGGAAATCCCTTCCTCCACGCTTTCAATAATACCGTCGGAGCCTGGCACTGTGGGAACTCCAGCTTTTTGCATTGTCGTCCGTGCGATATCCTTTGTCCCCATCTGCGTGATGGCGTCCGGAGTCGGACCAATAAAGGTAATTCCGCATTCCGCACAAATTTCAGCAAATGCGGCGTTTTCTGAAAGAAATCCGTAGCCTGGATGAATAGCATCCACCTGGGTCAATGTAGCCACGCTCATAATATTAGTAAAATTCAAATAACTTTCTGATGAGGCCGTTGGACCGATGCAATACGCTTCGTCTGCCAGACGCACATGCAACGCGTCGCTGTCTGCTTCCGAAAAAATAGCTACCGTCTTGATGTTCAATTCTTTACACGCGCGAATAATACGAACAGCAATTTCACCTCTGTTCGCAATCAATACCTTTTTGATCATCTTTTCATCCCCTAGCCTTTTTTGACCAAAAACAGTTCTTGCCCATATTCGACAAGCTCACCGTTCTCTGCTAATACCTCTACGATTTCCCCATTAATTTCCGCTTCAATTTCATTCATTAACTTCATCGCTTCCACAATACATACAACCGTTTCCGGACTGACTTTATCCCCGACATTCACATATGGAGAAGCTTCTGGAGACGGCGCTTGATAGAACGTACCTACCATCGGTGAAGTGATGACTATCATATTTTCGCTTCGCTCTGTATTCGCAGCCGCCGCTGGCTGCTGCACCGCTTCTGCCGCCGGTTCCTGCTGAATCGGCGCCGTCTCCTGAATCACTGGCTGCGATACCGCCGCCGTTCTTCCCTCCGACACCACCTGCTGCTTATTCCCTGCAGCATTTGCTTGTTTTCTCATCGTTATTTTTGAACCGTTTTGTTCAAATTTGAATTCGTCAATGTTTGATTGATCGATTAATTTAATTAATTCTCGAATTTCCTGGATTTTCAGCATTTTCGTCACTCCTTAAATTAAGCGCTACACCTAGACAACTTTCCGTATGGTTCAATTTCTAATTTCTTGTTGATCGAACACATGAAGCTATGGCTTTTAGTTTGTATTATGAGTTAGTACTAAATTTATGCTACATCAAATTATTTAAAATGAAAACCTTTTTTTCCTAGGTTGTTTCAAAAGGCTGATTTTTTTTCTGCTGAACATTTTCGCAACGATCAATCGTGCATTGTCAATAAATCGAAAGTCGCTTTTTCCAGCCTGCAATTACCATCTTGTTCCTGTATCAACAAGACACCGCTAAACCGGGAAGCGCCGGGTTTATTTTAAATGTGACAATGGTACCCGTTTAGGGCCGCGTGTTATGGAGAAGGAGGTGTCCTGAAAAGGTCAAAAACAACCTCTTCAGGACACCAGTAATGCAGATGTTCAAATGTGCGGGACGCATACAATTGTGGGCCACCGGGCTCACATACATACGATGAACGTTCAGCTTCGTGCGACCGACCCTCTCTTTAAACTTCCTCAGCCCCGACATGAGGGCAATAACAGACTAGATCATTTTTGGTTTTTGTATTCGCGGAAAACCGGTAATTCCGATAAATTTTCCGGAATTTTCCCTTTTTCCAAAAGAACGATCTTTACAATGCTTTTATTTCTTGCCATATGATATTTATCACCGTATTCATTTTCTTGGGTGAAACGTTTGAGGCTTTGATAATCTTCCTCCTGAATGGAGATCGGTTCAGCATCGCCGGCTGCTTCCGGCTCCTGTTGAAAACCAACCTCAAACTCAACGATCTGAATTTTATCATTTTTTATATTTCTTGTTTGTTCTAATACTGCTTTCGCGCCTTCTGTCAAGTCAGACCATTCCATCAACCATCTCTCCCTTTTCAAAACTATGTATCCCTTTATTTGTTATCCTTTAAAGGGGGGCTGTTCCAATTTTGTATTATACCATTTAGGGAAAATAAAATCATGTCTAACCATTAAGAAACCTTTGGACATGCTCCCCTTTTCAGCCTTTCCATATCCTCATCATAATAATCGTTTAAATATGCAGCCGATTTAAATTTGATCGATGTATCAAAAAGGTCGCTTCAACAGGATACTTGTCGTTCCCCATTTGAGCGACCATCTCGTTAATTTTTATCGGATTGAAAGCCGACCCGGATGTCCTCGATCCCTAAATGGTCATACGAGAGCATCATAATTTCCACCGTCTCCTCTTTTGTAAGTTCATCGGCTTTGACATAGACCTTGAGCGTATCATCTTCGGCAATCACCAACGCGTCCTCATAGCCCTTTGATTTAATCAGCGTTTCCAAGCTCTCCTCTTTTTGCTGAAGCGTATATAAATTTTCATGTTTATCAAAGGCTTCACTTTTTATCTCCGCCGTGGCTTCAACGGATTCAATTACTGCGCGGTAATCTTCCCTCATTTTGCTGCGTGAATCTTGCCGCTGCAACCGGATGACGTCAAACATTTCCGATACGCTGTCAACACCTGAATAAAGCGAACTGAAATCATCGATATCGTCAATTTCTTCAATTTCGATGTAGGTTAATTCATCATCATCAAATAGATTAAGATTTTGATTTTCCTGATCTTCCCCTGTATCGGCCGTTTCCCCATGATGTCCTTCAGCTTCCTCTTCCATCGCCTGTTTATCCATCCTGTCCATAGAGATGTAGTACACGGAAAGAACAATAATTAAACTTAGCATCGTTAACAACCAGACTGTTTGCCGTTTAAGCACCATTTAAGATTCCTCCTTCAATTTCTTTGGTAACACAGATACACGATGCGACGGAACATCCAACACTTTGCTGACTGCTTCAATAACCAATGATTTTAATTGAATATTCTCGACGCCGTTGGCAACGATGAGCACCCCGCGTATTTCAGGCTTCTCCACCTTTTCAACCAACGGCTCTTCTTTGTCACCGCTTCTTACCGTAACTACCTGCTCCTCTTTCGTGCGGTCTTCGACTTTTCTTGTTCCTCCTTCGCGATCCGTTTCATCTGTTATTTGTTCCTTTGTATTTTGATTCACCTGATAAACGGTTCTTTCTGTTTCCGCAAGATTAACAATAACCGATACATTGGAAAGGCCGGCGACATCCTCGAGCACTTTTTGTAATTGCTGTTCATAAAAAGCTTCATATTCAGACATTGTCGAGTGTTCTTCCAGTCGATCATCTGACTTAAAGACTTCGGAGGAAGGCTGTTCCTCCTCTGTTGTATTCATTGTCGGGACAAAAGAAGGTTCTTCGTTCGGTTTCAATAAATTTCCGATCATCATAAACATCACACCGATGATGAGCAGGACAACTAAATATTTCATGTTCAATTTTTTTCCTTTGGTTTTTTTCAAGTCAAAGGATTGAAACCAGCTGGAATCTTTCTTATGATCGCTCATGCTGTTTCCTCCCCTCCCTTCATTTGAACGTGTATTTTCTCCTCCGGGATTTCCCAGAGCGCTGCTAAAAACACTCTGATTTCCGCTGTTTTCTCCGCTTCTTCCACTTCTTCCGGATCGCCGTCAGCTTTTTCTATTTTGACCGGATTGATTTCAACGACTGCTATTCCTTCCCTTTGCGCGTCCTCTTCATCTTTCGGGGATAATAGAACATACACGCCTGAAAGGTTATCCAATAAATCTTCTGTTTTTATAAGGGATAATGATTCTTCTTCATAAACTGGTTCAAATTCGATATATACGTCTAATGGCACCACCTCAAAACGTTTTTCTAGTTCAGAAGATGCTTGTTCCCTCAATAGGACAGCCGCTTGTTCAGAAATATATGCAAGTCCTTCCTTTTCTATATCCATTTTCTTCGATTCAATAAAAGAAGTTTCTTCCGATTCCGCAGCGGTATCCCATGCCGCCAAATCCGCTAACCATTCTTCCGGATCGACTTGAAAAATAGACAATAAGGGGTGGATCATCACCATTAACAGCAGCAGTCCGACAACAAGCTTGACGTATCTTTGCATATGTGAATTTGGCAACAGCAACTCCAGGATCGTTGCAAGCAATATTAAGATAATGATGTTCGTGATCCAAGCGGTAATGGTATTCACCGAATCTCTCCCCCTTTTCGAAAAAATGACGTTGAACAATTGATCAATGCATCATCAGCGCATCATCAACGAAAGGTTGCCGGATACGACGATGATGGTGATGGATAAGAAGAACATCATGGAAACGGCAGCCAAGGCGGCAAAAATAAACATCACGGACTTGCCGATAATCGACAGGCACTGAATGATCGGTCCGCCTCCCAGCGGCTGTAATATCGCGGCAGTAAAGGAGTAGATAAGCGACATGGCAAGCACCTTCAACGCTGGAAAAGTACAGATTAAAAACAAGATCACCAAGCCGACGACTCCGACTGTATTTTTCACTAACGCAGAAGCTCCCATTACCGTATCTGCCGCATCGGTAAACATTCTGCCAACCACAGGGATAAAATTCCCGGTAACGAACTTGGCTGTCCTGACTGCAATCCCGTCCGCCACCGCAGCGGTAGCTCCCTGGACAGACAATACACCGAGGAACACGGTAAGAAATATCCCCAAGCTGCCGACGGCAATATTTCTCAAAAATTCCGCCAGCTTCGTCACTTTGTAATGCTCCGTCATCGTGCTGATGATAAACAGCAGCGTGGACAGAAAAAGCAGCGGCAATACGATATACTGAACAAATACTCCGCTTGCATGAACAAGAAACATAATAATTGGATGGAACAGCGCCACGGAGGTTACGCCGCCGATGGATGCCACAAGCACAAGCAGCAGCGGTACCAGCGCTATCATGAAATCGCTCATTGTCTGTATCGTTTTTTGCACATAATCCATTGCTACATACAAGCTGTTTAACGCGATGATCAGCAGGACCATATACGCGATGGCATAAGCCACCTTGCTGATGGAGTGCTTCTCAAACGCCTGCTGCAACTGGGCAAGCACCATGCTCAAAATGGAGAGCAGCACTAAATTCCCAAGTAATTTTCCGTTGGCAAAGATTTCATTCAGCAAAAAACGCACCAGACCCGTTATCCATTCACTAGGAGAAAACTGCTTGTCTCCCCGAATAAAATCCATAAAGCTCCCCCGTTGACTTTCCGGCAAAAATCCTTCGTACTCCTCGATGACTTCTTCCCAAAACATGCGGATTTCATCAATACCAAGCCGCTCCAGCTGCCTTTCAACAAGCTCGTCCTGTCCGAAATCGTCTTCTTCCGCTCCGGCAGTGGCTGGCAGGAGAAGGCCTGATAGCAGAACGACAAGTACAATCCATGTATTTCTCAAACCTTCTCCCTCCTACGATGCTGGAATCAACCCGATGATTGTTTCGATAATAACGGAAATGATTGGTATCGCCATGACCATGATCAGCACTTTTCCCGCCAGTTCGATTTTAGAAGCCATCGCTCCTTGCCCGGCATCCTTTGCAATCTGGGCGCCGAACTCGGCGATATAGGCAATCCCAACGATTTTTAGTATCGTCTGGACATAAACCATGTTAATGTTGGCTCTTTCAGCCAGCTGCTGCAGCATCTCGATGATCATCGCGAGCTGATCAATCAGAAACAAAAAGATAATGATTCCGACAAAAACAGTGAGCAGGAAGGCAAAAATCGGCTTGTGCTCTTTCACGACAAGCGCTAAAAACGTGGCGATCAAACCTAAGCCAACAATTTGAATGATCTCAATAGGTCATCACCCCATTCAGTTTTGAAACAGAAACACGCTGCGTATCTTTTGAAACAGATCATCCACAACGGTGGCCACCATGTACAGGACAACGACAAAAGCGATCAACGTCACCCAATTCGCGATTTCTTCCTTCCCCATCTGCTTTAATACGGTGTGAATCATCGCAACTACAATCCCTACACCGGCTATTTGAAATATTAAGCTCACATCATAATTCATGGATTCTCCTCCTCAGCATCGTCACAGCATGATCAAAACGAGTAACACACCGCCTAAAAATCCGAGACTCTTGTACATGGAAGAAAATTTGTTTTGTCTTTCAAAGGCGTGCTTTTCTTCCTTGTCCAGATAAGAAACAGCGAGCCGAATTTGTTTCCTTTGATTTTCTAAGTCCTGCTGGCCGAGCGTTTGTCCAAACTGCTCCAGTATTTTCAGCTCCGGTTTGTCGAGGTCGGTCTTCCGCTGCCATTTTTTTAACGATGTCTTCCAAATGTCCGGCGCCGGTCTTTCTTCCTTGTGCAATCGAGAGGCGACATCATGGAACAGCAGACTGATCGGCGGATCATGCCTCCGACTTACTTGTTCACAAGCTAAGGATAGCGGTGTCATCCCGAAGACCATTTCAGCTTCAAGCGCTTCAAAGGCAGTGATTAAGTATCGGATTTGCTTTGTACGCCTCGCCAGTCTTCCGGAAATCTCCCATCCGAAAACAGACGTGGCGAGGATAATAAATATCGCACCTAGAAGTTTCATTTCCTACACCTGCACTTTTTTGTGTTCGTTTAATTTCCGGACGATTCCTTGCCTGGAAGAAGTGCTGAGTTCGACAGCGCGTTGAAAAAAGCCTTGATCAATTAAGCGGGCAATGGCAGGTCGTTGCTTTACATCTGCAAGATTCTCTCCATGGACGGAAGCAAAAATCGTGACGCCTGCATGAACCGCTTCCATGATGGCATCCCCATCCTCTTTTCTGCCGATTTCATCGACGACGAGAACTTCCGGACTCATGGAGCGAATCATCATCATTAATCCTTCCGCCTTTGGACATCCATCCAAAATATCTATTTTTGTGCCAAAATCGTGCTGCGGTACTCCCCTGACCGCACCGGCAATCTCTGAACGTTCATCAACGATACCAACATTTCTGGCCGACATCTTCAAGCTTCCCTTACTAATCTCCCGCGCTAAATCCCGCAGCAGCGTTGTTTTGCCGGTCTTTGGCGGTCCGATGATCAGCGTGTCACACCACTTTCCCCGTTGTTGCAAATACGACAGGTAATTGGCGGCAGCCCCTTTTTTTTGCCGGGCGATACGGATGTTAAAGGAGCTGACATCCCTGATCCCCTTTACCTCTCCTTTTTCCATAACGACACGCCCCGCCAATCCTACCCGGTGACCTCCGGAAATCGTGATGTAGCCGCGCTTCAGCTCTTCTTCCAAACGATAGACGGAGTGCTGACTTAAGAGACTCATTGTGAGCGAAGCATCTGTTTCCGTAAAAATATAAGGTCGCTCATTCCTTGTTACTGGATATGTCTGCTTGTATGTCCGCAATTCCACCGGCCGGCTGACTCGAAGGCGGATTTCCTCTACTTCCTGCAAAACATCGGAAGGCAATGCCAAAGTCGCAATGCGTAGCGGTTCCGGCAGCACATTTAAGGCTTGATCCATTCTGTTTCCTCCTTCATGCAGGACATGTTGTGTCTACTGAGAATATATGAGGGCAAGCCCTTTTTATGACTAAGAAATCAATAACTTCGGCAAAGGCGGAAAGTATGAGAGACAAGAAGGGATGTGGAGAGTGCCAAAAAACGGCAAAAAAATAACCTCTAAACGAGGAAGCGCAAATTTGTTCGGCAATCCGATTATTTTATTAAATGATCTACAACGTGAAACAGCTGTTCTTTATCCTCCAGCCATTCGTCAAACGAACTGCAATCGACGCAAAACGTACTAACAACCTTTCCTGCTTGTAAAATTTCAATACAGTACAGATCTTCAGTATGTTTATAGTATTGAAACTCCAGCTGATCTTGCAGCGGAAATTTTTCTGCCTGCCGCAATCGTAATATGGCGGAAGATTCGACCAGCTTGATGTGCTGCTGAATAAGAGAAATCATTTCTTCTTTATCCCACTCCAGAAACTGATTCACGTCGGAACAAAACGAACCCATATGCTTTCCGTTTTTATTGATGTCCACACAAACAACATGATCAGAAAAAGAATAATACTTGGCTGTAACGCCGCCTGTCAGTGAAATGCTTTCCATCCATGCCGCTCCTTTCCCTTTTTGAACAGACTCTTAAAGCAACATTATGATTAGTTTATAGATAAGCATACACGAAAAGCGATCAGGAATAAAGGGGTAATATTACGAATTTTAAGAATTTTTTGTTTTTTATTTTGTTGTTGGGTGACCTATTGTTAATGAAGGCATCGTTTTCTTTCACAAGGACACTTTCCTATTCATCTTTCATTCGCATAAATATTAACACTTCATACACTCCCACGTAAAAGTGGCTGTGTCAAAAGCGAAAACGCTTGAAAAAAATCAGGGCAATGGCGCCGTGCTTGTCTCTTCCTCTGCAAGCACAGCTAAGATGACGATCCGTCGAGACAACTCGATGGGAAAGGCATCGTAGCTTTGCTCGTCGCTGCACGTTCGATAGGAAAAAACCACGCCTATCGGGCTTTTGAAAAGATGCAGCGGCTTCGCTCCTTGTCCCTTCCTCTGCCAGTATTGCACTGATGTCGATCCAAGTGCCATCGCGCGCGATGACACAATGAGACAACTCGTAGCATCTCGGTGAGGGGTGGCTCATTGCTTCGGGGGTGTCTCAAAAGGGAAAAAACACCCTTTTGAGACACCCCCTTCTTAACATCTCGTGGTATCTATCGCAACAGAATGGCATTCTGCTATGCTCTTGATACATATGCTCCGTTTCTTGTGTCGATGACAAGAACATCGCCTTCATTTACGAAAAACGGCACCTGAACGGTAATTCCGGTTTCCAATGTTGCCGGCTTCGTTCCTCCTGAAGCGGTGTCTCCTTTGATTCCCGGTTCCGTAGCGGTTACCTGAAGCTCCACGGTATTAGGAACTTCTACCCCTAGTGTTTCCCCTTGATAAATAAGGATGTGAACTTCCATATTTTCTTTTAGGTATCTCAATTGTTCCTCAATTTGTTTTGTTGTTAATTCCAGCTGTTCATATGACTCATTGTCCATGAAAGTATGCACGTCACCGCTGGAGTATAAATACTGCATGCGGCGATTTTCCAAATGAGCTTTTGCCACTTTTTCACCGGCACGAAACGTGCGTTCTTGGACACCGCCGCTTCTTAAGTTACGAAGTTTACTGCGTACAAATGCCGCACCTTTCCCCGGCTTCACATGTTGAAATTCAAGAACCTGCCAAATATCGCCATCCACTTCGATCGTTAATCCAGTTTTAAAATCATTGACTGAAATCATAGCTTTCCTCCTAAATCGTTACAACAACGTCTTTTTTTAATCTATTATGATAAGGTCTTTTGGAGATTGGGATAAAATGTCGTTGCCGGTATCGGTAATCACAACATCGTCTTCGATCCGTGCCCCCCCAACCCCGGCGATGTATATACCAGGTTCTACCGTAACAACCATTCCCGGTTGTAAGACCGTGTCTGATTTAAAGGACAGTCCTGGTCCTTCATGCACCTCCATGCCAAGACCGTGGCCGGTTGAATGACCGAAATACTCACCGTAGCCTTCCGCTGTAATATGATCACGCGTGAGGGCGTCAGCCTCTTTTCCTGTCATCCCCGGCTTGATTCCGGCAACGCCTAACAGCTGTGCCTTAAGAACAGTGTTGTAAATCTTCCTGAGTTCTTCGCTTGGCTCGCCTACTGCCACCGTTCGTGTAATATCTGAGCAATAGCCGCTATAATAAGCGCCAAAGTCGAGAGTGACCAATTCCCCCTTCTCAATGACTTTGTTACTCGCCACTCCATGCGGCAGCGCGGAACGGTATCCGGATGCGACAATAATATCAAACGACGAAGATACAGCTCCCTGTGCTCTCATGAAAAATTCCAACTCATTGGATACAGCGATTTCTTCGATGCCGGGCTTGATATAGTTTACTATATGCGCAAATGCTGCATCTGCAATCGCAACGGCAGCTTTCATGATCTTCAGCTCACCGGGATCCTTGACCAGACGCAATTTCTCCAGCAGCCCACCGACAGGTACGAGCGTCGTTTGAAAAACATGGTTATATGTATCGTAAGCGCTGTATGTCACATGATCCTTTTCAAAACCAAGCTTTTTTATTCCAAGCACTTGAATCTGCCTGTTAATTTCCTCCTGGATAGAGCCGGTATGCTTAACTACTTCAAATCCTTTTGCTTGAGCCTGGGCTTGCTCTACATAGCGGAAATCGGTAATAAATTTTGCTCCGTTACGCGAAACGAGCGCCGCTCCTGCAGTTCCGGTAAATCCGGTAATATAGCGGCGGTTGTAGTTGCTCGTAATCAGCATGCCATCGATATCGTGCTTGTCAAATTGCTCGGTTAATGTTTGCAGACGGTCCATCGGTTTCTCCTCCTTATAACATCCATTCCGGTAAAACCATACGTTTTTGCGCTTCGCGCGCCGCAGCGCCAGTGCTGCCGCACTGTCCTGTTTTTTTTTGCGCTTCGCGCGCCGCAGCGCCAGTGCTGCCGCACTGTCCTGTTTTTTTGCGCTTCGCGCGCCGCAGCGCCAGTGCTGCCGCACTGTCCTGTTTTTTTTTGCGCTTCGCGCGCCGCAGCGCCAGTGCTGCCGCACTGTCCTGTTTTTTTGCGCTTCGCGCGCCGCAGCGCCAGTGCTGCCGCACTGTCCTGTTTTTTTTTGCGCTTCGCGCGCCGCAGCGCCAGTGCTGCCGCACTGTCCTGTTTTTTTTGCGCTTCGCGCGCCGCAGCGCCAGTGCTGCCGCACTGTCCCTGCTATACAAAAACAGAATGTTCCAAGGAACATTCTATCACAGGAAATCAGCTTTGAATAGCTTCACCTTCGTGGACTGTACGCTCGTGATATTCATAAGAGATGGAGTATCCAATAAACAACCCATACACGATATACAAGCATATATTCGTGATTATCGTATTTGCATCCAATGCTGTTAACGGCTTCAAGCCTGGAAACATTGGACGAAATAATCCAAAGATAATAAGCCATAAAATCAATCCGTAAAGCATCCCCGGCCATGGTTGATTAATTTTAGCAAATATTAGCCGATAGAGAAAAGCCGCCCCGATGGAAACAACAGCGATGAACAACATGCCCACTAGTTGGCCAAGCCAGCCGTTTTTCCAATCCCCGAGCGCCCATGGCATTAATGCCAACGCTGGGCCGACTCGAGTGAAGTTCAAGTAAAAAGCTATGTAGCCCACAAAGCTCCAGATAAGTCCACCAAAAAAACCGATCAGTGCCACCGTAGCATTGAAGGACATGCTTGACTCTTTTTTCGTCTGCTCCATTTCCGTTTCCTTCATGTCATCACCTCTGTTTTTAGCATACCCAGAATCGTTTTTTCTTTTTCACTGATTGTCAAAATCCTACTGATTTGAATTTGCCCTGCATGCTGGACATGGACACGAAACGGTGAAAAATGAGCCCACCTGCCTTTTTTTATAAAAGTGAGTGTAGATTAACCGTCAGAAGGGAATAGTATAATATCGGGAAGGATTTTATTTGTTTTTTCATAGAGGGATTGGATTACTTGGTGTAGAATAGAATATATAAAGCATTAAAAAACACTCGGAGTTTATAAAAACGGTTGACGCATGTTTCTCTTGAATATAGATAAAATACGGTCATGTCCATCGCCGCTCAAACACGGAAATAATAAATAACCGTTATTGGCAGCAAATCAGAACCACGAAAAATTCATTTTAGGAGGTGCAAAATAATGCTTCGTCATTCATTCCACCCCCTTGTATTAACAATATTCGTTCTTGCCCTGTTAGGTATCGGGTCTGCTTTATATGAAAACCCCGGGGCATTTATTACCCGTATTTTGGTAACCGTCGGGCTGCTGGCAATCTTGATCTTTGTATTCCGGACATTTATTATGCCCCGCCTCATGCAAAGCCAAAGCAGGATGTCCTATGCACAAAAACAGAGCTCCTTTACACAGAAAACGAACGGAATGAAAAAGCCCGTTTCCACCATGAAAAATAAGAAAAGCGAAAAAAAGCGGATTTCAAGACCTCTTGTTAAGCGCCAATCAAATGTAAAGCTTACGGTCATTGAAGGGAAGAAAAACAAAAAAAAGAACCGAGCTTTGTTTTAACATACTTGGCTTGGTTTTTTTGTTTGCAGTAAGTGTGTTCAGACAGGAAAGGAGAGAACACAAAATGGATCAAACAATAGCTGAAGAACACCTGACCATATACACCGCTCCGGACTGGATGATACTCCTTTCCCTTATACTGATCGGCGGGATATATTGGACTGTAAATAAAAAGTTTGGCTTTCAAGCGCTGTATTTAACGACTTTCTCACTTTCCATTTCCTGCATTATCATGCTGTATGTTCCGCTTATCTATATATCGGCGGAACCAGTTCCGTTAACGCATATAAATGTACAGACGATCATGACATTTTTTACGTTCTTTATTCCATTAGCCCGAAACAGGACAGAAGCTGTTCTTTGTTTATTTCCTCCAACTGTCATTTCCGTTGTCCATTTATTGTTTTTTGAAACACCTGTCTTCTCGGTTGTCGGCGGGATTGTCATCGGCGGCTTCATTATTTACGCCTTTTATCATACGCTCGACTGGATTGGCGGCATGCCTGAGCCGTATATTTTAACCTTCTCCATCATCCTGCCTTTATTTATTGCCGCCATCATTTATCCGGCGGAGGAACTGTTGCTGTATCCGGGGATCCTGCTTGGCGTTGGCGTCGGAAGTACCTTGGAGTCCTTCAAAGTCAGGTTTGATGTTCAGCGGCAATCTTTTTTAAGAAAACTGATCGGTTTTATCATCGGCGCTGCCGGCCTTGCGGTGATATACGGTATAGACCGTTTCGTGGAGCCGATTTTTCCGTTTCCTGAAATCACCACCGGCGTGATTGCCGGCCTATGGATGACTTTTATTTCTCCAGTCGTTTTTATTTTTTTGAAAATTTATTATAAGCATTCAAGACGGATGACCTACTTTTAGCGCGTGTTCAACAAAGCAATGGTTTTGCTCCTTGCCGAGTAATCCGCTAATATGTCCAGCTTTTTAAGAAATCTTCGGTGCATTGGGCACCTAATTGGATGAGCGCCTGCTTTTCCTCATCGGAAATGGAAAACTGTGTGGCAGATATATTTCTCACAGGAATAAAAACGATATTTTCCGCTTGGGCTTTTGAAATGTAACGTTGATCATGTGCCTGCCACATTGCTTCCACCATGGAATGGAGAAGTGAGAAGGCATTGTTAATTTGCCGCGGTTCCAATCTGTCTGCGGATGTCGCCAGCCGAAACCCCAGAACCGGCCGCTTCCTTTTTTTTTCAGGCTGCTTTAAAAACAGCCACAGGGGAAAATTGCTTAAAACCCCGCCATCAACAATGACGGCAGATTTGCCGCTGCTGCTCGTCAGCTTCACCGGCTCAAAAAAAAACGGAAAGGAACAGCTCATCCGAACTGCTTTCGCCACTGAAAATCTTTCCGGAACAAGGCCGTACCGCGGTAAGTCGTCGGGTATAACAAGCAGTTGGCTGTTGCTTAGATCGGAAGCGATAATTTTCAATGCTCCGGTAGGCAGATCCGCAAAGGTAACCACATTTTTCTTCTTCAATGCAGTATACAGCCAATGTTCTAAAGCGTCGCCCTTGTGAAACCCCATCTTTTTATATAAACGAAGCCAGCGGTAAAAAGGAAATATAATCGATCTTTTTTTTGGATCCAACAATTGCTGCAAATCCAAGTCGTCCAATAGCTGTGAGATTTCTTCACTGGTATATCCTGCCTTGATAAACGTTGCCACGATCGCACCTGCACTTGTCCCTGCCAGCCTTTCAAAAAAGATTTTCTTTTGATCCAGTACTTGCAATGCACCAATGAAGGAAAACGCTTTGATTCCGCCTCCGGCAAAAACACCGTCTACTTTTAGCATTCGCCATCCCCCCTACTATATTTTAGTGTCACGGATATACAAAAATGAGCAGAAAATCTTCTCATTGCTTCGGTGGTGTCTCAAAAGGGAAAAACACCCTTTTGAGACATCCCCAATGAAAAAAGCAGCCCTAAGGCTGCTCCTCGACAGTATCGTTTTTCTTTTGAATAATTCGCAATTCATCGACTCTATCCGGTTTTTCTTCAAAATATTGCACAAGGTCGCCAATTCGATCAATGGCATCCCAGCTTAAGTGGTGCTCAATTCCTTCCACGTCAGCATAAATATTTTCCTTGTCAACGCCGATGATTTTCATAAATTCCTCCAGCAAATCATGTCGATACACAAGGCGTTTGCCGATTTTTTTTCCTTTGGATGTTAAAATGAGGCCTCTGTATTTTTCATAAACGAGATAACCGCTTCGATCCAGCTTTTGAACCATCTTTGTCACTGAGGAAGGGTGTACCTCCAATCCTTCGGCGATATCAGAAACTCGTGCGTATCCTTTTTCTTCAATGAGTAAGTATATTCTTTCCAGATAATCTTCCATGCTCGGTGTTGGCATGCAGTCCCCCCCAAACAATAACACGAAATACTTCCTTTATTATTCCATCTATGCAACAAAAGCGCAAATGTTCCTTGGCTTCCGTATTCTATCAAATTATACTATAAATTTTAAACAAACACTACTCGCAGAGGAAATGCACAAAGTGAAAGAAAGCCAAAATAAAGGCTTCCTTTATAGCTTTTAAAAAAGTTTGAGCACAAATACCTCACAAACCCACATCCTATATGAACGTAAAAGAACCCGTCCTGAAAAAAACAGGTTCTTTATGTGCAAAACATTACACAATTTTTGTAAAAAAGTTTGAGCATTTTCTGTGATTCGCTCTTCAACAAAAGCGCCCTTTAATGGAATACCTAAATTTCCGATAGAACTATATCACAAATAAGCACAAAAGTTGGGCTGTTAAACAGGCACCTTTTTACATTGTTCTCTGTATAAGGTGTCTATTACCCACACCGAGATATACATCCAAATAATCATTAGGATGCTAACTTTCCCGTACCACCCTCTTTGAAAGATTAGTAAATGCCATTTGTATCCTGCGTATATAAAAACTACCACCAAAGCAATTGACATAATTTTCCGAATCCACTTTTGCTGTATGTATCCCCATATCATAATTGGATAACAAATAGAAATAAAGATTAAATAAAGTCCGTAACGACTTATTTTGGGGTTTGAGAATAAAGTTTCTGAAAATCGCATAAGACCTGATAAATCGAGTACACCCCACAAAAGAAAGATAGTACAGATTGGGAACATACCTAAATTAATATAGAAGTAATAGTATAATGGTCGAATACCGCGAACTAAGCTGGTGTACATCCATTTCGCAATTGTGAAAAACAGAAGCAATCCGATGAATGTCATCCAGGTTTCCCACCAATGTTGATGATATATGTCTAATGCTTTAAAAAGCTCCTCCACCGCACAATAAAGGGAGGCAACGACCACGTGCCAATAAAATGGTTTACTTTTAACTGCTAATAACAGTGCTGATGCTGACACACTGAATTGTGAAAAAAGATTACCGGTTAACACATCATTAAATGGATCGAGGTTTGGATTTTGTATTATTTTTGGATAATAAACATACGAGTCAAAAAAAATCAGAATCACTGTTTCGAAATAAAGAGGAAGGCCCACGAGCGTCAAATAGAACGCAAAGGTTCTACAGCGGTTTGTGGAATGAAAAAGGGTGTATATGATTTGAATTATAGAGATGAGTATTAACAATAAATACCACATGGTATGCGACCAGAAAAAATTCATAGTATTATCCTTCATAATAAAGTTTAAAGTTTAATACATGGACAACATCCCCACAAAAATAAAAATGAAAAAATTAACCAATAGTATTTGTTCAAAAAGATCGCTTTTTATCTTTTTGAACAAATACGAAGCAATGAGCCGTACTTTACTGAAATGCTGCGAGTTGCCTCGACGGATCGACGTCGGAGATCTACTAGTAGAGGAAGAGACAATGAGTAGAGCCGATGCATTCTTTTAAATCCGGCTACGAGTGGGGTTCTCGGAACCAGGATGGTGACATTCCGCCGTTGCCCATAGGACGTGGGCAGCACTTAGGCGGAATTGAGTGCATCGAGCGGAGCCATTGCCTTTTTGAACAAGCTCTAATAAAAACATCATTATTAAGTGCATAACTCTCTATTTAAGCTTTTCCAAGAAACAAAGGTAATATTCTCATTCAACTGATACGCCCAAAATTTAAGTACATTTCATCGTAACCTCTTGTACACCTTAAAGTAAATCTCTAAAATAAACTAAAAACTGGCCACAACAATTTAGTCCTAAACATAAAGAAAGAGCCGTAAAAAACACGCGGGAGTGTCAGAAGGGAAAAAAACACCCTTTTGGCACTCCCACGTGTAACGGTACGACTTTTCGTCCTTCTCATTACAAGTAGATTACAGGCCGCACTTCAACTGCGCATTGCAGTTAGTGCAAGTGTTGCAGCCGCCGATCTCCTCGATTGTCCCTTTTCTGCATACTGGACAAGTGTCACCAACTTCATTGCCGTAAGTCACCGACGTGCTTCGTAAATCGGCGATCGTGTCCACCAATACAACCTGCTGCTTTTTATTTTTGTCATCCTCCAATGGATCACCGGCAAGTTCGACAGCATACATATCGTTTTCTTCCGCCTTTAACGTCAATACTTGCGAATCACGGCTGCCGTCAACATATACTGTTCCGCCCTTGGCTCCGCCTTTATAAAGACGTTCATACACTTTTTTCACTTGATCTACCGTATAGCCCTTCGGTGCGTTGACTGTTTTACTTAATGAACTGTCTACCCAGCGCTGAATGACACACTGCACGTCGGCATGTGCTTCCGGTGACAAGTCCATGCTTGAAACGAACCATTCCGGCAGTTGATTCGGATCAACATCCGGATGTTGATCAAGATAATCCTGCAAAATTTGCGCCTTCACTTCGATAAACTTCCCTAACCGGCCGCTGCGGAAATAAGAAAAGGAGAAATACGGTTCCAAACCGGTGCTGACGCCAACCATCGTTCCGGTGCTTCCGGTAGGAGCGACTGTCAGCAAATGAGAGTTGCGGATGCCGTACCTTAAAATGTCTTGACGGATATCCTCCGGCATTTTTTGCATGTACCCCGTGTTGATGTATTTCATTCGCAGATGCTGTGTTTCTTCTTCCGTGTCCCCTACAAGAAACGGGAAACTACCCTTTTCTTTCGCCAGCTCAATGCTTGTCCGGTAAGCAGTAACCGCAATCGCTTCGAAAATTTTACCCACGAGCCTGTTTCCTGACTCCGAACCGTAAACCGTTTCCGTATGGATCAGGAGATCGTGCAATCCCATGACACCAAGACCGACGCGGCGCTCTCCCTTCGCCTGCTTCGTGTTTTCTTCCAGAAAATACGGTGTGGCATCAATCACATTGTCCTGCATCCGTACACCAGTCGCTACGGTTTGCTTCAACTTTTCAAAGTTCACCTTTTTCGTGTCGCGGTCTGCCATTTCTGCGAGGTTGACCGCTGCCAAGTTACAAACGGAATACGGCGCGAGCGGCTGCTCCCCGCATGGGTTCGTGGCCACAACCTTCTGACCGTAGGCTTTAGCATTCGTCATTTCATTGGCATTATCAATAAAAAAGATGCCAGGTTCAGCGGAGTAGGTTGCACAAATATTGATTAAATTCCAGAGCTCTTTCGCTTTAATTTTTCGATACGTTCTTATGCCAAAGCCGAGCGCTTCCCACTCACGGACATCGCCATACTGATGCCATTCACGATTGTACGCCGCCATTTCCTCCTCGTTGTAGTTCTCCACGTCCGGAAAACGGAGCTGATAATCGGCATCCTTTTCAACAGCTTCCATGAAATCTTTCGTAATACAAACGGATATATTTGCCCCCGTCAGGAATTCAGGATTATTTACGGAATACGTTCCGCCTGCGCGCAGCTTTTCCTCGGCTTCCCGGATCACTTTCGAATCAAAACCGCCGGTGCCGGGCATATGTTTATAATTCAAGATGCCTTGATATATCGCCTCTTCCAGCTCAGTAAGCGGAGTAACCTTCAGCTTTTCTTTGAGCAGGCGCTGTATTTGTGTATCTTCGGTGTTTTCGAGTAAGTATCTGAGAATGCGCGGATTCTGCATTTTTGAAATAATAAATTCCAATATGTCAGGATGCCAATCAGCCAGCATAATCATTTGCGCTCCTCTGCGCGACCCGCCTTGTTCTACTAAATGCGTCAGCTTGGCAATGTCGTCCAGCCAGGAAACAGAACCGGAAGACTTCCCGTTTACACCTCGAGCAAGCGTGCTTCTCGGTCTCAGCGTAGAACCGTTCGTTCCCACACCGCCGCCGCGGCTCATGATTTCCATTACCTGTTTTCGATGCTCCGAAATTCCTTCACGGGAATCGGGTACAAAAGGCATCACATAGCAATTGAAGTACGTCACGTCGGTCTCCGCCCCTGCGCCGTATAGCACCCGGCCGGCGGGGACGAAATTCATGTTTACAAGTTCATGATAGAACTTGTTAAACGATTCTTCCCGTTTTTGCGGATCCACTTCCACCTCCGCTAAGCCGCGGGCATTTCGTCTTGCTATCTGCTCGTAATATATCTCTAAAGGTTTATCGATAGAATCGAGAGACCGGGTGACGATTCCCGTTTTCTTTTCCTCCGGATCATCCAGCACACCTAAAAATTCGTCCTCAACGGCAATTTTGGCATAGCTTTCATCCCAATGAAGCTCAACGACAAAGCCGTATCCTCTGGCCGGAAATTTTGGATCCGGCTTTACGGTAAGAACTACAAAATCCCCTACCATCAATGTTTTTTTCTCCGTGTCTTTAAACGTATAGCGGTCCAACATGACTAAACGTGATACTCCGCTTTGCTTTAATTTCATATCCGGCGTGATCGGAAATACTTGTGGAAACTGCTCAATATCGCAATTCAGCTTCTCCACGTTGATCGTCTTTTCAGACATGGACGTCGTCACAGGTTATCGCATCCTTTCAATCAAAATTTGTCAAACTATGGAGACGGATAAGCGTCCCTCACTGTCGTTTCTCCAATGATTAAAGCTTGCTTTACTTTTATTGGAAACAAATACCAGCATTATTATATGCAAATTTAACTATAGCATAGAAATCTAGCATCATCAATATATGGTGTGATAGTTAAATAGAAAAATACTATATGTTGATATCGAGAGTGAATCTTTTGTATTTGTCAACTTTTAAAAAAGCCAAAAAAATACGAATACGGGAGAAAATCAGTGATTTTTTATGAATAGTTTAACATAAAGATATTTTTTGAAAGTTGCTTTTTACATACTAGAAGGAATGCTTGTTTTGTCGAATTTCGGGAGAAAAAGATTTTTTTCGACAAAAAACTCCGATGCTTTTCGTCATTTGGCTACACGCGGGAAAGTTTTTCGTATTCTTTTACCACATCCGTATGTAAGGAGCACCGACAATCTTGTTTGTTACGATTTAAAGTTCCATTCGTCCGTGCTGTACTTTGTACGGGCGAGCTCCACTGTTTCCATTTCCTGTTCAGCACTTAATACCAATGGAATTAAAGTAATACCGAGAGCATTTTCAAAGCCTGCTTTAAATGACGCTTTCATATCATCAATGGTAATAAGCTTTGACGTTAAGTCGCTGATTGCCACAGCTTTTTTCTTGAACGCTCGCTGCATTCGCGTTCTCACCTTTTCGTTCGGATAATTGAAAACATCAAAAAGCTTGTCCTCATCAAGGGAAAGAATAATCGATCCGTGCTGTAAAATGACACCCTTCTGACGGGTTTGTGCACTGCCCGCAATTTTTCGTCCCTCTACGACAAGCTCATACCAGGAAGGAGCATCGAAGCATACAGCAGAGCGCGGCCGCTTTAACTGTTCCTTTTCTTCCACTGTTCGCGGAATCGAAAAAGCAGCCTGCAGTCCCAACCGTTTGAACCCTTCCAGCAGCCCTTCCGAGATCACCCTGTAAGCCTCGGTGACAGTAGCGGGCATTTTCGGATGATTTTCACAAACAATCACACTGTATGTCAATTCATCATCATGCAGGACGCCTCTACCGCCTGTCGGACGTCTTACAAATCCAAGCTGATGCGCTTTGACGGCCTCCTGATTTATTTCTTTTTCGACATTCTGGAAATAGCCGACGGATAAGGTTGCGGGCTCCCATCCGTAAAAACGGATGACCGGCGGTATTTGTTTTTGCCGATGCCAGTCCATTAATTTTTCATCCAACGCCATATTGTAAGCCGGTCCTTTTAAACCGGTATCTAAAAAAGCCCATGTTTCCATAACGATTCCCTCTCTTTTATTGAAGCATCTTCTATTTCTTCCGCAGTTCCGCTCTTTCCGTAAAAAGCTTTCTAAAAAGATTCTGACTATTATCTATTGGACCGTAAAGTACCGTATCATTTTATGGAAGAAACGCTTGCTGCAAAAGTTTCCTTCTTATCATACAAAAAAACGGCCGGACATCAAAATTGATTGCTCAAAACAGAATAAAGGGGAATCGTTGCATGAATGCCCGTTTACGTTTATCATTTATAATGGGTTTACTTGAGATAAAGATAGACTAAAAGGAGTGTCTTATGCATGTGGATTTATATCGCTTTACTCGTCGTCTTACTGGTCTTTATTTTCCTTCGATTAAAGAAGCCGGGCTATTTAAAAACATTGGAGCAAGATCATTTCCGGGAAAATTACCGTAAGGCCCAGCTCATTGATATACGTGAGGAAAATGAATTTAAAACAGGGTATATCCTCGGAGCCCGCAATATTCCGTTATCCCAACTGCGGCACCGCATGAATGAAATCAGACCGGACAAGCCAGTTTATTTATACTGCCAGAACGGGTCCCGCTGCATTCAAGCGGCAAAAATATTGAAAAAGAAACGAAATGCCGAAGATTTAAATATGTTAAAAGGCGGCTTCCGCAAGTGGAGCGGCAAAATAAAAAAATAGCCCGGCATTTGCATCAGTTACTGCCCGTGCAGAGTTGCTTTTGATTAACAAAAGATTGCAAGCAAGGAAGAAAATGGTCACAAAGAAATTTAAGATTGCTTTTCCAGACTGAAAAAAGCTCACCCGGCATTCAATGAGGGAGGGGATCGAGAAAAAGGTATGAGTACCTTTTTCTGTGCCTCCATTAACCGAGGGAGCTTTTTTAATTTCCTTGACATTTGCTTGACTGATTTATTGTACTTCCTTGCTGTAGCGAAGGATTGGCTTGCGGGCGGCTGTTGTCTCATCAAGGCGGTCAATCACCGTTTGATGCGGAGCCTCCTGAACGATTTCCGGGTTTTCTTCCGCTTCCTTGGCGATTTGAATCATCGCTTCAATAAATTCATCCAGCGTTTCCTTCGATTCCGTTTCCGTCGGCTCGATCATCAAGCATTCTTCCACATTGAGGGGAAAATATATCGTTGGCGGATGGTAACCGAAGTCCAACAGGCGTTTGGCGATGTCCAGCGTCCGGACTCCCAGCTTCTTTTGCCTTTTTCCGGACAGCACAAATTCATGCTTGCAGTGCCGCATATACGGAGCGTCGTAATATGGCGCCAGCCGGCGGAACATATAATTAGCATTCAGCACGGCGTATTCCGACACCTTTTTCAGTCCGGCAGGCCCCATCGTTCGGATATACGTATACGCCCGTACATTAATACCGAAGTTGCCGTAATACGGCTTCACCCGTCCAATGGACTCAGGAATATCGTAATCAAAGCGGTACGCATCCCCGTCCTTGACGACGACAGGCTTAGGTAAATACGGGATCAAGTCTTTTTTCACTCCCACAGGACCGGAGCCGGGACCGCCGCCGCCATGCGGTGTCGTAAAGGTTTTATGAAGGTTCAGATGGACGACATCAAATCCCATATCTCCTGGACGGGTGATTCCTAAGATCGCATTGGAATTGGCGCCGTCGTAATACAATTTGCCGCCTGCTTCATGGACAATATTGGCCATTTCCACAATTTGTTCTTCAAATAGTCCAAGCGTGTTAGGATTCGTCAGCATCAAAGCCGCTGTATCGCCGCCGACAACTTCGCGCAAATGATCGAGATCCACCAGTCCCTTTTCATTGGAGCGGACCGTAACCGCCTCGAAACCAGCGACAGTGGCAGATGCCGGATTTGTACCGTGAGCGGAATCGGGAACAATGACCTTCGTTCTGTGATGATCACCGTTCGCCTCGTGGAAGGCACGAATGAGCATCAAACCAGTCCATTCACCGTGTGCCCCCGCTGCCGGCTGGAGGGTTACCTGATCCATGCCGGTTATTTCCTCAAGGGATTGCTGCAGCTTAAACATCAGCTCCAACGCACCTTGAATCGTCGCTTCCTCCTGATACGGATGCAGGTGAGCAAATCCAGGATACCGGGCTACGTCCTCATTGATTTTCGGATTGTACTTCATAGTACATGAACCTAAAGGATAAAAGCCGGAATCGACACCATGATTTCTCCGTGAAAGGGCGGTGTAATGGCGGACAATCTGCAGTTCGGACACTTCCGGCAGCTCCGGCTCCTCGTCGCGAATAAACGCATCCGGAAGCAAGTCGCTGACGTCTGTCTCCGGCACATCCAGTTCTGGCAAGCTGTAACCAATTCTTCCTTGTTTGCTTATTTCAAAAATTAACGGTTGATCATGAATTTTCATTTGACTCCCCCCAATACAGCAGCAAACTGGTCTATTTCTTCCTTCGAGCGGAGCTCCGTGACTGCGACGAGCATTAGCTGCTCTTTTTCAGGGTAGTAGCGGGACAGATCATAACCGCCGATGATGTTGTGGGTAAGCAGCTCCTTGTTCACATCCCTGACTGCTTTCGGAAGACGGATAACGAATTCATTAAACTGCGGACTGTCATATACAATTTCGATGTTGTGCTTACGAAGCTGTTCTTTTGCATAATGTGCCTTCCGGATATTTTGCAAAGCAATTTCCTTTACTCCGCGCTTTCCCAGAGCGCTCAGTGCAATCGAAGCGGCGAGAGCATTCAACGCCTGATTGGAGCAGATATTACTCGTCGCTTTTTCCCGGCGAATATGCTGTTCGCGCGCCTGCAGGGTCAACACAAACCCCCGCTTTCCTTTATCATCTGTCGTCTGACCGACAAGCCTGCCCGGCACCTTCCTCATCAGTTTCTTCGTGACGGCAAAATATCCGCAATGCGGCCCCCCAAGCTGTGTTGGAATACCAAACGGCTGGATATCTCCGACGACCACATCTGCCCCAAACCTTCCCGGCGGCTGAAGAATACCTAGACTTAACGGATTTGCCGAGACTATAAACAATGCCTTCCCTTGATGCACTATCTTTTCGACAGCGGCTAAATCTTCGATATTCCCGAAAAAGTTAGGATATTGAACAATAACGCTGGCAACATCGTCATTATATAAGGTCGAAAGCTGCTCAAGATCTGTGACGCCGTTTTGTTCGTCTACTTCGACAACCGTTAAGTTTTGCCCTTTGGCGCTTGTTTTCAGTACCTCTCGCGCTTCGGGGTGAACCGTTTTCGACACAAGTATCGTTTTCTTTTTTGTATGTCCAGCACTCATCATCGCCGCTTCCGCAAGGGCTGTCGGCCCGTCGTACATGGAAGAATTGGCAATATCCATGCCTGTCAATTCACACACCATTGTTTGAAATTCAAAAATTGCCTGTAATTCACCTTGAGAAATCTCCGGCTGATATGGTGTATAGGCTGTATAAAATTCTGAGCGAAGCAGCATATGGTTTACGACAGACGGAATATAATGCTCATAGACCCCCGCCCCCAAAAAGGAAGGATATTCTTTAATGTGGATGTTTTTATTCGCGAGACGGCTCATTTCTTTCACAAGGCTTGTTTCATCGAGGGCTTCTTCCAGCTTCAGCTCTCCTTTAAAACGGATTTTCTCCGGAATATCGGCAAACAAATCATCCATTTTCTCGACACCAATCACCTTGAGCATTTCCTCACGATCCTGCTCCGTCATTGGCAAGTAACGAAATTTCACGGTCATTGTCCCCCTTTAGCGTTGACGTTTATAAAACGGCGTTGCAATTACCTTCGCTTTCAACCGCTTCTTCCGCACTTGAACCTCCAGCTCGGTGTTTAGTGCTTGATAAGCAGAATCAATAAGTGCAAGCCCGACGTTTTTCTTCAGTGTCGGCGATTGTGTTCCGGAAGTAACAAAGCCGATTTTTTTGCCGTCTTTAAACACTTCGTAATCCGTCCGCGGTATACCTTTGTCCAGCATCTCAATGCCGACAAGGCGACGCGGGACTCCGCTTTCCTTTTGTATTGTTAGCGCCTGTTTCCCGATAAACTCCGCTGCTTTATCTGTTTTTACGGCAAAGCCGATGCCCGCTTCCAAAGGGGTGATAACCTTTGATAACTCCTGGCCATATAACGGCAGACGAGCCTCGAAGCGCAGCGTGTCTCTTGCACCCAGTCCGCACGGTAATATTCCTTCCGCTTTCCCGGCATCAAGGATTGCTTTCCATAAGTCGGCAGCATCCTCCGGCTTACAGTAAATTTCAAAGCCGTCTTCTCCTGTATAACCTGTTCTTGAGATCAGCGCCGTTTTTCCGGCAAGCTGTATTCCGTCACGAAAGTGAAAAAACAGGATTTCGGAAAGATTCGCCGCCGTTAATTTTTGCATGATTTGTTCTGCCAGCGGTCCTTGAACAGCTAATTGGGCATACTTGTCAGAAACATTTTGAATAAGAACATCGCCTGCTGCATGATGCTTTAGCCAGTCCAGATCCTTAGCGATGTTTGCCGCATTGACTACCAGCAAATAATTATTTTCTCCCCGGCAATACAAAACAATGTCATCGACGGTTCCTCCGTCTTCATAGCACATTGCATTATACTGACATCCATTTTCTTTTACGACGGCTACATTGTTTGTCATCATTTTTTGCAGAAAGGTAAGCGCACTGCTACCCTTCACCTCAATTTCCCCCATGTGCGAAACATCAAACAACCCGGCTCTCGTCCGTACCGCCTCGTGTTCTTCCTTAATTCCGGAAAATTGAACGGGAAGATCCCAGCCCCCAAAGTCAATGATTTTCCCCTGATACTCCTGATAAACATCAAATAATGGCGTTTTAAAACCTGACAATGAATCCACCTCCGCTTAAAAAACTTTAAGAATGTGTACAAATAGATAAAAAGCGATCTTTTTGAACAAACACTTCAAGGAAAGGATGGTAAATAAACCGTATTTGCTTCTGCATCTCCTGACGTCAGAATATAGAATTTCCTGCTCTTCATTTAACTAAACCATTGCCTGTTTCAACGTGCTCATGAAATAATTACGAAGAAGCAGCAACGTTTTTATTGGGAACGCCAAAAAAAGACAGAAACCTGCCTTGCAGCATGCTTCTGTCTCTGTCTTTCTTACCTGAGAGTTTCCCCTGCAAATGCAGGTAGCCCCTTGGGTGTCTTGCCTTCATTATCAAGCTCTTTCCAGAGGTGCGTCCAACAAGAGTCTTTTTGCCTGAGAGATTCACAGCTTCTACTGCTTGCTCCTTCGGCGACATCCCTACGTAGAGGATGTTCAAAAAGTGCGGGAACCAGCGCCTGCGAATCTCATCGTTGCGTTGCCCCTCCGCTGCTCACGTACGTTCGGTGTACGCTCCGCTGCTCGGTCCTGCCGCGCCTCGACCTTCTTGCCGCTGGTGTGTCCTCCTTTTTGAACACACATTTTAAGAGGATGTTCAAAAAGTGCGAGAACCAGCGCCTGCGAATCTCAACGCCAGCGTTGTCCTCCGCTGCTCACGTACGTTCAGTGTACGTTCCGCTGCTCGGTCCTGCCGCGCCTCGACCTTCTTGCCGCTGGTATGTCCTCCTTTTTGAACACACATTAAAAGAATGAGATGCTCTCTCCCCTTGCTTTCATTCGCTTTATTCAATTATCCGTCATTTCTGATTCATGAAATTTCACAAATAGGTCTATACTAACAAACAACCATCTTTTCTCAATTTATATCGTACCATTATTCTTTTTTTAAACGCAAGTGGTTGATCTAAAAATCGCTTTTTATTCTTTAGAAAAGAAACAGGAAATGAGGAGATACAGATGATACCGGATATTCGTTTTGACGAGGAATGGGTGGGGAAATTCCTGGAATCACTTCATCATCCGCAAGATTGGGGAAATTGGCAACAATTCAAAATGGCTCTTGCGGCAGGGAAATCCCGGCTGGTTGAATCATTTTACGGATTAGAGGCGCCCAAGCATTTACCGTCCCTCGAGGTATTTCCCCATCAGTTTGAAACCGCTCAAACAGTGATTGAAAAAATGAACGGAAAAGCGATTCTTGCTGACGAGGTAGGTCTTGGAAAGACAATAGAGGCAGGGCTGATTCTCAAAGAATATATGATTCGCGGTCTCGTTAAAAAAGTGCTTATTATGGTGCCTGCCTCCCTTGTTACACAATGGTGTCGCGAATTAAATGAAAAGTTTTATATTCCGGCAATCGAACAGCGAAAAAAACCAGCCTGGGAACAAATTGACGTGGCGGTAACATCCATCGACACCGCCAAACGGGAGCCCCACGCCGCCGTGATTCAAAGCATCGACTACGATTTTATTATCGTCGACGAAGCTCACAAGCTAAAAAATAAAAAAACAAAAAATTATCAGTTCGTCAAAAGTTTGAAAAAAAAGTTTTGCTTGCTGCTCACTGCTACCCCTGTACAAAATCGATTGAGTGAAGTTTTTCATTTAATTTCGTTATTAAAGCCAGGACATTTAGGTGACGAATCAAGCTTCGAGCAAAAATATAAACAGGAAGACGCGCAACACGAACTGAATCAGCTGATCCAAAAGGTGATGGTCCGCAACCGCCGCTCCGATTCAGGGATGAACTGGCCAAAACGCAAAGTGGAAACAGTACCAATATTTTTCACGGAAGATGAGAAAGCATTGTATGCTGCCGTGAGCTCGTTAAAAACCAAATGGCGCGGTATCGCGGAAGGATTGGCGTTTACAACACTGACGCTGCAGCGGGAAGCATGTTCCAGCAAGGAAGCCGTTTATATGACATTAAAAAATTTGATAGAGCAATATGAATATCATACCGGAATCAGGGACGATCTAGCGGAGATTATGGCGCTCATCAACAACGTGAACATCAATTCCAAAGCGGAACAGGTTCTCTCCCTCATCCAAGGCTCCGACGACAAGATGATTATATTTACGGAATACCGCGCCACGCAATTGTTTTTGCAATGGTTTTTAGGGCAGCACGGAATCAAAGCCGTTCCGTTTCGCGGTGGCTTCAAGCGAAGCAAAAAGGATTGGATGAAGCAGCTATTTAAAGATCATGCCCAAGTCCTGATAGCGACGGAAGCCGGCGGAGAGGGAATTAACCTGCAATTTTGTCATAAAATGATTAACTATGATCTGCCATGGAACCCAATGAGAATTGAACAGCGTATCGGCAGAATCCACCGCCTTGGACAAACCGAGGACGTGGAAATTTATAATTTTGCTGTTCAAGGTACGGTGGAAGAGCATATTTTAGGACTCTTGTATAAAAAAATCGGCTTGTTTGAAGACGTCATCGGCAAGCTCGACGACATACTTGAGCAGTTGCCGGGAGATCAGGTGGAAGAACACGTAGCCAACATCCTTCTCCATTCTGATTCCGAAGGAGAAATCCGGGTAAAGCTCGATAATCTATCTGCTGTTATTGCCGAGTAACCCTCGTTTCAGTATGCTGAAGCATCGGGGAATCAGGTGGAAACGCTGCTCCACCTGATGAAAGTCCCGCCAATCCATCAAAGAGGCTTCTCCTCGTTGTACAGTTGCGAAAGGAAGAATGACCATGAATCGAACGGAGATACACCGCTATTTAAAGCAATTTTTTCTGGAAAACGACAGTCCGATTTTAGAAGAATCCGACAGTCATCTGCACATTCAGCTGTCGGTTGCCATGGATAAAGCGCTGATGAATCGCCCGTTTTACTGGCATTATATTGAAAAAATCGGCGGGCAGCCGGCGCCGTATCAGTTAACGCTGATCACCGATGCAGAAAAAGCCGACGAAAGTATCAAAGGAGAGAAAATCCATTTCGGTTCTCCGAGACTGCACCAAATTTTTCAGACAGCAACACAGCTTGGCAGATATGCGCTTCTTTATGAGGCAGTCTCCCCTGCCGGGAATTCCTTGCCGCTAAAACCGTGGCTCGTTCTTAACGGCAACATCTCTTATTGCTGCGATCATAAAAAAGATCGTTTTTTTTCCATCGGCCTCAGCCTAATAACCGGTGAAATGATCAACGATGCTGCCGAGCAGTTGAAAAACAAACAATTTCAGGTGCAAATTCCTGATTATTGTTTTACGATCAGTCCTGTCATCATGCCGGAAGCTGGGCTGGAGCGTATCAGAAAGTATTTCATACAGCAGTTGGAACAGGAAGCTCACATTTGGGCGGAAGAAGCGGTGGAACGTTGGAAAGCAGATGAAGAACTGCTTGAAGCGTTTTATGACGGTGAAGACGAAAAGCCCGATTCATACTATCAGGAAAAAGAAGCGCTGCGGGCACAATATGAACCGAAGATTGACATCGATATCATTAACGGCGGATTATTTTACTGCCATCGCCACCCTCTCGATGCCTGATTGGACAGCAGCGTGACGTGGATGTCTCAAAAGCTAAAACAGAGGCGGCAATGGCTCCATTCGCTGCTCCTCGCCTTGAGAAGAGAAACCCGCTCATTGCTTCGTATTTGTTCAAAAAGAGAAAAAACGATCTTTTTGAACAAACACTTTAAGATTAGTCGGCATTTTCATCTTTCAGGCGCCGCAGCGCTTGACTAACAGCGAACGGAATCAGACCGAATAAGCGATACGCCTTCGGCGGCCGTAAAAGTCGTTTTTCTTCTCTTCTCGCCTGGCGCTCTTCTTTTGGCAAATCTACATAGGTGACAAACTGTTGCGTTAAGTACTTTACGTAATCATTTGGCTTCACAGGAACCACTCCCTTTTTGTGTTCTGGTCACAGCGTTGCCTGCAACCGTGGATGTTATTCCGGTAAAACTAAAATATTTTTTCCGGCTGCTCGTCCATGCTTATCGGTTGCAAAAGCTTTGCTGTTCTTCAGCGACCGGTTCATAGGTTTGCGGATGTTCGTCAATCGCATTTTTCCGGATAGAGAAATGGCTTGGCATCCTGTCAGTGTGTTCAACCGCCCTCCACCCACTGTGCGATCTCTCCGCTGATAGCGTTTCGCGTCATTTTCACGTGGCGTGTTCTCCCGGAAAACAGTTCTGCCTGCAGAAATATCGTCTGCTCGCTTCCGGCTGTCCGCGTTATTTGATAATGTACTACGCCATCGCTGTAATTCAGCTTGCCTGCGGCCAGGTCTCCTGACTTTCCCTGCTCCAGCAGCGAAAGGACTTCCTCCATTCCGGTCAGTAGCAAATGATCCAACGAATGCCAATCCTTTTCCATTTGCAAAAACAGCTTTTCACTTTCATAAACAGATAGCAGGTGCAGCAGCAGCGATGTTAACACAAATAACATCACAACGGTCAACAGCAACGCCATTCCTTTTTCATTTTTCATTATTATCCTGCACCTCGCTTAAGTTGCTGAAATAGCGCGGGTGTACGATAGTGACAGCGCGGTGAAAATCCCCTTTTCCGCTGATTTCGACAGAAATGCCAAACGCTTCCGCCTGCACCTGAAAATCATTTACCCGTTGCAGGAAAACCTCGTGCCCTGCGTTGTTCACTCTACGGCGGACTTTATCCTGATACAGTTCATACTGAATTACCGCGCCATCCGCCGGCCGTGTAAAAAAGAGAATCGTTCCTTGCTCGTTTGTCCAAAAATCACTGCTTGAGCGAAAATCTAATTGAAGCTGGAAAAAAAACAATGTTTGTTCTTCATGGGAGATCGTTTGAACATCCGGTTTGGTCAAACAGCTGAAAACAAGCGGAACCATCGAGGAGATTATCATGAAAATCGCGAAGCTAATCAGCAGCTCGAGCATCGTCATGCCGGCGGAAGATTTATTTCGTAAGACATCGCTCATATTGTCTTGCATTCCTCCCTCTCCAGGTAATACATACTCCCTCAACGGGTTCCTGCCGAATCGTCAGTTGGTATTCGGTACCATTTTTACTCACATGGTGCGATGCGACAGCTTCCCCTTCGTAATAAATACGATTGTATACATCAAGCAAATACTCCTCTGCCAGCCGTTCTTCCCGAATTGCCGAGCGCTCCTTTTGCACGAGGACCACCGCCGGCAAAATGGTGCCGACAGTCAATGCAAAGAGGACCAACGAAACCATCACTTCAATAAACGAAAACCCCGCCGTTTTTTTCAACATAAAATCGCCCCCTGACAAATTGAAGAACGAGTGAGTACACATCCTGTTTGTGATAAAACTTCAGTGTACCTGAGCCGGAAATCGTACCTGCAGGCAAAAAACGCAGGCCGTTTAAATCCAATGTTCCTTTTACCACCGTCATTCCTTTCGGAAAAGGCCGTTTCTTTACGGATGTCTGTAAATTTTTCACGGTATAATGTTCACCGTCGTTGGAAAACTCCAGAGCCACCGTCGTGCCGTCGAGGATTGCCGTCATCTGTCCCTCATATAAATCCAGTTCCAGCTGCTTGAAAAAATACTGTACATGTTTCGCTTCATTGACTTGCTGAAACATTGGAAAACAAACGAGCAGCGCGGCGGACAGAAGGAATACGACACCGATCATTTCCAGCAGCGTATACCCGGATTGATTGTTGCATCTGCTCATCGGTCAAAAATCCAAGTCTTTCATGTCCGGCGTTCTGCCGTCCGGACAAGTAATTCTATCAACATATTTTTGTGCCAATAACGTCTCCAAATCAGTTAAAGTGTTTCCTGTTTCAATTTCATATGCCGTTTTTTGAGCCCGCAGCAGTTCAATCGTTGCCTCACAACCTTTTTCATTGGCCATGTCTTTGTTTTTTGCTAAATTCGGCACCGCAATCAGCAGCAAAATGGAAATGATCACAATGACGATCATCATTTCCAGCAAGGTGAAACCCCGCTTGTTTTTTACTTCTTTTCGTAACAAGTAAAAGATTTTTTTCACGTTTATTTTCCTTCCTAAGATATTTTTGATTTTTTAAAATTTTTAAAATTAATCTCGTTATTTGTGTGTTTTTTTTCTAGGGAATAAGCTATACTTTTACGTAAGAATACTGGTAATGACTTCGTCACGGGAGGGATGTTGGTGAACCATCAGCAGCTTTTCACCTTACTGAGTAAAGAATTTGAGGAAAAGCTGGTACGTAAGCTGACAGAAGAGGAACGGCAACTTTTACGCTGGACTTGCATGCAGCATCACCGAGATTTTCAACGCAGGGAATAAGCAAGAGGATATATTGTTTTACCAGCCATCCACGATACTAAAGATCGGAAGCATCATCGACAGAAACAGAACGAGGACAATGAATCCGATTGCTCCGTAGATAACAGGCTGCAGCGTGGCAAGCAAGCGATGAAGACTCTCGAATTGTCGGTGAAACAAGTAATTGGCGTAACGCTCCAACTCCAAGCCAAGCCTTCCTTTCGCTTCTCCCATGCGGATAACCGCGGCCAGTTGCCTGTCATAATGCTCCTTATCGGCAATGACCTCCGACAGTGGTTCGCCGGCCTGCAAATGAAGCGAAAGGGATTTTGCTTCTTGGTGGAAAAAATCGATTTTCGAATGCTCTTCCATCACTTTCAATGCATGAAATAAGGAAAATCCGTTGAGAAGCATCGGGGAGAGCTGGGTGGAGAAATAATAAGACAACATCGATTGGACATACGTTCGCAAGTAGGGGATTCGCAGCAGCAGCATGATCCGCTGATAGGAAGATTTACGCCGGAGCCATAAAAGCAGGAACAACAACGTAACGCAAAACAGGAAAAGATACGGAAGCCGAAAAACGGACAGCAGCGATATCATCCATTTTGTAAACCAGGGCAATTCTTGATTCATCGAGGAAAAAAAATATTGAAACTGCGGAAAAACACCTTCCGACAGCACGGTGATAATCACGGCAAGACAGAGGATTAAAAACACGGGATATTGCAATAACTTTCTGATGTTTTGCTTTAACTCATAACGTTTTTTCAACAATAAGGCGGCATTGTCGAGGCCCGGCTTCAACTCACCGTATTTTTCGACAAAGTAAAGGTAGCTGACAACATCTTTTGTATAGCCGGCACGAAGCAGTTGCGTGGAGAAATCTTCTCCATTCGAGAGAGCCTGATAAATTGATTCGCACCATGCTTTCTTCGCACCTTTGTGAAATTCTTTGAACAGCAGCAGGGCTTCGGAAAGGCTGAACCCTTCTCCTAGAAGTGAAGAAAGGTGCTGCAGCCACTCACACCGCTCCAAATCATGACGAAACTCCTTGGTTTTCATTTTCTATTCCCTTTCTGTAGCGAAATAATTCTTTTTCACCGATATACCCGAGAAGAACGCCTTTGTTTACAAGACCCATTAATGTTTTGACTGCGGGCATTGGGATGCCGGGGCCTTGGCTGATCGCTTCCGTTAATGCTGCACCGGCCAGGATTTCGAAAACAGCGCTCCTCCTTCTGGTTCGATATTTCCGGCAAAAATGATGGCAATTTTCCCCGCAATACGGGCAAACAATTTGCACAAGCCGTTGTGCGATGATCCCTTGCAGCGTTTCGTACAATTCCATTTCGGTTATTCCCAAGTCCCGCAATCGCCTGAGCGCACCTAAAGTACTGCTGCTGTGCAAGGTAGATAGTACGAGATGTCCTGTGAGAGCTGCTCTGACGGCCAGCTGTGCCGTTTCCTTATCACGGATTTCACCGATCATAATGACATCCGGATCATGCCGCAGCAAGTTCCTCAACCCTTCGGAATATGTGATCCCTGCCCGTTCGTTAATTTCCATCTGCAAAAATTGATCGTGCTTTTTTTCAACCGGATCTTCAAGAGTAATGATATTTTGCTTCATCATATACAAGCTTGTGTGCAGCAAAGTATACAGCGTTGTCGTTTTTCCTGAACCGGTGGCACCGCATATGAGTATCAAGCCATGAGGGACACGGGTGAGTTGCAGTAATTGATTTGCCTGGGAAGGGAATAAACAGAGTTGTTCTAACGTTTGCTGGGTTTCATGCGGGAACAGCCGTACTGCTAATGTCTCATGAAAAGATGAAGGAAAAGTGGATAGTCTTAACGAGCAGATGTTGCTGGAGAGGGGGAGTTCCAAGGAGCTGTTTTGCGGGCGCCTTCGTTCACCAACGTCCATACCGGAAACAAATTTTAAATGTCCAATAAGTTTCAGCATTGACTTGATCGACAACTGTTCCATCTCCGTCAGTTGTCCATCAATCCTGAAACGTATGACGGCAGTGTGTTCCTTCGGGACGAAATGAACATCGGAAGCACCGTAAGACAATGCTTGCGATAAAATATCTTTTGTTTTACTTTCCACTTCCATTTTTTTATCACCACCTTTCTTTAATGGAAGTTGTCTAAACTCTTCGACACCAATCTGGAAAAATCCTTCATTTTTTAAAAAAAGGAATAATTTTTTTATCTGTGTTATTTTAAGTGCTTGTTCAAAAAGATCGTTTTTTATCTTTTTGAACAAGCACGAAGCAATGAGCTGTACTTCACTGAGAAGCTGCGAGCTGTCTCATCGTGTCATCGCGGGCGATGGTACTTGGATAATCCTCAGCGCTATACTAGCAGAGGAAGAGACAATGAGTGGAGCCGATGCATTCTTTTCAGCCCGTCTGTGAGTGGTTTTCTCAGAGTCAGGATGACGACATTCCGCTGTTACTCACAGGACGTGAGTAGTACTTAAGCGGAATTGGAGGATGGCGACATTCCGCCGTTGTCCATAGGACGTGGGCAGCATTTAGGTGGAATTGGGCGCATCGTGCGGAACCATTGCTTTTTTGAACAGACTCTTTAAGAGCATCATTCACAAGAGCTTCCGATGGGATCTAGCCAAGTGGCAAGGCAACGGACTTTGACTCCGTGATGCGCAGGTTCGAATCCTGCCATCCCAGCCAAGAAGAAAAGTGAAAGCACTGCAACCAGTCAACTTTCCGAATTCATTATTTATGCTTTCGTTAAACAAAACTGGAAAGGCATTCCGTCTCTGGCGGTGGCCTCAAAATCACAATATTGTGAAACACCGCCTTCAAAGCGTCGCAGCGCTTGTTCGTTCGCTGATTTCCGAATGTTCACTTGAACATTCGCTATTTCGTGCTTGCTTGATTGTCTTCCTGTAAACGGTCACCCGTTTCCTCAATTTCGTTAACAACCTGTTCCGCCAACTGTCTGCCATTGTCTTTTTCACTTTTCAGCGCTTCGGCAATGTCACTTCCCGCTTGAACAGCTTTGTCTACAACCGCCTCTGCTCCTTCTGCGACCTTATCCCATTGACTTTTCACCGCATCCGTCAGCTCCGTTGATTTTTCACGTGCATATTTTCCATATTCAGCGCCCTTTTCAAGCGCCGCATTCGTAAGTACGATCGATTTATCCTTTGCCGCTGTCGCCTTTTGACAGATGTCTGTACGCAGCTCCTTTCCTGACTTAGGTGCAAGTAATGCAGCTGACGCCGCTCCGACGATTCCGCCAATGACTGCACCGATAAAAAAATCTTTTACATTGATTTTACTCATATAATCGTTCCTCCTGTTATAATAAGTATTCTATTAAACAATCATACCTTTTTTCTTTAATAACTTCTACTTTAAGCCCCTTTTCACCCTGAAAATAACTGAATATTCAATCTATGTTCACAAAATTGTGCGGGGCCAGGGACAAGTAAATCACTTTATTATGGTGAAAATGCGTTTATTTCTTTTTATATCGTATACTATAATTAGAACAAGAACTAACATTAGGAGTGGATCTTGATGGAACAACAAACCCTCAAAATAACCGGTGTATTATCAGACCCGACAAGGTTTTCCATTTATCAATACATCGCAAGACAGCATCGGGAAGTAACCGTTCAAGAAATTGCCGATACCTTTAAAATACACGCCAATGTTGCAAGGTTGCATTTAACAAAATTAGAGGATGTCAACATGCTTTATTCAGATACGAAAAAAAACGGGAAAGGCGGTCGGCCAAGCCGATTTTATCAGTTGTCCGATGAAGTCGTCAGTCTCCAATTTCCTTACCGCGATTACCAGCGGTTGTCGGAAATCGCCATTGAAACACTGGCATCGCTTGGGGAAGCTGGCCTTGACGCTCTCGAAGAAACCGGGAAAAGGTTTGGCTACGAGTCTGCAAAAGATTACGCTGGTTCTTTGGAACAAAGCATCCATCAAATGGATCCAAGGGAAAAAGTAAAATTCATTGAACGGATTGCCCTTAATCAAGGTCTTAATCCGGAAATTCATTATGATGATGATAAACGCGAAATTGTTTTTCGCATCTACAACTGCACCTTTAAAGAGATCGCTGCCAATACCCGCGGTATCTGTAGAATGCATCACGCACTGATAAACGGTATTTTTAATTATTTCTTCGGGGATATTAAGCTGAAGGAAGAAACGAGCATGTTTCAAAAAGATGAAATGGCTTGCACATATTCTACGATTGTGCTGCCAGAGATCTGAATATCCTAAAACAAAACTTGCTAACTGTTGAATGTACTGAAAGCTGGATTCAAAATGGGGAAAGAGGCCCTTTTGCATTCTTCTTGCTGATTTTTCTCAGCGAGTTCATCTTTTTTGGGACACATAGATAAGAATTATTTTACAAAGTACTGCATTCGTTTTATAATAAAGTGTAACATATTTGTCACAATTATTTTGAACGTCATCTTAATAGTGCTTGTTCAAAAAGGAGGACATACCAGCGGCAAGAAGGTCGAGGCGCGGCAGGTCCGAGCAGCGCAGCGTACACTGAGCGTACGTGAGCAGCGGAGGGGCAACGCTGGCGTTGAGATTCGCAGGCGCTGGTTCCCGCACTTTTTGAGCATCAGCTTAAAAAATGAACTACATAAAAGGAGGAAGACATCGTGGATCGTATGTTCCGTGTTTGCGGCTTCTGGACCGGGATCATGGCCGTTTTATTTATGGTCGGAGATATGCAGCAAATGGCAATATTGTTTTTCGGACAAACAGGGGCATTCATAGCTCTCAGTTATCTGAAATTGTCCGAAAGAGCTTACATGTATATTTTCGGAGCGTATTTAACATTGTTCTTTGTTGGGTTTACGTATTATTCCACGTTCGTTTTAGTGCCTAGTATCGGCGGACATTAATAGTGTTTGTTCAAAAAGATGGACACAACAGCGACATAAAGATCATGGCGGGAATGGCTAGAGCGGCGGAGGGGCAACAAAACGCTGAGATTCGCAGATGCTGTTTTCCGCACTTTTTTCGAACGCCATCTCAATAATGATTGCTAAAAGCCGGTTTACAAGTTTTTCAAAACAGCTTGTAAACCGGCTTTTTTCAGGCTTTACAGAATGCTGCTCTGCCGTTTTCCATGACGGCGGGCGGACAGCAATATTTATTGCTACGTCTATGAACTCCCCGCGAATGGATCTTCTGTAAAATATAAATAATCCTGCTGTTTCAGAAGGCCCTTCCCTTGCACGCTCACTTGAAATGCCGAGCTGATCCCCCCGGGATGAACAAGGGATTGGATCGCGCGATTTTGCTTATACGCTTCTGAAAATGGATGAAAATCGTCCGTCTTCTGCAAAAATGTAAATAAACCAGCCTTCAACAAAAATCGATCCTGCCCTTCATGAATAACGTGATCAAAACCACATTCCCCCGCAATCCGGAGAAAGGCATCCCATTGAATATGGTGCGTCAAATCCATTTCTCCAGGGTATGTTAATGGATCCCTGATCATCCTGTGCTGATAGTATCCCCTTAATGATCCTTCATGATGCTCCGCAGACGTCCATTCTTCGTTGGAATAGCCATAGTCAACCGTGATCAGCATCCCTTTTGTCAACCAGTTGCCGATGTTCTCCAGCCAGCTTTTCATCGCCAGGCATATTTCAAACCGCTGCTCCTTTAATACGGGACCGTATTTTTCGAGCCACTCCAGCAGCTGTGTATTTATGCATGACACCGTAGTTTCGCACAACTGATCGCCATGAAGCTTCACTAAAATTTCTAAAAGCTCCCCGTTTTTTTGTTGTACAACATGAACCGGCAAAGCATCGATCAATTCATTGGAGAACACGATGCCATCAAAGGAAGGGTGATCTTTGCGGATATCCTCCAGTGAAGAAAAAATCCTCGCTTTTCCGGAAAAACATTCCAGCCTGTCTCGCAACAGCTGTTGATGAAACGGGCTTGCCTCGACGATAAAATATTGCAGTTCCGCAAACAGATCAGGTTCAACTTCCTGCATATACTTCAGGACATTAGCGGCAAATAAACCGTCGCCCCCTCCCCATTCGCAAATACGAGGCGGCAGGCCTTCCTTTTTCAGTATATCTGCGATAAAGCGGGCAAATGTCTTTGGAAAAACAGGATGAACGTGGTTGCTCGTGTAAAAATCTCCTTCTTTCCCCAGCTTCACATGATTTCTCATGTAATAACCTGCCTCCGGATCATATAATGCCACTTCCATATATTCTGAATAGGACACCGGACGGTTGAACCGTTCCGCCAGCTTTTTCAACACCTTCGTCATCTGCTACCTCACCTCTCCGAAAAAATGAGTTTACACTGTTGACACAGTGGAAACATCGAATTATAATTAACTTGTCAGTAGAACAATGATCTTCGGGAGTTCCCCCTCCCCCCTCAAAAAGTTCATTGATACTTGATTAACTCCCCAAACGACCTTCTATGTTCCCCATAGAAGGTCATTTTTTTATCCTTGAAATACTTTTTTCCCCTACCAGCCGAAGCCGTTGATAAATGGATTGTCTTCTTTTTCCTGCCCGATCGTCGTTACCGATCCGTGCCCGTTTGCCACAATCGTTTCATCAGGCAAAGAAAGCAGCTTGTCGTGGATGGATTTCATCAATGTGCCATGTTCACCGCCGGGAAGATCTGTTCTGCCAACTCCGCCACTAAATAAAACATCTCCGGAAAAAACGACCCCATCCTTCGGAAAATAAAATGAAACACTTCCCGGAGAATGCCCTGGAGTTTCGTATACTTGGCACTCGAAATCCCCGATTTCTACCGGTCCCTCTCCGAATAAATAGTTATCAGCCTTGCCGGCGGATATTTGTTCAATCCCGGAAAATAACCCGGAGCCGTTTAACTGCGGATCACTTAACCACGCTGCTTCGTTTGTATGTACATATACCGGAGCATGAAAAGCGGTTCTCACGGCCTCGACCGCGCCAATATGATCAAAATGAGCATGTGTCAGCAAAATCGCTTGTACCGTTATTTCCTTTTCCTTCAGCCATTGCTTCAGCTTTACTGCGTCTCCCCCCGGGTCAATGACAACTCCGGCGCCATTTTCTTTATAAACAATATAGCAATTCGTTTGCAAAGGTCCTAAAGGCATCTGTTTCCATTTCATTATATTTGCCCTCCTTTTTCTGTCTCCTTATTTTACTACGCAGGAATCGTACCTTGCAAAGCCGGTGCAAATCGAATGACCGCTGCAGCGGAGCTCCTTCCCGTCATTATTCCAGGCCATGACTGTTTTTCAGCAGCTTTCTCTCGACAAACAGCAAAAAAAGAAGTAAAATATTTATGTATTTTATTGTATAAGGACATAATAGCTTTTAAAGAAGATTGACCTCTTAATACATAATTAAAGGAGGAAATTGAAGATGGTGCTTGGAATTATTACTCTTTTAATTGCAATCTTAGCTGCAGTCGGTTTATTCAGAGAGTTCAAGCGTAAAAATTTCTTTGCAGTCGGATTCGCAGCAATTACAATTGCTGTTTTCGGTTGGTTTTCCATCCGCACAATCCTTTCAATCATTTTCCCTGAAAGCAGCTGAGGAATAAATAAGAAACAGGAACGACTGGAGGCTGTCTCAAAGGCAAACAACGACTTTGAGACAGCCTCTCATTATGTTCTCCGTACTTTCACTTCCCAAAAGGTAACATGCATGCTACTAATTATCTCCGTTCAGGCAACGATTTCCTTCTCAGAGAGTTTTGCTTTGTCTTTTTGGAAAAATTGTTGATAAATCACGGCACTGACGATGAATCCAAGAGCAATTGTATCCATGAGCAGACTCGCATTGATAAGGCACAGGGCTGCGGCAACAAGAAGCAGTCTCACAACGGCCCCAGCCGTTTTTTTCACAAACCAGCCTTGAACGCTGGCTGCCAGTAAGTAGATGCCGGCTGATGCGGTGACAAATGCCCAAGCAATGGAAAATCCGGCCCCTTCCATCATTAACTCTGGTGAATAGTAGACCATGAACGGAACGATAAACGCTGCTATTCCCAATTTAAAGGCAGTGATCCCCGTTTTAAACGGGTCCGTGCCGGCAACACCGGCGGCCGCATATGCCGCTAAAGCTACCGGCGGGGTAATCGCCGACATGACCGCAAAATAAAAAACAAACATATGTGCCGTCAATAACGGAATGCCGATGGTGATCAGTCCCGGGGCAACGACGGAAGCTGCTACGGCATAAGCTGCGGTTGTCGGCATCCCCATGCCGAGAATAATCGAAATTAGCATGGCAAAAACCAATGCCAATAACACATTTGTATCCGCGATTCCAAGCAGCATTGAACTGAACCGCTGACCAACACCAGTCAAAGCAATCACCCCGACAATCACCCCTGCTGTTGCACAGACTGCCAGGAGCTGTATCGTATTTTTCATCCCGAGCACCAGGGCTTCAATGATTTTTTTCGGCCCCATTTTGTTTTCAGGCGTGATCCAGCTGATGACAAGACATGCCAGAATCGCGACGGTTCCGGAGCGAATAACGCTGTACCCGCTTAACAAACTGCCGATCAGCAAAATGACGGGAACGAACAAATACGACTGCTTGAACACGCCTTTTAACGGCGGCAATTCCTTCCTCGGTATGCCTTTCATCCCATTTTTTATTGCCTGAAAATCCACCATGAAGAAAACAGATAAAAAATAGAGGATTGCCGGAATCGCTGCTGCGATAATGATTTCGGAATAATTGATCCCGGTTATTTCCGCCATGATAAAAGCTCCGGCGCCCATGATCGGAATCATGATTTGACCACCGGCGGAAGCGGTTGCCTCTGTCGCTGCAGCAAATCTTCCTGCGTACCCGACTCGCCGCATCAACGGAATTGTCAACGAGCCTGTCGCCACGGCATTGCCTGCAGACGTCCCGTTCATCATTCCCATCAGACCGCTGGAGATGACGGATACCTTTGCCGGACCGCCGCGCATTCCTCCCGCCAAAGAAAATGAAAAATCAATAAAATAACGGCCGACACCCGACATTTGCAAAAAAGCGCCGAAGATAATAAACAGCAAAATATATTTGGAAGAGACATCGAGCGTAACGCCAAAAACGCCATCCAGTCCGAAAATATAAGTAACAAAACGCTCCCAAGGATACCCACGATGATGCAATATTCCCGGCAGGTATTGTCCAAGAAACGCATAAGCGATGAAAATACCTGCAAGAACCGGCAATGTCCACCCGCTAGTTCTTCTTGTGATTTCAAATACAATCAGCAAGCCGAGCAACGCTACTATAGCATCCATCCTCGTCGGCATCACACCAAAACGGAAGAGCAGCGCTGATAAATGAATGCATATATAAGCGGTTACAAAAATGATCGCCAGAATGAATGCCCAATCAATTATCGATATTTTATTTACGCTTTTTTTCCCCGCCTTAAACAACATCAAGCCAAGCACGGCACCGAATGCAAGATGAATGCTGCGGAAAATCCACGGGTCTACAGGATAAAAATTCAATACAAACAGATGAAACAACGCACCTGCTGCGGCAATGACAATAAAGATAACCCTTACCGCACCGCTCAGCTTTCTGACATTGCCGGCCGTATCACTGATCGGTTCGCTCTCCATTGCTTGTTTACCTGCGAACACAGACACCTTTTCGTCTTTTCTCATCTTTTCCTGCTCCTTTCAATACACGCCAAATCTACCCCGCCTCGACCTTCTTGCCGCTGATATGTCCTCCTTTTTGAACACACATTTATAAAGAACAACCTATTTTAAGGAATCAGGGATTGAGACACCAATTTCCTCATAATAGCGGACGGCGCCCGGGTGTAACGGAATGACGGTATTGTTTAAGATTGCTTCTGGAACTGCTTCTTCCGCTGCTCTTGCTGTTGTAATCATAAAATCGTTGTTCTCATGATAAGCTTTCACAAGATCGTAAACAAACTGTTCGTCAGCGTCTTTATTGACAATGCCAAAATTAAACATGGCAATTGTTTCGATGTCGTCTGGAAATTGCTCATACGTTCCACCGGGAATCGTGAACGCTTCAAAATAAGGAAGTTCTTCAATGACCAGTTCACGTTGTTCGCCAGAAATGCCGAAAAGGTTCACTTCTTTTTGCGCTAAAACTTCTTGAACCGCCGGAATCGGCACACCGGCAGCAAAACCAATGACATCCAGTTGGCCGTCCATTTGCTGCCCTGTCATATCGCTGGCACCCGCTTGAACCGGTCTGGCGTCAATCCCAAGCAATTCGTGAATCAGCGGCAGGTAAGTGCCGGAGGTTCCTCCTGCAGGGCCGACACCGACATTGCGTTTCCCTTTAATATCATCAAGTGATTGAACCGAAAGATCTGTCGACCACCAATGGAACGGTGTCGTATACATCGGAAATGCCATTCGCACATCCTCCAGCTTTTGTCCGCCGGTCCAGTCGCCTTCCCCCATATATCCCTCATATGCCGGTCCCAGTGTAACTAAACCAATGTCATATTCCTTGCTTTGAACAAGCTGCATGTTATGAACAGGACCACCGCTGACTTCGACATTGGAAGTAATTCCAAGCTCACTGCTCAGCAATTCTCCGAGTCCGGATCCGTAAATGTAGTAAAGTCCTCCTTGGGAAGCGGTTCCAATAACAACGGTCGTCGGATAATCATCCTTTTTTTTTCCTGTTTCTGCCGTATTTTGCTGATCATCACCGTCACCGCTTGCGGTTTCGCCGCAGGCTGCAAGCAAAAGCACTGCTCCCGCAAACAATAAAAACAGCGTGTATTTTATCTTGTACATCTGCTCTTGTCCCCCTTAGTTTTTTGTTATTTTCTAACTATTCGAAATTATATAACGTAACGTTTTATTCGTCATGATTTGGTCATAATAATCTTTTTGTTCTTATTGTTCATCATTTTCTGTCGAGCGCTTTCAAAAAATCGCAAAAAAGACTGATTAAAGGGAGGTGGAATCACGCTTTTTCATGCACAGCACGATAAAGTGAACTTGTGAATTCCTGATCCGTTCAAACAGTCTTACTCAATGAAATTCGGTTAAGGTAAAGACAATTTAGTAATCGTTTTGCAGTTTTGCAAATTCATCCAGCAATTCCTTTCCGATAATCGGCTCGTACACATCATAAAGCGGTTTTAAAGCTTTACGCCACACCGCACGTTCCTCTTCCGTCTGTTCATAAATCTCGATATTGCTGCCGACAGCTATCCTCTCCAGCATTTCTTTGTTTAATTCCCTGGCATGGTGCCGCTGCCAAGCCGTCACTTCCTCCATAGCTTCTAAAATACTTGATTGATAAACCTCCGGAAGCGTGCGCCAAAATTCCGGGTCGATTAAAACGACATACCCTAAATAATTATGATTTGTAATTGTCATATACTGCTGCTGCTGATAAAAACCTTTCGAATAAATATTGGACAACGTATTTTCCTGCCCGTCAATGACACCGTCGCGCAATGCGTTGTAAACGTCATTAAAAGAAATGGTCACAGCTGCCGCTCCCACTGTCTGATATGTCTTGAACAATGCTTCGCTCGGCATGACCCTAAACAGCAGGCCATGAACATCTTCAGGAAGTATGATCGGCCTGACATTATTCGTCAGCTGTTTAAAGCCATTATCCCAAAACGCCAAGCCTTTAAAGCCTTCTCTCTCGATGCTTTTCAGCAGCAACTCGCCGACGCTGCCCTCAAAGGCTTGCTCCACCTTCGCTTCACTGTCAAATAAATATGGTAAATCCATAACAATCCATTTCGGATCGCGGACGGTGACCTCGGAAAAAGCAGGGGCGATCATTTGCACCTCTCCGTTTTTCAACGCATCAAATTCCTCTTGAGCATCATACAGCACACCGTTCGGATACACCTGAATTTCAACCCATCCACCTGTTTTTTCGCTCACCAACTCGGCGAAGTATGCAGCGGCCAAACCTTTGGGGGTATTTTCAGCTACGACATGACTGAATTTCAATGTAAATTTCTCATGAAGACCGACGATCTCCACATCAACCGCTGTCGATTCCGTTGCATCTGGAAACCCGAAGCCAATATAAAAAGCAGTGAGAATGCCGACAATCAGAAACGTGATGATGGAAATTAAGCCTTTCATACCCGGCCCTCACTTTTTCTATGCAAACGATACAGCTGAATCGGCCTCCCGATTGTCCCGTAAGTCAATTCCATTTCCACTTGTCCCGCAGATTCCAAATAGTTTAAATACCTTCGTACCGTCACCCTCGCCAACCCAACTTCAGTACCGATTTCTTCTGCCGATTGCGGCCGGTCGATTTTTTCCAGATAAGTTGTTATTTGCTTTAAAGTCAGGGGCTGCAGCCCTTTCGGTAATTCATTAGTTTTGCTATGTTCTTTCTGTTGCCTGACTTCATCTAATTCATTCTGTGAAAACCGCTCATGCTGCTTAAGTTGAACATGCATTCCCTTATATTGCTCCAATGCCAGCTTCAACCGCTCAAAGGTAAACGGCTTCACGATATAGTCGACAACGCCGTGCCGCAGCAGCTTTTTCACTGTATCCGTATCATTTGCCGCAGTCACTGCAATAATATCTATATCAAACTGGTCTTTTCTCAGCTTGGAAATCGTCTTTAACCCATCCTCTTCCGGCATAAAGATATCGAGCAGCACTAAATCCGGACGCAGCTCTTTCACTTTCCGCCGCCCCTCCATTCCGTTGGCCGCGGCGCCGATAACCTTGAATCCGGCCACTTTGTCAATAAATAGTTGATTTACTTCCTGAACCATCGGATCATCTTCAATTAATAAAACGTGAATCGGTTGTTTCATTGCGAACCCCCACCTTCGCTTTCCTTTCCATTGGAATTTGCAGAGTAAAAATTGTTCCTTCCCCCAGTTGACTGTTGATGTCGATCATTCCTTCCATCCGGTCGATAATCCCGCGGATCAGGAATAGACCAATTCCCCTTCCTTCTTTTGCCTTTGTGGAAAAACCCCTTTGAAAGATGTTCTGCTGAACCGCTGCCGATATCCCTTCGCCGTTATCACCGACTTGAATCGTCAGATAAGCTTCCTCTTCCTTGATTAAAAAATCAATTTGTTTCTGCTGATTATCTGTTTCCACCAAAGCCTCGATGCTGTTATCGATTAAGTTGCCGCAAAGGATAACGAGGTCATGAATGGTAATGCCTTCAGGAAAATTGATGAACGAACTTGCCGGATCAAATTTAAGCTTTATTCCCAGTTCTTTGCAGCGGCTCTGTTTGCCAAGCAGCAATCCGGCCAGACTGTCGTCATGAATTTGTTGTGTAATCAGGGAAGAAAACACGGATTGTTCTTCAGAGAGTTCAAAAATATAATTTAACGCTTTCTTTCCCTGATCAAGCTGGATTAGTCCGGCGATGGTATGAAGTTTATTGGAATATTCGTGGGCCTGCACCCTCAATGCATCGGCAAATGCATGAACCCCCGTCAGTTCCTGTGCCAGCCTGGTCACTTCTGTCTTGTCCTGAAATATCGCCACGGCACCGATTGTTTTTCCCTGAATCATGATTGGAATCCGATTGCTTAAAATTGCCCGATTTTGAATATAAAATTCCCGCTGCATAATCGGTTTTTCTAGCTTTAACACCTCAGGAAGGCGAGTATCAGGAAGAATATTCTGAATTTTCGATCCGGTAACCTCTCCTTTGACTTGAAGAATTTCCTTCGCTGCTTGGTTAATAACGGTAATTTTTTCGTCCTGGTCAATGGCGATGACACCGTCGTGAATTGCGTTGAATGTTGCAGTTCTTTCAACGAGCATCCTTGCCAATTGATCCGGTTCAATATGAAAGGTCTGTTTTTTTATGTGGCTGGCTAGCAACCACGATCCCCACATGCCAAAGATCGCCGCAAATAGAAAAACGTATGTACCGTTATTGGCTATTCCTTTCAACAACTCAAGGTGAGTCGGCAGCCTGTTTCCTGCAACAACAACGCCGACTTGTTCACTTTTCTCATTGATGACGGGAACGAACGAACGGACGGTCTTTCCATGATCACTCGCAGCAATGGAAGTGTAAATATGTTCCGAAAACGCAGGATCTTCATCGCCGCCGTAAAAATTCGTTCCGATTCGTTCCCTTAGCGGGTGAGTAAGCCTGATTCGATCCATATTCAAAATAATGATGTAGTCGACATCATTAATGATCCGTGTATGCTCGGCGATTTCCTGTAAAACAGGCGATGCCTGATCACTTTCGATTTCATCCTGAACGATTCGCTGTTGCGCAACGGATTGCGCCGTAATCAACGTGCGCTGCGACAATTCCTCTTTTTTCGCATTTGCCATATATCCCAGTAAAATGATGCCTCCAATCAACAAAGAAAAAATAACGATGCCCAATGACAACAAAGTAATTTTCCAACGTATCGGCAAATGTCTGAATTTGAACAATGGCTGCCTCCAAAATAGGATAATGATCTTAATATATGTGTTCCATATGCGGAAGTTTTAGAAGATCTATTGATGTTAAGCGCTTTCATCCATGCGATTTATCATCAATATACCATAAATTTTATACATTCCACACCTACCGGGTTTGATACGCCAGCGTTTCTTTGTACTTCGATGTCATGTTTCAACTACATCATCAGCAGCTACAGCTAATCGCCGCTGAACAGATTCCAGCTTTGAGTTCATGGACGACTGACGATCTCGGCGGTCATCGATGCGGATATTTGTTGCTACCCGCTTCACTCCCATGTTAAATGGAATCTCATGTATCTCCTTAATCACTTTCAGTAAATCTTCCAGCTCCCCTTCCATTAACGTACTCATTGGTGTCAGTTCATAGCGTATGTTTTTCGCATTTGATAACAATAGATGAATTTCTGCAACTACTTCGGATACACTCGTTGTTGACGTGCCGATAGGGATAACCGTAATGTCTGCGATAGCCATATGTTTTGTCTCCTTTCGTTTCGGTATTTGCAACCTTTGAGGAAATTCCTTCCAGGCAAGCCGGCGGTAAGAACGAATTGCTACGCGCAGATGGTGATCTTCCGGCTCTGCTGTTGTAACGTGCCTCTGCAACCAATAGGAGCATGCTAAAATCAAGCGGTGCAACGCAGTCGTTTTTGTCCGGTGAAGCCAGTACACCGCTGCCGGCCAGACGACGGCGGCAGTGTATGTAGCCGTCTCCAGGGAATCTAGCCAGGTAAAAGGTGTCGCGAAAGAAACGAGCGCCCACAAAAGGAGCAGCAACAAAAAATAAACAAAAATACCATTCGTGGAACAATAACGGTTTGTGATTTCCGCCCGTTTGATCCCCTGTTGATTACTGATGGAAATAATTCCTTTATAGCTGAAAACTTTATGCTCTGCCCCGTGGTATTTTCTCATTTCCCCTGGGAACCAAAAATGTGTGCCAAAAAAGAAATAAATGATCGTAAAAGGAGGTAATCCTCCCCAAGCTAATACGCCGGCATTCATTAACATTTTCGGCACAAGAATGGCACCAAGCCAACCGGCAAAAAATAGCTGGAACCACAGCGGCATGGAAAAGATAACGAGCTTGACAGCCTTTAGCATACTGCCGGTATTCACCGGCTTTATCCACGTTTTGATAGTGCCTTTATTCTCATACGTGCAAGCGATATACTTCTTTCCTAAAAACATAATTCCCTTGTTGAAGGACATCCCTTTAACCACGCTGCTTCCTCCCTCACTCCGGTATTATGGCAACACCGTGGAACGCTGAATCAGCCAATACTGTTCGATATCCAAGGATGCCAATTGATCAGCCACCGTTTTTTCTGAAGTTAAGACAAGCATATCGACGTCGCTATCCCATACATGGTAATAGCGGGCGAGTACAGTTGTCCATTCTCCTACATTATCATCCAGCTCCACTGTCAGACGGCCCGAAGGACCATACAATGTATTGTCTTCAATTTTATTTGGGAAAGAAAGGAACACTCCGCTGTCAGCTGTTTCCGATTCGACAGTGCTGTAAATGACATTTGCCGCCTGATATAAGTCGAGCTGTGCTGCTTGATGCGCGATGGGAACCGGTTGGTTGTCACCATTCATCAGCGTGAGTTCCACGATGCCGACGCCGGTGAGTCCGTCTTCGGGTAAATCTCCCCAATCCCAGGAAACCTCCAACACATCTGTTTCTGGCAAGTCAATGTTTAATTGCACGTACTTGTCCAGTTCCGCATTCGTCACCTTCTCCGCCTGCTGAATCATATAAAAACCGAAGGCAAACAGACATGCCATCACCGTTAAAGGCAACAGCAAAACAATCTTATTTTGTTTCATCATCCATCCTCCATCTCCCACACTTTATATCAAGAATCGGTCAGAAGCTCCCATTGCCGTCCGTAGCGCGGAGACCAGAGAAATTCGAGCTGATTCCCAAGAAGCAGCCAAGATTCGTCTGGAGAAACCTTGATTGGAACAGCGTTTTCCGTTTCCAACAAATCTTTCGCTTCTCCATCGATGATGTTTACTGCAACTAGGCGATAGTGGATGGCATCATCAATATTGGCCGCTTCATTCGGATGAAAATAATAAAAGCTATCCTTTCCGATTGCGAAATTAGGAATCCACCATTGGCCCGAATACAGGTTGATGCCCGGTACTGTCCAGGATATTGCCGGAGCTGCCTGCTCTGCATCATGTATTTCGTAGCGGGATTGCAGCGTCGCCATATCCTCCAGCTTCACCGTTAAGTATTTTCCATGATTCAGGCCGATGAGCAATACGGCGCTTTGCTGTATCGCTTCATACGGGAGCACTCCTTCCGAGTCGTCAATCCTTGCAACAACCAAGGGAGCTTCAAATTGCATAGAATTCGTTTCCCAATCCATGTATCCGATCATATCCTGTGATATCCACTGGAGGTATGACGGCAAATCATGATACAACTTTACCGACTGATCTTTTACATTGACGAAAGTAGCCGAAGTCGAATAATCGTCATGAAGCACTCCAAGCATAGCTTGTCCGCTCGTGTACGGATCCCAGAACACTTCCACACTCATTCCGTCCAGCGGCCATTCGTACATGACCTTGCCGTCTTTATTCACAAAATAAATGTCTGTTGTTGACTGGATAGGAATCGTCCGGATGGCAAACCATTGATAATCCGGACTTGGTGTAATGTCGATAATCGGATCATTCGATGAAAAAAATGCTGCCGTTGTACCGCTGTACAGATGATGTTTCCAAATGGTGGCTTCGCCGTTTTCGTCCGTAATATAAAGCAGATGATCGTCGTCGTACCAGCCGGCAATTGCTTGAAAGGCAAAACGGTCCACTTGAAGGGGATAAATACTCGGCATTAATTTGGTAACTTCTTTGCGAGCCGCTTCGCGCTGTGCCAGCTCCTCTGCTGTTAATGGATGATTGCCTTGGCAACCGATGAGGAAAAATAATATGAGAGACAACAGTAGTGTAATATACCTCATCCGCTTCCACCTCTGATAAATGTTTCTTAAAAATAGTAAACACACACGTTAAAGAGCGTGTTTAAAAAGGCAATGGTTCCGCACGATGCGCCCAATTCCGCTTAAGTACGACTCACGTCCTGTGAGTAACAGCGGAATGTCGTCATCCTGACTCTGAGAAAACCACTCACAGCCGGACTGAAATGAATGCCTCGGCTCCACTCATTGTCTCTTCCTCTGCTAGTAGAACACCGACGTCTGTCCAAGTGCCATCGCGTGCGATGACACGATGAGACAGTTCGCAGTGTCTCAGTGAAGAACGGCTCATTGCTTCGTATTTGTTCAAAAAGATAAAAAGCCGGGCGCTTTCCACCGCAACAGTAAAACGAGATCATCTGAATTACTGTAAAACGGCGCTGTGAAAGAGCCGGGCATTATCAGTTGTCATTCGTCACATCAATGATTACTTCATTGCTTTTGATTTCGCCAGCCATGCTGCTCCGTAAACACCTGCATCATTTCCTAACGTCGCAATATGCATTTTCGTCTCATTTGCAATTTTCGGTATTGCAAACCGATTAAAATAACGGCGAATATGGTGCACTAGGTAATCTCCTGCCCGTGAAACTCCACCGCCGATGACAATCGTTTCCGGATTAATCGCATTGGCTAAGTTGGCAAGCACTAATCCCAAATGCCTGGTAGCCTCGTCAATGACTGATAAGGCGACGGCATCGTTTTCCTGCGCTGCAGTAAACACGTCTTTCGTCGACAGTTTGCCGTGCTGCGCCAAAATATCTGTTAACTTGCCAGTATTATTTTTATCTAACGCTTCCAATGCCAGCCGGGATATGCCTGTTGCTGATGCCACCGTCTCAAGACAGCCTGTTTTACCGCAATTGCAGGGAGCGCCGTTTTCCGTTACTGCCGCAATATGTCCGATTTCCCCTGCCATTCCGCTTTGTCCGTGGATGATTTCGCCGTCGGCAATAATTCCTCCGCCTACCCCTGTACCTAATGTAACACAAATTAAATTTTTTGCCCCTTTTCCTGCTCCCTGCCACATTTCTCCGACAGCTGCAAGGTTGGCATCGTTATCAACAAAGGCGGGAACAGCCAACAAGGTTTCTATTTCCTCTTTAAGATGGAAATCCTTCCAGCCGATATTTACCGCTTCAAATATGATTCCATTTTTGACATCGATAAATCCCGGCGCACCAATGCCGATTCCCATCAAATGTGATTTGTTCAGCCCCAGTTCCGCAAGCTTTTCTTCGATGGTAGCGGCAATGTCTTTGACGATATGCTTTCCTCCATCCGCAATGTTCGTGGGGATTTCCCATTTGGTCAATATATTCCCCTGAACATCGATAAACGAAAGCTTGACAGTTGTTCCGCCGATATCGATACCTGCCAGCAAGTTTTTTTCCATATGTATCAACCTCGTCTTTTCTAAGAAATAGCTGTTTTTATCTCACGTAATCAGCCTTTCTGTTTCATCTGCAATCTATATTTTATCATGAATATACCTTCAGGGAACATAGTCATTTTTGAACGTTATTTTTCGATATTTCTGCCTGACGTTCGTTTTTTACAACCAGCAGACCATCGCGGTAAACGTCAGGATCTATGATCCCCAGACGATAAAGCTCTTTCAGCTCCTCTTCCATTAAATCAAGATCACCGATCCGGGTTCCTGTATAAATAATTGTTCCGAATTTCTTCAGCATTTGTTGAAGATCATAAAAAGTCATTTCATCACCTGATGCATTTTTTTGAATTCACGCTACTGTATCAATGTTGCAATGGCAAGGAAAAAAAACAAAACAAGCGGCAAATAAAGGATATAAGCCCCGCCCTGGCGATAATTTGTTTTCATATTTTCCATCAGCAGAAATCCACCCAGCAAAGCGGCAAAAAACACTGGCAGCAGGAGAAAAAGAAGCCATGCCGTAAGACCAGTAACCGCGAAGTTCACACCGCCAAGGAAGAAAAACACGGTAAGAATGACCCAGTGCAGCCAGCCGTGAAAAGGAAAATAACCGTAGGATGGATGGAATTGTTTATAGAAATAATATATCAACCCAAGGCAAAAAACAATGATAACCCATTTTATGACCGCAAGCGGCAGCCAGCCGAATAACAAGGGGCCAGCTAATGCACCGATCCAGTACGCCCCGAAGCAGATCAAGCCGGTCATAAAGAGAAAAGCGGGCAGGGAGTACCACACTTTCACCGCCAGCAGCGTCCCGATTGCAAGCCCGGCAAAGACGAGATAAAAAGCAAACATGATAAATTGAAAAAACACGATCGATTCCTCCCTTCATAATAAAATCTATGAGTGCGGTCCGGTTTTCAGGACAAGATTTTGATTTGATTATCGATTATCATCACTGTTATACTTTCAATGAACGGGGAAAAAATAAAGAATGTAAATGAATCGAAATGAGGGAAGATCATGTCGCAAAAAAAACTGGAGGATGTGCTGAAGCACGGCATATACGGTACTCCGGATACGTTGCCTGAAGAGCGCAAACTTTTTCTTGGAACAATATCAGAACGGGTTTACCTTGGGCTGACTAATACCCAAGTACGGCAACGGGGAATTTATCAGGAAGCGGAAGCCTTAATGAAAGAGAAACAGGATATTCATTTGCATATCAACGGCTTCTTGAGCTACCCGTCTTATGCAAACTACATACAAACAGCCAATAAATATTCCGTCCCGTTTACAATCGTTAACGACGGATACGATACACCGTTGGGCATTGTTCTCGCGGCAGCACAAGCCCTGCCGCAGCAAGATAACATTTTTATTAAAGATGAAGATTTTTACAACGACCTACCTGATAACGAACGCGAAAGTTGAAAAATACCGCCGCTTCACGCAGAGGAAGAACGAGGGCGTCTGAAAAGGGATTATCTTCCTTTACAGACGCCCCGTCTTTATTTATCCGGATCAACAGGATGAATCGCCCGCGGCCGCCGATTTTTTAACGGCATTGGCGCCCTGAATAACACATCCCGAAAGCTCTTCAGATTAAATGGAATGAACGGCCAAAAATAAGGGGTATCGTATGCCTTCATCGTTGTCAGCAGCAGGATCAGGCAAACGGTGGCGACCATAAATCCAGGAACATGAAACAAAGCGACAACGATTAACATCACAATGCGTACAAACCGGTTTGCCAGGCTCATTTCATAGCTTGGAGTTGCAAACGAACCGACAGCCACCACGGCTAAATAAAGGACAACCTCATGGGAAAACAAGCCGACCTCGATGGCGACTTCCCCGATGAGCAGGGCGGCAACAAGTCCTAATGCGGTTGCCAGCGCATTAGGAGTATGTATCGCAGCCATACGCAGCATTTCGATCCCTGCTTCTGCGATAATAAACTGCGCTATCAACGGCACCTGCCCGGTCTCGTTCGGCCCGATATAGGATAAACCGAAAGGCAGCAGATCTGTATTGACGGCAAACAAATACCATAGTGGCAGTAAAAAAATCGATGCCCACACCGCCATAAACCGGACAACACGTAAAGTGCTGCCGATGATCGGCTTTTGCCGGTATTCCTCCGCATGCTGTAAATGATGCCAGAATGTTGTCGGACTGATGATGACGCTGGGAGAACCGTCCACCAAAATCAGCACATGCCCCTCCAATACATGTGTTGCCGCAACATCCGGCCGCTCTGTATACCTGACAAGCGGATAAGGATTGCGATGTTGCCCAAATATATATTCCTCAATCGTCTTATCCCCCATCGGCAATCCGTCCGTACGGATTTTTTCCAATGATCCTTTCATATATTCCACAATAGCGGGATCGGCAATATCCTCAATATATGTAAGACAAACATCCGTGTAAGAACGCTGGCCAATCCGGATGTACTCATTGCGCAATGTCCTGTCCCGCACCCTCCGGCGGATGAGCCCGGCGTTGAACACGATCGTCTCCACAAACCCGTCCTTGGAACCCCGTATCACCTTCTCGGTATCCGGTTCTTCCGGCCCCCTGACCGGATATTCCCGCGTATCAATTAAAATAATGTCATTATAGCCGTCGATTACTAATGCCGCCTGGCCCGCCAACACTTGAATGATGACTTCCTCAAGGTCATTTTCCGTTTCGATTTCGATATATGGTATGACCGTTTTTCTCAGCAGATCAACCAGATTGACGCTGTTGTTCACCTTAATTCTTACAAGCTCTCTTTGAATTTGCGTCAACGCCTGATCTTTTGCAAAGGCGTCCACCGCAAATAAGTACATGTCTACTCCGCCGTACTCCAGCTCAATGGAGATGAGATCGAAGCTTTTGTCGACGCCGAGTTGTTCCTTAAGATAAGCTACGTTCGTTTCAATGTTTTCTGCTGCCGGCTTTCTGGTTGCTTTATTCATCGCCAAAACCTCCCTCTTCCCTTTTCAGTGTTTGTGTTTTTATGGAAAAGCATTCACGCAATAACATTTAAAAGGATGTTCAAACAAAGAAAAAAACGGTCTATTTGAATATGCCTGCCACTTTCATATTTTTTCGTCATACCTTGTCTATTTCCGGCATATATCCTAAGTGAACATCTTACGAAAGGAACGCTCGTCAGGTAAGGGGAGAGAGAGATGTCGTACACGAAAAAAATGATGCTGTTGTTTAGCTTCGTCTGCTGCACTGCAGCTGCAGCCGCCTGGCTTCTGTTTTCACCAACGCTTTTCAAAACCACATACAGCGAAACATTCACTTATTTTCCCGAGGATAAACAGGCAGCGTTTTCCGAGTTTGCTTCGGAAATTCAGCTGCTTGAACTGAAGGATGAGAATGAATATATTCTCAGCTGGGGTTCTCATTCGAAAATGGACCGCCAAGTTTTTTTATTGCAAGATATTTCATTATTGTATGAAAACGGTACACTTATCGGTTACCAAAACGTGCAGAAACAGCATACGAACCGGGTGAAGGGGAGCGCTGAGTTTCACGGAGAGGACAGCGGAAAATATCAGGCTGTTTCGTTCCATTACGCCGAAGTGCATTATCCGAACGACGTCATCAGGAGCAAGCAAGCGATGAGCACAGATATCTTATATGTCATCGACTCGCCGCTGTCACCGATCATTACTTTTAAGGAAACAGCCACTTCCTTTGAAAAACGGAGCAAGGCCTTGCTGGAAGCGATTATCGAACAGCAACTGAGCTACAGTTGGGATGACTTGATCGAGGAATACAACATCGACCGGCAGCAATACTACCTGATTCCATTAAATGAACTGATCGACTACCAAAAAAATCCGCTGCCTTCCTTCTCCATGGAAGAGACAGCGGTAATCATCGGGAAGCTTTGGGAAGGATTGCATCGTTATTATTTATCCGGGATTAATACGTTTACAGACAATGCCTATAATCCGATCGGCAATTCCTTGCCGCTAATTTTACTTCACAAGAATGGCGGTCACCTCATTGTTTTATATGAAACAGGCGACCGCACAAAACAGCAGTTGCTCCAGCTCATTCCTGAAAACAAGTAAACAGATCAATCAACGTACTGTTGTAATTCTTTTTTCAATTGCTGATAGCTTTCTGTATCAGGCTGTATTTCCAGTGCCTGTTGAACATGCTCGAAGGCTTTCTCCTCATCTTCCAAGTCGATATAAATCAGCGCCAAATTGTAGTGCGCTTCATGAAACAGCGGATTTCTTTCGATCGCCTTGATCAGATTGTCCTTAGCGTCAAGAATATCCTCCGTCATCGCCTGAATATACGCCAAATAAAAATAGGCTTCCGTGATCAACATTTCATCTTCTTCATAATCACCTGCTACAATTTTTTCAAAGTACGGCCTTGCCTCTTCCATCAGCTCCTGCTGCAAATATTCATAGCCGAGTTGAAAATAGACAGCCCGCGTCTGACTCGTTTCTTCCTGGGAGTAGGCGTACAGCAGCAAAGCGACAAGCCCGGCCGCGAAAACAGCACCGGCAGCAAGCTGCTTTAATTGATAGCGGTGCTTCGGCAACCCGACGATGACCGATGCGAAAAATCCGCCGATCAACCCGCCGATATGCGCGCCATTATCCACGACCTGCACTACGAAGCCAAAGACAAGATTGATGATCAAAATAACGATCACATTCATGCCCATCGTGCGAAAAAACAAACGGCGATGCATCATACCGAAATAAAGCAAAGCACCGAAGCAGCCAAAAATCGCACCGCTTGCCCCGGCTGATACTTGTTCATTGAAGGCAAAGCTGGCAAGCGACCCCGCAAAGCCGGCGACAAAGTAAATAAAAATAAATCGGCTTGTTCCGTAAATACGTTCCACGGTGCTGCCTAAATAAAAAAGCGCCAACGAGTTCATGAGCAGATGTACAATACCGATATGTAAAAACATGGCACTAAAGAAGCGCCACCATTCGCCTTCGAGAATCAGCGGATTGAATTTAGCGCCAAAACGAATCAACGTTTGGGTATCTGTAGACGAACCGAAAATCTCAATAATGGCAAAAACAGCCAGAATGATTCCCATCAGTAAATATGTAAACAAAGGCTTTCCGTACAAAAACAGCCGCCGCTCTCCTTCCAGCCGCTGTTGTGAAGACTGCTGCACTGCATAGCGCAGCGAACGGATCATCGCTTCTTCATCTGTCAATTCATGGATGTCGGTGAATCTTGGCGCTTCATTTAACTGCCATTCGGTTGCGAGAGGAAACAGCTTTTCATTAAGATTGTCAACGGGAATCAGAATCGTCCGCTGCTGCTGTTTTCCTCCGACGGTGAACGGCAAAGCGACGTTCACCAGTTCCTCATATTGATCGACAGGTTCGTACAAAGTAAGCACCACATTTACCATATTGGCCGATCGCAGACCGAGCTTTTTTCGCACTTCCCCGGCACGTTGATATGTCTGTTCGATATCCCGTTGCAGCTCACTGCTCCAATCGAAGTCTTTTTGGGCGATTCGGATGATTTGATACGGTTCCTTGCGGTCATCCTCGATCCACACTTCACTCCCGTTGTTATCAAGATGAACGAGCCGCAGTCCTTCCCGGTTTACTAAGTGATGTACAAGCTCCCAAAATCGTAGTGTGAGCGTTAAAATATTCATATATTCTCCCTCCGACCAATAGCATTCATTAAAAATGCCGCCGCTTTTTCCAATGTCGCAAATTCTTTTATTGGTCTATGACTCGTTGACCTTTTTTCCTGCCGCGTATTCAAAAAAATAGCATCCCAGCCGGCTTCCAAAGCACCGACAACATCATGCTTCCAGGAATCCCCGATAAACAGCAGCTGCTTTGCCGTCAAGTTTACCCGTTCCTCAGCCAGCCGAAAAATTTGCCGATCAGGCTTCACGCATCCCACTTCCTCCGAAACAATCAACATTTCTTTCGGAATCCACTGTGCCGCACCGATTTTTTCCAGTTTTCCATATTGCGTGTCAGTCATCCCGTTCGTGATGACAAACATGGTTACCTGCTGCTCCTGCAAAAAAGCAAGCAGTGAATGCAAGAATGGGTAAGGCTCGCTGCAATCGTCCACGATATGAAAATACTGGTGATGAAAGCGATCCGCTTCGTCATCTCCGTATGGTAGCTTCACTGCTTTCATCGTTTCATTAAAACGACTGCGCCGGTATTCTGTCTTTGTCCATTCCTGATTCTCGAACTTTTCCCAAAAAGCATCGCTGTTGTATTTAAAAAGTGCATAAAATCTTTCAAAAGAAATCTCTTTCACAGGTTGGTGCTTTGCTATAAACGTGTTAAAGCAATGATGGATTGCTCTGCGAAAGGCAGCCTCATGGCTGAACAATGTATTGTCCAAATCAAAGCCGATTCCTTTCCAATACACAAATGTTCACCTCACCAATTATTATATCAAGATGCATGCAATATTACGAAAGATAAAGACGTATGGTTAACGAGCTTTCCTATGCAAAAAATCCCGCGGTAAACACGGGATTTAACGTAATATCTGATACATCATTTTATCACGGACTGCGGGAATTCTCATAATCATTGCAACAGAAAAACGACGCAGCCACTGATTTGACAAAAACGCATTCATGATTCGATACCTGTATTTGATCAAAGTTCGCAACCCGAAAATCATGCCGGCGATAAATAGTATTCGCTGCAAGCGTATCCCTCCTTCTGATTCTAGGATGCTTAAAATGATGCTTTCCTATCCTCGCAAGGAATGGTAATTATCGCCAAACAATCTATGTTTCGTTACTTGTTATGAAAAACAGGCCGCATTGCGTCTTTCAGCACCTGCGCCGAATGATGCAGCTTTTGCCGTTCTTCTTCGTTTAAATCGATTTCGATGACCTTCTCCACACCGCTCATACTGACGATGGCCGGTACACCGATATATAAATCTTCCAGATCATATTCCCCTTTAAGGTAAGTCGATACGGTCAGAATCGAGTGTTCGTTGCGGAGAATTGCCCTGGTCAGCCGCTTCAGCCCCATGGCAATCGCATAGTGCGTCGCTCCTTTTCGTTCAATAATATGATAAGCCGCATCCCTGACATTAACAAAGATTTCATCTAAATCCGCTTTTTTTGCTTCCGGTTTATACCTTTCAATATAGCGGTCGATCAGCTCTGACCCGATTCTTGTCTGGCTCCAAACCGGCAGTTCGGTATCTCCGTGCTCGCCGAGGATATACCCGTGAATATTCCGGACATCAATATCGAAATATTGACTCAGCAAAAACCGGAACCGGGCGGTATCAAGAATCGTTCCCGATCCAATGACGCGTTCCATTGGCAACCCTGAGTACTTCCACGTTGCGTAAGATAAAATATCAACCGGATTGGTAGCAACGATAAATATTCCGCTGAACCCGCTGTCCATTACCGAACCGACAATAATTTTAAATATTTTTGCGTTTTTTTCAATGAGGTCAAGCCGCGTTTCACCGGGCTGCTGATTCGCGCCTGCTGTTATTACGACAATATCTGCTGTTTTGCAGTCGGCATAATCTCCCGCCCAAATCTTCATCGGTGATCCGAACGGAAGCCCGTGATTTAGATCCATCGCATCCCCTTCCGCCTTTTCTTTGTTTAAGTCAATAAGCACCAATTCATCGGCGATGTTTTGATTTATCAACGAAAAAGCATAGCTTGATCCGACAAACCCCGTTCCGATTACGACTACACGAGTGGTTTTATCTCCGTATACCACATCGATCTCCCCTTTCGCTTCCATGTTCCATCTTGTTATGGTGATGCCAATCTTGGATGTTCATACATTAATTTAAGAGTACAATTTCTTTCTCCGTTTGTAAAAAAAATTGTTTCCGGTATCTAAAAAGAGGTTGTTCAAACAAATCGTTTCTTATCTACTTGAACAACTACGGCGCATCGAGCAGAACGATTGCTTTTTTGAACATCCCTTCTATAGTCTTTAATATCTCCGTTAATTTATGCTAAAAACTATTTTTTATGTAGCGACGACTTCCTTTTCTGTAATAATCATTCGAACCGGAACATCGTGCGTTTCACTTGGCAGGTGATCTACGAATTGAACATCGTAACATAAAGAACAGGTCGTAAGGTTTTCATGGGCAGCGAGGAACCGATCATAATATCCCCCGCCGTAACCGATGCGAAAGCCCTGGCGATCAAAGACAACACCGGGAACAAGCAATAAAGCAATCTCTCCTGGATGGATTTGTTCAGTCGCGCCCAAGCGGGGTTCCAACAAGCCGTAATAGCTTTTCTCCAGTTCATTAAAATTCGTCAGCTCGTAAAACAGTAGTTTCCTTTCAGCGGCTATACATCGCGGTACAGCCACACGTTTTCCAGCTTCCCAGGCTGCTTCAATGATACAGTATGTGTCGATCTCGTTTCCGAAAGATACAGTTGCGCCGATGACATCGGCTTGCAGCCAGCTGTGATGCCGTAGTAAGCGGGACTGGATTTTCAAGGTTTTCTCCGCTTTGTCTCGTTCGGACAACCGGCTTAACTCGTTACGTATTTTTTCACGCCATTCCTTTTTCAACATGGCGCTCATCCTCCTTTCTGAGAATCGATTCTCTATTTGATCCATTCGAATGACCGCAAAGCAGCAAGCCCAGCCCTATTTTGATCTCGTATCGATATGCTTTACATTCGCGGCAACTGCCAGCATTCTCCTCCACCGGTTAAAACAAGAAAAACCTCTTCAAGCTTCGGACAAGCTCGAAAAAGGTTTTTCTTGCAAACAAACGCATATACACAATTACTTCGTCTCGCGATGTAGTGTATGACGCTTTAATCTTGGACTATATTTCTTAAGCTCAAGACGATCCGGGTTTTGACGCTTATTTTTTGTCGTAATATAATTGCGATCACCAGTTTCTGTGCAAGCTAATGTTACTTGTACGCGCATAATTTTTCCCTCCAAACCTCAAACGAATTCATACTTTAAAATAATAGCAAAAACTACGTCATTATTCAAGTGAAAGTGGTTATTCAAAAAGATCGGTTTTTATCTTTTTGAATAACCACGAAGCGATGAGCAAGCCACCGCGTCCTTTAAGCATGGGAGAAACGCACTTTTTCTCCCATGCAGCGGTGAAGGCGAGCCATCGCTATAAATATTCAAAAAGATCGGTTTTTATCTTTTTGAATAACCACGGTTTAATAGATCAATTCGCCGTTCCCCAGTAAGCGCTGGTATTGCGTATGCATTTCTTCAATTTCCTGCAACTCTCCGCCTTTAAATTCCCATTCATAGAGATAGGAGGCTGCTCCTTGCTTAAGATGCAATTGAAATTCCAGGCTCCATCCTTTGCTTTGCTTCGACAGCGGCTGAAAATGAAATGCCGAGCTTTTTTTCCATTGTTCCACATTTACCGGGATCGTGCTGAAACGGTCGCCGTTCCCATGAGAGCTGATGCCGCCGAAAATCCGGTATTCGCTGCCGTCATACAGAACAATCGCTTCACGGGTCGGCGAAAAATACACCAATGGAATATTGTGATCTGAAAAAATTTCATAGCGCACTAAAACGTCTATATTTACCGATTTTTCTGAATTATTCGCCAGCAAAAGTTTATTTAACTGCTTTCCTTCCGCTTTCATCGGTAAATGGATCCACTTCCAGGAGATGTCTCCGTTTTCCCCTTCGCAAAAATGGTGAAATTTCTCCGGATTCAACGTCAGCGCAAAACCGTCCTTCCCCTTAAACATATACTCTTTTTTATATTCAGCGGTTACATGTGGAAATACAGACATGGCTTTCTACCTCCTCATTTTTCAATATCATTGCACGCTTGTCCTGTTGCTGTGTACTTTCGCATAGAACCGAAAACGGAATGAGCCTGAGACAGCCAAAGGAGTTTGTCTCTGAACGCTCACCTCCGTTTAACGAGCGATTTAAAAACTTCCGTACCTGAAAAATCCTTCCTCCGCTTGTTTTTTCCCGGGAATATTTTGTGTGTAATTTTATCTTAACGATTATCTTCCCCTTCAACAAGAAGGTATTTTTGTCTTTATATGTCACCATGAAGAAACACATACCTTCCAACAGCATATATTTTTTCCAGTCACGAAATTTTACATTTTTCCGCGTTCCGATTCTACATTTTTCTGAAAAAAATCCGCCTCCGTTTCTACTGATGCAAGAAAAATTTTGACAATTCGACAAATCCAACTTTAGACATCTAGGAACAATCATCAATATATGATATAACTAGTAGGGAGTATGTGATTTGAAGTTTAAACGGAGGTTATACCCTGATGCAATTAACAATCATTATCTTGTTTGTCGCAGCCATTTTTCTGTTAGTCCTTTCTTTTTTCCAAAAGGATCGTGCAAAGGATATAGAAAAACAAGTGGAGAATGTCTCTATCCAATTAATGCAGGAAATGTATCAGCTCAAGAAAAAAGTGAGCTTGCTGGAAGAAGAAGCCCTCGTTGCTCCTTCCCTCGACACGAAGACTGCTTTTACCGAAAAGAAATTGACAAGAGACGATGTTTTAACAATGCATGAAGACGGCTATTCCGTTTCGGAAATTGCTGAGATAACAAACCGTGCAGCAGAAGAAATAGAAAGCTTGTTATCCAATCACAATTAAGAGAGGTAGGAATCGACGGTGTCTTTAAAGCATCAATTACGCGGCGCAGCTATCGGTATCGTTGCGGCTACAACAACCGTTGCTGCTGTCTATTATTTCAGCTCGAAAACGCAGGCGACGCCACCAGAAGAACAGGCACTAACACCAGAAGACGCCATCCAGGTATTAAAGGATGCGGATTATGAGGTGCTGACGGAAGCCGACTACGTCATCATGATGGATCAATTGGACGGCCTGACTGCGGACCTGCAGATTCTGACAGACGAGAAAAAAGAACTGGAGGCAACGCTCGAGTCTGTGAAGGAAGAAGCGGAGCAGGCGAAAGAAAAAGAGTCAGACAAAGACGACGAAAAAGAAAAGGAGGAAGAACCGGAAACAGTATACCAGACGGTTCTCCTGATACAGCCGGGAATGACATCCATCGATATCGGCCGGCAACTGGCAAAAATGAACGTCATTTCCGACTCACAAAAGTTTATAGATTATATGCTGGATAATGAATTAGACCGAAATATTGATCTTGGCGAATATTACATTACCAGCGACATGTCAACGAAAGAAATCGCCAAATTAATTACGAAATAAAAAAACAAAAAAGCTTGGAATTTCAGAGGGGGGTGTCTCAAAAGGGTGTTTTTCCCTTTTCAGTACACCCCCGCGAATTTTATCCAGGCTCTTTTCTAATTTTATTTTACAAAGCGTTTTCCGCCGGCACTAAGACCGACACCACTGCTCACTCTTCTACCGCACTTACCTCCTCCCGGTTCTCCGGTCCACTACGCTGCTCTTCCAATGAAAAATAAGCGTAAAGAATATCCTGTGAAATCCGGTTCGCAACACCGCTTTGATTTTTGTTGATTCCCGGGACTACCACGGCAATGGCCACTTCCGGCGCATCGTATGGCGCAAATGCCACGAACGTTTGGTTATTCGCTTCCCTGCCATCGACGAACACCTGTGCAGTCCCAGTTTTTCCTGCCACTTGATAATCGCTGTACGGTTTTCCCGCATTGCCGAAAAAACCAGTTGCCGTCCCTCTTGATCCGTGAGTCACCTGGTAAAAGCCTTGTTTTACCAGATCAATATAGCTTTCGTCTATCGCCAATTTATTTAACACTTTCGGCTCCAACTGCTGAGAAATCGGTCCAAGCTCTTCCCTTGATCTGCCCGGTTCCCGTATTTCCTTGACAACCCGCGGCGCGATACGATAGCCGTCATTTGCTATCGTGGAGACGTACTGTGCCAGTTGCAGCGGTGTATACGTATCGAATTGCCCAAACGAAAGGAACAGCAGTTGTCCAGGTTCACGGCTGTTGCCGCCGTTGATTCCGGTGAATTCATTCGGCAAATCAATCCCCGTTTTCACTCCAAGTCCAAATTGGCTGTAGTAAGACCGGAGAACATCGTAGCCGCGATAAAAATTACCCCAATTCGTGCCGGAAACACCTGGTATATATCCGATAATCCGCATTGCAATCTCCACCATATAAATATTAGAAGACATTTCCAATGCCGATGAGTAGTTAACGTATCCGAGCGGACGGTGGGAACTGATAGGGCGCGCTCCCGGCAGGTTCAATGTTCTGTCCAGAATCGTCGTTTGCGGTGTGATGACACCGGTATCAAATCCGGCAAGAACGGTGGCTCCCTTGATTGCCGACCCCATTTCGAAGCCGAGAGTGAACGTTGCAATATCACTGGTATATCCGGCCATGGCCAGAACATCTCCAGTATGCGGCTCCATCATGACGACATACGCATTTGGCTCACCGATAAAACTGGCGCTGAATTCCTTTACCCGCGATTCAATAATCGCTTCCACATGCTGTTGCAATTCCATATCAAAGGTGAGAACAAGATCGTTTCCCCTGCTGCCGAGCCGTTCTTCAGGATTTTTCAAAAAATTGCCGTCCTGATCCATGAAATTGTCGAGTTGGCCTTTTCTTCCCGACAACACGGTTTCATACTGACTTTCCAAATAACTGCGGCCAACCTCCGCGTTTCGCTCATAACCGTTCGCTAAAAAATAATCGATGTCATCCTTCGGAATCGAGCCGACATTGCCGAACACGCCTCGCAAGGAATCAGCATATACGTACTTTCTTCTGGAATCACGGATAATATCCACTCCCGGAAGGCTCTCAAGATTCTCCATAATTAAAGCCGCTTCTTCATAGGAGATTCCCCGTTTTATCTTATGCGGCAAATTATTGTAGCCGACATTGAATTCCCGCCATAACGCAAAAACTTCCATATCCTCATCCGTCAACCGCTCTAATTCCTCTTCGGTGATCCGGTCCAGCCGCTCCTTGTGTATATCATCGCCGCCAATATCCAACGTTTTTGCTTCTTCCAGGGGAAGCTTCGCCTCATATTCATCCGGGAATAAAAGACTCCAATACTCCCGAATATCGCGTTCATATACCCGTGTCGGTTCAAGCGTGATATATTCATTCAGCCTTCGTGCCGTCGCCAGCATTTCCGCCTGTGGAGTGTAGCGGTTTGTATAGGTTGCCGTCAATAGCAGGTCATTATCGACAACAACATTGCCAAAGCGGTCGTACATCAGTCCTCGCGGAGCCTCCACCGGTACACTGATGTTGATTGTCCGTTCCAGCTTTTCTTCAAAATCTTCCCCCTGAACGATCTGCACAAATCCAAGGCGCAAAATGAGCGCAGAAAATAATAAAAATACTAGAAAAAATAAAAGATTCAGCCGTACAGGTATATGATTTTTCTTTCCTTTTTTTTCACTCATACATGAATTTCCTTTCTAAGATGCACGTGAATTTCTAATCGCGTTAGCTCGAAAAAATGCGCTCTCTTTTTGAACGGCAGGCTTCGCAAACTTTGTCGCCATGAAAAAAAAGCGCCTTTTAAAAAGATGGTTACAAATCAGCTGCCGGAAACACTTTCCTTCATTTTTCAAAGGAAAATGTATCTAAAGAATAGACACCTTAAAATTAAGGTGTCTAAAAAGGATGTTCAGCCCACACACTATATATAGGTAGAGAATGTTTGAACATACATTCATAGAATTATCAATTGTCTGCCCGCAGATGCGGTTATCTTCCAGATATCACGAACCCGCCCTAAAGCAGGTGGGTGCTCTCAAGTTCATTTCCAGCTTCCTCGGCAAGGCATGCTGTACGTGCCCAAATATTGAGCTCCCGTGTGAATTGGTGTTCGGTTCGAATTAAACTCGAAGTTCACCAACACCGCAGGCATTTTTCTCTAAACAAGCGTGTTCAAATAGGCAATGGTTCCGCTCGATCGCGTCGACTACGAGAAACCCACTCATAGCCGACTTTAAAAGAATGCATCGGCTCCACTCATTGCATCGTGATTGTTCAAAAAGATAAAAAACGATCTTTTTGAACAACCACTAAAAGAGAATGTTCATTTAGCTATATTATAGCACAAACAGTCTTTTTTTCAACAGTACTCAACAATCTCCATGGTGTTCTTGCATACTGTAAGAGGAAGTTCCAAAAAGTCCGGGAAACAGCGCCTGCGAATCTCTTCGTTTTATGTCCTCCTTTTTGAACGCGCACTGAAATTTTCCTTCTTTCCCATATGCGGCAAATTCATTTTTCTTATGCACCAATAAATCAATAAGTGACCGATTCCCAATATCATCAATGCGTTCGGTATACCTTTGTCCTCTCCGAAAACGATGATGAAGAACATCAGGACCAAAATCGAGGCGATGCGTCCTAAATTTAAAAACAGCTCGCGGATTACGATGTACTCGATCCTCATTTCGCCGGCTTTCCAGCCATTTCCGATGACATCATATGTAAGGGAAACGTATGGAACCAGCAATAAAGGATAGGCAATGGAAATGGAAATTCCGTATAAAATCAAACGAGTAAAATTGACATCAAACACGATGATATAAATGGCCGCATACAGGATTAAACCTCCGATGAGGATCGCGTGCTTTCTGTTTTTCGGTTTAAGAAAACGGCCGACCAGATAATAGGAAATGAATGAAACACCCGAGGCAATCAAGCCGTATGTCCCTAGAGCCATTTCACTGCCGGTTGCAACATAGACCCAGACAGAAATGACAAAAATAAAGCTCCCTTCCCGCAGCCCCTGAAAAAAATGCGCGGTGAGAATTTTTTTCCAGTCAGCGTACTGTTTACGAATTTGGAAAACTTTCCGAAGATGATATTGCCCTTTGGCTGACCGCCGTTTAATGAAAAAACTGAGCGCCACTGCGGTCAAAAACAGCCCAAGAGAAATGGCGAAAATAACGCGGTAGCCGACAAGCTTTTCCATACGGGTGATTAAAAACCCCGCCGATATCGGCCCGATCATTCCCGCAAAAGAATTGAGAATTCCAAGAAACCCATTGAAAAAATCCCGCGTCTCCGGTTCGGTTATTTCAAAAGTCAGCACGTTAAATGACAGCCAATAAAAGCCGTAGCCGATACCTAAAATACCGCCCAGTACAATCAAATATTTGCCGGCATTTTCTCCTAAAAACAGCACTGTAAAGAAAAAGATTGATAAGAAGGTAACTCCAAGGCGGAGAACAATTACCCGATCAATCTTTTTTGCCCATCTGCCTGCCAAAATAAACGCCAGCGGCTGCAGAATGACTACTGTTAAATTATATATCGCCAAGTGGATAAATTCTCCAGATTGCTTCCACAAATACACATTTACGAACGTATTCGACAGCGCAATGCTTAGCGAATAAAGGCCACCGATAATCAGCAGGAGGTTGAGATCCTTACTTAACTCAAGATCCCCTGCAACCGTCTGAAACCATTTCTTCATACACCGACTCTCCTTTTACCATGACACTTACTATTGTGTCTCGAAGGGAAAAAGGATATGCCATGAAATGTGTCCCCAGTGTTTTCCAACTGATGCGGTTAAGGTGTCACTGCCCAGATATGCTTTCACTTTTAGCGTGTGTTCAAAAAAATGCGTGTTTTTTCTTTTTGAACACGCGCTTTTAACTATCTTGCTGCGATCATACCGTCACTCATTCTTTTTATCGTCGCTGCTTCGTTACTTTGCTTCCGCAAAGCGTTTCGCAACTTCCTCCCAATGTATCACGTTAAAAAATGCATCCACATAATTCGGACGAAGGTTTTGATACTTCAAGTAATAGGCGTGCTCCCATACATCGACGCCAAGGATTGCCGTTTTTCCATCCATAAGCGGTGTGTCCTGGTTCGGGGTACTCATTACTTCCAGTTTGCCGCTGTTAACCACCAGCCATGCCCAGCCTGATCCAAAACGGGTTAATGCTGCATTCTTGAACGCTTCTTTGAATTTGTCAAAGCTTCCAAATGCTTCATTGATCTCATCGGACAGTTCACCGGATGGAGCGCCTCCGCCGGTCGGAGACATTATCTTCCAGAAAAGCGTGTGGTTAAAATGTCCGCCGCCGTTATTTCTGACAGCTCCACGGATGTTTTCCGGCAATGCGCCAAGATTGCTCAACAGTTCCTCCAAGCTTTTACCTTGCAAGTCACTGTGCCCCTCCAATGCCTCATTCAACTTTGTGACATACGTATGATGATGCTTGCCGTGATGAATTTTCATCGTTTCCTCATCGATATGAGGTGCTAATGCATCATGTGCGTATGGTAGATCCGGTAACGTATATGCCATACATCTCTCCTCCTTATTAGAAAAGTGGAAGCGCCTTCCATTTCCTCCTAAGTACAGCTCACACCCTGCGTCTGCGGTTACTCGACGCCAATTGACTCGCTGAAGCACATGCAGGTTGCATTTGTGAGTAACGGAATGTCGCAAATAATAATATTTTGTCACATGATCAGGTATAGGTATGCCCTAAGTAAATAGAGTTTAAACATCATTTCACGCGACAACATGCTTCCGGTTTCTGCGTCATTGGGAAAAATCTCATCCGTGGATTGATGATTTGATTGCTGCTTTTTAATTGAAATGTATTTGTCGAAGGCAAAAAATCAATCATCATCTCTTCATCATAAACCCAGTCGTATTGCTTTTCATAGGCAACCTGCAGGTTGATATTTGTCGATGCCAAAATGTCGGTAGACAAGAGCATGTCTTTTTCCACCAGCTTTGTCACACCGCTAACCACACATCCGCAGCCGTCAATGTCGTATTGAATCATTAAATAATGATTCACAAGCGTTGGACTTTGCTTTACAAGCGCCTTATATGCAGCCTCGGTAACAGCAATTTTCATATGAAACTCCTTTCTGTCGTTGGTGACGTTACTATTGTACCAAGCCTTTTTTGTGTAAAAAAAAAACACCTACCTCAAAACCGAAGTTTATCAATAGATGAGATGGTAGAAGTTCTGGCGGAGGAGGAGGGATTCGAACCCCCGCGCGGTTTAACCCGCCTGTCGGTTTTCAAGACCGATCCCTTCAGCCGGACTTGGGTACTCCTCCTTATTTGAGACCAGTTAGCGGCATACCTATGTAGATGATATGTTGACTTTCCTTAGTATGGTGGACCCTGTAGGACTCGAACCTACGACCGACCGGTTATGAGCCGGTTGCTCTAACCAACTGAGCTAAGGGTCCTCAATGGTTTATTGGTAGCGGCGGAGGGAATCGAACCCCCGACCTCACGGGTATGAACCGTACGCTCTAGCCAGCTGAGCTACACCGCCATTCTGCAAGAACATTCAATTTTTCATCAGCGACAATTGTTATATTAGCATGTCCTATTGACAGAAGTCAACAGCCTTTTTTAACTTGTTTCCAACTGACTATTTCTGCAGGAAAGTGCCGATAGTGATACCATTGATTCCTCAAGTTTGCGCAGGTGAAATGTTAATCAGGTGGAGTAGAATCTCCACCTGATTCCCGCTGTTTCAGCATGATGAAGCAAATTTATTCCTCGCCGATCACTGCCTCGGCGATATTTACCGCATGGTCACCGATCCGTTCCAGGTTACTGATGATATCGACAAAAATAATACCGGCCGACGCTTCACATTTTCCTTCATTCAAACGTAAAATATGCTTTTTCCGAAGCTGCCGTTCCATTTTGTCTATTTTCTCTTCTTTAAGCACGACCGCCCTTGCTTCACCAATATCATCATTTTCCAGAGCGATAATCGCCTGCTTTAATGTTTTAATTGTCAGCTCAAACATTTCCTTCAAATCATCTAAAGCCAAGTTGGAAACTTTCACTTTGTTTGTGACCTGAAATTCTGCAAGTTCAATGATGTTTTCCATATGATCGCCGACACGTTCAATATCCCGCACCGTATCCATCAGCATTGAATGGACGGCTGAATCGTGTGCTGACAAAGAATTCGCCGAAATTTTCACAAGGTAATCGGTTATTTTGCGGTCAAGATTATTCACTGCATCCTCGAACTGATAGGCAAGCTCGGAATGCCGCTTTTGCTTTGTAACAACAAATTGATAAGCTTCCTCCAGCCCTTTTTCTGCCAGCTCCGCCATCCGCAATGTTTCTTTTTTGGCCTGCCCTAGAGCGATCGGCGAAGATTGCTGAATAAGTATCGGATCTAAATGCTGGGCTTTATATTCGACAACCGTTTCCTTCCCGGGAATGATTTTCGTCACGGCTAATGCCAGAAACCCGATAAACGGCAGCTGAATCAAGACGTTTGAAAAGTTAAAGATTCCGTGAGCAACCGCAATCGTCATCGCCGGATTCAAGTCCCAAGTTGCCTGAAGCGATGAAATCATCGAGATATACGGATGGATAATGATCAAAACAAGTGCCGTACCGATAAGATTAAAAAGTACATGTGTCAACGCTGCACGTTTGGCCGCGATCGAAGCACCTAAAGAAGCCAGCACAGCAGTAATCGTTGTCCCAATATTGTCACCGAACAATACCGGAAGAGCAGCATTTAAATCCATCGCTCCCTGAGTAAACAACTGCTGGAGCAGCCCGATGGACGCGGAGGAACTTTGCACCGCAACCGTAAAGATGGTTCCAATCAGGACACCAAGCAGCGGATTTTGACTCATCGACACCGTCAAATCTGCAAAAACATCCATTTCCCGCAAAGGCTTTAAGCCTTCCCCCATCAAATTCAGCCCGTAAAACAACGCACCAAAGCCAAAAAATACTTGACCGATATTGTTCGCCTTCTTATTTTTAATAAAGAAAATCAGGAAGGTTCCCACTGCAATAATCGGCAGAGCGTAATCAGAAATTTTTAAACCGATAATAAAAGCCGTAACCGTCGTTCCGATATTTGCCCCCATAATGACACCGATGGATTGACGAAGAGTCATAAATCCGGCGTTTACCAGCCCGATTGCCAGTACCGTCGTACCAGTACTTGTTTGTAAAAGGATTGTAACAATAATACCAGCAAGCACACCCATAAGCGGATTGCTTGTAAATTTGTCCAACACATCCCGAAGTTTGTCCCCGGCTGTTTTCTGGAGTCCGTCACCCATATATTTGATGCCGAATAAAAAGATCGCCAGACCTCCAAAAAACATAAAAAGAATTTCTTTTACATCCAAACAAATCTCCTCCTGATTTCATCAAAATCCAATGAATTTCGCCACTGTTTTCATGCTACGGATATAATGTAAATTAAACATTAAAGAATTGTAAAGTTTTTGTTAAGTTTTTTAAGGAATCATAAACAAACGGTATGTATTGTGTCATACTTCTCATTCAGATAAAATAATTTTGAAATTTGATATTTGGTTAAAGAGGTGTTCTAATGAATATTTTCAAACAGTTCGTCAAGAGTTTGTACTCTCCTGAAACAATTGCCAAATTTCGTCATCAGAAAATCGGAAAGACAATCTTTTATGTATTCTTCTTTATGTTGATTGCATCTATACCTATATCCATCCAATTAGGCAGCAGTGTTATTTCATTTTTTCAACAGGCAGAGAAGCACTTAGCGGAAGACCTTCCTGATTTCACCGTTGACAATGGCATATTGCATTCGGAAGCGGCCGAACCGATTCACTTAACATCGCAAGACTATTTACTGATTTTCGATGCTTCCGGAGAACTGACACCGGATGAGATTGATGATCAGGGGACAGTTATTGCGTTGCTGGAAAGGGAAGTGCTGATTCAAAAAGATAGTGTTCGCCGAAGCTTTGGTTATCAGGAATTCAATTTTGACCTGTCCAGCGCTGCCGCCGGCGAATTTCTCCAAACGATCAGCGGTTCTCTTCCACTGATCATTGGTATACTTATTGTCTTCCTCTATTTATTTCTGACTGGTGCAAAATTTGTCGGTATCTTTGCGTTGTCATTAATCGGCTTGATCATGAACAAAAACAAGGCGCTGCGCTATCGGCATAGCTGGACTTTAGCTGCCTATTCGGCTACCTTGCCGACGATCCTGCTGACGTTGTTTGACGCGCTGAGAATCACGGTGCCATTCACTTTTTCCATCTACTGGATCATCGCCATCGTCATACTTCACTTAGCTTTCAGAGAAATACCCAATAGGAATGTCGAAAAATGAATGGTAAAATAGTGGCTGTTTGAAATTTCGTTTTTTCGAACAGCTGTTTTCGTCCACTCATTTGCAGTCCATTCGGCCCGTGTCTTTTTACAGGGCAAATGCGTATAATACTCCTATAAAAATGAAGGTCTCCAGACACTTTTTTTTCTCAAATCGTTGAATTGTATGATAAAAAATAACATTTTTTAACATTTTCCTCCCTCCATGCCTGGAAATATGCTATATTAACTATAGAGTTCATTTTCTCTATAAAGAACGACGGACATAAAATTTTTCCACACTCGAAATAGACGGTCATAAAAAATTTTCTGCACACGAAATATCTGGTAAATTGTTAATTGTTTTGGGCATGACTGTAATTATCTGTACTTAATTTAATAAAGGAGATATGTTCTATGATCGGAGAACGAGTAAAAAAGTATCGAAAAGAAGCGGGCATGACGTTAACCGAATTAGCAGATAGAGCCGGTGTTGCCAAATCCTATTTAAGTGCGTTAGAACGGAATATCCAAAAAAATCCATCTGTTCAGTTTCTTGAAAAAATTGCTGTTGTATTAAATATCTCCATCGATCACTTGTTAAAAGATAATGTAAATGAACCATCAACAAAAGCTGCCGAAAATTTGGATAATGAGTGGAAAAAACTAGTGCTTGAAGCGATGGAATCCGGGATTTCCAAAGAAGAATTCCGAAATTTCCTCGAATATAACAAATGGAAAATCGGCCAGAAATAAAAATGCCTTTTATCAAAATAGGCATTTATTTTTTTTGTGTGCAACTCCCTTTTTCTCTCCCTTCCGGCTATTGAGCTGGGCTATTCCTCCGAAAACTATTTACCCATATTTATTGCCGGTTCCACCTTCCTGATCAACCGAGAGTTGAACAGTTTGCGGCAACAATCGAACTCAGCCCAGCTCCTTTCAGCGTTTTTTTAATCTGGCAAACAGATTTTTTCCTTCGCCGGCATTCATAAAGTCACATTTTAAATTTACCCAAAATAGGTCGTTTTATCTATATAACGAACGTTTTTCGTTCTTTTTAACGAATTATCTCGTGTTTTCTCATGATTTCATTTTTTCTAAAACTAAAATTGTGCGATATAATGAACAAACAGTGGTATAAAGGTCGGAAGGAGGTGGATCATCATGATCGGCGATATCATTCGTCAAAAACGGAAAGAAAGGGGAATATCGTTATCAGAGCTATCGAGAATGACTGGTGTTTCCAAATCTTATTTGAGCTACATTGAACGCGGGATGAAAAAGAATCCTTCAATAGAAGTAACAAAACGTATATTAAAAACATTAAACTTGCCTATCACTGTTATTACATCGAAAGAAGAGACTAGAGATTCACGGGAGGAATATCATTATTAATCGCATTCTTGTTAAAAGCACCGGCTCTTTACCATCACTCATTCCGCCCGAGTCCTTCGGCAACGGCGGAATGTTATTCTCCTGACCCCATCGATAACCCATACATACTATCTTTTATATCATCGGCATTTCCTCCCTAATTTACCATTGCAATCGCTTTATTCACCTTTCTCACTCCCGTTTTTTAAGATCCGCCTTTGCAAAATAAATCCGAAAACAACACAAAGGGCGCCTCAAAAGGATTGTTTATTCCTTATCTGAGGCTCCCGCGGATTTATGGCATGAAAATGTCCGTTTCTTATTAATCTCGTCAACTGGTTGTTTATGTACTAATGTTCATTTACATGCTTCGCTGTTCGAGAGTTTATCTCTTGACTTTGGTTGTTCTCCATTTTGAACTCACAATTAACATAAAATGCTGCCGCTTTCGAATAGCCCAGCTTTCTCTTACCATTGTGTCATTCATATTTCTATTATCCGAGTGCTACCGAAACGATCACATACTCCAGTACTGTCTCAGATTCAAGAATGTTGTTGATTTTGCTCTGTTTAGGCAAATATTGCAACCAAGTGTCCACCTACGCTCCATGTTTTACTTAGCCACTTCATTCAGGGCGAGATTTTCTTGTAAGAAGGTGCGAATTTCTGCCGGCGTCAAGCCGATACTCAATGCTTCTAATATCAATTCCTTCCACTCTTCATCCAACAATTCTTGATCTACCATACCCTCCTCAGATCCCCCTCTCAAATTGTTACTTGCCAGGCTGCACACACGGTCATCCCAGGCTTGCTGTACTTCATTCTTATGTTATATCATCTGTCTTGAACCGCGGTTATGCAACTCCATTCCTTAATAAATTTGCCATTATCTAGAAGAAGGCTTTGATCAGTCTGAAAATATTATGATATAAAAATTATATAAGGAGAATGCGGAAGATTATGGTGAATTATGTCAAACGTTCAAAAATGAATATAAATACCTATGTTTCGCTGTTTTTTCGACAAAATAAGCGTAATTCCTTACAAAATTTCTTAGTTTCTTTCACTTTTTTCCATAAATAACACATAGTAAGACAATTCCATCACAGCATCGGACTTCACATTTTGAATATATTGGTATTTCTTGCGAAAAAACAAGACCGTAGACCTATATATCCAAATGCTAGCGGAGCAAAATACAGTATTTTGTGTATGTAAATCGATTGCAAACGCGAACTTACGGAAAGATACAATCAGGCTGCTCCAAAAACAGCAGTCCAGCTGCCTATTTGGAACAGCCTATCTATTCTTATCCGCTGCCGATCCAAGCTTTATACTTCTGGAACTACAACGATACGCGTGCCGTCAACGGAGATTACTTTTACCTTTTGCTCAGTATCCATCCATTGATTGTCAGTTGTTGCACTGTACAATTTCCCTTCAATTTCCACCGTTCCCGTCGGCCGGAAACTCGTTTTTGTTACACCGGTTTTCCCTACCAGATCCTTGTAGTCTGCATTCATCGAATTATAGCCAAGATCCCCGGTAAGCCTTTCTTTTAAGGTCATTTTTGACCACATATTTCTCGGCGGAAACACTTTTGTGAACAAATACGATGTCGGTGCGGCTACAATCAGTGCCATCGCCACCAAAACCCCGTACATAATGCTGGGAGCAGGCAATGCAAGACCGAGAATCATCATCAGCAGCCCAATCAAAGCAATCGTTCCGTCGGTCGTCACCTTTCCGTCAAAAATAATTAACAATAATCCGACAATATACAGCAAAATGACCCAGATACTTGCAGTTGCTGTTAAATGATAGGAAAAATACATTGTCATGATGACAATCCCGATAACAGCAAATATCCCTTTGGCTTTCACCATTAACTCCCCAAAAATAAATAATGTTGCAATAAAAATGACAAGAAAACCTAAGGAGGCGTTATCTAACACTTCCATCTAAAATTCCCCCTTCCTTCTTTACTGTTTATGTTAGTTTCATTTTATCAAAAAATTCTTCCTAATAAATATGTACGTAACATCAGATAAGAAGTTTCAACCGAAATCCAACCAAGATGCCTTCGGCGTTGTGATTTTCGTATACAGAAAGTATAAAAATTTGAGATGTCTTAAAAAGGCCCGATAGGATTGTTTTTTTCCTATCGGGCGGCAGTATTACCCTGATATTTTTTAAGATAGTTTTGTGATATGAAACAGCGCCTTTTTCGAACTCAGTTTGTTACTCTCTGGAACCGCCAAAAGGGGTGATCATCGAAGAACTGAACCAGCTTTTCACCGCTTCCAGCAACGAACTGAAGAAGTCCAATATCGCTTGTATGAAGCCCTTTCCTTCATCGCTGTTCAAGAAATCGCTAAGGTTATCTCGAATTTTATCCAGTTGGTTGGACACTTGATCCCAGTCGATGTTTAAGTCCTTCATTCGTTTAAACAACGACACCAACCCGTCTAATTCGGTATCCGTGAGCGTTATCCCTAATTCGTTTGCAATGCGCTGAATCAATGCGCGAAGATCTTCCTCGGTTTCCACCTCTTCATTTGCTATCGCTTCTTTAATTCTCGTCATTAATTCTGTTGCCTCTTCCACACCATAATTTTCACCGAGCTCCGCTGTTTTGACAAGCTCTTCATTGGCAACCTGCTTCTGTTCTTCCGGAATGACTTCGTCCGTCGAAATTTCATATGCTTTGATCAGCCCGGTTAACGCGCCAGTACCGGAAACATCAAACGGGGCGGTGACATAAACATCTGCGTCCTTCACTCCGGCAGTTATGAGGGCATTTGCATACATGCCGTCAGCCACCCAAGTGATCCGATTCGATTCCAAATTGATGCCTTCCCCTTCTGGTAACAAGGTAATTCTCGATGAGGACAGCGCTTTGCTACCGATAATGCTTGCTGCAATATAATCTCCAAGGTAACGGTGTTCCTCTTCGTTCGTTACAGTGACAATCTGTACAGCTTCTTCATCCACTCCCATCTCACTGAGGATGCTTGCTTTTTGATCCGCTGTCAGGTCTTGTCCTAACGTAACGATGACTTCTCCTGGTACGGCATCGGCAAATGCCGTCGACATTGATATGATAAAAAACCAAACTGCAAAGGCGGTTGCAGCAATTTTCTTTATTTTTTTATTCATCCTAAATTCTCCTTTCCTTTCTCGCATGAAATCCTATCCCTTTTTTCAATCAGCGTATCAAACGGCGTTTCCAATCAGCAATGCAGGGAAAGGGAAAACATACAGCCGTCGCTTATGCCGTGGAAGGAAAAAGGGATTGCTGCTTTCTTAAAGATAACCAGCCGGCACATAACCACAGCCCGGTAGCGGAAACAATGAGAAAGGAGTACATGAACATCCACCATTCATCATACATCCAGATGCTGTAGATATACGGACCGAAAGCTACCCCTAAAAAGCGAATCATGGCATAAAGCGAAACGGCGATTCCCCTTTCTTTCTTTGAGACGTTTCCCGTTACAAAAAAGTTGCAGCACGGAAGCAAAAAACCCGTACCCATGGAAAAAAAAGATAAAACAGAAATGGTCATGATAAATGAATGATATACCATACCACCGATAAGCACCAGTAATATTATGCTGAATCCAAGGGAAAGCATCATCTTTATACCTGTTGTCCCCCTTCCGATGATCCGGCCGGAAACGAACGAAGAAAGCGTCAGCAGGCCAAGCGGTAGAACAAAAATCATCCCCTTCATCAAGCCGGTGATATGATATTGCCTTTCCGCTTCATATGCCAGATAAATCAACAGTCCAAACAAAATAAACATCATTGCGCCGCCGGTGAATACCACGGGAAGCAGCCAGCGAGATTCTCTTTTTACAATAGAACGAATCGAGGAAATATACAAGCTGAATTTTTCCGCTTCAGGCTGCCTGTCAATGTTGATTACCAAATAGATCGCCGTCAAAGCCGCCAAAGAAACAAAAAAATAAAATAAAAAAGTACCGTACCATATCAGCATCATTGCCGCGATGCCGAAAAATGGGCTAAGCATTTTTCCCAAGCCGTTAAAGACCTCCACCGTTCCTAAAGCGGTGCTGCGAGTTTTTCCCGTAAACAAATCTCCGATGACCGCCATAGCCAGCGGGGATGTGGCTCCCGCTCCTGCTCCCTGCAGCAAGCGTCCAAATAACAGCAGATAATAGGAGAAACGCTTATCCGCTAGAACAGGAGATAATAATGATATAAGACTGCCAAGACATACAATGGCAAGGGCCGTGATAATCACCTGCTTGCGGCCAAATCGATCGGCAAGGTAACCGGTAAACGGAATGATGAGTGCAGCCGGAACCGAAAAAGATGTCAGTATTAATCCCGCTTCATTGGATGATATTTGTAAATCGGCTTCAATCGAAGGCAGAATCGGTATGAACATCGAATTGCCGATTACCATTACAAATGGCAGAAAGCTTAATGCGACAACGGCAAATTTATCGTTTTTTTTCATGACTTCCACCTTCCTCTCACTTGACGAGCGTGTTCAAAAAGCAAATCATTCCGCTTGATCCACCGCATTATTTCAAGGCTGACGTGCTTAACTTTTTATTGCGTTTGGACCGTTTTTTGAAAAACACTTGCATGCATATTTTATGTGGACAAGCATATCGTTATAAGGAAGAGTTGCAAATTCCGAGCCTGCTTACGCAAAATATTCATGATGCAGCAATACAGCGTTGTTCCAAAAATAAAAAAACACCCCTATGGAAAGGTGGCTTTCGTAAACTTTGTTGCTTTTGGCCCGTTTTCTGAACAGCACTAACAGAAAATTTTTTTCATTTAGTGTTTGTTCAAAAAGATCGGTTTTTATCTTTTTGAACAAACATGAAGCAACGAGCTGTACTTCACCGAGACGCTGCGAGTTTTCTCATCGTGTCATCGCGCGCGATGGCACTTGGATAGACGTCAGAGCAATACTGGCAGAGGAAGAGACAATGGAGTGGAGCCGATGCATTCTTTTCAGGACGACTGTGAGTGGTTTTCTCGCAGTTGGCGCATCGAGCGGAACCATTGCCTTTTTGAACACGCTCATTTAGTTATGGGTGTTCAAATATTTCGATAAAGGAGATGGAAAGATGCGCCCGATCCTTATTGTTGCGATAACTATTTTTTTAGGCTTCAGTGTTTACTATGACCTGAATACCGGGACGATACCACATTCTACTGAAAGCGAACCGGGCAGTGATACGATCCCCACCGATGATCGTAGCGAACAGGACGTCAGCACAGGAGACATCAGCTTTCCTTATCAAGAGGTTATTGTCGAGTCGGGACAGACGGTTTACGGCATCGTAAAAGTCCTTCATGATGAGGAATTTACCGTTCCCGCTTATGAAGTCATCGACGACTTCGAAGCATTGAATCCGCACGTCAACGCTCATGAAATTCTGATTGGACAAACTTACCGCTTTCCGCTGTATCCGCCGACGACTGACGAGGAGCAATCTTAATTCTTGCCACGGCAGTGTTCCCGTTGATACAATGAACAAGGATGCTTATTCCAAGAACACTAAAGGAGCGATTGAGCGTGAGCCATTTAGTTCATCGTAAAAACACACGCCCCGTAAAGGTCGGTCCACTGACAATCGGCGGTAATGATGAAGTTGTAATACAAAGCATGACGATGACCAAAACCCACGATGTCGAAGCGACAGTGGCAGAAATAAAGCGCCTGGAAGAAGCCGGCTGCCAAGTTGTGCGCGTCGCTTGCCCCGACATGCGTGCAGCGGAAGCTATTCCGGAAATTAAAAAAGGAATCAATATACCGCTTGTTGCCGATATACACTTTGATTACAAGCTAGCATTAAAAGCAATTGAAGGCGGTGTAGATAAAATTCGCATCAATCCCGGCAACATCGGGAGAAAAGAAAAAGTCGAAGCGGTTGTAAACGCCGCAAAAGCAAAAGGAATTCCGATCCGAATCGGCGTGAACGCCGGTTCATTGGAAAGACGGATTCTTGATAAATACGGCTATCCGACAGCGGACGGCATGGTGGAGAGCGCGCTTCACCATATAAAAATACTTGAGGACCTGGATTTTCACGACATCATTGTCTCGATGAAAGCGTCGGATGTCCGCCTGGCAGTGGAGGCTTATGAAAAAGCGGCGCAAACATTTGATTACCCGCTCCATTTAGGAATTACAGAGTCGGGCACCCTTTTTTCCGGTACAATAAAAAGCGCTGCCGGCCTCGGTATTTTGTTAAACAAAGGGATCGGAAATACAGTCAGAATTTCGTTAAGTGCTGATCCGGTGGAAGAAATCAAGGTGGCAAAGGAACTGCTCAAGTCATTCGGGTTAGCCGCAAACGCCGCAACGCTGATTTCATGCCCGACCTGCGGAAGAATTGAGATCGACCTGATCAGCATTGCCAACGAAGTGGAAGAATATATTCAAAAGGTCAATGCACCGATTAAAATTTCCGTCCTTGGCTGCGCAGTAAACGGCCCAGGAGAAGCGAAGGAAGCGGATATCGGCATTGCCGGAGCACGGGGGGAAGGCCTGCTTTTCAAAAAAGGAAAAGTGGTGCGCAAAGTACCGGAAGCGTCAATGGTTGAAGAATTGAAAAAGGAAATCGACAAATTAGCAGCCGAACACGAAGAGAAGCAAAAAGCGGCAAAAGCAGCAGCATTGAAAAACAGTTAAAGCAATTGGCCGCGGCTTTAAGATCATAGCTAGTACATTAACCTGCAACAAAATGGCGCACATGATGTGCGCCATTTTGTTGCAGTCTGCGTCATGTAGTGTAACATCTCCCAAATATACACGTATGGTGAATTGTTAAGTGACAAACGGAGCGAAAAAGACACTCATGATAATGGAAAATGCACTGATGACGATAGCCGTGTATCCCAATGCCTTCTGATCACGATTCACTGCCATGAAACCAAGCACGAGTCCTGCAGCACCAAAAATAATCGGCAAGAACAGCAAGGATACGATGGACAGCGCAATGGCAAATGCCGCCAGCCCTCTGCCGCCAGTCGTTTCATCTTCGGTTTCAATATCGTCACGAGCCTTGTCGGACGTTATTTCCATTGTCCCTCTCCCGCCTAAGGCTCCCGGATTGGGTGTATATTCTGCAGCAGTTTCCTCACGAAATTCTTCATCTCTGAGCGGCGCCGGTTCCTCTTTTTTATCTGTCGCCTGCTCATGATTGTCAACGACTTGGAAATTCCTTGGATACTGATGATTATTATTTTCGGGCATGCACGATCCCTCCTTTACCATACGTGTAAACTTAGTATGCCAAGGCCGGGATCGTTTATAGATGACAATGATTTCATATCACATTTATCGATGACAGTTTTCACAATAGCCGTATATTTCAAACTTATGGCCAACGATATGAAAATCTCTATTCCCAATCGCGAGTTGATCCATCGGACAATTTTCAATATGCTGCGTTTTGCCGCAATCGAGGCAAATGAGATGGTGATGATGTTCTTTCGTTGAACACGCATAACGAAATTTTTTTTCCCCATCTAAATCCGTTGTTTCCAAAATCCCTAAATCGGTAAAAACAGAAAGATTGCGGTAAATGGTGTCAAAGCTCAGCCCAGTGTATTTCCCCTGCATATACTCTAACACATCTTTGGCCGCCAAATATCGCTTCTCGTTAAAAAACAGCCGCAGCATGTCTTCCCGTTTGTCCGTGTGCTTATACCCTTCTTCCTTTAAGCGTTTCAATGCTTCTTTTACATCCATATCCGCCCGCTCCTTTCATCCAATCAAGAAACTTTATTCAAACGGAAAAAAAGCGACTTCTTTGAACAAACACTTTTTTTATGAGAACAGAAATGATCAAAAGAATAATACCGACAATAATAATCATACCACCGGTAGCTACGCCGAAATGATACGAAAATGCGACCCCGCCAAGAACAGAGAGCTCGCCGAATAATATTCCAAGGCCGATTACCTGGCGAAAGCTTTTCGCTAATTGAATGCTTGCGGCAATCGGTAAAGTGACCATCGCGCCGACCAGCAAAATCCCCACCACTTTCATGGACATGGAGATCACAAGGGCAATTAATACCGCGAACAAAATATTTAATTTTTTTACGGAAATCCCGCTTACCTTTGCAAATTCCGCATCAAAGGAAATCGACAGCAGTTCTTTGTAAAAGGCAAACAGCAGTCCGAAGGCAACCAGTCCAGTGGCAACGATAAACAGCAGATCTTCCTTCATCACCGTGACAATGCTGCCGAATAAATAATTATACCATTCCGTATAGCTGCTTTTTGCCAGACTGATCAAAATCGCGCTCAACCCCACACCGGAAGAAAGGATAATCGGGATCGCCAGCTCCTGAAAGTTTTTGTAAAGCTCTCTCAGCTTCTCAACAAATAGCGAGCCGATGAGCGAAAAAAGCAAACCGACGTACATCGGATTTTGCTGCGGAAGCCATACTAGCGTCTGAGCCATCAACACGCCGGCGGTGATGCCCGTCAGCGTAATATGGGACAATGCTTCAGAAACAATGGTAATCCGCCGAACAAGCAAAAACGCACCTAAGAGCGGACACAGAAAGCCGATGACGATTCCGGCGATAATTCCTCTTTCCAAAAATGTTAATTGATTAATCCACTCCATTGATCTTCACCTAATATGTTTTTTTTGTTAAAAAAATCGATGCAACAAGAATCACAACATTTATCATCACGATCATGCCGCCGGGCGAAACGTCCAGATGAAAGGAACTGACAAGCCCGGCAACAACGGACAATTCCCCGAACAGCACCGAATATACAAACATCTGCTTGAAGCCCCTCGCCCATCTCATCGCCGCCGCAACCGGCAAGGTCATTAACGACGAAACCAGCAGAATGCCGACAATTTTCATCGATGCGGCGATTACAAGCGCCGCCATCACCATAAATAAGAAGTGCAACGGTTTTTTCGGAATACCCGAAACCGACGCCTGTTCTTCATCAAAGCTCAGGAAAAACCATTCTTTGTAAAATAAAACAATCATAATAAAAACGATTGCCGTAATTGCTGAAATCATCATAAAATCTTTTTCCCGGATGGCAACCACACTTCCGAATAAATATTGGAACAAATCCGTATTAAATCCGTCCGCCAGGGAAATGAACACAACGCCGATGCCGATTCCTGCCGAAAGGATAATCGGAATCGCCAGCTCTTTATAATAACGGTAGATATTTCTCAGCCTTTCAATAATCACAGCGCCGCCCACCGAAAAAACCATCCCCATGTACATCGGATTCAAGCCGGAAAAAAGCGGATAGTATTTTCCTAACAGCAGGCTGAACGCAATTCCGGACAGCGTAATATGTGACAGTGCGTCAGAAATTAGCGCAAGACGGCGTACAACAAGAAAGACACCGATAAACGGAGCAAGAAAACCGATCATCAATCCGGTGTACAAAGAATATGTTAAGAAGTCATACTCAAAAAAAACCCGAATCATCGGAACCGGCTCCTGTCGTGATCATGCTCATGTTCGTGATGTTCATGATCATGATTGTGTTTTATCACATGCACGTTATGCCCATAAATGGCAGACATCATTTCGTCCTTCTTGTTTTCAAATTCCTCCGTATCCCCATGGAAATGAAGGCATTTATTCAGGCATGCCACATCGGTAATGTACTCGGATACCGCTCCGATGTCGTGCGTGACAAGAAGCAGCGTCATTCCATGTTCCCGATTCAATTTTTTCAGCATGGAGTAAAAATTAGAAACGGATTTCGCATCAACACCGACGGTTGGCTCGTCCAGTATAAGCAGCTTCGGGTCGCTGACAAGGGCCCTGGCAATAAACACTCGTTGCTGCTGGCCGCCGGAAAGCTCGCCGATATTTTGATGCATATATTCTTCCATGCCGACCTGTTGAATCGCTTCTTTTATTTTTTCCTTGTGCCTTCTTGTGAGAAAACGAAACAAGCCGATTTTTCCGTAGAGACCCATTGAGACCACTTCAAAAACAGTCGCCGGAAAGCCGGTATTAAAGCTGTTGGCTTTTTGAGAAACAAATCCTACGGCATTCCAGTCATGAAATTTTTCCACCGGTTGTCCAAAAAGCGTAATCGTTCCTGTTACCGGGGGCAGTAAGCCTAATATGCACTTGATTAACGTTGACTTCCCCGACCCGTTCGGACCGACCAATGCTAAAAAGGAACCTGCAGCGATCTTTAAATGTATATCATGTAAGACATTTCGTTTTCCGTAAGAGAAGGAAAGATTTTTTATTTCTACCGCCGTTGAGCGGGCATGATGATTCATAACAAATCCTCCTCGAAAATGATAAGAATGATTCCGATTTATTTTCTCACCGTAGTATACATCAACGTCATTTGTTTGTAAACAATACCGTCCCAGGCAAAAAGGATTATTCAACCCCCTCAGCGAAAATAATATAAGTAAATGTTCAAAAAGATCGCTTTTTATCTTTTTGAACATTTACGATGCGATGAGCTAGCCACCGCTGCTTTTCTTGCATGGGAGAAACGATTTTCTCCTCCCATGCGGCGGTGTAAGCAAGCCATCGCCTATTTAAAACAAAAAGATCGCGAAAGATCGCTTTTTATCTTTTTGAACATTTACGATGTGATGAGCTAGCCACCGCTGCTTTTCTTGCATGGGAGAAACGATTTTCTCCTCCCATGCGGCGGTGTAAGCAAGCCATCGCCTATTTAAAACAAAAAGATCGCTTTTTATCTTTTTGAACATTTACGATGCGATGAGCTAGCCACCGCTGCTTTTCTTGCATGGGAGAAACGATTTTCTCCTCCCATGCGGCGGTGTAAGCAAGCCATCGCCTATTTAAAACAAAAAGATCGCTTTTTATCTTTTTGAACATTTACGATGCGATGATGAAAGCATAAAGGATGTGCTTATTTTGAAACAACAGCAAATCGGTATTCTTGACATGGGATCCAATTCCATCCGGCTTGTCATCTACACGATCGACGAGAACGGCTGTACAGGAGAAACGTTAAATTTAAAAGTGACTGCACGGCTCAGTTCTCACATCGATAGCGATGGCCATATGTCAAAATCTGGTATCGAGGTGATTTTACAAACACTGGAGCGCTTTTCGCACATCGTCAAACAATACCCGCTAACCGACCTCCGCTGCGTGGCGACCGCAGCTGTCAGAAATGCGAAAAACCGCGATGATGTCCTGCAAACAATTGCTGAAAACAGCGACTTTTCCATCGATATCCTGTCGGAGCGGGAAGAAGCTTTCTACGGATACTTGGCGGTAACAAATTCAACAGGAATCACCGACGGCATCAGCATCGATATCGGCGGTGGGAGTACAGAAATCACTTCCTTCCATAATCGGGAACTCATACATTATCACAGCTTTCCTTTCGGAGCCGTTACGTTGAAAAACGATTTTTTCCGCGATGCGCAGCCGACAAGATCGGAAATGAAGCAGTTGACGAAATTTTTACAAGCAAGCTTTGCCGAACTTCCGTGGATCAGAAATAAGCAGGTTCCTGTCATCGGCATCGGCGGCAGCGCCAGAAACCTTGCCCTCGTTCATCAGCAGCATGTCCGTTACCCGCTTGCCGGTCTGCATCAATACGAAATGGACGTGAAAGATGTACAATCCGTCAACAAAATGCTGATGAAAATGACGAATCAGCAGCGCCAGCTTGTGGACGGACTTTCCAAGGACCGTTCCGATATCATCATTCCGGCAATTACCGCCCTCGAGCTGTTATTACACGCGGTTCAGGCGCCGAAGTTCTTCATCAGCACTAAAGGGCTGCGGGAAGGATTGTTTTATGAAATGTATTTACAACCCTTTGGTATTCGTCAGTTCCCGAATGTGGCTGAGGAAAGCCTGTATCAACTCAGCATTGACTACTCGCTCAATCCGGAGCATCAAAAGCAGCTTGCTGTCTTAGGTACTTTTCTGTTCCAGGCATTAAATCCACTGTTGGATGAACCGCTGTCGAAAACAGATCTTTATTTATTGCGCTGGAGTGCAAAAATTTTCTATATCGGTTCCGTTATTTACGCGGAATCCAGAAGTCAGCACACCTTTTACCTATTAACGAATACCTCCATTGACGGTCTTACTCACGAGGAGCGGCTGGCCGTTGCTTGCATTGCCTCGTTTAAATCCCGCTCGCAGTTAAAGCAGTACATCGCGCCGTTCCGGCATTGGCTGTCTGCAAAAGAACTCAAAAAATACGAGCTGCTGGGAGCCATCGTGAAGCTGAGCTTCGCCTTGGACAGTGCCAAGCTGCAAACGATTCGTTCCATCCAGGTTGAAAAAGTGTCCAATCAACTGCTGATCCTTCATATCTACCATGAGGGAGACAGCTATTTTGAAAAACAACACGCCGAAAAAAATAAGAAACACTTGGAAAGAGCACTGGCAAAACACATTCGCCTTGACTTCCACGACATATGCATGAAGTAGCTGCATACACTAGAATTGGAGGTTATTCATCATGAAGACGGACAAAAAATATGTTGATCTTGAACATCCGAGTTATTACAATAACCGTGAATTAAGCTGGCTGGCGTTTAATAAACGGGTTCTTCAAGAAGCGATGGACAACCGCAATCCGCTTCTCGAACGCCTCAAGTTTATCTCCATATTCAGCTCCAACCTGGACGAGTTTTTCATGGTCCGTGTTGCCGGCTTAAAGGATCAAGTGAAAGCCGGATTTAATAAACCGGACAATAAATCTTCGATGACGCCAATGCAGCAGCTGAAAGCCATTAGTCAGCACTGCCATCATCTTGTCGCACTGCAGGACGAATTGTTCAACGATTCCCTCCTCCCGCGGTTAAAAGAGGAGGGCGTTGAATTCTGGTCAATGAATGAAATTTCTCATGAACAATACAACTTCCTTAGCCGTCATTTTGACGAATATATTCTGCCGGTGTTAACCCCGATGGCGATTGATGCTTGCCGGCCATTTCCGATGCTTTTAAATAAAAGCCTCAATCTCGCCGTCCTGTTAGAAGCGGACAACGAGCCGAAGGAGAACGGCGGGAAACTGGCAATCGTCCAGGTTCCCTCTGTGCTGAACCGGGTTGTCCCCCTCCCTTCAATGATCGAAAGCGAGCATTGTTTTATTTTATTGGAACAAGTAATCAGCCATTTTATTTACCGCTTATTCTACGGTAATAAAGTGATCTCCGTCTCTCCATTTCGCATCACCCGAAATGCCGATTTTGAAATTCACGAGGAGAGCGTGCGGGATTTGCTTAAAGAAATGGAAAAAGAAATAAAGAAGCAAAAATGGGGTTCTGCCGTTCGTCTGGAAATGCAGCAGGATAAAATGGACAGCAAGGTGTTATCTTTTCTAAAAGAGGCCCTTGAGCTTCAGCCGGATGACATTTACGCAGTGAAGGGTCCTGTGGATTATACGTTTTTATCCGCTTTTGTCGAATCGCTCGTTCACATCTATGAACATCTGTTCCACGAAGCCCTGGTACCGCAGCCTCCGGCGGATTTAAAGGGAGAAGACGATTTATTTGAAGCCATCGTCAAAAACGATATCCTGCTCCATCACCCATTTGAATCGTTTGAACCGATTGTTGAGTTTATTGAAAAAGCGGCGGAAGATCCCAATGTCCTGGCCATTAAACAAACACTTTACCGGGTCAGCGGCGAATCACCGATTATTCGCGCCCTTGCCGAAGCGGCAAATGCCGGCAAGCAAGTCACCGTTCTTGTTGAACTGAAAGCCCGCTTTGATGAAGAAAGCAACATCCGTTGGGCGAAGAAGCTGGAAAAAGCCGGCGCGCATGTGATTTATGGAATCACTGGATTAAAGACCCATAGTAAAATTACCCTTGTCATCCGCCAGCAGCACGGGGTAATCCAGCGGTTCGTTCATTTAGGAACCGGAAACTACAACGATACGACAGCTAAATTCTACACAGATCTCGGCCTATTAACGGCTAAAGAATCCTTCGGCAAGGATGCCACCCATTTTTTTAATCATTTGAGCGGCTACAGCAGCAAGCCTGCCTGGAATGAAATAGCAACAGCCCCGCTCGACATCCGCGAGCAATTTCTGGCATTGATCGATGCGGAAATGAAATATCAAGCAAAGTATAAAAACGGAAAAATGATTGCAAAAATGAATTCACTGACAGATAAAGCGATTATTTTAAAGCTGTTTGAAGCGAGTCAGGCAGGAGTGAAAATTGAACTGATTATCAGGGGGATCTGTTGCCTGAAGCCGGGAATCAACGGGGTCAGCGAGAATATTACCGTCCGCAGCATCGTCGGCCGATTTCTTGAGCACAGCCGGATTTATTATTTTCATCAAAACGGCGCGGAAGCGATTTATTTATCCTCTGCAGACTGGATGACGAGGAACATGGAAAAGCGAATCGAAATACTTTTTCCGATCTACCAGCAAGTGACAAAAAACAGGATCATTGACATTTTACAAACTTATTTAAAGGATAATGTCAAGGCAAGGATCCAACAGCCGGACGGCGACTACCAATATGTTGAAACGGCGAAAAATGAATCGCCGTTTGAGAGTCAAGTGTATTTGTATAAACAAGCACGGCAAAACAGCCATTAACGGCTAACCGGCTTTCCATGCAAAAAAACGTGCCGGATGTGAAAGAAAAAACAGTCAGTTACGGCACGTTTATCTATATTTTTCTTTAGGGTTAAGCCCCCCCACCTCTAAGCGTTAGCGTAGGTGGGATGTGTCAATCAGGTGGGGTATACTCCCCATCTGATTCCCCGATATTTCAGCTTGCTGAAACGAGTTCACTTGCGCCTGCTTTGCAGGAGTGCGAAACATTCTTGAGATCATTCCCTGCATTTAAAAGATGCCTTTGTTAATTTAATAGGAAAAGCTATCGTTTTTTCATGCATACGTTCAACAAGAGTTTGAAAACCGGAACATTTTTCAACCTGTTCCATACATATGTTATCGAAGGATGTTTATAAGGAATAAGATATAGGAGGTTGCATTTCTTGAATCCAATTGTCCGGCAGATGGTAAATCAAAAAGTACGGAACCTTAATGTGAAGGAGCTTATTCGCCTTGGGCGGGAAAACGGCATTCATTTAACTGTGAGACAGGCAAAGGAAGTCCTGGCAATCATTCATGCAGTACCGTTTGACATCGGTGATAAAAAGAATGTACTACAGTTGAACGAACGGTTAAAAAAAATGGATCCGGCGCTTTATAAAAAAGCAAGGAAGCTGCTGCGTCCGTATGAAGCGTACTTAAGCTTTTCCCTCGATTAAAAGGGAGATCCGGCATCAGATCGAGTTCGTTGATGCCGGGTTTTGCGTATTTCAGAAAAATGTATGGGGGTATCTCAAAAGGGTGGTTTTTTCCCTTTTGAGACACCCCCGAAGCAATGAGACATCAGTGCAATACTGGCAGAGGAAGAGACAAGCACGGAGCCATTGCACTGATATTTTTAAAATAGTTTTGGCTTTTGACACAGCCTCGCCTATTCTCCAAAGAATCTCTTACCAAGCGTGTTATCGTATTTGTTCAAAAAGATAAAAAACGATCTTTTTGAACAAATACTTACACTCCGGCAGCAGCGAGTAATTTGTCCTTTAAAGTCTCGTCAAACCGGCGCTGACGGATCATTTCGATTTCTAGTTTATACGGGGCTTTTTTCTTGTTTTTGTCCACTCCTACATACGGAGTTTCTAGGATTTTCGGAATATCGGCGAACGCAGGATGATAAATGATTCGCTCCAGCGCTTCAAAACCGATATGACCGTAGCCGATATTTTCGTGGCGGTCCTTTCTGGCACCACATTCGTTTTTACTATCATTAATATGCAATACTTTTAATCGATCGAGACCGATAATATCATCAAACTGCTTTATTACAGCGTCAAGATCGTTTACGATATCATAACCGGCATCATGGACGTGGCAAGTGTCAAAGCAAATGGATAATTTTTCATTATGGGTAACGCCGTCAATGATTTTCGCAAGCTCATCGAAAGTTCGGCCGCACTCAGAGCCCTTTCCTGCCATTGTTTCAAGAGCGATCTGCACCTCTTGCTTCTGATCCAGAGCCTCGTTCAACCCTTCAATGATTTTCGCAATTCCTTTTTCAGGTCCGGCACCAACGTGGGCCCCAGGATGAAGCACAATCTGCTTTGCGCCAATCGCTTCCGTCCTTTCGATTTCGCTTCGCAAAAAATTGACGCCAAGTTCAAACGTTTCCTTTTTTTCGGAATTACCGATATTAATAATGTACGGTGCATGCACAATAATATTTGCGATGCCGTTTGCGTTCATGTGCTCGGTTCCTTTTTCGATGTTAAGCTCTTCAATCGCTTTTCTGCGCGTATTTTGCGGAGCGCCGGTATAAATCATAAACGTCGTTGCCCCGTAGGAAGCTGCTTCCTCACTGGCAGCTAAAAGCATGTGTTTTCCGCTCATGGAAACATGTGATCCGATTAACATAAAAATCATCCTCTCCCGCTTACTTTCTTTGCCTGCTTTCCAATTTTCGCTGACGTTGTTCTTCCTTCAGCTTATGATAGCGTGCTTTTTTCTTATAGCCCGGCTTCACTTTTTTCGGCTTGGCCTTAGCTTTTGTATGTCCTTTTTTCTTCGGCGGCGGTTCGCCTTCGGACAGCTCTTTCTTGTTAAAAGATGGGCGGCGGCGCTTTTCCACCGTTATCCATTCTCCTTGCCGGAGTTCCTTGTACTCAAAGGAGATACCTTGTTTTTCCAGCTTGGTAATACTTTCCTGATCGTCCCGGCCAATAAGTGTAGCAGCGATGCCGTCCCAGCCGGCTCGCGCTGTCCGTCCCACCCGGTGAATATAATATTCCAGTTCCTTTGGAAGCTCATAGTTGATGATATGACTAATGCCTTTAACATCGATTCCTCTCGCGACCAGATCCGTGGCCACAAGAAACGGAACATCGGCATCCTGCAGCTTCTTCATCACTTTCTTTCTTTCCCGCGGACTGATTCCTCCGTGCATGAGGTCCACATGCAATCCCTGTAACTGCAAGTATTGGAATACTTCATCAGCTGCTTCCTTCGTATTCACGAAAATAACCGCCAGAAACGGATTCAGCGATTTGGCAACCTGAAGCAACAGCTCCTTGCGGTCGCGATCCCTGTCAGGAATAAGCCAATGTTGAATTTTTGTTGGAGATGCCTCCTGGGGCTGAACCTCCACATGCCTTGGATGATCAAGGTATTTTTTCAAAAACGGCTTCAGCTTTTCCGGAATGGTGGCAGAAAACACCATCATTTGCAGGTCTGTTCCCATCCGGGACGCTGTACGATCCACATCTTCAATAAAACCCATGTCCAACATTTGATCGGCTTCGTCGACAACAAACATGCTGACGGAAAATATATGAAACGCCTGCTTATCAACCATATCGGCAATTCGCCCCGGCGTTCCGACGATGATATGCGGATGCTGCCCCAGCTTGTCCATCATTTTCAAGCGATCAGTTCCGCCGATGACAAGCTGGGAGTGAATCGTTTCCTCTGAAAATGCTAATAGCTTCTGCAGCTCTTCATGCAGCTGACGTGCCAACTCACGGGTCGGCGCCGTAATCACTGCCTGTGTTTTCCGATTTTCTGCATTGATCCTGTCAACAATTGGCAGTAGAAACGCATAGGTTTTTCCTGTACCTGTCTGCGATTGACCGATCACGTCCAGCCCGTTCTTGATAGCAGGAATAAGGCGTTCCTGGATTTCTGTCGGCATCGTTATTTTTTGTTCTTCAAGTGCCTTAATTAAAAACGGTTTTAACTGAAAACGTTCAAAATTATGCTCCATAGTTTATCCTTTCTTTAAACAAACTGCTCTTCACCACGTTTGACAGCGGTTGTTTTTCTTGATTAAACGCGCTCTTTTCTTATACGCCAATTATTTATTTTATCATGAATCATAAATATTTCGCCACAACTACTCGCCGTCATTTGCGGAGAGCCAGCTTCCATTCGTTTTAAAACGCATGAAAACTCACTATTTCTTTTTATCTAGTGTAACGCCTATACCATCATTTATCCATTGCATATACCTAAAATGAGAGATCTTGTATTTGAAAGGATGTTCGGCATGTTTGGACCACGACCTTTTCCACCAGCCATTTCGCCTGCTCAAGCCGGTGGGCTGTTTTCCCGGGGAATCGCTTCGCAGGCGCAAGGTCTTCAGCAACCAGTAGTGAATGCATCATTACAGCAGGCCGGTCGAACAGGCGGAATATTATCTCGTCTGTTTGGCGGAGGTTCAGCAATGAGTAATGCGGGCACTGCATTAGGAAGTGCCGGTTCGTCACTAGGCAATGTCAGTTCCGCCGTTTCAAGTGCCGCAAGTTCCGGCGGCGGAATCACAACGATCATGAATTTTATTGAAAATGCTCAAAAAGCCATTGAAGTGGCGCAAACCATCGGCCCGATGGTTCAGCAATACGGTCCGCTCATTAAATCATTGCCGGGGCTGATCTCGGTGCTGCAATCCAATGACGAGGACGACGAGGCAGACGAAAATGAGCAGGCGGAAAATACAGAGGATACAGCGGAAACAGCTGATACAGATAAACCATCCGAAGGCGGCGAAGCGGAAACAAGCAATAGCGCAGATGACGAATTGGACAAAGCAGTGGAACAAGACACCATTCACAAGGATGGTGAAATCAGAAAACAAATGAAAGACAAGAAAGCAAAGGAAGCTATACGGAAGAAAAAAAAACACGCCCCGCAGAAAGAGCGGCCGATAAAAAAATCGTCGAAAACCGGAAGCGAAAACAGGAAATCTGCGGCAAAAAACGTCGTCCGGCAAAAAGAAGAACAGCCGCCGCAGGAAAAAATAAAAAAACGCAAACCAAAAGCAGATCCAGCATCTACAAGTCATTTGCCAAAACCAAAGCTCTACATCAAACCAGTCTGACACGCTACCGACTGGTTTATCTTCCTTACACGCTCATAGGTTCGTTTGGACAAGCAGTAAAAAAAGCTGTGTGAAAAAGCAAAGCATGCATCCTCTTCCATAGCAAACAAAAATTGACTGCCATTGAGAAAATTCGGCTTTTTTTTCTTTTTTTCATTGACTTAATCATATTTCCATAGTAGAATTTTAATTTTAATTAAAAATATGGTACAATAGTTGTACTATCGAAATGGAGGTATGCACATGTTCAAAGTCGGTGATCACGTTGTTTATCCTTACCACGGTGCCGGTACCATTAAAGATATTGAAGAAAAAACAATTTTAAACGAAAAATTAAATTACTTTATCGTTTTCTTTCCGCTGAACAACGTTACATTGATGCTGCCTGAAAATCGCATTAAGAGTTCCGGGCTAAGAAAAATCATTCAGCCGAAAGAGGTGGAAGACTTGGTAATGGCGTTAAAACCATCCGAAGTAGCCTCCAAAAAAGATGCAGCAAAGCCGTATTCTAAGGAAAACGAGACATTGTTGAAATCAGGCTCAATACTGGATGCAGCTGCAGTCATTTCCAACCTCACTTCCAAAGAAGAGGGAAGAACAAACGGTTTGCATATGGAAGACCGCAAGAACCTCGACCGGGCAAAGCAGTTTATTGTCAGTGAATTAATGCTTGTAAAAAATATATCGGAAGAGGAAGCATATCAGTTTATTGATGAACATTCACAGGGAGCATGACAATCCACAGCCCAGCGCTAAAGTGGCTGGAGATTGTTTATCATAGCAGCGCTTCATATATGGACAATGGTTTCCCTATCGGATAGAAAACAATCCTGTCTGACTGTTCATTCATACCCCTGTTTTTATTGTTTGTTTGTCAATCCGGAGGCAAAGCCTTTATAATAAACAGGAAGAAGAATATTTCAGACAATTGGAGGAGCCAAGATGGAAGTCATCAAAATTTCTCCGCGCGGTTACTGCTATGGTGTTGTCGATGCCATGGTTCTGGCCAGACAAGCGGTAGAAAACTTAGATTTACCGAGACCAATCTACATTTTAGGTATGATTGTTCATAATAAACATGTAACCGATGCATTTACAGAAGAAGGCATCATTACCTTAGACGGACCTAACCGGTTGGAAATATTGAAAAAAGTGGACAAAGGAACTGTTATTTTCACCGCACACGGCGTTTCGCCGGAAGTGCGCAGGATGGCAAAGGAAAAAGGCTTGACGACAGTAGACGCCACTTGTCCCGATGTAACAAAAACGCATGATTTAATTCGCGAGAAAAAGGAAGAAGGCTATCAGATTATTTATATCGGGAAAAAAGGCCATCCGGAGCCAGAGGGCGCCGTCGGTGTGGCTCCGGATATCGTTCACCTTGTAGAAACGCCGGACGATGTCGCCAAGCTCCGGATTGATTCCGAAAAAATCCTGATCACCAATCAAACGACGATGAGCCAATGGGATGTTTCCCACCTGATTAATGCCTCGCTGAAAAAATATCCAAACGCCGAAGTTCATAATGAAATTTGCCTTGCGACTCAAGTGCGGCAGGAGGCAGTAGCCGAACAGGCAAAGAAAGCGGACCTTCTTATCGTTGTCGGGGATCCGAAAAGCAACAACTCCAACCGGCTGGCTCAGGTGTCTGAAGAAATTGCCGGAACAACCGCTTACCGGATTGCCAATGTCAATGAATTGAATCTGGGATGGTTAAAAGGGGTGAATAAAGTGGCGGTAACTGCAGGCGCAAGCACACCGACACCAATAACCAAGGAAGTGATTTCCTTTTTAGAAAAATATGATGAAGATGACCCCCATACCTGGGATGCGACGAGCACGGTCAAACTGACAAAAATCCTTCCAAGAGTAAAGAAAAAAGCGGCATCTAACAGCTAACTGGAAGCCGTAACGAAAGCGGCGCACAAACGTTTTCGCTTTCTCACTTTGGCAACTTTACTTTAATCTTTGAAGAGCTCATTTTCTTTGACGAATTTCTAGTATCTCTTTTCTGTTGGACCGTAAGCAAAGTTTTGCTTTACCTTTCACGATAAGGAAAACATAGCCATTCAGACAATCAATTTGTCTTGAAAAGGCTATGTTTTTTTCAACGGTTTCGTAATTGCTCAACAAGATAAAGAGCAATCTTGTTGAGCAATTACTTGTAGAGCGTGTTCAAAAAGGCAATGGTTCCGCTCGCTGCGCCCCAATTCCGTCTAATTACCGCTCACGTCCTGTGAGCAACAGCGGAATGTCACCATCCTGGTTCCGAGAAAACCACTCCTAGCTGACTGGAAAAGAATGCATCGGCTCCACTCCATTGTCTCTTCCTCTGCCAGTATTCCTCTGACGTCTATCCAAGTGCCATCGCGCGCGATGACACGATGAGACAACTCGCAGCGTCTCGATGAAGTACAGCTCGTTGCTTCATATTTGTTCAAAAAGATTCAAAGCAATCTTTTTGAACAAACACTTATATAAACTGAAACGGATCGGTGTGAATGGCGGAAGCGATGACTTCCGTTGCGTAGCCTTTCTCATCAATAAACGTTTTTAAAAGCTGTTGGACCCCTTCCTTCATCACCTTTTCCACATTATGTCCCGGGTCCACCATGGCCAGCCCTTCCTGCATGACATCATGTGCCACATGATAGTAAAGATCCCCGGTTACAAATACATCCGCTCCTTTAAACAAGGCTGTTTGCGCATATTTATTGCCGTCACCGCCGAGAACAGCTACTTTTTTTACTGGGCGCAGAAGATCCCCTACGACACGGACACCACTTACATCGTATTTTTCCTTTACGTACTTAGCGAATGTTTCCAGCGTCATTTCTTGTTTCAGCCGGCCGATTCTACCTAACCCGAAGCTCGGACCTTCCACTGCTAAATCGTAAATGTCATAGGCCACTTCTTCATATGGGTGAGCATCGCTCATCGCCCGTAACACCTTTTTTTGTAATGATGCGGGAAAAATACTCTCCAGCTTTAGTTCGGAAACAAACGCAAGCTTTCCTTGTTCACCAATATAAGGATCGGTGCCTGCTCCCGGTTTGAACGTTCCTGTTCCTTGTGTTTGAAAGGTACAGTGGCTGTAATTCCCAATATGACCGGCACCGGCATTGCCGATCGCTTCTCTGACAGCAGCGGCATGATCCTCCGGAACAAACACAACAAGCTTTTTTAATATGTCTTCCGTTGTTTCTGCGAGCACTTCCGTGTTTTCCAGTTCCAGTGCTTCGGCAAGCCAATCGTTTACCCCGCCCGGCGCCACATCGAGGTTGGTATGCGCCGCGTAAACGGTGACATCGTGCTTTATCAGCTTTTCAATCGTACGTCCGTACGCCTGATCCGTGCGCAAAGTTTTCAGCGGTCGGAAAATAATTGGATGGTGGGCAATGATCATGTCCACCCCCTCAGCAATCGCCTCGTCTGCAACCGCTTCAAGAACGTCCAGGGCTACCATGATTTTTTTGACCGGCTTGTTGAGGGTACCGATCTGCAGGCCGATTTTATCCCCTTCCACTGCTAGTGCTTTCGGTGCAAAAGCCTCAAATGCTTGGATGATTGTCTGCCCGTTCGCCAGCTTCATGCTAGTTCCTCCTCTAACCATGCTATTTTTTTGGCAAGCTCCTGCTTTCTGGCGTCGATTTCTTTCGAAGACGATGCGTTATCAAGCTGTTGATAAATTCGCTGCAACTGCGCTTTTTCTTTCAGCCATTTTTCCTTAAAAACAGCCGTCTTTTCCTTCAACAGTAACGGTCCAAGCCAAAGCTGTTTTGCCATGCTTTCCGGCTGGTACGGTGCTTCCGCTGCTCCTTTTTCCGCAACAACAATCTCGTAATAATGGCCGTCTTCCTTTAAGATACATTCGTCGATTAACCGCCAGTGATTGTCCAGAAGCCATTCCCTGATGTTTTCCGCGGCAATATTCGGCTGCAATATCAGCCGCGATACTGCTTCCAGCCTGCTTTTTCCTTCGTCTAAAATTTGTGTGATGAGCGGTCCGCCCATTCCTGCAATGACAATCGTATCCACGCTTTCATGTTCCAAAACCGCAAGTCCGTTTCCAAGCTTTGTTTTAATTGCATGCTGATAGCTGTGCTTCGCTACTTGCTGTTCCGCAGACCTTAACGGACCTTCGTTTACTTCGCCGGCTATGGCCCGTGAAGCGATGCCATGCTTTATTAAGTAAACCGGCAAATAAGCATGATCCGAGCCGATATCAGCGACAACATCTCCTTGACGGATATATGACACCACTTTTTCCAAACGCTTTGATAATTGCTGTTCGTTCATAACTCCCACCTGAATTAACCAATCAATTTTTTTGAAGCCGGCATAAAAAACTGCTTTCATTGCATTGAGGGTGTCGCCAAGGCAACAAGCTCACCTTGGAGACACCCCCGTTGTTTCTTATTCCGACACTGACAATAAATATTCGGCAACGGCATCCGCTTCTGCGCCCGAAGCCATTCCGGCCGGCATTGCCCCCTGACCTTCATTAATGATGTGGACAATGTCTTCTGCCGTGTATTTCCCTTCCAGCGCGTTTAAAGCAGGTGCAGAACCGTCATTTAAATTTTGGCCGTGACAGGCCGAACAGTTCTGTAAGTACACATGCTCTCCCAACTCAATCGGATCGTCGAATTGCTGTTCGCTGTCATCAGCTTCATCATCTCCTGCCATGTCTGGACCTGTATTAAGACCGTAAAAGGATAATATGATGATTAAACCGATCCCCAAAACAGCGGTTACAGCAAAGGGATATAGGGGTTTCCCTCTCATGTTATGTACCTCCTTTAATATTAAGAAATTCAAGCTTTTCCCCAACGCTCGCTTTTTGCCAAGCTACTGTTTATTTTACTTGAAAATCAACCAATAGAAAAGCAAAATAACGAAAAGCTTTTCGCCGTCCTCTGCGGCGGATATATTCTCCTCTTCCATTATATCGTCAGCCGTTTGCTTGGACAAATGCTGTTCATCATTAAGGTGCACTTAAATAACCAAAAAAATGATGAAAATGACTGCTCCGCTGATTCCGGCAATGAGCAGGTATGTAATTTTCCACCTCCAGCCGGCTACCAGCCAGACGACGCACATCAGCAAAACGGAAATCCCGAAAGCGTATGGTTTATCTTTAAAAAACAGTCCGGCAGTCTCGATGACAAACTGAAAAGACATAAACGTCGTAATAGCAATATACAAATGGGCAATCCGCTCTTTTTTACGATAAAAGTACGCCGAAATAAAAAAACAAATCAGCACTAAAAGAAATTGGAAACTAATTTGCATTGTCGGAGAAAACTGAGTAAAATAGATAACAACAAATGATAACGCTAACAAACAGACTGCCGCTGCTGTAAGTAAGGATAGATAGCGAAGGGGAAGACGTTGTTTCGTTTCTTCATTATCATCATTAGATGCACCTTCCGTATATAAGCTCAGCAGAAAATTGCAATAAACTTCCGGAAGCAGCTGGTTGTTTTTCCAGTACTTAATTTCGTTGATAATGATTTGTTTTCTTTGCTCCATAGGCTACACACCAAAATGTTTTATTTTTCGTTCTTACTCTTACTATCGGTAAACTTGTATTGCTTTTTAATGATTCGCTTGATGAAAAATTGAAAAACAAAGCCTGACAAATGGCATTGTCAGGCTCAGACTGCGGATTTTTTATTCCAAAAAGTCCTTCAGGCGTTTGCTGCGGCTCGGATGACGTAATTTACGCAATGCTTTTGCTTCAATTTGCCGAATACGTTCACGAGTAACGCCAAAAACTTTACCTACTTCTTCCAATGTACGGGTACGTCCATCATCCAGGCCGAATCGAAGCCGTAACACATTTTCCTCACGATCCGTGAGCGTATCAAGGACGTCCTCCAATTGTTCTTTCAAAAGCTCGTATGCAGCTGCATCGGAAGGGGCTAATGCTTCCTGGTCTTCAATAAAATCGCCAAGGTGGGAATCATCCTCTTCACCAATCGGCGTTTCCAACGAGACAGGCTCCTGGGCAATTTTTAATATTTCCCGGACTTTATCAGGAGTTAAATCCATTTCTTTGGATACTTCTTCCGGTGTTGGTTCCCTGCCTAAATCCTGCAGCAATTGACGTTGAACACGAATTAATTTATTGATGGTTTCCACCATATGAACAGGAATTCGAATCGTTCTCGCTTGATCGGCAATCGCGCGGGTGATTGCCTGACGAATCCACCATGTGGCATACGTACTGAATTTAAAACCTTTGTCGTAATCGAATTTTTCCACTGCTTTGATGAGTCCCATGTTTCCTTCCTGGATAAGGTCAAGGAACAGCATCCCGCGGCCCACGTATCTTTTGGCGATGCTGACTACGAGACGGAGATTCGCTTCGGCCAACCGGCGCTTTGCTTCTTCGTCCCCTTCTTCGATTCGCTTGGCTAATTCAATTTCCTCTGCTGCGGACAGCAACGGAACACGTCCGATTTCTTTTAAGTACATTCGGACCGGATCATTTATCTTAATTCCTGGTGGAACACTTAAATCGTTTAAATCAAATTCTTCTTCTTCTTTTTCGACTTGCTGCAGGCTTGGTACAGCTTCTGTTTCGTTTAATATTTCAACACCTTGCTCGCCTAAATATTCGAAGAACTCATCCATTTGATCAGAATCCTGATCGAATACAGCCAGGCGCTCGGTGATCTCAGCGTACGTAAGCACTCCTCGTTTTTTTCCTAGCTCAACTAATTGTTCTTTCACTTGATCGATGGATAAATCTCCTTCCGCCATTGGGCGTAATGGTTTATCAGCCATACGATCCCTCCTTCCTATGATTCAAGACAACTGCATTGCATAATGAACTCATACTGTTAATAGGATGTTCAAAAAGTCCGGGATACAGCGCCGGCGAATCTCAACGCCCGCGTTGCCTCTCCGCTGCTCGAGCCTGCCGCGCCTCGACCTTCTTGCCACTGTTATGTCCTCCTTTTTGAACTCATACTATAAGAATTTTATCCGTTTTTCAGTGCTTGCTCCAATTTTATGATCTGCATACCGATGATGGCAGCTTCATGATAATTTTCGGCTTCTTCTGCTTGCTTCCTCGATAACCTTAAACGCTCAATTTCCTGCTTTTTTGGATAGTTTTTTATTTGCCTGATGCAATCTTCAAGTTCCTGCTCCAGCAAATCACCATTTATCGTCATCATCGCAATTTCTGTTGCAATACGTTGGAGTTTATTATCACTTAAGCGCTCGATAAAGTACGATGGATTCGGTTCATTTCCTTCAGCATAAAAGCTGTATAAATGAGCAGCAATAGCCTGGTATTCATCTATATTAAACGTACCGCCCACGCGTTCTTGAATTTGGGCAGCCGCAGATTGATTTTGCAGCATATGAGCCAAAAGAAACCTTTCGGCATTTTCATGAGCAGGCAATAATTTTTTCTGCCGCTTTACGGGGACATCGGTGCTTGGCATCCTGAAATTGTCACGTTTTTCTTTGCCCACCCGTTCGCGGTAAATCTGCCTTTGCTCCTGCTTTAAAGCATCCAATGATATGGAAAATTCTTCGGAAATCTGCCTCAAATAATGATCGCGCTCAACAGCACGAGTCAAGGAACTGATTTCCTTCAGCATTTGATGAATATAATCCATTCGCTGACCTTCATCCTGGAGATTTTTCCCCCGGCGAAAAAATAGCGATTTAAAGCCCATCAATGTTAAGCTTCGGCCGATGATATCCTGATTAAACCGCTCGGCCCCCTGCTTTTGAATAAATTCATCTGGATCATACCCGTCCGGGAGCTGCGCTACTCTGACGCGAATTCCTGCTTTCTCCAAAAGACGGGCGTTTTTATACGTGGCATTTTGACCGGCATTATCAGGGTCATAGCACAGGATAACTTGATCGGTAACCCGCCGGAGCAGCTTTGTCTGCGTTTCTGTCAGCGCTGTTCCAAGTGCGGCGACGCCGTTTTCTATCCCCGCTCTCCACGCAGAAATAACATCAACGTAGCCTTCAAATAAAACAGCTTCGTTTTTTTTGCGAATCGTCTGACGGGCTTTATGAAAAAAATAAAGTGTTTCTCCTTTATTAAACACAGTAGACTCAGGACTATTTAAATACTTTGGATTTCCCTCCTTTAATACTCTTCCTCCAAACGCAATAATTTCGCCTTGCTTGTTCCAGATCGGAAACATGATCCGGTCGCGGAACCTGTCGAATGGCTTCTGATCAAATTCCCTTACGGAAACAAGCCCGCAGGCGACCATTTCCTTCATGGGAAAGTTTCGCTTCTGCAAAAAACTCGTTAAAAAATCCCACGAATTCGGCGCGTAGCCAATTTGGAAGGTGTCGATGGCTTCCTTTGTAAATCCCCGTTTACGAAGATACTCCCTGGCCGCTTTTCCTTCATCCGTCGATGTCAGCACGTGATGGTACAGCTTTGCAGCCAACGAATGCCCGTCATACCAGATTCTCGATGCTTTCTCGCTTTCCGATCTGGCTACCGGCTCCTGTTCGATTTCCGGCAAGGCAACGCCGGACCTGTCGGCAAGCTTGACTACGGCCTCGATGAAGGAGATGTTTTCTGTTTCCATCATGAATGAAAAGGCGTTCCCCCCCGCTCCGCAGCCGAAGCAATGATATAACTGTTTATCCGGTGAAACGGAAAATGATGGGGTTTTTTCTCCATGAAACGGGCAAAGCCCTACATAATTTCTTCCTTGCTTCTTCAGTTGAACATATTCACTGATCAGATCCACAATATCAACGGATTTTCTAATTTCTTCTATTTTTTCGTCCGGAACTCGTGGACTCATTGGTTCACCAGCCTTTAAAAAGGGATGGCGTATATAGATTCGCCCTCTCCGTCAAAATTCCTGCTGATTTGACAAAATTTTTTCTAATTGTTTTTGAAAATTGCTTTGATTGTCCTGTGTCAGCTTTTTTGGTCCTTTCGTTCTAAGTCCTGAACGCCTTTGTTTTGCCGACTGATATCTTACATCCAACAAAAAATCCATTTCTTCGTTTGTAAGCAATTTTCCTCGCGATGTAAGCACATAAACGCCTTTTGCCAGTAAAATGCCCGAAAGACCAAGATCATCCGTTACCGCAAGATCTCCCTTGCCGGATTTATTAATTATTGCCAGATCTGCTTCTTCCTTGTTCGCATCCACCAGCACGTATTCGACAAAAGAAGGAAATTTTTCCTTTCGCAAATGGGCATACGAAGAAACGAAAATAACTTGTTTGCGGTACGCTTCCGCGCAGCGAAGTATCTCCTTCACCACCGGACAAGCGTCTCCATCGACAAAAATCTTTTGTATTTTTTTACTCATACCTTTTTTATTCTACATCCTTTAAAAGATTCCTTCTTTCCTTCTCATTTATTTTCTTGCTGTTCGTTCACCCATTTACTATCTTTGCCAAAAAGATGAGAATAAATCTTGACATTAACAATTTATTTGAACATCCTCTTTTATTGTTTATGCCCAATTTAAGAAAAAAATAATATGAAATCACAATATTTCATTATATAGTATAAAGAATTGTTTTGCTAGACATTTATATGTAAAAGAATCATCATGATGCTTGTGAACGAAAAATTGTTTTTCTGGAATGGACATCGTTTCAAAAAAACGAGCCTCAACAGGTGCTTCCCCTTATTGAGACTCCAGGCTAATTATTTCTCCTTGCGCTTTTGAATCATATGATAGATGATATTTGCCGTCTCTTCCACCGCTTTATTGGAAACATCAATGACATCGCATCCGAGCTGCTCCATAATCCGTTTTGAATGCACCAATTCTTCCTCAATCCGCTGGAATTTGGCATAATTAGCTTCCTCTTTAAGACCGAGCGCCTTCAATCGCTCGGTCCGGATCGTGTTCAGCTTTTCCGAGCTGATCGTCAGCCCGATGACTTTGTCCTTTGGTATGTGGAAAAGCTCCGGCGGCGGATCCACTTCCGGAACGAGCGGAATGTTGGCAACCTTCAGCCGTTTGTGCGCCAAATATTGCGACAGCGGTGTTTTAGATGTTCTGGAAACCCCGACCAGCACAACATCCGCTCTTAAAATTCCCCTTGGGTCGCGGCCGTCATCATACTTAACGGCAAACTCAATCGCTTCCACCTTGCGGAAATAGTTTTCATCCAGTGCATGCACCAGTCCCGGCTCATTCTTTGGAATTTTATTAAATTTCCGCTGCAGCAGCATCATCATCGGACTTAAAATATCATACAGCGGAATGTTCTTTTTTCCGGCTTCCTCAATGAGATATTCGCGAAGCCCCGGAATAACAAGGGTAAAAGCAATAATCCCATCATTTTCCATAGCAAGAGTCATCACTTCATCCACCGTTTCCCGATCTTCCACATACGGAATGCGACGGATGTTGATTTGTTTTCCGTCAAACTGGCTGGCAGCCGCTCTTACCACCAGCTCGGCTGTCTCCCCTACTGAATCAGAAATCACGTAAACTATCGGTTTATTTTCTACCAAGGTCGAAAGCAACCTCCTTCCTTTCCACAAGCAGTCCATTTTTGCTGCAGGAGCTAATGAATTTCATCGCTAGCCATTTGCACAAACGCCTTCGTGATATTTGTTTTTGTAATTCTTCCTAAAACTTCGTATTTAACAGCATTATCCATCTTCACTTCCCGCACTACCGGAAGGCCGTCAATCTGTTTGGATATCAGCAAGCTTGCGACATCGATAAGCAGGTCATCCGAGGCACACATGGTGATGTTCGGCATTCTCGTCATAATGATGCTCACCGGCACTGATTGTAAATCCTGCTTGCCGATGCTTGCCCGCAGCAAATCCTTGCGGGAAAGAATTCCTACTAAATGGGCTTCGGCATTCACTACAAAAAGCGTCCCCACATCCTCAAGAAACATGGTAACGATGGCGTCGTATACGGAGGATGATTCATTGACTACGACGGGAAGAGATTGAAAATCTTTTACCGTCAGCTTGCGCAGTCGTTCTGAAAACAGCTGTGCTCCCGTTTTTCCGGTGTAAAAATAGCCGACCCGCGGCCGCGCATCCAAAAATCCGGCCATCGTTAAAATCGCCAAATCCGGTCTTAATGTTGCGCGCGTGAGCGATAATTTTTCCGCAATTTGCTCTCCGGTAATCGGGCCGTTATCCTTCACGATTTGCAAGATTAATTCTTGTCGTTGATTAAGTTCGATTGTTCTCACCGCCTCTGCTCGTCAGGCATCTGTGATCTTTAAACAACAGTCCACTCACGTTTAACTGCTTTCAACCTCAGAATGAAAAACGATCGCTTGAAAATCGGCAAAAACAAGTATCAGTCGCGACGTTTCCGTCATTTGCGCCAGCCGGTTGGCTTTTACCTCGGCATCCTCCGCCATGACCATAATGTTGTCGAAATAATCATGGATCACCGGTGTCAATCGTTTTAGTTCCTCATACGCTGCCGCTATTTCTCCCTTCGTCAATAACTCAGGCATCACGCCGGATATTTCTTCCGTTACTCGCTGCAGCTCCCGCTCTTCCTTTTTCTGCAAAAGCGCTTCGCTTACGGCTCGAGAAGGGTCGGAAGTTTTTTTGGCAATATTCGTTACCCTGCTGAATGCTTCCACGGCATGTTTAAACTCCTCTTCCGAATGACGTTCCATTAAAAATTGCGCCTTTTGCACCAATGCTTGCACATTGCCGATATCCGTATTCAACACCGCATCAATGACATCGTATTGTACCCCTCGTTCCTGAAGTAGGTTTTTGATACGCAGCTTTAAAAATTCCACGAGATCGTTTCTAATATCTTCTTGACCCCGTTTCAGTAATCCTTTTTTTTCACAAAGTTTTATGGCCTGATCAACGACTTTCAGCATGTCAACCTTCCAGTTTCTGTCCAAAAAGATTTGCACAATGCCCGCAGCCTGTCTTCTCAGTCCGTGGGGGTCCTGTGACCCTGTTGGTATTTGTCCGATGCCAAAGCTTGAGACTACCGTATCCAGCTTGTCGGCAATGCTGACCACTGCTCCGATATCCGTCGCCGGCACTGGATCGCCGGATTGCTTCGGCAAGTAGTGCTCATAAATCGCTGTTGCAACCTCCGGGGCTTCTCCGGACTTCCGTGCGTATTCTTCTCCCATTTTTCCTTCGAGCTCCGGGAATTCGTAAACCATCTGGGTGACGAGATCCGCTTTGCACAGCTCGGCCGCCCGTCTGACATATTCAAGCTGTTCGTTTGGCAATCCTGCCAACTCGCCAAGCTGCTGTGCCAGCTCCTTGATCCTGCGCACCTTGTCGCCTATGGAGCCGAGCTCTTCATGATAAACAATTGTCTCCAGCCGCTTTAGACCGTTTTCCAGCGGCTGCTTTAAGTCTTCATGATAGAAAAATTCCGCATCGGCAAGGCGGGCTCTTAGCACTTTTTCATTTCCCTTTTGAACATTTTCTAAATGCCTGTGATCGCCGTTCCGGACTGTGACAAAATACGGCAACAGGTTTCCTGCCTTATCTTTCACCGGAAAATAACGTTGATGCTCCCGCATGGAAGTGATGAGGACATCTTCCGGCACATTTAAAAATCGTTCATCAAATTGCCCGTAAAGAGCTGTAGGATACTCAACAAGGTTGGTGACTTCCTCCAGCAGCCCTTCATCTATCGGGATATTCCAGCCTTCCGCGTCTGCAATGTGCTGAATTTGCGAACGAATCGCCGCTTTTCTTTCTTCCGGATCTGGCAAAACAAATTCCCGCAGCAGTGCTTCCGCATAGTCATCGGCATGTGCCAGCTCGATCTGCTTGCCGAGGAAGCGGTGTCCAAGCGTTCGGACTGCCGTTTCAACTCCTGTTATTTCAAACGGGATCACGTCCTTTCCGAACATGGCAACGATCCACTTGATCGGGCGAACATAGCGGAGTTGGTGACTTCCCCACTTCATGTTTTTCGGAAATTGCAGACCGGTGACAACTTCCTTTATCTCAGGGAGCAGAGCTGTTGTCTGCCGGCCTTCCGTAAATTTTTTAACAAACACGTATTCTTCCCCTTTAATTTCCTGAAAATATAAATCAGCGACATCAACTCCTTGCCCGCGGGAAAAGCCTTGAGCAGCCTTTGTCCAATTGCCTTCCTGATCAAGAGCAATTTTTTTGGCCGGCCCTCTTACCTCTTCTTCCTTGTCTCCCTGCTTTTCAGCGAGTCCTTTCACTAAAACCGCAAGGCGGCGGGGAGTGGCATAGGCATGGATGCTTTCAAAAGCGAGCTGATGATCGTGAAGCCACGAGTCCACTTTGGCAGTGAGCTGTCTTATGGAAGCTGACACAAACCTTGCCGGCATTTCCTCCAAGCCAATTTCTAAAAGAAATGTATGTTTATTCATTGCGTTCATCCCCCTCATTTTTCAGCATCGGAAATCCGAGATTTTCCCTTATTTCATAGTAGTGCTTCGCGCACTCCCTCGCCAGGTTGCGCACGCGGCTGATATAGCCCGTCCGTTCGGTTACGGATATCGCTCCTTGTGCATCAAGGAGATTAAACACATGAGAGCATTTCAGAACATAATCATAAGCAGGGATGACGAGTCCCTCGTTTAAAATACGGGCCGCTTCTTTTTCAAAGGTGGCAAAGAGCGAAAACAGCATCCCGCTGTCAGCCACTTCAAACGAATACTTCGACTGTTCGTATTCGTTTTGTAAAAAAACATCCCCATATGTAAAGCCGTTGACCCACTCCAAATCATACACATTTTCTTTATCCTGGATATAGGACGCGAGCCTTTCCAGACCGTAGGTGATTTCCACTGCCACCGGATTGGCATCCAGGCCGCCGACCTGCTGGAAATACGTAAATTGAGTGATTTCCATCCCGTCCAGCCAAACTTCCCAGCCGAGCCCCCAGGCAGCAAGGGTTGGCGCTTCCCAATTATCCTCCACAAAGCGGATGTCATGCTCCTCCGGCTTAATGCCCAGCTGTCTGAGGCTCTCCAAATAAATTTCCTGTATGTTATGAGGTGAGGGTTTCATTATCACCTGGAATTGGTGGTGCTGATACAGCCTGTTCGGGTTTTCTCCATATCGCCCATCCGCCGGCCGTCTTGACGGTTCGACATAGGCAACATTCCACGGCTCGGGACCGATGCTGCGCAAAAACGTCATCGGATTCATTGTCCCCGCCCCTTTTTCTACATCGTACGCCTGTAAAATTAGGCAGTTCTTTTCTGCCCAAAAACGTTGTAACGTCAAGATCATCTCTTGAACATTCATTGTCATTCCCTCCATTTTTTTATCGCTGCAAAGCGGATCGTTTACGTTCATTTTTAATGCCGGAAAACAAAAAGCTCCCGTTCCTATGTCCGGTCGACATAGGGACGAGAGCAACCCGCGGTTCCACCCTATTTGCTTCACATGCATCGAATCTATGTAAAGCCGCTTTAAACGATGATGCTCCGGAACGCCTTCCTTACTGTCTGTGCCCCTAGCTTCCACCATCCTAGGTTCGCTGATCATTGCCGATATACAGAGGGAGCAAGTACTCCTTTCCATCTTTGCACCGATATATAATTAATACAAATCTTACTTAAAATTGCGGCACCTGTCAACTACTGTTCGTACAAGCTGTCGATTTGCTCCAAAAAACGCTTCGACTTCAATTGTATTCCTACGTATTCATCGTAATAATGGGAGAGAATTTCCTTTAACTGCTTTTTCGTTTCCTCCTTTACACTGATATGTCCGATTCGCTTGACATCAATCTTTTGAAACAAACGCAGCAGTTTCATTACCGCATCGCTTACAGCGAGATGGTAATGATCTTCATGCTTGCAGCGCCAGCACAGAATTCCGGAGTGCTTCATGGAAAACACGAACGGTCCTTCCACGCTTCCGCATAAGGCACAATATTCTAAGGCAGGTGCAACACCTGCGACCTCCAGCATTTTCGTCTCGAATATTCTCGTCAAAATGTCCGGATCGACGCCTTCATTCATATAGACGAACAGTTGATAGACGAGTTCAAATAAATAAGGATTGCGAACCTGGTCATCTGTCAAGCGATCGAGAAGCTCTACGATGTAAGCTCCATGAGCCGTTAATTTCAGGTCGCTGCGGACATCACGAAAGGACTCCACGATATCCGCCTGATTCAATGTGCCGATACCGGTGACCCGTTGGTAAACAAAAATACCGTAATTAAACAGTTGGGCGCTGGAGGCAAACCGGCTTTTCGGCCGCTTTGCACCTCTCGCCATGACCGCGATTTTACCGTTTTCTCTTGTAAAAAGCGTTAAAATTTTGTTCGTTTCTCCGTAGTCGGTCGTGCGAATAATGATACCTTCCACTTTATGGAGCATGATTATCACCACCATTATCCGGCGGCAGAAGAGGTCCTAATGCGCTGGAGGGTCAAACTCTTTCGACTCAAACTCCTCATCATTCTCTGCTGCAAATGAGCCATCCCTTTCAAATTCCTTATACAATAAATATGAATCAATATTGCCAGTCATGGAGAAGACTTTCCAAGTTAAGTCAATCATGAGTAACTCCACCTTTCAACGCGAGCTTGTTTTACCCCATCCATTTTTAGCATGACCCCTATCGCCTTTTTCATGTTATGGAATTATTGTCAAATAAGCAAGCTGCAAGGCGGAAAAGCTCTTGTTGCAACTGCCTTCATCGGTTAATAAATGCGTTCTCAAGGGTCTCCTATTCATCACTGTTTAAAATTATCATAGACTTTTTTTTACCATAAAACAATAGTCTCCCATCGATTTTTTATACAGTTTCCAATTCGTGTTCGGGTAGTAATATTCTTTTAAAAACGGATGATCCCATCACATTTTCCGGCGGCAGACGATTCGCAACAACTGATGTGCATTTTAATGAAAGCGAGGGCGTCCTCAAGGTAGATTCTCCTTGTCAGACACCCTCTATAAAATGATGTTCAAAAAGTCCGGGATACATCGCCCGCGAATCTCTTCGTTGCATCGCCCCTCCGCTGCTCACGTACGTTCCTTGTACGCTCCGCTGCTCGAGTCTGCCGCGCCTCGACCTTCTTGCCGCTGTGATATCCTCCTTTTTGAACTCACACTATTTAAGGATGTTCAAAAAGTCCGGGATACATCGCCCGCGAATCTCAACGCCCGCGTTGCCTCTCCGCTGCTCATTGCTTCATTATGCCGAGAATCAATATTCGTCCTCCCGATAGCCGAATTCCTTTAAATATTTTCCCTTATTACGCCAATCTTTTTCCACCTTCACATATAACTCCAAAAAGATCTTTGACCCCAGCAATGCTTCAATGTCTTCCCTGGCTTTCCTGCCGATCTCCTTCAGCATTTTCCCTTGCTTGCCGATAATGATTCCCTTTTGGGAGCTACGTTCCACAACAATCACGGCGCCGATATACACCGCGGAGCCTTCTCCGCGCCTTTTTATTTGTTCAATATCAACCGCGATTGAATGGGGTACTTCTTCCGTCGTCAAATGAAGCACCTTCTCACGAATCATTTCCGACATTAAAAATCGTTCTGGGTGATCCGTCACTTGATCTTCCGGATAATATTGGGGCCCAGCCTCCAGGTAGCGAAACACCTGATCGACCAACGTTTTCACGTTATTTCCATGCAATGCCGAGATCGGGATGATTTCAGTAAATTCCAGTTGTTTACGATAATCATCGATGATCAGCAACAGTTCATCCGGGTGAACTTCATCAATTTTATTTACGACAAGAAATACAGGTGTGGCGATGCTTTTCAGCTTGTCCATAATAAAGTCATCACCGCGCCCTCTGCCCTCTTTTGCATCCACTAAAAAAAGGACTACGTCCACTTCTTTGAGCGTCGTCTGTGCAACCTTGGTCATGAAATCTCCAAGGCGGTGCTTCGGCTTATGAATCCCCGGCGTATCGATAAAAACAACCTGCCCTCTTTCCTCGGTATACACCCCTTGGATACGATTTCTCGTCGTCTGCGGTTTGTCGCTCATAATCGCAATTTTTTGGCCGAGCAGTTCATTCAGCAGCGTGGACTTCCCTACATTCGGCCTGCCGATTAATGCTGCAAATCCTGATTTTTTCATTTACACCTTCACCTTCAACCTTCCAAGTCCTTGGGAGAAAACGCACCGGGAAGGAGCTCTTTCACCGTCCATTCGGAAACGTCTCCCTTCATGTTTGCCAAAAATATTTTTACGTCATCCGCCAGCAACTCAGAGATCACCTGGCGGCACGCACCGCATGGGGAAACAGGCTCCTCTGTATCAGCAATCACCGCCAGCATGGAAAATTCCCGGATTCCGTCGGAAACCGCCTTGAAAATCGCCGTTCGCTCGGCGCAATTACACATCGAGTATGCTGCGTTTTCAATATTGCAGCCGTGATAAACCATACCGTTTTTTGCCAAAAGCGCGGCTCCGACAGGAAAATTGGAATATGGAACATATGCTTTTTCCCGTGCTTTTTTTGCTTCTTCTACCAATGTTTTACTGTCCATTTATGTCACCTACACTTATCAAGACTGAACTTCATTTATTTTTTACGTCTTTTCGTATTAGAGTAAAGGCAATAGTTACGCACGATGCGCCCCAATTTCGCCTAAGTGCTGCCCACGTCCTATGGGCAACAACGGAATGTCGCCATCCTGACTCTGAGAAAACCACTCACAGCCGGCCTAAAAAGAATGGATTGGCTCCACTCATTGTCTCTTCCTCTGTTAGTAGAACTCCGACGTCGATCCAAGTGCCATCGCGCGCGATGACACACGATGAGACAGCTCGCAGCATTTCCGTGAAGTCCGGCTCATTGCTTCGTGCTTGTTCCAAAAGATAAAAAACGATCTTTTAGAACAAGCACTATTAAAACAACGCAAGGATTCGCGGTAAGAAAATCAGCATGCCGACAATCGCTGCTGCCACGGAAAAAACAAAAACCGCCCCTGCTGCCGTGTCCTTAATCGTTTTCGCCCGTTCGTCGTATGTTTGTACCGTGAGATCCACGGTGCGTTCAATCGCTGTATTAATTAATTCCAGCGCAAGGACGCCGCCAATGACAACAGCTAGTACCGCTTGTTCAATGAATGATATTTTAAGCAATTGTGCTGCGATAATCACAACGGCTGTCAGGAATAAATGAATGCGGAAATTCTGTTCGTTTTTCCATGTGTTCACAACTCCGTTGCTTGCATAAACAAAGCTTTTTTTTAACCGACTCCACGAGATAAACGGCTGTTCATTTTTTGATGCCATGCTTCTCAAGAATTTCCTCTTGTTTGATAAACATTGCCTTTTCTGCATCCTCTGTATCGTGGTCATATCCTACAAGGTGCAAAAAACCGTGAACAGCAAGGAAGCAAAGTTCCCGTTCAAATGTATGTCCGTAATCCTCAGCCTGCTTTTTAGCTCGTGGAATCGAAATGATAATATCACCAAGAAGCTGCGGAATATTTTCGCCGTCAGAAACCTCTTCCCCGTCACCTTCGTTCAGCGCAAACGATAACACATCTGTCGGCTGATCCTTCCCACGGTACTCGCGGTTGATGGCTTGTATCCGCTCATCGTCGACAAATGTTACGGACACTTCAACGTTTTGCCCGATTATTTCCATTTTCATTGCTGTGGTTAACACGTCTCCTACCAATTGAAGCATTTCCTCTGCTAGTTCATTCGTTTCATCGGTAAATTCGATTTGTTCGAACATTATTTTTCACCTTTCTTTTCCGCTTTCTTATGTTCTCCTTTAACAGAAGCTTCATCAGGATATTCAATACGCGAGTGAAACGTTCCATACAGCGTTTCGCAGATCGATTTAGCAATGACGTTTAATTCCTTTAATGTCAGATCGCACTCATCGAACTGGCCATCTTCGAGACGGTCGGTAATGATTTTTTTAACCAGTGATTCAATTTTGTCAGGCGTCGGTTTCGTCATCGACCGGACAGCCGCTTCCACGCAATCAGCGATGCCGACGATAGCAGCCTCACGTGATTGCGCTTTCGGACCGGGATAGCGGAATTCCGACTCCGGAATGTCTGTATCCGAATCCTGCTTCGCTTTGTGATAAAAATATTTCAATAACGTTGTCCCATGATGCTGTTCGGCAATATCGATGAATTCTTTCGGCATTCTATATTCTTTTAACATTTCTGCTCCATCATACGGATGAGCCATGATAATTGTCTTGCTCAACTGCGGAGAGATTTTGTCGTGCGGATTGTCAATCTTCATTTGATTCTCTATAAAGAAATGCGGTCGTTTCGTTTTCCCAAGATCATGGTAATAGGAGCCGACCCTTGCCAACAATCCATTAGCACCGACTGATTCACAGGCTCCTTCAGCTAAGTTTGCCACCATGACACTGTGATGATACGTTCCCGGAGCCTCCAGAAGGATTTTTCTCATCAGCGGATGATTCGGATTGGATAATTCTATCAGCTTTGTCGTGGACAAGACGCCAAAGCCGGCTTCAAAGAACGGCAGCAGCCCCAATGTCAACACGGCAGCCAAAAAACCCGATAACGCGGCAAAGCCGAAGGAAAACCAGATTTCAAACCAGCCGTATTGTCCGTTTCTGACCATCAGAATGGCGGCGATGACAAAAACGTTTAATATGCCGACGAAAATTCCACTTTGAAGAATGCGGATGACCCGGTGCGATTTACTTAAGAAAAACACGCCTCCCACCGAACTGAAAAAGATATATACTCCATGTGTGTAATCCATCACACCGGAAGATTGGGCATTAAACATCACGCTGGCGATGATAGCAAACACCATGCTGGAAAACAGCGCCACCCTGGAATGGAGTAAGATTGTAATCAGCATTGTGCCCATCGCAACCGGAACAATATATGTCAAGCCGAAAATTTCAATGATATTTGTCAAGCTTACCAGCTTCAGGATGACCAGCGTTAAGGAATAAATCAATACGAACATCAGCAAATGCGTATTATTCGCCGGCAAGCTTGTTTTTACATCGGAAAGAAAGTAAGCGAGCATCGCCATCAGGAGAATAACGAGTATCGCCAGTCCGAAATAAGGAAGAATCGTAGAATGGTCTTCCAGCAGACCGACGAGCGCCAGCTGATTATAAATATCGGCGGTAATCATCTGGCCTTCTTCCACAATCAACTGCCCTTCGCGGATCATGACCGGATCGACAGCCTCCACGTTTGCCTGCCGCGCTTCTTCGGTAGCTGCCTCGTCCAATAAATAGTTGGCGGTAATTCCGAACCGCGCCAATTCAATCATCGCCCGGTAAAGACCTGGATCAACGGTGGAAATGATGACTTTTCTTTCCGCTTGATTTTTCGCGTCTTCCACATCATCGACATGGATATCTTCGCTCATGACATCGTATATCGCATTTGTCGTCGTCTCCTGCGCCAGCTCCAAATCGCTCGCAGGTGTTTCCAGCAACGTCAGCAGCGTTTCATCTGAAATGTCCTCGCTTGTCTGATCGGCAATGATGTTCCTGACTCGTTCCAACTGCTCTTCCAGGGTTAATTCTTCTATTTCAACATCCGACGACGATGCTTCCTCATCCTCCGCATCGCCCTGTTCTTCTTCTAGGTCGGAAATTTCATCCTTTCGCTCTTTCGCTTCCCGTTGAACTTGACGGATCGTATCAAAAATCTGATTGATGCGCTCAATTTGATTCGTCGCGTAATGAGATCTTGTCGTATAGACAGGTCCCACCGACTCATATGCTTCATCCTTCAACCGCTCCGTCATCGCCTTATTCTCGATCGTTATCGGGGAGCGGATATCCTGATCGGCAATTGTGCCTGTCTCGATTTCAATGGTTTCCGGAGTTACATTGGATACCATCAATAAATATGTAATCATGCCTGTTACCACAAACAGAGCAAACCGAATATAGCGGTGATCCTTGATTTTTTGCCACCATTTCTGATGATCGATCGACTTGCGTTTCCCCATTGCTTTCACCCCTAAAAGGTTTACAAAAATCTACTGCAGCGGTTGATCAAAAGCGTTGTTTTCTGACCTGCCCACTGAATTTTTCTTAATCAGCTCCGTCCGCCTGTTCGTAAGCGCGGTAAGCATCAATGATTCGTTTGACCAATGTATGTCTGACAACATCGGCTGATTCTAAATGAATGAACTGAACCCCGTCAACATTTTTTAATATTTTCAACGCTGCGTTCAAGCCGGATATCTTCCCTTTCGGCAGGTCGATTTGCGTTAAATCTCCGGTGACCACCATCTTTGATCCGAAACCGAGCCGCGTTAAAAACATTTTTATTTGTTCCGGAGTGGTGTTCTGCGCCTCATCCAATATGACGAAGGAATCGTCCAATGTTCTCCCCCTCATGTATGCAAGCGGAGCCACTTCGATCGTTCCCCGTTCCATCAGCCTCGCCGTCTGTTCAACACCTAATACATCGTGAAGAGCGTCATAAAGCGGCCTTAAGTAGGGATCGACTTTTTCCTTTAAATCCCCCGGCAGAAAACCAAGGCTTTCCCCTGCCTCCACCGCAGGTCTCGTGAGAATGATCCGCTTCATCTGACCTTCCTTTAAGGCATGGACGGCCATCACTACAGCTAAATACGTTTTTCCGGTTCCCGCCGGACCGATGCCAAAAACAATGTCCCGCCGCCGAATGGCGGTAATGTAGTGCCTTTGCCCCAGCGTTTTGGCAAGAATCGGTTTTCCTTTCGCACTGACGGTAATCTTGTCTTCAAACAACTGCGGCAGCTCATGGAGCATATTGCGCTCAGCTAACTGGACAGCGTAAACGACATCTCTTTCCTGAACAGAAGTTCCTTTACGGATTAGTTGAAGAAGCATTCCCAGGATGTCTTCAATCTTGCTGATCGTTTCTTTTGTTCCTGTGATAGTCACTTCTTCCCCGCGCGTCATGATGGCAGTGTCGAAGGCTTCCTCAAGCCGCTTTAAATGACGGTCGTTCGGACCGAAAAGCGCTTGTACTTCATTTGCATTCTGAATGGCTAACTGTACCGTTTGTTTCATCTCTGTCAATCATCTCAGTCTCCTTGAATTATCGGTTGCTTTTTGGCGATTTCATCCACGATTCGATAGTGAATGATTACTATAACTTTACCATTCTCAACAAAATGGTGCAAAACTTTTTCGCCGATAACTTCCGCATTTGCAGAAAATGATGGTAATATCCTTTCCTTTCCTTTTTCAATCGCAATGGCAACAGCTTCTTCCTCGGCTGTTTCCTGCTCAACCTCCTCTGCTTCCAGCCAATCTTTATAGCCGTAATGGAATGGAAGCGTAAACCCGAAAAGCTCCCACTCCCGCTCATATTCTTCTTCTTTAGCATCTGCATATTCCGGCGGATTCCATCCCCAAATCGGAATTGTCCACTTGCCTATATGAAGTTGGTGTGTCCGATAGGAATTGCCGGTTGCCGTGTACAGCGTTGTCGACAGCGGCACTTCGACAGTAGCTTCGTACCAAATTTCACCGAGCACGCTTCCCCTTGCCGAAACTTGCTGCTCTTCTCCTTCTTTGCCGATGAGTCCCGATACAAGCATATCCCCTTTTCGAACCATTTGATTCCGCTCCGCTACCGGCTTCCCCTCTTCCACAAACATATCGTATATCACGGCTTTTCTCGAAGCAACGAGATGTCCCGGTGCTTCCAGCGGCTCCCGTTCTGCAATGTCCTTTTCCACTACTTGAAAATGATAGGTTGTACCTTTTCGAGTCACACCAATCCAAGTGGCTTCACTAATTTGCTCTGTGATGATTGCTTGAATTTTTTCCGGCGGCGGAAGCTGAAACTGAAAAGCTCCCTTTTTTATTCCCAATTCCGTCACGGCTTGCCGCAGCTCATGTTCTACTTTCGGCGTGGCACCTTCCACTTCAATTCCCCATACCATGTTGGACAGCAAATATACCAAAATAAGGAAGAAAGCAGCTCCGAACAACAGCCCGTTACGCCGCCATAACTTGTGGATAAAAAAAGGAAATCCCTTTCGACCAATAAAAGAAATTTTGCAGTCGGATGTTCTCGCCAGCCGTCTTAAGCGAGGGATCTCGTCCAATAAAACGGAACAAACAAGCTCGTGCTGACCATGATATTTAATATCCCAAACCGGAATTTTTCGTTCGATACAATGATTAATAAACATTTCCGGATACGGGCCGGAAATTTTCATACGAACATAGCCTGACAATTTATGCACCCATTGGTTTTTCATCTTCTCATCACCTGCCGGAACTCCCCTCTTTTATAAACCTGATGTCTTTAATAACACCTTCTAGCAGCATCTCTTCAGGCAAGATATTTTTGATTACAAAATCATTCCCTGTGACCAGCAACTCCCCTTCAGTCAGCCGCAGCCGCAGCTCTTCTGCGGTAAAGCGGATAACGCCTTTGTGATTTTCGATATAAATATGAAAATTACCGATCAACGTAACTCTCGGTAAGTCCATCATGACATCTGCCGGAAGATCCATCTGTTCTGTCATCCATCTCCGAAGTCTCTTTTGTATTCTCTTCATGATGAACCTCCTTTCACATCATATGTATGATCATTGTTGATTTTGTATCACAGAAAATAGAACCGCTGCTATGAGAAAAGACCTTTTGCAGGCTTTGTGAAGCCTGCAAAAGGTCTTTTTGAGCATGTTCAAAAAGATAAATGATAACCTTCTTGAACAGTCGCTATTCTCTTTTTCCATACCGACAATTATCGACTCGTTCTTGCCTTCGGTTTTCCTAACACTTCCGCCCAGACGATGCCTTTGACGATATCATCGCCAGAGACATTTTTGAAGTCAAGAATTCCACCGCTGCGATTATCAGCAATCTCACTGCGAACAATCGGAGAATCAGCAAGCTTATTAGCTTGTTTCAACGCGAGCTCTTTCTTTTTCTTCAGCTCTTCATAGCGGTTATGCAATTGATTTTTCGCTTTCTCCAGCTCCGATTCAGCATTGTCTTCCATATTGTAAGGCACTTGATTTGTGCCGCGCGATGTTTCGGCCTGTGACATCGCAGGTGCAGGACGATGCTCCTGTTTAGCCGGCGGCGCTTCCTCCTGACGAAAGATTTCTCGCCAGTCGATTTCTTTTTTCTCTGCCGCCCGTCCCTGAGCAGGTCTTCCTGCTGTTTTCTTCGTTTCTTCCTGTTTTCCTTTATTACCAAGCCGCTGCAAAAAGCTGACAATACCAGCGATGATCAGAAAGAGAAGAAACGGATTGCCAAAGAGCAAATCGATTAAGGCATCCATTGACCGTCAGCCCCTTTCATCCAGCATATCTGAACACACATTATTGTTTGCGCTTGTCCTGGTCTTTATCGCTGCCTGTCGCTTTACCGATCGAGTCGCGCATATCGGTATCCGCCATGACATTCTTCATGTTCATATAATCCATGACGCCCATGTTTCCGGAACGGAATGCTTCCGCCATGGCAAGAGGAACCTCTGCTTCCGCCTCGACAACTTTCGCTCTCATTTCCTCTACCCTTGCTTTCATTTCCTGCTCTTGAGCAACGGCCATCGCACGGCGCTCTTCCGCTTTCGCTTGGGCGATTTTCTTGTCTGCTTCCGCCTGGTCTGTCTGCAGAACGGCACCGATGTTTTTACCGATATCGATGTCGGCAATATCGATGGACAAAATTTCAAACGCGGTACCGGAATCAAGTCCTTTTTTCAATACTGTCTGAGAAATCATATCCGGGTTTTCCAATACCTCTTTGTGATTTTTCGCAGAACCTATCGTAGAAACAATTCCTTCCCCAACCCGGGCGATGACAGTGTCTTCTCCTGCTCCCCCGACGAGGCGATCGATATTTGCACGTACTGTAATGCGCGCTTTTGCTTTCACTTCAATACCGTCCATTGCAACACCGGCAATAAACGGGGTTTCAATTACTTTCGGATTAACGCTCATTTGCACGGCTTGTAAAACATCGCGGCCCGCAAGGTCAATCGCTGCGGCGCGCTCAAAGCTCAACTCAATATTGGCTCGTTGTGCCGCAATTAATGCGTTGACAACCCGGTCGACATTTCCCCCTGCCAGGTAATGGCCCTCCAATTTATTAATGCTGATATCCAGGCCCGCTTTCACTGCTTTGATCAGCGGATTCACCACCCGCTGCGGAATGACGCGGCGGAGCCTCATCCCGACAAGCTGGAAAATTCCCACTTTTACCCCGGCGGCCAGCGCGGAAATCCACAGTGCCACCGGTACAAAAGTAAACAGTACGGCAACTGCGATAATGATTAATCCTAAAATAATAATGATCATGAAATCAAATTCCATTTTCCTTTACTCCTCCTCTTATTCTTCGTTATAGGCATGATGTTCTCGAACAACGATTCGCGAACCTGATGCAGAAATGACTTTGACTTTCTTCCCTTGTTCAATATATCCTCCTTCAGAAACGACGTCAAGTCGTTCATTATCAATAAGCGCCGTGCCTGAAGGGCGTAAAGTAGTTAATGCCTCACCGGCCTTGCCAACAATATCCTCGCGGTTTATATTGGAAACATAGCCTTCCGCCGTCGTAATCGCTTCTGTCAGGACGAGCTTTCGCAACGGTCCGCGATTACCGAAATACTTGAACATAATGATGGACACGGCGATGGTGACTGCGGCTGCAATCAAAATCGACACTAATATATGCGAAGTGCTGTACGATGCGAGAATCAAACTGCCGATCATCGCGCCGATTCCTAATATACCGAATATCCCGAAGCCGGGCATAAATATTTCTATCAGTAGCAGAATGATTCCGGCGGCAAACAAAATCATTGTTTCAAAACCGGCAAACCCGGCGACAAGATGGCCAAAAAAATATAACATTAGTGCCGTAATTCCCATGATTCCCGGAATTCCGAATCCAGGAGAATAAAGCTCCAGGACAAGTCCCAAGCTTCCGATCGACAGCAATATCGGAATGATGATCGGATGAGTAACAAAGCGGGCGATTTTTTCCGCAAAGCTGACTTCCATTTCGCGCTCAACGGCATTTTCGAGATCTAAGTATTGCAAAAGCTCCGCCCGATCCTCAGCTAACGCATCCGCATAGCCGACTTCGTAGGCCTGGCTGGCAGTCAACGTCAATAATTTCCCTGTTCCGGCGTTGTACTCCGGCAGGTCGATTTCCGGGTCCGCCATTGCCAGCGCATAAATTGGATCACGGCCATTGCGCTCCGCAGCATTGCGCATTTTTGCCAGCCACGCGGAATGGGCTTTATCGTCCGCAGCGGATCCGGAGCCGTCGATTACTTGCGCAGCACCGATTTCAGCCATTCCCGGAACCATGACGATTTCATCCGCGTATAAAGAAATATAAGCACCTGCCGAGAGGGCGTCCTTGACGACAAACGCAGTTGTCGGTATCGGAACATTCCCGATTAAATCAGCAATTTCACCGGCAGCATCGACAAAACCGCCGGGGGTGTTCACTTCAAAAACAATATGGTCTGCGCCTTCTTCAATGGCTGTCTCAATCGACCGTTCTAAAAAAGCCAACAATCCACGTTCAACCGCCTGCTCTACAGGGATGTAAAAGACTACTTTCCCGTCTCCCCCGTTTGCAGATGTTTGAACAAGTGAAAGGAAGAAACTCGTGAGGATCATTGTCGTAAAAAGCATTAATCGTAAACGCTTCATTAGATTGTCTCTCCTCCTTTCTTATTTCATTGTATAAAAGCTCTACTGTTTCCTACGTATAGACCGAGAAAAGGTTTCACCATTATTATTGCTATTCGTTGCTCTCGGTTATACTGACGAAGTCGCTTTTGATCTCCTCTTGCTTTATTATACAGACAACAGCAGAAAAATAAAAAAGAAACCCGAAAAAAAGGCCTTTTTGACTATCCTTCAATAATAAAAAACGCCCTGTATGACCCAAGGCGTTTTCAGTGGATGTTCAACAAGTTCGGGATACAGCACTTCGATCCGCTGCAACGCCTCCCTTTTTGAACACATATTTTAAGTTAATGATTTTTGAACAAGTTGCCTTACTTTGCCGCCATCCGCCCTGCCCTTCACTTTCGGCATGATGGCTCCCATCACTTTCCCCATGTCCGCTGAAGTGCTTGCACCGACCTCGTTGACAGTTTCATCCACCAGTGCTTGCAATTCCTCATCAGACAGCTGTGATGGTAAATACACTTGTAAAAGTTCAATCTCAACCTTTATTTTTTCAACCAGGTCTTCACGATTGGCTTGTTCAAACTCATGGAGGGATTCTTTACGCTGTTTCATTTCACGATTCAGAACAGTGAGTACCTCGTCTTCAGCAAGCTCCTCCTTCTGCAATTTTATCGTCTCATTTTGCAAAGCCGATTTTACAGAACGGATAACTGATAGTCGTTGCTTTTCTTTATTCTTCATCGCTTCCTTCAAATCTTGATTAAGCTGATCAAGAAAACTCAAGGAAAAACACCCTCTCTTTAGAACTTGCGCTTACGAGCTGCTTCCGATTTCTTCTTCCGTTTAATACTTGGTTTTTCATAGTGCTTTCGCTTACGAACCTCCGCCAACGTGCCCTCTTTAGACATGGTTCTCTTGAAGCGACGAAGAGCAGCATCTATGGATTCGTTTTTTCGTACTCGTGTTTCTGCCATTCTGTATCCCTCCCTCCAAACAACCAATCGAAGACATACAAAATTGCATGTCTTTGTTGATTATAAACGAATGACGCCCAGCGGTCAACTTTTAGTGTTTTTTTCCGTTTCCAACAAACATGACGTTGTTACACCTGCTAAAAAAAATATCAACAAGATCATTCCATTGCTTTCAGGCAAGAAAACGAAGCTGCGACCCGCAAAAAATAATTGCCTGTCATCCTTGTCCGTTCCTGACCATAGACATAGTGATAGAGGTGGTAAAACAATGAATGATATTTTCTCCCTGTTTATTATTTATATTTCTTTATTTCTGTTCGGGATGACGGTGATGCGGCAAGGACTCATCCAGCTTCAAGGAAGAAAATTGTCGGTAATTTTGCAAAAAGCCGTGGATCATCCTGGAAAAGGAATGCTTCTTGGAGCAGTGGTCACCGCTTTACTGCAAAGCAGTTCCGCGGTGATGGTGATTACCGTCGGCCTCGTCGCATCAAAAGTAATCAGTTTTCGGCATTCCATCGGGATAATATTAGGAGCTAATATCGGTACTGTGATTACTTTGGAAATACTGGCGTTTGATCTGTCATGGCTGATCTTCCCTTTATTGCTTCTCGGCGTACCATTAATCATGACAAAAAGCCAGCTTCTTTTTTGTACCGGCTGTTTTCTCTTTGGCTTCAGCAGCATTATCGTGGCGATGCACGGCTTTGAAGCACTGGCATACCCGCTGTCTTCGGTACCAGCCGTATACGACTGGCTTCTGACAGCAAACAGCCATGAAGTTGTCTCGATCACCATCGGTATCTTGTTAAGCGCGGTTATCCAATCGAGTTCTGCGGTAACGGCAATTGCGATGAGCTTTATGAATGAAACGCTTTTGACCTTGCCGGGAGGCATTGGGATCATGCTGGGGGCCAACCTAGGTACATGCGCCACTGCATGGCTTTCAAGCCTAGGTGGAAGTAAAGAATCAAAGCTGACTGCTTATGCGCATATTTGGCTGAATCTCTTCGGCATTTTTCTTTTTTTTCCGTTCATCCAGTTGTTTGCCGCCATCGTTGGAAATCTTGGTTCCTCTCCTGCTCAGCAGCTTGCCCATGCGACGCTGATATACAATGTGATCTGTTCACTTATCGTCTTTCCGTTTCTTGAGCCGTTCAGTAAATTTCTTCAATGGATCCATCGGACACCGTTGACAGAATACCCGCTGAAATAATTGCTGCTCCCTTGTCTTTCGGCATAGAAAAGAAAGACTCCGAAGTTTTTTCTTTCGCCCGTTGTCTTTTGACCTCTTCACATATTGTGTGAACAGTAAAAAACAACCACCAGTGTTAGAAAAAAATCTTTTGAGTCTTCCTTGAAAGCAATTTAATGACTTCAGAAAGCTGCCCGGCTTAGCCGCTGCTGCCTTACTTATATGTCAATAGCTTCCTTGTCCTTTTTCCCCTTTGACAATGGCAATGCCTGCGCTTGCTCCGATGCGCGTCGCACCGGCTTCGATCATCGCTTCCGCCGCCTCCCGGTCTCTAACGCCTCCGGAGGCTTTCACTCCAACATCCCGGCCGACAGCTGCTCTCATCAGGCGAATATCTTCTACAGTTGCTCCGCATCCGGAAAAACCTGTCGAGGTTTTGACGTAGTCGGTTCCAGCTTCAACGGCCAGCTTGCAGGCACGCACCTTTTCTTCGCCTGTCAAGAGCGACGTTTCAATGATCACCTTTGTCAGTGCCTTGCCGCGCGCAGCATCTGCGACAGCTTTTATATCATCAAGGACGAGGGCGTCGTTCCCTTCCTTTAATGCTCCAATATTTATAACCATATCCACTTCCGTCGCACCGTTTTCAATCGCGTTTTTCGTTTCATACGCTTTCACTTCCGGCGTATTGGCACCTAATGGAAACCCGATGACAGTACAAACCTTTACATCAGGTGTATCTTTCAGTACTTCATATGCAGCACCAACCCAAGTCGGATTTACACATACGGATGCAAAGCCGTACGCTTTCGCTTCCTCCGACAATGCGATGATTTCTTCCTTCGTCGCATCAGGCTTTAACAATGTATGGTCGATGTATTTTGCCAATTCTTTTTTCATTTTAGTCCTCACTTTCCTGCTAGATATACGTCGTCTGCTACCCGGACAAAACTTCCAACATTGTACGGATAGCCTGCTTTTTCAATTTTTACTTTGACGATTTTACCGATCATCGACTCGTCCGCCGGCACTTTCACCTTCAGATAGTTGTCGGTGTAACCAATATAATACCCGCTGTCCGGAGCGTCTTTGTCCGGCTCCTCCGGAATCACTTCAAGCACCTCTCCTTCAAACAAGGAGGCATACTCTTTCGCCAGTTGAGCGGAAAGGACGATAAGCTGATGCACACGGTTGTTTTTCACTTCATCATCCACTTGATTTTCCATGCGGGCTGCCGGTGTCCCCGTGCGTTTGGAATATGGAAAAACATGCAGTTCAGAGAAACGAACCTTGCGAATGAAATCATATGTCTCCTGGAATTCTTCCTCTGTTTCCCCGGGAAAGCCGACAATAACATCCGAAGTTATGGCCAATCCCGGAAGCGCCTGCTTCAGCTTTTCGATCCGCTCCAAATAATACTCTGTGGTATATTTGCGGCGCATTCGTTTTAAAACACCGTTGGATCCGGATTGCAGCGGAATATGCAAATGTCTCACTACCTTTTCCGACCGATCCATGACGTGGATAACTTCATCTGTGATTTGACTCGCCTCAATGGAAGAAATACGAATGCGCTTCAAACCAGGTACTTGCTCCAAGTCTTCCAGCAGTTGCGCTAAGCTGTAATCCTTCATATCCTCACCGTAGCCGCCGGTATGAATGCCCGTCAGAACGATTTCCTTATAGCCTGCTGCCACCAGTTGTTCAGCCTGCTTCAACACATCCTCAGATTTGCGGGAACGCATCAGGCCACGGGCCCAAGGAATAATGCAAAACGTGCAAAAATTATTGCAGCCCTCTTGAATCTTTAACGACGCGCGTGTACGATCGGTAAATGCCGGGACATCCAATTCTTCATAGATCCGCGCTTTCATAATATTGCCTACCCCGTTGATCGGCTGGCGTTCTGTTTGATACTGTTCAATATATCCAAGTAATTTATGCCGATCCTGTGTCCCCACAACGATATCGACACCGGGAATCGCCATTACCTCCGCCGGCGATGTTTGTGCGTAACAGCCGGTTACACAGACGACCGCATCCGGGTTTTTCCTGATAGCCCGCCGGATCACCTGACGGCTTTTTTTGTCCCCGGTATTCGTAACGGTACATGTATTAATAACATAAACATCTGAGCTCTGTTCAAACTCTGTTTTTTCATAGCCAGCCTTTTGAAACAGCTGCCAAATTGCTTCCGTTTCATAATGATTTACTTTACACCCTAATGTATGAAAAGCCACCGTTGGCATCTTGATCACCCCGATAATTCAAAATGATATGATATGGCAGCAAGGCCATATAATGGAGCAGTTTCCGTTCTTAATATTCGCGGGCCAAAGCCGCAAACAACTGCCCCGCGTTTCTTCATAAGCTGTAATTCCCGATCAGAAAAACCACCCTCTGGTCCGACAACCATTAACAGTGAATCTCCATGCTTCATTTGTTGCAAAGCCAGACGAAATTGGCTTTTCTCATCGCTTTTGGCTGCTTCTTCGCTGGCAGCCAAAACGCAGGAATACTTGTCAAACTCCGATAATAAACTGGAGAAACTGCGGACGTCGAATACTTTCGGCAGAGCCTGACGCTGAGACTGCTCCGCCGCTTCTCGTGCAATTTTATTCCAGCGGTCCACTTTCTTTAACGCTTTCCTATCATCCCACTTAACGATCGAACGCTCCGCTTCAAAAGGAACAAACCCCGCCGCTCCCAGTTCGGTTCCTTTTTGGATCACAAGCTCAAGCTTGTCGCCTTTCGGCAGCCCGTGGGCAATCGTAACAGTGACGGGCAATTCCACGGAATTCGTTTCCTGTTCCACGATCGCAGCACTTACTCCGTTATCCGTTATTTGCGTCAGACGGCAAACATAGCAGCTTCCAGCTTCCGTGCAGCAAATGATCGACTCTCCTGTCTCCATGCGCATGATGCGCTGGATATGTTTGGCCGCTTCCCCTGTAATCGTTACGTCTTCATCTTGAAAAGCTTCAGCATTTAAAAAATAACGTTGCATCTTCGTCACCTATTCCGGTTTTTTAGCAATTAGCGCCAGCCAGTCTTCCATTTCAATGATCTCGACAATATCAAATCCTGACGATGTCAAGGAATCCTTGACGTCCGCTTTTTTTGCCTGAATAATTCCTGACGTAATGATGGTACCACCCGGCTTCAGTACCGTAAATGCTGCATCTGCCATTCGTGCGATCACCTCTGCCAGAATATTGGCTACGATCAAGTCGCATTCTTGATCAATATTTTCCAGCAGATTGTTCTGTCTGACGGTAACAACGGGCTGAACTTTGTTTAATTTTACATTTAACTGCGCAGCTTTAACGGCAATATCATCCAAATCGAGAGCAAGCACGTCGGAAGCTCCCAGTTTCGCTGCTGCGATGCTTAATACCCCGGAGCCGGTGCCGACATCAATGACCCGTTTCCCTTGCTGCAAGTACTTCTCCAGCGCTTGAATGCATAATACCGTCGTCGGATGTGTTCCGGTGCCAAAAGCCATTCCCGGATCAAGCTCGATAATGAGTTCATCCGGCTGTACCTTTTCATATTCTTCCCATGTCGGCGTAATTGTAATATGATCCGATATTTTTACAGGCTTATAATATTTTTTCCAGGCGGTCGCCCATTCCTCTTCATTAACTTCACTGACTGTAACCGTATTGTAGCCAATGTCGATATCGTACATGAGGAGTTGATTGATGGCTTCTTTGATGGCATCAACGGTCTCTCCGAGAAAGCTGTTCACAGGCAGGTACGCTTTAACATAGACACCTTCGTCAGGATAGTCGTCAGGGGAGAGCTGATATACTTCCCCGTATTGTGTATCCCACAGCTTGATTAAGTCATCAGGATCTTCAATGACAACACCGCTCGCTCCGGCTTCGTGCAAAATATTGCTGACCGGTTCAACAGCCTCCTGAGTTGTGTGAATGCATATTTCAGACCATTTCATTTAAACCAACTCCCCCACGTATCATCTTCATCATTACTCCCCGAAATTTTTAAACGCCCGTTTTACTTTTGCAAAAAAATTGTCGTTCTGCTCATCAGGCATATCGTTACCGCTGATTTCGGCAAACTCGCGCAGCAACTCCTTCTGCTTTTCCGTCAAGTTTTTAGGCGTAATAATCCGGATTTGAATATGCTGATCCCCCTGTCCCATTCCGCGGACATTCGGCACGCCCTTTCCACGCAAACGGAAATGGGTTCCCGTCTGTGTTCCCGCAGGAATTTTTAGTTTTACTTTTCCGTTAAGGGTAGGCACTTCAATTTCGTCGCCTAAGGCAGCCTGAACGAACGTCAACGGCATTTCGCAGAAAATATCGTCGCCGTCCCGTTGAAAGAATTCATGCGGCTTGACATTGAACACGACATATAAATCCCCCGGAGGTCCGCCGTTGACGCCTGGCTCCCCTTGTCCGGAAACACGGATCTGCTGGCCGGTATCGACACCTGCAGGAATTTTAATATGAATTTTTTTGCGTTTCTTGACCTTCCCTTGTCCACCGCAAGACCGGCATTTATTTTTAATGATTTTTCCTGAACCTTGACAGTGGTGACAAACCCGTCGGTTAACAACGCGGCCGAACGGGGTGTTCTGCTCGATATTCAGCTGACCGGAACCTCCGCAATGGTGGCATGTTTCAGGGCGTGTTCCCGGCTTGGCGCCTGAACCGTGACACGTTCCGCATGTTTCTTCTCTGGGAATCTCAATGTCTGTTTCTTTGCCGAAAACAGCTTCTCTAAACTCCAGCGTCATCGTGTATTGCATATCTGCGCCTTGACGCGGGGCATTCGGATCGCGTCTGGAGCCGCCGCCGCCAAAAAACATGTCAAAAATATCGCTGAATCCTCCGAAATCGCCTCCGCCGGCACCGCCAAAGCCTTGGTTAGGATCAGCGTGGCCGAACTGATCATAATGGGCACGTTTTTGTGAATCGCTTAGGGTGTCATAAGCCTCTTTTACTTCTTTGAAATTTTGCTCTGCGTCCGCTGCTTTATTCACATCCGGATGATATTTTCGGGCTAACTGACGGTAAGCCTTTTTAATTTCAGCCTCCGAGGCATTTTTACTTACACCTAGCACTTCGTAGAAATCTTTCTTGCTCATCGTATCCACTCCCGGGTCATAATCCATAACGAATATCTTATCACTCACTTGCTAAACAGGCAAGGGTATACTTTTGTTGTACACGAACCGTTCGCGTGAAAAAAGTCAAAGCCGAGGACGACCTGACTTTGACTTTTAGAGTGTGTTCAAAAAGGCAATGGTTCCGCTCGATGCGACAATTCTTCCTAAGTGCTGCTCACGTCCTGCGTCTGCGATTACTCGACGCAAATTAACTCGATGAAGCACATTCAGGTTGCATTTGTGAGCAACGGCGGAATGTCACCATCCTCCAATTCCGCCTAAGTGCTGCTCACGTCCTGTGAGCAACGGCGGAATGTCACCATCCTGGTTCCGAGAAAAACAATCATAGCTGGCTTGAAAAGCATGCATCGACTCCACTCATTGTCTCTTCCTCTGCTAGTTTAGCGCTGACGTTAATCCAAGTGCCATCGCGCGCGATGACACGATGAGACAACTCGCAGCATCTCAGTGAAGGAAGGCTCATTGCTTCGTGTTTGTTCAATAAGAAAAAAGCGAGCTTATTGAACAAACACTTTTATTAAAGTTTTGTTATTTTTTCTCGTCATCGTTGACTTCTTCGTATTCAGCATCAACAACGTCATCTTTTCCGTCGGTTTCCTGTTGACCAGCGTTTCCTTGTTGTTCCTGCGCCTGCTTTGCCGCTTGCTCATACAGCTTGACGGACAGTGCCTGAACAACTTCTTGAAGCTCATCCTTTGCTGAACGGATTGCTTCAATATCCTTCCCTTCAATGGCGGATTTTAATTTCTCTTTTGCCGCTTCCGCTTTTTCTTTATCGGCGGCATCGACATTGTCTGCCAGGTCCTTCAACGTTTTATCTGTTGTAAAGACGAGCTGATCTGCTTCGTTACGCAAATCTACTTCTTCACGGCGCTGCTTATCTGCTTCCGCGTTTTCTTCCGCTTCTTTTACCATGCGATCAATTTCTTCATCAGAAAGACCGGAAGAGGAAGTGATGGTAATTGACTGTTCTTTGTTCGTACCGAGATCCTTCGCACGAACATTGACAATGCCGTTGGCATCGATATCAAAGCTTACTTCAATTTGCGGTACACCTCTTGGAGCAGGTGGAATATCCGTCAATTGGAAGCGGCCCAACGTTTTGTTGTCGGCTGCCATTTCCCGCTCACCCTGAAGAACATGAATGTCAACGGACGGCTGGTTATCCGCAGCAGTAGAAAAAATTTGTGATTTGCTTGTCGGAATCGTCGTGTTGCGCTCGATCAACTTCGTAAACACACCGCCCATCGTTTCAATACCGAGGGATAACGGCGTGACATCCAATAAGACGACGTCTTTCACGTCTCCCGTCAGCACACCGGCCTGAACCGCGGCACCGAGGGCCACCACTTCATCCGGATTGACACCTTTATGAGGTTCCTTTCCAGTGACTTTTTTAATCGCTTCCTGTACTGCCGGAATGCGAGTGGATCCACCGACAAGAACGATTTTGTCGATTTCGTTGGCAGTCAAGCCTGCATCTTGCATGGCGCGGCGTGTCGGCCCCATCGTTCTTTCCACCAGATGAGCAGACAATTCCTCAAATTTCGCTCTGGACAAGGATAATTCCATGTGCTTTGGACCAGATGCATCAGCTGTGATGAACGGTAACGAAATCTGTGTCTGCGATACGCCGGAAAGATCTTTTTTCGCTTTTTCAGCCGCATCTTTCAAGCGTTGGAGTGCCATTTTGTCCTGTGACAGATCAATGCCGTTTTCTTTTTTAAATTCGGCGATCAGGTGATCGATGATCACTTGGTCAAAGTCGTCCCCACCAAGGCGGTTGTCTCCGGAAGTTGCTTTTACTTCAAAAAATCCGTCTCCCAGTTCAAGAATGGACACGTCGAATGTCCCGCCGCCAAGGTCGTAAACTAGGATTGTTTGATCCTCTTCTTTTTCCAGACCGTATGCAAGGGCTGCCGCCGTTGGTTCGTTAACGATCCGCTCCACTTCCAAACCGGCAATTTTGCCGGCATCCTTGGTTGCCTGGCGCTGGGAATCGTTAAAATATGCGGGAACTGTAATGACCGCTTTCGTAACCTTTTCGCCTAAATAGGCTTCTGCATCCTCTTTTAATTTTTGCAGAATGATCGCGGAAATCTCCTGCGGCGAATAGTCTTTTCCTTCCGCGTTCACCTTATAATCTGTCCCCATATGACGCTTGATGGAAACAATGGTATTCGGGTTGGTAATCATCTGGCGCTTCGCCACTTCCCCAACCTGACGCTCTCCATCTTTAAACGCGACGACGGACGGTGTTGTTCTTGCACCTTCCGCGTTCGCAATAACCGTTGCTTCACCGCCTTCCATGACAGCTACACATGAGTTGGTTGTACCTAAATCTATTCCAATCACTTTGCTCATCGCTGATTGCCTCCTATTCTATTTTTATGTAAGATTTATTCATTTACTTTTACCATTGCTGGTCTGATGACGCGATCCTTCAGCATGTAGCCTTTTTGAAGCTCTTCCACTACAATGTTGGAATCGTACTCCTCCACTTTCACTTGCATCACTGCTTGATGCACTTGCGGATCGAACGGTTCTCCCACTGTTTTGATCGGCTCGACACCTTCCTTTGCCAGGGCATCTTGAAACTGGCGGTAAATCATTTCCACACCTTGCATGAAGCTTTTACCATCCTCTGAATCCAAAGGAGTCAGCATTGCCCTTTCAAAATTATCAAGGATCGGCAGCAATTCTTCAACAAGGCGTTGAGATCTATATTTAGCGTCTGCTTCTCTCTCCAACCGAGTGCGTCGACGGAAATTATCATAATCTGCCTGCAGCCGAAGCATGCGATTCGTCGTTTCTTCCAGCTTGCTTTCCAATTCCTGAAGCGGCGACGTTTCCGGCTCGCTTACTGCCTCATCTTCTTCCATTTCTTCTTGATTGTTCTCTGCGGCGTGAATTTCTTCCTCCGCGTGAACATCGTTTGATTCCGCAGCTTCTTCATCCATGATTTGCTCGTGCTTTTCCACTTTTTTCACCTCCTAATAATAATATCCCGCGAACGCGGGAGAGCCGCTTCACCAGCAGTGAAGCAGTTTCCCTAAGTATGCAGAATATAATGAGATTCACTGTTTGTCAAAAAATTTATCGTGGATGAACCATCAGTTATCTTGATATCTCGACGATAATATTTTCGACAAATCCTTAGAAACATAATCCAAAATACCGACCACTTTCCGATACTCCATCCTCGTCGGTCCCAAAATGCCAACTGTTCCCACGTGCCTGCCGTTTACTGCATACGTCGCGGTAATGATGGTGCAATCATCGAACGGCTCGAAATGGTTTTCCTCGCCGATTTTGATCGTTATCCCTTGAACATGGGAGCGGAAAAGCTTTGACACGAGTTCATTTTCCTCAAAAATATTCAATATATTTCTGACGCGGTCGACATCATGAAACTCCGGCTGTGCCAGAATATTTGTTTTTCCGCCAAAAAACACTTTTTCATGCTGCTGTGACAAAAAAGCATTGTTCAATAACGAAATCATTTTGTCGTATTCATCAATATATTTTTTCAACACGTTGCTGATTTCCGCAGAAATGGAGTTCCGCAAATGAATCAGCGGCACGTCTTTCAACCGTTCGTTGATGATATTTACAACCTTTTCCAGGTCGTTTGTATTAATTCCTTTTGGAAGGGAAACCATCTGATTCTCCACATGACCTGTGTCAGTTACAATAATCGCCACTGCCGAATCGTCTGAAAGCGGGATAATCTGCAACTGCTTCAATTTGGATTCAAACACTTTCGGACCTAATACAATCGAAGTGTAGCTAGTCAGGCTGGATAAAATTTTTGCCGATTGCTGAATGACCTGCTCCACTTCACTGAAGCGTTCTTTAAAAAGCGACTGTATACCGATAATCTCTTTTTTCGTCAGCTTTTTCGGAGACAGCAAATGATCAACATAATAGCGATATCCCTTCTGCGACGGTATCCTTCCCGATGAGCTGTGTGGTTTTTCAAGAAATCCAAGCTCTTCGAGATCCGACATCTCATTTCTGATTGTTGCCGGACTGTAGTTCATATCGCTTCGCTTTGACACGCTTCGGGATCCAACAGGTTCAGCATGGGTAATATAATCATCAATAATTGCATTTAAAATCAGTAACTGACGCTCTGTCAACATTTGTGCACCCCCTCCTGTTAGCACTCTCGCTTAACGAGTGCTAAATCTATATATTAACTTACCAAAGAAGGAATCCTCTTGTCAACGAAGATGGTTGTTTGGAAAGCGGCTACGATAAAAGAAACTGCTCGAATACGTCGTTACCTAGTAAAAGGCCGTTTTTTGTCAAACGAACGGCCGCCCCGGTATCCTCAAGCAAATTTTTTTTCATCAATTGCTCCACAACGCCCGGAAAAACCTCGTTTATAGTTATCCCAAATTTTTGTGAAAATGTTGCATAGGATACGCCGGAAAGCCTCCTCAACCCCATGAACATTTCTTCTTCCATTTTTTCTTGTACGGTAACGCGATGCTCCTCGCGATACGGCAGTCCGCATTTCCTGATCGACTCCATGTATTTTGGCAACGGCCCATGGTTCATGCGGCGGATTCCGGAAAGGTAACTATGGGCTCCGGCACCGATACCATAATATTCTTCATTATTCCAATATGTTAAATTGTGACGGCTTTGCCGGCCCATTTTAGCAAAATTGCTGATTTCATACTGGATAAAGCCGGTCTTTTTTAAATGAGAGCACAATTCTTCATACATTTCCACCTCCGTATCCTCTTCCGGGAGCAGCAGCGATCCTTTTTTCCACAAATGATAAAATACGGTTTTCGGCTCGATTTTCAGCGAATAGGCACTGACATGTTCCACAGACAGCGCCATGACCCGCTGAAGGGTATCTTTGAACTGCTCCATCGTTTGGCCGGGCAGACCGAACATTAAATCAATCGATATATTCTCAAAACCGGCACCCCTCGCCATCCTCACCGTTTTCTCCACATCCTCGGCCTGATGATCACGGCCGATCGCATGTAACAGCCCGGGATCAAAAGTTTGTGCGCCAATGCTGAGCCGGTTGACCCCCTGGCTTCTCATCATTTCCAGTTTCTCGCGGCCGGCGCTGCCAGGGTTCACTTCCACCGTCCATTCACAGCTTGTCCGCAGTGGAAAATAAGCTTTGATTCCTTCAAGAAGCAGCTGCAGCTGGCTTGTTGTCAACGATGTCGGTGTTCCGCCCCCCACATAAACCGAGGCGATCTCATCCGGCGGGGTATTTTTCACTGTATGCTTCATCTCCTCTACGCAGAGCTGAAGATATTCATCCACTGGCTGTTTTTCTAAAAAAAATTTATTAAAATCACAATAATGACATATCTGTTCACAGAAAGGGACATGTATATATACGGCTTTCGGTTTCATTTCGTTTCACATCCTTATTAGAAAAGCGGAAGCGGTTTGCTCATCGACGTAAAAACTGGACTGACCCGAGTGAGATATAGGAGAGTCGAAAGATCGAAATCTTTCGTTCTCGACTTATCGTAGACGAGGGGAGGGAAGTTTTCTAGTCGATAACCGCTGCAGCTAGACAGCTTTCTTGGGTCTTAAGTTTCTGACTTTATTGGAAAAGCGGAAGCGGTTAATTTTAAAGTGCCAGGCACCTCCTGCTGCTGTAAAGCACGAAAGGATGCTTTACATGTCATTTCAAGAGAACCACGGCACTTTTGATAGGTTGTCCAAAGGCGAAATGTTGCCTTAGTGAACGACGCTTTTGATTTAATAGCAGATGATTGAACTCACACCTTAAGAGGTGTATGAACTCACAATTTATTTGCTTCCCTCATCCATGCTCAGCACTGACATAAAGGCCTCTTGCGGAACCTCCACGCTGCCGACGCTTTTCATTCGTTTTTTCCCCTCTTTTTGCTTTTCAAGCAATTTTCTTTTTCGCGAAATATCTCCACCGTAACACTTGGCCAAAACATTTTTACGCATCGCTTTAATCGTAGAGCGGGCGATAATCTTCTGCCCGATACTGGCTTGCACCGGGACTTCAAACTGCTGCCTAGGGATCAACTCTTTCAGTTTTTCCACGATAATCTTGCCGCGTTGATAGGCACTGTCACGGTGAACAATCACGGAAAGCGCATCAATTCTTTCCCCGTTCAGAAGGATATCCATTTTTACAAGGCGGCTTTCCTTATAACCGATCAATTCGTAATCGAAGGAAGCGTACCCTTTTGTCCCCGACTTTAAGGCGTCAAAAAAATCGTAGACAATTTCCGATAGCGGCAGCTCATAGGTGATCGTAACGCGGTTTTCATCCAAGTATTGCATATCGATGTAATCGCCGCGCTTTTTCTGGCAAAGCTCCATGACTGCACCGACATAATCGTTCGGTACCATGACCTGCGCTTTTACATACGGCTCTTCCACATAGTCAATCTTCTGCGGATCAGGCATTTTTGCCGGATTGTCAATCGTTAAGGAAGCACCATCCGTCATATGGACATTGTAAATAACACTCGGCGCCGTGGTAATTAAATCAATATTGAATTCCCGTTCGATGCGCTCCTGAATAATCTCCATATGAAGGAGACCGAGAAAGCCGCATCGGAAACCGAAGCCAAGCGCTTGCGAGGTCTCCGCTTCATATTGCAGCGCGGCGTCGTTCAGCTCCAATTTCTCCAGCGCTTCCCTTAAATCGTTATAGTCGTTTGTATCCACCGGATACAGTCCGCAAAATACCATCGGGTTCAATTTGCGGTAGCCTGGGAGCGGTTCAGCTGTCGGGCGGGTGGCGCTCGTTACCGTATCCCCCACGCGAGTATCACCAACATTTTTAATCGAGGCTACCATATAGCCGACATCACCGACGGTCAATTCTGCCTGCGGTTCGGGCTTTGGAGTAAACACCCCGATTTCCTGCACATCAAATTCCTTATTCGTTGCCATCATCCTTACTCTGTCACCAGGCTTTACCGTTCCCTCCACAATTCTCATATAAACGATAACGCCGCGGTAAGGATCATACAGTGAATCAAAGATCAGCGCCTTTAACGGAGCGGAAGGATCACCGCTTGGCGCAGGGACTTTTTCCACTACCGCTTCCAGAATTTCTTCTATACCGATCCCGCTTTTGGCGGATGCCGGAATGCAATCCTCTTTCGGCAAGCCGATAACATCCTCCACTTCTTGACTGACTCGCTCAGGTTCAGCACTCGGCAAATCAATTTTGTTGATTACCGGGATAATTTCCAGGTCGTTATCCAACGCAAGGTAGACGTTGGCCAATGTTTGTGCTTCAATGCCTTGAGCGGCATCAACAATCAGCAGCGCTCCTTCACAGGCTGCCAGACTGCGGGACACTTCATACGTAAAATCCACGTGCCCGGGAGTATCAATTAAATGAAAAATATAATCTTCGCCATTGGCAGCTTTGTATTTTAATTGAACAGCATTCAGCTTGATTGTTATGCCGCGTTCACGTTCCAAATCCATGGCGTCGAGCATTTGATCCTTCATTTCGCGTTGTGTCAGCGCGCTTGTTTTCTCCAGTATTCTGTCGGCTAAGGTGGATTTACCGTGATCTATGTGAGCGATTATTGAGAAATTACGAATTTTTTCTCTGCGCTTTATACGGTCTTCATGCTTCATCTCGTCATCACTCCTACTATTTTCCCGAGAAATTACACTAAAAAATATTATAGCAATAATAAACGAAAAACAGCAAATATTCTTTTCACAACTTCCTTAAAATTCCCCGTTAGTAGAGACGGCATGGATAATGCTGCATTGAAAAAACCCGACAGAAATCATTTTCCATCAGGCTTGGTTGTTGAAGCGAGTTTACTGTTCCACCAAAGCAAACAAGGAGCGGAACACACCTTCAAAGGCTTCCGCCGTCCGCAATCCCATCTCGGACAAGAAGTTGCCAGAATCGCCGGACTGCTTGTTTTGAGCTGTTACAGCTTCATTCAATACGCTGTTTCCCGCCTCTTTCTCGTCATGGTGATAAATGACCAGTTGATCGCCATCTTCTATCTCGATTTTTAAATCATCCTTGTCCTTGACTATGAATCCTTTATGCGGTGAAGATGTTTCTTCCGTCGAGACGTCCGGTGCCGCGATCGTTTCATCCACCGTTTCGCTTTGCAGCAGCTCTCCCAGCTCCGTTGGAAAATGGTTGGAATAAACGATGCCTAAAATGAACCCGAACATCAGCACTGCCGACAACAACAGTCCTCTGCTAAAAACATAGGACATTTCCCGCTTCCCCCTTTACCGTTCCAGCGCGTCATAATAAAACTCGCTGAACACTTCCGCAAACACTTCCACCGACCGGTACACTTCTTCCAAAGTATTGTCCACCCCGCCAAATTCAATCAGCAGGGAGTTTGGAGAAAAATCCTGATTATAAATGCCGTTTGCCCCAGGAGTATTCGGCGGGGAAAATATTCCTCTGACGACTCCCGGCTTATGCTGCGCAAGGCGATGGTACAATTCCTCGGCAAGCGCTCTGTTTTTTTCATGATCAGGATTTTTCTCCCCGACGACAAACAAAATCTGCGCGTACGACTCCCCGTTTATTTCCACCGTTGTTTTTTCCCGTCGCTGGGAATCCCGGTGGAGGTCAAAGTAAAATTCATACTCGCCGTTTGTTTCCACCATCTCTTCGAGAACTTCCCGTGCCATGCTGTACGACTGACTGTACTGCCAGCCGCGTTCAACTAATTCCGCATTGATATCCGTCGTATCCACATCCGCGCCGATTCCCCGTTTCGCCAGTTCGATGCCGAGCTTCTCTCCAGCCAAAGTAATGTTGACTTCATGATGGAAAGGAGCATCGGCATCTGCTTCCAATTCCGGGTAGTAGGATTCGCGATTATGCGAGTGAATGATATGCACGACTTGCTCAAGCACGTCCGTCTCCTCCAGTTGCTCTCTGATAGCATCGATCTCCTCCAGCCGCTCCGTGGAGGCTTCCCGTTCCGCCATTAAAACTTCTAACGGCGGCGCTGATTCCAGCGGCATTTCCGTATAATCAATTCCCTCACCTGCGAGAATTTTTCCGTCAAACAGCGCAAAGCCGGGAAGCTCCCGGCCGAGAAGACTCCGGGGATCGTCGGGATTGAGGCTCGTCGCCAGCTTAAATACTGTTGACGCCACGGACGGAGGCACTGCATCTTCCGGCAGAGCCTGGGTAAAATAGCGATTTTCCATCCCGAGCATGTAAACAAACATCTCGTTGGAAATTTTTCTGCCGGCGTCGTTGATATATGCTGACGAGAGCGAATGCCCGGGACCGAAGGCTGTCATCATGGAAGTAGTAAAGAAAAGTCCGACAACTGCGGCAATAAGAGTGAAAAAGCTTTTTTTCACGCTTGTCCCATTCCATTGCACATGGATATGGTGTTTTTTCCGGTACATTCCTCGCCGTATCAAAGACATTCAGCCCTTCCTTGTCTTGTTACAACTATACTATGACAAGAAATGGGCTGTTAGAACTAGCTGACGCATAACAAAATATTTCAGTGGGTAAAGGAGCCGACATTATCTTGATTGACAGTTCCGTGCAATGCAGCATTCAGTCCTTGCGCAAGCACATTTCCCATATCTTCCATGAAAGTGTCCACTTCCTTGGGTGTGACCATCAAATTATGTCCTAACGGGGAAAGAACTTCCTGAATAAGCTGGCGTTTTTCTCCTTCCTCAAGCCCGCCGACGATTCCTAAGTAACGCTGTCTTTCCTGCTCGCCCGGAAGATCTGCTTCCGTCAGCTTTTTCCGTTCCCCAAAAGTCATTCCTGCAGGCGCCAGCGCCCGCTTGGGAGCATGCTGCTCCCGCGTTTCTCTCCCCAGGTGCTTAAGCAAAAAATCGATCGTGTCGCTCGTGATCGATACGGCATCCACCACCGTCGGGACACCGACAGCAATCACCGGTATGCCGAGCACTTCCTTAGATAATTCCTTCCGTTTATTTCCCACACCTGATCCCGGGTGTATGCCGGTATCCGATATTTGAATCGTTGTATTGACACGCTCGATGGACCGGGAGGCCAGTGCATCGACGGCAATGATAAAATCAGGCTGTGATTTTTCCACCACCCCTAAAATGATATCGCTCGTCTCTATTCCCGTAATCCCCATAACTCCCGGAGTAATCGCACTTACCGGTCGATATCCATCCTGAACATTTTCTGGCTGCAATTCAAACAGGTGGCTTGTGACAAGCAAATTATCGACGACAAGCGGTCCCAGCGCATCGGGGGTAACGTTCCAGTTCCCGAGTCCAACTACAAGACATTTTGCATCGTCTGAAATTCCCATCTCCTGCAAAAAAACGTTGAATTCTTTTGCAAAAATTTCCTGTACCCTGTCTTGCAGCTCAGTGTCCTTTTGCCGAATTCCCTGCACTTCAAACGTTAAATATTGCCCTGCTTTTTTATTGATTCTCTCCGTGGCTTCCTCCGATATATTCACTTTCGTGATGACAATTCCGTCTGCTTCCTTCGTTTCTACCGCAACACCGTCAATACTCCCCTGCACTTGTTGTGCATCGTTTTGCTTCTCTTTTTCCAAAATCATTTCATGAGCTTCCAAAGCCAGGTCCGTTCGTACTTGATATTTACTTAAATCCAGTTCCCGCTGCATTTTTTCACCTCGTTTTTCGTTATTAGAGCGTGTTCAAAAAGGCAATGGCTCCGCTCGATGCGCCATCTACAGGAAAACCATTTATAGCTGGCATGAAAAGAATGCATCGGCTCCACTCATTGTCTCTTCCTCTGCTAGTAGAGCGCCGACGTCTGTCCAAGTGCCATCGCGCGCGATGACACGATGAGACAACTCGCAGTGTCTCAGTGAAGAACAGCTCATTGCTTCGTGTTTGTTCAAAAAGATGAAAAGCGATCTTTTTGAACAAACACTATTTAGTAGCTATAGGAGGTTGTTGATACGTTTGATATTTTCTATTGCTTTTTAAAAACGCTTTTGATACAATCCTTATTGTTGCACAGAAACTGAAACGTTATTACTAAGGTTGCATCAAGGAGGTGAATCGGATGGCAAACATTAAATCTGCTATCAAACGTGCTCAAACTAGTGAAAAGCGTCGCGTTCAAAATGCAGCGGCTAAATCAGACCTGCGTACAGCGATCAAAACATTCAACACAAAAGCTGAGAACAAAGATGTGGAAGGCGCTAAGCAAGCATTCTTGGTGGCAACCAAAAAAATTGATAAAGCAGCTAACAAAGGGCTGATTCATAAAAATGCGGCAAATCGTCAAAAGTCACATTTGCAAAAGCGTTTAAATGAAGTATCAGCATAAACAAAGAAGGCATTCCCTCTGAAAGGTTGAATGCCTTTTTATTTTTCTGTTTTCAAGTATAAATTTTTGCCCGCTTGGAAAAAAAGATTTCCACCGCCAACGATTTGTCCATTCTCCCTGTTTTTATGTTGTAATCGATATCCGCCAGTTGATCGAGCAAATCGAGCAACTCTTCGTCTTTAAACTGCTTTGCCTGCCCCATCGCCAGTTTAACGGCATATGGGTGAAGCTTCAAGTTTGCGGCAATTTGCTTTTGGCCGTACCCCTGCCCCGTCAGTTGCTTCACTTGAAAAAGAATGCGAAACTGGCGCACCATCAGTGCAATGATCTTCAGCGGTTCTTCCTTCTGCTTCAATAAATCCAAATAAATTTTCCACGACTTTGATATGTCCCGTTTAACAACACCATCCACCAGACTGAAAATATTTTGCTCCAATGATCGCGGCACAAGGGATTGTACGATGGTTTCCGTTACCGTACCACCTTCACCAGTGTGGATGGCAAGCTTTTTAATTTCTGACGCCAGGAGCATCAATTGTCCGCCTGTCAGGGAAATTAACAGCTCGGCGGCAGGCTTGTCAAACTCCACATGATGATCATGGCCGCGGTCAATTAGCCATTGATATAATTCCCGCTCGTCCAATGCGCAGCCATCGAGGTATTCTCCATTTTTCTTTGCTAATTTAACAATTTTTTTCCGTTCATCCAATTTTTCATACGGCGCCTGGATGATAAACACCGTTTCCGGAGCCGGCGATTCCATATATGCTTCCAGCTTTTTTAAATTGTGTTCGACTTTGCCCGACTCCTTTGCCGAAGTAAAAAAATAGGCATCCTTCAATATGACAATTCTTTTCCCGCCCATAAACGGGAACGTATAAGCTTCTTCAATGGCAACATCCACGGAATATTCCTTCATATCGAATTTGGATAAATTGAATTCCTTTTCTTCTTCAGACAAAGTGCGCTCGATAATTCGGTGCAATGTATCTTCAATTAAGTATTCTTCCGTCCCGGCCAGTAAATAAAGCGGCGATACGGAGCCTTTTTTTATCTGCTTAATCAAGTCTATGTACGACAATGTCCTGACTCCCTTCGACAATCATCTTCTATGTTGTAGTGTATCATAATTGATTTATGTTAAGACAGCAAAATCCGCTCCGTTTCTTGCCGCAAAGAAAAAGGGGGAAAACCGTGAAACAGCCCCCCCATTTATGATAAACGCCATTGCAAAGTTCCCGGGATCCTTTGCTATGGCGATAATCATCGTTTATATCGTTCCGTTGTATTATTAGGATATCCTATGCGCAACGCGAATATATGTGACAACTCTTTACAACAAAACCATGAAAAAACGGCGTGCTTACAGCTGAAACACCGGCGTTGTCCGACCTGCACCGTTCACATTTTTTGTGGATTTTTTTGCGCTATTCCCGTATACTAAATGTGAAACTAGGAGGGATTGTGACATGAATCAATTTGAAAATGAAGTACAATCAAAACGCAACGATTTTTTAGATAGTGCTGTAGGCTTTGTGGTCACTTTCGGATTTTTCATCACCATTTTTGTCATTGCCCAAGTCATTCACTTCTTCGGTACTAGATAAGTTCATTCAATTTACATAGCTGCCGTCGTGAAATCCCGATCCGAAAAAGATGTGCTATTCGGGCCGGGATTTTTTCATGGATTAAAAGTTGAGGGATAAACTATCCAAAGCAGGAAATCCAATGGCTGCGTAATAAAACAACGAAGACCGGAGCTTACTTCAGCATTCGTGAGCGGTATTGACAGACAGGTGAAGCCAGCGCAACGCCGCTATTCGTTACCGTTCGCTGGCTTCGAATGTCTTTTTGGATATGCATATTCTCTATTCGTTATCTTTCGGCGGTTCCGATGCGCGTTTCGTTCATGATTAAGCTCTATTCTTTTACGTTCGACCTCCTTGAAGATCGTTTCGTTCACGATTAAGAGATCTATTCGTCACTATATGACGGGTTTAGAATCAGCTTCGATCACGAGTAATCTCCCGAACCTCTTTCAGATGATTTCTGTTATCCCTGTACAAACATATGCCAATAGAAAGCTTATTCCTCGTTACTACTCTTCCTGTCCTTACTGTTCTTACTGTTCTTATTGCTCTTACTGCTCCTCCTCCACATTTATATAGTGGACTACTTTGATGTTCCCGGATTCAATTTTTATTTGCACCGCCCCGTGGATGTCCGTGCGAAAAATTGGGATTCCTACATCGTTCAAGCGATCGACGACATCGGGATGAGGGTGACCGAAACGGTTGTTTCTGCCGGCGGATATCAATGCCAACTTCGGAGAAAAATGCTCAATAAACGCTGCCCCCGTCGAGGTTTTGCTCCCGTGATGGGCAACTTTCAATATATCCGTATTGGCTGGATGATAAGCCTGCACGAGCCGCTTTTCACTTTCTGCTTCAATATCCCCGGTAAACAACAAGGTTGCCTGCTCAACAATGCTCAGCAGGACAATCGACCGGTCATTTTCATTTGCTTCCGTACCCGTCGGACTTAAAATATAAAATTGATCATTCTCAACCATCCACCGCATTCCTTCCCTTACCTGCACAATGTTGCCGCCGTTTTCTGCAATACACCGCAAGATTGGAAGCGCCTCTTCCGCAACGTCCTCTTCCTTTGGATAATAAATTTGCTTCACCTGAAATGTCTTCACAAGATAGCAAGCCTCTCCCATATGATCAAGATGTCCATGAGAGAGTATAAGCCGGTCGATGGTCTTGATTCCGTTTCCTTTTAAAAATGGCTCGATCACTCTTTTTCCGGGACCATTTGTATCGGTCACAGCATCCCCCTGCGTCTCTCCCCAGCGGACGTTGCCCCCGGTGTCAATGACATACACTCCCCTGCGATACGGAAGCTCTAAGACGGCTGCATCTCCCTGGCCGACATCCAGCATTGTTAAGACGGCATACGAGCGAAAATAAGGATGGAACGATTGATAAAGCAGCACGGCAAGCAAAAAAGCAGTTGACAGCAGACAAGGCAATCTTTTCTGGGATTCATAGCAAATAAATATCAAGAAAACCGTCGCAAAAAGCAGCAGAACAACAGTCGTGGACGGACGGCCGAAAACAATGACATGCCAGCTTCCTCCGGCAATAAAATCAAGAAAGCCGTGAGCAAAACGCAAGCTTATATCAACCAGAAAAAATCCGACCGACGCCAGTGGAGACAGGAAATAACCAAAGAGGACGGTAAGAAACGACACAGGAAGAATCCACGCCGAGATAAACGGAATGAACAGCATATTGATCGGCAGGGAGAGAAATGACATTTCGTAATAATGGAAAAGAATGAGCGGTAGCGATACAAGCTGGGCAATGATCGTTACCTGCATAAGAACAACTATACGGTTCCGCCTGAGAAACAACCGTTGGGAGACAAGCAGTGCGAAGCTTGTTAAAAAAGAAAGTTGGAAGCCGAGATGAAACAGCAAATAAGGATTCACCAGTAAAAAAAGCAGAAACAGCAATGACAGCAGGTCGATGGCCCTGATTTTCCAGTTAAAAATAGTGCAGATGGCCACGGCAAAAGTCATTAGCGACGCGCGGAGAACTGACGGGGAACCGCCCGCTAAAACAGCATAGACCGGCAGAAAAATCAATAAAGCAATACAAGCCTTTTCCTTCGTGAAGCCAAAGCGGCATAACAGATAAAAGAAGGCAAAGCTGACCATCCCGACATGTAGCCCTGAAACAGCAAGTAAATGAATAATACCAAGCTGCCGATACGAAGCGATCCTCGCCTCCGGCACTGCGCTTCTTTCACCAAAGACAAGCGCCGATATCATCGCTGCCGTTTCCAGATTTCCTGCTGCTTGCAAATTATTGATTCCATGACGTCTGATGTTTTTTAATACTGCTAAAAAAGTGCTGCGCTGACCTTTACATTGCATTGGCTGGGATGAATGAATGATCCAGTGAACCCCTTGCTGGTTTAAATAATTCTGATAGTCAAACGCGAATGGATTGGTTGCAGTTCCGGGGAGCGATAATTTTCCGGAAAACTCGCAGTCATCTCTATATGCCGGGACGTTGTCGTCCACATCGAGAAACAGCTGCACCCGTTCGGAATCAAGCAAGTCCACTTGAAAGGACCATTGATTAGAACTGGTAAGCGCAGGCTCCGAGGAAATTATTCCGGAAAAATTCGTTTCTTCTCCAGTTAAACTCGACTCCGTTTTCGTGAAAACGTACTTTCCGACTCCAATGAACACAAAAAAGCAGATAAAGACAATGATCAGCTGCCGCAACTGCCGGATACTTTTATGACGCCTCACTGCAGAAAGAATCAGCGGCAGCAACGCCGCCGTCAGAAAAAACAGGGCATATGCGGAAAAACCTTGCTGACTGAACAGCAATCCGGAAACAGCCGCAAGGGAACTGCAATAACTGCGGGAAAACAAATGGTATCACCTCGCTATGATGTTTTAACAACGTATCGGAGCACCGCCGGCTGGATCGTGTTACAGTGCGCCGGCATTATGGGGATTCACAAAGTTCTGGAATGATATAACAGTTGGGGGACGGGAGTGCCTAAATACGCTTGGAAGTGCATTTTATATTTCAAGCAAGGATGCCAAAAAGGAAGGTACTGAAAAAGGAAGTTTGTGCTTTGTCAGCAGTTCTCCTTTGACATCCTTTTTTACTCCCGTAAATTGCGGTGTGGCTGTTTAAAGTGTTTGTTCATAAAGAGCCACTTTTTGTCTTTTTGAACAAACACGAGGCAACGAGCCGGTCTTCATTGAGAAGCTTTTAGCTGTCTCATCGTGTCATCGCGCGCGCTGACACTTGAATAGACGTCAGAGCAATACTAGTAGAGGAAGCGACAATGTGTGGAGCCGGTGCCTTCTTTCCAACCGGCTGGGAGTGTTTTTTTGTCACGAAGAAGTATAAAGCTGATTGGCTTTTTCCTTCAGTTGTTTCAATTCCTCCGAATCCAGCCCTAACTGCTCCAGCCGGCCGAGAAGGTCTGCTGTAAATCGCAGCTTGTCCTCGCTGTGCCGATCAAGAATCATCTCTTCCAGTTCCACTTGCCGAACTTCCACTCCCGCCTGGTCGAACAGCTCAATCGCATACGGATGATTTTTATAATCGGTGGCATAATACACTTTTTTTATACCAGCCTGTATCAATGCTTTGCAACAATTCAAACAAGGAAAATGGGTGACATACACCTCCGCGCCTTCTGTGGCCACTCCAAATTTGGCACATTGCAGCAGCGCGTTTATTTCTGCATGGATCGTTCTCACACAGTGGTTATCGATAACATAACAACCTTCATCAATGCAATGAACGCCGCCGGATATCGCACCATTGTATCCTCCGGCAATGATCCGCTTATCACGGACAATCGTCGCGCCTACCATCAAACGAGTGCATGTACTCCTTAGAGCTAATAAATGACTTTGTGCCATAAAATATTGATGCCATGAAATTCTTTCCAAACGAGTCAACCTCCTAAATATGCAATCATAAATCTATCTTACCTTATTTCTGCTGTTTCGTTTAGATGCCATTGATATGAAATGAGCATATTTTTACGGAATGATTATCAAATCCTTCATCTGCTCCAGCATTTTTTCTCCTATTCCCGGGACATTGACAAGCTCCTCCACCGTTTGAAAAGGACCGTTTTCCTCCCGAAACCGAACGATGGCCTCGGCTTTCGCCTCACCAATGCCAGGTAATGAGGTCAATTCCTGAACCGTCGCTGAGTTCATTCTGATGCGGTCATCGCTTGTATTTAAAGCAGATTGTACGGAAACAGCTACTTCTTCCTCATTTACAGACGGGACATAAATCACCATTTCATCGTACACCTTTTCCGCCAGATTCAATGCCCTTTCATTCGCCTCCTCAGTCAACCCCCCTGCCTTTTCGATACAATCATGCACCCGCTCCCCCGATTCAGCCGTATATATTCCGGGCAGCCGGACCTCTCCTTTTATATCCACCATCACGATTGCCGGAATGTCCGTTTCTGCTTCCTCGCTTTGCGTCACCTCCTCCTGCTCCCGAAGCTGGAGCCACTCTGACGTCTCCTCTTCCCCGCCGTTGATTGCCGTCAACGTCCAAGTGATGATGATTCCTGCAAAAATACCAGCGCCTAAACTAATGCCGATGAGCCACTTTTTCGTTAATTGTTGAAAAAACATCGCTTTTCACTCCTTCTTTTTCAATTCAACATCCTCTACTCATATTCGTTTTTTTCTTTCATACAATAGACTGAAGAGTCAGTTTCAAGGGAGGGGAAACGGTTGAAGAGAATCGGCTTCATCGGCACCGGAAGCATGGGAAAGATACTTATTCAATCCTTTCTTGAGGCCCGTGCCATCGCCCCGGAAAAGTTGTGGATTACCAATCGAACGATAGAGAAAGCCTATGCATTGGCGGCTTCTTATGAAGAGCTAAACGTTGTCCATGATGCACGCACACTAATAAAGCAATGCGACTGGATTTTTATCTGCACAAAGCCGCTGCAAATCATTCCGATTCTGCAGGACAACGCTGACGTTCTCACAGCGGAGCAAACGATCATTTCGATTACAAGTCCGATACTCGTCCATGAGTTGGCGTCAGTCACCACTGCCAACGCTGTCCGCTTTATTCCCAGCATTGTAAACCGGGCACTGGATGGGCCGTCCCTTGTAACATTCGGCACCGCCGTCAACGAAGCGGACAAAACCGATTTGCTACGTTTATTCAGCGCCGTTTCCAAACCGGAAATCATCGATGATTCGATTACAAGAATTGCTTCTGATATCGGCTGCTGCGGCCCGGCTTTCCTTAGTTTTCTAATTGAAAAAATGATTGATGCAGCTGTGGAGAAAACGAAAATCTCAGAGGAAGAAGCGACAGCCATCATGGAATCGATGCTGATTGGTTACGGAGAGCTATTGAAGCAAAAGCATTTCACTTTACAGACACTGCAGGAAAGGGTGACGGTCCCCGGCGGAGTTACCGGAGCGGGGCTGGAAGTACTGAAAGCGGAAATCACCGATCAGTTTCACCATCTCTTTGAAAAAACGCATGAAAAATACGATGAGGATCGGCACCTTGTTCAGAAGCAAATGCAGGAGCTAAAAAAGAGCGAGGAGTAATCTTGAGGGCACTGGAAAAAGGGAAAGCCACTCTTTTTCTGTGTCCTTATCACTCTCCTTGCTCTTTTAACATTCGCTGCTGAATTTAAAATTCCTGCTGCTTTTTTTCTGCTTTAAAAAAATATCGATCCTGTGAAGCTTGCGGCTCGCTCCGACCGAAATCACCGGTTACTTCAACGTTGACAAAGCCGGCGTTCAGCAGCCATTCCTGGTATTTCCCGGGTGGAAATGTCCGCTGCCGATGTTCTTCATCCTTTCTTTCATACAAGCCCGAATCCTCCTGCTTAATGAAGAATGTCAAACAATGCTCCACACTGTGCGGCTGTTCTCCCGGCGCGCTGAACCATAAATAGGAGACGGCATCGTCATTTATACCGTAAAGCTGGTCGTTAAACAGGTGCTCCATTTTATAAACGGAATGCACATCGAATAAAAATTTTCCTCCCGGTCGAAGGATTTGCGCAACATTCCGGAACGTTTGCTGAACATCCGCTTCATTCAGCAGGTAGTTCAGCCCATCACAAAAAAGCGTGACCCCGTCCACGCCGGAAAAACCGGACAAATGTCGCATGTCCTGTAGAAACAAAGGGATGCTGCACTTCGTCTCCCTCGCCTTCCGCTCCGCTACCGTGAGCATATCCCGGGAAATATCCACACCGGAAACATCGAAGCCTGACTGAAAGAGCTTGACAGCAAACGTACCCGTTCCGCACGCAAGATCAACGACCTTTGCGGCGGATGGGATATGTTCTTTCGTATAAAGCAGCCAATCTTCATAGGGGGCGTCTTCCATTAACAAATCATATATTGAAGCAAAATGCTCATGTTTCATTTACTCATTCTCCTTAACAGACAGCCCTGCCGCTGATATCCGGCAGATTAGCGGGCTTCATTCCCGGGTGCTTATACTTCCGCGTTTAAAATTGTTTCCACAGGTAATTGCACTGCATCTCCCCAGAGCTTTTCCAAATTATAATACAATCTTTCATCCTTATGGAAAACGTGAACAATCACATCGTTTAAGTCAATCAGCACCCATCTTGATTCATCCAGCCCTTCCAGGCGTTTTAAATTATAGCCGTGCTCCACAGCTTTTTCCTTGATTTCACGGGCAATTGCTTCCACCTGCTTTTCACTGTTGCCGTGACAGATGACGAAATAATCGGTGATGACGGATACCCCTTTCATCGAAAGTACAGCAATATTTTCCGCTTTCTTATCATCCGCAGCCCGGACTGCTAAGTGTAACATTTCATTATTTTCCATGTATCTACCGATTTCCTCCTTTAATCTTCTTTTTTATACTAAAATCATTATACGCCTCAAACGCTTCCGGATAAACAGGCTGCCCTTTACTGATTAAAAACGCAATCGTATTTTTTAAAGCCAGAAAGCATGCGTTGTCCAAACTTGTTTCCGCCGCCTGTCTCACTGTCTCCACACCGGGAAACGTACGGCCAGGTTCAATATAGTCCGCCAGAAAAACAATTTTCTCCAGCAGCGTCATCGATGCTCTGCCTGTTGTGTGATAACGGATCGCGGCAAGAATCTCCTCATCCGTTACCTCCAATTCTACTTTTACATAACAGGCGCCTGCAAAAGCATGTAATATTTCATCGCCATATTCGAGCAACGAATGGGGCGTTTTGACAGATCGAAGTGTTTCCCGCATTTCTTCGACGGGCCGGTACTTGGCATAATCGTGGAGAATCGCTGCAAGCCTCGCTTTTTTCACATCGCCTCCGTACTTGCGCGCCAACTGCTCCGCCGTTTCCGTTACCCTTTCCGTATGCTCAAAGCGGCGCTGCTTCAAGCTGCGTTTCACTGCTGAAAATGCTTGATTTTCACTGATCATCATATAACCGGCGCTCCTTTATTACATGGTAGACTTCCTTTGTCAGCAAAAAACGGTTCATGTTTCCCGCTGCGACCGCTTCGCGAATGTCGGAGGAAGAAATATCCACTGCCGGCGCATCAATCACGGTAATTCCGTCCGAAACATTCTCCCGTGGACGCCTGTATCCCGGCCGCGGAATGACGATAAAAGAAACGAGAGATTTCAACCGCTCGCTTTCATGCCATTGATCCAATGTTTCGAGACTGTCTTCTCCCATGATGAAAAAAAACTGGATGTCTTTGTAACGCTTCGTTAAAACATCCATCGTATCTGCTGTGTAAGACGGGCCGGTTCGCCGGAGCTCCACATCACATAGCCGAAACGATTCATGCAGCCCGACCATGCTGTTGACCATTGCCAGCCGATCATCGTTTGACGTATTGCTTACTTTTTCTTTATGCGGCGGTAAGTAATTTGGCATCCACCAAATTTCATCCAACGACATTTGCATTCTCGCTTCCTCCGCCATTAACAGATGTCCAATATGCGGCGGGTCAAAGGTTCCTCCTAATATACCAACTTTTTTCACCTGCGCCACCTCTTAAGAAGGCAACTCAAGCTTTTTATTGTTGACTGACTGCTTGTACAGAATGATTGTATTGCCGATCACCTGAACGACATGCGCTCCGGAGCCTTGGGAAATCAGCTCTGCCACCTCTTCGCGATCCATATCGCAGTTTTGCAGAATGCTCACTTTGATCAGCTCTCGCGCTTCCAAGGCATCTGCCACCTGTTTAACGAGATTTTCGTTCACACCGCCTTTTCCTACTTGAAAAATCGGCTTTAAATGATGTGCTTCACTGCGCAAAAAACGTCTCTGTTTTCCTGTTAACATAGTATACCACCTTTACTACGACTAATTTGCCGCACTGGTTTCTTAAAATTTGCTTCTTTTTCAAAAATGGTTGCTTATCATGCGTGCTCAACCTTACATATTTGACCCGGTCAATGTTTTGAAGCCGTGTCATTAAGCTGATGCCAAGCAGTTCACCCTTCGTTGAGGCGGCGCAGTACGGCTTGTTTCATGACTTCTGCCGGGGCTTTCTTTCCCGTCCACCGCTCAAACGCTAAAGCACCTTGCTGGACAAACATGCCAAGTCCGTTCAAAACCGGAGCACCTTTTTTCTCTGCAATGCTCAGCCACTGCGTTTTCAGCGGAGTGTAAATTAAATCGCTGACATACGTCTCCGAACGGAGCTCGTCCAATGACAGCGGCACTTGACTAATATGCGGCGTCATCCCGATGGATGTTGTATTGATCAGCAGATCATAGTCACTTAAATGCTTTTCTGCTTCTTCCATGGACACATCTTTCGACTGACAAAATTTACTGCATTGAAGCGCCAGTTCCGTTGCTTTTGCCGCCGTTCGGTTAGCGATCGTGATTTTTCTGACACCGTATTTTGCCAGCGTAATCGCCACTGCTCTCGCTGCGCCGCCGGCTCCGATAATCAATACGTGCATTTGTTTTATATCACTTTTGATAAATGGTAACAGCGACTGTAAGTACCCTTCCCCATCTGTATTATATCCTGTCAGTTGCCCGTTCATATTGACAATCGTGTTGACTGCGCCGATTTCCAACGCAAGGTCATCCACCATATCCAAATACTGAAGAACCGCCACTTTATGAGGAATCGTCACATTGACTCCTTTCAGCCCAAGACCCCGGATGCCGTTGATTGCTTTTTCTAAAAACTCAGGGTGGACCTCAAAAGCGTGATATGCCATATCCAGACCTAATTGTTTGAATGCGGCAGTGTGCATTTCAGGAGACATCGAATGCTTTATCGGATAACCGAATACTCCCATTATTTCTGTCACAACGATTTCCCCTCTCTATCCTATTCCCGTGTTCAAAAATGCCAAGTCCGCTTTACCCCTTAAAAAATCGATGGTCGAACCCCGACATGAACACCTTTCGGGGCATGCGCTCTAATTTTCGCGCCGCTCCCGTGAATCGTTATCCAGCCTAGACCGGAGAAAATAACATCCTGTTTTTCGGAGCCGATCTTCCACTCATGCTTGACGAGTTCAGGAAATGCCGCCGCATTTTCTGCCGCAGGCGGAGCAAGCATTTCCCCTAAATGGTTGCGGTACAACTCATCGGCCTTTTCCAGCTTTGTCCGGTGTATATGTATCTCGTTGGAAAAATAGCATACAAACGACTGTCCGTCTCCTTGAACAAAGTCCAGTCGTGCCAGACCCGCGACGTAGAGTGTTTGTTCCTGCTGCAATTGAAAGACCTTCGGTTTGATTTCCTTCCGCGGTGAAATCAGCTTTAATTCTTTTTTATCGAGAAGATGCGCGATCTGATGGTGATTGATGATACCGGGAGTATCAAACAAAGAAGAACCGTCATCTAACGGAATATCGATCATATCCAAAGTTGTACCGGGAATATTGGATGTCGTAATCATCAACTCTTCGTCGGCACCGAATTCTTTCAACAGGCGGTTGATAAAGGTGGATTTGCCGACATTTGTGGAGCCGACGATATAAACATCTTTGTTCTTCCGGAAGTGCTCAATGAGGTCCGCCGCTTCAAGCACGCCCTCCCCTGTTTCCGCACTCATCAAATGAACGTCGACAGGTTTCAGACCATACTCTTTACTCGCCCGCTTCATCCATTGTATCAGCTTTGGTCTTTTCACTGATTTTGGTAAGATATCCATTTTATTTCCTATTAAAAGGATCGGATTTTTTCCAGCAAAACGATGCAGGCCAGGGAGCCAGCTGCCGTCAAAATCAAAAATATCAACCACTTTCACAATCAAGGCATCTTTTTTTCCTAGCTGATTCAATATCTTTAAAAAATCATCATCCGTAAGGGAAACATCCTGGATATCATTGTAATGTTTCAGCCGGAAGCAGCGCTGGCAAATGACGATATCTCTTTCCAGCGCAGACGGAGGGGTAAAACCCAAGCCTTCCGGGTCGGCCGTCTGAATCTTTATCCCACAGCCTGAACAAATGACGCGGTCATTCACTTCTTCCACACAATATCATTCCTTTCTAATATTAAAACGTCATTCCACTATCTAATCTATAATACATATATTTGGTCAATGATTTCAATTGTAATTATTCGCTTGTCCCATCTTCTATTGTTAACATAACAATTTATAGCGTATCTAATGGAAATATGCAAAAATGCTTAAAAAGCAATAAAAATTTTTCGACACCCTCTTCCATATGTAAACAATTGTGGATAATCTTATACACATATCAACTCCGATTTTATATGTGTTTTTTTAATTTATATACAGCTTATCCACATGTTATCCACCAATGGATGTGGATAAATATGGGATTGAGATGGAAGCCATTCCATGATATTATCAACTCACACGAGAATTGAGACATGCCATATAAACGTGATTGTTCATCCGTTGACTGGATTCGGTTTTCTTAAATGAATGTGTGAACTTCCTCATAAAAATATGAGTTCGAATGGGAGTATAAAGAAGAAAAGTGTTTAAATAGACGGAGGTCGTACACATAAACATATGCACATTACCTAAGGTATACCATGAGGGGGTGAAGCTGCCATGAGGCGGCAAGGATCTATGCGATATTTGTCGGATGCCTTATTAATGGAGACCTATCATAAAGCAAGAGAACTGAAGCTAAGCGAAGAGTTTATCTTGCTCATAAAAAAAGAAATTGAACGGCGAACAAATGCGGACAAGTCATCCATTTCCTCTTAATCGTCATTAACACAAGGGTATAACGATTGCGTGACTTAGCAAATCGATTTTTTGATGCGGCTTAGATGCATCTTTTTTTCTTTTTAGCCGCTTTTAGTGCGTGTTCACAAAAAGAGGATACAACAGCGGCAAGAAGGTCAAGGCGCGGCAGGATTGAGCAGCGCAGCGTACACTGTAGTACGTGAGCAGCGCAGAGACGACGCAACGATGAGATTCGCAGGCGCTGTTTCCCGCACTTTTTGAACTTCCTCTTCTAACAAACTGCTACCGACTTTTTTTCCATCCCAGTCAATGACAAAGATCCAGGTATCAGGAAATCTCCGTGCCTATTCGTTCAGCGGCAGCGCTTCTGTATCACCTTTTTTCCTGCTTTCGACTTGGATATATTCTCTCGGCCGAAAACGTCTGTCGCCTATTTGGTCGTCACCGAGAAACAAGCCGCGTACATCTTGATCCATATTCTGTTTCTCAACGATCTTCTCCGTCACTTGATAATGAAATGGAAGCGCACTAAGAAATAATATAACAAAAATGGCACATGGAACGACAAAAACTTTTTTCTTGTTCAACCGTATCATCTCCTTCGGTTCAAATGTTGAACTTCCACTATAAGGATGATACGTTTTTCTTTGTTTTATACCTCTTGCTCCCCCGGCTCATGCGACAGCACCACCCAGCGCAAACCAACACTGTTGCTCTTGAACGCATTCTTTTGAACAAAGTCATTGGAATCGTCATTTTTCCTAGGAAAATAATATTTTTTTTAGTTAAAAAAGATGGTTTCCTTCCTATTTAATAAATTACCTGAAAGTTACAAACCATAGGAGGGTGAAAGGTGCAACGTCCATTAATTTGTATTATAATTTTATTTGATTTTAAAAAATTGGCTGAATTGTAGATGGGAAGTGGAAGTGTAATTGGGACGAAATAAATTCATTAAATAGAAGGAGGTAAATCATTTGACATCGCTTCACTACTTAGTATTGGCACCATTTATAACGGCTCTCATCGTGCCGTTCTTATATAAATGGTTTCGCAAAGTACACACCGGGTGGTTTGTTCTCATCCTTCCGATCACATTGTTTGTGTATTTGCTACAATATCTTCCTGTCGGAGGAGAACGCTTAGAGCCTCTGCAGCTGGAAGTTCCGTGGGTGCCGTCTCTCGGGATTAATTTCACGATTTATTTAGACGGTTTAAGTTTATTATTTGCACTGCTTATTACTGGAATAGGAGCGCTCGTTGTTCTTTATTCCATTTATTATATTGCAAATAAAAAGGATGAACCTTTAAATAATTTTTACGTTTACTTATTGATGTTTATGGGCGCGATGCTTGGAGTAGTGCTCTCGGACAATTTGATTGTAATCTATGTGTTTTGGGAATTGACCAGCTTGGCTTCCTCCTTGTTAATCGCTTACTGGTTTCATAAAGAAAAGTCCCGCTACGGTGCACAGAAATCGATGTTAATCACAGTAACAGGCGGTTTCTCCATGCTTGCCGGCTTCTCTCTTCTTTATGTGATGACAAATTCCTTCAGCATTCGAGTCATCGTCGATCATGCCGGAGAGATTGTCAACAGCCCGCTATTTATTCCTGCAATGCTGCTGATTTTACTTGGTGCATTCACCAAATCAGCACAGTTCCCGTTCCATATCTGGTTACCTGATGCAATGGAAGCACCTACACCGGTAAGTGCCTATCTTCACTCTGCAACGATGGTAAAAGCAGGGATTTATTTAGTGGCGCGTTTAACTCCGGTTTTTGGCGGAACAGCGCAATGGTTTTGGATCATCACCGCTTTCGGGCTGGTCACATTGACGTGGGGATCTGTCTCTGCTGTCAGACAAAAAGATCTGAAAGCGATACTCGCGTATTCTACAATAAGTCAGCTGGGATTGATTATGTCCCTTTTAGGTATGGGGTCAGCAGCCCTCCACTACGACATTGCCGATGAATATAAAATCTATTCGATTGCCGTGATGGCTGCCGTGTTTCATTTGATAAACCACGCCACCTTTAAAGGGGCCTTGTTTATGGCAGTGGGTATTGTCGATCACGAAACAGGAACACGGGATATCCGGAAACTGGGCGGTTTGATGTCGCTGATGCCGGTCACCTTCACCATTTCGTTGATCGGGCTTGCGTCCATGGCCGGCTTGCCGCCGTTCAACGGCTTTTTAAGTAAGGAGATGTTCTTTGCGGGCGTCCTGGAAATAAGCAGCCTAGAGATCTTCAATGTTCGTACGCTCGGCCTGCTGTTACCTGTTATCGCTTGGCTCGCCAGCATTTTTACTTTTGTTTACTGTGCAATCATGTTGTTTAAAACATTCTTAGGAAAGCACCAGCCGGAAAAGCTGGAGAAAAAAGCACACGAAGCACCTGTCGGAATGTTGATTTCGCCAATTATTCTCGTTTCGCTTGTAGTCATTATCGGCCTGTTTCCGAACATCCTTGCTTACACGGTTATTGAACCGGCGATGCAATCGATCCTGCCGAACCTTTCCGGAACAGATCCTTTTTATGTCAACATTTATCACTGGCACGGCTTTAACACCGAGCTGTTCATGACAATAGGAGTCGTTCTGTTCGGAGTGCTTATTTATAAAAACCTTAGCCGCTGGCAGCAGACAGCGTTTTTCTTAAAAGAGCGCGATCCGCTGAATGCGGTTTACGACAGCGGACTTGACGGACTCGTTGCTGGTTCGCAGCGAGTGACAAATATGCAAATGACCGGATTGCTCCGCGATTATTTCATGTTTATGATCGTTTTTATGGTGGCGTTGCTCGGTTGGGCGTTTATCCGCTTCGATGCCCTGGCGTTTGATTTCGTTAATGTGGCGGAAATTTCACCATACTTGTGGATCATTACTTTCGTTTTAATCGCTGCGGTCATCAGCATACCGTTTATCGGGCATCGGATAACCGCCATCGTGGCAGTCGGGGTCGTCGGCTTTTTAATCGCCCTGCTGTTTGTCGTTTTACGTGCTCCGGATCTTGCTTTAACCCAGCTGCTTGTGGAAACAGTCATGGTTGTTCTCTTTTTACTTTGTTTCTACCATTTACCGGAGCTGCGAAAAGAAAAGTTTACGCCAAGATTTAAAATCACCAACTTGATCATTTCCATCGGTGTCGGCGTTATCGTCACGCTCACGGCCTTCAGCGCTCATGCAATGAGACATGGAAAAGCATCCTGGGTAGAATCGATATCGCAGTACTTTATTGAAAATTCCAAGCCGCTTGCCGGCGGTTATAACATGGTTAACGTCATCCTTGTCGACTTCCGTGGATTCGATACGATGCTTGAAATCGTCGTTCTCGGAATTGCGGCGCTCGGTGTCGTGACATTAATTAAATTACGAATGAAAGGAGGAGAGGACGTGTGAAAACAAATTTCTTATTGCTTCACACAATAACGCGCATCGTTACTTTCATCATCCTTTCCTTCTCCATCTTTTTGTTTTTTGCCGGCCATAATAATCCCGGAGGAGGATTTATCGGCGGCCTGATGACGGCGGCGGCATTGCTGCTGCTTTATATCAGCTTCGACATGAAAACGATAAAGGTCGTGCTACCTTTCGACTATTCAAAAATCATCGCCGTCGGCTTATTAATTGCCATCGGTACAGGATTAAACAGTCTGTTTCACGGAGATGCGTTTTTAACGCAGTACTTTGATTATTTCGATGTTCCTGTCCTCGGAGAAATTGAATTGACAACAGCGCTGCCTTTCGATTTAGGAGTATACTTGGTCGTTGTAGCCGTAGCATTGTTGACAATCATAACGATTGCGGAGGATGATGCTTAATGGAGATTTTAATGATTATCACAGTCGGAGTATTGTTTTCCGTAAGTACGTATTTGATTTTAACGAAGAGTCTGTTGCGGGTCATTCTTGGGATCGTACTCCTGTCACATGGAGCGCACTTACTGCTTCTCACGATGTCCGGTCTGAAGGAAGGGGCGCCTCCGCTTTTGGGAGAAGGCGCGGAATCGTATGCCGATCCTTTACCTCAGGCGTTGATTTTGACTGCGATTGTTATCAGCTTCGGGGTGACAGCCTTTTTACTTGTGCTCGCCTATCGCACCTACAAGGAGCACAAAACAGACGATCTTGATCAATTAAGGGGTAATGCCGATGAATAATCTTGTCTTGCTGCCTGTCTTGGTTCCGCTAATCATGGGCGTTATTCTGATTTTTTTCAGAAATAATCCCGTGACCCAGCGGATTATCAGCGGGATTACAGCCTTTTCCATGCTCGTAATCTCGGTCTACTTAACGTATGTGATCTATCAAGACGGAATTATTACACTTGAATTGGGGAATTGGAAAGCGCCATTCGGCATCGTGTTTGTCGGCGATTTATTTTCCGGCTTGATGGTGATACTGGCGAGTGTCGTAGGAGTTGCCTGCTTGTTTTTTGCATTCCAGACAATTCATACTGACCGTGAAAAATACTATTTTTATCCCTTTTACTTTTTTCTGCTGACAGGTGTCAACGGCGCGTTTTTAACCGGCGATTTGTTCAACCTGTTCGTATTTTTCGAGGTGATGTTAATTGCTTCGTACGTTCTCATCGTCATCGGGGGAACAAAATACCAGCTACGGGAATCGTTTAAGTACGTCGCGATCAACATCTTCGCTTCTGCTTTCTTTATCGTCGGCGTTGCTTATTTATATTCAATCACCGGTACATTAAACATGGCTCACTTGGCAGTCCAAGTGGCCGCGTTGGAACAAGACGGTGTATTAAACGTGATCGCCGTTTTATTCCTGATTGTTTTCGGCATGAAGGGAGCGCTTTTCCCACTTTACTTCTGGCTGCCGAAATCGTATTACGGACCACCGGCTGCTATTGCCGCATTATTCGGCGGGCTGCTGACGAAAGTCGGGATTTATGCCATCATGAGAAGCTTCACGCTCATTTTCACGCACAATCCTGATTTTACACACAATATTATTTTAGCGTTGGCGGGCTTTACGATGTTCTTCGGCGTTCTCGGCGCGGTATCTCAGTTTGACTTTAAGCGGATCCTGTCGTACCACATCATCAGCCAGGTCGGCTATATGGTCATGGGGCTCGGATTGTATTCTCCGCTCGCCATTGCCGGTGCGATTTACTATATTGCACACCATATTATCGTGAAATCGGCATTGTTCCTGTTTGCCGGTGCAACGCAGAAGGTAACCGGAACGACGGATTTAAAGAAAATGAGCGGTTTGCTGAAAACACACCCGGCATTAGGGTGGCTGTTTTTCATCGCTGCCATTTCTCTCGCGGGTATCCCGCCGCTCAGCGGATTCTTCAGTAAGTTTGCGCTAATACTTTCCGGGATCCAGCAGGAGCGCTATTTTATCGTATTCGTCAGTTTAATTGTCGGGCTGCTGACCCTCTTTTCGATGATGAAAATATTTATTTATGTCTTCTGGGGATCACCGTCACTCAGCGAAGAGGAAACGAAAAAAACAAAGCTGGGTCCTTTGTTGCTGCCGATAGTCCCTCTGGTTGCGCTTTCGATAGCCATGGGATTAGGGGCGGAGCCTATCTTCTCTTTTTCGACTCAGGTCGCAGACCAGCTGCTGGACCCGTCAATCTACATTAATTCTGTACTTAAGGAGTAGGTGCTATGGCCTTTCAAATCCTGCTTAATATCGGCATTGCGATTATCTGGATGTTCTTCAGGAACGATTTCAGCGGTCTTGAATTTTTTCTTGGATATGTCGTTGGTATTATACTGCTGTTTGCTTTAAGACGATTTTTAGTATTCGATTTTTACATGAGAAGAGTTTATGCGATTGTGAAACTGATTCTCCTGTTCAATTACAAATTAGTACTATCCAACATCGATGTGATAAAAATCGTTTTAAGTCCGAAATTGGATATCGAACCGGGAATCATTGCTGTCCCGACAGCATTAAAAACGGAATGGGAAGTAACCTTGCTGGCATCTCTTATCTCCTTAACTCCTGGAACGCTGTCGATGGACTTCTCCGAAGACGGAAAGACGATTTATGTTCATTCGATTCATGTGCCGGATAAAGAGGAAGCGATCAAAGAAATTCACGATTCCTTTGAAAGAGCGATTCTGGAGGTGACAAAATAATGTTGCAAATCGTTACAACCATTGTTTTAATCTTGATGTCACTCTCCATTCTTGTGCTGTTTATCCGGGTGATAAAGGGGCCGACAATGTCCGACAGGGTGATGGCTCTCGATACAATCGGAATCAACCTCATCGGCTTTATCGGGCTGATAATGATTGTGCAGAATACGGTTGCTTATGCAGAAGTGGTCCTTGTCATTGCCATATTGGCATTCATCGGCTCGATTGCACTGGCAAAGTTTTTGGAAGGTGGTGTGGTCCTTGACCGAGATCGTCGTTAGTATTTTCCTGCTGTTGGGAGGTGGATTAATTACATTAGGATCCATTGGTATTCTGCGCCTGCCTGATTTATACAGCAGATTGCATGCGGCAACGAAAAGTGCCACATTGGGTGTAATTTCCATCATGTTTGCCGTGTTTGTTTTCTTTTTAGCTGAGGGAATATTCATCGGCAAGATTCTGCTGACAATTGTTTTTGTCTTTCTGACGGCGCCCGTTGCCGGGTTTATGATTTCCCGGTCGGCTTACAGGATTGGAGTCAAATTATGGGATCAAAGCATTCAGGATGATCTTGCTAAAGACATGAAAGCTGCGGAGAACGCAAAAACAAACAAGTCATCGAGCTCATAAGCTGGCAGAGGAAGAAACAAGCATGAAGCCATGGAAAAAGCCGGTTTTTACTTTTTCCGTGGCTTCTTTGCATCGATGAGATTCGCAACTTTTGAACTTCCTCATCATAATATTAGTTCAAAAAGGAGGTCATCACAGCGGCAAGAAGGCCGAGGTGCGGCAGAACCGAGCAGCGGAGGGGCAACGCAACGACGGGATTCGCCGGCGCTGTGTCCAGCACTTTTTGAACTTCCTCTATTTCAATCAACCTGCGACGAAGAGTGCTCATCCCGATACTTCACAGCTTCCGCAAGCAAATCCGCGATATGCGTACCGCACAGTGAATCGGTGAGCCCTTCCCGCTCGATGCCCAGCTTCATCTGCAGCAGACAGCCGGGATTGGCTGTAACGATTGTCGCTGCTTTCGTTTCCTTGACGTTCTTCATCTTTTCGTCAAGGATTTGCATTGACATTGCTTGTTCAACAATATTATAGGTGCCGGCAGAACCACAGCAACGATCGGCTTCGTTCATTTCCACAAAGGTTACCCCTTTGATGGCTTGAATTAATTTGCGGGGTGCCGCTACTGTTTTCATCACATTCCGCAAATGACATGAATCTTGATACGTTACAGTTTGCGGCGGCAGCTCCATCTCGGGCAAGCCGGTTTCCAGCAATATTTCCGAGATATCTCTTACTTTTTTGACAAACTCCTGCGCTCTTTCGTGCCAGCCTGGTTCCTCCTTTAACAAGTCATCGTATTCCGTCAGAATAGCGCCGCAACCGCCGGCATTGGAAACAATCCAATCGATTTCCCTCTTTTCAAAGGCCGCGATATTTTGCTTAGCCAGTTCCTTTGCCTTCACTTTTTCCCCACTGTGCGCGTGCAGGGCGCCGCAACAGCTTTGCCCTGCCGGAATGAAAACTTCGCATCCGACCCGTTGCAACAAAAATAATGTGGCATCATTCGTTGCTACGAAGATGGTGTCCATCATGCATCCGGAAAAGAAAGCGACCTTCTTTTTTACCGTCGCTCCGCCCTGCGGCACAAGGTGAGTCGGGCGGTTGTTCAACCACTTCGGCGACGGCAGTTTCGGCAGCACCCGCTCCAGCGCGCTTAATTGCTTTCCGGCTAAACGTGTCAACCGCGTTGCGCGCGACAGTGTTTGCAATCCGCTTTTTTGATACAACCACAGCAACCCGGCAGCCCGCCGCATTTGCCGCCGTTTCGGGAACAGATGGGTGAAAATAAACCAGCGGGTGGCTCTCACCAGCGCAGATGGCTGTTTGCTGGCTTGCAGAATGTCCGTGGCTTCCTCCAGCAGATGTCCGTATTTCACTCCTGATGGACAGGCAGGCTCACACGCGCGACAGCCTAAACAAAGACTCAACTGGTTTTCAAAGTCTTCATCCGGCTCGTATACGCCGTCAACCACCGCCTTCATCATCGCGATCCGTCCCCGTGGTGAAGCGGCTTCATTTCCCTTTGTTTCCCGGTAAGTTGGACAGGCAGGCAAACAAAAACCGCAGCGCATGCAATTCAGCAGCTCGTCATAATCAAGTCGATCCTGAAATTGTTTCGTCAATTCGGCAGCGCGGCTCGTCTGATTATCCGTCATTGTTGAATCATCACTCGCTTTCTCGTTTCTTTTGCAAAAATTTTTCCTGGATTCATAATATTATTTGGATCAAAGGCCTGCTTGACAGCTGCCATTGCCTTTACCCCTTCTTCACCGATTTTCCAAGCAAGATAAGGTGATTTCATGACACCGACCCCATGTTCTCCGGTAATCGTCCCGCCTAATTGAATGGCCTTCGCAAAAATTTCTTCAAACGCTTTCTCCACCCGTTCCATTTCTTCTTTATTTCGGACATCCGTCATACAAGTAGGATGAAGGTTTCCATCACCGGCATGGCCGAACGTGCATATTTGCACATTGTTTTTTTCAGCAATATTCACTATCGCCCGTACCATCTCCGCAATTTTCGATCGTGGAACGGTCGCATCCTCCAAAATCGTTGTCGGCTTTAATCTGGCAAGGGCGGACAGTGCGGCACGACGGGCTTGCATCAGCGCCTCCCCTTCCGCCGCCGAAGCGGCAACATTGACCGAAAAAGCGCCCCCTGCTTCACATAATTCCTTCATTTTTTTCATGTCACGTTGCACAACTTCCACAGGACCATCCTGCTCCATGAGGAGAACAGCGCCTGCCTCCGTCGGCAAACCGATGCCAGCAAAGGCCTCTACCGCCTGAATGGTCGCTTGATCCAAAAACTCCAGTGTGGCCGGGATAATTTTATTGGCAATAATGCTGGAAACAGTTTCTCCGGCTGCCTCCAACGAGGAATACATGGCCAGCATCGTTTGCTTCGCCTCCGGTTTCGGCAGCAGCTTCAGGGTTGCTTCGGTCACGACTGCCAGTGTTCCCTCAGATCCTACCAGCAAACTTGTCAAATCGTAACCGGCAACGTCCTTGGCGAGCTTTCCTCCCGTGCGGACAATCTCTCCGTTAGGTAATACAAACTCAAGACCTGTCACATAGTCTTTTGTTACACCGTATTTCAATCCGCGTAAGCCGCCGGAGCATTCATTGATATTGCCGCCGATCGTTGAAATTTTCATCGACGATGGATCCGGTGGATAAAACAGTTCTTTTTCTTCCACGGCATGAATCAGATCCAATGTGATAACGCCGGGCTGGACTACAGCCGTTAAATTATCTTCGTCAATTTCCAAAATACGATTCATATGATTGAATATCATCACGATTCCGCTGTGCAGCGGCGTTGTTCCAGCACAAAGATTCGTTCCCGACCCTCTCGGCACTAGCGGAATATGAAATTCGTTACATAGTTTGATAATATTCGCGACGTCTTTTGTACTGCGAGGCTTCACGACTGCATCTGGCAGCGTTTGATAATCAGGTGTTGCATCATAAGAATAAACGACTAAATCCATCGGCGCGTCCAAAACGTTTTCTTCCCCTACAATGGTTGCCAATCCATCTCTAACCTGCTTGGTTAACATTCTTATGTAACCCCTTTCATCGTTTTTGGTATTTGTGGCACGACAAACGTCATTCCAACGCTTTCTTTGCAGCGCCTCACTCATCCGCTTCGAGTAAGTTGAAAAAGGGAAATGCGCCCTTTCGGATTGAAACGCGATGGCTCGTTTTCCGCTGCTCGCCCGGGTGAGAATTGCCCTCCCCCGCGCTTTCTTTGCAGCGCCTCACTCATCGCTTCGAGTAAGTTGAAAAAGGGAAATGCGCCCTTTTTCAACTTACTCTAACTCAGCGATTTTTTGTCCTTGTTTTATTGCGTAGTTAACGGTCGTTTCGTCGAAAATCGGATGGATCATCCCCTTTTCAAACAGGAGGATGACGGTGGAGCCAAACGAGAAATAAGCCATTTCTTCTCCGATTTCCACCGTTTCCTTCAAATGAACCGGATGAACACTATTTACATTCAAGGCACCGACCTTGACCATCGCCATTCGTTTGTTGTTTGCTTCCAGTTCGGTTATAAGGCGATAGTTTTTTGCAAGTGGCTGATCACCGAACAACAAGCCCCACTGATTTACCGGCTCTGAGTATTTCCCTAATGCCCAGCGCTTCACAACCTTACCGTTCATAGGACTATGAATGCGGTGATAATCCCGCGGACTGAGATAGAACAGCATAAAAATGCCTCCGCTGTATCTCTTAACAGCCTTTTCAAAACCGAGCATCGTCGATAGTCGATAGTCTTTATTTTTTATGCGCAATGTTGCTGTTTCATTGATTGTACCAATTTGAGACAAAAGTCCATCCACGGGACTAATGATCGTTTTTTCATCTGCCGTAACCGGGCGTACTCCGCTTTTCAGCTTCCGTACAAATAATTCATTCAAAGTGCGGTAATGGTGCAGTTCCCTCTCCATTTCATTTTGATCTATGTCAAATACTTTCACAAAGGAGCGGTTCAGCCTGCCGCTCAGCTTCGATGCAGTGAACGTTTTGAGCATTTTTGTGTACAACGGGTTTCGCGTCAGTTCCACCATGTTTTTATATAATCTTTTCTTCATTTATTCCTTCCTCTCTTAAGTTTAATCGCTGCATTTCATTCGGAAAACCACATAAAGCAGCTTCCGGACTTCCCGCGACGCGCGCCTGTTACAAAGGATACGCCGGTAAAAATCGAGTTAATGCACACTTGCTTTCAGAGTGTGCTCCACTTTTATTTTAAATTATTGAATAGTTTTCCACAATGCGGTGTGATATAATTAACATTTAATGATGGGCTTTTTTTGCGAAGCTGAAAAGTCCGCTTGAGGAGTGATAGTATTGTTATTATTACAGAATTTCGTTGATAATACCGTAAGAAAGCTCCGCAATCAGGCAGCCAATTTATTAACGATTATCAACCTTAGTTCAGGTGCATTTGCCATTCTTTATGTCCTGCATGGTCAATTTGGCATCAGTGTTGCCTTTATCTGCTTTGCTGCGATATTTGACCGTTTTGACGGAAAGGTTGCCCGGAAGCTGAATGTCACTTCCGCTTTTGGAAAACAACTGGACTCATTATGTGATATTGTTTCCTTCGGTGTTGCTCCGGCTCTGTTGATTTATCAATCAACATTGATCAAATTTGGTATGGCAGGCTCCATCTTTGCGATTATTTTTATCACCTGCGGCGCAATACGTCTCGCCCGCTTTAACATCAGTGAGCAGGACGGGTGCTTCGTCGGTTTGCCAATCACCGCTGCCGGTTGTATTCTAACCGCCAGTCACCTGTTCAGTGCATGGATAACACCTCCTGCGTTCATGTTTCTTATTCTGGCATTATCTATACTCATGATCAGCACTTTCCGTATAAAAAAAGTATAAGTATAGGTTCAAAAAGATCGGTTTTTATCTTTTTGAACCTATACGAAGCAATGAGCTATACTTCACCGAGAAACTGCGAGCTGTCCCATCGTGCGGAACCATTGCCTTTTGGAACTCGCTCCATCATTATCGTTTCATCTGGTGCCGCCAAAACACATGAACAGCTTCCAACTGTCGGTACCTGCCAAGTAATTTTTTTTGGAGGAAATGATGAAAGTAATCGTCTCGCATACAAATCTTGATTTTGACGGCTTGGCCTCCATGATTGGAGCAAAAAAACTATATCCACAGGCAGAAATGATTTTACCCGAAAAACTCAGCTCCGAAGTCGAGCATTTTTTAGCAATATATAAAGATACGTTCCCGTTTAAAAAAAGCAAGGAGGTAAACTGGGATCACGCGCAGCAGGCCGTGCTCGTGGACGTCAATCAGTTGTCCCGTACCGGAAAGCTGAAAACGAAACTTCACCGCCTCGATGCTTTCATTATCTACGATCATCATCCAATTACCGCTGAAACGGTTCCTTTTACCGAAGGAGACATTCGTTCCACTGGCGCAGCCATCACCCTCCTCATCGAAAAAATACAAGAAAAATCCCTGGCTGTCTCCCCTTTTGAGGCAACCGTGTTCGCACTAGGTCTTTATTCCGACACCGGTGCTTTTACATATGATCAAACGACAGCCGAAGACCTGGCTGCAGCGGCGTGGTGCCTGCAAAAAGGGGCGAATTTATCCGTCATTGAGCAGTACCGTGATATTCCGCTGAAAAAAGAACAACAGCATCTGTTTCAATTGTTGCTGGATCGGACGGAGACCATCGAGGAAGATGGAATAGAGATTGTTATCAGCCTCCATGAACAGCAGAATTATACTGGACAGCTTTCAATGATCACAAAAAAGCTGCTTCGTTTCACCGGTGCAGATTCGGCTTTTGCCATCGTGAAAATGGAAGAGAAAGTTTTTATTACAGCCCGTGCTGTTTCGGACAGAATCAACGTCCTACCGGTCATCCGCTCCCTCGGGGGCGGTGGTCACAACAAGGCTGCTTCGGCGATGGTAAAGGGCGCGACTGCAGAGGAAATGGCGCGGAAGATCAGGCAGCAACTATATGAAATCGTTGCGCCGTCAATCACTGCCGAACATATTATGTCCAGTCCGGTTCGCGTCGTCGCACCGGATACTGCGATTGAAGTCGTTTCAAAAATGCTGTACCGTTACGGCCACACCGGCTTTCCCGTTGTCGAGAACGACTGGCTCGTCGGCATTATCTCCCGCAGGGATGTGGATAAAGCCCTTCATCACGGCTTAGGTCATGCTCCTGTAAAAGGCTATATGAGCAGGCAGCCGATAACGATTAACAAAAATGACCAGCTTGAAAAAATCCAGGAGCTGATGATCGAGGAGCAGGTCGGCCGACTCCCTGTCATGGAAAACGGCGAGCTGCTCGGAATCGTTTCCCGCACCGATGTCATCCAGGCAATGCACGGAAATAAAAAACACTCCCAGAACGTTTCCGGGATAGCGAGAGTTCCATACAAAAAAACGATTGCCACGTTGCTGAAGCGACAGTTAAACCCGCATATTTACGAGCTGTTGACCGACATCGGCCGGGAAGCAGAACAACGGAACATGCATGTGTATCTGATTGGCGGCATGGTCCGAGATCTTTTGCTTGGACGAGCCAATGAAGACATCGACATCGTTGTGGAAGGAGACGGCATTCTATTTGCAGAGTACTTACAGCGGCAGTATGGCGGGCATGTTCGTTCGCACGAAGCGTTCCGCACAGCAACCTGGAAGCATCCGTGCGGCTTGAAACTAGATCTAACCAGCGCCCGCACCGAATACTATGATTTCCCAGCGGCGCTGCCGAAGGTGGAGATGTCCACGATTAAAGAAGATTTGTTTCGCAGAGATTTCACCATCAATGCCATGGGAATTTGTCTTCATCAATCCGAATTTGGTGAGCTGATTGATTATTTCCACGGATACCAGGACCTGCTGAACAAACAGCTGAAAGTATTGTATAACTTAAGCTTCGTTGAAGACCCGACAAGAATTTTACGCGCGCTGCGATTCGAAAGCAGGTTCGGCTTTACAATGGATCGACAGACCGAAAGCCTGGCAAAGGAATCCGCCAACAACCTGCTCGCCGTCTCCAAACCGCGAATCGCCAATGAGCTTATCCGTCTGTTCCTTGAAGAAAATCCGCTGTTTGCAATTGACCGGATAGACGATCTCGGGATTCTTCCCTTTCTGCTGAAAAATCGCGACAGCTTCGAAAGCATGAAGCAAAAAATCACACGCCTTGCCCGTGCAACAGCGACGCTGACTGAAAACAGCGTCCCATTGTCCCGCTCACTCTGGACAGCTTATCTGTTCTGTCTAACGCCGGTTCCCGCCACGGAAGCATGCTGGCAGGAAGTGCATAATTTCTGCATTTCCAAAGAGGATCACAAGTTGTTAAACGATCTGCAAGCATTAATTGAAGGTGCTTCCTTGGATAAACAGCCGCTGACGGCACTCAGCGATTGGCATCATCTGTTTGCATCCATGCAGACGGAACCGCTTCTAACGTATTTTTCCCTCGTTGCCGCTGAACAAGGCATCGATTATTTGCTGGCGAGAGATCATCTTAACAACGGGAGAAAAGTCGCTGGTGCTGATCTTATTCGCGCCGGTCTGAAGCCTGGCCCCGATTTCAAGCAACTCCTGCTGGAAGCGGAAAAGCTTCAATTGGATAAGCCCGATCTATCACCGGAAACGATTGTGAAACTGCTTGCTGACCAATAGAAATGCAAGAACAGACAGAAAACCGAAAGAGGGAGATTCAACGCTCGTTGCGAGTCTTTGAATCTCCCTCTTCCCAATGATGGGCGATGATTTCTACGTTTTCAGCCCTTGAACGCTTTTACTCCAGCGACACATCGATAATCGTTAAATGACGCTGTTTTCTCATGTCAATAAACTCTTCCTCCACCCGGACAAGGGGGCGGGAAATTTCCTCCGCATGAATGTAAAGCAATTGACCGCTTCTCCCATCACTTAAGACGACAGTTTTTCCGATGTACCCGTGGATGATATTTGCAACAAAAGGAAACACAATGTTTCCGTTCAGTCTGCCTTTATAAACTTCCTTCACCAATTCTTCCAGCGCCTGAAAAGGAGCAACTTTTTCCTGATACACGCGATCAGACGAGATGGCATCGAACGTATCCGCCACGGAAATAATTTGTGCAATCAGCGGGATATTATCTCCCTTCATTTCAAATGGATAGCCTGATCCATCCAGTCTTTCGTGATGGTACAACGCTCCTACGCAGAAAATATGATCCGGTCCAACTATCTCGGCAAGAATCTCTTTCCCGTAAATCGTGTGTCTTTTAATCTCTTCATACTCCTTGTCTGTAAGCGCTTCCCTTTTATTTAATATTTGCTGGGAAACCTTCATTTTTCCAATGTCATGAAAAAACCCGATTTTTCCTAGAAGCAAGCTTGCCTCTGTCGGATACCGCAATATTTTCCCGATGGTCGCTGCCAGCAGCCCAACATTGATGCTGTGGCGAAACGTGTATTCATCATAGCCTTTCAGATGGTGAAGCTCAAGAAAAATATTGTTTCCCCTTACCACCGTTTCAAGAAGCGGCACAAACGGTTTCATAAACGTCTCAAAACTCGGCGGTTTACGCGTAGCGGCTTGATAGAACAGCTGTTTGACTTCTTTGACATTCTCAAAATAAAGGTCGGAAATTTCCTCTTTCTTTTTGAACACCGATTTAATTTGAAGGGTAAGGGGCAGTTCTTCTGATTTAACGACGTTAACAGTTCCGACTTCATGATTTTTTAAAATGTTTACATGCCAGCCGGTGATGGTCATCCCTTTACCCAATAGAAAATGGCCTGCCTCCGAGATGACATCCTCTGCTAATACTTTGCCAATAATATTTTCTGCATCATCGTTTATTTTGATTGTTTCCATGTTTCCTCCCCCTTCCGGAAGTTTCTATTTTCTTATAATTATACTTTGCAATTACTATAAAAGATATGGTACGTTTAACTTGCATATAATAAGTCTTTGTTCGAAAAGAAGGACAAACAAATGCCAAGAAGGTCTAGGAGCGACAACGCTAACGTTATCATTCGCGAGGCTTTGTTTTCCGTACTTTTTGAATTTCCTCAACTAAGATAAGAAAGGATGTTAGACAATGAGTGTACATATCGGTGCAAAACAAGGTGATATCGCAGAGTCAATCCTGCTTCCAGGCGATCCTTTACGGGCGAAGCATATTGCAGAACACTTCCTGGAAAACCCGGTTTGCTACAATGAGGTTCGCGGAATGCTCGGCTTCACCGGAACGTATAAAGGAAAAAAAGTATCTGTACAAGGGACCGGAATGGGCGTTCCATCGATTTCCATTTACGTCCATGAATTAATAAACAGCTACGGGGTAAAAAATTTAATACGAGTGGGCACATGCGGTGCTTTAAAGCAGGATGTCAAAGTAAGGGATGTCATTCTTGCCATGAGCGCTTCCACCGATTCCGGCGTCAACAGCCATTATTTTAAAGGCTTCGATTTCGCGCCGACGGCAAGCTTCGATCTATTGAAAAAAGCGTATGATGGTGCAGTGGAACAAGGATTGAGCGTTAACGTCGGCAGCGTCTATACCAGCGACGTATTTTACAATGACAATAAAGACATCGTCAAACAGCTCGCTGATCATCAAGTGCTTGCAGTTGAAATGGAAACGTCGGCTTTATATACCATTGCCGCGCGCTTCAACGTCAATGCCTTGTCCGTGTTAACGGTGAGCGACCATTTACTGACCGGCGAAGAAACGTCTTCGCAAGAGCGGCAGGAAACATTCAATGAAATGGTGGAAGTCGCCTTGAATTCAATTGTTAATGAATAAACGCTACTGATAAACAAAGCACCGGCTGTCTGCAGACAGCCGGTGCTTTGTTCTATTGGCGAGGCGTTTCGTGTTTGTTTAAAAGGGAATACCATCCATTTGCTTGATTGACGATGGCTTCAGCCGTCGCGCGCCTGTTATGACACGAACACTCATAACAGGCTTTAATGAATGCGACGGTTTCGCTCATCGTTTCGCAGTTGTTCAAAAAGGAAAAAGCGCCTTTTGCTTGATTGACGATGGCTTCAGCCGTCGCGCGCCTGTTATGACACAAACACTCATAACAGGCTTTAATGAATGCGACGGTTTCGCTCATCGTTTCGCAGTTGTTCAAAAAGGAAAAAGCGCCTTTTGCTTGATTGACGATGGCTTCAGCCGTCGCGCGCCTGTTATGACACAAACACTCATAACAGGCTTTAATGAATGCGACGGTTTCGCTCATCGTTTCGCAGTTGTTCAAAAAGGAAAAAGCGCCTTTTGCTTGATTGACGATGGCTTCAGCCGTCGCGCGCCTGTTATGACACAAACACTCATAACAGGCTTTAATGAATGCGACGGTTTCGCTCATCGTTTCGCAGTTGTTCAAAAAGGAAAAAGCGCCTTTTTGAACAACTGCTTTAATAAATCAGCTCAACGAGTCCGTCTTTTGGAATTTGCCCAAAATAATGCGCCATGTCCATATCCTTCAGAGCTTCCTGAACAGCATGTCGCTCATACGGAACACCGATCAGCAGCTTTTCCACATCCTCCACATCCCCAGCACCGAAGAAATCACCGAAAATTTTGCACGCCTGAATCGTTCCCTTTGAAACGTTCAGGCGAATGTCAATCGCTCCACCAGCAAATCGCCGTGATCTTTGCAAATCAAATTTCGGCGACTTCCCGTAATTCCAGTCCCAATTCCCGTAGCGTTTATCCGAAATCTCCCGAATGCCTTGCCAGTCGTTCGCCGTTAACTTGTACATCGGCACTTGTTTTCCGGCAAAAATATGATCCAGCAAATGTTGCTTAAACTCGTCCATCGACAGCTTTTTCTGCAACAAGTCGTTGATGTTGGCAACGCGGCTCCGGATCGATTTGATTCCTTTGGAGCGGATTTTTTCGTCCTTCACTTTTAATGCATTGACCACATTTTCAATTTCCGAATCCAACAGCAGCGTCCCGTGACTGAACATATGCCCTTTCGTTGTATACTGGGCGTTTCCGGAGATTTTCCGCTCCCCTGCCTGTATATCGTTGCGCCCGGTTAATTTGGCGTCGACACCGAGCTGCTGCAGCGCGTCCACAACAGGCTGAGTGAATTTTTGGAAATTTAAAAAGCTGTCGCCGTCGTCCTTCGTGATAAAGCTGAAATTTAAATTGCCGTGATCATGATAGACGGCTCCGCCGCCGGATAACCGCCTGACAACATGGATGCCGTGTTCTTCCACATATTTCTTATTGATTTCTTCCACCGTGTTTTGATTTCTCCCGATGATAATGGAAGGCTCATTAACATAAAAAAGTAAATATGTATTATCCGGAGACAGATGTTTAAGGGCATATTCTTCCATTGCCAAGTTGATGCGCGGATCTGTATTGTTTTCGTTATCAATAAACAGCATTGCCTATCGCCACCTCTATCATTTTCTTTACAACCTATTTTATCATACAAGCCTGCAGCGTTCATAAAATGAAAGATAGTGCAGGTTGATTGAAAAAGATTTCTAGCGGATGGGAAGGAGGAAAAACAATGACAAGAAAACTCGGTGAATCGAAAGTAGTTTCCACATGTCAAATATCGGGCTGGTAACATTCGCAGCTTCTCAGTAAAGTATTGCTCATAGCTTCGTGTTTGTTCAAAAAGATAAAAAGACATCTTCTTGAACAAACACTTTTAGCTTATTTATACTCCTCGCTTGTTTTTAAGCTGTTTTTTTGATGACGGTAAAATTCATGGAATAGCTTCATCAATGCCCTTTTTTCAATTCGCGACACATAGCTTCGTGAAATTCCCAGCTCTTTGGCGATTTCCCTCTGCGTCTTTTCCTTTTTCATATCGAGTCCGAAGCGACCGACAACAACTTCTTTTTCCCTGTCATCCAATACGTGAATGAATTCATAAATTTGCTTTTTCTCCATATTCAATTGAATGGTTTCGACGACATCCTCGGTTTCCGCCTGCAAGACATCAATCAGGCTGATCTCATTCCCTTCTTTGTCCTGACCGATCGGATCATGCAAAGATACATCCTTTCGAACTTTCTTCAACGCCCTTAAGTGCATCAATATTTCGTTTTCTATACATCGGGCTGCATAGGTGGCAAGCTTTGTTCCTTTTCCCGGAGAATAGCTCTCAATCGCTTTGATTAACCCGATCGTTCCAATGGAAATTAGATCCTCATTTTCCTCCCGTGTATTTTCGAACTTTTTGACAATATGGGCCACAAGGCGTAAATTATGTTCAATCAGCAAGTTTCTCGCCTCATCATCGCCTTCGTGCATTCGTTTAATATATTCCTGTTCTTCCTTTGGCTTCAGCGGTTGAGGAAAGGCGTTGTTCTTTACGAAAGATACGAATACAAACAGCTCTTTTACAAAATGGGCAATCGCGGCAAGTAAACTGGACATGCACAAACACCTCCGTTTTGGGCATTGTACCTCATTTATATGCGTGACGAAGGCTGTACGTGTCTGTCTTAACAAATCGAATTCACGACTTTTCAATTGCCTCCTTGCTGCTTTTGATTGCTTTTCCGTTCGAATGTCCCAGACAAAACCGGCAAAAATAGTTCCTTTCCGGAAGGTGGCAAACGGCATGAAAAAACACCGGGATCCCTTGCCCCGACAGGCTGCGTATCGCCGCTATGCTGTTTGCTTCATTTTTTATCATCTCGTTGCTGTATTCCACCGTTTGCTGCAGCCTTACAATCTCCTGCCGCAGATCATTGATTAACTGAGTAAGACTGCTTTGCTGCGATTCACTTATTTTTTGCTTCAATGTAGATATTTCCTGTTGCTGTTCTCTTTGCATCACCTAAGTACGAACTTACTTGAAAGATGACACCGCTGACGAAGCACCTTTTCCCACATGATCTGTTGATTTGCAGTTCATACTATATGATAAGGAGGTGTACCTGCCGTTGAAAAAGTTGTCCTTATTCCTTATTCTGCTGTTGATTCAGGCGGTAAATAAAAATGATAATCTGATTTTAACCCATGATGGAACGACGTTGGCAAGTGTTAACCGGGCGGCGTTTACGTCCACATTTCTTGATGAACCGGTGATTGACGAGGCGATTTACAATGAGTTTCTTGAAAAGCTGGACAAGCAATTTTTTCAGGAACCTGTCAATGCCCATATCGATGAGCATGGTGCCATTGTGCCGGGAAAAATCGGATATAAACTCGACCGTCAGTCTTTGACGAATGAATTCTATGCTTATTTTTTCAGTCGTGGTCCCGCGCAGATTGAAATTCCAAAACTTGTCGTTTATCCAAAAGTGGACAGTGAACTGCTGGCGACAATACGTGTCCAGCAAATCAGTAGCTATGTTACTTATTTTAATAAAAACAACGACGAGCGATCTCATAACATTGCTCTTGCAGCAGAAGCGATCAATAACGATGTTGTCTTTCCGGGGGAGATTTTTTCCTTTAATAAAGCGGTTGGTGAACGAACACTTGAAAAAGGATATCTGCCGGCACCCGTTATCGTGAAAGGAGAGCTATATGAAGGAATCGGTGGTGGAATTTGCCAAGTATCGTCCACCCTGTTTAATGCTGTGGATCGGGCAGGTGTTCAAATTATTCAGCGCTATTCGCACAGCAGGCGGGTGCCGTATGTGCCTCCCGGACGCGATGCGACGGTAAGCTGGTACGGGCCGGATTTCACTTTCAAAAACATACATAACCAGCCGCTTCTCATTCAGGCAAAAGCAGTGGAAGGCAAAGTCGTGATCTCGGTTTATTCTTCCGATGTAATAAATGTTGAACCACGAAATGTACCAAAGGCACCAGAGCACCTACCGGAAGAAATACGTATTAATTTTTAACCCTTTCCTGAAAAAACACGGGCTTCTGCCGGCGGTTGTAACATTGCTTTCATAGATTCCGTTCTTCTCAAGCGCTGTGAACAGCGCCGGGAACCATGCTATAATATACAAGCAGAATAAGACGAAGCGGTGATGTTTCTTGACAATGACTACTGTTAAACAAGCGCTAATGGAAAAAATCGATCCGATGAACGGCCGGCATCTGGAACATATCGCCCGCTACCAGTTTGCCGTTCCTTTTGTGAAAGGCAGAGTTCTTGACTTGTCATGCTGCAACGGTTATGAGAGCAAGCTGTTGGCGAAAGCAGGGAAAAAAGCGATTTCTGAAATAATCGCCGTAGTTACGGATAAAGAAGCTGTTGCTTATGCCGAAAATGTTTGTTACCACCCGCTGCTTTCCTTTAGACACGGTAGTATCACCGATGATAACTATGTCAGCGAACTTGGGAAGTTCGATACGATTGTAGGGTTTGACACGATCCGGGAAACGGAAGACCGAAGCAACTTCATGGAGCAAATACATAGACTGCTGACACCTGAGGGGACGGTTCTTTTGTCAGCTTCCCTTAACGGCGGAAATGCCGGCCGGAAAAATACAGTTTTCAATCAGCGGCCGCTGCTGACGCCTGAACAGTTTCGTTTCTTATTTGTAGGCTTTCAGGAGACCGCCTTTTATGGGCAAACAGGGGTTTTGTTTGAGCCCAGCAAACCGGCGCCCGATATTGAAATCTGTATCGGAATTGGAACAGGAATACGATGAGTTCCACGTAGATTTTCACGTTTTTCGGATGATAGATAATCACTGCCTTTCCTGTAAAGCAATGTTTGAGACACTGCAAATACAGGATGTTTTCGGAGTTGCGTCAAGGAATAAAAAGAGTTAACCGTGTTACTAAAGCTGGCTCCGAAGTCGCCGGATGGGTATGAGTAAATGGTTAATCGTTAACGAAATGGGTTCCAAATCCTCCGCACGGGCACGATTAGCTCTTTTTCGTTTACGAAATAGGCTTCAAACCCTCCGTTCGTTGACGATTACCTCTTATTCATCACCAAAACGGGCTCCGAAGCCAGCGGATGGGCATAGTCAACAGCACCATCATTCGGAAATGTGTTAAATATTTTTGAAGAAACTAAACAATCGGTTATTTCGGAATACGAATTTTTTTGATAGAATGAAATAATAGTATGAACTTTCAAAAAGAAAGAGATACATTTTGAACATCCTAATCATATTCTTTTCCAAGAAAGGGGAAAAATGATGTCAACTCGAGCATTAACTGTGGAAGATCTTCGAACATTCAATGTGATTAACGAACCGCAACTTTCACCTGACGGCTCATGTTTTGCCTTTGTTAAACAGTATATTACCGACGAAGATGAGTACATATCCCATCTTTATGTCCAATCCACAATGGAGCAAGAGAGCAAGCAGTGGACATTCGGTGAAGGAAGGGTCGGCTTTCCCCGATTTTCACCGGACGGAAGATGGCTGGTATATGCCGCAGCCAAAGGAAAAAATGCCAAGCAGCAGCTCTACCTGCTGTCGATGGACGGCGGTGAAGCAAGGCAGATAACAACCTTGGAAAACGGTGCCTCAAAGCCGATCTGGTCACCGGACAGTAAGCAAATTTTGTTTACCACGGCATATAAAGTAAATGAAGCACCTGATTTGGAGAAGAAACCCAATGACCAGCCGGAAGAAAAAAAGCCCGAACCATTGGTCGTGGAAAAATTAGTCTATAAATCTGATGCCGCCGGATTTTTGGATGGAAAGCGGCAGCAGCTTGCCATTTACCAGCTTGACACCGGGAAGCTAACCTTTTTAACGAAGGCCGACGTTGATCACGAACCGGGAAACTGGTCTCCCGATGGCTCGAAAATCGTATACTCCGCGAATAAAGAAGGCGATGAGCAGTTTATTTCCGACTTATATGTGTTGGATGTCCAATCACAACAGGCAGAGAAGCTGACAGACAGCACGGGCTTTTTCGGCAGCGGAAATTTCTCTCCTGACGGGAAAACGATTGCCTGCTTCGGACATGAAAAGGAGTACCTCGGGGCAACATTAACACGCTTATGGACGATTGATATCGAAACAAAGGAACGGATTTGCCTGACAAAGGGACACGATATTTACATCACGGATGCAATGATCGGCGATCTCCGCTCAGGTCACCCTAATCCGGGGCCGGTCTGGTCTGCCGACGGACAAAAGCTGTATGCTACCGCCAGTGCTCATGGTGACACCAACTTTTGTTCCGTGGATTTGTCGGGAGAAATCACGGAGCTCTTCTCAGGGAAACATCATGTCTACGGGTATAATATTAATGTGGAAGAAAACTTGGCTGTCTTAAGCGTATCTACACCGACAAATCCTGGTGACATCTACCTTTTCGACCTTGACACAAATAAAGCCACAAAAGTGACGGATGTGAACCGCGAATGGCTGGCTGATTTACACCTTTCGTCTCCGGAGGAAATCCGTTTCAAGTCAACGGACGGCTGGGAAGTGCAAGGTTGGGTGTTAAAACCGTACGGCTTCGACAAAGCAAATAAATATCCGGCCATCCTTGAAATTCACGGCGGTCCTCATGCGATGTACGGAAATACTTTTTTTCATGAACTGCAGCTTTTGGCAGCTAAAGGCTATTTCGTGCTGTATTCAAACCCTCGCGGAAGTCACGGGTACGGACAGCAGTTTGTGAATGCCTGCCGCGGGGATTACGGCGGCAAGGATTACCAAGATTTAATGAATTTTGTTGATGCGACTGTCGAAAAATACACGGCCGTGGATACGGAACGGCTTGGTGTTACCGGCGGCAGCTACGGCGGCTTTATGACAAACTGGATTGTCTCACACACAAACCGCTTTAAAGCAGCCGCTACATTGCGATCGATTTCCAACTGGGTCAGCTTTTACGGCGTCAGCGACATCGGTTATTTCTTTACAGAATGGGAAATTGGCTCCGATGTTCTTCAGGATCCGGAAAAGCTGTGGCAGCATTCACCGTTGAAATATGTCAACAAAATCGAAACACCTCTGCTTATCCTTCATGGAGAACAAGATTACCGTTGTCCAATGGAGCAGGCAGAGCAGCTGTTTATTGCCTTGAAGCACCGTGGTCAGGAAACACGGTTTGTCCGCTTTCCGAATGCTAATCACGAATTGTCTCGAAGCGGCCCGCCACATTTACGGATTGCGCGGCTGCAGGAGCTGGTTTCCTGGTTTGACAGCTATTTGACCTCATAAAGCCCGCTCCTCTTTCGGCTGCGTGTGATCCTATCATGGTAACTTGTGAATTGCCCGTCGCACAAGCAGGGGGTACCATTCGTGCCCCCTGCATACTATACAAAGCAGCGGCAGCTTCATAGGCAACAAAATTGCTTCGCCTGTCCCTCCAGAATGAATGTTGAGAAAGCAGCAGAAATAGCCTCCTCCGTCCTTCATGTGCCGGCAAAACAAAGCTGCCCTCCACTCCCGGAAGACAGCGATGTTAAGAATGTTCAAAAAGGAGGCTAACGACACCAAGCGTTTGCAACACGCGCTTGCGAATGCGAACGCACGTGTACAGAACAAGAACAACGCCACAACGACATTCGCGGGTGCTTTCCCGGACTTTTTGAACTTCTCCGTATGTACCAGCACGGTGCAAAATCGTTATTTCGTAAAAAGGCCGAGCGCTACCACTTCATCGGCAAACGCTTCTCCACCTTCGCCATCAATGCTGATTTCCACCTCTTGACCAGGCTGAAGCGATAATGCTAAAACACCTAATAAGCTTTTTGCATCGACCACCCAATGATCCTTTTTCAGTACGATTGTTGCCGAATACTTGCTCGCAGTGTTAACAAACTTGCTTGCCGATTCCGCAAAGATAGGCTTTTGAACCGTTAATTTCATAAATATCGCCTCCAATACAATAATTAATTACATTATATGATTTACGCAAAAAGAATACAATTATTATTTTTACAACGCTTTCATTTCATTATTTTTACAGTGAATTTGTTATAATAATAATTATAAGTGTGAGCTTAGCCTTGATTAGGAAAGAAGTAAGATGGAAGGAGTGTCTTCATTTGAATGATCCGACGTTTAAAAACAACAGATGGCAGCAACATTTCAAGAAGCGACATGCTGCCTTGATGGACTTAAAAGACTATCACCAATTTGCCATTCTCGTTCCATTGCTTGAGATCAATGGTAAGCTTCATTTCGTTTTTCAAATTCGGTCCGATACCATCCGCCAACCGGGGGAAGTATGTTTTCCCGGCGGCAAAGTCGATGACAGCGACCAGAGCTATCGGCATGCAGCTGTCCGTGAATTGGCGGAAGAGCTTGGCATACCGGAAGCCGCCGTTCAAGTGATCGGGGAATTAGATTATATGATTACTCCGTTCCGGCTGATGTTATATCCTTTTTTAGGTATACTTGATAAAAATTCGCGCTTTCACATCAATGAAAACGAGGTGAAAGAAATCTTTTTCATTCCGGTTGATGAGGCGCTGCAATTAAAGCCGAAAAACCATTACATCTTCCTGAATGTTGAGCCGGAAAAAGGCTTCCCGTTTCATCTGATTCCGAATGGGGAAAACTATACTTGGAGAACCGGCACAGTTACCGAGCAGTTCTATGAATACAACGGATACATCATTTGGGGGCTGACAGCAAGAATTTTTACCCATGTGCTGGAGGAGCTGAAAAAATGCTGAGCTGTCGTTTTCCAGCTCTCAACAGCACCCCGACGGGCAGCTTTGGAAGCTAACGCAACCTTCCCGCAACAAAAAAAGATGCTGAACTTCCCGCATCTTTAGCCGCTGTCTCAAGCTGAAAAATATTGGAACCTAAACGAAAGTGTTATTCTTCTTCATTTACTATCCGCTGTGTTTTCATCGCTGATTTATGAAAGAAAAATGCACTGATTAATAACGCAACAATGAGTCCGACCATTTTCCCGTGCTGTCCGTCTGCAATCGCATCGTTCGGGATCACCAGCCCGATGGAGAGAAAGCCGGAAAGAGCAAGCAAAATAAACGCAAAACGTTTGTGATCCGCCACTTTATTTTTTAAATCAGCCAGTTTCTTTTCGTCTGTCATACTAACTCACCCTCTTCTAAATTAACAATGTTCGCTTAAACAGGAGAGCAGACAAACCTAGTGCCGGCATAGCAACGACACAATCGCATCGTTTCCCCCGCTTTACAAACACAATGTAACAGATGAATTTATGAAACTAGCAATAAGTATAACACGGGCTTCATGTATTTTCGTTAGTAAATCGTTTCCAGACAGGCAGAATAGAAAAAGAGAGCGTTGGATGCTGCTGCATTCTGACGCTCTCTTTCCCTTTCACGTTTGTTTTCTTCGTAATTCTTCCAGCATCAGCAACACCATTTTTGCTGAATTTACCGACGCTTTTTCCAGAAATTGATCATATGACAGCTTGGCATCCTTCCCGGCTATATCAGACAAGGAGCGGATAATAACAAATGGACATTGGAACTGATGACAAACCTGGGCAATGGCGCCCGCTTCCATCTCTGAACAGTACGGATCGCTGAATTTCATGCGTACCTCCTCCACCCGCTGTTCATCACTCATAAACGAATCCCCGGATATAATCAACCCTTTCACAGAGTTAATGCCTACTTCCTCTGCACATTCTTCCGCAACGGCAATCAACTCCGGATCAGGAGAGTAAAAAGCCGGCATCCGCGGCACCTGGCCATATTCATAACCGAAGACGGTAGCATCCACGTCGTTGTAACGGACTTCGGTTGAAATCACGATATCACCTACAGCAAGGTTATGATGAAATCCTCCTGCCGAGCCGGTGTTAATAATATAATCCGGCTGATACATCTGATTCATCAGCGTCGTGCTGATTGCCGCATTTACTTTGCCGATTCCTGATTTCGACAGCACCACCTCGACACCGTGAAGCTTACCTAAAAGCAATTCACATCCGGCGATCAGCTTTTGTTCAATAACCGTCATTTTTGAGCGGAGCAAGTCTACTTCCTCTTCCATGGCACCGATAATTCCAATTCTCATCCCTCAACAACCCTTCCTTCCGCAATAAATCATCCTACTTATACTATTATCTGTGGGGGTTGCTGTCAAGCTGTTCCACGGACACTGGCTGCCATCCTTCATTTGATACCCATTCCAGACGAACTTGAAATGGCTTATTCGCATTTTCCGAAGTGCTTACGGTTCCAACGGCGCTTTGGTGATCTCCGCCGTTCCCTAGCCGCCAAATGATCATTTCATCACCAAGCCCTGTTGCATATTGAAGCGCCCGTGTCATTTCTTCCCAATTCACATGATCTTTATCGAACACCGCCACAAACGGCTCTTCCTGAACAGTGCCAACCGGCTGCCATTCTCCGTCCGTTTCCTCATCTTCATCTGATAAGGATGCTGATTTTTCCTCCACATCGCTTTCCTTGTCATCGTCCGTTGCCTCATCATCGTCTTCCTGATTGGCTTCGGTTTCCGTATTCGTGTTGTCCGTTCCATCTGGTGATTCCGCGGTTCCCTCATTGTTTTCTGTCTGATCTGGATCATCAGTGGTGGCTGTCTCGGAATTTCCACCGAAAATCAAGGCTCCACCTACGAGCACGATCGCAAGAACGACTACTGCGATCGCGCTGTTTAATATGATATTCTTCCGCTGCTTTTTTCTCATATCTGAACGGCGCGGTCCACGGCTTCCGTACTGGTTCATAATAAAGTAACCTCCTTAAGTAATCCTCCTGGTCTTAATTATGAGGGAATGTTCAAAAAGTCCGGAACATTAGCCACCCTTTTGAACACGTAATAACAGGCATACTGTTTATATGTTCGACAAACATTACTTATATATGTCCGTTTTCTGTATTACAGATCTAATCCGCAACTGAATAAATTTTTCCCTTAATTAAATTTTACTGTCAACAGATCTTTTTTTGAACAGTTATTTAATAAAAAACCTTTATGAGCAAATTATTGCTCATAAAGGAAAAAAGAAAATTTATTTTACTTCAAGAATTTCCACTTCCATATCCCCGCCGGGCGTCGTCACAGTAACGACATCGCCGATGGATTTACCGATAAGACTTTGTGCCATTGGTGAATCATTGGAAATTTTTCCGTCAAGCGGATCTGCTTCCGCTCTTCCCACAATGGTATATTCTTCTTTATCCCCGTCAGGCAGCTCTTTAAAAGAAACCGTTTTCCCCAAGGACACAGTGGTAGTATTAGTATGATCTTCTTCAATGATAACTGCATTGCGGATCATTTTTTCAATTTGAACAATACGCCCTTCAACAAAAGCTTGCTCCTCTTTTGCTGAGTCATATTCAGAATTCTCCGAAAGGTCACCGAAGCTGCGCGCTACTTTTATTCGCTCGACAATTTCTTTTCGTCGCTCTGTCTTTAAAAACTCCAGCTCCTTTTCAAGCTTTTCCTTACCTGCCACTGTCATATAATGTTTTTCTTCTGCCATTATGCTTCACTCCTTCAAGAAACTAACTTATCAGATGTTTCAAGTGAGCGCTTTCATCTCTATATCTTTAAAGCGCCCTGCTTGAAGAGGATGTTCAAAAAGTCCAGGATACATTGTCTGCGAATCTCAACGCCCGCGTTGCCTCTCCGCTGCTCACGTACGGTCGTGTACGCTCCGCTGCTCGAGCCTGCCACGCCTCGACCTTCTTGCCAATGTTATGTCCTCCTTTTTGAACATAAACTTAATCATATATTGAGAAGCGGCCTTAAGCCGATTGTAAAAGATGAGTTATAAACGTATAGCATGCTATAAAAAGTCTTGAAATATCCTATGTACATGGACTGGTTGACATACATGATTTAAATGATACATCCATCTACAGAAGAAAACACACGACACTTTTCGGGCTGATTCCTATTTGTATATAAATGGTCAGCGCCCGATTTTAGGGGTGTCGGGGCGCTGAACCTGCCTGTTATTTTATAAATGATGTTCAACCATGTATTTATATAATAGAAAATCATGCCAACTAATTGTAAATAACTCATTTCCCTTATGCTATTACAAAATTTCTTTTTCTTCAAGAATTGTTTTTATTTTTGTCACCATTAAATCAATTGCTACTTGATTATAACCACCTTCCGGGATAATGATGTCCGCATATCTTTTCGTCGGCTCGATAAATTGCAGGTGCATCGGACGAACCACGGAAGTATATTGTTCGATGACGGAGTCAATCGTCCGGCCGCGCTCCTTGATATCACGAAGAAGCCTGCGGATGATCCGGATATCCGAATCAGTATCAACATATAATTTAATGTCCATGATATCACGTAATCGCTCGTCTTCCAAGATCAAAATGCCTTCTAAAATGATAACGTCCCGCGGTTCCACTTTTATCGTCTGCTGCGATCGGGTGTGAACGGTAAAATCATATACCGGCTTGTCAATGGCCTCGCGGTTGAGCAGGGTTTTTAAATGAGACAGCAGCAGCTCATTGTCAAAGGCAAGCGGATGGTCATAATTCGTTTTTAAACGTTCTTCCATCGCAAGGTGTGCCTGATCTTTATAATAAGAGTCCTGCTCAATTTTTACAATCTCTGTGTCATGGAATTTACAGTAAATTTTATTGGCAACCGTTGTCTTTCCGGAGCCGGAACCACCTGCTACACCGATAATGACAGGTTTTTTTTCCATTATCATGCTTCCTTTCTCATCAAATTATAAGGGTGAACAGGTTTTTTTGTCTTTATTTTTACAATTTGCAACGGATGACGTGCCGCATCGAGCTCATTCCCTTTTTCATCCCAAATTTCCTCAACCGTTTGCCGGAAGTTTTCGATTTCCGGACCGAAAAATTCCACCTCATCTCCAGGTCGGAAGTGATTGCGCTGCTGTAAGGTAACAATACTTGTTTTGTCATCATAATCCAGCACAAGACCAGCAAAATCATAAGCTGTTTTTTGACTATGGTTTCTGAACAATTGTTCCTGATACCCTGGAACATTGTCAAAAAATGCGGGTGCGGTCGGTCGGTTGGCACATTTGCTCAATTCGTCAATCCACGCCGGATCAATGGAGAAGTTATCCGGATCATTGCAATATGCATCAATAACTTTCCGATAGACACTGACAACTGTTGCAACATAATGAATCGATTTCATTCGACCTTCGATTTTCAAGCTGTCGATTCCAGCTTCGATCAGTTTCGGTATTGATTCGATCAGATTCAAGTCCTTCGGAGACATTGCAAACGGTGCATCATCGTCATCAAAAAGTTTTTCTGCCTGACTGCTGTCGCCGTTTTGGTTATCAGCAAATAAAAAATAATCCCATCGGCAGGACTGGCAGCAGCCGCCCCGATTGGAGTCCCGGGCTGTCATATGATTGCTTAACACACAGCGGCCGGAATATGAAATACACATCGCACCATGAATGAAAGTTTCTATTTCAATATCAACATTTTTCTTTATTTCCAGCATTTCCTGCAAGCCAACTTCCCGAGCAAGCACAACCCGTTCCAGCCCTTCCTCCTTCCAAAATTTCACTCCCAGCCAGTTGGAGAGAGATTGCTGTGTGGACAAATGAACTTCCAGCTTCGGCGCCGTTCGCTTGCACGTTTCTATAATGAGCGGATCGGCTACGATAATTCCCGCTACCCCTACTCGTTCCAGGTCTGCAAGATACTCTTCCAGGCCGTCCATATTCTCGTTGTGTGCAAATATATTCGTGGTCACATATATACGCGCACCGTATTTATTCGCAAATTGAACACCTTCAGCCATTTCTTCAATAGAGAAATTATCTGCATTCGATCGTAGACCAAATTCCTGTCCCCCGATAAACACTGCATCAGCACCATAATGAACTGCTATTTTCAGCTTTTCGAGATTTCCTGCGGGCGCCAGCAATTCAGGCTTCTTTGTGATGACTCGCTTTCCTTCTGCTGTTTTGACAGCAATTTGTTCCATCTTTTCTCACCTCTCTATATTCCAAAAGTCAACTTGCTCTGCGTCAATAAAGCGTCCTTTTTCTTTTATCCTGCGATGGCTTACATTCTGCGCTTGCTCGGGGGACAATTTCGCTCCCCCGACCTGAATGACTGCGCCGGCTCGCTCATCGCTCCGAGCTTGTTCAAAAAGGGAAAAGCGCCCTTTTTCTTTTATCCTGCGATGGCTTGCATTCGGCGCTTGCTCGGGGGACAATTTCGCTCCCCCGACCTGAATGACTGCGCCGGCTCGCTCATCGCTCCGAGCTTGTTCAAAAAGGGAAAAGCGCCCTTTTTCTTTTATCCTGCGATGGCTTGCATTCGGCGCTTGCTCGGGGGACAATTTCGCTCCCCGACCTGAATGACTGCGCCGGCTCGCTCATCGCTCCGAGCTTGTTCAAAAAGGGAAAAGCGCCCTTTTTCTTTTATCCTGCGATGGCTTGCATTCGGCGCTTGCTCGGGGGACAATTTCGCTCCCCCGACCTGAATGACTGCGCCGGCTCGCTCATCGCTCCGAGCTTGTTCAAAAAGGGAAAAGCGCCCTTTTTGAACAAGCTCTAGTATACTGTTTCTTTAAAGAAGAAGCCGGTGTCTAAATCTCGGTTTGGCGGCTGTATCGCTTTGATTTCGTTCACGAAATCGTCTTTTTTCTCTTCATATGCTTCACGTTTTTCAAAAAACAGGTCAATCGCTTGGCGGTACAATGACGTTACTTTGTGAATGTAGTCACTGCTTTTTAAAATCCCGTCGATCTTAAAGGAATCGACCCCCGCTTCAAGCAAGTCCCCCAATTCGTCAATGATGCAGATATCTTTCGGACTCATGATATGCGTCCCGTTTTTGTCTTCCCAAATCGGATATTTTGCTTCCCGCTCCGGATCAAACAAGAACAGGCTGCGGTCCTTGCTTCTCCCTTTCACTTCCAAATCTTTTCCTTGAAATTCCATGTAATTTCCCACGAGCGTCCGCTTTGATTGAAACATACAGGTCATGCCGTGTACCTGCACTTCGACTTCAACTTCGGCATTTTCCTTAATTTCAACCATTGCGTCCATATTCAACTCGCGGGCCAATACAGCGCGGCGGGCGCCTTTTCGCCCCCAATAATTTGCCGTATACCAGTTCGTGGCCGTCGTCTCCGTATTCCAATGAAGCTTCATTCCCGGCGCATGCTCACGAACGCTCATCAATACTGCCGGATCACCAAATACAATGGCATCTGCTCCAACGGCAGCCAAAAACCGGATGTAATCCGGAAGCTTAGGAACCATTTCATTATGATAAATGGCATTCATCGCGACATAAACCTTTGTTCCCTTGCGCTGCGAAATCCGCACGGCTTCTTCCACATTCTCTCTTGAAAACTCCCCGGCTAAACGTAAGCCGAAAACTTCTTCTCCTATAATAAAGGCATCTGCTCCAGCATCTGCCAACATTTCAATATCTGCAACACACGTTGGTGTCACCAACAACTCGGGTTTTTTCATTGTTTCCACCACCTTTAATGCTTGATGCTGACCATGACACCATCACCAATCGGATAAATCATCGATGAGAACCGCTCATTGCGCATTATCTCTGAGTTATAGCGTCTGAGCTTCTGAACCATCGGATGAAGGCGCTTCGGTATTTCCTCCACGACCCCTGCTACCATCCCTTTAAACAGCACATTATCGGCGATGATTATCCCGCCTGCTTTCACCAGCGGTTCGTACAGTTCAAAAAAGCGTTTGTAGTTTCCCTTCGCAGCATCTATAAATAAAACATCGTATGGGCCTTGAGTAGCAACGGTTTCTTTCAAATCGAGCGCATCTCCCAAAACAGTTAGAATCCGGTCTTGAAGCTTCATTTTCCTGATGTTTTCTTTTGCGATATCTGCTCTTTCCTGATCCCGCTCGATGGTGACAACGGTCAAATCACCGATGTGGTCAGCCATTCGAATCGCCGAGTAGCCAATAGCCGTTCCAATTTCCAGAACTTTCTTTGCGTGATGTAGTTCCAACAGCTGTAAAAGCATCTGAATGCCCGTGAGCTCCATAATCGGGACGCCATGTTCTGCAGCGTAGCTTTCCATAGCATGAATATACGGCTTTCGATCAGGAATCAGGTCATGAAGATAATGTTCTGTTTTATTCTGTATCCTCATAAAAAAAACGCCTCCTCCGGCCGCTTACAGCTTTTTGCACGCTCAACACAACGTTTTTGCAACAACAATATCGGCCCTTTGAACAACCACGTTGAAACATGCTCTTACAGTAATGACCGATATATTTTAACACAGAAAGAGAGAGAATGCGAATTTCACATTCTCTTTTCCACAGGTGGTGTCTCTAAAGGGAAAAAACACCCTTTTGAGACACCGCCATTATTCTTCTGTAGAATCTCTGTATTCCTGCAAGATCTCCTGATGCTCATTATACGTTTTCGACGGATAGATTTCCCCGTCTTCCGCATGGTAGAAATACAAATATTGATGCTGTTCAGGTTGCAAAGCCGCGCGGATCGATGCTTCCCCGGGACTGTTAATCGGGCCGACAGGGAGTCCTTGCACTTTATAGGTGTTATAAGGAGAATCGATTTCCAAGTGCTCATACAGCGTTCGTGAAAAATGTTCCCCATGCGCATAAGCCACCGTCGGGTCCATTTGCAACGGCATATTATTGGCCGTTAACCGGTTATGAATGATGCCGGAGATCAATGCTCTTTCATCATCATTTCTGGATTCTCCTTCGATAATGGAAGCAATTGTCAAGACTTCATGGTAGGTAAATCCGGATTCATCATTGTAATATTTCAGCAATATCTCCGATGTGCGGCTCAACATCGTTTCAATCAGCAGCTTGACATCGATTTCCTCTTCCACAAAATCATACCGTGCCGGGAACAAGTATCCTTCCAACGGCCAGCGAATCTGTTCATCCAGCACAACCGGCTCAAGAATGGTAAACCGCTCAATCAGATCCTCAATATATTCTTTGTCAGTCACCGCTTCGACAAACTCTTCTTCCGTAATATTCGTTTCTTCTGAAATAATCTCAATCATATCCTCAAGCCATCGTCCTTCAGGAATAGTAAAGGTCAGCTGATAATCCTCGTAAAGCGTACCGTGCTTCAGTTCATCGATGATTCGATCCACCGACATCGACCGGCTCAGCTCGTAATCACCCGCCTGAAATCCGGACTCGTTTTTAAATTTCACATAGTAGCGGAAAACAGAGGCGTTGGAAATAAGTCCGTTTTCCTTGAGAACATCGGCAATTCCCGTTGTTGATGATCCGATGGGAATCGTCACTTCAATGATTTCATCGTCATTTTCGTCGACCGGGCTGAGTGCGTTCATCACATACTTATACGTTCCGTATGCTGCTCCGGCAAGGGATAATACAATGACAATGAAGGTGATCAGGACGATTTTCCTGACTAGACCGGCTTCCTTTTGCTTCTCTTCCAGCTTGCCTGCATTTATTGCTTTTAACTTGCTTTTATCTTTTTGTAGATCGTTTTTTGCGCGTTTATTATCTTCCGTCACTGTTTAGATCCTCCCTTCACCTCATTCATTATACTATATAAATCTCAAATTTCGAGAGTTGTGTCGAATCATTGTTAAAAAATGTGTCTCTTCGTGGTATACTGTCCGCCACAAGCGATGAATGAATGGAGAAAACAGCACCATGCAACAGTTTGTTCTAAATCATTTACCTTTTTGCGCGCTCCTGTCGTTTCATGGTTGAATCGCACCGGACTCAGATTCCCTCTTGCTCGCGGATGCTCACGTTTTAAGTCCGGTCGTTTTGATGACGATCACCTGATTACGACTCATTTGTCCTATGTTCAGGCTTAAAAATGTTAAACTCACCATTGAAGTGGTATAATAAATTTATGCATCAATTTTTTTTGATCATCAAAAGCTGCTGTCCTGTTTTGGAACTTGATTTTATTTATGCTGCTGTTTTCTTATCTTTTAAAAAGGAGTGAATCCAATTGAAATCGTTGTCTATTCCTCTGCAAATAAAATCCTGTCATCCCCCGAAGCTTTCTCCGGAATTTTTACGGACTGTTGAAAAAAAATTTAAAGCGCTGGCAGACGAAAAAAGATTGGAAATTTTGAATGAAATCACCAGATGCGGCTCGGTCTGTGTCTGCGATTTAAGCGAAACCATTCAGATGCAGCAATCGAAGCTGTCCTACCATCTTAAAATTTTGTTGGAGGCAGATTTAATCAAAAAAGAAACGAAGGGGACTTGGAATTATTACAGACTTCATCACGAAGCGCTGAGCGAGCTGTTGTCTGAACAGCTTTGCTGCATCTTCCGCTAAGCACTCGCTATCCATCGACGGTATTCGTCATCTCAACGGAGAATGCAAGCTGATCTCAGCCTTCACTGCCTGAAGAAAGATGCCTCCGCTTTTTAGTATGATGCGTTCCCACCAAACAGCTGCATAGCTGAAGAAATCGGCGCACATTTGATAGGCTGCGAACCATCATCGGTCCGCAGCCGCTTTTGCCCTTACTCTTCTTCACTAAACGTATTCAGCAATTCTTCCACCATATCCCACTCTTCATCAGTTTCAATCGGGAATAACGACAACTCTTCTCCTTCCGGCTCTTCGTACCGAAAAGCATGAACCTCGACTTCATCGTCTTCCGAATCTTCTTCATCAGAGCCTTCCGGTATGACAACCATATAGGAGTTTCCGGTGGAATCCACATCGAAGGTAAACAACACTTCAAACAGATGCTCATCTCCGTTTTCATCAGGAATAATGATCCGATTGTCCTCATCATCAGGACGTTGAATTTGTAAATCAGACATCAGCTTTCTCCTTTCTGAGGCGTCATCCCCTTGACTGTTTCCCGTCAAGATAGCCCTGTAGTATCATCACAGCAGCCATTTTATCGATGACTTTTTTTCTTTTTTTCCGGCTCACGTCTGCCGATACTAACATTCTTTCCGCTGCAACGGTGGATAAACGTTCATCCACCAATTCAACGGGTAAATTCGTTCTTTTCCGCAATTTATCCGCAAAGCTCTGACACATTTCCCCGCTCGGGCCGATCGTTCCATTCATATTTTTCGGAAGCCCGACAACGATGGTGCTCACATCATTTTCGTGAATAAGTTCGTCAATCCGCTCGAAATCCTTGTCTTCCTTATCACGATGCCGCTGAATCGTTTCCACCCCTTGAGCCGTCCAGCCTAAAGCATCGCTTACGGCTACACCGATCGTTTTCGTCCCCACATCCAGTCCGAGAACTTTCATCGCTGCTCCTTTTCATGATGTAACAAATAGGATCTCACTAATTCCTCAATGATCTCATCCCGTTCAATTTTACGGATGAGCGTTCTGGCATCATTATGCCGCGGAATATAAGCCGGATCGCCGGAAAGCAAGTAGCCGACAATTTGATTGATCGGGTTGTAACCTTTCTCCTCCAAAGCAGAATAAACGGTCAGCAGAACTTCCTTCACATCTTCATCCATGGAATCATCGTTAAAATTAAACTTCATTGTATTATCCATTGAACTCATGATACACACACCTCTCTCCATCGTTAAAAATGGAAATGGGATTTTTAAAGAGGATGATCAAAAATATCCTCCTTTTTGAACAAACATTTAAATACCATTTTCATGCAACGTCCATTATACACCTTGTCCCTTTTATTTTACACGAAATTTTTCCAATTAGTAATTTCTTTTTACTAAATCGGAAACGAGCTGTAAAGCTTCTGCTACTTTTGCCGGATCTTTCCCTCCAGCCTGCGCCATGTCCGGACGGCCTCCTCCGCCTCCGCCGCAGTGGCCGGCAACTTCCTTGACAATTTTTCCGGCATGGAAGCCTTTTTCAATGAGATCTTTGGAGACGCTCGCCACAATATTCACCTTACCATTGTTGACGGCGGCAAGGACAAGAATACCCGACGGTACTTTTTCTTTTAAAGAATCCGCCATTTGACGCAAGCGATTCATATCCGGTACATTGACTTTTTTCGTGAGCAGCGGGATGCCGTTAATGGTTTCTACATCATCAAGAATATTTCCTGCCTCCAATTGACTTAGCTTTGCAGCAAACGATTCATTTTCTCTTTCCAACTCCTTGATTTGCTTTTGCAGCTGTTCGATACGGAACGGTACATCCGCTGCCTTCGTTTTCAAAAGTTCCGCCGCATTGTTCAATATCTCTTCCCGGCTGTTCATCCGTTCATACGCATGCTTGGCGGTCACTGCTTCTATCCGTCTTACACCTGCTCCAATGCCACTTTCGGAGACAATCTTAAACAGGCCGATTTCCGCTGTATTGTTAACATGACAGCCGCCGCAAAGCTCCAGGCTGTAATCGCCGACTTGAACAACACGGACGGTCTCGCCATATTTTTCACCAAACAGCGCCATTGCTCCCATTTGTTTTGCTTCGGCCAAGCTTTTATACATCGTGTTTACCGGAATCCCGGCCCACACTTTTTCATTGACGATATGTTCAATTTCATCCAGTTCCGCCTCAGTTATTTGTCCGAAATGCGAGAAATCGAAGCGCAGGCGGTCGTCTGTTACAAGGGAGCCGGCTTGATTGACATGATCCCCCAGCACATCTTTTAATGCCTGATGCAGTAAATGTGTGGCAGTATGGTTTTTGACGATCCCTTTGCGGTTGTCTTCATCCACCTTTGCTGAAAAGCTCACGCCCGCCGTCAACGAGCCATTTACGACCTCAACCGTGTGAAGATGCTGCCCGTTCGGTGCTTTTTGTACTGCTTTGACAGCAAGCGTTGCCTCCGCACTCTCAAATGTACCGACATCGGCGATCTGCCCGCCGCTTTCTGCATAAAACGGTGTCTCATCTACGATAATTTGAACGGTCTCTCCTTCGCCAGCCCGTTCCACCAGCTGCCTGTCTTTGACGACAGCTCGAACGACCGATACAGCTTCCAGCTTATCATAGCCGATAAATTCGCTTTGCACTTTAATGCTTCCAAGCACTTCATCCTGAAGCTGCATCGAGTCCGTTTCCTGCCTTGCCGCTCTGGCTCGTTCCCGCTGTTGCTTCATTTCTGCTTCAAAGCCGTCACGGTCAATTTCCAGTCCTGCTTCCTGAACATACTCTTCTGTTAAATCCACTGGAAAACCATACGTGTCGTAGAGACGGAAAACATCTTTGCCAGCGATCGTAGCCTCGTCCTCCGCTTTTGCCTTTTCCATAATGCGATTTAAAATTGCAAGTCCGTCATGAAGCGTTTCGTGAAACCGTTCTTCTTCATTTTTAATCACTTTTTGAATCAGCTCGTACTTTTCCATAACCTCCGGGTAAAAATCGTTCATGATTTTTCCGACCGTCGGCACAAGCTCATACATAAACGGTCTGTCGATTTGCAGATTTTTTGCGTAGCGAACCGCGCGGCGCAAAAGTCTGCGCAGCACATAACCTCTGCCTTCATTTGACGGCAGCGCACCGTCTCCAACTGCAAACGTCACCGTTCTAATATGATCGGCAATCACTTTAAAGGCGGTGTCTACCTCTGCAGATTTGCCGTACTTTTTCCCGGAGATGCTTTCCGTGGCTTCAATAATCGGCATAAACAAATCTGTATCAAAATTCGTTTTCGCATCCTGAATAACGGAGACCATTCGTTCCAGTCCCATCCCCGTATCAATATTTTTTTTCGGCAGCGGCGTATAACTTCCGTCCGGATTGTGATTAAACTGGGAAAAAACAAGGTTCCATATTTCTAAATAGCGTTCATTTTCTCCACCTGGATACAGTTCCGGATCGTTCGGATCATTCCCGTAGGCTTCGCCGCGGTCATAAAAAATCTCCGTATTCGGCCCGCATGGTCCTTCGCCGATATCCCAGAAATTATCCTGAAGGCGGATGATCCGCGATTCCGGAAGACCGATTTCCTCGTGCCAGATTGTATATGCTTCCTCGTCTTCTGGATAAATCGTTACCGAGAGTTTATCCGGATCAAAGCCGATCCAGTTGTCGCTCGTCAGAAATTCCCACGCCCAATGAATCGCTTCTTTTTTAAAATAATCACCGATGGAAAAGTTACCTAACATTTCAAAAAACGTATGATGTCTTGCCGTTTTACCGACATTTTCGATATCGTTTGTGCGAATCGATTTCTGCGCGTTGGTAATCCGCGGATTATTCGGGATGACGCGGCCATCAAAATATTTTTTTAACGTGGCCACGCCGCTGTTGATCCATAACAGCGACGGGTCTTCATGCGGAACAAGCGATGCGCTCGGTTCCACATCATGGTTCTTCTCCTTAAAAAAATCCAAGAACATTTGCCGTACTTCAGCAGAGCTTAATTTTTTCATTATGTAACAGCCTCCTTATACGAAAAGCGCTGCAGCTAGACAGCTTTCCGAATATTTTATTTGGTTGTTTTCAAAAAGATTCAGTCCATCCTGTTGAAAAAAAAGAAAAACCCTCTCCCAAGAACAGGGACGAGAGTTTACTCACGCGGTACCACCCTGGTTACGAAGCAAAAGAATGCACTTTTGCATGTCACCTTTGTCACTGATAACGGTAGCGAACCGGCAGGAATTATCTGCTCTCAGGAGTAGCGCGTTACCAACCTTCATCCGGAATTTCTCGCAGCCAAGGAAATTCCTCTCTGATGTGGATCACTTCTGCAGTGATCCGGGATGGTCTTCAGTAACTCAGCTCCGTCGTCAAGTTTCAAATATTAAATATCATTGTCATTATAGAAATTGAAAACACTTTTGTCAATATGTAAGAGCATTAAATGATAGAGCGTGTTCAAACAGGCATTGCTTCGTGTTTATTCAAAAAGGTAATCTTATTTGAATAAACACTAATACACACCTCTTCTTTCCTGGATCATTTTCCTCACATGCAAGATAACAACCCTTAGCACCGTCATCACCGGAACCGACAAAATTAAACCGGGAACCCCAGCCACTTCGCCGCCGACAATAAGGGCAAAAATAATCAGCACCGGATGCATATGCAATGTTTTTCCAACGATGATGGGGGCAAGGACGTTCCCTTCAATTACTTGAACGATCAGGTTGACAACGATTCCGAGCAAAACAAGTTCAAATGATTCTGTTAAAGCGATAAAGACAACCGGAATGACGCCGATGATCGGACCGAAGTACGGAATGATGTTTGTCAAACCGATGAATCCGGCTAAAAGCAGCGCGTAAGGCATATCGATAATCCAAAAGCCGATGTAGGCGAGGATACCGACAGCAAGACAAACAATTAACTGTCCCCGGATGTAATTCCCCAATGATTCGTCAATTTCCTTTGCAAGCCGGATGCCGCCTTTTCGTGCTCTATCAGGTGTCAAGTACCAAACAGTTTTTTTGACAAGGGGAATATCTTTCAGCAAATAAAACACGAGAAACGGGATAACTGCAAGAAGAACGAGCCAATCAAGCAAGCTCCGCAGAAAGCCGGCAACATTCGTGATCGAGTCTGCTATCCATTCTTCCCCGGTTTTCATCCACTCGTTCGCCTCCGCTTGAAACGTTGGCGGCAGCACTTCCGTCTGCTCATGAATGGTATGAACGAAACTGCGATATGTATCCGCCATCTCCGGCAGTTGCTCAAGCAGTTCTTGACCTTCTCTCATTACATAAGGAGTTCCCCTTAAAAGCAACCAGGCAAAGCCTGATAAAAACAAGGCATAAATGAGCAATATCGAGACGGTGCGGGGAATGTTTCTTTTCTCTAAAAAATGGACGATCGGATGTAACAGGTAAGCGATCAAGGCGGAAAGAAAGAACGGCAGTACCACTTTTCCAAGTAAAAGCCACAGCGGTTGTAAAAACGTTAGTACTTGAACAAACATGACGAGGACAAGTCCGGCCAATAAGGTGATTGATAAGCGAATAATCCAACGAATCGATCTATTCTCCATTTCATCCGTCCCCTTTCATGTCTGACGGTAGCTTGAAAGCAGAACCATTGCATTGCGGACAGCTTTCCTCTATGCCCAATGAAATATAGGGTGCCGAAAAAGGAAAAATCCCCTTTACCGACACCCCGCTTCCTGTTACAGTAGTTGCAGCATTATTTTACGAAACCGCCTTCATCATCTGTTTGCGGAATTTCTTCACCGGTCTTGCAGCAAGGAACTGGTTCATGGCATCGCCCATTGCCGACGCCCGTTTCATCCACTGCTTCCTAGTCCGTTTATCCATTGAGGATACTGCATACGCACCTGCACCGATTGCCACCAGTGATGCTAGCCTTAACATAATGAGCGTCACCACCTGTTGTTATTTTTTAAGAAGATGTTCAAAAAGTCCGGGAATCCGCGTCGACGAATGTCTAATCCATTTGAATCCGGCGTTCCTCTTCTTCAAACAAATCGTCAAGGGAGCTTAAAGATCCATCCGCTTCGACTTGATGGAGGCAAAATCTTCCGTTGTCAATCGTTAATTCGATAAAGCAGTTCCAGCAATAATATTGGTTTGTTCCGATCTTGCCGATATCTTTGCCTTTACAATTAGGACAGCGCATCAGGGAAACCTCCAGATTTATGATTCCGTAAGAACGATGAAGGAGTTTTCCCATTTAATGTTCGGTGATTTCGGTTTGACGACTTTTATCCCTTGCGTCAGATCGGAAAACAAGCCCTCCGTCAGTTCATACCCTACAATCTTTCCCGTATCCGGAAGGAAATATACATCTTCAACAATCCCGAGCGTTGTCCCTTCTTTATCGACCATCGCTTTACCTAAAAGAGGCTGATTCCCGTTGGAAAATCGCTGCGCTTTGTGCGGAATCGGTATCAATGCGGTTCCGGGCTTTACGTATAAGCCTTCCCCGTCTTCATCTGCCAATCGTTCCAAAGGCAAAAACCGCTTTTTTGACCACCAGCGGGAAGTCTGAATCCAGAACCCCTTTACGCTGTTTTCGGAAAGGATAATATCCGTGATTTTGCCCACATGCAGCCTGCTGTCAACAAAAAAAACAGGCGCCCCTTTGACTTTTTTAAATGTTCTCAAAGGATTACTCCTCCTTTTCGAACAAGCTCGATAGCCAAGCTCCCGCCGTCATCGTGCATGGAAGGACAACATTCTCCGTCCCGTTCACGCAGCGAAAGCAAACCATCGCGGATCAATTCAATAAGTAATTGTTTTTGCTGATCCGTTCTTAGTCTTTGGATGCACCTTCTGTTTCATGCAAGTATTCCTTTTCCATCGTGATTCCTTTTATTTTTTCCGCTAATGTCGTATTACGTTTCATGTCGGAATCATTACTGACGGCGTATTTCAGAGCCTGCCACTCCCCGCACAACAGTAAAAAATGTTTTGCGCGCGTCACTCCGGTATAAACAAGCTTCTTTCTCAGCATGCGGTAATAGCCTTTCACAATCGGCATGATCACAATCGGAAACTCGCTTCCCTGCGATTTATGTATGGAGCAGCAATAGGCGTGCGTAATTTGCGTTAAATCGGGTCTTGTATAAGTTACTTCAATGCCGTCAAAGGAAATGACAATTTTCAACTCCCGATCTTCATTTTCTTTTTCTGTCTGGATCGCGACAATTTCTCCGCGGTCGCCGTTAAATACGTTTTCTTCCGGATTATTGACAAGCTGTAAAACGATATCCCCCGTCCGGTAAACCACATCGCCAAAAGCGACTTCTCTCCGGTTTTCCCCCGGCGGGTTAAACAGCTGCTGCAGCATTAGGTTTAAATTCTCCACGCCGGCCACGCCTTTGTACATCGGAGCCAATACCTGAATATCCTTTGCTGAATGGCCTTTGGCGACAGCTCCTTCACATATTTGACGGACGACTTCCGGCACCTGCTGCTGAACACAAGGAAAAAAACGCAAATCCTTGCTCGTCTTATCAATCGTTTCCGGCAATACCCCCTCTTTTAGCTGGTGGGAAAAATCGATAATTTTCGATCCTTCCGCCTGGCGATAAATATCGGTAAGCTGAACCGCCGGAACGATGTTCGTTGCCAGTAAATCCGCCAGCACCTGCCCGGGACCGACGGATGGCAGCTGATCTTCGTCCCCTACGAAAATGATCCGCATGTTCCTCGGGATTGCCTTAAAAAGCTGATTGGCAAGCCAAGTATCCACCATCGACATTTCATCAATGATAATCATTTCCCCTTCCAAAGGTTCTACTTCCTCCCGGTCAAAATCATCCGTCCCTTTGTAGCCTAAAAGGCGGTGTATGGTGGAGGCAGGCAGCCCTGTCGATTCGCTCATCCGCTTGGCGGCGCGGCCGGTGGGAGCCGCCATCAATATCGGAAATGATTCGTTCTTTCGGTAGTCTTCCGGTTTAACGGATATGCCGTTAAGCTGGCCGTAAACATCCACGAGTCCTTTGATAACCGTCGTTTTTCCCGTCCCCGGTCCGCCGGTCAAAATCATAACAGGAGAAGACAGCGCTTGCCTGATCGCTTCCTGCTGGGATGGAGCATAGCTGATGCCTAAGCTTTCTTCCACCTTTCCCAGCGCTTTTAAAAATTCCGATTCCGGAAACTCTTCCATTTCTTCGTCTCTGGAAAGAATTCGGTTGAGGTTGGAAACGATGCCCTGCTCGGCAAAATACAGCGATGGGATATACATCCGGCTATCTTCGATGATTACCTTGCCCGCTTCTCCAAGAGCGATGATTTCATCGGCAATGGCCAGCGGTGATATCGTTTGCCCGCCGTCCTTTTCCAGCAGTTCCTTTGCCTTTACAACAACGACTTCATTCAAACAGTACACATGGCCTTCACTCATCGACTGCTCCGTTAACGTAAATAAGACAGCCGCTTTTATCCGGTCAGGGTGGCTGCCGGTCAGTCCCTGCTTCCTACCGATTAAGTCCGCCTTAGTAAACCCGATTCCTTCTACATCTTCAATCATTTGGTAAGGATTGCGGCTGATGACATCCAGCGCTTCCGTTTGATACGTCTGATATACTTTCATCGCCAGCTGCAGACCGAAGCCGAATTCATACAGCTTCATCAGCACTTGCTCAATCCCCTGGTCCTCCTGCAATATCCGATAAATATCATCGGCTTTGCTCGGCTTCAACCCCGGTATTTTATCCAGAGTTTCCCGATTTTCGAGAATGACGGATATGGCCTGCTTTCCTAATGTATGGACGATTTTTTCGGCGGTTTTGCGGCCGATGCCGGGGAATCTGTCACTGGATAAATACAAAATAATTCCTTGCTCCGTTTCCGGCATTAATTTCTGGAAATAGTCAATTTTATACTGTCTTCCAAACCGGGGATGCTCTGAAAAATGACCGTAAAAAAGATAATGAACATCCCATTCCAACTGAGGCATCACACCGACGACCGTCGTTTCCTTCTCTTCAAGGGTCGTTGCCGATTCCGTCACCTTCACCTTGGCAACAGTATACAGCGATTCTTCATTATGATAAATGGAATACAAAAGTTCCCCTTTGATATAGTCTTTATCCGTCGTTTGCATTTCTTCCATTGCAAACCCTACTTTCCTTCTTCTCCCCGCTTGCTGAGAAGCGATTGTACTTGTGTTTTTCCGTTCGCACTTAACAGATGATCCGGCTGTATCTCCAGTGCCGCCTCAAACATTGCCAATGCTTGTTCCAAGTTGTTTTTGTAGGAATAGGCGACACCAAGGTTAAAATAAGCATCTGCATGCTGGTTATCGATGTCAATCACCGCCTGGAAAATCGCGAGCGCATCGTCTATCTGCTCCAGTTGGGCCAACGTCAGCCCGTACTGAAATTTGGCATCGACATCAAGAGGATTTTTGTCAGCAGCATATTGCAGGTGCGGCAGCGCTCTGCGCAAGTCCCCGTGAAGATAAAAGCTCATTCCGAGCATATAATAAACATCTGTTTCCTGAAAGCCTGATGCGATTGCCGCTTGGTAAGCTCGTATTGCTTCCGAGTAATCCTCCAGATGGTATAGCACGTTTCCTTTCCCGTATAACGCAGGGGCACTCTCACCGGTAATTTCCAATGCTCTATCAAAAAAACGCAGCGCCTTTTCATACTCCTGTACCGCAGCCAGCAAATTGCCAAAGTTGATGAACGCGGCTGCGTCACCCGGATTGTCTTCCATTGCCTCATGTAATAGCTTCGCCGCTTCTTCCAGTTTCCCTTCCTTCATCATGGTGACAGCAAGCTGATTTTTATCGGTCATGTCAAACTCCTTTGTTTCAACGTGATGATTTCGTCGATGACCCCGCCGCCTAAACAGACTTCACCGTCATAAAAAACGACAGATTGCCCCGGCGTGATCGCCCGCTCAGGCTCATCGAAGAGGACGCGCACCTTTCCGTCGGCCATCAGCGTCACCGTTACGCCGCGGTCAGGCTGGCGATAGCGGAATTTCGCCAGGCAATGAAAGCTGTTCTCCGGCTGCTCTGGATGAATCCAATTGACGTTTTCTGCAATTAATCCGTCAGAATACAGCGCCGGATGATGAAAGCCTTGGGCTACATATAAGACATTTTTTTTCAGATCCTTATCGACGACAAACCAAGGCTCCCCGGAACCACCGATACCGAGTCCCTGACGTTGACCGAGGGTATAATACATCAAGCCGTCGTGCTTCCCTTTCACTTCCCCTTCCAGCGTTCTCATTTCTCCAGGGGAAGCCGGGAAATACTGGCTCAAAAATTCTTTGAAATTTCTTTCGCCGATAAAGCAGATGCCCGTGCTGTCTTTTTTTGTTGCCGTTGCCAGTCCCGCTTCTTTGGCAATTTCGCGGACGCGCGGCTTTGCCAGTTCCCCAAGGGGAAACAGTACCTTTTGCAGCTGCTCTTGACTAAGGGCATTCAAAAAATACGATTGATCTTTGTTTTCATCTTTCCCTTTTAACAGGTCTACGCCTTTCTCGCTCCGCCGGATTCTTGCATAATGTCCGGTGGCAACATAATCGGCGCCAAGCGATAGCGCATGCTCCAAAAACGCTTTAAACTTAATTTCTTTATTGCACATGACATCCGGATTCGGTGTTCTTCCGGCGCGATACTCATCAAGAAAATAAGTAAACACTTTGTCCCAATATTCTTTTTCGAAATTCACCGCATAATATGGTATGTCCAGTTGGTTGCAGACACGGATGACATCATTATAGTCCTCCGTTGCCGTACACACGCCGTTTTCATCGGTATCATCCCAGTTTTTCATGAAGATGCCGATGACCTGATAGCCTTGCTCCTTTAACAGATGGGCAGCGACAGAGGAGTCGACGCCCCCTGACATGCCGACAACGACTCTCGTATCGGCACGATTATTTGAATGGTCATTGATATCCACTGTACTTCTTCCTTTCTTATTTTTGCAGTCTTTGAAGAACGGCTGCCGTCCTTTCTGCCGCTTCCTTGACAAGCTCCTCCGTCAGGCCGTAGCCGAAGCTGAAGCGTATCGCCGAATGACTGCGCGCTTCATCGTCAAACATCGCTGTCAGCACATGCGAAGGATCGATGGAGCCTGCCGTGCATGCTGATCCGCTGGAAGCAGCCACTCCTTCCAAATCTAAATTAGTCAGCAACGATTCCACATTCATGCCAGGAAAACTGACGTTTAGGATATGTGGCAAATAATCAGCTACGTCCCCATTTATTTCAAACCGGATTCCTGCCTTCCGAAATACTCCGAGAATGATTTGGCGGTATTTCTCATAGGTCTCCCGTTTTGTCCCCATTTCGTTCAAGCATATTTCGATTGCTTTTTTTAACCCGGCAACAGCAGCGACATTTTCCGTTCCTGCCCGCCTTTTCCGTTCCTGTTCCCCGCCATGCAGGAGCGGCAGCAGTGCTCGTCCGCTGCGGGCATACAAAAAACCGATTCCCTTCGGCCCGTTCAGCTTATGTGCCGAAACGGCCATAAAATCCACGCCAAGCTTGTTGACATTGATTGCTTCGATTCCAAATGCCTGTACTGCGTCTGTATGGAAGACGGCCTGATGGTTCTTCAGGATATTGCCGATCTCCTGAATCGGCTGCACTGTCCCGACTTCATTGTTACCGTACATGACAGAGACGAGAACGGTATTGTCTTTCAACGCTTTTCGTACATCTTCCGCAGAAATTTTGCCGTTTCTGTCCACATCTAAATAAGTCACTTCAAACCCTTGTTTTTCCAAATATTGAAAGGCATGCAGAACGCCGTGATGCTCCGTTTTTGTCGTGATCACATGCTCTCCGTGGCTTCGGTTCGCAAAAGCGCTGCCAAAAATCGCCAAGTTGTCCGCTTCTGTCCCCCCGCTTGTAAAAATGATTTCGTCAAACGAGGCACCGATTGCCTTAGCAATAAACTCCCGCGATTCATCCAGTCCTCTTCTCGCTTCCCGGCCAAAGGAATGTATGCTGGACGGGTTGCCGAATACCGTTTCATAATAAGGCTTCATCGCCTCAAGGACATCGGGATGAAGAGGCGACGTTGCAGCATGGTCCAAATAGATTCGCTTCATTATTATTCCCATTCCTTCCACGCACTCACATGGAGTGCGACTGATGCCAGCTTTTTCATAGCCGCATCTGACTAAATGATTTCATCCACACACTCATAAAGGGTGCGACGGCATTAATATTACAATACGGTACATTGAGAAAAATTTCAATCCACGCACTCATCAGGTGTGCGACGGGCGGCAGCACAACAGACTGATCAAGAAGTTCGCGCACTCCAGTTTAGTACAGCCGGAAGCGATGGGGGTAAATGGAATTTTTAGGAGAATTTCAATTTACGTGGTCGTATAGAGTGCGACATGCCATCGCAGACCGAACGCGCAACCTACGGATTTCAATCCACGCACTCATGTAGAGTGCGACGAATTTTTTTGACATGGATTCGGTTTCGTTGGGTATTTCAATCCACGCACTCACTTAGAGTGCGACATGCTTTAGTGGTGTCACCTATTGCGGCAGATGTTATTTCAATCCACGCACTCACGTAGAGTGCGACGTTCGTCCGACGAGACATCGGGCGAATTACTCAATTTCAATCCACGCACTCACGTAGAGTGCGACACGGCGCGCGAACTTAAGCGCAAGCAAGCCGAAATTTCAATCCACGCACTCACGTAGAGTGCGACAGCGCCCTGGTGAAAGCCTTGTCCCTCAAGGATCAACCAGGGCAAAAGTGCGAACCTGTTTTTAGTTTACAATTTTTGGAATTTTACGCTATCAATTGCATTAGAAATCCAGTCATATCAACAAGTGCGAACCCCCCAGAGATTTTATGTGCGCTTAGGGTTCGCACCAGAGAGACAACGTAACGATGAAATTTGCCTGCACGGTTTTCCAGCTTTAGTGAATTCCTCTTCAAAAGTTAATCCTAGATGAGCGTATTTAAAAGGCAATGGTTCCGCTCGCTGCGCCCCAATTCCGTCTAATTACCGCTCACGTCCTGTGAGCAACAGCGGAATGTCACCATCCTGGTTCCGAGAAAACCACTCCTAGCTGACTGGAAAAGAATGCATCGGCTCCACTCCATTGTCTCTTCCTCTGCCAGTATTCCTCTGACGTCTATCCAAGTGCCATCGCGCGCGATGACACGATGAGACAACTCGCAGCGTCTCGATGAAGTACAGCTCGTTGCTTCATATTTGTTCAAAAAGATTCAAAGCAATCTTTTTGAACAAACACTAGATGTAAAACATATAATACTCTTGCTCCCCTTTATCTTCATAATTCGCTAAATCTTCCAAGGTGGTGTTGTCCAATACTTCCTTTACCGCATCGCGGATCTTAATCCATAAATCCCGTTTTGCAGGCTCTTCGTCATCCAGAACTTCAACGGGTCGGATCGGACCTTCCAGAACGCGGATAATATCCCCGGCAGTAATGTTCTCCGGCGCCTTGGCTAACATATATCCCCCGTAGGCACCGCGGACGCTTTTTACCAACGTCGCATTTCTCAACGGAGCGATCAACTGCTCCAAATAATGCTCTGATAAGTCATGATCCTTGGCAATCGATTTTAACGAAACGGGACCATCACCATATTTTTTTGCTAAAGCCATCATTATTGTTAAACCGTATCTTCCTTTAGTGGATATTTTCAACTTGAACCCCTCTTTCATCCATACATTGCTATCCTCATTACAAAAGCGGAAACACCTACCGTTCCGCCTGAGTGGCAATCATTTTCTAAAAAAACACATCCGTAAGTTTACAAAACAGCAATCTCATTATAGTATACATGTAGTCGTTCGATTCGTGTAGTGCTTCCAACGAATTCGAAGCGCGTTTTCACGGAAGAACGCCAAAAGATAAAACCGATCTTTTTGACCAAACACTTATAGTGTGTGTTCAAAAAAGGAGGACATAACAGCGGCAAGAAGGTCAAGGCGCGGCAGGAGCGAGCAGCGGAGTGACAACGCAACGATGAGATTCGCAGTTTCCCGGACTTTTTGTACATCCTCTTATAGAAAAACAGCCTGCTTTACTAACAATAACATAATCTGATTACTTTTTTAATCATTTGGCAAGCGGACTAACTGCAACGCTTCCGTTTTTCTTACAAGATAGTCAAATTCAATTATTCGGAAAGCTGTCTAACTGCAGCGCTTCCGCTTTTCTTACAAGGAGGTAACAGCAATGGACCTATTTGATCAGGCAAAGGCAGCAGAACCAAAGGGACCGCTAGCTGCGAGAATGAGACCGCGAACCCTTGACGAGGTGATTGGTCAGAAAGACATCATCGGCGAAGGTACCCTGCTTCGACGGGCTATCGAAGCGGACCGCTTAACACCGATGATCTTTCACGGACCGCCGGGAACCGGAAAAACAACGCTGGCAAGGGTGATCGCCAACACTACTTCCGCCCGGTTTGAACAATTAAACGCCGTCACTGCCGGAATAAAAGATGTGCGTGAAGTTGTACAACGGGCAAAGGACCGGCTGAAATATGAAAATGAAAAAACCGTGCTTTTCATTGATGAAATTCACCGTTTTAATAAAGGCCAGCAGGATGCACTGCTGCCTTTCGTTGAAGATGGTACGGTGATTTTGATCGGTGCGACGACGGAGAATCCGATGTTCGAAGTAAACCCTGCCCTTTTATCCAGATCAAGGCTGTTTCGTTTGCAATCACTGAACAGTGATGAAATCAGAGAAGTACTGCTGGCAGCATTGGATGATCCTGAAAGGGGCTTCGGGAAATATTCGATTGAAGTTGATGAAGCAGCGCTGAACCATCTCGTTCATGTTTCCAACGGAGACGCGCGCACCGCTTTGAACGCGCTGGAACTCGCCATCCTAACGACCGATCCGGAGGAAGACGGAACCATTCGTATCACGCTCGACACAGCCGAAGCCTCAATTCAAAAACGAGTGCTCCAATATGACAAAACCGGAGATCAGCATTACGACACGATTTCCGCCTTTATCAAAAGCATGCGCGGATCTGATCCGGATGCCACCCTTTACTGGCTCGCAAAAATGATCTACGTCGGAGAAGACCCCCGCTTCATTGCAAGACGGATATATGTTCATGCTGCGGAGGATGTCGGCCTTGCCGATCCGAATGCGCTTTTAATTGCTCAGGCTGCTGCGCATGCAGTCGAGTTTCTCGGCATGCCTGAAGCACGCATTCCGCTTGCCCAGGCAGCGCTTTATATAGCTACAGCGCCAAAGAGCAACAGCGTCATTACCGGAATTGACGCCGCATTGCAGACTGTGGAAAAGGAAAGAACTGGAGATGTCCCTGTGCATCTGCGCGATTCCCATTATAAAGGGGCTTCAAAGCTAGGACATGGAAAAGGGTATCAATACCCACATGACTTTGAACATCACTATGTCCCGCAACAATATATGCCCGATCATCTGATTACCAAAACGCTATACACACCGTCTACCAACGGGTATGAAAAAACCGTTCAAAAGCGTCTCGACTATTTTGCAGACAGGAAAAATCGCAACAGTTGACATGCATCCTATGATTTTTGTCCAAACCTATGAAGAATTTACTAATTTGGTATATTTTTTTTCATCTATGTCCATCTTATTAACAAACCTACAATTTAAGAAACTCTATGAGATGGTAAAGAAAGGATTGGACAATAATGAAAGTAAGACAAGACGCATGGTCAGAAGAAGATGATCTGTTATTGGCAGAAACTGTGCTGCGGCATATTCGTGAAGGAAGTACACAGCTCAGGGCTTTTGATGAAGTAGGAGATGCATTGAACCGGACTTCTGCCGCCTGTGGATTCCGCTGGAACGCGGTGGTGAGAGAAAAGTACGAGGATGCAATCAAACTAGCAAAAAAACACCGAAAAGACAGAAAGCGGCAACTTGCTCAGGAAGCAAAGTCAACGGCATTTGCCGCTCCAATACAACAGCCTGTTTATCAAGTCGCCGGACACACATCATTAGTACAAAATACCAATGTAAACAATGAAATGCGAGAGAGGGAGATAACGTTAAACGACGTCATTTACTTTTTGCAAGACATGAATGGCGGCGGACGACAGGAAGCGTTATTAAAGCAGGAAAACGAAGCATTAAAACTGGAAAATAATAAGTTATCAAGCAAAGTAAAAGAGCTTGAGCAGCAGCTGGAAAAATTAAATGAAGAACATCAAGTCATTGAGGAAGACTATCAATCCCTTATCCAAATCATGAACCGGGCAAGAAGAATGGCGATTCTTGATGAAGAAGGCGAGGAACGTCAAAGCCCGACCTTTCGAATGGATAAAAACGGGAACCTCGAAAAAATCGCCAAATAAACAAGAATTACAAAGGAATGTTTAAAACATCGTGCAGTCGGGAGTCTATTATGCCGGAAGCTCTATCCGGAAAAGACTCCCTTTTTACGTTTTACGCTTCTTCTATGATGATATAAGTTACCTGAACCGGACCGTGTACGCCAACAACAAGCCGCAGTTCAATATCTGCCGAATTGCTTGGACCGGAAATAAAATTGATGCAGGAGGGCATTCTCCCTGATGTTTTTGCCAGTTCATGTATTTTTTCATTTGCCTGCGTCATTCGCGGAACGAGAGTACTTTTCGGGATGATCGCCAAATGGGTGCCGGGTAATAGGCTTACGGATCTGCCTTTGTCCGCAATGCTCAGCAGCACGACCGTTCCCGACTCTGCCAAGTATACGTGTAATCCTTCATTTGATATACATTCATCATTTCAGCCGATTAATTTCAATGCCTTCCAGTAACTCCGTTATGACATGTCCGGCCATGATCAAGCCAGATACAGATGGCACGAAGGCATTGGAGGACGGCGGCATTTTCGCCTTGCGGATCGGACCTTGCTCCTGTTTTTCCGATACGATCGTTTTCCGGACGTCCTCGCGTATGGCAATCGGCTTTTCATCGGAAAAAACAACGGTCACCCCTTTTCGAATACCGTCTTTCCGTAAGCGGGTGCGAATAACGCGGGCAATCGGATCGTAGGAAGTTTCTGAGATATCAGCAATCTTTAGCCTCGTCGGATCAAGCTTATTGGCCACTCCCATGCTGGAAATCAACGGGATTTTTCTCATTAGGCACTCCTTTATAAGATGGATCTTATAGCATATCGTATCAGAGGCATCGATGACGAAGTCGAGCCCGTATTGAAAAATCTCTTCATACGTTTCCTCAGTATAAAACATCTTCAATGCGACGACGTCACAATCCGGATTAATATCTTTAATCCGTTCCTTCATCAGATCCACTTTCGGCTGACCGACCGTAGACAGCAACGCATGAATTTGTCTGTTGACATTGGTGATATCCACATCGTCTTTATCAATAAGAACGAGCCGGCCGACGCCGGAACGGGCAAGCGCTTCAGCTGAAAACGAGCCGACGCCTCCTATGCCAAGCACAGCAACCGTGCTGTTTTTTAATCGTTGAAGTCCGTCTTTTCCGACGGCAAGTTCATTTCGTGAAAACTGGTGCAGCATTCATTGTTCTCCTTCCATGTTATGAATCCTGATTTAGAATAACATAGAACCGCATCGTTTGTCATTCGTATCTTTGCTCCAGGATTCAGGCTGCTGTTTCCCATGTTGTCCACGATAAAAGGATGTTTCGGAAAAGCAACCTGCTCTTCAAAACATCCTCTTGTCAACAACGTTTATTCTTCTACGCTCACTTTTTCCTTTGGTTTCTCGACAATGCTTAAGTGAAGCTCCTTCAATTGTGCTTCGCTGACACTGCTCGGCGCATTGGTCAACAAACAGCTCGCACTGGCTGTTTTCGGAAAAGCGATCGTTTCTCTTAAGTTGCTGCGACCGGCAAGCAGCATTACGAGCCGGTCGAGACCGAGAGCAATTCCGCCGTGGGGAGGCGTACCGTACTCAAAGGCTTCGAGCAGGAAGCCGAATTGACTGTACGCTTCTTCCTTCGTAAATCCTAAAGCGCTGAACATCTTTTCCTGCAGTTCCCGTTCGTAAATACGTTGAGAACCGCCGCCCAGTTCATAGCCGTTCAACACGAGGTCATAGGCTTCCGCGCGCACTGTTTCGGGTGCGGAAAGCAGCTTTTCTTCGTCCGCTTTCATCGGACGGGTAAACGGATGGTGTTCGGCAACGTAACGGTCGGCATCTTCGTCATAGGACAGGAGCGGAAATTCTGTTACCCATAGGAAATTGAATTGCTCTTCATTGACTAATTGCAGCTCCTTTGCGAATTTAATTCTCAGCGCACCAAGCGCATCCCAAGCAACTCGTTTTTTATCGGCAACAAAGAAGAGTACATCCCCTGCCGCTGCCTCAAATGCATCGCATAATGAAGCAGCTTCCGTGTCATTGAAAAACTTGGCAATCGGTCCTTTTAACGCATGGTTGTCCTCCACCTTCAACCATGCCACACCTTTGGCGCCGTATACCTGCACAAAGGAGCTGAGCCCGTCCAAATCCTTTCGTGAATAGTTGTCGGCAATCCCCTTCACACAGATGCCTTTGACAACTCCGCCGCTGTTGACAGCATTGGCAAACACTTTAAAATCACTGTCCCTCACCGCCTCGGAAATATCAAGCAGTTCCATGCCGTATCGTGTATCCGGCTTATCCGAACCATACCGGTTCATCGCCTGTTCGTAGGTGAGTCGCGGAAATGGCCGCGGGATATCGATCCCTTTCACCTGCTTGACGAGCTGAACCATCATTTCCTCCATCATTGACAGCAGCTCTTCTTTCCCTAAAAAGGATGCTTCGATGTCCACTTGGGTAAATTCCGGCTGCCGGTCAGCACGCAGATCTTCATCGCGGAAGCAGCGGACAACTTGATAATACCGTTCGAAGCCGGATACCATCAGCAATTGCTTAAACAGCTGCGGCGACTGCGGCAAAGCATAAAATTCCCCATGATGAACCCGGGACGGGACAAGGTAATCTCGTGCGCCCTCGGGAGTGCTTTTCGTCAGCATCGGCGTCTCGATTTCCATAAACTCATTGGTGTCCAGATAATCACGTATAAACTTCGTCGTCTGGTGACGCAGTTTCATCGTATCGAACATTTTCGGCCGGCGCAGGTCCAAATAACGAAACTTCAACCGGACATCTTCGTTTATTTCCACATTGTCTTCAATCAAAAACGGAAGTGACTTCGATGCGTTTAAAATTGTGATATCATCAACGACTACTTCAATTTTCCCAGTCGCAATTTTTGGATTCACATTCTCTTTGTCTCTTTCAACAACCGTTCCCGTTACCTCAATAACATACTCGCTCCGAAGTTTTTCAGCCGTTTTCAGCACCTCCGGATTTTTCTCCCCGTTGACGACGATTTGCAAATATCCGGATCGGTCCCGCAGATCGATGAAAATCACTTGTCCCAAATCACGGCGTTTTTTTACCCAGCCTTGCAGGCACACATTTTCACCGATTAAATGCTCCAGTACTTTACCACATGCGTGTGTTCGTTTACTCACGTTTATTCCCCTTTCTTCGCTTCCAGCAGTTTTTCCATCACGGTTGTCGTTAAAGCCTCTATAGGTACGGCTGTTTGCTCCCCGGTTGCCAATGATTTCAGCGTAATCGTGCCGCTTGCTGCTTCTTCTTCTCCTAAAATCAATGCAAAAGCAGCATGTTGACGATCGGCAGCCTTCATTTGCCCCTTCATTTTTTTGTTCATATAGTCTGTATCCACCCTCAAGCCGGCAGAGCGGAGATCGTGGACGATTTTCGGCGCGATTTTCTTCGGCTCCTCGCCGACGGCAATGAGATACGCGTCAAGGCTGTCTGCTGTCGGAAGCACCGCACCTTGTGTTTCGAGAGCCAAGAGCAAGCGCTCAATACTCAGTGCAAAGCCGATTCCCGGCGATGCCGGACCGCCGACTTCTTCTGTCAGACCGTTGTAGCGGCCGCCGCCGGAAAGCGTCGTAATCGCTCCGAACCCTTCGCCATCAATCATTATTTCAAATGCGGTGTTATTGTAATAGTCCAATCCACGCACCAGCGTCGGATCGACGACAAAGGAAATGCCGATGGCTTGTAAATATTCTTTCACCGTTTCAAAATAGTTCTTCGATTCTTCACTTAAATAATCAAGAATTGCCGGTGCGCTCGCCATTAACTCGTGATCGCGGTCTTTCTTGCAATCCAATATCCGCAGTGGGTTCTTGCGCAGTCGTTCCTGACAATCGGAGCAAAATTCGGAAATCCGCGGTTCAAAGTGATTAACAAGCGCTTCGCGGTGTTTTGTCCGGCTTTCCTTATCGCCGAGACTGTTCAACACAAGCTTTAAATTTTTTAAACCAAGCTCCTGATAAAAATTCATCGCCAGTGCAATGACTTCCGCATCGATGGCCGGATCATCGCTCCCGAGCACCTCCACACCAAATTGCACAAATTGCCGCATTCTTCCTGATTGCGGCCGTTCATAACGAAACATCGGACCTACATAGTAAAGTTTTACCGGCTGATCCGCCCAGCCGTGCATTTTGTTTTCCACATACGAGCGGACGACGGAAGCTGTGCATTCCGGACGTAATGTCAGACTTCTTCCGCCGCGATCGGTGAATGTATACATTTCTTTCTGAACGATATCGGTTGTGTCACCGACACCGCGGGCAAACAGTTCCGTCTGCTCAAACATCGGCGTTCTTATTTCTCTGTAATTGTACCGGCGGCAAATATCGTGGATTTTCTGCTCAATATATTGCCATTTTCCAGATTGCTCTGGAAGGATGTCCTGCGTTCCTCGCGGAATTCTAAAGTTCATTGTTATTCCTCCTCTATTTGGTGAAAAACTTGGTTACAGGCTTTTTGGGAACACGCTCTTTAAATTAGCAGCGAAACCTTTCTTAAGTGTGTAATTTTTTCAAGCTTATGACCATTACAACGCTATTTATGTATGACATTTAAAAAAGAGAAAATAAACAAGCTCCCATCCCTGATCATGTCAGGGACGAGAGCTTGTTATTCCCGTGGTACCACCCTAGTTGAAGCAGCCTGTGCTTCCACTTTATCAGTTAACGCCTGACACACGGCTTTTCCTACTAAGGCATTTGCTTTTCAGAAAAGCACCTAAGGAGTGTTCATTCATGAAGATCCATGCAGAAATGCTTTCAGCCTATGGCATTTCCTCTCTGATCACGGAGAATTCTCCACTACTGTTCTCCCTCATTGGTGTTAATTGCAATTTTTATTTATCATACGTATTGAAGCAGGTGATGTCAACCATTTTTCAATAAAATCTTGCAAAAGTGTTCAAAAAGTCCGCGTTCTGCTTTTCGAACTGACAAACATTTGTGTCGTTACCTTCAATTCCGTTCCATACGCTTCTTCAGCGCTTTTACTTCCTTTAAAGATAATCCAAACTCCGCGGCAATTTCATAGTTATCCGCGGTCTCGTCGATTTCTGAAAATCGATGAAGATTAACGTCCATTAGTCTCGATGCCGAATGAATGAACCGCTCTTGCTGATGACCTGTTCGCATGTGATGGCAACCTCCGCTTTTTCTTTACAGTGTAGCCAAAAAAAGCTTTCGTTACTCATCATCTTTGCTGTAAAAAAGGGAAAAGCGCCCGAATGACGATGGCTTCCGCGCCACCCGCCAGTCATGACAAATACGCTCACGACACGACCGGCTTAAAAGCACTGCGGCTGCTCCACTCATCGTTTCGTTTTTGTCCAAAAAGGAATGAGCACCCTTTTTGAACAAAAACTGTTATTTACTTTCCACTATCAGCGTCACCGGACCGTGATTTACCAGTGAAACGTCCATCATTTCCCCGAAAACGCCGGTCTCCACAAGGATACCTGCTTCCCGAAGCGCATCGTTAAATAAGTCATATAATTTTTTGGCATGTTCCGGTCTAGCAGCGGCCATAAAGTTCGGCCGCCGGCCTTTGCGGCAATCCCCGTACAAGGTAAATTGCGAGATGGAAAGAATTTGCCCGTCCACATCCTTGACAGATAAATTGAGCTTTTGCTGATCATCTTCAAATATCCGCAGGTTGACGATTTTTTCCGCAACAAAGCTTACATCCTCTTCTCGATCATCGTGTGTGATGCCCACAAGCAGAACAAGCCCGTGATCAATTTGTCCAACCGTCTGACCGTTCGCCACTACGTTTGCTTCCAAAGATCGTTGTACTACTACACGCATGAAATCCCTCTTTCTAGTGAAGGCGAGTTAGTGCATAATTCTTCGCACAGAATAAATATCTGAAATTTGTTTGATTCTGTCAACGACCTTTTGAAGGTGTGCTATATTTTGAATCGAGATCGTCATATGAATCATCGCCATTTTATTTTTATCGGAACGTCCTGAGACAGCGTTGATATTCGTTTTCGTTTCAGCAACAGCCTGAAGCACTTCGTTTAATAAGCCGCGGCGGTCAAATCCGGAGATCTCGATATCCACATGATAATTTTTCGTGTGCTGCTGATCCCCTTCCCACTCCACCTCCAGCAAACGCATCTTCGCTTCTTCCGTATTGATATTCGGACAGTCGCTCCGGTGAATCGATACTCCCCGGCCTTTCGTAATATAACCGACGATGTCGTCGCCGGGCACTGGATTACAGCAGCGCGAAAGCCGGATTAACAGGTTGTCAATCCCTTTTACTCTGACGCCGATACCGCTTTTCCTCGGTGTTTCGTACGTTTTCAACTCTTCTACAGCTTCAGTCAGCGTCAATTTATCCTGTTCCTCATCCTGCTGCTTCCGGATGGAGTCTGTGAGCCGGGTAACAATCTGCGCTGCAGTAATGCCTCCGTAACCAACTGCGGCATACATATCTTCTTCCGCGGAAAAATTAAATTTATTCGCTACTCTTTCAATGTTTTCTTCCTTCATTACATCCTTCAAAGCATAGCCTTTGCGTTCGATTTCTTTCTCCACCAATTCACGGCCTTTTTCCACATGCTCTTCTCGCCGCTCTTTTTTGAACCATTGGCGGATTTTATTTTTGGCATGCGAGCTTTGAGTGATTTTTAACCAGTCCTGACTCGGCCCGTAGGAATGCTTGGAAGTCAAAATTTCGATGATATCGCCGGTTTGAAGGGTATGATCCAGAGGCACCATTTTTCCGTTGACCTTGGCTCCGATCGTGCGGTTCCCAACTTCAGTGTGAATCCGGAAGGCAAAGTCAAGCGGAACCGATCCTTTCGGCAGCTCAATAACATCCCCTTTCGGTGTAAATACAAACACCATGTCGGAGAACAAATCAATCTTCAATGATTCCATAAATTCCTGGGCATCATTCGCATCCTTCTGCCATTCAAGTATTTCCCGGAACCATGACATTTTTGTTTCCATGGATTCCGTCGATGTCATCGTTTTCCCTTCTTTATAAGCCCAGTGAGCGGCCACTCCGAATTCCGCGACCTTATGCATCTCCTGGGAACGGATCTGCACTTCAAGGGGATCGCCTTTCGGACCGATGACCGTTGTATGCAGGGATTGATACATGTTTGCTTTAGGCATGGCGATATAGTCTTTAAAACGTCCCGGCATCGGCTTCCAATGTGTATGGATGATGCCAAGCACCGCATAGCAGTCTTTAATGCTGTCAACGATGATCCGAACCGCCAGCAAATCATAGATTTCATTAAATTGTTTATTTTGCAGCGCCATCTTCCGGTAAATGCTGTAAATATGTTTGGCACGCCCGTTTATTTCCGCTTTCACACCGACTTTGTCCAAGCGTTCGATGATTTTATTTTTTACTTCTTCAATGTACTCTTCCCGCTCGGCGCGCTTCTTTTTCATTAGGTTTACGATACGATAGTATTGCTGTGGATTTAAATAGCGGAGGGCCGTATCTTCCAATTCCCACTTTATTTTTGAAATCCCTAAGCGGTGAGCAAGCGGAGCAAAGATCTCCAGCGTCTCGTTGGCAATTCGGCGCTGCTTTTCCTGGGGTAGGTGCTTCAGCGTTCTCATATTATGTAACCGGTCTGCCAGCTTGATTAAAATCACCCGGATATCCTTCGCCATCGCGACGAACATTTTTCGGTGATTTTCCGCCTGCTGCTCTTCTTTTGATTTATACTTAATTTTTCCTAATTTTGTCACGCCGTCTACAAGCATGGCGACTTCTTCGCCAAACTGCTCTTGAATCTCCTCTATGGAAACATCGGTATCTTCCACGACATCATGAAGAAAGGCGGCTGCGATTGTGTTAGGGTCCATCCCAAGCTCCACCAATATTCCGGCAACTTGAACCGGATGCCAAATATACGGCTCACCGGACTTGCGAAACTGTTCCCGATGGGCGTACTCCGCCGCTTCATATGCTTTTTTGACAAAATCGAGATCTTTGTCATTAAGATATTCACTTGCTTTTTGAAGAACTTGTTCACTCGTCATGGAAAATCACCTTGGCATCCAATCTATATTTCTTTTATTATTAATACATTTGTACGTAAATGTAAAGGATAAGAATTTTGTCGTAATAAGAAAAATTCGGACTAATAAAATACAGAATGCAATTAGTATATTACAGAACCTGGCGTTATGCAACGATACAAATTCGATCCGTTCCTCTGGATACCGGGCTTTCAATAGAAAACTGTCCGGATGGGTAAAATATCCCCAAGCTCTCCACGGGACGTAAAAATCCATATATACGTGAAAACTACGGAATAAACAAATTTCCGTAGTTTCTTTTAACGGATGTTCAAAATGTCCGGGAAACTGCGCCTGCGAATCTCCTCGTTGCGTTGCCTCTCCGCTGCTCACGTACGTCCCTTGTACGCTCCGCTGCTCGAGTCTGCCGCGCCTCGACCTTCTTGCCGCAGTTATGTCCTCCTTTTTGAACGCTCATTTTTTGCGGAGGTTCAAAATGTCCGGGAAAACTTTTAAACGAATCAGTAAGTCGTTAACGAAAACACATCATACTGCCCGAGTTTATCACGCCCGTTTAAGTAACTCAGTTCAATTAAAAAGGCGATGCCGGCGACAACTCCGCCGAGCTTTTCCACCATTTGTATCGTCGCTTCAATCGTACCGCCGGTAGCAAGCAAATCATCGGTGATCAACACCCGCTGTCCCGGTTTAATCGAGTCTTTATGCATTGTCAGCGTATCCTTCCCGTATTCCAGCCCGTATTGGATTTCGATCACTTCCCGCGGCAGCTTTCCCGCTTTTCTCACCGGAACAAAGCCGACTCCCAACACATAGGAAACCGGGCAGCCAACAACAAAGCCCCGTGCTTCCGGCCCGACAACAACATCAACATTCTTTGCCTGCGCAAATTTTGCCATTTCATCAATCGCGTGTTTGTATACTTGTCCATTTTCCATCAGCGTGGTGATATCTTTAAACAGGATACCTTCCTTTGGAAAATCAGGAACAACTGTAATGTACTCTTTAAAATCCATCTTCGATATTCCTCCTCGTCTCTTGTTCGTGATCGCCATCTTTATCACGATTTTAAAGCAATCTAGCGACCAGCTCATGAGACTTTACTGTGTTTTTTATGACATATGGGTAAGCGCTTTTTCATTCAGCACTTTTGAAAACCATTGTTTCAAGTGAGTAACAGATGAATAGAATAGTTCGTTTTCAATTTCTGCTTGCTCTATTTGTTTTCGATAGGTCGGTGAGTCTGTCAAGTCTTTTTTTTGCGGTGACTTCTCAATAGCAACGACCCCATTGTTTATCTTAACAAATTCCAGCTCGAAAAACACCTGGCACATAAAACGGACGGCATTGACAGTCCAACCTTTGTGCTTCGCCAACAATTCTGCATGTTTATTCATATCAAAAGTCTGCTTTTTTAACAGCATGGCATAAAACCACTTAAAATGCTCCCGCGTCGGCATCATATCAAAAAAATGATCTTTTTCATGAAGGAAGGCAGCGTATATTCTTGAAACTGCCGACTGTTTGGCAAAGACGAGCTTCAACTGTTCAAACGTTTCCGGCAGATCAAGCAGCAATACGTACTGCCCTTCCATGTCAACGTCTTTTCCCGCTAAATCAGCATAAGAGAAAGTCGTCCATTCATCTGGAAGCTGAGGGAGCACCGCTGTCGTTGTATTACGGAAAAAAATGACGGTAATTTCGGAAGCTTGATGGTGGGGCAATTTTGTCCACGGCTTCCTGTCTCCGCGCAGATCAAACAGTTGCCATTCATCGATCTTTACATCTTCAATGATGACCTGCGGCTTCACGTAGCCGTTCCATTCATTGATGGAGAGCTGGCCGACGACGGAAAGGGGCGATAATGGAGAAATCTCGTCTGCCAATTCCCCTTTTCGAAAGCCGATACCGTCCAATTGCGCATCATCCTTGCATAATGTCAGCTTTAAATGATCTTCCTTTGCACCTATTTTTTTGATTGTGCCGAGATGAACGTTTTCAATCAAGATTTTTGGCGACGGGTTACCGACTCCAAACGGAGCCATATGCTGTAAGTCTTTGATCGTTTCCGTCGTCACTTCCGGAACGTTTACCGGAAGATCCACCGTCAACGATTTCTCCCAATCCTCTGGAGCAACTTCCTGCTTGGCAATATCTATTAATTTCTCGTGCAGCAAATCGATGTGCTCGATTTTCATCGTCAAACCTGCCGCCATCGGATGACCGCCGAAATGCGGAAGCCACTCCCGGCATTGGGAAAGCGACTGAAAGATATCAAAACCGGCGATACTTCTGGCTGATCCCTTCGCGAGTCCCTTCCCGGAATCCAAGCTTAAAACGATAGTAGGACGGTAAAACTTTTCCACCAATCTGCTGGCGACGATACCGATTACCCCTGCATTCCAGCCTTCGTGCCCGACAATGATTACTGGCGGAATGCCTTGTTTCTCCACTTCCGCTTCCGCTTCTTTTGTCATTTCGGTGACGATTTTCTGCCGCTCTTTATTCAAATCCTCAATAATTCCGGCAAGTTCGTACGCATCCAGCGGATCTTCACACAGCAGCAACTGCACGGCCGGATCTGCAGAATCCATTCTTCCCGCCGCATTTAACCGTGGCCCAATTAGAAAACCGATTTGCTCTTCAGTTATCTCTGTAGCGTCTGCACCGCACTCTTCCAATAAGACTTTTATCCCCGGACGCTGAGATTGCGAGAGCTGGCGAATACCCGCCGCCGCCAAATAGCGGTTTTCACCGATTAGCGGCACGAGATCGGCAATCGTTCCGATGGCTACCAAGTCCAAATATTCTTCAGGAAAACGCCCCAACAGCGCGTGAGACAGCTTGAACGCCACCCCGACTCCCGCCAAATGCTGGTTCGGATACTCGCAATCGTCCTGCTTTGGATTGACAACCGCCAACGCATCCGGTATTTGCGGTGGCGGTTCATGGTGATCGGTAATAATTAAATCGATATCCAGTTCATTGGCGACTTCCGCCTCATGGACTGCGGAAATTCCCGTATCCACGGTAATGATCAAGGACACGCCTTCTTCCTTCCCCTGCCGGAAGGCATTCTCGTTCGGCCCGTAGCCTTCCGTAAACCGGTTTGGAACATAATATCCCGCATCGGCCCCTAATTGTTTAAGCGTCAAAAACAGCAGGGATGTACTGGTCACCCCGTCTGCGTCGTAGTCTCCGAATACTAAAATTTTCTCACTGTTCTCGATTCCGCGCTTAATTCTTTCAACTGCCCTGTTCATATCCTTCAGTAAAAAAGGGTCGTGAAGCGACGAAGAATCTTTATGTAAAAAAGATTTCGCTGCAAAAATATCAGTATATCCTCTTTGTACTAAAAACCGAGCGGCAATTACGGAAATATCTAACTCACTTGCAAGCTCGTTTACCGTTTTTTCATCTGGCTTCGTTATTTTCCATCTTGCACCAGCTTTCAACATACAAAAACCACCCCTGACCAAATCATTATACATAAGGTCAAGATAGGTGGCAATGCTGTTTTAAGAGATTAACCATTTATTCACTGTTTTTCTTATCCATAGCTTCCGCGGCCGTATCTTTTTCTGCAGTACCGCTTTTTATTCGTTTCAGTTCCTGTTGGAGCCGGTACATTTTATACATTCCGGCGCTGCCGACAATCACCCCGCCCATCAACACCGAGGATAAAATTACCAGTACGAGAGGCCATTCACTTTTTCCGAACAAATAATTTACTTCCACCGGTTCCACGTTGATGACTGCGAAAACGGCGATCAACAGCACCACGACGATACTGATGATGATTGTCCATTGCCCCTTCATTTCATTCACGCTCCTCGGTTGTTAAGTAAGGATTAATGTGCACAAGAACATCCTGTACATAATTATCCTCCATCAGCTTCTCTTTCACTTTTTTTCCGATGCCATGTCCCGCTTCCACAGTAATCGCGGGATCCACAGCTATTTTTATGTCAATGATGACATAATGCCCGTGTTCTCGAGCAAGCAGTTCATCAACGGCACAGACGCCGTCCACTTCGGCAGCAGAGCTTCTCATTTCCTCCGTATCCTCTTCGTGCAACACGTGATCCAGCGTATTGTGAATCGCCTGGTTGCCTAATCTCCACGCCATTTTCCCAATCAGCACGGCAACAAACAAACCGGCAACCGGATCCGCGTATACGAGCCAGGGGATATCAACATATCCGCCAAGGATGGAGGCTCCAATGCCGAAAAGAGCCGCTAAGGAAGAAAAAACATCTGACCGGTGATGCCAGGCATCGGTTATCAACGCATCGCTTTTATATTGTTTCCCGAGCCGATATTTATAACGGAACATCAATTCTTTGACACCAATGGAAAAAATCACAGCATAGATAGCGGCAATTCCCGGAACATCAATCGGCTGAAAAAAAGATTGCACCGCTGTAACCGCTATTTCAATGCCGACAACAAACAGCAGCACGGCAACGATAATCGCCGTCACAGTTTCCGCTTTTCCATGGCCGTACGGGTGGTCGCGGTCAGGGGGCAATTTTGCCGCCCGAATGCCGATCAAAACAGCGATGGAGCCGACAACATCCGAGGCTGAATGGACGGCATCTGCTACCAGTGCCTGACTGTTCGCTGTCAGACCGACGATTGCTTTTATTGCAGCTAATACGACGTTGCCGACAATGCCTGTCCAGGCCCCCTGCCGTACTTTACGGTAACGCAGCTCCTTTGATGCTTCCATATTTCCCCACCTCATCCGTCTGTTTCCACTAGGGCGTATTCAAGCTCATTGCACCGTGTATGTCCAAAAAGATAAAAAGCAATCTTTTTTGAACATACACTATTATATTATTTGTTCATCCATGCAAAAAAATCCCGAAGAGAAAAGGTGCCCGATAGGCTTCATTCCTTCCGCTTATCGAGCACCTGTCATGTTTTTTATGCTTCCTTTTGTTCCACCTGGCGATGTCGCTTTTTTTTCAGTTGCTTCGCCTTCAGCAAAAGCCAAAGCTGAGCTGCGATAAACAAAGACGAGTATGTGCCTGCAATCAAGCCGACAACGAGCGCCAGAGAGAACGTCCGAATCGCTTCACCGCCAAAGACAAACAGCGCTCCTGCCGCAAATAATACCGTCAAAACAGTGTTGATGGAACGGGCCAAAGTCTGGATTAAACTTTTGTTAACAACTTTCGCCAGATCCTCAAATTTCTTGACTCGTTTCTCCAAAGCAAGGTTTTCCCTGATCCTGTCAAAAGTAACGATCGTGTCGTTAATCGAATAACCGATGATCGTAAGAACAGCGGCAATAAACGGGATGTTCACTTCCATTTGAATAATACTGAAAAACGTCAGGATAAACAGCGCATCGTGGAAAAGGGCAACAATGGCCGAAATACCGTACAAAAATTCGAAACGGATCGTGACGTAAATAATGATTCCAACAGCCGCGATCAGCACAGAAATGATCGCATTTCTCGCGAGCTCCTCACCTACTATCGGCGTAACGGTACTCACCGTCGGCGCATCGCCGTAAACGGACTCAAAGTGCTGCTGAACCTCGAATGTTTCCTGCTGAGACAAAACACCGATGAACTTAACCCGGCCGATTTCATTATTGTTTCCTGCAATTGTAATGTCGTCGGGCTCCAGACCGATGGCTTCAAACTCCGCTGCTATTTCATCTGCGGTCACCGCTCCGTCGGACAAAATATCAATCGTCGTCCCGCTCCTGAAGTCAATGCCGAGATTCAATCCCAGCGTTACCAGAAGAATCACGCCGACAATCAGCAAAGCACCGGAAAAAAGAAAAAATTTATTTCGATGTTTCACAAAATCAAGTTTGGAAGTTTCATGTTCAAAGTTCACCGATTTCACTCTCCTTCACGCCAAACATACGGGGCTTTTTATTTAATGCCCGACTGTTGACCCAGAGTCCAAGCAACAGCCTTGTTCCGAATACAGCTGTTAAAAAGCTTGTTACAATGCTGACAATCAGCATTACAGCAAACCCCTGAACCGCGCTTGTCCCGAAATAAAACAGGACGGCGGCAGCTAAAATCGTTGTTATATTGGCATCGAGAATCGTTGATAAGGAGCGGCGGCTCCCCGACTTGAATGCACTCAAAATCGATTTTCCCGACCTAATTTCATCCTTGATTCGTTCGTATGTAATAATGTTGGCATCCACGGCCATCCCTACCCCCAATATCAGGGCGGCAATACCAGGAAGCGTCAAAACAGCATTCATCCAGTTGAAGATGACAAGTACAGTGTAGATATAAACGCTCAAGGTGATCGTGGCAATCAATCCCATGAAGCGATAATAACCTATCATATAAACAAAAATGAGCGCGATACCGATAAACCCGGCGAAAATCGCCTGTTCCATCGCCCGTTCTCCCAGGGAGGCACCGACGGCGTTCGCATAAATTTCTTCTAACTCAACCGGCAATGCCCCGGCGTTTAAAATCCCCGCCAGCTGTTTTGCCGATTCCACCGTGAAGTTCCCGCCTTCAATGACAATATCGGTTGTGCGCAACACCTTATCGACATACGGTGCCGAAACGATCTTGCCATCCTCTTTCATTATTTCCTCATAGAAGGTATCCCCCTCTTCATAATCAAGCCAGATTGCCAGACGATTGTCGGGCATTTGCCGTATTTGCTCGGTAACATCGCCGAATAAATCTGCATCCCTGACCTTGACGGTAACGTTCGGCTGGTTTGTTGTTGCATCAAAGCTTTGCCGCGCTTGTCCTTCCACAAGATCCGAACCGTCCAGCATGAGATTGTCGTTCACATCGCGAAAAGACAGATGAGCCTGCGTCGACAACAGCTCCCGTGCAGTCTGCTGATCCGTCACTCCCGCCAGCTGAACTCTGATTCGGTCTTCTCCTTCTATTGAAATATTTGGTTCTGATACGCCGAGAACATTAATTCGCGCCGTCAGGGCAGCAACCGTATCGCTTAGCAGTTCGCGGTTCACTTCCTGATCGTCGCGGATCGGATGCACTTCATACAGCACTTCGAACCCGCCTTGCAAATCAAGCCCAAGGCTGATATCTTCTGCTTGGTCCATGACATTCCATGCTATCAAAGCAGCGAACGCCGCCACAATCGCAAAGAATGAAAATATAAGTCCCTTTTTGATCCCTCGTTTTTTCCTCATGAACAGGATCCTCCTTCGATCAATTAAGTGCTCTGACACACTTGTAATGTATGTAATCAGCTGCTCTAAAAGCTATTATATCGATGTCAAAAAATGTCTGTCAAATGATGAGAGGATTTCTCCTTTATGAACTCACACTTTATCGTGTTTGTTCAAAAAGATAAAAAACGATCTTTTTTTTGTTGGCGCTGGTTCACTTTCACCGCGGCATGGGAGAAAAAACGCGTTTCTCCCATGCTCGAAGAAAGCGGTGGCTCACTCATCGCATCGTGTTTGTTCAAAAAGATAAAAAACGATCTTTTTGAACAAACACTTCAATCAAAGGAAATCGCTTTATCGTCCTCAAACCAGTTCGGTCCCTTATACGCCTGCAATGTCAACCAATTCATATAATCGTTTGCTTTCATATGAAACAGTTCTGCTGCCAGCCAGTGGGGCCGCACGGGATCAGGAACATCCAGTCTCGGCAGCTTGGACAAAAAGCACTGCCAGACGTCTTCCTTCGTTACTTGATCATACCCCAGCAGCTGCCATTCCTCCGCCTTGCTGAGCAATACCACTTCCATTTCCGTTTCCCAGGTTTTCCACCGATCCTCATTCATCTCACTGACCTCCCAAATACATGATTTAGCTGTAGAATGTTAACATACACTAGCGATCCCTTTTCCCAAGCAATGTGGATGTCGCCGCCCCGCCGGCGAATGTCATCACGCTCGGAAAAATTTCCGCTGTCCCGGCAAAACCGGGATACACCACAAAGACAGAGCCGATGACAAGGCCGATGATTGCTGCATATGTATAGGTTGTATAGTGTTTAAGTAAAAAGCGGATCAGTTTGCTGCTCACAAAAAAGCCGATGATCACCCCGGCACCGATCACAATAATAATCGGGAGGTTAAATGTTGCCAGCGCATCGATAGCGGTATCATACACGCCAAGCAGCAGCAAAACCATCGAGCCGCTGATTCCCGGCAACAGCATAGAAACACTCGCCAGCGAGCCTGAAAGAAACAGCTGTATTCCGGTGGCTCCCGTCAAAGAGGATATTACCTCCGCTTCCTTTCCTGAAACGGACTCCCAATAAGCCATTAACCCTAGTAGGGAAACCGCCAACAACAGCACGATATAATGGCCGCCGCGAAAGCGCTCCTTAACCCTTGCCCGTTTGACAAGGAGCGGAACAATGCCGGCAATCAAGCCCAGAAAAAAGAACATTGTTGGTCCATGATAATGATGCAACAGCCACTTGATCAGCTTGCTGAAGGAAAGAATCGTTATCACCATACCGCAACCAAGAGGTAGCAAAAATAAAAGATGCTTTTTCCACTTTTTACTGAACAGCCCGTTGATGGCTGCGATTAGCTGATCATAAATTCCCAGCATCACCGCGACCGTACCGCCGCTGACACCGGGAATTAAATCACATAAACCCATCATCGCGCCGCGATATATATTTCTCCACTCCACGTATCATTCTCCTTTAACTTGTTCTTTTATTATCCTAAACTATTTTTTGCAAAAAAACTATTCTGCCTCCACCTCAATGAGTCTTTATCTCTAAGCACATACTTCAAGAGCCTGTTCAAAAAGGCAATGGTTCCGCTCGATGCGCCCAATTCCGCCTAAGTGCTGCCCACGTCCTGTGAGTAACGGCGGAATGTCGTCATCCTGACTCTGAGAAAACCACTCACAGTCGGCATGAAAAGAATGCATCGGCTTCGTTCCATTGTCTCTTCCTCTGCCAGTATTGCTCTGACGTCTATCCAAGTGCCATCGCGCGCGATGACACGATGAGACAACTCGCAGCGTCTCAGTGAAGTACAGCTCGTTGCTTCGTGTTTGTTCAAAAAGATAAAAAACGATCTTTTTGAACAAACACTCCAAAAAGGATTTCTCTGAAACTTGTCATGCTTGGCCACCTATACAGCATATACATCTTTAATGAAAAAATCCATGATTTTTTATAGAAAGTAGGGGCCGTTATGACGAAGCAATCCTTCCTAAAAGGGGCGTTTATACTTATTGTCGCTGGGCTGATCACTCGTGTTCTCGGCTTTATCAATCGAATCGTAGTTGCAAGAATGATGGGTGCTGAAGGCGTAGGATTGTATATGATGGCAGTGCCTACACTTCTTCTCATCATTACTTTGACACAGCTCGGCCTGCCTGTGGCAATATCGAAATTGGTTGCGGAGGCGGTTTCTGACAACGACCGCGCCAAAGTGAAGCGTATTTTAGTTGTCTCGTTATCAGTCACCGGCGTGCTGAGCGTCGTTTTCACCGCAATCATGGTCTGCGGAGCGCCATTGATATCGCAAACGCTGCTCACGGACTCCAGAGCCTTTTATCCGCTTATTGCGATCTCCCCAATCGTACCGATCGTTGCCTTATCCTCCGTTTTACGAGGATACTTTCAGGGATTGCAAAATATGAAACCGACAGCTTATTCACAGGTGATAGAGCAAGTTGTACGTATCACCTGCGTCGCTGCCTTCACATCAGCGTTTTTACCGTACGGTCTTGAATACGCTGCCGCAGGGGCAATGATTTCCGCTGTGTTAGGTGAATTAGCCTCCCTTTTATACATGCTGGCAATATTTAAACGAAAAAAAAGATTTCGCGTCCGCCGCCATTTTTTTGCCTATGTAAAGGATGGAAAAACGACGTTTCGCGATCTGATGAGCATCGCCCTGCCGACAACCGGAAGCCGCCTGATCGGCTCGGTATCTTTCTTTTTTGAACCGATCGTTGTCTCGCAGAGTCTCGCTGCCGCAGGCGTTGCTACCGCGCTGGCAACGGCTCAATACGGAGAATTATCCGGCTATGTCATTCCGTTGCTGCTATTGCCGACATTCATCACTTATTCACTGTCTGTCTCATTAGTTCCTGCAATCAGTGAAGCAGCCTATCAGAAAAATTATTCGTTAATTCAGCATCGGCTGGGGCAGGCGTTGCGCCTTGCGCTTGTTTCCGGCGGCGGCGCTGTCGTGATACTCTACGTTTTTGCGGAACCGGTAATGGAGCTCGTATACCACGCTCCGGCTGTCGCTGCATACTTAAAAATCATGGCGCCGTTCAGTCTGTTTTTATATTTTCAAACACCGTTGCAGTCCGCCCTGCAAGCATTAGGACTGGCCAAGGCCGCGATGATTAACAGCTTTGTCGGCGCGACCGTAAAAATCGCCGCTATTTTCGTATTAGCATCCCGACCGGAGTTAGGAATCATGGGGGCGGCGCTCGCCATTGCCGCCAGCTTTGTCTTGGTGACGTTACTCCATTTCGCCACCCTTGTCAAAGCGATCAGCTACACGATTCATGTTCGGGAATTTGTCAAGGTTATCCTCTCCATCATTATCACCGGCGTTATTGCCAGTTGGGTATACGGGCAAGCCCCGGCTGCCTTGAGCCTGTTGCCAAAAACCGCCGCAAGCATTTGTCTTGCTGGCATCGTCTACCTTTTCTTTATCCTCTGTTTCGGGTTGATAAAAAAAGAAGAATTGTCCCGCATCCCATTCGTTAAAAACTGGATCAGCTAATGGGAGTGCGGTTCATTCTCCCATCGGTTTTCAGCCGCTAGATCGCTGCTCCCGCATCCCGGTTTTAATGCGAGTGGTCTGCTGCACACCAAAAAGGAGGGACAAAGGAAAAACGACCTTTGAACCTCCCCTTCAGTCATCGATAAGATCGATAAAAAATTGTTCATTTTCGTCCAATGAACAGTAGGAAATTTTTTTTACATCCCGGAACCCGAGTTTTCTCAGCTGCTGCCTGAGCCAAAGCTGTGTCTTTCCCATTTGCTCCAAATGTTCATGCTGAATTTTTCCATCCAGTATCAGCGGCAACGGCAAGTATGAAGCATACGCTTTCCCTTCGCTCCCTTTTTCTTTCTTAATGATCGATAAATCACCGGTTGGTTCAAGGATCGCAAACTCCACGTCGGACAAATACTTTACGTCCTTTTGCCGCAACTGTTGCATCAAATCGTCAAAATTATAACGTTGTCTGCGCATTTCCTTCTCGTCAATTTTTCCGTTGCGAATGATAATGGAAGGAGTTCCGTCGATTAGTTTGCGCAGTTTTTGGCTTTTCAGCGCCAGGAAAGCCAATGAAATCTGTATCATCATTAAGACAACCATCGGTAAAATTTGCTTTACCATCGGTGTCGTTTCATTTTCTATTGAAATAACCGCCAATTCTGCAAGCATGATGGAGATGACAAAATCTACAACAGACAGCTCGCCGACTTCCCGTTTTCCCATCAGCCGAAAGACGATGAGGATAATGACATATATCACAACGGTTCTCGTCACTATCGTACCGATCTCCACAGCAAACCGCCCCTTCTCATAGAGGATATTCACGCAGTTTTATTTTTTCCAGCGGATGACATTCAATGAATGAGAAGGGCTGGAAACTAAGGAAGTTGTTTTATTCCAGCAACCGCTGTGATCCGGCTCCTCTTTCAGCAAGTTTGTCAACCACTTGTCAGCGATCACTGAATATCGTAGGGCATCACATAAAATAAATCAAATAGCGGATATAAATATAGATGCTGGAGAGAATAAACGAGACAAGGGCAGTCGGTCCGCCAATTTTCAGGAAATCCATGTACGTAAACGGCTGTTTTGCTTTCACTGCCAGTCCGGCGACTATTACGTTTGAGCTTGCACCGATCAGCGTTCCGTTCCCCCCTAAACATGCACCTAGCGCCAGCGCCCACCACAGCGGATCCAAATTTGTCATGCCGTAGTCCTGAAATTCGAGAATAACCGGAATCATGGCGGCAACAAACGGGATGTTGTCAACGAACCCTGACAAAATACCGGAAGCCCATAGGATCAGCATCGCCGTTTTCGGCAAATCCCCTTCTGTATAAAATATAATTGATTTGGCGATTTCATCGATAATCCCCACTTCTTTTAACCCGCCGACAAGCATGAATAGCCCGACAAAAAAGAAAAGCGTTACCCACTCCACTGTTTGGAAAACTTCCTCCGTCTGTTTTTCTTCATGCGTCAACAGCATCAATAGCAATGCACCTGCCATCGCAATGCTCGTCAGCTCCACATTCAGCCAAGGCTGGACGATAAACCCGACCGTCGTCAAAAGCAATACGGCGACAGACTTAAACAGCAGCGATTGATTTTGCAAATAGCTTCTCGGGTTAATTGCCATCAGCTTTTTGCGATCTTCAGCAGATACATGGAGCTGGCGGCGGTAGAGCAGGCATACCCCGGTAATGATGACAACATAAATGATAACAACAATCGGACCAAGATTGATGATAAAATCATTAAAAGTCAGGTGGCTCACTGCCTGGCCGATCATCAAATTCGGCGGATCACCGATCAGCGTCGCAGTGCCGCCGATATTGGATGCCAGTATTACCGCTAGCAAATAAGGTATCGCCGATATATGAAGCATTGCTGTTAATGTCAAAACTATCGGAACGATCAATAGCACCGTCGTTACATTGTTTAAAAAAGCCGATCCCACCGCTGTCAACGTGGATATCATGATCAGAAGCGCTACGGGCCTTCCTTTTATCAACTTTGCCAAAGATACTGCGATGAATTCAAAAAAGCCGCTTTGACTTGTTATCGAAACGAGAATCATCATCGACAGCAGCAGCACGATAGTATGCCAATCGATGTGTTCCAAAAACGCCGCATTTAAATCCAATACGCCAAGAAACAGCATAAACACACCGCCGACACAGGCGACAAGCGCGCGATTCAGCTTTTCCGTGATGATAAAAATATAGCTGATAACAAAGATGACAACGGCAAAAATCCATTCCATTAACCTGTCCCTCCCGTCCATTCCATACATTGTATGAACGGGCAAGGACAATCATGTATTGAAAACGAAAGCTCATCCCTTCCTTCCATAAAAAGCTCGTCTAAAAATGTATACGTTGAATATGCATAGAATGAAGAGATTGATTTAGGAGGGATATTGATGCAACAACGCCTGTTCAGCAGCGCTTTATACGGAATTTTAACGATACTCGTCCTCGTTATCGCAGCCAGTTTAATCAGTTCTGTGCTGCTGCGCTTTACTTCACTGCAAGAAGGGAATTTTACTTGGATATTGTTTCTGTTTTCTTTTGTGGCAGTCTTTATCGGCGGTTTTATATCCGGCGGCAGATCCGGTCAGAAGGGCTGGCTAGCTGGTGCGGCAACATCTGTTCTATATACATTAATTATTTTTCTGGTGCAGTTTTTAGGCTATAATCACGGATTCGATCTTCAGCAGTGGGCTATTCACGGGGGATATGTCATCGTTGCTGTCATCGGCGGCATGATCGGTGTCAACATCAGAGGAGAATCGTTTTAAATGGAGTGTCTCAAAAGGGGGTTTTCCCTTTTGAGACACCCCTTATGCAAACGAGGGTGTCACAAATGGCTGAAGCCTTCCGTGACACCCTCGTATTTTTTATTAGTCTTGATTAATCACATCGCGTACCGCCTGACGGTCAAACGTCAGCTTTGTTCCATTGCTTACATCGACTACGATACGATTTTCATCGATCGCATCAATCGTCCCATGTATACCACCAATCGTTACAATTTTGTCACCCTTTTGCAACGCAGTGTGCATTTCCTGAATTTTCCTTTGTCGTTTCTGTTGCGGACGGATCAAAAGGAAATAAAAAATCGCAAACATTAATACTAGCATGATTATCGGCTGTGCTAATTCCATTATGTATTTCACCCCTTTCAGTGACGAATACCTCAGCTTTTACGGCTGCAATGATCAATTCCTGGATCGCAAGTTAGCAAACTTGTCTTCCCGTACTATTGTAGACAGATTGTGACCGTAAAATCAATAAAAAACCTGTCGACGAGGAAAAAAACACTAGAAGTATTTGTTCAAAAAGATCGCTTTTTATCTTTTTGAACAAATACGAAGCAATGAGTGAAGCCGATGCATTCTTTTTAGGCCGGCTGTGAGTGATTTTCTCGGAACCAGGATGGTGACATTCCGCCGTTGCTCACAAATGCAACCTGAATGTGCTTCGTCGAGTAAATTTGCATCGAGTAACCGCAGATGCAGGACGTGGGCAGCACTTTGGCGGAATTGGGCGCATCGAGCGGAACCATTGCCTTTTTGAACAAATACTAGAAGAGCGTGATCAAAAATTTTTTGCATCAGGCTTGTTGAAGCCGTAAGCTTCAAAAAATTCTTCGCGGTAATCTAACAGACGATCCTCGCGAATAGCCTGACGGATATTTTCCATTAATTTCAACAAAAAATACAAATTATGATACGTCGTCAGCCTGAAACCGAAAGTTTCCCCGCATTTTACTAAGTGACGGATATACGCCCGACTGTAATTTTGGCAAACGTGGCAATCACAATTTTCATCAAGCGGGCGGTAATCGCGGGCATATTTTGCATTACGCACAACTAATCTTCCCGTACTGGTCATCAGCGTACCGTTCCTTGCAATCCTTGTCGGCAGGACACAATCAAACATATCAATGCCGCGGATTGAACCGTCCACCAGCGAGTCCGGGGACCCTACTCCCATCAAATACCTCGGTTTGTCGGCAGGAAGCAGCGGCGTGGTAAATTCAAGCACACGGTTCATCACTTCCTTCGGCTCACCGACGGACAGGCCGCCGACAGCGTATCCAGGAAAGTCAAGTGATATTAAATCTTCGGCGCTTTGACGACGCAGATCTTCATACTCTCCACCTTGAACAATCCCGAACAGCCCTTGATCTTCCGGACGCTTGTGCGCTTTAAGACAGCGCTCCGCCCAGCGGCTTGTCCTCTCGACGGAAGCTTTCAGATAATCATATTCGGCAGGGTACGGCGGACATTCGTCAAATGCCATCATGATGTCGGGGCCAAGATCATTTTGAATCTCCATGCATTTCTCAGGGGTAAGGAATAAACGCTCCCCGTTTAAATGGTTGCGAAATTCCACCCCTTCCTCGGTTATTTTTCGCATATCGCTTAAGCTGAACACTTGAAATCCGCCGGAATCGGTCAAAATCGGCCGATCCCAGTTCATGAACCGGTGCAGTCCCCCGGCTTCTTTAATTATTTCGTTTCCCGGCCGGAGCCAAAGATGGTATGTATTGCTTAAAATGATTTTTGCTCCCATGTCCTTTAAATCTTCGGGACTCATCGTCTTCACGGTGGCAAGGGTCCCCACCGGCATAAACATTGGGGTTTCAAAGGAGCCGTGGGGGGTGTGAACGATGCCAAGCCTTGCTCCCGATTGTTTACACGTTTTTATATGTTCATATGTAATGGCGGCCATTACTTCACTTCCTTCTTTCTCATTTTTATAACAACAGCATGGCATCGCCAAAGCTGAAGAAGCGGTATTTCCTATCAACCGCTTCGGAATAGGCGCTTAAAGTATTTTCCCGTCCCGCAAACGCGCTGACGAGCATCACGAGCGTGGATTTCGGCAAATGGAAATTTGTCAAAAGACCGTCGATTCCTTTAAACATATAGCCCGGGTAAATAAAAATGTCTGTCCAACCGGAAGATGCTTGAAAGTGGCCGTGATGTTTAGTTGCGATCGTTTCCAATGTTCTTGCGGAGGTCGTTCCGACTGCAACAATGTTATTTCCTTGTTCCTTCGCCGCGTTCAGTACTTCGGCGGTTCGCTCCGTCATTTCATAATATTCCGCATGCATCTCATGTTTTTCAATATTTTCGACGGCTACCGGCCGGAAAGTGCCAAGACCGACATGGAGTGTGACATAGACGATGTTTATCCCTTTCTCCTTCACATTTTCCAGGAATTCTTTCGTAAAATGAAGTCCCGCAGTGGGTGCGGCTGCCGAACCGCTGTGTTTGGCATAAACAGTCTGGTAACGTTCCTGCTCCTCCAATTGCTCTTGAATGTAAGGAGGCAGCGGCATCTGTCCCAGTTGATCGAGAATTTCATTAAAAATACCGGAAAATGTGAATTTTATTTTCCGCAGGCCATCGGGGGCTTCTCCGACGCATGTTCCCACAAGCTTTCCGTCTCCGAAGCTGATTTGCGTCCCGGCTTTCAACCGCTTGGCAGGCTTGGCCAGCACTTCCCATGTGTGCTCCCCTTCATCCTTCAGCAGCAATATTTCAATTTTGGCTCCCGTCTCTTCCTTTACACCAAACAGTCTCGCTGGCAATACTTTCGTGTCATTCAATACAATCACATCACCCGGAGTCAAGTAATCCAGCAGATCCCGGAAATGGCGATGCTCTTTCCTGCCGGTTTTCCTGTGCAAAACTAACAGCTTGGAAGCCGTCCGATCCTTTAAAGGAGTTTGTGCTATCAACTCCTCCGGCAGGTGAAAATCAAATTGTGATATATCCATTGCATTCTCTACCTTTCATTATTTACGAACATATTTCATTAGCGGAAACGTCCGATGATAAATAGCACTACAGATAAAATAATACTGATAATAATTGACGTCATTATCGGAAAATAAACCGTTGTGCTCCCTTTTTTAATCACGATATCTCCCGGCAGCTTGCCAAGGGAGAAAAATTTCCCGCCAAGCTGCCAGAGAAGACCGACAACGACCAGCACTATCCCTAATGTAATCAGGAGTTTCGGTATTTGGTTCAACTCTCCGGCACCTCCAGATGCAAATGCTTATACGCTTGCGGCGTAACGACTCTTCCCCGCGGCGTGCGCTGAATAAAACCGATTTGCAGTAAATACGGCTCATAAACATCCTCGATAGTGTGTGCCTCTTCTCCAATCGTTGCCGCAATTGTATCCAGCCCTACTGGACCGCCGCGAAATTTTTCAATCACAGCCAGCAATAATTTATGGTCAATTTCATCCAATCCTAACTGATCCACCATCAACAATTCCAGCCCTTGTTGCGCAACTTCCAAATCGACCTCCCCGTTTCCTCTTACTTGGGCAAAGTCACGCACTCTCCGCAACAACCTGTTGGCAATTCTCGGCGTTCCCCGTGAACGCCGGGCAATTTCATAGCCGGCGTCTCTTATTATTGGAACATCCATTACCTCCGCCGTTCTTTCAACGATTTCAGCCAGCTCCGCTTCAGTATAGTATTGCAGCCTGCTGACGACACCAAAGCGATCCCGCAGCGGTGCGGATAACATCCCCGCGCGAGTGGTGGCGCCAACGAGGGTGAACGGCGGAAGATCGAGCCGGACCGACCTTGCAGACGGCCCTTTCCCGATAACAATATCCAGACAAAAATCTTCCATTGCCGGATACAGCACTTCTTCAACGGAACGATTCAATCGATGGATTTCATCAATAAATAACACGTCCCCCGGTTCCAGCGCCGTCAAAATCGCGGCCAAATCTCCAGGACGTTCAATCGCCGGGCCTGATGTCGTACGGAGATTGACACCCATTTCATTTGCGATAATCATCGATAACGTCGTCTTCCCCAGTCCCGGCGGTCCGTATAACAACACGTGATCCAATGATTCTTCACGCATTTTTGCTGCTTGAATAAAGACCGTCAAGTTGGCTTTTACCGCTTCCTGACCGATGTATTGTGCTAATGTTTGCGGGCGCAGACTCCTTTCCTCCCATTCCTCCAACTCCTGGGCCTCACCGCTGACAATGCGATCTTCCATGTTTATCTTCCTCCGATTTATCGTGTTTCATCCGGCATCCGTCTATCCGTTTAACATTAATTGCAAAGCTAACTTAATATAACCGTCGGTAGTCAACGTTTCTTTTTGCAAGGCAGGTGCCACTTTCTTCAGCTCCCGCTCCATGTAGCCTAACGCTTTCAATGCTTCCATCGCTTCTTCCAGCTCTTGGTTAAGCTGCTTTTCATTTGCTGTTTTTCCTCCCGCTGCCGTGCCGTCGTCTGCATAAGACGGCAGAAATTCCGGCAGCTTTCCTTTTAAATCAAGAATAATTTGCCGGGCTGTTTTCTTGCCGACTCCAGGAAATTTCACGAGGAATCCTTCATCTTCCTCTTCAATAGCCTGAACCACCATCTGTGGCTCGCCGACAGCAAGGATTGACAGCGCTCCTTTTGGACCGATTCCGGACACTTGCAGCAGTTTTTCAAACAGTCGTTTCTCTTCCCTTGCCAGAAAGCCGTATAAACGGAGAATGTCCTCCCTGACATGCTGATATGTATAAACAGTTATTTTTTGATGCAGCGATTCCTGAAAACGGTAAGGGTTGGCACAATACACTAAATAGCCGATATCATTTACTTCGATCACAATGGAATCGACTTCAATGTGGATAACCTTCCCTGTTAAACAATCAATCACGAGCTGTTTCCCCTCTTCTTCTATTTTTACTCCCTCATTTACGAGAACATACATTTCTATTCTAACACAAGAAGCTGTGCTCTGAATATAACGGCATTGCACTTCCGCTTAAAACGTTGTTCAGTTCAGTACGTCGGCAGCCAAAAAGGCAGCAAGTACCGGCAAAAAAAAGAAACCGCCCGCGAGGCAGCTCTTTCATTACATCTATGTTATGTTCCAAAAGATCGGTTTGATGGCTGTTATCACAAACGATATTGCTCCTGTTCGCTGTTACATTTCAGTTACCGCATACTTCTCCACCATTTTCAACACTTGAATGTAATGATCCTTCGATGTTACCGGAATTCCTTTAAGTAAATCCTGATGCAAATGACTCTTTAACCGGCTTGTATTTACTTGAAAGAAAGATTGAATCACATTATTGTCCTCAGGTTTTCCATTGTAAATATTCAATGTTCCGTCTTCCGCCAAGCCGAAGTAGCCGTTTATTTTTAACAGAGGTGAGATATCGTTTAATTCCTTGCGAAAAATGACTTGCACATCGTTTTGATCAATGAGCTGCCAGTCATGATAATATGCCCAGAAATCTTCCATCGACCAAATAGTTTCTAGAACAATTTCCTCACTTATTTCGCCATCCAAGTATTGCCGCTGCAAGATCACTTCCACGGATTTGGGTTCGTTGTCGACGGACGTTGCACTCCGGCTTTCCGCTGATACGGTAAATGCCAAAAGCGAGAGATATAAAAATAAGCTGAATGTCACGAGAAACAGTCGCAAATAAAGTTGAAATGAGCCGCCTTTATTTGAAAACGTCCGTGCCCTGTTCATGTCATGACGCCTCCTCATGTTCGTTGGAAATACAATAAGGTTGTACCTTTATTGATAGGATTTCCAAACCGCCGAAATAATATCCGTATTTTTCTTTTTCATTTCGTCCGCAAAAAATGAGGGCAACGAAAAAGTCCGTTCGACTTTTTGCGTCACCCTTGCAGCAACAGCTCATTATGTTTGGGTCAAAAAAATCATCGACTTTGTTCAAATGGACGCCGGGCAGCTCTTCCGATATCCTGCAGCATATCGTTAAACGTGTCTGCGAATTCTTCAAACGGCTCCCCTGCGCGAATCCGATCATCCATGTCACGGATATTTCTTACACGATCCCGATCGGTTACAACATGGATGTCACGATTCCCCGCCAGTCCGCTTAGGTCATTGCGAAGATTGTTTTGCAGACGGTTGGCATCTCCATCCGTTTCTGTACCGATGACGACATTGTTGCCACGGACAATAACACGCGGATCTCGTAAATCATTCATACCGGTTAACCGTTGCGAAATCCTCCGGGAAAGCCGGCCATCATTGTTCTCATCTTCGTCACCATTATAAAACCAGTCTCCCTGTCCGTCCTGAATGGCTTTAGCATCATATTTACCATGGTCCAGGTGCTTGGCGCCGTTTTTCCGGAGCTCTTCCGACGCTCCACGATTAAGCCCGCGTGTTCCCTCGTTTTGACGGTTTAAACCTTGTTTTCCCTGGTTCCGCCGATTCATTCCTTGCGTTCCTTGATTTTTCCGATTTAAACCTTGTGTACCCTGGTTTCGCCGGTTCATCCCTTGCGTTCCACGGGTTCCTTCGTTTAAGCGTGCTCCATCATTGCCGAACTGCGAACGGTGCTGGACATTGCGGTTTTGTCGACGATACATTGATCTGATATCACGTGCATTATATTGATCGTTTAATACTCCGTTTTCATCAATCATTCCCGGACGATCATTCCCGGTTATTCCCCGGCTGAATCCACGAAGCTCTACGTTCTCTCTTGCCGCATAGGCAGTGGTTCGGCCGCGGTTGGCACGGTTTTGTCCATGTATTCCGGTACCTGGATTGCGGTTGCCCGTCTGATAGTCATAAACACTGCCGAATCCCCGTTCACGGGTCAAAGCTCCGTTTTGTTGCCCCGGTACGCGCACCTGAGTATTATATCCTGTGCCATACCCGGTTCCTCCACCAAAGCCGGTTTGCCCACGGCCTTCCTGAATAAACCCTCGATCAGTGTGTTCATTCACTCTGCCCTGATCAGCTCCGAAGCCAGTGGTTCTGTCCCATCCCCGGGTTTGGTTTGTGCCATATCCTCTTTGTGTATCATCCATTCCAGCATCATTAACATCGCCGCAGCCGGCTACGCCGGCAAACAATATACCAGCAGCAGTTAAACTCAATGCGATTTTTTTCATATTGACCTCCTTTCACTCCTTAGGTTGTCTAGGAGGAGATGGTTTGATTCTGTTATTTATAGGTAATTGTGCTACTTTCCTTAACCATAAAAAAACATCACAAAGGTTTTTCACCTATGTGATGCTCCCGTGATCTTATGGAAAACACTTGCTCTTGTTCTTGAATAGCGTTAATCATGAACCGCTTTGTGGACTGCGCAGATTCATCATGATTGCATTTGCACGCCAACATCTCCTTTTCCGCTCACTTCGCCAGACAGTTAATCAAATTCTTCTTCTGAATCCTCTTCATCGCGCCATAATGCCGGATAAGGGTGAGGAGCGTAATGCGGCATCTGCGGCATCGTTGCCATTGGATGATAGCCTCCCGGCGGCATCGGCATTCCAGCATACCCGCTTTGCGAAGGAAAGTTCATATTCATTGGCGTTTGCGGAACCATTGCCTGCTGCGGTTGAATTTGCTGTGTTGTTACATCTCCATAACCGGCCGCGTCTGGCTGATAATCAGGAGCAACATCATCCATATTATCATCCGCCTGCATCGGCATTTGCCCCGGATACGGGATCGCATAAGGAGACATAGCCGGATATCCATGAATCATCGGTGCAGGCATCGGCATCGGATACTGGTGATGATATACAGGATATGGCGGCGGGCACGGAAAGCAGCCGGAATAAAACGGCGGAACCGGATAGCAATCGGCAAACAACGGCTGCTTCACTGGAAATTTTTTAGGTGGAAACGGCTTCGGCTTCGGTTTCGGTTCCATCGGCTTCTTTACAGGCGGCGGCACTTCCACTTTCGGAATTTCTTTCGGCTTCGGCACTTTAGGAGGTGCAGGTATCTTAATCTCCTTTTCCATCTTGTTGTAAATATTGAAATTCATGTCTGTTTTTTGCAAATGGTATGATGGTGCCGGCTTTGCTATCGGAACTTTTGGCGCGGACGGAACAGGTACAGGCTTTTCTTTTTCCGGTTTTAAAGAGGGCGGCGGCGCTTCCTTCATCGGTACTTCTTTTGTTATCGGTGCCTCTTTTTTCCCTGTTTGATAAACATTTTCCTTTTTCGCTTGCACACCGCCGCTAGGAATTTTCACTTTCATTCCAGGCATGATGAGATCCGGGTTATTAAGGTGGTTGTTGGCAGCCTTTAATGCTTCAAACTCCACTCCGTATTTTTGCGCAAGCTTCCAAAGGGTATCTCCTTTTTGAACAATATGAATTCTCACTTTGTAAGATCCCTCCCATACAATGTCACTACATCTTATGCTGATTTGGGCGAATCGTCACACCTTTTTATAAAAAACAAATTTTTAAACAGAACTAAGCAGAAGCTGTTTTATATGGCTGCTGTGTTTTAATGCTGTTCCGCGCTTTTTCATTATCGCAGTCGCTAAGAGCGCACTGAAAAAACGGGATCGTTGTCCGACCCCGTTCCTGCTACCTTACTTTATTTTGCATCCTTGTCGTTTTAGCTACTTTAACGCACCATTTTCCGCTTCCAGCGCCTTCCACTCAAAGCATGGATAGCTTCCTAATATATCTACTCCGCACCCTAACGCCTTGATCTCTTCACATGCTCCGGCAAGCAAAACCTTATCCATTTTCATCTCCACATCAATGATGAAAAAATAGTTGCCCAAGCCTGTTTTCATCGGCCGGGATTCAATTTTGCTCAAGTTAAGCTTTCGCCAGGCAAACGCAGAAAGCACTTGATGAAGCGCCCCGGAAAAATCGGAAGGCAACGTCACCATGAGGGTCGTTTTATATGTTGAGTGGTCTAAGCCGGAAAAGGTCTCCTCTCCCATGACTCCTTTTTTCAGGACGATAAAGCGGGTGGAGTTGTTGTCATAGTCGTTGATTTCCGACTGAACGATTTCCAAGCCGTATTCCTTGGCTGCTATCTCATTGGCAATCGCCGCAAAAACGCCATCAAGCTGCTCGCTTACATGCTTCGCAGCTTCCGCAGTGGATACCGAATACGTTATCGTGGCATCGGGAAGATTGTTTCGCAGGAAGTGATGACATTGGGCAATCGCCTGCGGGTGGGAAAAAACCGTTGCGGCTTCCTTCCAAACGGAAACGTGCTCCTTTCTAACCATTAGGTGTTGATAAATTGGCGCCGTTACTTCAGCTGTCATCGTCATGCGCTGGTGATGAATCAAATAATCCAGCGTAATGTTTACTGAGCCTTCAATGGCATTTTCCAGCGGAACAACGGCATAGTCTACAAGATGATCGTTGACTGCATCAATACAGTCGGGAATCGTGCGGAAGGGAACTCTTTTTTCATTGGCAAAAATCGCCTTTGCTGCCTGTTCTGTAAACGATCCGGCTGGGCCTAAATAACCTACTTTTACTTCCATAAAAAAATCGCTCCCTCTATCTAAGTTCCTGAACCAATCAGTTCCACTTTAACAACGGAATCAAGCTGTTCAATTTTATTTAATAGTACCGAGACATCTGCATTCATGGCAGCTGTTTCAATGGATAGTGTAATCGTTGCCTTGCCCTGCAATGGAATGGTTTGATTGATCGTTAACACATTTGCCCCTGTTTGCGCAATCAGTGACAACAGCTTTGACAGTGCCCCGGACCGGTCTTCCAAATAAATCGAAAGCGTAATAATTTTTTCTTTCAACATTGTATGAAAGGGAAATATGCCGTCTTTATACTTATAAAATGCACTGCGGCTTAAATCCACCTGTTTTACGGCGGTATTGATTTTCTCGCATTTTCCGCTGTCCAGCAATTCCTTCACTCTCACTGTTTTCAGCATTGCTTCCGGAAGCATGTCTTCACGAACTAAGTAAAATTGGTCCGTTCGTTTCCGCATACCTTTCACCACCCGTCTTGTTACTATCACTTCATTATAAGGTTCAGACATTTTGTTGACAATACCTGTTTCGGTTTTAATCATAACATTGATGTCATGCTGGGAAAAAGAAAAATGAGTGTAACAGAGCTATCCGCCAGAGTCGGGATTACAATGCCTAACCTTTCTGTTCTGAAAAACGGGAAAGCGAAAGCCGTTCGCTTTTCAACATTAAATGCTATTTGTAACGCTTTAGAGTATCAGCCGGGGGATATTTTGGAATTCAAAAATGAAGAAAAAGTAGAAGAATCACCCTTTGCGATTTGTTATCACAAAACGTATTAGTAATGGAGGATTGAAGAATGCGAAACGGCCTCAGCTCTATTGATGATAGAGCGAAAGCCGTTTCGCGGTTGATGATATTTCCACTGTCACTGCTTGCCAGGCTGCCGTTCCGTGTACAAGCGTGTTTTCGTTGTATTCGCGGTTAATTACCACTGTAATCTGCGGTGTTCTCTCCACGTTATGCTGAACCACTTTAAAGCACCGTTTCGTGCCGGTTTACTCCACAAATTCAAACTCGTAATTCAATATCCGGACAGTGTCGCCGTCCTTTGCTCCCCGCTCTCGCAAAGCATCGTCGATTCCCATATGGCGCATTCGGCGGGCAAACCGTTTTACCGAGTCGTCGCGTCCGAAATCCGTCATCTTAAAGATCGTTTCAATGCCGTGCCCTTCAATGACAAACGCACCGTCATCGTCACGGGAAATATGAAATGGATCTTCCTGCTTTTCAAATTTATACACAACCCGCTGTTCGATATCTTCTTCACTGTATAGCGGAAACTCCGGCGCCGTTTCCAATTTATCGGCAATTTTCAGAAGCAGACCGGACACCCCTTTTTTTGTAACTGCCGAGATGGGAAATATATCGGGGGCATCGTCTCCCAGCATTTCACGAAACAGCTCAAGATTTTCCTCCGCAGCCGGGATATCCATTTTATTGGCAACAATAATTTGCGGTCGTTCCATCAGCCGTAAATTATATTGCTCCAGTTCCTCATTGATGGTGACATAATCATCATAAGGATCTCTTCCTTCCAAGCCGCTCATGTCAATCACATGGACGATGACCCTCGTCCGTTCAATATGGCGTAAAAACTGATGACCCAGCCCGACTCCGGAATGTGCCCCTTCGATAAGCCCCGGCAAATCAGCCATGACAAAGCTGCGTTGATCATCCGTTTCCACGACCCCTAAATTTGGAGTCAATGTCGTGAAATGATAATCGGCAATCTTCGGCCGCGCCGCCGATACAACCGAAAGCAGCGTCGACTTTCCGACACTCGGAAAGCCTACGAGACCGACATCCGCCAACACCTTCAGCTCCAAAATAAGATTTCTTTCTTGCCCCGGTTGCCCGTTTTCCGCAATTTCCGGTGCCGGATTTGCCGGAGTTGCGAATCTGGAGTTGCCTCTGCCGCCTCTGCCGCCGTGGGCAATGACCGCTCTTTGTCCGTGTTCCGTTAAATCGGCGATGACTTTCCCGGTGTCTTCGTCCGTCACCGTCGTCCCAGGAGGAATCTTGACTTCCATCGCTTCACGGCTTTTTCCATGTTGATTTTTCGGGCGCCCGTTCTCGCCGCGCTCCGCTTTAAAATGACGCTGATAGCGGAAATCCATTAATGTTCTTAAGCCTTCGTCCACGATAAAAACGACATCCGCGCCTTTACCGCCGTCGCCGCCGGCCGGTCCGCCGTCCGGTACATATTTTTCACGGCGGTAGGCAACGATCCCGTTGCCGCCGTCGCCGCCTTTTACATATATCTTTACCTTATCTACAAACATGCGCTTTCACCTCATCATTTCTCCGGCTGCTATTTATCAAATGAAGATGAGAAAAAACAGCCGCCTTCATCCCATTCCACATTATCAATATATAAGTGATAATCGGACAAAAGCTTTTCAATATCCGCTTTCCATTTTTCCACAATCATAATCGTTCCTTGGAAATCGATATCCATTTCAATACCGTTCATATCTTTTAAAATGAGCATTAACTGATTATCTTCGCCGGATTTTGCATATTCATCAAACAGAAAAAAGACCTCGTCTAGAAAGGAAAGGATGAGCTCTTCTTTTTCTTCCCAGTTTTTCTCTCCGACCAGCGCTTCAAAAGCAAGAACATACGGGTGACTTTCCCAATTAAACAGCAATAAGCGTTCCGCTAATTTATTCGTCGTTAAGTTGGATAAATCACTTTCATTTTTTGCTTGTTGGATAATCTCATCGATAATGCTCTCCGCTTTTTGAATCCGTCCGATATCCAGATTCCCCTTGATAAGCTGCAATTTATTCAGCCAGTCATGCCTGTTGTGCCGTAAAACGTCTACGACGTCCCAATCCTTTGTCATAATAACACTCCTAAAGCTTCGTCAACTCGCAGAAGGTATTCTGATATGTCCTCCTTTTTTGAACCACACACTTTCATGGATCATTTTATCATAAAAACGCGATAAAGCGCGATGGAAAGTGTTTATTCCCAAAGAACGTTCTTTATCTTTTTGAACAAACACAATGCATCGAGCGGAAGCATTGCCTTGTTGAACAGGGTAAAGGTAAAAAGCCAGCTTTTTTTCCAATGAAAAAAAGCCGTCACGTCTCAGCAACTGAAAAGCAGCTGCTCTGGTTCCGGAAAAATGCCGCTCCTGCTTACACAGGCAAATCATCCGTGATGATGCAGGGTACCATCGGGCAAACACGGTTGGACGGGCTGCCGCATTCCTTTTTCCTCTCATTTTTGGCTCCCGATACTCACATGGCCCAACTTAAAAGAAAGCTTAAACGTAGTCCACTGTCCCTTTGACCAGCAATGGATCGTTCCGTCATGCTTCTCGACAATTTGCTTCGTGATGGCGAGGCCGATACCTTTCCCCAGTTCTTTCGTACTTACAAACGGGTCAAAAATACTGTTTTTGATCAGGGAAGAAATCGGCGGACCATTATTGGAAATGCTTAAGCAAATATCATTATTATCTTCATACAATACGATTTTTATTTTCCGTTCCAGGTCCCGCAACATCAAGGCGTCAATCGCATTTTGAATCAGCTTGTAAAGCGCCAGCTTCAACTGATCCTCCACGCCGTTGATCACGAGATGATGCATCAGTTTTACATCGACTTGAATGCGGTGATCATTAAAGATCGGCTTGAATGTTTTCAGCGCGTGAATGACGAGCGAATTCAATGAAATCTTTCGCAGCCGGTAATCTTCATGATTTTTTCTGTTGGACAAATATAATATTTGGTTCACTTGTTCTTCCAGCTCTTTTATTTCTTGGTTGATATATTGAAAATACATTCGTTCATGAGCCGGCTTTTCCAACCGGCTTTCCAACAACTGAATAAACCCTTTAATAGAAGTAAGAGGATTACGTATTTCGTGGGCAAAACTGTTCGACAGCTTCGTTAATATTTGCGCACGATCCTCCAATAGTTTGTCCATTTCCTGATTTTTTTTATGCAACTCTTCCTTTCGCTGTTTGTCGGAGTACAAGGAAATAGCTTTATATAATTCAATATACACTTCATTTAATTTGGCAATTCCGTTCGTTTTTTCAATAATATCAAGCTGCTGCTTCCATACCCAGTTCTCCACGATGGAACGGGAATCATCAAGAAAGGCGAATAAGTCGGTGACGGCAATATTTCCACGGATGCGGTATGTCTCTATTTTCACACCTGAAGAGAGGATGTCACATTCTACACTGCCCGTCAGCTTTGCGAGAAAGCAATCAAAAAGTTTGGTTACTTCCGAGGTTAATACTCTCGTATCAACATGACAGCTTCCGAAAAACTCCTTAAATGTTGCAACGATTTCCGCAACGATTGCAGTTTTAAATTTGTCCAAATGTGTGGCTAATACATTTTTTTGGCAAGTCATCATTTTAGTTTTCCACCTCTACATCTAGTCCATCATTAAGTATAAAGTAGATGTAGAGTCTGTGGATAAAGAACTTTCCGACAAAGAAAGTAATATTCATCTATATTAAGTCAAGATAATCTCGAGTCCTCTTTTTTTCGACATATTACGCGATAGATTCGTTAATTTTCTACAAAAAAACTTTTGCTCTCTTGTGAAAATAATGACACCGGATCGCCCCGCTGCCCCGACAGCGCGTAAAATGAAAAGGCTGTTTTCCAAAATTTTGTTGCTATTGGACTTCTTCACGCCAGAGTCTGACTAGCTAACAGCAAACAATTTTTAAAAATGAACACAAAAAAGTGCAGCAACCAGCCGTTTCATAGCCTGATCGCTGCACAACGAATGATCTGTTTCCCGTATTGCGTGCATCCTTATCTGTTTCCTGCAAGGAGTTCCTTTATTCACCGAGATGGTGAATGACTTTTTCTGCCGTCCGCTTCCCTTGATCGATGCAATCAGGAAGCCCGATTCCCCCGTAGGAAGCCCCTGTTAAAAATACTCCCGGAAGCTCCCGCCCGACACCTTCATATACTCGTTTCAGGCTGTCCAAATGCCCGACTTCATATTGCGGCATCGACTTTTTCCATCGGGTGATGCGGTAAAACTGCGGCTGTCCGTCGATCTCCATCATTTGATTCAAATCCTTCAGTACAGCTGACACGATTTCGTCATCCGATTTCTCCACAATGGCTTCATCCCCGGCACGTCCGACATAGCCTCTTAACAGAGCATAGCCTTCCGGAGAAGAGTGCGCCCATTTCCGGTGCGTCCACGTGCAGGCAGTGATCGAGTACTTTGATTTTTTTGATACAACAAACCCAGAGCCGTCGATGTCCTTTTTCAGCGCATCGTGCCGATACGCCAAAGCAACCGTTGCGACGGAGGTTGATGGTATCTGATGCAAAAACTCAGCGAACGAGTACTGCTTCAACAATCGGTAAGTGACATGGTGAGGGGTGGCAAAAATCAGACAGTCTGCTTCATCCACATCACCATCATCAAAACGAAGACGATAAGAAGAACCGTTTTTCGTCACTTCCACAAGCTGCTTGTTTTTTTGCACAACACCTTTTTCCAGCTTGTTTTCCACACCGTCAACCAACGATTGCAAGCCTCCGGTGAGCGACAGGAACATTCCCTTTCCTTTCCCTTTCTTTTGCGCTGGCTGAGCGCCGCTCTGTTGCTTCGCGATATTCGATTTCATGCCGAGAATCAAGCTGCGGTATTTCTCCTCCAACTGCTGAAAATGCGGGAAGGTTGCCTGGAGGCTGAGCTTGTCAATATCCCCTGCGTAAATACCGGATAAAAGCGGTTCGATCAAGCGGTCGACAACTTCGTTTCCTAGCCGGCTGCGAAAAAACGTACCGAGTGACACGTCTTTTCCGTCCTTCATCGTTTTCGGGAAAAATAAATCGCCGGCAGCACGGATTTTTCCCAAAGGAGTAAACAATCGTGTCTTCAAAAACGGTCCCCACTGCGTCGGAATACCCATGATCGCTCCCCCCGGCATTGGATAGAGCTTGCCTTCATGTAAAATGTAGGATTGTCCGGAACTGTTATGAACGAGAGTGCTTCCAAGCCCGACCTCTTTCGCCAGAATGGAAGCACTTTGTTTTCTTGCCAAAAAGGAATCGGGTCCAAGTTCAATGACAAAACCGTCAGTATAGTCTGTTTTTATTTTACCGCCGAGCCTGGCGGACGCTTCATATAGGGTGAACTCCATGTCCAGCCCCTTTTCCCCGATTTCTTTCTGTAAATAATAGGCCGCGCTTAAGCCAGTCAGTCCTCCGCCAACAACCGCGATTCGTTTACTATTCATCTCACTCGGCACCTTTGACTTTTTTTTCAACCACCGTTGCCAGCAAGTTGATAAATTCGTCCTGTGCGTTCGGCATTGGCGGGCGGTAATATCCTACTCCCAATTCATCGGTAACGACTTTACATTCGTAATCATTATCATAAAGCACTTCCAAATGATCGGCGACAAAACCGACAGGACAATAGACAAACGCAGCGCAGCGATGTTCTTCGTACAAATCCCTTGTTAAGTCCTGCACATCTGGTCCGAGCCACGATTCCGGGGTATTACCCTCGCTTTGCCAGCCGACTGCATAGTTCTCGATCCCCGCTTTTTCTGCAATCATTTTTGCAGTCTCCGCCAGTTGCTCAGGATACGGATCTCCGTGCTGTAAGATGCGCTCCGGCAGGCTGTGAGCCGAGAAGATTACGACGTGGTTTTCTCTTTCTTCCTCCGACATTTGCGCTCTCGCTTCCTCGATCCGGCCGGCCCAATAGTCGATAAACGCCGGTTCAGTATGCCAACTGTCGATACAGGCGATTGTCGGACCTTGAATCGCTTCCGCCTCATTTATTGCCCGTTCATTATACGATTTTACGCTGAAAGTGGAATAATGCGGCGCCAACACAATGCTGACAGCATCTTCCAGTCCATCCGCTTTCATTTGCTGAATCGCTTCTTCAATAAACGGATCGATATGCTTCAAGCCTTGGTAAGCTTGAAATTGTATTTTGTCAAACCGCCGGTTCAGCTCTATCTCCAGCTTGTCTGTTTGTTCCGTGGTGATCTTGGCCAGTGGTGAAACGCCGCCGATTGCTTCATAGCGCTCAATCAAATCCTCCAGCTGTTCCTTTGACGGCTTTCGTCCTCTGCGAATATGCGTATAATACGGTTCGATTTCCTCGATGGTTCTGGGCGTTCCATATGCCATAACGAGCAGCCCGATTGTTTTTTTCATCCTGCACACACCTCTTTAGACAAAGTCATTTGCCAGAATTTATTTTTTCAGCAGAGTACTCATGTACGAAGCTTGTCAACCGTTTCAGTGTTTCCGGCTGGATTTCAGGAAAAACACCGTGCCCTAAATTAAAGATAAATCCAGGCTGGGATATCCCTTGATCGATAATTGCTTTTGCTTTTTCCTCGATGACATTCCAAGACGCCATCAAGACACATGGATCAAGATTTCCTTGCACCGCTTTGGTGATCCCGTCTTTGCGGGCTTCCTGAATCGGATAGCGCCAGTCCAAGCCGACAACATCTACCGGAAGGTCATTCCAATCCTTTGTCAGATGCCTAGCCCCGACACCAAAAGTGATCAGCGGAACGCCTTCTCCCTTTAGCTCTGTAAAAATCCGGTGCATGATCGGCTTGACATACATTCGGTAATCTTCCTGATTCAGCACGCCCACCCAGGAGTCAAAGATCTGAATCGCCTGCGCGCCGGCAGCAATTTGTGCTTTGACATAGGAAATGATCATATCACCGAGCTTGTCCATCAATAGCTGCCATGCTTCGTTCTGCGAATACATGAATGCTTTCACCTTATTGTAATTCTTTGACGGACCGCCTTCAATTAAATAGCTCGCCAAGGTGAACGGCGCACCGCTGAAACCAATCAGCGGCACCGTCAGCTGCTTTCGTAGCAACCTGATCGTCTCCAGAACAAAGTCAACATCCTTTTCTGGTTCGATCGTACCCAGCTTCTCCACTTGCTCCAGTGAAGCAATCGGATCAGCGATCACCGGACCGATGCCTTGCTTTATCTCCACGTTAACACCGATCGCCGGCAGCGGAGTCATGATGTCTTTATACAAAATCGCTGCGTCGTTATTGTATTGATCCACCGGAAGCTTTGTTACCCAAGCACATATTTCCGGCTGATGCGTAATTTCCTCCAGCGTGTATTTTTGTTTCAATTCTCTGTATTCCGGCTGCGATCTGCCGGCCTGGCGCATATACCATACAGGTACATGCTTCACTTCCTCTTGTCGGCAGGCGCGCAAAAATTGTTCATTAAATGAATGATTCATATGTACACCCCTTCGTTTAATTAATGTACAAAACTTGACAACACAAACAATCTTATCACAAAACAATGCAAAACCTACATACACAACAGCATGACACCGTTCAGTGATTTTATACTTGTCTGCTTGGGAAAAAAGTATCATTAAACCGTTTCTACTATACTAAGCTTGTTAAGTTTTGTATACGCATTAATGAAAAATGTCATAAAATCGATAAATTATCCGAGCCTGCTTGTTATTTTTTTGCGGGAAGGTAGACAAATCCTTTCATAATAAATGTTTGTTCAAAAAGATCGTTTATTATCTTGTTGAACACGCTCTATAAGTAATTGTTTTATACAGCTGTTTTCGTAAACTATGTTACTGCACGGAGACAGAAAGCTGCGGAAAAGGAAAAAAGCCGAGGACTCATACCTTAGTCTCTCACCTTTTCCTTTCTTAAAAGTGTTTGTTCAAAAAGATCGTTTTTTATCTTTTTGAACAAGCACGATGCAACGAGCCGTACTTCACTGAAATGCTGCGAGCTGTCTCATCGTGTCATCGCGAGCGATGACACTTGGATCGACGTCGGAGTTCTACTAGCAGAGGAAGAGACAATGGGTGGAGACGATGCCTTCTTTTCAGGCCGGCTGTGAATGGTTTTCTCAGAGTCAGGATGACGACATTCCGCTGTTACTCACAAATGCAACCTGAATGTGCTTCATCGAGTCAATTTGCGCCGAGTAACCGCAGACGCAGGACGTGAGTGGTACTTAAGCGGAATTGGAGGATGGCGACATTCCGCCGTTGCCCATAGGACGTGGGCAGCATTTAGGTGGAATTGGGCGCATCGTGCGGAACCATTGCCTTTTTGAACACACTCTAAAAGCAAGTTCAAAGAAGAATGGCTTGTTGCTTCGTGCTTGTTCAGGAAACCTGGTCACTCTGTGAAAAAAAACGAAAATGGGCTTTGGCCACATTGGAAGGTTCCCCTTCCCGGTCTATTTGTGGATTATATGGAACGACCATGTAGTCATTTAATGAAAAAATACTGACATTTTTCACCGTATATCCATGCTCTCCTTGAACTTCGGCGATTTTCGTTATCCCATCCTCCCCATATTCATAAACGTGGTATAACAAACGTTCATCATCACTTCCCGACCACTGAAGCTGAACATCCACTCCGCGCCACCCGACCTTCACTTCTGCTGCTAAATCATCAATAGCAACGAAGCGAATCGGATCTGCGAGATCCAGAACTCCGGCAGGTGGCTGAAACACCATTTCCCTCGAGGCATGGTCTACATAGGCATCGGTAAGAATCTGCTTAAACAACTGGGCAGGGATATTGCTGCCCTCCAGCAAATAATTATTTTCATCGCAGCGGTCACAGCCCATCCAAACAGCGCCTGACCACTCCGGAGTGTAGCCTGCAAACCAAGCGTCACGCACGCCGCCATTAACCTCTTCCATTGACGTCGTTCCCGTTTTTCCTGCAAGTGATCCGGTGAATTCGCCCCACCGTCCTGTCCCGTCGCTGACAACCGCTTCCAGCATTTTCGTCATATACCAGGCTGTCTGTGACGAAAATGCTTGTTCATGCGTTAACTTCGACTGATCCAATACCTCGCCATTACGGTCATATATTTTATGAATAAAATGTGGTTGATAATATATTCCGCCGTTGGCAAATGCCCCGTACGCGGCAGCCATCTGCAGCGGACTGACACCTTCACGAAGTCCGCCCAAGCCGAGCGCAAGCCCGTCGTCCATGAGCTGAATATGCAGCTTTTCCAAACTCGTTTTGGCAGCTTTTATACCGATCTCATTTAAAAGCCAGACAGCCGGTGCATTTGCCGACTCTTTCACAGCGTCATACATCGTCATTTCCCCTTGATAATGATGGGTATAATTTCCCGGGACATAGCCGTCATAATCGATCAATTCGTCCTTTAACAGCGAGTATGGCTGATAACTGCCGGTGTCCAACGCCGGTGCGTAAACAGCCAGCGGCTTAAAAACCGAGCCGGGCTGCCGGGCTGCCGTCACCCGATTGAAGCCGCGCCGCACATAAGTACGTCCTCCCTGAGCGGCAACAACGCCACCGGTTTGATGGTCCATCAGCACGAAGCCGGCTTCCGCCGGCTCCTCGCCGGAAACAGCAGGAAAGTTTGCTTCTTCCTGAAAAGCATCGTACACGACTTGCTGTATTTGCGGATCCATTTCTACGACGATGCGATATCCTCCTTTCAAAAGCTCCTCCTGTGATAAATGATACAGCCGCTCCGCTTCATCAAGAACCAGATCAATATAAGACAAGTAAGCATCGTTTTCCGCCAGCGGCTTCGCTTGGACAGCCACCGTTCTCCCCTGCAGCCGGACCATTTCTTCAGCAGTTAAATAGCCCCGCCGTTCCATGACGCTCAAAACAACGTCTCTTCTCTCCTTCGCCCGATCAGGATGATTGATCGGCGAATAGTAATTCGGCGCCTTCGGCAAGGCTGCCAGGAGTGCCCCCTCCTCTATGGTTAATTCGTTCACCGGTTTATCAAAGTAAAACAAGCTTGCTGTCTGAATACCATATGCTCCGTGTCCAAAGTAGATATTGTTCAAATACATTTCCAATATATCATCTTTGGAATAGCGCCGTTCCAAATTGACGGCCATCAATACTTCTTTTGTTTTCCTTAGCCATGTTTTGTCATGGGACAGAAAAATATTTTTTGCCAGTTGCTGAGTAATCGTGCTGCCGCCTTCCGCTTTCGAGCCGGTAATGATATCCCGGTACAGCGCTCTGCCGATAGCGCGGAAGTCAATCCCCTGATGCTCATAAAAGCGGTGATCCTCCACAGCAATGAACGCGTTCCGGACATGCTCAGGGACGTCATCAAGAGAGATAAGCTCGCGGTTTTCCACGTATAATTTACTAATCAGTTCACCGTCGGAGCTTTCAATCGTCGTAGAGGCATTCATGACCAAATCCTTATTATCAATCGCATAATTTCCAAATAATATCGTACCTAAATAAACTGAGAAGCCAGCGATAAAAATACCGATAATGAAAACAGCGCTAAAGATGATGCGTTTTTTTAGCATGTTACAGTCACCTCCGTTTGCCCCAATCTTTGTTTCATAAACTTACTGCAATAAAGCAGCTAGTAAAAAAGAGTTGTCGTATTATAGCGGGAAAGTTAGTTTGTACAAAGCGATTTTTTTAGAAAAATCGTTAGTTTTCAAAAAGCGCTTGTTCCTATAATGATCGTTGGGTCGGATATGGATGGGGATTGGCTGCTGATCAACAAAGATGTTTCCGGACTTTGTCGAATATGCGCCACTCTACTTTTTTATTGTTTACGAAAATCTCCAAAAAATGTTTCATCATTGCGCATTTTCTGGTAATGATCAAGAGCGATAAGCTCATTAAAGGATCATGGACATAGAAAACAAGGGCGCTTGAATGAAATCAGGATCTGATAATAATGTGTGGTCAAAAGGAGGACACAACAACGGCTGGAAGGTTGAGATGGGGCAGGCTCGCGCAGTGGAACATACACGAAACAATATACGTGAGAAGCGGGGCGACAACGCTGACGTTGAAATTCGTTGACAAAGGGTTGTCACATTTCCCGGGGAGTGTAAAGTGTACTTACACACTTTATTTGACAATCCCGTTCCCAGGGGATTTTTTGAACATACTTAAAATATACTAACACACATAAATTTGTAAGTATTCTTTTGCGGACAGACTCCCAGTGATCAAAAAAAGTTGTCTTGTACGGTGGATTCTCACTGATGGCTTGCAATACTTCCGGCACTTGGAGTTTGCTTGATAAAAATGTTAAGTTAGCTTGATTTTTGTGATGTGCTCTAGTAACTTGCAACGAGTATTTTTTACCATTTGGTAACTTCGAACACTGATTCGGTCATGACTAGCTCCTATTCTTTAACGCATTGCGCCTTTTTTACTCCTTTCGTTGATGATTAGCTCCTATTCTTTAACGTATTACAACTTTTTTACTCCTTTCGTTGATGATTAGCTCCTATTCATTACCATTTTGCAGCCGCGAATGCCGATCGGGCGTTTTATTCATAACCATCCGGCGAACTCTATACACTTTTCGCACACGATTTTTTGCGTCTTGATTGTTGATAACCACCCGTCCGGCTTTGAGAGATACATTCTCTAAATTACATTTTCCCCACCCACCCTTAAAAAGCTGCCGAAAACGCAACAACATCATGCCTGTTAGCGCCTGATCACCCATGTAACATCAAACACAATAAGATGACCTTGCGCGCTTGATCCCCTCATGAAAACCGGGCTCAACTGCCTGGCCTGTTCCATCAAACATAATAAGATGACCTTCCTTTGGAGATTAGCTTGAAATTTTGTTGTAACACCCGCCTTATAATATTGGGAGAAACTACTTTGCCGCACCATTCAAAAAGACTATTAACTGTCATTTTTCTGTCAGGAAAGAGAAACTTATACTCTTCCACACTCCGTAATACACCAGACTCCGCTGCTTCCGTATATCCACAACTGCGACACACTAATTTCCCTTTGTTAAAAAATGACAAAAATGCACTGCAGCCGCAACAAGGAATTCCTTTCTGCAACTGATCGTAATCGTATTCAGGAACTCGGGTGTATGGAAAGTCTTCCATGTGTTTAGTCAGCAAATAATTTGCAAGTTTTTCATGCTTGGAAGTGAAGATCGGCTTTGAGGAAAATGCTTCTGAATTCAATTTTTTCAAGAAAGCCTTTAATTGGGTTGGTAAAATAATCGGAAGATGTCGTGGTGCCTGAAACAAAGTAATTTCAGGGTGAATAAAAATGACATACGACTTGATTGGAAGTGGGATATGGAGCGGTTGGAGAAATTTGTTCAGGAGAGTGGCGCATCGTTTCATCTGGTGGATCGGATTCGTGAGTTCGACCCCGTTTTCCCTGTACCACTTGTCTTTCTCGATATAATGAACTCCCTGATAATTTTTGACTTCAAAATGATAAATCACCCGTTGTAAAATCATCAACGTATCAATTTGAAAAAATTGATGGCTGCCATGCTCCAGCAGCAAATCATGCAAAATAAGCGTTTCATTCGAAAGACTCTCTAAGCATTTGTCAAACCTCCTCTCACCTTCCAAGCCCTTTTCTTTGTTCGAATAGTTCAACACGTCTTTTTCCGCTAACATTGAGCGTCTGCTTAAATGTCGCAGAAACCGTAACTCTGTAGAGACAGTGCGAGGTTTTAAAATCATTCTTTCCTTCCTTTCATTTTTTATCAGTATCTAAAATCCACTTTTTTAAAAATAGATTTTCAAAAAAATGGATAAAAGAACCTTTCATCAAATAATGGCTCCAAGCTGGAGACACGACCGAGAGCTTTATAGCTTTAACCACTGGCATCTGACCCCATTTACAATGGAAAGTAACAGAATTAAAATTTCCCTAATACAAGCACGTTCACAGGCAAGCTTACTTCATTTTTTGGGATGATGAACAGCCAAAGTGGGCATTACTGGACAAGCATTCAGTCACGCGGGGAAATGTTGCTGCTGCCGACAAAAAAGGGGGTCACGCCGCTCTTTCAGAATCAATATAATCCATAGCACAAGCATTTACAAGACAAACTTATTAAAACTGAAAAATTCACTTCGACATTGGTAGACAAAGCATTTTTTTTGGTTTCCTCCGGCATTGCCGTATTTTTTTCCTCCTGTTACAATCATCAAGAAAATAAAAAATATAGGAAGTGTGACAACTAGTTGACTTTCTATGCAGGAATAATGTTATCCATCCGGAAATCCGGTATAATGTATCTGAATCGAAATTGGAGGTACATATTCTGATGGAATTAATGAGCATTTTTTATATCAATGATTTAACGTTCGTGTCCCTGTGGATTGCCTTGTTCGGGGGAATCATCTCCTTTTTGTCGCCGTGTGTGTTTCCGCTTGTTCCCGCTTACATTGCTCAACTGACGGGAAGCGGCATCGCGAACAATGAAGTGATGGCAGACCGGAAACTGATTATTTCCAGAAGCATCGGCTTCATCATCGGCTTCACTTCGATTTTTTTAGTATTGGGTGCTTCGTCTTCGTTTCTCGGCAGCTTGTTCTTCTATAATCAAACACTGTTGGAGAAGCTCGGCGGAATCGTTATTGTTTTATTCGGCTTGCAATTGATCGGGATATTCAACATTCAATTTCTCTTAAGCGAAAAAAAATTATTGAAGCCTTCCAAGTCAACGAGCTTTGGCCGCTCGATCTTTTTCGGGCTTGTGTTTGCAGCCGGATGGTCTCCGTGCATCGGTTTAGTATTGGGGTCGATACTAACCTTGGCCGCATCCAGCACGAATACATTCGGTGCGATCATCCTGCTGCTCATGTATTCCTTAGGATTGGGGATTCCGTTCCTGTTGGTTGCCCTTCTGTATTCCAAATCACTGGATAAAATCCGCAACATTAACCGCTTTTTACCAATTATTCAAAAAGTTAGCGGCGGCATCATGATCGTGTTAGGTGTCATGCTGTTCACCGGACTTTTCGCCAAAATGGCCGCTTATTTGTCTCAATTTATTCCATTTAATATATAAGTGTTTGTGCAAAAAGAGGACATAACAGGGACAAGAAGGTTGAGGCGCGGCAGCCACGAGCAGCGCAGCGTACACAGGACGTACGTGAGCAGCGGAGGGGCAACGCAACGATGAGATTCGCCAGCTCTGTTTCCCGCACTTTTTGAACATCCTCTATAAGTGTTTGTTCAAGAAGATTGCTTTTTATCTTTTTGAACAAACACGAAGCACCAAAAATTACGAAAACAGCTGCGGACAGGAAAAAAACGGGCGGCGCCTCTCCTTCTACTCCTCGCGCTTACCCGTTACGTTTCCGCAGGCGGTATCGACAGCTGTTTTTCGCGTGCTCCGCCAGAATGTCTAAATAATGATAATTTGCCACCGCACCAACAATCGCGCCGAAACCAGGGATCAGCTGCAGCATTTTCGGCAAATCGATAAAATCTCTGTATTCCAGCTGAAACGCTTTCCAATCAATGGAATCCAAGTACACTTCTTTCGCCGGCAATTCCGCCAACTGCTCCTCCCAGCCAATAATTTTTTCGAATGCCTCCCGCTTTTTACTTTCCTTTGAAAACGCCAGCTGGAAAATCGTCAGCAAAAACAACCGTTCGCGGTAATCAGATACATCAAAGCCGTATATTTTCGCCGCATCAAACAAAAATTTCATTTTAATGCTCAACAGCAGGGGGAAATCAGCCATCCCCAGCACGATTCCTCCCAAGCCTGTGCCCGCTCCTTCAACAGCAGCGGTGCGTTTATAGCGTTCAATGCAATCCGCCAGAATTTTTTCCCGTTCTTTCAATTCCATATTCGTGATTACTTTCTGCTCAGATAAGTAGTCGCTGCCGAGAAGCGTTGCCCGAACCATTTGCTTGACGCTCTCCGAAACGGCGCGATGAATTTTTTCCGGAATTTTGTCATTCAGTTTATTTTGCAGACCTTTCGCCATTTTTTCAGTGGCAGACAGCGGCCGCAGCACTTTTCGCTCCCAACGGCGCAGTTCCCTGTCTATTTTATCCTGGAAATCCATTACATTCCTCCTGTTATCGATTTTTCTTATAGGGTATCAGCCCCCCCTCCTCTAAGCGTTAGCGTAGGTACGATTTAAATCAGGTGGAGTAGAGTCTCCACCTGATTCCACGAAGTTTCAGCTTGGCTGTTGCGAGTTCACTCGAAGCTAGCTAGCTCGCTCTGTACCTTTTTGGAAGGCGGATGAGCAGATGATATCCGTAAATTATCAGCGTCAAACCAAAAACAAGGAAGCCGTCTGCTACATTTATACTGAGAAACGCGAATAACCCGAAGATCATCCCCTGGAAAAGCCCGAGAACGATCAGCCAAAATTGGTGACTCGCCAGTTTTGTTTTTTCCCCTGCCGGGTATAATTCCACCATTTTCGCCGTTGCGTAATGCTGCTTTAACGTTTCCAGCTGCAAGGCTGTCATGTAGGCAAACAAAGCGACGATAAACCATCTTCCCCAATCGATTCGCACGACATAGATAAACAGCAGACCGAGTAAAGTAAGCCTGAGATATATCCCGAAATAATCATTCGAACGGACAAATGCCCTGCTGAACAAGTAACGGTAAACATGCTGCTGTCGATAGGTGGCGAGCCGGAACAGCGGGGAAAGCCAGCCCCGCTTCCGCACCTTTGACTGAAGGGCAGGGACATCGGTAAACGAATTGGCAATGCGGTAAAATGTCATCACCGTATTTTCTTCAATCCGCATCAACCGTTCCCACTTTAAACTATGAGCTGCGGCCAGCCGGCGGTAATAACCGGCATATAAACCGATGAATACTGCGGCAAGGATGCCGATGAACCAAACCGGCTGCAGCGAAAACAAAGCGTATAGCGCAACCCCGTTTAACCCGGCGCGAATTAGCGTATGGAAAAAATAACTGTGCTTGTCCTGAATCCGCTGTTCTTCAAAGCCGGCAGCCAAATTCCACAGCTTCAAGCCGCTTACCAGCAGCAGAACCGCCAGCAGCAGTGCCCCGGAAGGAGAAATCCGGTCCAAAAACAGCGGAGCCAAGATAAGGAAAACGACGGAAACATAAAGTGTTTCCATCAGCCAGCTGTAAAACACAGCCGCCCGAAAATACGACGACATCTTCCTTTCCCTCGGTGAAAGAAAAAATAAATCCCCTTGTTTTACAAACGTTCTTACTCTGCCGCGGGTTGTTAGCCACGTCAACAATGCCGTAAAAAACAGCGTCGCCGGAAACGATGCCGGCAGCCAGTCCAAAAACTGGCCGTAGTAATAACTGCCGAAAACAAACAATAAATAAATGGTAAAAAGAAACCCGCTGTTTCCGATCAACCTTAAATATTTTATCGCCATTGACCAGTAATCGCTTCGCCGTTTACTCCATAATTCCTTTTCATTCACCATCGTCATCTTCCTTCGTCATCTGAACATAGATTTCATCAAGATCCGCGCCGGGCATGCCTGCCTGCTCCCGCAGCTCGCTCAGCTCCCCCTGCAGCAAAATCCTGCCTTCGTGAAGCAAGATAAAGCGATCGCAGTATTTTTCAGCCGTTGCGAGAATATGCGTGGACATGAGAATTCCGCAGCCCTGGTGCTTCATTTCCACCATGCGGTCAAGAAATGACTTAATCCCGATCGGGTCCAGTCCGACAAACGGCTCGTCCGCCACATAAAAATCAGGCTGCACAAGGAACGCGCACATGATCATTACCTTTTGACGCATTCCTTTGGAAAAATGGCTCGGAAACCAGCTTTTCATTTTTTGCATGCGAAATTCTTTTAAAAGTTCCTCTGCCCTTGTTTGAAACGTGTTTTCATCCAAGCCGTATGCCATTGCCGTCAGCTCTAAATGTTCCCAGAGCGTCATTTCCTCGTAAAGCAGCGGCATCTCCGGAATATAAGCCAAGCTCTGTCGATAGGCATCCCCACTTTCCGACCATGTTTTCCCGGCGATCCGCACTTCGCCGGAATGGGGCTCCATCAACCCGAGAATATGTTTGATTGTCGTACTTTTCCCGGCGCCGTTCAAGCCGATCAAACCGACGATTTCGTGTTTATTGACAGAAAAAGATATCTCATGCAGAACTGGACGCTGACGTTGATACCCTCCTGAAAGTTTTTCTACGGTTAACATTGCTTCCATTTTGAACACTCCCTGTAAAAATTGCTGTGTCTGTCCCTGCCAGCATGTTCCATTAATTCTACTATAGCGAATTTGCAAGCTATTGAAAAGCAATGACTGTATGATCTGAAACGTTTTCCCCTCCGGAAGTCTTGGACACAATGTTTCAAATCTCCACTTGCGGTAATTACCGCTCGTTTTTTCACAGCTTTCGAATCGCCGCCGCTTTCGGAACACCGCCGGCTAAAAATTGATAGCCGATCATTGTCACGGCGCCCATGATAACAAACCAGGCCAGAAAATACGGGGAAATCAGCTGCCGGAAAAGGCCGGCAATAAACGGGGAAGAAATTGTTCCGACGGAAAAAACAGCCGACAAGAAGGCAAACGCCTTCCCGCGACTGCCCTCGTGAATATTTTCGGTTACCAGCGTCATCATGGCCGGATAGACAATGCCCGAGGCGACTCCGAACAATACCATGCTCATCACCGGCGGAACGCTTCCGGCAAGCATCATCCAGCCTAATGCGGAAGCCATCAGACACAAGCCCGCAACGATCCGGACTTTGGCGGTCAAACGGTGGAGAAACACGAAGCTCAAAACAAACAATGTCCCGATCCCCATTAGCCCGGCCAATTTTCCGACAGCCTCTTTCGTCAGATCGTTTTCAACAGATAAAAACGGCAATTCATACATGAGAGTGCCTTGGGCAAACATGATGGCAAAAGCGGTTAAAAATGCCGGAAACAGCTGCACGGACGATAAAAGTGACAGCATTCCCACGCCCTCGTTTTTTGGAATCGCCATCAGCCTCTGGTCGGAAAGATAGACCGCCGCCAACAGAAACGCGAAGAAGGTGAGGAGCCCGATAAGGAAGTAGGCCCCGTCGGAGCCGAACCGCTCCCCTGTCCAGCCGCCGGCCACGGGGGCAAGACACATGGCCGTCGTAACCATGAAAGTATTCATCGCCATATTTCTACTTTGCTGCTGGCTTGTTTTTGCAAACGATGCGAGCATTGTCATGCATGCCGGCGTGAGAAACGCTAGAATAAACCCGTTAACGACTCGTAGAATAAATAAATGACCTGCCTCCTCCACCATCGTATGAGCAAACAAGGAAGCGGATAACAGGAACAGAGGGATAATAATGAACCATTTCGTTCCATACTTGTCGATATACGTGCCGGCAATTAAATTACCCCCGAGGTTGACAAAGGACGTCGCGCTCAGCATCAGTCCCACCAGAAAACTTCCTGCCCCAAGTGAAACCGCCAGCGGTGTAAAAACAGGAAATTGCATATGTATACTGAAAAACAGCAGGAAAAGGATAAGGAACAATACGTTTTTCTGCTTCGCCCGGTGTTTTATTTCATGCATCTGGATTCCTCCCATCATACCTTTATTTTTATGTCGTTTGTCGTGAACATAGACATGCTTTTTGATCCAAAGGATAAATGTGGTAAGATAAACACATATTGTGATGAAAGATGAAAATTCATAGTGAGGTGACACGTCATGTCGTTTTCAGAGGATTGTATCTTTTGTAAAATTGTCCAAGGACAAATCCCGTCAGCTAAAGTATATGAAGATGAGAAAGTGATCGCTTTTCTTGATTTAAGTCAGGTGACAAAAGGGCACACGCTCGTCATTCCGAAAAGGCACGAAGAAAATGTATATGAGCTTTCCGAGGACAGTGCCAAAGCGGTGTTCACCGCCGTTCCGAAAGTGGCCAAAGCATTGAAAGCCGCCTTCGATCCGGCCGGGATCAACATGCTGAATAATAATGGCAAAGCTGCCGGGCAAACGGTTTTTCATTATCATGTCCACCTTCTCCCGCGTTACGGGAAAGGAGACGGATTCGGTGCGGTATGGCACGATCACAGCAGTGAATATACGAAAGAAGATTTAAACCAAATTGCCAAACAAATCGCCGCTCAGCTGAATGAGTGAACGTCGTCATCAAGCGTGCGTTTCAAAGCAGCTGCAAGAGGATCGCGGCGCGTAGAAGTATCTTTCTCCAACTGTCCCGCTTTTCATGCCCGAGATTGACGGTCACATCCCGGGCAAAACAGGCGGTGATTTCCGTCACACTTTGACAAAAACATTGAAAATTTCACTTTTTCTATATACTTTAGTCCTTTAAAGGAGTTATACTTAATGTTAAAAGTAACACGTAGAAAAGAATCACCCTGCCATTGACAGCAGGCGCAAAAACGGAGGAATATTGATGACGGTATACAATTTTAATCCTGGGCCAAGCGCCCTCCCTTCTGAAGTGCTGGAAAGAGCGAAAGATTCAATGTTTAACTATCAAAATACCGGCCTTTCTGTCCTTGAAATGAGCCATCGCAGTCCGCTGTACGAAGACGTTCATTTTCAGGCCATCGCCGATGTGCGATCCCTTTTGGCGGTTCCCGAAAATTATCATATCCTTTTTTTGCAAGGAGGAGCCAGCTTACAATTTGCCATGCTGCCGATGAACTTTCTCTCTCCTGGAAAAAAAGCAGGCTACATCCTTTCCGGGTCCTGGTCGGAAAAAGCCTATCAAGAGGCAAGCCGAATCGGGGCCGCGATTGTCCTTGCATCCGATAAAGATAATAATTACCGCTCGATCCCGGCAGTGGACGAAAACCATTTTGCCGATGATTTGGCGTACATTCATATCACATCCAACAATACGATTTTCGGCACGCAATGGGATGCCCTCCCAACCCGGAAATCCATTCCTGTGTGCGTCGATGCTTCCAGCGATATTTTCAGCAAGCCCATCGAATGGGACAATGTTGATCTCCTGTATGCAGGAGCCCAAAAGAATGCCGGACCGTCCGGAGTGACAATCGTCATTATCCGCAACGAATTTTTACAAACTGCAAACAAAACGGTGCCTAAATATTTGGCATATGACACCCACGTCAAAGCCGATTCACTTTATAATACACCGCCGACAGGCTCCATCTATTTACTGGGGCTAACAATGAAATGGATAAAAGAAAACGGCGGTGTCAAAGGAATGGAAGCTGCGGCAAAGAAAAAGGCCGGTCTTTTATATGATGCCATCGACGCATCCGGTAGCTTTTATCAAGGCCATGCAGACAAAGCGAGCCGTTCCTGCATGAATGTCACATTTACATTACAAAACAGCGAACTGGAAAAACAATTCCTGCAAGAAGCAAAAGCCCGCGGCTTTATCGGTGTAAACGGACATCGATCCGTCGGCGGCTGCAGAGCATCGATTTACAATGCGGTTCCTTTATCACATGTGGAAGCACTCCGCTCATTTATGATCGAGTTTCAAAAGGCACATGCATAATTGCTTCTATCCCGTAGAAAAAAAGGAAAGGCGGAGCGCGCCAGCTTTTCAAAACAAAGTCTTCATTCAATGATTCGGAAAGCTGTCTGGCTTCTGTTTTCTTGGTAAGAAAGTTTTTATTTAATGATTTGGGAAGCTGTCCAGCTGCAGCGGTTATCGACTAGAAAACTTCCCTCCCCTCGTCTACGATAAGTCATCGTGCCATCGCGCGCGATGGCACTTGAGCGAAAGTTCCCAAACTTTCGACTCTCCTTTATCTCACTCGAGTCAGTCCAGTTTTTACGTCGATGGGCAAACCGCTTCCGCTTTTCGTTAGTAAGGAGGAGAAATAAATGTCTAAAGTCGCTATCACCCTTGGGGTGCTTGCTGCATCGGGGGCTGCTGCCCTTCTCATGAATCCAGCATGCAGGGAAAAAGTAAAAGCAGAACTCGCTCATTCAAAAGAGATATTGCTGGAAAGCTGCCGGCGTCTTAAAGACGAGTTACGTGAGCTTATCGATGTCGGAATCGAGATGAAAGAGACAGCTGTCTCCTACATAAAAGAGGCTTTTCCGGCCGTTCTGCAACGGTACGAGAAATTGACGGAAGACGTCAAGCCGTATCTCGAAGAGTTCAAGGACACGCTTCTCCAAGTCGAGGAGCTTATCAACACGATCATCAATAAATTTCGCCATGCCATCGAGTAGCTGAATCCATCAAAGGCTTGCTAGCCAGGCCGCGCTGCTCATGTACTTCAAAAGCTACGTGAGCAGCGCAACGATGGATTTGTAGGCGCTGTTTTCCGGACTTTTTGAACTTCCTCATTTAATGATGTTTAAAACTATTACGAATACAAAAATAAATTTTCAGAAAATACTGAAATGATCTTGAGAAAAAATATCACATTGTGTTATGATGAGATTAACATTTTACTAATAAAATAATGGCTTGTTAAAATATTTTGTTTTGATTTTGGAGGGAGACTATGGATCAACAACCAATTCAGTCTATAAAGCAATCCATCATGTTTAACCACAAAGTTGCCCAACTGAGTAAAGCTTTATGGAAATCGATTGAAAAAGATTGGCAAAACTGGATCAAACCATATGACTTAAACATTAATGAGCATCATATATTATGGATTGCCTATCATCTCGAAGGCGCTTCTATATCAGATATTGCCAAGTTTGGTGTGATGCACGTTTCTACGGCCTTTAATTTTTCCAAAAAGCTTGAGGAAAGAGGCTATCTCACATTTTCAAAACGTCAGACAGATAAACGGAATACTTATGTTTTTCTGACAAAAGAAGGGGAAGAACTGTTCATTAAAACATTGGAAAGCTTCAACCCTGACAGCTACGGGGTGTACAGCGGCTCTCTCCCGATTAAAGAGCTGTACGGTAAATTCCCTGAATTTTCCGAACTGATGAGCATCGTAAAGCATATCTATGGTCCGGATTTCATGACCATTTTTGAAAACACCGTTTCCAAGATTGAGACAGACTTTGAAGAAGACGGCGGCAAACTTGTCGCCGCGTCCAAAGAATCGAAAGAAATCCATTCCCCGTAGCTGGCAAGTTGTGGTCCACAGTATATCGCGGCTGTTTAAAAAGTGAGTGCATCGCTTTTTAGGCAGCTTTTTTGTGTACATTTCTTTTCAAAAGGCTGTTTTCGTAAACAATGTTGCTATTGGAAAAGTGAAATGTCCCTTCCTTTTGAGCTACAACCATGGCACTCACAAAAACTTCATAATTTTTTTTCAAAAAAAGGCTTGATTTATTTGCAAGAAAAGCGTAAATTACTTAAGGTGTTCATATCTTAGGAGGGAAATAGATTGAATTGCTGGAAGACGATTTCGATTGCAAATGAATTCGATAAAGGGCGCCTCTGGCTGCTATCGGCTCTGACGATGCTCATTTACTTTTTATTGTTTTTTGTCATATTCAGTACGTTTCAACCGAATACTCTCTTTGTTGATTACGGCATCCTGTTTTTCATATTATTAATCCTTGCGGCAATCCCTTTGCATCTCTTCCTTCACTGCCTCCCGATATGGCTGGCGGGAAAAAGAGCAACCTTCGGCGTCAGGAAGGATCAATGGCCTTATTTTTATTATTCAACAAAAGAAGTGCTACCAAAACGGTTAGTCCTTCTGGCAGTCTGTTTTCCAGCCCTTGTCATTACAGCTGGTTCGATCCTAATAACGGTTCTGCATCCACAATGGATGCACTATACTGCGATTGTCTCTGCCTTTAACTCAGGCATGTGCGTGTATGATTTTCTCAACGTATTAATCATTAAAGCCGCGCCAAAAAAATCGTTTGTAGAAGAGCATCGGGATGGATATCACGTCCTGTGCCGAAACAAGCAAATCGCGCAAAAATAAACCTTCAGACAGAGGCTTTCCGGAGAGGTTCTTTCCTTCTGGACTGCCTTCTGTATGTTTTTACACGAAGAAAATCTTCAGCGACCTCCGCCTCCGCCTGATATGATCAACACGCTCCTGTCATCAACTTGCCGCCAATACAGTACCGCTCACTTTAAAGTCAAAAGCAGTTGGATGTTATTCACCTGTAAATCAAACTCCGTTACTTTTAATTGCACCTCTTCGGAAATTCCGTTTTGCAGGTCTATGTAGAATTTTCGTTCATCCGGTAAGATATAAATCCAGTCCGGTAAACCGGGAATGATGCTGATCAACTGAAACACCTGCCCTGAAGAAAGCTCGAAGCTGCCCACTGAAAACGACCTTTCGATCAATTCGATGTTTCCTTCCGCCGTCACCGCCGGCTCCAGAACCATTTCCAACGGCACCTCAAAGCCCAAAACATGTAAGCTTGTCTGAAAATAAATATAGTCATCTAAAAACAAGCGATACCCCAGCTCCGTACCAGCCTGCTCCTTTCCAAGCTCTTTCTCAAGCCAGTAATTGACATCATCCTTCGTCGTCGTGACGGTAAACTCTGCGCCTTCCATCACAGGAAAGCTTGACGGCGGTTCCTGAAACGTTCCATTAGAAAAAATTTGATTCAGCGCGATAAAAGCTGAAAACAGCATTGCTGCAATTAGGATACTCAAGATAATAAACGCTGTTTTCCACGGATTACTCAGTTTTGTCGACATCGGTGACCCTCCTCCTTTTGACTTGCACTCTGCTGAATTGATAATTTGTTAAAGAACACTATTCAAAAAGGCAATATTTTGTTAAAGTAGAAAGGAGTCTATTTAACAAGCGGGGGTTGCGAATGGCTATACCTTTCTTTATATTTTCGTTTCTATACTTGTTTCTTATTAATTCTATGACGAATTCGCTTTGCGTTCAAAAGGAAATACCTGAGGAAAAACAATCATCTGTATTCCGTACAATAAATGTATTGATCATTATTCTATTAACCTCATCTTATTTCCGTATTTTTTTTACATGATAAGAAATTATTGAACATCTTCTATAAAGTATAAGTTCAAATAGGAGGACATAACAGCGGCAAGAAGGTCGAGGCGCGGCAGGATCGAGCAGCGCAGCGTACACCACACGTACGTGAGCAGCACAGAGGCAACGCAACGATGAGATTCGCAGGCGCTGTTTCCCGCACTTTTTGAACATCCTCTATAAAGTATAAGTTCAAATAGGAGGACATAACAGCGGCAAGAAGGTCGAGGCGCGGCAGGATCGAGCAGCGCAGCGTACACCACACGTACGTGAGCAGCACAGAGGCAACGCAACGATGAGATTCGCAGACACTGTTTCCCGGAATTATTGAACATCCTCTATAAAGTATAAGTTCAAATAGGAGGACATAACAGCGGCAAGAAGGTCGAGGCGCGGCAGGATCGAGCAGCGCAGCGTACACCACACGTACGTGAGCAGCACAGAGGCAACGCAACGATGAGATTCGCAGGCGCTGTTTCCCGCACTTTTTGAACATCCTCTATAAAAAAACAAGCAGAAAGAAAACTCTGCTTGTTTTTTCAGGCAATCCGCTTCGAATCAGCATCTCTTTTCACATTACACCCACCAAGCTGCTCCTGCAATGACAAGCAAAATAAATAACACGAGGATCAATGCAAATCCTCCATAAAAAGCATGACCCATTCTGCAACGACACCTCCTTTTACACAGACGATTTTATCTGCAACTGTTTTTTGTAAAATATGCTCCTAGGCTGTGTGAGCTTTCGCTATTAGTGTATTTGTTCCATTTCAACAGTGTTTGGACGTTTATCACATCATTTCATAATGATTTTCATTTCGTCGCATACTGTGCTATAGTAATCTTTGTCCGTTTCCAATCGAACGTAAGACAATAAAACATATTGAGGTGGATCAGCTTGAGAAAATCAATATTATTAGTTTTTGCATTCTTTCTTTTCACTGTGACCGCATGTACCAATGGAAAAGATGGTGCAGCCGGAGAAAACGTGGCAGAAACAAGCGCCGGAAATATATCGGAAGAAGAATTAGTCCAAGCATTGAAAGAAACGTACGGAAAAGAAGTATTAACCGATTTAATCTACCAGAAATTCATGACTTCCGAAGCAGAAAGACTCGGGATTGAAGACAAAGCGATTCAAGAAGAAATCGACAAATTAAAGGAAAGCATCGGTACCGATGACGATGAACAGTTTTATCAAGTGCTTGAAATGCAAGGGATTAAAGGGGAAGACGATCTTCGTCAACAAATAACCACCCATCTCGTTTTACAGGAACATGTCGGGCACGTCGGCGACTTCACCGAGGAAGAAATCAAGGCGGAGTATGACCGCGGAGAAGAAGTGGAAGCAAGGCATATTTTAGTAAGCGATGAAGAAACAGCGCTTGAACTGATTGAAAAAATCAACGATGGCGACGATTTCGCGGCATTGGCAGAGGAATATTCAACGGATACCAGTTCCGCAGTCAACGGCGGCGAACTTGGATTTTTCAGCAGAGGGACAATGATGCCTGCTTTTGAAGAAGCTGCCTTTTCTCTTGAAAGCGGCGAACTGAGTGATCCGGTGGAAACTGCTTACGGCTATCATATTATTGAAGTGACTGACCGCAAGGAGTTTGAAGGTGATTTTGAAGAAGTAAAAGATCAATTAACACAAGCATTAAATGATCGTAAATTAAGCAAGATGGGACAAATCCAGCAACAATTAGTGAGCGAAATCGAAGTCAACGTGGTCGACGAGCAATTCGACCCCCTGCCAGCATTCAGTAATTAAGAAGGGACTGTGTCAAAAGCCAAAGCTATAAGAGTCTGTTCAAAAAGGCAATGGTTCGGCACGATGCGACCCAATTCCGCCTAAGTGCTGCCCACGTCCTATGGGCAACGGCGAAATGTCGTCATCCTCCAATTCCGCTTAAGTACCACTCACGTCCTGTGAGTAACAGCGGAATGTCACCATCCTGGTTCCAAGAAAACCACTCACAGTCGGCCTGAAAAGAATGCATCGGCTCCACCCATTGTCCCTTCCTCTACTAGTAGAGCACCGACGTCTGTCCAAGTGCCATCGCGCGCGATGGCACGATGAGACAGTTCGCAGTGTCCCAGTGAAGAATGGCTCATTGCTCCGTGCTTGTCTCTTCCTCTACAAGCACAGCTTCGATGACTCTCCGTCGAGACAACTCGATGGGAAAGGCATCGTAGCTTTGCTCGTCGCTGCACGCCCGATAGGAAAAAACCACTCCTATCGGGCTTTTGAAAAGATGCAGCGGCTTTGCTCATTGCTTCGGGGGTGCACAGCAGCCGCAACCGTTTTTAAGCCAGTTATGAATGCAGTTCTCATAACTGGCGCGCGGCTGGCTAGCCAGCGTTATCCTTGATTATTCAGACGGCGCTGCCTATATTCCGATATAATCCTGCTCCCCTCTTCTTCAATCTGCTCCCTTTCTTTCCGCCGTTCTTCCGACCATGTATACACAAACATCATACCGCTGAAAACAATCGCCAGATAAACTGCATAAACCCACCACGGGGCGGTAGCCAGCCCTGTTCCTACAGAAGTCAACGATAACAGCCGGATAACAAACGCCAGAAACAGCGCCCCAAGCAAAGAAAATATCACTGCAATCGGATTCATTTCTGAGCTCCTTTCTATCATCCTTTTACGAGTCTAGTAATTAGTACGCCCGGAATACGTAGAATATGATAGAATTGTACAGAATATTTACTGTCAACCTTTTAAAATACATGTCAGCTTCCTCTCCCTGTGAAACAACATCATTTTCGCGAAAAAAATAAACCGCCCCTTTACATATCGAGAGGCGGTTTATGAAATTTCGGCTTATAGAAGGAGCGGTTATCAAGAGGATAGATTCTTTCGCTGAATTCGCCGGGAACGACACGTTCAAGCGCCCGGTCCATCATATTCATCTTCGCGTCGATGTTATCGATCATGTGCAGGATTTCCGCTTCCCGGATCATCGGCGGTTTCGGGCTTCCCCATTCTTCTTTGCCGTGGTGAGACAGAACGAGATGCTGAAGTACCAGAACTTCCTCCCCGTCAATATCCAACTCTTTCGCCGCTTCGGCAATCTCGTTAACTATCATTGTAATATGCCCCAACAGAATTCCTTCTGTAGTGTATTGGGAGACAATCGGACCGGAAAGCTCGCGCACCTTTGCCAAATCATGGAGGATAACGCCGGCAAAGAGCAGATCCTTGTCCAATGATGGGTACAGCTCAGCGACAGCCTTTGCCAGATCCAGCATCGAAACAACATGGTAGGCGAGGCCGGAAACGAATTCGTGATGGTTTTTCGTCGCTGCCGGCGATTCCATAAACGCCTGCTGATGCTTTTTAAATAAATGCCTTGTTAACCGCTGAATCTTAGCATTTTCCATTTCAAATATATACTGGGTTATTTTTTCAGCCATTTCCTGCGGCGATACCGGCGCAGACTGCACGAAATCTGAAGGCTTGACTTGATCCATGCCGGATGTGGGCCGTATCGCTTTAATTTTCAACTGGCGCATGCCCCGAAATTCCTGAATTTCTCCCTGGACGTGCACAATCACAGCGCCGACAAAAGTAGCCTCATCCTCTGGAGTTACTCCCCAAAGCTTCGCTTCAATTTCCCCGGTTTTATCGGACAACTGCAGCGTCAGGAAAGGCTTCCCATTGCTTGCCGTGCCTTTTTTTACCGCTTTTATTAATAAATACTGTTCGACTGTATCACCAATCTGGTGATGATTAAGTCCCTTCTTCATCGGTTTCACCTTCTATCCACATTTTGCTAACAATAGTATAACATAACGAACTGCGGTGATTGACCGGAATGATGAAGATTATTGAGACTCCTTCGCTGTTTTGTCCTTCGCTCGCGGTAAAACCATCGTGAACCGAACGCCTGCCGCTTCGTTAAAAACTGTCGGGTAACCGCCGTGCAGTTCGCATATGCGATTGACAATCGCCAGGCCCAACCCGAATTGACCTTTGTTCCCTTTGCGAAAAGGAGTAAAAATATGCTCGATTTCACTTTCTGGTATTTGCTCACCGTTATTCATCACACTGATTGTTACCAAGTCTTCCTCTTCTTCGGCAGCGATTTCAATCCAGCTTTCGGCGTACCGCAATGCATTTTCCACTAAATTTTCCAGCAGTACTCCAAGCAATTCCCTATCGCCGTAAATTTCGGTATTATCACCGTTTACTCGGATGCGGACATTATCCCGCTGCAAGCGAAACCGCTCTTCAATTCCGTAGGCAATCGCCCCGAAGAAAAACAGCTCTTTATTCATCGGAGCTTCCTTAAAAGAACCTAGCTTTGTATAATAAATCATGTCCTTTACTCTTTTTTCCATACGATTGGATTCTTCCAGAATGACATCCATCGTTTTCTCCAGATTTTCCTTTGGCAAAATGCCGTCCTTCACCGACTTTGCATAGCTTTTTACCACCATAATCGGCGTCTTCAGCTCATGGGACGCATGCTGAATAAAAGTTTTCTGCGCCGCATCATAGCGCTTCAGGTTCTGCCGCATTTTTTCGAACTGCTCGGAAAGCTTTTCGAAATCCTTGTCTCCTTCCCAATGAAACGGCTCCTGCCAGTTCCGTTTTGCGATCTGCTCAAAATGATTCCCAAGGCTCGTCAGCGGCTGCTTTAAATAATGCTTCAGCCAAAAGGCGGGAATGAGACTGAGAATTCCGGCGAGCACCATGATGTATGACAGCCTGCCCCAGAGACGATTGACCATCTGATCGCGGTACGTATCCCACATGAACGAGATATGGTATGCTTCCCCGCCCGTCGTATAGACCTTATAAACGACATAAAACAGCGTGGCGCCATTATAGGTCAGTTCGTATCGTCCCCGCCTCGTCATTTGATTGTGAGCCCGTTCGCTCATTTCCAGGACTACTTCAGTCGGCACAGGATCCCCTTCCAGCTTTCCGTATTGATTCATTAAAAACAAGTGGCCGACGGAGCGCTCCGCTTCCCGCCTTTCAATGAAATCTACTTCCGATTGCGGCGGAATCAAATATTCCCCGTAAGGATCTGAAAATCGCAATTGCTCCTGTTCTATAATGCGATATGTTTCCTCCGTCAACGTGCTTTTTAACGAGATTGGATAGATAATGCCAATCAGCAATCCGACCATCAGAATAATCGCAATAAAGGAAATCCAGATCCGTTGGGTCAGATTCATTTTTATCATGAAGATAATACCCTGTAACCATAGCCGTAAAGAGTTTCAAGATGGATACGCGGCAGTTTTTTCCGCACGCGGCGTACGACATCATCCACTGCCCGCTCCGAACCGAAATAATCGCTGCCCCAGACATATTCGATGATTTCCTCCCGCGACATCGCTTTGCCGATGTTTGATGTCAGCAAAATGATCAGATCCATTTCCTTCGTCGTTAATTCAATCAGCTCGTCCCCGTCATGAACCGTTCTGCTTTGCGGGTCGACGACATAGCCGTTGAGCTCAATTTTTTCCCCTTCCTGCTCTTCATGCGGGTAGACGCGATTCAGCAGTTTTTTTGCCCGAATGACCAGCTCCTCCGGCAAGAATGGCTTCGCCAAATAATCATCGCTGCCTAATTCCAGGCCAAGCACCCGATCAAGATCTTTGTCACGGGCGGAGATAAAAATAACGGGTGTATCCTTTTTCGATTTGATTGCTTTTAACAATTGATAACCGTCCATTCCAGGCAGCATGATGTCCAACACCCATAGATGCGGGGTATCATCGATTTGGCCATATGCTTCTCTTCCGTCGGCGTATACATTGACCTGCCAGCCTTCCTTTTCCATATAGGCTTTCAGAATTTCACTCAAATGCTGTTCATCTTCCACTAAATTTACACGAAATGCCATATTTTCACCTTCTATCATTAGGTATCCTTACAGAGCCTATTCAAAAAGTTCGGAACACATTGTTCGGGAATGTCGCACGCAGTTGCCTGTCACACCGATTTATGAATCGTCAGTACACGCTACAAAGGCCGCGACTGCTGCACAGCCCATTTCTCAGCTTTGCTTTTTCCCTGCAGAGCAGCAAACATCTGTTTGGCAGCACTCTTTTTATACTACATTTTAATACAAAACTTTAGGAATGAGAATCATTATTCCTTTCTCCAGCTATTGAAAGCGGTGTTTACAAGCCTGCATATGCTCAAAAAGGGTGGGCAAAGACAGAAGCACGTCTTCATGCACACCCGGTTCCCCTTATTTTTTCTCTTCTTTATTTTGCTTAGGGACAAGCTCATAGATTTTCCCTGTTTCGACAGCTGCAACGAACCGCAGCAGCCATTCATAATAATTTTGTGCATACGCCAAGCGGGCCAGATCCTTTTCAATACACCGCTTCAGCTCTTCGTCCACCGTCGCAGCCAGGATGCTTTCCAGCTCCAGCTTCGCTTCCTCCGCTTCCTCTATATTCGATTCCGCGGCCTTCTTCCATTGCCGTGAAAACAATGCAGTAAATGATTTGAACCAATCCTGTTCCGTCCGGTATAGGTCCTTTCTGACGCCCCGGCGGAAAACCGGCTCCACCATTTTCATGTCAAGCAGCGATCTGACACCGGTGCTCATGCTTGTTTTACTCATGCCTAAAGCATGCTGCATGTCATCCAGCGTCATCGGTTCGTTGGAAAAATATAATGACCCGTACAATCTGCCGACGGAAGGGGTTATGCCGTATAAAGCCATGTTTTTGGCAATGCTTTGTATAAATTGATCCTTTGTTTCTTCGTAGTGTGTCCACATTTCATCAGTCATTTTTTGAAGCTCCTTCTCATCACTCAACGCAAAAACCTCCACCCTCATACACTACAATGATTTTACCAAATCATCATCGTTGTTAAAAGAGCGTGTTCAATAAAACACTATAAGAGCATGTTCAAAAAGGCAATGGTTCCGCACGATACCGCCTAAGTACTGCCCACGTCCTGCGTCTGCGGTTACTCGACGAAGCACATTCAGGTTGCATTTGTGGGCAACGGCGGAATGTCACCATCCTGGTTCCGAAACCCCCACTCATAGCCGGCCTGAAAAGAAGGCATCGGCTCCACCCATAGTCTCTTCCTCTGCTAGTAGAACTCCAACGTCGATCCAAGTGTCATCGCTCGCGATGACACGATGAGACAGCTCGCAGCATTTCAGTGAAGTACGGCTCGTTGCATCGTGCTTGTTCAAAAAGATAAAAAACGATCTTTTTGAACAAACACTATAAGATTATTACCTTTCCGCCTACTTCTTTTTCTATATACGGGTGACAAGTAAAAAAGATGATCTGCCGTGTTTCTGCTAGTTTTCTTAAGGCGGCTATCACCTTTTCCCGGCGCTCTTTATCAATATTTACCAAGACTTCATCCATGAATATCGGAAAGTTTGCCTGCATGGTAAACAAAGTGGCAAGGGACAGCCGCAGCGCCAAATACAGCAGCTCGCATGTACCGCGGCTGACATGCATCGGTTCAAATCTGACGCCGTCGGCCCGCTCCAGTACAAATCTTTCTTCCCCTAACGGCGCGAACAGCCTTACATATTCCCCTCCGGTCATTATTTTGAACAGCTGCCCGGCTTCCCTAATCACTGCTGGCTGTTTTTCCTGTTCATAAATGTGCTTGATCTCGCCAACAATCTGTCTACTGACAGCCAACGTTGCCCATTTTTTTGCAAGGGTCTGAAGCTCTTCTTTCATTTGCGAAAAATCTTGCAGTAAGTTTTCATATGTTCCGTCCCGTTCAAGTGCAGCTGCTTCCTCTTTCAACTCAGCAAGAGTGTTAACTAATTCATCCCCGCTTTCCATCGTCAGCTGCAAGCTTTCTTTCAACCGCTCGAGCTCCAGCTGCGGATCGTATTCATCGTATAACAAGCGCTCGATTACCAGCCGCAACTCCTTCTCAACCGGGAAAATGAGCTTCATTTGTATCCACAGCTGCTGCATTTCAGCAGATAATTCCTGACGTCGCCTGTACTCTGTTCCTTTCCTTCTGAATGATTCTTCATCGGCAGCTCCCGCCTTTTCAAACAGCACCTGCTGCTGCTGCATCAGATCCTCCATCACCAAGGAAAGCTTCACCTGGCTTTCCCGCCGATGCTGCCGCATTTGCCGCAGCTGTTGTTTTTCATTTTCAAGCCGCTCCTGTTCAGCGAGAAAATCCTTCAGCTTCTCAATGAGAGCAGCTGCGGGCCGGTCTTCCGGCAAATTTGTACGTCTTGCCAGCTCTTTCAGTCCGGCAATGTATGCTTCCTTACTTTTTTCAATGTTTTTGCTTTTGCGGATCAAATCATGGCGTTCTTTCTCCAATTGCTGCCATTCTTCGGCAGCAGTTAACAGTCCTTCATAATAAGCAAGCGCTTCATCTGTCGGAAGATTATTTTCCCCGCACCAGCGATGAAGTTCGACAGCGCATGTCTGTTCATCCGCTCTTAGCTGCTGCAGCTCCTTTACGGCTCTGTTTCGCCGCGCTGTTTTTTCCCGCAATTGATATTTTACCGCGTCTACGCGCAGTTTTCGCTTTTGATCTGCTACCAAGCTATTTTTCCAGCGTTCGATTTGCCCGGGATCTGCCTGTCGGTGATGCTCGTTATGCCATTCCTCGATTTTCCTTAACAGCCTGTTTTCTTCTTTTTTTATATCCGCCTGCAGCTGCGAAGCGGACCGTTTTTTCCAATAGAAGGTGGCGAAAAGCACCATTGCAACACTGAGGAGAAAAATGGCGGCGGTCTGTTCGGAAATAAAATAGGAAGCAGCGGCCAGGAAAAATACAACCACTGCCAGGAGCAAAAAGGCTGTCTGTTGCCTCTTTTCCGCTGCCAGCAGCCGCCGGCCCTGCGCTTGCTTATCGGAAAGCTGCTCCTCCAGCAGCTTCCTTTCGAAATGGAAATGCTCCTCCTCTTTAAATTGGTCCATTGCTTTTTGCAACTCGGCAGCCTCTTCCACGCGCAATAATTTGCTCTCTTCACTTTCCAGCTCTTTTGCGCTGTACTCCACTTCCATTTCCAATCTGTTTTTTTCCTCGCTCAGCCGCCGGATGCTTTCATCCGTTGATGTTAGCCGCGTTTTAAAAGACAGTAGTGTGTGTTTTAAATACGGTGAAAACGGAATATCCGAAAAGCGGTGCTGCCGATTCAGCAGCCACTGCTTTTCTAAACGATCCAGCTGCCTGTCCAAGCGCTCGATGTCAAGCTTGTATTCCTCTAGCTTCTCCCAATCTTTTCGAGTGAAGTCATACTCCTGTATTTTCTGACTGAGCTCCTTTTTTATCTCCGGCCATTGTTCGTGAAGCGTTATCGACTCCAACTCCTGTTCGAGGAGCAGTTGCTGATGCTGTTCGTCGCGGATTGCCGCTTGCTTTTCCATGAGCTTTTCATGAAGTGTCTCCAGGCGGGCAACACCCTCCTCCGGAAAGTTCAAATCGCCACGGGCTGTTTCCTGTAACAGCAGCCGGCGTTCTTCCCATTCCTTGGCCAGCGGCTGGAGCATTGCCGCTTTCTCTGTTTGCTTCAATTTCTCCGTCAGTTCCCGCTGTTGCTGCCTATTTTCCTGCCACTGCCGTTCCTTACTGCGGATACGCTCCTTCAAGCGGTCATACTGATCGAGCCGTTTGTTCCACTCATGGATATCTTGTTCCTTCTTTTCCAATTGAAATGCGAGTGCGTTCATTTCTGTTTTTTTCCCGCGCGGCCTAAAAAGCTGCTCCATTTCCGTCTGGAGGGCATTTTCCAGACCCGATATCGAGCGGCCGCCGCCAAGCCCGGTATCGTACAAAAATTGATTCAGCTCCACCGGATTCATATCGGCGATATTGCTTAGACCGTCCAAATCAAAATGAAAGACACCTTGAAACGTGGCAAGATCCACTCCCTTGAGCAGCTCCGCAAGCCGTTCTTCCCCGGCGGAGCGCCCGTCCTCTTCATAGACCGTGACATCACCTTTTGCTTTTCTCCCTTTGACCCGTTCCACTGCAATCTTCCTGCCGTCATTCATGACAAGTGATAATTTTCCGCCATAGGCTGTGCCGCTATAGGGAATATATTGGTTGCCGCCTTTTTTGGGAAATCCGAATAAAATCGATTGGATGAATGACATCAGTGTAGATTTTCCCGATTCATTCCTACCAAGGAAAACATGAATACCTTCCCCGCTTACATCCCATTGCTTATCTTCCCATTTACCGTATCCGTAAATATGTATGTTTTCAATCCTCATGACTGCTCCACTTCCCTCAGAAGTGCAGAAATCAGCTTCCGCTCTGCACCGTCAATAATGTCGCCGATTTCCTCCTCGGTAAGATCTGTTAAATAGTGCTTCAGTAACGGATGAGAAAAAACAGGGTTTAAAGAAGCTGCGGCAGTTTTTGTCTGCTTTAAGCGGTCAACGGTTCTTACAACATCCCCCAATAAATGTTCATGCTGGTACAATGCGCTGCGGTCGATGGTTGGCAAGGTTTTCACATACAGGCGATTTATCCAATGATTTGACCGTGTCACCGCAGCATCGTTGATCATGCTCAGGAGCTCGTGTTCTTCCGCCCCGGTTAACTGCTCATGCAAATGTCCCTGTCCTTCAATGCTGAGCTCGATGACATAAAGCCTGTCCCGCTGCAGCTCATGCAGCATTGTACAAACGAGGTCAAGCAGTTGGTCAATGGAATGCAGCGAATCAATCGATACGACAATATTTTCCCATTGTACGGGCGCTGTAGAAATAAAAGCGAGTTCTACTGCCTGCTTGGACAGTTCCACATAGTAAGCACCTTTTGCTCCGGTTTCTTTTCGGTGGCTACCTTGGATGTTCCCCGGATACACCACAGCGGGACGCTCCGCCAGCAGCTGCCGTTTATGTATATGGCCTAATGCCCAGTAATCAAAGTGCTTGTCCATTAGCTCCGACACTTTAAACGGTGCGTATGGTTCATGCTCCTGCTGCATCCGTTCCTGCCCGTGCAGAAGCCCGATGTGAAAAGCGGCGTCATCCGGGACACGCTTATACATCGGCAACGGATTTTCATGAAACGCTTTTTGCGGATAGCTGAACCCGTATAGATATACTTTATCGCCGTCGGCTGTTTCGAGAAAAACCGGAACCACATCGTTCGTAAAAATATGGACATTTTCCGGCATGGAAACAGCGTTGTTGTCATTGATCAGCGGATCGTGATTTCCATGGATGATGAACAGCGGAATATTTTTCTCCAGCAGCCTTTCCGCCTGTTTTTTGACGAACCATTGTCCGTGAAGCGACCGTTGTTCCAGGTCGTACAAATCACCGCTGATTAATACAAAATCAACTTTCCTCTCGATGGCTTCCGCAATGATCTGTTTAAAGGATGTATAAGCCGCATCCTGAACTGTTTGTGTCAAATGTCCGGGCAGATCCAGCGACACCCGAATCGACCGTCCTAAATGAACATCTGCGCAATGTATAAAACGTGGCATCATACCCCTGCCTTTCCGCCAATAGTTTAGTAATGAAAGATGCTCAAAAAGTAATGACTCCGCTCGCTGGATAAGCTGGTGAGCGGCGAGCATAAAAATGACAAGCGGGAGGCAGCCGGAACAGCCTCCTCAAAGAAGCCATCGCAATGTTGAAAAATAACAAGCGACCGCCTGGAACAGAACAGCCATTTCTATATCGAAACGTCGCCTTGGTGCCTGCACTGACTGCCCGCTGGCGGTACGTTTTGATTCTTTCTAAATTATAGCACAAAAGGAGAATGAATGTTCGTTTTTTGATTTCACATTATAGCTTGAAGCAGGTCGATACTGTCCCGAATCTGGCTCTTTCGAGACACCACGACACTACTCCGGTTCTCTTCCGGCCCGATTCCGCTGCACTCTGCCCTTCCAGATGAAACAGTCGGTTTCTTTTTAAAGTAGAAGGTTACCTTGTAAAGTCCTCCAATTCATCCGCTCATTCTGCCAACGAATAAAATGTTGCTGTTACTTTGCCAAGCTCCCTTTCCCTGTCATCCACAAGCACGCATTCTACGAACTGAATTTGCTTGCCTTTTTTTAAGAAGTAAGCCATCGCTGTGATCTCCCCTTTCCGGGTGGTGCGGAAAAACTGTGTCTTCAATTCCAACGACACACCCGGACGTTCCGCAAATGCCGCACATAAATGCCCCATTGCCGTATCAGCTATATACGTAAGCATTCCTCCGTGAAGAAAGCCCACCGGATTAAACATGATTTCCGTGACAGGAACGCGGATAAAAACTTTTTCCTCTTCTTCATCATAATCAATCTGAAAATCCAGCAAGGAGTAAAGGAAAAGCTGCCCCGTGCCATCCTGGTGTATTTTCAATGCCTTTTCAAATGATTTCCTAAATTTATTCTCGTCCATCCTATCCACCCCTTCCCTACTTTTCTTGACCAAGCTTCTTCTAAAAACAATTTCTAACTAAAAACAAAAATCCCTTTTTAAATTTATGTGTTTGTTCAAAAAGAACGCTTCTTATCTTTTTGAACAGACACGAAGCAACGAGCCATTCTTCACTGAGAAGCTGCGAGCTGTCTCATCGTGCCATCGCGTCGGTTGTCAGAGATCACGGCTATTCTAAAACGCCCCATTTGTCATCGTTGCCGCTGGCTTCCATCACCCAAAAATAAAAATAGGACGCAGTGCTTCCGTAAAGAAACAGCTGCGACCCCAATCAAGCTTATTACTGCGGCCCCTCAAAAGGAAAATACGGCCTTTCGAGGCGCCGCCGTTTATTCAAATGTTTGTTCATAAAGATCGCCTTTTATCTTTTTGAACACGCTCACTAAGCAAAAAGCTCGTTGAGTACCTGTATTTTTCGTTCTGTATATTCTTCATATCTGTCCGCATATGATCGCGGGTCCTTCGGATTGGCAAAGCGGTCGATGTTACCAGTCTTCGGGTCGACCCACTTGCTGGAGGCGCCGCAGCCTAAACCGATAACCGTCTGCACTTCCTCCATGATCATCATGTTGTAAATGCTCTCTTGACCAGGTAAGGCGTAGCCGATATTTTCCAGATTTCCTAAAATGTTTTTTTGGCGGTACAGGTAATAAGGAACATACCCGTGTTCTTCCATCCACGCACGAGCTTGCTCCATCATTTGATGAATTTCTTCGCGATCCGCAACCTTGTACTTCTCCTTATACTTTGTCATCGGCGATGCCCGCTTATAAGACAAAGTGTGCACAGTCAGGGAAGCGGGGCGGAGTTTTTCCGTCACGTTCAACGAATGCGTAAACTCCGCCGCTCCTTCTCCAGGCAAGCCGATGATTAAATCCATATTTATATTTGTCAAGCCGCTCTCATACGCCAGTCGATATTTGTCTACTGTCTCCTCAACGGAATGATGGCGGCCAATCGCCTTCAACGTCTCGTTTGTAAACGACTGTGGATTCACGCTGATCCGATCCACATTCCATTTTTTCAACACAGCGATTTTTTCTTTGGTGATAGTATCCGGTCTGCCCGCTTCAACGGTCAGTTCCCTTACACCAGCTGTATTCGGAAAAACAGCATGCATTTTCTCATACAATGCATCCATTTGCTCAGCAGTAATGCTCGTCGGTGTACCGCCGCCAAAATATATCGTGGTGACGCGGATATCATTTGCCGTTAACCAACCGCCGACTTTTTCCATTTCATAGTGCAGACCGGTGAGAAACTCGTCAACGGAACCGTTCTTTCCGTTTATCGGATAGGCCGGAAACGTGCAGTAAGCGCACATCGTCGGACAGAACGGGATACCGATATAAATGCTGACCTCCTGCTGAAGCGTATCGAGATCAGGGACCACGGACAACTGCCTCCCGACGATTTGTGACAGGAGCTCTGCTTTATCCTGCTGAACCATGTATTCGTCCATGAGCTTTTGTTTTATTTCACTGTCGGTCATCCCTTGCCTTCTCATGGAATGATACAGCTTTGTCGGTCGGACGCCCGTGAGAATCCCCCACGGCTGGCTCCAGCCGGTGTATCGTTCAAGCAGCTTGACAATGAGTTGACTCATCAGACGCTTGAGCGCCGCCCCCTGATGCTGCTCTTCAGGAAAAAAATCGCTTGTCTCCGAGTCCACTTTTTTTTTTCCATCGTAAAGAGTTCCTTGTAGACAAGGCTCGCCGCCAACCACTTTTTTCTCAAAAATTAACGTTAATCCGTCGTCAGCAAACTCCGGTGAAGCGGACAAAACGATGGTGCCCTCTTCGAAAAAAAGCTGAAAGAGTCGTTCAAATGACCGCTGGAAGGATGCCTCCGCACCAACAAGTGTTAAAAGTGCCATACAATGTCTTTCCCTTCTTGCGAATGATTACACTTTCTTCAGTTTATCTGTCCCGGCGAGGATGGTCAACACAAAGGAAGGATTTGCAAATAATACCAATTACCAAGGTCGCCAGAGCGATTCAGCGCTGCGGAGGAGGAAACTTCCCCGTTGCATGCTTTAAGCTGATTATTTAAATACAGCCGGATGAAACTGCTTGCGGAACACTTCTTTTACCATGTATCCGACACCGTTTTGATTGTTCGAGCGTGTCACCCAGTCGGCTATGTTCTTCAATTCTTGCGGACCTTGGCCCATGGCCACTCCCAAGCCTGATGCAGCGACCATTTCAATATCATTTGTATAGGAACCGATCGAAACCATTTCATTCATGCTGATCCCGAGCTTTTTACCCAGCACTTGCAGGCCTTTTGCCTTTGATACCGATCCGTCAACAATATCGAGGCTTCCTTCTGCGGAAGATGTAATATGAATATCGCTAACCGCTTCCCTCACTTCTTCCAGCGCATCTTTCCGTTCTTTTTCGTTCCAAAAAAAGGCGCGGATCTTCGGAACTGTAAGCGGTTGATCAATGAGATAGTGGCTTGCTGAGTCGACATAACTCAGCGGATAAAACAATGGATCACCGATGTTCATTCGTGCTACTAATTGATTCCGTTCCCGGACTTTATTTCCAACCGCGTATTTTTCATGCATCAATCGCACATGACAATAGTAATTTTCAAGAATATCAACGATCTGATAGACTCGCTCCGAGTCCAGGCGCCGCTCATATATCGGATTGTCTACTTCTGATGCGACGTAAGCTCCATCATGTGTCACCAAAAAGGCGTTGTTTAACTTTAAGGCTTTCGCCACTTTTTTGGCAGACGGAAACGCCCGCCCGGTTGCAATTGTTATGTAGACTCCTTTCTCCTTGACATAATCAATCGCTTCCTTCGTTTCCTTTGCCAGCCGGTGATTCGACTTCAGCAGGGTTCCATCGATGTTCAACGCCAATAAGCGATATGTCATAGCTGCCTTCCCCCTTCATGGTTCCTTTCCTGTTATTGATAATACATATATGTCCGATTTTTTCCGATTAGAACCGGGGACTGCGGAAACCGTGGAAATTAGAGGGTCTGCAAGCTCAAGGAATGGGCGGTTTTTCCGGAGTTTGGTCCCCGTATGTTTCACATGGATTTCCCGGCATTGATTCAGCCAACTCCGTCGATTTATATGATATATTCCGCCTATCAGAATTGCTCGCTCTTAGGAAAAAATTTCAGCTGCAAAAAAACGGCTGCACAATGCACCCGTTTTTCATAACTGCCAATATGTTTTTTTACACCCCGTAAAGCTCTTCCAGAGGTTCGACAATCACTTTATTCAAGTCATTAATTAGTTGACTCATGCGCTGCTCGGCTTCCATCAGCTTGGAGATCGTTTCATGCTGCTGAACGAGCTCGAATTGTCTTTGCGCCTGCTGAATCTCTTCTTCAGTAATTTGCGCCCCTTGCATTTGCTTTTGTTGTAACTCCATTTGCACATTTCGGAAATTGTTCAACATTCGCTTAGCCACTTCGTCACTTTCTACTTCTGTGTGCAGCTTTTTTAACGCAGCATACTCATCACTTTCTTTTAAGACACTGGCAAGTTCGTGTGCCTTATCGTAAGGATTGTTCATGTAAGCTTATTCCTCCTTAGTTTTGTACGCACATTCGAATCTGGCCACGCGACGAAAGGTACGTACTTTTTACTGTACCTTATCGACTATAACATGAATCCCAGTGAAATTCATCCCATATCTGTGTGGCGGGAGGCTTCATGGTATTTCACGGGCGGCATCCCGGCAAAAAAGCGGAGACAACTCCAAATCACAGCAGGACAAAAAGAAACAGCGCCTGAATCAGCCCGGCGGCGGCTCCGATCAAAGCTCCAAGCACAGCAATCATCCTCAGTTCGCGGCCGGTTATCGACAGCAGCATTTCCTCCAGACGCTGAAGCGGAAAATCATTTACCTGGTCGCGGACGATGGTTTTTATCCCGATCTTTTTCATCGCCGTGCTCAAATGCTTTTCCACCATAAACCCCAGTACCTGAACAACTGCCGGAAAAATGCTCTCCGTTATTACCTCCTCATATCGGGGCGCCCAGTGCTTGAGCGGCTGATGCCATTCGCCGATCACCGGAATTTCATCGGCAATGGCTGTCACAAGTTGATCCAGCTTTTCTTCTAGGTTCGTTGTTGACAGCAATTGCTCCGGAGTTTTCTCCAGCAGCACCTGCCATTCCTTCTGCAGCCAAGATGTCAAAAGCTGGCCGGTGTTCTGATCGCGAATCATTTGAACCAGTTCTTTCGTCAGGATTGCCGAAGGAGAAACACGTTGAAACATCCGCGCAATCATTCCCCCAAAGCTTCCTTTTTGCTCAAAAAAACCGGCAATCATCTGATCCATTTGCAACTGTCCTTCCGGTGAATGAAGATAATCTTCCGCTTTGCTTAACAGCTTCACAGATAATGCCGGGATACTTTCCACTGCCTTTTCCTTCCAGTCCTCCAATAACAAGCTGTCAAACGTTTCCTGCTGCTTCTCCTCCACCAATGACACCAGCTTGTTTTTCAGTGCAGCTTCGAACGCTGGCCGGACAGTGTCAGTGGACCAGCGGCCTTCGGCGTGTTCGTGCACGAGGTCGTGGATGGTCATTTCCTGCTGCATAAACGTTTGCAGCATCTGGTAAAAGCGTTGCTTCCCTTCTTCAATAAATGATTGCTCGAACAGTCGCGCAGCGATCCCTTGCGGCGTAATTAAATGTTCTTCCACCATTTTTCCCAACTGCTCCGCGATGGCGAGCCGCCGCTTCGGGATAAGCCCGGGTGTGAAAGGAATTCGCCACGACCCGATGACATACGCCCGATGGGGCCGGAACAACATCCGAATCGCAAGCAAATTCGTTCCTCCGCCTACAACGGCGCCAATGACAATGAACAATATAAACCACAATACGTGAAGCTCCATGTTTCATCACCTTTTTTCTGTGCGTTTGCACACCTCACGGCACTTTCTCATAAGATACGACTAGAAAAACGGAAGCAACAAAGCTTGCAAAAAAAGTCCTTTAACGGCGTGTTCAAAAGATAAAAACCGATCTTTTGGAACAAAACACTTTAAGTTTGAGAAAATGAGGGGTGTTCATGCTTTCCTCCATTTTTTATATCTCAACGATTACCTTAAACGAAGCATTGCTTTCAAACCAGCTCGTCATCCCGGATAAAATGGCTTCATTATGGAAAATCGATAATAAGCTGCAGTCCACTTTAACCTTTCATATGAAATCAAAAGAGATGGAAATCATCGTATCGGATCGGCTCGCTTCATCAGCAATCGAAATGCACCCGCGGTTTTTTCAAGAGATGGGCTTACTAAAACAAGCAAATATTCAATGTATATACGATCCGGGGGCCAATACGTTTCATTTAGGTCCATATATCGGCACCGTCCTCGGAGACATTCCCGGGGAGATGGAAGCACCGTTCGGACCTTTGACACCTTATATGGAAGAAATGGCCAAAACCGCTCATGCTATGCACTGCATGTTTATCGTATTTTCCTATAAAAAACTGCATGGCACCTTTGTGGAAGGATATCAGTATCAACATCATCGCTGGGTGAAGCTGCTGTACCCGCTGCCGCAGGTTGTCTATAACCGCATTGGCAGACGGGACCAGGAATGTTCACGGCAGGCCAGGCAATTTTTTCAGCGGTTAACAAAAGCAGGTATACCATATTTTAACGATCGTTTCTTGCATAAGTGGGAAACACACTTGCTGTTTTCACGCGACCCTTCCCTTCAGCCATATCTTCCTGATACCCGCGTTCTCGGTTCAAAAAATGATTTATTTGACATGCTTGCTCAATATCCGCAAATTTACTTAAAACCATTTCGAGGAAAAGAAGGAACCGGGATTATCCGCCTTACCCAAACCCCGGACGGCTATGAAATCGGTTATCCTGATGACGAAGGGGGCCGGACGGAGTTCGCCGGCAACCGGGATGAATTATTAACAATCATTGCAACAAGGATGAAAAAACGACAGTATATTATGCAACCGATGATTAAAACGAAGGAAGTGAACGGCTCTCCCGTTGACTTTCGGATACTGTGTATAAAAAATCAATACGGCTTATGGAAATCGTGCTCGGCGATTGCCAGAATCGGTCAAAAAAATGCCGTCGTTTCCAATCTGGCAAAAGGAGGAACTCAGCGAAAAGCCCACGCTGTATTAACTGAAATCCTGTCGGAGGAAAAAGCCGCCCAGACCGAACGATTCATGCACGAGCTGGCGTGTCACAGCGCTCAGGTGCTGGAGACCGAAGCCGGCGGTTTGTTCGGTGAACTCGGATTTGACTTTATGATCGATCAGGCAGAACATGTCTGGATGCTTGAAGTGAATATTAAACCGTCCAAAGGGGAAGTGATCCAGTTCTCAGATAATTCCTTTCCATCGATTAAGCTGCTTTTACCGTTTGCGGCAGCGCTGGCCGGCTTTCCCCCCGTGTAGAGGATATTCAAAAACACTTAAGCTTACTGAATAACAAATAACATTAGGTGAAGAGGTTGAATAGATGCATACATTGGGTATCCTTCAGTTAAACACAGAACAGGAAAGTGAATACCTCAATCAAATCGCTGAAATCTGCATGAAAAATAATATACAGGTTTTCCGGTTTACGCCGTTTGCATTTCATGCGGCGAAGGGAATCGTTACCGGCTTAAAATATGCCAGCAAGGAAAAAAACTGGATTCCGTCCACCTTCGCATTGCCCAAATACATTTATGACCGCTGCTTTTATCCGGATAATCAGAGCTTTCGAAAATATATTTTAAATTATATGAAGCAGCTAAAAGAAAGAGCGATCTTTCTCAATAAAGGGTTACCTAATAAATGGACTGTCTATACATGGCTATTCGAAAACGCAGAAATTCGCAAACATCTACCGCCGACGCAGCGATTAACAAAGGAGTCGCTGGAAGCTTACTTAAAAACATTCAGAAAGGTTGTCGTAAAACCGATTTTCGGCTCCGGCGGCAACGGTCTTTACTTTATTGAACTTTCCGGAAAAAAATCGTTGATATCCCGGGGGGACAGTCCATTTCCATTCCATCAGGCCGCCACCGGCACCAGCCTGTATACAGCAGTGCGAGAAATAACCGGAGACACCCCGTATTTAGTGCAAAAATTTTTGCCGCTGCAAATCGACGGTTATCCGTTTGATTTGCGTGTCATCATGCAAAAGAAAAGCCGCACCGATTGGCGGATTGTCGGGAAAGGCTTCAGAATGGGTAAAAAAGGAACCGTCGTCTCCAATTTACATGCCGGGGGAAAAATCGCAGCCAACATTCCCTTTAAAAAGCAAGCTTCCCGCCGGCTACAAGCAATATTGAATAAACTCATCCCCGGTATCCCCACCCAGCTGGAAAAGTTTCATCAGCCGCTGTTTGAAATCGGCATCGACTTCGGTCTCTGCCAAACAGGTGAGGTTTGGCTTTTGGAAGTCAATTCGAAGCCCGGTTACCAAACTGTACTGGAAACATCCTCACTGAGGAAACAACCCATCGCCTTTTCCGGTCCGCTGGAGATGATCAATATTTTTGAAAGCAGCATTCCGGCTGCAGGTGCTCTCACTCTATAAATGCGGGTTCAAAAGGAGGACATCAGCGGCAAGAAGGGCGAGGCGCGGCAGGCTCGAGCAGCGGAACGTACAAGGAAACGTACGTGAGCAGCGGTGAGGCGACGCAACGAGGAGATTCGCAGGCGCTGTTTCCCGGACTTTTTGAACATCCTCGTTAAATGTGGGTTCAAAAAGGAGGACATCACAGCGGCAAGAAGGGCAAGGCGCGGCAGGCTCGAGCAGCGGAGAAAGAGACAATGAGTGAAGCCGGCGCATTCTGTTCAAGTCGGCAGTGAGCACGCATTTCAAACGCCTGCTGCTTTATTTTTACAATCCCCTGGAGGAGTGTACAATATGGCTCACATCATCGAGATACACGAAAACAAAACGAAAAATCATGAGTATCAGCTGTTTGCGCCAGAGCAGCTGATGAAACAGTGGCATCGCCAAGCTGGCGATTCGATAACGGTGCAATTCGGCACCGCGGAAATCGAGTGCACGGTTTCCTGTAAGCAGGATTTGGGAGAAAACCAATGCCAGTTGTCTTCCGCAGCCTGGAATGCCCTGTCATTGCCGTTTCCAGTAAGCATGAAAATGGAATACGACGGCGCAGCCAAGCTGTATGGCGGTCCATTAATCGGAATATTCACTGCTGGATTTACCGGAAGTATTCTTCGCCCCGTGGGTGAACGTTCCTTCTTATTCGCCAAATACATCCATGCTGCAAAAGCAGCCGGCACCTTTGCGGTTCTGTTCGGCTCCCATCATATTCAGTGGGAGGAAGGTTGTATCTGCGGCTACACCTTCACCGGATCAGGGTGGGAAAAAATCACCGTACCGCTGCCGAACGTGATTTATGACCGCCTCCCTAATCGTAAAACGGAAGCTCATCCAACCTACTCCGGCGTGAAAAAACGGTTGCAGGAAGAGTATAAAATTCCTTGGTTTAATCCCGGATTTTTCGATAAGTCGTTAATTTATCAACAGCTGGCCAATATCAGCGACGTCAACCACTTTTTACCGCAAACGATCATTCATCCGGAAATGGCGGAAATAAAAGATTTTATTCACGAGCATGAGCATGTGTATATAAAACCGAAGAACGGCAGCCTCGGCTTCGGCATACAGCAGATCATTTTTGAAAAAAACGAAAATTACTTCTACTGCCGGTTTCGTGATCAGAAACGGAATCGATTACGAAGGTATGGTTCCCTGACCCGGTTATTAAAAAGACAATTTCCCGCAGGTTTTCAAAACCTCATCGTTCAGCAAGGAATTTCGTTATTGAAATACCAAAACAAACCAATTGATTTTCGCGTGCACACAAACAAGGATGAGCACGGGAAATGGCGATTGAGCGCCGTCGCCGCCAAAATTGCCGGCCCTGGAAGCGTGACAACGCATGTAAAAAGCGGCGGCAACATCAAAACGATTCATGAAATCCTGGAGGACTTGCGATTGAATAAAAGCTTGCTGGAGGACTTAAAAAATGCAAGCCTGACACTCAGCAAAGCAATCGATGAGACAACGGCCGGCTATGTGGGGGAAATCGGCTTTGACCTGGGGATCGACGAAGCAAACCGGATTTGGATGTTTGAGGCAAATTCCAAGCCCGGTAGAACGATTTTTTCCCACCCGAAACTGAAACGGGAGGATCAATTGACAATGAAGCTCCCGATGGATTACGCAAGCTACTTGTATCATTCCGCAAGGGACGGTGATTTATTGACGGCCGGCTTGTAGCGGTTGTTTACTATGTAAATAACAGATCCGCAGAAGGGGGATGCCATTGACTCAGCAGCATGGGAAGAAAATAATGATTGTTACGGCACCGGCCAACGGGAAGCGTTTCTGCGGAGAAACAAACTACTATGAACAATTGCTTACCGCCGTTGCGAACAGCGGCGGGAAAGGTTACGTGTTTCCCCTAGACAAAAATCCAATGGATCGCAAAGGCTTCTATTGGGACGCGCCAAACAGGAGGTGGGTCGCTGCGTTTTGCCCGATACCCGACATTGTCTATAATCGCTACCCATTCAAAATTCGCGAAAACAAGCTTGCCTGCAAACGTTTTTTTCAATGGCTCGATGATCAACATATTCCATGCTTCAACACAGCATTTTTCGATAAGCTGACAATCGCAACGCTTCTCAAAAACGATGCCGTTTTGTCCGCTCATGCTCCATTAACAGAGCAGCTAAGGAGCCTTGAACAGCTCCGCCGCCGGTTAAAAAAATATCCGGTTGTTTTTTTGAAGGATATTCACGGTGCTCAAGGCAGAGGAATATGGAAAGTCGTAAGAAAGGGGAAAAGCTATCAGCTTCACTCGCAGAGGAAGGTGTTCCCGTCCCTCACCTTCCCTGCATTGTCATGCCTGCTGCAGCCGGTCATCAAGCAGCGGACGCTTTTGATTCAACAAGGCATCCGCTCATTGAAAACAGCGGATGGCGTGTACGATTTCCGCGTATTGATGATGAAGGAAAAAAAGCATTGGCAATGTATCGGAACGGGCATCCGTCTGGCCGCACACGGCGGGTTTACAACCCATGTCAAATATGGCGGAAAAGCTGCTTCCACCAATGCCGCTCTTCTAAGACCGCCGCAAGCAGTCGTTGCCTTCATCGGCAGGCATGTCGGCAGGCTGCTTGATGCTTCCTACCCTCATATAAGAGAGTTTTCCATGGATATGGTGATGGATAGGAATAGGCAACTATGGATTGTCGATATTAACAGCAAACCGATGTCCTTTGATGAAAACATCATTCAGCAAAAAAGAATCCGGAAGCTCGTAAACATTTTTCTAAAGCAAGGAGTTTAATTTTTCCGTGACAAGGAAAGAAAACATCCTTAAATCATATATTCGCAAACCTATGTGCAGGCTCGGGAATCATTTCTTAATGACCCAAATCGAGATTTTTCACGAGTTTGGGTCCTGTCATTCTGAATCGTAGTTAGTTTCCTTCCAAACGTGATTAGTCAAACGTTCTGCGCAAGTCCTCCCATTGCTCGTTAACGTTAAAGGTCATTTGCCGCAGCCGGAAAATTCCCATCATGACAGCCTCTTTATACTTGCCGTCTAAATGATGATACAGATCGTTGTACATCGATTGCAGCATGATTTCGATGAAATACATTTGGAAGACGACCTCTTGGTTGTATTGATCCTCCGCTTTCATTTCCTTGCTGATCGCCGCTATTTGCTTTTCAGCCAAGTCGATGATCGAATTCATTTGCGAATGTACGTTCATCGACTTCCGAAAACGATCATCTATTGCCGGGCCGACATTAGAGTAATTAGCCACACTATCTCCTCTTCCCGTATATTTGATTGGCAATCTCCTGTTCGCTGCTTTCGAACTCAATCGCTATCTGTTCTACAAGCGAAGCGAATTGGTTCATCTTCCTCCACAATTCATCGGTCTGCTCCAATAATTCTTCAAAAATTTTTCCGTCATAGCATCTGTACTTTCCAGATCGATAATACTTATCTTTGAAATCCTCGATACTACGCCCTCTCGGATCGCTGTATATGGCATCCGGTTCTACACTTATCTCCCAGATGCGGTCCTCCGCATCATTGACGATCCGGCGAATCTGGTTGTCAATATTCTCTTCCATCTCTTCGTGAGTCGCCAGCGCCTTCCGTAAATTAGGAATAAATTCTTTCCGGATAATATTCGCGAAGTG
>NZ_FNPI01000007.1 GCF_900107275.1 Evansella caseinilytica | reverse complement strand
GACTCTAAACAAGATCATCAACAGCAAGTATGTTATTCAGTTTTGAGAGGGCAAGCACCCACTCATAAGTAATCAAATGATTGGCAAGAAGCAAGAAGGTCAAGGAAACAAGCGAGAGAGGGCCGGAGCGTATCCAGACATACGTGAGGAACCGAATGAGCGCAGTTGACGAAGAGATTCGCCGCTTATTGACAATCAAATGGTTGGCAAGAAGCAAGAAGGTCAAGGAAACAAGCGAAGAGAGGTCCGGAGCGTATCAGGACATACGTGAGGAACCGAACGAGCGCAGTTGACGAAGAGATTCGTAGCTTATTGACAATCATCAGAAGTCCAGTGACGATGGCGGAGAGGTCACACCCGTTCCCATGCCGAACACGGAAGTTAAGCTCTCCAGCGCCGATGGTAGTTGGGGGTTTCCCCCTGTGAGAGTAGGACGTTGCTGGGCTTTATAATATTCCACAGTAGCTCAGTCGGTAGAGCAATCGGCTGTTAACCGATCGGTCGTAGGTTCGAGTCCTACCTGTGGAGCCAGATGGAGAGCTGTCCGAGTGGCCGAAGGAGCACGATTGGAAATCGTGTAGGCGGTTATGAAGCCGTCTCGAGGGTTCAAATCCCTCGCTCTCCGCCATTATTATCTGGCCCGTTGGTCAAGTGGTTAAGACACCGCCCTTTCACGGCGGTAACACGGGTTCGAATCCCGTACGGGTCACCATTTTAGAAATTAATCTCTAACATCTAATAATGCGGAGGATTAGCTCAGCTGGGAGAGCACCTGCCTTACAAGCAGGGGGTCGGCGGTTCGAGCCCGTCATCCTCCACCATTGTCTAAAAGATCGTCCGAAAACCTTAAAACGCCGCGGGGTGGAGCAACGAGCAACGCATCAGGAAATCAGCGAGTTGTCTCGACGCATACGTAGCGAAGCAAAGCAGGAAGAGGAAGAGACAGTCAAAGGACGTCGAAGCAAAAGCATCGTCCGAAAACTATATAACGCCGCGGGGTGGAGCAACGAGCAACGCATCATGAAAAACAGCGAGTTGTCTCGACGCATACGTAGCGAAGCAAAGCAGGAAGAGGAAGAGACAGTCAAAGGACGTCGAAGCAAAAGCATCGTCCGAAAACTATATAACGCCGCGGGGTGGAGCAACGAGCAACGCATCATGAAAAACAGCGAGTTGTCTCGACGCATACGTAGCGAAGCAAAGCAGGAAGAGGAAGAGACAGTCAAAGGACGTCGAAGCAAAAGCATCGTCCGAAAACTATATAACGCCGCGGGGTGGAGCAGTCTGGTAGCTCGTCGGGCTCATAACCCGAAGGTCGGTGGTTCAAATCCGCCCCCCGCAACCAACATTCAATAAATAATTAACTTAATGGTTGTAATATATTTTTTTGTGATTTTTCATGTAAAGCGCTTTAGTATGTAAAATATTGTATTTCCTGGTCAACATAAGTTTTAAGGTCCCGTGGTGTAGCGGTTAACATGCCTGCCTGTCACGCAGGAGATCGCGGGTTCGATTCCCGTCGGGACCGCCATTTCTTTTATGGGGCTCGGTAGCTCAGTCGGTAGAGCAAAGGACTGAAAATCCTTGTGTCGGCGGTTCGATTCCGTCCCGAGCCACCATTTCAATTGAAGATGAAGCTGGCCTAGCTCAATTGGTAGAGCAACTGACTTGTAATCAGTAGGTTGGGGGTTCAAGTCCTCTGGCCAGCACCATTTTTTTCTTGAAATTGTCTTGACTAATAATCGATCTTTTTGTAAGATAGTAATTGTCATTCTTGGAGGGGTAGCGAAGTGGCTAAACGCGGCGGACTGTAAATCCGCTCCCTCAGGGTTCGGCGGTTCGAATCCGTCCCCCTCCACCAGTTTATAGTACCTGCTACCGTTTTAGGGGCATAGTTTAACGGTAGAACGAAGGTCTCCAAAACCTTTGGTGTGGGTTCGATTCCTACTGCCCCTGCCAAGAATAAATAATTACGGCGGTTGTGGCGAAGTGGTTAACGCACCGGATTGTGGTTCCGGCATTCGTGGGTTCGATTCCCATCAGCCGCCCCAGCCGATTTAATGGGCTATAGCCAAGTGGTAAGGCAACGGACTTTGACTCCGTCATTCGTAGGTTCGAATCCTGCTAGCCCAGCCATTATGCGGAAGTAGTTCAGTGGTAGAATATCACCTTGCCAAGGTGGGGGTCGCGGGTTCGAATCCCGTCTTCCGCTCCAATTTATCAGGCGGTATAGCCAAGTGGTAAGGCACGGGTCTGCAAAACCCTTACCCCCGGTTCAAATCCGGGTGCCGCCTCCATAATGTAACCAACAATCCCTGCCGGGGTGGTGGAATTGGCAGACACACAGGACTTAAAATCCTGCGGTAGGTGACTACCGTGCCGGTTCAAGTCCGGCCCTCGGCACCAGACAAGTTCATATTTTGTTTCACGTCTTTAATGCTTTTGTATGCCGGTGTGGCGGAATTGGCAGACGCGCGGGACTCAAAATCCCGTGTCCTCACGGACGTGTCGGTTCGACCCCGACCACCGGTACCATACTTTCATTCTAAACGTTGATGTGACGCTATCTTTTTACGAAAAGGTAGCGTTTTTGCGTATTTATATGCGTTACGCTTTAGTGATAAAAAATGAATGGGTAATTACTAATCCATAGAGGTGAAATGAGAAGTGAAGTTGTTAAAATGTGGGAGGCGATCTGGGCAGGTGGTATCTCATTAAATTTATTGAAAAAGACACGCAAAAGATGTACTTTACCAATTTTAAAGACCAAGTATTTGAGGTAAAAGAAAGCGGCCCGACTTTCCACGCAAATGACTTGCAGAATTGTAAAAAGAAAGTGTATCACTATTTACAAGAGCATCGTGATGAACTACCCATTCATAAGCAGCGAAACAATAAGCAGCTGACGGCACAAGAATTACGTTCATTGGAAACGATCCTTTGGAATGAATTAGGGGCAAAAGAAGATTACGAAAAGAACTTTGGCGATACGCCGGTCACCAGGCTTGTCCGGCAAATTGTGGAGATTCTGTCATGGATGATTTTTCTCCTTTGACTGGTTTATCACAGCGAAGGCTACTCTTACCGGACAGATGTTTACGTGATGCGCTTAATAATCAACCGCGAAAAAGACCTAGGCAGAACATTCGAGTTGACCATATTGCAAAAAAAAAATTAAAAACTATCAATGAATGGAAGCTTTTGGTGATAACGCAGTTATTCTATTGGACTCCATTGCGGATTCCAAACGACTTCCCAAATGTGACCGTCGGGGTCCTGGAAATGACCTGAGTATCCCCCACGAAAAGTTTTATGAGCAGGATCAGTTATAACAGCTCCTGCTAGTTTAGCTTGTTCCATTACTTTATCTACTTCTGCTTTACTATTAACATTAATGACCGAGTGTAATTTCAGTTGGGCTTGGCTTAGTTAATGCAACTTTAGTTTCATGTGCCAAGTCTTTGCGATTCCAAATGGCCAGCTTTAATCCTGCTTGCAGGTCAAAAAAAGCAACTGCACCATGTTCGAATTCTTCTCCGATGATGCCTTCTGTTTGCAGACCAAGCCCATCACGATAAAAATGCAAAGCTTTCTCTAAATGATCAACACCTAAAGTAATGACTGTAGTTCGTGGCTGCATAAAAATCAAGTCTCCCTGACTATTTTAAGCTATTTATACTCAACAGTGTTTTAGGAGAGAAGTGAAATCTATATTTATTACTGTCCTGGTGCGATCATCAAGAACAGCATGTGGTAGATTTAACAATCTATTAAGAACCATATCGCTACTTTCTCTCAGTGGTATCTAAAAACGGAGAGTGTAACACGATGCAAAAGTTAATGAGGAAAGAGGTGATGATTACAATGGCTGTTGTTTTGATGACCGGTTTTGTATTGCTTAATGAAAAATGAAAGCTAAACGCAATGAAGTGATGTCGGATGAAAAGCAAGAAAAAAAGGAATTTGAGCTATGATAGATGTACAAGGGTAAAATGGAGTTGATCATATGGCGGACGACTGGAATAAAAAGTTTGTGTTGAAACATAAAAACGTCCCGGTTGTGGAACTCGAACTTGATGAAGCGACAGGTGCCATTTCTGCTATCGGTCATGTGTATGACGAGCGCCACGTTCCTGTCGGTATACCGGTTAAAAAGGTCGTATCGATCGCGCCGCACTCAATGAATGGTGGCGGGGGCGCGCCATTCCTGCCAGCCGGGACGGTATTAAAGAAGCATTGACCGAATTAAACATAGCCACGAGCCAAAAGCTGCTGGATAAAAGCTTGGGTCTTAGCTTGTCCGACCAGTATTGGATTTGCCCTTCTGGTTCGGATACTGATTGGTCGAAGCTCCATTTTTTTGAGAATACTTTTTCCGAGGATTTAGGAAATGTGTTGCTTGGCAGAGGCGGAACGGGGGAAAACGTAAGCTTGATGTCGCCGGATAATACGTCGGATGGCTGGTTAAAAAAGAAATGGACGATAGTGGACGGAAAACTGTTGTCTCATCAAAGGTGGAAGTGGGGCAATCCAACAGGAACCTTATAATGAAGTGCTGGCAAGTCAATTGATGGAGCGGCTTGGCATTCCTCATGTTTCCTATACGCTATTGATGCAGGACAATTATCCGTACAGCGTATGTGAGAACTTCATTACACCACAGACTGAACTGGTGACGGCGTGTTATGTGAGGCAGACGCAGCCAAAGCCTAATGATGTGTCGTGTCGGTCTATCAGCATTACATAAATTGCTGTGATGCGCTGGGCATTCCCGGCATTGTGAATGCGCTTGATCGCATGATTGTCGTAGATTACCTCATCGCCAATGAGGACAGGCATCAGAACAATTTCGGCGTCATTCGCAATACGGAAACGTTGGAATCGATCGGGGCGGCCCCAATTTACGACAGCGGGTCCTCCTTGTGGTTTGCCAGGCCGCAGGCGCTCATTTCGGCAACAGAAAAAATCACGTGCAAGCCATTCAAAAACGATCATAACGGAGCAAATTAAACTGGTCACGTCTTTTGACTGGCTCGATCTATCCCGATTGGATGGCGTAGGGGAAGCATTTCGGGAAATTCTGAAAGGTTCCATGTTTATTGACGAAGCAAGGCGAGACGCGCTTTGCATGGCCTTGCAAAAACGGATCGAGATGCTGGCCAAAATTGTTCATTCCCGTTCTCCACGTTTTTGGGCGGATGATCGAAGTGCAGACGTTGAAGAGAATATTGCTTACAGCGGCACACCAACCGAGGACGATGGGGAGTCTGAACGATAACCTTACCGGTAATAATCGAGAATCAGCTCTTTTAGTTTCCGAGTAATAGTTAATTTAATAAAAAACGGAAGTGGGTGGTATGATGTGAATATTGAGCTGACCCAAAACATTAGAGGAGCAATACCACAGACTTTACGTCCGCAAAATTGGTAGGCGTTATTTGTATTCCAATTCATCTTCTGTTCATATTCATATTGTATGATATATGTGAAGCTGGAACGAGGTTTTTCTTGAAAGGTAATATCGATAACCTTGTTAGACATAATAAAAATGAAGAGTCATAAAATAATCAATGTCCGAGGCGAGTTAAGCTTCATCATCATATGAATGATGTGTTCGTGCTGTTCATCAGCATGTAAGAAAGAGGGTATGAAAATGAATCCACAGAAATTTGGCAGCGCCCCTTCCATTAACATAATGAAAGAACTGGAAAATATTCAACAAAGAATTGCACCATTGTTGAAAAAAAGCAGTATTTTTGTGCTTACCTCAATTCCCCTTATTACATTTTCATTGATCAATTTATACTTGCTGCTGTTTCAGATTGGAATAAATCAGGAGTTGGTGATTGTTGCTGTTGCCATGTCTTTGGTAGGAGCTATCGGGTTTGCCTTATTTAAAGAGTCCATGCACCATAACAAAGAAATCCATAAAGTAAGTTATGAATATATTTCTGAGCGTATCTCAAAGAGTGACATCCTTCCTGAGCTTTCCAAAGGGAAGTACTTAGAGAGGATCCATCATGATCCAAAGCGAGCGCTGAATATTTTCTATGACTTCCTGCAGCATGAAGAAAAGACAAAAAACTCGAAGAACGACTCAACATCAAGGTAAAAACAACAGCAAAAAGCCATTTTTCGCAGGCAGGCAACAGCGATTCACTATTCAGGAACGCCGGATATCGAAACCGACCGTTTCCTTCTAGGAAGATGAAAACACAAAGCTGAAATGGAAAGCGGGGTAATAGAAAGATGTCGATACAGGAAATCGCCGACAGGCTGCTGGCACAGCGTTCCAATGATGCTTCGACAGACTGCCACTTCATTGTCGGGATTGATGGCTTAGGCGGAGCAGGAAAAACGACATTTGTGAACAAGCTGCAACAAACAGTGAAGACCCGGAATTGTGAGGCAGTGATACTTCATTTGGATGATTATATCGTTGAAACAAGAAAACGATATGATACCGGGCATGATGAGTGGTACGAATATTATTATTTTCAATGGGATATTCAATTGTTGGAAGCGGAACTGTTCCAAAAACTGCACGATAACAGCAGCGATTTAACCTTACCGCTTTATGAAAGATCAACTGACACGGTGATTGCTGAGGAACTTGAATTACCACCTGCCACGGTTGTTCTTATTGAAGGGGTGTTTTTACAAAGAAAAGAATGGCGAGAGTATTTTGATTTTGTCATCTTTATCGATTGTACACCTGAAGCAAGAGCTGAACGAGTCTTAAACCGCGATTTGTATATCGGGGATTATCAAACAAGGTTAAAGAAATATAAACAAAGGTACTGGCAGGCGGAAGATTATTATATGAACAGCGAAAATCCAAAAAGCGGTGCAGATTATATATACAGCTCTGTTTAGTATAAATTGGCTAGGCTTGAATACTAAAAGCTTGAAAAATCTCCCATTAATCCTCCATTAGATGATGGTGTTCTCTGTATTGTTTTGGCGTGATCCCAGTGTATTTCTTGAAAACCTTGGTAAAATAGCTCTGGTCACTATAGTTTAATAGCGAACCAATTTCGGAAATGGAAGTATTACTGTATGACAGCAGTTTGCTGGCTTCGGCGACTTTGGCTTGATGGATGTAGTCGCTGATAGAAACGCCCACCTCTTTTTTAAAAAGAGTGGATAGATATTTGGGGCTTAAATCAACCGTTTCTGCTATGTCCTCGTGGTTAAATTTATCATATAAATGGGTGTATATATAATTTGTACACTCGGTGATCGTTTTAGAATACCGTTCATTCTTTACTTGGAACACCATGTTAGTATAAGTATGCAGTATCTCCTTTGACAACTGCCTCACTTCGGAAATTTTAGTGGTTTCTTCAAGCCGCTGGATAAACGTGTCGCTGAGTGTAAAGGCAGCCTCATGATGAACGCCTCCATCAATTGCCGCTCTGGAAACTAATGTTATCAGGACGATTATTTGGTTTTTATATGAGCGGAGATAACTGGATCGTGACAGGATTCCTGCCTCTTCTGCATGAATGTAAGAGAAGAAATCAGTTAATTTTTCTACTCTTCCTTCTTTAATAATATCGAGAACTTTCCTTTCTATCAGTGGATCATGATGAAAGGAGCCTGCTTGTAAATTGTTTGAAATCTCCAATTGCTTCTCATTATCGTACGCCGGTCGTATCCGTTCCTGATTTTTGTTGATCACCGTTTCAGGGGAAAATAATTGTTGATGCAACATGTTATATACCAATATACTTATGTTTATCAATTTCTCATCTTTTGTTATTGGAATTCTTTTATAAAAATGATGTACTTTTTCACGAGAAACTGTGATCCGGGCGTCATTGATAAGCCCATCGATTGTTTCGACGGTTAATGAATAGGAAATCGTTGGTCCGATAATAACCGTCCCTTGAAAATCCTCGCAGGATACGCTGATAATAATATATTCCTCTAAAAATGATGACTTTCCAATGATTGGACACATATGTTTTTCCTTAGGATCAAATGAGATGCTGTTAAAAAAGTTTTGTTTGTCATTTAAATACATAGGGTTTGAGCCTTGATTTTGGGTACATTCAAACATGATTTCACCATCAGGATCGATGAGTAAAACCGTTAAATTAAAAGTATTTGCTACAAGTTTGCACATATCTTTTACTAAATTCATTATTGAAAATCCCCTAAAAATTATCAGTATCAAACGTCATCCAGTATTTTTTGAAACCGTATTCTTATTTTACAAAAAAAAGAACCATTTTACCATCATCATTAAATTAAAATTGCTATCATTAATATCGCAGTTGATGTAAGCGTTTTATAGATCTGCGAAATAAGCATCAAGGTATCTGCAAACAAGTCGGTTCAAGACGAAGCAGCAATTGATATGAACGATGGAAAAGGGGAATCAATGATGGAACAAAAAAAGAAGAAAAAAATGCGTAAGAAAAACAAAGCTCTGCTTATATCTGTTTCCGCAGTTGCATTATTATTTGCAGGTATATTGTATTATGGATTTGTCATGACATCTTCGGGCTATTGGCTGATAGCAAAATTTAAGCCTGATACCGAAGAGCAGAAGCTTTCGTACTCATCAGCCATTGAGACGGTGGAGATGATTACTGATGAGGGATTTGTGTTAATGCAAAACAATGATAATTTTCTGCCGCTAGTCACAACGGAAGAAGATAAAGCGAAAATAAACGTGTTTGGAACTAGATCGGTTGTCACACTATTCAATTCAGGTGGTTCAACAGCGACAGATGTTACAAATGCCGTCAAACTTGAAGATGCGCTTCAAGAAACGGGGAATTTTGAATTGAATCAGGACCTGCTATATCTTCATTACAATTTTTATAAGAACGGTAAAGTATCCGTTGATGAAACATCTGCACCTAAAAATCGCAGTGATTCAGAGATATTGGGTGAAGAAGAAAATCTTATTCTACCGGAAGTCCCCAAGGAGGCATACGAAAACAGCTCTTTATACAGCGATGGCAGAACAATTATTGACCATGCCAAGGATTTTTCGCATACAGCGATGATTGTCGTTGGACGCGGGGGCGGTGAATATGTTGATTTGAGCCCTGCCGAACTGCGGCTTACAGAAGAAGAAGCAGACATGGTGGATATCGTCAGTTCCAATTTTGACAATGTGATCTTGATTATCAACTCAGCCAATGTCATGGAACTGGACTTTTTGGATGATTATCCGTCTATCAAGAGTGTTATATGGATTGGTTATCCTGGAGAAACGGGAACAAAATCATTGGCGAAGATTTTAAACGGTACGGTCAATCCATCAGGACGTTTGGTAGATACATGGGTTTCGGATTTAATGAACATCCCGGCTGCGAATAACTATCGCCAAATAAATGAAGAAGGTAATTGGTCAGGCCTTTCCCATTACACTAATGCGCCTGAAGAATTTGGTTATTTTGATCATTTAAGTGAAGGTATTTATGTGGGCTACAAGTATTATGAGACGCGACATGATACGGATGAAAGCTTTGCTTATGATGAGGAAGTCCTCTTTTCCTTCGGCCATGGGCTCAGCTATACGACTTTTGAAAAAGAACTGCTGTCCATGGATGTGAAAGATGATGAGATCACTTTACGTATTGCTGTCAGAAATATTGGTGATGCTACCGGGAAGGATGTTATTCAAGTCTATTATAATCCGCCTTATACCGGAGAAATAGAAAAGGCAACGGCGAATCTTGTCACTTTCACAAAGACAAACGAAATTGACCCGGGTGATACGGAAATCTATTCGCTTTCATTTACCGCAGAAGACATGGCATCGTATGATTATCAACATCATCTGGCGTATGTTCTTGAAGCGGGTGAATATGAAATCATGCTCAAGGAAAACGCGCATACAAAAATTGATTCAGAATTTTATACGGTTGCTGAGGATGTTATCTATAATGACGAAAATGCAGGGAGTCGTTCCACAGATAAGCAGGCGGCCACGAATCAATTTGCGGATGCACACCATATTGATGACTACCTGACGCGAGAATGGAATCCGGCAAGCAGAGCATTTACCGGACCTCAGGAAGAAGATTACGTTGCATCGCAGGAAATACTTGATGCGATGACTTATGTAGTACCGACAGATGAAGAGCTTGGTTATACTGCTAATGATTTGCCCGTGTATGGTCAAGAATTAGACACGCCGATCATGCTTTCCGATATGGCTGGTGTTGATTACGATGATCCACGATGGGATGAATTTATCTCGCAATTGACATTAAAGGAATTAGCTGATATTAGTGGTACCGGCGCTTACCAATTGGCTGAAATTGAAAGGCTCGGCGTTCCAAAAACACTGCAGCCGGATGGAACAATGGCGATTGCTTCGAATATTTATTCCGGTCCGATCATGGGAACAGAAGGGGTTGGAGTGACATATCCGACACCAAGCATCCTTGCCGCAACTTGGAATCCGGATGCCGGCTATTTGATGGGAACAAGTATTGGAATCGAGGCGCAGGCTTTTGGCTATAGCGGCTGGTATGCCCCGGCGATGAACATTCATCGAACACCATTTAATGGAAGGAACTTTGAATATTATAGTGAAGATGGTGTTCTGTCAGGGAAAATAGCAGCAGGTGTCGTAAGTGGCGCAAGAGAAAAAGGAGTTATTTCTTATATTAAACATTTTGCTCTGAATGAACGTGAACTGGGTGCCCGTGAAACACTCTTTACATGGGCAAACGAGCAGGCAATTCGGGAAATATATTTAAAACCTTTTGAGATTGCGGTAAAAGAAGGCGGTACGCTTGGTGTGATGTCCTCTTTTAACTATATTGGACATGATTGGGCCGGCGGCCATGAAGGTCTTCTCACAGAAGTTTTACGAAATGAGTGGGGATTTGAAGGATTAGTCATCACGGATGCGAATATGTATCCTCATATGGATGTGATGCAAATGCTCTACGCAGGCGGCGATGTTACCCTTGATGTGATGGCTGTCTGGCAAGGCGGAGATAACCAAAATAAAATCATGCTGGCCGCTGCGGAAGACCCTGCCACCGAGATTGCCGCGATCAAAAACTTACAGAGAGCAAGTAAAAATGTGTTATACGCGGTTTCGAACACTTGGAAAATGCAGTGAGCTACAGTATAGCTGTCCTTTTTCAAGGACATCGCTTCTTCGCTGACAAATGTGAAACGGCAGCAGACGAACGAGGCTGAGCGATGAAATAAACAATCAGGCTGCCTGCCGGTATCATCAAGTGGTGCGTGGCCTGATTGTTTTCTAGGACTGATTATCAAGCTATCTTTAATCTATCATCGTTCAAGAAGGAAAACCTGTGATTTATGGCGAAACAAGCAAGATTGAGAGACTTCAATCGAAGGAGGGGGCTGAAAAACGTCATGCATTGGAAAACAGTAGAATCGGAATACATTTATCGAAGTCCGTTTGGCAGTTTAAGAAAGGATAAATGCCAGCTTCCCGATGGTCAAGTGATAGACGGCTATTATGTTCACGAGTATTCAGACTGGGTGAATGCCGTTGTAATAACAAAAGATAAGCAACTCGTTCTTGTTGAACAATATCGTCACGCCGGCAATGGCCTATTTCTTGAAATCCCCGCTGGAAAAATCGAGGCTAACGAAACATATGAAGAAGGAATACTGAGAGAAATCAGGGAAGAAACAGGCTATACTTCCGAGACAATGCCTGTACTGCTGGGGGAATGGATGGTGAACCCTGCCACACAAACAAATAAAATTAGAAGCTACCTTCTAGTAGATGCATATCAGGCAACCGAGCAGGAGCTTGATGATACCGAAGATATTATTGTTCAATTGATGAATTTTGAAAATTTTGGTAAGCTCGTTAAAGAAGGGGAAATCACCACACAGCTTTTTTCCATCAGCGCCTATTATCTGGCAAAGGCATTTTTGGCAGAAAAATGACTGGCAGTCCGGTTGCCGGAAATTCCGTCTCATGTGCTGCGCGACTTTTCGTTTTGCCATTAACGGGTTGGAGTTAAAAGTCCGTTACCCTTTCGTCGATTAATAGAAGTCTTCTATTATTGATTTGATTTTTTGATGTCGGTACTCCTAAAAAGATTGATATAATTTAACAAAAGGAATGTGAAAAAAGTAACAATATATTCATCACCTTCTTACTATATACCATTTCTTTTATTAATTAAATCTGGAGGAGATACAAATGCGTTATATTGTTACCGGAGCAGACGGTCAACTTGGTGGCAGAGTCGCAGCAAACATGTTAAAAAAAGTTTCAGGAGATCAGTTAATCTTCACATCTCCCAATATTAGTCGTATAGCTCCAGAAGCATTGAAGGCGTGGAAGGAACAAGGTGTTACAGTAAGAGAAGCTGACTATAACGATAAAAAGCAAATGACAGAAGCTTTTAGGGGTGGAGATCGTATTTACATTGTATCTGGTGTCGTAATTGGTTCAGTACGTGTACAGCAGCATAAAAATGCTATTGACGCAGCTATTGCAGCCGGTGTTAAACACATTACTTACACATCCTTCCTCGGCGCTAACCGCGAAGGTTATTATCAGTTTGTATTACCGGATCATACAGAAACAGAAGCGTATCTGCGTAAGACAGGCATTGAGTACAACATCATGAGAAATAATTTGTACTTGGAGAACTATTTCACCAACTCTGTTATGCTGGCTTTTTTAAGTGATGAAAAGTGGTACACTGCAGCCGGGGAGGGAAAAGCAACTTTTATAGCAAAGGATGATAGCGGTCGGGTAGCCACCGCTTTATTATTGGGGAAGGGAGAACCTAATAAAGCATACGATGTAGTCGGCGGAGAACTTATTAGCCAGCGTGAAATTTGTGCACTAATCTCGGAGGCGGCCGGCATTCATTTTCAATATATTTCGCTTGATAATGAAGCGTTCTATGATTATCTTGATTCCATTCATATTCCTCGCGATTCATACGGAGATTATTCCCAATCCCCTGTACCTTGGTGCAGTAACGATATGGTGACTAATGAGGCGAGCATTCGAGATGGTCTGATGGCGATTGAAGCAGATACAGTTGAAAAATTAACTGGAAAGAAACCGCTTACTGCAAGGTATTTGATTGATCAATACAGCTTCGTGTGGAGGAACAGAGTTACTAAATATGCTGATTTAAATCCTAATGTAACTAGCTTTTCTACTAAACCACAATAAAGATAAAAACTAACACGTCATCTTAATAAACAAAGGCTCTTTTCTAAAAGTAAAAGTTTGTTGTTGGTTACTTTTGGACCGGTGCCAGCTAGCTTAGCTAAAACGGTTCAAAAGCAACAAAGGTTACGAAAACAGTGAGGGATGCTGATGCACATTAAGCAGTTGGAATGTTTCGTTCACTTGGCTGAAACTCTGAATTTCTCTAGGACTGCACAGCTTTTATTTATTACCCAACCTACCGTCACTCACCAGATAAACACTCTTGAAGATGAACTTGGATTGAAATTATTTATAAGAACTAAAAGGAAGGTTGAACTGACTCCAGCCGGGGTTTCCTTTTATAACGATATAAAAGATATTCTCACAAGAACTAATATTGCTGTCGCGAAAGCGAAAAATCATGCTAAAGACTTTCGGTCAAACTTATCTATCGGATATGAGGGAAATATTGAAGTGAGATATTTACCGAAGATTCTGAGTAGTTATAAAGAAAGATTGCCAGAAGTACATCTTTACTTGAAGATGGCTGACTATAAACAAAAACGAAACCTGTTTACTGATCATAAATTAGATTTGGTTTTCACTGTTAGAGAGAATATTTGCGATATAGCTGATGCAGGTTACATCGAATTATTCATAGGAAGATTTGTGTGTGTTTTACCTAAAGGTCATGCTTTGTCCAATAAAAAAATCATTAAAGTAACTGAATTAAGAAATCAGTCGCTTATATTATTAGATCCCATCAATTGTCCGTCTGAAATGGCACGTATACAAAATAACATTCAGCTGCAATGCCCTAATTCTACCGTTTATTTTAGTGATAGTGCGCTTATAAGCGATACTATGATTAAGGGTGGAGTTGGAATTGCAGTAATGCCGGATTTTGTATGTTCAAGAGATCCTGATTTATCGATCATCCCCTTGGACGTAAGTGACCTGATCTCCTATGGAATTGTATGGGATAAGACCAATGAGCGAAGTGAAATTAAAGAGTTTCTTAAAATTACAATGCAAGTGTGTGAGGGTTTAAAAGAATAATGGTTACCATTCATCGTTTTTGTTGGGCACCTTACCAATATGTTTTGTGTTTGATCAATAAGAAAAAAACGATTTTTTTGAACAAACACTTTAAGTAAAATATTCCACCGCTGCCTACAGGAAAATTTTTCCGGAAATTCATGTAAAACATGCTGAAATTCCTGCTGTTGTTCCAGTAAATACACAACAGGCATGCTGGTTTTGGCCGAAGCTAAAAAGGTTCGTCTTGTTCTGCAAACGGGACATCGGAGAAAAGGTTTACAATTCGCCCTCCCTCATTGTCGAAAAAAGCTTGAAAGGGCTTTACTTAAAATGTAAAATGGTTTCATATGGGAGGGCCGTATCATGAATTATAACTATCATACACCACGGTATTTAATCGTTATCGATCAAATAAAAAGTAAAATCATGAACGGAGAGCTTGAGCGGGGGAAACGGTTGCCATCAGAAACGGATTTTGCCAAGGAATTGCGGGTATCCAGGAATACACTGCGGGAAGCGCTCCGAATTTTGGAAGAGGAACATATTATTATCCGCAAGCACGGTGTCGGTACGTTTGTGAACAATAAGCCGGTTTTTTCCGGCGGCATCGAAGAGCTGTTCAGCATTACTGAGATGATTGAGCAGGAAGGTAAAAAGCCGGGGACAGAGCTGCTTTTTACCGGTTATGTGGAGCCACACAGCGACGATATCGAGGAACTGCAATTAACTGGCAAGGAGCAAGTGCTCCTCGTAAAACGGGTGCGCACTGCCGATAAAGCTCCTTTAGTCTACTGCATTGATAAAATCCCTGCCAACCTGCTGGCAAAAGGCTATAAATTTAATGAAGAGTCGATGCTGCATTCTCTTCAGGAAGAAGCGGGCATCACAATCAGTTATGCAAAGGCGGATATAAAAACAATCGGCTATCACGAAGAAATTTCGGAAATCCTCGAGTGTGATAAGAATACACCGCTGTTGATTTTGCGGCAAGTTCATTATGATACAACGGACAGGCCGGTTCTTTACTCACTTAATTTTTTTAAATCTGATCAAATCAGCTTCAGCGTCTATCGTAAACGAGTGTTTAAAGAATTTCCTTCGTAGGCTGCGAAAAAGCATGCTGCTGTTGACTGAGACGACGGAAGTCATCGCACCAATTAATCGAAACAGCAGCCGGCAGGAGAGATGGCGGCTGTGTTCATCTGTCCGTCGCTGTGTAACGAAATCCTTCCTTGAAACAGTGGTAAGAAATAAGTGTGTCTATTTTGTGACCGCAACGATGAGAAATCCCTGGTAGCATGGGGTTTTTCTTTTGGACTAAAAAATAATCTACTGGCAGCAGAGAAAAAGAGATTGACTTGTCAGACGTCCAACCTTATATTAATAGTGTGGTAGAAATGTAAGGGGATACATATAGCGGAGATAGAGGTAGGACATCCTACGATAAACAAGATGTCAGCTTAGGGAGATGCAGCTACAACAGCTCATTTTCTTTTAGTTGTAGGACATCCTACCAATAGATCTACCTCGTTCCTATCCGGAGCGGACTGCTGACTGCTCAAGCTCTTCGGCCCTGCAAGCTGATTTATCGCAGCAAAGGATGGGAAGCAGTTTTCGAAATGAACGGGAAAGGTGAGGGAATCAGAATGAACTTAGTGTGGGGAATATTTGGGGTTTTCATCGTTTTATCTATTGCTTTTCTGTTGTCCAGCAAAAAGAAGTCCATCAAGCTTAGAACAATTCTTGGCGGATTGACAATTCAATTGTTTTTCGCCTTCATCGTTCTGGAATGGAATGCTGGAAGAAGAGCACTGCAATGGCTTACAATGCGAATTCAAAACATTATTGATTATGCAAACGAAGGTATCGGATTTCTGTTCGGTTCCCTGGCGAATGGGGAAGAATTTGGAACAATCTTTGCGTTCCATATATTACCGGTTATCATTTTCTTTTCGGCATTGATCTCGGTGCTGTATTATCTCGGGATCATGCAGTGGTTTATTAAAATTATAGGCGGGGGGCTTTCCAGGCTGCTTGGGACAAGCAAATCCGAATCGATGTCTGCCGCAGCCAATATTTTTGTCGGGCAGACAGAAGCGCCACTCGTTGTTCGGCCGTTCCTGGCGAAAATGACGAATTCAGAGCTTTTTGCCGTGATGACAGGCGGGTTAGCATCCGTGGCCGGCTCCGTTTTGATCGGTTACTCGATGCTGGGGGTACCGCTTGAATATTTGCTTGCTGCCAGCTTTATGGCAGCACCGGCGGGTTTGATTATGGCAAAAATAATGATGCCGGAAACGGAGGCCTCCGAAACCTCCGATGAAATCGAATTGGAAAAGGATACAGAGACGGCCAATGTTATTGACGCGGCCGCCAAAGGCGCCGCCGACGGCTTAAAGCTGGCCTTGAATGTGGGGGCAATGCTGCTGGCATTTATTGCATTGATCGCGCTGATGAACGGTCTGTTAGGAGCAGTGGGTAGTGTGTTCGGCTTTGAAAAGATAACATTGCAAGGCATATTGGGCTATATTTTTTCCCCGCTTGCCTTTGCCATCGGAGTTCCATGGTCAGAGGCAGTGGCCGCCGGGAGCTTTATCGGTCAAAAGCTGGTGTTAAATGAATTTGTCGCTTATGCAGCCTTTGCCCCTCAAATCGCTGAACTCTCTGAAAAAACAGTGCTGGTTGTCAGCTTTGCCTTATGCGGGTTCGCCAATTTAAGCTCCATGGCGATCCTCTTAGGCGGCCTCGGCGGCCTTGCGCCAAGCCGGCGTAGCGACATCGCCAGGCTCGGTCTCCGTGCAGTTGCAGCAGGAATGCTGGCGTCGCTGTTAAGTGCCTCGATTGCAGGCATGTTCTTTTAATCCACTGAATGACACTGTCGATAACGGAAAACAGCGGAAACGGGGGAAAAAGCCGGTTTCCTCGTTTTTCGCGAGGTAAGATTGGACGTCTTACAATGAAATCTTTGTAAGACAACCTGAAAGCTTATATCATATCAAAGGAGAATCATCATGAAGGAAATCGTCTTAAGTTTAATTGCCGGAATCATGATCGGCATTGTTTTTAAACTGTTAAAATTACCATTGCCGGCACCGCCTGTACTTGCGGGCGTCATTGGTATTGTAGGAGTATACTCCGGCGGAATGATCGCGGACTGGCTGTTCAAAACATTTAGTTGAGGCTCGGAAAAAAAAAGAAAGCAGGTTTGATGAAGGATGGAAAAAAATATCGCTAAGCGAATTGATCATACGTTGTTAAAGCCTGATACGAAAAAGGAACAAATCGAACAGTTATGCCGGGAAGCAATAAAATACGGTTTCTATTCCGTTTGTATTCATCCGGCATGGGTAGAAGAGGCAGCTCGTTTACTAATGAATTCGGAAGTGAAGGTTTGCACTGTCATCGGTTTTCCGCTAGGGGCGACAACCACTGCTTCCAAGGCGTTTGAAACAATGGATGCGATCAAAAGAGGTACAAATGAAGTGGATATGGTGATCCATATCGGGAAGCTGAAAGACGGCGATTATGCTGCAGTGGAGCAGGATATTCAAGCCGTCGTGGCAGCGGCGAAGGGGAAGGCACTCGTGAAGGTTATCATTGAGACAAGCCTGCTGACGGAGAATGAAAAGGTGGCTGCTTGTGAGCTTTCTGTTAAGGCGGGAGCGGATTATGTGAAAACATCCACTGGCTTTTCGGGAGGAGGAGCGACGGCGGCGGATATCCGCTTGATGCGCAAGATAGTGGGGCCGGACATCGGTGTCAAGGCGTCGGGAGGTATTGGCGGCCGTGCAGAGGCGGCAGCAATGATCGCTGCTGGAGCGAGTCGGATCGGTGCAAGCTCCGGTATCGCCATTGTTACCGGTGAAGCCGGTGCAGCTCAAGGAAAATATTGAGCAACCTTGAGAATGCACAGGATTGGCTTGCATTAGAGATTGCAACGGGGCTGCGTCAAAAGCCAAAACAATAAGAGTCTGTTTAAAAAGGCAATGGCTCCGTGCATGTCTCTTCCTCTGCAAGCACAGCTTCGATGACTATCCGTCGAGACAACTCGATGTGAAAGGCATCGTAGCTTTGCTCGTGGCTGCACGCTCGATTGGAAAAAAACACGCCTATCGAGCTTTTGAAAAGCTGCAGCAGCTTCGAGGGTGTCTCAAAAGGGAAAAAAAACCTTTTGAGACACCCTCTTAAGTAAAATATTCCACCGCTGCCTGCGGGAAAAATTTTTCCTGGAATTCATGTAAAACATGCTGAATTTCCTGCTGTTGTTCCGGTAAATACACATATTTCCCGATACCGTATTTTCCCCACTTATACTTCCGTTTTTCCTCATCAAGCTCCAGCTTCGTCATCGGGTAATTTTTGAAAATGATCCGTTTTGCCGGCTTGGTAAAACGGTGCTGGATCAATTCAAAGGTGAGATCATTGCGATATTGATCCGGCAGCTGCTGATCCAGCTTTTCAAACATGCGGAAATACCCGTCCTGCCAGCCTTCATGCAGATAGATTGGCGCGACGATGAATCCAAGCGGGTAGCCGGCTTTTGCCACCTTGACTGCTGCAGCGATTCGATCATCAAGAGAGGAGGTGCCGTGTTCGAAATGACGAATGACATAATCGGCATTGATGCTGAAGCGGAAGCGGGTTTTCCCCCGGTGATCGGCATCGAGCAAATGGTCGACATGGTGATATTTTGTTACAAAGCGGAGCTTGCCGTACTGTGATTTGCCGAAAAATTCGATCGCCTTTTTTAATGAGTGGGTGAGATGGTCAATTCCGACAATGTCCGATGTACATGCCGCTTCAAATCTTGTTTCCTCCGGTGCCCGTTCCGCCATGTAATCTTCCGCAGCATGGAAAATTTCATCGATATTCACGTATGTGCGGATGTAAGGCTTGCTGCCCATCGTCGTTTGTAAATAGCAATATTGACAATGTCCCATACATCCGGTGGCAAGGGGAAGCGCGTACTCGGCAGACGGTTTTGAAGTATCGAATGTTAAGGTTTTGCGAACTCCCACAACGAATGTCGACTTCGCATTTCGGTATTTTTGCAATTCGTTTTTCCCGGGAATATTTCTAACTTGATTATGAGATGTTGTTTTGCGGATTTCAATGCCCATATCTTGAAATTTTTTCTTCAGTGTCCTTCCTAACGGATACTCCAATGCCCCTGGTTCAATATAGACGAGCTGTGGAATGAATGGTTTGCTCATGCTCATTGCTCCCTTGCTGCATGCGCAGCAGCTGTATTGATACCTTGATAAAGCTCATCCGCAAATGATTGATTATATGTTTCCTCTGCTTCTTCATAGCTGTCGTAAATGGCGAGGTCATCTGACAGTGGATAATACTCATCGCGGAAAAACAGCGCTAAGTCCCCCGGCTGCTCTGGGTTTTCAACGATATGGGCCGTTTGAATTTGAGCCACCGATTGCGTGTGGGGATTTCGCTGAATGACATACACCTGGTCACCAGACTGGAAGAGGTTATTGTCCATGTGTCCTTCTCCTTTTTCGATATAATAATGACCGTTTCTTTTCCGTCTTATGTTTTACTGAAATAGCATTTTGTTATTCAGGCATATAGCGTTTTCGGGTGCAGATGGAAGGATAGCGGTTGTTCGCAACCAACCTCTTTGTCAATCGCGGTATGACAGCTGGCTTCCAGTCTTTTGTTAATTAATCCCATTTATTGGCTGTGGGTACAAAGGTTTTTTTTTATTTTTGACTTAACAAAATGCTAAAAAAGTATTATAATGTCATTAGTGCTTTGTCAGAAGAGCGGGATCATCGCCTGCTTTGGAAAACTTGCTGGTGTAGCACAGCTGGCAGTGCACTTCACTCGTAATGAAGGGGTCGCAGGTTCAAGTCCTGTCACCAGCACCACATATGCGGATATGGCGGAATTGGCAGACGCGCTAGATTCAGGTTCTAGTGGTAGAAATACCGTGGGGGTTCGAGTCCCTTTATCCGCACCATCATGGAGAAGTACCCAAGAGGCTATAAGGGGACGCACTCGAAATGCGTTAGGATGGGCAACTGTCGCGTGAGTTCGAATCTCACCTTCTCCGCCATGTTTCGGGAAGTGGCTCAGCTTGGTAGAGCACCACGTTCGGGACGTGGGGGTCGCAGGTTCAAATCCTGTCTTCCCGACCAGATCATACATAACTGCGGGTGTAGTTCAATGGTAGAATACCGGCTTCCCAAGCCTGAGGCGGGGGTTCGATTCCCCTCACCCGCTCCAAAGCGGCGAATTGGTGGAAGAACTTTCTCTATCTGTTTCGGGAGCGGAATAAGCCAATATTTGATATATTGCTTCAACAGTAAAATTTCACTTCGGTGAAATTTTTTTGTTTACATGAGTTCAAGCAGCAACACGATGATCGGGTCAAGGCGCGAAGGATCAAGCAGCGGAGGGACTACGTTAACGCAGGTGTTGAGATTCGCGCGGCAATGTTTCCCGGACTTTTTGAACATTCTCCTAAACCAGAAAAGCTTGACATAAAACACAAAGCTGATTTTATCCCCAGTTCCAAAAAAACAGTCTAGCAATCACAGATTATTTGTAACGACCACGGCTGATTTCCAAATAAAATGAATAGATTGCTGAGATAAATTGCTTTCGCATTTGTCTTTATTTATGTTGAAAATTACTTTTGAACAACCACTATAAACGCCTTTTTAAACGCTAACTGGGATGATGTAATGCACAAGCATTCCTTTCAAAAAATAATGTATAACATAGAAAGTGGGAGGAGGATGTGATTAATGAAACCTTTGATTCCCAGCATCCCTACAGTAGGTGTCACTGGGAGTGCCGGGAAATCTACTACAACAAATTTTATCCATGCCATATTTAAAACGAAGTGGAAAAATGTATTAAAGACAGAAGGCAATCTGAATTTGCCCAAGCATACAAAGCAGAACGTCCAGAAGATTAAACGCTATCATCAAGCGGTTATTTTGGAAATGGGCTTGGGAAGAGAAGCGGGGAAAAACCACTTTCGTTATATTAAACCGAATATTGGTGTGATCACGAATATCGGAACGGCCCATTACGGAAAATTAGGAAACAGCATAGAATCAATTGCCAGAGCGAAATCAGCAATGATCAGATACATGAATCCGGAAGGCCTGCTGCTGATTAACAAGGACGACGCAAACTCCAGGCTGCTCCAAACAAAAGCTTTCAAAGGGAAGCTTGTTACAGTTGGAATAAAAAGCAGGGCACCATATCAAGCGACGAATATTGAATATTTAAATAACGGTATGAGCTTTCAAGTAAAGCTCGGAAACAGCAAGGAAGCATTTTTCATACCGACATTCGGCAATCACAATATCATCAATGCTTTGTTTGCCATTGCCATCGCCGATCACCTGGACTTTACCCCTTCTCAAATAAGGCAGGGCTTGAAGAATTATCGGCCGCCGTCAAGAAGGTTAAATGTGATCAGCCTCCCGAAGCCAAACGGAGCTTTGTTAATTGACGACACTTTCAATGCCAATCCGCAATCAGTAAAAGCCGCTGTCAATGTTCTTCAACAGCTCGGCAAAGGAAAAAGGAAAATCATTGTTTTAGGAAGTATGCTCGAATTAGGAAAATACACGGTAAAAGGCCATGGGGAAGTGGGGAATTACTTGGCGAGGAAAGGCATTCATGAAATTTTTGTCTACGGAAAAAAAGCAAAAATGATAAAACAAGCGGCGCTTCACAGCGGTTTTCCTGCTAGAAATGTACACCATTTCGTCAAGCGTGAACACTTGCATGAGCGGCTGAAGCTAAGCTTAGTTCCCGATGCTGTTATTTTGGTGAAAGGGTCGCATCGCATGCAAATGAAGGAAACTGCAGAGTTCATTGCCAGATACAGTCTGAGGATGTCACGAAATCAAGGAAGCTTAAGTCGTTAGCGGCACAGAAATCGGCTTGTTCCGATCAGAAAGGGGAAGTACGAACTAATCGAGGTGTTATACGGATGATGAAACGAAGAATTGCCCTCATTTTTGGCGGAAAATCCGCTGAACATCAAGTCTCTTTGCAGTCGGCAAAAAATATCATCGAAGCGATAGATAAAGAGAAATACGAGGTTGTGCTCATCGGTATTGACCGGCAAGGGAAATGGTTCCTGCTCGATGACCCGGAGCATTTTCTGCTGCACGCGGATGATCCATCGTTAATTGCATTAAACACATCAAAACATGGAATTGCGTTTGTTCCCGGAGAGAACGACCATCCATTCCTTACATTTCCAAATGGAGGAAAGCTGGGGAAGCTGGATGCCGTTTTTCCAATTCTTCACGGCTCTTTAGGTGAAGACGGCAGTATCCAGGGGATGCTGCGAATTGCCGGCCTTCCGTATGTGGGGCCAGGGGTCCTTGGATCTGCTGCCAGTATGGATAAAGAAATCACGAAGAAACTGCTGAGTAAATCCGGGCTCGCGGTTGCCGACTATCTGTGCTTCAGCAGAGCAATGAAAGATGCCATCAAGTTTGAAAAGGCAGTGGCCAGACTGGGACTGCCGCTGTTTATTAAGCCTGCCAATCAAGGATCTTCCGTGGGTATCACCCGGGTGGAGACGAAAGATGATTTCTATAAAGGGATTGACCATGCCTTTGATTATGACCATAAAATCATCATCGAAGAAGCAATCGCCGGCAGCGAAATCGAATGTGCCGTTCTCGGCAACGAGGAGCCGGTAGCGTCTTTACCAGGAAAAATCCTGCCTCAACAGTCCTTTTATTCCTACGACGCAAAATATCTCGATCAAAAAGGAGCGTGCCTGAACATTCCTGCTAACTTAAGTGAGGACATGGTCATAGAAGTAAGGAAGCTAGCTGTGAAAGCATATCAAGTTCTGCAATGCGAAGGAATGGCGCGGGTCGACTTTTTTTTAACAAAGGATCACAACTTCATTGTTAATGAAATCAATACGCTCCCGGGCTTTACAAAGCTGAGCATGTATCCAAAGCTGTGGGAGGTCAGCGGGATCTCCTATCGCGAGCTTATCAATAAGTTAATCGCATTTGCCATAGAAAGACACCAAAAGGATACGTTATTAAAAGGCTGGCAGCAGTAATTCCGTTGCCGTTAAATAAACTGTTTTCAAACAGGGAGTTGCTGTCCGTTTATTAGCAGACCCCAGGAGAGGGGATGATTCGGGACAGCTTCTTTTTTTTGAGTATGTTTATTCCAAGGGCGCGGGAACCATAGTCGGTGAATGCCGGGCAGAAATTTTTCTCCGTAATATAGAACTGCGCTACACAAACGCTAGGCACTGATTATTTCAGAAAAAATGTCGGCAACTTCCATGGTGAAGATGCCGATGGGATGTCATTCAACTACTTATTGCATGATATGCTGATGCACCGCTGTTCGTGCCGGAATCCTCTCGATAATTAGACGCTATTTGTATTAAGTCTGCCGTACCTTGAACTTCAGGCCCGCAGTTCCTCTTTTTTGAACAAGCGCTAATGTTTGTTTGAATCGGTAAGATTAGGACAAACTATATTTGTTAAATAACTTCAGTAAAATTAGAGGAGTGAAAGCAATGGGTGTCAGTGTTTACATTAATTTTAACGGCAATTGCCGGGAAGCGGCGGAGTACTATGCGGCGGTTTTTGGAACAGAAAAGCCGCAAATGATGACTTTCGGTGAAGCGCCGCCGGACCCTAACTTTTCGCTTCCTGAGGAAGCGAAGCACTTGATCATGCATACGCAGCTGCAAGTAGAGGGGAGCACCATCATGCTCTCAGATGTGTTTCCCGGCATGCCGTTTACTGCCGGCAACAACATCAGCATTGTCGTCACCAGCAAAGAGGAGGATGTCGTAAAGTCGTTGTTTCATCAGCTGAAAGAAGGCGGCACTATTCGCATGGAACTGCAGGAAACGTTCTGGAGCAAATGCTACGGAATGTTAGAAGATAAATTTGGGATTCAGTGGCAGATCAGTCATGAAAGTGAAGAACCAAGGTAGATAAAGGATTTATACCGTTGTGTAGAAAGCGTGTTGCTCGGAATGATTGCGGGAAAAGAAGGAAGGCTGCGGGTACATACTCTCTGTTTGTCAAATGCCTGTTCCGCGCACGCTTTACTGTTCAGCGCTCTACCTCCGTCTCAATGTATCCGGTTGGTGTGCCCACATTTTGATTTCTCCGCTGAAAAGTTTGAAAAATGTATCGCTTGCTAACGTACATGTATGGTATTATTTACCTGAGTCCCTGAACCATAAATATGTAAACCGTTGCAATGTCTGAGAAAATCATCTGTAAAAAGGGGAATGTAAAAATGGTTAGCAAGCCAACGATTCATGAGATATTAAAACATCTTTGTCATGAAATAGATTTTTCCGGTGTAATCCTTGCTAAAAAAGGAGCGGAAGTGATGATCCAATCAGCACATGGCCATGCAGACCGGGCAAATGAGCGGCAAAATCTGCTAAACACCCGGTTCGGAATAGCATCAGGCTGCAAGCTGTTTACTGCAATCGCTGTCAGCCAGCTAGTTGAAAAAGGTGTGCTGCGCTTTGATACAAAGCTTCATGATTGTCTCGATATTCCGTTTCCGCATTTTTCTGATGAAATAACGATCCATCACCTGCTTACACATACTTCGGGTATTCCTGATTACTTTGATGAAGCGGTGATGGATGATTTTGAGGATCTTTGGAAGGAAAGGCCGATGTATTTAATCGATAGTTTAACAGATTTTCTGCCGATGTTTCAGCACCAAAAAATGATGTTCCGGCCGGGGGAAAGATTCCATTACAATAATGCCGGCTTTATTGTCCTTGGCTTAATCATCGAGCAACAGACCGGCATGCCTTTTGCTGACTATATCGAAGCAAGCATATTCCAGCCGTGCGGAATGACGGATTCGGGATACTTTTTATTAAATCGTCTTCCGAAAAATACCGCTTACGGCTATATCGACAAGGAAGAAGACGGGACATGGAGGACCAATTGCTACTCGATTCCTGTTAAAGGGGGAGCGGACGGCGGAGCATTTGTCACGGCGGAAGATATGGTAAGACTGTGGGATGGGCTGATGAGCCACAGACTTTTAAGTCGAAAAAATACGGAGCTGCTGCTAACTCCGCATGCTTCCGTTGAAGACGGGGAGTTTTACGGGTACGGTGTATGGATCAGCAAAAAAAACAACGAGATTTATAAATATCACGTGATGGGATATGATCCCGGAGTAAGCTTTCATTCGGCGTATTATCCTGCTTTCGGGATGGTGCTTGTTGTCCCTGCCAACAAAGGTTACGGAGCGTATGAAATAACAAAAGCCGTTGAAGAACACTTGCTGATTTAAAATGTTTGCAAATGCAATTCCGAAGCTGGCATGGCAGGAAAACCGTGCCGGCTTCGGTGTTTCCGGTATGAGCAGTCCGCTTATATCGTTTTTCCCATTTGAGGTGCTTAAATAGGTTGTCGTCCTTCTTTTTGAACACGTTCTATATAGGTATTCTTTGCCGCGAGTTTGTGAATTTACACGATTCTCGTAAACCATTCATATTTAGTTCATATTCATATCGTATAATATAGTCAGCTGTTCCAAGGTGGATAAAAATCCGGTGCTACTTTTCCGAAAAGCGATAATTCAGGCGGAGAATTCATAAACAAAGCTTGTCCCTGCCATATGACAAATCAGTGGATCGAATGAAGACCTATCTTTTTATCGTTTCTGAAAACAGAAGGAGTCGATGGAAAAATGTCAGTTGAAAATTTGTTGAATATGAAACAGATAAAATTATTTAAAACGGAATTAACACGATTTATGATGTCTTATAAATTCGCGCTGGAAGAATTGAACACGAAAATTGATATTTTAAAGCAGGAGTTTCACTATATTCATGACTACAATCCGATCGAGCATGTCAAATCGCGGGTTAAAACACCGGAAAGTATTGTTAAGAAAGTGTACAAGAAGGGCTATGAGCTGTCCTTGGAGTCAATTAAGGAAAACATTCATGATATTGCCGGAATTCGTATTACTTGTTCGTTTATTTCCGATATATATGAGCTGAGCAGCATGCTGCAGAAGCAGAAGGATATTAAACTGATAAAGTGCAAGGATTATATAAAAAATCCGAAGCCTAACGGGTATCAGAGCCTTCATTTAATTTTGCAAATTCCCGTCTTTATGTCCGACAGAGAAGAGCATGTTTCCGTGGAGGTGCAAATCAGAACAATAGCGATGGATTTTTGGGCAAGCCTGGAGCATAAAATTTACTACAAATACAACGAAGAAGTTCCGCAAAAATTGAAGAATGAATTAATGGAAGCAGCTCATTCCGTAGCACAGCTGGACAAGAAAATGGAAACGATTCATAAGGAAATCGCCGAGTTGAAAGCGTCGCATCATTTGGAGGAAAATATCCAAGAGCTGTTAGTGAATAACGATAACTATCAGTTGCCGTATGATTTCCTGTCGATGTATGTGAACCCGAATAAATAAACGGGCTGTGTCAAAAGCCAACACGATTGAAAAAAATATCAGGGGCATGGCTCCGTGCTTGTCTCTTCCTCTGCAAGAACAGCTTCGATGACGATCCGTCGAGACAACTCGATGGGAAAGGCACAGTAGCTTTGCTCGTCGCTGCACGCTCGATAGGAAAAAACCACTCCTATCGGGCTTTTGAAAAGATGCAGCGGCTTCGCTCATTGTCTCTTCCTCTATCAATATTACACTGATGTCGATCCAAGTGCCATCGCGTGCGATGGCACAATGAGACAGCTCGCAGCTTCTCGGTGAAGGGTGGCTCATTGCTTCGGTGGTGTCTCAAATGGGGAAAACCCCCATTTGAGACACCACAATCCGTCTGCCTGCGAAAAGGACATAAGCGCTTTCGCAGGCAAGAGCACCTGGATTGCTTGGAAAGTGTTGGGTATGTACCCTTGCACGGTCTCACCCCGCCGTAGCTTGTGACTGTCGTTCACAAGCTGCTTTTCCCGTTGCCACCCTTTGTCCGAGTATCGCGCGGCTTTTAACGAATCAACTGTAATACCATTGTTTTGCTGCAGGGGTGGTGCGTAAGGAATGTGCCAGCTGAGATGCGAAGAGCTGATAGCCGTTGCCGTTTGGATGGATGCCGAAAGAAAGGACGTTTTTCCCTCCGCCAGTCATTACTGTGAAAGTGTCTACGTAAAGGATGCCGTTCCCCGCCATGGACTGCATTGCTTGATTGAAGCGGCAGACCCAATAATCGCTGTAGCTCAGAGACGGATAAGGGTTATATAACCCAATCAGCTGTATGATATAAGTTGAATGTCTCTTCTGTTTTATCATCCGGATTTCATCCAGTATTTTTTTTAGGTTACCGCAGTACATATAATAGGCGTTCTCAAATTCCGCCTGATCATTCGTCCGCAGAAATCGTCTGTTGGCCTGCAGCAGATCATTTCCGCCGATGGTGATGGTCATAATATCCGCCTGATAAATATCCTGCCTGACAAACGGATTGGATATCATGTGCAACAGTTGTCCAGATGTAATCCTTCGCTGTGCGTGAACATGGGTGACAACCGGCCTGTGAAAAGTCTGCCTTAAAATATCTGTATATCGCTCTACGAAGCCTTTGCTTAAAAGAGCCCCCGATCCCAACGTCAATGAATCGCCCAATGCTGTATAGACAATTGCAGGTCGCACAATGAGACCCTCCTTATCATGGTTGCTGTCATATTGTATGTGGCGCCAGCCGATCTTGCACCGGCAGTTAGCTGAATTAGATTATTCATTCTCTGTCAATGCGAGTACAACAACGAACGGTTTCCCGGACTTTTCGAGCATCTTTTTCTACAAAAATCCGGCAGAAAACAGCACGGAGCATTCACTATCTTCTAAGTGGACCGTGTTAACATATGGCTGATTTCGTAAAGTGGCAATTTTTTTGGAAAAAGGCTTAAAATATGAGGATAGAATGTCAAAAGCTCAGAGAACAGAAGGGAGAGAGAAGAATTGAATCTATTCATTACCGGCGCAAATCGCGGACTCGGCTTTTCCTTAACAAAGCAGGCTGTCAAGCGGGGACACCGTGTTTATGCATGCATGCGCGCAAAGAACGCCAGACAAGAGGAATTGACGAAACTAAGTGACGCATATCCTGAACAGGTGCAGCTGTTGCTGTTGGATGTTTTGAATGAAGAGAGCATTGTATCGGCAAAAGCGGAACTTCAGAAGCAAAACAAAGAAGTGAATGTTATTATCAATAACGCCGCGGTGTTAAATGAAAGCAGAGCCAATTTAGACGAATTGGCGATGGAAGAAGGGTTATTGGCCATGGATGTCAATGTTCTCGGGCCAGTCCGTGTGGCGAAGCATTTCCTGCCGTTGCTGACAGGGGAGCGAAAAACGATTATTAATATTTCATCAGATGCGGGAAGCATAAGCAATACATACGGTGGAAATTATTTCTACGGGATGTCCAAGGCAGCGCTAAACATGTTTTCCGAAAAACTGCGGCTGACTTATCCGGATATACGGGTATTTTCGATTCACCCGGGCTGGATGCATACAGATATGGGCGGGGAAAAGGCGCCGTTGGACCCAGATATTGCGGCAGATGGCATCCTCGACATTCTGGAAGGGAAAACGGTTACAGATTCCGCCCATTCGTATATTGATTATACTGGGAAAAAATATCCTTTTTGAAGTATTTGTTCAAAAAGATCGATTGTTATCTGTTTGACTCGCTGCGTCCTTGTTTCTGCCGCAGCGGGTATGACATGTGAAGGTTAGCCAAGAGGATTTTGCCTGCGTAGATATGGTGAAAAGCTCGAAGTTTCAGGAGTGTTTCAAAAAGAGCGAAAATCTCCTTTGAGACACTCCTGAATGTTTTAGAAATCGAATGCTTAACGGTTGTTGTTACGGTTGTTGCGGTTATTGCGGTTACGATTGTTATTGTTATTGTTGTTAAAATTATTTTCGTCGGCAAACTCGGCGTTGATGTTGTCGACGTTTAGTTCTTGATTATTGTTATTATTATTATTGTTGTTGTTGCGGTTTCGGTTGTTGTTTCTGGCCATCATTATCACCTCCATATCAATAATTTTTCCTAATTGTATTTTTTCATGCAGTAAATTTGGCGAAGAAAAAAATGGCTGTGTTCGCCTGTCATGTATTGATTCTTATCCGTTAATAATGTCACCGCCATTTACATGAATGACCTGGCCGCTGACGAAAGACGAGTCATCCGAAGCAAGAAATACGTAGCTTGGTGCAAGCTCTGCCGGCTGGCCCGGTCTTCCCATCGGAATAGATGTGCCGAATTCCGCTACTTGATCAGCCGGAAAGGAAGCGGGAATCAAAGGTGTCCATATCGGGCCTGGCGCCACAGCATTGACACGGATCCCTTTGGATACAATGTTCTGTGATAAAGAGCGTGTAAAGGCAATCATCGCCCCTTTTGTTGCCGAATAGTCAATTAATGTGGGATTTCCTTTATAAGCTACAATTGACGCAGTGTTGATGATGGTACTCCCCGGTTGCAGATGAGGCATCGCGGCCTTTGTCAAATAAAAGCATGAAAAAATATTTGTTTTAAACGTCCGTTCCATTTGTTCCGCCGTAATGTCTTCAATATTTTTCTGGTAATGCTGTTCTGCCGCGTTGTTAATCAAACAGTCCAGCCGGCCGTATGCCGCGACCGTGTTATCAACAACAGAGCGGCAAAATGCTTCATCTCCGATGTCTCCCACCATTAAAAGGCACACGCCGCCATATTTTTCGATTCTTGCTTTCGTTTTTTCCGCATCAGCATGCTCGTTTAAGTAGACAATGGTGATCCGCGCGCCTTCTTTTGCAAAGGCAACCGCAACCGCTCTGCCGATACCGCTGTCTCCACCGGTAATAATCACCGCTTTATCCTTCAACTTGCCGCTGCCTTTGTAGTTAAGGTCGTCGTAAATCGGCTGCGGATTCATTTGCTCCTCAAAGCCAGGCTGCTGTTCTTGTGCTTGAGGAGGCTGTCCGTTTTTTTGAAGATTGCTTACTTCGCTGTACTTCACCTTACCCACCCCTCGTGTTACTGCTTTTGCTTATTATGGCTTTTTTTCTAATAAATAAACAAAGTATTCTAATTTATTGAGCTTTATTAATTATTAAGTAAAAATAACTATTTCTAAAAAATGATAAAAAAATTCCCGGAACTTCATCATTTCTTCACTTTTTCTTTTTATTGTAGACATAGCTTGAAAAGAGCTGCTTTTTGAAAACAAAGGCTTTGGGGAGGAAGGAAGCATGAAAAATGTAATTGTGAATACAATGAGTATGATGGCATTTGTTTTTGTGTTATTCGGATGTTCATCAGAGGAAGTAAATCGTGCCGGGGAAGCGGAAGAGCAGAGCGAGTCTGCGCATGATCATAGTGAAGCAGCGCATGATGCGTTTGCATCCGTACCGGAGGAAGTCAATGAACAGGCAACGGCAAATTTGTTGCATTCTCAAATGAAAAACACGACGAGATTGGCTGCGGATGATCCGGTGGAGTTTTCCGTGTGGGTGTCACAATTGATTTGGCCGGCGACGCATGAGCAAAACCGCCCCGGCGCCGTCATTCTTGTACCGGTTGAAAATTGGGGAATTGCCCTAGCAAGCACGACGCTGATTCATCATCCAAACGACGGTCCAGTCCTTTTTACAAAAAACGGGGAATTGCCGGCTGAAGTTTTACAAGAGATTGAGCGGCTGCAGCCGAAAGGAAATGTAAATGGAACGGAAATAATGATTATGGGGGATGTCGAGGAGGAATTGTTCACTGCGCTGGGAAATTATACTGTTGAGCAGATTAAAGGGAAGGAGCCGGTAAAATTTGCAAGCGATGTAGAACAGTATTTTTCCGATCTTGTCGGGGAAGTAAATAACAGTGTGCTGATTGCTTCAGTAGATGAAGATGCCCAAGCGTTTTCTGTCATCGCCGGACACTGGATTGCCCATATGAATGAATCGCTGTTATATGTAAAGGATGATGTGATTCCTGAAGCGACGGCAGAGGCATTGGCTATGCGCGATGGACAAGCCACTATTTATGTCCTGGGATCGGAAGCGGTCATATCGGAGCAACTGTTCACCGAACTGGAGGAGTTTGGGGCGGTGCAACGAATCGCCGGGACGACGCCGGCAGAAATGTCGATCGCATTTGCCACATTTCGTGATCAGGAGACACAGGTAGGCTGGGGGCAGACAGAGCCGGGCCACGGCTGGACCTTTGCCGCTGTTGACACTCCGCTTTTGGCGATAGCCGGTGCGCCGCTGGGACATTTAGGAAAACATACGCCGTTAATCTGGATTGATGGTGAGGACCTAAGTGAAGATTTATACGAATACCTCGCGACTGTCCGTCCGACGTTTGCGGATAATCCGATGGCGGGTCCATACAACCATGCCTATATTTTAGGAACAAGTCAATCAATTTCACATCAATTGCAAGGAATAATTGACGAAAAATTGGAAATATCCGGAGAGCATGGCGGACACTAACCGTTTGCGGCCAGCGTAAATGGAAAGGTGTTTTGTCCGGCACAAAACGGTGGGCCGTAACGGATGAAAGCAACTGTTGAGGCCCGCTGTTTTCCGATAACCACGGATTCTGCCACGGTTGACAAGGAAGAAAAATAATAGTACGATGGTAACTGGCTTTAATAACAATGCGGGTGTAGTTTAGTGGTAAAACCTCAGCCACGAGCATTACATCGAGAAAGAGCTGCGAGTTGTCTCGACGGATAAGCCCACGAAGCGATGCTGGCAGAGGAAGAGACATGGAAAGAAGGAAGGCGTTTCATAAGCGCAAAACAATGTTTGAAATGGAAAAATGAGTTTTAATAACGCGGGTGTAGTTTAGTGGTAAAACCTCAGCCTTCCAAGCTGATGTCGTGAGTTCGATTCTCATCACCCGCTCCATAAACCAATAAATCAGAGTAGTGTTTCAGATGGAACGCTACTTTTTCGTTGTCCGGAACTCTTCACCTTTCATTGCAACGTATTTTTATAGAGCGTGTTCAAAAAGATAAAAAGCATCTTTTTGAACAAACACTTATAGATAAAAAAAACGATCTCGGTGAACAAACAGTTTAAAACAATGAATGATTTTGCAGAGAAAGCAGGTGAAAACTGTGGCAAACGCCCAGCTAAAAAAAGAAATTGTTGCATACAGTAAACATATAGGCATCGATAAAATCGGCTTTGCCTCAGTGGATCCATTTTTAACATTAAAAAACCGATTGGTGCAGCAGCAAAAGCTGAATTATCAGTCAGGCTTTGAAAAGGGGACGATGGAAGAACGGACGAATCCGAAAATCCATCTCCAGGAAGCAAAGACGATCATTGCGATTGCCCTGGCTTATCCATCGAAGATGAAAAATGCCCGGCGCTCGGTAAAAGGGGAGCGGCGCGGATTGTTTTGCCGTGCATCCTGGGGCGAGGACTATCATAAGATATTAAGAAAAAAGCTGGAGAGGTTGGAGCAATTCGTATTGGCAAATTATCCGGAAGAAAAATGTCTGTCGATGGTGGATACGGGAGAGCTTTCCGACCGTGCTGTTGCCGAGCGGGCCGGAATTGGCTGGAGCGGCAAAAACTGTGCCATTATTACTCCGGAATTCGGTTCCTATGTTTACTTAGGTGAAATGATCACGACATTGGCGATTGAACCTGATGTACCGCTTGAAGATCAATGTGGCAGCTGTAATAAATGCGTGGAAGCATGTCCGACCGGTGCGCTTGTTCAAGGAGGGCAGCTGGATGCGAAGAAGTGCATCGCATTTTTAACACAAACGAAGGATATGTTGCCCGAGCAATACAGAAAAAAAATCGGGAACAGGTTGTATGGCTGTGATACTTGCCAAGTAGTTTGTCCGAAAAACAAAGGAAAAGATTTTCATCATCATCCGGAAATGGAACCCGATCCGGAAATTGTTAAGCCGAAGCTGCTGCCGCTGTTGGCCATCAGCAACCGCGAGTTTAAGGAGCAATTTGGGGCGATAGCCGGATCTTGGCGCGGCAAGAAGCCAATTCAACGGAATGCTATTATTGCCTTGGCGCATTTTAAAGAAACAGCGGCATTGCCGGCACTGCATGAATTATTGTGGAAGGATCCACGTCCGGTAATACGCGGCACGGCGGCCTGGGCTATCGGAGAAATTGCCGGAGCGGGAAGCAGAGAACAGTTAGAAGCGGCGAAAAAAAGAGAAAAAGACACTATCGTCCTGAAAGAAATAGAAAAAGCACTTGAGAGCGTTAAAAATGGGTGATTCTGACGATGGAAACAGGTATAAAAGTCCAGTACTATTAGAGAAACTCGTAAAAACGAGCTTTACTGGACTGAAAGCGGGGTTAATCATGATAAAACGATCATATATTCATTACGCCGAAATGAATAGTCCGATCGGCACCTTAACGATCGGAAAATCAGGTAAGGGGATTTGCTTCATTGAGTTCGGCTCGCTGGCTGATACAAGAGCCAACATCGAAGCATGGCTGAAAAGACGCTTGATGAACGTTGATTTCCAAAAAAACGAGCAGGAATTGAAGCCGGCACTACAGCAGCTCCAGCAATATTTTCAAGGGGAAAGAGCAGCGTTCGATCTGCCGCTGGATTTGATCGGGACAAAATTTCAAACGCTTGTGTGGAACAAAATAAGGGAAATTCCTTATGGTCAAACGAAGTCATACAAAAACATTGCCATGGAAATCGGCGCGCCAAAAGCTGTCCGGGCGATTGGCGGAGCAAATAACCAAAACCCGATTCCGATCATTATTCCTTGTCACAGAGTGATCGGGTCAAACGGTTCTATGGTCGGTTATGGGGGGGGCCTTGATAAGAAGGAATATCTTCTGAGGCTGGAAGGGGCAATTCAAAAAATATCATAAACGCAGGTGTTTACATTTGAACTTCCAAAGGGGGTGTCTCAAAAGGGTGTTTTTTCCTTTTTAGACACCCCCGAAGCAATGAGCGGAGCCATTGCCCTGATATTTTTTTTAATCGTTTTGGCTTTTGGCACAGCCTTTTTTTATGCGAGCCCGGTTGTTGAAGTGAACTGTTCGCTTTTAGTGGTTGTTCAAAAAGATCGGTTTTTATCTTTTTGAACAACCACGATGCAATGAGTGGAGCCGATGCATTCTTTTAAAGGTGGCTATGAGTGGGTTTCTCGTAGCCGATGCATCGAGCGGAACCATTGCCTTTTTGAACACGCTCTTTTAATAAAACGGCGGCGGAGCGCTGAATTTTCCGCTGTTTTTATTGTTTCACTCATTTTCCCTTCTTCCATACGAATACATTTAAAGAGAAGGAGGGATGGAATGGGTTCGTTAATGAAGGAGTTACTTAAATATGTACAGGTTTGTCAACGTTATTTTATTAGTCCTGAAAGAACGCCCGCTTTTATTCGTGAAGCGGAAATGGCAGCGATGGAAAGGAAGCAGCAGAGTCTTGCAAATCGCAAAGCCGAGGTTGTTAAAAATATTGTGGAGGGGAGGATCATCAACAAACAGGCTTATTATGAGCGGACGCTGGTGGATTATTTAATAACGGTTCAAAATCTTATCCGCCACCCAAAAAAGATGTATATGGAGGAACAAGTACAGACAAGAAGGGCGATTGTTGAGGATGGCGAGCTTATTGATGATTATTTGGTCAGCAGTGACGGGGAGAAGGTTTCCGGGTTTGATGAATGGAATCCATTAAACAATCATGAGACTGTCCGGTCATCACCAAATTATACGTACGATCGTTTAGCTGTAGTGAAATATGCGGAACGCTGGTGGAATGAATTTAATCCGAGCTATCGAAGGTTTGAAAACGACTGCACTAATTTTGTTTCCCAATGTATGAAAGCCGGCGGTGCTCCGATGGTGGGGAAGCCTGATCGGGCAAAGGGTTGGTGGTATACAGGGAAAAGCTGGAGCTACAGCTGGACGGTTGCCCATGCGCTGCGCTGGTATTTAAGTGGGGGGAAATCAGGCTTGCAGGCCAGTGAAGTCCAACGGGCTGAAGAGTTAATGATTGGTGATATTATCTGCTATGATTTTACCGGTGATGACCACTGGCAGCATACAACGGTTGTTGTGGCAAAGGATGGGGAAGAACAGCCGCTCGTAAATGCTCATACGGCAAACAGCAGGATGCGCTACTGGGCATATGAAGATTCCACTGCATGGACGCCAAACATACAATACAAGTTTTTCCATATCATTGATAAACATTCGTGATCATGAAAGCGAAGCACAGTGAGTTGTGCTGTCATGCTTTCTTTCAATTATTTGGCGAAAATGATATGATTACGATTGGAATTGACGATAATGTATGAGGTGAAGCAAAGTGGCATTACATGTTGTACTTCATGAACCAGAAATCCCCGCAAATACTGGAAATATTGCTCGAACGTGCGCCGGGACAAACACAGCGCTGCATTTAATCCATCCACTTGGATTTTCAACGGATGACCGGATGCTGAAGCGGGCCGGCTGCGACTATTGGCCGAATGTGCGCGTGCATCACTATGATTCCATGGAGGAATTATTTGCGGCTTACCCTAACGGTGAATTTTTTTACATTGAAACGATCGGGACGAAATACTATCACGAGTTTGACTTCCGAGATTCGGGGAAGGATTATTTTTTTGTCTTTGGAAAGGAAACGAAAGGGCTGCCAGCGGCACTGACGGAAGCGAATAAAGAAAGATGCTTCCGCATACCGCAAAATGACAATATCCGCTCGTTGAATTTATCGAACACAGCGGCAATTATCGTGTATGAAGCGCTAAGACAACAGCATTTTCCGGAATTGAAATAAACGGTGCCAGGCACTCTGTATCACTTTAAAGTGATACAGAGTGCCTGGCACCATAAATCGGTATTTTCGCAGGTGGGAAGTGGTGATGGAGGAATTCCAATGTTTCCAGCCACGCACGTTCCCCTGCGTCGGCATTGTCCGCGGGTGCTCCTCCAAGAGAAACGGGTGCGTCGGTGTGTGGTAAAGCCGGCAAGTACGGTTGAACGAAAATATGTCCTGCATGAGGATAGGTTACGTGCTTGACGTCGTATGGAAAAGCGGCGGCTTCAAGCCGGGAAACGATTTTTTGCCCCATCCATGCCGACGGCCATAAGCCATCACTGCCTCCGCTGATCAGCAGAATTGGTCCGTTGATTTTCTCTACTTGAATGTGGGCCTCCGTCTTTCCTTTGTTTTCGTACCGCTCAACTTCCTGTTTAAAAACGTCCGCGGTAGAATCCGCTTTTCTTCTCAGATAATAACGAATAACTTTTTCAACGAAAGCTGTTATTTTCCCGCTCTTTATAGAAGGGAGCGTTCTTCCGTTTTCCGTCCAGCGGATGTTTGGTTTTTGGATGGTTGAACATTGAACTACATGACACGGCGCAGAATAAGCAACTACTCCGGAAACAGCCTTGTTTCGTGAAGCGGAAAGGAGCGCTAACTCCGCACCCTTTGAGCTGCCGAAAACGACGATTTGCTTTCCGGCGGTAAGCGGATGCTGCTGCAGCCATTGGATGAAATGGTCGATGGTTTCCAACGGCATGTTAACCGGGGAGGTGCGTTCCTCCTGGAAATCCACATAATCGGCAACAAGGGCGCCGTACCCGTTTGATGCCAACAATGCTCCCAGTTCATGCGGCGATGTGTCCAGCAATCCGCCGAAAATAATAATACCTGGCAGCTTTTTTTTGATGTTCGGAAAGTAGAAAGTGCCTGATAATGGACCGGCAGATACGCTTTCTTCCTCTACAAAGTCTTCTTTAAACAAACGGGTGACAGTCCTCGATTCTGTTATTAAGCTTTCCGCTGCTTTGATATCAAGATAGTAGGTCAGCGGCTTAAGCTGCTCCTTTGAATGAGAGCATTGTGGAAGGCCCCCGTCAATCGGCCGGAGGTTCTGAATCAACTTCATCAGGATATTGCTTTCCTTTTTTTTCTGCCCGCCTATTATCAACCGCCCTTGCTCATCTGCATGGGTTATTGTGGAGGCGTTCCACAATCCGATTTCCTCATGATCCATCGTTAGTGTCATTTTTACCGGCTCCCGGGGAATCAAGCCTTCCATATGCAGTTGCAGCGGTTCATCGACACGTCCGATATCCGGGTACAGAAAGCATTTCATTTCAATCCCACCTCATTCGTTATTCTCAATTAATGTTTGTTCAACTTCCTCTATAACTTTATTCGGACGAGTTGAAAATAGCCCAAAAAAATTTATGGTCCGGTTCATTGCAGCATGTATGTTCGAAAATATAAAAGGGATTCTATGAAAGTAAAGTAATTAAATCGGCGCGGGAAAAATACTAATGCTCAGCTGCCAAAATAACGATCATGATGAAGTCATGAAAGCTGGCAACACGAATAGGGAAAACAAGTTGATTCAAATCGGTGTTTATGATTTTAAACATATTTAAGAAAGCGCCTGAAGCAACATAAAAAAGCAGCTCTTCCGCTGTTAAGGAAGAACTGCTTTCCGATCAGTTTTTATTCGGATTGTCTTCGTATCCGGCTGTAAACATTGCGACTAAAAAGACAACACATACTCCTAAAATTAAAAATGTCCCCATGAATAAGCCCCCTTTGACGTACTCTTTCTTCAATATACCATGTTTTCATTTAGAAGAAAAGAAATCCTTTCATTTTAAAAGCGAGGAAAAAAGTCTAAATCTCCTGCCTTTGTACACCATTTATGTTAGTATTCCTCATTTGTTTCGAAAAAAACATGTCGTATAATGGAGAATGGGGAACATTCTCTAGTAGAGCTGTTCAACATGGCAATCGTTCCGGTCGCTGCGCCCAATTCCGCCTAAGTACGATTTTTGAACTAACACTTGTAATAAAAAATAGGAGTTGTACTATGAAAAATGCTTATTTAACAAGCCATTTTCCGCTTTTTTCAATCATCCTTTTCAGCCTGTCCCTTTCTATGTACAGCGAAAAACAGATTAGTTTCTACTTAAAGGAAATCGGTTTGTATGAAGGAATGATTGAATTTTTTTCGGAAAACGGGATACGCCTTTCGATTTTATTTTTATTATGGCTGTTCTTTTTCATGCTGTTTGCAGCGCTGAAGCTGATTGCGAATACGATTAATGAGGTGTCGCTGCTATTTTTTTCAAAGGATGAAGAGGGCGGAGATTTAAATAAAGTAAGGGGCGGCAGCTGGATTTTTTTGATCGCCGGAGTCGTGTCGATCGTTACGGTGCTTCAGCTTTACATTACGTTGGCTGTTTTACTGGCTGCGTGCATTGTTTATTTTATTTATTTCATCTATAAAGTCAGCTACTCTTTATCCGCCCCTGCGCTAATCGGAATGATCTTTTTCCATATGTTTTTCTGGTTTTCATTTATTCTGGCGGTAGCTTATACGTTTCTGAAGCTGTATAACAGCATGATTGCCAGCCTGCCGTTGTAAGGCGATCGACGCAGGCAATGCGCAACAATTGAGCTTTACAAAAGTTCTGTATCAAAAGCCAAAACCATTTTAAAAATTTAAGGGCAATGGCGCCGTGCTTGTCTCTTCCTCTGCAAGCACAGCTAAGATGACGATCCGTCGAGACAACTCGATGGGAAAGGCATCGTAGCTTTGCTCGTCGCTGCACGCTCGATAGAGAAAATCACTCCTATCGGGCTTTTGAAAAGACGCAGCGGCTTCGCTCATTGTCTCTTCCTCTGCCAGTATTGCCCTGCTGTCTCGGTGAAGTGTGGCTCATTGCTTGGGTGGTGTCTCAAAAGGGAAAAACACGCTTTTGAGACACCACCTTATGATACTGCCGGTCTGTTTCTATCTTTCAATCTGGTTCATCATGTTTCGCCAAATGTGCAGATGGAGCTGTTGATAGCTTGTGGAGATCGCCTGCGGTTCATCGATCCCGATCCAAACTCCCGCTGTGTAGTGATCCGTCAGTCCGACAAACCACAGGTCGTTATATGCATTCGTGGTTCCTGTTTTGCCGCCGATGTAACCGGAAGTGGAAAAATAAGCTTGCCGGCCGGTGCCTTCGGTTACAACCCGGTGCAGCATTTTGCGCATTTCTGCGTTTGTTTCCGCGCTCCAAAGCTGCTTTTCTTTTTTATTCCACGAATACAGTACGGTTCCGTCCTTGGTAAGCACTTGTCGAATGGCTTTAGGCGAATAGTAATTGCCGTTGTTGGCAAAAACGGAATAAGCCTGCGTCATTTCCAAAACGGACACACCGTTTGTTAAACCGCCGAGGGCAGCCGGCAAGACATGATCATCGGCCACGATTTTTTGAAAATCGAAGGCGTCGAAATAAGAAAACGCCGTGTCGGTACCGACCTTATCCAGCAGACGAACGGCTGCTGTATTGTAGGAGTGCTTGAACGCCTCCTCCATCCGCACTTTTCCATAAACAGCGCCGCCGTAATTTTTCGGCGCGTAGCCGTTCTTTGAAAACGGGGAGGCATCAATGATCGTTCGTTCAGCTGAATACGTTTCTTCAATATACGGTGCGAAAACAAGCAGCGGTTTGATGGATGATCCGGGCTGGCGATAGGCTTGATAAGCACGGTTGAAATCAAATTTCTGATATGCTTTTCCACCAGTCAGGGCCACGATTTCGTTCGCCGCATGATCGATAATGACCGATGCTCCTTGGAGCTGCGTGTTGTTCAGGTAATAATTTACCGACTGTACGGATTGCTGCTGAACTGCTGGATCAAGCGCGGTTTCAATGATAATTCCCTGCTTCAGCAAAGCCTGCACTCTTTCTTCCAATTTGGCCTTTAACTCCGCTTTCTCTTCTGCCGTGGACGCATTTTTCAACTGTTTTGTGTAGCCTTCCTTTGCACCGACAAGCTGTTCAAGCTCATGAAATACATAGGTAATGTAATCAGGGTAGTCATCGGCTTTTTCATAGATACTGAGTATAATTGCTTCCGCGTTTGCGTCCTCGTACTGTGCTTCCGTAATTTTGTTCGTCTCAAGCATTTTCGAAAGAATCCACTCTTTCCGTTTGTTGGTTTGCTCGAGTTTTTTCAGCGGGTCATACAGCTGCGGATTATTCGGGACGGCACATAAAAAGGCTGCTTCCGCGATGGACAGTTCAGCGGCGGGCTTGGAAAAATAATATTGGCTTGCCGCCTCAATGCCATAAACACCGTTATGGAAATAAATCGCGTTGACATAAAGCTCGATGATTTTTTCCTTCGATAATTTCTGTTCAAACTGATAGGCATAAATAAGCTCTGCCACCTTGCGCTCATATGTTTTTTCATGAGTTAAATACAGGTTGCGGATGAGCTGCTGCGTGATGGTGCTTCCTCCCTGCTGAATCGAACCGCTGTTCATGTTGATGAGAAAAGCGCGGGCAATGCCGCTCATGTCAAAGCCTTTATGAGTAAAGAAGGATTGATCTTCCGCTGCCACAAGGGCATCGATTACTTTCTTTGGAATGTCATCATATTCGAGATAAATCCGGTTTTCGTCTGAATATATATCGTAAATCCGCTTGCCGTTCGCATCCAGTATCATGCTATTTTCCGCAAGGGAAATGTTTTTCGGCTCGATGGCCTCGTCCAACACTTCCTGGAGAGTACGCGTTTGCTGAAGCTCCTCTCCGGCCTCCAGAAACAATAAAATAAAAGTAAAAATAAAAGCCAAGATACATAGATTACCAATAAATGAACGCATGTAAGTCCCATCTCTCTCTTGAAGTTATCGGCGATTAAGTTACCTGTGCACCTTTGTACGGTATCTTTGCAAACTCAAAATGTTTCCCCTGGTTTCCTTGCTTGAAACAAGCTGAAAGCGTCTCCGTATTGCACAGACGGACGGAAGGTGCAGGAATGGAAAAATTAAAGCTGTCTGGCTGCGGACTGCCGTCAAACAACTTTGGGAAACAACTTTTTCTGGACAGCTTTCTTATTCATTTTACAGAAATTCAGCGGTAATAGAAATCCCTTTGGTGGTCCCATTTTTTAGCATTGGAATCTAGGAAAAATTATTTTTTTCGGCAGCACCGGCTTTTCAACGGATTCGGAAAGGGAGCGCGGATTTTTTTGCCCGCGGCAGGAGTCATTGACAATGAATCAATATTTAGGGGGATGCATAAGATGAACCATGGATGTCTGATAGGAATGGTTCAGGTGTTGAGAGGAGGGAACTTTTTGGAGATTTTAAATAAAATTCAACAACACCGCGAAGAAGAAGGACGACTGAAATGGGAAGGGACATTCGCCGAGTATTTAGAGATTTTACGTGAGCGACCGGAAGTGGCTCAAACAGCTCACTCCCGAATTTATAACATGATTAAAGATGCGGGAGTGGAGGAAAAAGACGGACGAAAACGGTACAAATTCTTTGAAAATCAAATTTTCGGTTTAGAGGATGCCATCGAGCGCCTCGTTGAAGAATATTTTCATTCTGCGGCTCGGCGCCTCGATGTGAAAAAACGGATTTTGCTTTTGATGGGCCCTGTCAGCGGCGGTAAATCAACCATTGTCACGATGCTGAAGCGCGGGCTGGAGGCATATTCACGGACGGACAGGGGAGCGGTGTACGCCATTAAAGGCTGCCCGATGCATGAAGATCCGCTTCACCTTATCCCCCATAGCATGAGGGAAGACTTTTTTGAAGAGTTTGGCATTCGTATTGAAGGAAATCTATCCCCGTTGAATATGATGCGCCTGGAGCAGGATTATGATGGAAGGATTGAAGATGTTCTCGTGGAAAGAATCTTTTTTTCCGAGGACCGCCGTGTCGGTGTCGGCACATTCAGCCCGTCCGATCCAAAATCGCAGGATATTGCCGACCTGACCGGAAGCATCGATTTTTCAACGATTGCGGAATACGGATCGGAGTCCGATCCTCGCGCTTATCGGTTTGATGGTGAGTTGAATAAGGCAAACCGCGGGCTAATGGAATTTCAGGAAATGTTGAAATGCGATGAGAAGTTTCTCTGGCATCTTCTCTCTCTCTCCCAGGAAGGGAATTTTAAGGCGGGGAGATTTGCGTTAATCAGTGCCGATGAAATGATTATCGCGCACACTAATGAGGCGGAATATAAATCGTTTATTGCCAACAAAAAAAATGAAGCTCTGCATTCGCGAATCATCGTTATGCCGATCCCGTATAACTTGAAGGTGACGAAGGAAGAGCGCATTTATCAAAAAATGATAAAGGAAAGCGATATAGCCGATGTTCACATCGCCCCGCACGCCTTGAAAATCGCCGCTACATTTACCGTGCTGACCCGGCTGAAGGAATCGAAAAAAAACGGCGTCGATATCTTAAAAAAACTGAAGCTGTACGACGGGCAAAGTGTGGAAGGCTTCAATCTTCAGGATGTGGAGGAACTGAAGAAGGAGTTTCCGGATGAAGGGATGGGCGGGATTGATCCCCGCTATGTCATCAACCGGATATCATCGGCAATTATCCGCAAGGAACTAACGGCGATTAATGCTTTGGATGTTTTACGCTCGATAAAGGACGGTTTGGATCAGCACGCTTCCATCTCCAAAGAGGATCGTGAACGGTATTTGAACTTCATTTCGATTGCGCGCAAAGAGTATGATGAAATTGCGAAGAAAGAGGTGCAAAAGGCGTTTGTCTACTCTTATGAAGAGTCGGCAAAAACGTTAATGGATAACTATTTAGATAATGTTGAGGCATATTGCAATAAAAATAAATTGCGCGATCCGCTGACTGGGGAGGAAATGAACCCGGATGAAAAGCTGATGCGCTCCATTGAAGAGCAAATCGGCATATCCGAGAACGCCAAGAAAGCGTTCCGGGAGGAAATCCTGATCCGCATTTCCGCTTACGCCCGGAAAGGGAAAAAATTTGATTATAATTCCCATGAACGCTTGCGGGAAGCGATCCAGAAAAAACTGTTCGCCGACTTAAAGGACGTTGTCAAAATTACAACTTCCACAAAAACTCCGGATGAAAGTCAGCTGAAAAAAATCAATGAGGTGATCGCCCGGCTGGTGGATGAACATGGCTATAATTCCGTTTCGGCCAATGATCTGTTACGCTATGTCGGCAGCCTGCTAAACAGGTAAAATGTCGATTTGTTTGCATGAGCTGCGGCTTTGCCGTTGGAGCGGGAATCAATAACAGCTTGTTCTTAAGAAGTGCTCGGATGGCGGGAGACCGTCCTGTCATTTTTCAAGAAGACGTAGCCGCAATGGTTTCGTGCTTGTTTCTATTTTTTGCAACCCAAGTGCGCGCCGCGTCGGCGACAATGACACGCTGGGACGTCTGGCGGTATCACCTTGTTGCCTCGGAGGTGCTATTTTCCCACCTGCTTTATCAGCCTGGCGTGTTCTGACGCCAGGTTTGTCTGTTAAAAGTTATGTGTCCTCCTTGTGGAACACGCGCTTTATGCTGCTCCGGTCAAGGGAGCACACTATAAAGACACAGCTAATATGAATGAGAACACGTCAACACGTCCATAGTTCATTTAGCGAAGGTAATAAAAACAGGCGGCATTTTTGCAAAGTTGCCGGATGTATTGCCTGCCTTCCTTTCCTACTCCTCGTGGTAATTTTTGTGTGCGGCGGCGGCATCATATTTTTCACGAAAGCTGCGGATGCCGGGTTGATAAATTACATTTCTATAACAAAGATGATTATTTACTGATAACCGTTTATATTAACCAATGAATGGCGATAACATAGGATAAGAAGATGGAGGAGAAGAGCATGGAAATAGGGGAGCAGGTTTTTCAGGAAAAAAAACGGTGGAAAAGAGAGCTGTGGAATTGGATTAAAGCGATTGGCATTGTGATTTTGTCAGTGGCGCTTATACGTGCGTTTTTGTTTACTAATTACATCGTATACGGCCAATCGATGATGCCGACAATTCAGGATGGCGAGCGGATTATCGTGAATAAAATCGGCTATGAGCTGCATCAGCCGGAGCGGTTTGACCTGATTATTTTTCATGCGACGGAAAGTACGGACTATATTAAACGCATTATTGGTTTACCAGGAGATCATATCTCCTATGAAAACGATGTTTTGTTTGTGAACGGTGAGCCGCTTGAAGAAAACTTTCTCGACTTTTATCGGGAAACTTACAGCGCCGGTCTGTTTACCGAGGACTTCCGCCTTGAAGCGGTAACGGGCGAAAGCACGGTTCCGGAAGACTGTGTATTTGTCCTGGGAGACAATCGGCAGAACAGTCTTGACAGTCGGCATATCGGTTTTGTTGGTATGGACGCGATCGTCGGGAAAGCCAATATCGCCTATTGGCCGCTGTCCAAATTTCGTATATTTTGAAGCGGTTGTACTGACGAAAACGAAATTTTTTTTAAGAGGCTTGTATTATTATCAGATTTTTTTGTCAACTGCAAGCAACTTCTGCATAGGATAGAGTAAGCTCTCTTTTTTTTATATCCGTATCATGCTGTAGCAGTTTAGCCGGCATACAAGCGGATGACGCATCTTGAAGCTGTCGTCAGGGTCAGTGTATTCCATGTCAGAAAATATGTGCATGTCCAAATGAATAGGAGGGAAAAAAATGAAAGGCAGTACTGGTAAAAATTTTGTTGTCTCTCAGGAGAACTGGTCCCTCCACCGCAAAGGATACCAAGATCAGCAGCGTCATCAAGAAAAGGTTCAGGAAGCGATCAATAAAAACCTTCCCGATCTCGTCAGCGAAGAAAACATCATCATGTCCAATGGCCGCAATATTATCAGAATTCCAATCCGTTCGTTGGATGAATACAAAATCCGTTATAACTATGATAAAAATAAACATGTCGGTCAGGGGAGCGGTGATAGTGAAATAGGCGATGTGGTTGCGCAGGACGGGACGCCGCAGGATGGTGCTGGTAAAGGAACAGGCGCTGGAGACCAGCCTGGTGAGGATTATTATGAAGCAGAAGTGTCGATTGCTGAATTAGAGACGATTTTATTTCAAGAGTTGGAGCTCCCGAATCTTCAACAAAAGGAACAGGACAACATCGTCGTTGAGAATATTGAGTTTAACGATATCAGAAAGAAAGGATTAATGGGGAATATTGATAAAAGAAGAACGATTTTGCAGGCTTTAAAGCGCAATGCAATGGAAGGCCGGGCAGGCATCAAGCCGATTTACAACGATGATCTACGATTTAAAACGTGGGAAGAAAAGGTGAAGCCGGAATCGATGGCAGTTGTCATTGCGATGATGGACACTTCCGGAAGTATGGGGCGCTGGGAAAAGTTTATGACACGCAGCTTTTTCTTCTGGATGACGCGGTTTTTAAGGACAAAATATGAAACGGTTGACATTGAATTCATTGCTCATCATACGGAAGCAAAGGTCGTATCTGAGGATGATTTTTTTAAAAAGGGGGAGAGCGGTGGTACGATATGCTCCTCGGCGTATCGCAAGGCGCTGGAAATGATCGAAGCGAAATATTCGCCGACCCGCTACAATATTTATCCGTTTCATTTTTCCGATGGTGATAATTTAACTTCCGACAATCCCCGCTGTATCACACTGGTGAAAGAATTAATGGAGCAGTCGAGCCTGTTTGGCTATGGTGAAGTCAATCAGTATAACCGCCCTTCAACCTTGATGAGCGCGTACAAAAACATTCAGGATCAACGCTTCCGGCATTATATCCTGCGGGAAAAAGCAGATGTATACCGGGCGTTGAAATGGTTTTTCCGGAAAGAAGCAGCCCCCTTGATACACTGAAATTGTGCGGGACCATGTCCCGCACAATTTTGTGAACTTTTAAGAAGCAATCCAGTCTTTTTCCATCCGAATATGGTGAAACTGATTTTCACGAAATAACAATTCTTTTTCATCGCATCTTCAGGAACGCATCGCCATAGATTCTTCGTAAAGACAGGCTGACAGCATCAATTGCTGTACGCTCATCCCCTAATGATTTATCCTCTATGAAAGCATCGACAGCAAACAACGGTTTACCACTTAATCCGCCAATCCTGGATACCAAATTATTCACCTTCTTTTTTCCCCCTCCCCCTTATCTATGAAGGAATGCAAAAAGTACAGAAAACAAGCGCGGATGAAGCTCATTGTTAGCGCTGCACCTCCATTGCTCACGTACGTTTCCTAGTGCCTTTCACTGCGAGTTGCTCCTGCCGCCGTGACTCGGCCTTCCTGCAGCTGTAATGTCCTCCTTTTTGAACAAACATTTTAATAAAATGATTTTTTTCTGGAAAAATAACGAGCTATAGTATATACTACATTATATCAGTAATGCACTATGGTACCAAGGGTGTGGCGATACCAGATTATGCTGCTTCATCCCTCGTACGCAGGAGGTGTAAAGGTGAAGCTAAATCCGGATGGCATGAAGCCGATTTATGTACAGATCGCTGAATGGCTGGAGGCGGAAATATTAGCGGGGAATATTCAAAGCGACGAAAAAATGTATTCGCAGTATCAGCTTGCGGAAATGTTTACCATCAACCCGGCGACAGCGGGAAAGGGACTCAACCTTCTCGCGGATGAAGATATTTTATATAAGAAACGAGGGTTAGGCATGTTTGTTGTTTCAGACGCCAAGGAACGAATTTTAGAAAAACGGAAAAGTCAAGTGTTGAAAACAATGGTTATGGAGCTTGTAGCTGAAGCAGAGCGGTTAGATGTTTCAGAAGGAGAATTGCTCGAAATGATCAAAACGATTCAAAAACAGAAGCGGGAGGAATCGCAATGAATGTCATTGAATGCAGCGGGCTTACAAAGGTGTATGGCAGCAGGAAGGCTGTCAATGACCTGAGCTTCACGATTGCCGAAAATAAAATCACCGGTCTCATCGGCAGGAACGGAGCGGGAAAAACGACGCTGCTGAAAATCATTGCCGGATATTACCGGAAATCAGCAGGAAAGATCACTGTGTTTTCGAAAAATCCGTTTAACAATATCCAGGTGGCGGAAAAATTGATCTTTGTCGATGATCGAATGAGTTTTCCACCGGCATTGGCGCTGTCGGAAATTTTGTCTTCCGCCGCCGCCTTTTATCCACACTGGAATAAACGGATCGCTGACGGTTTGTTGAACTATTTTCAACTGGAGCCAAAAGAGAAGCATCAATATTTATCCAAAGGAATGGCAAGTACGTTCAATATGATCATTGGCCTGGCTTCCCGCTGTCCGTTGACTATTTACGATGAGCCGACAACAGGAATGGATGCCGCGGTAAGGAAAGATTTTTACCGGGCGCTGTTGAAGGATTATATCGAGCAGCCACGGACAATTATTTTGTCCAGTCACTTGCTGAACGAGATTGAAGATCTTTTGGAAGACGTCCTTTTGCTTCGCGGGGGAAGTAAGGAGCTCCAGCTGCCGATCGCGGAGTTAAAGCATTATGCCGTCGGTTTGAGCGGAAGGGAAGAAGCCTTCGCGGAGTTCATCAATGACGTTGACATTCTTCACCAAAAACAAATGGGCAACGTCAAGTATATTGTCGTCCGAAACAACTTCAGCGAATCGCTGCAAAAGCGGATAGGCATGAGCGGAGTGGAAATGACGCCGGTTGCGACGGATGATGTTTGTGTCTATTTGACCGCCGGAAACAAAGGGGGGATCGACGATGTCTTTCATCGAAGTGAATGAATGGAAAGCTGCCAAAAAGCAGTTTTTTTATAAATTGACAGCGTATAAAGGCTTTTTTATCAGCTTGTTTATCGCGCAGTTCGTTGCCTTGGTATTTTCGTATGGCGGTGGTATGCATACAAGTATATCCGTGGACCTTGTATCGCTTACGGTGAGTTTTTATTCCGGAGATATGTTGTTTGGTTTTACACTGATCTGGGCATTCATCGTTGCTGCGAAGCTCACTTCGGAGAATTACCGGAACAACGACTTTAGCTTTGTCTCCACCAGGATAAGCAGTAATTTGTCGAATATTGCTCTTATCGCGACGTTAAGCTTTGTTGGGAGCGTTACTTCCTTAATGGCGGGGGTATTGCTGCGGGTCATCGTCTATTTTACTACGGATATAGGAATGATTTATGGAAAAAATTATCTTCTGTCTCCGCCGGAATTGTTGACAGGTATCTATGCCGCCTTTTTGTATCTTGCGCTAGTGTGTGCCGCCGGCTATCTGATCGGAGCGGTTGTTCAAATGCATAAGGTGCTGATCGTTCTCGTACCGGCGGTGCTTTTTGGTCTGGTGAGCTATGAGTTAACAAAATTCGGGACTATCAGATGGGTTGAATATTTTACTTCTGAAGGCTCGTTGCTAATGTTTACGTTGAAGGTTATAAGCGCCGTTCTTATTTTCTTCGCCGGAGCGCTGGTTTTGTCGAATCGATTGGAGGTCAGAAGGTAATGGTTTCTTTATTTTTTCTGCCGATAGTTGCGCTTATTATTTTTGCGATTGTCTTCCTGACGAAAAAAATTACATCGAAGGGGTTCCGCTATTTTTTCCTTGGCTACACAGCCGTCCTTTGTCTTGCCGTTGCAGTGCATTATGCAATTCCGGAAAAAAATTTCAACAGCGACTTGAAAAGGCTGACTTACAGCGAATCAGAAGTTGATTTGAATGCAATGGACGAGTTTTATGATGCATTGTATGAAGGTAGAATTGCCGATGTAGAGGGAGTTTATGTAAAATCACAGTGGAGCCTTGAAGTGGAGGAAAATCTGCTGCAGGTGGTGAGTAGAGATTCAGAGGGGATACCTTCGACAATTGTTGCTGAAAGAAAGGAAACAAATGATGGGGTGATTGAAGTGACGCATTATACCACGAAACGGGTGGTGGAAGGCTTTGATTTCACAGAGCAAATTCAGCCGTATGAAATGGAGTTGGCGGATGGTGTGTTGAAAATCTTACCGCCGGAAGAGTATCGGATGAGAATCGTTGCTTTTCAGACCGACTTTGAGATCTCGCAATTTCAGGAGGGAGACGGCCGTGAGCTTTTCGACGACATGGACTTTCCAAGCTATGGATTTGGAGAAGAAGTCATTTATATGAAAATTCCTCAACATCTGCAGGTGGAAACGGCACCGGGCGTTTATCTCGACATCCTCGGGGAAGAGGAATAAATTGTGCGGGACCATGTCCCGCACAATTTTGTGTATTTTTTGTTTACTACTTGCGGAACTTTCGGCGGTATATGTTACAATATACTGTATGATGGATGTAACGTTCAGCAAAGCTTTCAGGATAATTGATATTGGATCGGGTAAGATGGCGGACGTTGCCTTTTGTGATTTGAAAGCGGTTTAAATCTGCTGGTGAGGCCGGTGTAATCCGCTTGAAAAGGGGCAAACGCCGGTTTTCATCCGCTGTCTGTCGTGCCGGCAGTTTAGTTTAACGACTCAACATCGGCTGTCTGGAGCCGGCTGAACATCTGGAAAATTGTTGTTTTCCATATTATCGCTTACAAAAAGGAGTTGCAGATTATGAAATTAGGTGTTTTTACAGTGCTTTTTGCTGATAAAAGCTTCGAAGAAATGCTTGACCATGTAAAAGCTGCAGGAGTCGATGCCGTGGAAATCGGCACGGGAGGCTATCCTGGAAACAAGCATTGTCCAATTGATAAGCTGCTGGAAAGTGAACAGGAACGGAAGGAATACCTGAACGCCGTGCATTCCAGAGGCTTGACGATCAGCGCCTTAAGCGTTCACGGCAATCCGCTCAGCCCTGACAACGCGTTTGCCAAAGAAAGTCACGAATCACTTGTAAAAACAATTCAGCTGGCGGAGTTGCTTGAAGTACCGGTTGTCAACGGTTTTTCCGGTACACCTGGATCCCACGAGGATTCCAAGTATCCCAACTGGCCGGTGGCTCCTTGGCCAAATGAATACGGTGAGATATTGAAGTGGCAATGGGAACAAAAACTTGTTCCTTATTGGCAAGAGTGGGGAAAATATGCACAGGACCGCAATGTAAAAATCGGCTTGGAGCTTCATGGCGGCTTTCTTGTACATACTCCGTACACGATGTTGAAGTTAAGAGAGCAGACTTGTGAAGCCGTCGGTGCAAATTTAGATCCGAGTCATTTGTGGTGGCAGGGAATTGATCCGGTAGGGGCGATTAAAATTCTTGGAAAGGAAAATGCCATTCACCACTTCCATGCGAAGGATACGTACATTGACCAGGATAATGTGAATATGTACGGGCTGACAGATATGCAGTCCTACGCGAATATCCAAACGCGGGCCTGGAATTTCCGCTCGGTGGGCTTGGGGCATAGTATGGAAGAATGGACAAATATCATGAGCGCTCTACGGACATTCGGCTATGATTACGTAGTCAGCATAGAGCATGAAGATCCGATTATGTCGATTGAAGAAGGGTTCGCTACAGCAGTTCGCAACCTGCAATCTGTATTGATCAGAGAACAACCGGCTTCCATGTGGTGGGTATAATAAATGTGCGGGACCATGTCCCGCACATTTTTGTGAACAATTATTGTTGAGAGATATAATATTCGGCAGCGGAGTGAGGGGAACGTATCCTATAATGGAAACAAACGGAACAGCTCGTGATATAACGAAGCCGTCATTTTGCAAAAAAAAGCACCCTTCACGAAGGATGCTTTTTACTATTAGCCGATCGCCGCCGCTTTCATTCTTCTTTTTTCCTGCTGCCCTTGATTTCGAATGAGCGCACTAATATAAATCCTTGATATGTATTGCATCAAACAACACACTCGTGGTAATATTAACTGTGTTTTTAAAATACCTCGTAAACCAATGTATAATATCCCTAATTTATATTATACATTATGAGCGGATGTTTGTCAAACTTTTTTTGGGGAGTGTGGCTAAGTGACCAAACGGAATGATGATTGGCTGATCGAACAGAAGTACGTTGACAACGTCAAGTTGGCAATCGAACGAAAGCTGGATACGATTACAGAAAATGCGGGAGATTTAAAAGAAAGCATCATCGAGCTCCGGCGAAACTTTTGGGATGATGTGACAATCAATCTTGATGACATTCACGAAGTAGGTGAAACCTTCACGAGCATTAAGCAGCAAGTAGAACTGCTTTCTGAACGGGAACGGGCACATAAGCAATCTTATAAACAGCTTCAAAGCCTTCGAAGACTGGCCTATTCTCCATTTTTTGGACGAATCGATTTTCGGGAAAACGGAGAAGAGCAGGCTGAAAAAATTTATATCGGACTGGCTTCATTAATGGATGAAAGCGAGGACCAATTTCTCATCTATGATTGGCGCGCCCCGATTTCCAGCTTGTATTACAACTATTCTCCCGGACCTGCGGAATACGAGGTTCCGAATGCAACGATCGCAGGGGAGATAGAGTTAAAGCGTCAATATATCATTAAAAACGGCAGGCTGAAAAGCATGTTTGATACGGGCGTCACGATCGGCGATGAAATGCTGCAGGAAGTACTGAGCAACAATGCAAACACGCAGATGAAAACGATTGTGGCAACGATCCAGAAAGAGCAAAATCAAATTATCCGCAATGAAAAAAGCAAATACCTTATCGTTCAGGGAGTGGCAGGTAGCGGCAAAACATCAGCTGCGCTACAACGTGTCGCATACTTACTCTATCGGTACCGCGGACAGCTTCAGGCGGATAACATGATGCTGTTTTCGCCAAACTTTCTTTTTAACAGCTATGTGGCAACGGTGCTGCCGGAGCTAGGCGAAGAAAACATGCAGCAGACGACGTTCCAATCTTACGTTGAACAGCGGTTGGGCAGGGAATTTACGATAGAGGACCCGTTTGATCAGATGGAGTATATATACTCGGATCATGAGGCGTCTGGAAAAACAGCAAGAATGGCGGCGATTCGATACAAAGCGACGGACGAGTTTAAAAAGGTCATCGATGCATATCTTGCATTACTTTCCCATCAGGGAATCATTTTCAAAGCGATAACATTCAGAGGCGCTGCGATTTTTTCCGCCAATGAAATCAGCGAGCATTTTTACTCCCTTGACAATGCCAATTCCATCTCGAACCGCCTTCATTTGACCGCCGAGTGGCTGCTGCGGGAACTGGCAATTTTTCAAAAAAAAGAATGGAAAAACGATTGGGTAAAAGCGGAAATCGAGCTGATGGATAAAGAGGAGTACTTGCGGGTTTTCAGGGAAATTGAAAGTATAAAAAGCGAAGACGACGTTACGTTTAACGATTTTGACATGGAGGAAAAACTGCTCGCGAAACAAATTGTAAAGCAGCGGCTGAAGCCGGTAAAAATAGCGATTAAGAAACTGTTTTTTGCCGATGTGAAGCGGATGTACCGCCGGCTGTTTACTGACGATGGGACAAGGATGCTTTCACGTGCCGCGGATCTGCCGGATGAATGGGCAGACATTTGTTCCTTAACGGTGGAGGAACTGGATAAAAATGAGTTGAAGCATGAAGACGCGACACCGTATTTGTACTTTTCCGACCAATTAAGGGGGAAAAAATCCAATACGACAATCCGGCATTTATTCATCGATGAAGCGCAGGATTATTCCCCGTTCCAATTTGCTTTTTTTAAACAGCTGTTTCCGAACAGCCGCATGACGATTTTAGGGGATGGGAATCAGGCGATCTTTGCACATACGATGAATTCACCGACGCTGTTATCTCCGGAGGTGTTTGCAGGGGTGGAACATACACGGATTACCTTGAAAAGGAGCTACCGTTCTACGCGGCCGATCGTTGAGTTTACAAAGCGCTTGATTGCCGGAGGAGAAGAGATTGAGCCGTTTAACCGCGATGGTGAAAAGCCGACCCTCACGGAAACGAATGATAAAAAGCAGTTCTTGGAAAAAATGCTGCTGCGGATAAGTCTGCTGCAGGAGAGCGGCCATCAGACAATTGCGGTTATTTGCAAAACAGCGAAAGAAAGCCGGATTGCTTTTAGGGAGCTTGGCGAGCAGTTCAATGTTCAGCTGATGGATAAAGCGGCGCAGACTTTCAGTAAAGGAATTTTAGTCCTGCCTGCTTATTTGGCAAAAGGAATTGAATTCGACGCGGTGATTATCTACAATGCAGCAGACGAGCGCTATGGTCAAGCGGCGGAAAGAAAGCTGTTCTATACAGCCTGTACAAGAGCGATGCATGAGCTCCACCTTTTTTCGGCCGGACCGCGAACGAGGTTTTTGGACGAGGTGGACGAAAGCACGTACCACTTGTTGTAATTAGGATTTATCATGAAAAACAAAATGTCAATCTCCATTCTGAAGGCGTATTGTTCCCTTTGCTGAAAGTTCACAAAATTGTGCGGGACATGGTCCCGTACAATTTTGTATGCAATTATTAGGGTTTCTGAATCTTGTTTATATGTTATTATGAAAGTGCTTTCGAAAAGCAATGGGCAGGAGGAGTATATATGCAGAAGGAGATGCGACTTGGCTATATGCCGAAACGAGGATTAATGAGCGGACAATCAGCTTCCTGTTGGCAGGAAGCGCTTGTTACCGGAAACGGAAAAACGGGAGCGCTTGTTTATGGCGATCCTTTAAAGGAAACGATCATTTTAAATCATGAAAAGCTCTATGAGCCATTCCATGATGAGGTTGTTCAAAACAACGATCTTTCCCCGTATTTAGGTGAGATCAGGACATTGATGAAAAATGGAAGATTTCGCGATGCCGCCGAGCTGTTCTCTGACAAATCCGGTCACCCGCTGTTGTTTACGGACGCTTTCCACCCGGCATACGCCTTGAAATTTCAAATGGAATCAACCGGGCCGGTTTACGATTATTTGCGGACGGTGGATTTTGAAACGGGGGAAGTGAAGGTCCACTGGAAGGATGCGGCAGATGAATACATTCGCAAGCTGTTTATTTCCCGCGCGGACAACGTCATTGTTTTGCAAATGACCGCCAAACAAGGGACGGTCATTAATGGCGAGCTTGCCATTGATGACTTTGTTCACGAGGGCAGTGCCGAGAGGTGTGAAATCGGATCAGAAAACAACACGCTGTCGTTTTCCTGTGCGTATGCAAAAACAAGCAAGGGTTATACCGGGTTGTCCGTTGTACATACAAACTGCGGCAGTGTAACGGCGGAAAAGGAAAAGCTTGTTATAACGGATGCAAAAGAAGTTCTTATTTTAACAAAAATAGCGCCGCTGGAAAATAAACGGGCTGCATATGACAAGCAAAATAAGCTGTATGAAGACATCCTTTCCGTCATTCACCATGGCTATCCCGCTTTGCTCAAACGCCATGTGAATGTGCACGGATCAATTTTTAACCGCGTCAGCTTTACAATCAACGAAGAGCTGGATGAAAATGTGACGACGGAAGAGCTGCTGGCGAAAAAGACCAGCGGTGTCAATAAACAGCTGCTGCAAAAAATGTTTGACATGGGGCGCTATGTTTTTCTTTGCGCTTCCGGCGATTATCCGCCGAATCTTGTCGGTCTTTGGACGGGAGAATGGCGTCCGGCTTGGAGCGGAGACTTCACGACGGACGCGAATGTCAACCTCGCTGTATCCGGCGGCGGCATCGGAAATATGCCGGAAGCGATGGAAGGCTACTTTAGGCTTATTGAAAAAATTGCTCCCGATTGGAAAATCAATGCGAAAACGATGTACGGCTGCCGAGGATTTCTCGCAGGCTGCCGGACCGATGGAAATCATAATATTCATACGCATTTTAATGTGGACTGGCCATTGGGATTTTGGACGGCCGGAGCTCAGTGGCTGGTTCTCCCGTTTTACGAGTGGTATCAAATCAGCGGCGACACCAAATTTTTCCTGGAGCGCACGCTGCCGCTGATGAAGGAAATAGCGCTGTTTTATGAGGATTTTCTGACGGAATATGATGAAAACGGCAAGGCGATGTTCATTCCGTCTTATTCGCCGGAAAATACGCCTGCTATTCGCGAAGATTTGTTAGACCGGGGCTGGCAGCCGAGCCAGGCGACGATCAATGCGACGATGGACATTGCTGTGGCGAAGGAGTTGTATACGTATTTAATCGCTGCCTGTGAAGAACTCGGGGTAGAGCAGGACAATATTCCAAAATGGAAGGAAATGCTGGAAAAATTACCGGGCTATCAGATAAATGATGACGGCGCATTGAAGGAATGGGTGCATAAGGATTTGGATGACAATTATGATCATCGCCATATTTCCCATCTTTATCCCGTATGGCCCGGGCATGAAATCACGCCGGATGCCAACCGTGATTTATTTCAGGCAGCAGTGACAGCCCTTTGGAAAAAAGGCAGGGAAAATTACTCCGCTCATGGCGTCATGCATTCGGGAATCGTCGGAGCCCGGATGAAGAAACCGGAGGTTGTGCTGGAAAATATGAGATTGCTGCTGGAAGAAGGGGACTACATCTATTCCAGCTTAGTTACCTCCCATAATCCGTCCCGTGAAATATACAACGTGGATGCCAGCTGCAGTCTGCCGACGTTGGTGATGGAAATGACCGCGTATACGTACCCTGGTGTTCTCGAGCTACTGCCTGCTGTTCCAGCGGAGCTGTCGAAAGGAACCATCAAAGGCATGCTTGGAAGGGGACAGCTTCTGCTTGAGGAATTGACGTGGGATCTTGCTGCGAAAAAAATCAGCGTAACGGTGACTTCAAGGAAGGATCAAGTTGTCGATATCATCGTTCGCCAAGGAATCGAAGAAATCGAGGCTGTAAAAACATCCGTTGCGATGGAGAGGAAAAACAGGACGACCGTTGCGTTAGCGTTGAAAAAAAATGTTCCGAGTACCTTTGAGATTATATTGGAGTAGTGGACAATGGAGCAGTATGGGACCATGGTACCGGAAAAGTAACTCGTTGCGTCAGGGTGTCACCAAAGGAAAAATCTTTTTGTGACACCCTATTTGTTGTTGTTGAAAAATCGCTTTAAAAAGCAATGTGAAAACTGAAGTGAAAAAATGCATCATCCTTTTTTGTACAATCAGCTATTTGCGACACCGCCGTGTTCCGGTGAAATCACTAATTTTTATATGAAAAAAGCCATAATTAGGTCGTGGATTGTTGATGATTTCGTACTGTATAATTAAAAATATTGTATAAAGTCATTTTATGTAAGCGTTTACCGGAGGCGATTAAAAACCAACAACCTGGAGAAGATAACATGAAAAAGTTTTTTATTCATCGGTTTAATGACATGAAGATTCGTAATAAGCTTGTTTTTTCGTTTATCGTTGTCGTTATTATCCCAGTCTTAATCGTCGGGATATTTTTAACCTATGAACTGAGGCAGATGGCATTGGACAATGCCATTGAGCAAACGAACAACGATGTGGACAGGATCAAGAAGCGGACGGCGGAATTTTTAGCCGCGCCGATTTACGTAGCGGATAATGCGCTTTTTGACCAAAGGTTGAAAGAACTAGTTAACACCGACTACGAATCAATATTTGAAGTTGTCGCCGCTTATAAAAACTATACTGATTTTGACAGTATTATCCGGTATTATCAAGAAATAACGAATATACGTTTTTATATAGACAATCCTTCGATGTTGAATAACTGGAGGTTTATTCCGGATACGGGACAAGTCAAGGAAACCCGTTGGTTTCAGCTCGCAACAATGGGACAAGGTCTTATGGGATGGTACTATATCCAGGACGAAACGAAGGGCAATGAAAAGTTTCTAAGCTTAGTAAGAGTGATCAACTATGTGGAACATCGAACGAGCGGTATGCTAGTCATCAATGTCAATACGGAATATTTGGATTGGACCTTATTGCAGGAACCTACCCCTACACTGATCGTGGATGAGGAAAATAATATTATTTCCACCAATCAACGGGAATATCTCGGCTACAACTTAGGCGATGTCACGAGCTCTCAGCCGGTATTACAGGGGGAAACGGGGAGATTTGAAGCGGTTGTTTTCGACATCCCCTCGCAAATTATCGTCGACAGCATCGTGATGAACATGAGCGCTAACGACTTGCGCATTATGCAGATCATTCCGAATTCCGAGATTGTAAGAGATGCCGACCGCTTTGTTTATCTTGGACTTATCGTTATTTTTATCAGCATTATCATCGCGTTTATATTAATCTATGTTTTTTCCCGCCTTATTTCCAAACGCCTCTTTCAATTGAGCCGCCAGATTAAAAAAGTAGAAGAAGGCGACTTATCGGACACTTCCGTCATTGCCGGAAAAGATGAAGTCGGACAACTATCCAAGCAATTTTATTTAATGAGGGAAAGCATCAAAAAGCTGCTTAAAGAAGTGGAAGCGAAAAATACGGAAAAAAGAATGCTCGAACAGAGGCAAAGTGAAATAAAGCTAAAGATGCTTGCCAGTCAAATCAATCCGCATTTTTTGTTCAACGCGCTGGAAACGATTCGGATGAAAGCCCATATGAGGGGCGAAAAGGAAATATCTCAGATTGTGAAAAAGCTTGGTAAACTGCTTAGGAGAAGCCTGGAGATCGGTGGAGGAAAAATATCGTTATCTGATGAAGTGGAACTGGTCAGGGCTTACCTCGATATTCAGCAATTCCGCTTCGAGGACCGGCTACAATACGATATTCATATTGATCCGGAAACCGCTGCCATCAATATCCCGCCGTTAATTATTCAGCCGTTGGTGGAAAACGCCGTCATCCACGGCCTTGAAAAAAAACATCAAGGTGGACAGGTCATATTAGAAACAAGGCTGATGCATGATGAAGTCGTCGTCCAGGTGGTTGATAACGGCATCGGTATTACGGAGGAGAAGAAGCTGCAAATTTTTCAAAGCTTGTCGATGATGGACGATGAGGAAAACCGGATTGGCCTGCGGAATGTTCATGAACGGCTGATATTAACATACGGTCCGAAAAGCGGATTGATAATAGACAGCAATTATCAAAAAGGCACACGCGTTTCTTTCAGAATACCTGTTGGAAAAAAAGAGGGGGATGAAAATGTATAAAGTGCTTATTGTTGATGATGAGCCGGTTGTGAGAGTTGGGTTGAAAACGCTGATTACATGGGAAGATTACGGGTTTCAAGTCGTCGGCCTTGCCGGGAATGGGCTGGAAGCGTATCTGATGTACCAGAACCATTCGCCTGACTTAATTATTTCCGATATTCGCATGACAGGAATGGATGGTTTGGAGCTCATCAAAAAGATCAGGGATGCGGATACTTCCATCCAATTTCTTATTTTAAGCGGCTATGCCGATTTTAATTACGCCAGAAAGGCGATTACGAGCGATGTTGCCGGCTACATGTTAAAGCCTGTGGATGAAGATGAACTGATAGAGTATCTTCAAAGTATTAAGGAAACGTTGCGCCATGAGTCGGAGAGAAAGCAGCTTGAATACAATGACATCGGAGTGAAGCGGGAACAACTCCTGTTATCCGGCCTCTCTTATGGCGGACAGGAAGTTTTGGAAGAAATCACCGCTCCAGTGCTAGAATCTTTAGACCTGTCGTGGAGCAGATATGCATTTATCCTCATCAAACTGGAAGAACCCATCGACGCTATTGGACATCCTGGATTGATAAAACAGCTGTTGCAAAAATATTTTCAACAGAACCAAGGTGTTGTTTTCTGGAATGACCCTTATCTTGTGGTAATGACAAACCGGACTTATTCAAATGGACAGCGTTCGCAAAGGTTATATAATGAGTTGCGTGAATTGATTCATCCTGATGATATCGGGTTTTATGCGGCATTAGGCCCATCCGTAACCCGGTTTTGCGACCTTGGGCAGGCATATGAAGACGCGTTGCAGTTAATGAAAAATAAATTTTTTCACGATACCAATGGGATGATTACGAGCGCCAGCCTTGTGACGAAACCGGTGGCGGGAAAGGAAGTGGATGCAGGGGAAATTATCGAGAAACTGTATTTTGCAGCCGATGTCGGCAGAAAGGACCTAGTGGAATCTTTACTGCAGGACATCATCCATTGCAACGATGAATTATGCGAGAAGAAAATCAAAAACGCATTTGTGAAAATCTTGTCGGGGACAATCAGCAAGCTGTCGGGCTCAACGAACGAGCGCGAAAGAGAGGAAATTTCCCGCTTATCGGAACAGGTTATCGAGGTGTATCAGCAGCGCAACATCGCTGAATTAGTGAAATTCTCTAAACAACTCATGGAAAAAATTATGAAGTGCCTTTCCCATGGAGATACGGAAACACAGATGAAGAAAATGATCGACTTCATCAACAGAAGGTATAACGAGAACCTCAAACTGGAAACCCTTGCAGAAGTATTTAATTATAACAGTGCCTATCTAGGGAAATTGTTCAAAAATTTTACCGGGGAATACTTCAATACCTATCTCGATAAAATCAGAATTGAAAACGGGAAAAAGCTGCTGCTTGATGGATACAAGGTTTACCAGGTGGCGGAAGCGATCGGCTACAGCAATGTGGATTATTTCCACAGCAAGTTTAAAAAATACGAAAAAATATCCCCGTCTGCCTACCGCAGACAATATATGCAGCAGATGAATAAGAAGGAAGCCAGCGGTTGATGAAGCTGTTCATGCGGGGTGTCTAAAAAGTGGGAAAACCACTCATTTAAGACACTCCCTTTTTGTGTGCAAGCATCTCCGGAAAACATGGCAAAAAGGGAATGGATCACGAGGATTGATTTTCCGAAAGTCATTGTTCTGCCTGGATGTAAGCGAATACACTATAAAATTTTTATATGATTTTAACAGTAATCCTTCATGTATTTATTACCGACAAATTTCGGTAAGATGAAAGTGTAAAAGGAGGGGTAAGTCATGGAGGTGTCACCGGAGAAAGCGCATACAGCGGTTCCCGTTAAAAAGAAAAAAAGCTTTTGGAAAACAGCACTTGATCAAAAATTATTATATTTAATGTCGATCCCCTTTGTGATTTGGGTATTTGTATTTAATTATCTTCCGGTGTGGGGATGGACGATGGCATTTCAAAATTTTCGGCCGGGAAGGGCATTTACTGAACAGGAATGGGTCGGCTTGACACATTTTATCAATCTTTTTCAGGACGACTACTTTTATCTCGTATTACGGAACACGGTGGCAATGAGCGTCATGCTGCTGGTTGCGGGCTTTACCATTCCGATTATTTTTGCGGTACTGTTAAACGAAGTAAGGCATTCCTTATTTAAACGATCGGTTCAAACGATTTCTTATTTGCCCCATTTCGTTTCGTGGGTGGTTGTGGCCGGGATTGTCACGAAAATGCTTTCCACTGACGGTGGAATTGTAAACGATATCTTAATGGCATTGAATATCGTCGATTCTCCCGTTCAGTTCATGTCGAAAGAAAAATGGTTTTGGTGGATCGTCACCTTTTCCGATGTTTGGAAAGAGATGGGCTGGAACTCGATTATCTTCCTGGCGGCGATGGCCGGTATTGATCCGCAATTATATGAAGCGGCGAAGGTTGACGGAGCGGGAAGATGGCGGCGGATATGGCATATTACTCTTCCGGGAATTCGCCCGACCATGATGGTTATTCTTATCCTTTCCATCGGCGGTATGATTAGCATCGGCTTTGAAAGGCAGCTGTTGTTAGGAAACTCGTTGGTGAAAGAGTATTCCGATGTGCTGGAGCTGTATGCGTTAAATTATGGGATTGGATTGGGGCGCTATTCTTATGGAACAGCGATCGGGATCTTTAATTCCATTGTCAGTATCGTCTTGTTGCTCCTAGCCAATGGAATTTTCAAACGATTCACGAAAACGAGCGTAATGTAGCGGGGGTGAAGAGCATGGCAAAAAGGGCGAAGCTTTCAAAGACGAATTTAAATGAACGGCTGTTCGATATTTTCAATTATACGTTAATGATACTTGTTATCGTCATCACGTTGTATCCATTTCTAAATGTGCTGGCACTGTCTTTAAATGAATCAACGGATACCGTCCGCGGGGGTATCTATATCTGGCCACGGGAGTTTACCTTGGATAACTATGCGGTCATTTTGCAGTACGACACCTTGATAACCGGGTTCACCAATTCTGTTTTGCGGACGGTTATCGGTACGGTTCTAGGGGTGTTTGTCTGCTCGATGATTGCATATACATTGAGCCGCAAGGATTTTCAGGCAAGAAAATTCGTTTCAACGGTTATTGTGTTAACGATGTTTTTCTCCGGCGGACTGATTCCGACATATATGTTAATCCGGGATTTAGGCTTGATCAACTCGTTTGCAGTATACATCCTTCCGGGGCTGGTCAGCGCCTGGAACATCATTATCATTCGTTCCTTTATGGATGGGCTGCCGTTTGCCCTTCAGGAATCGGCAAAAATTGATGGAGCCAATGACTTTACAATATACTGGAAAATTATTTTGCCGATATGTAAGCCTGTTTTGGCCACGATTGCTTTGTTTATTGCTGTCAGTCAGTGGAATGCCTGGTTTGATACGTACATTTACAACAGCACCAATCCGGCTTTGACTACCTTACAGTACGAACTGATGAAAATATTGCAGAACACCACGACATCAACGAGCGGGGGGATCGATTCCGTCCGTGGGCAAGGGTTGGAGCTGATGAAGCGGGTGTCGCCGGAATCTGTCAGGATGGCGATCACGATTGTTACCGTCGTTCCGATATTGCTTGTTTATCCATTTTTACAAAGGTATTTCGTAAAAGGCATGACCCTTGGAGCAGTGAAGTAAATTATTTTTTTCGTACGATATTCCCGGTCTTCACGCCGGGAATACGGAATTCCGGCTCGTCATTTAGGAATACGAGAGTCAGCTTAGCCCCAGCATGATGGCGATTGTGAGGAGTATTTGCTGCGTGTGGTCAAAAAGCAAAGGTTTTTATAAAAATGTAAACGCTTTTTTGGAGGCTGGAAAGCTTATGTCATTTGATGAAAGCAGGGAAACCTGTTTTTATATATTAAGAATGTCCTGGAAAATTAAAAGGAGGGTAAATGATGAAACACTGGTTTGGCAAGTTGTTGGGAATTTTTCTTGTTCTTAGTTTAATGGTGGCACTTGCAGCATGCGGCGGCGATGAGGATTCTTCTAAACAGGAAGAGAAGGATTCCGACAGCATGGCAAGCGATGATGATTCACTTGAACCGATTACGTTCACGATGTTTTCAGCGGATACCAATCCGAGCTGGGACGGGATGAACAGCGCGGTAGGTCAGGCAATTCAAGAAGCGACGGGAGTAACGCTTGAAGCTGATTTTGCCATCGGTGATCCGAAGGAAAGAATTGCGTTGATGGCAGCCGGCGGTGAATATCCTGATTTCATTTTGCCGAAAGGTGACGGCGACTTGCTCGTCGATGCCGGGGCGATGCTTGATTTAACTGATTTGATTGAAGAGCATGCACCAAATATTAAAGCGATGTATGGCGACTATTTAAAGCGGATGAGATGGAGTGAAGACGATCATTCCATATATTTTCTCGCTACGGCCGGAGTTGACGAAGAATATTGGTCGCCGGGGACCGGCTTTTGGCTGCAACACGCAGTGGTGGAAGAGTTAGGATACCCTGAAATCAACACGGTGGAAGATTTTGAAAATGCGATCAGAACATATTATGAAAAGCATCCTGAAATCGACGGGCAGCCAACGATTCCGCTGACGTTGAACGCGGATGATTGGCGCATGCTGATTTCGGTGACGAATCCGGCGGTTTTTGCTACCGGTGGTTCGGATGACGGCGAGTGGGTTGTCGATTTTGAAACACAGGAAGCGACATTGCATTATCGACGTCCGGAGGAGAGAGAATATTTCCGGTGGCTCAATCATCTGAATGCGGAAGGATTATTGGATCCGGAAGCGTTTGTCCAGCAATATGACCAATACGTTGCGAAAATTTCCTCTGGAAGGGTACTAGGATTGATCGATGCGGATTGGCATATCGCCGATGCGCAGACAGCACTCCGTGAGGATGGAAAGTATGAAAGAATGTACGGTGTTTACCCAGCCACTCTGACGAAAGACTACAAGTTTGCAACCTTCCAGAGCTCCGGTTATCTTGCCGGCTGGGGGATCGGAATCAGCGTGAATAATCCTGACCCGGTGCGTGCGATTAAGTTCCTTGACTGGATGGCGTCGGACGAAGCACAAATTCTTCACAACTGGGGAGTAGAAGGAGAGCATTATACCATCGAAGACGGCAAGCGCGTCATCTCTCCGGAAGAGATGGAGAAGCGGTTAAGTGACACAGAATATAACAAACGGACTGGAATTGAAGTATTTAGAGCGTATGGGCCAAACTGGGGTGACGGTGTGCTTGATCCAAGCGGGCAAACGTATACGATAAATACCCCTGATCAAATTAAAGAAAATTACACAGAGAAAGAAAAAGAAGTGCTGGCCAATTACGGTGTGGAAATGTGGAAAGACTTGTATCCTTCCGCAGATGAATTTCCTGTAAAACCGTGGGGGGCAGCGTGGCAAATCAACTGGGAATCTGATTCCGACATCGCGCTGAAGTTCCAGCGTGCACAGGACACAATGTACCGCAGAATTCCGGAAGCTATTTTAGCGAAGCCGGAGGATTTTGATAAGGTATACGATACATTTATGGATGATTTAGATAAAATCGGAGTAGAAAAAATGGAAGCAGATTTCAACGAATTGCTTCAAGCGAAAATTCGCTTGTGGAACGATTAAGGCAAGAATGCAACAATCGGAGGACGTCTCCATTTGATTGAAAAGTAAGGCACCGCTTTACAAGACCAGCGATGGGGCGGAAGAAAAATCCACATATCCGCCGAATCATGCCCGGTAGGAAATGGGTCTCCTATCGGGCTTTAACAACGGATCTTTAATAGTGTGTGTTCAAAAAGGCAATGGTTCCGCATGATGCGCTCAATTCCGCCTAAGTGCAACAACAGCGGAATGTCACTCATCCTCAATGCTGCCACGTCCTGCGTTTGCGGTTACTCGACGCAAATTGACTCGATGAAGCACTGTCAGGTAACCGATCTTTTTGAACAAACACTAATACAATAAAAATCAAGATAGAGGTGGCAAGATGAAATTTACAGATGGGAACTGGATGATAAGGGAGGGGCTGGAGATCATCAGCCCGGTACAATTTTTTCAGGCAAAGCAGTCGAATACATCGTTGACGGTGACGGCTGCCCCCCGAGACTTAACGCACCGCGGTGCCCAATTGGACGTGCCGCTGTTGACGGTGAACTATTCATCTCCGGCGAAAGATGTGATCCGCGTGCGAATCTATCACCATCGCGGGACAAAAAAGCGATACCCGGAATTTCACGTGAAAGAGCAGGAACACGTTCCGGTGACGCCGGGAGAGACCGGCGATCATGTGTTCTTCACCAGCGGAAGCCTGACGGTGAAGGTAAACAAAACCGACTGGAATGTGGATTATTACCGCGGAGAAAAGCGGCTAACCACGAGCCATTTCCGCGGCATGGCGCACATCACCGATGCTGCTAAGAACACGTACATGCGCGAGGAGCTTGGTTTATCGGTGGGAGAATACGTCTACGGCCTCGGCGAGCGGTTCACACCGTACGTGAAAAACGGGCAGGTGGTGGATACGTGGAACAAGGACGGCGGCACAAGCTCGGAACAGTCTTATAAAAACGTGCCGTTCTACTTGTCCAACCGCGGCTACGGCGTGTTTGTGAATCATCCGGAAAACGTCTCCTTCGAGCTTGGCTCGGAAAAGGTGTCGAAAGTGCAGTTCAGCGTCTCCGGGGAAGCGTTGGAATACTTTATTATCGGCGGGGACTCGCTGAAGCAGGTGCTGGAAAATTACACGGCATTAACGGGAAAACCGGCATTGCCGCCGGCGTGGTCGTTTGGCTTGTGGCTGACGACATCGTTTACGACCGACTACGACGAAGCGACGGTCAACAGCTTTGTGGACGGGATGGCGGAGCGGGACCTGCCGCTGAGCGTGTTCCACTTTGACTGCTTTTGGATGGAGGCGCTGCACTGGTGCGACTTTCAATGGGACAAAAAAGTGTTTCCGGATCCGGAAGGCATGCTGGGGCGGCTGAAAGCGAAGGGGCTGAAAATATGCGTGTGGATCAACCCGTATATCGCCCAGCAATCACCGCTGTTTGACGAAGGAATGGCCAACGGCTACCTCTTGAAGAAGGCGAACGGGGATGTGTGGCAATGGGACAAGTGGCAGCCGGGAATGGGAATCGTGGACTTTACGAATCCCGCGGCCCGCGACTGGTACCTCGGTTATTTGGAGAAGCTGATCAACATGGGCGTGGACTCGTTCAAAACCGACTTCGGGGAGCGGATTCCGACGGATGTGGAGTATCATGACGGCTCAGATCCGGAGAAAATGCACAACTATTATTCCTACCTGTACAATCAGGTGGTGTTTGAGCTGTTGGAACGCAAGCTCGGCAAAGGGGAAGCGACACTGTTTGCCCGTTCCTCCACCGCCGGCGGTCAGCAGTTCCCAGTGCATTGGGGCGGCGATTGTGACGCGACGTATGAATCGATGGCGGAAAGCTTGCGCGGCGGGCTGTCCCTTGGCTTATCGGGGTTCGGCTTCTGGAGCCACGACATCGGCGGCTTTGAAAGCACTGCTCCGGCGGATTTATATAAACGCTGGCTGGCTTTCGGGCTGTTGTCGAGCCACAGCCGTTTGCACGGGAGCAAATCGTACCGGGTGCCGTGGGCGTACGATGAGGAATCGGTAAAAGTGACGCGGTTTTTCACGAAGCTGAAATACCGGCTGATGCCGTACTTGTACGATTCGGCGTATCAATCGGCAACGCGAGGGCTGCCGATGATGCGGGCGATGGTGCTGGAGTTCAGCGACGATCCGACAACCGAGGTGCTGGATCGCCAGTATATGTTGGGAGAATCACTGTTGGTGGCGCCGGTATTCAGCGAGGACGGAATGGTGACATATTACCTTCCGCCGGGCCGGTGGACGAACTACCTGACGAATGAAGTGACAGAAGGTGGAGCATGGCGGAAGGAGAAGCACGATTACCTGAGCGTGCCGCTGTTCGTGCGCCCGAACACGATCCTGGCGGCGGGAGCGGAGGATGCGCGGCCGGACTATGATTATGCTGAGAAGGTGGAGCTTCAAATGTTTGCGCTGGAGACGACGGCAACGGCAGTTGTGCGAAATCCGGAAGGAACGGAAGAACTGCGCGTCACCGCTGTGAAGGAAGGGAAAGAAATCACGGTGGAAGCCGCCGGATCAGGCAAGCCGTTCAGCCTGGTGCTGAGAGGAGTGGGGCAGGTAGCGGGCGTCCGCGGTGGTACGGCTGAAACCACCGCCGTGGGTGTGAAAATTATTCCGGACAGTAGCACCGGATTTTTTACGATATCACTTTCCTAGTGAAAGAGCGCTTCTTTAAGCAGTTGTAAAAAATGATGAGCTGAGCGAGCGAATCCAAAGTGTTTTCAGGCAATGAAACCGTTGTGCGCGTTGTAAGGAAGAATATTAACAAAAGTTAATCGTCCGTAACGAGCTTCGGAGCTGTCGTACGGTAACGAAAAGGTGTGAAGCGTGTCCGAAACAGGTTCCGGAGTGTTTATGAGGACAAACTGGAGATCGGAGCGCAGTCGAATGTCCTCAAGGAGGATTTATGAACTTATGAAACCGAGTTACGGTAACGAATAGAAGCTAAACATGCTCGAACCGCCCTTCGGAATCACCGAACGGTTGAACGGTAATGATCAGCTGAATGATGTAGTGCCGGCCGAAAAACAGCGGCCGGCACAGCACTGGAAAAGCCATGTGACATGATAGCCTTTGCGGCTTTTGTTTCCTGCTCCGTTTTATTCTGACGAGAGACACTCAAATAATATTTTTATCCCCTCTTCTATTTCCTCTTCCTGCAAATGTCCATACCCGATAATCACTTTCCTTTGATGAATCCCTTTTTGAACAGCGTGATGCTCAACAGGATAGACCCGTACACCGGCATGAACGATCTTTGTTAACAGTTGCTCTGTAAAAACCATGTCGGGAAATTCGGCAATAAGGTGCAGTCCGGTAGTGTGGCCGGAGATTCGCACTTTCCCGGAAAAATAACCAGTTAACATGCTGATCAGATGATCGCGTCTTTTTTTATATAGTTTTTTCATCTTTAAGATGTGGCGTTCCAAATAGCCTTCTTCAATGAAGCGCTTTAAGATGATTTGCTCTAAAGAAGGCGTGTGCAGATCAGAAAACCATTTCAGTTTCCTGCACTGTTCAATCAGCCGGGGAGGCAGGATCAAATACCCCATCCTAAGAGCGGGAGATAAAATCTTGCTGAACGAACCAACATAAATGACGCGATCCGGGTCCAACCCCTGTAAAGAATGCACAGGTGGTCCTTCGTAACGGAATTCGCTGTCATAATCATCCTCGACGATAAAGCATCCCGTTTCTCGGGCAAATTTTATTAATTGGATGCGCCGTTGAATCGGTAAGGTGCTTCCTAACGGAAACTGGTGCGATGGAGTGACGAAGATGCATTGCGGATTGAGATCCGGGGTAATCAGACTCGTCTGCAGACCGTCTTCATCAACGGGAACAGGATGAATCACTGCGCCGGTTGAAGTGAAAATCGTTTGAATGTCATTGGTGATCGGGTCTTCCATCCACACGCTATTTCCAGCAGTAAGCAACAGCCTCGCTGCCAGCGTCAACGCCTGAGTAGCGCCGGATGTAATCACAAGCTGGTCCGGCCGGCAGTGAACGCCTCTCGTTTTCACTAAATACCGGGATAAAACATGTCGTAATTCCGGACGACCTTCCGGGTTTCCGTAGCTGAAGACGGAAGGGGAGCTGTCACAGCAAACATCGTATGCAAGCCTGGCCCATATTTTTTTTGGAAAAAGCGTTAAATCCGGTATCCCTGAACGAAAATCGATGACATGTTGTGTGTTCCCCTCGCTATTTTTTTCCTCATAAAACAAGTCCGTTTTTATACAATCGGCCTGCTCCAAAAATGCTCCCTCGGCAACGTATGATCCTGCACCGGGTCGGGATGTTATATACCCTTCTGCCGTCAACTGCTCGTATGCTTCCAATATGACGTTTCGCGAGACTTGCAATTCGGCTGCCAGCCCCCTGGTTGACGGCAATTTTTCACCTGCGGACAGTTCTCCGCGCAAAATCTGTGTCCGCAGTTGGACATAGACTTGGCTAGTCAGCGAAATCTCTCTTTTTCTGTCAAGCGGTACCCACAGCAAGGATCTCCCTCCATTCATTTCAAAGTGGTACTGTTAAATTTAATAAAAAGTGGCACTTCTACCAACCAGTTTACCATGTTAGTTTTAAGCAAGGAAGAGCGGCATGGCGTTTAACTACAGATATCGGAGGGATCCATTCATACCATCCGTTGCTTTGTCACTTAATCATTTGGATATGAGGTGGTCTCTTGACGGGAAAACTAACTGCTTATGTAAAAATTGTGCTGGCGATGAGTATTGCCGGCAGCTCGGTTGTTGCCGGCAAACTGCTAGTTGCCAGCTTTCCGGTGTTTATGGCGGCGGAACTGAGATTTTTGCTTGCTGCTCTAATTTTGACTCCTTTGTTACTGAAGCTTGAGGGATTTCCATCATTGAACAAACGTGAGGTTGTCATTCTTCTTTTGCAAGCATTATCCGGTGTATTTTTATTCAGCATCTTCATGCTATACGGATTAAAATATACTACGGCTGTGGAAGGGGGGATTATTACCAGCTCTCTTCCTGCTGTTGTTGCTGTGTTAGCCTGCTTTACACTTGGAGAAAAGTTGAGCAGATATACGATTGCAGGGATTGTGCTGACGATTCTTGGAACGCAGGTCATTCATTTAACAGGCACATTGTCCGAGGTGGAGCGCGGGGCAGCTCCGGTGATAGGTAATCTTTTCATCGTCGGTGCCGTAATCGGGGAAGCGGTGTTTATTATTCTCGGCAAATCGACGGCAAATCGCTTGTCGCCGCTGGCAGTTTCCACGGTTGTCAGCATTTTTGGAGCGGTGCTGTTTTCTCCTTTTGCCATTCGTGAAGCGCTGACGTTTTCGTTCATAGAGGTACCGTTACAAGCATGGCTGCTCATCGGTTATTCCGGGATCGTGGTGACGGTTATTGCCTTCATACTGATGTATCAAGGACTGAAACAAGTTCCAGCCAGCAAAGCCGGCGTGCTTACAGGTGCATTGCCGATAAGCACCGTCTTATTGTCAGCGATGTTTCTAAAGGAGGGGATCTCTTTGTTTCATCTCCTCGGCATAGCAGCTGTGCTGACTGCTATCTATTTGATTTCCAAAGAATCAGAAACGGAAGATAACCGGCAGGTGCAAACGAAAAGCGATGACATGCAGTCAAGCAAGGAACAATCATTTCAGGAGAAGCGGAGCTGTGTCAAAAGCCAAAACTATTTTTAAAAAATATCAGGGCGACGGCTCCATGCTTGTCTCTTCCTCTGCTAGTATTGCACTGATGTCGATCCTAGTGCCATCGCGCGCGATGACACAACGAGACAGTTCGCAGCTTCTCGGTGAAGTGTGGCTCATTGCTTCGGGGGTGTCTCAAATGAGACACCCCCCTCATACATTGCGTGAAGGTGCTGCGGTCCAATGACAGCAAAGGCTACAATAATTCTTGAAAAACCACTAAATAATATCGGATTTTTTCATTAAATCTGCCGGTAGTAAAATTTGGAGGGATCCTTTACATTCTAACTAACGGCATTTGTTTGAAAAGCCGGATTTGGGCATTTGTGCTTATGACTTTCAAAAGATGAAAATGCAGCGTAATATTATTATTGTACATAGTTCTTTTGTTAGTTTAGTTATTTTGAAATGGCTTTTTTTCTAAAAGTGTTTGTTTAAAAAGATAAAAACCGATCTTTTGGAACAAACACTTTTACATTTAATAACGAAAAGGGGATCTGCTGTATGCCGTTGATTGATATGCCGTTGGATGAACTCAAAGAATATAAAGGAATAAACCCGCGACCGGATGATTTTGATGCCTATTGGGAGCGGGCGTTGCAGGAAATGAAAGCGGTGGATCCGCAAATAGAGCTAGTACCGAATGAATTTTATGTCCCATACGCCGAGTGTTACGATTTATATTTTACCGGTGTACGAGGTGCAAGAATTCATGCCAAGTATGTTAAACCAACACATGTAAAGGAGAAGCATCCGGCAATCATTCAATTCCATGGATACAGCATGAATGCCGGTGACTGGAGCAGCAAGCTGCACTATGCCTCCCTTGGCTATTCTGTCATTGCGATGGATGTTCGCGGCCAGGGCGGTTCTTCCGAGGATGTGGGAGGAACGAAAGGGAACACACTTCGCGGACATTTTATCCGCGGATTAGATGATCATGAAGACAATTTGCTGTTTCGCCATATTTTTCTGGATACGGCGCAACTAGCCGGAATTGTTATCGACTTGCCGGAAGTGGATGAAAATCGTGTTGTCGTGACGGGATGGTCGCAAGGGGGCGGGCTGACGCTCGCATGCGCCGCTCTTGAACCGCGAGTGAAAAAATTGGCGCCGGTTTACCCGTTTTTATGTGATTATCAACGGGTGTGGGAAATGGATTTGGCTAAGGATGCTTACGATGAGCTGAAGATGTACTTCCGTTTTTTTGATCCGCAGCATAAGCGGGAACAAGAAATTTTTACTAAGCTCGGCTACATTGACGTGCAGCATTTGGCAGACCGGATTCACGGAGAAGTGTTGATGGGTGTCGGCTTAATGGATACGATCTGTCCGCCGTCGACTCAATTTGCAGCGTATAACAAAATCACATCTCCAAAAAGGCTGGAAATTTTTCCGGATTTCGGTCATGAAGATTTGCCGGGACTGCATGACATCATCCATCAATTTTTGGGGACCATGTCCCGCACAATTTTGTGAACAAAACTTGGAAGTTGTAAATGGAGAGGAAGCTGCCAATAATAACTCTTAAGAGGAGGGATGAATGATGGCAGTAGACGTGCTTTGTGAAGTGAACAATTGTAAGTTTTGGGACGAGGGAAATAAGTGTTCCGCTGATCGGATTTACGTCATCAGCAACACAGGAAAGCAAGCGGAAAGTCAAGAGGAAACCGATTGTAAAACGTTTGATCCTGAGCATTAATTCCCTTTCTCTGAAGTGCGGGTTGTCCCGAAAGATACTATCTTCTTTTGGGACTCCTCACCTTCCCAGCCACATCACGCATTTTTTTCTGCCACGGCAATCGCGCTGTGCTACATATTGTAAGGATGCTTCCCCTTAGCTTTATCAATCCGCTTTATCCAGAAACTGCCGGAGAACAGCTTTTTTATTTTCGCTAGGTGACCGTGTCCTTCGCTGCTTACAAACATATTGTCCGCCTGCTGCTTGCTGCCTACCTCAAAAAATCACCGCTCTCTGTTTGTTCTCCAAACCAAAAAATAATCACACATATTCTTGCTTTGAAAAAAACTGTGCTATAATAATACAGTTGTGAAATTGATCGTAAGGAGAGACGAAACAGAATGAACATTCGTGAAGATATACGAAACATAGCGATTATCGCTCACGTAGACCATGGAAAAACGACCCTCGTGGATAAGATGCTGCATCAATCCGGCACGTTCCGCAGCAATGAAACGGTGGAAGAACGAGCGATGGATTCGAACGCGCTTGAGAAGGAACGCGGTATTACGATTCTCGCGAAGAATACTGCCATCAATTATAAAGATCAGCGAATAAATATAATGGATACACCCGGGCATGCCGATTTCGGCGGGGAAGTTGAACGGATCATGAAAATGGTGGACGGCGTGTTGCTCGTTGTCGATGCGTATGAAGGGACGATGCCGCAAACCCGTTTCGTATTGAAAAAAGCACTTGAACAAAAACTGACGCCGATAGTTGTTGTTAATAAAATCGACCGGGAGTTTGCAAGGCCGGAAGAGGTTGTTGACGAAGTGATTGATTTATTTATCGACTTAGGTGCGGAAGAGGATCAGTTGGATTTTCCGGTTATTTATGCATCTGCGATCAACGGTACGGCAAGCCTGAGTCCGGAAAAGCAGGATCAAGATATGACGGCATTATTCGACGCCATTATCGAACATATTCCGGCACCTGTAGAAAATTCGGACGAACCGTTGCAATTCCAGGTTGCTTTGCTCGACTACAACGATTATTTAGGACGAATCGGAATCGGTCGCGTGTTTCGCGGAACGATGAAGGTGGGGGAGCCAGTAGCGTTAATGAAGCTGGATGGTTCCGTCAAACAGTTTCGTGTAACAAAGCTGTTCGGTTTCTTGGGACTGAAACGAATTGAAATTGAAGAAGCACGGGCAGGAGATTTAGTTGCCGTTTCGGGCATGGAAGAGATTAATGTCGGTGAAACCGTATGCCCTGTAGATGAACAAGACCCGCTGCCGATTCTCCGCATTGATGAACCGACATTGCAAATGACGTTCCTAGTAAACAACAGCCCGTTTGCCGGCCGGGAAGGAAAATATGTAACGAGCCGAAAAATTGAGGAACGTTTGCGCGCTCAGTTAGAAACAGATGTCAGCCTTCGTGTTGAAAACACCGACTCGCCGGATGTATGGATTGTATCCGGAAGAGGAGAGCTGCATTTGTCTATTTTGATTGAAAACATGCGGCGTGAAGGGTATGAGCTGCAAGTATCGAAGCCAGAAGTCATCGTCCGTGAAATTGACGGAGTACGGTGCGAGCCGGTGGAACGTGTTCAGATCGATATTCCTGAAGAATATACTGGCCCGGTGATGGAATCCTTAGGAGCGCGAAAAGGTGAAATGCTGAATATGGCTAATAACGGCGGCGGGCAAGTCCGGCTGGAATTCATGGTTCCGGCACGCGGATTAATCGGTTATTCCACGGAGTTTTTAACGCAAACGCGAGGGTACGGCATTCTTAACCACACGTTTGACAGCTATCAGCCCATGGTGGAAGGGCAGGTCGGCGGTCGCCGTCAAGGCGTCATGGTGTCGATGGAAACAGGCAAAGCGACGCAATATGGAATAATGCAAGTAGAAGATCGAGGAACGATTTTTGTTGAACCAGGTACGGAAATTTATGCGGGGATGATCGTCGGTGAACATACCCGTGAAAATGACATTACCGTGAACATTACGAAGCTGAAGCAGATGACCAATATGCGTTCGGCAACGAAAGATCAGACAGTAACGATGAAAAAGCCGCGGATCATGACATTGGAAGAGGCGCTTGAGTATTTGAACGAAGATGAGTACTGTGAAGTGACGCCTGAGTCGATCCGCCTGCGGAAAAAAATCCTTGATAAAAATGAACGGGAGCGTATTGCCAAGAAAAAGAAATATGCCAGTGAGGTGCAGTAAGCAGAATGGAACTATTCAACATACGGCTGCTGTACAAAAATGCAGAAGCCTATTCGTGAAAAGCAGGCGGCAGGAACAGCTTTGGCTGCCTCACGGCTGTAGCGGACTTATCCGGCTGTACGCTATACGTATGCTGGAAATGCTGAGAGCATCGACTAGCCGCCCATGTTTCGCATCAGATGCGGATCATCATCGGCAGCAAATGGGGGTGTCTCAAAAGGGTGTTATTTCCCTTTTGAGACACCCCCGAAGCATTGAGTGAAGCCGCTGCATCTTTTCAAAAGCCCGATAGGAGTGTTTTTTCCTATCGAGCGTGCAGCGACGAGCAAAGCTACGATGCCTTTCCCATCGAGTTGTCTCGACGGATAGTCATCTTAGCTGTGCTTGCAGAGGAAGAGACAAGCACGGCGCCATTGCCCTGATATTTTTTTAATCGTTTTGGCTTTTGACACAGCTTGCTGGTATTGCGAACCCGAACCGAGAATAAAAGGACGGATTCATCCACTTCTTTGCGTGCGGAGCTTCACAAAACTGCGTAATGTAAGAGCCATCAGCAACAAATTCACGAAACAGCCTGGAGAAAAAAGCGGCTAAAAAACAAAAAATAAGTTCATTGGACAGATTTTTTTCTGAATAAATGTACAATAAATGCGATGGATCGATACACTGAGAACAGCACGAGACAAGTCAGCAAGGATCCCGCCATATATCCACCGGTCGAATTGGATGACCTGAACCACTCCGAATTTTGCCCGATCACATTGCCAACAATAATAGAAATAGCAAATATAGAAAATACAATTGAATACTCAAGCTTTTGACTTTTGTCCAGATTTTTAAAAAATGCCAAAGATTGACGCCTCCTCCCGTTGAATATGATGTAGTTATATTATAAGGGTTTCCCGGAACTGGCGCAATTCAGACAAAAAATTCTCGCTGCGCTATAACAAAAGGGCAGAGCAGACTTCTTGCATTTGCATGGCGGACGCCGACTTTTTTCAGCTCCTCTATGAGATTACAGTTTCAATACGATTTTGGAGCAAATAATTTTTGGTAATAAATTTTTTTATAAAACAGAAACTTTTTTTTTGCTCATACGTAGGAACAGATAGTTAAAATATGAAAGTGAGGCGGAATGAAATGATCATTGTCAATACGGAAACCGTACCTGGCATGGAGATTGAAAGGGCCTTTGGAATTGTTTCTGGAAACACGGTGCAGGCAAAGCATATCGGGAAGGATATTGTCGGCGGTCTTCGCGGAATAGTCGGCGGGAAAATGGTTGAGTATGAGGAAATGTTCCGGGAAGCGAGGGAAATTGCCGAAAAAGAAATGGTCAAACAGGCGGAGGATCTCGGCGCAGATGCCATTGTCAACATTCGTTACACTTCTTCCTCGATCATGAGTGGAAGCTCGGAAGTCATGGTCTACGGTACTGCCGTGAAGCTGAAGTAGCAATAATAACGTGCCTGCTGATAATGATAATGAATGATGTCAGACGGCAGATGCCAAACGGTGAATAACGTCCGGGATGATTCGGTCTTGAGGAATGCAGCAATAAAATCTGTGCAATAGTGTTCTTCCGTAAAAATATAGCAGGGTATCCATACTCGGAATGTTACTTTATCGCAAGGTATTCGTTCCGGGTTTTTCTTTTGCACGCTGGTCTCGGGTGTGAAAATGTTACTTGGCGTTATTGCCGTTGTGCTTATTTTTATCAACGTCAAATGAAAAGTACTGGCCTGTGTAGAACGTTTCTTCAATGAGATTGCAAATTCATATGAAAATCAATAGTATACATGCAATAATAGAGAGGAAAAAAGCTAATTTGAATACAGAAGGACTGAGATGATGCCAAAGATAGTTGTGCCATTTTCGACAAACTTGCTTGCCGCTATATTTGTGGACAGGCCGAATCGTTTTATTGTCCGCTGCCAATTAAGCGACGCGCCCGGAGAACTTGTTGAAGCTCATCTGGCAGATCCCGGACGTTTGCGGGAACTGTTGCTCCCAGGGAAAAAAATGTATTTACAGCAATCGGATAACCCTAACCGGAAAACGAAATACTCCGCTGTCATGGTGGAGCGGGAGGATGGCGCTGGCTGGGTATCGATTAATTCGATACTACCGAATAAGCTTGCTGAACTTGCTATAAAGCAAAGGATATTTCCGGAGCTTTCCGGCTGGGAATATGTAAGAGCCGAGTTTACAAAAGGGAAATCTCGCTGGGATTTTTTGCTGAGCCATGCGGATGGCCGGCGCATGGTCATTGAAGTGAAAGGCGCCTCATTAGTGAAGGAACAGATTGCATATTTTCCCGATGCGGTAACTACACGAGGTGCTAAACATGTCAGAGAGTTGGCAGACATAGTAAATGAGGAAGGCTGGGAAGCGGCGGTGCTGTTTGTTGTGCAGAGATCCGATGTGATGCAAGTGAAACCTGCAGAGCATATTGATCCCGGCTTTGCGGCTGCGATGAGGGAAGCGCACGCTGCCGGTGTCCTGTTTCTCGGCTGTCGTTGCAATGTTGCTCCAGCTGCTGTCGAGATCATCGATCAAATTCAGGTACCTGGCCCCTGAATATTTTGTGAACAATTGTGGAAACGGATATCTGCTATTGGTCTTATGTGTACTAATTTAGTAATGATTGGTAAATAAAGTTCACAAAATTGTGCGGGGCCAGGTACCGGAATATGACAGGCTGCGTTCCACATATCCATTAGGAAAGTACAATTCTTTTTGAGATGGAGGGACGCGCTTTGATTACAAGAATCGACCGCCTTGCCATTGAATTGCCGACGCCGAAAAGTCCGGATCCTAATGGAGCGGCAGCCGTACAAGAGCTTTTAGGCGGAAAGTACGGCGAGATGTCCACATTGAATAATTACATGTTTCAGTCGTTTAATTTCAGAGGAAAAAAAAGACTCCGGCCGTTTTATGATCTGGTCGCGAGCATCACCGCAGAAGAGTTCGGTCATGTAGAGCTCGTGGCAAATACGATTAATCTGATGGTGACAGGGACTACGGTTCCGGGAGATCCGGATGTGACACCGATGCAGAACGCAAAAGACAAGCGGAACGCACAGCATTTTATCGCAACGGCGCAAACGGCAATGCCGGTAGACTCGATGGGACGGCCGTGGAATGGGGATTATGTGTTTAGCAGCGGGAATCTTGTCCTTGATTTACTGCATAATTTCTTTTTGGAATGCGGTGCCAGAACGCATAAGATGCGGGTATACGAAATGACAGATAATCCGGTGGCGAGGGAAATGATCGGTTATCTGCTTGTCCGCGGCGGTGTTCATGTCGTCGCCTATGCAAAAGCCTTGGAAGTGGCGACTGGAGTAGATGTGACAAAGATGCTTCCTATCCCGAATTTGGACAATAAAAAGTTTGAAACGGCAAAGAAATTTGAAGCGGAAGGATTACATCGAAAGCTTTACACGTTCAGCGCGCGGGACTATCAGGATATTTCGAAAATTTGGAAAGGTACACATCCTTCCGACGGTGGAAAGCTGGAGGTCATTCAAGGGACACCGCAGGGAGGACCGATCCCTGATCATGAAGACATTCCCGAGGAATTTGCTCCCGGTATATCTTATGAAGATTTTCAGGAAATCGCCAAACGGCTGCAACGCTCTGCTGGAATATAAGAGACGGAGACAATAAAGAAAGCCGGTTTTCCTGATGGCGGCCGCTGTAACACTCCGGTCCGTCCGCTAACGTCAATAAACGATGCGGAACAGACAGCGCAGCAGCGGTAAGATGGAGGAGACACGGCTGCACTAAGCCGGCGTTCACGACGCAAGCCCGGGCTGTCTAAACCGGAGATTACCCTGTAGACGGCCTCTCCCCCCCCCCTCGAGCGATGAGCAAAGGGGAGAACGAACAGAGAATATTTTTCTTATCCGTGTAAACATCGGACAAACAGTTAAGGAATGCGGAGATATTGACTGGTTCGGATCGATGAGCTGATTACTTCGAAAAGGCAGCTAGTAATAGGAAACTTACGTTTGCTCGCTTATTTCCGTTAACTTTTGTTCTGCGAAATGCTTGTACTTCTCATTGTCTACAAGCTTGAAAATAAAAATCGCCTTTTCCATCAACGAGACGGCAGCTTTTGTATTGTGCAATTGCCATTGGGAGTAAGCGAGCTGATAATACAGTTCACCAAATAAATATAATGATTTCGTTTCTTGACACAGAGCAATCCCTTCCTGGCAGAGCGGGATGGCGGCAGAATCCTTGTGGGAGCGGCTTAATGTCAAGGCCATATTGTACAATAAGCGGATCTGAATTTTTCTATCCTCGACCCTGGCCAGCCGCTGATATCCTTCGTGACATAGGTAATAGTATGTAAAGGCCATCTCGTATTCTTTGATTTCGCCAAATAAATTTCCAACAGAAATCAAAATCTGCAATTGTGTTTCACTATAAAGGACGCCCGGCTGGTAAATATCCAATGCCTCATGAAGCGTTTCAATCGCTTGCCGGAAATCCCCGTCCACATAATACTGTACGAGACCTTCATGCCACATAAGGAACTGTCTGTAGGGAGCTTTTTTGAACAACGGATTTTTTTTCTCGGCAGCGACAATTCTGGCAACTTCGGCATAGTTTTTTTCCTCGATGAACTTCCTGATTAAATCAATCGTTTCCTGAATATACTCCATTCTGGACAAATCGCTGTTTTCAAAAAAGAAATTCATATCCACACCAAGCCGTTCAGAAATTCGAAATAACGTATCTGCGTTGGGCATGGTTAAATTACGCTCAATTCTGCTGATCTCCGCCTGAGTACAGATATCTTTTGCGAGTTCAGCTTGTGAAAGATGGTTTGATTTTCTTAATAACCGGATGATTTCACCAACTTGCCAATAATCGCTCATCGTATTCCCCCTGAAATATACATATGTGTATATATTATCATAAAAAACAGAGCATGATGGTGAAAAAGATGTGTTTATCCGAAAAATTCATAGAATTCGGTATATCGGTACTTTTAATTTTTTTAGTATATTTGTAGGTAAGAAGAATATTACTTTAGTAGGAGGGATGAAAAATGAAAAAATTTCTAATGGCTGTTTTCACTGTTGCTTTGTTAGTTGCTCCTGTTCAACTCATTCAAGCAGCTGATACCGATGAAGTGATTCCGTTTCATTTACCGTACGAGCACTAAAATAGAACATCCTCTATTAGAAAAGACATAAATAAGATGTTTAGCATGGTTCATATTAATTTTATCCCGTTAAAGGCACCTCTGAGGGGGAAGCAACCTGCTCCCTTTACAGGTGCCGTTTTTTTCTGGCTGCCGTGTATTTAAAAAGTGGGAAGCTTCCTTTCTGTTTCATTCGAAATAACCCCCGCCATTTTTTAGCCTGCCATCGCTTTTTGCTGTTCATGAGGGATCTATTTTTTTCGCCCACTTTTCGTATTTTTCTTTATGTCGGTTCGCAAAACGCACCCTCCTTGAGCTACCGTAGTAATACATTTTTACGACATGCCACTCGTACCAGAACCGGTGCCAGCACATCATAAAGACCGTTCGTTTCTTCCGCAACCCATTGCCCCCTTTTCGAAATTTTCTAACCAAGCATGTTGCCCTTGGTTTTCGGCACGCATGACACAATAAATGTGCGATTCAAAAGTTATCCAAATTTCGAAAAACCTCTTTCAAAAAGCCGCTATCGTTATATATATTTAAAGTGGTTGTTCAAAAAGAACTGTTTTTATCTTTTTGAACAACCACGATGCAATGAGTGGAGCCGATGCATTCTTTTAAAGTCGGCTATGAGTGGGTTTCTCGTAGTTGACGCATCGAGCGGAACCATTGCCTTTTTGAACACGCTCTTAAAGGTGCGCAGCTTATGAATATATAAAGGAACTATATTAGCGAAAGGCAGTATCTGCTAAAATGAAGAAAGAGAACCACGTCGAAAGGACCGAGAAGATGAAAAAAATATGGAAAAAAATTAAGCGAAAAGGTACAAAAACGCGTAAGATCGGGAAGAAGTTTACACTCAATAATGTTACACTTACACGGAAATATGGAATCGTTTTCACTGCAATGCTATTATTATTCTTTATCTCAACGTCTTTTGTCTACATCTCTTTGAAAACGGTTCAAAATGATCTGAAGGAACTGGAAAGAAGCGCAGAGCGTTCGGTGCTTTTAATGAGCATGGCACAGTTGTTTGAAGAACGCTATGCGATATTGGTGGAATATCTTTTCCTCCCGACGCCCGAGCTCGAAGCTGCTTATACTGATAATTCCGAGAATTTCGCACAGATGATGGAAACGATCGAGCCTTATCTCGATACGGAGGAAATGCATAATATTTTCGACATCATCGTCAAGAACAATGAGGACTATGATTTCTTGTTCGATGGACTGAGCCAGGAAGCAGCAGGCGATTTTGAAAAGCTGTCCTATTTAAAAACGATTCAGTCGCGGGCAGAGACGTTTAAAGATCAAACATTTTATGCGTTGGGGTTTCTGCGAAATATGATTGACGAAAGGCGGACGGAGGCCGTTGAAGAAACGAACGGCAGTTTAGCCCTGTCATCCACCTCGTTGATTGCTTCCTTTGTTATATCTGTTTCCCTGGCAGCGACGTTTCTGATTCTAATTCACAGAAGCATTAAAGGGCGGCTGTCAAGTATTATATCCTTCAGTAAAAAGCTTACAGACGGACAACTGCAGGTTGAGGATATTCATGATTCAGGCAAAGATGAATTAGCGTTGATCTCTACAACGTTGAATGAGATGAAGCACCGCCTTTCGACCATGATGGGGAAAATCGCGGAAGCATCGCAGGAAGTCGGTGAAAAAAGTGTGTTTTTATCTTCCTTCTCCGAGCAATTAAAGGAAGATAGCTCCAACGTATATTCAAATATGCAAAATTTAATGGCAGGCATGGAAGAGCAGTCTTCAACGTTTATGAATATCTCTGATTCTGTGAAAAACTTTTCCTTGCAATTGGACACAATCAATGACAGCGGGCAGGAAATGAATGGTTCGGCAGCTCATATCCAGGATTTGACGCAAAGAGGCAAGGATCAAATGGGCAAATCGATTCTGCAAATCGAAGAACTGAAGTCAACCGTAAACGAATCCAATGAAAAGTTAAAGCTGCTACATGACAGAACAAATGAAATCAGTCATTTTGTTCGCGTGATTAAAGATATTGCCGGACAGACGAACTTGTTAGCCTTGAACGCCTCCATCGAAGCGGCGAGAGCTGGTCAGTATGGGCGGGGGTTTGCTGTTGTGGCGGACGAAATCAGAAAGCTTTCGGAAGAGGTCGAAATGTCTGTAAAGCAAATTACCGAGCTGGTTGAAAGCGTCAACAAAGAAACGGATGGTGTGCGGGTATCGTTGGAAAGAGGTTCAAATGAAGTGAATAACAGTGTCAGCTTAATTCATGAATCAGGAAGCTATTTTAATGATATCCACGATAATATTGTTGATATGACGGCGAAAGTGAAAGGAAACGCCGAAGCTGTGAATGAGATGGCAGCCAACAGCCAGGTGATTCAAACAGCGATCGAGGAGACAGCGGTGACATCTGAAGATGCTGTTGAGAATGTGGAAGGAGTCACGAAAACCTTGGATGGCCAGCAGCAGCAAGTGGAAGAGCTTGCTCAACGAATCCAGGAACTGATGGAAACAACCGAGCGTTTAAACGAGTTTATCCGGCAGTATGACAGATAATAATATATTAATGGCATTTGGGTAAAAGCGAAACTACGTGTTTAAAGCGGTGGAATTTGGGTATAGTGAGAGAAACGTGAGTGGAAGTGTACGGCACGACCGGAATTGGGACAAGAATGGGATAATAATCGGGCAGAAAGGGACAAAAGCAGTTGGAGCCATGCGAAGTATGTAATGGTTTTTAAAACGCATGGTTCTGCTGCCGTGTTTTGATCAGTTTCAAAAAACAGACCAAAAGTAACAAAGTTTACGCAATCAGCCTTAAAAAAAAATCACTTTCTGTCCTGTCGAAATTATTTCTGAGGTAACGGACATGGTATGATAGACCTAAATGGCGAGACGTGGTATAATAGATCCAGGAAAGTAGACATATGTAGATTTTCAGGTAGATTAGCCTGAAATGAAAATGGCATGCAAAAGACATTGCTCAGAGCTGTACGGGAAATTCCCATGGAATACAGCTTTGGTCTGTTGCGTATATTTATGTTAGTGAAAGAATATTTATTTCTCTCATAAAGAGAAAGAGCTACTAGAAAAACAAGCAAGGAGGTTCCCTCAGGATGAAATTGTTAGCGATTGGATTCGGGATTACTTCTTTATGCATGATTGCCTTGGTCATTTATTTTGTGATTCAACATAAAAAGAAAAAAAAGCAACATTACAAGGACGCTTTTTTTAAAGTGTATTCACCTATGATACCGAAGATTACCTACATAAAAAAAATGTACGGTTTTTTCCAAAAGCAGCTTTATTTAATCAAGGAACATCGGACAAAACAATCTTCCAAAATCGTCGACACATTAAAGCTTTCCGAAGAAATATTTTTTCAAGTTGAGGCTAACGAGCAGCGCTTTTCTAATAAAGTTCTCGAGCACTTTTATTCCGTTAAGGGAATGGTAACGGAACAGACAGAATTTTTGTTGTCCGGTGAATTAGGAAGCAATGATTATTTTTTCAATCATGCCGAATATGAACTTAATAAGAGCAAAATTCTATTGACGAAGGCCTTTATGGAAGAAATGACGAATGTGGCTAAAAAAGCGGATGTTCTTTATACGGAATTGGAGGAAACACTGCATTTTTTCGATGTGTTTTTAGAACATATACTAACGACCGAATTAATTGTACCTAATCAAAGCTCACAACTGGAAACGAAGCCGAAACTGATGAATAGAAAAAAGTGAAAGAAAAATAATTTTTCTTCCACTTTCTTCACTATCATCTATTCATACGTAATTAAGTTTTTAAAAATTTCCAGAGTGGTGGCATGATAAATCCCCCTTCGCGGGATCTCAAACAAAGAATCGCCTCTTTTTGCCATGCCATCTTGAATGGTAAAAGCCATCTCTATTTCTAATTCTTTTAATACATCTAGTGTGTCGTCGTCATATTCCCCAAAAGGATATGCAAATGCGGTTTTGTCGCCAAGAATATAAAGGCTTGTTTCGATATCAGTTAAGATCGATTCTTTATCTTTCGAAACTAAATATGCCTCGCCGTTCTCGTCTCTCTCGTGGAACATATGTGTATGGCTCATATATTGGAAAACATCTGCCCCGGCTTCTATTTCAGCCACGCTTAAAAACTGTGCATCCAGCGGATCGTAATCCCTTGGATCTCTGTCAATCCTTCCTGAAATCATAAAGAGGGTAGCGTGGAAGCCGTACTCTTTTAATACTGGATAGGCATTTACATAGTTATCTTTAAAGCCATCATCAAATGTAATTAATACGCTATTCTTTGGAACCTCCAGGTCTTCTTTCATGAAAGCTTGAAACTCATGAAGCGTTAATGCTGTATACTCTTCATCATGCAAATATTTCATTTGCTCCTCAAATTGATTTAAAGTGATAATTGTACCGTAAAGTTCTCCTTGTTCATCAAAATGCACAGTAGTGAGATCATTTTCATCAATGATTCTATGGTACATTAATACAGGTACCATATCTGCCTGCCCCTCATCTTCCAGGTTAAAGGTACGTATCTGTGGCTGATGTTCAACTTGGATTGGTTTTTCTGCCGCAAACACATACTTTGCATGAACAATCGCATCAAAATTTCCTATAAAATAAGTGACAAGTATCGCAAAATGAACAAAAAATATTGTTAAAAGGAGAAAGTTTGCAGGTCTTTTCATCATCAACTCACTCCTAACCTATTTTTGATTTCTTAGGGGTAAATTCTACAACTTTTCCTTCATCAGACAGATCCTCACGATATGTCTGGTGCCGAGTACCATGGCGCTTCACCTTGTTCCAGCTGTGCTTGTTGATGAAATACCCGACTGTTCCGAAAGTATTGAATATTACTCCTAAAAACCTGTATGTAACAATTTCAAACGGGACAAACAAACCGAGCCGTATTCTATCACGTTTGGAAAACTTATATCCAAAGCGCTGAGTAATCGTCAACGCAACTAAACTTTGAAAGATCCCCAAGCTAAAAGAAAAAGCAAATAGCATCAGCGCCAAATAAGGTCCCTGGCCGGAGAACAAAATGATAAACGGAATGATTAGTGTTGGAAAAGCGGTCAGCGTCCCCAAAATCAAGGCATCAACAATTAGGAATAACGACATCCCGATCCCGAATTTAGTAAATAGTGAAGGTCCATAAATGATAATGCAGTCAATAAACGCTTTTTGCCATCTGATACGCTGCTTAAACAAATCACGGAAAGATTCAGGTCCTTCTGTAAAACACACAGCTTCAGGAATAAAAAGTATTTTCTTCTCAGGATATTTCGTCTTAATCAGCTTTTGAATTCTCATGGTAATGTCCATATCTTCGCCGACGGTTATCCGGTATCCTCCGACTTCAAATAAAGCACTTTTCTTAAAGATCCCAAAGGCCCCTGATATGATCGCAAGTGCGTTAAATTTTGCCTGGGTAATTTTATATAAATAAAAGTTAGCTAAATATTGTATGAACTGAAATTTCATTAAATTACGGATAGACAATTTTGGTTTCGGATTTGTGTAGTCCCCATGGAAGGCCTGACCAATATGAACCATCCCTCCTCCTGCAATTGCATTCTCATCGCGGAAAGCGGAATTAATTACTTGTAAAGAATTTACGTCTAATGAACTATCTGCATCAAGAGTGACGATATTTTCATATTCGGCGTATTCTATCCCGGCATTTAAAGAGTCTGCCTTTCCCCCGTTTGCCTTATCAATAACAAATATTTGGGGAAAGCGAGCAGATTGATAGACTGCTGTAATCTGTTTATGAGCCAGTTTATTTGCCTTTTTCTTATTCACCTTTTCTAATTTTAACAATGATTTAAGCAATTCCATCGTATTATCAGATGATCCGTCATTAATAATAAAGGCTTCGTACTTTCGGTAATCAATGTGGAGGATGGATTGAATACAATTTTTAATGATATTCTCTTCATTATAAGCTGGTATTAATATTGTCATTCCCTGCTCAAACCCCAGTTTCTGTTTATACCGATTTCCTTTTACACTTAACAATGGAACAAAAATGTACAAAGTCTGAAAAATAAAAAAGATAACATACATGAAAATTGTAATAGCTAGGCCCATTTTTTTCTCTCTCTTTCTCTAATAATAGTACTTCAATCACAGAAATCTAAACATGCCTGAAAGACATTCCGTTTTTCCAAACTTCATTCACGTGAGAATATTCCCTTTTTTTACGTATCAATTACTAGTTTCTGTTGCTCGCTCGAGCCCGTCGCGCCTCGACTCGACCTTCATGACAATGCTTTGTCCTCCTTTTTGAACAAACATGAAAAGCTATTTCTCAGGCAGCCGACTTTGGATTATCGACCTAGAAAATGAAACGCACAGTTAGCATCTTGACAGTGGCGGACACTATAAGTTTTGCATACGCTTGCAACGATCCCCCAAAGACAAAATTCGATAAACGATGATGCCCGGAAAGGGACATGACCGGTAAAGACTATTTGCTCTCTGGTCATTCAGGCTTCTGCTCTAAAATGAACGTACGGAAATTGCTCAGATCTGTCATATATCTTGTAGGCATATTCACATAATCATTCATCGGTTTAATGCACAGAAGCACGAGCGCTCTTACTCCGCTGTACAGGTATGGAACACAGTGTACATGCAGGAGGAGCAACGATTTCGAGCATCATTGGAATTGGCACAAATTCGACCTATTAGTGCAAGGTGCCCCTTTATCCAGCGGCTTCTGCCTAAGCGAGAAGGGGGGATTTAATAGATCAGCATTGAATCCATCGTGCGACATTAAACGAAGCGGATGTCACTATTTGCACACCAAAACATGGGAGAAATCGAACAATTCCGAATTCGTCAATGAAAAAAACAAATCGGGGCAAGCTCTCTCAACAGGCGAAAGCGTGTTTCATGTGCCGAATATGTTTCGCCGTCTATCCACCTGTATGACAGAAAGGGCGGTTTCAAAAAAGTTTCGACCGTCTGCTTTCAACATATTTCCCGCGGCATGGGCAACGCTTGCTGATACTGCTATGTGTTAGAGCAAACAGTTAAGGCTGCTTGAAAGCACACTGGTATGATATTTGGAAACTTTTTTTAATACCTTCGAAATCCCACATACAAAGCGCAGCGGATGCCTCAGAAGGTAAGCGATGTTTTTTTCGCGGCTCCGTCATCTTCGAAAGCACCCCGTCTCCTCGTATGTATTGCGGATAAGCTTATGTATTCTTTGGATCTGCCGGCGGAGAATCTGATCTTTCATCCCTATATTTTTTGAGGATGTCGCGCGCCGTTTTTTCATCGACCGGCTTTTGGACAACTGCGTATGCTCCCAAAAGCAACGCTTTTTTTAAATGGGCATGTCCGGTTGTAGAGGACGCGATGATCACTTTGATAGATGGATAGTTTTGCGTGATCTCTTTCAAAGCGGCAATCCCGTCTTTTTTTGGCATAATAATATCCATAAATACGAGATTGGGTTTTTTATCGTAACAGATCTGCACCGCTTCTTCTCCGTCAGCTGCCTCGTAAAATGTCGCTATGCCTACTGATTTTAATGTCTTTATCATTTGTTGACGAATGGTTGCAGAATCATCACAAACGAGTACCGACAGCTCCTTCACGCAAAAGCCCCCTTACACCTTGTAAAAATAAGGTTCTGTTATGTGCCGAATCATTTTTATTTTATCATACTATTATCTGAAATGCTTCAAAGAATAAAATGTCATCATAATTTAATAATGTCAAATTTTGTGGAAAAAAGTAAGAAATGTGGCGTGGAAAAATAGATTTTTATGTAAAGTTATTTCCAGAAATACTGCCGTAAAAAAAAATAACAAAGAAAATGGTTGGTATAACAAAAAAACTATTTATTAGAAGAAAAAATAATGATATATTTAAGTCGATTCAAGAAACGCTTTCTCAAGGGGGAAGTACGCTAAGTTTAGTTGTCAGACATCGTACAAGTTAGCGTTTACGCGCCTCCACCAGATCGTTTGTTGATGATATTTTTTGTCAAACTGTGTCATAATATTTATTGAGTTGGCTGGCTAGTAATTTAGGGTGCAGGCAGCGAATGGCACAAACAGAATGAAGGGGGACAAGAAAAAGATGAAGAAGAAACTAATCATGATGCTTTCGAGTTTTCTCGCGGCGGGAACGATCCTTGCTGCATGTGGACAAGCCGACGACGATGCCGATGAAACGCCGGCAGGCAACGGCGGAGATGAAACAGGTGAAGAAACTGGTGATGACACAGCTCAAGGCGGTGACAGTGATTTTACCGTGAGCATGGTTACGGACACCGGCGGCGTGGATGACAAATCATTCAACCAGTCTGCCTGGGAAGGCTTGGGAGAGTTCGGCGGCGACTTTGATATTGATGTTAATTACATTCAATCAAGCGATCCGTCCGATTATGCACCGAACTTAAATCGTCTTGCGCGTGAAGGTGTATCGTTATCTTATGCCATCGGCTTTTTAATGGAAGATGATGTCCGTACGGTGGCAGAGCAAAATCCTGATGCCCAATTTGCAATCGTCGATACTGTTGTCGCCGATGAAGACGGCAATACATATCCAAACATTGCAAACATTACATTCGCCGAGCATCAAGGCTCCTTCCTTGTCGGCGTTGTCGCCGGTCTGCAGACGGAAACGGATCAGATCGGATTTGTCGGCGGTGTCAACAGCCCGCTGATCAAAAAGTTTGAAAACGGCTTTAAAGCAGGAGTAAAAGCAGTAAATCCAACAGCGGAAGTTGTTGTGCAATACGCGGAAACATTTAATGATGCATCCGTCGGACAAAGCATTGCTGATACGATGTATGCAAACGGAGCCGACATTATTTACCATGCTGCCGGCGGCACAGGAAACGGCGTCTTCACGACAGCGAAAAACCTGGCTAACAGCGGGGAAACCGTATGGGTCATCGGCGTGGATAAAGACCAGCATGAAGAAGGTGAATGGTCCGGCGGCAACGTAACGCTTACTTCGATGGTAAAACGCGTCGATAAAGCAGTTTATCAAGTTGCAGAACGCACAATGAACGGCGATTATCCCGGCGGAGAAATTTTAGAATTCGGACTCGATGACGAAGGAGTAGGAATTGCGCCGACTGTCGATAACGTGACGGAAGAGAGCCTGAACGCGGTGGAAGAATGGAAGCAGCGCATCCTTGACGGCGAAATTACCGTTCCGCAAACAGATGACGAGTACGACGAGTTTCTTCAATCTCTACCAAATGAATGATTTGTTTTAACGTGTTTGTTCAAAAAGGTCGCTTTTTAGCTTTTTGAACAAACACGGCGTAATGAGTGGAGCCGATGCATTCTTTTTCAGACCAGCTGTGAGTGTTGTTCTCGTAGTCAGGATGACGGCATTCCGCCGTTACTCACAGGACGTGAGTGGTACTTAAGCAGAATTGGGCGCATCGAGCGGAACCATTGCCTTTTCGAAAAATCCTATTGGAATAACAGGGTGACGGAAGGGTGTCTCAGCTTTTCATCTTATTGAGACACCCTTTAAACAGTAACCGGGCAAGGTTGCTTGTTTAGGGTGCGCGTCAACGCGGACCGTTGTTTTTTGAACACGCTCTTATTATTTTATATCCCCCTTTTAAAACGGCCTCTGTTGAGTGGAGTGCGTTAGGAGTGTTTTCTATTGGAATATGTAATTGAAATGAATGACATCAGAAAAGAGTTCCCCGGGATCGTAGCGAATGATAATATTACGCTTCAGGTGAAGCAAGGAGAAATTCACGCTCTCTTAGGAGAGAACGGAGCAGGAAAATCGACGCTGATGAATGTCCTGTTCGGCTTGTATCAGCCGGAAAAGGGAGAAATTAAAGTGCGCGGAAAAAAAGTGGAGATAACCGACCCGAACGTTGCTAATGATTTGGGAATCGGAATGGTCCACCAGCACTTTATGCTGATTGACAAATTTACCGTTACGGAAAATATCATTTTAGGTCTGGAACCATCGAGATACGGAACGATCGATTTGAAAAAAGCGGAAAAGGAAGTTGCCAGAATTTCGGAACAATACGGGCTGCGAGTTGATCCGAAGGCAAAAGTGGAAGAAATCTCAGTCGGAATGCAGCAGCGTGTCGAAATTTTAAAAACGTTGTATCGCGGGGCGGAAATTCTTATCTTTGATGAACCGACGGCCGTGTTAACACCGCAGGAAATCAAAGAGCTGATCGATATTATGAAAAAGCTTATCAAAGAAGGTAAGTCGATTATTTTGATCACGCATAAATTGAAAGAAATCATGGCCGCTTGTGACCGGTGCACGGTCATCCGGCGCGGAAGAGGCATCGGGACGGTGGAAGTGGCGAAGACAAATGAAAATGAATTGGCATCGATGATGGTCGGCAGAGAGATCAGCTTTAAAGTGGAAAAAGCGGAGGCCGATCCGACGGATGTTGTTTTAAATATAAAGGACTTAGTTGTGAAGGACACCCGCGGCGTCGATGCTGTTAACCAATTAAACTTGGAAGTCAAAGCAGGGGAGATCGTCGGTATCGCCGGCGTGGACGGCAACGGACAAACGGAGCTGATCGAAGCAATTACCGGGCTCCGTAAAGCGGAAAGCGGGACGATTTCCGTCAGCGGAAAACAACTGACGAATCTGCCCCCGAGAAAGGTGACGGAAGCAGGAGTGGGACATATTCCGGAAGATCGTCACAAATACGGTCTCGTTCTTGATTTTACCGTTGGCGAAAATATTTTATTGCAAACGTATTACCGGAAGCCGTATTCCAAAAACGGTGTTTTATATTATCCGACAATGTATGAGAAGGCCCGGAAGCTGATCGAAGAGTATGATGTCCGAACGCCGAGCGAAAAGACGCTGGCAAGAGCCCTTTCCGGAGGGAACCAGCAGAAGGCGATCATTGCTCGCGAGGTGGATCGTTCACCGAATTTGCTGATTGCCGCACAGCCGACCCGTGGGCTGGATGTGGGGGCAATTGAATTTATTCACCGCAAGCTTGTGGAAGAACGGGATAAAGGAAGAGCGGTGTTGCTTGTCTCACTTGAACTTGACGAGGTTCGCAACGTGAGCGACCGGATTGCTGTTGTCTATGAAGGAAAAATTGTTGCCATTGTCGATCCGAAAACGACGTCCGAGCAGGAGCTGGGATTGCTAATGGCTGGCGGAAAGCTTGAAAAGGCAGGTGAATCCGGTTCATGAAGCGAGTAAAAGAAGCATTATCCAACCTGATAGTACCAATGATTTCCATTTCTTTCGGATTCCTTGCCGGGGCAATTATTATGCTTTTGAGCGGGAACAATCCGGTTACCGGTTATGTTGCCCTTCTTCAAGGGGTTTTCGGCGAGATTTATTATTTCGGTGAAACATTGCGCATGATGACTCCGCTTATTTTTTCCGGAATAGCTGTTGCTTTTGCCTTTAGGACGGGACTGTTGAATATCGGGGTAGAAGGACAGCTGATTGTCGGCTGGCTGGCATCGGTGGCCGTCGGCAGCATGTTTGATCTGCCGATGATCCTCCATCTTCCGCTGGCACTGTTGGTCGGCGCTGTCGCCGGCGCTGTCTGGGGATTTATTCCCGGAATTTTAAAGGCGCGGCTGCATGTTCATGAAGTCATCGTCACTATCATGATGAACTACGTGGCTTTACATGTCAGCAACTATATCATCCGGACGTATATGCTGGCGTCGGGTCAGCGTTCTGATTATGTTTCGGAAACGGCGTCCCTGTCTTCGGAATTTTTACGAGGAATGACGGATTTTTCCCGGCTGCACTGGGGATTTTTCTTGGCGATTGCAGCATGCTTCGTGATGTGGTTTTTCCTGTGGAAAACGACAAAAGGGTACGAGCTGCGTTCTGCAGGCTATAACCAGCATGCTTCCTCCTATGCAGGAATGAATGTAAAAACAAATATCGTGATGTCAATGATGATTTCCGGGGCATTTGCCGGGCTTGGCGGAGCGATGGAAGGACTTGGAACATACAATTATGTTCAAATCCTCCAAGGGTTTACGAACTTAGGATTTGACGGTATTGCTGTTGCTCTTTTGGGAGGAAGCACATCAATCGGAATCTTCCTGGCAGCATTTTTATTCGGCGGGTTAAAAATCGGTTCCTCCAATATGCAGGCAACTGCCGGTGTAGCACCGGAGCTCGTGGAAATTGTTATCGCCCTGATTATTTTCTTCGTTGCTTCCAGTTATTTCATCCGCTGGTATCTGAACCGGCGCCAAAGTAAAAAGGAGGGTAAATAAAATGGATGCGTTTATTTCATCTTTAAATTTAATTATCCCGGCAGCGATTTTTGCTGCAACTCCTTTAATCTTCACGGCGTTGGGCGGATTGCTCAGTGAACGGGCCGGTGTCGTCAACATCGGTCTCGAAGGATTGATGGTAATGGGAGCGTTCAGCGGTATCGTTTTTACGTTAATATTTGAAAGTTTCGGGCTCGGTGCGGCTTCCCCGTGGCTGGCGCTCGTCGTTGCCATGCTGATCGGTGCGGTATTTTCCCTGTTCCATGCCGTTGCCTCGATTACATTAAGGGCGGATCAGATCGTCAGCGGTGTCGCGTTGAACTTTTTGGCTGTCGGCTTATCAGTTTTCCTTGTGAGGGAATTTTTCGGGAAAGGACAAACAGATTACATCCAGTTTCCAATTTACCGAACAAATATTCCGCTGTTGGCGGATATTCCGGTCATCGGCGGGTGGTTTTTCAGCCGGATTTACGCGACCTCGATTATTGCGCTGGTATTTGTCGTTATTGTCTGGTACGTTGTGTTTAAAACGCCGTTCGGGTTGCGGCTAAGATCGGTCGGGGAGCACCCGACAGCGGCGGATACGATGGGGATTAAAGTTAATCGAATGAAATATATTGCCGTGATGTTAAGCGGCGCCTTCGGAGGAATGGGCGGCGCAGTCTACGCGATTACCACCTCCGGAAACTTCGGCGGCGGAACCATTGCCGGACAGGGGTTCATGGCATTGGCGGCGCTCGTCTTCGGAAAATGGAATCCTTTCGGTGTCTTGGGAGCGGCGCTGTTTTTCGGGCTTGCCCAATCTCTCAGTATCACCGCGCAGCAAATTCCGGCGCTGGCAAATGTCCCGCAAGTGTATTTACTGATTGCGCCGTACGTTTTGACGATTTTGGCGTTAGCTGGATTCGTCGGCAAGGCGGAAGGCCCTAAAGCTCTCGGGAAAGCGTATGAAAAAGGCAGCCGCTAAAAGCGTTTGTTCAAGTTGGATGCCTGGAAGATAGAAATTTTAAAAACCTTCCGCAAGGTTGATCGTCAAGCTTGCGGAAGGTTTTTCGTCTGTTCTTCAGTTCGTTTGTTGCTGATCCGGAAAAATGGACGGAATCGACGGGAAAGACATCAAATCGACGGGAAAAATCATAAAACTGACGGGGAATCGCAACGATTCAACGGAAAGAACGGGCAGAAGTTTCATTTCAGTTGGAGGCACATAAAAAAAGCCTTTTACAACCTTTCGTTAGCCTGTAAAAGACTTTTTCACGATGCCCTCTGGGCGTGCTTTGCTCCTCTGCCGCGCGGTATTCCCTTAAGCTGCATGCTTACTCAAATTCATACGTATACACTTCGTGGCTTTCCAGCAAAAACAAGGCATTTCTTTCATAATCCAGGTAAATCCATTCTTGTTTCTCCTCGTCATAGTACATATGAAAATAATAAGTTGTCCGGCCGTATTCATCTTCCCGGAAGGTGGAATATCGCCGGTCGTCAGGCTCATACATCGTATACTCGGCTTCAATGCTCACCTCATAGCGATTCTCCTTGTCATTATAGCTAAAGTTGTCAAAGGAATCTTTCCAATACTTAGCAGTCACAAACTTCGCTTCGCTGTAATCCTTGTTTTTTTCCTGCATCTGCTCGTATTCTTCCTGTACTTTTTCTTTCCGCTCATCGGGGGCATAAACCATGCCTGACGTGTCGCCTGTTTTAATCGCTTCAAGCTCCTGTTCCCAGATTTCATTCAGCAATTCCATGATTGCATTGCGGTCGTCTTCAGGTGTTTGATCAAAGTCTTCAAAACGGATGCTTGTATCATCAAGAACGATTTCTTCTGATGTTGCCGTTCCCCACGGGTATTCCTTTTCCAAATGCAACGTCAGTTCGCCGTTCACCGGAAAGTCGCCGATCGTGCTGTATTGCGATTCTACAATGATATCGGTTTCTTTTCCGTTGATAAACAACACAGCCTCATCCAACGGACCGATGACTCTGACGCTTTTGACGTCATCAAATGTAACGCCCACTGATTCGCTGTCATGGAAAGAGTAAAAAAGCTGAGCTGTTTCAAATGCTTCCAACTGATAATAGTCGGTTTCCAATTTCGCTCGAAGTTCATATTTCCCGGGAGCGTACGGTCCAAAGACCTGATATTCATCTGTCGGCAGATTTTCTCCAGCTTTTTCATTATTTATATATAAGATCACGTTTTCCTGATTGGTGATCACGCGGAGATAAATCGGGCTGATTTCCAGGAGGTAGTCGTCAAAGAACAGCCATTTTTTTCCGTGATTTGTCAGCGAGACCGTTGCGTAATAATTGGATAAGCTTTCCTTGGTTCCATCACCTTCCTTATTATAGTAATTTTGTTCGGAAAGAAGCTCATTCCGCAGGATATCCTTCTGATCCGGGTGCTCGTTCAATAAAGTAAGCAGTGCTTCCGCCTGACTGGTTGTAAATTCCCAGTCGTCATTTTTCGGATACAGCATCTTGCTCAGTTCGTCACTGTCACCGCGATCGACAGCTTCCCAAAACGCTTCCACGAGATGATCCGGCTTCGCTGCCTTGGCGGCGATTTGATAAAGAACGATCCCACTAATTAACAGGAAACCAAAAACGCTCAATATCCAAACAATTCTTTTTGTGAAAAACGGCTTTTTTCCCACCGGAGCTTCTGTTTCTGCAATCGGAGTTTCTTCCGATGAAGCTACTGCTTCCGCCTGCGTTTCTTCCATTATAATGTCGTCATTTTTAAATTCGTCATTTGACGCGTCTTCATGTCTTCTCGTAGGTGTTCCGCATTCCGGACAAAAGCTGGAATCCCGGGTGATTGTCGTGCCGCAATGGTTACAATACATCTAATCCCTCCAAAGCAAAATATTGTGTTACATGTGCTTGTTCAAAAAACGTTTATCTCTTTGAACAAGCAAGGTACAAGTTGAAAACATAGGGGCATTCGACAAGTACCAGGCACTTTCAAAATATTACCATAGTCCATATTGGATATACACCGGCTTTCGTCATAGGACGATTTATTGAAACAAGAGGAAAACATCGCTGTGAGAATGAAGTAGAACAAAAAAATATCCATTATTATACAAAAGTATGATGAAATCCTCTTGAAACTCCCATCTAACCCCTGCAGGTATCATGTTAGGACAATACCTTCCAATATAGGAAGCAGATCTTTTTTTACAGCAGAAGTTCTGAACTGATGAATAAAGAAAAAATCAGTCGTTTCATCATAGGTAAATAGTACCGTTCGCGAATGCTGGGATACATATGATTGTTAACAGACAAGGACTTAGTTCCTGTTTTTAGGAATTGTTGACATGAGTAGAAGGAAATTCTGTATAATTTGGTAATGTCAAAATGTCGCGGAAATGTCGGAAAATCTATAAAAGCGTGTTCAAAAAGGCAATGGTTCCGCTCATTGCATCGTGTTTGTTCAATAAGATAAAAATCGATCTTTTCGAACAAAAGCAATTAAATGAACGAGGTGATAATCATTGAGTCAACTGCATCTCATTTTAGCATCCGCCGATACATTATACTTGAAATCATTTGCAGAATATATCGTATCTTCAACGAATAAAGCAAGATTTGATGTGAAGCTATTTTCAAACAAGTCAAATTTAGAACGTTACATTCAGCAGGGCGCGCGTTACGACATTTTACTGCTGGAGCCCGCTTTCTATGAAGTAACAAAGCTGGAAGCCGGCAGAGGAATGACAATGTTTTTGGCGGAGGAGCCGATTGCCGGACAAAAAGAGGACGAAGATACACCCGAGATTTTTAAATATCAGCCCCTGAACAGACTTCTTTCGGATATGCTGGCTGCGTTTTATGAAAAGCGGTCCGATTACAAGCATCTAGCAACGGCGGCACAGACAAAAGTTCTCTCTGTATATTCACCCGCAGGCGGCGTCGGAAAAACGACGCTGGCTATCAATATTTGTAAACAATTAGCAACTGCCGGCAAAAAAATCTTTTATTTGAACATGGAATTATTCAATACGACGTCGCTGTACTTTGCTTCGCCGGAGGACAACCCGTCTTTGCAAATTTTCTATTATTTAAAAGCCCGGACGAATCAACTGCTGGCGAAGATCGAGGGATTGAAAAAATATTGTACGGAGCTCGATATTTATTATTTTGATTTGCTGCCGAATCCAACCGAGCTTATTGAAAGCAGCAAGGAGGAAATCGAGAAGCTCATCCGGGCGCTTGCCGAAGCAGGTGAATACGATTATGTTGTTATTGATCTGGACAGCTCGCTTTACGAATTTACAAAGGCAGCGTTCAGCAAAAGCGACCGGCTTATCTGGCTGCTAAACAACGATGTGCAAAGCTTTTGTAAAACAAAGCAGGGGTTGGAGATGCAGGAGGAGCTGTTCGGCTGTGACAAAAAACTGGACGATTTCCTGTTTATCGTCAACCGCTTTGGCGGCCAATTGTCCGAAGCACAGCAGCAGTACGATATTCCGGTCCGCGCTTATTTGCCATTCGTTCCGGAATGGACGGAAGCGGTGGAGAAAAACGAGCTGCTGCATCACCCGGTCTTCAGCAAAGAGCTAGGCGCGGCGATGGCGATCATCACGGAAGCAAGGCAGGAAGGTGTTCTCTTTGATTGATGAAAAAATAGTGAAAGAACTTATTCAGACATTACGGGAAACATTGGATTTAATGCATTCGATTCCGAATGAGGAGTTGCTTGAATACGTGGAGGCCGCCGTATTTGAATATTCCCGGGAAAACCGCCTGAAATCGGCGGAAATGAAGTGGCTGGTGGAACGAATTTATCACGCCTTTCGCGGATATGACGTGCTGCAGCCGTTAATTGACGATAAATCGATTACGGAAATCATGGTCAACAATCATAAGGAAATTTTCATTGAACGGGACGGTGTCGTCTCGCAAGTCGGCATTCGCTTTGAGAGCCAGCAAAAGCTGGAAGACATTATTCAGTCGATTGTTTCAAAGGTTGACAGAGTGGTCAATGAATCGTCCCCGATTGTTGACGCAAGGCTGCACGACGGATCGCGGGTCAACGTGGTGCTTCCGCCGATTGCGCTGAAGGGTCCAGTCCTTACGATACGTAAGTTCCCCGAAAAGCCGTTGGCGATTGAAGATTTGATTGAAAAAGGATCGATTACAGGAGAAGCGGCGGCATTTCTACAGGATCTCGTCAAAGCGAAATACAATATTTTTATCGGCGGCGGAACCGGCTCAGGGAAAACCACGTTTCTCAATGTGCTGTCCAACTTTATTCCAAAAACGGAGCGCATCATTACGATTGAAGATTCCGCCGAGCTGCAAATTAAAAGCGTCCCGAACCTTGTCAGTCTGGAAACGAGAAACGCCAATACAGAAGGAAAAGGGGAAATCACGATCCGCGATTTGATTAAAGCTTCGCTGAGGATGCGGCCGAACCGGATCATTGTCGGCGAGGTTCGAGGTGCGGAGGCGCTCGATATGCTGCAGGCGATGAACACCGGGCACGACGGCTCCCTTTCCACTGGACACGCCAATTCGACAACCGATATGCTGAGCAGGTTGGAAACGATGGTATTGAGCGGCGCGAGTCTCCCGGTGGAGGTAATCCGCAAACAAATTGTCTCGGCGGTGGATATTATGGTTCATTTATCGCGCTTGCGTGATCATTCGCGAAAGATCGTCAGTATTAGTGAATTGCTCGGTGTCGAAAACGGCGAAATACAGGTTAACCCGCTCTATGAATTCGTGGAGGAAGGCGAAAGTCCGACAGGGAAAATTAACGGCCGCCTGCTGCCAACAGGAAACGAGCTGCAATCCACCGTGAAACTAAAGCTGGCAGGCATACGCTGATGCGCTTCACGGCAGCATAAAGTTGACTACGTCTGGAGGTGATTTCTTATGGAGCAGGATATGCTCATCTTACTGGTTATTCCGATCATATTAATCGTTTATTTAATCACGGCCCGCAGGAGGAAGCAGGCGGAGAAGAAAAAGCAGTTTGAAGAAAATACACCGCAGGAACAAAGCTCCTTTGCCAAACGGGCGGCGGAGATAAAGGCGGAAGCCGCGAAGAAAAAAATCCGGCAGGTGGAAGGCCATCTCGTCGATTATTCCACATACAAAATGCAACCGAAAGAGTATTTGTTTTATCTTGTTATTGCCATGGCCGTCTTGTTTTTCCTCGGTCAATTATTCTATGAAAGCTTGATTGTCAGCCTTCTGCTATGCGGACTCGGATTCCTGTTTCCGCGAATGCAGCGGAAAAGCCTGCTGCAGAAACGAAAGGAAAAGCTGGCGCTGCAATTTAAGGAGGCGATTGCTTCCTTGTCCACTTCCCTTGCGGCGGGGCGCTCGATCGAAAACAGCTTCAGGGAAGTAGTGAACGATTTAAGGCTGCTGTATCCGGATCCGAATACGATGATCATTAAAGAATTCGAGATTATCAACCGCCGCGTTGAAAACGGCGAGACGATTGAACGAGCTGTTCAGGATTTCGCCACCCGCTCGGATTCCGAGGATATATTGAACTTTGCCGACGTATTCATTACGTGTAAACGAACCGGCGGAAATTTAGTCGAGGTCATTCGCCGAACCGCCGATGTCATCGGGGAAAAGGTGGATATTCAGCAGGAAGTAAAGGTGATGGTTGCCCAAAAGCGATTCGAATCGCGAATCTTGACCGTCCTTCCGGTAGGAATGATTGCGTTTTTGAAATACACGTCTGGCGATTACCTGGAGCCGCTGTACAACTGGGGATATTTAGGGCCCGTTGTCATGACATTTTGCCTTGGGCTGCTCATCTTTTCCTATTGGCTGAGCCAGCGAATCATGAATATTAAGGTGTGAGTACAATGCTTATTTATGGAATAGCGACCATTGTTCTTATCGTCATATATATTGTCCTATCAATGATGTCCCGTCATCAATACGACGAGTTCGTTGAGGAATTCAAAGACAGGTATCCGCTGATGTTTATGGCACCTGTGTCGTTACATATCATCACGAAGCTGAAAATCATGGAGCGGATGCATTCGCAAATCGCGGTTATTCAGCAAAAAATGGTCAGCCTTTACGGGAGCAAGCACGCGTTAAAAAACACGTGGATGTTTACCGCGCAGCTCGTGTCTGTCGGGTACCTCTGCATCATCGGTTCGTTCTGCATGGCGCTTCTGACAAACGGGGATCATACCCTCTTTGGCGTCGGCTGCTTCTTTTCCATCCTGATTCCGATATTTCTGGTCAACCAGCTGTCGAATCAGGAGCGGGAGCGGAAGAACAAAATTTTGCTGGAGCTACCTGAGCTCGTCAACAAAATCATTTTGCTTGTCAATGCCGGCGAGACCGTGCAGCAGGCATTGATCCGCTGCGTCGAGCTGAATAACAACGAGGATTCTCCCCTTTATGAGGAGCTCCGTTATGCGGCGAACCGCTTGACGAGCAACGAAGCGTTTACCACGGTCTTGAATGATTTCAGTAAAAAATGCTCGATCCAGGACGTGGCGATCTTTACCACCACCGTCCTGCTCAATTACCGCAAAGGCGGCAACGAGCTGATCTTATCCTTGCGCGAGCTTTCCCATGATTTGTGGGAAAAGCGGAAAAACCTTTCGAAAACAAAGGGGGAGGAAGCTTCATCTAAACTCGTCTTTCCGCTGATGCTCATCTTTGTTGCAATAATGATTATTGTCGGTTTTCCGGCATTAACCATTATGTAATATAAAAAATTTCATAAAAAAACAGGAGGAAATGAAAAATATGATGAATTTCTTTAAGGACTTTTGGAAAGAGGAAGAAGGGATTCAAACGCTGGAAATCATGCTGATCATCGCGGTCATCGTCGTGATTGCCATCGCCTTCCGTAAGCAAATTATGGGCTGGATCAACAACCTGCTCGACTTTGGAGACAAAATCGTCGATGACTTCCAAAAGGATAGCTAAGAAGCGATGAATCACACGGAGGAAACAGAAAAGAAACGCCTTCAAACGTTTGGAAAAAGCCAGGAAGGAAGCTTTACCCTTGAAGCTTCCATGCTGTTTCCCGTCATCCTTATTATTACGATCGCACTGATTGCCTTCAGCCTGGTCATCTACCAAAAATCGGTGATGCAGTTCCAGGCGAACCGCATTGCCGATCAGGTGGCCTACGTCTGGAACAACAGCTCAAAGGACTTGGAAACAGGGGCATTTTCCGCGTACACGACGGAAAACGGCGATGGTCTTTACTGGCGGCTGACTGGTAACAATTTTATGCAGCAATTCGGCCTGCCGGGTGTCGGCAACAGTTCGTTAGTTAATGAGAAAACCCGTCAGCAGGAAGTCAACTCCCGAATGACCTCCCCGGGAAATGTCAGCGTGAATTTTACAAACGGTCTTCTCGGAAATGAAGTGGAAGTAGTCATTCGTCAAGAACTCAGACTGCCGTCCGCCTTGACAGATTTATTCGGGACCGATTACCTTGTGGCAAGATCCGTCCGCACCGTGACCGAGCCGGTGGAATTTATCCGCAATGTTCATTTCGCCATGTACTTCTACGGGCAAATTTCCAGGTACGGCGGCTATATTAAAACCTTTATACAATAGCTAGAGGGAACGAGATGCAGACAATTTCTACGACGGGAGGAGGCGGGGAATGAAAAAATTTTTTCATACATTTGTCATCAAAGAGAATGGTGCTGTCTCTCTCTACGCGATTATCATTACCCTCCTCTTATTTATTTTTAACGCGGTGCTGATTGATTACATCCGCATCATGTCCGCCCAGCGGGATACAGAGCAGGCGGCGATGGCCGCGGCAAGGTCGACGATGGCCCACTTCAATCAGGATTTGAAAAGCTACGGCCTGTTCGGACTGGAGGGCGGTGAGGATAAAGCGAACGACATCTTTAAGCAAGTATTTGAGCAGCATCTTGATTTAAGTACGGACGGCGACTACTTTCGCTTTACGGACACCACGCCGGTGGACGGGGAAATTAGCGTCGAGCTGCATCCGCACCGGATGCTGGGGAATACAGCAACGATCCGCTATCAAATCCTGGAAGACATGAAATATATCGCACCGATGGAAATTGGCGCGTCCGTCATCGAAAGCCTGCTGAAGGTGTCCGAGGAAATGGAGGCTGCTTCCACCTATGCGAAAGCGTCCAGTAAAATCAATAAAGACTTGGATAACCGGGAAGATAAACTTGATAAAGTGTTAAAGCTACTGGAGGAAGCCGAACGGCTGCTCGATGATCTCGACGATAAAATAAAGGGCGCCGGCAGCTCCAAATTTCCACATGTCGGGCATATTTCCCACTTCGTCCAGCATCTTGAGGAGTATCAGCGGATTGTGAAGGACAAGGATGCGGATACAGAGGAGATGGATGACGACGAAAAGGAAAAATGGGAAAAAGAGCAGGAGGATGCGGAAAAGTTCGTGGAGAATGTAGAAGCGTTATTTACCTCCATTGACAATAGCATCGATTCCGCTAATGGTAAATTAGAGGAAGCCCTTCGCTTGCTGGAGGAAGCGGAAGAGCTGAATGCAACGATAAAGAAAAAAATCGATGACGTTCGGAGCGAAACCGCCGATAATTATTCCGATGCCACCAATGCCCGGAAGCAGCTCAGCCTGGAGGATTCGGGGGGAACGGGCGACGGCAGCACGATCAATGACGCCAATGAAGCGTTGGATGAGCTTGTCATTGATCAGCAATTTTTTGATGATTTAAAAGGAAAAATTGCACTGGCGAGCAACAAGGTGGATAACGGCAGCCGCCAAGGCGATGACACGATGAAGGTGTATATGATTGCCTTTGGCAAAATGTTAGACGACATTAAAACCCAGCCGGTTCCCTTTGCGAGAAACAACGTTACCAAGATGCAATCCGCTCATCGGGACGCAAAGGATTATGTCAAGGATGCGATTGATTATTTCGAAAAAAATCGCCCAGAGATGAAAACCGATGAAGTTGAGGAGAAAGAAAAAGAAGCGGATGAAAAAGCGGAAGAAACGAGTAAAGAACTGGATGAGATTCTTGATGAACTCGAAGATGCAGGTGAATCCGCTGAGGAGTACAAGGAGCTGCTCGGCATACTCAACGACTACCTTGCTTACATCGGTGAAGAGCCTGTGGATTTAGCTGAACTGGATACCGAGGACAAGGAAGCGATGACCGATTCAGCCATGGGCATTGTCGATCGTATCTTTGCAAAGATCGGGGCAGTTCTCCTGAGTGCCCGGGATGAAGCTTACATCAACGAGTACATTTTAACCCGTTTTAAGTCCCATGACTTCTCGAAAAGCGGCGCGGAAGCCTATGCGATTGAGAACAATGAAGTGGAATTCATCATGTACGGCCTGCCAAACTCATCGCTCAACTTCGCGGCAGCAATGGCCGAATTTACCGCCCTCCGCTTCGCCATCAACTTCGTCGAGGCGTTTACAGTAGATTGGGTCCGTAGTATGGGGAAGTTTATGTGGATCGGTGCGATATTGTATGCATTGGATAAGACGATAGAAAACGTTGGCGATATCAAAAAAGGGGAAAGAGTTCAATTTTTTAAAGATTTGATCTTAGATCACTCCTATAAGGATTACTTACGTTTCTTTTTATTCGTTCACCCGGAAGGGAATAAGCTGGCGCGGGTAATGGCGAGAATTCATCAAAATACCGACACCAATTTGATGGAGCAGGCCACGTATGTAGAAGGAACGGTAACGACATCTGTCCAGCTTTGGTTTCTCCCGGGAATCACAAATATGCTCGGGCAGGCGGGGATTATCAACGGTCGGGTAGAAAACAACCGCTTTTACATTGACAAAGAGATAATTTACTCTTACTAACAAAAAAGAAACAACGTGGAGGGGATAGGAATGAAAAAGTTTATGAAACTGGTAAGTATCGCGGTATTGACAGTGGGAGTACTTGCAGCGTGTAATTCTGATGATAAAGAAGAAAATGCAACGCCGGTTGATAACAATACACCGGCGGAGGATAACGAAACTCCAGCAGACGATACCGATGATGAAGAACTAGGAAATGAAGCTGAGGAAGATGAAACGGACAATGAAGATAATTCAGCGTCCAATGAACAATTTGCGGATCAATTAGACCTCGGCCTTGGAGATACCGGGAGATTTTCAGGTACTGTAGGGGCATATGAAATTACACTTCATTCTGTAAGAAAACAGGATGAAGTAGATGGTCAAAAAATGTTTGATTATATGATAATAGGGGATGCAACCGTAAAAAATATAGGTAATGAAACAGTAGATGCACACAGTGCGGTTGATGCTTTGGAATTAGTAGACAGCTTAGATGGAGGAGGTTCAAGTGAATTTTCAAAACAGTTGCCAAGTATTGAAGAGGTAAGTGGAGAATTAGAGCCGGGAGAAGAAACAACTGGTCAGATTGTGTTTGCCGCAAGAGAAAACAACGAACATTTCATCAGAGTAAATTCAGGCCTGGTGGCAGCAGGAGCTGTTTACAATCAAGTAATTTGGAGATTTGAAGATAGTGAAGTTGAGTAAGAATTAATTGTTACTATGCATGGCAGGTTAATGAGTATACCTGCCATGCCCCAAATCATAATTTTAGTCATATTTTTTCGTTATGTAAGGCAATGATGAGGTAAATCGTTGGTTTACATAGCGAAAAAGCTATTGTTGCATCCGAAGGATGAGAGTATATAACTTTTACTATTTGCGCTTCTCTTTATTCGTCCACCCGGAAGGAAATAAGCTGGCGCGGGTAATGGCGAGAATTCATCAAAATACCGACACCAATTTGATGGAGCAGGCCACGTATGTAGAAGGAACGGTAACGGCATCTGTCCAGCTTTGGTTTCTCCCGGGAATCACAAATATGCTCGGGCAGGCGGGGATTATCAACGGTCGGGTAGAAAACAACCGCTTTTACATTGACAATGAGATAATTTACTCTTATTAGTGTTTGTTCAAAAAGATCGTTTTTTCTCTTTTTGAACAAGCACGAAGCAATGAGTGGAGCCGATGCATTCTTTTCAGGCCGGCTGTGAGTGGTTTTCTTGGAGTCAGGATGACGACATTTCGCCGTTGCCCATAGGACGTGGGCAGCACTTAGGCGGAATTGGGGCGCATCGTGCGGAACCATTGCCTTTTTGAACAGACTCTATTTACAAGAAAGAAACAACGTGGAGGGGATAGGGATGAATAAGTTTATCAAGCTGGTAAGTATCGCGGTATTGACAGTTGGAGTGCTTGCAGCGTGTAACTCTGATGATAAAGAGGAAAATGCAACGCCAGATGATAACGATGATGTAGTGGAAGAAAACAACACTCCGGGAGACGACAACGAAACAAATGATGAAGAACAAGGAAATGAAGCCGAGGAAGATGAAACGGAAAATAGAGATAATTCAGCATCCGATGAACAATTTGCGGGTCAATTAGACCTCCGCCTTGGAGATACCGGGAGATTTTCAGATACTGTTGGAGCATATGAAATTACGATTCATTCTGTCAAAAAAGAAGATGAAGTAGATGGAAAACCTTCTCAGTTAGATTATTTTTTAATTGTTGACTTAACTATTAAAAATATCGGTGATAGTGTAATTGATGCAGAAGATACAGTAGGTGTTCTAGATCAGTCTGACGATATAGATTTGTCTGTATCAGATGATATTTCACATCTATATGAAAGTATTGAACAATTATCTGGAGAGTTATCACCTGGAGAAGAAATTACCGGGCAAGCACTGTTTCATTCGTATGATAATGATCAGCAGTATCTTAAAATTAGAGAAGGTTTGATTGCAGCAGGAGCCGTTTATAATCAAGTAATCTGGACAATTGACAAGAGTGAGATAGAATAAATAGTTTTTGGCATGGCAGGCTAAGGAGATAACCTGCCATGCCCCAAATCATAATTTTAGTCATATTTTTTCGTTACGTAAGGCAATGCTGGAAAAACGTTGGTATATTAATTTGGAGGGATGGAATGGAATGAGGTTTCTTCGTAAATCGGATGGGAGCTTGACGCTGGAAGCAGCGATGGTAATGCCGTTTTTCTTAATATTTATTGTTTTCTTAGTTACAATGATTCGTATTTCCGTCGTGGATATGGCGTTGAAGCAGGCGGTCAGCGAAACGACGGAAGTGATTGCCACCCATGTGTATCCGGCGGCGTTGGTGGCCGATGAAGCGCAAGGGAGACTAGATAAAGCGATTCGCAATTACACGGAAAATGAGTTGGACCTGGCTCAGGCGAAGAAGCTGACGAATCTTGTTTTTGATGCGGCAGGGGTAAGCATTGAAGACCTCGTATATAGCATTGCCGAAGAGGCGGTGCAGAAAATCGTCCAGAATAAATTTAAAGAATCCAATGTTGACGCGTTTTTCAGTGCCGATAAGATCGATGTGAGGGTTGTCGACAGACCAGGCGGGTTTACCGGTGACGATGCATATCTCGGTATCTCGGCCACATATGATTTGGAACTGCGGCTGCCGTTTTTAACGAGGACGATTACCATCGAAAAGAAAGCATATGAAAGACTGTGGACCGGCGCGTAAGAAAGGAGTGAGGCTTTATGCCTTTGCATATACATGATTTTATATTGTTTGGTTATTTATTGACGGCGTTATATTGGGATGTTAGGTACACAAGGCTGCCAAACTGGCTTACAGCCGGGGGCATGGCCGTCGGACTGCTCTACCACATCGTGACAAACGGATTACAGGGACTGATGTTTTCCGCGGGCGGGCTGCTTGTTGCCGGGGGGATTTTCCTGCTCTTATATATATTTAAAGCCCTCGGTGCCGGGGATGTAAAGCTGTTTGCTGCTATCGGCTCCCTTGTCGGTATCGAGCTTGTTCTCTACTTTATGATGTATTCCGTTATTTTTGCCGGCATCATCGGCATTGTTATTTTACTGTTTACACGAACGTTTTTAAGCAAGATGACAGCGGCGTTTTTCGCCTTTCTCGGTTCGGTGTTATCGAAGGATCTGTCGCAGCTTGAGCAGTTCAAAGCAACAAAGAGTACGAAGTTTCCGTTTATGTACGCAGTGATACCGGCAGTTGTCACATCATATTACTACGTTCTAACAGTATAGAAAAGGCTGCCGTTGATAGGAGGAAAGGGAATGAGTTCAGAAATTTATGACTTAACGTTTGAATATCATCAGAAGAATGGCCATTATTTGATGTTTTATCAAAAGCAGTCGGAAGAAGTGACGCAAGAAGACATTGTTGCTTTGCAGCTGAAAATGATGCAGTCGAATCAAATTCAGAATTTGTTGCCGCTGTCCGTGGAGGAGATTGATTTTAAAGTCCGGCTGTATTACGATATTACATCGAAGCAGACATTGCATCAGTTTTTGCGGGAAAGGACACTTTCGTCCTATGATTTCTACCAGCTGTTTATCAAAATTCTGACGACGCTAGAGCAGAGCAAGCTGTATATGCTGAATGAGCATCATTATGTGTTAAAGGAAGAATTTATTTTTCTCGGTAAAGACACGCAGCAGTTATACTTAATATACTTGCCGTTTCAGGAAATAGAAAAGCAAACAACCACCGCAGCCGAACTGAAATCGCTGCTGTTAAATGTGGCGAAAAAAAACGGCTCGCTCATGGAGCAGGAGTTCAGGAGTTTGCTGCAATATGCGGAAGATCCGTCATTCAGTTTTTCGGGACTGAAGGAGTTGTTGCTTCAGCTGCAGCATAGGCATCCGGGAGCGTATCATCCGCTGCAGCAGTCGGAGTATTCCGGGCACGAGGCAGCGGAGGAGCAGCTTGCAGACGGAACGGGATCGGGAGCGCCGCCTGCGGATATTAACCAGCCGCCGATCAAGACGAAAGGAAAGAAAGAGAAGAAGCAGAAAAAAGCGGAAAAGGCCGACAAAGGAGCTGCTAAGTCCGTCACGCAACCGGCAACGTTGACTTCAAGGGAAAAAGTTTATGTCGTCTGCATCGCCCTTTTGCTGCTGACTGGGCTGTTCAAATTGTTTGAATGGATGCCTAATGGCGCGACGCTGTTAGGGAGTGTCGGTGCCGGAAGCATCATCGTTGTCTTGACAATTTTTATTCTTGTCAGGGGAAGGTGGCCATTCCGTAAAGCTCCTTCTACGTATGGCAAACCGACGGAGAAGAAAAAATCAGCTGCCGTTGCTGCCAAAAATCAGCCTGCACCGTCTGCTAGTCCGGTTGCACAGGTACCGAAACATGCGACCGGAAATAGAGCAGCCGTTTCTCAAGGGGGAGCGAAACGGACGTACCCGTCATATGAACCTGCACCTCGTCAACAAGATGTTTTGCTCGCTCCGCAGCAATCGTCTTATCAGCAGGACAGTCATCATGGCGGAGCGGCATGGCAGGAGCCTACACCGTCACCGAAAGCCGAGCGCGGCATGGTGCAACAAAACGGCGGCATGAACCAGCCAAGCGGCGGCATGACTCAGCAAAACAACCACCAGGAAAAAAACAGCGGTTATTTCGTCGTCGGCAACGCTCCTAAGGAACTCAGCGAACCGGAAGTCAGCGCAACCATGATGCTTTCGGAAGAGGAGAACGCCACCGTGCTGCTCGGGGATGACAACGAGCCGTTGTTGACAACGGAGCCGCCGCCGTTTCTTGAAATCAGAAGAGGCGAGCAAGTAGAAAAGATTGTCATTGACAAAGACAGGTTTATTATCGGAAGGAACCAGACAGCGGTGAATTACGTAGAAGACAGTGTCGGAATTTCTCGAATTCATTTAGAACTGGCGAAAGTGGATGATAAGTGGGGCTTGAGAGATCTGGGGTCTAAAAACGGCACGAAGGTTAACGGGCATCCGCTTGTTCCCCACAAAATTTACGCCTTGAATGCCGATGATTTAATCGCTATTGGGAAGGTGAAGTACTGCTTTAAGCAGGAGTCCGGCATTCCGAAGTGAAATTGTGTTTGAGCTCGTACCGAAAAACGGAAGATGAGCAAAGCCATGAAATAAGCGTTAGAAGCGACGTGAACGAACACTTGTATGAAAAGAAATGCGCATCATTGCAGAGTGGCAAAACACCGATGGTATTGCCGTCGCAGTATTTGACGGAAGAGTGGCAACCTTTTTGTTAACGGGGAGGGAAAAATAATATGACATCTAATGATAATTGGTATATGGGATGTTTTACAGACACAGGTCCGATTAAGGAAAAAAATGAAGATTACTACTCGATGAAAATCGTGAAAGATCGGGACGGGGAAGAGATGGCGATGGCTGCAGTTGCAGACGGAATGGGAGGCTATCAGGGCGGAGATTTAGCGAGCAGGACAGCCGTTCAACTGCTCGTAGCATGGTGGGAAAAGCATGCGCAGAATTATTTGAAGCGTGATGATCCCATTCCCGCTATGCTGAGCGCCTTGAACGAGCTTTGCGAAGAAATTAACAAGCATTTGCTCCAGGAAAAGCAAAAAGCAGGTACGACGCTTTCCATTCTTCTTCTTTACAAAGGAATGTATGGTATTTGTCATGTGGGTGACAGTCGTATTTACAGATTGAAAGAAGGTCAGGTAGAACTGCAAACCCTTTTACGCGGGGAAATGGAGGAAGCAGGGCTGAAGGAAGCACCGGAGTTATATCGCACCGATGAGTTGAAAATGGATTTGGAGCTGTATCAATTGACGGAGGATCACACATGGGTGGAGCAACAGGTGAGAGCCGGACGGTTATCGAAAGAAGCAGCGAGAACACATCCGAAGCGCAATGTACTGACCCAATGTCTTGGAGTAAAAGGCGGTGTTGACCCTTATAATGCGACGGGAACATATCAGCCAAGCGACTTGTTTATGCTTTGCAGCGACGGCTTTTACTCGATGTTTTCACACCAGCAGATTACCCACTTGCTGGAACGAAGAGAAAAAAAATATGTCGACCTGCAAAAAACAGCTGTCGACTTCGTCACGCTGGCTAATCAATCAGGCACAAGCGACAATACGACAGTAATGCTTGTACGCAACGCTTTTGTGGAGGAACAGGAGCGGTCGAAAAAGCATACTCCGGTACGGAAATCTTTATTCAAAAGGCTGTTTAAGTAACCGGCCAGCTTTTCCGAATGAGACATCGCTGTTGCCGCTGATTGCGATCATTCCGCAACCGGGCAACGGCAGGCGCAAGCAGATAGAATGGAAATACATGACAGTGTTTTTGGCATATTGTTGTTTGTTATGTTCAGACATGGTAACAGCCGATTCCAAAATATTTTTTAGGAGGAAGAAGATGATGAATTGTTTAAATTGTGGAAATGAGCTTCAAAGCGTGGACAAGTTTTGCATTAAATGCGGGACGATGGTTGAGCGGGAGGATGAAACTGCGGCGACGGCTGCGGTTCACCATGCTTCTGGCGACGGGCAAAATCAAAATGCCGGGGGAGCAACTAATCAGCAGCCGGGGACCGGTAACACGAAAAGCGCCGAGTTTATTGAAGAGGCTCGCAAAACATCAAAGCATTACTGGAATTTTTTCCTGGAAATGATCAAGGCTCCGACAGTAAGAGCTTTCAATAATACTTCAAATGATTTTATTTACGGATACATTAACATCTTTGTATTAGCCTTGTTTTTAGGCCTGGGAATGTATTTTCAGGCGCGGGCAGCAATGGCGGGAGTGAGTAGTTATTTTGGCGTTTCAGTCAGCTTTGTGGATACCTTTTTTCCGATGTTTTTATATTCTGCTATTTCAACGTTTGTACTCGCGGCCTTGTTGTTTGCTGGATTAAAGCTGTTGTTAAAAGTGAATATCTCTTTTCATGCATGCCTTGGACGATTCGGTGCGCTGCTCTCGATTCCGGTCATTTTATCGGCAGCTTATCTCATTTTCGCTTTTACTGGGCTGCAGATGATGATTATTCTTCTGCTCATGCTCGTTTTAGTGGGCGTGCAAATTGCACTTATTCTGTCATTGTTCTCTTACAGAAAGCAGGCAACCGCAGCGTTTGACCCGATTTTTACATTGCTCGTCATTTACGCTGTGTACGGTATTTTATTTGGAGGAACGGCCGACATCTTCCGCGATAATCTGATGAATCAATTTTTCCTATTTTAGTGTCGGAGGAAAAATTATTTCGGGAAACATGCTGCCATCTCCTTTTTGATAGGAATTGATGAGGATGACTACAGTGTAAGGTGGAAAAGATTGTTTTTGCCCTTTCGTCAAACTTACAAATTGCAACAGATTTTTTCATGGTTTCGATTTACGAGCTGTCACCGCGTGTCATCGTGGGTGGCAGCTTTTTTTGATAGTTGTTTTATCCCTTTTCGTATCCCCCTTAATATTATTTATAGGCAAATAGGTCTTTTTCCTACTTTAGACTTATTTTAAAAGTTTATCTTTTCAAGTTGATTCAGGTCTTTTATACTAGGAATATATTTTATTGATTAAAGAGAGTGAGTGAAAAAATATGGACATACCAGCACTGTATGACAAAACGTTTCATTGTCCAATATGCAATTCCTCTTTTACATCGAAAAAGCTTCGATCACGGGCGGTTCGCGTGGAGAGAATCGACAATGACTTTTATACTTTGTATAAAAATCCGGAATATAATCCTACTTTATATGAAGTATCCGTCTGTGAACACTGCGGCTTTGCTTCCACCGAGCATTTTACATTTACTTTTGATCAAAAAGTAAAGGAACGGTTCCAGGAACATGTAACCCCTCGTTGGGGACAGCAAGTGTACAGCGGAGAACGAACGCACGAAGATGCCGCTGCGATATTTAAGTTGGCGCTTATTTCCGCAACGGAAACAAACCAGCCGGCTGTTGTCATTGCCGGACTGTGCCTGCGTCTCAGTTGGCTGTATCGTTATATGGAAATGCGGGAGGAAGAGGAACGGTTTTTGGCTCATGCGTTAAAATATTATGACCAATCATATATCAATGGCGACTTCAAGGAAAAAAATATGTCGGAGCTGATGCTGCTGTTTCTACTTGGTGAGTTGCATCGCAAAAGCAGTCATCATGAAGTAGCAGGGAAATATTTTTCTAAAGTCATCCAGCATAAAAATCGGCATACGGAACCTTCCATTGTTGAAAAAGCAAGAGAGCAGTGGTATATAACGAGAGAATTGAGTAAAAGCTAAAAAAACTGAGCAAGATAAAATCGTGAGTTCAAAAAGAAGGACACCCCGCTCCCTTTTTGAACAAATCACCAATTAGTTTATCAGAATATTTTATACTTTCATAAAAATCGGAGCAGGTGATAAAGAGATGATGAATGTCAAACACATAAACGCAGTTTGCAGAGCTGCAAAATCACTTCTGCACAGCCATTTTGGAATTGACGTGGAACCAATGAAGCCGAGAGCGGATCAATTTGCCGTACCGTCCAGTGATATTTCCGTTGTTCTAGGTGTTACTGGGCAATTATCCGGGCAAATTATTTGTTCGGTAACAAGTGATACGGCAAAGAATATTGTCGGATTAATGATGGGTGGAATGGAAATCACAACAATGGATGAAATAGGCTGGAGCGCCATCAGGGAGTTTGGCAACTGGGTCGCAGGCTCCACTGCCACAGAGCTTTCCAAGGAAGACTGCGTTATCGATGTAACGCCACCAGTTGTAAATGAAGGGGCCTCCAATTTCCGCGGGACCAACTTGTTTATCACCGTACCTTTTGAGTCGCAAATCGGACTGATTGATATTCATATTTCTCTATATGAAAAAGCAAGTTAATGAACATTCACAAATAAGTGAGAACTGGAATTACTAAAGGCTTCATCAAGTTTTCCAACGAAGGCTTGGTAAAGCTTTTCTTTATCGATATTTCTTATAGGGTATAAGACCCCCACCTATAAGCGTTAGCGTAGGTGGGATTTTAAATCAGATGGAGTAGAGTCTCCATCTGATTCCCCGAAAGTTACTGCTTCTTTATTCGTATAGATGTTAAGCTGCCGGTGAAGCTGTTCAATATAGGTGGAATACCCCTGCGCTTTTTCCAGAAATAAAATCTCCGCGCCTGTTTAGGCATTGTGAAACATGTCCAACCTGATGATGGAAAGGATGGATGAAAATGCCTGAGGTGAAGCAAAAGAAAATACTGAATGCGGGTATTTATTATGCGGGCTTGGCTTTTATTGCAGCGTTGCTGTGGTATGCCATTTGGCTGCACGATGCCTCTACCAATCTGAAATACTCGAATGACTGGACAATACAATTAGCGGCAAAACAATATCCGTTAATATATAACCGTCCTGTCATTATGCACGTCGTAGCATTGGACGGACATGGAGAATGGATTAATGGAGCGGAAGTGAAAATGACGTTTCCGGCAGTGGACGAGAGCCGGGAGAAAGAATGGAAATTCCGGCATATTGAAGATGGATTGTATGAAGCAATCATTCATTTCCCATCCCCTGGACAATGGGAAGGGCTGCTTGATGTCACGAAAGGAAAAACCGGCTACATGAGGCAAATTCAGCTGACAGTCGGGGAAAGATAAAGATAATGATAATACAGAAGTCGCGCTGAGATTCTTATTTTCCCCGGCGCCTTGGCCCCCTCTTCTGTACGCCGGCAGCCATTGACAGTTACGGCGGTATAAGGACGATGCCAGCAGTAATACCACATGAATAGCAATCGTATGCCGATATGCGAGCTTTGGCTGTAAAGCAGCAGAAAAAATCTCTCTTTTCATTACCGTTGCAGGTTGCTTATAATAACATTATGCACATATAGGGGGAGGGGTTGCATCATGTTGCTGCATAACTCAAAGATTTTACCTGCGATCCGGGATTTAAAAGAATTAGATGCCGTCGTGAAATATGACCATGAATATGTCGTTCTGTTAAACACTCACATCGGACAATTAAAAAGCATTATCGCCATGCTTCATCAGCATCAAAAAAAAGTGCTGCTCCATGCGGATTTAGTTCAGGGGCTGAAAACCGATGAATATGCGGCACAGTTTTTATGCCGGGATATTCGCCCGGAAGGCTTGATTTCTACCAGAAAAAATGTGTTGTTAACGGCTAAAAAGCATCACTTAATCACCGTTCAAAGACTGTTTTTGCTGGATTCTATCGCGTTGGAATCAAGCTATAATATGATGAAGGCGATTCAGCCTGATTGTATTGAGGTTTTGCCGGGGGTCATGCCGCACATCATTCAGGAAATCTATGAAAAAACGAGCATTCCGGTCATTGCCGGCGGCCTGATCCGCACGGCGGCCGAGGTGGATGCCGCCATCGAAGCCGGCGCCACGGCGATTACTACTTCAAAGAAAGAACTCTGGCATCTGTAAAAGTATCCTGTTACACGTCCTAACGATGCGGCTACTGTTTTTTTCTTACAGTTTTTATGCTCTACCCGCTCTTTTCCACGAAAATGACACAAACACAAGGGAAAAGATCGTTCAATATTCGTCGAAAGTGTGGTATGATAAAAATAAGTTAATAATAAACTGGTCGGAGATACGGAGAGACCGCAGCACTCTGGAAGCGATGCTTTTAAAAGCATCCGTTTTCCGGAGTTGTTGTGGTCTCTTTTATTTTTCTTCGTATCTCGAAGCAGTGAAAGGGTGAAGGATATGACGCAAACATTCTCTGCCAATAAAAGAAGTCAATATTTGCGGGAACTAAGCAGCCGGGAATTAGATGTTTTCATTATCGGCGGCGGAATAACTGGTGCGGGCATCGCATTGGATGCCGTCACGAGAGGACTGTCTGTCGGGTTAGTTGAAATGCAAGACTTTGCCGCGGGAACATCAAGCAGATCGACAAAGCTCGTACATGGGGGATTGCGCTATTTAAAGCAGTTCGAAATAAAGCTCGTTGCCGAAGTTGGAAAAGAGCGGGCGATCGTCTACGAGAATGCCCCGCATGTGACAACGCCGGAATGGATGCTGCTGCCGATTATCGAAGGCGGCACTTTCGGTAAGCTGTCCACATCCATCGGCTTAAGAGTATACGATTTTCTCGCCGGTGTACGCGCGAAAGAACGGAGAAAAATGTTAAAGCGCTCGGAAACAATCGCAAGGGAGCCGCTGTTAAAACGGGATGGACTGAAGGGGGGAGGCGTATACGTCGAGTACAAGACCGACGACGCCAGGCTGACTTTGGAAGTGCTCAAGAAGGCGGTGGAACACGGCGCAACGGCTGTCAACTATACAAAAGCAGAACGGTTTATATACGGCAGCGACAACAAAATAACCGCTGTCATTGTCCGTGATCTTCTTACCGGCAGCACGTATGAAATAAAAGCCAAATATGTTATCAACGCTGCCGGACCGTGGGTTGACGAACTTCGGGAAGCAGACGGTTCAAAAACCGGAAAGCATTTGTTTTTAACGAAGGGCGTGCACATCGTTGTAGATCAACAGCGCTTTCCGCTGCAGCAGGCTGTTTATTTTGACACGGAAAATGACGGCCGCATGGTGTTTGCTATCCCGCGTGACGGAAAAACGTATATCGGCACGACGGATACACAATACACGGGTGAGATCGCATCACCGAGAATGACGCACGAGGATTTGACGTATTTAATTGAAACGACGAACTACATGTTTCCAACCGTTCAACTGACCGAAGCGGATGTAGAATCAAGCTGGGCCGGGCTGCGACCGTTGATATTTGAAGAAGGAAAAAGTGCATCGGAAATATCCCGCAAGGACGAAATATTTGAATCGCCGTCAGGGCTGTTGTCCATTGCCGGCGGTAAGCTGACCGGATACAGAAAAATGGCGGAAAAAATTATCGATATGATTTGCGGGAAGGAAGGGATAACTGCATCGGGCATGACGGAATCACTGATCCTGTCTGGTGGAGAGGTGGGCGGATCGAAAAACCTGGAAGCTTTTATCAGCACGCATACGGAACGCGGCGTCGGACTCGGCTTAACGGGAAGCGAGGCGAGAAAGCTGACACGGCTGTATGGATCCAACATTACGAAAGTTTATGATCTGTTGCCCGCTGCTAAGGAAGAGGCAGCGAAATATCATTTACCGGAAGCGGTACTGGCCGCGCTAATTTATGGACTCGAAGAAGAAATGGTGATGAAACCGATCGATTTTTTTAATCGGCGCACCGCGGCGTTGTTTTTTGATATCGCTTGGGTAAAGCAATGGAAAGACGAAGTGATCCGTTATATGGAAGAGCATTTTCAGTGGAGCAGCGAGGAAACAGCAAGCTACCGTGAAGAGCTGGAGCATGAGATACAATTGGCTGCGACACCGAAAGCTGGCAGTGAGCGGCAGAAACAGCCTGTGGCAAAATAGCACGAGGGATGGAGGCGTCATGCTTCCGTCCCTTTTCGTAGTACTTGGTCGAGGGAATACTAACCGGAAGGAAAGCATAAGCTTTCACAGACGAAGAATATGCAATTTACAGCTTCTCGTCTGGACCACACGTACAAAAAGTTTTATCTGCCTCTTATTCCCGGATTTTTTGAACAAGTTTTTACACGCGTTTGTTCAAAATGGCAGGGGATATGACTTTAGTATTAGTTTTCCCTGGCGGACGGGATAGATGGAGAGGACTTTTGGTGGAGGTGGAGAATTTCTCAAACTGCTGACCGCTTTTTTTCAACGCTGTCTTTTGGCAAAACAATAGCTGATTTTTACAAATGAATCGAATTTTTTAGAAAAACTTTTGAAAAAATCCTTCCAAACTCTTGAAATTTTTACTATTTTACATATAATAGAAATAACAAGGTAAAAGTAATACCGTCTTCTGTTGTTACTAAAGGATTACATATCCTGCACCACAAATAGTATCTTGGAAGAAACGAGTGATTATTATGGGGATTCAGTACTATTTAAAAAGGCAGATGGAAGTAAAGAGAAAGCAAATGATTCGTGCAGCTTACGACAGCGGGTTTACTTCGCAGGAAACGGTGCAATACAGCCAGGAACTTGATCATCTGATGAATATATACCGTCGTCTTACCTCCGGGAATTCTGCTCACCATATGACGAAAGTTCCGGAATTGCTCGGTTATGTAAATTGACACTATGTGTTCAGCAAACAGGAAGACATCACTGCGGCAAGGAGTCACATCGCGGTGATGCAGCTGCGGAGCAAAGGTAATTCCCATTGTCGGCGTTGTCCAAAGGTTAGCGGAGTGATTGTTCAAACAGGGCAATGATTGTGCTTGATGTGCAAGATTCAGTGCAACCATCACCACTGGCAATAAAACGATGCGTCAGCTCGATTCATTGTGCTGTTTTTGTTCGAATAAGAGTAAAGAATGATTGAACAAACATGATGAAAATCCCCTTTGGACAACCCCCTGCCGTTTTTTGTGTTTGTGATTGGGCTGTTTTTCTGTTCGTCCCCTGCGCTAAGACCCTTCAACGATCGAATCTTTCTTCCGTTCATTCTGTGCCGCTTTTGTCTTTTGTTCGTTCACAGTGCCGATTTGAAAGAGGAAATACCAAAGCTTCCATATCACCAAAGCAATGATAAATATCCGCATATAAAGATTATCCACCATGAAAAACGGAAAACATAACATCGCATTGGCCGTGAGCAATATCACCGCTTTTTGGTTACGTGTCATACATTTGTTTTGAACAAAGCTTTTTAACTGTTTCTTATAGAGCCCGGTGTTTTTAAACCAGGCATCGCACCGCTCCGACCCTTTTACGAAGCAGACGGATGCCAGCAGTAAAAACGGTACGGTCGGCAAAATTGGCAATATCGCGCCTAGCATCCCAAGAGCAACGGAGATAAAGCCGCAGCCGACAAGCAGGCTTTTTTTTATCATCTTCATCTGTCGTTCTCCTCTTTTCTATTCTTGAATATCGCTGTTCGGACAAATAAATTTGTTTTTAAAAAGGCGATTTAAATTTTCAAATTAACGATCCGAAAACAGCTTTGTGAAAAAAAAAATCGGTTTTTCTCGCCCCGTGCTTGTCCAAAAAGATAGAAAGCGATCCTTTTGAGCAAACATGACTCCTTATTCCTCCTGCGGAAGTAATTGCTGATTTTTCAGCTGATAGTTCCGGCTACAAATCGATGTTGTTGACTTGCGGTGGGAGACCATAATAACCGTCTTATTTAGATGATTGTCGTTGATCGATGTTAAAATCGCCCCTTCATTTAAAACATCCAGGTTGCTGGTCGGCTCATCTAAAATGAGCACTTCACCGTTATGTAAAAAAGCGCGTGCCAATCCTAGTCGCTGCCGTTCTCCGGAAGACAGCTTATCTCCTAATTCCCCGGTTTTCGTCTCGTATCCTTTCGGCAATGAGACAATAAATTCGTGAATCGCGGCTTTCTTGGCAACGGCGATGATTTCTTCCAATGAAGCGTCAGGCTTTCCGAGCTTGATATTGTTTAAAATCGTGTCGTTAAACAAGTACGTTTCCTGGCTGACCAGTGTCTGTTTCCGTCTTAACGAGGCGGTGGGAATCTCCTTGATGGATTGCTTATCAATTAATACTTCGCCGTGATCAACGTCAAAATAGCGCATGAACAGCTTGATAAATGTGCTTTTTCCGATCCCGCTTTCACCGATCAAGGCAACTTTCTCCCCTTTCTCAATGCTTACCGCTGTCTGAGAAAAAATGGGCTCCTCACTTTTAGGATACGTAAAGGAGACATTGTTAAAACGTATGTCTTCCATGGCAATGTCCGCATTCCCTTCCACCTCATCGACTTGCGGCTTTTCGTCCAGCAGGTGAAACAATCGTTCCGCACAAGCAAAAGTATGTGTCAATGTGTTAGGCAGACTGCTTAGGGCAACCACCGGACCGAAGGAGGATGCAATGACAACCAAAGCAACTAACACCAGCGTCAGCGGCAGAGTGCCGGTTGAATAAAAATAAACGCCCATTCCTGTAAATGTCAGCATCGCTGATGTGATTACGAGATTCGTTATGCCGCCAAACAGTCCTTCATCGTTTTTTATTTTGCGGACATGATCATTTAATCGTTGTGATTGACGCTCTAAATTTTTTAGCCGCTCCGGACCCTGGTTAAATAACAAAATTTCCTTTAAGCCGCGCAGGGAATCCAGTACAAACTGATTGCTTGCGGCAAATGCATCCCGATACCGGATGCCGGCTTCCTTGACCATCACCGATGATACATAAGGGATCACCGCTCCCACCAAAATGAAATAACCGGCTGAAACGATCCCGTACGCAGGGTGTATTTGATAGAGCAGGATCGAAATCATACTGTTGGTTAAGACGGCGATGGCGACCGGCGCAACCGTATGGGCGTAAAACACTTCCAGAAGCTCAATATCGGACGTAATCAAGGAAATCAAATTCCCTTTGTCCTTCCCTTCCAGCTTCGCCGGAGCCAATGTTCGTAGCTTTCTGAAGGTTTTATCCCGTAATAAATGCAACAGTTTAAAAGCGATATAATGCCCGGACAGCTGCTCTCCGTAACGCAACAAACCACGGCTCACGGCGCAAACAATCATGATGATGACCGCCGTGTTAAAGGAAACACGCGTTGCTCCTTCAAGGACGGCCCCTAAAGCAAAGGTGGCAAACGCGGCGATGGCGATAGCTGCCAAATAACCGAGCACGCCTAGAAGAATCGTCAGGCACATAATGAATATCAATGGTTTCAGTTCAATGATCAGCCGTTTCATAAGATACATTCCTGATTGCCGCTTCACTTGTTTTCCCCTCTCTAATGCTTTCTAATTGTTGCTGATTCAAAATCATTTGCGCATAAACACCTTGTTTTCGCAGCAGCATCTCATGTGTTCCTGATTCAACGAGATGGCCTGACTGAAGCACGTGAATAACTTTCGCTTCCTTCACACAAGCCAGCCGGTGGGAAATAACTAAAATCGTTTTTTCCTTGGCTAATTCATCGATTGCTTCCCAAATCGCTTCCTCACTCTCCACATCGATATTGGAAGTTGCTTCATCAAAAATAATTGCCTGCCGGTTTGCTAAAATAACCCGCGCCAATGCCAACCGCTGCTTTTGCCCTCCGGATAGCGAGCTGCCGTTCTCGGATACCTCTGTTTCCAGCCCTTGCGGAAGCTGGGTAATAAACTCCGCTAGCCGGGCCGTTTTCAATGCCTGCTTGATTTCTTCCATTGTCGCCTCTGGTTTGGCCATCAGCAAATTATCAAGGATCGTTCCTTTAAAAATATGGCTGTGGGCGGAAACAAATGAAAGGTGATTGTATAAATCCTCGCGCTTTACATTGTGAAGATCCATTCCATTTACAGTGATGCTTCCGCTGGACGGTTCCAATTGCCCTGACAGCAATGCTGCTGTAGTGCTTTTTCCGCTGCCGCTCTCCCCGACAACAGCTGTCAGGCCGCCGGGAGTTAATTCAAAGGATATGTTGTGTAGGACTTGCCGTTTGCCGTCATAACTGAAATGTACATTGTTTAATTGGATCGTCAGCTGCTCGTGATCTGGGAGCGGCTGTGCGTCTTCCTGGTGCTTTTCTTCCGTATCCAACAGCGCGAAGATGCGATCTGAAGCAGCAATACCATTCATCGCTATATGAAAATAGGAACCTAGTAACCGCAGGGGAATAAAGAATTCGGATGACAGCAAAATAATGATGATCAAGTCGCCGGCTTCCAGGTGGCCGGCGCTAAATTGATAAAGCCCGACAATCGTACCTGCTGCCGCTCCGCCGAATGCAATCAAGTCCATGACATTGATGGAATTTAACTGCATACTCAGCACCTTCATTGTAATTTTTCTAAAACTCTCGGCTTCTTCATTCATTTCGGCGTGTTTCTGCCCATCTTGTCCATAAACTTTTAATGTCGTTAATCCTTGGAGATTTTCCAAGAAGGTATTTCCTAAATTCGCGTAGTTGTTCCAGTACACTTTCAACACCCGTTTCGCGATTCTCATGATGACGATGATGGAAAACGGAATAAGGGGAACGCACAGCATAAACACCAGTGCCGCTTGCCAGGAAAGCGACATGATTGACATGAATAAGGTGATAGGCGCCAGCAGCGCATAAAAAAACTGCGGCAAATATTTTCCGAAATAAACTTCCAGTTGCTCAACGCCTTCGATGGAAACTTGAACAATGGCAGAAGTTCTTTCTGACTTTTGATAGTCTCCACCTAATCTCAGCAGCTTTTCATAAATGCGGCGGCGCAATGTGACACGGGCATTCGCAGACGACAAATAGGAAAACTTCCCGTAAAAGTGTTGGCTTACTAATTTCACCAGCAGCGCGGCTGCGGTGATAATGATCGCTGAAAGCAACGAAATCTGTTCCATGATATAAAAATCTTTTGCCGTTTCCCAAAATGACTGTTCAGAAAAAGGAAGCCGCTTGCCGGCAGCCATGGTGTTGATTAATTTACCGATGAAAAAAATGATGATGATATTGCAGACAATACCGATCCAACTGCACAGCACGGTGAAGGCAATATATTTCTTTGAATCTTTGCAAATGCTGATTAAGCGTTTGTTGATCATCATGACGGGTTCTCTCCATTTTTTAGTAGCGAAGCTCACTTTAATGATAATGATAATTATTCTCAATGTAACTTTTCGTATTTTATCATATTCTCATTTGTTTTACCACATTAATTCATCATTTTTAGACTGAATTGCCCAGGAGTGAAGAATTATCCTGATGAAAGCAATTTTCCGGAGCTACTTGCAGTTGGTGAATAGAGGAAATACAGGGGAAAGTTAGAAAACGATGGAAAAGCCAGCCGAACAGACGGAAAAAAACGCAAAATCGACGGGAATAAGTGCCGAACAGGCGGGAATGCCAAAAAATTATCGAGAACAAAATCAAGTTTTGAACAAACACTATTATCGAAAGGAAGGAGGATTAACAACCAGGTGCAGTGTCCTCCTTTTGGAACAAACCACCTATAATCATTTTGCATAGGATAAAACATCGTTTATACTTGTAAAAAAGGTGTGTATTTGCAAGAAGCTGTTGAAAAAGTGCGGGAATATAAAGCTTTTCGACTTAGCGGAGGATCATCTTATCATCACCATGTATTTTTGAAAACAGAAAGGAAGTTATCGATGCTAGTAAAAATGGCGGATTTACCGGGAATCGGGAAAAAAATCTCTTTCATTACTGCGGAAGAAAGTATGATTGTATTAATTGTTCATCATTCAGGAAAACGGGAAATGTATTTTTTTCATGATGCAGACAATGATGAAGCGGATTTTTCCATCAACTTGACTGCCGATGAAACGAGGGAGATGGGAGCTCAGTTATTAGGCGCGGTCTTTCAGCCGGTGGATACTGACAAAATGAAGCTTTTTAAAAGCCAGATTGTTACTGAATGGGTAAAGCTTGAGCAAAGCTCAACGCTTGTGAATAAATCGATTGGGGAATCAGAAATACGGAAGCGAACAGGGGTTACGATTGTAGGCATTTTCCGTGGAGAGGAGTGTATCGCAAGTCCGGAGATTGATGAAGTACTGAAGACTGGTGACACGTTAATGGCTATCGGCAAGCAGGAGGCGATCACCAATTTCGAAAAGCTCTGTGAAGGGGAGGCGATCTCCTAAGTGGACATATATATACCGGTTATGATGAGCGCCGGAATCATCTTCCTCTTAATGTTCATATTCGGGCTCATCAGTGTGAAATTTAAAATACCAGAAGTGATCATTTATATTTTACTCGGAGTAATCCTCGCCTCTTTTATAGGTGATTCCTATCTGTTGCATTTAGTCGGTGAAATTGGTATTGTTCTGTTATTTTTTATGTTAGGTTTGGAATTTCCGATTAAACAGCTGATGAAAGTGGCAAAAAAAGTGACGCCGGCAGGTACGCTGGATGTTGTCTTGAATATCGGTGTCACCGTTGCCATCATAAGTCTTTTTGGTCTCAGCTTCGTTGACTCCTTGCTGATCGGCGGCGTTGTTTATGCCACCAGCTCATCAATCACGGCGAAATTGCTGGAAACATCGAAGCGGATGGCAAATCCGGAATCGGAATTTATTCTCGGACTGCTCATTTTTGAAGATCTGGTGGCGCCGGTGCTTGTTGCCATACTTGTCGGACTGACTGCCGGGACAGGTATGACGGGCGGTTCCTTTTCACTCCTGGTCTTAAAAGTTGTTTTACTGACCGCGGGAGCAATCATTTTCGGACAAGTTGTCTTTAAAAGGCTTCGTCCGTTTTTTGAACGCTACTTGAGCTCGGATATTTTTATCATGTTTATCGTCGGTATTTCCTTGGCATACGGCGGGTTCGCGCTGTTCCTTGATTTATCGGAAGTATTAGGCGCATTCTTGGCCGGCATCATGATTGCGGAAGTAAGAAAGTCGGAGGAGATCGAGCACCTCGTTCTTCCTGTACGTGATTTAACACTGCCGGTATTCTTTTTATGGTTCGGTACAACGATCGAATTCGGTGCCGGGGTTCCAATGATGGGAATGCTTCTCCTGTTGATCGTATGGGCGGTGGCGGCGAAAATTATCGTCGGGATTGTCGGCGGAAGACTTTACGGCTTGAGTAAAAAAGTGTCTGTCCGCGCCGGGTTTTCCTTGATACAGCGGGGGGAATTCTCGATCATTGTCGCCGCTTTGGCAGCGACGGAACTCATGGTGTTCAGCAGCATATTTATTCTGGCGATTGCAATGATCGGTATCATTTTCTTCCAGCTGGCGCCTAAGATCGCCAAAAAACTTTATCCGGACAAAGCACCGCAAAAAGTGAAAATGCCTTATTAGGATGGTAAAAGAAGAGAGCAGAAAACCAGTCTAACACGTTAAGTTTGTGTTTAGGCTGGTTTTTTGCTTACTTGAAAAAACAAACTTGCTGAGTTTATAAACGGGTTGAGGATGATCCATAAATCCGGATAACATTGACAGTGAATGTCGCCGCTGCCCCAGCCCGCCATGCCACGAACTTCTCGCCACTGTTATGTTTTACTCATGAACGTTTTTTCTCAAAAGCAGGTATCAATTTTGACGAGATGTATGCGACAATGGGGATCGTGAAGACGATGGAAATGCTGCCGGCAATCCCCTGGATAATTTCGATGCTGATCAGGTCCATATTGATAAATTGATGGTATTGCACATTATAGGAATAAATGACTAACAAGGCGTTTAACGATGTTCCTGTGAACGCGAGGATCAAAGTATTCGCACTCGTTCCCATCATGTCTTTCCCTACATTCATACCGGATTTAAACAAATGTTTTTCCGTCGCTTTGCGGTTGGTCCTATGTACTTCCTGAATGGAGGAGGCGATGGACATCGCAATATCCATAATGGCACCAAGGCTGGCGATCAGGATGCCGGCGAATAATAGTCCGCGTATTTGCATGCTTGTTTCCCGCGCTACTAAGATGAGCGTTTCTGCTTCATACGCATTAAATCCTGTCACATGGGCTAATGATCCGGCAAGGCTGGAGATAACACCGGCGATGATGACACCGATCACAGTCCCTAATGTTGCCGCTATTGTTTTTGCGCTCCAGCCATTTAACAGGAACAGAGTGAGACAAGTTGCTAATATGATAATTAAGATGGAGGCGAAGATCGGCGAATACCCCCTGTAGAGCATTGGAATGAAAAGAAATATAATGAGGGCGACGGTAAGGACAATACCTCCAACGGACTTGAGACCTTTCTTGCCGCCGATGATGCCCATGAAGGCCAGGAAAATGAAGATGAGTCCATACAAGACGGGTGATCGATGGTGGCTGTAGACGGAGATCGTAAAAATTTCGGGATTGACTGTATCCACTGAAACGATAATCTGCGAGCCTGGCTGAACGTGAACATGATAGAGCGTGCTGAGGTAATTGGTTATGATGTGTGTTTCTCCCTTGTATTCCCCGGTTAAAATTTCAACTTCCAGCTCCTGTTTTCCCAAATATAAATCACTGAGTGTATCATCCTGCTCGATGTTTTCACTGACAATGTCCAGTACTTTTGCTTTTTCATAGCGTATGTAGGCTGATCCCGTTTGTTCATTAAAAATAACTTTTTCTCCGGAGTGAAACCAAAATAAAAATAAGATACATGCAGCTGGAATCGCTGCAATAAGCAAGGTCTTCGTTCGTTTGCGTCGCAACAAGGAACATCCTCCTTTTCTGGCGGTCACCTGACTTCCGGCGCGTCGTCCGATATGGCAATTATATAAATCTACTATTGAATAAACATGATCTTCATGTAACGGTTGTGTAAATTTTATCATTTTTCCGATCATCATCTTTATATTTTACGAGGATGAAAGAGGACGTTCCAAAAGTTCGGGAAACGATGTCTGCGAATTTTATTGGCTGCGTTGCTCTCTATGCTGCTTACGTACGTTCCGCGCTGATTCCCACTTGTGCTTACCACGCCCTGGCCTTCTTGTTGACGCTGTTTTGATCACCTTATTGAACAAACACGCAAAGCCGCTAAATCAGAGTGATGAAAAACGACTGTTGATTGTGATGAAAATTGACGGACGTTTACATATGTTTACAAGTTTTTTGCGGTAAATCTACCAGTAATTAATATGAGTTCCTTATTATTTGAGGTGGCAATCTAGTAAAACGATGACAGTTTCATTCAACAAACAGAAGGAGGAATGGAGAACGATGCGATGGAGGAAGAGGAAAGCTGTATTTCTAATCTTTATCTTGTTTTTTAGCGCAATGTTGAATGGTTTAGGTATTACTGCTGCAGTGGAATCGTTGCCAGACGCGTTAACGGACGTGCCGGAAGACGTGCTTATCCTTGAAGATGTGGATGATGAGGTTTCAGAAGGACTGGCGCCAGAGGGGGAAGCTGATCAAACGATGAATGATGAAGTGGACGAGCCAGTCAGAGACGAAGCAGAAGTTACCGAGGAAGAACATGTAGTTGATGAACAAGAAATAAAGGCAGACGCCGCTGTAACGGAAGAGACAGAAGCTGACCAAGGTACAGCTATCACGGCAGCAAGCGCAGACGTGAGTGATTACACAATATCAGGTATTGCGATCACTCCGGGAAGAAACGAATCAGAAATTAATTTTGCATGGTATTCCCCTCGAGGACCTGATGTTTCCGTCGTACAATTTGCTAAGAAATCGGACATGACGGGGGATGTTTTTCCAGTCGATCAGGCTACTACATTTATAGGAACGGTAGCGGATGCAGTAGAGGGATTGGCAGCAAACAAAGTAACCGTGACAGGACTTCTTCCATCCCAGCAATATGTATACCGACTTGGAGACGGGAATGATCAGCATTGGAGTCCGGTATATGACTTTAATACACAGTCTACCAATGATGGTTACAGCTTTTTAATGTACGGCGATCCTCAGATTGGTGCTGGGAATGTCAGCTCAGATACAGAGGGCTGGACGAACACGGTTAACAAATCCTTAACCCGCTACCCTGATGTGAATTTTCTCGTATCTGTTGGGGATCAAGTGGAAACAGCAACGAATGAGAGGCACTATGACGGTTATTTTGCGCCGGAAAAACTAAAAAACTATGCCGTTGCAACAGTACAAGGGAATCATGATAATCAAATGAACTATCAATATCATTTTCATACGCCAAACCATAGACCGGAGTATATCTCGACGAATGCTGGAGGAAATTACTACTATACTTATGGAAATACGCTGTTCATGGTGTTAAACACAAATGCGAACAGTGGCGCAGGGCACAGGGCTTTCATGGAGGAAGCCATTGCTGAAAATCCAGATGTGGATTGGAAAATAGTGATTAATCATCAATCGATCTACAGTTCTGCTAACCATTCCACCTCGTCAAGCATGGCGGATTTACGTGCAAATCTTTTCCCGGTATTTGATGAACTTGACATTGATGTGGTTTTGGGAGGGCATGATCATTCTTACACACGTTCTCATCAAATGTACGGCGATCAGCCGCAGCTAAACCAAGTGTATGATGCTTATGGAAGAGTTGTTAACCCGACTGGTACTTTATATATTACCAACAACTCTGCAAGTGGAAGTAAATACTATAACTTAAGAGCTCCCGCACCGCATGAAGCGGTAGTCTCACAGCCAAGGGTACCGACGTTTTCCTATGTTGAGGTGACAGATAACAGCTTTAGTATCACAGCTTATATCACAGATACGCTGGAAGTGGTGGATAGTTACACAATTGTCAAAGACCCTTCGATTGCGCCGCCTGAATTGGAGAATGTGATTTTATCTGCGGATGGCGACGTGCTGTCAACCACAGCGTCTGCTGTTTTACCAAACGACATCGAGCTGAGCTTAAGGGGAGAAAGTGAATCCGGATTTAGTGTGAATCTGGATAATGCGCCAGTGGAGTATAAAACCAATCCTGAAGGAGTGCTGGATGTTAGCCGAGACAACAAAGTGACGATAGCTCATCCTGCTTTTGCAGGAGAGGTGGAAATCTGGGCAGTGGTGGAATATGAAGGAAAACAATTCATCAGTAATAAGATTACAGTGGATGTCCAACATTTAACAGATCACATCTTAGTTGAACGGGGCAGTGAATGGAACTATTTAGATGATGGCTCTGATCAAGGAATTGTTTGGCGCAATGTAGATTTTGATGATACAGATTGGGAAAAGGGAGCGGCTCCGCTTGGCTATCCTATCAGTGAATCGAGACCAACCTTTGGAAGTGTTGCAACATTAATAGACTATGGACCAGACGCTGCAAACAAGCATGCAACGTATTACTTCCGTTCAGCGTTTACCATCGACGATTTATCTGTGATTGGAAAAAAAGGAATCGTGCAGTTTGGAATAGATGATGGTGTTGTTCTCTATTTAAACGGACACGAGATTGGAAGGTTTAACCATCCGGAGGGAGATGTCCCATATGATAAATATTTAACTGATTACAGTGGGTTTGGCGTTGCTGATGAAGGTCGTTTTGAAACGTTTGCGTTGGATGAGACGTTGATGTCTTATCTTGTGGAAGGGGAAAATGTTTTAACCGCGGAAGTTCGTCAAGACAGACCGAATAGCTCTGATATTTATTGGGATATGGAGTTTATCACAGTACAAGCTTTTTCACCAGATACTTCTCAGCTGGCAGCTTTAACGGTTGAAGGCGGAAGTTTATCAGCAGCCTTTACATCAGATAAGTATGAGTACGATGTGCAGCGCACGAAGGAGCCGCTGTACATCCTCCCAACTGCGTTTGACGCAAACGCAAGAATGACGATTAATGGAAAAGTCGTCGCTAATCAAACACCAGTTGAGATTCCGTTGGATCGCGGCCAGATTACCATTATCGTGACGGATTCCAACGGTAATTCCAGTATGTATAAGCTGCATGTATTGATGGAGGAAGAGCTGATAACAAAAGGAGGCGAGTGGAAATATCTTGATGATGGATCGGATCAGTATACATCCATTGAGGAAGCTAGTGATTGGCGGCATCCGGATTATGATGACAGTAATTGGAAATCAGGCCATGCGATCTTAGGGTACGGTGGATATGAAGGCGAGGCAACAACCGTAGGTTATGGCTCCAGTTCCAGTAACAAGCACATCACGACGTATTTTAGAAAAACGATTGACGTGGAAAATGTTGATTCGTATACGGAGCTTCAACTTAGCGTTTTAAGGGACGACGGTGCGGTTGTCCACTTAAATGGCGTGGAGGTGTTCCGCAGCAATATGCCTTCTGGGGAAATCACTCACACTACGTTAGCCGCGAGCACAATTGGCAAAGACTATACTTATTACGTAGCACCGATTGATCCCGCCTTATTGCGTGAAGGAGAAAATGTGTTAGCCGTTTCCATTCATCAGGATCGGCAGAGCAGTTCGGATATTGCCTTTGATTTGGATTTAGCGGGCAAGTTTTCTTTAGGGAGCGCGGCAGATCCAGAAGTATCTGATCGTACAAAGGTGCTTGAGGAAACGTTTAGCGAGATTGGTCTGAATCAGATAGTGGAGATTGATTTAAGAGACGAGGACGAAGTTTTTGACGGAGTGATGTTTTTCTCTGAACAAATCCAAATGCTGATTGCGAAAAATGCAGTCTTGAAAATTGTGAATGAAGATGTGGAATTAGAGATACCAGCTGCTATTTTTGAAGGGGATGAACCGGTTCAAATCATGTTGGTTGAAGAGAGTTATCCAGCTCATGAAGCATTGCGAAGCAAAATCTATCAAGTTAGTCTGTTCCATGGGGGAGTGCCTGTAACAGACTTGGAAGAGGATATTATCGCACTTGGCTTCCATTTACTCCATCCTTTGAATGAAGTGGAAGAAGCGAGTATTTTCTTTTTCAACGGAATAGAATGGCTGTCTGAAAATGCGGGGCATGAATATGGGGGAACAGTATCGGAGGATCGCTCCATGGTAATGGGGACTTCCTTCCATACAGGTACTTTTGCTGTACTACAGGTTGAAGGAGACGACAGTGACGGCGAACCGGAACAGCCGGGCTATGGCGATGAGAATGAAGACCCGGGAGAGGATGTACCTGATAATAATGATGGCAACGGAGACACAGAGGAGCCTCGATCAGAAGAGGATGATTCAGATCATAACGATGGGTCAGGAAAAGGAGACGGCTCAGGAAGTACTGACGGTTCTGATGATTCGAATGATAGTGATGGTGATAAGGATGGCGGAACAGGATCTGGAAACGAGCAGGAAAGCAATAATGATAAAGGAGACGACAATGGAAGTGGCGGTAGCGGTGAATTCAGGGAGCTGCCAAATACAGCCACAAACATAATGAATCTCCTTGTTATTGGAGTGACTTTTGTTTTAGCTGGGATTGGATTGGCAGTAGCAAGAAGACGAGTCATATTGTAATTTAGTGCCTGCCCCCCCGGTGTGTTCATGCAATACATCACTGGGGGTCAGGCATCTTTACTACATTGGCTATGCCGTGTATGCTCTGCTGTTTCCGACTACTGCGGTCGAACTTCACGGCCTTGTTTTATCGCCCACAGCGCATCCACGTTGTAAAGCCTAAGTCGCAAAATTCACAAAATCGTGCGGGACATGGTCTTATTCAAGCAATTCCCAGCCGGTGGAAAGCTCAATATCAGAGTATTTTTCCTGGAACATGCGGAGAGCGAAGTCGTTCTCAAACAAAAGAACTGGACGGCCTTGCTGATCGTTTACGAGCATTTTCCGGCTGTCTGTCATTTTATCTGTGACTTCTCCCTTTGTGACCCAGCGGGCCAACTCATGTGTCATATGATGAAATTCGATCTCCACGTTGTACTCGTTTTTCATTCGGTACTCAAATACTTGAAATTGCAGCTCGCCGACAGCACCGATGATAAAATCTTCAAAAAAAGGGGTTTTGTACAACTGGATTGTCCCTTCCTGTACGAGCTGTTCCATCCCTTTATGGTATTGCTTATGCTTCAACGCGTTTTTCGCCGTCACTTTTGCAAACTTTTCCGGAGGGAACTGAGGCATTTCCTCATAAATTAAACGCTCATTTCCGATGACGAGCGTATCGCCCACCTGAAAGTTTCCGGAATCGTATAGTCCGATAATATCACCTGCCATGGCTGTTTCAACGGTTTCCCGGTCGGAAGCAAAAAACGAATGTGACTGATTCAGCTTCATTTTTTTTCCTGTTCGTGAAAGCATCACTTCCATTCCGCGCTCGAACTTCCCGGAGCAAATTCGGAGAAAGGCAATGCGGTCGCGGTGATGAGGATTCATATTTGCTTGTATTTTGAATACAAATCCGGTGAACACCTCGCTGTCAGGAGGAAGCAATACGCCGGAAGCTTTGCGCGGCTGTGGTTCAGCGGCGAGTGTGACGAAGTGATCTAAAAAAGATTGCACGCCGAAGCTGGACAAGGCGCTTCCGAAAAAGACAGGGGTCAATGAGCCGTTTCGTACTTTTTCCATCGTAAACTCATTTCCTGCTTCCTCCAGCAGCATGATATCTTCTTCCAGTTTTTCTTTTTCGTAGTCGGCAAGCACTTTCTGCCCGTCAAAAGGTATTATCTCACGTTCGTGTGTTTCGTTGAAAACTTCAATCGTATTGTCAGGGATGCTGTAGATCCCTTTTAATGTTTTTCCCATGCCGATCGGCCAGTTCATCGGATAAGTTTCCATTTCGAGAACTTCTTCAATTTCAGCTAAGAGATCAAGGGGTTCTTTCCCTTCCCGATCGAGCTTATTAATGAATGTTAAAATCGGAATTCCGCGCATTCGACAGACTTTAAACAGCTTAATTGTCTGCGCCTCAATCCCTTTGACACTGTCGATAACCATGACGGCTGTATCAACGGCGGTTAAAGTGCGGTACGTATCTTCGCTGAAATCCTGGTGACCGGGGGTATCAAGAATATTGATTTGCACGCCGTTATATAATAGCTGCATCACGCTGGAAGTGACGGATATCCCTCTTTGTTTCTCAATTTCCATCCAGTCGGAGGTCGCGAATTTACCGGTTTTTTTCCCTTTTACAGTGCCGGCGCTGCGAATGCTGCCTCCGAGAAACAACAATTTTTCCGTCAATGTAGTTTTACCTGCATCAGGGTGGGAGATGATTGCAAATGTTCGCCTTGGTGTTTCAGTAGACATAAACAAAATCCTTTCTTCTCAAGTTCAAAAGCTCCGATTTCCTCATTATATACAATTTAAAAGAAAGAATCATTATCTTTTTCTATCTGATGTTAAAAAAGACGAGATTTTCACTGCATAGGGGTGAAGAGATGCCTTCGCTTGAAAATGAACGCTGTGGTTGCGCGTGCCCAAACACATTCACCTATCTCGCATAATATAGGAGTGAACCTATGGAAAGGAGGCTTTTTTATGTCTCACGCTCCAACTGATGCACCGGCAAGAGCTCCGATTGGAGGCTTTACGTTCATTTTGGTCCTGTTTATTTTGCTGGCGATTATCGGCGCAGCATTTTGGTATTAAATAATGTCTTGTGAGGGGGGTATCTCAAAAGGGTGTTTTTTTCCCTTTTGAGACACCACCGAAGCTTTGAGCGACACTTCACCAAGAAGCTGCGAACTGTCTCATCGTGTCATCGCGCGCGATGGCACTTGGATCGACATCAGTGCAATACTGGCAGAGGAAGAGACAATGAGCGAAGCCGCTGCATCTTTTCAAAAGCCCGATAGGAGTGGTTTTTTCCTATCGAGCGTGCAGCGACGAGCAAAGCTACGATGCCTTTCCCATCGAGTTGTCTCGACGGATCGTCATCGAAGCTGTGCTTGCAGAGGAAGAGACAAGCACGGAGCCATTACCCTTAAATAATTTTGGCATTTGGCACAGCCCCTTTCTGTGAATATGTATGGTGGTTCGTCCCGACTATGTCGGGCGGCTCGGACTCAGGCTCGGTCAACTCGCGAAAGCTCATCCATGTATGGAGTCCGGCCAAAAAGGTTACGGTTCGCGTGATTACGATTTAAAAATGCCGGACTCAGACTCGCGAAAGCTCGTGAATGGAGTCCGGCCAAAAAAGTTACCGTTCGCACGATTACAATTCGAAAGACCCGGAGTCAGGAGTAACTTTCTTCAACTTCCGGCAAGTGCTTTGTAAAGTAAGCTCCCAACAGCGTTAACACAGCGGTTCCTGTCCAAAAGATAATACCGTTTTGTGGGAAACCGAGAAAACCAACAATGAGGTACAGGACAGGAATTGCTAAAAAGCAGATTGGCGTCATCCAAAGTTTCACTGAAAAGCCTCCTTTCATACAGACGTTTGTTCATCAACGCTATGACTGCCACTTGAGGTAGTTACGAAAGTCAAAGGAACGCGGACCGGCAGTTGCTTTGCTGTGCTAACATTGTGTTGTTAGAATTCGTTCCGTGTCTGTTTCCTCGCTTGCGGCTGCCGTCCAAAAACGTTTTGCTTCTGTATGTCCTCCGTTTAAAGATACTTTTTTAATATAGCCAAGTTGCCTTTGTTTTATTGAATAACTGCTTTTATGATAGCATAGTTATGCGAAATAAAAAAAGAATTTTACAAAAATTCAAAAAATAATTTTCGCAGATACATCGTCGGCAATGAACTGAAACATCATCAAAAAGAACGGAAAGGATGGGAAAATACGACAGCAGATCATGAAGCGATGGAGGAACGGACTAATGATCGTTAGAATGATCAAGAGCGTGAGAGGTTGGCAGGAATTCACACGAGTTAAAAAACAGCCTCTTCCCAGCTTGACGCCGTGTTGGAAGAGGCTGTTGCGATTCAACAGCCGTGCCAGAGATACTACCTGATACTGACCATTCAGCTGCGGAGTTGTTCGTATGCAGTGATTTTTTCTTCGTGAGTCAATGTGACAGCTATTTCATCCCAGCCGTTTAGCAGCATTTCCCGTTGGTAGGGAGGGAGTTCGAACGCGGTCTGGAAGCCGGCGTTGTCATAAACAGATTGTTCTTCCAGATTCACTGTCAACAAGTATTTAGTCGCTTCGGCTTTTTTCACGATCGTTTCGATCTCCGCTTCACTCAGCTTCACTGGCAGGATGCCGTTTTTTGTACAATTGTTGTAAAAGATATCGGCAAAGCTCGGCGCAATGATCACTTTAAAGCCGAAGTCCTGCAACGCCCACGGAGCGTGTTCCCGGGAAGAACCACAGCCGAAGTTTTCCCCGGCCACAAGGATGGAAGCTCCGGCGTATTTATCCTGATTGAGAGAAAAGTCTTCACGGGCTGCTCCGTCGTCGTTGAAGCGCCAGTTGTAAAATAAAAACTGTCCGAAGCCTTGACGTTCTATCCGCTTCAAAAACTGCTTCGGAATGATTTGGTCTGTATCGATATTTGCCCGGTTTAACGGGTAGACAAGTCCATGATGTTGACGAATTGGTTCCATGAGAGCCTCCTATGAATATATTTTTGCAGTATAGTTTCGGACATCGACAAAATGGCCTTCAATCGCCGCCGCCGCTGCCATTTCCGGACTGACGAGATGCGTTCTTGCTCCGGTACCTTGCCGGCCCTCGAAGTTGCGGTTGGAGGTGGAGGCGCAGCGTTCCCCGGCAGGAACGATGTCATCATTCATGGCAAGGCACATGCTGCATCCGGCTTCGCGCCATTGGAAGCCTGCTTCTTTAAAAATTTGATTGAGTCCTTCCGCTTCAGCGGCTAGCTTCACTGTTTGTGAACCAGGAACGACAATCGCCTGAACAGCAGGATTGACTTTTTTCCCACGAACGATTTCGGCTGCTTTTCTTAAGTCGCTTAACCGGGAGTTGGTACAGGAGCCGATAAAGACATGATCGACGGGTACATTGGCGATCGGCTTTCCGGCTTCCAGCCCCATATACTCCAAAGCGCGTTTGATTTCATCCTGATCGCTGGCTGTTTCCGCTGCTTCCGGAACAGGTATGGTCGCGCTAATCGGTATACACATGCTTGGATTTGTTCCCCATGTTACTTGCGGCTCCACTTGTGAGGCGTCGATTTCAACCGTTGCATCGTATCGAGCACCTTCGTCGGTAGCGAGAGCCTGCCATTTTTCCACGGCGGCATCGAAGTCTTCCCCTTCCGGAGCGTAGCGCTTGCCGCGTAAATAGGCAAACGTCGTTTCGTCCGGGCTGATTAATCCGGCTCTGGCACCGGCTTCAATTGACATGTTGCAGACGGTCATGCGCTCTTCCATCGTCAGGTTGCGAATAGCGTCCCCGGTGTACTCGATGACGTATCCGGTTCCGAAGCGGACGCCGAACTTGGCGATGATGGCAAGGATCAAGTCCTTGGCGGTAACTCCGGTGCCAAGCTCCCCGTTTACTTTCACGTTCAAGGTTTTCGGCTTTGCCTGCCACAGCGTTTGCGTTGCTAGTACGTGCTCCACTTCGCTCGTTCCGATTCCGAAGGCCAATGCACCGAAAGCGCCGTGAGTAGAGGTGTGGCTGTCTCCGCAGACGATCGTTTTGCCCGGCTGCGTCAGCCCTAGTTCAGGGCCGATAACGTGTACAATTCCTTGATCCGGATGATGAATGTCCGCTAAAAAAACATTGAACTCTTCACAATTTTTTTTCAATGTTTCCATTTGTTTTTTGGAAACCGGATCTTTGACAAAATAACGATCCAGCGTCGGAACATTGTGATCCATCGTTGCAAAGGTACGGTCAGGACGGCGGACTTTTCTTCCGTTCATTCGTAAGCCTTCAAAGGCTTGCGGGGACGTGACTTCATGGACTAAATGTAAATCGATGTATAACAAATCAGGTTTTCCTTCTTCTTGATGAACAACATGCTGTTCCCAGATTTTTTCGATGATTGTTTTTGGTTCAGCCATTTCTTTTTCTCCTTCCAATCAAGTATAGCAGCTTAAAATACTGCTTGTTGTGCTTTCCGATTTGATGTATTCCACGATGCGGTGCGTCATTTCTGCGGTATTAACTCGCTGGCCGTTTTTGACCTGAAGGTCGGCCGTGTGATAGCCTTCGTTCAAAATTTCTTCCACCGCGCTTTCGATGATGGCCGCTTCATTTTTAAGGTTAAACGAGAAACGGAGCATGAGAGCAGCTGACAAAATCATTGCTAAAGGATTGGCGATCCCTTTGCCGGCAATATCCGGGGCAGAACCATGGACGGGTTCATATAATCCGAAGCTGTCTTCCCGCAGGCTCGCGGAAGGAAGCATTCCGAGCGAACCGGTGAGAACGGATGCCTCATCGCTTAAAATATCGCCAAACATATTTTCTGTCACGATGACGTCAAAGTAGGTAGGTTTGGTGATCAGCTTCATCGCCGTTGCGTCGACAAGCATGTGTTCCACGGTGACATCAGGATACTGCGCTTTTTTCTCTTCGACAATTTCCCGCCAGAGCTTGCTTGATTCCAGCACGTTGGCTTTGTCGACGGAGGTCAGATGCTTTCGACGCAGTTGTGCTGCTTGGAAAGCTTTATCGACAATGCGCTCGATTTCTTTTCGCGTATACGCCAGTGTGTCGACGACGGATTCGCCGTTATTTTGTCGTTCGCTCGGCTGACCGAAATACAAGCCGCCGGTCAATTCTCTGACAATGAGCAAATCGCTGCCCGTGACCAATTCTTCTTTTAACGGAGAGGCGTGGAGCAGCTTCGAAAAGCCTTTGACCGGTCTTAGATTGGCAAAGAGATCAAGGGATTTACGAATTCCCAACAGGCCGCGCTCCGGACGAAGATGGGAAGGGTGCTGGTCCCATTTCGGACCGCCGACGGCGCCCAGTAAAACCGCGTCAGCTTTGTGACATGCCGCTTCGGTTTCTTGCGGCAGCGGATTATTGTATTTATCGACAGCGCATCCGCCGATGGCATGTGTTTCATACGTAAAAGTATGATTAAATACATCTGCAATCACATCCAAAACTTCGTTCGCAGATTGAATAACCTCTGTTCCGATACCATCCCCAGGCAGTAGAACAATGTGTTTTTTCATGTGAAATCCTCCTCGTAATTTATACGGAATCAGGGCCCCAGGCATTGGAGAAACAGGTAACCATGCAGCATCGGGTCGCCGAATATTTAAGCCGTAGCTGCGGATGGGGGGCCAACCGACTTGTAACGGCAAACGTTCATTTCGCTACATTTGTGCTGTTTCCTTTACCGCGGACTGATTGGTCAGTAAAAATGCTCGATTGATCGCGTTTAAAAAGGCATTGGCAGATGCTTCAAGAACATCTTGCGCGGTACCTCTGCCGTTGACAGGGGTTCCGTTTACCGTCATTTTAATATGGGCTTCTGCAAGGGCATCCCGCCCTTGACCGATGGAGTTTAATTGATAATCGGTAAGATGAACTTTTTCTTTTACCAATGCTTCAAGTGTGTTATATAAGGCTTCCACACTGCCCTGCCCTGTACAGGCTGTTTCTACGCGCGTTCCTTCCGGTGTCGTCAGCGCCACGGTTGCTGTCGGCAGGTTGGAAGAACCGTACTGAACCTGGAAAGCCTGGAGAACATATTTTTTTATGCTGGCAACGTCTGTTTGTATCTCTGTAAGGATGGAGAACAAATCGTCATCCGTTACTTCTTTCTTGCGGTCGGTCAGCTTTTTGAATGCCTGGAAGGCCGCTGTCAGTTTCTCGTCCGCCAGTTGAAAGCCGAGCTTCTCGATTTTATCCTTGAAGGCATGGCGGCCGGAATGCTTTCCTAAAATGAGATCGTTTGACTGGACACCGACAAGTGCCGGTGTAATAATTTCGTACGTTGCGGCGTTTTTCAACACGCCGTCCTGATGAATGCCAGATTCGTGAGCAAAGGCGTTGCGTCCGACAACCGCTTTATTTGCCGGTACCGCCATGCCGGTCAGCTTGCTGACAAGATCGCTTGTGCGTTTAATTTCTTTTAACACAAGATTGGTTATAAAAGGATATTTATCATTCCGGATATTTAAAGCGACGGCGATTTCCTCCAGCGCGGCATTGCCGGCACGTTCTCCGATCCCGTTGATGGTTCCTTCCACTTGCCCGGCGCCGTTTTCCAACGCAGCGATGGAATTGGCAACCGCCATTCCTAAATCGTCATGACAGTGGGCCGATAAGGTGACTTTGTCAATGTTCGGAACCGTGTCTTTCATGTAGCGGAAGAGGTGGCCGTATTCCTCTGGAGTCGTGTACCCGACCGTGTCCGGAAGATTGATGACCGTTGCTCCTGCATCGATGACTTTTTCGATAATTTTGGCGAGAAAGTCAAGATCCGACCGGGAAGCGTCTTCCGCAGACCATTCTACCTGCGGAAACTTCTGGCGGGCGTAGGATACCATCTCCACAGCTGTCTGAATCACTTCTTCCGGTGTTTTTTTCAGCTTGTATGTCATATGAATCGGGGAGGTGGCAAGAAAGATGTGAAGGCGGGGTTCCACTGCATCCTTCAGCGCCTCCCATGCCGTATCGATATCCGATTTTTTCGCTCTCGCCAGTCCGGTAACGGAAGCGTTTTTTATCGTCTGGGCAATTTTCCTTACGCCTTCAAAATCCCCTTGGGAGGAAGCGGGAAAACCCGCCTCCATGATATCCACCCCGAAGCGTTCCAACTGCTTGGCGATTTCCAGCTTTTCCAGCTGGTTTAAGTTCACCCCGGGGGACTGCTCGCCATCCCGCAGCGTTGTATCAAATACTTTTATTTGCGGCATCAGTGACCACTTCCTTTTTTGGAGTTTACCGGTTTTTTCACAAATGGCATCAACTCGCGAAGCTCACGACCTACCTTTTCTATTGGATGATTGTTTTCTTTTGTGTTAATCGCGTTGAATTGCGGACGGTTTGCCTGGTTTTCCAGAATCCAGCCTTTGGCAAATGCGCCAGTTTGGATGTCCGTCAGCACTTCTTTCATACGTGCTTTTGTTTCCTCTGTAATCACGCGCGGTCCGGAAACAAAATCTCCCCATTGGGCAGTATCGGAAATCGAATAACGCATGTTCTCCAAGCCGCCTTCATACAGAAGGTCAACGATTAATTTCAGCTCGTGAAGGCACTCGAAGTAGGCAACTTCCGGCTGATATCCAGCTTCGGTCAGCGTTTCGAAGCCGGCTTTCACGAGGCTCGTTACACCGCCGCAAAGCACCGCTTGTTCGCCGAAAAGATCGGTCTCTGTTTCTTCCTGGAAGGATGTTTCCAAAATGCCGGCTCTGCCCGCGCCAACTCCTTTAGCATAGGCGAGGGCAATTTGTTTTGCTTGCCCGGTTGCATCCTGATAGATGCCGAATAATGCCGGTACTCCTGCGCCTTCCGTGAAAGTGCGGCGGACAAGATGTCCCGGGCCTTTTGGTGCGACCAGAAATACATCGACATTTTCCGGAGGAACGATTTGATTAAAATGAATATTGAATCCGTGAGCGAAAGCAAGCGCATTTCCCGGTTGAAGATTCGGCTTGATGCTTTCCTCGTACACCTTCGGCTGATGCTCATCCGGAAGAAGGATCATCACGACATCAGCCTGGGAAGTCGCTTCGGCAACGCTGTAAACCGGAAGTCCGTCCTCCACTGCCTGATCCCATGATTTACCTTTTCTTAAACCAACAACAACGTCAAAGCCGCTTTCCTTCAGGTTTAACGCGTGGGCATGCCCTTGCGATCCATAGCCGATGATGGCAATTTTTTTTGTTGATAAAACCTCTTCTTGAATATCGTTGTGATAAAGTACTTTTGTCATCGTAAAAACATCCTTTCAGCAAGTTAAATTTTTTTAGTGTCTGTTCAAAAAGATCGTTTTTTGTCTTTTTGAACAAATACGATTTAAGGCTGTATTTTTTAAACTTTGTCTACAGCGGGTGTTTTTTTATAAAATACCCGTCAATAGAAAAGGGCCTATTTTAATAAAGAATAAGAAGTCAGTTCTGCGACCTGTGGCTGATGGCCCCGCAAAAACGCGGTAACACCGGTGCGGGCCAGTTCTTTAATGCCGTAAGGACGCAATAGTTCAATCAATGCTTCGATTTTTTCAGGTTTTCCTGTTACTTGTATTGCTAGGCTGTCTTTACTGACATCGATGATGGATGCCCGGAAAGGTTCAATAATTCCTTTAATTTCGTTGCGCAGCTGGCTGTTGCTTACGACTTTTATCAATGCAAGCTCACGGGCGACAATCGCTTTATCCGTGATGTCGGAAACTTTCAGTACATCAATCTGCTTGTTCAGTTGTTTGGTCAGTTGCTCTAATTTTTGCGCATCTTCCACGTCGACGACAAGCGTCATTCGGGAAATTCCGTCTACTTCTGTTCTGCCGACCGAGATGCTGTCGATGTTGAATTGCCGTTTTTGCAGCAGGCCGGTGATCCGGTTTAAAACACCGCTGCGATTTTGAACAGTGGCGGTTATTGTTCGTTTCATGGTTTCACCCCTATCATTTCATGCTGCCCTTTTCCTGGAGCGATCATCGGATAGACGTTTTCCTGCTGGAGGACGCGGCAGTCCAACAGCATCGGACCGTCATAAGCAAATACTTCAGGAAGACAGCTGATCAGCTGTTCCTGAGTTTCTATTTTCATTCCCCGGATTTCATAGCTGTCGGCCAGCTTCACGAAATCCGGCTGAATGCCGATAATTGATTCAGAATAACGCTTCTCATAAAAGGTTTCCTGCCATTGCCGCACCATACCCAATGCGCCGTTGTTGACGATGATTACTTTGACCGGCAGCCGTTTTTCCTGAAGAATCGACAGCTCTTGCAGCGTCATTTGGAAGCCGCCGTCACCGACGATTGCTACCACTGTCTCATCCGGCGCGGCCAGCTGGGCGCCGATTGCCGCCGGAAAGCCGAAGCCCATTGTTCCGAGACCGCCCGATGTTACCCAGCGATTAGGTTTATCAAACGTATAATACTGTGCTGTCCACATTTGATGCTGCCCGACATCCGTTGTAACAATGGCGTCGCCGTTCGTCACTTTGTGAATCGCTTTGATAAGCCACTGCGGTATCATTTCCTGCTGCGGATTGTTATACCATAGCGGAAAATTCTGTTTGTTTTGCTTTAACTGTGCCATCCACTCGGAGTGATCCGGCGGTTGAAGCGTTTGTTCAAGCAGCTCCGTTATCGCTTCTTTGGCATCGGCGACTACCGGAATATGAGTTGGGACGTTTTTTCCGATTTCCGCCGGGTCGATATCTATGTGTGCCACCGTTGCGTTCGGTGCGAAATGCTTCAGGTTCCCCGTGAGCCGGTCGTCAAACCGCGCGCCGATGTTTATCAGCAAGTCGGACTCATGAATGGCCATATTCGCTGTAAAAGTCCCGTGCATTCCCGCCATTCCAAGGGAAAGGGGGTGGTTTCCGGGAAAACTGCCAAGACCAAGAAGCGTCATTGCCACCGGAAGGTTATATTTTTCTGCAAATTGTTTAAACTCAGCAGAAGCATTTCCGAGCAATATTCCCGCACCGGCAAGAATCACCGGCTTTTTCGCTTTCGCGATCGCATCTGCCAATTTTTTGATTTGCAGCGGATTAGGCTTTGTTGTCGGCTGGTAGCCGGGTAAATGAAACTCTGTTTCGTATTGGTCTGCGCAAGGATTGGCGGAAATATCCTTCGGTATATCGACGACGACAGGACCCGGTCGGCCGCTGGTGGCGATATAAAAAGCTTCTTTCACAATTCTCGGCAACTCGCTGATACATTGAATTTGATAATTTTGCTTTGTAATCGGTGTTGTAATACCGATGACATCCGCCTCTTGGAAGGCATCGGTTCCAATCACCCCTCTTGCCACCTGTCCGGTAAAAACAACGAGCGGCAGGGAGTCCATCATCGCGTCGGCGATTCCTGTAATCAAGTTCGTTGCACCTGGACCGGATGTTGCGATAACAACACCTGGCTTGCCTGAGACTCTTGCGTACCCTTCAGCAGCATGAATCGCTCCTTGTTCGTGTCTCGTCAGGATATGGTGAAATGATTCCTTCGCCCGGTACAATGCATCGTATATCGGTAATACAGCACCTCCCGGATAGCCAAATAATGTGTCAACACCTTCTGCAATCAATGACTCTACCAGAAGATCAGCACCAGTCTTCGGTTTTGTACCGGTCTGGAGTACCGGTTTTTCTTCAACTTTCACCTTCTAACCCCTCCTAAATGAATAGTTGTTCGTTTAAAATGGCGGACTGTTTTTGATGTAAACAAATAGAAAAAGACCTGTTTCTTCCCAAATAAACCGCGCGTCGTGACTTTACGGATTAAACGGGGAGAAAAGGTCTTCCTTTCCACGGTACCACCCGAATTTACAGCATTCTTGCAAATGCTGTCTCATGAAGCTGTTATTGCGGTTCGCCAGTGCAGTCTCCTTTTTGAACAAACCACTTTTGGCAGCTTCTTTTGATAACGGGTGTAATAAAAGCACCCGTTTAAACCTAATTAGACTTCGTCTGTTCAGCTTATCACTCAGGGAGGATGTCGGAGCAAGTTGTATTTCCGGGCTTCCACCGCCCCCGGATCTCTGTGTATACAAGGTTCTTACTCCTTTTTTCCCGTCATCGATTTTTGTTATAAAGTTGAAAAGAACACATGAAAGACTGTCATTATATTTTCATTACCCCGCCTGTATTGGCGGAAGTGACCAGCTTGGAATATCTTGCAAGGTAGCCGGTTTTTATTTTCGGCTCCGGCTTTACCCAGCTATTGCGCCGCTGCTCCAGCTCTTCCTCGTCGATGAGCAGATCCAGCGTGCGTGCTTCCAGGTCGATAAAAATCGTATCACCGGTTTGAACCAAGGCAATCGGCCCGCCTTCCGCGGCTTCAGGGGAGACATGCCCGATAGATATCCCGCGGCTTGCTCCGGAGAAGCGTCCGTCCGTCAGCAAAGCAACTTCTTTATCCAGCCCGCGTCCGGCGATGGCGGATGTAGGTGCAAGCATTTCCGGCATGCCCGGCCCGCCTTTCGGTCCTTCATAGCGGATAACGACGACGTGACCCGCTCGTACAGTACCGCTGTTTATCCCTTCCAACGCTTCATCCTGAGATTCGAAAACGATCGCTTCGCCTTTGAATTTCTTAATGGATGGATCGACTGCACCGACTTTGATGACTCCGCCGTCCGGGGCAATGTTGCCGTGCAGGATGGAGAGTCCGCCGACCGGACTGTAAGGATTTTCTTTTGTCCGAATGACTGTTTCGTCGAGAATCTTTGCATCCTTTACATTTTCACCAATTGTTTTTCCGGTAATGGTCAATTGCTCTTTATGAATCAGCCCGTCGATTTTGCAGAGCTCATTGATAATGGCGCTGACGCCGCCGGCTTTATGCACATCGTGCATGGAAAAGTCGGAAGCAGGGCTGATTTTTGAAAGATACGGAACTTTTTCCGCAATCCGGTTGATGTCGTGAAGATCATACTCGATACCGGCTTCGTGGGCAAGAGCCAACGTGTGAAGAACCGTGTTTGTCGATCCTCCCATTGCCATATCCAACGCAAAGGCGTTGTCGAATGTGTCCTTTGTCAATATATCGCGCGGCTTGATATCCTTCTTCACTAAATCGATTAAATGATGCGCTGCCTGGCGGATTAAGTCATGCCGCTCTTCCGATGTGGCGACGATTGTTCCGTTTCCGGGAACTGTCAACCCGAGCATTTCCATCAGCGAGTTCATAGAGTTGGCTGTGAACATCCCGGAACAGGAACCGCAGGTCGGACAGGCAAGCGATTCAAGCTCAATCAGCTCTTGTTCCGTCATTGATCCTTGGTGATAAGCACCGACACCTTCAAAAACGGAGGCGAGGGACAAGTTTTTTCCGCTTTTCGATAATCCGGCTTCCATTGGCCCGCCTGATACAAAAACGGAAGGGACGTTTGTTCTGGCGGCGGCCATCAGCATTCCCGGTGTAATTTTGTCGCAGTTGGGGATGAAAAACACGCCGTCAAACCAGTGGGCATTGATCACCGTTTCGGCGCTGTCAGCGATGATTTCCCGGCTAGGCAGGGAATAGCGCATTCCGATGTGTCCCATTGCGATGCCGTCATCGACGCCGATCGTATTGAATTCGAAGGGAATCCCGCCGGCTTCTCTGATGGCTGCTTTCACTACTTCCGCGAATCGATTCAAATGCATATGTCCCGGAATAATGTCAATATAGGAGTTGCACACACCGATGAACGGTTTATTAAAGTCATCTCCTCTGACCCCTGTTGCGTATAATAGACTGCGGTGGGGAGCACGGTCTATTCCTTTTTTTATCATATCGCTTCGCATTCTAATATTGGACCTCCTTATGTCTTAAACGGCAGCGCTACTTTTGGTCGATTGATAGCATTGAACACCGTCCAACGTTACGCGTTTGCGGAATTCTGACAGCAAATGATTTGTAATTTTTCCCGGCTGGCCGTCGCTGATGATGCGCTGGTCGACTTCGACAACGGCGATGACTTCCACAGCGGTTCCGGTTAAGAAAACTTCATCGGCAACGTAGACATCATGACGTGTGAAAGGTGCTTCTTTCATTTCATAGCCAAGGTCTTTGGCAATGTCGATGATGGCGTTTCGCGTGATTCCTTCCAGAGCGCCTAAATACACTGGCGGTGTAAAGATGGCGCCGTTTTTGATGATGAAAATATTATCGGCGGAACCTTCAGTGACATAGCCTTGGTCATTCAGCATTAACGCTTCGTGGGCACCGGCCTGATTGGCTTCCAATTTAACGAGTATATTATTTAAATAGTTTAAGGATTTAACTTGGGGACTTAGTACGTCCGGACGATTTCTCCTTGTCGCAACCGACGCCAACGTCAAGCCGCGTTCATATACTTCTTTCGGAAAGAGTGCCAAGTCTTCAGCGATGACGACGACGCGCGGATCTGAGCAGTTTGTCGGATCCAGTCCGAGATATCCGGGACCGCGTGAGACGACGACGCGGATATAAGCACTTTCCAACTCGTTTTTCCGTACCGTGTCGATAATAATTTGCTGAATCTCCTCCTTCGTGTATGGGATATTCAGCATGATGGACTGTGCTGATTCGTATAACCGCTTCAAGTGTTCCTCGAGCTTATAAATGTTGCCGCTGTAAACTCGAATTCCTTCGAACACCCCGTCTCCATACAGAAATCCATGATCATAAACAGAAACCACGGCTTCTTCTTTTTTGACAAGCTGATCATTTAAAAAGATCCATTGACTGCTCATACGTTACACTCCTTTCCTTTAGTTTTATTAGTGTTTAAAGCATTAAAGCGAAATAAATGAATAATGGACCTTCGCCATTTTTATCATGAATGCAGCATTTCTATCACGTGGACCGTAATGTGACATTAACCTGATTATCACGAGGCAATGTAAGAAGGTCTTCGTTATCATTTTTAGCTTGTGTTCAAAAAGAAGGACGATCAAGCCAGAAAGCTCGAATGACCGACTCGAATGGCTTTCTCAGAGTGAGGATGACGACATTCCGCTGTTGGCCACAAATACAACGCGCATGTGCTTCCTCGAGTCAATTTGCGTCGAGTAACCGCAGACGCAGGAATCGAGCGGGACCATTGCCTTTTTGAACAGGCTTATTATAAGAATAATTTTTGATGTTGTCGCCAATATTACAGCGATTTGGAGTGAAGGTCAACAGGATAATGGTAAATTTTCTGACAGTTGCGATAATTGATTTTTTCAGAAAACGGTTACACCCTTGATAAACAAGGGATTTTTACTTCAATAACTCAATTGTAAATTTTTTTAAAGCGCTTCCAATGAAAAGTGGAAGAAAACGATAACCATGCATAATTTTACTAAATTAAATGGCTGTTTTTTCATATTGCGGAAGAGGGGAAATACGTTTTCATGTAGTTTGTTTCATTGCCGGCGGGAGAGGAAATTCCGTTTTTCGTTTGATTGTGCTGGTTGTTTTCATCTTATGTGCCGTCGGTTCATAAAATGTTTTAAACGAAAGCTTCTTTCTTTAAGTGTTTGTTCAAAAAGATTGTTTTTTCTTTTAGAACACGCTCTTTATATAAGCCGCCTGACAAGTCAATGCGATGAAAAGAATGGAGGGGATGACATGGCTTCGGAAACAAAGGAGCTGTTAAAGGCCATTGAAGAGATAACCGAGATAGCGGAAGGCTTCGGATTGGATTTTTATGAAATGCGATATGAAATTTGCCCGGCGGAAATCATTTATACATTTGGCGCATACGGAATGCCTACCCGTTTCAGCCACTGGAGCTTCGGTAAACAGTTTCATAAGATGAAGCTTCAATACGATTTAGGGCTGAGCAAAATTTACGAGCTCGTCATTAATTCCGATCCTTGCTACGCTTTTTTGCTGGACACGAATGGGATGATTCAAAACAAATTGATTATCGCTCATGTGCTGGGACACTGCGACTTTTTTAAAAACAACGCTCGGTTTTCCAACACCCGCAGAGATATGGTGGAAAGCATGACTGCGACAGCAGAGCGGATTGCTCATTATGAAATGGTTCATGGCAGACAGGAGGTGGAGCAGTTTCTGGATGCCGTGCTGGCGATTCAGGAGCATATCGATCCAAGCTTGGTGAGGCCGAAGTTAAGCTGGACATTGGATGATGCTTGGGCGGACGAGGAAGAGGATAAAAAAGAAACCCCTTATGACGACCTATGGTCATTGGATGAGAACGGAAAGGAGTCCGTTCAGCGCCGTAAGAAAAAGAAGAAAAAAGTACCGCCGCAGCCGGAAAAGGATCTGTTGTTGTTTATCGAGGAATACAGCCGTGAGATCGAGGATTGGCAAAGGGATATTCTGACAATGATGCGGGAGGAAATGCTGTATTTATGGCCGCAGCTGGAAACGAAAATCATGAATGAAGGCTGGGCATCGTATTGGCACCAGCGGATTATTCGTGAAATCGACTTGACTTCCGATGAGGCGATCGAATTTGCGAAGCTGAATGCGGGGGTTGTGCAGCCGTCGAAAACGCAAATCAATCCGTATTATCTTGGTTTGAAGGTGTTTGAAGATATAGAGGAGCGCTACAACAACCCGACGGAAGACATGAAAAAGCTGCAAGGGGTAAAGCCAGGCAGCGGCAGAGAGAAAATCTTTGAAGTTCGTGAAATCGAATCGGATATTTCCTTTATCCGTAATTATTTAACAAAGGATTTAATTATGCGGGAAGATATGTACTTATTTCAAAAAAAAGGGCGTGAATATAAAATTGTTGACAAGGCCTGGGAAAAGGTGCGCGATCAGTTGATCAACAGCAGGGTAAACGGCGGTTTTCCTTATATTGTTGTCACGGATGGCGATTATTTAAAAAACGGTGAGCTGTATTTAACCCATGAATTTGAGGACATTGAACTGGATACGCAATATCTTGAAAAAACATTGCCGTATATCTATCAGCTATGGGGTCGGCCGGTGCATTTGGAAACCGTTCTGTCCGACCGCCAGATCGTGTTTACCTACGACGGTCGCAAAACACATAAACGGTATGTGTAGCACCTATGAGTATGAGGCGACATCCCAAAAGTTAGAGTAGTGAATCTAATTTGGGGTGTCGCTTCATTTCTAGTGCCTCCGCGCTGCGAATTTCACCCTTGTTTCACGAGATGACAATCCTAATCTTTCCGAAACTTGAAAATCGTTTTTTCACCAATGAATCCGGTAATATCCGACTTGATTTTTGACGAAAAAAATGTTTACGATAGATAAGGTGATAGACTGCTAATCTGTGCAGGCAACTCCCGAAACATTTTTCAAAGAGCAGCGAAAAAACTATACTACATAAAAGGATGGTTGTTATGGAAAAAGTTTTAGTATTTGGTCATAAAAACCCGGACACGGATTCTATTTGCTCCGCCTTGGCTTATGCAGACTTAAAAAACAAACTGGGCATGGATTGTGAAGCGGTGCGTTTGGGAGCTGTTAATGAGGAGACACAATACGCACTGAACTATTTCAACGTGGATGCCCCCCGTTTTGTTGAAAAAGTGGCTGAAGGTACAGGCAATGTCATCCTGGTAGATCATAATGAGCAGCAGCAAAGCGCCGATGATATTCGGAAGGCGCATGTGCTGGAAGTGATTGACCATCACCGCATTGCCAACTTTGAGACGAGTGATCCGCTGTACTATCGTGCCGAGCCGGTCGGTTGTACTGCAACAATCATTAATAAAATGTACAAGGAGAACGGGCTTGACGTTCCAAAGGAGATTGCCGGTTTGATGCTGTCGGCGATTATCTCCGATTCGCTGTTGTTTAAATCGCCGACTTGTACGGATGTCGATGTTGCCGCTGCAAAGGAACTGGCGGAAATTGCCGGGGTGGATCCGGAAGTCTACGGCTTAAATATGTTAAAGGCAGGTGCCGATTTAAGCAAGAAGACAATAAAGGAACTGCTCACCCTTGATGCGAAGGAATTTCAAATGGGGGAAAGCAAGGTTGAAATTGCGCAGGTAAATACTGTTGATACAAACGAGGTCATCGCTCTTCAGGCGGAATTAGAAAAAAGTATTTCCGGAGTAATCAGTGAGAAAAACCTTGACTTATTTTTGTTCGTCGTAACAGATATTTTAAACAATGATTCTGTTGTACTGGCTATTGGCGGTGCCGCAGCGAAAACAGAACAGGCCTTTAAGGTAAAACTGGACAACAATACCGCTGTCCTGAAAGGCGTCGTCTCACGTAAAAAGCAAATTGTGCCGCAGCTTACCGAAGCGTTTGTTAATTAAAGGAGCGTTCAAAAAGAGGAAATACCGGAGCCTTGTCTCCTGGTGACGGAAGATAAGGGAGGGAGCGTTTTCATCATCTCATAACAAATGGAGCAGGGGGTGTCTCAAGTGTTTTTTCCCTTTTGAGCCACCCCCGAAGCAATGAGCCACCCTTCACCGAGAAGCTACGAGTTGTCTCATTGTGTCATCGCGCGCGATGGCACTTGGACAGACGTCGGTGCTCTACTAGTAGAGGAAGAGACAATGGGTGGAGCCGCTGCATTCTTTTCAGGCCGACTGTGAGTGGTTTTTCTTGGAGTCAGGATGACGACATTTCGCCGTTGCCCATAGGACGTGGGCAGCACTTAGGCGGAATTGGGGCGCATCGTGCGGAACCATTGCCTTTTTGAACAGACTCATATAGTTTTGACTTTTGACACAGCCCCTGCTTTTTTCCGGTCTACGATAATCAAAACATGGGCCCCTTGATCCTGTTACTCGAGAAAACGTCCCCGCCGCGCGTGGAAAAACAGAAATGGAGGGTGCTTGTAAATGACAGAATAGCCGATATTTCATCAGTTCAGCTTGCTCTGTGACAACTATTTTTTCATCCCGATAAAGCTCAGCATCCTTCCGGTTTTTCCATGATCGCGTCGGTGCGAGAAGAACATGCCGCTTTCACAACTGGTACAATAAGAGGATACGAGAATGTTCTCTGGAGGGACTCCGGCTGCAACGAGCAACAGTTTGTTCAGGAGCTTTAAATCCAGTGCGTACTGTCCTTTGCTGACAGTACGGTACGGCACGGTTTCCGACGACGGCAGCGCTTTTTTGACGAGGTGGATCACATGATCGTCTACAACGTAGCAGCATTTTCCTATGGCGGGACCGATGGCGGCATGAATGCTGTTAACATCAGCGCCTTCTTGCTCCGTCCATTTTTTCACCATTTCTCCGCCGATATTTTTCACCGTGCCTTTCCAGCCTGCGTGGGCGACACCGATAAGTTTGCGCTCAGGTTCAAGAAAATAAAGGGGGACACAGTCGGCGTAGCAGGTAGTAAGCAACACATCCGGTTCGTCTGTATATAATCCGTCGGTTCCTTTAATGCTCGCTTCATAGTCGAAAATGCCCTGACCGCCGTTTTCCTTAGTGACTTTTACAATGTTTTTGTCATGAATTTGTTCGGCACAGACCCAGGCAGGAGGGGGAAAGTCAAGCAGTTCAGCAAGCGTGCGGCGATTGGCGGAGACAACATCGAGCCGGTCGTTTACGTGCAGCCCGAGATTAAATGATGTGAACCATCTGTCGCTAATTCCCCCGTTTTTGGTTGTAAAGCCGACAATGGCAGTTGGCATCAGCTTCTTCCACTCATCCAGCAGTAAAACCTGCTCCAATTTTTGTACAAATGGCTCTATTGTCATAAGGTCATCATCCTTTTTTCACAGATTACGAGATATTGTTTTATCATCTGCGCCGGAAGCGGGCGAATCTCCGTAATACATGTCATAGCCGGCCTGCCGCGAATCAATCGACAAGCGGCAGCAAGTAAAACAGCACGGAGGCAAAATGGGAGGCGGTGCCTGCCAATACGAATATATGCCAGACGGCGTGATGGTATTTAAAGCCTCTCCACACGTAAAAAACTGCGCCGACAGTATAGAGGATGCCGCCAAGAATCAACAAATTCAGTCCTGCAGGGTACAGGCTTTCCTTTAACGGCTGCCAGACGAAAACGATCATCCAGCCCATGAAAACATAGAGAATCGTGGATGAAAACAGAAACCGCTTGACAAAAAAGCATTTAAACACAGTGCCGCCGATCGCCAATCCCCATACGATGGCAAAGATCGTCCAGCCACGCCAATCCTGCAGTGCAATAAACAGGAAGGGGGTGTAAGTGCCAGCAATAAAAAAATAAATCGATGAGTGGTCGAGAATTTCAAAAACATTTTTGGCTTTTCCAGGAGGCAGGGCATGCACAAATGTGGAGGCAATATACAGCAGCACCATCGTCACGCCGAAGATGGTAAAACTGACAATATGCCATGTATTTCCGTAAAGAGCGGAAAAAATAATCAACAGAACCAAAGCGGCGATACTGAATAATGCTCCCAATCCGTGTGTGATGGAATTGGCGATTTCCTCTCCTTTAGTAAATGTGTGTGTGCTTGCCATTCGATCATTTCCTTTCGCAATCATTCTGCATTTGTATTGTTTTGCCGGCCGCTTTCGTTCATGACCATATCATATTGCGGGAGTGCTTCAGCTTTTTTCACCTGTTTTTTGTTGGCGCGTTTCAAACGGCTGACCGTGAAAGAAGCTGCCAGAAAGACAAAAATCATCACGATATAGGCGTATGCGAATCCACCCTCTGCTTTGTCCGGCATTGTAAAGAAATCCATGATAAAAACTCCTTTCTTCACCAGCTTATACAAAATCATGCTTTTTCCGATGTGTTGGGAGAAGCGATTCCTTCCCGATCACAGTAGTCATCTTCTGATTATAGCAGGTAGGCGGAATAAATTCTAATGGTGTGCGTGTAGCAACCCATGCCACGGATAATGTTTGAAGTCAGGGAATTCCTGCACAAATCTGCGTTAACGATGCGGGCAGTTATCATGATGGGCAGAAGAGGTGAGTAAGTAGTTTTAATTACTGTCGATCCGGGTGACTCCAAGAGCGAGATTCGACCATAATATTTCTTCCACTTTGCTTCCCTGCGCCGGATCACACTCAACAATCATCACCACTTCCGTGGCAACACGCGGATCTTTACTTTGCCTTTTTGTCTTCTTTTTCGTAAGAACATAATCGATGGCGTAGCCTAATAAAGAGCCGAAAAGAAACCCGATTAAACCCCAGATAATCGGCCCCCATTTCAAAATAAAACCGTAGGAGGCGCCGAGAACGGCGAAGATGGTTGCAAGCACCGCGGCGAGATCCAGCAGACTAATGCCGTCCGAACGTTGGATAGTGTCAAACAGCTTTATTTCTTCCCGCCGTTTGTCAAACGGAGCAATAAGAATCTGCTCCTTGGAAATACCGTTCATCTCCAGGTTTGCGATAGCCACCTCTAACAATACCGTTTGTTCGAAGGAGGAGATAACCAACATGTAATCACCCATATCCTCATGTATATTTACGCAGTTTTAATGGAAGACTTTGATAATTGTTTTTAAAAAAATCGTATTGCTCCTGCTTAAATAATTTGTTGTATTCCACCGCAAGAACGTACGATTCATAGATGGAAAAGCCGTACAGCGAAGGCATGAAAAGCACCCATTGTATATTCAGTGTAGAGATGGATTCCTTAAAGTTCCCGATAAGCAGCAGGTGAATCGCCGGCAGCAGATTGCCATAATAAGAGCAGACCATCCAGCAGACGAGTAAAAAAAATCCAACAGGAAGTCGCTTCAAATATAAGTGCCCCATTCCTGGCATTAAAGCCGACCAAATTGCGGCAAGCCGCGGCTGTCTCCTGTCCAAAAAATTGAGTGCTAAGGAGCTTAAATTATAGGGAACAATCGGAATTTTTTCATGCTGGGCCAATATGTATAATTTGTTGATATCCACTGTTTTCCGGTAGCTGTCCCATATGGAAGCGATATAGACGGGAATATAAAGCAATGCCCACTGAGGATTGATCACTTCCGCCGCCTGCTCAAATTGCCCCGTAAACGAATAGACCATCGCTGCGTTGATTTTGGCGTTGACATTGACGTAAAACTCCCAAAGAAACAAGATAAACCCTTTGGCGTAAGAGCCGTGTATGATATGTCCCGCTCCAGGGAAGGCTGCGGACCACCATGCTGGAATCCATGGCGTTTTAAGATAAAGAACATTTGTATTAAAAGAACTGACATGTGCCCTGTAGTAACGTCCATTTTTTCCGGTTGATTTTGTATCCATGTTAACTAACCTCATTTTTTCTTATTTTTTCAAAAAAACGGTGTAAATATTCTAGGAAAAGAAGTCTGGTTCGAAAGTGACTGCCGAATTCGGAAAAAAATCGGCGAAGCTGTTCTACTTGATCTCCATGGTGAAGGCGGTAATCAGGAACAGAACGTGGTAAAATGGTAAGTAAGATACGCAGCCCGATGGATAGAAAATGAATTATTGATGCACTTACGATGGTATAATGGCAAGCAAGTTACTGACATCGCGGAAGCAAGCCAGACAGAAATTTAATCAGGATAGGGGATTTGGATATGAAAGCGTTAGTTTTGGAAGAACGGCTCCTGCTTACGGAGATGAGAATCAGCAGCGGCAGTCGGTTTTTGGATCTCAAGCGCGTGGCGGTGGATACCTCTGCGGAGAAAACGATTGTTTCAGCGGCAAATGCCAAAGCACTTGGCATGCTGGCGGAGGAGGACGTGACTGATCAGGGAGGTGTCACGAAAACGTGCAGCTCCATCAGTGTCGGCCCTTTAAAAATCAAAGATTTCCCGGTAGACATTCGGGAATTAAGCGAAGCTGGGAAGCTGGACGGCGTGCTTGGCCTCGATTTTTTGAAGCGGGTCGGAGCTAAAATAAATTTAGATTCGATGACATTATCCGGTTCCCGGGTGATTTAGCATTACTTGTTTACGCAGCGGGAGAAGCTGAGCCGACCATGCACCGTGTCATGGTCGATTTGCTTCATTAGCGCGGCCAAAGGAAATGAAACAGGGCTGTAAACAAAGGAAGGCGCAGTTTACAACGGCGGTTATGCCGGTTTAGCCTTCCTTTTTGAATTCGCTCTATAAGGCGGCGATTTCAGCTTCCACGAAGTTTATCAGCTCCTTAATCATTTCTTCGGAGAAATCGAAGCGGATCCCTGCAGCCTCGTAGATTTCCGGCAAGGACTTCGAGCTTCCCAAGGACAGGGCTTTTTTGTAGTTTTCCAAAGCCTGTTCCGGGTGTTGCCGGTATTGCCGGTACATTTGTAACGCGCCAAGCTGGGCGATCACATATTCAATATAGTAGAAAGGTACTTCGAAAATGTGAAGGACCGGCAGCCAAGTTTGCTTCGCCCACTCCTCATAACCGCTCCAGTCGGCAACATTTGCATCCAACTGCTGTGAGATTTCCAAATATTTATTATTTCGTTCTTCCGGACTGTGATCCGGATTCTCATACAGCCAATGCTGGAATTGATCAATGACCATTCCTGTCGGGAGAAAATCAACAATCCCTTTTAACTGCTGTCTTTTTGCGCGCATAAGCTCCGCTTCGTTCTCGTAAAACAAATGCCATTGATCCATCGTAAACAGCTCCATCGTCATGCTCGCAAGCTCTGACGATTCCATCGGCGTCTCACGATAAGCGTTCAATGGGAGACCTGTTTTTAAATCGTTATGAATGCAATGTCCCATTTCGTGCAAAAACGTTACCAGGTCGGAATGACTTGTCGATGCGTTCATAAAAATAAATGACAACTGTGATATCGGAAGCGCGCTGCAAAAGCCGCCCGGGGCCTTCCCTTTGCGGCTGTCCAAATCGAGCATCCCCCTTGCGTTCATTTCATTGATCAACGTTGCAAAGCGGGGATCGAGACGTTGAAAAATGGTTGCGGATTTTTCGACAAGCTCCGTCGTGTTTTCAAACGGCCTCAACGGCTTCCGCCCTTTTGGAACAGCGCGACGGTCCCAAGGTCGGTAAACATCGACACCGATTTCCTCCTGGTGCCTTCGCTGCAGCTTTTCCTTCAGCGGCTTTACGTACAGTTGAACAGCTTTGGCGAGCTGTTTACAGTCTTCCGGTGAATAATCGAATCTTTCATATTTTTTAAACATAAAGTCACGGTAGTTTGCCAGATCAGCATTTTTTGCTTTTTGTTGGCGCAAGGTGATCAGTTCGGACATAATTGTCTGCAGTTCTTTTTGTTTAGAAAGAAACGCTTCGCTTGTAAGGGTGAAAGCCTGCTTCCGCACTTCGCTGTCGGCGTCTTCAAAATACTGCTGCAACTGACTCAATGTTTTTTCCTCGCCGTTCCAATCGACAGTCAGACCGCCGGTATGCTCAAAATAATTGGTTGTCAGTCGATCTTCTTCAATTTCAAGCTCCACATTTTCTTCGCGGAACAGCTCTTTGGCATTTTGCTTTCTCTTAAGAAATTGTGCATAAAATTTCTTGTCTAACAACGCCTTCGCTGGAGAAGTCAGAAACTGTTCATCAAGGGCGGCCACATACCGTTTAAATAGTGGCTCCACATTTTTCTGATCATATTCAAAAGCGTTTTTTGCCGCTTCCGAATCACTTTGGCATTGAAAATCAATGTAATGTCCATACAGACTCTCTTGCATGGCATCGTAAAGCTCAGATTGCGCTTGCAGCCAAGTCTCCATTTCTTCCAATGTTTCCAGCGGCATGTTCAGCAATGCCTTGAAATTCTCTTCCAGCCGCTCAAGATTGCTGAAATCGAGCTTTTCAACATAACATTTATTCATCGTTAGTGATTGCTCCTTTCGTCTTCAATATCTTTTGATCACATATTTATGTATGTAAAAAAGATCCCATTCATTATACACAAAAACGGTCAGAAGTTGTTGCGCAAAGCATTTGTGTCTGAAGTCCGTGTCATGTGACAGCCCAGTAGTTCGTTTCGTCGTCGGCTAAGTTTTTTGACAACAAGCAAGTGCAAAAAAAATTCCAAGATAAGGAGTTTTCATATGGTCATTCATGGTATGATGAATAGTGCTGGATAAAAATCTAACAATAATATCTATTTTTACCGTTAAAAACAAGGTGAAAACTGCGATAATTACCCGCGAATTTTTTCCTGTGTGCTCAAGTATCCGTGGAGTACGGTGGCTCATCAAAAGAATTGGGAGGCTGTTAACTTGTTAAGGCTCATTAAAAACGTGGATTCAGACCGTCTGACAGTGGTGGTTGTTGTTATCAGCATCATCTTTGTGCTACTCAGTGTACTTACGTCGATCGTCTTCATTATCGTATTGCAAGACATTATTTATTTTTCTAGAAGTCATTGGTTTTTTAATGCGCCGGTAACTGCATATCTTACTTTTGGAGCGGGGATGCTGTGGATTCCGTTTGTATTGATCGCGTATTTAATCACGAGGTTATGGAAGGAAAAAAAAGGAAAGGAGCTGAAGCATTCGTGGATTTTCAGCGTGCTGCTTCTAGTTTCCATTCCGATATGTGCTTCTGGTACAGCGAACTATTACTACATGGATGATGCAGGAGTTTACTATAATCAGCTGTTCTCATATTCTGAGACTTCTTATAAATGGGAGGACATCACCGAGGCTCGCCGAATGATGCAAAAAGGTGGAGGAACCCGGTCGATTACAGAATATGTTTTTGTAACTAGTTCAGGAGATTCTGTCAGTATTCCTTATGATCAGGATGTTGCAAAATACTCGAGAGTGATTCGTCAAATATTGGAAGAAAATGGTGTGCAGATAGAAGATATTGAAGTTGCTCCAGAGTAGCACCGGAGCATACAAAATATATTGGCCGCCCCGTTGTTTTTGAACATGAACATGGCCTAGAAGGAATTATTCCTGCTGTGTAGAAAATAACAAAGGAAAGGGTAAAAGATCATAGAGAGGGGTCAGACAATGAAAATTCTTATTCTCGGTGCAGGTGCCGTCGGCGGCTATTTTGGCGGAAGGTTAATGGAAAAGGGAGAAGATGTGACGTTTCTTGTCCGGGAACAGCGACAGCGCCAATTAAAAACGGACGGGCTGGTGATGAAGAGTGTGCATGGAGATGCGGTCTTTCGTCCGAAAACATTAGTAAAAACTGCAGCGGACGAGCCTTTTGATGTCGTGTTGTTGACGACAAAGGCTTATCATCTGGAAGACGGCTTGAAAGCGATTGAACCTTTTGTCCGTGACTACACAGTCATTATTCCGTTGTTGAATGGTATTGAACATATGGAGGAGATCAGGAGTTATTTTTCACCTGACCAGGTGTTTGGCGGAATGTGTTTTGTGGAATCCACTGTGGATGCCGAAGGCCATATCTTGCAGACAAGCCCTGCCCATGAAGTGGTTTTCGGAGAATGGAACGGGCAAGTAACCGAGCGGGCAAAGGAGATTGAGCAGGCTTTCAGCGGAACGAAAGCTTCCTTTCGCCTAAGCGATGCCATCCAGCAGGAAATGTGGCATAAATATTTGTTTATTTCCACTTTATCGGGAATTACTTCATTGATGAGATCACCGATCGGACCGATTCGCGACACGCTGGAAGGTCGGACATATATTCAACAACTATTTGAAGAAATCCGGTTAACGATGGAAGCAGCCGGCGCGCCGATTGCCGACGGCATTGTGGAAAAGCAAATGCGCATCATTGAAAAGCAGTCGCCGACAATGAAATCATCCATGCTGAGGGATATGGAAAAAGGTTCGATGATTGAAGCGGATCATCTGCAGGGATACTTACTGCTGCTTGCTGAACGTTACGGGATTGAAACACCGCTCCTGCGCTTAATATACCAGCATTTGAAGGTGTATGAAAAACAATCCGGCATTTGAGAAGCTTGCTGAATGGTCATCCATAAATAAGCCCCTGGAAAAAAGGTGAAAAGCGGCCTTTTTCTAGGGGCAGTGTCTCAAAAAATATTAAGGTGCTTCAATAATTCTCACGTTTACTTGCCGGCGTCCAAAATGAACCGCATCCTCTTTCGTAGGCATATGCAAGTCAATCCTGCTGCCGGTTATTGCTCCGCCTGTGTCAGCAGCGACGGCCCGTCCATATCCTTCGACTTCCACGACGGCTCCTAACGGGATTACTTCCGGATCAACGGCAACAACCTTCATGTCCGGTTGGGAGCGAAGATCAATACCGGTTGCGGTAATACCTGAGCATCCGTCGCAATATGCAGTATACGCCGTTGCTTCCATTGTCATCACTTCATCGGCAGAATCGGCGGTTTTCTTTTCACTGCTCTCCGCACCACTATCAGCGACAGTGTTGGTGTTTTCGACCCCTTCCTTTCCTGTACTGAACCGGGTTTGTTCGTGTAACAGCCGGAGAGTATCAGGACCGGCTACTCCCTCGCTGTCCTCCGCTTGATAATCGCTTTGAAATTGAATGAGCGCTTCCTCCGTTTTGGAGCCGAAAATCCCGTCGACGGAAAACGGATAATAACCAAGCTCTTTTAAATCCGTTTGTAATTCTTCGATTAAGAAACCTTCGTCCCCTTTTTCAAGGCCGCTTAGCGCGCTTAGTGTCTGTATTCCCGCTATCCCGTCGACTACCAGTTCATGCTCCTTCTGAAACTGCTTGACGGCTTCGGCAATCTCTTCAGAGTAATATGTCAATTCGTTTATCTGCTCGTCATCCACTTCTTCCAGCAGCTGATTTTCTGCCAATTTTTCCTGCAGTTCGATAACATGCTCGTGAACGACTCCCTGGTACAATAACTTTTCGCCAAGCTCGAGTTCGTCCGTTTCATCGCTCGCGTATACCTGTTCTCCTGCAAGTAAAGTCACTGCGATGACAGTCGCCATACTGACAGACTTGATCGTTTTTTTCTTATCAATGCGCTGCATCGTTTCAACCTCCTTTGTGCTGTATACCTGCGGCTCCTCGGCAGATGTACTGACTGCATCAACCAGGCAAAACCGTTTATCAGGTATTGGAGCCATCCTAACAATCCACCATAACAAGTTCAACAAATGAAAGTGAACTTAATCGTTTTGCAAAAGAACTGTAAACTAATGAAATCGGATGGTCATGAATGTTCCGGAAATGAAAAGTGCGACGAAACAGTGGAATGATTGGTGGGTTTCCTGAATTTGTAATGGCAAATCGAAATATTGTATAGTATAATGAAAAACTGATTGCATCATTCGTAAAGTAAGTACAATGGACTATTTTTAATGATTTTGAAACATTTTGTCAGCCGGTTCCGTCTATAATAGTATCAATCTTGCAAAACCATGATTTACGGTAAAAAGCAAGATTGATTATATATAGAGAGAAAAATTAAAGAGTATATGAATAATAGTTTTGTGGAGGCAATTGCTTATGAGGTTTATAAGGTTTATAAAGAATTTGATTAAAGTAAATCCGATTATTTTTGTCCTTTTTTTCTTTTTGTGGATGAAAACGATCATCGTTTCATTGGTTGATTACTCAATTACGATTGATAACTGGAGACAGTTAATCATCATGGTATTAAATCCGCTCCCGACATTTATTTTGGCGGCTGGGTTGATTATGACGAGGAAAAAACCAAGACAGCTCACGTATGCCGTTGTTTTTGCCGTCTTCGCGACTATCATTCTTTATGCAAATGGTGTCTATCACCGGGAATTCACGGATTATATTACAATCCCATTGCTGTTGGTCGGCGGAAATGCCGCGGACTTAAGCTCCAGCATCATCGAGTTGGTGCAATGGCGCGATATCTTGTATCTTACTGATTTTGCCGTATTTTTCGGCGTGCTCTATTTTATAAAGAAAAAAAGGGGCGAGCTTACGTTCAGTCAACTGTCCTTTCGTCAGCTGACACCGTATTTGGCGACAGTACTTGTGATCGGAATTGTCAATTTAAGCTTTGCAAACATCGAAAGGCCACAGCTTTTGACCCGTTCCTTTGACCGTGAGCTGATTGTAAAAAATATCGGTATTTATAATTTCCATCTGTATGACACATATCTTCATGCAACATCACGAGCGCAACGAGTTTTTGCCAGCGAGGAAGAACTGCTGGAAATCAATGAATATATCGAAGAAGAGAAAGAAACGGTGAACCGGGATTTATTCGGCGTTGCCAAAGGAAAAAATGTTATTCTGATATCAGCGGAATCACTACAGAACTTCGTTATCGGCAGTACGGTCAACGGAGAAGAAATTACGCCATTCTTAAATGAATTGATTGGAGACAGCATTTATTTTGAAGAATTTTATCATCAGACTGCCCAGGGTAAAACGTCTGATTCCGAGTTTATAGTAGACAATTCTCTTTATCCATTGGCGAGAGGCGCGGTATTTTTCACCCATCCGAGCAATGAATATTATGCACTTCCGGAAATCATGAATGAAAATGGTTATTATACAGCGTCCCTTCACGCAAATAACGGGAGCTTCTGGAACCGCAACATCATGTATGATCAATTTGGCTACGACCGTTTTTATACGGTGGAAGATTATGAAGTCACGGAAGAAGACAGCGTCGGCTGGGGGATGAAGGACATTCCGTTTATGGAGCAATCCGTGGAGCATTTGCTGGATATGCCGCAGCCGTTTTATACGAAGCTGATTACTTTAACGAATCATTTTCCATTTGAACTGGATGAAGAAGACTCCTATATTGATCAGTTTGATTCGAACAGCCGGACATTGAACCGCTATTTTCCAACTGTCAGATATATGGATGAAGCAATCCGCGTCTTCTTTGATGAGTTAAAGGAAAACGGACTTTATGAAGATTCAATGATCGTCATTTATGGAGATCACTACGGTATCTCAAGCAACCATAACAAGGCGATGTCTTATTATCTTGACAAAGAAATCACTCCTTTTGTAGAAGCGCAGCTTCAGCAGGTACCGTTAATCATTCATATACCTGGGGTGGAGGGCGAAACCCTTTCCACTGTTTCCGGACAAATCGATTTGCGTCCGACGCTGCTCCATTTATTAGGAATTCAGGTGGATAATCAAGTGATTTTCGGCAAGGATTTATTTTCCGAAGATCGTAAAGAGCTTGTTATCTTCAGAGACGGCACCTTTATCACCGAGGATGCGATTTATACAAGCGGTGTCTGCTATTCCAAGGAGACGGAAGAACCGGTTGATGAGGAGGAAAAAGAAGCGCTTTGCGGTCCGTATCTGGAAGAGGTGCAACAGCAGCTGTCTTACTCCGACCGAATCATTTACGGGGATCTGTTGCGCTTTGATACATCAAGGGAAGAAATCAGCGATGAAATCAGGAAAAACGAGAATATAGAAATTCAAGGAAATAAACGATTAGGTGAATAAAATTAAGTGTGAAAAAGAAAATCCCGGAGGCTGGGTATCAAGCAGCTTCCGGGATTTTTTGAAGCTGGGGCTTCACGGAAGGATGGATGAGCCGTGCCGGTTTAAAGACGTCAGGTATATAATGCAGAAAATCTGGTGATTTAGCCTTTCGGATCGCCGCTGGTGTAATCAGTATTTTTACATGGACCGTCAGCAGGTCTTGGTTGCAAACTTTTTTACATAATTATGTTAAAATATACAAAAATGCATGCGGATGAAAGGAGTAAAGCAGTGATCCAACGTAAATCAGAGAGAGAAATCCGGCTGATGCAGGAGGCCGGACTTCTCGTTGCAAGGATTCATCGAGAAATAGCGAAAATAATTAGACCAGGGGTTTCCACTCTTGACATTGACGCCTTTGTGGAAGAATATATGAGAGCCCGCGGGGCAACTCCGGCACAAAAAGGATACCGGGGCTATCAATTTGCTACATGCGCTTCCATTAACGATGAGATATGTCACGGTTTCCCAAGAAGCACCCCTTTAGAAGACGGCGATATAGTAACCATTGATTTTGTTGTCAATTTAAATGGCGGTCTGGCAGATTCGGCATGGACGTATCCTGTGGGGAATGTGTCCGATGACGTGCGAAAGCTATGCGAAGTAACGAAGAAAGCATTGTACACGGGGGTGAAGGAAGCGAAGGACGGCCAGCGAGTAGGTGATATCGGGGCAGCCATCGAAGCGTTTATTGAACCGTATCATTACGGTATTGTCAGAGATTTTGCTGGACATGGTATCGGTCCGTCCATGCATGAGGAGCCGGACATTCCTCATTATGGACAACGGGGAAAGGGAAAACGATTAAAAGAAGGTATGACGATTACTGTCGAACCGATGATTAACGCAGGACTGTGGGCTTCCAAGATGGATAATAACGGCTGGACTGCGCGAACCGTTGACGGCAGCCTATCGGTGCAATATGAACATACTATTTTGATTACAACCGGAGAGCCGCTCATCCTGACTGAACAGGATGAGGATGTGGTATGAATTTTTTGCTTTTAGTGTTTGTTCAAAAAGATCGGTTTTTACTTTTTGATCAAGCACGAAGCAATGAGCCGTACTTCACTGAAATGCTGCGAGCTGTCTCATTGTGTCATCGCGCGCGATGGCACTTGGATATTCGTCAAAGCTATGCTTGCAGAGGAAGAGGCAATGGGTGGAGCCGATGCATTCTTTTCAGGCCGGCTGTGAGTGGTTTTCTCGGAGCCAGGATGGCGGACATTCCGCCGTTGCTCACAAATGCAACCTGAATGTGCTTCGTCGAGTAAATTTGCATCGAGTAACCGCAGATGCAGGACGTGGGCAGCATTTAGGCGGAATTGGGCGCATCGTACGGAACTATTGCCTTTTTGAACACGCTCTTTTAGGGACGGCAAAATTGGGCATTGGATAGGCAAGCACCGTGGTTTTCGGCGGACATATTGTATATGGAGAGACCAGAAAGGAGTAATTTGCATGTACAATCAAAGACCATGGCAGCAAGTGATGAACTTGTTGTTTCCCAATTCCCAACAGCAGCAATGGCCCGCCGGCGGGAGTCACTGGCCAGGGCCGGGAGGGCAGCAAGGAGGATTTGCGCCAGCCCCGCCACCTGGTTCACCTCCGGCGCCGCCGCCGGGACCACCTCCCGGAACAACATTGCCCGGCGGTCCGCCGTCAGGACCGTCTGCTCCGCCGCCTATTGGCGCGGGTGTCTATGCGGTGGATCCAGGAGCTATGCAGCACTGCTTGCACCGATATACGTATGTGACATTAGAAAGCGGTCGCCGTTTTTGGTTTTGGCCGACCTTTATTGGAAGAACATCCGTGGCCGGCTATCGTTGGCGACCTCGCCAATACCGTTGGGATTATGCAGGTTTTGATACGAGACAAATAGCCTCCTTCCACTGCTCCTGAATTCTGAGCGGAAGGTAGTTGAACTGGCGTCCGGGACTGTGGGCATCCCATGAGAGGAAAAAAGGAATCAATGAAATGCAGAGGGAAATCGACCGGAAGCAACAAATTCGTGGTCGATTTTTCTTGTCGTAGGGGGTGTCTCAGAAGGGTGTTATTTCCCTTTTGAGACACCTCCGAAGCAATGAGCCACACTTCACCGAGAAGCTGCGAGCTGTCTCATTGTGTCATCGCGCGCGATGACACTTGGCTTGGATCGACATCAGTGCAATACTGGCAGAGGAAGAGACAAGGAGCGAAGCCGCTGCATCTTTTCAAAAGCCCGATAGGAGTGGTTTTTCCTATCGAGCGTGCAGCGACGAGCCAAGCTACGATGCCTTTCCCATCGAGTTGTCTCGACGGATAGTCATCTTAGCTGTGCTTGCAGAGGAAGAGACAAGCACGGAGCCATTGCCCTGATATTTTAAAAAAAATGGTTTTGGCTTTTGACACAGCCCCACTCTTAAAGGCATGTCAGTGTATTCGAAAGGGAAATGGGGTCCCACGCAGTGGTGCTATATTTTAGGCGGCGGCTTCTGCAACAGCTCTTCTTGATTTGATAATGATTGTTCAACATCTTTATTTTCATCGTTTTTTCTTGCGCGTCCTGTTAACAGCCAGCCTGCAGCGGCGATGATAATCAGAACAGTCCAAAAGATTCCTTTCCACAAAGTGGATTCGGGAAAATGTTCATTGAGAACAGCGATATCATGGTGTGCCAAAGTATAAACCACCAGTTTTATCCCCACCCAGCCGACGATAAGAAACGCAGCCGTTTCCAAACCGGGACGGCGATGCAGTAGCCTGACAAAGTAAGTAGCGGCAAAGCGCATAATGATGACCCCGATTAAACCACCGGTGAGGATGACGATAAATTGTCCGCCGTCTAGTTGACCTATTTGAAAGAGTCCTGTTGGTGTCAAAGTTAATGCCAAGGCAATGGCGGCAAGAATCGAATCAACCGCAAACGCGATATCGGCAATTTCCACCTTCAAAACAGTCATCCAAAATCCCGATCCTTTTTTCAGTTTTTTTACTTTCTCACGGCGATTGTCGTTTTTTTGAAGAACATATTTTTTCAATAAATGATGAAAGCTGATGTACAATAAATAAATTGCCCCGATGGCTTGCACCTGCCAAACGTCAATAAGGAAGGAAATAATAAACAAGGAGCTGAAACGAAAAATGAATGCGCCTGCCAGCCCGTAAAATAACGCCTTTTTCCTGTCCTTTTCCGGCAGATGCTTTACCATGATGGCTAAAACTAAAGCATTGTCTGCGGCAAGAATGCCTTCTAAGCCGATTAATACAAGTAGAACCCATGCGTATTCCAATAATAATGCCAAGTCCATTAACAGTATCCTCCCTTGCTTTTACTTTCTCCAAAAATGCTCGGCTTACAAGTGAAAGTTCACAAAATTGTGCGGGACCATGTCCCCGAAATAAGGGGACGTTGTCTTATAAAAAGGTGGACAAAGCAGTGGCAGGAAGTACGAGGCGCGGCGCTTTTTCTTTTTTTTCGGTTTCGGCAATATTATGGAGGACAATCCCGCAATTAGATCGGCATGACATATCCTGCTTCATTTTTTTGAAACTTCCGCAGCAGTGAAACGTTATATAACTACAATAATTTCAAAAATTTGTGGAGGGGTTTTTATGGTTGTTTTATTCGGAGTAATGAATGACCCGTTTTCTACATCATTTGATTCCATCTTTATCGTTTTCTTTATGCTGGTAGCAGGTGTCATTATTTTTCAGCTTGTTCGCGGTGTGGGAGAATGGTCTTCCAACAACAAACAGCCGGTGCTGACGGTAAACAGCAAGGTGGCAGCGAAACGGACGGATGTTTCCAGATCGGCGCATGCCACAGGTACTGATCATCACCGCCATCATCATACAACGACAACGTATTATGTGACATTTGAAGTAGAAAGCGGTGACCGGATTGAAATGAAAGTGTCGGGAAAAGAATACGGTCAGCTAGCAGAAGGGGATACCGGGAAGCTGACCTTTCAGGGAACGAGATATCAAGGATTTGAAAGAGCAGCGGCTGACTTGAACTGAGCGCTGGTGAAAAAACATTATCTAGAGCGCTGTTCAAGAAGATCGTTGTTAATCCTTTTGATTGATGGAACGTACAACTACACCATTGACCAATGAGGAAAGAATGCTGCTACAAAACAAAAGGAACGCTTCCTTTCAGCATCCGTACCGGCCGAACTTCGTTTGCCTCAGAGATGAGTGGTACTTGTTGTTTCCACTCGTTTTTTCCTTGCCCCTTCCGCAACGTCATCTGTTATCATGGAATTAACATAGAAATGAAACGACAGTAATAAGCAGCCAGCTTCTCCAAAGGCTGTTTTCGTAATCTTTGTTGGTGGCGGATCTCCTCAAAACAGACTAAAACGGGAGAACGAAGCACTTTCTTGGTTAACGATCGGACCAATAGCTAAAAGGAATTTCTTTATAAAAAAAACCTTTCTAAAAAAGCCAAAAAGAGAGAAAACAGGTGGTACAAATGTATGTCCTAGATGTCAGCATAACGAATGCAGGGTATCAAGATTCCCGCGATGCGGTACGGAATATCCGCTTTCATGTCGGCGCAGGCGAATTAGTTGGATTAATCGGCGCGAACGGGGCGGGGAAAAGCACAACGATAAAAGCAATCCTCGACATGCTGCCGGTCATGGATGGCGAAGTCCGCTTTCCGAGCAGCAAGCGGCGGTATGCATATATACCTGAGCAGCCTTCGTTTTACGAAGAGCTTACTTTGTGGGAGCATATTGAATTTGCAGCAGCTGTTTGTAACATGAATCGAAGCGTCTGGAAATCCCGTGCTTCGGTTTTATTGAACGATTTTAAGATGGAACACGTTATCCATCACTTGCCGGCCAGCTTTTCTAAAGGAATGCAGCAGAAGCTGATGATCATTGTTGCTCTTTTGACGGAGCCTGATGTTTATATTGTTGATGAGCCGTTCATCGGTCTCGATCCAAGAGCAACAAAACAATTTTTGCATTATATTCAAAAGGAAAAAGCGCGGGGGGCAGGTATTCTAATGAGCACCCATGTCCTGGACACAGCTGAAAAATATTGCGACAGCTTTGCGTTGATTGATGATGGAGAAATGATTGTCAATGGAACGCTCGATCATATTCGCAAGTATACAGAGCTGCCTGGAGCCGCGTTAATGGATTGCTTTGATAAGTTGTTGGGGTGAGGCTACTTTGAAACAAACATTCTCGGTAAAAACTCTTTTTTTGCAACGGGTGGCGGATCATTTCCGTCAACTGAAAGCATTGTGCAAAACGGCAATTGACTGGATTGTCTGGTTGTATGTAATCCTCCCTGTTTTGGTGATCGGGGGATACAATTATTGGAAATGGTGGCGGGACGAATGGGACCTTTCCGCCATGATGTTTCCAATAGAAACGATTATTTTTGCTGTGCTGTTTCTCTTGATGGCAGCGGGAAGTTTGCGGTTTTTTATCGAAAGAGCGGATCAGTTATTTTTGCGGCAATATCACCATGGGTATCGACAGTTAAAAAAATTGGGCGTCTTCTACTCTGCAACGGTGCATTTCATTATTCTTGTTGTAGTCTTCGCTATTCTTGCCCCGCTTTTTCTTGTGCAGTTGGAAAAAAACATTGCTTTTCTGGTAGCATTATTTTTCCTTTGCTGGTCGGGCAGTCTGCTGATTCCGGCAATCCGGCAGCTACTGCAGTTTCGCTTTCGCGGCTGGCGATATTATATTATGAACACAATATTTATGGGAAGCAGTGCTGCGGTGTATTGGGGAATGATTCATCTCTGGGACGCGGCGAAAACGAATCAGTTGCTGCTAATGGCAGGTTGTTTATTGATTATTTTTACGCTGACATGGTTTGTTTTGGTTGTTCGCATGCATAAAACAAGTGTTTTTTTAGACGAGCTTGCAAATGAAATAACGTTGAAATATCGTTTTATGTCAACGATGCTCATGAGTGCGGGAATGGTTGGTGCTCCGCAGTTTCAGCAGGTGAAAACAGCGAAATCGAATAAGCGGCCGTGGTTTTTCCGGAAATCGGGAACGATATTTTCTAAGCGTACACCGGAAAAAGTAATTATCGAACTTCACATGAAGTACTTGCTTCGCAATAAGAACAGGCGCATGCTGATGCTGCAGCTGACAGGGACCTGTCTGTTCGCTTTGCTGATTCTTCCAAGCGTCTTGAAATGGATTGTGTGGTTTATTGCAATCATCATGTTTCTTCATTTAAATAATTCTTATGTTGTGGAAATGAAGCGAAATACTTTTCTCCGGGCATATGACTGGGAGCGGGAAAAATTAGCGTTGTATACGAGGAAAAGTGTGTTTTGGACGAATTTCCCTTGCATGACGGTTATTGGTATTGTTGCCGGTGCGGTGCTGTTTCCTTGGTGGGGGATTGTTGCTGTAGGCAGCGCCACTTTCGGCATCAGTTATTTACTGCAGCCTTTGCTGCAAAAATAGGAGAGAAGGGCTGCCAATGTTTCAAAGTCAACGAGTTTCATATTTGTGGAAACTGGTGCGTTCTGTGTGAAGAAAGCGTTCACAGTATGTAAATGTGAATGGTTGAAATGTCTGATTGGCTGGCTTTTTCATGGCGCATTTTAAGTTTTATGGCGGTGGACTGGCTTAGACGCTGATGTGATGAAGCACCGGATGAGTGGGAAGTGGGCGAGGGCAGAGGATAGTGGGCAGCTTGCTTTAACGAAACATTTCGGAGCAATTTGACGTTCTATGAATGATTAATTTGATTCATAGGAGCGTGGAAAAGGATGAAAGCTCTTTTGGTGAATGTCAGCTGGAGTCGGTGCAGAGGTGGAAGTGGAAGGCGAAAGCGTGGAGAATGGTGCGAAATGACGGAAATAGCAGCGGTGCAACTGCAGTCTTTTGATGGGTTAATCGTCAGCGGCGACGCCTTCCGCTCCTATATTCGTCCGGTTTTTCAGCATTGGAAAAAGAATAAAGGTGTTCATGCGAATTACTCCGACTGGTGGCTTGCTCCCGTTTATTCTCAAGTGATGAAAGGATTCACGCAATGGTGCAATCACCATGGGAACTTGCCCTGGATAGTATGGGATGACTCAACGCTTGCCGTTTTGACTGAAAATAATAACCGCCATTCCATCAGTTTTTCCTGGCCGGAACGAATGATTTTTTTTAAAACAGAATTGGCATTGCGGAAGTTACATACTTCGCCGCCGACTGTTGCTTCTGCCTCAAGCAAAGGGAACGGCGGGCATCTCACCGGAATTCACTCCTCTATGGCGGTGGAACGGGAAAAGTATATGATCAGTATCATTTCCGAGTACATCGGACTGGAGAACCTGACCCAGTTATTGAATACGATGAGAGCTGGTTCCGTTGCGGCTCGTTCCCGGGAAAGCGGCGTTGGTGGTGACAAAGTATTGGAAAAAATAGCCAATTTATTGGAACGAGGAGAGGCTTCCTTCGAGGACATTTGTGATTGGAGCGGTCTGTCTCCGTCGAAGCTGCGAAACGTTATGTCCGGCGCGGATGAAATCAACTGGTTTGAAAGAACGCAGCTGCAACAGGCATGGACAATGTGGGAAACCGTCAAGGAAATGCAAAAAAACTGGAAGACCCCTGGGGTGTGAACATTTTGTTCACACCCCAGGTCCGTGACGAATTTATGACAATTATTTATTTTTGACGAGAAGGTTCATGCGCAGCACCCGTTTTGTGATCAAATAGGAGAACAGAAAGAACACGCCCGCTCCGACCCAGTACGTCACGATCTCCAGTGATTGCACATTCCATGGAGTGAGGGATGTAAAGATCATTCCTCCCAGCAAGGAAAAGCAAAAGGTCATGCCGATTAAAAAGATCGGATGAAGCACTTTGAAGATTAGAAATTCACCGTTGTGCTCAATGTTGTTCCGTTCGTACAGGACAATGCCGAGCGCGGTAAAAACAGCGGTTCCGATTACCGGATAAAGCAGTTGGACGACGCTTTCCGGGTGATTAAAGGTATAAAACAAAATGGTGAAATTTTCGATCCACGTTGGGTAGAAGTTCTCGATAAAATAGTAATGGAAATTAATTTCGAAAAAATAAACAAGCAGTAAGCCAAATCCGGGAGGAAACACGCCGAAAATGACGGTCATGGCGATCTGGGAGATCATTTCCCCTGAAATTGTCCCGATAAACATGGCAAAAGAAAAAATAAGCAATAGCCCTAAGAGCGGCCCGTAGTATATTTGAATGATTTTAACTAAATCCAAGACATAGCTGAATTCCGACTGTTTCAAAATCCAATAAGCAATCAGGAAATTGCTGGTGTGGAAAACGATGATCATTGCTCCGCCGTAAAGAAGTTTAGCGAGAAACAGATCTTTCCGCGAAAACGGCAGAGAAAACGTGAAGTCCATTCTCCTTGTATTGCGCTCGCTGCCAATCAGCATGCAGGCAAATAAAATAATCGTAAACATTAAGATGAATGGAAGAATACCTCTGGAAAAAATACCTAAAATCTCAAAAGGTAATATTTCCAAACTCCAGTCCGGGTAAAGGGATAATTCCTCTAATTGCTTTCTCCATGATTCGATTGTCAGCAATGTCTGAAACGGAAGATGTACGATATAAAGGACTAACAAGATCCAGACTACCATGCGAGTTTGTTTATAATTTTGATACCAAAGCGCTTTATGAAACAAACTCATCACCTCCCAGCTTAGCAACAAATACATCTTCCAAGGAAATCGGCAGCTCTTCATATAGCAGCGGCTGATGCTGTTTGAGCAGTTCCTCCATCTTCTTATCATTCATGTCGATGATGACGGTGTATACTCTGCCTGTTTGATTAAGGACGGTAACGTGGTTTTTAAATACTTCCGGCATGTACTCCTGAAATACGACCTGAGCTTTTTTATACAAGCCTTTCATCGTATCCAGTTCATAGTGCCCGTCCACTTTGCCGTTGCGAATAAGGACGATGTCATTGGCCATGAATTCCAATTCGTCCAGGCGGTGGGAAGAGATGATGATTGACACATCGTGAACAGCCACTTCCTCAACAAGAATCTTCAATATTTGTTTTTTGGCAATCACATCCAGGCCATCCGTAGGTTCGTCCAATATAACATATTTGGCCCGTGTCGAAAAGGCGATGACAAGGGAAAAAAGTGCTTTCATGCCCTTGGAATATTTCTCTATTTTATCCACTGAGGTTAAAGAAAAGCGTTCCATCAGTTCATGAAAATATTTTTCGTCAAAGCGCGGATAAATGCTTTTATATATGGTCAGGATTTCAGCGGTGCTGTAGGATTTCAGCGCTTCGGAGGAATCGGGAACAAAGATGATATATTCCTTTAATTTCGGATTCTTAAAGATGCTTTCTTCCTCTAAGAGGACATCCCCTTTTGTCGGATTCAGAATGCCGGTCATCGTGCGGAGGAGAGTCGTTTTGCCTGCACCGTTTCTGCCGATGATGCCGACGATGCTTCCCGATTTTACTTCAAAGTCGATGTCGGACAAAATTTCTTTTTGATGAATTTTCTTTGACAGATGCTTAACTCTCACTAGTATCCCCCCTTATCTCATTGTAGACATCTTCAAGCCACTGTATTAATTCTTCTCTCGAGATCCCTGCGTAATGACTGTCAATAATGACTTGCTTTAATGACTGCCTTAATTTTTCCACCAGCCTTGGATCATAGGTTTGATCGAAATCCTCTGAAATAAACGTTCCCCGCCCGCGAATGGTGATGATGACTCCTTGGCGTTCCAGCTCTTGATATGCTTTACTGACTGTGTTTGGATTAATGACAATCTGTGATGACAGCTCACGAACTGACGGCAGCTTTTCGTTCGGTTTCAGTATCCCTTTTGCGCACATTTCCTTCACTTGATGAATGATTTGTTCATACAAAGGGATGTTTTTTTTCGGATCAATGTTAAAATACACGGCCTCACCACCTTTTTTTATCAAATAAAAAAGCATAAGCCTGAAAATGGATGGAACTTATTCTTGTATCGAGTGTATTACATGGAATAGTACACGAGGAGTATACATTTTTTTTACGTTGCGCGTCAAGAAAAATAAAGAGAAAACAGCTTTCTTTTGTAAAAATGAACTATCATGATGATGGAAAGACAGGGGGGAGAGCGGTGTGATCATGTGTTGGGTGGGGGATTGGCAGTTGTTACGGAGGAAAATGGTGTAGTAGTAGAAAGGAAAAAGGAAATGGTTTTATTTCATTATCTGTTTATGGTGTTTTACAGAGATTTTTTAAATGAGAAAGCCCGTTTTTAGACATGGGCTGATAGGAAGGCAGCTTTTAGCTAAGGATAAAAAAAAGCAGCAGACACGGAGGAAGGGAGCAGGAGCTGCCGGGTTTAAGCAAAATTGTTATTGGGGTTCCTGCAAAGAGGCTTGACTAAATTTTGCAAAGGAAAGGGTTCTGGTTCCTGTTTCATGGCAAGTCTGGATAAAGCGGCTTGATGGTGATGGAAAAATTGGGTTCATTTTATATTAACGGGTTCGATGCAGAGGTACAAAGTTCAAAATAACATATCAATTAGCGTTAAAAAGCAACAATTTAACGTGCCGATTCACTTTTTACAGATAGAGACAACCATTAGACTTATTCAACTTTTTTTTGTTTGTTCTCCACTATGCTGGCTACTTTCAATTTGACATGAGGAACACCATCTTTTTTATAAATAAGAATAGACTTGGAGATTTTATGTGGAGTGGCGGGCATGATAGCATGAATAGCGAAAGCCAATATCCCATGATACTTGTGGCTTTGCTAGTGTGTCATGCCCGCAGAGGCTCCATATCAAATCGACTATGTTTTTTTCGCTATTCTCACACCAAATAGCGAAGAGCCGCAATTTTACAGTAAGGGGGATGGGGATATTCAATAAGTGCAGGAAACAGCGCCTGCGAATCTCATCATTGCCTTGTCACTGTGCTGCTCACGTACGTGCTGAGTATGCTGCCCTGCTCGATCCTGCGTCGCCTCGACTGTTATGTCCTCCTTTTTGAACTGACACTTACTGTGTTTTCCGGCGTTTGAGCTGATGATTGCACAAGGTAATCGCATGTTGCTTTTGCCATTACTTTTCCTGCTATCAGCATCGCTTGCTCATCGATATTGAACTTCGGATGATGGTGAGGATAGACGATGCCTTTTTCTGCATTTCCAGCTCCGGTAAAGAAAAAGGTTCCAGGACGGTGCTGCAAGTAGTAGGCGAAATCCTCTCCTCCCATGACAGGATCCAGCTTCACGACGTTTTCCTCTCCGACAACGCAGCGGGCGCTTTCCACGACATGTTCAGTTTCTTCTTCATGGTTGATAAGTGCCGGGTACCCTTTATGATAGTAATATTCATACGTGGCTCCGGCTGCCTCACAAGTTCCTGCTATATAACGTTCGAGTTTTTCCATAATGCTATCTTGCACGTCCGAATCAAATGTGCGGACAGTTCCGCGAAGGGTTGCAGTATCTGAGATAACGTTAAACGCTTCACCGGCATGGAAGGAGCCGACGCTGACAACGGCCGACTTCAGTGGATCAACATTGCGGCTAACAATTTGCTGCATATTTGTAACGAGGGTTGAAGCGACGACGAGCGAATCTATGGTTTCATGAGGCGCCGCACCGTGCCCTCCTTTACCGATAACGGTCACGTCAAAGCCGTCGGCAGCAGCCATTGCCGGTCCGGAGCAATATCCCACTTTTCCCACTGGAAGGGTTGCCCATACATGTGTTCCGAAAACAACATCAACGCCGTCCAGGCAGCCGGCTTCAATCATTGGTTTTGCCCCGCCAGGAGACAGTTCCTCGGCAAATTGAAAAATGAGAACGATATTGCCGTGCAGCTCTGCCTTTCTTTCCTGCAATGCTTTTGCTAATACAAGCAACGTCGCGGTGTGTGCATCATGACCGCATGCATGCATGACACCGGGGTTTTTCGATTTGTAGTCGATGTCGTTTTCCTCCTGGATTGGCAGAGCGTCAAAATCGGCGCGAAGAGCAACCGTCTTCCCCGGGAAAGCGCCGCGAATCGTTCCGACAACTCCCTGGCCGCCTACGTTTTCCTGATATTCAATGCCTAGCTCGTTCAAGTAGGATGCTATTGTTGCGGGCGTTTCCACTTCTTGAAAGGACAGCTCCGGGTTTTCGTGAAAATGCCGGCGAAGCTGAACCATTTCAGGATACAATTCATCCAATCTGTCAAACAATGATTCTAGCAATTTGGTCAATGTGTCTTCCCTCTCTCCAGTGAATTTACATTTATTATACTATTTTAAATTTTTTTATACTACGTTTATGTTAAAGAATTTGTCACGGACCTGGGGTGTGAACAAAAGTTCACACCCCAGGTCCGTGACAAAAATGTGAAGGATGTTGACTTTGTGGTGATTTGTTGCTTAAAATGAACATGTGAATAAAAAATAAATAAATTCACACGCAAGTGCACGAATGATTGCATTTTGCTATAAGAACAGGAGGAATTACCGATGGCGCCACGAGGTTTTCATAAGGAGGAAATGGAAAAAATCAGAGAAAAATTAATCGAAGTTGCGAGGAGGAAGTTCGGAGCATTCGGTCTAAAAAAAACGAGCATTAAAGATCTCACGGACGAATGCGGAATCGCACAAGGCTCTTTTTATAAGTTTTTCGATTCAAAAGAGCATTTGTATTTTGCCATTCTTGAATTAGATGAAATCGAAATAAAAGCCGAGCTGATGAAGGAATTCAACGGTATTTCTAAAATGAATGCCGCGCAGTTCGCAAAGATCATTATTCATGCTTTTCAGCTGGTTGAAAAATATCCGGTGATTCAGCGCATGTACTTTTTGGATGAATATGAAGCATTGGTTCGCAAGCTGCCTGCCGAACTCATTGAGAATCACATTACGAGCGATGCGTCCGTGTTCGCCCCGCTGTTTCAGCAATGGCGGGAAGAGAAAGTTATTGACTCGACACTGTCTCCGGGTGTTATCACCGCAGCGCTGCGAATGCTGTTCATCCTGACAGCCCATAAACGCGAAATAGGGGAAAACATCTTTGATGAGAGCTTACAGTTGCTGATAGAATCGCTGGCAAGCCGAATGTTTAAGGAAGGGTGATGACGATGATTCAGGCAGAAAATCTGTATTTTTCTTATCCGAAGACGAAGGAGCCGACGTTGAAAAACATTCAGCTTTCCATAGCCAAAGGAGAAATTTTCGGCGTCCTCGGCCCGTCCGGGGCAGGCAAAAGCACGTTGCAAAAAATACTTATTGGCGTCCTGAAAGGATATGAAGGACGTGTGCAAGTGTTAAACCAATACGTAAATAAAACCGATGGTCAGTTTTATCAGAAGCTTGGGGTTGCCTTTGAAACGCCCAATTTCTATCAAAAATTCACCGCGTTGGAAAATCTGGCGTTCTTCGGCTCCTTTTACGAAAAGCCAACGCTCCCCCCAGAGAAGCTGTTGGCTGCCGTCGGGCTTGAAGAAGCAAAACATATGCGGGTATCTGAGTTTTCCAAAGGAATGAAGATGCGCTTGAATATTTGCCGGGCATTTTTGCATGACCCAGAGCTTGTTTTTCTTGATGAACCAACGTCGGGACTGGATCCGCTCAATGTGAAAAAAGTAATGGAGCTGATCGAGGAAAAGAAGTGTGAAGGAAAAACGATTATCATCAATACTCACAATATGCATGTTGCTGAGCAGCACTGTGACCGCGTGGCATTTATTGTGGATGGAGAAATAAAATTAATCGACTCGCCGAAGGAATTGATGCTAAAGCACAGCGAAAAAGCCGTGGCGGTGACCTTTTATGAAGACGGCGAGAAAAAACAGGACAGTTTTCCACTGAAACAGTTGAACGGTAATCAACGATTTCGCCGGGTTTTGGAGCTTGATCAGATCGTGCAAATGCATACGGTGGAAAAAAGCCTGGAGGATTTGTTTATCGAGGTAACAGGGAGGACACTTCAATGATGAAACAATTATTGAAGCAGGACGTGTTGTTTCAATTCAGGCATGGTTTTTATTATGTCTATGCGTTTGTCACGTTTGTTTATATTTTGATCTTGCTGCTGATTCCGTTGGAGTATCGGGGATTTTGGAGTACACTGATTATTTTTACCGATCCCGGAACACTCGGATTTTTTTTCATCGGAACCATCATCATGCTGGAAAGAAATCAGCAGCTGTTGCAATATTTGTTTATAACGCCGATAAAGCTGCTGCCGTTTTTGCTGTCGAAAATGATTTCCTTATTCATCATTGCTTGGATTACGAGTGTGCTGATTGTTTACACTGCGCTTGGCATGTCCGTTTCCCTGCTTCATTTGACGTTGGGGGTGTTGTTGTGCAGTTTGTTTTTCACGGCGGCAGGTCTTGCCATTTCCGTCGACTCGCCGTCATTAAATCATTTTATGTTCCGGGCGATCGTTTTAATGCTGCTGCTGTATATCCCGATTTTGAACTACATTGGCTGGCTGCCGTGGAAGTTTCTTGAGGTGATGCCCAGTTATTCCGCTTTATACTTGTTGGATGGTGCGATGAGCGGGGGCAACGGTTTGCTTTCGTTTCCGGCAGGAGGGACAACCATCATTGTCCATACAGGACTGTTGGCACTCTGGGGGGCAGTCGGTTTTTATATTGCTTATATCCGCTTTAACCGGTATATTTTGTCAAACACTGGAGAGCACAAGGAGATATCGGTATGAACAGGAAATTGAGTGTAAATAAATGGAAAAAACAAGAACTTTCTGTATTTTTAACAGGCGATCTGAAGAACATCCTTAGAGATCCGCTTATGCTGCTCGTTTTACTCGTGCCGGTTTTTATGGTGCTGTTGGTGGAATTCGGATTGGCGCTTGTGGATGGTCAATTGGCTTCCTTTGGCGACTTTCGGCTGCTGAATCACCGGCTGTTCATCATCGCCGTTATTTTGCTGATGACACCGTTGATGATCGGCATGGTTACCGGGTTTTTATTATTGGATGAAATGGATGACGGTATTTTTAGCTACATGGAAATAACGCCGCTAAAAAAATGGGGGTACTTGTTTTATCGCGTCACATTGCCGTCAGTAATCGGCTTTGCCGTATCTTTGCTAATGGCGGGTATCTTTTTTGCCGGTGAACCGGTCAGGTGGGGAGCGTTATCTCTTTCACTGGCGCTTATTTCATTCATCGGCCCGCTGATTACAATGTATTTAGCAGCGTTCGCGAAAAACAAAGTGGAAGGCATGGCGTATTCCAAGCTGATATCGCTCTTGTTATTGGCGCCGATACTAAGTTACCTCTTTGATTCCAGGTGGACGATGGCCGCCTACGCCATTCCGGTGACATGGGGTGCAGAGGCGATATACGTAGCTGCCGCCGGGAAGATGAGTGCATACGGGATGATTGGGCATTGGCCGATACTGTTTGCCGGCGGCATCATCGTCACTTTCCTTTGGCTGGCGCTCTTTTATCATAAACTAAAACAAACCATCTGAGAAGAACTTCACAAAAAATTCACGGACCTGGGGTGTGAACTTTTGTTCACACCCCAGGTCCGTGACAAAAATGTGTCTACTGAAATTTAAGTTCTTCCACAAAGACTTGTGCTGCAATTGGATATGGCCCGTCTCCGGCTTCGATATTTAGATTCACTTCCACAAAATACATCCAATGGTCATGCTCAAGAACGGCGTAGTAACGCCAATAATCACTCGTTCCATACAGTCCTTGCTGCATGTTGCCTTCAAACATTGGTCTATCCTGTACAAACCTCTCATATCCCTCGGCTTCATACCGGGAAAAAGTATCGTATAACCAGTCTTCCCACATCACCTCGTTTTCCACGTGCAACCGGATCACCCTGATGGAATAAAAATCGCTGAAAGCAAAAGACTCCACTTCCTCCGCAAAATCCGATACTTCCTCTTCCGACTCTACACCTTCCTCTCCCTGAGTCCCATTTCCATTAGTGTCCACCACCAACTCCATCCCGGGAAAAAGATAAGTGGAAAATCCGAGTGCCTCGCTTTCATATAATTCAAAGTCGTACGACCTTTCTTCCATTCCTTCCAGCACCATCGATTTCGTCATCACGGCTGGACGTTCTGTTGAAGGGTCGGGTTCGTCTCTGTTTTGTCCATCCCCATCTTCAGGATCAACATCATCCGGTACATTCAGCATACCGGTTTCGTCGTTATCTGGATCACCGCTGTTCCATTCATTGCCGCCAGGTCCCCGGTCGTCAACGGGCTCCTGACTCGTCTCATCTCCTCCTGAAAGCAATGATCCGATAAGAATCCCGCCGATAATAAACACCCCGATCGTAGCCGCAACGGCAGAAAATTGTTTCAAGGAAAAGCGTTTTCCGTGTCGTTTTTCCTGCTGAACGGCCTGGATTATTTCCTGTGAAGAGGTTTTTGTCGGAATGTCATTATATTTCCTCTTTATTTCTTGCATTGCTTTGTCAAAACGCTCCTCTTGCATCCAAGTGACCTCCTTTCTCCAAACATGCTTTCAGCCTCTCTTTGCCGCGCTTCAGCCGGGTTTTTACCGTTGCTTCCCGCATGCGCATGATGTCGGCAATTTCCTTTATCGTCGCGTCGTGAAAATAAAAGAGAACGATGGGGATCTTATATTTTTCGTCCAGATTCAGCAGAGCGTCGTGCAATCTTTCCCCGTCCTCCGACAAGTGCATATCATCCTCATAATGCATCACCGGCTTCTCGGCCACGGTTTTTTTCCACTTTTCTTTTTCACGCTTTTGTTTGCGAAAAAAATCCTTGGCAACATTGATGGTGACGCTGTACAGCCATGTAGAAAACTTTCCGTGAGTGTATTTATCAATGAACCGGTACACTTTAATGAACACCTCTTGTGTCACATCCTGTAAATCCTCTTCTCTGACACCGATTTGCCTTGCGAAGCGTTCCACCGTTGTATGATAGGCTTTGATAATCTCGTGAAAAGCCTGATCGTCTCCTTCAGCGGCCTGTTGGAGCAGCGCGCGTTCTTCCTTTTCCAGCATGCATCCGGCCTCCTTTCTGTCACTTATAAAACTGTGCTTTTGGTAAAAAAGTTTCATTGTGCCGATTGAAAAAAATGTATTTCACATCCTCTTACAGGAAAGTATCCATGAAAAGTGCAGCAATCAGTATTTGGCTGTCCGCTTCTTTCAGAAAATAATAAAAAAATGGTTGACGATCGCTCTACGCAATGCTACGATTTACTTGCACTGGCAAAAATTATTAAAATCGAAAGGAGGAGAACAGCATGTATAGAATTGTTAGCAAGCATGTCCATATTTTGAAAAAAATAAATAAGATAATACATGTTGTGTCTCCACGAAGAGCGGTTAGCCCATAGCGGCAGCAACCAGCAACTGCTTTCGATTCGGCAGTTTCAGATTGTCATTTTCCGGCGTAGTCACACATGTATGTGATCTACGCCTTTTCTATTTATGTTAAGCCAGTCTAAGGGAAATTCCAACACCCTTATGCCGGCACCTTCTGCGGGAAGCACATAGACATCGGCGTCTGTGTGCTTTTTTTGGCTCGAAATGAGAAGAACACGGAGCGTTTTTGCCGGTGATGCCAGCCTTGAGCTTCAAGGCTGTTCACATAACACACAACATTTTTGGAGGGATTTGGATGATTATTTGGATTGTGATTCGCAGACGACGCCTGACCAAGGAGCAAACGGCAGGCGGAGGGTAGTGAACGACGGCAGCAAAGGCCGGGGGGAGAGGTGAATTTATGTTTTCCGTATTAAGAAAGCTGTCCTGGTTTTTTAAGCAGCATTGGAAAAGATACACAATAGCTATTTTCTTGCTTTTCATCGTCAGTTTTCTTGAAGTGATGCCGCCGAGGCTGCTCGGTGTATTTATTGATGAAGTGCATCAAGGAAGGCTGACGACAGAAAGACTGCAGTTTTTCATCGGCATCTTTCTCGTTTTGATGGTGGTTATTTATCTCATCACCTTTACGTGGATGAGGCAGTTGTTTGGCGGCGCATATATCATTGAACGCACATTGCGCTCCAAATATATGAGCCACCTGATGAAAATGACACCGACTTTTTTTGAAAAAAATAAAACCGGGGATCTCATGGCGAAAGCGACCAACGATGTCAAGGCGATTTATTTTACTGCCGGCTTCGGTGTCCTGACGTTGGTGGATTCCACGATTTTCTTATTCATTATTCTCATTATGATGACCGTTCTTGTTAGCTGGAAGCTGACGCTTGCCGCCTTTCTGCCGCTGCCGATCATGGCGTGGATCATGAAGCGGTATGGCAGCATCATTCATGAGCGGTTCATGAAGGCGCAGGCCGCGTTTGGCGATATGAATGACCAGGTGCTGGAATCGATTGCCGGAGTGCGGGTGATCAGGGCGTTTGTCAAGGAAAAAGATGATGAGAAGCGCTTTGAAACGATGACGGATGATGTGCTGAACAAAAATATTTCCGTGGCAAAAATCGATTCGCTGTTTGAGCCGACGATTAAACTGTTCGTCGGAATGAGCTATATGATCGGCCTTGGCTTCGGCGCCTACCTTGTTTTTCAAAATGAAATTACGTTAGGGCAGCTTGTGTCCTTTAACATATATTTAGGAATGCTTATTTGGCCGATGCTTGCCTTCGGAGAGCTGATGAATGTCATGCAGCGGGGAAATGCCTCCATGGACCGCTTGAACAAAACGTTTTCCTATAAGCCGGATGTGGAGGACGGATCGGCTTTACAAACGGTGAATGTTCCTGAAGCAGTTGATTTCAAACAATTGACTTTCCGCTATCCAAGCTCGGAGGATGCGGCGCTTTCGAACATCGATTTCAGCATTCCTCAAGGAGCAACGCTCGGGGTTGTCGGAAAAACCGGAAGCGGAAAAACGACTTTGTTTAAACAGTTGCTAAGACAATATCCGCTTGAAGAAAAGCAGCTGTTTATTTCAGGAGTACCGATTGAAGCGATTCCTTTAGCACAACTGAAAAGCTGGATCGGCTATGTACCGCAGGATCAGTTTTTATTTTCACAGACAATCAGGGAAAACATCCTGTTTGGAAAGCCGGATGCGGAAGAGTATGATCTCTACCGTGTGATGGATATCGCTTCGATTACCGCCGACATTGAAACGTTTGCCAACGGTATCGAAACCCTCGTGGGTGAAAAAGGGGTATCGTTATCGGGAGGGCAGAAGCAGCGGATTTCGATTGCGCGGGCGCTGATTAAAAATCCGGAAATTCTATTGCTGGACGATGCCCTTTCCGCCGTGGACGCAAAAACAGAAGCGTTTATCGTAAAAAATATCCGTGAAGAACGAAAGGGAAAAACAACGTGGATTGCCGCACACAGGATGTCGGCTGTTCGCCACGCCGACATCATCCTCGTGCTCGATAACGGACAGATCGTCGAGCGGGGAACGCATGAAGAGCTTATGAGACAAAATGGCTGGTACTGCGAGCAGTATACCAAGCAGCAAATGGATGCGGACGAACAAGAGAACGCAGTGAAGGAGGTGAGCCGGCCATGAAAAAAGTAGGAAAACGATTGTTTGGCTACGCCTTGCTTTTTAAGCGGACCATTTTACTGGCGCTGCTGTTTTTAACGATTGCCGCGGCGGCTGAGCTTACGGGGCCGTTCATTGCCAAGTCGATGATCGACAATCACATCCTCGGCATTGAACGCCCGTGGGTGGAAGTGGAAAGCGGCGGGGAAGTGACGTATGACGGACGGGAATATATCCGCTCTGACCGCTTTGACGACAGCCTTGAGGATAAAAAGCAGATTCAAATTTTCCAAGTCGGGCTGAACTATTATTTTATCGACAGTCTGATCGAGGTTGACGGGGAACGGCAAGTAGCTGACGACACCCTTACCATCTTAAGAGACGGGACCGAGACTGTCTATCCGGTAGTTCCTTTGTCCCGCGCAGAAGTGTTCCAATTTTTTCAGCCGGAAGTGCGTTATCTTGCGCTGCTGATGGCGGGGTATATGTGCCTCGTGCTGCTTGCGGCAGTATTGCACTACTATCAGCGCTTTCTGCTGCAAACCTCCGCCAACCGGATTATTAAAAAAATGCGGGAAGACGTGTTTGCTAAAGTGAATCAGCTGCCGATTCAATACTTCGACCATCTGCCAGCGGGAAAAATCGTGTCGCGAATCACCAACGATACCGAAGCGATCCGCGAGCTGTACGTGCGGGTTCTTGCCACGTTTTTTACAAGCATCATTTATATGGCCGGTATCTTCACCGCTCTGTTTTTATTGGACAGCAGACTAGCGATGATGACGCTGCTGATCATCCCGATCATCGTTCTGTGGATGATTGTTTACCGCAAGTTCGCTGGAAAATTCAACCGTATCATCCGCGAGCGGCTCAGCGACATTAATGGAAAAATCAATGAAAATATTCAAGGAATGTCGGTGATTCAGGCGTTCGGGCGGGAAAAAGAAATTACCGACAGCTTCGAAAAGCTGAATGAAGAACATTTTCGCTATAATCGCAAGCTGTTGACGTTAAACGCGGCAATGTCGTTTAATTTAGTGGGCTTTTTACGAAATCTCACGTTTGTTGCGCTGATCTGGTATTTTGGCGGCGGGGCGCTTGGTGTCGGCACGATTTTTACACTTGGTGTTTTATACGCCTTCGTCGATTACATCAACCGGCTGTTTGAACCGGTTCAAGGGATTGTCAATCAGATGGCGCAGCTGGAGGAAGCCCGGATTGCCGGCGAGCGGGTATTTACATTGATGGATGAGCCGGGAACGTTCCTTTCCGAAGACAAGGTCGAGCGGTTTAAAGGAAATGTGACTTTTGACCATGTTTTCTTTGCTTATGAAAACGATGATTATGTGTTGAAAGACATTTCATTTTCGGCGAAGCAGGGGGAAACGCTGGCGTTTGTCGGGCATACCGGCTCGGGAAAAAGCTCGATCATGAATATTTTGTTTCGTTTCTATGATCATCAAAAAGGAAAGATTACGATCGATGGGACAGATATTCATACGTTATCGAAGCAGGCACTAAGGGAGCATATGGCAATTGTTCTGCAGGACCCGTTTTTATTCACGGGAACGATTGCTTCGAATGTCAGTATGAACGACCCGTCCATTACAAGGGAACAAATTATCGATGCCCTTGAAAAGGTCGGTGCGGGTGATATGATCCGCGCACTGCCGGGCGGTATTGACGAAGAGGTGAAGGAGAAGGGAAGCACCTTGTCCGCCGGTCAGCGTCAATTAATTTCCTTTGCCAGGGCGCTGGTATTTAATCCGCCGATTCTGATCCTTGATGAAGCGACCGCCAATATTGATACAGAAACAGAAGAAATCATTCAACGGGCATTGGAGGTTGTTAAGGCGGGGCGCACGACCTTCGTTATCGCTCACCGCTTGTCAACGATTCGGCAGGCGGATCAAATCATTGTCCTTGATCACGGGCAAATCGTCGAACAAGGGAATCATGCTTCCCTGATGGAGGAAAAAGGCCGATATTACCATATGTACCAGCTGCAGTCAGGCGCTTCAAGGCAGTCGGCCAGTTAATTCCCTGCTGGCAGCGGCTCGCCGCAACGAGAAGGCTTCTAGAAACCCAGGGCGTATTATCAAACGTAGCGGGGAAGGAAAATGGCTAACTCAAAAGGGATGAGCCGCCCTTGAAATAATAGCTCAACGAAGAAACCCGGGAGGCGACGTCCTCCCGGGTTATCGTATAAGCCCCTCACCTCTAAGCGTTAGTTAGCACAGGTGGGACTTTGCTCATCATTTTTACTCTTTAATAGTGGAAACTACTTTAGGTTCATATTCGCTCAGTACCTCAAAAATATTTTCCGAAGTTATAAAAATATGATGCTGGATGTGAGGATCACGGTCACTCCCTGGTCCGCCTAATTGATCGTACCAATCCACATAGTCTGAATTTGTCATTTTGAAAAAACACCATGTTTTATTTTTGTCACCGAATCGTTCTTGAATAGCTTCCGTTGCAATAACAGCTAAATCTGATCTCTTAAATTCTTCCGTGAATCTGCAAGACCAAACATACATCCCGTTTATGCACTGATCATACATAAATGTACATTCCATTCCGCCGTCGTCTTCAAACGTAAATCTTAACCCTTCCTGAAAGTACATCTCTACTAAATGCAATTCCCCTTTAAAAGTTTCTATTGGCTGCCAGACATGTAATTTTCGTTTATCCATTTCAACCTTCCTCCTGGAATCCATTATTAGTATCTGATTTTCTCTCTTCCAAATGATAGTGTAGGAGCATTGTTGGATCGTGCACTAGCTCTATATAACCTTACGTCACCAGCTGAAGTATTTTTTACATAGGTGATTGAACCGTCCGATTTTGGATAAGCAACAACGTCACCCGAACCAATTTTGTTGAAATCAGAAGATGCTTTAGAATATCCTGTTGTTTTACTTTGATATATTTTGGTGCGGGAACTTGTTGTTCTTACATAAGTTGCACCGCTCCTTATTCCTCCCTATTGATCAAGTATTCTTTCTATGTTTGAACTTTGAATATGAAAACTATCATTGGAAAGATCAGCTTTAAGATTTGTCCGAACGGAGTCTTCTGTTTCATTGCTTGTAGCAGAAACAGTATTAAAAGTAAATACCAATGAAACTAACAATAGAAAAGCACATAAAAGATTTTTTTGCATTTAAACTACTCCCCTTATTTTCATTTCTAGGATGAAATGACTAGGTAAGAAGTGATTTGGTTACACAATAATTAGGATGAATTGGTTCATTTACCCATTTTGTGAAAATTTAACCTACATCCTAGATTATAACTTATTACTAATTTCGTGTAAAGGAGGAAGTAAATTCAATGGATCATGTTCATTTAAACCTATTGGCTGTCGCTGTATAAGTATAAAGGGGGAGAATTTTCTATTTGAGACAGCCTTCGCGTAATAGTAAAGCGAAGAAACCCGGGAGGCGACGTCCTCCCGGGTTTTTAGGTGATTAATTGTTGCAAAAATTAAGAAGGAAAGACACAGTCGGCTTATGGTGACGAAAAAGTCCATGGGTATTTGTAATAAAAATGTAATATGAATAAAATATTCGTTTTTATTCATTGTGTTCGACAAATAAAGACAATTCCTCGTAAAAATATACAACGATAGGTTACTAAAAACGAATAATAATAAATTGACAGATTTTTATATTCGTTACGTAACGGACAATTCTAAAATTTGCCAGTTGCAAATGATGTATTTTATGATATTGGTGTTCAAACTATCTGGTTTAACACTATGTAATCCTTCTAAATAAGGCTAACAGGGGTGGTTTAATTGAGCACCGACATAAATGGAGCAAAAAAAAATGACAATAAAGTAGAAGAAAACTGGAAGTTTCAAACTGCACTATCTTGTATTTTATCATCTATTCCTTTTATGTCTTATATTATTGCATTTAATGATATTGTCATAGGAACTTTTTTCTTTTTATTAGGTCTAGGTGAGTTGATTGTTAGTTTACATTACATTCAAGAAAAGAGACCTTATCTTAGCGGTAAAATGAGTAAACAAATTAGACAGTTGTCGTGGTTTATGATTCCGGTTTCGGCTATTCCATTTTTGGCATATGCTTATTCTGTGATTAATATAGGCATACAACTCATTCAACTTATTGCTTTACTCCTCATCAGTATTTGTTGGCTTATTTCGTTTAAAAAGGTAAGGGCCTTCATAAAATAGAGTGCAAAATGATAGATAAGTGTATGTTCAAAAAGATCGCTTTAGATCTTTTTGAACATACAGTAAGCAACGAGCTTTTTTGAGGATATTCTTACAATATTTTCGACATCTCTACTAAATGCAATTCCCCTTTATAAGCTTCTATTGGCTGCCAGACATGACATTTTCGTTTATCCATTTCGTTTCACTTCACTTCGTCCCGGTGGAGCCGTGTCCGCCGCGGTTTTCGTTGTTTAAGCTTGTCACTTCAATGAATTCAACGGCCGGCATTTTTTCCATGATGCGGAACTGACAAATGCGATCATTTTCTTCAATAACCGTATCTCTCAGGGCATAAGCCGGAAAAAACCATTGGTCGTCATCGCCTTTGTACGATTCATCGATGACGCCCATTGAATTCGTTTGAATAATGCCGAAATGTTTAAACGTACTTGAACGAGGTACGACATGGGCCTCGTAGCCTTCAGGTAATTCCATCGCAATTCCCAGTGGAATTAATTGAAACTCCCCTTGCTTTAATTCGATCGTTGCCGCTGCTCGTAAATCGAGCCAGTCGCCTTGAACGATTTTTTCAATTTTCGTTATGTTTTGATTGAAGTACTTGATGTTGATTTGTTTAGCGGTCATTGTCTCACTCCTTTAATAATCATAATCCGCATCGTTCATCTCTTCCACGACAGAGAGTAGGTAGCCGTTGCCGACGGTTGAGAAAAAGTCATGGTTGGTCGTTCCCGTTGATAACCCGTTAATGACGATTGGATTAACATCATCTGCTGTGTCAGGAAAGAGAGGAGACAATCCCAGGTTCATTAATGCTTTGTTGGCATTGTAACGCAAGAAAACTTTCACTTCTTCCGTCCAGCCGACTTCATCGTATAACAATTCGGTATATTTGACTTCATTTTCATATAACTGGTAAAGCAACGCGTATGTCCAGGATTTTAATGTTTCTTTTTCCGCGTCTGTTAATTGGTTAAAGCCGAGCTTGAATTTATAGCCGATGTAAGCGCCGTGCGCCGATTCGTCACGGATAATCAGCTTAATGACTTCTGCGACATTAATCAGCTTTGCGCGGCCTAAATAATACAGTGGCGTATAAAAGCCGGAGTAGAATAAAAACGACTCCAGGAAGACACTTGCGACTTTTTTTTGCAATGGCGTGCCATTTTGATACACGTCATTGATCAATTGCGCTTTTGTTTGCAAAAAATCATTTTCTCTCGCCCAACGGAAAATTTCTTCAATTTCTTTTTTTGTATTTAACGTACTAAAAATCGAAGAGTAGCTTCTGGCGTGTTCCGATTCCATGAATTGAATATTGTTTAACACCGCGATTTCATGCTGAGTTTTCGCATCTTTTCTTAAAGCATCGATTCCTGATTCCGATTGCAGTGTGTCAAGCATCGTTAAGCCGCCGAACACTTTTTCAACAAGTCGTTTTTCAATATCGGGCAGCTTTGTCCAATCGGAACGATCCTTTGAGACAGGCATCCTGGTGGATAGCCAAAATTGTTCTGTCAGTTTCTCATACGTAATTTTATCGACCGCATCTTCAATGTTATTCCAATTGACAGCCTCGAACGTTTCCGTTTTTATCACCGCTCATAACCTCCTAAATACTGCACGATTCGCAATAGTTGGCGCCTACTTCCGTTCCGTCATCCGTATAGGTGCGAATATAATAAACCGATTTAATGCCTTGCTTCCATGCATAGTTTCTTAAAATGTTTAAGTCTCTTGTAGTTTTCTTTGTCGGATGATCGCTGTTGACCTTCCACTCATACATGCCTTCCGGTAATTCTGAACGCATAAACATCGTCATGCTCATGCCTTGATCAACATGCTTTTGGGCAGTGGCATACGTATCGATAATCTTCCGCTGATCAATATCATAGGCAGATTTATAATAAGGAATCGTTTCATTTGATAAATAAGGAGCAGGGTAATACACCTTGCCGCGTTTTCCTTCTGTCCGTTCTTCAATTCGCTGTGTGATTGGATGTATCGATGCCGTTGCTTCGTTTACGTAAGAAATCGAACCAGTAGGCGCAACGGCAAGGCGGTAGGCATTATAAATACCGTGTTTCATTACCGAGTCCTTTAATTGTTGCCAATCTTTACGAGCAGGAACAAAGATGTCTTTAAACAATGCTTTTACTTTTTCGTGTTTAAAGGAAAAATCCGGTTTGTTTAAGTATTTGTCGAAGTACTCGCCTGTCGCATAGGCTGATTTCGCGAAATCATGGAACGTTTCGCCTGTTTCAATGGAAATATGGTTGCTTTCGACAAGGGTCCAGTAATTTAACAGCATAAAATAAACATCCGTAAACTCTAACGCTTCCGGCGACCCGTAGTAAAGCTGATTTTTCGCTAAAAATCCATGCAAATTCATGGCGCCGAGGCCAACGGAATGGTACTTGTCGTTCCCGTTTTTGACAGGCGGGACAACATCGATGTTGGAGTTGTCTGTAACAAAGGTTAAAGCGCGGAGCATCGTTCGCACCGATTTGCCAAAGTCTGGTGAAGCCATTAAGTTGGCCACATTTGTGGAGCCTAAATTACAACTGACATCATGTCCTAGCTGGGCGTAGGTCTGATCGTTGTTAATCGTTGAATCCGCTTGTACCTGGAAAATTTCCGTACATAAATTAGACATAATGATTGTGCCGTCAACCGGATTCTCTCGGTTGACCGTATCGATATTAATGATATATGGATAGCCGCTTTCGTTTTGCAGATTGCTGATTTCAGTTTCTAAATCCCTCGCCTTGATTTTCGATTTGCGGATGTTTGGATTGTCGACCATCTTGTCGTATTCCTTTGTGATATCCACATAAGCGAACGGCTTTCCGTATTCTTTCTCCACATCATGAGGGGAAAATAAATACATAAAATCGTTTTTCTTTGTTAATTCGTAGAATACATCCGGAACGATGAGTCCGAGGGATAACGTTTTAATCCGCACTTTTTCATCGGCGTTTTCTTTACGGACGGATAAAAACTCGACAACATCCGGATGGAAAATGTTTAAATAAACAACTCCGGCTCCGTCTCTTGCGCCGCCTTGATTCGCATAGGAAAAGGCGTCCTCGAACATTTTCATGACGGGGACAACACCGTCGGCAAGGCCGTAAATTCCCCTGATAGGATCATTATTTGCCCGGAGGTTGGATAGGCTGATGCCGACACCGCCGCCTAATTTTGACAATTGTAAAGCGGAGTTAATGCTTCGCCCAATGGAATTCATGTCGTCAGCTACAGTTAGTAGAAAACAAGAAACCATTTCTCCCGCTCTTTTTTTCCCGATATTTAAAAAAGTCGGGGTAGCCGGCTGATAACGCTGGTTAATCAGCTCGTCCGCCAAGTCAAGGGCAAGCTGCTTGTTACCGTCGGCTAATGCCAAGGCATTAAACGCTAAGCGATCTTCATAGCGTTCTAAGAAACGCTGTCCATCATCTGTTTTCATCGCATATTGCGAGTAAAACTTATAAGCTCCCATAAAGGTGCGGAACCGGAATTTATGATCGTAAATGCGGTTAAATAATTGCTTCACAAAGTTCCGGTCGTATTTAGCTAAAAAATCTTCCTTGATATAGTCGTTTTCAATTAAATAATCCAGCTTTTCATTTAAAGAGTGAAAAAAAACGGTGTTCGGGTTTACGTATTCCAAAAAATATGCCCGCACAGCAGCTAGGTCTTTATCGATTTGAATGTTTCCTTCTTTCGGCAAATTCAATAAGTTATTCAGCGTGAAGTATGTATCTTCTTTTACTTTCTTACTTAGTTCCGGCGCTTGCAAATTGATTCACTTCCTTTTTGAAATCTATGACATCTTTCTCTGTTCCGCTAAATTCAAATGTATAAAGGAGCGGTTTATTGAATTTTTTCGCTAAATCTTTAGCATTAAAGCAAAATTCATTATCGAAATTCAAATTGCCGCTGCCAACAAAGCCGATTAAGTAGTTCAGGTTCGCTTTAAAGCTGACAAAAGAACTGACAATGTCGGTGATGTTATCGTCATAGGATGGAACGATCACGATGAAAGGTTCATGCACCTCTTCACAGGGAGCGTTGTAGTTGATTTCCAACGAGTTCATTTGTGTTTTTTCAACAAACCGACGAACGTTTCCGGTTAAAGAAAGGTAAGCAATTAACATTTTATCCCCAATTCTTTCAATTTGTCTGGTTGAAAGCCGGTAAAAGGCTCTAATCCATCAGCGACGACTACAGGCATTTGCCGCAAATTCAGCGTATTAACGATGTAATCATACGCCTTCTGATCCTCTTCGATATTGCATGTTTCAAAGGCGATGCCTTCCCCTGTTAACACGACTTTGGTCATGTCGCATTGCGGACAACCGTTTTTTGTGTATACTGTTACTTTCCCCATTTGATTTACCACCTTTTCTTCATTTCATTCGACTTGCCTATCATATCATCATCGTGCATAAAATTCATTTCATAAACATTTAACGGCAGAATGACTGTTTCATCCTGAACTGGAATAGGACAAGCTCATGATGCATCATAGGTAAAAAAAACTGTATATAGACAAGTAATTAGTATGATACCACAATATATAGCGTTAGTAAATTGATATAGGGAAAATTTGCGGCACTGATAGAGACTTCAAAACGGCATCATCCATGACTTTTTTATGACAAAATCGGTAAAATCATTCGATAACAAGGAACTACTTTAGTGATAATAATTGTAAATAAGCCTATAGTACCTTTTTGGTTTTTATTGGGTTTAAAGGCTTTAACTTCAACTATTACTCCTATATAATAACAAATAGAATGCTAGCCTCTCAGGAGGTGTCTCAAAAGGGTGTTATTTCCCTTTTGAAACACCCCTGAAGCAATGAGCCACACTTCACCGAGAAGCTGCGAGCTGTCTCATTGTGTCATCGCGCGCGATGGCACTTGGATCTACATCAGTGCAATACTGGTAGAGGAAGAGACAAGCACGGAGCCATTGCCTTGATATTTTTTAATTGTTTTGGCTTTTGACACAGCCCGTTTTTTTAGATTTATGACAACGTTTGCAAAAAAGTCAGGAAGGAGGAGCGGTAGTTGTTGCAATACAAAATCGGGGAGGGGAAATGAATGAAGAGAGCAGATGAGTTAACACGAAAAAGATGGCATGCACTGCTTGTTATATTTGCCTTGTTGATCGGAATGGGATTCAGCCCTCAATCTGCACAGGCGGCTGAAGTGGTGAATGCGAGAGATTTTGGGGTGACTCCGGGAGTGACGAGTTCGCAAACGGAGGCGCTTCATGCTGCGATGCGCTATTTCTATGATCGTGGCCAAGCTGGAACGGTGTATCTCCCTGCGGGCACGTATTATTTTGACGAGGCGATCCGCTTTCATGCCAACGTGAATTTGGTTGGTGACGGAATGGGGCAGACAGTGTTAAAAAAAATGGGAAACAGTGTGAATTATGTCGTCGGAAATCCGATTTTACCGAGCAATTCCAATCACTTAAATGTAACCATTTCTGATTTAACGTTCGATGCGGACAGAACCAATCGGGCGCAGCAGGGAATGGTTCAAGTCGGCGGGATGAATATTGATGCGGATGTTCGCTATTTAACTTTGAACCGGGTGGAAGTCCGTGATGCAACGATCGGCTTGTTGCTTAGGAGGTTAAAGGATTCAGCAATTCGCAACAGCAGAATAGATTTAACAAGTGGTCATGCCATTGCCTTTGGCAGTGAAAGCCATCCCGTTGGTGACGTGCGCAACAATGTGATTACAAACAATATCATCACCAACTCTACTGGAGGAAGCGGCATTAACTTATCGCGGGCCACCTATACAACCGTCACCGATAATCAAATCATCAACAATCAGCAGCAGGACGATACTTATGGCGGAATTCGAATCCCGAACGGCGGGGAGCATAATCTCGTTCATAATAACACGATTGTCAACTACCCACGCGGGATTTTTGTTTTAACAGGAGCTGTGAATAATGTTATAACGGATAATGTTGTGCGTGATTCAAGGATCCACGGTATCCTTATTCAAGCGGACAACAATACGTTTTCCGGAAATCTGATTCAACAATTGGACCCTCAGTTAAATCCGGAGGCATTAATACGGTTGGCACCTGGCAGTCAAAATACGATTCGGTACAATTATTTGCAATCACGTTCCAATTTCAATAATATCGGCATTCGTGTTACAGGGGAGTCATCCAATAATTCAATAAGGGACAATATGATTGAGACAAACGGGGCGCTTGTCAGCTTGGAAGGCGGCAGCAACAATACGAATGTGAACAACAGTCATTTCTTTTCGGAAAATGCCAGTTTTCAATTGAAAAGCCGCCACAGTGGAAAGCTGTTAGAGGTAGGAAATGCAAGTACGGAAAATGGAGCAAACGTCAACCAGTGGGAGAATACTAATTGCAGCTGCCAGCGATGGACGTTAACTCGTGACAACAGCGGCTATTTCGGTGTGATTAACGTGAATAGCGGCAAAGCGCTCGATGTATATAATGGCGCCACTTCAGATGGGGCCAATGTTGTCCAATGGGACTACCACGGCGGTGCGATGCAGCAATGGCAACTAAAGCCGAACAGCAGCGGCTATTTTACCCTTATCAACCGCAACAGCGGCAAAGCACTTGATGTCGAAGGGAAATCAACTGCTAACGGCGGCAACATCGTTCAATGGACATTTAATGGCGGTGCCAACCAGCAATGGGAGATTACCAGGTAATCAAGAAAGAAATTGCAACGGAATCGCGCGAGTCGAAATCAAACTGGCCGGACTCAAATCGGGAGTATGCGAGAGAAAGAGGGAGCCTGAGTCCGGTCAACCTGAACCGAAGTCGATTGAACCGTAATCAACATGACCGGACTCAAATCGGGAGTATTCAAGAGCATTCGAGAGCTTGAACGAGGTCAAATTGAGTTGAAATCAGATGCCTTGAGAAAACTTCCCGTTTGGCGGCACCTTCTGTATATGGATCCTTCATTTATAAAGAAAATCGATTTTCTTCACAATTACCGGCGGGATTTTTGATAAAATAAAGTTTAGGAGTGTGTTCGCTAGAAACCAGCCATTGAACAAACTGTAGCTAACCAACGGATATGCTAGGAGAAAAAAGCCGATGTATGAATTTGTTGATAATATCAGTTATTTTTTACGGGAACCGTTTATGCATGCAGCAAACAGCGTGGAGTCGATTCCGATTTTGTTTGCCCTGCTGCTGGGGATAGTCGGAGCATTGGCGCCGTGCCAGTTTTCCAGCAATGTCAGTGCCATTACTTTGTACGGAACAAATTCCATTCGCAAAGGAATTTCCTGGCAGGAGACGGCTTATTTTGTGGCGGGAAAAATCGCAGCCTTCTCTGCTTTAGGAATGATTGTGTACTTCCTTGGTCAAGAATTTCAGCAGCAGCTTCCGCTTTTTTTTGAACCGATGAGAAAAGTGTTAGGCCCTGTTCTTATTTTAATCGGCGCTTATATGCTCGGACTGTTTCAAATGAGGTGGACACTGCGCCTGTGGAAAAAATCGGAGGCAAATGGCAATACGAGAAAAGGGAATTGGGGCGCGTTTATGCTCGGGTTTACTTTTTCACTGGGATTTTGCCCGACGATGTTCCTGTTGTTTTTCCTGTTACTGATGCCGCTGACCTTGTCCTCCGCTTACGGTGTCATTCTGCCGGGGGTATTTGCAATCGGCACCTCGATACCGTTCTTATTCGTGATCTTCCTTATCTGGTATCTTGGATTTGGCGGAAAAGTGCTGAAAAAAGGGCGGAAGTTTGGGTTGTTTATCCAGCGCTTTGCCGGCAGTTTGATGATTGTATTCGGAATTCTTGACATGCTTACTTTTTGGTAAACGCCGCTTTGCGGACTTTTTTTAAAAAAAATGTGGTAATTTTTTCCTGTAAGCGGACAATAATGATGTCCATAAATATATGTTCAAAACCTCTATGAGAACGTGTTCGAAAAGGCGATGGCTCCGCTCGATGTGTAGGCTACGAGAAAACCACTCCTAACCTACTTGAAAAGAATGCATCGGCTCCACTCCATTGTCTCTTCCTCTTCTAGTATTGCGCCGAGGCTTTATCCAAGTACCATCGCCCGCGATGGCACTATGAGACAACTCGCAGCTTCTCAGTGAAGCCCGGCTCGTTGCTTCGTGTTTGTTCAAAAAGATGAAAAGCGATCTTTTTGAACAAACACTATAAGTGAAGTCTGGAAAAAAGAAAGGTGCGGAAATGAAAAAGAGAGTTACACATTTATTGTTGATTTGTCTGTTGCCGCTGCTGATTGTTATTTATTTTGTTGTTGTTCATTCGCCTGTTAATGATGAGAAGGAAGGGTTGTTTTCAGACATGAGCACGGATGGCAAGGCACGTCGCTTTCTGACCGTAGACATAGATACTTATTTTTTATATTTAGAGGCTTTGAAGGAAGTACAGCTGAAGGTGTTTGCAAACGAAGGGAAGCAGCCGAAAAAGGATGTGACCGACCGTGCGTATTTCACGACGTCCAATGAGGAGATTGCCGCGGTATCCCCTGCCGGAATCGTGAGGGCAAAGGCTGCCGGGACAGCGGTGGTGACGGTTAACCATGAAGAGTTGACAAAGGAAATCGTCCTTCACGTTGCCGCCAACGATCGCCGTGTCAATGTAAAGGAATATGGTGCGTACGGCGACGGGATGCATGATGACACAGCGGCATTTCAGACGGCGATAGACGAGATTGCCGCAAGCGGCGGCGGAGATGTATATGTGCCTGCAGGAACGTATCTGCTGCATCCGATTTATTTACAGCCGTTCGTCAACATAGTCGGCGAAGACCGTGATCACGTTGTATTAACACTGTCGGATAACGCGCCGGCGGATTACACCCGCCTGATTAACATGAACGATCACACGAAGGTGCAAAATATTACATGCGACGGTAATTATCGAAACCATCCGAACGGTACGGAGCATATGCACTGCATTTTTGCCTGGGACAGTAATTACATCATGATCGATAATAATCGCCTGATGAATGCCGTCGGTGACGGCATCTCGATTACCGGCTCCAGTGACGGCAGCAGCCACGTGATTATCTCGAACAATATTGTGGAAGAAAACCAGCGGTCGCAAATTGTCATTGAACAAGTGAACGATTTGACGATCATCAACAACCGGATAAGCTCGGCAACCGGCCGTCCCGGGATTCATTTTGAGCCATGGGAACCAATGGAGTACTTTCATGCAAAAATAACGCAAAATTCCATTACCACCAATTCCGACGGGTACAATGTCATCCTTGCCGGCGGCGATTCAGAACTGGCGGGGGAAAATGGTCCGGGATATTTTTTTTACGGCATCGAGTTTTTTGAAAATACTGTGATCGCGCCGGAAAGTGTGTTCGATATTGCCGATACATTTCATTTAATGGTTTACGATAATCAGCTGGATGTGAGAGAAATCCGCATTTACCGGAAAAATGAGCATGTCCAGATTTTTGATAATGAGATTACTGCTGTCGATGGTATTCGGATAGAAGGAATGTGGGACAGAAAGCTGATCTCCACCGGGGCAAAAATAGCTGACAATACGTTCCGCACCTCCAATAACGGGATTTTTATGATGGACGGGGCGGAAAAGACGGAGATTGATAATAATGTATTTATCGGAGCGGAGAAGTCGGCCGGCATCCATTTGTTTGCCACCGAAGATATTTCCGACACGATCGTGACAAATAATGTTTTTCAAAAATATGAGCATGGGATTTTTGCTGACTATTACGGGAATAAAGGCGATGTCCGCAAGCTTATCGTCAGGAACAATGCGTTTAGCGATTTTACAGGCTACGCAATGTACTTGAATGGTACAGGAAGCGGCGTGACGATGACAGGAAATGAAATCGTGAATACATCAGGAGTGCGCTTGTATGTCCACGATCGTGTACTAAGCGATATTCGCCTCCTTGACAACAAGATATCCGGCGGCGCTAACGGAATCATCCACAGGCAATATGGAGCGGGAATGCTGGAAAACGCCACGATTTCCGGCAATGTTATTTCAGGTATTCTGGATGGGGAAGCCGGAGCGATCGATTTTGATGCGGCTTCATCCGTGACCCCCGTCAACGTTGTCATTACCGGAAACAGACTAAGCAACAACGCGAATAACGACATTTCCGTCCACGAATCATTGGAGACTTCCGTTGAAAACAACACGGCCGATTGAAGGGTGCGCTGTCTGATCGTATTGCGTGACGGTGAAAAAGCAGTGTTCATGAGGGGATGCGGGGGAAACTATCAAATAAATCCTTTTTGATGGTTTCCCCGCATGTATCGATGAAATCAATGATTATTTTGCAGCGTGATCATGAAGTAAAAACCCCGCCTTGTCCAGTGCACGGATTCCGTCATCCAGATCCTCCTTGGATTTTGCTTCCAGTGTATGGAGATGGACGCCGTCGGTAAGCTCCGAGAGATAGGAAGCGTTCGTTTCTTTCACTTTTTCAATAAACTGCTTGACTTCTTTTCGGCTGCTTACCATGATCGAAGCGGTCAAATCTCCATAGATCGGATGCTCGACCTTCACATCCTTTACGGTGATGCCGTGATCAACGAGAACAAAGAGCTCCTCCTCTGCTTTTTCAGGCGGATGAAAGCAGGCGATAACTTTAGAGAAAAGTATCGACTGCGGGTCCTGTTCATTTAACACATAGCCTTGACTTGTGGCGATGACAGGAATGTTCCGGGCTTTCAGCAGGGAAATATCCTGTACGATGACCTGCCGGCTGACATTCAGTTCCTCCGCCAGTGCGCTGCCAGTTTGCGGTTCATCCCGAGTTTGCAGCAGCGATACGATTTTGTTTCGCCGTTCCTCGCCAAACCACTTTCTTTTTTCAGACATCCGTCACCTCTCCATTTCTTCATACTGATTTTCAACAACCGCTTAATGAAACTCACTTACACATTTTATGATGATGTTTGCCGCCTGACGAATTTCCTCTTCCGTATTGCCCATGCCGAAAGATATTCTGAAAAATCGCTTCGCTTCTTCCGGAGATTTGTTCAAAGCCTTCATTGTTACTGACGGTTCCTGTTTTCCTGCCTGGCAGGCGCTTCCCGTAGAAATACAAATGCCGTGCCTGTCCAGCGTCAGCATCATGTATTGGCCTTCCACCCCTTTGATACCCATCCCGATGATGTGGGGAATTTGTGAGCCGGTCGTCCCCTCGATTGTGATCAGATGGGAGATCGGGTGCAGTTCTCGGAAAAAGTTATCCCGGAGGACAGACATTTTTTTCAGAAACTGCTCCTGCAGCTGCATGGAGTTGGCCGCAGCTGCAGTAAATGCTGCAATTCCCGGTACATTCACCGTTCCCTGGCGGAATCCCCGTTCATGGGAAGTGAATGGCTGGACAGGGAACCATTGCACTTTGGATGACAAGTAAACGGCGCCAACTCCTTTTGGTCCGCACACTTTATGGCTGGAAATGGAGATGGCATCGATCGGCCATTCGCTTGCATGTATCGGCAGCTTTGTGAATGACTGGACACAATCGCTGTGAAAAAGAACGTCGTTCGCTGCTAATATTTCGCCGATTGCCTTTATATCCTGTATTGTACCAGTTTCTGAATTCACATGCTGAATCGAAGCCAGGACAGTATCGGGCCGAATCGAATGTTGCAAATCTTGCAAGGAGATTTGCCCTGCTGGATTGACAGCTAAATAGGTGACCTCGATTCCTTGCTGCTCCAGTTTGTGAAACACGGAATGAACGGACGGATGCTCCGTTTGTGATGTAATGATATGATTTCCTTTATGACGATTGGCGAAAAAAAGCGATTCAAGGGCCAATGTATTCGCTTCAGATCCACCGCTTGTAAAATACATTTCCGCTGCTTCCACCCTCAATAAACCAGCAACTTCCGCACGGCATTTTTCCAGCAGTAGCTTCGCTTTTTCTCCCTGCTCATGTAAGCTGCTCGGATTGGCAAAATATTCTTTACTCGCTTTTATAAAAACTTGTAAAGCGTCTGAAGAAATCGGTGTTGTCGCTGCGTGATCAAAATAAATCATGCTTCCACTCCTCATCGGTGATGTTGCAAATTCCAAAAATGGCCGGTGAAGCTCCCCGCGTCGTTGGTTCGCCGCTATTTCCGGATGCTCCGCATGTGTCGCTGCCAGCGGGGCATCCGCACTCAGGATTTAGTTTCCGCAGGGCAGCTTACACCTTCATCGTGTTGAGCCTGTCTGTCCTCCAGTTGGAACATTGCTTGCAACGATCGAAACAGCGGTCATTCGCTGCCCTTTTTCTTGTTATTGCAGGCGCATCTGTAAATACGCGAGAAAAATGTCTTGTCATTAGTTTAAAATTATGTAAATATAGGTGTCAAGACACATGTAAGAGAAGGTGTAAAAATTCATGGCAGACAAAGATGTAATCATTGTTGGCGCTGGCATGGCCGCTCTAGTTGCTGCCTTTTCATTGGCTCCGCATAAAAATGTGAAAATTTATACAAAAGGAAATCGGCTGAACGGAAATTCGTGGCGCGCCCAGGGAGGAATTGCCGCATCCGTCCATCCAGATGATGAGCCATGTGAACATTACTTGGATACGCTGCGAGCCGGCGTTTTTCATAACAATGAAGGCAATGTTTCCATCTTGGTTGAAGAGGGAGTGACCCGTGTTCATAAATGGATCGGCTTAGGGATGAGCTTTGATCGCGACCGGAGCGGCGACCTCGCTTTAGGAATGGAGGGGGCGCATCGGCGGCGGCGAATCATGCACGCCGGCGGCGACCGAACAGGATATCACTGGATGCGGTTTTTGCATGAGAACATCTCCAAGCATCCGAATATATGTCTGTATGAAAACGAGCATGTGGTAGATCTTTCGGTTGCAAACGGTGTCTGCAGAGGAATTATCGTTCGCTCCAAAAGCGGCGAAGTGCACACGGAATATGCCGGTGCAACGATCTTAGCTACCGGTGGCTGCGGCGGAATTTTTCAGGAAACATCTAACGATCCGGCAATCATCGGCGACGGACTGGCGATGGCTTACCGGGCCGGTGCGGCATTGGCCGATTTAGAATTCCTGCAGTTTCATCCGACGCTGATCAAGGATGGTGACCGCGTGATCGGATTGGCATCGGAGGCTTTGAGGGGGGAAGGCGCTGTCTTGATGAACGAGGACGGAACAAAAGTAATGGCAGGTGTTCATCCGCAGAAGGACCTTGCTCCCCGCGATGTTGTTGCCCGGACCATTGACCAATATACAAGCAGAGGGGAAAAAATATTTTTGGAGATTTCAAGCATTCAAGATTTTCCGAAGCGGTTTCCGGCGATTGACGAGATGTGCCGAAATGCCGGAATCGCTGTTCAGACCGGCAGGATACCGGTGGCGGCCGGAGCTCATTTTTTAATGGGCGGTGTTGTTACCGATGCTTACGGTCAAACATCGGTTCCCGGACTGTATGCCGTCGGCGAAGTGGCGAGAACCGGGGTGCATGGTGCCAATCGTTTGGCAAGCAATTCGCTGCTGGAAGCGCTCGTTTTCGGGGAACGGGCAGCGGAACACATCGTCCGCACCGATCAAACCGGGGGAAGTGAGGGAACTAGTCAAAGGAAGGCAGGCTGCGAGGTGGAGCAGGACGAAGACTGGGAAGCTGTCCTGCCGACGGTTGACGACATCCGCGCGCAGACGAGCGGGGCTTTGGGTGTTCGCCGGGATGAACCGCGGTTGAAAACGCTGGTTCATTGGCTGGAAAGCTGCCAAGTGAACAGGTTGGTGCATGTGCGACGGGATGCATGGCGCGAGGAGTTAGTTGACCGCTCTAACATGCTGCTGACGGCATGGCTGATGGCGGGAGCGGCGCTTGAACGGGAGGAAAGTCGAGGAGCCCATTATCGGAGCGATTATCCCAATCCTGATCCGGTACATTGGGAGGGAAAACAAATTATTCAAAAAAAACAGCCGTTCGAAGTCACAATGCATTGAGCGGAGGAGGAAAAACAGTATATGAATAAGCTCTTATTAAGGGAACAGCTCAATGAGTTTTTTCAAGAAGATATCGGCTTTGGTGACTTGACAGCGCAATGGATTTTCAACGGCGAACGAAGCCGGGCCGTATTTTTGGCAAAGGAGGCCGGTGTTTTTTCCGGAAAAGATGTGTTAATCGAAGGCTATAAGCTGTTGCAGGAGGAATTTGATCTGCGGCTGAAAAAAGGCGATGGAGACGCTCTGCAACCGGGAGACATTATCGCCGAAGTTGTCGGTCCGACCGCAGATTTACTTTGCACGGAGCGCGTGCTTCTTAACCTTGTGCAAAGGATGAGCGGCATTGCGACGATGACGGCAAATGTTGTCCGCAAGCTGTCCGACACCACTACAAAGGTATGCGATACAAGGAAGACAACACCGGGGTTAAGAATGTTGGAAAAGCACGCCGTAACCTGCGGCGGCGGCTTCAATCACCGGCTGCGCCTCGATGATGCCGTCATGATCAAAGATAATCATATAGCCCAGGCTGGTTCGATTACAGCGGCGATGGAGAGAATCCGGCAAAAAATCGGTCACATGGTCAAGGTGGAGGTGGAAGTAGAATCGCTGGGAGATCTCCAGGAGGCGATTGCGGCGAAGGCGGACGTGATCATGTTTGACAACTGTTCGGTGGAAGAAGCGCGGTTGTGGCGGGAACTCACGCCAGCCACGATCATCACGGAAGTATCAGGGGGGATGACCATGGATAATGTGCAGGCATACGGAGAAACAGGTGTGGAGTATATTTCCATCGGCGCATTGACCCATTCTGTGAAAGCGTTGGACATCAGTTTTAATATTGAAGTAAACGGGGGGACGAAATATGGCAAGCCTTCATCTGTTTGCTGACATGCAGCAACTAATGCCGGAAGAATATAAAAAGCGGTCGACAGCAGCGTTGGAAGCTCGCGCAGCCGAAATTAAACGGAAGCTTGGCAAAAAGCTGTTTATACCAGGACATCATTATCAAAAGGATGAAGTGATTCAATTTGCGGATGCCACCGGGGATTCGTTGCAACTGGCACAGCTGTCGGCTCAGAATAAGCAGGCGGAATACGTGGTGTTTTGCGGGGTTCATTTTATGGCAGAAACAGCTGATATTTTAACAGATTCCTGTCAAACAGTGGTGCTGCCGGATATGCGGGCTGGCTGTTCCATGGCAGATATGGCCAATATGGAACAGACGGAGCTGGCGTGGGCTCGCCTCCAGGACAAATTCGGAGATACGATCATTCCGCTCACATATGTCAACTCCACTGCAGAAATCAAGGCTTTTGTGGGCAGGCACGGCGGCGCGACAGTGACATCCTCCAACGCTAAAAAAATGCTGGAATGGGCTTTCGGACAAAAGGAACGTATTTTGTTTTTGCCTGATCAGCATTTGGGGCGAAATACAGCGTATGATTTAGGAATTTCCTTATCGGAAATGATTGTCTGGGATCCGGTTGCCGGACGTTTCGAGGAGCAGGAGGAGCGGGAAAGCGATTTTGCCGCAGTAACGATGATCCTGTGGAAAGGGCATTGTTCTGTCCACGAAAACTTCCGCCTGGAGCATGTTCACCGGCTGCGTTTGGAAGACCCCGACCGCAATATACTGGTACACCCGGAATGCACCTTTCATGTCGTGCAGGCTTCCGATTTTAACGGCTCCACAAAATACATCATCGATACAATCAAAGCGGCGCCTGCCGGAAGCAAGTGGGCGATCGGCACCGAAATGAATCTCGTCAACCGTCTGATTAATGAGCATCCGGATAAGGATATTGTTTCATTAAATCCGGAAATGTGCCCGTGTCTGACGATGAACAGGATTGATTTGCCGCATTTTGTCTGGGCGTTGGAGCAGATTGAGGCGGGCCGGCCGGTTAATAAGATCCGTGTTCCTGATCATATTGCAGTTGAGGGGAAGCTGGCGATTGAACGGATGTTTGCGAATGTATAGAAAAAATTGTGAATGTGTCTGCGGAATTTGCTGTGGCAATTTCTATAAGCTGTATTAAAGTGTTGATCGGAGAAATGAAATGTCCGTTGTGCGCCGGGAGACGCTCGGTTTGTTCACGGCTAGACTTCGAAAGTGGAAGGAAGGGAGTTGAAGTCGTCCTTAAGAAGGTGGCGGCTTTAAGCAGTGCTTCAAATGGTGAGCACATCTCTCTATCCCGATTCTTCCTCTTTCGGGACTTTAAGATCGCTTCTATGAGGGGAAATCGATATGAAACTGGTTCGAACTGTCCTCAAGAATGGTTGATGAGGACAAAACGGGGTCGGAAGCGAGTCAATTTCTTCACCCCGTTGCAAATACGGAAAAAAGCAAGAAATCGACGGAAAAATCCACCGAACGGACGGGAAGAAGTACTAAACCGACGGGAAAAAACGGAAAACCGCCGGGAAAGCCATCACCCCCGCTGCAAAATGCAAATACAGAAAAAAGTTTCTTCTTACTGTCATTTTCGCAGCTCGTCAAAATAATCTGCTCCAAAACTTCATCAACGGGACCGCAATAAGAATGAAACATGCCACACACAATGCTGCTCATCAATTCACAAATTTCTTAATTTTAAAAATATATTGTCAATTAGCAAATCATTTTTTATAATAAAAATAATTGTATGGAAAGAATCTGAACGAATGCTCAGTCAGGTTGTTTCCTATTATTTTGTCCACTTATGAAAGCATTTACATTTCAGTTGTTTTACCTGCGGATGAAAGTGTTTACATTTCAATGAGAGGGGAAGATGATATGGATTTCTCGTTTTCTAAAGAGCAGGTCATGATTCAGGAGATGGTCCGGGATTTTGCCGAAAAAGAGGTTGCTCCATTGGCCGAGGAAGTGGATCGCACGGGACGGTTTCCACTTGAGAACTTCAAGAAAATGGGAGAGATCGGGTTGTTAGGTATTCCGTTTCCCGAAAAATACGGCGGCTCCGGAGGCGACACGCTATCGTACATCCTGGCTGTAGAGGAGATTGGAAAGGCTTGCGGAAGTACGGGATTAAGCTATGCTGCGGCAGTATCTCTCGGGGCGACACCACTTTATTATTTTGGTACGGAAAAACAGAAGCAGGAGTATTTAGTCCCCCTTGCCAAAGGCGAGAGCCTCGGCGCCTTCGGATTGACGGAGCCTCATGCCGGATCGGACGCAGGCGGAACGAGAACAAAGGCGGTTCTGACTGGAAAAGATTATGTCCTTAATGGCGAGAAATGCTGGATTACCAATGCCAGCTATGCACGAACGATCATTGTCACTGCTGTCAGCGGAGTCGACGACCGCGGAAAGAATATTATTTCCGCTTTCATCGTGCCGGCGGACGCGGCTGGGCTGACGATCCGCAGCGAGTATCAAAAAATGGGTGTGAAGGGCTCCAACACGACGGAAATTGTCCTGGAAAGTGTAAAAGTACCGCAGGAAAATATGTTAGGCGATCCAAACAAAGGCTTCGGCCAGTTTTTATACACGCTGGATGGAGGAAGAATTTCCATTGCGGCCCTTGCCGTCGGCATTGGCAAAGCGGCATATGAAGCGGCCCTTAATTACAGTAAACAGCGAAAACAGTTCGGCAGGCTGATCGGCAGCTTCCAGGCGATTCAGTTTAAACTGGCGGATATGGCAATGGAATTAGAGCTGGCGCAAAACATGGTCTATAAGGCAGCGTGGCTGAAGGATACTGGCAGACCGTTTAAAAAGGAAGCGGCGATGGCTAAACTATTTGCCTCTGAAGCAGCGATGAGGGCTTGCAACCAGGCGATACAAATTCATGGTGGTTACGGTTACATGCGTGAATATCATGTAGAGAGATATTTGCGGGATGCAAAATTGCTGGAAATCGGCGAAGGAACGTCAGAAATACAACGGCTCGTTATCGCGCGGGAAATCGGTTGTCCGTGAAAAAGTAGGAGGGAAGCGATGTTTAAAAAAATACTGATTGCCAACCGGGGAGAGATCGCTGTTAGAATCATTAAAACATGCCAAAAATTAGGGATTCGTACCGCAGCAGTATATTCAGAAGCAGACCGCCGCAGCCTCCATGTCAAGCAGGCTGACGAAGCATATTTTATCGGTGGATCACGCGTGAAAGAAAGCTATCTTAATATTGACAATCTTTTGCGCGCTGCCAAGGAGGCCAACGCCGATGCGATCCATCCGGGCTATGGATTTTTATCGGAAAACGCTGAGTTTGCCGAAGTGGTTGCTGAAAAAGGTATAACGTTTATCGGCCCGCTTCCCTATACTGTCCGGAAGATGGGAAATAAGCTGGAAGCAAGAAAAAAGATGATGCAGGCAGGCGTCCCGGTGATACCGGGAGCGACGATTTCCCCATTTTCCGAGCTGGAGGCGGTAAAAGCAGCGAGAACGATTGGCTTTCCCCTGATGGTAAAAGCGGCAGCCGGCGGTGGCGGGATCGGAATGCAGCTTGTGGAGCATGAACAAGAATTGTTAACAGCAGTGGCTACGGTTGTGAAGAAAGCGGAGACATTCTTTGGCTCAGGTGACATTTATTTCGAAAAATACATCAAGGCTCCAAGGCATATCGAAGCGCAGATTGCAGGAGATAGCAGCGGAAATATTAAGTGCATCGGTGAAAGAGAATGCTCGATTCAGCGGCGGCATCAAAAAATAATTGAAGAGGCTCCGGCCGTTTTTTTAAGCGGCGGCGGCAGACACAAGCTGCACGACCTGGCTGAACAGGCTGCGAAAAGCATCGGGTACACGAATGTGGGAACGGTGGAGTTTTTAGTTGATACAGACGAAAATATCTTTTTTCTGGAAATGAATACACGGCTTCAGGTGGAGCATGCGGTTACCGAGGAAACGGCGGGGATCGATCTAGTCGAGTGGCAAATCCGCCTGGCAGCGGGTGAACAGCTTTCGGCGCTGACAGCAGCAGCGGCAACGGCAGATGAAACGGCTGAACATGCCATGGAGGCGCGGATTTACGCAGAAGATCCGAACACTTTTTTTCCTTCGCCAGGAACGATTAGTAAATGGCGTTTTCCTTCCGCAGAAGGAGTACGTTATGACTTCGGCGTGGAAGAAGGGACTGCCGTCACGCCGTTTTACGACCCGTTGATTGGAAAAGTCATTGCCTTTGGAAGTACAAGAGCAGCGACGATCGACTTGCTGATTCAATGTCTCCGGCAGGCGGAAGTCGACGGAATTAAAACGAATATCCCGCTGCTGCTGCGAATATTAACAAGCGATGATTTCCAGAAAGGCACGGCAACGACGGTGTTTGTAACGGAGCAGCAAATGCAGTGAACATGCTGCTGGACGCGCAGCGGCTTTTATTCTGGCGTAAGCTGCGAGAGAAATAAAGGAGGGTGTATGTTGTGAAGGAAATAAAAGCGGCGATGGCCGGTAACGTATGGAAAATACAAGTTCTCCCGGGCGAGAAAGTGACTGCTGGGCAGGAAGTGGTTATTCTGGAGTCAATGAAAATGGAAATTCCGATTGCGGCGGAAGCAGACGGTGTTGTCGTGGAAATCAAAGTGGAGGAAGGCGGCTTTGTCAATGAGGATGAGGTGCTTCTGACGTTGAATCTGGAATAAAGGGGGCCTGTCTATGGATGTGCCTGAACGGGTGACTGTTAAGGAAGTCGGACCGAGAGACGGCCTGCAAAACACAGCAGGTACAGTGCCGACAGCAACAAAAATAGCATGGATCAATCAGCTTGGGAAAACAGGAGTATCCTATATCGAAATCACCGCCTTTGTACATCCAAAATGGCTTCCGGCGCTAAGCGACGGAGCAGAAGTCGCCTGTCGTATACAGCGGGAGCCCGGAGTGACGTACGCTGCCCTGGTGCCGAATGTAACAGGGCTGGCAAGGGCTTTGGAAGCAAACGTGGATGAAGTGGCTGTCTTCATGTCGGCAAGTGAAACCCACAATCGAAAAAACATTAATAAGTCCTTGAAGGAAACGTATCCTGTATTGGATGAAGTCATCAGGACTGCGGCGGCAACGGGAAAAAAAGTCCGCGGTTACGTTTCCACTGTTTTCGGCTGTCCGTATGAAGGAGAAATTTCCGTTGAACGCGTGAAGGCAGTGACAGACAGACTTCTAACGATGGGAGTATACGAAGTTTCACTTGGAGATACGATCGGCATCGCCGACCCAAGGCAGACCAATGAAGTGCTGACGGAGCTGACACGTGATTTTTCAACCGAGCAATTGGCGCTGCATTTCCATGATACAAGGGGGATGGCTTTGGCAAATACAATCGTGGGCCTGACGCACGGAATCACAACCTTTGACAGTGCCGCCGGGGGACTTGGCGGCTGCCCGTATGCAAAAGGTGCAACGGGAAACGTGGCAACGGAAGATTTACTCTATATGCTGGAGAAAATGGGCGTCAGCACCGGCATCGATTTCTCCCGCTTTATTGAGGCTGCCGCATATATCGATGACATAGTACAACAACCACTTCCAAGCCGGCAGTTGAGCATGTATTTCCGTGAGCAGGAAGAAAAAAGACAGGGAAGGAGCTGATGGATGATGCGCTGGTTGGAAGCTTCCAAAGATGGCGGAATCGCAGTATTAACAATAAAACGGCAAGAGGCAGCAAATGCGCTTTCCAAAGATTTGCTTAACGAGCTGTTGCTGCAATTGGAAGCGTGGCGGTGGGATCGTACAGTGCGGGCATTCATTCTTACGGGGGAAGGAGACAGCGTTTTTTGCGCCGGGGCGGATTTAAAGGAACGCCGGGGGATGAATGATGTTCAAGTACGGCAGGCTGTTCGCCGTATTAGACAGTTGATTCACTCTGTTGCAGACATGCCTTTCCCGATGATCGCGGCCATCAATGGAGCTGCGATCGGTGGAGGATTAGAGTTAGCTTTGGCCTGTGATTTCCGAATTTCAGCTGAGAGTGCCAGCTTCGCTTTAACGGAAACAAGCTTGGGGATTATCCCTGGTGCTGGCGGAACACAGCGCCTGCCAAGAATGATCGGGATAGAACGGGCGAAGGCGATGATTTTTACAGGCAGAAAAATTTCTGCTAAAACAGCGTTGGAATGGGGGCTCGTTTTAAAAACCGTCCCCCGGGAGAAAGTGATGGATGAAGCGCTGTATCTGGCGCGGGAGATCAGCAGCAATGGTCCCGTTGCCGTCAGGCAAGCAAAATTCGCTGTTGATCGCGGTATGGAAGTGGATTTACAGTCCGGCTTAGCAGTGGAGGAAAAAGCGTATGAAGTAACGATTCCTACAAAGGACCGGCTGGAAGGCTTACATGCGTTTCAAGCGAAAAGGCCTCCCAGCTTCAATGGGGAATAATCATCAACAAAGCAAACGAGGTGTTCGGATGAAACAAGAGGAGCGTTTGGAAAGCTGGGTGAAAGAAATCACCACGGGTGGAGCAGAAAAATATCACGACGCAAACAAACAAAAGGGAAAGCTGTTCGTCCGTGAGCGATTAGCGAGGCTGTTTGATGACGGCCGCTGGACGGAAGACGGAATGTTTGCCAACTGCCTTGAAGATGGGCTGCCTGCCGACGGGGTTGTGACGGCGATGGGGAAGATAAGCGGCCGAACGGTTTGTGTCATGGCAAATGATTCCACCGTGAAAGCAGGGTCATGGGGCGCGAGAACGGTGGAGAAAATCATTCGCATTCAGGAAACAGCGGAAAATCTGGAAGTACCGCTGTTCTATCTCGTTGATTCGGCTGGAGCGAGAATAACGGATCAACTGGAGATGTTCCCGGGAAGAAGGGGCGCAGGACGTATTTTTTTCAATCAAGTGAAGCTGTCAGGAAAGATTCCGCAAATTTGCTTGCTGTTTGGACCGTCCGCTGCGGGCGGCGCGTATATCCCGGCATTTTGTGACATTGTCATCATGGTGGAGGGGAATGCTTCCATGTATTTAGGCTCGCCGCGGATGGCGGAGATGGTCATCGGCGAAAAGGTTTCATTAGAGGAAATGGGCGGAGCAGAAATGCATTGTTCTGTGTCAGGATGCGGTGATGTACTTGTTAAATCGGAGGAGGAGGCGATTGAAAAAGCGAAAGCGTATGTAAGCTACTTTGCTCCTAATTACAAGCAGCTGCCGGAAATGCACAAAGCAAAGGAGCCGAAGTCACTGCCGCAGCCGCTGGCACAGCTGATTCCCGCAAACCAGAACGCTCCATTCGATATGTACTCGCTGCTTGACGGTCTCATTGATGAAGGAAGCTTCTTTGAAATCAAAGCGCTGTTTGCCAAAGAACTCATCACCGGATTCGCAAGGATCGGCGGACGTTCCATCGGCATTGTCGCCAACCAGCCAAAGCAGAAGGGCGGCGTTTTATTTCATGATTCCGCGGATAAAGCAGCGCGGTTTATTACACTTTGCGACGCTTTCCACCTCCCGCTGTTATTTTTGGCGGATGTCCCTGGATTTATGATCGGAACAAGGGTTGAACGCGCCGGAATCATCCGTCACGGTGCGAAAATGATTGCTGCGATGGCAGAGGCAACGGTTCCGAAAATATCGGTGATTGTACGGAAAGCTTATGGCGCCGGATTATATGCGATGGCCGGCCCGGCATTTGCCCCGGATTGCTGCCTGGCATTACCGTCTGCGCAAATCGCGGTGATGGGACCGGAGGCGGCTGTAAACGCGGTCTATGCGAAAAAAATTCAATCGCTGCCGAAAGAAGAGCGCCCGGCATTTATCCAGGAGAAACGTGAACAATATCAAGAAAATATTGACATATACCGGATGGCATCAGAACTGATTGTCGATGCGATTGTGCCGGCAGACCGGTTGCGGCAGGAGTTGAGGGAACGCTTTGATCTGTATGCCTCCAAATATCAGGTGTTTACCGAGCGCAAACACGCCGTTTATCCAGTATAACGAAGGAAGCTGTCTTGAAGTTTTACCAGTATCGGAAACCGGGTCTTGTTTTTTATTAACTGACCGGGGAATGGAACCGAAAATACACTGTTTCATCAACGCCTGCGAATCGAAGGGTGGAGGAGGTTGAAGAAAATGAAGGAAGTGCTGAAGTCATTTAATGATGCTGTTGCCGGAATTCAGGATGGTGCGGTGATTCTTGCCGGCGGCTTCGGGTTGTGCGGAATTCCAGAAAATTCCATTAAAGCGTTGAGGGAAACTGGGGTGAAAAACTTAACGGTCATATCCAATAATTGCGGTGTCGATGATTGGGGATTGGGCTTATTGCTTGAGAACAAGCAAATAAAAAAAATGATCGCTTCTTATGTTGGCGAGAACAAACGATTTGAACAGCAGGTGCTGTCGGGGGAACTGGAAGTCGAACTTATCCCGCAAGGAACGCTGGCTGAACGGATTCGTGCCGGCGGAGCGGGAATCCCTGCCTTCTATACGCCCGCGGGAGTGGGGACACCGGTGGCAGAGGGAAAGGAAGTACGCGTTTTTGATGGCAAAGAATATTTATTGGAAACAGCAATTACCGCCGATTACAGTCTTATTCGCGCGTATAAGGGAGATCGTTACGGGAATTTGCTATATCGAAAGACAGCGCAAAACTTTAACCCGCTGATGGCCGCGGCGGCAACAACCACGATTGCGGAAGTGGAGCATATCGTCGAACCTGGAGAAATCCCGCCGGAACATATTCATACGCCTGGCATTTACGTAGATATGCTGATCGAAGGCAAGCAGGAAAAGCGGATTGAGCGGAAGACGGTTGCTCAACGGTAAGGGAGGAGAATGATAAACATGGACCGGAAATCCGTTAGGGAAAAAATAGCAAGAAGGGCCGAAAAAGAAATCCAGTCAGGGAATTATGTTAATCTTGGGATTGGTATTCCGACAATGGTGGTCAACTATCTTTCTGAGGAAAAACAGGTCATCCTTCAATCGGAAAACGGACTTCTCGGAATTGGACCGTATCCTGCCGAAGAAGAAATCGATGCCGATCTGATTAATGCCGGAAAAGAAACAATAACGGCAGTAAACGGAGCCACTTATTTCAACAGTGCGGAATCGTTTGCAATGATTCGGGGCGGTCATATCGATGTCGCGATTTTAGGTGGGATGGAAGTGGCGGAGAACGGAGATTTAGCTAATTGGATGATACCTGGGAAGGTGATAAAGGGGATGGGAGGCGCGATGGATCTTGTTCATGGCGCTAAAAAGGTTGTTGTCATTATGGAACATGTAAACCGTAACGGAGAACCGAAAATCCTCAAGAAATGCCGGCTTCCCTTGACCGGAAAAAAAGTGGTGAACCGAATCATTACCGATAAGGCAGTGATTGATGTGGCGGAAAAGGGCCTGGTTCTCAAGGAAATTCTCGGTGACGATTCATTTGCTGACATTCAAAAAATGACGGAGCCGCGGCTGATAACAGAAGACGTTTAAGCGTGATTCCAAACTGAGCAAAATGGGCTGTGTCAAAAACCAAAACTATAAATAAAATATCAGGGCAATGGCACCGTGCTTGTCTCTTCCTCTGCAAGCACAGCTAAGATGACGATCCGTCGAGACAACTCGATGTGAAAGGCATCGTAGCTTTGCTCGTCGCTGCACGCCTGATAGGAAAAAACGACTCCTATTGGGCTTTTAAAAAGATGCAGCGGCTTCGCTCATTGTCTCTTCCTCTGCCAGTATTGCACTGCTGTCTCATTGCTTCGGTGGTGTCTCAAAAGGGACAAAACACCCTTCGAGACACCTCCTTTTGTATAAAATGACTGCTTTCCTCATCTGGCACCCTTGCTTGTTTGTGGCCTATATTCCACCTTGATTAAAAACGTACGAATACTGCGGAGTCATCTGGTTCCCTAAAAATTGCTAGCGTGGTTTTTACATAGGAAACGGAGTTTGAAACAAACTATGGTTACGTCAGGAGGTGAGAAACATGGCAAACAACAATTCGAACCAACTGCTTGTACCAGGAGTGCAACAAGCATTGGATCAAATGAAATATGAGATTGCACAAGAATTTGGCGTTCAACTTGGTGCAGATGCTACATCTCGTGCTAACGGATCTGTTGGTGGAGAAATCACGAAGCGTCTTGTATCAATGGCTGAGCAACAATTCAATGGCGGTCAACAATAATATAATTGAATGACATGGCTGTATAGGGGATGGACAAAGCTCCATTCCCTTTTTTGGAGCGAGGAAAACATCCGGCCGGAACTAATCCAGCTTGTAGTATTGCCGAAAGCGTTCATTTTATGTGCAGTCGTTCTGGAGGTGGAAAGTATGAGCTATTGCCCTGTCTGCAACGGGCTCCAGCGAATGGAGCTTGTTTGTCCTTCTTGCCAGCATCCCATGTATGATCAAGGGCGACAGATGGATTATTTCGATGATTACAGCGCTTATTTGCCGATTGAACTGACAAAGGAAAACGACGACATCGCTGACGATAAAAGGTTGAAAAAATGTCCTCATTTAATGATATGTGATCATTGCAATATGAACAAAATTATTTTGATACAGGAAATGGACTAGATGAATAGCCGTCGGAACCACCAAGGTTTTTAGCCAATTTTTTTCGACTGCAAGGCAGGAAAAGCAACAGAAACACTTTCGTTTTGCTGATGGCGGGTATGGAGAATAATAATAAAAGCTCAAAAAAAACCCGAAGGATCACTTGGTGTTCCTAACGGGCTTTGTAATAGCAAATTATAAAGCGGTGGTTCAAAAAGTGCGGGAAACAGAAGCTGCGAATGTCATCGTTGCGTTGTCGCTGCGCTGCTCACGTACGCGCGAAGTACGCTGCGTTGCTCGCTCCTGCCGCGCCTCGACCTACTTGCTTCTGTTGTGTCGTCCTTTTTTGAACGACAATCGTAAAGCGAGGGTCAATAAAGATTATGTTACGTAATCTTAGCGAATTCGAATTTCTGTTTCAGGGTCAAAGAAATGGCATTTGTTCATATCGAACGCCATTGTCAGTTTGTCACCATTGTTGATGTCAGTTCTTGAATCAACACGGGCGATAAAGTCTTGACCGCTGACTTTGGAATAAAGGAATGTTTCTGCTCCCATCAGCTCGGCTACATCGATAAGCGCTTCAAATTGCGAGTTTTCGGAAGCTTCCAGGAAGACAGGCTCGTCATGAACATCTTCCGGGCGAATTCCCAGGATTAACTCCTTGCCGTTATATTTTTCGATCGGCTTCATTTTGCCGGCCGGAATTTTGATTTTATGGTCTCCCATGACGAAGTAGCCGTCCTTCAATGATCCGGTTAAAAAGTTCATGGAAGGAGATCCGATAAATCCGCCGACGAAGACGTTTTCCGGGTTGTCGTAAATATCTTTCGGACGTCCAACCTGCTGAATGAGTCCGTCCTTCATAACAACGATCCTGGTTGCCATTGTCATCGCTTCTGTCTGGTCATGCGTTACGTAAATCGTAGTTGTCTGCAGACGTTGGTGAAGCTTCGTGATTTCTGCGCGCATTTGTACGCGGAGCTTGGCATCAAGGTTGGATAAAGGCTCATCCATCAAGAACACTTTCGGGTTACGAACGATGGCGCGTCCAAGGGCAACACGCTGCCGCTGACCGCCTGACATGGCTTTCGGCTTACGATCGAGCATTTCCGTCAAACCGAGGATTCTTGCCGCTTCGCGAACGCGTTTATCGATTTCGTCTTTCTTGAATTTACGCAGCTTAAGACCGAAGGCCATATTTTCGTAAACGTTCATATGCGGATATAGAGCGTAGTTCTGGAATACCATCGCAATGTCGCGATCTTTAGGAGCAACATCGTTGACAAGTTCATCGCCGATGTACAGCTCGCCTTTTGAAATATCCTCGAGACCGGCCACCATGCGAAGGGTTGTCGATTTACCGCAGCCGGACGGGCCGACGAAAACGATAAATTCCTTGTCTTCAATGTCCAGGTTAAAATCGGAAACAGCGGTTACGTCCCCGTCATAAATTTTGTAAATGCTTTTGAATGTAATATCTGCCATGATTCCCACTCCTCTTTGAAAGCGTTTTTTAAAGTGACGTTAGTCATTTGTTTAGTATTGATTCTAGTCATAGTGTATCGTGTAACTGCTTTCATGACCATTGTAAACGTGCACAAAAAAAATGGTTTGCTTTGTGCAATGTGTTGCAAGCGATTTCAAATCGGCTTTAAACCCACGGCGCAAGGAGGTTTCCTCTTGATGCAAAATGTCTAGCTTGACAAATCGAGTTCACCGGTGCTTTGTCAATGCTGTTCCGGTCGCAGCTTCTGGGTGGCGATAAACATAAAATACACAGCAACGGCGTTAGGAAATTGCTTGATATCGATGGACGTTTTCTCGATAAATTTATCTACCCGGTATTGAATGGTATTGCGGTGCATGTACAATTTTTTTGCGGCCATACTGGCGTTCATATTGCATTCTAAATACATTTTTACAGATTCCATTAAATCGCTGTCCTCCATGACCGGCTGAAGCAATGACAGCATGCTTTCCTTTGTTTCGTCCTGAAGGTCTTTGATAATCATATATGGAATCACTTCCTGCTCAACAAAGACGTGCTTCTTCGGGCTGATGCCCTTGACCGATTCAAAGGCGGCAGCTTCCCATTGAAACCTGCTTGCCAGTTCCCCGCCATCGGCGACGGGGGAGCCGATATAAAAGAATATTTGCACGAAAAAATCGGAGGTAATCGTATCGGTGACGGATGCAAACGAGACATCGTCTTCAAAATATTTATCGATTGCCTGGATGATAAATCCTTCCTGCGGATTTTTCCAAAGCAAGTGCGGGGAGACAGGAAACAAATTTTTTAACGCGTCTTCCAGCTCTTCGACATTCCCTAAGGAGCCTTTTATAAAGAAATGAATAAAGCGGCAGGGGAAAGGCAGGAGGTTATCCAACTCCTTCTGCGGCACGTCGTTCTGTTGCAATAAGCAAGAGTGCAGCACCGCTTCCGCTGTTGATTTCGGTGTAAAAAACTGATCTGTTTCCTGGTTAAACAGCGTTTCCAATAATTTAACTTCTGCCTTAGTTAACAGCCGTTTGTCGATGACCAGTGATTCGCCGTTTTCTTCGGTGATGACTAATTGATGCTGCTCGGGTATCGCGTTGTGATCCGCCGGAACAGCGTGAGAATAATATTGTTTCAGTCGATTGTAAAACATTCGCATTGGCCCCTTCAAAAATGATGTATCCGATAAGCGTAGGCTTAAAAAGATAAAAACCGATCTTTTAGAACCTACACTATAATAGCGTGTTCAAAAAGGCAATGGTTCCGCTCGATGCGCCATCTACGAGAAAACCACTCCTAGCTGGCATGAAAAGAATGCATCGGCTCCACTCATTGCTTCGTGCAGGTTTAAAAAGATAAAAACCGATCTTTTAGAACCTACACTATAATAGCGTGTTCAAAAAGGCAATGGTTCCGCTCGATGCGCCATCTACGAGAAAACCAC
>NZ_FNPI01000013.1 GCF_900107275.1 Evansella caseinilytica | reverse complement strand
GTACTCTTTTTTATCTGCTCGAACTGCTATTTTTATTATACTATAACTATCTGAATAATCGGACTAACGAACATAAAAAAAACAGGCTGTTGAGAAAATCATCTCAACAGCCTGTTCACCAACTTTATTTCAGCACTCTAATAACAGCAGTTCCTTCAAAACTCACACCAGACTTCAATTGACCTGTAACAACGATCTCAACCTGATTTCCTTCTTCCACTACGGAAAGCAAATCTTGACGAGAAAACTTCACTGTCAATGTATTACCTGATACTTCAGCTGATCCAGCCATTGGTTTAGCTGCACCGTTTAGTTGAATGGACTCTGCTTCTATATCATTTACACTTAATTCACTTGACAGTTGAATTTGAACTGTCGCAGCAGATTGATTGTTGCCATTTGAACGGTTAACTCCTTTTAAATTTAATACATAAGGAGTAAATTTAATCGCTGCTTCGACAAGATCAACCTGAGGTTCAGGGTGAATGAATTCATTAAAGGTCTCCCAAACATCGCCCCACAGAATCTCGCCATCATCGTTACGTTTAATCGAAACAATTTTACCCTCGGAATCCTTTTCAAAAATCGATTCTAAGCTTTCAAGAATATCCTCCGGTAGCTCCTGCCCAGATTTATTGACCGATTTTGTTCCGTTAAACATATAGTTTTTATCTGATTCTAATATTGATGGGTAGCTGTCCCGTGCATCTCCACTCGTTCTATAGGATACAAAGCCATCAATCGTAAAATCATCAGGGATATGAGCATACGTTGTAAAGCTAATGTTTGCACCGCCATTGTTATAACCGATATTATTTTCAGCAATCAGCCCAGGGTTGCTGTTACTTGTAAATCCAAAATAGCCATTTCCGAACGCAATACTGTTTCGAATGACATGAGGAACATGAATTCCTTCTCCACCAAGCTTAAAACCGTTTTTGCCTGCATTGCCTTCATAGCCGTTTGTTAAGCGGCCATTATTAAAGGCAATACTGTTTTCAATCGTAACAGCACCGATAGCACCTGTTCCGACCTTCGTATACAAGTCCCAGCCATCATCAATATTGTTGTGAGAGATACAGCCTCTAAACACATTGCCTTCTCCAACCGTTAATTTAGCTGCAAATCCATCGGCATTATTTTCAGATGGATCACGGTTATCAAAGGCGACACTATTTAAGACAAGATTATGAGCCGGCCATTCTTCTCGCGGTGCGGAACTGTCTGTACGGCTGATTTGCAAACCGGTATCACCATTTTCAAATACACGGATATTTTCGATGATGTTATAGCTTCCGCCAATCGTATATCCTTTTGTATTCCCTGCTGAGCGAGCAAAATCAATTCCCTCTACATGCCAGTAGTTTCCGCTATGGACAACCCCTTCTGAACGTCGGTCAAAATCAATGACAGGTCTTTCCTCGGCCTCAGGGTCAGCAACCAAATATTTCATTGCCTCTTTTGTTCCATCGTTATACTTTTTAATTTCAAGAGGAGTATGACGGATGTATTGACCTTCCTGAACAATAATCTTCTGCCCTTCGCTTACGAAGTGGACCGCTGTATCTAAATCAAGCGGATGGTCTTTCGAACCGTCTCCTTCCTTCGTTCCAGCTGGTGATACGTAAATATCGCCGCCTTCTGTATACGCTCTTGTTTCCACGGAGAAATTACGGACAATTTGATCATATGTCGTCAAATACTGCGTATCATCAGGCAAGAACGTGATACTGAAGTTGGTGTTGCTGTTTTGGTTAAGCTCAGTTGCAAAATCTACGACTTTTCCTGCTTCAACCGGATAGTCTTGGGCAATTACCTTTTGCCCTTGTCTCACGCTGACAATTCCATCGACATTTGCGCGAATGAATAAGTCATAATCGGTCTTCGATGTTTTATCAAGGGATAACACATTCAGACTTGGGGTAACCGCTTCTGCCGGCGGTTCAATCTTTGGCGCATCCGTTTTCACTGCTGTTACTGCAAAGTCCATATTACTAACCTCGATTGTTGCAAGACGGGCCGCATAGAAGCCTACGTACATTTTTGAATCCTGTACTTGTAAAATGTCCGGCTCAAAGAACATCGCTTCTTCACCGTCATTTAATTGTCCTGTATAACCGCTGTTTGTTTTGGATAGGGTTAAACGATATTCCTTTTCCGGATGAGTATTGCTTACGTTCGGACGTTCATTGCTTAGCATTTTCTTTTGAACGCCTTCACTTCCCTCTCCGTCTGCTGCTACTACCCCGGTTCGGATAAACAGCTGTGTTCCATTCTCTTCCCTCGTTCCACCGCTGAAGCCGCCAACAGCAGCAATATTGGAAGCAAACACACTTGCATCTTGAACAGGATTTACGGCATCTCTTGCCATCATCCCGAATGACTCTTGTCCATCATGCGGGGTTTTCGCATAATCAATGACCTTAATATCAGCAGATAAGACAAAGTTATCTTCCTCTGCATCAATTTCAGTATAGTAGAAGGCTATTCCATCATGATCTCCCGTGATTTTTCCGCCGCCTTCAAGTGCGACGACTTTTATTATGCCATCCTCTAACTCTTCCACATAGTTTAGTTGATTCGAAGTAGATTGACCAAACCTCATCTTCTTCCATTCAGGCTCTGTTTTTTCTCTCACCGTTACTTCATAACTAATCGACGAAACCGCGTCATCTGCCGCAGCAATTTGGATGTCATACGTTCCAGCTTCATTTCCGTTAAAAGCGGTGGCGTCAACCGTATAATCTGCTTCCGCCAATACTTCTTTATCGGAATTATCATATACTTTTGACACGGCTAATCCATTTGCTTCAAACTCTTCTCCTGTAAAAAACGTTGTTCTTGGATACTCGGTTACTTCAATCGCCACCAGCTCTTTTTCTTTTACAGTTACAACAAAACTAGTAGATACACCTTTATGAAAAAGGGTAACTTCGCGCTCTCCGGGAGTCGTTGTATCAAGACTTGAAACCTGGAACTCACCTGCCATTAGGCGAACCGCTTGACCATCACTATAGTTCGCATACAAACTCAGTCCAGCTAAATCCAACGTGTCTCCAAGAAAATAAAGAGTTTTGACTGGAGCTTGTCTTATTTTCAGCTCCTTCATTTCTGCGTCCGAAACCGTTACCTCAAATGACGCAGTCGTCTCAGGCGTTTCCGTTGAACGAACCGTAATCTCTACTTGCCCAGCAGATTCAAACACATACTCTGATGTAATGTCTTCCCCTTCAATCAAGAACGTATATTGGTCACTAGCAAGCTCTGCGAATGTAAAGCCATTTTCATAATTCGCTACAACGACAAACCCTTGAGGATTAAAAGTATCTCCCTTGTAATAGGTCATTTTAGCAGGAAAATATTTAATATCCAATTCTGTAACCTGCAGCTCCATAATGGTTAAATCAATTGTCTTTGTTTGCCCATTATAATGAATTGTAATTGTATTCGTGCCAGCTTCACTGCTGTCAAACCCCGTTACAATATAATCGCTCTCAGACAGGACCGACTGACTGCCATCTGAAAACTGTGCCGTCACGTTTAAGCCAGATAAATCTAAGTTTTCCCCGCGAAGATATTCGGTCTTCATCTCATTCGTATCCACTGTTAATCCTGTTACTTTTCTCGCATCAACTTGAATGTCAAAGTCACGAAAGACGACCTCTGCATCGCGGGCAACGTAAAGCCCGACATAAGCCGTCTCACTTAGCAGATTTTCAAGAGACACCGTTTCACTTTCACCATTTACGGATACGACAAATGTATCACCAGATTTTCGAATCGAAAGCTCGAATTCTTCTCCGGCTGCCGGTAGATTCGCATGGGCAAACGGATCAAATTTCGATTGAGCGCCGCTTTGTTTATAAAATCCTTTCATCACCGTGTCGAGTGCGCCAACAGCAACATAATCCGTCGTTTGAACAGTTGAATCGCCGTGTTCGCCAACCTCATTGCGCACCATCAGACCAAAGGACTTTTGATTCGGTGTACTAATAGAGCTATTGCTGTTAAAACTTTTCACTAAAGCATTCGTTTGGATTTCAAAGTTGGCATCTGCTGGAACTTCCTTATAATAGTAAGATAGCCCCTCGTCACCAGCAGCCACCTTCCCGCCAGTCGCCAGCAGCGTAACAGAACCATCCTCTAGTAACGCTGGGTCCGGATTGCGTTCCACACTCGTATTGCCGCCAAAAGCACTAAATTCCCAGTCTCCAAGATCTACCTTGCCATCGTCAATCTTCAAATGAACATCGCTAAACGTAACCGTCGTATTTCTTGATGTGAAAAGTCCGGCAAACTGAATTTCCCCATCATAGCTCTCAATTGTTTGGATTTCTCCATCAATTTTTAAAATATAGAGATGACCAGACTTTTGGATGCTAAGGTCATATTCTTGATCAGCAGCAGGAGAAGCTGTCTCCGGAAATACTAAGCCATCTTTTTGGATGTTTGAATTTTCATATTTAAAGAAACCCTTCATTTGTTGATCAAGAGCACCTACGGCTACATAGTCTCCCGTAAATGCGCCCTGATTTTCATTATCAAGAACATTCCCGCGAAGCATCAAGCCAAAGGAAACTTGGTTATTAGCGGTCCAATCATCGACATGAGCTTTGACCATTATTTCAAAATTTCCATTTGCAGGAACATCCTTAAAATAATAGGCGATTCCTTCCGTGCCGCTCGCAATCTTCCCTCGATCATTAGAACTGCGAAGAGTTACAGTACCATTATCATGTTCTGTAATCTCAAAATTTTCATAACTTATGTTCCCTTGTCCGCCATTATCACCGAAAACGCTCCCGCGCCAATCGCTTGAAATGGAGATCATCTCATTGTCTTCTTCTGCTTCTTGCGCCAAAACAGTTAGATTCATCGGTGATAAAACTAAAATGACTGCCATGATTATTGCTAAAAACCGATTATGTTTTCTCCTCATTTGATACCCCTCTCCTCATTCAAAGTAATAGTGTTTGTTCAAAAAGATCGCTTTTCATCTTTTTGAACAAACACGAAGCAATGAGTGGAGCCGATGCATTCTTTTCATGCCATCTATGAGTGGTTTTCTCATAGATGGCGCATCGAGCGGAGCCATTGCCTTTTTGAACACGCTCTAATATGACACTTTGACCATACCCTCCTTTAAAAAAATGTTATGTTATATTCATAAAACAGTCGGTTTCATGAAAAATCAGAAACCATTATTATGTGAGAACACATCATTTTAACAACGTTGTTATTTTATTTTATCGAACGCTGCGATGCTTCCGCTTTTAACAACGTTGTTAATTATTTCAATTGTAACCGCTTGCAATTTTGACGTCAATCTACTTGAGTAATTTTGTTAAAAAAATTTACCGCTTCATCCTTCCAAAAATGGCGGCAAGCGGTGATTAAGCACCAAGTATCTCAAAAATAGAGAGATGATGAGTTAACGTGGCTGTCCCATGCTGGGCAAGTTCGGCAAAGCGAAGCTGGGCAAGTTTTTTGAAGTCGGATGAAAGCAAAAGCATTTTAATTTGAGGCGTTTCTAACTTGAAAATGACGGATGAAAAAATGCACTTGGTTCATTCACGGCATAGAAGCTGTTCAAAAAGGTGGAGTATGATCTTTCTGAACAGCTTCTGTTTTCATCACTACTTTTCCTGTGGTCATATAGAGCATGTTCAAAAAGGCAATGGTTCTGCTCGATGCACCCAATTCCACCGTTGCCCACGTCCTATGGGCAACGGCGGAATGTCACCATCCTGGTTCCGAGAAACCCATTCCTAGCCGGTTTGAAAAGAATGCATCGGCTTCACCCATTGCATCGTGTTTGTTCAAAAAGATAAAAAACATTCTTTGTGAACAAACACATATAGGAATTTAATTTGCAGAAAATATACCAGATACTACTTCCCATTATTTTTGTTTCTCAGTGTTCGACACGAGGAACGCTTCCGCAGTTTCTTCCACATGATAATATTCTTTATACCAATCAACAAACTTTCTTAACCCTTCCTCAATCGTGGTAGAAGGATGAAACCCTGCTGCTTCTTTCAAATCATCAATATCAGCATAAGTAGCCAGGACATCTCCTGGTTGCATTGGTAAAAATTCCTTCTTCGCCTTGATTCCAAGATGCTTCTCCAACGTCTCAATAAAGTCCATCAGTTTCACCGGCTGGTTGTTTCCGATATTGTAAATTTTGTATGGTGCGTAGCTTGTACTGGCGACAGGATGCTCTCGATCCCAATTCGGATCTGCTTGAGGCGGCTGTTCAAGGAGCCCCACAACACCATCTACTATATCATCAATATACGTGAAGTCACGCATCATTTCCCCATGGTTAAAGACTTTAATCGTCTTACCTTCAACGATATTTTTCGTGAAGGAAAAGTACGCCATATCCGGCCGACCCCAAGGGCCATAAACAGTAAAAAAGCGAAGCCCGGTTGTTGGAATACTATATAAATGGCTATAGGAATGAGCAAGCAGCTCATTTGCCTTTTTCGTCGCTGCATATAGGCTGACCGGATGGTTCACTTCATCAGAAGTAGAAAACGGCATTTTCCGATTGGCACCATACACAGAGCTGGAAGAGGCATAAATTAGATGTTCCACATTACCCGCTCTGCAAGCTTCCAATAAATTTGTAAAGCCTACAAGATTTGATTCAATATACACATGGGGATTTTTTAAGCTGTGACGAACCCCTGCCTGCGCGGCAAGATTAATGACATGGGTGATCTCTTTATCCAAAAACAATTGCTGCAACCGCTCACGCTCTATTAAATCCATCTTGTGAAACTCAAAATTCTCATATCCCTGCAACTCAAGCAAACGATCATTCTTCAATTGAGGATCATAATAATCATTTAAATTATCAATTCCAACGACAAAAAAGCCTTCTTCAAGAAGACGCTGCGAAATGTACATGCCGATGAACCCAGCAGCACCAGTTATTAGGGTTTTCATTTTATAACCTCCCTCTCTTTATTTAAACTAGAAACTGTAGTTTCACTTTTAACTTCACTACTTCCACGATAAATTAAAAGCATACGTGCTAATTCAGCTACAATTGTAGATATTACAGCACCGAAAATTCCAATAATAGGAATTAACATAAAGTTAATAATTATATTTATGAGAGCAGCAATAGTACTACTAGAAGCAATTGAACGTGTCTTCTTGTAATAAAATAAGTTTGCCACTGGTATAAAATAAAAACCCTTAATCATTTGACCAATAATTAAAAAAGGAATTAGCCATATTGCAGAATTATAAGCATCACTTGATAGTATTTTAGCCCCTATCATTGCAATTGGAATTGCAATGATTCCAAAAGACAAAACGATAAAAAAGAAAGTCTTTAATAATTTATTTGCATCATCATGTTTGTTGTCTTTTCTTAACTTTGTATATCTAGGAGCTAGTGCATTATTGACCCCTTGATAAAACAATGCAAGTACCATTGAGACTTGAGCAGCCAATGAGTAAATTCCAATTTCATTAAGATCTACAAATTTTTCTAAAATAATTCTATCTGAGGATTTAATGATCCATCCACTTGCAATGTGAGGTAACATAGGTATGCTAAACATCAGGCTATATTTAATATAAATAGAATTAAGATTTAACTTTATAAACGGCTTTTGCTTAAAAAATAAAAATAGTACAACAACCCCTGTGATACACAATTGAGACATTAGGGCACTTTCTGCACCAAAGTGCCGAACAATGATAAAGTATGCACTCAATAACATTACTAAAAGAGATTTGATTATATTAACCATGACAAAGAAGCTTGCTCGTTCTTGTGCCCTTAACAATGACATTGGCAGTGCAAATAGTGCATTTAACCATGACAAACCTATCATGTAATAATAAAAAGGGTTTATCGGAATGGAACTAAATAAAAATGATCCAATTTGCTTTGACATCAATATCAACACTACCGCACTTATAGTTGAAAATAAAAAAACAAAACTGTAAATAGACCCTAGATATTCTTTTAGTTTATTAGGGTCCCCAAGATAATCATAATAAAACCTAGTCACTGCTCCTTGCAAAGATAATACCAATAAAACTTGGAACATTCCCACCAAAGTTTGAACCGTCGTCATAACACCATATTCGGCTGGTGTTAAATAGTTAGTATATATCGGGAGCATAATAAAACTAATTAACGGTGTCATCATGGAACCTATTGTATACAGTATAGAATTTTTGAGAAACTTATTATTTTTTAGCTTGGAGAACATAGTAGATTGCTCCTTAATATCATCTACTTTAATCAAAGGTTAGCTTTCTTTTTTATAACTATATTCGTTTCATTAACCAATTCATCATTTCCTGATAAAAGACTTGTCCCCTTTGAAGAATATCCTTATTGACTTCTATATAAATATTTTTAATAAGATCTGACTCTTTAAGCACTCTGATTAATTCATTTGACAGCTTGTTTTGAAAGCCTTCTTGATTTACGTGAACAATCCTATTTCCAAGCTTTAATTCTTCATAAAGATCATCAATTTTCTTATAACTAGACAGACCAATGGTGGGAATGTTGTGAGCGATTGCGCAAACATTGCTATGAAATCTCATTCCCATGACAACTTGACACTTTTTATACAATCCAAAAATATATTCCTCTGATCCTGAGCCTGTTAATAGTGGAGCTACTTTGATTCGAGTTCGTAATAGACGATCGTCAATGTGGATCATCAAATCATATATAGCTTTCAAGTCACTATAGATGTGTGGGAACAACAACAGGGTATATTGGTTATTGCTCATTAAAAACGCATTGATCACTTTCCCCATTTGGTGCAAATACTCATCATATGAAATTTTCTTCTCCTTAGTTGAATCAAAGCGCAAATCACTCATGTCGGAGACAATATTTAACCCGATCAGCTTCTCATTCGTGACAACCTCATTATATTCTCTTTCTTCGACTTCCATAAAAAACGCCCCATCTGGTACTACAGGAATCCGCTTGGCATAGTCTGCTCCGTATAATGTCTGAACCGTTTTATAGGAACCATCGTTACGTAAGGAAATTAAAATTCTTGGTGACTGTAGGGAGTAGTCTAGAAATCTCTTAAACTTTTCAATCGCCTCGCGCGAAGCTCCTTTCGCGATATCACACCCGAGTGCGTTAAAGAAAATAGGCGTTTGAATCTTTTCTAACGTTTCATTGCTCATATTCACTGTCGTTCCCGTGACAGAATAGTCCCATTTTAACTCGAAGAAATTGCCGCCACCAATAACGACTAAGTCATAGTCATTGCATGTTACAATAAATTCCTCACTATTAAAGTTTCGTATATTCCATGATTGATAAAATTCACGCATCTCGATTTCATCAAAAGTGATGTTGCCAGGATAATACTTTCTTAACATCTTACGAAATCCGTTATGATTTGCATTATCACCAATATTGCCATGAAAACTAGCAATATGTAGTACGCTTAATGTATACATTTAATTCCTCCGCTAATTTTCTTTTGTAAGTGCACCAACTTAAGTTTAAACACTTCTAAATCAAACGGTACGTCAATATCTGCATCGTATTCTTCAGACATCACATACGAATTTTCAATGTCATTTAAGCTTCTGTCTCTTAGAGATTCGTCTATTTTAGCGATATAGATTGCCCCGTTTACACGATAGACTTTCGTAAAATCTTGTCTCCTTACCGTGCTAGGTGTTTTCATAAACGGTTGAAGGGACCCATCCTCATTCATCGTTCTCATTAAGAGAGGATGCTCTTGGACAGGGGATACACTGACAATCGCCTCAAGGCTTTTGCCTACTAATGCTTCAATTGCCTCATCAATGTGAAATGGCTGCCGTAAAGGCTGGGTCGGTTGTAAAAGGGCTACGTAGTCAAAGTATTCATCCACTTCCTTCAGTTTATCCACTGTATACACTACGGCATCGATTGTTTTGCTTGTATCTGTTGCCAAGGAAGGCGGACGTAAGAAAGGAACCTTCGCTCCCAGTTGCATGGCTACCGATTGGATCTCTTCTGAATCCGTACTAACAACCACTTGGTCGATGTAGTTCGACTTCTTGGCTGCTTCAATCGAATACTGAATTAAACTCTTTCCTTGGACTTCGACTAAATTTTTACCAGGTATTCCTTTACTTCCACCCCTAGCAGGTATTAAAGCAAGGAATCGTTTTCCTTTGTACATTTTACCCTCCTCTATGCATGCCTGCGAGTGGCACTTTTATATCTTGAAAGGACTTTTGTGGGGATTGGTCCCAAATCTTCTCCTGCTGTAACAGATGTATAAAGCGTTCGGTACTTCGACCATCCCCGAACAGACTACTCGTTTTGACAATCATTGCTTCTGCCTGATTAATCGCCTCTAAAATCTCATCAACCATTTCATTCACGTGGATAATATGTTCTTTCTTCGTCTGATTGTATCTACCTTTTTGTCTAGAGCCGATATCAATAGCTGGGATGCTATAAACACCACTTTCTCTAATTCCCGCACTCGAATTACCAATGATAAATTTCGAATGCTTGAGTAACGTTAAGAAATACTCGAACCGAATCGAAGGAAACACTCTGAATCTCTCATGATTCTCTAACGCTTGAATTTCCTCTAAAATGATCGATGTGCCTTCATCATTGTTTGGGTACACGACGACATAGTTTCGATTAGACGCTAATAGGGCTTGTACCACACTTTTTATATGGTCGCGTAACAGATGAACCTCAGTTGTCACGGGGTGATACATAAAGATCCCATACTCCCTGAAGAAAATCTGATATCGTTCTTTTGCTTTATGGATGGATGGCAAATCCTTTGAAAACATCACATCAATGTCAGGAGAACCGATGATAAAAATAGAGTCCTCTGATTCCCCTAATTGCATGACTCGAGCTTTTGCTTCTTCATTGGCGACAAGGTGAAAGTGGGAGAGTTTTGTCACGGCATGGCGAATCGACTCATCAATCGTTCCAGAGATTTCTCCACCTTCAATATGAATGACTTTAATATTGTTAAATGACCCAACAATTGCGCCAGCTAATGCCTCTAAGCGATCTCCATGAATGACGATAATATCCGGCTGAATTTCATTAATGTAATTGCTAAACCCTAAAATTGTATTGCTCAATGCGATATCCATACCAACTCCGAGCTTTTGGTTAATATATTTATAAATATTCTCAAAACCATCACGTTCAATTTCCCGGTAAGTAGATCCGTATTTGGATATCATGTGCATACCAGTAACAAAAATATAGCCTTCAAACCCGTGTTGACTCTCGACTTTTTGAATTAACGACTTAAGTTTTCCATAATCAGCTCTCGTACCTGTTAAAAAAACTACCCTTTTCATCGTTATCACCCGACTATTCAACATCTATCCAAGACAAATGATGATCGTTTTCGATATCTACTTTTGCTTGTTTTCCTAGTAGGTCATTGTAAAATTCAGCTTTAATTTCACCAGTTCCCGGTCGTTTCACCCAAATATTTTCTTTTGTTAACACGTCGCCTGCTTGAATAGGTTGGATTGCGACAACCGTCGCGAAGGCAAAATCAATGGTGACTTGTTCCTCAGGGGCAGGCTCCTTTTTCCCCCCTCGCATTTGTTGTACCTCGTTCGATGCAACAATTAGCTCCTTTAATTGCTCTGGGGTCATTGAACATGAAATATCCGGCCCTTCCCGATCAAGGGAGTCAGTAAAGTGGCGTTCCAATATGGAAGCCCCTAGCCCAACTGCAGCAATGCATGCGTTATTGTTTAATGTATGGTCTGACAAACCGACCACCGTTCCTGGGAAAGCCTCCTGTAATTCGACCATTGCGCCTAGCCTCACTAATCGTGGCGGGGTTGGATATAAATTGGTTGTATGCAGCAGAGCATATTCAACTTGACGATCTTCAAGGATTTTCACCGCTTTTTTCACACTTTCAATGCCATTCATTCCCGTAGAAACAACCATAGGTTTTCCAAATGATGCGATGTGTTCTAATAGTGGATAATTATTCATTTCGCCTGAACCAATCTTGTATGCAACAACGCCCATTTTTTCTAAACGATCAGCTGCTGCACGAGAGAATGGAGTACTTATAAAGGTCATTCCTTTGCTTTCAACATAATCTTTCAATTTGAGTTCATCAGTTTCATTTAAAGCGCAACTTGCCATCACATCATAGATGGACATGTCCGTATTACCGGGGATTACATTTTTCGCCTCTTGGCTCATCTCGTCTTCTACTACGTGCGTTTGGTGTTTAACAACCTCTGCTCCAGCGCGGTGTGCTGCATCGACCATTTCATATGCTACGTCTAAAGAACCTCCATGATTAATCCCAATCTCTGCAATTACAAGGGGAGGGTGATAATATCCAACTTTCCGATTTCCAATGTGAATCGTCTTGTGCATAGTAATCGCTCCTTTTTTATTTACCTACCTACTCCGAATTATTTTAATTAGCTCTGCATAATTAGTTTTTATAAATAAGCGTCTAATTCAGTAATATTGTTAATTAATTTCATATTATATATCGGCTCTATTTTTTCTTTAAAAATCCAACCATTAGAATGTTCAGTAAAAAAAATATTATAAAGTGAAAGTGACCTTATATTGTACCATTTATTTATATAGTAGCAGGCAGAAGAATAACCGGTTAATACTAAATCAATGTCGAGTATTGCAGGAATAAGTTCAGCCGGAACATGGTACTCTGTGAATAACTCTACTAAATCATCTTTTATGTATGGTTCATACTTTCGTATATCTTCACTTGGGTGAGGCTTTACCAAAACATAGATGTCTTTATCCTTTAGCAAGTGACTAAATACAGCTGCCAACCCCTTCTGTTCATATTGTAGCGATAGAGAACGGAACTCAGAAAATGGTTGCCCTATATATAAAACTACCTTCCTTTTTTCAACTAGAGGAGAGAACTGTATATCATTTATATTGAAATAATTGTATAATTCACCTATTTCTACTCGTGATAATTGATCAAACTTTTCCTCTACAACTTTCTTATTTATTATTTTTTCGCTTGGTAAAAGTTGCGGATTATTAGCAACAATTTCATTAACAATAGGATACATCCCTTGAGACTTATTACGGTACATAGGATATGAAAATAGATTTTTTTTAATCCAATTTTGCCTGTGATAGACTAAGCCTTCTTGAGGTTTTTTATATAGACCTAACCCTTCTTCCATTAAAGTTACTTTTGCACCTTTTTTGACAGCAATATCTGTAATTGATTGATTAATTAAGTCATTATCTTTGAAAATGATAGCTCTCTCTATAGTACGTTGGTTTATAAATTTTTTTACTTTTTGTATATTACTTCGATTTTTAAGCGCAGATATTAGCTTGTTTTTTGATCTTTTAACCCTTTTAATAACAAGATAATCTGAAAAATCATTATCTTCCCTTATTATTTCAGAAATTATAGGGTTGATTGCTTGACAGATAACAATTGAGGGAGAATTGCTCTTTTTCATATAAAGTTTGCTCATCATTAAATGGAAAACCGTACTAATTGAATAAACTGTATATTCACTCATGACATCACCCTAACCCCATTTTTTTCGTTACTGTGATTGCAAATTTTTTAATTGTAAATCTCTCTGTACCTTCATTTCACGGTAAAAAATAAAGTAGTACAATAAAATCGCCATAAATATAAAATCGAATCTACCGGTAAAAATTACAGTATCTGTAGTTCCTCTTAATAAAAAAATTATTAAAAGTAATACAGGATAGTACTCTTTAGATAAAATTAGCTTGACACAAGCCACTATTAATAAAAGATAGATCAATACCATAAAAATTCCAAATTGATAGTGTCCATCTAAAAAGCTATTATGCAAATCACGGAACCCATAAAATATATGCTGATTATTTGTGTTAAAACCAAATAAAAAACTTTTTATATCTATACTATTTAGGTAATCTCTCCATATTTCAATTCTAATATTATTGGATAACCCTTCTCTTGTCCCCCCTCTTGTAGCAATGTTGTTCCCAAGACTTACTAACTTTTTTATTACTGGTTGCGTGAAGAAAAGTAAAATACAACCAAAAAATAGCATCATAATATATTTTTGTTTAGTACTATATTTGTAAATCATCACGATAAATAATAGTAATAGTGTCGCTATAATACCTGACCTGCCAGTACTCCAAAACCCGACAATTAACCCTATCATTGCTGGGTGGATTATTATCTTTTTCTTTTTTAAGTACCTTGATAAATAGACTGCTATTGTTAAAGATAGTACAATAAAGTTTACAATATTCTCGCTCCATATAATGATGTCACTGGGGTGAACTCCTTTAACATATTGTAAAAGTAAATAGAAAGATGCTAAGTATAAATAAAACATCAATATTACATCACTATACTTCCCTTTAATCACATAGAATGCTAAACCTAATTGGGAGAATAGCAAAGCCATTGATATAAATAAGCTAGATGATAGTTCATTGTAAGCTAAAAATTTTACATTAATGAACACAAACAATGAGGCACAAACAAATACTATTAGAAAGCCTCTATTACTTTTCACTAAAATATACCTTAACAAAATAATAATCCCAATAAATATAGTGGTTTGGAGAAACAAATCTTTCCCACTTACGTTATATACTAATAAAAACATAATTGATAAAAAAAATAAAATATGATTTAGTGAGTTATACAGGATAAAAATTTTTTTCAATATTATCAACTTCTTTTTTTGTGAATTTTAGCAAAAAAACTTGTTTACTTTCTCTTTTTTATTCACTAATTATGCAATTATAAAGTCTTTTAGCTGCAGTTTCCCAATTGCTTTCATGTAAAAAACTCTTTAATTTCCCTTTATTCCAAGTTTTTAATTCATCTAAGATTGCCTCTATGTTATTATAATTATAAATTGTTATCCCAATTCTGTACTCGTTTACCATTTCACCCAAAAAACCAACATTTGTTGTTAATATAGGCTTTCCTATAGTCGCTGCATTATACACAGTAAATGGAACAGACTGATCTAAATACGCTCTCCAATAAAAATCAACATAAGGTGCCATCTTCTTTTCATCCACTTGAAATTTTTTATTAAACATCAATACATCCGGGTGAACATCTAAGTATTCATATGCTCCCTCGTTTCTTTTTCTCATCGTATCATTTATTTCACCAACAAATATTAAGATTAATCTATACCTTGTTTTTTGTGATTCTTTTACTAACTGAACTGCCTTTTCATAAGAGATATTCTTTTCATTCGCAGATGAAGCACACAATCCAACTATAACTTCCTTCGTACTATCTCCCTTAATTTTATTGATAAAATGTATTATTTTATTTTGCTCTTTTTCATTTCCTACATCTGCAGGGATATTGGGGCCAAAAGAAATATAGTCAATTTTTGAACGATAATCTTTAAATACATTTGTTGCCTTTTCAACTAAAAGCTTATCTGTTACCAATATTTTTTTTGAAGCCTTAGTAAAAAGATGCCTTCTAATTCGTGTTATCAATGGGTAAAACTCTTTAGATTCTTTATCAACATTGTGACAAATCCAAATGATATCTATTCGAAATACCATTGAAATTAAAATTGAAGTTGCTTCTGAAGTCATTCTAAGAATTGTTTTAATAATTGAGGGATAATCATTAAGATAACGAAAAATTATTGAATTTGGCCTTCCTTTTGTAACTATATATTTTAAGATACTTAAAAAAGCCACAATCGGAGAACCTTTTATTCGATAGAGATTGATATCAAAGCGTTCAAACTCCACACATAACTTACGAGATTTTATATCATCATACTGTATTAAACTATACTTCATTATTCAACTGCCTTCCCTATAGACTTTTTTTAAAATTCCCTCTCTTATATTCAAAGATGTCCCGGTTACTATTTATTTTTTCTTTGTTCGTAGTTTTAATATAGTTTCATATTTAAAAAATGATAATAAATACATACTGATATCTTTTAAGTTAGGTTGTTGTAATAAGGAATTTCGCAAATAAACCCTCGCCATTTTTGCATTTTTATTACGCAATGCTTTATTGACAATTAACATAGTCATTGAATGTTGATGTTGTTTTCTTATCTCTTCACTTGCTATTGAATAGAGATCTACATACTTGTTGTCAATATATTCTATAGCATTTTCATACTTATTTATATCATCAGATATCTGTTTGTTTAAAGTATAGTTAAAGTACTTAACTAAAGGTTTAGCTACAGCTGCAACTTGTGTTTTCTGGCAAGTCCTAATCCAGAGATCATAGTCCTGTAAGGCTTTGAGAGATTCATCGAACATCCCAATTTCCTTTATAAGTTCTCCTTTTATCATGACCGATGACGTCGTACCAATATAATTAGTAATTAATATTTCCTCAGATAAATCCCCTTGTTTTTCCGGTGATGAATAATATTTAATGTTTTCCTTATCATAAATAATCTCAACACCTGTGTAAACAAGGCCGATTTTAGGATTTTTTTTCATTTCTTGAATTTGTAATTCTAGCTTTTCTGGCATCCATTCATCGTCATCATCTAAGAATGCCATAAATTCTCCCTTTGCATTCTTAATTCCGATATTTCTAGCAATATTACCACCTTTAGCAGGATGATAGCTAATATATTTTATTCTTTGATCGCTTTTTTTACACTCGTTAATAACGAAGTCAGTATCATCTGTTGAACCGTCTGATACAACGATAATTTCTAAATTTTTATACGTTTGATTTAACACGCTCTCTACTGCTTTCTTAACAAGTTTAGCTCTGTTATGGGTAGGAATGATTACACTAACTTTCATACATATAAACCTCTTTTTTTGTTAAATTTCAACTATATATAGACCTCTTTTTCCTTCAAAAACAGAATCAAAACAAATTTTATCTCCTTTATGATTCCACCTTGGGTGTAAGTCACAACGAACATCATTATCATATTTAAATGGCGCAAAAACTCTAGCAACCGTATCTATTTTATCTTGTTGAATAAGATATATGGTTTGAACCCTTGCTCTATCTGGATAAGTATCCGTAACAACCTTACTTCCATCTGGAGAATAGCTCGGGTGACCGTCTGGACTAAGAAGGTCAGACCACAGCTTAATATATTCTTTTGTTTTGTCTTTCATTAGATAATAGCCATCTCCCTTTTCCTGTTTCCTAGCATATGCTAGTATTTCACTGTTATTTTTCCAGTAACAATGAGAGGTCATATTATCATCACTTAGATTATACATTTCAGTTCCATCAGATTTTACTGTTACTAATCTTGTATACTTATTTGAGCCCTTTAACCATCGATGCAGGACCATGAATCTATCACCAGCAGGGTTTAACATTATGTGATTAACTTTATGTTCTGCATCCACCATTTCTGACCTAGGTTCAAAACTAGCGAAATCTGTATATTTCAATAAGGGTGTGATGCTTCCCGTCTCTAAATTGATATGCCAGATACAAGGCTTCTCTGGACATTTTTCATCTTTTGTAGAATCCGCAAGGTTTGCATAACCATAACCTTTACGAAGTCTATGTAAACGTGAGAAGTCAAGTGACAACGCAAATTTTCCATTTTCACAAACACTGTACACAGGCATGTTTATAATTGTTTCCTCATTAGTAACAATGTTTAAGATGATGGCGCAATATGATCCGTTTCTATAATCGTTATAAATAATCCGCTCTTTAAATTCTGGACCCAACCATTGAACCATACAACCTTGTTGGATATTCCAAGTCCTTGTCTGCGTAATGACTTTGTAAGAGTTTTTATTATGTGTATCGATTAAAATAATATCTGCTGGTTCCAATGGGGCGACAGATTTAGTTGTATTTTTAACTCTCAGGCATAGCATATATCGATCATTTGCATCCCAGGGAGATTTATCATAATATCCAAAGAAATATTCGTACTCATCTTTAGGAGTTATCCTTTTAATTTCACCTTCATATTTAATCTTTTTTGAAATGCTGTACATACCTAGTTGATAAGAGCGTTTAACTATCTTTTTTATTATCGGCATTTTTTTCAAAGAGTTATTAATACTGCTTTCTAATTTCTTTAGCAACCTTTTTGACCTCCTAAAAATTCTTTCTCATTAAAATCTACGCCCTTCTCGGATCTACCCGTTTTAGTAACTTACTTATTGGTTTTCTTATGTGATAAGGCAGTATTCCTTTTATTAAGGTAACTGTGATTCCAACATAAGCTATTGGTTTAGCTTTAACTCTCCTCGCACCAGCAAAACCCATTTTTGCTTGTTGGAGTTGTACTTTTAAGTTGTTCTTTTGGTAATAAGCATCTGTATAACGGTAGTAGAGTAATGGTTTATCTATATTTCCAAGCTTGAGATTAGCTTCTAGGCACCGAAACCATAAATCATAATCTTGGCGCCGTCTTAATTTTGGATCATATGAGCCTGCTTTTATGATCGAAGCTTTTTTAAATAACACAGTAGGATGAATAAAAGGACAAGTCCATATTAAATTGGCAATCTTCTCATGTGTAATCGGTACTTTTCTAACCTCAAGTTCATTTTCCTCGTCATCAATATCAATGACATAACTGCCAAGCACATCGATCTCTGGATGCTCCTTCACATACTGCATCTGAATAGCAAGGCGGTCTTTAACTGAAATATCATCTGCATCCATCCGTGCAATCCATGGTGCTTTCGCTAACGATGTTCCTTCTGCTAAATTGTAACTCAGTCCTTTGTTGTTCTTATTGCAGATTAGCTTTATTCGAGGATCAATTTTCGCATATCCTTCTAATATTTCCCTGCTTCCATCTGTAGATGCATCATCGATAATTAAGAACTCAAAGTTCTCAAATGTTTGATTTAAGATACTCTCTATACTTTTGCATAAATACTTTTTATCATTATACACACTCATTAAAACAGTAACTTCTGGATTCATGTTGAACCACCTTTATCCTCTGTACGGCGTATACTTTGAGTAAAACTATTCACAAGATAATCTTCCTTATACTCACTCATCTCTTGCTCATAAACCAAATTGCCAAATACCTTGGTTATAAGCTCGACTTTTCCAATGAATGGCGTGATGAAAAGGTTAAAAATTTTCGTTAACCTTATTTTATGTCCATGCACTTCACCAATCAATCGAACCATTTCGCTTGTTTTTGTATACTCGTTGTTCTGTGGAAAAAAGAGTCCGGATTCGTTATTATCGACCATAAGCTTCATAAATTCACATAAATTATCGATATGCAGCATGCTCCTTTGATTGTCGATGTCAGGAAAAACAGGGAGCTTCCTCGCCAGTTTTGCCAGCTTGGGATAGTTTCCTTTAGAGCCTTTCCCATAAATCATCGGTGGCCGAATAATCACAACCCTGAAACTGTCACAAACTAATTTATTCAGTCCTTTTTCAGCTTCCAGCTTGCTGTTTCCATAGAAATTGCTTGGCGTTGGAACGGTATTCTTATCGATAACTCTCTTGTCTGTACTACCATCACCATACACTATGATGCTGCTCATAAAAATAAATTGCTGCACACCCTCGGCTTTAGCTTTTTTCGCAAGCTCAATCGTCAAATCCCGATTGACTTTGTAATACAGTTCCTCCATATTTGGATCGCGTGATACGTGGGCAATACCTGCAAGATGGACGATTGTATCATAAGTAGAAAAGTCGATGCTTTTCCATAAATCATCTCGAACGCTAAGCTTATCTGCTTTATACTCATCGGTGGATTGGGCTAACCACGCTTCAAATTGACTTGCTATATAACTACTTTTTCCCGTTAGTAAAAGTTTTTTCATTTTTTAGCCAGTCTCCTTTGTGCGCTTTTCTTGTTGTTTAGAACCCGTTCCACCTTCAACAACACCGTCGCTCTTAATGACCGACAATATCGTTCCGAAGAAGCACATAGCATCCATAATGAAGCCGATTTTTTGCACATACTCTCCATCCAGCTTCGCCTTTACTTCAATTGGAAGCTCGTCCCTGCCATTTATTTGCGCCCAACCCGTAAGGCCAGGAGGAACATTGTTTGCTCCGTACTTGTCCCGTTCGGCAATGAGATCATACTGATTCCACAACGCCGGCCGCGGCCCGATAATGCTCATCTGGCCGATAAAGATATTCCAAATTTGCGGCAGCTCATCAAGGGAAGTTTTTCTTAGAAATTTCCCCATTTTTGTAATATACTGTTCAGGGTTTTCCAGCAGATGTGTCGGTGTATCCTTCGGCGTATCGATTCTCATCGTACGGAACTTTAAAATATGAAAATATGTTTTGTTGATGCCGACACGTTTTTGCTTGAACAACACCGGTCCTTTTGAATCTAGTTTGATGCCAACAATCAACAGGAGAAATACAGGCGAAAGTATCATTAGTCCTGTAAAAGAAAGAATCATATCAATTACTCTTTTAACCTTAAGATACATATAGACATACACTCCTTGAAAGTGAATTAGTCGTTTAGTACTTCATTGGATTCCAGCGTTTTCTTCCAATCAACTACTAATCTACTAAGCACTGCTTCGTTACCTGCTAATTGTGAATTCCATCAATAAAGCAGTCTTTTTTTCTTTGTGACACTAAGCAGCTCCATTGGATAAAGGCTGTCAAAAAAGGCGAGAAAACCAGTTTAAAGTGCTTGTTCAAAAAGATCGGTTTTTATCTTTTTGAACAAGTACGTAGCAATGAGCGATTCTTCACTGAGAAACTGCGAACTGTCTCATTGTGCCATCTCACGCGATGGCACTTGGATCAACACCAGTGAAATACTGGCAGAGGAAGAGACGCCTCTGCATCTTTTCAGGCCGGCTGTGAGTGGTTTTCTCAGAGTCAGGATGACGACATTCCGCTGTTACTCACAGGACGTGAGTGGTACTTAAGCGGAATTGGGCGCATCGTGCGGAACCATTGCCTTTTTGAACAGACTCTTATCGTTTTGGCTTTGGACACAGCCCCTTCACGCTTTAGCGTGAAGCTTTTGAACATCCATCAACCAGATTGGGCCCATTAGGGTTAAAGGATGTTCAATGAAACGGTCCAATAGCAACAAAGTTTACGAAAACAGCCTTTGCAAAATTAACGTTTTTTGCTTTGAAACGCAGCCTCAGCCAACATAATGCAGCTCGTCGACCCTGAAGTGGGCAATATCCAGCACTTCTTGTCTTAATTCATCCACTTGTAAACTTGGGCATCGATTGATCAAATCAATGATTACATTGATATTGACCGGCGGGGTTTTTCCACGGTAGATTTGCGGATAAATTTGCTCATCATGGACTTCGTCTTTACCGAGTAATTCTTCAAACAGCTTCTCCCCCGGTCTGATGCCAGTGAATTCTATCTTAATTTCTTCTTCTGAAAATCCGGACAGGCGAATTAAATTTTTGGCAAGATCGATAATTTTCACCGGCTCTCCCATATCCAGCACAAAAATCTCTCCGCCTTTTGCCAAAGCGCCAGCTTGAAGAACTAATCTTGAGGCTTCCGGAATAGTCATGAAATATCTAATCATATGAGGGTGCGTAACGGTAACCGGTCCGCCGGCTAAAATTTGCTTTTTAAACAGCGGAATAACACTGCCGCGACTGCCGAGTACATTGCCGAATCTCACAGCAACAAATCTCGTCTTGCTGATCTTGTCCATATGTTGAATAATCATTTCCGCGATTCGCTTCGTTGCTCCCATAACACTTGTCGGGTTTACAGCTTTATCTGTGGAGACCATGACAAATACTTTTACATTCGCCTCGTGAGCGGCAGTCGCCACATTTCTCGTGCCTGTCACATTGTTTTTCACAGCCTCGTGCGGGTTTCTTTCCATAAGCGGGACATGTTTATGGGCTGCAGCATGGTACACAACATCCGGTCGATATTTCTCCATGACCATTTTCATCCGTTCTTTATCTTGAACATCGGCAATTTCCGGTTCAATGTGTATGTTTGAATAAGTGTTTTTTAGTTCCATTTCAATGTCGTATATGCTGTTTTCGCCGTGTCCCAATAAAATAATTTGTTTTGGATGAAACCTGCAAACCTGGCGGCAAATTTCCGAACCGATCGACCCGCCTGCTCCTGTCACCAAAACCGTTTTTTCCGTTAATTTATCTGAAATAGCCTCAATATCAAGCTCAACCGGATCGCGGCCGAGTAAATCTTCAACCTGTACATCGCGTATTTCATTTACATGAACTTTACCAGAAATAATATCTTCCACTGACGGCATAATTTGTGTTTTCGCTTTTGTCTTCGATGCAATGGCGAATATATTGTTTAATTCGAATTTTTTGAGCGACGGGATGGCGATGATAATATGTTTAATTTTCTTCTCATCAACAATTCTCGCCAAGTCCTTAACTTGTCCCAAAACGGGGCGTCCCAATATCTCCAGATTCAGCTTTGAGAAATCATCGTCAATAAAACCAACTGGATCAAGCTCGGATTTTTCACTGCTAATCAATTGTCTGGCCACGAATAACCCGCCATCGCCTGCACCGATGATCAAAGTGCGTTTTTTGTTCGGATTTATATTAATTTTTAAGTCGCGATAAATCCTCCATGAAAACCTTGACGCACCGATGAGTAAAATATGCAATATCCATGTAACAATTAGCGTTCGTATGTAGATTTGTTGCACGATAATCAATTGAATGATTCCAACGGTAAGGATAGAAAAGCTGACTGCTTTAAAAATTGCCGAAAGCTCTTGTATGCTGGCATACGCCCATACTTTTTTATACAATTTAAACAGGTGTGCATAGACATGGTGACTGATAAAAAGTGAAATCGAGCTGATGGTGATGATAGAAAATATGATGGAGCCGGTGGAATTTAATAACCAGTAACTTATAAATATTGAAAATAACACAATGAACGAATCAACCGCCATTAATAGTAACAAACGTAATCGATAGCTCACCTGCCTCACCCCTTTGCGTTTTTATCGGAATTTTTTTTAAAAATCCAATTGAAAAATGGTTGTTCCAAAAGGAGAAAAGTATCCTTTTGAAACAACCACTATTCGACAAGCTCATCCACCTCGTCCTTTGACTACTGTCTTGAAAGGGCGGTGTCAGCCATATGATCGATCGTAACCCACTAATAATTTATAGAGGATGTTCAAAAAGTCTGGGAAACAGCGCCTGCGAATCTCATCGTTGCGTTGGACGTGTTGTGTACGCTGCGCTGCTCGCTCCTGCCGCGCCCCGATCTTCTTGCCGCTGTTATGTCCTCCTTTTTGAACACACACTTATATTCACCTTTTAATTAATGCTTTATATTTTAAGCTTTAAATTCCTTTTGCTCTAAAAGTGATTCAAGGTATGGCAATAATTGCGCTCTCAACTCACTGTTTTTAAGCGCGAATTCCAAAGTCGTTTTGACAAACCCCATTTTTTCTCCTACATCATAGCGGGTGCCTTCGAAATCATATGCGAATACCCGCTGAATTTCATTTAACTTCTGGATCGCGTCCGTTAACTGAATTTCTCCTCCCGACCCTTTTTCTTGCTTATCCAAAAACCTGAAAATTTCCGGTGTCAATATGTAACGGCCCATAATTGCCAAGTTGGATGGCGCTGTACCCGGATCCGGCTTTTCAACAAAAGTATTGACATTATACCTTCTTCCGCTCTGCTCAAGCGGATCAACAATTCCGTAACGGTGTGTTTCTTCATCCGGAACCGTTTGAACGCCGATAACGGAGGATAGTGTTTCTTCATATTGCTCAATCAGCTGCTTTAGGCAAGGCTTTTCCGCCTGCACGATATCATCTCCAAGAAGTACAGCAAACGGCTCGTCGCCGATAAACTTGCGGGCGCACCATACCGCATGGCCGAGTCCTTTTGGCTCTTTCTGCCTGATGTAATGAATATCGACCATATTGGTGGAATGGAGTACCTTTTCCAGTAAATCTGTTTTTCCTTTCTCAAACAAATTTTGCTCCAGTTCAAACGCATGGTCGAAGTGATCCTCAATCGCCCGCTTCCCTTTCCCGGTGACGATAATGATGTCTTCAATCCCTGATTCAACAGCTTCTTCCACAATATATTGAATCGTCGGCTTATCTACGATCGGCAGCATTTCTTTCGGCATCGCCTTTGTTGCCGGTAAAAAACGTGTCCCGAGTCCGGCCGCCGGAATAATCGCTTTTCTAACTTTTTTCATCAGTCAGCCTCCTAAAGAAATTTTATAGGGATAAAATGATAAAAGCTTCACCAAAAGGACATTTATTTTATTAGAAAAATTTTATTATTAGTGTTTGTTCAAAAAGATCGGCTTTTATCTTTTTGAACAAACACGAAGCAATGAGTGGAGCCGATGCATTCTTTTCAGGCCGACTGTGAGTGGTTTTCTCGCAGTCAGGATGGCGACATTCGGCCGTTGCCCATAGGACGTGGGCAGCATTTAGGTGGAATTGGGCGCATCGTGCGGAACCATTGCCTTTTTGAACAGACTCTATAAGTGTGTGTGCAAAAAGTTCGGTTTTTATGTTTTTGAACACATTTGAAACATCCGCTTGGTGAAGCTTTTATTTCCGTGATCAAAGAAAGATCACCTCTCCTAAAATTACACCATATTCACGATAAAAACAAAAAAACTTTACGACAATATTTTTCGACATCTTGCTATACCCTCTTGTGTATAGTATTTCCAAGCCTTATAATAGTAGTTGCGAAAAAATAAAAATGCACTAGGGATATTCGTTAAATGACCTATGGTTCATTTTGTAAATTTATGTGAAAATAACATTAAATTAGGCATTTAACCTATCCTCACACTGCACCACTGGCGACAAGGCGCCTAAGGAAAGCCTGACAGCTTTCCCACAGCACAGCCGAGTACCTCCATTGATAAAGGTTAGGAGATATCACCTGTAAACAGCTGAACAATACTGTATTCGATCTCACGCTTTCAATGTTGACGGTAATAGATTAAAATATTCCAAAGAATTTTTTTCGCCGCCTGATACGTTCCGGATGTTCTTTCATTATATATTCATCACGTATTACATACTCTGCGTTTTCTGAGTAAAAATAAACCAACTCTTCACTGAATTCCTGCTGGATTCGGTCATATGCTGCCCGTAAGTGAAAGCTGCGGTTCGTTACGTTATGGGCGTCCGATGCGATAAAATGAGATAAGTTTGCGTCGATAATTTCGTCTGTGAACGATTTGATTTTTTTGCCAAATAAGCCGATGACACTTGCTGCGGTAATTTGTGTCAATGCGCCCTGCTCTACCAGCCTGTACAGTTTGTCCGGATGCTCCATCAGTTCGCGATTCCGCTCCGGATGTACAATGACTGGAATCAGACCGTTTAATTGAAGGTCGTATAGAAGTTTGGATGTGTATTTTGGTACATTGGAAGACGGCAATTCAATAAATAAATATTTGCTGTGATTTAATGTCAGGATTTCGTCTTGCTCGTATTCTGTTAACAGCTCGCCGGTGATGCGGCATTCCTGTCCCGGTAACACGGTAAAATCGACATTGTTTTCTGTTAAATAGTCGTTTACTTTCTCAACACAATCAATAATGTTTGCTTTTATATTTTGATAATGGCCGTTATTATGATGCGGAGTGGCAACAATGGCTGTAATCCCGTCTTCTTTTGCTTTTTCAACCATCGCCAGCATATCCGTCATCGTTTGTGCGCCATCGTCTACTTCAGGCAGTAAATGACAATGAAGGTCAATCAATTGGATTCCTCCCTTTCCGATATATTGCTGTAAAGGGCAACAATTTATTATGGCACATCATAACATACCGCACGAAAGACAGGAAGGTTTTTACATACTTTTTTAGACAAAATGTGTCATTCATCCTATCCTTACTCTGAGTAATAATAGTAATTGTAACTCGACTCTTCCATTTTCTGGTCATTCAGTACTGCGCCGATGATGTTCGCTTCCACTTTGTTTAAGGAATCCACTGCTTTTTTTGCCGATTCTTCTTCTGTTTTGCCGCTGCGGATAACTAAAATCACACCATCTACCAATTTCGAAAGAATTTGCGGATCCGTCACCGCATTTACCGGTGGTGCATCAAATAAAATATAGTCATATATCTCTGAAATTCCTTCCGTAAATTCCTTCATCGCTTTAGACGCCAGCAATTCGCTCGGGTTGGGTGGAATCGGCCCTGAGGTGAGGACCTCCAAAAACGGGACGGCTGTTTCCTTCACCGCTTCGTCAAAGCTCACTTGCTTTGTCAGCACGCTTGTTAATCCAAGAGTATTCGGTAACTGGAAGGTAAAGTGGTTTGTCGGCTTGCGAAGATCCCCGTCGACAAGGAGCACGCGCTTTTGCTGCTGAGCTAATACAACTCCCAAGTTACCGACGGTGGTGGACTTCCCTTCCCCCGGCGTTGTCGATGTCACCATGATCGTACGGATCTGCCTATCTATGGCTGCATATTGGATGTTGGTACGCAATGTCCGATATTGCTCGGATATCGGCGATTTTTGATCAAAGTGGGTAATTAAACTCCGCTGTTTATCTGATAACTGGTTATTCTTTCTTTTATTACGCGCCAATATGTTCACGTCCTTTTCTCGTACGATTGGCATGTTTCGCCATATTCATATTTACATTGCTCGTATTCATCTTGGCAATCATGCCAATAACAGGAATTCCAAGTTTTTCTTCCACCTGTTCTTCCGTTTTAATCGTATTATCGAGAAACTCCAGTAAAAACGCCAAGCCTACTCCTGCCATCAATCCCACAACAAAAGCAATCGCCATATTCAGTTTTGGGTTCGGGCTGATTGGTGTCGGATCGTCAGAAAGCTCCGCCAATGACAGCAGCGATACATTATCCACATTCATAATGTCCACGATATCCTCCTGAAAAACCGTGGCAATCGTGTTGGCGATCTGCACCGCCATTGCCGGACTTTCATCTTCTACACGAATATACACAACCTGGGAATCCCGCTCACTGCCGACAGTGATTTGATCGCGCAATGTCCCGTAGGATCGTTCCAGCTGCATTTCATCAAGCACTTGCTCAAGGATTCGCGGCGAAGTAATGATGACATTGTACGTGTTGATCAATTCAATATTTGTCCGGACATCATTCTGCGTATATACCTGTCCTTCTTCCTTCGACTGGTTGACAAGGAGCTGAGTGGAAGCCTGATACATCGGCGTCAGCATAAAGTAAGATACAATAGCCGTAGCCGCGACGGCTAATGCTGTCAATAATATAATTAAACTAATACGTTTTCTCAGTGTTGTCACGATTTCCTTTAAACTGATAGTTTCTTCCATGATTTCCCCCTAAGAGTATTCTCACTATTCTTTCAAAAGGCTACAAAACCATGCTAATTCATTTCCTGAAAAAAGTAAATAAGATGACGAAAAAAGGGTTAATTTGAAATTGATAACGCCACTTTCAGCGGTTGATTTCGACCTGTTTTTTAATTTCCAGTCTCTATCATGCATGAAAACCTTCGATTTTGCAAGATCAATATAGGGATATTTTTCATATTTTTTTTGAAAAAAAATCCACACTCTAATGGATCTTAAGTAGCAAATCTCTTAACAATCCGAAAATAAAAAGCGACGACTTCACAAGGTGCTACCCCAAAGTTTAACTGCTTTACATTCGGCGAAGCAGCCATAGGTCAAAAGAATGCTCTCAACGTTTCTGTTGTTATTTACGCGGCGATTAGGTAAAAGGTTTCATATTCCAGTTTTTAAAACGGGAGGTATAAGGAAAATAATAACGTTTTTTTAGTACAATAGTTCCTTCTGAGTAAGGACTCATGTATGACGTTATACAGCTTAACTGCTTACTTTTTTATGAGATTGCGCGATCGTATAACAAGGGAAAACGCGGCATTTATAAGCAAAAATTTTTGCAGGATTTTGAAAATGATTGATAGATTCTTTGGAAAGGAATATACTTATGACTATAGCACAGAAACGAGTTTCCGAGCCTGAATAATTTTGTTTTAAAGGCTCAGTTTTTCCTTTTACTCAAACATTGGACGATAGTCTAAAAGGAGTCGAACGGTGCACTGTTTCAGTTCGAGCCGATAGATGCAGCTGCATTTCCCCATAAATAAAAACAAACTTAAAAATAGGAGACTTGATCAATGAAAAAAGTACTATTGATAATCGGGTTGTCGGTTTTAACTGTCGGTCTTGCCATTGGCGGTTACGGTTTTTACATTTACAAAAGTATGCAATCAGCAGTCGATAGTATGCATCAGCCGATTGACCGGACAAAATCTGACAAACGGGAAGTCGCTGTAGATATCGACAGCCAGGAGCCGCTTGCTTTTTTGCTGATGGGTGTCGATGAACGCGGCGCAGATAAAGGACGTACGGATACAATCATCGTCATTACCGTGAATCCTGAAGAGGAATCAATGAAAATGGTCAGCATTCCCCGTGATACATATACAGAAATCGTTGGCAGAGGGACGATGGATAAAATCAACCACGCCTACGCTTTCGGCGGTCCGGAAATGGCGATAAATACGGTGGAAAATTTTTTTGATATCCCGCTTGACTATTTTGTCACGATCAATATGGAAGGCTTCAAAGAAATCGTCGATGTTCTTGGCGGCGTCTCCGTTGAAAGCGAAATGGCTTTCAGCTATGGGGGCTACGACTTCGATGAAGGCATCCTTGAATTGGACGGAGAAGCGGCGCTGGCGTATTCCCGGATGAGATACGAGGATCCGCGGGGGGATTTAGGACGAAACGACCGGCAGCGGCAAATTATTGACGCCATCATTAAAGAAGGAGCGCAATTCTCCACAATTACTAAAGCGGACGACATACTTGACTCGCTTGGAAAAAACGTTGCCACGAACTTGACGTTTGATGAAATGATGAAAATTCAGAGTAACTACGCCAAAGCCCGCCACAATTCCGAAACCCTTGAATTTTCCGGAAACGGCGGCGGTAAAAAAGATGGCATCTGGTATTTATTTGTCCCCGAAGAAGAAAGAGAACATGTTTCCCATGAACTTCGTGTTCACTTAGGGATTGAAGACAGCAGCGAAGTCGCAGCGGCTGAGGAATAAAAAAATATTGCGAAGGTGCCAGGCACTCTGCGGTACGTTAAAGTGCAACAGAGTGCCTGGCACCTGATTATATTTAAAACGCTCCGGCTATTTTCCCCGCTCTAATTGATTGATAGACATTGTCAATCCGGTTGATCTTCTCCTCTTGATAAAAATCGCCAATATATTTCACAGCTGTGTAATCCATCTGGTCGGCAAGGTTCTCCATGTATTCATCGAGATTTTCACTGTGCTCCATGTACCCCAGCCGTTCGTACACATCGTTTTCTATAAGCAGTACCGTATAAAAGCGGTCGTGTGATCGATAAAGTGTTTGCAAAAATTCTCTGGTAACCAGAACAACATCCCGATATGTCAGATGCTCTGCTTCAAAATGCTCCACAAGCAGGCTCAGATCAAACAGCACAACATCCGGTTCCATCGCCCGTATGCTTCGCGCTGCCTCAAGATAAATCGGTGGAGCTTCCTCCTCCGTTTGATCCGTCGGCAGATGCCTGTCAATACTCCCCGCTTGCACAATCGGAAACCGTTCACCAGCACCTTCACCATTAGCACCGCTATCCGGTAAATCGTTGGCAACATGTGTCAGAAACCGTCGATCACCATTTCTCTTCGGCACAGCTGATAACTGCTCGGCATCTGCTTCGCCCTTCCATTCTCTCTCTGGTATATCTAGTGAAACATGATTTAGAAACCGCTCGGCATCTGCTTTAAAATGCGTACCACTCGCCGGTAAATCGTCGAAATCAACTTTCCAAGACTTCCAAGACCGCTGCTCATCCCTTTGTTGATACTTTCCCACCGAATGAGTAACTATTCTCTCCTCGCTGACGGCGCCTTCAGCACCGGCCGGCTGTCGAGACGATCTTCCTGTTCTGTACACAGCACCAACTGCACTTTTTAAAAAATCCGCTGCGCCTTTGTTTTCCGGGTAAACTGGTGCTGCCTGCTCCGGGTCGAAAAACTTCCATTGCAAAAGATCAGCATGATATTTTTCTCTAACAAGCAGTGCAGCCTTTTCTGCCCACGTTGGCATTGTTTTTCCGTCAAAAATCGACTCCGACTCCGCTTCCCATGCCATTAATTTAGCAAAATAAACTGATGGCACATAAACGACGGTTAGTTTCTCTTCCTCCATCATCCGATGGATAATGCGACTTCGCAACGGTCCGTCCACCGCCGCTGTCCGCACCTTCAAATCCTCGGGAATATTGGCGGCAGCAAGCCACTCGTCGCTGTATGTCACGCTCTCGATAGAACGGGCATCCCCTTTTGTAAATACAATCTCATGGCGAAAAAAAAGCATGAAGGAAAACACGCTGAAGAAAAACAATAAAGGAAACCATTTTTTCAAATCTGACTTGGGCTTTTTCATTCCGCCATCTCCTCTTCGTGATATTCGGCACGATCCCACACGCCTCCCCGTCGCGGATCTGCGTTTCCGTCGATAATGCCTTCCCTTACATTGTGAATCAATGCCTGTATTCCCCCAAAGTACATGTTGCCATGCTCGATTTGTGCACGGAATCCGCGGTCATTCAGCGCCTGTTTTAAAAACGGGAACATTTCTATTTCCTGATAATCTGGTTCCAGCAGGATTTCAAACTGTTGTGCCTCTTCATTAAACTCATATTGAAAACGCAACATCTCTACAGCATCGTCGAACGGCAGTCCATGTAATCCAAAGTAAATTAATGCCTGCGCCATCATCATCGGTATACGGGCTCCTCCTGGTGAACCAATGCCGATGACTTCATTTACATGCCCGTCTGTCTCATTGATCAGTATTGCCGGCGTCATAAAGCTGCGCGGGCGTCTGCCGGGCAGCGGTTCGTTGATGGAGCCTGGTGTCTGACTGAAGTTACTTAATTGATCATTTAGAAAAAAACCTTTGTAATAGCCCCCGGAACCGAAAAAATTACTCAGTGTGTGTGTCGCCGATACCATCCTGCCATCCTTATCGATGACGACAAAATGCGTCGTATTATTATGCTCATGAAGCTCTGATCTTGCGTCATAAAACGGCTGCGTTGCGATCCTTTCTTCATTTTTTCCGGAAATGGCTGGCAGTATGATGCCATCTGTTTCCTGTTGCCGAAAAACTTCCGTACCTTCCTCCAATCCGCCATCACCTTCTTCGGTGTGCGGGCGAAGATCATCCTGAATGTTTTCCAGCTCGCGATACCAATCGGTGACCATCCGGCTCGCGTATTCCCGGGTATACATTTCCGCCATTTTTTCCCGTGCTCTCGATGAAGTATTCGGATCGCCAATATCGGCAAGCCGCTGACGATATGTACGGTCGTTTATTCCAACGACATCCACAACAAAGTCCGCATAGCTGGAGACGTCTTCCATTTCCCAGCCAGTGTAAAACGCGGTATCCGCTGATTCAGCGGCAAATTGGTAAGCATCAAGCCCCATTTTTTCCGCCATATAAAGGGACTGGATCAGCACCGGTCCTCCCAATGGCGGCGGTGCGGCATACACGTGATAGCCTTGGAACTCCCCCTGCGGCAAGCTTTCTTCTTCCCAAACGGTGTAATCATGAAAATCTTCCGCATTCATCAGCGGATAGCGTTCCGCCATATCCGGCGCCAGCACCTCATGAAAAAATCGTTCCGGTCCAATGCTGCCGATCTCTCCAAGCGTTTCGGCAAGCTCCGTCTGCACGAGCGTCTGCCCTTCATGGATAAAATCATTCTCCGGGAAAAAATGCGGAACATCTGCGTGGTGAATTCGATTTTGCGCGTAAAAAAATCGATCTGCCAAATAAGCGTCCACAGTGAAGCCTTCCTCGGCAACCTCCACCGAAGGCTGAACAAGCTCTTTTATCGGCAGTGTACCGTATTTTTCATGAAGGTGTGCCATGCCTTTCAAAAAACCGGGCACGCCGAAATCCCCCAGCTGTTCTTCGTTGATGTCCCGCTCATTTCTTGATGGATCAATTTCCTCGTTATTGATACCCTGCTCACTTTGTAATGCGCCAGTAGCGTTGTTTTCGATCATTGATGTGGTCACCAGCTGTCGCGGTGCCGTTTCCCGGTAATCCACGTAACGTATACGTTCCTCCGCCGCCACTGTCGGATCATAAATAAGCATGGACCCGCCGCCGCCGATCCCTGATCCGTATGGTTCAACGACGCCAAGCATAAAGGAAACAGCAATGGCGGCATCCACTGCGTTTCCTCCCCGCGCCATCACATCCATTCCCGCCTGAACGGCTGCCGGATGAGCGGCGCTGACGGCATACGCCCGCTCTGACACGAGCGGCGGAAGCTCCATTCTCTGCGCTTCCTGTTCTTCCCGATCTGGACTAATCTCAATGATCGCGCCGATGATGAAAACGATAATCAGGGGGATTCCCACAAGATTCGTCAACAGACGAAGCCGCATCACTGTCACATCCTTTCTTGCTGCAATTAACTTCATCAGCTGATTTGTAGCGGAAACTGGAGATTTGCAATGACAATCCGGATTTGTATCAGCCTGTGCCTGAATCCGCTCCTTCCTCAAACAGTTTTCCCGTTTGAATAACCCGGCTGTGATTCACCTTAAACACGATGTTTTCCTCGATCTTTTCCCATTGCCCTTTCTCGAAGTTTTTCGTCAGCATCTGCTGGATCGAAAATTGTCGATAGGAGATCGTTGACACCGGCCGGGGCTGACCTTCGCGAATCACAAACGGAATCAGCTCCACTTCCGCACGTCCGTCCTCATACAAACGGTACTGGGCCATTGCCGTTTGTTTCGTGCGTGTCCAGCCTTGATCAAAAATGAAATTTCCAAGGCTGTAAAAAATTATTGTGTCGTTATACACTTCAACAGGGGCGAGAACATGAGGATAATGGCCGACAATAATGTCTGCGCCGGCGCGAGCCATCGCATGGGCAAGCTCCCGCTGACGTTCACTGACATGAGAGTCGTATGGTTCTCCCCAGTGAGCATGAACGATGACGAGATCCGCCTGTTTTTTCGCTTGCACGATGGACTCAACGACAATTTCCGGAGGATCCAGCGGCATCACTCCGGGACGATATGTGGTAACGGCTGCGTTGGCAGTCCACTTGTCCGTAGCCGCGACGGTTGCGATGGTGATTCCGTTGTGGTCGTAATACACCGCATTGCTCATATCTTCCCGGTCAATCATATGGCCTGCTGCATCAATGTCAGGATCGTTTTCAAAATAGGTGATCGTATCACGGAATGCAAGATAGCCATAGTCGTAAATATTGGTATTGGCAATCGATACAGATCGGAAATGACGTTTCTTCAGTTCCTCGACAGCAAGTGGGTCAGCTGAAAAGACAGTGCCCTTGCTTTTGCCAGGTGCGGGCTGGCGGTTTTCCGTTAACAACGGATGTTTAAAGCTTCCCGTCGAAAAATCGGATATTTGAAAATACGGGTCCGTAAATTTAAAAAGAAAGTCATATCCTTTCCGGTCTATGACCTTACTAATATATCTACCGAACATCATATCACCGACGAAAGTGCATGTAAGAAGCGCATCGCTGTCTTTTTTCACCTCCGGCACCGGCGGTTCGTATGTCCACATGTCGGAGGTGAGCAGCAATGCTCCGAGGAAAGCAGTAAGCACAGCGGTATGGAAAGTCAGGCGTTTTTTGTGTTTTTTTGACCAATAAAGCAATTGTTCCTGGTACGAAAAACGTTGCTTCATTCAAAGAACTCCTTTAAAGGTGCCAGGCACTCTGTACTGCTGTGAAGTCCCACAGAGTGCCTGGCACTTGATCACTGCAAAAACAGATAATACAGCGTCATGATCGCAAAGGTAAGTCCGCTCAGCACCATCGTGCTTGTGACGGTAATAAGCACTCCTTGCTTCTGAAACGAGTTGGCAATCAGTCCGGGCACAATAACCCCGATTCCCCGCAGTTCGTAAATCTCAAATGGCATCATCGGATAAAAATAATCAAACCCGAGCTTCATCACGACACCTGTAAGCAAAATGGCAGCGAACTTCCTTCTTCCGTACAAAATTGTAAACCGGGAAATGACGTGAACAACAAGTAAATAAATCAAACAACTGATAAAAAAGATCGACATGATAAAAAAAGGCTGATCAAAGATAAGAGCTAAATATCCTGGAACGATAATTCCGCCAGGCAGCGCTCCCGCTTTTTCTGCATAGAGCAGGCTGATCACAATCCCGACAACCAGCGTGACATACAAGTCGGAACCAAACACTCCTCGGACTCCCTCCTTTCCCCTTTTCAAAGCCAGTCCGCCTGCATAACCTGTCTTCATTGCAGGAAGTACTTCATCACGAAATGGGATATAAAAAAAACAGCCGGTATAGCTCCACTATCGCTTGCAGCGTGCATAACCTGTCAGCAGGGACTGCAGCAGTGCAACTGTATCAATGAACAGAAAATACCTGCTATCATTTAGTGGCAGTTATATTTTTCTAATATTATCTAATAATTACACTTCAGATAATCAACTTTATTCGTAATTACCACTTAAAACCATTAATGAATGTTATTTTCATTTTTGAGTATATTTTATTTTCTTCTGGTTTCATCATTATATTTTAGTAATAAAAAAATTACCTTTATAATCCATTATCGTATACTCCGCGAGTATTGAAAGCCTGCAAAAAGGATCGCTGACCTCGGTGTTCAGCGCCCCATTCACCACCTTGCAAGCACGACCGTAAGTATATCAACTGCTTTTTCCCGTATTCGCCATCCACGATCACCAGTTGTCCTGCTTCATTTATCCACTATCCACAAAAACCTATCAATGCCACGGCTGGTCAAACGCATCAACTTGCAACCACTACACCTTCTTCCAAAACGGCAATCAGCTTTTCCGCAGCACCATGAATATTGCCAATACCTAACATCACATCACCGGTGGCAACTCCCCTCAAAGCTTTCATGATCTCCGTTGTTTCTTTCCCCTCCAAATCTAACAATGCTTCCGCTCGGATCGTCCCCAGCTTATACTTGTTTTTAATCGGGGATGTCAGCTCGCCTATCAGTATAAGCTTGCCGATGCTCATCTTAGGCAGCACTTCCGCTGCAAATTGCTCTGTTCTGTCCACACGATCCTGGCGGCAGTTCATAATGACTATCGGATAATCTCCTGTATATCCAAGCTGCTGGACCCGCTGCCAAATAGCCAGTGTGGAATGAGCGTCATTGGCCGCAAACGCATTAATAAACGGCGATGACTTCCCGTTGTGGCTCATTTGTAAGATGCGGAGCGCCCCCGGGTCAGGCGGGGCATGGAGCATTCCTTCAAGCGCTGTTTTTTCTTCGATCTCCAGTGCTTCAGCAACCGCCAGGGCAAGCGCCGCATTTTCGGGAAAAATAATGTACGGAAACTTGCGTAAGTAGTCTTCGGTAATTTGCGAAGGGTCGGCCACGATAACGGTACAATTCCTTTTCTCTGCAATTTTTTTGTAATAATCTGTATAGGGCGACTGGTTCACAATCAGGTGGCCGTTTACCGGAATCGTTGGTGCAAATGCCTCGGCAACGTTATCCAATGACGGGCCGAGCATGTCCATATGGTCCTCGAGCACGTTTACGATGACGCCAAAGTTCGCCTGGAGCATATCGTTTTGAAAAGTGATTTGGTAATCAGGGTTCACCGCCATGCATTCACTCACAAGGGCCTGTGCTTTTAATTGCGCTGCTTCTCTCACAATCCGCTTTTGCTCTTTAATATTCGGCCCCTCCGGATCGCGGATGATCGGCTTTTCAACCGGGCTGTTCCAATAAATCATCCTTGCTGACGTCCCTGTCGTTTTTCCAACTGTCCTGTAACCTGCTTCCTTTAATATTCCTGTTACAAGGCGGGTAACCGTAGATTTCCCCCGTATGCCGTTTATGTTTACACGAATCGGAATACTATTTACGTTTTTCTGATGAAGCCGCTTCTCTATCACACCGAGAATAAACAAAAGCGCCGTCATCGTCGGAATGAGTAACAATTCCATCCCCTCCAAGGAAGGTGCCAGGCACTCTGTTCTGCTTTAAAGTGCCACAGAGTGCCTGGCACCCTTTAGTACTGCGCAATGATACAGAGTGCCTGGCACTTTAATTATTTTTTAGCGTGTCCAAATTTTGTTAACTTACACCTGCTTTTTAATGCTAGCACCGACGAACATCTATGGTTCTTCCACACGTTTTGCCATACCAACAATAGTGATTTCCGCTTTTACTCATGTTCACAACCTGAATATGGCTCATCAAGTGGCTTAGCTAAAATTATAGGACGGAGGGCAGTGTTAGGTCGCAAATAGATTAGTTGTTTTCATCGAAAATAAAAAAGAATCCCCCGTAAGGCTCACGCCTTGGAAGATTCCCTCTCATTCGTCATTCGTTGCATATCTAATTCAATTTTTATATAGATCTGCAGCAGCAAGCTTACTTGACTCGCCGCGCTCCTAAATACCGCTGTGACCAATAGGAATTACTTAAACTGGCGATCGCAACACCTGTGGAAGAACCGCTGTGAATGAACTGGTTATTACCAATATAAATTCCATTATGCGACGGTCCTTGCGAAATGGTTTCAAAGTATACAATATCTCCGACTTGAAGGTTGGATACCGATGTGGTAGCATTCCATTGCTCCTTCACCGTACGCGGAAGGTGCACGCCGTTATTCTTAAAAACAAACTGAACGAAGCCGCTGCAGTCAAAGCCGTCTGGAGTCGTACCGCCCCACGAATAAGGAACGCCGATATAGTTGCTTGCATCAGCAACTAGATTAAGAGCGTTAAAGCTGGAACCAGATGACGAGCCGTTGTTCTCCGCATCCTTCAAATGAATAGAGGCAATTTCTTCTAGTTTATCCCATGTCGCCTGACTGACGAGCCCATCCGCGACTAACCCCCATTGACTTTGAAATTGTGTCAGCGCTTCTTTTGTAATCGGTCCAAAGTACCCTGTCGGTTCCTGCTTAAACAACCCGATTGCCTTCAATTTACTTTGAAGCTCCGTCACCTTCGTGCCGCTGCTCCCTTCTTTCAACAAAATCGTTGCTGCCGACTCGGATGAATTGGATGAGTTACTGCCGCTTGAACCAGAATTATTGGAACTGGAATTGTTACTGTTTGAGCCGGAAGAATTCGAGGATCCTCCAGTGCCTTGGTTCGCCAATGCTTTTTCCAGCGCACTGAATGTCTGCGGTCCTGCTATCCCGTCCACTTGAATTCCGGCAGATTTCTGAAAATTCCTCACCGCTTCTGTTGTGATAGTGCTGTAAATACCGGTAATATTATGGTTAAAAAAACCAAGCTGTTTTAATTGCGATTGCAACGTCTTCACTTCTTCACCTTGGGAACCGGAACGCAAAACAGTAGTGGATTGACTACTGTTACCCGAAGAAGGTGTTGATACCGTAGAACTTGAAATATCCTGGTTTACCGCAGCTAAAGTTTGCGGTCCTGCTATCCCGTCCACTTTTAACCCGCGAACCTGCTGATACTCGCGGACTGCCTGCTCAGTAATTGATCCATAATAACCGGTTGCGCTATCATGTTGGAAAAATCCAGCTTTCTTTAAAAACAGCTGCAAGTTTTCTACTTCCTTACCTCGGGAACCGACTTTCAACAGCTGATTTGTCCCTATTTGCTCCACCGTTGCGGACGAAGCGGACGATGAGCTAGAGCTTGTTGACGAGGTCGACGACTGATTGGCTGTTTGTGTCGCTCCGGTTTCATTGTTTGCCTTTGTCTGCGATTCACTATTTTGAACGAGAAGCGCAAATGTTTTTGGCCCTACGATACCGTCCACTTTCAGGCTGTTGTCTTTCTGGAAATCTTGTACTGCCTGTCTCGTAATTGAGCCGAAATAACCGGTAGCGGTATGAAAGTTGAAATAGCCTTTTTCCTTCAATATCTCCTGGAGGACAGTGACATCGGCATTTTCCATTCCATATGACAGCGTGCTGTCGCCAAAAGCCGCATCAGCCACGCTCGGTACAGCCAGCATAACACCGGTAGCTGCAGCAGAAGTAACAATCGTAGCTCCAATTTTGTGATGAATTTTCACCTTTTCTCCACCTCTTCCTAATACTTGAGTTAAACTAAAGTCTCCCAGCCTATAATAATAGTACTATGACCCTTTCGGAAAATAGTCCTAGATCCCTACTCAATAAACTAGTTCTATTATTTCCAGAGTCTTTTTACTCAAAAATAGTCTGCTTTTAACCAATTTTACCAATTTTCTTTTCAAAGGTAGAGGGACTTTTGTCTTAATTCATAGGAATTTCTTAATATTTTTCTAATTTATTAGACAAATATTGCGCGGGAAATAATTTGCCACTGATTTTTTTTACATTTTGTGCTATTTTGTAATTTTGTCCTATGAATCTCCACTAACTAGAACGGCAATTTTTCCTCTTGCCTTATTCATTTCGGTGGCTCGTGCATTTTTTTGTACTGTCTAGTTTAAACGGGGTAATATTCGATAAACTTAAAGTGTCATGACTCCTTTAAAATTCGACTGGAAATAAAGACACTGCACGGAAGAAAGAAATCAGTATTGGTTGGAACAACATGAGGAAAGCCAGTCCAAAGAAGGGGCGTAATTGCCAAAATATTTTATAGAAAAGCTAGATGACAGCCTGCAGAAGCCGCAAGAAGTAACATGACGTATCTCCAGCAAATCATTGAAAAGCCGATTCGATTGCAGCCGCATTAAAGCATGAAGTTTTTAAAAAAGAATCTTTATACAGACATCAGGGAAATCAAACAAGTAAACGGCAACAAAAAAAGTGACTAAATTGTACAAACTATAAAATCCTCAGAGCTAAAAATAAATGCCAATAAATCTTGACTCAAACTTGTCGTTGTGCGAAATTTGTTTTTCCTTTTCGGAAAATGAAAATAAAAGGTGGATGGCCCCTGAATTTTTTGTGAACTTTTTAATCAGGCTTCTGGCATATTCTTCTTTATGTACAAGCACTTAAACCATTTAAAAGAGGAGGCAGTGGCGGTGCCTCCTCTTTATATTGAAAGGAATCCATCTATTGGGCTTTTCTCGCTTTGATGAATTTGTGTCGCAATACAATGAGCACTTTATCGAATTTCTTTTGTTAGTCACAGTGATACTGCTGTAACAGCGACGTTCAAATCCGCCGACAATTTTTTATCAAACAGTACTGATTGACAACTGTCGGCTCACCCGAATCATCTGTCAAAACAGACAATCATTAATCTTCATCTTGATCTTCATCTGTTATTTCCAGGTCATCATCTAAATCACCATTGAGATCATCATCCCCAATGTCACCATTAAGGTCATCTGCTGGATCTCCATCAATATCAGCGTCGTCCTCAATAAGCGGATCATCATCGATTGGATCATCAACTATGTCGTCATCTGCATCGCCACATGCACCAAGTATTCCTACAGCTAATACACCTGATAATAGTGAAAGCATCCATTTTTTCTTCATCTTTTTTCCTCCTATTGTTTGAACATTAACCCTTGATATTGAGTAGTATTTAATGAAAGTCCATTAAATATACATTGGTGAGTTTTTTGTTCAATGCAGAGGATGACCTGAATGACCTGAACATTTTTTATCAAGAATCTGAATCTGCTTCGCCATCTTCCACTTCTGTATCAGTGTCGGTTCCTAAACCTGTTCCATCATCTTCTGTATCTGTTTGATCATCCAGACTGGAATCATCCCCCAGACCTGAATTTTCATCTACTCCACTACCGTCGTTCAGATCTCCTTCACCTTCAACTTGTGTATCATCTCCAATCTGAGAATCCGGCTGGCTGTTGTCATCTTGTTGGATGCCATCCTGATCCTGGTTATCAACCGGACTGTCTTCCGAGCCTCCATCACCGCATGCTGCTAAAAATCCGACAGCCAATGCACCTGACATTAATGCTAATAACCACTTCTTTTTCATCATAAAATCCTCCTATACGTATAGAAATACTTATTTTTAGATAATGACATGTACGCTATCAGTTTATCTGTCCCCGCTACTACATCGATCGGTGTTCCTGTGTGCTGATCTAAAGCCTTTGAAAGTGTTTTTCCAAAGTATTTTTTCCCTTCCAACCGACACGAGATCGTTCGTTTAAAAAAAATTCTTTGTCATCTCGGCTAATCGCTAAGATTTTGGCTTTAGAAACAGCTGTCAGAAAAGTCACGAACACCTTTTTCTTCATTACTTATCACTTCCTGGGACTGATAGAAAGTACTGTCACTCTATATAAAAAGCGAAATGACGGAAAAGTGTACTCGAATTACCTTATTTTTGCATGGCTCAGCAAAAGTTCGAGAAGATCACGTATTCACATCACGCCGCTTGTAAACGTGAAATGGACTTACGTTTTTACTGGCTAAAAATAAATTATTCACCAGTGAAAAATAATTGTTTTGCTATTTTGCCTAGTTCATTTGTTGAATCAAACTCAACTGGTGTGATTCTAACACCCCTATATCCCAAAAACAATCATTCCAAACACCTTTCTACCATTTTTTACAATGTCCCATCACTTTCCCACTGTATCTCAAAATTCATTAACATTGGTATAAAATCTGCAACATGAATGTAACAAAACTTAACATCGAAGAAATTCACAAAAAGTTCAGGGACATGGGGTGTGAACAATTGTTCACACCCCATGTCCCTGAAAAATTCATGAATTATTTATTGTCTGCCAAAGCAAACATTATTTCTGCTTCGGCAACAAGATTGCCGTCAACTGTGGCTGTTGCTTTTCCTTTGCCAATTTTCCCCCGCAACCTCGTCATTTCCACTTCCAGCCGAAGCTGGTCTCCAGGTTTCACCTGCCCTTTAAACCGGCAATGATCAATTCCGGCGAAAAATGCAAGCTTTCCGCGGTTTTCTTCTTTCTTCAGCATCGCCACAGCTCCTACCTGTGCCAGCGCTTCAATAATTAGCACTCCCGGCATTACCGGAAAATCAGGAAAATGCCCGTTGAAAAATGCTTCATTGGCAGACACATTTTTTATTCCTACAGCCCGCTGTCCTTCCTCCACCTCCAAAATTCGGTCAATCAGCAAAAAAGGGTAGCGATGAGGAATAATCTCCTTTATCTCTTCAATATTTAGCATTTATTATTACCTCCTATTATATCCAGGTATAAAATATTTTCTCCTTCAAGTTTACTTCCTTTTATCATAATTCTCAACAATTATCCGATTTCGCGTAAAATCAGCATGGAGATTGCGTATCAGAGGTTCCACCACTGCCGTATTTTTTGCCATAAAAAATTACCACACGTCTTAGACGTGTGGACGTGTGGTTGTGAAAAAAATTTTATACTTTCTTAATCTTTCCAAAAACCTTCCCCAGTCACGTCAGCAGTCAAATAATCATGCAACCGATCATGTAATCGTCAATGTGCCGGAGAAGGCCTTCTTGCTGCGTCAGTCACCTGACATCCACTTTATTGTCCAGTCACTTTACTCCTCGGTCTTATCCCGTTCCCGGTCAGTGCCGTCATAAATAAAGTCGTAAACACGGAACCACGTTTCCTTATCTAAAATTCTTGCCGAATCATCACCGCCGCCGATTTTATAGCCGACAATCGCACCTGCTACCAAGCTGCCTGCCAGTAAACCCGTCACAACGATGATGCGCAGCCATATAGGAATTAACCGGATTCTTCCCTTGCGCTTTTTATTCTTACCGGCTGCCTGCTCGTTTTCAGGCTGCTTCTTTGCCCGGAGTTGGCTTCGGGTTTTATCGCCGCTTGCGGCAGCTTTCACATGAGTCCCCGACTTTTTTGTTTCATGTAATTCTTCGTTTTTGCGTCGCAACTGTACTCGTGACATTGTAACTTCCTCTTCCCTCTTCTGCTGGACTGCTGATTCCTCGACAAAATCTAACCTTACTTGATGAGAAGGAGCAGCATGTCCGCTGTTTTCTATTTCGCCAACGTATTTCACTGGATCGTCCATTGAAGCACGTTTATTTTTATCCGCCTCAACCCGAATATCCTTTGCCATCGTTTTTGCTCTTGTTTCATAAAGGATATAAGGTGTTTCTTCTGTGTCTGACTGGGTATTATTATTTTGCCCACGCAAAATGGAGCCGTCGTATCCCGACGCCCCTCTTCCATTTTTTCCCTGATCAGACAAACGCTTTTCATTAGCGGAGTCAGCCTCATGTACAAAGGAAGCACTTTTGTCTGCAGAATTTTCTTCCAGCAACGCGCCGCTTTTTTGCACACGTTCACCGTTTTGCGCAACACTGAAGTCGCTGCTATCCCCTGCAATTAAACCGTCCTCACCCGTCGGTATATCGGATCTTCCCTTGCCTTGAGGCTCACTCCATGAATTGTTCTCGTTACTCATGACAGGAACACCTCGTGATTTCCGGCTTACTTGTCATTTTAACGCTAACGGATATTATTCACAAGCCCCATCATCTGGTCAGTGATGGAAATCGCCTGAGCATTAAACTGATAGCTTCGCTGTGCCAGCATCATCTCGGTTATTTCCCGGCCCATATCCACATTAGACGACTCCAGCGCCCCTTGCATAAACACTTGCGTACCCGCAGCCTCATTTAACACGTCGTCGATGTTAAGCTCTAAATCCGCGAGATTCGGAAAAACAAAAGTGTTTTCTCCTGCTGACAGGAGAAGCTGCGGTTTCGTTATCTGCACTAGCTGGATCTGCCCAGCAACGGCTCTTTGTCCGTTGGCAAACACAACCTCAATCACACCTTCTTCCGTAATGTTGAGCTCTTCATGCCCGGCAGGAATCGAAATCGGATTGCCGTCAACAGAAAGAATATAGTCTCCATTTTGATTTACCAGCAGGTTTTCGCCCTGAGCCGCAGGGTTTGGCGTCAAATAGAAGGCGCCATCACGCGTAAAGCGGCGCGTGCCGTCCTCCGCAGGCGTAAGCTCAAAAAAGTAGCCTTTTTCCGTCAGTGCAATGTCCAGCGGTCTCCCGGTTGTCTGGATGCTTCCCTGCTCAAAGCGGATGGCCGTTTGTGCGACCGCCGCTCCTGATCCGACGCGAATTCCATTTGGCGTTTGCCGACCGACTTCATGCGAGTGAACAATTTGATTATTGATATGCTGAACAAGCAGATCAGAAAACGTTGTATCACGCCGCTTATATCCGGTTGTATTAACGTTTGCCAAATTGTTGCCGATCGTATCCAGCTTGTGTTGAATTTGGCCCATTGTTACCGCAGAATTAATCATCGATTGATTCATTGTCTCACTGCTCCTGCATCATTTTTTTCAAGCCCGCTTTTCCTAGTTAGCAAATCATGCCTGCTTCTTTATCCGATCTTGCCTACTTCGTTGACAGCACGCTCCAGGCTGCGGTCATACGCTTGAAGCACGCGCTGGTTGGCTTCAAAGCTTCGTAAAGCTGTCATCATTTCCGTCATCGTTTGAGCCGCATCCACGTTGGAGCGTTCAATAAACCCTTGCTGCAGTTGAAAAATAACGTCACCATTGCCAACAGCCGACACAACGGCATTTTCACCGTCATAGCGCAGAAGGCCGTTTCCTTCCTTGACAAGCTGTGTCGGATCAGGAATAAGCGCTACGTCCAGTTGAGCAATAAGTTGCTCATCCGCCGACAAAATCTGCCCTTCCATCGTTACGGTAAAATCTTCTCCGCCCACATTGATCCGGTCACCGTTGTTATCCAGCACATAATAACCTTGCGATGTCGTCAAAAAGCCGGAGCCGTCCACGGTGAAGCTGCCGTTTCTTGTGTACCGGATGTCCCCGTCGGCATTTTCAACGATATACATGAGCATCGCTTCTTGACCGGTTGCTTCATCTACTGGAACAAGCCCTTGTAACAACGCAATGTCGGTCGTATTCATTGTTTCCTGCAGGTCACCCTGGCGAAAATTCGGCGTGTTTTCCTGCATATACACACCGGTTGTCAATTCGCCGACCATGGAGGAGCCGAATCTCTGAATATGATCCGTCCCAAGAGCCTTGATCAACATATTCGGGAAAGCCCTCATTGAAGACTGCTCTGTTTTGTATCCCGGCGTATTAATGTTCGCTATATTGTTTGAAAGCATTTCCTGTCGGCGCTGCTGAGCAATCATCCCCGCACCTGCCGTATATAAACCGCGAAGCATTTCCTTCACCTCTTATTCACTGATTGTCATTGTCTTTTTTGCGGAAAATGCCACAAAAATGTCCGCTCATTACACTTATCATTCATTGTAACGTGATTTGTAAAAAATTGATTGTGCAAATCCTTCGTTTTTTTCCAGGACTATTTTATAAACTTCCCTGAAGCCGAATGGCAAATTACGGAATAATGACTACCATGAAACGATCTTCCCTATTTTTGAAAGTAAATGGGTGACGCTGGTAATTCTTATAATAATACATTCAATATGCTAAAATCATTTTACCAAAAGTTAGATTCCACTTTTTTCTGCGTCAACCAAAATGCAGTTGTTTTTATTGCAGGCAAAAATAATCTTACTGCCGGCAAGATCAATGCCGCATTAAGATGGGAGCTCCAATGATGATGTTCGAATATTATATTTTCATTTTTCTGCCGGCAATCCGATCGAGGTTTTCCAGCAAAATTCCCGTTCCTTTCGCAACGGAGTGCATCGGGTCTTCCGCAACAAGCACCGGAACTTTCAGCTCGTCCATCAACAGTTGCTCAATGCCGTGAAGATAGGCTCCGCCGCCTGTGAGAATAATTCCGCGATCAATAATATCGGCAGAAAGCTCCGGCGGTGTTTTTTCCAACACATTTTTTGAGGCTTGTACAATATGATATATCGACTCTTCCAAGGATTCCCGTACTTCTTCCGATTTTACCGTTAACGTTCTCGGGAGTCCGGTGACCATGTCCCGTCCGCGAATGTCCATTTCTTCCTGCCGTCCGCCTGGAAATACTGTTCCAACATTGATTTTAATATCTTCGGCTGTCCGCTCTCCGATCAGCAGCTTGTACTTTTTCTTGATGTAGTTGAGGATATCGCTGTCAAAGCGGTCCCCTGCAACTTTGATCGATGAGGCGGTGACGATGTCTCCCATGGATAAAACGGCAACATCTGTTGTTCCACCGCCTATGTCAACGACCATGTTTCCGCTTGGCTGATAAATATCCATCCCCGCGCCAATGGCAGCCACTTTCGGTTCTTCTTCAAGGTATACATTTTTTCCACCACTTTTTTCAGCAGCTTCCCGAATTGCTTTTTGCTCGACGGATGTGATGTTTGTCGGACAACAAATTAAAATGCGCGGCTTTGTCAATAAGCCGTTGACCCGAACCTTATTTAAAAAATATTTGAGCATGGACTCCGTTGTATCAAAATCGGCAATTACTCCGTCCCTTAACGGTCGGATTGCAACAATATTTCCAGGTGTTCGGCCAACCATACGAAAGGCTTCGTCTCCTACTGCAAGAACGCGATTTGTCGTCGTATCAATGGCTACGACTGAAGGTTCATCCAATACAATTCCTTTTCCTTTTACATGAATAAGTACGTTTGCTGTACCTAAGTCAATTCCAATATCCCTTCCAAACATTATTCATTTCCTCCCAAATATGATATACCGATCGACTCGTTGCAGATCATGATGACCCGATTCAACATAGATTTGTATCCATTGTATTATTTTATCATATTTTGTCTTGAGAAAGCGGGAGGAATTTATTATTTTTTATACTTTTGTTTCCAATGCTTCGTCTTTTGTCTTATCCGCCTTTCTATATTTTACTTTTGTCGCCTCTCCCCCGCGTAAATGACGGATGGATTTGTGATAATCAAGTATCTCCTTTACTTCATTTGCAAGCTCTGCGTTGATTTCCGGCAGTCTCTCTGTCAAGTCTTTATGCACTGTGCTTTTGGATACCCCAAATTCCTTGGCAATTGTTCTGACCGTCTTCCTCGTCTCTACGATGTACCTTCCTATCTTGATTGTTCTCTCCTTGATGTAATCGTGCACACCTCTCGCCTCCCTAGTGTCTTATGGAGTTCAAAAAGACGAAGATAAGACAGCACCCTTGCTTGCTTTCTCAAGATGACTTTGCTGCGTTCTCCGGTGGTTGCAGGTTGACTGCCAACCTCCTCATTCTTTCTGAACAGCCTGTGATTGTAGTAAGGTTTGTTAAATTTTATTAATCCAAGTGTGCAGATATGCATAAAATCAAGGAACTGTTTCGATTCGACAGCCGTTTCCCGTGCTAGACATGGGACTTTCGTGAAAAAATGTGTGAAAAAATCAGCGCTCTATTTTTTGAAAGGCTACGTCTGAAGCGTTAGAAAGTTTGACGAAGTATAAGGCTTTTAAAACGTCCGTGAAGGTTTTTTCTCTGGCTTTAGGGGGGACGAAAAATAGAGATCCCGAAAATAAATCTTTTGGAACGTATCACCCGCATTTTCATGTGTTACGATGTGTGCCAAGTAATTATTTCAGCAAAGTAATAACAATTACTGCATAAAACAGTCGGAGAGGACAAGCCTTTGGAGAAAGTTGATTCTGTTATTTATTTGAAGTGATTTTTTAAAATAATAGTTGTAACATGAAAATGGAATGACAATTTTGGAAGGCAAAAAAATATGATAGGTGTATGATCAAAAGATAAAAGAGTCTGTTCAAAAAGGCAATGGTTCCGCACGATGCGCCCAATTCCACCTAAATGCTGCCCACGTCCTATGGGCAACGGCGGAATGTCGCCATCCTCCAATTCCGCTTAAGTACGACTCACGTCCTGCGTCTGCGGTTACTCGACGCAAATTGACTCGATGAAGCACATTCAGGTTGCATTTGTGAGTAACAGCGGAATGTCGCCATCCTGACTCTGAGAAAACCACTCACAGCCGGCTTGAAAAGAATGCACCGGCTCCACTCATTGTCTCTTCCTCTACTAGTAGAGCACCAGTGCCATCGCGTGCGATGGCACAATGAGACAGTTCGCAGTGTCTCAGTGAAGAACGGCTCATTGCTTCGTGCTTGTTCAAAAAGATAAAAAACGATCTTTTTGAACACGCTCTATAAAGCAATCTTTTTGATCATACACGATAAATAAAAATCGAAAAGGCGGAGGAAATTAAAGGAGTTTACATTTGGAAATATTACTATTGCACTGCCCGCTTTACATATTACGCTGATCTCAATCATAATTATTATTCTATTAGTGAGGTGGAGCAAGCAATTAGAAACGAGACGTTTCACGGTATTTTTTTATTTTCTTATCAGCCTTTACATTGCTCCTATTTATGTTCATAGTACAGAGGAAGGTGTTTTTAAGCTATGGCTCCCTATAGGTTTTATCATCGTTTTCTTTTATTTGTTTCGCATCCCGAAATACCATCCGTCTAAAATGAAAGCGAGTATTTTAGGACTTTGTATAGCAATATATCAATTAATACTTCAATACACTGGGTAATTATTACTTTTGAACGCGCGCGTCTCCCGGCGCGCGTTTGGCGCTTCATGACGTTGGTATTTTTAAGTTTAAAAAAAGCATAGCCGGCCAGTTTCAAACGAAAGGACGACTATGCTTGACGTAAGCCAACGGTGAATGTCCGAGAAGAGTGCTTCCCCTCAGAACATCCTTAGGTTAACAGTATCTGCTCGCGGAAACAATGCCAGCTAAGCCCACTGTTCCGCCGTCTCTACGTTCGCTGCTAACGTACGTCCAATATACGTTTAGCTGACGGCCTCGTTTTCAAAGATGCGTTCGTTTAATTTAATTTCGTCTGCATAATAGCCGTCAAAATTTTTCCAAATTCCGTGGGCCGGAGAGATGCAAATATTATTTTTGTTGCGCAGGAATTCTTCGTTGTCCGCCAATCCGAAAACATGGTCGGCCTGCTTAAGTAAGTAGCTTCTCATTGCAGTATTCGGCTTGAGCTCGCTTTTCAGCTCTTCATACAACCCCAGCGCCTGCTCCTTTGTTTCCGGCTGCAAGTACCACAGCCTCAATATATGAAGGTAGACAATCAACGTTAATTCCGATTCCTTCAGCTTGGAAAAAGCCACGGGATTTTCTTGCAAAAAATCAACATAATCCTTCACTACCGGCGGCAGCTCGGTCAGCCTTCCAATTAGATATTCTGTAATGAAAGTATCCATCATATGCATTGTGAACAAATCGGTATCCTGTTTCTCCAGCTTTTTCTGAAGCTCTTCAAATATGACACCCTTTACGTAGTTGTTCTTGCTTCTTGCACTTTCCTTGTCAGACGAAAAGAACGCATATTGGTAAAACTGCATCGCCATAAAAAAACGGTCATTTTTTGCAAGGGAATACGCCGGGAAATCACCGATGGCAATCTCGCTTTTTATCAGGCTAGTCGCCAGTAAAAACAAGGTAATCAACGTCAATGCAATCGTGAATGTAAACATTCCGGACTTCACATAGGCATTCGTTACCGAAAACATCACAAGCAGAGCAATTGTCGACAGTCCCAGCCAAACAATAACCGATGCAACAGGACCGGCGATAACCGCTTTGGCATAACCGCGCTGCTTTTGTTTAAAATCTGCCTCATCCTTCACCGCATCGAGATCCGGAACGGCGATCCCACCGATGGCAGTAACCGCATTTGGGCGAACTTTCATTTTCCAACGACCATCTTCCTTGATAAATAGCAGGATCATCACAACAACCGCTCTCATGCGAAAACCGTTTTTTACGAAGCTGACAGCATGGCCAAGCTCATGCAAGCCTACAGCCATAAAGTATGTGAACAACACGATAAGAACGTTCACATAAAAGGGCAGTGAGGTGTATTCAGAAGACATGTCTATTTGGAACATCCCTGAAACGATGGCAAAGCCGATCGCCGCACCAATCATCATACTGATCATTGCACTAATTAATTTTTTCACTTCCCGCTTTTTCATTTTCCAATTCCTCCTGTTCTGCCGGTTTCATGTTTGTAAGTTTACAGGCAAAAAAATTTGTAAGAGCAAAGCGGTTCACCGGCGAAGGCCTTCCGAGCAACACTCGCCGTGGAAATTGATGTGCTTTTTTATACAGGCACAGCTTTTTAAGCCCTATATCATTATTTAATCATATTCGTGTTTGTTCAAAAAGATAAAAACCGATCTTTTTGTACAAGCACGAAGCAATGAACCACTCTCCACTGAAAAGCTACGAGCTGTCTCATCGTGTCATCGCGTTAGAAAAGCACTTGGATATTCGTCGAAGCTGTGCTTGTAGAGGAAGAGACAATGAAATGAAAAAACAGATTAAATCACACATGAAGAAAAGCAGGCGGAGCACTGCCCATGCCTGCTTGCTAAAGAAAGATGAAGATTGTTAAAAAATATGGGAAATATCGCCATCCGATACAATCTCTTCGTTGTGTAATTTTGCGCGCTTCCGTGTACGCTGCGCCGCTTGGTCTTGCCGCGCCTCTACCTTCCCGTGGCTGTTATTCCGTTTTTCAACGCACACTGTAGATTTTTTCGTCAGCGAGTTTAACGATATATCTTGTTTCCTGAGCGGCGAAACTCTGCTGATTTTTCTTTCATGCCTTCATCGATGGCAGAAGGAACACCGAAGCCTTTTTCTTTCGCATATTCACGGATGTCTTGCGTGATGCGCATACTGCAAAATTTCGGTCCGCACATGGAACAGAAGTGGGCGGTTTTCGCTCCTTCCGCAGGCAATGTTTCATCATGGTATGCGAGCGCTTTTTCCGGATCAAGTGACAGCTGGAATTGATCCCGCCAGCGAAACTCAAAGCGGGCTTTTGACAGGGCATCATCTCGTTTTTGCGCTCCCGGGTGTCCTTTAGCCAAGTCCGCCGCATGTGCTGCTATTTTATAGGTGATCACCCCTTCGCGCACATCATCCTTGTTCGGAAGACCAAGATGCTCTTTTGGCGTCACATAACATAGCATTGCCGTTCCAAACCAGCCGATCATCGCCGCTCCGATGGCAGAAGTGATATGGTCGTATCCTGGAGCAATATCGGTTGTCAGCGGCCCGAGGGTGTAGAATGGCGCCTCATCGCATATTTCCAATTGTTTATCCATATTTTCCTTAATCAGATGCATCGGCACATGTCCCGGTCCTTCAACCATTACTTGGACATCATGCTCCCAGGCGATTTTTGTCAGTTCACCGAGCGTTGCCAATTCGGCAAATTGCGCTTCGTCATTGGCATCGGCAATCGATCCCGGCCTCAGTCCGTCCCCGAGGGAAAATGCCACATCATATGTTTTCATAATCTCGCAAATTTCCTCAAAATGGGTATAAAGAAAATTTTCCTCATGATGTGCGAGACACCAGGAAGCCAAAATAGACCCTCCACGGGAAACAATGCCGGTTGTCCGGCTTGCCGTCAATGGAATGTAGCGCAGCAGCACACCGGCATGAATCGTGAAGTAATCTACCCCCTGCTCCGCCTGTTCAATAAGTGTATCGCGATAAATTTCCCAGGTAAGGTCCTGAGCCTCGCCATTCACTTTTTCGAGTGCCTGGTAGATCGGGACCGTTCCTACAGGTACAGGTGAGTTACGAATAATCCATTCACGGGTTGTATGAATGTTTTTTCCTGTGGAAAGATCCATGATGGTATCCGCTCCCCAGTACGTTGCCCAGGTCATCTTCTCTACCTCGTTTTCAATGGAAGAAGTCACAGCGGAGTTGCCAATGTTCGCATTTACTTTCACATGAAAATGACGCCCGATGATCATCGGTTCGCTTTCAGGGTGATTGATGTTTGCCGGAATGATGGCACGCCCGCGCGCAACCTCTTCGCGGACAAACTCCGGAGAAACGCCTTCTCTTATGGCGATGAATTCCATTTCCGGCGTGATGATGCCTCGTCTGGCATAATGGAGCTGCGTAACGTTCTTTCCCGTTTTGGCACGCAACGGCTTGCGTTTTAAATCCGGATATCTGGAATATAACGCCGGATCTTCCTCTGTTTTTAATCCGTTGTCTTCCGGCTTCACTTGCCGGCCTTCATACTCCTCCACATCTCCGCGTTCCATTATCCAAGCCCGACGTAACGGGGAAAGACCTTTGCGGATATCCACCTCGTAGTCCGGATCTGTATAAGGACCACTTGTATCGTAAACTTGCAACGGCGGGTTTTTTTCGGTAACTTGGCTGTTGACCGTCGGACTTTGAGCGATTTCTCGAAACGGAACTTTGATGTCTTCTCTTTTTCCTTGTAAAAAAATTTTTTTACTGCCGGGAAATGATGATTTGAAGGTAATAGCAGTGAGATCCAACTCTTTTTTTGACTTTGGTGACATTAAAAATCCTCCCTTTAGATAATATGTGATTAAAAAGGCGCCTGTTGCCTTTTTAAACCTGAAATAAAGGAGAACGTGATCTGGACCTCGTGATTGCCAAAAGATGAATGAATGAATGGAAGGGAAAACAGATGCCATGACGCTGGAAAAATACATTCATTCACACAGCGGCGAGAGATGGGTGCATTTGTAACTGGCGGTGATTTGGCGGCGGATGGGGTGCGGCTTTCAGGCTGTTCATTGGCTGGCGCTGCTCCACGCCACTGTTCCCGCATTCCATAAAGGTCATTGTTGAAAAAGAAGCGGTTTGTATCTTTTTTAAACAACGCCTTTTAAACACGCTGCAGAAAATATTTTTCTTATCCGCGGAGGCGCGGCGGCGGCATTTTTTTTGACAAAAGCCATTGCAGTCCCGTAACAGCGGATTTTTAGCACTAAAAAACCGAGTCAAGAAGACCCGGTCATTTTTAGAGTATTTGAGCAGTTCAAACAGGCACAGTGCAACCAGCACCACACACCAAAAGTCTACTTCCCTACGCTGGCATGACCCAGATCAGGTTCAAAGGGACCAGGAAACTTCATCGCGCTCCTATCTCAGCCTGAGCTTACAGGCGCCCCCAGTAAGTAAGGTATTTAATTTTATTTTGATTCCCATTTAAACCTAACATATCCAGCAGAAGGTTACAAGAAAAAATTGCGGGACCATGTCCCGCAATTTTTTGTCGGGGACATGGTCCCCGACAATTTTGTGAATATGCTTGACTTTACGCTTAAATTTTGAAGTAACACGATGCGATTCAGATTTAGATTTTGACCCTTCGTCACTGTTCATTCCTTTTTGATTTCTGATGAAACATTGCTTCTGCCTGTTCTGCTGCGGCTGTGTAAGAGTTATCCAGGAAAAGAGCTACGTATCTTTTCTTACCACAAAACCGACAGTGCTGGTGCTGTTACACCACCCAATCCACTTCATCATTAAGCAGACAAATTTTTCATCCAGAAATCCGTTTACCATCAATCTCAATTAACGTTTCATCTCATCTACAATCTTCTGTGCGCTTCATTGCCTTACTTTAACATGCAAAGAAAGCATTCATGGTTCGGATTTACGACGGTTGTTTTTCCGCATCAGGCAGTTCTTCAGCCCCAGGCTGTTCTGCCGCTTCTTCAGGATCCACATCAGGCAAGGATGTTAAAGGCTGGTCCAAGTACGTAAGCGGATTTACCGGCACGTTATCTTTGCGTACTTCAAAATGTACGTGAACCCCGGCATCGCTGTTGTACAGGTTGCGCCCTGCTCTAGCAATAACATCTCCTTGTTTTACCGTTTGTCCCACTTCTACGAGCATTCCTTCAAGACTTTGATAGATTGTCACAATGTCTTTGTCGTGCTCAATGTGTACAACTTCACCAAACAAGGCATCTTCTTCTGCTTTAATGACCGTTCCGCTCATTGCGGCAACAACATCAAAGCTCTCACCTTTTTCTGAGGAAATGTCGATTCCTTTGTTTTGGTAAAAATAGTTGTTGTAACGGATGAGTGACTCTTGCTTTTCCTCCGCTGACGCTTCATAATCAAAAAATGTTCCAACAACCGTTACTTCATTTGCATCTAACACAGGCATTTGGAAAACTTCGTTTGCTGCAGTTACAGGAACAGCGTCTTCATCATCATTTGCCAATGGTCCATCGAGATCAGGATTGTCTATATTAAACTCTGATTCTCTTTGATCCTTCGTTAAGTTATCACTTGTTGCAGAAATCCACAAAAACGTAGTTAACATTACAGCAGCCAGTGTAAGATACACCGCAGGCAACGCCCATCGCTTTTTCATTAGGCGCTTCAATTTCGCCTGCACAGACCCCTTGTTTGGAGTTTGTTTTTCTTCATGATTACTCATTTGATCACCACCTCAGCAATCATTGTGATCAAATTGTCAATACTTTATACATTATTTTGAAAATTTTTTACTACCCCATGTCCCCGAACTTTTTGTGAACTTTTGAGAGGCATTTAAAGTCCGCTGTTATATGCTGTCCCTTTTTCCGGAAGTTTGCCTTATCTCACTCGGCTCATTCATTGTGATTACATGGCGGCGTTCAATATTTTCCCTCCATAGTACGCATCAAGCCAGCCGGCTGCATCCCATAGCCATTGCCCTCTAATACGCACCGCACCTGTACACCTATACGTTTTATAAACACAAATTCCCCCTGCTCCCTCAATGGACAGCCATCATGCCACCGGCAACATCGGTCAGTCGATCAATTTTTCGTAACATATTCTTATATGATTATATGCCCGCCTCCAATAGGATGACACTTTTTATGCATCTTCATTTTCTTGCTTATCCTCCGTTTCAGATGTCTCCATTAATTTAGCTTTCAACGAACCAATAACCTTGTCTGCAGGGGCAATTTCTACTCCTTGATAATAATGGGATACTATCTCTTTGTATGTTTTTCCTTCTTTCGCCATCCCGTTCGCGCCGTATTGACTCATACCAACCCCGTGTCCCCACCCACGTGTTTCAAAAACAAACGTATCCTGATTTCTCGTAAACGTAAAGTCACTGGAATCCAATTCAAGCAATTCACGCACTTGCCGGCCGGTAAATTCTTTGCCGCCAATTTTCATTTTTGCAACACGGCCGCCGGTTGTACGACTGATAATTTCACCAGCTTCATCATTGGCCAATGTCACATCCAACAGCTCTTCCACCTCATTAACAGCCATTGTTTTTTCCCCTAGATAGCGTGGTGATTCCGTATCCCAGGGGCTTTCAACACTCCGCAGATAAGCAATCTCATTTGCCCAATATTCTTCAGAATTCTCTGTGTACCCATTGCTGGTTGAAAAAAACTGAGCGGTTATCGGCTCACCGTCATAAACAATCACTTCTCCAGCAGTCTCATAAACCGCCTGCTTAATTCTGGCCATCTTCCATTGGAAATCACCGTCACTTACATCCCAAATATTGCGCAAATCCTTCTCATTTCTGTACACTTGATGCGTTTCACTATCCGTGATGTCGGCTCCGTCCGGGAGGTGAATATCATTATTTTCCATCGTCAGAAATTGAATAATATAGGTTCTGGCTGCCAACGCCTGCGCCTTCAATGCTTCCAGTTCAAACGACGCCGGCATCTCAGAAGCAACAACACCAATAATATATTCCTCAAACGGTACTTCTTCGATGACATCCGCCTCTGCACGAAAAACGGAAATGACCGGCTGTTCGGCGTCATCCGCCGTCTCCCTCTCACGCTCCGGAGGTTCGCCGCTATGACTGTATGTTGTCAAGCCAGGTTCATCCTTCGCAAATGCCATTACTAAAATTGTCGGAATAATTAGGATCATCGCCATTAAAATTAATCCTGTCGCCAATAGTTGCTTCATATCCTCTCACCTCTCATAATAAATTGTGCTGTTCTGTCTATAATCTATGAAATCTCCATACCATTTAGAACATGACTGCCACGTAAATAATAGATTGTCTTCCTTACCCCTGGGGCGTGAACATTTTGTGAACAAAAGAATTTTGTCGTCATTACCATTGTATTTAGAAAAAACTTTTCCTGCTGCTTCAACTTGAAGCATGGAAAAAGTCATCCTTGGAAGCAGTATGGCTTTTTATCACTCTTTTTAAAAGCGAGAGCATCAATAAAAAGGAGAACATCACAGGGGGAGCAGGGCGGCGACGCAGCAAGCTCGAGCAACGGAGTGTACAAGCGACGTATATGAGCCGTGGAGCGCCAACACTAACGGTGAGATTCACAGCACTCTACCTGAATCTTGCCCATTTGGGGCACTACGATATATTATGCTGGTACTTCTGACCCGTTTTTTGCCCATTCGAAACACTATAGCATCTATTGCTGACACTTCTATTCCAAATCGTGTTCGTTCGGGATACTATGCCAGCATCCAGGCTCTCTCGGGACTTTTTTGAAAATCCACAAAAAAAAAAAAAATGCCGCCGAATCGGCGACAACTACTTTTCCAGAAATATTTCATTTTCATTAAAAAAGTACGGATGATTAATATCGCTACTGTCTTTTACATAGTATCAATTAACTATCCTTTGGGCTGATGATCATTCCTAATTTTTTTGATATCATGCGCTTCAGACAAAATGCACCTTGATATCTCCCTTTCAAAGGAAGGACACCCATCCATTCGGCGACCTCATTTCCTGCACTTTCCAGCACCGTGAAATGCAGGGTTGGAACCAGTGCAGTTCAGGAAGTTACCTTTGTTCATCGTTACAAGTATATTCTATTACTGATCAGATAAAATAATGACGTAAAGTTTCTCTGGATGGAAAAATAACATGCTATCGCTTGATCAGCAATCATTTACAGCTACTCTGAAGTCTGCCGTTACGTACGATAAGGACGATGCGGCAAGCCGTTGAAAAAATGAACGCAACTTAGTATGTATCCGGGTGATTGCGGCACCTGCAATGCATTTTCGTGCAAAAAAATCACCCTGTTCTTCTTTAAATACAGCTAAAGTTAATTATGCAAAATTCGGATCCATTTTAAGCGGAGCCGGTGCTTCAAGATTTTCAAGTTCATTTTCTTCAACTTCAAAGACACGCTCAATGTCGGCGCCAAGCTTTTTTAGCTTTCCAGCAAAGTCTACATAGCCGCGGTCAATATGCTTCAGTTCCGTTACGCGCGTATAGCCGTCAGCTACCAGGCCGGCCAAAACAAGCGCAGCTCCGGCACGCAGGTCAGTCGCGGCCACTTCGGCTGCTTGAAGATTATTCGGCCCGGATATGATCGCAGCACGGCCTTCTATTTTGATGTTTCCGTTCATCCGTCGGAATTCTTCGACGTGCATAAAACGGTTTTCAAAAACGGTTTCTGTAATGACTGCCGTTCCTTCCGCCTGCAGGAGAAGTGACATCATCTGCGCCTGCATGTCTGTTGGAAAACCAGGGTGTGGCATCGTTTTAATATCAACGGCTTTCAGTTTTTCCGGACCGATAACACGCAGTCCGTTGCTTTCTTCCACAATGATGACGCCCATCTCCGTCATCTTTGCAATCAGTGGGCGAAGATGCTCCGGAAGGACATTCTCAATGAAGACGTCTCCTTTGGAAATTGCCGCAGCAATCATAAATGTGCCCGCTTCGATGCGGTCAGGTATAATCGTATGCTCCGCGCCGATAAGCTTTTTCACACCTTCGATCCGGATCGTTCCTGTTCCTGCACCGCGAACCTTCGCTCCCATTGCATTCAAATAATTGGCGAGACAGACAATTTCCGGCTCCTCCGCCGCATTTTCAATAATTGTCGTGCCCTTTGCCATCGTTGCGGCCATCATTATATTTTCCGTGGCACCGACGCTTGGGAAATCAAGATATATTTTCGTACCGATAAGCTGGTCTACTTTTGCTTCGATAAAACCGTTACCTATTTCCACTTCGGCGCCCATTGCTTCAAAGCCCTTCAGATGCTGGTCAATTGGACGGGAGCCAATTGCACAGCCGCCCGGAAGAGCGATTCTCGCGTGTCCCACCCGGGCCAACAGCGGTCCCATAACAAGAAATGAGGCACGCATTTTTCGAACGTACTCAAATGGCGCTTCTGTTTTGAGTATGCCCTCGGCGTTTACAGTAATGTGATTATTTTCATATTCCACTTCACAATTTAAATTCCGTAAAACTTCGTTAATGGTGTATACATCAGCAAGTGCTGGTACATCATAAATGTTACTCTTGCCTTCGCTAGCCAAAATGGATGCAGCGATGACCGGCAAGACGGCATTCTTTGCTCCTTCGATGCGGACAGTGCCGTTCAAGCCCCTGCCACCGCGGACGATAATTTTTTCCACACGTATTCCCCTCCGCGTCCAGATTCTATATTATTAATATTCAGTGGTTATAATTGGTGTGCCAATTGTGACGGTTGTTTGACCGCCCAATCCGTTATTTATTTCTCTTAATGCAATTTGTAAATTCATCTTTTTTCCGTTTGTATCAATGATTCTGTCCCACAATGGCGTGAGCGCGGACTGAGATACAAAAAAGTCTTCTTCCAGGCCTTCCACCGCCTGCGCAGAGAAAGCATTCAAAATAGACTGACTCATTTCGTGGACTTCGCCCTTATTTTTCCCATAAGCAATTCCTTCCGCTCTTAGAAAAACGTCTGTTGGATCAAAGCGAGTCACCGGCGATCCGGAATAAAAAAGCTCCGTCATCACTGTTTCCGTATTCACGTTGGAATGGTACGATGCTTCGTAGATGGTATACGTTGCAATGCGATCGTCTGCCGTCTGTTGAACATGAATCGTTATCTCCTCTGTATAAGACGACAATGGATCAGAAAAAGTTCCCATTAATTTTCTTTTTTCATTTTCTTTATCTTCTGTCAGCGTCCAAACTACCCGGTCGTATGCCTGCTTCCATTCATCCAAATATGCCGTTACTTCACGATCAGATGCCCAATCATCCTTTTGGTGACGGCCATAAACATGAAAACGAGTTGCATGTATATCGAGCGACTCCATCGTTTTCCCCATCAGAAGTAAGGTTTGTTGCGGTAATTGTGCGGTATTGTCTGCATTTGAGCGGGTGCTTGTTGCATTAGAGATAAGAACAAAGCTGAAAATCAACACTGCGATGAATGCGAGGGTCTGCCTGTTTTTCCCCATTGTAATCCTCTCCCGTTTCCGTTCGAAACGAACGCCATCTCTTTATTAAAATTGTTGGCTTATCGGGAGAAAGTCATACATGGAATAATCCTCTAATCATTGACAAGACATGTCTTTTTTCGCATTTGAAACGACATTATCTGTTCTTTTTTTCACAGAGAAAGACACAATTTTTAACCTAATAATAAATATTATTAGTAATTAAAAATTATTTTTCAGCTTTCCAATGCTTACCATACTGTCATCATTTTCATATCATTTTTTGAACAAACACTAAAGAGCGTGATCATAAAGGCAATGATTCAGCACGATGCAACCCGCAATTCCGGTTAACTGCTGCTACTGCTACCGCTCACGTTCTGCATCTGCGGTAACTCAACGCAAATTGACTCGATGAGACAAAGTCAGGTTGCATATGTGAGCAACAACGGCGGAATGTCTCCATCCTGGTTCCGGGAGAACCATTCATAGCCGGTAAAAGAACACATCGGCTCCACTCATAGCATTGTATTAATTCAAAAAGCGAGCCTTTTGAACAAACAATTAAAACAAATACCTGAGCATCATTGACCAATTTAAGTAATTTAACAAGAAACTGCTGACAAGGTGCGTCAACGCAATCGTAATGAGAATCACAAATACTTTCGCTCTCCACTCGTCCCCTTTTTTGAAAAACACATCAAAATTGAACGATTGAATCGACCACCAGACGATTGTAAGCACCATTAAATTAACGATAATGCCCAGTAATCCTTGTTGGCCTAATGAGTCCAGCATTTACTTTCCCCTTTCAAAAAAGGCTATTAAACCATTGTCGCACTTTGTTTTTTTGGTGCATAAGCCAAGCAAGCTTTGCTATTCAATGCCTGCACTGAAGCTTGTGAAAATAAATTAGCCGTTCAAACGAATACATCTGTCTTGTAAAGATAATGTTATTTTCTAAAATGGTCCAAAATAACAAAGATTAACGAAAACGAGCCTTTAACAAAAAATCCATTGCGCTTTCTTGCCTGTTTTACATTGCTATTTCCTTTGCCCTCAGGCCGTTATTATTAACGCTGTTAGTATGACGTTCATGATGAACATACGGTCACAATGTTAATAATAGCGAACTTCCTTGTAAAATGCCATGTTTTTTTTTACATTTACGCTAATTCTAAGGGAAATTAGACAAAATCAACGTATCACTGTTCACCATTTTGTTAAAATTTTCACTTTTGCAACGATGCCGACTAACCGATATTGACAGTCGTTTCCAGGTTTTTCTGAATGTTTGGAATAAGCAAAAAAGCTGACATCCTGTTCAGGAATTAACCCATTTATGTCCGGTCATGAGAATAATTTTTCCACCGTACATCATATTCGAAATTCAGCAAATAATCACCAATCAATTTTTCCCATTTTCCATCGCAAAGCCACAGCGACAAAACTCTCTGAAATTCGACATCTGCCATTTTTCAACAAAAAAGTGGATATATCAAAGGCAACCATCTCAATGCATGAAAGTAAAAAAATCACATCGTCGTTTAGCAATGTTTTTGTCATGAAAAGGCTATGTTATTTTCAAAAATCGCTCCAAATACAACACAGCAACACAGTTTAAAAAAACAGCTTAAAAGAGCGTGTTCAAAAAGGCAATGGTTCCACACGATGCGCCCAATGCCGCTTAAGTGCTGCCCACGTCCTATAGGCAACGGCGGAATGTCACCATCCTCCAATTCCGCTTAAGTACTACTCACGTCCTGTGAGTAACGGCGGAATGTCGTCATCCTGACTCTGAGAAAACCACTCACAGCCGGCCTGAAAAGAATGCATCGGCTCCACCTATTGTCTCTTCCTCTGCAAGCATCGCTTCGACGAATATCCAAGTGCCATCGCGCGCGATGACACGATGAGACAGCTCGTTGCTTGTCTGAGAAGTGTTGCTTGTTGCTTCGTACTTGTTCAAATAGATAAAAACCGATCTTTATTGAACAAGCACGAAAAAAGCCCCTTTCACCGCTGTAACAGTTGTTCGATGAAGGAGGCTGTTTTATGACCGAATCGTTATTTCTTTAATCCGTTCCTAACTAGATTTTGGAGAGACTTCTCCTTCAAGAGCAAGCGGGCTGCGGGCGGTCCAAACGAGGGTTTTATCTAGTGAGACAGCCCACAGCCGTTCTTTAGAGAATGCTCAAAACATCCAGTGACTCACTTCCATAAAGAAGTTGGTTAATATTCCCGGAAGCACACCCAAAATGATTGTTAACGCAAGCGCGATGGTAATCACCGCCGATAACCCGGCCGGCACTTTCAGGTTCGCATCGTTTGCTTTCGGTTCACGCATATACATTTGCTTAATGAAACCGAAGTAGTAATAGAACGAAATGATACTCGTAAGAATCATGATCACTGCGAGCCAGAGTAGCTCCCCGGTAACAGCGCCGATAAATATCTGCGCTTTGCCGACAAAGCCGGCGGTAAACGGCAATCCGGCAAGCGAAACAAGGAACACTGTCATCGCAATCGCCATGAATGGTGAGCGGCGGTATAACCCGGCAAAGCTGTTCATCTCTTCACTGTGGGACTCTTCCGTCACATAGGAGATGACTGCGAAGGCTCCAGCGGTCATGAGCACATAGGCAACACTGTAGAATACAATCGTATTTACCGCCATCGGTGCATAATTAGCACTTACCGCAAGCGGCACCAGCAAGTAACCGGCCTGGGCAATTCCAGAATACGCCATTAAGCGTTTCACATTTTTCTGAGTAAGCGCAATAAAGTTACCGCTTATCATTGTCAACGCAGCAATGGTGGCGAACAAGAACGTCCATTCCTCGCTGATGCTCCAAAATGCCACGAAAAACACACGGATAACCAGAGCGAAGGCAGCTAGCTTGGAAACGACAGACAAAAATGCCGTTACCGGTGTCGGTGACCCTTCATAGACATCCGGCGCCCACATGTGGAACGGGACGGCGGAAATTTTAAACCCGAAGCCGGCAAGCATAAACAGCATGCTCATGGTAATGATATAAGGGTAATCAGCGTACAACGCCGGAATGGATTTACCGATTTCAACAACGCTCGTCGTTCCCGTTAATCCGTATAAAAACGACATACCATAGAGAATAAACGCAGAAGCCGTTCCTCCTAGGATGATGTATTTAATCGCCGCTTCCGTCGACTTCCGCTGATGTTTTTTGAATCCGGCTAGGCAGTAAGAAGAAATGCTTAACAGCTCAAGGCCGATAAACAACGTCACGAAATCAGCGGAAGAAACCATCAACATCGCACCGAGCGTCGCAAAGAGCATCAACGAATAAAATTCTCCTTGATACACATCGTCGTTTTTATCCAGGTAATGCATGCTGATGGCGATTACCATTGCCACCGCAAGCAGCAGAATGATTTTAAAAACCGTCGAAAAGGTATCAACAATGAAAATGTCGGCAATAGCCCCACCTTCACCGTTCATAAATAAAACAAGGAAGGCGGAAACGAGCAATGCCAAAATACTTAAACGTCCAAGATAAGGCTTTTTCTCCCTTATTCCTGTCATGAAATCGATGGTAAAAATGAGCAATGCTAGGGCTGCTAAAACAATTTCTGGAGTCATTAAAGACCAGTTGGCATCAAAAGCTGACATTGTCTTTAACCCCCTATCTTCGACAAGATGTCGATTACTGTAATATTGATGACGTCACTTAAGATGTTCGGATAGATACCGATGAGCAAGCTTAACCCGAACAAGCCGATCATCGGAATATATTCCAGCGGCCGGGCATCCGGCAATCCGCTGAACTTTTCATCAAGTTGTCCGAACGTCGTTCGCTGCATTGCCCATAACAGATAAGCGGCGGTTAAGATAATACCCAGCCCGGCAATCACCCCGAAAGCCTTTGCTGCCGGAATAATCTCGGCGGAGGCGCCAAAAATTCCGATAAAAGCAAGCAATTCACTAACGAAGCCCGATAACCCCGGAAGACCGACGGAAGCCATGGCAGCCGCAAGCATGAACCCTGCCAGAATCGGAATCGATTTGGAGAGTCCGCCCATTTCGGAAATCGTTCTCGTTTTTGTCCGTTCATAAATCGCTCCGACCATAAAGAACAGCAACGCTGAAATAAATCCGTGCGATACAAGCTGGAAGATCGCCCCTTGCAAGCCAGATTCCGTAAAGGACGCGATCCCCAGCAATACGATCCCCATATGACTGATACTGGAAAAGGCGACAAGCCGCTTTAAATCCGTTTGTACAAGGGCCAGCAGCGCCCCGTAAATGATGTTGACAACTCCCAAAACGGCAATCAAAGTGGCGAACCGCGCCGCCTGGTCAGGCAGAATTCCTATACCGATACGGATTAAACCATACCCGCCCATTTTCAGCAAGATTCCCGCTAAAATCATACTCGCTGCTGTCGGCGCTTCAACGTGGGCATTCGGCAACCACGTGTGAAACGGAAAAACAGGCAGTTTGATCGCAAACGCAACAAACAAAGCAAGGAACAAGCCGCCGCGCACCGCCGATGTCAGCACGTTTTCGTTTGCCGGATTGGCAAAAACCTCGGCCAACTGAACGATGCTGAACGATGTATCCTGAAAATACATCGCCTTCGCACCAAAATAGTACATGGCGATAAAGGTAATGAACATAATTCCGCTCCCTAGTCCCGTGTAAACAAGGAACTTAAAGGCGGCATAATCCTTTGCTTTTCCGCCCCAAATACCGATGATAAAGAACATCGGGATCAGCGTCAGTTCAAAGAAAAGGAAGAACAAGAACATATCGAGCGCAACAAACACGCCAAGCATTCCCGTTAGCAGCACAAGGGAACTGATATAAAACTCCTTGACCCGCTCTTTAATGGACAACGAAGCAAAAAGCGACAATGTTGTTACGAATGTCGTTAACAGCAACAGCGGCATTGATAAACCGTCAATACCGATTTCATAGTTGATCGTCAAATACCCGAGATCAAACCAAGGCACAAGCTGAGCAAACTGCAATCCCGTTATCGAACGATCGAATGCTCCCCAAACGACGATCGACACGATAAGCGCAACAATCGACGTCCCGATCGCCAGCGACCGAATAACATTTTTGTTTTCTTTCGGTATTGTCAGTATCAGCACTGCTCCGGCTAATGGTATCATGAGAAGAATTGTAAGAATGTTCGGGATCATCCGATATACCCCCTTAGCACGAAGGCAACTGCAATGACTACCAGTCCTCCGATGATGGTAACAAGACCGTATGTTTGCAGCTGACCGTCATGCCGTTTTGCAAAAGCCCGGCCTGAACCGCGCGTTGCCCGGCCGACGAAATTGACGATGCCATCGATAAACAATCTGTCAACCTCCCAGAAAAATTTGCCGATAGCTACTGTCGGACTTACAAAAACCTTTTGATAAAGCTCATCCAAGTAATATTTATTCAGCAAAAGCTTGTGCACACCAGGCACTTTTTGTGAAAGGAAGTCCTCGCGAATCGCGCCCTTTCCGTACATCGCCCAAGCCAGCCCGATACCGGCAAGCGCAACCGCAATCGACAGAACAGCAAGCCAAAGCTCACCGTGCGCCTGATGCCCAACGTGGAGTCCGTCTGTCAAAAATGTTTCCAGCCCTAGGGAAAACGGCGTGTTGACGAATCCGGCCGCAACAGCCAAAATCGCCAATACAGTCAGGGGAATGGTCATCAGCTTCGTATTTTCATGCGGTTCGTGGTCGCCGCGGAACTCCCCGGTAAATGCTTTAAAGAACAAACGGAACATGTAAAACGCAGTCATGAACGCTGTCACAACGGCGATGATGAAAAGAAACATGTCTCCGCCTTCCCATGCCGCCGCCAAAATTCCTTCCTTACTCCAGAAGCCTGCCAGCGGAAAGATTCCCGCAATGGCCAACGCTCCGATCAGGAAGGTGACAGACGTGACTTTCATCCGTTTCCAAAGTCCGCCCATCTTACGGATATCCTGCCGGTGATGCAAGGCAAAAATGACACTTCCGGCACCAAGAAATAGCAGCGCTTTAAAAAAGGCGTGCGTCATTAAATGAAATAACCCGGCGACATATCCGCCTGTTCCCAATGCCAACATCATGTAGCCAAGCTGGCTGATTGTCGAATAGGCAAGGATACGTTTAATATCTGTATTCACAAGCGCAATGGTTGCCGCGAAAATTGCCGTGATGGCACCGGTATACGCAACGACCGTCATCGCCGTGCTGGACGCCAGAAACACCGGATACATCACACCGACTAAATACACCCCTGCAGCGACCATTGTAGCTGCGTGAATTAATGCAGATACCGGCGTCGGACCTTCCATTGCGTCAGGAAGCCAGACGTGAAGCGGAAATTGCGCCGATTTCCCGACAGCTCCAAGAAAGATGCAAATGGCAATGATCGTCACCATTGTGTCGCCGACAAGGCCCGCTTCAACGGCCGAATAGACGGCGCTGTATTCAAAGCTGCCAACCGCATTGAAGAGCAAAACTAAACCGATCAACAGCCCCACGTCTCCAATACGTGTGGTTAAAAATGCTTTTTTTGCCGCAGCTGCCGCTTCCGGTTTGAAATACCAAAATCCCACCAGCAGATACGAACACAGCCCTACCAGCTCCCAGAAAATAAACAGCTGCAATACATTCGGCGCAAGCACGAGGCCGAGCATTGAAAAGGAAAACAATCCTAAATACGAATAAAAAACGTGAATGCGGTCGTCCTCACGCATATATTCCCTTGAAAAAATGTGAACGAGCAAGCTTACAACGGTAACGACGATCAACATCATCGCATTCAGCGCTGTCACTTCGTAGCCCATCGTAATCGTACTCTCTCCGAAACCAATCCACTTTACGACATATGTGTAAGTTTCTCCACCAATACGTTCAAACAAGACAAGCACAGCCAGTATGAACGATAGTGCCAAGGCTGTTATTCCAACGTAAGATGCCTTCTCTTTAAGCGCTCTTCCGAAGAACAACAGAATGATGAAGGCGATTAGCGGAAAAACCGGGATTAACCAGGCATTTTGTATCATACCATCACCTTTTCCTCTATTAATCTCTTGTTTTGCTTACTTTGGCAGCTGAATCTTTCCATCTACCAGCGCAACAAGTCATGTTTGATAACGTCAATGGAATCTCGATTGCGGTACAGGGCAATCAATATCGCCAGACCGACAGCCACCTCGGCTGCTGCGACGGAAATGACAAACAATGTAAATACTTGTCCTGTAACATTCGCAAACGGTCCGATACTGGAAAATGCGACCAGGTTGATATTCACTGCATTCAGCATCAGTTCTACGCAGGCAAGGACGATAACCAAGTGCCGCCTCGTCAGCACACCGTACAGGCCGATGCAAAACAAAATCGCTCCAAGAGCTAAAAACAGCGTAATTGACACCATGTCATTTGGCCTCCTTCCGTGCTATCACAATCGCGCCGATAAGCGCTGCAGTCAGCAAAAAGCCGATTCCTATGAAGGCGACAACATAGTGTCCGTACAGTTCCACACCGATTTTTTCCGCACTGCCGTAAAACTGTTCATTATCCGCAGGCAGATCCAGATTCAGTATTCCGTACAGCATCAGCCCCAGCAGTGTTCCGACACCGAGCAAGCTTAAAATCCGGTGCACTCTCCGCGGATTATTACCAAAGGTAATATGTCTGTGCTCGGTCATCATCATCCCGAAAATAAACAGGATCGTTACCGCACCCGCATAGACGATAATCTGGATGATCCCGATAAACTCAGCTCCAAGCAGAAAATAAAGACCTGCCACCGCGAAGAAGTTAAACGCCATCGCCACGATCCGGTGGGAAATCCGATCCAGTTTCACGACCAGAACGGCGCAAGCAATGGCAATGACAGCAAAAGCGAGGAAAAAGATCATTTGTGAGCTCACTTGCGTTCACCTCTTTCTCCCATTTCCGGAACAGGACCGGATTCTTCATAGTTGCCATAAACATGGTTGTTTGACAGCCATTCAATATCTTTGAAATGTTCCGAACGAGTGTAGGAACTGAGGTTGTCATATCTGGCTGTCATCACGATCGCATCCGTCGGGCATACTTCCGTACATAAATCACAAAGAATACAGCCTTGAAAATCAATATTATACGTATCAATGATTTTTTTCTTCGGATTTTCCGGATGCTTTTTACCAGTCAAGGTAATAACATCTGTCGGACAAATGTTCACGCACATATTACACACGATACACTTGTCTGGAAAAAAGCGGTGAATTCCGCGGAAGCGTTCCGGCATAACCACTTTCTCATCAGGGTATTGGATGGTTATTTTTTTCTTTCTGAAGTAATTGAGCGTGACACCGAATCCTTTTAATAAACGAAACATTTTACCACCCCATCCACACTTTAATAACCGCCGTTATTACGATGTTCAGTAACGCTAACGGGATGAGTACCTTCCAGCCGAACTGCATTAAGTGATCGACTCTGGCACGAGGAAGCGTCGCCCGCAGCCAAAACCAGATGAACATAAAGATACACATCTTTAAGATAAACCAGACGATTCCCGGCAGAAACGCCGGCCCTAACCATCCCCCGAGGAACAGCGTTGTTGCGAAAGCAGAAATAGCGATGGCATACGTATACTCAGCCAGCATAAAGAACGCATATCTGAAGCCGGAATATTCCGTATGATAACCGGATACAAGCTCCGATTCCGCTTCGGGCAAGTCGAACGGCGAGCGGTTTAATTCGGCAATGGCAGAGATGAGATAAATAACGAAGCCGAGAAATTGCGGAATGATAAACCACATGCCTATATCGTCCTGATATTGAACAATACCTCGTAGATTCATAGTTCCTGACAGGATGACAACTCCCAGCACCGACAGGACAAGCGGAATCTCGTAGCTCACCATTTGCGCCACTCCGCGTATCGAGCCTAGTAAAGAATATTTGTTGTTGGAGCTCCAGCCGCCCATCAATACGCCAAGCATTGTCATCGATGATACACCGAGAAAATACAAAACACCGATATTTAAGTCCGCAGCATAAAGCGTGTCACTCCAGGAGAGCACCGCAAACACTGTAAAAGAAGGAGCAAAGGCAAGGATCGGCGCTAGGACAAAAATCTTTCTGTCCGCCGCGGCGGGGATGATGTCTTCCTTCATTAACAGCTTTAAAACGTCTGCGATCGTCTGAAACAGCCCCCACGGACCATGTCTGTTTGGACCGTTCCGGATTTGCATCCAACCGATCACCTTCCGCTCAAAGAGGATGGCATACGTTACCCCACCCAAAAGTCCAAGCAGCACGACCACGGCAAAAAGTACCATGTAAAGGAGATCCATCATGCATCTACCTCCCCTAATACAATGTCAAGACTACCAAATATCGCTACAAGGTTTTGAATGTTTTCACCGATAAGCAAGTCTTGCAAAATCGACACATTGACAAACGAAGGGCGGCGAAGTTTGATACGGTACGGTTTGTTCTTGCCGTTGCTGACAGCGTAAACGCCGATTTCACCTTTTGAAGCTTCCGCACGTGTATATGCTTCTCCGGCGGGTGGCTTGATCATCATGATGCGCGCCCCTTTTTTGTGAATGATCTCCCCTTCATCAATTTGCTCACATGCCTGCTCAATTATTTTCAATGATTCATACATTTCTGCAATTCTCACTTTATACCGTGCAAAAACATCCCCTTCCTCTCTCGTCGGGATGTTGAAATCAAAGCGGTCATAAATGGAATACGGCTCTTCCTTCCGAATATCGATGTTCACCCCTGATGCTCTTGCCAGCGGTCCGGAAATTCCCCAGTTGATCACTTGCTCCTTCGTTAATTTACCAACGCCGATTGTACGAGCCTGAAAAATTTCATTGCCCGTCACCAGGGTGTCATATTCAGCAATATTCTCACGTAATTCCTTCACTTTTTCCTTTACTTTGTCCACCCAGCCTTCAGGTGCGTCCCATTTAACACCGCCGATGCGAATGTAGTTGAATGTCATTCGCGCACCGCTGATCTCATTCAGCAAGTCCAGACAGATATCCCTGTCACGGAATGCGTACAAGAAAGGACTCAGCGCACCAATATCGAGAAGGTATGTCCCCCACCAGACGAGGTGACTGGCAATCCGGTTTAATTCCATTACAATGACGCGCAAATAATCCGCCCGCTCCGGAATTTCCCATTCGAGTAGCTTCTCGATTGCCGCACAATAGACGTAATTATTCGTCATCGCATTCAAATAATCAAGCCGGTCGGTATACGGGATAAATTGTGTGTAAAGAAAGTTTTCTGCCAGCTTCTCCGACCCGCGGTGAAGATACCCCATGACAGGTTCAGCTTTTGTTATCGTTTCTCCGTCCACTTCGACAAGTAAGCGGAAAACACCGTGTGTACTGGGGTGTTGCGGACCCATATTCAATGTCATCGTTTCTGTTTTTATTGACATACATTCACCACCCCCTAATCCAGTCCCAGTGCTTTTTTATCCGTAACGTAATCTTTGCGGAGCGGATGGCCTTCCCAGTCATCCTGCAGCAAAATCCGCCGTAAGTTCCAGTGGCCCGGGAAGTCGATCCCAAAAAGATCATATGTCTCCCGCTCCATATAGTCGGCCGATTTCCACAAGGATTCAACCGATGTCACGGAAGGCTTCTCCCGCGTCGTTTTCACCTTTACATACATGGAGTGCTTTTTCGTCGTTGAAAAAAAATTATAGACAACTTCCATATGTTCTTCGTAATCGACACCTGTAATACAGGAAAGAAAATCAAACGCAAGCGCCGGATCGTCGCGCAGCAACTTCGCCGTCTTTACATCCCAATTTTTTGTATCGAGAATGATCATTGGTTCATCAAAATTCAGCTTCGCTTCTTCGATTGCCTCATCGCCCTTTTGTTCAGTGATTTTCTTCACAATAATATCGAGAACTTCCTGGCTCATTGCTGCCCCACCTTCTCTCCTCTTGCTTCACGGCGGATTTTTTCACGAAGCAGTTCCACGCCATCAATTAACGCTGGCGGTGTCGGCGGGCAGCCCGGAACATAGACATCGACCGGTACGATTTTATCTACGCCGTTGACAACGCTGTATGCCTCTTTGTAAGGACCGCCACAGGTTGCGCACGATCCCATGGAAATGACATACTTTGGCTCCGGCATCTGGTCATACAATGTGCGTAAAACCGGCGCCATCTTGGCAGTTACCGTTCCGGCGACGATCATCACATCGGAATGTCTCGGCGATGCGCGAAAAATAACGCCGAAGCGGTCGAAATCGTACCTTGCCGCACCCGTCCCCATCATTTCGATGGCACAACAGGCCAAACCAAAGCTGAGCGGCCATAGTGAAGTTGTTCGGGTCCATGCTTTCAGCTGTTCGAGCTTTGTAAAAAGCACACTCCGTTTAATGTCTTCCATAACACGTGGATCGTATTTCTCTGATTCTTGAAAACCTTTAAGCGATTTTAGTTCCATTCCAGCACCTTCTTTTTCCAAGAATATGCAAGTCCTAATCCTAAAATAGCAATGAAGATGATCATTGCATTAAGACCTACCCAGCCGAGCTGATCCAATGCGACAGCCCACGGATACAAGAAAACGGTTTCAACGTCAAAAATGACGAATTCGAGCGCTACAATATAGTAGGCTACATGATACCGAATTTGCGCATCTCCCGTCGGACTAATCCCGCTCTCATACGTCGTGATCTTTTCCGCATACGGATTTTTCGGCCGCAGCAGCCGCCCAAACGTAAGCGCTCCAACTGGAAGTGCAACCCCTAAAGTCAAAAATAATAACACATAAATATAGTTGTCAAAATAAACTCCCAGCCCCATACATTCACTCCCCTCCATTGAATAATTGACTTAGTAAACGTACACTCAAATTATATCAAAGCACTATCATTAATTCCATATTATTGTGAATTCTCAGGTAATTAAGTTAACCAAGTTGGATATAATGTTTAATCTAATTTCCAATTTGCCCATCGGTATGATAGCGCTTCACTCAGCGGTTTCCCAGTGTTTTTTCTCCTGCCTGTTATTTATAATTATTTTAAAATCAGAAAAATCTTATTTTTTATTTTTCTTAAAGTGTTACTTTGCAAAAAGAAAACTGTTTATTATTAATGTATAATATTACCACCCCAAAGAAAATATGCATCTTTTCTGTAAAGCGATGGTTCTTATGATGCTTCTTCCCACTTGGAAAGGCAATATCAGCCGCAGAAGGAACTGTGATCCAAAATTTTATATTATAACAGATACAATTTTGTCACTATAACAGTAGAGATTGAGAAACTTTTCACTTTACTTAGTTTAAAAAGACGTGGTCCGCTGCTATTTTGCAGTATTACTTTTAAGATATAATTGTTTGATTATGTTCGATCGACTACGGTTCAAGTCGACCGGACTCAGACTCGCTCGTACTCACTCAGACTCTCGTTTGCTCCCGATTTGAGTACGGTCATTTTGATTACGGTTCGCTCGTTTACGGTTCAAGTCGGCCGGACTCAGACTCCACCTTTTTTTCAACAAACGAACCGAGGATCGGCTCCGGCTTCGCTGACTTCACGAGATTCCCACATGAGTGAACCTGCCTTCCTTTCCGCTTCCTCGATATCGTTGAGGTGAGAGGCGTTTGATTTTTTCGCAAAAAAGTCATGTTAACCAAAACAATTAAAGAGCGTGATCAAAAAGGCAATGGTTCCGCTCGATGCGTAGGCTATGAGAAAACCACTCCTCGCCTACTTGAAAAGAATGCATCGGCCACACTCCATTGTCTCTTCGTCTTCTAGTATTGCGCAGAGGCTTATCCAAGTACCATCGCCCGCGATGGCACTATGAGACAACTCGTAGCTTCGCAGTGAAGCCCGGCTCGTTGCATCGTGTTTGTTCAAAAAGATAGAAAGCGATCTTTTTCAACAACACTAAAAAAACGTTCATCGCCATTTCCATGACAGTGAACGTTTTCTTACATTATACAGCTTATGACTTGTTGCCATAGCTTGAAACTTCCAAGCGGTTGATTGCACGCTTAAGTGCCAGTTCGGCACGTTTAAAATCAATATTCGCCTTCTTAGCTTCTTGAAGACGGCGCTCGGCCCGTTCTTTCGCGGCACGCGCTCTTGCAATATCGATTTGAGAAGGTAATTCGGCGGATTCAGCTAAAATATTCACTTCATCGGGGCGGACTTCAATAAATCCACCGCTGACTGCAATCAGCTGAACTTTGGATTCCTTTCTAATGCGAACAGCGCCGATTGTCAGAGGGCTAACAAGGGGTAAGTGGCCTGCCATTATACCAAGCTCACCTTCCGTTGTTTTTACACTGACCATTTCTACTTGTCCTTCGAATACGCTGCCATCAGGAGTGACGACATTGGTATGCATCGTCTTCATGGTACACCCTCCTTTAACGAAGCGGGATTCATAACAAAACTTCGTTTTTGTTATGAATCTACGCTTGCTGTCTTATTGCATTTGCTTCGCTCTCTCTACAACCTCGTCGATCGGCCCGACCAGTCGGAAGGCATCCTCAGGAATGTCATCGTGTTTACCCTCAAGAATTTCCTTAAAGCCGCGGATCGTTTCTTTTACCGGCACATAAGATCCCGGTTGTCCGGTAAATTGCTCCGCCACATGGAAGTTCTGGGACAGGAAGAACTGGATGCGGCGGGCGCGGTGTACAGTCAGTTTATCTTCTTCAGACAGCTCATCCATACCAAGCATGGCGATAATGTCTTGAAGTTCCTTATATTTTTGCAGTGTCTGTTGTACTTGACGAGCCACTTCATAATGCTCTTCGCCAACGATTTCTGGCGATAGAGCGCGGGATGTAGAAGCAAGCGGGTCAACCGCCGGGTAAATACCCATTTCCGAAAGTTTACGTTCAAGGTTTGTCGTCGCATCTAAGTGGGCAAAGGTTGTTGCCGGCGCCGGGTCAGTGTAATCATCAGCCGGTACATAAATCGCCTGAATCGATGTTACGGAGCCTTTTTTCGTCGATGTAATCCGCTCTTGAAGCTGCCCCATTTCCGTTGCAAGTGTCGGCTGATATCCTACCGCTGAAGGCATGCGGCCTAACAGCGCGGATACCTCACCGCCCGCCTGTGTGAAACGGAAGATATTATCGATGAAAAGAAGTACGTCGGCGCCTTTTTCATCACGGAAATATTCAGCCATGGTCAAACCCGTCAAGGCAACCCTCATACGCGCTCCAGGCGGCTCGTTCATTTGTCCGAAGACCATTGCCGTTTTGTTGATAACGCCGGAATCCTTCATTTCGAAGTACAGGTCGTTTCCTTCCCGGGTACGCTCCCCTACTCCGGCAAACACGGAAATACCGCCGTGCTCCTGTGCAATGTTATTGATTAATTCCTGAATTAACACCGTCTTACCAACTCCGGCACCGCCGAAAAGACCAATTTTACCACCTTTGATGTACGGCGCCAGCAGGTCAACTACCTTGATTCCCGTTTCGAGAATTTCCGTTTTCGTTGACAGATCTTCATATTCAGGTGCCGAACGGTGAATCGGGTTGCGGCGTACATCTAAAGAAACCGGTTCATCCAAGTCAATATTTTCACCTAATACATTGAATACACGCCCAAGTGTATCATCCCCTACAGGGACGGAGATCGGACGACCCGTGTCAACTGCATCCATTCCGCGCACAAGACCGTCTGTGGAAGACATGGCAATTGTACGTACCGTGTCATCTCCGAGATGAAGTGCAACTTCCAATGTAAGGTCAACGTCAACTTCACCTGCGGTTGTGGCCCGATGCTCCACTTTTAATGCGTTATAAATTTCAGGTAACTGTCCGCGGTTGAACTGAACGTCAACAACCGGACCCATTACTTTTGTGACGCGTCCTTTATTCATCTACTTTCCTCCTCACTTACTGACTGACAATGGCTTGGTCAACGAAGCGCTATTTCAGCAAACGTCCTGTTGAAAACAGCTCGTTTTTTCCAATCATCATCTCTTACTCAAGTGCTGCTGCTCCGCCTACGATTTCGTTGATTTCCTGCGTAATCGCAGCCTGGCGTGCACGGTTATACACTAATGTCAATTCATCAATTCGATCTGTGGCGTTTCTTGTAGCAGATTGCATCGCGGTCATCCGAGCACCGAACTCACTTGCTTTCGCATCCAGCAACGCGCCGTAGATGAGACTTTCTGCGTAATGCGGCAGCAGTTGTTCCAGAATAACTTCAGGGTTCGGCTCATAAATATAATCTAATTTTGGCGTTTTCTCTGCATCGTTTCCACCCATGTCCGTCAGCGGAAGAAGCTTCTGCTCTGTAACCTGCTGCGTGATGACGCTGATAAAGTGATTGTAATGAATGTATATCTCATCGAAAATGCCGTCTACAAACATCTCCACAGTTGTTGAAGCGATGTTTTTAATTTCCGAGTAATCCGGCTGATCATGTAATCCGACGATCTCCTGATATATCGGCACTCCTCTTTTTCTGAAAAAATCACGCCCTACGCGCCCCATCACGATGATGCCGTATTCATCTGCCGAAGCGTGACGCTCGTTAATGATGCTCATTGTTCTACGAAGAAGGCCGCTGTTATAAGCTCCACATAAACCGCGATCAGAGGTGATTACAAGATATGCTGTCTTCTTGATTTCCTTGCGATCCTGCAGCATCGGATGAGTTACTTCTTCGTCCTCGCTACCGGAAGCAATGCTGGATACGACTTCCCGGATTTTTTCTGTATATGGTACGAAGGCGGTCGCTTTCGTCTGGGCGCGGTTCAGCTTTGCCGCCGCCACCATTTCCATCGCCTTCGTAATTTGTTTCATTTTTCTCGTCGAGACGATTCTCGATTTAATATCTCTTAATGAGGCCACCGTTGTTCACCACCTTTTTTTCGAACTCCCCGGCAGATACCCGTGTGCTCCGAATACCTATGCCGTCATCCGTGATCCGAATTATGCCGCGCTGAATGTTCCCTTAAATGTATTGATTGCTTTTTGCAATTCGTCTTCATCCGGGAGGGTACCGGTGTCCTTAATATGAGCGAGTAATTCACGGTTGTTGTGTTCCATGAATGTAAACAGCTCCGCTTCAAATCGGCGAATATCAGCGACTTCGATATCATCGAGCAAGCCTTTCGTCAAGGCATAAAGGATAATTACTTGTTTATCGACGGAAAGCGGCTGATGCAGGCCTTGTTTTAACACTTCTACCGTACGGGCACCGCGATTCAGTTTTGCGCGGGTCGCTTTATCCAGATCCGAACCAAACTGGGCGAAAGCTTCCAGTTCACGGTACGACGCGAGGTCAAGACGCAACGTACCTGCAACTTTCCTCATTGCTTTTATCTGGGCTGATCCGCCAACGCGGGATACAGACAGTCCTGCATTAACAGCTGGACGAACTCCGGAGAAAAACAAATCGGACTGCAGAAAAATTTGCCCGTCGGTAATGGAAATAACGTTGGTTGGTATATACGCCGATACGTCTCCGGCTTGCGTCTCAATGAACGGCAGTGCCGTTAGTGAACCTCCGCCTTTGGCGTCGCTGAGCTTCGCTGCCCGCTCCAATAAACGGGAGTGCAGGTAGAATACATCCCCCGGATAAGCTTCACGGCCTGGAGGGCGGCGCAACAGCAAGGAAAGCTCACGGTATGCGGAAGCCTGCTTCGTTAAATCATCATAAATAACGAGCACATGCTTGCCGTTATACATGAACTCCTCACCCATGGTTACTCCGGCATAAGGAGCTAAGAATAGCAGCGGAGCCGGCTGGGAGGCACTTGCTGTAACAACGATCGTATAATCCAACGCACCGTGCTGACGCAGCGTTTCCACCACTCCGGCGACCGTTGATTCCTTTTGACCGATTGCTACATAAATACAAATCATGTTTTCGTCTTTCTGGTTTAAAATCGTGTCGATGGCGATCGCTGTTTTTCCCGTTTGACGGTCACCGATAATTAATTCACGTTGTCCGCGGCCGATAGGAATCAAGGAATCGATGGACTTGATTCCGGTTTGCAGCGGCTCGTGAACGGATTTACGATCCATAACACCAGGTGCCGGACTTTCGATTGGACGGGTTTTAGTTGTGCTGATCGGTCCTTTGCCGTCCAGCGGCTGTCCTAGCGGGTTAACGACGCGGCCAAGAAGTTCTTCGCCTACCGGAACCTCCATGATACGTCCTGTCCGGCGTACTTCGTCCCCTTCACGAATGTCTGTGAACGGTCCTAATATAATGATACCGACGGTGTTTTCTTCAAGGTTTTGCGCCATACCCATGACACCGTTTGAAAACTGCAATAGCTCTCCGGCCATGACGTTCTCCAGACCGTGAGCAACAGCGATACCATCTCCAACGCGGATGACGGTGCCAACATCGCTGACTTCTATTTCAGATTGATAGCTTTCAATCTGCTTTCTGATTAAAGAGCTGATCTCATCGGCTCTGATGCTCATTACGTTCACCCCTATCTACTAACATTCCCGTATACCATACGTTGCTGTATGCGTTCAAGCTTATTGGCGACGCTTCCATCATATACCCGGTCGCCAATTTTCACTTTCAGGCCACCGATGATTTCCTTGTCAACAACGTTATCGATCAGAAGCTTTCTTTTGCCGCTTTTTACCGCAAACACGTGGGCGACGGCCTCTTTCTCGACATCGGAAAGCGGCTTGGCACTGTATACAGTTGCTTCCGCCACTCCTCCCGCTTCATTTACCAGCGCTTTGTAATCATCAACGATGGCAAACAAAGCATTTTCACGTTTTTTATCAATAAGCAGTTGTAATAAATTGATGACGACTTGACTGACATGACCTGAAAAGTTGTCTGTCACAATTCGCTTTTTTTCCTCGGTTGTCATCTTTGGATGTTTAAACACTTCGTCAAGAAGGTTCGTATCTTTAAACACTTGCGACACAGCTTCCAGCTCTTGAACAATAAGAGCTGGAACATTGTTTTGCTGCGCATACTCAAAGAGTGCACTAGCGTAACGAAATCCTATCGGATGTCTTCTCATAACTCTTCGCCTACTTCTCTAAGAGTTTCCTGTATGAGCTTTTCTTGCTCCTGTTCATCCAACTGTTTCTCAATCACTTTGGATGCCACAAGGACAGATAATGCAGAAACTTGCTCACGAAGCGCGGAGATAGCTCGTTCTTTTTCTTGATTGATTTCGGCCATGGCCGTTTCTTTGATGCGGTCCGCTTCCAACTTTGCTGCGGTAATCATTTCATCCGCTTGCTGCTCGCTGATTTTCTTCGTGTTTTCGACGATTTCTTTTGCTTCACGTCGGGCTGTCTGGATAGCTTCCCGTTGTTCTGCAAGATATTTTTCTGCCTCCTTGCGGTTTCTTTCCGCGGAGGAGATTTGATCAGCGATATGTTTTTCACGTTTTTCCATCATGTCCACGATCGGACCGAAGGCAAACTTTTTCAAAAGCAGCAAGAGTATGATGAAACCGGCAAGCTGGTACAGCGCATCAAGAAAATAGATTTCTCCTAGCAATGGATTCGCCTCCTTACCTTCAATTCGTAAATAAGGAATGGCGAAGATAAGTCAAAACGTCTCCGCCATTACAGTTAGTTGTACACAAAAGGCTTGAAAATTTCAGTGTTCGTATTAATAGAGGAAGTTCAAATGAGTCCGGGAAAGACTGTGAATCTCTTCGTTAGCAGTATCTCTTCGCTGCTCACGTACGTTTCCGCATAACGTGAGCTGCCTGCGATTTGCTGTTCGGTCTTCCTGGCCCTGTTGGTGTTGCTGTTGCTGTTTTGAACTCGCACACATCATACAAAGCTAAAATTTTATGTACCTTCCAGTGTAAGGCTTCGAGCTAACTATTGATTCATTGGATGTTCAAAAACTCCGGAAAACATTGTCTGCCAATCTCTTCGTTGCTTTGTCGCTCCGAGTTCTGAACCTTCCCCTCGATTAACCTATTTTACCAAACAGCATGAAGGCAATAACGATTGCAAGGATTGGAAGGGCCTCTACTAATGGTGCACCGATAAACAGTAATGTTTGAAGCGGTCCACGCATCTCCGGTTGACGTGAAATCCCCTGAACAACACTGCGTACAACGATTGCTACCCCGAATGCACCACTTATTGCTGCTAAACCTGCTACGATTGCTACTGCTAGAGCTAATGAACCCATAATTAATATCCTCCTTTAATTTCACAAAAAAATGATTATATCATGAATATTTGTAACGCTCTATTTTGTTAGAGCTTTAATACCTGATCAAGCTGTCTAAGAATCGCTTGTCCGATGCGATGCTATCGACAATGAAAAAATCCGCGTGTCTGCCAGCAAAGCTAAATCGCTGCCGACTCAACGATCAGTGCTCCTCGTTCACTTTATGCGACATATAAACCATCGTTAAAATACAGAAGATGTAGGCCTGCAATGCGCCGATAAAGGTTCCGAATGCCTGCCAGAGAATCATTGGCATAAAGGCGAAAATTCCCCAGGTAATCGAAGATCTTCCCAGTCCGACAAGCATGACCATCAGCACTTCTTTCGCATAAACGTTTCCGAAAAGCCGCATTCCCAACGTCAATGTGTTGGAAAAGTCTTCGATAATCTTGAACGGAAACAGGAATGGGACGGGACGAAAATAGTCTTTCCCATATTCTTTTATCCCTTTCAGCTTAATGCCGTAAATGTGTGTGAGCACAATGACAAATAAGGCCAAGGAAATCGTTAGGACCGGATCGGACGTCGGTGATTTCCACCAGACTACATGCCCTTTCGAGGCGATTTCAAATGGTATACCGGCCATGTTTGCCACAAAAACATATAAAATGATCGTTAACCCAAGCATGACAAAGTGTTTTCCTTGCTTCCAATCCATCGTGCTTGAAATGATATTTTTGACGAATTGAACCAGCCATTCAAGGACATTTTGCGCTCCCGTCGGATACATTTTTATCGTTCTGGACATGAAAAAACAGACGAAAAAAACGATCGACATCGTAACGGTAATCATTAATATATTTGATAAATTCACACCGAGATGGGGATTATCAAATAAATAAATGACTTTGTACTCTGCATCCAAATGCTTTCACCTCTCTTCTTTAAAGAAATGCTCTTCAGACGCTCAATGTTGCACATACAACAACGTCCAAGTTAGTGCCAATGCTTAAAGTGAAAAATAGGTTCAAATAATATCATGACATAGGTTACCATTAAACCTATGATGACACCCGTCAGGTCAAAAATCTGAGGATACTCCAATGCGATGAACACAGCAAAGACGGATGTCAGTATCCGTGACACCGTTCCAAATGACCATTTGGTCTTGCCGCTTTCAACAGCTTTTCCAATTCGCTTCACCTGAAAGTATGTATTTATTAAATTCAGAAGGCTGATTGCAGCACCGAAGGCGAAGCCTATAAAAAATTCGGTCTGCTCGAACAGCAAAGCAAGCAACAGAAAAAAAAAGATAATTGCTGCGGTATAGATGCTGTACCGCTTTGCCAAAAAGGTATAATCTTTCACGATGAACCGCCTCCTAAAAATTGGCGAATGGCATAATAAATGCCCATAACGGCCGTTCCTAAACCGAGGAGGAATCCAATGATAAGAAATAGTCCTTGAAATCCGAAATGATTATCCAGCCATCTTCCGCCAAAAATCCCGATAAGAATCGCCCCGGTAAAATAGGAGCTGATTGTCGTCATCAAAGCAAATGCTTTTACTGTCTGACGGAATTTGGAAGGGTCTTCCATAAACCTCATCCTTATTAATCAGATTTTTTTCTGATCTGAATAGCACCGGATGTTCTCGTTCAGTATCAATGTTGCGCGGTAATTGGCAACGGCTGCCAGCAACTCTCCGCGGATGCGATTTCGCCCCTGCAGCCTTCGCTTTAACTACCTCCGATTCCAGCTTGCACCCACGGTTACCAATAGGGAAGCAAAACACGATCGAACCGTTGGCGGCGAAAGCCTTTGCCGTTTTCTTTCAATGCCCAATATGAGTATAAACACCCGGAGAATTATTCTTAGTAATCGTATAATAATGGAGAATGTTATGTCAATTAGAAGCGGATGCTTAAGCGCTTCCACGTTTTTAGTAATTTTTATCATTATTCACCTTTTGGACACATTTATTATTATACATAAAATTAGACTTGCTGTCTTTGCTAAATTCGGGAAAAATATATGTCGGAATATTCGAACTCTTTTTTCTTCGTCTATGTGGTTGCGCCGCTTTTATTATTTTACGTTCTATCAAGACATTTCATACGGCGGAAGGGGAACCTCCTCCCCTCCCAGCCAATGATTGATTGCTACGAGCGTCGTTGATAAAAGAGCCTGTTCAGATTAGAACCGATCTTTTTGAACAAACACTTCTAATCGATTCCCCAATCGGCGATGTACAGCTCTCTCAACTCTGTATCCTCATACCCCTCTTTTTCTGCAAAAATCAATGCTTTATACATTCCCGGATCCAGCCCTTCAACGGTCACATCCTTTTCAAACATCCCTCTTTCAATATTTTGTTGCACATCTATATACTTTAAAAACAGGAAGGTATCCGGGTCATACAAGGCAATGCCGAATGTATCGGCTCCCCCTGGAAAATACACTTCATAATGGAATACTCCCGGTTCCGCCGTCTGCTCAAACATGAATGCCATTTGCCGCGGATAGTCCGGCTCCTCTACAAAAAACAAGTATGGAACGCGAATCGTTTCCTTATCGCTCGTTACTTTGATGGTGTCATGATAAACGCCTTCCTCAAAAACGGAAGGAAAGACGTCCATTGTAATTGGAACTGTCTTCTTTTCTCCAGGCGACAGATAAAGGGAAAAGGGAACCTTCCATTGGATACCGTCCGGAACGCGGAAAGGTGGTTCAATCAAATAGCGCTTCCTCTCCTGAGAGTGATTTTCAATGGTGATTTTCACCGTTTTTTCAAGGCGGCTGTCCGTTCTGAGCCATTTCCCAAAGGAGATTGATCCGGGATATACGAGCGTTTCCGCCTTTAACGCCTCTGACAGTTGAATTCTTCCCGTCCCTTGAACATGCGGAGGGTATTCGTCCCCTTCTTTATCCACAATCGGTTTAGCTGTGTTCATCAGCGCTGCTTTTATTTGTTCAGGCGTCCAATCAGGATATTTTTGCTTTAACAGCGCCGCTGCCCCCGCCACGTGAGGCGCCGACATGCTTGTGCCGTTAAGATCAAGGTAGCCTCTAGGGACGGTGCTGTCGATTGCCACGCCCGGAGCGACCAAGTCTGGTTTGATATCCCATGTGTGCGTTACCGGACCGCGGGAACTGAAAGGAGCGATAAAGTCCTCTTCCTCACGATATACAGTGCGAACATACACATCATTGCTATCTAATTGCGCTCTCAGCTTTTCCCCATCCTCCTTTGAAATGCTGACGACTGGTAAATCAATTGCCTCTTCCAGCATGCCGGCAAATTCACCATCTGTGTGATTGTAGACAATCAACCCTTCTGCCCCGGCTTGTTTCGCTAATTTTGCCTTGATGGTAAAACTGATTTGCCCCCGCTCCGCCAGAACGATTTTTCCCCGGACATCCTGGAGGCGATAATCCTCTTCCTTCCCTAATCCAACATACTGGATTTGATACGCTTTTCGCATCTGCCATGTTTGCGCCCGTTGCATAGCGGTAATCGGAATTTCTTCTTCTTTGTCACGGGTCGAGTTTGTTGTCAAATACGGTACACGCATCGGCGGCGTCGATGCTCCCACCGAGATCGCTTTCGAAGAAGTCCCCGGCGAACCGACAGTCCATAAATTCGGCCCGCTGTTACCATTGGACGTGACGGCGACCACGCCTTTTTCCACCGCTTTATCCAGGGCGATGCTCGTCGGCCAATCCGGTCCGTTTACCGTATTTCCGAGTGATAAATTTAAGATGTCTACCCCGTCTTCAACTGCCTTCTCAATTGCTGCAATAACCTGCTCGGTCGTTCCCATGCCGGTCGGTCCCAACGTGCGGTAGGCATAGATCTCCGCTTCGGGGGCTACGCCTTTTAATCTGCCGTTTGCTGCAATAATTCCCGCGACATGAGTACCGTGCAAGGTTGCCAGTCCTTGCTCCTGCTGTGTCTCCATCGGATCGTCATCCTCATCGATAACATCGTAGCCGCCATGGTAATTTTTTTTCAAGTCGGGATGGTCATAATCAATGCCGGTGTCAATAATCGCCACCTTCACTCCTTTCCCAGTAAGGTGCTGTCCTTCGTCATCAAATATCTGCCGGACTTCATCCCCGCCGATAAACGGTATGCTTTCGTCCATGGAAGGTTCGTAATATGCGACTTCATCTATCCGATTGATACCGTGGATACGTAGAAGCTTTTCGATATCTTTTCGGTTTATTTCCAATGAAAATCCATTATAAAGCATCGTAAATATTTTTCTGATTCGCACCGACGGGACCGCTTTTTTCACATGTTTGATCATTTCCGCAGGGTTCTCTTCGGCTTCCACGATATATATCGCCGTTTCGTCTTTCGTTGCCGGAGTTTCCGGAGCCGGAGCAGGCAGCGGCGGACGCTGAGGGTAAAACACTTCGCTTGACTGATCTTCTGTTAGCCCGGGTTCATCCATGAACGCCGCTGCTCCGCAATGGACTGTTAATGCAGAGAATAAAATAAAAAAAACGAACAGTATTCTCCACCAACCTGTCCTTCTCATATACTCTCCATCACCTCTTCTCCCTTGACTCATATCTTTGTTCCCTTATCATTCCAACACAGTGACAATTTCATTCAGGGACCATGTCCCCGAACAAAAATTCGGGGACATGGTCCCTGAAAATTTTGTGAACAAAAAAGGGGAAGGCTCCAAAGAGCGCTTTCCCTTCGGTGCCTTCCCACTTATATTTTTTCTTTCACACAGCCGCTTCTCAGAAAGTTCACTTTGTTCCGAACAGCCTGTCACCGGCATCTCCCAATCCAGGGATAATATAGCCTTTATCATTTAGTTTATCATCCATTGCCGCAAGATAAATATCCACATCGGAATGAGCCTTCTGTACGGCTTCCACTCCCTCCGGCGCTGCCACCAGACACATCAGCTTAATATGGTTTGCTCCTCGCTTTTTCAGCGCATGAATGGCTTCCACCGCCGATCCACCTGTCGCCAGCATCGGATCAATGACAATTAATTCTCTCTCCTCAATATCCTTCGGAAGCTTGACGTAGTATTCCACCGGCTTCAATGTCTCCGGATCGCGGTACAATCCGACATGCCCCACCTTCGCTGCCGGAATAAGCTTTAATATACCGTCCACCATGCCGAGTCCGGCTCTCAAAATCGGCACGAGTCCAAGCTTTTTCCCGGCAATCATTTTGCTCCGGGCAATGCCGACCGGCGTTTCCACTTCCACGTCCTTCAGCGGCAAATCGCGCGTGATTTCAAATGCCATCAAGCTCGCTACCTCGTCAATCAGTTCACGGAATTCCTTAGTCCCGGTTTCCTTGTTGCGAATATACGTTAATTTATGCTGAATTAGAGGATGATCAAACACATATACTTTGCCCATTTTCCCGCTCCTTTATCGTTTTTACAATGTTATCATAATTACTTATTTGTGAAAAAAAATTTGTCCACTTCGACTATTCCCGTTGAAAATTCTACATAAAATGCCTCGCTGATTCAAGCGGAATTTGCAGATTGATGTGAAAAAATATTTAAACTGGTAGAAGCGTGCCGATATTTCGTGTCAAATGTTCGCAAAAAAAGCCACATTTCTTCGCAGCGGCAATTGAAAGCAGAACGCTTTTTCGTATTTTTTAACATCTTCAAAAAAATATGGTACTGTTAAGGAACGAGTTTCGTTTCTTGCAATCATCAAAGAATCAAGAGTTTGATGGAAGCGGTTGAATTTTTTGGAGTGTGATGGCATGGCTTCCTTATTATTTTTCCCAATATATATTTTGCCCATTTTTATCGCTGTTCTTTACGGCTATTCCAAGGCAGCTAATCGAAAGGAAGAACTGTTGCTTGCCAAGCTGGCAGGTTATTTCTTTCTCGGCTCCTTTATTTTCTGGTTCGAATGGATCCCTTTGCCTGTCGGATTAGGGATTTTCTATTTATTGAAGCCAGCGGCAAATCATCAGGTAAAAAAACACGTCCTGATCTTCGGCTTCATTATCAGCGTTATCAGTCATTTGTTTATCTTTTAGTGTTTGTTCAAAAAGATCGATTTTTATCTTTTTGAACAAACACGTTGCAATGAGCTGGGCTTCACTGAGAAGCTGCGAGCTGTCTCAGCGGTGTCATCGCTCTAGAAAAGCACTTGGATATTCGTCGAAGCTATTGCTTGCAAAGGAAGAGAAAATGAGTGGAGCCGATGCATTCTTTTCATGCCAGCTATGAGTGGTTTTTTCAGAGTCAGGATGACGTCATTCCGCTGTTACTCACAAATGCAACCTGAATGTGCTTCATCGAGTAAATTTGCGTCGAGTAACCGCAGACGCAGGACGTGAGTCGTACTTAAGCGGAATTGGAGGATGGTGACATTCCGCCGTTGCCCACAAATGCAACCTGAATGTACTTCGTTGAGTCAATTTGCATCGAGTAACCGCAGATGCAGGACGTGGGCAGCACTTAGGTGGAATTGGGCGCATCGTGCGGAACCATTGCCTTTTTGAACACGCTCTTTTAGAGGATGTCCAAAAGTTGGGAAACAGACAGCCTTTCAAAAAAGAAAAGGAGCTTCAAGGGCAAACTGTGTTTGTCTCTCAAAGCTCCTTTTTTCTGTTACGCATAACATTGTGCTTACTGGTTGTATAGCGGGAACTGGCCGGTCAGCGCCGCCACTGCTTTTTTCGCCTCTGCCATTACTTCTTCCTTATGCATCCCTTTCAGAACACTAGCGATGATTTTTCCCGTTTCTGCCATCGCTTCCTCTGTAAAGCCACGCGATGTTGCCGCAGCAGTACCAATTCGCAGACCGCTTGTCACAAACGGACTTTCCGGATCGAATGGAATCGTATTTTTATTCGTTGTAATACCTACGTGATCCAACGCTTCCTCCGCATCTTTTCCAGTTATCCCTAACTCACGAAGATCAAGCAGCATCAGGTGGTTGTCCGTGCCGTCGGAAACGAGATTGATGCCTTCTGCCTTCAATGCTTGTGCTAGTGCATGCGCATTGCTTTTCACCTGCTGCGCGTACTCCCGGAATTCAGCCGTCAAGGCTTCGCCTAAGGCGACGGCCTTCGCGGAAATGACATGCATCAACGGTCCACCCTGAATACCTGGAAAAATCGATTTGTCAATTTTTTTCGCATACTTTTCCTTGCATAGGATCATGCCTCCGCGCGGCCCACGCAGCGTCTTATGCGTTGTCGTCGTCACAAAATCAGAATACGGTACCGGGTTTTGGTGAAGGTCTGCAGCAACGAGTCCTGCAATATGAGCCATATCAACCATTAAGTACGCACCGACTTCATCTGCGATTTCGCGGAATTTTGCAAAATCGATTTCCCGTGGATACGCACTCGCACCAGCGACGATCAGCTTCGGCTTGTGCTCCAATGCCTTGGAACGGACATCCTCATAATCCAAAAACCCGGACTCATTCACACCGTAATCAACAAAATGAAACTGTATTCCGCTGAAGTTCACCGGGCTTCCATGTGTCAAGTGGCCTCCATGGGAAAGGTTCATGCCTAAAACGGTATCCCCGTGCTCCAGTATCGCATAATATACTGCCATGTTGGCTTGTGCGCCTGAATGAGGCTGCACATTGACATGCTCTGCACCAAATAATTTCTTGGCACGATCGCGGGCAATGTCCTCCACAACATCAACATGCTCGCAACCGCCGTAATAGCGCTTGTTTGGATAGCCCTCGGCGTATTTATTCGTCAGTACGGAGCCCTGTGCTTCCATGACTGCTTTGGAAACAAAATTTTCTGATGCAATCAGTTCAATATTTGCCTGCTGTCGCTTTAATTCGGCAGTAATCGCTTGAAATACCTCGGGATCCTGTTTTCTCACTTCATTGAGTACATCTGTTTTCATTGTTGGCATTCTTGCTTTTCCTCCTTAATACTCGGCAAACCATACAGGTGATGTCAAAATTAACTGATGTTCCTGTCCGCCACAAAATTGTAACATTTATTATACCATTAATGACACGTTTGGTCTTCTGCTATTTTTCGATATACCGCCCGCTCTCCGCCGATAAGCTTCGGACGCGTACGAGCCATGGTGACATGAGCGGAGCCGATTGTTTTCACCTCGCTGCGGACGGGGACAGCAACTTTTTTCAAATGCATGCCGATGAAAGTGTCGCCGATGTCGATTCCTGCATCAGCCCGAAGTTCCTCAACGACAACTGGGGCGTTCATTTGTTGAAAAGCAAAGGCCGCCATCGACCCTCCTGCACTCGAAACAGGGATGACAGAAACAGGTTCCAGCCGTCTCTCGACTGCTGTTGTTTTTTCGACAACGAGCGCCCGGTTGAGATGCTCACAGCATTGAAAAGCGAGAGCAACGCCGGTTGTTTGTTGAAAATCGAAAAAGGCTTCCCAGAGCGCCTTGGCAACGTCCTCCGTTCCTGCCGTCCCGATGCGCTGTCCGATAACCTCGCTCGTGCTTGTGCCGATTACTAACAGCTTGCCGTCTTCCAACTGCGCAGTCGCTTGCAAATCTTCCAAAGCCTGAGTCACGTCTTGTATCAGCGTTGATAAATCAAGTGTCACTATCCTTCCTCCCTCATTTGGGTGATGAAAGAGGGTGTGACTTCTTTGCTTTTGAGTCACACCCGATCATTATAGTAAGCGGTTGTTCAAAAAGTCCGGGAAACATTGTCTGTGAATCTCAACGTTAGCTGCGTTGCCTCGCCGCTGCTCACGTACGTTCCTTGTACGCTCTGCTGTTCACGACTGCCGCGCCTCGGCCTTCATTCATGTCAATGTTATGTCCTCCTTTTTGCACTCACAACAGTTGTTTACTTTTCGTTCACCCCGTGACTTTGTTCGTATTCAGCGATTTTGCCGATCCGGCGCGCATGACGGCCGCCTTCAAACTCCGTGGCCAACCAAATTTTGACGATTTCTCCGGCAACACCAGGGCCAATAACCCGTTCTCCCATTGCCAAAACGTTTGTGTCATTATGCTCGCGCGTCACTTTTGCCGTAAACAGATCATGAACGAGGGCGCAGCGGATTCCTTTTACTTTGTTTGCTGCGATCGACATGCCGATGCCAGTACCGCAGATGAGAATTGCCCGGTCAACTTCTCCGCGGACAACCATTTCTGCCGCTGGGATGCCGTAGTCTGAATAATCGGCAGATTCGGCACAGTCACAGCCGACATCCGTCACTTCCACATCCATTTCATCAAGCATTGCTTTGATTTCGTTTTTTAGTCGGAATCCGCCATGATCCGACCCAATGGCTACTATCATTTCTTTTTCCTCCTCTTCAACAGTGGCCGCCTTCGCGCCGAAAACGCCCGGGTCCGTCATTCAGAACCGGCGGTTTCGCGGAGCGCCGACAGGGAATCCTTTTCTATAGCATAGCATAATTCGGCCGATTTAATGATGTATTATCCACCTCCAAAAGGGAAAAGCAACTTCATGTGATCGGATCGTTTTGACGATGAATTGCCCTTCGCGCCCGCCGTGACGACAAATACGCTCATCGCAGGTTGAAAAAATAGGAACAAAGCTCTCCTATCACGATTTAAAAGAATGTGACGGCTTCATTCATCGTTTCGTAGTTGCTCAAAAAGATAAAAAGCGATCTTTTCGTTTGATAGACGATGACTCGCACGTCACTATCGTGATAGGAACAAAGCTCTCCTATCACGATTTAAAAGAATGTGACGGCTTCATTCATCGTTTCGTAGTTGCTCAAAAAGATAAAAAGCGATCTTTTTGTTTGATAGACGATGACTCGCACGTCACAATCGTGATAGGAACAAAGCTCTCCTATCACGATTTAAAAGAATGTGACGGCTTCATTCATCGTTTCGTAGTTGCTCAAAAAGATAAAAAGCGATCTTTTCGTTTGATAGACGATGGCTCGCACGTCACTATCGTGATAGGAACAAAGCTCTCCTATCACGATTTAAAAGAATGTGACGGCTTCATTCATCGTTTCGTAGTTGCTCAAAAAGATAAAAAGCGATCTTTTTGAGCAACTACTTATACCGAAAAGCGTGCGATTGTTTTTTGCAAGTCGCTGGCGCAGCGGGACAGAACCTCCCCGGCGGAAGCGATTTGCTCCATAATGGCAGTCTGCTCTTCAATCGCGGAGCTGACTTCCTGTGCTCCCGCGGATGTCTCTTCCGCAATCGCGGCAACTTCCTGCGATTCTTTTGCCGTCGCTTCTATCGTCTGCATTTGTTCCTCCACCAATTGTAAAATTTCGCGAATCGACACTACGACATCATCGACAGACCCGGAAATTTTCATCATCGCAGCGTTCGTTTTTTCCCCTTTCTCCGCCTCCGTTTTCGCTATTTCTACCTGGTAGGTTATTTGCTCAACAACATTTTTCACTTCAGTTTGGATATTGGTAATCAGTTCGGCAATTCCTTGAACGGCCCTGCGGCTCTCATCTGCCAGCTTGCGGACCTCGTCTGCCACGACGGCGAAGCCCTTGCCGTGCTCCCCTGCTCTCGCCGCTTCAATCGAGGCATTTAAGGCGAGCAGATTCGTTTGCTCAGATATTTCAGCTACAAGGGAAAGAATTTCACCGATTTTTCTTGCATGAAGTTCTAATTGGTGCACTCGGGAAAGCGAAGTTTCGTTATTCGCGGCAAGCTTTTGTATTCCTGTGACAAGCGATTGGATAACATCCTTGCTTTCCGAAAGAATCATCAGCATTTCATCGGACTGGCGATTGGATTTTTCCGCATTCGCTTGCACCCGGGAAGCAATCTGGGTGACACCATCCATGGAAGCCGCTGTGTTTTGTACAGCACAGGCCGATTCCTCCGCTCCTTTGGCAATTTCCTCAATATTCCGGCTAATAAGCTCCGCCTGACCGGCAGCAGTGTCGGAAGCAGCTTTTATTTCAACAACATTCATATTCGTTTGTTCAAAATTGGTGTTAATGTCGTTGACCATTCCCCGCAGCCGCTCGATCATCTGATTAAAAACGATTGCCAACGCTTGCAGCTCATCGCGAGATTTCGGCACATGAACATTCTCCTTTAGATTACCTGTAGCAATTTTTTTCGCCGCCTTTTCCAGGGCAACAATTGGTTTGATTATCATCGTCGCACCGACAAAGCCGAAAATTCCGCACCAGACAACCCCCAATATCAAGGTAATCAAAATGAAGAGGTCCTCATTTACGCCAAGACTGTCCCCGACGAAATCGCTCAGATAAAAAATAAAGATCGCACTCACGGCATAAGTGATGGAGGCCACGCCGCAAATTCCCAACACCATCTTCTTCCGAATACTGAACCGATAGCTTGTTTTTTCCATTGTTCCCTTCCCCTTTTGGTGCCTGCCCCCGTAACTACCCCCGGGCTAGTCACTTAATTTTTCTAATAATTTATCTACAGCCTCTTCAATCTCCGTTAACGTTATTTCGTAGAGGTGGTCGTTGCCGCCATACGGATCAGCAATATCAAACGACGGAATTTCTTGAGCCAGGCGTTCAATCTCCTCCTGTTCCGATTGCAGCTGTTGAAAAAGCTCTTCCCCCAACGCTTCCTGCTCCGGCGCTTTGCTTGTATCAACATTATCTTTTTGTCCGGCGGTTTGCGCATTCATATCTGCCCGCTTTAACTCCAGTTGAATCATTTTTTCCTTGATTTTCTCCAGCTTTGCTTTCATATCCTCATCGACATAAACAAATTCTTTCAATGTGTATAGCTTTTCCGCCATCTCGGGATGCCGCTCTACGATAGCCTGTTTGTGGTTCCCTGTCATCGTAAGAATGACATCAGCCCAATGGACAAGCTCGCTATTCACCAGACTAGCAGCGTGTTCTTTTTCGATGCCGCGCTTTGCCAGCACCGTTTTCGCACCATCGGACATCGGAGCGCCGGCAAAGGTATAAATGCCGGCGGATTTTGCCTGCAGCTCCCTGTCTTTCTTTTTGTGCTCAAACACAGCCTCTGCAAGCGGGCTGCGGCACGTATTTCCTGTACAAACAAACAACACTTTTTTCAATCGCTTCACTTCCCTTTTCCTGCAGTTTACAACACTTTTTCTCAAACATTCTTGTCGCACGGCCAAAACCGGCGCACCAGACAAAACAGGTCTAAAGTCACAGATAATCCGTCTGCTCTTTGCTAAGTTGGACAGCTTTCCTGAGTCAGTCAAAACTATCTTTCCAGAAATGCGGAAGCGCTTCGGTTCACGGGCAAAGGACATTTTTCAACGAAAAATCTGCGGCTTGCGATAAAACAGAAAACCCTTTCACTCTATCTTCTCTTACGTATTTTATCACAATTAAAGAAGAAATCCTCTATTGGCCCCGGATTATTTTTATTTGTGTTTTTGCTGAAAAACAGCAAAGAGAGTATTTTTTAAAACTGTCTGTTACGAATAAAAAGAACCCATAAAATGAAGCAACAGAAAAAAAAGGAAAGTTTTTCTTACTAAGAACAAATAAAAAAGCATGACTTTAGACTCATACTTTTTTTTAGCGCTTACTTCATTTGTGTTTTCTTTAACTCTTTCAGATCACGAAAATAATTTTTACTCCGAAAGCAACTAAAATGGCGCCACCTAGCCACTCACTGTAGCTGCCGAACCAATTCCCCAATTTTTTCCCTACATACAGTCCGAGCCAAGTAAACATCGCGCTCATCCAGCCGAAGCTCACTAAAGTAACCCAGGTTTTCGCTCCGAGCATTCCGAGGCTTAAGCCGGCGGTAAAGCTGTCGACGCTGACGCTTGCGGCAATCAACAACAGTCCCCAGCCCGACGGACTGAACATAACGCTCCTCCCATTTCGAAACGTGGAGAGAATCATTTGGAAGCCTAAGTAGATGAGCACTCCGCCGCCAAGAATAAAGGCAACCATGCCGATATATTGAAAGATCAGCTTTCCAACCAACATGCCGACTAACGGCATGAACACATGAAAGCTTCCTACTATTAATCCAATGGTGGCTATATGCCTGTAGCGCAAGCCGGTGATTCCCATCCCGATGGAAAGGGAAAAAGCGTCCATGCTTAATGCAAATGCCATAATACCGATCGTGATTAATTCTCCTAGCACAACATCACCCCTTGGACTGGCTCATCTTAATGTATGCAAGTCCAAACAAGAAAATTCACGTCTCGCGTTTTTCTATGGGGTGACTCGTGTTCACCATCGCCAGCGGATGACGACAGGCGTCGGATTTTTTTCGGCTGTCTTCGTCTATTTCTGTTCAGATATCATTTGATTTCCGGCGGCTTTATACAACCTGTTCATTATGGCAACGCCAAGTTCTGTTTCCGGAAACACTTCTGAAAAAATAATATCAACTTCGTTCGCTTTAAATGCTCTTAGCGATTCATAGAGGGCGCCAGCTACTGTGGATAAGTTTTCTCTCGACCCGACAATGACTTTTTTATCCGCTTGAATATAATCGTCCAATTCTGCCGATACGAGTACGCCTGTTTTTTTTCCAGTGTTCATTGCCTTTGTCACTTGGTCTTGGAAAAATGCCACTCCACCATCAATTAAAACAAGCGGTGCATCTGGCGCGTAATGAGTGTACTTCATTCCCGGTGACTTGGGAGCGACCGATGTCGCGGTCCCCGTACGCTGTGCCAAAGCCGGATCGATGGTCACTTCGCCAACAACAGCTTCGATGGCTTCCTTCGTGATACCGCCCGGACGAAGAATCATCACCTGATCGGCGGTACAATCAACAACGGTGGACTCCACGCCTACTCCAGTGACACCTCCGTCAACGATTGCTGGTATTCTGCCTTTCAGATCATCATAAACATGGGCAGCGGCTGTCGGGCTCGGACGGCCTGAAGTGTTTGCACTCGGCGCTGCGATCGGCCGATTGGCTGCAGTGATTAAAGCTAGAGCAACAGGATGATCCGGTATTCTTACGGCAACTGTGGATAAGTTCGCGGTAACTTGTGCAGAAAGCTTGCCGCTGTGTTCCAACACCAATGTTAACGGCCCCGGCCAAAAGGCTTTCATCAGTCGCCTTGCTTTTTCGGAAACTGACGTGACGTATTCACTGATCTGGTCCCGGTCGGAAAGATGCACGATAAGGGGATTGTCTGCCGGGCGTCCTTTCGCCAGATAAATTTTATTGATCGCGGCATCCGACAGTGCATCAGCTCCTAATCCATATACGGTTTCCGTCGGAAAGGCAACGACTTCCCCGTTTCGCAGCATGCTGGCCGCTTCCTGGATAGACGGATGTGATTCCAGACGACGGACAGATTTATCCACAGGAAGTATTTTCGTTTGCTGTTCATCCTTTGCTGTTGCGGACTTGTTCACTGCCGGTTGATTAACAGGGGTTTTATTTGTTATTGTCTTTGACTTCTCTGTTTTTTGATTCATCGTTTTCCACCACCTTGCTCGTATTTATTTTGCTGCTGTGGAAAAGGAATGTCAACATTTGTGAATAAACTTGTGGATTATTGTGGATATCTATCAGGAGACAGTGAATAAGTTGTGGATAAACATGCGTTATCCACAACTTATGTGGGTAAGTTTATGGGATCTGGGGATAAAATTGTCGGGGACATGGTCCCCGACAATTTTGTGAACAAATAATCGTTGGTTTAGTATGTTCCTGGCCGCTGATCGTACAGAAAGACTGGCAGCTGTTTCTTCACATGGCCTTTCACGTCCTCCGCTTCCAATAGTTCAGCGGGCAGATATTCTTCCGCAATTTTTGTAAAGCCCAATGGTGATAAAAAACCGGACTCCCCTGCTGCCAGCAAATACAATTTGTATATCCCCCGTTCCTGAGCGTACTTCACGGAAGCTTCTATAAATTCCAAAATAAAAAGCGTGGTAATTTTTTTGGAATCAACAATCAGCGTTCTTAAAAGTCCGATCGAATCCGTCAATTGCTGGATACGTACAACCGCCGCAAACTCGCCGCTGTTATTTTCCGCAATTAGAAATGAAGTCCAATCAACCATCGCCGGTAGCTTGTCCATGCCGGTTTTGACGATAAAATGCTGGAGCGGGAGCGTGTCTTCCACCGATGCCTTTCGCACGATAAAACTCATAAAGGCTCATCCTTTCCTTTTCCGTAAATCAGTATGCTTGTACTACGAAACATATGATTCATTAACAGGAAGTATACCTGTTATCTTTAACTGAAAAAGAAGGTGAACTTGAAGGAAGGCTTCCCTTTTCCACCATGCTTAAAAAAGTAACCGGATGCGCCGGAGGCCACTAAAAAAGTAGGTTTGTACTTTTTCAGTGGCCGCATAAACCGCCAGATCCTCTCCCTTGCTTTCATTTACATTCGATCGATCATAAACTCGAACGCGATTGGTTTGTTCGCTTTTATAAGGTATTCTTCATGAACAGGAGCTCCCCAGCTGTCATCCCCGCCGACGCCCATTTGCTTTCCGGCGACCGTCAGAACAGTGTAATGAACGTTCGGCAGTTCATAATGATGATAGGCATTTTCTAATTCAAAAGCGGTATGAGGAGATACGGAACATTCCACCGGGGCATCCGCCGCCGACACTTTCAAGCCGCGTCCAGCCGCGTTTGTCACTTCCACACGCCTCACTCCTGTCCGATTACCTGACTCCTGAGGCATGACATACGGAAACACATTTTCTTGAACCGTATTCTTAAAGATACAAAGCCGGGCACCCTTCATGCGGTCAGAATAGTTTTCCTTCGGGCCAAGCGCATACCACTTCAGCTGATCATAATCAGCCGGCAGCTTCAACGACAGCGCAAAGATTGGCAACTGCGGCAGATTTTCCGCCCCGTGATATGCCGCCTGCACGTGAATCCTCCCATCGGGCAGGACATGATATGCTGTCACAACAGAAATGTCCCTGTTAATAGAAAAGCGATAAGTAAAGCGAACACTGACTTTATCATCTGTCACTTCCAAGTCAATGGCCGTACATTGGCGGGCGATGCTCGCGGCATACCAGACGCCGGAGTGAAACGCCTGCCCGTATCCTTTATCGTTGTCGGTTGTCGCTCTCCAAAACTGCGGGAACGGCGGGGCAGCAATCATTTCCCTGCCGCCGTAATTGACGGACACAAGTGTTCCGGCCTGCTTGGAAAACAAAATGCTGAAGTCCTTCCCATGAACGCCGATATTCACGTCGCCTTCCACCACTTTCAGTTTATCGTGCGCCAGCTCCGCTTCATTTCCAATGCTTCCTGTCGGCTCCCGTTCATCAGCCAGAGAAAAAATATGCTGTCCAAAGGCAACCTCGTGTCCGGCCTTTGCCCAGAGCCGGTCTTCTTTCAAAACGAGACGAACATGGATGCAATATTCTCCCGGCCCGTTGTCCATCAGCAGCGTTTCCGAATCCGGAAAGGCAAACCCGATTCTTCCCTTCTCACCCGGAATTACAGCAACAGCTTGTTGCCCGCTCCGGTAACAAACGACGCCATGAAATAACAGATCATATTCAAGGGCATAGTCACCCGTATTAACAAAAAGATTGTTGTTCACGATCGTGACACCGTGCTCGTCAACCTCCAGCTTGACATTCTGATAAAGGAATTTCACTTCCTGCATTTTCGGGGAAAGCTGACGATCCGCGGTGACAATCCCGTTCGCACAGAAAAAATAGTCTGTCGGCCGATCGTCAAAATCCCCCCCATACGCCAGATGCTCTCCCCCGTAACGATCCTTTTTCATTAACGCCTGATCGATGTAGTCCCAAATAAAGCCCCCCTGATATAAGCGATACTGCTCTTCTAACTCGGTGTATTTATACATCCCGCCAACGGAGTTGCCCATCGCATGCATGTACTCACAGCTGATATACGGCTTCTGTGGATCCGATTCCAAGTAGGCGATGATATCCTGCGGCTTCGCATACATCCGGCTTTCCATGTCACTTGTTTCCTCATATGTTCGTTCATGAAAAACACCTTCGTAATGAACAAGCCGGCCCGGATCTGTCTGTTTGAAGTACTGGCTGCAACGGAGAATCACTTCCCCGGCATACGATTCGTTTCCGCAAGACCAAATGAGAATCGACGGATGATTTTTATCCCTCTCATACATGGACATTGCCCGGTCCATCACAATCGCCTGCCATTCCGGAAGATTGCCCGGAATATTCCAGGACGGCTCGACGGAACCCATTTTTTGCCATGATCCATGGGTCTCCAAATTCATTTCATCCATCACATACACGCCGTAAATATCGCACAGTTCATACCAATAGCTTTGATTCGGATAATGCGATGTCCGGACAGCATTGCTGTTGTTTTGCTTTAGCGTTTTGATATCCCACAGCATATCTTCCTTTGTCACCGCCCGCCCGCGACGGCAATGAAATTCATGCCGGTTCACACCTTTGAAAACGAGCCGCTTGCCGTTCAAGCACATCACGTTGTCCTTCATTTCAAAACGGCGAAAGCCAACGTATTGCGGAATGCACTCCACCAACGAGCCGGCAGCATGATATACTTTGATATACAGTTTATAAAGATATGGATTTTCCGCACTCCAAAGCGCCGGAGACTCCACCGGCTGAGACAATGACCAGCTTTTTTCATTCGACAGCTTCGCCTCCGCACGGACAACGAACCGATCTTGCTGATCATAAAGCTCGGCAACAACAGCGGTTCCCTCTGGAACGGCATCGCCGGCAAACATCGTAAACTTCCCGTGTAATACCGCGTGTTTATAAGCGTCATCCAGTTCCGTTCGAATGTCCACATCAGACAGATGGATTTCAGGCACCGCGTACAGATAAACATCTCTGAAAATTCCAGAAAACCGCCAGAAATCTTGATCTTCCAGCCAACTGCCCGTGCTTCGCTGATAAACCTCCACCGCTAGCTTGTTTTCCCCTGCTTGTAAAAATGGAGTAAGCTCAAAATCCGCCGGCGTAAAACTGTCTTCACTGTAACCGACAAATTGCCCGTTCATCCAGAGGTAGAACGCCGATTCCACTCCTTGAAAGGAGATAAACAGCCGTTTCCCTTTCAGCTTTTCCGGCAGATGAAAGTACTTTACATAGCTGCCTACCGGGTTATCCTCCAACGGCACTTCCGGCGGACGAAGATGATGATGGCCGTCCCATGGGTACATCGTGTTGACATACTGGGGCTTGCCGTATCCCTGCAATTGAATATGACCTGGCACCGTTATATCGTTCCAGCCGACGCAGTCGTATTCCATCGCATAAAAATCCTCTGGACGGGCTGCCGGATTCAATGCATAATGAAACTTCCAATTGCCGTTCAATTCATAGCGCAGCGCCATCGGTCCCCTTTTTTCCGCTTCTTTCACGGTTTCATAATATACATGATCAGAATGTGCAGGAAGGCGGTTCACCGCAAACACTCCAGGATCTGAAAGCCAAGCCAATGTCGGCGTATTTGTCATACCAATCTTCCCTTCTCTATTTTTTCCCATGGTACTATCCTTTCACCGAACCCATCATCCCAGCCACGAAATGCTTTTGCATCAGAAAAAACACAAGCGCTGTCGGCAATGTGGCGATCACGATCGCTGTCATAATCATGCCGTAATCAGGCGTATAGCTGGAGCCCAGATTGGAGATGAGCAGCGGGATTGTTTGCTGCTCCGGTGACTGCAGGACAACGAGCGGCCATAAATAGTTGTTCCAGCTCGCCATGAACGTGATAATCGCCGCTGCCGCATACGTCGTTTTCATCGTCGGAACATAAATCCGGAAAAACACGCCAAGCTCTGTTAAGCCGTCGATTCTTCCCGCTTCCAGCATTTCCTTGGGAAACATTTTCGTCGACTGCCGAAAGAAAAAAATGAGAAAGGCTGTTGTCAGCGTCGGTAAAATCACTGCCGGCATCGTATCAATCCCGATGGCCGGAATATACTGTGAAAGGGAGCCGAACATGCGGAATAACGGCACCATTAACGCGGCAAACGGAATCATCATCGACAGCAGCAAAATGTTAAAAACGATGTCCTTCGCTCTGCTTCGGTAAATCTCAAAGCCGTATCCTGCAAGCGAAGCGATGAGCAGTGACAACACGGTTGTCGCTATTGAAATTTTCGCCGAATTGAGTAATGCCGGAACGAGATTTACCGTTTCCAGCAAGTTTTGAAAGTTTTCCCACAAATGTGTACCCGGCAGCAATCGCCCCCGCGTAACATCCACCGACTTATTTGTGGCGCTGATAACCATCCAGAAAAATGGGAAGATCGATACCACCGAGATGACCGTCAGGATAAGGTAAATGAGCATCCGTTTCATCTTACGCATTTTTATCACCTGCCACTCTAAACTGGAGAATCGAGAAAAAGACAATCAGCACGACAATTGCATAAGAGACTGTCGCTGCATAGCCGAAGTCCGGCGTATATTTAAACGACAGGTTGTAAATATACTGCGAGATCGTTAATGTAGCGTTCCCCGGTCCGCCACCGGTAATATTCATCACTTCATCAAACAGCTGCAAGGTACCGATCGTAGAAGTAATCGAGGTGAACAAAATAATCGGCTTCAGCAGCGGAATCGTTATTTTAAAGAACCGTTGCACAACCGACGCGCCATCGATTTTCGCAGCCTCGTAGATGGAGCTGTCGATATTTTGCAGCGATGACAGATAGAAAATCATGTTATAGCCGGTCCATCTCCAGGTGATCGCGATGATGATGGTCACTTTTGCCCAAAACGGATCCGTCAGCCACTGAATAGGCTGGGAAACAATGGACAAGTTCAGCAACATCACATTAATTAGTCCGTCTGTACCAAACATATATTTAAAAATGACGGAGTATGCAACAAGGGAAGTCACACAAGGCAAAAAGATCGCCGTACGAAACCAGCCCTTTGCCAGCAGCTTTTTATCATTCAACAGCACCGAGATCAGCAAGGCGAGAAAAATCATCAGCGGTACTTGTATGAGCAAATAGATCACTGTATTTTTTACGGCTGCTAAAAAGGTGGGATCACCAAACAGCCGGATATAATTGTCGAGTCCGACAAAGTCAAGATTTGTTCCTGCTCCTGATTGGAAGGAGAGCAGCAGGGCGGATACCATCGGATAAAAATAAAAGATCGAGATCAGCAATACCGAGAGAAGAACAAAGGACCAGCCAATCAAACGGTTTTTTACACGGAGGCTTCTTCCTGTCTTCCCCGGGCGTTTGTTCTTAAATGCAGGACGAGCATGCTCTGCTTGCGGGATTCCCTTGGCTGTTTCCACCAGAAGTCACTCCTTTTTAGAAAATGTAGACCGCTCCGCTTAAAGCCAAGCGTACAAATAATGCTTTTATCGGCATTTTACCGAAGATGTTTTTAAGAAAAACCGATCTTTTTGAACACACACTTAAAGAGCGTGTTCAAAAATGCTATGGTTCCGCTCGATGCGCCCAATTCCGCCTAAGTGCTGCCCATGTCCTATGGGCAACGGCGGAATGTCGTCATCCTGACTCCGAGAAAACCATTCACAGCCGGGCTGAAAAGAATGCATCGGCTTCACTCATTGCTTCGTATTTGTTCAAAAAGATAAAAACCGATCTTTTTGAACACACACTTAAAGAAAAAGCCTGGGAACTCACCTCTGAAGCGGGGCGCTGGCAGGAGGGCGAGTTTCCAAAGCTTCTCATCCTTTCATCTTGTTTATTTGATCTGTGCTTCCGCCTGCGTTTGCGCGTCCGCCAACGCTTGATCCACCTCTTTGCCGTTGAGGTAATTCTGCATTTCCACTACGAGAATATCTTCGATGGCATACGTGTGCAGACCAAAGTTTACCTGGGGAATTTCCTCTGCCCAATGAGAGAAGTCAGCATAGATCGTTTGACCGCCAAAAAACTCATCTTCCACCTGGTACGCATCTCCTTCTGAAGCCGGCAGATAAGTACCCATGGCGCCGATCTCAGTAATGAAATCTTGATACAACTCCGTGTTGGAACCAAACGTTTTTGTCAGGAAGTCCGTTGCTGCTTCCTTACCGTCAACATCGAGCACATACCAGGAGCTGCCGCCTAAATTTGTGGCATTTATGGAATCCGCGAACCCGGGAAGACTTGGGAACGGAACGACCGCCCATTGTCCTGCCTGTGATTCCTCGGCTTTGATGGATGGCGTAATCCAGTTCCCGGTTGGAACCGATGCGACATCGCCGTTGTTAAACCCGGCCAGAAACTGGCTCCAGTCCGAAACCGGCTTTGCCAAATCTTCGGTAATTAATTCTTTAAATACTTCAAACCCGGCTTTAATTGCTTCATTGTCGGCAATATTCGGCGTTGCACCGTCCTCCTCCACATACCAGGTACCTGTTGTTTGAATCATCATTCTTATTAATCCAAGATCATTCGGATCAACTGTCAACATGTGCTTTCCTGTTGCGTCCTTTACATCCCTGGCAATCTCGATGTATTTATTCCAATCAATATTTTGCAAATCCTCGATGGAATAACCTGCTTCCGCTAAATAATCTGTTCTCACATACAAGCCAACGACTCCGGTATCAAACGGCAGTCCGTAATTTTCGCCGTCAAGGCTCGTCGGCGCTATTTTGTAAGACGCAAAATCATCGGTGCTATAAGCGCCTGTTATTGGGTGAAATGATCCCGGATATGCCTGCAAAAAGCTTTGCGCGCGGTAATCCTCAATCAAAACGATGTTTGGTAAACCGCTGGTGGAGCCGGAGCTTAAGCTTGTGTTGAGCTTTTGAATAATGTCATCCTGCGCATATTCTACAAGATTGATTTCAAGATCCGGATTGTCGGCAGCATATTTTTCCTTCGCCAGCTCCATTGCCTTCATGTTAAAGTTCGGATCCCAGGCCCAAATCGTAATTGCCTCTTCGCTGTCAGCCCCCTCGTCACCGCCGCTGCCATCCGTCGTTTCCTTGGCAGAGTCTGAATCTCCTCCAGAACAGGCAGCAAGCAGCACAATACTTAAGAAAAACAACATGAAAATCAATTTTTTCATCCTAATCTCCCCCTTTTATTTTGTAAGCGCTTACTATATTACAAACTCATCTTACCACCTGCTTGATTTATGGGGTTAGGAATATCTTTTTCTCCTTTTGCAATATTTTTATCAGTTCCTTGTTTCTAATAAAATACCATTGGACTTTTTTTAGGAATTTGTAATTTTTTAAGTGAGTGTTCAAAAAGACGGTTTTTATTTTTTCGAACACTCGCGAAGCAATGAGCCGTTCTTCACTGTAACACTGCGAACTATCTCTTCGTGTCGTGTCATCGCGCGCGATGGCACTTGGACAACCGTCAGTGCTCTACTAGCAGAGGCAGAGACAATGAGTGGAGCCGATGCATTTCCTTAAATCCGACTATGAGTTGGGTTCACGGAGTCAGGATGACGACATTCCGCCGTTGCTCACAAATGCAACCTGAAAGTGCTTCATCGAGTCAATTTGCGTAGAGTAATCGCAGACGCAGGACGTGAGCGGTACTTAGGCGAAATGGAGTGCATCGAGCGAAACCATTGCCTTTTCGAACATGTTCTTTAAAGTTTTTGTTCGAAAAAATCGCTTTTTTCCCGACGATTACCTATTTAACGGAAGGGTAATTCTGACCTTCGTTCCCTCGCCATTGTTGCTCGTTATCTCCACACCGTACATTTCCCCGTAAATCAGTTGAATTCGCTCGTGAACATTTCTGATGCCGATCCCGGAAAAATGCTGTGATTTCCGTTTCGTTTTTGGAAAGATCGCAACCTTTGCACCGTTTGCCTCCGCAATTCCATCCCCATTATCCACAACCTCGCAAATCAACTGCTCTCCTTCCCTCCACACCATGATGTAAATCGAACCGCCCGCTTTTTGATTAAAGGCATGGAAAAAGGCATTTTCGACAAATGGCTGAAGAATCAGCTTTGGCACCTGATATGGAATGCAATCCGGCGCAACAAAATAATTCACTTTGATTCGGTCCCCATACCGTTTTTGATTAATGAGCACATAGTTTTTTACATTTTCCAGTTCCTGCTCCACCGTCACGATTTCATTGCCATTCCCAATCGTATTTTGCAGCAAGGAGATCAGGGAATTGATCGTTTCTGCCGCATCGTTTTTACTGCCCTGCTGAACCATAAATTTTATCGATGTAAGGGTATTATAGAGAAAATGCGGGTTAATCTGCTGCTGCAATGCGGCGAGTTCCGCATTTCTTTGCTTTTTTTGCGACAGCATCACCTGCTCGACATACTCGTGCAGTTCGTCCAGCATGGTATTGAAAGCGATCCCGATCTGCTGCGTCTCATACGCCCCGGTAACAGCAACGTACTGGTCAAAATCATGCTTTGCCACATTGCCGATTTGTTTTACAAGGGAAGATAAAGAATTCGTCAGCTTCCTGGTGATAAAAAAGACAATCATCATTGCAAGAATAACCGTTCCGATGCTGAACAAGGCAATGCTTTTTTTATCGATCACAGCAGCGCTGACCACATCCCTGTTGATCGTATTGACAAGGTACATATCAAAAAAAGGCAGGTACTCCGCCAGCACGGTGTACTCCTTTTCCATGAGTTCCATATTCGCATAGCCCCTGGCAGAAGCTTCGGTTTCCGCAGCCGCATCCAGGAAGGCTGTGTTTATCTGCCCGATATATTCCGGCTGATTGCTTGAAACGACACGACCGTGACGATCAACGACGTAGACATCATTGCCCGGACTTGTAAAATTAAGATAAAACTGCCGGAAATCCGCTTCTTTCACAGCATAGTAAACCGTCCCGTAAATGTCGCTGGAAATTCGCTCCATCAGCGCTCGCGAGGCAACGATGATCGGTTCGTCATTCGCGGTCTCATACATTTGATAATGAAGCTTCTTTGGCTCCGCCAAGGTGTTCTGGGTGATATCATGTTTCAACCATTCCTCGTCGGAAAGCGGCCAGTAGGATCGATCGCTGGCAAAGGTGATTCCGTTCACACCTGTAACGAGGATGCCGGTATGATAACGATCAAAATTCGACTTTACTAAATCCATTTGCGTATTTAAATGATAGTAGGCATTCATTAAATCCACGTTGGCGTACTCTCCTGAAAGCATCGTTCTCATCGTTCCGTTTTGCTGAAAATGATTCGTGGATTTAATGATCGCGTAGTTATATGTCTCGAAATTATCTTTTATTTGATCCAGCACCTTTGCGTTGGTAATGCTGAACGTGTCAATAAACAGGCGTTCCGATAGTCTCAGCGTCGTCATCGTTATCACCACGGATACAGAAATAATGATCACAAAGGTCAACAGAAACAGTTTGATAAACAAACCGTGGTATTTTAAACGTTTCATGAGCTTTTTCATCAGGCATTCCCACCTATTTCAATCGTTTTCTTCGATACTGGCTTGGGGAACAGCCGGTTGCTTTTTTAAATACTTTACAAAAATAGCTGTGATCGGAATAGCCCACTTGCGCGCTGATCTCAGAGATTGGCGCGGCGCTTGTATTCAACTGTCTGATCGCGGCGGTAATTCTCAGTTTATTCAAGTATTCGCTGAATCCCTCTTTATTATGGTTCGAGAAATAACTTGACAGATAGGATGGATGAAAGTGAAAGTGTCTGGCTACTTCCGTTAACGTGAGCGGCTCCATATAATGTTCGTCTATATATGCTAGCAGCATTTTCATATTTGGATTGTCGACGGCCGGCTGCTGCTGTAAAATACATTGTTTTGCTTCCGCAATAAATGCCTCCAGGCGGCTCACAACCTGCTGCGCGCTGCCGGCTTCCTCAATCAGCGACATCTGCCGGTATTGGTGAATTTCCAATTCCTTGACATCATATCCAATGTTCCTTAAAAGAATCGTGACATTAAAAATAATATTGTTAAAAAGCGATTTAAACTCATGGACACCGGCTGTACAGCAAGCAGACAATTTCTTCCCGTGTTCACAAATGTACTGAAACGCGGTATCGAAGCGGCCGCATTTCAACTCTTCGGTTAACCACTCCAAGTGAAAATGAAGCGGCTGCCCGGGAGCTGCCGACATGTCTTCTTGTAAAACCAGCTCCTTGTCCGGGAAGTAAAAGCGGTATTGCTTCAATTGTAAAAACCGATTTCTGTAGACTTCCCCCAGATTAGCAAAGTCGGAAAATGGTGACGTCAATACAAATCCGCAGCCGGGCTGGTGACGGCTGCATGCTTTCAGGACAGTGACAACTTCATCATAGCGGCGATCTGCTATATTAAGCAGAAAAACAAGCATTTCTTTATCTGTTTTCACGGGATGGCAGACAGCGTGATCTATTTTTTCCGCGAAAACCCGGCGGACCTGTTCCTTCACCTCCGCTTGCATGCCAGGAGTCTGCTTGATGTCTGCACCTAACAGGAAAAAAGCAGGGTGGGGAAAAAAAGCCTCGGCCTCCTCCAGGCTGTCTACTTCATAGCCTGATAGAAGCTTATCAATCAGTTGATCAACGGAATGAGTTACCTCGATGTGGTTTTCTGAAAGGTAAATGTCCGGCATTCGTTTGACTGCCGTCCGCAAGACTTCCAGCAGGCTTTGCGCATCAAGCTTCGGCTTTAAAATATAGTCAACGACACCGCTTTGAAAGCTGGATCTCACATACTCAAACTCTCCAAAACTGCTGAGCACAATAATCTCAATGTGCGGATAGTTTGCCTTAACGACTTTCGTCAGCTCTTCCCCGTCCATGACCGGCATCACAATATCGGTTAAAAGAATATGCGGTTTTACTTCTTCAATCAGCTCCAAAGCCTCCCGTCCGTTTCCGGCTTCACCAACGATAAGAAAGCCCTCTTCTTCCCAATTAAAGTAATGCTTAATCCCTTGTCTGATTAACACCTCATCATCGACAATCATCACTCTGCAAGGATTTCCAACAGTCATGGCGCGGTTCCTCCTTTTCCGCTCGATTTTCAGCGCCTTTTTTGTTAACGCTTTCATATATGTTTATCCTTCATTTTCGTTAGCTTCAAAAGGACAGGTTGTTTCATCGCTCTTGAAAACGCTTTCCCAACTTCGGGTTAGGGGGCTGTCCAATAAAATGAGTGACGCGAATAGGATGAATAGCATGTGAACACAGGAATATAGTTTATCTTATCACAATTATACCGCGGATTAATATAACAATTCATCATATACGACATTTCTTATTTTTAGAACGAGTATGTTGCAGACAATGTTTGTGCTTCCCTCAAATGTGTCATACCATAACTGTCGAAAAGATGGTTACATCCTTCCCAAAGATACAAATTATACCAATGAATAGGAACAGCCCATTTACAAGTTAGAAGTAAATGAGCCGCTCCCTTATTACTGGAAATGTTTTATTTAACTCAATCGCGCTCCTGTTTTTTCTGCTAAAGACAGTTAACCAACATACGAGGGATTGTGCCTTCCTTCCGCATGCTATGCGCGCGTGACGATTGACCCCTGTGACGCTTGCCTTAACGATGAATAAAGCTTGACTTCCAATCACTTCCCTTTTTTAGAAAATTGTCTGTAAATCAAGTACGGGACAGGAGTAAACAGCAAAAGAAAATATTTGCTTCCATACCACCCCGCTTCTCCTTTGAAATCAAAGTGAAACGGAATTTCGCTTGGCAAAAATAACGTGGCGACAGCTAATACCAAAAGCGTTCCCAGCAATAGACCAAGCGATATTTTTGTATACCTGTTCATTTTTTCCCCTCCTCTATAAAAGCCGTCTTCGTCGCAAAATGCCGCTCTTGATACCGGCAAACGATGACGATCCCTTGAAGTGCCGCAGCAGCAAGTAAAGTAGCGGACACCGCGACGCTTGCAAAAATGAGCTTCTCATTCCAATTGTTCGCAAACGCAAACGTCAGAAAACGGTAATAAATCCACACAATCAATACATTTAAGAGGATAGCCAGAAGGACGTTTTTATTTTGCTTGACCGCTTCCGATTGGTTGACCCAATTCAGCTTCGGGTGAAGGACATCGATGAGTACCCCCAAAGCCGACCAAGCAAGACTGAATAATAATCCAAGTATAAAGATCATCGAGATTTGACGAAGCTGGTAACCGAAATAGAACATGAAAATCAAGTTATTGAGCACCAACCCAATGCCACTGGTAACCGCAGCAAAAGCAACCTTTATCAGCATTTGCCGATAGTAAGGAAGCGGAACCAGTTGGCATAACCAGAAATGACTTCCCTCCCGTGAAACACTGCTGGAGGCGACAACATGGATGCCGGATGTGATCACAACGATAGAAAGGGCTAAAATCGTAGCTATAAATGAAAACTCCTCCTGAACAACGACATCTCTAATCTTTTCACTTCCAAGATCGCTCACCTGAAAAGAAAGGGGCAGCAAGAAGGGTGTAATCACAACGCCAAACAATCCATTAAGTACGTAAACCGGTTCGCGAAAGAATAGCCGCCATTCTTTATGAAAGTAACTGATGAACGGGTGTCTTTCGGTAAACCTTTTATTCGACATATTTGCCGCATTCCATTTGCGTCTGGAATGTCTATACAACGTTAGACCAGCAGGGAAAAGTCGCCTGCCCAGCAGCCAAAACAAATATAAGGAAATCACTGACAATCCGAGGTACAGGATAAGCATGAAACCATAAACCCGCGCTTCCAATTGACTCCATGTGGCAAGACTGTCTTCGATGGTCATTGGGTTAAGCAACCGTCCTGTCATGAATCCTGCGAGTATTAGCAGCAATAGATGACCAACTGCCGCTGTATACCCCGGACTCTTCTTTTTCCAGACAACTGCTAGCTTCCATACAAGCAGATTAAACCCGCCCAGTATTGTCAACGGCAGCATCGGACTCACAAAAAAGATGATGGTGGCCGCGATCAAATAACCTGCTGAAAAATGATTCACTCCATAAAGGATCAACGGAGGAACCAGTAAAAACAGGGCAAGTATGTAACCTGACAGGATGACCACCAGCAATTTGCTGAACAGCAGCACTTCCGGTTTAAGCGGTAAATATAACAAGCCGACGCTGTCTTTTGAAAAACAAAAGAGGTGCAGGACAAAAAAGGAACCGACCAGGAAAAGAAAGGCGTGGAAGATCCAAAGTACGGCGACAAGGAAACCTGTATCCATTCCCATGGCCTGAAAAAAAAGATACAACTTGTTCATGACACCTGTATAGTAATACACAAAGAACCCGCCGACGGATAAAGCGATGATCAATAGCACAATCGTGTCCAAGTTCAATTGATCCTTTTTGAGCTTGTGACGGAAGCGAAGAAAGCTGAAGTTTATTAAAAAAATCCCTCTCGTTAACTGATAGATCTGCTTAATGTTTTACCACCTCCAGATAAAGATCCTCCAATGATCGTTTGCCTTCTCCGCTGCCGTCGTTTGCCAAGGATGCCGTATGTCGACACTTTCCTTGATGAATGATGGCAATCGTGTCGCATAGCTGCTCGCAAACTTCTAAAATATGAGAAGAAAACAATACAGCGTGTCCCCGTTCCTTGTGTGCACGCATCCGCTGCTTGAGCACACGAGATGCTTCAATATCCAAACCGGTCATCGGCTCATCCAAGATCCACAATATCGGATCATGAACTAAGGAAGCCATAATCGAAAACTTTTGTCGTGTCCCATGCGAATAGCTTTTGATCGGACTGTTTAAATACGCTTGAACCTGAAACTCTTCAATGAACGGAGCGTAAACGGCAGCTCTTTTTGCCTCACTAACCTCGTACATATCGGCCATGAAATTTAAATACTCCTGCCCTGTCAAACTGTCATAGATGGAATGACTGTCGGAGACATAGCCAATACACTTTTTATAAGTGATGGGATCATCCGCCAGTGAGCAACCCTCGATGGAAATGATTCCTTGCTCAACTTGTAACAATCCTAAAATCAATTGAATCGTTGTCGTTTTCCCCGCTCCATTTGGTCCTAATAAGCCGCATATACTTCCGGCAGACACTTCCAATGACAGGTGGTCAATGGTTGCTTTCGCTTGGCTGTCATATCGAAAAACCACATCTTTCACTTTAATCACACAATATCACCACCTCTCAAGCAAGGATCAAAGACGTTCTTCCAGCTTCATGATAATTAAGATCAAATTTCGTAACGGTTACATACTTAACCAATGAAATAGGTAATATATTACCTATTTAACATGACCACCGCCCTTCTGTCAAGGAGGTATTCTAATAACCTCTCCGGCATTGTTTATCGTGTGGCTCCCCGAAACAGCAGACCAAACAATACTTGCTTATCTTTATCAAGCAAATTCAGATGCATAATTTATTTCGACAAGCTAAATTATCCGTGAAAATCGATTTTTAACTAACGAAAATGGTGAAGTACTTTTTTAACACGTCATTCCCCTATGGGGCTTAGAAGAGGATATACCGTCACTTCGAAGAAAGTCGGTTATTTGTTATGAGGGAGGGGAGCTGTGAAGCTATGCCAATCTTGGATGGAGGAGACAACAGGCTTTATCATACGGAAGGATTCTGCATACATATTCAAAGTGACCTATATATAGCGAAATCAAAAAGGTAAAAAGCGATCTTTTTGAACAAACACATATAGCATTTTTTAGAATTGAATTTATTTAAGCTGTTGGCATGCACATGATGAATAGCGGCAATAACATAAGTGGAATAATAAAACTCGGTAACCTACAACATTGGTCGAAAATAAACATTCAGACAGGGGATAGCGCACTAAGCTTTTACGCCATCCCCTTTTTGTTATTGTCGAATATCCGGCTAAATCAAGACCACAGCTTGTCCCAGAAGTTAGTAAAGATTTCAACGATAAAGAACGATACTTGAACATCTTCCTCTTTTTCCGCAGATGGGGCGTTCCCAGGTTCTTCCTGACTGGCGCGGCCTGCTTCCGTTTCTTGTTCATGGTCAACCGCATCGCCGTTGGAAAAGTCAAGAAAGCACAGCGGCGGGAAAAGAACACACCACCAATTGTCTCCATTGCCATCCCCCAAGGTAATCAACACCGCTTCATACTCGCCGGCGGGATAAAGACGGTTGCCATAGAGCTTTGTCGGAAAAGACGTTTTTTGCAGGCTGATCTGGAAGGATTCCTTGCTCCCGGCGGCAGCCAGCTGCTGGGCAACAATTTCATTCAAATCTTCCAGGTTCTCGCGGATAATTTCTCTTGCTTCTTCTATATCTTTGATATGTTCCACCCACTCGGTTATTTGTGCATTGACGGCGTTACGAATCTCCCGTTTTACCGTTTGATCCACCGGTGAGTTGCTGTTGGCCAGAATCCGAAGCCGGATCGATTCCTCTGGTATTGCCTGTTCATCTGTTGCCTGTACAGGCATTAATACGTGCGCTTCCCAAGAAAGTATCAGTAATAATAAGGACATCGTTATATACAACCGCATTCGTTTATTCATGGTTAACACCTTCCCCTCTCTTAGTCACCATTGTGGGCAGATCGGGTCAGTGTTAAACGTTGAAAAGGACGACAAAAAGTGACATGGTGCCAGGCACTCTGTATGACTTTAAAGTAGTACAGAGTACCTGGCACCTTTCTACACGATGGCGGTTACAATACGATCTTTTCCATTTATATCCTGTTTTATCTCGACTTTCGCATGAGGTAATGTTTCTTGAAGGAGGCTGCTGACGGCCTTTCCTTGAAGGTGACCGATTTCAAAAGCAACAAAGCCTGGGGTGTGCAGTACTTCCGGCAGTTGGTGGATGAGTTGCCGGTAAATGCCCAAACCGTCCTTCCCGGCGAACAGGGCAAGCGATGGTTCATGGTCCACCACATTAGCTTTCATGATGGCGCGATCCCCTTCCGGAATATAAGGCGGATTGGAGATGACAGCATCGATTTTTTTTCCTCGCTTGATCAACGGCTCCAGCAAATCCCCCTGCCAAAAGTCAACAGCCGCAGCCAATTTGTCGGCATTCGCCTTTGCCGTTGCCAATGCTTCGGGAGAAATATCAAGCGCGGTAACTTTCGCTACTGCTTTCAATTCTAAGGACAGCGTGATCGCAATGACACCGCTGCCTGTACCAACATCAACGAGTTCAAGTGCTGTTCCTGTTTCGCCGACTTGCTTTTCCTTGCTTTCTTTTGCCGCTTCCGCCTTTTTTCGTGGCAGAAGAACCGAAGCGATATGCCTTAAAACCTCTTCCACAAGCTCCTCCGTCTCCGGTCGGGGGATAAGCACATGCTGATTCACGGAAAACTGCCGCCCGTAAAACGCCTCTTCCCCGGTGATATGCTGAACAGGCACCCCGCTGGCGGCCGTTTTTACATCCTGTTGAAAATTCCGCCACTGCGCATTGCCCAGTATCGTCTGCAACTCGCTGAGCAACCGGGATTTCGCCCAGCCTGTATGGTGCATTAATAAAATTTCAGCGATATTGGCTTCATATCCGTATTCTGTTAAAAAAGAAGAAGCCCAGCGGAGGGCCTCATATACTTTCCATTTCCGATCCTTTTCCATAGTGAAATCCCCTGTTTTTTGGCATCAGCTTTGGGAGAGGGCGGGATAACGCGCTTCACCGATAATCGCTAGTGGGAATGAGTTCCCGAAGCGCTACCGCTTTTTTCTCCCGTATCTGATTAATTCTTAGTTTCTTCCATCATCCTTGACTGTTCTTCGACAATCAAAGCGTCGATGATTTCATCCAGCTTTCCTTCAAGTATCTGCTCTAGTTTCTGCAGCGTCAGTCCAATTCGATGATCGGTCACCCGGCTTTGAGGGAAATTGTACGTGCGGATTCGTTCCGAGCGGTCCCCTGTACCGACTGCTGATTTACGGTTTTGGGCGTACTCTGCCTCCGCTTCCTTTTGGAATTTGTCGTATATTCTCGCACGAAGCACCTTCATCGCTTTTTCTTTGTTTTTGATTTGTGATTTTTCATCCTGACAGGAAACGACGATTCCCGTAGGTAGATGGGTCAGGCGGACGGCGGACATCGTCGTGTTAACGCTTTGTCCCCCCGGACCGCTGGACGCGAATGTATCGACGCGAATATCCTTGTCGTGAATCTCCACTTCTACTTCTTCCGCTTCCGGTAAAACCGCAACCGTTGCGGTTGACGTGTGAATACGTCCGCCGGATTCCGTCGTTGGAACCCTCTGAACGCGATGAGCGCCATTCTCATATTTCATTTTCGAGTAAGCGCCTTTCCCGTTTATCATAAAAATTATTTCTTTATATCCTCCGATGTCCGTCGGGCTTGCCTCAATGACTTCCGGTTTCCAGCCCTGCGCTTCCGCAAACCGGGAGTACATCCGGTATAAGTCGCCGGCAAACAAGGCGGCCTCGTCACCGCCTGCTGCGCCGCGAATTTCAATGATAACGTTTTTGTCATCATTGGGATCTTTCGGCAACAGCAGTACTTTCAATTTTTCTTCGATGGCCGGAAGCTGTGCGGAGAGTTCATCCACTTCCATCTTGACCATTTCATGCATTTCATCATCTAAGTCTTCCTGCAGCATTGCTTTTGCATCTTCATATTGCTTTTTAATTTCCTTATATTCACGATACGTCTGCACCGTCTCTTGTATATCCGACTGCTCTTTTGAATAATCCCGCAGCTTATTCGTGTCGCTGATGACAGCAGGATCCATTAAAAGCTCATTTAATCTTTCATAACGATCTTCCACCGCTTCAAGCCGATCAAACACAATTCTTCACCTCATTTATAAACGCTTAACAGTACAATTATAGTATAGTGAATGACGGTTGTAAAATTGAACTTTTTCTTCAGAAGCGAAAAAAGTTCACAAAATATTCCGGGACATGGGGTGTGAACTTTTGTTCACACCCCATGTCCCGGTCGGGTCAGCGGTATTCATTGACGATTACTTGATAACTGTATCTAGGATTCGCTTCAATTAAACGTCGTTCAATTTCTCTTACTTGATTTTCCTGCTCGCTGTCAGTGACGTTCTCCTCGAACATGATATTCACCCACGCCTGTCCGCCTACAAGAATGATCATTCCCGGGGAAACACCAGGAATGTCGTGGACAATGCGCTCCATCGTGTCCTGGTCCTCCCCAATATTAGGGTGAGGGGCCGAAGGGGATCGGAAGCTCTGTCCCGTTGTATTCTGCTCGCCTATATTATCAACTGCTTCTGTGTCATCGACCGTACCGTAATTAGCCGGTCCGGGGCCAAATAAGCTTTCTGCCCAATCTCTCTGATCGCGACTTACTTGTGCATTCGAATCCGAATGGAGTCCGCGAACTTCCGGAGTATCCAAGTCATTGTTACATCCCGTAACAAAAAGGAGAAGCAACCCCAATCCCGTCAAGGCATACTTCATAAAAACACCTCCTAGGGATAGGTTCTCCAATTTTCAATTTCAAATACACAAATCAAACAAGAAACAGCAACTGACATTTATTTCACACAAACGCTTATAACGAAATATTTGTTTGTTTTTTCAAGTTGACCGTTGCGAGCTTCGGCTTTCCGGGAACCTCATGACAGTGACGGCATCTCGGCTCATACGATTCCGATGCTCCAACCAAAATAATCGGGTCATGATACGATGCAGGCTTGCCGTCAATCAGACGCTGTGTTCGGCTTGCAGGTGACCCGCAAGACAGGCAGATCGCCTGCAGCTTCGTCACCGACTCCGCCAGCGCCATCAGAGCAGGGACATATCCGAACGGTTCCCCGCGGAAGTCCTGATCCAATCCGGCAACGATCACACGTATTCCATGATCAGCCAGTTCCTGAACAACATCCACCACATCGGCAGCAAAAAATTGAACCTCATCAATGGCAACAACCTGTGTATCTTTTTCCAACAATTCCAGGATCGTTGACGCTTCTTCGATAGGAAGTGCATACACCTTGGAACCGTTATGTGAAACCACTTCTTTCTCACTGTAGCGATTATCTATTTTCGGCTTAAAAACTTGAACCTTTTGACGCCCGAAGCTTGCGCGGCGCACCCTGCGGATAAGCTCTTCCGACTTCCCCGAAAACATGCTGCCGCATACAACTTCAAGCCAACCTTCTTTCCTAGTTAAATGCATCATCGTCTCTCCCTGTTTCGTTCATTTTTTCTTCTAAAAGATGTTCAAAAAGTCCGGGATACACCGCCGGCGAATCTCAACGCTTGCGTTGTCTCTCCGCTGCTCACGTACGTAGGGTGTACGCTCCGCTGCTCGACCCTGCCGCACTTTGAGCGGAACCATTGCCTTTTTGAACACACCACGCTGTTCCAATGTTTGTTCAATAAGATCGGTTATCATCTGTTTGAACATATGCTTCAAGTGGAATATGTACGTTTCTTTCCCGATGTTCTTCTTCACCTGAAGGAAAACGGTTATTTGTCAGTTCATTGTCCACTCGGTATGCTTAACTTGATCCTGTTGACTATCTCACACTAATAAAAATAAGAAACCGTTCAAGGTGATGATGAACGGCAGTTTTTTATCCTCTCCCTATTATAGTCGTGATGCTCCCCCGGGACAATGGGATTTTTCCTTTTCTTTTGCTGGAAAAGACTTGCTGCTGCCGTTAAAAAGCAGGGGCTTAGCAGCGGTAAAACCCTTTCCTATCTAAAGAAAACAGCCAAGAAATTGCTTCTTGACTGTTTTGATAACGCGATTTTTGCTTACTTGAGGTTGTATTTCTTTCTGAAGCGATCCACTCGTCCGCCGGCATCGGCAAACTTTTGTCTTCCAGTATAGAAAGGGTGGGAATCGGAACTTACCTCGACGTTAATAACTGGATAAGTCTCTCCTTCAAACTCAACCGTTTCACTGGAATGCTTAGTAGAACCACTTAAGAACATAAAACCTGTGCTTGTATCTCTAAATACAACTTTTTGATATTTAGGATGGATTTCCGGTTTCATATTTTCATCTCCTTCCGCCCTGAGTCTTTCGAAACAGAGTTCACTATTGATGCATGGCATCAACTCACACATGACGAAATTATATCAATTGTAGAAGCAATTTGCAACATAACAATTTGGATTTTCCGCATGAAATGATTACTATTTTTTAAAATGCGTTCATCGGTTGACAGATCGGATGAAGCCGATAAGCCGGCAGCGTTAGCTTCGTACGCGGGCACCGCCTGTTTTTTCCTGCTCAAACGCTTTGAAAAATTCATCATTTGTTTTTGTCTCACGCACTTTTTTCAAGAAGCGCTCCAAGAACTCCGGCTGGTCATTCATCGTTTTGCGAATTGCCCATAAGTTTTCGATTTGCTCTTTCGGAAGCAGCATTTCTTCACGACGCGTGCTGGAACGACGAATATCGATAGCTGGGAAAATGCGTTTTTCCGCCAGACGGCGGTCAAGATGAATTTCCATATTCCCGGTACCTTTAAATTCTTCATAAATGACATCGTCCATTCGTGAGCCGGTGTCCACCAAGGCCGTAGCTAATATCGTCAGGCTACCGCCTTCTTCGATGTTACGGGCTGCACCGAAAAACCGCTTCGGACGGTGGAAACTCGCAGGATCGATACCACCGGATAATGTACGTCCGCTCGGCGGAATCACGAGGTTATACGCGCGCGCAAGACGCGTGATACTGTCCATCAGAATGACAACATCCTTTTTTTCCTCCACAAGGCGCATGGCCCGATCCAAGACGAGCTCGGCAACCTTGATATGGTTTTCCGGCACTTCATCGAACGTGGAGCTTACCACTTCCCCTTTAACAGATCGCTCCATATCCGTTACTTCCTCCGGACGCTCATCGATGAGCAGGACGATTAATTCCATATCCGGATGGTTTTGTGCAATGCTGTTAGCAACTTCCTTAAGGAGGAGTGTTTTCCCCGCCTTTGGCGGAGCAACGATCAAGCCGCGCTGTCCGAACCCGACTGGCGCAATCATGTCGATGACACGGGAAGCTACCATCTTCGGATCAAATTCCAACGTCATTTTTTTCTCAGGATATAGAGGTGTCAGCTGAGGAAAGTGAGGACGCTCCCTTGCCAAATCCGGATCTTCTCCGTTGACAGCTGCAACTTGAAGCAATCCGTAATATCTTTCATTTTCCTTCGGCTTACGCACTTTACCGGAAACACGGTCTCCATTGCGAAGTTCAAAGCGGCGGATTTGCGATGCGGAAATGTAAATATCCTGCGGACTCGGCTTATACGTGTTCGAGCGTAAAAAACCGAATCCTTCCGATGGAACAACCTCGAGAATCCCTTCCATAAACATTAATTCTTCCTGTTCTGCCTGCTTTTTCAAGATGGCAAAAATCAATTCCTTTTTCGTCAACTGGCTGTAGTAAGAAACTTTGAATTCACGGGCCAGCTCGTATAATTCCTTGAGCTTCATCTGCTCTAATTCACTTAAAGTTACACCCATACTTATCATCACCTTCTCTTCATTTTCTACATAGCTTGTCTAGCACTTATGTACACGTTCTCCGGACTGTGCCGCCTTTTAGTAAAAAGGCAGATTTATTTTAACGTACATGTCACATGATCCATTAACATCATCGTTACACTTTTTGTGAAATCCTTACATTGGGGTATGGATTGAAGCCGCGAGAAGCAACATGAGGTATTCATCTAGATCGATCACTTGTATCTGGAATAACAAGTAACAAATGATTTATCATCAATATAATAAAATCATAAAAATGCTAAATGATCAAGTCTATTCGGCAAATTTCATTAAGAAAAGCGAAAATGCTGCAGCAAGACAGCTTTCCTGGATCAATAATTTTTTATTTCTTAACTATTTTAAAAAATGAGGAGGCTGAGGCAGGCTCAGCCTGACCTCAACGTATAACAAGATCCGGTTTTTTTGTTAACATATGTTTGCCGTCGATAAAGCGGACCGTGCCGGATTTGGCTCTCATAACAACCGATTGGGTTTTCCCTGTGGCTCCTTTGTATTGCACACCTTTCAGAAGCTCTCCGTCCGTTACTCCGGTAGCGGCAAAAATCGCATCGTCGCCGCGAACAAGATCATCCATTGTCAGCACACGATTCACATTGTCAATACCCATTTTTTTACACCTTCTTAATTCTTCCTCATTTTGCGGCAGGAGCTTTCCTTGAAGCTCTCCTCCCAAGCATTTTAAAGCAACCGCAGCCAGCACTCCTTCCGGTGCTCCACCTGCTCCGAGAAGGATGTCTATCCCGGTATTATCAAAGGCTGTATTGATGGCTGCCGCTACATCACCGTCACCGATGAGCTTAATCCGCGCTCCCGCTACGCGAATCTCTTCGATATGCTTTCGGTGTCTTTCTCGCTTTAAAATAGCGACGACGAGATCGTCCACATCTTTGTTTTTCGCTTTTGCCACTGCTTTCAGATTGTCCGTGACCGATGCATTAATATCTACTTTTCCTACCGATTCAGGACCGACAGCAATTTTGTCCATGTACATATCGGGTGCATGGAGAAGATTTCCATTATCGGCAATGGCAATAACCGCCAAGGCATTCCATTCTCCATTGGCAACAATATTCGTCCCTTCTAACGGATCTACCGCCACGTCCACCCGCGGTCCATATCCATTACCGAGTTTTTCCCCGATATAAAGCATCGGCGCCTCATCCATTTCCCCTTCACCGATAACGACGGTCCCCTTCATCGGGACTGTGTCAAAGACATCACGCATTGCCTCCGTCGCCGCTTTGTCAGCAGCATCCTTGTTTCCGCGTCCCATCCAACGCGCAGAGGCCAATGCAGCAGCTTCCGTGACCCTCACCAATTCCATCGATAAGCTTCTTTCCATAAAATATCCCCTCACCTTGTTAATTGATTTGGATCACTCTTATATTAGTTGATGTTGTTCAAAACGGCCGGGATACAGCATATTAGGCATTTTCCAGCTCAGCCACTTCTTTTTCGCTAAGCTTCTCACGCCAGATCATTGCCCCGAGACCAATTAATTTTTCTTCAAGTTGGCCGTAGCCGCGGTCTATATGCTCAACACCGGTAATTTCCGTCACTCCGTCGGCCATTAAACCGGCAACCACGAGGGCGGCACCAGCACGCAAATCACTTGCTTTCACCTTAGCCCCTTGCAAACGCGTTCCCCCGTTGATCAAGGCAGAGCGCCCTTCCACTTTTATATTAGCGCCCATCCTTCTCAGTTCGTCAATATGCTTAAAGCGGGCATTATATATCGTATCCGTCACCATGCTTGAACCGTCGGCTTTCGTCAAAAACGATGTGAACGGCTGTTGTAAATCGGTCGGAAATCCAGGGTATACAAGGGTTTTGACATCGACAGATCGGAGTTCGCCGCCGCGAATATAAATCTGATCGTCCGCTTCTTCCACCGTTACTCCCATTTCTCTCAGCTTCGCACTCAACGATTCAACATGATCGGGGATGACGTTATCAATCAGCACGCTATTTCCCACTGCCGACGCAATGATCATGAATGTCCCCGCCTCGATCCGGTCGGGAATAATGGAATGTCGGCATCCGTGCAGCGATTCAACGCCGTCAATGCGAATCACATTTGTTCCCGCTCCTTTTATCCGCGCACCCATATTCGATAACAGTGTTGCTACATCAATAATTTCCGGCTCCTTGGCGGCATTTTCGATAACCGTCCGTCCTTTGGCCAAAACAGCCGCGAGCATGATATTGATGGTCGCGCCAACGCTGACAACATCCAGGTAGATTCTTGCGCCGATGAGCTCATCGGCTTGCAGATAAATCGCCCCTTGTTCATTTGTCACCGTTGCACCAAGCGCTTCAAATCCTTTTACATGTTGATCAATCGGTCTTGGCCCGAGATTGCAGCCGCCCGGAAGACCGATCACTGCTTTTTTGAATTTACCAAGCATCGCACCCATCATATAATAGGACGCGCGCAATTTTTTAACACGGCCGTTTGGAAGCGGCATGGCAAACATTCCCTCCGGATGAACGACGAGCGTGTCGCCGTTCAGTTCCGTTCGTCCTCCAATTTCTTCTAATAACTGTGCTAAAGTTTCCACGTCCGAAATGTCCGGAAGATTATCAATCGTGACCGGAGAATCTGCTAAAATCGCTGCTGGTATCAATGCGACAGCACTGTTTTTAGCTCCGCTGATTTGAACAGTTCCTTCCAATGGACGGCCGCCTTCGATTAATAGTTTTTCCATAACCAGCTTCCCTTCTGTCTTTCTAAGTTTGACGTTTTAGAGGACGTTTAAAAAATCCTGGAAATACTACCGGCGAATATCGCAACTGCGCTGTTACTTCACTTCTATAGTATGCTCCTCGTCGTTCCTCCACGTGTAATTGCCGCGCCTCAAACTTCTTGGCACGTGAATGTCCTCCTGTTGAACACTCTAATAAAATCGTACCACAAACGAGCTCTATCTACCATTTTATACGGTTCAAATCCATTTTAGACATGGTACAAGAAACATACATATTACGATTTTTTCGTCTTTTCCCAGTCACTCAGAAATCTTTCAATCCCGGCATCAGTCAAAGGATGTTGAACAAGCTGGCGGATAACCTGGAACGGAATCGTAGCAATATGTGCCCCGCGCAAGGCTGATTCCGTCACATGCTGCGGATGGCGGATGGACGCAGCGATGATCTCCGTCGAAATACCATGCAGATCAAAGACTTCGGCAATTTTAGAAATAAGTTCAAGTCCGTCATGACCGATGTCATCAAGTCTTCCTAGGAACGGTGAAACATATGTTGCACCGGCGCGCGCTGCCAGCAACGCTTGATTTACGGAAAAAACAAGTGTTACATTTGTGCTGATATTAAGTTCACTGAAGGCGCGGACAGCTTTCAGCCCCTCCAATGTCATTGGAACCTTAATTGTAATGTTTGGAGCAATCGCCGCCAGTTCTTTTCCTTCTTCAATCATCCCAGCTGCATCCGTGGCAATGACTTCAGCACTAACCGACCCGGTTGTCACTACTTCCGTAATCGCTTTTAGACGCTCATGAAAGTTTACCCCTTCCTTTGCCACCAGTGAAGGATTCGTGGTAACCCCGGACAAAATTCCCAGCTGATGGGCTTGTTTAATTTCATCCAAATTTGCTGTGTCAATAAAAAATTTCATGCTCTGCACCTCCATGATTTTAAAACCGATCTATTAATAATTTCTATTTACTTCTCCGTAATTCCTCTACTTTTTTATTACCACGGCGAAGAGGCTGGATTAATCATAAATATAATGATAGAAAATATCATATTATCGGTAAACGTTTACTTTTTTCCGAAGATTGTGACGAATGAAGACGAAAAGGAAAGCTGGTTGACAGCTTACGTGAAGCTGCCACCAACTTTCTTCTTAAAGGATGTTCAAAAAGTCCGGGATACAGCGCCTGCGAATCTCTTCATTGCTCTGCCCCTCCGCTGCTCACGTACGTCCCTTGTACGCTCCGCTGCTCGTGGCTGTCGCGCTTCGACCTTCTTGCCGCTGTTATGTCCTCCTTTTTGAACACATACTTAAAGGATGTTCAAAAAGTCCGGGATACAGCGCCTGCGAATCTCTTCATTGCTCTGCCCCTCCGCTGCTCACGTACGCCCTTGTACGCTCCGCTGCTCGTGGCTGTCGCGCTTCGACCTTCTTGCCGCTGTTATGTCCTCCTTTTTGAACACATACTTAAAGGATGTTTTATGCTTTATTGGAAGAACCAAACTCGCGCATTTTGCCGATTACTGTTTCCTTAATCGCTTCGCGGGCAGGTCCTAAGTATTTACGCGGATCATACTCATTCGGCTTTTCTGCAAGAACTTCGCGAACACGCTTTGCGGACGCAATCTGATTTTCTGTGTTAACGTTGATTTTTGCAGTTCCTAGAGAAATTGCTTTTTGAATGTCGTGTGTAGGAATCCCCGTTCCGCCGTGAAGCACAAGCGGCAGGCCAGTTAACTTGCCGATTTCCTCCATGCGGTCAAAGCCAAGATTCGGTTCCCCTTTGTAAGGTCCGTGTACGGAGCCTAATGCAGGAGCAAAGCAGTCCACACCGGTTTCACGTACCAATTGGTCACACTCAGAAGGGATTGCATACGCTGCATCCGCGTCGTCCACCACCAGGTCATCTTCCTGTCCGCCGATACGGCCTAATTCCGCTTCAACCGACACACCAAGTGTATGGGCTACCTCCACTACTTTTTTTGTTAAAGCAATGTTTTCTTCCAGCGGATGGTGAGATCCGTCGATCATGACAGAAGTGAAGCCTGCATACATTGCTTCCACACACTTTTCAAAGCTGGAACCGTGATCCAGATGAATCGCAACAGGAACAGTAATGTTGTAGTCAGCCATCAATCCTTCCACTATGTTCACAACGGTGAAGAACCCTCCCATATAGCGGGCAGCTCCTTCAGAAACTCCCAAAATTACAGGGGACTGTTCTTCTTCAGCAGCTTGCAGAATCGCCTGAGTAAACTCAAGGTTGTTCAAGTTAAATTGTCCTACTGCGTAGCCGCCGGCTTTTGCATCTTCCAGCATTTCTTTCATTGATACTAAAGGCATACGTTTTATCCTCCTTTGACATTCACGTGCGTTATTCATCCACCATAATGAATGGCCACTTCTTTACGAACGTTATATAGAGAAGTAAAGCTATGTCCTCTTTTTGAACACACACTAAACTACTAATAATATTTACATGATTTAGTCTGCTTATCCTTGTCCTATGTAACATTCAGAAGTTTACGTGAAAAAAGCCATGAACCTGTCGGCCACAGCCAAATCCATTCAAGGTTGACTCACACGAACTATTATAGCATACGAAGAATGAAATTCATGTGAAATTGTTAAGAATTCTTGTCAATTTGTAATAACAACGTTTGACAAATTTTCTTATGAATGAATATAATTCCTTACTTCGTCCCGGACTTCATCAATATCAAATGGCTTGGCAAAGTGTGTCAATGCGCCCAACTGCATTGCCTCATTTATCATTTCAAGCTCGCCGTATGCCGTCATCATGATCACTTTTGAGTTGGCGCCCATTTTTTTGATTTCGCGTAAAATTTCCAATCCATCCATACCGGGAATTTTCATGTCCAGTAAAATCAGATCCGGATTTTCCTCCTCGACGATCTTCAAGGCTGCTTTTCCGTTGGAAGCCTGCAACGTTTTGTAACCGTCTTTCTCGAAAACCTCATTCAATAACACGCGAATTCCGAATTGATCATCCACTATTAACAGCTTTTTCTTCATAAGACAATCTACCTCCTTTTTAAACTAGCAGGATCAAGATGATGACACTGCAGCTGATTGTTTATGTATGTATAGCCATCAAATCTTGCTTTACAACTACATTGAATTCGCTTTTTATTGCGAAATTCCTTCTTTATTTATGGTGAAATACAAAAAAATGTCACTTTTTTTTACAGGGCCAGCTGAAAAAGGGCGCTTTTTCCCTTTATCTAGTGCCTCTAAGCAATACGCGAAGCCGTTGCATCATTTTAAAAGCCTGCTATGAGTATGAGTGGGTTTCTCATAGCAGCGCGGAACGAGCGATGCCATTGCAGCCTAAATCAATGGCCGCATTTTTACGACAATCTTTTTACCAGGATTTTTTTACAACCGTCACTGTAGTGGCTCTTTTCACCTGCAAGCGATAGAATCCAGGCTTTGTCAAATAAGGCGGGACTGGTAAAATAAAGCCGTGATGAAAAAACGAGTACGCGCCAGCAATGAAATTTGGCGCAGTTCATCGCTGACGCAGGACGTGATCAGTTCACGATACTTAGACGGACGACAAAATCATAGATGAAAGGTTGGATCAAGATGAAAATATTTCAAACACAATTACAAGGGTTACTGCAGCGTTTTCAGGATTACGAATTGGATATGGAAGAAGCGGCCCGCCTCGTGTCGCAGGCGATTATCAGTGAGGGACAGCTGTATATTTACGGGGAAAAAGAACTTCGCGGCATCGTTCAGCAGGCATTGCTTGGAGAGGATGCGCTTCCTTCAATCGTGGAAAGCACTGCGGAAACACGCTTTTCCGAGCTGGATGTAGTTCTCGTCTTCTCTCCGGACCCCGGCAGCGAAACAGCCGCGGCCATCGTAAAAAAAGCTGCGGAAAACGGCGCTCAAGTCATCGGTATCTCTTCTCCCGGCATAACGGAAAAAGCAGACGAGGCATATCAGACAACCTGGACAACAGATTGCCAGTATCATTTTTCCACCGGAATATCCAAAGGCTTCGTACCACTTGACGACGGCAGGCGCATTGGAAAACCTCACCTGCTGGCGGCGCTGCATTTATTTTATCAGCTGTACTTCATTGTACTGGAATTCCTAGAGGAGTATGAGATGTAAGCTTGCGCTAATCTGTGTGCGCGGCTGGACGCTCGCAGGCTTGAAAGATGTCCGCTTTCTTTTCACGTTCAAGCAAACAAAAAAGGGTGCCTCAAAAGGTAAAATACCGATTTGAGGCACTCCCCCAGTATTCCAAAAGCAACTATCGTTGTTTGCCAGCAATGCTGGCGGCGATAAAATCACGGAACAGTGGTTGCGGGCGAGTCGGCCGGGAGACGAATTCGGGATGAAATTGCGACGCAACAAAAAACGGATGATCTTTCATTTCAATAATTTCGACGAGGCGGCCGTCCGGGCTTGTCCCGGAAAAAACAAAGCCGGCTGCTTCCATTTGATCCCGGTACTCGTTATTAAATTCATAGCGGTGACGATGACGCTCATAAACAACCTGTTCTTCGTAAGCTTTAAAAGCAAGCGTGCCTTCCTTCAGTTTGCATGGATACAATCCGAGTCGGAGCGTTCCGCCGTAATCCTCCACGTCTTTCTGTTCAGGAAGCAAGTCGATGATCGGATAGCTCGTATCCGGATCTAACTCTGAAGAGTTTGCCCCTTCCATACCGAGCACGTTTCTTGCATATTCAACAGAAGCAAGCTGCATCCCCAAGCATATTCCAAGCATTGGCACTTTATTAACACGGGCGTATTCAATTGCGGCGATTTTCCCTTCTATGCCACGATCCCCAAAGCCGCCGGGGATCAATATACCGTCAGCTCCGGACAATAATTCCGCTGCGTTTTCTCTCGTAACATTTTCCGATTGAATCCAATCAATTTCAATATCGGAATCAAAATGGTAGCCCCCATGTCTCAGCGCTTCGGCAACGGACAAATAAGCGTCCTGAAGAGCCACGTATTTGCCGACAAGGGCAATCTTCACTTTCCCGGACAAATTCTTTACCTTCTCAACGAGGCGAATCCATTCCGTCATGTCGGCATCCTGACATTTCAATCCTAAGTATTTACAAACATAATCATCCAGATTCTGCCGCTGCAGATCAAGCGGCACCTCATATAACGTTTCCGCGTCGCGCGCTTCAATCACCGCATCCTTTTCGATGTCGCAGAAAAGCGCAATTTTGTCCTTCATGTCTTCCGGCACGGGGCGCTCCGTGCGAACGACAATCACGTTCGGCTGAATTCCCAAGCTGCGCAGTTCCTTCACGCTATGCTGTGTCGGCTTTGATTTCATCTCTCCGGCAGCGGATAAGTATGGAATTAACGTACAATGAATATACATGACGTTCTCCGCGCCGACATTGCTTTTAATCTGCCGGATGGCTTCAAGGAAAGGCAGGCTCTCGATGTCCCCGACAGTTCCACCAATTTCAGTAATAACGACATCCGGATTTCCGTGTTTGGCCGCGCGGAACACGCGATCCTTAATTTCATTCGTGATATGTGGAATGACTTGGACAGTTCCACCTAGATAATCCCCCCGGCGCTCTTTTTTAATAACCGAGGAATATACTTTTCCCGTCGTCACGTTGCTGTATTTTCCTAAATTAATATCGATAAAGCGTTCATAATGTCCTAAATCGAGATCGGTCTCTGCCCCGTCATCGGTAACAAATACTTCCCCATGCTGATAAGGACTCATTGTTCCCGGATCCACGTTAATATATGGATCGAATTTTTGAATCGTTACCTTCAACCCTCGATTTTTTAACAAGCGGCCTAAGGATGCTGCAGTAATCCCTTTCCCTAAAGAAGATACTACGCCGCCGGTGACGAAAATGTACTTCGTTGTCATGATCCAAGTCCCTCACTTTTAATGAATTTATGTTTTAAGCGTTTGTTCAAAAAGTTCACTTTTTATCTTTTGGAACAAACACGAAGCAACGAGCCGGGCTTCACTGAGAAGCTGCGAGCTGTCTCGACGGATAGACGTCAGAGCAATACTAGCAGAGGAAGAGACAATGGAGTGAAGCCGATGCATGCTTCTCAAGCCAGCTATGAGTGGTTTTCTCGGAACCACGATGGTGACATTCCGCCGTTGCCCACAGGACGTGGGCAGTGCTTAGGCGGAATTGGGGCGCATCGAGCGGAACCATTGCCTTTTTGAAAATGCTCTTTTAGAGTGTGTTCAAAAATGATAAAAAACAAAAGCGCCCGCCTCAAAATTAAGAGGGGGCACTTTTGTCATCTATACGCATGCTTTCATATTTTAAATAATTGTAAAGCCCAAAAATGATTTTAGCGGGTTCTCTGAGAAAAGTCAAGGTCGGTTTTATCGTGTTTGTTCAAAAAGATTGCATTTTATCGTATTGTACAGTTCTTACAACAAATCATCTTCCGATTCTTCGGAATCAAAGTCGTCTCCAGGAAATTCCTCTTCCTCTTCTTCTTCATCGAGGCTTTCTTCTTCAAAATCCTCATCATCCTCATTCGCCAGTTCATCCAGTTCATCTTCAAGATCCTCGAATTCATCGAAATCTTCAAAGTCTTCTTCAACGTAATAATCATCGTCTTCATCGTCGCGACGTTTTTTACGCGTTTTGTTCGCCTGAGACAGCTCCTCTTCCGTCTGATCAAACGGATACCAGGACCGAAGTCCCCAGCGATTCTCCCCGATGTTGACGAAACGTCCATCCATTGACATTTCCGTATACAAATGAGCAATCCGTTTGGTCATCTCTTCTTCTGTTATTTCCTTTGCTTCCACAACTCGCTTCAGCAAAGTATGATAATCAAACGGATCCTTTCCTTCATTTAAAATCTCATAAGCAACTTCAAGCATGGCCATTTCCTTTAGCTGCTCCTCACTGTACTGTTTGATGCTCACGACTGGCACTTCCTTTCAACAAAAATTTCTATAGCGATATTTCCGGTAGCCGTTTGGAAAAATTGCTTTTACGTTTCCTGTAGCTCAAAGCCTCTTTTATGGGGCGCAGCGTGAACTTTCGCCCTCGTATTTTTCCAGCAGAACGGGCATTTTTTCATCCATAAGGGAAAGGGAGAGTCCACCCTGCAGCATTGTTGTTTTTACTTAAAAACTCCAATCGTTCTAAATAAATATGTATTGCGATTGCACCCGTATCAGTCTATTTTTATTATACTTTACGGATGCAATAAATTCATACCTTTCATTATAAACACATCTTATAAAATTATGCCAGTACCTCTCAACATTTTTCTCCACTAAAATCCTTGCTCCTGCACTTGGTTCGATCGTTTTGTTTCTAAAAAGTTTTTCCGGGATGTACAAATAGGCATTCGGTATATCTTTAAGCATCATCTCTACATACACAATAGCATAGATAATTGCGGCACCATACCGGCTTGCATGTTTCAAAAACTTCGAGTACTTAGAAAGGGGGTATTCACATGTTTCTTCTTCCAACAGTAGCTCTCGCAATGATGAAGGGCGGCCCATTGGCGCCTGACATAAGCGGTACTGTTTACTTCAAAGATGTCCCGGGGGGCTGCTGTGTATCAGCAAGAATAACAGGTTTGCCGCGATACCGGCCGGCGGCTAATGATAAAGAGCCGATAGGCCCTCATGGCTTCCATTTGCATGAATGCGGGAATTGCGAAGTGGGGAACCCGGAAGAACCGTTTCTCGCTGCCGGAGAACACTGGAATCCGTCAAAGCAGCCACACGGAAACCATGCCGGTGACTTTCCTGTCCTGTTTTCGAATAATGGTTTTGCGCATATGTCCTTTTTTACAAATAAGTTTTCGGTGGCTGATGTCATCGGCAAGGCAGTCATCATCCACGCCAATCCTGACGACTACCGTACACAGCCATGTGGAAACGCCGGGAAAAGACTGGCGTGCGGCGCCATAACGGCTTGTTAGCAGATTGCCAAGCGAGACTGGGCTGCAGATGAAAAATGTAAATGTGTGCGGCATGAACTTCATTGAAAAAGGTTACACCGCCAGATTTTAAAGGCAATTTTAATAAACATCTGCATTTATCGTTTCATCGGACAGACTGCTATGACAAAATTTAAAGCTGTTGCTTTCAAACAGGTCTGCTTGAGCCAGGTTGGGCCAGGTCAATGTCAGGCAATTTTCGGGACACTGCAACTCTTATACGATTCCCTTCCGGCCCAATCCCGACTCTTTCGAGACACTGCAACTTTCATACGATTCCCTTCCGACCAGATTCACGTTTTTTCGGGAAAAGCGCGCGGAACAGGCCTGTTCACAGCTTCTCCTTTTTACAAATTTCTCCTGTACTGGCCCCCAACCTCATACAGCGCGCCGGTAATCTGACCGAGACTTGCCACCTTCACGGTTTCCATCAGCTCCGCAAACAAATTCCCTCCGCTCAAGGCCGCTGCCTTCAGCCTCGCAAGCGCAGCTTCCGCCTCCTGTGCATGCCGCTCCTGAAAAGCTCGCAACCGTTGAATCTGCTCTTCCTTCTCCTCTTTCGAAGCCCGGGCCAGCTCCATCTGGAACTCCCCCTCCGACGACGCTTCCGGATTTAAGTACGTGTTCACCCCGATGATCGGCAGCTGGCCGCTATGCTTAAGCGTTTCATATAAAAGCGACTCCTCCTGGATTTTTCCACGCTGATACTGCGTTTCCATCGCTCCCAGCACACCGCCGCGGTCACTGATCCGCTCCAATTCCATCAGCACCGCTTCCTCCACGAGATCCGTCAGCTCCTCAATCACAAACGAGCCTTGTAGCGGATTCTCATTCTTCGCCAAGCCAAGCTCCTTCGTAATAATCAGCTGAATCGCCATCGCCCGGCGCACGCTTTCCTCCGTCGGCGTGGTCACCGCCTCATCATACGCATTCGTGTGCAGCGAATTGCAATTATCATAAATCGCCAACAGTGCCTGCAACGTCGTCCGAATATCGTTGAAATCCACCTCCATCGCATGCAGCGACCGCCCCGAAGTCTGAATATGATATTTCAGCTTCTGGCTCCGTTCGTTGCCGCCGTACCTGTCGCGCATCGCCACCGCCCAGATACGGCGCGCTACCCGTCCGATCACCGTGTATTCCGGGTCCAAGCCATTGCTGAAGAAAAACGACAAATTCGGCGCAAAATCATCAATATCCATCCCGCGGCTCAAATAATACTCCACGTACGTAAAACCGTTGGCCAGCGTGAACGCCAGTTGACTGATCGGATTCGCCCCGGCCTCGGCAATATGGTATCCGCTGATCGACACCGAATAATAATTCCGCACCTTCCAGTCAATGAAATATTGCTGAATATCCCCCATCATCCTTAAGGCAAACTCCGTCGAAAAAATGCACGTATTCTGCCCCTGATCCTCCTTGAGAATATCCGCCTGCACCGTCCCTCGCACCGTGGACAACGTCCGCGCCTTTATATCCGCCAACTGCTGCTCGTCGGGAAAAATTCCATGTTTCTCTTGGAACGCAGCCACTTGCTGTTCAATGGCCGTATTCATAAACATGGCGAGAATAATCGGAGCAGGGCCATTGATGGTCATCGATACAGAGGTAGCCGGCGCACACAGATCAAATCCATCGTACAGCAGTTTCATATCATCAAGGGTACAAATACTGACACCGCTCTCGCCGATCTTCCCGTAAACATCAGGCCGGTACCCCGGGTCCTCTCCGTATAATGTTACCGAATCAAAGGCCGTGCTCAACCGCTTGGCATCATCGGCCTGCGATAAGTAGTGAAACCGGCGGTTCGTCCGCTTTGGCCCGCCTTCTCCGGCAAACTGCCGCTTCGGGTCCTCCCCTTGCCGCTTGAACGGGAAGACGCCGGCCGTATACGGGAACTCACCCGGAACATTTTCCGAACGAAGCCAGCGGACGATTTCCCCGTAATCGGCGAACCGCGGCAACGCTACCTTCGGAATATCCAACCCGGAAAGGCTCCGCGTTTTTAACGGCGTCACTATTTTTTTATCACGGATGTTCATGACAAATTCATTCTGAGCGTACGCTTGCTTCTTTTTTCCCCATGCATCAAGAGCGGCCATCGTCTCCGGCAAAAGAGCGTTCCGATAAATTTCCCGCAGTTCGGTCAGCGCGGTCCATTCCCGCTGCTGACACGGCGCGGCCTCAGCTGTGGCCCTCTCCACGGGAGGTTGATGCCTGTGTTTGTCAGGCAGCTTGGAAAGAGCTTCTCGCCTGTCATGTTCTTCGGACAGCTTAGAATCCGAGTTTTGCCCGCCGCCTCCACCATTCATCCCATGCTCAGTTAATGCCGCCAGCGCTCCGTCGAGTTGAAACAGCCGCCGGGCTGTTTTCATTTCCGTCTCTGTCTGCTGGTGATAGCTTCGGACAGCCTGGGCAATTTCCCGTAAGTATTGAATTTGTTCAGGAGGAATAATGCCCTTTTTTATCGTGATCTCCTCTCCTTTTCCAATCTCGGTATGCCAGCCTGCTCCACAACGCTTGTTCAACAGCTGAATAAGCTCATAAAACAGACGGTTTGTGCCGGCGTCGTTGAACTGGCTGGCAATCGTTCCGAAGACAGGCATTTCCTCCGGCCGGACTTCAAACAGCATATGGCTGCGTTGATACTGTTTTCTTACTTCCCTTAAGGCGTCATCCGACCCTTTTCGATCAAATTTGTTGATGGCGATGATATCGGCGTAATCTATCATATCGATTTTTTCCAGCTGCGTCGGCGCGCCAAATTCGCTCGTCATCACATACATCGATAGATCGGCGACATCGGTGATCGCCGCATCCCCTTGTCCGATACCGCTCGTTTCAACAATAATCAACTCGTAGCCGGCAAGCTTGACGATACGGATTGCCTCCGCAATCGCCTTCGACAGCTCCTGACGACTGTCTCTTGTCGCCAAGGAGCGCATATATACCCGCGGGGAATGAATCGCGTTCATACGGATGCGGTCTCCTAGTAAAGCGCCGCCGGTTTTTCGTTTCGTCGGGTCAACAGAAAGAATCGCCAACGTTTTGTCATCAAAAGCGCTTAAGTAGCGGCGGACGATTTCATCTGTTAACGAGCTTTTTCCGGCGCCACCCGTTCCGGTGATTCCGAGGACAGGCGTCTCCGGCAGCGGGCGACCAACAATTTCCCGTTCAAATAGCGCCGCTGCTTCGGCATTCAGTTGTTCCCGGAACGCCCGTTTTTCCGCAATGCTGATCAGCCGTGCGACGGTACGTATTTCACGCTCCTGCAAGCTTTCCTGCGACAGTCCTGACACATCGTCGAGAGAAACATCACAGCACTCCAGCATCTCATTGATCATCCCCTGCAGTCCGAGCCGCCGACCGTCTTCCGGAGAGAAGATCCGGCATACACCGTAGTCCTGAATTTCTTTGATTTCCGGTGGAATGATGACACCGCCCCCGCCGCCGAAAATCTTTATATGTCCTGCCTGTTTTTCCTGAAGCAGATCATATAAGTATTTAAAATATTCCACATGCCCTCCTTGATAGGACGAAATCGCGATGCCGTGGACATCTTCCTGAATCGCCGCCTGAACGATCTCCTCCACGGAGCGGTTGTGTCCTAGGTGAATCACTTCCGCCCCTGATGCCTGAAGCATTCGGCGCATGATATTTATGGAGGCGTCGTGACCGTCAAACAAGCTCGACGCCGTGACAAAACGAACCGGACGTTGTGATGTGTAGCGCTTCATGTACTCCCCCCCTGTTTCAGTTTTCCTTTCCATCCACTCGCTAAAAGCATTACCGCCAATTGCGTTTTCAAAGAATGTTCACGCTGTCTTGGATTAGTTTAAGTAGGAAGATTGGAGAAGGCGGCTTCAGCCTTCATGTTCATCCCGCGAAATAACTGCTGAATTTGCCAACGGCAATAGGCGTCAATATCATATTCTTTTTGCACAATCCAGCGGCGAAAAGTCCACATATGACCAGCAACAAGAATATTGTGGCAGGCAAGGGATATTTCCTCCTCGTTCAAACGGATCAATCCAGCATCCCGGCATGCCCGCAGCTCTTTTTCAAAAATGGATTTTATGCTCAGTTCCTTTTGCAAAACATAATTCAGCGCATCGTCAGACAGCGATTTCGATTCCTGATACATGACGAGGACTTCATTCTGCATCACGTGAACAACCCGGAAATAGGCGTCAATGATTTGATACAGCCGATTGATCCCGTGGAGATTTTCATCCACCAACCGTTCCCATTTTTCCACAATTTCTTCATACACCGCGTCACAGACGAGGTATAAAATATCTTCCTTGGAGCCGATGTATTCATACAGCGTCCCAATGCTGAATCCCGACGTCTGGGCCACTTCCCTTGTTGTCGTACCGTGAAATCCTTTTTGATGAAAAAGCTCGACGGCAGCCTTTACAATTTGCTCCCGCCGCAGATGAATCAGACGCTGATCCTTGACCAGCGATGGAACCTGCTTTTTTTTCATTCGTGCTTCTCCTCCTCGTTGATGTGAAACTGCTGCTTCCATTGCTTGAAAATCGTTTCCGCCTGTCCGTACGGATCCCATACGCGCAAACTGTCGTCCAGCTTGCTGGTCAAAAATGCTTGTTTAACTACCGGCGTAATTTCTGCTGAAAACTGTTCCTGCAACCGCTTCATCACTTCCTGCTCTTTCTGCCGGAGGCGCCGCACCGCTTTTTTTCCCGAAGAAGCAAGATAGTCATGATGCGCCTTCATCCCCGCGGTTACCTGGCGCATGCCCGTGTTTTCCGTGGAAACCGTTTCAAAAATCGGCGGTATCCACTCCTCCTTACGCTCCGTCAGATGCAGCAAGTCTTCCAGTTCCCCTCTGAGCTGCTCTTTCCCGGGAAGATCCGCTTTATTGATGATAAACACGTCGGCAATCTCCATGATTCCTGCCTTGAAGGCTTGAATGACATCGCCGCCGGAAGGGTAGAGCACCAGAGCGACGGTATCGGCCGTTTTCATAATGTCCAGTTCGGCTTGCCCGACGCCGACAGTCTCCACAACGACGTGATCATACCTTGCAGCGTCCAGTAAGCGAACGACATCCTGGCATGCCTCCGACAGCCCGCCGAGACTTCCTCTCGTGCCCATGCTCCGGATAAAAACACCGTCGTCCGCCTCATGGTCACGCATTCGCACTCGGTCTCCCAGCAGTGCGCCGCCGGAAAAGGGACTGGTGGGATCAACGGCGATCACTGCCACCTTTTTCCCTGCTTGCCGCCATGCCTTCAACAGCCCGTTTACCAACGAGCTTTTTCCCGCTCCCGGAGAGCCGGTGATGCCGATGACATGGGCATTGCCGGCATGGGGATAAAGGCGGGACATGAGGGAACGGTGCTCCGGCTTCCGATCCTCAAGAAGCGAGATCGCTTTTGCCACCGCCCGCTGTTCGCCGCACAGAACTCTTTCCGCCAAGTCCATCTGCCTCACCCCGCTTTTCTTCTCATCGCGACCGTACACCTGCCGATGAACTTACTCCTTCAACAGCATTTTCGAAATGACGAGCCTTTGGATTTCATTTGTTCCTTCGTAAATTTGCGTAATTTTGGCATCGCGCATATAGCGCTCCACCGGATATTCCTTTATATAGCCGTAGCCGCCGAACACCTGGACCGCTTCCACTGTCACCGCCATTGCCGCGTCGCCGGCAAACAGCTTGGACATCGCCGATTCCTTCCCGTAAGGCAGGCCTTCACTTTCTCGCCAGGCAGCCTGATAAGTTAATAAACGTGCCGCTTCCACCTTCGTTGCCATGTCGGCGATTTTAAAGGCGATCGCCTGCTGGGCGCCGATCGGTTTCCCGAACTGCTTCCGCTCCTTCGCATAGTTGACGGCGGCGTCCAACGCCCCTTGGGCAATGCCGACAGCCTGAGCGGCAATGCCGTTTCTGCCGCCGTCCAGGGTCATCATCGCGATTTTGAATCCGTCCCCTTCTTTTCCGAGCAGGTTTTCTTGCGGCACACGGCACTGGTCAAAAATTATTTCCAAGGTCGGCGAGGAACGAATCCCTAATTTGCGTTCTTTTTTTCCCATCGAAAACCCGGGTGTTCCCTTTTCCACAATAAATGCCGAGCAGCCCCGGTGTTTTTTCTCCGGATCCGTCAAGGCAAATACCACGTAAATTTCCGCTTCGCCGGCATTGGTGATAAAAATTTTCGCACCGTTCAAAATATAGTCGTCCCCATCTTTCACCGCCGTCGTTTTCATGTTCGCGGCGTCGCTCCCTGACCCTGATTCGGTCAGGCCGTAGGCGCCGATTTTTTTTCCTTCCGCCAGCGGCCGCAAATATTTCTGCTTCTGCGCTTCCGTGCCAAAGGTATAAATCGGCCAGCCGGCCAGGGAGATATGCGCCGACAAGGTCACCCCGGTGGAGGCGCACACTCGGGACAGCTCCTCCACGGCGATGACGTAGCTTAAGTAATCCCCGCCGATGCCGCCGTACGCTTCCGGCCACGGGATACCCGTGAGGCCAAGCTCAGCCATCTGGTCAAAAATCGCTCGGTCAAACCGCTCTTCTTCGTCCCGTTCCGCAGCGGTAGGCCCAACTTCCTTCTCGGCAAACTCCCGCACCATTTTGCGGATCATTTCCTGCTCCTCCGATAATTGAAACAACATCCGTCCTTCCCCCTTTTCTCTTTAGCTTCTGTATCTTCTAGCGATCGTTATCAGCAAATGGCAGGCACCGGCATTTCCGGCTGTCCTGATTTCCGCTGTTCATGTCTTTTTTTGGCAACCGTCTAACGCCCCAACAGGCCTTTGCTCAAGACAATATGCTGTATTTCATTTGTTCCTTCATAAATTTGCGTCACTTTTGCGTCGCGGAAAAATCGTTCTACCGGATACTCCTTCGTGTAGCCGTAGCCGCCGAAAATTTGAACCGCCTCAACGGCAGCTGCCATCGCGGTGTCGGAGGCGAACAGCTTGGCCATCGATGCTTCATTGCTGCATGGTATGCCGCGGTTTTCCAAATCTGCCGCCCGGTAAGTCAGCAATTTGGCAGCCTCCACCTTCGTGGCCATATCGGCGATTTTAAAGGAAACCCCCTGGTGCTCTCCGATCGGCTTGCCAAATTGCTTTCTTTCCCTCGCATAGTTTACAGCGGCATTCAACGCCCCTTCAGCGATCCCCAATGCCTGGGCTGCGATCCCGATCCTCCCGATGGTTAAGTTGGCAAGAGCAATGCGAAAGCCTTGCCCTTCTTCTCCCAATAAATTTGCCGCCGGTACAACGGCATCCTCAAAGGAAAGAGAGGTTGTGCTGGAGCCGTTCAACCCCATTTTTTTCTCCTTCACACCAATAAAAAGCCCCGGCGTATGTCTTTCAACGATAAATGCGGACACGCCTTTTCTCCCTGCGGTCGGGTCAGTCTTGGCAAACACAATATACGTGTCCGCCGCGCCGCCGTTTGTGATGAACAGCTTGGCGCCGTTCAACAGATAATGCTCCCCTTTTTTTACCGCCGTTGTTTTTAGGTTTGCTGCATCGCTGCCGGCCCCCGCCTCCGTCAAGGCAAACGCTCCTAAATACTCTCCGGCAGCCAGCCGCGGAAGATAGCGTTGCTTTTGCTCTTCCGTCCCGAACTTCAGGATCGGAATCGAACCGACGGAAGTATGGACAGAAAGGATCACGCCAACAGTTGCACTGACTCGGGACAGTTCATGAATGGCTAGGATGTAAGAAACGTAGTCCATGCCGGCACCGCCGTATTTTTCCGGAATGGGGATGCCCATCATTCCGAGCGCGCCAAGCTCATTGATCAATTCTTTCGGAAACTCGTCGCGGGTCTCCATTCGTCCCACCGCTGCCGCAACTTTTTCTTCGGCAAATTGCCGCACCATTTTCTGAAGCATTTCCTGCTCATCTGTAAAGGCAAGTTTCATTGGTGTCACCTCGCTGTTTCAAACTAAGAGTAAGTGTTCAAAAAGATCGTTTTTTATCTTTTTGAACACTCACGATTTAAACAGGCTCCTACAGCGTATGTTCAACAAACATTAAGCGTTGTCATATGTGTAAAAGCCTCTGCCTGTTTTTTTCCCAAGCCAGCCGGCCTTGACATATTTGCGCAACAGCGGGCATGGCCGGTACTTGTCGTCACCGAAGCCGCTGTGAAGTGTCTCCATGATCGACAGACACGTGTCAAGACCGATAAAATCGGCGAGCGCAAGCGGTCCCATCGGGTGATTCATGCCGAGCTTCATCACCTGATCCACGTCTTCCGGAGAAGCAACCCCTTCATATACGGTATAAATCGCTTCATTAATCATCGGCATTAAAATCCGGTTGGACACAAACCCGGGAAAATCGTTCACCTCAACAGGGGTCTTTTCCAAGGAAACAGCCATTTCCCGCACGAGGCGGTACACGTCCTCGGCCGTTGCCAGCCCGCGGATAATTTCCACGAGCTTCATCACCGGCACCGGGTTCATAAAATGCATGCCGATGACCTTTTCCGAACGCTTTGTCGCAGCGGCGATTTCCGTGATCGGCAGCGAAGATGTATTCGTTGCCAAAATCGTATGCTCCGCCGCCAGTTCGTCCAGCTGGGCAAATAAGTTTTTCTTAATTTCGATATTTTCTACGGCGGCTTCGATGACAATATCCGCCTTTTGCGCATTTTTCAACTGCACGGAGGAATGAATCCGGCCGAGGTATTGCTCCATATCTGTGACGGCAATCCGGCGTTTCTTCACCAGCTTCTGCAGTTGTCCGGCGATCGCCTGTCGCCCTCGTTCCACAAATTCCTCCTTCAAATCATGAAGAATAACGGCATACCCGTGCATGGCGCATACTTGCGCGATGCCGGAGCCCATCTGCCCCGCTCCTGCTACCATTACTGTCTTGATTTTCATCGCGGCCCTCCTTGGCGAATACATATTCCTGCGCTGCTTTCGCTTTATCTGCTTTACCGCACTTCCAGCATGATGGCATCCCCTTGGCCGCCGCCGCTGCAAATCGCCGCAATTCCGAGGCCGCCGCCGCGGCGCTTCAGCTCATAGGCAAGCGTCAAGACAATGCGTGTCCCGCTTGCCCCAATCGGGTGACCGAGGGCGACGGCGCCGCCGTTGACATTCACTTTGTCAGGATCGAGACCGGCAACTTGATTGCCTGTGAGCGCCACTGAGGCAAACGCTTCGTTTATTTCAAATAAATCAATGTCGGCAACGGTTTTCCCCGTCTTATGAAGCAGCTTTTGAATGGCGAGTCCCGGTGTTTTCGGGAAATTTTCCGGCTCCACGGCCAATTGCGTGTGGGAAATAATTGTCGCCAGCGGCTCAAGTCCGAGCGATACCGCCTTTTCCTCAGCCATCAGAATCATTGCCGCTGCTCCGTCATTCACTCCCGGCGCATTTCCTGCGGTAATCGTTCCCCCCGCTCCAAAAACCGGCTTCAGCGTTGCCAGCTTTTCCAAGGTAGTGTCCGCACGCGGCGATTCATCTGCCGTCACAACGGCGGGCGCTCCTTTTCGCTGCATCACCTCCACCGGCACGATTTCCGCCGCGAATTTATTGTCCCGCATCGCGGCCGTTGCCCGCTCGTGACTGCGAAGCGACCATTGATCCTGCTTCTCCCTGGTAATGCCGTACGCTTCGGCAACGGCATTGCCATAGCTGCCCATATGCACACCGGTAAATGTGCATGTCAAGCCGTCATAAACCATCATGTCGTGAAATGCACGATCGCCCATTTTCAGACCGAAGCGGGCACCTTGGACAAAAAACGGTGCCTGGCTCATCGATTCCATTCCCCCGGCGGCGATGACATCGTGCTCACCGGAACGGATCAATATATCTCCTAAAGTGATACTGCGCATTCCCGAGGCACAAACCTTATTGATCGTTTCAGTTTCCGTCTCCCATGGAATCCCGGCTTCATGCATTGCCTGCCGGGAAGGCAACTGCCCCTGCCCCCCTTGCAGAACAGTGCCGATAATCACATGATCAACGTCGCTTCCATGTAATCCGGCGCGCTTTAACGACTCTTTCATGACTTTCCCACCAAGCTGTGAGGCTGTAAAACCGGACAACGCTCCTCCCAGCTTTCCTATCGGTGTCCTTGCGCCGCTCACTATCACTGTTTTCCCCATTGGAACCTCCTTTTTTTGGCGTTTGTTCAAAAAGCTCGTTTTTTGTCTTATTGAATAAACACGAGTAAAATACTTTCAGCCAACAACGATAACGGGTGTTGAGTGAACGCTCGGTCAGTAAGCTGCATGCCCCCTTTTTGAAGCGCTTACAATCATTTTGCCGCCATTGTTTTCGCTTACGGAATCTCCCTCCCCCTGAAAGAAATCAGCGTGTGATACTCCTACATGTTTATTCGGATGCCCCAGTGGTCATGCAGAGGCATCCAACTTATTTTTCTTCATTGGTCAAGCAGCTTCTGCTTTCCTGTTTTGTTTTCGTCACCCAGCTTTAGAATCCTGCTGAAAGCTCAGAGATTTTTCTAATATTTCAACAATATCTAATGTTTCGACATTTTCTGCGACTTCCTTTGCTTTCGTGCCGTCGTTTAACATTGTCAAACAATATGGACAGGCACTGCCGATAACCGATGGAGAGACGGCCAACGCCTGCTCCGTCCGCGCCTCGTTCACCCGGATCCCGGTATTCTCTTCCGTCCACATCATGCCGCCGCCGGCACCGCAGCACATGCCGTTTTCTCGGTTGCGCTCCATTTCCACGAGCTGAACCCCGGGAATCGCCTTAAGAATTTCCCGCGGAGCATCATACACACCGTTGTAGCGGCCAAGATAACAGGAATCATGGTAAACAATCGTCTCGTTCACTTCCTTTACCGGCTTTAACCGCCCTTCCTTGAGCCACGTGAAAATCAATTCTGTATGGTGGAATACTTCCGCTTCCAATCCGAAATCCGGATATTCATTTTTCAACGTATTATACGCATGCGGATCAATGGTCACGATTCTTTTCACACCGCTTTTTTCAAACTCCTGAATGTTTGCCGCAGCCAGCTCCTGAAAAAGAAATTCGTTTCCGATGCGGCGCGGTGTATCCCCTGAATTCTTTTCCCTGTTTCCAAGAATCGCAAATTTCACTCCCGCCTCGTTCATGATTTTTGCAAAGGTCTGGGCAATTTTCTGACTTCGCTTATCAAAGGAGCCCATCGAGCCGACAAAAAACAAATAGTCGAACGCTTCCCCGCGTTTTTTCATTTCCTTCACGGTCGGAATATCAATGTCTTCGGAGGCTTCCCGCCAGTTTTCCCGTTCCTTCCGGTTAATGCCCCACGGATTTCCCTGCCGCTCGATGTTTGTGATCGCCCGCTGTGCTTCCGGGTCCATTTTTCCTTCCGTTAACACGAGGTAGCGGCGCATATCGATGATTTTGTCGACGTGCTCGTTCATGACCGGGCACTGATCCTCACAGTTGCGGCACGTTGTGCAGGCCCACAGCTCCTCCTCCGTAATCACATCGCCGATTAAGTTCGCGGAATATTCTGCTGTTGCGGCGGCTTCGCTTCCTGCCGCGCCTGCTCCGGATACGGCAAGCTGGTTCCCTTTCGTTTGCCGGAAAGCGAACGCCGGCATCCACGGCTTGCGGGATGTTACCGCCGCTCCTTTTTCCGTCAAATGATCGCGCATTTTTAAGATAATATCCATTGGTGACAGCAGTTTCCCGGTGCCGGTTGCAGGGCACATACTTGTGCAGCGCCCGCATTCCACACACGCATACAAATCAAGCAGCTGTTTTCGGTCAAAATCTTCAATCTGATTTTTCCCGAACTTTTCAGCATCCTCTTCTTCAAAATTGATGGGCTGCAACTGGCCCGTTTTATGCGTCGGGCCAAGCCAGACATTTGCCGGTCCGGCGATGAGATGGGCGTGCTTTGATTGCGGAATGTACACCAGAAATGTCAGCAAAAACAGCAGGTGCAGCCACCAAAACACGTAAAAGCTCACTCCTGCCGCCTCCGGGCCGACGCTACCGAAAACGCTTGCAATTCCTGAAGCAATCGGCTGAGAAACGGAAGTTGTTTTTTCCAGCCAGATGATTTCCATCCCCTTCGCAAACAGCTTGGAAACCATTAAGCCGCCGATAAAAATCAGGACAAGTCCCGCTTTGAAATTCCGCTTTAAGCGGACCAGCTTTTCCACATAGCGGCGGTGGAATGCCCAGACTACGGCGACAAGAATCATGACGACGACAATTTCCTGAAAAAAGGTGAAATAAGGATAGACAGGTCCGAACGGCAAATGGGAGCCTGGGACCAGCCCTTTCCAAATCACGTCAATCGCGCTGAACTGCACGAGAATAAAGCCGTAAAACAGCATGACGTGAATCGCGCCGCTCTTTTTATCCTTCAGCAATTTCTTCTGTCCGAAAACCATCGTCAGCAACGCGTCTTTTCGCTCTTTCGCAGAATAAATGTATTCAGGCTTCTGCCCGAGCCTGATGTACGCCAGCCTCGTTTTTACAAGTGAAACAAATAAGTAAATCGCATATCCGGTTACCGCGAGGAAAAGAATCCAGTTCATCAGTATCGGGTTCATGCTTTCTTACTCCTTTCTTTCGTTTCTTTGCAGTCCTTTGCTTTTTGAAAAAGCTGCTTATTCGGAAGTTTCTCTGCCCCACGTCTCCCGTCCAATAGAAAGTGACGGAACGATTCAGCGAAACCCCTCAGCAAAGGAACAGCAATTGTGTAAATATTTTAAATTCGTAATCAATTATAGCACAAAACATTATGAATGAGTATTCATTCATAATGTTTTTTTATTTTACGGCTTCCGTTTTTGCGTAAACCCCCCGCTGTAAAGGAAAATGACGACTTGCAGCCGGAAAGTTTGGATACACTAAAGCAATCAACACTGATGCGGGAGGGATTGCCTTGTTCTTCACTGTACTTTTGATCATCGCCGGATTGGCCGCATGGATCAGCATCGATCTCCACCTCGGGAAAAAAGCACACCGGGCGCGATTGCGGTCGTTTCAGGAGCCGGGCGCGAGAAAAGGCGATGCACGTTTCTTTTCACAGGGAGATGAACTGTTTGATCATATGTTCCAGCAAATTGCCACAGCGCAGTCCCATATACATATGCAGTTTTATATTTTTCGTGATGACAATATCGGCAGGAAAATGCTGAATAATTTAAAGGAAAAAGCTCGCGAAGGCGTTGCTGTCCGGTTGCTGATCGACTGGGCCGGCGCCAAAATACCGCGTCGGGAACAGCTGGAGATGAAGTACGCCGGCATTCGCTTTTATCAATCGAATTCGCCGCGTCTCCCCTTCCTTTTTTACAGCCTGAACGTACGGAATCACCGCAAGATTACCGTTATTGACGGAAAAATCGGGTATATCGGCGGCTTTAATGTCGGGGACGAATACCTTGGCAGGGATAAGCAGACCGGGAGCTGGCGGGATTATCATCTGGCGATTACCGGGGAAGCGGTGGCAGATCTGCAAAAGCAGTTTCTTGTTGACTGGCAGAGGGCTTCACGGGAACAGCTTCCCCATGACGGCACTTTTTTTCCTCAGCTGCCACAAGGCAAGTTAACGATGAAAATGATTCCGACGGACGGCGACTATGTGAAGCAAACGTTCCTATCGCTTCTGGCGCATGCGAAAGCTTCTGTATTTATCGGCACACCTTATTTTATTCCCGGCAAGGAAATGAAAAAAGTATTAATTGAGCTGGTGAAGAAAGGTGTCGATGTGCAAATTCTGATTCCGAAATATCCGGATCACCCGCTTGTAAAGGACGCCGCCTACCCTTACATCAGGGAGCTTTTGGGCGCCGGCGTGACGGTTCATCAGTTTTACAACGGCTTTTATCACTCGAAGGTAATTATTATCGACAGCGATATCATCGATATTGGCACAGCGAATTTCGATAAACGCAGTTTTCACATTAATTATGAAGTGAATTGTTTGATTTACGATAACGAGTGGATTGCTCCGGTTCGGGAAGAGATCGAAAAGGATTTTTATCAGAGCAGCGAAAAAATAACTTTGGCTGCCGCAAACAAGCGGTCGATCTTTGCTTATGTGAAAGAGGCGTTTGCAAAAGTAGTTTCCCCGTACATGTGAAGGAGGGCTCGCATCGGGCGATAGCCCCGGCGTTTCCCATCCTCCTCCAGAAAAAATAATTGGTCTTTGCCACCCTAGGAGAGGAACGGGGCTTGGCAACAATAGTGGCGCGATGTTTTTTATTCCCTTTTGCCGCTGATTACTGTATGATAAAAGAAAGAAAACAATATTAAAAAAGAACCGTCTTTTGAACAAACACTGAAAGACGGAAGATTGCTGTCGCCATACTAGGCGGCAGCAATTTCTGGTTTTTAGGGGTATTGACGTTGATTCCTATTCTCAATCTTTTGTCATTAGCCGCCGCCCAGAAGTGCTTGCAGCGAAACGCCGCAACATCTGTCAAGGAGCTTGCAGCTGGCCGAATGACACATTGGAAAGGGGTTTTGCATACAATGGCGCTATGAATCGCATCGCTGGTCACGGATTGAGCCAGTAGTCTGCTCGTCCTTTGAACGGTGCGGCCGCGTTCAAAAATGACATCTTTTGCTCGGCCGATAAAAACGGAATAGTCATCTTGTTTTGCCGCTTCACATTGCTGTCGCCTTTTCAGGTGACAGCAATTTCTGGTTTTTAGGGGTGCTGACGATGATTCCTATTTTCAATAAGTGATGGCGGCAGGGCATGCTGACAATTTTTTTAAAGTGTTTGTTCAAAAAGATCGCTTTTCATCTTTTTGAACAACACGATGCAATGAGTGGAGCCGATGCATTCTTTTTCATGCCGGCTGTGAGTGGTTTTCTTGCAGTTGGCGCATCGAGCGGAACCATTGCCTTTTTGAACACGCTCTTTATTGTAAACAAACAAAAATAAGGGAGTTGAGAACAATGGAGCAACAAACTCGTTTAATGGGGAACGCCACCAATGTTTTGATGAAACGCTGTACTCACGTTATTACCTGTATTTTTGCTCATCGACAAATGATTTTTTCCATCTCAGGCGGACTGTTTTTGCTGCTTGGATATCTTTTAGAACGCGGTGAGCTGTCGTCACCTGCCGCTGTCATGTACCTGCTGTCCTTTGCTATCGGAGGATACTACAAGGCAAAGGAAGGATTGCTGGACCTCCTTTATGAGCGTAAACTAAACGTGGAAATTTTGATGCTTCTTGCCGCTGTCGGCGCAGCATCCATTGGCTACTGGAATGAAGGGGCGGTACTGATTTTCATCTTTTCTTTGAGCGGCGCTCTGGAAACATATACGATGCAAAAAAGCGAAAAGGACCTTTCGGCGTTGATGGAACTGGCTCCTGATGAAGCCCATCTGCTCGATGATAACGGCAGTGTACGGACAGTTCCAGTTGACGATGTAGCTGTCGGTAACCGGGTGCTGATCCGCCCGGGGGAACGAATTCCCGTGGATGGCATCGTGCTGTACGGGAAAACAACGGTGGATGAATCCACCCTGACCGGGGAAGCGCTGCCGGTTTTGAAAGAAAAAAACAACAATGTGTTCAATGGAACAATAAACGGAAAAGGTTCCATGACCGTGGAAGTGACGAAAAGGAATGCTGATTCGCTTTTTCAAAAAATGATCCGCCTCGTCCAGCAGGCAAAGTCCCAGCAGCCACCGACACAGCTGCTGATAGAAAAATTGGAAGGTCCTTATGTGGTCGCCGTTCTCTCTATTGTCGGGCTGATGCTCATTGTACCGTACTTCCTTCTAGGCTGGGACTTCGAAACCGCGTTTTACCGGGCAATGGTTCTGCTCGTGGTTGCTTCGCCATGTGCCGTCGTTGCTTCCGTTATGCCGGCTCTTCTTGCCGCCATCTCCACCGGCGCGCGCAACGGTATCTTGCTGAAAGGCGGCGTATTTCTTGAACGACTTTCTGAAGCCGATGCCATCGCGTTCGATAAAACCGGGACGATTACCTGCGGCAAGCCGGAAGTGACTGCTGCTTTCGTGGAAAAGAAGGACGACAACCAGCAGATTTTTTCCGTTGTAGCCGCTATCGAACGCCAGTCCAACCATCCGTTGGCAAACGCCCTCGTCCGATATATCAGCAATGTGGAGGGAATAACCATGGCGGAAGTCGAATCGATTGAGGATGTTACCGGGTACGGGGTGACAGCGAAAGTTGCCGGTGTGCGCTGGGCAATCGGTAGCAACGCGCTGATGCGGCAGCTTCGGTGCGAGACTCCAGTAGCCAGCAGCTGGCTTGTTCAGGAACAGAAATGGCGCGCGGCCGGAAATACCGTCGTTTTCGTTGCGAAGGAGAAGAAAATCGTCGCTGGCTTTGCAATCAAGGATCAGGTGCGTGCCGATGTCAGGCAAACGTTAGCCGAGCTCCGGGCGCTTGGAATACAGACGGTCATGATTACCGGAGATCACGAGGAAACAGCTGCCTCCATTGCCGGCGAAGCGGGAATCGATGAGTGGATATCCGAAAGCCTGCCGGAAGAAAAAGTGCTGGAGGTGGATAAGCTGAAGGAAAAATACCAGTCTGTCGTCATGGTCGGCGACGGCGTCAATGACGCCCCTGCTTTGGCGAAAGCGGATATCGGCATCGCCATGGGATCAGGCACGGATGTGGCCATCGACACCGCCGATGTTGTCTTAATGAAAAGCGAACTGGACAAAATTCGGCTGGCGTTAAGCCTATCCAAGCGAATGAACCGCATCGTCAAGCAAAATCTTGTTTTTTCCATCGCGGTCATCTGCTTGCTGATTGCGGCAAATTTATCACAGAACTTGTCGTTGCCGCTGGGCGTCATCGGGCACGAAGGCAGCACGATTCTCGTCATCCTCAACGGACTGCGGTTGTTGAAGGCGTAAACGGAACTCACAGAGTGTACGAAAAAAACATGAAACAAACACAAAAAATGGTGATCCTCCCTCACTTTATTTCGACGCTTCGGAGCGTATTTTCCGCCGGTTCTTCATTTTTTCGGGACAGTTCGCGGTTCTTTCGCCTCGCTTCCGGCCCGATTCCGGCGCTTTTACGTGCTTTCATAAATGATTTCGGCTAATTGAACGGTTTTGCGTCGGGCTTGCGCGAATGGCATTAAAAATCAATGACAACCTAGCCGCTGGTTAAACAGGACTAGGTTGTTTTTCGTTATCTTTGACAAACGTTTTAACGATTTGATTAAATGCAGCTACTTTTTTCGTGGGAATTTGATGTGCGACATTTCCGACTAGAATTGCCGAGACCGGCCAGGAAACATATTTTTGAAAAAGATGGCGGTAATGATGAACATAATCGTCGTGCTGACCGTAAACTAACAAAACCGGGCACTTGATTTTTTCCAGGCGCTGTGTTGCCTGATAGTCAAGGCCGATTTGATAATATTTCTCCAGAACTACCGGGGATGTTTTTTTTACGTAAGCGGATAATTCCTTTCGTTCCTCCGTTTCCTTTTCATGTGCGATCGCCAGAACATTGGCGATAAGGTTCATCAGTTTTTTGTCCGTCGCCCAAATTCCGAGACGAAATTCATTTTTCAATAAAAAGCTGTTCACTTCCGGGAATGCCCCGATAAGAATAATCCCTTTTACCCGATCCGGAAAAGAAATCGCCATTTCCTGGACAATCGATCCGCCGTTTGAATAACCGCAAACATATGCCTGCTCTACGTTGCAGTCATTTAATACGTGAACAATATCTTCCGCAATGACAGGCATCGTTAACGGCTCGTCCCCCGTTTCACTTCTGCCGTTTCCCCGGAGATCAACCATGATCACGGTAAAATGCGGTTTCAACCCTTCTTTTTGTCCGCGGAATGTCACATGTCCCATTCCCGGTGGATGGATAAAAACAAGCGCCGGACCGTTCCCTTCTATTTCGTAATATATTCGCGGTCTTGCGTCACTTTTTGTATAAGGCATTTTCTCTCACCTACCAACGGCTGTTTTTCTGCTGCTTGTAATAGTGTGCGCCGGTTGCCGGGGGATTATCAAGATTTCGATCAATGGAATGCCAAATGATTTTTAGTGTCTAGGGGAAAATGCAAATCACTCACTAAGATAGTGAAATTCAAATCTTGGATTTTCATATTGAAGCTTGGGTGCTACATTTATGGAGGAATGAATTGGAAATGGATACATACACCATTTCGTTGGATTTACTAATGGGGCTGTGTCAAAAGCCAAAACGATATGAGTCTGTTCAAAAAGGCAATGGTTCCGCACGATGCGACCCAATTCCGCCTAAGTGCTGCCCACGTCCTATGGGCAACGGCGAAATGTCGTCATCCTGACTCCAAGAAAACCACTCACAGTCGGCCTGAAAAGATGCAGCGGTTTCGCTCATTGCTTCGTGTTGTTCAAAAAGATAAAAACCGATCTTTTTGAACAAACACTATAAAAAATATCAGGGCAATGGCTCCGTGCCTGTCTCTTCCTCTGCCAGTATTGCACTGATGTCGATCCAAGTGCCATCGCGCGCGATGACACAATGAGACAACTCGTAGCTTCTCGGTGAAGTGTGGCTCATTGCTTCGGTGGTGTCTCAAAAGGGTGTTTTTTCCCTTTTGAGACACCACCTTGTTTTATTTTGAAAATATTGGATGGATAAGCTCCCAAAATCCAAGGAAGGCCTGTTCTCATCCTATTAAAGTGTTTATTTCTTTGTTTATAGAATTGCTTTTTGGATGTAGCCGGCACAACAGCTCGTCGTACCGCCGCATCGTTACGCTACGATGAATTTCCACAGTGAAAACCCCATGAAAGCTTATCGGAAGCTTCCATGAGGTCTTATTAGGCGTTGCACGTCCCTTTGTTTTTAATGGCGCGACTAGCATTTTCCTTTAGCGCGATTACATTTTCTCCGGAGCTTCGACGCCGACAAGCTTCAAGGCGTTTCGCAGCGTTACCCGCACCGCTTCCATGAGCGCCAGGCGAGCCTTTGTAAGCTGCGCATCACCCTCATTGATGACCTTTTCCGCATTGTAAAAGCTGTGTAACGACTGGGCAAGCTCGAATACATAGTGGGTCATTCTGTGAGGTGCCCGTTTTCTCGCGGCATCCGTCACTGCTTCCGGATACTCTCCGAGTTTTTTCATCAACTCCTGCTCTTTCTCCGATGTCAAGCGGGACAAATCGGCAGTACGGTCAAGTTCATAGCCTTGCCCGGCAGCCTGACGCAGCATGCTGCATATTCGCGCATGGGCGTATTGCACATAATAAACCGGATTCTCGTTCGACTGCGCTTTTGCCAGGTCCATGTCGAAATCCAAGTGGGTGTCGGCGGCGCGCATCGCAAAGAAATAACGGGTTGCATCGATGCCCACTTCTTCCATGAGATCGCGCATTGTCACTGCCTTACCGGTGCGTTTGCTCATCTTCACCTTTTCGCCGTTCTCGAATAAGTTTACCATCTGAATAATTTGCACGGTAAGCTGCTCGGCGCGATAACCAAGCGCCTGAATCGCTGCTTTCATCCGCGGAATGTAGCCGTGATGGTCTGCTCCCCAAATGTTGATCAGCTCTTCAAAGCCGCGGGCAAATTTATCTTTATGGTACGCGATATCCGGAGTCAGATACGTGTAGGAGCCGTCGCTTTTTACGAGAACGCGGTCCTTATCGTCACCGTAAGTCGTGGACCGGAACCATAGGGCGCCTTCCTCCTCGTACGTTTCACCGCGATCCTTCAGCTCTTCCAGTGCAGCTTCCACTTTCCCGGATGTGTACAATGACGTTTCGGAATACCAGTGATCGAAGCGCACGCGGAAGGCAGCCAAATCTTCCTTGAGTTTATCCAGCTCTCGTTTTAACCCATACTCGCGAAAAAAAGCAAGCCGTTCCTGCTCGTCGTTGTCACGAAAACGGTCGCCGTAAATCTCAACGATTTCCTTCGCAAATGTAATGATGTCGGCTCCGTGATAGCCGTCGGCAGGCATCTCCATTTCCACGCCGAGCGCTTGAAAGTAACGAGCATCGATTGAACGAGCAAGGTTTTCAATTTGATTACCGGCATCATTAATATAGTATTCGCGCGCCACATCATAGCCGGCCTTCTCCAAGATGTTGCACAACGTGTCACCAACGGCCGCGCCGCGGGCATGTCCGAGATGAAGGGTGCCTGTCGGGTTTGCCGAAACAAACTCCACCTGGATCGATTGATTTTGGCCGAAATTCGTCGAGCCGTATTTGTCTCCTTGCTCGAGAACGGTCGCAACAACCTCCGTCAGATAATCCTTTTTCATAAAAAAATTGATGAATCCTGGCCCAGCTATTTCTACCTTGGTCACGTTCGCTTTCTCTTTATCTAAATGCTGGACGATGGCTTCGGCAATTTGCCGCGGTGCTTTCCTCGCAATCCGCGCCAACTGCATGGCCATGTTTGTGGCATAGTCGCCATGTTCTTTTTCTTTCGGTGTTTCAATGACAACATCGGGCATTTCCTCATCTGTTGCCAATTCTGCGCTTTTTACTGCGTTAACAATCGCCGTTTTCAACTGCTCTTTCAGTTTCTCAACCTGACTCATGCTACTTTTAAACCTCCTTATTAGAAAAGCGCTCTAAGAGCTAGACAGCTTTCCAAATGATTCATTTTAGACTTTCTTTTTAGAAAAGCGGAAGCGGTTTGCCAGCTTTCTAAATGATTAAATTTACACTTTCTTTATCGTTATCCGTATATCAAACTCACCTGCATAAACCTCCTGCAAATGAAGGGTGTAGCGCAATTGCAGCGTCCACGTGCTGCGCTCTGTGTCACGGATGAATTCCAGGCTTTTTGTCTTTGTCTTCATCGCCAGCGGGCCATGTGGGCTGTGATACATCCCCTCGGTTGATAAGCCCGGGATAAACCGCTGCTTCATGGACACCGCGCCTTTGCGGGAAACGCTTATTTCCCCTTGCCTGATTTTTATCAGCTGTATTGTCGGCGGTGCAGTGACGCTTGCCGCACTTTTGTCTTGTGAACCATTCATTTCCGGCGGTTCCTGAAATCGAAGGTATGTCGTTTGTCCCTGTGTAAACAGTTGCCCATCCGTTGAGATTGCATTTGTCTCCTCGTGATTCCCGCCATGGTAAACCGTTGTTTTCATATGTATCGTAACAGGTGTTCCACCGATTCCATCCATTGCTTTCGCCTCTCTGGTGCAAAAAAGTTTGGGATCTAAAATTATCACCGAACGATTAAGATCAGTGACTGTAACTTAATTATTATATCGAATGGACACTGGCTCCTTCAAGCATTTCCTTATTTGTGGCTTTTTTAACTTCTTTTACAGATTGATAAGCTATTTTCGTTCACAAAATTGTCGGGGACCTGGGGTGTGAACTTTTGTTCACACCCCAGGTCCCGGATACACACTATTTATTTTTCTGTCAAATCTTTAACGAATTTAGGCAGCAAGAAGGCGCCGCGATGAATTTCCGGCGTGTAGTATTTTGTGTCGATTTCGTGGAATCGCTCCTCCGCCGTCTCCAATGGATCATACTTCTTCGAGCCCATCGTAAACGTCCACAATCCGCTTGGATATGTAGGGATATTAGCGGTGTACAGGCGGGTAATCGAGAACGTCTCTTTCACATCCTGGAATACCGTCCGGATAAGCTCCTGGCTGAACCATGGGTTATCCGTCTGCGCTACAAACAGTCCATCCTCTTTCAGCGCTTTTGCGATTCCTTCGTAAAATCCTTTTGTAAATAGATTCACTGCCGGACCTACCGGCTCAGTGGAATCAACCAAAATCACATCATATTCGTTATCGCTCTGAGCAATGTGCATAAATCCGTCGTCCACTTTCACTTCCACCCGCGGATCATCAAGCTTGCCCGCAATCGTCGGAAGATATTGCTTCGAATACTCGATGACTTTTCCATCAATATCAACAAGGGTGGCCTTTTCCACTTCCGGATGCTTCAAAATTTCACGGATGACGCCGCCGTCTCCACCGCCGACAACAAGCACACGCTGCGGATTTGGATGAGTAAACAGCGGAACGTGCGCAACCATTTCATGATATACAAATTCATCCTTCTCCGTTGTCATTACCATCCCGTCCAACAGAAGCATGTTGCCAAATTCCTCTGTCTCCACCATATCCAGCTGTTGAAATTCCGTTTTCTCATGAACGTATGTACGTTTGACTCTCATCGTAATTCCAAAATCCTTCGTTTGTTTCTCTGTAAACCAACATTCCATCCTCTTTCACCTCTTTATCCATTACCGGGCTGCTTGAGTATACACCCGGCAGGTTTCATTCCATCAACCATTCTTTCTTATCTTCAGCGGAATACACGGAATTTATCCTAACCTGCGTTCCGTATCATCAATCACTGAAAGTACCATAGAAATTATAAGGCATACGTAGAAAAATAGAAATAGTTTTCTACACCTCTTGGTGTATTACTAAATAACCAGTTTTTTCTTTTATGTTTTCAAGAGCATAAAAGAAAGAATCGGTGTGTAGTGAAATTCGAACTTGTTTCCATGTTGTTTGTTAAAGCTTGTCCAACGTTTAGCAGAACCGTCGTGATGGATGTTCAGATTGTCCCAGATAATCACAATTTTCTTGTAGTCCTTATATTTGGCAGCCAGCTTTTCCATGAAAGCCGACAATATCATTCACTTTCTCTTTATACTCCGGGTCAGGACTATGCAGCCATAAGCTCGTTTTATGGAATGTAGCACTAGCTCTTAAATCCGCGATCCGTTGTTCCCATTCTTGTTGTTTTTCGATGTTTTGTTTTTGGGACATAAAAAACCTCCTAAAATGATGATTTGAAGAGATTGTCTCATAATCTATCATGAATGAACATGTGTGGTGGGGGGGACGCTTACCTCAATAAATACTACCCGAACCTTGCATAATAATGATGTAATTTTTTGCATTTTTTGGGTTGTTTTTTTTCCAATTACTATGATATAATTTAGTAAAAATTGGAGAGGATATTAATGCTAAAACAAAAGAAAGAGGAAAATGAAGTTCTTTATAGTTGCGATGATGGTAGAAATCAATTGAAGAAAATATTTTCACTATTTTTAGTCGCACTTCTATGATTGTCAGTATGGGCTCCTTTAAGTTTCGCCAATGAAAAAGAAATTTCCGAAAGTAATGATAGTTTCTTAAATGAAGGTTTAAACCCTGGTGAAGAAGTTGTAGGCTTTTATACAGAAATTATTCCTGAAAGTGAACTAAATGATGATTTAGTAGAGGAATTCCCTTTCATCGAAAGTAATATACTGTTAGAAAAGGAGACTGAAATTACTCCAGCTAGCCTTAGAAACCCTAGATGGTTTGCTGCAAGTAAAGAATATGTAGGGCGTAGCTACAGTTCTTGGATGTATGCAGGAGCTTCAACTATAAGTGGAGGTACATTGTCAGCGTCGCATAGTTCAAGTGTGTCCAATACATTTTCTGGTCAATTAGAACTTTCAAAAAAAGCATTAAGTGCTTTTGTAAATTTTGACATTACTTATACTACCGAGAAAGCGGTAACGTATACTTCTCCTGAATACCCTGACGGGAGGTATAGATTACTATATAGACATGTCTATAAAAAATATAAAGTAAAACAAGAAAAGAAATATCACTCAAAATCCAAAGTGCTTGACACAAAATACGTTTATCCTCAAAAATGGGTGGAACGACAGTACAAAGTCGTAAAATTTTAATACTAAATTTAAAGATAAGGTAGGAAATGTTTATGAATAATAAAAAAATAATAGGCGCAATTTTCCTTCTTATATCGACAATTCTATACAGTACCAAATACATAACAGCAGCTATCGCAGGTGCAAATGATGCTACATGGGGAACAAAAGACTTTACTCGTTACTTATCTTATACACCAAACGCTTTAACCGTCTTTATATACCTTTCACTGTTGATTGGTGTTATTTACTTCGTTTGGGGTTTACTGGATTTTTTTAAAACTAAAAAATAAACCTATTTATTTTTTAGTGAAGAATGACAGAGCAAATTGCTCCACTCACTGTTTTTACCTAGAGTCCTTGACGCTGGCAAATGTTAAGATATACCCAAAAAGACTCCTGAAGCGGTTCAGGGGTCTTTTTGGTGGTTTTGTTTTTTTTAGGGGCTAGTTCCAAACGGGCCAGAAACGGATTATAGAGGCGGTCAACGATAAATGTCTGACTGTAGTTGAAGCGGAAACGGAAGGAATTTAAGGAGTTTACAGCCCTGCTGCACCAGGATCTTCTTGGTGTGTCAAAAGAACGCAATTGATTTTGACTTATTCGGACCGGACTCAGGCTCGCTCATGCTCTCGTATCCTCTCGTTTTGAGTCCGGGCGTTTTGATTGCGGGTCAATTGATTACGGTTCAGTTTGACCGGACTCACACTCACCCAGATTCCCGATTTAAGTGCACGATTTCGGTTTTTGTTTTAAGGGAATGGGTGCCTCGGGCTCAGAATCACCCCTGAAATTCATGGCCCCACCGCCGCCCCTTCCCTGGCTGCGGTTCGCCTGATGACGGGTCTTTCAGCTGCCGGCCTTGCGGTTGAAGTCGATTGAGCCCTGCTCTGCCCACTTTCGACGCCTCGCTTCCGCCCCCTCCCAGATAAAAGGAAATCATTCCCGGAAGTATAAGCCCCTTCTCACTGTGGAAAACTGTGGTAATAGTTTGACATTGCCGCGGTCTGGATTGAGAGGTGAAAGAAATGGAGATAACCACAAGAAGAGCCTATCGGAAACGAAAACGTATTTGGAAAAGAATCATTCGTGCCTTCGTCCTCTTTGGCATCATTGCCCTCGGATGTATCGGTGCCGTCATCGCCTATGCCTATCAGATGGAGCCGCCTTCCTTATCGGTTGCAGAAACGACGGTCATCTATTCCGCGGACGGGGAAGTCATCGGCGAATTTTACGACGGACAATATCGCCACTGGATTCCGTTGGAGCAAATGGGTGATGCCATCGTTGAAGCCACTCTGGCGGTGGAAGACCGCCGTTTTTATGAACATTACGGCTTTGATTTTTTCCGAATCGGCGGAGCAGTGATCACCAATCTGAAAACAAACTCCATGGCGCAGGGAGCAAGTACGATTACCCAGCAATATGCACGGAACTTATTTTTAAACCATGAAAAAACATGGTCCCGAAAATGGAACGAGGCTTTTTTTGCAATGCGCCTGGAGCTTCATTATTCCAAACACGATATTTTGGAAGGATATTTAAATACGATATATTATGGACACGGGGCTTACGGTATCGAAGCAGCCGCAAACATTTATTTTCAAAAAAATGCAGAGGATTTAACGAAGGCGGAAGCCGCGCTGTTAGCCGGCATTCCAAAGGGGCCAAGCTATTATTCTCCGTTTGTGGACATGGAAAATGCCAAGCAGCGTCAGGAAGTGGTTCTTCAGACAATGGAGGATGCCGGATATATTACTTCCTCCGAGCGGGCAGTGCTGGCGGACGAACCGCTTCATTTTTCACAAGACGATAAAGTGGAAGCGAAGAAAACCGCGCCATACTTTCAGGATACCGTGATGGAATGGCTGGAAGAAGAATTGAAAATCGACCGCGACATATTAGAAACCGGCGGCTTGGAAATTCATACGACATTAGACAGCCGCCTGCAGCAGATCGCCGACAAATGGATTGCTGAACAAATCACTCCTGACAACGAGCTGCAAGCAGCCTTTGTTGCAATGAACCCGCAAACCGGCGAGGTAAAAGCAATGATCGGCGGTACGAATTATGAAGAAAGCCCGTTCAACCGGGCGACAAAAGCGCGGCGTCAGCCCGGCTCAACGATGAAGCCGTTTTTATATTATGCCGCTCTGGAACAAGGACTGCGCCCGAATTCGATGTTGAAAAGTGAGGAAACAACATTCCTGTATGATAACGGATCGAAAGAATATGAACCGAAAAATTTCGGCGGCTATTATGCCGATGACTACATTACGATGCTGGAGGCGCTTGCCGTTTCAGACAACATCTATGCCATGAAAACGCACTTCCTGCTCGGCTTTGACAAACTCGTGGAAACAGCAAAGCGTTTTGGCATCGAAAGCCCGCTTTCTGCCGTTCCAGCTCTGGCATTAGGGGCCAGCGATGTGGGCATTTTAGAAATGACGAACAGCTACAGCGCCTTTGCCAACGGCGGGTACCAGGTAACGCCACACTTTGTCAGCAAGATTATCGATCGTGACGGAAAAATACTTTTTGAAGCAGATTTTGAAAAAACTCCTGCGGTTGATCCAGGATTGACGGCGGTAATGACCGATATAATGAAGGCGATGTTTGAGCCGGAATTAAATGAAGAAAGCTACACCGTTGTTACCGGAGGTAGCGTCGCCGACTACTTTGACCGGCCGGTTGCCGGAAAAAGCGGGTCCACCCCGTACGACAGCTGGATGATTGGCTTCACGCCACAGCTGCTGACAGGCGTTTGGGCCGGCTTTGATCAGGATAAAACATTGGACCGGGTCGATAACCAGCATTCGAAAATTATTTGGGCAAGGTTTATGGAGGAAGCCCTTCAGGATGAATTAAAATTAGAGTTCCCTGTGCCGGATAATGTTGTAGAAGTCGTTATAAATCCATATAACGGAAAATTGGCAACGGAGGACTGCACAGTGAAACGACCGACATTATTTATTGAAGGCACAGAACCGACAGAATATTGCACAGTTCATCCGGAAGGGGCTTCAGAAGAAGATTGGGACCCGCTCCAAATGCCGGAAGAAGAAAAAAAGGAGAAATGGATGGACCGCATTTTTGACTGGTTCAGTTGATCGTTTTCATGCTGGAGGTAAGTGGCTTTATCCACCTGATGAAAAAATCCGCCTACGCTTCATCCGTTAACATTGCAATCATGAAAGGCAGACGAAGGAAATCATTCCTTCGCCTGCCTTTTGTCTTAGTGTAGCTTTTGTGTGTCGAATTTTAGTTTACTGACTGCTCTGAATTTTTGCAAGGAGCCGGGCGGAAGTTCACATTTTGTTCACATTTAAATCAACATGCTTTTCCCAAAAAGCTGCTGAAGCACCCGCACCAACATGCTAAACTGTTAAAGCTTCCTTCAATTGTTCATCAGAATGCTGCCACATTTCCGCATTAAAATCTTGTAAAAACTCCCGTAAAACGCACTTTGATTTGTCATCCATGTGAGCAACAAGGATTCGCCCCTTCAACGATTTATCCATGTTGTTCACATGCTCCGGCAAGCTTTTATAACCGCGGCGGCTTTCTCGATTCACCGTTAATTCACACGCAGTCACACCGGTATATGCAGGACCGCCATTTTTATGATCAACGGTAATCCAGACGAGCCAGTACGGCTTTCCGGCAGGCACCTGCTCTTTGTCAGGCAAAAATTTAATCCCTTTTTCCACCACGCTTCTTGCATGAAGCGCCCCCATATCTATAAAAGCTTCTCCCTCATCCACATCAACAAAGACAGGAGTAACATTGTTTAAATTAATAACACCCGCACCATAGCCGCCGTGACCAGATGTGGAATCAGCGCTTAAGATGTTAAAAGCCTGCTTTCGCCTTTCCTCTTTCTTTTTTTTCTCAAACAAATCCATCCACATAACCTCGCTTTCTTCCATCTGCTTTCTGTTATTTTATCACACCTCTGATCGCCGATGCACTTTGTGACAATTGATTCTTTCTTTGATGCGGCAGGAAAAAAGTATGTGAATATCGAAACAATAGTTTCAAGGACATCAAAATCATGAAGGAGTGATTCAGTAATGCCTATCGTAACCGTTCAATTATTGGAGGGACGCACTGATGAGCAAAAGCGTGCGCTTGTGGAAAAAGTAACAGCAGCTGTTTCCGAAACAGCCAATGCCCCGAAGGAAAAAGTTGTCGTCGTTATCGAAGAAATGGCACGTGAACACTATGCGGTCGGCGGCAAACGCGCGAGCGATGCGTAAAGAGAGGCCTCGGTGAATCTTGCCTGAAGCTGCTAATAGCTGTTCAAAGAATCATCGGCCAGGTATCCGGAGCAGCAACAGCTCCGTTTTTCTATCTAAGTATTAAGAGGGCCGTTTGCCGGTACGGCATCAGGAAAGCCCTTCACCGGCTCGGCATAACCGCCAGGAAATAGAAGCCGCAGACGGATGAAGGATTTTCTCTACAGGGGCTGGGGACAAAGCCCCTGAAAAGCGCTCTCCGCTGCTTCGTTCCGGCTGCCGCACACCGTAACGAAGCGGAAGAAGGCTTGTCCGCTCCGGGTAAATAATACGCTGTAGTTTCCGGCATTTTTCCCTACTCGTTTGCCTCCGCAGACGCCGCCTTTTTACACAGCTGCTCGATAAACCAGTATGCCTCGTTGATTTCCTCCTGCGAATAGTTTTGCTTTGCTTTCAAGGTAACCACTTTTTCTTCCACTTCCGCTCTCGGCAAATCTTCGAAATAAAGCACCGTTGACACAAGCTCCAGAAAACGGGAGCTCTGCTCATTCAGTACATTTAAAATTCCCTTTGTTTCCGGCAATTCATAATTGGAAAGCGCCAGAAAATCCGCCCCCTTATCCGACAGCGCATAGCGGTACTGCTGATAGCCGCCCTTTTTCTCCTTTATTTCCGTAATAAAGTCGAGATGGCTCATCTCTTCCACGCGGAGGTTCAATTCCTCTGAGTACGGCCCGTAAAAATGAAACTGATATCGTTCGAAAAACGGAAAATCCAGTTTTTTTGCAATATAGATAAGCTTTTGCAGCTTTTTTCTGCCGACAATTTCCCCCGTTTGCTTTAATACAGCCAGTAATTTACAATGCTCCTGTAGCAACGCCTATCCCTCCTGTGCTTTTAACAATGCAATAATCCGTTGTTTCTCCTCAGCGTATGTACGTTGATCTTCTAAAAAATCCATTGGAAAGTACAGTTTGTGATCTGTCCGTTTTTTTCCAGAGATCGCTTCAACGACTTCCGATTCACGGGACAACTCACGCAAATCACCGCCAGGCATCAGCAAGTGTATCGGCAGGCGCTCTTCTTCCTCGCCGGGGCGGTAAAAGTCATACGGCAAATCCGACGACGAATCGATGACAAGGTAGTACTCCGGCTCCAGACCAATTGCTGCAAATAATTGAAGCAGCTCCGGCCAGACGCTCATCTGCTTTCCCGGGTCGCATTCCACGTACTTAAACAGCCGTCGATCCATAAAACGTTGGCAGAGATCGTGCAAAATCGGATCTTCCTCATCCGCCCATTCCTGAAAGTAATAAAGAATAACCGACTCATCCAGCTTTAAATAATCCGCCAGCGTGATCTCCCCTGAAAACAGCGTATAAAAATGCTTTGGTTGATCTTTAAATTGGTAGCCCGCCCGGTACAAATCTTTGGCGCGATGCAGTATTTTGCTCAAGATCACTTCCGCGCTTCTCGTTACCGGGTGAAAATAAACTTGCCAATACATTTGATACCGGCTCATAATATAATCTTCCACCGCATGCATGCCGCTGTGTTTAAAAACCGCTTGGTCTTCCTTCGGCCGCATCACGCGGAGAATTCGTTCCATATCAAAGTTCCCGTAGCTGACCCCAGTATAAAAGGCATCCCGAAGCAGATAATCCATGCGGTCAGCATCTATCTGGCTGGAAATAAGACTGACGACGAGCTTGTTGGCGTATGTTTTTTCAATCACATCAGCAACTTTTTTCGGAAATTTCCCACCCACGCTTGTCAGCACGCGATGAACGTCTGTATTCCCAAGAATGATTGCCCTTGTCCATTGCTCGTGGTCCGTGTGAAACACCTTTTCAAAGGAATGGGAAAACGGGCCGTGTCCGATATCATGTAGCAATGCTGCCGCAAGACAGACAAGCCGTTCTTCCGGGTCCCAGGCAATTTTTTTTTCTAAATTCTCCACCATCCGACGTACGATTTCATAGACGCCCAAGGAATGATTAAACCTTGTATGTTCTGCTCCATGAAAGGTCAAATATGTTGTTCCAAGCTGACGGATTCTCCGCAGCCGCTGAAACTCCTTCGTCCCGATCAAGTCCCATATTAATTCATCCCGAACATGTATGTACCGATGGACCGGATCTTTAAAAACCTTTTCCTCTTCTAAAACCTTGAATCGGTCAGACATTGTCTGCTCCTTTCTTCTTTTAGTGTTTGTTCAAAAAGGAGGACGCAACAGCGGCAAGAAGGTCGAGGCGCGGCAGGCTTGAGCAGCGCAGCGTACACCAAAACGTACGTGAGCAGCACAGAGGCAACGCAACGATGAGATTCGCAGGCGCTGTTTCCCGGACTTTTTGAACCTCCTCAATGACAATGGTAGTTCAAAAAGGAGGACGCAACAGCGGTAAGAAGGTCGAGGCGCGGCAGGCTTGAGCAGCGCAGCGTACACCAAAACGTACGTGAGCAGCACAGAGGCAACGCAACGATGAGATTCGCAGGCGCTGTTTCCCGGACTTTTTGAACCTCCTCTTTTAGTGTAAGTGTTGGTTCAAAAAGATAACTAGCGAGCTTTTTGAACAAACACTATACTGAACTCTTTCGAACCATTTTTTCCCCTGTCCCTGTGATTTCTATTCACCATTATACTAAAAATGGGCGCAAAAAACAGAGACTTTATTAGCCGATGAGATAAGCGCATCTTCCAAAAGCCCGCTGTTTCCCGGACTTGTTGAGCTCCGGCCCAAAAGGCAAAGCGGCTTTTTATGAATTGCCTTCTCCAAAAGAAAAAAAACTGCCTCGCCCACTCACGAGCTGATATGCTCCCCTAAAGGTAGACAGATTAGAAAATAAAAATCTGTTTACTTTGGGGGAGTATTTTCTATGCCAAATAGTAAGTTTTCGGAAGCATTTAAACATGAAGTTTTGTTAGCTTATGAAAAAAGGGAAT
>NZ_FNPI01000042.1 GCF_900107275.1 Evansella caseinilytica | reverse complement strand
TTGACTGTTTTCGGAAGGGGATCACGACGTGGATCGATGAGATTGAGACCGGCATCCATATGATACACATTAAACGGAAGGTTTTTCATCGAAAGGCCCCCAAAACCATATCGTAGAAAGCGTTCGAAGCCGGCGACTTCCTTATCAAAGATAAAAACGTTGATATTGTCGTAATGCTGGTCCTCCTTCAGCATCTCCCGGTATTGTTTATCGAGGGTGGTCGGGTTAAAGGCATATACTACCACATCCGGGAACATCATCCCGATTGCCATTGCCAGCTTCCCGGCCATGGAGTGGCCGTTGACCATAATTTTGGCATCCGGATATTTTTCCTTCAGATCGCTAATATATTGAACCGCTTCTTCGGTGTAATCGATCTGCCTCTTGCTGCCATTTGCAAATATCGTTTGAGCACGATCCATCCCATCACCAAAATCCGTCCCTGGAAATGTCACTACAATTTCATCGGGATTATTAGGATCTCCCCGTGTAATCGCATTGACATGATTTCCAGTTTGAAATTCGTAATTCACATGCCCACTGCCAAGACTAATGTCAGAGGGGACATATATTTCTTTAGTAACGGTATTGTCAAAATATTGTGGGACATCGGATACGAATTTTATGTTTCTATCATCTAAAGCACGTTGATATTCTTCTAACATTAAGTCTTGTACATCTTGCAAATCGCTTTCAGTTAATATTTCCTTTCCTCTCACACGTTTTTCAGCTCGATAACTAATTTTCATCGCAATTAACTGGTGTTCTGCTTCTGTAAAGGAAGATGCATTATGAATTGATCTTTCGTCTCTTTCATTCATTTTTATTACCTCACTCAATAATTAAATAAGTATCAATTTTTTCATGCTCTTGACTTTCTAGGCTATCGACTCCTATTCGTACAACATAGTTTGATTTTGGCAACAGCTCTTTTAGTTTTTTCTCAATTTCATTTGCTTTTTCGTCATCCAATTCATCTATTATTCCATTAATACGAATATTCGTATCCAATTCGCTTATTTGTTCAAGGTTGTTTTCAATATATTGCTTTAGGTGTTCTAAGTCTTCACCACTTTTAAATGCTTTTTTAAGTTCAGCATTGATTTCCGTGGCAAGTCCTACACTTGTCTGGAAGTATTGAATTTTTGTTCCTTCCGGCCGCAATGGATCTGTTATATTCAGACTATTTAAATAATCAATTGTCGGTTTAAGCTCTTCATACCGAGCTTCTAAATATATTTCCTCAAAAATCAATTCAATAATATGTTCTTTTGGCTCAAACACAAGCAATGTGTCCGGATCTCCCTTAAGGACCATACGAAAATACGGATGACCCATATGTTTTATATATATGTCGAACTCTTCCTCCCCTGTTGGAAAACGGGTAGGGTTTCCGATATTGTAAATATCTACATCGTCTGGATTCAACTTATACCGCTCCACATAATTCCTTACATTCTCCTCAATGGCTTCTCGATTTCCCTCTGCAAAATCCCCTCTGTTCATAAACATCACTCCTCCGATTACTGCGCCGATGATCACCAGACTGATCAGGATCAGCTTGTTATTTTTCTTCAAAAGATTCATCCCCTCCCAAAGCAGGTAGTTGTAATATAACAGCCAGTTTTTATGTACTGCTAACGGCACAACGAACATCCATCATGCCTTTTTTATCAGTTAGGCTCCGTAACTCTATTATTGTAAATGTACCGATTTTATCCTTCAATCCTTGATAATGGAAATGAGTAGATGGACCCAGATAGAGAGGTAGGTCAAATTAATTAGATGGAGGGAAAATCAATTTGATTCAGTTGCAGAAAAACGTTAATGTTATCGTAATGCTGGTCCTCCTTCAGCATCTTCCGATATTCTTTATCGAGAGCAGTCGGATTAAAGGCGTACACTTCCACATCCGGGAACATCATCCCGATGGCCATCACCAGCTTCCCGGCCATAGAGTGACCGTTGACCGTAATTTTGGCATCCGGATATTTTTCCTTCAGATCACTAATATATTGGATCGCTTCTTCGGTGTAATCAATCTGCCTCTTGCTGCCATTTGCGAATACCGTTTGATCGCGATCCATCCTATCACCAAAATCCGTTCCGGGAAATGTCACTACAATTTCATCAGGATTATTAGGGTCTCCCCGTGTGATTGCATTAACGTGATTTCCGTTTTGAAATTCGTAATTCACGTTCCCACTGCCAAGGCTAATGTCAGAGGGTACATATATTTCCTGTGTAACCGTGTTATCGAAATATTGTGGGACATCTTTAACAAATTTTATACTTTTATCATTCAATGCTGCCTGATACTCATTTAACATTAATCCTTCAACGATTTCCAAATCATTATCATTTATTATTTCATTTCCCCTGACATGATTTTCGGTTCGATAAACGATTTTCATTGCAATATACTGATGTTCCGCCTCTGTAAAAGAAGAATTAATTCTATCTTTTTGATTCATTTAGATCCCCTCACTCAATAGTCAAATAGGTATTAAGTCCCTTATGTTCTCCTGTATCTAAATCCCTTGATCCCAGTCGAACATCATAATTTGATTTAGGAAGCATATTCATAAGCTGTTGACGGATTTCCTCTGCTTGTTCCTCATCAATTCTCTTTTTTATCCCTACTATACGAACATCCGTATCTAATTCACTAATTTTTTCGATATTTTCTTCAATATATTGTTTAAGCTGTTCGAGATCATCACCGTTCTTGAACGCTTCTTTTAGTTCATCATTGATTTCCGGATCAATTCCTACATTTGTTTGGAAATATTTTATTTTCGTTCCAACAGGTCTCAACGGATCTTCAATATCAAGACTAGCTAAATAATCAATCGTCGGTTTTAATTCCTCGTATCGGGCTTCCAAATACAATTCATTAAATATCTCTTTGATGATAAGCTCTTTTGGTTCAAACACGAGCAATGTTTCGGGGTTTCCCGTTAGTGACATATAAAAGTAAGGATGTCCAGTATGTCTGATATAAACTGTGAACTCCTCTTCTCCTGTAGGATAGCGAAACGGTCCAGTGATTTTTTCAATCTCTACTTGATCCGGATTCAACTTATACCGTTCCACATAATTCCTTACATTTTCTTCGATCGTGTCTCTGTTTCGATCTGCAAAATCCCCTCTGTTCATAAACATCACTCCTCCGATTACTGCGCCGATGATCACCAGACTGATCAGGATCAGCTTGTTATTTTTCTTCAAAAGATTCATCCCCTCCCAAAGCAGGTAGTTGTAATATAACAGCCAGTTTTTATGTACTGCTAACGGCACAACGAATATCCATCACGCCTATTCATCAGTTTGGCAAAATATTCTGTAACTCTATTATTATAAATGTACCGTTTTTATCCTTCAATCCTTGATAATGGAAATAAGAAGATAGTCCCGGAGAACGAGTTAGGTCAAAAGAATTAGCTGGAGAAAAAAACAATCATCGGGTCTTCCTAAATAAAAGAGGCTGTTGTGTCTCCCCAACAGCCAGAACCCTCCAAGTCTATAACTCTTTAAAACGTTCTGCGCAAGTCCTCCCATTGCTCGTTAACGTTAAAGGTCATTTGCCGCAGCCGGAAAATTCCCATCATGACAGCCTCTTTATACTTGCCTTCTAAATGATGATACAGATCGTTGTACATCGATTGCAGCATGATTTCGATGAAATACATTTGGAAGACGACCTCTTGGTTGTATTGATCCTCCGCTTTCATTTCCTTGCTGATTGCCGCTATTTGCTTTTCTGCTGAGTCGATGATTGCCGTTGTTTGTATACGTACATACATCGCCTTTCGCATTTGATCATCTACTTCATAATATGACACTATGACCTCTTCCTCTCGTACATTTGATTGGCAATGTCCTGTTCGCTGCTTTCAAACTCAATCGCTGTCTGCTCTACAAGCGAAGCGAATTGGTGCATCTTCTTCCACAATTCATCTGTCTGCTCCAATAATTCTTCGAAAGTCTTGCCGTCATAGCATCTGTACTTTCCAGATTGATAGTATTTATCTTTGAAATCCTCGATACTACGCCCTCTCGGATCGCTGTATATGGCATCCGGTTCTACACTTATCTCCCAGATGCGGTCCTCCGCATCATTGACGATCCGGCGAATCTGGTTGTCAATATTCTCTTCCATCTCTTCGTGAGTCGCCAGCGCCTTCCGTAAATTAGGAATAAATTCTTTCCGGATAATATTCGCGAAGTG
>NZ_FNPI01000051.1 GCF_900107275.1 Evansella caseinilytica | reverse complement strand
GACTCAGACTTACTCTTGCTCACGAATGCTCCCGTTTTGAGTCCGGGCAATTTGATTACGGGTCGCGCGATTACGGTTCAATTCGGCCGGACTCACTCTCTCAAGCTCGCGTTTTTGAGCGTGGTAACTAATTGCGAAAAAGCAAATGTTTTTCCCTCTCTATGAAACAATTTGACAAAATCTTTTTACATTTTCCTCACTAAATCACATTATTCTCGAGAATCTTTTGTAACTAGACAAAACATCGACGTTTTTCCGCCGTTCAATCGCCAAAAAACGAAAGATTATTAAAATTCACTCTATTATAGACAAAAAAATTGGAAATCGGGTACACTATGATTGAAAGGAAAAATTTTCATAGAAACGGAGGGATTTTGATGTCAACTAGAATGCTGTTCATTGTCTCGGTTTTGGTCTGTTTTGTTTTTGTCGTTGGAAGTGTTGTTTTGGCAGAGGGAAGTAAATCGGAACAAGCGTCAGAATCAGAAGAAGTAACCGTTGCGCAAACCCGTCCGACAGTCAGTTTATCGCCAACGTCTACAACAATTAGGGGTGGTGGGTCAAAAGATTTTACGGTCAAAATAGGAGGAACTTACGGCAGTGGTCCTTATGAAAAGACATTTAATTATGATGCTCGTCGTGAAGATAATAGATATCGAAGTATCAATTACAACGTAAGTGCGACATTTTCTCATCGGTATCTAGCTCCAAGTAGCGGATCCGTAACGTACAATACTTATGCTATCGCCGCAGACCAGAATATTTCCTCATACAGAGTCAACGGCACAGTCACTGTCACAAGTCAATAACTAGCATCCGGATCATTCCATTTGATCCGGGCCTTTTCTATTTAAGGAGGTGAACAGCGTGAATATCAAATTGTTTCCTAAAAGAAAAAGCCGTCAGCTCATCGTCGTCCTTGTTGTGATTTTATTACTGCTTCCCTTTTCCTTTTTGTCACTAGGGGAAGCGTCACAAACGGTTAAACAGGAAATTCATGATTTTGCCCGGGGAAGCTACGATATTTTACTTCGCCCGTGGGATAGCCGCTCGGAAATCGAACAACAGCTTGGCTTGGTGGAGGATAATTATTTGGGGATTGGTGCCGGCGGGATTACCCGCTCCCAATGGGAAAATGTATTGGCACGGGAGGATGTGGAAATTGCTGCTCCGGTTGCGGCAATCGGTTTGTTCAAACCGCCGCAGATCACTTATGCGTTGCCGCCAAGACCTGACGAAGCGTTGCGATACAATGTCACTCATTTTACATTTGACGGTGTGAATACATATGCACTTGAGAATTTTATAAACTATTCAGTTCCAGATAAATTATATTCCCAAGGATGTATAGATATCGGCCCTCTCGAATTAATAAATACATTTCGTTGTGAAAATCCAATGTATTATTTTCCTGATGCGTATCATCAAGTCGTTGCCATTGATGTCGATCAGGAGGCTTTGCTCACCGGAAATAACTTCTCAATTATACGCGAGGCCTATACACCTTTTTATTGGGAAGGAGATAATTTTCTAGAAATCCCGATAATCAGTTTACAAGATAGTCAGACACCACTAAAAGCAGCAATCAATATTGAAGCCATCGACTTTAAACAAGAAGAAAATGATCGCCTTAAAGAAAAATACGGTATTGATGCTAACGACTCTCAACTAGGCTTCTTTTCATTACACATATGGGGAGATTCACAATTACACAACGAGTTGATGGAAGAAATGAATGATAAGCCGGCATTGTCTTCCGAAAAGTATGAACTGGATTTTTCAGAAAAAGTCACTCCCTTCTATGACAGTTACTTATACGCAGATAATGATTATCAATTTTTTACTTATGAAGAACAAATGATATCGGATATCTCAGGACAAATTAGTTCCTTCAGTCAAAAACAGTTTTATTTTCTTCACCCGGTGGAGTACGACTTGGAGGAAAACAACGTATCCATCCGCCAAGTGGATGTGGATGAAGCCAGCGGCGTGCCCATTTACCGGAAAATGGACAACGTACAGTCATATGTTTTTGATGATGGCGAAATTACGGACGGCTTCGGGTTTTCGTTTAAACATGCCGGTTATTTT
>NZ_FNPI01000005.1 GCF_900107275.1 Evansella caseinilytica | reverse complement strand
TCTGTGACATACCATGGATCTTCGATTTGGAGGGCAGCCTGAAACACACTATATTCTTGCTCAAAATCCTTGTTCATTATTCATTCACCTCTGGAGATAGTTTGATAGATTTTATCTCCAGTATGACCAATGAATCTTAAATCTAGTCTTTTAATCCATATTTTTTAGCGAGGAAGCTAAAAATGTCTATACTTCCATAAAAAATTCTCCAAATTACCCCAATGGATTTGTTGCTGTACAGAACGGAACTAGAAAAGTAAACGTTAAAAATCAGGATGTTCTGGCTAAATTAAGGGAAGTTGAATCTGGTAAATGGTACAAGGTATACAAAGATGGTTATGATGTAAATGGTAAAAAAATATCCATTCATTATTTTCAAAGTTCTTCAGGTAAAGTATTTGATGTAAAAGTAAAAAATGGTTGGAGTAATAAATAAGAAAAGGGAGAAGTTTATGGAATTAAAAATTAAAGTAAAAAGTAAAGAGGAAATTCAACAATTACTATGTATCATACAATTAGGGTTGTTGCAAGCTCTTGAAAAGGATGCAATTACAATAGAAGAAGCTGAAGGATACCTTTTTAATCCTTTTTCTGTTGAACAATTAGAGAAAATGAACATTGATGATAAAGTAGTCGATATTATTCGATTGGGGTGCGAATTAGAGGATGTACAGAGTTTACTGCCTGAAAAACTTCAAACTACTATTACAGAATTAATAAATACATCAATTGATAATATAAAATCTTTGCCAAAGCCTAATCTACCTATTAACAAAATATTAAAAAACTAGTCTCTTAAGAAAATAGGTGCCAATTATACGCCACCCATACGATTGATGGGTGGTTGATTATATTTTTAGTGGAAGAAAAGTTGTTGATGACTTATTAAAATCAAGGGAAAAATGTGAAATTGTTCATACCTCAAATATGCTAGGGGTAAAAACGCCGGATTTTAAAGTAGATGGTGGTCTACAGAGTTAAAAACATTAAGTATTATCTAAATTTGCAAAAATCAATACAAGGGATCTAGAAAAGTTGATCGAGGTGAAGTAATTTATTATGTATAAAAAAACATCCATCGAAGTATATATAGATTTTATAAAACATGAACCTGATTGGGACTTTCCTCTGTCAACAGTAACAGACAAGTTGGGAATTTTTCCAACGGATACTGAAAAAAATGGGGAATGGGCTAATCCAAGAAGACAATATAGTTTTACATCATGGAAGTATAGTACAGGAGTTATTGAAACGTGTGATTTTGAAATGGTTATCGAGAAGATCGTTGATACTTTTAAAGATAAAGTGGATATCATTAATGAGCTAAAAAGAGAATTAGGAATTGAGGCTGCAATACGTGCAGTTACTCATGTAGTTGATGGAATGTCTCCTGCTTACGTCCTTCCTGTAGAAGTAATGAAATTTGCGGTTAGCATCGATGCATTTATCGATATCGATGAATATGTTTATGGATTTGTGGAAGAGGATATCAATGATGAATGATAAATAGCACCTGCCGGAAGTCCAAACAGGTGCAATCGCAAAATTTTTTACACAAATTTTACACACGCCGATCTGAAAACCTTAATGGATCAACGCTTTTCTGCGATTATTTGGCGTCCTCCCATAAAACAGCCAAACCCCTTGGTACACAAGGGGTTTTTGTGATTTTTCGCTGGATTGCTGGTTGTGTGAATTTTGCTGAGTTTAGGGAAAGTTGGGGAATAATTTTTATTCTACCATTTATTTTTTAACGAGTATCGAACTCCTCAAGTTCGGAGCCATTCTTCTTCTTAATAAGCAATGACAGATCGACGAGGAAACTGTTGGGTGGCAATGAGTTGTTCCGTTCAAGGTCCATTTTCTTGAAAAACACGCAGCAGTTAAATGGAAGATTGAATATCTATGCCAATGGTTTGCGGAGAGGTTGTAAAAAATGGACTTATACGAACGGAGGAACAGATTCGTAAAAAAATGAAAATGATCAGCACTTTGTTTTGAAAATGGCTTTACCTACTAGTATTTCAGATAAGAATTTTTTTGACTTCTCTAATTTTTTCTGACTGTCCTCAATCTCTTTTAGTTTGTTCTCAACAAATTTCATCTTTTCCTCGTATGTTAAGCTACGATCTTGATTAATTAAAGTGCTTAAATCATTGAGAGTGAATCCTGTTGACAAAAGTGTTTTCACATCTTCTAGATAATCGATGACCTTTTCATTATAAATACGATAATTATTCACATCTCTTGCTAACAACGTGTCAGGTATTAAGTTTTTACGTTCATAAAATCTTAATGTAGAGATTGGCAAACCCGTTTTTTTGGAAACATCATTTATTTTCATCATATGACCTCTTGTTAACATTTGCTATGAACCTAAGTTCATAGTTCATACTACGAATATGATAACGAAGGACATGAATAATGTCAACAATTTTAAAAACTAATGTTATCAAAAGGAGAGATAATATGTTAACCAAGCTACAAAATAATGATTTTGCCAATATTGTAGGAGGACGCCGTTCTGTACGAAATTACGATGAAAACATTAAAATTTCAAGAGAGGAACTAAGTGAAATGATATCAGAAGCCAGCTTAGCTCCATCTTCCGCAAACATGCAACCCTGGCGTGTAGTTGTTGTTGATACTCCGGAAGGAAAAGAAAAACTAAAACCACTTGTTCGCTTCAATACTTTACAGAACGATACGTCATCAGCAATGCTATTAATTTTTGGCGATACAGAAAGCTATTTAATCGTTGAAGATATCTATAATGAAGCTGTTAGACAAGGAAAAATGCCTGCCGATGTACGAGATAAACAACTGGAACAAATTATGAGTTTTTTTCCAAGTCTGCCAAGAGAAATGAGGATTGAAATTGCTAAAATTGATAGCAGTCTCTTTGCAATGCAACTTATGTTAATTGCTCGTGCACATGGATATGATACGAATCCGATAGGCGGTTTTGAACACGACCAATTAGCAGAAACTTTTGAAATAGATAAAAATCGTTTTGTTCCAGTAATGATTTTATCAATAGGTAAAGCTAAGGAAGAAGGCTATGAATCGATTCGCTTAAGTTCAGATAAAATCACTTTTTGGCGATAGGGTAAATTTAAAAGGTCGGGACAAGAACCAGTAATTAAAAAAGAGTGGTATTCACCTTAAAAGTTGGTGTGAGTATCACTTTTTTTAGGCTCTTTCGTGTAACTTCAAGGCTAATGATATAGCCTACGCCGTTAATGATGTAGTGGAGAATATTCCGGAAGAACCCTTTAAATAGGAGATACTTTAAACTGTTGCTTGATAGCGGCTGGGATGAGAAGATCATTGATTATTGTGAAGATAAGAAAGATTTTAAGCAATGGGGAGAGGATGTACAAAGTTTACTGCCTGCAAAACTTCGAAGTCCTATACAGAACTAATGAATGCAACAATGGATAACATAAAATCGTTGCCAAAGCCTTCTGTACCAATTAACAAAATATTAAAAGACTAATCGATTAAGAAAAATAGCTGCAATCATTGATACCGCCCATTCGATTTGATGGTTGGTTCTTTATATCATTTGCCTATTGTAATGTTCTTGTTGAAAGTAAACTGGTTAATTATAAGCATGACAATATTCTGCCCCCCTTGTTTTCTTCTTTCAAAAAAGAGAGCTTTGTGGTATATTTAATAAGCAAACAGTAAATATTTAGTATTTGATATTTGAATAATCATGAGGTGATATGATATATGACTAGAATGATGGTATTGGGATTATTACTTACCCATGGTCCTATGTCTGGATATGAGATCCAACAAATGATGCAGTCAGCCAAAACGGATATGTGGGCTTATGTTAAACCAGCATCCATTTATCATGCATTAAAGAAACTGCGCTTTGAAGGCAAAGTTGTTTTGGAAACCGTGGAACAAACAGGATTAAGAACAAAGTCGATATTTAAAATCACAACTGACGGGGAAAATGAACTTCGAAAATTGCTAATAGATTCCTTTAGCAAATCATCGTTAGTTTTTCCTACCACTTTATATACCGCGCTTACATTTATGGATAATTTATCAAATGAAGAGGTGTTGGAAGCGCTGGAGAAGCAGGAAACAGAAATCATCGGCATTTATGAAAGCATGAAGAATGGATATAGAGAGAAAGAACGTTATATAGGAGAAATGCCTGGTAATATTGAGGCAATTTTTCAAAACATTTATGCACAATGTGAACTTCAATTAAAGTGTATTACGGAAATAAAAAATATGATAAAAGAAAGTTAAATCTGTATGCCTCCACTTTTAGTGTTCGTTCAAAAAGGAGGACATAACAGGGACAAGAAGGTCGAGGCGCGGCAACCACGTGCAGCGCAGCGTACACAGGACGTACGTGAGCAGCGGAGGAACAACGCAGGCGTTGAGATTCGTCGGCTCTGTTTCCCGCACTTTTTGAACATCCTCTTTTAGTGTTTGTTCAAAAAGAACGCTTCTTATCTTTTTGAACAGACACGAAGCAACGAGCCATTCTTCACTGAGAAGCTGCGAGCTGTCTCAACTCTCCTTGAATAATCTTTTAGTGATACCCCCCTTCGAATCCCAAAAGAAGGAAGTTACTTTGTATAAGCACTAGACTTGATGGTGCAACCGATCGAGACCTTGGACACTGAGACGAAATATTCCATCCTGGATGATGGCTTGCAAAAATACAGCAAACCTCAGTGTGATACGCGCCAATGGAAATCTCTATATGATGAAAGAGCATCTGCTGAGGGACGCAACTTCGTATGAAGGCGTATTGACAGCCCAACCTCCACGTTTGGGGGATCAACAAGCTACAGACTCATGCATTATGGACATATTGGCGATGTTTAAACAACAACAAGGAGATTATGTAGCGAAAACGGTCATTGATAAGGTTCAATCATCCCATGGATTGAAAATTCAATATTTTCCTGTCTCAAGAAAGCCGAATCCGTTATGCATGATACCGAATCGTGAACCGGGAGTATAAGCACTGATGTCCTCGTCATTGGTCAAAATAACTGGCACATTTTGATCTGAAGCACTATGCTCATATATTTCCTTAACTTTTTGCTTGAAATACGCCAATGTGTCGGCAGCTTGGTACTCTTTATCAAACATACATACCAAAGTGAAAACATTTTTGAAGAGCTCGGTGCGGGAAATCTGTCTGGGGGGATTAGGCCACCAATCAGGTGGCCTATCTACCCGGACGAGTGCAACGATGGTTTATGCCTTATTCGTTCATGCCTTCAAGAGTTAGGTGAGACAGTGAGCGCTCTGCGATTTCTGGCAAGGAACCTTGAACACAGGCTAGCTTTATTTTTCAACAGGTGATTGCTCGTTTTCAAAACCAGTTCAAACTCTTTCATCGTTTTTTGTCAAAGTTGTGGCTTAAGTTCAATAAAGTTTAAGAAGAAGAATCTTGACTTTTTTGTATGTTATTATTGTTATTTAGAATTCCGCGAGATAGGATGATACTTATAAATATCATATATATCAATACGACACATCCGATGAATATATATGATAACTTAACACCGACAGCTTCGGCTAAACTACTGCTCAACATCGGGCCAATGATCATTCCGATGGAGTAAGCTGTATTATAAATAGCAAATGTTAAGCCATATGAGTTTTCTCCCCTGGATTGTGATATATTGGCTAAGTGAGCTAGACAAGGTACAAGAACAGCTCCCATGCTTACTCCTAATAGAGCTAGCGCAGCTATTTGAGGCAGCATAGAATTTGGCAAAACGACAAGCGGTAAAGATACGGAAATAAGAATCAAGCCGATGATAATGGTTTTCATATTTCCTATTCGTCCTGAAACAATTCCTAAAATAGGAGTAGTTAGACCGTATGCTAACGTTGGTACAGCAAACAACAATCCAATAGCACCGGGATTTGTGTTTAGTGTGTTCTGTAAGTGCAGTGGAAGAGTAGGTTGTAGAACAGTTGGGATGCAAGCCCCAATAACAACAATGCTTGTAACTATTAATAATTGACGGTCTTTCAGGATTCCAAAAGAAGATAAGACATTTTTTGTTTTAGAACCAGTAACATCTTTTACATATAAAAATCGAAATACCCCATCAATTAAGTTTATACATATGGCAAACAGAAAAAGTATTTCAAAGCTTCCAAGTTGAAAAATCCAACCACCAAATACAGGACCAAGGAGAGTACCAGCAGCTTGACCTGATAGAGATATTCCCATTGCTTTGCCACGTTCTTCGGGTGGATGTGAATCAGCAAGATAGGCTAATCCCGCTGTCCATGTTATAGCTGCACATCCTCCTTGGATAATGCGTGCTAAAATCAATATCCATAAATTGGTGGTGAATATGAATAAAATTAAGGACAAGACCATACCAATTGTACCTAATAGCATGGGGGCTCGCCTTCCATATTTGTCAGATATCGTACCTAAAATAGGTGTTGCAATGAAAAGTGCTACGGCGTAACTGCTAAAAATGAGACCAATTTGTGTTTGTGAAATACCGATTGTAGCGGAGTATTCAGGTAATATAGGTACAATAATCCCGTAAATCAGCATATCGGTAAAAACGGCAAATACAATGGTCAATAAAGCAAATTTCTTTTTGTTTTTCATAGCGATTTATTTCCTCCCTCTAGTGTAGTAAGTAAATTCTCTAAAAATCCAAGTTGTAATTCGCATTGATCATAAATGTTTTCAAAGATTAATAACACATTTTTAGGTACCTCCATCATTTTCTCTTTTTCCACCTGCCCTTCTTTCATTTCTTCATAAATATCCATAATATCTTGCTGTTGTACTTTGATTGCCTGAATGATTTGCTCTCTTGGAGCTTCATCTATAAATGTTAAAGCAGTGTACAAGACTGTTGGAAAAACAACAGAAGGTTTCTTGAAAGAATTAATAACCATATCATCAAACGTATCGATTCCTAATAAGGTTATTTCATAAATTGCCTTGGAACGATTTCCTGTCTGTTCTATCGTTTTTATGCTTACTAATTTTTCGCTTTCCAGCTTTCTTAAAGCATGATAAATAGATGCTGGCTTTACATAAGCCCATTTATTTGTTTTGGCTGAGTGCATTTTTTGCTGTATTTCATATCCAGACATGGGCCCATATGTTAGCAACACGCCTAAGACCATCACGTTTGTCATACAATCCCCCCGAGGTGATGAAAAAATTTGAGTATTAAATATTTAGTATTTAATGTTTATTATAATGATATTAAACTTGAAGTCAAGAAGTAATCATAAAAAATTACTTTTAGAGTCTGTTCAAAAAGACAATGGTTCCGCCCGATGCAACCAGCTACGAGAAAATCACTCATAGCTGGTTTGAAAGGAATGCATCGGCTTCACTCATTGCATCGTGTATGTTGAAAAAGATAAAAAGCGATCTTTTTGAACATACACTTTTAAATGGATTTTAATGTCTGATGTCCTAATGATTTGTGGGTAGTCGCAATCCCATTCGCACGCTTGTCCTAATATTCGGGCAAACGGTCGGATAGCATGAAACTTGTCCGTCACGACATCGATGTGAGGCCACCACGCATGAATAGTTTCTCACCATACCTGGCGCTAAATTTGTCACGCCGAAAGTTGGATGTTTGAAAGGGATATTGTCAATAGTGTGAAGTAGTCATTCCGCTGTCTGGTACAGCATGAGGAATAGATTCATGAATTTCTCCACTTCCTTTTGATTTCACTTTGATCTATCGAATTTTTTGAAAATACTTTATATTCTTTTATTGACAAAAACTATGAAATAAACGTATACTTAGGTTAATACTTAATATAAAGTATTTAGTTTTGAAATATTATATAATTGAATATAAAAACTATACTATATTTAGTGAAAAAGGAGGACAGAACAGCGACAAGAAGATGGAGGCGCGGCAGGATCGAGCAGCGTAGCGTATGCGGAAACGTACGTGAGCAGCTTAGTGGCAACGCAACGATGAGATTCGCAGGCGCTGTTTCCCACACTTTTTGAATATCCTCTATATGATTTAAGATTTCCTGTATTCCTATTCTACTTTCACGATGAACCTCTGGAATGAACGTTTTATTTTGTGGGGAGGATGATCAATCAATGTTTGCAAAATTGAATCGTGATATTCAGGCTATCAAAACACGCGATCCAGCTGCCAGAAATTTTGTGGAGATTCTCCTGTTTTATCCTGGTCTACACGCACTGTTATTACATAGGATTGCTCATTTTCTTTATAACAAGCGTCTCTATTTTTTGGCGAGAGGACTAGCGTTTTTTTCACGATGGATAACTGACATAGAAATTCATCCAGCCGCCAAAATAGGGTATGGTGTTTTTATTGATCATGGGGCGGGGGTTGTGATTGGTGAAACGACTGAAATAGGGGATAACTGTACGATTTACCAAGGAGCGACGCTGGGAGGAACTGGAAAGGATAGAGGGAAGCGTCATCCTACAATCGGCAAAAATGTTGTGATTAGCGCTGGAGCAAAAGTGTTAGGTCCGTTTAAAGTAGGGGACTACGCCAAAATTGGTGCTGGCGCTGTTGTGTTAAAAGAAGTGCCTTCCTATTCAACAGTCGTTGGCGTTCCTGGCCAGATTGTACGTAAAACAGTCATCCCTTATGATCAAAAAACATCCCACATCGACCTTGATCAAACACAACTACCGGATATTATTCAAGAGCAATTCCATCTCCTATTTAAGGAAATTCACAATTTAAGACATCAGTTGAATCAGTTAGAGGAAAAACAAGAAAAACTCGAAAATATCTCAAAACGTGATGTCGTCAAATGGTAGGGAGGAAAATATGATGAAGCAAACGACATTTAAAATTAAGCCTATGCAGTTAAGAAAGGATGAAGTCTACTACTGGTCCCCGCTAGTTCATTGGCAAGTAAGGGATCAAATAGTGGTTATTGGCGATTATCAAAATGAAGATGTGTCACCTGAATTATTTGCAACACTTTACAATATGGCCCAAAAGGGTGTGTCCCTTACTGATGTCCTGAATACACTCCAAGACGTACACGAAGAGATCATCATCCACCAACTAATGAAGGATCTTATTCAACGTCATATTTTAGTGAACCGTTTGTTATCGCCAAGAGAATTGTTTGAATCGCAGACGCAATTGCTTGAACAAGTTGATGATCCTGATGTTTTTTTAGATCCTGAAAAATTTAAGCATTTTAAAATAAACAAACTGAACAGAGGATTTGAGGGGGCCGTTGATAAAAAAATTCCAATGGCTGACCCAGAGTTCCCAACCTTTATCACACAACGTCGATCACAAAGAGAGTTCCAGACAAATAAAAAGGTTTCACTTTTTGTTTTTGCTCAAGTATTGGGTGCATTCAGGCAAACGGATGGTGATCTAGAGTTTCCAACGTATTACTATCCTTCTGCTGGCGGATTGTATCCGATTGATGTCTTTGTTTATGTAAAAGACAATAGAGTGGATGAGGTGCCTGGGGGGTTGTATTACTATCATCCAGTAGATAATGAATTAAAGTTAGTTAGTTCCACTTGCGTGATCACGAAACATGTTCATCATCCCCTCAATCAGGAATGTTTTGAAACATCTGCTTTCACATTATTTTTTATATATAATGCTCAAGTTTCCATGCCTAAATATGGGGGAATGGGGTACTATTTTGGATGTTTGGATACCGGTATTATGACCCAACTGTTTACAACAGCTGCTGAAATGAATGATTTGGGTGTGTGTTCAATAGGTGAAATGCATTTTGACAAGGTGAAAAAATATTTTAAATTAAGTAGTCATCATGTATTCTTGCACTCATTAGAAGCAGGACTAAAAAAATCATAAAGGTAAACGGATGATAATGAGAAAAGGAGAAGGTGATTTCATGGGGGAAGCAAATAAGGTGTTATCTGATCAAGATTCATTATGGTGCCTTCATGAGTATGTTGAACATCAAGCAAGGTTAACCCCTGATCACATTGCTATTGTATATCTCGATCAGCAGCTAACTTACAAAGAATTGAATCAACGCGCTAATCAATTGGCAAAACATATATTAAAGAAAGGATTGGCTACAGAAGAATTAGTTGCTGTTTATATGGAAAGGTCTTGTGAATGGGTCATTAGTCTGCTTGCTATTCTGAAGGCGGGAGGGTGTTATCTGCCGATAGACCCCACTTATCCGATGGAGAGAATACAGTATATCTTAGAGGACAGTCAGACTAGGGTTGTATTGACGCAATCCCGTCTTGCTGACGACATCCCTTGGGAAGGTCAGGTTATCGTATACGAAGAAAACGCTTTACAAGTTGAGGAGAAGGATGATTTGAAGCAGCCTTGCTCCCCTGATCAGTTGGCTTATGTTATCTATACTTCTGGTACAACTGGTCGTCCAAAGGGTACAATGTTATCTCATACAGGTATTGTTAACTTAAGAGCGGTATTTACAACAACGCTGCAAATAACGAATGAAGATCGTATTGTCCAGTTTGCCAGCATTTCATTTGATGCCTCCATCTGGGAAGTATTTATGGCACTACTAACTGGTGCATCTATATATATTTCTCCAAAACAAGTGATAGAAAATATACATCAATTTGAGACATTTCTTCATCGACATCATATCACCGTTGCTACACTTCCACCAACCTATGCCATTCACCTTTGCCCGGAACATGTGTATACGTTAAAAACTCTGGTTACAGCAGGATCGGCAGCATCAGCACGAATTGTAGAAAAATGGAAATCGCATGTTAACTATGTGAATGCTTACGGACCTACTGAAACGAGTATATGTGCTACCCTTTGGTTTTCCTCCGAGTACAAGGAAGGGACTAAAAATGTACCGATTGGTAGGCCGCTTGACCATTATGAAGTTCTAATCCTGAGTGAAAATAATCAACCTTTAGGTGAGGGGGAGGAAGGAGAACTTTGTATTAGTGGATCCGGGTTGGCTAGAGGATACTTGAACCAACCAAAATTAACAAATGAAAAATTCATTGAGCACCCCGTCTCCCCAGGAAAAAAAATTTATAAAACTGGAGATTTAGCTAAATGGTTGCCAGACGGCAACATCGAGTTTCTCGGTCGCATGGACCATCAGGTGAAAATACGAGGTTATCGTATTGAACTGGAAGAAATAGAATCTGTTTTATTGGACTATTCAGATGTACATGAGGTTGTTGTTACCTCCACAGAGAATCACCGTGATCAGCAAACCCTATGTGCATATATGACTGGTACCTCTGATCTTGATTCTGATCAAGTCAAAAAATATGCTTTAGATAAGCTCCCATCATATATGGCGCCTGCTTATTACATGATATTAGATAAAATGCCGCTAACTCCTAATGGAAAAATAGATAGACAAGCACTCCCCGATGTGCAAGATTGGCTTAAAGAAAAGAATGCCTGTCCATCTCCTCCGAAGGATCGACTAGAAGAAATATCAATCAAGGTTTGGGAGGACGTTTTATCACATTCCCCGATAGGTGTGGATAATGATTTTTATGAGCTAGGTGGAGACTCTATTAACGCCATACAGATTACAGCGAAAATGCATGCACTCGGTCTTCGGTTGGAAACGCGTCATTTGTTGGAGTATCCAACGATTCGCTCTGTTAAACCCTTTATTGACAAAGGGTGGAAAACATCGACTGAACCTATTGAAGGAAAGGTGTTGTTAACACCAATTCAGCGCTGGTTTTTCGACCAACAATTCACCGATCGTGATCACTGGAATCAATCCGTGTGGCTGTACAATAAAGAAGGGTACAGCGTTGAAATTTTAGCAGAAGTATTAGAAGAGCTGCTGAAACATCATGATGGATTGCGAACTTATTTTGTGTTTGATCAGGAGATTGAACAATATGTGCAAGCCACTGATAAAACGAAATTGCAATTATTAATGTTTGATCTAAGTGACACACTCGAAGCAGAGAACATCATATACGAGGAAACAAAAAAGATACAGAGCAGTCTTCAACTGACCAGACCTCCGTTATTTAAGGGGGCGGTGTTTCGAACGTCTCAAGGCGATCACCTTTTGCTTATTGCCCATCACCTTATTATTGATGCTGTATCGTATACGATTTTGGTTGAAGATCTGGAATTGTTATATGAACAGCGTCTAAACAACAAAGCAACCCAACTTCCTGTCAAGACCACACCCTATCAAGAATGGGCAAGGCGTATACACGACTTGACGTGCAGTAACGAAATAAACAGCCAAGTGACATATTGGAAAAGCGTACTGGAAGAAGAGACTGTGTCTTTATTGAAAGACATCCCACATGATAACGTTCCTCAAAAAGATAAATCTACTGTGAAAATTAGTTTTGAAGCTCAAGAGACAACGAAATTATTAAAGGATGCGAACAGGGCATATCAGACGGATATACAAGATTTATTATTGCTTTCAGTTGGACTTGCTCTAAAAGAATGGACGGGCGCTCATTCTTATTTGATCAATGTTGAAGGACACGGACGCGAATATTTATTTGAACAAGTCGATCTGTCAAGAAGCATCGGTTGGTTTACTTCCCAATATCCTGTAATTTTGGATATGAAATCTCCAGGCGATATGAGCCATTTTATAAAGAAAATAAAAGAAACGACAAGGAATGTACCAAACAGAGGATGCCTCTTTATGCCGCTGCTTTATTTAACGGATGGGTTACAGACCATCACGCCGGATGGTTATCGACCAGAAATTAATTTTAACTATCTAGGGCAAATGGACAATGTGTATACACCTCGATTCGGGTGTTCTGATCTTGGCGGAGGAGAAGCATTAGGCCCAGATGGGTTTTATAACTTGAGTCCCGATGGAGAGATATACTTCCCTTTATCGATAACCATGTGGGTGTCAAGAGGAAAGTTACACGGTTCTTTTTCTTTCAGTCCGGGACAGTTAATCGAAGAAGCCAATGTCTATGAATTTGCCCATTTTTTTAAAACATCGCTATCACAATTGCTTGATCATTGCTTGAAGAAATTAAGTACTCAAAATAATGTAGATACTTCTCTGTTTAAAGACATAGAGATGGAAGAAGTGAGCAGGGTATATGAAGTATTAGAAGATGTGTTAGATTAACGTGATTTTTATTTCTTGAAAGCGGAGGGTGAGTCGATGGGCAAGTTTTATAAAGAGCAGGTACAGGATATGTATGAGTTGTCCCCTATGCAAAAAGGGATGTTATATCATAGTCTCGAAAGTGAGCGTGATCCTTATCATATACGCTTAAGGATATGTCTCACTGGTCATATTGAACGTCAATTTCTAGAGCGGAGCTTACAGCAACTAGTAAATATGCATGATGTGTTCCGCACGACGTTTGTCTATGAGAAAGTGAAGCAACCTTTACAAGTTGTCTTAAGAGAACGTACGATACGCATCAGATGGGAAGACCTGTCAAGCGTATCACCTCTTAAACAGCAAGCGCATATGGAGCACTCATCACGTCATGCGAGGAACAACAAAATTCATTTAACCAAGGATCCATTGTTAAGTGTTATGCTCTTTAAAACTGGAAAGCAATCTTTTATCATGGACTGGCATTTTCATCATCTTATATTAGATGGCTGGTGTTTTGCTCCGATGCTGAAGCAGTGGCTAGATTTATATAGTCTTTGTTCTAAAGACATAGAGTCCTCGCGCATCACGGACAGCCCGTTTCCTCAGTATCGTACATATATTGACTGGTTACGGGGGAAGAATCAATCCATGGCTCAAAATTATTGGAAGCAGTTTTTGAATGGGGTGGAGAAGCGAACGGATATTCCTCAAAAAAATGATGGTGTTTATGACTACAATCATCAATCGTATGCCGTTGATTTGGGGGTGAATTTATCACGCCAACTCGTTCATCTTGCCAAAAGTAAACGCGTGACGTTAAACACCGTTTATCAGACGATTTGGGCTGTTATTTTGCAACAGTATAACCAAAGTGATGATGTTGTTTTTGGCACCGTGATTTCTGATCGACCGGCGCATATTGAAGGGATTGAACGTATGTTCGGATTGTGTATCAATACCGTTCCGATACGACTGAATTCAAGTCGCCATTGTTCTTTTCAACAATCTCTTAAAAAGATACACAATCAATCCTTGCAGCGACAAGAGTATGCTTTCTTATCACTGGCAGATATTCAAAAACAGAGTCCGTATACAGGTCATTTGATTAGCCATTTATTTACGTTTGATCACGCTCCTTTACTTGCGGAACACTTGAATGAGCATAGGAAGGATCTAAAGTTTAAAGTGCAAGACATTGACGTTGTAGAAACCACAAATTATGACTTGAATCTTACCCTTTTCTCAGGTGAGAACGCATCTCTGAAGTTTAATTATAACGCGAATGCTATTCACCCAACGTTAATTAAACAAATGGGAGAGCATTTCCAGCATGTGGCTGACATCGTCGTCGATAACCCGAATACGCCTGTCCAAGATATCTCATTGCTTTCAGATAAAGAAAAAGAAAGAATCATCACATCATTCAATCCAAGAAAACAGGTGTATAGCAAACATAAGAATATTATTCAGCTGTTTCATGAACAAGTACAGCAGACACCGCAGCAGGAAGCTGTCGTTATAGGCAATCACTCTTGTACCTATGAAGATTTAAAACAAAAGTCCGATCAAGTTGCGGCATGTTTGCATAAGGAAGGGGTAAGAGAAGGCCATGTTGTAGGTTTGTTTGCTGAGCGCTCTTTGGAACTGGTCATCGGTATGCTAGCTACTCTGAAAATAGGGGCGGCTTATCTTCCTTTAGATCCGGAGCTGCCTGTAGAAAGGTTGCGTTTTATGATCGACGATTGTGATGTGAAAATAATATTAGAAAAAAATAAATCCCCGATTGATGACCTTGAGCATGTTCGAAGCTTTTCATTTTCGCATTTATTGACAGCTGCAACATCAGGGGTCGACTTGAAAAGTGATGATAGTCCCGCAAGTCTAGCGTATATCATGTACACATCGGGTTCAACCGGAAGACCAAAAGGAGTCATGGTTGAGCACAGGAATGTTATACGCCTGGTCCAGAACACGAACTATGTCACTATTCATCATCAAGATCGCATACTTTTCGCAGGATCGGTAGGGTTTGACGCTATTACATTTGAAATATTTAGTGCGCTGTTAAACGGCGCCTCCACTCATGTTGTACCTAAGCATGTTTTATTAGACGTATGCAATTTTTCACAGTTTTTAAGTGAACACAAGATTACTAAAATATTTCTCACCACCGCTCTTTTTAATCAATTAGCTCAAGAGAGGCCAACTATGTTTTCTCAAGTTGATCAGTTGTTTGTGGGGGGAGAGGCTCTTTCACCAAAACATATTAATCGGGTGCGGCATGCTTGTCCCGATCTGAATCTATGCAACATATACGGCCCTACAGAAAATACGACATTCTCTACTTTTTTTCCGATTGAAAAGGATTATGAGCAAAAAATTCCAATTGGTAAACCGATCCATCATTCTACAGCATACGTGCTTGGTCAAAACAGGGAGTTATTGCCGGTCGGTATTCCGGGGGAATTGCATGTGGGAGGAGATGGAGTGGCGAGAGGGTATGTTAATCGTCCTGAAATGACTGCGGAAAGATTTATTGCAAATCCCTTTATTGCCAATGAACGACTGTATCGTACGGGAGACCTGGTGCGTTGGACAAATGACGGTGATCTTGAATATATAGGGCGATTGGATCACCAAGTTAAAATAAATGGCTACCGTATAGAACCGGGGGAGGTTCAATTTCATCTTTGCCAGCATCCCGATGTAAAAGAAGGCATCGTTTTGGCAAAAACAGAAGGAGGCAAAACATCATTATATGCTTATATTGTCCCGGCAAACGAATTAGATGAGATGACATTGAAGGACTTCTTATCTGAACGTCTGCCGCATTATATGCTTCCTGCACGTTATTCCTTTTTAGAAGAAATTCCGTTAACTTCTAACGGAAAAATCGATCACAAAGCCCTGTCAACTCCTTTGGTAAAGACAACAAAAGCTAGAGGAAACAAGCCGCGTGGGGAAGTGGAAAAAAATGTAGCGGAAATATGGAGAAATGTATTGGAAGTGCAGGATGTAGCTAGAAATGATAATTTTTATGAAATAGGCGGCGATTCAATCAAGGCCGTTCAAATCATATCACGTTTACGGGAAAGAGGTATTTTCACAGATATTCGTGAGCTGTTTCGTTATCCCGTACTGTCAGAGTTTTGCCGGATGATCGAAAATAAAAAGCATTCGCACCAATCTAATCATAAAAATCATCAAACGAAAACAGTGGATTTATCTGATGATGAATTAAAGGCGATTACAGAAGATCTAAAAACGAATATTCAACCTTAGAAAGGTGTGTTCCAAATGAATAGTAAAGTAGATATTGATTCAATTTACGGCCTGACACCTATGCAGGAGGGAATCTTATATCATTCTTTAGCGGTAGAGCAGGATCCGTATGTCACGCAATTGTCATTTCAGATTAAAGGCAAATTGGACAGCGATATTATGAGGAAAAGCTGGGATGCTTTCATTGATCGACATGACATTTTTCGTTCGGTATTTAATTATGATAAAGCAAACAAGCCCGTTCAAATTGTTATGAGTCATCGCCTGGCTCCTTTTCAATATATTGAGTTGACAGATCAGTCCAGTGCAGAGCAGGAGTCTAGTATGAAGGATTTTTTCCGTGAAGATTTTGCTCGTGGATTTGATTTGACCAAGGATTCACCTGTGCGATTGACGATTTTTGAACGGCATCCTGAATGCTTTCATGTCGCTATCAGCATGCATCACATTATTGTTGACGGCTGGAGTTTGGAAACCGTTCTGAGAGACTTGTTTCATATATACAATGCTTATAAATCAGGGACACCGCTTCATTTGCCAGAATTAGAGCCATTTGAATCTTATGTACGGTGGATAATGGAGCAAGATCATGAACAAGCTCGTTATTACTGGAAGGACTATTTGCACGGAGTTGATCAGCAAACAGTCATTCCGTGGCGTAAAGAAAAAAAAGCAGAGACCTACCAGCAAGAAAAGCTGCAGATAACGTTGGATGCCAATTTAACCAACCGAATTGCTGCAATCGCTAGGGAAAATCACGTGACACAACATACTGTTTTTCAAACGGCATGGGCACTCTTGCTAAGAAAATATAATTTTTGCGATGATATCGTTTTTGGTTCTGTTGTTTCAGAAAGAAATGCTGAGATTCCTTATATAGAGCAAATGGTGGGCTTGTTTATTAATACGGTTCCTGTTCGTTACCCTTTTGAAGGGGACAAGCGTTTCAGTGACATTTTAAAAGAAGCACAAGCGCATGCGATTGACTCGTCTTCGCAAAGCTATTATCCACTGTCAAAAATACAATCTGAAACGGGTCTAGGTGACGAATTGATTAATCATATCATCGCTTTTGAAAACATTCCACTCACGAATGAAAAAATACAGAACGATTTTCATCAATTCAACCTGGAAATTGATAAAATTGAAGTATATGAGCAGACTAATTTTGATTTTAACATTTTCGTCATCCCGGGTGATCAATGGGATATTTCATTCGAATATAACGCATACGCATATAGCGGAGTCGATGTTGAACGCATCGGCCAGCACCTCCAGCGTGTGCTTGAACAGATTACGCGTGATCCCGATATCAGAATTTCTGATATAAACCCGTTAACACAGGAAGAGGAGCAAGACATTCACCGTATCAATGATACGAAACAAGACCATCATCTGGATCTCACCTTACATAAGCGATTTGAACAACAGGTTGAACAGCATCCGCATCGCTTAGCGGTCGTTCTTGGTGATCAGAGTATGACGTACACGGAATTAAACGAACGTGCCAATCGGTTGGCTGCTTCCTTGAGAGAAAAAGGTGTTCGGCCTAACAGTGTTGTCGGTATCATGAGTGAACGATCATTGGATATGGTTGTTGGTTTGTTGGCGATATTAAAGGCAGGAGGTGCATACTTGCCTATCGATCCAGCATATCCGGAGGATCGCATTGCCTACATGCTAAAAGACAGTGATGTTCAATGTTTATTGCATCAATCCAATGCAAATGTTTCATTCCTATTTAATGGTTGCGCGATAGATCTAAATGACAGTCATGCATATGTTAAAAACTACAATAACCTTGAAGAGTGGAGCCGTCCAGATGATCTCGCCTATGTCATGTATACCTCAGGCTCTACTGGCAAACCAAAGGGAGTCATGATTGAGCATCGTTCAGTGATGAATAATATGTGTTGGATGCAGCGAGAGTTTCCGCTGACAGATGAAGATGTGATTATGCAAAAAACGACCTTTACCTTTGATGTGTCCGTGATGGAATTATTTTGGTGGTATTTTGCTGGGGCCACTCTATGCTTGCTACCTCCCGGAGGTGAAAAAGATCCGGATACCATCATGTCGGCGATTGAAGAGCAGGAGGTTAGCATTATCCATTTTGTTCCTTCTATGTTGCAAGCATTTATGGATTACCTTCACTTAGCACCTGATCGTTTACAAAAGCTAAGTACGCTTCGATTCATTTTGGCGAGCGGAGAAGCTCTGCATGCTTCGCATGCCAATCAATTTAATGACATATTTCAAAGTATGAATGTGGAATTAGTCAATGTTTATGGTCCTACAGAGGCTACTATCCACGTTTCATACTACCGTTGTCCTACCCGGCAAATTTGGCAGGTTCCGATAGGTAAGCCTGCAGACAATATGTCTTTGTATGTTGTAGATCAATCGCTTCAGCTTCAGCCTGTTGGCGTTCCTGGCGAATTATGTATAGGAGGAATAGGGCTGTCACGAGGCTACGTTAACCGCCCTGCGCTGAATCAAGAGAAATTTGTTCAGGCCCGATTTGATGCGGATTTGAAGCTATATCGAACAGGGGATATTGCTCGATGGCTGCCAAATGGTCAGGTGGAGTATTTGGGACGTATCGATCATCAAATTAAGATAAAGGGATACCGGATTGAATTAGGGGAAATAGAGTCAACGCTGTTACGGCATCCAGCTGTGCAACAAGCAGTTGTCATGGACAAAGTTAATCACCACGGACAAACGGTGTTATGTGCTTACATCGTTCAAGCAAACCATCGGGAACACGGGTTGAATTTAAACGATGTGAATGCATTTCTAGCTAAAACCTTGCCTGATCATATGCTTGTGCAGCATGTCATCACCTTAGAATCACTGCCTATGCATTCTAACGGTAAAATTAATAGAAAAGAGCTTCCGCAACCGGCTTTGGAGTTAGGAGAAGATGTTTATATTGCACCTAGGAATCACACAGAAAGGCTCTTGGCAGATGTTTGGGAAAATGTTCTGGGCATTCATCAGGTTGGCATGGAGAGTGACTTTTTTTCTCTCGGTGGAGATTCAATTAAAGCTATACAAGTGTCGTCACGTTTGCAGAAGCATGGTCTGCAAGTCAAAATTAAAGATGTATTTAAATATCCCACCATTGCTGCATTAAGTAACCATGTACATCAATGGTCTGTGATAGCTGATCAAGGCTCAGTTGAAGGGACAATCCCGTTTACACCTATTCAATCATGGTTTTTTGAACAACATCAAACAGGTAGATCCCACTGGAATCAAGCATTGATGATTTATCGATCAGAAGGCTTCGATAGTGAAGCAGTAAAGAAAGTATTTTCAGAAATAGTAACCCATCACGATGCATTAAGAATGACATTCCAAAACGAAGGTTCACAAATAATCCAATACAACAGAGCGGTTGAAGATCCTCTTTTCGATTTTGAAGTTTTAACTGTTACAGGTGCATCAGATCAGGACGAGCTGATAGAACAGGAAGCAAATCGGATTCAAGCTAGTATTGATTTGCAAACTGGTCCTTTATGCAAAGTGGCGCTGTTTAAGACGGATCATGGAGACCACTTGCTCATCGTTATTCATCACTTGGTAGTAGACGGTGTTTCGTGGCGTGTTATTCTGGAAGATTTAGCGTTAGGATATCAGCAAGTGTTGAAGGAGGAGGCCGTACAATTTCCACCGAAATCTAGTTCCTTTCAAGAGTGGGCTCACATAATAAAGGAGCAAGCACAAAAGGAAATATTCCTTCGTGAATATGACTATTGGAAAGACATTAATATAAATGCACCTTGTTTCCCTGAAACAAATCAGCAGCCTGTGCTTGTGAAGAACAGTGATAAATTAGTTTTTACATTGGATAAAACCAAAACATACAGTCTGATGCATGATGTTCAACAAACAGTGATTGGTGAACGTACTGTTGAAGTTCAAGATCTGCTGTTAACAGCACTATGTACATCTTTTCAAAAATGGACAGGGTTGGATCGACTTTTTCTAGGTATGGAAGGACATGGGCGTGAATCTATTGATGCAAGTGTAGATGTATCACGAACTGTAGGCTGGTTTACGAGCTTGTATCCAGTATGTATTCCTATTAATGGACACAGTACAATGGAAGAGCAGATTGGCGTTGTTCAGGAATGTTTGCGTACTGTTCCAAGGAAAGGAATCGGATACGGTATACTGACCTATTTGAGTGATCATTACGATTCGGAAAAGAGTACTATTGCTGAACGCGAACGTGCTTATTTTCCACAAATCAGTTTTAACTATCTGGGGCAATTTGATATTAATTTAGATCACAATCTGTTTACGTTCTCTCCATTATCGACAGGTTCATCGTTAAGCCCAGAATCTGAACGATCATTCTTAGTTGACATCATTGGGGTGATAATGGCTGGAGAGCTGACAGTAGAAATTATTTATGACAATGGGCTTTTTGAACAACAATCCATGGTACAGTTTATGCACTGGTTTGAAGAACATTTGGTGGAGCTCATCCATGAGTGTTCCATGAGAAATAACCAAGGTTCCTCTTCGTTACCTAGCGGAAGTGATGTCAGCACATTGATCTATCCTGAAATTACTCATAATAAACACGATTTGTATAACCCGTTTCCGTTAAGTGCGATACAGATGGCTTATGTCCTGGGACGTGATAACACATTTGAAATGGGCGGTACATCCACACATGTCTATACGGAAATAGAGACGTCTATTGATATGGAGCGTTTTAATCAAGCTTTACAAATGGTCATCACCCGGCATCCCATGCTTAGAGCTATTGTGTTGAGTAGCGGGGAACAACAAATATTAGAAGAGGTTCCGGAATATAGCATTCAAGTAGAAGATTTGACTAATCTTGAACCAGCAGACCAGGAGGATTATATTCAGCAGGTTAGAGAGAAGATGTCTCATCATGTTTTCCAGCCTGATCAATGGCCATTGTTTGAGTTTAAAGCTTTAAAACTATCTGAAGGGTCTTATTGCCTCTGTATTAGTCGAGATTTGTTAATTGCGGATGCAGCAAGCATGGATATTATCGGGAAAGAACTGGCTCATTATTATGAACAAATGGATTCTCAGCTGTCTGAACCAGACATTACCTTTCGAGATTATATGTTGGCTTACAGGGACTTCAAGCAGTCAGAGACGTATGGCCGAGATCGAAAATATTGGTTGAATTTGCTGGGAGATTTTCCTCCTGCTCCTGTTCTGCCGTATCGAATAAGGCCAGAGGATATAGCGGTGCCGACATTCCAACGTAAAGAACTCATCTATAAGAAAGAAGACTGGGATCAATTAAAGAAGATGGCTTATCAATACGGTGTGACGCCTTCTACATTGTTATGTACTGTATATGCGGAAGTTCTCAGCTTCTGGAGCAATCAACAAAGTCTGGCACTCAACCTTACGACGTTTAATCGCTATCCTTTTCATAAGGATATCGAACATGTCGTTGGAGACTTTACTTCTAATTTACTGCTCGGCCTCGAATTACCATCAGGGGATATTTGGGACAAAGCACGTCATGTTCAACAAGTATTGTTGGAGGCACTGGAGCACAGACATTATGAAGGTGTTGAGTTTATAAGAGACATCATTAACCGTAAAAATATTGAATTTGGTCGAGCAATTATGCCAATTGTTTTCACTAGCGTACTGACAGATGAAGGAAAGGATGCTTCGGCAGGGTGGGGACGGTTTGGCGACATAAAAACGGGTATTACACAAACATCTCAAGTGCATATCGACTTTCAAGCGACTATGGTTAATGACGAGTTATGGTTATTTTGGGATTATGTCAAAGAACTCTTTGATTCGCATGTTATTGAAGGAATGTTCGTACAGTTCGAATCAAGATTGAAGGCATTGTTAGGGAAATCTACTCCTGCCATAGTAGAAGATAATCGTACATTGTCTTTAATAAAAAAGTATAATGAGACTGCCAAAGAGCTTCCGGTTGTGCCTTTGCATCAATTGTTTGTGGAACAAGTGCAGCGCCAGCCTGAAGCGACAGCGCTCGTATTTGGCGAAGAGGAAATGAGCTATGAAGAGTTAGAACAGCACTCCAACCGGATCGCTAAATATATACAAGATCAAGGTGTCGGTCAAGGGGACCTCATCGGTATAGAAGCCAAGCGAGGAATGGGGAGTATTATTAACGTACTTGGGGTGTTGAAAAGCGGAGCTGGCTACGTTCCAGTTGATCCTGACTATCCGGAAGAGCGCAAGGGCTATATATTGACCAACAGCGGTTGTCGTTTATTGCTTGATCCTGATCTTGCCTGGACAGAAACAGTCCTGTCTTATGACGGGAGCAGTAAGGACTGGTCCGTGTCATTGGATGATGTCGCCTATGTTATCTACACATCCGGATCGACTGGAAAACCGAAAGGGGTCATCACGAGTCATCGGTCGGCGATCAACACCATTTTGGATGTGAATGACACATGGAATATAGACGAGGACGATGTGCACCTCGGTCTGTCCTCTCTCTGTTTCGATCTATCCGTCTATGATGTTTTTGGTTCATTGGCGAGTGGAGGGAAGCTCGTCTTAGTGGAAGATCAGCGTGACGTGTGGCAGGTGAGCCGAGTGGTATCTGAACAGAAGGTGACCGTCTGGAACTCCGTTCCCGCCATTATGGAAATGATGTTGGAACATGTAGGAGAGGGAAAAGGCTCAGAAAGCCTGCGACTTGTTTTGTTAAGTGGGGATTGGATTCCACTGTCATTGCCAGAGCGCATCACAGCGGAGTATGCAAGGGCTCAAGTCGTCAGTTTAGGTGGAGCCACAGAAGCCGCGATATGGTCTGTCTATTATCCAGTGGACCACGTGCAAGCAGAATGGAAGAGTATTCCTTATGGTTATCCGTTAGCCAACCAGCAGTTGTACATCCTGAACTATGAAGGGGAATACTGCCCGGTTGGTGTACCGGGAGAGTTATACATCGGCGGAACAGGCCTTGCCCAAGGCTATCAAGAGGATGAAGAGAAGACGAACGCCGCTTTCATAGAGCACCCGCAGCTGGGACGGCTATATCGTACGGGAGATTATGGGGTGTTACAGGAAGAAGGGTATATTGAATTTATGGGACGGCGTGACCAGCAGATTAAGATTCGCGGCTATCGCGTAGAACTCGGAGAAATCGAGAGCAGCCTGTCCATTCATGATATGATCAAGCAGGCAGTCGTGGTGGACGGTCGTGATCATCGGAATCAGCCATACTTGTGTGCTTACTATGTGAGTGAGGAGGAGTTGACGGGAGAGGAATTACGAATATACTTACAACGTCAACTACCGGAATATATGGTCCCTGCTTACTTCATTCAGTTGGAGGAGCTGCCGCTGACTCCGAATGGAAAAATAGACCGCAAGGTCTTGCCTGAACCCGACACTTTTGCCGACCGGGAAGCTCATTATGAAGCCCCGCGCACAGAAACAGAACACATTTTGAGTGACATGTGGTGTGACGTGTTAGATGTGGAGCGTGTGAGTGTTCATGACAACTTTTTTGAACTGGGCGGCAATTCCATCATGATGGTTCAAATCAGGGCTCGCATCAACCGAGAGCTGGATGTGGATATCAACTTAAGAGAATTCCTTGAACACGATACGATTGCCAAAATGAGCCAACGAATTAGTGCAGGCGGCATCCAACAACACGTGAGATACCCAGAAGTAAGTCCGGATCAGGAACACATGCATGAACCATTTCCGCTTACGGATGTACAAATGGCTTATCTCATGGGAAGGGAAGAACTGTTTGAGCTGGGTGGTGTATCAACGCATGGGTATGCTGAAATTGAAACAAAGCTGGATATGGAACGGTTGAACCGGGCGTTACAACATGTGATTGCCTATCATCCGATGTTACGTGTGATTGTATTGCCAGGAGGAGAACAGAAAATTTTAGAGGAAGTACCTCTTTATGAGATAAAGATTGAAGACTTGACAGATTTAAATGAAGAAGCGCAAAAGCAGCGAATTTTGGAAGAAAGAGAGCGCATGTCTCATTATGTATTTCAGCCCGACCAATGGCCATTGTTTGAATACAAAGCATTTAAGCTAACGGAGAATACGCACTATTTGTTCATGGGGTATGACATGTTGATTTTGGATGGGGCAAGCATGCAAATGATTGGGCGATTGCTCATGCAATTTTATCATGATTTACAATGGGAACCGCGTGAACTGACCTTTACATTCCGCGATTATATTTTGGCTTATCACGACTTTCAGACATCTGAAACCTATGCTCGAGACAAACAGTATTGGCTGTCACAATTAGAAGATTTCCCGTTGGCTCCAAGCTTACCTTTGCGGAAAGATCCTTCGCAAATCGAGCAGCCTCGCTTCAATCGATACGAGAAGACATTTGAAGCTCACGAGTGGAGAGTCTTGAAACAAAAAGCGCAACAGTTAAACGTGACACCGTCCGCTTTGCTTTGTACGGCGTATGCCGAAGTGCTTGGTTTTTGGAGTAATCAATCAAGCTTCGCTGTCAACCTGACTGTCTTTAACCGTTATCCGTTCCATGAAGATGTGTATGATCTTATCGGGGATTTCACATCAGTCTTACTGTTAGACATCAAGTTAGGGACACATCAGTCTTTCTGGGAGCGTGCGAGAATGGTCCAAGATCGGCTATTTGAGGCACTGGAATACCGGCACTATGATGGTATCTCTTTTATTCGCGAATTGTCGAGGTATCATGAATTGGGGACTCGAGCCGTCATGCCAATTGTATTTACCAGTACTCTTCTTGGGAATGAAGAAAGCCAATCCGGAGGATGGGAAGAGCTGGGCACGATGAAGATGGGCGCAGGGCAAACATCACAAGTGTATTTGGATCATCAGGCTTATGAGCAAAATGGACGATTGACCCTTGTATGGGATTATGTAGAGGATTTATTTGACCCATCCATGATTGGGAGTATGTTTGACCAGTTCATCGGTCTGCTTCAAGGGCAGCTTGAGGACAAGGTTGTGAGCTATTTAACTGTGAACGCAACGACCCGGCAGTTGATTACCGGCTATAATGAGACTGCCAAAGAGCTTCCGGTTGTGCCTTTGCATCAATTGTTTGTGGAACAAGTGCAGCGCCAGCCTGAAGCGACAGCGCTCGTATTTGGCGAAGAGGAAATGAGTTATGAAGAGTTAGAACAGCACTCCAACCGGATCGCTAAATATTTACAAGATCAAGGTGTCGGTCAAGGGGACCTCATCGGTATAGAAGCCAAGCGAGGAATGGGGAGTATTATTAACGTGCTTGGGGTGTTGAAAAGCGGAGCTGGCTACGTTCCAGTGGATCCTGACTATCCGGAAGAGCGCAAGGGCTATATATTGACCAACAGCGGTTGTCGTTTATTGCTTGATCCTGATCTTGCCTGGACAGAAACAGTCCTGTCTTATGACGGGAGCAGTAAGGACTGGTCCGTGTCATTGGATGATGTCGCCTATGTTATCTACACATCCGGATCGACTGGAAAACCGAAAGGGGTCATCACGAGTCATCGGTCGGCGATCAACACCATTTTGGATGTGAATGACACATGGAATATAGACGAGGACGATGTGCACCTCGGTCTGTCCTCTCTCTGTTTCGATCTATCCGTCTATGATGTTTTTGGTTCATTGGCGAGTGGAGGGAAGCTCGTCTTAGTGGAAGATCAGCGTGACGTGTGGCAGGTGAGCCGAGTGGTATCTGAACAGAAGGTGACCGTCTGGAACTCCGTTCCCGCCATTATGGAAATGATGTTGGAACATGTAGGAGAGGGAAAAGGCTCAGAAAGCCTGCGACTTGTTTTGTTAAGTGGGGATTGGATTCCACTGTCATTGCCAGAGCGCATCACAGCGGAGTATGCAAGGGCTCAAGTCGTCAGTTTAGGTGGAGCCACAGAAGCCGCGATATGGTCTGTCTATTATCCAGTGGACCACGTGCAAGCAGAATGGAAGAGTATTCCTTATGGTTATCCGTTAGCCAACCAGCAGTTGTACATCCTGAACTATGAAGGGGAATACTGCCCGGTTGGTGTACCGGGAGAGTTATACATCGGCGGAACAGGCCTTGCCCAAGGCTATCAAGAGGATGAAGAGAAGACGAACGCCGCTTTCATAGAGCACCCGCAGCTGGGACGGCTATATCGTACGGGAGATTATGGGGTGTTACAGGAAGAAGGGTATATTGAATTTATGGGACGGCGTGACCAGCAGATTAAGATTCGCGGCTATCGCGTAGAACTCGGAGAAATCGAGAGCAGCCTGTCCATTCATGATATGATCAAGCAGGCAGTCGTGGTGGACGGTCGTGATCATCGGAATCAGCCATACTTGTGTGCTTACTATGTAAGTGAGGAGGAGTTGACGGGAGAGGAATTACGAATATACTTACAACGTCAACTACCGGAATATATGGTCCCTGCTTACTTCATTCAGCTGGAGGAGCTGCCGCTGACTCCGAATGGAAAAATAGACCGCAAGGCCTTGCCTGAGCCAGAACAAAAAGAGGAGGAAGATGTATATCTCCCTCCACGGAGTGAACTGGAAGCCAAACTAGTTGACATATGGCAAGATGTGTTGGATGTTCGTCCGATAGGAATCGACAATCATATGTTTGAACTTGGTGCAAACTCTACAGATGCTATACGCTTTGCATCAGCAGCCATGAGAAAGTATCACTTGGAAATTCCATTAAATCAAATATATATAACACCGACGGTACGAGATTTGGCAAACTACCTTGATAAAAATCATATGGTAGAACAGGATTATTCTCATGAATGTATGCTTTTGCATCAAGGATCAGGCAAACGGCCAAAAATATTCTGTTTTCCACCAGTAGTGGCTCTAGGCATTGTTTATCAACGCCTTAGTGAGATAATGAAGCAATATGCTTTTTACAGCTTTAATTTTATTGAATGTGCGGACAGGGTTCAAGAGTACGCAAATATCATACAGCAACATCAGGAGAAAGGCCCTTACACATTATTAGGCATATCTGCTGGAGGGAATTTGGCCTTTGAAGTCGCAAAGGAATTGGAAAGGCGGGGAGAAAAGATTCAGCAACTGATTTTGATGGATTCATTTTATGTGGAGACAATCAACGAGAACAGGATGACACCGGAAGAAAGTAGTCACTATGCTCATGAAACAGTTGAGAAAATGTTGGAGATATATCCAAAACTTCAACAGGAAGCAACGTATTTCAAAAAAAGTGTTGTGCGGAAAATTCAACATTATTATAACTACTTAGATAATCTTGTAAATAAGGATAATATTCAAGGAGATATCCATTTAATTACATCTTGTTCTCTAGAACAAAATAAACACATACGTGGTGATCTTAAAAAATGGGCGTTCTCTACAACTGGCCATTTTTCTGAACAGCAGGGGTATGGAACACATGAAACGATGTTAGATGAAACATTTGTGCAAAAAAATGGGGAGATTCTAGAGAATATTTTGACAGTAAAAGCCAAGTAATGATGGACGGGAGCATACCACCTTTTCTTCAAACTGGGCAATAGGAAAAGGTGGCTTCTTCCATGCTGTGTATCCAGCAAGCTGCTAATTGCTAGAGGGGGCTAGTCAGAAGAAAGCCAAACGAGCAATTCACATCAATGTATCATCTATTTCTGCTATATATGAATAAGATTTTCTGGATATGCCGTATGGTTTTGACCGAGCAGAAGCTGTCACGATATCTTGAAAATCGTCATCGAGTGATCATGAAAAGGAAAATCGGCTATGTCGTACATGTGGACATGCAAGGATTTTTCAATCATATTGATCATGAATGGTTGATGAAATTTATTGAGTTGAGAATCGGGTCGGGGTACAAAGTTTTAACGTCTTATTTGCTGCTTTCTCCGAGCCAAGCATTTTTCTTTGGGAAAGGTGAGGTATTAACATATGGCGGGGCGTCCCGAGGGGAGATGATGTCTGCAGCTTTTGCAAATGTCTATCTTCATTATTATAGGAGGAACTCACGGCCAAAACAAAACCGTAAAAGATTTCAAAACAAATCGTGCGGAAAGTATATGAGCTAGTCAAGCTAAGATGATAAGGGTGTGAAATAAATGAGCAAAATAAAAATGTTTTGTCTTCCATACGGTGGAGGATCAGCTTCGGTATATTTAAAATGGACTAAGCTGACCAAAAGCTTAGAAATTATCCCGGTCGAATTGGCCGGGAGAGGTTCCCGGATACAAGATCCCCAATATACACACATAGATGAAGCTGTGGAAGACGTTTGCGGCTATATAATGAAGCATAGTGATGATAGTCGATTTGTTATTTTTGGTCATAGTCTAGGGAGCTTAATCGCTTATGAATTATATTTTGCTTTAAAAGCACAGTTTGCTAAACCATTAATGCTTTTTTTGTCTGGAAAGAATCCGCCTGATGTTCTTTCAAGACGATTGCGACATAAATTAAGTGACGAGGAATTAAAACGGGAATTACACGCTTTAGGAGGTTTGTCAGAGGAAGTTTTACTATACCCGGAAATATTAGAATTATTTCTGCCTGTCATTAGAAACGATTTTAAAATTGTTGAGCAGTATGTGATGTCCTCTGAACATGGTCAAGTAGATTGTCCGCTTGTCATATTCAATGGCAGACAAGATAGACTGACTTCCTTGAATAAGATGGAACGGTGGCATCAATTCACGACATCTAAATGTGAAATTCATCATTATGATGGGCATCATTTCTTTTTATTTGAGCAGCAATATAATATTATGAAACAAGTGGAGAATTTGGTAAGCAGGTACAGTTAAGAATTTTCATATGATTAGAATAGCTAGCTGGAGGGTTTTCCCCTTCGTTCGTTTACAGGAATCATCGTTTGTTCTTGCGCTCTCAGTATAATAATTGTTTCGTAATTCTTACGTTGATCATAACCTGCATTGGCAAGCTCCTATCTGTCTTTAAACTCGAAGCATGGTATTAGCTTGGGAACCACGTTTCCATCAGAGACGTGAGCAAATGTAACTTCCATGAAGGATATTTAGATTTGACACAACACGAACTTGATTGAAATTTTCCTCTGTCAACGGTAACAGACAAGTTTGGAATGTATTCAATACATAAATTTTACACACGCCGATCTGAAATCCTTAATAGATCAACGAATTTCTGTGCTTATAGTGTCGACATGTCCTGGGGTGCCATACATAACGTCTTAAAATACACCAAGCTCTTATATCGTTTAGTGAAAAGGTCATGTAAGAAATTGCAGCGTATCGATGACGAACACTAATGATTTAGGAGTTTTTTTGTAACAGACAAAAAGGATATTAGCCATTTATGGAGGCATACCTGTACCATGCTCTTCCGTTTCCACTGGGGACGGAAAGTAATTAATGATTTCATGATAATTTAGAAGCCTTTAGTAGTTACTACAAGGAAAATGCTTGGTAACAGGAATAGAAGTTGTACATTATTGATTAAAAACACCATGTAAACCATTTTGAGGCCGTTTCTTGATGGCGGTTATTATTTGAAACTCGAATTGGTTTTCAGCGTAAATAGTAATTAACGCATATGGAAACTGTGAATGCTAGGAGGGAGTTGTCTTGAGAATTGAGCGTGATGTACAAAAAGGTCAGAAACAATGGATAAAATGAATACAAAGACAATAAAAGTGCTCGGGATCGGTAGTATACTCTTGGTCATCTTTATCATTTCCATGTATCAAATTGGATTAGACGGCATCGAGGTTATTCGTTCCGCCATATTTTTTTATCTTGGAATGTGGTTTTTAGCAAGTATGATCAACAATTATAGACAAAAAAGATTACGTTGGTTCCTTTACCTTGCGTGTGCTTTCTTTTTCTTATACCAAATTTTGTCATTGTTGGCGGTCATTTTTCATCATAGTGGCCAAAGGGAAGCTTCCTATTCAAGAATGCTTTCTAAAATAGCGAAATCACCCGTTCTTGAACGTATTCAATAAACCCTTCCTTCAAGCAATGAAGGAAGGGTTTATTACGGATGATCCGGTTGCCGTTGATGCACCTTATCTTGAAGCCAGAGATCAAGGTGCAAAAGTACATGTTGATTTGACACAATTGGTTGATAACGCAGCGAAGCTAGCGTGTGATCGTGTAGCCAAGGGGATGATACAAGCGGCTTAAAGGTGAAAATTGGACTTTTCTGCTATCCTTAAGGTAAACGTTATGAAAAAATAAAATAGATCTATTGCACAACTGGTAAAATGGATTTAGCAGTAAAAAGAATGAAAAAAATTTATACTAAGTCAAAACTAGATTCCCAAAAGGAATTTATTGAAGAGCTGGCTGAACGTATGGGTGTTGATGGAAAGAAACTTTTTTAAGATACGTCATTTGTAGGATGGTTACAAAAGGTAATTTTTCTGCAATTTAACGTAATCCGATGAATTCCCCTTCTTCCATTTTGTGAAGGGCGAAGCCCAAGAGTAAGGAGGGGATGAAATTCGGTTAGGCGATAGCCTGAAGGCTTGTTATTTTGTGCTTCTTACTGTTCAGTCATATAATGTAAATAAGAGGTGATAACAGTGAAACTAGATACAAATAACAAAGCTATTGCCTGCTAACAGTGGGTACTGATGTTGGCTTGAAAGACTTTGCGATATTGTCCAATGGCAAGAAATATGAAAACCCTAGATGATTGCGAAAAGCTGAAAAAAGATTAGCTTTCTTGCAACGTTCTTTGTCTCGCAAACAGAAAGGGTCAAAGAATCGAAACAAAATGAGACTACAGGTTGCAAGACTTCACGAAAAGATGGCTAACCAACGAACTGACTTTCTTCACAAAATCAGTAACGAAATTACAAACGAAAACCAAGTCATTGGGATGGAGGACTTGAAAGTGAAGAATATGCAAAAGAATCACAAGTTAGCAAAAGCTATCAGTGAAGTATCTTGAGCTAAATTTAGAGAATATCTTGACTACAAAGCAGAATGGAAAGGTCGCGACCTAATTATAGCACCCAAGAATTACGCAAGTAGTCAATTACGTTTCTGCTGTGACTATCAGAATAAAGACGTTAAAAATCTGAACCTTCGTGAATGGGATTGTCCAAAATGCAATAGTCATCACGACAGAGACCTAAATGCAAGTATCAACTTGCTAAAACTAGCCATGTAATTGGTATCTTCCATAGGGGCAGGGACTTTCCTTATAGCTTGGTAAATATAGATAGCTAATAAAAGTATCTACTTCCCAAGAAGCTCCCACTTCAAACGATCCGCAAGGGGGTTAAGTGGTGGGTAGTTCACAAATAAAAGTAGGAATGATTGAAAAATGGAATAGCTGTAAAGAAGGTGTTGCTAAATGCTCGAAAAAGCAGAGGAGTCCATTCAGCGTTATGTTGATTCACCGGAAAAGCTGAAAAAATTATATAGGCGAGTATTAATTGTTGTGAGCATTTCGCAAATTTTTGGAGGTGCTGGTCTGGCCGCGGGAGTGACTGTAGGCGCCCTTTTAGCTCAGCAAATGCTTGGGACGGATGCTTACGGAGGGGTACCGACAGCGTTATTTACGTTAGGATCAGCAGGCGCAGCATTAATCGTTGGAAGGCTTTCTCAACGATATGGGCGTCGAACAGGTTTAACGTCCGGTTTTATAGCAGGCGGGCTCGGTGCTGTGGGCGTTGTTATTGCCGCTATTGTGAATAGTGTTATTCTGTTATTTGCTTCCCTGCTGATTTATGGCGCGGGTACAGCAACAAATTTACAAGCTCGGTATGCAGGGACGGACTTGGCAGATCAAAAGCAGCGAGCGACAGCTGTTAGTGTGACGATGGTGATGACAACATTTGGGGCTGTTGCAGGTCCAAATCTGGTCGAAATCATGGGTGCATTTGCTCTTCGTATCGGTGTCCCGGCACTTGCAGGCCCATTTATTTTAGCGGCGGCAGCATTTATCTTAGCGGGGCTTGTACTGTTTATGATGCTTCGTCCGGATCCATTGGAAATTGCCAATAAAATCACAGCCTACAAACAAGAATCTGGGTATGAGACGAAAGCAGTCAACGTCGAAAAAAAAGTACATAATAGAGGGCTTACGGTCGGTGCCACGGTGATGGTTTTGACGCAAATTGTCATGGTCGCGATTATGACCATGACACCAGTGCATATGAAGCATCATGGGCATGGATTGGGTGATGTCGGAATCGTAATAGGCTTTCATATCGGTGCAATGTATTTACCTTCACTTGTAACAGGTGTCCTTGTTGATAAAATCGGTCGTACCGTTATGAGCATCGCTTCAGGAATGATCTTGTTATTTTCCGGTTTATTGGCAGCATTAGCACCAAGTGATTCCATGATTCTATTAGTGGTCTCCCTTTCTTTGCTTGGATTGGGGTGGAACTTTGGCTTAATCAGCGGTACTGCTCAAATTGTTGATTCGACCGAACCTGCAACTCGTGCAAAAGTGCAAGGAACGCTTGATGTTTTGATTGCTTTGGCAGGGGCTTCCGGTGGAGCTCTTTCGGGGATGGTTATGGCTAATACGAGTTATGCCACATTATCTCTAACCGGCGGGCTTTTAGCATTGTTGCTGATTCCAGTGGTAATTTGGTCACGCGAAAAGAAACAATAAAAATATTTATATAGCTTTATACAGCTCGAGAAAACGGACGATCCTATCAGGAAGACCGCGAAAATCCCGGCGGAGGAAGAGCGCGCCGGGATTTTGTTTGAAAACGAATCAACAAAATAGGATTATTTTTCGATGACCACACTTACACTTTCGGCTTTGTTACCAGCTCGGGATGGGTCTGCCGTTAATGCTTAGTGTATTGCTGTACACATTGGCGCTTCCGCTACTTTGATAACCCTCAACGGTAAGTGCGACTTCATACATTTTCCCCATTCGCATTCCTAATCTTTCCCAGGCTCTGAAATGTTCGCTTACAGAGATCGTTCCACTCGTGCGCTTTGATCTTCGGACGCTCCAATATTGCTGAAAAGTGGCAATACCTTTTATGGAAGGCTGATTGACTCTGGTAGTCTCATAAATGTCATACGTACCCCCGTCAACAGTAATGGTTCCCTTTGCTGTTGCTCCGGGCGGACGCCAATTCCCCCAGCTATCGACAATGTAAAATTCTACAAGTGGGTCAACGGTCCAGCCATAGACACATAAATACGCATTTCCGTTTGGCTGGAAGTTCGCGCCGTAGTTGATAGACATGTTTCCAATTTGCTGGTGTGTCTGCGTTTCGTCGAATTTTTTCCCTTTACGGAATAATATATTGTTCACATTATTCCATTGGGCACTGAACGTGCCGCCTTGATTGAGCGTCATCATTCCAGAGCCGCCGCTATCCTTCCAGAATTCATAATCATACCCGCCATGGGTGCCAATTGAATTGTCAGTGATAGTTTGTGCCTGTACGGCTCCTGTAGGCAATGTAAGTGCAAAACAAACAAAAAGTGCCAAAAGTAACTTCATCTTTTTTTGTTTCACTAGACATTCCTCCTTTTTAGAAAAGCGGAAGCGCTTTGCCCATCGACGCAAAAACTAGACTGAGTCGAATGAGATAAGAGAGAGTCGAAAGATGGGAATCTTTCGTTCACGTGCCATCCCAAGCGATAGCACGATGACTTATCGTAAACGAGGTGAGGGAAGTTTTCTAGTCGATAAGCGCTGCAACTAGACAGCTTTCTAAATTTTTAGACTTTCGCTTTGATTAAATGACGTTCACGCTTACGATCATGCAATCGAACACAAAGCAGCCTTGCACCCCAGCCTCCTTTCAATCTCAAAATTGGAAACGATTACATTACCAATTTTATTTAATCATTCCTAATTTTTGAACCAGAAAAACTTTAGTTTATACCAGAAAAAGTTTATTTTTCTTTGTCTGTAGGTATTGTGATTATCTCTAATTTAGTTAATGAATTAGTTTATCTTATACTATTTATGTGAAATGTATTTTTTGTAACTATTTCCGTAATTTTCTTTAAAGCCTATTATTCTTAAGAAATTTAAAGAATTAATCGTATATTTATGAGATAATCCCCAATAATGGAATGAAATAGAGTATTCTGATAAATTATCGGTTTTTACTTTTTAGGAATGAAATGGTAATCTTTGTGTAAGCAAATGTTACAATCCACTTTAACGAAAAGCTGAAATACCAAGCCTTGAAGCATATTCAAAGGATTAGCTGGCTTTCCCGCCTGTCGGTGTTTTAGTGAACTACATACTTCCATTAAGGCTATTGAGAAACACTAATCAAAGATAGCGATGCAAATAGAGATCCTTCAAATTTTCATTCTGACAATTTCAATTACTCAATTCATGAATGGCAGAAACTCTCCTCTCTAAAAACATTTGGTTTTACATTCAATATTGATAAAGTTCCGTCTTCATCTAAAAGCGTGAATGCAAAAAGGAGAACATCATCGAGGTAACGCAGCAAAAAGATTCGCTGGCGCTGTTTCTCGGGCATTTTTTGAATATCAAAAATATTTTATTTCAATCTTACATAATCCATTTTCGGCTAAGTTTTTCTAAAGATTAAGTGAGGACTGTTTGCGGCTGGTGATTCTCTTATTTTCGTAGTGATAGTGTATCTAGGTAAATACTGATTTGCAAGCGGTTTCTAATGAGTGAAAGGAAGGAGAAAATTTTTCTTCACGGATCCGTGGGCAATTTTAAGGTAATAAGCAGCAGGAACATTTGGCAGCAAGTCTTACTTTAACCCAACCGGCATGATGTCAAGGGGGTGATTCATAGGAAATTGGCAAACGATTTTCTTTACGTTGAAGTTCAGGAGAGGAGCCGGCGCGGAAGAAGCTCGACGACAGGACCAAGCTTTTCAGAGATTAGTATGGAAAGTTGGATCGTATGCTCAGCAGCCACAGTGTGATTTTTCATTGACAGTATTTAATTAGTAAAGGAGATGATCAGATGAATGGATTGGCGAAGCAGAAACCGGTTTTGTTACTCGTTGTTTTCAGTTTGCTGTTGACCATGTTTATGTCTGGTGGAATGTTTGGCAGTCAAGGGGCGAGTGCGCAATCCGGCGACGAAGCTCGGTTCATCCAGCTTTATCAGCAGTTGAAGGATCCGGCCAACGGATACTTCTCGGATGAAGGCATTCCGTATCATGCAATTGAGACGTTGATGAGCGAGGCACCTGATTACGGTCATATGACAACTTCGGAAGCATACAGTTATTGGATCTGGCTAGAAGTGCTCTACGGTGCTTATACGGGAGACTGGGAGCCGTTGGAAGAGGCTTGGGACAGCATGGAGCAGTACATTATTCCTGATCCTCATGAACAGCCGACAATACAGCACTACAATGCGTCCAGCCCGGCTACTTATGCACCTGAGCACCCTTATCCGGACATGTATCCGAGCAGGCTTTCCCAGGAGGTGACAACCGGAGCTGATCCTCTGCATCAGGAACTGTTATCCACATACAACGAAGATTCCATGTATTTGATGCATTGGCTGCTGGATGTGGACAATTGGTACAATTTCGGCAATCTTCTTTCTCCTGGACACACCGCGGCATATGTCAACACATTCCAGCGGGGACAGCAAGAATCCGTTTGGGAGACGATCACCCATCCTTCACAAGATGACTTTTCTTTCGGCAGTCCTGACGGTGGGTTCGTGTCACTGTTTACCGCTGAGGATGGCCAGACAGCTCCACAATGGCGATATACCGCAGCTCCGGATGCGGATGCGCGGGTTGTTCAAGTAATGCATTTGGCTCAGGAGTTCGGTTATGACAACGAGGAATATTTGGATAAGACGCGCAAAATGGGGGATTACCTGCGTTACAGCATGTATGATAAGTATTTTCAGGAAATCGGAAGTGCCTCGGATGGGAATCCGACACCAGGGACGAACAAAAGTGCCAGTCATTATTTGCTTTCATGGTACACAGCATGGGGCGGCGGATTGCCGACCGACGATAATCCATGGGGAGCAAACTGGGCGTGGAAAATAGGTTCGAGTCATGTTCATCAAGGGTATCAAAATCCTGTTGCCGCTTATGCGCTTTCCCGTGGGGATCTTGTACCTGATTCCCCAACTGCGCAAAGCGATTGGGAAGAATCGCTGCTCCGTACCTTGGAATTTTTCACATGGCTGCAGTCCGATGAGGGGGCCATTGCCGGAGGGGCCACAAACAGTGTTGGTGGACATTATGCTCCTTATGATCCGAATGTAAGTACATTTTATGACATGGTCTACGATGAAAAGCCGGTTTATCATGATCCTCCTTCCAACACTTGGTTCGGCTTTCAAGCTTGGTCGATGGAACGGGTAGCCGATTTTTACCGCATGCTGGCTGAGAGTGGGGAGACGGCGTCCGAAGAGTTCCAAATGGCGAAGCAGGTAACGGAAAACTGGGTCAACTGGGCCTTGCAATATACGTTTGTTGATGAACGTCCGGTGGTTGACGATGAAGGATATTTTCTCGATCCTCAAGGTGACCGCATTTTAATTGATTCCGAGCCAACGGTAGATACAGTTCCAGCTCCAGGCGAGTTTTGGTTACTGGATGGACAGGACTGGGAAGGCATGCCGGAAAATTGGAACGGTTTCAGCAATCATGACGGAAATCCGAATTTGCATGTTATTCCCCAGGGAGCAAGTCAGGATGTAGGCGCTCTCGGGAGCTTTGTTAAAGTGTTAGTTAATTATGCGGCTGGAACGGAAGCGGAACAGGGCTCTTATTCTGACCTTGGGGAAGATGCGAAAAATGTCGCCGCACAACTTCTGAACACAGCGTGGCAGTACAATGACGGCATCGGCATTGTGACGCAGGAAGAACGGGGGGATTACTGGCGCTACTTTGACCAGAGGATCTACATTCCTGACGGCTGGACCGGCATATACGGACAGGGAAATGAGCTTCCAGGTGCGAATACCGTTCCTTCCGATTCGGAAAGAGGCGGAAACGGTGTTTATATCTCGTACCATGACTTGCGACCGGAAATAAAAAACGATCCACAGTGGGATTATCTGGAGAATTTATACAACTCTTCTTTTAATCCAGATACCCAGGAATGGGAGGACGGTGTGCCTACATTTGAATACCATCGTTTTTGGTCTCAAGTGGACATGGCCACGGCCTATGCTGTATATGACCGATTGATCGGTGACAGCGAGCCTTCTGCTCCATTGGCTCCTTCAGGTTTACAGGCATCGCCCGGTGACGAACAGGTTCTGCTTTCCTGGAATGCTGTTTCAAGTGCTGACAGCTACAGTGTATACAGATCCACCACTTCTGGCGGCCCTTATACAGAAGTTGCTGACGGATTGACTGACACAAGCTATATGGATAATAACGTTTCAAATGATACGACGTATTATTACGTCATTACCGCAGCCAATGCGTATGGAGAATCTGGTTACTCTGCTGAGGTTTCCGCCACGCCTGGAAAGTTGCCGGCTCCTGGAGCTTTTACATTGGCGGGAACGGCCGGTGATGGCCGAGTTGAGCTGTCATGGACAGCATCGTCCGCTGCCTTTGACTACGATGTGCAGCGTGCCTTGGCCGGATCAAGTTTTACCACGATCGCTTCCGGTGTGACAGATCTGACGTATACCGATACAACAGTGGAAAATGGGGTGGCATATGACTACCGAGTCGTGGCAAACAATTTCACAGGTTCGACTTCTTCCAATACCGTGACACTGACACCAGAAGCATCAGATATCCCGTCGGATTTGGTGCTCGAATACAAGGCGGCAGAGACAAGTGCTGTTCACAACTCGGTGCGACCACATTTTAATATTGTGAACAACAGCAATGAAACGCTGAATATGGAAGATTTGACGATTCGCTACTGGTACACTTTGGACGGAACGGATAGTCAGCAGTTTCATTGTGACTATGCCTGGGTTGGCGCTGGAAATGTTCATGGCAGTTTTCATGCGTTAGACAAGCCAGTGGATGGTGCCGATCATTATTTGGAGCTCAGCTTTTCCAGCGGAGCCGGATCGCTCGGTCCAGGTGAGGAGAGCAGTGAAATTCAGACGCGGTTCAACAAGGTGAATTGGACCAGCTACAACCAGGCAGAACACTATTCTTTCGATCCAACAAAAACGTCATTTGCGCCTTGGGAGAAGGTCACGCTTTATTATAAAGGTCAATTGGTCTGGGGTGTGGAACCGGAATAAAAAACGGCGGTATCCCCGGAAGGTTATCCGGGGGTGCTTGCTGCTCGTACTCGATTTCAAACGGTTTGATACATGTCTGTATTTGAAGCGAAGGAGGAGATTCAGAAATGTCGATCCTAGGCAGCGCCGGCGTGAGAAAGGCCGCGCTGAAAAAAACAGCGTTTGTTCCGGCAATTTTTGTCCTTGTCATTGTGACAGTGTTTATTGGAAGTGGGAGTTATTCCGTGTTATCGGAGGAGGAGCGCGGCTGTGCCGTTGAGTATGTTATCAGCAGTCAATGGAACACAGGCTTTACGTCAGAGGTGACCATAAGGAATCACACTGATGCAGCTATAGAAGGCTGGACATTGAGCTGGAGTCATCCAGGCGGTCAACAAGTGGATTCCGGCTGGAACGCCGAGGTGATCCAAACCGGAAATGAAGTGCAAGCGAGCAATCCGGCCGGTCATTGGAATGGAACGATTGCTTCAGGCGAAAGTGTCACTTTCGGTTTTCAAGGGACACACGGGGGACAGGCAGTTGTGCCTTCCGGGTTTGTTTTAAACGGTTCGGCTTGTTCGAGTGACGGTTCAGGAACAGATCCTGGTGAACCGGAACCAGGCGATCCGCAACCTGGTGAACCGGAACCGCTTGATCCTGACGCCATTACAGGTGAGACAATGATTGGCGAAATGTGTCCGAATTTCCGGGAGCTGTATGTAGATCGGACGTTTTTGGATTATTTACCCGGTGACGGCGGCGGGGGACATGGCGGACATGAGCAAACGTCCATGACAGATAAAGAAAAAGCAGAATTGTATGGGTTTAATGTGGAAGCCGTCAAGGATAAAGTCGGTGATGGTTCGTTGGCTTTGGATGATCTGGGGACACAGGCACTGGGACATGTCCGGGAGCTGGCTGCCAATGAATTTCCGGCACATGCCATTTGTCAGCTTTTACCTCGACTCGCCTTGCTGGGAGATGAGGCGGAAGAACCAACTTATCATAAAAGTGCCGACAATCCATGGGAGGAAACGGCTGGGCCAGCTGCGGCGACCAACGATCCGGATCTGTTTCTACAGGAACAGTGGCCGACCGATGCGCGCACGTATTTGCCTCCTGAAAAAGCGGAGCGTGATCGCTGTCATGATCAGCCTGTTCACGAAAACGGTGAAGGGTGGACGTTTACCTCCAGCATAAGCAGGGATGTGTTGTATGATCCGGACAATCCGGTGCTGCATGCAGTAAGGGAGAAAGTGCATCCGGTGACAGGGGAGCCGTTGGGAGGAGCGGGCTTTACGAGCAATGCCCCGATGGAAGCAGAAGCGAGGATGCATGTCGAGAACGAGGGATTCTGGTATCAAGTAGTGCAGTTTAAAAATACGAGTCCGGTTCCTTACCATCTGGATTGCGGAACGGTTTGGTGGGTCGGACCGTCGAGCTTGTCTTTTGACTTGCGCAACGGCCATTACAACAATGAACAGCGTCCATCTCCCGGTTACGGGCATCCGCAAAGAGATATTATCGAAGTCGTCTTTGATGAGGAAAAAGAGCTGTCCGTCTATGTCATCCGTCTCGCTTTTCATGACGAACCGTACAATATGCGTACAGCTTACCCTAACCAGTACTGGTCGCTTGAGGTTGGTCTTCCCGCCAGGCTGAGCGGGGAACGCTATACGACATCTGCGGAACGACAGGAAGTAGTTGATATGATGCTCAATACATTGCATGTCGAACTGGAGACGGGCATGGACCGGAACATTGATCTTTTGGATACTTTGAATTTAAGAAATCGTGTTTCTAATTAACAGAGCAAAAGAAGTGTTTCCGTTGTTTTTGCTTATTGTGTCGCATGTGAGCTGACATAAGTGAGACAGATTTCATTTCTGAAACAGATCAACTATGTGAATGAACGACAAAAGGCGGGAGAGGTGAGGTATATGAGAAAGGGAATTGGCATCCTGTTGTTGCTTTGTTTAGCACTCGTGCCGACGCTGATCAGCGCGCATCAGTCTGCTGACACAACGTCTGATTTTGTCACTGTGGAAGGAACCGAATTTATCTTAAACGATCAACCATTCTATTATGCTGGAACAAATAATTATTACTTTATGTATAAGTCAGAGCTGATGATTGATGATGTGCTGGAAAACGCGGCAGCTATGGGATTGAAGGTGATCCGGACATGGGGATTCATGGATGGAAATTCACATGACGGATATGTGATGCAGCCGGAGCCGGGGATTTATGATGAAGACGGATTTGCTCAATTTGATTACGCTGTGTGGAAAGCAAAGCAGCTGGGTATCCGGTTTGTCGTGCCGCTCGTTAATTATTGGAACGATTTCGGAGGCATGCAGCAATACGCCGACTGGTTCGGTTTGGAAAATAAAGAAGAATTTTATACAGATGAACGGGCAAAACAGGCATATAAAAATTACGTGGAGCATTTTATCAACCGCACCAATCCATACACCGGCCTGCAGTACAAAGACGAACCAACGATCATGTCGTGGCAGTTGGCGAATGAGCCGCGCAATCCGCTGGATACTTCAGGAGACACGCTGCTCGCTTGGGCGGATGAGATGAGCGCTTTTATCAAATCGATTGCTCCCAATCAGCTTGTATCTATCGGTGATGAGGGATTTTACAATGACGGTCCGTCCGCACCGTATGAACGCAGCGGTTATGAAGGGGTGGACTGGCTGCGCCTGATAGAATTGGACAACGTGGATTATGCCACCTTCCATATGTATCCGGACCACTGGGGGACAGCGGGTCAGGCAGAGGAGTGGGGAAACGAATGGATTCGTGACCATGTCCGGGATGCCCACGCCGCTGGTAAGCCGGTTGTTCTGGAAGAATTCGGCCTGCAGCATCAGGGCATCCGGGATGGCGTGTATGCTTCCTGGTATAACACCCTGTATGAGGAAGGCGCCAACGGCAGCCACTTCTGGATTCTTACCGGAATTGAAGATCATGGCGGACTGTATCCGGATTATGACGGGTTCCGCGTCGTCTATCCGAGCAGTACGGCGGATGTCATCGCCGCCCATGCGGCATTAATGAACAGCATTGTTCCTCCGAATGCGCCTCCTTCCGCGCCAAACGGTCTGGAAGCGAAAGCCGGGAACGGTTCCGTAACATTGAGCTGGCAACAGACGCAGGGAGCGAGGACATACAATGTAAAGCGTTCTGAAATGGACGGGGGACCGTATGAGACGATTGCAGACGGCATTTCCGGTACGACGTATACCGATACCGGGTTGTCCAACGACAAAATATATTTTTATGTGGTCAGTGCGGAAAACAGTTTCGGTGAAAGCGAAAATTCCGTCCAAGTATCGGCTGTGCCCGCCGATACACCGCCGTCAGGACCATCGGGGGACTTGCAGGTTTTGTACCGCAATGACGGCTTGCATCCTTATGGAAATCACATCCGTCCGCATTTTCGTATTTTGAATGACGGAGATGAAGCTGTTGACCTCAGCAATGTCACCATGCGCTATTGGTACACGAAAGAGGGAACGGCTGCCGAAACCTTGCATTGCGATTGGGCCGAAATCAGCTGCAGCAATGTTCATGGACATTTTCAGGCGCTGAATCCACCAGTGAATGGGGCCGATCATTATCTGGAAATCGGCTTTGATTCGATCGTTCTGGAAGCAGGAAAGCATACGGGAAACATCCAGTTGCGTTTTAACAAGCACGATTGGTCCAACTATGATGAAACAGATGATTATTCCTACATTGGCGAGCAAAACATGTACGCCCCTTCTGCAAAAGTGACGCTGTATTTTAACGGTGAATTGATCTGGGGAGAAGAACCGCGATAACGGATCATAACCGGGTGTGCTCGTCATGCCCGGGAGGGTTTTGGTGCTTGCGATGACACGAACATGAAAAAATGGGAGTGATGAACATAATGCACAGAAATACGTTTGAAAAAAAACATTTTAATTGGGGGCTGTGCCTGTTCATTTTTGCACTGATTATTGGCATGGCTGCAAACGGTATGACGGCACAGGCCAACGGGGACGGGATGTTTGTCGAATATCAGACCGGAGATACGGATGCCACGGACAATCATATTCGACCGCATTTCAAGATTGTCAACGGTAGTCAAAGTAGTGTGGATCTAGCTGAACTGACCGTGCGCTATTGGTATACAAAAGAAGGAAGTGCCGACCAGGAATTTTATTGTGACTGGGCACAAATCGGTTGTTCCAATGTTACCGGTACTTTTCGAGAACTGAGCGAAGCAGTGGAAGGTACCGATCATTACCTGGAAGTCAGCTTCGCTTCTGGAGCGGGATCACTGGCACCGGATAATGACACAGGTCCGATATTCACTCGTTTTCACAAAGTGGACTGGAGCAATTTTGATGAAACGGATGATTATTCTTATGACAGTACCAAAACGTCCTTTGAAGTATGGGACAGGATAACGGTGTATCAGAACGGCAATTTGATCTGGGGTATTGAACCGGACGGAGTCGATGATGGTGATGATAATGGAGATGATGAACCTGTCATCCCGAACGCCCCTGATGGTGTGGTTGCTTCTCCTGGAAACGGGCAAGCACATCTTTCCTGGAAGGCTGTGAGAAATGCCGATTCGTACAACGTGAAAAGGGCAACCGGTTCTGGAGGGCCATATATAACGGTGGCGACGGCAATAACGGAGACGCGCTTTACCGATTCTTCCCTGGAGAACGGAACGACATATTATTATGTGATCAGTGCTCTGAACAGTGTCGGTGAAAGTGAGGCTTCGCTTGAAGTCAGTGTGACACCACAGGATATTTCAACGGGCTTTACTCCGAAACAGTTTGTTGAGGCACTTTCTCCTGGATGGAATCTGGGAAATACCCTTGATGCGGTTCCGACAGAAGGTTCTTGGAACAATCCACCTGTTGAAGAGCAGACATTTGATGATATTAAAGCGGCAGGATTTAAGAGCATCCGTCTGCCGGTGACATGGGATTCGCACATCGGATCTGGCCCGAATTACGAAATAGACGAAGGCTGGATGGACAGGGTGGAAGAAGTGACCGATTGGGCGTTGGCGAGAGATTTTTATGTTGTGCTTAACGTGCATCACGATTCTTGGCTCTGGGTTAACAATATGGGCACAGATCATACCGGAACTCTTGATAAATTCGGGAAAGTATGGACTCAAATCGCCGACCGGTTCAAGGACAAAAGCGACCGGCTGATTTTTGAGATTATCAATGAGCCGACGGGGATGAGTGCCTATCAGTTAAACGTGGTTAATCAAGAGATGCTTGATGTCATTCGTAATTCGGGAGGGTACAATGATCAGCGCTCTGTTGTGGTCGGCGGACTGCATGACAATCATGAAGAGCTGATTAATACATTCGTGGTTCCCGAGGATGACAATCTGATTTTGACGTTTCATTATTACAGCCCGTGGGATTACGTTGCCGGATGGTGGGGAAACACTTCCTGGGGTACGGAACAGGAAATACAGACTATGAAACAGGATCTGGAAAGTGTTTACAATGCTTACGTGACGCAAGGTTATCCTGTGCTCATCGGGGAATACGGTACGCTGGGCATTAATGAAAGAGCGTCCAAATGGTTATATCATGACCAGTTTGTCAGTATGGCGTATGAATACGACATGTTGACCATGTGGTGGGACAACGGCTTCGATCATTTTGACCGTATCAACCGAGTGTGGAGAGATCCCGGTGTGGCTGATGTGATAGTGAATGCTGGACTCGGCCGCAACAATTCTTTACTGGCGATGGTTGACGTTTATGTGGAAGATGGAACGACACCGGACGATGTGACGATCGATATCCGGCTGAACGGCAACAGTCTAGAAGGTATTTATGAAGGGAGCGGTCAACTGACCGAAGGAACGGATTACACATATAACCCGGACGCAGGGCAGGTGATTCTTGATGGTGGATATATATCGGGATTACTGCAGCCTGGACAGCTTGATTTGAATGCGCAACTAAGGTTCGAATTTTCCGAAGGCGCCGATCAAGTGCTCGATATTAATCAGCACGGGCAGCCGCAAGTACAAAACAATACCTATACAATCAATGTGAATCATATCAGCGGGGACTTGCATATTCCGGTAGAACTGAACGGAACAAAGCTGGCTACCGCTCTCGGGGTCGTTGACTCCACCGGGCGCCCGATTCTTGCCGATGAGTGGTCATGGACACCGTACATGAATTACAACGACGATTATGCCATCGAAGACGGCGATCTGATTCTCAGAGAACGACTGTTGAATTTTTTAGCGGAAGACTCGACCGTTACATTTGAATTTTTTCCGGAAGGAATAACGCTGGATATTCACTTGGAAGTCGTCCAGTAAAGGATGGCTGGTCAATAACCGGAGGAAAGGAGGTGATCGCCTTCTTCCACGTATTAGTATTGTAGTTGAAAAAAAGGTTAAGAAATTCAAATAGGGGAGGAGAGTCAGAATATGACCAATCGTTACAATCGTTGGGTTGCCATCTTGGCCGTATGTATGTTTCTGAGCGGTTTGATCGCTCCTGTACAGCAGAAAAGCCCGGAAGCAGCAGCCTCCGATTACAATTATGCAGAAGCGTTGCAAAAATCGATTTATTTTTACGAATCGCAACGTTCGGGTGAACTTCCGGAAAATAACCGCGTTCAATGGCGCGGAGATTCCGGCATGCTGGACGGAGCAGATGTAGGTGTGGATTTGACCGGGGGATGGTATGATGCTGGAGATCATGTGAAATTCGGTTTTCCGATGGCTTTCACAACGACGATGCTGGCCTGGTCCGTTTACGAATACGAGGAAGGGTTCAAGGCGGCAGGACAGCTGGATCATATGCTGGATAACATTAAATGGGCAACAGATTACTTCTTGAAAGCGTATACGGGGCCGACAGAATTATGGGGACAGGTCGGTCAAGGATCTCTTGATCATGCTTGGTGGGGACCGGCAGAAGTAATGCCGATGGATCGACCGGCATTCAAAATTGATGAGAATTGCCCAGGATCGGATCTGGCAGCTGAAACGGCTGCGGCATTGGCGTCCTCGTCGATTATTTTCAGGGACAGCGATCCGGATTATGCTGATGAATTGCTGACGAGTGCCCGGGAGCTGTATGATTTTGCCGATCAATACCGGGGTGTTTATTCAGATTGTATTACCGATGCACAGCAGTATTACAATTCTTGGAGTGGTTATGAAGATGAAATCACTTGGGGAGCTATCTGGTTGTATCTGGCTACAGACGAAGAGGAGTACCTGGATAAGGCGCTCGCTTCGGTAGAAGACTGGTCGACCGAGGGACAGACGCAATACTGGCCGTATAAATGGACGATTGCCTGGGATGACAAAGTTTTCGGTAACTATGTGTTGTTGTCCCGTTTAACGGACGATCCGCGCTTTTCGGAAGCGGCGGAGCGAAACTTAAATTACTGGTCTACAGGGATACCTGAGACAGGGGAACGGATTCATTACACACCTGGCGGATTGGCCTGGCTGGACACGTGGGGGGCGTTGCGCTATTCCTCTAACGCGGCCTTTCTAGCGTTTGTGTACAGCGATATTGTCGATGACGCCGCTAAACAGCAGCAATATCAGGAGTTTGCGGAAAGTCAGATTCTTTACGCGCTTGGGAACAACCCGAATAACCGCAGTTATGTTGTCGGATATGGCAATAATCCTCCGGAACGGCCGCATCATCGTACATCTCACGGTTCTTGGGCAGACAGTCAAAATGTGCCGGACTATCATCGTCACACACTTTACGGGGCACTTGTCGGCGGACCGGATCGAAACGACAATTATGAAGATCATATCGGAGATTACATCATGAACGAGGTGGCTATCGATTACAATGCCGGCTTTACAGGCGGTCTGGCGAGAATGATGATCGATTATGGGGAGGGCCAGGAACCGCTGCCCAATTTCCCGGAATGGGTTGAACCAGAAGATGAAATGTTCGTTGAAGCGTCCATCAACAGCTCCGGGGCAAACTATACAGAAATCCGGGCGCAATTGAACAATCGTTCCGGCTGGCCTGCACGTATGGGAGATAAACTATCTTTTAAGTACTTCGTTGACTTGAGCGAAGTATATGCTGCGGGTTATACGGCAGAGGACATCACTGTCACTTCAGGAGGATACAATCAAGGGGCTGAGATTTCTCCGTTGGTTCCTTACGATGAAGCCAATTATATTTATTATACTCACGTAGACTTTACAGGAGTGGACATCTATCCAGGCGGTCAATCAGCCCATTACAAGGAGGTCCAGTTCAGAATATCCGCGCCGCAGCACACTTCCTTCTGGGACCCGACAAACGATTATTCCTATCAGGGGATGAGCGGATCGCTTGCCAAATCTCCTTATATTCCGGTATATGATGCTGGAGAGCTTGTTTTTGGAGCGGAACCGTTTCCGCCAGAAGTCCCGGCAGCACCAACTGGTTTGACAGCTACCGCAGGTGATAAAGCCGTATTGCTTGAATGGGAGTCGGTAGCGGGGGCGAATTATTACAATATTAAACGAGCGTCAGTTTCGGGAGGCCAATACACGACGGTGGCCTCCACGAACAGCACCTCCTATACCGATACGGATTTGACGAATGACACCACTTATTACTACGTCATCAGCGCTGTGAACAGCGCCGGGGAAAGTGATGATTCCGCGGAAGTGAGCGCGACGCCGGAGCCTGGTCCTGCGCCGTCGCCTCCAACTACGCCGGCCGGCCTTCAGGCGAGTAGCGGCGACGGAGTTGTTCACCTGCGTTGGCAGGTATCGTTAAATGCGGAAGCCTATCATGTCAAACGTTCGACAACAGCCGGAGGTCCGTATGAAACGGTTGCCGAGTATGTAGCAGATACCTCCTATGCTGATACAGATGTGAGCAATGGCACGACCTACTATTATGTTATCAGCGCAGTCAATGCGGCGGGGGAGAGCGACAATTCCGACGAAGTCAGCGGCATGCCGAAGGAAGGAGAACCGGGCGTTCCGCCATCCGGCGATTTAGTAGTGTTCTATCGAACCACGGATACGAATGCAACTGATAGTCATGTCCGCCCCCATTTCAATATCGTCAATTCTGGAGAGCGCGATATTGTGCTGGAAGATGTGACGCTTCGCTACTGGTACACGATCGACGGTGATGCTCCGCAACAATTTCATTGTGACTGGGCGCGCATCGGTTGCGGGAATGTGAGCGGCTCGTTTGTTCCATTGGCTCAACCGGTAACCGGAGCGGATCATTATTTGGAAATTCGTTTTGACTCTTCGGCGGGAGGGCTGCGTGCCGGGGAAGAAACCGGGGAAATCCAGGCGAGGTTCAACAAGATCAACTGGACAAGTTACAACGAGAATAACGACTACTCCTATGATGGAACAAAAATAACATTCGAGGAATGGGAAAAGGTCACTCTGTATGTTGGAGATGAATTGGTCTGGGGAATAGAACCTGAGTAAACAAGCCGGCAGATTTAAAGCTTCAGCAATGAAAGAAAACCTGTTGTGAGATTCGTTTCGCAGCAGGTTTTTGTAATGTGTTACCCTGCCTGCAGCAAGCAACTTTGGAATGATGGAGGAAAAAAGAGGAGTTTAATCGATTTTCAGTTTTCATACCATTTTCATCTGCCGGGGACTGGCATGCTGGGAAGGAGCAAGGATCATTGACCCTGGTGCCTTGTTTTAGCGGGACACACTGTGATACTGTGGAGGAGATGAAAGCGAGAAAAAATGAGAAAATACGCTTTTCGTCATCATGAAATTCCCCAATCAAAGTGATTTGGATGAAGAGCGTATTTTCGAAGGTTACTTGAGAATAGGTAGGGGATGGGAGAAGTCATTTTGTACACGGATAAAGAATTAGTGATAAGGAAAATAAAGGGAGAAGACTTGCGTAGACTATGGGAGTTGATTTATAAAGAAGAATCGCCTGAATGGAAGAAGTGGGACGCTCCTTATTTTGAACATCAGGCTCTTTCCTTTGACGAGTATTTAAGTAAAAAAGACAGCATCATTGACCAGGAAGATTATTGGGCGATAGAAGTAAACGGCAATATTATTGGAACGGTTAGTTACTATTGGGAACATAAACCTTCCAATTGGCTGGAAATGGGGGTTGGTATATATAATCCATACTATTGGAGCGGGGGATTTGGAACCAGAGCATTAAAGCTGTGGATAAATCATTTATTCAATGCACTGCCTTTGGTAAGAGTAGGATTCACCACATGGTCAGGCAATTATCGGATGATTAAAGTAGGGGAAAAATTAGGAATGAAACTGGAAGCTAGACTTAGAAAATGTCGTTACTATAATGGGGAATATTATGATTCGATAAGAATGGGGTTACTGCGGGAGGAGTGGGAAGAAGAATTTCAGGCTCCTTCTAACAAAAAATAGGATTGTCATTGATGAAGCCGGTCAAAGGCTATTTTCGTCAACTTGGTTATAATTGAATCGTTTTTGAACCAGCATTTCGCTTCATTGCTGGTTTATTTTTATTTTGCTATCCAACGGCAGATAAAAAAATAAGCCGCAGGAACTAACTCACTTGAGAGAAGATAAGCTACCTTATCCTCTGGACAGCTTTGCTCAGTATGTATTATGATGAAATAATTATTTCCACAAGCATCGGTAAGGGAGGAGAAGCTGGATGTCAACCTCTAAACCTGCCCGCATGACAGGGGAAAGGAACATGAATTGAGAATGGAAGGAACGATGCTTATATGAAGCAAAATCCATTGGAAGAACGAACACAGTTAACACCGAAGCAACGGTTAAGCGCCATGATGGGTGCTGCTTTTTTGATGGCAACATCTGCAATTGGACCTGGTTTTTTAACGCAGACCGCCGTCTTTACCGAACAGTTGCTTGCGAGCTTTGCCTTTGTCATTATTACATCTATCGTTTTAGACATAGGGGCGCAAATGAACATCTGGCGGATCATTGCCGTTTCAAAAATGCGCGGGCAGGAAATTGCCAATGCCGTCCTCCCGGGCTTGGGCTATGTTGTTGCTTTTTTCATTGTCCTCGGAGGATTAGCGTTTAATATCGGCAATGTGGCTGGAGGCGGATTAGGTGTCAATGCCTTGCTCGGATTGGACCCCAAATTAGGAGCGGTTATCACGGGAGTCGTTTGTATCGCCATCTTTTCATTGAAGGAAGCAAATGTTGCGATGGATAAGATCGTTCGTTATTTAGGGGCATTGATGATTTTATTAACTACATATGTCATGTTTGTAAGCAAGCCGCCGTATGCCGAGGCCGCTCTTCGGGCGTTTGTTCCTCTCGAGGTTGACGTATTGACGATTATCACAATAGTAGGCGGAACGGTGGGCGGATACATTACATTTGCCGGCGGTCACAGGCTGTTGGATGCGGGCGTGTACGGAAAGGAAAACTTGCGATATGTCACGAATACCGCTATTTCAGGAATTGTTGTGGCGTCTGTGATGAGATTTATCTTGTTTTTAGCCGTTCTTGGGGTTGTTTCTGCCGGCTTTACATTAAATGCCGATAATCCTACAGCGTCTGTTTTTCAGATTGCCGCGGGCGAAGTCGGCTTTCGTATTTTCGGCTTAGTGCTGTGGGCGGCGGGCATTACGTCCGTGATTGGCGCGGCGTATACGTCCGTTACCTTTTTAACAACCTTTCATTCCGGGATAAAGAAGTATCAAAATTTTTGGGTGATCGGGTTTATTGTTTTTTCTACGATCACTTTTGCGCTGATTGGTCGTCCGGTAACCTTGTTAATTCTTGCAGGTGCCTTTAATGGACTGATCCTGCCGCTGACATTAGGATGTATCTTACTGGCAGCGCACAAAGTTAACATTATCGGAGATTATAAACATCCGGTTTGGATGACAGCTTTTGGTGCCATCGTCGTTGTCTTCACTGCCATATTAGGTATTCGTACCTTGATTCAGATGCTCCCACAACTGTTCTAAATAAATGATGGGAACTACAGCTGTTTTTTGACTTGCCGTAACCTACACCGGACGCATAAGTTTTTCTGGAAAAGTCTTTACCTTTTTCCGGAAAAAGTAGTATAATGATTTTCGTACGTAATTAGATAGGGGGATCTGCATTAATGAAAAAGCTATTAACTTTGCTAATGGTTGGATTGCTTGTGAGCTTTCTTGCTGCATGCGGTGATAAAGCTGATGACGAACAACCGGAGGAAAAGCCTGATGAAGGAGAAACGGCAGGAGACGATGAATCTGCTGACGATGAGCAATCAGAAGAAGCAGGAGATGAATCGATTTCTGTAGATAAAGGACAGGAAACCGTTGAAATTACTTTACCTGCTTCACTAGTGGAAGGGCAGGATATCGATGAGACGATTGCCGATGCAAAAGAATCTGGTGTTGAAGACGTTATCCAAAATGAAGATGGTTCACTGACTTACAAAATGTCCAGCGCAACTTATCAAGAAATGCTGGATGAACTTGTAGACAGCATGAATGAAGCCATTGAAGAAATAAAGAACAGCGAGGACTTTGTTTCCATTAAAGATGTGACTGCAAACAGCTCTTTCTCCGAATTCACCATGGTGGTTGACCAGGAAGCATTCGAAAACAGCTTTGACGCGTTCGCCGCGTTAGGCTTGGGAATCACTGGTATGTATTATCAGGTATTTGAGGGTGTCGCCCAAGATGATATTAAGGTAACGATAAATTTGGAAAACGAAGAAACCGGAGACATTTTCGACACGGTTGTTTATCCTGATGACTTAGAATAAGTAGTATATTTTTACGTGAATTACAGTTATTTGGTTAAGGAAGATTCCGAAGGGTGTGTCAACCGGTGAATGACGCCAGTGGACACACCCTTTTGTATGCAGCAAAAGCGATGTTCAATAATAAGTAACGGTGTGACAGTGGAACATTTTTTCAGTTATGATATTGAACTGTTAAATATATCGACAAATTCACCGTTGGAGAAATGCTTTAGATGTATTTTTCCTCTCGTCAGCTGTTTTCTCGATTTATTTTGTTTCCCTATCCGACACGCTGTTTCCCTATATGATGAAACTCAACTTTAATCGGCTTAACCAAGACTCCGAATCATTCATTTTTCGATTTTCGCTGTTTATGTCCTCGTGGTATTCCAAGCCTTCAACGGAAATATTCTGTGGACGATCATCGCCCATTCTGCATCCGTCATTTTCTCCTGTGAGTATTCGCTGATATTTCCCTGCATTCCTTGAAAAAGAGCACGAGCCCGCTGTAATATCCACTTCTTTACCAAGTTCTAAAGAACATATTTTATTCGTGATGTTTTCTGTTTCCACCCCTTGGACCGGGTGAGTAGACATTGCCCTTTTCGTCCGCCCGATAATGACGTACTCAAATTGCGGAAGGGAGCTTACCGTTGTCTTTAGTTCAGGCAAATGATGTTGAGCCCATGTTAACAGCCTGTCGAAATCACATTAATGGAAGTGCTGACTTTCTCCGGTGAGGCCAAAATTCATCATTTCTCTCCTTGCATGAGCGGCTCCTGATTTCGGAATGATGTTTGTTTTAAACCGGCTGTTTTCCAAGGCGTTCATTAATTCATTGGATGTTTCCTCGCTAATGGTAATAAAGAGTTCAGCATAAATGTCCACCAACGCCGTTTTTAACTCGTTAAATAATGGAACGCTTCTTCCTTTCGGGTCATGCGCTGCTGTAATGATTGCAGTAGAATGCAATTTGATTCACCTCTCACTTATACTGTTGTGAAAATAATCTTACCACTGATTTCTTTTTGAAAACATACATTGTACCGGTTTTTCGGGATGATGATCAGAATAAAATTTGCCGGTAAAGCCATATTAACAGTAGGTCGGATATTTTTTGCCGCCAGTCGGTCAAACGCGTAAATTCAGTGGCAAGGAGGTATGTTTATGGCTGATATGCATGAGAAAAATACGAAGAACAAGGTGATGCAAAAGGGCGCAGCTGCGAAGCAACGACATCAGGAAGAAAAAGCTCCCGGATACGGAGACAAAAAATTAGAGGGGCCGAACCGTCCCTCTGAATAGGAGGGAAACGAGTTTTCTGAAAAAAAAAGCCGGAGATAATCGTCAATGACTGACATGAGCGATCGATGCTTATCGAGTTATTTTAAACAAGGCTGTTTTCTAAAAAATAATTGCATGAGCTGTTGGACCGTTAATGAAAACGGTCCAGCAGTATCGAAGTTTTCGAAAAAAGCCTTAAAAAAAGCTGACGCGCTTGACCGTGTTCAAAACCATTTGTTTTTCCTGAATGGACTTGGTACACTGAAAAGAAGAACATCTGTCACAATGAAGAGGTGGTTGTTTAACCATGGGGAAGCAGGAAGAAGGCAAGGACGACAATATTATTTTATTTCCAGGGCTTGTTTCAAGGCTAGTTGAGAAGGGGATGTCCTCCTTAAAAGAAAAAAAGTATTATGAAGCTCTCGGATTTTTTCAAGAGTCGATTGAGCTTGAACCATCTCATCCGCAAGCACGCTACGGCCTTGTGATCACGAATATCGAAATGGAGCGGCTGGAGGAAGCGAAAAAACACTGCGAATCGATGCTGCGGGAAGGCATCGGTCAGTATTTTGAAGTGCTGCAGGTGTATGTTTCACTTCTTGTGCAGTTAGGGGACTATAAGGAAGTGGAGATGCTGCTGGAAACGGTGATGTCGGAAGCCAAGCTGCCGGCGGAGATGGCGGAATCATTTTACCAGCTGCTGGAGTTTTCACGGCAAATGACCTCGCACCACATGGATTACTCGGATGAAGAGGCGAGCGAAGAAAATATGGAAGCCTTCGCTGGCAAAATTGAAGAATGGATCCGTTTATTGGAAAGAGGAGAAATTGATCAGCAATGGGGGGCATTGCAAAAGCTTAGTCAGCAAAACACGGAGGAGGTGAAAAAAGCTTATCGTACTTTTCTGAAAGGAACTGACAATAATCCGGTTCTGAAAAGCTACTTATTGCAAATGCTGAAGGAAATGCAGGTGAAAGACACTTTTGAAGTACATAAGTTTGGAGAAACATTTCATGTTAACATCGAAGAACTGGAGGATGTTTTTCATGAAAGATTTGGAGCGGCGGTTATAGAAAGGCTTGAGCAGGAGCTTGGGCAGGAAAGTCCTTCTTTGTTTGAAATGGTTCAACAAGTTTGGTGGCATTATTTATTCGCTCTTTATCCTAAATCACCAAAGCCGCTGGATGCACCTGTGTGGGCTGCGGCATTACATATTCTGGGGTTGTCGCTGCTGGACGATGCATCCCAGCCGGATGACGTATGTGGAAAATATCATGTTAAAGAACAGGATGCCTTCACTGCAGTGGAACATATCAAGGGAATTGAGACACATATTTTTAAAGATTGAAGAGAAATGGCAGCAAAACGTCGTCCTTTTATACATAACAAGATGAGAAAATATTGAAATAGCGTCATCGTATGTTATAATGTTAAAGGTTAAAACAAGATGTAATAAAACGTACTTTAAAAGGTTGTTCAAAAATACTGGTGAGCATTGCCGTTGAATGTCGCAGTTATGCTTGTCACTTCGCTGCATTACGCACTTTGTTTGCTTGCGTGCGCTCCATTGCTGTGACTGCCGCATCTCGAACTCCTTGGCCCTGTTTGTCTCCTTTTTGAACAGAACATTTTATTTATTTTTTGATGTTGGAGGGAAAGTATACATGACTGTAAAATGGGAAAAATCAGAAGGAAACTCCGGTGTACTCACTGTGGAAGTGGACAGTGGGCGCGTCGATAATGCTTTAGATCAAGCGTTTAAAAAAGTAGTTAAAAAGGTGAATGTGCCTGGATTCCGTAAAGGAAAAGTACCGCGTCCGATTTTTGAAAGACAATTTGGCGTGGAATCGCTTTATCAGGATGCATTGGATATTCTTCTACCGCAAGCTTACTCCAGTGCTGTAGAAGAAGCGGGGATCGAACCGGTGGACCGCCCGGAAATTGACATTGAACAAATGGAAAAAGGGCAAAACTTAATTTTCAAAGCAACTGTAACCGTTAAGCCGGAAGTAAAACTTGGTGAGTACAAAGGCTTGGAAGTGGAAGCGGAAGATACGGAAGTCACCGATGAAGATGTCGAAGCGGAAGTGAAGCAGCTTCAGGAGCGTCATGCCGACCTTGTAGCGGTTGAAGACAGCGCAGTCGAGAACGGAGATACCGTCGTTTTAGATTTCGAAGGCTTTGTAGACGGGGAAGCTTTTGAAGGTGGAAAAGCAGACAATTACTCCCTTGAAATCGGCTCCGGTCAATTCATTCCCGGCTTTGAAGAGCAGCTTGTCGGGGCAAAAGCCGGCGAGGAAACCGAGGTTAATGTAACGTTCCCGGAAGATTATCATTCTGAGGAGTTAGCGGGAAAGCCTGCATTGTTCAAGGTGAAAATTCATGATATTAAGCGGAAGGAACTTCCTGAGCTTGACGACGAATTTGCAAAGGATGTCGATGAGGAAGTCGAAACGCTGGATGAATTGAAAAAATCGCTTCGCGAAAAGCTGCAAACATCCAAAGAGCAAGCTGCAGAAGCGAAAAAACGCGATGCTGTAATCGAAAAGGCTGCGGAAAATGCGGAAATTGATGTTCCGGAAGCGATGATTGAAACGGAAACGGACAGAATGTTGCAAGAGTTTGGTCAACGTCTGCAGGCTCAAGGGATGTCGATGGAGATGTATTATCAATTTTCCCAGACGGACGAAGAAGGAATGAAAGCTCAGTTTCATGACGATGCCGAAAAAAGAGTCAGAATCAATTTGACATTGGAAGCTATTTCAGAAAAGGAAAACATCGAAGCCGGCGATGAAGAAGTGGATAAGGAAATCGAGCAGATGGCAGAAACATATCAGCGTTCTGCGGACGAAATCCGACAAATTCTTGAAATGCAAGGAGGAGTCGACTCTTTGAAAGGGGATTTGAAAATCCGCAAAGCGATCGACTTCCTTGTTGAACAAAGCAAGGTTGCTGAATAAATTCTTTTTTGAACTTCCTCCAATATAATGAGTGTTCAAAAAGGAGGCATAACATTGCCAAGAAGGTCGAGGCGCGGCAGTCGTGAGCAGTGAGTGGAGCGTACAATGAGCGTACGTGAGCACCGGAGCGACAACGCGGGCGTTGAGATTCGCAGGCAATGTTTCCCGGACTTTTTGAAGTCCTCTAATAAATAGGCAATGGTTCCGCTCGTTGCGCACCCGATAGGAAAAGCCACTCCTATCGGGCTTTTTAGAAAGACGGCAGCAGGCAGTTCCGCTTATATACATAATAATTGCGAAATATGAAGAAATTTCTTTATACATAAAAAAAGGAATTACGAAAACAATGTTGTATGATTTATTTATGGAACAAAGCGATAAAAAGAACTTTAGCCAGCTCAAAAATGCGAGTCGGTAACAACATTTGCAGGTCGCATGAATATGACATAAAAAGGAAACGGCAAACCGATTGACAGAAGTATCCTTAATAAGCTATTCTGATGGAACTACTAATTACGGCAAGAACGTTCACCAATTCGTAATGTTATTGATGGCGGTAACATCTATGGTACAATTTATTTAAGCGGGAAATGAAGCGTAAGTGTTTCGGGAGTTGAAAAGTGGGTATTAAGATAATCTTCTGTAAAAAAACTGCTGATTAAAAAACGGAGCAGAAACGTACAATGAAGTATAAATAAGAAATGAACATTCCCTATAAATATGATATTCGACCGTTTCATTTCGGGAGTAGGAGTGGTCCAGATGAGTAAAAATGATAAACAGTTACAATGTTCGTTTTGCGGGGCAGCGGAAAATCAGGTCAAAAAACTGATTGCCGGACCGGGTGTATATATATGCGATGAATGTGTAAGGGAATTAATGAAAATGGTTGAGAATGACTGAAGAACAAAAAATAAAAAAATGTTGGGAACTTCAATGATATCCGATGTGTTCTCCGTTTTTTACTCTAGAGTGAGGAGTGAGCCTAATGTTTAAATTTAATGAAGAAAAAGGGCAATTGAAGTGTTCTTTTTGTGGAAAAACGCAAGATCAGGTAAGAAAACTGGTTGCCGGGCCAGGCGTATATATATGTGACGAATGTATTGAACTTTGTACGGAAATTGTGGAAGAAGAGCTGGGGAACGAGGAAGAAATTGAGATGGAGGATATTCCGAAGCCTCAGGAGATCCGTGAAATACTGAATGATTACGTCATCGGTCAAGACAAAGCGAAGAAAACTCTTTCGGTTGCTGTGTACAATCATTATAAGCGCGTCAATTCCGCTCAGAAAAATGATGAAGTCGAATTATCCAAAAGTAATATTTGCTTGATCGGGCCTACAGGAAGCGGGAAAACGTTGCTGGCGCAAACGCTGGCGAGAATATTAAATGTTCCGTTTGCGATTGCCGATGCCACTTCCTTGACAGAAGCTGGGTATGTCGGGGAAGATGTGGAAAATATTTTGCTGAAGCTGATTCAGGCTGCTGACTATGATGTGGAAAAAGCCGAGCGGGGGATTATTTATATCGATGAAATCGACAAAGTCGCCCGTAAATCTGAAAATCCGTCCATCACGCGAGACGTATCTGGAGAAGGAGTACAGCAGGCGCTTTTGAAAATTCTTGAAGGAACAACGGCCAGTGTGCCGCCTCAGGGAGGACGAAAGCATCCGCATCAGGAATTTATTCAAATTGATACCACCAATGTTTTGTTCATCGTTGGCGGAGCCTTCGACGGAATTGAACAAATCATTAAGCGCCGTTTAGGGAAGAAAGTCATTGGCTTTGGTTCGGATTCCGTCAAAGAGGATTTGAAGGAAGGCCAATACTTGGCAAAGATCTTGCCTGAAGATTTGTTGCGATACGGTCTGATTCCTGAATTTATCGGTCGCCTTCCGGTAATTTCCAGCTTGCAGCCGCTGGATGAAAAGGCGCTTGTGGAAATTTTGACAAAGCCGAAAAATGCATTGGTCAAGCAATACCAAAAACTGCTTGAATTGGATAATGTTGAACTGGAATTTACAGAAGAAGCGTTGAAGGAAGTAGCGAAGCAAGCGATTGAACGCAAAACAGGAGCGCGCGGACTCCGCTCTATCATTGAAGGGATCATGCTTGATGTCATGTACGATTTGCCGTCAAGAGAAGATGTTGCCAAATGTTTGATTACGGATGAGACGGTGCGGGAAAACAGGCATCCGATTTTGGAAACCATCGACGGGCAGGTTGTCGTAAAAGAAAAACAAGAACCAAAAGAAAGTGCATAAACAAAAAAGCCAGGCGGCTTCCGCAATAGCATGCGGAGGCCGCCTGTTTTTTTGTGGTGACATCTACTTGTAATAACAACCTTTTTTACAGCCAGACAAAGTAGCTGACTGTTACTGTAACAATAAGATAAATCATTGATAATGGAATACCTGTTTTGAAATAATCGGTAAAGCGATAACCTCCCGGTTCGTAGACAATTAAATTTGTTTGATAGCCGATAGGGGTAGTGAAGCTTGCTGATGCAGCAATCGTAATGGTGACAAGAAATGCTGTCGGATCAGCGGCCATTTTTTCCGCCGCCGCCAGGGCAATTGGAAACATGATAACCACTGCGGCATTGTTTGTTATGATTTCCGTAAAAATGTTTGTAAGGAAATACAACACAATGAGCATCCCAATTACTCCGCTTTCCTTCGTAATCTTGATGAGCTGGTCGGCTAACAGCGAAGCCGTTCCTGATACTTCCAGGGAGACGCCGATGCCGATGGAACAGGCGATCATCAGCAGTACATTGAAATGAACGTATTTTTTAGCGGAATCAAAGGAGACGATCTTAAACAGGAACAGGACGATCACTGCTGAGAGAGCTGCTGTAAACATCGACATAATATTCAGCGCAGCTGTCAGAACCGTCGCCATTAAGATGATGATCGCAAACATTGTATTTTTTCGGTCCGATACTTCCGGACTTTTCATTGAAGAAATGAGATAAACATTTTTTGAACTGCGCCGCTGGCTGGCGGAATTTTTTCTCGCGAAAATCAGTGACTTTTCTTCCACTGCGATTTCCGGGGAAGTTTTTCTTGTGATTTGAAAATGCCCATCCGCCGACCTCCGTAACGGTAAAATGCTGTAGCCGATCGTGCTCATGAATATTGTACCGAGAATGGCACCGGGAACGGCAACAACGGCCAATTGAAACATGGAATAGCCGGGAAGGCCGTTTTCAATCATCAAACCGTGAGCCAAAAGATTTGTTGATGTGCCGATTAGCGTGATCGTACCTCCGAAAATCGTCGCGTAAGACAATGGAATTAAAAATTTGGACGGGGATATATTTCGGTTTTGGCACCAGCGGTGAACGATCGGCGTAAACATGACAACAATCGGAGTATTGTTCAAAAATGCCGATAACCCCGACAAGGGAATCATCATTTTAAACAAAGAGCGGCGGGGATGATGGCCGCGGCCAAGCGCTTTCGCAACAAGCAAAGTGAGGATTTCACTTTGCTGCACGGCGCCAGCGATAATAAACAGCAATGCAACTGTCAGTATCGCTTCATTGGAAAAGCCTTTCACCGCTTCAGCCGGTGTAATGACTCCGAACAACACTAAAGCAGCTAACGCACAAAAAAGAATAAAATCTGGGCGGAAGGCTTCTTTTAATAAACAGAATATCATCGTTCCAATGATGGTGATGACAATAAAAACATCGTAAGTCATGATACTTTTTGTATCCTCTCTTTATGATTTCACTACTGACGCCCTCTGATAATATGCCATTCCATTAAAAGGGATATCTGTTGATTATCATGCAGCTTTCATTGCTGTTCGTCCGCGCAACGGAAAATCTATAGGCAAAATATTCAAACCGATAGAAATGGTGATTAAATTCCAAAAAAAACGCACGGAATATGAGAATCTGGCGAAAAAGTGGAACCGATTGGAATTAGGTGAATATGTATGTTGAAGACCGAAACCTGATATGTAATCAAAATTTACCTAAAAAGAAAGAACAGAAATGAATGAAAGTAGCCTGTTGAACAGCTTTTAGAGCACTGCTTGCACAATTTGTATAAGAATAACGGGGGAGTGGATTTGCATGAACAGAATGGAAGTCCCTTTTACCGCTAAGGCGAGGCGGTCCTTCAGCATCCAGGACTCCAGGGAATGGAGAGGGAAGTAATATGAACACAAAAGATCTGTTTTTACCTTTGCGTCAGGAAAAACCGCGGAAGCACGGGCTGACACTTTTAATTGATAATGGCGTTCCCGTACAGTTTTTTATCGACACCATCACAAGCTCAGCTGAATTTGTTGATTATGTGAAATTTGGCTGGGGAACATCGGTTGTCACGAAGCATTTGCGGGAAAAAATTCACTGTTTAAAAGAAAACGACATTTCTTTTTTCTTTGGAGGAACGTTGTTTGAGAAATTTTTGTCTCAGCAAAAGATTGACGATTATTATTTGTATTGCCGAGAATACGGCTGTAGGCATGTGGAGATATCCAATGGAACAATTTCTCTTCCCAATAAGGAAAAGGCAAAATATATCACTGATTTTTCCAAGGAATTTACGGTTTTTAGTGAAGTGGGAAGTAAAGATCACGTGCAGTCGGAGAAAAAAGATTCTGCCGAGTGGATCGAATGTATTCAGGAGGATTTTGCAGCGGGTGCCTACAAGGTTATTACCGAGACTCGGGAAAGTGGTACCAGCGGTTTGTGCCGGGAAAACGGGCAGATTCGTTTACAACTGGTGGAGGACATTGTTGCTTCCGGTTTAAATATTTACGATATTGTTTTTGAAGCGCCGACAAAAGCTCTGCAGACGTTGTTCATTAAAATGATCGGTTCGAATGTCAATTTGGGAAATATTTCGTTTACTCATGTAATACCTGTCGAAACCCTCCGCTTGGGCCTGCGCTCGGATACTTTCAACATTATGCAGCATGATTTCAGATGGCGAGGCATGCATGAGCGACAAAAATAAACTGTTTCATGTCAGAGGATGTTAATTATTGCCTCCTGATGTTTTGAAGGTTATCCCTGTCTGTTCAGGAAATACTAACAACGGATGTTCAAAAGAACAGGTATTAGAGCGTGTTCAAAAAGGCAATGGTTCCGCTCGATGCGCCCAATTCCGCCTAAGTACGGCTCACGTCCTGCATCTGCGGTTACTCGATGCAAATTTACTCGATGAAGCACATTCAGGTTGCATTTGTGAGCAACGGCGGAATGTCACCATCCTGGTTCCGAGAAAACCACTCACACCCGGGTTGAAAAGAATGCATCGGCTTCACTCATTGTCTCTTCCTCTACCAGTATTGCACTGATGTAGATCCAAGTGCCAGCGCGCGCGATGACACAATGAGACAGCTCGCAGCTTCTCATGGAAGTATGGCTTGTTGCATCATATTTGTTCAAAAAGATAAAATGCGATCTTTTTGAACAAACACTACTAACAACACAATGTATTTAGGCAGGAGGGATATCGATGAATCTGACAGGGATGGCTTTTTTCATCCAGCTTTTCTTCGGAATAGTGATAGGTCTCTATTTTTGGAACCTCTTAAAAAGTCAACGTACCCAAAAGGTGTCTGTAGATAAGGAATCAAAGAAGGAATTGGAACAGCTGCGGCGGATGAGAGCGGTTCGATTAAGTGAACCCCTTTCAGAAAAAATACGTCCGCAGGCTTTCTGCGATATTATCGGCCAGGAAGACGGTATTCGTTCCCTGCAGGCGGCGCTTTGCGGCCCAAATCCGCAGCATGTTATTATTTACGGACCTCCCGGAGTTGGAAAAACGGCAGCGGCGAGGCTCGTTTTGGAAGAAGCGAAAAGGAATCCCCATTCCCCTTTCAAACGAAACGCCAAGTTTGTGGAAATTGATGGTGCCACCTCGCGCTTTGACGAGCGGGGAATCGCAGATCCGCTGATCGGCTCCGTCCATGATCCGATTTACCAGGGAGCAGGCGCAATGGGACAAGCAGGCATTCCACAGCCGAAGCCTGGGGCAGTAACGAAAGCCCACGGCGGGATGCTGTTCATTGATGAAATCGGTGAACTACATTCGATACAGCTGAATAAACTGTTGAAGGTTCTGGAAGATCGGCGGGTGTTCTTGGAAAGCGCCTATTACAGTGAAGAAAACAACCAGATTCCCGATCATATCCATGATATTTTTAAGAACGGTTTACCGGCGGATTTTCGCTTGATCGGCGCGACAACAAGGCCGCCGGAAGAACTCCCCCCTGCGGTTCGATCCCGATGTATGGAAGTGTATTTCCGTTCGCTCACTCCTGCTGAAATACAGGTCGTAGCAAAAAAAGCAGTCGATAAAATCGGGCATGATGTGGAGGCTGGTGTTTTTGAGCTTACCTCCAAATATGCGACAAACGGCAGGGAAGCGGTAAATATGATGCAATTAGCTGCAGGAATGGCGACAAGCGAAGGGCGGAACATAATAACGGGACGAGATGTCGAATGGGTCATTCACTCCAGTCAGCGCCCTCCACGACCGGAAAAACGAGTTCACAAAGAAGATAAAATCGGCTTCGTCAACGGTCTCGGGGTATTCGGTCCAAACATGGGCGCCCTTTTGGACATTGAAGTTACCGTTATCGACAATAAGGGAAGCGGAACCATGAATATTACCGGCATTGCCGAAGAAGAAAGCACCGGCGATCGATCTCGAACCGTGAAGCGAAAGAGCATGGCAAAGGGCTCCGTTGAAAATGTACTAACTGTCTTGCGAAATATGGGAGTGAATACGTTTGATTACGACATCCACGTGAATTTCCCCGGAGGAGTCCCGGTTGACGGGCCTTCTGCAGGCATATCGATTGCAACGGCAATTTATTCTGCCATTCAGCGGCTGCCGGTTTCACACTCGATTGCAATGACGGGGGAACTGGGCATTCACGGCCATGTGAAGCCGATCGGCGGAGTCGTCGCCAAAGTGGAAGCGGCCAAGCAGGCCGGCGCTACCGATGTCATTATTCCGATGGGGAACTTTCAATCGATTTTACGTGAATATGAGGGAATCCGAATTCATCCTGTAGAAACTCTTGAAGAAGTGTTCCGGCTGGCAATCATCGATAAAGTTAAACATGAGGAAACGGAAGAAAAAGCAGCAATTCCGGCAGCAGCAGCGTCGTTTGCATTGGGGCAATCAGGGGTCTAATGATTTTATTAGGCCCTCTTCTTTTTGAGGATGAAGTGAATGTTCAAAAAGATAAAGCTCAATCTTTTTGAACATTCACTATTAGACAAAGATGTTGCAATAAGATAAAATTGAACAAGACTTGTGTAACTTAGTATGCATCTCATTAAAAGCTGTTCAAAAAGTCCGGGAAAGATTGGCCTTTAAGAGGCTGTTTCGAAAAGTGAAAAGCAAATTTGAACAACCGCTTAAAAGCAAGATAGAAAAAAGTTAGGGAAAGGTGGAGGTGTGTTAAACATGAGTGATCATACTCAAAGAAAACTCCCTTTACTGCCGCTTAGAGGATTACTTGTTTATCCGACGATGGTTCTTCATTTAGATGTTGGGAGGAACAAATCTGTCCAGGCATTGGAACGGGCCATGGTGGATCGACATGAGATTTTTCTTTCCACACAGAAGGAAATATCGATTGATGAACCGGAGGAAGAGGAAATCTTTGCTGTCGGAACAATAGCAAAAGTGAATCAGATGCTGAAGCTTCCAAACGGTACGATCCGTGTCTTAGTGGAAGGCCTGCAGCGCGGAAAAATACGTTCTTTTATAGATAAGGAAGATTATTTTGAAGTGGATGTGGAATTAATCGCAGAACGGCAAGAGGCAACGCTGGAGGAGCAGGCGCTGATGCGAAATGTTCTTCGCCAATTTGAACAGTATATCCACTTGTCGAAGAAAATTTCGCAGGAAACGTTCGCTTCTGTTTCGGATATTGTTGAACCCGGCCGGTTAGCAGATATTATCGCCTCGCATCTTCCATTGAAAATCATCCAAAAGCAGGAAGTTCTGGAGACGATCGCCGTCAATGGACGATTGATGAAAATATTGGAAATACTCAGCAATGAAAAGGAAGTGCTCGGGTTAGAGAAAAAAATCGGCCAGCGGGTAAAAAAATCGATGGAAAAAACGCAAAAAGAATATTATTTGCGTGAGCAAATGAAAGCTATTCAAAAAGAGCTTGGAGATAAGGAAGGTAAGGAAGGAGAAATTGAAAATCTCCGCGAGAAAATCGCTGAAGCGAACATGCCTGAATCCGTCGAGGAAAAGGCGGTCAAAGAATTGGCCCGTTACGAAAAAATGCCTGCAAGCTCAGCGGAAAGCTCGGTTATCCGAAATTATATCGAATGGCTTGTACAAATTCCTTGGCACAAGGAAACGGAGGATTTGCTGGACATCCATCGCTCTGAAAAAATTCTCGATGATGACCATTACGGCTTGGAGAAAGTCAAGGAAAGAGTGCTTGAATATTTGGCTGTGCAGCAGCTCACAAAGGAATTGAAAGGCCCGATTCTCTGTTTAGCCGGCCCTCCTGGAGTCGGAAAAACATCCCTGGCCCGTTCCATTGCCAGATCGTTAGGCAGAAAGTTTGTCCGTATGTCTTTAGGAGGCGTACGGGATGAAGCGGAGATTCGCGGGCATCGGAGAACATATGTCGGAGCAATGCCGGGTCGCATCATCCAAAGCATGAAAAAAGCAGGCACGATCAACCCTGTCATCCTTCTGGATGAGATCGATAAAATGGCCAGTGATTTCAGGGGTGACCCGTCGGCAGCGATGCTCGAAGTGCTTGACCCGGAACAAAACAATTCGTTCAGCGATCATTATATCGAAGAGCCGTATGACTTGTCGAAAGTCATGTTTATTATGACGGCCAATAACATCGGCGCCATTCCGCTACCTTTGATGGACCGGATGGAAATCATCAATATTTCCGGTTACACAGAGGTGGAGAAATTAAACATCGCCCAGGAATACTTACTGCCGAAGCAGGTAAAAGAGCACGGATTAACGAAAAGCAAGCTCCAGGTTAGAGAGGAAGCGCTCTTGAAGGTTATCCGGTATTATACCCGAGAAGCAGGCGTTCGGAATTTGGAACGGCAAATGGCCACGATTTGCCGCAAGGCGGCAAAAATGATTGTGTCCGGGGAGAGGAAACGGGTTGTCGTATCTGAGAAAACGATCGAAAACCTGTTAGGAAAACCTAAATTCCGTTACGGAAAAGCCGAGCTTGAGGATCAGGTGGGAGCAGCTACCGGACTGGCATATACCACAGCCGGCGGTGATACTTTGACAATCGAGGTATCCCTGGCTACCGGGAAAGGGAAACTCATCCTGACGGGAAAACTCGGCGATGTCATGAAAGAATCCGCTCAGGCGGCGTTCACTTATATTCGTTCGAAATCTGAGGAACTGTCCATTGATCCCGGCTTCCATGAAAAAAATGATATTCATATCCACGTTCCAGAAGGAGCTGTTCCAAAGGACGGTCCTTCGGCAGGGATTACGATGGCTACGGCACTGATTTCAGCGCTAACTGGCAGAGCTGTTCGCAAGGAAGTGGGCATGACTGGAGAAATCACTCTTCGCGGCCGGGTGTTGCCTATCGGCGGACTGAAGGAAAAATCAATGAGCGCTCATCGCGCCGGGTTGACCCATATTATTATGCCGAAAGATAACATCAAGGACCTGGAAGATATTCCGGAGAGTGTGAGAAAAGATTTAACCTTTATTCCTGTTGCACATCTGGATGAAGTGCTACAAGAAGCGTTAGTGGGGAACAGAAATGAAAATAAATAGTGCAGAAATTGTAATAAGTGCGGCCAAGCCGAATCAGTTTCCGGCTGGACCGTTTCCGGAAGTAGCTTTGTCCGGACGTTCCAATGTAGGAAAGTCTTCGTTTATCAATACCGTTCTAGCTAGAAAAAATTTAGCCAGAACGTCTCAGCGTCCCGGGAAAACACAAACGCTGAACTTTTATTTTATCAATGAGCGGTTTCACTTTGTCGATGTTCCCGGATACGGATATGCGAAAGTATCCAAACGGGAACGGGAAGCATGGGGCAAAGTAATGGAGACGTACTTTCAAGAAAGAGAACAGCTGAAAGGCGTCCTGCAATTGATCGATATCCGTCATCAACCGACGGCAGACGACGTCATGATGTATGACTGGCTGAAGTACCATCACCATAAGGTACTGATCATCGCAACGAAAGCAGATAAAATTCCTCGCGGGAAATGGGATAAACATGTCAAGCAATTAAAGGAGTATCTGCAGCTTGATAAGGATGATAACGTGGTGGTATTTTCGTCGGAAACAGGCCACGGTAAAGATGCTGCTTGGAGAGAGATAGGAAATTTATTATTCGACTAATTCAAATCAATACCATGACATGATGATAGGCGAAAGAGCTTAGTTTCTATTTGTCAGTGGATTTCATCCGGACTGATTGCCAAAAAAAGCGGTGTGGCAATCGGTCCGGATATTTTCTGTTTTCAAGTGTTCAAGGTGTGGATGCCGGCGTTCATCGGCTGTCCCAAAGTCCTGTTTCCCTGCCTCATTTCTTTCGGAAAAACACCAAGTAGATGCCAACGAAAATCAGGAGAACCGGCCAGAAATTGTTGAATTTCGTGAATATATTGAACCATTGTGTCACATTCCCGGCATTCAAGGCAATGAGGGAAATAATCAGCAAGATCATGCCTGGTACGATCCCGTCTCGTTTGTTAACAAAATATTTCATGAAGAAGGCGATGCTGATGATTAAAGTAAAGTATCCCCAGTGAGCATTCAGAAAATGAAAATGGTGAATGCTGTGAAAGTATACGCCGAGACCGAGCATAATGATTCCGGAAAACATTTTATGTTCATCACGGTTAGAAAAACCTTGAAAAGCAAAAACAAGCCCGAGAATTAATAGAATGGATTGCCAGGTAAAAATCAGGTGAGAATAAGGAAAAGAAATGTTAAACTGTTTTAGAAGAAAGTATAAACCGATGACAATGAGAAAAAAACCTGGCAGTAAATGATTACGCTTCAAACGGATCACATCCTTTAAATAAGTGAATGAGCTGGAATTTCAGCAAAATATATATTATAATAATCATTAGTAAATGATAATTATTTTAACTAAGTTCAGCTGCTGTGCCCGCCAAACATTATTTTTACAAAAAAAGTTACTAGCTTTTTCCAATCTGGGTAAGATAAACATTGACAGCAGGCAGAAATAATTTGTTTGCACCAGCTAATTTTGAAGAATCTGTTTCATCTAATCCTTGATAATAACTGATTTTTGCTTCAATAGAAACATTTTTTACAAGTATGTAGAGAAAGTTCACAGATTCGTCATAGCAATTGTTTATCGTTTTTGCATTAAAGATGTTATAATTTAATACGAGTTATCATTAATAAAAGTTTCTATATTAAAAATATTCATGTTCATAAAGATATACAGCGATCTTTTTGAACAACCACTTCATAGAGCCAGATCAAAAGGGCAATGGTTCCGCTCGATGCAACCGGCTACGAAAAAACCGCTCATAGCCAGTTTAAAAAGAATGCATCGGCTTCAGTCATTGCATCGTGGTTGTACAAAAAGATATACAGCGATCTTTTTGAACAACCACTTATATAAAATTCATGCATAGAGAGTCGTGGGGGTGAAGGTATGCACATCCTGGTTGTCAGTTTGAATTATAAATCAACTCCTGTCGAAATTCGAGAGAAATTTTCGTTTCAGGACGATTTGGATCGTGCGTTAAAAAAGCTCCGTCAGTCGAAAAGCATTTTGGAATGCGTGATCATATCGACCTGTAACCGTACGGAAATATATGTAGTGGCAGACCAGCTTCATACCGGCCGTTATTATACAAAAGTATTTTTGTCGGAGTGGTTCGGTATCCGCAAGGAAGATTTTTCACCTTATCTGGATATCAGGGAAGATGAACATGCGATTGAACATCTGTTTCGTGTTACCTGTGGACTGAACTCCATGGTGTTGGGGGAAACGCAGATTTTGGGGCAGGTTCGAAACAGCTTTTTACACGCCCAAAGCCAGGAGACGACCGGAACGATCTTCAATCATTTGTTTAAACAGGCGGTGACTTTGGCCAAGCGTGCGCATGCGGAAACAGCCATTGGGGAAAATGCGGTATCTGTCAGCTATGCCGCCGTGGAGCTCGGAAAAAAGATTTTTGACAATTTTACCGGTAAGCAGGTGGTTATTTTAGGTGCCGGGAAGATGAGCGAACTGACAGCCAAGCATTTATCATCAAGCGGTATCAGCGATATTACGGTCATCAACAGAACGAAGGAAAAATCGGACAGCCTGGCGTTGAAATTCAACGGGAAATCAAAGGGGATGGGCGAGCTGGAAGGCAGCCTGATGACAGCTGATATTCTCATTAGCTCTACCGGTTCGCGCCATTATGTCATCACGAAAGAAATGGTTCAACGACTGGCGAAGAAAAGAAAGGGTCGTCCGTTGTTTTTGGTGGATATCGCTGTACCTCGCGACTTGGATCCGGCGATTGCCGAGATCGAAAACGTCTATTTATATGATATCGACGATCTTGAAGGCATCGTGGCGGCAAACTTGGAAGAACGCAAACAGGAAGCGGAAAAAATCGAGCTGATGATCGAAGAAGAGTTGATTGACTTCAGCCAGTGGCTTGATACGCTTGGAGTAGTGCCTGTCATCACCGCCTTGAGAAAAAAAGCGATGGCAGTGCAGGAAGAAACGATGGAAAGTCTGGAACGAAAGCTCACGAACCTTTCGGAAAGAGAAAGAAAAGTGATACGCAAGCACATGAAGAGCATTGTCAATCAACTGCTACGTGATCCGATTTCGGCGATAAAAGAGTTGCCGGAAGAGAAACATACGGAGGAACTGCTGCAATTTGTGACAAAGGTGTTTGCTTTGGAGGAGCAGCTGCAGGAGCAGCAAATGCTACCGGAGTGCCAAATTCAAATCAATAAAGCGGAACGTCAATGGAACGTAGAAAAGCAAAAAGCGAAGTTGGCCGGCAGGGAAGCGTTGGCCCGCTCTTTCTAGAGGGATTAATATGTTTATTCATGTCCTTTACATTTTGATTATTGTCTTTTATTCCTTGTGCGTACTGGGGTATTTTATTGATTTTATCCAAAACAACCAGAAGGTGAATCGAATTTCCTTCTGGTTGCTTTCTATTGTCTGGATGCTGCAAGGGATGTATGTGGTCATCAGGACTGTGGAGTATAACCGCCTTCCATTGATGACCATCTTTGAAGGAATGTTTGTTTACGCTTGGATTCTAGTGACCTTCTCATTAGTCATCAGCCGGCTTTACCGCATGGATTTTTTAATATTGTTAGTCAATATCGTCGGGTTTGTGATCCTGACCATCAGCGTTTTCGCACCGGCCAGAGAAGTTTCTCCGCAACTGGCCGAGCTGTTCATTTTTGAACTGTTGATCATTCATGTCAGCTTGATTTTGTTATCCTACGGGACTTTCACCTTATCGTTTGCCTGCTCTCTTTTATATTTCATTCAGCACCAGCTGTTGAAACGGAAAAAGTGGGGGCAGTGGATCAAACGGATCGGCAACCTGTCGAAATTGGAAAGGCTGTCTTATGTTTTTACGCTCATCGGCTTTCCATTCATGCTGCTTGGCATTATTTTAGGCGTTGTCTGGGCGTGGATTAAGTTTTCGATGATTCCGTGGTATGATGTCAAGGTGGTCAGCTCCTTCCTTGTGCTCCTCTCCTACGGCCTGTATTTGTTTCAGTGGACGATGCGCAAGAGGCGCGGTTACGGGCTGGCTCTTTTCAATATCGCCGCTTTCCTGGTTTTATTGATTAATTATTTTCTTTCAAGCAATTTTTCCGGCTTTCATCTTTGGTAACTTTACCTTTGATCCTGTCACATGATACTATTTTGACAAAGCAATGGAGGTAATGACATGAGAAAAATAATCGTAGGCTCGCGAAAAAGCAAGTTGGCGATGACGCAGACGAAATGGGTCGTCGACAAGCTCCGCGCCCTCGGCGGTGATTACGAATTCGAGATTGAAGAAATCGTCACTAAGGGTGATAAAATATTGGATGTTACCTTATCCAAAGTGGGCGGAAAAGGCCTTTTCGTAAAAGAAATCGAACAGGCGATGTTCGATAAAGACATCGATATCGCAGTACATAGCATGAAGGATATGCCGGCGGAGGTAGCTCCCGGTTTAACGATTGGCGCTGTTCCAAAAAGGGTGGATCCCCGCGATGCACTGATTTCCAATAGTGGGCTTGGGTTGATGGCGCTGCCGTCAGGCTCGATCGTCGGTACAAGCAGTTTGCGGCGTTCAGCTCAAGTGCTGGCAAGGCGTTCGGATCTGAAAATCAAGTGGATTCGTGGAAATATTGATACACGGATAAACAAATGCCGGTCTGGTGAATACGATGCGATTATTCTCGCTGCCGCCGGTCTCGAACGCGTCGGCTGGACGAAAGACACGGTGACGGAGTTTCTTGATCCGGAAATTTCCCTGCCGGCTGTCGGGCAAGGGGCCCTCGCCATCGAATGCCGGGAGGATGATCACGATGTTCGCCGGCTGCTGTCGGCAATCAACGACAGCGATACAGAACGGACGGTAGCAGCGGAACGCTCTTTCCTTCATACGGTGGAAGGGGGTTGTCAAATTCCGGTCGGAGGTTATGCGACATTGGTGGAAAATAATCAGATTTTACTGACGGCAATCATCGCTTCACCGGACGGCAACAAAATTTTTCGTGAAACCGTCGTCGGAGATGATCCGCTTCGCATCGGCAAGGAGGCGGCGGAAAACATGCTGGCAGCAGGGGCAAAGGAGCTGCTCGATCAAGTGAAGAGCGACCTTCAATTGTAAACATTTGCTAAAAAGGAGTGGAAAGAGATGAACGCACTCCGGCAATGCCGTTTTTTAAACACGCGGGCTGTTCATCAGGCAGCAGCACTAACGAAGAAGCTTGAAGCACATGGGGGAATTGTCATTGAACATCCCCTAATTGCCATCGATATGCCAGCGGATTTCAGCCCTGTGAGACAGGCGCTTCATTTGCTGGAACATTATCAATGGCTGATTTTTACGAGCGTCAACAGCATCCGCTTCTTTTTTCAACTGCTGAAGGATGAGGGCGTTGACCTGACTTTATTGGAGAATATGAAATTTGCAGCAGTAGGAGGGCAAACAGCTGCCGCATTGGAGAAAAAAGGGTACCGCGCGGCGGTTGTACCTAAAGCATTTGCCGCTGAGCATTTAGCCGATGAACTTGTCAATGTCATCAAGTCCGGGGAGCGCGTGCTTTTTCCAAGAAGCAGCCTGGCCAGGAACGTGGTTGTCGCTGGGCTGGAACGGGTCGGTATAGAAGTCGATGCGCCGGTTATTTATGAAACGGTGTACGATGTATCAGGAGCAGAACGATTGAACCGTTTGCTGAAAGCCGGTACGCTTGATGTGATTTTATTTACCAGTCCGTCAGCCGTGCATTCGTTTTTTCAACAAGTTTCGGCATCTGTCTGGGAAAACAGCCGGCACAGCCTTCGCGTGGCAGTGATCGGTGCGATTACTGCCAGAGCGCTAACCGATTATCGGGTGGATGATGTGATTGTGGCAGAACAGCATACGCTTGACGGTTTAATCGATACCTTGATTAGTGAACGGGAAATGCTGCGGGTTGCGAGCGAGTTCAAAAGAGGAAGAAATAATGATTCGGAATAACTTTGAAGGAGGATGGACGATGACTGAGCTTGATTTTAAACGACACCGAAGGTTGCGCAGTTCAGCGGGAATCCGCGGGATGGTTCGTGAAACACACCTACATAAAGAAGATTTGATTTACCCGATTTTTGTAAAAGAAGGAAACAACATTAAAAATGAAGTGCCGTCGATGCCGGGAGTCTATCAATGGTCTTTGGATCGCCTTAATGAGGAACTGACGGAAATAGTCGATTTAGGGATTGCTTCAATTATCGTTTTTGGGGTGCCGGCAGCGAAGGATGATACCGGTACATCGGCCTATTGCAATGAAGGGATCGTGCAGCAGGGGATTCGGCAAATCAAGGCGCAATACCCGCAGCTGACGGTGATTGCCGATACATGTCTTTGTCAATTCACCGATCACGGCCACTGCGGTGTCATTGAAGACGGAGAAATTTTAAATGATGAATCATTGGCGTTGCTTGTAAAAACAGCGGTATCCCAAGTGAAGGCGGGAGCGGATATTATTGCGCCGTCAAACATGATGGACGGCTTCGTCGCCGCGATTCGCCGGGGATTGGATGAAGCTGGGTTTCATAACGTGCCGATCATGAGCTACGCTGTAAAATACGCTTCTTCATTTTATGGTCCTTTCCGGGATGCGGCCCACAGCTCTCCTCAGTTCGGTGATCGTAAAACATATCAAATGGATCCGGCCAATCGTTTGGAAGCGCTGCGTGAAGCCCGATCCGATGTAGAAGAAGGGGCGGACTTCCTTATCGTGAAGCCGGCGCTCGCTTATTTGGATATCATTCGGGATGTAAAGGAACGTCATCCGCTGCCGATCGTCGCTTACAATGTAAGCGGAGAATATTCCATGGTCAAAGCGGCTGCGGCTAACGGCTGGATTGACGAGAAATCGGTGGTGCTGGAAAAGCTGCTCAGCATGAAGCGGGCGGGAGCAGATTTGATTTTAACGTATTTTGCAAAAGATGTTGTGAAGTGGCTTGATGAAAAATAACGATGAACGAGAGAAAATTACGGTTGGAAAGGCGGTATCGTGATGGAGTGGAAAAAATCGTCGGCAGCCTTCCGCAAGGCGAAAGAGGTCATGCCGGGGGGCGTAAACAGCCCGGTTCGTGCCTTTAAATCAGTAAAGCTTGATCCGGTGTTTATGGAACGCGGCAAAGGATCAACCATTTGGGATATTGACGGGAACAAATATATTGATTACGTTCTGTCGTGGGGACCGCTTATTTTAGGGCATGCGGATGACGAGGTTGTCGAAGCGCTGAAGATTGCTGCCGAAAAAGGGACGAGCTTTGGGGCGCCGAATGAACTGGAAACGAAGCTGGCAGAGCTTGTGATAGAACGGGTACCATCGATAGAAGTTGTCCGGATGGTGAACTCTGGGACGGAAGCAACGATGAGCGCGCTGCGGCTCGCCCGCGGTTATACAGGGAGAAATAAAATCTTAAAATTTGAAGGCTGTTATCACGGTCACGGTGATTCCCTGCTGATCAAAGCCGGCTCGGGGGTGGCAACGCTTGGCTTGCCTGACAGTCCTGGTGTTCCCGAATCCGTAGCGAAAAATACATTAACCGTGCCATACAATGATTTAGCAAGCCTTCAGTATGCTGTTGATCATTACGGCGACGATTTGGCGGCGGTGATCATGGAACCTGTCGCAGGAAATATGGGTGTAGTGCTGCCGGAACCGGGCTTCCTGGAAGGTGTGCGGAAAATCACTGCTGCAAACGGGACGCTGCTGATTTTTGATGAAGTAATGACAGGCTTCCGCGTTGATTTTGAATGTGCGCAAGGAAAATTTGGCATAACACCGGATTTAACCTGCCTTGGAAAAGTGATCGGCGGCGGTCTGCCGGTCGGTGCTTACGGCGGAAAGCGGGAAATCATGGAGCAAATTGCTCCGTCAGGACCAATTTATCAGGCAGGAACCCTTTCCGGAAACCCGCTGGCGATGACGGCAGGATATGAAACATTGCGTCAACTGACGAAGGAAAGCTATGCCCACTTTGACCGCCTTGGCAAGCGGTTGGCAAAAGGGCTGTCGGAAGCCGCTGGTTTATATAAGATTCCTCACCATATCAATCATATCGGGTCCATGGTCGGATTTTTCTTTACGAATGAAAGAGTAACGAATTATGAAAAAGCGTCTTCCTCCGACTTAACGATGTTTGCTGAATACTTCAAGCGAATGCTGGAACAGGGAATTTCTTTGCCGCCGTCACAGTTTGAGGGTATGTTCCTTTCCACAAAGCATACCGAAGCGGATATAGATCAGACGGTGGCCGCTGCTGAAAAAGCTTTTGCTGCGCTAAGTTCTTCCAACTAACGGGGGGGGGGGGCAGCAGTGAAGGGGAATACAGGAGTTGTTGACCATACAGATATACAAGTGCCATTGCTGGCGGATGGTACTTGTATATCTGTTGTCGGCAGGCGAAGAGACAACCTTGAAGTCACCGCTCTGGATGCTTTATCCATTCATTTGCCTTTGCTGCAACTCGTTTCACCAGCATCGCTGCGATAGGATCGAATGGTCTTCCTCATTTCCTTAATTCTTGCTAAAGGCCACCTGAAGCCCGATAAGCGCCAGCAATACACCTTTGATGCGATGCATCTGATTTTTTATAAACGAAGAACGCATGAGAAGATGCCCCAGCTTATCCGCAAACCAACTAACCAACGAGAAAATGACAAACGCTTGAATGAGAAATACAATTCCTAGAAGCAGCATTTGCCATGGAGCAGATCCTGCTCCGTTGTTTACAAATTGGGGAAGCAGGGCGAGAAAAAACAATGATACCTTAGGATTTAACACATTCATGATAATGCCTTTCTTATAAAGGGCTCTGTAGGCAAGGGCGCTTTGCTTATCAATCGAAAGACCTACCCCTTTTTCCTGAAACGCCTTCCACGCTAAATAAAGTAAATAAGCGGCACCTGCATATTTCACGATAGTAAAGGCAAGTGCAGACTGATAGATGAGCGCTGAAATGCCAGCAACCGCCGCCGTAATGTGCACAAGAAGCCCAGTACAAAGTCCGAGGGCCGTGGCAATGCCTGCTTTGCGGTTTTGCGACATGCTTTGGGCTAACACGAATAAAATGTCAGGTCCAGGCATCAGCGTAAGAAGAACCGCCACGCCTAAGAACGACAAAAGGCTGGTGAAATCCATCCCCTTTTCCTCCTATCTATGTTTCTTTTTCTTTATACTACCACATATCCTTCCTGTGATAATTAACAAAGAAGGCATATTTCAGCAGGTTGAAACATACAAGTGTAACGTATGGAGCTTTGAAGGAAATTGTGGACAAAGATACCCGCTGCAGCGAACGGGATCAAAACAACTTGGCGAGAGGGCAAAGTTTTAAAATAAAGGGGGAATTCACGTTGACGCATGAACCAGCTTCATCCTTGTCTTTTTCAATAAAAGAGCAAGTATGGTTGAATCGTGGCAGTGAAATTGACGAGATTTTGTCAATAGCGTTGGAACCGGATATTTCTATACGGGAGGCGGATGATCAAGTATTTGTAAGAGGCTCCCTCCAATTGTTTGGCGAATACCGGCCGAAGGTAAACGATGATTTATCTATTGAACAAGCGAGTACTTTAACGAAGGAGGTTTCCTTCAGGTCGGTGGAGGAAGTGTCGATGACAGATGACGGACTCGGAATTATCCGCCATTCTTTTCCGTTGGATGTGACGATACCGAAGGAAAAAATTCATCGCCTCGATGACTTGTATGTCACTGTTGATGCCTTTGACTATGAGCTTCCCGGTGATGGGTGCATCGAGCTGGAAGCGAATGTTTCCGTTACAGGCATAAAAAGTGAGCGCAGTGATTTTAACGAAGTTGAACCGAAAGAAGGGAACGAAGGGATAGCAGATGGAGCGGAAGATGAAGAGAGAACAGAAGCATTTGCTTCTGATGGAGAGCTTGAACAAGAGCCGGTACATCTGAAGCAGGCTGACCAGGAGGCGGAGGAAGAGGACAGCTTCCACCTTGAGGCAGTTCGGCAAGCTGCGGATGAAAGCGAGGAGGCAGCGGAACAACAGGATCGCGATGCCCCTTTCTTTGACGGCGACCACGCAGTGGTTGAACCATCGGAGGAAGAAATGCGTGAAAAGGACAGTTCCGATAAAGCCGCTGTGGAACCGACAGTGACCTTTTCCGCTCTTCAGAATACGCCAGAGTCTGCGCCGGCGCAAAAAACAGCAGAGAAGCATGGTGGAAAAGAATCAGGAAGAACCAACGTGCACGATGCCGGGACAGAGAAGAAAGAGGAAAATGCTCTCTACCTGACAAAGATGCTTACCAAAGGGGAAGAAGAATTCTCAAAGCTGCGAATTTGCATCGTGCAGGAAGGCGAATCGCTGGAATCGATCGCAGCGAGATACGATATTCAAGTGAGCCAATTACTTCGTATGAATCGTTTGAATGACGAACGGGTCGCCGGGGGACAAATCCTATACATTCCGGTGAGACAACTACCATCATCCAAAACTTGATTGGAGGGGGCTGGATGCTTAGGATACAAGATATACTGAACAGTTACGGCTTTAAACAAGGCAAATGGATGGTCAACGGCGAGCTCTTGGATACAGAAAAGGGAAAAAAACGTCTCGTTCTGTGGCCGGAGGAAAAGCTGGCAAGGTGGCATATTCAATGGCGGGATCGGCTGGCCAAAACAACCGGTTGTTTGACAAATCGAATGATCCAGACAGTAAATGGAGAAAAAATGCTCGTAACGGACAGCGGCTGGATTACACTTCATGATGAAGTGACCAGCCTGTTTTCCTATCAAAACAAGGAAAAGGAAGCCGGTAAATTTTTCGGGAAGTATTATTCCGTGGAAATGGATGATTTTGAATTGGAAGTCGCTGAACCGGTATTCAAGGATGAAAAACTGCAATACTTAAAATTGCCGATCAAGCAGTCGATGTTTTTTGAAAAACTGCGGCGGGAAGCGCTGCTTCGTTTTTCAAAAGCACAGCGGATCAAAGCGGAGCTGAACAACGTATCCATACCTGTTGTGGCACCGATCCGCTCGCTGGATCAAGGGAAGCTCGTGTTTGAAAAAATGTATTGGCTGAATGGAAATACAAAACCGGAGCGGGGATACGGCCCGTTAAAAACGGTGTTTTCTGAATGGCTTCACCGTTATGGCCGGGCATCGTTTTTTTTCATGTTGGATGAGCTGGATCCTCATTTTTCTCTAAAAACGGACTCTGGACAGCAATTGCTGGCGGATTGTTTGCTTCCATGGGAGTTTGTCGATTACATGGAAAAAGCAACGCAAGTGAAAGATAGGGAAGAAGAGGCATCACTGAAAGAGCAGCTGATTTTTCAATGGGAATTATCAAGGGAACTTGTCGAAGCGCTGAGTCAGTGGCTGGATGTATCGCGAGAGAAGGTGTCCGTATGAATATTCATGTGCAACAAAAACCAATCGGTGCTGTGCTGTTTCAATATGACTTGTATCCGGAGACAATCGAAACGGTTGGAAAAGTGAAAAAAATTCACACCGGGAACGGAATTTTTGCCTTGAAGGAAACAAAAATGTCGGCAGAGGAAGCTGATTGGTTTGTTCATGTCATCCGGCGACTCGAACGAATCGGCTTTCATTATCTCGTTCCGGTGCTTCCGACGAAGTATGGTGATTACGTAGTAAGATACGGGGAGCAGGCTTACTATTTGATGCCGTGGTATACCGATCATACCGAATTCCGCTACCCGGTGCAGCCCGAGGAAGTGATGGCGGAAGAGCTGGCAAAGCTGCACGGGTTAACGGAAAGAACACAGGAATACTCGGAGGAAGTGCTGGAAGAATCATATGGAGTGCTGAAAAAGCGGTGGGCCCACAGGAGGCTGGAAATGGAGCGGTATGCGGATCAAATCGAAGGGACCGTATATTTATCTCCATTTCAGCTGACGTTTTTAACCCATTTTCAGCGCAGCCTACACATGGTCGAGGAGGCGGAGCGGCATTTGACTTCCTGGATGGAAGGAGCTAAGCAAAAGAAAAATTTCCGCAGTGTGTTATGTCATGGAAGACCGAGCCGGAAGCATACGTGCTTTGATCAATATGGAACTGGATATTTTTTTAATTTTGAAAAGGCTGTCCTCGATACACCGGCAAGAGATGTTGCTCTAATGTTCCGGCACTTTTTCCAATCGCGGCCATGGGATGAGCACGAGGGGCTTCACTGGCTGCAGTTATATGAAAAGCATTTCGCTTTATTTGATGAAGAACGGCATTTGTTTATGAGCTATCTTGTTTTTCCCGAAAGCTTGTATTTGACGGTCGACAATTACATGAAGAAGGAAAAGCAGTATACCGAACTTGAAGCGGTGACGCATTTAGAAAGAAAAGTGTTGACGATGAACCGGATTTATCGCTTTATGAATAGTGTTTTTCCAAGAGAGGAGCCGAGGGCGTAAGGGAATCGCCTTAGGCAAACAAACCTGTGCTGGGCATTGCTCAACACAGGTTTGTTTGCCATTAAAAGCGGTGATGTTATTAGATTTGCAGCAAAGCAGGGATTTAGCCCCGGTGCTGTAAAATATGTTTTTTTGCCAAGGGGAAGTAAATCACTAAGGGCAATTTATGGTAAAATAAAGGGAAATGCTTCTATTCTTTTTCAATGATGTGAAGCTGATTTATGAAATCCAGCCGAATACATAATTCAGGTATAGAAGGACGAGAATGCCAAGCAAAATCATATCAAAGGTTGTCGGCAACAAAAGTGTACGGAAAAACTGAAAAATAATGAGCGGTACCAGCACTTGATAAAAGATAGCAACGCCTTTGTGCACCCAGCGTGGAAAGCGGAACTTTCCAAAGCTGTTGCGTCTCATGTTCCTTCCCCCCTCCCAACCATTGGTATAAACATTATATGAATGGAGCGGAGGAATGGTGCAAATGCTGTTGCTCGCCGGAGAAGGCAAGGTGTAGGTGTGTTGCCGTCTGGTTAAACCGTCATATGTCGATTAAGACAGGTGACCGTATATGAGATGTAAAGAAAGAGAAATAACGAATAGAAGCGGCGATTTCAGGCGATGATGATAAGAAGATATTGAACATCCGGAAGGCAGCGCCTGCAAATTTTATTTCTTAGAACATCAAAGTTATTGGAAAAAATGCTCGGCACCCTATTGAATCTTTTGATGAGAAAAGGTAAAATAACGTGTACAATATTACTTCAGAAACTGTGAAAGGGAAGAGTACATCTTGAAACCAGCAGAGAGGAAAACCATCATGATGAATGATGCTGGAAGGTTTTCTTGGAGGTAAAGGTGGAAGGTCGCCCTGGAGTTGCTTATGTGAATGCCAGTAGTATAAGCCGGATCAGCCCGTTACCGCTTCGAGTGTATCGTTAACAATTGCGCCTTGATTTTTTTATGGTAGGCTGCAAATACTTGGCGATAAACAAAGGTGGTACCGCGAGGAATACAGCTCCCTTCGTCCTTTGACGACGGGGGTTTTTTGTATTATTCAAAAAAACAACAAAAAAGTTCACAAAATTGTGCGGGACATGGTCCCTGAAGGAGGAAGGAAAATGGAAAACAACAATGTTTCCATGCCGCCAAAATACGATCCGCAAGAGACGGAGGCAAAATGGTATCCATTTTGGGTCAACGGCAAATTTTTTGAGGCAACGGGAGAGGAAAGTAAAAAGCCGTACACGATAGTGATTCCGCCGCCGAATGTTACCGGGAAGCTTCATCTTGGTCATGCGTGGGATACAACGCTGCAGGATATTTTAATCCGCGTCAAACGGATGCAAGGCTATGATGCCCTTTGGCTCCCGGGAATGGACCATGCCGGGATAGCGACGCAGGCTAAAGTGGAGGCAAAGCTGCGGGAAACAGGAGTTAGCCGCTACGATCTCGGCAGGGAAGCATTCCTTGAAAAAGCATGGGAATGGAAAGCAGAGTATGCAGATTTCATTCGCCAGCAATGGGCAAAGCTCGGGTTGTCACTCGATTACTCGCGAGAGCGCTTTACACTGGATGAAGGCTTATCCGATGCGGTGCTTGAAGTGTTTGTCCGCCTGTATGAAGAAGGCCTCATCTACCGCGGAGAATATATTATCAACTGGGATCCGGAAACAAAAACAGCCCTCTCCGATATTGAAGTCATTTATCAAGATGTTCAAGGTGCGCTGTACCATATGAAATATCCATTGACAGACGGTACAGGCCATATCGAAGTCGCCACCACCCGTCCGGAAACGATGCTGGGAGATACAGCCGTTGCCGTTCATCCGGAGGACGAGCGTTATCGGCATCTGATCGGTAAAAAAGTAACGCTGCCGATCGTCGGCAGAGAAATAGACATCGTCGCCGATGAGTATGTGGATATGGAATTTGGCTCAGGCGCTGTTAAGATCACCCCTGCCCACGACCCGAATGACTTTGAAATCGGCAACCGCCATTCCCTGGAACGGGTGCTTGTCATGGATGAAGGCGGTAAAATGAATGAAAATGCCGGAAAATATCAAGGACTGGACCGGTTTGAATGCCGCAAACAAATCGTAAAAGATCTGCAGGAAGCCGGCGTTTTGTTCAAAATCGAAGAGCATCTGCACAGCGTCGGGCACTCGGAAAGAAGCGGGGCTGTTGTTGAACCGTACCTTTCCACACAATGGTTTGTAAAAATGAAGCCGCTGGCGGAACAGGCAATTGCCTTGCAGAAATCAGCAGATAAAGTCCAATTTGTACCGGAGCGCTTTGAAAAAACGTACTTACGCTGGATCGAAAACATCCGTGACTGGTGTATTTCCAGGCAATTGTGGTGGGGGCACCGAATACCCGCATGGTTCCACAAAGAGACAGGCGAGCTGTACGTCGGTCGGACCGCTCCGGAGGACAGCGAAAACTGGGAGCAGGAAGAAGACGTCTTAGATACTTGGTTCAGCTCGGCTTTATGGCCGTTTTCTACCATGGGCTGGCCGAATGAAAAAGTGGAAGATTACCAGCGCTATTATCCAACCGACGCTCTCGTTACCGGCTACGATATCATTTATTTCTGGGTGGCAAGGATGATTTTTCAGGGACAGCACTTTACCGGTAAACGCCCGTTCAAAGACGTCCTTATTCACGGACTTGTCCGCGACGCGGAAGGACGGAAGATGAGTAAGTCTCTCGGCAACGGAGTGGATCCAATGGATGTGATTGATAAGTATGGCGCAGATGCTCTCCGTTTCTTCCTTTCCACCGGAAGCTCGCCGGGGCACGACCTGCGTTTTTACTGGGAAAAAGTAGAAGCGAATTGGAATTTCGGCAACAAAATCTGGAATGCTTCCCGCTTTGCTCTGATGAACATGGACGGCTTGAAGTATGAAGACATTGATATTTCCGGGATTAAATCGCTGGCGGATAAATGGATATTGACCCGCCTGCAGCATACGATTGAGCATGTTACAAAATGCATTGATACGTACGAGTTCGGGGAAGCGGGCCGTGCGCTGTATAACTTCATTTGGGATGATCTGTGCGATTGGTATATCGAGATGGCAAAGCTGCCGCTGAACGGAAACGATGCGGCTGCCAAACAGACAACGCGGTCGGTTCTTGCCTATGTGCTGGATCAAACAATGCGGCTGCTGCATCCGTTCATGCCGTTTTTAACCGAGGAGGTGTGGCAGCATCTCCCGCATAAAGGAGAATCGATTACCGTTGCTTCCTGGCCGGAGAAAAACGAGGAACTGATCGATGAGCAAGCGGAGAAGGATATGCAGCTTCTTCAAGAGATTATCCGCTCCGTCAGAAATACACGGGCAGAATTGAATGTTCCGCTGAGCAGGGAAATTACGCTGCATATCAATGCGGATACAGATGCCATCCTGTCTCAATTGCGCCGCGGGCAGTCGTACCTTGAGCGTTTCTGTCGTCCCGGCGAATGGAAAATGGGGACGGGATTGACGGCACCGGAAAAATCAATGAGCTCCGTGTTATCCGGGGTCGAACTTTACTTGCCGCTTGCCGGCTTGCTTGATCTTGATGCGGAAATCAGCCGCCTCGAAGGAGAATTAAAGCGCCTTGACGGTGAAGTAACGCGAGTGCAGAAAAAATTAAGTAATGAAGGCTTTGTCGCGAAGGCTCCTGAAAAGGTCATTGCAGCGGAACGCGAGAAGGAAAAGGATTATCTTGAGCAGCGGGAAAAAGTAAAAGCCCGCATCCGCGAGTTGAAAAAATAACGGTATTCGTTGGCAGAGGGGTTTTGTTCTATACAAGAGCCCCCGTCGGCGACCAGCGGCAAGAAGGGAGCGGAGCAGCCAGGCACGAGCGGCGGAGCGTACACCATAAGTGAGCGGGGGAGAGACAACGTTCACGTTGAGAGGCACGCCGCTGTTTTTCGGACTTTTTGTACAAACACTATAAGGATAATGGCTCCGTTCCTTCTTTCAGGGGAGTATCCAAAAGGGAAAATCCCCTTTGGATACTCCCTTTTCCTTTTTAATGATTATATCCATGATTCGTATCTAACAGGACAACCGTTTTTTGAAAAACAATCGTGATTTTTTTGGTGGTAAATGGAAAAAACGTGTTAAAATGAACTTTATAGATTGTGAATTGTTATATCAAACCTAACGGAGGGATAAATGTGTTTCCTTTTCGCGGATTCAATTGTAAAAATTTCTTTTTTTGCAATCGATACGATTGATGAAAAAATTGTAGACATAGATTTTAAAACAAAAAAAGTAATCCAATCATACGAAGATTTCAAAACTTTCCTTTTTGAAATGCTGTTAGAAGGAAAAGAAAATTTAACTGACGGAATATTTTTTGAATTTGAAGTGTAAATTAATTGACAATTTTGCCCGAAACGATGGTGCTTGCGGATGATTAGAGTATAATGAAATGCATAGAATAATAGGGAGAAATTTTATGTGGCTGTTCGATAAGTTCAGTAAAACGTTGCCGGCGAATGCATGTCGGCGCTGCGCATACTCTCTCGGGATTCACATACGTATAGAGTACATTGCGCTGCACATCAACTTTCTTTAGAGGATGTTCATCCTTCTTTTTTACTGCGTATCATTAATAAAGAACTAGCACGAGAGCAAAGGATTGTGAGGAACGAGTATGGCAGACAGAAAGCGAGCAAGAGAATGGAAACTGGATATCGGCAGATTACCAACCGGACCACGGAATATGATCACGGATGTGGCAGGCGTCACCGTCGGCCACGCGACGGTTCGCCAAGGAAATTCACACACGGGCGTTACCGCCATCCTTCCTCATTCGGGGAATTTGTTTCAAGAGAAGGTTGTCGCCGCAACCCATGTTTTTAACGGGTTCGGCAAAACGATGGGAACGTTGCAGATAAATGAGCTTGGGACAATCGAAACCCCGGTCCTGCTAACCAACACCTTGAGCGTCGGCATTTGTGCAACAGCGCTGATAAAATACATGCTTAAGGATAATCCGGAAATCGGTCGTACCGTAGGAACGATCAATCCGGTGGTGGCCGAGTGCAATGATATGTATTTAAACGATATCCGCTCCATTGTGCTTCAGGAAAAGGATGTCTACGCGGCAATAGCCGATGCAACTGCTCATGTGGAAGAAGGGGCGGTGGGAGCGGGCACAGGAATGAAGTGCTTCGGTTTGAAAGGGGGAATCGGCACGGCTTCCAGAGTCGTTACGATCCAGGCAGATACATACACACTCGGAGTGCTGGCGTTGACGAATTTTGGACAATTGAAAGATCTCGTCATCAGCGGTAGAAAACTGGGACAACAGCTCGAAAAACTACAGAAAAAATCAGAAAAAGGGCAACAGGAACAAACGGAACGCGGATCCGTCGTTATCATCGTAGCAACCGACCTGCCGGTAACGGACCGCCAATTAAGACGGATCATCAAGCGCTGCGGCATCGGACTCAGCCATACCGGTTCGAAAATGGGGCACGGCAGCGGCGACCTTGTCATCGGCTTTTCCACGGTTAACCACGTCATGCACCAGCCGGCAGATAAAAGGCGAACGCTTGTCTATTTACATGAAGAGGAGTTGGATGCTGCGTTTCTTGCAGCTGCGGAAGCAACGGAGGAAGCGATCTTGAATTCGCTGCTGATGGCGGCTCCGGCCACGGGAAGAGACGGTCATTTTCTTCACTCCTTGAGTGAATATTTATGAAGCGTTCATTGATTTGTGCGAAAAGATGATCGCTGTTTTTGTATTGCCCTTATGGCACCATAAATAACAAAATCTTATGTAAGAGAAACAGGGAGAGGAAAAAGATGAAAGAAATCGCATTTTATCAAAACCGATTTGTAGATGTAGATGAAAAAGTGATTCCGATTCAAGAACGGGGACATCAGTTCGGGGACGGTATCTATGAAGTTATTCGTGTGTATGGCGGAACGCCGTTTATGCTGAAAGAGCATTTAGCGCGTCTGGAAAAAAGCGCCGCTGCGATAGAACTGGAGATGCCGTACACGTTACACGAGCTGGAAGCGATTATCATGGAGGGCCTTAAACGTTCAGGAATCCCCGAGGCGGAAGTATATTTGCAAATTACCCGGGGAATCTCGTCAAGACAGCATCACTATCCGGACGCATCCGCTGTTTATTCCATGACTGTTCGCGAAGTGAGAGCAATTGACGAGAAAATACGGACTGATGGGATATCTGTGATTTTACTTGAAGACGAGCGCTGGTTAAATTGTTATATAAAGTCGTTAAATTTGCTGCCGAATGTCATCGCAAAGCAAAAAGCGGCATCCGGAGGCCACGGAGAAGCAATCTTTGTCCGGGACGGTATTGTTACGGAAGGAGCAAGCAGCAATATTTTTGCTGTCAAAGACAACGTGGTGTATACTCATCCGGCAACAAAGAGAATTCTGCATGGGATTACGCGCGCAAAGGTGATGGAGCTGGCCCGTTTGCAAAGTGTCGCAGTAAAAGAGCAAGCGTTTGATGAAGTTTTTTTGAAACAATGCGATGAAGCATTTATCACTAGTACGATTTCTGAAGTGCTGCCAATCGCGGTCGTCGACGATGTTACATTGCCAAACGAACGGCCGATCACCGACGGTTTAGCGGCAGCATATCGCCATCTGTTCAGCTAACCGGATGGATCATGTTCTTCCTGTTCCGGCTGCCTTCCGTTGGCAGAGATTTTCTGGCGCAGCGAAAAAATCGGGTTAATGCCACTGGCTGAAGCATGGAAGCTGCCGCGATTCCTGTGTGAGGGTGTCTCAAGAACGTTTTTCCTTGGGACATCCGCTAGCTGTTGATCGAGTGAAAAAACATTGTTTTAGAGTCTGTTCCAAAGGCAATGGCTCCGCCCGATGCAACCCAATTCCTTCTAAGTGCTGTCCATGTCCTATGGGAAACGGTGGAATGTCGTCATCCCCAATTCCGCCTAAGAAACGCTCACGTCCTGTGAGCAACGGCGGAATGTCGTCGTCATCCTGACTCCGAGAAAAAACGCTCCTAGCCGGTTTGAAAAGAATGCACCGGCTTCACTCATTGCATCGTGTTTGTTCAAAAGGGTTAAAAACGTTCTTTGAACAAACACTTTTATAAAAATCTGTTTTTCATTTCAGGAGAAGGGAGCGGACAGGCCTTTTTCCTGCCAAACCATTTGTAGCGATTTTTGGCGATAAGATCGTACAAAGTATCGCGAAGTGGTCGCGGAATAACGAGAAAAAGAGAGAACATTTTCCAACCCCCGTTTAAATGCTTACATATCCTCAATGCGGCAGACGATTTCATGTAGTAGCGATTGTTATCAATCAAAATCAGGCTGTCTGTATCTTCCGGCACCTTGTAAGCGGTCAGAAGCCGCCGTCCAGCTTCGCTTTGCAGCGCCGCGAACTGGTAGTATGCTCCCGGGTCGCGCTTAACAATAAACTGCACGCTTGTAGAACAGAAATTACAGCTGCCGTCAAACAAAATAATTCCCCCGCTCATCGGGATTCCCCCATCACCTTTACTGTTAACATGCTCTTCAACCATTATAGCCCATAATATAGCTTTACGTTCACAAAATTGTCAGGGACCATGTCCCCGACAAAAATACGCCTGAAGGCTTATTCGAAATATTTCTCAGGTTCATTATCCAATAATGCGTTCTCGGGTAAGATAGAGACATGAAAGATGAGAGGAGGCATTGAAAAATGAAAAAATTTCTTTTATTCATACTGGCGCTGATTGCATTGATCGTGCTGGTGGCAAATATCGGCCCGATGATCTTCCTGGGGGCTTCCCTGTTTTTGCTCTATGTGATCTTTAAACAGTTTATGAAAAGTACTTCCACCGGTGGAAAAGTGATGTGGGTAATTCTCGGCTTGATCGTTCTTAGCATCGCAGTAAGCAATCTGTATGCCTTAATCGGTATCGCGGCAGCGTACTGCTTATACGTACTTTACAAAAAATGTAATAATGAAAAAGAAATAACCTTTAATAAACCGGGCTCAGACGACCCATTTACAAATTTTGAAAGACAATGGGCCGATCTGAACAAATAAAAGGAGATGACTAAAATGACAAACCTTTTTACAAGACTGAAAGATGCCGTTGCGGCAGACATGCATGAATTGATGGACAAGAAAGAAGCACAAAATCCGATTGCGGCACTGAATCAGTATCTGCGGCAAAGCGAGAAGGAAACAGAGAAGGTTCGCAAGCTGGTGGAACGGCAATATCGCCTAAAAGAAGAATTTAGCCGCGAGTATGAGCAGGCGCTTGAAATGGCAAAGAAACGCCGATATCAGGCGTCCGTAGCTGAAAAAGCGGGGGAAGAAGAAATGTACCAATTTGCCTTACAGGAGCACGAAGAGTATGAAGCAAAGGCCAATCGCATTCGGGAAGCAAAGGAATCAGCGGAGCAGCAACTGCTAAATCTGGAACAAAAATACGAAGTGATGAAGCATAAATTGAAAGATATGCACTTCAAGCGAATGGAACTGATGGGCAGGGAGAATGTGGCACGGGCAAACTATCAGATAAATAAAGTTGTCGAAGACACGGGAGAGCATTCCTTCTCCAGATTTTCGGACATGGAGCGCTATATTGAAGGCTTGGAATACAAAGTAAACAGCGCATACTACAAAAATACTTTCGATAGCAAAATCGCTAAGCTGGAAAAAGAATTAAACGAAAACGAGAATATTGATGTAAAATAACGAAAAAATGATATGATAGAAGATAGATTTGCGTCGATCGAGCAAGCAGCAAGCTGCTGTTAATGCTAACGGCAACGGTTCCGACTTCTCCGCTTCGATTGAGGCGGAGAGATAACCGGGATAGCAGCAAATGCAGTATCGCCTGATTACAGCCTGCAGCCCGATATGAAACATCGCTCATATCGGGCTTTTTCCCGGACTTTTTGAACTTCCTTACCTATGATGTTTGTTCAAAAAAGGAGGACATCGCAGCGGCAAGAAGGTCGAGGCGCGGCGTATGATGACAGAAAGGAAAGGGGGCTTCCGGGCATGTTCAAACGATTTTCCACAGACACCTTTAACTGGATATTAATCATTGGAATCGCTCTCCTTTTGGCGGAACTGATCTTTTTTAAAGCACACTTGGTGTTTTTCTTTTTGTTTCTGTCATTTATTTGTTATTTCGGCTGGAAAAGCTATCATCGGTCAAGCGGCAAGCTTTTCTTCTGGTCCGGAATGATTTTTTTGTTTCTCACGGTTTCCAACATGGTTGCGATACGCTTCATGGTGGTTGCGATATTAGTGATGCTGTTCATTCAGTATCGCCGTTCCAAGAAAGAGCCCGAGCAAATCAAGCCTTATTTTTATGGAGGAGACGCGGAGGACATCCCTCCGTCGGAGCCTTTGCTGAAAGTCGAACCGCTGTTTCAAAACCGCTTTTTTGGGGACTTAAAAACGAGTGATACGGCCTATCATTGGCGGGACATCAACATTCACAGCGGCCTTGGAGACCGGGTCATCGACTTGAGCAACACCGTGCTTCCGGAACACTCAGTTATCTCGATTCGGCATTTTGTCGGGAACATCAAAATATATATACCGTACGAAGTGGATGTGATCATTCATCACAGCTCTGTTTTCGGGCGTGCCGCTGTTTTTGATAAACAGCACACGAAACTGTTTAATCAGACGCTTTCCTATGCGACAGTGGAAAAGGGCTCGAACAATCCTCAGGTGAAAATCATAACTTCCATCCTGTCCGGTGACATTGAGGTGAAGCGTATATGAACCTGATTGTCAGACAGATTGTCGTCGGGCTTGTCGGAGCATTCGCGTTTGTCATCGCGCTGGCGGCACTTACCGTGTATGCTTTTCCGCTGGAAAATTGGCAAGTGCTGCTGAACGTGAAAATTTTTGATGTCCCGTTTTTATACTTAATGATTTTTATCATTGCCGATATCGGCATCATCACCGGTTTTGTCTACGGCTGGCTGTGGAGAAGACGGTTTAAATATATCAACGAAAGATTGGAAGAGCTGTTGAAAGGGCAGCCGCTCTCGCTGAACGACTTTGACAAACTGCCCGAGTTCCACCATATTGAGAAAAATTTGAAGCTGATGGAAAACATGCTGTCGGAGCAGGCAAAGCGGACTCAGCGCCTGGTGACAGAGCGTGCAGAAGAGCGTGAGAAAAGCCTGCATGAAGTTGTCGTACAGGAACGCAACCGCCTGGCCCGTGAACTCCATGACTCTGTGAGTCAGCAGTTGTTTGCTGCGTCCATGATGATGTCGGCCATCAACGAAGGAAATCCGCCGGAAGACCCTGCCGTGAAAAAACAATTAACGATGGTGGAAAAAATGATTGAGCAATCCCAGCTGGAAATGCGGGCGCTTTTACTTCATCTAAGACCGATCGCGTTAAAAGAAAAGTCTTTACATGAAGGAATGGTTGAGTTATTAGTAGAATTAAGGCAGAAGGTGCCGATGGAGATCGACTGGAAAATTGAACCGCTGACGCTGGATAAGGGCGTGGAAGACCATCTTTTTCGGATTTTGCAGGAGTCGGTATCCAACGCTTTGCGCCATTCAAAAGCGGAACACATTCATGTCATGCTGATTGAACGGGATGGCGTGGTGATTATGCGCATCCATGATAACGGGATAGGTTTCCATGTGGAAAATGCAAAATCAACCGGTTCTTATGGACTGCAAAATATGCAGGAGCGGGCGCTTGAAATCGGCGGAACCTTCAAGCTTGTCAGCGTGGAAGACGAAGGAACGAAGCTGGAAGTGAAAGTTCCTCATCGTGGAAAAGGTGGTGAATAGTATGATAAGGGTTTTGTTTGCGGATGATCACGAAATGGTCAGGATTGGAGTATCATCTTATTTGTCCGCGCAGAAAGATATCGAAGTCGTTGCTGAAGCAAATGACGGTACGGATGCCGTCGAACTTTCTTTGAAGCTGCGGCCGGATATTATTCTGATGGATCTCGTCATGAAGCAGATGGACGGTATTGAAGCGACAAAGCAGATCATCAAGGCTTGGCCCGAAGCGAAAATTATTATCGTTACCAGCTTTGTGGACGATGAAAAAGTGTATCCGGCGCTGGAAGCGGGAGCCACCAGCTATATGCTGAAGACATCAAAGGCGAAGGATATCGCCGATGCCATTCGTGCAACCTACGAAGGGCAGTCGATTCTCGAACCGGAAGTGACCGGCAAGCTGATGTCAAAAATGCGGCAGCAGCAGGAGATCCGGCTGTATGAACAGCTGACGGAAAGGGAAATGGATGTATTGAAGCTGATGACGGAAGGGAAATCAAATCAAGAAATTGCTGATGCATTGTTTATTGCTTTGAAAACGGTCAAGGTGCATGTCAGCAATATTCTCAGCAAGCTGGATGTTCAGGATCGGACCCAGGCTGTCATCTATGCTTTCAAAAATAATTTGTTTTAGTATTTGATCAAAAAGATCGCTTTTTATCTTTTTGATCAAATACGCGCGATGAGCGAGCCTCCGCGTTTTACAGGCATGGGAGAAACGAATTTATTCTCCCGTGCGGCGGAGGTATGAGCCATCGCCATTCAAACAAAAAGATCGCTTTTTATCTTTTTGATCAAATACGCGCGATGAGCGAGCCTCCGCGTTTTACAGGCATGGGAGAAACGAATTTATTCTCCCGTGCGGCGGAGGTATGAGCCATCGCCATTCAAACAGAAACGAATATCCTCTATCAGGCGGGAGGGGGAAGCATGCATGTTGGAGCCGCATTATTTGGCGATTATACTTATTGTGATTTTCTATGTAGGCAGTGAGGTTCTGCTATGGTATTACCCGGCGTATTCGATGCTGAAATATGTTCCCGGGATTGCGGGAATCGCCGTCAGCCTGATTGTCGGCTATGTTGCGATTCGAAACGACACTGCTTTTGCTGACGCAGTCGACCGTTTGTTTTTTGCCGTTTGCCTATCAGGACTGTCGATCATTCTCATCGTCGTCATGTCCATAAGAAAGCCGAAAAAGCCGGGAAGGAAGCTGCAGCGAAGCTCTAAACCGGTAAAGTAAAATGGCGGGATAAAGAAGGCGGTGAAGGCGCCCAGACGGCATGACAACAGGCATCGGGTTCATCGTTTTCCGGGATGACCGCGCCCTGATCACTACAGCATGTAAAGCCGCTTAAGTCTAGTTTTTTGCATGTAAAGCAGTTAATACATATTCGAGATACAGGCGAACGGTATTGATGGAGGTGTTTGCGGAAAGCGTTCTGGAGCCTGCCACATCTTCGATTTCGTTAAAAAGAAGCGAACCGTCCTTGGCAAAAAGAAAATCAATACCAACGAAATCGAGCCCGTCCGGAAACAAACGGATGATTCGGTGAACTAGCTTTGTTTCCTCGGCGCTTAACGGATAAATTTGAGCGCTCCCCCCCAAGGAGAAGTTCGCTTTAAAATCAGTAGACGAGAAGCGCAAAACGGCCGCCACGATGTTATTGCCGATGACAAACACCCGCACATCTTTACCGGGAACATCTCCCATTTTTTGAATGATTAACTCATTGGAACGCACATGCTCTAACAGTGCTGTCAACTCCTGTTCGGTCGCTGCTGCGTAAACCTGCTTTCCGCTCCGTCCGTCCACTTCCTTGACAACTACCGGGTAGGTGTACGGAAGTACGGCCGGAGAAAATTCATTGCGCTTAACAAACAGCGTGTCGATCATCGGGACGTTTGCTTGAGCGAGCAGTTGGTGGGTTCTTGCTTTGTTGTTGGCGATTTCGGAAAGGGACGAAGTGTTCATGACACGAACGCCCATAGCTTCCAGCTGTCTGCCGAAAAGCGGATCGATGTTTCGCATAATGACGAAATCAGGCAGCTGGATGTGTTTTCCCCGATGCGAGATGAACAGTGCACCGCCGGTTACACCATACAGCAAATGTTCCTTCAATAAAAACGTCAATTCAATGCCGAGAGCTGCCGCCTCTGTTTTCATCCAGCGAATAAATGCTTCATTTCTTTGCGCGTCCTCGGCATTATATATGAGCCAGCCGTTGTATTTCATAGTTTCTCCTCACTTCACATCACAGCAATCACCACTCACCGAACCAACGGCCGTTTCCGCTGTAAACTTACGCGTACATACCATCGTGAAAAAATCGCAACGATGCGGTGACGCTGAGTGTACTTTTCTTGATCATTAAATATGTACATTATAAACTATCAGCAGCGATTATTGCACCTTTTGCATCGACATGCAAGCTGCTATGAAAGGGGATGGTCTGTATGATGACCTATGACGAGGCATGCAGGCTGTTGGTACGGATGAAGCATCATCAAAATTACAACGGACTTGGGAGGATCAATGCCCTCCTCGGAAAGCTGCATCACCCGGAACGTAAGCTGCGTGTCATCCATATTGCAGGGACAAATGGAAAAGGCTCCACGCTTACTTATTTGCAAGCAATTTTCATGAAAGCCGGCTTGCGTGTCGGGACGTTCACCTCGCCAAGTATTGTGACATGCGCGGACCAAATACAAATCAACGGAACGGCGATTGCAGAGGAAGCGTTTGCCGGGATAGTGAGCGGCCTGCTGCCGCATGTCGAAGAACTGGAAGCGGAAGGCTTCGGTTCTCCTGTGGAATTTGAAATGATGACAGCCATCGCTTTTCACTATTTCGGCACAGCAGGGAACATCGATCTTGCGTTGATTGAGACAGGATTAGGAGGAAGGCTCGACCCGACGAATATCGTTCAGCCGCTCCTTGCGATCATTACGAATGTCGGGCGCGATCATATGGAATTTCTCGGCGGGACACTGCCGGCAATTGCGGCTGAGAAGGCCGGCATCATTAAACAAGGTGCCCCGGTCATTTCCGGGTGCGCTCAACCGGAAGTCATCCGCATCCTTCGCAGCAAGGCGGAGGATGCGGACGCTGCTTTTTATCAGCTTGGTGAACATTTTCACATCGAAACCTCCGGAAAAACGTTTACGTTTAGTACCGGAAAAATTACTTTTTCTGGACTACAGACGGGAATGCGCGGCAGGCATCAACACCAAAATGGGGCACTGGCCGTCATGGCCGCTGTCCATTTAAGGGAAACGGGCAGCGTTATGATAACGGACAAGCAGTTAAAAAACGGTTTGCAGGCGGGGAAACTGCCAAATCGGATTGAAATTGTCGCCGATAATCCGACGATCATTTTTGATGGCGGACATAACCCGGAAGGAATGACAGCACTGGCAAATACGTTGGCAACGGAATTCCCTGAGAAACGGGTGGCTGTTATTTTTTGCGCGATGAAAAATAAAGATGTACCCTCGATGGTCCGCACCATCGGCCAACAAGCAGATCGGCTCCTCCTTACCCATTTTTCGCATGAGCTTGCCATGAATCCTCACGAGGTATATTCCTTGTATCCGGAGGCGCATGTTATTGTGGAAGAAGACTGGAAAACGGCATTTTCTAAAGCGAAAAACGAACAGAGCTCCGACGATGTCTTAGTGGTGACAGGCTCCCTGTATTTTTTAAAAGAAGTTCGCAGGGAACTGCGTATATGACGACGGATGGAGACTAGTACAGCGGTGTTTGTACGCGGAAAAATGATTTGGATGAAGGGAGGCGGAAACGATGTTTTCGACATACAAGGAAGCAATGGATTCTTTTCTCACAAAAAGCGCAGCAGGAATTCGGTTTGATTTGCTGCGCATGACTGATTTAATGGAGCGGCTTGGTCACCCGGAAAGAAAGGTGAAAACCATTCATGTGGCAGGAACGAACGGAAAGGGTTCCACGGTGACCTTTTTGCGCTCCATACTGGAAGAAGCCGGCTTTTTCGTCGGTACATTCATGTCTCCGGTGTTAGGGGAACCGCGGCAGCAGGTGAGTATCAATGGAAACGCCATGACAGAAGAGGAATTTACCGCGGTGATGGCGGAGATTTCCCCGCATGTACAGGCAACGGAGAAGGCAATGCGGGAAATAGTAAGCGAATTTGAGCTGGTTACTGCTGCAGCGCTATATTACTTTGCGTTTAAAAAGCCGGTGGATATGGCGGTGATTGAAACCGGGATGGGCGGAAGGAACGACGCGACAAATGTCATCACGCCGTTAGCAGCGGTCATCACAAACGTGACGATGGAGCACAAGGATTTTCTCGGGGACACCATCGAAGAAATCGCGTCGGAAAAAGCCGGTATCATTAAGGCGGGGGTTCCGGTGATGACGGCAGCTTCGGGAACGGCCTTCGATGTCATCAAGAAGGAGGCGGAGTTAAACCGTGCAAAGCTGTACCCGGTAGATACGGTTGCTTTGACGAGTGAAATGAAGGACGGGCACCAGCGGCTGACATATGAAACGCCGTACCGTCAGCTGCGTGACGTTCGTCTCGGGATGGCCGGGGATCATCAGGCTGTCAATGCTGCGCTGGCATTGATGGTGACGGATTATTTAAAACAATATTATGCGGTGATCACCGCTGACGAACAAGTGATCAGCGGACTGGAGAAAGCAAAGCTGCCGGGGAGGCTGGAACAGGTTTTAGCAGAGCCGGTTATCGTTGTTGATACAGCCCACAATCCGGATGCTGTCGAGAAGGCGGTGGTTGCAGTCGCGAATTTGTACGTGGAAAAGAAAATCGAGGTGCTGTTTGCGGCTATGAAAGACAAAGAGGTGGAGCAAATGCTTACTACCTTGTCTGCCCTGGCGAAATCGATCCATGTGACAACCTTTTCTTCGCCGCGGGCGTTGTCGTTGGACGAATATGAGGCATTTGCAGAGGGAAAGCAGCTGAAGCAAGTGACCGATCCGCTGAAGTGGATCAACGACTGGCAAGCGAATCGCAATGCGGATCAAGTACTTCTCATCGTTGGCTCCCATTATTTTGTCAGCGAAATGCGATCCGCCATCGTCAAGCGTTTACCTGGTTAACGGTCCGGTTGCTAAAAGCAACGAAAAGAGTTTTACTTAATGAAAAATCACGCTTCCTGCGGTTGCTTAGGAAGAAAAATGACATATCTTTGGTTGCCCTGAAAAGAAAAACGCAACTTTTTGGGGTAATCATTCGTATACTTATTATAGATATTTAGGAGTGGGTCATTTTGCTCAGTAGATTACTTTGCTGTTTTCTTCCGGTAATCTCGCTTTCGCGTCAGGAACTGCAAGGAGGAAAATCTAAATAATGAGGAAGGAAAAACATGGGTGGATGGCGAATAAAGACGATAATATCGTTTGCATTCAGACATGCAATGAACGACCCTCAGATGGTTTGATTATCATTACTTTTTTACCACGTTTGCAGTATTATCGACCTATTTCATTGTCCTTGGACTTATTTAAAACTTGAGAAAATTCTTAACATGCATGCCTTCATGTGATAAAATATCTAATGTTTTTATGAAGGTAATTTATTTTTGCTCAATCGATAGGTCTTTTATCCTATCTTCCTTTTACTGAAAAACTGGAATGGAGGGGAGCGATGATGACGAAAAGACAGAGACAGGGGATCTGGATCCTTTGGTTTTTATCAGTGCCCTTGTTCATATATATTATTGTTCACTCAACTTTACCTGTATTTCTAGACCATTGGCTTGCCGTCCTCTCTTTTCTCTGCTTGCTTATCATTGCATCATGGTTTCCGTTAAAATTTCGCCACGGGAGCATCGTGCCTCTTCATGGAATTACGTTAGCGGTTTTTCTGTTATTCGGCTTTGCTGTGGAAGTGATCGTCATGCAGCTGGCGATCTTTACCTCCTTGCTCAGTCTAAGAACTACGGTGAAAGAGCTGTACCGCTTTCCGTTGAATTCGCTGATCTTTCTCATTGTATCAGCAATTTCCGCAGCGATTTTTTATCTGCTGGGAGGAATGACAGGCAATATCACTCAAAGCGATCTCGTCGGCTTGAGTATTCCTGTTTTAGGTTATGCTTTCTCCTATTTTTTTCTTAATAATTGGATTATTTTTGTGTTGAGAAAATACATTAGCGGTAACAAAAACAGCCGGTTCTTTGATGAACTGCTGGCATGGGAAGCGGTTTCCGCGATTTTGATTATTCCGGTAGGCATCACGCTTGTGCTGCTTTATCAGGATGTGGGCTATTCGGCAATCTTTTTGATCGGTTTCCCGCTGGTTCTGCTGTCCTTATTTTTAAAGCTGTACAACGAAAGTGAACAGACCGCAAGCCTTCTGAAGAAAGTAAGCTCCTTCGGATATAAGGTAAATGAAGGTTTGCCGGTTGACGATATTTACGATTTGTTTTTAGAAACAATCGCTGCCGTGTTTCCGCTGGAGCAGGTGCTGCTTTACGATCGGGTGGAGGATGACATCCGAGTGATAAAAATCCATCATTTAAACGGGCGGCGCATCCAGCAGGCGGATCAAAGTGACGGAATTTCCCGTAAAGTTTTCCAAACTGGAAAGTCTCTTCACTTCAATCGTTCTAGCCAATGGAATAAACAGGGCGATATGGGGCTGGTTAACAATGCGCAGTCGATCATATCAGCACCGGTCATGCGGGATCATCAGGTGGTCGGTGTCATTACGCTGACATCAGAACGGATCGGAGCGTTTGAAAAAAGTCATCTCATGGTGCTGGAAATTATGGCCAACTATTTATCGGTTGCGGTGCAAAATGCCCGGAACTATGAGAAGACAAAGCAGGAAAGTGAGCGATGTGCTTTAACAAAACTGTATAATTTCCGCTATTTTGAGAATCTGCTTCTTGAAGCATATGATAACAGTCAAAAACAATATGCGATTATACTCATCGATTTAGATCACTTTAAGCAGATAAACGATACATATGGTCACCAGAGCGGGAATGAGATACTGACACAAGTGGCGCAAGTATTGAAAAACACCGTGGCTGAAAATGGCGTACTGGCCCGGTATGGCGGGGAAGAGTTTGTCGTTTTACTGGAAGGGCAGCACGTGCCGTTTGCCCAAGATATAGCAGAAGCGATCCGCCAGGCAATTGAAAGCCATTTGTTTGCAGTAGTTGACGACTTGAAGGGGCGTGAAAGGAAGTCGGTCCGGATAACTGCCAGCATCGGAGTGGCCTCCAAGCTGGAAGAGGATGAATCGGCAATGTCCGTGCTCCGCAACGCCGATAGAGCAATGTATATGGGAGCGAAGCAAAAAGGACGCAACCGGGTGTCATTGTTTTGAAGCTGCTGAAAAAAATGCATTGTCGGTGTTTTCACATCGTTCAATATTATTTGTTTTCTCTGATTGGTCCAATGGTCAGCAAGTCTTCAATCGTTGCGGCAGTACGGTCGCCGTTGTTTCCCCCAGGAACAGGAATCGTTCCTGGATCGTGGGCCTTGTAGGCAATACTGGCACCGCCGCTTGCCGTAAGTGACTTGGCGATGACCGCCCCTTCGATTATACCGCCGCCGCCTAAATGGATATCGGCATTTGGCGCATAGATAATATTGGAATGCGCTTCCGCCCCGCCGTCGATTTGGAAACGAATGCCCCCGGTAATGATGTTGCCTTGAAATCCTCCTCCTCCGGTTAAGATAATATTGGCATCTTCTGCAAAAAGTGATCCGAAGATTTTCTGTGCACCGTCGAGGGTTAGGGATTTAAAGGATGAAGGAGAATCCGTTCCTTTGTAATAGATATGAAGATTCTCCATGTTTTCTTTTTGATTGATCGTACTGCCGGAGTTCATCGTGATTGAATTAATAATATACATTGTCAGCCTGCCGCTGCCGTTAATTTTAAGATGCCCGTTGGCGATATTGAGCCGGTCGACAACAATTTCCCGGTCATTGCTGCCGATATTCAATGTAATCGTGTTGTTCGAGGAAAGATTGATCTCACGAAAGTAACTGTTTCTGTCCACGGTTATTTCATAATGGTTTGCCAGCCAGTGTTCCCCTTGCAATCTGCCGTTGTCGATAATCGCATGTCTGTTCGAGCCGTCGGCAGTCGCAATCGTCTTGTCTGGCAATGCCTCAAAGACAGGAATCGCGGGAAACGGCGGCAGCTCAAAATACATTGTCGAAGCCATGCTGACCGGCTCTTTCACGCTGATCCCCTGAGTTGCGGACAGCACATCAGGTGACGCGTTTGGACCGACAAAAATGTCGCCGGTGATCAATGTCCCTCCGGCCAATTCTATTGAATTGGCAGCCGTTGCGTTGGTGAAGACATGACCGTTGATCTTCGCCCCTCCGCTCAATGTGATATAGCGTTCGGCAAACAGTGCCATATTTGCCGGGATGGTGATTCCCGGAACGGAATTTTTCTCTTTCCATTCCACGTGTAAAGCAACTGTCGAAGTTCGCGAGCGCTGGCCGATCGTCCCCTTGGCGGAGAGAACGTATTTCCTTGCTGTCTCGCTTTCCAAGGTCGTTTTTTCCAATAGCATTTCTACTTCCGGAAGCTTTCCGAAGGACGGCTGAAAGGAAAGACCGTCAGGAGAAAACGATGTATTGAATTGCAAATCGTTTTCCAGCAACTGAAAAAACTCATCGCTGGCTGAAGCATTTTCATAGGCTGCCAGTATAGCAGCTTCCATTTCCGGCAACTGATAATGAATCCCTGCCTCTGCGATATAATAGGCGGATTGATAATCTCTTTCTACGGAAGTCATCGTCGCGTTTGTTGCGGTCAGTCCAAGGAGACTGACCGCGATGAGCGACATGACTATCACGATGATTAAGACAACGATGAGCGCGATGCCCCGCTCATTGGCTACATCATTTTTCCAGCGAAAACAACGGTTCATCCGCCGTCACCCCCTCTGAGATAAAGTACTGTTGACAAAGCAGCTGAATGCCCTTCTTTTCCCGGCAGGCTTGCTACGGAAATTTCCAGTTTGCTACCTTCCATCCTGATAAGAAATTCACCAATATTTTCGGCTATTTCCGCGCTGCCGTTCATCATTGTGTTTCCGGATAGCCGGTATTCCCCGGTGATATTTTTGTTTTCATCCATTAATGTGAGGACATTGGCAGATACGGAAACATGTGAAGCGCTGCGGATTTCCTTCGTTATCATGTTCATGACCAGGCGGACATTCGCCTGGTTTTCAACAGAAATCGTCTGGTTAGTCCATTGCTTTTGACTGGCCAGCTGGATGGAGACAGCGAGCAAGAGAACAATGGAAATTAACCCCATTGAAAGGAGCAATTCAATTAATGTGGCGCCTGTTTGCTTTTTCCCGCTCATCAGTGCTGTCCTCCCTTATTTCTCCCATAATATGTACGTTTCCATCTGCGCCTCTTTTCGGCTTCGGGTGCTGTTGTCATATACTTCCACGAGCACGTTGACAATCCGGTCACTATCCCGTGTCAGCGTGATAGCGACGAGATAAGCTTCAGCGGTTAACGAATAATGCTCGTCGGTTGGCAAGCTTTCCTGTGTGCTTCGGTAATAAATTTCCTCCATGGTGGTTTGTGCAACATACGTGGCATCAAGCAATTGTTCCGTAGTATTCATGGACCGGACAGCTTGCACGAAAACGGTGGCAAGCGAAACGCTAACAATGGATAAAATGACGATGGAAACGAGTATTTCGAGCAATGTTCTCCCTTTTTGGGAAGCGACGAGTTGGATGTTTCTCACAGGCATATTCACCAGCCTTTTATATGGTATTTCCCTGGTCTATGAAGCGGATATTTGTCTGTCGGGCAGCCGTCAATGCGGAGATACAAAAGTCCTGATAATTTTTAGCTTTTCTGACAGAAAACTATTTATTTAGTCCTATTATACATGATAATATATATGTATAATAGATTATTTTCCGTAGATTATACCTGATTATCTTACATAAAATTCCGAAAGAATGATTGTGGATAGGTATTATTAGCTATTTTCGCGAAATGGAACGTTCTTCTTCTAAAAATATGTGTTCAAAAAGGTGGTCATAACAGCGGCGGGATCGAGCAGCGGAGCGATGACGCTAGCGCTGAGCTTTGCAGGCGCTGTTTCCCGGATTTTTTGAACGTTCATCAAATAGAACGATATTTCTTTTAAAGACAGGTGACAAACATGCTGACGAATCGCAAACGTTTAGGTGATATATTGGTAGAATCACAATTGATTACCGAAGATGAACTTAGAGAAGCACTGCAGGAAAAAACGAGTAAGCAAAAGCTTGGTGACGTTCTGCTTCAACAAGGTTACATAACTGAGCAGCAGCTCATTGAAGTGCTGGAATATCAGCTCGGTATTCCGCATGTCAGCTTGTACCGCTATCCGGTAGATACGAAGGTGACAACCATCGTATCGAAGGAACTGGCCAGCCGTAGCGTTTTGATGCCGATGAAGCTCGAAGGCGATAAGCTCCTGATTGCCATGGCGGATCCGATGGACTACTTTGCCATCGATGATATCCGGCTTTCCACCGGATTTGAAGTGGACGTTGTCATTGCCACGAAGGATGATATCGTCAAAGCGATTCACAAATATTATGAGCTGGAAGATGCCGTGGAAGAACTGTACGAAGAACTTTCCGCCCATGAGGAAGTGGAGGCGGATACGGTAAGCGGTACCGACTCCCCGATCATCAAGCTCGTCAATCAATTTTTGGTGCGGGCGGTTCAAGAGCGGGCGAGCGATATTCATATTGATCCGCAGGAAAAAAACGTGGTTATCCGCTATCGGATTGACGGCGTCCTCAGCACTGAGCGAAGGTTGCCGAAGCATATGCAGAACATGCTGCTCGCAAGGGTAAAAATTATGGGGAATCTCGACATTACGGAAACACGGATTCCTCAGGATGGAAGAATGAAAGTAACTATCGATTTTCATCCGGTCGATTTGAGGATTTCCACATTGCCGACAGTATATGGAGAAAAAATTGTCCTGCGGCTTCTTGATTTAAATAACTCGTTGAATCAGCTGGACAAGCTCGGCTTCACCCAAAAGCACTACGGGCAGATGGTGCGGCTGATTGAACAGCCGACGGGAATCATCTTGATCACCGGTCCAACCGGTTCAGGAAAGTCGTCCACCCTTTATGCGGCATTGAACCGCCTGAATTCCGAGGAGGTAAATATCATCACCGTGGAAGATCCGGTGGAGTACCAGTTGGAAGGAATCAATCAAATTCAGGTGAATCCCAAAATCGGCATGACGTTTGCGAGCGGGCTCCGTTCGATATTAAGGCAGGATCCGGATATTATCATGGTCGGAGAAATACGTGATGCAGAAACAGCGGAAATTGCCGTGCGTGCTTCATTAACTGGTCATCTTGTGTTAAGCACCATTCATACGAATGATTCGATCAGCACGATCAGTCGCCTGAAAGATATGGATATCGAACCGTTTTTGCTGGCGGCGTCGTTGTCCGGGATTGTGTCACAGCGGCTTGTGAGAAAAATCTGCCGGGACTGTAAAAAAGAACGAGAGCTGACGGTAAGGGAAAGGGCAGTTTTTTCACGAAGAGGCATGGAAATCGAGAAGGTCTACCATGGTGAAGGATGTCCGACATGCAATATGACGGGTTACCGCGGACGAATCGCCTGCCATGAAATCTTTGTGGTGAACGATGAGATCAAGCAAATGATCATGAATGACAAATCGAGCCACGACATTTTTCAATATGCAATAAACCAAGGAATGATGTTTTTAATCGATGACGGACTCGCCAAAGTAAAACAAGGACTGACGACTACGGAAGAAGTTTTACGCGTAGCGGCCGATAAGTAGGTGAACGTGGTGGGGCAAAGTATCAATGAGCTTCTTAAAAAGGCGATGCACATGGGTGCATCGGATATTCATTTAACGATTGGGAAACCGCCTGTTCTGAGAATTCACGGCGAGCTTGTCCCGTATGGTCAGACGCCGATGGCGCCGGAAGATACAAGAAGCATGGTGGAGGAAGTGCTGCCGGATCATTTAAAGGAGACGCTGGAACAAAACGGGGAAGTGGATTTTTCTTACGGACTCCCCGGGGTTTCCCGGTTTCGTTTAAATGCGTATTATCAAAGGTCCAGTTTGAGCCTTGCTGTACGTGTTCTCAACAGTGCAATTCCGTCGCTGGATGATTTGCAAATGCCGGAAATCTTAAAAGTAATCTCGGAGAAAAAACAAGGGCTTGTCCTTGTCGCCGGACCGACGGGAAGCGGGAAGTCCACTACCTTGGCGGCGATGATCAAGCATATGAACGATCATGTTAAAAAACATATTATCACGCTGGAAGATCCGATCGAATATCTGCACAAACACCGGTTTTCGATTATTGACCAGCGGGAAGTGGGCTCCGATACAAACAGCTTTTCGGCCGGATTGAGAGCCGCGTTGAGACAGGATCCTGACGTTATTTTAGTCGGGGAGATGCGCGATCTTGATACGATCGCAACTGCGATAACGGCAGCGGAAACCGGTCATCTTGTTCTCGGTACTTTACATACGTCCAGCGCTGCGGCAACGATCGACCGGGTCATCGATGTGTTTTCGCCGGGGCAGCAATCGCAAATACGCATCCAACTGGCGTCCGTGCTGGCGGCAATCGTTTCCCAACGTCTGCTGGCAACGGCTGATCGCCGCGGAAGAACGGCAGCAACGGAAATCCTGATCAACAATTATGCCATCGCCAATTTAATTCGCAACGAGAAGATACATCAAATCGACAGCGTGCTGCAAACGAGCCGGGCTGAAGGAATGCACACGCTGGAAATGAGCGTCCGCCGCCTGTTGAACAGCAATGTGATTGACTACAAGGAAGCTGCGCCGTATATGAAGGAGAGGTGAATAACTTGCCGCAGTATTATTACAGAGGGCGCATGAAAACCGGTGTGAAAAAAGAAGGGACGATCTCAGGAAAATCAAAAAAGCATGCTATTGAAAAACTGAGGGATCAAGGTGTTGCCCTCGCGCAGCTGGAAGAAATGGAACCAACGTGGCTGAACAGGGAAATAACGATCGGCAATCCGGTGAAGCTGGAGGATTTCGTCTTGTTTTTACGGCAATTCGCTACCTTGTTGAAGTCCGGGGTCTCGATCGTAGATTCTACCAATATTCTAGCAAGGCAAACGAACAGTAAAGCTTTGATGAGAGCGTTGGAAAATATTGAGGAAGCTATTGTTTCGGGCAGACCGTTTTCGGAAGCGGCCGGGAAGCAGCCGAAAATATTTCCGCCGATTTTTGTCAACATGGTTCGCGCGGGCGAAGCGAGTGGAGCCCTCGATGAAGCGCTAGAGCAGCTGGCAATGCAATATGAAAAACTCCATGACACGAAGCAGAAGGTGAAATCCGCCTTGGCGTATCCAAGCATTATTGGCGTTGTCACCATCGCCGTTGTTGCATTTCTGCTCACCGCTGTTGTGCCGATGTTCGCCTCGATGCTGACTGATTTAGGTGGAGATTTGCCGCTGATTACTGTTGTAGTGATCGGCATCAGCGATATAGTCTCCCGTTTTTGGTGGGGAGGACTCCTGGCATTGATTATATTCATCACAGCGATTGTACTTGTTCGCCGTCAATCTGATGGGAAATACTACCTGGATTATTTGCTGCTGAAGCTGCCGATCTTCGGTCCGCTGCTGCAGAAGGCGGTGCTGGCGAGAATGAGTCGGACATTGAGCACGCTATTCTCCAGTTCGGTGCCGATTTTGCAATCGCTGAAAATCGTTGAAAAAGTCATCGGTAATGAAGTGATCAGCCGAACGCTTGCCGGTTCGCGGAAAGCCCTGGAAGAAGGACAGCGCCTGACGGAACCGCTGCGCGATCACTGGGTATTTCCACCGCTTGTAGTACAAATGATCAGCATCGGCGAAGAAACGGGAACGCTGGATCACATGCTTGCAAAGGTGGCGGAATTTTATGAAAAAGAGGTGGAATATGCCACCGACCGGATGAAGGTGCTGATCGAGCCTGTGCTGATCGTCTTCCTGGCGGCTGTCGTCGGGGTGATCATCACCTCGATTATCGTGCCGATGTTCCAGATCTATCAGCAAATATAATAGCCGGTTATTAAGGTGCGATGAAGCATGATCTGTATCTGGGCACTTGGATCATCTGGAGCGAGTAGTGCAACCGAACTTAAAACATATATTTATCTATCTTTTAAAAAAGGAGAGAAAAACGATGTTAAAGAAAGTGTTAAAAAATCAACAAGGATTAACGCTTATCGAGTTGCTCGTTGTCGTCGTCATTCTCGGGATTATCGCCGCGATTGCCATACCAAGCATCGGCGGATTGATTGATAATGCCAAGAAGGATGCGCATATCGGTAATGCCCAGCAAATGATTAATTCCGCTAAGCTTTTGGTGGCAAGTGAGGGAGCACCGTCTGGAAGTGAGATTACTCTTAAGAATTTAGAAGACAGCGGTTACATCGAACCGGTGGAAAACCCGGACGGTGGCGAGTACCATGAAACGTCAAGCAAAGTTGTCGTCGGAAAAGCCGGTAACAATTATACTTACACGGTCACTTTAGTGGCAGGATCGAAAACGATTATTAATGGGAAGCAGGCGCGTGAATTAAAGCGGGATGTCGTGACTAATTAATTAATCCGTGAATGTCTCAAACCTCCATGGCTGCTTAGCCGTTGCGTTAATCTGGAAACTATTGGGGCGAGCCCCCCTCTTAGCTTCCGCCTAAAAATGGGCTTTTGAGACATTCCCTTTTTATTAAGAGATTTGGAGGAGAAACTGGCATGGAACTCTTGTTATCTAGTTATTTATTCGTTCTCGGGGCTTGTTTAGGTTCCTTTTACAATGTTGTCGGTTTGCGTGTTCCGGCAGGGGAGTCCGTCGTTCGCCCCCGCTCCCGCTGTCCGCAGTGCCGGCATACACTTTCCTGGCTGGAACTGATTCCTGTCCTTTCTTTTATATGGCAAAAGGGCCGCTGCCGCAGCTGTCGAACAACGATTTCACCGCTGTACCCGTTTATTGAGCTGACAACAGCATGTCTTTTTACGATTTCACCAATGCTGGTGGGGTGGTCAAAGGAGTTGCCTGTGGCGCTTGCCTTCCTGTCGCTGTTGATTATCATAACGGTATCTGACATGAAAACGATGCTGATACCAGATAAAGTGCTGCTTGTGTTTACTGGAATTTTTGCCGCGCTGCGCTTTCTTTCCCCGCTTACTCCTTGGTGGGACAGCCTGCTTGGGGCCGCCGCCGGCTTCGGCATCTTGCTGCTGCTTGCCGTTATCAGCAAAGGCGGCATGGGCGGAGGAGATATTAAGCTTTTTGGCGTAATCGGTATTATTCTTGGATTCAATGGTGTCATCATCGCGCTTTTTCTTGCTAGTTTTATCGGAGCGGCAGTTGGCGGAGCAGCTTTAATCAGAAAAAAAGCAACGCGAAAAACGCCGATACCATTCGGACCGTTTATTGCCGTCGGCGCTGTCGCCAGTTATTTTTTTCATGAACAACTGCTGGAATGGTATCTTCACTTTATATCTTTTTGAACACGCTCTATAAATGTGGCTCAAATGTCTTTTCTAAAAGATTATCGCTCTTGTTGTTGGGCCGTAAGCCATACGTTCGTAAAGGAGAGAGTCGTTATGTTTTCATTTCATTCGCGAAAGAAGTCAGTCAATGCAATCCATATCAAGGATCATGTCATCAGGCATGTTTCAACGAAAGGTCCAGCCACTGCCGCGGCGAAAAGCTTTGGTGAGAAATATCTTCCGAAAGGCATCGTTGAAAAAGGGAAAATCACCGACGAAGCGGCGTTTGACCGTGTGATGGAAGAATGCGTGGAAAACTGGCGGTTAAAAAACAAAGAAGTAAAGCTGTTTGTTCCTGATGCCGCGGTTTTTTTTCGAAAACTACCGGTATCCCACGAAATACCTGCGGAAGAGGTAAGAGGATTTTTAAACTTTGAAATCGGGACGAATATTCATCTTCCGTTTGAGGAGGTTTGCTTTGATTATTACTTTTTGCCAAATGTTGCTGGAGAACAGCGGGAAATTCTATTTTTTGCCGCACCGGAGCCGCTGATGAAGAAGCACCGGAAAAAAATGGAGCAATTCAAGCTGAAGCCGGTTGCGGCGGATGTTGCTCCTTTATCGCTGTATCGCTTGTATTCCTTGCTTGGCGCCGCAGATGAGCGGGAGCATTACTTATTTATTGAGTGGGATGTCACGTCGGTTAATCTCAGTATTTTTCACCGGCATCTCCCGGTGTTTATCAGGCATCTTCCCCACGGCATGGAGGGAAATGACTGGGTGACAGACAGCAGCACTGAAGTTACCGAGCTGGTTTGTCAAAATAAAGAAAAAATTGAAATGGAAATCATCGATCAGCTGTCCGAGATCGAACGGGTAATGAACTTCTACAAATACTCTTTACATCAAGGAGAACAAGCGATTACATCCATCGTGCTGGCAGGGGATCATCCGCTGCTGTCGGCAATTAAGAAACGCCTGGAACAGTATGATGTCGCTGTCATTACCTTGGATGAGGAAAAAATCGGTATTCATGGCACCATCCCCGGTTTTCACTCCCGCTATTTAGTGCCGTTAAGCTTGTGCCTCAAGGAGGTGTGAACAATGAACATCGAGATCAATCTCCTTCCGGAAAAGCCGAAAAAAAATTATTTCCATACAGCTTTGATTGGTATCATCTGTGCCGTTTCGATGAGTTTAATATTCGCCGGCATCCTTTATTACCACGCATTGCAGAGAGACTATGAACGGCTGCAACATATGCTTGTGACAACGGTGAAATTGCAGGAGCTGGCAATGGAAGAACAGGCGGACGCGGTGTTTTCACCCCAACTGGACAGCGATGTTCAGCGAGTGGAAGAAGACCAGGTTTCCGCGGTCCTGCTGTTGGATCAGTTTATCTATCAACTGACGGATCAGGCATACTTTGTCTATTATGAGTATGATGAAAGCGGTGCAATTACGATAACTGCTGATTTTCCTAGTAAGCGAGGAGTGCCGAGCTATTTACATCATTTGAATAATCTGCCATTCGTAACCGCGGCTATGATTCACAATGTTGAGTCGGAAGAATCAGCTTCGGAAAACAGCGAATCAGAAGAGCGTTATACTGCTTCTTTTTCAATCATCATGAATATGGAGCTTGTCAAAACTATGCAGGCGGCGGATATGGCAGCACAGGATAACAGAAAAGAGGGGGAACAGGGATGAATATTGGGCGGAAAAAAATTCAGCATTTCTTGATCGTCCTCGTCATCCTCCAGCTCCTCTTTCTTGTTGCTGCCTATGTTCTGCTGATTGTTCCGCTGCAGGATCATCTCGGAAGTGCCAGGGAACAATTGGAAGCGGAAGAACAACTGCTGCAGCTTCTTGAGCAGAAACAAGTGGATTCCGGCAATCTGGATGAAGCGCAGCTTGGTGATTTTATTGAGAAAGTTCCGGCAAAGCCGGATATTGAACATTGGCTGGTCCAGCTTGAGGAAATAGAGAAATCTGCAAACGCCGTGATAGAAAGCTATCAGTTTAGTAAAGGGGAAGGTCAGTCCGGGGCTGTGGCGGAAGCGGAGACAGGGGAAGAAAAGGCGCAGGAAGTTGGGGACGGAGAAGGAAGTGGCGAAAAAATATTGCGGCAATTTCAGGCTGCGTTGGTGGTCACGGCAGACAGCTTCGATAAGCTTTATGACTTCCTGCACAAGGTTGAACAAATGAGCCGGATCACGAAGGTAGCTTCCATGACGTTTTCCGAACCGGAAGAAATAAGGGGTGATTCCGTTATCACGCTTTATGTTGATTTAACGGCTTATTACCTTCCCGAATTGCTAAATGAGTACCCTGAAGATGATTTTGATGATGTGTTCTTACAACCGGGAGAAAAAACCGAACCGTTCCAAGCTGGTTCTACGCCTTAGAATGAGAAAAAATCCTGATTTGCACAGGATTTTTTTATTTCTTAGAGAAATCTAATAAGGGGCTGAACGCACATCTTAAGAATGTGTTTAAAAAGATGAAAAACGATCTTTTTATAACACACACTTCTAGTAAAAAGTTTGTCATTCCTGTTCTATCATTCTCTTTTTGCTAATAGATATAATATCAACGAGTAAGAGAAAGGAAGGAGTCAGATCGCATTGAGGAAAAAAAGAAGCGTGTCGATCCGTCTCAATGGAAAAGAAAAAACATATCGAGAACAAGTCAGCCCACTTCATCATAAAAAACCTCACCAAAAAACGGAAGCGCATCAGGACGAGCTCGCCGCTGCAGGCGAACCGGTAATTGAAGCGTGGTTTGAAAAGAATGAGACGGGGGAAGCGAACCGGGGCTTTTCAAAAAAAATCGTCGATTTCGGAGCGGAGCAAAAGAAGAAAAGCAGCCGAGCGCTGCCGTTTTGGGATGATGGCAGGCGGGATAAAGCACCGAAACTGCCGCCTTATAAACGGAAAAAGCGGGGACAGAGCCGGTTTTCAACAAATATATTTTTCAACCCGATTTTTTTGTCCGTCGTTGCCGCGATGATTGTCGGTGGAGCATTTGGCATGGTGTTGCTTCATATTTTTACCGGCGACAACACAGGAGCATCCGGCGGGGAACCGGGGCAAGGATCGCTTATTGTCGGCGACAGCCTATCCGCGCCGCCGGAAGAAAATGCAGTGGCGATGGTCGAAATACCGAGCTTGAGCCTTGAAGTTGTACAGGGGGGCGCTTTTTCAACTCCGGAAAGAGGGAAAGAAGAAGCGGATATGTACCGCAAAAACGGCTACCCTGCCGTATTGACAGGAACTGGCGAACTGACGTATTTGTTTATCGGGGTTAGCAGCACGCGGGAACTGGCGAAAACAGTGGGGGAGATTTACGAGGAAAACGGTGTTGAGCCGTATGTAAAAACGTATGCTGTTGATGGCAATGGCGGGCAGGTTGCGGAGTATTGGCAAGGATTCTTGGAAAAAGGGATTTCCTGGCTGGAAAAAGCAGCCTACATCTCATCGCAAGATATCGCCGGTCAAACGCTTGCTACCGCTGAAATGGATGAAATGTTTCAGGCAGGGAAAGAGTGGAAAGCTGCATTTTCAGAGCTGGAGGAAAAAGCTGGAGACAAGGAGTTGGAGCTGGCGCAGACATGGCTTGATCATGGAAAGCTGGCATCGGAAGGCTACGCTTCCACGGCAGCTTCTTCTGACTTTGCCTGGGAAGTGCAAGGAGATGTGTTGAAGGCGTTGATAGATTATGAGATATTAATAGAAAATTTAATGAAAAACAAGTAATCGGTAGGCTGTTTTTTTTAAAAGGAAGGAAAACGAGGGTGTAGCGGTTTTTCTAGTGTGTTTGTTCAACAAAGCTCGCTTTTTATTTTTTTGAATAACGGTTAAAAAAGCACCGCGGGCATGAGAGCGACGGCGCGTGTAAAATGTATGCTTTCACTGGGAATAGGCAAACTAGTTAACAATCAATGTATATGAATCAGCATTTCCACGCGAAATCGCAACGGTTCCGTTTTCCTTTTGGAAACATTCTTCCGAAAAAGGAGGCTCTTCATGACAGGCATACGGAAGCTTCATCGTATGGAAAGAGATTTACTGGGGGAAAAAGAGATTCCGTCTGATGCGTATTACGGGATTCAAACAGTTAGGGCAAAGGAAAATTTTCCGATTACCGGCTACCCGCCTCATCAAGAACTAATTCGGGCCTTCGGTTATGTAAAAAAAGCGGCAGCGAAGGCAAACAGTGAAGTAGGATTCCTGAATCAAAAAATCGCCGCTGCAATTATCGCAGCAGCGGATGAGGTGATTGCCGGAGAATTAAATGAGCAATTTATTGTCGACAGCATCCAGGGTGGAGCGGGAACGTCCTTCAATATGAACGCCAACGAGGTCATCGCCAATCGGGCGATTGAAATCCTCGGAGGAAAAAAAGGAGATTACTTACTTGTAAGCCCGAATACGCACGTTAATATGGCGCAGTCAACAAACGATACATTTCCGACGGCTATCCGTATCGCCTGCCTAAATTTGTCCGGCGGATTAATTCAAGTGCTGAAAGAGCTAGTGAAAGCAATGCAGACGAAAGAAGAAGAATTTGACGAAGTCATCAAAATGGGCAGAACGCATCTGCAGGATGCCGTGCCGATTCGCTTAGGGCAGGAATTCGGTGCGTATCGCAGGATGTTGAGCCGTGATCTGAAGCGAATCGAACAGTCCCTCGATCCGTTGTATGAAGTGAACATGGGGGCGACTGCTGTTGGTACAGGGTTGAATGCCCTCCCGGAGTATATAGAAAAAGTAACGGAGCATTTGGCGCAAATCACCGGGATGCCGTTTCGCCGGACGGAAGATTTAGTAGATGCGACGCAAAACACCGATGTGTATACTCATTTATCGGGGATGTTGAAAATTCTTGCTATCAATCTTTCGAAAATCGCTAATGATTTACGATTGCTGAGTTCGGGACCGCGGACAGGTATCAATGAAATCAATCTTCCGCCGCGGCAAGCCGGATCATCGATTATGCCGGGGAAGGTAAATCCAGTCATGTGTGAGGTAATTAACCAAATTTCCTTTCAAGTCATCGGGAACGATCATACAATCAGCCTTGCCTCAGAAGCAGGCCAATTGGAACTGAATGTCATGGAGCCAGTGCTGGTGTTCAATTTACTGCAGTCCTTTTCCATACTTCAAAACGGCATGAACGTTTTCCGCAAATATACGATTGATGGCATCACCGCGAATGTGGAGCACTGCCGGGCGCTTGTGGAACGCAGTGTAGGCGTCATAACGGCAATCAATCCTCATGTTGGTTACGAAACAGCGGCTCGCATAGCAAAGGAAGCGATCACATCCAATCGTCCGGTGCGAGAAATATGCCTGGAAAGAGGCTTGCTCAGTGAAGTGGAACTGGACCGGATTCTTGATCCGAAAGAAATGACAAATCCGGGAATTGCCGCTCCCGAATTGATTTTAGGAAGCGACGAAAGAACGTAAGACAAGTATGGTAAGAAGTAAGCAACATTTAATGTGTATTAACCACAAAATCAATTGTTCCATTTGCTGGAGTTTTGTATACTATAATTGGATGTTCCAAATGACGATTTTCATCTTTTGGAATGTCCTTTATAGCACCTCCCGACAAATGGAATTCATTTTAGTCAGGAGGTCCGCATGAAACCTTTCATTTTAGCCTCGCAATCTCCGCGAAGAAAACAGTTGTTAGAACAGGTTCAGCTTTCTTTTTCCATAGAACAGAGTCGGATGGAAGAAATCATCAACCAGGACGATTCCCCGCAGGAAGCGGTTGCTTCCCTTGCACATCAAAAAGCCAGGGATGTTTTTCTGCGCAACCGTCATCATGTCGTTATCGGTGCCGACACGATCGTTGTCATTGACGGGGAAATCCTTGGCAAGCCTGCCGACGAAAAAGAAGCAAAAGCGATGCTGAACAAGCTGTCCGGCCGAACCCACCATGTCTATACCGGTGTATCCATTGTAAGCGAAGACAAAACAATAACTTTTACAGAAACAGCGGAAGTGCATTTCTATGAATTGAGCACGGAAGAGATCGATGCCTATGTAAGGAGCGGCGATCCTTTTGACAAAGCCGGTGGCTACGGTATACAAGGTATCGGTGCAACGCTCGTGGAAAAAATCCATGGAGATTACTTTACGATTGTCGGGCTGCCGATCGCAAAGGTTGTTCGTGCACTAAAAGATTTTCAATAACAGACGGGGACCAACGAAAGCGCAGGGGGACTATCTTCTCCGGTCAGACCTCGGCACTGCCATTTTCGAATCCCCAAAAAGGAGATGAAAAAAGTGGGTACAATGTTAATCCGCGACGTGCCGAAGAATGAAAGGCCGAGGGAACGAATGATCAGGGAAGGCTCGCAGTCCCTGTCGAATCAGGATTTGATCGCGCTGGTGCTCGGTTCCGGAACAAGATCGGAATCCGTTCTTGAATTGTCAGGCCGTGTGCTTCAGCATTTTGATGGATTAAAGCTGCTGAAAGAGGCGTCGGTGAAGGAATTGCAGATGATCAGAGGGATAGGGGAAGCAAAGGCTGTACAGTTGAAAGCTGCGATGGAGCTCGGAAAACGGATTCAGCAGTATTCCGCCGAAGAGCGATATGTCATTCGTTCACCGGAAGATGTGGCGAAATATATGATGGAGGATATGCGGCATCTGACACAGGAAAATTTCGTCTGCCTTTATCTGAACACCAAGAACCACGTGATCCATAAACAAACGATTTTTATCGGGAGTCTCAACAGCTCCATCGTGCATCCGCGGGAAGTGTTCAAGGAAGCGTTCCGGTACTCGGCTGCTGCCGTTATCTGCCTGCATAACCATCCTTCCGGCGATGTCACGCCGAGCCGCGAGGACATTGAAGTAACGAAGCGCCTTGCGCAATGCGGCAGCATGCTTGGAATCGATATGCTTGATCATATTATTATCGGTGATCATAGATATTGCTCTTTAAAAGAGAAGGGCTATTTGTAGCGTTTGTTCAAACATCCGCTTCGAAACGAAAGACATAGTAACCAAACGGAGATCCGTTTCGTTGTCGGCTGCGGCTTAACAAAGGATGTATGAAGCGGAGAACACTCAGCGAGGCTGTCTGAAAAGGACGTTTATTTCCTTTTTAGGCAGTCTGTTTTTATTCCTTTAAAACATGTTACTAATCTTTTGATAATAAAACATGACATGTTTCATCCATTGTGATAGGATGAAGTGAGGATTTGACAAGTGAAAGGCGTAAGCTAATCCGTACAAATTTCTTTGGAAGGACAGGCATCAGCGGCAAAACTAGGCTGATGGAGCTAGGTTCATTCAATGAAATTCGTTTCCTTTGCATGAAAAAGCTACTCTTTCCTAAAAATATTGAGTATAATTAACGATATGAGTTTTGTCAAAAAAGCTGAAAGCCGCAAGCTTTCAGAACAGTGTTTTAAAAAAGTAAAATGTATAAAACAATGCTTCAACTTCTGAATAATGGGAGCCTTCAACCGTCAATCGGGGTAATCAGCGGACTTCTTTTTTCGGGCAGTCCCTGCTTTCTTTGGCTGCCTGCTGTCGACTTCAAAAGTAATGCCATTGCAATTCCCCGCTGCAACGATTACCTGCGGTTAATTGACAATATAGCTGTTGATGCGAAGCTTTCCCGGTATCATGGAGTTGTGCATTTCTTATTAATGAAGGGAGATTACATAGATGTTTGGTGGTTTTTCAAAAGATTTAGGAATTGACTTAGGAACAGCAAATACGCTTGTGTATGTAAAAGGAAAAGGGGTTATTTTACGTGAACCGTCCGTTGTGGCGATAAGATCAGATACAGGTTCCATTGAAGCCGTAGGAAGCGAAGCGAAAAACATGATTGGCAGAACTCCTGGAAATATCGTTGCCATCAGACCAATGAAGGATGGCGTTATCGCCGATTTTGATACTACGGCAACGATGATGAAATATTTCATTAAAGAAGCTCTGAAAAGCCGTTCTATTTTCACGCGTAAACCGAATGTTGTGGTTTGTGTGCCGTCCGGGATCACAGCGGTGGAAAAAAGAGCGGTGGAGGATGCGACGAAGCAAGCAGGTGCGAAGGAAGCCTACACGATTGAAGAGCCGTTTGCAGCAGCCATCGGGGCAGACTTACCTGTACGTGAGCCAACAGGCAGCATGATTGTCGATATCGGTGGGGGTACGACGGAAGTGGCGATCATTTCCCTCGGCGGAATTGTGACAAGCCAATCCATCCGTGTTGCCGGAGATGAAATGGACGACGCGATTGTCCAGTACGTGAAAAAGAAATATAACTTGATGATAGGGGAACGGACGGCCGAGATGGTGAAATTTGAGATTGGATCCGCCGGAAAGCCGGATGTTCCGGATGAAATCGATATTCGCGGGCGAGATCTGGTCAGCGGTCTGCCGAAGACAATTTCCGTGACTGCTGATGAAATTTCAAAAGCATTGGACGATACCGTTTCACAAATTGTTCAATCGGTGAAAGATACTCTCGAGCAATCACCGCCGGAATTGGCAGCGGATATTATGGACCGCGGGATTGTACTGACTGGCGGCGGAGCATTGCTCCGCAATTTGGACAAAGTGTTATCAGATGAAACGAATATGCCTGTGCTGGTTTCCGAAAACCCGTTGGATTGTGTAGCGATTGGAACCGGAAGAGCGCTTGAAAACATTCATATGTTTAAATCAAAGGCAGGCATTACCGTTCGTTCAAATAGAAAAGGATAGTAGGTGTAGCAGATGCAGTCATTTTTTTCCAATAAGCGACTGATTATCTTGCTTGTATGTATTATCATTCTCGTTGCACTTATCGGATATTCTATGAGTGATCGACGGTCACTATCCTGGCCGGAACAGTTTGTAACAGACACTGTTGGCTGGGTACAGTCCGCATTTGCCAGGCCCGCTCATTTTGCAGCGGGTTTCTTTGAGAATGTTAATGATATGAAAAATATTTATGAGGAAAATAGAATCTTAAAATCCCATCTGGATGAATACGCGGCACTTCAAGTGGAATTGAATGAGCTCCGGAGACAAAACGATGAATTGAAAGCCGCCCTCGATTTGACAGAAAATAAAAGCCTTTTTGATTATACCGCCCGTTCTGCGATCGTCATTCATCGATCGCCGGATCGCTGGAATGAGTTTATCGGCATCAACAAAGGAAGGCAGCACGGTATCGAAGAAGGAATGGCTGTCATTACTTCAAAAGGTCTGATCGGAAAGATTAAGCAAGTCTCGCAATTTACAGCAACGGTTCAACTGCTGACAGATCAGGATCGCGCAAATCGAATCTCGGCATACATCGATGCGGAGAAGGAGAAAGTGGAAGGTTTCATTGAAGGAATTGATGAAGAAACAGGCTATTTACAGTTCACGAAAATCAATATTAATGCAGAAATTGAAGAAGGACAAACGGTCGTTACATCCGGTCTCGGGGGAATCTTTCCTGAAAATCTGATCATCGGGGAAGTTGTTTCCTTTGAAGCCGATGAATTCGGGTTGACGCAAACGGCCTATGTCAAGCCGGCAGCAGATTTTGACCTTCTCAATTATGTGCTGGTTATCGAAAGAGAAGCCACGACCCTTGATGGGAATATTAATCCGGATGATGAAAATTATTCGGAAGATGAGGATTCGGAAGATGAGGGAGAAGAAGAATGAGCCGGTATTCGACTTTTCTTGTATTGTTTCTGCTGTTCATTTTCGAAGGAACTGTTTTTCAGATTTTAGCGCCTGATCAATATGGAGTGGAACTGCTGTTTATACCGAGATGGGTGTTCATGGTCATTATCTTTATCGGCATTTTCCGCGGTAGGGGAACGGGAATGTTTTACGGCATCGTCTTTGGTGTCATGTATGATGTAATCCATACTTCCATTCTTGGAGTATATGCCTTTGGAATGGGATTTATCGCTTATTTGTTGTCGATTTCGATCCCGTTTTTTCAACGGAATTTGCTCGCGACTGTCCTCACGGCAATCGTGGCGGCAGCGGCGCTTGACTACTATGTTTATGGGATGATGTATTTGCTAGGTGTCACCTCGATCCAACACCCGGAATTTTTATATTCCCGGTTTCTTCCCAGCCTTGCAATGAACTTCTCCATCATTGCAGTTTTTGCCATTCCGTTGAGGAAATGGATACGTTATGTTATCCGCAGAGGAGAAGAAGAGGAGAAACTGTGATATTTTTTCGCAGATCATAGGTACGCGAGGCTCCCGGACGTACTTTTTGGTTAAACATCGAAGTGAGGTGAGAGGAACCGATGCTTCAGAAGCAAGTAAAAAAACAGCAAAACGTACTGATTAAAGGGACAAAAGCTGGACTGACCTTTTATTTTAATGATCAATGTTCATTTGCTGCTCTCATTGCCGAATTGCAGGAAAAAATTTCCGAACGCCCGAAGCCTGCAGACGCTGACGACGCTTTTGTACGGGTGAAGCTGGTAACGGGAAACAGGTATCTGGAAGAGGAACAGATGAAGCAGTTGGAACAAATTCTGACCGAACACATTAACGGAGTGATCGACAGCGTGGATTCCAATGTTGTTTCGAAAAAGGAGGCGGAAGCTGCTCGCCACAATCACGAAGTCAGCCGGCTCGTAAAAATTGTCCGTTCAGGTCAGGTCATCGAGACAACCGGTGATTTACTGCTGATCGGCGATGTAAATCCAGGCGCAACAGTACGGGCAACCGGAAGCATTTATATCATGGGGAAATTGCGTGGAATGGCTCACGCTGGATACGACGGCAAAAAACAAGCTGTTATTTGTGCTTCATCCATGCTGCCGACGCAGTTAAGAATTGCCGACGTCATTCGTACCCCGCCTGAAGAAGCGAGCGGTCAGTGGATGGAATGTGCCTATCTTGATGATTCCGGAAAGATTGTGGTGGAGCCGGTTCAACGGCTCGTCAGCATTCGGCCGGAATTAACGTCTTTTATTCAAGAAAAACCGTAATTCTTTCGCGGTTAGCCCCGTAATTTCTTTTCATCTGTGATAAAATAGCAGTAAATCCTTATTTAATATAGCGTTCAAAAAGGAGGACATTACAACGGCAAGAAGGCGCGGCAGGGCTCGAGCAGCGGAGCGTACACGAACGTACGAGAGCAGCGGAGAGGCAACGTGGGCGTTGAGATTCGCAGGCGTTGTATCCCGGACTTTTTGAACATCCTTTAATAGATCGATAGGTTGTGTTGAAAGGGGAGAGTGATTTGGGTGAAGCAATCGTTGTAACATCTGGAAAAGGCGGCGTTGGTAAAACAACGACCACAGCAAATATTGGGACAGCGCTGGCACTTGCCGGAAAAAAAGTTTGTCTGGTAGATACTGATATAGGACTTCGCAATTTGGATGTTGTCATGGGATTGGAGAATCGGATCATATATGATCTTGTTGATGTTGTTGAAGAGCGCTGCCGTATGCACCAGGCTTTGGTGACAGATAAACGTTTTGAGTGCTTAACCCTGCTGCCTGCAGCTCAGACAAAGGATAAGTCGGCTGTTGTGCCGGAGCAAATGCAAAAATTGATCGGGGAAATAAAGCAAGATTATGACTACGTGCTGATTGATTGTCCTGCCGGAATCGAGCAAGGCTTTAAAAACGCGGTTGCAGGTGCAGACAAAGCGATTGTAGTGACGACTCCGGAAATATCTTCGGTAAGAGATGCGGATCGTGTGATCGGTTTGCTGGAAAAGGAAGAGGTCGACCCGCCGAAGCTTGTCATCAATCGTATCCGACCACATATGAGCAAAAGCGGCGATTCTTTAGATATTGAGGAAGTTGTTTCGATATTATCGATCGAACTGTTAGGTATCGTCGTTGACGAAGATGAGGTGATCCGCGCTTCCAACAGCGGCGAACCGGTTGCCATGAATCCGAAGCATAGGGCATCGATAGCTTATCGCAACATCGCCCGCAGAATTTGCGGCGAGACGGTTCCGCTAATGTCTTTGGAAAATAACAGCGGCGTGTTAACAAAAATGAAAAAGTTTTTAGGCATTCGGGTGTAAGTCCGCCATTTTAAATGGCCGTTTCCGAGGTGATGGAGCGGGGAAAGGCTTTTTTAACTGCATCCTTCCAGAAAACACATGTTTTTTCAGCATTGAAAAGACATGTGTTTTTTTGTTTAAGTACGGGAAAACAGCTGCACTCATCAGAAGCAATGAAATTCCGTTCTCTCTGCATAACTGTACTGGACAAGTCATACATATGGAATAAGTAATCATTCGTTAATGAGGAAGGGAACGTTTATGAAAAATAGAGTTGAGCAGCTGAAACGGAAAATGGATGCCCGAAGAAGAATGAGAAGGCAGTCTCCACGTCGTCAAAGCTTGCGGGAGCGCGGTGCAGAGATGCTTCCGTACAGTGTGAAGCATGAGGAAGAACGGGAAGAGACGCTTTATTCCTTCGATAATAGACGAGCTCTTCCTGAAGTAAAACAGGAGCCTTTATTCCGGAAAGATCGGTTTATGATTCAGGTTTTAGCAAGCATTTGTCTGTTTTTTATTCTTGGTATTTTATTTAAGTCGTCTTCGCCGGCTTTTGAAGGAGCCAGACAATTTGTACAAAAATCCTTTCAGGAGGACTTTCAGTTCGGCGCAGCTGCCGAATGGTACGAAGAAACCTTTGGCCGGCCGCTTGCCCTGCTGCCGCCGCAGCTGGATTTCGTCGCTCCGGAAGATTATAAGGATGATGATGTCTATGCCCTGCCGGCAACCGGCACAGTACGACAGTCGTTTGAACAAAACGGTCGGGGAATATTCGTGGAGACGACGGCCGATCAACAAGTGGAAGCTGCCCGTAGCGGTGAAGTAAGGTTCATCGGCGAGGATGAAGCGAAGGAATGGGGCAAGGTCGTTGTCATCCGTCACTATGATGGGGGAGAGTCGTGGTATGGAATGCTGGATAATATTTCTGTGAAATTATACGATCACGTTCAAAAAGGGGAAGTGCTTGGAAATGTCTCTCCTGATGCAGAGAATAACGAGATCGGGGTGTATTATTTTGCGTTGAAGGAAGGCGATACTTTTATCGACCCGTTCGATGTGATCTCCTTTGATTGAAATATTGAAAAAAATTCATATCCACCCCGTGTTTTGGGGCATTCTGATGATCGGCGGGCTGACTGGACTTTTCAAAGAAATTATGATGCTGTTTTTCATTGTTTTTGTTCATGAAATGGGACATAGCTTGATGGCGGCAAAGTTTAAGTGGCGGCTGAGAAAAATCATGCTGCTGCCATTTGGTGGGATGGCTGAGACGGACGAATATGGCAACAGGCCTGTCCATGAGGAAATTCTTGTTGTCATCTGCGGGCCGTTGCAGCACGTTTGGATGATAGCGGGAAGCTACCTCCTTACCTTTACTCCGCTATGGTCTGACAGCGATCACCACATTTTTTTCTTTCATAATATAACAATTCTCTTGTTTAACTTGCTGCCGATTTTGCCGCTGGATGGCGGTAGACTTCTGTTTTCACTGCAAACGTATTTTCAGCCGTTTTATCAGGCGTATTATACTAATTTTTACGTTTCGCTGTTTTTACTATTGCTTCTCACGCTGTTATCGTTAGTGATCCTCCCGTTCCATTTAAATTTAATTATCGTCGTGTTCTTTCTGTGGCTCCATCACTACTTAGAATGGAAGCAGCGCCATTTCATGTTTCTGCGATTTTTGCTGGAAAGGCTGAGGGACGGCCCGTTTGGTGACAAAAAAATCGTTCGTCTGCCCCCGAATGTCAGCGTTGCAGGGGCGATGAAAAAAGTCAGCCGCCAGAGGCATCACTATTTTATTCTTCCCTATCATGACGTGTATTTGGATGAAACGGTTGTTTTGGAGGCCTTTTTTGATGAGAAAAAACGATTTCTTCCGTTAGGAAAACTGCGATGAAGAACTGCCGCAGTTTTTTTCTTTGACGAGCGTTGAACTCCGTTCGGCGCTGGAAATGACCGCCCTTGTCAATCGGAGGGATTTCTATATATAATGGTCGCAGTAAACGATGCAGATAGGAGCAACGGACATTGCGAAAAATTATTTTGAATATGATAGCAGAGGAAAAAAGGGGAGCTGTTTTAGAAGACGGAAAAGTACATGAATGGCTGTTCGAGCAGGCGGATGAATGGACGCGCTCCGGAAACATCATCCTCGGAAAAGTGATGGACATTGTTCCGGGAATGGAGGCTGCATTCGTTGACATCGGCGGAGAGAAGAACGGTTATCTGTACCGTAATGAACTTATCCGCTATCAAGCGCATAAGGATGGTACTGCTGCTCAAAACGCCCCGTCCATCCGCACGCTGCTGACAAAGGGACAAACGATTATTGTGCAGGTCACGAAAGAAGCTTATGGAACAAAAGGAGCGAGACTGACGGAAGTCGTTTCATTACCTGGGAAATATATTGTTTACCTTCCTCATGGAAATTATGTCGCTGTATCGAAAAAAATGACATCGGATCACACCCGCGACGAATGGCGCCGACGGGGAAAGGCGTGGCTGCATGACAACGAAGGCATGATCATTCGAACCGCCGCGGAGGAGATGGATGAACAGCACATTTTTGAAGAACTGGAACGGCTGCGGGCAAAGTATTCTGCTGTTGCGAAAGCAGCCGCTTCCGGGCAGCCGCCACAGCTGCTGTTTAATCAATCTTCGCTGATTCAACGGGTCATGCGCGATTATTTCAGTAACGGGGAGGCGGAAATCGTTGTTGACCAGCGGGAGGAGTACCTGTCGATCATTCAGGAAACGGATAGAGAAAGCCAGCATCGAGTGCAATTGTTTCAGGAGAAAGAAGATATTTTTACCGCTTACAAGCTGGACAAGCCATTGGAAAAATCACTTCGCCGCCATGTGTGGCTGAAAAATGGCGCTTTTCTCATTATCGATCGGACGGAAGCGTTAACTGTCATTGATGTCAACACCGGAAAATATGTCGGCAACGAGAGCCTGCGCGATACGGTTGTCAAAACAAATGTCGAAGCAGCCTATGCCGCCGCCGAACAAATACGGCTTCGGGATATCGGCGGCATCATTCTGATTGATTTCATCGATATGAAGCAGGAGGCGGACCGCGAGCATGTTCTATCAACGTTAAAGCATGCGGTGGCCGGCGACCGCTCGCTGATCAATATTGCCGGATATACGCAGTTCGGCTTAGTGGAAATGACGCGGAAAAAAAACAGAAAGTCTCTTGACCAACTGCTGCTTTCCCCTTGTTCCTGCTGCTATGGAACAGGAAGCGTGAGAAGCACAGCCTCCGCTGTCGCCGAGCTGGAGAGAGAGGCTTACGCTCTCCGGTTTACCGATGATGAGGCGATCCTTGTCGATGTGCTGCCGCCGCTCTTTCACGCATTGCTGAATAACAATCAGGAAAAACGGAAACGGATCGAAGCGAACGCAGGCAAAAAGCTTTATCTACTTTTAAGTGATGAATTGGAAGGGGCGGGTCGCTTCCATGCGATCCGTATGCTTGGTGATGCACACCAGCTGAAGGAGGCATGGTCCCGCCGCTCGTCCGGGCAAGAATAGCAGCCGCAGACAAAAGCGGCTGTTATCGCTGGAGATGTTCCACGCAACGGCGCTTTGCCCGGATGGCAGCGGGAAAACGACTAACCGCATCTTGTATTGACACGCCTCTCCCGAATATGGTATGATTTCCTTTGTTAGTTGTTTGGATGTCTCCAAAGAACTACAACCGCGCAGAGCAGGTTTGTTGCAAGCAGCAGCTTTTTTGCTGCACCTGTCATGGCGAGTCTGAGTACTAAAGGAGGTGCCGTCGTGTACGCAATTATTGAAACTGGTGGAAAGCAAGTAAAAGTAACTGAAGGACAAGAGGTTTACATCGAAAAGCTTGATGCAGCCGAAGGGGATGCAGTTACATTTGACCAAGTTATTTTCGTTGGCGGAGAAGAAGCGAAAGTTGGAGCTCCGTACGTGGAAGGTGCGACAGTAACAGCGAAAGTAGAAAAACAAGGTCGTGCGAAAAAGATCATTGTTTATAAATACAAAGCGAAGAAAAATTACCGTCGTAAACAAGGTCATCGTCAACCTTACACAAAAGTTGTCATTGAAAAAATCAATGCCTAAGGTGTTCCTATGATCCAAGTACATTTTGAACGGAAGAACGACGGAATGATCCAGACGTTTACGATGAGCGGTCACGCGGAATCCGGACCGCATGGACAGGATTTGGTCTGTGCCGGAGCATCTGCCGTTTCCTTCGGGGCGGTGAATGCAATTGCCGAAATTTGCGGCGTCCGACTGCATGTAGAGATGGATGGGGAAGGCGGCTTTCTCCGCTGTCGTGTTCCTGAAAAGCTTGATCCGGACACTTATGAGAAAGTGCAACTGTTGCTGGAAGGCTTGTTCTATTCCCTGAAAACGATGGAAGAACAATATGAACAGTTTATTCAAATCGAAACATGATTCAGGAGGTGAAGACCATGTTTGTAAAATTGGACCTTCAATTTTTCGCAAGTAAAAAAGGAGTAGGGAGTACGAAAAACGGCCGTGACTCGATTGCGAAACGCCTCGGTACGAAGCGCGGCGACGGGCAAATGGTGACAGGCGGATCGATTCTTGTGCGTCAGCGCGGAACTCGTATTTACCCGGGAGTGAACGTCGGTAAAGGCGGAGACGACACGTTGTTTGCGAAAGTGGACGGAGTCGTGAAGTTTGAACGCGTCGGTCGTGACCGCAAGCAAGTGAGCGTATATCCTGCAGCTCAAGAAGCATAATAAGAAGACAAAAACTAAGGTGAGCTTTTCAGCACCTTAGTTTTTTTTTCGTACGGGACATGGTCCCGCACAATTTTGTGAACTTTTCATGGAGAAGAGAGGAGATTAAGGTTATGAAGCTGACAGTGATCGGTTTCTGGGGGGCATATCCCGGCGCAAATGAAGCGACGTCGGCGTATTTCATTGAAGAAGAGGAAACGCGGATCCTTCTTGATTGCGGCAGCGGGGCTGTCGCCCGGTTGCAAAACCATATCGACCTGTCGACGTTGACTGCGGCAGTTCTCACTCATTATCATCACGACCATATAGCTGATATCGGTGTTTTACAATACAGCCGCGTTGTCGATATGAACTTGCAGCGTACAGCTGAGCCGCTGAAAATTTACGGACATGGCGACGATCAGCCTGCTTTTCAGCAACTGGGAAAAAAGCCGTTTGCTGACGCATTTACATACAGCACAACGGAACCGCTGGGTATCGGCTCCTTAACTTGCAGCTTTCATCCCACGGTTCACGGTGCTCCCTGCTATGCCGTCAAAGTCCGCTCGCGGAACGGAAAAGTGCTTGTTTATACAGGGGATACAATATATGATGAAAAGCTGCTTCCGTTTATCAGCAACAGCGATTTACTTATTACAGAAGCGAGTTTTTATGCTGATCAGGACGCAAGCCCGTATGGCCATATGACAAGCAGGGAGGCTGCTTTATTGGCACAGCGGGGAAATGTGAGGGCATTGCTGCTGTCCCACCTGCCGCATTTCGGTGATCACCGGCAGCTGTTAAGCGAGGCAAAGCGGTATTTTGATGGCGAGACGATGCTGGCGGCAAGTGATCTACATATTGATTTATAGCGTAACCGCACAAGGGGTGGTTCAAAAGGAGGATATAACAGCCACTAATCGTTACCGAACGAGGGTGACGCGGCCCATTTCGTTCACGAATAATGTCTATTCGTGAACGAGTCCACGCATCAAAACCAAAGTCATGGTCTGGAGAATCGAAAGAGAGAACATACACGATAAATGTTTTTCCGGAACACGTCTTATATTGGCTGTATCAGTTTTGGGAAACAATCGACTCTCGACTTCAACCTTAGCGGATCATAACGGATGTTTGCGAATGCGTTTTTTTCCTGCAATAAACAAAATGGTAATGACGATCGCAGCTGCGAAGCTGATAACGAACGGTTGCATAAGTGGAAAGGAGTTTGTCTCTTCGGAACGCCCTCCGCTGCTTCCGCCGACGGTGCCATCGTCCTCATAGGATTCGCTTAAAATCGGAGCATTTTTAATTTTTTCTACTAATTTTTCCGAAGACCACATCTGTTCATTGTCCATTTCGTAAGTGCTTAAATGATTTTCTGATACATCCGGAATCACAAATACCTGATCTGCTTTTGTTGTTACAAAATACTTGGTATTTTCATCTTCTAACAAAAGGATCTCGTCATATCCCGCGTTTTTTACCTGTTCGTATGCTTTTCCCAGCTCGGAAGCATTCCCCCCATACTCAAGAACAGTCAAGTCGCCATTTTGATACCCAACGAGGAGAAACGATTTCGGTTTGCCATTGACAGTGATGAAAAACCTCCACGTTTCTGCGGGCTTCAGCATCTCCCCTAATCGTTTGATCAATGGATCTTTTTTCAATTTTTCATAGTCTACAAAATAGACAGGAAATCCATCTCCGAGCTGAATTTGATTCAGTTCCTCTTTATCGGCAAAGCCGAAGCCTTCTGGGTCAGAGGCAGCGGAAGCTTTAAACAGTTCGATCCCTGAGGTTTTCGCGAATTGTTGAATTTTTTCTGGAACCTCTGCTTTTTTCATGCTGGCAGCAAAGGTGGCAGGTACGGTTAAAGCAAAGGACAAAATAACCACCGACAGGATTACTAGCGCTTTCTTTATCATTACTTCCCCCTCCTAAAGTAATCCATCTATACGAATGTTAATAAACATTGTATAGTGTATGAGTCCACGTTTGTTTATAGTTACCGCCACCAACGAAACTTGAGTAAGCCATGCTAGTCTTAGTTCCACTCGCAGGATCCATGTAATAAACGTAATTTGTAGACATAGCTGTGTAATATCCATAAATTACAACAGCGTGCCCGGTCCCGGATGACCACCTCCATCTAACCCAAAGAGGTTTTGAGTCATCAATTTGATATTTTGCGCCTGAAAATGAATAAGCCCCGCTATAAAGTGAACTTCCAACGTTATAACTGCTTAAGCCCCGCATGACTTCAGTAATTGTGCCTGTCTCATTTGCTGAGCATGATGAATTTACTTTTGCCTCTTTATAGAAGTTACATTGGGACACGGATAGACCATAATACTTTAATATACTGCTTCCTGTGGCTGCCCAGCACCAGTTAGACTTTTCTTGTACGACGGATGGGTAATTTGATAATGACGCCGCACTGATTTGGGCTACAAAGATTGTTGAGAAGGCGGTTACAAAAATCAGGAAAGGTAAGAGTCGTTTTTTGTTCATAAGTGAACTTCCTTTCAAAGTATACTTATTAACTTTTTCAATAAACAATGCAACTAAGAACTAACTTTTTTAGACCCCTCGTTTATTCATAGAAAATAAAAGATTGGATTCACACTTGTTGAGTCGTTTATCTTTAGAAAGGGATTTAGTATCATGATTGAAAAGCACATCGCCGCTCCAAATGATAGTGGATCATGTAACACACGAAACGAAAAGATGAAGTTGTTTTATTTTGACACAGTCTTATGTAATTAGCGAAGAAGTTTCCTTTGCATAAAAAATGATGGGATTTACCTTAGGGAAGAGTAATTCATATGACTTATCCCTCTGAAAATGGGTTCAAAATTGTGTAGTTTGTGTTTACTTGTTTGGAGTTATCAACTGTAGATGGTCGCTTTCACGTGATTTACACTTGATGGAAGTTTGAATGACATTAAACATACTTTGAGGCTTTGTTATCAAGGGAAAAAATTGATCTGGGCATCATACCGATTCGTGTTCTTTCTAGCAGATAGAAGCTTTTAGTCATTTTTAGTTAGCGCAATGAATCTATAGAAGTGCTTTCGTGAACTTGCTCACAAGATGTAACGTATATTAATAAAGTAGCATTGCGCTATCCGTGTTATCCTACATCACCTCACCTCCTTCAAATGCAGCTGAAAAATTCCTTTTAAATTGTCATTACAAAGTTGTATTTTCCTATACATTAGAATTTTCATAATTATACCATGGAAAAAAGTGTATGTAAAGTGGATTTTTATTTTCTTCAACAACAGCGAAATATGTACCGAAAAAATCTTGGAGTTCCTTATGTTCCTCAGACAAATAGCCGGCGGATACAAAAAGCGAGCAGTCTGCCACGCCATGTGTGTCATTATCCCTTCACAATGATTTACACAATGTTAACAAACGGTTTACAATCAATTTATTTTTCCTTAATAATCTCGCACTATACTTATCAGTGATAGAGAAACGACAAACTTTATCAAATTATGAACCTGACAATTAGGGAGGAAATTACTAGTGAAAAAAGCGCTTTTATCTTTATCAATTGCAGCTTTAACTGTGTTTGCAGCAGCATGTGGATCAGACGAGGAAGGGTCCGGCAATCAGGCGGGTGCAAGCGGTGGAGAATTATCAGGATCGGTAGTAATTGATGGTTCAGGTACAGTATACCCGTTAATGGCTCGAATTGCCGATGAATTTATGTCAACGGAAGAAGAGAATGTGAGTGTGGAAGTCAGCAGATCAGGAACTAGTGCCGGTATGAAAAAATTCGTAGTAGGCGAAACGGACTTCTCGAACGCTTCACGACCGATAAAAGAGGAAGAACTAGCGGAACTTGATGAAAACGGAATTGAATCAGAGGAATTCAAAGTTGCGTTGGACGGGTTAACGCTCGTAATCAATCCGGAAAATGACTGGGCAACGGAAATGACGGAAGAAGAAATAAAAACGATGTTTGTCACAGGAAAGATCAAAGCGGATGACGACGTTTTATGGTCGGATATACGCTCGGACTGGCCGGCGGAAAAAATCAATTTCTACGGTCCTAACGAAAATCATGGTACTTACGAGTTTTTCGTTGAAACAATTCTTGAAGAGCAAGAGCTTGTAGAAGGCATTAATCTGCAGCAGGAATATTCAACATTAGTCAGTCTCGTATCCGAAGACAAATACGGCATTGCCTTCTTTGGATACGGCTATTACGCAAACAATGACGACAAAATCGCAGCGGTCGCCATCGACTTCGGAAACGGTCCGGTTGCACCGTCCCTCGATACAATTGCCGAAGACGGCCCGTATGCACCATTTACTCGTCCGGTGTTTACGAACTTGAGCATTGATGCAGCGAAAGAAAAAGAACAGGTGAAAGCATTTGCGGAATACGTGTTCAGCAAAGGAGCTGCCGAATTTGCAGGAGAAACCGGATTTGCTCCACTGCCGGAAGAGGAACTACAGGAAAGCCTTGAATTGATTCAAGCGATTGATTAAAAAACGTATAAACTTGAAACAGCGGAAGATGTTGTGTCAAAAGCCAAAATTGTTTTTAAAAGTATAAGGGCAATGGCTCCGCACGTTGCGCGCCCGATAGGAAAAAAAACGCTCCTATCGGGCTTTTGAAAAGAGGCAGTGGCTTCGCTCATTGTCTCTTCCTCTGCTAGTATTGCACTGATGTCGACCCAATTGTCATCGCGCGCGATGATACAATGAGACAGTTCGCAGCTACTCGGTGAAGTGTGGCTCATTGCTTCAGGGGTGTCTCAAAAGGAAAAAAATACTCTTTTGAGATACCCACTTCTTAAAAAGTCTGTTCAATAAGGCAATGGTTCCGCACGATGCGCCGACTACGAGAACCCCACTCATAGCCGGCTTTAAAAGAATGCATCGGCTCCACTCATTGCATCGTGTTTGTTCAAAAAGATAAAAACCGATCTTTTTGACAAACACTTAAAATGAAATTATGAACAAACAGTAATATTTTTTTCATTGATAGGTCAAGAAAGGAGCAGTTTTTCATGTCAAAAACTGTTGGCGTTAAAGATTTAATTCAAAAAAAAGATAAGCTGTCAAAAATGAAAAGCGGTGTGGAAAAGTCGATTCCCGTTTTCCTGTTTTGTCTCGCTTCCATTTCGGTACTGACGACGGTGGGGATCGTTTCCACGCTGGTGTATGAAACGTTTTTATTTTTCAAGGATGTGTCCCTCATCGAATTTTTTACTACAACCGAGCTGAAGCCGTTAAGTCCGGTGGAGCCTAAGTTCAGCATTCTGCCGCTGCTCACTGGTACGGTAATGACATCGCTCGTCGCCATGCTGGTGGCAATACCGATCGGGCTGACAACAGCCGTGTTTTTAAGTGAATATGCTTCGCCGGCGGTCAGGAAAGTGCTGAAGCCGCTTATTGAAGTTTTGGCAGGAATACCAACAATTGTTTACGGCTTTTTTGCATTTACGTTCGTCACACCGCTTTTAAGAGAATTCATTCCGGCGTTGGGGGCAACGAATGCGCTCAGTCCCGGAATCGTGATGGGTATTATGATCATCCCGCTCGTTGCGTCTCTTTCGGAAGATGCGATGAACTCTGTCCCGAACGCGATGAGGGAAGGTGCAATGGCATTAGGTGCGACTAAATTGGAAGTCACTTTACGTGTTGTTATCCCTGCTGCAATTTCCGGAATCATCGCCTCCTTTGTCCTTGGGATTTCCAGGGCGATCGGCGAGACGATGATCGTCACGATTGCAAGCGGAAGCTCTAAAAATTTTACCTTTGATATTACGCAGTCGATGCAGACGATGACCGCGTATATTGTCGAGGTCACAAGCGGCGATGCAGCCAGCGGGACAACCGCCTATTACAGCTTATACGCAGTCGCCTTTACATTGTTCGTCTTTACGCTGTTAATGAATATGTTTGCAAGATACATCTCTCGTAAATACAGGGAGGCTTACTGATCATGAAGGACATGAACATGGATATCGCCCCGGAGAAAAAAAGCTATATCGACCTGAATGTTGTGCAAAAAAAAATGTCCGCCCGGATTTTGTTGAATAAGATCGTGAACTATTTATTTTTACTGTCCACGTTATTCGGATTAATTGTTCTTGTTATCTTGCTGTACCGTGTTGTTGCGGACAGCATCGGTTGGCTGAACATTGATTTTTTGACAAATAAGCTTTCCACCAGTCCCGACCGCGCGGGAATTGTCGGCGCGATTATCGGAACGGTCTGGCTGATGATCATCGTCGGTCCTGTAACGATGGTATTGGGGATCGGGACGGCGATTTATTTGGAGGAATATGCGAAAAAAGGAAGGTTTCACTCCTTCATTCAAACAAATATCACGAATTTAGCCGGCGTTCCATCCATTGTTTTCGGTTTGCTCGGTCTGACGATTTTTGTCAGAGTGTTCGGATTCGGCTCTAGCATCATCGCCGGCGGCTTGACGATGTCCTTATTGGTGCTGCCGATTGTCGTCGTTTCGGCACAGGAAGCGATCCGCTCTGTTCCGCAATTTTTGCGGGAAGCGTCATACGGCATGGGGGCGACAAAATGGCAGACGATAAAAAATGTTGTTTTGCCATCCGCCTTGCCCGGCGTATTAACCGGAATGATTCTGGCGCTGTCCCGGGCAATTGGAGAAACGGCCCCGCTTGTCGTTATCGGTATTCCGGCGTTGTTGATTCCGATTCCCGGCAGCTTGTTTGACAGTTTTACCGTGCTGCCGATGCAAATCTATTACTGGACGATTGATTCCGTGCTTGTGGATGAATACGCCCATTTGGCAGCGGCAACGATTCTTGTTCTGCTGACGGTGCTGTTTGTCATGAACTCCGTGGCCATTATTATCCGAAACAAGTTTCAAAAACGTTATTAATTAAAGGGGGATGTAATATGTGTGCTTTAACAATCACTGCGAGGAAAAGTACTAAAGCCAATGCTCCGCTTGCTTCAGACACGGAAAATACGGAGAAAAACATCGTGATGAATACGAGAGCGCTGAATCTTTGGTACGGCGAGAATCATGCCTTAAAAAATATCAATCTGCCGATGCTGGAAAACGATGTTACTGCGATTATCGGACCGTCCGGCTGCGGAAAATCGACGTATATCAAAACGCTGAACCGGATGGTGGAGCTTGTGCCAAACGTGCGGATTTCGGGAGAAATATTATACAGAGACAGAAATATTTTTGATAAAACCTATTTGGTGGAAGAATTGCGGACCCGCGTCGGCATGGTTTTTCAGAAGCCGAATCCTTTCCCAAAATCCATCTTTGACAACGTGGCATACGGACCGAAAATCCACGGTATCCGCGATAAGAAAATCTTAAAGGAGATCGTGGAAAAAAGCTTAAGAGGCGCAGCGATCTGGGAGGAAGTAAAGGACAGGCTCAATGAAAATGCCTACGGGCTGTCAGGTGGGCAGCAGCAGCGGTTGTGCATTGCCAGATGTCTTGCGATTGAACCGGACGTTATTCTCATGGATGAGCCGACGTCCGCCCTTGATCCAAAGTCCACATTGAAGGTGGAAGAATTAATCCAGGAGCTGAAGGAAAAGTATTCGATTATTATTGTGACCCACAACATGCAGCAGGCTGCCCGCATTTCGGATAAAACGGCATTTTTCTTGAATGGGGAAGTCATTGAATACGATAATACAGACCTTATTTTTTCAACGCCTAATGATAAAAGAACGGAAGATTATATTACCGGTCGATTTGGCTGATGGAGGAGAAGAACGTATGACAATCCGAGGACATTTTGTCAGTGAGCTTTCAACATTGAAAGCTGAAATCATGGAGTTGGGGGCATTGGCGGAGGACGCGTTTGACATGACGCTCGACGCGATCCGCACAAAGCACGATGGGAAATTGGATGAGGTCATCGAGAATGATAAAGCGATCAATGAATTGGAATTGACGATCAATGAAAAAGCGACGTTGATGATTGCCAAGCAGCAGCCGGTGGCATCCGATTTACGCAGAATTATCGTTTGTTTGAAGGTGTCGAGCGACTTGGAGCGAATGGGGGATCTTTCTGTTGACATGGCGAAAGCGGCCAAGCGGCTGCAGGACAGAGAAGATCTTGCCGTATTTGAAAAAGAACTGCTGGCGATTGCTGCCAAGGCAAAAGTCATGGTCCAATCCGTGCTGATTGCCTATCGCGACGCCAACATCCTTGAAGCGCAAAAAATAGCTGCCATGGATGATGAAGTCGACCGTGCCTACGGGGAATTTGTCAAATCGCTGTTTGAAGTAGTCGCTGTGGAGACCGGGCTGACGGAACAAATTACTCAGATGGCGTTTATTTCCCGCTACATCGAAAGAATAGCAGACTATTGCACAAATATTGCCGAGTGGATCATTTATGAAGTGAATGGGAAACGTTTTGATTTAAACTAGTGTTTCACTGGATGCTGTTTGTGTGAGGTGGTTTCATTGAAGAAGCTTGTGCTTATTGTCGAAAAACAAATAGAAGTAAGCGAACAATTGCATCCTTTATTGGAAAGTAACGGGTTTGAGAAGCTGACAGCGCATGATTTGGAAAGTGCTGTCAAGATCGTCCAGACGTATTCGCCGCAGATTATTTTGGCGGAGCTTGATTATTCCTATGTCAACGGTTTGGACTTGTGCAGGCAGCTGCGGAATGAAAAGAACGATTGGACGCCGATCATTTTAATTTCCGCGAAGGATGATGAAGTTGACGCCGTTTTGGGGTTAGAGCTCGGTGCAGACGATTATGTCATCAAGCCGATTAAACCGAAGGAATTGGTGGCAAGGATGAAGTCGATTCTACGCCGTGGAAACCTCTGCTGCTTGCAGGGAGGCTACAAACAAGAGAATCAGTGGGAAAAAGGGAAAATCTTCAACGGTAATTTGGCGATTGATCCGGATCATTTTATGGTGTACCTTGAAGATGAACCGGTGAATTTGACAAGGAAGGAATATGAAATTCTTTATTATTTGTTTATCAACAAAGGAAAGGTGCTAACGAGGCAGCAATTAATCAATGAACTGTCTGCCGAGGACATGATGCTCGATGAACGGATCATTGATGTGTTCATCAGCAGAATTCGCCAAAAGATCGAGCCGCATCGAAAGAATCCGGTATATATAAAAACAGTGCGGCAGATGGGTTATATGATGAAAGACATGGACGTCTCAGGAGCAGCGCAAACACACACTTGAACATACCAACAGCAAGAGGAAGATTCTGTGGCTGGGATGGTAAGCAGGAAGCACGGGAGACGACGGAAATTTGGATCTGTAACCGCAGAAGCGGAGCTTTGGGCACATGCAGATGTCTCAAGGCTCTTTTCTTTTTTTAAACAAACACTTTTAAAAAGAAAGGAAGGTGGGTAAAGTAGTAACCAGGTTCACTAAGCACTAGGCAGAAAAGTTTACTATTCTGCTTTTTATTCGATATACTACTATTAGAATAGTAGAAAACGTAAAAAGAAACGGAGGAAGTTGTATGGCTGGGCTTTACGCACCATTTTTACATACCCATGCATCCTTATGGGCAATTACGATCATTTTGTTCTTTGTCACTGTTTTTTTGCTGCGGAGCGGAAAAGAGAAAGCTGGTAAAATCGTACAAATGACGTTGCGGCTATTTTTCGTCCTAGTGCTTGTTACCGGAGTGATGCTGATTATCATTAATGATTTTTCCCTTTATCTTGACCGGTTTCACTGGCAGTCGTATGTAAAAGGAATCCTCGCCTTCTGGCTGATTTTTATCATGGAAATGATTCCTGCCTGTATCAAGAAAGGGCAGCAAGCTTCCAAAAAGCTGACGGCTTTTTGGCTGCAATTTATTGTAGTTTTCGCCCTTGTCTTATACTTTGGCTATTTTGTTATTGGTTAGTTTGCCGGAAAGTACTAAAAAAAGCTTTACATTTCATCAGTTGTCATGTAAACTACTTAAGTAGATGAAAATTATGGAAAGGAGGCGGAAGTAAATGCAAATGCTATCAAGAAAACACCATCAACTTCATACTTTAACAATTCTGGCCTCCGTGGTGAAGAACCAATAACCATTGATCTTTTTCTGTTGATTTTTGGATTCGCATGCATGCACAGGTCGAATTGTTGCCCTGTGCTTTGTTATGTCTGAATGTCTGCCAACCTTCCCTTAGCAGTATTTCAGGAGGAAGGAATTTGATGCTCTATCTGCACAGGACGATGATGCCCTGTGCTTTTTTGTGTTCTTTTAGTATGGGGAAGCGAACTTTTTCTCCCATGGAGCGGTGAAAGCTGGCATCGCAAGATAAATCAAAAAGATCGGTTTTTATCTTTTTGAACAAGCACGAAGCAATGAGCCATTCTTCACTGGGAAGCTGCGAGCTGTCTCATAGTGCCATCGCGGGCGATGGTACTTGGATAATCCTCAGCGCTATACTAGCAGAGGAAGAGACAATGAGTGGAGCCGATGCATTCTTTTCAGGCCGGCTGTGAGTGATTTTCTCAGAGTCAGGATGACGACATTCCGCTGTTACTCACAGGACGTGAGTAGTACTTAAGCGGAATTGGAGGATGGCGACATTCCGCCGTTGCCCGTAGGACGTGGGCAGCACTTAGGCGGAATTGGGCGCATCGTGCGGAACCATTGCCTTTTTGAACACGCTCTTTTAATCTTTTTTCTGATCACTTTGAAAGGAGGTGATACGTTATGATGTTCCATTTATTCTTTTTAACGGTAACAATTTCGAAGCGCCGCTTCACAAAAGAAGATGTACAACGTGCGCAAAAGCGTCAATTCAGCCGGGAGCAACGATTAAAGACGCAAGCAAAGCAAGCAAATTATTATCGCATCATGTAATGCGGGTACAACAATGGCTAATATTCCAATAAAAGGAGGAGATAAATCATGTTTATGCGCTCAGTGTTTTTGTCAATCAGATTGCCCAAGGGGAAAGGCTTTGTTTAGCTAAGCCAGCGGTAAAAACAGAGGAATCGTAAAGGGGGTGTCTCAAAAGGGTGTTTTTCCCTTTTGAGACACCCCTTTTTCTTCAGAGTCCAAAAGAATCAAAAAAAAATCCACATCCGTCTAATCAAAAGAAGTTATAGGTACATAGACTATTTATGTCAAATAAGACGATAATAACAGTTTTTCAAGTTATTTGGGAAGCTGAACCAATTACGATGATAAGGAGAGAGGATAATGTTTAACCGAAGATCAGAACAACCGTTTGGCTTATTCAGTTTTCCTTTTATTTCAGGACCTCATCCTCAGCAGCAACAGTTTCATGTGCGGGAAACGGAAACAGAGCTCATTATTGAAGGTGAACTAAAAGGCTTCAAAAGAGAGGACATAAAAATTGAATTTATGAGAAATGGTTTAATGATTGTTGCTGAACAAAAAATGGAGAAGCAGGAAGAAGGGGAAGGCGGTCAAGCAACAACTGAGACATTGCCTGTCCAAAAGGTAGAACGCTTTTTCACCATTCATTTCCCGTTTACGGAAAATGACGTGAAAGCGAATTTCTCCGAAGAAGGCAAGTTGACGATCGGGATCGCAAAAAATGATGCCAACCGCAAATACATCAGCATTGAATAACGGCAATGCTGTTGAAAGCAGTTGTTGATAAAGTTTTTTAGTGTATGTTCAAAAAGAATGCTTTTAATCTTTTTGAACACGCTCTTTTAGTAAAAAACACCTTCATAATAACAGTGATTCGGGAACTGTCAAGCTTACAGGAGCGTGTTTACGGGACAGTTCTCTTTTTTATGAGCGAAAAAAGCTATGTTTAAATCCAAAGCGTCGATAAACACGGGCAAAAAGGCTGCGGTTTCTTACGAGTGGATAACGGTGGATATTTTCATTGTATTAAGATTAGCCCTTTCCAATCAGCGCTGGAATACATAGAAATATAGTATACACGCGCAGATATGCAGAAGAAGGAGGGATTTATAACAGTGAGACAGCCACATCGACCAATGATGCAGGAGCATCCGGGACCCGCTGATCGATTCAGTCAAATGTTGTTCGGACCACCAGGACAACAGCATAATTATTATCAGCCACCCCACCAGGCGATGCATCCGCCGAACCAAGCTAACTACTATCATCAGTATCAACAGCAGTATCAGTACCCAAATCCATCCCAAGGTCATCCCGCTCAGCAGCAGCCCCCGGCAAAAGGGAATAAAAAAATATTGCAATATTTTATGAAGGAAGACGGGACGTGGGATTATGAGAAAATTGGCAGCAGCGTGCAGCAAGTAAGCGGGATCGCCGGCCAATTCAGTCCGCTGGTGAAGCAGCTTTCACCTCTGCTCGCTTTCTTTAAGAAATGAAAGCACTTGGTACCGTTCATGCCTTGATTAGGAACATTGTGAAATAATTAGGATGAAGGACAGCGTTTTTCGGATAAAAAAGTCGTTCGGAAGGAAATGTATCGACACCTTCGGAACGACTTTCTCGTTTATTTATGATTTTTTAGTGGATGTTTCCCGGGCTTTTTCAACCCAAACACATACTGATTACCAGAAAAATGCGGTTCCTAACGCAAACCCTCCAATGCCTGCCAGCGCTACAGGGAAGAAGTATGGGTTACGTCCGTATACGGGAGCAGCACCATAAGGTCCCGGTGCAGCGTATCCGGCAGGGGGAACATAGCCGCCGTAAGGATAGCCGTATCCGAAGGAACCACCTCCTCTGTCCCCTCTTTCCAGCCAGACATATTTAGGGTCGACATGCGCGATTTTACCGACATGAATTTTACCGCATGTTTCGGTAATCCTTACGAGTTGCCCTTTGTGTTGACAACATAGATTGTAGTAATTCACTTAAAATTTTCCCTCCCTTCATGGGATCTGATAATAGTTTATTAGGTAAGTTCATTGTTGATTGTACGCCTGTGCAATATTTTATTTTTTTCTCCATGATTCACAGATCCGTATTTAGGGAAGTGCAGAGGGATCGGTGCTGAGAACAAAGGAAGGCCACGAGTGCAGGTCCGGATCAAATTCCTTGATACTGTTTGCTTTAATGAAACAGCAGCTTGCAACGAGCCTGTTGGCAACTTTTTCTTAAATATCAGCATGTGTCTATACAATCAATTACTGATCTACATAGGTTAATAATGCGAAGAGGAATTTCGCGGGACAATTCGTAATAGGGAGGGAAGTTCATATGAGTGCACCTGTAGGATATGGATATGGTAGAGCATTTGCGTTTATCATCGTAGTGTTCATTTTACTTGTAATAATTGGTGCTGCGGTTGTCAGACCTGGAGGATATTATTATTAAATCTCCGCATGTACAGGGAAAACCGAAGTTTTCTGCGCTGATGCTGAAATGAAGTAAGCTTAAAGTTTGACCAATATTAATGAAGGAGGAATTCTGATGGGTCACTATTATGGGGGAGAGCCAGGCTATGGATACGGATGCTGCCCACCAGTGGCTGCTGCACCAGTGGCAGCTGCGCCGGTAGCTCCTTATGGAGGTTTTGCAGCTGGGTTTGCGTTAATTCTTGTATTGTTTATCCTATTGGTTATCATCGGTGCCGCTTGGGCTTGGTAAGCGGACGGTAACCGGAGAATTGTCCAAGGCTGTTGAGGATAATATCCTCAACAGTCTTTATTTTCAACGCAGAAAATCAGTCCGGCTCGGTTTCCATGGCAGATTTTTCGTAAAAAAACATTTTTGAGGAACGAGGCTATAAGAGTTTGTTCAAAAGATTGGTTTTTATCTTTTTGAACAAACACGAAGCAATGAGCTGTACTTCACTGAGACGCTGCGAGTTGTCTCAGCGTGTCATCGCGCGCGATGGCACTTGGATAGACGTCAGAGCAATACTGGCAGAGGAAGAGACAATGGAGTGGAGCCGATGCATTCTTTTCATGCCAGCTATGAGTGGTTTTCTCGTAGATGGCGCATCGAGCGGTTGAACACGCTCTATAAGAAAGGCTGCCTAATTCATCAAGTTCTGGACTATCGTCTATACACTCAGGGCCACTGATCATAGCTTATTAATGCGGGGAGACTTCGCAACAATTTTTTTTAAGGAGTGATTACCTGATGAGTCACGCTGTAAAAAGAGGTTACGCAGGAGGATTTGCGTTCATCCTTGTCGTGTTTATTTTACTTGTCATTATCGGCGCGGCAGTTGTTAGTCCAGGAGGATACGGCTACTACTAAAGTCTCTGAAGAATGGAGAAACATCTTGTTAGGGAAATAGCTTGATTCAATAGCTATTGACAATATTTAAGAGGAGGAATCTTTAATGGGCGATTACTACGGCTATGACTATGCAGGGTATGGACATGATCCTTACGCAGCGTACGCTTGTGCTCCGACAGCACCGGCAGTGGCACCTGCAAGAGGATTTGGCGCCGGGTTTGCATTAATTCTTGTGCTGTTCATTTTATTGGTAATCATTGGTGCAGCCTTGGCCTGGTAAGTAAGTAGGAAAAAAGCAAGGGCCGCCCGTTGGAAATAATTTCCCAGGGCCCTTGCTTTTTTTTGTTATTACAGCAGTATCTCTTCAACGGATTTGTAAGTATAGTTTAGGTCGCGGGCAACAGCCTCATACGTTACATAACCATTGGCAGTATTGACGCCGCGAACGAGGGCTGGATTTTCTCTCAGGGCGCGTTCAAGGCTGATGTTGGCTATCAGCAGGGCATACGGCACTGTCACGTTTGTTAACGCAAGCGTGGATGTTCTCGGCACTGCACCAGGCATGTTGGCCACGGCATAATGAACGACGCCATGCTTCATATACACCGGGTCATCGTGCGTCGTCATACGATCGACTGTTTCGAAAATACCTCCTTGATCAATGGCTACATCCACGATAACAGATCCGGGCATCATTTCCTTGATCATCGTTTCCGTTACTAATTTAGGTGCTTTTGCTCCTGGAATCAGCACCGCGCCGATTACGAGTTCCGATTCACTTACGGCGTGGGCGATATTTAACGGATTGCTCATGATGGTGTTGATTTTCGTTCCGAAAATATCATCCAGTTGACGGAGGCGATCCGGGCTTAAATCGATAATGGTTACGTCGGCACCTAAACCGATCGCGATTTTTGCCGCATTTGTCCCTACGACACCGCCGCCGATGATGGTCACTTTGCCGCGTTTCACTCCGGGAACCCCGGATAAAAGAACGCCGCTTCCGCCTTTAGGCTTTTCTAAAAACTGTGCGCCGATTTGGGCCGCCATGCGTCCTGCCACCTCGCTCATCGGTGTAAGGAGGGGTAACGTGCGGTTAACTTCCACTGTTTCGTAGGCCACTGCAGTCACTTTCTTTTTGGTCAACGCTTCGGCAAGCGCCGGCTCGGCCGCCAAATGGAGGTAGGTAAATAGAATTAATCCTTCTCTAAAATAGTCATATTCCGGCGGCAACGGCTCTTTCACTTTCATAATCATTTCGGAACGTTCCCAAACTTCAGCGGCAGTCGGAAGGATATCTGCACCGGCATCGGCATAGGCCTGATCCTCGAAGCCGCTGCCCATGCCGGCATTTTCCTCCACATAAACGTCATGTCCGGCTTGATGTAATGTGAGCACGCCTGCAGGAGTTAAGGCAACACGATTTTCGTTATTTTTTATTTCTCTTGGTACACCGATTTTCATGAACGACCCTCCTAATGGTTATGTGTTTTCCGTGAATGGACAATCTTTCTGCTACCACCATTTTAGCGAAGTATCGGCTTCAGTACCATCATTTTTTGTTCAATTTTCCAATTTTCATGATAGATTATTGCACATGTATGTATGATGAGCAGAAGTTGCCGGCTCCTGTTTTGCTGGTTGCAGGAGGCAAAAAGAAGTTTCTGAAAATAGCATCGGCTGGGGAATTGTTTGTAACTCCGGTGAGAAAGTGCCGTGTTGCTTGTTAGTGGTGGATGCGCCGAATCTTCAACAGGAACCAAGGTTTTTTCCCTGATTCCCGTTGCGCGGCTTCAAGAATATTTTCTCAGCTTGTCAGAGCATTGCCGTTATGTCCTACTGTTTGACCCGGCACTTTAGGAGGTGATTTTTTTGGATGGAAACCGCGGTTCGATTCGTTCCTGAAAATAGTCACTGTAGTTTTTACAACCTAAAAATCCGACGTAGTCCAATTGGGAAACTTCGTAAAAAATAGTATAGTCTCCGTTTTTAAAGTGAACATGCAATTCTCTGGTCATGTCATCATAGCTGATGGAGTCCAGCATTCCATGATTCAATTCTGTCTTTTCCATTGTCATCCCTCCCTTATTGTTATGGCCCAGGAGAATATGCAAAAATGTGTAATAAAGCAGTGATTTCGCTTGATGTGCAGGCTGCGAATACATAAGATCTCTCAGCCGGACAGTGGGATAACGCCCAAGCAGCGCAGTCCGTCTAGAGAACAGCTGTTACGAATAGAATGTCCTATAAAAGAAAAAAGAAACAAACACTATCAGGACGCGATTTTTATGTCCTCCTTTTTGAACAAACACTTATAGAGGATGTTCAAAAAGTGCGGGAAACAGCGCCTGCGAATCTCATCGTTGCGTCGTCTCTCCGCCGCTCACGTACGTCAGGTGTACGCTGTGCTGCTCGAGCCTGCCGCGCCTCGATCTTCTTGCCGCTGTGATGTCCTCCTTTTTGAACAAACACTTATAGAAAAAAATGAATGATCTCTTCTTTGGAAAGCACTTTGCCGCTGGAGACAATGCGGTCATCGACGATGAGAGTTGGCGTATAAAACACGCCTTCTGTGAAAGGTGGGTCCTCGTGGTACACTTCGAGATCGACTTGAAGACCGATGTCCCCGAGGACTTCCATCAATCTTTTCTCAACAATTTTTCCATTGATATTTGGATTAATAAAAAGTTTCACTTCCATTACTCTCACCTCATTTCGTACGAAATACGTCCTCCCTGTTTTTATTATAAAATGAACTTTGCGCATTTTTTGAAAGGGATTTGTCAGTGATGTGAAGAAATTGTTACTAAAATTCAAAATATCACCAAACTAAACAATCATGAAAATTATTATCGAAAATTGTGTAAAAAATCTTGATATTTCGATTTAGAAAATAATACAATTAAAGTACGTAAAGGGGAAAACACGATATTTTTTAGGTGGCGAGGAAAGTATGTCTTCATTTGGGTACTTTGACATATTGGAGCTGTTAGTGCAACCGGCCTTTGTTTGGTCGGTTTTTTAGATAGATGGCTCCGGCGATGAAGGTACCATCATTTTAGTTGTGCAGCTGTTGCGGAGGAGGCGGAAGATGAAGAAAAACATGAAACAGGGCAAAAACGAAAGCTTTCCGATCCCCAATTGGCTTTCCGGCTTATGGCTGGCAGAGTCCGTGGATCACAGCGATGAAACAAATCATATCTATAAAGACTTCTTATTTACGCTAAAGCAGGTTATTGAACAGACTGCTCTTCTTCTATTGGTGGATAGACAAGGCTACATAATTTATGCCAGCAAAGAATTTTGTAAAGCGGTGAATCGCAAGCCGGAAGAGTTAACGGGTGGAGATTATTTGTCCCTGCAGCACGATTCGATGAAGGAACCGGTCCGCAACGGTCTGGAAACAGCGGCGGAACAACGGCGGAAAACGTCCTTGGAGACAACGCTGTTAACGAAGGAAGGAAAACCTGTGATTACACAAACATATGTCATTCCGCTGATCAATGGCGGGAGCTATTTAAATGCAAATTTGGTTGTTCATCAGGACATGACAAGATTGAGACAGGCAGAAAAGGTGATGAAGGAAATTGTTTCCATGGATAATCTTACCGCACTGCCTAATCGGGACAAGTTCGAGCGGGATATGAAGATGTTGATAGATCAACCGCAGATGGACAGTACCTTTGCCGTGCTGTTCATCGATTTGGATCGTTTTAAATATTATAACGATACGCTGGGGCATTTTACCGGCGACAAGTTGATTCAAGTGATTGCCCAATCGTTGGTAAACCTGCGTAATCAACAGCTGGAAATTTATCGGTATGGCGGCGACGAGTTCACGCTGATTTTTCGAGCGCCGGAATCGAGGCGGGAAGTGCAGCAATTGGCGGAGGATATCCTGCGAATTTTTAAGCATCCGTTCGTTGTCAGTGAAAAAGAGCTGTTTATCACGGCTAGCGTTGGTATTTCTGTTTTTCCCGAGACAGGGAAATCATACAATGACATCGTATCGCAGGCAGAAATGGCGATGCACTATGTCAAGGAGAGGGGAAAAGACAACTTTCAATTTTATCAGCGGTACATCCGGACAGAACATGATGATAAATTATTAATGGAAAAGCGGCTGCGTTTAGCTGCAGAGAGAAACGATTTCCAGCTGTATTATCAGCCGCAGATCGATTTGCGGGAAAAAAAGGTGATCGGTATGGAAGCACTTCTCCGCTGGAATGATAAGGAGTTGGGAACGATCTCGCCAACGAAATTCATCCCTTTGGCAGAGGAAACCGGATTGATCATCGCCATTGGAGATTGGGTGCTGGAAGAAGCGTGCGCCCAGGCGAAGGCTTGGTTTGATCAAGGACATCGCTTGCGCATCGGCATTAACATTTCCCCGATCCAGTTTCAACGTCCTGATTTCGTAAACAAAGTAAAGCATATTCTTGAAAAAACCGGATTGCCAGCCAGCCTGTTGGATCTGGAAATAACCGAAAACGTCCTGTTGTACAACCGGGAAGAGTGCTTTAAAACGCTGGAACGTTTAAAACAATGCGGCATCACGATCTCCATCGATGATTTCGGCACAGGCTATTCATCACTAAGTTATTTGCGTCGTTTTCCGATTGATACGTTAAAAATTGATCAATCGTTCATTCGCGAGGTGCTGGAAAATTCTAATGATCAGGCCATCGTGACGTCGATCATTCAGCTGGCCCATAACATGAATTTGCGGGTCATTGCCGAAGGGGTGGAAACGACAGCAATGGTATTGTTTTTAAATGACCGGGATTGCGATGAGATGCAGGGGTATTTATACAGCAAACCGTTACCGGCCGAAGTTGTGACAACATTTATTCAACAAACGAACCCGGAGGAAGTACTTATATAAGTGTTGGCTTCGCAGTACAAGGTTAATGGAATCGACAGAAAGCAAGCGAAAAGAATGGGGGAATAACCGCGATGGCCGCAGTGACGCCTGCATCTGGCCGTCCGCACCCCTCCTGGTGTTTGGCGACCTTGCAGACTTTGTTTTTCCTTCCTGCAAACATGCGCTAAAAGAAAAAATGCATGAAATGTTTTCTCGTTTCGTTTAAAATAAGGAAGTATTCTAGAAACTGTTTATGCGAATATATACGGGGAGCACAAATCATATTAAGATAAAAATAGCAGCAGTGAAGGAAGTGAGGAACCGCTGATGGAAGAGACGTCGAAACAAAAAAAAATTGAATATGCTATGTTTGCCGCATGGGGGATTGCTTTAATTGCCACGCTCGGCTCTCTGTATTTTTCTGAGGTCAAATTATTCATGCCGTGTTCTTTATGCTGGGTGCAGCGGATTTTTATGTATCCGTTGGCGATCACGCTGGCAATCGCATCGGTAAAAAAAGATGCAGGACAAGCATACTATACGCTGCCGTTAAGTCTCATCGGCTTAGGTTTTTCCAGCTATCATTATATGCTTGAGAAAATCCCCGCGCTGAGTACCCAGGCGGAAGCGTGCGGTATCATCCCGTGCAACTATGAATACATTAATTGGTTTGGCTTTATTACTATTCCTTTTTTGGCATTGGTTTCATTTTTTTTCATATCATTGATGATGGTTTATGTCATTAAAGCGTCCAAGGAGTGAAATTGTCATGAAAAAAATTATTATTTTCAGCTCGATTATTGTTGTCATTTTTGCGGCATTGGCACTGATCAATCAATATCAGAACAAGCAGGTGTCGACGGATAATCCGTATGGTACGAATGAGTTGAAGCCAGAAACCGTGAAGCAACTGGATGATCCGAATTATCAAAATATTATTCTTCCGGAAGAGTTGGACGAAAAGCTGAACAACGGCGAAGCGGTTACCGTCTATTTTTTCAGTCCGGTGTGCAGTGTCTGCAATGAAGTATCGCCGGTTTTGATCCCAAAAGCAGAAGAAATGGAAGTAAATTTATACCTCTACAACGTCTATGAATTTGAGCAAGGATGGAGTGATTTTAACATCGAAGGAACGCCGGCGGTCATTCATTTCGAAAACGGCGAGGAGATTGCCCGTATTGTCGGTGGACAAGCGGAAGAGACATTTGAACAATTTTTTAAGATCGTGGTTCTCGGGGAATAGCGGAAATGTTAAAGACATGGCTGGTGACCAGCAATCTTTAATGGGATAATAACAATTGTCGAATGCCTTAATGAAAAGCCCCGGCATTTACAGAGAGAAAGCGAATTTTATCGATTTTACTTATACTTTCACTAAAATCGTCAACAATATTATATATAAAAGTAAAGGTGCCAGGCACTCTGTATGACTTTAAAGTCATACAGAGTGCCTGGCACGATACCAAAGAAGGTGAATTCGTTGAAGAAATTTCTTCGATACATAGGAATCGGTGTTTTTCTCGGTTGGTCTGTTGCGCTGCTTGTTAACTTCTCCATTTATCAGCATACAACTTATCAAGAGACATGGGTTCACCCGGTTGTTGACGGGATTTTATTTATGGCTGTCATGCTTGCTTTGTATTTCGGCATGTTAACTTTATATGAGAAGAAGCAAGCCGGTGCCTCGGTTGCCCTTGCAGTGCTTGGCGTTTTTTCGATTCTTCTGGCCGTGTTTTACTTTCTTTAATGCATCCCCCCAAGCGGTTGCTAAAAACGTCAGGCGGTGATGACGGAAAAATTCCTTTCTATTCAAAAACCTTTTACAAGCTTTGTTCGTTAAGCTTGGGAAGGTTTTTTCTAGTATAATCAAGAATAATAGGATGCAGGCCGGCAGCAGGCGACAGGCAACGAGCCAGTCTAGACATGTAGCTGCGGAAGAAAGGAGATTGTCATGATTAAGCTGATCATAAATGGAGAGTTGTTCCGCCCGCAATTCAGCGGGAAACAACAAATATTGATTGCAGACGGCAGAATTGCGGCACTGGAAAAGGAAATCGATATCACTTCCCTGCAAAAGCATGTTGATGTATACGATGCAAAAGGTAAGATCATCATTCCGGGACTGATAGACGGGCATGTACATATTACCGGCGGCGGAGGTGAGGGCAGTTTTAAAACGCGCACCCCTGAACTGTCTTTGTCTGATTGCATCAAAGGTGGAATCACGACGGTTGTCGGTGTTCTTGGAACCGATGGTACCGGGAGGACGATGACGAATCTGGTGGCCAAAGCAAAGGGACTGACTGAAGAAGGAATCACTTGTTATTGCAAAAGCGGGAACTATCACCTGCCGGTAAAAACATTAACGGGATCAGTGGAAACGGATATTATGTACATACAAGAGATAATCGGGGCAGGGGAAGTAGCCATTTCCGATCATCGGTCGTCGCAGCCGACGAAGGAAGAGCTTGCCCGCCTTGCGAGTGAAGCGAGAATCGGCGGCATTTTGTCAGGGAAAGGCGGAGTTGTCGTCGTACATGTTGGTAGCGGCGAGGGGAAATTGAATATTCTCGAGGAAATTGTTTCCACAACGGATATACCGCTCAGTCAATTTTTGCCGACACATATTAACAGGACGGAGGAACTGCTGGCTGCCGGGATTGAATATGCAAAAAGCGGAGGCTATGTGGATTTCACAACGAGCAGCGTCCAAGAAAACGATAATGAACTCAGCAGCAGTAAATGTTTAAAACGACTGCTCGATAAGGGGATTGCTGTCGAGCAGATCACGTTTACATCCGATGGTCAGGGAAGCTTGCCGCGGTTTGATGAAAACGGACAGTTTCTCGGTTTAGGAGTCGGTCGTGTGACAAGCCTTTTTGACGAAGTGCGTCAAGCTGTCATAGAGGAAAACATTCAGCTGGAAACAGCGCTGCAGGTGGCAACGGCAAACCCGGCGGATATTTTGAAATTACACCATAAGGGCAGGATAGAACAAGGGAAAGATGCCGATATCGTCATCCTTGACCGTTCAACCTTGAGAATTGACGGAGTGATCGCCAAAGGGCAGTGGCTGATGCAGGACCAGAAGCTGCTTGTAAAAGGAACTTTTGAATAGTAACGGAGCGGAAGTTTTCTCATCTACACATTTTATTCTTTAGGAAAAACGGCGGCAAATGTACTTTTTAGCAGCGTGTTTCAATGGTTAATGGTTCAAGGACGGCGTTGTCACCTTCCGATATCTTTGCGAAAAGTAACGGGGAGGTCGAGCAGTGAGGATAACGAATTTTTCAATCAGAAGATCGGTTTTTCCGATCGTTGCCATGATATTATTTCTGCTGATATCTTTGCTGAATATTCCGCTGAAGCTTATTCCGCCGATCGAGCCGCCGATCGAGGCGGTGGTGACAAGCTACCCGGAAACCAGCCCACGGGAAGTGGCCGATAAAGTATCGAAACCGCTGGAAAGCAGTCTCGCCACGCTTCCGGGTTTAAATAACATCAGCTCGATTTCCATGGAAGGATCGCCGATGATCATTCTTGAGTTTTCCTGGGTAACATCGATGGACGATATAAAATATCAATTGACGGAAACTTAACCTGAACACAAACGAGGTTGCAGAACCGCTAGGCGAAAAAGTTCTCACCAAGCGGGAAAAACATCATCGAACTTCATACAGAAACGGAAAAAAGGATTTTCGACGGAATTCTGCTCCGAAAAGGTGTTCGTAGCCGCCGAGCGTAAGGAATAGGTGTTGATCATACCTGAAATGCTGGTGTTTCAAAAGGGGGATTTTCCCGTTTGAAACACCAACGATTGTATATCTTCGAGGGTGTTTATCCCTGTTCAGGCTTTCTCGCCTGTTTTTCGCAAATAAAATAAGCAAAATCAAAATACGGAAAGTATTCTTCCGATAATTGCAGATGCTTTTCCAGCGTTGTGATAAAGCGATGATCGATGTTTTCATCCGGATAGATTTCAGGAAAAACGGTAAGCTCATCGCTGTCTTCTAGAATTTCCTTACTGCCGATGACGTGTTTAACGGTGAAGCCGAAGCGATGAAATATCTTTTTCCATTCTTCCGCCGTCAATAGTTTTCTAAAGCCGTAAAAATCTTTGTATGCTGTTAATTGCTTTTCCGGCAGGCCGCCGAGGTAAAGTGGATCAAGGCTGCACATGAATCCTTCCGTCTTCAGCCAGGAAAAAAGCTTTGGCAGAACCGTTTCCAACGGAGTAAATGAGAGCACCGATTCAAGGATAATCGTATCCACGGTATCTTTTTCAAGCTCCAGCGACTGGATATCCGCTGTAATCCATGTAATTTTTGGATTTTCTCCGTGACGCTCTTTTGCTTTTTTTATCATTTTAGGATGATTATCCACCGCTTTCACGGTCACGCCGTCAAAAGCAGTCAGCCTTTTGGCGGTATCCCCGAGGCCGCAGCCGACTTCGAGGACAGTGGAGTAAGATGGTATCGGAAACTTTTTGAGCACCATTTCCGTCATTTTTTTTCCACCGGGTCGTGCTTCAGTAACACCGTAAGCCGCAAGCATACTTGCATATTCGTTCATTGCATTCCCTCCCTCCCCTTAGCGTATGCAAAAAGGATTGCCTCCGATCGTGACAGTTGAACAGACAAATTTCCCGGACAAAAATACACTATTATGAAAATATTTAAAGGAGGTGGTCTCAATGGGAAATGCTGCTTATTATTATGATTTATGCTGCAAGCACAAAGGAAAAGTTGTCAGGATCTGCGACATTTATGGTAAAGAGTATGTCGGAAAAATTGCTTATGTTGACCGTACTTATGTATGGCTGGAACCGACTTCTTACGCTCCTGGATACAGCTACGGCTGGGGCTGGGGGTACGGCGGCTTTTTTTTCCCGGTAGCTTTAGCTGCCATTGGAGGATTTGCTTTAGGGGCTGCGTTTTTCTGGTAAAAATGGAACAGGAACTTCCTTGCGATAATTACCAACTCCAAAAAACTGGGGTTGGTTTTTTTATAGTGTTTGTTCAAAAAAGATCTCTCTTTGAACAAACACTTACACCAACTGGGATTGTCTTTATTTGTCCACTATCAATAAAAACGAGTCACTTTCCGAAGCAGAGATTTGTTTCTGCGGTTTTATTCGACATTTTTTCACCCTTTTCAAACAATGGAGGATGATGATAAAATAAACTAATCTGTGGGCAAAGGAATTTTCCAATACATTGTAAATAGTTAGAAAAAATAAAGGAGTTTATTTTATGAGAAAAGTGTTATTCACAGTTTATTTTACTGGACTAATACTAATCGCGATAACAGCTTGTACAGACGGAGATGCAGATGATCTCGATTTCATGGAAAATGCAGATGAAACGGATGTTGAAACGTTGCTTGCTGCGAATGAAAAACTTTTAGAGCAGCTGGAGAAAGAAAAAGTCGAAGCTGATTTATTGAAGGAACGTATTCAGGAGCTGGAAGAAGAAAACGCGGTTTTTAAAGATGATCTTTTAACCTATAAACAGCAAATGATCGAGCTGGAAGACGGTTACGAACAGGAATTGTCTTTGAGAAATCAACTGGATGATATGGCAAAAAATATCTTTATGGCAATGGATGAGAAAAACCACGAGTTTCTTCAGAACAGTGTTGCCGACAATGTGATAGTCGTGCCTTCATCGGAAGTGCTGGAGACATATGCGCCGGACGATCAGTTGGACACCTTCCATTATCTTCAGTTAAACGATGTAAAGTACATCAGGCAGGTTGATTTTTTCTATGATAAGGGCGAGAATCGGTTTGTTACGGAATACTTCATTTACAGTGTCGGAGATAAAAATCCCGGCTACAATGGAGAAGTGGAATTGATTTTCACCTATGAAGACAGCTGGAAACTATCCTCCATTAAATATAAGTATTGACACAAATTTGTCAGGGACCTGGGGTGTGAACTTTTGTTCACACCCCAGGTCCCTGACATTTATATGAACATTTTATGAATCTATAAGTTTGTGTGATCTTTCACATTGTTTCTGATTTCATCTCCGGATAAAATGAAAGCGACAGAAGTGTGATGTACAAAAAAATAAGGTGGGATGCCCAATGGATCAGCAAAAAGAAGCATTTGTTTCCACCGAAGATCGTCTCCTATCAGCCGCGATGGATTTGATGGAAAAAAAAGGATACAAGGCAGTGACAACAAAAGAAATTGCAGCCAAGGCAGGCTTTTGCGAAATGACCCTTTTCCGTCATTTCGGTACGAAGCAAAAGTTGTTGGAGGATGCGGTTAACCGCTACTCGTATATCATGGATATGGAAAAAATTCTGATGAAAAACGTTCAATATAATTTAAAAAACGATTTGGCATTAGTAAGTAAAACGTATCATAAATACGTAAAGCGAAACGAGAAAATCATTTTGCTCGCTTTTCAGGAAAGAAATACGAACCCGGAAATCGCCAAAAAAGTTGCCGAGAATCCGAAAATATTGAAAGAATATTTAATCAACTATTTTGAGGAAATGCAGCGACGTGGAAAAATGATTGACATCGACGCTGAAGCAACTGCGATGCAATTTTTGTGGATGAATTTAGGTTACTTTATTTCCGGAGCCATCGGCGGCGAGGTGGTGAGCACGATGGCGGTCGAGCAATTTATTGAACAGAGTGTCAGTGTGTTTGCCAGAGGTGTGAGCCAAAGATAACTTGCTGAAGCTGCAACTCGCTTCAAATGCTGCTTGCGCTCCATGAGGGAGTAAGGTGGAGAACTTTTTGATAAGTCTTCTGGAACAACCTGGTTTTACAATGCATGTCCAAAACATAGTAGAGACGAAAAGAGCGCTGCCGGCCTAACAGCACAGTGTACAACGAACGTACATGAGTGCCGCGGTCGGCGGCGGGTGTCAACGAAATACCTCTTCTACCGTATAAAACAAGCTGCGCGATCGTCCATGTGTTTTTCCAAAAGCCGTTTCCAAGTCCAAGAACGGCATGTTGCGCCAACAGCTGTAAAAACAGCCGTCATCAGGCTAAATCGTACATTCTTCAAACGGGCAATGATTGCAGCGTAAATGTCTTTGCAGATACTGCATATCATGAATGGTAATATATTTTGTGTTAACGGAAATAATTTCATCCTTTATTAGCCGTTTCAAAATTCGGTTGATACTTTCCCGCGTCGCGCCGACATAGTTGGCAACTTCCTGGTTGGTTATTTTCCGGTTGATGAGAACACCGTTGCTGATTTTTTTGCCGTATTCGTTGCTGAGCTTGATGAGAATGGAAAAAACGGCACCCTGCTTTCCGCAAAAGACGAGATCCTTGAATTGTGTCACAATCGTCTGATTTTCTTTTGCAAGCCACTTCATGAAGCAAATGGCAAGCTCGCTGTCATATAATACAAGCGCTTCAATTTCTTTGCGGGTGAATCGCAAAATTGTGGCGTCTTGAACAACTTCGGCGTTAAAAGAATAGTTTATCCCATTAAAAAGGCTTAATTCCCCAAGAACGTCGTCCTTTTTTTTCATCTGCAAAAAAAAGATTTTTCCTTCTGATGACGTTTTGCTAAGGCGAATTTTACCTGATTTGATCAGATAAATATGATCGGGGGAATCTCCTTCAAAAAACAAGGTACTCCCTTTGAGCAATTGCATTTCCGTTCCGCTTTGTTCAAGCCGTTTCAGCAGCTCGGCGGACAGTGCACCAGCTGCCGGTGCGGCTTGTGTCATTGGTTGTAATTGTGTCATAATACTCCTCTCCTTAAGCTCCCTACAACGAGCAATGCTTGTTGGTACAATTGAAGCAGTGCACTTCGTTTTGCAGAAACTCGAAATCGCGGATCGTGATCATTTTTTTGTCAACGGATATGATCCCGCTTTCCTCCAGTTCATGTAAAAGTCGGTTTAAGCTTTCCCTTGTGGCGCCGACATAATCTGCCAAATCCACGTTGGACAGTTTTTGCTGAATGGTGATTCCCTTCGCGGTCTTAACTCCCTTTGTATGGCAAAAACGAATGAAGACGGAAAACAAGCACTCTTTAATATTCGAAGGCAGCAAATCCCGCAACATAAAAGGATATTGGTTGACACGCCGGGCAATCCAAGACAGAAAAACGGTGCGCATCTCAGGGTTGCTGAGCAGCATTCTTTCGAAATCGCTTTTTTGAATCTGGAGAACTTGGGTGATGATCGTCGCTTCCACCGTTCCTTTGTGTACATTGGACTGAAATAAAATGTCATAGCCTACAAGATCATACGGATAGTAGTGTTCAAGAAAAAAACGTTTTTTCGTGTTCAGCGGGTGTGTCTGCAGAAGCCGGACTTCACCCGTGAGCAGGATATAGATATCTTTACCGCTCTTTCCCTCTTGAAACAATATTTTTTTCTGTTTTAACGTTTCTATTGTTCCGAGATTCATTAGTTCGGTTTGCATTTTTTTTGATAATTGCTGAAAAAATCCATTTTCTGTCTTTCTCATTTTGGTTATCCTTTAATGTATGTTTATACCATTTTAAAAATTATAGATCCCATTCAAGTTTTTCCAAAAAGGTAAAAAGCATTCTTATTGAACAAACACTTATATAAACATACATACATTTTTTGTTTATTTACTATCAGAATAACATAGGATAAGCTTCAGATTCGGTAGAAAACAAGAACAATTTGTAAACATTTCAGGGGATAATCCGGAAACAGGCTAAAGAATAGGAGGACAGCAAGATGTCGCAGGCTGTTACGTGAACAAGGGCCGCTGATGTTTTATTATTGCTTGAAAAAAAAGCAAAGAAGCTGGAAAATAGGTTAATAGAGAGGTGGCACTTGGGAGGGAGGGTTACCCGCCGACGAGTTGCTTCGTGCGCCGAATGCGGGAAAAGAAAGCCACTCCCTGTGAATCCACCTCAATAACGATTGCGGGAAAAATGGAGGAAGCATGATGAAAAAAATATTACTAAGCGGCTTTGAACCGTTCGGAAATCTGACGACAAATCCGACGATGGAGCTTGTATCCCGGGCAGGCGGTTGGAATCTGGAGAACGGAGTCATGGAAACAATCATTTTGCCGGTTGTTTACAATGAATGTGCAGACAAGCTCATCGATAAAATTGAAGTATGCCGGCCGGATATTGTCCTGTCATTGGGAGTAGCAGTAGGAAGAGCGGCAATTACGCCTGAGCGGATTGCGATGAACATTCAGGACACCGCAGGGGAGGGGAAAGCCGGAGACAACCGCGGGGACAAGCCGCAGGACCGTCTCATTGCGGAAGATGGGCCAGACGGTCTGTTTACAACATTACCGATTCGCGATCTGACGACGATGCTGCAGCAAGCGGGAATTCCCGCGCAAATATCCAATACTGCGGGAACGTACATATGTAATAATACGATGTACAGCACGCTGTATCATCTTCAAAAACACAAGTATGAAACGAAAGCCGGATTTATCCATGTTCCTGCCACACCGGAAATGATTGCGCAGCGTCTAAACATGCCGAGCATGTCGCTGGAATTACAGGAAAAAGCGCTCTACCGAATCGTGGAAACGCTCCTTCTTCCGGCATGAAGGGAAACGGAGAGGGGCGACCGGTAATGCCCGAACGAAACATTGCGGATCAGCTGTACCTCCTGGTGTTAAAGCTGGAGAGTACTTGCAGCATCGTGATAGGGAAGCGCGGACAACTTTATTTTCAAGCAGGGATGTACGTGTATGTCGGCAGTGCAAAACGGAACATCGAATCCCGGATCGCAAGGCACCTTCAGCAGGATAAAAAGAAGCGTTGGCATCTTGATTATTTTCGTCCGCATGCGGAAGTGCTGCAAGTATTCACGTTGCCCCTTCACAACGGGGAATGCGCGTTAAAGGAATTCATTCAGCAGCAATGCATTGGTCGGGCAGTGGGCAATAAATTTGGCGCTTCCGATTGCCGGTGCGACTCCCACTTGCTGAAAATCCCCGGGAAGATAAGCGATACTCCTGAAAAACTTAAGGAAAAATGGCTTGCTTGCCAAGGGAAAAAACTGGAGTCGTCGGCTGGATCATGAAAGTAATTCATCATTGGAAACGTGTATAGAGCCAGGCTCCCCTGTGGCAATGGGGGAGCGAAGTTATTTTTTATTCCTTTTCAAAGTGAACGTAATTGGATAATACTTCTTCCAGTTCCTCCGCTTCCTCGTTGGCAATCGATGTTCTGATTTTTGTCCCTTTATCGAGTTCCATGATCAAAGCCCGTCTTTTGCCCCGCTGTTTCCCCCATTTCACATGGCGAATGATTCCCCACTTCGCGTGATAGCCGGCAAAGATCAGCGCATCGCCCCGAAGCTCAAATAAGCGGTCCAGTACAAGTAAAACGAATACCCCTAAAAGGAAAATTAAGACAAAAACTATCGTAGCCGCTGTGAAGCTGCGAAAGATCTCAATATATAAAAGGACGGCGAGCAGGATGACGATGTAAGCGCAAAAAACGGAAATGCGGTAAACCTTTGAATCGGTGCTGATTTTCCCCTTTTCCTTCAATTCATACACGATATAATCGTTTATTGCTGCCTTGCGCTTTTTATGTGTGAATAAATGGTACATCGAGATGACGGCCAGTATTGTGCCTAAAAATAAATAAAGCCATTGCATTTCATTGTCCTCCGCTCTGTAAAGGTTTCTTAATGACTATGTTTCATTCTATCACAAGCCGAAATAAATGAGAAAAATAATTATTTAATAAACAAATATAATATTTGTTATTGATTAACTGAACAAAAAGATGTAATGTTATTGATAAGAGGTGATTGTTGGTGGCGATTGAAAAAGCAAGCATGGAAGAACTGAAAAAAGGATATACCTTTCAGCCGAATTTGCAGTTGTACCATTGTCTTTTTTGTACTATGACGACGGAAAAAGGAAGAATTTATGGAGAAGCAGGGGCGTGGTTTGATGCGGAACGTTATATGAAGGAGCACGTATATGAATGTCACGGCTCACCGTTTCATGCACTGCTGGAGCTGGATAAACGGCTGAACGGATTAAGTGCCGTTCAAAAAGAGATTCTCTCTGCTCTGTACGAAGGAAAAACGGATAAACAAATAACCGCAGAGCAAGGGGCAGGAAGCCCGGCGACCGTCAGGCAGCATCGCTTTAAGCTAAGAGAAAAAGAAAAGCAGGCGAAGTTTTTGTTAACAATCATGGAATTGCTGAATGAAAAAAATGAAGTGGAAGCATTTGCACCAATCCATAAGGGGGCGACGATGGTGGACGAACGTTGGTTGATTACCGAGGTGGAAGAGAAGAAAGTACTTCAGACGTACGTTGATGCATCCAGCCGGAAAGTAAAACAATTTCCGGCAAAGGAAAAACGAAAAATCATTCTGTTAAAGTACATTTTTGCTGCGTTTGAAAAAGGGAAAAAGTATACAGAAAAAGAAGTCAATGAGATGATAAAGCAATTTTATGATGACTACGTCACCATTCGCAGATATTTCATTGAGTACGGCTTTTTAGATCGGAACCGCGACGGCTCTGCGTACTGGGTCAAGGAATAGTTGTTGCCTTAGTAAGGGGAAATGGAAAGCAACGGCGGGGAAAAGGATTTGGAGAGAATTGTTATTGATACGGAGCAGAGGCGAGATATTTTCCTTAACAATATGCCTTCATTGTAGGTTGTCTAGGTTAACTATCTAAGTATATTGCATAAAATAAAAAAAAATACCTGATTGCTGCTTCAGCCGGGGATTGCACACAAAGCGGTCCCAACGCGAAGTGCCGGCTCCGAAGATGAAATATGAAGGACCTCCCTGGAAGTTTAGTATCTCAAGGGAGGTCTATTTAAAACAACTGAAGGCTACATCCCTTCCGGTGGATACGGTGTGTCTGTCGGTTCGGCATATTTTGAATACTCCGCATCGATAGCATCGCGGATCTCCGACAACGGCAGTCCCTCTTCTTTCATTTGCTGCACATCCAGCGCCGTCTCGATGCAAATTCCGCAGCCGGAGCCGTGGGGATCGTATACTTGCTGCTCCTTCGTACTGTATTCATTGTTGATAAAGCAGTCCTTGACATTTTGGTGTTCGAAAGGCTCTACATAACAATTACAGTAACACGGTATATAATCTAAATATTCCCCGTGATCTGTTGCATATTGATAGGCTGCCTCAGAACCGGGATGGCTGGAGGCGTAAACAAACTCCGGAAAGCTGTTGCTTTCCTCGATTGTCCCATCCTCTTCCGTTGTTGAATTGCAGCCGGCAACAGCGATGGATAATACGATAAAAAGGACGATTCCCTTTATTGTACGAATGTACATGTCACAACCCTCTTTTCGTCTGGTAATTAACATTATTATTATAATCTAATATTTGAAAACATGCAGAGGCAGACAGACATGTTCATAAAATCCTCAATTTTAACAATTAAAAGTACAGGCTGTGGAAGATTCATCATATAATAGCATTGTGGCGGCAATAAGAATTTTTCATTGCTCCGGTTTGGACTGCTTCATATCCAACCTGTTGTCACGCAATCAAACGGATGAAAGGAGGTGTCCACGTTGCGCGAATGGGAAACAGAGATAGTTAGATTTTTCACTGGTTTGCAGCAACCGCTGCTTGATCAGCTTGCCTGGGTGTTGACTTTTATGGGGAATGAGACGTTTTACTTCCTCGTCCTGCCTTTTGTTTACTGGTGTGTGTCAAAAAAATTCGGCATTAGGCTGTTATATGTTCTCGTTCTTTCTGTATACATAAAATCGTTTCTTAAAATGACTTTTGCCATTACACGCCCTGTCGGAACAGAAGGAATCAACTCGCTTTATGTCGAGTCTGCTGAAGTCGGTACACACTTTCCTCATGACAGCTTTCCGAGCGGTCACGCACAAGGCTCTGCAACATTATGGTGGTATATTGCAGCTAGTGTTAAAAAACGCTCCTTCTGGATTTTTTCCATCATTTTAGTGCTTCTTATTTCATTTTCCCGCTTGTATACTGGTGTCCACTGGCCTGCTGACATTATCGGAGGGATGGCAATTGCCACAGTTATCCTGCTGGTGGCACGCTTTATTGAAAATATCATTGATTCATTGACAGAAATGGTAAAGTTCATTTTGGCAGTCATTGTTCCGTTGATGCTGGTGCTGATTTTTCCTGAGCCGGAAGGGTATCGATACGGCGGCTTCTTATTGGGAGGCGGAATCGGTTATTTTATCGAAAAAAATAAGCTGGACATGGTTATCCCTTCTTCATGGGTGAATCGGCTTGCCGCATATCTTGTCGGTATTGCCGGCATCTTCGCTTTACAGACAGGATTGAAAGCGGTATTTCCGGAAGCATGGCTGTTTGACGGACTGCGGTACGCACTCATCGGCTTATGGGGGCTGTGGATCGCGCCATGGTTGTTTGTCAAAATACGTTTATACCGGCGAAAGTATTAGAAGATATCATTAACAAAGCCCGTAGCAACAAGCCTTGCGGATATCACGGATGTTATCCGCTTCTCATTGCTCTGTTCTCGGAACTGCCGCTGAATCCGCGTTATTGCCCTTATTTGAATTTACACGGAATTGTGTTTGAGGATGTTTGTATGAAAAAGCGAACGTCCTCTTGAGCATTGAAAGAATTGTGTTCTTCACCACGATGACATTGGTTAAATCATTGATGTTGGAAAAAAGATGGGTTACCATTGTAGATGGTAACAAGACTCGGGAGTTGATCGAACCATGCGCGCTGCTTTTTTTATTTTAACCATCATGTTTACAATCTATTTTTTTCTTATTCGCATTACAGCCGTTTCTTATCTACCATTTGAATATATTATTCTTCCTCATCGCTGTCTTCGGACTTTATTATTACAGGAATAAACTAGCAGCTGCCTTCGCCAACTGCAAAAAAATAAAAGTATGTTTGTTCCTTTCGTCCATCTTATTTTTAGTGAATGTTGCCATCATCGCGCCGCATTTAAAGGATGAAATTAGAGAAAAATTCGCGATCCTTTTTCAATCACCAGCCATTTCATGGGAAAGTGCTGATGGTCATAAAATATACGGTGAAATTGATACCCTTGAACATATCGCTTTATCCCTAAAGATTATCGACTACAATTTTCTTTTGCCAATGATCGTGTTATTATTAATTCAATTCTATCATTTGAAAAAACAAAGGAAACATACCTGAAGCTATGAAAAGGAGAAAAACATTGTGATTACTGTAAAGGGGGAGCAGACGACAGCGAAGGTTTTTTCTAACCATCCTCAGGAAACGGCGTTGGAGCAAATTAAGACACTGTGTCATCAGACGTTTTTGAAAGGAACAAAAATCAGGATCATGCCTGATTATCATGCCGGGAAAGGATGCGTGATCGGAACGACCATCGCGCTGCAGGATAAGGTGGTGCCGAACCTTGTGGGGGTTGATGTGGGGTGCGGCGTTTTAACGGTCAAGCTGCAGAATAAGCAGATCGATTTCAACGAATTGGACCGCGTGATTCGCACTTTTGTACCGAGCGGTCAGGACATTCACTCCGACGAGGGAGCGGAATTGGTGAAAACACCGTTCCCGGAACCAGATCAATTTATTGCAAAACATATGTTAAGCGAGAACAAAAGCCGGTACAGTATGGGAACGCTTGGCGGGGGAAATCATTTCATCGAAGTTTCCGTCGATACGGACGGCTTTCATTATTTAACGATTCATACCGGAAGCAGGTATGTCGGCGCCAGGATTGCCAATTACTATCAAAAACTGGCGATTGCTAACCATCGAAGAGGCGATGTGTCCGGCATCATAGAACAATTAAAAGCAGAAGGACGCCATCAGGAAATTCAAGCGGAATTAATGAAGTATAACGAGAAGCATCCTGTGATTCCCGATGAGTTAGCCTATTTAGAAGGCGATGATTTTCACGACTATATCCATGACATGAAACTGGCTCAGCAGTATGCTGCGGCGAACAGGGAGGAAATTGCGGCAGCGATCGTCAAAAACATGAAATTCGAGGAACTGGAGCGGTTCGATACCGTTCACAATTATATCGATACCGACAAAATGATGTTGCGGAAGGGGGCTGTCTCCGCGCAAAAGGGGGAGCGGTTGGTTATTCCGATTAACATGAGGGATGGTTCCATCATTGCTGTCGGAAAAGGCAACGATGATTGGAACTGCTCTGCCCCTCATGGAGCGGGTCGTGTTCTGAGCAGAACGAAGGCGAGAAATACCTTGAGCCTGAGTGATTTTCATGAAACAATGAAAGGGATATGGACCACCTCCGTGTCCGCAGAAACATTGGATGAAGCTCCAATGGCGTATAAATCAGCGGAGGAAATATTGGAAAAAATTGAAGAAACGGCGGAAATCAAACGCTTTATGAAGCCGGTGTACAATTTTAAGGCAAGTGAAACCTCCTTCCCGACAGGAAAAAGAAAGCGGAAATAATCATCGTATGCCAGCTTCCGGCACGCTGCAAAAAAGGCTCCCCAACAGGCGAGAAACCGGCCTGTCAGGGAGCCTTAAGCAGCTTTTTGTTTGCTACAATGCTTTTTTCCAGAGAAGGAGGTTGATGGCAAGCAAGAGCGCCCCGTAACCATAGATGCCGTAGTTCAGAAATGATACCAGAAAATGAATCCCGACCATGGCACCAAGCAGGAAAAAGGAGGCAATCACTTTTGCCGTATCCTGCTGTTGCGCCATTTCAAACGGCTCGGAAAAAAACAGCTTGTCACCGTTAATTAGTTTAAAGCAAACGATGACATATACGGAGGAAGCCAGGAAGACAACGATTAAGTCGAACAGGATGCTGACGGAAAATACCAGCATGAGTGCCAGGCTCAATATGCTGAAAACAGGTAAATACATATGAATCATGAACGCCTTCAGCGTCCCTCTGGAAAGCGATTTGATGTTGTGAATAGGCAACCCCTTGTAGATCCAGGCCCCTTTGGCATTTTCAGAATAGCGGAGCATCATGATGATAGTTGAAATCATCAGTGCTGCAAAGTACACCCACATATAGCTTTTTCCCGAGGAAATTTCTTCCCAGGAAGACATGCGAAGCTCATTGAAAATCATGATGAACGGAAAAATCAATGAGAATCCGAAGGTGGGATATACTTTCAGTTTAAATTGCCGCTCGTTTTTCATCATCAGCCGTGCAAAGTGATAAAATGCCCTTTCTTCTTTATCGGAGCAGATCATTTGTGCGATCCGCTTGCAGAAAAATGCCGAGCGCTTCTTTTTCGGTGCCGCATGATTCAACAGCTTTTCCAAGTTCCGCTCAAATGCCGGAATCGACTGAATGTAAATATAAATCGACAGGAACGGCAGGAGGATGGCCATTGCTGCAAAGAGAACCAATATCCCGCTTATATTTGTTGTCAATAATAATTCAAACACTGCACCGTACCAGACAGGAGGAAGGAAAACATGCCACCATTGCGGTGTAAAGAACAGCTCGAAGTCGATCAACTCAAAGGAACGGATAACGAGCTGATAACCGACAACGATGGCAACGGATAAGAGTATTTGGACGTAATTGATAATATCCTTTAATTTTTCTCCGTCAAAAAAGCGGAGGATCAAAAGATAAAGTAGCGCCGTCATGACGATGATCAGCATATTCATCAGGATAATCAGTCCAAGAAACGTAAAGAAGAAACCGATTCCGCGGACAAAAGCGCTGACCGCTAACGGCACGGCAGTAATCGCCGCCGTCAGATAAAACATATAAATTCCGACATGGACAATTTTTGCGGCATTGATCGTCCGCTTATTGATCGGCCTCGTATGTAAAATGCTTTTGTCGCGGACGTCCAGCAGCACTTGAGAAAAATCGGAGATCATCGATGTCATCAGCATAAACATCAAGATGCCGAAAACAATGCTCATCGGAAAAAGATAGCTTTCCGTGAAAAAGAGAAAGGGAACTAAAACAAGGCCGATAAACCCGTATACCCAAAGGGATTTTAAAAACTGATTCGCGTCGCCCTTTTTGTTTTTGCTGCGGTTGTTGTCGAGAATCGTGGGAATCCGCCGCCGGTCCATCGTGAGCTTAACTTGCAGGATCGTTCTCATCACAGGATAATCAATTCCCAGCTTTGTAAATAGACCTTTACCCCGATCGACAACTTTCAGGATGTTAAAGTTGCCCATTTTTTCTGTCTCCCTGAACGATTGCTGTGAATTCTTCCGCAATTTGTTTATGCCTGTCAAAGCCGGTCAGCTGATTAAAAATTTCTTCCAGCGAACCTTCTATATTCTGCTGCTTCAGTTCCTCGAAGCTCCCGTCGGCAACGAGCTTCCCTTCAGACAGCAGGACGATCCGGTGACTGATTTTTTCAACGACGTCCATAATATGGGAAGAGTAGAAAATCGTTTTGCCCTGCGCGGCAAGCTGTGCCAGAATTTCCTTGACTACCATGACGCTGTTGGCATCAAGTCCGCTTAACGGCTCGTCCAAAAACAGTAAATCAGGGTTGTGCAGCAGGCTGGAGATAATCAGAACCTTTTGTTTCATTCCTTTGGAAAAAGAGGCGATTCTAGTATGGTAGACGTTATCAATTTCAAACAGCCGGACGAGTTTCAGAGCTTTCCAATCGGCTTCTTCCGCTTCCATTCCGTAAAGTTCGCCAATGAATACTAAGTATTCCTGCGCCGTTAAGTTTTCGTACAGGTCGGCTGTTTCTGGAACATAGCCGATTCGCTTTTTATACGTCTGATCCCCTGCTGCGATATTCTCTCCGAAAATTGTAATTTGTCCGTTGTAGTCATCAATTAAGCCAAGCATGATCTTTACCGTGGTGCTTTTGCCTGCTCCGTTCGGTCCAATATACCCGATGATTTCTCCTTCATAAACGGTCAGGTCAATTCCGGTTAACACCCGGTTGTTACCAAAATCCTTCGATAAATTTTTGATCTCTAAAATGGGTTTTCCGGCGGATTCGATGATATTCACCTTCTGTCATAGATTCATAGTGTTGCTCAAAAAGATAGAATAACGATATTCTAGCATAAAATGACCGCTGTCAACATCCGCGACAATCGTTTGGTCAAGAAGGGAGCGCTGCCGAACATCTTTCCGGCAGCCATCTGCTTCGTACATGATCATTTAAAGATCCGCTTATTCAACAGCCTGTTAACTGCTGAGTCGGCCCGCGTCTGTGATTGTTTCGGTGTAATAGACCGGTCGCGTTGCTTTTGGATCGTAATGCACAATAAACAGATGCGGCCCTTCCACCAGCCGGCGGCAGCGAATCCATTCCGCAGCATGGAAAGGAATTTTTTCAACGATGACGTGCTTTGACAGACCTTGCCCAGAAAGGAACTGTTTGAGGACCCCGCCGCTCAGTTCAGGCAGCTCGTCCTTTGCGACGGTCGGAGACCACCATTTTTTTCGCGGCTTATGCCGGTAATGCAGCAAATAATCGACTTTCATCAGCCCCTCGATCAGCGCGAGCTGCTTTGTCTCGATGCCTTGCAAAAACTGGAACAGGCGCGTGAAAAGCTCGTCAAATTGATGGCCGATTTTTCCCCAGCCCTGCTCGTCCCAAAAATCACCGAACTGCTGGAAAAAATCAAATGGCGTCTCAAACACATGATCGATCAAATACTCCACGGTATGATCGAGATAATGCTGATTCCAAAACTTCTCCAAAATATCCTCCGCCCGTTTGATGCGCGTCATCTCGGCAAAGCTCAACACGTTATTGGAGAGAATTTCATACGGGGCGTGATCCATGTATTGATAGCCGAATTGCTCCGCCATGGCGCGCATCCCTGTCCCGCGGAGCATTTTTAAAAAGCCGAGCTGAAGCTCCTCCGGCCGGAGGGCAAACACATCGTTAAACGTTTTGCGGAAGGAAGCATAGTTTTCTTCCGGCAAGCCGGCGATGAGGTCGAGGTGCTGGTCGATTTTTTTTCCCTCTTTCACAAGGGTGACTGTTCTCGCCAGCTTGTTAAAGTTTTGCCGACGCTTTACGAGATCATTTGTGTGATCGTTTGTTGACTGGACGCCGATTTCAAAGCGGAAGATGCCGGCGGGCGCATGCTTGTTTAAAAATTCCAATACTTCAGGCCGCATGATATCCGCCGTTATCTCGAATTGGAATTGGCAGCCGCCGTGGTTGTCGATGAGAAACTGAAATATTTCCAGGGCATAATCCCGTTTGATATTGAACGTTCTGTCGATAAATTTGATCATTTTTGCCCCGTTGTTAATCAAGTAGAGCAGGTCGGATTTTACTTGTTCCATGGGAAAATAACGAACGCCGACTTCAATGGATGACAGGCAAAATTGACATTGGAACGGGCAACCGCGGCTTGTCTCAAAATAGACGATTCGTTTTCCGAGGCTGTCCCGATCCTGAGGAAAGCGGTACGGTGTCGGAATTTTCGTAATATCCAAATTTGGCCGGCTTGGCGTGAGGACAATGCTTCCATCCTTCCGGAATGCCAGTCCGGCAATTGTATCATAAGCTCCATCTGTCTCGATTTGTCGAAGCAGTTGTTTAAATGTTTCTTCTCCTTCCCCGCGCACGATGAAATCGGCTTCCTTAATGCGTGCCATCCATTGCTCGGTATCATAGGAAACTTCCGGGCCGCCGAGGATGATTTTTGTTTCCGGCAGCACTTTTTTTAACATGCTGACGATTTGAATCGTCTTTTCGATGTTCCAAATATAACAGCTGAAGCCGATGACATCGGGGCTTCTGGCAAATAAATCGGACACGACATGCACTTCTGGGTCTTTGATTGTAAACTCGACCATTTCCACATCGTATTTCGGTGCGGCATAGGCTTTCAACAATCGCAATGCCAGACAGGTGTGAATATATTTTGCATTTAACGTGGTTACAACGATCTTCATTCGCTACTCCTCCAGTGCCTTTTGTGCTATCGCTTATCATACCATATTTTGTTTGGTGGGATAAGCGCGGGGAGGAGAGGCGTCAGTCCGGATTGAATTGTTGCTGTGGGATTATTTTAGAAACAATCCCATTTGATGCAGGTTTTCATACGTATTGTCATGTTTGACGCCACACAGCTTTACTCCTTCCAGTTCAAAGCCGAGCCGCTTGTACAGGGAAATTGCCTGTAGATTATTTTCCAGTACTTCCAATTCGAGCTTTTCATATTGTCCATCAATTTTCGCCCAGCGGATTGCTTGGATCATTAGTGCTTTGCCGATTCCTTGGGAGCGGAAAAATTTTTTCACAATCAAGCCGAGTGTCCCGCGATGGGCTGTTTTCATTAGGAACTGAGGTTCGATGGTTAAGATGCCGATGATCTGCCGGTTTCTTTCAGCAACGAGGGTAATCGCTTTCGGATGCTGCAAAAAATAGCCGTTTTTTTCCGCTTGCTGTTCAACAGTCATTGTAAAATCGTCCATCGTCATGATTAAGCCGTCTTCTTCTTTAATTACTTCCTCCGTTAACCGCTGCATCTGCAAGCCGTCACTTGTCTGTGCGGCCCGGATATAAATTGACTCGTTGTCCTTTGTCAATGTCTTCACAGGTGCAATAACCCCCACCGTTCATCCCTCACAGTAGTCATTTTTTAAAAGAGGATATGCAAAAAGTCCGGGAAACAGTACCTGCGAAATGCAATGCTAGCACTGTCTCTGTGCTGCTCACGCACGTTTTGTGTACGCTTTGCTCGCCTTGTACTTCTCGCACTGTTATGTCCTCATTTTTTGAACACGCTCTAAAGGCTGGTGCGGACCGTAAGCCAGGCTTGCCAGGCACCTTTATACAAAGCAAAAAAAGGAAGGGGGGCGAAAAGCAACGAAGTTTACGGTAGCGGCCTTTTTTTTTAGAATATGACAGCGGTAGGCAGGATGTTCTTCAAAGTGGGAGGGGGGAGGGAGAATGTGAGCCGTGCAAGGCAGCAGCAGAGTTTTCGCTGTTGTCTCCGTCTCCGGTAAGCGTCTTTCTAAAAAACGAAGCACTCCGTTTTGGCGCTTGGTGAATGTTACTTGCATGCGGGCATATAAATGAGAGAGGGGGCATGCTCCTGTGCAGATTTTGAGAAAAAAAGAAAGTGCCTGTCTTTGATCAAGGTTCAAAGAAGGATTTACTCAGCATGTCATTGTCCCGAAACGGCGTTTTCCATAGGTGAAAGTCACGTTTTTTCTTCTGTATCATACTATGAACGGAGAACAACCAAGTTTTCCGAACAGGACGAAAGGGGTAAATAAATGAGCTGTAATTGTAATTCACCAAAAGGATATGCTAAATCCCATGTAAGTCCAATGCCGCTGGGTGCACAGATGATGCCGAAATATAAAGCAGCGCCGGTTCATGATGAAAACATGATGTATGGTCAGCCGGTTCAGCCGTTTTCAGGTCCAATGATGCCGCATCCTGCCGGGATGTCTCCGGGGATGGGGGCTGTGCCTGGTCCAGGATTTGCTCCAATGCATGGTCCGTATGGAATGGGATATCCAGTACCAGGATATCCGGCACAGCCGCAACCATATCCCACACCGCATCCGTATCCGGCGCCACAAACTGGATACGTGATGCCACAATCGCATGCTCCGATAAATTATGGCTATGGTACCGTGCCGGGGGAACCATTGACCGGTCATGGCGGGCATTATGGACCGCCAGGCGCTTATCCAACGCCGGTGGCGCCGCAAGCACCTTCGCCAACGCCGGGGATGCCGTCGTCTCCCGGCGCTTTGCCGCCGACTGGATACATGCCGGAAGAGGATGATGATTTCGACTGAAGATGGAAGGAGCTGTTTCCAAAAAGGGATCTTCCCTTATGAAACAGCTCCTTGTGCTGCTGATTTCTCCGATATGTTGCGAAGAGAGGGTGTTCAAATGAGGCAATGGTTCGCTCGCTGCACATCCATTCTGTCTAAGGGCTGTGTGTTCAAAAAGATAACGAGCGATCGTTTTGAACACACACTATGATACAGGAATTTGAAACGAGTACCGCCAATTTGGCAGTGACACAGTCGTACGCTGAACAAAGAAAGTCGTCGGCAGTTGAAGCTTGCGGGCAAATTCCAGTTCCACATGAAGACCGTCTTTTTTGCTGTCCGTCCGGGTAAAGAGGGGATAAACGACTTGCTTGTCCTCGGTAATATGGAACATATAAGCAATGTGTCGATAGTTCGCTTCAGGATGTCCATCCTCCACAACAAAGCGGATAATTTCGTTCTCAATGCTGATGTTGTTTAACCGCAAGTCGCCGGTAACCAGCTGTTCCGTTTCCGGCTCGGTTAATGGAAAAGGATAGCCGTCCTTGTAAAGGTCAGGTGTGATGTAGAATGGAATTTGAATATATTTCGTTTCCTTATTAGGCAGCGGCTCAAGTGAAAGCTCCACGGCGTATTCGTTTTCTTCCAGGCTTGTATCTTTTTCCGAGTCAACAATCTTGTTTTTGACGATTTGATAAGCTGTCTCCGCGTTATCAAAAACATATTCCGGCCATTGAAAAGCAAATTCGTCAGGCGAAACAGCGTTATCAGAAACATTCGTAACTTTAAAAAAAATGGAAAATTCTTCAGTATCCTGATTTATCGCTGTATTCATTGTTTCAACCGTAAACGGATATTTTTCCAATTTCGGATACGATTCTGCAGACGGAAAAACAGACTGCAGATCATTCGACGTACAGCCGCCAATGATAACGGTAAGAAAAAGAAGTATGGGCAGAATACCTTTCATGTAAAATCTCTCCGAATCGGTTATTGGGATAGATGAGCATTATTATCCTTCTATTTTACAAGAAAGAGTATTCACTTGATATGAGTATTTTGTATAAGTGTTTGTCCAAAAAGATCGTTTTTTATCTTTTTGAACAAGCTCTAAAAAAAAGAGTGGCACTCTCCCCAACTTATGAGGGGAAGTGCTGCTCTTTTCTGATGGATCGCTTTTTCATGTGAAAGGATGAAGTTAGGGAGAATAGATGGGGAAAGCTAGTTTGTTTTGACTGGTTCGCGCTCCGCGGAAGAGATTTTTTCATTGGCTCCGATAAAGCCGGACAACTTTTTCTTCGGCTTTTCCCAGTACTGCTCATTTCCTGGTAAATCATCGAACCAGGCTGCGTGTTTCGGACAGTCAAGAACAAGGAATTTGCCGTAATTTCCATCGCGGGATTGATGATACTTTAAATATGCTTTGCCGTTGTCAATAGCCAATATTTCGATTTTTCCCGAAGTATGGCTCATGGACAGCCGAACCCGTTTTCCGAGACCGGAAGTTTTGGCTTTCGCTTTTTCCACCGCGTTATATGCTTCTTCCAGCGTTAACACAAAGGCGTTGTTTCCGGCAACAGGTCGGTTGATAAAGAAATAATATGGCGTCACCCCGGCCCATGACAGTTTATCCAATAATTCTGCCAAAACGTCAGGATTATCGTTAATTCCCTTTAAGACAGGAGTTTGATTGACAACAATAGCACCTGCGTTGTGGAGTGCTTCAAAGCCTTTTTTAGCTTCAGGGGTGATTTCTCTTGGATGATTAATATGTGCCATGACATAGATTCGCCGCTCCGGAGTGGAATACTCCTTAATCAATTCCAGCAGCTCATCGTCTTCGTAAATGCGCATCGGATTGAAAACCGGCATTTTTGACCCTAAACGAATGATTTTTACATGCGGAATTTCCCTTAGCTGCTGAAGGATCCCGCGTAACTTTCTTGTTGCTAGAATCAAAGAATCGCCGCCGGTCAAGAGGACATTGTTGATTTCCGGATGCGTTTTAATATAATCGATTCCCGGCTGGACGTCTGCCATTGCTTCCTTAATATCGTTGCGGAATAAGCGCTTACGAAAACAGTAACGACAGTAGGCTCCGCATACTTCAGAAACGATTAACAACGCCGTTGTATCATATTTGTGCTGACAGCCTGGCACTACATAATTCGTGTCTTCATCGGAAGCATCCCAGCGACCATATTCATCCAATTCTCCTTCGTTTGGTATAACGAGTTGTTTTATCGGGTCGTTCGGATCATTCCAATCAATCAGGTTAAGATAGTATTCATTTACCCGAAACACATACTTTTCAGTGATTTGCTTCAGCTTTTTCCGTTCGTCTTCCGGAATCTGGGCAATTTTATCAATGTTCATAATGTACTTCGGTTGCGCCATTATATCATCCTCCATCATCATATTTGTCGCTTTCTCTTTTTCATTATAAACGCAATCGGCAAATTTGGTCAAAAACGGAGGAAAACATCAATTTTTATTATGAAATGAAATATTTCCTTCACTTTTCTTTGATTTTTTCGTTTTATTTAACAAACACTTATAGAGTCTGTTCAAAAAGGCAATGGTTCCGCACGATGCGCCCAATTCCACCTAAATGCTGCCCACGTCCTATGACAACGGCGGAATGTCGCCATCCTCCAATTCCGCTTAAGTACCACTCACGTCCTGCGTCTGCGGTTACTCGACGCAAATTTACTCGATGAAGCACATTCAGGTTGCATTTGTGAGTAACAGCGGAATGTCGTCATCCTGACTCTGAGAAAACCACTCACAGCCAGCCTGAAAAGAAGGCATCGGCTCCACTCATTGTCTCTTCCTCTGCTAGTATAGCGCTGAGGATTATCCAAGTACCATCGCCCGCGATGGCACTATGAGACAGCTCGCAGCTTCTCAGTGAAGTATGGCTTGTTGCTTCGTGCTTGTTCAAAAAGATAAAAAACAATCTTTTTGAACAAACACTTATAGAATATTAGCAAGCCGATCCGACTGGGAAGGACACCCGTTGGCTTTTCGCACTCACGCTTATGGACGCGAGGTAATTTTTCAGCGAGGGGGGGAAGTGCTATCCACAACAAAAACGGGGAAACGAGCAACAAAAGTGCGGAAGATTTCCCCGGAAAAACGGCCCGTTCTCTGCTAATCGTGAAATTCCCCCTTCACAACCAAGCTTAAATGGCATAAAATGAAATAAATCCTTCATAAAAATGAAGGATGGAAGGAAAGGGGAAGGTAAGTCAAGATGGCGATTCAAAACATTGAGCATCCGATGATGAAGTACAGTAACAGAACAAAAAATTCATACAGGGAAATGGAGAAAGCAGCAAATTATTTACCAGGAGGCGTGACAGCGAATATCAAACATTTTTCACCGTATCCTGTCGTCATGGAATCCGCAGGCGGGGCGTGGATCAAGGATGTGGACGGAAATCAGTATATCGATTATTTAATGGCTTACGGCTCCCTTGCGCTGGGACACGGGCACGATGACATAAAGCAGGCGATGGCTGATCAGCTGGCAAAGGACGGCACCGTTTTGTTTGGTACGCCTCATCCGCTTGAATACCGATTTGCGGAAAAAATTCAAGCATATTATCCTTCCATGGAAAGGCTCCGATATACCAATTCCGGAACGGAGGCAACGCTGCTTGCCATCCGGCTTGCCACTGCATACACGGGTAAAAAAAGGATTGCCAAGTTCGAAGGGCATTATCACGGCGGATATAATGAGGTACTTTACAGTATTAATCCGCCGCTGGTCGCCGCGGGGGAGATGGATGATCCGCGGCCTGTACCGGAGTCGTCGGGACTGGAAATGTTCACTGATCAGCGCCCGGTGATTCTCCCGTTCAATCGTTGGCAAGCAACGGAAAGACTACTGCGGCAGCATGCAGACGAATTGGCAGCTGTTATTATCGAGCCGGTGCAAGGCGGTTTCATCCCAGCAGAAAAACAATTTATCGAAGACTTACGGAAGCTTACGGCAACGCTTCAGATTGCCTTGATTTTTGACGAAGTAAAGACCGGGTTTCGCGTTGCGATGGGCGGTGCCCAGGAGTTGTACGGAGTCAAACCAGATCTTACGACATTAGGAAAAGTCGTCGGCGGCGGGTTTCCCATCGGCATTGTCGGCGGCAAGGAAGCGATATTGAATCGCAGCCGCCCAAAAGGCAACGGAGATGTTTTTGACGTCGGACAAGGAAAATCCTCTGCTGCTAGGGAAATACTCTTCCACAGCGGGACGTATAACGGCCACCCTACCATCCTTGCGGCAGGATTGGCAGCGATACATCGGCTGGAGCAGGACTTTGCTCACACAGTGTTGTATACTGAAACTATGAGGAAGGACATTGAAGCTCTCGGCAGAAAAAACGGCATTCCATTGAAAGCTGTAGGGGTGGGGACGATTTTCAATGTTGTTTGTACGGAAACGACTATTCGCCATTATCGCGATCTTCAAAAAACAGATCTTGAGTTAAGAAAGCAAATCGACTTCCATTTGTTAAATGAAGGAATTTACACGAAGCCGCTTAACCGTTACAGTATATCAACGGCGCATGGAGAACGGGAACTGGAACTGACGTTAACGGCATACGAGACAGTGTTGAAGCGCGTGTTCAAAAAGAAGAACTAGTTTGGAAGCTCGCGGTCACGATGATCGGATTGTCCGCACTGCGTGAGCAGCCGGGGACGAGATAACGCAATGCAGACGCTATGAATTCCCGCTGCTGTTTCCGTCCCTTTTTGAACATTCACTGTATGCGCGCGTTCCAAAAGCAATGTTTCCGTGTGTGATAAAGGCGCTCAGCCCCGGAGATGATGAGAGTACTGCTCATCGCCGGTGATAAACGTGGGGCTCTCTATCCATGACGTGGCACCGAGGATGCTCCAAAAAAGAAAGCGCGCCTTTCATTTATGGAATATTCTTTGCAGGGAACACTGAAGCTCGCGGCAGGAATGGTCAAGAGGGGGGAAGCGTATGTTGGAAAGCGATGTCTATCAACGAATTGTTAAAAATCGTGAACGGATGAGTAAATCCCATAAAAAAATCGCCGGCTATCTGATTGAAAATCATGAAACCGCGCCATTTTTAACAGCGTCCAAGCTCGCCAAGAATGTCAAGGTGGGCGAAGCAACCGTGATCCGTTTTGCGTTCTTTTTAAACTACAAAGGCTATCCGGATTTACAGCGTCATCTTCAAGAGGCGCTGCAAAGGAAAATGACCTCTGCGGAAGTGCTTGTCCGGACGACCGATGAAAATGAGCGTACAGAACACGTTGTTTCTGAAATTCTTTCCGACGATATTCAAAATTTAAAAATGACGTTAAGCCAAATGGAGCCGGATGTTTTTGAGAAGGCGGTAACAGCCATTGTAGAAGCAAAGCGCATTTATATTATTGCTTATCGCAGCGCGGCAAGCATCGGAGTTTTTCTTGAATTTTATCTTGATCTTGTTCTACAGAACACGGAAATGATTCGACAGGCTGACGGCGTATCCGAACATCTGCTGGATATCTCGGAGCAGGATTTGGTCATCGGCCTCGGCTTTTCCCGCTATACGAAACGCACGGTGGAAGTGCTTAAATTCGTCAAGCAGCAGCGGGCAAAAACACTTGTGATCACGGATCACTTGATGAGTCCGCTTGTCCCGTACGGCGATCTCAATATTATTGCATCGACGGAAATCAATTCCTTCATCGATTCGTTTTCCGCTCCGATGAGCATCGCGAGCGCGCTGATTACAGCGCTCACCCGTTCACAGCATAAGCAGGTGGAGCAGCGTTTGCACGAGCTGGAAGGGCTTTGGAACAAATTTGATGTGTTTTATGACTAATAACGTAAGTTGAACATCCGCTAAAAAAATATTTGTGTTCAAAAAGGAGGACACAACAGCGGCAAGAAAGGTCGAGGCGCGGCAGGCCCGAGCAGCGGAGCGTACACTGAACGTACGTGAATAGCGGAGGGGCAACGCAACGATGAGATTCGCTGGCGCTGTTTCCCGGACATTTTGAAATCCGCTAAAAAAATATGGCGGGGTCACAAAGGGATAATTTCCCTTTTGCGACCCCGCTATTTTTTCATGGAAACAGGGAGATTATGAAGCTGCCGGTGCTTCTTCCTGTTTTTTCTTGCGGAAAAATTGCATGGTGCCGATAGCAATCAGCAGGGCGAAGCCGGACAGTTCCACCGGCAGATTGCCAGGAACGATCAGCATGATCCCTGCGGCAAACAGTAAGAATCTTTCTATCCAATACGGTTTGTAAACAAAATAGCCCATCATCGCCGCGCTGATCGCAGCCATTCCCAGCATCGCTGTAATCAGCACAGGAATAAGGGAAACAACGGATGCGTTTTGCAGCAGTAAAACCGGATTATAGACGAAAATATATGGAATGATGAAAGCGGCAATCGCCAGCTTAAACGCATTGACCCCTGCCTTCATCGGATTGGCTCCCGCTATTCCGGCTCCGGCATAAGCAGCCAGGCAGACAGGCGGGGTAATATCCGCCACGATGCCGAAGTAAAAAACAAAGAAGTGAGCAGCGATTGGCTCGACACCATAGTTAATCAACGCCGGGGCAGCCATAGTAGCAGTAACAACATAGTTAGCCGTAGTAGGCAGCCCCATGCCGAGCAGAATGCAAGCAATCATCGTAAAGAACAGCAGCAGGAACAAGTTGTTTCCGGCGATGTCGAGCAGGCCACCGGCAATTTTTCCACCTAAACCGGTGATGACGACAATGCCGACAATGATCCCGGCGGTGGCGCAAGCAGCGATAACCGGCAAGGCTATTCGGGCGCCTTGTTCCAGAGCGCCGATGACATCCTTGAAGCCCATGCGGGTTTCTTCCCGGATAAAGCTGACACCGAAGGCTACGCCGATACCTGTCAACGCGGCCACTGTCGGGGTATAGCCGCCGACAAGCATAAAAATAATCGCAACAAGCGGCAGCAATAGATCAGCCCGCTTGGCAAGACCTTTCATCGTCGGCAGCTGGTCTTTCGGCAGTCCGGTGATGCCGGAACGCTTCGCTTCATAGTGGGAACCCATGAAAACGCCGGAAAAATAAAGGATGGCAGGAATGATGCCAATGATAATGATGTCACTGTAGCTGATGCCTTCCACATATTCCGCCATGATGAACGCGGCAGCTCCCATGATCGGCGGCATGATTTGTCCGCCTGTAGAAGCGGATGCTTCTGCAGCCGCTGCGAATTCCGGCCGGAACTTTGCCCGCTTCATCATCGGAATCGTAAACGAGCCGGAGGCAACCGTATTGGCAACGGAGCTTCCGGTAACCATCCCTTGCATAGCGGAAGCAGCAACGGCGGCTTTCGCAGTTCCGCCGGTATAGCGACCGGTGGCGCCAAAGGCTAAGTCATTAAAATATTGTCCGACACCGGTTTTTGTTAACATCACCCCAAAAAACAGGAACAGATAAATATAGGTGGACGATATTTGAATCGGTGTTCCAAAGATCGCGTTCGATGTGTAAAATAACCGCCGTGATAAGCTTGTCCAGTCAAAGCCGCCATGACCGAAATACGGGATGTTTGTGCCAAACATCCCGTAGGCGATGGCAACGAGGGCGATGACAATAATCGGCAGTCCGACAGCTCTTCGCGTCCCTTCCAGCAGCAAAACGATTCCCACCGTCGCAATGATGATTTCTACAAAAGACGGCCTGAACATACCGGTGTTTATCGTTTCAAAGTTAAAGACAATGTAGTAGTAGGAGCCCATTGCCAGAAAGGCTAACAAGACATCGTACCACGGGACGCCGCTGCGCTTTATTCCGGTCTTTTTCGCAGGGTATAACAAGAAGATAAGTCCTAATGCAGTCCCTAAATGAACAGCGCCTTGCATTAACGAGCCGAGAGGCCCGCCGCTCATCGGCAGCGCCCGCCATAAATGAAACAGTGTCAGGGAAATGGCGAGGTATGAGATGACCCATGTCCATTTACCTGTATCTTTCCGGTAGGCCGACTCCTTGTCATATTTTGCAAGCATCTCTTGTTGTTGTTCTTCTGTCAATGTATCTTTTTCTTTCATATGTTCACCTTCCTGACGTATTGAAAAATGAAGAAGCTGCTGTCCATACATAAGACACCGTTTCTTTGTCTTATCCGCTTCCCTTTTAATAAGAGCACGGTAATCGACGAAAAGGTAGGACAACGTGTTGAGATTCCTGCGTTTTCGTCGATATTCCCGTACGACATACATCTTTCTTAAGCGTATCCTGTCTTTTACTGAAGTTCAAAAAGTCCGGGAAACAGCGCCTGCGAATCTCGTCGTTGCGTTGCCTCTCCGCTGCTCACGTACGTCCCGTGTACGCTCCGCTGCTCGAGCCTGCCGCGCCTCGATCTTCTTGCCGCAGTTATGTCCTCCTTTTTGAACAACCATTTTAGAGAAGAAGTTCAAAAAGTCCGGGAAACAAGGGAAACTTAATCTGAAAAATAGGTGTGTCACAAAAGGGTGGTTTTTCCCTTTTGAGACACACCCGCAGCAAAGCGATTATTCAAGCAGTCCTTCTTCCTTGAAGTATTTCTCCGCACCAGGATGCAGAGGAATATTGTCCGAGCCAAGCAGTGCATTTTCTTTCGTTAAATGTGCTCCTTGGGAGTGGGTAATTTGGCTGCTGTTTTCAAACAAGGCTTTTGTCATTGCATAGCCGAGGTCTTCATCGATTTTATCCGTTGAAGCAACGAGCACGGCATAAGCGGTAATTGCCTGGATGTCTTCCTCAAGAAAATCATACGTGTCGGAAGGAATCGTGATCGCTGCATAGCCGCTGTTTTCCTCGATATAGCTGAGTGCCTCCGAAGTGATTGGAAGCAAGCGAAGCTCCCGTTGCACAGCAAGCTCTTCAATTCCGCTGGCAGGCAGCCCGAGCAGTCCGAAAGACGCGTCAAGGTTGCCGTCCTGAATGCGTCCGGCTGCGTCGCCGAAGCCTTCTTCAAACGGAGTATAGTCCCCGTCTTCAAGACCGTAGGCAGCTAGAATCAATTTGGCAGCAGCCTGTGTTCCGCTTCCCGGAGGTCCGATGTTCACGTTTTTCCCTGCCAGATCTTCAATCGACTGAATGTCGGAGTTTTCCTGCGTGACGATTTGCATCACTTCCGGATAAATGTGACCCATAAAACCAAAGTTGTCGATAGCGTCGCTGAACTCTCCTTCGCCATTAAGCGCATCAAGAGCCGGCAAATGAACCGTCATCCCGAGATCGAAATTGCCGTCGCCGATTTCAAGCAGGTTTTCCACGGAGGCATCCGAAGCCACGGCACTTAAATCAAAGCCGTCGTAGCCTTCGATATTATTTTTGATGACGGTGGCCATTTCAGTACCTAGCGGATAATATGTACCGCCGACACTGCCGGTTCCAAGCTGCAGATTTCCGATATTCACTTCCGCGTTGCCATCGCCGTCTCCACAGCCTGCTAAAATGACCACAGCTGTCAGAAGGAAAGCAAACACGGAATAAAACTTCTTCTTCAAATGTCATTCCCCCTTAAATGATGGTTTTTGTAAGATTTTATACCGGAAAATGTATATTCATTACCGATATTCTATTTTATTTAATCAAAACTCACTAGGATTGTCAAAAAATTCTCAGTGATAGCGGATGCGTTTCCTATGTCGTTTAAGGAAACGCAGAAGGATGAAGGTCATCGAAAATTGTCGAAATAAAAAGAATAATGCATTTTTTATAAGTAGTATAATTAAGGGTGAAGCTGTTTTTATAACGAAAACGAATCTATTGTATAAATATGTATTTTTATTAATGGCATCCGTTCGGAAAAATCGTGTTTAAACCGCTTGTTGGAAGCGGGTTTGGTAAGAAGGCGAACCGCTTTAGTGACGGCGTTTCACGATTTCAGCCGCCGCGCTGTTTTTAGCAACGGCGCTTTTCAGGAAAAGCGCAAGTCTTTCCAAGAAAAAACCTTTTCCGAGCTTCGCTAAGCCAGAAAAAGGTCTGTTAATATTATCTATGATTCTGTGGTGATTGTCAATTGTTTATCTTCCGCTTCGGACGCCGTTTTTTTCTGAATGAACGCCATTGATTCCCATTTTCGCGATTTCCACCGTTTCAGCATCAGTAGACCGCGGATCCACTCATCGAGTATTTGCGCAATCCAAATGCCGACAAGGCCTAACCCGAACACGATTCCCGCCCCGTAAGAAACGGTCACCGAAACGCCCCACATCGTGATAATTCCGATGTAAACCGGGTAATTCACATCGCCTGCGGCCCTTAAGCTGTTTGTGACAATCAAATTGAACGCTCTTCCGGGCTCCAGCAGGATGGAAAGGATAATCAGAAGACCGCCGAGCTGAATAATTTCCGGATTGTCGCTGAAAATCTTGAGAACTGTTTCGCGAAAAGCAGTAAAAATGATCATGATAAAGGTGGACGCGCCGAGTGCCACCCACAGGCTTTTCAAACAGCGATGATACGCTTCTTTAATCTTTCCTTCACCAATGAGATAACCGACAAGGATTTGCGTTCCCTGTCCGATGGCCATCGAGAACAAAAACGCGAACATGACAATGTTTATCACATATACCCTTGTTGTCAAAGCGGCTGTGCCCATCGTAGCGATGAAATAGGTGATGACCATTTGCGACGCATTGTACGATAAATGTTCGCCGGCGGAAGGAATGCCGATTTTCAACAGTTGTTTCAGTTCCTCTTTCGGAAATTTTTTCACCAGATAGCTCCAAGGCAGTTCGCCGCTGACCCGCTTGTACAGCATCATAAATAGTACGAGCAAACCGATGAACCGGCTGACGGCCGTGCTGATAGCCACTCCGGCCACGCCGAGCACCGGCGCGCCGAACGCACCGAAAATAAATATATAATTGCCCAGAACATTCAGTACGTTCATGCCTAAAGTAACGTACATTGCGTCCTTTGTGAAACCATAGCCTTTTACAATCGCACTGAGCGTCATAATCATTGCCTGGATAAACGACAGGCCGCCGACGATTTGCAGATAAATAAGCGACGGTTCCATCAGTTCTTCGGGCAAGTTCATCAGCGCCAGCATGTTTTCCCCAAAGAAGAACAGAACAATGCCGAGCAGAAGACCAAATATCAAGTTTGCACAGAGCGAGACAACGGAAATTTGTCCGGCTTTCTCGTTATTTTTGGCGCCGAGGTTCTGCGCGATCAGAATTGTTGTTCCCGCTGCGACAAATCCGAACATGACGATGATGATGCTCATGATTTGATTGGAAACGCCCACTGCGGCCACGGCGTTGTCGTCATACTGGCTAAGCATCAGCGTATCGGCGTTCCCCATCAGCATATATAATAAAATTTCGATAAATATTGGCCACGTCAGAGCAAACAAGGTGATCTTCGCTGCCTTATTCGTTGCTTTCTTTTCCATGATGCTCTACCTCACTAACATAATGAATTGTCGATGTTCTTAAATAGCGTGTTCAAAAAGATAGTCACTTTTCAAAAAAATGTTGGTCTTTGCTTTTGGACTGTAAGCAAAGCAAGCTCTGCCCTTCACGCAAGGCGTGAAGGAAGTCCAAAAGCAACAATGTTTACGAAAACAACCAAAAGATAAAAAACGTTCTTTTTGAACAATCACTTAAAGTTACTTTTTAAACATACACTTTCCCCATCATAATGGAACATTCCCTGGTAATGAAGAGAACAAATCGATTATAATTGTACAAAACCGACCTGGAGGTTCAGTGGATGGAAATAATTACATTTAAGATTCCGCCGGCACCGATATTCATAAAAGGTGGAAAAGCGACATTCCGAATCGGTGAAAAACATTTTCATCGGGTGTTTCACATTTTTGATTTTATCTACGTCAGCAAGGGGACTTTATATATGAAGGAAGGTAACAACGAATATGCTTTGAAGGAAGGGCAATATCTTTTTTTATCCCCTGGAAAGGCACATGGAGGATACAAAGGCTGCGTGGAAGAAACCGAATACTACTGGATACATTTTACACTGGAGCAGTCATTTGAGCATATGGAAAAAAAGGAATTTGACTGGTGGGATATCATGGTGAAAGACAGCACGATAACGGAATCGGCGGAATATAATCTTCATCTTCCGAACTACGGTACTTTCCGGAACGAACACAGAGGGGAAGAGGCGTTTATCAAAATCATCGAGCTGAATCAGTCCAGCAATCCGGCAGACAAACTTAGACAGCAGCTTTATTTTTACGAGCTGATGATTGAACTGCAGCAGGATGCCATCGACCTGCCGAGCAGTGCCCAGAGCGTAACGGATCAAATGATTCAATATATCAAGCAGCATTACCAAGAGGAACAGTTTACGATCCGGCAGATGGCAAAGGATTTACTTTATCACCCGGACTATCTTACGCGCTGCATGAAAAAAATGCTGGGAATGACGCCGGTACAATATTTGAATTACTACCGGATCGCAATGGCGAAGGCGAAGCTCGTCCATGAGCACCTCAATTTAACCACGATTGCCAGGGAATGCGGTTTTTCCGATGTCGGCTATTTCTCAAGAATTTTTAAGAAACGGGAAGGAATCACGCCGGGACAATACCGCCGGATGAGAAAAGATTACGATGACAAATAATCAACGGCCCGGCGATAATGTGTTATAATTGTGTTTGTTCAAAAAGATTGCCTTTTATCTTTTTGAACAAACACGGTGCAATGAGTGGAGCCGATGCATTCTTTTCAAGTAGGCTAAGCGATTTTCTCGTAGCCTGGGCATCGAGCGGAACCATTGCCTTTTTGAACATGCTCAATGATTCCAGTACATAGAAAGATGGTGGTTTTTGTTGCTTGATCGTCGCTTATTTCGTTTTTTGATTGCTACTGTATTAATACTGTTGATTATATACTTGGGCACCAAGGTTCCCTTTATGTTTCGACCGCTTGTGGTTTTTGTCCAGACGGTGTTTATTCCCTTCCTTGTTGCCGGAGTTCTGTTTTATTTGTTTCGGCCGGTTGTCTACTGGTTACATGAGAAGAAAGTTCCGAAAGGTCTGTCGATTTTCATTATTTACCTCGCTTTTATCGGTCTGCTGACAGGCTTCTTTTTCCTTATCGGCCCGCCTTTGCAGAAGCAGGTGATGAACTTAGTTAACAACATGCCGTTTCTCGTAAACGAAGTGCGGAAAATTATTATTCAGCTTCAGGAAGTAGAGTGGATCGCCCAGTTTCAGCAGTCGGACAACTTTTCCATTGAAAACATCAGTGAAACAATCACTTCCAACATCATGTATGCTTTTGATTTTATCACCACGAATGTCGCCAGCCTTCTCGGCGTGGTGACGAATGCGCTGATGATGCTGATAATGATCCCGTTCATGCTGTTTTACATCTTGAAGGACGGGCATAAAGCTCCCGATCAAGTGCTTCGTTTTTTTCCGGAAAAGCAGCAAATTGAAGGGAAGCGAATCCTGAATGATATGGACAAAGCACTGAGCTCCTATATTCAGGGGCAGCTGTTTGTCAGCTTTTGTGTCGGTGTTCTTATGTTTATTTCCTACTTGATTATCGGTATCGAGTATTCATTGATTCTTGCGCTCGTAGCAATGTTCACGAATTTAATTCCGTTTATCGGTCCTTGGATCGGTGCGGTTCCGGCAGTAATTGTCGCCTTGATTCAGTCGCCGATAACGGCTGTGTGGGTGATTCTCGCCATCGTCGTTGTCCAGCAAGTGGAAAGTAATTTTATCTCCCCGCAGGTGATGGGGAAAAAGCTGTCTGTTCATCCGCTGACCATTCTGGTGCTGATACTTGTCGCCGGCCGGTTCGCCGGATTTCTAGGGTTTTTGATCGCTGTGCCGATGTACGCCGTTTTAAAGGTTATCGTCAGCCACTCCTACCGGCTGTGGCAGCTTCGGAAAAAAGCGGTGGAGGATAAAGCTCCCGCTGATAACGGCGCAGGGCAGTAAACTCGTTTCAGCAAGCACGATAAAGTAAACTTAAGATAACATCTGATATTTTGATAAAGAGGTGACAAAAATGAGCTTTGATCAGGATGGCATTAAGCAGATTGATGCTGATGAATTGAAAGAAATTCTCCAAATGAAGGAAGTAGATACGATTGTCATTGACGTCCGGGAGCCGGAAGAATACGAGGCGTCCCACATTCCCGGCGTCCCTTTGTTGCCGATGCATTCGATTCCGCTTCTGCTGGACGGCTTTGACAAGGAAACGGAGTATGTGTTTGTTTGCCGGAGCGGGAACCGTTCGCAAAATGTTGCCATGTTCATGCGGGAAAATGGCTTTCATCAGGTAACAAACTACAATGGCGGGATGCTGTCCTGGGATGGGGAAACAACTGCCGGCCCGGAAAAGCATATTCTGAGCACAGAAGAACTGGCTTCGCTGAAGAGAGAGTAATGGAAGACAGAGAGGTGTGTCAAAAGGAAATAACAACCTTTTGACGCACCTTTTGTTTTTTTGTTAAAAGGAAAGCTGTTGAATGTTTCAAGAAGTCGGGGATTTGTGCATGCAAGAAGCGGATTCCGCCGCCGCCTTCGCTACTTCCCACGGCTGATGGCGGATATGGAGCCTGCTTCCTAATTATCCTGTTACAAACTGAAAAAATGGGAGAAACTAGAAGGAGACAGGGGATTATTCCCCGGATAATGGAGGGAAGCAAGCTTACATGCCAAAAAAGATAAATATATTGGAAGAAATAAAGAAATTGATCGTTGCTGTCATCAGTGCTGTTTTCTTGGCATTGAGCCTGAATTTGTTTCTTATTCCAGCCAATGTTTTTGCCAGCGGATTTACCGGTATTGCGCAAATTTTGTCGGAACTCATCGGCTTGACCCCCGGTATCCTGCTGCTGCTCCTGAACATCCCCGTGGCTGTGTTAGGGTGGCTGAAAGTAGGAAAAAGTTTTACTTTCTACAGCTTCGTCAACGTCGCTTTTACGACATTTTTTCTGGAAATGATTCCGATCCAGCACATTTCCAATGACATCATTTTAAATTCCGTTTTCGGAGGCGTTATCGGTGGGCTGGGGGCAGGCTTGATTTTGAAATTCGGGGCTTCTTCCGGAGGAATGGATATCCTGGTGCTGCTGTTGGCCCGAAAAAGCGACCGACCGTTAGGAATATATTTTTTCGCGATGAATGCACTTATCGTTTTGACTTCGGGCTTCATGTTCGGAATGGAAAAAGCCCTGTATACGCTGCTCACATTGTATGTGCTGTCAAGAATTATCGACACGCTGCATACAAGGCATGTGAAGCTTACGGCAATGATTGTTACGAATAAGCCGGAGGAGCTGAAGCAGGCTTTTTATCAGCAGATCACGAGAGGTGTCACGCGCATTCCGGCCAAAGGCGGTTTCACACTGGAAAATAAAGAAATTTTAATGATTGTCATTACCCGCTACGAGCTTTATCAATTGAAGCATATCATTGATGAGGTGGATCCGAAGGCGTTTACAAACATTGTTCAAACGGCAGGGATTTTCGGCATGTTTCGCAAAGATTGATGCCGCTGTCCCGGGGAAGCCAACGCTTGCTGAGAAAAATAACTGATCAGAGACACCGGCTTGTAGGACATGGATATCGGTAGTCGTCAGTCCTAGACACAGGCTGCGCATTTCGTTAAGCAGGAACAGTGGAGGAGCGGTGTCAGGCGAATTGACTTCATGCCTGAAACCTTTTGCACCGGGACGCGTCTACACATACAATGGAAAGGAAGTCAGGATGGAGGGAACGAAGATGAAGAAGCTGATTTTTACTTGGCTGATTGCCGTGTTACCGCTGATGACCGCTGCCTGCGGAACAGATGCGGTGAATACAGAGCATACAGACAATATAGACAATACAGGAGCCGGCGAGCTGCGGGATAACGCGCAGGAGGACAACGGCGATATCGAAAAAACAGAGGGAGGAGAGGCTGTCATGGAATATGATCAATTAGTTTATACGTTGAAAGCGGAGGAAAAGGACGGCGCTATCAGAGTGACGATGAATTTGACGAATGAAGCAGAGGAAACGAGGCAATTGCAATTTTCTTCAGGTCAGCAATATGATGTCATCATGAAAGATGCCACCGGAAAAGTGGTATATCATTACGCGGAAGGAAAAATGTTTACACAAGCATTGATTACCGAAATGATCAGGCCCGGCGAAACGCTGACGTTTGTCGATGACTGGAAAGCGAATGATTTGCAGGCGTACGGCCGGTTGACGGTGGAAGCAAAAATTATCGCATATGAACTGGATGGTCAAGCGATTGACCGCGACAAAACATTGAAGCAAACCGTTGCAATCGTGGCCCATAAGTAACCCGCAGCTCTTGCCGGGGGAAAAGAAAACAAAAAATGTTCACAAAATGTTCAGGGACATGGTCCCTGAACATTATTTGTGCCCTGTTTCCTCCCGCAGCATCAGCAATGATTTCAGCTCGTCGTCGGACAGCTCCCATAGAGATGGGGCGGCAGGGCTGCTTAACAACTCGTCCTGAAGCTGTTGCTTTTCATCCATTAATCTTGCAATTTTCTCTTCCAATGTTCCTTCTGTCAAGAAAGTCGTAACAGTTACTTGCTTTGTTTGTCCGATGCGATGAACACGGTCTGTCGCCTGATTTTCAACGGCGGGGTTCCACCAGCGGTCATAGTGGATGACTTCCGTCGCGCGTGTCAAATTTAAGCCGGTGCCGCCCGCGCGCAACGATACGAGAAAAAACGGCCCGGTTTTTCCTTCCTGAAAGTCGGCAACCATTTGCCGGCGTTCCGCAACGCTCAACTGCCCATGAAAAAATGGTGTGGCGTCTTCCCATCTCCGGTCGATTTCTCTTTTTAAAAGCTCTCCCATGAAGCGGTATTGGGTAAAAACGAGGGTTTGCTTATTTTCTCGCTTATGCTTCTCCAGCAATCGGAAACAAGCGTCCCATTTCCCGGAGCGGTTAGCCATGGAGGAATAGGCCTCTTTTAAAAAGTGAGCCGGGTGATTGCATATTTGCTTTAATTGCGTAAGCGCCTTAAAAATCATTGCTTGCTTTTCACGGGAAGTCAGCTCGTCATAATGATCCATCAGCTCCTGGATGACGGCTTCATACAGCAGCCGCTGCTCCTTGTATAGCGGAACGGTTTCCTGTACTTCGATTTTATCCCGCAGCGCCAGTTCATTTTTAAACTGGCGCTTTGTTCTCCTCAACAAAAACGGGCGGGTCAGCGCGCGGAGCTCCTTCAGTGCCAACTGCTTTTTTTCCGGCTCCTGCGACGCAGTAAAACGCGCGTGAAACCATTGCTCGTCACGCAAATAGCCGGGATTAATCAAGTCCATCATGCTCCACAGTTCCTTCGGATCGTTTTCGACGGGAGTGCCGCTCAACGCCACTGTGTGCCGGGAGCGGAGCCGGCTGATGGCTGTCCGCTGTTTGGAGGAAACGTTTTTCAGTTTCTGTGCTTCATCAAGAATTAACCCGTTCCAGTCATAGCGCATCATTTCTTCTATATCCCGCAATATGAGCGGATACGTTGTCAGGACGAGGTCCGCCTTCGAATGCATCTCCCACAGTTGCGCCCGTCGCTGCTGTATTTTCCCAGAATGCACGTGAGGCAGCAAATGCGGAGCGAATTTCTCCACTTCCTTTTCCCAGTTAGTTAACAGGCTTGTAGGGCAGACGATGAGAAACGGCTGTTTCTTTTCGGCGGTGTTTCCGGCGGTTTGCCGACGATAGGCATCCAGGTAAGCGATGGTCTGAATCGTTTTTCCCAGACCCATTTCATCGGCCAAGCAAGCGCCAAAACCAAGGGCTCTCATGTTTAGCAGCCATCGGACGCCTTCGGTTTGATAATTTCTTAATCTATTCTCCCAGATTTGAGGGAGCTGCTGCGGGGGAATGTTTTTCATCCGGTAGTAAAAATCTGGGGAGAGCGACCATTCGATCATCCCGCCGGATTCCTCCTGCTCATCGACAGGTGAGAACTCGTTGTTTTCCGTATGGAAATACGCTTTTTTCCAAATATCGAAAAATTCTTCCCGCTGAAACGATTGCTGCTGTTCATAGCGGTGATAAAGCTGTTGTGCCAGCGATAAGTTCCACATCACCCAGTGATTGTTGATATAGATCATTTGCCGCTTTTCTTCCACCCATTGTTTGAATTGGATTTCGTCCACCGTCATCCCGTCGATAAGGAAATTCCAGGAAATAACTGTGTCGTTCCATTTGCCATCGCTGCCGGAGGGCTGCTGCAAGATTCCTTGAATTTTCGGAACGGCATCGACTTCCTGCAAATGCTGGGGTACTAAGATGATCATCCCTTTTCTTTCCAGCTCTTTGGCATGTCGCAACAGAAAGGTCACCGCTTCTTCCGCCGTGAAAGCACCTGCTGATTGCTGCCCTTGCAGTTGATTGACAGGATAGTCGTTCAATAGGCCCGACAGCAGCTTTTTTAAATGCGGGATCGGATTTTGCACGAAGGCATGGTCGCCGCGGTAGATGGAGTTCAACGTGCTCATATGTCCGGTTTTCCATTCTTTCAGGTACAGTTCGTACGCCCAGTCCCCCCTTTCCTCCGGCGGTTCAGAAAGAAGCAGGGCAAGCTGGAAAGGCTCCTCCGTTTTTCCGTTCCAGCACTTTAAACAAAAGGGGTATAAGTGCGGCGACAGGCTGTGCTGTTTTTTTTCATCCAGCAAGGCGGCTTTCCACAGCTCCAGCCGGCCATCTTTTTTCTCATCCAGCAGTTGAAAGTACGGCTTGACCCAACGGTGGTATCTTTCGCCTGACGCCAGTGACTGCTGAAGGAGACGCTGCAGCCAGGTCATCATGGTATCGGTAATGGTAGCGCCGTCGGTGATAAGCTCTGCAGCAGAATCCTCTGCTTCCTGTTTCAAGAATGGCGGTGCGTGTTTCAGCATACAACGAATCAATTCTGGTTCTTCCCACCGCCACCTGCCGTTTCTTGCCGGGATGAAGCGTTTTTCTTCAAGCTGCGCCGTGAACGCTTGCGACAGGGAGGCAACGCTGTCCAGCTCAGCGGATATCGTCCAGCCGTTCTGTTTCCAGCAGGAAATGAAGGCTGGAAGCTGTTCAAACTGAGCAAATGGGAACCAAGTTCCAACTCCCGTTTTTTTGTTCCCGCTTTGATCAAAATATTCGATTGAATCGATATTGTATGTCAATCCATAGAAGGACGCTTTGTCATGATGAAATAAAAGCTGCTTATACCGCAATGCTTCCGCCCCGCCAGCCGAAGCAGGGCTTCTCCATAGAGAACTTGTCAACAGCAGTCCGGTGTTATTTTCGCTTTGAACGAGCAGACTGTGAATCGTTAGATGGTGATTGCACACGGGTTATCAGCTCCTTTTGAAAGGATGCCAACCGCGAATATTTTTGCTGCAGCGCTGCAAGGTAAGCTGCAAAATATCCTTCATCATCCTTTGCGTAATCTTGTTGTAACAGTTGAATGTAGTTAATCGCCTCAGAATAATGCCGTTTTGTTTTTCTTTCGATGAAGCGCTCGATAAAATGGTGTATCAGAACACGAATGTCGTAGCTGCCGTTGTCTCGGGCTTTTTTGATGAACTGTTTCTCTTCCGGTGTTAACGAAAGCGGATCATCAATCGAATGAAACAATGCTTCGATCCCTTCTTCATAATTGCGATGATAATCGAGCAGCCGGTAATACACCCGTCTTACATGAGGATGATGCGATTGCTTTTTCAGCATGTCCGCAGCTAACTTTTGGAAGTTGCTTTTTAGCTGTTTGTTCTCGATGTTTTCATAATACCGTAGATACACAGGGAAATGAGGGCGGACTGCCCATTTGCTCAGCCATTCCTGATCATTTTCCCGTTCAGCTTCATCCGCGGTCTCTTCTTGCTGCGGAAAGATGAAATGAAATTCCTTTTTCATCGCTTCTGACAGCTGACGGAATAAGGGTGCGAGATTCCGGTCTTTCCGGATGATATCGAATGGCGCCGGCGGGAAATCGTTGATAATGCGTTGCAGCGCCGCTTCCAGCTTTGCTTTTCTGAGGGAAAAAAAGCGGGTTGCGATCGTTTTTTTCCGGATTTCCTGAAAGCTGAGCATGACGACAAACGGCGCGAAAACGGCTGCCTCTTCCTCCGAGACAGCGAGGGACTCTCGCCATCGCTTCCTTAGCAGCCACTGCTCCAATTGTTCGATGCCGTTTTGGTGAAAAGAAACTATTTTTGCAAAATTCTCCCAGTCCGATGTTAAACCGCTTGTGATAACAGCAATGATATTTTCGTTTTCCTTCATCTGCATCGTCCTCCATCTGTTCTTATTTTACTAGCTGAAGGCGATATGGACAATCCTGCGAAAAAAGACAAAAAGTACGTGAAAAATATCTTCTTTTTTTTCTCAAATCACATACGATTTTAATAAGATACATGAAAGGAGCGTGATCATGAAGGAAAGATACTTTCAGGCTGAGTTTCAAGATGTTTACATCGAGCTTCCGCGCCCAGCCTTGAAGTCCTTTATTCATAAATTGCTCCAAGCACAATTCCGGATTTCTTGGCGACACGAAAAGAAAACGGTGGAATTAGTGATTCGATCGAGGGAAGGTCAAGTGATGATTCCAATTCAGCGACTTGAAGAAAACTTGACTGTGATTCAGTTAAATGAGCTGCGAATTTGCATGGAGGATTTAGCTATTTTATTAGAGGAATTAATAACCGATACGAAAGGCAGAGCGATCGTGAAAACGTCGACGGGCGGCTGGATATACGTCAGCTGCTTTGATAACGGAAAAATCGTTTCCGTGATGAAAATCGGGGGAGGTGAAAAGGCGGAAATGGGGTCATACCGTACATTGAGGAACGCCCCCGGTACGTTCGATGGTGTCGACCCGGAAGTACGAGAATACGTGATGACTGCCGAAATCGATTATTTGCTGATGGAGCTTGTAGAAGCATTGGAAAAGGATGATCCTACGGAAATTACCCGGATAAAAACAAAATTGTCCACGCTTTCGAAGGAAAGAGAGAGATTAAAATCATCACGAAAAACAATTTTGCCGAGGAAATAACGAAACAGGAAAGTCAGGACAGTAACAGGAGGACAGGGAAAACTCGGATGAAACCGGATCCGGGTTTTTTTGACGTTGGCACGCCGGTTTCAATGGCGGGGGAGAGAATGGGACGGTGAGCCGGTGTTGGGGTCTGGTATGCAGCGCTTTCTGCATATGACCCCGGAATTTCAGCCGGTGTTTACGGTGCTTTCGCCCTGAAAATTTGTTCACTTGCACCGCGCGGTTTCATTTTAAATGCGGGACATGATATGATAGGCATAACGACAATCAAGGAGGTTTGAATAAATGGCAATCGAAGTGAGAGCTGAACCGACTCCAAATCCAAACGCAATGAAGTTTACAGCTAATCAAATTCTTTTTGAGGGAGCGGGAAGCGCTTCTTTTAAAAAAGGAGATTCCCCGGATCACCCCCTTGCGAAGGAATTGCTGGCGATCGCCGGTGTCGACAATATTTTTGGTTATCAGGATTTCGTTACTGTAAACAAAGAGATGGGCGCAGCGTGGGACAGCATCCTGCCTGAAGTAGAAGCGGTCTTTCAGAAAGTCTACAATTAATGAACTGCGCACTAATCCCGGAGCTTCTTCCGTTTTTGTAAGAAAATCGGCAGTAGGGAAGCACTTGCTATTTTAAAAAAGGTCTTTTACGAAGCTGTCGGCAGCTTGTAAAAGATCTTTTTTACTTGGCAGCAAGACATAATACTGTCAAACCTTTGTGAAAATCCTATGAACATTAACAAAATGTGAGTAAAATCACTCCAGGCAGTGTAAAAAAAATATAGGATAGTTTATGAAAGAGGAAGTTTATTCTTTTTTTGAACCCATAAAGGTAGGAAAGGAGTCAGCGCAATGTCAGATTTTCAAGGTTGTTTTAATATTGATCTGAAGAAGCCTGAACAATATTGCCAAGCATTGCAGCAGCTTGTAAACGAGCATCCGAGGCTGCGAAAAGAAATGGATCGCTTTTATTATACGGCTTCGTTGCTGGCATATGCCCCTGATCGCGACGACCGGGCAGCTTTATTAAACGAATTGCATGAGCAAATAATGGCGTTTTCTTCACATATAGAGTCTCATTCCCTGAAAGAAGAGCAACACTTGTTTGAACTGATGACAAGATACATCGGGAAGGAAAATGGTCCGCTGGCAGTAATGGAGCACGAACACCAAACGGCGAAGGAGCACATGCAGCTGTTTTTTGACAAATTCCCGTCTGTTGATAAAAATCATTCGGAAAGCATCCGCGATTTAGCTCATCATGCTTCCATTATTTTTCACACATTGACGGACCATTTTTTGAAAGAGGAGGAAATTTTGTTTCCCCTTGCTGAAAAGTTGCTAACCGTTGAAGAGAAAAAACAATTATATGATATCTTTGTCAGTTTGAAGACGGCATAGCCTGAAAAGGCGGGTTCCGGCTCCGGCAGTGCGATTGGCGCATGACTGGGCCGGATTTTTGTGTCGACTGTCGGCATTTTCTGATCGTGATATTTTTTCCAAAATGAAAAATCGGCAAATACACCTCTTCATCAAGATGTGAGTTCAAAAAGGAGGACATAACTGCGGCAGGAAGCTCAAGGCGCGGCTGGCTCGAGCAGCGGAGCGTACGAGGAAACGTACGTGAGCAACGGAGGGACAATGCGGGCGTTGAGAATCGCCGGCGCTGTTTCCCGGACTTTTTGAACATCCTCTATAAATGACGTCCGTATCTTTTCGAAACAATATCATAAAACCCTAAAGAGTTATAAAGCTTTTTGGTTGCGATGTTATTAATTCCCGTTTCCAGTTCAATACCTTTAAAGCCTTCCTGCTCGGCCCAGTAGATGACATTCAGAAGAAGCTTGCCGGCAACGCCTTGCCTGCGATGCTTTTTCGTAACGTATAAGTCGTTCAGCCATATATACGGTCCGCCTTTGTCTAACCCGATTCCGGTGTTAAGAAATGCACAGCCGATTATTTTGTGCTCATACTCAGCCGCGAAAAATTCACAACCGGGACTTTCCATCGCCAGATCAATTGTTTTTAACAGTTCTTCTTCGGTGATGCACACACTCAGCGCGTTCATTTGTTCCATCATTAACTTGGTGATGGAAAGGCGAACTTCGATACTCACTGGTTTTTCCACCTTGTACACTTTCACCATTGATTACCGCCTCCCATTCTATACATAACAAGATTCAATAAGCGCTGCGGAATTCCTTTTATTTTATTGTAGAAAATTTTGTTGCTGATGCTGACATGGAGAGTTTTTTTAATCGGGATGTTATTTTTGAGGCAGGTAACCGGCATGACTGATGCTACATCGAGAGGAAGGGGATAATCAAAGGGTTCGATGGCTGAATTGGGACGGAAGCGTGAGAAAATCAAATCGAGGTGTCCCGCAAGAGATGACACGTTAAAGAATAGAAGCTAATCATCAACGAAGTGGGTAAAAAAGTCGCAATACGTTAAAGAATAGGAGCTAATCATCTTTGAAAATGTGTCCCGCACGAGCTGGAATCGGGCCCTCACGGGGGTTGTCGGGAGTAAAGTGTACTTACACACTTTATTTGACAAACCGGGTTTGTCAAAAAAGTACGTTTGGTGGGCGCCCCCGGTTTTGTCGCGCACCAAACGTACTTTTTAGCTTCGTTTCCTATCCAATTCTTTCTTTTCTTTTTTGAGCAACCATTTTATCTATATTTTTCTTTAGGGTTAAGATTCCCACTTCTAAGCGTTAGCGTAGGTGTGATGTGTCAATCAGGTGGGGTAGACTCCCCATCTGATGCCTCGATGTTTCAGCCTGCTGAAACGAGTTCACTAACCACAGGACTACTCCGTTTCCTTTTGGCAAATTACTTCGTTAATTGGAAGCGTTCCTCAAGAAACAGTGCCACGCCGTCTTCTTCGTTTGTGACGGTGATCTCATCGGAAATGCCCTTCAACTCCTCAATGGCATTTCCCATCGCAATCCCGCAGCCGGCATATTCGATCATTTCCAGGTCGTTGTCTTCATCGCCAAAGGCAATGATTCTTTCCCTTGGTATTTGGTAATAGTCTGAAATTTTCTGTAACCCGACCGCTTTGTTCAAACCGGCCTTGACGATTTCAATCACGTGCCACGGTGCTCCCCAGGATCGCTGTTCAATTACCTCGGCATGCGCATCGTCTAGTAAATCAACAAGCTCCTGAGAATTATGTTCCTCCGGATGGATGAGCAAGGAAGTAGGGTCAGTTGATAATAACTCAAGCAGATTTCCATAATTGACCGGATGTTGTCCTAAAGTAAAAGCATCGGCAAAGCCCTGATTTTGATAACGCATGTAATATTCGTCCATGACCTCCACCATGATGTTTTGGACACGGAATGTTTCACAGGTGCTGATGATGGTTTTGGCAGTCGACTGATCCAGCGGCGTATGTTCAGCGGGGAAGCTTTTGGCATCTTTAGGGTGGTGTATCAATGCACCGTTGAAGTTAACCAAAGGTGTATCTAGCAATAGTTCATCATAGTACATTTTGCTTGCCCGATACGGTCTTCCGGTGGCAATGACGATCTTGTGGCCGAGTTGTTGCAGCTTGGAGAGGACCATGCGATTGCGCAAGGAGATATTTTTGTCATCTGTTAAAAGTGTTCCGTCTAGGTCAACAGCAATAAGATAAGTGTTCAATTGAAATCCTCCTCTAAAGTCAGAAAAGAAAGCAGTGTCGTTTCCATCTGCTGCTATTCTTGCCAGGCATATGTATGGGTTTTCTTATAAAAACATGTTATAACTATACTATATTTCATTAAGAAACATGATAAAATATGAAGTGGCACTTTACAAGTGCTGTTCTAAAAGGCAATGGTTCCGGCCTGCGAGAAAACCAATCACAGCCGGCCTGAAAAGAATGCATCGGCTCCACACATTGCATCGTGTTTGTTCAAAAAGATAAAAAGCAATCTTATTGGCCAAACACTATTAAGAAGCTTTAACAACAATACTATCTCTCTTTTAAAAAAAATCAAGCATTATCTGATCAAGCAAATTGTAACGGAGTATAAATCACCGTTTCGTATATAAAAATAAGATTGTGTTTTATCAGTAAATGAAAGGAGGGTGAGGACGTTGGACCAATTTTTTACTACGTTCTCAGCAAGAACGATCTGGACACCGGAATTGATTTTTCTGCTCATTATTTTCAGCTTTGTTTATTTTTGGGTCACCGGTCCTTTGCGTGATTCGTTCGCGGATGCCAAACCGGTGCCGGTACGGAGAAAAATATATTTTCATTTAGGCCTTCTGGCGATCTATTTGGGCTTCGGCGGACCGCTGTATGTTTTGGGACATCTAATGCTGAGCATGCACATGCTGTCGATGGCAATCGTTTATCTAATTGCCCCGCCGCTGCTGTTATTGGGGATACCGTCGTGGTTTTTTGCGTTTCTGGCAAAGCGGAAGTTTTTACGGCGGATATTTAAAGTGATCGGTCATCCGTTGATCGGGCTTGTGTTGTTTAACGCGCTGATATCGTTTTATCACATGCCGTCCACTTTTGATTATTTAATTGCTAACAACGGGCTTCACAATCTGTACCAGTTGCTGATGCTTGCTGCTGCCGGTTTGATGTGGTGGCACCTGATTCCGCGGATAAAAACCGCCTATGAGCTCACCGAACTGAAAAAAGTGGGTTATATGTTTGCGAGCGGTGTTTTGTTTACGCCTGCCTGTGTCTTGATCATTTTTGCTGGAAAACCTTTATATGCCGTTTATACCGATCCGGCAACGTGGGCGATGGCGATCAGTTATTGTCTGCCGCCGGGAACGGAAATTCCGTATGATGTGTTTACTACCGGTGAGCAGCGGATTTCCCTGCTTTCCCCGTTGCATGATCAGCAGCTTGGAGGCGCGATGATGAAGGTGACGCAGGAGCTGGTTTATGGCGTGGCGATCGGCTATGTATTCCGCCAGTGGATGAAACGGGATAAGTCGGATAATGCCAAAGTAAAATATAAAGAATACGAAATGGTTCAAACGAATGGATAATGTTGAAAGCAGGTGGGGGAGTTGAAGCGGTGGAAAGGATATATTTTCATCGGGATGTTGTTCGTCTTTTTGCAAGGGTGCAGCTTCATGTACCAAAACTCAACGCCGGAATCAAGCGCGATTATTGATTTAACGAACTCGGAAGAAGAGTTCCTCATCACGCCATTAACTGGTGTTGATCAGAACGGGGAAGCGTGGTCCACGGACGAGATGGCGGATACGTGGTGGGTTGCCAAAACGATTTTCAGCCGCTGTCCGACGGTTTGTATGACGATGACGCCGAATATGGTAAAGCTTCAGGAAGCGATTGTTGACGAAGGGTTGGATGTGGAGATTATTTCCTTTACCGTTGATCCGGAATTCGATACACCGGAGCGGATGGCGGAATACGGAGAAGCTTACGGCGCCAGTTTTGATAATTGGCGATTTATCACCGGATATACGGAAGAGGAGATTGTCGAGTTTGTCTTGGATTCGTTTCGGGCACCGGTGATGAGGGTGGAAGAACAGAACGATATTTCGCATCCGACGAGATTTTACTTAATGAACGGTCATGAAATTGTCCGGATGTACAAAGGAGACGAAGGCTTTGATCTTGACGCGACAATCAAGGATATGGCCGGTTTAATCAAATGAATATGGCAACACAACTGACGACGACATCTTACGAAAAGCTGTGCCGGGAAATATTCTGCGGCACAGCTTTTTAGGTGATATTTCAAAATGGAGCCTCCTGTTCTGTGATAAAATTCATTTTCATTGCTGTCAATGATTGCTATGATAAAGGATAGAGTATTGTATTGATATGGTTCATTATCATCTTCAATGACGATGGAGAAAGGAAGGATGAACGATGTATGAGCAACGGACGCCGATTTCAGTAAGTGAAGCTGTGCGGCGGGTAATGGAACTTACGAGAACGGGTGACAAAGAATTGGTTGATATAAAGGGGGCGGGGGGCAGGTATCTAGCAGAAGCGATTATTGCCGACCATAACATTCCGCCGTTTAACAGAACTCCTCTGGATGGATTTGCGATCCGCAGTGAAGATACGATAGCTGCAAGTCCCGACAAGCCTGTTCGCCTGGAAGTGATCGAAACGGTTGGTGCCGGCGGCGTTGTTCATCAGCCGGTATATTCCGGTCAAGCCGTCCGCGTGATGACGGGAACAATGATGCCGGAGGATTGCGATGCGATTGCCATGTTTGAACTCACTAAGGAAATAAAAGCAGACGGAAAAGAGTGGATTGAGTTGAAACGGCCGTTTCAGCCGGGGGAGTTCGTTTCCTTTGAAGGAGAGGAAACAAAGGCCGGAGACGCCTTGATCGCAGCAGGTACAAGAATTCACGCGGGTGTCATCGCCGTTCTGGCCACCTTTGGCTACCAAAACGTTCCTGTAGTGAAGCAGCCTGTCATCGGGATTTGCGCCACGGGTACGGAACTGCTTGAATTGAATGAACCGCTCGTACCAGGGAAAATCAGGAACAGCAACGCCTATATGGTTCAGGCACAGATCCGCCAAGCCGGCGGCAAGCCCGTTTATTACGGTCAATTAGCCGATGATTTTGAACAATGCTATAAAGCGGTCGCCGGTGCGTTGAATGAAGTGGATGCTCTGATTACAACCGGGGGCGTGTCGGTCGGCGATTTTGATTACTTACCTGAAATTTATGAAAAGCTTGGTGCGAATGTATTGTTTAATAAAATCGCGATGCGGCCCGGGAGCGTGACGACGGTTGCGGAAAAGGATGGAAAATTACTGTTTGGATTGTCGGGAAATCCGTCTGCCTGTTATGTCGGTTTCGAACTGTTTACCCGGCCGTGGCTAAAGGCATTTTTGCATTCGAACAAGCCGTATATGGAATGGACAAAAGGAATTTTAACAGCCGATTTTCCGAAGCCAAATCCATTCACAAGATTTATCCGCAGCAAGGTAAGTTTTGTGGCCGGTCGTATCACCGCAACGCCGGTAGGAATGGATAAATCACAGGTCGTCACCTCGCTGGCAAAGTCGGACGCGCTTGTCGCGCTGCCTGGAGGATCGCGGGGGTACAAAGCCGGGGATGAAGTGGATATTCTCTTCCTCCACCGGGAAGGCACAGGCGATCCGTTTCATGATCCGACGAAACTGAGGAAAAATAAATGAGCCGAAAGCCGGTCATTTTCCAAGTGGCAGGATTCTCCAACAGTGGAAAAACGACGATGATTTCCAAGTGGACGGAAATGCTACGGGCAGCAGGAAAGCGGGTGGCAGTGATCAAACATCACGGGCATGCGGAGAAGCGGCTTTTGCCCGTTGATTGCGGAAAAGACTCTGCAGTGCACCGCAGCGCGGGCGCCGTCAGCACATTTGTGAGCAGCCGGGCGGAAATGCAGTGGCAAATGGAGTTGGTTGAGCCGGTCACGTTGCAGCAAATCCTGTCTTTGCATGACGTTTTTTCGGTTGATATTGTACTAATAGAAGGCTATAAGCAGGAAAGCTATCCGAAGCTGCTCCTGCTGCGCAATGAGTGTGACTTGCCGCTTGTGGGGAATTGTTCCAATGTGGAAGCGATCGTTTGCTGGCGGCAGGAAGAAGTGCCTGTTTTACAAGCCGAAGTTTCCATTCCGGTGTTTCATCTTTCGGAGGAAGGTAAGTATCTCGACTGGCTGATAAAACGAGTGACAGAGCAGGAGGGAATGTGAACGGATGACGGAAAAAAACTTTGTGATTACCCGTGAGGCAATCGATATTGAAGCTGTTGTCAACAAGGTGGCTGACCGCAACGCCGGGGCAATCAACACGTTTATCGGCACGGTCCGCGAACTGACAAACGGCAAGAAAACACTGTATTTGAAGTACGATGCATATATCCCGATGGCGGAAAAAAAGCTGGCGCAAATCGGCGAAGAAATTCAAAGGGATTTTCCAGCGGCAAAGGTGGCGATTACCCACCGTATCGGTGAGCTGGCCATCGCGGATACGGCGGTGGTCATCGCAGTGTCCACCCCGCACCGGGCGGATGCGTTTACGGCGAGCCGCTATGCGATTGAACGAATAAAAGAAATTGTGCCTATTTGGAAAAAAGAGCATTGGGAAGACGGGGAAGAATGGATCGGGGATCAGTTGGAAAAGAGATCGTATCCATCGGGGAAGCCGGAAAAGGAGGATTTATGATGATAAAAGTATTACTGTTTGCCGACTTGGAAGAAAGAGCCGGTCAGCGGATCGTGGAGATTCCCACCGCGGAAATGAACATTGCGGACATCCGGAGGTATTTGCTCGATAAATTTCCGCAGCTTTCCGCTTCGATCCGGACAGCGATGCCGGCGATTAATGAAGAATACGCTGCCGATCAGGCGGTTGCCTCGTCCGGCGACGAGGTGGCCTTTATTCCGCCGGTAAGCGGCGGATAATACCGGGCAACGGGCGCAGGCTTTAAAACAGCATTTAACCGGTCTGTAAGAGGCAATAACGATATTGTTGCCAAAACGAATTGATTTGCTGGAGGTAGAGAATGAAATCAGTAACCGTGTATCAGTACGATGCGTTCAGTAAACATCCGGGGAAAGGTAATCCTGCGGGAGTAGTTTTCAACGGAGATACGTTGTCAGGTCAAGAAATGCAGGAAATAGCAAGGGAAGCAGCTTTCAACGAAACAGCCTTTCCAGTGCAATCGGATAAGGCTGATATTAAAATTCGTTTTTTTACGCCGGGGCATGAAATGAACTTGTGTGGTCATGGGACAATGGCAACGATCTACTCCCTAAAAAAGAAGGAGCTTATCAGCAGCAATAATCTGACAATCGAGACGAAAGCCGGGCTATTGTCTGTAAGGATCGATTCACCTGATAATGAGGAATTATGTATCACGATGCAGCAAGCGCCACCGCAGTTTAAACCGTTTCATGGTTCAGTGGAAAAGCTGGCGACAGCGCTCGGTTTGACAGCGGAAGACATCAACGGCGAGCTGCCAATTGTATACGGCAGCACCGGAACGTGGACGCTGTTAGTCCCGATAAGCCGTCTTGATGCCTTTAAAAAAATGAAACCGGCTACGGACAGCTTTCCAAGTATTTTAGAAGCGATGCCGAAGGTCTCGATACACCCTTTTTGCCTGGAAACATATGATCCAGATGCACAGATGCACGCCCGCCATTTCTCTTCCCCGTTTTCGGGAACGGTGGAAGATGCCGTGACAGGAACAGCTTCCGGAGCTATGGGCGCCTATTATGCCACGTACATAAACAATCGCTTGGAAAAAACGGTGAGCCTTGTTGTGGAGCAGGGACAGGAAATCGGTAAAGACGGCCGGGTGATGGTGCGTGTTACAAAAAGTACAGACAATATTGGTATTGAAATAACCGGAAATGCCGTTTATGTGAAACATTTTCCGGTGATGTTAGGTTGAGGTATCTTCCTGACTGATTTTGATTCCGAGGGATAAGCTTGTAGCTGTCACAGTGTCTGTTGCAACAGGCTTTTATCGTATACTTGGACTGTTTCACGCATCGCGTAAAGGGCAACGTAAGCACTGCTTACGCCCCAAAAGTTAATCGCAGCAATTTTTTGAAAAGGTTATTAATCCCGTCATGTCCTTTCATATTTTTTTACAGGGAGTGGTGAAGCATGGATGTGAAAGAAATGCTTATCAGGCAGCTGAAGGCTTGCCATGGAGAAAACACATGGTTTGTTCCGCTGAATGTAGCCTTGGACGGGCTGACACAGGAGCAGGCTGCATGGAAGAGCGAGGAATCAACAAATTCGATCTGGGAGATTGTCAATCATCTGATTTATTACAATGAGCGTTATTTAAACAAGTTTCAAGGGATCAGAAACAAGCAAAGTGCCGAAAGCATCACTGCGACCTTTAAAAATGCAAAAAAGCTGAGCTGGTCAGATGCCGTTGATCAGATCAATACGATCATGTCCGACTGGATGAAGGCTGTAAAAGAAGGGAACGAAAAGCAGCTTGATGAATGGTCGGCGGATATTGCTTATTTAACGGTGCATACGACATATCATATTGGACAAATCGTTGCCATTCGTAAACAACAAGGCTCCTGGAATCCGAAACAAGGGGTTTATGAGTGATAATCAAACCCCCGGGAATCACTGCAAGTAGGCGGTAATCGCTGAAATAACAAAGCGGGGGACTCGCAAGGAAAAGCTTCCCTCTGAGTCCCCTGTGTCGAACGGCTCAAGCCGCACTAGCTCCAAAAAATGTCTTTGACTTTCTGCTTCATGCGATCCGGTGTCCAGGCCGGTTCCCATACGAGTTCCACTTCGCATTTCGTGACATCCGGATGCTGCTCCACCGCGGCTTTGACACCGTTGATCATCGTGTCGTGCAGCGGACATCCCGGGGTTGTCAAAGTCATCGTGACTTTGACATCCGATTCTTTTAGCTGGACATCGTAAATCAGCCCTAAACTGACAACATCGACTCCGAGCTCCGGATCGATGACGGTTTCGAGCTGCATCATTATTTCTTCTTTCCGTTGAGCGTCGTTTTTTTGCGTTCCCATCTTTTCCCTCCTGCCAAAGTATAGATTTTTTACCTCTAATACGTGAACACTTTGCCGACTGTAAACAAATAATACAGGAGGCTGAAAGCGAACAAGCTTGCTGTTACGGCGTTCACTGCCGGAAGGCTAATGAACAGCCCGGCGATAAACAGTATGAGCGCAAGCAATTGAACAACAAGTTTTTTCCAGACAACTTCTTCGTCGATCATCGTTGCCAGTGACGGTGTTTCCTTTTTTCCTACTTCATTGCCGTAGCGGAATGTCCACCACAAAAACGGAATGATTTTTGACAAATAGGAAGCGATGGAAAGATGAACAAAGCCAAAAAGATAAAAGAACAGCACGGCTGTCAGCACCGGAGTCGACAGAATGAGATCCGGACCGACCAGCGAAGCGGCAAACAGCACCGTGGCGGTACCAGCGAGCATATATACGAGCAGCACGAAGAAGATAATCCCTTTACCAGGATTTTTTTTAAACCGTTTTTTCCGGATTTCTTGCGTATGTTTGATGAACAGCCAGAGTGCCGTGCTCAGCAATCCAAGACAGACCGGGAGCAGAGCAGTAGCTTTACCGATGATGGCGGTGATGGAACCGGCGGCGATGGTTCCGTGAAGGAAAATGAGCGTCGATTTTGCCCATGTTTCCGAGTGGCCATGCGCCAGATAAAACATCGGCAGCATCTTAAAGCTGTAGCCGATGATCAGGAATAAAAACCAGCCGATCAAACCGGCCCATAAGTGAGTAATCAAAATCGAGCTGTGAAAGCTGCCAAGAAATGAGAAGCGGAAGTTCAGCACCATGATGATTCCTGTCAATACGGTTAATCCAAGATAGAACAACGCGCTTTTCGTCGCCGTGATTACCGGATTTTTCTGCCGGGAAGTATAAATCGTCATCAACACGTTCGCCAGGAAGACGAGAACACCGACGACTGTCAATGATCCGAAAATGATCATGCCGAAAAGTTGCAAGCCGGACAAAGAAAGAAACAGTCCGAATACACCGACGGTATAAAGGGCGTAATGGACATAGCCTAATTTCGTGCTGTACAAGGGCTGTTGTGTTACTACGGCAATCAGCTGATATACCGCCCCCATAGCAAGCATTGTCGCCCACCCGAGAATAAACAGATGGACAAGGGAGAGGCCCGCAGGCAAACGGATGACATTCGGCTGAAAAGCATCCGGAGTGACGACAATGGATACGGAAAAGACAACGAGCGCAAAGAAACTCGTAATGATAAAGGAAAAAGGCAATATAAACTGTTCTGATGCTTTTGCTGACGGTGATAATTGTAATCCTTGCATCCGGAACATCCTCCTGCTACTTTTTTGTCAAAGATATTTTCGCCGAACCGTCGGGAAACTGTTCCACGTTGTAATCAATCGCCATGTCCTTCAATTCTTCCAATAAGTGAACAGGAACCCGGTCATTGTGAATCGTTAATGTTTCGTTCTGTTTCATTGTTTCCAGCCGCTTCATTGTGCGTATCATCGGCTTGGGAGGCTGGAGGCCGCGATTGTCCAAAAAATAGGCGGTTTTTTCTTCGGTATTTAAAATGTTGTCTTCCTGCTGCAATGTTTGCGATTCTTCTTTTTGTTCTTTATTAAACAGCGAAGAAAAAAATCCTTCCTTGCGCCTGGTGAACGTCGTTTGATAATGATCATTGCTGATTTTTTCCACCTTGTTTTCATAGCCTTTTGCTTTCATTACCATCAATAACGGCTTAGGCAATATTGTGGAATGAAGAATGAGTGCTTCCTCTTTTTTCAGTGCTTTGACAGTCCCCATAATTTTTTTGAACGGGTCCTGATGATTTTTCAGATCCTCACGTACATCCAATATGACTGCTTTCATTCAATATCCCTCCTCGAATGATTTCTCGTTCTACTGTAAGCTTTCTTGTGAAAAACGGCAGTGATTCATATCACCATTTGACGGAAAAAGGAGAAAGAAGATGGAAAGTAAGTTTGGAAGAAAAATCAGGTAAGAGCAAATGTTAGATAAAATCAGTTATTATTAGCCATAAAATGTTCAAAAAACCATCGGTTATTTCCGAGAGTTTGTGATCATCCTCACAGTTTGACGCCCGGGATATGATTAAAATAAACATAGAATCGTTCGAGAAGAAGTTTGTCGGAAAGTGAAGAAATCACTCGAAGAGGAACGAAATTTCGCGGTTCATAGCTTTACTTCCTTTATATTAAGAACCCAACGTAATTTTATGATGCATCTGGTTTCCCCAAAGCCAGAAATGTTGCCAAATCATAACGTTACAAACCCAAAGAGTAAATGCATGGATTTTAGTTCATTATGACCCCCAATCATATATGAACGGAAAATTAGCTGCTAAGAACGCCATTAGCAGCTTCTTTTTTTTGCATAGAAAGGACAGTTCAAAAAGCGCGGGCAACAGCGCCTGCGAATCTCATCGTTGCGTTGTCTCTGTGCTGCTTACGTACGTTCGGTGTACGCTGCGCTGCTCGGTCCGGCCGCGCCTCGACCTTCTTGCCGCTGTTGTGTCCTCCTTATTAGAAAAGCGAAGCAGTTTGCCCATCGACGTAAAAACTGGACTGAACCGAGTGAGATAAAGGAGAGTCGAAAAATGGTAATCTTTCGTTCAAGTCCCATCTCCCGCGATGGCAAGATGACTTATTGTAGACGAGGGGAGGGAAGTTTTCTAGTCATAACCGCTGCAGCTAGACAGCTTTACAAATGATTGAATTTTGACTTTCTTTTGAACTCACACTTTATTAGGATGTTCAAAAAGTGCGGGAAAATACTAAAGGAGGGGAGGCAGTCATGGCTTTTCGCGCGGAAATCCCCTTCCTTTTTGTTAATCAGCTGTTTAAGTAAGAGCGGAGGTGCTTGATGTCGTGGATGATAAAAAATCCACTATTTTTCGTAACCGTACCTTGATGTTTTAATTGATTCATCATTCTTGTAACGCTTTCCCGTGTCGCTCCAAAAAAGCTTCCCAACTCCTCATGTGTGAGCTTTAATTTAATGATGATCCCGTCCGGACCGTGTTCCCCGTAGTCCTCGCTTAGGCGCACGAGAGTAGCGGCGAGGGCACCGAGTTTGCCGTAAAGGGCAACGTCCCGCAGCGTCGTCTGGGCCACCTGAAGTCTCTCGGCCATGATCCGGAAAATGGCAATCCCGAGCTCCGGGTGCTGGATCAAAAATATTTCCAGATCGGAGTTGCGGATAAATGAGAATGTTCCGCTTTCAATAACGGTGGCGGTTGCTGGGTATGTACTTCCTTTTGGACAGAATAATGCTACCTCTGCAAAAATTTCGCCGGCCTGTCGGATATTCAATAAAATTTCTTTTCCATCATGACTGCTTTTGGACAGCTTTACTTTGCCTTCGTTTATGAAAAAGATCGCCTCGGCAGATTCGGTTTCGTGAAACAACACTTCGCCTTTTGTCACATTCTTCGTAATAATAATGGAATTTAATTGTTTTTTTATGTCTCTGGGCAGCGGGGAAAACAACGGCAAAGAATTTAAAAACGAATGGGTACTCATTTTAAAGCCTCCTACATCATATACGAACAATTATATCTATTTTATCAAAATCATGAAACCGCCTACTGTGATTTTCTTCACAGCATTGTATTGATTCTCGGAAGTAGTTCCGTGGTTTACGCGGAGGTGGTGGTGGAACGAAAGGCAGCGAAGCTTCGCGAAAAGGTGTGATACAATTCACATACTTTTTCATTTTCTTCTGATACGCTTATGATAAGCGCAACCAATGGCGAGAATACGCGTATTAGAGGTGGGTTTATGACAAAAATGATCCGTTGTGAAATTAGTCATGTAGGAGAAGATGACCTGATCATTGTTACCGGCGGGACTAAGCCCCATATCGGAGCGGTGGTGATCAGCACCTGGGAAGACAATGAAGCGAAGATCGTCAGCCACGGATTGCCTCACCATAAAGAAGAAGCATTGTTCATAGAGTTGGCAAAGGTATGGTCCAATACATTTCAAAAGACGGTGATCGTGTCAGGCGGAATTCATATTGACAATGCTTCGAAGGAACAGATTGAAAGCTTAGTGGATGAAACATGGGAGCGCTTCTTTCACCTGATGATCGAGCAAAAGGCGAAAAAACCCGAGTTTCGTCATGTTAAGTAACAAACAGGTTTAACTAGGGGGAGCATGTTAGCCGACTAGAGGATGCTCTCATAAGCGGCTGTTCCTGTGGGAGAAATGGAGCACTTCCGAACACCGAGTAGAAAGCTGACTTGCGATGGCGCAAAGTCGGCTTTTTTTTGTCACAAAATTGTGCGGGACCATGTCCCGCACAATTTGTGATAAAGTATGACAGTTTTGTGAAACGGTATTTGCGGAGTGTAAACAGGAAGAACCCTTGTAGCATCAGGCTTATTCATGTTATGTACCGCTGTACTGGATAAAAGGAATTGTTTAGGTGTGACGAATTTCACACTTTTACTGTGAGAATTTGCACAGTGACCGAGATGTCAGCTTTCTACAATGAAATTAACAGAACAAAGCAGGTCAAATATCAATCGTTTTACAGATATACAGTCGGGGGGAGAGAACATGAAAGGCCTGGAAAGATCTTTTTATTCGAAATCGAGTATGTATTCATTTATTGTAGTCCTCACTTTATTTTTCTCCATGTGGATAGCAACCGGAAGATTTACTCACGTGGATTATATGTTGTTTGGCTATATAGTAGCTTCATTTATTTTTTTCATCGGCATGACCGTCCGGCTGACGTCATGGGCCATGCGGCCGGCTACGCATGAAGTGATCCGGCGGTCTCTGCAGAATATGAAAACAAGAAAACGGCAGAAAAGAAACGGTAAAGCCATTTTGAAAACGCTGGTGGACAATATTATTCTCCAAAAATATATTTTCAAACGGGGAATATACCGCGGTATACAGCATTGGCTGATTGCCTGGGGTTGCATCGGCTCGTTTGCGATTACGTTTGGCCTGACATTCGGCTGGATGCACTTTAAACTGGTGGATGCAACAACGTATCAATTGGTGCTTATGGGAGTACCGACGATTAAAATGCATCCGGAGGGGCTGTTTGCACTCCTCATGTTCGAAGGGTTAAATATTACTGCTTCGATGCTGTTGATCGGCGTTATCATGGCACTTGCCCGACGGATCAAAAACCACGACCTTCAGGTAACGCAGCGGGCAGAATTTGATTTGCTGCCGCTGTACTTGCTGCTGGCGATGACAGTGACGGGGTTGATGCTGACCGTTTCTTACAAGCTATTAGGCGGCTGGATGCATCCGCAGCTTCAACTGCTTCATCAAGTAACGACAGTGCTGTTCCTGGTGTACTTCCCGTTCGGCAAGCTGTTCCACTTGCCGATCCGCCCGATGGCAGCGGCGGTGCCGATGAACTATCAGGAAAAACAAGGGGTTGACTCTAAAAGCTGCCTTGGTTGCGGCGAACTGTATTCGAACGATGATCAAATCGCGGATGTGCAGGCGATTTTAGGAAAACAGGCGTTTGATTTTCAGACGAGTGACGGCCACCAATTGTCGGATTATTGTACGGCATGCCGCCGAAAAATCCGTGTGATGAGCCAGCTTAACATGAAGTCGCCGTTTGGAAACAGCATAGCGCCGATACAGACCAACAACGGCATTCACCTACCGGGATTCGGAAGGAAGCGTTCCGACGAATTTTATGAGCAAGCGCTAAAGGAGGAAAAGTAAATGACACAGTTCGTTGTAAAACCGGGTGTAAAGAACCTTCAGCATGAAGGAGAGAAATTAATTACGACTCACTGCTGTTATTGCGGGATGCAATGCGGCATGCATATAAGAGTTAACGAAAAGACAGGCAAGGTTGTGGGCGTAGAGCCCCGTTATGACTGGCCGGTGACGATGGGGAAGATGTGTCCGAAAGGGGTCACAGCCTACCAGACGATCGATCATCCTGAAAGAATTAGGAAGCCGCTGATCAAGAAAAACGGTCAGTTTGTGGAAAGCTCATGGGATGAAGCACTTGATCTCATTGAAGAAAACTTCAAACGAATTCAAAGCGAGCACGGCAAAGATGCTTTGTCTGTATTCGGCGGGGTTTCGATGACGAATGAAAAATGTTATTTGGTTGGAAAGTATGCCCGGGTTGCGTTGGGAACTCGCTATGTTGATTACAATGGACGATTCTGTATGTCGTCCGCAGCCGGAGGTTTTATGAAAACATTAGGGATCGACCGCGGGTCCACCCTGCCTTGGCCGGAGCTGGAGCACACAGACTGCTTCTTTATGGCGGGAAGCAACACGGCAGAATGCCATCCGACAACGATTCAATGGCTTTGGAAAGCGCGGGACAAAGGGGCGAAAATGATCGTCGCCGATCCAAGGGAAACACCTACTGCCCGCATTGCCGATGTTCATCTCGATTTAAAAGCGGGGACGGATTCCGCCTTGGCTTACGGGATGATGCATCTCCTCATCAAAGAAGGCTATGTGGATGAGGAATACGTTCAAGCCCGCTGCAACAACTATGATGAATTACAGGAAGCGGTGAAGGAATTCACACCGGAATATACGTCGCAGATTACCGGAGTAAGTGTAGAAAAAATTGTAAAAGCCGCTCATATTTTCGGGCGTTCTCCTCGTTCTGTCGTCATGTTTGCCCGCGGAGTCGAGCAGCAATCGAAAGGGGTTGACAATGTTTGCTCCTATACATCAATGGCCTTGCTAAGGGGACAGATCGGTAAATTTGCCTCCGGGGTCGCCACGTTCACCGGTCAAGGGAACGGCCAGGGCGGCCGGGAGCATGGGCAAAAAGCGGATGCTTTGCCAGGATATAGAAAAATTGATGATCCGGAGCACGTAAAATATATCGCCGGTGTCTGGGGAATTGCCCCGGCGGAAATGCCGAAAGCAGGTGTATCCGCCTATGAAATGTTTGACGAAATACAAGCGGGAAAGATCCGGGCAATGCATGTGATCTGTAGTAATCCGGCTGTTTCCGCACCAAATAACCATTACATTTGGGCCGGGTTTGAAAAGCTGGATTTCATGGTTGTCAGCGACTTTTTCCTCTCGGAAACGGCGGAGTTCGCCGATGTGGTTTTGCCCGCCACTTCCTGGGCCGAGGATGAGGGAACGACGACCAACCTGGAAGGGCGCGTCATTCGCATTCGCAAAGTAAAAGAGCCGGTTGGCGAAGCCAAAACAGATTGGCAAATCATGCAGCTCATCGCAGAGCGGATGGGGAAAGGAAAGTATTTTCCTTACAAAAATGTACCTGAAATTTACGAGGAATTCCGGCTTGCATCCAAAGGCGGTAAAGCGGATTATTACGGAATTACTTATGAACGCATTGAAAAGGAAGATGGCGTATTTTGGCCATGTCCGTCGGAGGATCATCCGGGGACACCGACGATGTTCCAGGAAAAGTTCGGAACTCCTGATGGAAAAGCCAATTTAGCGACCGTGAAATGGCGGGAACCGGCGGAATTGCCGTCGACGGAATACCCTCACACGTTAACGACGGGGCGGGTGGTGTTTCATTACTTATCAGGAACACAGACGAGACGCACCAAGTTTTTAATGGAGCAATGCCCGGAGCCGTACGTGGAGATGCATCCTCAGCTCGCAGCAAAATATGCGATTCGAGACAGCGATAATGTTTATTTGGAAACGAAGCGCGGAGCGATGACGGTGAAAGCCCGGATCACGAAGGCGATTCGTGAAGACCATGTGTTTATCCCTTATCACTGGGGAAAAGAGCTGTCAGTGAATAAATTGACAAACCCGGCTCTCGACCCGACTTCGCGCATGCCGGAATTTAAAGTATGTGCCGTCAAAATCAAGAAAGCATAACGGAGCAGGAGGAGGAGCAAACAATGAAAAAGGTAATGTATTTGGAATTCGAACGCTGCATCGGGTGCCGATCCTGTCAGGCAGCTTGCCGAGAGTGCGGCGGCCATGACAGCAAGGAACGGAATTATGTTGAATATGTGAATTTTTTCGAAAATCGCCAAACTTATCCGATGCTGTGCATGCAATGTAAAGATCCTGCCTGTGCCCGCGTTTGTCCTGCAAATGCGATTCAGATTACAGATGACGGGGTTGTGTTGTCGGCAATGGAAGAAAAGTGTATCGGTTGCCGCAACTGTACTTTCGGCTGTCCGTTTGGAATTCCGAAGTTCGATTTTGAAGAAAATAAAATGTATAAATGCGATATGTGCTATGACAGAACGAAGCATGATATCGCGCCGATGTGCGCGTCGGTTTGCCCGAGCGATGCCATCCGGTTTATCGATCATGATGAAATGATGGAGCTTCGCCGCAGAAGAACACAAATGAACTTAATCGAAGGGAAAAAGCCGTCGGAAAATGATAAATGGCAGTATGTTCCGGAATTTTTCGGCGTGTATTCCGATTAATTGATCCTTCCGGAAAAACAGAAGAAAGGGGTGACGGACATGGCAACAGAATGTCCAAAAGGGCGTAACCGCAAACAATCGGATGAGGATATGGTGAATTTAATCGATAATGTTGAACAGAAAGATGACTTAAAGTATAATCGGCGGGCGTTTCTGAAAACCGCTGTAGGCGCATCCATGGCATTGGGACTTTCGACCGTTCCGTTTTCTGTCCGCGCGATGATCGGATTGGCGGAACCAGATCATGATCGGGTGGAAATTATCCGCCTCGACCAGCTTCCAAAAGGGGAGTCGGTGACGTTTCATTATCCGACGGAAAATGATCCCGCTCTACTGATTCATACTGTGGAAGGAAAATTGGTGGCTTACAATTCTGCTTGCACGCATCTAATGTGCCCGGTTTTTTACCAAAAAGAAAAGGATGTCCTTCTTTGTCCATGCCATAAGGGGTATTTCGATGTTAACGATGGGCATCCGGTCGCAGGACCGCCGCAAAGAGAATTGCCGCTGATTGAAATTGAAGTGGATCGCGGAGTTGTTTATGCAGTGGGGAGGCAGTATCGTCATGGGTAAAAAAACGTGCTGGGCTGTTATCATTATCACCATTGCCGTGAACGTGGTGATGCTGCAATGGACGGTGGAAGCATTTTTAGGCCGGGAGCATGAAGATGTATTGATTTATTCAGGAATTGCCATTGTTATGGCTTTCATTGCTTTCATAACATATAAGCAATGGAAAAAAATAGAATACTCAAGCAGCAAGTAGAAAAAAATAAAGAACGTATTTAAGTTAATCAAGTAAAATGTGAGGGATAATGGAGGAGTGTGCAATGGCACGTATAACAAAATGGAACCCTGAGGATGAACATTTCTGGGAGACGGAAGGAAAAAGACACGCAAGACGAAATTTATGGATCTCTGTGTCCGCACTGCTGCTTGCATTTGCTGTCTGGCAAATTTGGTCAGTGGTGGCGGCAAGCTTAAATGATGTCGGCTTCAACTTTACCAGTGCGCAATTATTCACGTTGGCGGCGCTTCCGGGATTGTCAGGAGCTACGCTGCGAATTTTCTATACCTTTGTTGTACCGATTTTCGGAGGGAGAAACTGGACGGTCTTCAGCACGGCGACCTTATTGATTCCGGCCGTAGGCATCGGTATTGCCGTTCAAAATCCGGAAACATCGTTTACGACGATGGCGATTTTGGCAGCACTGTGCGGTCTTGGCGGCGGCAACTTCGCTTCATCAGTGTCGAACATCAGCTTCTTTTATCCGAAAAAAGAAAAAGGCACGGCTTTGGGCATTAATGCCGGGATCGGCAATCTTGGAGTCAGTGTCGTGCAATACCTTGCGCCATTAGTTGTGACAGTCGGAATTTTTGGCGCTGTGGCCGGCGGACCACAAATTCTTCCAGACGGCTCTAATGTCTGGCTGCAAAATGCGGCATTTATTTGGGTGATACCGATTGTCCTGACGGTCATCGCAGCCATTTTCGGAATGGATAATCTTCCTGGTACAAAAGCGTCTGTTCGAGAGCAGGCAGTTATCTTGAAAAAGAAGCATACGTGGATTATGACGTGGCTGTATGTGATGTGCTTCGGCTCTTTTATCGGTTATTCGGCGGCGTTCCCGCTGCTTATCCGCACAGAGTTTCCGGAAATTAACGCTATGCAATATGCGTTTCTCGGTCCGCTTGTTGGTGCGCTGATTCGCCCTGTCGGCGGTTGGATTTCCGACAAAATCGGCGGTGCGATCGTCACGTTCTGGGATATTATCGTGATGATTTTAGCTACATTCGGCGTTATTTATTTTTACAGCAACGGAATTTTCAGCGGGTTTTTGATTATGTTCCTGATTTTGTTTGTCACAACTGGAATCGCAAACGGCTCCACGTTCCGGATGATTCCTTATATTTTTGATAATCCAAAGGAAGCAGCAGCTGTTACCGGCTGGACATCGGCGATCGGCGCATACGGTGCGTTTCTTATTCCGAAAATTTTCGGCTGGTCCATTGATACAACCGGCGTAGCCAATATGGCGCTGTACATTTTTATTGCTTACTATGCTATCAGCCTGGTGATTACCTGGTATTTCTATTCCAGGAAAAACGCAGAAGTGAAATGCTGATGTAAACAAGCGGGTTTGATAGAGGTTGACTAATCAGGCATTTCCCGTATCAGCCCGCATATCCCGTTAAGATGTTGTTGTTTACATTCACTGGAAAAGCTTGTTCAAAAGGGCGGCTTTTCCTTTTTAAAAGGGCAGGGAAGCATCTCCGGTGTCCCTCTTAATGAGGATGTCATCCTTTCACAAGTGCGCCCTTCTTTTTATAGAGCTGGTTAAAGCTGCGATCACTCAACCGGCTCAGACTTCATTCAAGGAGCTGGTATGATGAGTGTGAAGGAATTATTTCAATGGAGAAATGAGCGGACGAAAATATTGCACCTGACATGGGGAGCATTTTTCGTTTCCTTTTTTGCCTGGTTCAATATGGCGCCTTTAGCTGGAACGATGGTCGAATCTGTCGGCTGGCTGACGATGGATCATATCGCCGCTCTTGCGATCTTAAATGTGGCGTTGACGATACCGGCAAGGATTGTTATCGGCATGCTGCTGGATAAATACGGACCGCGGCGGGTGTTTTCTATTTTGCTCGTGGTGATGGCGATGCCGGTGTTCATGTTTGCCTTCGGTAATTCATGGATGCAGTTATTTATTTCAAGACTGTTGTTAAGTTCGATTGGCGCCAGCTTTGTCGTCGGCATCCGCATGGTTTCCGAATGGTTCCCGCCGAAAAATGTCGGTTTTGCCGAAGGGTTTTATGCCGGCTGGGGGAATTTCGGATCGGCGGTTGCAGCGATTGTTTTGCCGTGGCTTGCGATTACTGTCTTCAGCGGTGAGGCCGGCTGGCGTTATGCCATTGCTTTCAGCGGTCTTGCCTGTCTTGTGTACGGCGTTATCTATTGGTTTACGGTGAGTGACACACCGGAAGGAAAACCGTATACTAGACCGCGGAAAACTGCGGCGATGGAAGTCAGTTCTTTCGGCGATATGGTACAGCTCATCATCTGGACGGTGCCGTTGGCCGGTGCGCTGGCATTGTTGTCGTGGCGGTTGAAAAACTTGGCGTTTTTATCGGCTGAAGCGATGTATATGGTGTTTGCGGTTTTATTTGTGGTGTTAACTTACCAGATCATCCAGATTCTTCGCGTCAATTTGCCAATTTTGCGAAAAGGCGTGCCGGAGGATGATAAGTACAAATTTAAAAATGTTGCAGCGTTAAATACTACATATTTTGCTAATTTCGGCGCCGAGCTCGCCATCGTGTCGATGCTGCCGATGTTCTTTTTGACAACCTTTGAATTATCTGCAACTGCCGCCGGGCTGATTGCTTCCTCATTCGCGTTTGTCAATTTGTTTGCGCGGCCGCTCGGCGGCTGGTTTTCCGACCGGATGAAGACGAGGAAAAAGGTGATGCTCATCTATATGTTCGGCATCGGGATGGGCCTGATCAGCATGGGCTTTATCGACTCAAGCTGGCCTGTGGCTTTGGCCATTGCCATCACCGTCGTGACATCGATTTTCATCCAGGGAGCGGAAGGAGCAACTTTTGCGGTGATTCCACTGATCAAGAAACGGATTACCGGGCAAATTTCCGGAATGGCCGGTGCATACGGCAACGTGGGAGCGGTCGTTTATTTAACAATTTACACGCTTGTAACGCCGCAGCTGTTTTTCTTTATTCTCGCTGCAGGTGCTTTCTTGAGCTTTGTGTTCTGTTGGATTTTTCTGGAGGAGCCGAAAGCGGCGCACGGGGAAGAGTACGTATTGTCTTCCGTTGATCGGGAGCAATTGCAGGAGCAGCATCAGGAGAATACGGAAACGCAGACAGCATGAGATCAAGGTGCCAGGCACTCTGCAGGAATTTACCGCGGTAAATTCCCACAGAGTGCCTGGCACTTTCCAAAAAAAACAGACAAAAAAAATTCAAAATATCACCGGTTACGACTATCAAAATAGTGTTAACATCTAAAGTAAGAAAGAAAAAGAGGGTGGTTTTCTTAATGGAAAAAAAACAGCTTCAAATGAAACGATTTTTTAATGAACTCTCTGAAGAAAACCAAAATTATTTGTTAGCTTACGGTCTTTCAATAAAGGTAAAAAGCGGAACATTCTTATTTTATGAAGGGGATTACCCGGAGCATGTGTACTTAGTCCGTTCCGGAAAAGTTCGGCTCAGTAAGATGACGGCTGACGGCAAAGAATTCTCGGTTCATTTAAAGCAGAAAGATGAGCTCGTGGGGGAAGTGGGCTTGTTCAACGAAATGTCCATCAGCGTGACAGCTGAAGTCATCGAGGATGCTATTCTTGTGCGATTTGACCGCCATACATTGGAAGCTATTTTTCGAGATAATGGAGAAATTGCTGTTGCATTTATGAAATGGTTCGCCCGGCACACGCAGTCGACACAGGCTAAATTCCGCGACTTAATTTTATGTGGAAAAACCGGTGCTTTTTATTCAACATTGATCCGCTTCAGCAATTCCTATGGGGTTCAGCAGGATAGTGGCATTCTCATCAATGTGCAGCTGACAAATCAGGATATCGCCAATTACATCGGGACATCGCGGGAAAGCATTAACCGGATGCTGAACGACTTAAAAAAAGCAAAGATATTATCGGTCAATGACGGCTATATCATACTTCATAACATTCAATTTTTAAAGGATTACTTGCATTGCGGCGATTGTCCGGTAGAAATTTGTACCATATGACAATGCGGCCGCTTCAAATTCCCATGGTATTTTACCACCAAAATAAATGGCACTTCCTTAGCTTCGTCTCAAAAGGTGTACGATCAGCCTTTCGAGACTTTTTTATTGAGATGAGAGAGCCACCGCGTTTTTTGGGTAGGGGAGAAGCGCACCACTTCTCCCCTGCAGCGGTGAAAGTGAACGATCGCAAATGAGTCAAAAAGATCGCTCTTTACCTTTTGGAACATGCTTTTATACTTTCGGTACAAGCGATAAATTATCGCCAAAAAAGCGCTGTTCCCCCGTCGTTGTGACGATTGTACAGCTTACGGCTGGAGCGTTTTCCGCGTTTCCGTTTCCGGTGGCAGCTTCCTTATGATAAGTGAGCAGAATTCCTTCTCCCAAGCGTTCATCGCCATGGAACACAGCCACCAGCTGACCTTCCATCGACTTATGCTTTGCTGCGGAAATATATTCGAACCATGCTTTGAAGCCGCGATATATAAATACTTTCTTTCCTCGTTCGTCGTAGCCGATGTGGGCTGTTTCATCATCGAGCCGGCCGTTCATAAACGAATGCGTGGAAGCGATGAGGTTGTGGATTTTTTCGCACTCTTCCATTGTCACATCCTCGGGAAAGGCAAGGATCACCTTTTTTTGATCAGGCAGATGCGTAACGGTGACAAGCGGATCGCGACGGGTAGCGGATAATAATGTATATGAATTGTTCTCGTATCTAAAGCCAAGGGATGAAAAATGCCCGTATAACATTTTCGGGCTGGTGTAAGTGATCGTCACTTTCAACATGAGCATCTTCCTTTCGTGATTCTATTTCTATCATACTAAAGGAAGGAGTCCGCTGCTGTGGAAAAAATCACATTGTGACCCGAATCACACAAATGATCGGAGATTTCCGGTAAAATAGTATTGGAAGCAGAGAATCAAGCAGGAAGCAGGTGCGTTTTATGAAATGGTACATACCGAGGGAACATGGGGCATGGGCAATGCTGATTGTGCCTTATTGGACCGGGGCAATGATAAGCGGATTTCACTGGTATCATTTGTTATTTTTTGTCGGCTTGTTTGCGATTTATTTTGCCCAGGCACCGTTATTGACGTACATCAGAAACAAAAAGCATACCGATGTCTGGCCCTCTTTCTCGATTTATTTAGCAGTGGGGACTTTGTTTATTCTCCCGTTTTTATTTCACAATCCGGGTTTGTTTTGGATCGGGTTGTGCATATTTCCGCTGTTTTTACTGAATATTTATTTTGCGAAAACAAAAAGGGAGCGCCTGTTCTTAAACGATTTCATTGCCATCGTCGCTCTGTCCAGCCTGCTCCTCCTGGCTTATCGCATCACGGAGCCGGCGTTGACGTCGGAAGCGTTTCTCTTTCTTTTCATCAACGTTCTCTTTTTTACTGCCAGCGTGTTTCATGTTAAAAGCCTCATCCGGGAGAAAAAAAATAAACAGTTTCATCGGCAATCGCTCATTTATCACATCGTCATTGTGTTGATAAGCTTTGCGATGAATTGGATCGGCGCCGGCATCGCGTTTATTTTCACGCTGTTAAAAACGGCGTTGCTGCCGAAAAAATATTTTGCCCGTCCAATACAAATCGGAGTGATTGAAATTATCAACAGCGCGCTGTTTTTCGTTATCGTGATAACCGTTTATTTCGTTTCATAATCGTGCGGCGCCGGCTTCTGCCCGATCGTTAAAAGAAATCATAAACAGAAGCTGATTAGGGAACGTTAAAAAACAGGGGTGAATATCATGGGACAGAGCAGACATTTTAAACCGGGAGACAAGGCTCCGAATAATGGTGTATATGTAGAAATCGGGGATACATCAAGCACGGTAAACGATCCAAAGGAGATTCGTTTGGAGGCAGGGGACACCTTTCCTAAAACAACGAATCATGAAAGAATCTGGACATATAAAAGGAAGCCGTAATGAGTGAGTACGGTAAGAAAGATCCGGTTGCTTTTTTTAACATACGTATGAGAAGCGGTCATTCGAAATGGCGAAAGTAAAAAAAGTTAGGTTATCCTAGCTTTTTTTATTGTAAAATTTGATGTAAGAGGTGAACAGCGTCCATGAAAGAAGACGGGTGCCTTGCCCGCGAACAAAGAAGGAAAAATTGGTGAATAATGAACAGCTTTCAGCGAATTTGAATAGCATAGTATGTAGCGAAAACCGCAATTTTTCTAGGAAAATGGACGTAAAAGCGAACGGTTTCCTGAAGACGACTATTCTTACGGAGAGGGATGATCATGTCGATTAGTGAACGTTATATACAAATTGGAAACGAAGAATGTCTCATCCATCTTCCGGTAAAACCGAATGGATATGCTATTTTAATATTGGGCGACCGAAATCATTATATTCACAACGGCTCGAGCTTTTGGATGCAGCATCCGGTGCGGAAACAGCTGTTTGATAACTTACTGAACGAAGGGTATACGATTTTTTATTCCAATCAAGGCGGCGCTCATTGGGGGAATGAACGATTGTCCAGCATTACCGAGAGGCTGACAAAATACGTATTAAAAAATGAGATTGTCAATGAGCATATTCATATTTTTGCTGAGGGGATGGGTGCACTTATTGCACTGAGACTCATGGTCAACGAATTTTTTCAGCTGCGATCCGTTATTTTATTTAACCCGTGCATTGATATAAAAGCCCATTATGATGATGAAAAAAACAATCGTTTTTTTTACAAACGTTTTATACAGGAAATGACACGGGCGTTTGAAATCGAGGAATCAGAGGTGGAGGAAATGTGCATCCGGTTGTCAATGCTGATTGACGAAATTCCGGACGAAATCCCGATTCGCGTTTTTCAGGCTGTTTATCAAGCGCCGTATTCTCCGGATAGTCAGGCGCGACCGCTGATTCGCCGATTAACGGAAAAGCAGCGTGAAGTAACGGCGACCTTTTTTCTGCCTGGAAAAACACTGGAGCAATTTTCTAAGCCGCTGATTAGTTTTTTTAAAGCATATGAAAAGGATAATTTACGAAAATGATTTTTGGTGAAACAGCGTTCGGTAAGTTCCTCTTGCGATCTTATCCGACTTTTGTCATGATGAATATGGTCGATATATTTTTGGGGAAAGGGGAAGCAAGGTGACAGCACTTATTGGAATCGTAATCTTTGCCTGTGTTTCCATTGTCAGCTATATCGTATTATATGAAATGACGCAATGGAGTGGAACTGTGATCATTTTGACGGCAATAGCGGCAGGAGGTATGATGGAATATCTGTACCATCGGTGGAAGCAGCGCGGCGGTACTTCATAACAGGAATACAGCTTCCCCTTTTGCATTCGCGAGACGAACCGCATGACACGGCAAGTTCCGACGGATGGACGGTATTTTTTCAGCAAGGGAGCGTGCCAATTCAATGATTCATAAGTTGAAATACTTCGGTATTATCATTGTCATTTTTTTATTAGGATGTTCACAAGTTGACAAGGGCGGCGTGGAAAAAGCAGGACTGCTGTTATCCCATCCGCTTGATGATCAGGGCTGGAATTCGAAAGCATATCAAGGAATTTTAACCATTCAATCCAGCCTGGGGATCGACGTTCATGTGAAAGAAGAGGTACAAACATACGATCAAATAAAAAAAGCAATCGAAGACTTTCATCAGGAGGACGTGACGTTAATTTTCGGGCACGGCAGCCTTTACGCCGATTATTTCATGAAAGTCAAGGATGATTATCCGCACATTCACTTTGTTAATTTTAACGGGGATGTGAGCGGAAACAATATCACAAGCCTGCATTTTCAAGGGTATGCCATGGGATATTTTGCCGGCATGCTTTCCGGAGCAATGACGAAATCCAATCAGCTTGGCGTTATAGCGGCGTTTCCGCACCAGCCGGAGATTCATGGTTTTCAGGATGGCGTCAGCTACAGCAATCCGGATGCCGTTGTCCACCTCGGCTATGTGGAAAGTTGGGTGGATGAGGAGAAAGCTCTGGAAATCTATGAAATATTTAAAGCGTCAGGTGCGGATATTTTTTACCCTGCCGGTGACGGTTACCATGTACAAGTTGTGGAAAAAATTAAATCCGACGGTTTGTTTGCTATTGGTTACGTGGAGGATCACATTGATTTAGGCGAGTCAACGATATTAACAAGCACCGTTCAACACGTGGAAAAGTTGTATGAGGCTGTTGCGGAAGCATACCAGCAAGGTACGCTGGAAACGGGTAATCTTTATTATGATTTTGCGGAAAGTGTCATTGCTTTGGGCGAGTTCAGCCGCGAAGTCCCGGAAGACATTCAGCTTACGGTGGAAAAAGCGATCGAAACATATATAGAAACAGGAAAACTCCCCCATGAATTGGACGGTCAATAAACGCCTGGCGGGGATCATTCCGTAATGTGTTTGCCGTCGTTTTTGAATATCCACGCAAAAAGGCGGCAGGGTTGCATTTTTTTTCTAGCCGAGGCATGATGATAGGTAACAATGTGGATAAAAGGAGTTTTCAGTGTGACAGCACAAAATGAAGCAGTTAAAAAAATGGCTCAGCGCGTCATTCGCGGCTATGAAATGATTCACGAAAAAAATTATCTGAAAGCAAAACAACTGCTGGAGCCGATCGCACCGTTTCTTCATCAAGAGGATCGACCGAATATTACATTTTTAGCATATTTGGCGATCGGACAAATCGGCTCGAAGGATATGGACGGCTTTCTCCAAACTTACGAAGAACTGCAAAAATACAAACCGGGAACAAAAGCGGAGACGAAATTGAAAAACAGGGTGGACGACATGTTCAGTGAAATGCTGCAATCCCTCGCAGACGACGGCGTAGGCGATTGACACCTTCTCAGTATCCGACTGCAGGACAGGAACACAGAGATAGATGTCCTCATATGATACTAGTGAAAACCTTGAGAGAACCGGCTTTTTTCTTTCGAGGAAAAAGGAGGTCGTTAGTCGTGCAGTATTATTCTCCAATATATCAATACGGATGGCAAAGGAGCCATCCCGGTCATCCACCGGAGTACGGAGGCGATCAGGCGCGTTTCGGTCCGTTTTTGCCATTCGTGGCAGGCTTGGCCGGAGGTGGACTTCTCGGCTGGGCATTAGCCGGCTCGGCTCGTCCGCCGACTTACCCGCCATATGCTCCGGGATATATTCCACCGGGTTATTCGCCCCAATACGGCCCGCAGTACGGCCCGCAGTACGGATCGCAGTATGGCCCGCAGTACGGTCCGGACTACGGTCCGAATTACGGCCCCAGCTATGGTCCGAATTATGGTCCGCAATATGGACCAGGATATCCTCCTCCTCCCCCGGTCAAATAAATTCGCCGCAGATGCTGAAGGTCGGTATACGGATGCAACTGCTGCATAAAAGCAGGCGGAATCGAGTGGGCGTCTGCCCGCATCAACGGTATCGAAGGTGCTGATGCCCCCTCCGCTATTCTTCTGCGGAGCGCGCGTTTTAGAAAAAAGAAAATGGCTTGGATGCAGACCTTGTCTGTTTCCAAGCTGTTTCTTTTTCCTCTCTAAAATGGCTGCTCATTGCTTGAGTAGTAATCCCGTTGAAAACCATGGCTAATTCCGTCCAAAAGGGAAATAATCCCGTCAGATTCGATGATTATTCCATCCAGGGCATGCGATGCCCATTTGTCGATCCTCTTCCGGTAAAGATCGAATGTTTTCGGACGCAGCCTGTTTTCTGTATAGCTTTTCAAAAGATTTTTAAATGTGGAGTGACGGAAAAACATATACTAAGCACATAGTTAACACGTTAGCGTTGCATTTTTTTTAGTACTAGGTCATAATATTAAGTATAAGATTGTATTCAAAAAGGCAATGGTTCGGCGCGATGCAGCAGCTAGGAGAAAATCACTCATAGCTGCCAATATAAAGAATGCATCGGCTCCGCTCATTGCATCGTGCTTGTTCAATAAGATAAAAAGCGATCATTTTGAACAAACACGAAAAGTGAAATTATTTTGATTTACAAGGAGGAAACGCGATGCGCGCAGGAATAATAGGCATAGGGAAATATGTTCCGGAACGAGTGCTTTCTAACGCCGATTTGGAAAAAATGCTGGATACTAACGATGAGTGGATCCGGACGAGAACGGGGATCAGGGAAAGGCGTATTGCCTCCGATGACATGGATACATCGCATATGTCCTATCACGCAGCTGCAGCTGCGCTGGAAGATGCGGGCATTTCAGCAGAGGAGCTTGATCTTATTTTAGTTGCCACTGTCACACCGGATCAGTCGTTTCCGTCAGTTTCTTCCATGCTTCAGGATCAATTGGGAGCACATAAGGCGGCGGCAATGGACATCAGCGCAGCTTGTGCAGGCTTTATCTACGGACTCGTTACGGCAAAGCAATTTATCGAAACAGGTGCATACCGGCATGTTTTAATCGTCGGTGCCGAAAAGCTGTCGAAAATCGTTGATTGGAAAGATCGCAATACTGCTGTGCTGTTCGGTGACGGCGCCGGAGCGGCAATTATGGGGGCGGTGAGCGACGAGAAAGGAATTCTTTCCTTTGAACTCGGCTCTGATGGCAGCGGCGGCTTGCATATAAATAAGCCGAAGGAATTTATTCAAATGAACGGCCGGGAAGTCTTCAAATTTGCTGTGCGTCAGATGGGAGAATCGTCGTTGAATGTTGTTGAAAAGGCAGGCCTGAAAAAGGAAGATGTCGATTTCCTGATTCCGCATCAGGCGAATATCCGCATTATGGAATCAGCAAGACAGCGACTAGATCTGCCGGAAGAACGTATGTCAAAAACGGTGGATTATTATGGAAATACATCATCCGCCTCGATTCCGCTATCATTAATTCATGAACTGGAAAATGGCAGAATTCATGACGGGGATGTGCTCGTTCTTGTCGGTTTTGGTGCCGGCCTTGTTTGGGGTGCCGTCGCCATGCGGTGGGGACGTTAAATGGAAGCAGACAATTATCTTAAAAATGCATGTTGAAAATGGAGGGAACATCCACTATGCAGATGCAGGCAGTGCTGAGACAATGTTTCCCGCATTTATTGAATATCATCTTATGAAGAAAATGGTGGTTTTAGGAAAGGAGCAATCAGGATGAACAAGAAACGGGTTGTTATCACCGGGATCGGTGCAGTAACTCCTCTCGGATTAAAGGCAGAAACAACTTGGCAGCGTTTAATCAACGGGGAGTCCGGGATTGATAAAATGACCAAATATGAAATTGGAACATTTCCGGTAGAAGTGGCAGCAGAGATTAGAGATTTTGATCCAGGCGAGTTCATGGATTTAAAGGATGCAAGAAAGATGGATAGGTTTACTCAATTTGCGGTGGCAAGTGCAAAAATGGCTGTAGAAGACGCGAAGTTAACGATCGATGAAAACAATGCTCCGCGCGTCGGTGTCTGGATCGGTTCCGGTATCGGCGGAATGGAAACCTTTGAAACCCAGTTCAGGAATTACGAAAAACGAGGCTATCGCCGCGTCAGCCCTTTCTTCGTGCCAATGATAATTCCGGACATGGCGGCCGGACAAGTGTCGATCACCCTCGGCGCGAGAGGCGTCAATTCTTGCTCCGTCACTGCATGCGCCTCAGGGGCGAACTCCATCGGTGATGCTTTCAAGGTCATTCAACGCGGAGATGCTGACGTCATGGTGACCGGCGGCGCCGAGGCTCCGCTTACCGAAATGTCATTTGCCGGATTCAGTACGGCTAAAGCGTTGTCAATGAATCCGGATCCGAAAACAGCGAGCCGTCCGTTTGATAAAAATCGCGACGGATTCGTCATGGGAGAGGGATCAGGCATATTAATCCTGGAATCATTGGAATCGGCATTGTCGCGCGGCGCATCCATTTATGCCGAAATTGTCGGCTATGGGGCAACAGGGGATGCGTATCATGTTACGGCGCCGGCACCGGAAGGCGAAGGTGCGGCACGTGCAATGAGAGAAGCATTAAAGGATGCCGGTCTGAAGCCGGAGGAGATCACCTATTTAAACGCACACGGCACAAGTACGGATTATAATGATAAGTATGAAACCTTGGCCATAAAAACTGTTTTCGGTGATGATGCAGGCAAGCTGGCGATTAGTTCAACGAAATCGATGACCGGACACCTCCTGGGAGCAGCCGGTGCTGTGGAGGCTATCTTCTCCGTTAAGGCGATTCAGGAAGGAATCATTCCGCCGACTATGAATTATGAGACACCGGACCCCGAATGCGACCTTGATTATGTGCCGAACAAAGCGCGGCATCAGGACGTTCCTGCCGTCATGAGCAATTCACTCGGATTCGGCGGACATAATGTGTCGCTTATTTTCAAACGATACGAGTAATATCAGCTTTATTGGGAAAGATGCCTGTTTTTTACGATATTCTTTAGCGGTGTCTGATAATGGGAACCATGGGGGAGCGTCTATGCCTAGTTCCCGTTTGTTGTAGCGGCTGAAATGCCATGGGGGTGTCTCAAAAGGGTGTTTTTTCCCTTTGAGACACCTCCTTTCAATAGATGTTCAACAAGGCCGGTAGAAATGGTTAATTTATTCTAATCAAATTCCATTGTTGATTTAAGTCCCCACGGTACATATTTTGCTGCAATTTTGCGCCGTCTGCCGCTGAGGAACCAGCAACCTCGACGGCTTTATTGCTGTTCACATTGAGGATGCTCCAGTAACCATTGCTTAGTCTGATTAATCTGAACTGTTGCGCGCTATTTCCAAAATCAGTCATTAACTGAATGGCTTCTCCATTACTTTTTGTACCATTACGAACATCCATTACTTTGTTGTCAGACGAGCTGACACTACGCAGCCGGTAATAATTATTGTACACGCCCACATCATCCACGACCCATTGCTGCGCTGTCGCACCATTGTCGGACCACTGTTGGAGTTGAAGGGCGTTGGTATTTTGTCCCCCAGGCACGTCAATCATTTTTCCGGATGCGCGATTCTGAAGCTTGTACGTTGCTCCGGTATGGATTGCATTCCAAATGCCATTCCAAGGATACAGTTGCGCGCGCTCGTAATACCACTCAAAGAGAAAGCGCGCCATACCGTCGCGTGCCTTATCACCGTCGTATTTCAAACCGGCTGTTGGATCCGCGAACGTACTTCTTGTACCGGGTTCCAGTAAAAATCCATTCATATGAACAGCAATACTGACGTTTCCTGCTGCTGTAAAAATAGCTTTTGTATTTTTCCCAAATCCTTCATTTGTACCATCAAACAAGCGCCAATATTCAGGGTCTCCCGGAAGCCACTTATACCAAGTTGTTTCCGTGATATTAATGGGATAATGTTCCGCGCACGGCTTAATATTTGTATCCCATTGCTGCTGAAGAATAGAGTAATTGTCATTAGCGCCATATCCTGGATACCAATGAACGGCATAGCCGGTATTATTTAAAGGGTCTGTCAGCGGATGAGAAGCGCATAACTGATAATATTGATCCCATCCAAGGCCTGCCGCCCAAATGACGTTATCTGCTCCTTTGTTTCGGATCGTAGAGATGATAGAGTTTTGGAAATCTCTAAGGGCGTTCCAGTGAGCTTCAAAGTCTGGCTCGGACGGGTGCCCGCCCCATTTTCCGTTTGCGTAGGAAAGAACCGGCTCATTAATAATTTCAAACATGACATTGTCCGCGCTTCTCAATGCCGGCTGCGACGCAAGATAACCCCAAATCTCATTGAACTTATCAAGGTTCGCTTGCGTCGTCGCTTGATTATTTTGCAGAGTGAAGTCAAGGCCGAGTGTAACATAAAGACCTTTTGTCTTGGCATATTCAACATAAGGAATAATGACATTTTGAGTAACGGCCTGCAAACCGGCGAAATTGTATGTCCCCCCTGCAACATCGCCCATATCTTCCCGATCGATGAACAGCCGAATCTGATTCATATACCACCCGTGATCGTTTCCATATTTCGGCGATGTGTCGGTAAATGTGTCTGTAATATCTTTCAGGTACTCGAGAGTTGCCGCATGACGATTACCGCCATTTCTGTTCAAGTAGTAATTACTGCTTTGGTACGTCCAATAAGAACCTGAAGGCTGATGCCAGCCGCTTAATAAAACCGGCTGTCCATTACTGTTCACTAATTGATTGCCACTTACATGGAGCTTGTCCATTGGCATACCCGTCCACGCCTTTGCCGGACTGCTGTTCAGCAAAGCGGGAACTACCAGGATCATCACAAGCAGCAGCTTGACTGTCCAACCAACCTTTTTCATAAAATAAACCATCTCCTTTTCTTTTGATTTATGTTCATTCATGTTAGTACATAAAGCAATGGATAAATATTTGAAGTTTCCTCTCAAATAATATCGGGAGGCATCAATTCACGTTGGTTGTTTAGTACGATAATTGCTTAGAACTTAACAGAAGCGTAAATGAAGTGAGAGGTAAAGATGTTGCACCATTATCAAGAAGAATTGTATGTGTTTTCATAAAAAGTTTATCACTAGAAAAAGCAGGCAACAACCTGCTTATTTATTTATATATAGCCTGTCAAACTCTAGCTTTTTATCTTTTTATACGAAAATACAGGATTTCCTTATTTTCATTCCTTGTGGTGGCTAAAAAGCCATGGGGGTTTTGAACACGTTCTAAAAAAGAGAGTATCTCCAAATATTGAAGATACTCCCCAATGGTGTGCTATACGGGAATGAAAAATTCTTTTCTGATTTTCGGTTTTTTTACCCGCCTGCTTTCTTGGAACTGTCGGTCACTCGGATCCATGACTTGTCAAAGACGACGGACTATCTATCTCAAGAAAGTCATGAAGCGCCTGCTTATTTTCTTCTAGATCCAATTCAAGAACGGCTCCGGCATGAGGGTATGTTGCGTCAACATAGCTGCCATCTACTGGGATGGTTAATGTTTCAATTTCATCAATGCCACTTAAGAAAAAATCACTTCCGTAGGACAACAGTTTTTGCGTGCTGATATTTGTTTGTATGTATGGTTCGATGGAGCCGAGAACTTGCGGAATTCTTCGCACGCCGGACAGGCTCAGCAGCTCATTTTTTAAAATGCTCAGCATTTCCTGTTGCCTCCGAACTCTGCCGAAATCATTTTCATAATCATTGCGAAACCGCACATATTTCAGGGCATCTTCACCGTCCATGATTTGTGGTCCGGGTTGAAAATCGATCACGAGCGATCCGCCCCCATCGTAATACATCCGCTTTTCCACGTCCACTTCAACCCCGCTTGGCGCCAGCGTGTCCACGACGCGGACAAAGCCGTCAAAATCCACTTGAGCGTAATAATGTACGTCGATATCAAAATTTTCTTTGAGCGTTTGTCTTAACAGCTCCAATCCGCCAAGGAAGTAGGCGGTGTTGAGTTTGTTGTCACGGTAGCCCGGAATCGATACGTAAGCATCCCTCATCAACGAAACGAGCCTTGCTTTATCTTCATTCGGCCGATATTGGGCAAGCATGATGGTATCCGTTCTGGAACTTCCGTCTTCTCTGTCTAAACCGACTAAGAGGACGTTGATATAATCCAAATCATCCACCGGTGAATTGAATTCAATATCCCCCGCGTTTTCCAGCGATCCGCCGCTTTCTTCAATCTGTCTTAATGATTCTTCTCTGGCACGGTCATAATCGTTCTTCATCCAAGAAGCAGCAGCGGCGCCGCCGAGCAGGAACAGGAATAGCAGGATTAGGACGGCTTTTCTCGTTTTTTTCGCTGCTTTTCTTTTTCGCTTCATATATTTCACCTCTCACTATTAGCGATTATAACAGAAGTGCTCTTATTTAGCTTCCTTTTATCTGTTTTATAAAAGAAATGTCACAACCTTCTTGTCGCTGTGATGACCTCTCAATAAGGTGAGTGCTGCAACGAGGCAGCTTTCCGAATGATGCCATTTTGACTTTCTTTTGAACACACTTTCATTTGCGCCTCATACATGAATGGCCTGTCCCCGTCGGACTGGAAATATCCATCTCCAGACGGATTCGGAAACAGTCTGGCGCAGGTGTTGTGCCGACGGATTCAAAGCTAAACTGGAGTTAGCAGAAGGCGTTAACAGCCGGCACGAAAAAAAGGAGAATATAATAGGGGAGGAGCATTTGGATGAAGCGTGTATTCGAAATAAAAAATGTGACGAAAACGTATAAAAAAGGTAAAGTGACAGCAAACGAGAATATTTCCTTTTCCATCATGCAAGGCGAAATACTTGGCCTGCTCGGACCAAACGGCGCAGGCAAGTCAACGCTGATCAAACAGATCGTTGCCCACGTTCAACCTAGTGAAGGAAAAATATTGTACAACGGGACAGATGTATCAACGCAAAGCCGGCTTGTAAGCCGGGAGGTAGCTTATTATGCCCAGGAACCGGCATCTTTAACAAGTCTGAAAGTCAACGAGGCATTATACTTTACCGCCAGGCTGCGCGGTATGAAAAAATCAGCTGCCAAAGAACAGACAAATCAGCTGCTGGAAAAATTAGGCCTTCAGGAGTCCGGCAACAAACAGCTGAAGCGTTTATCAGGCGGGCAAAAACGGCTTGCGGGCATCGGAACAACATTGATCGGCGCTGCAGCGGTGCTGATTTTTGATGAGCCGACAAATGAACTTGATCCGAAAAAACGCCGTCTTGTATGGGATCTCATTCAAGAAAGAAACCGGGAAGGAGCGACGATCATTCTCGTCACGCACAATATTTTGGAAGCGGAGCAGGTAGTTGATCGTGTCGCGGTGATCAATCATGGAAAGCTGCTGGCCATCGATTCGGTTTCCACGTTAAAAAACAGGGTGGATCAGCGATTAAAAGCAGATATTACGTTGGCAACCCCCCAGCCGCCGGCGATGGAGGCATTGCAAAGCTGGGGCCAGCTTGTTCCGCTTACTGAACACCGGTGTCGGCTGCTGATTGAAAAAGACAGGGCTGCCGAGTTGCTGACGTTTTTAAATGAGGCGCAGGCGGAAGGCATTCACTCGTATGCCATCTCGCCGCCGAGCCTGGAGGACGTGTATTTCCATATCGATAAAGACCCGGAAGAAGCGGAAGAGGAGGAGAAGCTGTATGCAAATGCATAATAGCGCAGGTTATGAACATTCCCGTTTTAAACAGCTTGTGGCTGAAGCGTGGATTTTGTTCCGGATACAACTTTCAAACATACGGGAACAGTGGGCGTTGATCTTCATTCTTGCTTCGTTGTTCCCGTTTACGACGCTGATGTTTTTAAAGTTTTTCACCGTCAATCCGACAGACGAAATAATGATTCGCATCATTACCGGAAATATGCTGTTTGCATTGATTATCATGGGATTGAATGCAATGGCTCAAGACATAGCTTGGCAAAAGCATCAAGGCCACTTTACGTACTATGCGTCGCTCCCGATCGCCAAGGTGAATTTTGTCATTGCCAATTTAATCCGCGGCGCATTAATGAGCTTTCCGTCGTTTTTTATTCTCATGTTTATCGGTCAATGGATCTACGATATTAAATTTCATTACAGCTTCGCATTGCTGCCGGTTATGCTGTTGTCCATTATGAGCGTTGTCGGCTTTGGGGTTTTGCTCGGTTTTTGGTCTCCCAACATGCAATTGACGAATATGCTGGTGCAGGCTTTAATGATGATCGTCGGGTTTATGACACCGGTGATGGTGGAAATGAGCCAGCTGCCTGCAGTACTGCAGGCATTTTCCTATCTGCTGCCGACGACTTACGCCGCGGAAGCGCTGCGTGAACTGCTGACGGTTGGCTGGACGAGTTCGGTAGCAACGAATACGCTAATCCTTTTCGTGTTTACCGTTGTTTCCTACCTGCTGATTTTGAAAAAAATTCATTGGCGTATGGAAAGCTAGCCGCTACAATGAGAGAAGGAGGGGAACAGCTTCGTTTCCTTCCTTACAATAAAAAGGAGCACGGACGATGAAGAGATTAATTGGACTGCTTGTATTAGCTGTCGGACTTATTTTTTTGCTTTCCAATATCGGTATGATCGATTTGGAGGCCACAAATATCTTTTCCACTTTTTGGCCGGCGATCATTGTCCTGATCGGGCTGAAGGTTTTTTTTGAAGGGCTCATCTACTTTTTTCACAGCTTGCGGCGGGATAAATGGCAGATTGGAAAATGCCTTTGGGGGACATTCATTACCGCGGCGGGGGTGATTCTTTTAGGAAATAATGCCGGCTGGTTCACATTTGGTTTTTCCGATCTGTGGAGTTGGACATGGCCGGCGCTCGTTGTTTACATCGGTTTAAAGATTATATTTGACCGGGGAGATATCGTTATTCGCTTTGACCGGGATCGGGATAATCAGGAAAATCCGGAGGGAAGTAAAAAACATGAACATCATCGAAAATTATGTTGGCATGGCAACCGACATAAACATCATCAATTCATCGGTGATATTCAGCTTGGAAAACAGCCGTTTGAACTCGATTGTACAGAGCTGTCCATCGGGATCGGCAGCGTTGAAATTGATTTAACAAAGGCGATTTTGAAAGAAGGCGACAACGTAGTCGATATCCGCTGTGGCATCGGTTCGGTGGAAATTCTCGTACCGAAAGAAATGGCGGTAAAAGCGGATGTCAACGTAAGGTTGGGAGACGCCACCTTGTTTGATAATTCCTATGCCGGAACAAGCCGCCACGCAACATACATGAGTGCTGATTTTCATGAAGCCGAGAAGAAGGTGCTGCTGAATGTCAGCTTGAACATCGGGGATGTGGAGGTTCTGACCGTTGATTGAGACAAAGGTAAAAAAACAGCAGCAGGAAGGAAAAACCAAGGGGAAAAACGAGGCGGAAAAAGGATTGAAAGGAATCTTGTGGGATCTCCTGCGGTTACAAGTAAAAATCAGTATGACTGCTTTCGGCATTACGATTCTGCTGATCATGGCCGTGCAGGTCATGCTGCCGGAATATTTCCGTCCGTGGAGTGGCAGTGAGTCGGCCGGAATTCTTCTTGCAACGCCGACTGCCTATTTGAGCTTGCTGATCCTTTTTTTTCTCAGTTATTTAGGCACTGCCTGGGGGTTCACATATTCTTACGGCGCCGGGTTAAAGCGAACGATTACATCGTTAATCCATCAATTAAAACAATTTCAGCGCGGGAACTTCCGCCAGCAAATAGAAGTGAAACGCAACGATGAGCTCCGAAAGCTGGCGGAGCAAATCAACGGACTCACCCTTGACCTGGAGCAGCAAATTGTTTCGATGCGGCGTGTGCTGAATGAAAATGCGAAGCTCATTTCTGAGGCAGAGCTTGCCGCCAGCTTGGATGAACGAAGAAAGCTGGCAAGGGATTTACACGATGCGGTGAGTCAGGAGCTGTTCGCGGTCTCCATGTCTTTAGGAGCTTTGCCGCGATTGCTCGACGCAAATCCGGAAAAGGCAAAAATCGTTTTTAAACAGTCGGAAAAAATGGTCCATCATGCCCAGCAGGAGCTGCGGGCACTGATCATGCATCTGCGCCCGGTCACCCTGGAAGGAAAAGCGCTGTCCCAAGCGATTGGCGATGTCATGGAAGAATTAAAAAGAAAGCATCCGCATCTTCAGGTCGATTATGCGCTTGGGGATATTCCGCTATTGGATGCCGGGGCGGAAGAGCAATTGTTTCGTGTTATACAAGAAGGGATATCAAATGCTTTACGCCATGGCAATCCGGATAAAATCAGTCTCCGCGCGAGCTGTAACACAGAGCGGCTGTTGCTCATTTTGGAGGATGACGGCATCGGCTTTGACATGGAAAAGCAAAAGGAAAAACACGATGCCAGCTACGGCTTACGGACAATGAGAGAAAGAATCGGAGAATTGGGCGGCCACTTTGAAATATTAACGTATCCGAATAAAGGGACAAAGCTGGAGTTCCGGATTCCGATGGTGGCCGGCAAGGAGGAGGAAAAAGATGAATAACAAGATCCGTCTGCTCATCGTGGATGATCATGAAATGGTGCGCATGGGTTTGGCTACGTTTTTGAGCATGGAAGACGACATGGAAATTGTCGGTGAAGCAACTAACGGCAGGGAAGCAATCGAAAAAGCGTGGGAGCTGAAACCGGATGTCATTTTAATGGATTTGCTGATGGAGGGAATGAACGGCATCGAAGCGACGCGGGAGCTGGCGCAGGAAAAGGCGAGGATCATTGTTTTGACGAGCTATCTTGACGATGAAATGCTGTTTCCGGTGATGGAAGCCGGGGCGTTCAGTTATTTATTAAAAACCTCCGCTGCCGACGAGATCGCAGCTGCCATCCGGAAGGCGGCAAATGGAGAACCGACATTTCAGGGCCAGGTGACGAAAAAAATGATTCAGCGCATGCAGGCAAAACCGAAGCATTTGGAGCTGACAGCACGTGAACGGGAAGTGTTGGCGTTGATCGGGCAAGGGAAAACAAATAAGGATATTGCCGAAGAGCTGTTTATCGGAATCAAAACGGTAAAAACACACGTCAGTCATATTTTAGGGAAGCTGGAATTGGAGGACAGGACGCAGGCGGCGATTTATGCAAATAAGCACCATTTAACGTGAAGAAAAACAAATAATGAGACTGTCTGAAGGGAAGATACAGTCAACGGGGGAGGGAGAGTCGGGGGATCAGATTGGACTCTCCCTGTTTTATGAAATTGTACATATTTCCAGCGGGCACTTTTCGCAGTGCAAATGCTTTCTTAAAAAGTCAATTTGATGGATAATAATGTAACCGTTTCTAACAGAAATAATGTTATCCTTTTTTAAATCGTTCAACATCCGGTTCACCGTCTCTCTGGTGGTGCCGATAAAGTAGGCAAGGTCTTGATTGGTGAGCTTGATGTCGATCAGTATCCCGTCTTTATGATTGACTCCGTAAGAATTGGAAAAACGGATGAGAATCGAATAAAACGCTCCGGTTTTCCCGTAAAGCAGCAAATCGGAAAACTTGGCCTGGGTCGATTGCGTATTTTTGGCAAACAGCTTGATGAACGATACTGCGATGTCGCCGTGTTGGGTAAACAGAGCTTCCAAGTTTTTCTGATCAAAGCGCACCAGCCGTGAATCAGTAACCACCTCCGCTGTCATGCTTAGGCTCATTTCATTGAATAAGCTGAATTCCCCGACAATATCATGCTTCTGCTTTAAATGCAGGAAAAATTTTTTATTATCTATCGTCATTTTACTCAAGCGCACCTGACCTTCACGAATGAGAAATATGTGCTTTGCATCTTCGCCTTCATAAAACAATACTTGTCCGCTCCTCACGAGTATTTCCGTTCCATGCAGCAACAAGATTTCCTGATGCTCTTCCGAAAGCAGCTCAAAAAATCGCTTATTTTTATGGGGAACGACACTGCTCATAATCTTTTTTCCTCCTTCGGCTACATGCTGAGACACTACTCCATCTATGAGCATAGCATAATATAAGGCGAATAAATGTGAGCAAAATCACACGCCTGAAAAAAAACGAAACGATGAGCGAAGCCTGCGCAGGGGGTTAAAGCCTGTCATGAGCAAAAAGAAAGGCGGAGAGAGAAAGTGTCACTGATTCAGACACGGGCTTGGTTAAAGCGTTTGTACGGACAATGTACGGAAGAAGGAGTGTCAAAGGCTCCGAAATTTGCGCGATTGATGAAGCATCAGCCGGAATGGAGCAGCGATGAATGGCTGCTGTTTTTGTACCGGCAAGGCATGCTGCCTGTGAAAAAATCGACGGAGGAAACATGGACAGCCTGGCAACAATCGTCACCTTCACGGGATCTAAAGGAACTGGAACAGAAATTGAAAGCGAGATTCGAAGGCCCCGATCCGGAAATATACTTGTTTCCGCTTGACATTGACAACCATCTGTTAATGGAGGTGATGAACGGCAAAAACGGGATTACTTATCCCGGCTATGTCCTGTTGTTTTTCAAACAAGATATTCCGCCAAAAGAAAAGCAGGCGCTGTTTCTTCATGAATATCACCACGTCTGCCGATTGCACCATCAGCGGCAGGATGGGAAATCGGCAACTTTATTGGAAGCGATGATCATGGAAGGACTTGCGGAATATGAAGTAAAAAGAATGTTGGGAAGAGAATTCGTTTCAAAGTGGATGACCCTTTATCCTGATCAGACGCTGTTGAACTATTGGCAAAAAGGGATAGACGTCAGAAAGAACATCAAGGGGAGACATAATCACCTCCCGTTTCTATTCGGCGGTAGCCGCGGTTATCCGAAATGGCTCGGCTATTCCATCGGTTACCGAATGGTGGAATCGTATTTAGAAAAAATCGGGAGCTGCGATCCGATCCAGCTGTTAAAAACCGCTCCGGAAACAATTTTAAAGCATTCGCTGTTTTCTGCGAGACACATTTGAAGCGATATGTGAAAATATATGGATAACCGCTTAACCGTTTGTCCGGAACAGCGGTTCTTTTTTCCTACCGCAGCTTATAGACTGTATTAACTAACGATAACATGATCGAAATCAGAAGGGAGGAAGGAGGAAACCCCCTTGCTGTTCAGATTCATTGGTTTATTCATTGGATTCGGACTTGCAGTCGTGGGCGGAGTCAGCCTGGTAGCTTACTTAAATTTGCTTACCGTCGGCTATACGCTTGCAGATTACGGCCTTTTTTTACTTTTCCGCGTAGAACTTTATGTTTTTTTTCTCGGTCTCGTTATCGTGTGGTCAATGATTTATTTTCCTTTTACAAAAAAGAAGTAAAAAAGAAGCTTAACGGTGGAATAAACTGGATTTGTCCTGCCCATACTGTTCATAAAAGTAATCGTATAAGGGGGTTAACAGCAATGCTCCATATGCGGGATGTATGGGTAAACTGGTTTGAAGGAGAAGAAAACGGATATAACGTATGTGAGTTTTTTGAGTGGAGAAAAGAGGACCGTATCGAACTGTTGGATCAAGTGGCCGTGGTGAAAATTCCGGATAATTTATTTGATTATGTTGAAAACACGCTTCTGGAACTACCGGAAGAGCTGCTGGCGGACGTTTACAAGCAAAGTTTTGTTCGCAGAAAAAGCCAGCGGGTGGAACTGGAATATTGTTTTTTGGCAACGGACGGGAAGCGCGCTTTAGTCGTCGACACGCTCGGTTATCACACTCCGGTAAGAAAGAGCAGGATGGTGCCACGGCAGGAGCAGCAGCTGTTGGAGCTGGCAGCGTCGGAGCATACAAGGGAATACTACATGGATTATTTGGATTGTGAAAAGCAATATCATATTTTATCTCCGGAGCCTTTGCTGATGAACGGACTGATCAGAAAGGAACGGCAGCTCAAGCAATTGCTGTTTATGGCCTTGGATCAAGTACATAAAGGAGCCGATGTCGCCGAGCTTCGCTATTGGTACACGGAATGGGCCCCAGACAAATATGAAAAAATTCAGGACATGAACTTCGATGAAGTGTGGTCCGGGTTATATAATGATATTAAACATGGCTGGACAAGAAAACATGAAGAATACTGTTATACGATGATCAAAGGCCAGCCGTTCTTTGAAAAGCTGTGGGAAATTCAGCAAGGGGAAGCTGAAAAAAGGAATGTCCGTTAATTAGGGGAATTAAAAAAAGACAAAAGCACTTTTTTTCAGTGCCCTTGTTAATCAATGTCGGTGGTTGTATCATCCTTGTAAAAAGCTGCATGGAAAGGGGGGTGTCTCAAAAGGGGGTTTTTCCCCCTTTCGAGACACCCCCGAAGCAATGAACGAAGCCGCTGCTTCTTTTCCAAAGCCCGAGAGGAGTGGTTTTTTCCTATCGAGCATGCAGCGACGAGCAAAGCTACGATGCCTTTCACATCGAACTGTCTCGACGGATAGTCGTCGAAGCTGTGCTTGCAGAGGAAGAGACAAGCACGGTACCATTGCACTGATATTTTTTATAGTGTTTGTTCAAAAAGATCGTTTTTTATCTTTTTGAACAAGCACGAAGCAATGGGTGGAGCCGCTGCATTCTTTTCAGGCCGACTGTGAGTGGTATTCTCAGAGTCAGGATGACACATTCCGCTGTTGCCCATAGGACGTGGGCAACAGCGGAATTGGGCGCATCGTGCGGAGCCATTGCCCTGATATTTTTTTAATCGTTTTGGCTTTTTACAGCTCCCATGCAGCTTGTTTTGTATCGTTTGCCAATCACTTCAATAGCGTCAGCTTCATTTTCTTTTCCTGCCTAATCCTACTGCTTTTTCCGCTTTCTTTAGCATTTTCATCGCGGCATGGTTGGCTTTTGCCGCACCATCATCGAGAATGTTGTCGAGTTCAGTGGAATCGATCAGTTCCTGGTAGCGTTCATGAATCGGCTTTAAGGCGGTGACAACCGCTTCAGCCACATCCGCTTTAAACTCTCCATAGCCTTTTCCGGCATATTTAGCTTCCAGTGCTTCAACCTTTTCTCCTGAGCAGAGGGAATAGATAGTCAGCAGGTTGGATACTCCCGGTTTATTCTTTTTGTCGTAGCGTACTTCGTTCTCCGAATCTGTCACCGCACTTTTCATTTTTTTGATGATTTGCTTTTCATCATCGAGCATGGAAATGTAGCTTTTAGGATTCGGACTGGATTTGCTCATTTTCTTCTCCGGCTCCGTGAGCGACATGATGCGAGCGCCGACTTTAGGGATTTTCACTTCCGGAATCGTAAAAATATCATTGTATTTTTTGTTAAACCGTTCTGCTAAATCTCTCGTTAATTCAAGGTGCTGTTTTTGATCCTCGCCGACGGGAACGATATCCGTCTGATAAAGCAGGATATCCGCGGCCATCAGCGGCGGGTAAGTGAGCAGTGCGGAGGAAACGGCATGTTTTCCTTCCGATTTATCCTTGAACTGCGTCATCCGCTCCAGCTCGCCAATATAGCTGACACATTGCATGATCCAACCGAGCTGTGCGTGAGCGGGAACCTCCGATTGGATAAACAGCGTTGACTTCCGCGGATCAATACCGACAGCTAAATACAGGGCGGCAAGGCTGCGGATATTTTTTTGCAGCATGATCCTGTCCTGAGGGACGGTGATGGCATGCTGATCAACAATGCAAAAATAGCAGTTGTTGTCATCCTGAAGTTCGACAAAATGCTTCATTGCCCCTAAATAATTTCCCAATGTTAAAGTACCGCTTGGCTGAATGCCGGAAAAAATTGTTTTCATTCTCATCACCCTTTTCTTTTTTTACGCGATCTGCGAAATAATTGGTGGTATAAACCTGAAACAATGCTTGATCAGAAACGGCGGTCGCCGGCTTTTTATCAACGGGCGATCTGCGGGAGCCAAGAAAGCATCGCTCCGAAATTTTTTTCGAAACAGCCGTAAATATAAAAAAGCCCATTCATCCCCGGGAAAAGGGACGAATGGACCGCGGTGCCACCCTGATTATTTCAATAGAAATCGCTCAACTCCCTCGCTGTCCGTTATTCGGATCGGCAAGGGGCTTCATGGTAACGTATGAAGACACGTCAAAGCCTACTGAGATTAGCCGTTCAGCTTGATGACTCCAAAGTCCATTCCTTTCCCCCGCATTATCTGCTCGCAGCCGCCGCAGACTCTCTGAAAATGGGGAGGGGAAAGTACTACTCTTTATCATCGTCAACGTCGATGTTCAATTTGGATCTTGTGAAAAATCGCGCAAACGAAAAACGCAATCATTTGATAATACATACTATTGTATGACGTTTCTTCCGCAGATGCAAGCGCTGATTGAAACTAAAGTTCCGAGCGTTATTGCTCCACAGTTGCCTCCGACTCCCCAAGCTTCCCTTTTGACGCTGTGTCCACGATAACGGAGATCGCTCCGTCCCCGGTGACATTCGCCGCTGTTCCAAAGCTGTCTTGTGCCATATACAAAGCAATCATCAAGCCGACGGCAACATCTGTAAACCCGAGCATGTCGGTCAGTACGCCGATGGCCGCCATAATCGCTCCGCCTGGAACACCGGGAGCGGCAACCATGATAATTCCAAGCATGGCGATGACCGGCAGCATTTTACCGACAGTCGGCAGCGAAAAGCCTTCGAGCATCGACATGACAGCTATCGAGCAAGTGATGATGGTGATTGTACTTCCTGATAAATGAATCGTGGCACTCAACGGAATGCTGAAATTGGCCACTTCGTCCCGAATGTTGTTTTTCTTTGCCTGCCTTAACGTCACCGGAATGGTTGCGGCGCTGCTCATTGTACCGATGGCGGTAAAGTATGCAGGCAGCATTGTTTTCAGCAGCTCCAGCGGATTTCGTTTGGCAATCAAGCCGGCAACACTGTATTGGATGATTAGCCATACCCAGTGTGTTCCTATCGCCACCAGCAGCACGATGCCAAACACACTCAATGTTTTTGCCACGGCTCCTTCGCTCGCCATTTCGGCAAAAATCGTGGCAATGTACACCGGCAACAACGGAATAATGATTTTCTGAATGACGAGCTCCACGATGGCACGGGCTTCGTCAAACACACGCATAAGCCCGTCGCTCTTCAGCTTTGCCATGCCGATTCCAAACACAAACGCGAACACCAGGGCGGTGATCACGCCCATGACCGGCTGAATTTCAAATGGAAAAAAACCTTCCGAGCCTGCGCCTTCACCTGGATGCATATCCGCCGTTGAAATAAACGGAATCACGATAAGCGAAACGGTCAGGGCAAGCACACCGGCCAAAAACGTTGAGATATACGCCGTTCCCGCCGTGAAAGCGACGATTCTTCCCGAGTTTTGGCCAAGCTTGGAAATACCGGTCGCAATAAAAAAGAGAATAATAAATGGAATCATAAAGCCGATAAATTGACCAATGATATCCTTCATTGTGATCATCAGCATCGTTACATTTTCAATTTGAAGAAGTCCGATAACGATACCGGCGACGATCCCGACAACAAGCTTCAGAATCAATTTCATCTGTCTCCACCTCGGATACTGTATTTTGTTCGTGGACATTTGTCCGTATAAGTGCATAGAACTAATCATGCACTTTTTTGGCAGCAATCGCAAGACGTTTTTTATTAGTCATAATTTTAAAATAATTTATGCGTATCCACCGGCATTTATACTAGGTTGTTCTCAAAGAGGAAGTAATGGATGTCCAATGTTGTGCATAGTATACAGGAGGGGGGATGTCGATGACGTTAAAAACAAAGCTTCGTTTAGGCGGGTGTTGTTTTCTGCTGTTTATCGCCGGCGTTTTTTACGTCAATTCCGAGCATGATTTCATCGTTTCGCAACGCGCCATGACGGAGGTGGCGGAAGGCGGCAGACAAGGGGAGACGGCGGCGCCGTTTTCGTTGAAAAATGCAGCCGGCGAATTGATTCATTTGGAAGATTACTCGGGGAAAAAGGTGTTGCTGTTCTTTTTTACAAGCTGGTGCGAAATCTGTTCGGAACAATGGCTTACGCTGGAAGCAGCTGCAAAAAACGGACTGCTGGACAATGTGGAAGTGGTAGCTTTGAACCTCACGAAGGAGGAGCGGAACAGCGACGACGTTCGCCGTTATCTTCAATCGCTACCGCTCGCTAAAGCAGAAGTGCTGCTGGATGAAGCGGGGGACGTGCAAAAAATGTATCAGGTTATTGGAGTACCGACGATTCTGCTGTTGAATCCATCACAGCTTATCGAAGCCCGCGGGCATTTTTTGACGCTGGAAAACATGAGGGAGAGCCGCTTTTTTACAGAGTGATCACATGAAAAAAAGATCGGATCTGCTCGCTCATCGCTGCTGATCAGCAGTTCAACAATGGTTGCTTGAACCGCTGTCTTCAGCTTAATGAAAAAATAAGAAAGCTTGATATTGCATATAATATGATTAATAGCAACGAAGGAATCGAATATCCCAGCGTTGTTTTTCTGTTAGTGCGAAAGAAAAGGATGCTGCCCAATACAATTATGTTTAATAGGATCACCGTCAATGCCGTGACAGCAGTGACGGTATCGGCTGCTTCCAATAGACTCCCGCCGCGGTACAGTACGTCTGTGAAGACGAGGATCAGCAAATTAAAAATATTGCTTCCGAGAATATTGCCGACTGCGAGATTATAATTAAACAATCTGACGGCAACGAGCACCGATACAACCTCCGGCAGGGAAGTGGCACCGGCAATGAGAAAGCTGCCGATAAAGCTGGCGCTCATTCCGGTAGCATCAGCGATCGCATCGCCGGAATACGTAAGCAGTGATCCGGTTACGAAAATGATTACAGCCGAAACAGCGAAGCCGATTTTCGCCTTTTTCAGCGAGATGGACGGAGCTTCTTCCCGGCGAACGTTATCTGTCGCTGCAGCTGTTTGTTCCAACACGCTTTCCTGCTTCTGAGGCGACATCATCCGCATGCTTACAACATAGAAAATAATCAATAAATACGATTCGATACCGATGCCAAGAAAGGCGACGCCGGAGGGCGATAAGATGGAAGCAAGGACAACCCCGGTCAATCCGAGGCTGATAAAGCCTGTTGTAACATGATCTTTATCTATTTTCGTCAACATTTGCTTTCTTCGATAGATAACATCAAATACAGCCAAGATCAACAGGTTGAATAAATTGCTGCCGAGCACGTTGCCTACGGCGATGTCCGGATTATTGAGAAACACCGCAGTTGCACTTGTGGTAACTTCCGGCAAAGAAGTGGCTCCTGCTAAAAATAATGTACCGACAAGCATCCCGCCTAAGGATGTTTTTTTGCTTAACACATCTGCGTAGCTTGAAAGCTTGATGGCGGAAATAATCGTTACAAGTGCCGAAAACACGAATAATAACAACATTTTTTTATGATCCTCTCCTTTTCTCTTTAAGTGTTTGTTCAAAACTACCATGTCTTTACAGACACCACAATGAATGAAACTATGGGAAATCTCTTAGTTTCCGTATAAAAAGATCGTTTTTTATCTTTTTGAACAAACACGATGCAATGGGTGAAGCCGATGCATTCTTTTCAAGCCGGCTAGGAGTGGTTTTCTGGAGTCAGGATGACGACATTTCGCCGTTGCTCACAGGACGTGAGCAGTAATTAGGCGGAATTGGGGTGCATCGAGCGGAACCATTGCTTCTTAAAACAAAAAAAACAGACCTTTTTATGAAATAGCCCTTCACCTTCATGTCAGGTGCTATTTCATAAAAAGGTCTTGCGTACTCTGCCTGAAGGCAAAGCTTAATGAACCGAGCGGATAGCCGCTGAAATGACGATTCATTAACCTGGATGGTCGCTACTCCCCTTTTTATAGAGGATGTTCAAAAAGTGCGGGAAACAGCGCCTGCAAATCTCAACGCCCGCGTTGCCCCTCCGCTGCTCGAGCCTGCCGCGCCTTGAGCTTTTTGCCGCAGTTATGTCCTCCTTTTGAACACACACTTACTATGAATATAAATCTATCATTTCAGAGTAAAATGGTCAAGTAAAAGCAGGAAAGCAAGGCGGGAATTACCGCAGGTGCAGGCGTGTCAATAGACTGGCTGATTATCCTGCACGAGTTTGCTGCGGAATTGCCCCACCTTTTGATCAAGCTCCGCTAATTTTCTGACCGCATCCCGTTCCTTGATCACTTTGTAATGATGTTTTCCGCCCGGCTCCTCATCTTTGCTGTCTGCCAACGCGACCACTTCCTGTAAAGGATCCAATTTCCATTCGCCTTCAGGTAGGTAAGAATCGGTATGGAGCAAAATCGCCAGCGCAATTTTTTTCGCGGAAATTGGATGTTCTCCCAGGCGGATCAACAGCTTGTGGGCCCGTTCCGCCCCTTTGATGGCATGGATATCGTATTGTTTATACAGCTGAAAATCCCACTGTCCGTCCCGGTACCACGTATAATGTCCGATGTCGTGCAGGAAGGCGGCTTTGACGGCTAAATCAGGGTCGACCTTTTTCTCGATTGCATAATCAAAGGCATAACCCGCCGTTGCCACGGCATGAGCCAGTCCTGAACGTTTCACGTACTTTTGCGCAATATCGTGATCATATATATTCAACAAAGTGACTCGCTTCATACGGCATACCTCCTTTCAAATTTTAATAATGAAATCCATTCCTTCACAGAAGCCTCCGGCTGTCCTTAAACAGCGTGTTCAAAAAGAAAAAAACCGATTTTTTTAAAACAAATACTTAAAAAAGTATATTGTTCAATATTATATAGAGCGCAATATTTTATGTCAATACGTATGTCATATTTCATCACGCAAAAAAACAGCAGGAAGGGATTAACCAAGCATTCGCTTGGTTTAACGGTCCTATAGCTAAAAGCAAGCAATGTTTTTAGAAAAACAGCTAATAGAGCATGTTCAAAAAGGCAATGGTTCCGCCCGATGCGCCACAATTCCGCCTAAGGACCGTCACGTCCTGCATCTGTGGTTACTCGGTGAAGCACAATCAGGTTGGATTTGTGAGCAACGGCGGAATGTCGTCATCCTAACTCCGAGAGCCCCGCTCATAGCCGGCATGAAAAGAATGTATGGACTCCACTCATTACACCGCGTTTGTTCAAAGAGAAAAAAACGATCTTTTTGAACAAATATGATAAATTTCAATTGGTTCTTCTGGAAGTACATTGTATAATGGCATTACAGAAAATGGCGGCGGCTTATGTCGGAATCCTTGTCAAATATAGATAATGCGGGAAAGAGTGTACCAGTATACAAGGGGATTAATGACGACAACTTATGTAGTACAGAAGTGAAAAGGTTGTGATTTGATGGAAAGAGAAAAAAAAATCAGCGTATTTCTGATCGTGCTGATGTTGATGAGTGTGTTCTTGCCTGCCCAGGGAAAGGTAACGGCGGAAACGGAGCGCGCTGCCCAGTTTCATTCCGAAATAGGCGTACAGCTTCGGGAAAGGTTGTGGCCGGAGAAAATTGCCCGCTTTCAGTATAAGTCAGGATATGCTTTTGAATATCCGGATGCGGTCAGAGGTATTTATGTGACAGGTAATTCGGCTGGCGGCGCAAGATTTAACAACCTCGTGGACTTTATTGATTCGACGGATTTAAATGCAATGGTCATCGACATCAAAGATGATTTTGGAAATCTCACCTACAGCGTCGACAAAGATTCTCCGTATTATGATATCTCAAAGCACATGATTAAAGAGCCCGAAAAAATGATGAAAACCCTTGAAGAAAAGCAGATTTATCCCATCGCCCGAATCGTTGTTTTTAAAGACTCGGTTTTGGCGGAGAAAAAGCCGGAATGGTCCTTTGAAGAAAATGCTAAAGTGTGGAAGAATAATCGAAACGAAGCGTTTGTTAATCCATTTTTAAAAGATGTCTGGGACTATAATATTGCAATTGCGGAAGAGGCAGCAAAGCTCGGCTTTAAAGAAATTCAATTTGATTACGTGCGCTTTCCTGAAGGATTTGAAAAACGCGATGAAGTGTTAAAGTATGACGTCGGTGAATATGCGGAAGGGGAAGACAATATTCAAAAGCGGGTCGATGCCGTGACCGATTTTGTCACTTATGCAAAGGAGCGCCTGTCCCTGTATGATGTTGATGTTTCCGTGGACATTTTCGGTTATACTGCGACGCTCCCGGAAGCACCGGGAATCGGGCAAAATTTTTCGCGGATTTCGGAAAATGTTGATGTCATCTCCTCAATGATTTATCCAAGTCATTGGACTTCTTATTTCGGCATTGACAAACCGGATTTACATCCGTATGAACTCGTGTGTGAATATGCCAAGCTGGAAAATGCAAAGCTTGCAGAAATGAAAAAACCACCGACATCCAGACCGTGGATCCAGGATTTCACCGCGTCATATTTAGGACAGGGAAATTATATTCCATATGGAGTGCAGGAAGTGGAAGCACAAATACGGGCGCTGTATGATCATAACATCGACGAGTTTCTATTGTGGAATGCAGGCAACACATATACGGAAGGGGTAAATTACTTATTGAAATAATCTTTGTACAAGTCACCTTCAGGAACGGGCAGGAAAACGGCGGAAATAATAGGGAATTTCTTGATCAGCGCTTTTCATGCCTGCTCATCCATTAAAACAGCGGATATCTGCAGGACGGCAGTATTTATCATTTTGCGGAATTAGCATATAATAATGGTGTAGGGTGTTCCGATATATTCAAGCTGCTGGAAAGTGATGGAGGGTGCTTTATTATATGAATTGGTACGATAAGCTTAATCAATATTTTCCCGTTGAAGAAATGAAGTCCAGGGAACATATGGAACTGCTGCTTCAAGAAAAGCGGGCTGTTTACAAAAAAGATGAAGGCAAATACCACGTAATGATGTATGCAGATATGGAAGATTTCATCTTTGTTGACTACCTTTTCGTCTCGAAGGAAGCAAGAGGAAAAGGCGTTGGCAAACAGTTGCTTGATAAACTGAAGCAGCGTGGTAAGCCGATTATATTAGAAGTGGAGCCAATCGATTACAAGGATACAGATACACAAAAGCGTCTGCGTTTTTATCAGCGGGAAGGGTTTCAACATGCGAAGTCGATAGGGTATCGCCGCCGGTCCCTGGAAACTGGGGAAATCAATGAATTGGAAATTTTGTACTGGTCACCGGCAAATGAATCGGAGGTAAGCATTTATAACAAAATGCGCCACACGTATGAAACGATTCACACGTATAAAGATTTGGAGGTATATGGAGAAAGGTATGAACCTACAGAAAAAGTCCTGAGCTTTAATCAGGAGCACCCGTAGAAGCCGTCACCGCCAAAAGATGAACATGGTAATTTCTTGACAGTGTACAGGAAAGGAGCGTGTTTAGCATGAAAAACAGTACAAAAAAGAAAAAATTCAAAAAAAGACTGCTGAAGGACTTGCTTAAGCGCAAATGGGAAGAAGTCAACAAGCTCCCAAGCAGAGAACCTGCGTCACAGTTAAAAACGATTGCTTGAAACGGAAGAACAAAATAAAGTATGTATTTTCTCAGGTTTTCAGCGGCAGAGCAGCCTGAGAAATTTTTGTTGAATTTTTTTTGGAAAAGCGAAACTTTTTTATTTTCAAAAACGTATATGCAATTGAGAAAGTGGCGAATCAGGAGTGTTACATAACATTCTGCTTATTTTTTTGAAAAAATGTATAAAATCATGTAAAAATGAGTTTATGCGCTGAAAATAAAGGGTATGATACATTAGGCTGCTATTGATTGTTCCTGAAATAAAGTATATATTAGTTATACAAAAGTTAAAAATACATCTACTCAAATTATAATAATTATTGTATAATAAAAATTGTAACTGATAATGTTTTTCAAGAAAAGAGGATTCCCGGACTTTTTGAACATCCACTTAAAATGTGAGTTCAATAGGAGGACATAACAGCGGCAAGAAGGTCGAGGCGCGGCAGGCTCGAGCAGCGGAGCGTACACAGATAGTACGAGAGCAGCGGAGAGACAACGCAACGATGAGATTCGCCGGCGCTGTTTCCCGGACTTTTTGAACATCCTCTAATAACATACATGTTTCTATTTGGGTCATAAAATAGTGAAGGGAGAATGGTGATGGTTACATTATTTACATCCCCAAGTTGCACATCCTGCAGAAAAGCGAAAGCTTGGCTGCAAGAAAACAATATCGAATTTCAGGAAAGAAATATTTTCACAGACCCGTTATCTGTGGAAGAAGTCAAGGAAGTAGTGAGAATGACTGAGGATGGTACAGATGAAATTATCTCGACCCGATCCAAAGTGTTTCAAGAGCTGGAAGTGGAGTTGGATGCGATGCCGCTGCAGGATTTGTTCAAGCTAATCAGCGAGCACCCCGGACTGCTTCGACGTCCGATAATTATGGATGAAAAGCGTATCCAAGTCGGATATAATGAAGCGGAAATTCGTCGATTCTTACCGAGAAAGGTAAGGACATTCCAACTCATGGAAGCTACGAAGAAGCTTGTAAATGAATAACGGTCAAAGCCTTCTATCCGTTGTGATTGAAGGCTTTGTTTTTTACTTAAGAGAAATGAAAAGCAGCTTCTGCTTCCTTCAATTTCGATTACTTCGAAACGTGTGAAACCATTTTATTCCCTTGATATGATTGCGCAGCCAGCCAAAGCCGAGGATGATCGCGATGAGCAATATGACAATAATGTCTGTGTCGAAGCCTGCTTTATGGAGCGTCTCCCGAATAATACTTTCATGCAGGATCATTTTCGACGCCGTATACACCAGAACCCCTGCACCAATATAGACGATGGCCGTGAATTTCGTCATTAAATACAAAATAATTTTACTGCCCCAAATGATAATTGGAACGGAAATAATTAATCCGAGCAGGACGAGGACATTGTTTCCCTCAGCTGCGCCGGCTACTGCAAGCACGTTATCGAAACCCATCACCACATCCGCCATCACGATTGTTTTAATCGCACTGCTGATAGTATTTTCTCCGGCGACAGCGTGTTCCTGTTCGTCCGTCGTTAACAGCCGGAATGCGATCCAAAGGAGGAGAATGCCTCCTATTGACATCAGATAAGGAATGGCTAATAAATAAACAGCTGCAATCGTCAATATCCCCCGCGCGGCAATCGCGAGAAAAATTCCGGCAATAATCGCTTTATTTCTTAAATGGGGCGGCAGTTTTCTGCATGCTAAAGCAACGACAATTGCATTGTCCCCACCTAAAATGATGTCGATTCCAATAATTGTGAGTAAGGGGAGAATAAATTCTGAACTCAAAGGTTGATTCCTCCTTAGCGCTCCATTTACAATAGTAATGGAAAGTTAATATATATATATACAAGCTGTCGGAAAATCAGAACTATCAACTGGAAGGAATCTTTATTTAGAATTGTCTTTCAAATTATGTTAAAATAGAGCAAAGCTATTTTAATTTTTCTGTCGATGGCTTACAATAGATTAACAACAAGTGTTTGTTTAAAGAAAAACGAGATATTGTTCTCAAATGATGTTGATATGCTGATAAGAAAGGGTGAGAACAAATGGATATTGAAAGAATAAACGAGACAACGATCAAATTTTACATTTCATACTACGACATTGAGCGTCGAGGTTTCAATAAAGATGAAATATGGTATAATCGTGAACGTGGAGAAGAGCTTTTCTTTGAAATGATGAATGAAATAAATGACCAGGAAAATTTTGAAATGAACGGTCCATTATGGGTTCAAATTCATGCTTTGGAGAAAGGGCTTGAGATTATCGTTACTCGCGGACAAATAAGTGATGGCAATGTGAAGCTGGAAATCCCAATGGATGAAGAAAAGGATGAGATGCCTGTGGATAATAACATTGTTGATATGCTTGACAGCCAGTTTATTAAAAATGGTGAGAACGAATTAGTGAAGGATCATTCCTTAAGTGTCGTTTTAGGATTTAAAGATTTTGAAGATATCGTTTCACTGAGCCATTCTTTTGCTGAAGAAGTGGAAACGCTGCTTTATAACTTTGAAGGAACATATTATATTTATGTGACATTGGATGAGAAGTACAACGATGAAGAGCAGGATAACATGCTCAGCCGCATGCTTGAGTTCGGCTACGAGTCGGATGTGACGATTCACCGTATCAGCGAATATGGTACGGAAATCATTGCCCAGGATGCCCTTGGTGTCATCAGGGAAAAATTCGCATAAAATGTAAGTTCAAAAGGAGAAGATGACAGCGGCAAGTAGGTCGAGGTGCGGCAGGCACGAGCAGCGGAGAGGCAATGCTAACGCCGACGCTGTTTCCCGGACTTTTTGAACATCCTCATAATGTGTTGTAAATAACAAGAGCAAGCTGTGAAAATCCATTCACAGCTTGCTTTTTTAACAGCGGCGAGCGATCGCTTGCTGCAGGAAAACAATCGTGGCTCCGAGCTGTTTTGACTGCTGAAAAAATATTCCAAAATGGAAAAAGACTATTGACAGAATAAACGTTCGGTGTATAAAGTGGATAGTATAGACCGTGCTTTCGATAAATAACCTCGCGTTTGCTTCCAATAGAAAAATAAGGGAGAACCAGTGATGCTAAAGCGTTTGCAAATTGTTTTATTCCTTACCGTCCTTATTTTCGTCTTATATATCACAAAAGATTATCGCGAATATTGGAGTGTAGGCTGGATCAGCGTTTTTTTCTCCCTGTCCGCATTTTTTATCGCCGTTGTCATTTTTTTAGAAAACCGAAATCCGACGAAAACATTGACGTGGCTGATAGTGCTTGGAACGCTGCCTATCGTCGGCTTTTTCTTTTACTTGTTGTTTGGACAAAACTCAAGGAAAAAGAAGTCGTTTAAGAAAAAGGCGATTCTGGATGAACAGGCCTTTCATCGCATTGAAGGGAACCGTCCGATAAATGAATCCAAACTGAGCGATATGGCGGATCATCAGCAAAAATTGTTTCGACTTGCCCATAAGCTCGGAAATACTCCGATCTCCTATCATACGGATACGAAAGTATTGACGGACGGAAAAGAAACCTTTGCCTATATCAAGCAGGCTTTGAAAGCGGCAACGGATCACATTCATCTGGAATACTACATCGTCCGTGATGATCAAATCGGCCGGGAGATTAAAGAGATACTCATGGAGAAAGCGAAGCAGGGGGTTGCCGTCCGGTTTCTGTATGATGCTGTCGGCTGCTGGAACTTGAGCAAAAAATATGTCCGTGATTTAAGAGAAGCAGGCGTGCAAATGATCCCTTTTTCTCCGGTGACCTTCCCGCTGTTTAATCACCGCATCAATTATCGAAATCATCGCAAGATCATCGTTGTTGATACTGCGTACGGATTTATTGGCGGATTAAATATTGGGGACGAGTATTTAGGAAAGGATCGTTATTTCGGCCATTGGCGGGATACCCATCTGTTTGTGCGGGGCGAAGCGATTCGCAGCTTGCAGCTTATTTTTCTCCGTGACTGGTACTATGCGACAGGAGAGACCGTGTTGAAGCAAAGTTATTTGTCACCTTCTTTGCCGGAGCGAACGGACGACAAGGGCGGTGTACAGATGATTGCCAGCGGGCCGGATACGCGCTGGGAAATTTTAAAAAAGCTGTTCTTTACGATGATAACTTCCGCCAAACGTTCCATTTGGATTGCATCCCCTTATTTCATTCCGGATGAAGACATATTGAGCGCGATTAAGATTGCGGCGCTGAGCGGAGTTGATGTGCGTATATTAGTACCCAGTCTTCCGGATAAAAAAATTGTTTTTTATGCTTCCAGATCGTATTTCCCTGAGTTATTAGACGTCGGTGTAAAGATATATGAATATCATCGCGGCTTTATGCACAGCAAGCTCATTATCGTTGATCATGAGCTTGCATCCATCGGAACGGCGAACATGGATATGAGAAGCTTTCATTTAAATTTTGAGGCAAACGCGTTTTTATATGAAACAAAAAGTGTCGAGACCTTGGTGAGTGACTTTATTTATGACATGGAGCATTCGACAATGATCCGTTTGGATGTGTTTAATAAGCGCTCTCTCGCACATAAGGTGATTGAGTCCACGTCGAGATTGCTGTCCCCGCTGTTGTAACTTCCAGAAATTATACGAAAGGTATGTGATTTCATGTTTGTTGCCTTAAAGGCGGATGATTCACTTATTTCCTTATTGAGTAAAAATTGGACAAGGGAAGAATTGGAGGAAGAGCGGGAGTGCCACACTTTTTTTTGTCCCGAATGCCGAGGCCGGTTGACGTTGAAATTAGGCCGCTATCAGGTTTGGCACTTTGCCCATTCCCCAAACAGCCGCTGCAGTATGTCCTCCCTCGGAGAGACCGAGGAGCACCGCCGCGGAAAATGGCTTTTATTTTCCTGGCTGAAGGATAATGGCTTCAAGCCGAATATCGAGCATTATTTACCGCCGATAAAACAGCGACCCGACATTCACGTACAGATAGATCATCGGTCATACGCTTTCGAACTGCAGCGTTCAGCGCTGCCGGAAGAAGTTTTCATCCGGCGGAATGAAGTCTATATGAATCATGGAATTGAACCGGTTTGGATCGGTGCTGCTTCCGCATTAACGCGCCTTGGTAGCTGGCAATTTGCACCGCGCCACTTAGATCGACTTCTTCTGCGGCCGTCAGCGAAACCGCACGCCATTTATTTATTGAACGAGGCTAAAGCGTTTCTTCTTCTCAGCCACTTTTACACCATCAACGGTAAAAGAATGATGGCGTTCCCGATGAAAGTGCCGCTATCGGTATATTCCCCGCAGCAGCTTGTTCACAATGCTCTTCCGCTACCGGAAGCCAAGTTGTCCGAGTTGCGAAAGTACAAGGAAATCTATTTGCTAAAGTGGCTGACGGAGACGAAAAACAAACGGCTGCGCCGCTATCGTTCGCTTACTGCGACTGAGAGAATGATGCTGCGGCTGCTTCAACAGCATCGCTGCAGCTTAAACTACTTTCCGGCTTTAGGAAATTTACCCCTGTCCACAAATTTTTATTTTCGAACAGCTCCCCAATGGTGGCAGTCATGGATTATCATGGAAGTCATCAACAAAATCCCATTATACGATACCCTTCGACTCACTTTGTTAACTAATCGTTTATCAGCACTTGTCGACAAAGGCGTATTTCATCTCCTTCCTAGTTATCATCTGCATAAAAAGCAGCTGATTCGAGCTGCTGCGGCAGAATATCTTGACTGCTTATGCTTGTTTCACGCAGTAAAAAAGCAGTATACAGGTGTGTATCAAATAGTAAAGCATATACATATTGAGAAGCAGTTGGATATATTATGTATGGATGATCACTTTGTTCAGAAAAAAATAACAGATGATTGGAATGCGAGAGGAAATTAATTTAAAATAATGTATATGACGATAAGGAATCCCGGTTTTTTTCCTTAAAGTATGTGTTGTTCAATTTTGAACATCCTCTTAAAGGGCGTGTTCAAAAAGGCAATGGTTCCGCTCGATGCGTCGACTACGAGAAACCCACTCATAGCCGACTTTAAAAGAATGCATCGGCTCCACTCATTGCATCGGGATTGTTCAAAAAGATAAAAAACGATCTTTTTGAACAACCACTTAAAGTCAGTTTCCGTTGTCAGCAGCCGGAAAATTATCAAAAACGATGGAGGTACGATCATGGCAAATCAAACACGAGCACTACCGAAGCGCAGTGACATTCAAGAAGCGTTAACTTGGAACCTTGAAGCAATTTATCAGACAGATGATGAGTGGGAAAAAGAATTCTCGGAAGTGAAGGACATGCTTCCGAAAATGAAAGCATTCAAAGGCAGGCTTGGGGAATCCGGCGAGGAGTTGTATCAAGCGCTGCAGTATCAAAATGACATTTCCGTGAAACTAGGCAAGCTGTATACATACGCTCATATGCGTTACGATGAGGATACAACAAATTCATTTTATCAAGGTCTCAATGACCGAGCAGGACAACTGGTGTCCCAGGTGACGAATGCTGCATCTTACGTCACTCCGGAATTGCTGTCTGTTCCGGAAAAAACGCTCCAGCGTTTCCTCGAAGAGTACCCGGATCTAAAGCTGTATGAACATACATTGGATCAATTAAATCGCCAGCGCCCGCATGTGTTAAGCGAAAAGGAGGAATCGCTGCTGGCGCAGGTAAGGGAAGTGACCGCAAGCTCGGCCAATACTTTCGGTATGCTGAATAACGCGGATATGAAATTCCCGACGATTAAAGACGAAGAAGGAAATGAAGTAGAAGTCACTCACGGCCGATACTCCCGTTTTCTGGAGAGCGGCGACCGGCGTGTCCGGAAAGATGCTTTTCAGGCAGTGTACGACACTTACGGAAAATTCAAAAACACGTTTGCGAGTACGGTGAGCGGCAATGTCAAAAAAAATCTTTTTACAGCAAACGTGCGAAATTATCAATCCGCTCGCCAAGCTGCCTTAAGTAAAAACAATATTCCGGAAATCGTATACGACCAGCTTGTTGCAACAGTGAACGATCATCTTCACTTGCTCCACCGCTATTTAAACGTGCGCAAGCGGGCTTTAGGTCTGGATGAACTGCATGTATATGATCTTTATACTCCGCTTGTTAAGGATGTGGATATGAAAGTCACTTACAAAGAGGCGCAGGACTTAGTGAAGAAAGGAGTGGCAGCTTTAGGAGACGAATATGTTTCCATCGTAGCCGAAGGCTTTGACAATCGCTGGGTGGATGTCGAAGAAAATGTCGGTAAACGGAGCGGTGCGTATTCTTCGGGCTCCTACGGAACACAGCCGTATATTTTAATGAACTGGCAGGATAACGTCAACAATTTGTTTACATTGACCCATGAGTTCGGGCATTCTGTGCACAGCTACTATACAAGAAAATACCAACCGTTTCCATACGGTGATTATTCGATTTTTGTTGCCGAAGTTGCGTCTACATGCAACGAAGCATTGCTCAACGATTATTTGTTGAAGGTGACGGATGACGAGCAGAAACGGCTTTACTTACTGAATCATTTTCTCGAAGGATTCCGAGGGACGGTATTCCGTCAGACGATGTTTGCCGAATTCGAACAGCTCATCCATGAAAAAGCAGCAGCCGGAGAGCCGCTGACACCGGAAATGCTCAGTGGACTGTATTACGATCTGAACAAAAAATATTTTGGCGACGGGCTGAAGATCGATGAAGAAATTGCTTTAGAATGGGCGAGAATTCCTCACTTTTATTATAATTTCTATGTATATCAGTACGCTACCGGCTACAGTGCGGCAACGGCGTTGGCGAAGCAGATTTTGGAGGAAGGAGAGTCTGCTGTGAACAGATACATTGATTTCCTGAAAGCGGGAAGCTCCGACTATCCGATTGAAGTGTTGAAAAAAGCAGGCGTGGATATGACTTCTCCTGAGCCGATCAAACAAGCCTTCACTGTCTTTGAAAAAACATTGGATGAACTTGAGGCACTTTTATTTGCATAATGAATTCGCGACAGCCAAGCTGAAGATTGGGGAATCAGGCGGAGACGCAACTTCGCCTGATGAAAGACCCGCCTACGCTCCTGCTTAAAGGCGGGTCTTATACCCTGTTTGCGGAGTTAAACCCTTTAAAACGGCGGCGCTCATTTAAAAGATGAACGAAAAACAGGATGGACAAAAGTAGCAGTGGAAAGGCGATCCATTTAGGGAATAAATTCAGTAAGCTCATGATCAGCAGGACGAAGCATGCGATAATAACAAGGATATTGATGATAACGATGATTATCATGCTGCTCTCCCTCCCGTTGTAAGTTGTTTTAACATCCTCATAAAAATAATACTGTCTATAATACTTCTATGCGGAAAGAAAAAAAATAGGCCAATCATTGACTGTGGCAAATTTGTGAAATGTTTCACGAAAAGATTGTATAACTAAATGAATTTTGATAAATTAACATTATGAAAGGTAATCACATAACTCCCCCTAGTTTTATGTGTAGTTTTGTTACAAACCCCTAACGTAACCCTTTCATTGATAAACTTGACAATGTTCCGGAAGAAAAAATCAGGTTACCCCGCCTGATTTTTTCATTTTTTTACAAAAACAGTTTTAAGAGTCTGTTCAAAAAGGCAATGGTTCTGCTCAATGCAACCGGGTTTGAAAAGCATGCATCGGCTTCGCTCAGTCTCTCTTTCTTTGCAAGCATAGCTTCGACGAATATTCTAGTGCCATTCAATGAAGTACGGCTCGTTGCTTCGTGTGAGTTCAAAAAGATAAAAACCTCTCTTTATTAAATACACAATTGAAGATAAAAAAGCCGGTGAACATGTAGCCCAGCCGACTTTCGTTTTATGAAAATGGATAAGTTCTTTTGTAAACGCCGGTTGCGGGTTTACTTTATTTGTCAGTCGCCAAGGTAGCGCCATAGCGTTCCGTATTTTACGGGGAGCCGTTCCACTTTTTGTCTGATCTGCAACGTCTTCATTTTCTTTTCCACTTCACCCATTGTCAAGTCAAATACAACGCTGATTTCCTTTGCTGCCACAACGGAATAGAACCGTAAAAAGCTTTCCACCGAAATGCTTGAGCATTTTTCCATTTCTTCTCCGAGCATGTCTTTCATAATATTGACATATATATGGTAGTCGTACAAGCCTGATACCTTAAGACCAGGTTCTTCCACATCATCATTAAAAAACACGAGGGTCGGCACGGAAGTAACATCCATTTCCTTTGCCGTTTTTACATCCGCATGAAAAGCTTTTGTTGCGCTTTGAGAATGCAGATCTGTCTGGAATTCGCCCACATCCATTCCTGCTGTATTGCGCGCACATTCGATTAACACTTCTTCAGAAGCAATGTTCTTCTTGTAAAGAAAAAATGCTTCGCGAAGCTTTCTGAGAAACTTGGCGCCGATTACCTTGCCTTGCAGCTCTGCTGCTTTGATGGCAATTAAAGATAGGTAAGGGGTTGTAAAGGAATGCTCATACCAAACATCGCCGTCACAAGGCATTCCTGTTCGGTTGGCAGTTTCATTGAATATTGTAGCTAATTGTTTTAATAATGCTTCTCTTTTCGAACCGCACATACACATCTTGTTGATGGATTTTAATTCGTTTCCTAAAACGGTTTTTAATGTGAAATAAGGAGAATACTCCATTTGTAATTTTTTTACAATCGGCTCCAGTGCCCAGCACTCAGGACATAACGGATCAATAAACATATAAATTTCCAACGGCTTTTTCTTGCGGTCGTTTACATAAAACGAAGCCGGCTCTTGCGGACAGCAATATCCTAATTCATCATCGCACACATAGATTTCTTCCTTCTGCGACATTCCCACCCCTCCTTGATACAGAGAGCTTTCTCACTACTCTTTTGTATTTATCATGTGTTGTGCTGTATAAGATAACCGATGAAATAATTGTGATTTTATCGGTTCTTGTAAATGGACATCGTTCATTGCCAGCTCCATACAGGATAACCAGGCTTTGGCACGATCGGCTGTAATCGGAAACGGCATGTGCCTTGCACGCAGCATCGGATGTCCATGCTCTTCTGTATACAGAGCGGGTCCACCAAGAAATTGCGTCAAAAATTGTTTTTGCTTTCGTGCGGTTTCAGCCAGGTCATCAGGAAATAGAAATGAAATGTCGGGATGCTGCGATACCAGCTCATAAAACCGATCGATCAACTGGTGTAATTTTTCTTCTCCAATTTGGGCATATGGTGTATTATCGCTTGATGGTTCCATACGATGTTCATTTCCTCCCTTTTGAACTCACCATTTTTAGCAGAAGTCCAGGAAACAACGGCTGCGACTTCCTTGTACAGAAAATCCAGTTCTTTATCAGATACGCTTTTCCTATAACTTTATGCTTATTGTAGCAATCATCGATCGTATCAGCAACAAAAGTGATTGCTGTAAACGGTATTGCTAACGTTGATATATTGTTAAAGCGTTTGTTCAACAAGATCGGTTCTAATCTTTTGGAACAAATACGAAGCAACAAGCAACACTTTCCAGACAAGCTACGAGCTGCCTCATCGAGTAATTTGCGGCGAGTAACCTTGAGACGCAGGACGGGGAACAGCACTTAGGCGGAATTGAGCGCATCGTGCGGAACCATTGCCTTTTTGAACACGCTAATAAAGAGCAGGGGAGACAAAAAAAGAGTATCTTCAAAGGTCATTACCTTTGGAGATACTCCGGTCGTTAAACAAAAGTAGATGTGCCTAAACTGTTGAAGGTTCCCAAAACTTTTGGCACATAGTTTTGTGTTTCCTTAAACGGAGGAATGCCACCGTAGCGATCCACGTTCCCCGGGCCTGCATTATAAGCTGCCAGCGCGAGTGAAACATCCCCGTTGTAGCGATCGAGCATCGCCTTTAAGTAACGGGTTCCGCCTTCAATGTTTTGTTTCGGGTCAAAGATGTCGGTTACTCCAAGGCCGCGGGCTGTTTGCGGCATTAACTGCATTAAACCGCTCGCGCCTGCATGGCTGACCGCATTTGGGCGAAAGCCTGATTCCTGTTGGATGACTGCATAAATGAGCCGCTGATCCACGCCGTATTTTTTCGCTGCTTCTTCAATCAAAGGAAGGAAAGCTTTATCCCGTTCCGACTGGCTTCCAAGTTGCTGCTTAGAGACGGAAGCGGCTGTAGAAGTACTTAGGGCAGCTGCTGCCGCAGCAGAGCTGGATGTGGAACTTAGATTACTGAATGATTGAACGACTTCATCCTGAATCTGTAAATTGAAAATATCTTTAAAGGAGACATTGTCCTTGTTTACGCTGGTTTGCAATTGGCTGGATTGTTTTTCCCCCCAGTTGCGAAGAATTTGCCACTGGTAATAGTCGTTCATCCAATTGAGTTTCATTCTTCTTTCCGCTCCCCTCTGGTCATTGAACGAGACAGTTTTTCATCGTAAAACCGCTTCACTTTATTATCGGTATTTCTTTTTGGAATGTTGTTGTCCTTCAGCAGCTTAAGAAAAAAGGCTTGTCCACTTTTTGCATCGCTGCATTCCAGCTCCAATTCATAATCGATAACGTCGAAATAATAGCTTCTATCAAACACAAGCAATCCGCCTTCCACTTGTTTTTCCAACCGGTCGGTGGTCAACTCCCCTAAATAAATAAAGTCGTTTGTTTTTTTCAGGAGGCGTTCTATTTGAGAGAGTACAGGTCCGGGAGCAATATGTCCATGATTTAAAGCAGCCTGCACTTCTTCGTTATTTAAAGGCTGGTGGGTTTCCAAGAGCCCATGTTCATGTGGCTGCTTGAATGTCAGGATTTGAGAAAAACCTTTTTGCCGAATTCTTAATGCACTGCCGTGTGCAGCCAACTGCAGATCCGCCGTTTCGAAATAGTAATTTGTTTGCCGCACTGCCTCGGATATGGACAGCCGGTACGTTTGCAGCAGTTGCAAATACTCCTCTTCGGTCAGTATATTTTTAAACTCAATCTCCACTTCCTGCATGGATCCACCTGCTTTATCCTGTATTAAAACAAAAACACATGATTAAAGAATGTCCAAATTTCTTTTTTATTATTTCACATACGATTTTCTTTGACAATAAGACTTATATATATTTTAGTATTGTTAGGGTGCAATCGAAAGGGAAATAAATTGTTATTTATGGTAATTTGTGCAAAATGCTCGCTTCTATGTAATTGCGGATGTTTATAAAGCTAAAGAGCGATCTTTTTGAACATGCAGTATTTAGAAGATATTCAAAAAGGCAATGGTTCCGCTCGCTGCGTCGACTACGAGAAAACCACTCATAGCCGACTTGAAAAGAGTGCATCGGCTCCACGCATTGCATCGTGCATGTTCAAAAAGCTAAAGAGCGATCTTTTTGAACATGCAGTATTAGAAGATATTAAAAAAGGCAATGGTTCCGCTCGCTGCGTCGACTACGAGAAAACCACTCATAGCCGACTTGAAAAGAGTGCATCGGCTCCACGCATTGCATCGTGCATGTTCAAAAAGCTAAAGAGCGATCTTTTTGAACATGCAGTATTAGAAGATATTAAAAAAGGCAATGGTTCCGCTCGCTGCGTCGACTACGAGAAAACCACTCATAGCCGACTTGAAAAGAGTGCATCGGCTCCACGCATTGCATCGTGCATGTTCAAAAAGCTAAAGAGCGATCTTTTTGAACATCCACTATCAGAAGATCGAAGTGTGCAAAAATATATGTTAAACTTTATGTGATAATCGATGATTGAGGAGATGAGGATAATGCCGGCTTGGAATGTAGGAAACATCGTTAGCGATAACAATCAGTTAAAAGCGGTCATTGAGACAGTGGACAGCAGCGCGTATTTAAAATCGTTGCAGCCGGCCGGTCAAGTGCTGGTCGATTCCGATGCCTTTACTTTCGTATACATACTTGAAGACGAGCAGGAAAAATTTGCTCATTTGCGCTTTCCGGATAATGTCTGGGCTGACTTGAACAAAGCAAGGCTGAATAAACGGGCAATTACGGCGGTATTTTCGTCCGGCAGTGATAACATAAGCATAGAGTTGGCCGGATTTTGGGAGGAACTTGATTTTTTGTTGGAGAATATTCGCGGAAACAGCAATTACGGCGACGAAATGGTCAGCCGGGTGGAAAAAAGCTTTACATTACGTTAATATTCCAGAAAGTGTAGCTTTGGTGGTGATGAACGTTGGAGGATTGGAATGGACTGCTTGCACCGTACAAACAGGCAGTGGAAGAATTAAAAATCAAGCTGAAAGGAATACGGGAACAATTTCAGCGGTCTTCTGAGCATACTCCGATAGAATTTGTGACAGGGCGGGTAAAGCCTGTACAGAGCATATTGGAAAAGGCAGAGAGAAAAAACATCCCCCTGGAGGAAGTGGAGGAAAAAATGCAGGATCTCGCCGGGGTCCGTGTCATGTGCCAATTTGTCGAGGATATCAACACAGTCGTTGAGCTTGTGAAGGCAAGAACCGATTTCGACATCGTTGAAGAGCGCGACTATATTAAGCGTAAGAAAAGCAGCGGATATCGTTCTTATCACCTTGTTTTACGATATCCGGTGCAAATGATAGAAGGCGGAGTGAAAAAAATTTTGGTGGAGCTTCAAATTCGGACGCTGGCAATGAATTTTTGGGCGACGATTGAACACTCCTTAAAATATAAATATTCAGGACAAATCCCGAAGGAAGTGGAAGAACGGCTGAAGCGGGCTGCGGAAGCCGCTTTTCGCCTGGATGAGGAAATGTCGCAAATCCGCGGAGAAGTGCAGGAGGCACAAAAAATTATCTCGATGAAAAACAAGAATTGATTGCTAAGAAGGGATATCTGTCATTATGAAATTTACTGTTCATTCCAGGGGAGATCATGATTCAAACGTCATTTCAAATAATATTACCGCTTATTTGCAGGAGTATAAGCTGGAAATTGACGTAGTCGAGCCTGAGATCGTCATTTCTGTCGGGGGCGACGGGACGATGCTGAAGGCTTTTCATAAATATTCGCACCGGCTTGCGGAAACCGCGTTTGTCGGCATTCATACAGGCCATTTAGGGTTTTATGCCGATTGGCAGCCGGATGAGCTGGAAAAGCTGGTGATTCATATTGCGAAAACACCGTTTAAAGTGGTGGAGTATCCGGTGCTGGAAGTGATCATCCGCTATCATGATGATGTGACATCAGAAAGATATTTGGCTCTTAATGAATGTTCGCTAAGAAGCTCGGAAGGTTCGATTGTCATGGATATCGAAATCAAAGGGGAACATTTCGAAACCTTTCGCGGTGACGGCCTTTGTATTTCCACGCCTTCGGGGAGCACGGCCTACAACAAAGCATTGGGAGGAGCGATTATACACCCTTCTCTGCCAGCGATCCAGGTAGCGGAAATGGCTTCCATCAACAATCGGGTGTACCGGACGATCGGTTCCCCGCTCGTGTTGCCGCAGCACCATACATGCTTGCTAAAGCCGTCGAGTAAAATGGATTTTCAAATTTCCATCGATCATCTCACGAAGCTGCAGCGAGGAGTAAAATCCATTCAGTGCCGTGTGGCAGAAGAAAAAATCCGCTTTGCCAGATTTCGGCCGTTTCCATTTTGGAAACGGGTGAAGGAATCGTTTATTGCAGACTGAGATGAACCGATTAAAGCTCATCTGGAAAGTGGCGGATAAAGAAGCGGGACAACTGCTGCGGACGTTTTTGCGGGAAGAAAAGCGGATTTCCAAAAAAGCGCTGGCAGATATCAAATTCCAAGGTGGCCAGCTCACCGTAAATGGCGAGGAAGTAACTGTCCGCTATTGCATCAGAGCAGGGGATGAGGTGGAAGTCTTGTTCCCGGCGGAGGAAGTAAGCGCCGGAATTGTTCCGGTGAACCGTCCGTTGCCGATCGTTTTTGAAGATGACTATCTTTTAGTGATAAACAAGCCGTCCGCACTAGCGACGATTCCATCGCGGGAGCATCGCGAATCGTTGGCCGGCGCAGTGATCGATTACTTTCAAAGAAACTGCATAGCGTCAACCTTTCATGCAGTGAGCCGTCTGGATCGCGACACTTCCGGTCTGTTAATGGTCGCCAAGTATCGTTATGTCCATGATTTGTTTGTGCACGCAAGCATCGGCCACCCGATAGCGCGAACCTACATGGCGCTTGTTCATGGAAAATTAACAGCTTTATCCGGTACAATCGACGCTCCGATCGCGAGAAAATCAGACAGCATTATTGAAAGGGAGGTGTCCGCTGAAGGCCAGCGAGCTGTTACCCATTTTGAAGTGCTGGAGCACTACCGGGAGGCGACGCTGGTAAAAGTGCGCCTGGAAACGGGAAGGACGCATCAAATCCGCGTTCATTTCAGCCATATCGGGCATCCGCTGATCGGCGATACTCTCTACGGCGGAAGGAAAGAAGGCTTGAATCGCCATGGGCTGCATTCTTCGGAGATGGTTTTTACTCATCCGCTAACAGGTAAACGGCATCAGCTTACTTGTCCGTTGCCGCGGGATATGCAGGAAAAAATCAGCTGGATGAAAAATGATCCCGAAGACCGTTAGTTTCTTGTACCGGGGCTGCCGCTGAGACGGGATACATCATGGGGATCGACAGGGTGAAATTTTTCTTCTATATACGGTTGTTTTGACGGAACGGAAACTGTTTGTTTTTCTGGCCAGCGGTAGGCAGTCAAGGCATTTCCGAATACGCATCCGGTATCGATGTTGATCGTGTTGCCAATTTGGCGAGGTTCCTTCACCGGCGAGTGGCCGTAAACAACTGTGCATTCATAAGAATATTTTTTCGACCAGTCCCTGCGTACCGGCCGGCCGTCGGAGTGCTTCTTGCCGGTAATATCGCCGTATAAAACGAAGGTTTGCACGCTTTTATTTGATTTTCCAATATCACTTGGACGAATTCCCGCATGGGCAACAACGAGGTTGCCGTGATCGAGAACGAGATAAAGCGGAGCTGCTTCATACAAGCGACGAAACATGGAAGAAACATGTTCATAGCTTTTGGCGTCGAGCTGCTCCAATTCGGCAACGGTTGTTTCCAGTCCGTGGCTGACGACGACTTTCCTGCCAAGAAAATAGCGGTACAATTTGTTACAGTGATTGCCCGGGCAGTAAAGCGCTCGATCGGCTTTCACCCACGATGCAACCTTCGTGATGACGTTGACCGACGCCGGGCCTCTGTCCGTTAAATCACCTAAAAAAACCGGTTTTCTGTTGGCCGGATGGGCAATTTTTTCGTGGTCCGGCTCGTAGTCAAGCTTTTTCAGCAAATCGATCATTTCTTCACAGCAACCGTGAATATCCCCGATAATGTCAAACATGACTTTCCTCCTGACAATATGGTTTATTTAGTTAGTATGTCCGTCAATGACAGATTTGACTAAAGTCTTGTTTACCGGTAAAATTATGACCAAGTACTAATATCAAGTGGTTATGAAAGGAGCCGTTTCATGAAAATTGACTTATCCGATCGTACGTATATCATCATGGGTGTTGCCAATAAACGAAGTATTGCCTGGGGGATTGCTGAATCTCTGTCAAAGGCCGGAGCCCGGCTGATCTTTACATATGCAGGTGAAAGGCTGGAGAAAAATGTAAGGGAGCTGGCAGCAACGCTGGAGCGGAAGGATGCTCTGGTTTTACCTTGTGATGTAACGAATGATGAAGAAATTGCAGCAGCGTTTCAGCAGATAAAAGAAGAAGTCGGCACTATTGACGGGATTGCCCATTGTATCGCGTTCGCCAACCGCGATGAAATCATCGGTGAATATTTGAACACGACGCGGGACGGGTTTTTACTGGCGCAAAACATCAGTGCTTATTCTTTGACTGCGGTTGCGAAGGCTGCCCGGCCGATGCTCGCAGAAGGAGCCAGCATTATTACACTAACATACCTGGGTGGAGAGCGGGTTGTAAAAAATTATAATGTCATGGGAGTCGCTAAAGCTTCCTTGGACGCCAGCGTCAAGTATTTGGCAAACGACCTTGGCAAAGACGGCGTTCGTGTGAATGCAATTTCCGCCGGGCCAATTCGCACGTTGGCCGCCAAAGGAATCGGCGGATTCAACGAGGTTTTAAAGGAGATGGAGGAAAAAGCGCCGTTGAAGCGTTCGGTGACACAGGAAGAAGTTGGCGACGCAGCACTGTTTCTAATGAGCCCGATGTCGCGGGGAATAACCGGTGAAATCCTTCATGTCGATGGCGGTTACAATACCATTGGATTAATGTAAAGCGCGGGTGCAGAATAAATATTGTGTTTAGTAGACAAAGAAATCCCGGCGGCCATTTGTGGCTGTCGGGATTTTTTTGTCTACATTCTATCTGCGGGCTGTTGACGGAAAAGTCATCGGAATGGACGGGATCCTTACCTAATACGACGGATAAAATCTTAATATCGACGGGATACCTGTTCAAAACGACGGGAAAGAAACAACATTGGACGGGATCCCTGATCGAAAACACGGACAACTGAATGATGTTGCGAGGAAATTTGTCACAGCTTTCCCTTCTAAACTCACGGCAACAGAAATATAGTGGTGTTGTACATACAATATGGCTGCACGGCAGAGGCTGACCGGCAAACATTGTCATAGTCGCCAAATTGCAGTGGGGAAGGTGAAAAAAAGTGGAGATTGGGCTTTTTACATTTTTGCTTTATGCTTTAGCGGTATTTCGTTTCACGCACCTGCTTGTATACGATTCGATTACGGAAGGATTTCGAAGATTGTTTGTCGAATATAAAGAAGTAAGGACAGAAGACGGCGGGGTGGAAACAATCATCGTTTTTAAAGAAAGAGGCTGGAAGAAGTGGGCAGGAGAGCTAGTCAGTTGCCATTGGTGCATGGGGATATGGACGAGTGCTTTTCTCTATGGCGGGTACGTTCTCTATCCAACGGTCTTTGCCGTTGTGATTGCCATTCTGGCAGCTGCCGCTGTCGCCGCTGTTATCGAGTCCGTCGTAATCCAGTTTTTGCAGTGAAGCGTGAAGCCGCATTCACAGGACAATGGACGCAATTCATCAAGCCGGATTTCATGCGAGGGTTGTATCCGTTTGTTTACTTAATGTGTTCATCTCTTAAAAATTCACGTTTCGCAGTCGTTCATTTCGGGAATAAGTAAAGAAAGAAGACATAGGAGGGATGGGTTATGGGTTATATTCCGCCGGTTAGAGATGAGCAAGTATTGTTGTACCATCATCGACAGAAGCAGAGCGAAATGAATATATCACCATCACCTCGAGTTCAGCGGGTGGAATTTTCCAAATCGTTGGAGAGACGATCCCATCGTAATCGGCTTGCGGAAGAAAAGGCAAAAGCCATCTTTTTATCAGAAATCGGAATAAACATAGAAAATGATCTAACAGGAAAGGGAACATTTGTTGATGAAAAAATATAATTGTGTAGGACATCCTCTAAAAACCTTTGCAGGCATGTGAAAGCTTGTGAAGGTTTTTTGGCATGCCCCGGCAATTCACAGAAAATGGTTACGCGCCGTGTTCAGCTGTTTGAAAAATCATGCATCGACACTACGTGTTAATTAAATATATCCCATCTTATAAACAAGCTATGAGCTTAGAACTTAGAACAGCAAGCAGGTTGCACATTATTTTCCCCATCATATACAAAATAAACAGCCATCGTGTACGGAGGAAAAAGGTGACGAAAATACATGCACTCTATTTTAACAGGCTGTCTATTAGCTGCCCGAAGCCGACACCGGCCGATGATATTTCGGGAATAATCAGACAGTGTGATTTTCGTCACACTTTATTCACCAGTTTGCAATCGGATGTTCACAACTGAGGGATTTGTAAATATGGTTCTCATTGTATACTGATATTGAAGATAGTTAGTGATCACTAAACAACACAACGCGATGCGAGGCAGATGTTGACAAGGTCACTCGATCTTTCACAATATGCACTTATCTTTACAATATTATATTCCTTGGGGGGAATGAAAATGTTTATGAATTTCTTGCGTAACAATCAGATTGCTGCTGGAATTTTGACGATTCTACGTGTTTATCTCGGTTGGAAATGGATGACGGCAGGGTGGGGAAAAATCACAGGTGAGCGTTTTGACGCCTCCGGGTATTTAAACGGTGTGGTCGCCAACGAAACCGTTGCTGAATACTATCCGACATATCATGCCTTTATCGAAAATTTTGCATTGCCTAATTCGGGAACATTCAGCTTCATGGTCGCTTGGGGAGAGTTTCTCGTTGGACTCGGACTGATTCTTGGCGTATTGACAACTGCGGCAGCGTTTTTTGGAATCATGATGAATTTTGCCTTTATGTTTGCCGGCACGATTTCCACCAATCCTTGGATGGTTCTATTGACGATCTTTATCCTGGCAGCAGGCTACAATGCCGGTAAATTCGGCGGCGACCGCTGGGTGGTGCCATTTATCCGTGAAAAATTGTTCAAGAAAAAGGCGGGAGCGGAAACCGCGCAAGTGTAACATACCGTTCTTTTCTCCAGGCACTTTGGCGATCGCGCCAAGGTGCCTTTTCGAATGAAAAATCGCATGTATTGTACGCGCACGGCCGCCAGCTTAACGGCGAAGGCAACAGTTTCTCGACAGTGGAATTTGTCTGCAAAACCTGCAAAGTTGCTACACTATTTCCGCTGCTTACGACATATAGTATTAAGAGAGAAGGAGGCGGTGTATGATGCAGAATGTCATCTGGGGCGTAGATTCGGCTGCGGCAGCGACCCAGCAGTTGTACGAATGTGTGCAAAATCAATTTGGTCAGCCTGATGTGTGGGGAAGATATTTGAACACGATTCCTAATGTAAGCGAGGGCCTGACAAGAGAAGAGATTGCTTTTTTGAAAAATCATGGCATTAAAATTTTACCTATTTACAATAATTTCCAAGAGGCTGTAGGTGCTCAGGCCGGTTCTGTTGCCGGACAAAATGCAATTTTTAATGCAAGGCGGCTCGGAATAAGGGAAGGCGTGTTTATTTTTGCCAATGTCGAGCGTTTTTTTGAGGCCGATGCCGATTGGATTATCGCCTGGGTGGAAAAGCTTTATAACAGCGGTTATCGTCCGGGAATTTACCATGATCCGACAGAGGGGCCGTTCAACACAGCTTATTGTGAAGCGATTGTCAGAAGTGATCTTGTGCGGCAGCAAACGGTGCTGTGGAGCGCGGAGCCGGCTCCGGGAGTTACACCAAAGGGAAATTATCCGCGTTTTAACCCCCTGTCCCCTGATTGTGAAGCAAATGTCTGGGCATGGCAATACGGTAGAGACGCAGAGGAGTGTCCGATTGATACGCTGCTTGTACAGCGGAGACTGTATACCGAATTACATTGAGGAAGGAACGGCACCATACGCGCGTTTTAGAAATAACGGGCCTTACGGCAAGTGGTTGCCAAAAGCCCGTTTCGTTTTATCAAAGCGGTTCCATATACATAGCAGCAGATTTTTCCTGGAGAATGAGCTTGTTCATCAAGGGGGTGCATCAACGTTTTTTTCGAAATACGGTGAGCTCCCAGGCCGACAGCATCGCAACATCTCCTGTTAAGCAGCCACTTGGATACGGCCGGTGTCGTTGCTTAGAACCGTTTCCCAATGACCTGGTGCGGGAAGCCTGATGCGGAATGGCGTGGCTGCCGGATTGATGTATATTGCAAAGTCTTCCTCCCTCCCTAACAGAGTATATCCAAAAACAGGGAAAGATGTCGCCACTTGACGTAAGTGCTTGTTGATTTCCGCTCTTGATGTCATTCGAAACAGTTTCGATGATTTCCGCAGTGTTATGCAATCTTTCGTGAATTGAATATAGTCCAGGTTTTCATCGCGCTGTTCCCAATCCAATTGGTTGACATTGTCGCCTGAACGGTAGCTGTTGTGATCTCCGAATTTCGTTCGAAACCACTCCTGGCCGGCATGGAGAAACGGGATTCCCTGACTGAGAAGAACGAGCCCGGTTGCCATCTGGTGAATGCGCTTTCTAATGGTAGCGGACGTCTGTTTGTGCGTTGCATCCAGCCGATCCCAAAGTGTGTGATTATCATGACACTCGACGTAATTGACGGATTGCAGCGGATGCTGAAACATGGAATGCTCCAAATCACCGAGGCAGGAGCCGGAGACGAGCTGAAGCATCGTCCCGATGTTTTTGCCGCTGCCATTGATAAATCCGGTATCCATCACCTCAAAGTTGTTTCCGCGTACGGCATCGCGGAAACGATCGTTAAAAAAGCTGATTCCGGGAAGCTTGCCGCTGTTCTCCACAGTAGCAAGCTGGTCGGAAGGAAGTGCTGTCGGCAGTTTCCAGCCTTCTCCGAGTAAAAAGACAGGCGTTTGCTCCTGGTCACAGCGTCTGCGAATCGCCTTCATCGTTTCCAGATCGAGAATTCCCATCAGATCAAACCGGAACCCGTCGACACGATATTCCCGCAGCCAATAATCAACTGTATCGAGGATAAATTTCCTCACCATCGGCCGCTCGCTGGCAATATCGTTTCCTACTCCTGTTCCGTTTGCCGGTGTCCCGTCCTCGTGAACGCGAAAATAATATCCTGGTACTAGCAGCTCAAAAGGGGATGTTTCCCTGATAAACACATGGTTGTAAACAACATCGAGAATGACGCCGATTCCTTCCTGATGAAAAGCCTGAACCAGTTGCTTGCACTCGCTGATTCGGCTGGCTGGATCGGCGGGGGTTGCGGCGTAGCTGCCCTCAGGAACTTGATAAAACAGCGGATCGTAGCCCCAGTTATACGCTTTGAGGGGATCTGCTTCATCCACATTGGCGAAGTCGTTAATCGGAAGCAGTTGGATGTGAGTGATCCCTAACTGTTTAAAATAATCAAGCCCGGTCTTTTTGTTGTTAATTGTTGTTGTCCCGGTTTCGGTCAATCCTTTGTATTTTCCTTTTTCTTTTACCCCGCTGGCAGGAGCAATCGTTGCGTCACGGACATGCAGTTCATAAATGATCGTGTCCTCGTAAGGCACGGCCGGTCGGGGAACATTGCGGAAATGCGGCGGATCTGTTTTTCGTAAGTCCACAACAACGCCGAGTTTACTGTTGACTGTCAATGCTTTCGCATAAGGATCGTTAATGCGCGTGGTCCGGTCAAAGATCGTCACTTCATACTGGTAGACAGCCCCGTCCCAATCGCCGGCAATCGAAGTTTTCCAGACGCCGAATGCATCTTTTTTCATAGCATAAACGTTGTCCTTTAAGCATAATTTGATGTCAGTTGCTACCGGTGACCATACTGCAAAGCTCGTTTGTTCCGGTGTATAATCGGCACCAAATGTCTGATCCGGAGCGTGAAACGCCGTTTGAAACCATTCTGTCCGGACGATGTTTCGCGGGTACACCGGAATGGCGGTTTGATTCCATTCCAATACCAGCTGCTCGCCTAACGGAAGAGGCTCGGGAAAAGTGATCTGGTACACACCGTTTTCCCAAATGGGAGTACCGGACCACTGCTGCTGTTTACTTTTGAGTGTGACCGGCAAATTTTCTGACAAAAAAGGTGCTTCTATTGTAAGAAGGTGCTGATCATCTATCCAGGCGATCGGTTGCTTCATTCCCGCTTCCCTCTTTTCCTGTGAAATTACCTACCACATTTTATGCAAGAAACAGCAAATCGTTTTTATAATAAAAGCATACTTCTCCTTACAGCATCTGTTCTACAATAATGTATTGTTACATATTGTGGAAAAAGAGCCTTTCCTAATTCATGCAATATCAGCATAGCATACTTTGCCCCTTAACGACATTTTCAGGAAGAAAATCATCGGAATATTCAAAACTGTGTCATCATTTATCTATTTTTCCTTAGAGGAAGGAAACAAAGGGCAGCGAATTGATGGATATACGCGTTCTTTCCCGGCGAAAATCCGGCATATCAAGGAGGTGGACGATAATGATTCAGCAGCAGGAACAGGATATTTATTATTTTCATCAAGGTACGCATTATAACAGTTATCGCTTTTTGGGGTGTCATCCGATTCAAACCGCCGAAACCCTGGAATGGCATTTTCTCGTGTGGGCGCCTCATGCCTCCCGTGTTGAAGCAGTCGGAGATTTTAACGGCTGGAACGGGGCGGATCATCCCCTTCGTAAATTAAGCAACGAGGGCATTTGGAAAGGAATATTTACGGATATTTCCCCCCGGCAAAGATATAAGTACAAGATTTACACACCGGACGGTCGGTTTTTGTTGAAGGCGGATCCTTTTGCCAGGCAATCCGAGCTTCGTCCCGGCACCGCTTCCTTAACTCCCGATCTGGAAGCGTATCAATGGCAGGACCAACAGTGGCAGACAGAAAAAGAGCAAGCAAATGTATATTCCTCCCCGGTGAATATTTATGAGATGCATGCCGGTACGTGGAAGAAGAAACCAGACGGCTCGTTCTACAGCTACAGAGAGCTGGCGGGGGAGTTGATTCCTTATGTCAAGGAGCTCGGGTATACACATATAGAGCTGCTGCCGCTTTCGGAACATCCGTTTGATTTGTCATGGGGGTACCAGATCACCGGCTACTATTCTGTCACCAGCCGTTATGGGCGGCCGAATGATTTAAAGTATTTCATCGACAGCTGCCACCGGCATCAGCTCGGTGTCATTATCGACTGGGTTCCCAGCCATTTTTGTAAAGATGATCAGGGGCTGCGGTTGTTTGACGGGGAACCGCTGTATGAATATGCTGATCCGCGCAAGGCGGAAAAACGGGCATGGGGAACGCTCACATTTGACTACGGAAGGCCGGAGGTGCAATCATTTTTAATTTCCAATGCGGTTTACTGGTTGGAGGAATATCATATCGACGGCCTCCGGGTGGACGCCGTGGCCAGCATGATTTTTCTCAACTTTGACAGACACTGGGAGGAGGAAAAAATCTATAATTCCTTTGGAACGGAAGAAAATCTTGAAGCGATTGCTTTTCTCAAAAAGTTGAACGAAACCGTGTTTCGCTATTATCCCCATTCGCTCATGATTGCGGAGGACAGTTCGGATTACCCGCTGGTTACCGCCCCGGTTCATTCGGGCGGACTCGGATTTAATTTGAAATGGAATATGGGATGGATGAACGACATGCTCGCATATATGGAGCATGATCCGGTTTATCGGAAATGGCACCATCACTTGCTTACATTTTCTTTTATGTATACTTTTTCAGAAAATTTTGTCCTTCCTTTATCGCACGACGAAGTGGTTCACGGAAAAAAGTCGCTGCTGGATAAAATGCCGGGAGATCAATGGAAGAAGTTTTCCAATCTCCGGCTTTTATATGGTTACATGATGACGCACCCAGGGAAGAAAATGCTCTTTATGGGTGGTGAATTCGGCCAGTATCATGAGTGGAAGGATAAGGAACAGCTCGATTGGCATTTGCTTGATTATCCGCTGCACCGCAGCTTATTTGGCTATGTCAGGATGTTAAATCATTTTTATTTAAATCATCCTTCCCTTTTTGAAGCTGACCATGATCCGGCCGGGTTTGAATGGATAGATCCGCACAATATCGATCAAAGCACGATCGCCTTTTTGCGCAAAGATAAACAGAATAAGGATGTTCTGATCGTTATATGCAATTTTACCCCTGTCGTCACATACGATTATAAAGTGGGCGTACCTGTCCCGGGCAAGTATGTGGAAATTTTTAATTCGGACGCGAAGGAATTTGGTGGATCGGGGCAAACGAATGAAGGAGCGCACTTTACGTTTGCGGAAAAATGGCATCGCCATGACCAGCATATTAAAGTAAAAATTCCGCCGCTTGCCGTTTCGATTTTTCAACAAGTTGAAAAAGAAAAGAAGAGCGGGACAACGGATGCGCTTCAAAAACAAATCGATTGCACATGCTGAGCAAAAAGACAAAACGTATGGAAAAAGGGGGAAGCTGATGATGAAAACGGAATGTATTGGCATGTTGCTTGCAGGTGGAGAAGGCAAACGCCTAGGCATGCTGACAAAAGAGCTGGCAAAACCGGCGGTCTATTTCGGGGGGAAATACCGGATTATTGATTTTACACTAAGCAACTGTGTCAATTCCGGAATTCAAACCGTCGGGGTGCTAACACAATATTCGCCGCTTATTTTAAATAAGCATATCGGCATCGGCAGGCCGTGGGGATTGGATCGGCAATTCGGGGGAGTAAGCATCCTGTCTCCATATACTGCAAAATCGGGCGGCAGATGGTATAAAGGAACGGCAGATGCGATATATCAAAACTTTCATTTCATCGAACAATACGATCCTGATTACGTATTAGTTATTTCCGGCGACCATATTTATCATATGAATTACGCAAAAATGCTGGATTATCATAAACGGAACCGGGCGGAGGCAACGATATCAGTCATCGAAGTGCCGCTGGCGGAAGCTTCCCGCTTTGGAATCTTAAATACGACGGAGAACGGTCAAATCTATGAATTTGCGGAAAAGCCGGAAATTCCCGTCAGCAATCTCGCTTCCATGGGTGTGTATATTTTTAATTGGCAAACATTGAAATCTTACTTAGTAAAGGATGCTGACCAGTTAGAGTCCGATCACGACTTCGGCAAAAACATCATCCCCGCCATGCTCAATGATGAGCTTCGCTTGTTCGCATACAAGTTCTATGGATATTGGAAGGATGTAGGAACCGTTCAGAGCTATTGGGAAGCAAATATGGATTTGCTGCGGAAAGATAAGGAAATTTCGCTGGAAGACAGAGAATGGCGAACGTATACCCATGATAACAATTACCCGCCGCAGTATGTGGAAGAAGGGGCGAAAGTCACTTCCTCGATGATTAATTCCGGATGCTGGATCAGCGGGGAAGTGGATCATTCGATTGTTTTTCACAATGTGGAAGTGCAGAAGGGAAGCCGCGTATCCGATTCCATCCTGATGCCTGGGGTCGTTGTCGGCGAAGGGGCGGTGATCCGGCGAGCGATTATTATGGAAGATGTTGTTATACCACCGTATTCCTATGTCAGTGCCGACGGCAATGATGAACCGCTGGTTATGGATCAACTCAAAATAAGCTTAGTTACAAGTGAATGAACATTTTGGCCGGGGGAGCGAGCGATATGGACACACTGATGGGCGTGATCAATTTAGACTATGAATTGGATTTATTAAATGAACTGACATACTTCAGATGCGGTGCATCCGTTCCGTTTGCAGGGCGCTACCGAATCATCGATTTTTCCTTATCTAATATGGTGAACACATCGATTCAGGAAGTTGCCATTTTTGCGCGGGCGAAATACCGATCCTTAATGGATCATCTTGGCACCGGAGGGGATTGGGAGCTGGACCGAAAGCATGGCGGACTGTTTATTCTTCCGCCGGATTGGAATGATCCGACGGATATTTCCCGGGGTGACCTCAGTCACTTTCATAACAATCGAGATTTTTTTACAAGGGGAAGGGCAAGCCACATTCTTGTCAGCGGCAGCCAGTTTATTTCCAACACCGATTACGAGGCGGCGTTTCAATCTCACTTGGAAAGAAACGCGGAAGTGACGCTGATTTGCACCGAAGTAAACGAGTTGACGGACGAACACAGCCAGTGCTTGCGGGTGGAAACGGATGAAGACGGCTGGGTCACGGATCTCAGTCACGATGCAGGCAATCATTACTTGTTTACGGGCGTGTATATTCTCGGCAAAGAACTGCTGCTTGATTTAGTTGACGACTGCATTGCCCATTATAAAAGCCATTTCTTTTTTGACGGCATAAAAGAAAAGGTTGGAAAATTAAAGATTCAAGCGCACAGCCACGTTGGCTACAGCGCCTATATCAATTCTGTGGAAAGCTATTACCGGCACAGTATGAATCTCCTGGACGCGAGGGATTACCGGGAGCTGTTTATGAAAAAGCCGTTTGTCAAAACGAAAGTCAGCAGCCAGCCGCCTATGAAATATTGCGGGCAGGCGAATGTGAGCAATTGTCTGCTCGCCAACGGGTGCAGCATCGATGGTACCGTGGAAAACAGCATTCTGTTCCGGGGTGTCAAAGTGAAGCGCGGTGCAGTTATTAAAAATTCGATCATCATGCAGCGATGCACGATTGAAGAGAACGTTCATCTTGAGAATGTCATCCTCGATAAAGACGTTGTTGTTACGAAGGACAAAACCTTCATTGGCGCAAAGGAGCAGCCGTATGTCGTTCCGAAGCGCAAAGTGATGTAAAGATGATGGAAAGGAGAGGAAAAGATGAACGTATTATTTGTCGCCTCAGAATGTATCCCGTTTGTGAAAACCGGAGGACTTGCCGATGTGATCGGTTCCTTGCCGCAGGAAGTAAAAAGTCAGCAGCAAGATGCCGACATTCGGGTGATGCTGCCGTATTATGATGAAATTGCTTCTGAGTGGCAGGAAAAGATGGAGGAAGTCGCTTGTTTTCATGTGCCGGTGGGCTGGAGAAACCAGCATACAGTCATTTTTCAGCTGGTGCACCGGGAGATAGTTTATTACTTTGTGGCAAATGATTATTATTTTTCAAGAAAAGGCATTTACGGGTATTACGATGACGGCGAACGATTTGTATATTTTGCCCATGCAGTGGTAGACGCGCTCGCCCATCTTGATTTTGCGCCGGAGATTATTCACGCGCACGACTGGCAGGCCGGACTAGTTCCGGCATTGTCGAAAATCATCCTTCCGGAAAAGAACATCCGGACGGTTTTTACCATTCATAATATCAAGTATCAAGGCTTGATTCCCCCCGACATGTTCGATGATTTTTTTCAGCTTTCACGGGAGCACTTCGGGGGTCTGGAATGGCGGGGGATGATCAACTGCATGAAAAGCGGCATTTTTCACGCTGACAAAATCACCACCGTCAGTCCGTCCTACGCGAAGGAAATCATCGATCCGCACTTCGGAGAAGGGCTTGATCCGATATTGCGGGAGCGGGAGAACGATGTGACCGGGATTATCAACGGGGTTGATCTTTCCGAATTTAATCCGCAAACAGATCCCTTTGTCCCCGTTCCGTTTACGTATTCAAAGCTGAAAAAGAAAGAGAATAAACTGCTTCTCCAAGAACGGCTGCGGCTGCCGGAAGCTCCGGATATTCCAATGTATATTTTGGTCTCCCGCCTCGTTGAGCAAAAAGGGCTTCCTTTGCTGCAGCACATCATCGGGGAGTTTGTGCAAGAGAATATCCAGCTTGTTATTTTAGGAACCGGCGATCCCGAATTTGAATGGTGCTTTCAGGAATGGGCCAGGCGTTTTCCGGAGAAGGTGTCCGCGCAGATGACGTTTGACGAAGCGCTTGCCCGTCATATGTATGCTGGCGCCGATTTCCTCTTGATGCCGTCGCAGTTTGAACCTTGCGGACTGTCCCAGCTGATCGCGTTTCAGTACAAAACGGTTCCGATCGTCCGGGAAACCGGCGGCCTTAAGGATACGGTGCAGCCGTACAACGAAATGACATGCGAGGGGAACGGCTTCAGTTTCACCCATTACAATGCTCATGATTTTCTGCACGTACTCCGGTATTCGCTGCAAATCTACCATGATGATGTTCACTGGGCGCAGCTTTATAAAAACGTCACAAAAACACAATTCAGCTGGAAGGATTCCGCAGCGGTGTATACAGCATTGTATCAGTCACTTGAAAATAAAGTGTATAGCTAGGAGGTGCCGGCGATGAATTTTCAGTCCGCGGATCAGTTTGTTGACGCAATCGTGGAAAAGTTAAAGGCGGCGCGGCGGAAAACCGTGGAAGACGCCTCCAACCGGGATATGTTTTACGCTGTCAGCGCCATTGTCAAGGAAAGGATCAACAGTGCCTGGGTGGAGACGCAAACGATCTATAAGCAAAAAAAAGTGAGACAAATTTATTATTTGTCGATGGAGTTTCTTATCGGTCGCCTGCTGGAAAGTAATTTGCTGAACTGCGGACTGCTTGACATTTGTAATGAAGCATTGACAGCATTAGGGTTTCAGCCGAAGGAAGTGTATGCTGCAGAGCACGATGCGGGCCTTGGTAATGGGGGGCTGGGCCGACTGGCAGCCTGCTTTCTCGATTCCATGGCGTCCCTCCAGTTTCCCGGGCACGGCTGCGGCATCCGCTACCGGTACGGATTGTTTGAGCAGCGGATTATCCAGGGAAACCAGATTGAACTCCCGGATTATTGGTTGAAAGAAGAATATCCGTGGGAAACACGAAAAGATGAGGAAGCGGTGGAAGTGCAGTTCGGCGGAGAAGTGGAGATGCTGACGAAAATCGACGGTTCCCTGGAGTTCCGTTACCATAATACCGATAAGGTAATGGCTGTTCCTTATGATATTGCCGTCGTTGGCTATCACAATAAAACGATTAATACGTTAAGGCTGTGGAGTGCAGAATCGCCGGATTTTGAGCAGAATATTTCCAGTCAGGGAGGAGCGAAATACTATCACGAATTAGAGCATCAGCATTCCATTGAACAAATATCCGGCTTCCTGTATCCCGACGATTCTGTCTATGAAGGAAAATTATTGCGGTTAAAACAGCAGTATTTTCTCGTGGCGGCGAGTTTAAAAAGCATCCTGTCGTCGTTCAAAAAAAATTATCGTCTGCCGTTAACGCAGCTTCAGGAAAAAGTGGTGGTCCAAATCAATGACACCCATCCGAGCCTGGCGATTCCGGAATTCATGCGGATTTTAATGGATGAGGAGCGGTTCGGCTGGGACGATGCCTGGAAGATGACACAGCAAGTGTTCGCTTATACGAACCATACGACATTGAGTGAAGCGCTGGAAAAATGGCCGGTGGAAATGATGAAGCAGCTGTTGCCGAGAATTTATATGATTATCCATGAGATGAATGAGCGGTTTTGTAAAAACATTTGGTTTGATCATCCGGAATTACGCGATGAACTGCCCGGCTTAGCGATTATTGCGGATAACCAGATTCATATGGCGAGGATGGCTGTTATCGGCAGCTTCAGTGTCAATGGAGTGGCGCGAATCCACACCGATATATTGAAGAACCAGGAGATGAAGCATTTTTACACACTGTTTCCCGACCGGTTCCGCAACAAAACAAACGGCATTACTCATCGCCGGTGGCTGCTGCAAGTCAATCCCCGCCTTGCTGGTCTTGTATCTGATACGATCGGAAAAAAATGGGTAAAGCAGCCATCCAAGCTGATCAGCTTACTCCGGTATTCAAAGGATGCATCTTTTCTAAATAAAATCGATGATGTCAAGAAGCATAATAAACAGCTACTCTCTTCGTTTATTTATACAAAAACCGGTATCATGACAGATCCGGCATCGATCTTTGATGTGCAGATAAAACGGCTCCATGAATATAAGCGGCAGTTGCTGAACATCTTTCACGTCATCCACCTGTACAATGAGCTGAAGGATAATCCGGCGATGAACGTCGTACCGCGGACGTTTATTTTCGGGGCAAAAGCGGCGCCGAGCTATCATTTGGCTAAGGAAATCATCAAGCTGATCAATCAGACGGCTTTTATCATCAATAATGATAAAACCATCAGTGAAAAATTGAAGGTTGTTTTTTTGGAAAACTACAATGTGTCGTTAGCAGAGCACATTATTCCCGCAGCGGATATCAGTGAGCAAATATCTACGGCCAGCAAAGAAGCATCCGGAACAGGGAATATGAAAATGATGATGAATGGTGCGATTACACTAGGAACGCTGGATGGAGCCAACATCGAAATAAAAGCCCTCGTAGGCGAGAAAAATATGTTTATCTTCGGGCTGACTGCGGAGGAAGTACTGTATTATTACCAACACGGCGGTTATGTTGCGCGGGATATTTATGAAGTCGATGAACGGGTGAGACGAATCTTGGATCAATTGAACGATGGGGCCTTCGGCTCGCAGGAAATGGAATTTAAAGACATCTACTATAACATTCTTTCTCATAACGATCCTTATTTTGTGTTAAAAGATTTCGACTCCTATATTGAAGCCCATGAACTTGTGGAGCAAGCCTACCGTGATCGGAATACTTGGTTGAGCATGAGCGTGACAAACATCGCCTATTCAGGAAAATTTTCCAGCGATCGGACGATACAAGAGTACGCTTCTGAAATTTGGCGGGTCAGGCCGATAAAAGGGTGGAAGTTTCTCATATAAAGGAAGTTCAAAAAGTCCGGGAAACAGCGCCTGCGAATCTCATCGTTGCGTTGCCTCTGCGCTGCTCACGTACGTTTTCGTGTACGCTGTGCTGCTCGAGTCTGCAGCGCCTCGACCTTCTTGTCGCTGTTATGTCCTCCTTTTTGAACTAGCATTATAAAGGAAGTTCAAAAAGTCCGGGAAACAGCGCCTGCGAAAGTTGGAAAACTCCCTTTACGGGTACTCTCCATAAAAGGGAGTTTACATACCTTTGGTTTAGTAGGCCCAAGCAGCACCGATGATAACCAGGAGAATAAACAGCACCAGGATGAAAGCAAAGCCGGCTGCAAACCCTCGATGTGGAACGTGCATGAAGACACCTCCTTCCTTGAGGCTTAATAACAGCATATGCCATTGCTTGCAGTGGTGTATGGATGAATGATGAGGTAGCTTGTTAAAAAATCGGTTTTATTCAGGAATAGGTTGGAGCGTAACAAGAGGAGGTTCCAAACGTCCGGGAGACATTTCATATAGGAGGATGGTGAAGCAAACGGGCTGTCCTTCCAACGGCTGTGGTCTCGGCAAAGCCTTGGAGAAAAACGTTACCTTTTGATTCACCATCGGGGTCCTGGATGATACGTATAGATCAATCTTCTATTACTACATAACCTAAGTGTTTGGATTCTTCCACTTTACTTTCGGGGATGAGCAGAAAAACTTCATTTGCAGGGTCGGTAATTATTTTATAGCCCTCTGTTAAAAACAGCTTCGCATGGTCAATGCTCCGTAATACGATATCAACCGCATTTAATTTTTCCTGAACGTCCATGCCGTTCCCTCCCTTCAATTGGTAAAGCCGGTTCGTTTATCCGTGGTGCTGAAGACCTTCACTTTCAGCATATTCCAAATAATAACAATATATTGTGAGAATTTATTGAAATTATACAACTAATTTTAAGTTTTTTAAAATGAAAACCCTTCGCTTTTTTATAAACGGCTGATTTCGTTACCTTAGTTGCTTTTTATAAAAAAAATGGATGTTGAATAGTCCCTGTACACTAGGACATTCGATGTATTAAGATGAATGTTATTACTTATCAAAACATTCTGTATATAGTTCGGAGGGACAAAATGAAGTTTTTCACAAGCATTAAAGTTCGGTTGGTCATCGTTATACTTTTGGCACTTATTTTGCCAAGTGTGCTGTTAGGCGTTCTTACTTACAAAGAATCGCAAGTATTGGAATATACTTCTGTTACAGGTTCAAAGGAAGAACTGGAATCGCTGTCGAAATACTTTAAGCAGTTTTTTTCTGAAGCGGAAGCGATGATCATTGAGTTAAGTGAACAGGAAGCAGCACTTATTCATTCTTATGACATTCCTTCTCAAAGCGTGGACGCTGCAGCATTTCAGCATCTGCCAGCGGCGTCCACTCCTGAAAAAGCTGCTTACTATGAAACATTTTTTCAAGAATACACCGAGCATGAATTTATTTTGAATACCTTTATCGGTGGAAATGATGGTCAATTTTATTTAAATCCTGTGCCGCCAAGCTCTGTTGACCTTTCAGACTACGATCCGCGAAGTAGGGATTGGTACCAGCTGGCGTTGGCGCAGCCGGGAGGCGTGGTGTGGACGGAGCCGTATATGGATGCTAGTACAGGCAATTCCACGATTACTTATGCGAAAGCGATTGTGGAGGGCAATGAAGTAACCGCCGTAGTCGGAATTGATTTTGATTTGAATCAAATGTCGAGCCTGATGCATAAGAGCATTACTTACAATACGATATTCACGATCGTTCTTTCGGTCATCGTCGGCGCCGTTGTTATCTTTTTCTTTATCCGCAGTTTCTCGAAAAAACTGACTAGCATTGAAAAAGGCATGCAGGCCTTTGAAGAAGGGAATCTTTCATACCGGACGGAAGCACGTGGAAAGGATGAATTGTCGGGACTGGCTGCCAAGCTGAATACGATGGGGAAAAAATGGCAGGCGCTGTTGTCAGAAGTGAAACATGTTGCTGGCACGGTGAACGGTTCTGCTGAAAGTTTAAATGAGCAGGCAACCACTTACGCCCAGCAGTTCAACGATGTGACAAGCGCCGTCGGTGAAATTGCTGCCGGTGCCTCCGTGCAGGCGGAATCTGCGGAAAAAAATGCAGATACAGTGAATGATTTAAGCACGATGCTGGAGGAATTGCAACAAAGCATTCAAAAGATCGTCGAGGTTTCAGAACACACGAATGCGTTGAGTAAAGAGGGAGAACAAACGTTGAACATTCTCCATACTCTGTCCGAACAAGGGGCACAGAAAAATGCGGAATCACTGACAAATATTAATGAATTGAACGATACCTCGAAAAAAATCGGCGATATTACCCAGCTGATCACGGATTTATCGGATCAGACAAATTTATTGGCATTGAACGCGGCGATTGAAGCGGCAAGGGCCGGAGAGCACGGAAAAGGCTTCGCCGTCGTTGCCGATGAGGTTCGAAAGCTTGCCGAGCAATCGAACCACTCTGCCCAGCAAATCGAGCAGTTGATCAAGGAGATACAGGCGAAGGTGGAGGACAGCAACACGAGCATGTCGGAATATACAGAAATGGTAGCTCAGCAAAGCAGTACGGTGCTTGCGACAAAGGAATCATTTCAGTCCATCAGCGCAAATGTAAAGGGGACGAACGAAATGGTGGCAAACGTTCGCGAATCTTTGCAGCGATTAAACGCCCGCAAAGAGGAAATGATGCAATCGGTTGATGAGATGTCCTCGATCAGTCAGGAAACGGCAGCCAGCGCCGAGGAGGTTTCTGCAACGACAGAAGAACAAAAAAAATCCATGGAATATCTTCTGCAATTAACAGATGACCTGAACGGGGCGGTTAAGAAGCTGGAAAAGGAAATGGATCGATTTAACTGATGACTCTTCTCGGTACAGATGGTGGTAACGAATAATCGTCATTTATTATCGAGGATACAAGATGAAGAAAAAAGGCGTCTATAATTGTAGGCGCCTTTTTTTTGATTGAGGATTTTTTATTACAATATTGTACCTTATTGGCCGATGTTACGGATGACAGCAATAATCTGCTTTTTGTAAATGAGTCAGGTTCTTCAGGCGGAAGGGATCACACGTGCGATGGAAGGAAGTCCATCGCCGTCATAAACCGTACTGTATGGGAACACTGTACTGGCAAATGAATGACCGCTGGCCGGTTGCTTCCTGGTCGAGTCTGGAGTATGATGGTCGCTGGAAAGCGTTGCACTATCGGGCAAAAGAGAGCTTGAAAGATGTCGCTGTTTCATTTGAGCGCGATGGCAATGCCTTGAAAGTGTATCTCATTTCCGATCATCGGAAAACGGAAACGGGGGAGCTTGTTATTCGATTATATGAATTAAATGGCAGCTTACTTGAAGAAGCATTATTTGATGTGACAGTGCCAAATAATCAAAGCGAAGTGGCGGCCACAGTTCATTTGACGGACTGGTTGGCTAATTACGAGCCGGCCAAGGTCGTCGTCTCAGCTGAATTAACGGTGAATGATCGGCACATTGACGAAAAATATTACTACTTTGTTTGTACGAAAGATATGGATCCGCCGAAGGCAACGGTGAAGGTAAAGGGAACGGACGAACCGCATCAATTCAAAATATCGGCGGATGCATTCGCAAAACAAGTTTGGCTGGCGACGGAGGAAGAGGGGTATTTTACAGCGAATTTTTTTGATCTTTTACCGGGGAAAGAAAAAATGGTTCGATTTATTCCGAGACATCCAGCCAGCGAGTCAAAAATAACAGTGACGGCAGCTTCAATGGTTGACATGGTGTAGTCAATGTGCGAAGTTCTTCCGCTTTTTGAGAAAGGCTGCTTTCGGAAACTATATTGCTTTTGGGGCTGTGTCAAAAGCGAAAACTATTTTAAAATATATCAGTGCAATGGCTCCGTGCTTGTCTCTTCCTCTGCCAGTATTGCACTGATGTCGATCCAAGTGCCATTCATCGCGCGCGATGACACAATGAGACAAAGCGTAGCTTCTCGGTAAAGTATGGCTCATTGCTTCGGTGGTGTCTCAAAAGGGAAAAAACACCCTTTTGAGACACCACCTTTTCAAGACAAAATCATTTGTCTGTACGGCTGTTTTCAGTTCCAAAACCTTTACGCATTGCTAGCGTAGAGGGCAAACCTTGCTATGCTTGCGGCCTAAAAGACATTAGCAAGCTTCCTTTAAAAAATTGCCTGGCGAAAACAGCCCCCTCCAAACTCGTTTAAGGGAGAGGGCTGAAAGGATGTGCTTGACCTGTCAAAAGTGCGGCAAACACGCTAATAGAGCGTGTTCAAAAGATAAAAACCGGTCTTTTGGAACAATCATCAATATTTTTTAAATGCCAGCGTAACGTTATGACCTCCAAAGCCTAAAGAATTAGAAAGCACGATCCGGACATCGCCTGCCTGCGGTTTATTTGGGACATAGTTTAAGTCGAGCTCTTCATCGGGTGTTTGGTAATGCATTGTGGGCGGAATGATACCATCCTTGATGGAAAGCAGCGAGAAAATCGCTTCAATCGCACCGGCTGCTCCAAGCAAATGACCGGTCATTGATTTCGTCGAGCTTACAGCGAGTTCATAGGCATGTTTACCGAAAACCGCTTTGATCGCTTTGGATTCATACAGGTCATTGTAATAGGTGGAGGTACCATGGGCATTGATATAATCAACGTCTTGCGGTGACAGCTTACCATCTTTCATGGCTAATTTCATCGCCCGCTGTCCCCCTTCGCCGTCTTCTGCAGGCGTCGTTATATGATAAGCATCTCCTGTTGCGCCGTAGCCGGCTAGTTCCCCGTATATTTTTGCGCCACGGGCTAGGGCATGCTCAAGTTCTTCCAAGATTAAAATGCCCGCACCTTCCGCGATCACGAATCCGTCCCGGTGTTTGTCAAACGGGCGGCTTGCCGAATCTGGATCAGGATTCGTGGAAAGGGCGGTCATGTTGGAAAATCCAGCAATTGTCATTTCTGTAATCGCCGCCTCCGAGCCGCCGGCGATCATAACATCCGCCTCCCCGTTTTGAATGACCCGGAAAGCATCCCCGATCGAGTTTGCTCCGGAGGCACAAGCGGTAACCGAGCAGTTGGTAATCCCTTTTGCCCCTAATTCGATCGAAACCCGCCCCGATGCCATATCGGGAATAAACATGGGAATGATAAACGGGCTCACCCGTTTCGGCCCTTTATTTAAAAACCGTTTATGCTGCACTTCAAATTCATCCAATCCGCCGATCCCGGAACCGATCCATATCCCTGTTCTTTCAGAGTGCACAGTTTCACCGATACGGATTCCTGCATCCTTCACCGCCATTTGGCTCGCGGCGATGGCAAAATGAATGAAGCGCGACATTCTTCTTGCTTCTTTTTGATCAATAAATTCCGTTGGAGAGAAACCTTTCACTTCTCCTGCAACTTTTACATTGAATTTTTCTGTATCGATTCTTGTAATCGGTGCAATTCCTGAAACGCCGTTTTGGATGCTGGTCCATGTTGTTTTCAGATCATTTCCCAAAGGAGTGATCGCTCCCAGTCCTGTGACAACAACGCGTTTTCTCATGTATGCTCTCCCCTTTTGAAAATCGATTTTATCTGTGAACACTTCTTGGTGCTGTGATGTCCTCCTTTATGAACAAGGCTGTTTTTGTAAATTTTGTTGCTTTTGGGCTGTCATTTGAAAATAAAAGAGCCTTGAACAAACACGAATATGTAGACAGAGCTTCCCTGTTTATGGAAATTATTTTCCGCAATACCCGCGGATCTTGACTCTATGGTGGCACTTGCAACTAAGAGGTGGTCATATTATCTTGTGTAATAATATTTTACTAGAATGGGAGATAAAATTAAAGAATGAAACACCGCTGTAGCTTTTCTGTTCTCTGTCATGCTAGAATAAGAGAGAAGGACGTAGACAGGGAGAAATCGATGATGAAGCTATGGTTTAGAAAAATATCCGTTATCCTGATTACATTTATGACGCTTGGAGTATTTATCCCGCCGACGTATTTGGATGCCCACGCCGAGAGGAATGAGGTGGTTTCCTCCACCGGAGATGTTGGTGATGTTTCACCGACTGTTCCTGAAATTGTCGAGGAAGAGGACGGGGAAACTGCGGAGGCGGACAGCGCCGACGCCGATACCGGTACCTCCCTACTGACGATGTTTAAAGCGCAGGCCGCGGAGCAGACGTTGTATAAGCTTGGTCCGAAAATCTTCCGGCAAGTGGAAGCGGATGTGACGGAAACAATCGTTCCGAATATTCAAGAGGTCATTCAGATGCTTTTGCTTGAAGCAGGAGAAGAGGAGTTTCAATACTACGGTATATCGCAGCAGCCTGCTCAAGGATACGGGGAAAGAATTTTCAGCCTTTATGATCATCGTTCGCAGGAAGAAATTGCAAGATTTGACGTTCGCCGGGACAATCGCCCGCGGGACGGTTACTGGTTTCATTTTCACTATCATTTGTCCGCTGACAACTTTGAAGAGCATTATCAAATCGGAGATGTTTACTGGGACAAGAACACACCGCCGAAATGGATGTCGTCGTAATACAGGGAAAGGTATCCGCAAACAAAGGCTGCTTTGCGAATACCTTTTTTATATTTACGGTGATGTGGTGAAAAGCGCGCTAGTGAAGGAACTTAAAAATATGGAGAAAGGTCGTCGTTATGAAACTGATTTCTTGGAATGTTAATGGAATACGTGCTTGTGTAAAAAAGGGATTTTTAAATTATTTTACGGAAATCGACGCAGATATTTTTGCGATACAGGAAACTAAGTTGCAGGCAGGGCAGCTTGCACTGGAGCTGCCGGGCTATGAGCAGTACTGGAATTGCGCCGAGAGGAAAGGCTATTCAGGCACCGCTATTTTTACAAAGAAAAAGCCGCTGTCCGTTCGCTATGGAATGGGGATTGCCAAGCATGACACGGAAGGTCGGCTGATTACGCTGGAGTTTCCGGCATTTTACTTTGTTACCGTCTATACCCCGAACTCCAGGCGGGATTTGTCCAGGCTTGACTATCGGCTGGAATGGGAGAAGGATCTGCTGGCATATATCAACGAACTGGATCAGCGGAAGCCGGTTGTCCTTTGCGGTGATCTTAATGTGGCACATCAAGCAATCGATTTGAAAAACCCGAAGGCAAACGCGAAAAATTCCGGATTTACCAAGGAAGAACGGGAAAGGATGTCAGCATTTTTAGCATGCGGCTATGTCGATTCCTTCCGGTTGTTACACCCGGATAGGGAAGGAGCGTATACATGGTGGTCATATATGAATAACGTCCGCGCACGCAATATTGGCTGGAGAATCGACTATTTTATTGTTTCCGCTTCCTTAAAGAAAGCGATCCGTTCCGCGGAAATTCATCCGGAGGTGCTGAGAAGCGATCATTGTCCTGTTGCGATGACGCTTGTTCCCGACGCCCTGTAAGAAAAGCGTTGCTCCTGTTTGAATGCACGTTTAAAGCATTTCTTCGGGATGCAATGCTTTTTCTGTTTCAACCGTAAACAGTCCTTTTTCCTGTAATATTTGCTTGATTGTTTTATTTTGCTCGTCCGCCAGCTTGCCGATCGTGGAAGCAAGATCGTAGCCAAGGATCGGGCTTAAGCCGGTCACAAGTCCAAGGCTTGCTTCCATCCAATGTCTGCATATATGTTCGTTTGCCTCGATTCCGTTGATGCATTTCGCAGTCAGCGTCGCGACCGCATTGGCCAAAATATCGATGGATTGCAATAGCGTATATGCAACGACCGGCATCATCACATTAATTTCCAGTTGGCCGGAAATTCCGGCGGTAGCGACGGCTGCTTCATAACCGATCACTTGACAGCAGACCATATGGGTCATTTCTAAAATGGCTGGATTGATTTTTCCAGGCATGATCGTTGATCCCGGCTGCACTGGAGGAAGGATGATTTCAGCTAGCCCGGTTCGCGGCCCTGAGCTCAGCAACCGCAAGTCACTGGTTATTTTAATCAGATGGACGGCGAGCTCTTTCAGCACCAGCATCGTTCGAATCGGGGCAGCGGTATTTTGCATGAATTGAAAGATGTTTACAGGCTGCCGGAACGGTAAGCCCGTACGATCACGTACTTCGTCAATGATTTTCGGAATATATGCCGGATTTACGTTGTTTTTTGTTCCGATGGCGTTGCCGCCTAATCCGATTTCATACAAGGCGTCGGTTGCCTGTTCAAGGTGACGGCTGGTGGTATGAATGGTTTCGCCGTATCCGGAAAATTCCTGTCCCAATCGTATTGGAACGGCATCGTGTAAATGGGTTCTTCCCGATTTTAAGATCGGCATCAACACCGCTGCTTTTTGATCCAGTTCCTGCTGTAAGTTGGTTAACGCCGGAAGAAGTCGGTGGACGATGTTTTCCGCCGCGGCGATATTGATTGCTGCATGAAAGGTGTCGTTAGTCGATTGAGACATGTTGACGTGATCGTTTGGGTGAATAGGATGGGAGCTTAACGGAGCTCCGGATATTTCAGCCGCGCGGTTGGCAATGACTTCATTGACATTCATGTTTTGCGATGTTCCTGCTCCCGCCTGATAAATATCGACGACAAAATGGGCATCCCATTTCCCGGCAATCACTTCTTCCGCCGCTTCAATAACGACCTTCCCGATGTCGCCGGAGAGCAGGCCAAGCTCCATATTTGCCGCGGCCGCAGCTGCTTTAATGATCCCCTGTGCTCTGATAAAGGAGCGGGGCAGCCGGATGCCGCTGATTTGGAAGTTGTTCACAGCACGCTGTGTCTGTGCCCCGTAATATGCTGTTATCGGAACGCTTATTTCACCTAAAGTATCTTTTTCAATCCGGTATTGGTCGTAATGGTTCATCTTGATCTCCTTAAGCGTCTGAGATTTTTTGCTGCTGGCAGCGAGGAGTGCCTATCCACTTCTGTCACGGGTCAGTTTTTGGCGCATATGGTATTAAACAACAGTTGATGACAGGAGGAGTAAACTTGTTTTATCCATATAGTTATATGCCAAATACAAGTCAATATGTAAACCAGCCATACCGAGGCCAGCCGTATTATGATTACGATCATTCCGCTTCTTCATCCATGGAACGGCAGCGGCGTGTCAGAGGGCAGGCAACCTGGACAGATGGGGGAGCGGCAACGCGCTGTGGCATACCATGGTCGGAGAATCGTTTTATGACGGCGGCGGTGGCTACAAATGCACCGTATCGCTGTGGGGAACGGCTGAGAATCCGGACGCTTGCTGCTCCGGGCAACGAAATATCGGTAATGGTTGTCGATAAGATTACAGGATATCCGCAGACAAATGTCAATTTGCATCGCAACGCATTTGAGGCATTAGGTGCAAATATCAATGAAGGGGTCATCGATGTCGAGGTTATTCCTGAAGCTGATTCCGAACAGGAGGGCTGGGATTCGTATGTTTTAGGGATGATGCAAACGGCCTATCCAGGCTACAACGTCATCAATTATCAGGAAGTTGAAAAAAGGCAGCTGTCTCCGCAGCAAACAAGGGAAACGTATGAATTTCAATTGCAATCTCCTCAGGAACAAATCACCGTGAGGGGAAGTGTGATTTACAATCAGAGAACGAACCGAGTCGTTTCCTTCGATATAAAAGAGGTTGATTGAGCGGAAGCGCAGTTTGCCTGCTTGATTTAACAATTACTGTCATTCCACACTTGAACAATTGACAAGCATGTATTAAAATTTTTAAAAAGAAAATGTTCGAAAAGTTCAGGAAACAGTGCCTCCGAAGGTCGCGGTCAAGAGCTGCGTTGCTGCCTGCGACAGTTCGACCGGCTCTTTTTGAACGTTAATGAAAAAGGGGTTATCGCAGATGAAAGTTTCGGCTGCTCTAAATTTAGGAGAGTTAAAAAAAGTAAAAGTCATAGCCGGAAAAAACGGCTTACATCGTCAAATTAAAGCAGCCGAAGTGATGGAAGTTCCCGATATTAACGAGTGGCTGACGGAAGGAATATTAATTATCTCCACTTTTTATTCAATAAAAGATCAGCCTGAGGCACAAATACAGATGTTTAAAACATTGATTAACGTAAATGGTGCCGGCTTGATCATCAAGCTCGGCAGATATGTGAAAAAATTGCCGCAGGAAATGTACGACTTGGCAAACGAGCATCACATGCCGATTATTGCCTTGCCGCTGGAAGTCTCCTTTGTCAATGTATTGACAGTCCTGTTTGAGAGAATTTATGAAGAAAAAAGAGCCTATCAACATGAGCAGCTTCGGTTGCTGAAGCAGCTTGTTAACACATCGGTGAAAAACGTAACGCATTTTCTCACGGAACTGTCGACGATCACCGGTGAAAATGTTTATCTTGAAGACGAGAATTTCCGGCTGCTGGCATCCGCGAAAAAGCAGCCGGATATAAGGCGGAAACATTTTCATCTGTTAAGTGCTCCGCAAACCGGATTGGAGCAGGGAGAGAAGGAAAGCAGCCGGATAGCGTCTGAGAACCGGATCGTCATCCCGCTTGATAACGGCGGCGTAAGGATCGGTTATTTACATGTCAGTGTAAAAGGGTCTGGAGAAATAGCGGATACACTGCAACATTGCAGTACAAGCATTCAAGAACAAACAAAGCTTCTCCTGCTAAAAGAACAATATGAAGCGGAGAAGCGTTACCTTCAAGAGAGTAAATTTCTGCAGCAGTTGATTGCGGAGAAAATAATGATTCAGCAACATCCAATTACCAATACATTCACCGCTACCGGAGAATACTTATACGGATTGTTTGCTCTCGATTTCTCTCCTATATTCGAACAGCTTCAATCGTCTCACGAAAGTCCTCTAATCAATACGTATTTCATCTGTAAAAAGTTGTATGAGATCTTCGATAGCCGTTTGCCGGAAACACTGTTTTTTAGCAAAGGATGTTATTTTTACGGGACATACCGCTGTGAAAATCAGCAGAATAGACCATTGTTAATAGAAAAGCTCGACGGTATTTTAAAGCAGGCGGAAGACGAATTTGGCTGTGAGATATATTGCGGAGTAAGCATCCTGCACGAGTCTTGGCTGGATTTGTCCAAAGCGTACGATGAAGCAAAGCTGGCCCTTCAGACCGGAAGCGATATGGGCGTAAAAGAAAATATCTTTCTCTATGAACAAATGGGAATGAATAAAATTTTGTTAAAGCTGAAGTACGATGCCGATGTGCTGCACCTTATCGAGGTAACCATGGCCGCTTTGAAGTGTAATGACAGAGAAAAGGAAGAATGGATTCATACGCTCGACATCTTTCTGCGGGAAAACGGGAATCATTCCAGGGCATCAGAGAAACTGTTTATTCATCGCCGCACGTTAAAATACCGGCTAACGAAAATCGAATCGTTGTTCAATATTGATTTAGCTGATAGTGAAACAAGGTTTTTATTCTATTTTTTATTAAAAATGAGAAAGCTTCACGACTCTTGAGGGAATTTCCAGAGGCGCTACCACTTTGGACATTCCCTCATTTCTTGACGGAAGCAGCTGCCATTTTTTCGTAACATTCCCCAGTTTGAACAAATCTGCTGGTGAAGGATTGTGCAGAATGCGCATTTCATTATTTTTTTTGAAAATTTATAATAAAGCGAAAGAAAGGAGGTACAAGCTATTATGCTGGGAATTATCCGCGTGTTAACGACCGAGGATGAGGCGATTCTTCAGGAGCATTCCAGGCTGATAAAAGCGGAGTTTCAGCTTGATTCGCTGACCCGCTGCATCCCGGAGCAGCGAAACGGAATATATAATGAAGAAACAATGAAAGCGGCAGTGCCGAAAATCAAAGCATTGGCAAAAAAGATGGTGAAATACGACGGGGTAACTGCTGTGGCAATCAGTTGTGCGGCAGATCCGGCAGTCACATCCTGCCGGGAACTGGTAAACGTACCGGTGATTGGGGCCGGAGAAGCAGGTGCCTACGCAGCGTTGATGGTCAGCCGGAAAGTCGGCGTACTCGGTATTACACGAGAGGTACCTCCAAATATATCGAGCATCCTGGGAGATGCGTTTCTCTCGTATACTTATCCGGACAGTGTGTCGACGACAGTTGATTTGTTGAAAACCGGAGCGATGGAAAAGGCGGTGGCGGCAGGGAGAAAGCTTGCCGATATCGGAGCAACTTGCATATTGTTTGCATGCACAGGCTATTCGACAATCGGTTTGAGAAATGTTTTGCAAAAACATGTGAAGTTGCCGGTGATTGACCTGGTACGTGCACAGGCAGTCGCCTATTCGCTAACAGAATAGGATAAAAGGGAGGAGTTCATTTGCAGCGAAAAACGTTTGATTTTTCATTTGTTGTTTTTTCTGTCATTGTTGCTGTCCTCGGTGCCATCATCGGGATGCAAATTATCGTCACGCTCGGGATTACCCCTAACACCTCCATTGTCGGCGCACTTCTTGCAATGGTGATTGCGCGAATTCCTTTACCGTTTTTTTACCGCTATACTTCGTTGGAAAATCAAAATCTCGTACAAACAACGATTTCTTCTGCAACGTTTGGAGCTGCGAACAGCTTGCTTATCCCCATCGGAATACCTTTCGTGTTGGGCAGACCGGACTTGATTGTACCGCTGCTTTGCGGAGCCGGGATTGCCTTGATTATTGATGCGTTGATTCTTTACAAAGTATTTGATTCCAAGCTTTTTGGCGCAAATGAAGCATGGCCGCCGGGAATCGCCACTGCAGAAGCATTGCAGGCAGGAGATCGCGGAGGAAAAAAGGCAATGTTTCTTGGAGCCGGCATTGTCGGCGGTATCGGCGGTGCTTGGGCCGGCATTCCCATGTCCGCCTTTGGTGTCGCTTTTATCGGTAATGTATGGGCGTTGTCGATGTTCGGGATCGGGTTATTGATCAAAGGTTACTCGGTCCCAGTATTCGCTATCAATTTAGATGTTTATTATCTTCCCCACGGGGTGATGATCGGAGCAGGGATTGTCGCTCTGTTGCAATTCGTAAAGACAATCGTTGATGAGCGGAAATTGCATCGGAAGGATCAAGCAGCGGCGGCAGTTGAAGAAGCGTGGGAGAATACTCGTACAGGAAAGGATGTTTCTAAAGCATTCGGATGGGGATACATTGCTTTTGCCGGCGGAGCGGTTGTCACTGCCTTGGTTGGCGGGCTTGTAACTGAACTGCCATTGTGGCAGTTGCTGCTGTTTCTAATATTCGCTGCCTTTGCAGCATTGGTTACACAAGTTATTGTCGGTGTTGCCGCCATGCACTCGGGGTGGTTCCCGGCGTTTGCGGTAACGCTGATATCTTTGATTATCGGAATGCTGCTAGGCTTTCCGCCGATTGCCCTTGCACTTCTGACAGGATATACAGCAGCAACCGGCCCGGCATTTGCCGATCTCGGCTATGACTTCAAATCCGGGGTGCTGATCAGGAACGCAAAAGATAAAAAAGTCGAGCTTTACGGCCGGAGAATGCAATTGAAATCAGCGATGATCGGTTTCGTTGTCGCGCTGATCATGGTGACGCTGTTCCATGACATGTTCTTTTCAGCTGATCTTGTTCCTCCGGTAGATCGTGTCTATGCGGCGACGATTGAAGCGGGTATTACCGGAAAAACAGGTATGTACTTGCTCTTATGGGCGATTCCCGGCGCAGTTGTGCAGTTGATCGGGGGCACGAAAAGACAGCTGGGTATTTTGCTTGCGACGGGATTGTTAATCACCAGCCCACTGGCCGGCTGGGCGGTAATTATCGGTATTGTGGTCCGTTTGACTATTCTAAAAGTGCGGGGACCGCAAGCAGCGGCAGCAATGTACACGACGGCTGCCGGATTTATTGCCGGGGATGCACTGTACAGCTTTGTACATTCGGCATGGAAGGCACGATAGCCAGCAGGTGTTCCCGACATGTAACTTCATATCAAAGGGACTGATGAAAATGATGAAAAAAAAGATTGGACTGTTGACAATCGGGCAATCACCGCGCAGTGACATGACACCGGAAATGCAGGTGTTACTTGGGGCGGAAACAACCTTCATTGAGGCCGGAGCCTTGGACGATTTGACGGAAGCGGAAATTGCCCGGCTGGCTCCGGACAAAGGAGAAGCAACATATGTGTCGAGGCTGAGAAACGGAAACAGCGTCAAGCTGGCGAAAAGGAAAGTGTTGCCGTTATTGCAGGGGAAAGTAAACGAGGTAGAAGAAATAGCTTCCAGCTCCGTTATCGTTTGTACCGGCAGCTTTCCCGACATTTCCCACAAAAAGCCGCTGCTGTTTCCTGATCAGATATTGAAACATGTTGTAAAAGCAGTGCTTAGGGAAGGAAACTTAGGTTTGCTTGTTCCTTTAGCAGAGCAAAAGCAACAGCTTATTGAAAAGTGGGACGCCCTTCCTGTTGTTGCTGCCGCGGCGTCGCCATATGAAGCGGGGGATTTTGAACGCCCGGCACAGGAATTAAAAGCAAACGGGGCGACGATCATCGTCCTTGATTGCATGGGATATACGGAGCAGCATAAAAAAATCGTCAAGGCGGCCACCGGCCTTCCGGTTATCCTGGCCCGCAGTATCGTTGCCAGAATAGCGGCTGAGCTGGGCTAAAGACGGGGTGTTTCAGTCATTCGCGGCTTCACTCGAAAAAATAACGAACACAGATAGGTCGAAAGACTCGCTAAGAGGTGTCATCCTGTTAAATTCACACTTCTTTCATTATTTTGAGTCTTTCAACCTAGTTTGTTATATTACAATTTATCTATATAACATATTGCGCGTGTCTTTAGGAGTGGTTAAAATGGATCGGTTGAGTGATGAGATGCTAATGGAGGTTTACCGTGAAGCAAAAAAATATAAAGTCTCCGAGGACTTTGTTTATTTGGTCGTTCAAGAAATAAAGAAGCGGGAGCTCAATATACAGGAGTTGTCCCCCACTGTCATATATAGTTAAAAAATCTCCAAAGAAAAAACGCAGACCCTCACACATTTTCCAATACTTTCGCAACTAAATCAAAGCTGATTTCGCACCCATCGGCAGGTTAGCGCCGGGAAAAGTCGAATAGTCGAATAATGAAAGAACATATTGAAGCTTTAAAGGCGGAAGTGTGACAGGCGCTGCATTGTCTGGCTGAAAAATAATTTGTCTGCTAGTCTGTCATTATTTCCTGCAGCAATGGATCGTGATCAAGAAACCGCAACGCATTTTGGCGATATTCGCCGTCATGTATATAAGTGCGCCGATTCGGCTTGATGGAAGGGGCAAGCGCAATCGCTTTCCGGAACTCCTCTTTTCTTAAGCCGATACCTTTTACATAGCCGAAAAAGCCGGTGCGTTCAAAGACTTTATGAATCCGTTCAAAACGGTGATCCTGAACATTTGCCATGATATATGTGGCTACGCCGACCTGAATCCCGTGCATTTGCGGCTTTTCGGAAATAATGTCTAGAGCGTGTGAAATAAGATGTTCGGAACCGCTGATCGGCGCGCTGTTGCCGCTGATCACCGTGGCGATTCCTCCCATCGTGGCGGAGCTGACCAGCTCTTTCAGCAAAATTGGATTTTTGATGTCATGCATCGGTGTGCGGATAAAGCTGTTGACGCCCTTTTTGCTGAGCATCAGCGCAAACGCGTTGACATCGGCAACGCCGTGTTTTTCTTCAAACTCCCAGTCATACAATGCCGTGATGTTTGACATCAGATCTCCGATACCGGCTAAAATAAATTTAGGCGGCGCTTTCTCAATAATATCTAAATCAGCGATGATTCCGTATGGAACCTTCGCAGGCACCGTCGTTTTTTTCCCGTTCACATGAATAGAACAGTTGCTGCTGGCAAAGCCGTCATTGGAAGCGGAAGTCGGGATGCTGATAAACGGATTTCTTCTGGCGAATGCAATGTACTTCCCATAGTCGATGACGGCACCGCCGCCCATGGCGATCACAACATCGTACCGGGCCAGTTCGAATGCTTTGGAAATCAGCTCCTGGATATCCATACCGGACGGCAGCAGGAGCGTGTCTGCGGCAAGACAATCAATCGAAGCGGTGAGCTTTTCGGCAAACGCGTCATACGTAAAGTCATCAAATAAAATGATCGCATTGGTAAATTGATGTTTTTGTAACAGCTCGTTCAACCGAAATGCGGCACCGCTGTTAATTTGCAGGATAGAAGGAATCGGGATGCTTGTCATTTGATGAATCATTTGGACATCACCCCCGCTTCCTGCAAATACGCTTCAATTTCTTTAAAACTGTCGAAGCTAACAAACGGCACCCCTTTTTCCGTCAGAATCTGCCGCAGCGCGTCTTTTGCAAAAGTCGTATCGGCATGTACCGCAGGGTGGGAATCGGGCTCGCTGTCACCCGCATAAAATACGTTTTCGTACTCGCGCTTTAATTGTTTGATCACTTTTGCCTTATCGATGCCGTATCTTTCCGAATAGTACCAGTGCTCTTTATCGACAAGCTTCATATGTACGTTTTTTTCATGGAAATAGCCTTCGTTGGAAAAAACTTTGACGTTTCTAAGCTGATATTTTTCGATAATGTGATGAATGTAGTAATCTGTTCCCGCGCTCAGGATATAAAAATCGCCGCCTTGCTGTTGAACATGCTGAATAAACGCCGGGACGTACTCATCGATGGGAAGGGAATGGATGTCTTCGATAATTTGCGATTCTTCCTGATGGATCGAGGCAAACACCGCTGCCAAAAATTCAATATCCTTCATTTCCGCAGCCTTCCATTGGCGAAAAAGTTCCCGCCCCTCCGGAAAATATTTTTCGATAACGAGCCAGTAAAAATCTTGTTTTGATATCGTGCCGTCAAAATCCGAGACAAACGCCCAGTTTTTCATGAAACATTCCTCCAATCTATCTGCTTACGAATAAGTTTAACAAAATTTCTCGTAATAATGTAATCGTTTCTATAACGTCGCTTTTTATCTGTTGACTGTTTTTGGGAATGTATTTCGAAAATAATGCCTTTACAAGTCGAATTCCTTTGTCTGCACGTATTTTGTTATCAAAGCTTCCCCGATTGTTTTGCTATAATGAAAAGGTGCTTGACTTAAATGCGCTAACGCTTATTGGTAGGGGAAAATCATAAAACTTGTGTAATGGAGGGCTTGACAAGGATGCTAAGGGAGTTTTTGAATAATACTAGCAGCAGAAATGAATTGAAAAAATCTGTTTACCGGTTTATTCATCAGCGGGGACATGTTTCGAAAGTGGAATTGCTGGAGAACTATCAAATACCGCAAACGACGATGACACGCATGATAGATGATCTCGAAGAAAACGGCTTGATTCGAAAATTCGGATTCGGGGAATCGGCGGGAGGCAGGCCGCCGGTCCTGTATGAAATTACTCCTGATGCCGGTTATTTGCTTGGTGTGGAAATTTCGCGGACACATGTGAAAGTGATCTTAACCGATCTGCAATTTCAGCTTATTGACCAGCAGGGGTTCATAATAACACAGGAGCATACACCTGACGTAACCGTTTCGGACATCTTATCCATTATCCGCGCTTTTCAAAAGAAGCATGAAAAAGCAGACGACGCACTCATTGGAATAGGAGTCGGAGCCGTCGGACCATTAAACAGAGAGAAAGGTGTTATTTTAAATCCTGAGCTGTTTCCTGCGGAAGGCTGGGAAAACGTGCCGGTTGTTTCCATGCTTGAAGAAGCCTTTGCAGTCCCTGTCATTCTTAATAATGGGGCAAACACCGCCGGATTGGCTGAATATCATTTCCGCGCTGTGTTTGATGAAAGCATTTTGTATTGCATCAGCGGTTACGGCATTCGCTGCGGCTTCATTAATAACGGTGTCTTTTTGAACAACAAGGAGGGTGATGTCAGTTCCTATGGTCATATTATTATTGATGTGGACGGAAGAGCGTGCACATGTGGGAAAAAGGGATGCTTGGCAGCTTATACTTCCATAAACGCCCTTTTTGCGATGATAAATGAAACGGCGCAAACGGAAGCGGCGGGATCTGGTTCGGACTTGGAAACGGCAGAGGAATTATTGCGCCGTTTGGACAGGGGAGATGCGGTCGTCCGTGACATTGTTTTAACTTCGGCTTATCATTTCGGCATCGGCGTGGCAAATATGGTGAATATTCTGCATCCGGAAGCCGTCATTCTCCATGGGTTGCTGATTTACCATTACGAGGCTTATTTTGACGAAATCGTCCGTGTAATTAAAGAGCATGCAGCGATAGCCAACCAGCGGCACATCGAAATAAAAAAAGGCTCGCTTGGGGAAGAGGCTGCTGCTGTCGGCGCTGCCATCGAGGTGTTTTACAACTTTTTCGAATAAGCGGCAGGCGAAGCAGGATTGGAAGGTGATACAATGATAAAACCGATAGACATTGCTCGAAAATTGAAGATCAGCACAAGTGCTCTTCGACATTATGAAGCGTGGGGAATCATTCCAAAGGTGGAGCGGGGGCAGAACGGATACCGCCTTTATACCGAAGAGCATGTCGCCTACTTTGAATGTATTCGCGCCATGTATCCGGGCTTCGGCATGAATGTGGTGCGGAAAACCATGCCGCTTATCCAAAAAGGAAAGCTGACAGAAGCGCTGTGGATCGTGAACGAAGTCCAGGTGAAGCTTCATGAGGATAAGCAGAAGGCAGAGCGGGCACTGCATGTGCTGGAGCAAGAACAACTGGAGCCGCTTCCCGGTGGTCAGCAAAAAAGCTGGTATACAATCGGCGAGGCGGCAAGCGTGATCGGCGTGCCCAATTCGACGCTCCGCCATTGGGAAAAAGAAAACTTGATTGTACCGCAGAGGGATCTGGAAAGCGGTTATCGAAAATACGGCCGTCAAGACTTGCGGAAGCTGCTGGTGATCCGGACATTGCAAACGGCAGTATATTCCCTCGATATCGTCCGGGAGGTGCTGGATGAAATGGACCAGCACAACATTGCCCATGCGATAAAAATAACAAGAGATTCCCTCGTTTATATGGATCATTTAATCATGGAGCAGCTCAGAGGAATGAGTTATTTATACAAGCTGTGCAGCGTTGCCAGTAAAACGTAAACCATCGCTGTAACAGTATGTGCCACTCGGCTCCATCCCCTTTGCAATGCTCTTCGTCGTTGAAATGTAATCCCTTACAATGGAATTCCCTAAATGGCAATAGGTATAAATGCCTTGTTTTTGTGGGTTCGGCGATCTTTTTTAACAAAATATCACAAATATCCGGGAGGTGTGTTACAATCGATAGGTCAAAGAAACTAACTACAGCTTAGAGGTGACGGGAAAAAGTGAAATGGACTATCGGTATTTATTTATCTTTATTCCTGCTTCTGTTCACTGCCGGCTGCCAACAGCAGGTAAAAGTAGAAGCAGAAGAAAGACCGAGCATCGGAATTATGCTGTCCGACGTTGGTCTTGGTGATCAGTCGTTTAGCGATGCGGCATTCCAGGGGCTGATCCAGGCAAGAGACGAGCTCGGCATCGTGTTTGACTATCGGGAACTGTCGCATGCCGGCAGTTATGAACAAGGGTTGCAAGAATTAATTGATGGCAATCATGATTTAATCATTGGTCTGGGATTTATGGTAAAAGAGGACCTTGAAGCGAAGGCGGAGGCTTTCCCGGAGCAGCAATTTGTGTTGATTGACGATGTGTCGGAATTATCCAATATTACATCGGTTACATTTAAAGAACATGAAGGAAGCTTTCTGGCAGGGGTAGCCGCAGCGCTGGCGACAGAAACCGGCGTTGTCGGCTTCGTCGGCGGAGCTGATGTACCGTTAATCAATAAATTCAGAGCAGGATTTGAACAAGGGGTAAAAAGCATTGACGAAGATTTTCAAGTGCTCACCGAATATGCCGAGGATTTCGGCAATGTGGAAGCAGGACAGCAACTAGCCAGACAGCTGATCCAAGAGCAAGCAGATGTTCTATATGCGGCTGCGGGTCTGACGGGTGCCGGTGTCCTTACCGAAGCGCAGGGACAAGGTGTTTACGGGATCGGTGTCGATTCCGACCAATATTTTCTTGCGGAGGAAGCGATTATCACTTCGATGATGAAGCATATTGATGAAGCAGTTTACCAGGTGGTGACAGACTTTATCGACGGCATTTTGCTGGATCAGCCGCATGTTGTCTTAGGCCTGCAGGAAGGTGGAGTCGGGCTGGCGCCGTTCCGTCTTATAGACGAGGAAAAATACGAACAGGAAATAAGCAACTGGATCGAAGCAATCACCGCCGGCTCGGTCGTCGTCGACGAAGCGGGAGGTCAGGACTAACATGAAATTAAAGTATAAACTGTTATCTCAAACAATATCGATTCTTTTTTTGGCGCTGCTGCTTGTCGTGTTTATTCTGACGAATATGTTTTCCATCCAATCTTCCAACAGGGATTATGCGCATGTCCTAATCGGTGTACAGCGGCTTGATGCCGCTGTTGTAACCGGGCAGCAAAGCTTGAACAACTATGCGTATAATCAGACGGAAATGAACAGGACTGCGGCAATCGGACAGCTGGAACTGATTCGCGAACGGTTCGATACGTTGGCGGCAGGACTAAGCGGTGATGATGGTGAAGAATTATTCAGACTTGCAGAAGTGAAGTACGATGAGCTGGAGGCGGCGGCATTGGTTGCCCTTGAACAGCGGGACAGTACGGAAGTTTTGCGTCAATCCGTCCGTGCCTTAGGAGTGCTGAATGACCTGTACAAGTTAAATCTTGAAACGACAGCTTACTACGAAGCGCTTAACGAACAGACAAACAGCGCATTGCAAACGTTAATCATCACAACGATCATCAGCGGCGTTATCTTGCTGCTAGCTGCTCTCCTGATCAGCTTCTGGACAACAAAGAGCATTACGGCGCCGTTAAGAAAGATAGCCAATCAGGCAGAAAAAGTGGCCGGCGGAGACCTTACTGTGGAAACGATCTCGATCAAAGCAAAGGATGAAATCGGCAGCCTGACTGCGTCCTTCAGTAAAATGGTGCAACAGCTGCAAGCATTAATTTTTTCCTTGCGTCAGGCAAGCGCGGAAATGACGAATTTCAGTTCGAGAGTGAACGGAGATACGGCGCAATTGTTTGAAGCAAGCAAGCTGGTTATGGCATCGACGGAGGAAATGGCCGTCGGCACGACAAAGGTTTCCGAGGATTTGCAAGATGCGGTTCTGCACGTTGATCATCTAGACAAAGCGTTTCGTTCCAATGTCTCTTCTGTGAAACGAACGGTTGCTTTTGGAAGAGAAATCGCTGAATCCGTAAAGGTTGGGGAAGACACGGTGGAAAAGCAGAGACAGCTTTCCAAAAGCAGCCTGGAAGCGACGAAGCTGATTTCCGGTACTGTACAATCCTTATCAGACAACGTGCAATCAATACAGGACATGGCCGGACTTGTAGAAGAAATTTCCGAGCAGACGAATTTACTGGCTTTGAATGCCGCCATTGAAGCCGCGCGCGCAGGGGAGGCAGGAAAAGGATTTGCCGTTGTCGCGGATGAAGTCCGGAGGCTTGCGGAACAGTCAGCAGAAGCTACCCGGCAAATTTTTGCGATGGCAGGAGCGGTCACAGGCAAAATGCAAGAAGCCAAGGACGCGGTTCAGCACGGGGAAGCTATTCAAGGAAAGCAGACAGAAATGATGGAAAGTACCGAAACGGTCTTCCGATCCATTGAACAAGGCGTACGGAATATGTTGGAGCTGCTTGAGCGGTTAAACGGAACTGCTTCAGAATCGCAAAAAAATGCGGCAGATGTATTGAGAATCGTAGAAAACATCAGTTCTGTCACCGAACAGACAGCCGCCGGCAGCGAAGAAATTTCCGCATCGAGCACTGAACAGTTGAATTCCACCGAAGAAATTGTGAAAAATATTGAAAAACTGACCGAGATCAGCCTTCATCTAGATCAACAAATGAAACAATTTCGAACAAACGAAACGATGGAATAAAAACGAAGTGCAGTTTAAAAAAGCAGACAGCATCCTTCAAAGAGGCAGTGTCATAAGCGAAAACGATAAGAGTCTGTTCAAAAAGGCAATGGTTCGGCACGATGCGCCCCAATTCCGCCTAAGTGCTGCCCACGTCCTATGGGCAACGGCGAAATGTCGTCTCCTGACTCCAAGAAAACCACTCACAATCGGCCTGAAAAGAATGCATCGGCTCCACCCATTGTCTCTTCCTCTACTAGTAGAGCACTGACGTCTGTCCAAGTGCCATCGCGTGCGATGACACGATGAGACAGTTCGCAGTGTCTCAGTGAAGAATGGCTCATTGCTCCGTGCTTGTCTCTTCCTCTGCAAGCAAAGCTTCGATGACTATCCATCGAGACAACTCGATGGGAAAGGCATCGTAGCTTTGCTCGTCGCTGCACGCTCGATAAGAAAAAACGACTCCTATCGGGCTTTTGAAAAGATGCAGCGGCTTCGGTGATGTCTCAAAAGGGAAAAAACACCCTTTTGCGACATCACCTTTTTCCTGTGTGCTGAAAGCGGGGGAGCCGTCGGGCAATCACAGAGAAATCCGGTAAATGCGCCGCGCTCCAGTAAACAGTCATATAATTGGCTGACAGATTATTACTTCATCGTTTGTTCAAATATTTGCTCATGTCCACCTTGCGAAAAATTATGTCAAACCCGCTATTCATCAAGGGAATGACATGATTTTTTTTCGTTAAGCGGCGGCGGGTGTTCGCAAATCCGTAACAGGATAAGTGATTTTCGTCACATTGTGTGAAAGTGTGTAAAAGTATGATAAATATATAAGGCTGTTGAGTGTATTGCGAATGCCAATGAATAAAACGCTTTCATACGTGCGGTTTTCGCGTATGAATGACAATTTCATAGATGGACCTACTTAACAGAAGAAAGGAGTGGAAACGTATGCGGGAAAAAGTAAAGCGGCTGGACAAAAAGCGGTTACTGCTTGTGTTGATCGGTGTTTTTCTCGGCATTGTCGTTTTTGCGGGAACTTCCGCAACGATGAAAGCGACGGACAGCGGCGAGTTCTGTTCCAGTTGCCACATCATGAACACAGCGTATGAAACCTTTGCTGCCTCCAACCATGCAACATTAAGCTGCAATGACTGTCATGCGCCGCGCGACAGCTTTTCGGAAAAAATCGTATTCAAAGCAAAAGCCGGTATGGGGCATGTGTATATGAACACGCTTGGTTCCGAGAAGATCCCGGATGTACTGCATGCAACGGCGGAGTCGCAGGAGGTCATTAATCAAAACTGTATCAGTTGTCACGAACCGAGCCTGCAAAATGTAGCCCATGATGTAAAAGACAGCTGCATCGATTGTCATCGCCAAGTTCCGCATATGAACGGTGATTTCAGACCGGCGGAATGGTTTGAGTCGAATGAATTTTTCTTTGCAGAGCCAGGCAAGAAACAAGGAAAGGAATGAAAGAAATGAAGAGCTTTTATAAACAGTCATTTCTCTTAACTGCACTGTTATTTATACTCATGCTGGCATTAATAGGCTGCGCCGGTACAGAAGCGGGAGGCAGTGAATCAATCGACACTGGACTCGCAGAAGATGAATGGAATAATTTGGCGTTTAAAGACAAGTTTCCGTTGCATTGGGAAAGTTATATGAAAAATATGGTAAATGAAAAAGAAATCATCCAGAAAAACGATCCGTCCATCGAGCCTTATTTGCCAATTGTATGGAATGGCTTCGGGTTTGCCGTGGAATACAACTTAACCCGCGGTCATACGTATGCTTTTGAAGATCAGATGAACGTCAGGCGCATCACCTCCAACCCGAATGCCGTGTCTGCATGTATGTCGTGTAAGACGACATTGTTTCCACAAATGATTGAAGAGTTTGGTCCGGAACAGGCTTATAAGCTGAATTATCATGATGAAGCGCTTCCGTGGCTGGAAGAAACAGCGGGAGCCGATAAAGGGATGATGACCGATCATGAAGGAAATGTTGCCGAATGGGGGCACGTTTCCGTCGGCTGTTCCACTTGTCATGACCCGGTAACGATGGAGCTGCGTATCAGCTTGCCGCAGCTGACGGATGCATTGGACAGACTCGGCTTTGATTATGAAAATGCGACCCAGCATGATATGCGTTCCCTTGTTTGCGCCCAATGTCACGTCGAGTATTATTTCGATCCGCTGAACAATTTACAAACCACCTTCCCTTGGGGGTACGGACTGACATTTGAAGATATGTGGGAATACTCGGAATACCAGGCTTCAAGAGAAGGCGGCTTCCAGGGGGAATATGTATCAACCATCTCCGGCGGCGCGATTCTGAAAGCGCAGCATCCGGAATATGAATTATGGAGCTACGGCCCGCACCAGACCGTTTCCTGTGCGGATTGCCACATGCCTTATCAACGGACGGACGGGAAAAAGAAAGTCACTTCCCACCGCTGGGGTTCTCCGATGTTAACGATCGAGGAATCATGTCGCACTTGTCACAGCGACAAGTCAGAAACGTATTTGGAAACCCGGGTTGAGGATATTCAGTCTCGTCATAAAGAAGCGTTGTTGAAAGCGCAGGATATCAGCGCGTCCGCCCATTACTATGTTAACCGGATGATAACGAGCGGCGTCGATGAAGAGAAGATTAAAGAAGCGCAGGCTCTTGTAAGGGAAGGGCAATGGTTCTGGGATATGCCTGCGGCGGAAAACTCCTACGGTTTTCATAATCCTGACGGGGCAATGGCTTCGTTTACAAGGTCGATAGAGAAATCTCAGCAAGCGATTCTTCTGGCAACAAGAGAGCTGATGGCAATCGGGGAAGATATCGACGAATTAGAACGTCAAATTGAAATTACGAAGCAAAATGTTATTGATGAGCCGGTTCATCATGAAAAACATCAACAAGCAATTAATGAATGGTTCCCGAATGTCCGGGATAATTGACGGTGCATGAATGTCGCACGCTGTGCAGAATGATTTACATTTTTCTGAAAAAAGCTCCTTTCAAAGGGTTTCCTTTGGAGGAGCTTTTCGATTTTTTCCGGAATCAGCCTCAATAAAACAGAAAAACACCGGCAATTCCGGAAAGGATAAGCACCAATGCCGGGTGAAGCCGAAAATACATTAACGCAGCAAGGGAAAGAAGAAAGAGGAAAACAGTTAACGCTGCTTCAGCTGAGATATTCCATGTAAATATGCCGTTGGATGCGGCAAATTTTATGGCAGCATAAATAATGAGGCTGGCGACGGCCGGCCGCAGCCCGTAAAACGCTGCTTTTATAAGAGAATGTTGTGAAAACTTATTATATACCGAGGCAATGATGAAGATCGTCAAAAAGGAAGGCAGCGTCATTGCCGTAGCTGACACAACGGCTCCAGCAATTCCGGCCACATGATACCCGACGACAGTTGCACTGTTAGTTGCGATTGGTCCCGGGGACATGCCTGCGACTGCAATAACGTTGGTAAATTCACTCGTTGTTAACCAGCCTCTTCCCTCAGCTTCGGCTTCGATCACCGGAATCATGGCATATCCCCCTCCAAAGGAAACAGCTCCGATAATGAAAAATACGAAAAATAGTTCAACCAGCACGATCAAGGCCTCCCTCTTTTTTGGCTTTCGGCTGTTTTTTTTCAAGGTTAACAGCCAAACCGAGTTTTTTCTTCATTATCATAATGCTGATCCCTGCCAACCCGCCGCATAAAATAACGGCAAGCGGATGAAAATGTATTATTAATAGCGCCAACAGCAGCATCACAGCTATCGTCATCGTAGATTTGTCAAAGACAGCCGTGCGGTAAATTCTGATTCCGGCATAAACGATCAAGGCGACAATTGCCGGGCGAATCCCGATGAAAGCCGCTTCCACATAGGGATTGCCTTGAAACACGTAAAATAAAATGCTCAATATCATCACGAATAAAAACGTCGGGAACATCATCCCCGTCATCGCGGCGACGGCTCCAAAGACTCCGGCGAGCCGCTGGCCGATAAACATGGCAGAATTAATCGCCACCGCTCCGGGTACTGATCCTGCCAGAGCAAACACATCCGTTGCTTCCTCTCTGCTCAGCCAGTTTTTTTTGCGGACCATCTGGTGCTCGATCATCGGGATGACTGCATACCCGCCCCCGAAGGTAACCGGGCCGATTTTAAAAAACTCCCAAAAAATCAGTAGGCAAAGCTTCCAATTTGTTTTCATTTTCTGCTTTCTCCCTCCCTTCCACCAGCTTCTGAATTTATTATAGCACACTTTTATCCAAAATGGTTAAAAGTGGGCGGATTTTCTTGAGAAAAGGAAAAATGGTGCCTTTCCTTTTCTGACTGATGCTGCTGTACCTTTCTACATTTTTCATCACGTAGCCAATTGTTACATAAAAAAATGGGGGTGAGGTAGTAATCATCCATGACCATTGTTCTAGTCCAATTTGTTATTTTCTCGGGAAAATTCGCAAATAACGAACAAAATCCTGCGAAATTCCTGTGAAAAAATGGTCTTTCGAACTAGCGGTATTATGAGATAATACATTTTGTGACTGATTATTATACTTATTTATCGAACAGAAGGAGAGAATGAATATTGTTAGGTAAAAAAATTTGGCTGAGTTTAGGAATAATTGCGGTGATGATTGGAGCCGGCTATTTCGTGTTTTCGGTGATTTCTTCCCCGGAAGCAAAGCTTGCGAACGCAGTGGGGAATTTGCTTGATGAAGAGAAGGTGCAAATTGAGTCGGAATATCAAATAAATATTCAGTTGGATCCTTCAACGGAAGGGGTTTACCTTACTGAGGAAGAAGAACTGGCTATTAATATCGTTAAAGATTTATTTCAAAGCATTAAAGGAAACAGTTCGATTATTGTCGATTTCGATGAGCAAGTGATCGAGCTGGATGGTTCTTACGGAATCGACGGAGATATTCTCGGGGAAGAGATATCGCTGCAATTGCCGTTCCGGTTTTACCTTGATGAAAAGACGGATGAAGTAGCAATTGATTTAGATCCATATGTGGAGTTTATCCCAGATGTACTGGATGTCTTAACATACAATATTCTACCAAATATTCCTGATGTGAAAGCGGCGGAAGAAGAGTTAGCGTACTTACTGGATGGCGAGGATCTTGGAGACTGGCTGTCGAAGGAAGTAAGCGGTGTAATGAAGCCGATTCTCAAGGACACGCTTCAAGACGCAAAATATACAGATACGCTCGAATCAGAGGGAAGCATCTTTAATGAGAAAAGAGAGGAATATGAAGTATATCTTGCAGAGTTTATGTTAGAAAAGATGCTTGATTATTTCAAGGAGCAATCTGATGCGGATGTTATTTCCGAAGAGGACGACTGGATTTATTTGAATCTTGATTGGAAACTGGTTTTAAAGTCTTTGATACATGCTTTAAATGAAGTGGATGCGAATGAGGACGCTAAGCAAGCGTTTGAAGAAGGCGAAAATTATACAGTTAAAGCGGCTATCGAAGATATAGAAGAAGCGTTGGAAGAGCTAGGGGAAGCGACATTTAACGTGAATGCAGGCTTTAAAATCGTCAAAGGAAAAATCACCGAAAGTGATGTGGAGATGACGGTTTCTGTTGAAGAAGACGGCACTACCGTTGACATGAATATAAAAATCAGCAGCGCGTATACGTATGATGATGAAGTGGAATACAGCTTTTATGGGAAAGACAGAAAGGTATTAACAGAAGAAGACCTCGAATATATGTTCTATGATCTCGAATGGGAAATGGAATATCGGTTCAGCGAGCTGTTTGCAGAGCTTGAAGCAGCTTTTTACGAGGATTATGAACTGTCGGAGGAAGAACTGGAATTATTTGAATTAGTGGAAGCGAAACAAGTTAGTCATGAAGATTTCGGGTGGACAGCAGAAGAGATGTATTACTGGGTTGTTGATCTGGAATTGGCAGGTTGGGTCAAACCAGGAACTTCTGATTTGTACTTGGATTGATTGGCAATAAAGAAGCAGATATGTAAATATCTGCAGATTGTCGAGAAACCCCATGCTTTTTTCAAAGCATGGGGTTTCTCTGCCTTTAATTTTATAAGATTTTTGAAATGTAGAGATAAATACAGAAGGCGAACCACCTCCTAGCCTGGGTTTGTCAAATAAAGTGTGTAAGTTCCCATTCACTCAAGGTACTTTAACACTCTATCTTTCAGTTCATCATGAAGTAGAAGTTGGTTCATGA
>NZ_FNPI01000041.1 GCF_900107275.1 Evansella caseinilytica | reverse complement strand
CCCTGGCAGGAGTGCCGTACAATGCGATTAACTCGATGAAGATGTTAGATGATCTAGTCGATGTTAATAAAGCGAATATGATGAAGGCGGAGAAAATTGCTTCTGAGGGTATAAGTAATCTTACAAGAGCTCAAAAAAGGAATCTTGATACTTTAGATAATATAATTAATAAGCATTTAACTGAAAAGGATTTTTCAGGTACATTAAGAGATTTGCAAGGCAATCCAGTACCAAAACCTGGTGGGGGACATTGGAATCATCTACAGGAAATGCAGGATTCATATAAAGGGTTGATTAAAATAAGAAAAGGATTAGAAGGTTCATTAAATAATCCGCAGTTAAACGCTGCAACAAGGGAAGTCTTACAGGATGGTTTGGATAAGGCAAACAAGTATATAAAAGAAATAGAGGACTTATTTGAACCCTTTGGAGGAATATAGTATGAAAACAATACGAGAGATTTATCAAATTTCGGAATCAAAATCTCAATCAAACTATGCATTAGATATATGGTACAATGACGTATTGAATAAAAGTGTATCGGAACTTGGTATAGTTGATTTGTGTAGAATGATAAAACAGAATGTATTTATAGAATTAGCGATAAGTAAAGCATTAGAGCTTCTAAAACTTAATCCTCTTGAAGGGGATGTTTATGATGGTCAGTTGTTAGAGTTACTTTTTAAAGTCGATAAAGACAAAATAAGAGGATATGAAGAATCTTTAAAAGAAATACTTATGAATGCAAAAGAAAATGTAGATATTGACAATTTTATGTGCAAAGAGGAGTATGATGAATTTAAGGATTTAGTTGAGAAGTTTCTTACGAAAGTAAACTCTTACTAAATCAGTATGTTTGAAGTTGATAGTTCACATGCCAGTCTTTCATTAGAACGAATAAAAGAATTTGAAACTGAGAATTCAATTAAATTAACAGAGATGTATAAGAAGTTTTTACTTAAATGGAGTGGTGTTAAAGTAAGACCCAATTTATTTATGATATCGGAGGAACAAGGGGCCTAGTGTTTTAAATGTTTTATATGGAATCGGAGATATGTATGATAATTTAACAGATTTCATTGATATAATGGAAGGGAGAATGCCAGAAGGATTTATACCAATTGGAGATGATCCATCTGGTAACACCATTTGCTTAGGTACCAAAGAACCTTACTGTGAGAAAATTTATTTTTTAGATCATGAGCAAGAACCTGAACATCCTGATGATATGAGCAATATGTACTTTTTAGCGAATGATATTAATGAGTTCTTAGATAAGTTATATGATGACGGTGAAGAATAACACATTAATCTCAAACTCACCTACTAACTTTAAAGGCTTATTCTACTGATAAAGATATGCATTGGATGCGGCAGTATCTTGGTGAATCAAATAGCCGTAGGAAGTAATTACAGAGCAGGAACTGTAGATTAAATCTCATAAAAATAAATAGCACCTGCCGGAAGTCCAAACAGGTGCAATCGCAAAACTTTTTACACAAATTTTACACACGCCGATCTGAAAACCTTAATGAATCAACGCTTTTCTGCGATTATTTGGCGTCCTCCTGGGACGCCATACATAAAACAGTCAAACCCCTTGGTACACAAGGGGTTTTTGTGATTTTGCTGAGTTGGGAACCTCAATAATGATAAGATTCGAATTTCGTGACTTAGACGTTTCCCTGTAAATGGAATCAAGGTTGTAAGTAATCTTGAAGAAATGTAGAAATTATCTACACTAGTTATCTTCTCCAGCATAGTTTAAATCAACGGTTATTTCATTCTCCGTGACGAAGAAATTCACATTCCACCTTGGATGAACCTTAAATTCTTGGTTATTGTTTATTTCTAAAACAGCATGTATTTCTTCCAGATCTTTCGAAATAAATATGACTTTCTTTGTCTCATTGTTCATAAAAACATGCATTTTCTTGTTGTAGTTAATTTTCAAATGATTGAAATTCATTTGATTCATCTTTTAGTCACTCCTCTACTTTGATAAAACTTTTCCACTCCCATCCAATGAAGCTACCCTTTTTCCATTCTTTTTCAGTTTCCGTCCACCATGACCTGCTGTGTCTTTCTGAATTGTCAAATTACCATTTTTAAAAGTTCCACTAGTTTTTGAAAGCGGTGTGTTTCCATGTTTATCTTTAAAACTTCCTAATTTTACTTTTCCGTTTCCATCAAGTAACGATGTTGGTATCCCATATTGAGATGAAACTACTCTTCGAGGATTATTAAAATATGACGTTATTTTCTCATAAGCCCAATGCCCTGCCGTTATTGTTCCCCCGCCTAAAACTAGTGCACCGGTTGCTGCTAAGGCTACTTGACCGATTCCGGGGACGAAATAAATTGTTGGAGCTAACGCAAATGCAGGAGTAAATGTGTTTTGATTAGGATATGTGGTAATCTTAATTATTCCCGCAGTGTCCAAATACTCATCAAATTCCTCAGGAGTATAAAATTCCCCATCAATTATTTATACCATCTTCCAGGATCTCGAGACTTCCATGTCGTATTGGCTGTAAAAATTCATCATCATTTAAAGAGTTTGCTTTAGTTGAACTTGGAGGCGATAATGTGAAAGAAATTAAAGAAACACTTAATGTTGTTATTAAATTAAATAAAGCAGAGGAAAGACATGGAGCAAAGCAAATAAGAGTTTGTTTCGCAAGAAACTACAGATCAGTCATAACTACAGTATGTGCATCAAAAAATAAGACATAAGAACCAACTCACTCCCATGGAAAAAGTTACCTTAGCCCCTCGACACCTTAACACCTATGTATTACGATATAGTATCAGTTCCGGATTGCCTACTTACGTAAAATTTGGTGCATAGTGGATTAAATACGTGGCGAGCAATGATACAAGGGTTAACCAGATAAGCAGCTATGGAAGCAAGGGGGGAGAAAGTTGGGACAACAAATCCTCAGTAATTATACAACAGCCAACGCCATGGCTACGAAAATGGGACAGGCAGCGGATCGGATCGACCGATGTACAAACAAGTCTGTGCAGCTTTCGGAACGGACAACTCTTCTGGCGAATAAAAAAGCGATCAGCAGCTTTTCAGCAACAAGACAGCTTTTTGTTGTATTCCGCCAGGCATTCCAAAAGGATATCGACAATATCCGCTCGGTAGCGAAGGAATTCGAACGCTTGGATGAGAACATCGAAAAAGGCATTGGCTTGCCGACTTCTCCGGGATGGATGAAAAAATAGCGGGAGAAAGCAGAGGGACAAATAGATGAAGGAATCTGCGAACGACATCGAAGTGCTCGCGCAACAGCTGCGTGAAGTGGCGGAAGAACAGGCTGTAAACGAGAGAGAGCGGAAAAAGCTCGAAAGGCAGGAAGAGGACGTGGAGGAATTCTATCGCAAAGAAGCGAGACTGTTCCACGATTTTTTATCAACATGGCAGCGAGATTCACGGATGAGACATTTTCTTGAGGAACAGCAGCGTTCTTGTCGGCGGGAACAGGCGTTGACATGGGAAAACATAGAAGAGAGACGGGAAGTGTTGCAGAAAGAACGCCGGCAGTTGCAAGAGAAAGAAACAGAATTTTTCACAAAGAGAAGAACGCTGACGGAGGCGGGGAAACCACAATGAGTTTGAATATGTTTCTTGGGGAAGTAAAAAGCCAGACGGAGAGCATCAATCAAGTGTATGCGGAAGGCATCGAAGCCATGCAGCAGGTGATTGTGGCGATTGAACTCTTTTATATGGATGGAAAACTGCAAGGAAAAACGTATAATAGTGCTAAGACATATTTTAAAGCCACATACCGCCCGCTTGCTCAGGGAATGATCTGTTTATGTGAAGATCTGATTCGGTTAAATAACGCTTTTCCGGAGCAGTTTCAGGCAGCGGTAGCGACAACCGATGTGCAGGAAGCGGAAGTGGAAAGGCAAATTCAACAGGCAAACAGGCATATCCGAGAAGCGGAAGTATTAAGTGCTGTATCGCCTACGATAACGAGTTCGATTTTTATTTTTGAAGCGATCAAACGCCAGCTGCAGGATGTCCTGAACCGGCTACATACGTTCAACGCTTCCTCCAGCAAGATGTTTGATTCCGCCATGGACTTAGCCGAGCAGCTTTCCCGTGGATTAGCAGAAATTCAAAGCGGGAAAGCGTGGAATGCCGCAACCGGCACATTCAGTACCCAAAAACTGAAAATGGACTGGACGAAACCTGTTGCTGTTGCCTGGCAAAAACGGCTGATGCAGAAGGAAAAGCAGGATTTTTGTACCTATGAAGAAAGCATGGGGGAGGATAAATCCTGGCTGGAAAGTGC
>NZ_FNPI01000030.1 GCF_900107275.1 Evansella caseinilytica | reverse complement strand
AAAGGTTTAAAATGCTCTTCTTTAAACTTTTTTATGAAAGCCACCAAGCGAAAGCGCGGTAGAAAATCTGTGTCTATTTTCTTGACGTAGTATCAACCAATTAGGTTTCCTAAAAATAGGGCGCTATGATAATAACCGAATGTTAAACTCTCCATTTTTTCAGGTGCATGTTTTCGTATTAAATTTATTACTGATGGGAGAAGGCCACCTACAAACATCCCCATTAAAAACCTAGCGAGCAAAAATAGCCATATAGATGAAACCAATGCTTGAGCAACATAACAAATAAAATTCCCCAATAAGGAAATTAACAGGATAATTTCAGGACCCACTTGATCTGATTTTTTTCCTAAAATGGGAGAAAAAATCATTATCGAGAAACCCGAGATAGAAACTGATAAGCCCACTATAGTTGTTAAAAAGACATCATTATTCCACATACTTTCTACATACGTTGCTAAAAATGGCGAAGTACTCATTGTTGAAAACTGAATAAGAAATCCAACCATAAATAAAGTTCCAATTAGAGGTTTTTTTACAATTTTTCTTAGTTCAGAGAGAAAGTTAACGCGGCTGTTTTTAGATGTCGAAAGTTTCAAGTTATTTGGTTCAGGCTTATTTAGTTCTGTTAAAAAGAATAAGATAAGAAACCCTGAAATCAGTAACATAGTGCTAGACAAATAAAGAATATTATAAAATCCTATCCACTGCCCTAAAATTCCACCTATTAAAGGTCCAAAAATATTGCCGGCGTATGCGCCGGATTGGGCTCCCCCGAGTGCATAGCCTATTTTTTCTTTAGGAGTATTCATTGTAATAAATGGAGAAGATGCAGGAATAAACCCGCCAAAAATCCCTAAAATAAATCGCAGAACCAATAAGTGCCAAGCTGATGTGCTATATGTCATTAGGAATGTGGTAAATGCCATTCCGATCGCTGAACGGATAAGGATAGTTTTTCTACTCGTTCGATCTGCAATTTTCCCCCATATCGGCTGAAAAAGAAAAGCAGATAAAAAAGTAGCTCCAAAAATCATCCCTGTCCAAAGCTGAATATCGGTTTGGGCGTCAACACCTAAGTCATCTTTAAGATAGACTGGAATAAAAGGTATAATTAAGCTAAATGCAGACATGACTAAAAATTGTGCAATGCTTAAAATATACATATTCCTTTTCCAAACTTTCAACTATACACCCTTCTTTCACTGATTTAATAATTTCATAGATTGTACAGGATATCGATCACCGATTGCTGAACCTACAGGTACAGTTTTATCTATAAAATCTTTGACATTCTTTGGCAATTCAATATCTATTGCGGCTATATTTTCTTTTAAGTAGGATCTCCTTTTTGTCCCTGGTATAGGGATGATATCTTCCCCATTAGATAGTAACCATGTTAAAGCTAGTTGTGCAGGACTAATATTCATTTGGCATGCTGTATCTTCTAATCGTTGAATCAATAAAAGATTTTGATTGAAATTCTCTCCTTGAAAACGTGGTGAGTTTCTCCTATAATCATTTTTAACTAAATTATCGATCGATTTGAGCTTTCCAGATAAAAAACCGCGTCCCAAAGGACTATATGGAACAACAGCAATATTTAGTTTGCGGCAAAGGGGCAAGATTTCTTCTTCGATATCTCTACTCCATATTGAGTACTCTGTCTGTAATGCTGCTATAGGATGGACTTTTTGTGCTCGTTTTATCGTTTGAGAAGAAGCTTCTGAAAGCCCAATATGCCGAACTTTACCTTCTTCTACTAATTCCTTCATAGCACCAATGGTCTCTTCAATGGGAACTCTGGGATCTACACGATGTAGATAATAAAGATCAATATAGTCAGTGTTTAACCGCCTTAGGCTTGCTTCACAAGCCTTTTTTACATACTCCTTACTTCCGTTAATTTCAATTACTTTCCCGGCCTCATCTCTTACAAACCCAAATTTGGTAGCTATGTTAATTTGTTGTCTGACACTTTTTAATACTCGCCCCACTAATTCTTCGTTTTTTCCCACTCCATATTGGTCTGCCGTATCAAGAAAGTTCACACCAAGTTCTAGAGCATAATTAAGGGTAGCAATCGATTCCTCATCATTTTGATTTCCATAGTATTCCGACATTCCCATACATCCTAATCCTAAAGATGAAACACGCAAATCTCCAATAGATCGATATTTCACTTTTTTCCCTCCTACCTTCTCTTAATATGAAAACAGTATATCGATTAGAGTGCACTATAATGCAAGTGTAAATTTTTATTATTCATTTTAAAAAATAAAAAAAGACCTTTAGGTAAGGTCCCACTAAATTTATTAAGTTGTATTACTTAGCTTTTTCCTCCATTTTCTTATAATAGTCAATTTTTTCATTTATCTTGGTTAAATTATTCTCTAGTTGCTTAATTTGATTAAGAACTTTCTCTTGATGAGTTTCTAATAATTCCCGTCTTGCAGTCACAGTAGAATCACCTTGGCGCCTTAGTTCCGCAAATTTTTTCATATCCCTTATAGGCATTTCTGTGTTACGCAACCTAATGAGAAAATCAATCCATAAAATATCAGTCTTTGAGTATTTGCGGTACCCATTTTCATCCCTTTCTATCCCACTTAATAGACCAATTCTTTCATAATAGCGTAGAGTGTAGGAACTAAGACCGGTGATTGATGATATATCCTGAATGGGTAATAAGTTTTCCATATCTCGATTATAACACACTTGCTTTATAGTGCACTATAGGGGGTATACTTCGATCTAGTTTCATTTTTTATTAGATCTTATAGTACCTTTTTACATACATATAAAGTATGAATTTATACCCTTAGAAATAGCTTAGCAATGATATTACAAGTATGCAGTTGTTGGTTCGTTATTAAGCTCTTCGATTTTAATAAAGTCAAAACGAACTTCTTGTTCTTTACCTTGAGGACTGCAGGCATAGACTCCTGCTAAAACGGTGGAGTTTTCTGGCATATCTAAATGAGCGATCCTAATTTGATTCCATATTTTTCCGTCCCAAGAAAAATCAATATAGCAATTTTGTCCAATTTTAGAGATGCGATAATATAATTGTACCTCTTTACAGTCTATATATTGCGTAGACCAATCTGAATACCCTCTATTTGTAACAACTGCTCCCAGCTTACTTAATCCACCTGGTATGTACTCCAAAGAAGTTTTCACCCACATATCTTCCGAGAATCTAATCATCAGTCCTGCTTGGTCATACTTTGATTTTGGGAACGTCTCAACTCTTGTTGTCATTCTGAAATTTTTGTTTGTTTTAGTATGGAGAAAATGCCCATTATCAATCTTAAAACCGTAATGAGTTTTTTGCCAATAATCCGTTTCTTTATCTGTTTCTAAAACAAGTTGAAAAGAAGTTTTGTCTAAAAACCAATTTTTTGGTTCGCAACGCCACTCAAGCATTTCATTTACTCTTTCATTAGTAAAATTCTCGTATAGAATCCAATTTTTGTTCACTGGTTTACCTCCAAGTTAATTAATAATCAGTCACGTCATACTAATGCAACACCGAGTCTTTCTTCATGCTAATTCTAACTTTATGTCTTACGTCCTCGCGTTCCTTCACCTCGTTCCGTTCGTATCTGTTATTTATAGTATATCATTGCTATAACAGGATGAGAGGGTTTTCTTCTTTTTGTTACTGCCGCCCATAAATACCTAAAAATTGCCGGAGTTAAATGTCCGCAATCTGAGTGCTATATTGAGAGAGAGTTTTTGTGATGAATGGATGTTCTCGGAGAAGAGGAATTTCTTTTCTGTTAATGAAATGATACATTGATGGGAATGATATCAATGAAATCCTTGATTTTACACAAGGGGGAAAATGATGATCCACTTCTTGAAAAAAATCATCCAATCCAGAAAAATGTCAAAACAGGTTATCGATCAGGGAGCCGCCTCCTCATCACAAGCGCTGCTTTCCCGTCAGCTTGCGCACAATGTGGAGCGATTGATGCAAGTGTTTGGCGCCAGCAATGATATTGTTCTGAGAGAATTTTCATTCGGCCACGAGGGAAAAATGCAAGGCGCTGTCCTCTACGTAGAAGGCTTGGCAAACAAGTTGTTAATTAATGAAAGCTTAATAAAACCATTAATGTACGATATCCATATATTTGAAGGTAGGTTAGAAGTGACGACATTGGAGGCCGTTAAGAGCTGCATGATTTCTTTGGGTGGGGTGGAGGAAGCGACTACATTGGAAAGTGTGGTCGATGCCTGTCTATCCGGAGATGCCGTACTAATCATTCAAGGCTTTGAAAAAGCGCTGGTCTTAAATACTAAAGGCTGGGAAGATCGTGGTGTAGAGGAGCCGAAAACGGAATCCGTCGTACGCGGGCCCAGGGAAGGGTTTACCGAGAACTTGAGAATTAATACCTCCCTATTGCGGCGTAAAATTAAAAATCCCAATTTAACCCTGGAGCCTTTAAAAATTGGCAAAAAAACGAAAACGGACGTTTGCATGATGTATTTAAAAGGCGTCGTCAATCCCCGGCTTGTTGAAGAGATCAGACGTAGGCTGAATCGGATTGATACCGATGCGATCATGGAATCAGGTTATATCGAACAATTTATCGAAGATGCTCCCCATTCCATTTTCCCTACTGTGGCCAACAGCGAAAAGCCTGATGTTGTTGCCGCAAAAATATTGGAAGGACGGGCTGCCATTATCGTCGATGGCACGCCTTTCGTGCTGACCGTTCCCATGCTGTTTATTGAAAATTTTCAGAGCGCGGAAGATTATTACTCTCGACCGTATTTTGCCTCGTTGATCCGGATGCTAAGATTCGGCTGTTACGGAATCACCATCCTGGCGCCAGCTATTTATGTGGCATTAACGACCTTTCATCAGGAGTTGATTCCTACCCCGTTGCTGTTTACCCTCGCTTCGTCGCGAGAAGGTGTCCCGTTCCCGGCTATGCTGGAGGCTCTCGTTATGCTTGTGGCATTTGAAATTTTGCGCGAAGCCGGCATACGATTGCCTCGCCCTGTGGGCTCGGCGATTAGCATCGTAGGTGCGCTGATCATTGGCGAATCAGCGGTGGCGGCCGGTCTGATCGGAGCTCCTATGGTTATCGTTGTTGCATTGACTGCTGTATCCAGTTTCGTGGTTCCAGCGCAAACCGACTCCGAGTCCATTTTGCGTTATATTTTTTTGTTTCTAGCCGGCGTGATGGGTGGGTTTGGCGTTGCTGTCGGAATGCTTGGATTGTTTATTCATTTGGCCGGCTTGCGGTCCTTTGGAGCCCCCTATTTGTCCCCCTTGGCTCCACTTAGCGTCCATGACCAGAAGGATGTTTTCATTCGAGCGCCATTATGGGCTATGTTAACCCGTCCAAGAGCCATCGGGTGGCGTGATCCTGAGCGGGAGCACTTCAGGCTAGAGCCGTCCCCTCCGGACAAAGGAGGAAAGTCTTCCAAATGATCCGCACCTTCACGAAAAACCACATTATTTTGTCGCTAAAAATGATTGTCTGTACATTTCTAATTTTCAATGTCACCGGCTGCTGGAGCCGCCAAGAGGTTGATTCCATTTCCATCGTGATGGGAATCGGATTGGATATAGCCGAAAACAGTGAACAGGTGCGGTTTACAGCTCAAGTGTTCAAACCGGTCGAGCAAAAAGAAGGCGGGAGGGAAGGGGGCGGTGGTGAAGTCTCCTTCTGGAACGTAGAAAGCTCGGGGGAGACGGTTTCTTCTGCTGTACAGAGCGCACTCCACGAAGCTCCTCGCGAGTTGTATTTCTCTCATAATCAGATTGTCATCTTTGGTCAGAACCTGGCGAAAAACGGAATACTTCCGCATATGGACTTTTTTGTCCGTGAGCATTCCAATCGCCTGACGATCCAGGTTCTAGTAGCAAAAAATCAAGCGGGTGAAATATTGGCTACTCCCGCTCATTTGGAGAAGATGCCTGCTCTTGATATGAGGGATTTGATTGAAGCCCAAACCGAAGTTTCGCAATCCGGTACGGTTAATCTAAAGCAAATCATGACCCGTCTGATGAGCACAACGACGGCGCCGATCGCTCCGTTAATTGAAGTATCAGAGCAAGGAAGCGAACAAACCGTTCGCCTTTCTGGAACGGCCGTCTTCAAGAAGGATAAGTTGGTCGGCGAATTAGACCAAAGAGAAACCAGGGGCATGTTATGGGTACTAGGGGAGGTGAGAAGAGGCGTCATTGAAGTAGCGTGTCCCGAAAGCGGCGGCAAAGTAGCTTTGATTACGATTCTTTCTAAACCAAAGGTCGTCCCGGTTGAAGAACACGGCAAAGTAAAGATAATCATCGATGTGAAGGAGGAAGGTATTCTTGGCAGTCAATCTTGCCCCGAAAATTTTTCCTCTCCGGAGAAAAACAAGCAGCTCGAAGAAATGAAAGCCGATGCGATTCACCAGGAAATTAGGAAGGCAATCACAAAAGCTCAAGAGCTAAATGCGGATATTTTCGGCTTCGGCGATGCGGTGCATCGAAAGTATCCTAAGTTGTGGAAACAACTGGAACAGGATTGGGACACGATTTTTCCGGATATGGAAATCGATTTGGCAGTAGAGACAATTGTGCGAAACGAGGGAAGAGCGTCGGAACCGCTAACAGAGGAGTAGGTGATATGCTGATGAAAATCGAGAAAGGAACCATTTCCAGCTCGCAATTGCTGTTTTTGGCGGCTGCGTTTGTTCAAGGAGCAGCGTTAGTCGTCGCGTTTGCCTACGTTGTGACAAAACATGATGTATGGATTATTATTATTTCCGGGTTAGCGGTGACGCTGCCCTTCCTATGGGGATGCGTCAGCCTTGCTAAATCATTCCCCGGTCAAAATATGGTTCAAATCATGGAATCGGTTTACGGAACCTTCTTGGGCAAAGGGTTGTCCATCCTGTTCATTTCGTTCCCTTTTCAAGTGATTTCGCATAATTTGAGATTTATTGGTGATTTTTTTGTTATATATATGTACCCGAAAACTCCTCTAGTCGTCTTTCTCATCCTGTTCATTGCCGTCTGCGCGTGGGCGGTTAGAAGCGGAATTGAAACTATCGCCCGTATCGGTTTGGTCACCGTAGCCATTACTATATTTATCGATGTGCTGACATTTTTTTTATTGCTTGGCGAGATGGAAGCTACCAATTTTCTTCCGATGTTCGAACTTTCCGTGGGGGATTTTATTCAAGGGACACATATTATGTTCGCGATTCCCTACGGTGAATTAATGATCTTCCTCATGATCGTTCCTTACGTAAATAAGATCAAACAAGCAAAAAGCGCTTTATTATGGGGTTTGACGATTGGAGCGGCCACATTGCTGATCCTTGTTGTCCGGGATATAGCTGCTCTCGGCAGTCTTGCCAATGTTTTGGTCGCGCCTTCGTTCGAAGCGGTCCGCCTGATCGATATTGCGCATGTAATTACCAGAATGGAATTGCTTGTTGCTATTGTTCTGTTAATTACAGTGTTTATTAAAATAAGCGTCCTTTATTATGCATCCGCTCTTGGAATAGCCCAAATTTTCGGGTTGAGGACGTATCGACCGCTGGTGATTCCGATCGCTATTTTTAGCGTCAGCTTTTCGATGGTTATCTATGATGCTGCTGCGGAGCAAATGTATGTAGGGGCAAATATTTGGCCGGTCTACTCTTTACTTTTTTATATGCTGCCAGTGATGACAATGCTCATCGCAAAATTTCGCCGTTTGCCGCGGGCACAGGAAGGAGTGCGCCCATGATTTTTTTATTGCTCGTGTTTTTCGCGATTGTCGTTTGGTTGGAGGTCCCTGGTCTGATCCGCAAAAAATATTGGCGCGAACTTGCCGTATTTTCTCTCTTTCTGTTATCAACTTTCTTTCTCTCTCTATTACAATTGCTGGATGTGCGTATTCCCAATCCTGTAAAAGGAATTGAATATGTAATTAAAGATATTTTGCGCCTGAACTATAAATAAGAAAATCGTGCCGTTTGAGGAGCCTTCCAAAAGTTCCTGTGAATCGTTTTTGAAAGGACTCACATCAATAATTTGGTTCTTCGACACTAAAAGCGATAATCCGCCAAGGAGAGGGGCGGTCATAGACACATGAATATGCATTTTGATATGGCTGTAATTTCGTGCATGTTATCAACTTGACCCTCTGTCATCTTCTTTTAGCAAAATAGTATATGTTTTTATCATATCATCTATATAAAATTTAACAATCTGACATTAATATAATGCTGTATACATTTTCAAAAAAGGAAAATGTAGTTTGTAAGCGCTTGATAAGAGGCACTGAAAAGTGGAGATAGTATATATTATTGCTGCACTCAAGTCAAGTGAAACAAGCAGGAATGTTAAAAGCGACCAATAGGAGGAATCACGATGAAGTTAGGTGTATTTACAGTTCTTTTTTCTGATCAATCTTTTGAAGAAATGTTGGATTACGTAAAAGCTGCCGGATTAGATGCTGTTGAAATTGGAACAGGAGGCTATCCGGGTGATGCGCATGCTAAGCTTGATGAGCTGCTGACAAGTGAGGCTGAACGAGAAGCTTACATGGCAAAAGTGAAAGAACGCGGCTTAACAATTAGCGCCTTTAGCTGTCATGGTAACCCGATTTCGCCTGACCAAGCCTTTGCTAAAAAGTCAGATGAAGAATTAAGAAAAACGATTCAGTTAGCGGGCCTCATGGGAGTACCAGTTGTTAACACGTTTTCTGGAACACCAGGCGATCAAGAGGGAGCGAAATACCCGAACTGGCCTGTCGCGCCGTGGCCAAATGAATTTAGTGATTTATTGACGTGGCAATGGGAAGAGAAGCTCATTCCGTATTGGCAAGAGATTGCACAACTTGCTGATAAACATCAAGTTAAAATTGGCTTAGAATTACATGCCGGTTTCCTTGTTCACACCCCTTATACATTGTTAAAGTTACGGGAAGCGACAAGCTTGGCCATAGGGGCAAACTTAGATCCAAGTCACTTATGGTGGCAAGGGATTGATCCTGTGGCAGCGATTAAAATCTTAGGTAAAGAAAATGCGATCCATCATTTCCATGCGAAAGACACATACATCGATCAAGACAATGTTAATATGTACGGTTTAACAGATATGCAGCCTTATTCCAATATCCAAACACGTGCTTGGAACTTCCGATCAGTTGGATATGGACATAGCATACAAGTGTGGAGTGATATTATCAGTGCCTTACGTACGTATGGTTATGACTATGTTGTCAGCATTGAGCATGAAGATCCTATTATGTCAATAGAAGAAGGCTTCATGAAGGCAGTGCAAAACTTGAAATCTGTTAATATCGCAGAAAAACCAACCAATATGTGGTGGGCATAAGCTCAGCCTTTGTCGATAATACCCTTTCGTAACGGCGGGGGTGTGTCAAAAGCCAAAACGATTGAAAAAATATCAGGGCAATGGCTCCGCTCATTGCTTCGGGGGTGTCTCAAAAGGGAAAAAACCCCCTTTTGAGACACCCCCATTCTAATCAATGTCATTCTATGGGGGGGCAGCATGTATAATATCTTGATTTTAGATGATGAGAAACAAGAGCGTGATATGATTAAATTTCTCTTAAATCAATTGCCTGATCTGTTCCACATTCTTGAAGCAAGAAATGGAAAAGAAGGGTTAAATCTATTAGATCAACACCCAATCGATATTTTGATTACAGATGTGAAAATGCCTTTTATGATGGGAACGGAGTTAGCGGAGCATGCCAAAGTCAATCATCCGGAACTGAAAATTATCTTTTTTAGCGGACATGATGATTATCAACACTTAAAAAGAGCACTATTAGTCAATGCAACAACGTATATCCTTAAGCCTGTCCAACCACATGAATTTTTTAACGCCATTCATCAAATTGTCGAGGAATTAGATCAAAAGAAAAATACAAAGTTAACCGATGAACAAAGAGAACGCGCATTACAAAAACATATTATCAGAGAACTAATTAATGAAGTTCCTCTGGCTAGCCTTAAGAAGCAATATCCATTTATTCCGTTTGACTTTCTAGATACGATTTTTTATTATGTTGTCTGTCAAATGAACGGATACGTTCGTTCAGAACACATTCCACAGATCGACCAGTATGTCAGGCAATTAGAGAATGCCGATTACTTTAAACATAGTGCGAATCAATTTATTATCTATTTTCATATGAAGGATCATATTGAGGTCATTCAAAAAAATATGGCATTCTTGAACACATCTCTTGATAATAAGTTGATCTATCATATAACAGAGCGGATTGAATCGGTTGAATGTCTCCATCAACGCTTTTATCAGGCTGAGAAAAAATTAGAAGAAAAAGCCTTCTATCAAAATAAAAGAACAGTAACTGATCATTCCGGGAAAAGTCAAGCAGTTGAGGAAGAAGATATGTTAATTTCAGAGGTAATAAAAGCGATTAAAATTGGAGATAAAAATGTTTTTAAGCAAAAAATTCAAGCCATCTTAGATTATCATCACAATCATCCAACTGTGTCCGTTCCCTTCATTCGATTCTTCTACGCCAATTTTATTGAGCGGCTTAGTACTGAAACACTGATCCATTTATCCGAGAATAAAGAAACAACGATAAAAAAAATCATTGAAGCTGACCATCTGGAAGAAATTCTCGTGATTGTCGAATCAATCATCGCGGTTATTAACCGTTACTTAGATGAAGTTTATGTTTCCTCTAATTTATCAATTCAAAATGTAAAAAAATACATTATTTCTCATTATCACCAGGAGTTATATCTTGAATTATTAGCAGAGCAAGTTTCTTTATCGCCGCGATATTTAAGTGACCTTTTCAAAAAAGAAGAGGGGATAGGTATCACTCGATATATCAAGCAGATCCGAATAACAGAAGCCAAAAAATTGTTGATGAATACAAACTTAAAGGTGGCAGACATCGCAGCAAAAGTGGGTTATACGAATTATCCTTACTTTGTGAAGACATTTAGAGAAGAGACGGGGCTCCCCCCTGAAAAATATCGACAAAAGCACTTTCATTCATTTAGCTAAAAAAACAATGAGGAACATCATCGTTGACTTCAGCTTTAGGTCCAGGCCTTTTATTTTATTGTAAGCGTTGTCATTCGTGGCACAAAATAGAATAAAGACGTGAACGTGAATCACTTTGTTGAAGATGTCCCGCAATATATGAATAAAAGTGTAAAAGTACGAAGCTTCTTAGAGCAAGTTACAGGCTATTATGAAGAAAACTATCAAACAGGTAATGCTTGTCATCCATCCCTTTAACATACGATAACATAGTTACGGAAAACATATTCCTAAAATCATGAAATGAGCGGGTGCGTGACTAACGATGCTTTTTGATTAGGGGTAAACGAACGGTTACATGTGTTCCTTTATTCAAATAGCTCGCGTAATCAAGCCCGAAAGCGTCGCCATAGTTTAATCGGATACGATTATGAACATTTCGAACGCCATAGCCTTTCGTTTTGGTCGTTAGAATTTGCTCCAGTTGTTCTTGAGTCATCCCTTTACCATTATCACTCACAATAAAGACAATCTGACCATGATCGATTTTTCCATTCATTGAAACAATTCCCTTCTGACCATTTTCCTTATGGTCCAACCCATGATGAATAGCATTCTCGACTATGGGCTGTAAAATCAGGTTCGGCATTTGATAATCTAATAATCTATCATCAATATTAAGATAATAATCAAACGATTGATCATGCATCATATGTTGGATTTTTAAATACGACTGGACATTTTCTATCTCTTCTTTGACCAGAATATAGTCCTTTCCTCGATTTAAGGTTGTACGGTAAAACGTAGATAGATATTGTGTCATAAGACTAATATCTTTTTGACCTGCTATGATTGCCTTGCTATTGATTAGGGATAATACATTATAAAAGAAATGGGGATTGATTTGAGCTTGTAAAGCTTTCAACTCATACTCCTGTTTTTCAATCTTTGAAATATAGACTTCATTAATTAGATGCTCAACTCTTTGGACCATTTTTTTGAATATCTGGATAAGTGTACTGACTTCATCATTTGAGTTTGTGGTAACGGTGACGTTAAAGTTCCCTGAATCAATCGCCTTCATATTTAATGCTAGGCTTTCTAATGGCCGAACAATAATTCTTGAGAACAGGTACACGAGTAAGACTAACAGAAATAAACTGATTAGCGTCACAATAAAAAAAGTAACCGCAATACTCATAATCGATTGATTAATTGAATGAATCGGTCTCATGATCACAATTGACCAGTCTGTGCTTGGAATACGATCCTGCTTGAAAATATAGTTTCGTTTAACGTGATCATCTTTAATGGAAGCAGGATCAATGAAGTCTTTATCCGAATGCGTATTTTTTTGAAAATCAAAGATTAATTGATGATTGGCATCAAAAATAAAAACACTGTACTGATCCTCATAAAGACTGTAGAGTGAATCGAAAAGTGCTTGATAATGAACAGCTAAATTAATGATGCTCCTTGTATTCTTGTCATTGGTAAATAATAATTCGGCTGCAAGGTGAAGGAGAGGAGGGCTTTCAGATACATAGTAGACTGGCCGCGTTGTTTTTTGGAGCTGTTCATACCAGTCGTTGTGCTCAATTTCTGATAAAGGACGAAGAAACCGGTCATACCGGTTGATTTTTTGATCCGTATAAAGCGTGATGCCAGATAAGTCCCGATTCAATGAAAGGGTATTAAAAAATAATGGATTTAACGTATCACGGAAAAATAAATACATCTCGTAATTATTCGCAAAATGGTTAGTCAGCTCCGTATTCAAATTATAATCGAGCAATACATAGTTTAAGCTATTATGATAAGCGTTCATTTTGTAATCCAAATGAAGAATGGCTTGATTCATCGTCTCCTCTAGTACCTCTTGTTCCCGTTTATGTAAAAGCTCGTTTATCTGAAGGTATCCGAAGATACCCAATAGTAAAAGCGGGAAAAAACCTGATATCAAACTAATCATTAAAACCTTATTTTTGATTTTTAAGTGTAGATAAAACTGTTTGATTTTTTTCATCTCATGGATTCCTCTCTGGATGGGACACGGATTCTTTGAAACGGTCTAACGCCTATAACATACCACGCTAATAAAGCAATCACAATATGGAGGAGAAGGAGCAGGAAAAAGTGATATGAAAGCGGTTTATTTAATATAGGTATGTCGATGTCCTTGCGCTAAACTAAAGCTAGCAACACTTGATATGATCATATTTTAGGAGGTAAGTAGAAATGAACATCAAGAAGGTCTTTATGTATTGTATTTTATTCATCAGTTTGCTTAGCTTACTGGGTTGTGCAAAAGAAAGTAAGCAGGAGCATAATGAAGATGGTCAGTTGATTGTCAGATTGGGGAAGCAAACAGCAACCAATCCGAAGCTTCCTGAAGGAGATACATTTGAAGATAATGCTTATACTCGCCTTGCTGAAGAAGTGTTAGATATTGAACTTGTTAATGAATTTGAAGCAAATGGAGAGGATTATGACCGTCAGGTTGCTTTAGCGATCTCATCAGGAGAGTTGCCTGACATAATGCAGGTGAGCCAAGAAGAATTTGAAGAGCTTTATGAAAACGATTTAATTGCAGACTTAACAGACGTTTTTGAAGAACACGCGAGTGATTATATTCGAGCACTGTATGACTCCTACGAGATTAACCCTTTGGAGGATACGACATTTGATGGTCGCATCTACGGTCTTCCAGCTGCAGTAAATGTTACGCCGCCGCACATGATCTGGATTCGGCAAGACTGGATAGAGGAGCTTCAATTAGATTTTGATGCTGATGGAGATAAATTAATTAAATTAGATGAATTAGAATCCCTTGCTCTAACTTTTATTGAAGAGGATCCTGGCAATACTGGCAACCCAGTTGGGATACCGTTAGCACACTGGTTAAATGAACCGGGATATGGTGGCGCTTTTACCATGACAACGATTGGTTCGGTATTTGGTTCTTTTCCAAGAAATTGGATTGAGGATGCCGATGGCCATATTACCAACGGCTCGTTAACGCCAGAAACGAAAGAAGCCTTGGCACTGATTAAAGATTGGTTCGATCGCGGAATCTTGGATCCACAGTTCGGGACACGTTCTTGGGATGACATTATGGCATTAGCTGTTAACGGCCAAACGGGAATTGTAACAGGGGCATGGCACATGCCGGATTGGGGGTTAAGCAATGTAAAGGAAATGCACCCGGGTGTTGTGTTTGAAGCCTATACGCTAGTCGATGATCAAAATAAAGTCAATATCGCAAGTCAAAATCCTGGCGGATCCATCGCGGTCGTAAGAAAAGATTTCAGTAACCCAGAAGTTCTGATGAAGCTGATTAACCTGTTCTACGATACGTTAAAGAATGAGCCGAATCTTGAAAAGGTCTATCCAGACATTTATCAGTATCAAGTATTAGATGTTGATGGTGCTGCACGTCCATTGAATATGGAGATTCTTGGTGCAACCTCAGAGCTTGATCATTATGCAGAAATTAGGGAGGCAATCAATGGAGAGATCGAAGTCTCGGATATACCAGATGCAAGAAATCAGTCGATTGCGATATCAATTATGGAATATAGAGATAATCCAGAGAATGCGTCAACAGCCGCTTGGGCACTTTATCACTCACGAATGAAAGGCCTTGAGTTAGGCCAGTATTTAATTGATCATGATCACTTTGAATGGGTGAATCCAGTGTTCTTTGGTTCAACACCAGCTATCGAACAATATTATGGTAACTTACTTTCAATGGAAGAAGAAGAATTTATCAAGATAGTAACAGGCGTAGAATCAATCGATTACTTTGATACGTTTGTAGAAATGTGGCACAACCAAGGTGGTGCTGAGATTTTAGCTGAGATTGAAGCAGAGGTAGCTGAGTGAGCATAAATACATTCAAGGAGCTGTCCTGTTCCAGGGCAGCCCTTATTACACTACATTTTCAAAGGGGCTAGAATCATGCAACAGAGAAAAAGGACTGCTTCAAAGCGTATAACAAATATAAATCTAACGTATCACTTTATGATATTACCCGGGATCATTTTTTTACTTATCTTTAATTATGCACCGATGTTTGGATTGATTATGGCTTTTCAGGACTATGTGCCAGCAAAAGGGGTATTTAGTTCGGACTTTGTTGGCTTCCAGCATTTTTCCTATATGTTCTCATTACCAAGTATCGGACGTGTGTTTACGAATACAATAGTCATCGCAGGAGGGAAGATTATCTTTAATACGTTGCTTGCGATTGTGTTTGCCATTCTGTTAAATGAGGTGAGAGTACGTTGGTTAAAGAAATCTGTCCAGACCATTGTTTATTTACCGAACTTTTTATCATGGGTTGTTCTCGCTTCCGTTGTCGTCAATATCTTCAGTCTTGACGGAAGCGTTAATCAAATTTTAGAGAGCTTTGGGATTGGACCCTTCAACTTTCTAGGAAGTAACCAACTCTTTAGACCATTAATTATTGGAACAGATGTATGGAAAAGCTTTGGATTTAACTCGATTGTTTATCTTGCTGCTATTACGTCCATTGACCCTGGTTTACATGAAGCAGCTAGCATTGATGGAGCAAACTGGTGGAGACGTGTTTGGCATGTTACCTTGCCTGGGATGCTTCCAATCATCCTATTGCTGGCAATTTTAAACCTGCCGAACATTTTAAATGGAGGCTTTGATCAAATTTACAATCTCTATTCGCCGGTGGTTTATCAGTCGGGTGATATTATCGACACGTATGTGTATAGAGTAGGGTTAATGGGACGTGATTATAGCTTTGGTACAGCGGTAGGCTTGTTTAAGTCTATTATTGGTCTGGTTCTGATTCTATCTGCTAATCAAGCAGCCAAAAAATATACAGAACGGCAACTATTCTAGAAAGAAGGGTTAGTATGAATCTTCAAAATAAAAGCTTATCCGCGAAGATAGGTAAAGCGTCGATTTACTTGATCATTATTTTTCTTGGATTAGTCACGCTGCTGCCTTTATTAAATATTGTGGCGATTTCTATGAGCAGTAGCGGAGCGGTAACGGCAAATGCTGTTGGAATTGTACCCGTAAACTTCACGTTAGAGCCATACAGGATGCTAATTGATGATCCACAATTTTGGCGTTCCTTCGGTATTTCCGTTCAACGCGTGTTTCTGTCATTAGCCCTGAATATGATTTTGATTGTTTTCATGGCCTATCCATTATCAAAAAGAAAGTCGGAATTTAAAGGACGCAGCATTTATATGAATTTCTTAATATTTGCTATGCTCTTTAATGGAGGGATGATTCCAACTTACTTAGTTGTCCGCAATCTAGGTTTGCTGAATACAATATGGTCACTTGTGCTGCCGAGTGCAGTACCGGTATTCAGTGTTATTTTAATGATGAACTTCTTTAGGGGTGTTCCAAAGGCCCTTGAAGAAGCGGCGATTATAGATGGCGCTAAACCGATGCAGGTTTTATTGAAGGTATATTTACCGATTTCGGTCCCTTCTCTAGCGACGGTCGCCTTATTTAGTATTGTGGGGAGCTGGAATGACTTTTTCTCTGGACTTATTTACATGACAAGAGAGAGTAACTATCCACTGATGACCTATATTCAATCATTAACGGTAGATATTCAACAGATGATTCAACAAGGTGTTAATTCGACCAATTTATCAGAACTAATGGGTGTCTCAAATCGTAACCTGAACGCTGCGAAAATTGTCGTATCAAGTATTCCGCTAATCCTTATTTACCCATTATTACAGAAATACTTTATTACAGGTATTGTAGTGGGCTCGGTTAAGGAGTAAGCAGACATTCGAAAGTATGCTTGGTTGAGGTGTGAGTGATGTTTAACTTATTTGAAATGGATGGACCATTTTATCGTTCTATGCAAAAGATAGCTGACTTGATGATCGTAAATTTTTTATTTATTTTAAGTGCTGTACCTATCATTACGCTAGGTGCAGCCTTAAGTGCACTTTATGGTGTCCTATTAAATTATGATACAAATCGGGAGGATAATATTTTTCTGAGCTATATAAGGGCATTAAAACAGAATTGGAAGCAGAGTACAGTTATGAATCTGCTGATCTTGCTTCTATCGGGCATACTGATCACAAATATCGCCCTCTATCCTAGCTATCAAGGTGGCTTTAAGCTCTTGGTGATTAGCTCACTCGTGATTGCTTCCGTTATATTATTTTTATTTTTTATTTTGATTTATCCATATTTGGCAAAATTTCATGATTCGATGAAGAATGCAAGTAAAAATGTGTTGAAAATAATAATAGATAATATATTTCAGACATTAAGTATTGCATTGATTACAATAGCGCCTATTGGAATCATGCTGGTATCTGCTGAACTACTATTATTTGGGCTCTATCTATTTCTTTTTATTGGTTTTTCCCTTGTTGGATATATTAATTCTCGTCTCTTAAATAAAATCTTTAATAAATATGTCCGTCAACCGTATTAACGGTTAGTATAAGCCGCATTTTGTGGATTTTTATAAGTAAAAATAAGGAGATCGTAACACCGGTAGTCATTACGATTGGTGATGAAAAAGTTAATGCTCTGTTTGAAGTTTTTTGGGTTATTGGTTTGAAACACGCCGATAACTTTTGGATTTGGGGCGGTACGGTCAAATCAATAGTCTTCAAGAGGTGCCTCAAAAGGGTGTTTTTCCCTTTTGAGACACCACCGCTCTACTTATCGTTAACAATAATATACGTCGCCTTGATCGGACCGTGAACGCCGACGATGAGGTTCATTTCAATATCAGCACTGTTACTTGGGCCGGAAATAAAATTCACACATGAGGCAACTTGCTCGCCATTTTGATTATCGCGATGAACTTTTTCGGCAACCTGAGTCATTCGCGGTACAATCGTACTTTTTGGAATAATCGCGATATAAGTTGCTGGAAGAAGGCTGACTGCACGCCCTTTGCCCTTGCCGTTAAAAAGAACGACCGTCCCTGATTCAGCAAGCGTTGTATCGCTAAAGGTAATGCCGACATTTGCTCTTTCAGCGATCTCGGTATTTTTATCGCCAAGTTCAGTATCCCAGACATGTACATCTACCTGTTTAGACGGCAGTCCCTCATTCAGCAGCATTGTTAAGCCAAATTCTTCAAAGCGAGGATCAGCCCATGTGACAACGGAATCCCCTCCGTATCCCATCACAACATTTTCAAGAGCTCGCGGTAAATCTTTTACCAATGTCTCAATAACATCGGTATGAATGCGTTCGCCTTGCAATTTTAACACTTTAACGAGCTCATCTTGGCTGTAGCCTTTAAAAACTTCTTGCTGCGGACTATACTTCCACACTGGTTTTTCAATCCTTGTTGACGTTCTTGGACGACCAAGACTTTTGGCTACGTGATTAAGAAATGAGTCTTTATTTGTCACTGTTCCTTTTATCATGACTTACTCTCCTCCTTCTCACGATTTTTAAACCAGTCTCTAAATCTCTCATTACTTGGTGCTGGGAAATCACGAATCGATGTCCAGTTCTTTAATGGCCCTGGACCATTTGCAATTTTATCTTCCTTCACAAACGGTTTCATCATTTTCGGTGCGAGCTTTGATCCGATATTATACATTGTCGGACTTGCCGTTCCCATTCGAAATGCTTTCATCGACAGGCTTTCAAATACCGGCGCTTTCCCTTCTTTTTCGACGATTTTTTGACGATGCTTGATTAACAGCTCATGCAGCGGAATTTTGACCGGACATGCTTCGGTACAGGCTGCACAAAGTGTCGATGCATATGGAAGTTCCTTATAATCATCATAGCCGCCTAAAAGTGGCGATAGCACTGCACCAATTGGGCCTGGATAAATGGAGCCGTATGAATGACCGCCAACATGACGATAGACCGGACAGACATTAATGCACGCTGCACAGCGTATGCAGTGTAACGCTTCTTGAAATTCCGTTCCTAAAATTTTCGAACGACCGTTGTCAACTACGACAAGGTGAAATTCTTCAGGACCATCAACATCGCCCTCACCTTTTGGGCCAGTGAGCGCTGTAATATAACTAGTCAGCTTTTGGCCGACGGCTGCACGCGTTAACAAGCTGACTAACACTTCCATCTCTTCCCATGACGGCACGATCCGCTCCATCCCCATAACTGTAATTTGTGTTTTCGGAAGCGTTGTTGCCATCCGTGCATTTCCTTCGTTCGTTACAAGCGTCACCGTTCCGGAATCGGCAATCGCAAAGTTGCAGCCGGTAATTCCTACTTCAGCGGCTAAGAATTCTTCGCGCAGCTGCTCTCTTGCAAATAGCGCTAACTCTTCAGGCTTCTCGCTATTTTTGTAGCCTAACTTATCACGAAAGACATCGCGAATCTGTTCTTTATTTTTATGAAGGGCTGGTGCGACAATGTGGGAAGGAGGATCATGATCATCAACCTGAAGAATCCATTCACCAAGATCAGATTCAACGACATCACAACCAATTTTCTCAAGCGCCTCGTTCATACTGATTTCTTCTGTCACCATCGATTTCGATTTGACAATTTTCTTGGCACCCTTCTTTTTCACGACATTTGTAATATACTCATTTGCCTCCTCTGCGGTTTGTGCAAAGAAAACATGGCCACCACGTTTGGAGACATTGTCCACTAGCATTTCAAGATAATAATCAAGGTGTTCGAGCGTGTGCTTGCGGATCTCTTCCCCATGACTGCGCCAGTCCTCCCAATTGCCAAGCTCCTCTGCCGCATTTAAGCGTCCGTCTCGTAAGCGCCCCTGTGCTGCAGACACTGCACCGCGCATAAATGAATCAGAAAGCCCTTGGTCAACACGCTCTTTAAATGCTGCTGTTCCTATCTTCATGCCCATTCTCTCTCACCAATCCCTTCTACTTACGACTATTTAAAACTGTAGCAATATGCATCACTTCAATCGGCTTTCCTGTCCTGCTTATCCGGCCGCCGATGTTCATTAAACAGCCAGCATCTGCCCCCACTAAAATATCAGCCTTTGTTGATTCCACATGTCTTACTTTTTCATCAACCATGTGCTCGGAAATTTGCGACATTTTTACCGAAAACGTTCCACCAAAGCCACAGCAATTATGTTTGTCGGGAAGTTCAGTAAATTCAAGACCTTTTACATTTTTTAATAATGTCAGCGGAGCCTCTTTCACTCCTAGTAAACGAGTCATATGACAAGACGTATGATACGTTGCCCGAGCAGGGAGGGATGCACCGACATCTTCAACTTTCAACACTTCAACAATAAACTGAGTTAATTCATATGTTTTATTCGCAAGTTCGATTGCTTTCGGTTCCCATTCAGCATCTCCCGCAAAAATATTCGGATATTCATGAAACATCGTCCCGCATGATCCAGATGGTGTCACGACATATTCAGAGTCTTGAAACACGTTGATCATATGCTTCATCGATTCCATTGACTCTTTTAAATAGCCGCTGTTATACGCCGGCTGTCCGCAACACGTTTGTCCTTCTGGAAAATCGACTTCACAGCCGAGATGTTCAAGCAGCTCAACTGTATCCCGGCCAACATCCGATTGGAACATATCAATTAAACACGTAACAAATAAGGAAACTTTCATCATCATTCTCCTCTCGTACCGATTACATCATCTATATGGAATCACTGTTATCTTTACTTTACGCTTCATTTACTTTTTAGCCAACAGGTTATCTGATGACTTGGTAAAATAAAAAATTTCTTACCCACAACCGGTTACAAACTGCCCCTTTAATTGATTAAAATTCAGCCCGCTGCCTCTCTTACAGCGGAAAATAGCTGAAGCCCCACCACATGTGGAGCTGTCGCTATCTTCTAATAGTGTTTGTTCAAAAAGATCGGTTTTTATCTTTTGAACAAACACGATGCAACGAGCCGGGCTTCACTGAGAAGCTGCGAGTTGTCTCATAGTGCCATCGCGGGCGATGGTACTTGGATAAGCCTCTGCGCAATACTAGAAGAGGAAGAGACAATGGAGTGAAGCCGATGCATTCTTTTCAGGCCGGCTGTGAGTGGGGTTCTCGTAGTCGGCGCATCGAGCGGAACCATTGCCTTTTTGAACACGCTCCAATCAACAACCTACGCAGAAAGCTTTCGATCATCTTTATGACTGCTTTTACTTTGACCTTTTGCAATGGTAAACACAGTAAACAATGCAACCGTTGCAAGGACAAATGTTCCAGCATTTAGGCCAAAACCATTTAACCAAACATAACCTAATCCACCTGCGAAAATCACATAGTATGTCATTGGAATGAGCGTTTTACGAATTAAGCGGCCTTCTTTTCCGAGCAAACCAACAGCTGCAGAAGCCGCAACAACGTTATGAACACAGATCATATTCCCTGCAGCACCACCAACCGCCTGCAATGCAACAATGACCGATGGATTTGCCCCGATATTATCAGCGACGCCAAACTGAAATAACCCAAACATCATGTTACTAACGGTATTACTCCCTGCGACAAATGCCCCAATCGCCCCAACTGTCGGTGCAACTAACGGCCAGTTTGCTCCGAAGATGTGGGAAATACCTTCTGCCAGTACAATCGGCATACTTTCATACCCAGAAGCATTGACACCCGAATTGATAAACACTTGAACCATCGGGATTGAAAAAATTAGTGCGGCAATCGCACTTGCCACCGTTTTAAATGAATCACTGGTTGCACGTGTAACCTCTTCTACTTTCATGCGGTGAATAAAGAATACAACGACAGCTACAAGAATAAAGATCGTTCCCGGGATGTTTAACGGCATAGACGACACAGTTATTGACGTACCAAAAAGATTTTCTGCCTTTAACTCCCACGATTTTAACCAAGTGCTAAATGGTAAGTAGGCTACACGTGTCACGACTAATAAGATCGCAACTAATAGATAAGGCAACCATGCAGATAGCGTTGAAATGTTACGTACTGGCTTTTCGTTTTCATTGATTGTTAATTTACCCGTCCAGTCAGGTGCCCAGTTTTCTTTTTTATCAAAATCCCAAACATCCTTTGGTGTTAAGAAGCCTCGTTTTGCTGCTGGAACAACAATGGCAAGTCCAACTAATCCACCGATTAACGATGGAAATTCAGGTCCTAAAAAGTTGGCCACAAGTGCGTAAGGAACGGTAAATGCGATCCCGGCGAAAACCGCAAACTTCCAAACGGCAAACCCTTCTTTTAGTGATTTATTTTTACCAAAGAAAAACGTTAACAATACAACCATGAATAACGGGATAAAAATTCCGATAATCCCGTGGAAAATAGCAACTTGTCCACCAATTGCGTTGATATATGCATCATAAGAAATTCCAAGATCCGAAACATATTTGTCAACGAGTGGCACATTCTTCAATCCTGTACTAACCCCAACTAAAATTGGCGTTCCAACCGCGCCAAATGATACGGGCGTTGATTGAAGCAGTAACGCGACCATAACAGCTCCCATCGCTGGAAAGCCAATCGCGACAAGAAGCGGTCCAACAATTGTTGCAGGTGCTCCCCAACCTGCTGCTCCTTCAAGGAATGAACCAAACAGCCATGCTACAATAATAGCTTGAACACGACGGTCAGGTGAGATACTCATAAATCCCTGACGAATCGTATAAATTGCACCACTTTCTTTTAATGTGTTCAGTAAGAGAATGGCCCCGAATACAATCAATGAAACTTCAAGAGCTGTAACAACCCCCTTCGTTGCTGCAGCTGCAACTTGATTTCCGTCCACTCGCCATATTGCCATTGCCATGACTATTGTTACTAACAAGGCAATTGGCATCGCTTTCTTCGCCGGCCAGCGCATAATAACTAAAAACAAAAATACCGAAATAATTGGAATTGTAGCTAAAAATGCTAGTGTTCCGATCCCCATAAATTACTCCCCCCATCTTTCACTCCTTCATCATCGCAATTCTCCGATGGCCTGACAGGTCATCTGATAACTCGACGACCTTAATTATATGTAAAGCGCTTTCAATTTTCAATAAAAATTCAAAAAAAATTCAAGAAATATTTTTCTTTTGGTCTTGACATCGATTGCCGCAACGGATAAGCAGCTCCTTATCATAAAAAAAAGCGCGAATTTCGCGCATCTCTAAGAGCGTGTTCAAAAAGGCAATGGTTCCGCATGATGCGCCCAATTCCACCTAAATGCTGCCCACGTCCTATGGGCAACGGCAGAATGTCGCCATCCTCCAATTCCGCTTAAGTACCACTCACGTCCTGCGTCTGCGGCTACTCGACGCAAATTGACTCGATGAAGCACATTCAGGTTGCATTTGTGAGTAACAGCGGAATGTCGTCATCCTGACTCTGAGAAAACCACTCACAGCCGGCCTGAAAAGAAGGCATCGGCTCCACTCATTGTCTCTTCCTCTGCTAGTATAGCGCTGAGGATTATCCAAGTACCATCGCCCGCGATGGCACTATGAGACAGCTCGCAGCTTCTCAGTGAAGTATGGCTTGTTGCTTCGTGCTTGTTCAAAAAGATAAAAAACGATCTTTTTGAACAATCACTACAAGCTAACTTTAACGATCTTCTTTTATGTCAAGGTATTTCATGAGCACATTTTCCACTTCGACAAGATGATCAAGCATCCGCTGCTGGGCAAGAGCACCATCTTGTTTTTTGATCGCTTCAAAAATTAATTTATGCTCTTGATAGAGACGTTCCCATGTTGTTTGCTCTGAATAAAGCCAGAGGCGACGGGTTTCTCTCATTGTGATGACCATCATCTCTGACACATTGCTCATTAAACTCATTAGCAGCGTATTTTTTGAAGCCTTTGCAATCGCCATATGGAACTCGAAATCAGCCTTTTCGCCAAGCTCTTCATTGCCAACAATATGTTCCATTTCAGCAAGAATTTTTTCGATGCTTTCTACGTCTTTATCTGTGCGCTTTCTTGCCGCAGTATATGCAGCACCAACTTCAAGAATTTTTCTAACTTCCAGCAAGTTTTTTACATCGTCCACTTTCATCAAAAAAGCGGCGTTAACAGGTAATGTTAGCAGTTGGGGATCAAACTCTTTGATGTATGTCCCTTCCCCTTGTCTCATCTCAACAAGCCCCATGGCCCGAAGCGCACTAAGTGCCTCACGAATTGCTGATCGACCAACTTGGAAGTTCTCGGCAAGCTGTTGAACAGAATCAAGTTTATCTCCAGGGTGAAAGTCACCACGCTTAATCATTTCGACGAGACTTTCCGTCACTTCCTCATATATTTTTCGTGTGCGAATCTTTTTATATTCCAAAACTGTGTCCCTCCACTCGCATATCATATTCTAATGATAGCCGATACTCGCCATTTGGACAATCTATGTAGGTAACGACGATGGGATTTTCTGTCATTTCATAAAAGAAGGCGTACTTTGGAATTAATCGGCTGAATACACCTTTTAACCTATTGAAATTATTTTAAAATGAAAAGGTATGATATTTTAAAATGAAATCATTCTTTGAATTTTTTTATAAGAGCGTTTGTTCAAAAAGAAAATCTCTTTTCAAAAAAATTGTTATTCTTTGCTTTTAGACTGTAAGCAAGGCAAGCTTTGCCCTTCACGCTCTACGTGAAGGTTTTGAAAAAAACGAACGCGTTTTTTGAAACCAAAAGTTGATTGCTTACATCTACATGGATGAAGGGGGAGAGGCTGTGGATCTCATCGAAAGATTACGAAACAAAGAAGAGGATGCTTTACGTGAATTAATGAATCGATTTGGGGATATGCTTCTCCGCACAGCCATATTGCTCGTGAAGGACCCCCATGTTGCAGAAGAGGTTGTTCAGGATACTTTTATTGCCGCATTCCAAAAAATTAATCAGCTTCATGATAAAGATAAGCTCAAAAGCTGGCTGGTAAAGATCACGATGAACGGCTGTCGGGCAAGAATGCGCACCTGGACATGGAAGCATATTTTTGTCTATAAGGACGGCGACGAGGTAGGCGGTGTCGCCGACGATGGCTTGCGGCCAGAGGAACTGGCGGAGATTGCTTTCCGGAACAGTAATTTACATGCTGCAATACAGCAGCTGCCTTATAAATACCGTGAAGTGGTGGCTTTATACTATTTTCATGAGCTTTCTGTTCGAGAGATAGGAAACATGCTGTCGGCGAAAGAGAGCACAGTGAAAACGCGGCTGGCGCGGGGAAGACATCATTTGAAACAGCGATTGCAAACAGGAGGTGAAACCATTGGACCAACGGCAGCAGCAAAAGGATATCAGTAAAAAACTGAATGGTGAATTATCGCACTTTCATTTTTCAGGAAATGAGGAGGTCATCCGGAAAACGCACCCAAAAACGCTGCGGGATCGGCTCATGAGATGGTGGAACAAAGAGATTTCCATCCCGCTCGTTCCGCTGGGAATGGCGGCGCTTCTCCTATTTTCCACAGCAGGCGCGTATGTCTTTAGCGTGACGAAAAAACCGGAGCATGAACAAATATCAACGATTGAAATCAGAACGGAGAACGGCTACTGGCTAGAGTTTAATGAGAAAGAGGCGCAGAACGAATGAAGGTAAAAGTTAAAGTGAAGCATCTTGTCATAGGAACATTGGTTGGACTACTTTTATTCCTAGGTTCCGCTTATTTTTTTCAGCCGCTTATTCAAAAAGCGATCATTGACTGGCAAATAACAAACGGAAATATAGAAGCAGGAAAGCAACGGATTCTCGAGCAACTGGACAACGACCATTTTACTAAAATGGAACTTATCCGTGATCATATGATCCGAGATTCGAGCATCGGCCGATATTATGATATTTATATCGGCCCCGGCATGACGAGCTGGTCAACGGAAGAGCACAATTTGTTTACACTGGAGGAATCGGTTCCTTATTTGCACGATTATATTACAAACGCTCCGGTGGAGGATTATTCTATCCTGCAAGCAGCGGAAAGCTTGGCAACGTATTATCATCGCATCGGTGATTTCGAGAACGCTGATAGTGCCATCTTAACAGCAATGAGCCGCATGACGGATGAATCGGTCTATTATGATGAATTCCAGCTGCTGCGAATGGAAAATGCCGTTTCTTTTCATGAAAATGAGCTGGCGTTGAACATGATCAACGAGTATCGGCGAACCGCCAATATGACAGATTCAATGGATGCGTTAATGAAACTGCTGCTGCTTGAAGCGGAGCTGAGGATGAACGATGGAAGGCTGGAAGAGGCGCTTGCATTACTGAACAAAGAAATGCCTAAACTAGAGGACTGGCATGAGCAATTTTTGACGGAAATGGAGCTGAAAGGTCCGATCGATGAATGGACTGGAAGCCCGTACTTTTATACCGTTTCACGATTGCGAGATCAACTCGCCGTGATGTTGGAACAGGGCAGTGCTGTCTCTGTCGTGGAAGGAAAAGTCACCAATTCACTTGGAGAGCCACTGGCGAATGTCGGTGTTTTCCTGCGGGAAGAAGACATGGTAAATCAAACTGTGGGAGAAGAGGAGCGGTACCAAACCGTAACCGATTCTGGCGGTCGCTATTCCTTCACAGGTGTTTTTCCTGGAAGCTATCAACTGACTATCGGACTTATGTTTGAACAGGCGGAGGGCTTCGTTTGGCCGGTGGAAATGGATGACTGGATCGATACTACTCCCGGGGAAACCGTTGAGTATTCCGTTGTGTTGACACCGCTGATTGAGGTGATTGAACCGATAGAGGAAGAAGAGATTCGTGAGAAGGAAATGACCTTTGCCTGGGAGGCGGTTCCCGGCGCGGCAAGCTATCAGCTGTATCTGGAGACTGTTTTTGATGGCTACTCCTTTTCCAGCCCGTTTTTATCAAACATCGATAGGACAGAGGTGACTGTTCCTGTAGAAATGCTTTATGACAAACAAATGGGGGTTATCTTTGACGGAGAGGAGGGGGAGGAAAATACCTTTCGTCCAGAAAGTATTCTGGCGTTCACTAATGTGGATGGCACCTTTTCCTGGTATGTTCACGCTTATGATAAGGAGGGAAAGCTGATAGCTCAAAGCAACGGGTACCGGTTTCGGAAAAAAACAGAAACACCGCAGCCTTATTTTCATCTGAAGGAGCGAGAAATGACAGAAGCCGATCGTTTGCTGATGAAAGGCGAGTCAGCCGAAGCATATCACTTGTATAAAGAAGCTGTTGAAAAGAACAGTAACGATAAGCACAGCTTGCGAATGTTGACCAGACTCCGCGGTTTTGAGGAAAAGCGAGATGAAGAAACACTCACGTATTTGCTGGCCCTGGCGAATTTATCTCCCGGCAGGGAAACCTTGGAGCAAATTGCTGACTATTATTATGGCCAACAGGAGTGGGGCGAGTTTGCGGTCTGGTATGGAAAATATCTTGCAGCGGAAGGCGGTGGTGATCCCACCGACTATTTTAAAGGGCGGTATGCCGTTGCGCTCGCCCACCTCGGTCAGTTGCAAGAAGCAAAGGACATGTTGTACGAAGTGATGGAGGCGGATCGCTCCCACAATTTTGTCGGCTATTTGATTGCCATTGAATATTACTTAAATGAGCAGTTGGATCCGGCGGCTAAAGTTGCGGAAAAATATAAAGAAAGAGATTACGGCGGCTCCCGGCCTCGGAATTGGACAAAGCTGATGGAAGACCTTCACGGGCTTGAGCACGACAGTGTAAAAGAAGCGCTCACCTATTATTTTTCAGATCAGGAAGCAGCGCTGACGGATTATTTGCAGGAAAAAAACGAGGCAGCTTTGACCAACTTTATCGAGGCGTTAAAAAATGTAAATTAGCAATGCCTGCCAAGGAAAAACACAAATGATTGTTTTCAATAGCTTTATCTTCATATATAAACAATTCATTCTTCCTTTGTACACCCTCTTATTGAACACGTTCTACTGAAAAAAGATTAATTTTCCATTTATAAAGTCATTGACGAAAGGAAGCCGGTCTTTATATGATGAATGTAGCAAACGGGGAAAGGGACGTTAAGATGAAGGGGACGTTTACTGTTGATAAAGCATTTAATAACAATGTCATCGTCGCGCGATCCGAATCCGGAGAAGAAGTGATTTTCATCGGAAAGGGTATCGGATTTGGCAAGAAGCCTGGAGATGTTCTGTCAGAGCAGAAATATGAAAAGGTATTTATACTGGCTGACCAGGAAGAACAGGAAAAATATATCAAGCTTCTGGCAAGGGAAAAGCAGGAGACGCTGTTGATCATTCATGAAGCAATCGAAAAAATCCGTGAGTGGATGGGAGTGGAGCTCCATGAACGGATTCACTTTGCATTAGCGCAACATCTTGTTTTAGCCCTTGAAAGAAGCAGAAACGGCACCGAGATCCACAATCCGTTTTTAACGGAAACGAAATGGCTTTATCATGAAACGTACCGGATATCTCAACAGGTCGTAGCTTTTTTGTATGAAAAAACAACCGTGCAGCTTCCGGAAGCAGAAACTGGTTTTATCACCTTGCATATTCAAAGCGCTATCGGCAGAGAGTTTTTATCAAAGAAAGAGAGTGGGGATTTAATCGACCGGTGTGTGTCTTATGCGGAGGAGAAGGCGGGAGTGTCTTTTAATAAAGAAGGTGTTCATTTTCAGCGGTTTGTACAACATTTACATGAAATGATTGAACGAAGTATGACAAATGAATACCCAATAGAAAAAAAAATGATTCATTTATTGAAGGAAGAGAATTCACTGTGTTATAATATTTCACGAAACATTGTGCGAATGATCGAGAAATCGATTCAACAATCGATATCCGGTGTTGAAATCGTTTTTTTGAGTATTCATCTTCAACGGATAATAGCAAAATAGTGTGTTCAAAAGGAGGACATTACAGCGGCAAGAAGGTCGAGGCGCGGCTGGCTCGAGCGGCGGAGCGTACCAGGGACGTACGTGAGCAACGGAGAGGCAACGCTAGCGTTGAGATTCACCGGCGCTGTATCCCGGACTTTTTGAACATCCTTCATAATGATGTCACCGAATTACGTGTCACTGATACGATCAGGCATGAGTAAAGAGGTGTGTATGAAATAATTCAACCATTGTTGAAGGCCGGTGTGCCGGTAAATTTCATATACAACTGTTGCTCATGCCTTTTTTATACCATTTTTTACCGTTGCTATTTTTTTGGTGTGAAAATGGGCATTAATAAAAATGGTGAACATAATTGATGATGAATGAGAAAAAACTCGGTCTTATTCCAACAATGATCTAAATATTAAAGGAGTTGTTAATCATGGCGCAAAGAACATTTAAAATTACAGCAGAAACAGGGATTCACGCTAGACCGGCAACACAGCTTGTTAACAAGGCAGGACAATATGAGTCGGAAGTAACGCTCGAACACAAAGGGAAATCAGTGAATTTAAAATCCATCATGGGCGTTATGTCTTTAGGCGTTGCTCAAGGAGCAGAAGTAACAATTAAAGCCGAGGGTCCGGATGCTGACGAAGCACTTGCCGGCATTGCGGAAGTAATTAAGGAAGGCCTTGGTGAATAATGTCAACGATGTTAACGGGAATTGCGGCATCCTCCGGGATTGCCATTGCAAAAGGATTTAAGCTTGAAACTCCGGATTTAACCGTTGAAAAAAAGCAAATTGGCGATGTGGAAGAGGAAGTTTCCCTTTTTGATCAGTCTCTGGAAGTATCAAAAAAAGAGCTGGCTGTGATTAAAGAAAAAACGAGAAACGAATTAGGCGATGAGCATGCGGAAATCTTTTCTGCTCATCTGCTCGTTTTAAGTGATCCGGAACTCGTCGATACCGTTCGTCAAAAAGTAAGAGATGAAAAAGTGAACGCTGCTTTTGCTCTGCAGCAGGTTGCCGATCAATTCATCGCTGTGTTTGAAGCAATGGACAATGAATATATGAAGGAACGTGCTGCGGATATACGCGATGTATCCAAACGCGTTCTTGCCCATATTTTAGGCCAGCCGATTGTGTCTCTTGCCGAAATCGACCAGGAAGTGGTGCTTATTGCGGAAGATTTAACACCGTCGGACACCGCGCAGTTGAACAAAAAATATGTTAAAGGATTTGTGACTGATATTGGAGGGCGCACTTCCCACTCCGCAATAATGGCAAGATCTATGGAAATTCCAGCGGTAGTCGGTACAAAGAATATTACATCCGAAGGTGCTGCTGATGTCATGGTAATCATTGACGGCATTGAAGGAAAAGTTATCACTGACCCGACGGAGGAGCAGCTTGCCATTTACCGTAAAAAGCAGGAAGAATACGAGGAGCTCAAGCGGGAACTGAGCAAGCTCGTCAATGAACCATCTGTAACGCAGGACGGCCATCATGTTGAGCTTGTTGCCAATATTGGAACACCGAATGATCTGGAAGGCGTCATCAACAACGGTGCTGAAGGAGTCGGTCTGTACCGGACAGAATTTCTTTACATGGGTCGAGACCAGCTGCCAACGGAAGAAGAGCAGTTTGAGGCTTATAAAAAAGTCGTTGAAACAATGAACGGCAAGCCTGTCGTTATTCGCACGCTCGATATCGGCGGGGATAAAGAGCTGCCGTATCTTGATCTGCCAAAAGAAATGAATCCATTTTTAGGCTTCCGTGCGATTCGCCTATGTCTGGAAATGGACGACATGTTCCGTACCCAATTACGCGCTTTGCTCCGTGCCAGCGCATATGGAAATTTGAAAATCATGTTTCCGATGATTGCTACATTGGACGAGTTCCGTAAAGGGAAGAAAATATTGGAAGAAGAAAAGGCCGCATTGTTGCAAAGCGGTACGAAAGTCAGCGATGATATTGAGATCGGAATAATGGTTGAAATCCCTTCAACGGCAGTGATGGCCGAACAGTTTGCGAAAGAAGTGGACTTCTTCAGTATCGGCACGAATGATTTAATTCAATATACAATGGCGGCTGACCGAATGAATGAGCGAGTATCCTATCTGTATCAGCCGTATAATCCGGCGATTCTCCGACTTGTAAAAATGGTCATTGACGCTTCTCACAAGGAAGGAAAATGGACAGGCATGTGCGGCGAAATGGCGGGGGATCCTGTTGCCATTCCTTTGCTGCTCGGCCTCGGTCTTGATGAATTCAGCATGAGTGCCACCTCTGTTTTACCGGCGCGTAATCAGATATCATCATTGACCAAAGAAGCTGCTGCCAAAGCGGCAGCAGAAGCGCTGGACATGAACACTGCCGAAGAAGTAAAGGCACATGTAGAAAAATTGTTTTAACAAATGGTTGTTCAATTTTGACCAACCTCTATAAGTGCGTTTTCGTGCTAAACGAGTTGCACCTTGGGAATTGTATAACGACTTCCTCAGAAACGGTTATTCGGGGAAGTCGTTTTTCTTCAGGGGAATATACATAAATGTATAATTCAGAATTTTGGTAGCGAAATAAATACTTGAAATTGTGGAATAAAACGAAGAAAATATAAGTAATAGTGTCTGTTAAACAAGAGTCTTGGACAAAAATTGTTAAAATGCTGCTGCGTAAGGCGTGATTTTTTTGAACTAAGCGTTTGACAATGTCGTTGGCGCACCAGTTTTATAAGTGTTTTCACACTATGTGCGAAGAGGGGAAAAGTAACAAAGTTGACAAAAACATACTTTTCAAGCAAACAACGGTCCAAAAGACAGCAATGATCACGAAAGAAGCTTATAGCGTGTGTTCATCATATAAGATTACCACGTTGCTCTATTATCATTATCGAGAGGAGGGTTTGCAATGGAAGAACAGAAGCATTCGTTACAACCGGACCAAGTGGCAAATATCGAAAAATCATTGCGAATGATTGCGGATATCGTCAAACAAAAAGGAAGAGAAATTTTAAATGAGTTTCCCATAACCCCTCCGCAATTTGTGGCTCTCCAGTGGCTACATGAATTTGGAGATATGACCATCGGAGAATTATCTTCGAAGATGTATTTGGCGTGCAGTACAACGACGGATTTGGTCGATCGCATGGAGAAAAACGAGCTTGTTGAGCGCGTAAAAGATACCAATGACCGCAGGGTGGTGCGCATCCATCTATTAGATAAAGGGACGACAATCATCCGGGAAGTGATCCAGCAAAGACAGGGATATTTACAAGGCGTATTAGATAATTTTTCCGTAGAGGAAGTCAATCTTCTCGAAAAAAGCGTGAATTTCCTGTATGAAGAAATGAAACGTGATGCAAAAGCGTGGAAGTCATTTTAAGTGGAAACCGGAGGGAGCCGGTGGTTATTACTCTCCTCGCATCACGGCTGTTCAAGAGCTAACTCGTGATACATTGAACAAACAAAAAAAGCATAAATCTTAATTGAAAAGAGGACTGTACCATTGGAAAGACCGATTGGAGTGATTGATTCAGGTGTCGGCGGGTTAACTGTTGTCTCTGAATTAATCCGACAACTGCCTAAAGAAAAAATCATCTACATTGGTGATACTGCGCGCTGTCCATACGGTCCGAGGCCGACGGATGAAGTGCGTCAATATACATGGGAAATGATTGACTATCTGCTGCTGCATGATATAAAAATGCTTGTAATTGCTTGTAATACTGCAACAGCCGTTGTGCTGGAGGAAGCAAAAAAAAGCTTGAGCATCCCGGTAGTCGGTGTCATTCATCCCGGTACGGTGGCAGCACTGAAGATCACCAAAAACGACCATGTCGGGGTTATTGGAACAGAAGGCACAATTAACAGCCGTGCCTACGACAGAGAAATCAAACGAATAAATAGTGAAATAACGGTGGAAAGTCTCGCTTGTCCAAAGCTCGTTCCTTTGGTGGAACAGGGGAAATTTTCCGGGAGCGAGGCAAAAGAAATCATTGAAGCTTCGCTTGCCCCGATTTTGGCTACATCTATTGACAGCCTGATTCTTGGATGCACCCATTATCCGCTGCTGGCACCGCTGATAAAGGAAATCGCTGGGAAGCGGATTGAAATCATCAGCTCCGGAGAAGAAACCGCCCGAGAAGTGAGCGCTCTCCTGTATCATCAAAATCTGTTGTTTACAGAGGAACGAAAGCCAGAGCATATTTTTTACACCACTGGACCAAGACAAACATTTTCACAAATAGCGGAACAGTGGCTGCGTTTAGGAAAAAATGATGTGAAAACAATCAACTTGTCTGAAAAAATAAAACAACAATAGTCATGTAACCATATATTAAAAAAATCATTTCTCTGCTTCTTCACATTTTTTCCAGCGTCGGCGGCAGAATCCTCTCCTGTCTGACAAACGGTTCGCAGCATGTTTAAATTCCTTCCGGTGGCTGTTTGATTCTTCTGGTATAAAATCGGAAACGGCTCGTATATATGATAGTACAAACTGTCAAGGAGGGAATATGCGATGCGTCGCCTACTGATGAAATCAAGGTGGTTGCTGGCAATCACTGCTGCAATGGCACTCACTGCGTGTGGGACAGATCAGGTTGATGATGTATTTCAGGAGCTGGATCCGCCACAAATAAACTATCTTGAAGAAGATGAAGAACTTTTGGTAGAAGTCATGGAGGATGAGGATGGAATGATCGGTGACAGCATAAGTGATATGGATGGAGACGGAGAGGCAGATGAAGGGGAGCCGGAAGAAAAAGGGGGTCCGGTGGCTGAAGATGAAACTGTTATGCAGGAGCTATATCTTGTTGATCGCAACGGCTTTGTTGCCCCGCAAAGTCTGGATATCCCAAAAGGCGACAACGAGGTGAAACAGACGATTGAACATTTAGTACAAGGCGGCCCGGTTACAGAAAAACTTCCAAGTGGATTTCAGGCAGTTTTGCCTGCTGGCACTGAGGTTCTGGAGGCAACGGTCACCGAAGACGGTACGGCGGTTGTCGATTTCTCTGACCAATTTACGGAATACAGTTCGGAGCAGGAACTGAGCATTCTTCAATCACTGACGTGGTCGGTGACCCAATTGAACGATGTAAATCGCCTGAAAATAAAAGTAAACGGCGAAGAGCTGGACGCGATGCCTCAGCGAGGAACACCGGTATCATCAGGGTATACAAGAAATCACGGGATCAATTTGGAAATGAGTGACGAAGTGGATCTGGTCGGAACGCGACCGGTTGTTGTTTATTTTTTGTCACAAACAGATGAGCAAACGTATTATGTGCCGGTAACACGCAGAATACCGGATACGGAAAATGTTTATCAAGCTGTCGTGAATGAGCTTCTGAATGGTCCGGATATGATGTCGCCATTGCTGACAGATTTTCGCAGCGAAGTACAAATGATTGACGAACCGGATCTTCAAAACGGTACACTAATATTGAACTTTAATGAAGCGCTGTTAAGTCAAATGGAAGGAACCGCTGTTTCCGAAGATGTTCTCAATATGCTTGTCCTATCGTTGACGGAACAAAAAGAAGTAGAAAAAGTGGCCATCGAGGTGGAGTCCGAAGGGAATCTGCTCGTAAGCACTGGAGAAACATTGACAGAACCGGTTTCACGTCCGAGTATGGTAAATACCGGAGAATATTGATTTTTGGGCATAAATGGCCGAGACGCCAGAAAATTTTTCGTTCCATTTCTGTTCAAAACAACACTATCGTTTGAAATTCATAACCTAAAGAATTATCATAATAAGGGTAGCGGGCCGGCTGCCCTTTTTATAACGTTTTTTCTGTACCGAAAAATGCGGTCAGGAGTCCGATGAAGTCAGAAATTAGGCAACTAATTATTAATAGAGGAGTGATCAAATGCGTCATGATGGTCGAAGGAACGATGAACTGAGAACGGTTAATATAGAAACTGATTACATAAAACATCCGGAAGGGTCTGTCCTGATATCCTTTGGAGACACAAAGGTGATCTGTACAGCAAGCATTGAAGATCGCGTCCCGCCGTTTTTGCGGGGACAGGGAAAAGGATGGATCACCGCGGAGTATTCCATGCTGCCGCGAGCGACGGAGCAGCGAAATATCAGGGAGGCGTCCAAAGGAAAGTTATCTGGGCGCACGATGGAAATACAGCGGCTGATTGGACGAGCATTACGCTCCGTTGTTGATTTAACAGCCATTGGCGAGCGTACGATTTGGATCGACTGCGATGTGATTCAGGCGGACGGTGGTACAAGGACTGCTTCTGTTACCGGAGCATTTGTCGCCATGGCTGCGGCTCTTCATAAGCTTCTTGCTGAAAAACGGATAACCGCATACCCGATAAAAAAATACCTTGCTGCAGTATCTGTCGGATTGGATGCGAATGAAGGAGCGATTCTTGATCTTAATTATGTCGAGGACTCTAAGGCAGCGGTTGATATGAATGTCATCATGACCGGCGACGGAGAATTTGTGGAACTGCAGGGGACAGGGGAAGAAGCAACTTTTTCAAGACGAGAATTAAATGAAATGCTTCGTTTAGCGGAAAAAGGTATCTATGAGTTATTTCAACAGCAGCAAAATGTGCTTGGAGAGGCGGCAAATCATTTTGATTCTCCGGTAAAAACAGAAGCAGATTCCGACCTGCAGGGAGCACAGGAGACGATGAAGAATGAAGATTAATCAAGTGTTCATCGCGACCCAAAACCAGGGGAAGGTGAAGGAATTTAAAGCTTTTTTCGGTGAAAAAGGAATAGAAGTCAAATCGTTGGCGGATGTTGATGAAACCATCGATGTGGTGGAAAATGGTTCTACTTTCGAAGAGAACGCGATAATAAAAGCAGAGACCATCGGGAAAATGATCCAACATCCAGTCATTGCCGATGATTCCGGCTTGGAGGTGACGGCGTTGAACGGGGAGCCCGGCATTTTCTCGGCAAGGTATGCAGGGGTGGGAAAGGATGATGCAGCTAACAATCGGAAGCTGTTAGAGAAGCTGGACGGAGTGCCTGTGAAACAGCGAGGAGCACGATTTGTTTGTGCTTTGGCTGTTTATATCCCTGGAAAAGAAACACAAACGATCCGCGGTGTATGCGATGGACTGATTGCCTATGAACCGGTAGGAACAAACGGGTTCGGATATGATCCACTATTTTTCCTGCCTTCGCTTAATAAAACAATGGCACAGCTTGACAGAAAAGAAAAAAACACCGTCAGCCATCGGGCGAATGCACTAAAACAGCTGGCAAAGAAATGGAATGAATGGTTCCGGTAATGCCGTTTTTGGAGGGAATATAATGAAAGCTTTAATTATGAGTGATAGTCACGGCTGGGATAAAGAAGTGGCTGAGGTCGTCCATCGACATCAGCAGGAAGTGGATGTGATCTTCCATTGCGGCGATTCTGAACTGTCAATAGCCAATCCGCTGTTTAAACAAGTGCTGTCCGTTAGTGGCAACTGCGATTTCGGCGAAGATTTTCCGGCGGAAATAATTAAAAAAATAAACGGTGTCACTTTCTATATTTCACATGGTCATTTATTGAATGTAAAAATGAATGCGATGAATTTATTATACAAAGGGGAGGAGCATGGGGCAGATATTGTCTGCTTCGGTCACACCCACGTTCCGGTTGCCTTTCAGGAGAAGAACATCGTGTTCATCAATCCGGGAAGCATGCGTCTTCCGCGCCAGCATACGGCAGGCACGTATGTGCTGCTTAAGGTGGAGGATGATCAAGTCGATGTTACCTACTACTCACTGGTAGGAGAAGAGCAAAAGCAATTAACAAAAACTTTTCTAAAAAACCATTGACTTTTTGAGATAAATTGTATATATTAATAAATGTCGCTGTTATTTCAACAGTCGGCTGAAAGTTATAAGCGGGTGTAGTTTAGTGGTAAAACCTCAGCCACGAGCGATCCTTCCATGAACCTGCAGCGAGTTGTCTCGACGGATCCACATCGTAGCAAACCTCGCAGAGGAAGAGACATGGAAAGAAGGAAGGCGCTTATAAATAGAGAAAAAAAATTTATAAAAAGTAATGCAGTTATAAATAAGCGGGTGTAGTTTAGTGGTAAAACCTCAGCCTTCCAAGCTGATGTCGTGAGTTCGATTCTCATCACCCGCTCCATTATAACGAGTCTCCGGCAGTTACTGTGTTTTTGCTGCAAAGAGGCCGGATAAATAATGAAAACAAAATGCTCGATACACCAATGTCCCAGTAGCTCAGCTGGATAGAGCAACGGCCTTCTAAGCCGTCGGTCGGGAGTTCGAATCTCTCCTGGGACGCCATTACATAAAATCAGGTGAAGATATAAAATTTTCAAATGCTCATAAACGT
>NZ_FNPI01000020.1 GCF_900107275.1 Evansella caseinilytica | reverse complement strand
ACATCAAGCCAAATGTTGGCTGTTTTTTCTTTCATTGACGGGATATTTTCATATCCCACTTCGCTTGGTTTTTGTTTAGTTTTCAAAGGTCAATTCCAGCTCACTGTTTTTAACAGCGACATTTATCAATATACCACAATAACTTTGTAAATGCAATACTTTTTTAAAAAGAAAATCTTTGCATTTACCTTTCTTCTCAAAAACATCATTTGCCGGACTTGAACTATTATATGGAGTTCTGGATAATAAGTCAATACTTTTTATTCACTTTTTCATTGTCACAGAAACCGATTTTACAGAGATCACTCATTAAGTAAACGGCTGGCAGATTTTTAAATAGTCGAAAATGTCTTCCACGTCATATCGTGACAGCCCAGTCCATAAACAAACAGGGACGAAGTTGATAAATCTTCGCCCGCAAAATAATATGACTATTCTTATAGATAATGTACTTTTCAAAAGATCCTGTAGATTAATGTTCTTTCCTTCTTTCAAGAATACAGATGATAATTTATTTTTGTATAAAAAGAGGAAAGGGATCAACATCAAAACGGTCGGCAAAAGAAACATTGTATAATAACGAACGGAAGCTTTGATTGTTTTCTTGCAGTTCAACCGCACATTTTTTTTCCGTCATACATCTTATCGATTTACCCATCCTGTCAAATAAACGAAACGCATCGAAGTCATATGGAACAGAGTCATTTACTTGGCCGTCAAATGATAAAGGTAGAAATCCGGTTTGAAAGTTGTTGAAAACCGGAAGCAGAGCGATAGCCCTGATTGCTTGAACCACATTCGCATGATTTAATATTTGCCCCATCATCAGATGATGGTGGATCGCCTTGTTATTGACTAATTTCTGATAAATTAATAACAGTTTTTCTTGCTTTAGCTCTGTCCATTTTTCCACATTCGATAGCGAATATGCCTCTATTAGCGACCGGAACGGTTCCAGTGCGCAGTGACCATGAAATTGCCGAATCAGTTCTTCCTCCGAAAGCTGATTATAAAAGCAGAAGAAACCGAGGACTAAAGCAACTTCAGAGCCCTTTTTAACATTAAAATGGGTATTTGAAATACTTCGATTATGTTTCGATGCATCAATGATAATGATTTCAGCATCGCAATTTTTAACTGCAATATCGTCAATGACATTTTTTATATCAATGTCATCATCATTAAGCCATATAAAAATGGTTTCGGCATCCGTTATTGATGTAAATACAATAGGACATTGATGCGTCAGTTTAATGATTTCCTCTATTAACTGATAATTATTGATTTCTGTTGTATCTAATCCTTCCTCTACAGATTCCTTGTTGACCGAATGAGACTGCTGTTTTTCAAACAAACGGGTTGCATCGTCATAAATCGGAAACCGGCTTTCCATTTCAAATTTTTGTTCAGAACTTCCGTTAAACTGCCCCCTATATGCTTGATTGTTTTTCGAAAATTTATCCATTCTCATCGTTCACACTCCGTTGAGGTTATTGTTCATTTATTCACATAACTGGAATGAAAATCCCGTCTGCTTACTTTTAAGATTAACATATATAAAACGAAGCTATCGTACGATTCATGAACTGTTTGTGAAAATTCAATAGTCGGGTGCTTTCAGTAGCTTTAAACCATTACTTTCAGTGAGGAAAGATAATCCTTTTCCGGCAACACAAATAGCCTTCACCGTTAGATTGTTAACATTATTTTTCATACGGTTGACAAATTGAAAGCATCAAAATATGATATTGTTAACTACCATTAATTTTAAGTTAACAATCGAGAGGGGAGAAATGATGAGAGATTCAAAAACTGCTTCATTCAGCGTTATCGAACTGACAAAAGGTGCGATGTTTATCGCATTGATGGCTATTGGTGCCAATTTAACTGCTTTTATAACAATAGGAGCTGTTCCGCTGACTTTTCAAACAGTCATTGCTATATTGGCGGGAGTTGTGCTTGGAAGAAAGACCGGGACGTTTTCAATGATCGGTTATGCCATTGTAGGGCTTGTGGGGGCTCCTGTATTCGCCGGCTTTGAAGGCGGCTTGCATATCATTACCAGACCGACATTTGGTTTTATTCTTTCCTTCATAGCTATTGCTTTTGTCGTAGGTTCTATAGTCAACAGAGCAAAAGCGCCGTCCTTCGGTATGTTTTTGTTTGCAAGTTACATCGGGCTGCTTATTAATTATGGCATCGGAGTACCGTACTTATATTATTATTCCACAATTGTTTTATCATCGGCTGATGTTTCTTTTTCGGCAATCGCCTTAAGCATGGGGCCTTTCTTTATTAAAGATGCCGTTTTAACCGGCCTTATCGCAACAATATGTCCTCAACTTATACATACATTAAACAGAACGTCTTCAAGAGAGGTTCATTCACGGCATACTGTTTAATCAGTTTGTATCAAACATATCAATGAACTGCGTCGTGCCGGGGTTCCGATCATGGAGGTTATGCGTAACCCCGCCTATCTTCAAACAAAAAGAAGTTGACCTTCATTTATGAACGTCAACTTCTTTTTGTTTTCTTGAAAATAAGGGTGCAAGGTTGAACAAAAAAGCGCTCTGTCATTTTCATGATCCTGCTCTGACACTGTAGCTTGACAAAAGGAGTTCCCCATCTGATTCTACAAATTGAAAGGTGAAGGAAAGTCTGTCTTGTGCAGGATATCCAAGACGAGTATAATGATTGTTGTATTGTTTATCCTTTTCTCGATAAAATTTTACGGGAATATTTTTTGCTTCGACTATATAATGCTCACCTCTTTGTTTTATATCGAGTTGCTCTTCCCGGATCATTTTTAATCCCGGATTCAATAAAGAATTTTTGACAACAGTATAGTAGTCGTTCTTACCCGAGCTGTTAATCAAAGCGTCGCGCTGTATAAGGATAAAATCCTGGAACTCCTCTGCATAAACAAGATGATTTTTTTCCTGTTGAAAAAAAGTATTAATGACTTGCTCCTTAGCTCCCTGAGTCATATATGGGCTTAAATAGTCTTTTACTTCATTTTTTTCACGAAAGCTTCCATTATAATAGTAGCCGTTTTTCTGCTGATGGTTTTCATATAATTTTTCTACTGCTGCGATTACTTCATAATACCGCGCCGCAACCGTTCGAACATCCGGTGTATGAGCTGTCCTGCCTTGAAAAAATAATGCAATGCCAGCTGAAGTGATCAGTATCAAAGCAACGACAATCCTAGTTATGTTTACTTTCCCCATTGTAGTTTATACCCCTTTTTTTTAGCAAAAGCATCCGATTTATATTAAAAGAGCATGTTCAAAAAGGCTGTGGTTCCGCCCGATGTGTCCAAATTCCGTCTAAGTACCGCTCACATCCTGCATCTGCGGTTCCTCGATGCAAAATTACTCGATGAAGCACAGTCAGGTTTCATTTGTGTGCAACGGCGGACTGGCACCATCCTGGTTCCGAGAACTCCAATCATCGCATCGTGTTTGTTCAAAAAGATAGAAAACGATCTTTTGAACAAACACTAAAAGGAAGGAATGTTAGTTCTTTATATATAAGACGTTTGATTACGGGGGAAAGTTTCATGGTGAAATCAACTTAGAAGGCCGTTTCGCGTTATTTTGCAGCAAAATGAAACAGGACAGCATCCAAGCTGCGGCTTCCGGTCTATTATCGAATCGCCTTTCATCGCAGGCCGGAAAATGCAGCGGTGCTGCCCGTTATATAGTTGCTGCGGGAGACGTGTAGCTTCTCGCTTTTTTACTAACAGAAATGTGCCCCACTCAGCGAGGTGTGAAAACAACCTCGAACGGGGTAACGGGATTATAAGATCATCGCAGCAATCCAGCCGAAGATGATCAGCGGTACATTCAAGTGAACAAATGTCGGCACACATGTGTCCCATATGTGCTGGTGCTGCCCATCAACATTTAATCCGGCTGTAGGGCCGAGCGTGCTGTCTGAAGCTGGTGAGCCGGCATCCCCTAAAGCACCTGCAGTTCCAATTAAAGCAATCGTTGCTAATGGACTGAATCCAATCGCTTCGGCAAGCGGAACAAAAATGACGGCAATAATCGGAATCGTTGAAAAGGAGGAGCCGATCCCCATTGTAATCAGCAATCCTACTAACAGCATCATCAACGCCGCCAGCCCCTTGCTGTCTCCAAGCCATCCTGCGACGGTGACAACGAGGGAATCAACGTGTCCCGTTTGCCTGATAACCTCTGCGAAACCTCCGGCGGCAAGCATGACAAAGGCGATAAACGCCATCATTTTCATGCCGTTTGTCATTAGTGTTTCTGTATCGGAAAGCTTTTCTGCTCCCTTCCATCTTCTTAAAGCAAAGTAAACATACAGAACAGCCAAGCCAATAAAAGCGCTAAAAATCATCGATTCCGTTATATATTGTAATACCATGACGGCCAAAATAGACAAGAGGCCGAAAATGGCAGATGGCAGCGTATAGGAAAAATCATTTCCGCTTTCGTTTTCTCCGCCTCCGATGGCACGATGGTCATAATTTCTTTGCTTGCGATAAGTAATAAACACAGCGACGATCAACCCTAGCAGCATCCCGGCAACCGGAATAGCAAGGGCTTTAGGAATCAGCGACATTTCGATAATCATCCCGCTTTCTTCCATGTTTCGCTGAATAATCTCGTGAAACATCAGACCGAAGCCAAACGGCAAAAAAATGTACGGCGCTTTTAAGCCGAATGTCATTATTGTCGCCACAGCGCGCCGGTCGATCATCAGGGCATTAAATACTTTAATCAACGGTGGTATTAATATCGGTATAAACGCGATATGAATGGGAATAATGTTTTGCGACGAAACAGATACAACTAAAATAATGAACAGTATAAGTGCTTTTGATAGTTTCCTTGCCTGTGTGTCACCCTTGTTTCCAACAATAGATAATACTTTGGTTACGATCAGGTTGGGTAATCCCGTGTAATTGATGGATACGGCAAAGGCTCCAAGCATCGCATAGCTTAAGGCAACCCCTGCATTCGATCCAAGCCCAGCCCCAAACAGATCCAGTGATTCATTTAAAGTAAATCCGGCTGCGAGACCACCTGCAAGTGCTCCGGTCACCATGGCGACAACGACATGGATGCGAAACAAACTCAATAATATCATAACTAAAACCGCCAACACGACTGCATTCATACTAACCCTCTCTTTACACTACATCACTTTATTGCGTTAAATCGATAATGTGATAGTGTATTAAAATATAGATTAATATATCACTGCATTAGCCGGAAGTCAATAACGTTCACAAATGTTTCAGGGACCTGGGGTGTGAACAAAAGTTCACACCCCAGGTCCCTGAATTTTTTTTGTCATTTTATTGTTGGGCAGCTTCAATTTCCTGTTCCATTAAATCGAGAATTTTGCCGGCATCTTCTCCGTAATTGTCGCGGAAAAATTGTCTTACCGGAAGGGCGAGCTCCCGGAATGCCTGACGCTCTTCCTCCGTTAATGTAATGACCTCCGTCGGATTCTCGGTGTCCTCCTCTATTTTCTCCAACAGTTCAGCGTTCATCGTTTCTTGCATTTCAAACACGACATCGCGCATTTCCTCCACTGTCTCATCCATCATTTTGCGAATGTCCTCAGGAAGAGATTCATAGAAATCTGTATTGACAACTGTCATTGCCACGTAATTATTATGATTGGAAATTGTCATATACTCCTGTACTTCATGAAAGCCTGCATCTTCAATAAAGAAAATCGGATTTTCTTGTCCCTGAACAACACCTTGCTCTAAACTCGGATACAGTTCCCCCCAGCTCATTGCAGTCGGATCAGCTCCATACGCTTCATAGGATTCACTGATTAACGGCGACTGCTGTATCCGCATTTTAAAGCCTTCAAAATCAGCAGGCGTTTTCAACGGAACGTCGTTGCTGGTCCACTGCATCGCTCCTTCCGTGAAATATGCCAGCGGCGTCATGTTGTGCTCTTCGTATTTTTCCCTCAAGTGAACATTTAACGCTTCACTTGTATTTAAAATTTCCTGTGTCAGCGCAATATCGTCCGGGAACAAAAAGTGCAAGGCAAATAGCTGCGCTTCCTGAACCATCGTTCCGGTAAAGCCCGGAGAAACAATCGCCAATTCCGTCGAACCCATTTGCAATTGCTCCACTTGATCCACTTCGTCACCTAATCCGCCGAATGGATAGACGGTAATTTCCACGCGCCCATCGGATTTTTCTGCCATGCGTTCAGCGAACTCAGCCGCATATTCATATTGCACTTGCCCTTGTGTTTCTTCCGTGACAAAATCCCATTGAAACTCAGCAGCATCTCCGCTTGCACTGTCATCACCGCAAGCTGTCGTCAGAAAGCTAAATCCAAGTACTCCGGCCAATAATAGTCCTTTTTTCTTAAACATTTTTGCAATTCCCCCTATATAGTATTTTTAACAAGTGTAAAGTGGTTCCAAAAGGACCGCTCTTTATTTACCTCAGTAAAAACAAAGAGATATCCTCGAACAAAATGATCAGAATCGCCGCAATAACCAGCATGACAATGTACGGCGGAGTTCCTTTAATAACATCTAAATACGACTTATTAAACACGGCACTAGCGGTAAAAATATCCACCCCGAACGGCGGCGTTGCCGAACCGAGAGCCGCCTGGAAGGTGATTACCACTCCTAAATGCACCGGATCGACTCCGGCTGCCGTAGCCACAGGGGCAAAAATTGGTGTTAAAATTAAAATCACGACGATCGGATCAACAAACATACAGCCGATAAAAAAGAACAGAGCAACAATAAACAATACGGTCAGCGCCGACGGATCAGGCCCCAGCACAGCGTTTGTCAACTGCTGCGGTATTTGTGCACGATTGATCGCGGTGGAAAACGCCTGCCCCGCTGCCACGAGAATAAATACAGCGGAGGTCACCAGCCCGCTGGACATAGCGATCTTCGGTATATTTCGCAGCTTGACACTGCGAAATATCAGTACTTCCAGTATCAAGGCATATAAAACTGATATTCCTGCTGCTTCCGTTGGCGAAAATTGGCCGGTATAAATCCCTCCGACAATAATTACTGGAAAGCCGAGCGGCAGCAACGCTTTCCAAGTCAGCTGCATCCGCTCCCGCCACGACACCTTCTCCACCAGCGGAATATTATACATCCGCGCATGGATATATGCATAAACAGCAAACAGCAAGAAAATCAGTATTCCCGGTCCGATCCCCGCAATAAATAAATCACCGACGGACGCATCAGACACTAAGGCGTAAATAATCATGCCGATGCTCGGCGGAATTAACAGTGCGATATCACTGGCATTGATAATTAGTGCTATCGCGCTTGAATCTTTATATCCCATTTTTAAAAGCCGCTGTCTCATCGGTGTGCCTACAGCAACGACCGTCGCCTGCGTCGATCCCGAAATGGAACCGAACAAGGTGCAGGCTGCTGCTGTAGTAATCGCATAACCACCGCGTAAATGACCGACGAAAGCGCCGACAAAATCAACCAGCCGGCTCGAGGTTTTCCCTGTCGACATTATATCGGCGGCAAAGATAAACAGCGGGACTGCCAGCAGCGAGTAGGGAACAATTCCCGATCTCATTTGCTGAATAATAATGTAAGGGTCCAGTTGTGGAATGAAAAAGAAGACCAGCACCATCGCCCCGGCAATCAGCGGGATCATCATCGGGAATCCCATGACAAGTAAAAGCACCATTGTTAAAAGTAGTATCCACTCCATTTTTGTTTCCTCTCACTGTTTTTTATTGTTCATCATAATCCTTCTTTTCCTGAGCAAGGTAAACTTCTTCATTAACAATGTTCACCCAGACATTCCTTAAAAACTGAACTCCTCCGAGAAATAACCCGATCGGCATGAACATCACCATAACCCAGTAGGGAATTTCCAGCGCGCTCGTTGTCCTTGTCTGATTTATCGTGTAGTCATAAGCGTAGTAGCTTAAAAGGAAGAGGATAAGAGCCGTTATCAAAGGATTGATGATTGCGAGGGCTTTTTTTACTTTTTTCGGTGCCATATCAAAGAACGCCGACATGCTTATGTGTCTTCCTTTTCTGGCAGCGTAACTAATCCCCATAAAAGTTGCCATAATGATGGCGATCTCGCTGATCTCCGCAGCGAAAAGCCAGCTTCTTCCTGTAATTTGCCTGTTGACGACATTTCCGAACGTCATCACCGCAATGACAATCACTGCCCAGCTAAGAACAAATACTTCAAATTTCATGACAAGCCGGTCCAGAAATCTCAACATGTTAACTATCGGAGTCAGTAACTTCAATCTTTCTCCCCCGCCTCTCTTGCTTCTTAAATATAAGTATTCCGCCCATTTTACTTTGTTTAATGGTTCTATTTACCACATCCAGACTTTTTTCGTAATCATTTAAGCAGAAGCTTATTTTTTCAACTAAAACGAACAAACCGGAACGTCCTTTTTCTGTTTGAGCATCCTCACAACATGTTCAAGAAGGGGTTTACAGCGACAAGGGCAGTCGCGAGCAGCCCAGCGTGTACAAATATATCCCCAGCCGCATCATGCCGACGCCCATGATGCGATTCACAAGCTCCGTTGCCCGCAATTTTTGAACATCCTCTTAAATATGATAATTCAACGAGGAAAAATCCACAAAACCGATTGACGGACGTATAATAGAATTATTTTGTATATACACCGTTGAAAAGACATTGGATATAGGCATGTGGAAAAATCCTGCCCTCACCTCCCGATAGTTGCCAAATCCTCTGCCTCCGCCATTCGGGAACAGCCGCAATTAAAAATGATGCGTTATACATTCCCCTTATGTGAAGCATGATATATAATAAAAATGATGGCATGCTCATCAATGCTCCACAAATTTACGGAGGTTATACACTCACGGATTAGGGTAAATATATATAGTGTGTTCATCGAGTAAAAACGCCGAGGAGACGCGGAGAGGCAACTTCGCAGGCGATGTGTCCCGGACTATTTGAACATTCTCATACAGTATTACTTCATTAGAAAGGACAGTCATTCTCATGGAATTGTTTACAAACTTTCCCCTTTGGGTAGCTTTATTTACAATTGGATTTGCTCAGTTTGTTAAAGTGCCCTTGCAATATGTAGCCACTAAAAAATTTGATTGGTCGCTTCTCACAAGTACCGGCGGAATGCCCAGCTCCCATTCAGGAGCTGTCACTGCCCTTTCTACTGCTATCGCATTGGAAGAAGGCCTTGGGTCTCCATTGTTCGCCATATCGGCAGTCTTCGGTATCATCGTTATGTTTGATGCCACCGGTATCCGTCGTCACGCAGGAGAACAAGCTACCGTTCTGAACGCGCTTGTGACAGATTTCAATAAGCTCGTAGAGGAAATGAAGTCGTGGCCGCAAAAAGCAGAACAGGATAAGCGAAAAGAGTTAAAGGAATTGTTAGGGCATCAGCCGATTGAGGTTTTCTTCGGAGGACTGCTTGGCATTTTCATCGCCCTAACTTTACACGCTGTCTTGCACTGACAATTTTTCGCCAAGTTTTATCGGAGCAATCTTCTGTACCGGAAAGGCGCCAAAGGGCTATAGAAAAGCAGCGGCCGATACCATCGATAGCTAAGCGTACATAAAAAAATGCCGCGTCGATTCCTTTACTGCAAGCGCGGCTTTCGAACGCTTTATTAACCGAAAGGGTTGTGAAATCGTTACTTCAACAACAGGAGCTGCCGCTGCTTTAGAGATCCCCTTCCAAAGCAGCGCTGTGCCCTCGCCCGAAGGACGGATATCATATGCTTCTAATGAACGCTTCACGCCCTTCCGTTTATAAATGTGATACAATCAGCTCCGCCTTTCCTGTTAAAGTGTACTCAGCAATGTCGGACGGAATGATGAAATGACAGCCCTTTTGTACGGTAAAGCAGTTATTTGCAATGGAAAGCTCCGCCTTTCCCGCGATGACGCTCACTTGCAAAAAGTCGGCTGCAAGCCTCCTTGTCACTGCTCCAGTCAATTTCCAGCTGTAAACTGTGAAGTATTGCGCTTCCACTAGTTTTCTCTCCATCAGTCCACCATGCACAGCTTCCGTCGGAATAACGCGAGCATCTTCATGCGGTACTAGCGTCACTTCTTTTGCCCGTTCCAAGTGCAATTCCCGCGACCGGCCGGAGGCATCTTGACGATCGTAATCATAGACACGATATGTGATGTCGGAGCTTTGCTGTGTTTCGAGAAGAACAATGCCTTTACCGATGGCATGAATGGTACCGCTTGGAACATAGATAAAGTCACCCGCCTTCACATTGACGTGCCGCAATAATTTCTCCCACTCCCCGTTATCCATCCTGTCTGCCAGCTGCTGGTTTGAGACAGCATGATGCCCTAACACAAGCTTTGCACCTTCTTCTGCACTTAGTACATACCAACATTCGGTTTTTCCATATGGCGCTCCTTCGACCTTCTGCGCAAACAGATCGTTTGGATGAACTTGAACCGACAGATCGTCTGCTGCATCCAATATTTTTACAAGCAGAGGATAGGGCTCGTCGCTGTCTTTATTCCTATTAAACAAGTGGCCATGATGCTTCCAGGCAGCTGTCAATGTCCGGCCGGCAAGTGGACCGTTTTTTATGATGCTCGGCCCGTGAGGATGAGCAGAAATCACCCATGCTTCTCCTGTATGAGAGGAAGGGATCTCGTAGTGAAACTGTTCACGCAATTTTTTTCCTCCCCATATCCTCTCCTGAAATACTGGCTGTAAAAAAAGCGGTTCCGTTCGATACATTATTAAAAAACCCCCATAAAGAAATTAATCACGAAAAAGAGAGCTCGCGGCTCCCGTTTTTCAGACTGGATGGCAACGCCTGCTCTTTCCTGCTCTGACATGCAGTTCAGCAGTGATAAGGAAGAATTGTACCCAGTCATCACTGTACTAGTGAATTGTTTCTAGCAATTCATAAGCTTGTTTATTCGAAGTAACATTGAAAAGTTGTTCTCTAAAGGCTTCATCCATCAGCTTCCGAGAGAGCATTTGCAAGATTTTTAGATGGGCATTTCCCGCCGCTTCTTCAGGCACGGCAATCATGAAAATTAATTTTGCATCGCTGCCGTCCGGACTGTGCCAATTTACGCCCGAGCGATGAATACCAAGAGCAATCGCGGGACGCTTGACAGCTGCAGATTTCCCATGGGGAATCGCAATATTCATGCCAAGTCCGGTGGAGCTTTCCTCTTCCCGTTTCATGATAGCAGCGTGGAACACATCTGTTGACGACAGCACATCTGCATCATTTAGTTTATTAATTAACGATTGAATTACCTCATCGCGAGTCGCACCAGCTACATCGATATCGATTAAGGATAGCTGAGTAATATCCGTCAGCTGATTCATTTGTCCTTCCGCTGGCTTTGAATTTATCGTATTGTTTCTCTCGCCTATCGGCACCCTTGTCTTTCGAGTCTCTCGACTTGCATCATTGCCGGCATCGGCTGCTTTCGGTACGGGATCCACCTCTTTTTTCAAGGCGGTAACCATAAAGGCGGTGACGAGTACTCCGATAATCGCTGCCACAAAGAACATGAGCACGTTGTTTACGGCTCCTAACAACGCGACAATCGGTCCGCCATGCGCCACTCTGCCGCCGACACCGGCCATCATGGCAATCACCGAGCCGACCATCGAACCCGTAACAATACTTGGAATGACACGCAGCGGATCTTGTGCCGCAAATGGAATCGCGCCCTCCGTAATTCCGAAAAATCCCATTGTAAACGAAGCCTTGCCAGCTTCTCTTTCCGTTGCGCTGAATTTTCGCTTGTTCATGAAGGTAGCAAGCCCTAAGCCCAGGGGCGGAATACAAATGGCTACGGCAACCGGTCCCATGATACTATAATTTCCTTCGGCAATCATCGCTGAGCCGAATAAAAACGCCACCTTATTAAATGGTCCGCCCATATCAATGGCGATCATGGCGCCAAGAATGAGCGCAAGTACAATCGAGCTGCCGCCTTGCATGCTGGCGAGCCATAACGTTAAAGCTTCAAACATCGCTGCCACCGGCGCACCGATCAGATAGATAAATAATAAACCGACAATCACGCTTGAAATGATCGGAATAAAAATTATCGGCATGACAGGTTGGACGGATTTCGGCACTTTGATTTTCTTAATCGCAAGCGCCACATACCCGGCCAGGAAACCGGCGATAATCCCCCCGATGAATCCGGCACCCGCTTCACTTCCGTAAAAACTGCCGTTTGCAGCAATATAGCCGCCGATCATCCCCGGTACAAGTCCTGGTCGATCAGCAATACTGACAGCAATAAACCCGGCTAAAATCGGTATCATAAACATAAACGACGCCGCGCCAAGGCTTTCAACCTGCTTCCAGATGGAAGCTTCCGGGATGACGATGCCACCTGGCGTTTGCTCACCGCCAATTGTCAAAGCAAGGGCAATTAAAAGTCCGCCCACAACGATAAACGGCACCATATACGACACCCCATTCATCAGGTGGCGGTATATTGGATTTTCTTTTCTTTGTCCTTTTGCCGTATTATTCGCGGCGGCCAATTCAGGTTTGTAGACAGGTGCGTCCCCATCCATCATTCGCTTGATCAGTTTTTCCGGCTGGCGAATCCCTTCCTGTACACCTGTCACAATCAGTTTTTTTCCAGCAAATCGCTCTTTTGACACTTCTTTATCCGCAGCGATAATTATCCCGTCGGCTTCAGCGATCTCTTGGTCCGTTAACCGATTTTCCACGCCGATGGAGCCTTGCGTCTCAACCTTGATATCGACGCCGAGGGCTTCTCCAGCTTTTTGCAGATTTTCAGATGCCATATACGTATGAGCAATACCAACCGGACAAGCGGTTACAGCTAAAATTTTTCCCATTGTCAGTCCTCCTCTACAGTGTTGTTCGTCTTCTTTTACAGATGATGGTCATACATCTTGAAAATAGGGCCGCGATTGGTAACGATGCGCTTCTCTCTCCACTGACTATCAAGCACTTGCGATCGATGTACATTCTGGTTCTAGTTCAAGCCCAGCCTGTCGCACGCCGGCCTTTGCGGGGAATTTACCCGCCTTTTTGAATGCTCACTTATATCTTAAAGGAGGAACAGGACGATAAAATTTTTAACTTTTACCGGAAGTAACGGTAAAATCGCATTTTTCATGAAAACAGGAAAGAAAATAATCCGTCGGGAATGAACGGCATCCACGTTTTCCAATCCAATGAAGGCAAGCCTCAGCGTTTCCATTGAAGGTTCGTATGATGCGGAAGCAAGTCACTATTGCAGCAAAAGCTCGTACCTTTAAAACTGGAAAAGCGCGCCCGTCAGACACATCAAGCGTGACTTTCGGACAGCGCTATTCGGCAGAATGTCTAATTTTTATCGTTTACTAAAATGGACATAAACATGTCGAAGTCGTTGGATGCTGTCAGTTTATGAACGACCAATGGTGCTTCGGTGAGCGCTGCAATGCGGGCGATAATGTCTTTGTGCGCATGCTGCTGCTCCTTAGACATGGCAAGCAGGAAAACAAGTGAAACTTCCTCACTTCCCCAAAGCAGCGGTTTTTTTATAATCGCCACGGCCAAAGCGGACTGGCGAATGAAAGCAGGATCTCCATGAGGGATGGCAACCCCGCCTCCCACACCTGTTGCAGATTTCCTCTCCCGGTTCACCGAACTATGGATGAAGTCTTGACTCACATACCCTTGCGCATGGAGGCTTTCGGCTAACATCGCCACCACCTGAAAGCGATGCTCTTTTTGGACATCGAAAAATACGAGATCCTTATGCAAGAATGGAACGATGCCATTGCCGACAGTCCCCCGCTTCTTGTCAAGGGTTTCCACAAAGTGATTTAATGCCTGTTTATCCTGCTGGCTGAAAAGGGGGGAAATCACAATGTGGTCAACCTGGGCGTTCTCCACAGGTACAGTCGAGATAATAAAATCCACGTCATGCTTCTTTAAAAACTGCGGCATATCAGCTTGACTTACACAAGCAACCACATCAATCGTTTCATAATGCTGCGTCACTTTCGCTTCCAATAAATGCGACATACCAACACCCATATGGCATACGATAAGCGCTTTCTTTTTCCCCCCGCGTCTTCCCTCCATTCGTTCAATAGCTGCTTGAAAATGCAGAACGATATAAGCGGCTTCATTTTCCGGAATATCCCACTGCAGCGTTGAATGAAGTTCTTCAAACGTTAAAATGACCATGTTGAACAAATACGGGTACATCCGTTTGATTTGCTGCAGAAGCGGGTTCGTTATCGGAAAGCCGTATTTCATCCGATTACTGGCAGCATGCATATGCAAGGCAAGACCGTTCGCCAAAAGCGCATCATCTTCAAAATGATAAAGCGTAAGTTTGGACATCTTATGAATAATATCGTTTACATTTTTCAACACTTCTTCATTGTACTGAATATTTTTTTCCAATTGTTCATCCAGACGTTTACTGCTCATCAAATGCCATGTGAAATAGACCAGCTCTTCTTCCGGGAACCTCAACCGAAGCGCTTCTTGAAGCCTGTGAAAAAAATCCCTGGCATATGTGTATTCTATTTGCTCATATGTGGCTGCTTTTTCCGACTCATGCACAAAAACAATCGCCTGCTGCCGCACCCGTTTAATCATGATAAGCGCGTGCACTTCCAAGCTTTCCAGCACAACATCGGCAAAGCGCAGAGAAAAATTCCGCTGCATATCTTTCAATGTTTTTCTTACTAGTGAAATTTCATGCGGCATGAACAAATCTAAAACGACGTTCTTTGTATGGGATAAAGATGGTATCAGTTCAGGCAAGCGGGCTAAAGCATTTCGTTTATGAAGTTCAGCTCCCTCAATCACATGGCCCAGCCGTTGTTTAGAGACGAGGGTCAAGCGATATTGTTGCAGCCAGCCTGCGATTGCCTCTAAGTCGGATTTAATGACTGCCTTCGAGACATAATACCGCGCCGCCCACGCTTGAAGGGTTATGGCTTTTTGACTCGTCAGCAGCTCATAGGCAATTTCCAGCAACCGCTCATCTTGCTGTTTGTGTTCAATGGCAAAGAACGTTCCTAACAGCTTGACTCTCTCCTCCTCACTTATATTGACCGCTATACCAAGGCCGGGTTTACGTACGAGAAAAGCGGTTGACTGTTCTGCCAAGAACGCTTCCAATCGGTCGAGATCATTGCGTATCGTTTTTTCCGCACAACCAACTTGCTTTGCCAGCTCTTTAATTTGTACGGTTTCATTTTGCCGTAACAATAGAAATCGAATGAGTTCGTTTTGTCGCTGATTCATCTCTCCACCTGCTTATCCCGCAAAATAAAGGGTGTCCCTTGACCGCCTGCTAAATCATCAGGTATCGCTTACTTCTATCCTAAAGGAGGGAAAAATGAATATAATTTTATATTTTACCGGAAGTCATGGAAAAAACAAATTTATTTTTGATTTTTTATCGAGGCTGTTAATCATTTTCTTGAGTGGATGGCGAGAAGATGGGGGATTTCGAAAAGAAGCAATCAGGCGGAACTGCTAGAAGGGTAACATTCCGGCGATTGCTTCTAATCTGCCGCCTGTTCCTTTTAAGAGGCATCGACGAATGACAGTTGTCTACGGAACACTTGCACAGCTTCATCTTCGTTCAGTTCGAGCAGTTCCTGATCCGTCAAGCTGCCGCTTCCTTGTTGGATGACATATACTTCCACCGAGCGCTTCCCCCAGTTTTCATACACGTCTTGAACGGTTTCATAGTAAAGATCGATTTTGTGGCCTTTGATGGCCGAACCGGTATCAGCTACCACCCCGTAGCCGTAACCGGGGATGAACAAGATCGTACCGATCGGAAAAACCTGGGGATCTGCAGCCACAGTAGAATATAAATCCCGCTTCACCTTCACTCCGGAAAAAGTAATTCCATATTGCGGATGTTCTTCTGTCTTCCCTGTCGACTCATACCCTGCAGTATATCCGGTGGCGGTAACTTCGACGGAAGGATACTGCGACCAATCCTGCGATTCCTCCAGTGAGACGGGTTGACCTTCAATGATTTCATGCGACATGATATGCCGCTCTTCTTCCGCTGTAAAGGGCAAGCTTTTGCTTTGCAATGTTGTATTTCGATATTGTAAGTCATCTCCGTGTAAAGTCGTCGGTCGTCGATCCCAGAAAGGGTCTTTTTCACTTAACCACTGCTTCATCTGTTCGGCACTGACATTTGAAATGCTTGTAAAGGTTGTAAACAATGCGCCAAGGAGCAATACTGTCGTTAACGTCCATCTCCTCAGCTTTTGAAATGCAATCATTTCCATTCACTCCTCTCACTTTGACATCCTTTCCAACAGTGAGAGAATTTATACGATATCGAATGAAATATTTACCTTTTGATGTTCGTTTAAAAAGAAAAATGCAAACATTTATATAGAAAATTGAAAAATCTTTTTATGGTACATACTTGAAAGCAAAAAATGGTATAATGTTCTATCTGTAGCACAACAGAACAGGAGAGTAAGAGAATGACAGATGGACTATTCATCAAAAATCAGCGCACTTGCTAGCGAAATGAATCAGTTGAACAGCGTAATGCGCGAGCTGGCAAACAGCCGAGAAGCGCTTGCACACGCGCGACACCAATTAGTCAACAAAAAAGCGGACGTGGAGTCCGATTCCAGATGGATTCATGAACCACAACTGGTACATGAGCTAACAAGAGGCACCATTTCAGCTGAGCACGCAGGGGGCTAGGACTGGTAAGCTGGAAGCTGAAGTTGCTGGAATAGCTAGTTACACTAGTTATGCGGTGGGGGCTTATGCTACAGCTGGGGTTGCAAGTAAAATCCCAGGGATAAAAGGAATAGCAGATAAACATCCGATAAAATCGCAATACGGGGGAGCATTTGCACTACAGAGAGTCCAAAATAGCATCCCATTTGGAAGGAAATTGTCGGAACTCCTGTGCCAGAAGCAGGCACAGAACAAGTATTGGTGTATATCAGTGATGATGGCGGCGAAAACTGGGATGGGAAAGTGATGTTTACAATAGAAGCTAATGGTGATGTGAAACGTTCCACAGATTTCGCTGATGGATTTATAGATTCTGTTATTAGGTTATTGGGATTGGATAAAGAATAAAAGGGGTTGTTTAAAACTCATGTTGAAAGCTATATTAGGAGACACAATAGGAACTATGTTCGGGTATACTTTAAGTGCAATCATTATTGGTCTACTAATCAAGTATTTTACTAAAGAGAAGGTGACATGGAAGCAAACATTTATCGGTATAGTACTATTAAGTGTAGGTTTCATTGTTATCAATATGTACATTTTCCCACGCTTTTAGAGATACTGTAGTGATGGTAGCAAAACCTGGGATGGAAAAGCTTTATTTACGTTAGAACCAGGTAGTATTAATCCCAACATTGAAACGCAATTTGGTGAGGACTTTTGGGATGTTGTTCGGGAACTATTTCGATGGGGGGGAACTAGTGCGGAATATCATTGTCCCTGTAATCCTCTTTTGGGTAATAGCTTCAGTGTCAAAAATTTACGGTAAAGATCCTGAAAAGGGAAGTTGGTTTTGGATATTTTTCACAGGCATTTTAATAGGAATCACCGTTTTTATTTTTCGCTGGATGTTTGATATTAATTTATGTCCAAATTATGAATAGTTGCGCAAAAACTTTATTTAATTCATTGGCGGCTTCTTAAGTGAAGCTGCCTTATTGAGAAAGTGGGTTAACACTCGTAACGGCGAAATCTGGGATCAGAAGGCTTTGTTTACGTTAAAACTGGGTAGTATTAATCCAGACATTGAAACGCAATTTGGTGAGGACTTTTGGGATGTTGTTCGGGAACTATTTCGATAGGGTGAGAACTAGATGATGCAGTTTATAATTACCTCTGTTATTTTCTTTTGGATATTAGCCTCACTGTCAAAAATGAAGGGTGGTCATAAGCGAAGTTGGCTTTGGGTGTTTTTGGGAGGTATTATTTTTGGAATCTTCCTAGCTATTCTTCACTTTGTGTTTGATATTGATATAGGCCCAAATAAAGAATAGTGATGCAAAAACTTTATTTGTTTGTTGGTGGTGTCTTAAAAGGGAAAAAACACCCTTTTGAGACACCACCTTTATTGGGAAGGCCGTAAAATCACCAGGGACCAACAAAGGATGAAAGATATAAATTCAAACAAAAATGACACCGATCAGCAAACCCAAATGATCGGTGCCATTTTCAAGCTATTTTTGGCTAGTGATGCCCCAGCCTCCCTGTTATGCTGTTAAAACATCCGGTACCCTCGATTTCTTAACATCCGGTTGGCAATTCCGGAAAGGATTGCCCCGCCCATGCCGGCGATCAAAATAATGATATCGGCCGTTTTCAATGCCGATAAATGACTCCAAAGGTCAGAGAAAGCTTGTCCCGGAGTTGTAAAGTAGCTGAAAATTCCCGCTTTGTCGACGATGAAAAAGACGACAACGGGATAGATAATCGCCATTGTCCAAGTGGAGCGCAATAGCATGTTTAATATAAAGCCAATTCCGAAGAAGAGGATAAAGTACAAAATAATGCCTATGATTAACTGTGGCAACGTTAACATCGGTGTTTGCTCACCCCCATGAGATCAACCATAAGTTTACTCAATTCTGCGGTTGACGTCAACGATCTTGCTGCCTCCAGCCGTTTTTTTATCCAAAGCGCCGACATCACCCCACCCCAACGCCACAACAATCGCATGCAATCGCTCGCACAAGAAAAAAGTCTGTTCCTGTCACTTGCAGCAGTTGCATGAAGAAGAACCCGGCTTCCGCTGCAGGTCAAACGTCGACCAACTTTTCCGTTCCTTCATTATTTGTCTTCACGGAATGCTGGTCGCCATCAAACACCGGAATAGGCCATGAACCCGCCATCCACCGGGACAACAATACCGGTAACAAAACCGCTTGCCTCGCTATCGGCCAACCAGAGTAAAGTCCCCAACAAATCCTCCGGTTTCCCTAACCTTCTCATCGGCGTGTGAGCGATGATTTTTTCGGACCGCTCTGTCAGCGATCCATCCGTGTTTGTCAACAGCGCACGATTTTGCTCCGTTAAGAAAAATCCCGGCGCTATCGCGTTCACACGGATACCCGCTTCCGCAAAATGGACCGCCAGCCACTGAGTAAAGTTATTTACTGCGGCTTTCGCTGCGCTGTATGCCGGCACCTTTGTCATTGGAGATGGCGCGCTCATGGACGAAATATTGATTATCGTGCTTTGCTTCCCAAGCATTCTTTTCGCAAAAAACTGCGTCGGAATCAGCGTGCCGATAATATTCACATCGAAGACATATCCAAAACCTTCCGTGGTCAAATCAAAAAAACTCGTCAGCTCCTTATTCTCAAGATCAGACAGCTCAACAATTTCCTTCGTCGTAGTTCCTTGCGGATGGTTTCCTCCGGCACCATTGATGAGCACATCACAGGCTCCATACGCTGCAAACACGGTTTCTTCTGCCTTTTTAACGCTTTCTGCATTGATCACATCACACGCCACCGCCAGAGCCTCGCCGCCAAAACGGTGAATGCGTTCCGCCACTTTCTCCGCCTTCCCGAGCGTCCGGTTTAAAATCGCCACCTTCATTCCTTGCCTCGCCAGTTCTTCTGCGATTCGGCCGCATAAAACACCCCCGCCGCCAGTTACCGCCGCTACTTTCCCGCTTAAGTTTTCGTGTATCGTTTGCATAACATGCGCCCCCTGTCATTTCCCTTTCAAAAAAGTTCCTCTAAGCAATGTACAGAGCCTTTACAGTCAAAGCAACCGATAAAAAAGTTCATCTGTACTTCCTCAGAGGAACAGCACCAAATGTATTTTATCTATATTTTTCTTTAGGATTAAGCCCCCCACCTCTAAGCTTTAGCGTAGGTGGGATGTGTCAATCAGGTGGGGTAGGCTCCCCATCTGATTCCCCGATGTTTCAGCTTGCTGAAACGAGTTCACTTGCTGCGCCGCTCCAAAGCGTCCCATATCCCCCATAAATACATGATTCCGAGACCGCGGTCATAGAGGCCGTATCCCGGACGGCATTGTTCATCCCAAATATGCCGGCCGTGGTCGGGTCTGGCATAGCCGTTGAATCCCATATCGTGGTAAGCCTTCACAATGCCGTAAATATCGACGGAGCCGTCCGTCGTCCGATGGGACGTTTCAATAAAATCTCCGTTTTCATATCTTCTGACATTGCGGATATGCGCAAACGGAATTCGGTCGGAAAATTTCCTAATCATCCCAGAAATATCATTTTTCGGATCGGCACCAAGCGACCCGCTGCAAAGGGTCACACCGTTATGAGGGTGATCGACAAGTTTTAATAACCTCTCAATATTCGCCTCGTTCGTGATGATTCTCGGCAAGCCGAAAATAGACCACGGCGGATCGTCCGGATGAATCGCCATTTTTATTCCATGTTCCGCAGCCACCGGAATAATTTCTTTCAAGAAATACGCCAAGTGATTCCATAAATCTTCTTCTGACACGTTCTCATAAGCTTGAAACAGCTTAGACAGTTCCTTCAGCCTTTCCGGCTCCCATCCCGGCATCGATAAATTCGGATCAGAAGCGGTGTTGTTTACCAATTCCGCCGGATCCATGCGATCGACCTTTGCTTTTTCATAAAACAACGCCGTCGAACCATCTTCCATTTCCCGGTATAAATCGGTTCTCGTCCAGTCAAACACCGGCATAAAGTTGTAGCAAATCACCTTGACTCCTGCCCCTGCCAAATGTGCAATCGTTTTTTTATAGTTGTCGATATATTTATTCCTCGACGGCAAGCCGAGCTTGATATCTTCATGAACATTCACACTTTCAACGACATCAATCGTTAATCCGTATTGCTCCGCCTCTGTTTTTACTTCCATGATTCTCTCAACGGGCCATATCTCGCCTGCCGGAATATCATGAAGCGCCCAGACGATGCCTTCCACTCCGGGAATTTGTTTGATATGCTTCAGGAGAACGGTATCATTTCCGGCCCCGAACCAGCGAAAAACCATGCGCACTACTGAATCCTCCCAACCGTATCAACTATATTGTTTGTTCTTTCTTTCATCCAAATCAATAAATCGTTCTGTTTTGTTCGTCAGCGATACCTGACTTCCGATAAAAATACGTGTTGATGATATCCCGCCATTCCACAGCATTCTTGAGCTGACGCTGGAGGCGGTCAAGAACATTTTCATATCTCTCCTGATCGATCTTCCCTTCAAGTTCCCGCCATTTATCGATTAACCATGCCACCTGCGCCGCTCCTTTAAAATGGGTATTATAGATATGCTGAATGACTGTCTCTCCCGATTTCAACGTATGTGTATAAGGGACATGATGGAAAAATAACAGCAGTTCCTCCGGACAATTCTCCAGCGATTCATACATCTCCTTGTTTGGAGAAAAATATTGGCTGACATAGCCGGTTCCGCTGCCAGTCGTCCGGTCGACTCCAATGCCGTGGCAATCGGCAAAATGATACGTTCCCCAGACAGCATATTCATAACCGTCCACGTTCGGTCCGTAATGATGACCGGGATTAACCATCCAACCAATCCCGAGCGGTGCCGTATAGTTTTCATAAATCGACCACGATTCCATCAGCATCTCCCGAATCATCGCTGTAACAAGCGGTTCATTCCCAAAGGTGGAGACGATCCACTCTTCCGCAATCTCTTCCGCCGCCAGCTCAGGATTCCAAATGAGCCGGCCATAGCCGTACAAGTTTGCCTGGGCAAGCGTATTTCCGGTCCAATTCACGTCGTTTCCAATATTGGACACCGCTGCGATCCCGCTGTGAGAAAACCCGTAAACAGAACCGGACACAATGCTTTTCACTGTCGTCCCTTCTCCTTTTGCATAGGTATCGAAATCCAGGACTTCCTTCCATTGCGGAACTAAATAGCATAAATCGATTTGCTGCCCTGTGTATTCCTGTGCGATTTGAAATTCCAGCACTTGGTTTGTCTGCTTCATTGCCCCCAGAAGCGGTGAAACAGGCTCCCTCACCTGAAAATCCATCGGTCCGTTTTTCACTTGGAGGATGACATTATCGAGAAATTCGCCGTCCAATGGCTTGAAGTTGTCGTAAGCCGCTTTCGCGCGATCGGTGGATCTGTCCCGCCAATCCTGCAGGCAATTGTAGACAAAGCATCGCCAAATGACAACTCCTCCGTAAGGCTTTAACGCTTCCGCAAGAACATTCGCTCCTTCCGCATGGTCTCTGCCGTATGTAAACGGACCTGGCCGATGCTCGGAATCGGCTTTGACCAGAAACCCTCCAAAATCCGGGATATAACGGTAAATCTCCGAGGCCTTTTCTTTCCACCACTGCTGCACCCGCTCATCGAGGGGATCCGCCGTCGGCAATGTGCCAAGCTGGATCGGGCTGGCATAATTAATGCTTAAAAACAAAGTAATGCCGTACGCGCGGAAAATGTCCGCCACCGCTGCCACATCAGGTAGCAATTGTTTTGTAATCAATTTTGTTGCAGCTTCAAAAACGTTGACGTTGTTTATGGAAATCGCGTTGATTCCGACGCTCGACAGCAACCGGGCATAATCCTTGATTCTCGTTATGTTCGCCGTGATTTTATTATTTTCGAAAAAGATCGACTTGCCGGCATAGCCGCGCTCTATCGTACCATCCAAATTATCCCATTGATTGATCATTCGCAACGGATTTCGCGGGTTCTCCACGATGTTTACCTGCTCAAGCGGCTGCTCTGTCTGCAAAAGTCTTAATAAGTGAAAAACAGCGTATAGCACCCCTTTATCCGTTTTTCCAACAAGATAAAGGAGCTTTTTTCTATCGGTGGCAAGCGAGCGAATTACGTAACCATCTGCGCCAAGACCGGCTAATACATGCCGGCCGATTATCTCCTCCTGATGAAAATGCGCTGCTGTAGATAATACGATACCGTGATTGGCAGGGGGCTCCGCTGATTTTTCCAGGTGGACTCCCGTCATTTTTGAAACTGCGGCTTGAAGCTCCTCCAGCGCCGTTTCCATTACCGTGGAAGATTCTGCTGCAACAACCGTTTCTAAAAACAGTTTTACCTTTTTTTCGTAAGCAACATTTGCGATTTTTTTATACTGCAACCAGCACGCGTAGCTGTTATTTGAAATTAGTGTTCCTCTGCCGGCATCCGTTCTTTCATAAGTCATGATTATCTCCTTTCTGTTATACCACTCGCTTTTGACTGAAGATGTTTCTCGAACCGTTTCCACAGCATTGAAAAAGCATACGGAAAAAGTAAGCGCTTTAATAAAACAGTGGATATTGTCAAACGGACGCATCCTATCTAGCTTCTTACGACAGATGCTTCCGTTTTAAGCGTGTGCGAAAAACTTGTCCTGGAAATGTCTGCACCGATCACGTTCCATGTGCACTCCGCCACCCAGGTACCCGCTACGTTTTCCCGAACCTGTTTTAAACATAGCTGATTTGTCTACTTAAAATAATCCGGATACTGCTTCTTCAGCTCTTCCTTTTCAAAATTCACTAATTTTAAATGACTTTCCATTATTTGTTCCGCCTGATCCGGATCGTTGTTTACGATGGCCTGAAAAATCTCCTTGTGCTGCGACACAACGACGTTCCAATTCGGATTTGCCGCCAGCCGCAAAACTCTTAATCTGTCAAAATGGCTGTTCATCTGCCTGATCATGCTCCATGTCCGGCTTTTATTGGATTCGTCAAACAATATTTTATGAAAGCTTTCATCCAATTCAAACAATCGCTGGTGGGTTCGCTTTTCTAAACACAGCTCCTGCATGGATAAGTTCATCTCCAGCTGAAAAACCGATTCTTCACTGATACAACCGCAAACTTCCCGGGCAACAGCTGTCTCTATTCGCTCCCTGACAAACCTTGCTTCTTCTACAAGCTCCAGATCAATATTCGATACAATCGTGCCGCTTTGCGGGATGATTTCCAGCAGTTCTTCCTGAGCTAGCTGCAAAAAGGCTTCCCGCACCGGAGTTCTACTGACCTCCAGCTTTTCAGCAACCTCCTTTTCCGAAATTTTCGTTCCCGGTTTGATTTCCCAATTAATAATCTGCTGTTTAATCGTAGTGTACACATAATCTCGCGTAGAACCATTTATCCGTTGATAATTTCTGGATATTTCGTCCACCTCACTAACTACATCATTTTGGTTTTTATATAAATATACTAGTATGGTAGTTATACTCTAATTATATTTACTTCTGTTGTAATTTTCAACTTCTTTTATTTTGGACAGCAATAAAAAAGCCGCCCAACAAGGTGTAATAAAATAACCTAGTTAAACGACTTTGTGCGCAAGGAAAGATAATTGAATGTTACGAACCTGCCTGCTTTTGTTTACGCCGGCCTGAGCCATTACAGCTGTCACATGTCTCAGAGCCGCCGAGCAGCAATTGAAAATACCCTTTTCCGATACAATACGGGCAGTCGTCAGACTTTAGCTGATGATTTTTCCATGCCATAATGACCCCTCCTTTATCATTGCAATTCTGAAGTTTCTGATAATATAACAAGTTTTCTGAAAAAAGAAAAGTGCGAAAAAAAACCTAAATACCTTATGTAAGCGTGACCATCTTCTCTTTTCTCGTTTTTTCTTCATGTAAGAAAAACTTACATCTTTTTTTACTTAACTACGGTTTTCGATTAATGTAATAAAGGAGAATGAAAGCAATCGCCCAGAAAAAACTGAAGACATTTCAAAAGGTTGTTCTTCCTTTCTGAAATGCCTTCAGTTAGTATGATTGCAACTAATTCTGCTTTTGTGAGCGAGACTGCCGGGAGGGTATCGCATCCATTTACTACGGATGGGCGCCGATTTTAAAGCATTGGCTTCGCTCATTGCTTCGGTGGTGTCTCAAAAGGAAAAAACACCCTTTTGAGACACCACATTAAAAGAAGTTCAACTTGCCTTTTTTCATAACCAGCGGCACTCCGCCAAGTAAATATAAGTAACGATTGTCAATTACTTTTTTCATCGCCGACGCGGATACACCGTACAATTTTTTCGAACCGACTAAGCCGATTGCCTCTTTGCCGCCAAGGGAAGCTACGGTTCCTTTAATATCGGGCTTAAAGGCTTTCAACTCATCTTTTCCGGCCAGCAACGCCCGCAGATTATCGGCACAGGTATATGCTTGCTGAATGGCAATCTGCGCAGTCGGAGGGTATGGTCGATTGACTTCTTCATTAATGATCAAAGCGCAGTCACCGATGATAAAAATGTTGTCATGCCCTGGTGCGCGAAGATTACTTTCCACCTTTACCCGACCTCTCATCGCTTCAAATCCGGCTTTTTCAATGAGGGAATTTCCGCGAACTCCCGTCGTCCAAACAATTGTACTTGCTTTAATTTCAGTGCCATCCGCCAGAGTAACACCGTCTTCTTTCACTTCTTTAATCGGTGTGTTGATCAGAAATTCAACTCCGCGGCTTTCCAAAACGTTCATTGCGTAAGTGACTAGGTCCTCGTCGAAGCCTGGAAGAGCAGTCGGTGCTGCTTCAATTGAATAAATGTTCACTTTCTCGCGCGGTATGTCGTATTCTTCACATAATTCCGGAATCCTTTCAGACAGCTCCCCGACAAATTCAATACCGGTGAATCCGGCTCCGGCAACTACAATGTTTAAATATTCATCATGCTTTTCTTCCTCGTTATTGTAACTCGCAAATTTATACTCGACATGCTCACGGATCAATCGCACAGAATTGACGCTGCGAATCGAAAACGCATGTTCTTCAACGCCCGGAATCCCAAATGTTTCCGGCACTGAACCTAAACCGATGACTAAATAGTCGTAGTCCAGTTCACCGCCTTCAAGGATCACCTTTTTCTCTTCTGTTTTGATTTCAGCAACAATATCTTTTATAAAATGAATTTTTTTCGTGTCAATAACACTGTCAATACGCATTCTTGTCCGGTCATGGTGTAATGTTCCTGCTGCCGGTTCATGTAACCATGTTGTCTGATAATGATAATTGTGCTTGTTCACTAAGGTAATTTCAGCATCCTGATGCACATTGGCTTTCAATAAGCGAGATGCCGTCATCATTCCCCCATAGCCAGCCCCTAGTATAACGATCTTTGGCTTTTTAATCATGGTTCTCACTCCAATTATTTTTCTTTCTTATTCCCCATTTTTCCCGATTATGTTAGCTGCCACGCATGTGAATTTTACCAAGCAACCGCGATAAGTTTGTGATATAATTCACGTAACATGCCACAATAAAACACAGTCTCACACAATAAGGGAAAACGGTGTAGTTTCCATTATTTCTATAGAGAATAAGTTTTTTATCTTCTAATGTAATCATATGATCTAAAGCAGTTTTTTTCAACTACTTTTTGTCTATTTTTTGAACTTTTTCTTTTTTACGCGGTTATCCTACTGTAAAATAGTGCGTTTTGCCTTTCACTAATGGTAGAATAAAGTGTTAGGAATTTTTTGTCATCTCCATCCTGCATGTCGACATTTTTTAAATCAAGGAAGAAGTGAAACACGCATTCTTTTCAGTCGACTATAGCCGTTATTATCGTAATTCGACACAACGAGCAGAACCATTGCTTTTTTAAGCTCGTTCTTTTAAGGAAGTCCGTCAGCTGTGTTTTCTTGTCTTCACATATTGCGAGTTGTCGTTGATTTGAAAGCGTTATAGTAATACTTTTCTTTTCATACAAGGCTTTTGCCTATATAATTAACATGGAATGTTGTTAAAAAAGTGTTCATTCTGAATTTTTTGAACATCCTTTTTCAAGTGCTTGTTCAAAAAGGAGGACATGGCAGCCGCCAGAAAGTGGTAGCGCGGCTGCTACGCACAGTGCAGGGATAACAGCGATGCGTTTTGCAGCACTGTTTCCCTGACTTTTCGAACATCCTTTTAAAATATAAGTGGAGGTGTGGGGTTTGTCAAAAGAAAGAGAAATTGTTGATATCACGATTATCGGGGGAGGTCCTGTCGGTATTTTCACTGCATTTTATGGTGGAATGCGTCAGGCAAGTGTAAAGATTATCGAAGCGATGCCGCAGCTGGGGGGACAGCTGTCCGCATTGTATCCAGAAAAGTATATTTACGATGTTGCCGGCTTCCCAAAAGTCCGTGCTCAAGAATTGGTAGACAATCTTATCGAACAAGCCAACCATTTTAATCCGACCGTTGTGTTAGAGCAATCTGTGCTGAAAGTGGAAAAAGGAGAAGACAATGTTTTCGCCTTAACAACAGACAAAGAAGTCCACTATACACGCACCGTCATTATCACAGCAGGAGTCGGCGCCTTCCAGCCGCGCCGTATCGACGTAGAAGGTGCTGAACAATATGAAGGTAAGAATTTACATTATTTCGTGAGCGATTTAAATAAATTTGCCGGTGACAGGGTGCTCCTTTCTGGTGGTGGCGATTCTGCCGTCGATTGGACGCTGATGCTGGAGGATATTGCAGAAAAAATTACCATCATTCACCGCCGTGATAAATTCCGCGCACATGAGCATAGTGTCGAACAGTTGATGAATTCGAAAAAAATTAATGTTCGTACACCTTATGTGATTACCAAGCTTCACGGTAACGGAGACAAAATTACTTCGGTGGAGATCCAGGAAAAAGGCGGCGATAAAACAGAAACGGTCGATATTGATACATTGATCGTTAACTTCGGCTTCATTTCCAATCTCGGGCCGATCAAAGAATGGGGCTTGGCAATTGAGAAGAATGCCATCGTTGTTAATTCACGTATGGAAACAAATATTAAAGGCATTTATGCCGCTGGAGATATTGCCACTTATGAAGGTAAAGTCAAACTGATTGCTTGCGGCTTCGGCGAAGCGCCGATAGCGGTCAATAATGCCAAATCTTATATTGACCCTACTGCAAGCCTGCATCCGGGACACAGCTCAAGCATGTTTTAATATATTCTAATGAGTGTGTGTTCAAAAAGGTAAGAAAGGGGGTGTCTCAAAAGGGGGGTTTTCCCTTTTGAGACACCCCCGAAGCGATGAGCCACACTTCACCGAGGAGCAGCGAGCTGTCTCATTGTGTCATCGCGCGCGATGGCACTTGGATCGACATCAGTGCAATGCTGACAGAGGAAGAGACAAGGAGCGAAGCCGCTGCAGCTTTTCAAAAGCCCGATAGGAGTGTTTTTTTCCTATCGAGCGTGCAGCGACGAGCAAAGCTACGATGCCTATCCCATCGAGTTGTCTCGACGGATAGTCATCGAAGCTGTGCTTGCAGAGGAAGAGACAAGCACGGAACCATTGCACTGATATTTTTTTAATCGTTTTGGCTTTTGATCCTGACCAAATTGATCCGTAAAGTCAGTGGAACTGCAATAAAAAAAGACACTGAAAACCGATTTTTTCAGCATCTCTTATCGTGCTTGTTCAAAAAGCTCTCGTTTTTATCTTTTTGAACAAACACTTTTTGAATTTACAACACCCTAACACTCTTCCGGCGTACCGGCATTCGTTGCTGTACGGAAGGAAGATCCGCAGCCGCAAGTGGCGATGGCGTTTGGATTTTCAATCGTAAAACCGCCGCCCATCATATTTTGTTTATAGTCAATGGCGACTCCCTGTAATAAAGGAGCGCTTTCCTGATCCACTACAACCTTCAGGCCGTTGATTTCAAGCAATGTGTCGTCATCTTTTTTTTCTGTTTCAAAGCCCATGCCGTAAGAAAGACCACTGCAACCGCCGCCTTGAACACCAACCCTTAAAAATGCCGACGCTTCTTCTTGCTCTTCCATCATTTTTCTTACTTGCGAAACTGCTGCATCGCTGATTGAAAGCATTGCTTTTCACCTCTTTATTATTGACGCTGACTTTATTATATCGCTTCGCTCCCTCCGCTTCAAGAAATCGAAGCCGAAGCTGGCATTTTTCCTCGCTCCTAATAGTATATTCAAAAAGATAAAAACCGATCTTTTGGAACAAACTCTAATAACAACCATTTGTCACTCTTGTAAAAATGATGGTAAGATAGAGTAGAAGTTTTGAATTACGAAATAGGTCCATGGAAGCATAGGGGCATGTGTCGTTTGCATTGCAGATATACATTCACATGATCATTTAGGAAGATACAGGGGGAAAAACGGATGAGTGTGATTATTATGGATCAAAGCCTGGAAGCCATTAAGGCTAAAGTATTGAATGGCGAACGTCTCACGATTGAAGACGGCCTGCAGCTCTACGAAACAACGGATTTACTCACTGTTGCTCAGTTGGCAAATCAAGTAAATGAACAAAAAAACGGGGACAACGTGTATTTCATTGAAAATATGTACATCAATCCAACGAATGTTTGTGAAGCCAGCTGTGCATTTTGCGGATTTAAACGCAAGCCAGGCGAAGAAGGCGCGTATACAATGAACGAGGAGGAATTGTTAAAGTATGTGTCCGACCGCTGGAATGACAACATCCGGGAATTCCATATCGTCGGCGGACATAACAATGAAGTACCGTTTGCTTACTACTTAGATACGATTCGTGTGCTGAAAAAACATTATCCTCAATGCACGGTAAAAGCATATACTGGGGCAGAAATCGAATTCTTTTCCCGCATCTCCGGATTATCGATGAAGGAAGTGCTGGAAGAACTGATAAAAGCCGGACTGGATACCCTTCCCGGCGGTGGAGCAGAGATATTGACAGAACGTTATCGCGCGAAAATGAGTCCTGAGAAAGCATCCACAGATCAATGGCTGGAGGTCCATGAAATAGCCCATGGTCTTGGATTAAAAACGCATGCAACCATGCTTTACGGCTCCATTGAAACGAAGGAAGAACGCTTAGTTCATATGGACAGACTTCGGCAGTTACAGGATCGCACCAGCGGCTTCATGGTATTCATACCATTGGCAATGCAGCCGAAAAGTATGAATGCCGGCCTCAAGCGCCGAACATCAGCATACGATGACTTACGGACGATTGCAATCAGCCGGCTGATGCTGGACAACTTTGATCACATCAAAGCCTATTGGATCAACATCGGACCGCAACTGACACAGATGGCGCTCTCCTTTGGAAGCTCTGACATTCACGGTACTTTGATCGAAGAACGAATTTCCCATTCTGCCGGCGCATTAACCTCTCAGGGATTAACTCGGAGCGAGCTTGTGCATTTGATTAAGGGTGCGAACAAAACACCAGTTGAACGCGATACATTTTACAATACTATTCAAGTATACTAATTTCTATTTTTCACTTTTCTATATTTCGACAACAGTTTTCACGAATGGCAAAAAGGGACTGTGTCAAAAGCCAAAACGATTTTAAAAAATATCAGGGCAATGGCTCCGTGCATGTCTCTTCCTCTGCAAGCACAGCTTCGATGACGATCCGTCGAGACAACTCGATGTGAAAGGCATCGTAGCTTTGCTCGTCCGCTGTACGCCCGATAGGAAAAAACACTCCTATCGGGCTGCAGCGGCTTCGCTCATTGCTTCGTGGGCGTCTCAAAAGGGAAAAAACAATCTTTTGAGACAACACCCCGCTTATTATGAACAATTTATTTTGCTATTAATAATGGCTGCTGTGAAATCCTTCATTCCATTACTTACCCCGACCGCTGCCATTAGCGTTGTTTACTCCCGCTTTCCTTTTGGAAAGTAAATGCCGTCGCAAATCGTTTCCGCCGGTCCTTTCATCCAGACGTGATCATCATCATCCCAAGTGATTCGTAAGTCGCCGCCCGCCAGATGGACAAGCACTTCTTTCCCTTTTTCCGAAAAACCATTAAGCACCGCCGCTGTCACCGCCGCACAAGCCCCTGTTCCACACGCCTGGGTAATCCCCGATCCCCGCTCCCATACCCGGAAGTGCATTTCTGTCGGGGAAACCATTTCGACAAACTCCACGTTCACACTTTCAGGAAATCGAGCGTGCTTTTCAATGAGCGGGCCTGCGGTTGTTAACGGAGCCTGCTGAATATCTTCAACAAAAAAAACTGCATGGGGATTCCCCATCGACACTGCCGTCATCAAATATGTCTCTTCTCCAACGATCAGCGGTTCTTGAACGACCGGCTTTTTTTCCGTTTCTAAAACGGGAATATCCGCTGGCGCAAGCCGCGGTGATCCCATGTCAACGGTTATCTGTTGAACATTCCCTGTTCCCGGATGCAAATGAACCTCGGCGCGGACAATGCCGCCCAGCGTCTCAATGCTCATTTGCCTGGAGCTAACTAGCTTTCGTTCATATGCATATTTCGCTACACAGCGCAGGCCATTTCCACAATTTTTCGCCTCCGAGCCGTCCTTGTTAAAAATTCGCATCTTTAAATCCGCCTCGGCAGAAGCGTCGATCAAAATCAGTCCGTCAGAGCCCACTCCCGTATAAATATCGGAAACTTCCACAGCAAGGGAAGACAAATCCTCTTCTGCCAAAGCTTCAGCAAACTGATTCACAAAGATATATTGATTCCCAAGCCCGTGCATTTTTGTAAAATTCATTTCAACAACTCCTATCATCAGCGTAGCGGTTCATCCGTCCAAAAATAGTCATCGTCTGCTTCCAAAATCGTCATCGTCCTGAGACAACACGGCAAATTCAGACGTTGTTTAACTTTTTCCTTTGCCAGTTCAAGACTTGACGCCTTCATATGGGTCAGAACATTGCTCGTTTTACAATACGGGCATTCGGACAAATAAATTTCCCCCATTTGTTTTTCATAAGGCCATGTATGTTCAAACGGAATCGGATTCACTTTTTATCACCTGCCATCATCCAGCGGAATATCTCTTGACATATTGTATCACACCTGCACAGTTCCGAACATCTTCCTGTCTCCCGGTAGCAGGTGGCACTTCAACATTGCTGCATTTGCAGAGAGGGGAAAAATAAAAAAACGCTATCGGATACACTATCGATAGCGAATGTTAAAACATTGGATTTTCTTCTAAATAGTTGTATATATTGGTCAGCAATTCATCATTTGTATCACCGGTAACTATTTCTCCGTTCACCAGGGCGAATTTTTTACGGGCACATTGACCGCAAAAGCTTAAGCAGCCGTATTCGATGACATCGAGATTCGGATCTTGCTCCAGCTTTTCCTTCACAGCCTGAGTGCCGCTCGCCAAATTGCTGACACAAAATTCAATGATTGGTTTCATTTATCCATCACCTCTGTGTCAGTCTCCCTTTTGTCTCAATCATCCTAACGGTTATCGAACAGTTTGTCAACAACCTTCGCTTGACCAGTCCATCCCCCCGACCACTCGTCTGAAACTAGCTGCTCACATTGCACTGCCGCCCCTGATTAAAATGGTGCCTCCAGGCATAGATTGCGGCGCGGCTAAACTGACACCGACCTCCGTAAAAAGCAAGGAGGGAACGAAACGCTAAAGCCGTAGGCTATGCCTAACCGCACTTGTTGAATTCCTACATGTATTGTTATTTTAATACAATATTCTTTTCACATATTGTTATTCCGACAAAAAACTGATACTATTTAAATGGTTCTCTAAGTTTTTATTATTTTCATAGTGGATATAGAAAAAAATATCTGTCTCCACCGTTACACATTATTCGCATGGAAGAGGAGGCTGATCGTGTGCGGAATTTACTTATATTAGGCGGCGGATACGGGGGATTTCGAGTCATTCAACGACTACTTCATTCTTCGGAGATGAGAGACATCAACATTACGTTGGTGGAAAAAGAGCCTTATCACAGCTTGAAAACAGAATTTTATGCTCTTGCAGCCGGTACAGTTGCCGATAATCATCTGCGCCTTGCATTTCCAAATGACGTTCGTCTTGAACTGAAATTTGAAACCGTTTCCGAAATTATTTTAGAAAAACAGCAAGTTCAATTAGCAAGTGGGGATACGCTTCCGTACGATGATCTTGTCATCGGATTAGGATGTGAAGACCGCTATCACGGAATACCCGGAGCAGCGGAACACACATTAAGTATACAAAGTATGAGAAAAGCAAGAAGAACCTACGAAGTTCTCCATAATATCAAGCCAAACGGCAGCGTGGCCATCATTGGCGGCGGCTTAAGCGGTGTGGAATTGGCAAGCGAACTTCGGGAAAGCCGTCCGGATTTAAATATTCATATTTATGATCGCGGCAAAAATATCCTTTCGATGTTTCCTCCTAAGCTCTATCTTTATGTCACAGAATGGCTGATCCAGCATCAAATAAATATCATTAACGAGGCAAACATTACGGCGGTAGAGCCCGGCACACTGTTCAATAACGAGAAGCCTGTTCACGTCGATGCGATTGTCTGGACCGCAGGAATTCAGGCAAATACCGTCATCCGCAAGTTAACCGTTGAAAAAGACAGCATCGGACGAATCATTTTAACAAAGTATTATCAAATACCTGAGCATGAAGAAGTGTTTGTTGTCGGCGACTGTGCTGCCGTCAACCATGCCCCTAGCGCGCAATTGGCGGAAGCATTGGCCGATCAAATCTCCATGCTTTTGCTGAGAAAATGGGATGGCAAAGCGTTCCCAGAGGAAATGCCAAAAATAAAATTAAAAGGAGTATTGGGCTCGCTTGGAAAAAAGCACGGCTTTGGCCTTATGGGAGAAAAGGCCCTCACAGGGAGAGTTCCCCGCGTATTAAAATCCGGAGTGCTTTGGATGTACAAATATCATTTAGGATATTAAACATGTACATGTTTAATGGCTTTTTTCGAATTATTTATTCCTGAAATAATCCGATGCAATATTTTTGTTCACACATTAAAGAAGATTGCAACAACATGGTTTATTGGCTCTTCTTCTGTTGAGATTCGTGCCTTTCGGGACACTACCACTTCCTGTGTCGGCTCTTCCGGCATGACTACGCGCCTTTCGGGACACTACGGCTTCCTGTGACCGCTCTTCCGGCACGAATCATGCCTATTTTCTTTTATATCGCCGCAATTTTTTCGAAAATAGCTGACAGCTTCGGGTTGCCCTCTGCAACTATTTCTCCATTTAACAAAACAAGCGGGTAGAAAAATTCATCATTCAATATTCTTTCAGAAAGCTGTTTTTCCTCGTCCGTCTGCGGTTTTTCAATATCGCAGTAGCGGAATTCAAACGTCCGATCAGGAAATTTGCGCTGAACCGCCGCCTCAAGCCATTCCATCGTTTCCAGGGCACCAGGCAAATGAATGCAGCTGGCACACTTCTCTTCCGCTCCGAATACAACGAATGTAATTGGTTTCATCACTATCGCCTCTCCTCAATTTGATGTTCGTGCTCTAACAGTAGGTCATTCACACCTCGCAACTTTACGCCACATGTCATTGTCGACGGAACGAGGGGGGATTCAGCCGCTTGACTTTGCATAGGCGGCTATTTTCGTAAACTTTGATACTTTTAGAAAAGAGCGTACATAAAAAACAACGTTATTTGCCACAATACTTGTATTGTATCACGCTGGAAAATAAAATTAACATTATTGACATATTTATAATAATCGATATAGAAAAAACAATCGTTGTTCATGGATTTTTTTTCGTTTGGATATTATAATGAACATAAAGAAAGGAGTGTTTTAAAATGGCAAACGCTACAATTGAAGAGCAAGTACAAGAAGTACTCGATAAATTACGTCCGTTCCTTCTCCGTGACGGAGGCGACGTGGAACTAGTCGGCGTTGATGAAGGTGTTGTCAAAGTCCGTCTGATGGGCGCCTGCGGTTCTTGCCCTAGTTCAACCATTACGTTAAAAGCCGGGATTGAACGTGCCCTTCTTGAGGAAGTTCCCGGAGTTACTGAATTAGAACAAGTATTCTAAGCTGAATTTTATATAAAAATATGTGTTCAAAAAAGAACACAACAGAATTAAGATCCTCTAAAATCAGTAATAAGCTGTCCAATGCAGTTCATTAAGTTTGTTGTATTCCCCGATAGGAGTTGCCCCTCCTATCGGGCTTTTATCAAGCTGACGCTTTTCAAAATAAAAGCACGGCGCAAGCCCCAGATTTGGCTTTCGACAATTTCCCTCCCCCCTGAAACAGAGAGCAGCCTTCTAAGTACATGCAGATCAAGCTACCGTAGTTAATTGTATCCATGGGCACTCTCTTTATTAGCCGCTTTGCCAGGAAAAATCTCCTTTACGTATCCACTGCGGAATGACATTGCCTGTTATTAACAGCGGATAGCGTCTGCAAATGAATGTGAGCAATCGTTCATAATCCGCGGAGAAATGGAAAAGGCGGAGACAATCCGTTTGCAGCAGCGCTTTTTTTCCCTGATGCCCTGTCTGGTAATATTGTTCTATTTTTTCATAGTAATGCGCCGGAAATAACAGACGTGCAAAAAGATATTGCTGGTCCATCAGCATTAACGGATGCTCCGATTCGTAGTGATTGAGAAACGTGTCGATCATTTCTTCCCCTCTGCTGTTTCCATCATGCTCTAACCAGACAGTCCGGATATATTCCGCGAGATCCCGCGCGTAGTGATCGTACGTAAAATCCGTCGGCACCTTCACCCTAGATTCCATCTCTTCTTCAAGCGTCAGCCAGCTGTGTTCCTGGAAGCGTTCATGGCAAATGGTTTTCGCCGGCGTCATTTGATTGGCTGTATTGTTCATCGCCAAATCAGCCATCATTTGAATCGCATTCTCGCTGATGCCAATAAAATACGGAAATGTCAAACAAAACTGCTCGTCAAAAGCCGTCTTTTCCGGGTTCTGCGAGATTTTTACATACCAATGCTCCAACTGATCCAACCGTTTTTCCCATCTTTCCTTCCATGATGATAAAAAAGCAGTCACTTTTTTATCCTTTGGTGAATAGGAATACCCCCGCTCATGAAAGCGCGCCAGCCGTTTCCCTAATGACATTTTTTTGCTTCCGTCATGCATTTGCTGCTGCGGGATGTGAAAAACAACCTTGTCATCCCCGTCAATAAATAGTGTGTTTCTTTTATCAGCCGGTTTCATATAGATGGCAATATCTGTTTCTCCCTGGTGAGTGAGCCACTGCGCCATCGATATTTTCTCTGACAGCTGCTGGTGAGTCCGGTCATCGATCGTTCGCAGCAAGTATGTTTCCGCGTTGGCGTAAACAAGCTGATCGTCGCCAATAAACACTATTTCATCCGGATATATTCTAAAATGGTCAACCATCTCTCTTTCCAGCATCACGAATCCGCCTCCGTTTCCTAGACATCTGTACTGTAGTCTATGATTGGTAGGCTTGACCTGCGACACCATGCTGCCCCCGAGATTCCGAACACATGAGCGGTTGACGAATAAAAACACTTCCGGAACATACACTACACATTGTATTAAAGGAAGTTCAAAAAGTCCGTGAAACAGCGCCGGCGAATCTCTTCATTGCGTTGTACGCTGCTCATGTATGTTTTCGTGCAGGAAGCTGCTCGAGCTGGCTGTTGTGAATATCTTCCTTTTTGAACTTCATTATTAAATACATACACTTTCCACCGTGAATAACGATAAACTATATAAAAGCATCATTACAGGAAAGGCAATCTTTGCAGCGCTCTCTTCCAATTATCTGCCCATACGGGTCGCACTTTGTGTATCGGCAACAACAGAAAACAACGACAAAAAGGGGATAACAATGAAAAAAAACAGTGAATTCTTAACGAAGACAGCCAAAAGCTGGCTGCTTGATCGCGGTGTCACCATTGACGACATAGCAGAGCTTGTTTATTTTTTACAATCCAATTATTATAAAGATTTAACACTTGACCTCTGCCGGCAGCATGTCGAAAGTGTGCTTCTTAAACGTGAAGTCCAGAATGCCATCATGACCGGCATTCAGTTGGACCGTCTGGCGGAGGAAAAAAAGCTGGCCACGCCATTGCAGGAAATTATCGAGCGGGACGAAGGACTGTATGGCGTTGATGAAATTATCGCGTTGTCCATTGTTAATGTTTACGGCTCGATCGGCTTTACAAACTACGGTTATATCGATAAGCAAAAACCAGGAATATTAAAGGAGCTTAATAAAAAAAGCAACGGCTGCCACACGTTTTTAGATGACATCGTCGGTGCAATTGCCGCTGCTGCATCCAGCCGGTTGGCGCACAGCGCGGAAGATGCAGAATAATCATCAACTCCTGCTTCTGCCTGCTTCATGAAGAGGACGCTTCTCAAGCCCACTTTGCTATGTTTTGCATTGCGTTACTATTGCGTACGCGTTCGGCACTCAGGAACCTGATTCGTTACCATTCGGCGGATTCTCAACTCATTTCGTTCACGATTAACCGCTATTCTTCACCGTTAGGCGGTGTCGCAACCCATTTCGTTAAATGCTTTTTTTATCGTTCGTTCGGTGGCTTCGAAGTTCATTTCAGATAAGATTCACTTCTATTCGTGTCGTTTTGCGGTTTCGCTACTTGATTCGGACATGGTCAAACTCTACTCGTACCCTTATGGCTGCTTCGTTCAGAGACCGGTTCGAGCTTGATTAAACTTATTAAACACTCACCGCCGTTTCATTGACAAACTTGGTCAACGATTCGGATCAAAACTCCCACTCATCCAGTGAGGCAATCGACCATGTCGGCTGTATTTCAACCGTTTCCAACTGCTCTTTTGACGTGACACCTGTATGAACAATAATCGTATCCATCCCGGCATTTATTCCAGCCATTATATCAGTTTGGTAATTATCACCGACCATTACCGTTTTTTCCATCGGGGTTCCCAGTACCTCCAACGCCTGATTCACAATGATTGCTTCCGGTTTCCCGATGTACACGGCCTTAACTCCTGTAGAGACTTCCACGACGGCAGTGAGCGAACCGTTGCCAGGGAGAAGCCCACGCTCATTCGGAATGGCCACATCACCGTTGGTAGAAATAAACGTCGCTCCAGCGCGCACAGCAAGGCATGCTTTTGACAGCTTCTCATAATTTATTTCGCGGTCAATACCCATGATAACGACTTCCGCCTCATTATCTACCATATTCAGCCCCTTTGCTTTTAAAGCATGCTCCAACCCTTCTTCACCAATCATATACACTTTCGCCGCTGAATGAATTTGCTCGGAGATATAATTGGCCGTCGCCATACTCGTTGTAAACACATGCTCCGGCGTTGCTGCAATATTCATGGCATTCAGTTTGGCTGCCACTTGCTCCGGCGTCCGTGAAGAATTATTCGTTACAAACAAATAGGGAATATTTTTGTCATGCAGTTGTTTTACAAAATCAGCTGCTGCTTCAATTTTTTCCTCTCCTCGATACATTGTTCCATCGAGATCGATTAAATAGCCTTGATATTGTTTCATCATTTCCGTCCTCCATAAATTTCTTTTTCTATGCTGCAGGAAGCTGCATATTTTTCATCCGGGGCAATGCCGTCTGCTGTAACAGCAGAAAGAGGTGCCTCAAAAAGGTTCGTCGCCTTTCCTAAGACACCTGCTCATGTATTTAGAGGATGTTCAAAAACTCCGGGATACAGCGTCGGCGAATCTCTTCGTTGCGTTGTCTCTCCGCTGCTCACGTACGTTCCTTGTACGCTCCGCTGCTCGCGCCGGCCGCGCCTCGACCTTCTTGCCGCTGTAATGTCCTCCTTTTTGAACTTCAACATATTAAGGATGTTCAAAAACTCCGGGATACAGCGTCGGCGAATCTCTTCGTTGCGTTGTCTCTCCGCTGCTCACGTACGTTCCTTGTACGCTCCGCTGCTCGCGCCGGCCGCGCCTCGACCTTCTTGCCGCTGTAATGTCCTCCTTTTTGAACATATATTACCTTTGAATTCTATAATAACAGTGGGATTCCTGTCCAGCCGTCATACACATTTCACATTGGATCTTTTCCGTTTTCAGAAGCTCTTTAAATAACGCCAGCTCTGTTTCGCAAATCATCGGGAATTGCTTTGACACGTCGGCGATTGGACAATTATATTGCGCCAGAATCAAATCGTCCCCATCTTTAGAAACTTCCGCCATATAACCGTTTTCCGATTGCAGCCTCGCCAGTTCATACACATTTTCCTCGAACTCACCGAACTGCAATCGTTTTTCGTACCTCTCCCGTATTCTCTCTTTGCGGCGCTCAAACAATTCAAGAACCTTTTCCACACCGTCCATCTCGACGATATCCTTCAAAAGTTCAATTGTCAGCGGGCCGTAGTTTCTCGGAAACATTTCCTGACCGTCATGCGATAATTGGTAGACATGCGTCGGTCTTCCCATAGCCTGCCGCAACAAATGCGTCTCAACAATTCCATCTCTTTCTAATGTATTTAAATGGCGGCGGACAGCCATTTCTGTTATATTCAGCTCATCTGCAATCGTTGAGACGGTTAATTGAACCCTTCTTTTAATTAAACTTAGGATCTGATCTCTTGTTGAGGTGGTTTTTATCGCCATTTTCCTCACCGTCCTTCTTTCTCAATTTTACCGAAAGACAGTGGAATGGTAAATTTAATAATTAAAATGTTTACAAATTTGACTTAAACGCGTTCACTGATTGTTCACTATTTCACGAACTTTGTCATTGGTACCGATTTGTATTGCAGGAATTTTTTCGGACAGTTCCTTTATCCAACTGATAAAAACAATAGCATCAATCTCCGTTTTCGAAACTAGTCTTATGGTAAAAAAGCGGAGACTGGCCCTAGTTCATTTTTCAAATAGCGACGCACTTGTTTCGGAAAGGCGGCGAGGTGCGTTTTCGTATCAAGCAACGCGGCAAGGAGCTCGCGATGATCGACTTGCCCGTATTCCTGCAGTAGCTTTTTTCGCCAACCGATGAAGCGCTTATAGGATTCCCCTTCATATGCTGCAACCACGCCTTCATCAACAAGAATATCAACGATATCTTCATAGCTTCCCGGGTCGCGCATGATGAAGCCGTCAATCATTTGATTGCCGACATCAATAATAATTTCGATCATGACATGGCTCATTCTTTCCAATGCCAGTCTTTCCACCGGACTTTTCCATTCTTCCTGTTCAGAAAAAAGCGCGATATATTTCTCCAGGTTTAGCAATCTTTTTTCCAGCAAACCCCTGTCAACAAAATACAATCCCATCACACCTTTGCCATTGAATGTTTCTCCAATAGTATAACACATTTGTTCATAACTCCCTTATTTTATCACAAAATGAGGAATTATGTTTCTTTCAAAGCCGTTTTTTGTTATTATTATGAGGAATTATTTAAGGATGTCAAATTGGCGGAGTGCGTCCTGTATATTTAATCAATCACAGTGTATGACTTTTAACCATCCGCTTACAGGAACTTTTGAGGAAAACTGGGGGAATTAGCTTTGGATCGTGAATTAGCTTTGGAAATCGTACGGGTCACAGAGGCAGCGGCGCTGGCCTCCGCCCAATGGATGGGACGCGGAGTGAAAAACGAAGCCGATGATGCTGCAACGACCGCGATGAGAACAATGTTTGACTCTGTTAACATGCAGGGAACAGTGGTCATCGGTGAGGGAGAGCTTGATGAAGCACCGATGCTGTATATCGGCGAGAAGTTAGGAACAGGAGATGGTCCTGAGGTGGATATTGCCGTGGATCCACTCGAAGGAACAAATATTGTCGCCAAAGGCTATCCAAATGCAATGGCGGTCATCGCTGTCGGCGATCGCGGGACACTTCTTCACGCACCTGATATGTATATGGAAAAGATTGTCGTCGGGCCGGAAGCAGCCGGATTAATCCGATTGACGGATTCGATTGAAAAAACGATGGAGATTGTGGCAAAAATGAAGAATAAACCGTTAGAAGATGTTACCGTCACTATTCAGGAGCGTTCTCGCCATCGTGAGCTCATTGAGCGGGTACGGAATAAAGGTGCACGCGTCAACTTGTTTGATGACGGAGATGTCGGAGCAGCGATTGCAGCAGCAATGCCGCAGACAGAGTATGACTTGTTCGTCGGCACTGGCGGGGCACCCGAAGGCGTGATCACCGCAGCTGCTATTAAGGCGCTCGGCGGTGATATGCAGGCTCGTCTGCTTCCCATGAGTGAAGAAGAGAGAAAAAGATGTAAGCAAATGGGAATTGATGATCCTGGCAAAATTCTTTCATTGGAAGACCTCGTTGCCGGGGATGACGCGATTTTTGCAGCCACTGGCGTTTCTTCCGGAGATTTATTGAGCGGAGTTCGCTTGCTCAGCGGCGGTATCGCGGAAACCGATTCGATTGTGATGCGGGCAAAAACAGGGACGGTACGTTTTATTAAAACCCATCATCGCCTTGATCAAAAGCCTCATCTTTTAATGGCAAACGGCGCTTAAAACCGTTCATAACCTAAACAGCAAGCCGGAGAAAAATCCCGCTATACAATCCAGCGCTCCCTGTTTCATTTTACTGACGACACTAGCAGGCATGTGAAAATAGCTATTAACTCAAGCAAGGACAATCGCTGCCTTATAAAAAAAGGGAGGAAAAGAAGCTTGTCTGAACGTTTTTTCTTATACGATGAAGTCGAAGATACAAGAATACGCTACGTGAGTTTTATGGGAGAACAACAGCGGTTTGATCTTGCCATCATTACAACCAACCGCTATTACGGAAAAAAATTGGTCCTTGATATCCAGTCCAACCGCCTGGCCATTATCGGTACGGATGACCTGGAGGAACCAGGCTATTTAGAGGAAGCCTTCCGGTTAGCAGACACCGACGCACACGAACTTCGGGAATTTTTGCAGGAAATAATTTAGTCACCAGTGAGGGGCAACGCAACGACGAGATTCGCAGACGCTGTTCCCGCACTTTTTGAACTTCCTCTTATAAAAAGCACTTCTTTACGTATCATAATAGTACGTAGGAGGTGCTTTTTAAATGAAGAAAAACAAACACCGGCCAGATTCCGATGTCATTCCTGTTGAAAAATACAGAAACGAAATCATTCCCGAGGATTTTCCGGAAGGTCCATACAGATCCCCGTATGAGCCTCCGCTCGGAAAAAGTACACCATGGCAGGACGGCCAGCAAGCCATCAGCGGTTTCGCCTATGAAAACAAAAACCTGCATCAGCATTTGCCTCGGCAATATCCGGAGACTCATCCGACGCATGATGACAAAAACAAAAACAAGGACAATCCTTTCTAACATGTATTTGTTCAAAAAGGTAAAAACCGACCTTTTTGAAACAACCGCTTAAAGTCAGATTGCAGCTTACATTTAAGAAAAGCAAGCTGGCTATTCAACGGCTTGCTTTTTTAAATTTTTGACTTTTTTCAAGACAAAATACGCACATCCAAAATTGCAGTATTCATAAAGATATTCAGGCAGCGCACTAATTTTTGCATCAAAATGCGATTTTTTATGAGAATCGTCAAAGAAACCCTTTAAGCGTAACTGTTCATAGCCCCAGTCACCAACAATATAATCATATTTATTCAACACATCGCTAAAACGATTGATAAATTCTTCTTCCTTCCAGGCGTCTTTTACATTTTCCATTAATTCGTATGTATTTCCATGGATGCGAACTGTTTTCACTCTTATGCACCTCACTTTATTTACCTTTTATCTATCTTGCCTTATTTCACCTGAAATTTCAATCTTTAAAAATGCCGCAACTGACAGGGGGTGTCTCACAGCAACCTACGCTGTGGGACACCCCTTCAATGTTTGATATAAACTTGCTGCGTACGTCCGCAGCAAATAATAATCAGCGCTGTGCCTGTGCCGCCGCACTGACCTGTTCATCCGCGTGATAGGAAGAGCGTACAAGCGGACCTGATTCACAATGCTTAAAGCCTTTGTGGAGAGCAATTTCTTTCAGTTCCAGGAATTCTTCTGGAGTCCAGTATTTTTCGATTTTCAAATGGCTTTTCGTCGGTTGTAAATACTGACCGATCGTCAAGATGTCAACATCGACAGCCCGGAGATCGTCCATCGTTTCCAGGATTTCCTCCTTCGTTTCACCTAGCCCGATCATCAAGCTTGATTTTGTCGGAATATCAGGCTGCATTTCCTTCGCTCTTTTTAACAATTCCAGGGACCGTTCATAGGTAGCTCTCGCTCTTACTCTCGGCGTCAGCCGACGGACCGTTTCAATATTATGGTTCAGAATATCGGGACGCGCAGCCATTAATAGTTGCAGGTTTTCCTTCTTTCCGCCCATATCCGAAGGCAGCACTTCAACATTGGTAAACGGATTTTTGCGGCGAATCGCACGAACGGTTTCCGCAAAGATTCCCGCCCCGCCGTCTTTAAGATCATCGCGGGCAACCGCGGTAATAACCACATGCTTCAGTCCCATCTGGGCAACTGAATCAGCTACGCGCTCCGGCTCCTGCAAGTCCAGTTCTGTAGGCAGGCCGGTTTTGACAGCACAAAAACGGCACGCACGAGTACAAATGTCACCAAGAATCATAAACGTCGCTGTTTTGCGCACTGCCCAGCATTCATGGATATTCGGACAGCGAGCTTCCTCACAGACTGTATGTAATTGCTTTTCTCTCATCATTTTTTTTAAATCGGTATAGGATTCATTTGTGTTTAACTTTATTTTTAACCATTCCGGTTTACGAATATATTCTTCCTGTTTCGCCACGTTTCTCACGCCCCCGCTGTTTCATTATCCCTTTCAGATCAACGCTTCCTTCGTCCGGTATTTTTAAACATATTATCAGTATTCCAAGTAAGCAGATAATCATTAGTTACTTTACCATGAAAAGAGATAAATCTCAAAACTTCTGTTTTGACCTTGATTTATTTGCTGCTGAAAGATTGAATTACCAACATTTGTTGGAATGGAAAACAAGGTATTTACCCTACACTAATGTTATGGATGAAGCATGAAAGGAGAAATCATACAAATGGGAAAACTCATCAGACCAAGCATTTTCTTGCTTTTACTTCTTTTCATCCTTCCAGTGTATTATTCGGCAGCAGTGACAGATGATCTTTCTTCGGAAGAAATATACCGTGAAAGAATGGCGCTGTATAAAAAAACAGAAGCAGTTACGCAAATTCCCTGGTGTTATTTAGCCGCCGCCGACAGCTATGAAAGAGGACTTCGACAGGCTCTTAAAGATATTCCGGAAGAAGAAGGGTTTATTGCGATTTATTATTCTCCTGAAAAATGGGCCGGTGAACAAAATCCAAACCATGAAGATACAAACGCGATTTCCATCGCATTGTTCGGCGGCAGCGGTCTTGACGGCAACGGCGACGGACTCGCGGACCGGAACAATGATGAGGATGTTTTATACACCTTCGCAGAACACCTGGAAAAATTCGGACAAAATAAAGAAGACATCAAAATTGGCTTATGGGATTACTATCAAAAAGACAAGGCTGTGGAAATCATTTCAGGGCATGCGAAGGTTTACGAAACGATGGACACGCTGGATTTAAGAGACCGGTCCTTTCCCATGCCGCTGCACTTTAATTACAGCTACCGAAGCACCTGGGGTGACGCCCGTGGCTGGGGCGGCCGGCGCGTCCATGAAGGAACGGATATTTTTGCGGACTACGGCACGCCTGTTCGCGCCACTAATTTCGGCATTGTAGAATCAAAAGGCTGGAATAAATACGGGGGATGGCGGATCGGCATTCGCGACACAAACAACGTCTATCACTACTACGCTCATTTAAGTCGATTTGAAGAAGGCATTGAGAGGGGAACTGTCGTAAAGCCAGGAACGGTGATCGGCTATGTCGGCAGCTCAGGCTACGGCAAACCGGGAACGCAGGGGAAATTTGCTCCGCATTTGCACTACGGTATGTATAAGGACGCAGGACTGATCGAATGGTCCTTCGACCCGTATCCGCATTTACGCGCATGGGAGAGAATCGAACGGCAAAAAAAGAAGTGAACTCGTTTCAGCAAGCTGAAAACTTCGGGGAATCAGGTGGAGACTCTACTCCACCTGATTTAAAATCCCACCTACACTAACGCTTAGAGGCGGGGGGCTGATACCCTATAAGAAAAATCGATAAACTCTCCCAGCATGCCAAATTCCCAACCCGGACCGTACATCACGAAAGGTCAGCCCGGCATTCCGGACTGACCTCTTCTCATCATGACTTATTTTTCGATGTGCTCACCGCATTGATAATACTCAATGCGAGACCGCCCCAAATAATAAGAATTCCGACGACCATCATCACGACTGCGCTGACATCCATTATTTGCTCACCTCTTCGGATTCCGTATTTTCTTTCGGCATTTCCAGTTGTCCCGCTTTCCATTTTGTCATTGAAATCAGGAACCCGAGTAAAATCACTCCGACAGCGACAACCCAGCCGTAAGCTACAAGAAAGTTTGTCGGATACCCTTCGTAATTTTCCTTAATATTTGTAATAACATTTTGCACCATCATCCAACCAAGCACCAGCGGCGTAATAACAGCCAGACACACGCGCCACCAGCCGCCTAGCCGGATGTCGGACACCTGATTTGCATGGGACTGGAATTCCGGAAGCTTTTTCAGGAACCAGGAAACAGCAATAACGGAAAGCAATCCGGCAAAGGCTACCCCGAAGGAATTGATAAAGTAATCGATGACATCAAGGAAATAAAGTCCGCCTCTCGTTGCGAAAATGATGGAGAGAACTGCTGCCAAGCCGCCACCGATAGCAACCGCTGTTGTCCGGGAAACATTGAATTTATCCTGCGCTGCCGCAATATATGTTTCCACAATGGAAATCAAGGAAGACAATCCTGCCAGAACGAGTGAACCGAAAAATAGAAACCCGAACAGCCCGTTTAAGCCCGGGAATGTATTGATGATCTCTGGAAAAACAACAAATGCCAGTCCGATTCCGCCGGCAGCGACTTCGTCCACTCCAACACCCGCAGCGTTCGCCATAAACCCTAAGCAGGAGAACACGCCGATACCTGCCAGCAATTCAAAGCCGGAGTTGCTGAAGCCGGTGATAAACGCATTGTTCGTAATATCCGATTTTTTCGACAGGTAGCTGGAATACGTAATCATAATCGCAAAGCCGATCGATAAGCTAAAGAAAATCTGGCCGTATGCCGCCACCCATACATCCGGTTTCAAAATCGCGTCCCACGACGGTTTGAAAAATGCGTTCAAACCTGTCGATGCCCCTTCAAGTGTAACCGCTCGGAAGACGATGATTAAAAAGAGAAACACTAGTAAAGGAATAAAAATGCGGTTTGCCATTTCAATTCCCTTTTTAACCCCGCGAAATAAAACACCCAAAGCGATCACCCACACGATGACAAGCGGAATGAACACGCCGCCGACAATGCCGCCAAACTGTCCGGGAGCATCTGCCAATTGCAAGTAATCTTCAAAAAGAAATCCTCCCGTGTCACTCCCCCAGCGCTGGTTGACAGCAAAGACACTGTAAGACATTGCCCATGCGATAATGACAGAATAATAAACGGAAATAATAAATGAGATAAGAACTTGCCACCATCCGATCCACTCCGCCTTTTTGCTCATTCTTGCATAGGCCAGCGGAGAGGAAGCACGATATTTGTGACCGATAGTAAATTCCATGATTAACAGCGGAATTCCCGCTGTTAAAAGTGCAAATAAATACGGTAAAAAGAATGCTCCTCCTCCATTTTCATACGCTACATACGGGAACCGCCAAATATTTCCCAAGCCGACGGCAGATCCGACCGCAGCCAAAATAAAACCTGCCCGAGTACCCCATTGTTCTCGACCCATGAACCTTTTCTCCTTCCCAAATTCAATTTACTGTGGTTATTTTTTGTTTATTCTGACTATTCTGGATATAGTGCTTTTTTTCTTCCTCCTTCTACTTACATATATGAATGAAAAATATATTGTATGTTGTCTTATTATAAATTTGTATTGCTTGTTTGTCAAAACATTTTCGAAATATTCTATATAAATCTGAAAATATAAATAAATATTCACGGAATTGTTGATAAATATACATAAATATCCGGTATCCTCGAACAATTTTCTCGTATATAAATAGTAATAAATTACAATAATCATTATGTCAGAAAAACAAGAACAACATGTTTAAAAAAAAAAAAATTTGTAATAAATGGAATATACCTTTTCCACTTTCTTTTTCACAAGTCATCTTGAAGAACATTAATGCCGCTTCCTAACACTAATCCGTCATCTGGCACAAATGCGCGAAGCGGGCTGTGTCAAAAGCCAAAACGATAAGCGTCTGTTCAAAAAGGCAATGGTTCCGCACGATGCGACCCACTTCCGCCTAAGTGCTGCCCACGTCCTATGGGCAACGGCGAAATGTCGTCATCCTCCAATTCCGCTTAAGTACCACTCACAGTCGGCCTGAAAAGAATGCATCGGCTCCACCCATTGTCTCTTCCTCTACTAGTAGCGCACCGACGTCTGTCCAAGTGCCATCGCGCACGATGACACGATGAGACAGTTCGCAGTGCCTCAGTGAAGAATGGCTCATTGCTTCGTGCTTGTTCAAAAAGATAAAAACCGATCTTTTTGTAAAAAAATATCGGGCAATGGGTCCGTGCTTGTCTCTTCCTCTGCAAGCAAAGCTTCGATGACTCTCCGTCGAGACAACTCGATGGGAAAGGCATCGTAGCTTTGCTCGTCGCTGCACGCCCGATAGGAAAAAACCACACCTATCGGGCTTTTGAAAAGATGCAACGGCTTCGCTCATTGCTTCGGGGGTGTCTCAAAAGGGAAAACCACCCTTTTGCGACACCCCTTTGGCTACATTTTTTATTGCTGCTCCGCTTTTCCGTAGATACCGCGGATACAAGCGTTCACGATGAAAATAACGGCGACAAATGCCGCTGCTGCCGCTAATAATGCCAGAAAAACATTTGTTGTGAAGCCCAGTACCAGGAAGCCGACAATCGAAATAAAAGCGACGATCAGCGCATATGGCAGCTGGGTAAGAACGTGATCGATATGATGGCTGCCCGCTCCCGCTGAAGACAGGATCGTTGTATCGGAAATCGGCGAACAGTGATCGCCGAAAATCGCTCCAGCCAAGACAGCAGCAAGCACCGGCAACAGCATGTTAATATCCGTCACCGCGGCAATGTCAGCTGCGATCGGTAGCATGATGCCGAACGTTCCCCACGAAGTTCCCGTTGAGAAAGCCATAAAGCCGGCAATGACAAACAGCAGGACCGGTAAATAGCCGATTTGGATGTGTTCGTTAACGAGACTTGCCAGATACTCCCCTGTGCCTAATTCACCAATGATCTCGATGATCGTCCAAGCAAAAACAAGAATATAAATGGCAGGCAACATGGACTTGATTCCGGACCAGATGCCAAGGCTAAACTGTTTGACAGGAATTTTGCGCAAAATGGTGATGACAACGGTCACTGCCAGGCTGACGAGTCCACCGTATACGAGCGCAGCGGCAACATCCGTGTTTTCAAACGTCGCCAAAATACTTTTTTCCCCTTCCGTCCCCTGAATCCCGGTCGTAATCATGAAAATCACGGTTGCGACAATCAACGTGGCAATCGGCCACAGCAGATCCCCTACACGTCCATTGCCAAGCGGCTTCATATCGTCATTGCCCCCCGGCACCGCTCCTTTACTTTTATCAACGAGTTCACCGGTTTCAAGAGCGCGTTGTTCATGCGTCCGCATCGACCCAAAATCAAGCTTGAAATAAGCTACGGCAAACACAAACAAAATCGCAAAGATCGCATAGAAATTCATCGGCGCCATCAACAAAAATGCCTGCAAAGCGCCATATTGACTCACGCCGTGCGTCACTAAAATCGAACCGATAATGGTGATGATGTATGCCCCCCAACTGGAGACCGGTGCAATCACGCACATCGGCGCCGCAGTGGAATCGACGATGTAAGCCAGCTTCGCCCTTGAAATTTGGTGGCGGTCGGAAAAAGGTCTGCTCACATTACCGACGGTCAGGCTGTTAAAATAGTCATCAATAAAAATCAAGATCCCAAGCAGACCGGCGACGAATTGCGCGCCTGTTCTCGTTTTCACCCGCTTGAGCGCCCATTCACCAAACGCCCGCGCTCCGCCCGTAAGCGTTACGAGCGAGGCAATGATCCCTAAAATCAGCAAAAATAAAATAATGTAAAATTCCCAAGTGTTAATGCCGCCGTCTACGACAAATATTCCGGTGACGATGGAAATAATGAGATTCAGGCTTTCGTTGATCATCATGTCCTGCGTCTGATTGATCATCAGGGCGCCGACGATAATCCCCACGCCGAGAGACAGCAGCACGCGTCTCGTAAACATCACCATGAGCAAAGCCAATATCGGCGGTATGAGCGACAGTGCTCCGTGTTCCATAGATTCTCCTCCTTCAAAAATAGTATATGTGTTTGTTCAAAAGAGCCAATAAAAAAAACAGCAAAGGAAAAACCTCCTTTACTGCCTAATGAAAGAAGTTCATTCCCCACCATCATGATGTTGTTCAGTAGCTCTCCACTCCCGGATTCCTTGAGTGACAGTGCTGCACTTATTCAATGCAGCCCCAGCCAGTTGACTCCGGACAAAATCAACCGCTTCGGCAAAGCTTCCCTTCAAAATCTTTCCACGTCGTCCAAACTCCAGATTTTTACTCATAAGCTTCGCACCTCTACCCCATTGTTGATGAGGTAATGTACCGATTCAATTGTCAAACCCAATTGAGTTTATCAAATAATGTACTCCTTTGCAAGAACTATATTTTTCCTTTGTTACCTGTCATTTTCCCCCTCGTTACCGGTGAATATTTCGATATCTTCTTCACCGCCTCCTTCAGGCAGTACAACTCCAGGAGCAACGCTGCTGCCGGTACTGTAAAAATTCGGCACGTCCCCCGGCACCCATGCCATCGCCACCGGTATCGACGTTTTCACCACTTCGGTATCCGTGGCGAACGGGATGACGATTTTTACATCCACTTCAATGTGAATGGAAACGCTGATCCACGTATTGTTAATTCCAGTTGTTTCCAACTCGTAGTCAAAGTCTGCCTTGACATCTCCAATGGCAGATAAACGAACAGGGACACGCGGCCCTAAATGGGCAAGCAGCGAGTTTTTCGTCGCCTGTCCCAGCGGTATCATATGTATAATACCGTCTTCGGAAAACGTTGCTCCGTCCCGCTCGACATCAACATCTGTCGGCAAGCTGTAATCCCTGATTTCTCCGCGCTCAATCGCATTTAGATAATCCTGGACCCGCTTGACCGTTTCCCTTAACACCCGGTTATAAATAACGGCATTTAAGTCAACGTAGGTGACTTTACCTGCAGCATCCCTTTCATAGACAATAAGATCCTCCAGACCAAGCTCTTCCAGAATTTTTTTCGAGATCGCATCATTGATCGCCAGGGTGCCGATGCGCTGTGTTTCCGTTTTCGCGATATTCACAAGCGTCGGCCGAATCCCTTTCTCAATGATGATGAGTCCCTGGACAGTCAAAAAGCAGAATATTAACAGCGAAATCAAAAAAACATGACGGAATGGCAGCGGGCCTCTCCGTTTCTTGCGGGGACGAATGGTACGGATTTTTCTCATATGCTGCTTAACCCCCTTCTCATACAATACATATGCAGAAGGGGGACAGCTTTTTCACAAAAAATTCGGGGACATGGTCCCTATTTTCGTTCGTACACATAAAACGTGTGTTCATATTGATTTTTCTCATCGATGATGCCTTTTTCCGTGGAGACGACCTGCCATTCCTGCTCGTTCAGCTTCGGAAAAAGGGTGTCTCCGGCAAACTTCTCGTGTATGATCGTCAAATAAATTTTTTCGGCAAATGGCAGCATTTCATTATAAAGCGTTGCACCGCCGATCACAAAAACTTCTTCCACTGTATCGCGGACATCCTTTATCTTCTCAAGGGAATGAATCACTTCCACTCCGGCCGGCGAGAATGTCCGGTCTCTCGTGACAACGATATTTCGCCTTCCCGGCAAAGGCTTTCCCAAGGATACAAACGTTTTTCTTCCCATTACCACCGCGTGGCCGGAAGTCACCCGCTTGAAAAACTTCAAATCGTTCGGCAAATGCCACGGCATCCGCCCCTCAAGTCCAATGACATGGTTTTCTCCCATGGCGGCGATCATCGAAATCATACGGAAACCTCCCCTTTGATATGCGGGTGGGGATCGTAATCAACAAGCTCGAAGTCGTCGATCGTGAAATCTTCTATTTTTTTGCGTGCCGGGTTTAACAACATTTTCGGCAGCGGCCGCGGCTCCCTTGTCAGCTGCAGCTTCACTTGCTCCACGTGATTTTTATAAATGTGGACATCGCCGAACGTATGTATAAACTCGCCAAGACCAAGCTCGCATTCCTGAGCGATCATCATTGTCAACAGCGCATACGAGGCAATATTGAACGGCACGCCGAGAAAAACATCCGCGCTTCGCTGATAAAGCTGACATGATAGTTTTCCCTCTGAGACGTAAAACTGAAACAGGCAGTGGCATGGCGCCAGCGCCATTCGCTCCAAATCAGCCACATTCCATGAATTGACGAGCAGCCGACGCGAATCAGGATTCGTTTTAATCTGTTTGACCACTTCTCCAAGCTGATCGATTGCTCCGCCGTCCGCCGTCGGCCACGATCGCCACTGCTTGCCGTAAACCGGACCTAAATCGCCGTTTTCATCCGCCCATTCATTCCAAATACGAACATTATTTTCTTGAAGATAGCGAATATTGGTATCTCCTCGAATAAACCACAACAGTTCATGAATAATTGCCCGCAACGCCAGTCTTTTTGTCGTCAACAGCGGAAAACCGGCATTGAAGTCGAACCGCATCTGGTAACCGAACGTGCTGATTGTTCCCGTTCCTGTCCGATCCTCCTTCTCCGTCCCGTTCTCCAATATATGTCTGCACAGTTCTGCGTACTGTTTCATTCCAATCACCTTTCTGTCCATGAAGTCAATAGTGCTAATATGCTTGTGGCAGAAGCGCCACCGTCGATAAGAAAAACGATGCTGCTTCCTTCCTTTTGAATCAATCCGGAAAAAATTATGATGCCGCATGCTGGGATAAACAGTTCTCACAAGAAACGATCATCACATCCAAGTGCTCTTCCAAATTGATTTCGTACGGCGTTACCATGTTTTCTTCCTCCGTGATAATCCGCACTACCGGGCGGGAAGAAATGTTATTGTTCTGCTTTGCCACAATGCCGATTCTACCGTCGCTCAAGCGGACTTCCAGCCCGAGCGGATAGATGGCAACCGTTTTGGCAAACGCCTGGATCATCTCTTTTTCAAATTTCGTATCTGCCCCGGAATACAGTAATTCCAACCCTTCGTGCGGAAGCATTGCTTTGCGGTACACCCGGTTCGCCGTCACTGCATCAAAGACGTCCACAAGGCCGATCAGCTTTGCGTACAAATGAATATCCTTTCCCTTTATCCCCCGTGGATAACCGGAGCCGTCCAGCCGCTCATGATGCTGGAAAGCGCAGTGGGCGGTAACCATTGAAATCGTATGGGATTTCCGCAGCATTTCGAAACCAACGGTGGAGTGCTCCTTGATTAAGCAGAACTCCTCATCCGTCAACTTGTCTTGCTTATTCAACACTTCAACGGGGATCGAAATCTTGCCGACATCATGAAGGATCGCACCCAGCCCTAATTCCTCCAGCTCTTTTTCCATCAAACCGTATTTCCTTCCTAACGCAAGCGCATAGACAGCCACATTCAACGAATGATGAAAAATATAGGAATCATAGCAAAAAACATCAGACAGCATGGAGATAGCTTCCCCGTTCGCTTTGACTTCAGACAGGATATTTTTTATAACATTAGAAAAGGCAGGTGTAAATTTGTCCATGTCAATGGATTTTCCCAATACAAGCTTATCAGACATCGATTGAAAGCTACTCTGGATCGTCTTAAGGGACTGTGCCCGTGTTTTTTCTCCAATGGCATCGGAAACAACAATGCCCTCGGTGAGCTCGTCCTCAATATAAACATACGATATCCCTTTTTTCTTCAAACGGGTAATCATTCCTGAGGTTGGTGTTACTCCTTTTTTCAAAAGAATCTGTCCGTTTTCGTTGTAAATTGCCTTTGCTAAGCGATCGTTTTCCGTCAATGAATGGATTGACCGTATCCTCATCAATAATCCCGTCCTTTTTCTTCCGTTAGTTGGGGCAGCTCCGCCTTTTCTGCAGGAGCTGCGCAAAGTACTGTTTCTATGATAATGTCAGCAGGGCCGCTTTTCCTTTCATGCCCTTATGAATTCCTGCATTCTCTGCTTCGATCGTTACTGATTCAAGGGGTGCCTCCAGAAGTTCGGCAATCGTTTTGACTCCTACCGCCCGTCCGGCAATAACTTTTCTGTCTTTCAATTTTTCGTTGAGCAATCCTACGTCCAATGCACCGCACATAATGTACCCTTTTTCATTCGTCACGACTAATAATTTTGTTTTTGGCAAAGCCACAGTGATCGCTGTAAATGGCCTCCCTTCAATAAACATCGGACAAACCTCCACCATCGTTGCCACCCCTTTCTTGCAAAACAGCTGGTTTTCCTTCCATACCAGCCTATGAGAAAGGAAAAAAATCGTGTCAGTCCTGCTGTGAAACATTGCCGGGCGCCGCCGGCTTCCAATGGTAATGGTCAGAGTGACAGTTCTTTTTCGTGGTTGTTCCAAAAGATAAAAAACCATTTTTTTGAACAAACACTGGAAAAGACCGCCCGTTATATTTTTTAGCCACTTCCCGTTTCTCCAGCTGCTTTTGCCAGCTTCCAGGCAAGAACATCGCGAAGGAATTCCGGCATGTAATACACTTTTTCCGCAATCGAACTGATGGGCGGGTAAATATGTCCAAACGTAAACATATCGACGGTGGCCAATTTATATTGTCGCTTTTTATCAAGGGGCCGATGATGTATCAATACATCCTTGGCCCGGATATACCTTCCGGCGCCGGTCACCGTCAGTCCGTCGAAAACAAGCGCGCCAAGGACTTTCCCGCGAAAGCCGAAACCTTTCAGTGGAAATTCCACCATTTCCCGCTTTTGCCCCTGCCTGATGAGTTCAAGCAACTGCTCCCCGGAAATCATGACCGTCGCCGGGTTGATCGGATGGGGACAAATACGGTGGATATCCATGTAAGTAATCTCACCTGCCGGGAGGTCATCAAGAATTACCCCTGCATTCACCATGCTGATTTCAGCCTCGCACCATTCCCGCAAGCCCTCTGCCAACATTTCTGTGAGCAGCGTTGGTTCGCTCCAGTTCACCTTCATCTCCTTGCTTAAGGAGGCGACTTTTTTGTTTAGTATAGCGGCTGCCTCCTGCGATAGCTTTGCCAGCTTTTCATCGACAGCCTTATCCTTGATATTCAGATCAACCAGTTCGGTCCGGATCACAGGCGTTCCGCTTGAAAATCCGACGCGCTGTGTTTGAAATGGAACGGTAATATCCCCGACATACTTTCCGTTGCGGCCAGCCTGATTAATCCAAGTGTCATTTATCTTTTTTCCTGCCGGTAGCACATGATGAGTGTGTCCTCCCAAAATCAAATCGACATCGGGAAATTGCTCAGCCAGCCGTTCATCATCCGGCAGTCCTAAATGGGATAAACAGAGGAGAAAATCAACCTGATCCCGGAGTTCTCCCACCAATTCCCCGACGCATGTGAACGGATCGGTAACGTTCCAGCCGAGGGTTTTGTAAAATAAATGATACGGTACGGTTACACCGATTATTCCGATGCGAATACCAGATGCGGTTGTAAGAATTTCCGCCCGCTTCAGCCAAGGGGAGCTTTCCCCGTTTTCATGAAACAAATTGCTGACAATGATGGAAAAACCGGCCTGCTCATACATAGCGTCAAGATTCGCTTTTGAAAAGGTAATTCCTTCATTGTTTCCTATCGTTACGGCATCGTAATCGAGCATGTTCAACAGGCTTACATTTCCTTTTCCCCTTAACGCTTCCGTTACCGGGTGGGCACGGTCTGCATGATCTCCGATGTCAACCAGCAGAAAATCCTCGCGATCTGCCGCGGCTGCCGCCCGCTTCGCTTTAATCCAGGCAGCAACAGAAGACCAACGCTCCAAATGACTGTGCAGGTCATTTGTATGTAAAATGCGCAGTTTAGGCAAAGTTGTTACCTCCTATTCCAACGTAAGACAATGTCAATCAGCCGGTCAGGCCTTGATATATTAAACGCACGCCGATAATAATCAAGAAAACGCGTAGTAAATGTACCACTGCATCACTTGACATCCGGCGGTTAACCGCCGCTCCAAGCTGCCCGCCAAACCAGGCTCCCGGCAGCAATGCCAGTGTATATAACCAGTTTACATTTCCGAGAGAGAGATGGGTAATGGAGCTGACGATGGCCGACAGAAAAATCATCAGCATCGATGTCGCCACAGCCAAGTGCGGCGGAAACCCGAATAGCAGGATCATTGCCGGCACCATCAGCGAGCCGCCGCCAATTCCAAACAGGCCGGAACACATCCCGACGATAAAGGCAATCGATACAGCAATGACCGGCTGAAACCCGTATTCTTCCGTTTCCCCGGCCTCCGTTATATACTTTCGTTTGATCCCGGAAGGTTTCCGCTTCAGCGGCTTGATATGTTTTCGCACCATTAGTATAAAAGAGACAAGGATGATGAAGCCGCCAAATATCACCAAGAAAAAATCTGTATTGATGTCTTTATTTAGCCAGACTCCGAATAATGCCCCCGGACCGCTGCCGGCAAAAAAAATCAGCGCGCTCTGAATATCTACCTTTTTCTGCTTTAAATAGGCCAGTGTCGATGAAAGTCCTGTAAAAATCATCACCAGCAGGGATGTCCCAACAGCAACCTGGGGGGTGATATCGCTTAGTAACGGAGAATAAGCACTTAAGATCATCAGTGCCGGAACAACAATAATACCTCCGCCCAACCCCATAATGCTGCCTAAAATGGAAGCAACGAGCCCTAAGAAAACCAACAATATCCATTCCATTTTTTCTGCCTGCTTCCTTCTTGAAAAGTTTTGGAAATGCGGACAACCGTCGCATTTGGTTCGCCCGCAAGCTGTCAGGGAGAAATTTGATTCAGAACCGGCGTGCATGGGTCAGCGGCCATGATTTTGCCTGCCTGAAAAAATGACGTCACCTGATTACTGATCGTGTTTGTTCAAGAAATCGTTTTTATCTTTTTAAACAGACACTTTTATCTGTATATTTAAAATAGCGAAACCGCTCCTACCGCCCTTCGGATGGAGCAGCTCCGTTAACTGCAAAAGATAAGATAAGTTATGATTCTATTATTCACTAAATAGGTCTAATTGTCGAGGTGCCAAGCCACGGTATTTTATACCTATTTGCTCGATAAACTGCTTGGCGTTGCCTGCGGCATGCCCGCCGGAATTATTGTTAAATAATACAAAACATTCCTGCGTTCCTTCGGCAATGGCTGTTATTTTAGAGGACAGTTCTGCGATTTCTTCGCTGTTATAGTCATAGAGGTAGCGGACGTCCCGCCATTCCTGGCCATCTGCCGGCTTGTTCCAGCCGTACACATTTCTACCGTGAAGACGAACCAGCGTTTTTTCCTGAGTGGTCACTTCCGGTACGAAAGGGATCGATCGTTCTCCGGCCTGCGGTTCATCACATATGCTGTGAATCCAGCATTCTTTTTTCATGTACTCCAGCGTCTTTTCCTTGTATGTATCGGTAAACCACGATTGATGGCGGAATTCGAGGGCGGCATCCACATCTTTAAATTTGCTGCGGCAATAGCGCAAATAATCCACATTTTCCTTGCGGCAATCAAACCACGGTGGAAACTGGCAAAGCACCATCGCTAATTTTCCCGCTTGTTTCAGTGGTTCGACCGCCTGGATGAATGCGTCAAACATTTCCTTTTTTGATTGGAAGGGAATCTCGCCCCTTTGGTGTCCGGTAATCCCCTGATACGCTTTGACGACAAACGTAAAATTTTCCGGTGTTTCCTGTATCCACTTTTCCACATTACGCCGGGGCGGGACAGCATAAAAGCTCGAATCCAGTTCCACGGTAGGAAAATGCCCCGCATATGCCGCCAGCTTATCCTTTGCGGGGCGCGCGTTCTGATACAAGGAATCATGATCACCCCAACCTGTCAACCCAACCCAGATCATCCATTTTCCTCCTTCATCAAATTGTCGGGGACCTGGGGTGTGAACTTTTGTTCACACCCCAGGTCCCGGTTTTTTTCTTGTTTTTTATTATAGCAGAAGGTGAGGCGGCGTAAAAAAAGGATGCTTTCGGTTTATTAACAGTTTCTTCCATTTAATGTTCTTTTCAAACGTGCCGACCTTTGACGACTTCCTGACCGCGGACATTCCAAGTAAAGGCGAAAATAACAATCGAGAGAATGCAGGAAGCGGTTAACAGCAGGAACCCGGCATTCCAGCCTGAGGCATCCACCACCACTCCCATCAACGCATTGGCTGTCACCGTCCCGCCCAGATAGCCGAACAACCCTGTTAATCCTGCAGCGGTGCCCGCCGCCTTTTTCGGAACGAAATCAAGCGCTTGCAGTCCGATCAGCATTACCGGACCGTATATCAAAAAGCCGATGGCAATCAGACATACCATGTCAACGGCCGCATTTCCTGGAGGGTTAAACCAGTAAACAAGAACGGCAGCCAGCACCCCGAGCATAAACACAAAACCAGCCGGTCCCCGGCGCCCTTTAAATAGTTTATCCGACATCCAGCCGCACAATAGCGTTCCTGGAATGCCCGCCCATTCATACAAGAAATAAGCCATACTTGACTTGTTCATATTGAATGCTTTTTCTTCGCTTAAATAGGTCGGCGCCCAGTCCAGAACACCGTAGCGGACAAAATACACAAAAATGTTTGCAACCGCGATCGCCCATACCCACTTGTTATTTAATACATAGTTAAAAAGGATTTCCTTCGTTGTCAGCTCTGTTTCAAACGTCTTTTTCAATTTGCTTGGATAATCGTTACGGTACTCTTCAATCGGCGGCAGCCCGGCGGACTGAGGCGTGTCGCGTATGAAAAAATAAGAAACAACAGCGATAATTATCGCTACTAATGCAGGTAAAATAAATACCCCTTCATACCCCGCTTTCGAATCGCCGAAAACTGGCGCAAACATCGCCGCACCTAAAACGGCAAGCGGCGCCATCACACCTCCGCCAACGTTATGGGCAATGTTCCAGATCGCTGTTTTATTCCCCCTTTCACTCACGCTGAACCAGTGTACAAGGGTGCGACCTGCCGGCGGCCAGCCCATTCCCTGAACCCAGCCGTTCAGGAACAGCATGATAAACATCATCGCGATAGATGAGGTGAAGAATGGAATGAACCCCATGAGCAAGCTGATAACAGCGGAAAGAATTAATCCCGCCGGCAAAAATACCCGGGGATTGCTCCGGTCCGACACGGTTCCCATCACAAACTTGCTGATCCCGTAAGCAATCGATATTGCAGACAAGGCCAACCCAAGCTCTGATTTTGTAAATCCCTCCTCAATCAAATACGGCATCGCAATGGAAAAATTTTTCCGGAGCAGATAGTAACCTGCGTAACCGACAAAAATTCCGACAAAAACTTGAAATCTCAGTTTTTTATACTCCGCGTCAATTTTTTCATCAGGCAACCTCTCTATCGGCGGAGCCGGCTTCATAAATGAAAACAAGGTGAACCCTCCTATAGTAAAATTTGAACAAGTCCCGGATTGAAGCAAACAAAAAAGACCCACACTTCATCAGCCTTCTCTGCTTGAGAAAAGGCGGAAAAGCATGAATCTCCGAATCTCCATCACTTATTAACTTGTCTACCGTTATTTTAGCTGGCTAATGAAAGCGCGGTCAATGAACGCCGAATGAACATTCAACGGTATATTTTACTCGTAACCCAGGTCTTTTATGCCGATTTCTCTGCTATTTTTTAAAACGCTGCTTTATGTTTACCAGAGCAGCCGGGACTTTTAGCTTTTTGAAGAAAAGCTTCAATGTCAAATTTGAACAATTCGTGGACATTACTGCCATGAAAAAGGGACAAAACAATCTACATTCATCTTCCCTTCAAAACATCTTGCTTGAACAAACAGCATCCTATAAAATGGAATTGGAAGGTGATGATGCCGGTGGAAAACAACGAGGTTCTTCAACAAATTTTAGGTAAATTAACGTCAATGGATAATCGTCTGGATAAACTTGAACAGGGGCAACAAAATTTAGAGCAAAATCAAGTGAAAATGGGACAAGACCTTCAGAGATTGGAGCAAGGACAACAGATACTCGAACAAGGACAGCACAAATTGGAACACAGCCTGCAGAAACTAGAACAAGGGCAAGCAAACTTACAAGTAGCCATCACGGAAACACATAATGACGTCAAAGAACTGAAGCAGGACCACAAAGATACTAATCAAAAATTAGCTGATTTAGACAAAATAACGATGCAAAATCTGAAAGATATCGCCCTACTTAAAGCTCAAGGCAACGCTTCCTAAGATCGGAGGCTTTTTCTTTTAGTGTTTGTTCAGAAAGAACGCTTTTTATCTTTTGAACACGCTCTTTTATCACGGTATGCTATTTTTAACGTATATCCATGCTATTGATCACTAAAATCATACATTATTATGCTCTTTCTTGATTCGTACAAGGACGGTTGGAATAATCACAAATAAAGCGGTACATACACCGGTAAGTATTGCGAATAGAATATCTCCTCTTGCGATATTAAATCCAGTCATCGCACCTGCAATTATAGCAAATAGATATAATGAAAGAATATGACAATCCATCGCTATGCCTCCTCTCCTATTTCTTCTTTGTTTCGCTTAAAAAAACTGCTAAGTATAAGATCTGAACAAAAGTCCTTACTACACTTCTCTATATTAAAAAGAATATTTCTAATCTACACAAAAATGTATCCTACCCGCCATCCTGTAAATTTATCCCATAACCATCCACTTTCCTCCTTCACAAAATTGTCAGGGACATGGGGTGTGAACTTTGAGCAGCATTCTATAAAATGGAGTCGGTAGTTGATTTAGACAAAATAACAGTTCAGAACTTGAAAGATATTACTCTACTTAACTTAAAGCTCAGGCACCGCTTCCTAAAATAGGAGGCTTTTTCTTTTTAGTAGGTGGACATAACCGAGCCAAGTAGATGGTAGAAAAAATTCGCCATTTTTGTAGAAAAAGATATCGCACCACCTTTTCGCTCTGTTGTAGTTGCCCAAGCACTAAAAACGTCGTAAAGTCACGGATAATACCGCCGTTCCCCAACTGCCACCCTTCAAAGGCAGCGTGTTTTTTCCTAGCGGAATGATATAGATAGAATTATCGTACTATTAAAAATGTAAGCGCTTTGATCCATGAGAAAGGAGGGCATTATGAATCGATTTCCACTAATGCTACAATTGATTGTCAGCTTATTCTGCATCATGGCCGTTCCCATTGCAATTTTAACCTGGTACAGCGGTGAGCAAATCGTAAAGAATTCAGAAAACGCCATTGCGGAAGCTTCTTTAGCTAATTTGAACGCAAATCGTATGTTTTCCGAGAATGCGCTGAATAATTTATCCCAGAACACTGTCGCGCTTACCGGTACCAACATTTTTGACCGAATTCACTCGTATAAGAACTATACAGAACTAAATTCAAATTACAAGCATGTTCTCGATGCGCAGGTGGTCCTAAGGGAACTAATGCAACTGAAGCGCAAGGTCAATGGGGTATGTTCCGCCTTCTTTTATCCAGGGGAATCGGATTATGTCATATCAACGGATAAAGGGATTACGAATTTGGAGAGGTATGAATCCATCGACTGGATTCAGGAAGCACTTGTTGAGCGCAGAGGAATAAGAGGTGTATGGCATTCACGCATGCTTGATTCTGGAGTCAATGTCGTGTCCTATGTCCTGCCGCTCAACCAATTGATAACCAATAGAAACGGGATAATAGTTATCAATTTATTGGAAAGTGAATTCGAAAATTATTTTCGGTCATCGGATACCAGCAAACAAGAATATTTCATCATGGATTCAAACGGAACGATCATCTCTCACAGTGACAAGCGTCTCTTACTAACAAATGGCACGAATGATCCATACATTCGTGAAATTGTCGAGCATGACTTGATGGAAGGGTATTTGTTCCGTGGACCGAAGGGAGAGCGGATGCTGTATACGTGGTCCCGATCTAAGAAGTCAGGATGGGTAACCGTGGAAGTAAACTCGGTCAATGAATTGATGATGACTACGCACACCTTGCAGAGAAATATCATGTTACTTACTGTTTTCATAATTTTAATAGGGGTCATTTTCACTATCTTTTTAGCCACTTGGCTGTCCAGACCAGTAAGGGCGTTAGTTCGAAGTTTGAGCGTACGCTCTAATTTAGGGATAAGTAGAAGGAATGAGCTTGCTTTTCTTGAAGCAGCGTTCAGACAGATGCAGGAAAAGGAAAAAGACCTTCAAAGGATGCTGAATATACGAGAATACGATTCCCATAGTCTTGCCATTCATAATCTTTTGCGTGGGGAATGGTATTCGCGCATCAGCAAAATGTTTTCTGCTCCTTGCTTCCTTGTTGCCGTCGTCTCCATTGATCAGTACAGGGATTATGCTAATAAACATAATCCAGAAACTCGCAGCTACCATTGTTACCTTTTTACTTCGGCTTGTATCAGCTTGTTTTCGGAAAAAGTGATAGCTCGCTGCGTCTATCAAGGAGATGGTTGCTTTGTCATCGTAATCAACTATGAACCATCTGAATATGAACAGACTGACTTTACTTCTCACATTCACACCGCACTTACTAAGACTATGAAAAAGGCGGAAGAAATTCTGACCCATTCGGTAACTATCGGCGTCAGCCGTCCTACAACGACTATCGAATTGGTGTCCGTTCGCTTCGCTGAGGCGATGGAAGTCCTAAAGCATCGAATGATTAAAGGAAGCGGCGGCATTACCTATTGGAGCGAGAAAAAGGAACATGACAAAAAATACATCTATCCCGTCAATAGCGAAAGGCGTATTCTCAACTTTATCAATAATGGCGACCTCGACAGTATTATTAAAGAATTAGGAGTCATCGGCGACGAGATTCGTTCCGCTGATTACATTTCCTATGATAATATTTTATTCATTTACCATCAATTAGTTGGTATTTGTATGAAACATCTTCGAGAAAATGATATCAGTACAGCGCGAATGTTTGCAGGTAGAAGCAATATTTACACAACGCTTGCTTCCAGCGATACATTGAACGAGCTTGAAAAGCATCTTTATCCGTTTTTTAAAGAAATGATGCTGGCCCTTCAGAAACCAGCACTGCAGACGAATCATTATGGAGAGAGTATTCTCCACTATTTAGATAATCATTATTGTGAAGAAATTGATTTTGAAGAGATGGCGGAGGTTATCGGGATCAGTTACTCCTATATGCGAAGGATCGTTTACGAGATGACAGGGCAAAGCTTAATTGATCATCTTAACCTTCGGAGAATAGAGAAAGCAAAACAAATGCTTGTGGAATCCAGCATGACAATCGCACAAATTGCCTCCGAAGCAGGTTACAATAATGTTCAAAGCTTCAACAGATTTTTCCGTAAATTTGAAGGGATGACTCCGAGCAACTATAAGCGGTTGAGTTTTAACAGTGAGAAATGATTAAAGCTTTGCCTACGATGAAATAAAAATTTCCAGTACCAGCTGTTTTTCGGTGTTTATCACCGACGGAAGCAGCTTTTATTTTTGATATTAACATTTATAAATGATCCTTTTTGCTACAACAAATACACGAAGCGGCCCGTCTGTATCAAATGTAACTATCGTAATCAATATTCACGATTTACTCCAATATTTTTCTGGACTATGATAATGACAAACCTCGGAGGGCACTAAGGATCAATTAGAGGAACTGATACATAGGGGGAGGGGAAAGTTTGAAAACAAAGCACAAGGCAGAGGTTATCCCAAAAAACGAAACCGCTTTTATACGTGTAGAACATGAGAAGAAAACGATTATTTACTATCTTCGCCGTGACTGGCAGCTTTACTTTCTATTGTCCATCCCAGTATTGTTTGCATTCGTTTTTAAGTATTTACCGTTGTCCGGGCTATTCATTGCTTTTCAAAACTACAATATCTTAAAAGGCTTTTGGGCCAGCGAGTGGGTTGGATTCGATGTATTCAGGGATTTATTCGCCAGACCTGACTTTGGTAGAGCAGTACGTAATACGCTGTTGCTCAATATTTCCGACCTTATACTTAGTTTTACGATTCCAATTATGCTCGCATTATTCATTAATGAAATCAAAGGTACGGTGTTCAAACGTGTAAACCAAACGCTGCTCTATCTCCCGCATTTTTTATCGTGGGTTATCATTGGGGCTCTTGCTTATCAGTTACTGGGCTTAGGCAGCGGCATGATGAACAATTTCATCGAGCAGCTTGGCGGCAGCCGTATTCCGTTCTTGCAGGAGGATCTCCATTGGCTGTTCAGCTACCTTGTTATTGGTGTCTGGCAAGGCATGGGGTGGGGGACGATCATTTACCTGGCAGCGATGAGCAGTGTGAACCCTGAATTATATGAAGCAGCAACGGTTGATGGTGCGGGGCGATGGCGTAAAATGTGGCACGTCACCCTCCCTTGTATCCGACCGACAATCGTCATCCTGCTGATTTTGAGTTTGGGTCATGTAATGGGCGGTTCATTTGAGAGAGTTTTCGCCTTACAAAACATGGCCACTACGGAATTTACGACGACCATCCCGATTTTAGTATACCGCTGGGGGATTGAAAATGGAGATTACAGCCGCGCAACTGCGCTCGGACTGTTTCAAGCAGTCATTGGGCTTATCCTCGTGTTAATTGCAGATCGAATTGCAAAAAAACTAGGGGAAGATGGGCTGCTTTAAAAAGCGAATGCCAAAAGATGAAAAGCGGCCTTTTGGAACAAACACTTTTTAATGGAAAAAGCACGAGAGATGTGAAGCTTCACTTAAATTATATCCTTTGTTTTCTCTTAGGCATGCTGTATTAGAAAGGAGGTAAAAAATGAAAGCATCCGATAGCAGCATTTCCGTAAAGCGACCCGTGCGTATTGACATATGGGATGTGGGAATTCGCCTGATCCTGCTTGTTGCATCGTTAAGTTGTTTGCTGCCATTTGTTCATGTCGTTGCTAAATCATTAAGTGATGATGCCTATGTCATTGCAAACAAGGTGTTTCTTTTGCCAAGAGGATTCACACTTCATGCCTACACTCAAATATTATCCGATCAAAGCATCCTGCAATCACTTTATGTAAGCGTTTTTATCACTGTGTTATTCACGGCTTTGGGAATGATTATTACCATTTGCGCTGCTTACCCGCTATCGCGAAAGCAATTGCGAGGGCGCACAGTAATAACCGTTCTGTTTATGATTACTTTATACTTCACTGGCGGTATTATTCCCGACTACTTGCTTATTAACAACCTGGGAATGCTCGATACAATCTGGTCGCTCGTACTTCCAGGTGCATTCAGTGCTTTTAATCTATTAATCTTAAGAAGCTCGATTACTAGTACCATTCCCGTCAGCTTAGAGGAATCGGCACGAATGGATGGAGCGGGGCACTTCCGAATTTTGTGGAGTATTGTTCTTCCACTCTCGAAGCCAATTCTGGCAACGTTGTCCCTCTTCTATGCGGTTGGTCGCTGGAATGCCTATCAAGACGCGCTTTTCTATATTAAGTATGAAACAGCGTTACGGCCGTTGCAGCTGAAATTGTATTATCTTGTTGTTCAAGCGAGCGAGAGCTTTCAACTTGAGATGACCTTTGTGCAAACGAGCAGCCCCGAAGTGCTAAAAGCAGCCACTGTCGTTTTTGCTACACTTCCGATTATTTGCGTGTATCCGTTTATCCAGAAGTATTTTGTCCGAGGCGTTATGATTGGATCTGTGAAGGAATAGTATTGGAAATGAAAAATGAATGGGGGATATCCATGAGAAAAACGGCGTTCATTTTTACGATCATCGCTGTCTTTATGTTTGGAAGTCTTCTAGCGGCTTGCTCCAGTGACATAACGAATAATAAGGAGGGAGAGCCAGCAACTGCAAACGATGCGAGTAACAACGTACCGAGCGAAGAGGATATGAGGTTCCCAGATACAGTGAATCTCGATATACCTGTCTATGACCGCGCCTTTGAAGGCTGGAATGTAACTGATAATTTCTATACGCGCTGGATTCAAGAGGAGTTCGGTGACGCTCATAATATCAATGTAAACTTTGTCCCTATTGCACGCGCCAATGAAGTGACAGACTTCCAACAGTTGCTTGCTGCTGGCAATGCGCCGGATATTATCTTCCATTATGATATGCCGCAAGCGCTAGCTTATTATGGCGCTGGTGTTTTACAACCGTTAGATTTGGCTGAAATTGCTGAGTATGCCCCGACATACTGGGAAAATGTAAGTGAAACGATAGAACAATACGGTGTTGTTGATGGACAAAATATGTTCTTTTTCGCCCAACGACCAGATGTCTCTAACTTTGTCTCGGTTATTCGAAAGGATTGGGTCGAACAGGTTGGGATGAAAGTAGAAGATTTGACGACCCTTGAGAAGGTGAATGAAATGGCGATGAAGTGGAAGGAAGCAGGACTTGGCACATTAGGCGGCGGCTTAACAGCAGATATCTACAATTACAACTATGGTTTCCGCGATTGGCCGATCGATCCGGAATACCGCGCCCTCTACTCAGATCTTCGGGTGGCTGACTTTACAACCGAAGACACCGAACGCTGGCTTCGCAATTTAAGTTATCAATATCACAACGGTTTGATTGACCAGGAGTTCTATTTACACATGGATAGTAATAAAATCAAAGCCGAGTTCGTTGCCGGCAGGACCGGCACATATGGTGAATACATTTCCAGCAACACGGACCTTTTCGAAGCTACACTGCAAAACAATCCAGAAGCTGAACTTGCCGTTATTCCTCCCTATGCGCCAGAAGGTCGAAAACCGCAAGGACGTGCCGATTGGCCATTTGGATTAATTATGGGGATTAACGAAGCGGCCACAGCGGAGGAACGAATCGCTGCATGGCTATACCTCGAGTGGATGAGTCAGCCAGAGAACCTATTTTTCTTGCAAAATGGTATCGAAGGGGAGAATTATACACTTGATTCTGATGGGTTTCCCGTTGCAATCAATGATTTTACTGGCGAATCCGCACTCTCTATGAACAACAACAAGGACTATTGGGCACTGGTGACGGAAGCACCTTCTTACGGGACTGATGAAATGACTCGCAAAGCGATGAAGAATTTCTGGTCTCCTCCAGGTTATGAGTACATTGTTGATGATCTGTTCAAGTACCAAGATGAGACGAAAGAGTATTCCACATCAGACGCATTGTTCACCGTTGTAATTGAAAGTCAAAACGAATATCAGGCAGACTTGAACGCATTATTTCAAGAGCTCTACTTGAAAGTCGTGCTTGGTCCAGAAGACAAATTTGCCGAGGAGTATGAAGCTGCTAAGCAAATCTACCTTGATGCCGGCTACCAGAAAATACTTGACGAGAAGCAAGCAGCAATTGATGCGGGACATTATATTTATTTTGAATAATGTTGACTAGCTGACTGCGAGAGCCCCTGCTTGCCAAGTAAGGGCTCTCTTAAGGGGGGAAATTCCCTGATCACATCACCACAGGCTTCGTACTTTCCAATGATAAATGATGCTAAAGAATGGCAGCAAGGTCACGCGGATATAAACCAAAAATTAGCTGCTTTAGCCATACAAACGACTTTGCATCCGAAAAGAATATCGCTCTCTCTATCGCTTGCTGCCACGCTTCCGAGACAGGGGGCTTTTTCTTTTATGTAATGCGGGGGTTTTTTTTGCCAACTTTCCGTGCGGTTGCCGCCAATCTCCATCGCTTTTCCCCGTCATGAAAGGGCGGCAGGAAATAACTTTCACAAAGGGGGGAAGCAGAAATTTTTCCCTTCAAGCTCCCCCTTTATAGAGAATGGTAACTGATTATCAACTTGAACTTATAAAACTTATCAATTGTTAACATATCATGATCTTTTTAGCTCCTGCCTTCACCACCGAGCAACCCACCGCGATAAAAACTGCGGATCAGCCTTCACTGAGCAAACTCCAGTTCAGACTGTTAGGCAGCTTTCGTTGCCTGCCCCCCTGGTGTTTGACCCCGTAGGCAAGCTCCAGCACAGCCACGATCGTTTCCTTCTCAGATACACCGAGCTTCGCGCAGGCTTGTCTGTCGGACATCCACTTGTGAACGCATATATTTACACCCAATTCCCGCTCATTTGCAAGCAACTGAAAGTTTTGGATGAGACAAAATGCAGCAGCTATATTTTCATTTTGCTTCATAGGGTTGCTACTGTTCTTGATGACAATAATTAAATGCGCAGCCGGATGATGACTGAACCATTCCAGCTTGTCCACCTCACCCCGATCAACATAGATGAATCTCCACGGCTCTCTTAGCATATGGTTTGGCGCCCATACCGCATGGTTCAGAAGCTCCAGCACAAGCTTTTGTGATACCGGGCGATGATGATCTATTTGGAGTTCGCTTAGCGGTACGATAACCTGATCGATCAACTTCATGTTGCATCCTCCTCTCCAAGTTTATACATTGCCAAATGACGAGCTTTCCATTGCCGTCCAGCGTCGTTCGGCGGGAGTTCGCGTCCGCCCCTTTGGCGCTTTGTCAAAGTACCCGATTTGCAGCAGGCCGACAAACCGTTCGTCCTCATTTAAACCGATCCGATTGTAGAACTGCTCGTTCTGAAGCACTGGCGCAGGCTCCGTCTTCCAAACCATGCCAAGCTGCTGCTCCCACGCGAGAAGCTGAAAATTTTGCAAAATTCGACATAACCTTCCGTAGGCCTCCGCGTTTTTGCCGGGAACAGGATCCGTTTTCGCTATGGCGATGACGTTGGCGGGCACCTCCATAAACCGTTTATGAAAGCTCTCGACCAGCTTGCCGAGAGCCAGTTTGGTCATTTTGTTTCCCATGATTTTTTCGCTCAAATAGTCGGCTAGCTTTTCCCTCGCTTCAGGCGTGCCCGCATAGACATACCGCCATCGCGCTTCCCCTTCATATGGACACAATTGCTCCGCCTTCAGCATCAGTTGCATAACCAAATTCTCAGATACCGGAATGCCATTGAACTTTCGGATCGTTCTCCGTTCCCTGATCAGTTGCTCAAGGTGCATAAAAAATTCACTCCTTTCAAGCAACATGCTAATTGATATTAATTATCAAAGTCAACGAGTTGTGGAAAACTGCCATGAAAAGTCCGGGAAAATCAATGTTTTGTCTGGAACAGCAAATAGCGCCCTCCATGAAGGACGTGGCGATGGTGAAGGTGGTGTCACAAAAAGGGCTTTTTCCCTTTTGAGACACCACCGAAGCGATGAGCCACACTTCACCGAGAAGCTGCGAGCTGTCTCATTGTGTCATCGCGCGCGATGGCACTTGGATATTCGTCGAAGCTATGCTTGCAGAGGAAGAGACAAGGAGCGAAGCCGCTGCATCTATTCAAAAGCCGATAGGAGTGGTTTTTTCCTATCGAGCGTGCAGCGACAGCAAAGCTACGATGCCTTTCCCATCGAGTTGTCTCGACAGATAATCATCGAAGCTGTGCTTGCAGAGGAAGAGACAAGCACGGCGCCATTGCCCTGATATTTTTTTAATCGTTTTGGCTTTTGACACAGCCCCTTCGAAAGGCTGTAGGCGTTAATCCTGTATTTTTTTTGAAAAAACGTCCGAAGTAAGAAGCGTCGTGGAAGCCAAGATAGCTTGCGATTTCCGCAACCTGAGCGCTCGAATACCGCAACAGACGCTTCGCTTCGAGAATATGGCGGTCACGGAGCACGCCGCCAGCAGACTTCCCCAATGTTTTCTTGATCGATTCGTTGAGGTGATTGGGGGTGACATGGAGCATGGCAGCATATTCAGCCACGCTGTGGACAGTACGATAATGGGATTCCACTGCTGCGACATACTGTTTGGTAAGCCTGTAGCCCGCTTTTTCTCGGTGGCGTTGTTGCCAGGCATTATGAATTCTCCCCATTTCAACCAGCAAAACCCGAATATAGTTGCTGACAGCCACCAACTGATCCTTTCGCCCCGTCTCCTGCTCGCGTTCAAGCAAATGAAACAGCATATTGAAGACAGTGGCCTGATCACCTGCAATGCTGCGAAATGGGTTTTCTTCCATGAAATCAAGCAAAGAGGTTTGCGCCCATTCTGCCCATTCCAAAAATTGCTCGGCAAACAGCTCTTTAGAGAAGATGAGCAGCCAACCAGAAAATGCTTCGGACGCTTCAAAGTCAATCAATCCATGAACTTGTCCAGGGGAAATGAGACAGAGAGTATTAGGGGAAAAGCTGTAGCTTTGAAAGTCGATTTGAACCTCGCCGCGCCCTTCTTTAATCCAAAACAGTTCAAAGCAATCATGTCGATGCAGGTCGTAGGAGGACGGCACTTCCTCAATCCTCTCCGGTATGAGCGGCAGCACGCTGAACCCTATCGTTTGCATCGTGGCTGCCGAAATAACGGGAATGCTATGTCGTTCACTTTTATGGTTCATCTTCTCTCCCCCTTTCACTCCCATGGCGTAACTTGATTTTCCATGATTGTAACATATTTTTTTCAAATAATAGAAAGAGTCGATGTTACTTCCAGTTACACAAAATATTGCGCGATAAAATGAGAGCAAACGCATATTTGTTTCCTCCAACGAACCACTTCCCAGCTGCCCGCTTTCATATCTTGCTGGCAGGCTTGGCTTTTTTTGGCATAAGAATTCCCTCCAAGCAGATTGTTAAGCATCTTATCATGCTCTCCTTTTTCTGCTGCCTGAAGGGAATACTACGAATGCGGCTCCTTGCTTTAGATGACTCTTATCCAGACCGTTTTACAATATCAAGCAATCGAAATGCCTGTTTATACTCCTTCTCTCGTGCTTTTTCCACATGCATCCGCTTAGCTAAATCTTGGCTATACTCCGCATAGCTCATCCCGTGTGATTGGTGCATGGCTTTCTCCATCGCTGTTGTTACATTGACTTTGCATAAATGGATAGAAAATCATCCTTCCTCGTTTTAATTTCCTTAAAAGCGTAACACAGGAAATAAAGGAAGCCAATGCTGCTAATCAACGTTCTCAAGCGATTGATCCTGAAGAATACGCTGCATGTATTGTCAGAACATCTCCCCTTACAATTGCGCGTTCCTTTCCGTTAATGCTCCTGATTTTGTCCGCTGCTATTTTGTCCAAACTCATTCAGTGCTTCTTGGACGAGGGTGACAGCCTGGCTCATCGCGGCACCTCCGCCAAAGGCAGCGGTCACTCCGATAGCTTCCAATATTTCTTCCTCGGAACAGCCTTGATCCATACACCCCTTGGTATGATAAATAATGCAATATTCATCCTGAGCAACAACACTAATGCCAAGGGCGATCAGTTGCTTCTGTTTTTGCGACAGCTCACCTTCTGCAAAGCATACATCTGTAAAATCGATATACTTCTGCGCGATCTTCGGCATTTTCTGCTGAAAGACGCCAAGCCCTTCTTTATAATCCAAAAGTGCCATTTCCATCGGATTCATTTGTTGTTGATCCATCATACGACCTCCTTTTATTTTTCAAAAGCGTGTACAAAAAGCTACAAACCGATCTTTTTGAACAAAATGCCTCAACAGCTTTAGTATGAGATTGAACTTGATCATTCATGCGAGAAAGGCTACTATTAATATTCAAGATAACATGATGAATAAATAGACCTGACTGTTGAAATATAACAAAAACTGTGGTGTGTTTTAATGCAAAAAAAAAACAACATGAGAGAGTGATTAAATTGACGTCTGAATATAACCATTCCACTTCTAAAAGTGATAAAAGGCTTCAGGAGGTTATCGTTGGGGAACTTCAACCCCACAATGCCACGATTACGCTCCTGGAGTATGATCCAGCCTGACCAAAGTTATTTGCACAAGAGGCTGAACGGATTCGTGCCATCCTTGGAAACAAAGTTTTACAGTTAGAACATGTTGGCTCCACTTCAGTGCCGGGACTATGTGCAAAGCCGATGATTGATATTTTGTTGGTTGTAAGAGACTCTGCAGACGAAGCGACTTATGTTTCTGACTTGGAGGACGCTGACTACATTTTACGTATACGGGAACTAGAGTGGTTTGAACACCGACTCTTTAAAGGTCCTGATACAGATATCAATCTGCACGTATTTAGCGAAGGATCATCAGAGGTGGATCAAATGTTGTGCTTTCGTAATTGGTTAAGAACGAACCATTCCGATCGAGATAAATATGGAAGTGTCAAGCGTCATTTAGCACAACGTAAATGGAAACACGTACAAGATTATGCAGATGCCAAATATTTGATAGCAAAGAAAATAATAGAAAGAGCAAACGCAGCGGAACAGAACGGAGGATATTGTAGATTCCTTTATAAGAACGCGCTTAATAAGTGTTGCTTATTAGCTAAATAAAATGTGCTATTCTTCTTACACTAACGAAGAGCGTTAGTGCAAGAAAAAAGGGAATCTACTCTGCGATTAGGTTCCCTAAAATTATGCATAAAATCAACACCATTAATTAGCATAGTTTTTTCATAAGCTACAAAAGTAAAGCAATTGAATGACGGTCTTGACTTATTGCATCGGCAAAATAATCGCTTCTTGATTTTCAGTATAACTACTATTTTCAGTAACATGGAGAATTAACTCATTTTCTTTTTGCTCGAAAAAAATTTTCACATTCAACCGTTTCAGGTTACTGTCAAGATAAGCAATTAAAATCTCTTCCCTTTCTTTTCCCGCTCCATAAACAATACGCATCGAAGCTTCGCCGTTTTGAAATGCGGAATGATGGGTTTCTGTCCCCTTCTTTATATTAGGGTTCGATACTAACGCTTCAGTTTCCTCCAAATAGTTCATCGTTATTTCATAAGGAAAATCGATTTCCTCCACACTCTTGATTGTTAATGCAATCCCCTCTTTTTGATCATCAGAAGATTGAATATACTTCCAACCGATGAAAATCAAACTAATCAGGAGGATAAAAAATAAAATCAGCGCCAATTTTTTTTTTCATCATTCCACCTACTTAATTATTTCAAACCAGAACTGTTTGTTTTAACTAGCTTAGACTTTACAATCCGCTTACACGACATTTTTAATGCTTCTTTCTCCAGTATTTTCAAGTTTGTTGTTGTATCTCTTATCGATTGATGTTTCATTACTTGAATACAGCATTTCGTTTATTATTAGTGCTGAAATAAGGACCATAGCTGCCTTTTTCATGAGTTATAATAAATGTCCAAGTGAACGATTTATCCGTGATGTATATATCCTCTTCATTCAATAAGTCTTTTGCTTTTAATGCTGAAGCATTCTCTACGATGAAGACATCATTAGTATGTTGATAGAAAATGTAGCAAAAATCTTTCTGTTCCCTCTCAAATGCTAATTCCGCTTTTTTACTTTCTAAGCATTCTTTTGTTTTATAACTAAATATATGCCATAAGTATCCACATGCACCATTTCCATCATCAAGGTGGATGGACTTCTTTTTCTCATCACTCAAATGATTTGCAAATTCAGTTTCCCATTGTTTTCTTAAATAAGCACCCCAATGTGGTACTTCTCTTGTTTTCATTCTTTTACTCATAAGCGTATCCAATAAATCCATATACCTCTCCAAATCCAAAGTAAGCTTTATTAATTCTAATGCTTCATTAGTTCAATAACAATTATTTCAAATCGCAAAAACTTTTACAATATATTTCTTTTAGAAATCAACATACGTTGATTAGACATTGATCTTTATGAAGAAGGAATACTGTAATGAAGCCCGTGTTGAATTATCTAGATATTGGTCAAATCGATGGAAGCACGCACAACATCGGCGGGATTTTCTTCGCGCGGGGGACTTCTCCCGACAGTTGACGGAAATAACGGGCTTACTGACGGGATTATTTGCTGTCACGACGAGATTAATCTCCTTTTTGACGGGATTACTGGACAAATAGAAGAAGACGAACTTTAAAAGTTCGCCTCCTTCCTTAACGGTTAAAATAACACCCCTCGGCATGCCTGCGATTTCACCCGTTTTAAAACCGCTCCAACCATTGATATCCAAAGGTTAATTCTTTATTACCCAATCGACCCTTCCATCTCGAACTTGATTAAGTTTGCTCGAAATGGGATGGACTGATTCACAACAAAACCGCTTAAACCTTTGATATATAGCCATTTCTTCAAATGGTTTAAAATGGATTATAATATCAAGTTGGCACGAACTTGGCACGGTATTGGCACGGTATTTTATTTTATTATACCATATAGGAAGGGGAACATAAGAGGTTTTCCACCTTACAATTAGTCGAGATGAACCGTACCCTAAATAAATAAGGTTTTTTATAAAAGATACAGCACCACTCCATTACTATGGACGGTGCTGTTTCCATTAAATGAACATATGTTGCGTGAAGGCTTGTTTCTGATTTAGTAATAAATTTAAACGATTTTCTTCAATGTTAATTTTTTTGTCTATTGCGGATAAAAAATTAGCGATTTTATTTTGTTCTTCAATACATGGTAACTCGATTACGATTGAATTTAAGCTATCTTTATTTAAAGTAATGCCTTTAGCTGCTCTTGAACCAAAACTTGGAACGTTAATTGAAGATAGATAGTAGTATATATATTCATTGCTAATATTGTTGGTTTTCCAAGAAAAATGACATATGGCTTCATTAGTATATAAAGGTTCTTTTATAATAGCTAACTTACCAATTGATAATTTAAAACTCATTATTAAAGTGTCTTTAGGCACTATTTCTTTACCAAGAGTAGCACTTGAAGTGATAAATTTATTACCTGTATAAATATATTTGTTGTTTAAACCAGCAATGGTTAGCCATGGTATATCACCTTCCCAAAAGTCATTATTTTTTGTATCTGGAGTAAAACCCATAGTTATATTAGCTATTTTACTCAGTGTACTAGGACTCCACTTAGAAAATTCATGCCCCTTATCATCTTTAAATCGCAATTCTTGTGTGAAGATTTTTTTAATATAGCCTTTTCTCTGATCACGCAACAAGTTAATTTTTTCTTCCTGAAGTAAGATTTTATTATCTAGTTTTTCTAAGAAAGAAGAAATAAACTTTTGTATTTGAATATTAGGTAAATCAATTTCTAGATTTAAAAACTCTTTTTGTCCCAGTGTTTTATTTCGCCCTGCTCCTCCAGGAGAAGCTAATTCTAACAGTGTTTTTCCTTTATTAGTTAAAAATAATCTTGTAAAGTAGTCTAAATCCACTTTCATATCGTCTAATTTATACATAGGAAAGCGATGTGAAGCTATTAAGCCATTATGAACAAAGGTAGTTCTAGCTACAGCTCTTTCCCAAGCAAAAACAATATTTACAATGAAACAATTTGGTTCTATCCAAAAAACACGTTTATTTCCTAATTCCTTTCCTGTTACCTCTTCTTTTATAAAAATCCCTTTACCATGAGAGCGAATACCAATTTGTGTGTACTTTTTTTCAGGCGTCACTTCAACGGGTTTAACAACTCTTTCTACAATATCTTTTAATTGATAGTGTGAAGTTTGGGATCTTAATTTTTCAAGTTGATACATTAAATTAAACCCCCAACTCTTTAAAATATTTCTCTAGTTCACGATCCACTTCTTTTATTTCTTCATCGATTTCATTCAGACGTTGTGTGACAGCTTGTAAATCTATAGGTTCTTCTTCTTCGAATGTATCCACGTAGCGAGGAATATTTAAGTTATAATCATTTTCTTTAATTTCCTTTATTGTCGCTGCGTATGAATACTTTTCGATTGTCTCACGACTTAAGAATGTGGTGATAATTTTTTCAACATGCTCATCTGATAAAAGGTTTTGGTTTTTCCCTTTTTCAAATTCATTGGAGGCATCAATAAATAATACATTATCATCATGCTTACGGCACTTTTTGAATACAAGGATACATGTTGGAATACTTGTACCGTAGAAAATATTTGCTGGCAAACCAATGATTGCGTCTAAGTAATTTTTTTCTTCAATTAAATATTTACGGATCGCTTCTTCTGCTGCTGCTCGGAATAGGACACCATGTGGTAACACGACTGCCATTGTACCGTTATCATCTAGTTGATGTATAAAGTGTTGAATGAAGGCAAAGTCTGCTTTTGATTTTGGTGCTAATTTAGCATATGCGCTAAAGCGTTCATCCTCTTTGAATTTGTCATCTGCACTCCATTTTGCTGAGTATGGTGGATTGGCAACGATTGCTTCAAATCGCTGTTCGATATGTTGTGGTTCTTCTAATGTATCAGCATTTTGAATATCGAAACGTTGGTATGGAACATCATGTAGTAACATATTCATTCGAGCTAGATTGTAAGTTGTTGATACTTTTTCTTGTCCGTAATATTTGTAAACCTTCGTTTCTTTACCTACACGAAGTAGTAACGAACCTGAACCACAAGCTCCGTCATATACATCACGAATTTCGGATTTTCCAGCAGTCACAATCTTCGCTAAGATTTTAGATACTTGTTGTGGTGTATAAAACTCGCCAGCTTTCTTTCCTGCATTTGCTGCGAACTGAGAAATCATATACTCGTATGCGTCACCTAAAACATCAATTTCTACATCATCTTGTAAAAAGGGAATACTTGCAATGTTAACAATGACTTTGCTGATTAAACTTGTTCGATCCTTAACAGTACGTCCTAAACGTGAAGAAGTTAAATCCATATCATCGAAAAGGTTTTGGAAGTCGTCTTGGCTTTCAGTACCTAAAGTAGATGATTCAATTGCTTTTACACCGTTTTGTAGCATCTCTACATCAAAATTACCATTTGCCCCTTTTTCAATTTCTTCAAGGAAGCGTGAGAATAGGAATTGAGGCTCTACTACATAACCCAACTCTTCAATAAGATACTCAGCTAAGTCTTCACGATACTCTTCATTTTCCCATGCTTCTAAATAAGATATATTATCGTCCTTAAGTAATTTCTTTGCACGTGTTTCTACTTTTTCGGATAAATAACGATAAAAAATTAATCCTAAAATATAATCCTTAAATTCATTGGCATCCATTTGACCACGTAAGTCATTTGCCATCACCCATAATTTTTTATGCAGTTCAGATTGTTGCTGTCGTTGCTTTTCACTCGTCGTCATCGTTAATTCCTCCTAAATTGGATTATTAGTTTTAGTTAATGCTTTTAATCAACTTTTGCTGAATGTAACGCTGATGTAGTTCTAATTTTTCAGCCATCAATATTTTTTTTCTCTTTTTAAGCTTAGCAATTTTCCCTATAATGATTTGCTTCTCAATAGGTGGTAGGTCAATATCTAAATCCTTTAAATGGGACAGTTTCAATAATGAAATGACTGTTCCTTCACTTAAAACAGACAGTTGCTTTTGGATGGAAGGATGTTCATTAAAGTACCACTGAAAGAAGTCTGCATCTACACCACTTGTTAATTCGATTTTTATAAAGTTATTTGTTAATAATAAACCGCTATATTTCTCAGGTAACAGAGCGACTTTCTGTGTATGCGTATGTAGAATAAGACTGAATGTGTCAGTTAGCAGTTGAGGTACCAATTTTTCTTTCGGTACAGTAATTTCCATATTTTTTTCATTTGAAATTCGATATGCTAAGCCTAGCGTTTCATTAAATTCCTTCAATGATAGCGGTTTAACTTTTGATGTTTCTACATCTGAGGATGATGTTTCTAAACGGTTTGTAAATGCACCTTGTGTAAAATTAGCTAATCTATAGAGTTTCATTGCACACCTCCTTGTTATTTTTAAATATATCAAACCTCACAAAATAAATATAAGTGATATTTTTAAAAATATCAAGTGTGTATTTGTTATTTAATTGATATTTTTTAAAATAACATAAAAAGAGCACTAAACTAGCGCTCTTTAATTATGTAAAATAGGGTTTATGCTCCGTATTTTTCTGTAAAATCACGGATAAATGATGTAATAGCTTTAATTGCTTTATTCTTTTTCAAGAACGATCCTGATAAAGAATCCATAATCGCATTTTTTTCAATCAAACTAGAATACTCATATGTTGATACTTGTTCACGTAATACACTGTCTTCAATATCTACTTGTTTCGCAAAAGTTGAAAGCTCTTGCTCACTCATTTCTTCTTCGTAACGATTGTATGCATCCATCACAGATTCGTTAGGTGCTAACGTTGGTGCAACCTTGTCTAAGAAACCTTTTATCAACTCGATTTTCAGACGTAACTTCGGATCAGATGCATGGTCTAATTCTTGTTTGATAAATCGAATCTCTTTGTCACGTTCCTTTTCATTTTCAGTGTTAAGGCTTGCTATCAGATTTAAAATGTAGCTTACATTAATCTTGTCAGTATGCATTAGCTCTAACTCAAAATCGATATCATGTAAAATCGATTCCTTTGGCACTTCGCTACGCTTAAAATCTTCGTACACCTTGAAATATTTGCTCTTGAAATCTTCATATGATTGCTGTGAAATAGTTAGTTCTGTTTCATCAAACTCAAAATCAGAAAATGATTGTAAACGTTGAAGGAATTTCGTCACATTTTTGAATGCAACGATAAATTGCCGCTTATCTTCCTCTCTCTCTAGTTCGTCTACTTCTTCAGGAATGACTGCAACATCTCGTAAATTTTTCACAGCTTCTTTGAACGCTTTTAAATATTCATCATAGCTACCCATTAGAACGGTATCAACGTTGTCTGTTCTAGAGAATAACTTAATTGCATCATCGGTTTTTTCTTTTAAATTTCTATAGCAAACGATATTACCATACGGCTTAGTCGATTTCTCTACACGATTTGTACGGCTATACGCTTGCAACAAATCATGATATGCCATGTTCTTATCTACATATAGTGTATTGAGTGGCTTGCTATCAAATCCAGTTAAGAACATCTTTACGACAAGTAAAATATCTATTTGAGCATTTTTCACTTTTTTTGATACATCAGAAAAATAACGATCCCACGTTTCTGTTGAGAAGTCTGTGTCGTACATTTGGTTATAATCTAAAATCATACGGTCTAATGCCTCACGGGAATGTTCACCTGTACCATCACTTTCCTCGTTTTGCCCATATGAAAAAATTCCAGCAATCTTTAGATCATGATTCTTGGATTTTAAAATATCGTAATACTTAATTAACGTAGGAATAGAATCAACAGCAAACATAGCACAATAGCCTTTACTCTTCGAACGTCGTTGATGATTATCAATTATATGGTCAGCTACTAAATTTAAACGTTGTTCATCATGCCAAACTTCATCTGTATCAATCGCTTGTACTTTTGTACCATCTGTTTCATCAATATTAGCATTAAAAGTACGAATATATTCTACTGAAAATCCTAGAACGTTACCATCACGTATCGCATCTTTAATAAGGTAATGATGCAAGCATTTATCAAAAAGATCAGCAGTTGTACGTCCATCTTGACTCTTATTCTCTACAAATCGAGGTGTACCTGTAAAACCAAAGTATTGAGCATTCTGAAAGTGACGGTCAATCTCTTTTCGCATATCACCAAATTGGCTACGATGGCATTCATCAATGATGAAAACAACCTTTTCTTGTTTGTACGGTTCCATGATTTTAACGTACTTTGGATTTTTGATAGCATTATTCATTTTTTGTATCGTTGTCACAATAAATCGCTTCATTGGATTTTGTATTTGTTCAATAAGGATTTCCGTTTTGTCTGTTCGGTCAACCGCTCCCTTCTGAAACTTGTTGAACTCAGAAATGGTTTGACTGTCTAAATCTTGGCGATCGACAAGAAAGAATACCTTTTTGATGTTTTCCTCATCAGCTAATATTTGTCCAGCTTTAAAAGAAGTCAGTGTTTTACCCGAACCAGTTGTATGCCAGATATAGCCGTTGTTGTTGGTTTCGGTTGCACGCTTTACCAGTGCTTCAACTGCATAAACTTGATAAGGACGCATTACCATTAATGCTTTATCGGTATCATTAATGACCATATAACGACTAATCATCTTCGCAATATGGCATGTATTTAAGAATGTTTTACTGAAACTCTGTAAGTTTGTAATAAGTTCATTTTTTTCATCTGACCAGAAAAATGTAAATCCAAACTGAATGTCATAATCAGAGTTCGAAAAATACTTTGTATCTACACCATTGCTTATTATAAAGATTTGTAGAAAACGATATAAACCATGAAATGTATGACGACGATAGCGTTGGATTTGGTTAAACGCTTCTTTAAAGTCTAATCCTCGTCTTTTTAATTCTATTTGAACGAGTGGCAAGCCATTAATTAGGATGGTGACATCATAACGATTTGTGTACCTGCCAGTTACAGTGGTTTGTGTTGTAACCTGAAAGAGATTTTTACACCAATCTTTTGTGTTTAACAATTCTACATATAATTGAGTACCATCTTCACGTTCAATTAATAATTTATCACGTAGGATTTTAGCAGAATCGTAAATGCTTTTACCCTCAATTAGAGTAAGAATCCTCTTAAATTCTACATCTGATAATGGCTGTCCGTTTAGTTTATGTTCATTGAATATGTTAAGCTGATGCTTAAAATTAACTAGTAATGCCTCATAGTCAGCAATCTTGACTGCTTGATAGCCTTGATTTACTAGTTGTTTATGTAAGTTTTTTTCAAGTTCTGCCTCAGGTTGGTATGCCATACTTGAAACCTCCTTAATACCATCTTCCATTTATTATACTAAAGATTATTGTTTATGTTTTATTTTTTATTCCAAATATTGTTTGTGTACCATTAACCATCGGTTGAAACATCCATAGCATACCTTAAAGCCTAGCGTCAGCCTTAAGTGGGCTTGTGCTTTTATTTGATTTAACTTTTGCATTCATCCATTTACTAAGCGTGTTCCCATAGTTTAATGAGATTTTAGAAAATTCTAGAAGAACATTATGGAAATAACAATAATTAAAGGTATTATATAATTGTATGTATATAATTTAAATTGAGGTGAAGTTATGAGTGAAGTAGTAGAAATTGATAAAGTCTTAGAAAAACTCAATGAAAACAATTATGACCTAAACGTATTAACTCCTGAAGAACTTGGAAATTTACAAAACAATGCCCCTGCAATTATAGACGCAATTAGTAAATTGGGGAAAGTTGGTTCGGAAGCACAAGATAAGGTATATAAAACAATTGACAAAGCAATAGAAATTTTTTCTGAACAACTTAATGACCCTAGTTTAAGTGAAGAAGCTAGAGATAAACTAAATGACCGTATTGAGCGTATGGTGGATAAAGCATTTCAAAAAGATACTGAATTCAAAAAACTTTTACTTGGAATGGTTTATGTTGGAATAGGTGGTGGAGTTTTAGTTTTAGCAGGGAAAAACCCAGAAATAAGGAAGTCGGCATTAAATCTACTTACTAAGGGTAAACCAAGCTAAGATTAAAACTTTTACTGGTTGTTAAAATTCATATTCAACTAACTGCTCTTTAGTTGAATATTTTCAAATTAAGTAACGTAATAAAATCGCTAGGAGATTTTCCTAGCGATTTTTATGTCTAATTAACAATCCAATTGTGTAATTAAAACGGTGTTTTTTCGGTTGAAATTTTTATGTGTGTTTGCTTTTTCATTACCTCAACCGAACCCGTTAACTTTTTACATAGCTGCTTAAAAAATTGGAGGTTTGCATATTTCACTTTATATCCTGACATCTTTCAATAAATCCAAAAAAATACACGTTACTATCACGCAGAAAAATTAAGGTTCCCCCGTCGGTCAAAAAATGCGCTGTCAAAGTTCGAAACAGGGGGGGGTTAGGCGAGTTCTTTCAAAATCAACTCCTTTATTTTGTTTTCAATATCAGCTTTGCTCTCTGCTCTTCCATACTTGGTTTCGTATCGTTCCACCATTTCAGCGGTCAACGACAAATTAAAGTGAACTTGACAAAGCGATTTCTTCCTACGATGTTCTTCTTGTTTTTTCTTCTGTTCCTCATCATGTTTACTTACCTGCTTCACCCTCGTCCAAACCAAAGCTCGGACAAACTCTTCAAGCGATAACCCAGCCTTCTTAGCTTCTTTTATTAGTGGTTCCTTTACTTCCTTATCAAACATAAACGTCAGCCAATCTTGAGGCTCTTCGGTTGTTTGTGGATAGGTCAGTTCCGTTACCTTGTCAAAGCTTTCAATTGCCTGTCGACAAAAAGGTTTATATCCTCCGAACCTTAATTCACGACAAGTGTTAACAATCGCATTATATTCAAATTCTGTAACTCGCAACTTTACCTTCCCATCATAAAGCTTCTCCGCATTTGTTTTGGTGAACCACTGCATGCCTCTTTTTATTGCTGGTTTCTTTGGTTGTAATTGTTCTTTTGTGATTTTCATTACTTAAATACCTACTTTCAATTTCAATAAATTTAAATGTGCTACTGAAGCTGCTACTTTGTTGTTATTTAATGAACACAATCCTGTGTGTTCAGGCTCTTTAGATAAATTTGAACCTTTTAGTACCCCTTTTCCCTCAAATAGGATCCCATCAACAAAACCTAATTCTAGCGCCTGTTGCACGGTCAACCATGTTTCCTCGTCCATAAGAGCTAAAAGCTCTTCTTGGCTTCTACCTGTCTTTAAATGATAAGCGTTGGCAATCGTTTGATTTACATTCTTTAATACACCCGACATATGTTCCATGTTCCGATAATCTCCGCTAGCGCCATTAATCCAAGCGTTATGTATCATCAATTGGCTTGTGGCTGACATCATCACTCGATCACCTGCCATTGCGACCACACTCGCAGCAGACGCAGCTAGTCCTACAATGTTCACCGTAACGTGACCGCCATTCATACTATAGGCTTTTAATGCTGAATAGATTTCACTACCAGCAAAAACATCACCACCGCCAGAGTTAATATCTACTTCAACTGCTTTTCCATTTGCTTTTCCTAATTGTTCATGGACGACTCTTGGACAGGTTGCTTCAATATCCAACCACTCATATACCTGATAATCTGAATTGTTAACAATAACACCTTTAACCTCTATTCTCTTTGCCATATACTCGTCCTCTTTCTCAAAAAAATGTGGGAGCGGTTAGCTGTTGTTGTTTCATTACGTCTTTAACCTCTATTTCTAGTTGGCGGTTCTTCAACTTTTCTAGTTCGATTATGGCTTTTTCCTTAGCTGTTCCTAGCTGTTTTCCATCATTCTTTTTAGTTTCAAGTGCTTTTTTCAAATACCAATTGTTTCGCCATTCTTTTATCTTTTCTGGATTTTGCTTTCGATAATTTCTCATATACTCTCGATGGTAAGCACGTTTCCCTTCTAAGATTAATTCATCCACTTTACACACCTCGCCTAATTTATCATTTATCCTTAATTTTAATATTCCTAATGTTTTAAATTTTATTCATTATGCAATCTATGACAATGTCTATTATATTAATTATGGTCACATCATTTCACTACACCCACTAATCAATAGGTGCCTAAAACCTCCACACAGCCTTCAATGGCTGGTATTTTATTTTCTCACTCCATTATCTATTAACCATTGCAATAAACCTGTACCCATAATGTCTATTCATACGATTGTGCGACTTAACAAAAACAACATTTATGTGGTCAAGCATGGTTAGATTGTGGTGGCTTCAACCTTATAACCATGCCATTTTATGCAAACAACCACAAAACCACAATTTATTTCTCAGATTATTTTTTTTATTACTTTTTATATCAAGATAATCTTAATTATTTACTGATAAAAAAAGGGTTAAATGTTATAAATACAAAAAATAAATTTAGTTCACATTAAATTAATTCTATTTAACTTTTTTAAAAAACAATTTGTGGTTTTGTGGTTTTTCCTGTTAACCACTTGGGAGAGTAAGCTAAGACCAACCACAAAAAAACCACATCAATCACAATTCAGGAACAAATTGTGGTTGTTGTGGTTATATAGATTATTTCTCTTTGAATAACCAGTCTGATTTTCCATTGACCGATGTATTCTTGAAAACTAAGTTGTGAACTTCTAAAATAGTTTCTTTTAATTGTACTTTGTTTAAAGGAGTTCCTCCGACGTTCTCTTTATGCCAAGTCATATAATCGTCCCCCTTATTTTTATTATAAACTTGAGGAGAACGTTTATTGATAAAATACTCTTTACCTTTAGAACGAACCCACGCAAGTGCCATATTATTTTCTTCGTGATAAGATTCCGTATAATCCAAAACCTTTTTACATTCCGTAAACTTCCTTTCTTTGTACAACCGTATATAAGCATTGATCACAAGCATCAACCAATACATCAAGGCTTCTGGTGAGGTTAATTTTTTTTGAATGTCTGGATCTTTAACTCTAGGCTTTGCATGAGCAGGAGACCAAACAGCCCTGCGTTTCCATGCTTCACCTTTTTCATTAGATTTCAATATATGGTTTGTTGTAAAGATTTGAGATGCAGAAATGGCTTCACTTCTCGCCACTTCATACAACTTTCGCAACTCTAGTGGGTCAAAAGCAGCCAAGTTCTTGAGGATTTTCATTTTGTTTTCATCAATCGGTTTGTTTTTAAGGTCATCACTACAATTAGCAAGTTTTCCTCGCATACTGTACAAGTATCTTTCATCCGTGATACGTTCCAATGAAACGGATGAAACATTCTCCGCCCCTAACAAACATCTTATGACATTCATTAATACACCTTTTCCATTTTTGCCATCGCCTTTGAAAAATGTGACTCTCTGAAAATCTTCATGACGTTTTACATTAAGGTCGGTGATTAAGCAGTGCGCTATGGTTTCCAAGATGAAATTAATGTAGCTTTCATCATTTTCAGTAAACGTCCTGAGGAACTCGTCAACGATTGGTACGGGTGTAACATTCGAATAATACGGAATATCGATGTAATAAGGAGTAAAATCTGTATAATCTCTATCCAGCCATTCACCATCATACAAACATCCGTTTTTAAATTTAATCACCCATCCCTCTTGCGGTTCTTTGACTATCGGTGTACAAATTTCAATTTGTTTCATCACTTCGCTTAGATATCGACTCTTTTGACCTTTAAGTTCTTGAGCGACTTTGCTTTTAACAGAATTGTTCCCTATACAGTAATGATTTCGGTCATAAATATATAGGGACTCATTAAATCTTACAATCCTTAATTTATCTATCAATTGTCTAGCTACTTCATATTCATTATTGTTTTCAGCTTTAATCTTGTCATCTTGAATAATAACATCTAAATCTTTTTGTTGTACTACAACGGAAGGTGAATTTGTATTAATAAACCTTAGAATGTTTTCATAATTTTTTATGTGCCTTATTTTGAATTTGTGATTAAATAGCATATTCTTTCTGAGGTCTATTTCTTTTGTTTCCTCATCGTGCAGCCTCAAATCTGAATTGCTTGTCTCTTCATAAAAATCCTCTGCATCTTTAATGCAAGTTAAAAAATCAGGTAATTCTTGACGAATACCTTCATTTTCAATATCTTCTTTTTCTACTATTCCATTTTCAGTATATTTGACAATTTCCCATTTAACCTTGAAACCTAAAGCACATATTCCCTCCGATTCATGCTTATATAAAATAGGCATCTTGAACCACATACGAATGCCACTCTCGGACTCACACATTTCAGTTTCAATATTAAACGTATAAATCATATCATCAATAAGATCTAGGTCGGCATCTGATATATCCACCAGTACTTCATATTCGCCTGCTGCTTCTCTTGCTCGCATTTAGAAGTTCTCCTTTTATCTCATTCTGATTTGATCTCAATCCACACTTCCACCTTTTTTTCTAACATCGATTGACCAACGATTGATATATTCCTCTACTTCTTTACGGTTAAACAACCACTTCTTCCCCACTCGCATTGAAGGAAAATCTGGATTGTAAATAAATAATTTTTCTACCGTTGGTCTACTTAAGGAAAGCATTTTACAAAGCTCCTTTGTATCTATTAGCGCCATTTGATTTTCAATATCATCCACCCGTTTACGAATCTCATCCAAATATAATTTTTTTAATTCATCTTCGTTTAAAGAAATGTTAAACATTTTACATTTTCCTCCTAGTTGTTTTTAATTCATTTCGACAAAATTAAATATAAACTGACAGTTTATATAGTATTGTAACCAAACCCAACAACTTTATACAACTTTATACAAACTACCAGTTTACAATTAGGGGTTTTTAGATATACTTGTAATGAAAGGAGGGGTTCAAATGAGCTTTGGAAAGTATCTTAAAACGAAGAGGAAAGAAAAAAACTTTTCAATGAATAAACTTGGGGAATTAACGGGGATTACTGCTATGTACATCTCACAGCTTGAAAGTGGAAAACGTGTTAAGCCATCAATTGAAGTGTTAGAGAAGCTTTCTGGAGGCTTAGAAGTACCATATGAGGATTTAATGGTAGCAGCAGGATATATTGACCCAGATGAATATGCAAAGATGAAAAACGAAAGAGACGATATAGAAGAATCAAAAACAAGCGATAAACATGAGCAATATTATCTTGATTTTTTACTAGGCTCTTCCCATCCACTATATTATCAAGACAGGCTTCTGACATCAGAAGAAAAAGCAAAAATTAAAAGCCTTATCGACATCGTTTTAAAGGATTGAAGGGAGAAAAGTTAACATGGCAAACATCAGGAAATTAGCTAGCGGGAAATGGCAAGCACGTGTCCACAAAGATGGAAAATTAGTAAGTATCGGTACATTCAGAACATCAAAAGAAGCAAAAATCGAAGCAGCAAAAGTTGAAGAACGTATTTATTACGGTCAAACCTTGAATGATAGAAATATGTTATTTAAAGAGGTAGTGAACGATTGGCTAGAACATAAAAAAGCGAATGTTAAGGAGTCAACCTTTGTTCAACTTGAAGTGATTATTAGAAATCACATATTGCCCACATTTGGGGATAAAAAAATAATGACTATAAAAAGAATTGAGATAAAAAGGTGGATTGCTACATTTGGAGAACTAAACGAAAACGGTAAAGAAAAATATTCATTTGGGTCGAGGTTGAAATACCTTTCAGTCATGAAAAGTATCTTGCATTATGCGGTTCATGAACTTGAGGTACTTGAAAAGAACCCTGCTGATAAATTAAAGGTTCCTGTTAAAGACTCTGTGGCACTGAAAAAGGAAAAAGTGAAATATTTCAGCCTTGAAGAATTAAATCAGTTACTGGATTTTATGAAAGCATATAAACATCAGCGCTTTCCTGATTATCAGCTTTATTATACGCTCATGCTCTTTTTAAGCAAAACTGGATTGAGGATAAGTGAAGCATTAGCCTTAAGGTGGGAAGATATTAATGGAGATAAAATAACGATAGACAAACAAACAAGTCGTGATGATAATAACAATGTCAAATTGACAACATTAAAAAATTCCTCATCATATCGTACCATCAAAATTGATAATGATTTAGTACGTGAATTAAAGAAGTTCAAAATGAAGCAAAATGAATTGCTTTTAGGTAATCCAAGGTTCCGTAAAAATGAAGATAGCATTATCTTTCAAAATTTTAACGGGCATTATTTAACACCTTCTACTATACGAGAAACCATGCAAGATTACTGCAAAAAAGCTGGTGTTGATTATAAAGGCACCCACGGCTTTAGACATACTCATGCAGTTCTGCTACTTGAATCAGGTGCAAGCCTTAAATATGTATCAAATCGCTTAGGGCATAAAACCATCAAAACAACTGCTGATACTTATCTTGATGTAACCGAAAAAATAGAAGAAGACGAACTTCAAAAGTTCGCCTCCTACACTAAAAGGTAATTTCAACTCAACTTGGCACAAAGTTGGCACGACACCAAATTGTTAAGTTATAAAACCCCTCAAGCCTTTGATATATAAAGGTTACCCAATCGACCCTTCCATCTCGAACTTGATGAGTCGATTCATTTCGACAGCATATTCCATCGGCAGTTCTTTCGTAAACGGCTCGATGAAGCCCATGACGATCATTTCCGTTGCTTCCTGCTCGGAAATACCGCGGCTCATCAAGTAGAACAATTGATCTTCCGATACTTTGGATACCGTCGCTTCATGCTCCAAAGTGATGTCGTTATTGAAAATTTCGTTGTACGGAATCGTGTCAGATGTTGATTGATTATCCATAATCAGCGTATCGCACTCAATCTTGGATTTCGATCCTTGCGCCTTACGACCGAAGTGACAAATACCGCGATATGTCACTTTGCCGCCCTGCTTCGAAATCGACTTGGAGACGATCGTGGAAGAACAATCCGGCGCCAGGTGCAATGCTTTCGCACCAGCATCCTGATGCTGCCCTTTCCCAGCGATGGCGATGGAAAGAACATTACCGCGCGCTCCACGGCCCTTCATGATAACCGCCGGATATTTCATCGTCAGCTTCGATCCGATGTTGCCGTCCACCCATTCCATCGTTGCATTTTCTTCCGCCACCGCGCGCTTTGTTACAAGATTGAACACGTTCGGCGCCCAGTTTTGTATCGTCGTATAACGGCAATAGGCGTTCTTCTTCACAATGATCTCAACGACGGCACTGTGCAACGAGTTCGTCGTGTACACCGGAGCTGTACATCCTTCGACGTAATGCACAGAGCTGTCTTCATCAGCAATGATCAACGTACGCTCGAACTGCCCCATATTTTCCGAATTAATGCGGAAATACGCTTGCAGCGGCGTATCTGTCTTTACTCCTTTAGGCACGTAAATAAACGATCCGCCGGACCATACCGCTGAATTTAACGCCGCAAATTTGTTGTCTGCCGGCGGAATCACTGTTCCGAAATACTCTTTAAAAATATCTTCATTCTCTTTCAACGCTGTGTCCGTATCCTTGAAGATGATCCCTTGCTCCTCCAGCTCTTCCTTCATGTTATGATAAACAACTTCCGATTCATATTGCGCGGAAACCCCGGCCAGATACTTTTGCTCCGCTTCAGGAATGCCGAGCTTGTCAAATGTATTTTTGATTTCCTCAGGCACTTCATCCCAGGAACGCTCGGATTTCTCCGACGGCTTCACATAATACGTAATGTCGTCGAAGTTTAATTCAGACAAGTTGCCCCCCCACTGCGGCATCGGCATCTTATAAAATTGTTCAAGTGATTTCAAGCGGAAATCCAACATCCATTGCGGCTCGTTTTTCATCCGGGAAATCTCTTCGACAATCTCCTTTGTCAGTCCTTTTTTGGAACGGAAAATCGAGACATCTCTGTCGGAAAAACCATATTTATATTCGCCTATTTCAGGCATTTTCTTTGCCATGGAAAACCCTCCCTTATTCTGATTCACACGTCTCATACATCAGTCGATCCCTCTGCAATACTTCAAGCCGGTAAACAACGGTTATCCTCTTAATCCATTCACTGTTTCCCGGACTTTTGAACACATATTTGAAAGGGAAGTTATCAGTTTGGCTGAAAGACCTGTAATACCATTTTACAACATAACAATAGTGTAAACCAAGTCGCTGCTTAAAATTGTTGTTAGTGAATGTGCCAAAAGATCGCTTTTTATCTTCTTGAATATTCACCGCGCAACGGGAACCATTTCCTTTTAATCACCGTCTTCGGAAGAAGTCTTTATGCCTTTCTCCATTGCCTTCCAGGCTAATGTGGCACATTTGATGCGCGCGGGAAATTTGGAAACACCTTGCAAAGCTTCGATATCGCCAAGGTCAAAGTCGCCTTCATCATATTCTTTCCCAAGCATCATTGCAGAAAATATTTCGGATAGCTTCAGCGCATCTTCAACGGATAATCCTTTGACTGCCTGGGTCATCATCGATGCGGATGAGAGGCTGATGGAACAGCCTTCCCCTAAAAATTTGGCATCTTTAATTTTACCGTCTTCCACCTTCATGTGCAGCTGTATCCGGTCGCCGCACGTCGGGTTATTCATATTGACTGTCAAGGTGTCGCCTTCCAGTTCTCCGCGGTTTCGCGGGTTTTTGTAATGATCCATGATAACCTGACGATACAATGTGTCCAGCTGATTACCCAAAGACATTTCCGAAATACTCCTTTGTTTTTATTAATGCTTTCACAAAAGCATCCGCATCTTCTTCCGTATTATATAAATAAAAGCTTGCCCTTGCTGTCGCTGTTACATCGAGCCATTTCATCAGCGGCTGGGCGCAATGATGACCCGCTCGCACCGCAACTCCTTCTGCGTCAAGGACAGTGGCAACGTCGTGCGGATGTACATCTATACAATTAAAGGTAATAAGCCCGGCCCGTTTTTCCGGCCCGTATATTTCGATGCCGTCGATTTCTGCCAGCCTGGCCATCGCGTACTCTACTATTTTATGTTCATGTTCCTGAATATTGTCTAGTCCGACATCATTTAAAAAATCAATAGCCGCTCCCAAGCCGATGGCACCTGCAATGATCGGCGTGCCGCCTTCAAATTTCCAAGGAAGCTCTTTCCAGGTTGACTCGTACAGCCCGACAAAATCGATCATTTCGCCGCCGAATTCAATCGGCTCCATCTTTTCTAAATGCCGCTTCTTCCCGTATAATACCCCAATTCCGGTTGGACCACACATTTTGTGACCAGAAAACGCGAAGAAGTCACAGTCCAAATCTTTCACATCCACTTTCATATGCGGTGCACTCTGCGCGCCGTCAACAACCATTACCGCGTGATGCTTATGAGCAATTGCGGTGATTTCCTTAATCGGATTAATCGTACCGAGAGCGTTGGAAACCTGCATGACAGCAACAATTTTCGTGTTATCTGTAATCATTTCCTCAGCATCCTGCAGATCGATGGTTCCGTCTCCTTGCAACGGCAGGTACTTCAATGCCGCACCAGTGGCGCGGGCAACCTGCTGCCAAGGAATGATGTTGCTGTGATGTTCCATCGGAGTAATGACGATTTCATCACCAGGTCCCACGTTCGCTCTTCCGTAACTGGCAGCGACTAAATTCAGCGCCGTCGTTGTTCCACGGGTAAACACGATTTCTTCAGTACTGCTTGCGTTGATAAAATTTCTGACCTTTTCACGGGCCCCTTCATAGCCATCTGTCGCCAATGTACCGAGGGTGTGTACCCCCCGGTGAACATTGGAGTTGTAGCGGCGATAGTAATCGTCCAGCGCCTCAATAACGGAGACAGGCTTTTGCGACGTTGCTGCATTGTCCAAATAAACAAGCGGATGACCGTTCACCTGCTGATTCAAAATCGGGAACATTTGCCGGACTTCTTGGACATTCATTTTAGTACACTTTCCTTTCTATGACTTGAATCAATTGCTCTTTTACTGATTCAATCGGAAGCTCGTTTACGACAGGAGCCAAGAAGCCGTGAATAATTAAGCGTTCTGCTTCCCGGCGGCTGATTCCCCGGCTCATTAAATAAAACATCTGAATCGGATCAATTTTTCCGACGGATGCGGCGTGTCCAGCCGTGACATCATCCTCGTCAATCAGAAGAATCGGATTGGCATCCCCGCGGGCTTTCTCGCTCAGCATCAACACGCGCTCTGTCTGCTCTCCGTTTGCCTTCGTTGCCCCGTGCTCGATTTTGGAAATTCCGTTAAAAATCGATGAAGCTTCTTCTCGCATGACCCCGTGCTTCAAAATTTGTCCGTCGGAATGCTTTCCGTAGTGAACAATGTTTGTCGTAAAGTTCTGCACTTGTTTTCCCCGGCCGATGGAAACGGTTTTCGTATCGGCAATAGAACCTTCGCCGACGAGATATGTCGTGTTCTCGGATACCGTATTGCCGTCGTTCATTTGCCCGAGGGCCCAATAGATTTTTGCATCCTGCCCGGAGATATATCCACGGCGGTTAACGTACGTCGTTACTTCCGCGGCGAGATTATCCACTGCTCCGAAGTTTACAGTGGCGCCGTCAGCAGCATATACTTCCGCAATGATATTAGCAACGGTTTGTTGCGGCTTGCCGTCACTCACATAGTTCTCGATATATGTCACCGCGCTGTTCGCTTCGGCAACGATCAAGACATGGTTGAACAACCCGATTTGTCCTTCCTGAACATAAATCGCCTGCAGTGGAATGTTTACTTCCACATTCTTCGGTACATAGATGAAAGTGCCGCCATGGAAAAGTGCCGCATGAAGCGCTGTTAAGCGATTCTCGTCGGGAGAAACGGCATCTTTCATGAAGTATTTCTGAACGAGGTCGCTGTGCTCTTTAACAGCTGTCTGTATATCTGTAAAAACGACCCCTTCTTTTTCGAAAGCATCTGGGAGCTTTTGAAAGGTGGTAACACCGTTTTTTTGTGCAATCAACGCGTCAATACTGTCTTCTTTCCCGACAAAACTTTTCATGGCATCCGTAAGCCCATCCAGCTTTCCTTCCGCCTGTGCCTGAGGGTCTATTTGAAAAGCAGTGAAGTTCCACTTCGTTATATTCGTTTTATCTGGTTTTGGTAGTTCCAAAGCTTCTAATTTATCTAAAGACGATACTCGCAAATCGGTAAGCCATTGAGGTTCCTGCCGGTCTTTAGAGAAGCTCGTTACATCGTTCTGATCCACTGGAAATTTCGTTTCCGCTGTCATCATTCATACCTCCTCATTAAAGCCGCCGATTTAGTCTTGACCTACAGTTTCGTCTTCAATACCGAGTTCTTCCTTCACCCAGTCGTACCCTTCCGCTTCCAAACGTTCTGCCAGCTCAGGTCCACCGGATTTCACAATGCGCCCTTGCATCATCACATGAACAAAATCCGGCTTTATGTAATTGAGCAGCCGTTGATAGTGCGTAATGATAAGACAGCCAAAGTTCTCACTGCGCATTTCGTTGATTCCTTTTGCGACAACCTTCAAGGCGTCGATGTCGAGACCGGAATCAATTTCATCAAGAATCGCGATTTTCGGTTCAAGCATCAGCAATTGTAAAATTTCGTTTCGCTTTTTCTCCCCGCCGGAAAACCCTTCATTCAAATAACGGTGCTGAAAGGAATCGTCCATTTCCAACGTCGCCATTTTATCATCCATTTTACGAATGAATTTCATTAAGGAGATTTCATCCCCTTCTTCACGGTCGGCATTGATAGCCGAACGGATAAAATCGGCATTGGTGACACCGCTGATCTCGCTTGGATACTGCATTGCCAGGAACAAACCGGCGCGGGCCCGCTCATCCACTTCCATTTCAAATAAATCCTCACCGTTAAAAGTGGCTTGACCTTCCGTCACTTCATATTTCGGATGCCCCATCAGCGCGGATGCCAAGGTGGATTTACCGGTTCCATTCGGTCCCATGATCGCGTGGATTTCCCCGCCCTTTACTTCGATTCCGAATCCTTTTAATATTTCTTTATCTTCAATGGATACATGAAGATTTTCTACCTTTAAGCTAGGTTTAGTCATGACTCATACCTCCATTATTATATTCCATGATTAATATTTATCACCTTTTTTGTAATACATCAAAGAAAGTGATAAGATTAAAAATGTTAGAAAAGCTGTCCATTCTCAATCTATTATCATTCTAATCTTATTACAAATTTAAATTAAGTTCAAGAAAAAGACACAATTTCTTTTCGATAGCCGGAAGCTTGGACAATGCCGGACAGTAAAACCTCGTAATGCTTTATATTTTATGTATATTTTCTTCTGCTGCTTATTTTTTTCGTTGCTTCATTTTAACGCTTTTCGCTGTTTTTCACCACTCCCTTTCTTTAAAAATCAACTGAAAGCATTTAAAATTTCTCCTGACATTCTCAATACAGCGTGATTTTTTAATTCTAATTGAGAATGAATCTCGATTAACGCTATCTTTTATTATCTCTTCAATTATATGCTCTATGCATTGGAAAAGCCTTGAATTTGCTTAAAGAGCCTGTTCAAAAAGGCAATGGTTCCGCTCGATGCGCCCCAATTCCGCCTAACTACCGCTCACGTCCTGTGAGCAACGGCGGAATATCACCATCCTGGTTCCGAGAAAACCACTCACAGCCGGGCTGAAAAGAATGCATCGGCTTCACTCATTGTCTCTTCCTCTACCAGTATTGCACTGATGTAGATCCAAGTGCCATCGCGCGCGATGACACAATGAGACAGCTCGCAGCTTCTCATGGAAGTATGGCTTGTTGCTTCGTATTTGTTCAAAAAGATAAAAAACGATCTTTTGGAACAAATATTTAAAACAATTCCGCTTTTAAGCTTCCAAAATTATTATCGTAAAAATGCATGCGATTGACTACCTGTAACGGGAGTTTTTTTACCTGCAAAAGGAGTGGTTAAAAAGCTCCGTTTTTTGTAAAGGGGTGTTCAATAGATCAGCATTTGCATCCCGTTGGCAAATCTGTTTCAAATAGTCACTCGGATTACAGCCGTATTGTTTCCGAAAGGCAGCAGTGAAATTGCTCATATTGCTGTAGCCAAGTGCTGATGCCGTTTCCCCGACGTTCATTCGTTCATTTTCCATCAGCAAAAGTGCTTTTTCCATGCGTTTCCAACGAACATATTCAAATATAGTCATCCCGAATAGTTGTCGGAATCCTTTTTTCAGCTTGTATTCATTTATACCGGCAAAGCGAGACAAATCCCGAATTGATAGCGGATTTTCCAGTCGCCTCAAGATCATTTTTCTCACATGCTGTAATCGATCGATATCATCAGGCTTCAGCAGCAGTTGTTGTTCAGCGGCGCGCAATGCTTCCCCATACCGTTCTCCATCCTCAAATAAAGCGATAAGCTCCATCGCTTTGCCTTCCATATATAAGCGCTTCATCGTTCCACGGTAAGAACATTGCAACAGATCGAAAACGCATTTTCGAATCGCCGGCGAATCCGGGCAATCGTCAATTCTTCCTCTGTGTCTTTGCAGCCACTTTTCCATTTCCTGCTTTTCCAGCGGGTCAGCAGCATACTGGAGCAGCCCGTCAGGACATAATCTCACCTCGATCGACTGATGTCGGACACCTGCTTTTGTTTCCATATAAACCGGAACATCTTCCAGAAAGCAAATATTCCCGGTGCGTTGTCCGATATGGCGTTCATTGCCGTTCCATTCACAAAAAATATTGCCGCTGACACAATAATTCAACTCGACAATTTGGCTGATATCCTTCATCCGCCACTGCAAATCTTGCTTCAGCAGAATATCGATAACCACAATTTCCATTCCATGGCGAAGGCGCCACCTCGTTACCGCCCCTTCCCCAATATGGGAAGGAAGAGAAATTTGCTGTTCCCACCCTTTCGTCATGACATGTCCCTCAACTAAATCCTTCAGCTTTTCAAAATAGTCATGAATATCTGTAAATGCAAATTCTGAAATCAAGGATCACACCTTCTCTAATCACATTTTAAGTGAGAATGATTATCAATATGATGCTATTATAGTAGATCTATTCACCCAATTCAACTATGGCATTCATCGCTGTGCAGCAGAAAAAAGGAAGCAACATGGAAGCTAATTATGTTAACATGATGTTGTAACAGTCGGTTTTATAGAAGTGTTTGTTCAAAAAGATTGTTTTTTATCCTGTCGAAAGACATATTTTGGAATGATGTTCGTTTAAAAATAGGAGGAAGGAGACTTCGTATGATGAATTCTTTGCGTGCTCGCTTAATAGACGGAGGCACGGTGACGGCAGTTAGCTGTAGTAAAACCCATTCGTTCAGCAAGAAAAATGTCGCTGTGATAAAGCTTGTAAAAAGTATGGGAGTGGAAGGAGATGCACACTTCGGGAAAACAGTGAAGCATCGTTCAAGGGTCGCCCAAAATCCTGATCAACCGAACCTCAGGCAAGTTCACTTGATCCATTCTGAACTGTTTGAGGAATTAGGAGACAAATATGACATTTTTCCCGGTGATCTTGGAGAAAATATTACAACCTGCGGCATTGATCTTCTCGCGCTCCCGAAGGATACGATCCTGTCTATCGGTGCAACGGCAGTCATCCAAATTACCGGCTTGCGGAATCCATGTGCTCAGTTGGATCACTTCCAACCGGGACTGATGAACGCTGTTCTGGACCGGGATGATAACGGAAACCTTATTCGAAAAGCGGGAATCATGGCGATTGTTTTGGAAAGCGGTGAGGTGCGTCCAGGAGACAACATCCGGATTTTATTGCCGCCGTTGCCTCACAAACCGCTAGCGCGTGTTTAATGATAGTATGTGTGACGTGGCGGCAATTCCATCGGCAGGGGCTACTCTGTGATTTCTCTGTCCAGATAAATTTTACTTTTTGTCGCTCCTGTTTGATATCACTCCTTCCTTTAGTATCATAGATAAAGGTGTTTTGCCGGATAATATCATTGTTTGTTCATCACAAGTCGCCGTTTCTTTATGCCTGCTGTAAATTCCACTGGAACGGGTCAGGAAGCGCCGTCCAGTCGGCATCGAATTCTTCGGGAGTTAATAAGCACATATCGAGCTCAGCCGCGATCGCTTCAGGCTCTAAATTTTGGCCGATAAATACTAGCTTCGTGTGCCGATCTCCGAACTCTGCATCCCAGTCTTCCAGCAACTCGGGATTGTCCTTGATGATCTGCTGTTTTTGCTGTTCTTCGAGAGAAGCCACCCAGTAAGAAATAGGCTCAACTGACACGGATGGACCTGCCTGGGACATTAGCAGCGCCAAGTCATTCCTAGTCGCACACCAGGCAATTCCCTTGGCACGCACAACATTATTCGACATTTGATGAATCCAGTTATTGAACCGTTCACTATGAAAAGGCAAATTTCGTTGGTATACAAACGAGGAAATTCCATATTCCTCTGTTTCCGGTGTATGATGATTGTGCCCTTGATTTAATTCGCGAATCCAGCCGGCGGCTTCACTGGCTTTTTCAAAATCAAACAGGTGAGTGTTTAAAATTTCCTCCGGTGGAACTTTTCCATTCACTGCCCGCAACAATTTAGCGCTTGGCTGGAGCGTTTTCAGCACTTTTTCCAGCTGCTCCAGCTCCTGTTCGGAAATAAGGTCGCACTTGTTAAGTATAAGTACATCACAAAACTCGATTTGATCGATAAGTAAATCGGCAATTTCCCGACTGTCTTCCTCACTAAGGGCTTGTTTCCTGTCTAGCAGGCTTTCCCCTGAGTGAAAGTCGTGCCAAAACCGGTTGACATCAACCATCGTTACCATCGTATCCAACCGACAGAATGTTGTCAGATCGATTCCGAGCTCTTCGTCTACGTACGAAAACGTCTGTGCCACCGGTATCGGCTCGCTGATGCCGGTTGATTCAATAACAATGTAATCAATGTTCCCGTTGCGCGCCAACTTTTCCACTTCAATCAGCAAGTCTTCACGCAGCGTACAGCAAATGCAGCCATTGGACATTTCCACCAGCTTTTCTTCTGTCCGGGAAAGCTCCCCGCCTTGCTTGACCAGTTCCGCATCAATATTCACTTCACTCATGTCATTGACGATTACCGCAACCTTTAATCCGTTCCGGTTTTTCAACAGATGGTTTAATAACGTCGTTTTTCCGGCACCTAAATAACCGCTTAAAACGGTCACAGGAATTTTTTTGTTCATCACAGTCCGCCTCCTCATAATATCATTCGTTAATTTAGAAATCAGAAATAATGCTTATACATTGTTCGTTCTAATGCAATCTGACGCGATCCGCTGGCAGCAATGAAAAATGCCGCAACGGGGAAACGCCAGTGTAGATCGTAACGATTACGATTATCATACCTTCCTTTATTTCCTTTGTCAAAGTTTTCGTTTTAACTGTGTGTTCAAAAAGCTCTCCTTTACTTTTTAGTGCTTTTTCGCTAATATGTTTTTAAATCGTAATAATTACGATTTAAAACTAGAGCGGAAAGGATGAAGTACAGAAATGGCTAAAAAATCAATGGTCGCAAAAGAGAAAAAACGTCAGGCGCTTGTTGCCCGATATGCGGATAAAAGAAGGGAATTAAAGGAAGCCGGAAACGATGCAGCACTGAGAAAGTTACCGCGCGATTCCTCTCCGACAAGGTTAACGAGAAGATGCGCGCTAACCGGCCGGCCGCGGGGAGTCATTAGGAAGTTCAAGCTGTCAAGAATTGCTTTTCGTGAATTAGCACATAAAGGCCAAATACCAGGCGTGAAAAAATCAAGCTGGTAATGCAATTTGTCACAAAAAGTTCGGGGACATGGGGTGTGACAGACGAAAAAAATCCCGATTTCATCGGGATTTTCAGATTGTCGAGAAACCCCATGCTTTTTTCAAAGCATGGGGTTTCTCTGCCTTTAATTTTATAAGATTTTTGAAATGTAGAGATAAATACAGAAGGCGAACCACCTCCTAGCTAGCTGAGAGGTGGTTCGCTATCTTCTTGATGTTCTGAACTGTGGCTGTCATGAGCGCTTGTTCTGTTGCGCCCTTTAAACTCCGTAACCGGCAATAGCGAAGCCCGTGGAGCTCTTTGGCATCCGCGAAGCTTCGCTCAATGGTTTCTTTTCTTTTTTTATAAATGACTTTTCCTTCAGGAGAGAGGCGGTACTCTCTCACCTTCTCCTTACTTTCTTCCCAAACATGACGTGTCATCACCTTTCTACGATTCTTTGAATTGGTACATTGACTGAGTAGTGGACAGTTAACACAATCAGCTGGGTTAGAGTGGTATTGACGGTAGCCTTCTCGGTTTGTCGTCGAATAGGTCAAGGTCTTTCCATTTGGACAAACATATGTATTCGATGCCTTGTCATATCGGAATTTCCATTTCGGGAGATAGCCTTTCTTTGGCTTAAAACGCCTGTGCGCAATGACTCCCATAATGTTTCGATCCTCCAGCCCTTGACAGAGTGGGATGGTTAAATATCCAGCGTCTAATCCCACCGCTTCAACCTCAAATCCAAATCGTTTTATCTGACGGTCAAGGCGGTTTAAATAAGGACGTGAATCATGAACGTTGCCTGGCGTCAGATGTACATCAGTAATAATATTGTATTTTAAGTCTGTTGTTCGGTGATCTAAGTAGAAAAAGCCCTCGGGTTTTCCTTCCCTATACATATAGCCACTTTCTTCGTCAGTTGTGCTAACCTTTATTTCTTTTTCTTCTATCACCTCTTTTCTCTTGGGTAACGGCTTTTTTCCGTGAGCTTTCCGATCCTCCTCAATGGCTTCATTTAATTCTTCTATGTATTCACGAGTTTCTGTTTGAACGTTCTTTTTCACAAACTTTCGCTTATTGGCATTC
>NZ_FNPI01000025.1 GCF_900107275.1 Evansella caseinilytica | reverse complement strand
CATCATAACGTTTACCTTTTGGCATACTAATGCACCTCACAAATTGTTAGTTAATTTATTATAACAATCTGTGTCCACTTTTTAGTCTAGCATCAGTAGCTTTAAACACTTCCCGAACATGCCAATTTAAATATTGTTGCTCTGGTTGATAGTCTGGGTGAGTCGGTTTACGAATAGGTTCTCCATGATACCTCATTAACCATTCATTTAATCCATTTGTTCCATGTGCTTCTTCCGAAACGAGGAGAATATTCGACTCTGTTAACGTAAAATAATTTGTGATGCATCGAGCAGAGGGCAATGCCGTTGTCTTCCCTATCAGGACCACCTGCTTGATGCCATTTAATATGAGCAGCCTCAATACCAACAAGATTATTACCGAGACGTACGTTAAAACCACAAACGGCACAACTATATTCGTATGCACGTAATATTTTATTTCTAAAATTAGGGTCCCTTGAACGCTTTCCTTTGAATTCTATATCAAGACCTATATGCATTAGAATATCGTCATGGATCGTCTCAGGAAAATGATTATTTAGTAGAACATCGGTTATATTTCATATATTTAAGGTAGAATCTAATCCATTCCAGTGTTGATTAGCAAATTCAATAAATAGTTTCATTATTTTAGATAATGTACAATGTACATACTCTTTTACACTAAATTTGTAATTGTAAATATATATCTTTATTGTTATCTGGTTGGAGAACCCAACGATATGCAGGGTGAACCTCCCAATGATACCCAAATTCAGAAAATTCATTTGACAAGTATCGATTCTCTTCAAAGTACTTTCTATCTATTTTTCCGTCTTCTAATACCTTTCTAGCAGTCAAAAAATTAATTTTATACAAAAACGCAGCTATTTCTTTAGTAGTAGCCTCTCTACCATTAGCCAGATTAAATGCACCAGATTGTTGAATGTTTCTAATCTTCCTTAAAAGTTCATCTGTGCTATAGACATAAGCCAATTTTGCAAGTTTTTCTTTTTTGCTGGGCTTCATATTAATTAAAAGTCTTTCAATATCAGGGACTTCAGATCGATATTCATTAATTGTATCTTGTAATCTACCTTGTGAATATTCCTGAAAAACACTTTCAAGGTGATGGGTATTAATTCGATTTTTATTATCTTTTTTTGCTGCTCGTGCTGCTAAAGTACAAAGTTTTATTATATCGCGTGGTCGCTTTCTAATTAATGACATTATCACCTTATATGTGGGTGCATTTTTCCAATGGCCTTCCCCCTTAAAGAATGGATGAAGTATAGGCTCTAAAAGCTTAGACAATTCAGCTTGATTACGATCAATATTTTTTATTTCATTCCCAAAATACGTTTCTATTCTCTTAACAAGCATAACTAATATTTCATGATTATCCCAAACCTGCCATATAACTGATCCTTCTATTTTATCTGTAGATTCATCAGAAGTTCGAACTAAGTAGTACACATCAGCTCTTAGGCTTATTTTGAAGCATAGTCCAGAATTTTCCGTTGACAAATCTCTTACAGCATTTAATAATGCAGAGATCCTAGAAATATCTTCCTTTCTTCCTTGCCACCCTCTATCCAAGTCATCTATATATATATTTATAATATTGTTTTTCAAGTATGTGTTTAAAAGCAATTTCTTAGTTGGGTTTAAATCGATATCTTCTAGTTTACTACTAAAAGTATCACTCAGAAAATCTACAATCATTCCTCCATACTCTTTTAATCTTTGAGTAAAATTCGCATTATAAGTGCCTGTTGATTGTAGAATCTTTCTAGTAATGATTTCAGACAAACCTTCCTTCCAATCACGAATTACTTTTAAGAAGTCATCAGGAGTAGCCCCTAAACCTACTATATCATCAGGTTTAACTAATACAGAAATTCGATTACTTTCCTTGTCCTCTTGTATTGCAACTTTAATAAGTGCAGATTTTCCTATTCCTTTATGTCCAACCAAAATTCTTAATGGTAAATTCGCTGTTATCTGTTGGTATGTTTCATTTTTAAAATAATACTCTTTTAATCGAACTGGGTTTTCATCTTCTGCTGCTTCGTGTCCAAATAATTTGTATATTGTTATTTCATTAAACTCTTCAATTCTTTTTGAATTTGTAGAATTCAATTTCTTTTTCCCCCTTAAATTATAAAACCTCATTTACTTATGGTACGGTTCCCCCCTATTAATCCGAAACGCGCGGTACACCTGCTCCAGCAGGATCAACCGCATGAGCTGATGGGGGAAGGTCATTGGTGAAAAGGACAGCTTTTCATCGGCCCGTTTTAGAACGGTATCGCTGAGACCGAGGGAGCCGCCAATGATGAAGGCTATCTTACTTTTTCCGTAAGTGGCAAGCTGATCGATAGTATCGGCAAGTTTTTCTGAGCTTTTCATTTTTCCTTCGATGGCAAGGGCAATGACATATGTATCTGTGGATATCTTGTTTAAGATTTTCTCTCCTTCCTTTTCTTTTATTTGCTCGGCTTCCACGTCGCTTAAGTTTTCAGGGGCTTTTTCATCGGGTACTTCAATGATTTGTACTGTTGCATAGGAAGAAAGCCGTTTTATGTATTCTTCAATGCCTTGTTTCAGGTATTTTTCTTTTATTTTACCTACAGCAATAATGGATATATTCATAAATATCCCCACCTTTTTTATGTTATCCACAGGATTTATCCACATATGCACAGGTATTAATAAATTTATCCACTGACTTTGTAGTTTGCCTGCACTTCACAATAGGAGCACGGTGTGGATAGTTTCTCTTCCTCTGTTAATAATTCCAGTTGCGGCGGCAGCTGTGTCTCGTCGACAACGTCCTCAATAGCCGCATCTACGTGCTCTTGGCAGCAGTATATCATCACGATTACTACTCCTTTCCTATTTTTCTGACACATCTTGCCTTTTTTATTATAGCATAACCTATTCACAAAGTTATCCACATTTCGTGGATAACTTTGTGAATTTTTAGCTGTTTTCTGTTGTTCTGCACAGTTTTATCACTGTGCAAACCTTCAAGGTGCCTGGCACCATTACTGACAGATAAGCTATATAATACCTTTTCACCCAGCAAAAAAAGAAGAGCCGCCTGCTCTTCTTTTTTTCATTCTATATTCCCCCGTTGCCGCCGGCTTACCTACATCATTTCACGGTCAAGGGTTAATTCGACTTCTTCTTTTTTGCCGTCACGGTAGAAGCCGACCGTGACTTTGTCGCCGATTTTCTTTTTCGTGTAAAGGAAGTTTCTTAAATCGTGGCTGTCGTTGATTTCCTCGCCGTCCAGTTCCACGATGACGTCCCCTTCCTCCAGTCCCGCTCTGTCAGCAGGAGTATCCGGTTGAACGCCTTCAAGATAGACACCGCCCGTTATATCCTCCGGCAGCTTTAGCGTGTCCTGCCAGTGGAAGCTTGGGATTTCGTTCAGGGAACGGATCACCACTCCCATTTGCGGGCGGCGGACCTCACCGTAATGCTCCAAATCTTCAATAATCGGAATCACGATCGAGGACGGGATGGCAAAGCCAATGCCTTCCACAGCCTGCTCGGCGATCTTCATCGAATTAATACCGATGACTTCCCCTTGAATATTCAGCAGTGCTCCGCCGCTGTTCCCCGGATTGATGGCGGCATCTGTCTGCAACACTTCCGCATTCCAGTCCGTCATGCCGTTTCCTGTCAGATCAACCGGGATGCTACGTTCCACGGCGCTGATAATCCCGAGCGTTACCGACCCTTCGAAGGAAAGCGGATTTCCGATAGCAATCGCCGGCTCCCCCGGTTTCAGCGCTTCCGAGTTTCCGAACTGCGCAACTGCCGTTACATCCTCGGAATCAATTTTTAACAGCGCTAAGTCGGTTAGTTCATCTTCCCCGACCTTTTCAGCTGGAATCCGTTTGCCGTTGCTCAACGTCACTTCGATTTGGCTTGCTCCTTCGATGACGTGATAGTTTGTCACCACGAGGGCGTAGTCGTCTTCCACCTTATAAATAACGCCGGAACCGGTTCCTTCGCTTCCAGTACTGAACAGACTGTTTGCTTCGCGCATATTGATAACACCAACAACAGCGTCGGAAACGCGATCCACGGCTTCAATGACCTCCGATGTCATGGAGATGTTCACCAGCTCGGATGGCAGGTTGCTGACAACCTCCTCCGTTTCTCCGGAGTTGTCAACGATTTCGCTGCCCTTCGGAACAACGTTATATGGTAAAACACCGTTATTCGCAAGCGTCGGGATAGAAAATACAACGATGAGCGCTCCTGCAATTGAGCCGAAAAAAGCCGGGATCGCAGAATTCCTTATTCCCTTTTTCTTTTCCTTCCTCGTTGGTGTTGGCTCCGTCGGTGTTGGACTGTCATAGTATCCCATTGTAAAACCCTCCTCTACCTGCATTTTTATAAGCGCGTGTTCAAAAAGATCGTTGCTCTTTGCTTTTGGACCGTAAGCAAAGCAAACTTTACCCTTATGCCCCCAAGGCGTGAAGATTTTGATAATAAAAGAGCTGTTCAGACAAATAAAATTGTTTTGAAAGGTGCTTTTATTTTCAAAAAACGGTCCAAAAGCAACAAAATTTATGATAACAGCCATAAGATATAATGCGGTCTTTTTGAACACACACGATAAGTTTGTGCCGCAGGATAGTCCCTTTCCCTTTTGGTACAAACCTGGCCCATTGTACTGATACCGCTATAGTTGTATTGTATAAACTATCAATAAAAACGTCTATCATTCTGCCATTTTTTCGATATTTTTTCATACATCCTTATAATTTCCCATCAGCTCCGATAATAAACGCGATTTTTCCCATGAAAATTCGCCAGTGACTGACGCTTGCATCAGAATCTTTCCCGGGAAATAAATTGACATTTTCACCAAAAAACCGGCAGCAAACGATCTTCTCTCGTCTGCTTGCCGGCACTCGCTGTTGTTTCCCATCCCCGAAACCGCCAATGTATAGAGCACGGTCGACTTGACGGCAGTCTGCCTTTTGATCAATCTTGGCTGGGGTGACCAGATGACTATTGCCTGATTAGCACATGGCTGCCATTCCGGTTTCGATGAGTTTTTCCTGCAATCCAGCTGCTCGCTGCCTTTTGAGCGCGCAACCGCCAATTTTTCCTGCACGGTCATTCTTAACGGCGTTCTGCTTTTTGGTCACACGACCGCCAGTTTTGTCGGGGTGGCCGGGTCGGTATCGAACAGCTTGATTTGTTTGCCGACTTCGTAGCCGTTTTCCTCCAAGGTTTGCTGCACGGTCATTCTTGCCAGCTCTTTCATGTTGTTGTCGAGGCTGAGGTGAGCTAAATAAATGTTTGCGGGAGTGTCCGTCAATATGTCCGCCAGTGCCAGACCGGCATCCACATTCGAGACATGCCCTTCATCCCCCAAAATGCGCCGCTTGACGTTCCACGGATATTTCCCCATGCGCAGCATGTCCATATCATGGTTGGACTCAAACACAAACGTGTTCGCTTCCTTTGTCACTCCTTTTATCCGCTCGCTGACATAGCCGGTATCCGTGACAATCGCCAGCTTCCGCCCGCCGTGGTGAAAGGTGAAAAACATCGGCTCCGCCGCATCGTGGGACACGCCGAATGTTTCCACATCCATATCGCCGAACGCTTTTGTTTCACCGATTTCTAAATGAAACCGCTGATCGACAGGAATTTCCCCCAGCTCCCGCTCCATCGCCTGCCACGTTTTCGCGTTGGCGTAGATCGGGAGGGAATACCTGCGTGCGAGGATGCCGACGCCCTTGATATGATCGCTGTGTTCGTGAGTAACGAGAATCCCGTTTAAATCCCCCGGCGATACATCAATTTGGGCGAAGCACTGCTCGATTTTTTTCCCGCTCAAACCGGCATCGACGAGTAACCGCTGCTTCTTTGTTTCTACATATATTGCATTTCCCGTACTCCCGCTCGCTAAAACGCTGAATCGTAACGTCATTGCCGTCATTCACTCCACTTCATTTGTCGGTTGGATTGCTCCGTTAATGGCATTCACATAGTAATGTTTATCGTTCACATGCACCTTCCACATCGGTCCGAAAATTTGAAAATCACCGTTCAGCTCCAACAGTCCGTAGTAGACGGGCTCCACTTCTTCAATCACCGTATTCACCGGTATCAGTTGTTCCTCAAACAATGCTTCGATTGCCCGTAATGGAGTAAGCATTTCCTGCTCGCGCCCATGCTGCGTCATATCCATATAAAACTGATGATACGCTTCGATTTGCATGTCCTCCGTCAAATCGAGAAGAAGCGGATACCTTCCTTCCGCATATTCAACGGCATTGCCGTTATAGGTTTGAAAAAGTCCGATTCTCCCTTTTTCATAGTCAACGATCGCTAATTGGTATTCATTACCGTTTAAAACATAATTATCTAGAAAAAAATCAATGCCGGCTTCGATATTTTGCTCGGGAAGCTGGTACGGTGCATCCAAAACGGAGTAAATCACCGTATCATTTTGTATTTCAATATGCTGTCCGTTCCAGAGCTCCGCTGTGTCCTCTTCTGTAAACGCCCGCAACGCTCCCGTAATCGGTGAGTCAGTGCGTATTTGTTCCGGATCAGTAAAGGCCAGCACAATATCGTGCTCCGCCAAGGTATCATGAATCGTCCCCTGAGTAAGCAGCTTCAAATCACCGGCCGTTAATTTCTCCGTCAGCTGGTATGTCAGAAAAATATTCAGCATCAGAAACGTCACAATAAAGATTGACTTTGTTCTACTCCAATCCACCTTGACCAACCTCTCGATCTCTGGCATCGTCACTGCTCTCACTTTCGAATTCGATCCGCACCCATCTTCCACGTTCCTTTACAAACCACGCCGGCGTGAACAAGATCAGGGAAGGCTTTTTCTCCATGTAATGGCCTATCCTTACGTCTTCTACCCATTCCAGCTGAATCGCGTCGCTTTTTTCAATCTCTTTCACCACTTCTTTATACGGCGGCAATTCGGTAGACAATTTTAAATCGCCCTCACCCTCCAATTGATAAATCGGCCGGTTATACTCGGTTATATGGGTACCGACGCGCGTCAGTTCCATGGTGAAATATTCCTGGTTGTTTAAGTTCGAACCCATGACCGGCAGCCCTTTAATATGCATTCGATACAAAGCGGTATCGGTCGCCTCCGTTTCCCTCCACTGCTCCAGTTGATATTCTCCTGTCCAGCCGGAGTGACTGTTGATAAAGTCGACGCTCGCTTCCACGACAGAGCGCTCTCCCCGATCAGCCTGGCTGCTTGCCACCGGATTGGAATACCGCAGGATGTTGCCGTTGTCGACGATGCTCAGCATGCTGTTTCCGTCCGTATACACATCTTCAAGACTTCCCGGCAAGTAATGTTTGACATAATCGGGGTCATTGAACAATGCTCTTTTATAAGCTTCGGATATTTGATTCAGCTGGCTCTGATTAAACAAATACGTGTAATTTGCCAAGGAAAACGTCTCACTCGGAACATATTTTTTTGCATAGAAAAGGTCTGTCTCATTCAGCTCCAGCACTTCCACTTCCGTCAGCCTGATGTTGTCGCCATTGTAAAGCGCCTTTAATGATTTCACAGAAAGGCCGGTATCCGCCATGTACAGCTGCTCATCCGCCGCAGAGATAAAAATAATCGATACTTCCGCATGATTGGAATTCTCTTCTTCATACAAAATCACTCTGTCTACGTCCTGCATCTTTGTCGTTTCATCGCTGAGGGAAAACAGCCTTGGCAGCCAGTCTTCATGGAGCCGGTCGGAAAAAATCAGTTCGACTCCTGTGAACTCGTTTTCCAGAAAGGACGCTCTCGCGGTGCTGATCGGATGGAGGTTGTTGATATCCATCGTTTTGATCGTTTCCATCAATTGCTGATAGGAATGATTCACCGGCTGCATCCAGTGTGTGTCATCCCCTTGATGAACGATGACCTCTTCCGGCAAAAGCAGGGAGGACACCGTGCGTTCTTCCCCGATCTTCTCACTTTCGATATATTCCGATTCATCGGTCTGCAAAGTCCGGTAGCCCGGTTCATACGTCCAGATCAGCCAAGTCAGCACAACGCTGGACAAAATTAAAATCCATAATACCGCGGTCTTGATATTTTCATAAATCATCATTCTTTCACCGCCTCATCGTACGGCAGGGCGAAAGAGATAACCGTTCCTTTTCCCCAGTCACTGCTTACCCACACCGAGCCGCCGTGTGCCAAAACAATTTCTTTCGCAATCGCAAGCCCAAGCCCCGTCCCGCCGAGGTTTCTCGATCTCGCCTTATCAACCCGGTAAAAACGGTCGAAGATATGGGGAATGTTCTCTTTTGGAATACCGACACCCTCGTCTTTTATGCTCACGATCACTCTCTCTTTTTCTTCCTTGATACTGCAAGTAATCGTTCCCCCCTGAGGAGAGTACTTCACCGCGTTGGAAAGAATGTTGTCCATCAGCTGTGTCAGCTTGTCGCGGTCGCCGTAAATATACATTTCTTTGTTAGGCAGTTTATGCTGAAAGTGTATCGACTCATTTTTTGTCAGCATTTCAAACCGTTCCATAATCTGCGGCACAAATTTCGTTAGATCAATGAAAGAAAAATTCATATTGTAATCTTTCGAATCCATTTTTGATAGTTGCAGTAAGTCGTTTACCAGACGGATCATCCGCTCCGTTTCTTTCTGGGTCACATCAATAAAGCGCGGAGCAAGCTCAGCATCCTGAACCGCGCCGTCGGCCAGCGCCTCCAAATAGCTTTTCATTGAGGTCAGCGGCGTTCTCAGTTCATGCGACACATTGGCCACAAATTCTCTCCGCTCTTCCTCAATCCGCTCCTGTTCGGTAACATCATGCAGCACGGCAATTAATCCGTTCTGGCTCCCGCCTTCCTTTTCAATGACGGAAAAATGTGCTTCCAAGATCGTTTCCTGATCATGATTGTCAAAATCGAGCAATATCGGATCGACAAATTGAAACAAATCCTCCAGCTTCATGAATTTATCCAGGTTGAGCACTTTGGTGATTTCGGTTCCCTGCACTTCCTCCTGCTTCTTATCGAGCATTTCTTCCGCCCGCTTATTCATCAGGATGATATTGCCCGTTTTGTCCGTGGCCATGACGCCGTCTGTCATATGTGTCAGAACGGAGGACAGCTTTCTTTTTTCGCTTTCCGTGGTTGAGCGGGCCTCGTGGAGATTATTGGACAAATCGTTAAAGGCGGATGCCAGCTGGCCGATTTCATCATTGCCGTATACCTTGACGCTTTGGGAATAATCCCCTTTCCCCATAATAATAGCTTGCTTCTTCATTTCAGCAATCGGCCGGGTGATCGTTTGCGACAGAAAGATGCCGAGCACCGCCGTCAGGACCAGTGCCATGATCGTGCCGGACATCAAAATTTGATTGATTTCCTTCATCTGGTCATATATTTCTTCCATGGATGCTTCGATATACACCGCCCCAATAACCGGATCGGTGGAAGATGGTATCGGCAACGCGACGATCCGCGTCCGGTCTCCGGTTTGCGGATTGCGGACGTTAACGCTGTCGCCCGTGCCGAAAAGCGCCCGTTTGACATACACATTCGTTGTCCGCTGCCCGATCAGATGGCTTTGCGCCGGGTTGGATACGCTGATGACGGTGTTGTTTTTATCAATGACTTGCACGTTCGTGTTTTCCACGTTAAACAAGTCCTTTAACAAATCATTAACCCGTACTGTCAGGCTTCGCTCCGCTTCTTCTTCGTCCCGGATCATTTCCTGCTCCACACTGTAGAGAAAAAGGCTTGTCCGTTCATTGAGTGTTTCGACAAAATTATTGACCAGATTGTCCTGCAGTTGGCGCGTAAAATACACGCCGATCACTTGCATGGCTATCAAGATTAATAACACGTAAATGATGACAATTTTCACGTGAATCGATTTGTAAAAACGAATGTTGTTCATGTTACTTCTCCTGATCGGCATTCCTTAAATAATAGCCTACACCGCGTCTCGTGATGATCCACGCCGGATGGCTCGGATTATCCTCCACCTTTTCCCGCAGCCTTCTTACCGTTACATCCACCGTGCGGACATCGCCGAAGTAATCATATCCCCAAACCGCCTGCAAGAGATGCTCTCTCGTCATCACCTGTCCTAAATGGCGGGCTAAATAATAGATGAGCTCAAACTCACGGTGCGTCAGCTCAATCGGCTCGTCCCGTTTCGTCACAAGATATGCGTCAGGCTGAATTAACAGCGGGCCGACAGTAATCTCCTTTTTTTCCTGCTCGACAGGCTCCTTCGTTTTCTGGTTCCTTCGCAGGTTTGCTTTCACACGGGCAATCAGTTCCCGGGTGCTGAACGGCTTGGTAACATAGTCATCGGCGCCGAGCTCCAGTCCGAGCACCTTGTCGATTTCCGAATCCTTCGCCGTCAGCATGATGATCGGCATATCGTAGGTTTTCCGTACCTCCCGGCAGACTTCCATGCCGTCTTTATACGGAAGCATGATGTCCAACAGAATCAGATCCGGGACAAAATTTTTCGCCATTTCGATCGCCTGGTTGCCGTCATAGGCACAAATAACTTCAAAGCCTTCCTTCTCCAGGCCGAATTTTAATATATCTGCAATTGGTTGTTCATCATCTACAACAAGAATTTTTTGCTTATCCATCCGTTTCATCATCTCCTGTATTTTTTCACGTTTCCAGTCGTTTATAAAGTTATTCCGTAAGGTGGCTCTTCTGCTTTTTTGAATTTGTTATTTTACAAGAAAATGCAATTTTGGGAAGCCCCCGCCTCCAAGTAAAACGCAGGTGTTATTCCTTCCGCCACGAGCAAAGTCTCCAACTGATTGCTCGCAGCTTCCACTCGCCGAAACAAGCTCATTGTTTATTTTACCATAACAAAAGCCGAATCGCTTTTCCATTCCCTTTTATTGTCTCCGGCGTTTGTCTCTGCCTGCCGGCTGCTCCTCGATGGGGGCGGTTCGTATTATGAAGCGGTGCTGAAGCCGGCAGCCTGCCAAAAGCAAAACAACCTTTAAAAAAGCCCGATAGGATCGGTTGTTTATCCTATCGGGTGCCTTGTGAGCGGAAATCTCGTCTATTGTTTTTTTCTCTCGTGCGATAGTCGCACAGTGCTGCTATCTATTCAAATAATCCATTGGGTCCATCAATTGGCCATCCTGATATACTTCAAAATGAAGGTGAATTCCCGTCGAATTCCCTGTGGACCCCATCTGACCGATCGTTTGCCCTTGACTTACTGTCTCGCCGGCGCTGACATCCAAGCTTTCTAAATGAGCGTATACGGTTTCCATGCCGTTGTTGTGATTGATGCGGATGGTGTTGCCATATCCGTTCTCCCAGCCTGCGGATTTCACTGTACCGTTATCCGCCGCTAAAATATTGTGATTGGATGGGCGGGCAATATCGATCCCTTTATGGAATCGTCCCCAGCGTGTTCCCTGATAGCTGGAGATGTAGCCGCCGACTGCGGGCCATGCCAGCTGCCCCGTGCCTCTGGAAGAAGAGGTTTTTGTCCCTTTTACTACGACTTTCGTGACAGGTTCGGTGATGACTTCTTCCGAAACCGTCTCTTGATCGACGGTTTGCCCGTTTTCATAAGTTACCGCGTATTCAACGAGCTTCTTCCCTTCTTTCCCTTCCTGTGTCACTTCGGTACTGCCTTTCCACATCTCGCTGTCTTCTTCTGTTTCTGTTTGATACGGAATCGTTTCTTCCTCCGTCACAGCTTTTTCCACAATAACGTTAATCAGCGGCCTCAGTACCGTAACATGTAATTCATCGCCGATTTGCAGCAAGGTATCCCCCGTTATCTCGGGATTTAAGCTTAACAGCTCTTCCACGTCCAAATCGAAGTTTGCTGCAATTTCTCCGAGCACATCGCCTTCCTGAACGGTATACAATTCTTCCTCAAGCGTTCCCTGTTGAATCATCTTCAGCGCCTGTTCAGCACTTAATACATCATCAGGAAATGCCTGTGCCGGAGCCCATTTCAGTTCTTCCGACAGACGGATGTCCACGATTTCCGACTCGCCTGCTTCCAGTTGTCGTTCTTCATCCGCTTCCACCTTCGCTTCAAACGCTTTTAATTCTTCTTCGTTCACGTACTGAAGCTTGAGCTCGCGGATAAGCTTGTCCACACCTTCCTTACTGCTGATGTGGCCGATGACCGTTTCCCCGGCCTTTAATTCAAAAGTACTAGCCTGTACTTCCAACTTTTCCGCCAATAAATCCATCGTTTCCTGATTAAACGCTTTGTCGTCAAAAACGCGCTCCGGAATAACAGATAACTTTCTTGCGATCGTCAAATCAAGATCATTATACTTTTCCTGAAGTTCGTTTAACAAATCGTCCTTGTACTCGTAAACGAGATTTTTGTCATCTACTACGCCAATGCGCTCATTGCCGTAATAGACATGATATATTGTTTCGATCGTTACCGCAGAATCATCTTCTGTATTTGCTGCTGCATCCTGTGCCGTAAATATCATTGCCATTCCTAATACTAAAATAGAAGCTAGTATATATTGATAGTTTGTAACAAGGCGGCGTTTCCGTTCCATTCCCTTATCCGTCATTATCGCTGACGTTTCTGGTGTTTTCATGAGTTTCCCCCTGGTTAAAAAAATTTACGGAAGCAGTTTTCTAGTATTTTATTCAAAAAGATTGCTTTTTATCTTTTTGAATAAAATACGATGCAATGAGTGGAGCCGATGCATTCTTTTCATGCCAGCTATGAGTGGTTTTCTCGTAGATGGCGCATCGAGCGGAACCATTGCCTTTTATTAACTCGTTTATAGCGTTTATTCCAAAAGATTGCTTTTTATCTTTTTGAATAAAACACTCATAATAGCAATGTTATTTTATCATATATCAATAGATTTAAAGCTGATGTACGAAAACGTAAAAAAACTGTATTATTCATGTTAAATAATGTCATAAAACAACAGAGGCGTCGACAAAAACGGAGAATTATTGCTGTCCTATGGGGACACGCTGCGTAAAATCTAGTATTTCGACCAATTTTTCTACAATCTTTTTTCAAAAATAAAGGTGTTCCCATGAAAGATATTTCTATTTTCATGCCGCTTGTAATATTACTGTAATATCAATGAAACATTTTATCGGTAGGTGTGGTAATACAGTATCCAAAAATCAGCTGCTTTTTTCTGTTGGAACAGCCGCAGTTCCATCCGTTGTTAGTCTGCCACGACAGTAAAAGTAATCAAAAAACGTCCTTCTTATAGCTTCTCCTTACTGTAACGGAGGCGGGAGACGCTGCTTTATGCTCCCTGTTGGCCGCAGCTTGTTAGCGGAAAGTAGTCGAACACAGTGGAGAACTTCCTCCTTTCGAGCCTGTATTTGTGAACGTGTGATTCCTAAGCACGGAAAAAGCTAAAGGGGGGTCTTAAAAGGGAAAAACCCCCTTTTGAGACATCCCCCTGTCCATGTCCTTTATTCCTCCGTCTTCTTAAAGTCCGTACTTGGTACAGAAATGCAATTCTCCACCACATCCATCGCTCCATCTTTGGCAAAAAGAGAAATTCTCTCACAAATTTCATTAGGGAATACCAAGCTTGTCAGCGCATATTCACCATCATTTAGGAACAGTTCAATGGAGGAGGCATCAATAATGATTTGCATCGAAATGTCCTCTGCTTGCTCCAACTGAACCGTCTGCTTTGTGGAAAACGTTTCCGAAAAATCAGTTATGCCTGACTGGCTGCGATCCAGGATTGCCTTTTTGCCTGGCGGCTGAATGAAAACTACCGCCTCCTTCCTTTCACCATAATGAATCTTTAGTCCGTATTCAGCTGCATCCTTGTTTGTTATCCGGAAGGTGGCATTTACATACGGCTCGTTAATGAAGTAGGATATTTCTTCCCTGTTCAAATGGATTGGCTTCGTATTCTTGTTTTTTATAAAGTATTGATTTAATTCCATTACAGGACGTTGCTTCACTAGATAATCCCCGTTTTTTGTTGTCAAAGACAGCTCTCTCGGCAACGTCATCTGACTGCGCCACCCTGTTGTCGGCACTTGATTGGCATAGCGCCAATTACTCATCCAGCCAAGATAAATGCGCCTTCCATCCTCTTCAGGAATATCGGAAAAACTGACGCCTGCATAATTGTCCATGCCATAATCCAGCCATCGAACATCCTTATGTTCCGCGATAAATTCCTTTCCGTTGAAGTCACCAACGAAATATTGAGTTCTTGACCCCATAGGCAAGGATGGGTTATCCCCGATACTTACGATGAATACCCATTTTTTCTCCGTGCTGTTCTCCACAGGCAGCGGAAAAAGATCAGGACATTCCCAGACAGCGTCATGGTTGCCGATTCCTTCACCAAACTCGCTTTCCAATTGCCAATCCTTTAAATTGGGGGAAGAATAAATCATGATTGCTTGCCCGGCTGCCAGCACCATTATCCAGTTATTCAGCTCTCCATGCCAAAATACTTTCGGATCACGGAAGTCTGCTTTTGTGTTATGAATTAATACCGGATTATGTTCATATTTCACCCACGTTCGCCCATTATCGTGACTATAAGCCAAGCTTTGGCTTTGAACAGCCGGGGCTCCTTCTTTCCTATCTGAATGATGAGTAAAGATCGCCACCAGACCCGGTTCCTCCGGAAAGAAGCCGGTCGTATTTTTCCAGTCGACAACTGCGCTTCCTGAAAAAATCATTCCAAGATCATCAGGTGACAAGGCGATATCAAGCTCTTCCCAGTTAATCATGTCTTTACTGACGGCATGCCCCCAGTGCATTGGTCCCCAGACACTATCATACGGATTATGTTGAAAGAACAGATGATATTCACCGTTGAAATAGACCATGCCATTCGGATCGTTCATCCAATTTTTTTTAGGCGCAAAATGTAAGTATGGTCGCGCCTTATCTGTTGACTGTTTCATCAAAAACCTCCTAATTATTCTGAAACCGTGCGTTCGTAGCCTGCCTGTTTTATTTCCAGCCACTCCGAATAGCCCAGTCTTTCTAATTCTTGAAGATATTCATTCCACTCATTTTCTATTTGGCCATTTGTGATCCATTCGGCTTTCTTACGATTAATATACGGCATAAAATCCGCCTCAATTTTTGACAGACGATCCAGTTCCTCTAAGCTGAAGAACACTTTTGGATACATATTTTCCGCCTGCATATGAGGAACCATCACGTCTTTCATCAGCCCCAGCCTCCAAGCAGCATCATCCGGTTTGGTTGTTACCACGCCGTAATAGCTGTCTAAAATGGCCAACGGACCGCCTACAGATGTTCTTTCTCTCAGCTCCACTGGGGCGGTGCCTTCTAAATCTAAATGAACAAGCATGTCGTTCACTTCATCATATTCAAAAATGTTTTGCTGCTCTTCGTCTCCATACGTTCCCCAGTTGTTTTGGACGGATTGTTTAGGATCATACAGCTGGTCAATCCATTTAGCGGTTAACTCCAAATTTTCGTTTGCGTTCGTTATTACCATTTTGGCGCGATCGAAACCGAGTCCATTTGTTCTTGCCACATTTTTATGTCCATCCGGCCCAAATAATGGCGGCAATAGATCATAAGAATCATTCATTCCCGTTATATTCGCTTTATCCCATGTAAAATACATTCCATAGCGTCCCTCCTGACCCTTAGCCACAAATACAGGCCAGTCTTGTTCAAATGCTTCGGGATCAATTAAATTTTCTTCGTACAGTTCGTTCATAAATTTTATCGCTTCTTTATACCCTTCATCCGCAGTTGTCAGCTTCACTTCTCCATCGTTTGTGACAACCGTGTGATCCCAGTTGTCACCTAGTCCAAATGCGCCGAATATACTGCCTGGATCCTGCCCCCCGTCATTAATAATAAAAGACATTGGTATCGTTTGGCCGTTGCCGGCAGGATCGTTATCTCTAAAAGCAATCAATACTTCTTTTAATTCCTCTGTCGTCTCAGGCATTTCCAAGCCTAATTCGTTAAGCCATTCCACGTTAATCCAAGGAAAATTATCGACAGAATGTATATTTTCTTTCCCTTCACCTAATTCTTCAATCCACGGAAAGGCGTAGATATTACCATCCGGGGCTGTCATCATCGCCCGATACTGAGGAGCCTCCTCCAGCACTTTTTGCAAATTGGGCATATATTTGTCGATTAAATCATTCAATGGGATAATCGAGCCGTCCTTGGCCAAATTTAATAATTCATAATCGCTGTAGGCGGCATTCTTAATCGCATCCGGCATATCGCCGCTGGACATGGCCAGATTTCTCCTCTCACCAAAAGCTTCCCCTACAAAATTGCGCCATTCAATATGAACATTTGTCGCTTCTTCCAGCCGTTGATAAATTAATTTATCATTCGGATCAGCAGGAGCCAGCGGTGAACTGGATGTCATCATCTTTAAGGTAACTTTTTCCTCCAACGGAAACTGAATATTGGACAACCCATAATCCTCCGACCAGGATTGTTCATTATTTCCGCCTCCACAGCCAGTCAAAACCAATACTCCAATTGCGATAATGCACAGCGTTTTCAATGCTTTTCTCACCTGAGTTCCCTCTCTTCTGAAGTTTATTTTAATGAACCAACCATGACACCCTTTTCAAAATACTTCTGGAAAAACGGATACATGATCAGCAACGGTAAGCTTGATACAACAATCGCCGAGTACTTAATCATCTCTGCCACCCTCTGCATTTCAGCTCTTGCAAGTTGATCGGCAATCATGCCCGGCTGAACTTCATTTTGAATAAGTATTTCCCGGAGAATCAACTGCAAAGGATAAAGCGAGCGGTCTTCTAAATAGATCATCGCTTGAAAATAAGAATTCCACTGACCTATAAATGCATAGAGAGCTAATACGAAAATAATCGGCTTTGACAACGGGAGGATGATCGATAAAAAGATTTTAACGTCGGATGCTCCGTCAATTCTTGCAGCTTCTTTCAATTCATTAGGCAAGCCCTTAAAGTATGTTCGGGCAAGGATAATATTCCACACCCCGATAGCACCCGGTAAAATGACAGCCCATACAGTGTTAATCAGCCCCAGCTCTTTAACCAGTAAATAAGTAGGAACCATCCCGCCGTTAAAGAACATTGTGAACAGGAAAAAGACCATAAAAAACTTTTTTCCCACCAAGCCATCGACGGATAAGGAATAGCCTGCCAGTATCGTTACACCTACAGAAATGACTGTAAAACCGGTGGCATACATAATGGAATTTAAAAACCCGCGCAGGATCGAGCCGTCATTAAAAATTCTGCGATAACCATCCAAAGACCAATGCTCCGGATTAAAAGAAATTCCTTGTGTTAACAGTACCTGAGGCTGTAAAAACGAACCTATCAAGACATATAAAAGCGGAACAAGCACAATAATGACGACGAAAATCAACAGCATTTTATTGATAAACAAAATAACGCGGTCTGATTTTGAATTATTTATCAGGCGATTTTTCGCCTGGCCGATCTTTTTTCTTTTCTTTTTGTCTAATCCCACCATTAAATCATTCATTTTGAAAAACTTCCTCTCTAGTAAAGCGTTTCGCCGTTAAGTTTTTTGACAACATAGTTAACGATGACTAATAAAGCCAAACTAATAACGGAATTAAATAAACCGACGGCCGCTCCAAAGGACCAATCTCCCGCTTGTAAACCTCGCTTATACACATAGGTGTCAATGATTTCCGATGTCGGTAAATTCATATCTGTTTGCAGTAAATAGGCTTTTTCAAATCCCACCGACATGATCCCGCCGACAGCCAGAATAAATAACACGGTCATCGTTGGCTTTAACACTTGGATATCAATATGCCATATTCGTTGTAACAATGAGGCTCCATCAAGCGTTGCCGCATCATGCAGCTGTGGATCTGTATTCGATAAAGCAGCTAAATAGATAATCGAAGCAAACCCGGCTCCCTGCCATATTCCTGAAACGATAAAAATCGTCCGGAAATAATTCGGATCTGACATAAAGGAAATCGGTTTATCTGTAAATACAGATAAAATGTTGTTTAAAGGTCCCGCAGGTGAAAGAAAAATAAACAGCATTCCTACTATCACAACAACCGATATAAAATGTGGTGCATAAATGATTAATTGAATATGCTTTTTGATGCCTGCTCTTCTAACTTGATTTAACATCAGCGCTAAAATAACCGGGACAGGGAACCCTAATAGTAATCCAAAAGTACTCAGCTTCAGGGTGTTCATAAAAATTTGCTGGAAATTGGGCGATTGCAGGAAGCTTGTAAAGTGCTCAAATCCCACCCATTCACTGTTTAATATTCCTTTGATCGGGCTAAAATCCTTAAACGCAATCGTCACACCGTACATCGGAATATAGTTGAAGATAAACACTAACATAACAGCCGGCGCTAAAAATAAATACAAGATAAAGTTCTTGCGGATGTACTCAAACGAACGCTTATTTTTTTGAATACTAATGATTGAATGGCCTGGTTTTTCCGCCATATGATACCCACCTTACTTTTTTCTATTGGCTCTTTTCCATAAAGATTGCCGCGCTTTGCTTTTGGACCATGCCATACGTCTCAAGCTATGCGCTTCACACTATGCGCATAGGTGTGGGTCCAAAGCAACATCGTTTACGAAAGCAGCCTTTGTTGTTCGTATCCTTGTTTCATCATTAAAGATATCAAAACGGTTTCCAATAATATTTCAATATCTTTGGTATTTGCTTTTTAAAATCTTCGGGATATGTAAGCGGTTCCTTTGTTTTGAGAGGGGAATGTAAAAAAAACATTGCGTATGTGATCAGAAAAGAGGACACAATAGCGGCAGGAAGGTCGAATCACGGCAGGAACGAGCAGCGCAGCGGACACCACAAAGTGCGTCAGCAGCATAGTGACTGCGCAACGAAGAAACCACAAGCCCTGTTTCCTGCATATTTTGAGCCTTCTCTTAAAGAGCGTGTTCAAAAGGGCCATGGTTCCGCACGATGCGCCCAATTCCGCCGTTGCCCCCGTCCTGCGTCTGCGGTTACTCGACGCAAATTGACTCGTGAAGCACATTCAAGTTGCATTTGTGGGCAACGGCGGAATGTCGCCATCCTCCAATTCCGCTTAAGTACCACTCACGTCCTGTGAGTAACAGCGGAATGTCGCCATCCTGGCTCCGAGAAAACCACCCACAGCCGGCCTGAAAAGAATGCATCGGCTCCACTTATTGTCTCTTCCTCTGCTAGTAGAGCACCGACGTCTGTCCAAGTGCCATCGCGTGCGATGACACGATGAGACAGTTCGCAGTGTCTCAGTGAAGAACGGCTCATTGCTTCGTATTTGTTCAAAAAGATAAAAACCGTCTTTTTGAACAAACACTTAAAGCGCCATCATTGCGTGTGTTCCTGCTTTGGCAAGGATATTAAAGCGACTCTCATTAAAACAAGCGCCGGCAGGCTGATTCCAAAGACAAAGATCAGCACAGGCAGCCAACCGTAAATCATCCAAATGCATGCCATACCTGATACATTTAACACCGTGTGCAGCGGTTTTGCGATTGCCATGAAGAAGGCAAGCTTGATATAATCGACAAGCTTTACTTTCATATGAACAAAAAGCGGGTACAGATACATGAAAATGAAACCATAGATGATGGCGATCACTACGGTAGCACCGAATAATATAGAGCGTATGGTCGATGGTTCAAATTGTTGAAGAATCCTCAAGTTAATGAATAAAATAAGTGCCCCCAGACTGCTGATATATCCGAGGGCATTGGCCATTAGAAATTCTTCCTTAAACTTTTTCCCGAACAATGGAATAACAGCAACATCCTCGTCTTTCGTGAGCATATGTCTTAATACAGAAAACAAAGCGGCTGTAGCAGGGAATATCCCAAACAACACCAGACCACCAACTGTAAATAACAGCCACAGCAGATTCAATAACACTAAATTAAAACACCAATTACCGAGGCGTATATACCACCTGGACATCTCAACCATGTTCCATCACACTGCTTTCAACGTTGCGTTTCTTTTCATCATAACAGGGCATATACAAAAAATAGTTTAAAATGTTCAGACTGGTCGTTTTAAAATGTTCAGAATTCCATACTGCTGACAGCTTATCTGTTCTCTTCCAAAGCTGATTGAATGGATGATACAGCTTGATCTGCCGCCTCCCTTACATCTTTATTTTCCATGCCAACCTCCTCAAACAATCGTTTAACGGCTTCGCTTATTGCTGGATAAACAACGGTAACCGGGCGATTTTTGGAATAATAATGAGCTTGTTCCATAAAAATATTCAACGGATATTCATTTAACTCAGGGATGGCCTCGGCAACAGAGTACCTTGCCGGAATATCGCCTGTTATTTGCACGTACTTCTGCATTCCCGCTTTTCCTGTTACAAATTCAATAAATTTCCATCCCTCTTCCGGATGCTTAGAATCCGCGGTTATTGCTAAAGACCAGCCACCACTGGGAGCGATCTGATATTTTTCTTTCGGCAGCGGCGCCACACCAAAGTCTTCATCCAAAACTAACTGATGTTTTCCTTCCAATTCTGAGATCGCCCATGATCCCAATACAGTCATCCCCAGAACACCATTTTCAAACGGGTCAGACGTCATATCTGCCGACGCTACTTCCGTAACCTGGTACAAATCCTGATAAAAAGCCAAGGCATTTAATGCTTCCGGGGAATTTAAATATCCTTCTGCTGTTTCTCCATCCATACTCAATACATCTGCACCAAATTGCCATAGGATCGGCAGTTTAAAATAAGCTGCAGATTCTCCGGCGGCAAAGCCTTGAGCCGGATCAATTCCATAATAGTCTTCACTAAGGGAAGTAATCTGGATGGCGTATTCTCTTACTTCTTCCCATGTCAATGGTTCATCAATTTTTTTCGATGGAAGAGAAAGGCCGGCTTCTTCAAACAGAGGGATATTGTAAAACAACGCAATACTTGATTCTACTATTGGCAGTAAATACAGATTTTCTTCATAATAAAGACCCTGCAAGGTCGCTGGCGGAAAATCATCAAGGGAGCCTATCTCTATATAGTCATTTAGCGGTCTCAGTATCCCATTATCAGCGTACAGGGCTAGATTGGGGCTGTCGATCATTAATATATCGGGTCGTTGACCTGTAGCAAACTCTGTTCTTACTCTCATTTCATAATCACCGTATGGAATCGAGTGCAACTGGACTTTTATCTCAGGATATAATTGTTCAAAATCCGCTACCAGTTCCTGAAAAGCAAGGTTCTCCAAGTCGTTCCCGTAATTTCTCCAAAAAGATAAAACGACTTCCTCGCCATGAAGATCTGCCTCTCCTAGTTGGTCATCGAGGTGAATGGAAAAAGAGTGGAATAAAAACAGCAAAACGATACATACAATCCCGATCATTACAAAAAACGTGATCAAATATTCTTTACGCATAAACAGGCACCCCCGATCCCGGCAAAAAGAGTTTATACAACTTCCAATGATTTTCTATATTCAACAGGTGTGCTGCCGAAATACTTTTTAAACACCGTACTAAAATATCCGGAGTTTGAAAAACCGACTAAGCTGGCAATATCAATAATCTTTAATTCCGGATCTTTCAGAAAAAATTTTGCTTTCTCCATTCTCACTTTCGTTAAATAATCACTAAAGTTTTCACCAATATGGCTTTTAAATAACTCTGATAAATAAGCGCTGTTCATATGATACATCATCGATAAAGAGGTTAATGTAATTTCCGCTGCATAATGCTCATCTAAATAATGCTTAATACTTTCAACGATAAGTTTTCCATTTGAAAAGCGTGCTAATCTGATCTGCTCAATAATACTCGCTGCCAATTGGTTTAAGCTCTCTTTCACCTGATCCTGGGAATGATATTTCCAGATGTCCTGCTGACACTCCCAAATCCACTTTTTTAACTTTCCCGACTCCATATCGTATTTTTTCGCCATCGACCCTAATAAAAATAAAGTTCGATTTGCCAAAAAAGAAAACGACCAGACCGAGGGATGTTCTATTTCTTCAAATATATCCTCCAGATGCTGTTTGAATTTACATAATTGTAAACTCTCAATGACGTTTATCAGCCTCTTTTGATGATCAGCTGATAGATCATAGATATCATCATATAGAGAAGTTGAATCTACCACTTGTGATAATATTCCTATTGGGCTTTGACTCCACGAAAGAAGGCTGGATATATAACTATCCGTTAATTTTTCTAGACCATTAGCCTGTTGTCCTACTGCGATTACCGTATCTATATTCATTAGCTTTTTTGCTTGTTGTTGAAAATAACTTATAAAATGGTGGATGTTTGTCTCTTTATTTATCAGTACTAAAAAATGAATCATATACCGATAGTTAGGATTGATAAAAAAGTATATACTTGATTGGTTTTGGGTCGTTTCTCTCGACAACAGCTGAAATGGATGCCACAGTTCCTTTACTCTTTTGGGCTCCGCTCTCATTTCAATCGTTATTATCTGCGCTTTTATTTCGTCTTGTGTTAATGGCTCCAACTGTAATTGCTTTAATCTTTCCTTTACTAAATAAGCGTCTTCCCATTCATCCATTACAAGAAAAAGCAGGTACTGTTCCTGCGCTTCCTGCAAATGAGAGTTGGCTAACCGGCTTATATGATCCAGCTCTCGCCGTTTTTTCTTTTCTTCTTCTAATTCCCGATACATGACTCGTAACGCAGCTCTTAATTCCTCCGGAGAAACCGGCTTTAACAAATAATCCCTTACTCCTTCTTTCATAGAAGTCTTAACATATTCAAAATCAGCATACCCGGACAAAACAATCACTTTGATGTGCTTATATCGTTTGTGGCACAGCCTGGCTAATTCCAAACCATCTGCTTTAGGCATGCGAACATCTGTAATAATCAAATCAACCGGCTGTTTCTCCAATATATCCATCGCTTCGATTCCATTAGAAGCTTCCCCAACAAGCCGAAAGCCTTCTTTTTCCCAATTGACTTTTACCTTCAGTCCTTTACGAATCTGTATCTCATCATCAACAATCAGCACATTCATCCTGTCTCCTCCTCCCTTGTAAATGGAATGCTTAAGGTGATTTTTGTCCCATTCCCTAGCTGTGATTCAATCTCAAATTGAAAGTGTGAACCATAATATATTTTTAACCGCTCTATTACGTTTCGCAGGCCGATACTTTTCCCCTGACTGTCCAGAACACTGACGGGCTCATGTTCTTTCTGTTTCAGCTGCTCTACCAATTCCGGCTTCATGCCTGTCCCTTTGTCTTTAATCGTGATCACAACATTCTCGTTGCTTTTCTTCATTTCTATATAAATAGTTGCTTCGTTATCGTCGATAAAACTATATTTAACCGCGTTTTCTACAAGAGGTTGTAAAACAAATTTAATGATGGGATTGGTCATGACTTCCGGAGCCATTTCCATTTCCATCTTCAAAGCTTCTTCGTACCTCAATTTTAGAATTCGTCGATAGTTGCTTATATAATTAGCCTCGTCCCCCAGTGTGACTAATGTCTGTTTTGTATTTAAAGAATAGCTTAGCATCTTGCCTAAATAGCTGCTGATATTCATTACTTCTTCATTTTTTCCCTGAGCCGCCAACCCGCTGATAATTTCCAGCGTGTTATTTAGAAAGTGGGGATTTATTTGAAGAAGCAACGCTTTATATTCCGCATCTTTTCGTCGAATATTCGCTTCATATTCCGTATCGATCAGCCGTTTTAATTTTGTAACCGTCCGCTCGACAACCTTAATTAAGTAGCTCACTTCATTATTTCTTGATTTAATCGACGGCATGTATTCCCTGGCTCCATTAAAATCACCGGTTTCAATATATTTCATCGCTTTCGCTAACTGACCTAACGGCTGAACAATCGTCGATGACAGCAGATAAGAGGCGATAACCGTAATCACAAATAATACCCCGCTTGCAAGGAACAGATGCCGTTGCAGCTGATTCACTTGTCCGAATAAATCCGATTCTTTCACTTGATTAATGAGAACCCATTCATTGATAGGAAGGCTTTGATAAAAAAGCAAGAACGCTTCCCCGTTCTCCTCTGTTTTAATGAATCCTTTTTTTTCGGAGCGACCTTCTATTTCCTTCACTGCCTGTTGAATGACTGATGAAACTTTCCCGGACAGGAGATTTTCCCCCATACCATTGACAACAAAAGCACCGCCGTTTTCTCCGATTGTTACCTGATCTAAGGCATCCTTCAATAAATGAGACGGGATGTTTACTTTGATCACCCCTCGTGTCACTAACGTGTTAATATCAAATAGGGGAAGAATATAGCTGTTTACCGGCTGTTCTCTCATTTCAAGAGAAGGCTGGTCAACATCCAAATGCGCCGCAATAAATCGATCCACCCCGTACATATTGTCTAACCAGTCAAGTTCATTAACGAATTCCTGGTTTACCCACATCCCTGATCCGTCTTCCAAAATAATTGAAACGGACATTCCTTGGGAATTATTAATTATCATCGAAGACAGAAGGGCTTTCAACTCTCTTTTCAACGCCACTGTTTCAATATGTTCAGCGCCCAGCTCCTTTTCTTTTTTCAACCACGCTTGTGTCGTTTGATTGATTAGCGTTTGTTTCCCTAAATTCTCCGCCTGATCTGCAATGGATTGAAAGTAAAAGGAAAACTGTTCCATCATCACCATTGTTCTTTCCTGAGTTTGTTCCCGAATAATGGAGGTAAGCCAGGAGGGGATAAGAATCGATAAAATAATAAACGGTACCGTCAAGAGGCCTGTAAATATGAGTAATAATCGATTTTTTAATGAAAAGAACATCTTATCCCTCCAGTACTTTTGTAACTATTCAGGTAGGGGGACATTTACGTTACTATCATTCCCATAATTTAGAAATTCATTTTCATAGATACTATCTGTTACGATCGTGGAAGTCGCTGTATCGTTTACTACAATCTTAGCATTAGATGGATTCGTTACACCAATAGAGTTATTTGAAATTCGATTATTTTCTCCATACTCTACTAAAATACCCGTATACCCTTCTGGCATACCATCGGCAATAATTTGATTCCCGTTGATGTTAGTATTATAGGCTTCTACATGCAGTATTCCCCATTCGATGTCCTTGTCACTAGGATGATTTCTATATTCTATCAAAGAGATGACATTGCCATTAATTATATTTCCATTACCGTATTCTCCAAATTCATTTGGCAACAATTCAATCATACCATTATAACGGGCTGAAATAGTATTGCTGGATATAGTTCCATGAATTGGGTTATATAAACGTATATTACTTGAACCATCTGGATAAATGTTGTTGCCACTGATATTAAACCATTTGGCATTTTCTAACTCAATAGTTACACCATCTGGTTGTGCACCTAAAGAGTTATTAACAATACTCGCTTGCTGTGAGGCCCCATTTAAAATAATGGAGAACTTAGTTTCTGCAATCCACGAATTACGTATCGAAGGTGCATCTGCTCCGTGTAGTTGTACGCCAATTCCAACATTATTAATTACTAAATCATCAATTACAATGCGGTCAGTGTCTTGTACTGCCTCAATCCCTATACCATTGTTCCCTTGACCTCGTATTTGGAAACTCTTGAATGATACACCGGAAATACGTTCACTATTCTCTTCATCCAAAATTTGTACCGCTGTTACTCCGGGTTCGACAATTAATTTCGCACCACCACCCCCGGATTGAGTAGTATTGGTTGAACCATCTACACCGCTGCGTAAACCGCTGTTATCTCCAATAATAGAAATGTACGAACGGTCAATTTCTATTGAAGATTGAATGTAAAAATTCCCTACTGGAATATAAATCGTCCCACCATTATCTCCCATATCTTGAATAATCTCATTGATTACTTTCGCATTATCAAAACCTGGACGATCGGATTGCGCTCCATAATCCATAATATTGTAATAGCCTGTTGTATTAGCTATCCCTAAATATTGACTCACACTATGAGGCAAAAGTGGGATCGTTGCTACAGCCACACCAGCTACTAACCCAACAATCAAAATGACACTTGCGATTAATACACTGTTAAGCTTCTTCATCCTAAGTTTCATTCCTTTCGCTGTGCTCAAGGCACAAAAATTAACCACATCCTTGACCATCCTCATGATTTAGATTTTGATGTTTTCATCGATGCTACACGGAAAGACGAAACACAAAACAGGTACTATTGTAAAATCCATTCAAGGGCACTTGACGGAACCGCAAGCAGATAAAATGCGTGTATGCCTCGACCACATCGCCAATATTGAATCAGTTGTTTTAAAACTAGTCCAACCCTACATGCCACAAATACAATTGACAGTATCCTTACCAAGCATCAAAGACATCTTTACGGCTTTTGCTATTCTTGGTGAAATCGGTGTTGATATGTCTGTATTTCTTTCTGATAAGCTCACTCATGTTTAATACCATTACTTAATACAATTTTTCCTAAGTCTACCTATACAGTTGGCTTCTTTTGTTATGTCCACTTTTAACTCCTAACAACGTTCACTGCTCTTTCAAACTACTATCATCGCCCCGCTTTCTCCAAATGGTATGGATAAACGGTACCGTCAAGAGGCCTGTAAATATGAGTAATAATCAATTTTTTAATGAAAAAAACATCTTATCCCTCTTCCTGAAAAAATCTTTTGTAGTCCCCTGCCCTTTTCTAGATGGTTCGCTTATTCATTTACTTTAACACTTAATTCTGCTGTCACTTTGCCGCTTTCATCTGTGACAACCACGTTTGTCAAGCCGGCCTTTTTCCCTGATACAGTCACTTCCTTCCCGCTTCCTTCGATGTCTGCAATCTTTGGATCAGCAACTTTCCAGATGAAATTCTCATCACTGTACCAGTCTGGTTTTGCGGCTGCATGAATGAGTTGCGTTTCTCCTACTGACATTTCGATCTGTTCATCACTTAAGACGATTCGTTCTATCTTCTTCTTATCGCCCCGCTTTCTCCAAATGGTATGGAGATGGTAAATGTTCATGTCTGTGACGGCGATTTCTCCTCCTTTGGTGTAAAACTCAATTGCTGCGTTTGTAGGATTTGTGTAAATTAAATTTGTAAAAACCGCTTCACCATCATCGAAAAATACTTCTACGGATGATTCATCCACAATTCCATGGATTTTAATTTGATGATCCTTGAATGTATAATCGGTTTGATACCGTTGGCCAAAAAGAAAAATTTCACCATTACGATCGGTTATTTCCTCCAGACCAGAATGACTCCTGTCTAAAAAAACCTTATTTTCCTTCACTTGAACCCCGATCGTCGTTTCTTCATCCCTTCCTTTTCTTAAACGGATTCCGAATTCATCAAGCTGCTCCCATGCTATCGTTGCTTCAAATTCAAAATTTGTTCCAGAAAAAGATTCTAGTTTGTGATTACCTTCTACAGAAAATGGCTCCAATTGCTGGTCAGTCGCTCTTAAACTTTTCAGTTCGGCTATTGGTTTTTGAAATAATTTTATCGCTCCATCAGCAGTCGTGCGTAATTCCAACTCCCTGGGAATCGACATGGAACCCATCCAAGGCTCCGTGGGTGATTGATAGGGGTATCTCCAATTTGCCATCCAGCCTAACCAAATCCGTCTCCCATCTTCTACAGGCATATCAGAAAAGGATTGAGCAGCATAAAAATCCTGACCAAAGTCTGTAATGAATGTTGTTTCAGGGGGGTTTTCATTAAAGAACTGTGTCCCGTCAAAATCACCTATGAAATACTGGGCAGTTGACCCATTCGTTTCCTCATTATCGCCCACACTCACATGAAGGACCCATTTTTGATTGTCTTTATCCCCATCAACCGGAAGTCGAAATAAGTCCGGACATTCCCACACTGCTGCATGTGTACCATGCCCTTCTCCAAATTGACTTTGATACTCCCAATCAATTAAGTTATCAGAATGATAGAAGGTGACACTTTTATCTGTTGATACGACCATCACCCATTTGTCTGTTTCTTCATGCCAAAATACTTTTGGATCTCGAAAATCCTTTATACCCGGATTTTCAATCACGGGATTCCCCTCGTATCGGGTCCACGTTCTTCCTTTATCTTTACTGTACGCCAAACTCTGAGCTTCTCCCCCATGTGTACTTGTATAGATGGCTACCAATCCGGGCTTCCGGTCAAAAAAACCTGTACTATTCTTCCAATCAACAACCACACTCCCTGAGAGAGCTTGACCTAATTCATCATGATCCAGCGCAATGTCCTGATGCTGCCAATGAATCAAATCTTCGCTAATGGCATGTGCCCACATGCCATTTTTCTGATGAAACAGATGATATTCTCCTTCAAAATAAACTAAGCCATTTGGATCCGCTAAATTTCCAACAGGAGTTGAAAAATGAAATTGCGGGCGATACCTCTCAATATAGTAATTATCACGTGCTTCATGTTCCATAACCATTCCTCCATTTCCTTGACCGTACGAACAACTTACTAAAACAAAGCAAGACATAACAGCCAGCAGAGGATATAAATAAGCTTCTCCTTTGTTATAAAACAATGGTGACACAGCTCCTTTCTTTAGAGTTGATTGCTGTTTCAGCCACGATAAAGAAAGCGATTACAAATTTCGGTTTATGCCAGGTGAGAGTATATGTCAACCGCTTGATTTGTTGTATAAAAATCAAAAGCAACATCGTTTACGAAAGTAGCCTTTGTTGTTCGTATCCTTTGTTTCATCATTAAAGATATCAAAACGGTTTCCAATAATATTTTAATATCTTTGGTATTTGGCTTTTAAAATCTTCGGGATATGTAAGCGGTTCCTTTGTTTTGGGGATGAAATGTAAAAAAAATTGCGTATGTGTTCAGAAAAGAGGACGCAATAGCGGAAAGAAGGTCGAAGCGCGGCAGGAGCTTAGTGACTGTATGTATTCAAATAATCCATTGACATTGGGTCCATCAATTGCCCAGCCTCATATACTTCAAAGTGAAGATGAATTCTCGTCGAATTCACTGTGGACCCTATCTGGCCGATCGTTTGCCCTTGACTTACTGTCTCGCCAGTGCTGACATCCATGCTGTCCAAATGAGCGTATACACTTTCCATACCGTTGTTGTGATTGATGCGGATGGTGTTGCCATATCCGTTCTCCCAGCCTGCGGAAATCACTGTTCCATTATCCGTAGCAAAAATCATTATTTTATAATTTTGAAGGAAAAACCCCTTAAGTTGTAATATTAAACATGTATTATATTAAGGGGGAATTCGATTTGTATCAATATTACAAGGGTTTAGTTATTAGAGAAGGCACCGAAGGAGAACCGGCTGCCTATATCGAGGCACTTTTTGAAGATGCTGGATGGGCCAGTAATACGCCTGATTGGCAAAAGGAAAAGTTTTCTTTCATATTCAAAAATGCAACTTGTGCATATTACGGTTATATACAAGCACGTAAAGACGGGCACAGATACTAGTCTAAATAGCTGTATTTTTTTTAGAAGGCGCTATTTTCTTGTTTTTTTATAAAATATCAACATGATGTTCTAACAGCACCGAATTAAAAAAACTGCCCGACAATTCGGACAGGTGATATTTATATGTTATGTATGATGGTGCTGGCCAGAGGACTTGAACCCCCAACCTACTGATTACAAGTCAGTTGCTCTACCAATTGAGCTAGGCCAGCTTCAGCTCCGGATCAAATGGTGGCTCGGGACGGAATCGAACCGCCGACACAAGGATTTTCAGTCCTTTGCTCTACCGACTGAGCTACCGAGCCGCATAAAAAAATGGCGGTCCCGACGGGAATCGAACCCGCGATCTCCTGCGTGACAGGCAGGCATGTTAACCGCTACACCACGGGACCTTAAAATTTGGTTGCGGGGGGCGGATTTGAACCACCGACCTTCGGGTTATGAGCCCGACGAGCTACCAGACTGCTCCACCCCGCGACGTTTTAAAGTTTACGGACGATGCTTTTGCTTCGACGTCCTTTGACTGTCTCTTCCTCTTCTTGCTTCGCTTCGATGCGAATGCGTCGAGACAACTCGCTGTTTTTTCAATGATGCTTCGCTCGTTGCTCCACCCCGCGACGTTTTAAAGTTTACGGACGATGCTTTTGCTTCGACGTCCTTTGACTGTCTCTTCCTCTTCTTGCTTCGCTTCGATGCGAATGCGTCGAGACAACTCGCTGTTTTTTCAATGATGCTTCGCTCGTTGCTCCACCCCGCGACGATTTGAATGTTTACGGACGATGCTTTGCTTCGACGTCCTTTGACTGTCTCTTCCTCTTCTTGCTTCGCTTCGATGCGAATGCGTCGAGACAACTCGCTGTTTTTTCAATGATGCTTCGCTCGTTGCTCCACCCCGCGACGTTTTAAAGTTTACGGACGATGCTTTTGCTTCGACGTCCTTTGACTGTCTCTTCCTCTTCTTGCTTCGCTTCGATGCGAATGCGTCGAGACAACTCGCTGTTTTTTCAATGATGCTTCGCTCGTTGCTCCACCCCGCGACGATTTGAAGTTTACGGACGATGCTTTGCTTCGACGTCCTTTGACTGTCTCTTCCTCTTCTTGCTTCGCTTCGATGCGAATGCGTCGAGACAACTCGCTGTTTTTTCAATGATGCTTCGCTCGTTGCTCCACCCCGCGACGTTTTAAAGTTTACGGACGATGCTTTTGCTTCGACGTCCTTTGACTGTCTCTTCCTCTTCTTGCTTCGCTTCGACGTCCTTACAAACATTTACTATATTAGTATACGAAGCCACAAGAACAATTATACTACATATAATCTTCATTTGTAAATAGTTGTTGGTGACCCGTACGGGATTCGAACCCGTGTTACCGCCGTGAAAGGGCGGTGTCTTAACCACTTGACCAACGGGCCATAAATGATGCTGTATCCAGTCCGTTTTGCAGCGACATGATTTATCATATCATCATATTATTTATTATGCAATATAAAAATGAGATTTTTTGTGAAATCATAAAAAATTTTTGGCATCAGATATTCACCAAGCGGGAAAAAGGCTTGATTTGACGGAATAAATCATGAAACTGACGGAAAAAAGTATTGATTCGACGGAATAAAGAATAAAATCGGCGGGAAAACGTCCTGACCACTCAATCCCTCAACAAAAAAAGGACGGCGCCCAAAGAGAACAACGTTGAGCGCCTCGCTTCAATTTTTTTCACACCTGCTCGTTCCCTTAACCAAATACTCCGCGGACAAGGTTCGTTTGAGTGCGGTCAGGGCCGACAGAAAACACGGTTAACGGAATCCCCGTCAGTTGGGAAACACGTTCAACATAATACAGCGCATTTCGCGGTAAATCGTGAAGAGAACGGACGCCCGTGATATCTTCCGTCCATCCTGGCAGCTCCTCGTAAACCGGCTCACATTCCGCCAGAACCTTTAAGCTTGCCGGGAACTCTTCCAGAATTTCTCCGCGATATTTGTATGCTGTACAAATTTTTAACGTTTCGATCCCTGTCAATACATCGATGGAATTCAACGATAAATCTGTGATGCCGCTGACACGACGGGCATGCCGGACAACGACGCTGTCAAACCAGCCGACCCGGCGCGGGCGTCCTGTTGTTGTTCCGTATTCATTTCCAGCTTCCCGGATGTGATCGCCAAGTTCATTTTTCAGTTCCGTCGGGAATGGCCCATCGCCCACTCGAGTTGTGTAAGCTTTTGAAACGCCGACAACATGGTTGATTTTTGTCGGGCCGACTCCGGAACCGATGGTTACTCCGCCGGCAATCGGATTAGACGAGGTGACGAACGGATACGTTCCCTGATCGATATCCAGCATGACACCTTGCGCACCTTCAAAAAGAACGCGTTTCCCCGCATCCAATGCATCATTTAATACAACCGATGTATCCGTAACATATTTGGCAAATTGTTGTCCGTATTCATAGTACTCTTCCAGAATGTCTTCTTTGTTAAAGCCTTCCACTTCATAAAATTTTTCAAAGAGGCGGTTCTTTTCTTTCAGATTATATTCCAGCTTCTTTTCAAAAGCTTGTTTATCAAGTAAATCGGCAATGCGAATGCCTACCCTGGCGGCTTTGTCCATATAAGCAGGACCGATGCCTTTGCGGGTGGTGCCGATTTTGTTCGTTCCTTTGCTGTCTTCCTCCACGGCATCAAGCTTCAAATGGTACGGCAAGATGACGTGTGCACGATTACTGATGCGAAGGTTGCCGGTGTCGATGCCGTGATCGTGCAAATATTGTAATTCTGCAACAAGTGCTTTCGGGTCGATAACCATGCCGTTGCCGATGACGCAAGTTTTTTCGCCGTTAAATATTCCTGACGGGATTAAGTGAAGCTTATATTTTTTTCCGTTAAAAACAATGGTATGCCCTGCGTTGTTACCGCCTTGATATCTTGCTACCAGTTCTGCCTGTTCCGATAAAAAGTCTGTAATTTTCCCTTTTCCTTCGTCTCCCCACTGTGTTCCAACCACAACTACGGATGGCATATGTGAGCACCTCCAAATGTTAAAGTACACAATACTTAGTTTAACCGCCTTTAATTAGTGTTTGTTCAAGAATTGCTTTTTATCTATTGGAACAAACACTTTTAACATGAAAACCAAAGTAAGTTTACCAGTAAATCGCCGGATCGTCAATAAATTTCCGAACGTTTCTCAGATATTTCATATTTTTTGTTCGTATTTATTATTTATGAAAAATAAGATTGGCACTTTTTTATTTCAGCTGGAGGCTTTGCCGCCGAATTAACGAATTACCTGCGCATCGTTTTTAGTCATCGAACTGGATGGTACGGCGCCGCTACCATTTTTTAAGCGAGCGGCTTGGCACTAAGTCCGGTAACCATTTGCCGACACAGCCGCAATTGTCGTGTCATTCCGCTGCCATTTCCTCTAATAGTGTTTGTTCAAAAAGGTCGATTTTTATCTTTTTGAACAAACACGATGCAATGAGCCGTTCTTCACTGAGACACTGCGAACTGTCTCATCGTGTCATCGCACGCGATGGCACTTGGACAGACGTCGGCGCTCTACTAGCAGAAGAAGAGACAATGAGTGGAGCCGATGCATTCTTTTAAAGCCAGCTATGAATGGGGTTCTCGTAGTCGGCGCCTTGAGCGGAACCATTGCCTTTTTGAACACGCTCTAATAATAATGACAAAAAGAAAAAGCCCAGCATCGGCTAGGCTCCCGGCGGTATCGCATTTTCGTCAAAACGCCGCTCCAGGTTTACGAATTTATTATATTCTTTGACAAAAGCCAATTCCACTGTCCCCACCGGGCCGTTACGCTGCTTGGCAATAATGATTTCAATAATGTCTTTCTTTTCGCTTTCGCGGTCGTAGTAGTCATCACGATATAAGAAAGCGACGATATCGGCGTCCTGCTCGATACTTCCCGACTCCCGGATATCCGACATCATCGGCCGCTTATCCTGCCTTGATTCCACTCCACGGGACAGCTGGGACAGTGCAATGACGGGTACTTCCAATTCACGCGCCAGCCCCTTTAAGGATCTTGATATTTCCGATACTTCCTGCTGGCGTCCCTCCCCGCTCCGGGCATCTCCCTGAATCAGCTGCAGATAGTCGATCATGATCATGCCGAGACCGCGCTCCTGTTTCAGGCGACGGCACTTGGACCGGATGTCGTTTACTTTTACACCTGGTGTATCGTCAATATAGATGCCAGCCTTCGAAAGGCTTCCCATCGCCATCGTCAGCTTCTGCCAGTCTTCATCCGTCAGTTTTCCCGTACGCAGGCGTTGGGCATCGATGTTTCCCTCGGCACAAAGCATACGCATGACAAGCTGTTCGGCGCCCATCTCGAGGCTGAAGACAGCGACATTCTCGCCGGCTTTCGTCGCAACGTTTTGTGTGATATTTAACGCAAAAGCCGTTTTCCCCACCGAAGGACGGGCGGCAACGATAATTAAATCATTCCGCTGAAATCCGGCAGTCATCCGGTCCAGCTCCGTAAATCCGGAAGGTATGCCGGTAACATCCCCCGTTCGGTGCTGAAGTGCTTCAATATTGTCAAAGGCTTCTACAAGGACATCCTTGATTTCAATAAAGGCCTTTGAGCTTTTCTTCTGGGAAACCTCGAGAATAGTTTTTTCCGCGTCATTTAAGATCGAGTCCACATCGTCATCGGCGGCATATCCTTCGGAAGCAATATTAGTTGCGACGCGTATTAACCGGCGAAGCAGCGACTTTTCTTCCACCATTTGACTGTAGTAACCGACGTTTGCCGCCGTCGGCACGGCATTGGCCAGATCACTTAAGTATGAAACACCACCGATTTCTTCAAGCCAATTCTTCGTCTGCAGTTCCGAGGTCACCGTGATCAGGTCGACAGGTTCCCCTTTTTGGGCAAGGCTCAGCATGACAGTATAAATCCGCTGATGCGCCGCGCGGTAAAAATCCTCCGGAACTAAACGTTCAGAGGCGGTAACGAGGGCCTGATCATCAATAAATATCGCCCCCAATACCGCCTGTTCAGCTTCAATGTTTTGCGGTGGCGTCCGATCAGCAAACAAATCACTCATGATCTATTCCCCTCTTTTCCGCCAGGTCATTTTGTTTTCGTTCTTGCAGGCATCACTGCCATTGCTTTATCGTTCTTTGAAACTAGCTTGTTGAGACGCAGCTGTCATCATTCCTCAACGACATGCACTTTTAACGTCGCTGTGACTTGCGGGTGCAGCTTTACGTTCACGTTTGTATATCCTAACGTACGTATCGGTTCTTCCATCTCAATTTTTCGTTTATCGATGCTGATCTTCATTTTTTTCAGCGCTTCCGCCACTTGCTTATTGGTTACAGCTCCGAATAAGCGACCGTTTTCACCGGACTTCGCTGTTATTTTCACTTCCAGATTCTCAAGCTTTGCTTTTAGTTCCTTAGCTTCCTCAACAATCTGATCTGCTTTGCGCTGCTCGCTTTCCTGTTTTTTCTCCAGCGATTTCATATTTCCTTGGTTTGCCTCAACCGCCAGATTGTTTTTAAACAAAAAGTTGCGGGCATACCCTTCGGAAACATTTTTCACTTCCCCTTTTTTCCCTTTTCCTTTTACATCCTTCAAAAAGATGACTTTCATGTCGATTGTCCCCCCTTGAAATAATCCTCTATCTTATCTTTCAATAATTCTTCTGTTTCTTCAAGTGTTAAATCTTGTAATTGTGTTGCGGCATTCGTTAAATGTCCGCCGCCATTCATGCTTTCCATGATGACCTGCACGTTTACCTCTCCGAGTGACCGGGCGCTGATGCTGATGCGATTGTCAGCAATTTTGGAAATAACAAACGATGCAATGACATTGTTCATCGTCAAAAGAGTGTCCGCCGCCTGAGCGATCAGCACCTGACTGTAAATTTCTCCGGGATCTCCTTTGGCAATAGCGACGCCTCCGGTATAAATATAAGAGTTCTCGATCAGCTTGGAACGTTTAATATACTGATCCAAATCTTCCTTCATCAGCTTGTGGACGAGCGTTGTATCGGCGCCTTTGCTTTTCAGGTAAGAAGCAGCATCGAATGTCCGGGACCCGGTGCGAATAGCGAAGCTTTTCGTATCAACGATAATTCCCGATAACAGCGCCGTTGATTCAATGACATCAAGGTGTGGCGTGTTTTGCTGATACTCCAGCAGTTCGGTGACCAGTTCGGCAGTGGAAGAGGCGTACGGCTCCATGTAAACTAGAACGGCATCCTCGATGAACTCCTCTCCCCGACGGTGATGATCGATGACAATGATTTTTTCTCCCCGGCGAAGAAGCCTGTCCTCCGCCACCAGCGACGGCCTGTGTGTATCGACAACCACAATCAACGTGTCATGCGTTGCGTGCTCGACCGCTTCCTCAGGAGCAATAAAGCCGTTGGCCAGATTTTCCTGCTTCCTTATTTCCTCCATGAGCTTGCCGACGCTTTGGTTCATATCGTCTGGATCTAATACAATAAAACCCTGCTTCCCGTTGGCCTCAACGATTTTCAGCATACCTATCGCCGAGCCGATGGAGTCCATATCCGGGTTTTTATGCCCCATTATAAATACTTTATCGCTTTCAAGAATAAAGTCGCGGATCGCATGCGAAATCACCCGTGCTCTTACTCTCGTCCGCTTTTCCACCGCATTTGATTTTCCTCCGTAGAAGCGCACCTTCCCGTTTTTCTGCTTGATCGCCACTTGATCGCCGCCGCGCCCAAGGGCTAGATCAAGGCTCGATTGGGCAAGGTTGCCAAGCTCCCGCAGCAACGAATGACCGCTGCCGATACCGACACTTAAGGTTAGCGAAACCTTTTCCTTGCCCGTAGCCTCCCTGACCTCGTCCAGGATGGTAAAGCGGTCTTCCTCAAGCTCCGCGAGCGTTTCTTTGTTGAAAACGGCAAAAAAGCGGTCTGCGGCAGTTCGACGCAATAAAATATCATACTTTTGCGACCAGCGGTTTAATGCTTCTGTCACACGGGATAACAGCCTGCTGCGCAGCTGATCCTCCATTCCCTGAGTAACTTCATCATAATTATCAAGATAAATGAGGCCGATCACTGTTTTATCTTTTTCAAACAGATCTTTAATTTCCTGCTCTTCAGTGACATTAAAAAAGTAAAGCAGCCTTTCGTTTTCTTCATGAACGACGCGGTACTTCCTGTTTGACACCGTTAATAAAAACTGATGCTCGCCGTTTTCCAATCGATTGAGAAGCGATGCCTCTAGGCTGGCAATCGACTCTCCGACACAGCTGGCGCCTTTCATTTCGATAATATAAGGATTGGCCCATTGGATTTGCCGCTGCTCATCGTACAGAACAATCCCGATCGGTAAATTAGTTACAGCCACTTCCCCGGCTTTGTTGACCCGGTACGTTAATGTGGAAATATATTCGGTCAGCTCTTTCTCAAAATATTTTTTCGCGCGAAACAATAAAACCACTGCAACAGCTAAGCTGAAAAAGCCTAAAAGCCCTAACTGCCATTGATATAATGTCAAGATTCCCGCAATCAGCACAGCAATGCTCAATAAGGCAATTAAATAATAGCCGTGCCATCGTTTCAATAGGAAATTAGGCATTTTTCACATCTCCTAGTTTTGTGAGTTCAGGCGCTTCCTCAGATCAAAGCCTAAATCAATTATACCGAAGATGCGCACAATATGAAGCAAAAACGGCAAAAGAATGCTTACGATCATGATGATCACCGGTATGGCAATATTTTTCCCTCTGGTATAAAAAAAGAAGAAAATAAAAGCAAAGCCTTGAATAATCATTATTATTTCCAAGATTGGCCTTAAGTTTGCCAGAACCGTGTACAATGCCGTGCCTGCTTCAGGCCCTATCAGCACTAATATGTAAGTTGCAGCGTAATACCAGACGAAAGCCTTCGGAAAACTCCAGGTGCGCAGCGGCGGAAATGTATGGATATCCTGCTTTGTTCTTGTCATAAACGCCCCTGCAATCAGCTGCACAAGGAAGGCGTAGCCGATGCCGAGTATCATCATTAACACGGGAGCGATAATCGCCAGTTCATCAATAAAGGCATAGGTTAATTCAAGGACATCGTCTGACTGCTGGCCGAACATCTGCAGGATTTCCCCGGTCTTCTGCACCGACTCCCTGACAGCATCCTGCAGCACCTGAACCGGATTAATACCTCGCAAAACGATGGAACCGATGTAGTTTAATATGATCACGGTGACAAACGACAGCCCGCCGCCAAGCAGCACACCGAATGCGCTTTTTTTCCTTTTGTGCAATTCTCCGATGACAATCCCTGGTGCCACAAACGATAAAGTAAGCGGCAAAGAAATCGGACCGAAAAAAAGAAACAGCAGGAAAAATCCAGTCAGAACAATGACAATGCCTGCCTTATATCCATGTTTTGTCGTAAATAAGATAAACGGAACCGGTAACAGCAGCATCGTCAACATGCCGACAGCCGGTAACAGCAATGTTAAAAACAGCAAAAGTAAATAAACGGCGGTATAAATTACGCCATCTTTTATGACTTGTGAACGATCCATCCGTTCTTCCCTCGTTTCCTCTTCTTTATCCATCTATCGCTCCCTATTGTAGCACGAGTCGAATACAAAGGACAAAAAAGGTTAAGTTTCTCCCTGCCACCTTCAGGAATGGAGGAAGAAAAGAATGGAGATCCTCTGCGTTTAGCGTATCCCTTCACTTCTTTTCTCGTTTTTCCTGCAATTTTTCTAAACAGTCCTCACAACAGCGTGGCGGACGCATGAAGCGAACTCGTTTCAGTAAGCTAAAACATCGAGAAATCAGATGGAGTCTCGACTCCACCTGATTAAAAGTTCCCACCTACACTACACGTTGAGGTGGGGGTCTATAACCCTTAAAACATTTAAGGATCAAAGTCGTATCCCGTCGCGCTTCCCGTTTAGCGTTCGGAAGATCTTCGCGGCTCGCTTTGTCCACCGTGTCTCTCAGTCAATATAAACCACTACATTGCCTTTCTTGTGCCCTTGCTGGACATATCGATGCGCCTCGGCCATCTCTGGCAATAGATAGGTTTTGTCGATAATTGGCACATAGGCCCCCTGCTCGATAAGCTCACGCACGAACCGCACATCCTCCTGTGTTTCCTGTGCGACACCAGTCAAAATTTGGCTGGAACTTGAAGCGCTCCCCCATACCCCTTTGAGCATATCCGCAAAGCCTGCCGATCCCAGAATTAATCGCCCGCCTCTTTTGAGCAACTTTTTGCAGTGCGCATAAGGGAGCTTATTCACCGTCTCGAATACGACATCGTACTTAGCATCATTTTTTGTGAAATCTTCCCGATGATAGTCGATGACCCGCTCCGCTCCGAGCTCCTGCACCCACGGGAGATTCGCCGAATTGCAAACAGCGGTCACTTCGGAGTCGATATGTCTTGCGAACTGTACGGCTGCCGAACCTACTGCCCCGGAGGCGCCATAAACAAGCAGCTTCTCACCGCGGACAAGCTTCACTTTTTTCAGAAAATGCAAGGCCGTTGTAGCTCCAAAAGGAACGGACGCGGACGCTGCATAATCGATATTTTGCGGCATGACCGCCACACAGCCGTCCTGAAACACGCATACATATTCAGCGTAGGTTCCTACAGACATTCCCGTCATCCCGAACACTTTGTCCCCTGGCTTGAACTGGTCCACCGCCTTGCCAATCTGCTCGACGATTCCCGCAAAGGCACCGCCCAAAATCGGCTGTCGCGGCTTCGTCAAACCGAAGAACAATCGGACGACGGAAGGGATCGCGGCTCGCAAGCGCCAATCCGCTGAGTTCACTGCTGTGGCATATACACGAACGAGCAGCTGTTTGTCCTTCGGCGTCGGCTTCTCCACCTCCTGAAGCTGGAGAACCTCGGGCGGGCCGTATTTTGTGCACACGATGGCTTTCATATTTTTCCTCCTCAATGTTGGTTCTCCTTGTTTCTATTTGTTATAAATCACTGGAGTTTTAAACTGCCATTCCTTCCACAGTTCTTCATCTGTCACTAGTTCAGCCATAAAATGACTGACATTCCTTCTGCTTGTTTTACCAGCATTGAATATTGGGCTTCTTACCGGAGATTCACAAACTTCATATGAACTTTCTTCCTCATGGTTGACTAATGTATCCGGTCGTACGGCAATCCAGCCGACATTTTCGTTTTCTTTGCCAATGTTGGTAATCAAATAATTTGCTGCCTTGACATTATCACGATGAGGAGGAAGCAAAAGCGTTAGTATTGAAAAGACGATTTTTTCTCCAATAGAATTTTTCTCTCCTGATAGAGTATTCGTATAAGCTGTTGTACTCATAATTATGAGTTTTACCCTTTTGTCAGCTTTATTTTTGACTGTCTCACTGATTCTTTTTATTGCGTCAAATACCAAATAACGAGGGTTGCCAAACATCCCTTTGAGCGTAACATTGTGACCAAGACAGGAGATAATGACATGACAATCGTGTAGAAGGCCAGTCATCTCACCATCATTTAATTCGTTGATATTCCCCTTCACCATTTCCACTAATGGATTTTCTTGTATGTCTTTGGAAAGAACTGCACTTTTTCGGATGAGAATCCGCGTATGGATTTGTCTTTTGATTAATTGCCTGACGACTTGTTTACCGGTAGCGCCGCTTGCTCCAAGAACTAATGCCCTCATATTGTATCTCCGTTTTCGTTAAATTTTCTTTCAATAGGATGGAACCCTCTGACTATCAGAAATATTGCTAAAAGCAGTTCGCATAAAGCAATTGGCGCATTTAAGATAAAGTAGACTGGGTTCATTAATGTGATGATATTCAACATCAATATGAACGTAGCCACGAGAGTAAGTGTGCAACCAACAATCCCCCATATCGATAACCAGCGTGGGACAAGTCTCATTTTATATAGGCAAAAATAAAGGATCAAGCCGCCAATACTCCATGGCAATATCATCCCTATATGATTCAGAATATCTCTGCCTTGTCTAAGCAACTCAGCTATGATTTCAAAATACGATGAGTTAGCTTGGCTGGCAGCTGCAAAACTCTGACTCAGCCATAATAAAAGAAGAAGAGCGCCTATACCGGCAAAAAGAAATCCAGCTCCAATAATCCTGAAACCAAAGTATCCCGCCGCTAAAGTTTTGTTGTATTGTTTAATGATTGGATACATGAATACGGTTATCATTACATATACTACGGCCATTGCTGCTTGAAAAAATGTTGCAACCAACACTTGCCTTTCGATCTCCGATAATTTTTCAAGATAATCTGGTTGTTCTAACGCTGGAACAGAACTAAGTATTCCAAATACAAAACTGAATATTAACAGTAGCCCAAAAAAGATCGCGGTTCTTCTGTTTGATCTGATGCTTATTCACTCCTTTTTTCATAAACAATATCAATTTGTATGTTCCTTCGAAACCGTATGAAACCCTTTGGCAATGAGCCAGACGGCCAAAACCATTTCCTGCACGGCCAGCGGAATACTCAAGATGATTTGGACAGTCGAATAAGGCTCGACCAGTGTGAAAAAAATGAGTATGCCAGCTAATAAATACAATACTGCGCCAATAATCCCCCAACCTGATAACCAGCGGGGAACGAGTTTCGCTTGATATAACAAATAGTAAAACATCATGGCACCGAGTGGAAACACAGCGATACTTAAAATTACATGGCCTCCCCAGTCGCGCACTGCTAGGAGCAGTTCACCTAATGTATGAAAATAGGCAGCGTCATTAGAGCCCGCATCTAAAAAAGCCCGACTTAATGAAAGTAAGACCAGCACACTGAGAACATCGATGATAAAGATGACAGCTTCGACAACCCTTGCCCCAAAGTACCCGATAGCGATGCTCTCACTATACCTTCTTAAGATAGGGTAAGCCGCAATGGGAATGGCAGTTACCGCAACAGCCATGATGAGTACAAAAAATGACCCTGTGAGCACTTGGATCTCATGTTCTGCTATACTCGTCAGATCATTCGGAGTATCAAGAATAGATCCGGTAAAAGATAGACTTAAAATACCAGCAACCGTCGCAACGATAAAAAATACGCCTACCCTTCTGGCAATCCTTCTGTCATTTGACATCGTCATTGTTATCTCTCCTTCCTAATAAACGTGTAATTCATTCTTAAGTGTAGAGGGAGAACAAATCGGAAGTACAGATACTAAAGTATTGTTTCAAGGTATGCCCGGTGCGGTACCTAAAGGAGCGGCTGTCAGGATGGCAACAACCCCAGCTCCCGAGCGCGTGCCACAGCCTCGGTTCGCCTTCTCACCTGCAGTTTGCCAAAGATGTTTCGATTGTGCCCTTTTACGGTACTCAGAGCTAGGTGAAGTTGCTCGCATATTTCGCCATTGGAAAGTCCCAGTGCTATGAGCTGTAACACTTCCATCTCCCGTTCACTCAAAGCCTCGACTAGCATTTGATCATGTGAGACGATCGAACGCTCAGATCGTTTATCGTCTTGCTTTTTTTCCAATTTAAAAAAGGTCAACAACTTGTTGGCATATGACGTTGTCGTCTTTTGCGCTGCAGCTTCGGACAACAGCTTGACCATCGGGTTCCCTTCATCGACAAAGATACGGATAAAGCCGCCCGGTTCTGCCAACGACAAAGCGTTTCCCAACAGTTGTACGGCTACGTCCCTTTCTCCATGCTCATACAGCGTGACAGCCTGCAGAATCATGACCTTAAGCTGCTCATTTTTCCAATTTTTTTGCTCCGCCTGCTGTCGCAAAGATGCCAGAATCGACAGTGCGGCGGTTATCTCTCCACGGGCAATGTGAACGCGCGCTTGGCTGAAGGGGAGTTTGTACCTCGCGGCCAGTTTCGCCGCTTCGGTGACTTTGTCCTGTTGAAGCAAGACAAGCACCTGTGTAGCGGCAATCTCAGGTATTTGATGATCAAAGTGATATTGTTGCGCTATTTGTTCCGTTATCTTTAACATAACAGATGCTCCGGTCACATCTCCCTGGACAAGTTTCAATCGGGTCAAAAACACTTCACAGGCTAAAAATCGGTCGGTCTTTTCAATTTGACGTGCCAGCTGCAAAGCCTGCTCGGCGTGCTTTAAGGCAGCATCTATGTTATTCCGTTCGTACTGAATTCTCGCCAGTCCGAGATGTGCTTCACAAGAAATGGGCAGCGGCGGTTCTCCCGCAAGTTGTAAAACATTCTGGTATGTTCGTGTGGCCAAATGAAGCTCGTTTTCTGTTTCCTGTATTTCGCCCAAACCGATTGTAGCCGTAATGTTGATGATGATATGTCCGATATTTTTGCTGGTGGATGCCGCTTCAGTAAAAGCTTTTTTCGCTGCGGCACGGTTGCCTTGGAGATGATAAGCATGTCCAAGAGTCCAAACCGTGGCCGTGCGTACCGGGAGGTTATCGGGATGCAAATATTCCAGGGCCTTGCGCGACTGATCAATGATCGCTTCTACCTGGTACCTGCTGACAGCCAAGGTGGCCCGTATCGAAGCTGTATGTCCGATCAGGTCTTTATTTTTTACGTTTAACTCCGCCCTTTCCAAAACTTTTTCAGCCGCCTGTACTTTTTGCTCCGCTTCGTCCACTTGTCCGGTCATCAACAACGCCGACGAATAAATAACCCACAAGGACGGACGGGCATTCAATACCGTATTGGGCAGGCTTGACAGCCAGTTCAGTACAGTTGTCGTGGCGCCGCGAAAATGCAAAGGCAATCCCCCGCCTTCCACCAGCGCGGTTGCCAGATCAAGTTCACCTGCGGCGACTGCATGACGAAAAGCTTCGATATCCTGGCCTTTGTCTTGATACCACAGGCTGGCACGTCTATGTAATTCAGCCACAGTCCTCCCTCGATTGCCTGCAGAAGATGCGACAGCCGTGTCAGTGGAAGTGGAATCGGTAGCCGTTGTGCTGCGCTGGGTCAGTCGCTGCCGCAATGCCTCGGCGAATAGATGGTGGTAGCGATACCAGCTCCGTTCATTATCCAGAGGGATGATAAATAAGTTGGCCATTTCAAGTTGCTCCAGGATTTCTTGCCCGGATGGATACGGTTCTGAGCTGGGGGAATGGTTCAGCACGGCATCACAAAGCGAACCACACAGGCGTTCTAGGATGGAGGTGTATAGCAAAAACGTTTGTACGTCTTCGGTTTGTTGCTGCAGGACTTCCTCAACCAAATAATCCAGCACGTAGTGATGGTTGCCGGTGAATGATTTGATAAAGCCGGTAGCGTCCTGATGTCCCTGCATGGAGATAGCAGCCAGCTGCAAACCGGCGATCCAGCCTTCCGTTCGGGTTTCCAAGGCAGAAATCGTTTCAGCTGATAGATTTAAGTCCATGACTCGATGAAGGAAAGCTACCGTTTCTGAATGGGTGAATCGCAAATCGGTCCCTCGCAGTTCAGTCAGTTGGTCGCGGGCACGCATTTTTGCCAGAGGGAAAGGAGGATCTTCCCTGGTGGAGATCACCAGATGCATGTTAGGCGGCAGATGCTCAACCAGAAAAGAGAGTGCTTTGTTTATCGGTTCGGTGTCAATGAGGTGATAGTCGTCCAGTGCGAGTATAAAACGATCGGAAACGCTATTGGCAACGTCATTAATCAAGACCGTCAAAATTGAATCGGTTGATGGCGGCTGTGGGGATTGGAGCACATCGAATACGCCTTCTCCGATCTTTGCTTCAATCGACTGCAAAGCAGCTGTCAAGTAGGTGAGAAAGCGTGACAGGTCGTTATCCCCCTCGTCCATGGAGAGCCAAGCTGCCGGATGTCCACAGTCAGCGAGCCATTCACTGATAAGCGTCGTTTTACCAAATCCGGCTGATGCCGAGACGAGCGTCAGTTTGCGGTACAAACCCTCGTTAAGCTTTTTCATTAAACGCGGACGGGGAACTGTTTTAGGTCTTCTTGGAGGAATATACAATTTGGAAGCTATTATGGACGTATACATAAATTTATTATAAATGACTGCATTTCTGTTGTCATCAACTGTTATGTTATTTCGGTCAAAAACGCAGCAAGCCTGACCGATTTTTTAAAAAAGAAAACACAGCAGCTCCACCACTGCTGTGTTGCTTTATTCATTATTCAGTTACGTAAGGCAGCAGCGCCATTGTTCGCGCGCGCTTGATTGCGCGAGTCAACTGACGTTGATACTTGGCAGATGTGCCGGTTACGCGGCGAGGAAGAATTTTTCCGCGCTCAGAAACAAATTTTTTCAACAAATCGACATCTTTATAGTCGATTTTTTCGATTTTGTTCACTGTAAAGTAACATACTTTACGGCGTTTCGGACGACCGCGACGTGCCATTGGAATCCCTCCTTCTTCATTTATTGGATGTTCAAAAAGTCCGGGAAACAGCGCCTGTGAATCTCTTCGTTGCCTTGTCTCTGTGCTGCTCACGTACGTGCTGTGTACGCTCCGCTGCTCGCGACTGCGGCGCCTCGACCTTCTTGCCGCTGTTATGTCCTCCTTTTTGAACTCACACTTTATAGAGGATGTTCAAAAAAGTCCGGGATACAGCGCCTGCGAATCTCTTCGTTGCGTTGTCACTCCGCTGCTCACGTACGTGTAGTGTACGCTCCGCTGCTCGCAACTGCCGCGCCTCGATCTTCTTGCCGCTGTGATGTCCTCCTTTTTGAACTCACACTTAATTTGGATGTTCAAAAAGTCCGGGATACAGCGCCTGCGAATCTCTTCGTTGCGTTGTCACTCCGCTGCTCACGTACGTATGGTGTACGCTCCGCTGCTCGCGACTGCCGCGCCTCGATCTTCTTGCCGCTGTGATGTCCTCCTTTTTGAACTCCTTTATAAAAAACCGTTGCGTTCACATTTTTGCTTAGAATGGCAGATCATCGTCATTGATGTCAATCGGTTTGCCGTCGTTCGCAAACGGATCATCATTTGCCTGCTGACCTTGCCCAAATCCAGGTCCCTGGTTCGGAGGATTTTGATAACCGCCGCCTTGACCACCTTGGCCGCCATAGCTGCTTCCCTGGCCTTGGTCATAACCACCGCCGCCGTATTGCTGCGCTTGTCCGCCACCGGAAGCTGTCCCGCGCGGTTCTAAAAATTGAACGCTGTCTGCCACGACTTCCGTAACGTAGACACGCCGGCCTTCATTATTATCATAGCTGCGGGTCTGGAGACGTCCGTCAACGCCGGCAAGACTGCCTTTTTTCAAGAAGTTTGCCACGTTCTCTGCAGGCTTTCTCCATATAACGCAATTGATAAAATCCGCTTCCCGATTTCCCTGCTGATTGGAAAAAGGACGGTTTACAGCCAACGTGAACGTTGCTACTGCAATTCCGTTTGCAGTATAACGCAATTCTGGGTCTTTAGTTAAGCGGCCAACTAAAACTATTCGATTAATCATCCGAACCCCTCCCCCGGGCATTAATCTATATCTGTCGTCTACTCTTCTTCACGAACGACGATGTGGCGTAAAACATTCTCGTTTATTTTAATTAAACGATCGAATTCGTTGATAGCTACAGTTGGAGCATTTACGTTTAACAGCACGTAAAAGCCTTCTCTGAAGTCATTGATTTCGTAAGCTAAACGACGCTTACCCTTTTCCTCAACGTTTTCCACTTCTGCGCCATTGTCCGTTAATACCTTGTTGAAACGCTCGATAACTTCTTTGGTGGCAGCTTCTTCAAGATTCGGACGTACAATATACATGATTTCGTATTTGCGCATGGTTGTCACCTCCTTTTGGACTAAGGCCCCTCCTGCTTGAGAGGAGCAAGGAGCAAAATCTATTCCTATTGCTCGCAATTGACTATTATATCAGAATACAAGGGGATATACAAGGACACATCAAAGATTATTTTTCAAAACAAAAACATACAATTACACATTAAACCGAAAATGGATGACGTCCCCGTCCTGGACGATATATTCCTTCCCTTCCAGCCTGACTTTGCCGTTTTCTTTCGCTGTTGTCATCGACCCGGCTGTGATTAAATCCTCATAGGAGACAATCTCCGCGCGAATGAACCCCCGTTCAAAGTCTGTGTGAATAACACCTGCCGCTTGCGGAGCCTTTGTTCCCTTGCGGATTGTCCAGGCGCGTACCTCTTGTTTTCCCGCGGTAAAATACGTTTCCAGTCCCAATAATTTGTATGCCGCTTTGATCAACTGGTCGAGACCCGATTCCAAAATCCCAAGTTCTTTCAAAAACTCTTGTTTTTCGTCTCCTTCAAGCTCGGCAATTTCGGACTCGATTTTGGCACAGACAATAATGACTTCAGAGCCTTCAGCGGCAGCAAAATCCTTCACCTGCTTTACATACGGGTTGGCATCCGGATCGATAATTTCCTCTTCGCTGACATTCGCTGCATAAAGCACCGGCTTCATCGTCAATAAATGGAGTCCTTTTGCAATTTTCTGCTGTTCTTTTGTCAGTTCTACGCTGCGGGCAGGCCGTTCGTTTTCAAAGGCGTCGCGGAGCTTCTCAAGAATGTCGAATTCAGCCGCCGCTTCCTTATCTTTCTGTCTGGCCATTTTTTCCACCCTGCCGATACGCTTCTCCACCGTTTCCAAATCGGCAAGAATCAGCTCCAGGTTGATGACCTGAATGTCACGGATCGGATCAACGCTCCCGGAAACATGCGTGATGTTGTCATCGGCAAAGCAGCGAACCACATGTGTGATTGCATCAACTTGACGGATATGAGAAAGAAATTTGTTTCCTAACCCTTCCCCTTTGCTTGCTCCTTCCACAATTCCTGCAATATCAGTAAATTCAAATGCCGTCGGTACTGTTTTGTCCGGTTCCACCAGCTCCGTCAGCTTCTGAAGCCGCTGATCCGGAACTTCTACAATCCCTACATTTGGGTCAATCGTGCAGAACGGGTAGTTGGCAGATTCTGCCCCTGCTTGCGTAATTGCATTAAATAACGTCGACTTGCCGACGTTCGGCAAACCGACAATTCCTGCTGTTAATGCCATCTTCATTGCTCCTTTATATTTAGGGTCTTTTCTAAACAATTGTTGCCCTTTGCTGTTTGACTACCGTAAGTCATACGTGAAGGTTTTGAAATATACTAGCTGTTCAGACAAATGAGTTCGTCTTGAACAAACACTTAGAGAGGATGTTCAAAGAGATAAAAAGCGATCTTTTTGAACATACACTTATGGTAAGACATGCATCGTTCCTATCATTACTACCGCATCCTTAACAATTATAGAGAGTGTCCTGGAAAAGCGCAAGCGTCTCTCCCCGGCGGTCAACCACCCTTTATAAAAGCAATTGTTAGACATATTCGCTAAAAAAAGAGAGAGTCACGACAAGCCCCTTGTCTTTAACCCCCTTTTTAAATGCCGTCCGATTTACCGTTGCTTCTATCATGGTTGTACTTTTTTAATCGTCACACGACAATCGTATAAGATACTTCCTTTGCCCATATCCGCTTCCCCGTTGGAAGTCAGCAAATTGACGGAGCCGCCGAATTTTTGGCCTCTGCCTTCATCTATATTTATCGTATTCGCATGGAGACCGTCTTCCACGCGCACAACGGCTTTCAGCTCCCCACGGTCATTTTTCACCAGCACGGAATCACCGTCGCGCAGGCGATGCTCTCGGGCAATATTAACGGAAATTTCTGCAATGTTTTGTTCCCTGCCCGCTAATAAATGATAATGCTGCGAATGATTGGAGCGAAGCGGATGCAGGGAGAGCAGATGATAAGGATAGCTTTTGCTGGCGTTCATTGCCTCCTGCGGATAAGTAATGTCTATCGTTCCATCTTCCCCTGCTTCCAGCGCCTTCGTTGAAACAAATTCATATTTGCCGCTGGGAGTTTGGAAGCGAGACTCACTCCAGGGAACGCTTGCCACCGGCAATTGAAGAAAACCGGTCTTTTTTAATTGCTCCAGGGACCAGCCCGTTTTTCGCAGGCTTTCCGTTCCCATTTCCAGCCACTCGTTCACTGTAAAAGCGAAATACTCCCCAAAGCCTAGGCGCTTAGCCAATTGTGTCCAGATCCATAATTCCGGCTTCGCTTCTCCGGCAGGCTCGACGATTTTCGAGCCGTAATTGGCATAGCTGTGATACATCGAAGCATAATAAATATCTTCCTCTTCAAACACGGTCGTCACGGGTAGGAAATAATTTGCCGCTTCCGCGGTATCTGTCATGAATTGGTCAAGAACAACCACCGTATCCGTTTTTTCAAATGCAGCTGCCGTCACATTCGTATTCGGCAGCTGAGTCATCGGATTGCCCCGGCTGACGATAATAACGTGAACAGGCGGGTCCGTTTCGGTAAGAATTTTCTCTCCCTGGTTCATTCGCGTGAACGTCCGGATGTTGGCATCTTTCTCGCGAAGCGCGAGTTTATCTGTATCAAACGCCTGTCCGACTGGAAGGAGTCCGTAATTAACACCTCCCCCTGGAATGCCAATGTTGCCGCTGATTGCTCCAAGCGCATCAATTAAGCGGATTGTGTTCCCGCCGTTTTTATACCGCTGCATTCCAAGGCCGAGCAACGTGCTTGTCGGGCCGTTGGTATAGACTTTCGCCAGCTTGGTAATCGTGATTTCCGAAACGCCTGTGAAGGAAATAATCTCCTCCATAGTGACGGCCTCCAGCTTGCTTTGCAATACCTCAAAGCCAAAGGTCGCCTGTTCGATAAATTCCCGTGCTTCCCAGCCGTTTTTTAAAATCACTTTCATGATCCCGGCTGCCAAAAAGCCGTCGCTTCCCGGCCGGACAGAGATAAATTCATCAGCCAGTCTGTCCAGCTGATTTTTCATTGGATCAATGACGATCAGCGTTGCGCCTTTTGCTTTTGCAGCAGTTAAATAGCTGTACAAGTGCATGTTTGTTCGCGCTGCATTTCTCCCCCAGATAATGATGCTACGGCTGTTTAAGACATCCTCCGGGGCATGGGCAAAGCTGTTTCCGAAATCCCGGATTTGCGCTTCAATTCCCGCTCCCCAGCACAAGCTTCCCTCCACCTTCGTCCAGCCGCCGAATGCTCGGAAAAAGCGTTCATCCACGGCTTTCAACAGCCCGTTGTTGGAATAATCGTGGCTGTGGAGAACGGAAGTCGGGCCATACAATCGTTTTGCCTCCTGGAGTTTGTTTGCCAGTTCCTCAAGTGCCTGATCCCAAGAAATCGCTGCCCAGTCCCCGTTAACTTTTTTCAAGGGCGTGGTTATTCTTTGTTCGCTGTTCGTTCTGTCTTTCAGCTTTCTTCCCCTGATGCAGATATTCCCTTTTGTTATCGGATGCGCTTTGTTTCCGCCGACCTTGACGATGCTTCCTTCTTCCACTTCTATCGTAAAACTGCATGCATCCCAGCAGTTCAGCGGACATGCAGAAAAATTGCTGCTATTATTCCTCTCCATTGCTCGTGACTACCCGCTTCATTTTTTTTGTGAATTCCTTTCGCGGCAGCATCACACTATGTCCGCAGCCGACACATTTGATACGGATATCCATCCCCATTCGGACGATCTGCCAGCGATTTTCCCCGCACGGATGTGGTTTCTTCATTTCTACTACATCATGTAAGTCAAACACTTTTTCACCCATACGTTATCACTCCACTTTCCATAAATCGACTTACGGAAATTATACTACATTCTGTTGCCGGAATGGTACAGTATGTGTTTAAACCTCAAACTTTGTCATGATCGGATAAAGCAGAATCGAAGCCAGCAAGTACAAATTTAAAATTCCGTACAGTGGATAAAGAACGGAAACCAATCTTGAAAAACCGATCGTTGTCAGCGGAATCATCAGCAGCACAAGCATCAGGGCAATCAGCCAGAACGGCAGCTGCGCTCGTTCATGCACCCGTGTGGACAGTCCTAAAATCCCGGAAGCGGCCGTCGTATAAATTGCGGCCCAGAGCAAACCGGTCATAACAAGCACCATGTAATACGGATAATGCTTTAATATTGCGAACAGCGGAATCTCATAAACCATGACTTCATTTGCCACCTTTAACAGCGATTCGTTATATAGTAAGGATATCAGACCAAGAATGACGGAACTTCCGATGCTTGCAATTTTCATTTCCAGCTGCTGTTTGATTTGTCGGCCGATCGCTGCCAGTACTGCCACGAGCGGCAAGATGTTCAATGCTGTAAACGTGAAGGCGGAGGGCCAGTTTCCCTGCTTGTGAAAGTCAAGCTGCAGAGAAAAACCCGAAGTCACCTGAAAGGTAACAAGCGTCCCTACCAAAAACGTGATGAGAATAGGGATGATCATTGCGTTCATGGATGTCATGCCGTCGATCCCCCAGACAAACAGCAACACCAATAATCCTGAAATAATTCCTACGCCATACCAGTATGGAATATGTAATACTTCCAATGTTGCACCGCCTCCGGCTATCATTACCATTGTCATTGTGAACAAATAAAGCACAATCATCCCATCGTAAAGCCGGGTCAGACGCGGCCCCATCAGTTCTTCCAGTACCGGAATATAGTTTTCCGCTTTCTTTTCATAGCTTATTTTCATAATGATGTTGCAGCAAAAATAGAATAGCACTGAAAACAATACGATTGCCAGTGTGCTTTCTGTTCCAAAAAACTGCCATAGCTCTCTTCCTGAAGCGTATCCAGCGCCAATCATTGTACCGATGATTAAGAACATCCACTTTATTCCCGATAACCACATTTTTACCCCTCTTTTTCTATTTTTGACGTATAGATCGATAAAAGGATCCGTATACTGTTACTATTATTTTAGAAATGAGGGTTGTATGATGTTTTCTGGACAACTTTTTCCTCAAAAATATCATTCTTTTCGCTTTAATATGAAACAACCGATTGTTGTCACAGATATGGCTAAAAAAATTTATTCGTTCCTGCCGAAAAAAACGGAAACAGACATCGTTCTTGTATGTATTGGGACGGATAGATCCACTGGTGACAGCCTCGGCCCTCTTGTGGGAACAAAATTATTGGAGCGCGGTTGTAAAAACTTCGCTGTTTACGGGACATTGCAGGAGCCTGTCCATGCAAAAAATTTGGAGAAGACGCTCATGAAAATTGACGCGACATACCAGGAGCCGTTTATTATCGGCGTTGATGCCTGCCTCGGAAAAAGCACAAGCGTGGGATATATGACCGTTAGCGATGGGCCTGTCCGGCCTGGCGCCGCCGTGAACAAGCAGCTGCCGCATGTGGGGGATATGCACATTACCGGCATTGTCAATGTCAACGGCTTCATGGAAATGATGGTTTTACAAAACACGAGGTTATCGTTAGTGATAGAGATGGCGGACATTATTGCGAGAGCACTCGCCCGTTCCAGTCGCTGGCTGGAAACAAATCCATCCTGGCTGGTGGACACGCTAGAGCATGAGCAGCGGAAAGAGTTCAGCTGACACCGGAGGTCATTACTTATGTTGCTGACTAGTATTTAATTTACTGCGTTGCTGCTGCTGCTAAAAAATAAAAGAGCCTTAGACAATAATATCTTTGTCTAAAAGCTCTTTTTTCTAAAGGCTGTTTTCGTCATTTTTGTTGCTTTTGGGCCTTTTTTTCAACAACAATTGACCTTTCAAGTAGCTCTTACAGTTCTTCTTCTTGTTGAACGAGATTCAAAATTCGTTCCAAGTCGTCATCGGAGAAAAATTCAATTTCAATTTTTCCTTTTTTCTTCCCTTTTTTAATGTGAACGTTCGTTCCGAAATATTCCTTCAATCGGGATTCACTCTCCCGAAGAAATGGAGAGACAGGCTTTTTTTGATTTGTTTCACGTGAAACATTTTTATTTAGTTTTTGGACAAGCTCTTCCAACTGACGAACACTTAGTTTTTCGTTAATTATTTTTTGAATAGTGTTCGGGATTTGCTCTTTGCGCTTTAAGCCTAACAGCGCCCGCCCATGCCCCATTGACAGCTTTCCTTCAGCAATAAATTCCTGTGCCAGTTGCGGAAGCTGCAATAAACGAACATGATTGGCGATATGCGGCCGGCTTTTTCCCAGCTTTTTGGACAGTTCTTCCTGAGTAACTTGAAGATGCTCCATTAATTTCTGATATGCCTTCGCTTCCTCCAAAGGGTTTAAATCTTCCCTTTGCAGATTTTCAATCAAAGCAATCTCCATCATTTGCTCTTCTGTCAATTCCCGGACCACTGCCGGCACAACATCCAGCTTTGCTTCTTTTGCCGCGCGGTATCTTCGCTCACCTACGACGATTTCATACCCTTTTATACTCTTTCGGACAATGAGCGGCTGCAGGATACCATGCTGCTCGATTGATATTCTTAACTCTTCAATCGCTTCCGGTTCAAACACTTTTCGCGGTTGATAAGGATTGGGGCGCAGTTCTTTAAGCTTGATATCCTGAACATTTTCTTCCTTTGCATTTGCCTCTGGAAAAAGGGCATTGATTCCTTTCCCTAAGCCTCTAGCCATTGCTAATCACTTCCTTCGCTAAATCAATATACACTTCGGCGCCGCGTGATTTCGGGTCGTATGTAATGATAGGTTCCCCGTGACTAGGTGCTTCTCCAAGACGTACATTTCTCGGAATGATCGTCTGAAATACTTTTTCACGAAAATATTTTTTAACTTCTTCAATGACTTGGATTCCTAAATTCGTCCTCGCATCCAGCATCGTCAGCAACACGCCTTCAATCTCCAAATCATGATTTAGATGCTTTTGCACCAGGCGTACTGTGTTCAGCAGTTGGCTTAACCCTTCCAATGCATAGTATTCACACTGCACAGGAATCAAGACAGAATCAGCTGCTGTTAAAGAATTGATAGTCAATAATCCAAGTGACGGTGGACAATCGATGATGATATAATCGTAATTTCCTTTTATTTGTTCAATTGCCCGTTTCAACCGTACTTCACGAGAAATGGTAGGAACTAATTCAATTTCCGCTCCTGCTAATTGAATAGTTGACGGCAGGATGTGAAGATTTTCAACCTTCGTTTCGATAATTACTTCCTTCGGCTTTTGATCTTCCACCAGGACATTATAAATGCACGAATCAACGTCTCCTTTATCAATCCCTATTCCACTTGTCGTATTTCCCTGTGGATCAATATCAATAACCAGCGTTTTTTTTCCGACATAGGCGAGGCAAGCACTTAAATTGACAGCAGTCGTCGTTTTACCGACACCGCCTTTTTGATTGGCTATAGCTATGACCTTTCCCATTTTGTCACCTACCTTCATTCCATTCATCCTAATATATCTTTTTCAGTTATCATTTGAACAAAGCCGCTCAAAAGTTGTTAAATGGGGGCTTCTCTGCATTCAAAACGCATGAACAAGTGATTTTCCGGCTGTAAACTTTATTAATTCCATTAAAAATCCGATAACTGTACTGACTGCTTTTCTATTTTATCACGAAATGAAAAAATAGACTCGAAGGAAGAAGAAAAAAATAAAAAAAAACTGTTGTATTAGTGTATGTTCAAAATGAACGTTTTTATCATTTTAAACATACACGATTAAATGAGTGAAGCCGATGCATTCTTTTCAGACCGGCTGTGAGTGGTTTTCTCGGAACCCGGATGGTGACATTCCGCCGTTGCTCACAGGACGTGGGCAGCGTTTAGATGGAATTGGGCGCATCGTTTGAAACCATTGCCTTTTTGAACAGACTCTATTAAATAAAACAATAGCGGTTTTCACGAAAATAACACCAGCATCCCCGCCTCAAAAAATAACGCATTCACCGTCTGTGAGGTAAATGCGATGGAATATTCTTCAGTTATTATTGTCGTTAAAAAGACTTGTAACACGCGTCTGGAGAATGGTTTTAAGTGTTTTTTTCATTATGCTTTTTTCGTTGCTCGCGGCTGCCGCTCAGAAAAGTTTCCGTTCGTTTTTTCTTCTCATTGAATTGAACGCGTTTATAGTATCAGGTTATCATTACTTATGATTTCGGGATTCGTATTGTGAACTGATAATATTCGTCGTGCTCTTCTTCGGAAGTATCGATGTGCATTCCCGTTTGTACAACCATGTCCACCGATTTTCTGATCGTGTTCATCGCTAGGCGCATATCTTTGGAAACACCTTTGCGGATCGGCTTTTTTTTCTCCGTTTTTCCTTCTTTAAGTTTTTTTACCGCTTCTTCCGTCTGTTTGACGTTCAAATCATTCGTAATGATCCGTTCCAGCAATTTTTCTTGCTGCACCGGATCTTTCAAAGCGATTAATGCTCTTGCATGACGTTCAGAAATTGAGCGATTCAGCAGTGCCTCTTGAACAGCATCAGGTAAGTTCAACAACCGCAATTTATTGGCAATGGTCGATTGTCCTTTTCCAAGTCTCTGTGCCAGGCTTTCCTGTGTCAAATGATGCAGTTCCAGCAGCCTGGCATACGCAGCCGCCTCCTCAATGGCAGTTAATCCTTCCCGTTGAAGATTTTCAATCAGCGCAACAGATGCCGTTTGTGAATCATTAAATTCCTTGATGACGGCAGGAATCGATTGCCATCCGAGTTTTTTAACTGCACGCCAGCGTCTTTCTCCGGCAATAATTTCATATTTGTCATCTCTCATGCGGACGACGATCGGTTGAATAATGCCGTGGGTTTTAATTGTTTGCGCCAGCTCATCAATTCGTTCATCCTGAAATACCGTTCTTGGCTGAAAGCGATTAGGAACAATTTCATCTACCGGTAATTGATGAACCTCTTCCTTTTCAGCAATGGACAAGTCTTCCTCTACTGCCATTGCCTGCTCCATCTCATTGTCTTCATTTTTATCATTTAATCCAAATAAACGGGAAAAAGAATGTTTCATGGCCACACCACCTTAAAAAAACTACCTTTATGAGGATGATCAAAAAAACGAGAACAGTAACAGTGAATAACGTAGTTGCCGTGTCCTTTCACTGCTTGCGACACGGCGCTTCAAACTTCTTGTCCCTTGTTTGTCATCCTTTTTGAATACATACTTTAATATGTATTCGTTAAAAAAAACGAAAATCCTGCCGCTCGTCAACAACTGCTTCAAACCGGCTTGCATATTGATAAATCGCCTTCTCATATATACATCATTATTATACATGAAACTGCAAAAATTACAGCTTATTTATCGTCTTTGTTCAAATAATTATCGTACCGGTAAAAAACAAAATGTTTCACGTGAAACATTTTGTTTTTTTAAAATGAAAAATAATGTTGTTTTTAGCGTCGTACTGGATTTAATCGTTTTTCCGCAACAACATGAAAACACTTGTTAAGAAACTCGTTCATAGTCCTTATATTCTAATACTGTTGTATTCGCCGCTATCCCCTCGTTTAAACAAATTCATATCAGCCGGCTACAATGGCTTTTTTGCCGGCACACCTGGTTTTCTCGGGTATTTTTTCGGCGTTGCCTTCGTTTTGCTTATTACAATAATGGAACGTTCACCTTCCTCTTTTGGGAGATGAAAAGGATGAATCGTCGATGTTTCACCGCCAAGAACAGCGACAGCTTTTTTGGCATCCTGACGCTCTTCCTCTGCCCCCGCCCCTTTCATTGCGATAAAACTTCCGTCCTTTTTGACAAGGGGGAGACAAAATTCCGCTAACACCGGCAATCTGGCTACTGCCCGAGCCAAGGAAACATCGTACTGTTCCCGGTGCTCGGGTTTATGGCCAAAATCCTCCGCTCTGTCATGGTAAAAGGTGACACCGGTCATCTCAAGCTCTTCCGCCAATGCATTTAAGAAGGTAATCCGTTTATTCAACGAATCGACAATGGATACATCCAGATGAGGAAAACAAATTTTTAACGGAATGCTCGGAAATCCGGCGCCTGCACCCACATCAATAATCTTCAGCTGCTGTTGAAAATCGAAATAAAAAGCAACAGACAAAGAATCATAAAAATGCTTTAAATAAACGTCGGCTTTAGCGGTTATCGCGGTTAAATTCATCCGCCCGTTCCAGTCAACCAGCGTCTCATAGTACTGACGAAACTGGCTTAATTGTCCGTCAGATAATCCGATTCCTTTATGAGACAGAGCTTCTTTAAATTGCTGCTCGTTCATATCTTTATTCCTCCCCTACTGACCATTACTGACGCGCTTTAATTTCCCTTGCTCCAGATAAACAAGGAGGATGGAAATGTCCGCCGGATTGACACCGGAAATTCGCGAAGCCTGAGCAACAGATAGCGGTCGAACTTTGGAAAGCTTTTGCCTCGCTTCCGTAGCAAGTCCGTGAATAGACTCATAGTCCAGATCCTCCGGCAGCTTTTTGTTCTCCATTTTCTTTAACTTTTCCACTTGCTCCATCTGTTTGGAAATATATCCTTCATATTTAATTTGAATTTCCACTTGCTCAGCAACTTCCTCATCAATGGCTGCTTCTGTAGGCACCAGCTTCGCAATATGTTCGTATGTTACTTCAGGACGCTTAAGCAACACTGCGGCATTCGTCGCTTCTTTCATTGGCGCCGACCCGAGTTCAACCATAAGCGAACGAACTTCCTCCGTTGCTTTAATGATCGTTTTTTCCAGTCTTTTTATTTCATTCTGGATAGCTTCATGTTTTTCCAAGTAACGTCGATATCTTTCCTCAGTAATCAGACCGATCTTGTAACCTTTTTCGGTTAAACGTAAATCGGCATTATCGTGTCGGAGCAATAAACGATATTCCGCTCTGGATGTGAGCAAACGATACGGTTCATTCGTTCCTTTTGTTACTAAATCATCAATCAACACACCGATATATGCCTCTGAGCGATCCAAAATGAGCGGTTCCTTTTTCTGTACCTTCAAAGCCGCATTGATTCCCGCAATAATTCCTTGTCCCGCCGCTTCCTCATATCCGCTCGTACCGTTGATTTGTCCCGCCGTAAACAGTCCGGAAATTTTCTTTGTTTCCAATGTCGGCCACAGCTGCGAAGGAACAATAACATCATATTCAATCGCGTAGCCGGCTCGCATCATCGTCACATTTTCCAATCCGGGAATTGATTTTAAAATATCGCGCTGTACATCCTCCGGCAAGCTGGTGGAAAGCCCCTGGACGTAAACTTCCTTTGTATCCCTGCCTTCCGGTTCCAAAAAGATTTGATGCCGCGGCTTGTCATGAAAGCGGACGATTTTGTCCTCGATGGATGGACAATATCTTGCGCCGGTTCCCTCAATCATTCCGGAAAACATCGGCGACCGATTTAAATTATTATTGATGATTTCATGGGTATGTTCATTGGTATAGGTCAACCAGCAAGGAAGCTGGTCGGTGATAAATTTCGTTGTTTCATAAGAAAATGCCCGTGGAACCTCATCGCCCGGCTGTATTTCTGTTTTGTCATAATCAATTGTCTGACTGTTTACCCGTGGCGGTGTTCCTGTTTTAAAGCGAACGATTTCAAAGCCCAACTCCTGTAAGTGATGGGATAGATGAATCGATGGCTGCTGATTATTGGGGCCGCTTTCATATGCTAGATCGCCGATAATGATTTTTCCCCGCAAATATGTCCCGGTTGTAATAATGACTGTTTTAGCGTAATATTCGGCGCCGGTTTTCGTCATCACTCCGCGGACCTTCGCTTCATCAACAATCAGCCGCTCCACCATCCCCTGACGCAGTAGTAAATTTTCCGTTTCTTCAAGCGTTTTTTTCATTTCATGCTGATACAAAAACTTGTCTGCCTGCGCTCGCAATGCGCGTACTGCCGGTCCTTTCCCGGTATTTAGCATCCGCATTTGAATATGGGTTTTATCGATATTTCTTCCCATTTCCCCGCCGAGCGCGTCGATTTCCCGGACAACGATTCCTTTTGCCGGTCCACCGATGGATGGGTTACATGGCATATAGGCAATAGCATCCAAATTCATTGTCAGCATCAGTGTATCGGCGCCCATGCGTGCCGCAGCCAGTGCCGCTTCAACACCGGCATGACCGGCGCCGACGACGATAACATCATATTCTCCTCCATGGTAAGCCATAGAGTCACCTCCTTATAAGAAAAGCGGAAGCGCTGCGGTTAGGCAGCATTCCGAATGTTTCAAATTTGACTTTCATATACCTTCCATCATTTGCCTAAACAAAATTGGGAAAACAACTGATCAATCAGGCTGTCATGAACGCTTTCACCAATCACTTCGCCGAGCAGCTCCCATGTTTTCGTTATATCGATTTGCACCATGTCCACCGGCATAGCGGCAGCTGCCGCTTCAATGGCATCGGCGATGGATCTTTTCGCCTGCTCCAATAAAGCAATATGCCGTGAATTGGATACATAGGTCATATCCCCCGGCTCCAGATCGCCTTTAAAAAACAGTGTTTTAATAGCCTCTTCCAGCTCATCAAGTCCTTCGTCCATTAGAATCGAGGTCGTGATAACCGGCTGATTTTCCGCCAATTTCCGGATGCGTTCCATATCCGTTTTCATCGGCAAATCGCTTTTATTGATAAGAATGATCCGGTCCCGGCCTTTACTGATCTGAAACAGCTCTTCATCCGCTGCCGTCAACGTCTCATTATAATTCAAAACGAGAAGTACGAGCTCAGCTTCTTCAACAACCTTCCGTGAACGTTCCACCCCTATTTTTTCAACAACATCCTCTGTTTCACGGATTCCCGCCGTATCCAGTAAGCGCAGCGGAACTCCGCGAATGTTGACAAATTCCTCAATCACATCTCTCGTTGTCCCCGGTATGTCAGTAACAATCGCCTTCGTTTCCTGAACGAGGCTGTTCAGCAACGAGGATTTCCCGACATTCGGACGACCGATAATCACGGTGGAAAGGCCGTCACGAAGAATTTTCCCCTGCTGTGCCGTTTGTAACAGCCGCTCGATGTCTTTTTGCACATATTCGGCTTTTTCCTTCAGCAATGCCAACGTCATTTCCTCTGCATCATATTCGGGATAATCAATATTAACTTCGACGTGAGCCAATGTTTCTAGCAAGGCTTGCCGCAGCTTTTGAATTCGCTGCGACAGCTTTCCCTCCACTTGCTTCATTGCAACATTCATCGCCTTATCGGTTTTAGCGCGGATTAAATCAATGACTCCTTCCGCTTGCGACAAATCAATACGTCCATTCAGAAAAGCCCGCTTGGTGAACTCCCCTGGTTCTGCCAATCTTGCTCCTTCATTGAGCACAAGCTGGAGAATCCGGTTTACCGAAACGATTCCGCCATGGCAATTGATTTCAATCATATCTTCCTTCGTGAATGTCCTTGGTGCTTTTAATACCGACACCATCACCTCTTCGATGACATCTCCGGACTTCGGATCGACGATATGTCCGTAGTTTATCGTGTGACTTTCTACTTCACGCAATGACTTCTTTCCTTTATATAAACGATCGGCAATTACGACTGCCTCCTCCCCGCTGATTCGGACAATCGCGATTGCTCCTTCACCCATCGGCGTCGATATGGCGGAAATTGTATCCAATTCCATCCTCAACACTTCCTTTTGTCTGCTTCTTCAAATGATGATGACAACCAGTAAAAAAATGGCGTCTTGCTTTATGACGTTCCCAAAATATTAGAATACCATAATCCACTTGTGGATAAAAGCTTCTCGTCTTTTACAGCTTTGGCTCAATTCCCTGTTTTCATCCCCAAAATCGTTGTGGACAATCTGCTACTCCATTTATATCATATCCACAATCCACATGGTAAATAAAAACCGGTCGTTGTGGATAATCGATCGTTACCTTTTTGCTGTTTCTGTAACTATTTGTTGTATAACAGAAGGAGCGAGAACCAAGAAGACCCCACGGCCACGCAATTGTTGTCCACCTGTAGTGGACAGAACGAAAAAAAGACAGTCTCGAAATCCACATTCCGTGTATTTTGAGACTGCCTTTATCATTTGCAGATCTGGCAGGATTAATCTGTGGTGCGTTAGCCTTGAGCAAACCTCTAAAATTACTTAAATTGATAATTTTCCATTAATACTCTGGTATGGGTTATATCTTCAGGAATCTCTTCTGCGACTAAATAAAAGCTCCCTTGCTCTAACGGAAAGGATTTTTGTATATCCCTGTGATTGTTATCCGTATGAATAACAACCGTTAGTTCGGTATTTTCTTTATCCGGCTTTTTGCCGTATGCAATGAAGAAATTGTTAACTTGGTCGTACCCTTGCTCCATGTCTCCGTAAACAACTGTTTCCATTTTCCCATTCTTCATCATTGCATAGCCCACTCCACCTGATTCATCGACAAAAAGAATGATTTGATCATCCTTGGCAAACACCAGTTTCTTTTCGATCGTTGCTATTTTTACTTGATCTTCTGCATTCAACGCGCTAAACTGTTCAATCTTTTCTTTTAAACGGTCCTCGTTTCCATTTGCTTCAGCATTTCTATCGAAAATAGCATTGTTTGCTTTCGTCTTATTTTGTTTTTAATGAAGCTGTAACATAAGAATGACTGAATTTGGTACTGTTACTTATTGTAAAGCCGCCTGTACCATCAAAATTTATTGTTGGGCTAATTTCAGTTTTTGTTTCTTGATGAGAATATTGACCATATGCATCCAGCCATTTAGGCAAACTTCCTGTAGGTGTTACTGTATAATACATATATAATTTAATATTTGTTACTTTTTTATTTGAACTTGGATTATCTTTTAAATTCATTTTTAAAGCATAAGCATCTTTACCACACTTCCATTTATTACTAGAACTGTTGTATGTACTACTACCTGTTGTATTAGTATTGGTTTTTGTATTAAATATAGTCCATGTTTGTTTACCGTACTCTCCTCCGGCTGGTCTCCACTGGGCATTATTAATACCGACTCCAATAACATCAGTTTTACGATTACTCGGCATTTTTTTATCCCAATTAACTGAACATTTTACTCTATACTTCCCATTCGAAAGTTTTGAAACAGTTACAGTCATTGTTTTATAAGACGTACTTTTTTGATTTAGACACCGATTTTGCACTACTGGCTACTTGAAAGAAACCAGTTTCAGCATCAGTTTCATCTATTTGTGCAAGTTCATTATAGTACTGTTCTTTGCTCAATTCTATCTCAGTAAAAACATGGTCATCTTGAGTACTTAATGAATTTATATTAAATAACTGATTTTTATCCTCAATATATTCATAGACTTTATAATACTTTGTTTCACTTGAAATAATTTCACCTTTTAAATCTTTATTTAAGTCATATTCTTCTTGACTCATATTAACTATTTCGTCTTCTGTAAATCCTAATGACTTTAAATTTTCCATCTCTTCGGTTTCAAATACCATTGATGAATTTAAAATTTCTTCTTCATCCTCTGTTATTTTTTCAGCTTTAACAAAATTTAGTGGTATCACTAAAGCTAATGTTAACAAAAGCACTAAAAAAACAACTATACCGACCTATTAACTTCATTTTTTAATCTCCTCCATGTGAAAAGTATTGATACCAATAAATATTAACTCCCATTAAATTAAATTATGTGCTCACAGCTCAAATTTTTTCTTTATTTATTGGCTTAATGAACTATGGGGTAATCCTTTAACATTTTAGCACATTATCTGATCCAATGAACGTTTTTATCTTGAATGACTGTTTTTTTATCTTAAGCGTTGTATTCAAAGAGTATTCAATGCTTTATGAATACAACAGAGGATGTCTCCCCAGCTGACTTTTGCCGCTTCGACATCCTCTCGTTACTTTTATTATTTGTTTACTGCATGTAATAAATCGACGTTCATTTATTTCGGCGCAACGACGATATACCGATTTGGTTCTTCCCCGTCAGAATATGTCGCGACACCTTTCACGTTTTGCAACGCGGTGTGAATGATCTTCCTTTCGTGTGCGTTCATTGGTTCCAAACGAACCTCCCGTTTGGTTCGCAGCGCTTTACTGCTTAACCGTGAAGCAAGAGTTTCGAGAGCTTCCTTGCGACGCTCTCGGTAACCTTCTGCGTCTAAATAAATGCGGACATAATTGCTCGATTGACGATTTGCTACAAGATTCACTAAATACTGAAGAGAATCAAGGGTTTGTCCCCTTTTTCCGATGAGAACACCGATATCTACTCCTGTAATATTCAAGTAGATCCCTTCAGCCCTTTCTTCCTTATCCACGCTTGCGGAAATACCCATTTTATCAATTGTATCCCGTAAAAACACGATCGCTTCTTTTACAGGATCAGGCTTCACTGCCACCTCAACAACTGCCGGCTTGCCGCCAAGCAGTCCAAACAATCCTTTTTGCGGTTCTTCCAGCACTTTGATATCTACATTTTCTCTTGTTGTATCGAGCTTCTGCAACCCTTGTTCAATCGCTTCATCCACCGTTTTACCAGAAACAGTTACTTTTCTCACTTCTTTTTCGCTCCCCCTGTTTTAGACTGTGCCGGATTTTTTCCGACGTTCGGTCCGGTAATAAAATAAGTTTGAACAATCATGAAAATGTTACCAATAACCCAATATAATGCTAAAGCGGCCGGGAAGAAAGCTGCAAAAGCCATAATCATGATCGGCATGATATACATCATCATTTTCATTTGCGGGTTATCGCTTACCATCATCATTTTTTGTTGGATAAACGTCGTAGCCCCTGCAATTAACGGTAAGAGATAATAAGGATCGGCGCTTCCCAGCTCAAACCACAAAAATACTTGCGGATCGGCAACGAAGGACGGATCGATATCCGGATTAATCTGAGGTGTCCGGATAATTGCATGATAAAATCCGATCAAAATCGGCATTTGTACCAAGATCGGCAGACATCCCGCCAATGGGTTTACCCCGTGCTTTTGGAACAGCCCCATCGTTTCCTGCTGTAGTTTCTGCTGCGTCTGCTGATCCTTTGCACTGTATTTTTCTCTGAGTGCCTGCATTTCAGGCTGCAACGCCTGCATCGCTTTCGTACTTTTTGTCTGTTTAATCATTAACGGCAAAATTAAAATACGAAGTAAAATTGTTACGATAATAATCGCCAAACCATAGCTATTTCCCAGAGCCTCCGCAATCGTTATCATTAACCAGGATAATGGATACACAAAATAAGAATCCCAAATACCGGTACTGTCCGATTGGATTGGTTGATCGACACTAAAACATCCGGTCATTATGACCATTGCACTTACTAACATAAAGATCAAAGCTGTTTTTCTTGCCACGCTCGGTCCTCCTAACCTTCCTTCTGCTGTTTAAATATTTGAATGATAAATTCACGCTAAAATACTTCGCTGTTATCAGCGGCGGTTTTCCGTTTCCTGTGTCTGCAGCAATCTGACTCCGGAACCGGATCAAAGCCTCCTGGATGTAATGGTTGACATTTCAGTACTCTTTTAACCGTCAGCCAACCGCCTTTCCATGCACCGAACCGTTGAATCGCTTCCACCCCGTATTGAGAACATGTCGGGTAAAAACGACAGGTAGGAGGTGTAAACCTGGAAATGTATTTTTGATAAAAACGAATGATTGCCATCAGCACGTACTTCATTTTGCATCATCCTTGCTCTGATGTTGTCTGCTTTTCGGGGGAAGCAGCTTTCCTCTTTGTAAAACATGATGCAGCGATCTACGAACTTCGTCCACTCCCATCCCGACAACCGGCTGGCGGGCAATGATGATGAGATCCCGGTCCGGCTTCATTTGCGGAATAAATTCCCTCATTCCCTCTCGGATATAACGTTTTACTTTATTTCTCGCGACGGCATTCCCGATTTTTTTACTGACAGATAATCCGATCCGCAAGGTATCCTGGTCTTTTTTGAATAACGAATATACGACAAATTGCCGGTTCGCCACCGACGTCCCTTGTTGAAATACCTTCTGGAACTCTTCATTTTTTTTTAATCGGTTGTCTTTCTTCATTTGCCGCACCTCGTCATTCCTCGATGTTCATCACGCGTTTCCCCGGTAACGGATGTGTATAAGCCCAACTAACATTATAAAGAAAAAAAAATGTTAACGCTACACGAAACCGGTTATTTCTATTATTCATAAATATAATTCAGGAAATAAAAACAAAATCCTTCAAAAAAATTCATTTGTTCAAAAAGATAAAAAACGATCTTTTAGAACAAACACTATAAAAAAAAACCACTGATAAACAGTGGCCTCATTACGCAGATAGTACTTTTCTTCCCTTGCGGCGACGATTTGCCAATACTTTGCGTCCGTTCTTTGTGCTCATGCGTGAACGAAAACCGTGTACTTTTTTACGTTTACGGTTATTCGGATTAAATGTTGGTTTTCCCATCTATAAACACCTCCTGCGGGATAATACGATAAAGACAGTCCTATAAATTATATGAGACGGATAAGCTAATGTCAAGTTGAACGTTAGGAAAAATCCTGCCATACATTTTGCTGCTGACGTTGAAAAAGAGGATTTCTCAACGGTCATACATCTGCCATATGACATTTTTTTCTCTCCCACTTACTTCCCCTGCTCAGAACACCAGTGTGTGAAATTCGGACTTTGTTCCATGCCCTGTCAGGTTTTTAAAGCATGAGGATGGTACGCACTGCACGGTGGCGAAATTTTTCGGAAACGGAATTCACTTCTTTCTGTGGATATCCTTATCAATCGTTTCACATTCGCCACTCGTTTTTCTTTTTCTTCTTCTGTGGACAACTTTCAACAAAAAAATAATTTTTCCACAGAACTTTCGACATGTTTTACACAGTATATAGTGTTGTGGACAAAAATAAAACACAACTGGTTGAATTATGTGGATAACTAGAACGAATAATTGCCAATACAACCTTTATTTGATATCATAATGTTGTTTTTTCTAGTGGAAAACCTGTGTTAAAATAGAAACTATCCACACCTGTGTACAATTATGTGGATAGTTGTTCAGCTTTATGAATAACCTTGTCCACAATGATGTGTATAACGTGCATATTCTTATTATCTTCTATATTATATGTTTTTCCACAATTTTCTGCCTGGTATGTTTATTCATCATATTCAGTATGGTTGTACAAAGGTTGAACAAGAGATGACTTACACCAATTTGCAAGCAAGGGAGGGAAGTTAAGTTTGGAAAATTTGAATGATTTATGGGATCAAGCACTAAAAAAGATTGAAGACAAAGTCAGCAAACCAAGCTATGATACATGGTTTAAATTTACCAAGGCTGATTCCATTGACCAGAGTACAAATACGATTACTGTTATTGCTCCGAATGAGTTTGCAAGAGACTGGCTGGAAAACCGTTATTTTGCCATTATTACCGAAACATTGCATGAACTGACCGGCGCCGAATTGGAAGCTCGTTTTATTTTGCCGAAAGAAGACAAAGATGATGACTTCGAAATACTGGAAAAAATGAAACCACCTGTAAAAAATCAAGGAGAGACGAATGATGACATGCCGAAGCACATGCTGAATCCAAAGTATACTTTCGACACATTTGTTATCGGCAGCGGAAACCGCTTTGCCCACGCTGCTTCTTTAGCTGTTGCCGAAGCGCCTGCAAAAGCCTACAATCCGTTGTTCATCTACGGTGGCGTAGGTCTAGGAAAAACGCATCTCATGCACGCCATCGGTCATTATGTCATCGATCATAATCCGGAAGCAAAAGTCGTTTACTTATCGTCTGAAAAATTTACCAATGAATTCATTAACTCGATTCGTGACAACAAAGCAGTCCATTTTCGAAACAAATACCGAAATGTAGACGTGCTTCTAATAGATGATATTCAGTTTTTAGCCGGAAAAGAACAGACACAGGAAGAATTTTTTCATACTTTCAATGCACTTCATGAAGAACGGAAACAAATTGTTATTTCAAGCGATCGTCCACCAAAGGAAATTCCAACGCTGGAGGACAGGCTGCGTTCTAGATTCGAATGGGGCCTGATAACAGATATTACCCCTCCTGATTTGGAAACAAGGATTGCGATTCTCCGCAAGAAAGCGAAGGCGGAAAACCTAGATATTCCTAATGAGGTCATGCTTTATATTGCCAATCAAATTGACACGAATATCCGGGAACTGGAAGGGGCTCTAATTCGCGTTGTGGCTTATTCTTCATTAATTAACCAGGACATGAATGCTGATTTGGCGGCTGTCGCGTTAAAGGATATTATCCCCAGCTCCAAGCCGAAAACAATTACGATTCAGGATGTTCAAAGGATGGTGGCGGAGGCGTTTCACATTCGCGTAGACGAGTTGAAAGCGAAAAAGCGCACGAAAAATGTCGCATTTCCAAGGCAAATTGCCATGTACTTATCAAGAGAGCTGACGGATAATTCGCTGCCGAAGATTGGGAACGAATTTGGCGGCAGAGACCATACTACCGTCATTCATGCTCATGAAAAAATCACTAAATTGTACGCTGTTGATTCCGAGCTTCAAAGACAAATACAAGAAATCAAGGAGCAACTGAAAATGTAGACTTGTGTGTATTGTGAATAGTTCGGACAAGGTTATCAACATTTTATCCACATGTGAATAACCTGCCATAACTGGCTTCAAATCCAGTTATCCACATGTTCACAGGCCTTACTACGATTACTACTATATTTTTTATAAAAAATAAATAAAATATGTCTCCTGTCTAAGGAGTGTATATTTTGTTAACGAAAAGATGTGCTAAGAGAAAGCGAGGACGGTATGCATGAACTTTACTATTCATCGTGATCAATTTGTCCAAAGTGTACAAAATGTGTCTAAAGCTATTTCGTCACGAACGACGATTCCCATTTTAACAGGAATAAAGATTGATGCGGCTGAGGATGGCGTAACGCTGACAGGCAGTGATTCCGATATTTCCATTGAATCGTTTATACCGAAAGAAACGGAAGACCACCAGCTGGTTGATATCAAAAGTCCGGGCAGCATCATTCTTCCAGCTCGTTTTTTTGCTGAAATAGTAAAAAAACTCCCTGAGGAGACGATAGAAGTGGCGGTTGCCGACCAATTTTTAACAACGTTAAAGTCAGGTGCTTCTGAGTTTAAGCTGAACGGACTAGATCCGGAAGAGTATCCCCGGCTGCCGGTGATTGAAGAAACGAATGTATTTAAACTGCCGACGGAACTGTTGAAAAACATCATCCGGCAAACAGTTTTTGCTGTTTCCACGGTTGAAACACGACCGATTCTCACCGGAGTCCACTGGGCGATTGACAACGGCACGTTAACGTGTACCGCAACGGACAGTCACCGGTTGGCGATGCGACAAGTCAAAGCAGAAATGAATGAAAACGACATCGCGTTTTCCAACGTCGTCATACCTGGAAAAAGCTTAAATGAACTGAGCAAAATATTGGATGATCATGATGAATATATCGACATCATTGTTACGGACAATCAAATTTTATTTAAAGGGAAAAACCTGTTGTTTTTCTCCCGCCTTTTGGACGGAAACTATCCGGCAACGAAAAATATGATTCCGACGCAGTCAAAAACGAGCGTTACATTAGATACGAAAAAATTTATGCAGGCAATCGAGCGCGCACTTCTCTTGTCGAGGGACGGAAAAAACAATGTCGTCAACTTTAAAACGCTGGACAGCGATCAGCTTGAAATTACATCGGTCACTCCGGAAGTCGGTAAAGTTACTGAGAATCTCGATTACCATGATTTCAACGGAGAGGACCTTCGTATTTCCTTCAACGGAAAAAATATAATCGATGCATTACGCGTCATCGATTCAACCGAGATCCGGATCGATTTTACAGGAGCGATGAGTCCGTTCGTCATGAAGCCGACGGAAAATGAATTCATGCTCCATTTATTCTCTCCGGTCAGAACCTACTAGTACCTGTTCAAAGGGAGGTGTAGAGTGGCCAGAAGATCGAAGCGCGGCAAGATCGGGAAACAAAACACAACGTACGTCGAACGCACGTAGCAGCTAAGTAACAATACAACGAAGAGATTGATTCGCAGGTGCTGTTTCCCGCTCATTTTGAACATCCTCTATTGGTTGTTGATTTTTCAACCTGCAAATAGTATGTTTTTTTAATGCATAAAATAGCAACAGTGGAAATGCTCCCGTTGCTTTCGGAAAAGCTGCCGATACTACAGGATCACGTATCCTGGCGGTAGCTTTTCTTTCCTCATTCATTTGGGAATACCATCATTTTTATCCAATGAACGATATATTTTTATACATGATTTGTTATTTTTATTCAATATTGGCTTTCTTTCTAATCTTTTAGTACAATATAGAGTGGATGTATTTGCAGGGATGAAGGCAACGTTGCTTCAAAAAGAAACAACGACTTTACCCGGCAGGAGAAAGTGAGTGAGCTTCTTGAAGCAAAAAATTACAATCAATGACGAGTATATTACATTGGGGCAATTGTTGAAGGAAGTCGGTGTGATTCAAACCGGCGGTGCCGCAAAATGGTACTTGATGGAAAATTCTGTTCAAGTGAATCAGGAAGACGAAAACAGACGCGGCAGAAAGCTCTATCCCGGAGATCAAATCACCATCGATCATTTCGGCAAAGTCATTATTGAAAAATAGATCGGAAAATTGAGGGATTCCGTTGCATATTGATCAGATTACTCTCAGAGACTATCGGAACTATGAGCAGTTGACCCTTCCGTTTGAAAACAGAATCAACGTTATCATCGGGGAAAATGCTCAAGGGAAAACGAATCTTATGGAAGCCATTTACGTGCTGGCAATGGCCAAGTCCCATCGCACCGCCAAGGATAAAGAATTAATCCGCTGGGATCAATCCTTTGCCAAGGTAGAAGGACAGCTGGAAAACAGACATGGACCACTTCGAATGGAAGTGGTGTTTTCTCATAAAGGAAAGAAAGTCAAGTTGAACGGGATTGAAAAAAAACGTTTGAGTGATTATATCGGAACGTGCAATATCGTGATGTTCGCGCCGGAGGATTTAAATCTTGTAAAAGGCAGCCCGCAAGTTCGAAGGCGTTTTTTAGATATGGAAATGGGCCAGATTCATTCCCTGTATCTATACCATCTTTCACAGTATCATAAAGTGTTAAAGCAACGAAATCAATGGTTGAAGGATGTGCTGCAAAAAAACATCAAGCATGATGAGACAATGCTTGATGTGATGACGGACCAGTTGATCCGCTCGGCAGCCCATGTCCTGGAAAAGCGACTTGCATTTTTAAACAAATTACAGGTTTGGGCAGAGCCGATACATCGTGAAATAAGCCGCGGCTCTGAAAAACTCGAGGTCAAGTATCTTCCGTCCGTCAACGTATCAGAAGAGATGGATTTGTCGACAATGGAAATAGTACTGCGCGACGAATTTGAACGGCTAAAAACGAAGGAATTGAAGCGGGGAACGACCATCGCCGGTCCCCATCGCGACGACCTACAATTTCTTGTAAACGGAAAAGACATCCAAACCTTTGGTTCCCAAGGACAGCAGCGGACCACCGCGCTGTCGATCAAACTGGCTGAAATCGAACTTATTCATGAAAAGGTCGGCGAATATCCGATACTGCTGTTGGACGACGTGTTATCCGAGTTGGACGATCACCGTCAGTCTCATTTATTAAACACGATTCAGGGAAAGGTCCAAACGTTTGTTACAACCACAAGCGTGGATGGTATAGATCATCAAACGCTGCGGGAAGCAGACATGCATTATGTTCACGCTGGCAAAATTGATGCAAAACAGTGAGGTGGCGGGAATGTTTATTCATCTCGGAGGAGATACGGTACTCAGATCAAATAAAGTGATTGTCATTCTGGATCATCAGAGTCAAGATATGTCGGCGGATAATCAGCAGTTTCTTCAGGACCCCGGCAAGAAGGACACGGTTGTTTTAATTTCCGAAGAAAAACCTAAATCTATTGTTGTAACAGATGAAAAAATATATTTATCCCCGATCTCATCGCAGACGCTGAAACGGCGTGCAGAAACGGTAGCTGTCTTTGAAGAAGATGATTATTGATATCCAAATTGCGATAGCTTAACAGCTTTTTCATATTTTTGATAAATTTCGCAAGGAAAAGTGTAGGTGAAGAAATTGACGATAGAACAGCAACAATCTTATGATGAAAGTCAAATCCAGGTTTTAGAAGGTTTGGAAGCTGTAAGGAAACGTCCCGGGATGTACATCGGTTCAACAAGCAGCCGCGGTTTACATCATCTTGTGTGGGAAATTGTTGATAACAGTATCGACGAGGCGATGGCCGGATATTGTGACACGATTAAAATATCGATTGAAGAAGACAACAGCATCACCGTTGAAGATAACGGCCGGGGAATTCCGGTGGGAATCCATGAAAAAATGGGTCGTCCGGCTGTTGAAGTCATAATGACTGTCCTCCATGCCGGCGGTAAATTCGGCGGCGGCGGTTATAAAGTGTCCGGCGGGCTTCATGGTGTAGGAGCGTCCGTTGTTAATGCCCTGTCTACTTTCCTGGAAGTATTTGTTCATTTGGATGGGAAAATTCATTATCAAAAATTTGAAAGAGGCGTTCCTGTAGAAGATCTTAAAGTCATTGGTGAAACCAACAAGCAAGGAACGACGATTCACTTTTTGCCGGATCCGGAAATCTTTACGGAAACGACGGTGTTTGAGTACGAGATTTTGGCGAATCGCTTGCGGGAGCTCGCCTTTTTAAATCGTGGCTTGCGCATTATTGTCACGGACAAGCGCGAGGAAGAAAAAACGTCTGAATACTACTATGAAGGGGGAATTTCCTCCTTTGTTGAGCACTTGAATCGCACGAAAGAGCCGCTGCATGAGCCGCCTGTTTTCATAGAAAGTGAAAAAGACGGCATATCGGTGGAAATCGCGATGCAATATAACGACGGCTTTGCCAGCAATATTTATTCTTTTGCTAACAACATCAATACGCATGAAGGCGGAACCCATGAATCCGGCTTTAAAACGGCGTTAACGAGAGTTATCAACGACTATGCCCGAAAAAACGGACTTTTCAAAGAATCAGATCCGAATTTAATCGGAGACGATGTCCGGGAAGGATTAACGGCAATTATTTCCGTTAAAATCCCGGAGCCGCAATTTGAAGGGCAGACAAAAACGAAGCTTGGAAATAGTGAAGCCAGAACGATCACCGATTCGCTGTTTTCGGAACATATGGCGAAATTTATGGCCGAAAACCCGTCGGTGGCCAGGAAAATTGTTGAAAAAGGAACGATGGCATCCCGCGCGCGCGATGCGGCCAAAAAAGCGAGGGAACTGACGCGCCGGAAATCGGCACTTGAAGTAAGTTCCTTGCCTGGGAAACTAGCCGATTGTTCTTCCAAGGATGCTTCCATCAGCGAGCTGTATATCGTTGAGGGTGACTCGGCGGGAGGATCGGCAAAACAAGGACGCGATCGTCATTTTCAGGCAATATTGCCTTTGCGAGGAAAAATTCTCAATGTTGAAAAATCCCGACTTGATAAAATTCTTTCCAACAATGAAGTTCGTGCCATTATCACTGCTTTAGGGACAGGAATCGGCGGTGATTTTGACATTACCAAAGCCCGTTACCATAAAATCATTATCATGACCGATGCGGATGTAGACGGCGCACACATTCGAACGTTGCTGTTGACGCTGTTTTACCGCTTTATGAGACCTTTAATCGAGGAAGGGTATATCTATATTGCCCAGCCGCCGCTTTACAAAATTCAACAGGGCAAGCAAATTCACTATGCCTATAACGAAAAAGAGATGGAGCGGATCACCAAAGAGCTGCCTGCAAATCCAAAGCCTGGCTTACAGCGTTATAAAGGTTTAGGTGAGATGAACCCGGGCCAGCTTTGGGAAACAACAATGGATCCGGAAACAAGAACAACGCTTCAAGTCACTTTGGAGGATGCGATGGTCGCCGACGAAACGTTCGAAACATTAATGGGTGATAAAGTCGAGCCCCGCCGTGATTTTATTCAGGAAAATGCTCAATACGTGAAAAATCTGGATATTTAGAATAAGTAAGGGTATCGATTGGCGGGTTTGAAATTGGTGAACGGAGGTACTACAATGTCTGATCAAGACAAACCAAGAGTGAAAGAAATAAATATCAGTCAGGAAATGAAAACGTCCTTTTTGGACTACGCGATGAGTGTTATTGTCAGTCGTGCGCTACCTGATGTACGAGACGGATTAAAGCCGGTTCACCGTCGAATTTTGTATGCGATGAATGAATTAGGTATGACTGCTGAAAAAGCGTATAAAAAGTCTGCCCGTATCGTCGGTGAAGTTATCGGGAAATACCATCCGCACGGTGATTCGGCCGTTTATGAAACGATGGTCCGGATGGCTCAGGATTTCAGTTACCGCTATATGCTTGTTGACGGGCATGGGAACTTTGGCTCCATCGATGGTGATTCAGCGGCAGCAATGCGTTATACAGAAGCAAAAATGTCCAAGATCTCCATGGAGCTTGTACGTGATATTAACAAAGATACTATTAATTACCAGGAAAACTATGATGGTTCGGAAATGGAACCGGTCGTACTACCGGCGCGCTTTCCAAACTTACTCGTAAACGGAACTTCCGGTATTGCCGTCGGGATGGCAACGAATATTCCGCCTCATCATCTCGGTGAAGTCATTGATGGCGTATTGGCATTAAGTAAAAATCCGGAGATTACAAACAGCGAATTGATGGAGCATATTCCGGGACCGGACTTTCCGACTGGAGCGGAAATTGTCGGTATTTCAGGGATACGCAGAGCTTATGAAACAGGGAAAGGCTCGATCACTATCCGTGCCAAGGCCGAAATCGAAGACCGTAACGGCAAACCGTGGATCATTGTGAACGAAATTCCATATCAGGTCAACAAGGCACGGTTGATCGAGAAAATCGCCGAGCTTGTACGCGACAAAAAAATTGATGGTATTACCGACCTCCGCGATGAATCGGATCGAAACGGGATGCGTATCGTCATCGAGTGCCGACGTGACATTAATGCAAACGTCTTGTTGAATAACCTATATAAGCAAACAGCGCTTCAAACAAGCTTCGGTATCAACATGCTGGCGCTTGTAAATGGACAACCTAAGGTTTTGGCATTAAAAGAGGTGTTATACCATTATCTCGAGCACCAGCGGGATGTCATTCGCAGACGAACAATATTTGAATTGAAAAAAGCTGAGGCACGCGCGCATATTCTTGAAGGCCTGCGAATCGCCCTTGATCATATCGATGAAATCATCGCTTTGATCCGCGGCTCCCAAACAACGGATATCGCTCGCGAAGGCTTGATGGAAAAATTTGAATTAAGCCGCGACCAGGCCCAGGCTATTTTGGATATGCGACTGCAGCGTTTGACCGGCCTGGAACGAGATAAAATTGAAAGCGAATATGCAGAGCTGATTGCTAAAATTAAAGAGCTGAAAGAAATTTTAGCAGACGACGAAAAGCTGCTGGACATCATCCGTGAAGAGCTGACCGACATTCGTGACCGCTTTAATGATGAGCGAAGAACAGCCATCACCATCGGGGAAGACAGCCTCGAAGATGAAGACTTGATTCCTCGTCAAAATGTCGTTATTACCCTTTCTCATAACGGCTATATTAAACGAATTCCGGTATCCACCTATCGAAGTCAAAAACGCGGCGGACGCGGAATTCAAGGAATGGGAACCCATGATGATGATTTTGTAAGGCATTTGTTCATTACAAATTCCCATGACCACCTTCTTTTCTTCTCGAACAAAGGGAAAGTATATCGCTTAAAAGGCTATGAAATTCCGGCGTTGAGTCGAACCGCGAAAGGAATTCCTATCATCAACCTGCTTCAGATTGATCAGGATGAATACATCAGTACCGTTATCCCGATCGAGGAATTCAAGGAAGATAAATTCCTTTTCTTTATGACAAACGAAGGGGTTGTTAAGCGCACGAACCTTCAGGCATTTGCAAACATCCGCCGGGGCGGGCTCTTTGCCATTAACTTGCGCGAAAACGATGAGCTCCATGCGGTCCGCTTAACAGACGGGAACAAGGAAATTATTGCCGGAACAAGAAAAGGGATGTCGATTCGCTTCCACGAAACAGATGTAAGATTTATGGGGCGTACGGCAACCGGGGTAAAAGGTGTCGCTTTACAAGAGGACGATCAAGTTGTCGGAATGGACATCATTGAAGAAGGCCACGATGTTTTAATCGTCACCGAAAAGGGCTTTGGGAAACGCACGCCAATCGATGAGTACCGCGTCCAAAGCCGCGGCGGGAAAGGAATCAAAACATGCAACATTACGGAGAAAAACGGGAACCTAATTTCCTTGAAAGTCGTATCTGACGACAATGATATCATGGTTATTACGACTTCTGGAGTCATCATCCGCATGCACGTCAGTGAAATTTCCCAAACAGGGCGTATTACGCAAGGTGTCCGCCTTATCCGCGTGGGCGAGGATGAACATGTTTCCACCGTCGCACGGGTAAATATTGCCGATGAAGAAGATGATCTGATCGAAGATGGAGACGAAAAGGAAGCGATAGACATCGACGCGGTTGAAGAATTATCGCAGGAGAAGGATTTGACAACAGATCCGGCTGCCGAGGAACAATCCATCGCAGAACTGGACGACGATGCCGAGGAAAAAGAATAGATTTAAAATAGTTTACCATTTCTATTTTGAATAAATGCACAACGTTCCGTGAATGTTATTTTGCATTTTGGAACCCGCACCTTGCTGTGGATGACATACGTAAGGAGCGGCATGGGCGGTTGGGATGCTCAGACTTGGAACTCCGACCAGTGAAGTTTCTGGTGTCACTGTACGAGGGTGTCAAAAGGTAGTAAACGACCTTTGGCACCTTTTTCTCTTTCACCTGGTTCTTCAAGTGCCGGCAGTTTCCTACTTGCTTCGTGCTTTTTGATATGGGAGAAAGTTTTTCTGCCTTTTTGGTGTGTTGCAGAAGCGGATGAATACATATAGAGGTAAAATATCTCCTATAAATGAACTTTTGTATATTCTAAATTTTTCAAAAAAGAGGGAAGTGTCCTTGAAAATATAATAAAAAAGTAATATGGTCAATTGTTTGATGATTTTGTAAAATTTATATAATCGTGTTTGTTCAAAATGAGCAATAATAGAACAAGAAGTTTTGGTCGCGGCAGCACACAGCGGGCAATACAACGAAGAAATGAAAGGTAATTTTTCCTGCCTTTTTGAAGATAAAAAATATTGTTTACAGCAGGAATGTTAAGCTGTTTCCAAAGAGAGACCTTTTTCAAGCTTTGCGAAGCTCGAAAAAAGTCTTTCTTAGCAAATTCTATTAGTTGTTGGTTAATTTTGTAATAAATTGAATAATGAGCAATGATTTTTAGCATATTGACAGGCTGTTAATTTTGGATGATTTCGGCTGTTGCACTTTTGGGGCAGTTTATTATCGTATTTTGTTCAAAAAGAGGGACGAACAAAGCCGAGAATGCGGGGGGACGGCTGTCATTGCAAAAGAGGGACAACTGCAACAAAGAAGTTCGGCGGCGATGTTCTCTGGTTTTTTTGAACATTCTCTTAGTTTTATTTAAAGAAAAGGTACAAACGGAAATCTTTCTTTTGAACGGTAAAAAGTTCATTGACGGGAGATATTTCTAATTTTGAGGGGAGAAAAATACAATGAAGGTAAAAGTAGAGTATTTAATTCCAGGGTGCATTTTATCGGAGGATATATACAAAAAGACAAATACTCCGTTAATGAAAAAGAAAACGGTCCTCATGGAGGATGATATAGATACTTTGAAGGCTTATCTTGTACCATTTGTCATTGTTGAATCGAAATTGGTTAACGGAGAAGTTTTTGAGCCGAAATCGACGATCAATGAAAAAAGTGAAACGAAAACAAACGATTCAGAGGAGCCTTCATTTATTGACTTATATTTATCTGCCGTACAACAATTTAAGAAAATGTTTTCTCACTGGCAGGGAGGAACGAAAGTGGATGCGTTCAAAATCCGGAAGTTGTTCCTGCCCTTATATGAAAAATTACCGGGAAAAGAGCAATTAATCGAAATTCATCACTATGGAACAAAACATGACTATATATATTTTCATTCCGTGGCAGTGGGCATTTTAAGTGCATGTTTAGGGAAAAAAATGAATTTGTCCAACGGTGAAATCATTCAGTTAGGGTTGGCAGGCTTATTGTCCGATTGCGGCATGACTAAATTGCCTTTCAACGTTTTTGAAAAACAGGGGCCGCTGACGGTGGAGGAGTACAATGAAGTGAAGGAACATCCTGTTGTCGGTTATCGCATGCTTGAAGCTGTCCCGGGATTTTCAAAAGGCGCTTTGTTAGGGGTACTGCAGCACCATGAACGGGAAGATGGCACTGGCTACCCAATGGGACTGAAAGGCGAAAAGCTTCACTTATTTGCAAAAATCATATCCATTTGTGATATTTACCATGCTATGACATCCGAAAGGCACTATCGTACAAAGCAATCGCCGTACAAGGTTATTGAATCGCTGGACAAGGATCATTTTGGTAAAATAGATCATATTATATTGAGTGCCTTTAAGAGCATGATGCTTGATTTAGCTATTGGAAAAAAAGTGCGTTTGAGCAACGGTGCCGTAGGAGAAATCTTGTTTATTGAAGATAAAGATCCTACTAGACCGCTGATTAAATTGGATGAAACTAATTCTTTACTCAAACTGATAAGCTATCCCGAAATATTTATAGAAGAACTGATCGATGAGCACGATGACCCTGCAGACAATTAGCACTCCTAATTTCTAGTCACGCAATGTTATGGGAGCAGGTGTTCAACGATGAAGGTGAGGTTTAAAGAGTATGTATAGTTACTAATCCTTATGAAGCAGAGGGGGCAGATTAAATTTATTGATTTAGATAATGTAAAAAAATACCTGTTGAGTAATCAAAGTAACTATGGTACATTAGTATTCGTTGTCACAAAAAACATTTAAAAAGATAATTAACAAATATGTTGACTTTAAAAATGTTTTTTGATAAGATATAAAAGTCGCTGAAAAACGACAGTGATTTGAATTGACCTTTGAAAACTAAACAAAAACCAAGCGAAGTGGGATATGAAAATATCCCGTCAATGAAAAAACAGCCAACATTTGGCTTGATGTCAGAGACATCAACCTTCGATGATAACATGGTTATCATACTTTATCGGAGAGTTTGATCCTGGCTCA
>NZ_FNPI01000012.1 GCF_900107275.1 Evansella caseinilytica | reverse complement strand
TTGACTGTTTTTCCTTGATAGGTCGTTTCTTCATAGTTATAAATACCGAGGGGACTGGCCGCCAGCGTGTTTTCGTTTTCCGAAACGGAAATTTCCCCGACCGTCGTAAAATACGTATTGTTTTCAAAGTCTTCGATATCCTGCCGTTGAATTTCCGTTAATTCCCGGTAAATTGGTACGCCGCTTTCATGTTCCGCAATCATGGGAACGCGAATGTTCCCTTCTTCAATTTGATAATTGATATTGGATAACCGGTAGAAAACATTTTGAACATAATAATAGGTTATGAATCCCCAGGCACCGGATTCTCCATGGACGTCAAAATCATATTCATATTCGTATAAAAGATTGTAGTCTTCGTCAATATAGAAACGTGTCTCATTCATCGCTGCTATTTTGTTGGTAAAGTCATAGATATATTGTGTTTTGTCCACACTTTCGATGTCATGGAGCGAGCGGTAAAATTCAAGATACAACAGGTCGTCAGGGGCTGATGTAAGCGGTTGATTGATATCTTCCACGCCGAGTTTTTTCCTGGCATCCCCAATCATCTCCGTACTCTCCTCTTCTGTTAAACCGAGCCTTTCAATAAGTATTTCCGCTTTTATCGGCACTTCCGTTTCTTTGATGTTAACTACCGGCATCATCTCTCCGTCGTGCATCGGGTGTGTTAAATTAGTCGCTTTAATCGGATAGTAATCGATGCCCGTCAATTTTTTTTCTTCATCAGGATCAACCGCAACGATGGGGTGGTAGGACAACGGCAGCAAAAAACCTTGCGTATGCTCAGAAAAGACATTTATTTGATCTTCGGTGATGACTGCGTCCCGTCCATAAACACTGCTATTCGGGTGAGGCAAGGAATAGGCAATATCCTCTCTGATAACATAATCTTGAAGGCCGTCGGTAGTATGAAAGGTAGCGGTATAACGAACAGGATCTTCAATAAGCGGCAAGGCAAAGGACAGCTGGGATGGGGTGAAATATCCCAGCGAGGCAACCGGTGCCGCGGTGTCTACCTCCTCCATATCCAAAATATCCTTCCACTCGGCAAGGCTGATGCCCCCTTCGCCGACACCTAAATAATTTTCCTCCACAATACCGATTTTTTCTTCCAATTCCGAGCTGGCATCTGCCGGTCTCACAAGCAAATCATAGCTTCCTCTGGCAAAATCGTTAATTTCCAGCTGCACCGTTCTGTCTGCAAATTGAAGGGTGGATAATGCCATCGGGATAAAGGTGATTAACAGCGCCAAGACGACGATCGTTAATAAAAATTGCCCGCTTGTTTTTTTTAACTGTTTATAGATTAACGCCTTCACGTTTCTCCCCCTCTATAATATGTATAAGGCGAGCAGTAACGTCACTGTCGCCTCAAGGAAACGATTAATTCGGATACCACAAAACCGTCGCTGTTACTGTGCCGGAAGAATATTGGTCGGACACCCGGGCCGTTACAGTATAACTTCGATAACTTGTTGGATTAGTACTATATTGATAGCGAGGGTAATTAAATGATGATGCGGAAGAAGTATGAGTAGGAAGGTAGCCTCGACCATCTCCGGGATTTATTGCGTAACCATACTGCGGGGTTCCGCCAACCGCATAAATTGTCCAATAAACCCAATTTCCGGCAATCACTTCTTGAGTGGATTTATTCAGTCTTGCGCCTACTTGTGCACTTGCTACTAATTCTTCTTCTACAATGTCTTCGGATGCGGCAAAAAGAGTTACGGCTGCAATCGAAAATACTAGACCGAAAGCTACAAAACTACTAAGTAATTTTTTCATTTTTACACCTCCTTCCATGGTAATATTTGGACTTCAAGAAGAGCATACAATATTCTGAAAATAAAATCAATAGATTTGTCAGAAAAAGTCGTTTTTACTATTTTTGTATTTAACACTTTGCTAAATCTAGCTCCTTCATAAGTTTTCGATAGAAAAAAGCGCGATGAAGTCCTGTCTAATGGAGGCGTCATTCATCAGAGCGGAATGATTCAGGAGCATGGGCGAGGTGGAGTCCGGTCCAAATGTGTCGCAAACACGAATACCGTAGTTAAAATGAGCAGACTCCATTCCCGAACATTTGGGAGATTTGAGCGAGCTTGAGTCCGGGCAATTCACGCGAGCCGCAATCAAAAAGCCTTGTACCGTCCCTGACACCTGGTGCAGTCATTCATGCCTGCCCCCGGGTGCCAGGCACCTGTTACTTGATTGAAACTATTCATAATCCGCAAAGCGGATGCGAATTTCCTTCACCGGCTCACGACTGATTATCTCACTGACAAAATGTCGTGCCCCATCACTGAAATCCCAATATTCATTAAATTTAAGAATTGGTAGGATGACACCCTCATCATTTCCTTTTTTCCACATCAACCACGAGCAGGGGAAATATTCATTCCAACAGATGAAGCTTCCAGTTAAAAACGGAAGTGCGACAGGAAGGCCAAAAATTCTTTTTGCTCCTGATGATGATATTTTAAGACGGCGTATGTATCGGCTTTCGGCAGCGGGAAAGTGCGTGATTCCACTTCGATAAGCCTGCCTTCCAGCAGTTCCCGTCTGACGGTGGCCGAAGGGAGATAGGAAACGCCGAGGCCTTCGGCAATAAAGCGCCTTGTAATATGAATCTGCGATACCTTCATCATCCGGATGCCGGGATAAAACCGCTTTACCGTCCTGCACAAACCCTCCCAATAGCCCGGATGATTATGCGTCAGCAAATGGCCTGAAGACAGAATCTCTTCTTCATCGATCGGTAACGCAGATTCAAAATCCCTGCCGTCGTGCGGCGCCACCAGCACCACTTTGTCTTGATAAAGCAAGATGCTTTTCAGCTCAGCATGAAAGCTTTGCAGGCAGGATAGACCGATATCCACCACTTCGTCAAGAACCGCTTTTTCAATATCCTTTGATTCAATGATTTCGATGGAAATCTCCACTTGCGGATGTTTCTTGATATACTGCTTCAGCACAAACGGTAAAACGGTATCCGCAATCAACGGGGAAATGCCGAGCGACAGCTTCGTTGTGAAGCCCTGACTAAACATTTGCAGATCCTCCATTCCTGATTCATAAACATTCATCAGCTTCCTTGCATGTTTCCGATACCTCCTGCCCGCTTCGGTAAGCTTTATTTTTTTCCCTTCTCTTTGAAACAAAAGCATTCCCAATTCTTTTTCCAGCTGCTTGATATGCACGGTCACCGTCGGCTGAGAAATAAACAATTGCTCGGCTGTTTTTCGAAAATTACCGTAGTCCGCCGCAGCAAGAAAGGTTTTGATCCATTGTAATTCCATAACGTCCTCTCCTTATTCATTTTTATAATCAATTAATTTAAGAATATTTAATATTATTAATCAATTATTCATTATACAATATTTGCAACAAAGGAAGGAGTGAATCATGATGATCGCGAAAGGATTAAAGGATGTTGTGGCCGCGGAAACCCGCATCAGCCATATTGACGGTGAGCAAGGAAAACTGATTTACAGGGGGTATGATATCGGTTATCTTACGGCAAATCATTCCTTTGAAGAGACAGTGTTTTTGCTATGGAATGGGAAATTGCCGTCTGCATCGGAAGCCATGGAACTGAACAAAGCGCTGGCAAAAAACAGAGCGTTAACTCCTGCCATGAAAGCTGTTATGAATGCGCTTCCCAAGCAATTGGATTTGATGAGTGTCATTCGCGCAGCGATATTAACGGAAACTCCGGGGAAGGCCCGGCAAACGCCGACGATCGATCAGGCGGTGAGATTAACCGCCGTTCTGCCGACAATCATCGCCTATTGGCAAAACAGCACCTGTGGTAGAACAGCAAAGGAACCGGAAGAAGCATTCACCCATATCGAAAACTACTTGTACATGATGAACGGGGAAAGACCGGCAAAAGCGCAGGTGGACGCCCTTGAAACGTATATGATACTGACGTTGGAGCATGGAATGAATGCTTCCACCTTTTCGGCAAGGGTGACCGCCTCCACAGAGTCCGATATGATTTCAGCCATCACCTCGGCTATCGGGACAATGAAAGGGCCGTTGCATGGCGGCGCACCTTCAGGCGTTATTGAATTGCTCAATGAAGTGGAGATGCCGGAGAAAGCGGAACAGGTTATCCGCAAAAAGCTCACCGCTGGGGAACGGCTGATGGGATTCGGGCACCGCATCTATAAAACGCATGATCCGAGGGCCGATGCCTTAAAACAAAAACTGCTCCAATTACGCGGAAAAGACAGCTGGCTTGATCTAGCCGTGCATGTTGAAAAGGTGGCGGTGGACGTGTTGCATGAATTAAAACCGGGACGTTCATTATATACAAATGTGGAGTTTTACGCGGCGGCGATCATGAAATCCATTGATCTGGCGTCGGAGCTTTTCACACCCACCTTCACGGCAGCGCGGATCGTCGGCTGGACAGCACACGTGCTGGAGCAGGCGAAAGATAATACAATCTACCGGCCGCAGTCGCAATATATCGGCGACTTTAAAGAGGTGTAATTTTCTGTGAAGAAAAATTCATTCATCAGCTACTGAGTACACTAAAGGTGCCGCCAAAGGTCGTTTTATACCTTTGATGGCACCCCTCTTTTTTTCACACGGATGCTTATTTACTTTCGTTCAGCGCGTTGCGCAATACCATCGGCAGGATACCGCCGTGACGGTAATAATCGATTTCCACTTCGCTATCGAAGCGGGCAAGTACTTCAAAAGCAGTTTCTTTACCGGTTTCCGGATTCTTTGCCGTTACCGTGACATAATCGCGCGGCTGGATGTCATCGGACACCTCCACATGGAATTCTTCTTTTCCAGTTAACCCGAATGATTCTGCATTCTCTCCATCTTTAAATTGAAGCGGAAGAACACCCATCAGCACAAGGTTGCTTCTGTGAATTCGTTCGAAGCTTTCGGCAATAACCGTTTTGATACCGAGAAGATTCGTTCCTTTTGCCGCCCAGTCACGGGAGCTTCCCATACCGTAATCCTTGCCGGCGAGAACAGCAAGTCCTGTACCTTCCAGCTTATATTTCATGCAAGCATCGTAAATGGACATGACTTCCCCTGTCGGCCAGTATGTCGTATAACCGCCTTCCGTTCCCGGGGCCAGCTGGTTTTTGATCCGGATGTTGGCAAATGTACCGCGCATCATTACCTCATGGTTGCCGCGGCGGGAACCGTAAGAGTTGAATTGCGCCGGTGTCAAGCCTTTTTCCATCAAGTATTTACCGGCAGGGCTGTCCTTGGCAATCGATCCGGCCGGCGAGATATGGTCCGTTGTGACGGAATCGCCAAGCTTGGCAACAGCACGGAGTTCGCTAAGCGCCTTGACCTTTTCCGGTTCAGGGGAAAGATTTTCAAAGAACGGCGGATTTTGAATATAAGTTGATTCCAGATCCCATGTATACAAATCTTCATCGGTGGTTTCCAGCTTGTTCCACGCTTCATTGTCATCAAATACCCGCTCGTATTGCTTTTTGAACAGCTCAGGCGCGACTGCTGTTTCCATTGCTGCCTGAATTTCGTCGTGACTTGGCCAAATATCGTTGAAGTAAATGTCATTACCGGCTTTATCCCGGCCGATAGGTTCATTATATAAGTCAATATCCACTGTACCTGCCAACGCATAGGCAACCACCAATGGCGGTGAAGCTAAATAGTTCGCTTTTACCAGCGGATGAATCCGGCCTTCAAAGTTGCGGTTTCCACTCAGTACGGAAGCCACGGTGAGATCGTTTTCGGCGATGCCGGCTTCAATTTCGGCAGGAAGCGGGCCGCTGTTTCCGATACAGGTTGTACACCCGTAACCGACAACGTTAAAGCCCAGCTGATCAAGATATGGTGTTAAGCCGGCATCGTGCAGATACCCGGTAACCACCTTTGATCCGGGAGCGAGGCTTGTTTTCACATATTCAGGCACTTGCAGCCCTTTTTCCACAGCCTTTTTCGCAACAAGTCCGGCACCGATCATAACGTACGGATTGGATGTATTGGTACAGCTTGTGATTGCCGCGATGACAACCGAACCTGTTTTCAGCGTCGACGCATTGCCGTCCGGATGTTGCACGGTCACTTGCTTTTCTGTTTCGTCCGCGGACAGACCGAAGCCCTGGTTTCCGACAGGAGCTGTCAACGCCTTTCGCCATTCGTTTTTCATTCCGGCAAGCGGGATTAAATCCTGCGGCCGCTTCGGACCGGATAGGTTTGGCTGTATTTGTGACAGGTCAATTTCCACCACATCGGTAAATGTCGGATCCGGCATGTCAGGAGTATAGAAAAGATGGTTCGCTTTGCAATATGCTTCCACTAGGTTCACAAGCTTTTCGCTGCGTCCGGTAAAGCGGAGATAATTCAATGTTTCTTCATCCACCGGGAAGAATCCGCAAGTTGCACCGTATTCTGGCGCCATATTGGAAATCGTTGCCCGGTCGGCCAACGTCATTTTTTCCAAGCCTGGACCGAAATACTCAACAAACTTTCCAACGACTTTCTTCTCACGGAGCACCTGCGTCACTTTCAGGGCGAGGTCGGTTGCCGTAGCACCGTCCGGCATCGTGCCGATGAGCTTTACTCCGATGACTTCCGGCACAGGAAAATAAGATGGTTGCTGCAGCATGCCCGCTTCCGCTTCGATACCGCCGACGCCCCATCCTAAAACGCCGAGCCCGTTAATCATTGTTGTATGTGAATCTGTACCAACAAGAGAGTCAGGGAAAGCAACAAGCTCGCCGCCTTTTTCCTCTTCCTGGACAACATTAGCTAAATATTCCAAGTTAACTTGGTGAACAATTCCAGTAGCAGGGGGAACCGCGCGGTAATTGTCAAACGACTTTTGCGCCCAGCTTAAGAATTTATAGCGCTCTTCATTTCGCTCAAATTCCAATTGCATGTTGCGCAATAGGGAATCAGCACCGCCGAAATCATCGACCTGGACTGAATGGTCAACGACAAGATCCACAGGAATCGCAGGGTTGATGCGGTTCGGATCGCCGCCTAAATCCGCCATCGCTTTTCGAAGTGACGCGAGGTCAACGACGGCAGGCACTCCGGTGAAGTCCTGCAAAATCACCCTTGACGGTTTAAAAGGAACATCGATGTTTTTGACTTCGTTCGTCCCCCATTTTGCTAAGTTTTCAACGTGCTCTTCTTTAATCACTTTTCCGTCATATTGGCGTAGAACAGATTCCAAAAGCACTTTGATGGAATACGGCAAGTTGGAAACGATTGCGACCCCTGCCTCTTCTATTGCTTTCAGATCATAAAAGTTGTACGTTTTTCCATTTATTTCAAACGTACGCTTCGCATTGTACAATGACTGATTATCTTTTGACATATGTACTCCCTCCTCATGTACTATCATATAACAGATAGTTGAAATTGTCTAAATGCATTATTCGAAAATTTGTCACAATTTTGTTATTCCGTCATTGGAAAATGCGCCGAGCAGAGCGAAAACACGAGAAAAATGGCGTTGATTCACGTAGTTTTTCATTTTTCACGCTTTTGGTTGAGATAAATTTTCTCCAGTGGGAAATAATGTCGTTTGCCTCTCCAAAACAGTTTTTAACAGCTAGATAAATCGGGAAGACATTGTACAAACTAATCTGCAGGAGGTGAGGTGGCCGATATGCCATTGATAAAAAAAGAGAATAAACGCCCTGGTATGAACGACGCCAAAACGCAAGGCGGAGGCATTCATGAAGATGGACACATCAACGATCCGATAACCCCGGAAGCACGACAATTCAATAAAAAAACAAAAAAGCGGCAGTAAAAAGGGTATCTCAAAAGGATGTTTTTCCCTTTTGAGATACCCCCGAAGCAATGAGCGAAGCCGCTGCATCTTTTCAAAAGCTCGATAGGCGTGTTTTTTTCCTATCGAGCGTGCAGCGAAGAGCAAAGCTACGATGCCTTTCCCATCGAGTTGTCTCGACGGATAGTCATCTTAGCTGTGCTTGCAGAGGAAGAGACAAGCACGGCGCCATTGCCCTGATATTTTTTTATAGTGCTTGTTCAAAAAGATCGGTTTTTATCTTATTTGAACAAGCACTAAGCAATGGGTGAAGCCGATGCATTCTTTTCAGGCCGACTGTGAGTGGTTTTCTTGGAGTCAGGATGACGACATTTCGCCGTTGCCCATAGGACGTGGGCAGCACTTAGGCGAAATTGGGGCGCATCGTGCGGAACCATTGCCTTTTTGAACAGACTCTTATCGTTTTGGCTTTTGACACAGCCACCTCACATCGGAAATATTGTCCTGGAAACCTTTTCATCCAGCAGGAATTTCATCCCTTCTTCTTTTCACTCCATCAACTGCTGCTTATAACGCTCCACTTCCCGCGAGTACATATCCAGCTGCTTTTTCTGATGCTCCGAAGCTGTCACTTGTGCCTTGCGGATAACCTGAATCGCTTCGTCCAGCTCCTGCTCCGCCATTTTGTGATGATGACCGTAATCGGCATCCTCTTCATGCAAATGCAAAAATGCCTCCTGAAGCTGGGTGTACGCCTGCTGCGCAGCCTCAAATGCCTGTCGCTTATTCTTATGGTATGGCATGGCTATTCCTCCGTTTCCACTCGTCTTTTCCCTATTAGTTTAAAGCGTTCAGAAGCAAATATACATGGCCGTTCATTAAAATTTATGCGACAACAAGACGAATGGCAGCATTTTTTTTTGCAAAAAATAAATGTTGGAAGGAGGGCAACATCATGGCAGAAAAAAATACTTTTAAGGATCAGCGCCGCAATGCTTCGAAAACAAAACCGAGCGGGCAACCCGAGCCCCTATCAGGGTCTCATAAAGTGAAGAAACGGAACCACGTCCCACAAACAGACGGAGAAGGATAAAGCGGAGAAAAACACGGACCTGGGGTGTGAACAAAAGTTCACACCCCAGGTCCGTGACAAAAATGTGACATATTATTCGAGTGTCGTCAGGCTTTCCACCAGCATCGGTATTTCATCGTCCGCAATCGTGCGGAAATCAATATATACTTGTCCGCTTACGATTCTTGTAATGACCGGCGTACGGGCAAAATGAAGTGCCTTTTTCAAGGCCTCAGAAGAATAGTCGCTATGCGCAAGCAATACACCTGCCGTCGGCAGCTCCACAAGAGGCATCGTTCCGCCGCCAACTTTGGAAACATCTTCGCGAAGCGTCAAGCGCCATTTGCCGGACAATCCTTCTGCTTCGTTCAAAAATCGCGCAGCCTTCTCCATCACTTGTTCCTTCGTTAGCAGGACATCGCGAACGACCGGAATCTCCCGCTCGTTCTTTTCTCCGTGAACATAGCTCTGAAGCGTCGCTTCTAAAGCTGCCAGCGTCATTTTGTCCACACGCAGTACTCGCGCCAGCGGATGTTTTTTTAAGATGTCAACCCACTGCTTTTTCCCTGCAATAATCCCTGCCTGAGGACCGCCCAGCAGTTTATCGCCGCTGAAGGAAACAACATCCGCGTATCTTAGCGCTTCTTTTACCGCAGGCTCCTCCCCGATTCCAGCATGGCAGAATGGATATAAAGAGCCGCTGCCCAAGTCTTCATATACGAATATTTCCTGTGTGTCAGCTTTCTTAGCGGAATATGTTTCAGCCAACGCTTTTAACTCCGCGGCCGTTACTTCCTTTGTAAAACCGACCGTCTTAAAATTGCTGGTATGAACTTTCATCAGAATTCGCGTATTGTCTGTGATGGCATTTGCATAGTCGTACGGATGCGTTTTATTCGTCGTGCCGACTTCCACAAGCTGTGCCCCGCTTTCCTCCATAATCGTCGAAATCCGGAACGACCCGCCGATTTCAATCAGCTCTCCCCGGGAAACAATCACTTCTTTCCCTTGCCCCAGACAGCGCAAAATAAAATAAACGGCAGCGGCATTATTATTCACGACCATCGCAGCCTCCCCGCCGGTCGCTGTTGTCAGCAACTCCTCAATGACATCATGCCTGGAGCCGCGGCTTTCTTTCTGAATATCATATTCCAATGTACTGTAGTGCTTCGCAGTCTCAACAACACGCTGAACCGCTTCCTCACTTAAGCGCGCGCGTCCAAGATTCGTATGTAAGATCGTTCCTGTGCCGTTCAGCACCCGGTGCAACCGGTACGGAAAAAACAGCCCCGCTTTTTTTTCAAGCGCTTGGATAACCGCGTGGGAAAAATCTGATCGCGTCCAATCCAAGTAATCCGTTATTTCATTTAAAAGCGCTTTCCGGAAAGCAAGCAGTTCCGCCTGTATCCACGCTTTTATCGTCAAATGAGGTATGCTTTTCCCGTGTATCAGCGCGGTGACGCGGGCTGTTTGCAGCAGCTCATTGACTGCCGGCAACTGTCTCAATGCATTTGTCACTGTTATCCGCTCCAGTAAGCCTGATTTTTCCATACATAAACACCCAATTGCTGCTCAAAATAAGTAACGAAGAAGGAGTGAGAAATACTTCTTCTTCGAGAAAGAGTCGATACAGGAAGTTATGGTTTCGTCGTATTAAGTCCTTGAGGGGTGGTTCGCTTGAACACGTAACAAGCAACATCAACATGTCAAGGGATAACTTGCGAACGAAAAGGTTAAATGAGGTGTTTACAAAAGACAAACATCGATTTTACCCCAGATCAGCCGGTATCAGCTCTTCCGAAAAGGTGGTCACTGCGACCACCTTTTTGTCATGCCGGTGCAGGTTGGTTTGCCTTCCGAAAAATCGTCCTGTTACCGCAAGCACACGGATAGTAAATGATCATCACTGCGCTAGCGTCCATTCCCTCCGGCATTCATCGTCCCAATTACTTTCCAGTTCCAAACGCGGCTCGCTCACGCTCAGCTTCGGCCCGTTCCTGATACCCTTTCCATGCACCAGCCGCGTAAATTGCCAGTCCAATGCCAATGCCTACTCCAAGCCCTTTAAAAAATTTCTTCTTCAATTTTCAGTTCCCCCCCAAAAAAATAGTTAAGTTGTCCGGCTCCCTTTTATTATACAAAAGACCGCGGGCGAAAAGGAAGGAAAACCCGGCAAAACCGATATCAACAAAAAGGGCACAGCAAAGCTCGCTCCAGCCTTGCAGCACCGTTCTTACGATGAGCCGTTCATCGCCTCCATTTTCGTCATGATTTCCTTTGCATCAGGAAATTCTCCGGTCTCCTTCTTGGAGTATATTTTCTCTCCTTCCACAGCAACCTCAAAGACGCGCCGTCAGCCGGCATGAAAAAGAACACATCGGCTCCACCCATTGCTTCGTGTTTGTTCAAAAAGATAAAAACCGATCTTTTTGAACAAATACTTATAGAGCGTGTTCAAAAAGGCAATGGTTCCGCTCGATGCGCCGACTACGAGAACCCCACTCATAGCCGGCTTTAAAAGAACACATCGGCTCCACTCATTGCTTCGTGTTTGTTCAAAAAGATAAAAACCGATCTTTTTGAACAAACACTTAGAGTATTTGAAACGGAGCGAAAAGCATACTTATTCTTATAAAAGCAGTACATTGCATAAAGCACGGGGAGGTGCAAGTATGGACAAGAAGGAGGAAATCATCCGGCTGACAGCGATGTCTTCCAAGGCCGGCTGTGGCTGTAAAATCGGACCTGCCGATTTAACGCAAGTTTTGCGTTATTTACCTCAAACCAAAAAAGACAAACGCCTGCTTGTCGGCCATGAAACTTCCGATGACGGCGGCGTGTATCAAGTAACCGATGACATTGCCTTAGTTCAGACGGTTGACTACTTTACGCCTGTGGTGGATGATCCGTATATGTTCGGTCAAATTGCCGCAGCAAATGCGTTAAGCGATGTCTACGCTATGGGCGGAAAACCGGCAACGGTATTAAATATCGTTGGCTTTCCTGTCAAAAAGCTGCCGCACCGCATCCTTGCAGAAATTCTGAAGGGGGCTGCGGACAAAGTCAGCGAGGCAGGCGCCGTCATTGCCGGCGGGCATTCCATCGACGACAACGAACCGAAATTCGGCTTAAGCGTCACTGGAATCGTACATCCGGATCGCATTTTCAAAAATGTCGGCGCAAAAGCCGGTGACATCCTTGTTTTGACCAAACCATTAGGTGCCGGGATTTTGACCACGGGAATCAAGCGGGGGAAAACAATAGCGGAACAAGCCGAAGCAGTGACAGCAACGATGGCCGAGCTAAACCGCATCGCATGCGAAACGCTGGAAGCCTGCCATCCGCATGCGGTGACAGATGTTACCGGATTCGGACTTCTCGGCCATGCCTACGAGATGGCGAGCGGAAGCGGCGTCAGTTTTCACATCGCATCCAAAAGTGTTCCTCTGCTGCCTGGAACGAAAGCGTTGGCCGCGGAAGGGATCGTCCCCGGCGGCAGCAAAGCAAATCATCAATGGCTGGAGGAAAAAGTGGAATACAGTCCGTTGCTTACAGAAGCGGAGAAACTCGTGTTATGCGATGCGATCACATCCGGCGGCCTGCTGATCAGTCTGCCGGAAATAGAAGCAGCACAATACGTACAACAATTGAACACCAAAGCCGTGTCTTCCAAAGCTGCTATCATCGGGAAAGTCGATGAAAAAAGCACGAAGGCGATTTATGTTGACTGAGTTTTCCATGAGTCAGGGAAAAGCAACCAAAGCTTGAGCTCGAGCTGAATGGCGCATGCCATCTGTTTAGGAGCCAACACAATAAGCCACACTTCACCGAGAAGCTGCGAGCTGTTTCATTGTGGTGTCATCGCGCACCATGGCAATTGGATCGACATCAGTGCAATACTAGCAGAGGAAGAGACAACGAGCAAAGTCGCTTCACCTTTTCAAAAGCCCGATAGGTGTGGTTTTTCCTATCGAGCGTGCAGCGACGAGCAAAGCTTCGATGCCTTTCACATCGAGTTGTCTCGACGGATCGTCATCGAAGCTGTGCTCGCAGAGGAAGAGACAAGCACGGAGCCATTGCCCTGATATTTTTTAAAATAGTTTTCGCTTTTGACACAGCCTTTTTAAAAAGGACGTTCTTTCATCCTGATGCTGCATGCCGCGGGAAAACGATAGCAGCCTGAGTCCTGCAAACAACAGCCCTGCTCCTAACCAGGCAGCAGGTGTCAACATCTCACCGACGACGAGCACACCGAGCATTGCGGCCGTCAGCGGCTCTGCCAGTGACAACGACACGCCGGTTGCTGCGGGAACACCGGTAAGTCCCTGAGAAAATAGGAGATAAGCGACAGCCGTCGTAATCAGCCCCAGATGGCAGGCAATAGCGATTCCGTTCGGCTCCAGCAGCCATGATAAATCGTAAACAAATAATACAGGCATTAAACAGAGCGCGCTCAACGAAAACACGACGGCGGCAACCGCCTCGAAAGAATGCCGTTCAAGGAGCCGTTTGCTCATAATAGCATAGATCGCAAACGACAATCCCGCTCCGAGCGCCATCAAAATTCCCGCCAACGATAAGCTCAATTCCTGCTCATTGGAAAAAAGCAATAAACAGCCGGCAATCGCCAGGATGGTGGCAAACCACCATTTTCGCTCCGGAACATTCCCTTTGATCACCCATTCCAGCAACCCGGCTAAAATCGGCGCACTTCCGATGGCAATAACGGTCCCGACGGCCACCCCTGTGACGGATACGGCAGAGAAAAACAGCGGCTGATACGCTGCCATGCCGACAGCGGCAACCGTTACATGAAGAAGAGACCACCCCCGGAGATACAGCTTTCCCCGAAAAGCCACATAAATCAGCAAGGCAAGTCCACCAACGGCGGACCGGACCGCCCCGATAGCCACCGGATCCGCACTCTCCGGCGCAAACGTTTGCGCCGTCCCTGTTGTTCCCCACAAAATCGCAGCAAATAGTACAAAAAAAACATATTTTCTTTCTGCTTGCAAGTTCATCCCTCCCTGTCCTTCAGCAGCAATGTTTGTGAAACAATGCCTGACCCTGACTACTCAAGATAGATACATCTATATCATAATCATAGCCCGTCGAACAGGGAGCTGCTTTTCAGAAATCAAGATATTCTTTAGCCGAATGCAAGCTTTTACGGTAAGCTTGCGGGGATATTCCTTCGTGAAGAACGAACAACCGTGTAAAAGACGACGAATGTTCAAAGCCAACCTCTCTCCCAATGGCTGTAACAGGCCATTCTGTTTCCCGCAGCAAGCGCTTTGCTTCTTCCAGCCGCAGGGAGCGGATATAAGCTGCCGGGGTAGTTCCCGTCACCTTCTTGAACCAAGTTGGATAATAAGACCGGTGATAATGCTCCATTGCCGCCAATGCCTCCACAGTAATCCGGCTGGTGTAATGATCATGAATATACTGAATCGAGCGGAAAGGCTGCCTGCCGAGCGAATGCCCGATAAACTGACCTAAGCAGGCTAACGCAGCGGTTGATGCACTCGTTGTGCGCGCGATTTCCTCCGCCAGCAGCGAGCGGACCGCGCGCCAATGAGCATCCATGTCCATATATAATGCCTCGTAATCCGCCCGGCGAAAAAGATAATGTATGGGAATATCGACGATAAGAAATTCATTCCGCTCCATCGCGCGAAATGTGTGAGAGCATCGAGGCGGTACAAAAAAGCAATGCTCCGGCTGCAATGTTAATGCCTGCCGCGGCGTTTCAATATGCATGGAGCCATAAAGCGGGAAAAGCAGCTGTCCGTATTCATGGTCATGTGTAAGTATATCTCTGGAATACGTGCGTTTTTCACAAACCACTTGCGTAAATTTTTTCAATTTTCCATCCTCCTGATTTTAAAACCCGCTGCAGCCGGTCTGAAAAACAAACCTCGACCACGGACATACCGGCAGCAGTCCGCCTAGCGAAAACGCGAAACAGCTTTTTTCCGCAGCTCGTTGGGCCGACGCCTCGGCTGTCTAACGGAAAGCAGCCATCATTCGTGCCAAACTGGCAGGCAAGTCTACCTTTCAAATATCCCTTATCTGAACCTCTTCCAGCACAGAATAGCCCTCAGCCTCTTCCGCGTCAAGCCATTTCCAGCTTTCATAGAGCCGGAGTCTGCCATCCGGCAGGATTTCAGGAGTCGAAACACATTTACCGCCTCTGATTTCATTTTTGCTGTTCACATGGTTGTACTTAAATTCCAGGCAGCCATCCTCCCTGACGAGGCCGATAAGGGTTCCCTGGATAATTTCTCCACCGCTGTATGTTGCAGAAATGATATTTCCTTTCTGTTTGTATTCAAAAAACGTTTTTGCAGATACTTCCCCGTTTGCTGTATTTTCTACTGATACAAATCTTCTTCCATTGTAATTTGCCACCATTTCTACCACTCCATCGATTCTTAATTTTCAGATATTATATCACATCCAACGTTTTCCCTCTAACTATTTGGCAACTTCGAGGGATTGAAATGATCTATCCACATCCGCCCGTTTTCGCTCCGCTTCGTTAACCCCTGTGCATCCATCTGCTCCAGCAGCGGAACTAAGTATTTTCGGGACAGCTTCAGCACTGCTTTGGCGTCCTGAAGATGAAAATGCGGCGGCGCTTGCCGGCGAAGCCGTGCCACGCTGTCATCAAAAGCCGTTTTCCAGACAAGATGCTTGTCGCCCAAGTCAACCGCTCGCTCCGTTCGAAGGAGATAATGCCGGAGCTCCTCCTGCCAGATGCCAGGCACTCCGGCTTGATCAACAATGGACTGGAAATCCTCCACTTCAAGCCCCTGCTGTTCAAGGATTGCTTCCACTTGCTTCATCCGTATTTCCCACTGACGGGGATACCCGGGAACAAAGCAGTTTGCCGCGATGGACTGTCCCTTCCGTTGAAACACGCCGGCTGACAGTGTTTTTTCAACGACCGCCTCGGCTAACACGGCGCCGTACGCCGACAGTTTCTGCGATATTTCCGCCTTGTTTATCCCGGGACGCAGCGGAAAATGTTCATGGTAGCGGGTAACCTCTGCCTTCATCACTTCCGCGATGTCATTATACGTCCCTTTGTAAACTAACAGAGAGGCTAATCGCAGAACCGTACCTTCCTGCACCAAGTTTTTGATCTGTTCCATCCCTTCCGTTTCCGTCAGCCCGGCTTCCTGGATCAATTCGCTATCAGGTAGCGCTTTACGGATTTTCAACGTTTCCACCAGACGTTCACTAGGACTTCCCTCTTTTTTACGTGAAAGCATGGTAATCGTCGCTTCACCGAAGGCATGCTTTTCTCCCCGGGGATCAATCACCGTGCCGCCGCCAACCGTTTCCACCGGGGACGGACGCCGGAGAATAAAGCGGTCTCCCCGCTTGGCAACCACCGGCGTATCAAGGCGAAGCTGGCAGAGAACTTCGCCCCCTCCTGCCAACTCGTTGCGGTCGAAAAGCACGATTTTTCCGAACACTTCAGCCGTTCCTAAATGCAGTTTAATATTCCCCCGCTGCTTTAGCGGATAGTTTATGGATGGCAGTGTGTCGAGCGCAACATCGAGCGCAGTGGTTACGCAATACCCCTCGGTGGAAACAAGCACATCGCCCCGTTTCACCTCACTGGCGGAAATTCCTCCCAAATTGACGGCTGTGCGCTGCCCCGCCCGACTCAATGGCCTCCGCTGGTGGTGAACCTGCAATTGCCGCGCGCGGACTTTTTTCCCCAGAGGCAGAAGTTCGAGAATTTCGCCTTCACGGACCTCGCCTTCAAAAACGGTTCCGCGAACAATCGTACCTTGACCGTGAATCGTAAACACCTGGTCGATCGGCAGCCGGAACGGGCCGGAAGCGTCGCGCATCGGCACATTCTGCAAGCAGCTTTGCAGCCGCTGTTGCAGCGCAGCAATCCCTTTTTTAGAAATGCTGTCCACGAAAAAAACTTCCGCCGGTTGCATAAACGTTCCTTTCACCTGCTCCGTAATCTCCAATTTTATCAAATCAATAAGCTCCGCTTCCACCTGATCCGTCTTCGTAACAACGATCATTCCGTTTTGGATTCCAAGCAGCTGCAAAATATCGAGATGCTCCACTGTTTGCGGCATTATTCCTTCATCGGCAGCGACAACAAGGAGCACAAGGTCGATTCCGGCAACCCCGGCGATCATTTGCCGGATAAATCGTTCATGTCCCGGCACATCGATGATCGACACCTGCACATCGTCTCCCAATCGTAACGGCGCATAGCCTAATTCAATCGATATTCCTCTTTCCTGCTCCTCTTTTAACCGGTCCGTATCAATACTTGTCAACGCTTTCGTCAACGTCGTTTTTCCATGATCAATATGCCCGGCTACTCCGATCGTGTAAAACCGCTTCGTCATCCTATCCCCCGCTTTTTTACGGAAGTGAGTGCCCGGGACACCGGAGCATAAGTCCCCGCATCAGAGAAACGACTGCCCAGACTGCCCAGCACACTGTCAAAGTCCTCCCGTGTGCATCCTTCCTATTTTTTTTCATCTTAGCAAATACATGCGCCTGTTTCCAAAGCAAAACCGCATCGTTGCCTTTCCTTACGCCCAATCCTCTATCTTTGGATCTCGAAAGTGGAGCCGGAATTTTTTCTAGGAAGGCACGTCAAAAATCTGACAAAATTCCGTACTTGTCTAAAAATAATCCGTTATATTTTTTGACAAAAATGCTGTTTAAAAAAGCACGTGATATTATGATGAATCCTAAGTTTGCTGTTGTTTTCTGAAAGGAGTGAAAAAACGCAATTTTTCAATATTAATAGTGTTACATAAAAAAGGGAGGTCAACAATGAAAAAATCGCCATTTTTCTTATTATTCACATTCATGATGTTATCAGCCGCTATTCTGATCGGCTGCGGGGAAGAGGACACTGCTTCCGATGAAACAGCCGACGGCAACGTGTTTGATCAGGTCGTAAGCAGAGGTCACGTCGTTGCCGGAGTAAATTCCGATTTACCCGGATTCGGTTATTTAACCTCCGACGGAACTTATACTGGCTTTGATGTTGACTTTGCAAAAGCGATTGCCGCAGCTGTTTTCGGCGATGCCGAGGCCGTAGAGTACCGTCCCTTGTCCGCCCAGGAGCGACTGACCGCTGTTCAAACAGGAGAAGTGGACGTGCTTCTCCGCAATACGACCAATACCCTTTCGCGGGACGCCATCGGACTGCATTTTGCGCCGACAACTTTTTATGACGGACAAGGAATCATGGTTCGAAAAGACAGCGGCATTACGAGTCTTGAAGATTTGGAAGGTGCCCGCATTGCCGTGGATACAGGAACGACGACAGAAATGAATTTAGCCGATACATTCCGCCTGCTTGGAATTGATTATGAACCGATCGTTTTCGACGGCCAGGATCAAGTCGTTGCTTCTTATGAGCAAGGCAGTGTCGATGCATGGACAACCGACCGTTCCGGATTGGTGGCACGATTGGATACGCTGGCAAATCCGGATGATCATTTTATTTTACCGGAAGTCATTTCCAAAGAGCCGTTGGCGCCAGTCGTCAATTCCAGCGATGCCATATGGTACGACATCGTGAAATGGGTTGTTTATGCGACGATTCAGGCAGAGGAATTCGGGATCACATCTTCCAATATCGACGATTTCATGGACAGTGAAAATCCGGAAATTCGCCGCTTCCTTGGCTTGGAAGGAGAGTTGGGGGAAGAGCTTGGTCTGGACAATGATTTCGTTGTCAACATCATCAAGCAAGTCGGAAATTACGGAGAAATTTATGAACGTCACTTAGGTCCCGACACAATCTTCAACCTGGAAAGAGGAGTAAACAGCTTATGGACGGATGGAGGCTTGCTGTATTCTCCGCCATTCCGCTAACTGTTTCCTTCAGTATTGGTTTGTTCAAACAGGAGGACAGGAACCAGCGAGAAGATCCGGGCGCCGCAAGCACGAGCAGCAGTGCGTATACAAGTTGTACACATCGTACGTGAAGCGGAGAGACAAGGCAACGAAGAAATCTGCCGGTGTGTTTCCCGGTCTTTTTGAACATCCTTAATAAGTAAAACATTGGCGGACCTGTTCGCCTCCCCGGCGGGAGCAGGTCCTCATTCACACTGTGAGGTGACCTCAGAATGAACAACACGGCTCCTTTTTGGAGAAGCAGACGGTTCAAACCGGTATTGCTGCAACTGCTCTTTGTTGTCATTGCCGGAATTTGTTTATTTTACTTTATAAATAACGCGCTGACCGGTCTGAAACGGCTTGGGTTGCCGTTAGATTTCGGGTTTCTTCAGTCTACGGCTTCCTTTGATATTTCCGGCGACAAATTGATAGATTATTCGGCGACGGATCCATACAGCCGGGCAATACTCGTCGGCCTTTTCAACACGCTCCGGGTAGCTGTGCTCGGTATTATGTTTGCTACCATCCTCGGCGTCATATTAGGTATTGCCAGGTTGTCGAATAACTGGCTGGTCAGAAATACCTCGAAAGTGTTTGTGGAGATATTCCGGAACACTCCCCTTTTGGTACAAATGATTATTTGGTTCTCGGCCGTGTTTTTAATGCTGCCGCTGATAGAAAACAGCTATGTTTTTGCCGGAACGGTTTTTTTCAGCAACCGCGGAATCGCTATTCCCTGGTTTCAGACCACATCGGCCACTTGGATATGGCTCGTCTGTGTGGCAACCGCAATACTGCTGGCAATCACCGTCTGGAAATGGCGGCTCAAGCTGCAGACGGAAACAGGCAAGAGGAAATATCCGTCATTATGGGCTGTCGGAGTAACAGCAGCGGCAATGATCGTTCCCCTCCTGCTTACTTCAGCAGGCCCGTTTCACGTCACGATGCCGGAAGTGAATCCTAACGGCCGCAGCTTTGCCGGCGGCTTTGTCATTTCCCCGAGCTTCGCATCGGTGCTGATTGCTCTTGTCATGTACACCTCCGCGTTTATCGCGGAAATTGTCCGCGCCGGCATTATGGGCGTAAGCAAAGGACAGCTGGAAGCGGCGCAAGCCTTGGGCTTAAAAAGCTCCACTACGTTGCGTCTCGTTGTCTTTCCGCAGGCGTTCCGGATCATTATTCCGCCGCTGACAAGTCAATACTTGAATTTGACGAAAAACTCCAGCCTCGCTGTTGCCGTCGGTTATCCGGAAATCGTTCATGTGGGGAATACGATTTTAAATCAATCCGGACGCGCCATTCAGATGATTACGATCATGATCATCTGCTATTTAACCGTCAGCTTGCTGACGTCCCTCTTCATGAACATCTTTAACAAATATACGCAGCTGGCAGAGAGGTGATGGGTGTGAATCAAGCAGATATAATGAAAGAAACTACAGTGCTTCAAGCGCCGAAAAAAAACAGGACAGTGCAAAAATGGCTGAAAGACAATATGTTCAGCAGCTGGCTTAACACATTTTTTACAATTGCATTAACGATTCTTCTGTTTTTTCTCTTCAAAGTAATTTTAAGCTGGGTATTGTTTTCCGCCGATTGGACGGTTGTTTCCGTTCACTTGAAGCTGTTGCTGGCAGGACAATATCCTAATGCGGAATTGTGGCGGGTCTTCCTGTGCATCTTTCTCCTTTCACTGCTAACCGGTTTCTCATCCGGAATATGGAACGGGACGATGACGCAGCTTGGACTTTTTTTCGCCGGTTTGTTGGCACTTTGCCTCGCCCTACCGTTTGTTTCTGTGGAAGCAAAGATCTGGAATGCGGCAAGTCTGCTCGTTTTGGTTTGCGGTTATTTCGGCGGAAAAAAGCTCCCGTTGAAAAAAACGGTGCTGTTCAGCTGGCTGATGCTGTTTCCGGTGACGATTTTTCTCTTAAGCGGTTTCGGTATCCTGCCTAAAGTCGGCACAAATTTATGGGGCGGCTTTTTATTGACACTGCTGCTGGCTGTCGTGGCCATTGTCGCCTCCTTCCCGCTCGGAGTGCTTCTCGCATTGGGAAGACGGAGCAGGCTGCCGGCCATTAAATATTTCTGCGTTTGCTATATTGAATTTATCCGCGGAATACCGTTAATAACGATTCTTTATGTAGCGCAGCTTATGGTGCCGCTTTTTCTCGGGCAAGGCATTGAATTGAATAATGCTGTGCGGGCGATGATCGGGATGACATTGTTCAGCGCTGCCTACCTGGCAGAAAATGTGCGTGGCGGCTTGCAGTCGATTCCGTCCGGACAATACGAAGCATCTCATGCCCTGGGCTTCAGCACCCCGCTGATGACATTTTTTATCATCCTACCACAGGCGCTGCGAGCCGTTATTCCGGCGATGGTCGGACAGTTTATTGCGATCTTTAAGGATACGACATTGGTAACGATTGTCGGGATCATCGACATTCTCGGGATGGCGCAGAATGTCGCGAAAAACCCGACATTTTTAGGAAAAGAGATGGAGCTGTTTCTCTTTGTCGCTGCCGTTTTCTTTGTTTTCTGCTCCATGCTTTCCTACGTCAGCCGCAGATTGGAAAGGTCGTTAGGAGTCGGCGAACGGTAAAAAATGGCGGCAAATATAGCAGCCGGGCGCGGGTACTACCTTCCGTTACGCTTGGCGCAGTAGCCTAGAACGTGTTTCTGCTTGATGACAAAACAGTGTCCTAAACGTGCTTGTCTTTCTGCCAACAGCTCAAAAAAGAAAGGGACGATTGCTCTATGTCAACGTTAATGCCGAAGAAATCCGCAGACAATACACCTCTGGAACAACGGGAAACAATGATTGAATGTAAAGATGTCAACAAGTGGTTCGGAGAGCTGCATGTGCTGAAAAACGTCGATTTAACGGTGAAAAAAGGCGAGGTTCTTGTCATCCTCGGTCCGTCGGGCTCGGGAAAATCCACCTTTATCCGGACGTTAAACGCATTGGAAGAAATCCAGCAAGGCTCAATTACAATCGACGGGACGACGTTGACCGACGATGCCGGCAATATCGAAACAATCCGGAAAGAAACGGGGATGGTATTCCAGCAATTCAACCTCTTCCCACACATGACGATCTTAAAGAACATTATGCTGGCGCCGATTTGGGTGAGAAAATGGCCAAAGGATAAGGTGGAAAAAACGGCGCTGGAGCTGTTGAAACGAGTCGGTATTCCGGAACAGGCGAATAAATATCCCGGGCAGCTCTCCGGCGGCCAGCAGCAGCGGGTGGCGATTGCCAGAGCCTTGGCGATGCAGCCGAAAATCATGCTGTTTGACGAACCTACTTCTGCGCTGGACCCGGAAATGATCAAGGAAGTGCTCGATGTGATGAAGGAGCTGGCGGGAACGGGAATGACCATGGTTGTCGTCACCCACGAAATGAACTTTGCCAGAGAAGTGGCCGATCGAATCGTCCTGTTTGATTACGGGGAAATCATCGAATCAGGAACACCCGGAGAATTGTTTGATAACCCAAAGCACGACCGGACAAAGCTGTTTTTATCACAAATTTTATAAGCGGCGGCGGAGCAATAAACCGCCGTCATCAGCCGGCTGTTTCCGCGTAATGGTCAGCTCTGCTTTCTTTCGGATCAAAACTATCCCGTTAGCGGATGTGTTCGGGACACTTCGCCGCTCATGCTCACCTCTTCCGGCCCGATTCCAGCTCACCGCTGTATCTTTTTCCGCATACGAAATAACCTAAGCAGTGAGCAGCCAGCCGTACAATGTTTCTTCATTTAGCGAAAGGTGATATGACGTAAAATGTGCCTAGCAATCTACACCACCACAAAGCTTGTCAAAAGGGAATAAGCATACTATAATATACTGGATTTGTATCAGCCTGCTACGGGGCCGGCAAAGGTACTGGTGTCCTTCGAGGTCTTCAACACTTTCCGAGAGGCGCGTGACGTCTCTGCTGGGTTCGATTCCCAGACGGTCCCGCCACTCCCCACTCCCTCCACCCCACGCTGATTTTTAATTTACAAAGACGTAATAAATGACTCCGCTGATTGCAAATAGCGGGAGCACGAAAAGGAAAGCATGTTTAAGCGCCTGAAAATAGGAAGAAAAGCCTCTCCCCCTGTCTTCAAAAGTCGCCACTTCCATCGCTACATACATCATTACCGCGAAACATACAGCTATACCGATGAACCAATTCAATCATAACACCTCCAAAAGCCTCTAACTATACTCACGAATATTGCTAATCCCAGTGTAACATATGCTTCCACTCTTGATAATCCATTTGATATGGAACTGACTTTTTCCATCCATTCATACATAACGACACGTTATAACTGTTGCATGACCAGATCAGGCGACATCGGCAAAAGAAATTTTTCACATTATGCAATAACTGAAACAACATTTTTGCAAAAAATACATAGAACCACCTTTTAAGATAGAAAATAACGAAGATACCAAGCATTTGAAAGGGGATAAAAATGCGACCAAATGAACTTTTCGCACTGCACAACCGGCACATTCAAATACTGCACTTAACATGGATCGCATTTTTTGTGTCGTTTTACGCCTGGTTTAATATGGCGCCGCTGGCCAACACAATGGTGGAAACGGTGGAGTGGCTGACGTTGGATCATATATCCACATTGCTCATCCTGAATGTAGCCTTGACGATTCCCGCACGAATGGTTATCGGGATGCTGCTGGATAAATTCGGACCGAGGATCGTTTTTTCGCTGCTGCTTGTAACGATGTCCGCCCCTATCTTCCTGTTTGCCTTTGGCACGACTTGGGCGCAGCTGGCCGTCTCCCGGCTGCTCATCAGCGGTATCGGCGCCAGCTTTGTTGTCGGCATCAGACTTGTAGCTGAATGGTATCCTCCCGAAAAAGTCGGATTTGCAGAAGGCTTCTACGCCGGATTCGGCAACTTTGGCTCCGCATTTGCAGCCATGACTTTGCCTTTTATTGCGACAACGTTGTTCCCTCCAGAAATAGGCTGGCGCTATGCGGTGGCATTCAGCGGAGTGCTCTGCGTCGCTTACGGCGCCATTTTTTTCTTCACAGCTTCTGATACGCCGCCGGGAAAAGTATATGAAAAACCGAAAAAAATCGCTGCACTGGAAGTGAGCAGTTGGCGTGATATGATCCTGTTAATCATTTGGACCGTTCCTCTATTCGCAGCCCTCGGAATCGTCGCCTGGAAAATATACATGCTCGGTTTTATCAATCGCAGTGCAGCATATCTGATAGCTGTCTTGATCATATTAAATTTTTTCTATCAAGCATTTCAAACATTAAGGGTGAATATTCCCCGCTTGAAAGCGGGGGTGACAGAAGCTGACAAATACAGATTTCAAAATGTCGCTGCTCTCAACACAACTTACTTTGCCAATTTCGGCGCAGAACTGGCGATCGTCTCAATGCTTCCGCTGTTTTTCTTGACCACCTTTCATCTCTCTGCAACACAGGCAGGGCTCATTGCTTCCTCGTTTGCTTTTGTCAATCTCCTGGCAAGACCTTTGGGCGGATGGTTTTCCGATCGCATGAAAAGCCGAAAAGCTGTGATGCTTATTTATATTGCCGGCATCGTCATCGGGCTGATCTTGATGGGGCTTATCACATCTGCATGGCCGATTCCTTTGGCAATTGCCGCGACGATTTTTACTTCGTTTTTTATTCAAGGAGCGGAAGGCGCAACCTTCGCCATCATCCCGCTGATAAAAAAACGATTAACAGGGCAAATCTCTGGCATGGCCGGCGCTTACGGCAACGTCGGTGCCGTTATTTATTTGACCTTATACACATTTGTTACGCCAAATCAATTCTTTTTTATCCTGGCATCGGGAGCACTGTTAAGCTTTGTTTACTGCGTCATTTTTTTAAGAGAGCCGGAAAGCGGACACTGATATCCAACGGTATTAGTTTAACATGAAAGCAACAGGTCAATACTTTCTAACAGTGAGATGTCTATTCTTTATCAGCCTGTAAAAACGGAGAATGACAGACACTGTATTTTTTTTCAACAAAACAAGGAGGGTGAGCACCTATGTCAGGTCCGGCATTGCGAAAACTACATTCACACAAATCCATTCATGACGGAGCGGTGACAGAAGGCAGAGACATTATGACACTGCTTGAGGATGTGTATAAAAAAAAGCAGGAAAAGCATGCGAAAATTGCGGCGGCCGCGCTGATCGAGCATTGGGAAACGAGGATACTGGCGCATGCCGATGCAGAGGAAGAAGGCTTATATTTGGATATCAAAAAACAGCGTCCTGATTTACAGGAAACGATTACGAAACTCATCCGTGATCATGAACTCATTCGCATCCTCGTGAAGGAGACCAAAACAATGCTGGATGACAGCAGTGTGACAGAAGAAGTCATCGACCGGTTCAAAGCCGTCTATGTATTAGTCCAGCTTCACAGCCGGGAAGAGGAAAACTATTTACCACTGGAGCATCATTGATGGACAATGTGAAAGGCAAGGAAAGGAGTAAAAAAGATTTCCGCTTCCTTGCCACTTGTGCCGTTGCTGTAGAAAAACAATGCTGCTCTTCGCTGTTTGATTATGAGCATAAAGAAAAATAATCACGCCTCGTTTCACTTTACATTCTCGGAATTTAGCTTTCTGTAAACGATATAGCGGCGTTTTAAGTATTCAAGGGGCAGGCTCCATACATGAACGAGACGGGAAAACGGCCAATAGGCAAACAGGAAAAACGAAGCAATGACATGAATTTGAAAGCCCCTTGGAATTCCTACCATTAAAGCAGCATCCGGCCGGAATGTCAGTATCCCCCTGAGCCATGGACCAATCGTTGTCCGGTAATCAAAATCGCCGCCGGTAACAGCGTAACCGATTGTATTCGTGAAGCCGGAAACAATGACAAAAATCAGTGCTGTAAGCACCACAATATCACTTGCGGAACTGCCTCTTCTTATCCGCTTGTTTCCACCCCGCCGTTTTGCGAGGATGATAATCCCCCCTAAAGTAATGATTCCTGCACCGCCCCCGATCCAGACAGCACCTAAATGATACAGTCCTTTCGTAATTCCAATTGTTGAATAAACTCCCTCTGGTACGAGCAACCCGGCTACGTGTCCGAAAAACACAAGAATGATCCCGAAGTGAAACAGGTTGCTCCCCCATTTTAACTGCCTGCTCTCCAAAAATTGGCTTGATCCCGCAGACCAGCCAAACTGATCTTTTTGATACCGGTATATATGACCAACGACGAAAATTGTTAACGTCATGTACGGGATTACAATCCATAAAAATTGGTCCAACAGTGTCAGTGTCATCCTTTCAACCTCCTTTTAAAAAAGCGGAAGCGTCTTTCAAGCAGCTAGACAGCTTTCCGAATGATTCAATTTAGACTTTCATATAGTGTTTGTTCAAAAAGATTGTTTTTTATCTTTTTGAACAAACTCGAAGCAACGAGCCATTCTTCACTGAGAAACTGCGAACTGTCTCATTGTGCCATCGCGCGCGATGGCACTTGGACCAACACCAGTGAAATACTGGCAGAGGAAGAGACAATGAGTGGAGCCGACGCAATCTTTTTAAGCCATCTCTGAGTGGCTTCTCGGAACCAGGATGGTGACATTCCGCCGTTGCCCATAGGACGTGGACAGCATTTAGGTGGAATTGGGCGCATCGTGCGGAACCATTGCCTTTTTGAACACGCTCTTATACTTAGCGAAATCAAGAGTACATCAGCATTTTTCGCTTGATTACGAAGCCTTTTCTGTTGCCTGCCATTGATTGAGCAAATACTTGACAAGCTCGATGACCGCTGCGAACGGACTGTTTTGAGATTCCAGTTCCAGCTGCAGCTGATGAATCGGCTTTTTGAAAAGCTTCAATACTTTCCCCGCTCCCTCTTGCGGAGCAACGGAAACATATTCCAGAATAAGCGGCAGATAATCAGGCAGCTCCTCCCCTTTGATAAAGCAATCAGAATCCCGATACATCGCTTTCAGCTTTACGAGGGTTTCCCCCCTTTCTCTTTCATCGCCATACATGGGATACGTTAAGTACAAGGTTGTTTTTTCGGCAACATCAAATGTCTGAACATATTCTTCACATATATCTTCCGCGTTGCCGGATTCTACGTATGCAAAAAATGTGTCGAGATGTTTTTTGACAACGACATCTTCCGCCGTCAACATACCTGTCAACTCTTCTTTCAACAATGCGATTTCCCTGAGATAACAGGTCGGATACTGTAACAAAACAGACAGCAGCTTAAAGAGATACAGCGTTTTATCCATAGTTTTTCCTCCATCTTGCTTCAAACTCTTCCTCCAACGCGCCGGAGCCTCCCATACATTCATGACAATTCTGCATAAAATCGTATCCCGCAATTCCTTGACCGAAATACATATTACCGGCTTGTTCCCGGTGGGCTTTCGGAATAACGTAACGATCTTCGTATTTTCCGATGGCCAATAATCGATACATATCGACGATTTCTTCTTCCGACAACTCTGTCATGTGCAAAAGAGACGAATCATATTCTTTCTGAAGCTGCTTTGCCCTCATCACATGACGCATAATTACCATTTTTTTTAAAACGACTTTAATGACCTCTTCGTCCCCGGCACTGAGTAAATTGGCCAAATATTGTACCGGGATTCTCATTTGCTCAATCGTTGGAAACATCATTTTTGGATCTAAAGCATCCACCTGTCCTTCTAACGCATTCATGATCGGGCTCAACGGCGGAACGTACCATACCATCGGCAACGTGCGGTATTCCGGATGGAGAGGCAAAGCAATCTTCTGTTTCACCGCCATTTTGTATACCGGCGATTGCTGCGCCGCTTCAATCCAGTCCTCCGCAATCCCGTCCTTCTTTGCCTGCTCAATGATTTCAGGATCAAACGGATCAAGGAAAAGCGACAGCTGCGCTTCGTACAATTCTTGTTCATTTGTTACAGAGGCTGCCGCTTCCACGCGGTCAGCATCGTACAAAACAATACCGATATACCGTATGCGGCCGACGCATGTTTCCGAGCAAATCGTCGGATCGCCGTTTTCGATTCGCGGAAAGCAAAAAGTACATTTTTCCGCTTTTTTCGTCTGCCAATTAAAGTACACTTTTTTATACGGACAGCCGGACATGCAAAATCTCCAGCTGCGGCAAGCATCCTGGTCAACCAGTACGATGCCGTCTTCATCCCGTTTGTACATGGCGCCGGATGGACAGGAAGACAGGCACGACGGGTTGATGCAATGTTCACAAATACGAGGCAAATACATCATGAACGCTTCTTCGTATTCCAGCTTCACCTGCTCTTCCAAGCCGCGCATGTTCGGGTCCAGCTTCCCGGTTTGATGGACACCGGCGAGGTCATCCTCCCAGTTCGGTCCCCATTGTAGTTCCATGTACTCTCCGGTCAACTGCGATTTCGGCCTGGCCACCGGCTGATGCTTTTTTTCCGGACTGTGAATGAGCGTTTCATAATCATATGTCCACGGCTCATAAAAATCATCGATCATATTTAAATCCGGGTTATAAAAAATTTGCGCCAATTTCTTCGCCCTTCCCCCTGCTTTCAGCTCCAGCCTGCCATTTTTCAGCGTCCAGCCGCCGTTGTTCTTCTCCTGGTTTTCCCATCCCTTCGGATAACCGATTCCGGGCTTTGTTTCCACGTTATTCCACCACATATATTCTGCCCCCGGCCGGTTTGTCCATGTGTTGTTGCACGTCACGCTGCATGTGTGGCAGCCGATGCACTTGTCAAGGCTCATCACCATTCCGAACTGCGCTTTAATCTTCAAGCCATTTCACCTCTTTCAATTTGCGAATGTGAACATAGCCGTCCCGCTGATTGCCCGTGGGACCGTAATAATTGAAGCCGTAGCTCAGCTGCGCGTATCCGCCGATCATCTGCGTCGGCTTGACATGGATTTTTGTCGGGCTGTTGAATGTCCCGCCCCGATCTTTCGTCGTCGGTGAACCTGGTACATTAATATGGCGTTCCTGCACATGATACATGTACACAACACCGCGGGGCATCCGGTGGGAAACAACAGCTCTCGCCACCACCAGCCCGTTGCGGTTATACATTTCAATCCAATCGTTGTCTTCGATTTCCGCCTCGTCTGCATCATGCGGACTTAGCCAAACATGCGGCCCGCCGCGGAAGAGGGTTAACATTGGCAGCGTGTCCCCGTATGTGCTGTGATACGACCATTTGTAATGCGGCGTCAAGTAATTCAAGGTAATCACTTTCGTATCCACTTCAGGCTGCCTGTCCCGCTCGTAAAACACTTGACTTGGCAGCGGCGATTTAAACGTCGGTAATTCCTCGCCAAACTCCAGCATGATATCGTGATCCAAATAAAAATGCTGCCGGCCGGTTAGCGTTCTCCACGGTATTTTTCGTTCCACATTTGTCGTAAACGGGGAATAGCGGCGGTTTCCGGTTTCCGAACCGCTGTACACCGGTGATGTAATCACTTTTCTTGGCTGGGCGGTAATTTCCTCGAAGGATAAATGCTCTTCCGCCCGTTCTTCCGCCAAATCCTGCAACGAAAGCTTTGTTTTTTTCTCCAGCACCTTCCAGGCCTTCATTGCTAACGAACCGTTCGTTGTACTGGATAAAGTCAAAATCGCCTGGGCAACACTGCGTCCCTTTTCTAGACTCGGACACCCAGCAAACGCTTCCTCCTGCCACTTGACGGCACCGAGCAATCGCTGCAGCTTTTCATACTCCTCTTGCGCGTCCCAGGCCAGTCCTTTAGAACCGATTGTCTTTTTAACCGTCGGACCTAAGGAAACCATCTTTTTATAAATCTTTTGATAATCCCTTTCCACAATGTGAATTTGCGGTAAATTCACTCCGGGTTGCGGAGGAGTCACCCCGTCCTTCCAATCCGGTACACGTCCCATCGGCTGGGCAAGCTCTTCCTTTGAATCGTGTAATAACGGGGTTGTGACGATATCTTTCACCGGTTCCGGAAACTGCTTTTCCGCAAGCGTCGAAAATACCTCAGCCAGCTCCGTAAACGTATCCCAGTCTGTTTTCGATTCCCACGGCGGCGTGATCGCCGGGTTAAACGGGTGAATAAACGGATGCATATCGGTGCTGCTGATATCGTGCTTTTCATACCATGTTGCAGCGGGCAGGACGATATCGGAATACAGCCCTGTTCCATTCATTCTAAAATCGATGTTCACAAGCAGATCCAGTTTTCCAGAAGGTGTCGTTTCCTCCCAATGAATCGCTTCCGTTCGCAAACTGTCATCGTATTCGCTGAATGTGTGACCATGCGTTCCTAGTAAATGATGCAAAAAATATTCATGTCCTTTCGCCGAGCTTCCTAATAAATTGGCCCGCCACACAAACAACGTCTTCGGAAAGTTCTCTTTCTTCCCGGGGTTTTCCACGGCAAAGGACAAATTACCTGATTTCAATTGATCGACAATGTAGTTGATTGCTTCTTCCTTTGAAGCCGCACCCGACTCTTCATAAAGCTTCGTTGCATTGCGGTCAAATTGTGGATAGGAAGGAAGCCAGCCCAGCCTTGCTGCCAGGGCATTGTAATCGGCATGATGGCGATACCGCGGCTTGTTCCGAACCGGGGAAGTCATTTCTTCCGCTGAAAATTCTTCGTGGCGCCACTGTTCCGTTGCGAAATAGAAAAAGGATGTTCCGTTCTGCAGTCTTGGCGGACCGCCCCAATCGCGGCTCAACGCCACCGTCTGCCACCCTTCCAACGGCCGGACCTTTTCCTGGCCGACGTAATGGGCCCAGCCGCCTCCATTGACACCCTGGCAACCGGTAAGCAGCACCATGTTTAACACGGAACGGTAAATCGTGTCCGAATGGTACCAATGATTAATTCCCGATCCCATAATAATCATGGAACGTCCGTTGGAATCAGCGGCATTTTGCGCAAATTCCCTGGCGACTTTGATGACTTGCGCCTTCTTCACACCTGTTATTTTTTCTTGCCATCCCGGCGTATACGGAATGTCGTCATCATAGCTTGCCGGATACTCCCCTGGGAGACCGCGGTTCACTCCCGAATTTGTCATCATGACATCAAATACCGTCGCCGCATATTTTTCCTGTCCATTCACGATAATTTTTTTCACCGGAATATTCCGGCGGATGATTTTTTCCCGATCAGCGGAAAAATAAGGAAGATGAAGCGTTACTTGTTCATCCTCCCTGTTCAATAATGAGAGCACCGGTTCAATTCCTTCCAGTTGCTGACTCTCATCATGATCCAGCAGATTCCATCTGCCTGTCTCTTCCCAGCGGTGCCCAATGCTGCCATTTGGAACGACGAAGTGCTGATTGTTTTCATCAAAAACGACCGGCTTCCATTCTGCATTGGATAACGGCATGCCGAGATCGCTGGCACGTAAAAATTTTCCGGTAACGAATCCGTTCGCTTCCGCCGGCTCCAGCATCATGAAATAAGGTAAATCAGTGAATTTTTTGGCATACTCAATAAAGTAGGGTACCTGCTGATCCACGTAAAACTCTTTCAGGATGACATGCGTCATTGCCTGGGCGAGCGCTCCATCCATTCCCGGCCGTACCGCCAGCCAATCATCGGCAAATTTCACATATTCCGCATAGTCCGGACTGACAGCCGACACCTTTGTACCTCTGTATCGTGCTTCCACCATAAAGTGTGAGTCCGGCGTTCTCGTCTGCGGCAAGTTGGATCCCCAAATTAACAAATAACCGGCATTAAACCAGTCGGAGCTTTCGGGCACATCCGTTTGATCTCCCCATATTTGCGGTGATGATGCCGGGAGGTCTGCGTACCAATCATAAAAGCTTAGCAATGGGGCACCGATCAGCGACAAAAATCTTGCTCCGGCGGCGTGGCTCACCATCGACATCGCTGGTATTGGAGAAAAGCCGAAAATACGGTCGGGACCGTCGTTTTTGATCGTATGGATTAACTGGGCGGCAATCAGCTCCATCGCTTCCTTTCTGTCCGCCCGAACAAAGCCTCCCTTTCCTCGTGCGGCTTTATACTCCTTTGTTTTGGCGGCATCGTTGACGATGATGTCCCACGCTTCCACCGGATCTTCCGTCTGCTTTCTCGCTTCCCGCCACAAGCGAAGCAGTGCTTTACGTACATATGGATAGCGAACTCTTAACGGGCTGTATGTATACCATGAAAAGGTTGCTCCCCGCGGACAGCCGCGCGGCTCATACTCCGGCATGTCCGGACCAGTCGATGGATAATCTGTCTGCTGTGTTTCCCATGTAATGATTCCATCCTTGACGTGAACCTTCCAGCTGCAGGAGCCGGTACAATTAACGCCATGTGTCGTGCGCACTACTTTGTCGTGCTGCCAGCGTTTGCGGTACACCTCTTCTGTCCTCCGATCTTTTAAAGAATACTCGCTGTGGTTGTTCAGAGGAACACTTTTAGAAAAGAAAGACAGTTTTTGCAGTAATGGTGATTTCGGTGGTTTCATCCCTGGACTCCTTCCGTTCACAATTAGGCATATCATCCCACCAAATAAAGGAAATATTCATTTCACCACCTAAAACGAAGCGAAATAGAACATTCTTTTTCTTACAAAAGTAAGATGGAACCAGTCGTTTCGCACATAAAAAAGCGCGGAAAATTTCCAGCTTCATAATTATCCGTTCCGATATAGGTCGATCGCTTGCTTTCAGGCGCATCAGTATCTATCGTGATAACAGGAATCCCCTGATCTACCGCTTGATTAATTACTTGTAAAAACTCATCATTCAACGCTTGTACAATAATGCCGTCCACTTTGGATTTTATCGCCATGTCCAGCAGCTTCAGTTGTTCTTTCGGATTTGAACGCCTCGGTCCTTCATATTCCACAAACACATTATATTTTTCTTCCATATCTTTTGCCCCTTCACCGACTAATCGCCAGTAATCATGATCCATTTCTTCTCCGATTAAGGCAAAATGATAGGAAGGTACCTCTTCTTTTATCGTCGCATCCGTTATTTTGGATTGATAGACTTTCGCTTGTATATAAAAATAGATCGAAAAGCTAACTGCTATCACAAAGCAAGTAATAAGTGTAATATTCAATATTTGACTACTTCTCATGTCATCCTCCTACGTATCGACGATGGTACGAAATATCATAGCACACCAATTTTGAAACGAACATCATGAACAATAAGAAGGCTGCCTTAAAGGTATCTCACACCCTGTGGCCAGCCTTCTTAATTGATCATTCTAAAAGCACCGCTTATCATTTCTATGTCTTTTCTTATACCAGATCCATTTTATAAAAATTATCTGGTATCCCAAAGTTTCCTGTGTTCTTTATCGTTCATCCATCATCAACGTAGTACTAGGCTATTTCTTCCTGCGCTTTTTTCTCTTTTTTCAATTGTTCTTTTGTTTTCCACAATTGACCGATCTCTTCTAAGGTTTTGTTCTTTGTTTCCGGGACAATTGTCATAACAAAGATGAAACAGATAACGTTGATGACAGCGAACATCCAGAAAGTAAACGCACCACCCATATTGTTGTTAATGAGTACTGGGGTAAATTGACCGATTGCCCAGTTTGCCCCCCATAAGAAGATTGTCGCAATCCCAACTGCTTTTGCCCGCAAGTGATTCGGGAATATTTCCGGAATCATAATCCACGGAATAGGTCCCATGGATACACAGAAAGAAGCAGTGAAACCTGCAATTAAAATAATCAACAACACACCTGCATTCGCCGGCTCAAAGAAGAACACGCTTCCAATTAGGAGCATAAAGACAGCCATTAAACTCGATCCAATTGCCATTAATTTCTTTCTGCCAAGCCTATCAATTAAAAAAATTGCTAAAATCGTAAAGACAACCTGTACACTCCCAATAATACTTGTCGCTAGAAATTCGGTGTTGTTCTCAAAGCCTACACTGCGAAAAATATCCGGACCGTAGTACGTTACTGCATTCATTCCGATCACCTGGTTAAACAATGCAAGGAAGATCCCCACACCCATCTCCATTCTTAATCCGGGCTTTACAAGCTCTTTAACAGAGCTGCTCTGTTCCACTTCGATCGATGCTTTGATTTCCTGTGCTTCTTTCTTCGCTACTTCTTCGCCATTAATTCGTTTTAAAATAAGAAATGCCTTTTCGTCCTTTCCTTTCTGAATAAGAAATCTCGGACTTTCTGGAATAAAGAATAGAAGGAACAGGAAAATAATCCCCGGCATGGTTCCATAACCTAACATCCAGCGCCACTCAAGCTCTAAGCCCCATTCATACGTTCCACTATTTGCTACAAAATAATTTATGTAGAACGTGGCACAAATACCAAAGATAGTGAATAATTGATATAACGAGCTAACCGACCTCGAATTGCTGGCGGGGCACACTCGCTAATATAGGTAACCGATAACGCGGATGCGAAACCAATGCCAAGACCACCTAATATACGCGCTAAGACCAATGTTGTTACACCCATCGCAAAAGCGGAACCTAGTGCGGAAATAATGAAAAAGACAGCGGATACCATCAATAACTTTTTACGTCCCCAACGATCGCTTAAAAATCCAGATAATGCAACCCCTGTCACACCACCAATCATGACGCATGAGATGACCCAGCCAGCCATTGCCGGACTTAGATGATATAATTCCTGTAAATATCCGATTGCACCGGAAATGACAGCGGTATCAAAACCATATAAAAGACCGGCCATTCCGGCAGATCCCGCAACTAAGATAACATACCAAAGCGAATGCTTCTTTTCCATGATAACTCCTCCATTGATAAATGATATCGTTTTCTTTTTTCACAAGCAATCGCCCTTTTTAATCCGCTTTCATTCTGCGTTAAAGACATATCACTTGATGATGTATTCAATTTATCATGTATGCCCTATCACGGAAGCGCCATCATCTTCACTTTTTTGTTAATTGCTTGATTATCTTGTTATATGAATGAATGACATCATTCTAAGCACAAGTGACCCAACGGTTGGAAAACATGAAAAAAGGAGTACCTCCCCCTCATGTTGAATGCCGTAGGGGGGGCAGCATGCAAATTTTATTGGAATTAGAACTTACGCATTACCATGAAATAGACGATTTATGCAAACAAATATCTCATGGTATACATATACTGAAAAAAATGACCTATTTAAAGAGGTGAATAAATAATGCAGCCAACCGAACCAACCCAGCCATCCCTGCAAACTGACGAAGAGAAGCCCGAGGAGTGGAGCACGCTGCTGGTGATCATCGCGCTGGTGTTATCGATTGCCTTTATTTTCGGGATTGGAAAACGCGAATCCGTTATCGGAAAACCGGGGATGGTTCATTTAGACTGGCCTTAGAACAGCGACAAATAAGTAGGTGTTATTCATGATCAACGGCGATAAGAAATCAAAAATACTGGAAGCATTTGATGAATACGGTCCTGTTACCCCTCAACAAATTGCTGTCATTATTGGCTTAGTGACCAAGGTCCTTCGTGTAAGGGCTGTCGTTTTAGACGTGGAGCAAAACATCGAAATCATTCTGGAAGGATCACTGGTGAAAAACAACAACTTAAAAAAGCTTGCCAATCAAATAAACGAAGAAAACTTGCAGGAATGGCTGCTGGCGCTCCAGGAATTCAGAAGCAACAACTCCCTTTAACACAACGGAAAGCTTCAAGCAAGAAAAAGCAAGCTCAACGCTTGCGCAAACACATCACCGGCTTCCATGCACTGAATTTTTTTAGACAAACTGGAATACCCAAATGAAGGACACGGGGAAAATTATTCATCTGGAAAAACTGCTGATTCTCTGTTTGTCATGCTCTTCCCGCTTGGATCTCCGTTTGCGGCGGACATCTTAAGAGCTTGCGCCGGTTGGCTGCCAAAAATAAAAGACATTATTTTAACACAAACCGTTCTATACAACAGTCGAGGATGCGGGCAAACAACAAGCCGGCCCCTTTTTCCCCCTTCCTGAGCCGGCTTGTTTTGTCATTAATGCATGAAAAATATTAGTACTCCGAGGTGATTTTATGCCGAATGCTTACGAAGAAACCTCCGTCACCCCAAAAGAGTGGGGGTTAATCGCACTATCGGTAATCATCATTCTTGCAATCGCGTATTTTGCAGATTTAATTGATTTTAATAATAATGGTGAGATGATTAGTAAATGTTAACCTGCTTCGCGCCAATTTTGGGATAAATAATGATAAAAACAAGGAACGGGAAAAGCTGAACAAAATAAACGACAGCCAAATGCCATGATTGCCGTACGCCGGTACAAGCAGCCAAACAGCCGGCAAAAAGACAAGCAGCGCAAGAAACATCGAGTTCCGGATTCCCCGCGCCTCCGTGGCACCGGAAAAGACACCTTCCAACTGCAGGCCCCAAAAGCCGGCAAACGGAAAAATCATCATCCAGATCGCAAATTGTTCTGCCACCACCTTCACCTCGTCAATGTCGGTAAATAATGAAATAAACTGCTTCCCAAAGAAAAAAATACACAATGCCAGGATGACGGCAGCGGCAAACCCCCATTGTGCCGACAAAGTGAATGCCCGTCGGAAAAGGCGGTGGTTATTGCCGCCGATTGCCCGGCCGATAACAATGCTGGAAGCATTGGCCAGCCCGCCGAAAAAGTAAGCCATTATGTATTGAATTTGGAAAAGCACCGCGTTGGCGGCCAACGTTACTTCCCCAAACATTGCCCCTACAGCGGTAAAAATGCCTGTCATTGTCAATAAACAAACCGTTCGAAAAAACAAGTCGCGGTTGACGATAAGCATTCTCTTCAATGAGGCGGCTTCCAGGAGCATGTTCGTTTTCAAGGCGGCAAGGCTGAGCCGCTTTCCGTGAAAGATGATCGCGCCACCGAACAGCACCGCGCATATCTCGGAAATCAGCGTCGCATAGGCCACTCCTTTCACGCCAAGTCCCAAGCCGAGCACAAAAACGAGATCGAGCACAATATTCAGCACGTTCATAAATATTTGGGCCGCCAGCGACCATTTGACCTCCCCCATGCCCATCAGCCAGCCGACAACAACATAGCACATAAGGGTAAACGGCGCCCCCCAGATGCGGATCGAAAAATAAGCGGTAGCGTGACCGGTTACACCTTCACCGGCATTAATGAGAGACAATGCCGCCTGCAATATGGGATATTGCAGGACAATAAAAACAAGGCCGCAAACAAAGGCGATGAACAGCGGACGAAAAAAAACCAACGCGGTTTCTGTTTGATTTCCCGCCCCATGCGCCTGTGCAGTAAACCCTGTCGTGCTTACTCTGAGAAAGCCGAGCAGCCAGTACATCGTGTTGAAGATTAAGGAACCGACTGCGACACCCCCGATATACGACGGATCGGCCATTCTTCCGACAACCGCCGTATCAACGGCTCCCAATATCGGTGTCGACAAGCCGGAAACAATCAGCGGCGCAGCCAAAGCGAGATATTGGCGATGCGTCAACGGTGAACGCTCGCTTTCTGCCAAATCATGGGCTTTACTTGTCATACAAACTCCTCTTTCTTTTGCGCCTGCTGTCAGGAGCACGCCTGAATCAATTGTTTTGTGTATAGTAAATTGCTTCATTTTGTTCAAAAAGATAAAAAACGATCTTTTTGAACAAACACGATTAAAATATAGAGATAAGTTCCTTTGTATAAGGATCGCGTTCTTCCGCAAATAATTGACTTCGGCTAAATTGGTCGATCAGCTTCCCTGCTTTCATGACCATGATCCGCTGGCTCATTTGACTAACAGCGGCAAGATCGTGTGAAATAAACAGATAAGAGAGACGTAACGTTGTCCGGAGCTCCGTCAATAAACGCAGCACCGCCCCCTGTGAAATAACATCAAGGCTTGCTGTCGGCTCATCCAGAATAATCAGGTCCGGTTCAATGCTGATAGCACGAGCAATCGTAACACGCTGCCGCTGTCCACCACTTATTTCATGAGGATAACGATCCCCTAAATCCGTTGGCAGCTCAACAGCCTCAAGGAGCTGCTTCACGAAAGCCTCCTTAGAAGTGTAAGAGAAATGGCTTAAATGTAATTCCTTCCTGTACTGATCGTAAGGATCGATGAGAGAATCCTTTATTTTAAGTTTTGGATTGAGAGCAGCAGCCGGATTTTGAAACACAATTTGAATGTTTTTACGATGAGGCTTTAACTGACGTTCATTAAGCTGTTCAATGGCATGTTCTTTAAAATAAATCGCTCCACTGTCAAAAGGTTCCATTCGAAGCAGACAACGGGCAAGTGTACTTTTCCCGCATCCGCTTTCCCCAACTAAGCCAAGGCATTCGCCTTTTTTCAGTTCAAAGGAAACATTGTTCACAGCCGGCCGGCCTTCTTTATAAATTTTCGTTAAATGTTTAACAGTAAGTAGACTCATGTTTTTTCCACCTTTTTTACCCCTAATGGGAGACCCTGTCCCAGAGTAGGTGCCGCCTGGATCAATTGTTTAGTATATTCATGCCGGGGATGATCGAGAATACGATGCTTGCCGCCTGATTCAACGATTTTTCCCGCTTTCATAACAGCTATACGATTCGCATAGCGCCGAACATGGCGCCAATCGTGAGTAATAAATAAAATCGCGCAGCCTGTCTCTTTTTGCCGTTTGGCCAGCAACGCTAAAATCCGGTGCCCAGAGACACTGTCAAGTGCCGTTGTCACTTCATCGGCGATGACTAAATCAGGACACAACAGCAGAGCGATTGCAATGGAGACACGCTGAAGTTGTCCGCCGCTTAGTTGAAACGGGTACTGACGATACAACGCTTGATCTAATCCAACTGATTCAAGCGCATCCAATGCCTTTTCCTCTCGAGTTTTTGCAGAGGATAGTCCATGGGTTCTCATATATTCGTCAAAATGCTGGCTGATTGTCCGAAACGGTGTAAATGAGCCTTGATAATCTTGAAAAATATAAGACAATTTTTTGCCTCGTATTTTCTGCATCTGCTTTGACGAGAGTGACAGCAAGTCCTGCTCTTTAAACAGAATGCTGCCCTCTGCTTGCAAGTTAGCAGGGAGCATTTGTCCAATTGCTTGAGAAAGCAGGCTTTTCCCACTGCCGCTTTGCCCAACTAAAGCATACCATTCACCCCCCCGAACGGACAAAGAAACTTCGTCGACAATTTTCTGTTTTTGGCTGCTAATGGATACTCGGTCGATGGAGAGAGTCATTGCCGCACCTCCCGTTTCACATCGAATTGGTCTCGAAAATAATCACCTAGCATATTAGTAAATAACACAACGATCACAATCGCAAGCCCCGGATAAATCATTAATTCAGGCATGGACTGAAAATAGGGGCGTGAATCGTTTAGCATCGCTCCCCATTCAGGTGTCGGCGGTTGGGCACCGAGTCCAATGTATGAAAAGGCGGAAATCAGCAAAATAATTTTCCCCAGATCGAGACTTGCCATTACGAGAACATGCCCTATAATATGAGGGACTAAGTGCTTACGCATAATCGTCCCGGCAGACAGCCCATTAATTCGTGCCACGAGAACGTAATCTTTTTGGACTTCCGATAATACCGTACTTCGCACCAAACGAGCGTAACTCACCCATTTAACCATTACAATAGCCAACATAAGATTGCCGATCCCCGGTCCAAGCAGCCCTGCAAGTACGATCGCGACGATGGTATCGGGGAAAGCCAAAAATCCGTCCGCAATCCGCATAAAAACACGATCAACGATTCCGCGTTTATATCCAGAAACAAGTCCAAAAGGGATGCCGATGAAAACAGCAGCTATTAGCGCAAACAAGCTGGAACCGATGGTCTGCTGCCCGCCTAATAAAAGTCTAGTCAGTACATCTCGACCTAAATGATCTGTTCCAAGCGGATGTTGAAGACTCCTCCCCTGAAGACCTCCTTCCAGATTGGTTAAGGTCGGATCGTGCCGCAAGTAAAAAAAAGCATAGAAGACAGCTGCGGTAACAACGGCGAGGAAGATGAATCCGAATGTTGCTTGCCAATGATACTTTTTCATATTTGGCAAACGAATAGAAAAACTTTTCATCTGTTGCTCTTCCTTTCTTTCAATTTCATTTCAGGATTTAAATATCGGTAGGATAGATCGACACATGCATTAACAATAAAAACAATGATCGCCATAATTAATATATATCCTTGTATGAGCGGGTAATCACGCTGACGTATCGCATCCACCACCATCTTTCCGATTCCAGGATAAGCGAACAACACTTCGATTACCACCACACCGCCTATTAAACTTCCTAAGCTAACGCCAAATACGGTAATGACAGGTGGTAAACTGTGCCGCAACGCATGAACGAAAAAGATTCGTCGTTCTGTCAGCCCACGTGCCCTGGCAGCACGAATAAATTCCTGACCTAGCGAATCTAGCAAGCTGGAACGAAGTAAACGAACATAAACACTTGATATAGCCAGACCAAGTGTCAGTGCTGGTAAGATCAACGTATCGAAGCCGCTCCTCCCCATTGTTGGCAGCCAATTGAAACGCACGCCGAATAAATCGATTAAAATCAACCCAAGCCAAAAGCTTGGAATAGCAGCGCCGATAATGGATAGCATTCTACTCGTCTGATCAATCCAGCTGTCGCGGTAAAGAGCAGACAACGATCCAAGCGGAACTGATACCACCAACATAACAATTAAGGCGCCGAACGTTAATTCCAGAGTAGCAGGAAGCCCCATTAAAATCATATCCATTACCGGCTGGCCGGTGACATAGGACTGGCCAAAGTCAAGTTGAATAAAATGAAGAAGCCAATGCCCGTATTGAACGAGCAACGGCTTATTAAATCCCATTTCCTCTCTTAATATCTCCACTTGCTCCTGACTAACCGACAGTTCATCCACATTTAAAATGGTCAAAACAGGATCTCCGGGCGCAAGCCGAACAAACAAGAAGCTCACAAAGGTAATAAACAACACAAAAAACATAACTTCTAGAAACTTTCGAGAAAGTAATGAGAACATTTTACTTCACATCCAATTGATTCGTAATCATATAATATTCACTTCTCGTCGTCACCCAATTTTCAACTTTATTTTTGTTATATGCAACGATGGTAGAAGGATGCAAGACAAAGGAATTAATGACATTATCGTTTACATAATCAGCGGCTCGCTCCGCAAGTACAGCGCGCTCTTCTTGATGAACCGTTTGATTGAGCTCGTCAATTATCGCTGTCAGCTCCGATTCTTCTGTACCGCTAAAGTTAAGCGCCCCAGTAGGATGATACGTAGCATTTAAATAATATCCCGCATCGCCGCGAGGAGCCGTCAAATTACTATAGGTAGCCAAATCCCAATCACGATTAGACGCCATATATTCTTCAGGAATATCAATTTGTTGAATCTCAACATCAATGCCGATTTGCTTTGCATCCGATTGAAAAACTTGAGCAATTAATGGCAAATCAGCCCTCGCGCTGTAAGTTAGCAGAGTAAATTGCAGTGGCTCTCCATCTTTGTGCATTTTTCCATTCTCAAGTGTATAGCCCGCTTCCTCCAAGTATTTAACAGCGATATCCTTGCCCGATTCACGCTCTTCATAAGTTGGCGCAAATGGCAAAGAAGGCAAAAATGGCCCTGCAGCAACTTCAGCATACCCAAGAAGAATGGTATCTACAATTTGCTGACGGTCAATCAACGCATCAACCGCGCGCCGAACATTGACATCCTGTAAAGTCTCACGTTGCATATTCATCGTCATTTGATGAACACGGAATGTCGCAGTAGATTCTACTTCTATCTCTTCCATTGTCTTCAACACTTCCAGACTTTCTACCTCAGGACGGTAGACAATGTCCACTTGTCCAGATTTTAAAGCAAGTGAACGGGCATTTGCATCCTCATTGAATGAGAATGTGAAGGAATCAAGGTTTGAAGCACCATCCCAATAATCATCAAAACGTTTCAGTTCAAGCTTACTACCTGGTGTGAAAGACTCGAGTACGAACGGGCCTGTACCGATAGGGTTATTCATTACATCCTCTTCTGTTACATCGATAATGGACATATTCGGATTGACGAGCTCAGAAACAAATTCCGGGAAGGGTTCCGTCGTTGAGATATGTAACGTATAACCATCTGCTTCAATGTTGTCAATTTTCAATGCATTCTGCATCGCAATACTCTCACTAGTAGCTCTATCAAGAGACGCTTTCACAGCTTCAGCATCCATTTTGTTGCCATTGTGGAATGTCACATCATCGCGAAGATAAATTGTCCAGTTGATGCCATCTTCGCCTTCCCAGCTTTCTGCCAGCCATGGTGCAACAGTTAAGTTTTCTTCATCTAACTTTACTAATGTTTCTGTAATTCCTGCTCTTAAAGGCACATAGCTTGAATCAACATGAGGATCTAAAGAATTGGTAGAAAAATTATAGAGAAAATGGATGTGTTTCTCCTCCCCTTTTTCCCCGGTGCTCGTTGGCGATTCTCCGCACGCAGTGAACAAGCTAATACTTGCCAACAAGCTCCCAATGATTAGAAAGTGATTTTTTAAGAAACTATATAATAAGCTATTGATATAGCAATGATGATTTCTTTTCACTAAACTCCCTCCAATTCGTAATAATTTCGATTTATATCATATCGTAATGATTCCTATTTGGCAAGAGAAGCCTTTCACTGTTTAAAAGAAAACATATCAGTGGAAAAAAGTTGCAGCGCGGCAGTCGCACTGGGAAACGTACGTGAACAGCAGAGGGGTAACGCGAACGCTGAGATTCGCCGTCAATATTTCATGGACTTTTGGAGCATCCTCTTTAAGTGATTGAAAGACTCTACAACGCCTGATGAAAGTCTCACCTGTGCTGACGTTTTAGGACGAGGGTCCTATACTCTATAAGAAAAATCAAAATAAACAACAAAGGTGCCTCAAAAGCATATTGCTTTGTAAGACACCTTTTAAGAGCGCGTTCAAAAAGGCAATGGCTCTGCTCGATGCACCAGCTACGAGAAAACCACTCATAGCTGGCTTGAAAAGAATGCATCGGCTCCACTCATTGCATCGTGTTTGTTCAAAAAGATAATAACCAATTCTTTTTGAACAAACACTTTAATGATTTTTTATTTGACCCGCAGGCTATTGCATATTCTGCATCTGCTGTTGCCCCATGTTGATCGGCTGAAACATCCCTGTCATTTGAGCCGTCTGCTGGCTGCTGAATACCGGCGGCTGATAGTATCCGTTTTGATTCATCCACGTCCAGATTTCATAACCCATTTCCTGACACATAGTAGCGCCGTTCACATGGTAAGAGCGCAGCTGCGGATCGGCACACTCGTTTGCCCATTGCATTCCCATCACCGCACCGCACTTATGCGTATTCAAAGCAAGCGTTGCAATCGTCTGATCGGCCAGTGTGCTGGTATTTGTGATCGGTGCCGACATCGTTGCCTGCTGGTGCATGCCTGCAGAATACTGTCCGCTGAAATTCGGACTGCGATGAGTGATTTGCGCCCCTTTTCCATTCATTAAGCTGATTCCTTGCTGGTAGGAGTTCGACATGATTTGTTGATGCTTGGATAAAATATTTTTCAACTGCTGATCCTGGCATTGGTTCACATACATGCCATGCTGCTCAATCTCCGCCGCTTTCACCCGCAACGCTTCAGACATTTCCAATATCTCATGTGCTGCATAGTTCATTATCTTACCTCCATTAATTTATTGGGATTTCCCCTGAATAGTGTTGGCAAAAAACCAGCTTCCATACGAAACAATGCAAGTATTTTTTCGGCATACGTGCTTCACTGGTATGATAACTATGTTGTTACTCGTATATTTCATCGGCATGTTCATAACGCATTTCCTCCGACTGAATCACCCGTTTCTTCTTAGTCGCTTTCGTTGCTTCGCCGTTGTCTTCCTGTTTCATTGCAGACTGTTCATCATCTGCAGGATTGGCTTCCACCGCTATTTGATAAGCATCCAAGATCGCCCGCTTTTCCTCCGGATCGGTGATACCTACAAGATACTGTTCTTCGTCTTCGTCGATAATGCGCATCAGCAATGTTTCTGTATCCCCTGTAATAAGTGCGTATGATTGGTTATTCATCTCGAACTGCGCTTCCACTTGAAAATTTTTTTCGTGTCCGCCATCATCCTTTATCGTTATTGTGTCTCTCTCCTGTCTGTCCATTGTCATCCCTCCAAGGTTCATTATTAACGCTGTTATTTTCTCCTAAACAGCTGCAGATTATTTCCACCGGTTGGATGGCAGCGAGGGCATTGGCTTGACATGTATAACGACGGGTGGAAAATAGGGGAATCAGTACGCTGCCGGCCAGGTCTGACAGTGATGCAGTGAAAAATCGGATGAAGAAAAGTGGTATTCATACCGGAGATCGTCTATACTAATAGTGTTTGTTCAAAAAGTTCGTTTTTCTCTTTTTGAACATGATCATAATGAAAAAATAGATGTACGAAAAATAACGAGAGAAAGTGAGAGCATAATGAGTTATTTCAAACCGGATTTTTTATTCGAGCACTTTTCTGATATTAAATTGAACTGGCTGGAGGAGCAGCGCGTTAAACATATTTTTTCCGACTTGGACAGCACATTGACCGGCCATGGGAAGCTGGGAGATAAAAAATTCGAAAACTGGCTGAAGTCATTGAGAGAGTATGACATTCAGTTAATCATTTTGTCCAATAACAGCCAGGGGCGCGTGGACCGGTTTACAGAGCCGTATGGAATACCAGGATACGGAATGGCCAACAAACCGGCAACGACAAAAATCAAAGGTATCATGGAAGAGCAAAACGCCGTTCCGGAAACGAGCCTGTTTCTTGGAGATCAGCTTTTTACAGATGTCTGGTGCGGAAAGCGGCTCGGAATGAAAACCGTGCTTGTCCATCCGGTAAATCCTGAGCATGAACCATGGAATGTAGCGTTAAAACGGAAGTTGGAAACATTGATCCGGCGAAGATGGTAAGTTGAAGCCAGCCGTCGGTAGAGTTGTGAAGAGAAGTGGAAAAACGATGCCGTCCGGAATGGAGGCATCGCGTTTTATTTAAAAACAGAATATTAAGAAATTGCGTACAAGGCTAACGGCCCGCCGTTTCCAGCTGTGATGTGCAAACGGCAGCGAGACCGCGGGCATGGAAATCCATCATTTCCTGGGCAAGCGCAGGAAATGACAATGTTATTAGCAAAATGATGGCTTTTTGTCGTTCTCCCGCCAATTGTTGTCGAAACCGGATTGAATAAAAGGATATCAGTACTGGTTTCTTCATCAACGATATACTTTAATGCATATTCTCCCTTTCCCTACCGATTCCAGTAATAATAATGATATGGCTTGGCACGGAAATGGTGATTCTTTTAAGTTTTTCCCGTCATTTTGATCAGGAATTCCGCCGATATAGAAACTAATCCCGTCAATTCAGCTGATAATCCCGCCGATATTGGTAATAATTCCGCCGAAGCGAAAGCACTTGCATCATTTTAACATTTTTTTCAGTTATTTGTTCGGATTTTCCGCCGATTTCCAAGAGGAATTTTTCTTGCACTTGCTTCAGGAACCCTTTTTCCTTCACAATTAGGTGCTATTCTTTAACATTCGGACGCTTCGCAACCGTTTCGCTTCACGATTAGGCGCTATTCTTTTACGTTCGACCGCTCTGAAACTTTTTTCGTTCACGATAGCTCCTATTTGTTACCGTTCGACCGCTTTACAACATTTTCTCCCACGATGAGATCTATTCACTGCTCGCCTTATCAGCTGCCGTCATTCTCCATGCTCATCACACTTTTTCGATCTCTTCCAAAATTGACTGCAAACCATTTCCTTGTTTAGATGCCGCCATTGTCCGTTGCATCGTCTCTCGTTGCTGGCGGAGGTTTTCTAATTGCGTAGTCAGCGTCTGCGGTGTCAGATATTCTTCTTCCAGCATGATTGCGAACCCTTTTTCCTCAAACGACTTGGCATTCAAGATTTGATCGCCCCGGCTTTGTTTTTTTGTCAACGGCACGATAATCATCGGAATGTTCAATGCGAGAAATTCAAAAATCGCATTGGAGCCGCCCCGGGTTATCACATAATCAGTTGCTGCCAGAACGTCAGCCAACTCTTCATTGACATATTCATATTGCTTATAGCCGGGCAGATTCGCCATGCTTTCGTCTCGGTTTCCTTTTCCGCATAGATGTACAAGCTGATATTTTTCCGTCAGTTCATGGATCGATTCACGGACCGCCTCATTAATTTTTTTAGCGCCTAAACTGCCGCCCATCATCGTCAATACCGGCCGCCCATCATGAAATCCGAGAAATTCTCTTCCCTTCTGCGCATCCCCTGTTAAAATTTCCTTCCGGATGGGAGAGCCGATAACCGTCGTCTTCTCCTGGGGAAAAAATTGTTTTGTTTCTTCAAACGAAGTAAAAATTTTTGTAGCAAATCGCTGGGAAATTTTATTGGCAAGTCCCGGAGTTAAATCACTTTCGTGAATCAGGATCGGGATTTTCAGTGATCTTGCGGCAATGATTACCGGTACAGAGACGAACCCCCCTTTTGAAAAAACGAGCTCAGGTTTGATTTTTTTCAACGTTCTTCGCGCTTCCATACAGCCTTTAAGCACTCTGAACACATCGATTACATTTTCCGCATCCAAATATCTTCTTAATTTCCCACTGGAAATTTCATAGTATGGAATATTTCGCTTTGTTATCAGCTCTTTTTCAATCCCTTGTTTTGATCCTATGTAACGGATGTCCCACTTGCTGTCGTCCATTTCGTTAATAATCGCAATATTAGGTGTAACATGGCCTGCTGAGCCGCCACCCGTAAAAACAATCGTCTTTTTCAAAGGTAATGCCTCCTAAAAACATGATAAGCTATCGATGAGCGCATTTTTTTGTGGCTCTTGAAAAAAGTCGCCAAATACCCTTTTCAAGAGTGGTCACTTGTATGCGCATTTTTTCTTTGTTATATTGTAATATTACTTCCCAATCCATGTATATTCAAGGAATATCTTAAAACAACGTTGAAATCAAAAGCAGCCGCCATAAAAGGGGCAAGTACCCGCTTTATGACAGCCGCACGTCTCGTCTGCAGACTGTTTGTGATAGTTAGCGATCTTTTTGAATAAATAACTAATAGAGCGTGTTCAAAAAGGCAATGTTTCCGCACGATGCGCCCAATTCCGCCTAAGTACCGCTCACGTCCTGCGTCTGCGGTTACTCGACGCAAATTGACTCGACGAAGCACATTCAGGTTGCATTTGTGAGCAACGGCGGAATGTCGCCATCCTCCAATTCCGCCTAAGTACCGCTCACGTCCTGTGAGCAACGGCGGAATGTCGCCATCCTGGCTCCGAGAAAACCACTCACAGCCGGCCTGAAAAGAATGCATCGGCTCCACCTATTGCATCGTGCTTGTTCAAAAAGATAAAAACCGATCTTTTTGAACAAGCACTAATAGTAAGGCGGATAGTACGGATATGGTGGATAGTAGGGCAGGAAAGCATACGGCAATAACGCAAGTGCAGCTAAGCTGGCAAACGGGATGAATTGCCGGCCGTAGCGGCGGTATCTTCCTCTTCCCGGATAGCCGTAGCCCCCGTATCCTCCGTAATACTGCCTGTCATTGGAAGCTAACTCCATTTCACTTTGACGATCCATCGCTTCTTCTCCAATCAATGCGTGAATACCGTCATCGGCAACATCTTCAATAATCGCGTCCACTGCCGTTCCGTCCTGCATCGTCAACATGACATGATAATAAGTATATTGCTTGCATTGATCATACAGTTTACGATGAAAATGATTTCTTTCTTCTGACATCTGAGCCCATCTCCTTTCCACTACATGATATTCACCCAAAGGGATACGGTTACTGCTTTCTCAGGCAAAATCACAGGGAAAAATCCGGCTTGCTGATGGCGAAAGCAGGAAAGCTGATTTCAGAAGAGTGTATGCCATGCGCTGTGAGTTTTCGAAAAAAAAAAAACGGAATGAAAAGATGCTCCAGTTATAACTTCCGAGCTTTGCGATTCCCTATTAAAAGGCGCGATTTATATTTATTTATTGTTTTCCATTACCGCTAAAACGTTATTTAATTTATTTTTAATTATCATTTCTTCGCCGCTCTCCCCCTCCCCTATATGATCCCGTTTTTCCGTCCGTACTCCAACAGCGCCTCATAAGGATCACCTTCCAAGCCGAGAATCTCGCAAAATGCGGGCTCCGTTTTGACACCCTTTTGCTTCAGTCGGACAATTTTCTCCCGCAACCCTGCCTCCTCCCTCAACAAGGCTTCTTCAATCACCATGTGCAAGTAGGCATATTGTTGAAAAACCGGCTGATGTTGTCCGAACAGCTCAAATTCAAAGTCTTGAAACAAAAAGTTCGCTTTCACAACATTTCGTTCTCTTATGCGCGTTTTTTTTAAACTGAAAGCTTCCAGCTTGCCGTACAATGCTTGCAGCCGATGTTCATAGCGGATCAAATCAGCCACTTCCATGATGATGTCCAGATCAGAACCTTCAACGTCGATGTTCAGCGGGATGGTACCGCACAGAACCGGCTGATACTCTGCCAGGTCAGCAAAGACTCCTAGCTCTGTGATCGCTGCATATGCTTGTCTTTGTCGCTTCGTTCCGTTTTGCAAATTGGATAATGAATGAAACATTTATTTTCCTCCTTCTCTTTAACTATAGCCAGTATTTTGGTTCCACCGGCGAACAGCAAAAATATTGTCGATCATCGCATAATAACCAGGAACGCCTGCAAGCTTTTGCATGTTTTTTCCGCCTGCTAAAAATGATACAGTAAGTTCATAGAAAAAAATCAAATAAGCGGAATACAGGGAAGGGATAACAATGAAGATAACTACTAATGAAGCGGTATGCGGCAACAGAAAAATACCTTACAGAGTTTGCTCAAAAAGGCAATGGTTCCGCTCGATGCAACCGTCTACGAGAAAACCACTCATAGCCGGTTTGAAAGAATGCATCGTGTGTTCAAAAAGATAAAAAACGATCTTTTTGAACACACACTTACACGTTTTATAAACAAGCGGGGGAAGCAAACGAGCTGGCGATTCTTCTTCCCGGTGCCGGATATTCCACGCAAGCTCCGCTGCTATACTATACCACCGGAGTCTTTTTCAATAAAGGCTTTGATATCCTGCATGTCAATTATCGATATCCAAAGGAATTGTTAACTTCATTAAGTGAGAAACAGTTTGCTGAAGATGTTCAGACGGTGATAGATTCTATTCTAGTAAAAAAATCATACGCAAACTATGTTTTCACAGCGAAATCCATTGGAACGATCGCCTTGTCGCAATTATTAGCCAACCGCCATTACAAGGATGCAAAAGCGATCTGGCTTACCCCGTTGTTGCAGCGATCCGATGTTTACGATGGATTATTAAACTGTCGTCATCAAGGAATGTGCTTTATCGGCGACGAGGACCCGTGCTACATCGAGGAAAAATTGCATCCGTTGAAGCTCAATCAGAAGTTGACACTCCATTTAATCCCGGGAGCGAACCACAGCCTCGATCAACATCACCATGCTGTTGATTCCATCGATATTTTAAAAGATGTGATCGGGAAAATAGATGATTTTTTGTGAGGAGTCATGAACGGACTAGCTGGAAAACTATTGCAATATGAATATAGTTTTTTAATAATGGGGGATGTTTTTGTCGAACAGAAACGAGGACAATGGTCCCGGTTTCTGTTCGATTCTAAAAAGATTTTTAAGAAAACTTGTTAAAAATGAGATTTACCAATTTACAATTCGGACGACTTTATGTCCATTCCACCAAGCGTAATCTACAAAATCATATGGAGTGCGTATACCTGGTGTGTATCCTGTCAAATTTTTGTCAGCACCATTCTTATAAGCCTGCCAAACTAATTTTGAACAATAAGTTTTATCTTTTCCACTTAAAGTTGTATTAACATCATATTTATAATTTTTACCTGAACCTTTTACATAGAACTTATAGGCCCAAGTTGCAGCATCTTTTCCTTGAGAAGCTTTATTAGGACGAACAACTTTAGTTGATTTGTAATCAGAATACCACTCACTAATAGAAATAGTATCTGCTTTATATCCTGGACCTTGAATATGTAACACTTTACCATTATTAAGCACAATTCCTGAATGTCCTGTTATACCAGTACATTTTGCACCACTTTTACAATTAGTAGATTTAGTTACTAAAATATCTCCCGCTTTATGAGTGAATTCGGCAGATATTGGATTCAAACCTAAGATTGTCCCAATGGTAAGTAATAAGAGCAAACCTAATACTGTTTTTGACATGAATTGTTTCATGTAATCAATCAACTCCTTTAAGATATTATAAAAAATATGCTTCCTCGCTAAATCATGTGGAAAGGAAGAATAGACTTGGAGATTTTATATGGAGTGGCGGGCATGATCGCATGAATAGCGAAAGCCAATATCCCATGATACTGGTGGCTTGGCTAGTGTGTCATGCCCGCAGAGGCTCCATGTCAAATCGACGATGGTTCGATGATTTTTTCTCTATTCTCATACCAAATAGCGAAGAGCCAAAAATATCATATATTCCCAAATAAACAATCCTTTTTTACTAAAAGAGCGAAGTGTTGGTGAAATTACGATAAAAGAACTACTAAACGACCATTACTATTTTCGTTTTATACTAGACTGCAGTATTTCTAAAATATCCAGGAAGAATCGTGGAGGATGACTACTGACAGCATTAGCGAAGGTGAAACGAAAACGAATATTTTCACCACGCCCTGCTTCAGGAATATTCCTCGTCGCATGAACAAAGCAAACAGCCATCCTTCCCCTTTGGAGAGAAAGATGACTGCCATGCGATGTCAACGAACCCCTGGGAAAACAGCGCGTTTCCTTCCGCAAAAATGGAAACCGCGGCTCCGATAGTATCAAAGTTTTTCCGCTCGTTTACGGTAGGTTGACGGCGTCACGCCGAAAAATTTTTTAAAGGCGTTTGTAAAATAAGCAAGGTCTGCGTAACCCAGGCGACCTGCGATTTCCGATATTCGCAATGACGTTCGCTTTAACAATTGCTCCGCTTCGTTCATCCGCTGCTCAGTCACATATTCATTGAAATTCTTCCCTGTGCGTTCTTTAAACAACTGACTCAAATAGCTGGCGTTCAGATGAACTGCCTTTGAAGCCTGTTTCAAACTGACATCCCCCGGCATGGACTGCTTAATGAAAAAAATCACCTGCTCCACCGGCGACAGCTCATCCACAGCTTTTTCCTCGGCGGGCCAGCTTACCTTCTTATGTTCCGTTTTCCGATTCAGCCATTTTTGTAAACAGCTTTCCATCTCTTCCTGCTCCACAGGCTTTAACAAATAATCAAAAACGCCTAGCTGAATCGCCTGCCGGGCATATGCAAACTCGTCGTATCCGCTGACGATGATAATGTCGGAACGAATTTCCTTGTCCTTGATTTGATTCGCCAAAGCCAGACCGTCCATCACCGGCATCCGAATATCCGTGAAGACAAGGTCGGTGCTGCCGCTCATCAGCCTATCCAACGCTTCCATACCGTTGGCTGCTTCCTCTATCCGAAACGGAAGACCGGTTTTTTCAATCACCTTGCAAATGGCGGTTCGCACCCATTTCTCATCTTCAACAAGTAAAATCGTATACATGTCACTCACTCCGCTTCTTTCCCAGCCTCATATGGAAGACGAATGCCGACAATCGTTCCGTTCCCGTCAGCACGCTTCAGCAAAAGACCATATTGCTGTCCAAAAACAAGCTGATTGCGCCTGTGCACATTGACCATTCCGATATGGGAACCGCCGTCGGAAACATCCTTCTGCCGTATATCGGCCTGCAGCCGCTTCCTCGTTTCTGAAGACATTCCTGCACCAGTATCCTTGATCCAAAGAATAAAGGCATCCGCGGATTCTTTTTCCGCGGAAACATCGATCACTGTGCTGCCCGCGATTGGTTCCACACCATGAACAATGGCGTTTTCAATCAGCGGCTGCAATGAAAAGCGCGTGATCTTTTGCCGCCGCCCCCACTCCGGTATCTGAAACTGATATTCCAGCTTCTCATCAAACCGGTACTTTTGAATACGCAAATAAAGCTTGCACATAGCGATTTCCTGCTCCACGGTGACAACGGTTTGCTGTTCTCTCAGATTATAACGAAGCAGCTTGGCCATGGAGGACGAGATCGCGGCGATATCCTCCTCTTCTTTCGCAAAAGCCATTCCTCTGACCGTTTCTAAAGCATTATATAAAAAATGAGGATTCATTTGCGACTGGAGCGTTTTGATTTCCATTTCCTTCTGGCGCAGGCGCAGCTCCCCTTCTCTGATTTTGGCAACGTACACTTCACGGACGAGCGACGATAATTGCTCCATCATCTTGTTAAAGCCTGCTGACAGCTGTCCAATCTCATCCGCAGATTCTACCGGCAGACGTTGGGAAAAATCGGCTTTTTCCACCCGCTTCATATATTGCTGCAGCCGCTTGATTGGTGTTAATACTCCAGATGAAAAGCTGCCGCCGATAATAACGACGAACACAAGAGAAAGGATCACCGTTTTCAAAATCATTTGCTTGATGTACTCCATTCCCTGCGTAACTTCACTGTACGGGATCGCTGTCGCATATGTCCAGCCGGTCCGTTCTGAATCGCTGAAGGTAATTAAATCAGCGTTGTTCCCGGAACCGACAAAAGAACCGCTTGCTCCCCCGTTCATCCGCTCCCAATACTCCTGGCGATACGCTGTCCCGATTTTTTCCTTATCAGGGTGATAAACGTAGTTTCCATGCTGATCGACGATAAATAAATATCCGGTTATACCCGGCGTAATTTTTCTGGCAACATCATTCAGCCGCTGATAATTCAAATCGATAACCAGCATTCCAAAAGGTTGTAATGAAAAGGGATTGGCGATACGCTTCACGACAGAAATCACCGGGACATCCCTATCCTGCCAGCGAATGACCCGACTGATAATTTTCGGGCTGCCGACACCTGACACCTCCTGATACCACTGCTCGTTCATCAGCTCTGTCGCAGCATCGATTTCCCCGGCGGAATCCATCGTCGCGATCTCTTCCAGCACCAGCGTGATCTTGGCAATGTCCGACTGCGAAAACGCTTCGTTCCTGAGCACATTTGTCAGCAAAGGAATCATTCCGCTTTCATTCATTTCCTCGATACTGTCAATTTTTAAAAATGCCAGTGTATCCGGATGGTTCACGATTTTTAACGTCGTGATTTCGTAATCCCTTAAATAATCCTCCACGTACATCTTTACCTGATCAATGATCTGCCAGTTGTATTCTCTTGCCTCTTGCTCCAGTACGCGGGAAGCGTGAAAATACGAAATTGTTCCCACGGTGATTAACGGGATGACAACAACCAATGTGAAAGTAACGAGCAGCTTCTCGGTTAATGGCCGGTCCGTAAGCAGCAGCACTCGGAGCAGTTTGTTTTTATTCCTTGCCAGCGTGAGTCCCCCCTCCTTTTTAGCAAACCATTCATTTTTACTTTATCTGCTGCTGCCGGGACAAACAAGGGGGTGTCTCAAAAGGTCAAGAAAGACCTATTGAGACGACCCTGAAGCAATGAGCGAAGTCGCTACATCTTTTAAATGCCTTGATATGAGTGGGCTTCTCTTCTCAAGGCGAGTAGCGAACGGAGCCCTTGCCGCTTCTATTTTAGCTAGCCTCTACAGATATGTGCTTTCGCATGCTTTAAGCGGCGATGACCGCGGCCGATGACACGCCCACATTCCAAAGACAGCCGAAAACAACACGTTGCAGACAGTCCGCATGTTAAGGACGAAGCGCTTCCACGGCATCCAACAAGTCCTGATAATCCGCACCGTGTTTTTCCAGCACCGGCTGGACGGCTTTCTGCCACGCGGAGACATCCGCCACTTCTGTCACGGTCACGCCAGCGTCCCGAATTTCCTCTTCGGCAAGTTGCTCATATTCCGCCCATTTCTCTCTCTGGAAGGCTATTGAATCCTTTGCCGCTGTCCGGATCAACTCTTGATCCTCTTCAGACAGCTTTTCCCATGCCGTCATTGAAATCACCAGCACCTCTGGTATCCGCTGATGACCGTCAAGCAGGAAATACGGAGCGACTTCATAATGACCGGTGGAATAATAGCTTGGATAATTGTTTTCCGCAGCGTCAATAACACCTGTTTGTAAGCCGCTGTACACTTCGCCGAAGGCCATCGGCGTGGCGCTGGCACCAAGCGCGTCCATCAAATCGATGTTGACGGCGTTTTGCTGGATGCGGATTTTCTGACCTTGGAGATCCTCCAATCCGGCGAGCGGCTTGGAAGAATAGAAGCTGCGGGCTCCGGAGCTGTAATACGCCAGCCCGAGCATTTTCGAGCTCTCCAGGCTGTCCAGCAGTTGGTCGCCATGTTCGCTGAGAAGAAAATTCCACACATGCTCATCGCTGTCAAAAAGATAAGGCAGGCTGAAAACGGCATAGTCTTTATTAAATTCGGCAAGCGGACCGGCACTCGTTCTGACAAAATCAATCGCGCCTAATTGTACTTGCTCGATGGCCGCCGCTTCTTCTCCTAATGCCGCGGACGGAAACACATCGATTTTTATACGCCCATCCGAACGTTCATGCACTAGTTCGGCAAAATGCTTGTCTGCCAGCGTTGTCGGATAATCGGGAGCATGGGTTTCTGCCAGGCGGAATTCGTAGGTCGGCTTCGTGTCTTCCTCCCCGCCGCCTCCAGCTGTCTTGGTCTCTTCCCGGCCTGAACAGCCGGAAACAATCATTATCACTGTAAAAACAACGGCAAAACAGCGCATTATCTCGTTTCTCATATTACCCTCTCCTTGCGTTTATTTGAGTAAATGTTTATAAAAAAATGACTTTCTGGGACGTGCTTCAACCAGTAAAGGAAACCACGGTTTCTTGATATGAAAGTGTTCAAAAAGCGACTATTCACTTAACGTTTTTTACAGCAAATCATGGTGTTTTATCCGAAGGTGTCAGGCAGCCACATAACGATTCCGGGAACGAATGTTAACAGCAATAAAATCGCAACCATCACGAGATAAAATGGGATCAGCGCCTTCGCTCCCTTTTCAATGGACACCTTGCCGATAGCACAACCGGTAAACAAAACGGTTCCAACAGGCGGTGTAATCAGCCCGATGCCTAAATTCAAAATCATGATGATGCCGAAGTGCACCGGATCCATTCCCAGAGTACCGACAACGACCGGATAAAGTATCGGCGTCATGATTAAAATTAACGGCGCCATGTCCAGCGGCGCGCCTAATAACAGCAGCAACACGGTAATAATCAAGATGATGACAACCCGGTTGTCGGACAATGTCAGCAAGAAATCCGTCATCATACCCGGAATTTGCAGATACGTTAAAATAAAGGCGAACGCTTTCGAAGCGGCGATTAAAAACAGCACCATCGAAATCGTGCGGAACGTTTTTTTCAAAATAACCCCAAATTGAGATAAAGGAATTTCACGATAGACGAAAAAAACGAGGATAAAAGCATACAGGCAGGCAATCGCCCCAGATTCCGTTGCCGTGAATTTCCCGGAGAAAATCCCGCCAAGGATAATCACCCCGGTCATCATCGAGAGGATGCCGTCCAAAAGGATTTTCGGCACCTGACGTAAAGGTACGGGCTCCCCTTTTTCATAGCCTCTTTTCCCGGCAATGATGTAGGACGTGGTCATTAATCCGATCAGCAGGATCACCGCCGGAACGATCCCTGCCAAAAATAAGGATGAAATGGAAACACCGCCGGCAGCGAGCGCATACAAAATCATGTTGTGGCTCGGCGGCATGATAACGCCCTGAATCGAACTGGCGGCAGTCACGGCAACGGTATAATCTTTATCATAGCCTTTCTTTTTCATCATCGGTATCATCACCGACCCGACGGAGGATACATCCGCTACCGCTGAACCGGAAATATTGCCGAACAGCAGACTCGTAAAACAGTTCACCATCGCCAGCCCGCCGCGGATCATGCCGACGAGGAGGTTCGCCATGTTGATCAGGCGCAGCGCAAGGCCGCCTTCACTCATCAGCTGCCCTGCCAGAATAAAGAACGGCACCGCCAACAATGTATAAGAATTCACTCCCTGCACAAGGTTCGGGACAACGGTTGCCAGCGAAATATCGAGAACAAGCATGGTGATCAGCGCTGAACCAGAAAGCACCAATGCCACGGGAAAACCAAGCAGCAGCAGAACCAGAAAACTGGCAAACAAAACGATCGTTCCTAACATTTACTCCACCTCTTCCTCTCCGTCCAGACCGACTTGTCTCCGGGTGTTCACTCCGAAAAGCTGCAGCATTGAATAACTGCAAATCATCACTCCCGAAATCGGCACAATCATATACTGTACACTGCGGGGCCAGCCTGTCGCTGATAGCGTATTAGGGTGCATCAGTTCCGTATACTCCCAGCCGTAAACGGCCAAATACAGTCCGAACAGAAAAATAACGACCGTAATCAGTTTGGCAAGCATTTTCTGAACCGTTGCCGGGAGCCGCCGTGCCAGCGAATCCATCGATAGATGAAGCATTTCCCTGAAGCCGAGAGCAATGCCCAAAAAGGCCGTCCAGATCAGAAGCATCAAAGTTATTTCCTCCGACCAGTAGAAAACAAAGTTTCCGAACGTTCTAGTAAAAACTTGTACGGTAACAATCATAACCATGAGCGCTAATGAAGTTAATGCCAAAAGCTCCACCAGCCGGTCCAGACCGGCGGCAATTTTTTTCAACATTCCGAGCAAGTGCTGTTCATCTCCCTTCCTTTCAAGATCATTTTCATTGTAAGCGACATTCACGCTCGTGAGAACGCTTTCATTTTTAGGTTTTTTTGTGATTTTTTTAGGTTTTTCTTTTTTTGGACAGAAAGTAAGGGTTTTGTACTTGTTCGCAATGTGGCAAACGGAGCGTCTCAACTTTGGTTTTTGGCTAATATCCGAAAACGGCAGGAAAAACAACAACGAGCCTCCAATATATGGTACAATCCAGGAAGACGCTCAAAAAGTCCGGGAAACATGGGGAAGGAACAAATAAACTTGAGGAAAAAAGGATGGTTTCAGTGATGGATAATCAATTGTTGGATTACGTGGGAAAAAGGATCGAATCACAAGCCGCTGCCAAGCAGTCAGCCTTTGAAGCATTAGAGCAGGTAAACAGGGCGGCGGACAAACAAACGAGCCGTGAAGAAGAAATCATGGAGAAGAAAATGGCGTATTATCTTGCCTGCGGCGCACTGGCAGAATTACTCGAGCTGAAAAGCAAGCTCGGAAAAAAATGACTTGTCCTTGAGCAACAACTTTTTTCTCTGCCGACCAAAAAATCGCAACAGCCGATTCAGATAGATGGTAATGATGAACACGGCTGCTGTCCCCATCCCGCGGCAAACGGCGTGCTGACAGTGATAATGGTGAGAGATAATCTTCTCCAGTTTTTTGCGTGAAATTCACTGTATATGCCCGCACCTTCTTTGCACGCCTAAAAAAATAGAGGGAGCGGATGAACGACATTGTCCGCTGCTGCTGTTTCACCGTGCCCAAAGGAAAGTATCCGCTGTCCCCCGGTCAGGAAAAGCAAGGTGTTTCATTCCTGACGCTCCCCATTTTCCCATGGTGTTTGTCCACGCTTCCCAGGGCAGTCTATTTCAACGGTGCTCCCGAGACGATATGCCAGTGAAGATGCTTGGAATCCTGGTAGTTGCCTAAATTGGTGATGACCCTGCACGCACCATGCGCGGCTGTAACCTCCGCCGCAACTTTTTTTATGACACTGAACAATTCAAGCAGTAGCTCGTTATCACTGTCCTCCAATGTAATCAGCGATGGAATATGTCTTTTCGGAATAGCGACAATGTGAACCGGATAAAAAGGCTTGGTGTGATAATACGCGAGAACATTTGCTGTTTCCATTACTTTCTTTACCGGCGTTTTTCCGCTTAATACTTCATCGCAATAAAAATCTTCCGTCATCTTTCTTTCCACTCCTGTCTTCTTCTCTTTTTTCGCAATGACACGATCTTTTATTAATAGACGGATTTCCACACAATTCCGTTTCACAACGGCTTCTTTTCTAACAGTTCGTTGCTCTTTGCTTTAGGACCGGATGCAAGGCTAGCTTTGCCCTTCATGAAATCTCATTTCAGTAGAAAAAATTGATGCTCCGCGTTGATCCTGGTGTTTACATTTGGAAATAACAGGATTACAATCTAAATAGGAAGAAGCGTTGATTTTCATGAGGTGATCCTATGAAAAAATCAAATTTTTTTTTGGGAGTATGTATCATACCGGTCTTCTTTTTCCTCGCGAACAGTGATATACTTGCTCACGAAGAACCGCTTTCCGCGATGATCGCCATTACAAAAAAGTCCATTTTTCAAAATGATATCGTTGTTGTCTGGAAAAATCCAAACGAATATTTAGTCAGTAAAGATGATTTTCCGCCTTTCATCGAAATGATGGAAGCTGATGGCTAGACATATCTCGGTAACAATACAGCGTCCATTTCGTTAATGTTCGATAAAAATAACGAAACACAAGCGGTCAGTTATCAAACCTATCGCTTTTATTCAATTATTTACTCGCACCGCTATTCTGATGAAGATGGTTTGATGACAAAAGCATCACCCGCAGTCAGTAGATAAATGACAGGCTGTTCCGCTGTTGCATGGCCTGTTGCCAGCTTCCCCGATTCGTACAGCTCACCAGCTTTGATGGCTTTTACAATTACAACGAAGTATACGCTGTGATCTTCTCGATATTTTTCCTGAGATAATAGTAAATTACGAGCGATGAACAGAGAAACATCATTGCAAATAATCCGCTGCTGGAAGCCAAGAGCAGCACGACTGCTTTTGCAGTAATCGGAAAAAATAACGAATAAACGATGAAGCACAGTCCATGACCAATACATATTGCTGCGCCAGTCCATAACGCCGTTTCCGCGGCATACAAATGAAAAATATGACGGAATTTCCATCCCAATGAACGAAAGGTGCCGATCTCTTTTTTCCTCGTTTTTAGCATGGAAAAGATGTTTTCTGTTAACGTCACCATCGTCAGTATATAAGCACCGATGATCAACACGATGTGTAATTCGCTGATTTGAGCATTAATATATTGGCCAAGCAAGGTAATTCCCGCTTGCTCCTGAGTAACACCGACAGACAAGTACACCAGCGGCGCAGTGGCACTGATAACAACAATTTGCATAAACGAATGGACAATCAGCTTGCGAAAGTAATGAATGTTTTTTACTGTGTACGACCGGGGCGAAAGCGGATGTCGTTTTTTAACCAGTTTTTTTTCATCCACCTGCCGATGAAAGCACCGCCTAACCTGCTTGGAAATCAGCAAAACGGAAAGAACCATAGTAACCAAAACAAGGAACAGCATCCAAACAAATATAATGTAGGAAAGCTGAAAAACGCTTTTGATAATCAATAAAATCAGTGCAGAAACAACCGCTGCTGCCAAAAACATGATGAGCTGTTCCGACACCGCTATCCGGACAGCCTCCTTCGCCCGCCAGCCTAATTGGTACATAATGTTCATTTCCTTCTGAGCTTGTAAATACCAAGAACGTTGGCGGTGAATAAGATAAACAATGCTTACGAATAGAAACGACAGACTTAACAAAACATTATTACTGTTCCAGAGCGAGATAATCGTACCGGCAGCTCCAAGCGTCGTCCATGCTTCCTCCACTAAACCAAGTCCCTCTACTTCCACTTCCATTTTCTGCGGAGAAGCTCCGGCAATCACTGTCACATGCAGCCCCATTGCTTCAATCTCTTCAGCAATCTGCGTGATTTTCGCCGCTGCCTCTGAAGTATAACCGTCAATATCGGCAACGCGCACACGAATGGCATCAATTGGATTTTCTTTTATCGCTGCAGCCGAAGCAATATTCGTCACACCTTGCGCTGGTGCCGTCACAAAGCTTCCCGGCTTCACCGTGGCTGTCATTTCCAGCTTCTCCTCCTTCTCCGTGCCGAGATAATACACAGGAGCAAGCTGATAGAACCCAAGCGGACTTGCAGCGAGACTTTCTTCGTATTCTCCGATGGTAAACGTGCCTACGGGATCAAGAATAAATGGAATCATTTCCTCCTGTTCTATTGATTCCGCTACATCTTTCCCCTGCTTCTCCACTTGGCGGTATAGCGGCACCCCTTGGTCTTCCCCTGTTTGTTTTACTTGCAGCCGTTCTCCATGTATTTCATATTCAACCGCAGACACACGGTAAAAAACTGGCGTAGAATTTAAACTGACTAAACCAATATTTGTTCCGTCCGCCACCATAAAATCCACTTCGCCGTCTTGAGAAATGACAAGCGATTCATAATCGACCATAAATGGCGTAAGGTAGGGTCCGAGGTCAGCATTGACGACATCCGTTTTTTCCGCCGGATAGTTCATCAGCTCAACGAATATTTTTTCATATTCCTCATTGTCAAATTGGTGAATAAAGTAAAACGGCCACTCCTCTTCATTATCAGTCAAGCCGAGCCGCTGACGATAGCCCGCCGTTTGCTCAGGATCGATATTCAATTCCTCCACCTGAATACGCGTCTGCAGCGGCACCTGCCAATCCCGCAGTTCCATTACCGGAATGACTTTCTCTACAACCCCTTCGCCGGCAAACGTCTGTCCCCATCCTCCGCTTGGCGACGCCTCGGAAATATCATCGAAAGCGATCCCGGTCAGCTTCTCCTCTTCTTCCGGATCAATTCCAACCAATAAATGATACGTATTCGGAAGCAAAAACTGTGTATTTTTTTCTGAAATTCACTCATTAACCGCAAATCGGCAATTATTGCATCAAATGGCGGGTTGCCATGATGATCCATAAACGACGATGCGGGGCGGGAGGATTCCAGTAAAATTCCGTCAAAGCTGTCAATAGTATATGTATGTATGTTATCCGTTGTTAGCAGTTCCGTCCTGTATCTCGTGGAACTGGAAGGAAACGGCTGAACAGCAAAATTTGTCGAGATTCCCGTAAAATAACCTAATGACGAAACAGGGGCGGCAATGTCAATATCTTCTCTTGCTTTAATGCTTTGCCATTGTTCGACGGAAATGCCGCCGTTGCCAGCACCTAAATAATTTTCGTGAACAATCCCCAGTTCCCTTTCAATATCACTGATGTTTTCCTGCGGTCTGATCAGTAAATCATAGCTTCCCCTGGCATAATACGTCACATCGCTTTCCGCTTGCATTGATACATCTTGCAAAAGAGTAAAGCAGAGGGGAAGAATGGAAAAAATCGCAGCCACCGCCATCAGCCATAAAAGAACAACCCATTTTCTGAACCGCAAATTCTGAAAAATTACCTTGTTCATCGTCCTGTCTCCCCGTCAGATAAGACTAATTCTTGCCCATGACTATTGTCGGTTTCCATCAGCCGACCATCCTTCATGAAAAACACCCGGTCACCAGCTTTGGCAACCTCGGTATCATGAGTGACAAACAAAATTGTTAAACCGTCTTCCTGAAGCTCCTTTAGCAATTGTAAAATATCATTGCGGTTTTTACTGTCCAAATTTCCGGTAGGTTCATCGCATAAAAGAATTTTCGGCTGATTGATCAATGCTCTGGCAATAGCCGTTCGCTGCTTTTCCCCTCCGGATAATTCAGCGGGGAAATGCGTCACCCGGTGCCCATATTTAATCGCTGCAGGAGTGTGTGCGCCGTTATTTCAATGTCTTTCCGGGAACGGTATGGAACCTGCGGCAGCATGACGTTATCGATAACGGAAAATTGATCAAACAATCGATAATCCTGAAATATATAGCCGATGGTGTTGCGGCGAAAATTTGAAGCTCGGCTGCCGAAATCGACAGTAAGGATTGGCCGTCAACATCCATATCTCCTGAATCAATCTGTTCCATCCCGCTAATGACATTAAGAAGCGTCGTTTTCCCTGAACCAGACGGACCAAGAACAGTAACCCAATTCGCGTTTTTTACATGAAAGGAAACTTCCGCCAATGCATGAACGGGTTCCACACTGTGAAACATTTTGTTGACATTTGTAAGCTTAATCATGGTAATACCTCCGTATTAATAGTGTTTGTTCAAAAAGATCGCTTTTTATCTTTTTGAACAAATACGAAGCAATGAGCCGTTCTTCACTGAGACACTGCGAACTGTCACATCGTGTCATCGCACGCGATGGCACTTGGACAGACGTCGGCGCTCTACTAGCAGAGGAAGAGACAATGAGTGGAGCCGATGCATTCTTTTCCTGCCAGCTATGAGTGGTTTTCTCATAGATGGCGCATCGAGCGGAACCATTCCCTTTTTGAACACGCTCTAATATAGAAATGAACCATCTTTCAAGCTATGAAAGACAGTCCATTTCCAGCATGCAGCTCTAATTCATTTGATGATATACAACTCCGCTTGCTGTTCTCGGTCCGTTTTTGCCTTCAACTAATAAAGCTACATCATACCTGCCAGGTGAAGTCGAATGATATGTTTCTCCATGTCTAACTGAGGAAGCGTAAGTATTTGTTAAGATACGTTTATAATCTGCCGTCGCTGTCTTTTTGAACCACACAGTAAAAGGGGTTGATCCACTCCAACTTAATGTTCAATTAGCAGTAGCTTGAGAACCACGTATAGTTTGTGAAGCTGGTGAAATAGTTGCTGATGTAGCCATGGGTGAAACTTCTTCTGCAGGTGTATAATCAGCTTCAACATTACGGCTTATTTCTTCTGCACTTACCGTCAACCCTAGAGAAATGATGAAGAAACAAATGATGAAACTAGAAAGAATTTTCTTCAATTTAATTCCCTCCATTCTCATTTTGTAGACTCTCGGAAATTACCTTTCCGCTTCAACGCTAGCCTAATGACTAGAGCTGATTTAGTGCTACACCTCGAACGAAACATTAGGTGCGAACAAACTCCCCTCATAACGAGCACACGTTCCTTAAAAGTTAGTTAAGGCATTTTTTTATCACTTATTTATGTGGAGAAACGGCGATGTTGAACAACGTTCATTACCATGGAACTTGTCCACCTTTACTACTTAAGGATGTTCAAAAAGACCGGGAAACATAGCCTCGCGAATTTCTTCGTTGTGTTGTCCCTCTGCTGCTCACGTACTTATGGTGTACGCTCCGCTGCTCGCGACTGCCGCGCCTTGACCTTCTTCCCCCTGCTCGTCCTCCTTGTTGAAGACACACGACTACTAAATTAATATTATAAAATTTTACTTTGACAGGATCGGCTTACATTAAACATTTGCTGGAAATACGCAGTAAACAGAAACATCGATATTCTGCTAATCCAAGAGGCAAAAAACACGTCATCGTTCGGTGATGTTTCGAAGCTTGGTGCTTATGTAATCATCGATCGGTGATAATATGAGAACCTCACCAATTCACGCAGTACCAATTATTTTTCATCAAAAGGGGATTATCGTGTTGAATTTTGAAGCTACAAGCGAACACATTTTTTATATAGAAGAGAATTCGTTTTACCCCCTTAAACGCACGATTTGCTTCATCCATTTCCGATTAAAAAACTCCCAATCGAATATTATGTCACAGTTTGCAATATTACGAAAATTCTTCGTTAATGCAAGTATAATATTGTTTCTTATAAATGTAAACGAAAGAAATGATTTCTACACTTTTCATTTTTTCTGCCCCTCAATTGAAGGAATGGTTAAGCCTTTTGCATAAAAAATTCCTTCCACTCTGGCTGCTTTGTTCATGAAAAACGCTTCAGCTATTTCTCAACGTTTTTCTCGCTGAGCTTGCCGCAGGCTGCCGAAAGCAAAATCATTGAAGATCCCCCAATTGTGGGATAATCTTTTAGAGGATGTTCGAACATCTACCAACCTTGGCTTTGCTTTGTATACAATGGTTGTCGTGTTACACTTGTATCAGCAAACAGGCTCAACGACATGTCCGCTGCCGCCGCGTTGGTAAGCGTGTCGTCCCGGCTGGTCAACAGCCTGCTGTTACCCACCGTTACTGATCGCTAGAACTGGTAATGTTCTCTTTACTTTGATTAAAAACCGGATCAATGGCTGGAATGGAGGTTTTATATGATCGCGGAAATTTATGTGGTAAATATCAAAAACAACATCGATGATTTCATGTGTAAAAAGCTATTGGCATATCTTGATCAGGAAAAGCGCGACAAAATAAAAAAATATCGCAAACCGGAAGATGCGCACCGGGCACTCATCGGTGCGCTGTTAACGAGGTATATGCTACAGAAAAGCAGCGGTTGCCGGAACGAGGAAATGTCGTTTCGGTATAATCCATACGGTAAGCCGATCCTCGAGTACCCGGCAAGCTCGCTGCACTTTAATATTTCCCACTCCGGAAGCTGGGTGGTAGGTGTGGTCCATCAGGCCGAGGCCGGCATTGATGTGGAAAAAATACGGCGTATTGACTTCAAGCTCGCCGAACGCTTTTTTTCCAACCAGGAATATCGCGACTTGCTCGAACGCGCGCCGTCTGAAAGATTATCCTACTTTTACGATTTATGGACGTTGAAGGAAAGCTACATCAAGGCAGTGGGGAAAGGACTGTCCTTGCCGCTTCATTCGTTTTCCGTCGCTGTTCAGGAGGACAACATTTCCTTTATGAATCACCGCGGCCTTTCGGAGGACAAGGAACGATTCCAGTTTCGCCAATACGAGCTTGGGCACGACTACAAGCTTGCGGTTTGTCTAAAAGAAGGTGATTTTCCTGCAACCATTGTTTCAATGAGCAGCGACGAGTTCCTTGCTTCCTTCTTGCAGCTTCAGGACAAGTGAATATTAGTTCATTAAGCGGAAATGCCGCCACTCATCGGGGAGCAGCTGCCGGTATTTCGGCGTTAAAAACCGGTCATCCAGCAATACCAGCAAGCCTTTGTCCGTTTCCGTCCGGATCAGCCGTCCCCCCGCCTGCAGCACTTTGCACATTCCCGGATAGACATAAGCGTAGTCATAGCCGTTTTTCCCGCTGGACCGGAAGTGCTCTTTCAATATTTCCTGTTCCGTATTGAGTTGCGGCAGGCCGACGCCGACGACAAACACGCCGACAAGCCTGTCCCCTTTCAGGTCAATCCCTTCGGAAAAAATACCGCCTAATACGGCAAACCCTAACAAACTGCCGCTGTTATCAGCAGAAAACCGCTGCAAAAACCGATCTCTGTCTGCTTCGCTCATGGCAGGATCTTGCGCGCTGACGGGAACATCGGGATGCTGTTCAGTAAACCGTTCAAAGACAGCGTTCATATATTGATAGGACGGGAAGAAAATCAAAAAGTTGCCGCTCCGCGATAAGATATTGCTATAAACGGCATCAATGATCGTTTGGAATGTCCGTTCTCTATCTTTGTACCTCGTCGAAACTGGCACAACGTACAGCTCAAGATTTTCCCTGGGGAACGGCGAGGATAATGAGAGGGTGTAATCTTCCTTGTCGCCGCCCAGCATTTCCTTGTAATAATTTCCGGGAATCAGCGTTGCCGAAAAAAAGATCGCGGCCCGGTAAGTTTTCATAAACTCCCGCAAGTTAGCAGCAGGATGAAGGCAAAGAATTTTCACGGTAACTTCACTTTTATGCCGCTCCAGATAAGTAAGATAATTGTCATCGTATAGCTTTGCAATTTTTAAATACGCATTCGCTGTAAAGTAAGCTTCCAGCAGCGATTCATATGCGTCATCCTTTTGTCCGCGAAGCAAAAAATCCTCACTTTCTTCAAGAAAACGACGCAGCAATACAGACAATTCCTCCAGTTTGTCTTTACATGTCGCATAGGCTTCCGTCAGCTTTTCTTTTTTTACAGCCAGTATATAGGCATTGATGTCTCCGGCAGCCCGGGCAATTCCGGCTACCTTTGCCGCATACAACCGCTTCACGTTCAGAAACAACGATTTGCTTAACGATGCGGAATACATCGCACGTCCTCTGTCAACAAGATTATGCGCCTCATCCACGAGCAGCGCGTAGCCATTTTTGCTTTCAGCGGCTAATCGTTTTAAATATACCTTCGGATCAAACACATAATGATAATCGCAAATGATGCCGTCGGCGAGCAGCGCCAGATCGAGGGAAAACTCAAAGGGACAGACGGTATGCTTTCGTGCGTATTTTTCCACCGTCCATCTGTCAAAAGCGTCCTCATGTTCATAGATATCGAGAATCGCCTCGTTGATCCTGTCGTAATAGCCATCGGCAAATTCACAATAGTCCTTTTGACAAATCGTTTCTTCCTTAAAGCATACTTTATCCTTGGCCGTGATTGTACATACCTTCATTCTCAGGCCGTTTTCCCTCAACAATGCAAACGCTTCTTCCGCTACCGTGCGGGCAATCGTTTTCGCGGTCATGTAAACAAGCTTGTTTATCTTCCCTTCCCCGATAGCTTTCACTGTCGGAAAAATCACGGAAATCGTTTTTCCAATCCCGGTTGGCGCTTTCACGAACAATTTTTTCCCATCAATGATCGTCTTGTATGCAGCGACAGCGAGATCCCGCTGCCCTTTCCGATAATGGGGAAACGGAAATGACAGCTGCTTCATCGACGCTGTTTTCAGTCGGGCAAATGCCAGTTTCATTGCGGCAAGTTTCGTATATTCTTCTAAAACACCGTTGGTAAAGCCCTCCAACTCCTGAAAGGTAAACCGTTTCATCGACGCTTTCAGCTTCTCGCTTCCGACATCAGCGTAGGTTACCTGCACGGATATGTCATGGAGACGCTCATTTTTTGCGTACATATACCCATACAGCTTCGCCTGGGCCCAATGGACTTGGCTGTGATCGGCGTCGATATGTGCCACGCCGCCGGAGGCCGACTTAATTTCGTCGATGATGACTTCGTCGTCGCGGAAAAGAATGCCGTCACATCTACCTTCGAGCTGATATAGAAACCCCTGATATTCCACTGTACATGTCAGCGGCACTTCTTTTTGATCCTCGTCCCGATAGAAGCTTTGTACCCGCTGATGGGTTTTGACACCGTCAAGAAGCGCTGAATTGTTTATTTGCCATGCTGTATCAATGCTGCCGCTGCTGAACACGTATTCCACTAACGCCCGCACCGAAAGCCGGATTTCCTCGTTCATCTTATCACCTATTGGTATTGTTTTTCATTTATATTCATACTTATATAATACAAACATATATTCGTTTTTCGCAAGCAGTTACTATTACTAGTTAAAATATTTCTCAGCACATAGTAGAATTTGAAAAAGTATTAATAACTATCTAATTCCTCACAATTTCTGTAGGGGAGTTTTTTTGCACTAAATGCGTATTTATCTATTAAATCCTGGAAAAAATGATACTGTAATATTTTTTGGGTAAAAAACTGTAGGAAAGTGGTGTAAAAATGTTTGAGTTTATAAAAGAAATACTACTAATCTTAGGGAGAATAGCAACTATTTTACCGTTGCTATTGATTATAACAATATTTATGGGAAAACGTGCAATTGGCGAATTGCCAGTATTTGACTTTTTGGTTGTCGTCACACTGGGAGCAGTTGTTGGAGCTGATATCGCAGATCCTAATATTAAACATTTTTCAACTGCTGTAGCTATAATTGCAATTGGAATTGTTCAAAGGATTGTTGCGAACTGGAAGATTTCCAATCGAAAAATAGGTAGATTATTTACATTCGAACCAACTGTTGTTATTCAAAATGGGAAATTTATCAATAATAACCTTAAAAAAATACGTTATTCTATTGATAATATCCTTCAAATGCTTAGAGAAAAAAATGTATTTGATATTAGTGAAGTAGAAACAGCAATTATCGAAGCAAATGGGGCTTTAAGTGTGCTAAAAAAACCACAAAAAAATTCAGTAACGTTAGAAGATATGAAGATTATAAAAACAACATCTACGATTTCCTTTCCTGTTATCTTAGAGGGAACCATTTACTCAAACGTCCTGAGAGATTTTAGTTTAAATGAAGCGTGGTTAAAACAGCAATTATCCTATCAAGGAGTTAATGAAATAAGGAATGTTTTTTTTGCCTCTATAAATCGTCATCATGAATTACATGTTTCTTTAAAAGATGAAAATAATATAACCATTCCACCTATAAAACACTAATTTGTAATTGACTTTAAGTAAAAAGTTCGACTAGCAAACTAAAAAACAGAATGCTAGTGTTACGTAAAATACTAATAGGATAAAATATGTTACACTACTCATAAAGAAGGAGAGCTGTATCCAAATGCCAAAAGTAAAATATCATGTTCGTCTTTCAAGCATAATCAACAAATTGGTCACACCGAGCAAGGAAGCAAACAAAAGAACCCAACTTTTTCTTAATATGATGTATTGGGTAAACATGGGGAGTCCTCCTAAAAGAAATAGCCATATAACCTAACCCTTTTTTGGTCACAATCGCCTCAGACAGTGCGATCTCCTCCAGCTTTTGCCGTAATCGAGTAATATTAGCCGTAAGTGTATTGTCATTCACGAACTGCTCATCTTCCCAAAGCTTTCGCATCAAACCATGGCGCGAAATAATTATATTATTAGACTCGACGAGGACGGTAAGCATAAAAAATTCGTTCTTTGTCAGATCCACTTCTTTACGGATTACTCCTCGTTGAATATCAATCAAAGCGCCATTCCATTCAATAATATTCGACTTGTCTTTTCCATAAGCATAAGTCCGTCGAAGAATGGCTTGAATTTTGCTATGAAGAACTTCCGTATGAAACGGCTTTTGAATATAATCGTCTGCTCCCATATTCATCGCCATCACCATATCCATTGGATGATCTCGTGATGACAAAAAGATAATCGGAACTTCAGATACAGCGCGAATTTCCCGGCACCAATAAAAGCCATCAAACTTAGGCAGCACCACATCCATGATGACGAGCTGAGACTGCTGCTCCGTGAACAAGCGCATGACTTCATCAAAACGATCAGGTCCTGTCACCTTAAATGACCAGGATTCCAAACCTGTCTTCAAAGCAGTAAACACGGCGTCGTCATCTTCCACAACAAATATATTCATCTCCATTGAGTGACCCTCCTGAAAAAAATCAATAACAAATGAGATTTCCTACAAAGTGAATTATTTCAAATTATATCAAACTATCGAATCAAAATCATTTTGTCTGTTGTGATTCCAATGAAACTTCTTCCTTTTTAAAATTCTTTAAACATGCCTCACCTCCTTACATTGACACATTCGTCAAACAAAGAGATGCCGTGACTATAACTTAGGAAGAAAATGAGGTTTGGGTATCTATTAGGAAAAGCCGCACTTCACAACGGAAGAATGCGGCTTACAATGTCATTCGTTATGGACCTATTCACTTAGCAACATGAACGAACTATAGATGAGGAATAAAACATCTCACCTCACAATTTGGTTAACTTTGTTTCATTTTTTGTACGGGAATCCATATTTCGGTGTGCTGATGCGAGTTTTTGTTATCAATGCTTTCAGCAAACAACAATATTTCAGGGCCTTCGGCGACTTCGTAATTCGATGAAGGCAGCCACTCCGAGTAAATTCTCCCCCATGTATTTTGTATTGTCTCAGGAGCATGATCGCTGACAGTGACAATTGCCCATGTTCTCGCAGAAACATTATAACCGTATAAGCCATGCCAATCCTTTTTTGTCGTAGCTACACCAATGAGGTGATCCAACTGAGCATTTTCCTCGTTTTCCCTATCCGTGAAGTTGAATGAAGCATGATATACACCATAAGGTTCTACATTTGCCAGAGAGTCTAGTTTTACATAGACGTTCTCAGTTAATTGTCTCACCATTTCTGTTATCGCAGGATTTTCTCCTTTATAGACGAGTGGGATTCTTTCTTTTATACCTACAAGATTGAAGGCTTCTTTTTCTTCAATACGATAATCCATTGCGTCCCCTCCTTTGATCGTGAATTGGAAGGTCATACGAGGAAACGCTTTAAGGGATCTTCCCTTTTCATTTACTTCGGAAGGATTAATACCATGCAATTGATGAAAAGCTCTCGCGAAAGCATCAGGTGAATGGTAGCCATATTTGATGGCGACGTCGATGACTTTCATCTTTGGATTTTTCAACTCAAAACCTGCCATGGTTAACCGTCTTCTTCTTATATATTCTAATAAAGTAATCCCAGATAAATAGGAAAACATTTTTTTGAAGTGAAATTCTGAACAACGGGCAATGTTGGCGATCTCAGCCATATCTAAATCATCCTCAAGGTTTTCCTCGATATATTCCAAGGCATTATTCATATCCTTCAGCACATTCATGTCTTACACCTTCCCATCCTTTAGCATTGTACGCTTTTTCCAACGTCATATTCCCGACATTTCCTATTCTAATATTATCGGATCTTCGTGTTAACTGTTTTAGACCTGTAAATCCGACAAAAATAGGTTATGTTTTGTCGGGATACTTCTTCTCAAACTTGGTACCTTTTGTCTAAGAGAACGGAGGTGATGATGCACATGGACTATTTTGCTACCGTATTACCTGGTTTAGAGGACATTTTAATAGAGGAGATCCAAGAAAAACTTTATGCCACCAAGGTGATCAAACGAACAAGGGGTAAAGTTTTCATTAGAACGGCTTTAAACATTGAACAGCTAAAGGAATTAAAAATAGCAGATAATTTGTATTTACTGATTTCGAAATTAGATATTGGCTTGCATCGTTCGCATCTAGATCAATTACGTGATCAAATGTTTCATTTAAACCTAAAGCCCTTTTTAAAAAAAGGGACTTCCTATCATGTGAACACCAGTCGGAAAGGAAACCACAACTACAGCCGGTTTGAAGCTGCGAAGACTGCAATGGATGGCATTAAACAACGTTATCCACACACAAAAAAAAGTATAAACCGTCGGCCTGATGTGAACTTTCGATTAGATATTGACGAACAGGAAGGACTATTTTCGCTCAAACGAACAAATGCATCCTATCGCTTTAGACGAACAGATCGCCATTTTTCGGCAGCGGCCCTGTTACCAACTGTTGCACATGCGATGGTATGGCTTTCTCATCCTGATGAGGAAGATGTTTTTATAGACCCATGCTGCGGATCAGGCACAGTCCTGTCTGAACGATTGTCGTATCCATTCACTTATATAGGAGGAGGGGATATCAATCGTCAGGCGCTTGAAGTAGCGAACGAGAATCTAATGGACACATTGGTGGAAATCATACACTGGGATGCTCGTCAATTGGATTTTGCTAATAGTTCTATCGATAAGGTCGTGACAAATCTCCCTTTTGGAAGACAAATTACACAGGAGGAAGAAATAGACCTCATCAATCGAGAAATTATCAATGAAATCGCTCGCGTCCTGAAAGAGCATGGGAAAGCGGTCATTTTATCAGAAGGTTGGGATGAAATCGTGAAAGTTGCTCAGTCCTCCCATTTGCAGATCCTAAAATCCTATCCATTAAGTCTCAAAGGTTTACATCCCACAATCTATGTTTTCGAAAAGTTGAAAATATAACAATGAGTGAGAGGTTGTTGAAATATGAAGCATCGAATTGTGAATAAGCAATCCTTCGAATTGATTGGGATGAAAGAAAGAAGACATATCGACCCACATGGCGCGTTTGTTCCCGGCATTGATCAAACAACACATAAAAATAAGTAATGAGGAGCTCATAGCGATAGAAAATGTTGCATGATGAAATAATCGTAGACTGAGGTGGAAGTAAAGATGAAGTTTAAATACGAAGTAGAAAAAAAAGATCATCGTGATTTTTCAAGTGGAAGAGTACTGATTAATGCTCCACAAACACCAGCATTTCCTGTTAGGATAGCCAGTGAAATTATGTCAAGATGTTTGTCCTATATCAATTCAAATGATTGTATATCAATATATGATCCTTGTTGCGGCGGAGCCCATTTATTAACAGTAATTGGTTTTTTATATAGAGAAAAAATAGAAAGAGTATATGGCACCGAAATAGATATTAAAGCTGTAGGTTATGCAAAAAGAAATTTAAATCTGCTTACATCCAATGGACTATTTCAAAGAAAAAAGAATATACTACAAAATTACAATAAATTTGGAAAGGTGTCTCATCTGGAAGCACTACAAAGTGTAAAACGATTAATTTCCACGACTTTGGATTCTAATCATATTAAAGATATTCAATGTTTAGATTGGGACATAACAAGTTCCAAACCTCCTGTTTTTAGAAATATCAATATTGTCATAACTGACTTACCATATGGAAATATGGCGATTTGGAAGGGAACCAAGAATATGAACCCAATAGAACAAATGCTTAAAAATGTTTATTATACACTGGATTTGAATAATGCTGTTGTATCTATTATTTGTGATAAGAACCAGAAAGTAGAGCATGAATGGTTTGAACAAGTTAAACGCCTAAAACATGGGAAAAGACAATTTACTTTTTTACGTCCGGTAAAGTATTAATCTTCTTAAACAGGTGCCACTGGAGCATTTAAGAAAACCAAAAGGAGACGTCTAAATAACACGAACGGTCCTTTTGTGTTTGTCCACTAACATTATTTGTGATTGTTCATTGTTCGAAGTAATTGCGGCAATTCGATCCCGTTGCGACCACAACGCTGACTAGGTCTCTGCCTATACTTCTACGAGCAAGTCCCTACCTAAAGCTTTCGATTTCTTATCTCAACCTACTCAAACGCTGATGCGCCTTCCCCAGGGTTCTAAAAATCCGTCGTTACTTGTGGTACGGCTCTCCGCGCTGCTTTTATCGGCAAGTTAGATTAGCCAATCGCCGTATCTCATCGCTTAACCTTCGATTGACTGGATACACTTCTTCTATGAAATTTAAAATGCAAAGTGCCGATTCGGGAACATGATCGTATCCCTGTATCATGTCTCCTATGATTTCCGCAAAACGGGGGTATCTCCTCTCTAGCCGCCTCTCATTGCCGAATGGGTCGGGGAAGTAGTCCACCTCTTGCTCCAGCAGATGGAGCACGGATAGAATCCTGTCCACAGCGTAACCTTGAACAAACCTCGTCGCGGATAGACGCTCTCCCCTTGCATAGCGACCTAGCCCCACGTATAGATTTGTTAACGCTTCATTTAAAGGAAAGTCCAAGGAATCCACTTTTAGGTTTGGGACCAGGTTGGAAGGTTTGACGATTGCCGTATTGGCATACATGGGATCCTTCCATATGACCCTGCCTTCCGTATAGGCCGCGTTCGCCAGCTCCCATTCCTCGAATACAGCATATTCCCCGAAAATACCGTCCTCAAACAGTACCTTGTAGCCAACATCCGAATGCTTAAACGAATAGGCAAGAGGGTGTACGTCCTCGAGCCAATCCAATCGGTCTATATATCTGTTTTTCTCCCCGGGCTTTACAATGACAAAGAAATCCAAATCCGAATATTCATCCAACCGTTCTGTCTCGCCCCCAACGGAACCAACTCCTAATAATAAAAAAGCTCCCCCCTTACGTTCAAGCGACTTGCCGATCTCGCCCAGCCGCTGTAACAGCAATTCTGTTCTCAACATTATTAATCCTCCTCTAATTTTGGAATGCAAAAAGGGTCCAACCCACTTCACAGCGAGGTTGAACCCGAAGGTTGCATTGCCTTTATTATCCTACCGTGAAATTATCACAAATTCTTGTTTCTGTCAATCGAAAAAATTTGCCGTTACTTGTGATCCTGTTCACCGTGGTTAATCTAAATGAGGTTTTAAAACCTACATCAACATTTATATCCATTAAAACGAACTTGCTTAAACTTCTCTATAATCTTGTAGAACTCATCTTCACACGATGCCCCTTCAGCTAAAACGGCGGAGGGAGATTTTTGCATTTCGTATGTAAAAGCCCCCCTCCAGGTATACCATGGTCATTTAAGGCTTTCCTGGAAATACAATCTTTAATTATCGCTCATCATTTACTCAACTCGCTTGCTGGTTGTTTTAAAAAGGATGCGGCAGCTAATGTCAGAAGGTGCTGTGGAGGCATACCCATCAACACTCTTCCATATAGCTCCAGTCCGGTGGATGCCGTGGTCAGCGCATGATTGGAGCCGCCCCTAATGTCCCGAAAAATTTGAGACAAGCGATTAGAGTCGGCAATGACACTCCCTCCGCTCTCCGCTACTAGCAGATCTACGGCCTCCCAGCATAACATGGCTGCGTAAGTCATATCCGTCTGAAGCTGCGCAATTTCCTTTAAACTCAATTGTTCTGCGTTCTTCACGTGACGCTCCAAGTTGTCTATCGCCCGACCGATATGAAGATGTGCGGATTCGACCTTCATAGCCGCAAGTCCTACTGTATACTGGATATGGCCTACAGCCGCTTGAGACGTATGGACTGTCATTGTGATTCCCTTGTGGGGAGCCTTTTCAACAAAATGCTCGACAGCCCCTCGGGCAAGTCCGAGAATGGCGCTGATCCCAGTTGTTATGTTGGTAATAAGCTGCACATAAGGTCTGTATTGATCACGACCCGTTACTTCAATAGGCATAGGAGGCGCTTGTTTCATATCCTGGACGAGGACAAATTGCTCCGGAATAAAGACATCCTTCATCTGTAAACTGTTGCTCGCAGAGCCTCTTAAGCTCATCGTATACCAATCATCTACAATGGTAACTTGACTCATTGGGACTACGGCCAGCGTCGGCCCATTTGACTTGCTCATGGCCGGTGCATCCAACAAATTTAGCAATGCGTGAGTTGCTTGTTTAGAGCCTGAACCAAACCCCCAGAAGCCTTCTTTTACCCAATACCCTCCGTCAACTTTCTCCACGGTCGCTTTACGTGCTAGCAAGACGGAACAAAAGCGCACCTCTTCCTCCTGATTAAAGATCAAATCTAGAACGGCGGGTGGAAAAGACAATGATGCGTTATAATTGTTCCCGTTGATAATCTGAACGACCCAGCCGACAGAGCCATTCCCCCTTGCCACCTCGGAAATAATCTCGACCATAGCACGGATACTAACATCATGACCGCCGTACTCCTTCGGCGTGCCAAGCTTGAATAGCCCGGCGTCCGAAATTTTCTGAATGACCTCATTGGGAATGTCTCTTTCTTCATCAATAAGCGTCCCGAACGTTTGCAAATAGGGAACGAACTCGGTTGCGCGGTTAAGCAATTGCTGTTCAAGCGCAGTGAGTTGATTGGCGGTACTTAAATTTGGCATTAACGCCACTCCTTTTTTCGTTTATTATGGTCATTTTCAGCTTCTGTTTACGCCCTTGTCATGCAAATACTCCGTCATGCTGCCGACAGGCAGTTGCATTTTGAGCAGGTCGATGTGACTGCGCGACCAGCAGGCGTCGCGGTTGTTCTCGCTGCGGGTTTGGTAGTAATGTCTCATTCCATCATCGTACGCTTCGATTTGTTCCCGCATATCGCTTTCGGATGGGTAACGATTCTCGGAATAAACGGCTTCTAGCGGAAGGCGAGGCTTAACTTCGGGCTGCTGGTCAGGTACGCCGACAGCGATCCCGAAAAGGGGAACGACATATTCCGGCAGAGCCAGCATCTGGTCAAGACGCCGAATATCCTTGTTGACCGATTGCATCATAACGGCGCCAAGCCCGAGCGATTCTGCAGCCAGAGCGGCGTTCTGGGCGGCCAGCGCTGTGTCGATAACCGCGATTTGATAAAGATAGGAGCTCTCCAGCATCATTCGCATATCCTGTTTCTCTTGCTCGGTTCCCATAACTGTAAGTCGCTTCAGATCCGCGCAGAAGATGAACAGGTGTCCGTTCTGCTCGATATACGGCGTCTTGGCGATTTCGCTCAGCTCGCGCTTTAAGGCGGGGTCGGTAAGACCGATGATCGAGTAGGCTTGCATGAATCTGGAGGACGAGGCCATCTGGGCGGCCCGAACGATCGTTTCGATTTGAAACGGCGTCAGCTCTTCGTTCTTGAATTTCCGGATCGAGCGATGACTCATGATTGTTGCCAGCACTTCATTGGTCGTGGATGAGGATGTGTTATTCATGGTAAGACACTCCTTTATATTTTTTGTTTCTCGGAAACAATATAACACCAGGAGTTGCGGATGTCAATATTGTTTCTAAGAAACATTATTTACGAACTTGGTTTCATTTGTTATACTAAGATTAACGTTACGATTGAAAGGAAGTACGGAAACATGAATCAGCCCCATGACGAGCGCTTGCTCCAAGAAGTGTTCGAAGCATTTATGCGATTTGCAAAAAAAATAAATGAAGAGGACGATGAGGAAAAGGCTTGGGCGTTGGCGCAAACTTCGGACCCGCAGGTGCAGGCCCTAATGCACGAGATGACGTTTATGATGATTCATGTGTTGGACGGCATCGGCAAGCTCGGCCAGGCGAACGGAAGCTCGCTGTCGAGCCAGTTCGACATTCCTAAGGGGACAGTTTCTAAACTGACGAGACGACTTAAGGCGCTCGGTTTGATAGCGTTCGTGACGATTCCGGGCAACAAAAAGGAACTGCATTTTGTGCTTACACCGCTGGGAGAGAAGATCTATAAGCTACACGAGCAAGTGGAGGAACGTATTCAGGCTGGCGCGGCCCGTTTGATGGCCGAGTATACAGAGGAGCAGTTGAAGTTCATCATAGATTTCTTGAACAAGCTGACGTCCCATTCTTTCCTTCAGCTTGACGAACAATCCAAACGAGAGTCGAAATCCTGACCGCCACATTCGAACATTATTTGCCCTTAAGCGACCGGAACGCTCCATCCCCTACAATCGACTGAAGACTTACGCTATGTGGGGATTCGGGCCACCAATTGGGTGACCCTTCTTTGATCCATCGCAACAAAGTAAAATAACTTATAATAACTTGGGATGAAAGGCAATTCGAATGATGTCCCCTGCTTCGCCGCCGAACACAATTACACCATCTGGCGGCAGATGAACCGCCATCGTCCTACCGGCAACTTTCTCGCCGATCTTGAACCATCGTGCGTTGTCCGACGAAGGAATGGTAACGATGGAAGATACGCCAGCGTAGATTGGCTTCACGGCCCCTTCGTCGATGTAGGTCCAGCCGCCGGCTTGCAAATATTCCATCCCTTCCTCCTGGTAGAACTTCAGGTCATAGACATTCCGGTCGTTCATGACCGGAATGTCGACAACGTTGACTGCATGGTTCTCATCCGTAATCCTCGCTCCATTGGCATAACCGACTTGCTCCTCGAATTCAATCGTTCTCGTCAATATCGCAGGCAAGAAGTAAAATAACGAACTGATCTTCTCATCCACCGCGTAATAGGTCCTTCCACTTCGCACCTTCCGAAACGAATCGTTGTGCCGTCGTAAGTCCGATACCGCTTGTTCCTCCGGTGACAACTGCTACCTTTCCTTCAAATTTCCCCATGTCTATATGCCTCCCATGAAATTAATTCATCCAAAGCGTTAAAGCTTCAACGTCATCTCGCATTCGTGATATGACTTCCCCATTCTCCCTTCGGTTCCAGCCAGCTGACGCTTCTATCCACAATTAAATCGGTCAGTGTTCCTTCGTAATTCTTGCGGTATGGCTTAGTAAATTCTTCTGCAAGCCAGCTGTCTCTCGTACCTTGCCATGTTTCATAAATGATCAAGTCATCCGGCTGATCCAGATCGTCCGAAACAATGGCGCTAATGAATGCCTTCTCGGATGACATCTCCTCAATAAGGGAAAATAGCTCCTTGCGAAATTCTTCTTTTTTCCCTGGTTTAGCTTTAAATCGAATATTCAGTTGAACTAGTTGATTGGACATGTTGACTCCTCCATAATTTCTTATTTCAGTATTTCTGTTACGGCATTTATCATAACGCTAGCTGAATAATTCGTCAGTAATGTAGATTACGCAGAAAAGCATACAGTCGAAGGGAAACTCATACGGATCATGAAATCAAGCCAGTTCTTTCATCGCTTTTTCGACATCAATCATCACCATTCTACGGCTGGTAATGATAATACCTTCATTAGATAAGTCCTGTATGGTAAGCGATACTGCTTCTCTTGTGGCACCGATCATATTGGCCAATTCTTGATGAGTCAGGGGAATATCGATTTTTTGGTATCCATTTTCTTCAATGCCGAACTTTTTAGATAGTCGGTTGAGAAAGTAAAGCACTTTACCACGTAGATCCCAAAAAACCAATTTTTCCACCAATTCATCCTGCTCTTGCAGGCGATTGCTTATTTCCGATAAAAATCGCAAAGACAATTCGGAATACTTACCTAAAAGCGGTTCGAATTGTTCAGACGGAATCGAAAAAACAATCGAGTCTTCCATCGTCTCCACATAAGTCCCGCCTGTGCCCAATGAAAACGTTTCAACTTCGCCAAACATGCCGCCTTCGCTTAGGATGCAGACCGTATGTTGTTTGCCAGCCGAATTGATTTTGTATAAGCGAAGTTTACCGGCGATTACGAAAAACAAGCCATTCCTTTCATTACCGGGCGTCTGAAGAATAGCGTTTTTTGAAAGCTTATACGTATTTGATCTTGTTACCAACTGTTCGATTTCGCGGATAATTTCTGCCGGAAGCGATTCAAATATCTTTATTTGTGGCAAAAAGGATGTTATGTTTTCCATCGCCTCATCATGTAACATTTTGCCCCTCCTTTCAATGTTGCGAACGACAACCGCTCCACTCTCCGCGATAATCGTTCCTCGTGTAACATAACCTTTAGCGTTACATTATTCATCATAAACGACCATAATGTCCTCTTCTGTAATCCAGATTACAAAGATGTTAGCAGGCAAGAAAGGAGCAATGAGGTTCTGCTGATTGCTTAATAAAAACTTGATCTTTAAAATTTCATTCAGTATTTTGCTCGGCTCGTATTTCGTTATTTTTCTAATCGATACTAAACCTGCCAGCGAAGCGAGCAATAGCACAATGCCAATAATTTGCAGCATCGTAACTAAGCTAAGTGATATTTCTATATTTTTGAGTGGCTCCACTTCCGGATTGAACTGACCTCCCACCATTCCGGCTCCATTTACGACCATTCCAGAGCTGCCAACTGGGGATTTCAACCCTTCAATTTGATGTTCAAGTAGGACATTGGTTACAGGTTAGGCAGCTAACGTTCCAACTCCAATTCCAAGGACTAGGCACAGACAAGTGATGAGAAGCATTTCAGACCAAAGTCCAGGCGCCACCATATGCTTTTTCATGCCCATTGCACGAAGCACGCTGATCTCGTATTTACGCTCTCGAATGGCGATAGAAGACAAGAATGAAATAATGATTCCTCCAAAAATTAAGACAATAACCATAAATGTAGTGGATATACTTTTTAAACCCTCAACAGGACCGACAATTTTGTTATAGCTTTCCGAATCTGTCGTCACGTCAAAATTTCGTCCAATCCCTTTGCGTATACCTCTTCTGCAAATGCGTTAGTTCAAACCTTTGCTTTACCACTATTAATGATCCGGTTCACCGTATCATTAATAGCACGAAAATTCAGGACACCGTATTAACTGGTGCCCTGAATTCATTGAAAGAGGTTCAATCAGCGATTTTCTCCTAACCTTGTCATTGTATTGCATCCCTTCCATCCTAGCTCTGATATCAGATTGCAAAAAAAACATTGTAAAAATTTTATCCTCCAGGTAATTCTTATTTTGGTCTATACCATCCCACCATTTGCGTAAATAGTTTGACCATTTACCCATCTAGCCGGTCCGGCGATAAAAGAAACTACTTCAGCGATATCTTCCGGCCTCCCTAAACGTTCAATAGGGTTCATCTTGGCCAGACGATCAATTGTTTCTGCATCTTTCCCCTCCAGAAATAGTTCTGTTGCGGTTGGGCCGGGAGCTACTGCATTTACTGTAATATCTCGACCGCGGAGTTCTTTAGCAAGTACGAGACTAATGGCATCAACAGCCCCCTTACTGGCGGCATAGGCGGCATAAGTTGGAAAGGCAAGCTTTTTTACCGATGTCGAAAGATTAATAATTGCACCGCCAGATCGTACACGACGCGCCGCCCGCTGGTTAACAACAAAAGTACCTCGAATATTTGTACGATGCATACGGTCAAGTTTAGTCAGGTCAAAGTTAGCCACTGTGTCAAGTATCATGATACCTGCAGAATTTACTACCACGTCTACGCCGCCATATTCTTTTTCTGCCTTATCAAAAAGTTCGTTAACTGCATCTTCGTCGCTAACATCCGCCTTAACAGCAATAGCCCATCCGCCTTTTGCTGCTATCCCATCTACAGTTTTATCCGCTTCATCGGTATTATTTCCGTAGGCGATAACTACTGCCAGGCCATCAGAAGCAAGACGTTCTGCTATTGCTCTCCCAATTCCCCGCGAACCTCCGGTAACAATGGCCACTCTTTGTCCAATCGTTGTATTCATTATAAAATCCTCCTCAATTTTCGCAGCATGCAACCGCTTTGTTTTTTTAATGAGGCAATTATATATCTAAAACAACGCAGATCGATAGCGTATTCCTTTTTAATCATTGCCTAATCCTATACCATATATGATAATTAGATTAACAATGATTGAAAGGAATCTCAGAAATGGGGAAGAAAATACCTGATAAAAAGTTTATAGAACATCAAAAAGAGTTGGCTTCATTAATTAATTTTCATGCAAAATCAGATGGGACGCACGCTACAGCTATTCCTTTTTTGCGTCTAATCCGCGCATCCACTGTATCTGAACCACTTCATTCCATTTATGATCCATCACTGTGTCTGATTGCACAAGGCTCTAAAGTAGTCATGCTTGCAGATGAAAGCTATTTATATGATTCATCTTCATATTTAGTTGCATCCGTCCACTTACCTGTTTCTGGTCAGATTATTAGTGCTACTCCTCAAGAGCCTTTTTTATGTGCTCAAATAAATTTCAGCACAGACGAAATCCTCGATATCATCAAGCACTCTAATCAGGCATGGGTCAACAAGTCAGATTCGGGCAGAGGGTTGCATGTTGGTGACACAAACTTTACTTTGCTTGATGCAGTGTTAAGACTTGTTCACCTTTTAGACTCACCCAATGATATTCCAACCCTCGCTCCCTTATACGTCCGTGAAGTTATTTATCGTATTTTACAAGAGAAGCAGGGGAACCTTATTAAGCAATTCGCTATGATTGGAAGTCATGCACAATGTATTGCGAAGGTTATCCAGCTCATTCAGCGTGATTTTTCAAAACCATTGCGAATTAAAGAATTGGCGAATTACGTTAATATGAGCACATCTTCCCTTCATAATCAATTCAAGAAGGTCACTGCAATGAGTCCATTGCAATATCAGAAGCTGATCAGGTTGCAGGAAGCACGCCGTCTATTGCTGTCTGGCTCACCCGAAGCCGCAGCTGTTGGTTTTGAAGTTGGTTATGAAAGTCCTTCACAGTTTAGTCGAGAATATGCCCGGATGTTTGGCTTGCCTCCAATTAGTGACATGAAACATCTTCGGGATTCGATATCAGGGTGTATAGGTTCGGAATAAGTGCATAACATTCGTTTTTCGCAAGGAGTTGAGTTACTCTGAATACTTATTGCGGAAACGCCTTAAGTCAAATCCACTTCGTAAACAGCAAAAAATCACCGTTCCCGCTTCACCAATTAAAGGTTAACAGGAACAGTGATTTTATTTATGTACGCTCCGCCCCCGCCCGTGGCTGCCGCAATTTGGCCCGGCGTTTTGAGCAAACACTTAAAATCAAATGTTCACAAAATTGTACGGGACATGGGGCAGGTTATTCCACGTTGTGGTGCACTTGCTGAACATCCTCCAAATCTTCCAACGCATCGATTAATTTCTCGAATTGAACCTGGGCATCCCCGGACAAGGCAATATCATTCTGGGCAAGCATCGTCAATTCAGCCACGGAGAAATCCGTTATTCCTGCCGCTTTAAAAGCTTCCTGCACTTCATGGAACTGGTCAGGCTCCGCGTAAACAATGACCGCTTCCTCTTCCTGAAGAATGTCCCGTACATCGACGTCAGCTTCCATTAACAGTTCCAGTACTTCCTCTTCCGTTTTCCCTTCAACGCCAATGACTGCGGTTGCTTCAAACATGTAGGACACGGAACCGTTTACGCCCATGTTACCGCCGTTTTTATTAAACGCTGCGCGTACCTCCGCTGCCGTGCGGTTCACATTGTTGGTCAGTGCATCAACAATGATCATTGAGCCAGCCGGACCGAAGCCTTCGTAACGCAGCTCATCGTAGTTTTCTTCCGCGCCGCCCTTCGCCTTTTCAATCGCCCTTTCCACAATTGCCTTCGGAACATTGTATGTTTTTGCTCGTTCCAGCACAACCTTCAGCCCCTGGTTGATTTCCGGATCCGGTTCTCCCTGCTTGGCCGCCACATAAATCTCACGGCCAAACTTTGCATAAATACGGCTCGTATTTTTATCCTTCGCCGCTTTTTTTTCTTTAATATTGTTCCACTTACGTCCCATAAGTTCCACTCTCTTTCCTCATTGAATCTCGCTTTCCCATGAATGAGGAAACGGCCTCTTCCATTCCTTCCTGAAACATGGTGCCGGCGTGCTGTTCCCTTTTCCAATGAAAGTAAGCTGTTCCGTCCTTCACAAACATTATTATACATTATTTACAGGAGCGGTGACGAGTAGAAAAAACAGTAACGTTTTTGGCCGGGGAAGCAATGTCTTATTCCGTTTCCATCAAGATATGCTCAATGATTTCCAGCCCTTTGGATTGCCCCATTGCCAGCGGTCCCATCATTTCCGTATCGACGATGAAAACATTGCCGTCTTTCACAGCGGTCAGTTGATTCCAGACCGAATTTTCCTCAAGCTCCTGAAGCTTTAATTCCGCCGACTCCGTAAAATCTTCACCGAGAAAAATATAATCCGGGTTCAGTTCACTTACTCCTTCCAAACTGATTTCTCCATAATCCTCCAATTGATCATACTTCTCAAAGCCGATTTCCTCGTAATAATTCTTCATCCGAATGCCGCTGTAGTAATTAAATCCTTTCCCCCATGTCATCATGAAAAGAGCCGCTTTCCCTTTCTCACCCGTTTGCTCCATTACTGCTGCGATATCGCCAAGCTGCTCGTTAAAACGTTCAATGTACTGTTGCGCACCGTCTTCTTCACCAACGACCGCGGCAACCTGAACAATCGTCTCCTGCCAATTTTCCGACATCGGAATCACAATCGTTTCTGCAATCTTTTCCAGTTGATCATAGATGTTTTCGTCCATCTCGGAGGCGATAATCACATCGGGATTCAAGGCCACGATTTTTTCAAGGTTGGCCTCATTTCCGAGATCAACGATTTCTCCATCAGCAAGAAAAGGATCGTACACCGGAAAGTTTTGCATCGATGTCAACCCGACGACGCCTCCTACAAGCGATGCTTCATCGATGGCAAACAAATGCTCCGCGTAAGGAAAATAGAGAACGGCCACCGTTTCCGGTCTCGATTCAATAACAGCTTCCCCTTTCGCATGGCTAATAGTTTTCGGAAACGCGTCGCCGGCATCTTCAACGGATGTGCTGGCATTCTCCCCTACCGCATCACTGTTTCTCTCTGTCTTGCTTCCTTCCCCTGTCCCGCCGCACCCGGCTAACAGGATGATCAGCAGCATCGTGCCGATAAGCTGCAAATGCCATTTTCTCATATTAACCACCTTTGTTCCTCCCATTTTGCTCTGAATAAAAAAATCTTCGATGATAATAATTTTCATTATCATTGAAGATTATAAAAAAGCACATGGCGAATGTAAATAGACGATTACTCATCTGCCGGTGGACAATTTCCCATTCGGGCGCGGAATTCTGACGGCGGGCAGCCGCAGTGCTTTTTAAACAGCCTGCTAAAATAATGGGCATCCGGATACCCGACGCTTTCTGCGATATCGGCGATGCTGCTGCCGCTCGACGCCAACAGATTTTTTGCCCGCTCTAACCGGTGCTGAATGAGATAATCGATGGGAAAGATGCCAATATATTTCTTAAAAAAATAAGAGAAACTTTTCTCATCCATGCCGTACAGGTCCGCCAATTTTTTTACCGTCAACGGCTCCATATAATGATTATGTATATATTCCGCCACCTGTTCAACGACGGTTTTGCTTTCCAGGTTCAACCGGTTTCGTGAACAGGTCAGCATGTCATAAAAAATCGTGTAAAATAATGCTTTGGCATGGATTTCAGGGATATTTCCAGGTGTGCTCTTTATTTGGTACAGCAATTCCAGCTTTTCCGTGATTGCCGGATGTTCACCGGGATGCAACAAAAAATGACAATTCGTGTAATTTATCTCGTTGGCCGCCACGTCATGAAGGGTATAGTGAATAAGGCAATATTCAAAATCTGCCGTCGCTACTGTTACCTGCAATGCCATGTTTTTGCCGCCATGCACCACTTTTCCCGGGCTGAGCTCATAAGGTGTCCCGTTAAACACAAACGTCGCCTTCCCTTTTAACGTAAACAAAAAGCCGGAATTTGGAGTGGGGTGCTTGCGGCTATGTCCATAATAAACACTACTCGAATGTAAAGTTGTCTTATAAACGCCGTCGATCGTTAAGGAACCGCGGGCAAATTGCCCGGCAAGCTCGTTTACTTCTGGCTTCACTGCCACTCACCCTTTCCATGCTAATCGTTAATGCAGATCGTCTGGGAGCATCCCGGGACGCTCGTTCGCTGGAAAACCGAGTCCGAATCCGCATGCCGACAAACAGGGATGCAGTGTTTTCACCTTCAACGAACACCAGCAATTGTCGAACCTCTCGCTGTTCCCTTTCGAAATGGCGCTCTTGCTGCTGCGGCCAGTTAGCCCAGTGCAGTCACCAACTGGCGTTCTTCCATGCGCTCCCTGCCGCCGGCTCCAAAAAGATCATAGGTGATACACACCGGCTTTCCTGTTCTCGGATCCTGGACGATTTCGGCATCGATGTTGAACACATCTTTCAGCACTCCTGAAGTCATGACTTCCTTAGGAGCGCCTTCCTTAATAATCGTACCGCTGTTGAGCGCGACCATATGATGGGCAAAACGGGCAGCGTGATTCAGATCATGGATCACCATGACGATCGTCCGCTTCTCATCTTTGTTTAACTTTTCCAACAGCTGGAGAACTTCAAGCTGGTGGGCCAGGTCCAGATAAGTGGTCGGTTCATCAAGGAGCAATAAATCGGTTTCCTGCGCGAGCGCCATTGCAATCCACACCCGTTGGCGCTGTCCGCCGGAAAGAGCTTCAATCGGGCGGTCGCAAAAGGAAGTCATACCCGTGACATCAATCGCCCAGTCGATCACCCGGCGGTCCTCCTTGTCAAGGCGGCCAAATCCATTTTGATGGGGAAATCGTCCATAGGAAACAAGTTCAGCAACCGTTAACCCACTTGGTGCTTCCGGCGTTTGCGGCAAAATAGCCATTTTTTTGGCCATTTCCTTCGTTGATTGTTGATGAATCGCTTTTCCGTCAAGATAAACAACGCCGGTTTTCGGCTTCAAAATCCGGGCCATCGTTTTCAAAATCGTTGATTTGCCGCAACCATTCGGACCGATAATCGTCGTGACTTTTCCCTCCGGAACGTCCATATTCAATCCTCGTACAATGTCATGCTCTCCATAAGCAATACCAAGTTCCTTTGTTGCTAACGTTACCATCTGTCCACACTCCTTTTAGAGGTTGTTCAAAAAGTCCGGGATACAGCGTCGGCGAATCTCAACGCCCGCGTTGTCTCTCCGCTGCTCACGTACGTCCTGTGTACGCTCCGCTGCTCGAGCCTGCTGCGCCTCGACCTTCTTGCCGCTGTGATGTCCTCCTTTTTGTACTCACATTTTATTTGATCGTTCAAAAAATCCGGGAATGCCTTTTAAACACTCACGATTAATTTACTTTGATTAATAAATAAATAAAATACGGGGCTCCGAGCGCTGACACGACAAGTCCCACGGGTATTTCCGACGGGGAAAGGACATTGCGTCCAATCGTGTCCGCAGCCAGCAGCAGCAGCGATCCCATTAAAGCGGCTGCCGGAAGAAGAACCTGATGCTTCGGACCGACAATCCTCCTGGCTAAATGAGGGGCAACCAGCCCTAAGAATGCGATCCCGCCGCCGACAGCCACACATGCCCCAGCTAGTGCAACTGCCAGAAACAGCAGCGTTCTTCTTTCTTTTTCAACAGCAGCGCCTAAGCCGACAGCCACAGGATCACCAAGATTTAACACATTTAAATAACGCGCCTTTAATATCGCATATGGGATCAAAATCACGATCCACGGTAAAACCGCGAGGACATATTTCCAGTTCGTTCCCCAAATGCTGCCGGAAAGCCAAACCGTTGCCTGCATGAAATCATTCGGATTCATTTTCAGCTGAAAAATAATCAGGGCAGCTGAAAATGCCGCATTCACACCAATCCCGACGAGAATCAGCCTGACGGGGGTTACTCCCCGCTTCCAGGCAAGCACGTAAATCAGCAGGGCTGCAAGCAGCCCGCCGCTCAATGCAGCAAGGGGCAGCATATAGATGGAAAATGTCCCAAGCGAAGCGGTGGAGCCCTGGAAATAAAAGATGAATAAAATGACCGCCAGTCCCGCTCCCGAATTGATTCCTAAAATGCCGGGATCCGCTAATCCGTTTTGCGAAACGCCTTGTAATATTGCCCCGGACACAGCAAGCCCAGCACCAATAAGCAAAGCGATGACCATCCGCGGCAAGCGGAATTCAAACAGGACAAGCTGATCATTCGCTTCTCCCCTGCCCGCCAATGTTTTCATCACATCGAGCGGAGAAATTCGGATATAGCCGGTATTTAAGCTGATAAAAAACAGCAACACGATAAGACCAGCCAGCAGCCCCATGATAAGCAGCGGTTTTTTATCCGTTTTTCTAATCAGATCCAATTACAATCCTCCCCTTTCACGCCGCGCAAGGTAGAGGAAAAACGGGACACCGATTATCGCCGTGATCGCACCCACCGGGGTTTCGAACGGCGGGTTGACCATCCGCGCTCCTAAATCAGCCAGCACGAGCAATAGCGCCCCTAAGATCGAGGCACACGGAATAATCCAGCGATAGTCCATACCTACCAAAAAACGGGTGATGTGCGGAATCACCAATCCGATAAAGCCAATCGAACCGGCCACGGACACTGCGGCCCCGGTTAATAACAAAACGACGATTGTACCAAGCACCTTTACAAGCGCCGTGCGTTGCCCCAATCCTTTCGCCACGTCCTCACCCAAACTGAGTACGGTAATGGAACGCGAAAGCAGAAAGGCAAGGCATAAGCCGACGATTGCCACCGGAATCATCAATTGAATGCTCAGCCACTTTGTCCCCGCTACACCACCTGCGTACCAGAAACTGATATCTTGAGCGACGCGGAAATGAATCGCAATCGCCGTCGAAATGGATTGCAGCAAAGCAGAAACCGCTGCACCTGCCAACGCTAACTTAACCGGGGTCAGTCCACCCTTTGAAAAACTGCCGATGGCAAAGACAAGGCTTGCTCCGATTCCCGCACCGGCAAACGACCAGAACATCAGCCCCACATAGGAAGTACCCGGAAAGAAGGCAAATGCAATCGCGATCATAAACGCAGAACCGGCGGTGATTCCCATAATGGACGGCGATGCAAGCGGATTCCGCGTCATCCCCTGCATGATCGCACCGGAAACAGCCAAAAAAGCTCCTACAAGTGCTGCGGCTATTGCCCGCGGCATTCTCAGCTCCTGAATAATCTGATGGGAAGTCAAATCCGGATTAAATTGAAATACTCCTGTCCAGACAGTTTGCAAATCAATGTCCGCAGCCCCGAAAGAAATCGATGCTGCAATCGAAAATAGCAGAGCAATCATTCCCGCAAATAAAATAAAGGATGCCACAAGAGGACGTGAGCGAACTTTTTCGCTTTCCTCTCGTGGCGGTGTTTGCTCTTCGTTATCTGCTTCGTTTATTGCCATTATTACTCCATCCTCTGCTCTTCCATATATAAAAATACGATATTGATAATCATTATCACTAAAAGTATACCGATCCTTTTTCATTAGGTCAATAGAGAAAATAAGAATTTTACATCACACAGGCAGTTTTTTTGTCTGAGGACGTGAGCGGAACTTAGGCGGAATTGGGGCGCATCGAGCGGTACCATTGCCTTTTTGAACACGCTCTTAGAGTGCTTGCCGATCGCAAACGACCACTTCTGGTTAACTATGTTGCCATTTCCATATATATTCGTTCCTGAAAGCCTTTCAGCTTGGAGAACTGCTCTTTTTTTCGTTCGAACTCTGCAAATCCCAGCTTTTTGTATAACCGATAAGCGTTTTCGTTCGTATCCACCACTTCCAGCACATATCGCGTGTATGGTGCGTGCTCCATCGCGTAATGGAACAGAGCAGTTGATACCCCTTTCCCCCGCGCCTTTTCCGCTGTGGCAACACATTCAATATACCCCGTATCCTCGTTGTAAGACAGTTTCTTATTAAATTCACCATTCATAAACAGATAAGCCAAGCTTCCTTTTACCCAGCCAAAGGATTTCCGCAAAATCGCTTGATCGATCGTCATCGCCCGCAGCTCCTTGTTGGAACAGGCGAGGATACCAACGATCTCTTCATCCAAGGATGCCAAATAAAAAACGTCTGGACAGATCATTTGCGCAAACGTTTCAATCAACTTGTTTCGCTCCTTCGAAAGAAACGCCAAATCTTGATAATAGCCATCGACAAAAACAGCGGCTGCCTTCTGGCGCATATCCACTCCAAACGCCCCCATCGGCTTTACTTGAATATCGTACGTTTGCATGTTACATTCCTCCCTTTGTTAGAATAGCGGAAGCGCTGCAATGAGGCAGGGTTCCGAAGAATTCAATGTTGACTTTCATTATTTAAATAGAAACGCAGTTACATCCTGAACGTCTGGAGCCACAAACTTTTCTCCCAAAAACATTTTCATGTCCGCCGTCCCTTGAATTATCGCAAACAGCAGAAGTGACAGCTGATACGGATCTCCTTCCCGAAACACTCCTTGCTGCTGTCCTCGTTCGATGAGTTCCGCCATTTGCTGGAACAACATGAGGTCAGTCTGTTTCAATTCCCGGATTTGCGGTAAGCCTTCATCTTCAAGTAAAATGCGGGCCACAAGAAGAAAGTAATGGGAAACTTCTTCACTTGACTGAATTCCTGTGATCATTTTTTTTACTAATTCGGTGACAGTTTCCTTAGGTGATGCCTCAGTATGGAGAGATTCTGCAACGCTTTTGATTTCATGAACAGCTTTTTCCACCAATCGTCCAAACAGGTCTTCTTTGGAATGAAAATGCCGGTAAACAAGACCTGTGCTAATATTGGCCGTGCGCGAGATGTCTTTGATCGTCGTTAGTGCAAAACCTTTTTGCGCAAACAAGCTCAAGGCAGCGGTGTAAATTTTTTCCCGTGTAGCTAAAGATAACCGTTCATTTTGCTCCTTTGTTCTCGCCATGTTTACCAACTCCACTCCAGATAATATAATGAATTGAACTTAAATTCATTATATTATTGACAAATGCTACTGTCCATCAAAGATGTATTTATTCAGAGCAAATGGCGCCGTTTTTTGCCTCTGCCTCATCGAAATAGCCGTCTCTTATAAGCTTTTTCATTTACTTCTGGAAACAGAATAAGATAAGATATAAATCGTAATTATTCTTATTTAAGAGCTGAAGGAGGTTTCTATGAAAACGAAGCATTGGCCTGATAAAACAGAGCGACAGAAACGGTTTGGTTCTGTCCCACCCACCCCGGGAAATAAACCGATCCATAAAGAAGAAATGACCGATCTGCAAAACATGCCGCACGACTTTTTGTTTGCCCTTGATTCTGTCGGCATCTGTAATGTGAAACACCCTTTGATGATACACTCTGACCTGAAGCCATACGAACAGACAACGGTTGGGACGTTCTCATTAACGACAAGCCTAGAGCAAAGGAGCAAAGGAATCAACATGAGCCGCTTAACCGAAGTGCTTCATGAGTACCACCAAGCTGGATTTACATTAAATTTTAACAATTTACAAGCTTTCACAGCCGATTTAGCCGGGCGAATGGAACAGTCTAGCGCACATGTTCATGTCACATTCCCATGGTTTTTTGCACGTCACAGTCCAGCTTTAAATAAAATCGGGCTGGGACATGCAGAAGCCCTTATAAAAGTTCACTTCGATCAAGCATCAGGCTTTACCCATGAAGTGGGTTTAACAGCAGCGGTCACGACTCTTTGTCCTTGCTCAAAGGAAATCAGTGAGTACAGTGCCCATAATCAGCGTGGCTATGTCACGATGAACGCGGAGCTTTACGACCCAACAGTGGGAAGCAGCGATTGGAAAGTCACGCTGCTTCAAGCAGCCGAGTCCAATGCCAGCTCGATTTTGTATCCGGTTTTGAAGCGACCGGATGAAAAAGCAGTGACAGAAAAAGCTTATGAAAATCCACGATTCGTCGAAGACATGGTGCGCTTAATTGCCGCAGATCTTTATGAAGATGAGACGATAAAAGCATTTACGGTGGCGTGCCGAAACGAAGAGTCGATCCATCAGCATGACGCCATTGCCACCCTCACCTATTCAAAAGATAGGAGGCCATAATAACGCTAAGAAGGTCGAAGCGCTGGAGGATCGAGCAGCACAGAGAGACAAACAACGATGAGATTACAAGTTGCATTTTCAGACTTTCGGAAAAATCATCGATAAAAAACGAGGCTGATCAATATAAAAAAATCAGTCTCGCTTTATGATGAATGACGATCATTATCTTCTATTTCGAAAGATCATGATAAATTTGATCAACTGCAAGACGGCCATGAGGGTACTCGCCACATACGTGAGCGCAGCAGCATTCAACACTTGAGCAATGCCTTTTTCTTCTTGTGATTGAATGAGTCCAAGCTGGAGAAGCTTATTTTTTGCCCGCTTACTCGCATCGAATTCAACCGGTAAGGTAACGACTTGAAAGAGAACAGCTCCGGAGAAAAGAAGGATGCCAACTCCGATTAGATGGGTAAGCCCGAGGATAAAGCCGCTGATAAACAACCAAGGGGCAAGCTGTGAACCAATGCTCGCCAACGGAAATAACCGGTGCCGAATGACAAGCATGGAATAGTTGTGTTGATCTTGAAGCGCATGACCAACCTCATGAGCCGCTACCGCCAAAGCCGAGATCGAGCGGCCTTGAAACACAAGGTCTGATAATCGAACCGTTTTTGCTCTAGGATCATAGTGATCCGACAACGTACCGTTCTTCGACCTCTCTACCTTGACATGGTCAAGACCTTCTTTGTCTAAAATATATCGAGCCACTTGGGCGCCTGTTACATTTGAAAATGCGCCCACTTTAGACCACTTCTGAAAATTCCCTTTCACTTTTAACTGCGCCCACAGAGCAAGTCCAAGAGCCGCAAAAATCAAAATGTCCAACGGATGAAAAAACATATTGATACCCCCTTTAGGTGAATAAAACAGTGCGTCTAGTCATTCATCTCTTCTTCCCGCAGCTCGGGAATGGAGACGGTAAATACGGCCCCTGCTCCTTGCTGACTTTTAACATGAATTTTTCCTTGGTGAAGGGCGACAATTTTCTTCGCAATGGCCAACCCTAACCCACTTCCATCGATTTTACTGCTTCGTGCCTGATCCACTTTATAAAACCGATCAAAGATATGGGGAATCGCTTCTGCCGGTATTCCTTTTCCTCCGTCTTTCACCTTTACGGTTACGCCCCCATGCACCCGCTTTGCTTCAAGCAGGATCGTGCCATTTTCAGCTGAGTATTTGATCGCGTTTGTCATTAAGTTTAGCCAAACTTGTTCAAGCAAATCCTGATCGGCATCCAGTTCAACCGGGGCTAAATCTAATGAGATTTGCAGATTCTTCTTTTTCCACTGAGGTTCCATTGCAAGAACTATCCGTCTTAACTGCTCATCTAATCGGTACTTCTCTGGTTCATATGGATGATGTTCGGAATCCAGAGACGCGAGGCGTAACAAATTCTCGCTAAGTCGTGATAACCTCTCTGTTTCTTGATAAATAATGTCCAAATATTCCCGCTGCTCCTGCTTTGGTATAATTTCATCCCGAAGCGCCTTTGTAAATCCCTTAATAGATGTGAGGGGTGATTGAATTTCATGGGAGACGTTGCCGACAAAGTTTTGGCGCATCTGATCAATTTTTCCCACTTCCGTCGCCATATGATTGAAGCTCGTGATCAGTTCACCAACTTCATCTTTGTTTTTGCTATTTAACCTTACGGAAAAGTTTCCTTTCGCCATCTCTTTTGCTGCGTCTGTAAGTTTTTTGATTGGATTGACAAGGTGGCGCGACACCAGCAAAATAACGAAACTTCCAATAAAAAGCGCGGTCACTAATGTAAAAATAATCGTCTTGCGGCGGCCGGCGACTTCCTCTTCATAATTAAAATCGATAATTAGCGCATACGGTTGATCGCTAATTGCAACAGGACTTCCGACCATTCTTGAAGAATCCCTTTCCGCATAAGGGAACATAAACGGAACTGGATCATCCGAGTGAAGGATATGATCAACATCCGCTTGAGTAATTGCAAAGGAAGGCGGCTGTTCAAGATAAGATATCCCGTTTCGATCAACGATCAGCAGATCAAAATAATACGTTCGCATCGTTTCGACGATGTCCGGTACTTTGTCAGGTTCCGCTTGTTCAATCATCTCTACTGTTCCTTTTATCATTTTTGTCAGTTCCTTCTCGGTAGTATATTCATGTTGAAAAAAGCGAGAAGAAATGAAATAAGCGGCCAATAAACTGATGATGACCGCACAAATAAATGTTACAACCATCCGGAAATACAGACTTCTTTTAAACAATTAAACCTCCTCCAGGCGATAGCCGAGGCCTCTTATTGTTGTGATTGTTAAATCAGCAAAAGTGCTCAGCCGTTCTCTTAACCGTTTAATGTGTACATCAACCGTTCGCTCATCCCCGTCATAGTCATAGCCCCATATTTTCTCGATTAGCTGCGCTCGCGTGAATATTTTTCCTGGCGAACTCGCAAGCGTAAATAACAGCTCACATTCCTTTTTCTTCAACTCCATCTCTCTGGTGTTTGAGCACACGAGAAGTTTGTCTAAATCGATAGTTGTCTCTCCAACCGTGACAACCTTTTCTAACGATAAGTTATAACGCTTCAACAGGGCTTTTACCCGTAAAACGAGTTCAACAGGGTCGAAAGGTTTGACCAAATAGTCATCTGTTCCCGCCCTGAATCCATTCACTTTGTCCTGCGACTCCCCCTTCGCCGTGACCATTAAGATCGGAATGTCCAAAAACGAGCGGATGTCCTCTGTTAACTCAATGCCATCCAAATTTGGCATCATCACATCGATGATCGCCAAGTCTATTTTTTCATGAGCAAGAAGATCTAACGCTTCTTTTCCGTCACTTGCTTCCCTCGCTTTAAATTGGCTGTTCTCTAAATAAAGCTTCATTAATTTTCGAATATGCGAATCATCATCAACGATTAAAATCGTATTCATCGCTGCCCCAACTCCTTGCGAAATCAGATTTCTTGTTTTCCCACTGGTTACTATCAACTTCGGCTGAATGACCTTCTTTTTAAACATATGGCTGTATTTGAACACGACGAAAAGGTTTCATGAGTCAAGCTGCTTTTTCCACGCTCATTTTTTTGCGCGCGTAGATTTTTTTCGCGATTACAGGCGCCAACTGGAATAAAATCACGCCAACGGTGGCGGACACGAGGATGAAGATACCGCTAAACACTTGCACCGTCCCGACAGCCAGGGCAGCGATAATGATCGAAAACTCACCACGCTGCGTCAGCGATAACCCCGCTCGAAGGGAAACTCGTTTTGACAGACCGTACCATTGACCTCCCCAGAAGCCAACGATCAACTTGGCAGCAATCGACCAAACGAGAACGATAAGAAGCAGGATGAGCATCGGAATCCCTTCATTTAATGTTATCGTCGTGCCAAAATATAAGAAAAACAGCGGCATTAACAGATCTCTCGACCGGACAACCATTTCCTCCAGTTCATGGGTTCTGCGGACCTCTGCCAGCATAATCCCAGCTAAAAAGGCACCGAGTACTTCAGACAGTTCCAAGTACAGGGCTAAACCGCCGTACGCTAAAGCGACGCCAATGACAAGCAGAAGAAAAATATCCTGTCCCATGTAACGATCAAAAAACGAGCCGAGCTTACTGAACAGAAAACGCCCTAGTACGATAGCACCTGCAACAAGCAGCACAACCTTTGCCACAAGCAGCCCTAAAGAGGATGCGGTGATCGCTGTGCCAGCCGTTAGCCCGACAAGAACGGCAACTAAAATCGGCGCGACAAGATCTTCAAAAATTAATAGCCCTAACATAAACTCAGATTCAGGGTTCGCCATTCGCTTGGAACTGTCGAGTAATTTTGCTGTAATCGACGAACTGGTTGCATACACGACACCGCCGATAATCAATGAAGAGATCAGGTCCAATCCTAAACTAAAGCAGATGATTGCGGTGACTCCAAAGTTTAAAACAACATCAAGAAGACCGGCTTTCAAGACTTTTTTCGCTACAGATAATAATTGCTTTATCGGAAACTCCATCCCTAACATCAAAAACAATAAGACGATCCCAACTTCGCCGGCGAAATGCAATAGATGAGTATTCGTAAAAAAGCCCCCAACAACTATCCCGGTTAAAATAAAGATGATCACATTTGGTATTTTAAGCTTCAGTCCGGCAAATCCTGTTACAAATAACAACAGCAAGACGAGACCGGCAACCAATAATTCCGGCAAGTTCATGTCAATTGCCCTTCCCTGCGCACATCTGTTCCACTTCCACGAGCGCATCTTTTTGTCCAACGACCATCAACGTATCGTTGATTTCAAGCAAAAGATCGGTTTCGAAATCAACGACAAAGTCGTCATTTCGGAAAACGCCGATGATAGACGCGCCGCGAGGAAGCCGCTGCTTCAGTTCAGACACTTTCAAGCCAACAATTGGAGAATGTTTCGCAAGGTCAATCCACTCGACGACAACCTGCTTGCGGACCATGTTGATCTTCTTCAGCTTCTCATTTTCTTCCGGGCTGAAGGTCGCTCCGAGGAGTTGTGTGGCGACTTGCTTTGTATCTTCAGAGGACAAGCGAAAAGAAAAAACAGCCTCATCATCATCTGCATCCTTGAAAAAAAATAATTCCCGCTTACCTGTATGATGAATAATGATTGCCATCAGTTGATTTTCTGCATTAATGAATGAAATTTTCTTCCCTACTCCTGGTAAGTCCGTTATATACATGTCCATATCCATACCTCGCATTTCTCTTGATTGATTAGTTAGTTTGGGAATCTATGGTCAGCTTACCGCAGGAATATGAACTGAATATGAACTGAGGATGAGGCGCATCAAAACGATGACATACTGGGGGAAAGCTGCTGTTAACCATACCGTTGCATGTTTCGGTCCTTTCGAAGCTGGTTGACCGCGCGGCTTGGAGAGGTGGTTCTTCTAATTCAAGTTTACGTAAAAGCAAAGCGATGGTGCGTCAAAAGGGAAAAAACACCCTTTTGAGACACCACCATCAAGTCATTTTGAATAAAAAAATTCGTACTCTTCTACGAGAATTCTAAACAATTCCGTCAATTCTTTTCCCAAGAAGAGGCGTGGAGAAAGCGGACTTCTTTCTTTGCAGCAGCACCTGCTTGAACGCGGCAATCGGGAAGGAATGTTTGTTGCTTATCCCCCTTCCCCCGGCAGCGTTTTACTGTCTTTCAAGCCGAATACTAGTAACCGCTTTCAATTACAGGCAGTAAACTTAACCGACACTTCTTTTTTCTCCAGATTGCCGATTCTGTTGCGGATCGATCTTATTGTGTGTGAGTTTCCAAAACAGATAGATCAAGCCGATAAACGCCAATACCGCGATTAGATAGACCAGCATCCATGGTGAATACGGGGCGCTCGCTTCAGCAACGCCAATCGGAGAGAAAAACGCATACACAAGCAGCATGACGATCGTTGTAAAGGCTGCGAATGTTTTTGCATGTTTCCATGGTGTCAGTTCCACTTTATTGGCATTTTTCAAAACATAAGGTGTTGCCCGCGGCTTAAAGCGGCCGACAATGACCATGACTAAAATATTGAGCGGCAGCAAGACACCGAGTATGTACAAGAAGTTCACATCCGGCAAGATGATCTTCGAAGCCGCATATAGGACTATATGAACAATAATCGCTACTTTTGGAGCAACAGCCGGAATTCGTCGACTGAAAAAACCGACGATAACCATTGCTAAAATCGGCATATTATAGAATCCAAACATTTCCTGCAAATAAGCATACAATCCTTGCGGTGCAAACAGAATTAACGGCGCAACGATTACTGCTGTTGCAGCAAGGCAGCCCGCAAATATTCTGCCCACACGCACCAATTCCTTTTCTTTTGCATTTGGCCGGAAAATCGGCTTATAGATATCCATTGTAAATAATGTCATGGAGCCGTTTAGCGTATTGTTAAAGGAACTCATGATCGCCCCGAACAGGACTGCGGCTAAAAACCCGGATAACGCTACCGGAAGCACATCGACAACAAGATTGGGATAAGCCATGTCGGCATTCTCCAACCTATTTCCATACAACAGATACGCAATTATTCCTGGTAAAACCAAGAACGTTAACCCGAATACTTTAAATAACCCTGCGTACAATACCCCTTTTTGACCTTCAGCAAGGTTTTTCGCCCCGAGTGTCCGTTGCACAATCGATTGATTCGTTGTCCAATAAAATAAATTATTAAATAACATTCCCAGAAACAGCACAACCCAAGGTATCGATGAATCATGTGTCCCGATCGCGTTCAGTTTCCCTGGATCTGCGGTTAACAGCTGATTCACCCCGGCTGCCATGTTGCCATGACCTAAGGCGATCACGCCAAGAATCGGAATGAGCAGGCCACCGATGATGAGACCGATACCGTTAATCGTATCGCTCATTGCAGTTGCTCTCAGCCCGCCGATAACGACATAGGATGTCCCAATGATTCCAATGAACAGCGATACGAGTAAAACAATCATAAACGGACTTAAATCCGTTAAAACAGTTAAAGAGAAAATACTGTCCAAGACAAGGGCGCCTGAGTATAAAATCGTCGGTAAATAGGCGACGGCATACCCTAACAAAAACAGCACGGAAACAATCTGTTTTGTGCGCAAGTCAAAGCGCTGTTCAAGAAAGTCCGGAATCGTCGTGATCCCTAACCGCAAGTATTTTGGCAGAAAAACGAAAGCTAAAAAGATTAATGCCAAAGGCGACGTCACTTCCCAGGCCATTACAGCCATGGATTCACCATAGGCCTGGCCGTTAAGCCCGACAATCTGCTCCGTCGAGAGATTTGTTAAAATGATCGAACTGCCGATGACAACGCCGACGAGGCTCCTTCCTCCAAGAAAATATCCGTCGGAGCTTTTTAAATCCGTTCCTTTTGTTTTATACCAGGAAAACCACATGACAAACAGCGTATACGCCAAAAAACTTGTGACAATGATCCAGATCATTTGAATCCCCCTTGAATTCATTCAAATCATTCGCAAGCGCTTACATTTATTTGAAAAAGGTTCTTCATTTACCTTTGCGGTACCGAACCTTTTTCAATCAACGTTTTTGTTGAACAAACACAATTACACTATTTCCTCGATGCGAACGGTGCGGTTTTCTTCATACGATATTTTTGCCGCCTTCGCCATCTGCTCTGCTTTCCAGCCGTCTTCTCCGGTGCAAGTGAAGGCGCAGTCGGTTAAAATCGCCGTGGCAAACTCGTTGATTTCATCAACAAATGCGTCTTGATATCTGTCCAAAAAGAAATGCTTTGGCTGAGCGCACCTGACAAAATCCCTTTTAGCCACAACAACATTTGTCTCCAATTCGTTTTCAGCAAGTGCGCTGCCTTCGCTGCCGAAGACCTCGATTCGCTGATCATATCCGTAAACAGCTTGTCTGCTGTTATCAATGACACCCAACGTACCATTTTCAAAGGTGACAGTGATAATTGCCGTATCCACATCCCCGTATTTTTCGAACATTGGATCGACCAAATTACCTGCTTTTGCGGTGATATCTTTCACTTCGCTGCCTGCAAGATAACGGATCATGTCAAAATCATGAATCGTCATATCCATAAACATGCCGCCTGATCGTTTGACATATGTTTCCGGAGGAGTACCCGGATCTCTTGAAGTGATTTTTATGACATGGAGCTCACCTAATTCTCCTTGCTCCACAAGCTGTTTTACTTGTCGAAAATGTTTGTCATAGCGCCTGTTGAAGCCAACTTGAAATTTCACGCCAGCTTGCTTGACTGCCTCCAGTACGCTTTTCGTTTCTTCAATCTTGAAGCTGATTGGCTTCTCACAAAAAATGTGCTTGCCGTGCCGGGCGCATTCCTCAATATAATGCACGTGCGTGTCTGTAGATGTACAAATAAAGATTGCTTCAATTTCTTTATCCTTGAGGATTTCTTCCGGGTCGTTAGTAATATAGCCGGCCCGCTTTTCCAGCTCGGTGCCTTGCAAATGATCGGTGTATACATCTGCGATCCCTTTCAGTTCCATCATATCCGATTGGATGATATTCTTCGCGTGCAGCTGCCCAATACGTCCAGCACCGATCATCCCGATTTTTACTTTCGCCATGTGAAAACCTCCATTGATTTTTAGTAGCAGGTGCTTAAAGAGGATGTTCAAAAAGTCCGGGAAACAGCGTCGGCGAATCTCTTCGTTGCGTTGTCTCTGCGCTGCTCACGTACTACTGTGTACGCTCCGCTGCTCGATCCTGCCGCGCCTCGACCTTCTTGTCGCTGTTGTGTCCTCCTTTTTGAACACACACTTATAAGAGGATGTTCAAACACTAGTAAAAATAGGCAATGGTTCCGCTCGATACAACCCAATTCCGCCTAACTACCGCTCACGTCCTGCGTCTGCGGTTACTCGACGCAAATTGACTCGATGAAGCACATGCAGGTTGCATTTGTGAGCAACAGCGGAATGTCACCATCCTGGTTCCGAGAAAACCACTCCTAGCCGGTTTGAAAAAAATGCATCGGCTTCACTCATTGCATCGTGTTTGTTTAAAAAGAAAAAAACGATCTTTTTTAAACAAACACTAGTAAGCAATCTGGTCGAGATATTTTTTGGCCAGCAATGCATACTCATACGGATTTGCCAGATCCGGGTCCTGTTCGGCTTCGACGACGATCCAGCCTGTATAACCGCTTTCATCAATTTCCTTGACTATCGGCTTAAAATCAATCATTCCATCTCCCGGAACTGTGAATGCGCCTTTTCTGACTCCAAGCAAAAAGCTGCCGCTGTTCGCTTTTACTTCCTCCGCCACCTCCTTTCGCACATCCTTAAAATGGATGTGCTTGATTCGTTTCTTGTGCTTTTTATAAATGTCAATCGGGTCTTCCCCGGAAAAAACAAGATGGCCGGTATCAAATAACAACGAAACTTTATCCGGGGCCGTATTTTCCATCAGGTAATCAATCTCTGCTGTTGTCTGTACCCCTGTCCCCATATGATGGTGGTAAACGATTTCCATATTTTTTTCATGAGCCAGCTCCCCCAGAGCTTCCAGGCCTTTTGTCAGCTTCAGCCAATCCTCCTTGCTGAAAACCGGTTTTTTCGCAAACAACGGCGTATTCTTTTGTCCTTGAATGCTGCGGCCCTGCTCGGAAACCACAATGACCTTAGCTCCAAGCGCATGCAAAAAATCGCGATGGCGAACGAAGGCTTGCTCCGTTTCTTCAAAAGGCTTCGTCGTAATAAAGGAACTGAACCACGCGCTTGCTACGCTCAACCCTCTTAACGCAAGATATTTTTTTAGCACTTCCGCATCCTTCGGGTACTTATTTCCTATTTCTGTTCCTGTATATCCTGCCAGTGCCATTTCACTGATGCATTGCTCAAATGTATTTTCCTTGCCAAGCTCCGGCATGTCATCATTTGTCCATGCGATTGGCGCGCAAGCAAAATTTACTTTGTCTGCAAGTGCCATACAGCTTTCCCCCTCCAACAATTTTATTTCTTCACCGGTACCAGTTGCTTTGTTTTATACGATCTTTTGAACAAACACTTTAAGAGGATGTTCAAAAAGGCAATGGTTCCGCTCGATGCACCCCAATTCCGCCTAAGAACCGCTCACGTCCTGCGTCTGCGGTTACTCGACGCAAATTGACTCGATGAAGCACATACAGGTTGCATTTGTGAGCAACGGCGGAATGTCACCATCCTGGTTCCGAGAAAACAACTCCTAGCCGGTTTGAAAAGAATGCATCGGCTTCACCCATTGCATCGTGTTTGTTCAAAAAGATAAAAAGCGATCTTTTTGAACAAACACTTTAATATTTTTTCGCCGCTTGCAGCATCTCCTTTCTCTTGCGGTCTGCCGCTTGAACAGCCGGGTATTCCGACACTTCGGAAACGCCGACATTCCACCATGCTTCGTAGCCTTTTGTCATGGTTTTCGGCAGCACTTTTATATCTATCAGTGTGGAAACGGTTTGCTGCTGCGCATCTTCCAGCGCCGCTTCCAACTGTTCAAGTGTTTTTACTCGATATGTCTTTGCACCATATCCTTCAGCGATTTTTGCATAATCAATTTTCAGCAATTGATTTTCAAAGTCTCTGAATTCCGTTTGATAGCTTTGACCACCTTGTTCCAGCTGCAAATTGTTAATGCATCCGAAGCCGGCGTTATCAAACAGCAGAATGTTGATTTTCTTGCCGTACTGGAGGGCGGTCAGGAGCTCTGAATGCATCATCAGGAAGCTCCCGTCCCCGACAAAGGCGTACACTTCGTTTGCCGGATCTGCCAGCTTCACTCCCAGTGCACCGGCAATTTCATATCCCATGGCTGAATATCCATACTCTGCGTGGTATGTACCGGGTTGACGTGCCTGCCAGAGACGCTGCAAGTCACCTGGCAGTGAACCGGCGGATGTCACCACATTGCTGGATGGAGAGATCACATCGTTGATTTTCAGAACAGCATTCGTTTGCGGCAGCTCTGTATCAAGGACTCGGCTGTATTCTTTTAATTTCTCGCGACCGACATCGTCCTGTATTTCCGGTGTATAATTTTCTTTATGAATACTAATATCTTTTAATCTTGAACGTTCCAGCTCCCATTCCGCTTTTAACCCGGCAGCGACAGCACCGAAGCTGCAGCGGTATCCTTCCAGCGCCGCCGCCAGAATATCCAGCGTCTCCCTTGCATCGGCAACGACCTGAAAAGCATCAAGTTTGTAAGCTTGCATTCGATTGACATTAATATTCAAAAATTTAGCGCTTTCAAAATCAAATGCCGTTTTCGATGACGTGGAAAAATCCGTGTACCTCGTACCGACACCGATGATTAAATCCGCCGTTTTCACAGCCTTATTGGCTGCGAGAGTGCCGGTAACCCCGAGTCCGCCAAGATTTTTGTTAAACACGGATTCCACAGCAGCCTTTCCGGCCTGCGTTTCTACTAACGGAATGCTGCACTTTTCCGACAGCTTCCGCAATTGCTTTCCGGCACCGGAATATTTCGCGCCGCCGCCAACGACAATAACTGGTCTTTTCGCATGTTTCACCAGCCTGACAGCTTCCTTTATTTCCCTGTCCGTCGGCAGGCGCCGGTCTAAATAATGCACTCGTTTGTTGAGGAAGGCTTCATCATAGTCATAAGCTTCTCCTTCTACGTCTTGTGCTACCGAAATCGTCACCGGCCCTGCTTTCGCGGGATCGGTTAACACCTCCATCGCCCGCAGCATCGCGCTCATTAACTGTTCGGGACGTTCTATCCGGTCCCAGTAGCGCGAAACAGGCTTCAAGGCATCGTTCGTAGTAATTCTGATGCTGTGCTCCTGTTCCAGCTGCTGAAGAACCGGGTCTGGCTGCCTTGAAGCAAAGGTATCCCCCGGAAGAAACAGTACCGGAATATTGTTTGCCAGCGCTGTGCCTGCCGCCGTAACCAAATTTGCGGATCCCGGACCGACGGAAGAGGTGACGGCGTATATTTGCCGCCGCAGCTTCTGCTTGCTGAATGCCACCGCTGCCTGAGCCATCCCCTGCTCATTTTTTCCTTGTATCACCTTCAGTCTTCCGGAACGTTCCTGAAGAGCCTGCCCGATCCCCAAAACATTTCCGTGTCCGAAAATATTGAAGATCCCTTCAACAAACGGAATTTCTTCTCCGTCAACATGCAAGTATTGATTTTCCAAAAAACGAACCAGTGCTTGAGCAGCCGTTAATCTCAATGTTTTCATGGTCATTTCTCCCTATCCGTGTGTTTCGCCATTCGCCATTAACTCGATAATCTCTTCTTCTGTGGGCATTGCTTCAGACGAACTATGCTTACTTACGACGATGGCTGCCGACGCGCCTCCGTAATGAAGCGCCTGTTCAACCGTTTTTTCCTGAAGCAGTGCGTATAAGAACGCCGAAGCGTAGGAGTCCCCCGCACCAAATGTTTTCAACACCTTGGTTTTGTAAGCTTTGCCGTGGTGTACCGTACCGTTTCTCTCATAGGCATAAGAACCGTCGACGCCATGCTTAATGACAATTAATTGCGGTGAATAGCGAAAAAGCCGCCTGACGCTTTCCTCATTCGTGCCTTCTTCCACATTTTCCATCTTATTAAATTCTTCTCTCGTCCCGATGACTACATCTGCTTTTTCCGCAACCTGATGATAATAAACAGCTGTTTCCATATCGCTTTTCCAAGTGTACGGCCGGTAATCGAGTTCGAAAACGACCTTGACATCATGCGCGCTTGCCGCCTGTATTGCTTTGAAAACCGCTTCGCGCGACGGGCTCTGCGCAAGTGCCGTGCCGGAAACGAGCAGCATTTTTGTCTGCTTGATATCATCGGCATTCACCTCGTCGGCTGTCAAATACAAATCCGCAACATTCTCGCGGTACATTAAAATACTGCATTCTTCCGGACTGATAATTTCTGTGAAAGCGAGGCCCGACTTTCTGCCCTCGTTGTCAAAAACGATGCTGCTTGTATCCACACCGGCATTCGTCATATACTCTCTAATAAATCTGCCGTGCTGGTCAGCGGAAACTTTACCGATAAAGCCGGTTTTTAATCCCAGCTTGGCACCTCCAATGACAATGTTAGCCGGAGAACCTCCGACATATTTTCTGAACGTCATCGTTTCTTCCAGCGGACGGTTGTATTCCACCGCGTTTAAATCCAAGCACGCTCGCCCGATTGCAATGATATCCAGCGGGCGGTCATTATTGAATGTGATTGCCATCAGCGCGTCCTCCTTCTCTGTGGTTCCTGTTAATGATCCACTCGTGATCCGGATCATTTTTAAATTTCCAGATTCTTTCCGGCCCAGCCATGACATTTAAATAGTAGGACGTATACCCTTCCGGTACCCCTACCGGGTGATATCCCTTCGGAACAAGGACAACATCGCGGTTTTCCACGGTCATCGTCTCATCCAGAGAACGGTCGTCGGTGTAAACCCGCTGAAAAACAAACCCTTGCGGCGGCTCCTGTTCATGATAGTAAGTTTCCTCCAGCAACGACTCCTCCGGCAGCCGGTTTTCATCATGCTTATGCGGCGGGTAACTAGACCAATTTCCACTTTCCGTAATCACTTCCACTACCAGCAGATGTTGTGCGTAGGAAACGTCATCCGGCAGAATGTTGAAGACCATCCTTTTGTTGTTACCTTCGCCGCGATGCTCCATCCGAACATCCTCGGCGGCAATCAATGTCGTCGGCTTTTTCCGGTCGGCAGGTGAGCAGCAGAGCGCGATTGTTGCATCGGACACGGCTTTTATCTCCAAAGCTGTATCAACGGAAACATACACACTGTCTGTCGGTTCTTTGTCAAAAACGGATTTTCGCTTACCGATGCCTGTAAATGTTTCCCCTCCCCCTGTCACATCCGCCTTTCCTGTCAGAATGACGACGCAAGCTTCGGTGTTATTCGTCTCTGCTTTGTAAACAGCTCCTTCTGCTAAATCGACTACTTTAAAGCGGATATACTTTAATTCAGCATTGCCCGCGTGAATATCGTGAACGACCTGTATCGGTTCCTGGGCCTTTGTTTCCAAAGGCTTTCTGCGTAAACTCAACGCACTCCCTCCTCCTATTAACAGCGGATACTTCTTTACTGCGCCATCCCTTCCGCCCGCTACCACCTTGCTGTAACCATTTTTTTCCTCGTATAAAACGCCACTCCGTCTGTGCCATTTGCGTGCAGGTCGCCGTAAAAAGAATCCTTCCAGCCTGAGAACGGGAAAAATGCCATCGGCGCAGGAACACCTAAATTTACCCCCAGCATACCAGCATCAATCGTCTGCCGGAACTGGCGAACGGCACTGCCGCTGTCCGTGTATATGCAAGCGCCGTTTGCAAAGCGGGATTGATTGGCAAGTTCGATGGCTGCCTCAAGGGATTCGACGTGAACGACCGACAGTACCGGGGCAAAAATTTCATCCCGCCAAATCTTCATCGCTGTTGTTACGTTGTCAAAAATGACCGGACCCATGAAATAGCCGTCCGCCAATTTCACGCTCTTTTGTCTGCCGTCATATACAAGTTCCGCCCCCTCTTGTATCCCCGCTTCGATATAGCTCTCTGTTTTTTCCTTGTGGGACTGCCGAATGACTGGACCGAGGAAAGTTCCCTCTTCCAATCCGTTCCCTATGGTGATTTGTTCTACTTCCGTTTTCAACGCTTTCATTAATTTGTCATGAACATCGCCGACAGTGACTACCACTGCCGCCGCCATGCATCGTTCCCCTGCCGATCCGTATGCCGCACCGACGATTTGCTTCACCGCGGATGCAATATTGGCATCGGGCATGACGATGGAGTGATTCTTTGCTCCTGCAAGCGCCTGGACGCGTTTTCCGTTCTTCGCTCCCGTTGTGTAAACATATTCTGCAACCGGCTGAGAACCGACAAAGGAAATCGCTTTGACATCTTTATGCTCCAGCAGTCCATTGACCACATCGTGCGCGCCGTGGACAACATTAAACACACCGTCAGGCAGACCCGCTTGCTGGAATAATTCTGCCAGCCTATTGGCAAGCACAGGCGTCCTCTCCGACGGCTTCAGCACAAAGGTATTCCCGCACGCGATCGCAAGCGGAAACATCCAGCACGGCACCATCATCGGGAAGTTAAACGGAGAGATACCGCCGACTACGCCTACCGGATAACGGTACATGCCTGATTCGATTCCCGTCGCAATGTCTGGTAGTTGCTTCCCCATCATTAAGGTTGGCGCCCCGGCGGCAAATTCCACGCACTCAATTCCTCGCTGCACTTCGCCGTATGCTTCGGTAAAACTTTTCCCGTTTTCCAGCGTGATCAGGCGGGCCAATTCCTCCCAATGATCTACAATTAGCTGTTGATATTTAAACAAGATTCTTGCCCGCTTCGGTACGGGAACCTTGCTCCAACTGTCAAAAGATTCCTTCGCCGCTGCCACCGCTTTATCCAAATCGATCCTGGAAGATATCGGAACCGTGGCGATAATCTCTTCCGTTGCCGGATTCGGAACTTCTTCTGTTCTTCCGCTCGTCGAAGAGACGAATTTCCCGCCGATAAAATTTTTTAACACTTGTATTTCACTCATTTGCAACGCCTCCTGTTTTTCCAGATATTTTTTTTCGGTTTGAATGGTATACACTTGCATTCGTTTTAAAATGCAATCGATTACATTCCGGTAAAAGTGAAAAGTTTTTTTGTAATCGATTACATCTGCCCACTGACTTTTTACTATTATTCTTTAAGCCTGTCAATCTTGGTAACGCCTCGCCGTTCGAACCAAACTCGTGGATGTTTTCCTTGCCGCTGCTTTTACAGCTTCGATCACCGGGGTTAATATGAATCTCGGCTCATAAGCATGGGGATCTTCTGCCAGTTTTTTTCTGATAGCCGCCGTTCATGCCTTGATGTTTTCTGTATTGACATTCATCTTGGCATGGCCTAAGCGAATGCTGCGCTACACTTAATTGGCCAATCGCATCGTTGTTTGCTTTTGCTGCTTTCAGTAATTTCTCCATTGAAACTAATGCCAAAGCATCGTCCCCTCCATTCCGCTTGAATCTAATATTATCACAAGTTATGATTATTTTGAATAACTTTCGATAAAATTTTGGTTATTTTTTTGTTATGTGTTACAATGTTACTAAGAAATTGCACCACAAGCAAATAAAAGGAGGCCACTTCATTGAAAAGTCAGCGCCAGGACAGCATCGTTGATTACGTCAATGAACACGGGGCTGTGTCCCTGGAAGACTTAGCAGCCACGTTTCATGTCTCGTTAAATACGATTCGCAGAGATATTCAAGGATTAGTCAGTGAAAACAAAATAAAAAAAGTTTACGGAGGAGTTACCACTACTAGATCGGCTCCGGTTCAATACGATGAGCGGGAAGTGATGAAGGAACAGGAAAAAAAAGCGATAGCAAAACATGCAGTCACTTTCGTTGAAGATGGAGATACGATTTTTATTGACAGCGGGACAACAACGGTTTTTATGGCCGACTATTTATTAAACAGGCAAGTGACGATCATCACGAATAATTTGGACTTCATCATTCGCTCCAAAAGGTCCGCTGATTTGAGAATAATAACTACCGGCGGGATATTGGATCAGGCGACCAACTCGTTTGTTGATTTCCAAAAAAACAAGCATCTGCAGCCATATAACATCGATAAAGCATTCATGGCTTCCACCGGCATCTCCCTGCAGAATGGAATTACCCATGCTTCGCCGTTTGAAAATGAAATTAAAAAGGAGGCATTGAGTGCGGCGGAACAAAGCTTTTTGCTGATTGATCATACAAAGTTCAATCAGCATGCATTGTTAACTTACGCACCGTTGTCAGCAATTCACCATATTATTACCGATGCGGCTCCGGATAAACAGCTGCAGGCGGTGTTGAAGGAAAGCGATGTTGACCTGACTGTCGTCAATGAAAAGGAATAGCAGCGTATGTTCAAAAAATCGGGAATGAACGAAACAGAAAATTTGTAGCGGGGCGGACTTACTCAGCGGAGAACAGCGGCATTGCCTCTGAGTTTCACCTGATTTTTTGAACCTCTCACTAAAAACAGGTGGATATATGCCGCTAATTCAGATGGATATTATTTCCGGTTAAAATAATACATTCCGGAATGTTACGCAAATATGCCGCTAATTCATGAGCACACTGGAATGTCTGACAATCAGGCTGCTGTTTAACACATAATTTTTCTTTTCCAATGGCTTGCCATGAATCAGCTGAAGGAGCAATTCCATTGATTTTTTTCCAATAAGGTATTTCGGCTGCTCAATCGTCGATAAATGCGGTTCGACCACTTCCGAAATCTTCAAATTGTCAAAGCCGACAACCGCGATATCTTCAGGAATTCGCAGCCCGTGATCCTTCACCGCTTTGATTGCGCCCCAGGCCATCTCGTCATTATATACGAACACTGCTGTCGGCGGATTGTCCAATGACAGCAGCATCTTCATGCGCCGATATCCTGATTCAATTGTCAAAGGACCTTCCGCTATATACGCCTCGTCTACAAGCAAGCCGTTATTCTGCAACGCTTCCTTATAGCCCTGCAGACGATCTCTGCTCAAAATGATACCCGCCGGTCCCGAAATATGCCCTATTCGTTTATGCCCCAAGTGAACCAAGTGCTCCGTTGCCTTTCTCGCACTACCAATATTATCAATGGAAACGGTGGGCACATCAATGCCGTCATAATATTCACACGCCAACACAATCGGAAACTCGCTCGCCAGTTGCTCCAGCATTTCTTTTGGGAGCTTCGCCGTCAACAAGATTACTCCATCCACCTGTTTTTGATATAAAAGATCCACATACTGCTTTTCCCGTTCCAAGTTGTTTTCAGAATCTCCAAGAACAACTTGATAGTTTCGGCTAACCGCTACATGTTCTATCCCGCGGAGTACCTCGGAAAAAAAGATGCTTGTAATATCGGGAACAACCACCAACACCATCTTCGTTTCCTGCGTTCTGAACTGCCTTGCTATGACATGCGGACGATATTGAAGTTCTTCAATGACTTCCATCACTTTCCGCCTCGTTTCTTCTTTTACGACCGCCGGATTACTCAGGACTCTGGAGACTGTCGCTGTAGAAACATTTGCTTTTTTGGCTACGTCACTCATCTTAATATTTTGGTCGATTTTCATTATGCCTCACTCACATTATCGTAGTGTTAACATTATCTTACCATATCATGAGATATTTTTGCCGAAAACACCGTGCGGCTGCTTATACGCCACCCGGCGGCAGACGGCGCTCCCCCAGTTCCACTCGCACAATCGTCTTCCATGTTGCCGGCGGGTGGCAATCCGTTGCCGGCGTCAAATAAATTTCCCGGTGGTCACCGATAATCTCAAACCCTTGCTCCTCAACGAACTGCTTCAGTTCGGACAGCGTTCGGTTCGTTTCTTTGTAATGTCCGACATGCAGCTTTTGCGCACACAGCGCAGCCTCGGCAGCGACAAACTGCATGTCGGGAAGCGCCTGATCACGCAAATTATTCCTTACTCTCAACCTTGCCCGCTCGAACATCTCTTCCGTTATCAACTCGGGTATTTGCATCATTTGCGTGACATGCCATTTCTTATTTTCGTACTGATGCCAGACGATTTCGTATGGCATTAATTTAAACCGGTAGTCCAGTTCCATCTTTGCTATTTGCTTTAACTGATTAACCACTTTCCATGCCAGCCATTGCTCATCCAACGGTTCCGGCCGTCCCGCCCACTCCATGTTGTAAGCTGTGATCATTTCCTGGGATATAAATTGCAGCTTTGGAATATACTGAATGACTGCGGAACCTGGTTTTAATTGATATATTTCCGGATAAAGCCGGCGATGATCATGCGGCATTGTCTGTTTGGCAACAGCCTTCATCTTATGCACTCCTTTGACAGTTACGCTGAAAATCTGTCTGTTCTTTCTGTTTTGCAGGGAGAGACAAGCTCGAAGGAATTGTGGGAGCGCATTAGCCTGCACGGACTAGCTGCCGCACACGGATAAAGCTCTCCTTCCGCTTCCTGTTATTTTAAATCTAACTGCCCAATACGTTAGCTGTCTCATAAGCCGTTGCCCGGCATTTGTTTACAGCGCTTATTTGTAATTATTGAGTTCGTGCGATTGACAAATCATAACAACATTCTGATCGGGATCGTTCACGGTAAAAAAAGAGACCGATGGTGTTCTCTCTATTTCCGAAAACACATGGATATCCTTCGCTTTCACAAAGGAAAAAGCTTCGTCGATATCCGCTGTCTCGAACATGAAAAGAACGTTGTCATCTTCACCGTTTAAAAATCGGTTACTGTCCAATAAAATATCCGCACCCTTTTCCGCGGGAATCTCAACGATCGTTTGCTTCTCCCCTACTTCCGGCCTTTCCATGCCAAACAGGCGAAAATGCCACTCCGCCGCTTTTGGCATATCCTTCACATGAACAAATACGGCCGTGATCCGATTTTCCACCGGCGACTGATCAACTTTTTCCAACGGCGGGGAGTTATCATCCGCACTGCATACCATAAAAACGTTGCCGTCCGGATCCTGAAAATTAAAAAAAGTCAGTCCTTCATGCGGCGTCTCGATCTCTAATGTAATCGTCACGCCTTGTTCCCTGAGTCGGCGATATGCTTCATGAACGTCATCTGCACCGTACATATAGAGCGGAGCGGAACTTCTCTGCCATCCGTCCCTTGTTTTATTTATACTGTTATCGTCAAGGATCAGTCCGGTGTAGCCTGCTAATTCCATCCAGTATACCGGACCGCCGTTGAAACGATCACTATGTACTCTCAAGCCAAGAAGCTCGCTGTACCACTTTGCCGACGCCTTAAGATCGCTTACATGAACAAACACACTGTTAATGCGGTTTTTGATGATACCGGTCATCGAATTCTCCATATGTCCTCCTTTTTGAATACACACTTATAAAACTTAATACCAGGATTTTTTGAGGGCCTCCGAAAAAACGTTTATCTTATCCAATCATCTCTACTTGAAAAAGGTGTTTTTCCCTTTCCAGTGGCTGCGACTTTTGCCCTTTTGATTAGGTTTTTATTCGCCAGCTATTATAAATCTCAGAGCAACGCGTTTATCGGCAGCCTCCCTATCGATTATAACGAACACACGTTCCTTTGTAAAGGTTTTTTCTATTTTTTCTGAAAAATCAGCGTACTTCTACCCAGCATTCCATTGATCCGTAATCAACAAGAGTGAGGGTGTTTGAATCCAGGTTCGTCCCGGATTCAAACATTAACCAATTAACTGCGGCCGTCCCATTCCGCATAAAACCGTTCGAGAAATGACTCCATATATTCATGCCGTGAAGCTGCCATTTTTTTCCCCGTCTCTGTATTCATCAACTCTTTCAATTTCAACAGTTTTTCATAAAAATGGTTGATGGCCGATCCATTGTTCGAGCGGTATTCCTCTTTTGTCATCGACTCTCGGTGCGGCTCGTCCGGATGATACATCGGTCTACCCTTTGCGCCGCTGTAAACAAAGCAGCGGGCGATGCCGATGGCACCGACGGCATCCAGTCTGTCGGCATCCTGAACAACCATTGCTTCCCGTCGGGTAAGCTTTGGCCCATGCCCGCCTTTAAACGATATTGTGGAAATAATTTCGATGATCACCTCCGCTGCCGCTTGATCAACCGCTTGCGAATCAAGCCAGTTCTTCACCCTGGCAATGCCAGCTTCTTCGCTGACATTCAATTTTTCATCGGCAATATCATGCAGCAAGGCTGCCATCGTGCAAAGAAACAGATCCGCCCGTTCTTCTTTTGCAATCCTTTTTGTTAATTCTGTCACCCGGTAAATATGCCACCAGTCATGGCCGCTTCCTTCCCCTTCAAGTTCCCTTCTTACAAATTCGCTCGTTTTTGCAATGACAAGTTCTTTGTCCATATTCTCCGACCTCTCTTATGGCATAGTAAACATTGATTCTATCATGCGCGCTGAATTTTTCAAGTCATCCTGGCAGGTTTAGTGATGGAAGGTAACTTGAATTTACTGCGGAAAGCATCCTGATAGAGCTTCAGAACATCCTCTCCTGCGTCATCAGCCGCTTTGATGTATTCGGCCACAAACACGGACGCGTTCACTTCCAGCACTCGCAAGCCGATTTTTGTATCAAGAATATCAACGGTACAGAAGGACAGACCGAGGGCGTCGGCAGCGGCAATTGCCAGATGATGAAGCTCCTGCTTTTTTCTCTCCGGCAATAAAGCCGTGTCTCTGACAAGGACATTTCCGGTATTCTCCGTCAGAGTGTGCTTCCAGCCGGATGTTAATATCTTTGCAATGCTCAGCCTCGCCTGCCCATTGAGAACGACCGTCCTGTATTCCGCCTCCACTGTCATAATAAGGGGAAATCGCCGCATTCCTTCCTTTTCGAAACAGCTGATGCAGCGCAGCTTCCAGGGCAGCGGCGGCAGTGATCCGGACTACATCCGTGCCTTTTGCCCCATCGTCAGGCTTTATCACAGCTTTTTCGTCAAACGAATAAAACAGCCGTTTGGCGGCAGCGTAGGCATTCTCCGGCGAATACCGGGAGTCGGGATGTGGTAAAAAAACATGTTCTACCGCCGGCAAACCAGCAAAGGTCAGCGTGTCGTATGTTGCCGCTTTACTTGATGCCAGCTGAACGGAAGAGGAGTTGTTTAAACCAGGATCGACATTATACATGATGAAGTGCTGATCTGAATAAGCGGCACGGTAGATGAAATCAGGGACGATTGCTTCAAAGGTAACACCGAGAGCTGCTCCTGCTTTCTGAATAAGTTGTAAATACGGGCGCATCGGTTCTGCTCCTTCCACTGGTCAATTGCAGAGAATTCCACGTATTGTATCTCTCCATATATACCACAAGCGGAGGGCTGTTTTCAAAACGAAAAACCAAGCTGCATCCAATTAACAGTGGGCGTAGCTTTTCCGCCTCCGGTTAATCGATTATTTCATGAAGTGCTTTGATTGCCCAGGAGCGTGTCAAGTAAAACGATTGCCAGGCGATTTTTTCTGAATGATACTGCTGCACCTTTTCTTCAAGCATCGCTTCCAGCCCAGGTATGTCGGGATGCTCCTGATAAAGGGCCACTAGCGAAGGAACGGCAGCAGCGGACAGCTCGCTCAAGTATTCCACATCAATTTTTTCCGTCAGTTCATAGCGCTCAATATTTTTCGTAACAATGAACTTATCGATCCCGATGAGATTCAATCCGACATAAAACACCACCGTAAAAATAATGTAAAAACGAGCTAAGGACAACCGCTCTGCCCACACTTTCACGAGGGTAAAGGCAAACACAATAAATAAATAGATCATAAACGCATGCGCCAGCACCCGCAAGTACGTGAATCCGTAAGCTTGTTCGTAAAGCATGAGCCGAATAAACGCCGACGACAGCAAAATGCCGCTGAAAGCTATCAGGAAGGTGAGCAGCCCTTTCATCACTCGGGATGCATTCATGTTCACCCGCTTCATCGTTCCCAGCAGTATTCCGTAGTTGATCACCGTCACGATTAACAGCTCGGCAAAACCTCGTCTAGCATATTCCGCGTAAGAAAAGCCTTCTTGCAGCGTACCGCTGAAAAAGTATTGAAACTGGACGATGGCAAACAGCAAATAGACGATGTTGACGAACAGGAGAACCGTCGTAGCAACAAGCGAATCCCAGCTGAACTCCCCGGCTTTTTGTCCCGTTGCTTTCACAGCCGTGGTCTTCGCGACAACTTTAAAAAAACAGAAGAAGCTGACCGTCAAGACGGCAATGATCAGAATACGCCAAAAACCATCTGCGGACAGGGGCAATACTGCTTTTGGTATCCAAAAAATAATCCGGGCAAATTCGGCGTCTGCTGACGTTAACAATAACATAATGACGATCAGCAGCGGTATGGAAATAATAACGCCCAGTCCGATCTTCTTTCCTTTTTGGTAAGCATCCTCATCGAGCTTCCTTTTCGTCTTTCGCGCGTTATACTGCGTAACAACCTCCAGACAATGAAACATTTGGCCTAGCTTTTTTACCGCGAGGACAAGAAATGGCCTTTCGTACCAATATATCGATGAAGAAGAGGTCAGTAAAATCGTTTGGAAAAAGACAAGCAGCGGAATTAGCAGGAAATTCAGCGGCCGAAAAATCGTTTCTGCATCCACGGCGAAAGTCAGCGCCAAGACAACGACAGCGAGAAACAACATCCCGCTGATTTGTTTATGTTGAAACGAGCTGTTGCGAAAGACAATAAAGAAAACCGTGTAAAATACAGCGAAGAACAGGCTGTAAGAGATGCCCGGCGACTCCTGAAACAGGCATACATCGGCGAGAACCGCCAGCATAAAACACCCTCCGAAAATGATCCATTGTTTTTTTGATGACATTACTTTTCTCTCCTTTTCATTACATAGTTATTCTATATAGATGAGTAAAAAAATACTTTTAGAGCATGTTCAACACCCCCGAAGCAATGAGCGAAGCCGCTGCATCTTTTCAAAAGCCCGATAGGAGTGGTTTTTTCTATCGAGCGTGCAGCGACGAGCAAAGCTACGATGCCTTTCCCATCGAGTTGTCTCGACGGATAGTCATCTTAGCTGTGCTTGCAGAGGAAGAGACAAGCACGGCGCCATTGCCCTGATATTTTTTTAATCGTTTTCGCTTTTGACACAGCCCCGTCGCTCTATGCTTTTGGATGTTGCTGCTTATATGCATAGAAATTCTATATAGATTTTTCAAAAAACACCGGGAAATCCGGGTACGTTCATCTACCTTGCATCGTTGCAAGGGAAAGGGCATGGGTGCTGCGGGCAGCTTTCAGACAGACTGGATCGTCCCCCATCGAAATCCTACATAGCTGACAGGGTATAAAACGATCGTGCTGAGGATACACACCGCAATAAACGGCGGCGTCAGCAATGGATCAAACCAATTCATAGGCATTAATCGAAAAACAACCAACCCCATCAACAGGATATTCGGCATTAAAGCAATATAAAACGTTTTAATTAACAATCTCCGACCGCCCAAGCCGAATTCCTTGCCGATTTCATAGCCCAACAACATCCAGAACAGCATATACAGGATAATGATGACAGCAGTAATGCTTGTCAGCGTGGTCCATACATGACTGACAAAAGGAAGCGGCAGCAAATTGTACAGCAACGTCAAGCAAATGCCGCCGATAAAAAATACGATATTAACTGAAATAAACGTCCATTGAACTTTTTTTGGCGTTACTTCCAGCTCCGTTTGATACTGAGCCGCAACATGCTCCGGCGCGCCGAGCCTCTCCACAATCTCAGGCATGGCAGCTCCTTCCCCAAGTCCTTTCGCCAGCGCAAGCTCATGAAGCAGCTCGGAAATATGTAAATCCATTTCCCGTATAAGTTCATCTTTGTCTGCTGTATGATGCAGCTCCTGTTCCAAGATAGTTAAATAATCCTGCTTAGACTGAATCATACCCTTTTCTCCCAATGACTTTATCAATAGCCTTTACAAAGCTTTGCCATTCACTCGTTTTTTGCTGAAGAATTTCCTTGCCTTCCGCTGTGAGCCGGTAATATTTTCGCGCCGGGCCTTTATCCGGTTCCTGCCAATAGGCATCTACATATTTTTGTTTTTCCAGTTTATGAAGTGCCGGATACAACGTCCCTTCCTTCACCTGCAAAGCATAACCGCTGCGGGCTTCCATTTCCTTGACGATTTCGTACCCGTACATATCTTTTTCGGCGAGCAATTGCAGCAATATCAGTGATGTACTGCCTTTTACAAGTTCCCGGTTAAACATTGTGCTTTCACCTACCTAGAATTAAAAGGTAAAATTCTTGATTTATCATACCGTTTTTTTATGAAAAGTGCAACTATTTTTCCCAAAAAAACATTTTTTTTTGGAAATGAATTTCAGGAGAAAAACAGATAAAAAACTGCAGGGTTGATTCATACATGATGGCTGATAAAGCATGTGTTTTCTGCTTCGGAAAAGACAGGGGTGTGTCATAACGAGCGACCACTCCGGAAGCTAGCTTCGGGTACAATGAACTGTCACTCGTTTCTGTACGACGGCTTCCACCGCCAGTTCAGTGACGATGATGCTCTATTCGTTGACGTTCGACGTTTGAAATGCCCGTTTCGTCAACGATTTGCTCTTATTCGTTGACGTTCAGCTTTCAAAATACTCGTTTCGTACACGATTTGCTCTTATTCGTTGACATTCAGCTTTCAAAATGCTCGTTTCGTCAACGATTTGCTCTTATTCGTTGACATTCAGCTTTCAAAATGCCCGTTTCGTCAACGATTTGCTCTTATTCGTTGACGTTCAGCTTTCAAAATGCCCGTTTCGTCAACGATTTGCTCTTATTCGTTGACGTTCGACGTTCGGTAAGTCCGTTTCGGGCACGATTACTCCAGTCCTTTTCATGGCTTTTCAACCGCGCTGTGACCTTTTTCAGATCCGACTCGTGACTTTTCCGGCCTTAGCAGGATGAGATGATTAGAGGTCCATACCTGCTAAGGGGGAGTGGATGTTGATCGCGATTTTTTATTATTGAAGGCTATCTTTCCGATGTATAGCCCAATTCCTTTAAGTAATTGTACATTTCCGCTTCGATTTCGGAACGCTCCCGTTCAAGGCTGCGGAGCTCTGCGAGGGCTGCAGCTACATCGATTTGCTCTTCCTCCGCGGCTGTATCAATATAGCGGGCGATATTTAAATTGTAGTCGTTTGCTTTGATTTCCGCCAGGGATACCGGACGGCAGTATTTATCCTCTGCTTTCCAGTCATCGTAGGCAGAAACGATTTTTTCAATATCCTGAGCGCGAAGGGTATGCTGGTTTTTTCCTTCCTGATAATCGTCTGCTCCGTGGAGGAAAAATACCATGCCTTGTTTTTGCTCATTTTTGTTGCGGTTAAAAAGCACGATGCATGCCGGAATGGCCGTCCCGTAAAAAAGATTAGACGGCAGGCCGATGACCGCTTCGACTAGATCATCTTCCACGAGTCCTTGGCGGATTTTTTTCTCTGCTCCGCCGCGGAACAAAATTCCGTGCGGCATGACAACCCCCGCTTTCCCCTCCTCGTTTAATGCGGCCACCATGTGCTGAACAAACGCCAGATCACCTCTGTCCTTCGGCGGCAGGCCATAGCGGAAGCGGCACAGCTTGTCCCCTTCTGCTTCTTCCCTGCCCCAGTTGCTTAAGCTGAACGGCGGATTGGCAATCACCCGGTCATACAAAATCAGCTTCCCGTTCTCCAGCAGCTTCGGTTCCCGGATCGTATCTCCCTTCTCAATCCGGTGGTTATTTAAGCCGTGCAATAAAAGGTTCATTTTGCAAATGGCCCATGTGTTCAAGTTCCGTTCCTGCCCATGCAAGGTCAGGTTGCGGGGATTGCCGTTTTTCGATTTAATATAGTCGACAGCCTGAATAAGCATTCCACCTGATCCGACTGTCGGATCACAGACGCGCATGCCCTCTTCCGGTTTGATTAACTTGACAATCAGTTCCACGACTTTGTTCGGTGTGTAAAATTCTCCACCCTTTTTTCCCGCATCGTCGGCAAATTGTTTGATTAAATATTCATAGGCGCGTCCCAGCATATCAGGTTCCGTTAGATTGGCGTTGCTCAGCCGGATCGCGGAAAAGTGCTGAATCAGCCGCAGCAGCAGCCTGTCCGGCAGCTTTTCCTTATCCTGAAAATCGATGTTTGCCAGCACGCCGCGCAGCGAAGGATTTTCTGCCTCCAGCGCCGCAAATGCTCGGTTAATGGCACTGCCGATATCATTGCTGGCCGCCTGGATATTTTGCCAGCGAGCCTGCTCCGGGACGAAAAACTGATGCTCCTTCCGATCGTACCAGCCGTGGTCGTCTCCCGCTTCCTTCTCGATGTTTGTTGCCGTCTCAACAAACACATCATTTAATCGTTTTAAAAACAATAATCCGAAGATGTAATTCTTATAGTCTGAGGAATCGATGCTTCCCCGCAATATGTTTGCACTTTCCCATAAGTGGGACTCCAATTGCCGCAATGTTAATTTACTCATTTTCTTCCTCCATACCATTTGTAAAAAATAACGATCTTTGCCGTCCGTCTCTTCATGTGACATTCCGGCATTACGCTACCTGCAGCTTGAAATGCTGCCGGTGGGACGGAAACAAAAGCGCAAGGTTTTCTCAGCATGAAGCCCCCTGCCAAGGTGCGAACTTCTTCGGACGTGATCGATTTGGCAGGGACTTGCGGCGTCCGCCTTCGCTACCACGTATTCCTAACGACAAGAGAAATGTTCCGGTAACTCGTCATTTGCGATCAACATTGCGAAGCATTTTCTTCAATTATGTATGGTTCGCCGCTATCTATCCATGTATCTATTTCAACACGCTAAATAGATCGATGATTTCTCTCCTTTAAAGCTTGGAATTCCTCTTTTATTATGGAGTACATCAGTAAATCCCGATGCTTCCCTTTGACAAACAGCCCTTTGCGAATGAGTCCTTCATACGACATACCGGCTTTTTCCATCACTCGCTGCGACCCGATATTTTCCACGAAGCAGCGGGCTTGAATGCGGACTAAATCCATTTTTTCAAAACCGAAGGACAGCAACTTTCCCACTGCCTCGGCCATGATTCCTTTGCCCCAATAATCGTGGGACAGGACATAGCCGATTTCAGCACTGTGATGCAGCGGCTTCCACCAGACAAAATCAATCGTGCCGATGAAGCTGCCGTTTTGTTTAATTTCTATTCCCCACGGTGCTATTTTCCCTTGATCATATTGATCGAGAACAAAGGAAACAAACGCTTTTGTATCGGTTAAACTCCGGTGAGTATTCCACGTGACATATTTGGCGACTTCTTCCTTGGAAGCGTAATAAAATATTTCTTCCGCGTCTTCCGCTGTGATCTTTCTCAGCCGCAGACGTTTCGTTTCCAGCTCAGGCAGGCTGCCGTATATTTCTTCTATTTCCATCTTCTCTACACCTCCGTGGCTGTTGATCATTATTCTTTTCGTACAAACAGCTTGTTTTCTGCCGGCCGTTTTCTGTTTCTATGAAATTGTGAAACTTTCGGCGGAAACATCCTGTACAAAGGAAGCGCCGTCAATGGCTTGCAATAATAGCACGAGCCGGTATTTTTCCGGATAATAAGCTTTGCATCAGTCCTTTTTTCACAGCCAGCAATGCGGACAGCTTTTTCTCCTCCTGCAGCAATTTTTTATCCATGCTTGCTAACACCGCAGCAATTTGCCGTTGTTCATGCAGCGGTGGCAATGGAAGCGTGAAATCCCCCACCTGCTTTAAGCTCAAGTTTGGCTGGGCTCCCACCGTTGAAACCATGGCGATATGTTTTTTTATCATGCTGCTCTGCAGCGCATAATGAATATATTCATTATTGCAATCAGGATGGTTGATCCGCACAATCGCCACTGCCTGATTGGTATTGACCGGCAGAAGCTCGTCCGGTATGATGGCTGTTCTCCCCAATGCTCCCGCGATGGTTACAACGATGTCCCCTTTCTGCATGTTTGATCGCGACAGCTTTTCATGGGCAGCTGCGGATATTTTCACCAGCTGGTGCTGTTGAATGATCCCTTGTTTCGTGATGTTCTCCACTTTAATAAAATTGACTCCTTCCCTCTCGTAGCAGTATCCGTACGTTGACGGCGTTGTACCTTTTGTGATTTTTGACGAAATTTCCTTCAGGGAAGTTACTGTCCACGTTTCAGGAATCACCCCGATGTCTGTATTTTTAAATGAAAAATGCCCTGTTCCCTTTGTCAACAGTTCCTGCAACAGCCCGGTCTTCATCCGTTCCGTTTGTCCGATGATCTGTTTCGTCTTGGCAGCGGCTTCATCCACCGATGAAAGAATTGAAGCGATGTACCGCTGCTCTTGCAGGGGCGGAATTTTCAGATAGATATCGGAAAAACTTTTTTTGTTAATGATCGGTACGGACGTTTTTCCCGCCAAGGCAACAAGAAGCTTCACCTTCTGTTTCAGCGCATAGTATAAAAAGTCCGTATCATAGTTTCCACCGGGGATGATTGTATTGATCTGCTGATTCGTAATGCATTTTTCAGTGGAAACAGCCATTTTGCCAATGGAGGCGATACATGTTACCATCAGGCTGTTCTCAGGGACAATCCTTCCATGCGCTGCTCCCGCGGGAGTCACATATCTTGCCGTTTTTCCAATATATTTTGCCTCGTTCATGTCCGCTGGAGAGACGAACGGGATGTCCCCGTTCCAATATTTCGCTGTGCCTGTTTTTGGTGTAACACCGGTAACGACATGACCGATTTCGCTGATTTTCCGTAGTTCCCAATCCATTGGTATGGTTGCTGTCTCCCGATATTTTGTATATGTATGTTTACTCACCATACCCCTCCTTAAAAACAATGTTGTTTAAAAAATAGGTTTGATTGATAAAGACTACATTAACTATACCAAATTTTGCATTTATTAAAAGTGCTTAATGCAATGGAAAAATTGTATTTTTATTCAGAGCAGGACAAGAAAAACCTTTGGGTAATTATTCTGCGGCTGCTTCCAAGGAGATTTCTTCATGGAAAAATATTTTTTAGGGATAATATTTCATCGTTTGGACAAAATGATAGTGAACGTTTTTTATTTTAAGCTGGAGGGATAAGTTTTGGCAGAAGGTACAGTAAAATGGTTTAACGCTGACAAAGGATTTGGATTTATTGAACAAGAGGGTGGCGACGACGTTTTCGTTCACTACTCGGCTATTGAAGGTGACGGCTATAAATCGCTGGAAGAAGGACAGCGCGTCCAGTTTGAAATTACCAGCGGCGATCGCGGTCCACAAGCCTCCAACGTCGTTAAACTATAAAGTCGGAAAAAGCACACTCCAACCGGGTGTGCTTTTTTCTTTGTTCCATTGATGATTCACCACCTGTTCCGTTGTCGGTATTTTGTGTTTTGCACAGAGTCATAACGCTTTTTGATGCCGAGCATAGCCAGCCGGAAAAATATCATTTTTTCTATAGTCAATATGAAAATGATGTTTATAACGAGCTCTCCCTTTTCAGATGTTGCGGAATATCGTAAAATATAGATCAATACTAGGAAGAGGTGATGTCTCGTGCCAAGCGGTCTGTTTATGTGGCTGATCGTCCTCTGGTCTGTGTTTTTAGCTGCGGCCATCGGTATCGGGGGCTATTTTATGTTTCGCAAATTTTTAAAGAAAATGCCGAAGGAAGACGGCAAATCCATTCTTGACTGGCAGGAATATTACATTAATGAAACACTGCACTTATGGACGGAAGAAAAAAAAGCTTTTTTAAATGAATTAGTGGAGCCTGTTCCCGAGCTGTTCCGCGATGTTGCGAAGGGAAAGATCGCCGGAAAAATCGGTGAAATGGCATTGGAGGAAAACGCCACGGCGATGACAGACGACCTGATTATTAAAGGCTATATCGCGGCAACGCCGAAACGTGATCACAAATTCCTTGTAAAAAAACTGCGGGAAAAAAATATTGATACCGCTCAATACGAAGCGTATTTTCAAAAGTAACAGCGGTAGTGGTGTTCGAAATTTTTTGTTCATGCATGCGTTGTCCGGCTGTATGTCATGCCGGCATGCAACGCCTTGATGCAGAAAATGATACATATGTTGTGGTGAATCATCGAAAAAACCACCCGATCGAAAACACAACTGCTGCGGCGTTTCTCCCGATTGTAAAAATACAACTAAAGTTTTTTTCGAAGAGATCGCTTTTTCCCATCTTGATCAAGCACAATGCAACGTGGGGTCTCACGCCTGTCGTTGAACACGCCAAATAAGCTCTGGATTCAGACCCGGAGCTTATTTTTTGCGTTGTTTCTCGTTGTTATTACGTCTCATCCACATGTACGTCAATCAGCTTGTTGTTTTTCGGATTAACCAAGACATACGCCCGCACTGGCTTTTTTTCTCCAGCCGCTGACTCGAGCATCAGCTTAAAAGTGTACTGCTCCCGCTTATCGGAAATCACAACTTTTCCTTCATACAAATAATCGACGACTTTTTGATCCGGGAATTGTTTTACCGTTTCTTCAACAGCGATTTTGCTCCATTCCGCATATGCGGGCTGCTGCGCTGCAACAAAGTGAATTGGCAAAAACAAAAACAGCATCATAAACGTCACTATCTTTGTGATCGTCTGTTGGTTCATTGTTGACAACCTCCTATCAAAATGGACTTAGTTGTATTTTCTTCCATATTACATCATTTATACATCGAAAAAAATTGTTTTGACAGGGTTAGGGCAGTCGTTGAGCCTGAACAAAATCGGGAGGCGCAATAGACAGAATACGGTCTTTTGCGCCTCCCGAGCAGCGGACGGTTCCGCTAAGTTCGCCAATCCCCTTTTGCTTATTATAAGGGATCGGATAATGTCCTGATTTTATTGTGTTAGCGGCTTTTTGCCATTTGGAGCATGTCGGCCGCTTTATCACGAATAGGCCGACTTAAATTGCCGCGCTTTTAACCGCTTTTGTAATTCTCCAGGCTGTGACCACTGCGAGCCCGATCCACAGCAAGTCATATAATGAGAAAACATAAGAAGCGTCAGCGAAGAAGCCGGCGATGATGTCGGATGAGAAGAATGAATACCTCGCTGCATAGGAACTGCCGTATGCCTCGGTCAAAAACTCTTTCATGAAGTAATAATAAACGGCATATTTGCCGATAAAAATACCGATTAAACTGAATGCAACGGCGATGATCTGCAACGGCAGCCCTTTTTTTCTTCCAGCTGCCAGCATGACAGCGTAACCGGTCAGAATACCGATTCCCCACGCCACGATCCCAAATTCAGTTTCTGTCATCACAACGATCGTTGCCCAAATGGCACTGCCAAGCAGTGCAGCAATCAACCCGCCTAAGATAGCCGGCAGCAACTTATCACTGGTATATTCCTCCTGTTTGGAAACCTCCGCCAATTGCGCTGAAATCTCTTCGACGAATTGTTTCGCATCCGCTTCGTCGATGCCGCGCTCTGTGAGCCTCTGAATAATTAAGTTTTTTGGATCGCCTGCTTGAATCTGCGCGACAACCTCTTGCGCCAGACTTTCCAAGATTTCTGCTTGTTCATTTGTTGTTTGTTCACTTGCTTTTTCTTCCATGCATTTTCCTCCTGAAGTAATTTGTGAGAAAGGACGGCGTACTATATATATGGATGGTATAGTACTGCAGAGACAGCAACCTAATTTTTGTCTCCTCTGCCAATCTCGAAGATTATATACTTCGACACATACATAGGAAATCCTTTTTTTTCTTTCAAATTCTTTCATTTTTTTTCGGGGACCTGGGGTGTGAACAAAAGTTCACACCCCAGGTCCCCGAAAATTTTGTGACAATTGCATATGCTACTGCTTTTGTGTATATTGGTATTAGTTGTTGATGCAACTAAATGACGGAAGGATGTTTCAAAATGGCAAACGATCATGACTCCATTAGAAAATGGATTTCAACGATTCACCGTTACAGCATGACCTACAGATCGCGGAGCTTCAGCCAGCATGGCATCGGCTCCGGCCAATTAAGCTTTTTAAGCGTCCTCTATCAAAAGGACGGCATTTCCCAGGATGAACTGGCACAGCAGTTACACATTGATAAAACGACTGCCGCCCGCGCCATTCAAAAGCTGGAACAACTCGGGCTTGTCAGCCGAAAAACAAGTACGGTGGACCGGCGGGTGAATTTAGTTTTCCTGACGCAAAAAGCAAGGGATATTCATCCCGACATCCTATCCACGATGCAGGCATGGACGGACATTTTAGTGCAAGGTTTTTCTGCTGCCGAAAGAGAATTGCTGCTGGATATGCTGAAGAAAGTATCGAGAAATGCTGTCGATTATATCAGTAAGCTGGAAAAGGGGGGAAAACTATGAAACAGCAAAGCATCCGGCTCGGAACGGAGAAAATTCCTAAGCTGCTGTTGAACTTATCCATGCCTGCATTTATCGGCATGTTTGTCCATTCGCTTTACAACGTCATGGATGCGGTGTTTATTGCCCGTGGTGTGGGAACGATCGGAGTCGCTGCCCTATCGATAGCCTTTCCGATTCAAATGATCATCGGCGGCGTAGCAGCCACCTTTGGCATCGGCGGCGCCTCCATTATTTCAAGGCGGCTCGGTGCCAAGCGCGTGGAAGAAGCAAATCAAGTTTTCGGCCATATCATCTGGTTGCTCCTGTTTTTCAGCGCCCTGTTAATGATCTCCGCATTGCTGTTTCTCGAACCGATGTTAAAAGCCTTCGGAGCAACGGAAACAATCCTCCCTTTTGCCGCCGACTATTTAGGAATTATCCTTATGGGGTCGATGTTTCTCTCGTTTGCCATGGGGACGAACAATGTCGTCCGCTCGGAAGGCAACGCCAAAATTGCTATGTACACAATGATTGTCAGCGCCGGCATGAACATGCTGCTCAATCCGCTGTTTATTTTCGGTTTGAATATGGGCATCAAAGGGGCGGCGCTTGCGACAATCATCAGTCAAAGCTTGGCAGCGCTGTGGCTATTGAAATATTTTCTAAGCGGAAAAAGCTCCCTAAGCCTCAACTGGATCTGGCTTCCGCAATTCGGCACAGTAAAAAAAATCATCCAGATCGGGCTACCTACTTTTATCAACATGTCAGCGAGCAGCCTGATGTTTATCACTGTCAACTGGGTGCTCGTCGTTTACAGCGGAGAGATTCAGATAGCTATCTTCGGCATTCTTAACCGGCTGATTACTTTTTCCAGCATGCCGATATTGGGTATCGTTCAAGGCATGCAGCCGATTATCGGCTTTAATTACGGTGCCGGGGCGATGGCAAGGGTGAAGCGTACCTTTCAGCTCTGCGTCTTCGTCGCCACAGCCGTCGCAGTAACTACCTGGGCGATTTTTATGGCCTTTCCAAGCTTCTTCTTGGGGATTTTCTCCACGGACCCGGCTGTCGTCACGAATGGTGTCAATGCGTTAAGACTATCTTTCCTCGCCGTGCCTGTCATCGGTCTCTCCATCGTTGTCGGCGGTATGTATCAGGCGCTCGGCAAAGCGAAAAAAGCGTTTATTTTATCCATGTCCAGACCAATTTTATTCTTGATTCCTCTTGTCCTCATCCTCCCGCAATTCTTGGATGTAACCGGCGTCTGGCTGGCTTTTGCACTAGCGGATGGACTGTCCTTTTTACTTGCGGGCATTCTTTTCTTCCGCGAGAGGCAAACGTTATTTACCCATGAGCCCGAGGAAAGCGCAGAGAAACACGAAGCGGTACAGGCACGGTAAAGCGCGCCCCGCCCGCCGATTGATGAATGGCTGGTTCAGCGGTGTCCTGTCCAGCCATTCGTCTATGATCATTACATGATATTACGGTTCCGCCTCTCAGCAAAACGTTGGCGCTTTTTTATCAAGTGAACGAAAGTCTCTTCCTTGCACCTTGAAACCCCAGCATACTGAAGACGAGTTCACTTGCATGCGCTTTACCGATTACCAAACGGCTGATACGGCGAGGTAAATCGCTGCCGCCCACATGACGAGCGCCGACAGCTTGTTCAGTACGAGAACATACCTTCCCGACTTATCGAGCTTGCCGCTGAAACGTCCTGCAAGGGCTAGGCTGGAAAACCAGAGCCAGGAAACGATGATACAGGCAAGAGCAAAGGCGATTTTGTCTTCCCCTTCATATCTTAAGGAGCTCGGTCCGATAACTCCCACCGTGTCCAAAATGGCATGAGGATTTAAGAGCGATACGGACGCAGCAAACAATACTTGTTTTTGAAAAGTAAATTTTTTCGCCGCATCCTCATGTGTATTTTCCGGACTGCTGTTCCACGTCATCCATCCCATATAGAATAAAAAAATGACGCCGGCGCCGATGAGCAAGGGCATGAACAAAGAGGAATCAAGCAATATAAACGAAACACCGAACACGGCCAGTAAAATCAACAAAGTATCGCATAATGATGCGGTTATGATTACTGGCAGTGCTCTGAAAAAGCTTTTGTGCAGCACCCCCTGGTTAAAAACGAAGACATTCTGAACGCCCAGCGGTAAAATCAATCCCAAGGCAAGAAGAACGCCGTGAATAACAGGCTCAGTCACTGAGTATCTCCCCCTTTCCTCAAAATGAACAGCTATTTTAGTTTAGTGGAAAAATTACCGGAAGTCTCCAACCAATTGGTTGGCAATTAAACCAACCAATTATATAATACAGAGGAAAAGAGGAAGGAGTGCGGCCGATGTTATTCATTGACTGGAAACCAAATAAACAATCACCTGTTCCGCTGCACCGGCAAATCGCTGACTTCATGAAAGAAAAAATCGCAAACGGGGAATGGACCGTCGGCTTTAAACTCCCCCCGCAGCGTACGTTGGCAAAAATATTTGCGGTGAATCGCAGCACCGTTGTCGCCGCTTATGATGAATTGACGGCCGAAGGGCTTATTGAAGGGAAAAGCGGCAGCGGAACAACGGTGGCAAATAATACGTGGAGCCTTCTCGCTTCCGCCTCCCCGCTGGATTGGAAAGCTTATGTGAACTCCGGAACCCATCATCCGAACTTACCGACGATTCAGGAGATTAACCAAGCGGAATTTTTCCCAGGGATCATCCGGCTTGGAACAGGGGAATTAGCGCCGGAGCTGATGGCTAATGAAGCGATGCAGCATGTTCTTAGGAAGCTGCCGTCAAAGGTTCGGACCTTTGGCTATGAGGAACCGAAAGGACTGTATGCGTTGAGGCAAGGTATCAGCGCTTATTTGAAAACAACCGGCATTCATGCTTCTCCCGCATCAGTTTTAATCGTTTCCGGCGCCCTGCAGGCTTTGCAGCTTATCAGTATCGGACTGTTGCACCGCGGCGCAGCAGTGCTGACGGAAAAGCCTTCCTATCTTCAATCTCTGCATGTTTTTCAGTCCGCAGGGATACAGCTCACAGGCATTCCGCTGGACGAGGAAGGCATGAAAGTCAACCTTATCCCGAGCTACATTAAACAACACCGGCCCGCTTTCCTGTATACGATTCCTTCGTTTCACAATCCTACCGGAACGTTAATGACAGCGAAACGGCGCAAGCAACTACTGAGCATTTGTCAAAAGGAACGATTGCCGATCATTGAGGACGATGTATACAGAGAACTGTGGTTCGAAAAAAAACCTCCAGAGCCGCTGAAAACCGCGGACGAAACCGGACTTGTACTTTATTTGGGAAGCTTGTCCAAAACCGTCAGTCCCGGTTTGCGAATCGGCTGGCTCGTCGGTCCGGAGGCTGTGATCGACCGCCTGGCGGATATTAAAATGCAAACCGATTACGGCTCCAGTACTTTGTCCCAGTGGGCTGCGGCTGAATGGCTGACCGGAGGTCTATACGAACAGCACCTTAACAATGTCAGAATGCAGCTGCTGCATCGCAGAGAAACTGCTTTAAAAGCGTTATCCAGCTATTTTTCCAATCTGGCAACATGGAAAATTCCGCGCGGCGGTTTTTACGTTTGGCTGCAATTGCTTCCGGGCATCTCGATAAAAAAGCTGTTTGATACGGCGCTTGCCGACGGTATTTTATTGAATCCGGGAAATGTTTATGATCAGCATGCGGACCGCTATCTCCGGATTTCCTATTCCTATGCCTCCCCGTCAGATATAGAAGACGGATTGCGCCGCTTAGCCGGCATTGTAACAACATTGCTTCGTGCGACATAACTCGTTAGTCGGTGATCTGGCAACCGACTTTTTATCACAGGTTGACGTTCAGCATAGAAAATATCGTGGCTGGGAGACAAAGGGTAATTTTTTCCGGAAGTCTGGGAGAAACTACAAAGGAAATCAGCAACAATAAAAAGAAAACTAAAGGAATGTGTCCATGAAAGACACCAACAGAAATCAGAAACCAAAACGTCACGTAGCTGCCTATATGGATTCCTTCACCATCAACTATATCCATCCAAGAAGTCCGTGGATTAACGCATGGTGGTCCGCCGCCTTTCCCGGGTTGGGGCATTTAATGTTATGCAAGTATCTTGTCGGCTATATTTTAATGTTCTGGGAGGTCTGTATCAATCACTTGTCAGGAATCAACACGGCGATTTTTTATTCGTTAACAGGTGATATCGATTTGGCTGCGGCCGCTTTAGATAAAAAATGGTTTCTAATGTACATCGGTGTTTATGTTTTTGCCATCTGGGACAGCTATACAAGGACGGCACAGCTGAATAGACGCTATCAACTAGCCAGCAGAGAAGGGTACGAAGTGATCATCACCAACATCTCGGCGCTGGAACTCAATGTTTTGTTGAAGCGGCATCCTCTCAGCGGGTTTATCTGGTCTTTGATTGTGCCGGGCATCGGGCACCTGTACATCAACCGGCTTGTTACTGCTTCTGTCTTCATCTTCGGCTTTATCACAATTACCTATTTTTCCAACTTCTTGCCGGCATTGCATTACTCATTGGAATTAAATATGGAAGCAGCCAAAAGCGTCTTAAATGTGCAATGGTTTCTTTATTACCCATCTCTTTATGTTTTTGCCGCGTACGACGCCTACGTGAATACGGTGGAATACAACAAAATTTATAAAAGAGAACAGGCGAATTATTTCAGAAGTGAATACCAAGATCGGGAATTTGACTATCCGATTTAACGGCGTCCGGGAGGAATCAGTCAATGTATGTTGTCGCATCATTTCAGTTTTCCGACGGTCTCGAAACAGCTGTGGCAGAATTAGAGAACTCTGGTGTTGAAAAGAGGGAAATATTGGTCATCCCTTTGGATAAAAGGACGGAAAACCCAAACATGTTTGATACGATTTACAGCTCCGACGGTAAAAGTTTAGTGGATTTTGCCGCAGTACTCGGCTGCATTTTTATGCTATTAGGCGGAGTGTATGGATTCCTATTGCCGGTTGGTCCGATTTTTGGTGCATTAATAGGGCTTGTCGGCGGATTTTCCAGCGGGTTTGCTTGTGACTACTTTTACACTAAAAGAAAGCATCGAGCCCTTCTTCACAAAACAAACCTGACGGAAGTTTTTTTGCTGGTACAATGTACTCAAGAGCAGGAGGAGAAAATCAAAACCATTCTCTGGAATCAATTTGCCTTAGGAATTGCCACCATCTCCCCCATGCCCCCGAAAGTTTTGTGAACTTTTATGCTCGTCTTCCCCGCCGCACGCCGCTTGATGATTTGTGGTTACTGTGGTGACAGATGTTCATGAATCAGCTTCCACTCGTCCTCAGAAGTTTTAATGAAAATATTCGTCGCTCTGCCGCTTCCGGAAACAAATTTCCCGTTATGATAGCCTTGATAGTGATATGTATAAATGCATGTGGCCGATCGTTCATCCACCGTCAGCCACTGGATATTTGTGGCGGAATAAACTTCCTCTGCAATCATCTCCCAGGCGTGTTCGAAGTACGCCTGAATTTCAGCCATTGTCACGCACGTCTTATCCGTAAACCAATATACTACGTTCTCGTGCAACACCTTGCGAACATTTGTAAAATCATGCGTATTCGTTGCCGCTATATATTGTTCCAATACTTTTTCGTGTTCCATTTTTGTTCACACCCCATGTCCCCGAACTTTTTGTGAATTTTTTTGTCCAAAGGCGAAAGGCAGCGTTGGCTACCGCCTTTGGACGCGATGCTTCTGCACAACAGCGTTCGCTCCGTTTTACACGAGAATGGATCGCTGACATGCTGTTCATGAAATAATGTTGTTCAATTGTTGCAAGTATTCTCCACGGTTCAACGGATTCAGCTGCCTTCGCTGGTTCTCCGGGACGGCGCTGTTTACAAGCATGTAGCCCCCCGGCCTGAACGAAATCATTCCTTCTCCCTTCGTCAGCGAATGGAGTTCCACCTTCAGCAGTTCGGCAGTCCGCACCGGGATCGTGCCATTCAAATGAACCGCATTGCCGTGAAATTCCGGCTCCTGCAAGCAGCTCTCCAGAACCGCGAGCCGTGATAACACTTTGCTTAAGCTGGATTCCGGGATGCTCAGTTGCATATCGCTGACCGGTTCATATACATCTGTAGCCGCCCGCTTTAATGCTGTCATCAATACTAACGGAACGAGGCGGCGGAAATCCTTTGCTGTTGAGAGAACACTGTCATACCCGGTATGCGTCAAGGTTACCACAATATCCGTCACCGGCCATCCGTACAATCCTTCTCGCAACACCTCTGTGACCGTTTCCTTGATCGCTTTCTGAAACGATAAAAGCAGCGATCCAAGCTCGGCCTCCAGGCGATACTCCACTCCGGAGCCTTCCGCACCAGGTTCGACGCGAAAGCCCACCGTCGCCAAGAAAGGATTAGCCGCTTCACCAATATATTCCACAGCTTTGCCGGCGGAAACTGGCTTTTCGATACACATCACTTTCGGTGCTGAAAACACCGCCTTTATCCCATATTCCGTTACAATCGTCTCAGCAAGAATTTCCTGCTGAATCTTACCGAACACATGGATGGTGTTTTCCTTCGCCTTCCTGTCCTGAGCATATTGTAAAAAAGGGTCCTCCATCGTGAGCTCGGTGAGGGCATTGTGGAGAATTGCTTCCTCCTCTTGCCGTTCTGCTGAAACCTTCACTTGAATCGGCGGCTTTTGAAAAGAAAACAACTTCATTTTATCGGAGACAGCACCGAGCACATCTCCCACCTGAAAATTCCCTCCGGTTAAAATCGCAATATCTCCCGCTGTGACACGGTCGGTAGCGAGCCATTTTCCGTCCTGCAGCGACCGGAGCTGTTTCACTTTCAAAAATATTGGTTCGCCGCCCTGAGAAATGACCGGTATCTCGTTCCGCACTTGTATCACTCCGGCAAACAAACGGATAAAAACAGCCCGTTCTCCGCTGGCGCTCCTGACGATTTTAAATACAATCCCGGAAAGTGGATTCGAATTTGAATTCCCTACCACTTCCGGGAGTGTCACCGGAAAAAAATCAGCTAAACAGCTGAGCAGTCGGTTAACACCGATCCCTTTGGCTGCTGAACCGGCTAAAAGAGGATATGCGTTTCCTTGCTTTGCCTGCCTGCATAACTCCCTGTAAAGCCTGTCTTCTGATATCACTGCCTCATTGACAAAGTCACGGAGCAGGTCGTCATTCCTTAATGATAGCGTGTCAAGCCACCCTGCTTTCAGCGGGTCTGCCGATTGAATACGGACTGCACCATTTCCCTCATTGACGACTTCCGTCAGCTCGCATATATGCTCATCCAGCATCGTCCGAATCAGCTGACATACTTTTTTGTAATCCGCCCCAAGGCGATCCAATTTGTTCATGAATATAACGGTTGGAATCCGGTTTTCTTTTAGCGTCTGCATTAAAACCCTCGTTTGAGCCTGCACTCCCTCAACGGCGGAAACGATCAATATCGCACCGTCGAGAACGCTCAGCGAGTGCTCCACTTCTGCAATAAAATCAGCATGGCCAGGCGTATCAATCAAATTCACCTTCAGATCGCCGACGGTGAATGATACCGCGGCTGCTTTGACCGTTATCCCCCGTCTCCGCTCAATTTCCAGCGAGTCGGTCACTGTCGTACCTTGATCGACGGAGCCGGCTTGTGCAAGAATTCCGGTTTGGTGGAGAATTTGTTCCGTCAATGTTGTTTTGCCGGCGTCAACATGGGCCAACACTCCAATATTGAGTATTTTCATCTATTATTACCCTCTTTATTATCATAGTTTTTTGTCCTTTCCATTTGATTTCGTTAGTAAATTTGCGCATATTTTACCGCCTCCTTTTAATAATACATTCATTTTATCATAATTTTTCGCCGGAATTGTGCTGCTTTCTTCAATCGGTTCTTATTAACAGTTTTCTTAAAGTATGTGTTCAAAAAATTCGGAAACAGCATCTTTATGCTGATATAGTCAAAATATTCGTATAATTATTTTAAATAACCGCATTTTCGGAACACACAACTGATAAAATCCATGGAAACTCAAAGAAGATGATCTCCCGGAAGAAATCATCTCCACTATACAACTGTCCCTTTTATTGAAGCGTTTACATCGAAGGAAGAATGCAATGATGCTAGACTCTTTTTACATACGGATGTTGAAACACATCACTGGCATCATCGCTTGGTGAAGAAAACTCACTGATCACCGCGCCAGCTTCCCCTGCCTGGAACCAATGGTACGTATCCGGTTCAATCGTGAACTGCTCCCCCGGCAACAGCACAATTTCTTTGGCGGCCGTATAGTACTGTTTATTTTTTTGCGGAAGAGCAGCATGAATGAGCGTTTCATCTAATCCGTTCGCTCCTTCTACGTAGAGATATACTTTACCTTGCCGACAACGAAATGTTTCCCGTTTCCCCGGGGTTCCGTTTACAGGCGGGTGTTTGTGCTCAGGGCAAGTCTGGTACGGTAGCAGCACCAGCTCTTTCGCACAATACCGTTCATTATTGACATATACGAGTAAATTCAAGCCTTCCTCTTCGATATTATTTAATCCAAAATCAGCATATTCGATCGCAGCCAACTCTTCTTCCCTGAATGTCATCTGGGAATCGAAAAATGCTTGGATTACTTTTTCCTGATAGTTTGTAAACATTATTTCCACCCGCCTTTTAATTAGAGGTATCAAAAAGTCTGGGAACAAGGCCTCGCGAATCTCACATCTGCGTTTCTGTATAAGCACCGCTGCTCGGGTCCATCATGCATCGACCTTCTTGCCGCTGTTGTGCCCTCCTTTTTAAACACACACTACATCAGGAAATTTTTATGTCGGAAAAATCAATATCTTCTTCCTCTGCGATGCCGAAGTCAACCCTTTCTTCATCAGGATCGACTTCTTTTTTGATGATAAACAGTACAATCGCCGTGGCTAAGGAACCAATCACTAATGCGCCAATAAACGCCAGCGGCTTTGTCATCGTGGGTAATGCAAACATTCCGCTGGCGGGGATATGTGAATCCGCGCCCCACAGCATGCTTAAGCCGCCGCCAATGCCTCCGCCCACAGCGGTTGCGATCACGCATTTCACTAGATCGTTAAAAACGATCGGGAAGCATCCTTCTGTTATTTGGCAGATTCCCATTGGAAAAGCGGTTTTCAATGTCTCGGCTTCCATTTTAGTATAAATATTTTTCCGGAAGAGCCTTTGAAAGAAAAAAGCGATCGTCATTCCAAACGGCGTAACCATTGATGCCAGGATCAGCACGGTGATCGGTTCATAAATGCCTTCGCTGAACAACGTGAAAACGAAGGCAAAAACGACTTTGTTGATTGCGCCGCCATAATCAATCGATGACAACACGCCAATAATAACGCCGTAGAAAAATAGCGATGAATGATCCAGGTTCCCAAGATAGGATTTCAAGATATCCGTAAACCAGATCACAGGTGTTCCGATGAAGTAATACATGATCAAGCCGGCAGTCAGAGAGGAGAGAAATGGGATAACCAATGTCGGCATCAAACCTTCCGCCCATTTTGGCACTTTCATCCAGTCAATGATCATCTTTGTGATATAACCGGCAAGATAACCGCCGACAAGCCCTCCTAAAAAACCGGATTCAATGCCGCTGGCCACCATCCCGACAATAAGACCAGGGGCAATTCCTGGCTTGTCTGCAATGGAAAAACCGAGTGCTGTTGCCACGATCATTGGTAACAGTCCCAATCCATAACCGCCCATTGTGGTGCAAACATCAGCTAAAGTGAAGCCTTCTCTAAAATTGACAATCGTTTCTCCACCTGCAATGTTGCCGATAGCCAGTAAAAAACCGGCAGCCACCACAATCGGCAAGAAAAAGGAAATGGCAGTCATCATATGTTTTTTCAATTCCAGCTTTTTGATGATGTTCATGGATAAGACCTCCCTCAAAAGTATTTTTGTGTCGCTCGCTTACTTGCTTATCCGCAAAAATTCGGGACAGCCTCCAGCTTATTTCTTCTTTTCGCGATGGATTTCTTCCAGCTTTTCGACCAGCTTATTTGGAGATTTCACCACCAGCCCCGTAGGTACCTCAACGATTTTTTTTCCCGAAAATCGGTGTTTTCCTTTCACTTTGATATCCGTTGCAATCACGACAATATCTGCCGACGCTATGTCATCCGCCGTTAACTGATCTTGTGTGCCTGCCAGCCCCTGCGTCTCAATGATTACCTGATGTCCCCGTGATTCTCCGGCTTTCATTAACTTTTCTTTCGCGATGTACGTGTGTGCCACACCTGCTGTGCACGCTGCAATTCCAACAATATTCACGTTTGATTCACTCCTCACTGATAATATAATTCGACCTTGGTTTGCGCACCGAACAGTTCTATTTTTTGTGCCGCGACTTTTTTCGTTTCTTCCATACAAGGCGGGAAAAGGACATTCGGTTCCCTAATCTCTTTATTGTTTCCGCTTAAGATTTCTCTCAGTTTATTGGCAAAAACGATTTTAATATCGCTGGAAATGTTAATTTTATTGATTCCCAGTTCTACAGCTCTGCGAATTTCACTATCGGGGTTACTTGAGCCGCCGTGCAATACCAGAGGAACGTGTACTTCTTGCGTAATTTCCGCCAATATATCCAGCTTTAATTCAGGCTTAATGTGTTTCGGATAAATTCCGTGGGCGGTTCCAATGGCAACCGCTAAAGAATCGACATCTGTTCTTTCCACAAATGCTTTTGCTGCTTTTGAATCGGTATAAATGACTTCTGATACCCCTCCTTCAACAGTGTTTCCCGTGTCCCCAATCGTTCCAAGCTCCGCTTCCACAGAAACATTGACTGCATGCGCCGCTTCCACAACCTTTCTAGTAACGGCGATATTTTCTTCAAACGGTAAATGGGATGCATCTATCATCACGGAAGTAAAGCCGATTTGAATGGCGTGCATGATGTGGTCAAAGCTAGCGCCATGATCTAAATGAATGCAAACCGGTAGTTTCGAATTGTTTGCCAGCCACCTCGCTTGGGCGACAAAGCTGTCCGTCAGGAATGATAATTCATCAGGATGAATGGCCACCATCAACGGCGCCTGTTGTTCTTCCGCAACTTCCATTACAGCCGTTAACAGTTGTCCGGATCCCGCATTAAAAGCAGGTACGGCAAAACCTTCTGCTTGCGCAACCGATAACATTTCTTTTCCAGTAATCAACATAAATCATCTTCTCCTTTACTTGCTTCGCTTTTAATGTGTACCGCTTTTGAAAGATTGAACTAATTCGATCACTTCTTCTCTGCTTTCCACGTTATGCAAGCCAGTAATAAACGCATCATCAGCCAAGAGGATGGCGATTTGCTGGAGCATCAGGATATGCTTAGTGTTTGCATCAGCGTTCTGAACGGCAAACAAGATAACGATATTCACCTCCTGTTCCTCGGCTTCCGCTCCTTCCCACGGAATCGTGTTTTGTGCCACTCCAATGGCAACAGCTGTTTTTACAACGGCTTCTGATTTGCCATGGGGGATGGCTACCCCTTGCCCAATGCAAGTGGATCCTTCCTCTTCCCGTAAATAAACATCGCGTAAAAACAATTGTTTATCATTGATATTGCCGTTTGCATAAAGCAGCTCCGTTAATTTCTTTATTGCTTCTTGCTTATCGGAAAAAGACATGTTTAAGGATACTAGCCGCGGTGAAATAACATGAGATAATGGAAACTGCTCCTCTCGATTCATTGCTACACCTCCTTCAAAATGCTTGCTAATTTTTTTGCATCGTTTTCATTAAATACTGGACTGACAATCAATACGTTGTGATTGCAGTTTAATTGTTTCGTATTTAAAGTGGATAGTATGAGGTCGATATCTTGATATTGGTGGATCCTGTTGGTGAAAACCCGATAAGAAACAACGTCAACAATGTCGACGTCCGGAAATCTTTTTTTCACTTTTACTTTTAGCAGTTCGGAGGTGCCGACTCCGCTGGAGCACAAAATCAAGATTCGTTTCTCCTTATCGTTTCCTTCCAAATACCTTGCGAAATACAGTGTCAAGTAGCCGCTTTCTTCCTCGGACACCGCTAAAGAGTAGCAATAGTTTTCATCGATGAGAAGGGATGCCTGACGTATTAAGTCATAAAGAACGCTGTATTCATTTCTGACCTCTTCAAGCAGGCTGTTTTTTACCGGAATCGATTTCGCTAAACGAATCAGCATCGGAGAGATATGATGAATTAAATCATGATAGAGGCCGTTTCTGTCGATGTGTTCATCGCCTTCCAATCTATCAAGTACATAGTCGATGTAAAAATTGGTTATTTCCTGTGTGTTTTCGTTAATAGCCACTGAATATAAAGCGTTTTCAAATCTGGAGGATAATATATATTGAAATAAATAGTAGATTTCCATCGCCGGCAGCGCCACGTGGATGTACCGAGATAGTTTGTCAATCACTTGCTTGGATACCTCATACACTTCCTGGTAGTTGGAAATGAGCGAAAGTTCTTCTATATCAAGCCGGCTGTCTTCTTTTTGCTGGATGACTTTCCCTTCCTTGTATCGTTGCATCAGCACAAAAAGATGAGAAAAAATATTCATATTGTACGGATAGATAATCGCCTGCTTCAGTTTTTTCTCAATGAAATGAATTTGTTCCTGGATTAGTTGTAAATCATATTTGTTAAAATCAAGCTGATTGTCATCATCGACGGATTCATCAAATGAATACATTTTCGATATTAATTGGTTTAAGCATTTCCTTATATTGTCTTCACCGCCCTCAATATAAATTCGCTTGCCATGTTTTTTTATCATTAAGTCATACTCGGAAAGATAGTCGTTTAATTTCCCGATTTCTTTTTTAATAGAAGAATCACTTAAATAGTAATCTTTGTATAAATCATCCAAATGCATTTTTACCGGGGATTTAAATAATAATTTTAATAAAATTTCATCCTTGCGATCGACGTCGTTTTGTTTAAGGTTTTGCCGTGCAACGGCATGATAAACGCGCTCATTTATTTTGAAGCCCTTTCCTGGCTCAGAGTAAATAACCTCCCCATACTCCGAGCAATCATTGATCTTCTTTATGACTCTGTAAACAGTTTTTGAAGAAACGGATAATTGATTAGCAATAAACGAGGCAGTTAAAAATCCTTGATTTTCCAGTAATGTTTGAAAAAATTTCTCCTCCCTTTTACTCATTTTCATTCCCTTATCCCTCCTCGACTTTTATTATATAAAAGAAAATCTTCAAAACAGATAATCTTCTGTCCATAGGTGTGGACAATACAATATTTTTCCAGTTCAATTTATTAGGGAACATGCCTCATTAACAAGCATGCGGATCGAAAGAAAAGCTCTTTTACATATCATATTCCCATAAAAAAAACACCCTGTTCAATTCGGTAGCCGCCGATTACAACAGGGTGCAGCAACGAAACCGTCAATAGGAAGACTGGTTTCCTGACATCACCTTATCAAAAATTTAAAACGAAAGATAAAACGGATGTTTTTCTTCGGTTAAACACGCCAGCAACTCTTTTTGAAAGACGTCGTTTTCGATCAGCTGCAAGGCTTTGTTAACAGCGAAAAATCCCACCTCAAGACTTTCCTGACTTGTTTGCAGCTCGCCGCCTGCCGGCTTTCCGAGCCACCACATGTTGCAAATGTTCTGATTGACTTCTTCCGAAACACCACAAAATTTGATGACCTCGATATCGATACCCGTTTCTTCTTTCACCTCCCGGATCACCGCGGCTTTTATCGTTTCTCCTTGTTCCACATGTCCCCCCGGCAATTCCCAGCCCCGTTTAGGATCTTTTTTTAACAGAATTTGCGCTTCCTCATTTAGGATAACCGCTCCTGCTGTGATCACATGTTTTCCTATCATTTTATTTTCCTCCATATACCACTATTTAACTCACCTTACCGGCATATATACACGAAAGCAGGCCGCCGCGTCTATGACAAGCCGGCAGTTACCGTCAACAATCCTCGGAAACCATGGCCGCCTTTTTCAATTCTAGCATTTTCTGTTCTATTATTTCCAAAACACTAATAGACTAATATAAAAAAGTGGATAGAAAAGTGGTGTAAAAATGCGGCGCAGCTCTGCTAGAATGAAAGACTATGTGTTGACAACGATTATCGGTTTGGTTATGTTTTTTATCATTACCGGCATCTTGGCATCGTCCGGTTTTTCCTCCGACAGTATCAAACAATCGATCGCAACGATTTCAGAAGAACAATTCATCTATATTATGAGTTATGAAAACCACTATTTTGAGCAGGTACTGCCGGAAACCTTTGATAAGCCGTCCGCCCTGCAAATGTCCTTCGAACTGGTCACAAGCATTGACACTGGCGATTTAAGAACATTATTAGGCAGAGAAATTCCCGCTCTCGCATCGTTTGATACGAGAATCGTCACCGCCGGGGAAGGAACGAATCTGTCAACGCTGCCATATGAATCGTCACCGCCTCTAGACGTTTTATTGACGGATCGAGAAGCATCATATGAAGTGGCAAGCGCTGATTCCGAAGAAGAAGAAACAGCCGGTGAACAGAGCGGCAACGAGAAAGAGGCTGAGGTGAAAATGACAACCATCGATGATGGCGAGGCAACCGTCCTCATTCACCACACGCACAGCTGGGAGTCGTTCCTGCCGCACTTAAACGTACCGGATAATAATCCGAATTTAGCTGCACATAATGAACTCAACATCACACTGGTGGGAGAGCATTTCGGCAAAGAATTAGAAAAAAGAGGATTTCATGTCATCGTTGATACAAGGGACATGACAGCGGAGCTGCACAAACGGGACTGGACGACGAATCAGTCGTATGATATATCGCGTGAATATGTAAAAGAGTACTTAAAAGAAAATGAAATTGATTATATTTTTGATTTACATCGCGACTCAGCAACGAAAGATATTACCACCGTGAATCACAATGGCAAAAACCTCGCCCGTCCGTTCTTTGTCCTGGGAGAAGGCCATCAAAATTATGAAAAGAATGAAATGGTCGTAAGTGAATTCAACGCATTGATAGAAAAAGATTATCCCGGTCTAAGCAGAGGGATATTCGCCAAAGATAAATCTTCAGGGAACGGAATATACAACCAAGATCTTTCAGAAAATACCTTCCTAATGGAAATCGGCGGCGTGGACAACAACCTTGACGAGTTATACAAAACAGCGGAAATCATCGCCGAAATCTTCACCAAGTACTACCTTCAGCATCGGGAAAGCAACGATTGATCAGAATCGCCCTCCCTTTCCGGCTTGCAATGAAATCACACCTGTCCCTCGGTATCAGCAAGCCGGCATTAGGAGTGGAGGCCGCTGCAAAAGCGGCGTTGACGGCATAACAGGCTGAGATCGAAAGCTTGTTGTCTGCACGAGTTGGAGCCTGCACAGAAAGAAAGGATCGCTTGACGCCAACATTAGCTTGAAAACGTCATGTTGTCGTCGGCCAGCATTCCTTCTTTCACATAGGATACAAGCTTGTTCGCTTCGCTTTCTACCTGCGCTCTCGCCGCTTCGTGTAAAAACCAGTTGTCCGCATTAATGAAGCCGTCACCAGCCGGACAAAGGGAATAGTCCAGCCAATGGGGCATGTATGTTTTCAATGTCAAATACATTCTTCTCATGTGATAAGGCGTTGTGACAACGAGGATTCTTTTCAGTTGATGCAATTGAAACGCTCTGTCCAATACAAGCATGGACGCAAGCACATTTTCCTTCGTATGCCGTGATCGATCTTCAATGAGAATATCCCGTTCCGCTATTCCCGCTTTCAGCGCTTTATTTTTTAACCTTCTTGCTTCTGGCAACGGATTGTTTCCCCAGACGACGCCTCCGGAAAATAACAGCTTGCCCGCCCGTCCGGCTTGATACAGCTCCAGCGCTTTTGGTAACCGGGATTTCTCCGCTTTACTGCTGCCGGGAACAAAGATACAGTCGCCTGTTTGTTGATCATCGCCGATATTTTCAAACAACAGCGCCGTCATTTGTTCATCCGTCAAATCGTTTGGTCGTAGCTGAGATATTTTCATTTTTTTCACCTCGTTTGCAGTGAACTTTTTGTTTAAGTATCGCAACCATCCGGAGCATTTGACTTCTCCATGTCTTCTAACAGCATGCTTTAAGCAAAAATACAACAGCGGCTGCTTTGTTTCTTTCTTAGCAGAAACAAAATCATCGCATCAAGTATAAATGTACATATAGATCATGCATAATAACACGAAAATAAGCTTTTTCTGAAAGCGCGTGTTCAAAAAAGGCAATGGTTTCGCTCGCTACACCTCAATCCGTCCGACTTCCGGCCGCATTCCGCGGGATAAGTTGTCAACTTTCCAAAATTTCAGGAATATACATTACTGTCCAAAAGAACAGAAGAAAAGTTCCGGCGGGTTAAACTTCAGGAAGGAGGTGAGGATAAGCGATGCCTGAACAGGATGAACGCACAATGGCGATGCTCATTTATCTTACAAGCTTTCTCACTACCCTTGTCGGCCCGCTGCTCATCTGGCTGCTGAAAAAGGATGAGTCCGCTTTTGTCGACCACCACGGGAGGGAGTATTTAAATTTTTTAATTTCGATAACGATATATTTGATTATCAGCGGTTTGCTGGCATTAGTACTTATCGGAATTTTACTGCTGATCGTGATCGGTATCGGCGCATTTATTTTAACGATTATTGCAGCAGTCAAAGCGTACAATGGAGAATACTACCGCTTTCCGTTTACTATCCGTTTTTTATGACGCTCCCCTCAAAGCCTCATGCCTGCGGCTTGTGAAAGTAAGCAGTGGTTGGTTTCTTTCAAAAATCCGGAAAGCCGCAGGTAAGCTGACATATCGCGGCTCACGTCCGTTTACTGCTCACGACTGCCGCAGTTTCCTTCTTCTTGTCCGTGTTTGTCCCTCTTTTGAACAGCCAATGCACAGAATAACGCACCGCCGGAAAAAGTCCGGAAAGCGGCTATCGCTGCGAGCTTAGATCTTATGCCTGTCAATCTGTGATCGCCCCCACAACTTCCGCCACGTATTCCGCCGGAACGGCAAGACCGACTTTGGTACGTGAGCCGTCGTGCTCCACGCTGCTCGTTGCGAAAACAACGCCGACAACCTCGCCGGCCTCATTGATCACCGGGCTTCCGCTGTTTCCCTTATAAACAGGGGCATCGATCATCATGACCGGAAGTGATTTGCTCGATGCTGTTGTAAGCCCGAGAACAGTTCCCTTATTTGCAATATAATTAAAAAACAATGGGTTACCGATCACATAAACATCGTTATCCGGTTCCCACTCAGCGGTGAATGTCAATGTCGGATGAGCAGCCGGTTCCGCATCGATTTTCAACACAGCAATATCGATGTCGGGAATCGTTTCCACCACCTCCGCCCGATACCTGGAACCATCCTGGAAAACAGCCGCCGCAGATGCCTCCTCGCCGACAACATGGTAATTCGTCATGATGTAGCCGTCCGCCGAAAAATAAAAGCCCGTTCCTTTACTGCTATCAGTTCTGATGACCACCACCGACTCCTTATACAACTGGACATCTTCATTTGCAGATAATTCCCGGGAGACAGCGAGAAAACGGATGGCATCGAGATTAACGAGCTGCGGCCAAAGTGCCCAAACATTGCTCAACAGCGCCAAGACAAGCACGGAGGCAACAGTCACTTTTACCCATTTGCGATTTTTTTCTGGCCCCTTTTCCGCCTCGTCATCGGGATGAAAAAACGCTTCCCTTGTATAGTATTTTTCTCCGTCAAAATACAGTTCCTCTTCGTTCGGCTCCTGTTTTTCTTCACGATTCTTCTCATCCGTGTAATCGCTGATAACGGCACCTCCTGACTCCGGTACAGATGATAAGCTATTTGTTGTTTCCGAACATTTTTGTCATTTTCAGACCATCATCCGTATTTCATTCAATTACTATTTTAGCATCAAATCATGTCTTTTTTCTATTATCTGCGGTCCGGCGTCTTGCGGCAGGTGATGCCTTTTTGATTTTTTTTAATTCCTGCGTTTCTAATAACGCCAGCAGCACACCGCCGGCTGCCTGCACCCAGGCGCCAAATGCGTTGACGGTCTGTCCGTTAGTTTCCGATCCGTGGATCCTCATTATTACCCCGACAGCCTCCAGCGTTGCACCGGATGATTCCAGTTTGTTGGCGGTCGCAATCCGCTCATCCTCCTGCGCTGAAGCATTTAAAGCGGCACCAAGCGCTTGCAGCACATCGCCGATCGTCTCTAAGCGCATCCCTTCCAGCTTGCTTTCTTCTTCCATCTGCAGTGCGACGCCGAAGGAAGAAGTTCCTGCTCCGCCAGCTTCAATCCAGTCACCTGTTTCTTGTAAAGGGTCTGTTGAACCGATCGCTTGCAGAGCATCACCAACCACCTGCACCCCTTCACCAATTGTGACAAGACGGAGGGTGGACTCCGTCTCCTCTTCAATCAGGAGGGTAGAGCCGATCGCGGCCGCGATCAAGCCGATGACATCTATCCAGCTGCCTGCTACGGTGAAAAACTGATGTCCCAACGGCAACCCTCTCCAATCCGCGAACTGCATATTGTGGAGGCAGTTCTGTTTCCGAACGTCATTTAAGTCGGCTTTGCAAGTTCTGAAGCTGACGCACTGTGCAGAACATCAGCTTTTTTGACTATCGCCCCATGTATTTATGTATATTCCGTTACAGATCATTCGTATAGGAGAACATCACAAAAATCAAAAAAATTGCTAGATACGGAGGAGAATAAAAGATTTTATGGTGTGCGAATCACATCGCGTCGAATGATAAAAAGGGGAATTTTAGCATCTTTATTCACTCGTCGGATGCGGTGCCAAACAACTGCTTGCTTTTTCAACACGCCGGTTTTTATTTTTTTGCAATTTCTAACATTTACTTTTTTCACCATATAATAGCGATATCTCCGCGTAGCTGACCGATAATTTTATATTTAGCTAAAAGAGATTCCAGTTAAAAGTAAGTGTTTAAAAAGGCAATGGTTCCGCCCCATGTCACCGACTATCTCCCACCTAGCCGGCATAATCAAACGAAACCACGCCTTTATCATGCCAAATGGCTTCTTCTCATTTCGAACAACTCGGTCATCATGTCCTCACTTCTGTATTTTTCAGACTGTTCGGTATTAAATCAGTCCATTGTGAACGTATAAATTCAACGCACGCTTCTCGGGAAGCTTCGGTATGAACAACATTCCAGCCTGAGGGGACATCGATGTCCGCCGGCCAAAGCGAATACTGTCCCTCCTCGTTCAACAATACAAGGTAAGTGCTGTCCTGATCTTCAAACGGATTCGTCATTGCACATCCACTCCTTTTTTTCTCCCAGGTAATTTTTCTTGAACAATCTGTCCGATTTCCGCCAGCGGACGAGGCTGACACATATCCTTATGCCGGCATGCAATCTCGTATTTGTCAATCTCACCGCTGATATACGGCAGCCACGTTTCGGCGGCAATCGGCGCAAACCAGTTGGGGATGATCGTCGAGGCAAAAAACAGCACATCGCCGTCAAACCGCCGCGGCTTGTATTCTCCGAGAATCCGCACCGAGTTGACATATGTTTCTTTTAAGTTGAGAATCGCAGCCTGATCAAGACTGGCAAGAGCACTGCCGTCGCGGCGAAGGATGTCCATTGCATTTTCAATAGTCAACGGTTTGCCATCCATCATTTCTGGGTCATAACCACCTAAAGCCAACAACGCTATCAGTGCCTCCTGCTCATCTGGTGCCTGCGTAATCGGTAAAAAATGGCTTGGATAAGCATCGAGCATCGCCATCAGGGCAACTTCCTCCCCCATCTCCTGCAGCTGTGTCCCGATAGCGTGAATGACATTCCCTCCTAATGACCAGCCGAGAAGATAATATGGTCCGTCAGGCTGAACCGTCTTCATTTGCATGATGTAATCAGCAGCCATTTCATCGATGGATCCGGGAAGCCTGCCGTTTTGGCCAATTCCCCTTGCCTGCAAGCCGTAAATCGGGATGTCTTTTCCGACAGAAGTCATCAAACCGGCATAGCACCAGCTGAGGCCTCCGGCAGGATGCACGCAAAACAGCGGCGGCTTGCCGGAGGCCGGGCGAAGCGGCAGCAGGACGTCCAATGCTCCTTGTTTTCCTCCCGTTTCCAATCGTGCCGCAAGTTCGGAAACGGTCGGTGCCTCGAAAAGATCACCGATGGTTAGCTCCGATCCGAGCGTTTCTCTAATTCGTGCGATGAGTTGCACAGCCAATAAGGAATGTCCCCCAAGCTCGAAAAAGTGATCATCGATTCCTACCCGCGGTAAATGTAAAATTTCCGCAAACAATCCGCACAACAATTCCTCCTGCGGCGTCCTCGGGCCTCCATCAGCAGCAGCCAACGGCAATGCCGGTTCAGGGAGCGCATTCCGGTCCAGCTTACCATTAGCCGTCAGCGGGATTGCGTTGATGTTGATCACCGCAGACGGTACCATATAATCCGGTAAACTCGCAGCCGCATACTTTCTCAGCTCGCCAGGATTCAATGAACGGTTTTCCGCCGGGACGACATAGGCAACAAGACGTTTGTCCCCGGGACGATCTTCGCGAATGACAACGGCCGCTTGTTCAAGCGCCGGATGTCTGGTTAAAACCGCTTCGATTTCTCCGAGTTCGATCCGGAAACCGCGAATTTTTACTTGCTGATCGGCCCGACCGATATAGTCGAAGCTTCCATCCATACGCCATTTGGCCAAATCACCTGTCCGGTACATGCGCGAACCGGATGCCCCGTATGGATTGGCAACAAACCGGTCGGCGGTTAACTCCGGCCGACCTAAATAACCTCGTGCCAGCCCTGCTCCTGCGACGTACATCTCGCCAATCACTCCGGCCGGCACCGGCTGTAACCGATCATCCAGAATGTAGATATGCAAATCAGGAATGTTTTCTCCGATTAAGCTGTTTGCTTTTTCCGCAATGACTTGGTTATTCAATTCAAGGTAGCTGACGTGAACGGTTGTTTCGGTAATCCCATACATATTTACGAGCTGCGGTCGATCGTACGCATGACGTTCATACCATGCCTCCAGCCGTTGCAGCTCCAATGCCTCGCCACCGAAGATAACGGTCCTTAATGACAGCTGCTGTGATAAAGAAGAATGCTCTTTGTCCGCCTGCATCAACTGGTAAAATGCGGATGGCGTTTGATTTAAAACTGTCACTTTTTCATCCGCAAGCAGCTTTAAAAACTCTTGCGGCGAGCGGCTGATGCGATATGGAACAATCACCAGCTTGCCGCCGTACAAAAGCGGACCCCAAATCTCCCACACGGAAAAATCGAAGGCGTAGGAGTGGAACAATGTCCACACATCCTTGGCAGAAAACCGGAACCATTGCGACGTTGCCCGGAACAGCCGTACCACATTTTGATGCGGAATCACCACCCCTTTCGGTTTTCCGGTTGACCCTGACGTGTAAATAATGTAAGCAGCATGAGCCGCTGACAGTGGTTGAATGCGCAGCTGATTGGTCGGATTCGTCTCCGCCTTGACGGCCAATCGTTTTAGCGTCCGCTCTTCATCGAGAATCAGGAGCTCAGCGCCTGGGAAATGCGGCAGCTGTGCCGCTGCGTCGCAATCTGTAATGATATAGGTCGGCCGGGCGTCTTCCAGCATATAAAGGATGCGTTCTTCCGGATACGCAGCGTCCAACGGCAAATAAGTCCCCCCCGCTTTTAACACAGCTAATACCGCTGCTATCATCGAAACGGAACGCGGCAAGGCGAGCGCCACCGTTTTTTCCGGTCCGATTCCTTTTTCAATCAGCAGATGTGCGAGCTTATTTGCCTGTTTATTTAATTGCAGATAGCTCACTTCGATCCCGTTATGCACCACAGCCGGAAAATCCGGACTCCGCTGAACCTGTTCTTCAAACAGCTGCGGAAGTACAGCCGTCGAATTTTCGCCGATATCATGCGCTGCTTTTTTGTACAGCATATCCCGTTCCTCCGGCAAAAGAAGATCTGCGTCGCCAATCGGAAGATCAGGATTTCCAGAGATTATTTTAAACAATTGCACAAGTCGGCGGGAAAAGCCTTCTACTGTGGATGCCTTAAATAAATCACTGCTGTATTCCAAAAACCCCACAAGGCCGGCAGGAGATCCGTCTCGGCGTCGCCTTTCCTGCAGCTCAAGGGTTAAGTCAAACTTGGCCGAACCGGTGTTGCGGATTTCCAGGCGGCTGTCAAGTCCGCGCAAATCCAGCTTCGGACCAGGGATATTCTGAAACACAAACATCACTTGAAATAACGGATGCTTCGCCCGGGATCTCACCGGATTGAGCACTTCCACCAGCCGCTCAAACGGAAGATCCTGATTTTCATAGGCAGACAAATTCACTGCTCTGACTCGCTCAAGCAATGCCCGAAAGCTCGGATTTCCCGCGGTATCCATTCGCAAAACCAACGTATTCACAAACAATCCGACAAGCTGTTCCAATACATCATCACTGCGGCCAGCGACCGGACTGCCGATAGGAATATCCGTGCCTGCCCCCAAGCGGGTAAGAAGAACAGCAAACCCAGCCTGTAGCACCATAAACAAGCTCACTTTGTTTTCCTGTGCCAATGCAAGGAGTTGCTGATGAAGCTGTGCGGGTATTTCGAAATTGACGATTCCTCCCTCGAAGCTGGAGACAGCCGGGCGCGGGTAATCGCTAGGCAGCTCAAGCTCGTCCGGCAGATCGGCCAGTTGCTTTTTCCAATAGGCTAGCTGCTTCGTCATTAACGCTTGGTAGGCCTCATCCTTTTCTGCTGCGTTTTGCTGCCACAAAGCATAATCGGCGTACTGCAGCGGCAAAGAGGGATACTGCGGCTTTTCCTTGCGGCAGTATGCATTATAAGAAACTACAATATCTTTTGACAGCGCCGATACGGACCAACCGTCAGCAACGATATGGTGGAGCAGTATAACAAGCACATGTTCATCGGAATGGAGCCGATACAACTGTGCGCGAATCGCGGGCTCCGTTGCCAGGTCAAAGCGGTAACGGATGAACGCCGCTATTTTTTTCGGCAATTCCCCTTCCTCCACATCCATCCGCGTTACTGCCGGCCTAGCTTCCTCAGGCGGTAAAATCAGCTGATACGGTGTACCTTGATGGTCAGGAAATATCGTGCGAAGCGGCTCATGACGCGCCGACACATCGTTCAATGCCTGCTGTAATGCACCGAAGTGCAGTTCCCCTGACAACCGGATAACCACTGGAATGTTGTACACATGAGCGGGACCTTCCAAGCAATAAAGAAACCATAGTCTTTGCTGGGCAAAGGATAACGGCAGGTTTTCCGTTCTTTCCATCGCCATCACCTGCGGTCTTGCTGTATCAGCTTTTTCTAATTGCTTCGCAAGGCTTGCCACCGTTGGAAAATCAAAGATCGCGGCAATCGTCAGTTCGATTCCGAATATATCCCGGATGCGATTTAACAATTGCACCGCCGTCAACGAATGCCCTCCTGACTCAAAAAAATGATCATCAATTCCGGCATGCGGCAGCCTCAACACCTCCGCAAATATTTCACATAACAACTCTTCCTGAGGTGTTCGAGCGTTGCGGGCATTGTCGGACAGTAGCATATCCGGCAACGGCAATGCCTTTCGATCCACTTTCCCGTTCGGCGTCAACGGTAATTGATCAATCATCAGGAAACTGGACGGCACCATATACTCGGGCAGACTGTTGTTCAAAAACTGCCGCAGCTCCCCCGCATCGAATTTGTCGGAATACGGAACAATATAAGCAATGATCCGTTTATCCCCGGCAGCGTCTTCCCGGACGGAGACCGCCGCCTGCCTGACATCGTCATGTCTCATCAGCACCGCTTCAATTTCCCCAATTTCAATACGGAAACCGCGAATTTTCCATTGGTGATCCCCGCGTCCAATGTAAGCAAGAGAGCCGCCGTGATTCCAGCGGACAAGATCCCCGGTCCGATACATCCGGCTGCCGGCTTCACCGAAAGGATTGGCAACAAACCGGTCGGCAGTTAAATCCGGCCGTTTTAAATAGCCTCTTGCAAGACCAGCGCCGGCAATATACAGTTCCCCGATGACTCCCGGCGGCACAGGCTGCAAGCACTTATCCAGTACATACACCTGGGTATTCCAAATCGGACGGCCGATGGCAGGCGTTTTGCTTCCTTCTTCGCAGACGGTTGCCGCCGTTGACCAAATCGTCGTCTCTGTAGGTCCATAAAGATTTGTGACCTCACAATTCAACCGTTGGAAAGCGGTGGCCAGATTGCTTGTCAGCGCTTCGCCGCCGACAAGTACTCGGAGACCGGCGACACTGTCCGGTTGATACGTGACAAGTAGCTGCCATAGTGTCGGTGTCGCTTGCATGATCGTGACCCCGTGGTCAGCGATCAACGCTGCCAGCTCTCCAGGCTGACGGACCTTCTCCTTGTTTGCAAGCATCACGCCTGCTCCGCTCATGAGCGGCAGGTATATTTCCAAAGCGGAAATATCAAAGGCCGTTGTTGTCACAGCCAGTAGGCGATCCTGTTCCTTTAATGACAACTTTTCCTGCATAGCAAACAAAAAATTATTGAGGCTTCCGGTCGTCACAACGACACCTTTTGGTTTTCCCGTAGAACCGGATGTATAAATGACATAGGCAGCATGCAGAGAGGAAACATCCTTATTGTCAAACGTATCCGGCAATGTCGCCAGTGCTTCCAGCGTTTCTCGTTCGTCCAAGGCAATGACTTGAGCTGCAAGCGGAAGGGCCAGTTTCGCGGTAACGTCTGAGCTGGTAATAACGCAAGCTGGTCGTGAGTCTTCCAGCATCCATTCGAGACGCTCTTGTGGATATTCCATATCCAGCGGTAAATACGCAGCACCCGTTTTCAGAACAGCCAGCATGCTGATCACGGTTTCCAGTGAACGCGGAAGCGCAATTGCCACATATTGCTCCGGACGAACATCGTGGTTTACCAACAAATGCGCGAGCTGATTTACCCGTTTAAGCAAGCTGGAATAAGTAAGACGTTCTTGTTCAAAAACGACGGCAACGGCATCCGGTGTTATAGTCGCCTGTTGCTCGATTCGCTCTAAGAAGCTTTCCTGCGGCGGTTGTTTCACTGTTTTATTCCATTCCTGCAAAACATGCTGCCGCTCTTCCGGAAGGAGAACAGCAACAGTTCCGATGGAGGTATCCGGGTTCACCCCGCAAGCCCCATCCAGCATCTGCAACAGCCGTTGTTGATGACGCGCGAGTTCGTCTGCCTGATAAACGGCCGGATTGGCGTCCAACGTCAAGTCCAGACCGGCGCCTTTCACCCTGACATTAATCGTTAAATCGTCCACTGGGCCGGCGGCAAGAGGATGTGTTGTTCCTTGATGATCCGCAAAGCGCAGGCTGCTGTCAAACGGCATGATATTCAACAGCGGACCGAATAGCCGCTGATTGTCTCCCAGAAGCTTTAAATCGCGACGCAAATATTCATGACGGTATTTCTGATGCCGCCTTGTCTTCCCAACTTCCAAGCGGACATGTGCCAATAGCTCTGCCAGGCTCATCTTCGAATGGATGGACAAGCGAAGCGGAAGAATATTCATCACCATTGCCGGCACATTGATCGTCGCAGATCCGAGACGGTTCATCATCGGTAATCCGAGAATGATATCCGTTACGCCTGTCATCCGATACAGGTACAGCGCTGTCGCCGCCATTGTCAGCTCCTCCCAGCTTGCCCGAAGCCGCTGAGCCGTTTGTTTCAAGCGCATTGTCTGCTGCGGCGAAAGATATGCTGTCCGGCGAAGGAATGTATCGGAGGTTCTGGCTGCGCGCGTTGCGAGACTGACGGCTTCCGGCTGATCTTTAAAACGCTTTTTCCAGAAATCCTGATCGCGCACCATTTGTTCTGAACTCTGATACGCCTCATCCTCGAATAAAATCGGGGCAAACGGGGCAAAGTGCTCCGTTGGCGTCTGATTGTTCTTCAGCGCCGTGTACATTTTCGCCACCTTTTGGGCAATGAGGGAAGCGCCGTAGCCGTCAACAGCAATATGATGGATGCGCTGGTACCAGAAAAACCGGTTGGAAGCTATTTTGAACAGCGCTGTGGTAAAGAGCTTATCTCTCGATAAATCAACAGCTTTAGACAAGTCTTCCTTCATCCACCGGACTGCGGTGTCGGCCGGATTTTCTTCCGCGCTTACGTCAATGTACTGGTAAGGAAAATCAGCGGATCGCTCAATGAGCTGCCACGGCCCATTCTCATCTGTCCCAAAACGGGCGTGCAATGCTTCCGCTTTAAGCAAAACGGAGCGCAGCGCTCGTGCAAACAACTCCGGATCAACAGCCCCGGCAATATCAACATACTCTCCTGTATTATATATCGGGTTTTCTGGATCCAGCTGCTGGGCAAACCAAATCCCTAACTGTGCCGCTGATAAGGGCAATCGTACTGCAAGACAATCGGGCATGAATATTCCTCCTTTTTAGAAAAGCGAATGCGCTTTGCCCATCGACGTAAAAACTGGACTGACCCGAGTGAGATAAAGGAGAGTCGAAAGATCAGAATCTTTCTTTCTCGATTTATCGTAGACGAGGGGAGGGAAGTTTTCTAGTTGATAAGCACTGCAGCTAAACAGCTTTCCTAATGATTGAATTTAGCGGTTTTTTGTTTAAGAAAAGTAGAAGCGCTTTTTGCTTGACAGCTTTAATGATTTTTAAATGCTTACGTTATTTTACAGGTTTGTGGTTAACATGCTGGCTCCATGATAGAAGCCCCGGACGGCGTGCGGAATTCCGGTGGCTCTTCCAAGCTGGAGTTACCACCGTTTTTTCCGACGGCAGCCGTAGGATCAGCGAACGCTTTTTTCTGTTTCATGCGCAAGCAACTTCAGCCAGTTGCTGAGTGTCGGCTGTTCCGCCAAGTCAACAAAGGTGATTTCCGCGCCGTTACTTCGCCACTTTTCCACTAAGCTCATCATCCGGATCGAATCAAGACCCCTGTCGAGCAAATTTTCCGCAGCGGAAAGCTGAGCAGGATCTTCTTCCAACATCTCCGCCACTTGTTCCCGGAGCTCCTCCAGGCTGTTTGGAAAATGATGGTGTGAAAGAGGAAATCTTCTTTTCTGCAGCTCTTCCATAAGCTGTTCCGCAGACAATGTCACCGCACAACGGCCGGCGGCGTAACGAATCGCCATTTTATGATCTTCTAAAGAAAAATCTGCGACAGCGTCCACCACGAAAAACGGCTGAATATCCTCCATAAACGCTTCGCTTGCCGTCATCAGGCAACCGATGTGAGCATACACTCCGCAGATGATCAGCTGGTCGCGCCCCATCTGTTTCATCCGCTCCAGAAGGTCCGTTTTTTTCAAGGCGCTGTATCGCCATTTCGTGATCACTACATCGTGCTCATCCGGGGAAATTTCCGAATGAATGTCCGTTTCCTCCGGATTATCGGCGATTCCCTCTCCCCAAAAGTCTTGGAGCAAACCGCGATTCTCCACTGGCTGTCCACCCGGCTGGACAGAGTACACGACAGGAATGTTCAGCTCCCGGCAACTGCTTTTCAGCGCTTTTATTTGCTGCAGAAGCTCTGATAACGGCGATTCGTTTTCCTGGTAAGCACGGAGAAAATAGTTTTGCATGTCATGGATAAGCAGGATTGCACGGTCTGAATCAGGCCGCCAAGCAACTTTATTTTTCGGCATCTCCTGTTCTCCAGGCATTTGGTATGGTGAAACAGCTGGAATTGACATTTGATCACTACCTTTCATGAAATAAGAGGATGTTTGCTAACTTCATCACTGAAGATCAGCGGCTCAAGCTTGTTTTTCGTGAAGCTGTAGCTTATCTGCAATGATTTGCCGCAAAACACGTTTGTTCACCTTCCCGACGGCCGTTTTTGGAAAGCCATCGATAACCTCAATCCGGTCGGGAATTTTGTATGCGGCAAGTCCCCGCTCCCGTAAAAATGCTTTCAGTTCCACCGGATTTTGGTTCCGCTGATCGCAGCTCCGTAAGATGACAAAGGCGCATGAGCGTTCCCCAAGATACTTATCAGGCATGGCAACAACCGCGGCATCGTGAACAGAGTCATGGGCAAGGAGATGATTCTCCACTTCCTCCGCAGCGATTTTTTCTCCTCCACGATTAATCTGATCTTTCGCCCTTCCTTCGACGACGAAATAGCCCGCTGGTGTCAGTCGAACTAAATCTCCCGTCCGGTAAAAGCCGTCCGCAGTAAATGCTTTTTTATTATGAAGCTCGGCATTGTAATATCCGCGAATCGTATACGGCCCTCTCGTTAACAGCTCCCCTGTTTCCCCCGGCGCCACTTCGATATCTTCCTCATCGACAATCCGGATGTCATCATAACGGGACATTGGTTTCCCTTGGGTGTGAACGATGATTTCCTCCGGATCATCAAGCCGCGTGTAATTCACCAGCCCTTCCGCCATACCGTATACTTGCTGTAGCGTGCAGCCGAAAATAGGTTTTACTCTTCGCGCTGCCTCCGCGTTGAACTTCGCGCCTCCTACCTGCAACACCTTCAGACTGGATAAATCATATTGGCGCAGCGGCACTGCTTCCAGCCAAATCAAGGCAAGCGGCGGTACGAGCGCGGTGATTGTCACCTGTTCCTGTTCGATCAGCGGCAACGCCTCATCCGGACTCGCGCCGCTCGAAAGCACCACTTTTCCTCCGGCGTAAAGCGTGCCTAACACGCCGGGAGAACTGAGCGGATAGTTATGAGCAATCGGGAGGACAGCCAAATAAACACTGTGCTCATCAAGCTCACATACCTCCGCGCTTGCATGCAGGCTGTAGATGTAATCATCATGGGTTCTTGGAATCAACTTCGGCAATCCAGTACTGCCTCCGGATAATTGGAAAAAGGCAATCGCTTCCGACGAAACATCCGGGAAAGCTACCGGGTCCTCATAAAGATGGCCCAGCGATGCAAACTCGCCGGCATCACCGGCAATAACAACATGTTGTACGGTCGGTACATCAGCAATAATTTTTTTTGCCAGCTGGCGATAATCAAAGCCGCCATCCTCATCTGCGGCAATGTACATTTTCGCTTCCGTGAATGCACAAAAATAGCGGATTTCATTATAGCGATGGGAAGGCAAAGCAAAAACCGGCAATGCCCCCAAGCGAAACAGCGCAAAAACAATCTCGAAAAATTCCGGTTTATTCGGCAATTGCACAACGACGCGATCCTTTCGCCTTATCCCCAGCTGGTAAAAGCCGGCAGCCAGCCGATCCGCATTACGGTCCAACTCCCGATAGCTGATTTCCCGTTCTTTGCTGCTGACAGCCGTCCGGTCACCATATCTTTCTGCTCGATTCCGCAGCAAGCCGCCGAAGGTTATCCCTTGCCAGCAGCCTTCCCGACGGTAATAGCGCGCGAACTCCTCCGGCCACCTGTAATCATTTGTAAACATTTTCATCACTCCAACACGTTTCATCTTCACTCATCATTTAACCCCATTGCCTGCAGCATCGTGCGAAACTTTGCGGATGTTTCCGCCAATTCTTTTTCCGGAGCCGATCCAGCGACAATACCGGCACCAGCGAAAAGCTTTATCAATCTCGCTTCCGCTTCCGCGCATCTGATCGTAACGATCCATTCCCCGTTTCCTTGGCTGTCGGACCAGCCGACCATACCGGTAAAAAATCCGCGGTGAAACGGTTCCAGCTCCTGTATCGTTTTTTTTGCCAAAGCGGTCGGCGTCCCGCAAACCGCAGGTGTAGGATGAAGAGCCAGGGCAAGGGTAAGGGAATCGACAGACGGATCAGCCAACTCCCCGTTCAATACCGTAGATAAGTGCCACATCGTCTCTGTCTGCACAAGCGACGGTTCATCAGGGATAGTGAGCGTTCTGCAAAATGGCCGCAGCGATTGCGCGACTGCCTCGACAACGACGGCATGCTCGTGCCGGTCTTTCTCCGAAGCCAGCAAAGCAGCCGCACGCCGTCCGTCTTCCTCTGGATCTTTGCTTCTCGGCACAGAGCCTGCCAAAGGATTGGCGGTTACTTGCTGACCATCCCGCGAAACAAGCAATTCTGGGCTGGCACCCAGCAATGTTTTCTGGCTGTCTTGACGATGATGTCGGACATCTACAGCAAACGTGTACCCTTTCTCGTTATTGCCAGCGAGATTTCGAAGGATGCGTGGTACATCTATCGCTCCACCAGTAGAAAGGTGGAGTGATCTCGACAACACAATTTTCTCCAGACTGCCGGAAGCGATCTCTTTCAATCCTTGTTCCACCGCGTATTCATACGCTTTCGGCGCCGGCACGGGAGCGATCTCATATTCCCCTAAGCACGATCGTTCCCTCTCCCTTTGCAGCTGTTCAAAAGGTAGCGGTCCGGCCCAGTGCACGGTTTCCGGAACAAATAAGTGAATCGAATCTTGGATGTCGAACGGCATTGCCCCGACAACCAGTGGGTTTCCAGCTGCTCCAGCTTGGCTCGCTTGCTTTAATGCGGCTTTTACGCGCCTTATCAACTCTGTCTTCTCCCCGTGTACCCCATCGCGCTCAATAGTCGCAAATATTCCTTCGGCTGAGAGCGTCCTGCTTGGTGATGCGAAAAAGAAAGAAGAACCGACTTTGTATTCGTCAAGCAATTGTTCAGCCTTCACTGACTTCACCGTTTTAACCTGCATGAATCGTTAGCCTCCTTTTTGTTTTTACATTCCTAAAGTGGCACCGCCATCAACCCGTAAATCGTGCATTGTGATATGCTTTGCTTGTTCGGAAGCAAGAAAAAGAACTGCATCGGCAATGTCGGACGGAGCAGCAATCTTTTGCAGTGGAATACCGGTACGATACTCCTTCAAGGAACCTTCGATCACTTTCTTGCCTCCGTCTTCATCCGTCCACACCGCCCGCTGCATTTCTGTATCTGTGGACCCGGGAGAGACGATGTTGCAGCGAATATTGTACTCCGCAAGCTCGAGGCCGAGGCACTTCGTAAACATCGTTGCAGCTGCTTTGGAAGCTGCATAAGCGGACATATGCTTCCGAGGAACAGCCGCCGCATTGGAGCTCACGGTTACAATCGCACCTGCTCTGCGGGAAATCATGTACCTGCTTACGGCCTGGGATAAGTGAAAAACTCCAGCAATATTCACTTGAAACACGGCTTCCCAGTCTTCCGGGGAAAACTGTTCTATTGGCCCAGTACGTATCATCCCGGCAACATTTACCAGTATATCAATCCCGCCGATGTCGGTTTCGATTTTCTCTATCATCGCGTGCACTGCCGCCCGGTTGCTTACGTCTGTAGGAAAATCATGGACTTCACCTCCTTTTCTCTGCCAATTGAGGGCGGAGGCGGTGAGCTTTTCCTTGTTTCTGTCGATTGCTGCGACAATGGCGCCGTGGTCAACAAAAGTATCCACCACCGCCTCCCCGATTCCTTGCGCAGCCCCCGATACAAGCACGATTTTTCCTTTCATGTTTAACCCCTCCATCATGCGGATATTGATGTAACTGTTTCGGTAAACAAGCGACAAAAGAGGACCTTTTTCGATAATGATTATCATTCTCAATTAAAAATTGTCGACTGTCCCCTTGAAAAAGAGGAACAGCAAATATTTTTCGTTTGTTATGATGATGAGACAGAATGAATCGTTTGATGTTGAAAGTGGATGTTCAAAAAGGATCACCGCTATTTTGGATGGCACTGAAAAAGGAGACTTTTACCTTTTTCCAGTACCTCCAAGCAATGTGCGGAGCCATTGCAGCTTAAATCAGGATCGCTGAAAAAGTGGATTTGCACTTTTGCGGCAGGGACGGTTTCCTCAGTCGATGATGCTTTTCAAGCCTGACGGTCTTGGAAGCTGCGATTCCATGTTTCACAGGAATAGCGCAGTGATCTGTTGACAAGTGGCGGCAGGACGGAGGAATGACCTTCTTCTGCAAATTCTATGAAATTGACCTTCAGACCGCGGTTTTCATAATTGGAAAGTCGCCCTACCATTTTTTTCGCATAGTTGCCAATATTGCTTTTGTGGTTGTTTTCCAGTTCACCGATCCCGATGAGCAGGTCGGCGCAAATCGTTTGTTTTTCCAGCTGATTCCTAAACATTGTTTCTTTTTCAAGGATGGATCTTTCATTTAAATGAATGGACGGACTTCCAGCGATGTAGGTCCGAAATGCGGCGGGCTTGGCAAACAGTGCATAAAGGACAAACAATCCTCCGAGGGAATGGCCAAAGAGCGCCTGCTTACTGGGATCGGTAGGATAGGTCCGGTGAATTTTCGGCTTTAATTCTTCTTCTATGAATGAGAGAAATTCCTCGGCTCCTCCCTGATCCGGCCATGCCGTTCCGTCAGGTTTCGATCGCATCGGTATTTCTCCCCGGGTTATTGTGTAATCGTAAAAGCGTGCGGGAGAAAAAGGACTATCGGTAGGATAACCAATACCGACAATCACCGCAGGAACAACACCCGTTTTTTCCGGCTTTGCTGACTGAATTCGCATTGCCTCGACGACCGTTCCGAAGACGGAATTCCCATCCAGATAATAAATAACCGGATATCCTGTAGCAGGCGGCTCCACGTTTGGCTTTGATATAAAAATGTGATATTCCCTGTTCAAACCAGAAACGATTTGCTGCTGCTCTGTTCCCGTAATTGTATACATACTGGATGATTTTTCGTCCTTAAGCATGCCTTCCCACACCATCTACATTCCACCTGTCTTTTTTTCTGATTCTCAATTTCTAGAGGATGTTCAAAAAGTTAGGAAACAGCGCGCCGGCCTTCTTGCCGCTGTTATGTCCTCCTTTTTGAACACACACACTTCTATATTTTCATTTTAAACAGTAAGAAAACGAAATACGGTACGCCGATAATTGCTATTACAATCCCCACAGGAATCTCCGATGGCGCGACAACACTCTTTCCGATAAAGTCGGCACCAATGACCAAAATCATTCCGATGACGCCGCAAAACGGAACAAGTTGTTTATGCCGATGGCCGATGAGAAGCCTCGCGATATGCGGTGCCATCAAGCCGACAAAGGAAATGCTGCCTGCCACGGAAACGCACGCGCTGACGAGACCGATGCTACTCAGCAGCAATATCGCTTTTTCTCTTTCCACGGAAACGCCGAGGCTCGTCAACGAATCTTCTCCCAATTGAAACATATCAAGCAAGTACGTTCTTTTTAAAATGATCGGTAGACATAGAAAAAACCAAGGAAGCATGGAGACGATATACATCCAGTTGGCACTGTATATACTGCCGGACAGCCAAACCGTGGCCATTTCAAAATCCTGCGCTTTCATTTTTAATGATATAAATAATGTAAATGCCCCGATTCCCGTTCCGACTGCTATTCCTGTCAGCAAAAATCGCTGCGGGTCCAGCCGGCCGTTCTCCCAGGAAATGAGATAAATGGTGAGCGCAGCGGCAAGTCCCCCGAATAGTCCGAACAGCGGCATCGCCATAATCACCAGCCAGCCGGCACCGGTCACTTGCCCATGAACGAAAAACATAAAGACGACGATGGCAGCCCCCGCCCCGCTGTTAATGCCTAGTATCCCGGGATCGGCAAGCCCGTTTTTCGATACTGCCTGTAGAACCGCGCCGGCTGTTCCCAAGCCAAGGCCAATCAGTGCTGCGAGAAGGATACGAGGCAGCCGGAATTTAAAAATCACCAAATCGAGATGATCTGATGGATTGATTCGCAAGATCGTTTCCACCAGTTCTTTAAATGTCATTTCATAGATACCGATAGTCAGGCTGATGTATATCAGGAGCAGGACAAGACAAACCCCTGTGAGCATAGCTGTTCGAAAGCGAACGTCCTGTTTCACGATGATGTCCCCCCTCCTCTCGTTTTAATTAAATACAGAAAGAAGGGAACCCCGATAATGGATGTTACGACGCCGATCGGTGTTTCAAACGGGTAATTCACGTATATACTCAAACAATCGCTGAGCGTTAAAAAAATACCGCCGATAATGCCGGCGCATGGAACCACCCATTTATAATCAATACCGACTAAATACCGAGTAAGGTGCGGAATAATTAACCCGACAAAACCTATTTTTCCGACGAGAGCAACGGAGATTCCGGTCATCGTAACGACCGAAAGCATCGTCAACGCTTTAACAAGCCCTTTCCGTTGTCCAAGACTGACGGCCACTTCCTCTCCCAGGGACAGGACAGAAATCGACTTTGACAAGGCGAGTGCCAGCACAATACCGACAACCGCAAACGGAATCGAAAAAAATAACAAGTCGGGATTGATTTGATGCATTCTGGCATTGTACCAGAAGCTCATCGTTTGCGACACTTGAAAGTATACGGCAAGCGCTGCTGACAGGCTGCTGAAAAACGTGCCGACAATCGTTCCGATAATCGCCAGCTTGACAGGGGATAACCCGTTGTGAACAAGGGAAGCGATGCCGAATACCGTGCCGACTCCCAACGTTGAGCCAATCAATGAAAAAACCATCATTTCCAGCGGGGTCATACTCGGTAAAAAGATAATAGATATCGTTATAATAAATGCTGCACCGTCAGATACCCCCATGATGGAAGGGGATGCCAAATAGTTTCTTGTCATCCCCTGCATCAATGCTCCCGACATTGCCAGCAATGCCCCGATCAACATGGCACCGATTGCCCGGGGGATGCGCGATGTCGTGACAATGATATGTTTCGTATTTTCCTGATCATACGAAAAGATTGCTTCGATGACTTCTCCCACACTGATGGATGTAGACCCGCTGCGGGCAGATAAAAACAAAGCAAGCAATATCCCGGCTGGGGCGAGGATAAAAATAATACGGTGTGCAGGTAACTTCATCCGCATTGCAAACATCACCATGTCTTTAGATTTAGTCCAGTAGTTTTTCTTCCACCACTTTAAGGAACTCTGTTTTGCTCCACGCTGTGCCTCCGGCTGCCATCGGCGCAACGGAATTCACAAATACACGATCATTCTTTGCCGCCTCCATGCTTTGCCAGATAGCATCGTCCTGCAAAGCGGACAAAGCATCCGGCGCTTCGGCATTTTCCGTCTCTTCAAACTGGACGAATAAGTAATCCGGATTCATCTCCGCCAGCTTTTCCAGCGAAATCATCTCTTGGGTTTCCGACGCTTGAATTTCTTCCGGCACCGGCAGCGCCAAATCACTGTAAAGAACCGGGTTGAAATACACGTCCTCGGAATAAATGTAAACACTTCCTCCGCGGATGCGCACCATCAGAATCGTTTTGTCGGCCATTTTTTCAGCCAACTGTTCCCGCAAATTGGCTGCATCGTTTTCATATTGATCAATAATTGCTTCGGCCTCCTCCGTTTTGCCTGCGAGTTCGGCCAACACCAGCAGGTTGTCTTTCCAGTCCGTCGAGAAATGAGAAATCGGAATCATCGTCGCAATGCTGTTCAAATTCTCTGCAACTTCCGGCTGGAATTTTGACGTTCCTAAAATCACGTCCGGCTCAATCTGCAATAAAATTTCATTGCTTGGCTGCATCTTGTCGCCGATCTCCGCAGCTTCCGACATCGAATCTCCAAAATACTCCGGAAATTCCCCGCCAGTTGCGATCGCCCCGTCCGGTTTGACGCCAAGCATGAGTGCATCTTCCATCGATTCCAGGCTTGCTGTCACAATTTTTTCGATAGCAGCCGGCACTGGATAATTTTCACCGAGATAGACAATCGTCTGTGTTCCATCGCCAACGATGGCGTCATCATCCTCGTCGCTCCCGTTGCTTGCCGTATCTTCTGAACCGCTGTCTTCATTGCCGGTTGTGTCTTGATTTCCGCATGCCGCCAGCATGAATAAAGCCACCAGCAAAAGCGAAAGTAATTTTTTCACCATTAGTACATCCTCTCCCTCTTCTATACATCCGTTAAACAATAATGAGAATCATTATCATATAGGATTATACGACAATCTTTTCCATTCCAACATGGACAAATTCTTGTTTTCTGGATGGACGATTTCTCTAAAACATGAAGGCAGTCTCCTGCAGTACCCGTTCATGCGCACTTGCTGAGTATTCTCGCCACGGGTCCGAAGCGATAAAATATACATGGTCGGAGCGAACGGCATGCAGGTCGTTCCAGATCCCTGATTTTTGCAACGCTTTCCAACTGTCTAGAGTCAGCGATTCTTGACATACGTTTACCAGCAAACGGTCAGGATTGATCTTCAGTAAAATTTCAAGTGATACAGCTTGTTTCAGCGGCATTGAACCGGCAGCCGACGCCAGCTTGAGCGATAAGTCGCCGCAGATAACTTCCGTCATTGTCCGCGAGCAGTCGAAATATAACGTCCCCCGATAAAAACGCAAAGGCAAAAACGTCTCATCCCCGACGCGCTTGGCTATTTGTTTTCGAGTATAAGTCACTTGTCTGTCATAATGGCGCAGCCATTCTTCCGCTTCCTGCTCCTCCCCAAGAAATTTGGCGATTCTGAGCAGTTGTCCCCGCCAGCACAGCTTATGGGAAAAATAAAAAACCGGAGCAATGTCTTGCAATAACCCTTTCTCCTCCTCGCTGATTTCGTCCCTGCTGATGATCACATCCGGCGGATCAGTCGTCAACTTGTCAATATTCCCCTGCCAGTCTTTGTTGATTTGAAACGCACTTAAGTGAACGGGAATATCATTTCGATACGCATGGTAATAAGATGACGTCCATTTCGGATGAATCGGCGCCGCATAAGGAAAAATCTTTAAAGCCAATAAGTGGCCGGTGCCGGAAAAGTCGTAAGCAGCGATTTTTCTTTGCCGCTGTTTCCGGTAAGCGGAGGGGGACATACCGACCACTTTTTTAAATTTGCGGCTTAAGTAAAACTCGTCGTTGTAGCCTACTAGATTGGCAATGCTGCAAAGTCTTTCATCGTTCCTTGCCAACAGGCTTTTTGCTTTGCTGACCCTAAGGCGGGTTAAATAATCACTTAGATTGATGCCATACTCTTTTTTAAATAAAGCGGAATAATATTTCGGACTGACCTTCGCTTTTCTTGCCAGACTTTCCACCGTGATGTTTTCATGAAAATGCTTTTCCATGTATCGTCTTGTTTCTTCAACCGCCGCCAACGTGTCTTTTTCCATTGCGGAATTTTTGCTTGCCAAAAGGAGATAGATGAGTTGTTCAAACAAAATTCTTTTTTGAAAGTGATCTTCACTGGTCTGGTGCTTCCTTAGCAGGTAGAGCCTTTCAGCCGCCTCGATAATCGCTGACCAGTTGGAAGACGCGATTTTTCCTTTCAACGGAAAATGATGGCTTTCATGCTTTAATGTTTGAAACACGAGTGCAGATTCTTGCTGATTGCCGGATAGGACGTCAAATTTATATAAATAATAGTCGACTTCTTCGGCATTTTTCGATTGAATGCTGTATACTTGGGACGGATGGATGACGCAAACATCCTCAGAGAGCAGCAAAAAGCTTTCCTCTTCCAGTTTGAGCATCGCCTTCCCGTCTTTGACGATAAGGAGTTCAAAGGAGTTCGTTAATTTCGGCGGTTCACAAACCGTTTTTAGCCGCTCCATCTCCATGATGCTGAAAAGCAGGCAATTCCAAATGGATTGCTGCATCTCCCCATTTTCACCTTGAGCGGCGGATGATTTTTTTTCTGCAGGGTGATGATCATTTATATACATCTGCGTTTCCCTCCATATGACATGATTCGTAACCATTATAATTGACAATGAATTTCATTATCAATTATAATGCTGTGAATAATTTAGGAAAACGTTGTAAATTGGAAATTTGATAGTAGCAAAAGCTTATTTTCACTCAAAAATTTAACTGGATTTTTTGCTAGGAATCGCTGTGCCGGACCGTTTCTCTCCTACATTTTGATTCAAAAGCTTTTAGGTAAAAACCCCCTACGCTTCGCTCAATGAAGGTAAGGGGTTTTTATTGTTTACATTTTCAAGATTAAGTTTGTTTTTGACACCAGTTCATGATCTTCGGCGGCTCCAGAGCCTGCCAGTCAGAAACGCTTCATTTAAGGCCGCAGAGCGTGTTCAACAACACGGCGAAGCGTTATTTGTTACGGTATAACGGCTTCGGCTATCGATTCGTTCACGATTAGATGCTATTCTTTCACGTTCGCACGCTTCAAGACTCTTTTCGTACACGATTAGCACCTATTCATTAACCTTCGACAACTTCGATACCTGGTACAGGCATGATAACTTCTATTCGTTACCGCCGCTCCATCAAATTGATGCCGATTCCCATGCAAGCCACACCGAACAACATCATCATGGAAATCGGGTGAAGCAACTCCGACAGCCCTCTGTCATAAAGCGCTGCGCCCTTCAACGCATCGATACCGTAAAAGATCGGCATCCCTTTTGATACTGCCAGCATGATTTCATTGGTCACAACTTCGATCGGCCAAAATGCCCCGCCAAGCATGGCGATGGCGGAAGCCACAATCGGGATCACCGCCTGCAGTTGCTGAGGTGTTTTCACCAAGCCCATGAGCAGCAAGCCCAACGCGACGACGGCAAACGTATAGCAGCCTAAAATAACCGCCATCGTTCCATAACGTTCTCCGAGATCGAAGCCGAATACGTAGTGAAAAAACAGAAAGATCAAAACAATTTGAGCAAAGCCGACGATAAAACAAAATGTCATATGCCCTAAATAAACTTGCCATTTACGAAGCGGGGAAATGATCATACGGTCCCATGTCCCCCCTCGTTTTTCTTCCGCGATATTCATAAGACTGAACAGCACGGTGTAAATGGAAAAGAACAGGCTCATGCCGAATAAAACCTGCAGCTGTCCCTCTTGTTTAAACGATCCTTCTCCTTCTAAAGAGGTAGTGACAGCCTGAAGGGGAGGGTCAGCCATGTATTTTTCCACACTTGTCCGAATCTCACCTCCGCTGCTTTGCTGCTCTGCTTCCCGCAAGCGCAATTCCTCTGCAAACACTTGATTCACGTAATTTTCCAGCAAAAACCTGTTTGGATCATCCGCTGCGACAAGGAGACGGTAATCATCGTTCATTAACTGTACGGCAAAATTAATTTCTCCGGCAAAGACTGCCTGCCTTGCTTCCTCTTCCTGTGCTTCACGAAACTCAAACAGTTCTGCTTCATTTAACTTTTCCAGCCACGCATCGCTTCCTTCGTCCGTCAAAGCGGAATCAAAAAACGTATAAACAGTCAGCTTGTTTTCGGAATTAGCCCCCGCCAGCAGCGAGACAAATACAATCGTTAAGACGAGGAAAACAAGCATTACCGGCGCGCGATACAATCGCCGCCATTGTAAAAGAAAAACGGATTTCATGATCAGATCGACCTCCTTCTCGGAAAAATGAACACACTGGCTGACAACAGGACGACGGCAATGACTGCAATTCTTGTCATCGGCTCAAGCAGCAGTTTTGCATCCGCGCCTTGCATCCACTGGATATACGCAGACAATGCCGCTCCATTCGGTGTCCATCTGCCAATCACTCCAAGAAATTCCGCCATTTCCGATACAGGCATGAAGCTGCCGCCCACAAAGGCCAGCAAAGACACAATGCCGGCGGAGAAAACGATAGTGACCGCATTGTTGTTAAAGCGTATCGTCAAGGATGTGAGCAGTGCGGCCACTCCTCCCACGCAAATGGAAAGAACGAAAGAAATCACGGCCATCCCAAACCAGAACGCAACTGTTTCGGATGCAAAACTGCGAAAAATAAGTGACGACAACACGAACAAAATAACGATTTGACAAAAGGCAATCACCGTTGCCGATACGAATTTCCCGCCTAAATAGGCAAGCGGGTGTCTGTCGGAAAGCAAAATACGGCTGAACACATGCTGCTGTCTTTCCACATACGCTTTTTGCCCTATTGCCGTAGCCACATATAAAACAAACATTACCGCCATGGCAATTGTATAGTACTGAAAGGAACTGACCGGCTCTCTGGCGGAGACCGTTTCTATGCCTCCGATGTCCGCAGCCGCAGCCATTTCCTCTTGCTCTGCCGAAGTTGTAGCCATGTCTCCGCTTGCTTTGGAAACAGCCGTCTCAAAATTCAGCGTATGGACAAATCTATCGATTATTTCATGAAACAAACTGGCGGAAAGGGAACCGTACTCACTGACACTGATGTGAAGTTCACTTCCGCTCCCGATATCAAGCAGCATTTTTTGCAAAGCGTGATATGTGAAGTTTTCCGGTACCGTCAAAACAGCTGCCACTTCCCCGTTTTTTAAGGCTTGCTCTGCCTCCGAAGCATCAAGCAACACCGGCTCTAACATATCGCTCATATTGTCGCTGGTCAATATGTTTTCCAGCAAGGAATACGGCCGAAGCTCTGCAGCTGTCATTTCCAGTTCCGCCATCACTTCTGGAGGAAGCCCGATTGAATCCAGCTCGTCCACAAATTGCTCTGTACCGCGCTGCTCATCATCCAGTTGAACGACCGCCACCGGCATATGAAGTGCCTCCGTGTCTCCGCCAAGCAGCCCTCTAAGTGCAAAGCCTAAAATCACCATTAAAATAAACGGCATCGCTAACAGGATAGTCAATTCTGTTTTATCGCGGACAAGAACGAGCATATCTTTCTTTAAAAAAGTACCCATTGACACCTCACCTCAGTCCCTCAGTTTTCGCCCGGTCAGATGCAGGAACACATCTTCCAATGTCGGAGTTTGCACATTCACATTAACTATTTGCACTTGATGATGTTCCGCTTCCTGAAACACACTTGCAAGAATTCGCGCTCCTTTTGGAACAATGAGCTTGACTCCTTTTTCGGTTTCCGTCGCCTGGATGATTTCTTCGTTCATTTGCAGGCTGGAGAGAAGTTTTGGATAAGGACGATCTAAATCAATCCAGATTGTTTCCTCACCGGATAAGATCCGCTTCAGCTCATCCTTTGCTCCGGAAGCAATGATCCGGCCATGATCCATAATGTACACGCGGTCGCACAAACGCTCCACTTCTTCCATATAGTGACTCGTGTATAAAACCGTCAAGCCTTTTTCTTGGTTAAGTCTTCGGACCGTTTCCAATATATGACTTCTCGATTGGGGATCGATCCCCACAGTCGGCTCATCCATAATTAAAATTTCCGGCTCATGCAGCATGGCAGCCGCCATATTGATCCGTCGCTGCATTCCCCCCGAATACGTTTTGACAACTTCCTTTTGCCGATCGGCGAGCCCGACCAGTTCCAGCACCTCGGCAATTTTTTTCTCCAGCACCTTCCCGCGGAGACCGTAAATTCTGCCGAAAAATATTAAGTTTTCATATGCCGTCAGCTCTTGATACAACGCGATTTCTTGCGGAACCACTCCGAGGACGCGTCTAATTTGTGACGGATCTTTGACCGTGCTCTTGCCGTGCAGCATGACGTCTCCGGATGTCGGTCTCACCAAGGACGATATCATCGAAATCGTCGTCGATTTTCCGGCACCGTTCGGACCGAGCAAGCCGACGGATTCTCCTTTTTCCATATATAAATTGATTCCATCTACGGCTGCTTTCCCGTTAAATACTTTGCGCAATGCTTCTGTTTCCAGCATAAAACCATCCTCCTAACATCTGTTCACATCAACATTTTGCTTCATTGGAAGAATGAATATCATATGATTGGCTGTTGATGATTGCTTATTTTCATACAAAGTATATATGGAAAAAGACAGTGTTCCCACTGTCTTCCGTCATCCGTTTTATATTTTTCCATGACTTTAGTCATTTTTTCTGTAAATACATAAAAAGAACGCTTTTTTGATCAAGCACGAGGCAACTTCCTTCTTTCTTCACACAATGTTGTGCCGAATCGCATAAATAGCCAGTTGGGTCCGATCGCGCAGCTCCAATTTATCGAGGATAATGCTGATATGGTTTTTCACTGTTCCCACCGACAATCCTAATTCTGCGGAGACTTCTTTGTTGCTCCGCCCCTCCCCGATCCGACGGATAATATCCAATTCCCGCGGGGTGATCGCCGGATCGATTTCCGGCACCGTTTGCTTTATCAGCCGCGGCACCACCTTTGCTGCTACATGATCTTGCAGGGATAGACCGCCGGACAAACAACTGCGGATCGCACGAATCAGCTCCTCCGGCTCGGCATCCTTCAGCATGTACCCGCTCGCCCCGCTTTTCAGCGCCTCAAGAGCGTATTGGTCATCGTTAAATGTTGTAAGAATCAGCACCTTCCGCTCCGGCCAGCGCGAATTGATTATCCTTGCAGCTTCCAGGCCATCCATGACAGGCATGCGAATATCCAAGACAACGACATCAAAATGATGGCTTTCACAAAGCGCTATCGCTTCCTGGCCATTGCTTGCTTCCCCGGTGACACGCAGTTCTGCGTCCGTCTCAATCATCATTTTCAGCCCTTGCCGAACCATGCCTTGATCTTCAGCCAAAAGAATCCGAATCATTGCTTACCTCTCTCCTTTTCTTTTGCAGCAACGGCAGTTTGCCTCGTATGACAAATCGCTCGTTCCGGCGAAAAATGTCAAGCTGACCACCGGCGTATTCCATCCTTTCCCTCATTGCCGCAAGGCCGAACCCTTCCTGAAACGGCATATCTCCTGACGCCGGATTGGACACTTCAAAATAAAAAATACTTCCCGCAGGAGCCTCAAACAAAATCTCTGCTTCTTTCACGTCGCTGTGGCGCATGATATTTGTCAACGCTTCTTGAACCGCCCTGTATACAGCGATTGCTTGTTCATTGCTAAGGGGCGCGGAAAATGCACCGTGCTTGACAGAAAATTCTATACGGATAAAGCTTTCCGCTTCCAGTTTACGAATCAGACTAATCACCGCAGATAACCCGCCGGCATCGTCCTGCTTTAATGTTTTCACAGCACTCCTTGTCTCTTCAAGGCTTTCCTTGGCCAGCATTTTCAATCCATGCAAGCGCTCTTTCGTCTTTTTGTCCGTCTGCATCCGAAAAACCTCAAGCTGCATCAGCAATGCCGTCAGCTTATGCCCGACTGAGTCATGAATGTCCCGTGCGATTTGGGCCCGCTCTTCCTCGCGGGCCAGCTTCTCATCCGTGGCGATTCGTCTTTTCATTTTACGATACTCACTGAGCAACGCTTCATTTCGCACGGTCAGTTCTTCTTCCCGCACTGAGATGCTGCGATAAACGGCAAAGGCCGCGCCAAGCACCACCGCATAAACGGAGACAAACACCGGAGAAAAGCTTGGATAACCGGCAATGCCCGGCGCAAGGGCACCGCTGAAAAGAAGCACACCGACTCCGGCGGCCGGCCGCGCCGATAGACGATATACGGCTTTTCCCGCTAGGATGGAATAAATGAGCAAGGAATAAGGATTCGCTTCAGCATCAGCGCTTTCCGGCCAAAGGACAACGACCGCCAATACTGCTGCAGCAATGAATAGCAACAGAAAAATACCTTGTTTTTTCCTGAATAACGGGGCAAGAAAAAACAAGGCAAAAAATACCGCAGTACCGAGAATGCGCAGCGGCATCTCGGTCAATGCCGCCGTGAAATGATCCAAGGCAAAGATCCAGGTCAGCCCGAGGAGCAAAAGCCAAATCCAAAATGACCGCATTTCCCTGTCCCCTTCCTTTGTTCTGAACCATGCTGCGCGTCCAACCGTTCTCCTGATCAAACGCTCAGCGATCATCTAGCCCTATCATAGCAAATTCACGAATGGGAGGAAAGCCTTAGTGCGATCACTATCACATACTGATGTCGCGCCGACGGAAGGAGTACATCCCGACGGCAATGAGCGCGGCGGCTATCGCCGTCAGCCAGAACAGCGGTACCCAGTTAAATTCTTCTGCCGGGAAGCGCGCGATGTGCTGATACGGCGAAATCTTCATTACCCACTCCGGCATTTGCAGCGCGCCTCCGAGATAAATCACCAGGAACGCAAACACAAGAACGGCCCAACTGAACGATGTTGCCCTTGGCACTAGTCCAATAAGGGCAACCGCCACGCCAATAACAACCCAAAGAGCCGGGGTATAGGAGAGACCGGCAATCATTAGGTCAGTAAGATAAGCGGAATTATCCATGCTCTGACTTCCGGCTATTCCCATTCCCAATCCTGCCATAAACAGCAGGATCATCGTATTGATTAAGGCAGCGGCAACATAGCTTCCCAGCAGGCGGTAACGGGATAAAGCGCCGGCCAGCATCCCGTCCAGCCGCCCTTCCTTCTCTTCTCCTCTCAACCTCAGGATACTTTGCAGAGCTGGTATCGTCGCCACGATAGAAGCAATCGAAATAAACATGGCGGCAAAGCTGTCGGCGAGAGAGATCCCCTCCAGCGCCGGCAGCATCTCTTCTGCATAATCTCCGATCGACTCGATCATTTTATCTGCTTCCCCCAAAAATGAGCCATAGGCAATCCCGAATAACAGCATCGCAAAGCTCCAGACGATAAGATTGGTGCGCTGCAGCCGATAAGCAAGACCAAGCGGATTCGTTAATGCGGCAGATGCAGACGCCTTGCCTCGCCGCGGAGGAATCATTCCTGCGCCGACATCGCGCTTTGTGCTCAGCGGATAAGCGATTGCCGCCATCACGAGAAAGAAGGCGAGACCAATGAATAACGGCCACCAAAGATTATCCAAGTAAACGGCTGTCTGCTGTGCCCAGCCGATCGGGGAAATCCAGGAAAAAAATTCTTCTCCCATATCTCCAATCGCTCGTAAGGTATAAGCAATTGCGATCATGCCGGTACTGATGCCGATGGCTCCCCTTGCATGCTCCAGCAGTTGAACGAAAAGCAAAGTCAGCCCGGAAAAAGCCAAGCCAATGACAGCGAGCGCGGCGCCATACAAAAACGAGCCTTCCCAAGTGATGGATTCTGCCCCCGTTGCCCCCAACCCTACAGCGACAACAAGGGCAACCACAAGATTTACTGCCACAGCAAGCATCAACACCGCTGTCGTGTTGGCGTGCCTGCCTGTCACCGAAGCTCTAACTAGTTCGGTCCGACCTGTTTCCTCCTCTTTCCGCGTATGACGGACGATGAGCAGCACACTCATCAACGCGACCACAATCCCCATAAAGCCGAGCATTTGATGCCCCATCATCGCACCAAGGGTATAATCCTCCAGATAAAACTCCGGACCGGTCATGGAAATCGCTGCCGGACTTGACATCATTGCGGCGGATTCCTGCCGTTCTGCTGCCGTCGAATACAGGCTTTCATAAGCGGCAAGGGTGCCGACAATCGGCAGGACAATGCCGAGAATCCAAACGGGAAGCTGAACTCTGTCCCGCCGCAGCATAAAGCGGAACATCGTCCACGTTCCCGTTAATGACTGTTGACCTTTCATCGTTTACC
>NZ_FNPI01000015.1 GCF_900107275.1 Evansella caseinilytica | reverse complement strand
GACTCAGACTTACTCTTGCTCACGAATGCTCCCGTTTTGAGTCCGGGCAATTTGATTACGGGTCGCGCGATTACGGTTCAATTCGGCCGGACTCAGATGGACTAATCAAGCTGATCGGGGTCGAGCTCGTTTCCAGACAAAACGGCTGAACAAAAAGGCAGTTAAAGCCATGCCTTTTTGTCCAGCCTTTTAAGCTAAATGCCAGCTGTCTTTTTTCAATGATTTTGCTGTGCCGTACAGCGAGTTCGCCAGCTCCGTCAATTCCTTTTGCCTGGATGTTTGCTCGTCAATGACTTCTTTAAATAACCGGTTGTTATCCTGCAAACAGTTTGCTCCTTCAACAAGCTGCGATACGGAAGTCACTACTTCTTCCATCGCCTCGTTGATTTGTTCGATGGCTAAGCTCATATCAACATATTTGTTTGCAAGTTCGTTATTTTTTCCCGAAATATCAGTAAAATTCCTCAACGCTTCGTTCGCCTGTGCAACGGTTTCCCTGCTTTGCTGTAAAAATTGATCAAAAGCCTCGACGACACCGACAATCTCATTATTGAGATCGGTTAACACATTTTTTGTGCTATTGGAAAACTGATTCGTTTCCGATGACAGCTTGCGTATTTCATCCGCAACGACTGAAAAGCTTTTTCCGGCAGTTCCCGCCCTCGCCGCCTCAATTGAGGCATTCAGTGCAAGCAAATTCGTCTGTGCAGCGATGGCATCAATACCATCAATAAAGCGATTGATTTCACCAAGCTGCTTTTCCATACCGCTAACTTTGCGGGAAGCATGGAGAGTGTTCTCGTTTAAGTGTTGAATCGTACGTTGCAATTCCTGCATCAGAGATACCCCTTGCTTTGACACATTGTCAACCCCGTTCATTTGCTCTGTCATCATTTCGATGGCTGACTGTATCTCCTGGGAACTAGCGGATACTTCTTCGGTAGTCGAAGAGATTGTGTTTGTAAAATCGGTTTGCTGTTCCACTTCATTTGTAAACTCCATCACGGTCTCCTGCAGACGTTCCATGCCCGCTAATTGATCGTAAGATGCTTTGGATGTCTGCTCAGCCACATGTGTCACATTTCTTCCGACACGCTCGTTGGATACAAGGATTTCCTGTAAAGATTTCCCCAGTTCTTCTAACGCGCTGTCGATTTTATCAAATTCATCGCTTCTCTGTTTCGAATGATCGTAGCTTAAATTTCCGCCTTTGTACGCCTTTATTCTATCCATCACCAGTTTCACGCCGCTGGCAATATTTTTTCCAAACAACAGCAGGAAAATCAGCGGAACAATAATCAGCGCGGCACTTAAAAGCAGCGTTATCATCGAGGTAGCCGTTATGGAAGAATAAAGCTCTCCCCTGTTATCTTCCATACCCGCTGCCAAATATTCATAAATACGGTCGTCCACAGAGTTAATGCCATCTTCCGTCCTGATAATATGCGGGGATACCCGGGAGCGGATTCTATCTAAGTCTTCATCGGTAAAAGGCGTCTGAAAATATCTTTCATACAATTGTTCATAAGTGCTGAAGGCTTCGTCAAAATGGGAAAAATAGTGCTCCAATGTATCATTGCCTGCGATGGCGCCGTTAATTTCTCCAAAATACAGCTGATATTTTCCGAGCGATTCCTGAAGGTGCTCGACTCTGTCTTCACTGTACCCGGAAGTGACAAGTTGAAGCTGCAGCAACCCTATTTGTTTGGATTCAGCCAACAATTGGGTATATTTTTGCTGAAGTTCCGCTGCTTCCTCCAATTGCAGGCTCTTGTTGGTAACCTGCTGATTAGCAGAATAGATAAAGATACTGGAGGCGGCGCTGACGATAAAAATGCAGACCATCAGTAAAATTAATTTATGAATTAACTTTCCTTCCCATTTCGGAAGCTTTTTCAATAGTCTTTTCAATGGAATCCCCTCTTGGTTTTTACAACATTTATTAACAGGAGCCGGCCGCCCCGGCGGCAGCTCCCGAATGTTGCTATTATGCGGTAATACTTCTGCGTTTATTGACATAGATAACGGTAATACCAATCGTCAGCAGCATGAATCCCGTCAACAGGAGATTGTACATGCTAGTTGCTGTATCAGGAAGCTGCTCTTCAGCGGTTTCCGTAGCGGTAGGATCTTCCCCGCCATTTTCTCCGGAGGAAGTACCGTTTTCCACCTCACCATCACCGCTTTCCTGTGTACTGTCACTATCACCAGAACCGGCTCCGGTTCCATCCCCTGAACCTCCATTCGTTCCGCCCGTCCCTGAATGATTATTGTTACCAGAGTTTGAGCCGGGCTCTGAACCGCCATTACCAGCTTCCGGTTCCGGCTGTCCGCTTAATTCCGCAAACACACCATACGTGGAAAAATGAGAGACTCCTAATGTGATAACACCGTTAGCGGCAGTACCTTGACATAACAGCCATTCCTCATTGCTTTCATCAAAGTAGTAAATATTCACCTTATCCGCCGAATAAGTATCGGTGTTATACGCCAATGCTAAAGTAAAGTCTCCGCTGTAATTCTCCGCACCGGCCGGATAAGTAAATACAAATTCAAACGCATCTCCTGCGGACAGCAGCTTGGAAGCGTCCAGTCGTGAAGGATTCACGCCATTCACAGTCAGTAGCGTTCCCTCTGGTAAATCTGCCGGCAGCGTTACCGTTGATCTCGTCCCGTTGATGGAAACGATCGCATTTGCGTAAACTTCCACCGTTTCTCCCAAATTAACTGTTATCGTCTGCGGCCTCTCCTCATGATCCTCCCCATCTTCTCCCGGTTCCGGAAGCTTCTCGCTACCGTATGCTTTAAAATACATGAAGCCGACCCAATTGCTCGATACTTCCGTAATCGTCACTCTGACATAGCGGGCAGCCGTTCCTTCCGGCAACGTAAGATCGGTCTTTGGTGACAGGACATCGTACGTATCTAACGTAGTATATACTTCATCATCGTCCGACAGTTCGATTTTCACTTGCTTCACGCCGTCCCAGAAATGAAACAACATTCTTTCGAGCGGCAGTTTTTCTTCTAAATCCACCTTCCACCAGGCTCCGGCACCTTCATCCGTCCCCCAGGAGGTATGATCATTATCCTCCACCGCATTTTCAGGAGCGTTCGATTTTCCGCCGCCCGATCCGGCGCTGCTTGATGCTGTTGCCGGCTTGTTCAAGGAATGGAGCGTCAATCCTTCCAACGTCGGGTCCTCTTCTTTTTCTTCCCGCTCACGTGGCTCCGGCTCGGGAGGAACGTGGCCAGGGGTGAATATGTTCAACGATTCCAGTGCATGCCCGTCTAAATCAAACATCGCCTGATTTTCCCAGGCGTTTCCTTCTCCTGCACGCCAGCCGGCACCTTCCACTCCCAGCCAGGCAGGCTCCCAGTAGAAAAAACCGAGACCTCTGTTATCCGGTACATTTCTCACCACTTCCAGCAGATCGTATAAAAACTTCGCCTGGCCTTCTACCGTTGCCGGGTAGCCGGCTACATCCTCTTCATATTCAGTAAAAATATTTTGATGCCCGTCAGCGTCATCCAGTGTAAAACCATAAGCTGTTTCCACTACGATCACGTCTCTTTGATACCGCTGGCTAATGTCGTTGAGATTTGATTCAAGATCAGCCAATGTTCCGTGCCAATATGGATAATAAGAGGCGCCGATAATTTGGAAGTCCGTCACTCCCGCACTGATGATTCCATCGAACCACCAGCGGTATAACGAATTGTTGCCGCCGCGGTCAAGATGAAGCATAATTGGCACATCATCGCCTAAGGTATCACGGACTGCCCGGATTCCTGCATTCAGAAGCTCCGCCAATTTGCTGAAATCATTATTGTCAATACGGCCGTCCGGAAAGAGCATGCCGGGAGTAATTTCATTCCCTACCTGCACCATATCCGGAGCGGCGCCCTCCGCCTTCAACACTTCTATTGTGTCTTCTGTGTGATCGTAAACCGCTTGCACCAGCTCTTCAAACGACAGGTCTGTCCAAGAGGCAGGCTTGTCCTGTCTGCCGGGATCGGCCCAAAATCCGGAATAATGAAAGTTCAGCAGGAATTTCATATCCGCTTCTTTAATTCTGACCGCCTTATTGATCGTATCCTGCAAATCGTTGTAAGCTTTCCCGTTTGCATACACATCAACGGGATCTTTCCAAATTTTCAGACGTGCATAATTGGAGCCATAGCTTGTCAAAATATCTATCGCATCCTTTTCCACTCCTTGGTCATAAAATTTTCCGCCATAATCCTCCACTTTCGTCAACGTGGAAATATCTACCCCGTAGATGAAGTCTTCCCGTTCAGGGACCGGCGGCGATGACGGATCACCATTCTTTACAAGCATTACTACATCAACTCCAAGCCATGCACCAGCATGGGCATCAGCGTAAAATCCTATCGACACTTGGCCATTTTCAACGGCAACGGCTGTTTCTATCCGGGTCCAGCCGCCGCTGGTTGCAGGGATTTCGACGGTGACTTCGTTTGATCCGGCATCCTTCGCATACATGTATTTTTCCTGAAACGATCCGTCAGCCGCCACCCATGCAGACAATGTATATTCTCCGTTTTCTAAGCCGGTGATGATTTGATATGTATCGGCGATATACGCTCCTTCCGCCCAGTAGTTCAGCAGCTTCTTACCACCGTTTTCCGGCAGCCAAGCGCTTTCCGGAGTTGTGATGGCGCTGCTGCCGTTCGTTTCCCATGAATCCAAATCATTTTCAAAGCTGTGATTCCTCACCAGCGGCTGTTCACTGGCCGCCGTTGCTTTTGCAAACCCGATCCCGGGAAAGCTGCCAAAAAGTAACAGGATAATGAACATAAAATGAATGCTGCGACGATAACTTCGAACCTTTGAAACCATACAATATCCTCCTTTAACAGTTTGTTAGCAAAAAATTAAAGCTTTAAGTATTTGTAATTTTCAAAATATTGTCATTATCATCCTCCTATTTTGCCTGTTATCATAGTCAGATGGTCAGGAAAGCTCCCCTGCTCCACGGACAGCTGTCCGTGAAACAGGGTAGACTTTGCAATCAAGAAAGCATTATCGGTCAACGCTAATCGGCAGCTACATAGCCTTCCTTACCGTTAACGTTTGCGCTTTAACACGCAACAGCCGTTTACATTTAGCAGAAGCTCGCCTTCCACCCGTTTCCCTGCTGTTAAATCTGTATACTCATGATCATCCAGTTTCACTTGCTGTTCCTTGGCACTAAAATTCATTAAGAAAACATAATCGTTTTCCCCGTCAGTGCGCAGCTGTGCTGTCACTCCCGCAGGCAGCTTTGTTTGAACAACCGGAGTAATTTTTGCTTCCTGGACAAGCTTTGTGAAAAAGTCGCCGTAAAACGGCTCCTTGTTCCGGGAAGCGATATAATATGCTTTCCCGTTTCCAACTGTGTTAACGGTGATGGCAGGGCGCCCCGCATAAAAATCACCTTCATATGTTGCCAGAACTTCAGCGCCTTCTGTATGAATCAGATCGCATAATTCCTCGGCTTCATACCGGCCGTCGAGACCTAAGCTGTTATTCGCAGCCAGAACAACACTGTTTTTCTCCCAGTCGTACAAACCGTCGATTTCTTCCGACCAGATGCCGAGTGTTTTCCGGAGCGGTCCAGGAAATCCTCCCAGAAAAGCAAGATCGCTTTCATTTACAATTCCGGACCAGTAAGTTGTTACGAAAGTGCCGCCGTTTTGTACAAACTTCTCGATTTTTTCCCCGACACCAGGCCTTACCATATAGAGCATTGGCGCAACGACGAGCTTGTAGCCCGAGAAATCGGCCTCCATATCAATCACATCAACAGGTACGCCGAGCTCCCAAAGCGCCTTGTAGTGACGGATAACCGTTTGTTCATAATGCAGGCCGACATTTCTCGGCCCTTGCGCGTCCTTGACAGCCCAGCGATTTTCGGTATCAAAAACCACCGCAACTTCCGGTTGCACACTTGTCCCGGCAATTTCCGCGAGCTTTTCCAGCTGTTCCCCGACATCTGCTACATCCCGGAATACTCTCGTATGCTCTGTTCCGGCATGATCGACGACAGCACCGTGGAATTTCTCGCTTGATCCCCGGCTTTTTCGCCATTGAAAATACTGCACAGTGTCAGAACCGTGAGCCACCGCCTGCAGCGAAGACAGCACATGCATTCCCGGCTTCTTCAATTTGCTCATGTCCTGCCAGTTTGTCAGACTCGGCGTGCTTTCCATCAACATAAACGGCTTGCCGCCTTTAAACGATCGCATCATGTCATGATTGACCGCCGCCCAGACTGCATGGCTACTGTCATCCTCTGCAGCGTGCCAAGTGGGATACGAATCCCAGGAAATAATATCCAGCTCTTTTGCTAATTTGAAATAATTGATCCCCTCATAGGAGAACATAAAATTCGTTGTTACCGGCAGATCTGACCCCGCCTTGCGTATCGGCGCAACCTCGCAGTGGAAGAAATCGATTGTCAGATCCGTATTGAATCGCTTCCAGTCAAGGTTCAATCCATGAACAGACTTTTCGCCGTGAGGGGCAGGGGATTCCACCTGCGACCAGGCTGTGAAATTATGGCTCCAGAAAGTTGTCCACCACGCATGGTTTAATTCATCCAATGTTCCGTATCGCTTCTTCAGCCAGCTGCGAAAGTTTTCTTGGCAATAGTCACAATGGCAATGGCCGCCGCTGTATTCGTTCGAAATATGCCAGCCGATCACAGCCGGATGCTTCGCGTAACGCTCCGCCAGCTTTGTATTTATGATGCTCACTTTCTCCCGGTAAACCGGCGAACTGTAGCAGTGATTGTGTCGCTCGCCGTGTAAATTTCTCACTCGGTTTGCTCCGGTTTTCAGCACTTCCGGATATTTTTGCGACATCCATGCTGGACGCGCACCGCTTGGCGTGGCCAGGAAAACATAAATATCATTTTCCGCCAATCTATCTAAAACATGATCCAGCCAGTCAAAGGTAAATTTTCCTTCTTCCGGCTCAAGTGATACCCATGAAAAAATGCCGACAGACATGACATTGCAATGCGCAAGCTTCATCAAGCGGATGTCTTCTTCCAGGATACCGGGATAATTCATCCATTGTTCAGGATTATAATCTGCGCCATGCAGCAGCTTTGGTATTTTGCTGCTTATGGGCGGAAATTTTTTTGCCATTATAAATCTCCTTTTCTCTGGTGTAAAAATTTTGTTGCGGAACAATGCTATTTTTTACTTCATTGTCCAGCTATCCTTTCGTTCCGCCGGCAGTTAATCCGGAAATGAGATATCTTTGTAAAAACAGGAAGACGAGGGCAATCGGTATCGCCACCAAAATCGCTCCCGCGGCAAACCGCGTGAAGTTATTATCGAACTCATTGCTGACAAAGTTAAACAAGCCGAGTGCCAAGGTGAATTTCTCTTCGCTGCGCAACACAATTCGCGGGAGCAGGAAATCCATAAATGGTGTCATGAATTGGAACAACGCCACCACCGCCAAGATCGGTTTCGCCAACGGCAGCATGATCTGCACAAATATTCGCATATGGCCCGCGCCATCTATTTTTGCCGCTTCATCCAGCTCCTTCGGAATCGTATCAAAGTAACCCTTCACTAAAAATGTCATCATCGGAACGCTGGCCCCGACATAAATAATGATCAGCCCGGTTAATGTGTTAAGCAAGTTAACGAGGCTCAACAGCAAATACAAGGCAACCATCGCCATAAGAATCGGGAACATTTGCAGTACCAGCAAAATAAAAATGCCGTTCTTTCTGCCGACAAAATGATAGCGGGAGAAAGCATATGCTGTTAAGGTTGCCACCAGTACGGAAAACAGCGAGGTAAAGCTGGCGACGATCAGGCTGTTTTTATACCACGTGACATAGCGACCTCTCGGATCATCAAAAAACAGCCATTTATAATGCTCCAGGCTCCAATTTTCCGGAATCATGCTCGCGGAAAATAAGCTTCGTCCGGGATTCAACGACATGCCTACAGCCCAAAGGAGAGGATAGGCAATGATGACAAACATGACGGCAAACACCGCATATATTGCGATAACTTCCAACCTGCTTTTTGTTTTTGCTTTTAGCATCAGTATACTTTCCCCTCCTCTTTAAATGTCCGCGTGCGCCGGAATTGAAAAAAGGCAAACACAGCGACGATAAGACCAATAATCATGGAAATGGCTGCGGCAATGCTGTAGTTTTGCTGGGAAAACGTCAAGCTGTAGACCCAGGAGATCAGAATGTCCGTTCCCCCTGCATTTTGTCCACGAATTGCCGGCCCGCCTTCATTAAACAAGTAAATGATATTAAAGTTGTTGAAGTTGTGAGTATACTGCATGATCATCAGCGGTGCCGTGGCGTACATGACATGCGGAAACGTGATCGCCTTGAATTTTTGCCATCTGTTTGCTCCATCCACCGTTGCCGCTTCGTACCAATCGTCCGAAATACTCTGCAATACCCCGGTAAACAGTGCAAACACAAACGGAAATCCAAGCCACACTTGAATGGAAATGATCGCCACTCTCGTCCACATCACATCTGTCATCCACGGAATGCTCACATTAAACAGCGGCTCGATGATTTGCCGGTTAATCGCTCCAAAGCCATCGTTAAACATTGCTGCAAAAATCAGTATCGAAACGAAACCTGGAACCGCCCATGGTAAAATGAGCATCGTTCTGATTGTCCGCTTATACTTCACCCGTTTATCATTGACCAATATGGCAAGAAACAGTCCTAAAGCAATCTGAAGCGTTGTTGCCACTACCGTCCAGACAACCGTCCAGCTGAAAACACTGATAAATGTGCTCTGCCACATCGGCGTGGTTGCCAAGGCAATAAAATTGTCAAACCCGACCCACTCCAACAAATTGGACGGCGGGGAATTTCTTAAGTGGTAATTGACAAATGCCAGTGACAGCATAAATCCCAAAGGCAGGATAACGGCGAAAATCACCAGAATCAATCCGGGTCCCACTAAAAAGTAGGGAAATGTCTTATCGTAGGTATTATGAAAGGCTTCCTTTAATGTCGGAATGCCGAACCCAGCCTTTAATTTTTCGGCATCTTTGTAAGCATCGCGCAAATTTATCCCGTAAATCAGCAAGCCGAAAGCTAATAGAATAAAGGTGACAAGACCTTGAATAATTAATACAAGGGAATGATCTCTTCCCGGCTGAGTACCTAATGTAAAAATTCCCCACAGCCCCATATCGATAAAGTCGGCGAAGGTAATAATAAATGCGGCGGTAAACAGGAAAAAAACAGTACCTTTCATAAACCGGCGGTTATAACATTGACCAAGCCCTGGAATGATGGATAAGAGTAATGCCAGCTTTGGATTGTGGTTGGAAAAGCGGTGATCGTCTCCGGCTTTCTCTACAGCTCCATCTTGTTGTTTCTGTTCCATCCATGAACCTCCTAAATCACGATAGAATCGGGACAGGAAGGGTCAAGCCCCTCCTGTCCTCTGGATACAACCTGCTTTATAAAGACGGTTGTCCCAATACGCACTTACTGCATCATTTCGATATTGCCGATGATTTCCTCCACCGCTTCATTGAGAACTTCCTGCGGATCATCTCCGCCGGCGTTAAACTGTAAAGAGTCTTCCATCGGTGCCCAAACTTGTCCCATTTCCGGAATATTCGGCATCGGGATAGCCGTCTGTGACTGCTCAAGGAAGCCTTCCGCCAACGGATTGTCAATGTCAGCGTCCGGACGCGCAGGGATTTCCCCAGTTTCCGCAAAATAATATGCCTGCGCTTCGGCAGTTGTTAAATATAACGCCAATTGTGAAGCCCAGTAAGTGTTGTCAGAGTAATTGGATACAAGCCAGCCTTTGACTCCTGCAAACGGTGTTGGCCGCTCTCCGTTAGCCAATGGCGGAAGTGGCGCAACTCCAAGACTGTCTCCAAGCGCTTCGGAAAATGACGCAAGATACCAAGGACCTGAAAGAACCATGCCTGCTTTTCCATCAGTAAACAGACCATTCAATACATCTTCTGTGACACTACGTGGAATGATACCCCTTTCAAACAATGATTGTACTTCCGCGTATGCCTGTACAGCACCTTCATTGTTCAATCCGATATTATCCGGCTCGTAGTTTCCTTCTTCATCCTGTAAAAAGACATATCCGCCGTACCCGCCTATCCAAGGAAAGACATGATAGAAGTTTAATGCTTCAAACAAGAAGCCGTACTCATCATTGGCGGCATTCGTCAAGTCTTCCGCCAAATCATACAGTTCTTCCATTGTTTCCGGAATATCGCTTACAATATCCTTGTTATAATAAAGAGCTGTATTTTCCATTACAAGCGGCGCGCCGTAAACAACGCCGTCAAGCGTGAAGGCACCGACAGCATCCGGCGTGTATTGACTGAGTGTCGCTTCATCCACTTCCAGCGGTGCAAGCAAATTTTGCGCAGTCAGATTTCCAAGACGGTCATGAGGCTGAAAAATAAGGTCAGGCCCGATCCCCCCCGGAGCATCTAAAGCAAACGCTTCATCTTGATCTGCCATTAAATAAGGTGTAACGATGACTTCAATCCCATGCTCCTCTTCGAATTGCTTCGCCAGCTGTTGAATCGCTGCGTATTGAAACTCTTCGTTATTGGCCCAAATCTCCAGTGACTCCGGCTTATCAGGAGCCGTTCCGTCAGTTGTATTGCCGCCTGCCTCGTCATTGTCAGCATCGCCACCGGTGTTGTCAGCGGCGCCACTTTCCTCTGGCGACTCAGAATCATCCGGCCCGCATCCAAGAACAGCGATAGACAAAAGCAACATCATCATAATCATGAATAAAAATGGTTTTTTCATCTGTAATTAACCCCTTCCTGATATAAGAATATAATATTATTGTAAGCGATTTCCCCTATCTTTAGTATGAATATTTTCTTCATTTATATAAAAATATGAAACTTTGTTTATAGTGCTTTTTTATTTTTCGCACGCTTTCTCACGCCATTTTTTCAGCGGTAACAGCTGTGAAATCTCAGCCGATTCAAGGCGCGTCACTTCGCTGTCCTGTATGAAAAGGAAGTGGATGAAAAAATGTGTTGTGATCATGTGGAATAAATCTGCATTTACTGTCAAGCGAGGGAGAGAGAAGTTAACTAGTTTTCCATATTGCGACAAAAAAAGGAGCTGTCTTAAACTCCCATGGTTTTTCAGCCACTACAGAATATAAGGAAATCCTGTATTTTCGTATATAAAGTGTGTGTTCAAAAAGGAGGACACAACAGTGGTAAAAAGGTCGAGGCGCGGCAGCCGTGAGCAGCGTAGCGTATACAGAAATGTACGTGAGCAACGGAGAGGCAACGCTAACGTTGAGATTCGCAGGCGCTGTTTCCCGCGCTTGTTGAACATCGTCATAAAGGGAGTTTTTCTTTTTGAGACATCCCCGGAGAAAAATTTTTTCAATGTTTCGTTTCGTAAAATCGTATAGCTTCTAGACTAGACTGTTGCAGCTGCACGCATTATTTACCAGCCGCGTTGTTCACAAGCAGATCCCGGTATTTTTTCGGCGTGATACCTTCCTTTTTTTTAAAAGTGGCGACGAAATTACTGACGTCATTAAATCCCACCTGATATGCGATGTGCTTTAACGGAATTTCCGGATTGTGAATAAGAATTTCTTTCGCTTTTCGTATCCGAAGCTGAATGAGAAACGAATAAGGGCTGACATTAAAAGTATCCTGAAATAATCTGTTTAAGTATTGAGAACTCACATTTAAATGCTCCGCCATATCCTTGAGCCCGATATCTTCTGCATAGACAGTTTCAAGCCATTCCACAATCGGGCGGACTTTATCATAAAAATGGGATAATGACGGCTGATTGTTGATTTTACCGTACTTCCTCAAATTAATTAGAAAGGTGTAAAGGCGGCTGGATAACTCCATTTTCGAAAATTCGGAATCCTCTCCAATAATCCTGATCATCTCAGAAATGATATTCGTAAACGGCTTTTGTGCCGTTTCTGTATAGAACGTCGAAAAGTTTAACTTTAAAGAATCCAGTATCGAGATTGCCGACGCCCCGCCAAACGTCACATACACCGTCGACCACTTGCTGCCGGACACAAAGTAAGAATGAGGAGTATACGGTTTAAGCAAGACACCTCTTCCCTTCGGCAGCGTATACTCCCTGCCGTTAAAGGTAAATCTACCTTCTCCTTCGACTGTTTGCAGCCAATGATAATAAGGATACCCCTCCGGTCTGATAAAATCCTGTTCCTTCGGGTTATAGCCGACACTTTCCACAAATAACGGCAACGTGTCTTCCATCGTGACAAACGTGTATCTGACTTTTTTATAATACATCTGCATCTCGTCCTTCCTCTTACTGCATAACTGACGTTCACATCAGGTAAGTTGCTGTGATCCACCGGAGCATTGCTTACCTTTTTACATTATCAAAATAACATGAATCAGAACATCTTTAACAGAGAAAATTTTTGTTATTTCGACCGCTATTGATGACCATTTCCCTTCGTTTCGCGCAACGTTCTGTTTATTCCCGTCAATACTGCGCGGATTCCCGTCGATTTTGCAGTTATTCCCGTCGATTCTTCGCTTTTTTCCGTCGATTTGCATTGTTTTCCCGTCGGATTCCGAATTTTTCCCGTCACTTTCTCGTTTTTTCCCGTCGCGAGCAAATTCCAGGTACAAAAAAAGCGACCAGGTATGTTCCGGCCACTTTGAGAAATTATCCGTCATTTCGCTGTCCTTCAAAAACGATCCGCTGCTTGGCGACTTCCACTTCGACTGTTCCGTTTTTCTTCACTTCCTTTAATATCGGTTCTTCCATACGCCGGACAGGTGTGTAGCCTGCGATTTTCATCCGGTCAAGGCAGTCACTGACAGACTCTCCGTCTTCCACAAAAAACTTTTTCCTGCTGCTCATCAACCCGGCGCCCCTCCTTTCAACGACAGTCTCCTCAGCCGATACAGATAACAATTCTTCATACAACAATCGGGACTTGCCCTAGCGCAACGATGAATTTCGCCGGTTTTTGCGAGAGTTTCCCCGTACTTTTTCACTTCTTCCTATTTTAGTCCGGAAAGCATTCATTAGCAAGGCTAATCATCCGATTTCACAAGTAACTGCAACGCCGCCTCTTCCTTTGGAATACGCACAAACAAGAGCAGTATCCCATTCAATATTGTAAACAGCACAGCAGTCATCCAGGCGTTAAAAATAAGCGGCAAAAGCACCAATTCGCTGGCCACAATCCAATAGTTAGGATGTTTTATCCAACGATAGGGACCTTTTTTTACAAGTTTTTCCCCCGGAAGAACGAGAATTTTCGTATTCCAGAAACGTCCAAGGGAAACCAGCACCCAGATGCGAAATAACTGCACCGCTACGAAGGCGCTCAACCATAGCGGCCACGTGGCTGCAACGGCGCCTCCCTTCAGCCATACTTCCACTGTTAAGACAGCGAAAAAAGCCGCGTGAAGAAAAACAATCCAGGAATAATGCTCCTCTCCATACTCCATTCCGCCTCGATTTTTTATCCAGCTTTCGTTTCGCTTTGCAATCGTTAATTCAATTCCCCGCTGCATTAAAACAACGGCTGTTATCAGCCAATAAAAGGTCAATTCGCTTCCCTCCAATGAAGCAGCACCAATTCTGAACTGAACCCGGGGCCAAGCGCTGTCATCAATCCGATGCTGCCCTCCGCCGGAACAGCTGACATCGTTTCCTGCAAGACGTATAGGACAGTCGGGGAGGACATATTGCCAAATTGCTTCAAGACATTTTTCGAAAACATCGTCAAACCCTCCGGCAAGCTTAAGCCTGCTTCATAAGCATCAATCACCTTTTTACCGCCTGGGTGAGCGACAAAATGGGTGATATCTTTCAAAGCATACCCATGTTTTTGTAAAAAACTGTCCACATTCGGCTTCAGCCACTGGTCAATGATCGACGGAATATCTCGCGAGAAAATGACATGCAGCCCGCTGTTTTTCACCTCCCAGCCCATCACGTCTTCCGAGCGGGGCATAAGTGTTGTTTGCGTGCCTGTGATGAACGGGACAGCACCAGTGGTGACTGTGTCGCTTTTTTTTACTACATCATCCCCGACAACGAGCGCACAGGCTACACCGTCAGCAAATAACGATGTACCGACGAGATTGCTTTTACTTGTATCTTTGTGCTGAAACGTCAAACTGCATAATTCGATACACAGCACAAGCACTTTGGCATCGGGAAATGCGAGGCAATATTCATACGCCCGGCTGATTCCCGCACCGCCCCCGGCACATCCAAGTCCCCAAAGAGGAATGCGCTTTGTGTGCGGAGAAAACGGCAGCAGATTCATTATTCGCGCTTCGATAGATGGTGTAGCCAGTCCAGTACTGGAAACAAAAAAGATGGCATCCACTTCCTCCGGCTTGATCGGACGCATCAGATGAGCACGATTGTTCAGGCAGCGTTGAACAGCCTTTGTTCCCAATGACACCGCTTCTTTCATATACAGCTGATTTTTTGCTTCAAAAGAATGCTCTTCCTGAAACCATTCTTTCGGTACAACAAAATGACGTTTTTCAATTTGACCGTTTCGAAAAATTCTCAACAGCCTATCGATATCGGGAAAAGCTTCCGCAAACAGCTCCCGCACAATTTCTTCGGTTTCCTGCTGTTCCATTTGATACTTCGGGATGCACCGTTGAACGGAGACAATGGCCGGCATCTTTTCTCCTCCTGTTTTACCAATGTTTAGCAATAGTTTGCCGCAACGGCCGCATTTTCATCCAAACGATTGGCGCGGGAAAACATTGCTTGCCAAAAAAATTTCCTATTTCTTTCGAAAAATTCTTGATTCATCATCTGCATTTAACAAAAACCGACCAACTGCTAAGCGCAGATGATCGGCTATCAATTAGTCAATTCCATCAAAAAACTGTCTGCAAGACGTTATTTTAATTCTTCGATGCCGCTGCAGCAGCCGCTATCCACCGAATGACAATTCTTGTTCATTTCACATTTGGCGCATTTGCCTTCTTTACTTTGCTGTACATGGCGATACAGTGCATACCCCGCGTAAGCAAAAATAATGATTCCCGCTATCCAGCTGAATATCATGCTATCACTCCTTTAAGTGATCATTTTTCATGCTGTTTTTTTAAGAAGATGTTCAAAAAGTCCGGGATACAGCGCCGGCGAATCTCTTCGTTGCCTTGTCTCTCCGCTGCTCTCGTACGTTCCTTGTACGCTCCGCTGCTCGTGCCTGCTGCGCCTCGACCTTCTTGCCGCTGTTATGTCCTCCTTTTTGAACTACCATTGTAAATAGAAGATGTTCAAAAAGTCCGGGATACAGCGCCGGCGAATCTCTTCGTTGCCTTGTCTCTCCGCTGCTCTCGTACGTTCCTTGTACGCTCCGCTGCTCGTGCCTGCTGCGCCTCGACCTTCTTGCCGCTGTTATGTCCTCCTTTTTGAACTACCATTGTAAATAGAAGATGTTCAAAAAGTCCGGGATACAGCGCCGGCGAATCTCTTCGTTGCCTTGTCTCTCCGCTGCTCACGTACGTCCCGTGTACGCTCCGCTGCTCGAACCTGCCGCGCCTCGACCTTCTTGCCGCTGTTGTGTCCTCCTTTTTGAACACAACTTAAAAGTTTTAAAACAGTCTGCTTCCCACCTGATAGACGATCAAAGATAAGATATATGCTATCACCAAGGCGTATCCCATGCTGAGAAGCGTCATTTTTTTAGAACCTGATTCCTTACGAATAACGGCAACCGTTGCCAGACAAGGAATATAAAGTAGAATAAATACCATAAAACTGTATGCGGCCACTGGGGTAAACGCATCCGACAGCACCGTCTGCATCGATGCTTCCGGCACGGCGTAAATAATCGCCATCGTCGCAACGACGACTTCCTTCGCTAAAAAGCCGGTAAGCAGCGCTGCCCCCGCCTGCCATGTCCCGAAGCCCAACGGCTCCAGCAACGGAGCAAACACACCGCCGATCTTCGCCAGGAAGCTTTCATTCATCTCGACGTCAAAACCGCCGGGACCAGTGTAAGACAGGAACCAAATAAATACCGAACCTGCAAAAATAAACGTTCCCGCTTTTCGCAAGAAGCCTCTTCCTTTTTCCCACGTGCTTCGCCACAGCGTTTTCCATTGCGGAAATCGGTATGGCGGCAACTCAATGATAAAATACGACTCTTCTTTTTTCAGTACTGTTACCGAAAAGATTTTTGCCAGAATCATCGCCAGGACGACGCCGAGAATATACAACGACAGCACGATTACAGCCTGCTGCTGGGCAAAAAAAGCACCGACAAACAGCGCGTATACCGGTAGTCTCGCCGAGCATGACATTAAAGGCGTCAGCAAAATCGTCAACAGCCGTTCCTTCGGCTGCTCCACGGTCCTCGCCGCCATCACGCCGGGCACGTTACACCCGAAGCCGATAATCATTGGAATGAACGCCTTTCCGTTTAACCCGATCGACTGCATCAGCCGATCCATGACCGTCGCCACGCGCGCCATATATCCGGAATCCTCCAGCAATGAGATGAAGAGAAACAGAATAAAAATCTGCGGAACAAAAACAAGCACTCCGCCGACTCCGGCAACGATGCCATCCAACACTAGCGCCTGAATAAAGCCGCTGGCATTGACCGTTTCAAAAAATACTTCCAGCCAGCCCGTCAGCGTTTCGGAAAAAAAACCTTCAAGCGCATCTGACAAAGGGAATCCAAGCCAATTGAAAGTGAGCATGAACATCAAGTACATCAGACCAATAAAAATTGGAATGCCGAGAATTCGGTGGGTGACAATCCGGTCAACCCGTTCGGAAAAAGGTCTCTCCTCTTTTCCGTTCGCTTTTAAACAACCGGTTAATACTTCATCTATATATTGTTCTCTCGCCTGATAGATGTTATGCTGGATCGTTGTCTGCTCTTTTTTCAACTGATTTTTCAGCTGTTCAACGATACCCGCCAGCATTCCGCGATCCGCATGCTGCTCAACATAGCTTTGAACAACCGGATTTTCTTCCAGGTAGTTAATGGCCAGCCAGCGCTTCCGATGCGGCAAGTCCGGCAGCTTGGCCGCAAGCTTTTCGATGGCGTCCTCCATCGTTTTTCCATAATCAATATGTACTGCTTCCGGTACTGTTTTTTCCTCTGATCGGTAAAGCTGTTCTTCCAGCGAAGCAACTCCCGCACCCTTTCGCGCGATAATCGGCACAACTGGCACCTGTAGCTTCTTTGCTAATAGCTTCTCGTCAATCACTATTCCCCGCCGGGTTGCCACGTCGGTCATATTCAGCCCGATCGTCATCGGCTTTCCGTACTCCAATAATTGCAGCGTTAACTGTAAATTGCGTTTCAGCTGCGAGGCATCAACAATATTCAGCATCTCTTCAAACGTATCGCTTAAAAGAAATCGGGATACTACCGTTTCATCCTTTGAAATAGGGTTTAATGAGTAGACACCCGGCAGATCGATGAGCTTTCCTTTTCCGTTCCGAAGGATGCCGACCTTTTTTTCCACCGTCACACCGCTCCAATTTCCCACATATTCATAGGAGCCTGTCAGTGCGTTAAAAAGCGATGTCTTTCCTGTATTTGGGTTGCCAAGCAGCGCTACTTGCATGGCAATTTCTCCACAACAATCGTTTTTGCTTCCTTCTTGCGGATGCTTATGCACTGTTCACCGCAGGAAATCATGCACGGCCCGCCAAACGGAAGCATATTTTGCAGCAAAACCTCACAGTTCTCAAATATCCCCATGTGGTTCAGCCGCTTTTGAATGAGCAGCTGACATCCAGAAATATCAACAATTTTCGCCCGTTCCCCAACCGAAAGTTCACTGAGCTGCATTTCCACTCCCCCATTTGCTGTTCTTATTGAAAAAAATTATCAATTAAATTATATTTTGAGAACAATTCTCAGTAAACGGTTTTCTTCATTAATTCACAAAATCTACTTATTTACCTTGTTCTGAAACTCGCTGCTGACAGGTCCGCGTTCCATCCGTCAGTGCTCATTCTCCAGTTGTAGACAAAAAAAGAAGAGCCTTCAAGACAATTTTGTCTCTAAAGCTCCTCTCATTTCGAAACCTTTTTGGAAAAGGAGATATTGCCCCGCCACCGACATCAACAATATATTCGTTATTAATGCCAAATAAAGTAAGCAATAAACACGAAGAACAGGATATACATGATCGGATGGACTTCTTTTCCTCTCCCTTTTGCAAGCATTGTGATCGGGTACATCACAAATCCCAGCGCGATTCCCGTCGCGATGCTGTAGGTCAGTGGCATGGCGATCACCGTAAGGAATGCAGGGACTGCGATCTCAAATTTTTTCCACTCGATATTCCCTAACGCGCCAGCCATTAAAATTCCAACGATGATTAGCGCCGGTGCGGTAACATAGGAAGTGACGACAACGAGCAGCGGAGAGAACAGTAAGGCAACAAGGAACAGTATACCGGTAACAACAGATGCAAATCCGGATCTCGCCCCCGCTGCAATCCCTGAAGACGACTCGATGTATGCAGTTGTAGTAGACGTACCGAAAATCGCGCCGATCACCGTCGCAGAGGAATCGGCAAGCAACGCTTTTTGCGCGCGCGGCAGCTTGTTATCCTTGACAAAGCCTGCCTGATTGGCAACGGCGTACAGCGTACCAGCCGTATCAAAGAAGTCAACAAACAAAAATGTTAAAATAACAATGATCAATTTTACCGTAAAAATTTCACCGATGGACTGATTGGAAAACGGCTCCAAGAACGCGCCGAACGTTGGCTCAATACTTGGGATCGAACCGATAACAGCCGACGGCACTGGGATTTGCTGAAAGATGATGCCGACGACAACCGTGATGACCATCCCGTAAAAAATTCCGCCGCGAAGTCCCAGACCCATCAAGATAACCGTCACGATAATACCGAAGACAGCAAGCAATGTATGACCGCTCGTCATATCCCCTAAAGTGACCAATGTCGATTCCGAAAGCACAATAATTTCCGCACCTTGCAAACCGATGAAAGCGATAAATAAACCGATACCGGCTGCCGCCGCATACTTCAATTCCGCCGGGATGGCATTGATTACCATTTCACGAATACCGACCAACGTAATAAGAATAAAAATAAGACCTGAAATAAAAACACCGAGCAAGGCAGTCTGCCATGGTATTCCCATCCCGATAACAACGGAAAACGTGAAAAAGGCGTTCAAGCCCATCCCCGGAGCCAACGCAATCGGATAACGCGCCAGTACTCCCATGATAATCGTACCTGCCGCCGCCGCCAAGGCAGTTGCTACATAAACGGCACCTTGATCCATGCCGGCTGCGCTCAAAATATCCGGATTAACAAATAAAATATACGCCATTGCTAAAAATGTTGTAAAACCACCCATGATTTCCCGCTTGTAGTTTGTCCCAAGCTCTTCAAAACGGAAATACTTATCCATTCTCTAATCAGCTCCTGTTTAGAATCACCCTGCAGACGTAAAAACTCCGGGACCTGTCCAGACCCGGAGCATCAGCAGTAAATAATGGAACCAGCGCGTATGAATAGAAACGGACGAAAACGGTGACCTGCAATCGTCATTCATTCCTTGTTCATAGTCAAGCCATTTACGGTAGCTCGGTAGAAACTTACGGGCCCTATTCCCGAAATTATACGAACATGCACAGAGTTTATTAACATAGTCATAAGTTTATCAAGGGATGTTCCCCCTGTCAACATAAAAAACGAATATTAAAACCGAATAAATTGAAAACATTCGTGTTTTTCTGAACTATTCTTATTCCGCGCTTTACCGATGCCATCTAGTTCACAATCGTTGATTTTAAGGGCTGGCTAGTTTCGGAAGCTTTGTTGCTGTTGGATAGAACGAGTAAGTAGCAGGCCAATAATACGTTGCAGGTCGCTTGGAATTTGTTCGAGTTGTTTATGGAATGTTTCATTTCTTCTCTTTAACGTTAAAGAGTGTTTCAGGTGCAGCTATTTTAATGGAACTAAAATATGTGATTCCCAACATGGAAAAAACGTTTGGTAACTTAGAAAAATGCAGGAGAAGGAAAAGTCGAACAGCGACGGATGAACGGACGGATGACAACACTATCCCGCAGTGATAATCTGTACTCGGATTGTGCAGATGACATTGAGGTCGTTCTCCCTAATAAAGCAGGAGAAAAATTCTTCGAACATGAGGAAAGAGTAAAATTAGTCAATGCACGTATTCGTTTTGTTTATACTTCACTTTGAGTCCCCTCTTACAATGAAGGATCCTTGTGCTGCGCAGCATTGGACAGCGGACGACTTGTTCGCCCAACACACATCCATGCCTCAATCTGCCCGGCGCTTGGCAAAAAAAGCTAACGAAAAACTAACATTTCATTTGATACGATATAACTGATGAATTGTAAGGATGTGCGTATATGAAAATAATGCTTGTTGAAGATGAAGAAATGCTTTCAGCTATCGTTGCAAAAGGACTTCGCAAGGTAGGTTATGCGGTTGATACAGTTTTTGATGGTGAAGAAGCTTTAGTATATTACGAAATGAATGAGTACGATATGATCGTTTTAGACTTGAATATCCCCAAAATAGACGGGCTTGATGTATTGCGGGCCATTCGCAAAAAGGATACAGATACAAAGATTTTAATTCTGTCTGCAAGAGCAAAAATTGATGAAAGAATTCTTGGATTGGATGAAGGCGCTAACGATTATCTCATTAAACCTTTTGATTTTGGAGAATTAGAAGCAAGAATCAGAAATCTATTGCGCCGAAACTTTTCAGTAACACCGGCAACAATTATGCTTAGTAGTTTTATGATTGACACAAATGCTAAAAAAGTAATCTGCAATAATGAAGCGTTAAATTTAACCCGCAAAGAATATAACATTTTTGAATATCTTATTTTGAATAAAAATAAGATTGTCAGTGCAGAACAATTAGTAGAACATATTTGGGATAGTGAGTTCGACCCTTTTTCAAATACTCTGCGCTACCACATTCATACACTAAAGAAAAAACTATCAGATTTCAGCGATAAAGAAGTGATAAAAACAATCCGTGGTCAGGGCTATATCATAGAGGATGCACAATGATGAATTTGTTTAGGCAATTAACGTTACAATGGCGAATCACAATACTCACAGCCATAGTATTGATACTATCCTCTGCGGCGTTGACTGCATTCTCCATACTAAACGCGCAGAAAACTCTTGTCCCTTTAATAAACGAATCCATTAGTATATCCAAAGATAATACTTCGGGTGGTGTGGTGATTCAGGGTACAGATGATGAAGAAACAGAAAACGATTTTACGCCTTTACGAACAGCAAAAAGAGATTTTGATCTGGGAAGCGTATTGTTTTGTCTTGTTATAACTGTTGTCGGAACTGGACTTGTGTATTTTGTTTCAGGAAAAGCCCTGCGGCCTGTGAAAAACTTGAGCAAACAAGTAGCTGATATTGACGAACGGGACTTGTCGCAAAGATTAACTGAAAGTTTGTCACATGACGAGGTGGGCAGTCTGACAAAGAGCTTTAATCAAACCCTTGACCGCTTAGAAGAAGCATTTAACAGGCAAAGACGCTTCTCAGCAAGCGCTGCGCATGAGCTGAAAACACCCCTTGCAACAATGAAAGCAGGGATACAGGTGCTTAGTATAGGTGAAACAGCCACTATAGAAGAATACAAGGAAAATGTTCATACGATGGAAACAAGCGTTGACAGACTAACGCAGGTCGTAAACGATTTATTAATTCTGGCTTCTTCGAATGAGGAATCCGAAGAATTAAACGAAGATGTTTATTTAGATGCTATATTTGAAACGATATTCGACGAGTTGTCGCCATTATATGAACATCGCGGAATCACTTATAGTATTGACTGTGATACAGTATCGCTATATGGGACTGCGCCGCTACTTTACAGGGCGTTTTATAATCTGATTGAGAATGCATATAAATATAACTGCGAAAAAGGAAGTATTGCCATTCGTGGCAGCGAAACAGAAAAAGGTGTAGAAATTGATATTGAAGATACTGGGGTGGGAATACCAGCCGAGCATCTGCCATTCATATTTGATGTATTCTATCGGGTGGACGGATCACGTTCACGAAATACCGCAGGCTCAGGTCTGGGTTTGTCCATTGTGAAAACAATCATAGAAAGGCATGGCGGCGCTATCAAAGTTTCGAGCGAGAATGAAAAAGGCACAAAATTTGTGATTCAATTTCCCAGATAAAAAAGGAATCAATGATTAAACAGACGGCAGGGCAGGTGCAATCATGTCGTCTGTTTTTGCGTTTTTTAGGAATCACCCCTGATAAATATATCATTTTAAGTGGCCTAAACCCTAACGAAAATCTAACATTCCATTTGTTACTCTGATCATGTCGAGACGAACAACTACTGATTAAAGGAGCGAACAAATAGTGTACATTTTTACAAATGCCGTAAAGAACATCGTCAGAAACAAGGGCAGAAACAGTTTAATGGCAATCATCGTTTTTGCCATTATTCTCACGACAGCCGTGTCTATTATCATTAACACGACAACATCGGCTATCATTACTGATTATAAGTCGAGATTTGGAGCAGAAGTCTCAATCGGCGCCGATTTTGAAAAACTTCAAACCGAAGAAGGGGTCAGGAACTATAAAGAACTCACGCCGCAGCAGCAAATAGCATTTGGAGAATCGGACTTGCTGCAAAGTACAAATTTTTCGGCCAAAATAGATATTTCTCCAAGAAATCTATCTTCGCTCGGTGAAAGCGAAATGGATAATTTGATTAATGATTTTCTCAGTGGCGCAACAAGGGCAGATGGAACAAAAAATCCTGAAACAGTTCCAATAAAAGGTCAAATTATTGCAACGGACAACCCGGAAGCAAACAGCGATTTCAAAAGTGGAACTCGTAAAATTACCAGCGGGGAAATGTATAAAAACCTCAATGAATGTATTGTTAGCGAACAATACGCCAGTCTTAATAACATATCTGTCGGCGACACGATTGAGGTGGACAGTTATTATAAGAATGAACCAATGACACATAGCTTGACTGTTACTGGGATCTATATGGATAACACAATGCTTGGCTCTAACCTCGATGAACTATCACCAATGGAAAATAGAAATAACGAAATTCTAACAAGTTTTGAGACGGTTGTCGGAATGGAGATGTTTGACGAATACGGAAAAGTTTCTGCTCAATATTTTTTGAAAGATCCTACACTGCTTCCGGCTTTTGAAAAGGAACTTAGGGAGAAGGGATTGACCGATTATTACGAGGTGACGACTGACGAAGCCGGCTATAAAAAAATAGTCGGACCTGTCGAAGGACTGGCAAAGGTAACAAACACATTTTTAATTGTTGTTTTGATTCTCGGTGCGCTTATTCTCATTCTTCTCTCTACCCTTGCAATCCGAGAACGAAAATATGAAATTGGCGTATTGAGAGCAATGGGTATGACAAAGGGGAAGGTTGCCTTTGGATTGCTGACGGAAATGCTTGTTATTACCGGAGTATGCCTATGTTTAGGCCTTAGCGTAGGAATTGCGGCTTCGCAGCCCGTGGCAGATAGTTTGTTGGCAAATCAAATTGAACTTGCCCAAGACAGTAATACAGATGGAGGTGTACCAGCATCCGGCCGTACAGGAGTCGGGGAGGCTGTCTTTACCAGTTCTAACGAGAAACCACTGTCCGAGCTTCAAGTGAATTTAAGCCTGGAGGCTATTTTTCAAATCATCCTGATAGCATTTTCTCTTGCCGGAATAGCAAGCGCTGCAGGTATCCTGCACACAACAAAATATGAACCCATCAAAATATTGATGGAGCGGAATTAAGGAGGATGTTTTCATGAGTGTATTAACATTGAATAATGTGTCCTATAAGTATGAGGGCACAAAAAAGAACGTTCTCACAGGCATAAGCGCTGCTTTTGAAGCCAGTAAGGTATATGCCATCATCGGGAAATCTGGCTCCGGGAAATCTACACTGCTCTCTTTGATTGCAGGACTTGATGTGTGCGAAAAAGGTGAAATTCTACTGGGCGGCAGCGACTTGAAAAAAATAGACCGGGATGCTTATAGGGCGAAGAGTATTGGTGTAATATTTCAGAGCTTTAACCTCATTACCAACGCTACGGCACTTGAAAACATTGTTCTCTCCATGAATATCAGCGGGGTAAAGGAAAAAAACAAACAGGCGATTGCGTACACACTTTTGGAAAAAGTGGGCATTGACAGAGAAACAGCAGATCGCAAGGTCTTGAAACTGTCCGGTGGAGAACAACAGCGCGTCGGTATAGCTCGAGCTTTAGCCCATAACCCGGATATCATCATTGCGGACGAACCGACAGCCAATCTTGATACAGATACCCAAAATGCTATTTTAGGGATTCTGACTGAGCTTGCCCATAAAGAAAACAAGTGTGTGATTATTGTTACGCATTCTAAGGAAGTATCGTCTGCCGCCGATGAGATTTGGGGAATCCAAAAAGGGAAAATACAATTTGTCGGTAATGGTAACAAGTAATAAACTATAGGAATTAGCGGTGATGCTTATCGGCGGTGATTGCGCTATGCAAAGCATAAATAACACCGATTGTTTTGGTATCGTAGTCAAATCCACCCGCCAAGAAAGAGGAATGACACAATCTCAACTTGCCATCCGTTTATCTATCACCACGCGATTATCTTAAGCAAATTGGAAAGAGACATAACAGAAACAATGCAAAACCAATTTTATTTTATCGTATAATGGAATCCCAACTCAACAATACACCGTGTCTCATTCTATTAAACGCTTTGCCAAGGCTGCGAATATTCATCGAATAAAATTCATGGACTAAGGCACTCTCACGCTTCTTTGATAATGAGCATGGGGGATGGTGATTAAAGACAGACTCAGACATGAAGATGTGCATACGACTCTAGGAGCCTATGGGCATCTCAATCCTAATAGGAATTTTCATGTCACCGACAGATGAAGCAGTTTTATTCAGCTAAAAACAAGTGAGGATACACACATTGAATATTACAGCAGCAACCAATATATGAAGACCACTTATCAATGTGGGCCATCACTGTGCCACGGGCGATATAAAAGCCCTAAAAAACCCTGTGTTACCAAGGCTTTTATGGCACCTATTACTATTCCAACGTGATTAATACAACAAAAAAATCTTCGTTGAGGAGAGGGACTTAGGTGTATCATTTGAAAAAAATAATCCCTACCATCTTATTTTTGGTAGGGAACTATATAATTTTTAACTTCTTTCTTCCGTTTAAATTAAGATAAACACTGTTAAATAGGCGTTCTCTCTTCAAATAAGGTTGAATCATTATTCCCACTCTGTTTTAAGCGTACTAAATATAAAGAAAAATGCAGTGAAATCAAGGAATATAGAATCAGATAAAACAGTATGAAATACAAAAAAAAGATAAAAGTGCAATGACAGTACGATTTGCACTCAATCATCCCAAAGTATAATCTAAACTAATTTATTCTAAATCCAATATTTTTTTTCATAGAAGCACTCATTATTGAACGCCCTTTCAAATTATAGCTCTACTCAGATTTATATTCATATAACTAAATTTATTTTTAAAAATATACGATCTTTAACAGGGAACGACAAGAAGTTTGCGTAAACACATTTCTTGTCGCTACCCGCAATCCGTATACACCAATATATAAATATACTTTCAATTATTCATTGGGCTGTTTTATTCTCAAAGTCAAAGCGATAGAATTCTACGCCATGATCGATTCTTAGCGTTCCTGATTTGAGATATATTGCTAGAAAGCAGCAGTTCTTATCACTTTCATCATTCGCAAAATCATACCAATCACTAAACACAGTACGAAGTTTACTTCTTAATTTTTCATTTTTTGGATCTAATGCCCACCCAAGATTCACTGCTACACCACTACTAAAAAAGTCTTCAAAGTTCGCAGAAATTGATACTTCCGGATTCGCCTCTATCTGCAATATCTTGTTTGATTTAGCGTGGGTTACAACGTAGAACGCACCATCTTCATACATCGCATCAACATCACGTACGCGCGGTTGTGGATTTCCCTCCAAGCTCTTCTCAAGCGCAATTGTGGCAAGTGCAATGACATTATCTTTGCCCTTGCCAAATCTTTCATTGAGTAGCTCCATACCTTTTTCATATTTGTTCATTATCTTGATCTCCCATTCTTATATTTGCACCCAAAGAGCTGGACGAATTCCACCTCTATTATCATGAGTTGAAGGATGTATCACATTTGTGTTTCTTTTTGATACACCATTACCCTGAATCCCAACATTTCCATCACCGTGTATATAGACTGTAACACGATTATTCTTCCCTGGCGTACGTGTCCACCACCACCAAATGGAATCTAAATATACTGCTCTTCTTTTGATATTGTTAACATCTTTTCTTTGAAACCAGTACCTTTGATTCTTACCCGGATTATCTAAGAGTCTACTGCTATCGCCAAAATACGTCCGCACAATTTCATCCATAGATAAAAGAAATATTTTATCTAATGTATCTTCTCCACCAGTACTCTTGTACCACAAATTGTCAGGGTTGATATTTATGGTCTCGACAATTCTGTCACGGTCTCTGTCATCAAAACTGTGGTAGAAGGGTTCATTGAGATATTGCCTCAACTCACAATCTTTCCAAGTGATGTTCTCAGACTTGTTATGGTAATCACGTAATTCAATTATATCCTTTGTAAGAAGTAGCATTTGATCTTCTTTGATATTAAGGATATACCATTCAAAACGTCCGAATGCTACTACATCTCCAATTTCCATATATCTATCCTTTCTTTTACTTAATGGCAACACATATCCTCATGTATTCGACATCATCCTCATAGAATACACTTTCAAAGGCAAAATGATCGTATGTGTATCTGTTTACCTTTATGTATTGAAATACAGATTTAAATGCATTAGAAATAAGATGAAATGGGTTATCCATTGGATTTTTAATAGTGACTGTAACATAATTTTGTGTTTCTCTTTTTTCAATTAAATAAGACTCATGTGCATTCTTAGTATCAATTGGTAAGACAAGAGCAGAAGTATAACCATGCATGTGATACACATTTATTTGTTCTTGTGAGAGATGTGCAAAGTCCCATCCAATAATTTTCGGATTATCAATATCTAGTTCTCTTGCTAATTGTTTAATTCTTCGTGTTGCGTCATCTTCTGGTTCTACCGAGATAACTGTATACTTTATGTATTTGAATTTCTCTATCGATTCAATTACAATTTCCGAATAAGCATCATTTACGATTTTCATGTTTCCAAATAACAAATCATCCGATTTGCAATTAAACAATGAACATATTTCTTTAATCTTACTTAGTTCAGGATTTCCTTGATTAAGTTCCCATTTAGAAATAGTTTGTCTTGAAACACCCAGTTGATTTGCAAGTTCTTCTTGCGTCATATTCTTGTGCATCATTCTAAGATACTGTAGATTCACACCAAAATTCATACCATCACCTCTTTAAGAACAATTATGTTCTTTTGTTAATAGTATTTCAACCAATTTCTAGTAGCAATTCTCGTCATTTCGCACTTTTAAGTTGCACAGCATCATTTGCATGATATTCTAAAAAATGAAATCTGTTAATGATCAATTGTGTGATTAATTTAGATGCTTTTTCGAGTTTAATACACCACTTTGAGCTAAAAATAACCGATGATTTAGTTAGATAAAATCGACAGGTTACGAAATGCAATTTCCAGTTCAAAAGAGTAACCCTCGGAATTGTCATATATGAGCATAAACGGTATCACATAAAATACATGTGTTAGTAAATTTGTACATTTATACATTAATAAGTCGTGTTAAAAGCCCCTTGATCTTCGATTCTCAAAGGGCTTTGTATTTGATAATTTAAAATTGAGCCGCTTTTAAGCGGTTCGATCACATAAAAAATGAGCCACATGATTTCCAATTTTGATAACCTCTCTTATGATTGAAAGTGACCAAACTATCAATTGAAGAGAGGAAAAAAGAATGATCAGTATGGCTCAATTTCATCATATCAAATTCTTACACCAGGTAGAAAGACTATCCCAAAGGGAAATAGCTAAAAAACTGAGGATTTCAAGAAATACGGTCAAGAAATATCTATCGGCAACGGAGGCCCCAACTACTATTCAACGCCAAAAGATCTATAGTAATAAGAAAGAATATTCGGAAGAAACTAAACGGATACTTCCGATCATTGATCAATGGCTTGAAGATGATCTTAAACGTTGGGGAAAACAAAATCATACAGCTGCCCGAATGTATCAGAGATTAGTAGAGGAATACAACTTTAAAGGATCGGCGTCTAATCTACGTAAACTCGTAGCAAAACGCAGGAAAAAGTTACAGGTGGTCTTCATCCCCCTTGATTTTCAACTCGGCCACCAATTCCAGTTCGACTGGGGAGAGGCGGATATTATTCTACAGGGTCGAAAGCAACGTATTTACCTCTTCTGTATTCAGCTTTCGGCAAGTCGTGTGCGATTTGTGAGAGCGTATCTTCATGAAAAACAGGAGGCTTTCTTAGATGGCTTTGTCCATGCGTTTGAATTCTTTGGAGGAGTACCGACCGAAGGTCTCTTCGATAACTTAAAAACAGCTGTTGAAAAAATTCTTCAAGGAAGAGATCGGTTAGAACAGGAATCCTTTCTTGCCTTACAAGCTCACTATCTCTTTCAGGCTGAGTTCTGTAACGTTCGATCGGGAAATGAAAAAGGGCGTGTGGAAGGAACAGTTGGGTATGTAAGGAGAAATGCCCTTGTACCGGAACCAGGCGATCAATCAATAGATGAATTGAATGATTACTTACGAGAGTGGTGCTTAAAAGAAGCTGAACGTAAAAAGGTCCCTCACTCAAAAGAAACGGTTGCCGCTATGTGGGTTAAAGAAAAAGAACATCTTTATCCATTGCCAGACCAACCATTTGAAGCTTGTAAACTTGTCTCTTGTCAGGTTAACAAAACTTCCTTGGTTACGATCAAAACAAATCAATATTCTGTTCCATGTAGTTATGTGGGACAAGTCGTATGGGCAAAAATTTTTGTCGATCGAGTGATCGTGGTGGCTCAAAACCAAGTGATCGCAGAGCATTCTCGATCTTATGAACGGAATCAAGTAGTCACGATTCTTGATCACTACCTCGAAGCATTACTGAAGAAACCACGTGCGATTCGAGATGCGCATGTCTTTCAATCATCTGACATTCCGGATGTGTTCAGGCGTTTTCATCGTAAGATGAAAGAACAAGAAGGAGCCGCAGGAGATCGCAAATTTATTCGACGCCTTCTCCTTCATCGTGAGATGGGAATGGAAAAGTTAACACAAGCCTTATTGGAAGCTGAACAAGCTCAAGTTTATCGGTATGAGGTTGTCCATGAAACTATTCAAAGGTTAACCTATTACTATTTGAGACCTCACGAATTAACGAAAGAAAAAACGCCTACGAGCCTATTAGACTATAAAGTTAAAAAGTCGAACATAGCTCAATATGAACAATTAACAGGAGGTCAGATGAAATGAATACGGAAATGATGCTTGATCACATCGTGAAACAACTAAGAATACCTACAATTGGAAGACAGTACCGTTCTCTCGCAAGAGAAGCAGAGGAACGAAATCTAAGTTATGAAGGATACTTATTAGCGTTACTGGAAACAGAGTTACAAACAAGAGAAGAAAATCAGAGGCGGCTCAAACAAGCTTCATTTCCTGTCCAAAAGACTTTGGATACTTATGACTTTAGCCTAATGCCAAGTTTGAACCGAAATCGCTTTATGACTTTAGCTAAAGGGGAGTTTGTAGAAAAGAAAGAGAATCTTATTTTTCTTGGTAACAGCGGCACTGGGAAAACGCATTTGGCTATAGCTTTGGGGATAGAGGTGGTTCAAAATGGTTATAAGACCAAGTTATAACTGCTTCAGAACTAGTAGAAGAATTATTAATGGCTAACGAAGAGCATAAGCTTGGAGTATTTGAGAAGAAATGGCTCAAATTTGATGTGATCATCGTGAGCTAGGCTATGTCCCCTTCTCCAAAACGGGAGCTGAACTATTATTCCAGTTCTTTTCAAGTCGATACGAACGCGCAAGTGTTATTATCACAACCAATCTAGAATTCCCAGAATGGACGAATGTTTTTGGAGATGAGAAGATGACAGTCGCATTACTCGATCGTTTAACGCATCGATCACATATCCACTTACTCAACGGAGAGTCGTATCGTTTCCGTCAAAGTATGAAACATCAGGAAAGTGCCAAAGAGTAACTGCTGGTGCGCGAGGCTTTAGGGATTCTTGCCCTAGGGCAAGAATCCCTAAAGCCCATAACTTTCCACTAATGGTAGTTGATTATTATGAAGTGGCTCACTTTTGAAGTGATCGCTCTGGCTCATTTTCATATTGACAAAAACATTTGTTGAATATCAGTGACCTTTTTAAATCCAAGAAGCGCTGTGAAAAGTACAACATTTCATACTTATTCCTCTTCCAATATAACTTCATTATTTTCGATTTGTTTAAGAATTTCTTCCCAATCCTCTTTAGAGAATTTCGATTCATCAGACAATTTAACTGAAACTAATTCATAGTAGCCACCTTCTGCTTCTTGAGGTTCATTGTTAGAAAGCTCTAATGAAGTTTTATCGTTTTCTTCTGGTACAACACCTGCGTTCACATAAATGGCTGTAGATGTACCAATAATTCCAGCGACAATCATTGTCATGATGGAAATTATTATAGTACGCTTTTTAAGTTTTTTAACATTTAAAATCATATTTAATCTCCTTTTCAATTTTTTACCATCACCAGATAAAGAAGAACAGAATCGAACAGGCAATCCTTTTGAACCTACCATTACGTTTAGAAGTGTTTCGCCATAACGTTTTCTATCGGTATAGGACATATCTTTGACTACTTCTTTATCACACGACAACTCACTCCATGTATGAATGTCTCTACGTAGAACATAAATGAATGGATTAAACCAATGTAAAGCATTAGCACCTAACACGAGCACTTTAATCCATAAATCATTTCGTTTCAGGTGAATCAACTCATGATGTAAGACCATACGCATATCCAAATCTGCACTATTTTTCTGAGGAAGATAAATAGTTGGTTTTCTCAAACCAATCAGAACAGGACTTCGAACAGCCGCACTATAGGCAAGGCGAACATCCCTTTTAATGCCAAGAGCTCCCTTCGTCAAAACAAGCTGTTTCGCTATCTCGCTATATTCGGAAATAGGGGTATAGTTATGTTGTATTTTCTTTAAAAACCTACGGTAACAATATACCTGCCATACAGCAAAAGTTATGACTCCTATTCCCCATATGCTCATTAGAAGAATTGCAATATCAGCTGAAATGCTAAAAGTGTATGGGTTACCTGGTACATGCGATACATTGGGATACCATTTTCCTGACACCTGAGTGGATGTAGTTGCATATATAGGAAGCAATGACAAAAACCAATTGACAAGAAAGGCTATAGGTAACAAATAAAAAACAATAGCCATTTTTCTAATCTCATAGTGCCATTTAATTGAAATAGCATTTGGTAATAAAAGGCGCAATACAAAAAGGCAAACAACAATAGTACTCCCTGTAACAGTTAAAGTAAAAAGTAGTTGAATTATCATACTCATTAATACCACCTACTTTTCTGAGAACCATTTTTTAAGTTCTTCAATATCTTCATTTGATAGTTTATCACCATCATATAAAGCTGAAATTAGATTTTTAACTGAACCTTGATATAATCCGTCTAGTACACTTTTAGTTTCCATATACTTGTAATCTTCAAATGAAATACAAGGAGTATATTTGTTCGTCCGTCCGTGTCTCGTAACTGACAAAGCTCCTTTATCCACTAATCGTGATAGGAAAGTAGAAATAGTTTGTGCTTTCCATTCCTTTCCCTTTTGGCTAAACAAACGTAATAACTCACTAGAAGTAACCGGTGGAGTACATTCCCAAATGACCTCCATTACTTCCATTTCAGTACTCGATAACTTTTGAACCTTGTTCACAGTGAACACCTCTTTAATTTTCATTATGCGTCCATAATGAGTTTACCACTACGATTTGTAGTAATTACATATTACTACAAATCGTAGTGGTTTGTCAAGTGAAATTAGTGATAAAAATCTGGAACATTAAAAATTTCAAACCTTGAGATTTTTAATCCATTATTAAAGATGGATATATAAAACAATCGAGCTCTTGTAGTTCTGTCTTTCTTATTGATGTATTGCTTTATTTAAAGTGTATGGTAATACAAGATTACTGGAAAAGAGTTTAATTCCATACTAAATAAGCTTTCACTGGATGGCAAAACTCAAATTCATTCTCAAAAACAACTAATATGGGAAAAAGTTTATCAATCCATTGCAGATGATTTAATTGTTAGTAAACCTATATTTCAAGGGCTTGTATCGATACTATTGCATGCCATAACTGATGGCAATGAAATTATTAAATTTGATGAATCATACAGAGAACTTGCTTCAATGATTATGAATAGTATGAATAAATTACTGCGTGTTATGTTTATCATTTTAATTGTTGCCATGACTGGAGCTGCCATAATGCAATTGTTTTCCCAGAAATAATGGGTGCTAATTCAAAATATGGTATCGCAACAGGATGGCAAAGAGAAATCGGGTTTTGGAACTTAGCAATCTTACCCATTCTAATTGGAGTAAATTTGAAATATGACTATTACTTTTTAAAAATTGTCGTAATATCTCTGATAGTTGGAGGATTAGGTTTTGGCACCAATCATCTTCTAGGATTTATTGAGGATGGCAGTAAAACTATTAGTTTAATTGGTGCTGTAGAAAATTATCTATTGGTGTTATTTTGGATAATAGGCTTAGGGATAGAAAGCTCTAAAAATAGGCTGATAAAAAAAGCTCATCCTATGTTCGACTTTTTAACTTTATAGTCTAATAGGCTCGTAGGCGTTTTTTCTTTCGTTAATTCGTGAGGTCTCAAATAGTAATAGGTTAACCTTTGAATAGTTATAAGTATCCTTCATAACTTAGATTTCGTTCCTCTGCTTCTCTTGCGAGAGAACGGTACTGTCTTCCAATTGTAGGTATTCTTAGTTGTTTCACGATGTGATCAAGCATCATTTCCGTATTCATTTCATCTGACCTCCTGTTAATTGTTCATATTGAGAATAGCTTCTTTAATTAATTGCATGTAAATCCTAATATTAGAGAATTATTGGTAAAAACATTCCCTATCCAAAAACCCTACCAAAATTTTTTCTTGGTAGGGTTTTTGGTAGGGAACTATATTATTTTATATGGTTTTTATCCATTTTTAACAATGTTAAATCCTTATAAATCGGTGTTCCCTCTTCAAGTTAAGTTAGCTTCTTATTCCCACTCAATCGTTGCTGGCGGTTTGGAGGTGATGTCATACACGACTCTGTTGACATGCTGCACCTCATTGACGATTCTCGTTGAGATTTTCTCCAGCACATCATACGGAATCCGCGCCCAATCCGATGTCATGCCATCGATGGAGGTCACGGCCCGGATGCCGACAGTGTAATCATATGTTCGCGCATCGCCCATGACGCCAACACTTCTCATATCCGGCAGCGCCGTAAAGTATTGCCAAATTTCCCGATCAAGACCGGCTTTTTTAATTTCCTCCCGTAAAATCGCATCTGATTCACGGACAATTTCCAGCTTTTCTTCAGTAATCTCTCCAAGCACGCGGATGCCGAGACCAGGTCCCGGGAACGGCTGACGCCAGACAACTTCTTCCGGCAGTCCAAGCTCGGTCCCAACCTCGCGTACTTCATCCTTAAACAGGGTATTCAGCGGCTCAATCAGCGCAAATTTCATGTCTTCCGGCAATCCGCCCACGTTATGATGGGATTTAATCGTTTGGGCAGTATCCGTTCCGCTTTCAATCACGTCGGTATACAGCGTTCCTTGCGCCAGAAAGTCAACATCCGTCAGCTTTCCTGCTTCTTCTTCAAAAACATAGATGAACTCATTGCCGATGATTTTTCTTTTTTGCTCAGGGTCCTTCACCCCCGCCAGCTTGGAAAGAAACCTTTCCTGCGCATCGATTTTGATCACATTCATATCAAAGCCTTCCGAGAAGGTCTTCATCACACTCTCCGCTTCCCCTTTTCGCAGCAGACCGTGATCAATGAACATGCACACGAGTTGATCGCCGATGGCTTTGTGAATCAACGCCGCAACGACCGACGAATCGACACCGCCGCTTAGCGCGCAAAGAACCTTCTTGTTGCCGACAAGCTCTTTTACTTTGTCAATCTCCATGTCAATAAAGCTTTCCATCGACCAGTTCCCTTCACAATGACAAACTTTATAGATGAAGTTACTTAACATTTCAATCCCGAATTCCGAATTGCGAACCTCCGGATGATATTGAACGCCGTATAATTTCCGGCTCTCGTCACTCATCGCCGCAATCGGGCACGATACATTCGTTGCATCGACGAGAAACCCTTCCGGCGGCGCTGTCACCAGGTCGCCGTGACTCATCCAGACAGAATGCTCGTCCGGAAGCTCGTCATACAACTTACTTTTGTTTTCAATCCGGATCACCGCCTTACCGTATTCACGATGGTTGGCCGCTTCCACCTTCCCGCCGAAATGATGCGTCATCAGCTGCATTCCATAGCAAATGCCGAGCACGGGAATCCCGAGGTCGAAAATCCGCTCGTCACAGCGTGGAGCACCGTCAGCATAAACGCTGTTCGGACCTCCGGAAAAAATAATGCCTTTAGGATTCATTTTTTTGATTTCTTCAAGCGTTATCTTGTGTGAGTGTAATTCACTGTATACCCCAAGATCACGTATTCTTCTTGCAATAAGCTGATTGTATTGTCCGCCGAAGTCGAGGACAATAATCTTTTCTTCTACATCATGCATCTTCATGTCAGCCACCTTTACTTTTGTAGTCGTTCCGCACAAATCCACCTATTGTACTAGTATAAACATCTTTCCTGTTTTCTCATGCAATAATCTTGCCTTTCTCCTCTCCCTCTGCAAAAAAAATAGAAATTCCGTCCGCATGTAAACATACGAAGGCAGAATTTCTAGTATATTACTCAAAACATAAGAGAAACGTCTGCCTTCATAGTCAGGCAGTTTACGGCTGCCTGGTAGAGACTCTCGGACCGTATTTCCAAGGATATATGAGAGGCACCATATAATAGGATGTTCAATAAGTCCGGGAAACAGAAGCCGGCGAATCACTTCGTTGCGTTGGCCCTCCGCTGCTCACGTACGTTTCCGTGTACGCTACGCTGCTCAAGCCGGCCGCGCCTCGACCTTCTTGGCTCTGTTATGTCCTCCTTTTTGAACTCGCTCTATTATAGAGGATGTTCAATAAGTCTGGGAAACAGATCGTTCAAACATCCATTGATATTCAGTTAGCTGCCCATACTCTGAAGCTGTTCTTACATCTGCCTTATCATTCTCACAAAATACGTGTTTATTTTAGCAGTCTATTGAAAGGCGGTCAAGAACTCAATGCATTCACCAGCCGTTCCCATTGCTCTTTCTGCTTTTGCCAATCGCCTTCCGCCTGCCGGCCGCCGTAATATATTTTTTCATACGTCTTTGTCAGACTTGTCATTGCATCTGAATTCAACATCCGGTCCACCCTCGTTGCGTATTCACGCAATGTCTCTCCATCTTCAAGCGGCATTCCTTCATTAGCGAGGAGTCGCAGCAACCGGCGGTAAGCAGTACCGAACCGCTCATCCGACCCAATCAACCGGTACTGAAGAAGGAAGTAGCGATTCTGAATCCGGCTCTGCCTGCGGTAAACAATCACCGCCATTAGCAGGACAACGATGGAAATGATCACCGTTTTCGCAGTCAACCAGCCGGATGTGTCCGTCCCTGTCCCAAACGCTGCGCCGCCAGAAGGACCTTCATAATCACTGAAAGCATCATTTTCCAACGGGGACATCAAATCATCCAACTCCGGTCTTTCCTGCTCTGGTTCATTGCTTTCCACTGGAGTGTTGACCGCATGATTCTGCTCCCTTTCCGCTTCTTCAAAATCAAGTCTGTTATTGAAGCCTTGCGTTGGTTCAAACGGCACCCAGCCCACTTCCGGAAAATACACTTCAACCCAGGAATGCGCGTTGGAATTGGCAATCTCATAACGGCGGTTGCCGTCATCCGTGTTGCCAACATACTCACCTTCCGTAAAGCCTTTTACCCAGCGGGTGGGAATATCAACCGCCCTCAGGAGAACGGCCATTGCCGTTGAATAATTATCACAGTAACCGTACTGCGACTCAAACAAAAATTGATCGACATAGTCTTCTCCGCCTTCTGGGATCGGAACATCCTCCGTCCGGTATTCAAACCCGTTCCGGGAAAAATATTGTTCCACCGCAACCACCTTGTCATAGCGGTTATCATAATCCGCCGTAATTTCCTCCGCCAGCTCGATAACCCGCTCCGGCAACGTATCCGGCAGCTGCAAAAAATAGTTGCGAATATTTTCCGGATCTTCCGGAGAGACGTTCTTTAATTTTTCTAAAGAGTATTTCGGTGTTTGCACCGTCAACGTGTATTCCGCCAGGCGGATCCTGGCATTTGGATTCGGACCTTCCGCGCGTACTTTTCCAGATAAGATATCGGTCATAAAAGCCAACGGGTCATCCGCTTTCCTGCCATCGATTTCGTACTCAAGCGTCGACCGCTCCACGTCGATCAACTGCCCCGGGTAAAACAAATGGCTGTATCCGGGAACATGCTCCATCAAAATTCTTACCCGCTGCTCCTCCATCTGGACATTCCGATGAAACATATAGTAATCCACCGCGTTTTCAAAAATCGATTCCGACTCTGCCTCCATCGGTTCGGAAGTCCAGCCATGCCCCGTATAAACATTTTTCGATTCACCGCGCCAGTAAACCGGCTCTTCCGTTTCCGCCGTAAACACGATCCCGTCATCTTGAATAAAGCCGCCGCCAAGTCGCTCGTCATTGTCGCCATAGCCTATTCGGCGGCTGCCTGAGCCGGAACCCCAGCCGCCTTCTTGTCCGGTTACGAGGCGCTTGATGGTGGGAACCGGATCTCCCCACTGCGGCTCAAACTTCGGCGCGGCATAGCCGACGGATGTAGCGATCAACACCATGACGATCAACGTATACATCCAAGCTGTAGAAAAAATCAGCTTATCTTTTTTCCTTATCGCGCGCTCTTCCGTTTGGATTTTCAGCATATGCAGCAGCGTCATGATAAAGAAGCTGATGACAAAAATCCGTATGATCGCCATCGAAGCATCCACTGCGGTAAACGTGTCCAGTACGGTAATATAAATAATCGTCGCCAGCAAAAAGAAAAAGATTTTCTTTGTATGAAAAATCCAGAAATATAATAAGTAGCAAATCAGCGCCAGCAGCAGAAACAATAAAAATGTCCGGAAAAAGTCCGTCAGCCCGGCTAACTCCCAGGAAAAAATCAGCTGTATGTTACTTGCTGCTTCCGCCAAAAACTGCTGCAATGTCTCCAGGCCGCCCTCCCGACTGAAAAACGGATTTTCCCCGAAAATAGAATGCAGGCTGTAAATGCTTCCTGCCAATAACGCCGGAATAGATAAAAATAAAGAAATCCGAAAATAGATGAGAATCGAGCTGAACAGAGCGAACCAAAGAAACACATGGATGTGCCCGGTGTTGGTCACCGTCGGTATCGGCCGCAGCCATTCCCACAACAGGAGAAAGGACAAGCCGTATATAAATAAATGTAGTATCGATGAGCGTTGTTGTTTTCCTGCTTTCTTCATCTAATCACCTGCATAGGCGGGGATGGCATGATCAATATTCCCGCCGGAAAGTAAGTATACTTCTGCTCCCATTTTGCGCAGCTCCGCAAATCTTCTCTCTTCCCATTTATCCGTTTTTCCATCGCGGTCCATCAGGCAAAAATAGATTTTCATTCTGCGCGAAAGATAGAGCTGCACCCGCTTCAGCATGTCATCCGTCACTTCTGTCGAAACGATGATCACCGTGGTATTTTGCGGAAAACGGTCTTCTATCCCTTTTAATCGGGCAGAGAAGCTCCCTCCCGGTTCCCCATGAATTTTTGCCAGGTGATGTACCAGCCGTTTCTGATGATCGGCACCGCTTTCCAGGGGAAACGAATGCGTACCGTTTCCAAGCGTATTCAAGCCGACTTTCAGACGCCGCCGATGAGCGTACATGACAATCGATGTCACCAGCTCAATCCCTTGTTCATGCGCCTCCAGCGTATCATGGTCGGCATCAGGGAGATGATTGTTCAGTACAATGAATAAATTTTCGCCGATGTACTCCTCGAATTCCTTCGTCATCAGCTTGGCGGATCTCGCTGTTATTTTCCAGTCGATGCTTGTCAGCTTATCTCCGGGAACGTATTCTCTCGCTCCCGCCACCGAAGTGAAATCTTCGATATAATCAAAGGAGGACAGCCTCGTCTCCGTATCATTCTTCTCATACGCGGACCAGCGTTCGATCTCATGATAGTTCGGGTAAACAAGAATGGTTTCCTCCAGCGGAACAAATTTGTATTTATCAAACAAGCCGAACATATCGCTTGTCCTTAATTCAATGCCGTACCAAAAATATTCTCCGCGCCTGATCTGCGGCGCCGTATACGTGAATTCCAATTCCCTTTTAAAGGAAGGATAAAAAATCGTTTTCCAAGTGTTTGCCGCCATCTGTTTCTTTAAATGTTCATCAAAGTGGTCGTTGACATGGAGATAAAGAAAAGGAAATGGAAACTTTCTCCGGATCACGACGGTTACCGTTAATTCGGAGCCGGACACCCTTGCATCCTCCCCCATTTCCCGAGTGACATGAAAACTGCCTAAAGGAATGGCGGCGTAGAGAAGCAGGAGGATCACAAGGATCGTCGAGCTGTAGAACAAAAACCAGCTGACAAAGCCGCCTTGAAACATTGCATAGCTGAAGAAGCCGATGAAAACGCCGCCGATAAATACCCCTCTAACGACTTGCATGAACCGTTTCCAGAGCAATTTTTGCAACTTCATCTTGCCGCTTCTTTCCCTACCGGAACATTGACCTGCGCGACAATATCGGAAACGACGCGCTCGTTTGTCATATCCGACAGCTTAGCGTCAGAAGATAATAATATGCGATGGGAAAGGGCAAACGGGGCTAAATATTTTATATCATCAGGTACGACAAAATCCCTGTCCTGCATAAACGCATAGGCCTGACCTGCTTTCATCAGGGCGATGGAAGCCCGCGGACTCGCTCCAAGATACACAGACCGGTGCATTCTCGTGGCATTCACCAGATTGATGATATATTGCTTCACTGTTTCATCAACATATACTTCCAGCACTTTCCGCTGTAAGTTAATCAAATCCTCCAAAGTCAGCACCGGCGCCAGTTGTTCGATCGGATGCTGCTTCTGGACCCTGTTTAATACTTCCAGCTCTTCATTTTTCGACGGGTAGCCAATTTTAAATTTAAAGAGAAACCGGTCAAGCTGCGCTTCCGGCAAAGGATATGTTCCGCCGTACTCAATCGGGTTTTGCGTCGCCATCACGAAAAACGGCTCCTGGAGTTTACGGGTCTCCCCATCTGTCGTAACGCTCCCTTCCTCCAGGGCTTCAAGCAAAGCGGCCTGCGTTTTCGGAGATGTGCGGTTGATTTCGTCGGCTAACACGACATTGGCCATGATCGGGCCAGGTCTGAAGTGAAACTCCATTGTTTTTTGGTTAAACACAGATACACCGGTAACGTCGGAAGGAAGTAAGTCCGGAGTGAACTGGATTCGTTTGAATTGGGCGCCAAGCGATTTGGCGATGGCACGAACCATCATTGTTTTCCCGACTCCCGGTACATCCTCCAACAGCACGTGCCCCCCGCTTAAAAGGGCGATAAAGCTTAATTCTATTTCCTTTCGTTTACCAACAACGACTTTTTCTACATTTTCTATCATTCTATAAACATGCGGCTCGGTGACCGCGGTTGACTCTCTGCTGCTTCTCAAAACGATACGCCCTCCTCGGATGATATTTCATAACCTAGTATATATTTTCAAAAGGGAAGAACAGCCTGCTAAAAACTGCTGGGGCGTGTTTAAAAACCCTACTTGCCATTCTGTCCACTTTTGAGATTTTTTTTTCAGATAAGTCTATCATATCATGAAAAATTGAAAAAATATTCGTTTTCTGTCTCTCATTTTTTTGGAAATATACGTAGCGAAGGTTTATTTCCAAACGCCGTGTGAGCATGCGGAAATTATCCCCTGTTTACATTAGACGTTAAAATCAGCTTTTCGTTTCAACTTTTACAAGAAAACAGCAAGGCGCCGCAAAAAATAACGAAAACAGCGTAAAAAAGGAAAGATGCCGCGAAGGCACACAGCCTTGAGACATCTTTCACCTTTCAACATTACCTCTCCCTGTCATTATTTCTTCGGTCCCGCTCCAACATTTCTTCCAGGAAGTCCAACAAATCCTCTTTCGTAATATCCTTTCTTCGTTTGCCGCCTTCTTTTTCCGAAGGTGAGGATTCCGCGGTTGTCTCTTCCACTATTGGCTTCCCGTATGATGCAGCATCGTCCTGTTCCTCATGCTCATCGTCCAAATGGAGGTCATCGCCCGTTCCTGCCGGTCGCTCCACTTCAGAAGCCGGCTCGTAATAGTCCGCCGCTCCTGTTTTTTCGTCAAAAGAATTCTCGCTCGTTTCGGGCAAAGCGTAGCGGCTGCCGTGATCCACCTGGTGATCCTCGGAAATTTTCTCATCGATTAAATAGGCGGGAATCAGTTGGCCGTCCGGTGTCACATATTTACGGTTCAAGTTCCTCGTTTCACGATCGAAGAAGCTGTAGATAACCGGAATAAAGATCAAGGTTAGGAAAGTGGAGCTGATTAAACCGCCGATCACTGTAATCGCCATCGGCTGCTGAATTTCCGAACCTTCTCCAAATCCTAAAGCAAGCGGAACAAGCCCTAAAATCGTTGTTACCGAAGTCATCAGAATCGGGCGTGTGCGGTCTTTTACCCCCTCTACAATCGCATCGTAGCTTCTCATTCCCGCTGCTTTCATTTTATTAATATAGTCAACGAGCACGATGGCGTTGTTGACAACAATACCAGCCAGAACGATCAAGCCGATGAATGCCATTACGCTGATCGGTGTCCATGTTACCGTTAACGCCAACGCAACTCCAATGGCTACCAGCGGCACGGAAAACATGATGACAAACGGGTATTTAAACGATTCAAACTGCGCTGCAAGCACTAAATAGACGAACACAAGCGCCAGTAGCAGGGCAAGCATCAAATCATTCATTGCGTCGCTCATCAATTCCTGGTCTCCGGTGTAAGTGACGGATGTTTCCTCAGGGATGTCTAAATCGTCGATCGTTGACTGCACCAGCTCAGACATTTCTCCTAACCCGTATTGATTACCGTACTGAAGGGTAAACTGCACGGCGGATTCCTGATTGATGCGGTTAATCGTTACCGGGCCTTCCCCTTCAACAACATCGACCATTTCCCCAAGTGCTACATATTCTCCTGTTTGTCCCTTGAACAATAAATTTTCTACGGCTTCAACCGTATTTGTGAATTTGTCATCATAACGCACATACACTTCATAGATATCATTGTCGTCTGTAACAATTTGCGTGGCCAAAGCACCGTTCATTTTTTGGTTCAGCATCTGCGCAATTTGCGCTGGAGCAAAGCCATGCTCTCTGGCCGCCTCCTCATCGATTAAAAACTGAATTTCCGTAACCGTCTCCGTTAAATCATTCGTTACTTCGTTAAACTCCGACATTTCTTCGAATTCTTCCGCAATTTGATCAACGACTTCCTCCAGTCTGGCAGGATCGCTGTCAGTTACATTAAAGGTGATGGTATTCGGCGCTCCGCTCATCATTGCCTGCTGCTCCATGGACACTTCCGCATCTCCGGCAGCCCGCTCAACTTTCTTGCGGATCGAATCTGCAAATTCAATCGTGGATTGATTGCGCTCGTTCAACGATACCATCGTGACAAAAATCGATGCTTCGTGAGAGCCCGTTTCTCCAAACACCGACCCCTGCGTCCCGCTGGAGCCGACGGTGCTCATATAGTGCAAAATCGTTTGTTCATCATCAAGCACTTCTTCAATGTCTTCAACAACAGCCAGTGTATCCTCCAGCGGAGTTCCCCGTTCCATTTCCACATTGATCTGGAAGTACCCTTCATCCGTTGCCGGAATAAACTCCGTTCCTACTTGAGAGATGCCGACAAAACCGCCGATTAAAAGCAAAACAGTTATTCCGATAACACTTACCCGATGCTTTAGCGACCATTTGATCGTTTTACTGACAAAGCGGATAAATTTACTTTGACGGCGTTTCTCCTCGATATTTTCTTTCGGGGTTTTTAAAATCCGGCTGGCCATCATCGGAACAACCGTCAAGGCAACAACAAGGGATGCCAATAAACTGAAGGAGACCGTCAGCGCGAACTCCATAAAGATGTCCCCGACGATACCGGAGATGAAAACAACCGGCAGGAAAACGGAAATCGTCGTCAGCGTGGAAGCAGTAATCGCCCCGCCGACTTCCTTCGTTCCGTCAAACGCAGCGCTCTTCGGATCCTTTCTCATCGACAGATGACGATAAATATTTTCAATAACAACGATGGAATTGTCGACAAGCATCCCGATTCCGAGAGCCAGACCGCCTAAAGTCATAATATTTAAGGACAAATTCGTAAAGAACAGCAGCACGAACGTGACAATGACGGAAAATGGAATGGCAATTCCGATAATAAATGGTGTTTTTACGCTTCTTAAAAACGCGAACAGTACAAGAATGGCAAACAATCCGCCGACAATGAGTGCCAGCGAAACATTGGAAATAGCCTCCTGCACATAATCTCCCTGATTAAAGAGAACTGCCGCTTCAATATCGCTGTATTTACTCTCATCCAGAAGCTGCTCGAGACGCTCACTGAACGCTGTCGCTACCTGCACTAAATTCGTATCGGACTGCTGCTGTACATTCATCATGATGGCAGGTTCCTGATTCGTTCTCGTAATCGCGGACGCATTTTCAGGCAGCAGTGACACATCAGCAACATCCGCCACTGTGACTTCATCGCCCGTTAGCGGATCTATCGTCAACACGATATTTCTGATGTCCTTCAAGCTGGTTAGTTCAAACAAAACACGTGTTGTATACTGCAGGTCGTCGCTTTGCACAATCCCGCCCGGAGATGTCACATGATGCGCCTGTATGGCTGTGACTACATCTGTTTGATCCAGACCGTAATCCTCCATGGCCTCCTGATCCAGCTCAATGACGATTTCATCAACAGTTTGGCCGGTGATATCCACGGAGGCAACTCCGTTCACTTTGGATAACTCCAGCTTTAATTCTTCCGCCAACTCGCTGAGGGTTTCCTCGTCATCTGCCGACAGGGAAAGCTGGATAATCGGCATTTGCGACGGATCAAACTTCAGGAATCTCGGTGAGCCTGCTTCGGACGGCAACGCTGCCTGATTCATTCTGCTGATGATGTCGTTCTCCACCTCATCGATATTCGATGACCATGAAAATTCGAGGATCGTCATCGACGCCCCTTCCATGGAAACAGAACTGATGTTATTCAATCCCGGTACGGTTGCCAGGCTGCTCTCCAAAGGCTTGGAAACCTTGTCCAGCACCTCATCCGGACCGGCGTTAGGGTAGTTTGTTACTACAGCGCCGATCGGCGGATTAATATCCGGCATTAATTTCAAAGGAATGTTTGTCAGAGAAATTGTCCCCAACAGCAAAAATAAAATCATCGTTACAATCGTAAAAACAGGTCGTTTTATTGAAAACCTCGTGACGTTCACACATGATCCCCCTTGTTCTTTGCAGTCATTTCAAGAATTTTTAATCACTTTCGAGCATACTCGTTAAGTTAATTAATAGTATAATCACTTAATATAACAATACCATGCGAATATGAACATAGAATGAACAGCGGTTGCCATTCCTGTAAATAGAAAAAGGTGTCTCAAAGGCGGGATAGCCTGTTGAGACGACCATTGTATAAGCAGGTGAGCTGCCGCATTGATCCGTCCGGTTAATCCACATTTTCCTGATCCGCAGCTTCGGCAAGCGGTAAAGTAAACGTAAAGACAGTACCTTCATTGACTGTGCTCTCAACATAAATGGAAGCTTGATGCAAATCAATAATATGCTTTACAATTGAAAGGCCGATGCCGGTACCACCTTTATTCGAACGGGCTTTTTCCTTTTTATAAAATCTTTCCCAAATATATTTCATGTCATTTTCACTTATCCCAAGACCGTGATCACGTATGCTGATATTGGCCTGGTTGTCTTTTCGCTCAATGATCACTTTAACGCGGCTTTGCTTCTTGGAGAAATGAACAGCATTTTGCAGCAGATTAATCAGCACTTGGTCGATTCTGTGCGGGTCTGCCAGGACATATACGTCTTCCTCTTCTCCCAAAACCTCAATTTCAATTTGATGTCCTGAAAACACCGGCTCCATTTTTGCAATTACCAACCGAATTTGCTCCGAAAGGTTATATGGAACACAATTGAGTTCCATCTGCCCCGCTTCCAGCCTTGCCATGTCCAATAAGTCATTAACAAGCTTCATCAGCCGCTCCGTTTCGTTCTTCATAATCGCAAAATATTTACGATATTGCTCTTTCGGAATCGTACCATCCATAAATGCACCAAGGAATCCTTTAATGGACGTCAACGGCGACCTCAAATCGTGGGAAACATTAGCCACAAAGTCTTTCCTCATCTGATCAATGCCGCCAAGCTCTTTCGCCATATAATTAAACGTCTCTCCCAATTGCCCGATTTCATCCTTCGTTTTTACACGTACCCGATGAGAAAAATCACCTTTGGCAAATTGGAGGGCGCTGTGGTTCATTTCTCGCAGCGGTGAAGTGATTTTCCGGGAGACAAAGAAAATGATAACGGCGGCAATACTGATAGCGGTATACATCGTCATATTAATGATAAAACGGTAATCCTTCGCTTCACTTCCGAAGCCTTCAAAAATCATCACCATTGTATGATCCGGATTCTCCTCCGTAGCAATTTTAACCGGAGAAGCCATTATATAAATAACGTGGTTGTTTTTATCTAATCTGCCTGCGAACTTGTTACCGTTCAATGCTGCATTGACTACATTCATGTCAATGGAAAACTTGTCAAATTCCTTTTCGGCATTGAACTTAATGTTTCCGGCGGAATCAAACAAAAAGATCATTCTGTCTTCTTGATTCATATTTAAGTCCATGGCTGACGACATGATGTTGTCGTCCCAGTTTTCTTCCTTTGCCTGGTCAAAAAAATAAATCAACTTCTCACGTTGATGCTCGAATGTATAATGATAGCGGTTAATGATTTCGTTCTGTAACAGGACATTCACCACAAGGCCAATAAAAAAAAAGGTGATAAACAGAATGAATATATAGATAGTAAATAGTTTAAAAAACATTCCCCTGCGCTTAAACAACGGAATTCACCTCGAACTTGTAGCCGACTCCACGAATCGTTCGCAATGTCCAGTACGGGGAACCGTCGTCAATTTTTTCCCTGATCCGCTTGACATGAACGTCCACCGTCCGGTTGTCCCCGTCGTAATCATATCCCCATATATGTTCAATCAACTGTTGACGCGTAAAAACCTGGTTCGGCTGCGTGGCAAGAAAATACAAAAGCTCGAGCTCCTTTGGCGGAAGCGTTATCTCCTTGCCGTTGCGAAAAATTTTATATTCATTAATATTGATCATGAGCTCCGGCAATTCCACGGTCTGCTTCGCAACAAGGTGAGAGCTTGTCCGCCTTAACACAGCTTTGATCCTGGCAATAACTTCCTTAGGATCAAACGGCTTGACGACGTAATCATCGGCTCCGAGCTCCAGCCCCTTAATCTTATCATAACTTTCTCCTCTTCCGGTCAGCATGATAATTGGAACTTGACGGTCGATCCGGATTTGTCTGCATACCTCCCATCCGTCCGTTTCAGGCAGCATAATATCCAGGATGATAAAGTCGGGGGTCTCATCATAGTAGCGGGTCAGTCCTTCGTCTCCGTCATATGCAATAACAACGGAATAGCCTTCCTTTTCAAGGTACAGCTGCAGCAAATCGGCAATATTCGGGTCGTCTTCGATGATTAAAATTTTCAATTGCTTACTCAAAGAATTTGCCTCCCACTCTGCTCCATTTCTATTGGCTTGTACTGACCCGTTTGCATACTTCCGCTTGGACCCCCTGTTTTTGCAGCTTGTTGACAAGTTCGATTATCGACCACTTCTTCTTCAACAATTGTTTACCCATTCCCGTCCCTCTCCTTCGTCTGGAGTAAAAAGCTTTAACCGGCATCATGTATTTTTTTACATTATATCGTAATTTTACCTCAACGCTCCATCATTTTTTTGGTTATTTCAGAAAATTGATCATTATCTTCCGTTCTTTGGATTGTTTCGTCTGACTAAAACAACTTGGAATAACCGCAAGATATGGCGCTGCTGTCCTTATCCCTCTCTCATCGCCCTTCATAGTCACAAAAATTTCCAGACTTAATGCAGTGCTGCTATTAGTTAGTATGGTCCAATTACAAGACAAGAAAAACACTCCGCTTTAAACAACTTTCCGTAAGTAAAGAATAACATGAGATTATGAACTGATCATGAACAACTGGAAAATTTAATAAAAATTTAATGCCCCATGTCCCGCACAATTTTGTGAACTTTCATCATCTTGAAGTTCTCTGCCACAGGCAACCAATAGCCAGCGCCAAAAAGCTTCTCCGAAGACGGTCATCTTAGAAGAAGCTTTCGCTTTGAGGTTAAACACACACATATTAGTGTTTGTTTAATAAGACAAGAAGGTCAAGCGCGGTAGCCATGAGCAGCGGAGGAGCAACGGAACGATGAGATTCTCCAGCTCTGTTTCCCGTACTTTTTAAACATCCTCTATTATTTTTTATTCCGGTATATATACATCGTCAACGGGGCAAATATTACTGTAATAATTGCAGATGCCAAGAACACCCAGCCCACCTGTTCAATCGTCCCAGTCCCATGCATTAAACCGCGAATGGCGGTTACAAGAATAGAGATTGGATTGACTTCCACAAAAGCTTGCAGCCATGACGGCAATGTTTCCGGATCGACATAAACATTACTGACAAAAGTTAAAGGAAAAAGCACTAGCATACTGACACCCATCAGCGATTTTTCCGAACGCAGCGTCAAGCCGAGCGTCGTCCATATCCAAGACAAGCTGAACGAAAACAAAATGAGCAGCCCCACTGCCCCGATTACGCCAAGGGCGCCCCCATCCGGGCGGAAGCCCATAATGAGGCCCAGCGTGATCATAATGATTGACGCCACCGTATACCGGACGGCATCAACGAGCAGCATCCCGACAAGGACAGAAGGACGCCAGATCGGCAAAGAACGGAAGCGGTCAAAAATTCCTTTTGTGATATCGTTATTCAATTCCACACCAGTGTACATCGTAATCGTCACGACGGTCATGACCAGAATCCCCGGAAGAAGAAACTGCAAATAGTCGCTTGTGGAACCGGCGATCGCCCCTCCGAACAAATAGGTAAACATCAGCAGGAACATGATCGGAAACGCTGTAACGTCCAACAGTTGTTCCGGTACGTATTTTATCTTAAGAAGCGCTCTCCACCCGAAAGTAAGAGAAGTACGTATGCCGTTTGGCCGCTTCGGTCGAGTCCGAACCGCCAGTACATCCTTTATTTTTTCGTTTGTATTCAACTGTGTCTGCGCAGCTTTCGCATGATTCGCCGAATTCATCATCACTTCTCCCCCGCCTCATTTTTTTCTGCTGGGTTCTCCCCCGCTCCACCGTCAACTGCATCCGCCGGCCTGCCGGTCAATGTAAGAAAAACCTCATCAAGACTTGGCTGCCCCAGTGAGAAGTCCGTCACTGTGATATTCGCATCTGCCAGTTCTCCAAGGGCATCCGCCACCAGCTTTGTATCGGAAATCTGGGCGGACAACGCCGTCTGGTCAGTGGAAAGATGAATCGGCACATGGAGTTTCACAGCAAGTATTTGTTCTGCCTGCTGTCTCTTTTCAGGATCAAGCAACCGAACATGGAATGTGCCGGAACCAACAGATGCTTTCAATTCACCGCTCGTTCCTTCAGCAATCAGCCGGCCATGATCAATGACAGCAATTCTGTCGGCGAGCTGATCAGCCTCATCCAGATATTGCGTCGTCAGCAAGACGGTTGTCCCGCCATCCACTAAGGCTCTGACAATCTCCCATACTTGGTTGCGGCTGCGGGGGTCCAGCCCGGTCGTCGGCTCATCAAGAAACAGCAATTCCGGTGTGACTACGATGCTGGCAGCAATATCAAGCCTGCGCCGCATGCCGCCGGAATAGTTTTTCACTTGGCGTTTTGCCGCATCCTCCAAAGAAAAAGCCTCCAGCAATTCATTGGCCCTGTTCATCGCCGCACGTCTGGAGTAGCCTAACAGCCTGCCGATCAATATCAGATTTTCTAAGCCAGTAAGATCCTCATCCACCGAGGCGAACTGACCAGTCAAGCTGACCTTGCCGCGCACTTTTTCGGCTTCATTCACCAGATCATGGCCAAGTATTTTTGCGCTGCCTTCATCCGGACGAAGCAGGGTCGCGAGCATGCGTACCGTCGTCGTTTTACCGGCACCATTTGGTCCAAGGAACCCGTATACAGTCCCTTTGGGCACCACCAGATCCACACCATCCACTGCACGATTATTGCCAAATTCCTTGACAAGTCCCTTTGCCTCAATAGCAAGATCGGCAGCTCCTCTGACATCGTTTGTACTATCCATTTTTCTCCACTCCTCCAGCGTTATTTCAGTGCGTTTTTAAGCATATATTAAACATCTTAAAGCAAATTCTTTGACTTTATTCCATTTAAAAATAACAACCTTTTTCTCCCGTAAAAAAAGCGAAATTATCCGCTCCGACATTCATCCCTTGATATGCCGGACAGACCACAAGGTGTATGATACAAAGCAAACACATCCCGCTTGTTTCCTTCCATCACGCCCGTCCGGCCCTGCCACTAATTATGGAACAAATTCTTTTCTGCATTTTTTCTGTTATTCACACATTTTATACTAAGTTATTTATCCTTTCATGCCATCAAGCTTCCGGCTGAATCCTCCTCCGTCGATAGTCTGAAAAACTAATTTTCTTATACATGTCTACTGCTTTTTTAAGCGAACTTCCTTTTCACCAAAAACGGGATTTCCGCGCATCCCATTGCTTGAAATAGAGCGCAGAAATCCCCTGTCATTTTAAGAGCGTGTTCAAAACCCCCATGGCTTTTTAGCCACCACAAGGAATGAAAATAAGGAAATCCTGTATTTTCGTATAAAAAGGCAATGGTTCCGCTCGATGCACTCCATTCCGCCTAAGTGCTGCCCACGTCCATGGCAACGGCGGAATGCCAAGGAATGCCAACTTCCTGGTTCCGTGAAAAACTCTCCTGGCCGGGTTAAAAATGCATCGGCTCCACTCAGTGCTTCATGTTTTTTCAATAAGATAAAAAAACGATCTTTTGGAACAAAGGCTTTAAAAGCGTGTTCAAAAAGGCAATGGTTCCGCACGATGCGCCCAATTCTGCCTAAGTGCTGCCCACGTCCTATGGGCAACGGCGGAATGTCACCATCCTCCAATTCCGCTTAAGTACCACTCACGTCCTGTGAGTAACAGCGGAATGTCGTCATCCTGACTCTGAGAAAACCACTCACAGCCGGCCAGAAAAGAATACATCCGCTCCACCCATTGTCTCTTCCTCTGCAAGCATAGCTTCGACGAATATCCAAGTGCCATCGCGCGCGATGACACAATGAGACAGTTCGCAGCTTCCCAGTGAAGAATGGCTCATTGCTTCGTGCTTATTCAAAAAGATAAAAAGCGATCTTTTTGAACAAACACTTTAAGTAAACTAAAAAAAATTTACTTTTCCCCTTTTATCCCGATCCTTCTTTTCGCCGGTTCATCCGAAACAACAGGAAAAAGCTCAGGACGGCATACAGCCCGCCCAAAAATCCAAACGCAACGAAAGAATCCAGTGTCGCCAACAGAAGCCCGGAAAAAACCGGCCCAGCCGCCATTCCAATATATCTGATAAAATTAAACATCCCCATGGCACTGCCCCGATTGCTTTCGAATTCATCGGTTATCATCGTTGCATACAGCGGCGTCATCAGACCAATCGTTACTCCATAAAGAACCAATGCAATCGACAGACCGATCAAAGAATAAGCATTGGTCACTGCGAATAATACAATGCTGCCGGCTGCCAGCCCGTTTCCATAAATAAACAGCTTTTTCAGCGACAGCTTCGACTGCACGTATTTAAAAATGATGCTGCCGGCCATTGTACTTACGGCCATCGGTAAATAAAGCAACCCTACGATTTTCAAGCTTAACTGATAGCTTTCCGTCAACAGAACCGGCAGATAAACGATGATGGCGAAGTACACGAGAAACAAAAAAAAGCTTAAGGACAGAATCGACTGCCCGGTTTTATTTTGAAAAATAGATACATAGTGGGTCAACAGCTTGCCTATACGAACAGTCGTTGTGTCTTCCGGCGGATCAGCAGGAAAGTACAGGACGTTCGTTAACAGCAATATCGCTGCCACGCCTGCCAAAAACCAGAAAATCCCTGGATAACTGTACTGGTCACCGATAAATCCTCCTAGAACCGGTGCGATGATCGGCGCGACAGACAGCAGCATTTGGTAGGTTCCCATCGCGCTTCCTCGTTGATTTCCCTGAAATAATCGAGCAATCGTTGTCGCTGCGATCAAAGGAATCGCCGCTGTGCCTATCGCCTGCAGCACCCGAAAAATCATAAACAAGGTAAAATTAGTCGTGACCGCACAGCCGATGCTTGCTGCTACCGTCAAGATCAGGCCAGGCAGTAGAACGAATCTGGCGCCTTTAACATCGACTAGTGAGCCATAAATTATCTGCAGGATTGCCGTCACAAAAATAAACAACGAAACAGAAAGATTGACCAGCGTCAGCGAAACATCGAAGGAGTCTCTGACCAACGTGATGATCGGTGAGTAAATGTTCTGATTTAAAGAAGCAAAAAAAGCGCTTATACAAACGAGATACAATATAAAAGTGGATTTCGTACGTTCCACTGTTCATCGCCTTCCTTATAGCAAAATGGTAACATAAAATTGTTGTGCTAGCTGAAGCTCCTGCGGGAAGCTTGTCTCCCAACGAAAAATCAATCAAGGCTGGGAGTCACACTCTCTCCTTGCTTCCGGTAATTCCTCCACTAGTTGATCCGTCAGTTCCTGGAGAAACCTCAGCACGATCGCTTGCTCTGCCTCCGTATAACGATCGAGAAGTTGATAGAACAACTGCTCTTTTTTCTTATGCAGCTTTTCATGCAGCGCAAACACTTCCTTACCGGCGGGTGTCAGTCGGAAGAACACTTCCTTTTTGTTATCCGTCAACTGAAATCGTTTAATCAATCCTTCCTTCAGCAGCTTTGAGCTGATTTTTGTTATATTTGCTTTCGACAAACTCATTTTTTGAGCAATCGACGTGTTATTGATCGGTTCATGGTTGCCAATACAGTGAATGACGTGGATGCTCGTCAAGTTTTTTGGAAGCAGCGGGAGCTTCTCCGCGGAAGCCTGCGCGAAAAATGCCTGAAGATCCGCGCCCGCCTTCTGTTCATTTAAATGTACCAGTTTCATATACATTTCGTGTATCAATCGTTTTGTTATTTCCGCCATGCCACATCCCCCTTTTAGTTTACTAGTAAACTTAAAATAAAACGTATTTAAATAACGTTTAATCGAATGTATAATTAAAATTGTTTACCGGTTAACAATTAGAATTATACTCCTCTTTCCTCAATTTGTAAACTGTCAACTTCTCGACTCCATGCTGCTAATAAAAAATAATCCTCGCTTTTATAAAAGAGACTAGCTAGTTCCTCCACTGCTCCCCGGCTTTATTGTGCTATTTGACACCATGTATCTTCAAAAAATGTTCCCATCATCGCAATGGATAAGAAATCGAGACATCCGAAGCATGCTAGACTAGAATAGATAATCACAGCGACGAATGACATCACAAAAATCTTTCAGAAAGGAGCCTTCCTTATGTCGCAAAACGCTAGGTTTCCGGATCAGAGAAAGGTCATTTACTCACAAATGGTTTCTCTTGACGGTTACATCGAAGGTCCAAATGGAGAGATTGACTGGGGAACCCCCGATCGTGAGCTATTCAACTTTATCAACGAGTTGGAAAGTGACATTGACATCCACTTGTATGGCCGCCGAACATATGAAAACATGGCAAATTACTGGCCGGCGGTAGAAAGGAACCCAAAAAGCACAGAGCAAGAAATGGAGTGGGCCCACAAATGGGTGGAAATACCAAAAATCGTATTCTCAAAAACGTTGGATAAAGTGGAATGGAATGCGAGGCTGATCAAGGACAATATCTCCAAAGAGATTGCAAAGCTGAAAGCACAACCCGGCAAGAATTGTTCCCTTGGCGGTGCTGCCCTCGCCTCCACCTTTATACAGCTTGGGTTAATCGATGAATACTGCCTCTATATTTATCCAGTCGCTCTTGGGAGAGGCAAACCACTTTTCCCGTTGTTGAATGCACGTATTCACCTGCAGCTTATCGAAACACGGTCTTTCGACTCTGGGGTTGTTTTCCTTCGTTATCATCCCAATGCTGAGCGGCAGTAATAGATAAAAAAACATGGAGGGAAAGAAAATGTCAACAAAAAAAGTATTTGCCGGAGGAAATAACATCGCTTTGAAAATCCCAAAATTTAAGTATGAAGAAACGGTGCATTTTTACAAAAATGTCTTGAAATTACCGTATCTCGGTTTTAAAGATGAATCCCATGCCTTTCAGTTTGGTCCGACGACGCTTTGGCTTGACTGCATGGACAATTACTCTCAGCATGACGTATGGCTGGAAATCGAAGCAGATCCGTTGGAAACGGCGGCGGAATACTTTCAGAAACACCATGTCGACAGGAGAGATGAAATAGAGATTCACGAAAATTCAGCCGGATACTGGATTTCCGACCCGTGCGGAACGATTCTCCGGGTCAATCCGAAAAAGAACGAAAACTGAAAAAACACTAATTCACGTAAGGTTAGACTGGCATCCACGACATACTAAAAACGGGGCTGCGTCAAAAGCCAAAACGATAAGAGTCTGTTCAAAAAGGCAATGGTTCCGCACGATGCGCCCAATTCCGCCTAAGTGCTGTCCACGTCCTATGGGCAACGACGGAATGTCTCCATCCTCCAATTCCGCTTAAGTACCACTCACGTCCTGTGAGTAACAGCGGAATGTCGTCATCCTGACTCTGAGAAAACCACTCACAGGCGGCCTGAAAAGAATGCAGCGGCTCCACCCATTGTCTCTTCCTGTGCAAGCATAGCTTCGACGAATATCCAAGTGCCATCGCGCGCGATGACACAATGAGACAGTTCGCAGCTTCCCAGTGAAGAATGGCTCATTGCTTCGTGCTTGTTCGAAAAGATAAAAATCGATCTTTTTGAACAAACACGATAAAAAAATATCAGTGCAATGGCGCCGTGCTTGTCTCTTCCTCTGCAAGCACAGCTTCGATGACTATCCGTCGAGACCAACTCGATGGGAAAGGCATCGTAGCTTTGCTCGTCGCTGCACGCTCGATAGGAAAAAACCACTCCTATCGGGCTTTTGAAAAGATGCCGCGGCTTCGCTCATTGTCTCTTCCTCTGCCAGTATTGCACTGATGTCGATCCAAGTGCCATCGCGCGCGATGGCACAATGAGACAGCTCACAGCTTCTCGGTGAAGTGTCGCTCATTGCTTCGGAGGTGTCTCAAAAGTGAAAAAACCCCCTTTATAAGACACCTCCATTCTACAGCGGTGCACCAGTCTGCAAAATATCTCGGCGTCATTATACCTTTTGAATGAGGATTTCATCAGCAGCGCCTAGATGATGTCGCACTTCATTCAAAATATTTTCTTTTTGCCCATAGGCACCGACTTGTGTTCCGTCAACAATCACTCTGTAAACAGCATTGGAATTCGTTTGTTGCTGAAGGTTGAAGATCGCTGCCGCCGCCTCCGCATGCGCTCTTCCGACTGCCTGCAACCAACTTTCATCCAACATAAGCGCTCTGTCTTCAGGGCTGGTTACAAATCCGTTTTCCGTCAAAACAGCAGACATCGCCGTCTCTCTCAACACTTGGAAATTTGCTTTTTTCTTCCCGCGGTTCGGGATCCCCGTGGCAGAAGCAACAATTGGATGCAAAACATCTCTTCGCTGTGCGGTTAGACTGGAGTCACTTAGGGAATCATGAATATAATCTTCATAACCTCGTGCGGAAGTACTGTCGAATGCATTGGCATGGATAGAAATGAAGTAATCCGCTCCCCAGGTGTTCGCATCATTTGCCCGGTCAGCCAACGATACGAAAACATCTGTCGTCCGGCTCATTCGCACTTCGACACCTTCGTATTCGTTCAACAGGATGTCCCGCGCACGCAAAGCAATGCTCAACACGACATCCTTTTCGTGTACTCCTCCCGCCGATGCTCCGGTGTCAGTACCACCGTGCCCAGGATCCAAATAAATTTTTACCATCGCTGTCACCTCCCCTTTTTTGTTTGGCAGAAAGTCTTATAGAACGTGTTTAAAAAGGAGGGAATAACAGTGGCCGGAAGTTCAAGGCGCGGCAGTCATGAGCAGCGCAGCGTACACAGAACGTACGCGGACAGCAGAAGGGCAACACAACTACAACATTCATCGGCACTGTTTCCCGGACTTTTTTAAACATCCTTTTATAGCAGTTGCTATAAAATATATCGGAGCTTTTACTTTAAAAATATGCAGAAGCCAGTCCCGATGAATAATCTAGTATCACAAAATCTAGCAATAATAATGACAAAGCTGATTTTTTTCCGGAAGGGAAATCATTTTTCACACGAGCTAATGAATTTTAGTGAAAAAGTAATTTTCAAAATGGGAATGCTGGGCAAGGCTATCAGATGTTTTTATAATCGAGGAGCTATCGAAGATAATAGGAAGCAGTACATGTGATATTTAAGAGGTAGTTCAACAAGGATGCTCTCCCCCTTATGAACTACCTCCCTGACCACCAAGCTATAAAAACAACGGTATGATCAATCCGGAGATCAGCAGAATCAATGCCCCGCCGAGCCTTGAGGCTATTTGCGCAAAGGGCATCATCTGCATTCTGTTGGATGCGGATAAAACGGCCACATCCCCTGTACCACCCATATTCGCCATGCATAGTCCGGCGGTAATCGCTGATTCGATCGGATAAAAGCCGACAAGCTTTCCGACAATGGCTGCACCTAAAACAGCACCTGTCACCACCCCGGCAACAATAAGGACGTATTGTAGGCTCAAAGCACTCAACACCGCGCTCAAATCTGTATAAGCAACGCCGATTCCAAATAACAACGCAAATGTGAACGTTTTCGCCACAAAATGATACCATTGGCTCGCCCCGGCAACAATGCTTTTCGGAACAAGATGAAAAATTTTGGCCACAGCCACGAGAATGATCATGATCGCATACGGATGCAGCGGAATCACGCTGCCGAGAATTTGACCCGTGGCAAAGAACAGCAGCGCAATCAACAACCCTACACCGATCTTTTGAACATCAAACTTCGCTTCACTCTTCTCAATTTCCATTCCTTTAATCAACTGGCCGTTTCCTGTTAAAGAAGGTATTTTATTTCCAAGCTTATTCAGCAAACTTGCAAAGATGATGGCAAACACATTCCCGAGTGCCAACGCCGGTACAAGCATGGAAATGTAGTAGCTTGGCGAATGTCCGAGAAATTCCGAATACACCTGCGCCATCGGAACCGCTCCTGCCCCCATGCCGCCGCCCATAATCGGCAACGTGATGACTAAAATCGCATCCCGCAAGGTAAAACCGAGCAGAAGTCCGACAATACCTGCAATCAGGGCAGCGCCGACAACCGCACCAATGATCGGAAGAAAATACCGCGCACCGATCTTCACTAACACTTTCGAGTCCATTCCAAGAATGCTTCCGGTTATTAACGCTGCAATATAGAAGTCGAGAAAACCGCCGGTTGTCATAAAATCGTTGACAGAGGCGGAAACTGCTTCAGGTAAAATACCGCTGTAGACCATGTAAGCGGATCCAAAAATAGCGATGATGGCCCCACCTCCCAAGAAGCTCTTCACGATCGGTGTCCGATCACCGATCCAGCCAAGCGCCTCGCCAAACACAATCATTACCAACAGGCTGCCGATCATGCCTCCCGGAAGGTTACCCGTATATACACTGATAATCGTCAACACTAAAAACACGGCGAAACCAATGACAGGGATATTGAAAATTTTTGTCTCTGAGATTGGTCTCAGCTTATATACTGTACTTTTCTTTTCACTCGCAGTTATTATTTTTTTCACCGCTTCAGCCATTACACCCTTCTCCTTTCATATTCACGTTTGCGCTGCGTCCGCCATGTCAATTGTGAAAGATTGCCGCTTTCCGCTGCGATCACTACTTTTAAAAACACGTTCTATTTTCTCCGCGCAGCTTAAGCAAAATACATCTCCTTGAAGCAGCGGAAGAATTTCCGCGACGCCCGTCGGTATTTCTATTCGTCAACGGAAATTTCCGCTCCCACAGGATACTTTATCTCGTTGAAAAAACACGTTCGAAGCAAGCGGCTACAGCTCCCTGATCAAAACACCGTTCAGGAAACAGAACTTTTCTCCGCCTGCTTTTTTTCTGTTTTATTCGCTGTGTCAGCAACTGCTTTCGCAACAGCAACGGAAACGTCTTGATTCAGCGCATCCGGAATAATATAATCTGGAGCAAGCTGTTTTTTGGAAATCATTTGTGCGATGGCATTCGCTGCCGCAATTTTCATATCGACTGTGATGTCCGTGGCACCGGCGTCCAAGACTCCACGAAAAATTCCCGGAAAAGCCAGCAGATTATTCACCTGATTCGGATAATCGGAACGGCCTGTTCCGACTATCGCAGCGCCGGCAGCCAGAGCTTCTTCCGGATAAATTTCCGGGATTGGATTAGCCAGTGCAAATACAACAGGATCTTTTGCCATTTTTTTCAGATGCGCCGCTTTCAACGCCGCCGGCCCGGAGACACCGATAAAAACATCGGCATCCGCGATCACATCTCCCAGGGTTCCCCCGACGCTGCGGAGGTTCGTTCTCTCGGCAATCCTCATCTGTCCGGCATTCAACCAGTTTTCTCCCTTGCGGACAACCCCTTCCAGGCTCACGAGGGTAATGTCGGAAAATCCTGCTTCCAGCAATAAGTCGGCAATGGATATTCCCGCTGCTCCGGCTCCGTTAATCACAATCCTGGCAAGATTCCTGTTCTTTCCAACAAGCTTCAGTGCGTTGATCAAGGCTGCCAGTACAACGATCGCCGTACCGTGTTGATCGTCATGAAAAACAGGGATGTTAAGCTCCTGCTTCAGCCGCGCTTCGATCTCGAAGCAGCGTGGTGCTGAAATATCCTCTAAATTAATTCCGGCAAAAGTAGGCTGAAGCGCTTTTACAATATGAACGATTTCGTCTACATCCCTGCTGTCCAGACAAATCGGAAAGGCATCAATCCCCGCAAATTTCTTAAACAACATGCACTTTCCTTCCATAACAGGCATTGCCGCCATCGGACCGATATCCCCTAAGCCGAGTACCGCAGTCCCGTCTGTCACCACTCCCACCATATTTCCTCTGGCGGTGAGCCGGTTCATTTCACCCGGGTTTTTGACAATCGCCTTGCATACATCTCCTACCCCTGGAGTGTAAACAAGGCTTAAATCGCTGCTGTCCTTAATATCCAGCTTGCTCATTATTTCAATTTTGCCAATATTGTCCCGGTGAATTTTGAGCGCTTCATCCTTCAAATTTTTTACTTCCATCACCATTCTCCCCCTAGTCGTGTAATCGCTTACACATAAAAACTTCTGTTTCATCATAAGAAATGTGAAAATTTTATGAAATATTTCGTAAATAAAAAAAGATTTTGTAATTAAAAAAAGCAGCCGGTGGCTGCTTTTTAGTACATAAAAAGGGAAACGACCATCATTATACTTGCGGAACAAATTCGAAAAACGCCGATTGATTGGTCAGGAATTCCGCCTGTTTTTGACTTTTTCCTGTCGTTTTGATCAGGGATTCCGCCGAAATGAAGTTTTTTCCCGTCATTTTCACATTTCATTCCGTCGATTTGCTCCGTTATCCCGTCATTTTCACATTTCATTTTCGTCGCATTGCTCCGCATTTCCTTTTTGATCAAATATTACAAAAATTTGGACAGGAGCGTACTGCGTGACGGCCTGAATACATACAGATACGTTGGCCTGCCGACCGGGCCGTATGTCATTCGCTCCCCAAGAACACCAATATCGCTCATAAATTTCAAGTACTTTCTCACAGACACCCGGGAGATATTACTTCTTTCCGCAATTTCTTCCGTAGAAAACGGGGCGTCTTTATACTGTTCAATGATCGCAACAATCGTTTTCAAGGTGCATTGAGACAGTCCTTTCGGCAGCGCAGTAACCGCTTTGCTTTCTTGATGGAATATCTTTTTGTCCAATTCTTCCTGATTTAATGTCTCCTGTTTATTTAACAAATAAAATTTTTCCTTATACTTTAGCAGGGAATGGCGGAACCTTTCAAATTCAAACGGCTTTATAATATAATCGATTGCCCCGAGTCTCAGCGCGGTTTGGATGGATTCCGCATCGGCAGCGGCAGTAATAAGGATGACATCTATTTTTTGCTGCCCTGTTTCCCTTATATATTTTAATAGCTCCAGACCGTTTTTTCCGGCCATGTAAATGTCCAGCAAGATTAAATCGACTGGGGCTTTTTCAATGATTTCCAGCGCGCTGTTAACCGAATCGGCGATCCCTGTCAACATAAACCCTTCTACTTCTTCCAGGTAGCGCTTATTGAATTCAGCCACCATCGGATCATCATCTAATATCAGTACATTAATCAACAGCGTCCACCTCAGCTTCATAAGGTATTTCAACGTTAAAAACGGTTCCTTCCCCATAAAAAGAATCAATTAACAGACTGCCGCCAAGTTTATCGATACTTTTTCTCACTAAATATAAGCCGTAGCCCCGATGTTCTCCTTTTGTTGAGAAGCCTTTTTCGAATATATCAGCCAATTGTCCGCGCTTGATTCCCCTACCGGTATCTTCCACACGCATCGTTAGCTGATTTTCTGAATAAGACAGCTTCACCTCAATTTTTTTCACCTCGCTGTCTGCTAATGCTTCAACAGCATTGTCGATCAGATTCCCGAGAATGGTAATGATATCATGGGAAGTATCCGCCGACGCAGGAGCTGGTAGCTCTGTCTCGTTGATAAACTTCAATTTAATGCCGTTTTCCCTGGCATGACTGAGCTTGCCAATGATAAAACCGGCCAGCACTGGATCCTTCATGTTTTTCGACACTAATCCGATTTCATTGTTTTTATGGTTAACTAACTGCAGGATGTAGGAATTCAATTCATCATAAGCTTCGTTTCTGACCATGCCTAGTATGACGTGGAGCTTGTTCATGACTTCATGGGATTGGGCACGGAGCGCTTCGGCATACCCTTTCACGCCGGTCAACTGCTTGGCCAGCTCGTTTACTTCCGTTTTATCCCTGAATGTTGATATGGCGCCGATAATTTGCTTATCTACAACGAGCGGAACACGGTTAACCAAAAAGGATATTCCGTTAAATTCCATCTCTTCATTCCGTTCCGGCTTCCCTGTTTTTAACACGCGATCCAATCTTGTTGGCGGCATATACTCCGTAATTTCCATACCGATCGGATCTTCTTTCAGACCGGCTTTTGCAAACAGCCTTAGCCCTGTTTTATTCACAAGGGTTATTTTTGCGTCTTTATCTACGGCAATGATTCCTTCATGAACCGACTGTAGCATTGTATTTCGCTCTTCGAAGGTTTTAGCAATCGTAAACGGCTCTAATCCGTACAATATTTTTTTAATGTAATGGGCAATCAAAACGGCGCCGATAACTCCTATTAGTATTCCGAATAGCGAGCCGATAATCACATTTCGATGGCTTCGATTTAAAGTCTGTTCGACATGCTCCAGCGAGATTCCAACGGCGACGACGCCTATTTGTTCATTGTTTTCATTTACCACAGGTGTAAATGAACGTAAGGAGGTCGTCAGCGTTCCTGTTCCAATCGAGCTGTACTCCTGCCCTTTCAGAGCATCCACTTCATCTCCGCCTTCAAATGATTTCCCCACCTTTTCCGGATTAGGATGGGAGTATCGAATGGCGTTCATATCCATGACGACAACAAACAGCACATCCGTTGCGGCAAGGATCTCGTTGGCATATCGCTGTACTTCCTCTGATTTTTTCTCCGTCAGTCCTCTTTGTACTATTTCTGAATTGGCAACAATTCTTGCTGCCATCAACGCTTTTTCCTCCTGATCGATCATGATATTTTCGCCAACGCTTCTCGTTACGAGTAAATCTGTAAACAGCAGCGACATAGAAACAACGACGATCACAAGAAAAATTATGATAGTACGCAGCTTGTACCTTCTTCTCAGCAATGCTTCCACTCACCTTCATGATGTCATGTCAAGTTCCTGTACTTTGGATAAATCCAAAATAGCGCTCCCACCATTCTATCACAGGTGCATGTAGTCTTTACAGGTTGAAAAATGCTGCCGCTCGTTTTGGTCGACACAGCCCATGCTGATCGTACCGGTCATGAAGACCCAGTAAAGAAAACATCATTTGCCAATGGAAAGAACCGGTCCACCATTAAGGCGAACCGGTTCATCATCAGACTTCCTTCATGAACTCAATCGCCAAAAAGGGTTCCAGTCTGTCTCTCCACCCACTGTCCTTGCTATCGGAATGCAATTGCGCAACCCCGTTCGTTACTTTGATCCATTTTTCCGTCTCATCATCCTGAAAATACCCGGTGATGAATGTCGATTGCGGATGAAACGGTACGGTGCTGGAGTAAATCGTGCCGTGATGAATATAGCTTTCCCCGTACTGGTCATGAATCCAGTCATCGGTGATATTTAGAACACAAAGCAATCCTTTATTCACACTGCCTGCCAGTTTGACCCGTTTTTCATAAACATAGTCCATGATCTCTTCCACCTCGCAGTACAAACAGATGCTATACCGGTAAGAAACCTTTGCTTAACGCTGGAATCGCATCAACCACATGTCTGTTAATCGCCAGTTCTTCCGGGCTGAATCCTAATGCCAGTCCGATCAATTGCGGTAAATGAAGGATTGGCATTGTAATATCCTCATTAAAGCCTTTTTGAGCGTCAGGCTGATAGGCGTCAAGCTGCATCTGGCACAACGGACAAGGGGTTACGATGCAATCCGCCCCTGCATCTTTAGGAGATAAGCAGTTGATTCCCGTCATATTCATGACTTCCTTTTGTGCCGGAAAAACCGCATGAAATCCGCAACAGCCAAGGCGCTGATCAAAGTCGACACACTCCGCTCCCAGCGCTTCGGCAACAAGCTCCATAGACCGCGGATTCATGTGATTTTCAAAGCCCATGATGTTAGGCGGCATCAGAATATGGCACCCATAAAAGTTTGCCACCTTCAGCCCTTTCAGGGGAACCCTCACCGTTTTTTTCAAATTTTCCAACCCATAGTCTTCAATTAAAGCCCACAGCAAATGGGTCACTTCCACCGTACCTTTGTATTCAAGGCCAATGTTATTTAAGCCTGTGTTTACTTTGGTGTTTAATTTTTCATTTTTGTCCATCTTTAATTTTGATGTCCGCAGCATCAATGTACATGTGTTGCAGACCGTCAACAGCTTGTCGACCCCAAGCTCTTCCGCTAGGGCGATGTTACGGGCGTTAATGGAAGTGGCGAGGAAATCATCCACGTCCTGGATATGACTTGCTCCGCAGCATGTCCAGCCGTTCAATTCGATCAATTCAATGCCTAAAGCAGATGCCACCTTTTTTGTGGAAATCATCAGCTCTTCCGCCGCCGATTCCAACGTACATCCTGGAAAAAACGCATATTTCATCAGTCTTTTACCTCCTTAGCATATTCGTACAATGCCCGGACGCCGGCAATCCCTTCGACTTCTTTCGGGAAATGGAACGGATTGATTTTACCCTTTTTGATCATCCGCAGAGCAAACGGCACCTTCGTCATTGCTGTGTGCACAAGCCCATCCGTTTTAATTGGAAGCATCGTTTCGTTCAGGCGGCCTTTCTTCTTGACGTCATCATGGAAAGCATAAGCATGCTTGGCCCCCTGATTGTTCATTTCACCCATTTTCATTGTTTCCGATCGCAAATAAGCAATTTCATCTGTCAGCGGAATTGATTTTGGACATTTGGAGACGCACTGCATACAGTGCAGGCATTTCCACAATTCATTCTCCAGGACAGGACGGAGATGCTCTTCCGGTGATCCGTCCCGGGAATCGACAGCAAACCGGTACGCTCTGTTCAAGATAAACGGTTCAAGGTATCCATCCTGATTCACCGTCAGCTGATTACATTCCGAGGCACAAACACCGCATAAAATACAGTCGGTCGGCGCGGCAATTTGATGAAATTCTTCCTCGGTTTGCAGGAACCCTGTTTCTTTGCTGCCGTTGGCTGTCGGCTCAAGCCACGGCTTTACCTTCTTCATTTTTTCCATCTTTGGTTCCCAGACGATTACCAAATCTTTCACTACTTCAAAGTTTTGCAGCGGTTCAAAGGTTAGCGTCATCGTATCGAACGTTTCGATGACTTCGTCCAGCGGCGTGTTACAGGCCAAAAACGCATTGCCGTTGATCCGAACGGCACAGCTACCGCAAATCGCATGGCGGCATGCAGAAGTGAAATTCAACGTCGGATCCTGTTCTTCCCGAATTGTTGTCAGAAGCCATAAAATTGTTTTTCCTTTTTCATACGGCACCTCATACTCCTGGTACCATGCTTCCGATCCATTGAATCGTTTGATTTTGCAAGAGATTTTTTCCATCAGTATTTCCGCTCCTCCGGTTGATATTTTGTAATCGTTACCGGCAAATATTCATGTCGATAATTTTCCCCGTCCTTATAAACCAGCGTGTGTCGGAGGAAATTGGCATCGTCACGAGCAGGATAATCCGCTCTGGAATGAGAACCTCTGCTTTCCTTACGGTGAATGGCACCCAAAGTGATTGCTTTCGCCAGCTTTAACATGTTTCCAAGCTCCACATAATTAATGAATGCCATGTTGTATTTCTCCGCAGGATCGCCGGCGTAAGCATCCTCATACTCGTTGATGAGCTGATTGATGGTGTCGTACGCTTTTTTCATGTCCTGCTCGGTTCGGAATATCCCGACGTTATACCACATTGTTTCTGCCAGTCTGTTACGGATATCAAACATGCTGATTCCGGATTGCTTCTCTCGTATTCTTTGAAACTCTTGTTCCCATTTGGCTGTTTCTCCTGCGAGCCTTTGCGCATTTCCAAGCTGGCGGCGCTTTGCCGACGCTTTTGCCCCAAGTCCGGCGTATTTCCCGTAAAAAACGACGTCAGCCACCGAGTTGCCGCCCAGGCGGTTAGCCCCATGAATGGAAACAGAACAACATTCCCCTGCCGCGTGAATACCGTCGATCGGCGTGCTGCAGGTTTCATGATCAGTGACATGGATACCGCCCATCATATAATGACAGCTCGGTCGGATTGGAACAGGCTCTTTAATGATGTCGACCCCTTCAAATTCCATTGCCAATTCCCGTACCTGCGGTAATCGTTCCATGATTTTTTGCTCGCCGAGGTGACGTAAATCCATCAGCACATACGATGTCATGCCTTCTCCGAAACCGCGTCCTTCCCTGATTTCCGTTTCAATTGATCTGGAAACTAAATCGCGCGGACCAAGCTCCATTTTTTCCGGTGCATAGCGCTTCATGAATCGCTCCCCGTCTTTGTTTACTAAATAACCGCCTTCTCCACGACACGCTTCCGACAACAATATTCCTGTATTGGCAAGACCGGTAGGATGAAACTGCACAAATTCTGGGTCCTTTAACGGAATTCCCGCTTCAAAGCATGCTGCGGTGCCGTCGCCGGTCATGTTGATTGCATTTGTCGTCCGGCTCCAGTAAATCCGTCCGAAGCCTCCGGAAGCAATCACCACCGATTTTGTCTGGATCGGATGAATCTTGCCGCTGCGGATGTCCATCGCTACCAGGCCTTCCAGCTTTCCGTCTTCAACAACCGTAGACAGCAAGAACCACTCGTTCAAAAACTGGACATTGTTCTTCAAGCACTGCTCGTATAATGCATGCAAAATAACGTGACCGGTTTTATCTGCCGAATAACAGGTTCGCGGGCTGGATGCTCCGCCAAACGGACGCTGGGCAATGCGGCCGTTCTGATCTCTGGAAAACGGGACGCCGTAATAATCAAGCTCCGCAATCACCGACGGCATCTTCGATGTAAAAAACTCCACCGCATCCTGGTCTGCTAAAAAATCACTGCCTTTGACGGTATCCCGAAAATGCTTTTCGGTGGAATCGGTATTGTCCCGATTTCTCATCGCCGCATTGATCCCGCCCTGGGCGGCTCCTGTATGGGATCGGGTAGGAAATACTTTGCTGATTACCGCCACATTCAAATCTTTTCCTTCACTTGCCGACAGGGCAGCCATCATACCGGCTCCCCCTGCCCCCACTACTACTACATCGAAAGCTAACATTTGGGAATATCCCTCCCTGACTTTTGTCTGTACTAATCTGTTACTTTGTATTGTTCTACTCCGAGCTCATACAAGTTGTTTCCTTGTGCATCGATGGCAACGATGCACGGATAATCTTCCACTACCAGCCGCCGGATTGCTTCCGGTCCAAGCTCATCAAACGCGACAACCTCCGCCTCCTTGACGGAATCCGCGATCAACGCGGCGGCACCGCCGATGGCCGCAAAGTATACAACATTGTTTTCTTTCATTGACTCGACAACTTCCTTGCTGCGGGGACCTTTGCCGATCATTCCCTTCAGCCCCTGCGCCATCATTGTCGGCGAATAAGCATCCATTCTGCCGCTGGTAGTCGGACCACAGGACCCGATGACTTGTCCCGGTTTTGCCGGAGTTGGACCAGCGTAATAAATGATTTGACCTTTGAAATCCACCGGCAGCTCTTCTCCAGTTTGAATCGCTTCTGTCAACAGCTTGTGCGCCGCATCGCGGGCAGTATAAATTACTCCGGAAATCGATACTTGATCACCTGCCTGCAAACCCTTCACCTGTTCCTCTGTGAGAGGTGTCACAATTTTTTTCACATGAGACATATCTGTTCCCTCCTCGTTATTAAATTGTTTATTCAAAAAGATAAAAACCGATCTTTTTGAATAAACACTTAAAGTGTTACTTCTTTATGCCGTGCGGCGTGACAATTCAAGCAGACAGCCACCGGCATCGTGGCGATATGCGTGGGATACGTTTCAATATGAACCGCCAAAGCCGTTACTTTGCCGCCAAAGCCTTGCGGTCCGATTCCTAATTTGTTGATTTCCTCCAACAGCTCTTCTTCCAGCGCCTGGTACTCCGGATTGGCATGCGGTTCACCGGCATGACGGGCAAGTGCTTTTTTTGCCAGCAGTGTGCTTTTGTCCATTGTGCCGCCGATTCCAACTCCGACAATGACGGGCGGACAAGGATTTCCTCCCGCTTGTGTGACGGCCTGAATGATGAAATTCTTAACGCCCTCCAGCCCTTCGGCAGGCTTTAACATTTTTAATGCTCCCATGTTCTCACTGCCTGCCCCTTTAGGAAGAATTTGCAGTTTGATCTCATTTCCCGGTACCAGCTCCGTATAAATCACAGCCGGCGTGTTGTCACCGGTATTTTTTCTGTTAAGAACAGGATCCTCAACGACGGACTTTCGCAGGTATCCCTCTTCATAGCCTTGCCGTACTCCTTCATTGATGGCATCCGTCAAGCTACCGCCGACAAGGCGCAGGTCCTGCCCCACTTCGGCAAACACGACAACAATGCCGGTGTCCTGACACATTGGCGCATTTTCATTGCGTGAGAGCTCCACGTTTTTCACGATTTTTTCAAGGCTGTATTTGCCGAATTTCGATTCCTCTTTATCCACTGCTTCACGAATCAGTTTTTCAACATCCTCCGGCAGATCACAGGCCGCCTCGATGCACAGTCTTTTCACAGCTTCGGTAATTTTGTCCACGGATAGTTCTCTCATACAGGTTTCCGTTGAATGATTCATCGATACCCCTCCAATATTTTTACAAACTTTTTATTTCTTCCAGCTGCAGCTTCGCAAGGCGTCGCATCCGGTTTTGACACGAAAAGCAACTTACCATAAACCGAGGATTTTCCACCAGAGCCCGCCGACAATACCCCAGATCACGATGTGAATCAGCGAGATGCCGAATCCGATCGACCACCACTTATTTTGGCTCACATAGCCTGAACCGAAAAACACAGGTGCCGGGCCGCTGCCATAATGCGTAATACAGCCGAACAAGTTACCAAAGAATCCAAGCAGCAACGCTGTCAGCATCGGCGGTGCTCCTGCTGCGATCGCAACGGCAAGAAACGCTGCGTACATGGCGCTGACATGAGCTGTAGCACTCGCAAAAAAGTAATGAGAATAGAAGTAAATAAGCGCCAATACTACCAATGCCAAAATCCATACCATTCCGCTGACGCTGTTCCCCATTAATTCACTAAACCAAGGAACCATGCCCAGTTCGTTTAAGAAGGACGCCATCATGACAAGAGCTGCAAACCAGATAAGCGTATCCCATGCGCCTTGCTCTTTTTTAATGTCGTTCCAGGAGAGAACGGAAGTCAGCAACAAGACAGATAAACCGATAAGTGCAGCCGTTGTGGCATCAATGGAAATTTTGCTGCCGAAAATCCAAAGTCCCAGGATTAAAAAGAAAACAGCAATCATACTCCATTCTGATTTCTTCAGCGCACCCATTTCTTTTAACTTTTCTTCCGCAATTTGTGCCGCAGCCGGGGTTTCTTTGATTTCCGGCGGATACACCTTGTAGATAAAGTAAGGAACGACGATCAGACTGACAAGCCCAGGGACAATCGCCGCCACCGCCCAGCCGGTCCAGGTGATGTTAATTCCCGCCGTGTCAGCGGCAAGCGATGCGGCTAACGGATTGGCAGCCATCGCTGTCATGAACATGGCCGAAGTAATCATATTTCCCTGGAAAGCAACCTTTGTTAAAAACGAGCCGATTTTTCCTTCTGTCTTTTTCTCCGGAGATGACCCGAATGTTTCTGAGAGCGAGCGGATAATCGGAAACATAATACCGCCGCCGCGGGCCGTGTTACTTGGCATTGCCGGCGCAAGCATTAAATCACTTACCAGCAAGGAATAGGAAAGACCCAATGTTTTCTTGCCGAATTTCTTTACAAACATATAGGCAACGCGGTTTCCGAGACCGGTTTTGATAAATCCCCGCGAAATAAAAAACGCGATGACGATTAACCAGATCGTCGTATTTTGAAATCCGCTCAATGCTTGATTGAGCTCCAATGTGCCTGTCAGCACCACGGTTGTCATCGAAAGAATGGCTACGCCACCCATTGGAAGCGGTTTAATTATCAACCCGACAATCGTTGCTACGAAAATAGCAAATAGATGCCATGCTTGCTGATCCAAGCCCGCAGGCGGGTTGATAAACCAAATGATCGCTCCGATTGCCACCGTAATGAGCAAAGCTACAAAATTCACTTCTTTTTTTGGTTTCTCTTCCACCGGCACATTCTTGACTACATTTTTGGTTTGCTCTAATTTTTTAACTGCCTGAGCCATTGTTATCACTCCTTGTTTTGTGAATTTTGCCTCGTCTTTTAAGTTTTTTTCATTTTTTGTATAGTAGACAACTGATGATTGCATAAATGGAAGACAGCTTATCGACTTTTACCTCTCGGCCCCTTGTGTTTTTGTGCTGTTGATATTTTGTGACTTCGTTCACAAAGTTAGGTTTACTGAAAAATGGGGCCAATAATAATCGACATCCGTTAAGATAAATAGCTTTGTAAGTGAAAATATTCACATACTTTCATAAAGACGACGGCAAGAGTAAACAGTTTGTTTCACGTCCGGAAATGTTCTGTGTTGCTAAAAAATTGTTGTTGCCCTTTTCTTCTTGTTAATTGATCGGTGAGCTTGTCAATTAAGTCCGAAAAACGAAGCTGTGAAACATATAATGCATAGCTGTCTGTGTCAGGGCATTCGAGTAAGCATCGCGGCTTTATCAACACGTATTGCTTTCGCTTCCTCCCTCCTCTTCACAAAAACAAAGTCAGGTTGCCAATAAGGCGGGGATTTCATCCGGATATGCAATTGATATTTCCGCTAGTCAGAGTCAAGTACGACGAACAAACCGCGCAGCCTTTGATCAATCAAGGGATAGACTTTTCGCTCCACAAACGTGCGGTAAAAGCTGTGAGAAAAACTGGGACAAAAGCGGACTATTACCACTATGGAAACGTTATAAAAGGACACCCTATACCTTATTGAACAACCTGTTTATTACTTGCTTCCATTATATTTTTTTGTAGAAAAGAGAAGTTTTTTGTAACTTTTTAAAGGATTTTGTAATTAAAGAAAGCAGCGAACTGTAACAAACTTTTCACAGAATTTTGCGGGACATGGTCCCGCAAAATTCTGTGAACTATGTTGCTACTAGGGGAGAAAAATGATAGAGGAGATGTCTCAAAAAGGGGATTTTTCCTCTCTTGAGACATCTTAGTAGCTATTGTCCAAATTTTAGCTTTTGACACAGCCCAAGATAGAAAAGTGGGAAGGAATAAAGACATAATACATGTATCTATCAACACACACTATAATCAACCAAACATATGCCCCCACGTTTGCGGACCGACCGCGCCATCCACCGTCAGGCCATACTTACGCTGATAATCCTTCACAGCTGCGGCGGTTACCGGTCCGTATTTGCCATCATCTTTAACGCCTACAACCCGCTGGATCGCCTTGACGTCATTACCGGATAGCATCTTAGATTGCTGTCGTAAAACTCTGCTGTACTTGGGGATTGCTTTTTCAAGCGCACCAAACGTCTGCGGACCGGCAGCACCATCCACAGCGATGCCCTGACGTTTCTGGAACGCCTTTATCGCCTCAACGGTTTCATTCCCCAGTTTTCCGTCAGCGCCATATCTCGGCAGCTTTTCGCCGACAGTCAGTAGCATGTTTTGCAGTCTACGTACAGTGCTACCGCTGGCACCTTTGCGCAGCACGGCGGAGGTCGTAGCTTTTTTCATAGCTTCAAACAACTGCAGGTATTCTGTCGGATCAAGGCAGTTGTTTTGCCTGTCCGATTCCCAGCCATACGGCGGCGTGGGCTGCGCTTTTTTCCGCACCTCAAAGTGCAAATGAGAGCCGGTGGAAACGCCCGTTGACCCTTGCTTGCCGATCTCCTGACCTTTCTTTAACTTCTGCCCCTTCCTCACGGACACACTGTCCAAGTGGGCATACAGCTGACCGCGGTTGTTACGGTCTTTGACCAGCACAACATTGCCATATCCGCCAAAGCCAGTGCCAGATTTCCCAAAGCCGGCAAATAGTACCTCACCATCAGTAAACGCTAGGATCGGCGCCCGGTGCGATTTCACCAGGTCAATTCCCGTATGCCACTCCCGACCACCCCTTACCGGATGATTGCGCCAGCCGAATGGACTTGTGATTCGATAGTTTGAAAATGGCATTATTGGTTATTTCCTTTCAATATTTTCATTCCGTCTTTTAATTTCTGTGGTAACGGCACACCCAATCTGCCGCCGTTTTCCACAATGCTGATGAACTCTAATACGATAAACGTAATCGTAATCGCATCGCCGGCAAATTGGGCAATCTCAACAACCTGTTGCAGCAGATACACGGCGGAGATAAGCAGGATAATGTAGATCTTTTTTAATAACCCTCTTATCCCAACTTCACTGCTGACTCCTTCCTCTTTTGTACCGGCCATGATCCCTGTAACAAAATCAATAACCATCATCGCCACCAAAACAGTAAAAGCGAGCCCCAGCCCGCCTACCATCGCCGAAATAACAAAGCCGATAAAGCTTGTGGCGGCTTTAAAAATAATGTCGATTCTTTCCAAGTGGTTGCTCCTTTCTTTAATTAATATAAAAGAAAAACCCTCTTCTATAGCTTTTAGCAGCTTGAACAGGGTTTTGATAATCAGCAAATTCCATCACCCTTTAATACGCTCGAATTTTTTCTAGCATGTCAAAAGGCAATAGTTCTACTCAACACACCAGCTACGAAAAAAACACTACTAGCTGGGTGGGAAAATATGCAATGGCTCCACCCATTGATTCGTGTTTGTTCAAAAGAGAAAAAGCACTCTTTTTGTACAAACACTTAAACTAAGCATGGGTGTCTGGAATTTCAACTGAATAAATTTATCTATGGAAGTAACTCCATAACAGATTTTAATGTAGTGAGGCAGTTTAAAAGAACGCCTTTACTCAGCCCCCTGTTTCTTCTTCATACTTTTCCAGCTTTTGCTCAAGTTCCTCTGTGTATTTAACAATCGCCTGCTTGGCAGTCTGCTCACTTGCTAGTTGGATTTCTAGCGATGCGATTTTCTGAGCAAGTAACTTGCAAACTTCCTGTGCTTCAAACGTCACTTTTCCCTTCATCGTCCATTCTCCTTTTAATGTTAATTCGTGTTAATTTCTTCCATATAAACATCTTCGTAGCCTTTTCTGAGCCCGTAGACTTCAAAAACTACCTCCGCCTTTTCTTCCTCTGATTCAGTCCTAACCCAAAAACCGTTTGATTCCCTGCTTATAACTTGAACACTACAACAGTTTTGAGTGAAGGTTTTGACGAAATATTCATCCGTAATAGTTTCAAGGAACATAGGGTTGATAGTGATAAAGCTCTCCCCATTCTCTAATGAGGCTGATATTAAATCAAAGAACCAATTCATAGTCCCCTCGTATGCGTACAATGCCCTCGTCCCATAATTTTCGGTGTCTACTATACCTGACTTGGAACCAGCTGCGTACATATTCCCGTTTGGCTCGATCCTCAGAGCAGTAGTCCAAGAACCTCGATTACGCGTCACGATATCTACCCCTGTGTGCCTGCGTTCATCGATAGAATACCATCCGGTGCCACTCGTGTTGTAATTTCTAAACTGGATACCGCCAGCGTTCTCATTATCGGTACGTCCAAAAGAAATACCTGCAATAAGCGACCGATGCTCCGCTAGATAGTTGCCTTCCGAAAATTGGAATCGGAGATCACCACTGTGAATCCTGAAATGATTATAGGCGTTTAAAGATCCACTGAACTCCACTCTTTCGCCGCCCACGCGGATGGTAGGAGCCGTGATTATCATGTCATACGCGCTATAAAACGACATCCGGTCTTGATTGGAATACATTCCTATATAACCGACATTTTGACCACTATCATTTAAAAACTGGACAGCTGCTGGCTGTGCTAATGACCATGACTGATCTGTAGTAGTTACTCCAATTCGTACATTGCCGGACCCGTCCCTGACTAACCATCCGTTTTGATCTATCTCCACGCGCCCCTTATTTCCGTTTGCGGTAATAGTTGATCCAATGATAGTTGTACCGGTGATTGTCCCTGCTGTCATTGTGCCAAAGTTAGTGGTAATGGCAGACAATGATCCAACATTGAGACGATCTGCGCTAATCGAGTTTGCTTGGATACGCTGCCCTGACATGGTTCCGAATTTGATTACTCCGGCGTCTAGTCCAGTTGTGCTGATAAGGTCAGTAGTAATCGTGCCAGATGTGATTTGAGTTGCCGTAATCGTATCGGCTTGGATGCGTTGACCGGACATCGTGCCAAACTTGATAACGCCCGCATCGAGTCCTACTGTACTGATAAGATCAGACGTAATTGTACCTGCTGCAATTTTATCCGCATTTATCGCTCCTGCCGCGATCTTGTCCGCTATTACGGAGTTTGCCGCTAGTTTGTCGGTTTCTACAGCCCCTGCCGCTATTTTTTGCGCCGTGACAGAATTAGCGGCGATCTTTGTCGTATCAACCGAGTTGTTCGCGATCTTTTCAAGCGTGACCGCTAAATCAGCCATTTTCTCACTGACAACCGCTCCATTTGCAATTTGATCCGACTGTAATTCGCCAAGCATCTGATTAAGGTTCGTTCGCTCTAGCGCTTCCCACTGAGTCCCGCTCCACCGTTTCCAAATGTGGGGATCCCCACTTATGTCAATCCAAAGATCACCAAATGATGGACTGCTAGGCGGTGTAGTGCTTTGAGATACCTTTTTCTCAGCGTACTGCTCGGTGAATTCACGAGAGTTCTGCTCTACCTGTGTAGCAACATTGTCCGTATATTGCTTTGAATTGTCTTCAGCACGATTCGCTTTATCGGTTGCGTCTTGTTCTGCTTCTTGTTTCACTTGATCGGAGCGCTGATCTGTATAGACCGTACCATCTTGATAGACGATCTCGTCCTTTTGGTCAATCTCCGGCTTGGTATACGTCACTTCCCGTAGATCAGACATACTGATCTTTTGTCGGATCTGCGCCTGCAAGGACTGCCAAATCGACATAACTTCTGCCTCTGTGTATTCGATAAAATCACCGAGTTCCACCGTCTTTTGCGCTCGATTAACGATGTCACGCTCCTGTGTGTGGACACGCGCTTCAAGGTACAACGGCGGCTTAAATTTTGCATCTTTAATTTTGATCGTGTCGCCGAAACGAATTTTTTTGTTTTCCATCCCCGGCACATTTTCCAAATCGGCAATATCACATTTGTATTCAACAACAGCGTTTACGCGCTTTTCGAGTTCGTTTTTGGTTAGCTCAGTAAGTCGTGCCAGTGTCATATCTTCATCCGTAGATTCCGGCTCATACGTTTCAATTAAATGCTGCCCATTTCTCCCCCAGCGCTGCAATGCCTCATTGTCCTCCACAAGCGCCTCGAGTCGTGTTCCATCTTCGCGGACAGGACCGAGGCCTACCAGCGCCGTTACAACGTCACCCGCCTCCTCAATCCTTCTAATTCCGTGTAAGTCCTTACCTAACTCAATCTCCCTGCCTTGCCATTCACCAATCTCCGGCACTAAATCTACGTATCTCCCCGTAATTTTGTTGCCGTCGATCTCTACACGAAAACGAAGTTCCAGTTCGAATTCATTGGCAACACGTTTCAAAAAGCTGTACGGATTCGTGTGTTCATCGATTTCAAACGTCCGTGACCCTACAAACGTAATTACGCCCGGTTGCCATTCCGTATTATACAGCGCAAAAGCAACTGCTTGAGAAGTCGTTTGCCCTGGTAATATTTGCGGCTCGATTATCTTCGATTTTTTTAGTAGCTGATAGCTTGCAGATGTATAGACTTCGGTAATTAAAACTCCATCCGCACTTCGATACTTTCCAGCTTCAAAAATCACAAATTCAATATATTTCCCGTCCTCGTTCGGAATGATGACACGATTAAGCTTGCCGAGATAATTTGAAAACGGCATATCGGCAAAAGTCTCGAAAGAAAATGTTTCTAGTGTGTCTTTTAACGACTTATGATGGTTATTTGACAAAATATGCTCTGCCGTAATTACGCTCAATATTTGATCTGTCTGTCCATCGGTTATGTGTATCTGTGACAATGGTAACACCTCCTATCTGTAGCGCTGCCGGTATCGCAAACTTGTGTTAAAACATTCGCTAGGCTGTACAATGAGCTGGTTCTGCCCCGGCGGTAGTTTGAAGTATTGGCCGCCGAAATTTTTCAAATCTAGCCGCGGCTCTCCATTGATTAGAATCTCTGCCGCTTGATGATCAAACGTAATTATATCCCCCTGGTGCGCAATATATGGAATTTGATGGTCGTCAGGATCATTTATCTTCCACACCTTCAAATCTTTGATGCGCATGGCTCCTGGAGAAAGATTGTCAAAGATTCCGATGTGTACCTGGATTTGCGCTATCTGCTGCTGAAATTCATTTCCTGTATCAAGAAAATTTTTCGTTTCCCGCGCATAATGCACGCCTCCTTCACCGACTTTTGCAACATATGCCCTCCACTGTTTGCCGACACGCTCAAGGCGCAAAATACCGTCAAAATTGTTCCACAATTCTCCCTGTGCTTGTGCGGTTGTCTCACTTATTCTGTGCAGCGCCTGTGTCCTTTTATTATTACTAATAACAGATGCTGCTCGATTCCTGTTGTACCCCCGCCACGCATCTACCATGCTTATTCTTGCAAGAATGTTATTGTTTACATCCAGTAAATACACTTCTACTTTACCGACTAGGTTTCTCCCATTAAGGTTTTCAACACGAGCTTCCATTCGAAAATCCTGTAACATTTTCGGAAGGCTTGTTTTCAACGCAGGGCCGTACCATTTCGCCTGACCTTGTGTCCCGAATGACTGAACAACAAACGCATTACCGTCGCTAACCATCGTACCGGATACCACACCATTGTCCACTTGATTTGCCGTTGTCCAATCTGTCGTTGTCGACATCGTTTTATGCATAATTAGTTCTTCAGCTTCAAACGGATCGCTGTCCGCATCCACCGGTCGGCCGATCATTTGATACTGGTCGTCTTGGTTTTGGACCATAGCAAACGTAGCGGGTTTAAGCACCTCCATTTCGAAGACAGGATCGGCTTCAGCTGTGCCTTGATTTGTAAACATTACGGCATCTGACGGAAAAGTAAGCTTTTTTTCCTGTCCATACTTATAAGGATCTGAGCAGATAATCGAAATTTGTGCTTGATAAATATGAGAAGCCTCAAACTTATCCGAAACATTATCGATCCTGCCATAGTAAACACGGTCAGGCTCATCATTAAAAACGATCGGCACATCAACATTACGAGTGAACAAGATCTCATTCAACCGCTCGATACGTTTTCGTAAATCTTCAAAAGACGTCCCTTTCATCGTAATATCGATCGTTAATTGTCTAGAGGCTAAACGAGAACTGGACGGGTAAGACCCGTCCATTCCCGCAACATGGATTAATGTATTTTCTACACCTGTTATTCCCCGTCCTGACACACTGTTTACAATAAAATACGCACCTTCGTCACGATCGGTAAAAATGTCTGCTAAATCTATTCCATTAAAAATCATGTTTTCTACATTCTCTAACAAAAAGAAAACCCCCTTTCTTATCCAAATGATTGTCTAATGCGAGTATTTCGTCCTTGGTTTTCTGACACATGCGGCTCAACTAAGCGGCCAACAATTCGAGAATCCATTTCAATGATCCGATTCTTTTGCTTCCGCAATTCGTCCACGATTTGGCTTAGCAAGTTTTCAGAATTTGCTGCCGCGGTGCCTCCAGCTACCGCTAATTCTCCTCGAATAAAACCTTCAGCTACATTTGGACGAGAAACCTCCATCGGCGCCATCACAGGGGCGTCAACCTCTGATGGCACTAGATTGGTCATGACCGTAATTGCCTTATCTACTGTATTTAGGTTGCCTTCGATCCCTACAGCCAACCCTTTTGGTAACCATTGACCGATGTCGTCGCGGAACAAACGTGAAGGTGAATTGATGCCGAAGAACGCCTTAATTCCACCGGTGATATTATCCATAAAGCCGCTGATTTTTCCAAGAATCCAATCCCCCATTTTACCAATACCTTCCCACAATCCGCGAATTAAGTCTTTACCAATTTCAATCAGGTTGACACTTTCGAAAAAGGATACGATGTTGTCCCAAATTCTTTCCCCAGTTTTTTTAATGGCCTCCCAAGCACCTTCCCAGTCACCCTTGATAATGTTCATGACTGTATCGATAATTCCTGACACGATGTCAATCGCATTTTCAACACTCGTTTTAATGAGCTTCCAAGCAACTTCAACTATTTTAGAGATGGCCGGCCATACGGTTTCGAAAATACTTTTAGCTGCTTCCAGTCCCTTGCTGATGAATTCACGAACAACGTCGATAACGGTTTCGATGGTGGTCTTAATAAATTGGAATGCACCTTTAACAATCGCCATAATCGTTTCTCCATGCTCGTCCCATAGTTCACTAATCCGATCAAGGATTTGATTGACGACCTCCATCACCGCGTTGATCACTTCAGAGACCACTGTTTGAATCGTCTCCCATGCGGCGGCTGCAAAGTCCATGATCGTTTGACCATGCTCTTCCCAAAATTGCGATACCGCGTCTAGAACTGTTCCAACAATGTCCGCTATAAAGCCGATGACAAATTCGATTCCTTCTTTGATAAATTCATAAGCCCCTATCAAAATTTCCGTGATTGTATCGCCATGTTCCGCTAAAAATTCTTGAATGACGGCGAGACCGCTCATAATCACTTCACTAATAAACGTAATAACGTCGGAGATAAGATCGGCAACAAACGTAAACGCCTCGCCAAAATTTTCTAAAATGGCTTCCCCCGCTGCTGTAAAGTCTTCCTTGATAAGCTCCATCACCGGGGAAATAATCTCCATAATTTGCCCGAAAATTTCGGTAAGAATATCCCAGATCGCTTGGGCTGCAGTCGTAATTACCTCTTCAATTTTCGCCCATGCCGCATCGACAATGTCGCGGAACCACTCAAATTCATTGTAAGCATAAACAAGGGCTGCTCCTATGGCAACGATCGCCAAGGTTATTGGACTCAGCTTAGTTAAAAATCCAGCAAGCGCATCTTCCGATATCCCAAGCATCTTTCCTACACTAGACAGGCTTTCTTCAAACTCTGAAGCAGTTTTCACAGCTGAGCTAAGGCCGTCAGACAGCTTTTCGCCTATTCCAGCGACTTTTGTTCCATACTCCTCTATTGCCTTTATTGAGTCTTCATTCGCCTTAGAAAACTCCCCAAGCTTTTTTGCTGTTTCAGTAAAACCTTCTGACCACTTTTTTAAATCCTTTCCGAATGAAATAATACTATCCATAAATCCTACCTCCTTTCCTTCCGTTTTTCGCGCGCTTCAAAGGTAAATTGCGCGAGCCATTCTTGCGCGTGATGGGCTGCCTCCGCTTTTTCCACGAGTGATTCATCGTTTCGTTCATTTGTTGGACGCTTATATAGATCGGACAACTTCGGTCGTTTAGCCCGTGCGGCTTGCTCATGCATGAGAGCAATGCGCGCGGCCCGCTCCAATTCATCATGGAGGTGCTCTCGTTCCATCCGCATCATGATTTGAAATTCTCGCGGTGTCAGTCGGTAAAATTCGGCAGGTGTTAACCGTAAATAACGCCAACCATCTGCCAGCAGGCGTTCCACCTCCGTTATTTCTCCTAATTCGCTTAAGATTTCAGCTTCTTGAGAGCCTCGAACGCTTCTGGATTGTCTGCCAGAAGCTTGCTCACTTGCTTTTTGTAGAAAAAACTTTCGGTCACGACCTCGTTGCAGATGGCGAACACGTCCTGGCCATCCAACGCTTCGTTGGCGATCGCCTGTTCAATTTCTGCCTCTACTTCCTTAAAGGAAAAATGCTTCCCCTGGTGAAATAGCCCAGCATGGACAATGTGTGAGAAAACCTCGATGTCTCCCATCATCGCTTTTCCGATCAAGCCTAAAGAACCGCCCTCTACCACTTTGTTTAAGTACTTCACACTTTCAAAATTTAACTTAAGCTCGTACTCTTTTCCTTGGATTTCAAATGTCGCCATCTGTCCATCATCCTCTCGGTTATATTCAGTAATTAAAGGAGGTGTCTCAAAAGGGTCTTTTTTCCCTTTTGAGACAACCCCGAAGCAATGAGCAAAGCCGCTGCATCTTTTCAAAAGCCCGATAGGCGTGGTTTTTTCCTATCGAGCGTGCAGCGGAGCAAAGCTACGATACCTTTCCCATCGAGTTGTCTCGACGGATAGTCATCGAAGCTGTGCTTGCAGAGAAAGAGACAAGCACGGTGCCATTGCCCTGTTATGTTTTTCAATCGTTTTGGGTTTGACACAGCCCCTATCCCGCTGTTATTAGACGTAGACGTTGTTGCCCTCGCCCACACACTCCATCACCAGGCTAAACCGGCAACAACTCCGGCTCTCCTAGTACTTCGAGCTGATTAGGGAGTTCACTCAGCCGCTGGAGCCCCCTCAGGGATTTCCACCAATGCTTCTTCAGTGACTTCACCGCTTAACGTCCCGCTTAAAGAGTAGGTCGCGAACTCTCCGTTGCTGTACGTGCGTTCAAAAGAAGAAACCATGTACATGCCATGCTCCGCTTCTTTCGTGCGCGTGTCAATCTCGTAAATTTTCACGAACTCCTTATTGCGAATCGCCTTTTTAATGTGACTCACAAATGGATCCCCTTCCGTAACAATCCCTTCTAAGGACACTTCTTGCGAAACGCTGCCGTAATCAGATCCCGTTTTATCCTTCGTCGTTAAATCAATGCTTTCTGCAGAGATATTTGTTGATCCACCTGTTTGGTTAAATGGTCGAACCAACGTTTCCCCATTCTCGTCTGATATTGCGACTGCAAATAGTACCTCATCACCTTTGTATTCCATTGCCATAAATAATTCCTCCTTAGATTTTTGTATAATGTGGTTCCGCTTAATGATTAGCGGAACTTATAGTCGGTTATCGATTTCCGACTGCATTGTTTTTTTCAGAAAGATCCAGACCCTTGCGCCTGACCTCCGTTTTTCGCAGACATCTAAGTTGCTCCCCTACTGTTCATTCCCCCCTTTTAGCGCAAAGTAAAAAGCCGTCCATTTGAACGACCATCAGAATGTCATGAAATTCTGCCGATTGTCTACGCTGAAAAGCAAATATGTTCTTAATCGTGAAAACTAACTGTTTATTTAATGATTGCTTCTTAGATGGTAGAAAAACGATGAGATCAGGGAGTAAGTGGCTTCGTCTCTCCTTCATAAGAGGTTAGATAACTACTTGCTGAAAAGATGGATAGTTTCACAAAAAAATTTTTACTTTTTTTCTTAAAGAGCGTGTTCAAAAAGGCAATGGTTTCGCTCAATGCGCCATCTACGAGAAAACCACTCATAGCTAACTTTAAAAGAATGCATCGGCTTCACTCATTGCATCGTGCTTGTTCAAAAAGATAAAAAGCGAACTTTTTAAACAAACACTCAAAGATTGATGATCAGCTAATCTCTGCATTTTTTCGAGTCAAGTGGGGATAAAACTCCATGTCAATTGCTTCCTGCACATCTATTTCGCGCCGAGAGGGATAACCATATTCCCTTCCGTCCGTTGCAATGTTAGCCGCGAGAGACAGCGGGACTTCCCGGGTTAATGGCTTCAATTTACCGGTTAAGCCGACACGCCCAACATGTCTCCCTTCCGTTTTTCGCCGATACTGGTTATCGCTCATAATCGGATACTCTTCTCGCGTCATTTTATCTGGATGCGGGTTAGTAATTTCCTCATAAAGACAAAGCGTAGTTAAACGAACAAGCGCTCCTCCATCCGGCATCCGACCCGACGTCTGAAAATATGTTTCTGTCAGCCCTTCAATTGCTTTTAATCGGCGATCACGCGGCAACTTTCCTGCTTTTGTTTCTTTCCATAAATTATCTATTTTTGCTTTCAGTTCTGCATTTGTCATCTTCCACCCTCCAATGAGTTAATATCCTTCGCTAACATCTGTCCAAAATTGATAGACCGCTCCAACCTTTTGAATCGCCGCTTTTTCATGCCTGCTTATTGTGTCTTGCCGTAGACCCAGCCGTTCCGCCGCTTTTTTCTGAGTGAAGTCCTTGAAATAGATGAGCCCTAAGGTTTCGCTTTGTCTTGTTGTTAAACGCGCAAGAGAAATAGCCGTTTCCAAATCTGTTAAAATATCACAAGCGACGTAATCCCCTTTATATCTTCGCTCTTTTAACGTATGGTAATCGCGCAAGAGTCGACGTACGCCTGATGAGGTGCCAAGCGTATGATAACGCGTAGAATACTGCCGGTCTTTTGCTTCTTTGTCATACATGCTCTTACCCATCATCATCAATCCTCTCTGTACATAACATTGGATGGAATTTCTTTAGCTTTTTTAAGCGAACACCACACATGGAACTACCGCGCTACGTCTATGCTTTTAAGACATTTCCTTAAAACAGCTTTCGTTTGCTATTTCAGCAACAATTTAAGCAAAAAATTTTTGTCTGATCTTTTTCCCGCTTTTGAAAATGCGCTTATCTTCCTCCTATAGACCATGTCTCCAAACAGTGTGTATTATTTTTGTAGTCCCTAACTTATCAGCAAAAAATCCAGCGTTAACTCCTTCTCGCTCTATCGTGGCATTAGCTTAAGTACAGTATAATTTGTCAAAATAGCAAAGTCAATCTATTTGTTGCTTTATTAACAAAAATATTTTTTCTTGTCCGGAAACATGGTATGATTTAATTGTTGCTAATATGGAAAAGTGGTGTTCTCATGAAACAAACTCCGAAAAATAAATTGAAAGAGCTGCGGAAGAAGCACAATTTAACGCTCAGGGATTTAGAGAAACGAATTGGTATTAATTACAGTGTCATCAGCAGAATTGAGTCAGGGGATCGTGCTCTTACCGACAGCGAAATCAACTTAATATGCGATTTCTTTCAAGTTTCCAGTGAATACCTTTTGGGGAGGACGGACAAGCCCGATGCCGAAAGAGAAGAAATCAGCAGATCGTTTTACGGTGGACCGGAAGACATTACAGAAGATGAGCGGGAATACCTTGACAAGCAACTGGCACAATATAGAGAACTGAAAAAGCAATTCTTAGAAAATCAAAAGAGAAACACTTAGCGAAGCTTCTCTTTTTTTTAAAAAGAAACAGAACATACGTTCCTTTTGATATTTGCAAAACAAAGAAAAGAAGACGCAAACGGTTATACACCGATACCATGGGGAAAACACCGGAGTGGGACAAGAACAGCGGCTGGCTCTTTCAACTTTACTCGATGTACGCCTCATGCCTGGCGCTGCTGCTGTGCCTCGTTCGCTTCAGGTCTTTTCTTAATGAACCAAAGAAGAACATACATTCTCATTTAATAGGAGGATATTTATGTACAACACGCTAACAGAATCCTGGGTAGTAAAGGAATACAAAAAAAGACAGCTGACAAGTGTAAAAGACTTGGCAATGAAGCATGTTGCCGATGCTTTTCAAATCGGTCTAGTTTACCATCAATTCAGAAGCAACAGCATTTACGAAACGGATTTTGGCATCATCTATATCAATAATATGTTGCCATTAGCGCAACAGAGGGTAGAATTTTTTCATGAACTGGGCCACGTATTGAAACATTTCGGAGACCAGGAAGCAATGTCGTCCTCATTCATAAAATTACAGGAGGATCAGGCGGAAAGATTTTCTCTTTACGCGGCGATGCCTTTACATATACTGGAATCCTTTGTTCAAACCGGAACGACAACAAAACATTTAGCTGATAGCTTTGAGTTGCCGGAGAACTTTGTCAGTGCACGAATGGAGCAGTTGAAACGCCTGTATATCCGGCGAAGCAATTATTTCCGCTACAAAAATGCGGAGGAAACCGCCAACAGTAAACGACAGAGTTATGATCCTGAAAAGTGGACGGCAGAAACACGGCGGATCATGAATCAATTAAAATCACAGGTAAACGAGGAGGTCGTAAATTATGTGGGTTTATTACGAAGAGACTGACGGTGAACTGCAGCCAAAGTGGTTAATTTTAAAGGCCCGCACAAAAGAGAACTGTCCGTATTACCGGGTAGATGTTCCGTTTCAACGCTTTTATCCGGAAGATGCCCACGATGAGTTTCACGCATTGACGATTACAGGTGGCGATCTCGTTAGAAATCCGTTGGAATATAGCAGCTTCGGCATTGCTGTTCACAGATTAAAAGACACAGCAGACTTGGACAATATTAACTTTTTTATCCTGCTTTGCGACGATCTACAGGAGATTCTCGCCCTTGATCTGCAGCGGCGTTTCAGAACTGCTGGTAACAAAGCGGCTTCCGGAAAAACCGCTGGTCATTTTCAGTAACAGCATTGTTTTTGTCGATTCAACTCAGAAAATCTTTGCGTTTTGAATCAACATGTTCAATGTAAGCACGCCAAGGGATAGGGGCTGTGTCAAAAGCCAAAACTATTTTTAAAAATTTGTCAGGGCAATGGCTCCGTGCTTGTCTCTTCCTTTGCAAGCACACCTAAGATGACTATCCGTCGAGACAACTCGATGGGAAAGGCATCGTAGCTTTGCTCGTCGCTAACAAACCACTCCTATCGGGCTTTTGAAAAGATGCAGCGGCTTTGCTCATTGCTTCGGGGTGTCTCAAAAAGGAAAAACCACCCTTTTGAGACACCCTCTTTCTTATGATGTATCCCGCTACATTTTTTCTGGTTCTAATTAACTAATTACTAAGGGGATGCGTATTCCGAACGTTTCAAGTGCAGGAGCGGAACACCCCTGAATTGTCATGACTGGATGCTCTCCTCCTCTCGTCTCCATTCACTGCAATTTCTTCCACAAACGAAAAGACATCTGAAAAAATTCCGCCAATCCCTGCTATCACTGACTTGACTTTCCTTCATTTTTTTCAAAGCCCACACCCAGAACCGTTTTTTTGAATATATAGGTATATGTAACAAGAATTTTTACAATGAAAAGAGGAGAAATCGTTATGTATCAATACCCTTACCCTTATCCTTATCTATACGGATATCCAAATTATGTTTATCAGTATCCAGTCACCTACCCAGCGCACTATCCACACACTTTTTATCAACAGCATCCAATTTATCGGGAAGATCATGAAAATGAGTATACAAGAGCGCCGCAATTCTCGGAAAAAATCGGACAGTATTACACTACGCCAAAGCCAGTAACGCTTCCTACCGGTTACACCATTCCGGCTAATACACGAATTTTCATCCATAATGTGACTGTTACTGCCACTGGGGAAGAATTGGTTACCATCGTAGCCCCGGTACCAAAAGGAGACAGTATCGAAAACGAAACGATCAAAGACGTACCTGCTAACCAGCTTTGAATAATAACCTAGACATTTTTTACTCCAAGGAAGTGAAAGCGAATGAATTACCTTCATCCATCTATGCGGCAGGCTACCGGTAATTTAATGGTGTTTGTGTTTGAAGGGGACAAAGTTAAACCTGTTGTCGGTGCCACGGTGGTCATCACCGGGAATACTCAGGAAATTACACTGCAAACAAATGAATCTGGCCAAACACAATCGGTTGCATTACCTGCTGACGAGCCTTATTCGACTTATTCCGCAGCTGTTTCTGCCACTGGTTACGAGGCAGTGAAAATCCATGGCATTCAAGTTTTTCCAAACACTTCTGCTATCCAGGAAATACAATTGACACCGGTCAGACAAACCAATCCGCCGCAGCCAAAAGAATACACGATTTCACCGCATCAATTAGACAGACCAGATCCAGTAAAGCCTGATATCAATCCGTTGACAATACCTGATCCCGAGCCGCCATCCCGACCGGATGGCCCGCCGATCGGCCTTTTGATACCGGAATATCTCATTGTCCACTGCGGAGCGCCAAAAGACCGCTCTGCCCCTAAGCATAAAGTCAAATTCACAGATTACATTACAAAAGTTGCATCCGCCGAAATTTACTCCAACTGGCACAAAGAAGCATTAACGGCTAACATTCTTTGTATCATTTCTTATGCACTAAATAAATTATATACACGATTCTATGAAGGGTTTGACATTACGTGCCTGATCCAATTCGATCAAAAATACGATCCGAAGCAAACGACATACAAAGAAATCATCGAAGTCGTCGATACGATATTTAATCAATATGTCAAACACCCAAACCCTGAATTAAAGCAGCCGTTTCATACAGAATACCGCGCCAATCCTCAAAAACCTTGCCTGTTCGGACAGAATAAAAGCCAGCAACTTGCGCTGAAAGGATATAAACACCTGGACATTCTCAAGCATTTTTATGAGCCGTGCTATAAGCCGATAGAAACCACATCTACACCAGGCGTTATTTTTCAGGGACGCCCCGCTCGTCCACCAGAACAAATATTGAAAGACGGCTCAAGGGGTGCAGACGTCCGAGAAATACAAGTATTTTTAAATGAAATAGCAAAAAAATACACGGAAATCCCCAAATTGGAGGTCGACGGTACTTTCGGTGGGAAAACGTCCAAAGCTGTTGAAGCGTTTCAAAAAATTTTTACCATCCCGCAAAATGGCATGGTGGATTTCCGAACCTGGTATAAAATAGCCAATCTTTATTACTCTATCTTGGAATATCGCTTAAGTTAACAGAATAAACTGAAGTGGTTTTAGCAAAATGCCTTCAGCAAAGAATGTTCATTAGCTGGCTCCAATGAAGCTGCGTTTTTTCAACGAAGGGTGTCACCAACAAAGCTTTGGGATGCTCTTTTTTTGTTCACAAATAATTACCATTATATTCATCTTATTATAAAAGATAACAACTATCGCTCCTTGTGATGCCCTCACCCCAAATTACAATATGAACAAATACCTCAGTCCAATGGTTATGTCATCAAGATCTTTGAACAACTGCCCAGAATACATATTCATTTTAAACAAAATTTAAACACAACGCTGCTATTTTTTAAGCTTCAAACGATATAATGTTTGTTATAAAGTACATGGGAGGTATTATATGAAACAAGTATTTTTCATACTAGCTATATTCAATTTAGGTATTACCTTTTCCACGTTTATCTGGATTGTCTTGAATCATGGAATAAGAGAAGCATTTCAAATCACGAGAAAGCCGGTAAAAGTGATGCTCGGTACTTTTTCCGCTTATATCATCAGCTTTCTTGCTTATTTTATTACTATCGCATTGTAATTCCTAGGGGATAGCCTTTCCTCTATCCCGATGGCAACTTCCCTCATGCAAAATGGATCAGACCGCACTGCACCAGCTTAAATATTTGAACAGAATCTCACATTAGGGGAGAGAAATGATTCCGCTGATTGTGCCCTATTCGGAAAAACGCTTCCATACTCTCATGATTATTTCTAATAGAACTTATTCAAAAAGCAGTCGTTCCACGCGTTGAACCCCATTCCATCTACCTGCTACTTCACCTCCTGTGAGCAACGACTAAGTATCGTCACTCGGACTCGGTTCCCTCCTGGACAGCTTGAAAAAGCTGCATAAGCTTCACTTATTGCATCGTGTTTGTTTACGTTTTCTTTTTGAACAAACATGAATAAACGCAGTTATTAGCGGGATCTCCGCAACATAAATGGAACAATGATCACCCACAAAAAAAGTGCCTCAAAAGATAAAAAATGATCTTTTGCGGCACTTTCTTTATGCCGTTCAACAAAATCTTCAGCTATTCCCAAGACAAGCATATATGGAACTGCGTCATCTACAGCATGTTACCTCAATGCGAAAATAAGTAATAGATCACCCGCGAAAACACCCTATATTCTTCACACCATAAGTGATATTATAGACCTACAAAAGGGAAAGGAGGGATATCATATGCAACCAACACAAATAACCATTAACAATTACTCGGACGGGGAACAAAGGTCTTATTTTGATGGCGGATTATTGCAATACGTCGGCTGGTCCATTTTAGGTGCATTGGTAACAATATTTACTCTCGGTATTTGTTATCCTTGGGCTGTTACGATGATCTATAAATGGGAAATCGAGCACACGGTTATCAACGGCCGAAGATTAAAATTTCACGGTACTGCAATCGGACTGTTTGGAAATTGGATAAAATGGTGGCTTCTGACGCTTATCACCCTTGGAATTTATGGTTTTTGGATGTTTATTGCCGTTAAGAAGTGGAAAGCAAAACATACGACGTTCGCAAACTGAATTTATCATAATGATTTTTCCGACAATTCCCACAAGAGGAAGTTTTTAAATCGCCATATTCACGCCCGGCAGAAAATATATCTCCTGTCGGGCTTTCGACGGAACAAATAATTATGCATTGGCAGATGCCCCTATATAGAATTTCCTCTAAAGACTTCTTAATTTTTTTATCATTTCCTTATAAGACCTTGACTTTCCAAATAATGCAGATGTACCGAGAACAAATCCTTCCACCCCAAATTTGGATAATTGCGCCATCTTTTCCGGCGAAATCGCTCCGTCCACAACAATCGTAAAATCATGACCGGCGGAGGTTTTAAGCGCATCCAATTCTGTAATTTTGTCATTGACAAACTCTAAATACTTTTGCCCGGCAAAGCCCGGATTCACGGTCATCACCAGGACATAATCAACAATGCTTAACAAAGGTGCAAACCAGGCTACGGAAGTTCCTGGATTAATGGCAATTCCCGGTTTGACCCCTTTCTCCCGTATACGGTCAATCGTTCTTGCAGGATGAATATCTGCTTCCGGATGAAAATAAATGATGTCCGCCCCCTTTTCAGCAAATAAATCGATATGATTAGCCGGATTTTCCACCATCAGATGGACATCCACTTTTTTATTCGTTGACTTTCGTATATATTCAAAGTCTTGCAGCCCCATCCCGAAGTTAGGAACGAATTTGCCATCCATGATGTCGATATGATAAATATCTACATGTGCCTGATCTAAGGCGGCCACCTCCGCTTCCAATGAACTGAAATCAGCACACATCATTGATGGACACAGTAATTTGCTCATCTAACCCTCTCCTTGTGTAATCGTTTACTCTTTATTTTTTAAAAAGTTGCTTTCGCAAGCTATCCGTTTTTCAAAAAAAACATTTCGCAGCTTTTTGTTGCTCGACTTTTTGAACATCCTCTATAAAAAATAATTATTGCTTCCAATGACACAACCATTATATCAGCCATAGGGTAATCGTTTACTCAAAGTAAAAATAAAAAGCGACAAGTTTACTCTATACAGAGCGTGTTCAAAAAGGCAATGGGGTTCCGCAGGATGCGCCCAATTCCACCTAAATGCGCTAAATGCTGCCCACGTCCTATGGGCAACGGCGAAATGTCGCCATCCTCCAATTCTCCTAAAAACCGCTCACGTCCTGTGAGCAACGGCGGAATGCCGCTATCCTGGCTCCGAGAAAACCACTCACAGCCGGCCTAAAAAAAATGCACCGGCTCCACCCATTGCTTCTACATAATTTCTATATTACATACATCTCATGATCGGGTAATCGTTTACTCACATTTATGTTATCATATACTAAATAATTTGCAACCACATTTTTTTGTCCTGATTTTTTCAGCATAACAGCCATGAAGGCAGACACCTCAGCCTGCTAAGTCGTCTGCCTTTTCACTAAAGATACTGGAAGGACAATATTTAATTTTTCTCCTCCCTCTTTCCGGATTAATCGCAGCAGGGCCCTTGATGCTTCTTCCCCCAGCCGTTTTTTATCCTGATGAACCGTCGTGATGGCAGGATAACTGTACTTTGCTATTGATATATTATCAAAACCGATCAGTTTAACGTTGTCCGGCACCTTTAAATGATGCTCCTTCAGCGAAATCAATGCTCCCAGGGCAATCCAGTCGTTTGTCGCAAAAACGCCGTCGAATTTCACTCGGCGTTTTATGACACTGCTTACTGTTTCCTTTGCCTGCTCAAAGGTTGTCTGGTCAATATCGATGACTAATTCGTCTTTCAGAGGCAGATCGTATAGCTCCAGTGCCTCTTGATACCCTTTATACCGCAGCCTTGCCGGGGAGAATTTCCGTCTATTTTTGATAATCAAAATATCTTTGCAGCCTGCTTTGATCAGCTCTTCCGTCGCGAGAAAACCGCCTCTGTAGTTATCGGATTCGACGATCGCGATATTCGTATCGATATCGGGCTTACGGTCAATGCAGACGATCGGTATCTCTCTTTGCAGAGCATCGAGGGAAATCGTTTCCCTTCCGGAGATGTAAATGAGGCCGTCCACACCTTTGGCATCCAAGCTTTTTAAATACGCTTTTTCTTTCTCTTCTTCTTTATTTGTATTACAAATAAATACCGAATAGCCTTCTGAAAAGCAATAATTTTCAATTTCAAGGACGATGCTGGCAAAAAACTCATTTTTTATGTCAGGAACTATCACACCGATGGACTTGGACTCCTGAATCCTTAAGCTTTTTGCCACCATATTCGTTTTGTATCCGAACTTTTCTATCGCTTCCAATACCTTTTTTTCCGTTTCTTTGGAAAATCTCCCGTTTTGATTGATCACCCTTGAAACAGTGGCTACCGATACATTACACAGTTTGGCTATTTCCTTGATGGAAAGGCTTCTTTTAGTTTCCATTTTAACACCTCATGGGAAAACGTTTACCTGCTGTATACATACTACTATAGTGATTTTCAATTGTAAATCAGGAAAAACACGGCCGTTGTGACAGTAGAAAAAAAGACCTCCCCCTTGAGCATTCATTGCTCAGGGATGGTCCACATCGTAATATTATTCGAGCCCGCAGCGCCTCAATCGTCCTTTTTACTAAAACATAATACAGTTTTGTAACAGTGACAGCTGCTGCATCAGAAAGCAATGTTCATCCTCATCTGCTATTCTGCGTTCCTGAATGCCTGTTCTTTGAAGAATCCACTCATCCGTTGTATCTACAATTTGTTCAAGGGCAAAGTTTGTTAATTTTCTTTCAGGTACATAAGACCCTGTAGCTGTGATGTTAGCTCCTATCATTTTTTCACCTCGGATATCAAATAATTATCTAACATTAATACTTGGTACCTAATTTTATAGAATCTGAAGTAGAAGTCAATACTGGGTGACTGATCAAGGACAACGAATTGAGCCAATGTATGAGGGACTTGTTGGCGGACTTCATAAGACTCTGTATCCAGGTGTAAATGAAGATGGTTATGAGACAGCCTTACTTTGATATGATACAGCTGAGGATATTGAAAGTATAACAATTATCCAATGACACAATTAGAGGATAAGTCAAAGAGCTTTTTCTAACCAAGCTATGTAGCAATGTGGATGTGACTGGAGTGGCCGAAGTTCTTCGTACGGACATTACAACGATAGCCCCCGGTCAACTTGGTTGCATTAATGGGTGATAAAGCATCATCCTTGATCAAAACTTGTCCATTCATGAATAATAGAAAGGTTTTGCATACGAGCTCGACCTCGTTTTCAATCACGGTGAAAGCCAGTATAGAAAACCATGAAGATTTCCCCTCACATCACAAGCAGAATGAAAAAGGATGCTTCCGAAAAGTGAAACTCACTTTCGGAAACATCCTTGATAAAATTGACTTAAAACAGTCTCTCTAAATTTTCGTGACTTTCTTGTGAATTTTTCTATAAAGTCACTATATCACGCTCGTAAAACCTTGATATTCCAGGGTTTATGGGCGATTTATTACATCATGCCGCCCATGCCACCCATGCCGCCCATGTCAGGCATTCCGCCACCGCCGCCGGCGTTTTCTTCCGGTTTGTCGGCAACAACTGCTTCTGTAGTCAGGAACATCGCTGCAACGGATGCTGCGTTTTGAAGTGCGGAACGAGTCACCTTCGTCGGGTCAACGATTCCGGCATCAATCATGTTCACATATTCACCAACAGCTGCGTTGAATCCGATACCTACAGCTTCGTTTTTCAGACGTTCAACAACAACAGAGCCTTCTAGACCAGCGTTGTGGGCAATTTGGCGAACCGGCTCTTCAAGCGCGCGAACGACAATGTTCACACCAGTAGCTTCGTCACCTTGTAAATTAAGTGCTTTTACAGCATTGATAACATTCACAAGCGCTGTTCCGCCACCGGAAACAATTCCTTCTTCAACGGCAGCACGAGTGGAGTTCAATGCATCTTCAATGCGCAGCTTACGCTCTTTTAATTCTGTTTCAGTAGCAGCACCGACTTTAACAACCGCTACACCGCCGGCAAGCTTAGCCAAACGCTCTTGAAGCTTTTCTTTATCAAATTCGGAAGTCGTTTCTTCAATTTGTGCTTTGATCTGGTTCACACGGTTGGAGATTTCAGCGGCGTCACCAGCACCGTCAATAATTGTTGTATTTTCTTTAGTAACAACAACCTTGGCAGCATTACCAAGCTGGGCAACAGTCGCAGACTTAAGGTCCAATCCGAGATCTTCCGTGATCACTTCACCGCCTGTTAATACAGCAATGTCTTCGAGCATTGCTTTACGACGGTCTCCAAAACCAGGAGCTTTTACAGCAACCACGTTGAAAGTTCCGCGCAGTTTGTTTAATACAAGCGTAGCCAGCGCTTCCCCTTCCACATCTTCGGCAATGATAAGAATCGCTTTCCCTTGTTGAACAACTTGCTCAAGAACAGGAAGAACTTCCTGAATGTTAGAAATCTTTTTGTCTGTAATTAAAACATACGGATTTTCAAGTACTGCTTCCATTTTGTCAGAATCCGTCACCATGTAGTGGGATGCGTAACCGCGGTCGAACTGCATACCTTCCACTACTTCAAGCTCTGTTGTAAATCCTTTTGATTCTTCCACAGTGATAACGCCATCGTTCCCGACGCGCTCCATTGCTTCAGCAATCAATTGGCCTACTTCCTCATCGGCGGCAGAGATTGCAGCAACCTGTGCAATCGAATCTTTGCCTTCGATTGGCTTGGAAATAGATTTCAATTCTTCAACAGCCACTTGCGTCGCTTTTTCGATACCTTTGCGGATTCCCATTGGATTCGCACCGGAAGTAACGTTCTTTAAGCCTTCGGCAATCATTGCCTGCGCCAAAACCGTTGCGGTAGTTGTACCGTCTCCGGCAATATCGTTTGTTTTGCTTGCAACTTCAGAAACAAGCTTTGCACCCATGTTTTCGAAGTTATCTTCCAACTCTATTTCTTTTGCAATCGTTACACCATCGTTCGTGATAAGTGGTGAACCGAATTTTTTCTCAAGTACGACGTTACGTCCCTTTGGTCCAAGTGTTACCTTTACAGCATCCGCCAACGCGTCCACTCCGCGTTTCATCGCGCGGCGAGCGTCTTCACTGAACTTAATGTCCTTTGCCATATCATCTACCTCCTGTTATCATATGTAGTTTATTTTAGTGTTTAACCGATTACTGCCAATACGTCACTTTCGCGAAGGATCAAATATTCCTTGCCTTCATACTTCACTTCTGTACCAGCATATTTGGAGAAAATGACAGTGTCGCCCGCTTTTACTTCCAGGGCTACTTTTTCACCGCTGTCGGTAACTCGTCCGGTACCTGCTGCAACTACTTTCCCTTCTTGCGGCTTTTCCTTTGCAGAATCAGGAAGAACGATTCCACTAGCTGTTTTTTCTTCTTGCTCCACTAATTCAATGACAATGCGATCACCTAATGGTTTTAACAAGGAAAACACCCTCCTTCAAAAATAATTATATTGCGGCATCTCAGCCATGGTCTATGACGATGTTTGTCATAAAAACGGCTGATTTGACGCGATTTTTTTATTTATTATTAGCACTCATTCAAGATGAGTGCTAACACAGTTATTATGATAATCAAAGGGAAATTTTTTTGCAAGTCTTTTACCTTATTTTTTTAAAAATTTTTTCCGACATCCTCCTAACGGCCGGGAAGGACAATGAACACATTATACTATCGGCTTCACTTAAGGAAAATATACAGCGGTCGGAGGAAAATAAGGGCAAGTATTCTATATTCTTGCGATTCTTATGGTACAATAAATACCGTTCGTTACTATTGAATTTTTAAAGGGATAAAAGCATTTTTTCGCAGCGGTTTCGGCTCCGGCTCACCGCAGCTGTTCATGTTTCACAAGAATAGCAAGTGTTCAGGAGCATCAATCTATATGTTATAAAGGAGATATGTACGTTGACGATAAGATACTGGCTAATATTAATCAGCTTTGTAGTGATGCAGTTTGCCACATCTCTGGTCACTGCTCCGCTATTATTACTGTTTGGATTTTCCGGAACAGAAAATGAACTGCTGGGAACATCGATACTCATTACGTTTACCATTGGTTTTATCCTTATCTGCTTGATAACATGGAAAGCGAAAGCAGCTCCGGACGATAACTTTTATCGCAACCGTGCCAATGCCGGCGAGACAGTGTTGTGGTCGATTGTCGGCATTTTCATGGCATACGGTGCGCAAATTGCGGCTGGACTAATCGAAATGTATATCCTTGGCATTGAGCCGGGATCCGAGAATACGCAAACGATTGTGGATTGGGCGAAAGCCGTGCCGTTACTAATCGTTGTCGTCGCCGTTTTCGTTCCGATCATGGAAGAAATCGTGTTCAGAAAGGTGATCTTCGGCAGCTTATATAGACGTTTTGGCTTCTGGATCGCCGCCTTGCTGAGCGGCCTGATTTTCGCAGTCGTTCATATGGATTTTGCTCACCTTCTAGTGTATCTGGCGATGGGGGTTGTGTTTGCGTACCTTTATGTAAAAACGAAGCGGATCATCGTTCCGATCATCGCCCATGTCGGCATCAACTCCTTCGTCATGCTGATACAAGTCATCTTCGCCGAGGAGCTTGAGCGAATTTTTGAGCAGTACGAGAATATGCAGTCATTGCAGGCGATGATTGGAGGATTCTTTACATGACCAGATCACCGCGCTTTTTCGGATTTTTATACTTTTTCATCGCAACCGTCTTTGTCTACTTCGCCATCCAGCAAAACAATCGCACGGAGGGCTGGGATTTCTTCACCATCTTATTGATGTCCGTGGCCGCCATCGATTATATGATCGGATTCCGCTATTTCAGCCTGGCATCCAAACAAAAGAAAAAATAAAAAAGTTCACACCCCATGTCCCCGACAATTTTGTGAACTTTAATGCAGCCGCCGGAATTGCTCCGGCGGCACTCCCACATATTTTCGGAATGTGGCTACAAAATGGCTCGAAGAAAGAAAGCCGACCCTGGCCGCTATATCTTTCACTGCTACATCGTCTTCCTCTATTAACAACTGCTTTGCCTTCCGCATGCGTAAGTTCAGAAAATAGACATACGGAGACACATCAAAGGTTTCCCGAAACAGGGAATTCAAATGCCGTTTAGAGACATGCAGCACCTCCGCCATCTCGTCCAGACCGACATCCGGATTCCCGATGTGCGCTTCCATCCATTGAATCAGCGGCTGCAGCTTTGTAATGTTACTAGAAACCGCTGTCTTTTCCTGCAGCTTTCCATACCTTTTCAACGTCATCAGGAAATAATACACATCTGTAGAAGCGTTAATGCCGAAAATATCCTCCGCTGTTTCCGCACGCTGTAATATTCGTTCCACTAACCGGGAGAGCGGTGTCGTTTCCTCCCATTGATAAAATGCCGATGGCTGCATCGATAATTTGGCAATCAGAAACGATGCCATTTCGCCGCCAAAGGTAAAATAGTATGTCTGCCACTGCTTCGTTTTGGAAGTTGCCTTATACACATGCGGCACATGCGGTGACAGCAGAACCCCGCTGTTTTTCGGCAGCAGCAATGATTTATCATGGTAAATAATTTCCCCTTCTCCGTGAACCGTTTGAATCCAATGAAAATACGAATAGCCGTCCGGGCGGATCAGCTTCTCCTGGTTCGGATTAAAACCAACACTTTCGGCAAACAACGGTAGCTCCTTTTCATTATAAGGGGTCAACACAGCTCGACGGTGCTCCATCGGATAATCACACCCTTCAGTTCCATATTTTTATATCCACATCTAAAATATTATATTTCTTCCTATCAAGACAACGCTTACAATGTAATTATAATTATACCACAAAGGATGATGGTAAGATGATCAATGAAAAACTCCCTAAAATTTGGTACGGCGGCGACTACAATCCGGAACAATGGGATAAAGCGACATGGGATGAAGACACGCGCATGTTTAAGCTGGCCGGCATTGATGTGGCAACGCTCAATGTCTTTTCCTGGGCGAAAAATCAACCGGACGAGGACACGTACAACTTTGAATGGCTGGATGAACAAATCAACAGGTTGTACAACAACGGTATTTACACATGCCTGGCTACAAGCACCGGCGCTCACCCGGCCTGGATGGCCCGCAAATACCCTGATGTACTGCGCGTGGATTTCCACGGAAGAAAGCGCAAATTCGGCGGCCGGCACAATTCCTGCCCTAACAGCCCGACTTACCGCAAATATTCCGAGCGCATCGCAGAAAAATTAGCGGAACGTTATAAAGATCACCCTGCCGTGCTCATCTGGCACGTTTCCAATGAATACGGCGGATACTGCTACTGCGATCAATGCGAAGCCGCTTTCCGCCAATGGGTAAACGCGCGGTACGGCACGATCGAAAGCGTAAACAAAGCTTGGAACACCTCCTTCTGGGGACACACCTTCTATGATTGGGAAGATATCGTTTTACCAAACGGGCTCAGCGAAGAAGGAGAAGGTGAGGTCAGCGCCTTCCAGGGAATATCCTTAGATTACCGCCGCTTTATGTCCGACAGTCTTCTGGAGTGTTATAAGCTGGAACGCGACGCTATCAAAAAGCACGCGCCGAACATTCCGGTCACCACTAATTTAATGGGCTTCTTCCCGCAGCTGGATTATTTTAAATGGGCGAAGGAAATGGATGTCGCCTCCTGGGACAACTATCCCGGCATCGACACACCGCCAAGCTTTACCTCCATGACCCACGACTTAATGCGCGGGCTGAAAAGCGGCCAGCCATTCATGCTGATGGAGCAGACTCCAAGCCAGCAAAACTGGCAAGCGTACAACGCGCTGAAGCGTCCGAACGTCATGCGTCTGTGGAGCTATCAAGCCGTGGCCCACGGGGCCGATACCGTGATGTTTTTCCAGCTGCGCCGTTCCATCGGTGCTTGTGAAAAATATCATGGCGCCGTCATTGAACATGTCGGACACGAGCACACCCGCGTTTTCCGCGAGGTCGCCCAGGTAGGAAAAGAGCTGCAGCAGCTTTCCGATCACATTTTGGACTCCCGCGCTCAAGCAAAAGTCGCGATCGTTTACGATTGGGAAAACCGCTGGGCCATCGACCTGTCAAGCGGTCCATCCGTTGCATTGAACTACGTCGATGAAGTGCATAAATATTACGATGCCTTGTATCAGTTGAACATTCCCGTGGACATGATCAGCGTCGAGGAAGATGTCAGCAGCTACGATATCGTTATCGCTCCGGTACTTTACATGGTCAAACCCGGCTTTGCGAAAAAAATTGAATCGTTCGTCGAAAACGGCGGAACCTTTGTCACCACGTTCTTCAGCGGAATTGTCAACGAAAACGACCTTGTCACCCTCGGCGGTTATCCAGGTGAACTTCGTTCGCTGCTTGGCATCTGGGCTGAAGAAATCGATGCTCTCGCTCCGGATAAGAAAAATGCCATCGTCATGAAAGAAAATCTTGGCGCTCTGTCTGGCAGCTACGAATGCGGGCTGTTATTTGATCTCATCCACAGTGAAGGGGCAGAGGTAGTAGCAGAATACGGCGCTGATTTCTACAAAGGGATGCCGGTCGTTACCGTCAACCGTTTCGGAAAAGGGAAAGCCTGGTACGTTGCCTCCAGCCCCGACAAGAAGTTCCTGCAAGGGTTCGTAAAGAATTTATGCGACGACAAAGGACTTTCCCCGCTGCTGCAAGTACCGGAAGGCGTTGAAGTGACGGAGCGGGTCAAGGACGGGCAGGCATGTGTGTTTGTATTAAATCACCGGGGGGAAGACGTCCAGCTTGATTTGGAAGATAGCGTGTTCACCAATCTGCTGACCAAAGGGAAAGTAACCGGAAAAATATCGCTTTCTAAAAATGATGTGCTTATTTTAGCCCACTAAATTGCTCCTGAGAAAACAACAATCCCCCGGCGAAGGAGGACGGTGTCGACCTGTCCATCGCTGGGGGATTGTCCGTTATTCGTGTACCTGTTTGATATCTTTTGCGGCAAGTCGTTGTTTTTTATCTTCTTTGCCTAACAATATACCTAATGGAATGACTGCTAATGATAATGCCGCAACGACCAGAAACCCTTCATTAATTGCCTGTAAGCTGGCCTCCTCCAAGCTGTGGGCATGGACAGTAACAATTTGCGCCTTGCGGACTTCATAATATACAGAAATAAACACAATCCCCAGCGCCGAACTCATTTGCCGCAGCACGTTATTCATTGCCGAGCCCCTCGAAATGAATTTTTCCGGAATCGCATTCATACCGGCGGTTGTTGCCGGCATCGTACTTAACCCCATGCCAATTCCACGGACAGCATTGAACAAGACAATCAGCCAAAGGGCAGTATTCAGCGACAGGAAGCCGAGCAGCACCGTCGTTATCGTAACGATGGTAAGTCCTGAAGTAACCACGAGTCCCGGCCCCCGGCGATCAAGTATTCTCCCGCCGATACTCATAAAGATGCCCGAAAGCAGCGCGGAGGGAAGAAAAACAAGTCCGGTGACGATCGGACTGTAATCATATACGTTTTGCAGCAACAGCGGCAGCAAAAAAATGCCGCCAAACAAACTGATGGAGCTGATGCTGGCAATCCAGACACTATAACGAAAGGCAGGTATTTTAAAAATAGACAAGTCAAGGAGCGGCTGTTCTTTCTTATTTTCAATCCTGACAAAGAACAGCAGGGCAATTCCTCCGGCAACCAAAAGGAGGATATTGAGCGGGTCCTTCAAGTGGCTAATTTCCGACATTCTTCCTAAAGCATAGAGCATCGCTCCAACCCCTGCCGTTACCGTAATAAAGCCGGATAGATCGAAGGTGATTCCTTTCACCTTTGTCGTCTGCTTTAAATAGACCGCGGAAAAAACAAGTCCGAGCACACCTGTCGGAATATTGCACAGGAACAACCATTGCCACGATCCCATTTCGATAATAAACCCGCCGACAGTCGGGCCGATAGTCGGCGCTAACATTGCCGCTACACCATAAACCCCTGTAGCAAGACCCCTTTCTTTTTTCGGAAATACTTCAAAGATTAAAGCCATCGACGTCGGCATCATCATTCCACCGCCAATGCCCTGCAGTCCCCGAAAGAAAATGAGGGAAGATAAATCCCAGGAAAAGGAGCCTAATAAGGAGCCGAGAATAAACAAGCCAAGGCCTGTCATGTACAGCTGTTTTTTACCAAAACGGTCTCCAAGGTACCCGGTAACCGGCATGGCAATCCCCATGGTCACCATAAAGATCGTGATCACCCATCCGGCGGACACAGCATCGGCATCGAAAATATTCATTATGTACGGAATGGAAGGATTCAGCATGCTGTTGTTTAAAATAATCGTAAAAGTCCCCAACAGGACGGTAATCACAACAAGCCATTTTTGCGGTACTTTACTCACAACACGATCACCTGCTTAAACAAATATGGGACGGATTTTCTTCGCCCCTCGAAACAATACTATTACTATATCATGTTACCCCCTTTTCTGCATGATTTTCAATTAAGTTTTTCCACCAACGGCGGAAACAGGGAGTAGGGGCTGATGATCACGCAAACAACAGTGCCGGACGTTTGCTTCGTCCGGCCGAGATTAACATATAAAAGGATAGCAGGCTGCTTATTATTGGCGGCAGTGCCTATCCGCCTTGTTCCCCTTCTGCTAGGATCCGGTACTAGTTTTTTCCCTTTAAAACAGTCATAGCAGAAGAAAGTCGAACCAAAGGGATCTATCTTGCAATCACCAATTAAGAAAAAGGGTATTTTTTTGAAGGAAGGATATCTGACTGCTTACATGTAGACGGCGTTATTTAACAGAGTAAATAAAAAGTGACGATTGGAGAGCCCAACAGTTAAGTGTTGTCAACCATGCGCCACAAGAAACAATTGCCAGACGCTTCCCCTTTATATACGCAATAGCACCTTAGGTATGCAGACCATTCTGATCTCAGAAAAAATGGATATACAAGGCATTTAGTATGTCAATTAATCCAACAAACAGGAAAATACCACAAATAATAAGCTCGAAAAAGCGTACTCCTAATATCTTCTTATCACCTTGCTTTTCCGGCTTTAAACCTAAGAAATTCAAATTATGGTTGATGAACAATAAAGTATTTAACAGCACAAAGTATAGAGGCAGTATTCTCGCTTCTATAAAAATATAATCATGAGGACGTAAACTTGATTCTGTTCTAAGTTCTATTCCAAAATGACTGAAAATCAAAAATAGAGCGATGGAAGAAAGATATAAAATAAGAGAAACGCTAAAAGGGTGCTCTCTGTAATCCGTAGCAAATAAAAACATACTCAACAATGGTCGATTGTTTTTTCTCGCTTCCTTCCACGGCGGTACTGGCTTACTTTCCGATTTTGCAGAAGGCTCCGCTTTCATTGTAAAAACTATTAATATTAACAACAAGGCAACGGTAAAAGCAATGAAAAATATTGTAATCGTTAATGAAAAATTAATTATTCCAAAGATAATAAAGGAAAGAACAAAAATATAATATAAATAGTCAGATACTTTATCATTAATGAATTCTAATGTAGACACTTTTTTTAGAAACAGGCGAAAGCGCTGTGTATTCTGATTGTCTTCCCCTATAGTTATTTCCGACTTTTCAACCATCATGCGACGCTTCTTTGAAAAATAAAACACGAGGTAGCCAGCTAACATCAATCCGAAGCCGATTGCCATATACTTGATTTCCTTGCTTGTGTCATATAAAAAAGCACAATAGGAAGAATAAAAAAATGGATTTTTTGCGTAAAGGCTAATTGATTCACCATTTACAATAAGGAAGGCCATACCTGTAAAAATAAAATAAGAAGCTAGTTTGTTCATCGGTTTCTCCTCGTCATTGATCCTTATTCAAAGTAATCACCCATTGAATTGGCATCTTCGCTCCTTTCCAGAAATAATGGAGGTTATTCCAGAAGGAGAATGCCATTTTTGAATAACCTCCATACTATGAAAGCGAAGCAATACAGTTTTTCTCGTTGGGGGCAAGTTGCTCAGAACAGCACAGCAAGCAAAATTACGGCGATTGCACGATAAACCTCTTTTAGTGTTTGTTCAAAACGATCGTTTTTTATCTTTTTGAACAAACACGAAGCAATGAGCCACCATTCTTCACTGGGAAACTGCGAACCGTCTCATTGTGTCACCGTGCGCAATGGCACTTGGATCAACATCAGTGAAATACTGGCAGAGGAAGAGACAATGAGTGAAGCCGATGCTTTCTTTTCAAGCAGGCTAGGAATGGTTTTCTCATAGCCTACGCAGCGAGCGGAACCATTGCCTTTTTGAACACGCTCTTTTATCATTCGAGGTGTGGTTTCTTACTGCTTCCATATGTATTGGCGGTGTAAACAAACACCTGTCTTTCCTACTCCGCCACCCTGTCGCTATAACTAGCCTCTAATTCCTTGACCTTTTTAGCCAGATAGATTTGAACACCGGCAATAATGAACAACACGCCTGCACCAAGTGCAACGATCGTTGGGATACCGAGAATGATTAAGATCACCATTTGCGCGGTGGTTGGATTTTTTTCTGCTTTCTTGCGAATTACCAGACCAGTAATTCCAAATCCTAACATAACAACAATCACGCTGATCCAGAAACTGAAATGGGCAGGATATTCGACCAACTCCCAGATGGTTCCGCTGACAGAATCGCCATTAATCGTCACTTCCACAGAGGCAACCATACTGATGAGCAGTAATAGGAAACTTAAAACAAAGAAAATAATGCTTCCAATGATCACTAACAGCCTTGCAGCCAATAAATGCTTATTTAATTCCATTTTTATCCCCCCTTCCTTTACTCCGCCACTTCATAGTCAAAATCCTCGATATTCATAACGACATTCTCATCATTTAATTTGCTAAATACTTCCTCCATATCTGGAGTGACATATAGCATGAGCGGAATCGCTGTATAAGGCGGAAGGACCCCATCGATGCTTTCGTCCAGTCGAATGGGTTCATTTTCCCACAGCATTTCCCCATCCGTGCTTCCCATGGAAAAAGAAAATGTCATGTTTTTCATCGATACATTCGTACGGTTTACTGCTAAAAAGGTTAATAATGTATTCCCCTGCTCATCCGTCGCTAAGTTTACGACCTGTACGCCGAAATCGTTCGGCACTCCCACATCGGCATTTTCTTCAATCATGTCATTTAATTGTTGGTATAGTGGACTATTTTCCAAAGTGTAGCCCGCTTCTTCATCAACCGGCCGAACCACTAGCTGCAATTCTTCTTCTTGGTCGGCTGAATTTCCGTCTCCTCCAATAGAAATGGAAAAGTTACAGCCGGTTAACAGTAAAAACATCATTAATAATCCAGTGATATATAACTTCTTCATTTGATCTTCCTTCCTTGTTTCAAGTATGTATTTTTATGTCTTTATGGAAAAAGTATTTATGGCAAAAAACAAATGCTTGCACTATTACAGTGGACAATATTAACCTGACCAGCTGCCGTAGCCATTGTCCAAGCTCATTCACCTGAAAAAATAGCCAAAAGATAAAAACGTTCTTTTTTGAACGTACACTTATACAAATAATCGAAAAGAAATGGAAACAATTATTGTATCATAATCGACAACAGTCCGTTTTGTCGAGGGGCTTATGTAACTTTTTGCACAGCTATTTTCTTAGTGCAAATGACTTATTTCCTCTCACCGTCAGCTGCTACTTTTATTTGCAGACAGTCATGCGCTTAGCAGGAGACATCATCGTTACTGTTGCAACAGTGGGTACCTCCCTTTCTCTGCTATTCTATAAACTACGAATTCAAATGCTTCTACCAGTCACCTATTCCAGCTTCTATTGTTTGGTAATATTAACGTACAAGGGCATCAATGGTGAAAACGCATCATATAGTGTATCAACAATCGCAGCACTGGTGAACGCTGCTCAGCAATACTTAGCATTGTTAAAAGTTCGTAAAAAACGTTAAGTTTTTCCACCGAATCTATTATTGCTTTTGTTTCTTCATGTAAACTACCAGTAAAGGAGGGGATACATATTGGGTAAATATAATAAAGCCGAAAAAAGCTGGATGATGTACGACTGGGCAGACTCCGCCTATTTTCTGATCATTACCACAGCCATTTTTCCCATCTATTATAAAGAGGTAGCGGATAATGCCGGCATCCATTCCGCAGATTCGACAGCCTTTCTGGGCTATACGATTTCCATTGCCACCTTTATCTTGGCACTGCTCGGTCCGGTATTAGGTACAATTGCTGATTACAAGGGGATGAAAGGGAAATTTTTCACCTTCTTTTTTCTCATGGGAACACTGTCTACCATCGCCCTGTTTTTTGTGCCTGACAACAATTGGCTCCTGTTATTATTTATTTACACACTGACATCTCTCGGGGCGCGTGGAGCTAATGTGTTTTACGACGCGTACATTGTGGATGTGACAACGAGGGAACGAATGGATGACATTTCAGCAAGAGGTTACGCTTTAGGGTATATCGGCAGCTCGATTCCTTTCATTATTTGTATCGCCATTATCCTTTTCTCCCAGATGAAACTCATTCCGTTGTCTGTGTCCACAGCGAGTCGAATCGCCTTTTTGATTACCGCGGGATGGTGGCTCGTTTTCACAATACCGCTGCTTAAAAACGTCAAGCAGCAATACGGCGTTGAACGCGAGCCGAGAATCGTTGTCAGCAGCTTTAAACGCCTCGGACAAACCTTTAAAGAAATCAGGCAATACCGGACTGTTTTTTTGTTTTTAATCGCCTATTTCTTCTACATTGACGGCGTCGGCACGATCATTTCGATGTCAACCGCCTACGGCACCGACTTGGGCTTAAGCGCGACCGATCTCATTCTTGCGTTATTGGCGGTACAAATTGTAGCCGCGCCGTTCTCGCTACTATTCGGAAAGCTAGCCAACCGATTCGGTGTGAAAAAAATGCTCTACACAGGGATCGGCATATATATGGTTGTTTGCGTGTACGCCATGTTTTTAAAAACAAGCGTGGACTTTTGGATATTGGCGATGCTCGTTGCCACATCACAAGGCGGGATTCAAGCCCTCAGCCGCTCGTTTTTCGCCCAAATGGTTCCAAAAGAAAAGTCTAACGAATTCTTCGGCTTCTACACGATCTTCGGGCGATTCGCCGCTGTGTCAGGTCCGTTTCTTGTCGGGTTTATCACTCAACTCACGGGCAGCTCGGCTCTGGGCGTCTTCAGCCTCATTGTATTATTCGCTGTTGGTTTGGTTGTGTTGACGTTTGTCCCGGATGTAGAGAAGAAGGAGACGGCAGAGCCTGAAGCGAAAGTAGTGCAATAATGCGAATCAGGATACCAAGGATTATGATGCCCTCTGGGAGCAAGTGCCGCCGCTTTTTTTCTGAGCAGGAAAATGAAAAACGACCAGGCAAGCCCATCGCAGGGTGAACCTGAGAAGGGTTTGTCCTAGTCGTAAACGGAAACGTTTAGCAGCGAGAACTGCCAAGAATCCAGGCGCTGCTGATCAACGGTCTTCTCCCCCGCCGTTAAACGCTTCAGGAATCATGGTAAAGCCGTCGATGACGGTGTCTTCTTCCACTTCGATCATCAAGTACCGCTTCCCTTCAAAATGCACTTGCCTCACATAGCTTAAGTCTTGCGGGCTAATGGAGACATTCGCCACCTTCGTGTTAATTTTAATCGATTTGGATGTATATTTCGGGACGATACTGCTCGCTTTGATTTCGTACTTTGCGTCATCAATGACTTTTTCAAAAGCAGCCTCCACTTTTTCTTTATCGACGTCTTTCACCCCGCTAACCGTCAACACTCGTTCCACGTCTTTGTAGTCCAGCGTCGGGGCTTCTTCTTCATTCTCTTCAATGACACGGTTTATTTCTTCATACACTTGATGAAGGGTTGCGGTGTTGAGCTGATCATTTGTAATATCTTTGACGATTTCCTCAAAAACGATTTTGTCATCCTTGGCCGTCATCGTTTCTTCCCCATTTAGCACCTCTTCAATGAATTGATGATCAGGCTCGTGGACTTTTCCTGATGAATAGAGGACGTGGTTCACATCGGAGGCATTATCAGTAAAACAAGGAAACAGAAACCCTGAGATCGGGGCGTTTAAGTTGATAATCGGATCGACGACAAAATTGTATTTGAATGCTTTCTCCACATAGTCAAATAGTAATTCTTTTTTTGGTTCCTCTGTTTTATTCATACTGCAAAGGATAAAGGGATGGGAATAAACGGTATCCCGCCCGTTTTCTTCCACTTCTTCCTTTTGCTGCTTCATCGGTTTCATATAGTTGCCGCGAATAAAGGTGACGACAATATCCATTTCATATTGATGGGTTTTCAGCATTTTTTCCACAAGCTTAAGCATCTGTTCTTTCCAGCCTTCCACCTCACCGCTGAGCAATCCTTGATGCAAAATAAGCTGGCTACTGTCAGGAACACCATGCTTAAACTTCAACTCAAACAACTTCTCATCCAATTGACCCGCAAGCAATTTTTTAAAGTTCGTCATAAATAACTCCTGCTGGTCTCTATCTAACAGCTCAAATGGCTGATTTTGATGGTGGTATATGTCGCTGGATTCTTTCATGATGTAAACGGTGAAAATATCGGTGATTTTGAGCAGATCATTATCTACCTTCAATTGTCTCCGAAAGTGAGCAATGTCTTTTTTGTTCATCTATGTTCAACTCCTACGTTGTGTAAGTGGCTAACGCATATTCAACTATATCCTATCAGATTGGAAATGACTAGCCAATCGTTTTCGATGATGCTTAGAAATTCAAATATTTATTACGCCGTCCAATGCTATTGATTAAATAGTGTTGCCGGGGCGAACTCGTTTCAGCAAGCTGAAACAACGAAAAAATCAGATGGAGTCTCGACTTCACCTGATTAAAAGTTCCCACCTACGCTATGCGTTGAGGTGTGGGGCTGTACCCCTTAAAACATTTAAGGATGAAAGGAATTACCTTGGGAAGAGGAGCAATTATCGTAGAAGGAATGATACTAAAACAATGGCGTAGTAAAGAATATAACTGATAAAACCAATTTATGATTTTTGCAAATCAATTGCAGGAGATAAGATTGTTTACCAGCTAACATTCAATTGTTAGCATTACTATTCTTTTTGAATTTTGTCCCAGCAGTTTCCTCGGTTTCTTGCAGCGGGTTTAAATATACACCGTTTACTTGAAAGTTGAAGCTTTCAAACCGGAATTTACAGTATAAAATGACTAATTGCTCAGGAAGGACAAATAACATTGCCAGAAATAATAGGATACATATAGCCAAAATAACTACGTCGAATATGTTTTCTAAACCAAAATTCCTTACAACAAATTGAATTAAATACAGTAAGCTAACACTTGCAAGGATAATCATTGGCATAAATGATTTGATTCCCGCTTCCGCTCTCGTTCTCAGTTGATCTTTTTTGCTCCCTTGGCGGTATGCCCCTTTATTTAACAAGATAATGAAGCGAATACTCGTTGCGATAAATACTAATAAGCCTAACAGGAGAATCGTAAATGTGAAGTTTAATAAAACTCCTTCTGTAATCGCATTATTTTTTCCAATATAAAATAGTGCCATTAATAGTGGAAAGACACCAAAAATATTTTGTGAAACTAAAATGGATATCAAATATTGCAGCTTTTGTTGACGAACAAACACGAAAGGAATGGCATAAACAAGGGATAAAATGCATAGTCCCCCCGTAATATACAAATGAACATGAAAAAGAATGTCTATATGAGGGAAGATAGAACGATCCCCCGCCACAACATAGGTTAAGAAAAACATTAATGCTTGCAGGAAAATGGATAGTATCAATATTCCTGCTATAGAATTTAGATTTTGTCTCCCGGAGACAAATGGGCCTCGTAATACAACAAAGTCTTTTTCTGATAATTTATTTAAAAACACTGTTTTCCCTCCAAATAATCAATGAACTAAGCCTGTCTTTTCAGCTTCTAATTCCTGCACCCTTTTTGCCAAATAGATTTGAACACCAGCAATAATGAATAATAAACCCGCTCCTGCTACCATTATCGTTGGAATACCGAGAATAATTAGAATCACCATTTGAACGGTTGTCGGCTTTTTTTCTGCTCTCTTACGGAGTACTAATCCGATTAAGCCAAACAGCAACATGGCTGCGATAACCCCTATCCAAAAACCTAGGTGTACAGGGTATTCGGCGACCTCCCAAATGGTTGCACTGACAGAAGATCTGCCGATGGTCATATCAATAGGGATAAACATACTGAACAGCAAAAATCCGGAACCAAAAAACAAGAAAATAGAACTGCCTATGAGTATTAATAATTTTGCCGTCTTTATATGTTTACTTTCTTTCACTGTCATTTCTGTTTCAACTCCTTTACTCCCCAACCTCATAGTCAAAGTCTTCAATCTTCATCATGAGATTATCATCATTTAATCTACTTAGTAATTCCGTCATTTCAGGAGTTATCCTTAATAAAAGTGGAACTGCAGAGTCAGGTTGAATGACGCCATATATACTTTCATCCATTATTATTGGTTCATTCTCCCAAAGCATTTCTCCATCTTTACTTCCCATCGTAAAAGAAAGTGTAATATTTTTCATTGGTTTCTTTGTACGGTTTATCGCTAAAAAAATTAAAGCAGCATCCTCTTTTCCTTCATTCATTGTATCTACTACTTGCAGGCTAAAATCATTAGGTATTCCTGACTCAGGTCTTTCTTCCACTTCTTTAATCAAATGTTCATAAAGTTCATTATTGTCAAGAGTCAATCCTGTTTCCTCATCAATTGTTCGAACCTGTAGTTTTAAATCAGCTACTTCATTATTCGAACCGACGCTAAAGGAAAAACTACAGCCTGAAAATAAAACTAATACTACTAATAATCCAAGTACTTTCACTTTTATCATGATCCTTACCTCCCTCGTATATGTTAGGTAACGGTTCTCCTCAATGCGCTAGATACACAATGCCACTCATAGCCGACTTAAAATGAATACAATCAGCTTCGCTCACTATCTCTTCCTCTGCTTGAATAGCTTCTACGAATATCCATGTGCCAACGCTCGCGATGACATAAAGAGTCCGCTCGGTTACTATTCTGTGAACAATGGCTCGTTGCTTCGTGATTATTCCAAAAGATAAAAAAGCACTCTTTTTGAACAAACACATTAATTCCCTTTCGCAATCAAATACTTATAAATAATCTCGTCCAAGCTTCTTTTTCTATAAGTTTCCGCTGCAAAAACCCTTACCTTTTGAAATCCCACCAGTCCGATCATAAACGTGAACGGAATCATAAAAAGAATACAGCTTATTTTATTTAATAACAGCAGTCGTCTTAACTTCTGATCCTTTATATTATCTACATATTTCATACACCTAATAAACTTCAAACAATGGAACCAGTTAATAAGATAGATAACTAATATGAGCCCCAATCCAGTACTCATAGCTAGCAAAAAAAAGGTATCTCCTTGTTTAATTCCAACTTTTATAGCTAATAAATTTCCTCCTATAACGGTTATTACTACGGTAATTGCAAAGATAATCGGAAGCATTATACTAAAGCGGTAGGCTTTTTTAGTAGACTCTTTTAATATATCCCATGCATCCGTTTCGTTAATCATTGGTTTCTCCTTATTCTTACACGCTGCAAACTGTTCTATATGTATGTAATGATAGGGTGGGCACCATTGATTCGTTGCCCACCCTGTTCTTCAATCGTATATATGTTTTTTACATCTTAGACACCGACGCTTCATTCCATATCCATTTTTCCACTTGCACTTAGCGGATCATCCCATCTGTCTTGTTTTCTTGCGGGTTTCCAGCAAATGTAGCGTGTTGATGTTCGTTTGAATGACGCACATGGAAGCAAACGAACCGACAACAGGGATCAGACAAAGAAAGAGACAAATAACAGATTGGTCGCTTATTCCTTTATACCCTTTGCTTTGAGCAAAATGGTAGACTTTTTTAGCTGTTTTGTAATGCCAGTAAATCAAATAGATACCTAGTGTGACAATCCCTAATAAAACTTCTGTTACCGGAAGGCGGCTTTCATCTTCCATCTGCCCGGATGTCTCGAAAATCCAGTGTAGATAATATAGGCTGAAGGTAATGATTGATAATATATATAGTGCAAAGATGCTTTTTTCACTTGTCTTCATTTTTATCTCCATTTCAGCTGAAATCCGCTTTCTTTTCCATAAACTTTTTCCCGCACTCGTGGCACTGATATTGCATTTTATTCATGCCGAATACACCTGTCGTAACTGTCCAGCCTCTTTTTTTCTTCGTTAGATCGCTGCTTCCGCAATACGGACATTTTGCTTGATTCGTTTCTGTAGTCATTTTTCGTTCTCCTTACTGTAAAATCTAAGTTTAATTATGGAAATAATCACTACATTATAGAACATGTGGAGCAATGTCGTCTAGAGTCTAAGGTAACTTTTACCACACCAACAAATTAGTTCCTTTGACTCATTTTCTGTAAAGAGCAAAGTGCTTTATACATATTAATTTTACAATCTAACTTTTGAGAACTAAAAATGCTAAACCAACATACAGGAATACCGGAATATTCTAGAATTACCTTAGAAAACACTTAGCATATTGAGGTACACTGCACAACTCACCTACCAAATTTTGGTTCTATTATCAACAGCACCTTTCTTTGCTAAAACTTAATGCTGATATATCTCCCCTATCATTATAGGAATTCAGCATTTTTTTCTTCATTAGATCATTGCTTCCTCTTTACAAGGATTGAATCTTTATGGATTCTACAGCTAGTGAACGATGAACTAACAACAAGTTACTCAAATGATTATGTATAATTATTCATATCAAAGATACAATTTCCATATTTGTGTAATTTCGTTAACATCTTTCAAGTCGACATAGAGATAATACTCATCTTTATCCCTCATTATCATTTTATGCTTTTGTCCTAGGGAAACATCCCTTGTATAAAGCATTATTTGATCACCATCAATTATTGAACCAATAAAAACATCTCCTTTATATTTCACCTCCGTATCCTTCTGATATACAAATGATAACTCTTCAAGCTGAACATCCTTTATAAATCTTTCTTCATTTATATCACCGATTTTTTTTATCCATTATTTAAATCTGTTGAATCAAAAGAAATAATAGCAAATGATCCGTTTGAATGTGGTAAGAAAGTAAATTCTTTTCCACTGTAAATTGCAAACTTCCCAAGTGTTCTCATATTTATCAACTCCTTTTATTTAACAGGCACAAATCTTTCTAATGTTTCATCAAACACAGCTTTAAGAATTTCTTTGCCCTAGTTGCTGATTCAAACATTTTCGCACCATCTCTTAATGTCAGACCATCAGAATAAAATTCTGGAATTGTTTCCCATTTTTAGCAGAAGTAAATCCATTCCCAGTAAACGGGTCTGTCATGGTCGATACTTTTCCTCCTGCAGGGTTAGGCATACTATCTCCATAAGGGATTTTAATATTACCTACGTCTTCTGAAGTAAATCTAATTACCGTATTAAAATTATCTGTTTTACTAAACGGCGTACCTGAATAATCCAAACGCAGTCCATCAAAAATCATTTCAGGATTTGTTAATTTTGAAGCATCTTCCACAGTGGTTATACAATACAGCCTCCTATTTTTCCTCCATTAAAGTTCATAAAACTACCATCCAGATATCCATTAACACGAACAGGATTTATTACTTTTTGTAGTGGTGTATTAACTTTCAATTAGATTTGGATTAGAAACGGGTTAATTTATTTCAATCATTAGAATTTTCCTTTCTTAATTCAGACAATAACTTCTCAGCTTTCCACATTTCACTTAACAAAGGATTATTATAATCACTAAAACTATCTAAATAATCTCTGGTACTGCCTTCTATAAAAATTGATTTTGTTTCTCCCTCATTATCTAAAATTGATTCTGCGCTTTTGTACCTAATGTATATATCCTTTATTATTCCGCCATAAGTTATTTCGTTAGAATAATCTTCTTCCAACTTTTTTATTACTACTTGTAGTTGTCTTACCAGTTGTTCTTCTTTTTTGTTCATTACACCCAGTCCTTTCCCGTTACCGCTGATCCCAGTTCCATAGTGTTTAGAAAAACAACAACATCATATTTTTACAACTATTATAGTTATTGTTCTTCCATCGATAATGATTATAATATAACATTTGTAAATTCAAAAAAGCCCATAAGTCCAATTGCATTATGGATTTATGGACTTTTATTTATTTAAGTAACCGTCGAAATCAGGATAATGAAAAATATTTCCAACATCCTTTTAAGTAAAATCACACCACACAAGAAACACTAAGTAATGTTGTTCAAATTATCCCTCTTTTTTAAAATCTCATTAAGATACAAAACTATATTTATTTTATAAACAACTCTATATCATTATCATTAAATTTTTCTGTTAAAATTTTTCTCTGGAGAAACTCCTTTTCTACTTTTTTAAATAAATGAAGTGAATAGGTTAGCTTAAACATTTCAAAGATTCCATCCTCCAAATTTAATGGTATCGTAGCAAATTTCTTCTGATTTTTTTCATCGATGTAGCTGACAACTATTTTGTTATCAATAAACTCTGCCAAAACTGATTGTGGCTTAATTACATTAAGACTATAGTAATCTTCTATAATACCAAGTTTTTTGAAATAGCTTTTTAATCCCTCAATAGTATTAATTTCGAAAACTGGATTGTTAGACGGGAAAATTGTTTCAAAATAAAACTGATATAAAATTTTTATAAAATAGTACTTAATCGCCTCTTTCTCATCAATAAATTCTTTTATATCTTTTAATTCTGGTTCTTGTCTCCCTTCAAAATTCATTATAGAATAATACCAATTGTCTCCTTTTTTTTCTACCTGATGATAGTTTTCGTAGTATCCTTTATCTTCTCTTACAATTCCGTTACTAACAACGATTTTTATACCTAGTTCATTGCAAATTTTTATTAATTGATTAATATCCAAATTTAATCTCCCTTTCATAGTCAATCTATTTTCTTGATATAACCCAATTTAACTAAATTCTCTACAGTCGCATCATATGCATCTCCATATTTATCAAGTATTTTTATTTGAGAATTAAATTGTATTCCACCTCCAACCTCATCAAACCATGGAGCTATTTTCCCAGACTTAACATCAAAATCTTTTACAACACGATATTTTGTGTAAGGTTGTTCCGACATATGCGGTGGTAACGCTCTGCTTTCATAACTTGATCCTGCCGGCGAGAAATATTGACCACTAGGATTACTTCCATATCTATCAATTTCCGTACCTGGTTTAAGTGTCTCTATTTTATATTCTCCATTTACAAATCCGTCTATATTTGGATCTCCTTTGGTTCCTGGCCAGGTTATATCTCCTGTTTCTTGATTGAAATATTTAGGATTATCATAAACATCTTTGTACTTTAAATAAAGTTCGTCATTCGGAGCATACTTCCAACCGTTTAGCTTATTCCTATCTGCTTGTGAAATTAGCTTTTTAGCTTCACCTACATCGTTAACTAGACCCCCACCAACACCCACTCCATCCGGCTTGAACTTGTTCGTGGTCAACTTCTCCAGAGTATGTTTGTTCTCTGCTGGAACATGAAATAAATTCCCTAAATCATCCACTGCCATTGTTTTTCGGGACGGGATAATATTTTTCGCGGCGGTAATCGCTTTGTCTCCTGCCCTCGCTGCGTCAATCGTATCGTTTATTAGCTTTTCTTTCGCCAGGCGTGTCGTTAATACCCTGGCATTTTTCTCACTCTGGTTAAGTTATTTAAAACCGCATGGAATTTTCCCATGCGGTCTCGTTTATCCGCTCTAGTTGTTTTAATGATTTCTTGCGGGTTTCCAGGAAATGCAGCATGTTGATACTCGTTTGAATGACGCAATCCTAATGTTGACAATTTCTTTCTTTAATTCTAAATTACATGTTCTTCTTCTTTTTTATGATTTCAATTTCGGTTAATTCTACCCGTTTCTCGTAATAGTATTTGTCAGTACGTTCAAAACCATATTTTCTTGCAAGCTCCGCATCATTAGTTCCAAGCCAAAATTCTGAGTTTTGTTTATTAAAACTTAAACTATAAACTTTTCCTTTGTACTTTGCATCATAATCAATTTCGTAAATTTCATCAATTTCTGCTCTCTTTACTTCTTTTATAAATAGTTTAGGTAAACTATCCTTATTTTGAATGTTACTAGGATATTTTTTTTCATTAAAGTCATTGTTCAAATCAATTTTATCTTGGCTTACTAATCTGATGATATTTCCATTTATATTACTAACTTTATAAGTTTTATTTTTATATACAGCAAAGAGACCTTTCTCCATATTGAATACTCCCTTTTATTATTTAACTGGAATGAAGACTTTTAAGTCACTATCATATACAGCTAATAGTTTTTCTACCCCATCTGTAACACCATATAATTCTGCTCGATCGTTCGGAGCATACCTGCTATTAAATTGCCATTCTGGTACCAATTCTCCATTTCTAGAACCTGTAAAGCCGTTCAGCGTGCAAGGTGGACCATCTGTATTTGCTCCTCCTAACCGTTTTCCATACGGTATCTCAACATTATCTGCATAGTTCGATGAAAATTTAATCACCCCATATGAATTTCCGCCTTCTGGGAAAGGCCTCTTTCCATCCCATGTATAATCCAAACGAAATGATTCAACGACATCATCATATTTTTTAATATGAGCTACATCATCAGCTTTAGCAACATATCCTCCTATTTCAGCATATTCTCCGGACAAATACTTTTTTATATCAGCAGCAGGAACTGTTTTATGCAAAAGCGTATCGTTTGTTATTGGTGGTACCGAATCGCGAATTTCCTTCATGATACGAACTTCAGCATCGGTTAATTCATCTACAGCTTTTAATTTTAATTTATTGAAATCCTCTATGGTTAGTTGATGTTTGTTCAAAACATCTTTAATCTGATTCTTAAAGCTACTTGGCGATGGTACAGCATTACTGAAATTAACTCCACTCCCAACACCCACCCCATCCGGATTGAACTTGTTCGTGGTCAACTTCTCCAGAGTATGTTTGTTCTCCGCTGGAACATGAAATAAATTCCCTAAATCATCCACTGCCATTGTTTTTCGGGTCGGGATAATATTTTTCGCGGCGGTGATCGCTTTGTCTCCTGCCCTCGCTGCGTCAATTGTGTCATTTATTAGCTTTTCTTTCGCCAGACGTGTCGTGTCCTTGATAAATACCCTGGCATTTTGCAGGCGCGCTTTTGATTGCTGACCGGCTACGATGACCATATCCTTCATATGCTTCATTTCTTGACGTAAGCCTGCCCGGAGACCGTTTCTCATGCCGAATTGACCAAGGTCAAAGGCGTGATTGCCTAATCGGACAGTGCCTTGTAGTGGGAAATACCTTTTATTAACTTCCATCAAAGGTTGGAATCACATTTTAATCAGTGGATGAACTCTCTTACTCATTCAAGATATGGAGATGAAAACGGACGCTTCTTGGAATCAAATCTGAGAACAATGAATCGATTACAGTAAAATCATTTTTCTTTTGAAGACAAAATTTTATTACATTGTACAACCCTAATGCTAAACAACATCAAATCTTTACGGCAGTATAAGTCTATAAGTCGAATTCCCTCTTGTTATCACTGATAATCTATTTGTAATCCTTTATTTGAGCTTGCTCCTCCTGAAAAAAAAGCCCCTAAATCTACATTGTCAAGGATTCAGGAGCAGTTTATTTATCTAGCGACTGTTGATATGGTTTTTATTTCCATCCATAAAATTCTAAAAATTTATCTGGGATTCTAAGTTTTATCTGTTCATCTAACTCTTTTAAAAATACATTCATATCAGCTTTATCATACCATTTTTGACTATTTTCTAATGGTAAGTATTTATTTCCATTTAATATACTACAACCAAACCTTCCTCTGTCATAATTTAAAACAATATTGAAATACTTATACATCACAAACTCTATTTGAAACATTGTATATGGAGAATCAGTCGCTCTTAGTACTGCAAAATCATCAATACCTTTTTGATAGTATTCACTTAATTTATCTATTATCTCATCTGAAATTGTCTCACTATTTTTATTTTGCAATCCAAACATCTCCTTTTAATTTTAATGTTTTAAATCCATGCGTTTCCTTTAAATACTGCCATTCTTGAGATAAATAGCTATCTGGATATAGTCGAGGGTCGTGCGAAAACTTAATTACTTTCCCTCTACTAACGGCATCATCAAGTGCAGGTACGTTAAAGTACTCAAACATTTCATCATTTGTTAAATTATATTTCTTTTGAATATTACTCCATTCGCTACCTAGATCGAAATAAGTTGAATTTCCTCCCGCTTTTTTTATATAAGAGTCCGGTCCGGGCTTTGCCCAATTTTCAACTCCTTGTTCTATGGTTGGGGTATACTTACCTAGAGTCATAGAATCGCTATTGACATTATGAAGAGATGCTTTTCTAATTTCTTTAAAATCATCTACTGGTATTTTACCACCAACTTTACCATCTATAATTTTTATATTATCTAAAACATTCCCCGCACCACTGGCAGCATTACTGAAATTTGCTCCACTCCCAACACCCACTCCATCCGGCTTGAACTTGTTCGTGGTCAACTTCTCCAGAGTATGTTTGTTCTCTGCTGGAACATGAAATAAATTCCCTAAATCATCCACTGCCATTGTTTTTCGGGACGGGATAATATTTTTCGCGGCGGTAATCGCTTTGTCTCCTGCCCTCGCTGCGTCAATTGTGTCATTTATTAGCTTTTCTTTCGCCAGGCGTGTCGTGTCCTTGATAAATACCCTGGCATTTTGCAGACGCGCTTTTTCTGTTTAGGTTATTAAAAAACCACACGGAACTTTCCCATGCGGTCTTGCGTATCACTTATTCGCTCAAAATGTATCTCCTTAATCTCTTGTGGATTTCCAAGAAATGAAGCGTGTTGAGGTTCTTTAAATTACGCACAAATAGTGATATTAAATCGCAACATCTTGATAACCTACTTCGGTTACTTTTTCATTTATAAGACGAACCCCTAAACCATTTTCTTCATCCCACGTACAATCGAAAATTAACCTGATATCTCGTCCCTCATTAATATCCGCATACGGAACAACTATCCCAGAGAGAGTTATATTTTCAAGCAATTGTTCCTTCGTTTCAATTAAAGGATATTCTTCGTTAAATTCAATATTATAACCTAGTTCATACCTTTTTTGATGATAGTAGTCTAATATTGGTTGCAATAAACTCAATTGTAATTCATTCCAATTCTGCATTAATGATTGATATGCAATATATTGCTCGTCATCAAAATTACCATCTTCTTCACCATCTATCATCAAATCTATTTCAGTTTTTTTCCCAAGAAAATGAACTGTATTATTCTTAGCCCACCCATATTCATACTCAAGTTCACCAAAAACTGAATCATTTATAGTCATTTTATAATCTCCTCTCATTGATTATTTGCAAATCCTCCAGGTCCAAATGCCCCTGCGTTTATCTCTCCTACACCACCCAAGTGTCCGAATTCACTATTTATTTTTGTTGGTACAAGTTGCATTGTTTTAACATCATTTAGTTCATGCCATGTTAAATTGTTTTTTTCACGGTATTTTTTGTACTATCCCATGATGTCAAAAATAAACTTGATATTATCTTACAACATCACTTGCAAATATCTCTCCATTAGTTGGGTTTAACGAGAACCTTCTACCGTAAAAGTCAGACACAAAAACACCAGTACCATTCACCATCAGGTTTTCAAATGGCAACTGGTTTTTTACAGGGAAAACATCAGCAACATTCTGAATACGCCACTTTATTTCCCCATTTTTATTAATTCCAAATACATTATTCAGGTAGCTAGTGTTGTTAGGTATTTCAAGTAAAACGATTAAAGTGTCATTTACTTCTACTACATAGCGTATATCGTGTTCAAAAACTATTTTATTATTTTCTACTACTAGCTCGTTATCATATTGGTTAAACTTTATCGACAATTTATTCACTCCTTCACGGTAAAGGTCTTGGATTTGTAAAATTACCAACACGCTGTCCCATTAAATCAAATTGTTGTCCACCACCTTCAAAACCGAAGAGTGGATTTACAGTTCCTGTCCGTATTCTTGTTCCTGCATCTAATTCAACGTTTGCTACAAACTTTGGGGTTGTGGGCAATGCGAATTTATCTTGTATTTGCGACGGTGTTAGTCCCTTAATATCATCAGCTTTCATAAACCAACCACCATACATACCGGAATTTTCCCCGTCGTATACTCGAACAAAGGTACTTTTTTCTGTTAACTGGATTTCTTGAGTAAGTGTACCCGTCTTATAGGGAGGTTCACTGTACCGCATTTCTTCCTTCCACCATTTATTTACATCTTCTGCAGGCGTTTCAGAGATTTTTTTATATTTAGCATTATCTATACCCTATGTTGTAATCTTAAAAGCTAAAAATAAAAAAATCAGCCATTTTACCACCCTATTAAACTACTTCCTTTTCTTGTACTATCGGCAATTTATAGGCTGTTTTATGTTTCATCATGCCATAGATAATATTTACAAGCCTTCTCATAATGCATACCATTGCTTGTCCCTTTGTTTTGCCTTCTTTTAGTTTTCGTTGATAATAAGCATGAAACACAGGGTTCCTCGGTAGTTTACTTCCTTTAGCTACTTGCACTTGTTGCACTGCCAAGTTGTAAAATAAAGCGTGCAGCGCCCGATTTCCCTGTTTGCTTTTTTGTTCCTTGCCTTTCCCACCAGAGCCAAAGTAAACAGGCGCAATCCCCGCAAATCGTGCTAATTTGTTGGCATTCGGAAAACGTCTAACGTCACCTATTTCCGCAATTAAGGCAGATGCTGTAACGAGGTCAATGCCTGGCATGGAGTCTAGTTGAAAGTCTAGTAAGCTCATTAACTCTTTTAATTCTCTTTCCACCTTTCCTATTTCCTGCTTTCCAAACAAAATATGGCGGACAATGCTTTCTACCAAAAAGTTTCGTGTTTCTTGATGTTCTTTTGTTGTGTTCCCATCTTCTATTACTAGCTTCAATATTTCATTCGCTTTTTTCACCGAACAAGTATTATTGCTCACTTCTAATAAGAAGGTGGTCAATTGTTTTATACTCATACCTTCTAAACAAGACGGCGAAGGGTATCGTTCCCAAAATGCTAAAGCTGTTTTCCCATCCACCTCGGAGAAAAACTTCTTATAGCTAGGGTAATGGTGACTCAATTGAATGTGAAGTTGGTTTTTTAATGCACCTTGTGCCTTCACCAATGCATTTCTTCTAGTGACCAATTGTTGTATCGACCAAAATAAATCGTGTGGTTTAGCGTCTGGCAACTGATTGAGTTTGTTAAACAATATTCGTGCCACACATTCCGCATCCCAGCTATCACTTTTTTGTACGGTCACATGGCTTTTTCGTTCAGCATATGAAAGTGCTGGGTTAACCTCTTTTACAACTTGTCCATGGTCCGTTAGATATTGTGCCAGTGCTCGACCGTAACCACCCACATCTTCTAAACCAAATACAGGTGTCAACCCTTCTGCTGTCAGTTTATCAATATCTAGTAAAAATGTTGAGAAAGCGGACGGTTTATTTTCAACCTTTATTTCATCAAGCTTCTCCTGCCAACAATTAATAATCACTGCCACATGCTGATGTTTATGTAAGTCTACACCCACATAAATGTGTTTCTGTTTTTCATGCATGGTTCATCCTCCTATTCAGTTGTCAATGATTGAATGAAAATGCCGGCAACCTTAGTTCGAGCGTTCACCATCCGATGCGCATTGGTACGAAAGCCTATCCATTTTCATCGCTTCATAAGAACTTATTAGAAAATGAATCCCTTTTTTAAGTAACCTATTAAATTATTGCTTCATGTTTCCCATTTGCTTGTATTTGTCCATATGTATATATCCCTTGATAAAAGCTTTTTCGGTCTAAAATTCTTTTCACTTGTACTTTCGTAAATGCTTTCCCTTGCGTTGTTTGATAGCCTTCATCATTTAATGCTTCTGCCAATCTAGACAGTGACCATTTTCTATGTATCTGTTTAAGCTCAAACAACCGTTTCACTACTTCTGCATGATTGTTATGTATCTTTAGTTCCTTTTCACCTTTTTGTTTCATATAGCCAAATGTTACCCTTCCCCCTGCATATCCACCTTCTTTTGCCTTTTTATTTCTTCCTTTCGTTAGCTTCAGCGCTATTTCAAGCCGTTGATATTGGTCTAATAACTCCATTAAACCATTTACCAAAAAATCATTTGGGTCTTTCTTGTGAATACTGTAAAATGGTTGTTCAATGCTTTTTATATCACAGCCATATTTCTTCAACTCTCGTTGTATTAGCACCTTTACAATATCTGACCTCCATCGGCTTGTGTTCAGCACTACCACATAATCAATCTGGACAGACGAAAGGTGGGCCAACATTTCCTGTAAGCCCACCCTGTCTATTTCTAGTGCTTCTTCATTCAGTTTTGCGCCACTGATTCCTTCATCTCTAAAGATGTGTATCAAGCTCAAGCCTTGTTCCTTACAATATGCTTTAATTTCCTCTTCTTGATATTTCAAGCTATATCCATCTCTTGCCTGCCCTTGAGTTGAGACTCGTATATACCCTACAATGTTCAACTTTTCACCCTCCCGTTACGAAAATTAAAATTTATGTAACGCTTTTTAAACGAATAGCAAGTATTATACGACCGTCTCTAGTTAAAATACAACACAAAATTTATATGCCAAAGGCAGTAAAAGAACGTCCTTTAACGTTACCTCTTGTTTATCGCCACGAGCTTTGTCAATCTCGTTAGTTTGTCAACCATTCCATATCATAACTATTCCTGCCATGTAAAATGTCATCTCGCCTATTTCTCTTTCCTATTCATTTCCCGTAAAGTATTAAAACGATACTCCTTGATGGTATAACCATCATGAGCTTTCGATTTTCAATTAAATCATTTTCTTTTTGTCTCTCCAAAAAATCCTCACTTTCTTTTTATTCACTAGCTTTATGTATCTGTATCGTTACCACCTTTAGCATTACGAGCTTTGTCATTTTCATTAGTTTGTGGGTTTTGCAGTATCATAAGTCTTCCTGCCACTTAAAATGTCATCTCGCCTGTTTATCGCACTTCTTAAAAATCAAAATATTAAATCAATACTCCATGATGGTACTACCTTCATGAGCTATGAATTTCACAAAGCATAGTCAAATGTTGCCCAAAGTTAACAATTTCTAACACAAAAACAAAAACACCTGTTGCCTAATAAGACAAACAAGTGCTTGTAGTTAATTCTAAAACATAATCCTGAATACTGCTGAACTCTTATACTAATTAAGACATTTCCACTTCAGTAATTTCCACTTTTTACCTCTTCAAACCAAAAATTGAAAATATCATCTGGTAAAAGCTCTTCGTCATTTGAATAAACTAAATCATATCTATATTTTCCTTTTAAACTATTCTGCTTCACATTATAATGTAACTTTATCTCTGTAGGCATTTCTTTTCCATATTCTTTACATTTTTCATGAATTTTTTCTAAATTTTCAAGTCCAATATCTAAAACAGCTTCTTGCCTTTGTTCAGAGGTATCATAAATCAATGCTTTCTTACCTATCGTGCTTGTGCTATTTACTGCATCATTTAAGTTATGCTTAAAAACAAATTGACTGTTTATTTTAAAAAATACGTCAAAAACATACATTTCTGGCTCATAGGAACAGTAAATGTAAATATCCTCTGCTTTATTTTCAACGTATTCTAAACAAATAGCTACCATATCTGCTTGTAATTCAGAAAAATAATCTTCAAATACTTTACTCAAGTCTATCACCCCTAATTTTTTAATCTTACTTTCTTAATAACACCATCTATATTATTTTTTATTTCAAAGCTTGTCGGCCTTAATCCAGTTCCGTCATAATTGACTTTAACATTAACGGAAACCTTCTTCCCTTCTTTTATGGCTGTAGCCCATTGATTTTCTAACTTCTTGTATTTACTCAAATTCACATTACTTGATTGAGATACAAGATTATCTAAATCTGGAGAGCCCCCAAACCTATCACCAGCTAAATGTCCAGCATGGTCACCCGTTTCTTTTCCAGGCGTGTTTGATTTATGTGGTAATCTACAATCTCTTTCTGTTAATTTTAAATCATCTGCATTAAACTCTTTAAGTCTCCCCATATTGTCAGTCTCATATAAATACTCATATTCTCCTGCTTTATACTTAACATTCGGTTTCAAAGCACCATCCGTACTCATATGACTTCCGTCTCTAATAACACCATCTGTAATCTTATCTGTTTTATTACCCATACCCTTAATAGCATTATCCGCCTTACTCCCAACACCCACTCCATCCGGCTTGAACTTGTTCGTGGTCAACTTCTCCAGAGTATGTTTGTTCTCTGCTGGAACATGAAATAAATTCCCTAAATCATCCACTGCCATTGTTTTTCGGGACGGGATAATATTTTTCGCGGCGGTAATCGCTTTGTCTCCTGCCCTCGCTGCGTCAATCGTATCGTTTATTAGCTTTTCTTTCGCCAGGCGTGTCGTGTCCTTGATAAAGACCCTGGCATTTCGTAAGCGAGTTTTCGATTGCATGCCGGCTACGACGACCATATCCTTCATATGCTTCATTTCTTGACGCAAGCCCGCCCGGAGGCCGTTTTTCATGCCGAATTGACCCAGATCAAAAGCATGATTGCCTAATCGGACAGCATTGCTGAAGCTCTTGATTCCCTTTGCCGCCGGGACGATGTCCAGTGGTGCTAATGCCCCGCGCAGCCAGCGTTCTCCTGTATCCAGCTCCCTTCCCGACACCCAGTCCTTTCCCGTTACCGCTGTTCCCAGTTCCAGAGTACCATATGCGGCTCCTAATGCCAATCCGGCCGGCGGGCAAACAATCGCTGTTCCAATAATAACGACCATTGCGATAATACCTGCCCAAAATTCTTTGGCGTACTGCTGGTCCTTGAGCGACTCATACTGAAAAGCATGACTGTTCACTGCTGCCCATTGGAAATCTTCGAAGGAAAAGTCCTCCTCTGGAAACTCAACTTTCGCTTCTTCATAGGCCTGCAGCATTTCCTTTGCGTAATAGTTATCCCCGTTAAATAAATCTTCTAAACTGACTTTGTCTTTGGTGACCTCGATGGTTGTCCCTTGGCCGTAATACCCTGCCTGCTGCTGTCTCGTTGCGCCGATCCGGTTCTCCGTTGTATAGCTGGAGATCGTTGCGTCACGCATCGTTTCCACAAAGGCATCAATATCTTTATAAAAAGGATCGTCGATCGTCCGGTCTACTATATTGCCGACCTTATCGGTGAACGAATGCAGTACGTGAAAGCTTTCAAACAACCGCTGACGGTCCCTCGACTTATCGGTGTGATAGAAGGAGATGACGCCGTCGCTGTCATATTTGGCGATGGCGGCTTTGGCATTTTCCAGATTATCGTTAATTTTCTTCAGTTCATCGATCATCCCGTCATTCCACATTCTTCCTTTACCGATCAGGTCGCCGATGCCATCCTTTGTCTTATTCCAATCTTCTTGGATGTATTTAACCACCCTGTCATCCCCCCAGTTTTGCCGCGATTTTCTCTGCTATGGTCTCGTCCAACTCCATCATTACCTCCAGTATTTCAAAGACAAGGGAGGAGGCACGGCAGTAGTTATTATACAAGTCGAGCATTTTTTCATTTGCCTCTTTGTATACTTCCATTGCTTTTTCTGCTTTTCCGGCTTCATAGTACTTTAACCGTCCCAGCTTCTCAATGTTCGGCGTTGCATTTTCTTCCAATTCGAAGATGATCTTTAACAGATGTGCCGTTATCGTTGTGATTTCATCGGCGTTCACTAAAATCGCTTTTGAAAAAACCTGAGTATATGCTTCTTTCATCGCCTGTTGCGGTGTCTTTACCATTTACTTTGCCTCCTTTTCCTTATAAGGAAAGTGCAATTCATCAAATAACAGCTTGAGGAACCAATGCTGGCTGGCGTGATAGTATGTTTGTTGGACGGTATCTACCATGATCAGCTTCTCCGCTTTCGGAAAGACCAACCACTGTTGATAGAAGGCCGGATTTGTTTGTTCGTGAGGGGTTTCCTCCATATGGAAAGACTCCAGGTTTATCAGCGCTTCCCCTGGTTCGAATTGCGCTGTCTTCTGTCTTTCCTTCTTGGACAATTCTTTCTTTAAAAACGTTTTCTCGTCTTCCCCCGGTTCTCGGAAAATAATCGGAAAGTTTTTCCCGAGAATTTGAAACGCCAGCACCTTTGAAAGGACGAACAATTTGTATGCACGTTGTTCTTCCACTTCCACAAGCATGATTAATTCCTCGTCATTATCTTCCCGAAAAGCGAACATCAGATTGTTGATCCGGACAAACTGCTTGCTGTGATAATAGTATTCAACGGCTCGGATTATGATGGCGCCGTTTTTCGTTATTTTCCCTTCCGGACTCAGAATCTGTTTTTCTTTCAGCCGGTTATGTGCTTCTTCAAATACTTCTTCCCCAAAAAATTGATAGCGTTCCTTTTCAGGAAGGCCGAACAAGGAGTTCCCGCCAAACGCGGCGGCTAACAAATACAGTTCCGGTACGCTGAAGGTGTCTGTCGAAGAAGCTGTCATAAATTCCTCACTTCTCTCACGGCGCTGTCCCTGTTGAAATCATCCATGTATTTGTCTAAGTTTTTCAGTGCTTTCGTTTGCAGGGCAGCGGCTTCCTTTAAATCACCGTGGTATTGATAGATGATCTCCAAATAGCATAAAAACGCATCCCGCGCCTTGCCGCTCCATTTGGACGACTCGACATAGGAAAGCAATTTTTTACATTCACGGTGGGACGTTGTAATCGAATTTTCCAATGCTTGTGCCGCTTGTTTTGCAGCATCTAATTTATATATATTGATATTTACATCGCTCATTTTCTGTCTCTCCCATCTTTTTCAGTATAGGTTCAAAGCTTGGAAAGCACGGCGGGCAACGGACGGCTTTCCTGTCGTTACACCGCTGCTCACCGTATAGATGGCTGATTTACGCGGCACTGCTCGTTCCTGCTGTGCCGCCTACTTCCTGCCCATGGCTGTCCTTCTTTTGGAACAATGCTGTGATTAGTTATTTTCCGCTTCTTTTATCGCTTGTTGCTTGTAGTACAGGTAACGATCATAAGCATTATTCTTGGCCCTGACGAGGTCGGAACGCTTATCTTTTTCATACTCTAACAGTTCCTTTACCTCCCCAGTTAATTCCTGACGCTTCGGTTCAAAGTCATTCGAGGGAATCCTAAAAGTCAGTAGAAAAGGAATGCTCCTTTTGTAACTCGAATAAGACGCCTCCGCCTCCGTTACTCTTCTGTCATGCGTATCAATGGCAGTTTTTAGTTTTTCATAGAGCGCCCAATAATCGTCTCTCCTCTTCTCTGTCTCTGATCTAAAAAACCAGTTGAACATAACACACGTCACTCCCTTCGTAAAAAACGCACACTTTTACGTTCTTATCTTAAAAACAGCCGAATTTCCACTGCAACACCTATGCTTTTTGCTCATTTTAAAAAGGTGCCACGATTTTGATCTTTTCCGATTTCCCATTTTGAATGAAGTAAGCTTCATAAGGTAACAGATTTTGCTCACGATACGGCCGATTGACAACCTCCAAAATATTCTGATCCGTTATTCTGCCAATCAGCACCCCGGTTTTTTGCTTCTTTATACTTTGTGTAATATCATCATACAAGCGTTCAATCGTTGTATGGACAGCACCAATCAGGAAGTAAATTTTCATTCGCGGACCGTTTTCGATCAGCTTGGCCATGGTCGTTTGCGCGGTGGACGAGATCGCTTCTAAGATATGCGAAACGTTGGTGATCAGGATAACCATCGGACGAAGCTCTTGATGGAAATCCTTTACTGTCGCCTGACCGGATGTGGCGACCTGCATTTCCCGAAACGCTTCTTCTCTTGCGTCATACAACGCTTGTAATTGTTCCGTCATCTCTTCCATTTCTGCGGCCTCGTATGCATAAATATTGACATTCTCTTTGTACATGGCAAAGCGAACGGAAGTGTTGTCGATTAATCCTACGTCAATATGCGTATTTGCCGAAATACTGGCAATAAAGGTTAGGAAGGTTTGTTCCACCGAATCGATCGAATCGCTTAACACAAGAACATTTTGATCTTTCACCACATTTAGTTCAACCGGCTCCACGTATTCGAAATCAACAGCATACGGAATACCTCCTGCTTCGATACTTTCTTTTGTCTTCGGATATTGAATGAATTCCTCGTATAACAGTTTTTCCGGCACCATTGGAATCTTCGGCGGCCGTTCCCCGCTCCAATGCTCGTCCATCTGCTTGGCGACGGCTTGGATGGCGTCGATGATTTCCAATGCTTCTGCTCCTTCAGCCGGCAGCATCGCCTGAAACAGCGTCGGCTCCTCCAGCTTGACTAATCCGCGGCCCGGAATTTCCTCGATCTCTAAATCGGTTCTGCCGATGATCGTGCGCACTTCCGTCTGCTCAATGAGATAGAGCGGAATTTGCGTCTTCATGTTGGAAAGCAGCGGGATTTTCATCGCGCCCTGTCTTCCGGCGCTGATCGCTAAATGCACACCGACTCCCCCACCTTCCCGGGCAACCTGGGTGATCAGCTTTTCGAATTCTTCGGCAAACTCCGATTCCCGCACCGAGTCGAAGTTGTCGATGACAATGAACAGATTTGGCACGACGTCGCCGCTCGCCTTTTCGTACATCGCGATATTGGCGACGCCGTGTTTGCTTAATTTTTGCTTGCGATCCTTCATTTTTACGGTCAGCAGGCGGATCAGCTTGCCCACCTTTTCCACTTCATCTATTAAGATCGTATCCGCCACGTGCGGAAGATGCTTTAACGGCAACAAACCGTTCGTACCGAAATCGAGCAAGTAAACGTGCAGATGCTCCGGATGATGCTGGCGGGCAAGGTCCATGACCACCGTCTGTAAAAACGTCGACTTTCCGTATCCCGGACTTGAGAAAACGGCAAGGTGGCCGTCCTTCGTAAAGTCGAGGGTCAACGGTTCCTGCGCCTGCAATTCCGGCTGATCCAACAGACCGATGGTGGCGCGCAACGGCTTTTTCTCTTCCCGCCATGCTTCTTCAAAAGTCACCGGATGCAGTTCCTGCGGTGTCATTCGTTCCGGCAGCGGCGGCAGCCACGGCCTTGGCAGCGGTTTGATTTCCTGCCGCGCCGCATAGTCATGAAGATAATCAATTACGGCATCGAGCTCCGTCGGGATTTTTTCCACGGTCGACTTGTTTCCTAAGCCGCTTAAATCCTCTGTTAAAATATCATACTGGCCTAGATCATTGATGGCGTAAATCGTCGTGTCCACCAAGTCAATATCGTCTTTGTCCTGGATATAATCCGCGCCGCTCCACGCGCTTTGGAACAGTTCGTAAATTTCATTGTTCCCTACCTGCAGGTAAGCACGACCCGGCAAGGTAATTTCCGCCGCATCGGGCGTTTTTAAAATTTCGTTCGAATCACTGGCATTTTGCACCTTCAACGCCAGCTTGAACTTGGAATTGGACCAGATCTGGTCGTCAACAACACCGGACGGCTTTTGCGTAGCGAGAATTAAATGTATCCCGAGGGAACGCCCGATCCTTGCCGTTGACACGAGCTCTTTCATAAAATCCGGCTGCTCCGCCTTCAACTCCGCGAATTCGTCGGAAATCAGGAACAAGTGCGGCATCGCCTCTTCGACCTCGCCTTGCTTGTAAAGCTTCTGGTACTGGTTGATATGATTCACGCCGTGTTCCCCGAATAATCGCTGCCGCCTCTGCAGCTCCGCTTTGATGGAAGCAAGCGCGCGCTTCGATTGGCTGCGGTCCAGGTTCGTAATCGTGCCAAGGAGATGAGGCATGTTTTTAAATAAATTCGCCATTCCTCCGCCTTTATAGTCAATCAGCAGAAACGCCACTTCATACGGATGAAAATTCACCGCCAACGATATAATATAGGACTGAATAATCTCCGATTTCCCCGAACCGGTAGTACCGGCAACAAGGCCGTGGGGACCGTGGGCTTTTTCATGTAAATTCAGCTGGACAATATCGTCCTTTCCCCTAAGTCCAAGGGGAACGGCCAGGCTTTTGTATGTCTCGTTTTTCTTCCAGCGCGAGGCGATGCCCAGTTCTTCCACCGTTTCCACCCCGTACATTTCAAGAAAGGTGACACTTTCAGGGATGGAATTTTTCAAGTTTTGCAAATGGTTGATCGGTGCCAGCATGCGGGAAACTTCCTCTTTGTCGAAGCCTTCCGGGAAGTGATCCGGGGTAAAGTGCTTGTTCACCAGCTCCCCTTCTTCCAAAATGATATTTCCGGTTTTCGCATCGCGAATATCAATGACCGTTTTCACATGCTCCGGCAATGACTGCATCACATCCTGGACAAACACGAGGGAGACACCGAGCTCGCTCGGATCTTCGTTAAACAGTTCCATGATCGTGTGGTCGAGAATCAGCTTTTCATCGGTAATCAGCACGATATAGTGCGGGAAAAAATACATTTTTTCGTTTTTATTCGATTTTTCATCAAGCACGAGCTTCCGTTCTTTCAGAATCTGGTACATGGAATGGAGCACCTGGTCGCGGGAACGCTCATGATATACAAAGCCCCGGACATTCACATCGCGCAGGCTCGCATGCGGCAGCCACCGCATCCAGTGCCAATCCGCCTTTTCTTCTTCCGGAAAAACAGTGATGAACTGCACGTCATAATAGCTGTGAAACAAAGCCGTCTGCATGACCAGCAGCTGCAATTGCTCTAACACGAGGCGGCGCTGGCCGATATAGCCGACAGGTCCCTTCACTAACGACGCGGCAATCGGTACATTTTCAATTTCCTTGTTTTGGGACAGCAGCTCCCGAGCCGCGTCAACAAGCTCATCCTTCTCTTGGGTGAATTCTTCTTCATTGAAATCGATGTCAAAGCTTGCTGCCACCGTTCCCAGCCCGGTACGAAAGGTGAGGAAATCGTGATGGAACATCGTCTTCTCATAAATACGCGCGTCGACTTTCGCAGCCAGTTCCCGAATTTGTTGCACATCAGGGTAATGGTACTCCAGCGCATGGCGCTGTTCCTCGCTCACCTCGTAAAGCTCCTTTGTTTTACGCAATAAATATTCCCTGTAGCTTTCTTCCCGTTCCTTCATATCCACTTTGTATTTCTTGACGTTTTTAATATAGTAAGTGACGGAAAGCGTCACTGTCACCACCGTCATCGACAGCATTACAACGATGTAGATCCCCCGCGGCTGGAAAATCGACACCGCGACAAACGCAATGATCATGACGAGCGGGGGCAGAATGGTACGCAGCAGTTGCTCACTCGGCTTTGACGGCTTGTTGGACGGCTTCGCAATCGTCCGCTTTTCCGTCGGTTCCCTGTAGATTATCCTTGGCGACCGGTGATAATCCGGATACTCTTCATCGTAGTGGTTATCCCCTTCCAACAGCGGCAGCAAATGGGACACCACTTCTTTTCCAGGCGAAAGAATTTCCATGTTTTCTTCACTGAAAAGAATGGTCACGCCGTCAAAATAAAGCTGATCTCCCGGTGCAAGCGCCAGCCTGCCGGTTTTGCGGACAAAGTTATGATAAACGGCTCCTTGGTGAACAGCGAGCTCGAATGCCTGGTGTTTATCTTCCCGCACGAGGACGAAATCAGCGGCAATCTCTGCGATTTGCACATCATTGTATTCCTGCGCGCCGAACGTTATCGTTTTTTTCCCTGCGGTATCGTAAAAAAACTGCGCCGCGTCATCAACTAAGTAAAAGTGCATCGGCTCCGCTTCCACGTCGATCGTCAACTGCTCATTGGCATTCAGCAGCTTGCCGTGGATTTCACACGTTTTTCCGTTCCACTGAACCGAAAAAGGCTGATTCAAACGGAAAAAGGTGACTGTGTTAGTCCATTCTTTTCCTATCGTCACTTCCTTCACAGAGCCTGCAGGCAAATGACATTTATGCAATTGGTTTCCATAGCTTATCATCAGCGTTTTATGCGCCATCTTTTTCTTCCTCTCTCAACCGGTCAACCGTTTTTACTAGTGATTTTTCCAAAAGATTGCTTTTTATCTTTTGGAAAAATCACGATGCAATAGGTGGAGCCGATGCATTCTTTTCAGGCCGGCTGTGAGTGGTTTTCTCGCAGTCGGCGCATCGTGCGGAACCATTGCCTTTTTGAACACGCTCTATTAGAGATTTTTCCAAAAGATCGCTTTTTATCTTTTTATTCCGGAACTGTTCTACGCTGTCTGTCCATTGGTTAATCGGAGTCTTCCTCTGTCTCCTGCTGCTCCGCTTCGTCATCCGCTGCTTCCTGATTTTCCGCCGCATCGCCATCCGTTGACCCCAATTCTTCTTCATCCGTATCGATGTAAGTTTCCTTGTATTTATCCAGTTCATCCTGTAATCCCCTTAACTCTTCCTCGCGCTCCGAGCCGGTCAGCTTCGGATTGTTTTTTGCTTGTTCGATTTGCATGATCAGCCCGTACATGATGAGCCGTGGATCATCAAGGTACTTGGCGGTTTCAATGGATTCCTCGAAGTTTCCGCGGCCATTGTAAATCCAATACAGGAGATAGTTTTCATCGCTTCTTAAGCTGATGTTTCTCATGATCGCTTCTTTATCACTGTCGGGTAACTCTTCGACTTGAACATAGGAATAAGCCAAAATGTATTTATTCCGCATTGGCAGCTTTTCCGCATCTTCCCCCCGCAGGCTTGAAATCACGCTTCCGTAATCATTCGCGAGGAAATGTCCGTGGGAAGTCAGCAATTTATCCTGATACGGCACCTGAACAAAGACGTAATAGGCTAACGGCGCTGCCAGCAGCACCGACAGGGTGATCATGATAATCGCCAATTGCTTAAACAGCCGAAACCTTTTCTTCGGAACCAGTTCCATTGTTTTTTCCGTATGCTTTTGTTCTTTTTGATAGCACTCTTCCAAATAGGTGATAAGATCGTGAAGGTTGTCGCTTTCCATTACTTTCCGTTCGAATTCTGTTTCTTTGGCATTTTTCAATGATCCGTGATACAGGTCGTCAAATGTATGTACCTTCGAAAGCAACGCGATGCTGAAGCATTTCAGCTGCTTCAAAAAGTGATTTTCCTTCATTTCGTATGGAGGAAACAGGTCGCGGATGCCGCGGTAAATAATCGACGGCATCAGATTGTCATCAAACACAAGGTTTTCCGGATGGAGAAAAAACGTGACTCTCGTCGACAGCCAGTTTTCCAGCTTGGCCACATTACATAGCAGCCGCAGCTTTTCGTTTCGGTGCAGCTGTTTAACATCTTTCCATTGTTTTTTTTCCTGATCGACAGTGAATGATAAGCTGAACAGATCTTCTTCTTCCTGTACGGTGACAGGAACAAAATGTTCCGACAATTCGGTCATTAGTCCCAGTTGCCGGATATCCTTTACCTGTGTCAGTGATTTCGCTATTTTTGTCTGCCATACGCTTCCTTCCGTTTGAAAATAAAGGTTGAGCGTATCAAATTGAACCTTTTTTTCCTTCATATCCTCATGACTCCTTCGCAATGTAAACAGGTCTTTTGCCCTACTGATATATTTAGAGAACCTTTAAAATATCGCCATCCGTAATCGGGTAATCTATCAGACTGTCATCATCGCTAATCAAAATATCTTTGGTGATTACTTTCAGCGCGCACAGGGAGCCTTCCGCCCGCTCCACATGCAAAATTTCCATCATACTCAACAGCAATTGCTTGACCGACACGTGTACTGGAATACGTAAATCATAGATTCCTCCGCCATGCCAATTTGTAAAGTCCATTGTCACATTAATATGAGTATCCTTTACCATCGTTTCTCTCCTAACCCAGTACTTTTCGCATCATGACAAAGACGCCACCGCTGATTACGCCGATGAAGCTGAGCAGCCCGAGGAGGAGCCCGCGGCTAAAGCCTGCCTTTGTCTCCTCCTCTTGCGCATTTACAGAAGCCCCTGACGAGGTATAGTCTTCTGTAAACAGCTGTGCTTGAATATCCTCTAGTGCTGCTGCGGATGCCCCGCTTAAATCGTTGTCAAACAAGGAATGCTGCAGCTCCTCGATATCGTTCTCCAATGCCTGCTGCCTTGTCTCAATCTTTATTTTTATATCGTCTGAAAACAAGTCAGGAAAGCTTCTTTCCAATTCTGTCATCGTCGTTTTCTGCTCGCTGTCCCTGTCGTTTTTGTTGATTCGGTCTATTTCCATTTGCATTTTTCCGTTGTCCTCCGAGCCGCTGTCCGCTTCTGATAAAACGGGAGATGGAAGTAAAAGCCAAAAGCAAAGGAGACAAGCGGCTGCGTTAATGTGTCTTAGCTGTGCTCTCATCATCGATCCCCTCATTTCCTGGAGAGCGGGTAAAAACGAGTAAGTTCGCCATTCCGACGACGATGCTGATGCCTACCAGGATAAAGATCGCTGCCTGATAGTTGGCTGTACCGTTTATTGCGCCGGCAAACAAGTTTTCCACGTGCTGCAGCGGGGAATACGCGCGTAATTTCCCCATCGCTCCCGACACCGGCCCAAGCGCCCTTGTTAAAAATAAATACAGGCTGAAAATCACCAGCAGCAGGAACATCCCTGCCATCTTTAATTGCCTTAATAAATACGTTGCCAGCATCAGCGTGGCTGCTACGGTCAATGTCACCAATGTGGTCCAGCCGATGAGCTCGGCGCCGTGCATCTGCAAGTAATAGCCGGAAAGCAGACCGGTAATCAAGCCTTCGATCAGACCGATTCCTGCTGTAATTGCCGCAATCGGCGCATTGACGGCAATGAATGTTTTTTCTGTATCAAACGCATCCTTGTCCAGCCGCTTCTGGTGGCTGGTGGAAATCACATAGGCGGTAAACAAAGCGACGACAAAGGAAATCAATACGACAAAATACGGTGTGAATGTATCCCCTGAAACGATGGTTCCTTCATTGACCGTCTCCACCGGATTCGATAAGAAATCATATAAATTTTCATTGTCTCTTTCGCCAATTCGGCTGTTGGCTAGAACACCCGCGAAGTTCTCCACAAATTTTTCATCTTCCAGCAATTTATTCGTCATATTCGTGGATAATTCTTCTGCTTCTGCAACTAAGCCAACGCCGCTTTCCTGAATGGAGTTTGCCTGGTCATCAATTAAATCGAACGTTTGGTAGACGCTCTCGGCATCCGCCATATTGTTTCTTGCCTGATCCGCAAGCTGTTCACTGATCATCAACAGCGGCTGAAAATCGCCTTCCAACGCCATCATCACTGCTTGTTCTTCATTTCCGGCTGATTGAATGTCGTGCTGTTCGTTGACGAGGCTCATACTTTTCTCACGCCAGTCGGCAACGTCTTCCAGTAAATCCGCCAGATTCGAATTCATTACCGCAGCTTGCTCCATTGTGACGTTAATTTTTTCTGCCATCTCATCGGTTTTTCTTTCCGCTGCATCAGCCTGCTGGCGATACGCGGCAACATCCTCGTAAAAATTCCGCAGCGGCTGGCGAATTTCCTTGGTCACTCCCGCGGTTACTCTGCTGACAACATAGTTAGTCAGCAGGTCATCAAGCTCCTTGACATTAAACAAATAGTAAAGGGAGGAGTCCGTCGCTAATTCGGCCAATGTTTTTTCCGCCAATCTTTCTTGCAGCTGCGGGTGCTCCATGTTTAGCCCGAAATACATTTCATAGAGCGCAAGCATTCGCTGATATTCGCTTACCGTGTTATCGGCTGCATTGATTAGGCGTTGCGTACCATCGTCCAGCAGCGGAGACATAACCTGATGGTGGATATAGTTGTTGATCACCGTCACTCTTTCGACGATTGGCTCCGGTGTTTCATCGTTGTTGTCATCATTGTTCCCGCCACCGTTGTCTTCCTCGTCATTTCCCGGCGCGTCTTCTTCTTCACTGGCTGTTGTTACCTCCACGTTCTCAGCATTGGTCTGAATTTCCAATTCCTCTTCCTTTGAAGCTTCCTGCTCCTCAACAGGTGACTCCTTTTCTGCTTCCGCTACATCGTTCTCAGGCGCCGGAGCAGCCGATGTCAAAGGACTGATATTTTCCGGGTGATCGACGTCGGTGATGTCTTTTTGCTCCATGCTCCAGCTCCAGGTTGCAGGCTGGAAGACATCCATGCTTCTGTTCACATTCTTCAAGCGAAGATTCAATTTGACTGTGAAGACCCCTTCTCCATTTGCCGGCAGGTTAATTTCCTGATTGTTGCGGTATATCTGTGTATAATCTGCTTCCCCTGCCCCCGGCAAGGTCAACCACAGGCCTTGCAGTTCATATTCATCAGGAATGCTGAGCTGAAATGTTTGCCCCGCCCGTTTATTTTCCGGCAGTATAACGGAATTGGTCATCGTTACCCCCGTATCTGCCAAGCGTTCTTTTATTTCTTTAATTTGTGATGACAGCAGGCCGCTTTTATCCGGTTCTGCCGGAGAATAGCTGAATTCTCGGTTGTACTTTCTCGTTACAGCAATGACATTTTTAAGTTCCGTCACTGTCTGCTCGGATAATCCAGATCCATCAATATCGTTCGCGTTCAGTGATGGCAGTTGGTTGATTTGCTTTTGGATAATCCGATGAACGTTTTTGTCCGGACTTTCCAACAAGGAATTCAAGTTGATCCGTTCACTGCTGAACGCGTCTGCAAAAATCGCTGACAGTTGCTCCGCAACCCTTGCTTCCATGTCCGATTCCAGCGTCCCTACGAGATTCGTTTCCACATTGCGAACGAGCTCGTTGGCGTGATCAAAGTAATTCTGAAGCACGGCGGCATCAGTCACAATCGTTGCTGTCTCATCACCATGCAGCTTAAATTGGTAAAAAATATTGCTGTTGGCCAATTGTAATTGGTCCAATTGCTGCTGCGTATCCCGGTCATGAAGCGCTGCATCAAAGCTCGTCAGCGACTGGAGATACTGAATAAAGAGCAGGTTGTTCGCTTCTTTAAGGGTCGCCATATTGTTTATATTTGTCAAATAATGTTGGTTCGAATCCGCGCCTTCCGCCAGCCTGTCCTGAAACGATTCGAGGATGATCTCGAAATTACCGAAACTGTTCTTGGACTGCTCGGAGAAATCTTTTACCGTTTCAAATTGATTCGTATAATTCGCAAGCGGATTGTTTATCGACATGTTATATGTGTCAGTATAGATTCCTTGTTTTTCAACAATGGAAGCAATATTATCCTGGGCATCCTGCAAATTGCCGATGATGCTGGCAAAATACACATCGATGATCCGGCGGTTGAAGTCGTTTAGAATCTGACTCGCTGTTTTTTCCGCCTGCGCTTTGACCTCGTCGTTGTCGGAGGCGTTGATTTTATACTTCAGCGTTACCCGCTCCGGATTGTCGGAGTCGATGGACAGCGCCTTTTCAGAAAAATCATTCGGAATAATGATCATCATATCGTACAGCTGACGTTCCAGACCGCTTTCCGCAACCCCGCGGCTCACAACATACCAGTCATAATCATCCTTTGTATCAAGACTTCTAACAAAGGCGTCGCCAAATACTAATCTCTCGTTATTAAAAACAGCGCCTTCGTCCTCATTCACCAGCGCGATTGTCATATTTTGCGCATTATCGGCATTTTTCGTTGTTGTCACATGATTCAGCGCAAGATATGACAAGCCTGAAGATAGTGCCAGTATGAGTACCAAAAATAATAGCCATTTCATATTCATTTTTTTCATCAATCATCCACCTCTGTAAATATTCATCAAATCGGCTCAACCACATCGCTGCGACAAAACACAGCGCAGCAGCGTCGGGAAATGTTGGACGTTGCCATCATATGCTGTTGAGCGATCGCAATCAGCTTATTGGAAAAAATAACGGTAATTTTAGCGGCATCGCTGCCGAATTTTTAGTAAACCGGCTAAAAAGTGTTGCGTTTTCAACGATTATCCTATATCATTTTGTGAGTCGTCTCCTAATATTCAATCGTTTCCTTGCAAGGGTCTTTTCCAAAAGATTGCTAGTTTTTTAAAAAAACATATCAAAAGCAACATCGTTTACGGAAATGACATCTTTCAAACTGTTGCCGAGGTTATCCATCCACCCGCAACAAGAAGTTTTACTTCTTTTTACACCAAATATGAAAAGGACGTTGTCCTCTAATTATTTTTTTCTTCACGGACGAAAAAGCAACGGTATTTGCGAATCGTTTGATAGCTCGATTGAAACATTCCACATCACAATCTACTTTTAGGCTTTAAAAATTGGCATGTGATTCACATCATCCTGCCATGCTTTGTCGCAAAGAAAGCATAGCCTTACCTTGATCCACCTCTTATTATTTAAATATTTAAAATCGTAATATAAGTGATTGTTCAAAAAGATCGCTTTTTATCTTTTTGAACAGGCTCTATAATAGCTTTTTTATTTAAGTATTAATTCCAAAAGATCATTTTATCTTTTGGATCATCTTCTTTCAGCATCTTTTGAGTAACTTTTTATTAAGGACTGCGGATGGACAGCAATAAAAGCGCACATAGACTTAAGCTACACAACATGTGTCGTGTAGCTCGTCTAATAGAGGGTGTCCAAACAGTCCGGGAAACAGTGCCAGCAAATCTCAACATGAGCGTCGTCTCTCCGCTGCGCACGTACGTGTTGTGTACGCGCCGCTGCTCAAGCTTGCCGCGCCTCGACCTTCTCGGCACTGGTATGTCCGCCTTTTTGAACACGCTCCAGTTAGTGAAAACAATGATTTTCACTTGTATCCTTTCAGTCTTGTTGAAAAAACAATTATTTAAGACCGAAATTTTGCGCTAAAGCTTGGTCTTGGTCAGCAACCGCTTGAGCTGTTTTCTCCAATTGTGTTTGGATCTCTTTCATTAAATGGGAGAAGTTTTGCACTTTTGGTTTTAATTCTATGAATTGATCGTCAAAACGTTCGAATGCTAGACCTTCCCATTCTCCTTTTAATTCTACCTGTAAGTTACTTAAATCCGATAAAATTTGGTCTATTTGATCTGCACTACGACCATAGCGTTTTGCCTTATCAGAAAGCTGATCCGGCGTCATACGAATTTGTCCTGCCATCGTATCCATCTCCTTTAAAAATAAAATTGTTACACAAAAAATGTGTGAATGCGATAAAACGAGTGTATTAATGTTTTACCTCATATGCTACTTTATGGTAAACAGTTCCTCTTATATTGTCAATACAATCCAAAGATGGATTGACAAATTCCGTAAATAGAACCAGCCCAGCTGTGCGCAATGATTTTCTTACCTGTGTCATGCTTCCTTTTCCCTATGCTTCATCAAGGAAAATCTCTTCATTTTCATTGCTGTAAACGAACTGTTTTTGACATGGAAATACAGATCTAGCAAAGCGTTTTAGGGAATGGTGAATATTTTTGTCATGATTTTTTTGTGAAATAATAGTTCTTCAAATAGTTAATATTAAAGTGAAAAATAGGTAATAAGCATTATGAAAAAAGGTGTGTTTTTTAGCGTGAACAATCCCGCTTTCCAAGAAAAAAAGACTGTCCATAATAGAGACAGCCTTGAACAAACAGTATTAGAGCATGTTGAAAAAGATAAAAAAACATTCTTTTGAACAAACACTATTAAATTGGATAATGTCTTAGGAAGTAAATCAGTGATTGCAGTTCCACAGATAAATCAATGTGATGAATCCTCACGTCTTCCGGAACGGATAAACGCGCTGGTGTGAAATTAAGAATTCCCTTCACGCCGAGAGCGATCAGCTGATCGGCAATATTTTGCGCAGCATGGGCCGGTACCGTGAGGATGGCTACCTCGATATCCTCTCCAACCTGCTCGGGAATCTCGTTCAAATGATAAATGGGAACGCTTCCAATATTTTGTCCTACCTTAGTTTCATCCACATCAAATGCCATGACAATCTTCGTATTATTACTTTTCGTAAAATTATAGTTTAAAAAAGCGGTTCCGAGATTACCTACACCTACTAATATGACTTTAGCCAGTTCATCCTGATCGAGGGTTTTGCGGAAAAAAGTCAACAAATAATTAACATTGTAGCCATAACCTTTTTTTCCGAGCGCGCCAAAATAAGAAAAATCCCTTCGAATCGTGGCAGAATCCACTTTGACGGCATCGCTCAGCTCGGAAGATGACACCCGATGCTTCCCTGACGCTTGCAGGTTTTCTAAAAAGCGGTAGTATAATGGTAATCGCTTAGCTGTTGCCTGTGGTATTTTCGTTTGATCCAGTTCCATTCGTCTCGCCCCCAACCATTCGTAAAATAATAGAGCCTAGAAGATACAAGATGTTGAACACCGTTGTTTTGGATGTGGATGTTCAAAAAGTCCGGGATACAGCGCCCGCGAATCTCTTTGTTGCGTTGCCTCTCCGCTGCTCACGTACGGCACGTGTACGCTCCGCTGCTCGAGCCTGCCGCGCCTCGACCTTCTTGCCGCTGTATTGTCCTCCTTTTTGAACTCCGTTTAATTATGTGGATGTTCAAAAAGTCCGGGATACAGCGCCTGCGAATCTCTTTGTTGCGTTGCCTCTCCGCTGCTCACGTACGGCACGTGTACGCTCCGCTGCTCGAGCCTGCCGCGCCTCGACCTTCTTGCCGCTGTATTGTCCTCCTTTTTGAACTCCGTTTCATTATGTGGATGTTCAAAAAAGCTTCCTATCGCTCACATCGGATCCCGCTTGTAGTCACCGCTTTTTCCACCTGTTTTTTCCAACAAGTACGTTTTCCCAATGACCATTCCTTTATCGAGCGCTTTACACATATCGTAAATCGTCAATGCTGTCGCTGATACCGCTGTCAACGCTTCCATCTCTACTCCGGTACTGCCTTTCGTTTTCACCTCTGCCGTAATGTGAAGTATGTACGCCGTTTCACTTATTTCCCAATCAAAATGAACGTTCACCCCCGACAACAGCAAAGGATGACACATCGGGATCCACTGGGACGTATTCTTTGCGGCCATTACTCCCGCTACTTGTGCCACCGCAAGGACATCCCCCTTTTTCATTGTCCCTTCTTTAATACCATCATAAATCTCTTTATTGACTAAGATGCTTCCTTTTGCAGTTGCTATGCGAACAGTTTCATGCTTGTGGGAAATATCGACCATCTTTGCTCTTCCCTGTTCGTTAAAGTGTGTAAAAGAACCCATGGAGTATATCCTCCCTTTCTCTCTTTCTATTGTACACCATTGTTTTACAATCTGCACTTTTCAATTCAACTTTTTCAGTTGATACGGCATGGTCTCTTCATGTACACTTACTGTGTAATACGTCAGGATTTTCAACAGTGAGGATGAACATATATGATTTTATTACAATGTGTACAACTATCAAAGTCCTTCGGAGTTGAAAAAATTTTATCCAATGTCAAACTGGAAGTCCAGCACCGCGACCGGATCGCCCTGGTTGGACGGAACGGTGCAGGTAAATCCACATTGCTTAAAATCATCGCCGGCGAGCTGACCCATGATTCCGGGGATTTAATCATCCCGAAAAATGTGTCAATCGGATATCTCGCACAAGATACCGGTCTTGTATCGGAACGTTCGATATGGGACGAAATGCTCACGGTTTTTCAACATTTGCAGGAGATGGAGAAGAGCTTACGGACACTTGAAGAACAAATGAGTGACATCCACCATCCAAATTATAATAAAGTACTTCAGGAATATGACCAGCTGCAGCAGGACTTTAAAGATAAGGGCGGGTATCAATATGAAGCCGATATTCGCGGTATTTTATCAGGGCTGAACTTCTCTCATTTTGACTACAGCACTAACATTCGTTCACTTAGCGGCGGGCAAAAAACAAGGCTGGCACTCGGAAAGCTGCTGCTTACCAAACCTGATATCTTAATTTTGGACGAGCCGACAAACCACCTGGATATCGAAACACTCACCTGGCTGGAGCAGTATCTTTCCGGATATGACGGCGCCGTGCTCATCGTATCCCACGACCGCTACTTTTTAGACCGGGTTGTCAACCAGGTATACGAGCTGTCCTTTCACCGGACCAGCAAATATATGGGAAATTATACGAAATATCTGGAGGAAAAAGCGAAGCGGCTGGAGCTCGAAAGAAAAAAGTATGAGAAGCAGCAGGATGAAATCAAAAAACTGGAGGATTTTGTCCAGAAAAACATTGCCCGAGCTTCCACAACAAACCGCGCGAAAAGCCGGAGAAAGCAGCTGGAAAAAATCGAGCTGCTGGAGCGTCCGAAAGAGGACAGCCATTCGGCAAGCTTTCGCTTTACAATCGAAAAGCAGAGCGGAAATGATGTCCTCGTTGTGGAAAACCTCACCGTCGGATATGATGGACAACCATTTATTAAGAATCTCGATCTCAAGCTTACCCGCGGAGAAAGCGTCGCGTTAATCGGCCCGAACGGCATCGGGAAGTCGACGCTGATAAAAGCTGTGAGCCACAAGCTGGAGCCATTGTCCGGTACGATACATTACGGCAGCAACGTAACGATTGGATATTACGATCAGGAGCAGACACAACTAACCTCCAACAAAACGGTTTTACAGGAGCTGTGGGATGATTATCCGCATACGCCGGAAAAAGACATTCGCACCGTTCTCGGAAATTTCCTGTTCAGCGGGGAAGATGTCCTGAAAATCGTCGCTGACTTAAGCGGAGGCGAAAAAGCCCGGCTCGCCCTTGCCAAGCTGATGATGCAAAAGGCCAATCTGCTATTGCTCGATGAACCGACAAACCATTTGGATTTGGACAGCAAAGAAGTGCTGGAGTCCGCACTGATGGATTACCCGGGAACGATCCTGTTCGTTTCCCACGACCGCTACTTCGTCAATCGGATGGCAACGCGGATCGCCGAGCTGGCTTCAGAAAAAATCACCAATTACTTAGGCGACTATGACTATTATCTGACGAAAAAGCTGGAGCAGGAGGAATGGCGGCAGCTGCAAGCAGAAAAGGAAGCTGCCCTCGAAAAAACACCGGCTTCCGCTCCCGCTTCTTCCGAGAAACAAACGAAGCACGATTATGAACGGGACAAGGAATTAAAGAAACTGGAACGGCAGCGGCAGCGAAAAGTTGCCGAGCTGGAAAAGCGGATTGAAGAGAAAGAGGAGCAAATTGCCGGCTGGGAAGAGGAACTTTGTGATCCGGAGGTTTATCAGGATCATGAAAAATCGCTGGCAATCAACGAGGCACTGGAAAAAGCGAAGGCGAATATCGATGCCTGGCTTGCAGAATGGGAAGAACTTCAAACAGAACAATAACACAGGCGAGTGTTCCAAAAGGGATTTTTCATGAAATACCATGACCATGCTCCTTTTGGAACGCTTTTTTTGTGTGGATTTATGTGCCGGATGCTTTTCGTAGCGACCAGCCGTAGCAGACACAGAGGGTCATAAACATGGAAGTAGCCGCCGCGACGATGCCCGAATCATTCAAAAGAAGCAGAGCAAGGGAGCCGGCGATACAGCCGTTAATTAAGAAATTTTCCGTCTCCATTAAGCGCGACCTCCTGCGTTTCCACAACACAATACCAATGAAAAAATAACTGGTGATAAACAACTGCGTCCAATAGGAAATCTTGAATATTTTCCAGTTCATACTTATTTTTCTCACCATTGTCTGCCAAATCGCCGTCCACTCTCCGGAAAACAACTGCTGGAAGGCTGCGAAAATATGACTTTCCGGCTGCGCCATTTGCAGCAAGTACAGCACTGTCAATAAAACAACGAAAACCGCGCTGCCGCTGATTGCTTTTACCCAGAACGGAATATTGTTAAACAGCAGCCTCGATGTGATGAAAGCATAAACGATGCCGGCTGACAGACTCGCTCCGGCATTTGCTCCAAGAACAGACATCCCTAACAGCAAAACGAGCACCAGCATCACCAGCGTCATTAACAGCCACTGTAATACATAGTTCCCTCTGCCATCCCCATGAATTCTCCGGAAAACAGGTGCCACCATCAGTATCCCGGAAACAAGAACGATACCGGCAAATTCATTTCCGATGCCGTAATACCTGGCACCGATAATCGGATCATAGCTCAAAAAAGAGCGTTGCGTTAAATTAGAACCTCCGGCAACATCCAGCAGCAAGGTAATAAAAAACAGAAAACAAGCAAAACTGAAGGGTTCCTTTACTGCTCTTCCAAGGAAATACGCGGTTATACAGCTGCCTGCCAGAATAACCGCCACATATAAATAAGGAGAAAAATACGTTCCCCATGGGGAAGTAACCAGAAACCACCAAGGGGACAAGATACCGCTTAGCAATAAAGTGCAGGCGATGCTTTTCCAGCGGCTCGTTTCCACCAGCAGCCATATCAGCAACGAGACAAGAATCAGCATGGCAACTAAAGCAGAAACATAGCTGGAAAGGACAGCTCCTCGATGCACGAAAACATCGTTCATCTCCGCTACCGCTGCCTGAATTTCCGGAAACGGAACGGCCCCTTGATCCGCGTGCTGCAAGTGCAGCGCACGTCCGATGCCTTTGTTTAACGCCTGCGTTCCCGCAAACATCGCCAGCCATGTCGCTGTAATATCAGTGTTGCTTATTACAGTATACCGCCGTGTCGTATCAGAATATAAAACCCCGGTCGTCGCTCTGTTTTCTTTCCATATCCACAAAGGAGCAAGCTGATTTTTTTCCTTGTGAGCCTCCGCATTCACCACCGGCGACAGCAGCCACACTTCCGCCTTTGTCCCATGCAGTCGATGTACCGTATCTTCCAGGTCGAACAATATCGTCTCATACATACGCGCGAAATGGTCTTTCGTCATATGGTAACGTTCCGAATACAAGCGGAAAAGATCTCCCCATTCCACCACGGTAAACGTCTGTGGAAAAGCATTGTGAATATCGTTCACCTGTTGATAAATCGTGTCGGCATCCATCTTCTTTCCGCCTGGATAACCTGCGTTATCCACAACCGGTCCGTGCAGATTCCCTTCCACCGAACCATCGCCGTCCATAATGAACAACGAACCGTAGCGTATATTTTCGCTGCGTAGATCGGCATTTCCCAGAACAAAACGATGAACTCCGAGGTGCTTCAAGCTTTCGCCTAACCAGCCCGCCGTCGCCTGATAACTGGAGCGGCTCAGCTTATCCTGTAAGATATGCACATGTGGATGAACGATCGACGAAGCAGGGCTTATCCCGTGCCACTGAAAAAATAAGTTGTCCACAGGCACACCATCAATGTTTTCGTCTGGCGCAAAGCTGTTCCAGCCTTCGATTCCGGACGACCGCTTTCCGACACTTAGCGAGACGATATTATTTAGATACGAATAGGGACCATCCGGTTTGACATTCATAGCACTTACCGCACCTGAATGCCAAATTTCCCTGTATTTTCCGCATTCATACAGCCAGTTTACTTCATTAAACGACAAACCCGGCACCAGAAGAATGACAACATGCTTTTCCACACGCTCGCTCTCCACCGCTCCAGCCATCTCCATATACTCTGATGCCTCTCCCCAGTACGGCAACATCAGCTTCCAGATCATCATCACCGACAAAGCGATTGCGATTTTAAACGTGCTTATTTTCTGACATATCCACATAATCCACATCCTTATCCACAGGTTCAACCTAATCAGATCAATGTTTTTCTGAAGTTATGCACAAAAACCTCAGTTATCCACATTTTAATTGTTAACAACTCCAACCGTTGTAATTACAAGTTTCGACAGGTTTTTCCCCATTATTCACAACTTGTGGATAATATCTTATTCACAAGATCATGCATTCCCATATTCACATGGATGACAACAAGCTGTTTAAAAAGATGATTATCCTTTTTAAAAAAGACCGAAAGCAACAATATTTCCGATCGAAAACAGTCCCAAAGTGAACTCGCAACAGCCAAGCTGAAACTTCGGGGAATCAGGTGGAGACGCTACTCCACCTGATGGCTAACACTTAGAGGTGGGGCTTACACCCTAGAAGAAAAATCGATAAACTTGTGACCTTGAATAACCACTTGACCAGCGACAGAAAAAACCCTCCTGTCCTATTTTAGACAAGAAGGCGGTAATTTAACGTTATCGGTATCATCTATTCTGCGTTTTCCGACAATGCTTGCTGGCTCGGATTTCGTAAAACATCGTTATTTAAGCAGCAACCCAGGTTGACCGTTTAACCGGTCGCCGGAGCGGCGGCCTGACTGATACAGGATCGTCCCGGCGGACGCAATCATCGCGGCGTTATCCGTACAATATTCCAGCGTCGGAATAGTCAAGCTCAAGCCCTTTTTATCGCACGCTTCCTTGAGCGCGCGCCGCAGCCCTTTATTTGCTGCAACGCCGCCTGCAAGCAACACCCGTTGCACTTGTTTTTCTTCGGCAGCGCGCATCGTTTTACCGACGAGTACTTCAATGACACTTTCCTGAAAGCTTGCTGCTACATTTTCAGGGAGCAGCTCTTCCCCCCGCTGCTTCGCATTATGAAGTGTGTTTATAACGGCTGATTTCAACCCGCTGAAGCTGAAATCATACGACTCCGGCCCAAGCCATGCTCTCGGCAGCTCTATCGTTGCCTCCCCTTCATGAGCAAGGCGGTCAATATGAGGACCGCCTGGATACGGAAGCCCGAGCGTTCTCGCCACCTTGTCATAGGCCTCCCCCACAGCGTCATCCCTTGTTTCCCCGATGACTTCAAATGAGCCATGTCCCTCCATATATACTAATTCCGTATGACCGCCTGAAACAACAAGCGTTAATAACGGAAAAGTAAGCTCTTCCACAAGATGATTAGCATAAATGTGCCCGGCAATGTGATGGACACCTACCAGCGGGATATCATGAGCATAGGCCAGTGCTTTTGCCGCGTTTACACCAATGAGAAGCGCACCGACCAATCCCGGTCCTTCCGTCACCGCAACTGCGTCGATATCTTGAAAAGTCACCGCCGCGTTAGACAACGCTTCCTCCAAAATATACGTTATCTGCTCTACATGGTGACGAGAAGCAATTTCCGGAACAACCCCGCCAAACCGTTTATGGCTTTCAATTTGGGAAGAAACCACATTGCTCAACACCTCTCTTCCGTTTCTTACAACCGCCGCCGACGTTTCATCACAGCTTGTTTCGATGCCGAGAATCACGATATCCTTTTCCATTCCGTTACTCATGTTATTTTCACCCACATTATTTGCGCATCCTCCTGATTGTCTGTATAATACCTTTTGCGGATGCCGCCGTTTTGGAATCCTTTTTTTCTGTACAAGCGCATCGCGTTTTCGTTAGACACTCTTACTTCCAAGGTCATTTTTTTTGAACCAAGCATTTTTGCCAATTCCATCGCACCGTCAAGCAATTTTTCCCCAATCCCTCGCCTGCGGTACTCGGAATGAATGGCGATGTTCGTTATATGCGCTTCGTCGATGATGATCCAAACCCCGATATAACCGATAATCCGGTTACCCATTATCGCGACAAAGTAATACGCAAACTGATTTGTCGTTATTTCATTAACAAACGCGGCCCTGCTCCAAGGTGACGTGAATGCATCCTTCTCCACTTCCATCACCTGATCGAGATCATCCAGCTCCATCAGGCGAATTTGGATCTCCTGCTCTACCCCCATAGTTTACTCACCTTTATTCTCTTTTTGTTCTCCTTGTCTTGCCGCCAGCCATTTGGCCTCCGCTTCCGCCAGCCTAATATAATTAGGGGCAAACTCATGCGTATTTACGGAAACATCCTGATTCATCCCTAAAAGCGCCAGCTCTCCAGGGCGCAAAAGATTTTCTGTTTTTTGGCCAAAAATAGCTTTTTTACCTAAAACTTCTTCGATGGTTTCTTGATGTTTGGTCATATCAGGGCTGACAAACAGAACTTGCTCCCCTAAATCTTTTAATGCAGATAACCAATCGTGGTGAAGGATAATCTGATCCGGCCGGATATTTTCCACAAGTCCGTTACTCATCCGGTACAAGCCTGTATACACCTGCCCCCTGCGGGCATCAAAAAATGGTGATATGACGCCTGTGAAATATCGCCCGTACTGTGCAAGTATTTTCAAGCTGGAAACACCGACAACAGGGATTTGCAGAGCCCAGGCCATCGTCTTTGCCGTCGTCACGCCGATTCTTACCCCGGTATAGGAGCCCGGTCCTTGGGCGACAATGATCCGGTCTAATTGCTTTGGTGTCATTTCCGCTTCTTCCATCAGTGTCCGAATGGCCGACATCAGGCGAAGCGAATGATTTTTTTTCAAATTCGTCATGAATTCTCCGACTACTTCTCCGTCTTTGACAACCGCGACACCTAGCACGTATGTGGATGTATCAATGGCTAACCCGTTCATTTTGAAAAAATCTCCTTACATAAAGAATGGTAGCGGTCCCCTAATGGCATGAAGATCATTTTTCTGTTCATATCCCCTAAGTGCTCCAGCATGATATCGAGCCGCTCTGGAGGAAGCTGCTCCTGAATCATGCTCGGCCATTCCACAACGGTTACACCATCCCCGTCAAAATATTCCTCAAGCCCTAAATCCTCGTCTGCGTCTTCCAGCCGGTAAGCATCCATATGATAAAACGGCACGTACCCAACATATTCTTTGATAATTGTAAACGTTGGGCTGTTTACCGTTCTTTTCACACCGAGTCCCTTCGCCAACCCTTTCGTAAAGCTTGTCTTTCCGGCGCCCAAGTCACCTGCTAATGTAATGAGTTCTCCCCCTGACAGCTTTTCTGCCAAAGCGCGGGCCAGCTGCTCCGTTTCCTCCGGGGAATGGGAGAAATATTCGTATTGCTCTGACATTTCTTTTCCTCCAACTTATGTATGGTATGTTGACCGATGTTTAATAATAGCTATACATGGCCAATTTATTATGTTGTTTGATGTTAATAATAGCTATAAATGATCGTAGCCTGTTGCCGTAATGACGGTGCTGCTTCCATCCCGTTCCATAGCGACCCGGCCATTCCCTGCCCTTACTGTTCCAATCTCATACAGCGGAAGTGTCGCTTTCCGAAACATCAGCTGCAACGATTTCCAATCTTCTTCACTTACTGTTCCTAACAATTGATAATCTTCTCCGCCATACAATAGCCAGCTTTCCTGTTTTTGCGTGGAATGTGATTGGATATAATCGGTTGTCGGAATTCTTGCCCAGTCCAACTCGATATCCACTTGGCTTGCTTCTGCAATCTCCTTTGCTTCACTGGCAAGGCCGTCACTGATATCGTTAAGCGCCATGCGAAATCCTGACTCCGCAAACAACAGCCCGGCCCTTAATTGCGGCTGCGGTTCCTGGTGGGCTTTTATGTATTGAGCATTGGCAGCATCATTCGCAGCAGCCAATCCGTCTTCCAGCAGCATTTCCAATCCGAGTGAAGCTAGTCCGACAAGCCCGGTGACGAACACGACATCCCCCGGCCGGGCATTGGAGCGAAGAAGATGGCGGTTTTGTTTTATCTTCCCGATAACGGTTACCGTCAACACAAGCTGTTTTTCAATCGAAACCGTATCACCGCCGATCAGGTCCATGGAAAATTCCTTTGCCAGATTTGCCATTCCGCGGTAAATCTCATGCAGTTCTTCCTTATTCCAAGTTTTTTTTGGAAAAGCGACAGAGACTAAATAATATTGAGGAATGGCTCCCATGGCCGCCAAGTCACTTATATTTGCCGCTAATGCCTTGTGGCCGATCGCATGTAACGGCATTGTCTCTCTTTTAAAATGAACGCCCTCTACCATAGTATCGACAGCAATCACCGTGTCTTTATCTTCTTTCTGATAAAAAATTGCCGCATCATCGCCAATACCGACTTTCAGCTCCGGCTGCCGGTAGCCGGATGGGGTAATACTACGAATCCATTTTATTTCCTCATTCATTTGCAGCCGCTCCCTTTATTGCCGTTACCTCTACTAGATTCCCCTTAACAGGCGCTTCATAAAACAATCAGACGAGATTTGTTCACTGGTTTTATACGTTTTTTCATTATATCAAAAAAATGCAAGCGATAACTAGCGTGCAACGTGAATGTACTTCATATAGTGGAGTACATTTGTAGCGAGAAACCTTAAGACGATGGACATACAGAGCATTCGACAGAATTGGTTCGCACTGAACGAAACATCGGTCATGGGGGAATAAGCCAGGGATTCCACCGCAAAGAATCCCGTTTGCTTTCCGCTATGAAAAAATGGACGATTTCCCCTTTACACTAAGGCTGCCTCGCTGGTAAGAAGAGAGAATGTTAATCTAATGCTTCTTCAAATGCCTGGACAATGTCATCCTTCGCCTCGATACCTACAGATATCCTTACCATAGAATAGGTTACACCAAGCCGCTGCCTCGTTTCTTCCGGAACCGGCCGGTGAGATGTTCCGACTGGATGGGTGACAGACGTTTCTACGCCAGCCAGTGTCGGAACGACCTTTATCCAACGTAATTGCCGGAAAAACTGTCGGACATCTGCATGCTCGGCCAATTCAATTGTCACGATAGCCCCATTTCCCCGTTCGGATGCATTCGTCGGATAATAAACTTTTTTTATTTTTTCATGATTGGCCAATGCCTTTGCTAAATACTCTGCATTCGCCGACTGCCGTTCCATCCGCAAACTGAGAGTTTTCAGCCCGCGGCAAGCCAGCCAACCGTCAAAAGGACCTAGATTACTGCCCAGGTTCACGATTTTTGTTTTTGCTTTTTTGATTAGAGCACCGCTACCAGTCAGCACTCCCGCAGATAAATCACTATGCCCGCCTATATATTTCGTTGCACTATGTACAACGAGATCCACTCCCGATTCATGAGGTCGAACGAAATACGGCGTAGCAAATGTATTGTCGATCATTGTTTTCAATCGATGCTTTTTCGCCAACTGAACCAGTACCTCAATATTTTCCACCCGCAACAATGGATTAGTGATTGATTCTGAATATAAAAGAACGGTTTTGTCATGGATCACTTGTTCGATTTTTTCCTGATCTGTGAAATCGACAAAACTGACGGCAATTCCTAATTCAGGTAGTTCTTTCGCAAACAGCTGATAGGTTCCACCGTATAAGTCCTCCGTAGCCACAATGTGATCCCCAGCTTTCGCTACCGCAAGCACGCCCGCTAATATGGCCGATATCCCGGAAGAAGAAGCAACCCCCATTTCTGCTCCCTCCAGGTCTGCCACTCCTTTTCCAAGGTCATCTGTGTTCGGATTTCCGGCTCTAGTATATAGATAGGCTTTGTTTCCGTTATAGAACCCTTCCATTTCATCGAGATCCTGAAAAGCGAAGGCGGAAGTCTGATAAATTGGTTTTGTTTTACTTGTTTCACTAGTTTCTATTTTTTGCGGAAAATGAACATTTTTCGTCTCAAATTGCATTGTTCGAACTCCTCTCTTTTTGTAAAATGACTGAAATACGAAACACAGATCATGTAAGGTTACAGGCGAAGTATTGTAAATGATAAAGTGGTTCTCATGTCTCCGAGCATGCTAATGTTGGAATCCATTGGTTTTCAAATCATAAACCTGTGCTTGCTACCAATCAGATGCATTCTTTTTCGCACGTGCGCAGTTGTTTCTACTGCATTTCACTTCTATGGTTGGTTAGTTGTCCGGAACACTATTTCGCACTAAACAAACGCTCCTCTCATTCGGCAGTGCTTCATACTTAATCATTATTTTATCGTGGATTCCATCCAATGGGAAAGGATAAATCTTAAACAAGTGAGGAATCGGTTTCAGTTTCAGGATAGGATAAGTATTGTTATGCGTATAAAAATAAGGTTGGATGGGATCGTTCGGGTTGGATAAAGTGTTGAGCCGACGATGCAGAAAAAATGTGAAGTGTAAGAAGGTAGAAAGGTGTTGTTATAAGATAGAAGGGTGCTGTTAAATAAAGCTATTAATAATAATGCTGGCAGCGGTGTTATTTATGTGTATACATGGTTCAATTGGATGAAGATTGTCCAGTTTGGCAAATCCAGGCTCACGACTCACTCAGAATCGCTCGTTTTCTCGGTTGGAGTAGGGGGGTCACGCGATTACGGGTCAATTGGACCGCCCCCACACGCCCGGCAACGTCTGCGCTCTTCCTCTTCCAATCCCCCAAACAAATACAAAAAAAGACACTCTCTATTGAGAATGCCTTTGTCTGCCCAGCAACGTCCTACTCTCACAGGGGGAAACCCCCAACTACCATCGGCGCTGGAGAGCTTAACTTCCGTGTTCGGCATGGGAACGGGTGTGACCTCTCCGCCATCGTCACTGGACTTCTGATGATTGTCAATAAGCTACGAATCTCTTCGTCAACTGCACTCGTTCGGTTCCTCACGTATGTCTGGATACGCTCCGGCCCTCTCTCGCTTGTTTCC
>NZ_FNPI01000022.1 GCF_900107275.1 Evansella caseinilytica | reverse complement strand
CTTTTTCGTTTACAGCCTGTTCTTCCGCTACTTCACGCAGCTGTTGCGTGAGCACTTCGATGTCGTTCGCAGATTCCTTCATCTATTTGTCCCTCTGCTTTCTCCCGCTATTTTTTCATCCATCCCGGAGAAGTCGGCAAGCCAATCCCTTTTTCGATGTTCTCATCCAAGCGCTCGAATTCCTTCGCTACCGAGCGGATATTGTCGATATCCTTTTGAAATGCCTGATGGAATGCAACAAAAAGCTGCCTTGTTGCTGAATAGCTGCTGATCGCTTTTTTATTCGCCAGAAGAGTTGTCCGTTCCGAAAGCTGCACAGATTTGTTTGTACATCGATCTATCCGGTCCGCTGCCTGTCCCATTTTCGTAGCCATGGCGTTGGCTGTTGTATAATTACTGAGGATTTGTTGTCCCAACTTTCTCCCTCCCGCTTTGGCAGCCGCTTGCCTGGTAAAACCGAACGTTGGCAAGCGCGCCACTTTCTCGATCCGCAATCGATTGATCGTAAAAATCCATTAGCCATTGTGGAAATAATTACTACATCATAGTACATTTGACGCAAAACTGACTAGAGTCTAAGGTAACTTTTCCCATGGAAGCGAAATCGTTCCTTTGGCTTATTTTTTAAAGGGGCATCTTCATTTTTATGAGGTGTAGTTTCACCTTACTCGTTCAAATTTACGACGATTCTATATTATCTCGTATTCCGTCAAAATTAGGAATGATCCCATCGATTTCAGCCTTTTTTCCGTCGATCCCTTGAACAACCACTTTTTAAGAAAAAAGAGCACTATGTTTTTCACATAAATGCCCTCCTTCATTGAATAGTTCGGGATGATTACAACACTTCGCCGCTTGTGTGTATGCTCGCTCTCAAACAATTCTATTCCTTCTAATTACATTTAACATATACTTGAATGCCCCACCCAATCTGGCTATCCCCGTATTCTTCTTACCCAGAATTTAAAGATGTCGTTTCGAAAGTAGTCCATTGAATAGAGAACAGGTGTGTTATCGAAATGATAGTGAATTTGCTTCATCATCAGCACGGTTGTTTCGGGAGTTATCAGCAGCTTTTGGCATAGCTTATCGATATGAAGGGGAACTTGAAGCTCCGTATCAGCGCACGTAATATAGATTTGGCACTCCTCTTCTAAAAATTTGAACAGCGACCCGATTGTCTCTCGATTTAGCATGTCATCCCCGACAATTTTTTGCGGGATAATATTTTTCGAAACAACTACAGGCTCCCCGTCAGCTGTTCTAATCCTTTCGATAACAATAACAGGCGCATTCTCCGCCAGCTGCAGCGCGTCTTTCCACTCAGGCTGACACGGTTCCGCTTTTACTTTTTCTTTTTGCTCGCCTTCCTGAAGTCCTGCTGCTTGGATCATGGAAGTAATACTGTCCAAGTTTTCCACTCTGTTAGGAATAAACGGAAGCGGGTTCACAACAAAGGTTCCTACTCCGTGTTTAACGATTAATCTCCCCTCCTGATCCAGAAGCTTTACAGCGGAGCGAAATGTTTCTCGTGACACGTTAAAACGCCTGGCCATTTCGATTTCAGAAGGCAGTTTTCCTCCTACCTTAAACTCGCCAATATCTATTAATTTGACAATTTCGTCTTTAATTTTCAAATAGCTCGGTTTCATGTTAGTTATCCTCCATTCCACTGCACGTTACATTTCAATGAAATAAATCGGATTTGTAAAGGCGAGTAACAATCTTTTTCCGTCGATGGTTCCATAAAGCTCCGCTCTCACCCATGTTAATCCTTTTAACGAACGGGATGCTTCCAGATGACAATCCCCGTACTCTCCCTTTACTAAAATACCTCGATTACTTGTCAGATGTAATTCGAAGGAGGACTTCTCGATGATGGCATGTTCGGTCTCTGCTGGTTCCATTACACTCGTAAATCGGGCAGCTTGTTGTCTCGTTTTCACGATATCGCCCACACTCATTTGCCGATCGCCAACAGCAGCCGTTAATCGCACTATTGGTCCAAGCGATACAATCACCCTGCCCTCCTTCATACTTGTCAAGTAAGCCTGATGAAAGCAGGCCTCATTTGATTCATCCAGCGACTTTGGCATCGCTACATAGGAAGTGGCGACGATCGGAGCGGGGGTTTTATTTTCATGCCAATCACTGCCGCTGAAAGCAGGCAGTATGTACCCTTTGTTTAACAGCGCTGTCCAAAAATCAAACGCCTTTTGGTTATATCTCATGACCGATGGAAGCTCGTAGTTCCACACTTCTATGTAATCAAAGGAAGACATATTTTTCACTTGATATTCCCAATGGCAACCGGTGCAAAGGGGGTTGCCGTACCGGAACGGATGGGCGATTCCCACTAACGCCCCCAGCGAATGAATTTTCTTTATTTCCCGATGAATATCGGTTGGACCAGCCAAACGCCAATCGGTAACCTCAGCCGTCTGATATCCAAGTGTTAACATATGTCCATAAAACGTCGTCCATTCCATCCCGTTTAAGATGCGTATCCCGGCTTTCTTTTGTACGTCGTCCCGGTCTTGTAATGGACTCGTTGTATTGTGATCCGTCATGGCGACAACTTCCAGTCCTCTTTTTTTCGCATGAGTAGCAAGTTCCGACAGCGTTTGCTTTCCGTCACTATGATTGGTATGACAGTGTAATTCAGAGGCCACCAGACGATACTCTCCATGTGCTGCACGATCATGAACATCGGAGCGATCAAAGTCCGGTATATCCATCAGTCTTAAGGAGCTTCGCCATGGAACCCGACTTCTCTTCCTTCCCTCTTCCTCCGCCGCTTTCACCGCTTGCACCGTAATCGAATAATGACATGTCTCTGTGACAATCGCATGGGTGCTGATCGTCACTCCCCACATGCCGGAATCAATCGAACGATTCCAAAATCCAGGCGTTGATCCTTTCTTCTTGATCTCAATTTTATGAGCTGACCGATGACGATGAGCAGCCCCGCGAAAACCGTTTGGGTCGTCGATGGAAACGGTTAATAAATTTTTTAACGGCCATCTCGATTGGATATCGCCTGTATCCAGCGCCGCTCGATCCGGGTCATAGAAACGAACGGCTTCTGAAATGACTTGTTTGCCCATTTCCTCGTCGCTTAAAACGGAAGGCGAATAATGAAAGTTCACGATCAGTTCAAGTACATTCTCCGGTACAAAAAAGCGGTGCTCGATATGAGAATGTAGGCATAAAGCCGTTAGTGTCGATTCTATATGATAAATGGTCGTCATTGTTTTTGTTTTCAAAGTATCACATCCATTCCTTTCAAAGCGGTACATCGATTGGAAAATGATTCCTTTTCCCAAACGATTTGTTCAGGTTTCTCTTCTGTTAATTCGACGCAGAACTCCTTGTATAACTCTTGCTTAGGGGATGCTGGATTTTGCAACGAAAGCACTTTGATATTTTTCACCAAGACAGACGGGCGAGCATCCGGCAGCAAATGGACCGCTATTTTTTCTACATCAGAAAATTGTTTTCCCGCCGGCATTTTCAACGTTGTGGCGAAATGCGGATAAGGTCCGCTGTATGCCGCTGAAAAAGGATGCACGCGAAAGTCATGAAAGGAACTGGAATACCAGTTGTCATCCCCTGTCAATTGCAAGCGGAAATCCACTGATACTTCTCCCGCTTCCACTCCCCATCGTGACGTTTGAATATATAAATACGTCGTTAAGTCCGCTAAGTGTAACGAATCCGGATCGCTTTCCTTCTCAATGGGAAGCTGCCTTTCCGCTTCCCAAACCATTACTTGATTGATGAACGGGAATTTTTCCATCACCACTTCTCGCGGTTCCGCTTCTATTCTCCATTCATAGCTTGGGTAAAAGAAAAAGCGGTAGTCACTCGTGATTTCATCCGTAAAATTTCCGTTACACGTTGCTGTCTGTAAAATAGGATGATTGTGATGAAGATAGCTCCCTTTAAACGTCGTCATCACGTGCTCGGCACCTTGATAGCTCACTTTTTCAATTTCTTCATCCCAATTAAGATAGACTTGGCACATCAGTTCAATATCAAGAGTCCTTCCCCACTTCGACATGAGAAAAGGGGCAGGCGTGCCTTCGTCTTCATGACTGAACACCATATGATATTCAATCATGTTCCCTTTTTCCCACTTGCGAACAACATACAATAACAGTAACGGTGTATCCGTGTAAAGATTATCCCGGCTGCTGTAGATATTTCTCCCATACAACAATGGGGTGAACTGGCAGGCCAGCTTTTCCTTTTCAGATAATGCTTGTTTTCTAACCGTTATGTCTTCGATGAACACGCGGGAACTATCCCTGTCCTTCGGCATGAGCTCCAATTGAAGGGTGTGCTGTCCCGCTTCTAACCGTCCAAGAAATCTGGAATAGGTAAACAACCGCTCCCCGTAAAATAAAATGATATCTTGCTGGTAGGAACCATCGATAGACAACCGGATCATCGTCGATTCGTTTCCCTTTTCACGCCAATTAGTAGAAGAGGATGCGGTAAGCTCCACCGTATAAAATCCAGCTTCTGTCACCGTCAAAGGAAACGTCATCGGGGCATTTTCCAGCTTTTTTTGAACACGCAGATTTTGATTTCTCAAGTGAATCCCCGCTTCCCATGGTTAATAGCTTTTGGTTGAATCCTTCATATTGCTTCTAATATAGAAATAGCCGACAAACGAGCACAAAAGGAATAAAAATACGGCCATACTGCTTGCTTGACCAATCTCATTATAGCTGGAGAAATGCTGTTGCATCGCGACCCCCAGCATTTGCGGCGCATTTCGATCGATTAAAAACGGCGCTGTAAAGCTCCCGACGATCCCCATGAATAAAAAAGTTAGTGCCACGAGCATCGTCTTATACGTTAACGGGAAAATAAACTGGAAAAACAGATGTCGTTTCTTTGCGCCGGCATCTTTGGCACTTTCAATCACAGCGTTTGGAATACTGCTCATGGCCGAGACGAGCAGCATTGTTGTAAACGGGATATTAAACCAAATATTGATCATGAGTAAGCCTTTCATATCGTAAATAATCGACGGTAAATTTCCCTCGCCAATCAACCGGGCAATCCAGCCATTGTCCCGGTAAAAATTGATGAACCCGTAAATGGCAATGACACCCGGAATAAACATCGGGATAAAATAAAGCTTACCGACCATCTTTGCTATCCAGCTATGATTAAACCGCAAGTACACCGCAATGGAATAGGCAATGGTTAGCACGAAAACAGACGACAACACCGTGACCTGCAGCGTATGTTTAATATTGTTGAGCATGTGCGGTTCTGTAAACAAATAAAGATAATTATCCAATGTCCACATGCCATCCCGGCTCTTAAAGCTTTCCATGACAGATAAGGCGACAGGGTAGATCACTAAGACAAGGAGAAGGAGGAACGATGGCAGCACCATCGAAACTCCCAGTATGCTTCGTTTCGTTTTTTTACTCCAGTTCAAACGTGGTTTCTTCGTTTTTCGTTCAACGGCAAGCTCACTCATTGGGTGGCAACCTCTCTTTGCCAGCGCTTTAACATCTCCTCTTGAAGCTTGCCTCCTGTAAACGAACGGTAGCCGTCACTGACATCAGCGAATCGTTCCTGCAGCTCGTCCGACAAATAGCTCCAGTCAATCCCCGGATAGCCAAACATTTGCTCAATTACCACCTCTTGCGCTTCCACCGTTAAAACAAAGTTTAAGAGTTTTTCCGCTGCCTGTTTACGCGCGTCATCCCCATTATCCGTTACCATCAGATGGGAGGGACCGCCTGTGAAAGGAGGATCAATCTGCTTTAATTGAATCGTGCTTGGCAGCAGATTTTTATCTAATTGTTCCAGCGCCATGTCCGACCAGGCCGGCGTCATATCAATCTCGCCGTTGGCCAGTAAATCTAACGTGCCTTGGTTTTTACTCGGGTAAACGCCACTGCGATACAAATCAGGGTGAAGTTCTTTTAAAATCTCAAATCCTTTATCCCACTCCTCCATAATACTTTCATCCTGAGAGCTCATCGCATCTTGCGGTAATTGATTGTAAATCGTCGTGACCATAAAAGAATCTCCTGATCCGCCCGTTCCCGGCTCATTGTAGGCAAATCTGCCGGGATTATCATGAATCCATTGATACAATTCTTCGGCTGTATTCGGGACATCCTGTACCTTCTCTTCATTGTAGGCCAGGACGACCGCGGAGGCGCGGTAAGGAACCGAATAGTATTCTACCGCCTCTATGTTTTCCTGGGGAATCATCGCTAAGTTCGGAATACCGTTTCCATCTAATTGATAAAAAATTCCGCCTTCTTCTTCTCCGCGTACAATATCTGCCAGTGACCCTTCGTACACATCGATGCCTGAATCATTACCCGATTGCTTGGCAGCGACAATACGATCCATTGTCGACTGTCCACCCGTTCCCGATGGGACAAACACAAATTCCACCTTCACTTCCGGATGATCCTTTTCAAACATCGGGATAATCGTTTCCCAGTAGTTTTGCACATTGAGGGAGCCGCTAGAGTAAACGGAAATCTCCACTTGATCTTGCTCCGCCGTTTCAGAGTCCTCTGATGCTGACTCGCCGTTTCCAGCAGGTTCCGCACTCGATTCCTCGCCGCAGCCGGCAACGAACAACATAAATAGCACGCCTACTGTATAAATAATCAACTTTTTCATAAACTGATTTCCTCCTTTTTCATCTGCACTTGCTGACCGTTGAATGATTTTACTTTTGTAAAAGTGACAGCTATCCCCATATTAAGCTGATAATGGTCAATGTCATTTCGATCAATGAACATTTTCAGTACGCCTAGGAATGTGTGTAAGGTAACTTCCGCGTAGTGACCGAGCATCATCACCTTTGTTACCTTTGCAGGAATGCCTTGTCCTTTCCCATTCGCTATTACAACATCTTCCGGCCGCACACCCACCGTCACCTCGCCGGACAGATGCTTCACGTTTGGCAGACTTAAAGGGCCAATCGTTAACGCATTCCCGGCAGCTTCTCCTTTCAGAAAGTTCATCCTCCCGATAAACTGGGCTACAAATAAGGAAGCAGGATCGTTATAAATGTGTTGTGGCGTTGCCATTTGTTCGATCTTTCCTTTATTCATGACTACGATACGGTCCGAGATCGACAAGGCTTCTTCCTGATCATGAGTAACAAATAGCATCGTTAATTGTTCTCTCGCCTGAATTTCTCTTACCTGCTCACGAAGCTCCAGGCGTAGTTTTGCATCAAGCGCGGAAAACGGTTCATCAAGTAAAAGCACTTTCGGTTGAAGCAGCAATGCTCTGGCCAGGGCAATCCTTTGCTGCTGCCCTCCTGAAAGCTCTGACGGGTGCTTTTTCTCTGTACCGGAAAGTTGAACTAACGCTAAGGCCCAACACACCTTTTCTTTCCATTCCCGTTTTTTCATTTTTTTTAATTTCAAGCTGAAGGCCAAGTTGTCTTCCACCGTCATATGCGGCCATAAGTTATAGCTTTGGAACACCATGGCCGTCGGTCGCTTCTCCGGCGGGATGTTGACAACACTCTCTCCGGTAATGGTGATTTCACCTTCATCGGGATCAATAAAACCACCTGCTGATCGTAAGACAGTCGTTTTCCCGCAGCCGGAAGGACCTAAGAGTGTCACAAGCTCCCCATGTCGAACATCAATATTGATGTCCTTTACTCCTTCTCCGGTGGGATAAAGCTTTGTTACATTCGTAATCGATAATTGGATGGACATGAAATCACCATTCTTTTTTCATAATTAATCGGTTGAATCGCCTGCCAAATCGGTGCTATTTCATCTTGAACCCCGCCGCTAAAGCGTCTCCTCCGACAAACTTCCTTGCCACAAGCAATAAAATGATGGTCGGCGCTGTCAGGATGACAGAAAATACCGCCCCTGCCGTACTAGGATAATCAACAATGATGGAGTACATGATGACCGGCATTGTACGATAATCTGGAATGCCGACTAAAAAGGTGCCTTGCGCTTCATCCAGCGACGACAAAAAAGTGAACACAGAGGCAACGATAATTCCCGGCTTTGCCATAGGCAATGTAATATGCCAAAACACTTGAAAGGGCGAAGCACCGGCATCACGGGCAGATTCTTCTTGCGATTGATGAACATTCGCAAATGCGGCAGAAGGAATCCACGTCATAAACATCAATGTATTAATGATATGAATGAGCACAATGCCAACAAATGTATTCATTAAACCTAACCGGTAAAACAAAACAGCAATCGCTACATAGAGACCCATTTTCGGAAATGCATTGGTTAACAAATAGGAAAACAGAAAAAAACGCCGCATCGGAAACTGAATTCTTGCAAATGTGTAGGCCGCCGGCAAGCAAATAATTAACGAAAGAAGCGTAACGATGGTGGCAATAAGAAAGGAGAGACCCATGGCCCTCGTAATCGATTGATCTTGTAAAACAAAGCTCCACCATTCCAGCGACCACGACGTTGGCAACCTATGAGGATATTGCCACTCACCGGAAAATGCCAGCAACAACAGATTTAATAACGGGCCAAAAAAGAAGATGAGAAAAACAGACAAACAAATGAATTGAATAATTTTACTCGTCGGTAATGCTTTAAAATACCACAATGGATTTACACTTCCTCCATTCAAAATATGTGCAGCAGCGCTAGGTAAACATTGAATAATCTTCTGATGAAAGAACACCACTCCCCAGATATTGTATAGACTTCTTACAATTATTGTAGGTGATATATATTAAGCTAACGTTAAAACAACTTGGATTTATTAATAAGTAAATATAAATAAACAGCAATAAAGGTCTAGACATCATTAATTTTTTATCCATAAAAAAATACAAGAGAAATATGCTGTCCTCTTGTATGGAGCGTGTTATAAAGGAAATAGTTTGGCAACGCTCCAAACCATCCAGCTGACTTGAAAAGATCAGTACAGTTGTACTATTGTCCAATTTGCTAACAATTACAGGGGGGCGATGACCTTCCCGTCGGATTCGCTAATGATCCCGCCAGTTTCAACGGTAATTCCGTCGATTTCATGAATAATCCCGTCGGTCTAGTTGATAATTCCGCCTGTTTCAACAATTTCCGTTTGTTTTCAATATCCCAATAATGAACATCGATAGTTTAGTTTATAGAATTGATGCACCAAATGACAGCCCAGCGTGAACGATCGGAAATATCATTGGCCCATATCAATAATGAACCAGTCAATAGTGTGCCGCATTTTGTCCTAAAACAGTGCCAGGCACCCTATGACGCTTTAAAGCGTCATAAGGTGCCTGGCACCTCAAACTTTAATCTAACTCGGTCCCGTTCGTTTCAATCACCTTTTTATACCAGAAGAAGCTGTCCTTCTTCTTCCGTTCGAGGGTGCCGCTGCCGTCATCATGCTTATCGACGTAGATAAAGCCGTAGCGTTTGGAAAATTCACCGGTGGAGGCACTTACCAAGTCAATGCAGCCCCAGCTCGTGTAGCCCATCAGCGCGACCCCGTCTTCAACCGCTTCGGCCATCGCTTCGATGTGGCTTCGTAAATAGTCAATCCGATAGTCATCATGGATTGATCCGTCTGCCTCTACCGTATCGTATGCCCCTAAGCCGTTTTCAACGACAAATAGCGGTACTTGATAACGGTCATATAGCTTGTTTAACGAAATGCGCAAGCCGGCCGGATCTATTTCCCAGCCCCAATCGCTCGCTTTCAGGAACGGATTTTTCACCCCTTGCAACAGGTTTCCTGGTACGACATCGGCGCCTGATTTATCAAGCATTTGCGTCTGTGACATGTAGTAGCTTAGACCGATGTAATCGACGGTATGCTCTTTGATGATGTCGAGATCGCCGTCTTCAATCTCCAATGTAATATTGTGCTCTTGGAAGTAGCGCTGAATAAACGCCGGGTACTCCCCGCGCACTTGCACATCGCCGCAGAAGAAATTGAACACCCGCTCTTCTTCAAGGGCATACATCACATTGTCTGGATGGCAATCGTACGAATATACTGGCGCAAACAAGATCATGCAGCCAATTTGCGCATCCGGAATGATCTCATGGCACGCTTTTACCGCCAGAGCGCTCGCCACAAATTGATGGTGGAACGCCTGGAAAATATCTTGATGCTTCGTTTCTTCGTTTTGGATGGAAAAGCCCATGCTCATAATCGGAAAGTGGAGAGCACCGTTAATTTCATTGAACGTCATCCAATATTTCACTTTCTTTTGATAGCGGTTAAAAATGACCTTTGCGTACCGTTCAAAGAACGTGACCAATTCGCGGCTTCTCCATCCGCCATACTGTTTCACAAGGTTGAGCGGCATTTCATAATGCGAAATCGTCACCACTGGCTCAATCCCGTGCTGATGCAATTCATCGAACACCCGATCATAGAAAGCCAGGCCTTCTTCATTCGGCTCCAGCTCCGTTCCATTCGGGAAAATCCGCGTCCACGCAATCGACATCCGAAAAACTTTAAAGCCCATCTCGGCAAATAACGCAATATCCCCTTGATAGCGATGGTAGAAGTCGATGGCTTCGTGGTTCGGGTACGAGTACTTGTCTTCATCGATTTCAAAGGTAAAGCCCGGTTGCATTAAAATGTTCAGTCGCTCTTTTCCACCTGGAAGAACATCGGCAATGTTCAGCCCTTTGTTCCCCTCATGAAAGCCGCCTTCCATTTGATTGGCCGCGGTTGCGCCGCCCCATAGAAAGCCTTCTGGAAATCTTTTATTCAATACATTCATCTGTCATTCCTCCTGTTTTTTTCCTTCTTCATCTTAACGTTCCACAAATGATCGAAAAACGACCCTCATTTGCGTCATAACAAGTGTCATCTTCTCTAGCTACCATCGACTTTTTCTCATTGCACCACACAAAGACGAACAGCACCTTCAATCCAATTGAATTGAGGTACTGTTCCGAGCCGTTTACAACATGTCGCCGTTCGTTGCGATCACTTGCTTATACCATTCAAACGACTTTTTCTTTCTTCTTTCTAACGTCCCGTTCCCGTAATCATCTTGATCGACGTAAATAAAGCCATAGCGCTTCGACATTTCGGAAGTACCGGCACTAATTAAATCGATGCAGCCCCAGCTTGTGTAGCCCATAAGATCCACGCCATCCTTGATCGCTTCCCCCATTTGTTCAATGTGGGCACGCAAATAATCGATCCGGTAATCATCATTGATGGAACCGTCTTCCTCCACTGTATCGTAGGCGCCCAAGCCGTTCTCAACAATAAACAACGGTACTTGGTAGCGATCATACAGCTTCTTTAACGTAATCCGCAGGCCTTTCGGGTCAATTTGCCAGCCCCAATCAGATGCCTCTAAAAAAGGATTTTTGATCCCGCTGAAGAAGTTTCCTTTTTCTTTCGCTTTATCCGGGGCACCGCTGGCGACCATCGTCATATAGTAGCTAAACGATAAAAAGTCCACCGTATGCTGGCGTAACATTTCTTCATCCCCCGGTAACATTTCAATTTTAATGTTGTTTTCCTCAAAATAACGGTTCATAAAGCTTGGGTAATACCCACGCACTTGTACGTCGGTGAAGAACAAGTTCTTTTGATCTTCCTCTAATGCCGCGAGTACGTCATCTGGGTTGCACGTTTCAGGATACACTTCCATACGCGCCAACATACAACCGATTTTTGCATCTGGAATGATCTCATGGCATGCTTTCACCGCTCGTGCGCTCGCGACGAACTGATGGTGCAGCGCTTGATACACCGCTTGTTCTTTATGCTCGACACGATCCACGAGGATGCCGCTGCCGATATATGGCGAGATCGTCGAGATGTTAATCTCATTAAACGTCAGCCAGTATTTCACTTTATCTTTATACCGCTCAAAAACAGTTTCCGCATAGTGAACGAAGAAATCAACTAAGCGGCGATCTGCCCATCCGTTATACTTTTTCACTAAATGAAGCGGGATTTCATAATGAGACAACGTCACCAAAGGTTCAATGCCGTGGTTTGCCAACTCATCAAACACCTTATCGTAAAACGCCAACCCTTCTTCGTTCGGCTGCTGTTCATCCCCGTTCGGAAAAATACGCGGCCAGGAAATCGACAAGCGGAACGTTTTAAAACCCATCTCGGCAAATAACGCAATATCTTCTTTATAGCGATGATAGAAATCAATCCCGCGACGCTTCGGGAAGTTGTCCCCTTTCTTGCCCGCCAACAATTCGTCCAGTTCCTCTTCGCTCGTCACATCCATCTCGATGTTGTTGCCTCGTTCCTCTTTTGGTACAAATGTGACCATATCAAAAATCGACAATCCTTTACCGCCTTCGTTATACGCACCTTCTAACTGGTTGGCTGCTGTTGCGCCGCCCCATAAAAAACCTTCCGGAAAACGTCCCATCCGCCTGCCTCCTTCTGATGTTCTCTTATTTTTCGAATAAAATTGTCTCTACATACATCGTAGTTTTATGATGAAAAATAGTAAACAACGGAAGCGCATCTAGTTTTTTTTTACATCGAAAGGCTTTTGTGACTTTTGTGTAACACGATGTTTTTTCATGGTATAATCGAGTTATCAGGCAGCTTAACAGAGAGGAAGAATCCTATGTTTTCAAGCGAAGTCATTGCCTCTTTCAATGAACTGGAAACGTCGATATATAATTACATTTGTCAACATGGCGGTAAAGTTGCTTATATGCGGATTCGCGAATTGGCTGATGAAACCCATGTATCGACATCGACGATTTTACGTTTTTGCCGGAAAGTGAATTGCGAAGGCTTTTCCGAATTTAAAGTAAAGCTGAAGATGCATTTAGCCAAACAGGAAAAAACTGCGATTAAAAGTTCCCAGCATGCCATCGTGGAATTTTTCGAGCGCGCGTTTAAGGGAGATATGGAAGAAAAAATCTCGCAGGCTGCCGCCCTTGTTGCCAAGGCTGACAGCGTTATTTTTATAGGAATCGGCAGTTCGGGAATCCTTGCTGAATATGGTGCAAGATATTTTTCCGGCTTAGGGAAGTTCTCCATGTATATCAAAGACTTTTCCTACCCGATTCATTCGAAGCTCCGCCATAACAGCGTCACCATCGCCTTATCTGTTTCCGGGGAAAACCCGTTTACGTTGACTCAAGTAAATCAACTGAAGCAGGAAGGAAGCAAAATCATCAGCATCACTAATAATAAACTTTCCTCCGTGTCGAAAATCTCCGATGTCAACATTGCGTATTATGTCTCGGAGGAATTTTTCGAGCAAACAAATATCACAACCCAGGTGCCTGTAGTTTATATTCTTGAATCGATGGCGCGTGAAATATACAAGCTCCAGCAATAGCGGCATCAGCTCCCATCAGGCAGGAGCCTCCCAAATAAAGCAAGTAGCGGCGCTGGGGTGGAGTTATGCCGCCTTTTTCCCAGTACCGTCGCTGGAATGGGTTCGCGATTGGAAATGGAAAACACGATACCTGATTTTTTCATCTCGTTACTTTCGCAGCTTTCCCGGAGCGTTTCAGCTCACATCAGCGGTTTCTCCGTCATGTTCACTTTAGCTGATCTTGTGGACAAACCCATCTTGTTTGTGGATATTTTTTATAACATGTGAATAACTTTGTGGATAACTATTACGTCTTTTTTTCTCAAATCAGTGATGGTGCTATGGCTCTTTTCCGCCTCTTTTTGTTGCTTCAGTAGGGAAAACAGCGGTATAACTGCATTGACGCGATACTAGATGACACATCATTCCTGAGCTCAACACCTGCCTCAAGCTATTTTTCCACTACATTATCATACACTTTAAGCTGTTGATAAGTCAGGATTGACGTTATGAGTCTTTCTTTCCAGCTAATCTGTATCAAAGCGATGTGTTGTTTTTTGAACATCCATTCTGAATCATACACCCATGGATTTTATACCTAATCCCTCAAATCAAAATATAGGTAATATATCCTATTTCCCCATAAAATCACACATCTTTTCTTTAATTCTACTGGTAAATATGGTATTTTAGTCGAGTAACTATAAATAGGGGGTTATATTATTTTATGAAGAAATTAAAGTTTGTAGTTTTAACTATTTTACTAGCAAGTTTGCTTGCTGCATGTGGAGAAGACGCCTCTGAAGATAAGTCAAAAGATGAACCGGGTGATGAGACATCAGAAAACAATACAACAGAGGATGAGTCTACTGGAGAAGAAACAACTGATGAGGACGGAACGGATGATGAGAAAGCAGCTGATAACTCCGGCGGAGAAGATCTTATTGAACTAAACATGGAGATTGCCGACAACGACAACTTTAAGGCGACTCTCGTTAGTATTGAAAGATCCGAGGACAGTGTATTTGGCGAAAAGATCGAGATTAAATTTGACGTAGAAAACAAACGTGATGAAACCATCGTGTTTCAAGCGCGTGATGTATCTATAGATGGGCGTATGGTTGATGATTCTCTCATCTTCATGAGCACGGAAGTAGCATCCGGCAAAGCGGCAGACGCGGTACTTACCCTACAAGACGTTTCTGATGGAGAACTGCCGGCGATGGAAAACGATTTTGAAATGTTGCTTCACGTACTTTCGTGGGATGACTTCGACTTCCAGGAGCAAGCAGAAGTCAGTGTCACATTCGAATAAAAAAACGGCCCTGCTCAGTGCGAGCGGGGTTTTTTATTATACCACGCGCTTTCATTCCATTTAATGTATCTTTTCTGGTCGAAAGTATTTTTCAAGAATAAAAAAAGACCATGCTTTCTTCATAGATACAAAAATCCTTCTTCTTCTGCATCCTCCGTTTTTCCCAGGCAACAGCAACCAAAGCTTAAGCAGCCAACTAATCCAAATCCCCAGGTGATGAAAGAAATTTTCAACGTAGCGTTTTCCATCCATCCTGATTTTTATATTGTTTTAAAAAAAAAATGGGTATAATGAGATTGAAAAAGGATAACAGTAAAAATACCGCTAGTGCTGGTAACACTAACGGTATTGCAATAGACGGTTCCCTACAAGGGGGATCGGCTGTTTAGTGAACTGATAATCCACCTGAGCCTCGCTAACTCAAGGGTGGATTATTTTTTGTGGTTATTATTAAACGACAGCACCGTAACGATCAAACCAGCGAAAGCATCGGGCAGTATTGGGTTTTGTTTTGTGTGCAAACTTATCCGTTCCGATTCAGCCTTATATACAGTTTCTGTTCGTCAGTTCGGGATTTTGCCTCCGGCTTCCTTCAGATTCCACCTCGCGAAGGACACCCTTGCCTTTTGTTAACAGTTCCTACTGCCAAGCCTGTAGTGGACTTTCACCACCAAGTTGTTGAACATGCCTGGCGCAAAAAGATGACTAATAAGTAGATTTGTTGACTCATTAGTCATCATGTTGCTAAACTGCTTCTATTTAGTTACTTCTGCCATGATGTTAACAAATTGTAATTCCCTTGTCGTTTCAACAATATAGTCTGCTTTTGCTAAGTGCTCTTTGGAGCCAATTCCTACGGCAAACATGCCCGCCGCTTTAATGGCATCCACACCGGCTTTAGCATCTTCAACACCAACACAATTTAAAGGAGATACACCTAAACCTTCTGCGCCCGTTAAAAATGTTTCAGGATGTGGTTTACCATGCTCAACCTTGGCAGCATCGACAATATAATCGAAGGAATTGAGTAATTGTAACCGTTCCAAGACGATTCTTGCATTTTTACTTGCAGACCCAAGTGCTAATTGAAGTTCATGTTTTTTAATCTCTTCAATTAATTTCCTGATCCCTGGAAGAATATCATTTGGTGTCATATCTTTAATCAACGTGATGTAGTGTTCATTCTTTCTTGTCGCAAGTGCCTCTAATTCTTCCTTTGAAAAGCTTAGTTTAGGGTTTAAAGTAAGAATGTGCTTAAGAGAATCCATTCTTCTCACCCCTTTTAACTGTTCATTGAAATCACGGTCAAAGGAAATACCCATATCTTCTGCTAACTGCTTCCAAGCTAAATAATGGTATTCTGCTGTATCTGTAATGACCCCATCAAGGTCAAAAATAAAAGCTTTTATTTGTTTTCCCATGAAAAAAACTCCTTATATGTTATGAATCAAAGGAAGCGCAAGGACGGTTTTCTCATTTCCATGACAAGTCTTCCTGTACCTCACAAAAAAAGAAAACAATATTCCATCAACGCTCACATTTTTCGCAATACCGCTTCCCTTTCAACTTTTGGCAGTCATCATTTCCTAAAAAAATCAATCATGAAGTATGCTTCTCGTGTCGGCTGAACCTGGACTGTTGGAACTGGTAGTTTACATCGTCTACCGTTTCTTTCCTTGCTTTAGCCACTTGATGCTAAGATCAAACCATTGTGGAATACTTAACCCTTCAATTTGCTCAGCAGGTTTAACAGCGTCTGTACAGATAGACATTCCATGTGGACCTTTTTCAAAGAGATGAAGTTCGCTCGGAACCTGAAATTCATACAGCTTGATACCTAGCTGCCACAGATCCGTTGGCGGGATAAGCGTATCCTCGTAGGTCCCCCATATAAACGTTCTTGGCACACGATCATGAATGCAGTTTAATAAGTTTAATGACGCCTTCTCCTCTTCTGTCGGGTTTTCTTTCCCAAGGAGAATTTCATGAATATTAGGCCCTCTCATGTCTGGAATGAGTCCCTTTTCCATCAATTCAATCACGTATGCTGGCGTCTCCGAATTTCTTAACTGTAACGTCACTGCTGGGTAACCTAAGATAAGATGATTAGGCTTTATTTGTTCAATAGGAAGCTGAAGATCTTTTGTCAGGAAATCTTCTTGATGATAAATTCCTAAGCTTAAGGCTAAATTTCCTCCAGCAGAAAAACCTACTACCGCGATGTTATCTTTATCCACTAGCCAATCAACCGCATTTTCCCTAATGATAGACATAGCCTTAGCTAATTCCTTTAATGCGGTTGGAAAGGGGTTATCAATTTTAACTGAATACGTTAAAACGAAAGCATGATACCCTCTTTGAGCGTAGGCGATCGCTACAGGCTCTCCTTCATTCCGTGAAATCATCGTATAGCCTCCGCCAGGACAAATCAGTACTGCTGGCCGTACGGTATTCTTCGTTTCATATTCTCCATCATCTAAGACGTAAGTGGTTAATGTCGCATCAGAATGCTCAAATAGTTTAATTGTTTTGTTGATCACGTATAGCACCTCATTATAGTCGGGTATCCCATTTTCCACAAAATGGATCTACTGGGCTCTTACCTTTAAATTCTGACTTTCCAAGCATTTTTTCAATTAATAATGGAAGGGTATAATCATTCATTCCGTACGTATTAATAAACGTCTTCACTCTAGGGACATCTAACAAGTGGTACGGATTTTCTGTAGAAATAAAGATGGTTGGGATCGAGTTCATATAGATGGGAACATTAACACCCATTGGATTGAGCCATTCTATTCTGACTGTCGTTTGATTTGATTTGGTTGCAAGATTACATAAATAGATGATTAAGTCATAGTTCCTTTTCATCTCTTCAAAAGAGCCTTGTAGCCCTTCATAGATCCCGGTCGGCTCAAATCTAGTAACCTCAAAACCCTCTTTTTCCAATAAAGGAATAAACGTTTTTGCTAATCCAGTCGTTTTGTTATACCCTAGTGCGTTCGCTTCACTTTCGATATCGTAAAGGAGAATACGCTTATCTTTTGTTGGCGATAGAGGAAGTACACCTTTTTCTTTCTTCACTAAAGTGATCGACTGATCGGCAACCTCTTTCGCTACTTGAAGATGCTCTTCTCTTCTAAGCGAATCATTGGCTACATCTAGGGAAGGGACATTGTTTCCTTTATGAAGTTGTAAGGATGCTTTAAGGCCAAGTACTCTAAGCACAGCATTGTTTAGTCGTTGTTCGGACAACAAGCCCTTTTCATAGCCTTGCTTCATAAAGTGAATATCCTCTTCTAAATTCTTCGTGAATAAAAACATGTCACAACCGTTCTCTATCGCTTTAGGTACTAGCTCATCTCTGCCCATCGCAATATTCATCCCTGCCATTGTCGTAGCATCCGTAATGATCAGACCATTGAAGTTTAATTTTTCACGAAGTAAACCGTTTAAAAGCTCACTAGCCAATGATGCCGGAAGAATATCCTCATCTTTCAATTGCGGATTCAAGTGTTTGGAATATTCAGGTAAAGCAATGTGACCTACCATAACTGTCATTGCCCCCGCATCAATTAATTCCTGATAAACCATACCAAAAGTCTGATCCCATTCCTCCGTGCTAAATGTATTAATGGAGGTGACCAGATGCTGATCACGGTCGTCTACCCCGTCACCTGGAAAGTGCTTAATGGAGGTAGCGACTCCATGATCCTGACACCCACTTACATATTGAAGCCCCATATTCTTTACTTGTTCTGGGTCACTACCGAACGTTCTCGTATTTGTAATTGGATTTTGAAAATTATAATCAATATCTATCACAGGTGCGAAAGCATAATTCGCCCCAACACTCTTTCCTTCAGTAGCACATATTTTCCCTAATTCATAAGCATAATTCGGGTCGTTTGTTGCGGAAATGGCTAGATTAGAGCCAATTTTCGTCCCATCACTCGTAATTCCCGTTCCACCAGCTTCTAAATTGGCAGCAATCAGCAAAGGTATTTTAGAGCTGGACTGCAATGCGCTCACTGTACCAATAACGCTTTCCTTATCCATCGCTCGGCACATTAAACCACCAATTCCAATATCCTCTGTTAGATGAGATAAAAATTCTTCATCCTGTTTATAGCCGACCATGAAAAAGAGCTGTCCGATTTTCTCTTCAGTCGTAAGCGAATCGAATGTGCTTTTGACCCAAGCGATTTCTTCATCATTTAAGTTAAAGGGTTTATTACGTAATTTATTTATGTTCATAAGTACCTCCAACATCTTCAGAGTGCTTTCTTGTTTTATTGCCAGGCTTCGAATCTGCTATTCTTTACACTGCTACTTGCTCTGCTGCTCGCTCGCTTCTTACCGTGTAAGCCATAAAGAACACGATAAATGCCCCTAAGACGATCGTTTGTAGAGAGCCGTTAATTCCTAGAACAACCATGCCATAAGAAAAAGCATTCATTGCTAACGCCCCTGAAAAAATCCCTAAAGCCATGTTTGAAAATTTTGCTAAATATAGACCAACTAGCACTGGAGCCATTGACGAGAACATCAATGTCGTTGAAGCTAAATTATTCGCTGGTGTGACTAGGACTGTGGAAGCATTTAGTACAGCCGCAACTCCTAACAGTAAACCGACAACCAAATACGTTATCATAATATTTCGGTTTTCTTTTACCCCCATACTCACAGCTAAACGTGGATTGACTGATAGTGACTTTGTGTCAAAACCAAACTTTGTATAGGTTAAAATGTAATAGAAGAACAACATTACCACCATTAAAATGCCATAAATATAAGGTGATTTGGCCAGAATTGATAGATTTGGATACATAAACAACTGTGCACCAGATCCGTTAAAGACGATACCCGAAAGTGCCTCATAGACCATTACCACCCCTAATGACACGATGATGGTCGGAACTCTAACGAGGATATAGACCAAACCTTCTAATAAACTAAGGACAACAGCTACTGCGATCGTGATCATTAATAGGCTTATTGGTCCTAAATCGTTTTGAATGGCAAGGTTACTGCCAATAATTCCGGACAGGATAATAATTATCCCTGGAGCAAAATCCCATCTCCCACCAGATAACGGAAGTGCAATAGCATAGGCGATGATAGTCGTCAAAACACTACTTCTAATGATCCGATCGAAAGCACCTGCTGACATATATCCCGATTCACCTGCGATCAGCGTAATGGCTAATATAATGCCATACACCATAAAAGGAAAAATAAACGTTTTTACTATATTTTTTACATAATCACCGATGTTTTGTTTCATTTGATCGCACCACCCACTTTTTAATGAATAAGAGGCTCAGGCAGCCTCTTATTCATTTACAGTTTTACCGCGCCTCTTTAATTTCAGATAATGTTCTAGTAGTTAATTGTTGTAGTTCTTGCCAAGTTGCATTTTCGTTAAATGTTTTCATCACTTGTTTTAATTCCTCAACAGTTACCGCACCGTTAGATTTATCCCCAGGAACAATATATTTTTGAAAATCCTCTACTTCTTCAACGGATGAAAATATAGGATAATCCACAGAACCGTTCAATTCCCAGTCAGTATACTCATGTCCATTGAGGCGATCATAAAGTTGGGCAAATACATTCGCGATGATTTGACTATAGTTATTTGTACCTGCCGCTAGAACCGATCCATTCTCTAATGCAGCCGGAGTCGAGTCATTATACCCAAGTGCTAAAACTTTAATGTCAGGTTTGGTACTATTTAAAATGGCTGGGTAGACAAAATCCATGCCAGAGCCTAAACCAAAAATTGCGTCCACCTCAGGGTGATCAGAGATGACCTTCGTAACGGCGCTTGATACATCTTCTGGACCAAACATATGATACTCAGTATCGTAGACTGTAATTTCATTAGCCGGATCTAATTCAGCTAGTTTTTCTTTAAAACCACTTATTATCGCAGGTGCATCTACGAAGGCAAACTCTTGGAAAGACGTTACACCAATATTTTTCACACCTGCTTCATATGCTGCTTGCGCATATTGCGCCCCGATTGTTTCAGGTTTTTCCCCGAAATTATATAATCCGCCGACAAAGTATTCACTGGATACATCATCGCGAACATCCCCTAATGCTACACCATAGTAAACTTTCGCTTGTTCTGCTAATTGAAGACTTTGCTCTAAAGAAGTATCATAGCCACTGATAACAGCATCTACTCCCGAAGCAATTAAATTCTCTAATGCCGCGATATGATCCTCCTCGCTCGTACCTACTGTTGCATAATTAAAATTCACATTAAAATGCTCTGCTAAATAATCTCCATAAGACTTAATTTCTTTACCTTGAACATCTGTGTAATTGTACAGCATAACTCCTATTGTAAAACCATCATCAGTTTGCTTTTTATCTGAATCATTTGCTTCACTGGAATCATTCGATTTTGCGCCACAAGCGGCTAATAATACACTAATTACCGTTAATAATAAGACTTTCTTTAATAGGGTTTTCATCTTTTTTACCTTCCTTCTTTTTCATATTAGTTATCTTGGAATTACCTCTGTTCGAGGCCTTCTAAGAATAAAAAAGACAACAATGAGGAAAATGATCCCTTTGACGAGAGAAACAATTTCAGGTCTAACTCCTATCATAATTAATCCATTATTTAAGAGAACTAACGTAATACTACCCACAATCGCACTACTGATCTTAGACTTACTTCCACCACTTAAAGCCATCCCTCCTAAAACAAGGGCAACAATCACATCCATTTCAAGTCCCATACCAGAATTCTCACTCACCGTATAGGATCTTGCTAAAGAAAACATGGAGGCAAAGCCGATCATGATACCAGCGATAAGATAAGAAATCACCTTACTCTTCTTCACATCTACTCCACTTTGCATGGCTGCCAGTGGATTATCACCAACCGCTTTATTCTGCTTTCCAATCTTTGAATAGTTAAATAACACGATGCCGACAATGGCAATCACGATTAAAGAAGTAATCGTAAACGTTAAGTTACTGCTAAATAGGGCTAGTTTAGAAATGTCTTCTACTTTTATGGACTCATTAGAAGTAGAAACCATATATGTGACGACACCGCGGGTGCTAAACATAATTGCCAAGGAAGCGATTACCGCCATTAACTTAAACTGATTGGCAATAAAGATATTTAGAAGATAACATCCTACTGATACCACTATTGCCACAAGAGTTGCCACAAACAGTGATGCGCCTGCGTTCAGAGTGAAAGTGACGATCATGGAAGTTAGGGCAATCACACCACCAACCGAAATGTCCATATTTCCATGAGAGAAGACAAACATTAATCCCACTGTAATAATAAATAGAACAGCAAGCTGTCTAATGATCGTTTGCAGGTTTACTACAGAAAGTAAATCACCGTTGGACATGATCATAAAAAAGGAAAAGACTAAAATTAAACTTGAATACTGAATGAAAATATTTTTATTTGCCTTCGTAAATTGTAAGAACTTCGAAAGTCCTCCAGACCGAGCATTCGCTCCGTTTATATGAGTAACTTCTTTCACAGCCTCACCACCTAAATTAAGTAGAGTATAGAGCTTTAGATCATGTATTGGATTAATGTTTTTTCGTCAACCTTTTCACTTCGATGAAACTCTTTCGTGATCGCACCATCCTTCATTAACAAAATGCGATCACTCATTCCGATTAATTCCTGTAATTCCTCAGAAATTAATAAGATGGAATAGCCCTGTTGCTTCAGGTCGTATAACAGTTGGTACATTTTTGTTTTTACACCTACATCTACCCCACGAGTAGGGCTATCTAGAATTAGAATTTTCGAATCATTTCCAATCCACTTACCGAAGGATATCTTTTGCTTATTTCCTCCCGATAACTCTCTCACCGTTTGGTTCATACTGCTGCATTTGATAAGCAAGCTATCGATCTGTTCTTGAGCAAAGCGTTTTTCTGCTTTCTGAGTAATCAATCCATAAGAATCTAGCTTATCGAGAGCGGATAAGGTTAAATTATCCTTCACAGAGGCTTCGAGAATCAAGGTCTCTTGGTCCCTATCTTTTGACACATACCCAACCTTGTTGGCAATTGCTGTTTTAATATTTGTTAATCGAATAGGTTTTGCTTCTGGACTCATGTTCCCTGTATTTTGCTTGTCCTTTTGCTTCCAAAGTTTCTGGAAAAACGAAGGAGTTTCATGGCCATAAACGAGTACTTCTCCTGCCGAAAGCCTGATATTGCCATACATCACCTTACCTAATTCATGCATTCCACTACCTGATAAGCCACCGATGCCAAGAATCTCTCCCTTATGCAGTTCCAGATTAATATTTTTTAGTCCTTGTGCGCTCACATTCTTAGCTTGAAATACTACTTGTCCAGTAGAAGTTCCATCGTAATCACTACGATAGAAATCACCCTCTAGTTCTCTACCTACCATTTCTTGTTTGATCTCGTTCTCATCAAACTGTTCTTTCTCAAAATCTCTTATAAAGTTTCCATCCCGCAAAACCGTTAAGCTATCACAGATTTCCATCAGTTCCGAAAGATCATGAGAAATGAAGAGAACCGCCTTGTTTTCAGATTTTAATCTCCTCATAATCCGATGAATCAATACCCTACCTTCATGGGATAAAGCGGTTGTCGTCTCATCAACAATAAAAAGAGTTGGATTATAATATAATGCTCTGGCAATTTCCACTAATTTTCTCTGCTCAAAATTAAGCGTATTGATAGACTTCGTTACATCCACATCAAGCTCCACTGCTTCTAAAGCTTTTTTCGCCTCGACCATCATTTTCTTACGATTGACGAATGTATTCTTTTTGAAACGCACCTCATCTCCAAGAAAAACATTTTCAGCAATTGATAAGTTATTGATCGTTCCAGTTTCCTGAACGATCATAGAGATCTTTTTCTCACGGGCATCTAGTGGGTTTTTAGGAGTATATTTTTTCTTGTTTATATAAATATCTCCGCTGGTGATTCTATGCAATCCACTAATCATCGCGGAAATGGTAGACTTACCAGAACCGTTTTCTCCTATGAGACCTTTGATTTCACCAAGTTTAACCTGCATATTCACTTTGTCTACGGCAAGTACTTCATCAAATTTTTTGGTGAGATTAACAGTTTCTAAAAAAACTTCTTTGTCCATGTAAACACCCTTTCGCACTTGTGACATCGTTTACATTTTGCTTTAAATTCATCATTTCTATGCTTTTATCTTATCATTCGCTCCCCTGACTCCATAAGTAGATAATTTATCCCATGTATGACAAAAAATTAATCATTTTTATTTTTATCTTGATCAAAATACCTTATAATCGGACTAAAGGTTAAATTTTTACATGATTATTTTCTGACTATAGATTAAATTTTTGCATATAAGAGGTGTGATAATGGAATATCGTCATGAGATCATCAATTTTAACAATAAACTACCTATAAAATTCTTCATGCATCGAATTGGAGATGTGAATAGGCATTGGCATCAATCACTCGAATTGGTTGTCAATATAAAAGGCAAGCTAACCATTGTTGTCGAAGAGGAGAAATATCATTTATCTGATGGGGATATGCTTTTGATTAACTCCAATGAAATACATGAGCTCCATGCGGATGATGCCATTATCATCGCCTTGCAAATGAAGCTGGAGCTATTGAAGGATATTAACATTGATACGAAAAACCTGTACTTTGACTGTAATTCTGTTACGGCAGACAATCCCGATACATTCAAGCAAATCAAACGGGTGATCGCTGAAATTCTGAAATATAATATGAACCACAATGAGTTAATTGATTATAAAAACGCCTCGCTCATCTACGAGCTTATCTATGAACTCTGTGCAAATTTTAAAATAGAAAAAAAAGAAACGAACAAGTATTCTGAGGAGAAACTGGATCGCTTAAGTCGCGTCCTTGATTATATTCATAGTAAGTATGATGAGAATATTTCTCTACAGAGTCTTGCCGAGAAGGAGTTCCTGTCCATCCCCTATTTATCGAAGTTTTTTAAACGTGGTATGGGAATTTCGTTCAGCGACTATGTAAAACAAATTCGCCTACATTATTCTGTGCTTGATTTATTGGACGATACGCTCACAATTGATGAAATTGCGCACAAGAACGGCTTCCCTAACACTCGCTCTTTTGTGACCGCCTTTAAAGAGAAGTTTGAAGAATTGCCGAGCGTTTGGAGAAAACAAAACATTGGCAAATCTTTAGGGAGTATTGAAGCGACAAAAGAAAAGTCTGTCAATTACTTTCAAATGGAGCCTCATGCATATTATGAGGATGTGGCTCAGTTTATTGAGGAACATTTAAAAGATGCCCCTCCTCCCAATCACAAAATATCTGATGTTGAAACAAGTGAGTTAGCCGATGCCCCTATCTCCGTCGACCTCACAAAGGAAGAAATGCAGCTGCAACATACCTTTAAAACATTTACTGGCGTTAGCAGGGCGAAGGAAGTTTTAATGGCCCCAGTTCAAGAGGCATTAACGTTGGCTCAAAAAGAAATTGGTTATCGTTATATTAAAATGCATAGCCTGCTGGATGATGATATGATGGTCTATAGTGAAGCGAGAGACGGTACACCGATCTATAATTTTCATTTAATTGATCAAGTCATTGATTTTTTGTTATCCATTCAATTAAAGCCTCTTATTCAATTCTCTTTTATGCCAAGGTTACTGGCTAGTAATTTAGATAAAACTGTCTTTTATAATCAAATCAATACGAGCCCACCGAAGGATATAAAAAAATGGTCTGGCTTAATTCGCAGTTTGACCGCCCATTTGCTCAATCGCTATGGCAAAAAAGAAGTCCGAAGCTGGTTATTTACAGTCTGGAATGAACCAAGCTCATCCAATCATCTCTTTGGGTTCCGCAACAATCAAACTTTCTATGATTTATTCCAAACAACTTATCAGGCAGTCAAAGAGGTTGATTCACAGCTACCATTCGGCGGCCCGGCGGCTTTCTCAACATATAATAAAAGTGAAGACTGGTTCTTCGACTTCTTAGCATTTAGTATGGAAAATCAATGCCCACCCGATTTTATTACGATCCATTATTACGACATTGACTTGTCCAATGTAAAGAAAGAAGAGTTAGACATCTCGATCTTTCAAGTAGGAAATCATATTGATTCTATTGACGAACAGCCGCTATATTTAAGTCCTGTAGAAGATTCCTTTGAACAGTTCATTGATCGCCTAAAAAAAGGCTTAAAAGAAATCGGCTTTGAGGACAAGAAAGTCTTTCTGACAGAATGGAACTCCACTGTTTCGCACAGGGATTTAATGAATGATACATGCTTTAAATCAGCCTATATTATAAAAAACATCATCGACAATTATGATCGACTGGACGCTTTTGGCTATTGGCTCTTAACTGACTTCCATGAAGAATACCTAATGTCCAAAAATCTATTTCATGGTGGTTTAGGAATGCTCGCTTATCAGCAAATTAAAAAACCCTCATATCACGCCTTTTCCTTTTTGAATAAGCTAAGTGACACACTAGTGGAAAAGGGAGATGGCTACCTAATTACGAAAGAAGAGGATCGTGTTCAGCTATTAATCCATAATTATCACCATTATAATGAAAAGTACGCTAAAGGCATTATACTGAATATTTCCTATGAGGACCGCTACTCGAATTTCTCCAATAAAACAAAAAAAGAATTTCGGTTTGAGCTATTGAACCTAGAGGGCACCTTCGAAATCAAGCATCATATCGTCAATCGTGAACATGGTAGTGCCTACGATAACGAGCTTAAATTAGGTAAAATTGGTGAGCATTCAACTGAGGAACTCGACTATTTGCGGAATATTTCAGTCCCTAAAATGGAAATTCAACAAGTATTCGCTGATGGGAAACTGTACGTAGAAGCAGAACTTGAGCCTTTTGAAATCAGACTGATAGAATTGATTAGGATAGTTTAAAAGCTGGTAAAGATTGAACTGCCCACTGTCTACTTGACAGGGGGCAGTTCAAATAGCTTACACTCAAGATGGAGGCTTAAGGCCTTACATCATGCCACCCGTGTATTAAACGAAATTATACTTTAAAATATATTCTTGAAATCCCGTTAAATCAGCATTTTGTAAATCGCCCAAGGTGTATAAAAATTAGTGATATTAAACTTTTCGGACACTAAATTCCCCTATCGTGATCAATCGAGTAAGAGGGGATAAATAATCCCCGACCTCTCACACCACCGTGCATACGGACCCGTACACGGCGGTTCAATAGCTTGAGTATGCTTTCTCGAGGAGGTGGTTTAAGTCTTTCAGATCCATCTTCTCGAGAATTTCATTTCCGATGGCTCGATGTAAGATGTGGCTACAGGTGATACGCCAATTCCCTTTCCGTGTGTTAGCCCATTCTCAAGCTTTCTGCTTCGGTATGTTTAGTTTGATTAGACTTTTATATCTTGTTTTCACTTTCTTCCATCGTTTCCATATGACTTGTTTAATTCTACTCATAGAGATAGACATGCTATGAGAAAGGCTGCTTTCTCCCCAAAATTCATGTGTATTACGTGTATATTGCGCGTATATTACGCGAGCGATTTCAGGGGATTTTAGAGCAACGTATATAAAGCAAAAACCCCCAACCGCAAGGGGTTGAGAGTTTTGGGAACGTCGAAATCTTAACGCTTCGAGAACTGAGGCGCACGACGTGCAGCTTTAAGACCGTATTTCTTACGCTCTTTCATTCTGGCGTCACGAGTCAGGAAGCCTGCTTTTTTAAGGGCTCCGCGGAACTCCGGATCTGCAGTCAGCAGCGCACGGGCAACGCCGTGGCGGATTGCACCCGCTTGTCCGGTAAATCCTCCGCCGTTAACGTTAACGAGCACATCATATCTGCCTTCTGTTTGTGTTTCCACAAGTGGTTGTTTTACAATTAACTTTAATGTTTCAAGACCGAAGTAGTCGTTGATATCTCGGTTGTTGATAACGATGCGTCCGTCACCTGGAACTAAACGCACACGCGCAACAGAGTTTTTACGACGACCTGTTCCATAATATTGAACTTGTGCCAAGTGAATTACCTCCTTTATTAATTATCCGCGCAGTTCGTATACTTCCGGCTGTTGTGCTTGATGCGGGTGTTCGCTTCCGGCATAGACATGAAGCTTCATCCCTTGTTTACGGCCAAGTGAATTCTTCGGCAGCATTCCTTTGATCGCCAGTTCAAGCATTTTTACCGGTTTACGGTCACGCATTTCCTGTGCTGTCATTGTCTTTAGACCGCCGGGATGTCCCGTATGACGGTGATAAAGCTTTCCAGCTAATTTATTTCCTGTCAATTCAATTTTTTCCGCATTGACAATGATCACGTGATCTCCAGTATCAACGTGTGGTGTGAATGTTGGTTTATTTTTACCGCGAAGGATGCTTGCCACTTCGCTCGCAAGGCGGCCAAGTGTTTGTCCTTCTGCGTCAACAACATACCATTTACGTTCCACTTCGTTTGCTTTTGCCATATATGTTGTACGCATGAAATTCCCTCCTAATCAAACTTTCATATAAGCTTCATTCTATCCAAAAGACATTAGTTTCTAACAACGATTCGATTCCGTACCCGGGGCTAGTGGGCATAAGAATACCGTATACCATCATATAACATCTGAAATCCAATGTCAATATAATGTTACACCAGGATTCGTTGTCATTTGAATTTTTTTTTGACAGCTGCTGTTTCTCTGTGTAAATCATCAGGATGATAGAAAACTTTTGTTAAATACAGACCGTTTCCCGGAGCTGTCGGGCCAGCCAGTGACCGGTTTTTCCCCGCAAGAATGACGGGAATGTCGGCAGGGCTCAGCGCGCCTGTACCAACATGTACCAACGTTCCCGTTAAAATACGGACCATTTGGTACAAAAAACCGCTCCCGATGAACTGAAATTCCCATTCGTCCTGCTGCTGATCAATGTGGATGGAATAAATCTTTCTCACCTTGTCCTCCACACTCGTCTTTGGCGACGAGAAGCTTGTGAAATCGTGGGTCCCGGTCAGGTGCCGAGCCGCTGCCAACATGTTATTATATGAAAGCGTTCCGGGGATGTGACCGACATAGTTCCTTGTAAACACATTTTTTTCTGACCCGGTCCATAAGCGGTAAACATACATCTTCCCGACGGCATCAAAACGGGCGTGGAAGCTCCCGTCAACAAATGCAGCTGAACGAACAACAATATCCTCCGGAAGAAGGCTGTTTAACGCAAGGTGCCAGCGCTCTTCGGGGATCGACAGCGGAGTATCGAAATGGATCGTCTGCCCAAGGCTGTGAACTCCGGCATCGGTGCGTCCGGAACCCGTCGCATGCCATTCGCCGGCCTTGTGAAGAACTGCAAGCGCCCGTTGCAACTCCCCTTGCACCGTCCGTTTATTCGGCTGTACTTGGTAGCCGGAAAAATTCGTTCCATCATAGGAAACGATGGCTTTCACACGCTTCATCATCCACTTCTCCTTCGTTGTCAAAGTCTGTCCGTAAGACAGCGATTTGGAATGGTGTCCGCCGACATTTGAACAACCGCAGGCACTGTTTCCCGGAGTTTTTGAACATCTTTTTTATAAAAACAACCTGACGCAGACGGTTAAAACAGCAAAGGCGGCAAAAACAGCCACAGCCGCCGTATCGCGCCGTTTCCAGCGCAGCAGCCGGTATTTCGTGCGGCTATCTCCCCCTTCGTATCCCCTTGCTTCCATCGCCGTTGCCAAGTCCTCTGCCCGCCGAAAGGATTGTACAAAGAGCGGAACAAGAATGGGAATGAACGCTTTGATCCGTTTCAGCAGGGAACCTTCGGTGAAGTTCGCTCCCCGGGCCATCTGGGCTTTATAAATCTTGACAGCTTCTTCTAACAAGGTTGGAATGAATCTCAATGCAATGGACATCATTAAAGCTAGTTCATGGGTCGGCAGCCCGAGCTTTTGAAATGGCTTCAACAACGCCTCCAAGCCGTCTGTCAAGTCCACAGGGGTTGTTGTCAGCGTGATCAACGAGGCCATTGTAACAAGCATCAGCAGCCTTAACGCAACGATCAAGCCTTCTGTCAGCCCCCCTAAATAAATCGTTGTCACCGGGGTCTGCAGGAGCACCGGTCCGCCCTCCGTCATGAACAAATGCAAACAGAATGTGAAAAATATAATAATAGCGATGACTTTCATTCCTTTTAAATAAAAACGGAACGGTATTTTTGCAAGAATAAAGGCGGCGGCAGCCAGAACGAAAGCTATCGCTGTCACTGCCGGGTGTTTGCTGACGAATATAAACACCATAAATATCATGATGCAGTTGAGCTTTGCCCGGGGGTCCATTTGATGGATATAGGAATTGCCTGGGATGTACCGCCCGATAATAATATGATCCAGCATAATATGCTACGATTCCTTTCCAAGAAATGAAATGATTTCGTCGACGGTTTCCCGGAGATGAAACTTCAAGGCATCAATTGGCTCATGACTTGCTGCGGCCAATTTTTGCAGCAGCCGAACCGTTTCCGGCACGTCCAGTCCCGACTGCGTTAACAGCTCTTGCTGCGAGAATACCTCATATGGCGTACCTGCCAGCTTCACAGTGCCGTGATCCATCACCACGATTTGATCGCTGTATGCCGCCGCGTCCTCCATCCGGTGGGTGACCAGCACGACCGAACGCCGGTCATCTGCTTGATACCACCTTTCAAACAAGCTCATTATCTCCTGCTGTCCTTGGGGATCAAGTCCCGCTGTCGGCTCATCCAGAACAAGCAAACAAGGGTCGTTTGCCAGTACACCGGCAATGGCTACCCGCCGCATTTGGCCGCCGCTAAGATCAAACGGACTGCGGTCAAATAGTCGTTCGGAAATCCCGACCATCGATAATGCTTCCTCCGCTTTTTGCAATGCTGCCTTTTTGGATAGTCCAAAATTGATCGGCCCGTATGCCACATCCTCAATGACCGTTTCATGAAACAGTTGATGCTCCGGATATTGAAAAACCATCCCCACTTGCCGTCTGAGATCATAAAGCTGCTTTTGTTTCGTGTCGCTAGCTATCATCCAATCACCGACTTGTATCGAACCTGCCGTCGGCTTCAACAGCCCGTTTAACAGTTGAACAAAGGTCGATTTCCCTGACCCGGTATGTCCGATGACGGCAGTATAGCTATTCTCAGGTATCTCTGCTTGCAGCGCCGTCAATCCGTTTTTTTCAAAAGGGGTTCCCCGCATGTATGTATAAGTTACGTTGTCTGCTTTAATTTGCATAGCGCACCCACCAGTTCTTCCTCTGTCATCATATCGCCGTCGACGAGAATTCCTTGCTCGTTTAACGCATTAATCATTTGAAAAAGGAACGGCTGCTTCAGGCCAGCTTGATCAAGCAGCGTTTTATTTTTAAAAATGTTCCGCGGTGTATCATCGCCGATAACGACGCCTTCCTTCATGACAATCATTCGATTGGCACGTAAAGCTTCATTTAAGTCATGGGTAATCGTAATGATCGTCATATTGTAGTGCTCCCTCAGCCTGGCGACGCAATCAAGGACTTCTTTCCTGCCCTGAGGGTCAAGCATGGAGGCAGCTTCGTCCAAAACGAGGATATCCGGCCGCAGTGCCAAAGCCCCTGCCAGGCCAACCCGCTGCTTCTGACCACCCGACAGATGGTGGGGTTCTTGGCGTTCCAAGCCAGATAAACCCATGATGTCAATGCTTTCCTTGACAAGCCGAACCATTTCTTCGTGAGGTACTCCGGCATTTTCCAAGCCAAATGCAACATCGTCTTCCACTGTCGGCGCGACGATTTGATTGTCTGGATTTTGAAAAACCATCGCCACCTTTTTTCGGATCGATGACCAGTACTTTTTTTCCGAAGTGCTGGTGCCATGAATATAAACCTGCCCCCGGTCAGGAGCGGGAATGAACAGCGCATTAAAAAATTTCGCCAGTGTGGATTTCCCCGAACCGTTATGCCCGGCAATGGCCGTCCATTCCCCTTCATGGATGGACAGGTTGATGTTTTTCAACACGTCGGCTTCGGAAGCTGTATATTGAAATGAAAGATTCTCAACTCGAATAACTTCCTTTTTATATAATGTCATATGAGATCGTCTCCCTGTAAAAGACTGCCGCTTGTCTTCCTCTATCATATCAATCACCGGGGTGGTTGTACAAAAGCGAGACTGGCATTTCGGGGAGAGGGATAATATCGGCTCGACACTTCCCCTCTCCGTTCATCGATGCGTCGGCAAACGGGAATATTGGTCTGCCAAGCAAAAAAGGGCATAGAAACCGGAATCTGTAATCAGACTCGGAATCTCGCCCTTTTTGAAGAATCCACCCATCGTAGCAGGCATGAGCTTTTACTTCTTCCGAAACTATTATACGAGCTCAATGATCGCCATTTCTGCACCGTCTCCACGGCGAGGTCCAAGCTTAAGTACGCGTGTGTAACCGCCTTGGCGTTCTTCATATCGTGGTGCAATGTCGTCAAACAGCTTTTGAATTGCATCAGTACCAGCTTCAGCATCCGCCACTTCACGGCGAACAAACGCTGCAACTTGACGGCGAGCATGCAAATCCCCGCGTTTGCCAAGTGTGATCATTTGCTCAACGATGGAACGAAGCTCTTTTGCCTTAGGTACTGTCGTTTCGATTCTTTCATTGATGATTAAATCTGTAGTCAAATCGCGGAATAATGCTTTTCGTGCACTGCTGTCGCGACCTAATTTTCTGTATCCCATTGGAGTCCCTCCTTCTCAAGTCAAATTTCCACTGTTCTATAGGATGTTCAAAAAAGTCCGGGAAACAGAGCCTGCGAATCTCTTCGTTACGTTGTCCCTCCGCTGCTCACGTACGTGTGATGTACGCTCCGCTGCTCGGGACGGCCGTGCCTCGATCTTCTTGCCGCTGTTATGTCCTCCTTTTTGAACACACATTTTAAGAGGATGTTCAAAAAGTCCGGGAAACAGAGCCTGCGAATCTCTTCGTTGCGTTGTCTCTCCGCTGCTCACGTACGTGTGATGTACGCTCCGCTGCTCGAGCCTGCCGCGCCTCGATCTTCTTGCCTCTGTTATGTCCTCCTTTTGAACACACACTTTTAGAGGATGTTCAAAAGTCCGGGAAACAGAGCCTGCGAATCTCTTCGTTACGTTGTCCCTCCGCTGCTCACGTACGTGTGATGTACGCTCCGCTGCTCGGGACGGCCGTGCCTCGACCTTCTTGCCTCTGTTATGTCCTCCTTTTGAACACACACTATAGGAGATGAAGTTGGGAAAAATAAAATCTATTCTTCCTTTCGAAGACCCAGGCCTAGTTCTCCCAGCTTCTCTTGAACCTCTTCAAGAGATTTTCTTCCCAGATTACGAACCTTCATCATATCTTCTTCCGTTTTTTGAGTTAACTCCTGAACGGTATTAATACCTGCCCGCTTTAAACAGTTATATGAACGTACGGACAAGTCTAGTTCTTCGATCGTCATTTCAAGCACTTTTTCTTTCTGGTCTTCCTCTTTTTCAACCATAATCTCAGCATGCTGTGCTTGATCCGTCAAGCCAACAAAAATATTTAAATGCTCTGTCAGGATTTTAGCTCCGAGTGAAACAGCTTCCTCAGGGCGGATGCTTCCGTCAGTCCACACATCCAGAGTCAATTTATCATAGTTTGTGATTTGACCGACACGTGTATTTTCCACTTGATAGTTTACGCGTGCCACCGGAGTATAAATCGAATCTACCGGAATGACTCCGATAGGCAGATCCTCCGATTTGTTTCCCTCGGCAGGAACATAGCCGCGACCGCGGTTGGCTGTCACTTTCATGTGGAATTGTGCTCCTTTGGAAAGCGTTGCAATATGAAGGTCAGGGTTTAAGACCTCCACATCACTGTCATGCATGAAGTCGGCGGCAGTGACGACACCTTCGCCTTGCGCTTCAATTTCCAACGTTTTTTCTTCATCCGAATAAATCTTCAGAGCAAGCTTCTTCAAATTTAGGATGATTGACGTAACGTCTTCTACGACGCCTTCAATCGTAGAAAATTCGTGAAGCACACCATCAAACTGGACGCTTGTTACCGCAGCGCCCGGCAGAGAGGACAGCAGAATACGACGCAGGGAGTTACCCAGCGTTGTTCCATAACCGCGCTCCAATGGCTCTACGACGAATTTTCCATAGGATCCATCATCACTAATTTCGACCACTTCAATTCTTGGCTTTTCTATTTCGATCATTAAACAAACCCTCCTTCAAAACGTCGAAACCCCGGTTGACCTTTGATGTTCAACCGGAATCCCTCATTGGGCACATTCCGACCTGTCACGAAACCGTCAATTCGATGCAAGAGTCTTACTTTTTCGGCCATAGACTCTTATCCATTATTGACAAGGGTATGGCCTTCCATACCTCATGATGTGATTATACTCTACGACGTTTTGGTGGACGGCAGCCATTGTGCGGCACAGGAGTAACATCTTTAATCATGTTTACTTCCAAGCCGGTAGCTTGAAGTGAACGGATTGCCGCTTCACGGCCTGCACCTGGACCTTTAACTGAAACCTCTACAGTTTTCATACCATGTTCCATCGCTGCTTTTGCAGCTGTTTCTGCTGCAGTCTGCGCAGCAAAAGGAGTGGATTTACGTGAACCTTTAAATCCTAATGCACCTGCACTGGCCCATGAAACTGCATTTCCACGTGTATCAGTAATCGTAACGATTGTATTGTTGAATGTGGAACGAATGTGCGCAACGCCGGATTCAATATTTTTACGTGTACGACGCTTTGAACGAGTCGTTTTAGGTTTAGCCATATTCGATCATTACCTCCTTTACTTCTTCTTGTTTGCTACAGTACGACGAGGACCTTTTCTTGTACGTGCGTTGTTCTTCGTTTTCTGTCCGCGGACAGGTAATCCGCGGCGATGGCGGATGCCTCGATAAGAACCGATTTCAATCAATCGTTTGATGTTCAGGGAAACTTCGCGGCGAAGGTCTCCTTCTACTTTATAGCGGTCAATGATTTCACGGATTTTTCCGAGCTCATTTTCCGTTAAATCGCGTACGCGTGTATCCTCGGAAACACCGGCTTCTTTAAGAATTTCGCTTGCTCTGGAACGTCCGATTCCAAAAACGTACGTTAATGAAACGACAACTCGTTTATCACGAGGAATGTCGACACCAGCTATACGTGCCATATTTTACACCTCCTGTGGATTAGCCTTGTTTTTGTTTATGTTTAGGGTTTTCGCAAATAACCATGACGATCCCTTTACGGCGAATAACCTTGCATTTTTCACAAATTGGTTTGACGGATGGTCTCACCTTCATGTTTTTTACCTCCTTATGTTGCGGAGTGGTAATGAAAATTTGTTATTTATAACGATACGTGATACGACCACGAGTTAAATCATACGGAGATAATTCGACAGTTACTTTGTCTCCCGGCAGGATACGAATAAAATTCATCCGAATTTTACCGGAAACATGCGCCAAAATTTTATGCCCATTTTCTAACTCCACTCGGAACATCGCATTCGGAAGCGGCTCGATGACCGTTCCTTCTACTTCAATTACATCTTCTTTGGCCATGAATTTACTCTCCTTCCTTCAGTAAATTATCGTCTATATATGTTGAAATTGCAAATCGCAATTTTGCATTGGTAACACGTCCCGTTTCAACGATGCTATTTTTCACTTCCGAGGCAATGATGTCAAGGTGCTCAATATGCTGAATGTTCTTTTTCTTTGCCCGGTCTACCTTCCGCTTATCACCGTCTGCAATCTTGACGAAACGTTCATCCAACACTTCAATTATGCAAGCATATTGACCTTTGTCTCTTCCACTGGAAATTCTCACAAGTTCCCCAACCTGTGGAACCGATTCAGGATCCTTCATTCAATGACCACCTTCATCAATCGGTTTTTGTCAATATTTCATATCCTGCATCAACAATAGCAATGGTGTGTTCGAAATGGGCACACATTTTCCCATCAGTCGTCACAACGGTCCAGTTATCCTGTAAAGTCCGAACATGTCGTGATCCGGCATTTACCATCGGTTCGATCGCCAAAACCATTCCCGGTTTTAAACGCGGTCCTTTCCCCGGTGGTCCAAAGTGAGGAATTTGCGGATCTTCGTGAAGCTCCTGTCCTACTCCGTGACCAACATATTCTCGAACAACGGAAAATCCGTGCTCCTCCACATACGTTTGTATCGCATGGGAGATGTTGGATAATCGCTCTCCCGGCTTTGCTTCCGCAAGTCCCCGGAACAGTGACTCTTCCGTAACTTCAAGGAGCTTACGGTTCCCCTCCGAAATCGTTCCGACCGGATAAGTCCAGGCGGAGTCCCCGTGGTAGCCGTTATACTTCGCTCCGATGTCCACGCTGATAATGTCGCCATCTTTGAGCACTCGTTTTCCAGGAATGCCGTGCACCAATTCATCGTTTACCGAAGCACAAATGCTGCCAGTAAATCCATTATAGCCTTTAAAAGATGGAATCGAATCATGCTGCCGAATAAATTTATCCGCAATAGCATCCAACTCTTTTGTCGTAATGCCTGGTTGAATATGCTTTTGTAGTTCTTTGTGCGTCAAAGCGACAATCTTACCTGCAACACGCATGATATCAAGTTCTCTCGGCGTCTTACAAATAATCATTGATGACTCCCTTTTAACACTGTGTCAATATCTTCAAATACTTCCTGAATCTCTTTGTTTCCATCCAATTTACAAAGATAGCCTTTTTCTTCATAGAAGTCAACAAGTGGCTTTACTTGCTCAAGGTTTACTTCAAGGCGTTTCCCAACCGTTTCCGGCTTGTCGTCATCCCTTTGAATAAGCTCGCTTCCATCCTTATCACACTTGCCGGCAACCTTCGGAGGATTGTACAATTCATGGTATGTTGTTCCGCACGCTGGGCAGATCCAACGTCCCGTCAGCCGCTTGAATAAATCCTCTTTCGGTACTTCGATGTAAAGGACGTGATCAAGTTGACGATCCAGCTCATTTAACATTTCATCTAATGCTTCGGCCTGCGCAACGGTTCTTGGAAAGCCGTCAAGTAAGAAACCATTGACACAATCTTCGTTGCTTAAACGTTCCCGAACGATTCCTATCGTAACCTCGTCAGGCACCAGATTCCCTTCGTCCATAAATGCCTTCGCTTGTAACCCAAGCCTGGTGCTGTTTTTAATGGCCGCTCGAAACATATCCCCCGTAGATATATGCGGAACTCCATACTTGTCGACAATTTTTTCAGCTTGTGTACCTTTGCCGGCTCCTGGAAGCCCCATTAATATCAAATTCATATCTCTTCCCTCCATTTATCAATCTTCGAACTTATGCAAAGGGAGGCCTATCCCTTTTTATTTGATAAACCCTTTGTAGGAGCGTTGTATCAATTGACTTTCTATCTGCTTCATTGTGTCTAATGCTACACCAACAACGATCAATAAGCTCGTTCCCCCGATTTGCACGGCTTGTGGAAGTCCGGCTAATTGGGTGAAGAAAACGGGAATAATTGATACTGTTGCCAGGAATAGAGCTCCGACGAACGTCAAACGATAAAGGATTCGAGTGATATAAACTTGCGTCGTTTGTCCAGGTCGAATTCCAGGTATATAGCCGCCTTGTTTCTTTAAATTCTCGGCCATCTGCTCTGGATTTACTTGAACAAAGGTATAGAAATAGGTGAACCCAATAATTAAAACAGCATAAAGCACAAGCCCTAGTGGCTGTGTATAATCAAAGGTTCTTTCTACCCATCCAGCAATGGCATTATCACCGCCTATTAATCCGGCCACTGTTGGCGGAAAAATAAATAGCGACATTGCGAAAATGACTGGAATAACCCCGGCTGAATTCACTTTTAACGGCAAGTGAGTCGATTGTCCACCTTGCGGCTTCCCAGCAACCATTTTTTTGGCATATTGCACAGGGATTTTTCGTAAAGCCTGCTGCACATAAATGACACCCACAGTAATGGCAAGGACTGCAAGAAGCAACAGCAGAATGATGACAATATTCATGAATAATGCATCGCCTGCTCCTTCAATTTTGGCAGCGTAAACTTGGTTTACACTGTTTGGTATACCTGCGGCAATCCCGGCAAAGATGATAATCGAGATCCCATTGCCGACGCCCCTTGCTGTTACTTGTTCACCAAGCCACATTAAGAACGCCGTTCCCGCAGTCAACGTAATTGCAATCATTGCGTACTGTTGAAAACTTGGATTCGGCACAAGCCCCGGAAAGATGTTATTGAATCCAATCGACATCGCCAGCGCTTGAAAAAGTGCAATGACAATCGTACCGTATCGCGTTACCTGAGCGAGTTTTTTACGCCCCACTTCTCCTTGTTTCGACCACTCGGAAAATTTCGGTACAACATCCATTCTCAGCAATTGAACGATAATGGATGCTGTGATATACGGCATGATTCCCGTTGCAAAAATCGAAAAGTTTTCTAAAGCTCCTCCGCCAAAGGTATTTAAAAACCCAAAAGCGTTCATTTGATCTTGGAAGTTCAAGATGCTCGGATCCACACCCGGAGCAGGGATGTGGGCACCAATGCGAAAGACGACAAGCATTGCTAAGGTAAACAATACTTTATTCCTTAAATCACCTACACGCATGATATTGGAGATTGTTTGGAACATTAAACCACCTCAGTCGTTCCGCCTGCAGCCTCGATTGCTTCCTTCGCTGATGATGAGAATTTGTGAGCTTTGACAGACAATTTACGTTCTAAGCTTCCGTTACCCAGAATTTTGATCCCGTCTTTTTCGTTGCTCACGACACCAGTTTCAAGTAAAAGCTCCGGTGTTACTTCCGCACCATCTTCAAATCGATTTAAAGTCTCAATATTTACGATCGCGTACTCTTTACGAGTCGGGTTAGTAAATCCACGCTTCGGTAAACGACGGAAAATCGGCAGTTGACCGCCTTCAAATCCTGGACGTACACCGCCGCCTGAGCGGGCGTTTTGTCCTTTATGTCCCTTACCGGCTGTTTTACCGTTACCGCTGGCGATCCCGCGTCCTACACGCTTGCGTTCTTTACGTGAACCTTCCGCGGGCTTTAATTCGTGAAGTTTCATTTCGGCACCTCCTCAACTGTTTATCAATTACGCTTCAATTTCTTTCACACTGACGAGATGAGAAACTTTATTTACCATTCCGCGAATTGCTGAATTGTCCTCTTGAACGACAGTGTGATTCACTTTACGAAGACCAAGTGTCTTCACTGTGATGCGCTGATCTTCCGGGCGTCCGATCAGGCTACGCTTGAGGGTGATCTCTAATTTCTTAGCCATGTAAAATCCCTCCTTAACCTAGCAGCTCTTCTACAGATTTGCCGCGTAGTTTTGCCACGTCTTCAGGACTCTTCAGGCTTGTAAGTCCCTCCATCGTTGCACGCACCATGTTAATTGGATTGTTGGAACCCAAGGATTTAGACAGGATGTCACCTACACCGGCAAGCTCAAGCACCGCACGGACAGGCCCTCCTGCGATGATTCCTGTACCTTCAGATGCCGGCTTCAATAAAACGCTGCCTGCACCAAAGCGACCAGTTACTTGGTGTGGAATAGTTGTTCCTTGGATTGGTACGCGAATTAAGTTCTTTTTGCCGTCTTCAATCGCTTTGCGGATCGCTTCAGGTACTTCATGGGCTTTCCCCATCCCGAAGCCTACGTGACCGTTTTTATCGCCGACAACTACCAATGCAGCGAAGCGGAAGCGGCGTCCACCCTTAACTACTTTCGCAACACGGTTGACAGTGACGACTCTTTCTTCAAGTTCCAATGTATTTGGGTCGATACGCATGAATGAATTTCCCTCCTTTTAGTCTTGATTAGAACTTCAGACCAGCTTCACGGGCTGCATCTGCAAGTTCTTGTACACGACCGTGATATAAATATCCTCCGCGGTCAAATACGATAGTTTCATGACCTTTTTCAAGGGCACGCTTTGCCACTAATTCGCCCACTCGACGAGCTGCTTCTTTGTCTCCGCCGTTTTCAAGTTTTAGTTCTTTTTCTAAGCTAGACGCACTAACAATTGTAACACCAGCGACGTCATCAATTAATTGTGCATAGATTTGCTTATTAGAACGGAAAACATTTAAACGTGGACGTTCAGCAGTACCCGTGATCGTACGACGAACGTGTGCGTGTCTTTTCTTCCGTACCGCATTCTTGTTAGTCTTAGTGATCATCGAACGTCAGTCCTTTCTTCCCGTTATTTAGCCTTATTTACCAGTCTTACCTTCTTTGCGGCGCACAAACTCGCCTTCATAGCGAATTCCTTTACCTTTGTAAGGCTCAGGCTTTCTAACTGCGCGAATGTTTGAAGCTAAAGCTCCAACGCGCTCTTTATCGATACCTTTAACAATAATTTTTGTGTTTGCCGGAACGTCGATTTCCAAACCTGCTTCCGGAACGAATTCCACCTGATGGGACAAACCTACGTTTAAGACAAGCTTGTTCCCGGATTTAGAAGCACGGTAACCGACACCTACTAACTCAAGCGCTTTTTCATACCCTTTGGTGACACCTTCAACCATGTTGTTGATGACGCTGCGGGTTGTTCCGTGAAGTGCACGGTGTTCTTTGTTATCCGACGGGCGTTCCACCACTATCTGGCTGTTCTCATGCTTTACGATCATATCCGCATGAAGCTCACGGCTTAATTCGCCTTTCGGTCCTTTAACTGTAATGGTATTTCCTTCAAGTTTCACTTCTACTCCAGAAGGAATCTCAACTGGCTTTAAACCAACTCGAGACATGCCTAACACCTCCATTCTGTTCCAATCGTCTTACCAAATATAAGCTAATACTTCTCCTCCAACTTTTTGTTGGCGGGCTTCTTTATCCGTGACCATTCCGTTGGAAGACGAAATGATTGCAATTCCCAGTCCGCCAAGCACTCGCGGAAGCTCATCGGATTTCGCATACACGCGAAGTCCTGGTTTACTGATTCTCTTAAGTCCAGTGATAACACGTTCATTGTTTGCACCATACTTAAGGAAAATACGAAGGATACCTTGTTTGCTATCCTCAATGTATTCAAAGTCCCGAATGAAACCTTCTCGTTTTAGTATTTCAGCGATTTCGCGCTTAATCTTGGAAGCAGGAACCTCCAAGCTATTGTGTCGAACTGTATTCGCATTGCGAATACGAGTCAGCATATCAGCAATCGGATCTGTCATGACCATCGTATTTACCTCCTTCCCTAAACGGAATTACCAGCTGGCTTTTTTGACGCCAGGAATTTGACCTTTATAAGCAAGCTCCCTGAAACATATACGGCAAAGCTTGAACTTGCGGATAACACTATGCGGTCGGCCGCAGCGTTCGCATCGTGTATATTCTTGCACTTGAAACTTTTTCGGCCTTTTCGCTTTCGCGATCATTGATTTTTTTGCCAAGGTCTTCGCTCCTCCTTTTGCACGTTATTTTTGAAACGGCATGCCCATTTGAGTGAGAAGCTCATGTGCTTCTTCATCTGACTTAGCAGTTGTTACGATGACGATATCCATACCGCGAACTTTGTCAACTTTGTCATAATCAATTTCCGGGAAAATTAATTGCTCTTTGATTCCCAATGTATAGTTGCCTCTTCCGTCAAAGGCTTTTTTCGATACTCCGCGGAAGTCGCGTACACGCGGTAATGCAACGGTGACAAGCTTATCAAGGAATTCATACATGCGTTGCCCGCGCAAAGTCACTTTTGCACCAATCGGCATTCCTTCACGAAGCTTGAATCCGGCAATTGATTTTTTCGCTTTTGTAATCAATGGCTTTTGACCGGAAATTTCACTCAGCTCTTCCACCGCTTTATCCAAAACTTTTGAGTTTTGAACTGCGTCGCCGACACCCATATTGACAACGATTTTTTCTACTTTAGGTACTTCCATTACGGAAGAGTAATTGAATTTTTCTGTTAACGCTGGAACAATTTCATTTCTATATCTCTCTTGCAGACGATTCATTGAGTAAACCTCCTTTCAGCATCCGGCTATTAGTTATCTAGTACTGTGCCGGATTTTTTCGCAACTCTTACTTTTTTCCCGTTTTCCACTTTATAACCAACACGAGTAGGTTCACTCGTTTTAGGGTCAATCAGCATCACGTTGGAAGCATGAATTGGAGCTTCCTGATTGATAATTCCGCCTTGCGGGTTTGCTTGAGATGGCTTTGAGTGTTTATGAACCATGTTGACGCCTTCCACAAGAACTCGGGATTTATTTGGATATGCTTCAAGGATTTTACCTTCCTTGCCTTTGTCTTTTCCGGAGATTACTTTTACTGTATCTCCTTTTTTGACATGCAATTTCGGTTGAGACATAAGGGCACCTCCTTACGACCTGATTTTCCGTTCATTTATTTTAAACGACGTTCAAATTTTAAATTAAAGCACTTCAGGAGCTAAAGATACGATCTTCATAAACTGGTTATCACGCAGTTCACGCGCAACAGGTCCGAAGATACGAGTTCCGCGCGGGCTCTTATCATCCCGTACAATAACCGCAGCGTTCTCATCAAATTTAATGTATGACCCGTCCGGACGGCGAACACCGCTTTTGGTGCGGACAATGACAGCACGGACAACGTCACCTTTCTTAACAACGCCTCCGGGTGTTGCTTGTTTCACAGTGCAGACAATAACGTCTCCCACATTAGCGGTTTTACGCCCTGTTCCGCCGAGAACTTTAATGCAAAGTACTTCACGGGCTCCTGAGTTGTCAGCCACTTTCAGACGACTTTCTTGTTGAATCATAGATTCTTTACCTCCCTTCAGGTAAGCAAATTTCTATCAGATGATTACTGCTTCTTCTACAACTTCCACAAGGCGGAAACGTTTATCTTTTGACAAAGGACGAGTTTCCATGATTCGTACAATATCACCTTGTTTTGCAGTATTGTTTTCATCATGCGCTTTAAACTTTTTAGAGTATTTTACACGTTTTCCGTAGAGTGAGTGCGTTTTGTACGTTTCTACTAGAACAGTAATGGTTTTGTCCATCTTGTCAGATACAACGCGTCCAGTATAACTCTTGCGGTTATTACGTTCTGTCACTGCGCAGACCTCCTTCACGATTATTCGGTAATGCCGAGTTCTCTTTCACGCAATACCGTTTTTGCACGAGCAATAGCTTTTTTCACTTCGCGGATGCGGGCTGGATTGTCTAATTGCCCAGTCGCAAGTTGAAAGCGAAGGTTGAATAGCTCTTCTTTTAACGATTTGGATTTTTGTTCGATCTCGGCAGTGGTCAGGTTGCGAATTTCATTAGCTTTCATTTGCGTCACCACCCACTTCTTCGCGTTTTACGAATTTACATTTTATCGGAAGTTTATGAGAAGCCAGTCGTAACGCTTCGCGAGCAACCTCTTCAGAAACTCCGGCAATTTCAAACATTACTTTCCCTGGTTTTACTACGGCTACCCATCCTTCAGGAGCCCCTTTACCGGAACCCATCCGAACCTCTAAAGGTTTAGCTGTATAAGGCTTATCCGGGAAAATTTTAATCCATACTTTACCTCCACGTTTCATATAACGTGTCATTGCAATACGCGCTGCTTCAATTTGGCGGTTTGTAATCCAAGATGCTTCAAGCGCTTGTAATCCGAACTCACCGAAAGTAACTTCCGTTCCGCCTTTTGCGCGGCCTCTCATTTTACCACGGTGTTCACGACGGAATTTTACACGTTTAGGCATTAGCATGATTATTTTCCTCCTTCCTCTTGTTTCGTTCCTTTCGTCGGAAGGACTTCACCACGATAAATCCACACTTTAACCCCGAGCTTACCGTATGTTGTATCTGCTTCCGCAGTACCGTAATCAATGTCGGCTCTTAAAGTGTGAAGTGGAACTGTTCCTTCGCTGTATGATTCAGAACGAGCAATATCCGCTCCGCCAAGACGTCCGGATACCTCTGTTTTAATACCTTGTGCACCGGAACGCATTGTGCGTTGAATCGCTTGTTTCATTGCACGACGGAAAGAAATACGGTTTTCCAGTTGTCGAGCAATATTGTCTGCAACTAAGCGAGCATCCAAATCCGGTGCTTTCACTTCGTTGATGTTGATGTGTACCCGCTTGCCGGTTAATTGATTTAGTGCTTTACGCAATGCTTCTACTTCAGATCCACCTTTACCGATAACCATTCCTGGTTTTGCAGTATAGATCGTAACGTTGACACGGTTTGCAGCACGCTCGATTTCAACGGTGGATAAAGATGCTTCTTTAAGACGCTTCTCCAGATATTCACGAATTTTAATGTCTTCGTGAAGCAGGTCGGCGTAATCTTTATCGGCATACCATTTTGACTCCCAGTCTTTTATGATGCCGACGCGAAGCCCGATAGGATTTACTTTTTGACCCACACTTATCCCTCCTTCTTTTCTGTAAGAACGATCGTAATATGACTGGTGCGTTTGTTGATTCTGCTTGCGCGCCCCATAGCGCGTGGTCGGAATCGCTTTAATGTTACACCTTCATCTACATATACTTTACTGACAACTAAATTATCAGGTTCCATTTCATAGTTATGCTCTGCGTTCGCAATGGCTGAATTAAGTAACTTTTCCACTACCGGAGATGCTTTTTTCGGTGTATAGCGTAAAATGGAGATCGCCTCTCCTACTGCTTTACCACGAATCAAGTCAACTACCAGGCGAACTTTACGAGGAGCAATACGCACTTGTTTTGCAACTGCTTTCGCTTCCATGGAAAGTACCTCCCCTCTTTAATTAACGTCGTGTTTTCTTGTCGTCAGATGCATGGCCTTTATACGTTCTTGTCGGCGCGAATTCGCCAAGCTTGTGTCCGACCATATCTTCAGAGATATAAACTGGTACGTGTTTGCGACCGTCGTAAACGGCAATTGTATGACCGATGAACTCAGGAAAAATTGTAGAACGACGAGACCAGGTTTTAATTACCTTTTTGTCATCGTTAGCATTCATTGCTTCTACTTTCTTTATTAAATGATCATCAACAAAAGGTCCCTTTTTCAAGCTACGACCCATAATTGTACCTCCCTTCGTGATTGACCTACGGTTCCGCTGCTCGAGAACCGTAGCGCAACCCCGTTATTTTTTGCGACGACGCACAATGTATTTATCCGTGTCTTTGTTTTTCTTACGAGTTTTAAAGCCAAGCGTCGGTTTACCCCATGGTGACATTGGTGATTTACGTCCGATCGGAGCGCGTCCTTCACCACCGCCGTGCGGGTGATCTACCGGGTTCATAACGGAACCGCGCACTGTAGGTCTCTTACCGAGCCAGCGGGAACGTCCGGCTTTACCGATGTTCACTAACTCATGCTCAACGTTTCCAACCTGCCCGATGGACGCGCGGCATGTACCTAAAATAAGCCGTGTCTCACCTGAGCGAAGACGTACAAGCACATAGTCTCCTTCTTTACCTAAAAGCTGAGCTTCCGCACCTGCAGAGCGCACGAGCTGTCCGCCTTTTCCAGGTCTTAATTCAATATTGTGAATCACTGTACCAACTGGAATATCCTTCAATTGAAGAGCGTTTCCGATTTTGATATCGGCGTCCTTGCCGGACATGACTTCCATACCTACTTGAAGTCCTTTCGGAGCCAGAATGTAACGCTTTTCACCGTCAACGTAGTTGATAAGTGCAATGTTCGCAGTACGGTTCGGATCGTATTCGATCGTAGCAACGCGTCCTGGAATTCCATCTTTATCGCGCTTAAAGTCGATTACTCGGTATTGGCGCTTGTGTCCGCCACCTTGATGGCGAACAGTCAATCTTCCTTGATTGTTACGGCCTCCTTTTCTTTTCAAAGGCTCTAACAGAGACTTTTCCGGTTTGTCGGTTGTGATTTCCTGGAAATCAAGAACGGACATTCCGCGGCGGCCGTTACTGGTTGGTTTATACTTTTTAATAGCCATCAGCTTTTCCCTCCTTCACTGTAAACTGTTTATACACCCTCAAAGAATTCTAAATCTTTGCTGTCCGGTGTTAATTGTACAATGGCTTTTTTGCGCTTGCGAGTGTAGCCTGTGTAACGTCCGAAACGACGGAATTTACCTTTGTAGTTCATCGTGTTCACCTTCGCTACAGTCACACCGAAGATTTCTTCAATCGCCATTTTAATTTGTGTTTTATTTGCACGCGGATCCACTTCAAATGTGTATTTCTTATCAGCCAAAAGGTCTGTGGAACGTTCTGTTATGACGGGGCGCTTAATAATATCACGAGCGTTTGCCATTATGCAAGCACCTCCTCTACCTTTTTCACAGCATCCTGAGTAATCACCAGATTGTCGTAATTCAATACATCAAGTACGTTTACACCGTCGGCTGTGATGAATTTTACGCCTGGAATGTTGCGTGCAGAAAGAGCAACCGCATCATCAAAATCAGCAGTTACAATCAATGATTTTTTCTCAAGAGACAGACCTTTCAGCACATTGATCATGTCTTTTGTTTTCGGTGTTTCAAAGCTCAATCCTTCCAGGACACGAATTTCATCCGCGTTCACTTTAGAAGAAAGAGCAGATTTCAACGCTAAACGGCGTTGTTTTTTCGGTAATTTATATGCATAGCTTCGTGGCTGCGGTCCAAACACGACACCGCCGCCAACCCAGATAGGTGAACGGATGGATCCGTGACGAGCACGTCCTGTTCCCTTTTGTCTCCAAGGTTTGCGACCGCCGCCGCGCACATCAGAGCGGCCTTTTGTTGCGTGAGTACCTTGTCTTTGTGACGCTTGTTGCATTACTACGGCATCATATAGAACACTTTCATTAGGTTCAATTCCAAAAACGCTGTCTGAAAGTTCAAATTCGCCTACTTGTGAGCCAGCTTGATTGTATAGAGTAACTTTAGGCATCTGGGCTCCTCCTTTCCTTCTCGATCTTATTCAGCAGCTTTTACTGCAGTTTTTACAGAAACAAAGCTTTTCCTTGCACCAGGTACGTTTCCTTTTATCAACAGTAGATTACGCTCTGTATCAACACGTACGATTTCAAGATTTTGAATCGTTACTTGCTCGCCGCCCATGCGTCCAGGTAAAGCTTTTCCTTTACGGACGTGGTTTGGATCGACCGGACCCATGGAACCGGGACGACGGTGGTAACGGGAACCGTGTGACATTGGTCCGCGGGACTGGTTATGACGCTTGATGGAACCTGCGAAACCTTTCCCTTTTGATGTACCTGTCACATCGACAATATCTCCTGCTGCAAATGTATCAACCTTGACTTCTTGACCAATTTCATATTCCGCACCTGCTCCGCGGAATTCTTTAATGAAGCGCTTAGGATTTGTCTCCGCCTTGTCCGCGTGACCTTTTTCCGGTTTGCTGAATCGGAATTCTTTTTTGTCGCCTTTTTTGTAGACAGTTTCTTTTTTATCTGCAAATCCTAATTGAACAGCTTCATATCCGTCGCTTTCCACCGTCTTCTTTTGAAGCACTACGTTCGGGGTAGCTTCGATCACTGTTACAGGAATAACTTCACCGTTTTCAGCAAAGATTTGAGTCATGCCTATTTTCTTACCTAAGATTCCTTTGGTCATGAGTCACACCTCCTATTAATCGTAAAAATTTCATTTATTTATAGTGTTTGTTTAAAAAGATTGCTTTTTATCTTTTTAAGCATACACGACGCAATGAGTGGAGCCGATGCATTCTTTTCCAACCGGCTAGGAGTGGTTTTCTCCGGAACCAGGATGGTGACATTTCGCCGTTGCCCATAGGACGTGGGCAGCTCTTAGGCGAAATTGGGTGCATCGAGCGGAACCATTGCCTTTTTGAACACGTTCTTATAACTTGATTTCGATGTCTACGCCTGACGGCAGATCCAATCGCATTAACGCGTCCACAGTTTGTGGAGTTGGGTTCACAATATCGATCAATCGCTTGTGAGTTCTCATTTCGAACTGTTCGCGGGAATCTTTGTACTTATGAACCGCACGAAGAATCGTATAAACGGATTTTTCAGTCGGCAGCGGAATAGGTCCTGCCACGCTCGCACCGGAACGCTTTGCTGTCTCTACAATTTTCTCCGCTGATTGATCCAGAATTCTGTGATCGTACGCTTTTAAACGAATGCGAATTTTTTGTTTTGCCATTTGATTACCTCCTTTATCGCCCATTTTTGGAAATAGACTTGCTCCACGGAAATTTCCAAACACACTCGCCATGGCAAAGGGGCCGGGTGTGTCAGCAACCTTCCGGATCGTAGCCTGTCAGTGACCAACATTCAACATTATATATGAATCCCAACGGCAATGCAAGATTTTTTACGATTTTTTTCGGAAGCTCCAATGACAATATTAATTTTCTTCAATTTGGAGAGGTGGGGAGTAAGCAGTTTCTACTCTTAAAAACATTGAAGTCAAGAGGATTCAGGGTTGATCAGTAATGAAAGAATAGGATTACTAAAGCTTAGTGGGTTATGTAACCAGTGGAGTTGCTTTTCAGCTACAAACGGAGAAGCAGAAAGAAATAGTTTGGGAATGCTATGACAGAAGTTGAACAGCTGAAATCTGATATTTAGACAGGATAGACAAAATCCGACAATATTATAAAGACGTTGAAGGAGAATTTAGAGATATTGACTGAGAATAACGTATTAGAAAAAGGAGAATAGACTGGCATTGTAAAGAATTATAGCCGCTATTGACAAGTGTAATTTTGTTGGTTTAAGAAATACAACGCGACCAGTGGGGTGAGAAAAAAGAGTTAAAGAAAAAATGACCTCGCCTTTCAAAATCGTTCCTAATAAGATGAAAACTAAGACCTCCGAAGTCTACTCAGAGATATTAATCATTTGTGTTGGACTTAAATGAAACTGCCATATATCGATTGGCACGTTCGGCGTAGAGAGGTAGGGGGAGTCCTCCCTCCTACTCGATTTGAATTAGTATTTATAAATTCTTGTTACGACCTTCTGGTACTCAGGTGCTGCTACTTCCATAGGTTTGACACTTGATTTTTTTCATTCCAATATCTTACAACCCTACTTGAGACAGGTCTGTTTTTATCTATCCCAATAGTAATACGAACGCTTTGATTTTTATCAGTATATTTTCTGATTTCACTTGCTACTATAGCTCCTTCTGAAGCTTTTATAAAACCAATAGTCGCAAGATAAGGCCCTGCTCCTTTAATAAAACCAGATCCGAACCAAGCAAAAGCCTCATTTAAAGACATCTCTGCTTTGGAAGCGTATCTTCTTGCATCAGCAACAGTTAAATAGAGATCATGATACTCAATGTTCATTCTCCCACCTTGTGCTTTGTAAGTTGATTTAACATACGCGCCCTTCAATTTCACTGTCGCAGCTTCATATGGTTCTGTTGCAAATGAAAAGATTAGAAGAAATGACAGCATAAATAATGTTATTCTTTTCAATTTATTTTCCTCCTTTTTGCAGTTTCAGAGGAAGTTATATCATGCCCTTCTGCTTTTTTGTCTATATATTGCAAATACATACGATGATAGTCCCAGTAAAAATAATATAATTGCCATATAAAGAGGTCCCATTTTTAAAGCTATAAACAAAATAGGAAAGGCCATCAAAAACATTCCTAAGAATTTAAGCATGTCACCATTTCCTTTTCAAATTGATTTTTTGATCTTCAATATATCGATTAGCTATCGTGTCCATGCGGATTCAGTTCCTTGTGAATCCTTAGGGACAGTTCAATTATAACCTTTTTTTCGTCCAATTTTAGCCCTCTGCTACTTTAAATTTTCTCTCCCATCTACTATACAACATATTATAGTTTATAATAATATCAATATTAATCATAAAACGAAGCATTTCACTTCAACTATCTGCAACAAATTTATGACACATATCACTCTATAAATGAGACAGCCGCTTTACTCATTACTTCTGGGATGTCCCAAGCTTTCTCTTGAGACATCCCCATTCATTTCATTCTATGCCCTGTCAGTAATCACTCGGCAACGAGCGGTTGATCGGACGTAACCGCAAGCTCATATAAGTAAACCCCTGTACCGTCTCCGATCGCATAGTTTTGGACACGGTTATTTACCGGTACTACTTCAGAACGATACAACGTCGGGAATACCGGAATTTCTTCCACCATTAATTGCTGCCATTGTTGATAAATTTCTTTGCGGTATTCTAAGTCAAACGCCGCTTCCGATACTCCTTCGGCAAGCAGCCTGTCGTTTTCCTCGCTGGCATAGCGCGGGAAGTTAAACAGTGCATTGCGCCCGTATAAGCCGGTCGGGTCTACATCGATGCCAACGCTCCACGCTCCCATATATACATCCAGAGTCGGATCGTCATCGCCGTTTTGCCCGACGCGATCATAAAACGTGTTAAATTCCAGCATATCGAGTTCTACGTTTAAGCCGATATTGTTCCAGGACTGGACATAGTAACGGGCTAACGGTTCTGCGATATCGCCGCCGGTCATTGAAGCAAAATTAATCACCAGCTCTTCTCCCTCCGGCGTTTCCCGGAAGCCGTCTCCTGTTACATCCTCATATCCAGCTTCGTCAAGAATTTGCTTTGCCTGCTCCGGATCAAACGTTATCCCGGGATTTGTTTCATCATGGAATTCCGGATGAGAAGGCGGAATCAGTGTCGTGGCATTCCAACGCAATCCATGGTAAAAGCGCTCGGCTACGGCTGTATTGTCTACTGCATGCCACATGGCTTTCCGTAAATTCACATCTGCCACTTTTTTATCAGGATCCGGAACAACTTCACCTTTCTCCCCATCCCATGAGCCGAGTTTAAAGCCGATGTAAGTATAAGCTCGGTCAACGATTCCCAGCCATTCTACGTTGGACATCTCGGCGTTGTCAGGGAATTGATCTACAGGGAAGGAACTGACAAGATCCACTCCGCCCGTTTGCAATTCTTGTACGACCGTGTTTGGATTGACGACTTTCAGAATCACCCCATCCAAATTCGGTTCACCTCTCCAGTAGTCTTCGTTTTTAACATAAGTGACCGATTCGCCTGGTACAATCGTTTCTACTTTAAACGGGCCAAAGCCAGTCGGATGCTCCCGCACTTCCGGGGAGGAGGACATATCGGCAACTTCCATATCGCCGAAAATGTGTTTCGCCAACGGATATGTCCAAATGCTTCCTGTCACCAAAGACGGTGTGACGTTGATAAATTCGATTTGCAATTGTTTGTCATTTAAAATGGTAATACCGGAAATCGTATCTGCCTCGCCATTGTGGTACTCATCCATTCCGACGATATTCGTAAAGTCCGAGCCGTAACGGGGACCGTCGTAATCCGGATGGCCGATGACTTCATGGGCAAACAGCCAATCTTCGGCAGTGACCGGTTCACCGTCATGCCAATTGACATTGTCGCGGATCGTAAATGTAAACACGCTGCCGTCTTCAGACGTTTCATAGGTCGCTGCTCCGTCCTGAGTGTAAACATAATTTTCGTCCCAGGTTAGAAAGCTTTCATCAAACCACTGCAGTATTTGGGCATCGGGGTTTCCTGAATAAAAATTGTAGTTCAAGGTTCCTTCAAAAGCCGTGTCGGAAACAAGTCCGAACGTTATTGTACCCCCTTCCAACGCATCGCCTTCAGATGCTTTCATGTTGCTGAAGTCATCGATGGAAAACAGTCCGTCATCTTCCGCTTCTTCCTCTTCATCATCACCGGCATTTTCAGCATCCTGCCCGCTGTCGTCCACTTCATCATCCGTCGTCGCCGAATCGTCGCTGGAGCATGCCGCCAGTGTCAACAACAGAATAAGCATTGCTGTCAGTACACCTTTCATCGCTTTCGTCATGAAGCAATCCCCCTTTTTTTATTATCCTCTTCGCTGTCTTGCGTCAGTCGCGCGCTTTAACGCTTGGCCGACGTTGTTTATACTCAACATCAACACTAAAACAAGTATCGATGCAGGCAGCCAAATCCACCATCTGAATTCAAGCGTTTGCGGGTTGCGGGCATAGCTGATTAATGTCCCAAGGCTCGGCGTGCTTTCTGGAAAGCCGAATCCTAAAAACGAGAGTCCGGACTCCAGACCGATGTTTGCCGCAAGGTTCAGTGTCATTGTCACAATGATCAGGGAGCTTAAATTGGGCAGTACCTGAGTAAACATGATTTTGAAATCGGTGGAGCCGAGTGTCTTTGAAGCCTGAACATATTCCAGTTCCTTTTCCTGCAACGCTTTCGAGCGAATCATTCTCGCAATTCCCATCCACAAGAAGGCGGTCATAATCAAGGAAAAAGAAACGATGCTGTATTTTGGAACCGCGGTGACAAACGCAATAACAATCATCAACGTCGGCAGAATCATAAAGAAGTCAACGATTCGCATGAAAACATTATCGATCGTTCCGCCGTAATAGCCGGATATTAGTCCTACCAAAATACCGATCGTTCCGGTCAGCGCTGTTACAATAAAAGCAATCGATAAAGAATTGCGGGTACCGATGATCAATTGACCGAAAATATCTCTGCCGCCGTAGTCGGTTCCGAGCCAAAACTCAGACGATGGCGGCTGATACAGCGCAAACAGGTCAACGGTAACAATTTCCGCTTGATCAAGAATCATGGAAACGCCAAAAACAAACACGATAATGACGACAATTAAAATCAATGAAAATAATGCGACTTTATCATTGACCAGCTCCCGCCAGAGAATTCGAAAACCTGATGGACTCCTGTCAGAAGCTTCCGGCGAAAGGGTATCTGCATTGTCAGCATGATTATTTCTCATTTCTTCACCTCAATATCTGTCATGCTTATTTGATACGAATCCGTGGATCAACAATACTTAATATGATATCAGAGATTAACGCGCCCACGATTGCCGCGATGCCATACAAAAGCACCAGTGCCGTCATCACGCTGTAATCACGACGGGTAATCGATTCAAGGAACAATTGCCCCATCCCCGGGTAATTGAAGATGTTTTCGATAAAAATCGTGCCGCCGATCAATCCAGTAATTTCATAGCCGAAAAGTGCGGCAATCGGTAATAAAGAGTTTCTTAGTATGTGACGGTGATAGACACGCTGTTCGGAAGCCCCCTTAGCTCTGGCGGTAATAATAAAATCCTTTTGCTTCGTATCAATAATCTCACAGCGCAAATATTGAACGGTGGATACCGTTGTAATCAAGGCCATTGATAACGCCGGCAGCAGCAAATGGTATATCTTGTCGATCACATACTCCGCCGAACCTGGAGTGGATCCCGGACTGACACTGCCGCCGGTCGGAAACCAGCCAAATTGAAAGCCAAAAATATATAGCATTAACAAGGCAGTAATAAATAACGGCGCCGCAAACCCGACATACGTATAGCCTGTAATGAGACGATCCGCCAGAGTATCGTTATAGCGGCCGCTGACAATGCCCAGCGGAATCGCAATCAGATAGGTGAGAATAAGCGTAGCCAGCGAAAGCCAGAATGTATTTACCATCCGTTGACCGATCAAATCGGCAACCGGCATTTTAAAGAAAAACGACTGCCCCAAATCTCCCTGCAATGCCCGCGTTATCCAATCCCAATATTGGACATACCACGGATTGTTCAGCCCCAGCCTTTCGCGCATTGCTTCGATTGCAGCCGGATCGATGCTCGGATCAATCAGCCCGGTCAGAGCATCGCCAGGCATTGCCTTTGCTAGCATAAAAACCAATAAACTTAACACGACGATTTGCGGGATCATTATGATGATTCTTCTTACCATTAATTTCCACATACCTTTCACCCTCTCTCGGGCAATGCCGCAAAATGTGTTTTGGAAATTGGCTTTAAAGGAAAGGCAAGCCCATTTTCGTCAAAATAATTCTTCGACAGTTTCACGAACTCGTCTCTGACTTTCAGTCGCTTCTCAAAAATAACCTCCCGCTGCCTCGGATCAATGTCAGGTATTGCTGATAGAAGACGCTTTGTATAGATGTGCTGCGGATTGGTAAAAATTTCGTCAGCCGTTCCTTGTTCGACGTAACGGCCTTTATACATAATGCCGATATAATCAGACATATGCCGAATGATTCCTAAATCATGACTGATCAATAAATACGTCAGATTTAATTCTTTCTGAATATCCTGCATAAAGTTCAACACTTGGGCTTGTACAGACACGTCAAGAGCCGACACTGGTTCGTCCGCAATGATCAGCTTCGGATTCAAGGCGATGGCTCGGGCGATTCCGATTCTCTGCCGCTGCCCTCCGGAAAACTCGTGTGGATACTTATACATTGCTTCCGGGCTTAAACCAACAATATCCAATAAGTTTTGAACCCGGCTTTTTTCTTCTTGAGTCGATAGTTTTTCGAAGTTTCGAAGCGGTTCAGCAATAATATCAATGACCCGTTTTTTCGGATTTAATGAGGAATACGGATCCTGAAAGATCATCTGAATGTCTTTCTGAATATTCAAGCGAGATCTCCGGCGGTCTTCTCCAAGGGAAATACTGTCAAACGTGATTTTTCCCGAAGTCATCTTGTTTAAGCCGATGATTGTCCGGCCGATGGTTGTTTTGCCGGATCCTGACTCCCCGACTAAGCCGTACGTCTGCCCCTTTTCAATGGAAAAAGACACGCCATCTACAGCTCTAACATATTCTTGAATGGTTCTGAATATTCCGCCGCGAATCGGAAAGTAAACTTTTAAATCCTCCACTTCAATGAGTGCCATGACTGCTTTCCTCCTTGTATTTATCGGGAAAGTGAAAATATTGATAGCATGTGCAGCGGACGTAGTGTCCCGGCCTGACTTCGTGCAGCATCGGATTGCTTTCATGAACAGATGCATCCATCCAAGGGATCCTTCCTCTAAAGCGGCAGCCTTCACGAGGCAGTTTGTGTAGAGCAGGAACAACCCCTTGAATAACATGCAGTCTGGATTTTGCACCAGAAGATGATGGAACGGATTTTAATAACATTTTTGTGTAAGGGTGCAGCGGGTTTTCAATCAGTGTGTAAACATCGGCAATCTCAACTATTTGTCCGGCATACATCACAGCTACGCGATCAGCCATTTCCGCAACGATTCCAAGATCGTGGGTAATGAGAACAATGGCGGCCCGCATTTCGTTTTTCAACTGTCTCAATAAATCCAAGATTTGTGCTTGAATGGTAACGTCAAGGGCAGTTGTCGGTTCATCGGCAATGAGCAGCTGGGGCTGGTTGGCGATAGCGATGGCGATGATAACGCGCTGCCTCATGCCGCCTGACAGCTCATGTGGATACTGATAATATGTTTTTTCCGGCCTGGGAATACCGACTTTCATCAATAAATCAATCACCCGAATTTTTCTTTCCCTGGCAGAAATTTTTGGGTTGTGAAGCAGCAGCGTTTCTTCTATTTGAGTGCCAATGATCATTAACGGGTTTAAAGCGGACAGTGAATCTTGAAAAATCATCCCCATCTCCCTGCCACGCAGCTTGTTCCACCTTCCCGGGGAAGCATTGGCAATGTTCTCTCCTCTGTAATAAATCTCCCCCTCGATTTTTGCCCGGTTGTGCAGACCCATGATGGAAAAAGCTAATGCGCTTTTTCCGGAACCGGACTCCCCGACAATGGCCAGCACCTCGTTTTTATATATCGTGAGCGTCACATCGTCTACTGCGGCATAATAATCGTCCAAAACGCGAAAGGAGGTTTTTAACTGTTTTATTTTTACAAGCTCTTCATCCATCAGCATCACCCTTGCATTAAAATGGTTAATTTACGAACGGTTCCTGTTAAGTCGCAGCACTTGCTGAAAAATACGGGCAGACGTTAAGACGCTTTGAGAAAGAACATGTTCTATCGCAAATAGGAGCGGGGCTTTGTCTCTGTCTTATTTTGAATTTTATTATTCTTGCCAAGGTTTTATTCGGATTTTTCTGAATTTTAGGGCGGGTTGTCTGCCCAAATGAAATGTAGTTTGGAGAATGCCGTGGAAAAACGAGGCTGTGTCCGTTAACTTTTATACGAAAAGAGCACTTAAAAAACGTGCTCCGAAAAAATCCGAAGCACGTTTTGATTACATTCGTTATTATTCTGTAATAGAAGCAACAACACCGGCACCTACTGTTCGTCCACCTTCACGGATAGAGAACTTAGTACCTTCTTCAATCGCGATTGGAGCGATCAATTCCACAGTCATTGTGATGTTGTCTCCAGGCATTACCATTTCTACTCCCTCAGGAAGTTGGCAAATACCAGTTACGTCCGTTGTACGGAAATAGAACTGTGGACGATAGTTGGAGAAGAATGGCGTGTGACGTCCACCTTCTTCTTTAGATAGAACATACACTTCCGCAGTAAATTTTGTATGCGGAGTAATCGTTCCTGGCTTTGCAAGTACTTGACCACGGTTTACATCATCACGGGAAATACCGCGAAGCAATGCACCGATGTTATCTCCTGCTTCTGCATAGTCAAGAAGCTTACGGAACATTTCAACACCAGTAACCGTTGTTTTCTTAGACTCTTCTTCAAGACCGATGATTTCGATCTCATCACCTACGTTTAATTGTCCACGCTCTACACGTCCAGTTGCAACAGTACCGCGTCCAGTAATAGAGAATACATCCTCTACTGGCATCATGAACGGCTTGTCTTTGTCACGCTCTGGAGTTGGGATGTAGCTGTCAACAGCGTCCATCAGCTCGATAATTTTTTGAGCGTAATTTTCGTCTCCTTCAAGTGCTTTAAGAGCAGATCCGGCAATAACTGGAATGTCATCTCCCGGGAAGTCGTACTCAGAAAGAAGGTCGCGAACTTCCATTTCTACAAGCTCAAGTAATTCTTCGTCGTCTACCATGTCTACTTTGTTTAAGAAAACAACGATATATGGTACACCTACTTGACGAGATAAAAGAATGTGCTCACGAGTTTGCGGCATTGGGCCGTCAGCAGCAGATACTACAAGAATAGCTCCATCCATTTGCGCAGCACCAGTGATCATGTTTTTAACATAGTCAGCGTGTCCTGGGCAGTCAACGTGTGCATAGTGACGAGAATCTGTTTCATACTCGACGTGTGCAGTTGAGATCGTAATTCCGCGCTCACGCTCTTCCGGTGCACCGTCAATTTGGTCATAGTTCATTGCAGTACCTTTACCGGATTTTTTGTGCAATACGTGCGTAATCGCAGCAGTTAAAGTTGTTTTACCATGGTCAACGTGTCCAATTGTACCAATGTTGGCATGCGTTTTGGAACGATCAAATTTTTCCTTAGCCATTTTTGAATTCCTCCTTAATTATGAGAAAGGTTTTTAAATCAGGGGCGATAGAGCCCCTACAAGCGCAGTGCGCCGTTTATATTTTGGAAGATAGGCGAGGGAATGCAGTTTCATTCATCACCTATCTTAGCTTACAACAAAATCGTTTCTCAGACAATCACCGGCAATTATTGACCGGAATTTTTCTTAACGATTTCTTCAGCGATGCTCTTAGGCACTTCTTCGTAATGGTCGAAATGCATCGTGTATTGTCCGCGGCCTTGCGTGTTGGAACGCAAAGAAGTAGCATATCCGAACATCTCGGAAAGCGGCACCATCGCTCTGACGATTTGAGCGTTCCCTCGGGAATCCATTCCTTCCACTCGTCCGCGGCGGGATGTGATATCACCCATGATGTCTCCCATGTATTCTTCCGGAATGACAACTTCGACTTTCATGATCGGTTCGAGAATAACAGGTTTACACTTGTTTTTCGCTTCCTTCAATGCCATGGAGGCAGCGACCTTGAACGCCATTTCATTCGAGTCCACATCGTGGTAAGAACCGTCGAACAGCTTCGCCTTGATGTCGATGATCGGGTAGCCTGCAAGAAGACCGTTATCCAGCGCGCCTTCCAAACCCGCTTTTACAGATGGAATGTATTCACGCGGAACAACACCCCCGACAATCGCATCTTCGAATTCAAAGCCTGCACCCTCTTCGTTCGGAGAAAACTCCACCCAAACGTGTCCGTATTGACCACGGCCACCAGATTGTCTGACAAACTTTCCTTCGCATTTTGCAGATTCGCGAATCGTTTCCCGGTAGGAAACCTGCGGAGCACCAACATTTGCTTCCACTTTATATTCACGTTTCATGCGGTCAACGATAATATCAAGGTGAAGCTCACCCATACCGCCGATAATGGTTTGTCCAGTTTCCTCATCCGTATGCGTTCTGAATGTCGGATCCTCTTCCGCGAGCTTGGAAAGGGCAATACCCATTTTATCCTGGTCCGCTTTTGACTTCGGTTCAACGGAAAGGTGAATAACCGGCTCAGGGAACTGCATCGATTCCAGAATAACAAGATGCTTTTCGTCACAAAGGGTATCCCCTGTACTCGTTTCCTTCAAACCTACTCCTGCAGCAATGTCCCCAGCGTATACGGTAGAAATCTCTTCACGGTGGTTTGCGTGCATCTGCAGGATACGTCCCATACGTTCACGCTTCCCTTTAGTAGAGTTTTGAACGTATGAACCTGAATTAACAGTACCTGAGTAAACGCGGAAGAATGTCAGTTTCCCGACAAACGGGTCCGCCATTACTTTAAATGCCAATGCGGAGAACGGCTCTTCGTCGCTTGAATGACGAATAACTTCTTCCTCAGAATCAGGCAATAGACCTTTGATGGCAGGTACATCTATTGGTGCAGGTAAATAGTCGATAACGGCATCCAACATCAATTGAACACCTTTGTTTTTGAACGCAGATCCGCAAATAACCGGATAGAATTCAACATTGACAGTACCTTTACGTATAGCGGCTTTAAGTTCTTCCACCGTAATCTCTTCACCTTCAAGATACTTCATCATCAAATCTTCATCCAATTCGGATACTGCTTCTACAAGCTTGTCGCGGTATTCTTCCGCTTGCGCTTTATATTCTTCAGGAATGTCACGTGCTTCCGCTTGTGTGCCTAAATCATCTGCATAGAAATATGCTTTCATCTCAACCAGATCAATGATGCCTTCAAAAGCATCCTCAGCACCGATTGGCAACTGAATCGCATGTGCGTTTGCTCCAAGGCGATCATGCAGCGTTCCTAAAGAGTAAATGAAATCTGCACCGATTTTATCCATCTTGTTGACGAAAACAATTCTTGGTACGCCATACGTCGTTGCTTGACGCCATACTGTTTCAGTCTGCGGTTCAACACCAGATTGGGCGTCTAACACGGCAACAGCACCATCCAATACACGAAGGGAACGCTCAACTTCCACTGTGAAGTCTACGTGTCCTGGTGTATCAATGATGTTTACACGATGGCCTTTCCATTGTGCCGTTGTTGCTGCAGAAGTAATCGTGATCCCACGCTCTTGTTCTTGCTCCATCCAGTCCATCTGAGATGCACCTTCGTGGGTTTCACCGATCTTGTGAATGCGCCCTGTGTAGAAAAGAACCCGTTCGGTAGTTGTTGTTTTCCCGGCATCAATATGTGCCATAATACCGATATTACGAGTTTTTTCCAAGGAGAATTCTCTTCCCATTGGTCATTTTCTCCTTCCTTAGTGAAGATAGTATGTGTAAGGGTTGCTACAGTCTGTTGAGAGAATCCCTCAATAGACTGTATACCCGTTTATTCCTGTGCTTATGCTTTATGCCTGAACTTAGGCCGCATAAGATTGTATGATTACCAACGGTAATGAGCAAAGGCTTTGTTAGCTTCAGCCATGCGGTGCGTATCCTCACGCTTTTTCACTGCCGCACCGGTATTATTCGCTGCATCCAGGATTTCATTCGCCAAGCGCTCTTCCATCGTTTTTTCACCGCGAAGGCGAGCATAGCTTACCAGCCAGCGAAGGCCTAAAGTCGTACGACGTTCAGGTCTTACTTCCATCGGCACCTGGTAGTTTGCACCGCCGACACGGCGAGCTTTAACTTCAAGAACCGGCATGATATTTTTTAATGCTTGTTCGAATACTTCTTGAGGCTCATTTCCAGAACGCTCTTTCACTAATTCGAACGCTTTATACAAGATCGTTTGAGCTTTACCTCTTTTTCCATCGATCATGATGTTGTTGATCAAACGAGTAACAAGCTTAGAATTATAAATTGGATCAGGTAATACGTCTCTGCGAGGAACAGGTCCTTTACGAGGCATTGGATTCCCTCCTTTCAAGGAATTAGGTTTTTGTTTTTTTACGGATGTTCAAAAAGTCCGGAAAACATTGTCTGCGAATCTCTTCGTTGCGTTGTCCCTCCGCTGCTCGCGTACGTGTAGTGTACGCTCCGCTGCTCGCGACTGCCGCGCCTCGATCTTCTTGCCAATGTTATGTCCTCCTTTTTGAACCACCATTTTTTTCGGATGTTCAAAAAGTCCGGGAAACATTGTCTGCGAATCTCTTCGTTGCGTTGTCTCTCCGCTGCTCACGTACGTGTAGTGTACGCTCCGCTGCTCGCGACTGCCGCGCCTCGATCTTCTTGCCAATGTTATGTCCTCCTTTTTGAACCACCATTTTTTTCGGATGTTCAAAAAGATAAAAATCGATCTTTTTGAGCAAGCACTTTTATTCGGGTGTTTAAAAAGGCAATGATTCCGCTCGATGCGTCAGCTACGAGAAAACCACTCCTAGCTGACTGAAAAAGAATGCATCGGCTCCACTCATTACTTCGTGCTTATTCAAAAAGATAAAAATCGATCTTTTTGAATAAGCACTTTTATTTGTTTTTCGGTCGCTTCGTACCATATTTAGAGCGTCCTTGCATACGGTTATCAACACCTGCTGTATCAAGTGCTCCTCGAATGATATGGTAACGTACCCCCGGTAAGTCTTTTACACGTCCGCCGCGGATTAAAACGACGCTGTGTTCTTGCAGATTATGTCCGATACCAGGGATGTAGGCAGTAACTTCAATGCCGTTAGTCAGACGAACACGGGCATATTTACGCAAAGCAGAGTTTGGCTTTTTCGGTGTCATTGTACCTACACGAGTACAAACACCACGTTTTTGTGGAGAGCTTTGATCTGTCTGCGCTTTTTTGAAGCTGTTATAGCCTTTATTTAAAGCTGGTGAGTCAGACTTTTGAATTTTTGATTGACGGCCTTTACGTACTAACTGGTTAATTGTAGGCATGGTTTTCCTCCTTTCTTATCAGCAATGTCTAAGTCCACTGGTCCAGGTGGTTCATTATTGTGTAAAAGGAAAGTTTTTGCCAGCAGATAACCCTGACGGCAAAAACTTATTTTTACTTTTTAATTGCTACAGTTGCTGCGCTGACATCAATGCCGCAAGCTTTACCAAGCCGTTTCATTGAGTCTACTTTCAAGCAAGGCACTCCTTGTTTATCAGCAAGTGCAAATACTTTCTGTATTACTTTAGGATCGGCATCCTGCGCAACAACAACTTCTTTAACCTGCTTATCTTCCAGTGCTTTCAGCGTTTGTTTCGTGCCCACGACTTTTTCCTCAGCCTGCACTACTTTATCATAAGACATTTCCATCCTCCAAAGCAACAGGTATTTGGCACACTTAAATATACTACCACCGGGGAAAACCTGTGTCAATGATCAATTTCGAGTTTGTTAAAAATTTTTTCCAACAAACACTTTAAGAGCGTGTTTAATAAGGCAATGGTTCCCGCTCGATGCGCTCAATTCCTCCTAAGTGCTGCCGCACGTACTGCGGGCAATGGCGGAATGTCGTCATCCTTACTCCGAGGAAACCACTCATAGCTAGCTTTAAAAGAAGACAGAGGCTCCACTCATTACATCGTGTTTGTTCAAAAAGATAAAAAACGATCTTTTTGAACAAACACTTTAACACAAAGCCTGTGTGTTGCGCACATCATTCTGCCATGATGCCGAAAATGCTATTCCTGAACAGTAGCTTCTTCAAGAACTTCTTCCTGTACGGATTCCGGATTGGACTTTGCAGGAATAATTTGCCGGTAACGCTGCATGCCTGTTCCCGCCGGTACGAGCTTACCGATGATCACATTCTCTTTTAATCCTACGAGCTCATCTTTCTTCCCTTTGATCGCCGCATCGGTCAAGACGCGCGTCGTTTCCTGGAAGGAAGCGGCGGACAGGAACGAATCTGTTTCAAGGGAAGCTTTCGTAATCCCCAGTAATACCGGCCTTCCTGTTGCCGGCACTCCGCCTCGCAGGAGAATATCCCTGTTCGCTTCCGTAAATTGGTGGACATCAATGAGTGAGCCAGGCAGCACATCCGTATCTCCCGCGTCTACTACGCGAATTTTACGCAGCATTTGACGCACCATGACTTCAATGTGCTTATCGCCGATCTCCACCCCTTGCATACGGTAAACCTTTTGCACTTCCCGGAGCAGATAATCTTGCACACCCTGCACACCGGATACGGCAAGCAATTCTTTCGGATCAATCGACCCTTCTGTCAATTCCTGACCTGGACTTACACTTTGTCCGGCATCCACCTTCAGCCTGGCTCCGTACGGCGCTACATAACTTCGCGCTTCTATGGCGCCTTGAACAACGATTTCTTTCTTCTCATTTACTTCTTTAATATCGGAAACGACACCTTGGATTTCGGAAATAACCGCCTGCCCTTTAGGATTGCGCGCTTCAAATAATTCTTGTACACGCGGTAAACCTTGGGTGATATCGTCTCCGGCAACTCCCCCGGTATGGAAGGTACGCATTGTTAACTGAGTACCAGGTTCACCGATGGATTGTGCGGCGATGATTCCGACGGCTTCACCGACTTCCACTTCCGCACCAGTTGCCAGGTTGCGTCCGTAGCATGCCTTACATACACCGTGTTTTGTATCGCATGTAAATGCAGAACGGATGATAACCGATTTCACTCCGGCGTCTTCCACCATGTTTGCTGTATCTTCATTCAACTGCTCATTTTTCTTAACCAGCACTTCGTTGGTTTCCGGGTGATAAATCGTCTCGTGAACGACACGTCCCACCAGCCGGTCATAAAGCGGTTCAATAACTTCGTTTCCTTCCATAATCGCTTCAACCTTCAGTCCGCGATCCGTGCCGCAATCATCTTCACGGACGATAACATCCTGGGCAACATCGACGAGACGGCGGGTTAAGTAACCGGAATCGGCTGTTTTCAGCGCGGTGTCGGCAAGACCTTTACGGGCTCCGTGCGTTGAAATAAAGTACTCAAGTACCGTCAATCCTTCACGGAAGCTCGATTTAATCGGAAGCTCGATAATCCTCCCGGACGGGTTGGCCATCAAGCCGCGCATTCCCGCAAGCTGGGTAAAGTTGGATGCGTTACCCCGCGCTCCGGAATCACTCATCATGAAGATCGGATTTAATCGATCCAACGTACCCATCAGTTTATCCTGAATGCGATCTTTCGCAGAACTCCAAACTTCAATAACTTTGTCGTAGCGTTCTTCCTCGGTAATCAAACCTCTTCGGAACTGCTTCAAGATACGGTCGACCTTCTGCTCGGCCTCTGCGAGGATTTCCTTCTTCTCCTTAAGTACTACAATATCCGCTACCCCGATGGTGATGCCGGCCTTAGTAGAGTAGTGGAAGCCGAGATCCTTCATTTTGTCCAGCATGACAGATGTTTCCGATACTTTGAACTTCTTAAACACCTCTGCGATGATATCGCCTAAAAAGCCTTTTTTAAACGGCGCCACAACAGCGCGCTGATCAAATTCTTTCTTTACATCTGTCGTCATCGGAACAATATATTTATCAGGCGTTGCTTCTTCCAAGTTTACTTTTGTCGGTTCATTCATGTATGGGAACGTTTCGGGTAAAATTTCGTTGAAAATAATTTTACCGACAGACGTCAACATCAGTTTTCCGTAATGCTCTTCCTTAAAGTTGGTTTTCCCGAGGGAAGAGACAGGCACAGCTATTCTTGTATGAAGATGGACATAGCCGCAACGATACGCCGTCAGCGCTTCATTCGGATCTTTATAAATATTGCCTTCCCCGACAGCGTCTTTTCGTTCAAGCGTTAAGTAATAGTTTCCTAATACCATGTCTTGAGAAGGCGTTACAACAGGCTTTCCATCTTTCGGATTCAAAATATTTTGCGCCGCCAGCATCAAGAGACGCGACTCCGCTTGGGCCTCTGCTGACAGCGGAACGTGCACAGCCATTTGGTCGCCGTCAAAGTCCGCGTTGTATGCGGTACACACCAGCGGGTGAAGCTTGATCGCACGCCCTTCCACCAATGTAGGTTCAAAAGCTTGGATACCCAGTCTGTGCAACGTCGGCGCGCGGTTTAACAGCACCGGATGCTCTTTAATGACTTGCTCCAGCACGTCCCAGACTTCCGGCTGCACACGCTCAACCTTGCGCTTGGCGCTTTTAATATTGTGAGCAAGCCCTTTGCTTACGAGTTCTTTCATAACGAACGGCTTGAAAAGCTCCAAAGCCATTTCCTTTGGTAATCCGCATTGATACATCTTCAAATGCGGTCCTACAACGATAACGGACCGTCCTGAATAGTCAACACGTTTACCTAATAAGTTTTGGCGGAAACGTCCCTGCTTTCCTTTCAGCATATGAGAAAGAGATTTCAACGGACGGTTCCCTGGTCCTGTCACTGGTCTTCCGCGGCGGCCGTTATCAATTAGTGCATCAACAGCTTCCTGAAGCATCCGTTTTTCGTTTTGCACAATGATGTTCGGCGCACCAAGATCCAACAGTCGTTTTAAACGGTTGTTTCGATTGATGACCCGACGATATAAATCGTTCAAATCGGAGGTGGCAAACCGCCCGCCGTCCAATTGCACCATCGGACGTAACTCCGGCGGAATAACAGGCAATACGTCCAGGATCATCCATGCCGGGTTGTTGCCGGAGTTGCGGAAAGCTTCCAGCACTTCCAAGCGCTTAATCGCTCTAGTTCTTCGCTGACCTTGAGCGGTAACAAGCTCATCTTTCAGAATACCTACTTCCTTTTCGAGGTCGATATCCTGAAGAAGCTTGCGGATGGCTTCCGCCCCCATTTGTGCTGTAAAGGAGCGCCCGTATTTTTCACGATATGTGCGATACTCTTTTTCCGACAACAGCTGCTTCAGCTCTAATGGTGTATCGCCCGCATCCGTTACCACATAGGATGCAAAATAAATGACTTCCTCCAGCGAGCGGGGGGACATGTCTAAGACAAGTCCCATCCTGCTCGGAATTCCCTTGAAATACCAGATGTGAGAGACAGGGGCTGCCAACTCGATATGCCCCATTCTTTCACGCCGGACCTTTGCGCGCGTCACTTCAACCCCGCAACGGTCACAGACCACGCCTTTATAACGGACGCGTTTATATTTGCCGCAATGACATTCCCAGTCTTTTTGCGGTCCGAAAATCCGTTCGCAAAACAATCCGTCTTTTTCCGGCTTCAATGTACGGTAGTTGATTGTTTCCGGCTTTTTCACCTCGCCTCTTGACCAGGAACGTATTTTATCCGGTGATGCGAGGCCGATTTTCATATACTCGAAGTTATTAACATCTATCAAGGGGCCAACCTCCCTTTCAGCATTCATGTTATCCCATTATCCGTTTGATTCGGTTGATTCCAGGTTTAATTTCAACTTGTCGTTGCCGTCATCATCTTCATCATCTAGCTCCAGCATCTCGATTTCTTCTTCATTGCTTGAGAGCATTTTGACATCCATCCCTAAGCTTTGAAGCTCTTTGATGAGAACTTTAAATGATTCAGGAACGCCCGGTTCAGGAACGTTTTCACCTTTGACGATCGCTTCATAGGTTTTGACACGTCCAACGACGTCGTCTGATTTCACGGTCAATATTTCCTGCAATGTGTAAGCAGCACCGTAAGCTTCCAGCGCCCAAACTTCCATCTCTCCGAAACGTTGTCCGCCAAACTGCGCTTTACCGCCCAGCGGCTGCTGCGTGACAAGAGAATAAGGACCTGTAGAACGGGCATGAAGCTTGTCATCTACCATGTGAGCCAGTTTAATCATGTACATGATTCCTACGGAAACACGGTTATCGAACGGTTCACCGGTGCGGCCGTCATAAAGAACGGTTTTTCCGTCTCGGTCCATGCCGGCTTCTTCAAGCGTACTCCACACATCTTCTTCATTGGCGCCGTCAAATACCGGGCTAGCCACATGGATTCCCAATCGTCTTGCAGCCATACCAAGATGAAGCTCCAGCACTTGCCCGATGTTCATACGAGAAGGTACACCGAGCGGGTTTAACATGATGTCGATAGGAGTGCCGTCAGGTAAAAACGGCATATCTTCCTCCGGTAATACCCGGGAAATAACCCCTTTGTTTCCGTGGCGTCCTGCCATTTTATCCCCTTCATGAATCTTCCGTTTTTGCACAATATAAACACGTACAAGTTGATTCACACCAGGAGGCAATTCATCACCGTCTTCCCGGTTAAACACCTTGACATCGAGAACGATGCCGTCTCCTCCATGAGGAGCTCTTAACGAAGTATCGCGTACTTCCCGTGCTTTTTCACCGAAAATGGCATGGAGCAATCTTTCTTCCGCAGTCAGCTCCGTGACCCCTTTAGGCGTTACTTTACCGACGAGTATGTCGCCGTCTTTCACTTCCGCTCCGACGCGAATGATGCCGCGCTCATCGAGGTTCTTTAGCGCGTCTTCACCGACGTTAGGAATATCGCGGGTGATCTCTTCCGGTCCAAGCTTGGTGTCGCGTGCTTCCGACTCATATTCTTCAATATGAACCGATGTGTACACATCGTCTTTTACGAGCCGCTCACTCAGAATGATGGCATCTTCATAGTTGTAACCTTCCCAGGTCATGAAACCAACCATCACGTTTCTGCCAAGCGCCATTTCACCTAATTCCATCGAAGGCCCGTCGGCAAGAATTTCTCCTTTTTCAACAAAATCGCCTTCGCGGACAATCGGTCGCTGATTATAGCAGGTTCCTTGGTTGGAGCGTTCGAATTTTTGCAGGTTGTAGCGGACTAAGTCCCCTTCTACTTCTCTTCCGTCCACCTCTTCGATACGGCGAATTTGAATATATTTTGCGGTAACGCGCTCTACCCGCCCGCGTACCTTGGAAACAACGGCTGCGCCGGAGTCTTTTGCAGAGACATACTCCATGCCTGTGCCGACAATCGGTGCTTCAGGCTCCAGCAGCGGTACAGCCTGCCGTTGCATGTTGGCTCCCATTAACGCACGGTTGGAATCGTCGTTTTCTAGGAACGGAATACACGCTGTCGCTGCGGACACAACCTGCTTTGGCGAAACATCCATATAGTCGACGCGATCGCGGGAAACGATGATGTTTTCACCGCGGAAACGACAGATAATATTTTCATCAAGAAAGGCTCCGTTTTCATCCAGCCTCGCATTCGCCTGGGCAACGACGTAGTTATCCTCTTCATCGGCGGTTAAATAGTCAAACTGATCCGTTACTCGACCGGTTTCATGGTCGACTTTTCGATAAGGTGTTTCCATAAATCCGAACTCGTTTACTTTTGCAAAGCTGGACAGGGAGTTAATCAAACCGATATTCGGTCCTTCCGGCGTTTCGATCGGACACATACGGCCGTAGTGTGAATAGTGAACGTCACGCACTTCAAATCCAGCGCGCTCACGAGTCAAACCCCCTGGCCCAAGCGCGGATAACCGGCGCTTATGCGTGAGCTCTGCCAACGGATTTGTCTGATACATGAACTGTGACAGCTGGGAGCTGCCAAAAAACTCTTTGATCGATGCGATAACCGGACGGATGTTGATGAGCGCCTGCGGTGTAATCACATTCGCGTCCTGAATGGACATGCGTTCACGCACAACGCGCTCCATGCGGGACAATCCGATACGGAACTGGTTTTGAAGCAGTTCTCCGACAGAACGTAGACGGCGATTCCCGAGGTGATCAATGTCATCTGTATTTCCTACTCCATGCAGCAAGTTAAAGAAATAGTTAATGGATGCGATAATATCTGCCGGGGTGATGTTTTTTACACTTTTATCCACTACGCCGTTGCCGATAACGCGAATCGGCTGCCCATCCATGATCGAAGGGTCATGAATCAAAATCGACTGCAGCACCGACTCTTCTTCTTCCACAACTCCACCTTGCAACATAAAGCGGCGGAAACCTACATTTTTTTCCAAATACGGGATCAAGCGGTCCAGGAGGCGTCGGTCGATGATCGCGCCTTCTTCGGCAAGCACCTCTCCCGTTTCCGGATCAATCAATGTCTCCGCCAATCGTTGATTGAACAGACGATCTTTTATATGAAGTTTTTTATTCATTTTGTAGCGTCCGACGTTGGCTAAATCATAACGCTTTGGATCAAAAAATCTTGATTCCAACAAGCTTTTTGCATTTTCTACTGTAGGAGGTTCTCCCGGGCGAAGACGCTCATAAATTTCAAGCAGTGCTTTTTCCGAGCTGTCCGTGTTGTCTTTCTCCAATGTATTTCGTAAAAATTCATCTTCTCCTAATAGATCAATAATCTCTTGATCAGACCCAAAACCAAGGGCGCGCAAAAGGACGGTTACCGGAATTTTTCTAGTGCGGTCAATACGAACGTAGACGATATCCTTTGCGTCCGTCTCCAACTCGAGCCATGCGCCGCGGTTCGGGATAACGGTCGCAGTAAATCCTGGTTTACCGTTTTTATCTACTTTTTTGCTGTAGTATACACTCGGGGAACGAACAAGCTGCGATACAATAACGCGCTCGGCGCCGTTGATCACGAAAGTACCTGTGTCTGTCATTAACGGGAAGTCTCCCATAAATACTTCCTGCTCTTTTACTTCTCCTGTCTCTTTATTAATGAGACGAACTTTCACTCGGAGAGGCGCAGAATATGTTACGTCGCGTTCCTTTGATTCCTCAACCGGATATTTCGGTTCTCCTAAGCTGTAATCGATAAACTCAAGAACCAGATTGCCGGTAAAGTCTTCAATTGGAGAAATGTCCTGAAACATTTCACGAATACCCTCATCAAGAAACCATTGATAAGAAGCCGTTTGAATTTCGATTAAGTTTGGAAGATCCAATACTTCATTAATTCGAGCGTAACTTCTTCTCTGGCGGTGGCGTCCATACTGAACTAGTTGACCTGTCAACTGCTTCACCCCTCAAACTAGCGTTTTTATATCAAAAGGACTGCATGGAGTGCAGCAATCCTCTGACTGACTTAAGGAAAAATTAAAAAAAGTGGCTGTTTAATACGTTTTCATAGCTATCAAATATGTAGGCAACATGAATAATGCCGATTCCTATCCGGTTATCTGCGGAAAGAACTTGGAATACTTCTTGAAATAGTAAAAAAAAGGGCGTGAATACCTTTTCTAGAAAGAAAAGCAGAAAAGACGTTACTAGTTTGTCCAAAATCACCCTTTTTATACATATCACCTATATTTAAAATAAAATAGCACTATTACACACTGACACTCATACGCATTAAATAACATTAACATATATGAAAAGCGGAGTCAAGATTTTTTTCCGCTAATAATTAAATATCCTTTCGCCTTATTGACAACTGACACTTCAAGGCCCAGCTCTTCCAATTTCTTTATTGTCGATGGCGCTCCTTGCTTCTTTTGAATGACAACCCATATTTCTCCATTAGGAAGGAGGGAACCCACCGCTTGTTCATACAATGCAAAGATGACTTTTTTTCCGGCGCGGATCGGGGGATTTGTCATCACTGCAGCAAAGGAATCTGTTACCCCTTCCAGGAGATTGGTCTGCAGCACTTCTGCATTGCCGACGCCGTTCAGTTGTGCATTCAATTTCGCCAGCTCCACCGCTCGTTCATTAATATCTGTCATAACGATACGACGGGCGGGATATTTTTTTCCAACAGCAATACCGATCGCACCCCAGCCGCAGCCGACATCACCGATGGCGCCTGCTGCTTCCGGAGGATTAAATGATTCGATCAGCAGCCGAGTACCAAAGTCCATCCCAGTTTTTGAAAAAACTCCGCGATCGACATAAAATCGAAATGCCACGCCGGCTACGGTCTCTGCAATACTCTCCCTCCGGCTTTCCACATCCGGCTTTTCCGAATAGTAATGATCCGTCACGTTATCACCTTCCATACAGACAGCCATTGAAAAACGACCGTATGATTGACTATTATTCAAACTTTAAAAGCATTGCCAATGAACAAATATTTCATTCACCAGCCTACCCGATCGGACATATACAGACTTTTACAGTCCAAAAAACTCGCCATGGCATACCAAAGCGAGTTTTCTATAAGAGGATGTTCAAAGGATTTGAACACACACTATAAGTTAAAACAGCTGCTCAAAAGGGCGAAACAAGCCTGCGTATACCGCAGTCACATTGTCATTCCGCAGCTCGCGTACGTGCGGTGTACGTTTCACTGCTTCATCACTTTGCCGAATTTTAATATTCCCGCGCCTGAAGCCCTTATTGAACAAATTTAAAAGGGAACGTGTTAAAACAACTTACTTAACTTCTACAGATGCGCCTGCTTCTTCAAGCTTGCCTTTGATTTCTTCCGCTTCGTCTTTAGAAACGCCTTCTTTAACCGGAGCCGGAGCACCGTCAACCAATGCCTTGGCATCTTTTAAGCCAAGGCCCGTGATTTCACGAACCACTTTGATAACGTTGATTTTAGATGCGCCTGCAGCAGCAAGAACGACATCAAATTCAGTTTTTTCTTCTGCAGCTTCAGCCACAGCGCCGCCAGCTACTGCTACTGGAGCAGCTGCAGTTACACCAAATTCTTCCTCAATAGCTTTCACAAGATCGTTTAGTTCTAAAACAGACATTCCTTTAACCGCTTCAATAATTTGCTCTTTCGTCATTTTTCTTTCCTCCTGTTTTGTTAAAAAATGTATACCGTCAGACTGCAATTAAGCGCCTTGTTCTTCTTTTTGCTCTGCAACAGCTTTGGTAGCCAAAGCAAAGTTGCGGATCGGTGCTTGAAGCACGCTGAGTAGCATGGACAGCAAACCTTCGCGTGATGGAAGATCCGCCAAAGCCTTCACTTCTTCAAGGGAAACGACACGGCCTTCCACAACACCTGCTTTAATTTCCAGGGCCTCGTGTTTCTTTGCAAAACCGGCAAGGATTTTTGCAGGAGCTACAACATCTTCATTACTGAAGGCGATGGCAGTCGGTCCAACCAGTTTTTCGTCAAGCTCAGTAAGACCGGTTTTTTCTGTCGCACGACGAGCCATTGTGTTTTTGTACACTTTAAAGTCAACGCCCGCTTCACGAAGCTGTTTACGCAATTCCGTTACTTCGGAAACATTTAAACCGCGATAGTCAACAACGATTGTTGATTGGCTTTCTTGCAGCTTTGCTGCGATTTCTTCAACGATTTGTTGCTTTTTCTCAATAATTGCTTTCATCTTGACACCTCCCATTAAACATATCCTGATCCTATTGCAGCTCATACCGTACGTAAAAAATGCCCCCACGCGCATAGACATGGAGGCAGTAATATCAAACCTTCGGAAATATATCCGTCCGGATTTGTTCACAACTACGCACCTCGGCAGGATGTTTAAGCGCTTGGCACCCCTGCTGTCTACGGTATGAAAATACTATTAGATGATGTTCAAAAAGTCCGGGAAACAGCACCTGCGAATCTCTTCGTTGCGTTGTCTCTCCGCTGCTCACGTACGTCCCGTGTACGCTCCGCTGCTCAAGACTGCCGCGCCTCGACCTTCTTGCCGCTGTTATGTCCTCCTTGTTGAACTCTCATTTGTAGATGATGTTCAAAAAGTCCGGGAAACAGCGCCTGCGAATCTCTTCGTTGCGTTGTCTCTCCGCTGCTCACGTACGTCCCGTGTACGCTCCGCTGCTCAAGACTGCCGCGCCTCGACCTTCTTGCCGCTGTTATGTCCTCCTTGTTGAACTCTCACTTAATAGAGGATGTTCAAAAATAAGTTTTTGAACACATATTGTTAAATTCACAATGACCAGTATAATCGTTCAGCAACACAAAGTCAATATATGTTTTTGTTCCAAAAGATCGCTTTTTATCTTTTGGAACAAAAACGAAACAATGAGTGGAGCCGATGCATTCTTTTCAAGCCAGCTAGGAGTGGTTTTCTCGTAGCTGGCGCATCGAGCGGAACCATTGTCTTTTTCCAACACGCTCTATATAATAAATTTACAGTTTAAAGTTTGATGCCGGAAACATTTACCTTTACGCCTGGTCCCATCGTTGAGGCGATGGATACATTACGCATGTAAGTACCTTTTGCGGCAGCCGGCTTCACTTTTAACAATGTCTCGATAATTGTTGTCAGGTTTTCGATCAGCTTTCCGTCTTCGAAGGATACTTTACCAATCGGTACATGAATGTTTCCTGTTTTATCAACACGGTATTCCACTTTACCCGCTTTAATTTCATTCACTGCTTTCGTAACATCGAACGTTACCGTGCCTGTTTTCGGGTTAGGCATTAATCCTTTCGGTCCAAGCACGCGGCCGAGTCTTCCGACTTGTGCCATCATATCAGGAGTCGCCACAACGACGTCGAAGTCAAACCAGCCTTGGTTTACTTTGTTGATTAAGTCGTCATCACCGACAAAGTCTGCTCCTGCAGCTTCTGCTTCCTTTGCCTTTTCTCCTTTGGCAAACACAAGAACGCGTTGTGTTTTACCCGTCCCGTGCGGAAGGACAACGGCACCGCGAATTTGCTGATCCGCTTTCTTTGGATCTACACCTAAACGGGCTGCCAGTTCGACTGTTTCATCAAATTTTGCCGTTGCAGTTTTCTTCACAAGCTCAACTGCTTCGTTAACATCATACACTTTCTCGCGGTCAACGAGCTTCAGTGCATCTACGTATTTCTTACCTTTCTTAGCCATTCTTCTTTCCTCCTCGATTGTGGTTATAGCGGTTAGACCTCCCACTAATAAAGGTTGCGAACCTGGCTTATACAGGCGGATCTTCTCCTTTACTCGCAACCTCTTGCATGCTCATGGGTTCAATTAGTCTTCAATAACAATTCCCATGCTGCGGGCAGTACCTTCAACCATACGCATCGCTGCTTCTACGTCAGCTGCGTTCAGGTCTGGCATTTTTGTTTCCGCAATTTCGCGTACTTTATCACGCTTCAGAGTAGCAACCTTTTTCGTGTTAGGTTCACCTGATGCTCTTTCAATTCCAGCTGCTTTCTTTAACAGAACTGCTGCAGGCGGAGTTTTTGTGATAAATGTAAATGAACGGTCTTCAAATACCGTGATCTCTACTGGAATAATCAGGCCCGCTTGTTCTTGTGTACGAGCATTGAACTCTTTACAAAATCCCATAATGTTTACACCAGCCTGACCTAAAGCAGGACCAACCGGCGGAGCTGGGTTAGCTTTACCAGCAGGAATTTGTAATTTCACTACTTTAATGACCTTTTTAGCCACGCGACACACCTCCTTAAGTCCGTGATGTGGTAAACCGAGCATCTGCAAGCTCTCCCACTCATTACCTGCTCTTGCAGGAAAAACGCGAACGTTATGTTCACGTAAATAAACAACATTAAAATTTTATCACTTGTGTTATTAGATAGCAAGTTTTTTTCAATCGTTATTGTATTTTTTCAACTTGATTGAATTCCAGCTCTACCGGGGTTTCTCTTCCAAACATGTTTACATGAACTTTCAATTTATGTTTATCTGTAAGAATCTCTTCGACAGTACCGATAAAGTTAGCAAACGGGCCTTCCTTCACCCTTACGGATTCTTTTAACTCAAAGTCAATTTCTGCTTTTGGCTCTTCCACACCCATTTGACGTAGAATACCGTCCACTTCTTCCGGCAATAACGGGGTAGGTTTTGAACCGGCACCGGCAGAACCGACAAACCCGGTTACTCCAGGTGTGTTGCGGACAACATACCAGGAATCATCGGTCATGATCATTTCCACGATGACGTATCCCGGAAACACCTTTTTGGAAACCTGCTTTGTTTTACCGTTTTTCACTTCTGTTTCTTCTTCAACCGGAACGAGTACACGAAAGATTTTATCAGTCATATCCATCGATTCTACACGTTTCTCCAAATTCGTCTTCACTTTATTCTCGTATCCGGAATAGGTGTGGACGACATACCAATTCTTTTCCATGACGTTCAGGACAATAATGTCCTTCCCTCCTCCAATAAAACCATTTTTCAGATGGCAGGAATTTGTTTACAAAGACTGTTCTAATAATCGGAAAACACTGTGTCGGCGCAAATGCTATTTGTACCCTTATGTTCGCAGCAGTTGCTTTACGCCGGCCTTATCAGCCACGTTACTCCTCCTATTGAACACTCGCTTGCGCATATTAATTTAATATAGAACGAATGAGAGCGGATATTCCTAAATCTGCAATCGCAAAGAAAATGGAAATAAATATTACAGTTGCCACAACAACGATTGTATATCTAACCAGTTCTTTACGCTTAGGCCAAGATACACGCTTCATTTCTGTAGAAACATCTTTAAAAAACTTTGCCGATTTTTTTATTGCACTTGCCAAGAGCTGCACCCCCATTTTTGGTTTGATAGGTTCTATTTCGTTTCGACATGCACAGTATGCTTTCCGCAGGTGCTGCAGAATTTTTTTATATGAAGTCGGTTCATCCGATCTTGCGCTGTTTTATTCGTTGTATAATTGCGTGATTTACACTCTTCACATGCAAGTATCACTTTCTGAGACATCGCCTTGCTCCTTTTTCACCGTACGATCGAACATACATACTTTTAAAACTTATCACAGTGCTTGTACTTGTGTCAATCACTGCTTACCATCTTCATTGTAGACGAGTTTTTTGTTTTTCATAAGTGCTTTTTATAGAGGATGTCAAAAAGTCCGGGAAACAGCGTCTGCGAATCTCTTCGTTGTGTTGTCTCTGCGCTGCTCACGTACGTTTTCGTGTACGCTCCGCTGCTCAACCCTGCCACGCCTCGACCTTCTTGCTGCTGTTGTGTCCTCCTTTTTGAACTCACATTTTGATAGAGGCTGTTCAAAAAGTCCGGGAAACAGCGTCTGCGAATCTCTTCGTTGTGTTGTCTCTGCGCTGCTCACGTACGTTTTCGTGTACGCTCCGCTGCTCAACCCTGCCACGCCTCGACCTTCTTGCTGCTGTTGTGTCCTCCTTTTTGAACTCACATTTTGATAGAGGCTGTTCAAAAAGTCCGGGAAACAGCGTCTGCGAATCTCTTCGTTGTGTTGTCTCTGCGCTGCTCACGTACGTTTTCGTGTACGCTCCGCTGCTCAACCCTGCCACGCCTCGACCTTCTTGCCGCTCCTGTTTACGAAAAAAGCCGGTGGAAAGAAACATTGTTGTAAAGCGTTTTCATTCCTGTGGAAAAATGGAAGGTGCTGGTGTGCCTAAAAAGACGTTGTTATCTCCTGTTTGAACTATCAGCTAAAAGGAACCGCGCCCTTATGAGAAGACACCTATTAAAGTTTAACTCCTTTTAACTCAACATATCTTTCCAGCTTTCGTTTTACCCTTTGCAAGGCGTTGTCAATCGACTTGACGTGCCGATTCAGATCCGCGGAAATTTCTTGGTAGCTTCGACCGTCGAGATACAGCATCAGCACTTTTCTTTCGAGATCACTTAAAATTTCACTCATCTTCAATTCGATATCATCGAATTCTTCCTGATTTATTAATAGTTCTTCCGGATCGCTTACTTTGGAACCGCCGATAACATCCAGCAGCGTCCGATCCGATTCTTCATCATATATTGGTTTATCAAGGGATACATAAGAGTTTAACGGGATGTGCTTTTGTCTCGTCGCCGTCTTAATGGCCGTGATAATCTGTCTCGTTATGCACAGCTCCGCGAAGGCCTTAAAAGAAGATAGCTTGTCCCCTTTATAATCGCGGATCGCTTTATAAAGGCCGATCATTCCTTCTTGAACAATATCCTCATGGTCCGCTCCGATCAAAAAATAGGATCTCGCTTTTGCCCGCACGAAATTTTTGTACTTGTTTATTAAGTACTCAAGCGCAGAGCTGTCGCCTTCGCGTACGTATTCAACGAGGCTTTCGTCTTCCATTCCATTATACTTGGCTAGCAGTCCGTTCTCGATGAGGTTTAAAGCCACCGCGATCCCTCCGACCCTATCTTTTTTGTTGTGGAGTGACATAACTTCTGAAACAAATCAAAATTGTCTAAATATAGAAATAGTATACAGGATTTTAAATCGCAACGTCAAGGTTATCAATCCTTCCCGCGCCGCCATTTTTCAAATATTTCCGCCATCTCGTCCGATATCGGAAGCTTTGTTTTTACTTTTGTCTGTTTAGTCTTATTTACTTCCTTTTCGATTCTTTTTTCCATGGACTGAACTTCGGTCCGTAACTCCCGCGCAGATTTTCGGAAGGCGCCGCTGGCAAAAATCACCCGCTGCTCGACAAAGTCCGATGTCGCCACATAAATTTGCGTGTCGATCCGCTTCAAGTCCTTCACCAGCTTCTCAATTCTTTCATCAGCCGTCTCCTTTTCACGGGTATAGACGATGTTCAAGCGGAAATTTTTGTAGCGTTTCCCCAGCCCGGGTACCATATGAGCGTCAAAGATGATGGTCACTTCCATTCCAGTAAATGCCTGGTACTCCGCCATCTTTTCAATCAAATAATCTCGCGCGCCTTCCAAATCGTTTTTTTGCAGCTCCCTCAGCTCCGGCCAATCACCGATAATATTATAGCCGTCAACCAGCAAAATTCTTCTTCTCATTTACTAACTCTTCCCTTGCGGATAACGTCGCCGGCGCACTTCATACATCAACAAGCTTGCGGCGACGGAGGCATTCAGTGATGTCACTTTCCCTGCTAATGGAATACGGACGAGAAAATCACATTTTTCTTTGACGAGCCGGCTTATTCCTCTTCCTTCGCTGCCGATGACGAGAACAACCGGCATGTCCAAATCGACTTCGCGGTAATCTTGCGTGCCTTTTGCATCTGTTCCGACGAACCAGAGCCCTTGCTTCTTCAAGTCGTCCATCGTTCTCGCAAGATTCGTAACCCTGGCAACAGGCACATGCTCAATTGCCCCCGCCGAAGCTTTGGCAACCGTATAGGTCAGTCCTACCGATCTCCGCTTCGGCACGATTACGCCATGTGCTCCTGACGCATCCGCCGTACGCAAAATCGAGCCTAAATTATGCGGATCCTCCAGTTCGTCAAGCAGCAGGAAGAACGGCTGCTCGTTCTTTGCAGCAGCTCGTTCAAACAAAACAGACAGATCCTGATATTCGTAGGCCGCTATTTGCGCAACCACACCTTGGTGTTGGCCGTCGGACAGTTGATCAAGTTTTTTCTTCGGTACAATCTGAAAGTTGACTCCCTTTTCTTTCGCAAGCTGAATCACGTTGCCCATTTGGCCCTTTTGCGCGCCTTCTGCAATCCAGATTCTATTGATTGGCCGCGTTCCTTTTAACGCTTCAATGACTGGATTTTTTCCGATAATGTAATCAAGTTGTTGACTCATTGTTTCCCTCCTTTCCCTCGATAATCGCAAACGCTTGTCCCACAATTTCGTCCAGCCTGTCCGTCTTGCCGGTAAGATAAAGGTAGCCGATAAGCGCCTCCAAAGCCGTACTGTATCGATAGGTGGCGTGATCGGTATTTTTCGGAACCGTTCCAGACTTGGCATTTCTTCCCCTGAGAGCAACCGCTCTTTCTTCATCAGAAAGGACGCCCTGTTCGAAAAAGACATGTAAAATTTTTGCCTGCGCTTTAGCCGAGACATAGTTTGTCGCTTCCCGGTGAAGCCTATTGGGACGCACTTGCCCTTTGGAAATGAGCCGGTAGCGGACATACATTTCCATCACTGCGTCTCCCATATACGCCAATGCCAACGCATTTAATTGTGCCGGTTCTTTCACTTGCTGATCCAGTTTCACATCTACACCCTCTTCCAGCGTGTTCCTTGAGGGGTATCTTCCAGCACGATATTCCTCTCTTTCAATTCATCGCGAATCGCATCGGCCCGGGCAAAGTCCCTGTTTTTTCTGGCATCAATTCGCTCTTGAATCAGCTTCTCGACCTCTTCGTCCAGAAGCGCTTCCTGCTTACCTAGCTCCATTCCCAATACGTAGGCCATGTTCTCCATACGACCGACGAATTTGGAGAGTACGTCTTTCGTTGTATGCTTTTCCATCAAGTAAAGATTTCCGAGCTTTACGAGGTCAAACATGGCTGCGACAGCATTGGCACTGTTAAAATCATCATCCATCTCTTGTATGAAACGATCGTGGTGCTCCTCAATTTTGCTTTCCCATGCTTCACTGTCTTCCCCAAGATCCGCCGATGTTTTCAGGCGATGCTGCAGGTTTGTATAAGTTGTGTTTATTCGCTCCAGCCCGCTTTCCGCGCTGGTCAGCTGTTCTGCACTGAAATTGATCGGACTGCGGTAATGAGCATTGACAATAAAGAAGCGTACCACCTTAGGATCAAATTGTTTAATGATATCGTGCACCAGGACGAAGTTGCCGAGTGATTTGGACATTTTTTCATTGTTAATATTAATATACCCATTATGAAGCCAGTAGTTGGCCATTTTCTTCTCCGTCAATGCTTCGGACTGGGCAATTTCGTTTTCGTGGTGCGGAAAAACAAGGTCCTGCCCGCCGGCATGAATGTCGATCGTATCACCGAGATATTTTTTCACCATCGCGGAGCATTCGATATGCCAACCCGGCCTCCCGTTGCCCCACGGGCTTTCCCAGGAAATTTCCCCTGGCTTACCTTTTTTCCAAAGAACGAAATCCAATGGATTTTCTTTCTTTTCACCGACTTCAATGCGCGCACCTAATTGCAGGTCATCAATGGACTGTTGGGACAGCTTTCCGTAGTCTTTGAATTTCTTTGTCCGAAAATAGACGTCACCTTCTGATTCATACGCATACCCTTTGTCCACGAGACGTTCGATGAAAGAAACAATCTCAGGTATCGTTTCCGTCACCCGAGGATGTATGTCTGCCTTCTTCACACCAAGCGCTCCTGTATCTTCATGAAACGCTTTGATAAACCGCTCCGTCAGCGACTTAACATCTTCTCCCATTCCTTCGGCAACCTTAATAATTTTATCGTCTACATCCGTAAAATTGGATACGTACTGCACTTCATAGCCGCGGTACTCCAAATACCGTCTTACCATGTCAAAAACGACTACTGGTCTCGCGTTTCCGATATGAATATAGTTGTACACTGTCGGACCGCATACATACATTTTCACCTTCCCTTTCTCCAACGGTTTGAAAGGCTCTATTTTTCTTGTCAGTGTATTGTAAAGTTGTATTCCCAATGTTCATGCCTCCTTATAAGAAAAGCGGAAGCGCTTTGCCCATCGACGTAAAAACTGGACTGACCCGAGTGAGATAAAGGAGAGTCGAAAGATGGGAATCTTTCGCTCAAGTGCCATCGCGCGCGATGGCACGATAACTTATCGTAGACGAGGGGAGGGAAGTTTTCTAGTCGATAAGCGCTGCAGCTAGACAGCTTTTCGAATGATTGAATTTAGTTTACTTAATAGTGTTTGTTCAAAAAAATCGTTTTTTATCTTTTTGAACAAACACGAAGCAATGAGTGGCGCCGATGCATTCTTTTCAGGCCGTCTGTAAGTGGTTTTCTCGGAACCAGGATGGTGACATTCCGCCGTTGCTCACAGGACGTGGGCAGCACTTAGGCGGAATTGGGCGCATCGAGCGGAACCATTGCCTTTTTGAACAGGCTCTTATAGTGTGTGCTTCTCTCTTTTTAATTCCCGCAGCTCTTTTTTCAGCGCGAGCAGTTCTTCCTCCAGATCACGGAATTTTTCTGCAATCGGATCAGGCAGATTGGCATGGTCCAATTCATGTCCGACCTTCACGCCGTCCTGGATGACAACCCTTCCCGGTATACCGACAACAGTAGAGTTTGGCGGAACTTCTTTTAATACAACCGATCCGGCTCCAATTCGTGAATTTTGCCCGATTCGCATCGACCCAAGCACCTTGGCGCCGGTAGCAATCAACACATTGTCTTCCACCGTCGGGTGCCGCTTTCCTTTCTCCTTCCCGGTACCACCCAGCGTCACTCCTTGATAGATTGTGACATTGTCGCCAATTTCGCACGTTTCACCAATAACAACACCCATTCCGTGGTCAATAAACAATCGCTGTCCAATTTTGGCTCCCGGATGTATTTCAATCCCGGTAAAAAAACGACTGACCTGGGAAATAAATCGTGCGATGAAATACACTCGTTTTTTCCAAAGCCAATGGGCAATGCGATGGGACCAAATCGCATGGACACCGGAATAATTAATCATAACTTCCAGCCGGTTTCTGGCAGCCGGGTCTTGTTCAAGCACAACATCGATGTCGTTTTTTAATGTCCGGAGCATCCGTTTAACCTCCCTTATTTAAGAAAAGCGGAAGCGCTGCAGCTAGACAGCTTTCCGAATGATTTAATTTAGACTTTATTTTATCTTGTACTCAAAAAACAATGGTTCCGGTCCCTACAGCATCTCCCGCAACATCATGTTTTACCGCGGACGACTGCGGCTGCAACCTGCATGTGCATAAGGAAAAGCGCCTCGGTGCCTTTCCGGCACAGAGACGCTTGCACGTGGTTCCACTCTGTTTGAGCAAATAACAAAACGTTTGCTCCACTCAAGAAAGATAACGGCTTTTCCGCCGCCCTTATCTACTGACCGAATACCAGGTGTTCCATAAGGGGCTCAGAGGTGCATTTCGAAATAAAATTCCTTAAGCTGCTCTCAGCCGGCGGCAGCTCTCTCTTATAAGTTCATTCGATTTCTACTTCTCCTCATCAACGCTTTAAATTTTATTTAAGAAGATGTTCAATAAGGCCGGGAAACAGCGTCTGCGAATCTCATCGTTGCGTTGCCTCTCCGCTGCTCACGTACGTTTCCTTGTACGCTCCGCTGCTCGAGCCTGCCCCGCCTCGATCTTCTTGCCGCTGTGATGTCCTCCTTTTTGAACACAAACTTTAAGTTAACAGCTTCTCGATTCTTACAGAAACTTTCTCTCTGCCAAGCAGGACAATCGTCTGCGGTAAATCTGGACCGTGGGTTTGACCGGTTGTCGCAACCCTAATCGGCATAAACAGTTTTTTGCCTTTATGTCCAGTCTCTTTTTGTACTTCTTTCATTGCCTGCTTCACTTCGGCAGGGGAAAAACTCGCTAAATGATCCAGCTTTTCCTTAAAGACTCGCAGAACCTCCGGCACTTGTTCTTCGGCAAGTACTTCTTCTGCTTCTTCATTATAGTCTATTTCATCAATAAAGAACAACTCTGTTAACTTCACAATTTCAGCACCGCAGCTCATTTTTTCCTGATGAAGGGCAATCAGTTGGTACGCCCATTGCCGTTCTTCCCCGTCCATATCGGCAGGAAGCTTACCGGCGTTTATCAAATGCGGCAAGGCGATATCGACAACCCGGTCAATATCCGCTTCCTTCATGTACTGATTATTCATCCACTCCAGTTTTTTCGTATCAAAAACCGCCGGTGCCTTTATCACTCGTTCCAGATTGAATTGCTCGATCAGCTGCTCTTTAGCAAGAATTTCCTCTTCGCCGCCCGGGGACCAACCCAATAGGGCGATAAAATTCACAATCGCTTCCGGTAAATACCCTAATTCCCGGTATTGCTCCACAAATTGAATGATCTTCTCATCTCTTTTGCTCATTTTCTGCCGTTCTTCATTGAGAATCAATGAAGCGTGGGCAAATGTCGGCGATTCCCATCCGAGGGCTTCATATATCAGCACTTGGCGCGGGGAGTTGGACAAATGCTCTTCTCCCCGGATGACGTGGCTGATTTCCATCAGATAATCATCAATGACGACGGCAAAGTTGTACGTTGGAATGCCGTCTTTCCGAGCGATAACAAAATCACCGATTCCTTCTGTTTCAAAGCTCACTTTACCGCGGACAACATCATCGACAGCTACCGTTTTATTTTCCGGTACCAGAAAGCGTACAACCGGCTTGCGTCCTTCTTTTTCATACGCTTCTCGTTGTTCTTGTGTGAGATGACGGTCTCTACCACTGTATTTCGGTGTTAAGCCGCGGGCGCGCTGCTCATCCCGCTCTGCTTTCAGTTCCTCTTCCGTCATATAACAATAGTATGCCTTTTTTTCTTCGATAAGCTGATGAATGTATTTTTGGTAAACCTCCAACCGATCCATGCTCCGGTATGGTGCATGGGGACCGCCGACATCAACACTTTCATCCCATTCAATCCCAAGCCATTTCAAGCTTTCCATTAGCTTTTCCGTAGCAGTCTCCACGTTTCTAGCCTGATCGGTATCCTCTATACGCAGGATGAACTTTCCTCCCTGATTCCTTGCAAACAAATAATTAAACAGTGCAGAGCGTGCTCCGCCAATATGCAAATGCCCCGTGGGGCTAGGAGCAAATCTCACACGTACTTGTTGAGTCATTATATGACACCTTCCATTCTTTTGTTCAATTCAAATTCTCTACCGTTATTTTATCATTAACTGTATCTTGGCGGTCAAGTGAATGCTAGGACAGAGGATACTTGAAAGTTTGTTTTCAGCCGGTTGCGATTGCGAGCGCGTCACATTGTCATTCAAAAAAACTGCTCCTGGCTGCACGGTTCAGGAAATGTAACGGCTGAGCCGATTATTTCGTCAACAGGACGACAGCCATTGCAGCAATACCTTCCTCTCTACCTGTAAAGCCGAGCTTTTCCGTCGTTGTCGCCTTCACATTAATCCGACTTTCTTCCGCTTCAAGGAGAGCGGAGATTTTCCGCCGCATTTCCGGTATATACGGAGCCATTTTCGGTCGTTGAGCCATGATTGTGCAATCAAGATTCCCCAGTTGATAGCCTGCGTGCTTAACGAGAGTCCAAACATGCATCAACAGTTCAGCCGAATCCGCATCTTTATATTCCGGATCCGTGTCAGGAAAGTGTTTACCGATATCCCCTTCGCCAATCGCCCCCAAACAGGCGTCAGCAATTGTATGTAGCAGAACATCTGCGTCAGAATGCCCTAAAAGTCCTTTGTCATGTTCAAGAACGACGCCGCCGATGATAAGCGGTCTTCCTTTAACGAGCTGATGGACATCAAAGCCCTGTCCTATTCGAATCATCCCTGTTCTTCCTTTCGATTTGAAATGATCGCCTCACCGAAAACGATATCCTCTGGAGTCGTGATTTTAATGTTTTCATAATCGCCTTCAACGATATAAACGGGAGCGCCGACAAATTCAATAATGGATGCATCGTCCGTTGCTTCAAAGCCTTCAATTTCCGCCTTCCGATGAGCTTCCAAAAGTTCCGTATGACGAAAAGCCTGTGGTGTCTGAACGGCCCACAGGCACGAACGGTCAACCGTCGCCTTTACTTGACCGGCCTCCACCTGCTTGATAGTATCTTTCACGCGTGTTGCCACAGTCGCTGCGCCTTTTGTGCCGGCAGTACGGACAAGCTTGTGAATGATGGAATGATCAATAAACGGCCTGGCTCCGTCATGAACGAGAACGATCCCGCCTTCCTCCATTGCTTTCAGTCCTTCGTAAACGCTTTGCTGCCGTTCTTTTCCTCCGCGCACAAGCTTCCCAACTTTGCGAATATTATAATCCTGCAAAAGCTCTGCTACAGCATTCCTTTCATCAGGATTGACAACAAGCACAATCGAGCGACATAGAAGATCCTCCTCAAACACACGGAGCGTGTGTATGAGGAGGGGAATATGATCCATACATATGAATTGCTTGTTCATCCCGGCGTTCATACGTTTACCCTGGCCGGCTGCCGGAATAACGACTGTATATTTCTCCATTTTTATCTACCCTTTTTATCCATCTTATAAGTCAAGTCGTCACAATGCCTTTTCCAATAACTTAGGTTTTGCAAAAATCATGCGCCCGGCCGATGTTTGCAACACGCTCGTCACGATAACTTCGATATGCTTTCCGATATAATTACGCCCTTCTTCTACTACGATCATCGTGCCGTCATCAAGGTATGCAATCCCTTGGTTCTGCTCTTTGCCGTCTTTAATGACTTGCACGTTCATTTCTTCACCCGGCAAAACGACCGGTTTCACTGCATTGGCAAGATCATTGATGTTTAACACAGAAACACCTTGCAAATCACAGACCTTATTCAAATTAAAATCATTCGTTACGACATAGCCGTCTAGCAATTTTGCCAACTTGACAAGCTTGCTGTCAACCTCCTGAATATCTTCAAAGTCCCCTTCGTAAATCTCAACATTTACTGGTAGCTCTTTTTGAATTTTATTTAAAATATCAAGCCCGCGCCGCCCGCGATTCCTCTTTAACACATCAGAAGAGTCGGCAATATGCTGAAGCTCTTCTAGTACAAACCCAGGTATCATCAACGTGCCTTCCAAAAATCCCGTTTGGCAAATATCTGCAATACGCCCGTCGATAATAACGCTCGTATCTAAGATTTTCAGAGAGCCTGACATCTGTTTATTGTGGCCAGTTGCATCCTTTTTCTTATCCTTTGCATTAGATCTGGCGGCAGGGAAAAGATTAATAAGCTCATCCCTTTTTTTAAAGCCAACCTGGAACCCTAAGTACCCCAACAGCAGCGTTAAAAATAACGGCAGTATCGTACTGATGACTGTTATCTGCACCGCTTCTAAAGGAAGGCTGATTAAATAGGCAATAATCAAGCCGGCCCCTAAGCCCATCGTTCCAAAGAGCAAATCAGTGACAGGTGCTTTTACCAACGTTTCCTCTACTAAACGGATTAACCCGACAATATCATCCACAAGCCAAAAAGTAGATAAAAATAATATAATTGCACCAAAAACCGCTCCTGTATACGAATTGACTAACCAACCTTGTATATCTCCTACATTTAATAACTCGATTAAATCCGGCAGAAACATGAAACCGAGAGTCCCGCCAATGATCAAAATAAATAATTGTACCATTCTGCGAAGCATTCACTTCACCTCCTTTTACCCATTATAGACAATTGAAAAAAATTCAAACATGAATCTAGAAAAATCACAAAATGTTACAAACTTTATTAAAGGAACAATTTCACCTTATCAAAGGAACCAACAGATGTCAATTAAAGGAAAATTACAATTATATAACTTTTTCATCAATTTCGTCAAGAATTGATTTTATTTGACACCATTATATATGTCGGTCGATAAACAGTTGCTCTTGAATTCTTGTCAATCCTTCTTTTATTTTCCTTGCTCTGGCATCACCAATCCCGTCCACGTCATCCAATTCTTCAATCGATGCTTTGATAATGTTGGGAAGGTCCCCGAATTGTTGAATCAAATTATCGACGACAAGGGACGGTATCCTCGGAATCTTGTGAAGAATTCTGTATCCTCTAGGAGAAACGGCAAATTCTGCCAAGTTCGGGATTTTGTTGTAGCCAAGAATTTTTACGATCACCTGGTCATCTAAAAGCTCCTCATTTGAAAGACGTTTTAACTTGCGTAAAAGTTGCAGTGGATCTTGATCTGGATCCTTCATGTAATCTTTTATCAGAAGAGTCGCTTCCCTTTCCGTGTTGGATACAAGCTCCTCCAGCTGCATTTCAATGAGCCTGCCCTCGTTTCCAAGCTCATTGACATAATTAATAATTTCGCTTTTAATTCTCAGAACCATTTCGATGCGGTGGATAACCTGGGAAACCTCCTGAAAAGTGACAAGCTCCTCAAATTCCAATGCGCCGAGGTTAGTGATTCCCTGATCAAGAACGGACTTGTATTTTTCCAACGTCTGAATCGCCTGATTTGCCTTGGTAAGAATAACCCCGATATCCTTCAGCGCATAGCGGTATTCCCCTTGATAAAGCGTGATGATGTTTCTTCGCTGTGATATGGAAATGACGAGATTCTCCGTCTGCCTGGCAACTCGCTGCGCCGTTCGGTGACGTATGCCTGTTTCCGTTGACCCAATCGAATTATTAGGGACAAGCTGCGTGTTGGCATAAAGAATCCGTTCCGCATTCTCACTCAATATTATCGCTCCGTCCATTTTTGCCAATTCATACAGATGCGCAGGAGAAAATTCACAGTTAATAAAAAAGCCGCCGTCCACAATATCCATCATTTCATTGGAATAACCGATAACGATAAGTCCGCCGGTTTTTGCACGCAGAACGTTATCGATTCCTTCTCTCAGCGGTGTTCCCGGTGCCACAAGCCGCAATACTTCCGTAATAAAATTAGTATCATAATTCAAATCTTGGTGATCCACTCGACGCGCCTCCTATCGTTACTTCCAAAGCTTCATTCACAGTATTTACTCCAATAACTTCAATTCCATTAGGTATATTCCAGCCGCCAAGATTTTTTTCCGGAACAATGACACGTTTAAAGCCAAGCTTCTCAGCTTCATTCACTCGCTGGTCGATACGCGAAACTCTTCTGACCTCTCCTGTTAATCCCACTTCGCCGATCATCACGTCCGTCGGCGGTGCCGGCGCATCGCGGAAGCTGGATGCAATCGCCACCGCTATTGCCAGATCAATCGATGGTTCATCTAAACGCACTCCCCCAGCAACCTTAATATATGCATCTTGATTTTGTAATAGCATACCGACTCGCTTTTCCAAAACAGCCATGATCAGGGAGATCCGGTTGTGATCGATCCCGGTTGCCATCCTTCGCGGATTTCCGAAGCTCGTAGGGGAGATAAGCGCCTGTATTTCAACGAGTACCGTTCTCGTTCCCTCCATGGATGCAACGACTGCTGACCCTGAAGTGCCTGCAGACCGCTCCTCGAGAAATATTTCCGACGGATTGAGCACTTCTTCCAATCCTACTTCTTTCATTTCGAATATGCCGATCTCATTCGTTGATCCAAACCTATTTTTTACCGCTCTTAATATCCGGTATGTATGATGGCGTTCCCCTTCAAAATAAAGCACCGAGTCAACCATATGCTCCAGTAATCTCGGCCCAGCAATCGCCCCTTGCTTTGTGACATGACCGACAATAAAAATCGCGATTCCTTTTGTTTTTGCAATTCTCATAAAAGCAGCGGTTGATTCGCGAACCTGGGACACACTTCCAGGTGCACTGCTGACGCCATCAAGGTATACGGTCTGGATGGAATCAATAATAACGAGCATTGGGTTGATATTATCAATCGCTTTTTCTATAAGTTCCACATCCGTTTCTGCCAAAACAAAAAGCTCATCCGCTGCGATAGCCAGGCGGTCTGCACGCAGCTTTGTCTGTTTGACAGATTCTTCTCCGGATATGTATAAAACTTTTTGTCCGTGCTTAGCCAATTCTCCCGATACTTGCAGCAGCAGCGTGGATTTTCCAATTCCCGGGTCACCGCCGACAAGCACGAGAGAGCCGGGGACAATACCTCCGCCTAAAACCCGATTTAATTCGTTAATATGACAGTTAATCCGTTGCTCTTCTTTTCGTTCAATTTTTGTAATCGGCTGGGGAGAGGAGATCGATGCAGCAGAGGTGACATAGCCCCTTGATTTAGCCGTTGCGGCAGGCGCCGTAAATTCTTCTACCATCGTGTTCCAGTTTTGACAGCCGGGACATTTTCCCATCCATTTCATTGATTCATAACCGCATTCCTGACAAACAAACTTTGTTTTTCTTTTGGCCATTGGGAGCTCCTTTCCAATTAGATTTCGCTCTAAACCCGCAATCGTCGTTTACATTTTATTTTACCATGTTTTATCCTGTTTCAATAAAGGTCTGACCTTGTAATAGAAAAAAAGGAAAAAGTCCTTTAGCGACTTTTTCCATTTCCTTTATACTAGAGCGTGTTCAAAAAGGCAACGGTTCCGCTCGATGCACCGACTACGAGAACCCCACTCGTAGCCGGATTCGGCTCCACTCATTGTCTCTTCCTCTGCCAGTATTTCACTGATGTTGATCCAAGTGCCATCGCGCGCGCTGGCACAATGAGACAGTTCGCAGTTCCTCAGTGAAGAATGGCTCATTGCTTCGTGCTTGTTCAAAAAGATAAAAAACGACCTTTTTGAACAAACACTTATGCTATTGAATAATTTTTGCTTTTGACACAGCCCCGATTTCCTTACATACCTTTTCCTTCTGCCACACCAGCACCTGATTTTACTACATATTCCCCGTCTTTTACATCCATCGTCACCGATTGACCTTTAGCAATATTTCCGCGGAGAAGTGCTTCCGATAAGCGGTCTTCCACCTGCTTCTGCAACGCCCGACGCAACGGTCTTGCCCCGTACTCAGGATCAAAGCCTTCCTCGGCAATTTTCATTTTCGCCGCATCTGTCATTTCAAATTCAATATTTTGCTCTGCCAAACGTTTTTTCAACTGGTCCGCCATGAGAGAAACGATTTGCTGAATATGCTCTTTCTCCAATGAGTGGAAGACGATGATTTCATCAATACGGTTCAAAAATTCAGGTCGGAACGCTTTTTTCAATTCAGACATAACCTTCCCTTTCATGTCTTTGTAATCCTGCTCACCTTGCTGAACCGTAAAGCCGAGCCGCTTCGTCTGACGGAGCGTGCTCGCGCCGACGTTGGAAGTCATAATAATCGCAGTGTTGCGGAAATCAACGCGTCGACCTTTGGAATCAGTCAAAAATCCGTCTTCAAGCACTTGTAAAAGAATATTAAATACTTCCGGATGTGCTTTCTCGATTTCATCCAATAGAATGACAGAATACGGTTTACGGCGAACTTTTTCAGTTAGCTGTCCACCTTCTTCATGACCAACATATCCCGGAGGAGACCCGACAAGACGGGAGGTATTATGCTTCTCCATATATTCGGACATATCGATCCGGATAATGGCATCCTCGTCTCCAAAAAGAGATTCCGCCACCGCACGTGCAAGCTCCGTTTTTCCGACACCTGTCGGACCGAGGAAAATAAAGGAGCCTATCGGGCGCTTCGGATCTTTCAACCCGGCACGAGCACGGCGAATCGCTTGTGAAACAGCTTTTACCGCTTCCTCCTGGCCGATAACCCGGCTGTGCAATATCTCTTCCATACGAAGCAGGCGATCTGTTTCTTCTTCAGCCAGCTTGCTTACCGGAATTCCTGTCCAGCTTGCAACCACTTGAGCGATGTCTTCTGTGGTGACTTCAGAGTTTTCCTGTCCCTGCTTTTCCTTCCATTCTTTTTTCATGGATTCCAGCTCTTCACGAATCCGCTGTTCACTGTCTCGTAGCGATGCCGCTTTTTCAAATTCCTGGCTTTGGACAGCCGCATCTTTTTCCTTCCGCGTCTCCTCCAATTTTTGCTCCATTTCCTTAAGGTTCGGTGGTGCAGTATAGGAACGGAGACGTACTTTCGACGCTGCTTCATCAATAAGATCGATGGCCTTGTCAGGCAGGAAACGGTCGGATATATATCTGTCCGACAGCTTGACTGCCGCTTCAATTGCCTCATCGGTAATTTCCACCCGATGATGTGCTTCATAACGATCCCGCAGCCCTCTCAGAATCGAGATCGATTCATCTGTTGTCGGTTCATCCACTTGAATAGGCTGAAACCTGCGCTCCAATGCCGCATCCTTCTCAATATACTTGCGGTATTCATCCAATGTTGTTGCTCCGATGCATTGCAACTCGCCGCGGGCCAAAGAAGGCTTCAAAATATTCGAGGCATCAATGGCGCCTTCCGCACCGCCAGCACCGATTAATGTGTGAAGTTCGTCAATAAATAAAATGACGTTTCCCGCTTGGCGAATTTCTTCCATGACTTTTTTTAGCCGATCCTCGAACTCACCGCGGTATTTCGTACCAGCTACGACCGTTCCCATATCCAACGTCATCACTCGTTTGTTGCGCAGCGTTTCCGGCACTTCATTATTGACGATTTGTTGTGCCAACCCCTCGGCAATTGCCGTTTTACCAACACCGGGTTCACCGATGAGTACCGGGTTGTTCTTAGTACGGCGGCTTAATACTTGAATAACCCGTTCGATTTCCCGCGCCCTGCCGATAACAGGATCGATTTGCCCTTCCTTAGCTATCGCGGTCAAATCTCTGGCCAGGCTGTCAAGTGTCGGTGTATTGATATTGCTCCCTCCCGCGCCGGCCTGTTGCTGATTATTGGCCGACTCGTTGCTCCCCAATAGCTGGAGAACCTGCTGTCTGGCTTTATTAAGACTTACACCGAGGTTGTTAAGTACTCTGGCGGCCACCCCTTCTCCTTCGCGGATGAGTCCGAGCAAAATATGCTCCGTTCCCACATAAGAGTGTCCTAATTTTCTTGCTTCATCCATCGACAGCTCGATGACCTTTTTGGCTCTCGGCGTATAATGGATCTGCTTCGTGGTTGCATTTCCTCTGCCGATGAGATTCTCCACTTCTGATTGAATTTTTTCCGGGCTTAAGCCCAAGGCGATAAGCGCCTTAGCAGCAATTCCCTCGCCTTCACGTACAAGGCCAAGCAGGATATGCTCTGTTCCGATATTGTTATGCCCCAATCGCATTGCTTCTTCTTGAGCCAATGCCAATACTTTTTGCGCTCTTTCTGTAAAACGGCCGAACATCATGTTCTTCCACCTCCGAATTTGGTTTATCCATTTTCAATACGAATTATCTATGCTTTTTTCTCCAACTTCAGCCTTTCCCGAATCAGTGCAGCCCGCCTTTGATCCCGTTGTTCCGGCGAAAGTATTTCTCCCGCATACTGCTGCAAAAATCCCGGCTGTGTGAGAATCATCAGTTCATTTAAAATCTTGCCGTTCAAGTCATCAATTAAACCTAAATCGATGCCTAAACGGACATCGGACAATCTTTGGGTTGCCTCCTTTGATTCCATCGTTCGGCTGTAGGAAAGAATACCGTAGGAGCGATAAACACGGTCTTCTATCTGGAGCCGCGACTGCTGCATCAACAACTCTCTCGCGGCGCGTTCCTGCTGAATTAACTGATAAACAACACTTCTTAAATCATTGACGATGTCTTCTTCTGATTTTCCTAGCGTCATTTGATTTGATACCTGAAACACATTCCCTAACGCTTCGCTGCCTTCCCCGTAAATACCTCTTACCACTAATCCTAACTGGTTGATCGCCGGCAATATCCGGTTCATTTGCCGGGTAATGACCAGTGCAGGTAAATGCATCATCACAGATGCCCGCAAGCCTGTTCCCACGTTCGTCGGGCAGCTTGTCAAGTAACCTCGTTTCTCATCAAAAGCAAAGTCGATTTTTTCTTCCAGCCAGTCATCTATTTCATTCGCATACTTCAACCCTTCCGTCAGTTGAAAACCGGATAATAATACTTGTATGCGAAAATGATCCTCTTCATTAATCATGATGCTCAGAGACTCATCTTCACTCAGGAGCACAGCGCCTGCTTTGGACTCATCGGAAAGGTTCGGACTGATTAAATGCTTTTCTACCAAAACCCGCTTTTCATTTTGTTTCATAGCATCCATTTTCAACAGTTCTAACTCGCCGAATTTGCGGTGGGCTTTTCGTGAAAATTTCGATCCTGTTAATGCAATAATTTCTTCGAGGGTATTTTTCGACGCCGCAATCGGAAACGGCGTGTCACTGATATTTCTCGCCAGTCGAACCCGGCTGCTTAAGACAATATCAAAATCCGGACCTTCATTTTTCATCCACGGACTGATTGCCTTGCTGATAAAATTTTCAAGAGACATCCCCTCACCCCTCCTTATTATCCTCTAAGCTTTTTTCCAAGGAGCGAATTTTATCCCTGATGACAGCCGCCTGTTCAAACTCTTCTCGGCTGACATACTGTTGCAGTTGGTATTTCAATTGTTCTATTTCTTTATGGATATGGAGATCCTTTCCGACTCTTTTCGGAAACTTCCCTCCGTGATAGCTGTTACCGCTGTGAATTCTTCTAAAAATCGGATCGAGTTTTTCGGTAAAAGTTTTGTAGCAGTTCGGACACCCGAAGCGGCCGATTTCGGCAAATTGCTGATAGGTCATGCCGCACTTATCACAGCGCAGCTCTTTCTTCGGTACTGTTTCAGTTTCGGATGTGGAAACCGGCTGATCAATATCCAGCAGCCCGGATAATAACTGATGAATGGAAAAGCTGTTTGATCCCGGGATAAACTCCCCTTTTTCCTTAGCACATACATCACAAATATGAAACTCTGTTTTTTCTCCGTTAATGATTTTAGTAAAATGTAACGTTGCTTGACGCTGTTTGCACTCTTGACAAAGCATTCCTTCCCCCTCCTTTTAGCGGGTAATTATTCGGCTTTGTAATCACTTTGTTCATAGAGAACGAATTTTTGATTATTCCATCGGATCTTTATATTTCAAGGTCGAGATCATCGCTTTCAGCAGCCTTGCTCTTATCTCATCGCGAAGCGGCAGTTTAATGTTAAGAACGGACCGATCTATGACACCAGCCATCAAGTTGGCTTCCCGCCTGGATATGACCTCTTCCTCATATAATCTTGAAATGATGTTCAGGGAAGCATTTTGAGAAATCCGATTGCCAATCAGCTCAACAATCTGCTGTAAAAGCTCCAGTTGATCATTCGGTTTCACTTTAATAATACGTATATATCCACCACCGCCCCGTTTACTTTCAACAAGATATCCTTTTTCTTCTGTAAATCTCGTACTGATGACATAATTAATCTGCGATGGCACACATTCAAAGCGTTCTGCCAATTCACTTCTTTTAATTTCTACAATTTCGCTTTGACTTTGAGTAAGAATCTGCTTCAAATAATGCTCAATGATGTCTGAAATATTACGCATATCAGCCCCCCTTTCTCTTTAAGAGGATGTTCAAAAAGTCGGGGAAACATCGCCGGCAAATCTCAACGTTAGCGTTGTCTTAGCGCTGCTCGTCCGGCTGCGCCTCGACCTTCTCGGCTCTGTTATATCCTCTTTTTTGAACACACATTCTAATGCAAAAAATCTTTGAGCCGGAGTCCATCCAATAAACCATTCTTCATAAGTGGTTCTTAACAACATAAACTACACCGTGAATCAAAGCAGGCCAGGACAATAAAAGCTGCATCCAAACAGTGCTTTTATAGGCAACGGTACCGCATGTTGTCAAAAAGCGGAATTGTTGAAACAAAACCTGGACAACAGCAATTTTTCATAGAATTCGCTTGCCTGTTGACACATTTATCGCCAATGCGTTTACGAAGGAGCATTCCCTTCTTTAGTAATGGCGCAGATCATGACGACGTTGTAGAACACATTTGACTTTGACTATATTTGACTATACATATATTATAACAAAAAACAGTGCAGTTCAACTTTTTTGCACTGATCTTTCTCCATTGAAGCTGCTCATTTTTTCCGCTTTTTTAACCATACACTTTAAGTATAGCCAGTTAATAAAGCATTAATTCTAATCGAGTCTTCAAAAAACTAATGCCTGATACAACCTATTTTCCTTCCATGTGAATTTGCTGAATAAAATCATGCTTTTGCAACCGTTCCATTACCCGTACAATATTATCCTGCTTTTCATATTCCACAAGCAGGCGGTATTCAATCATCATTTTGTCATTGAACACTTTTTGTTTTTCGGCCTTTAAACTTCTGACATTCACCATACATTCCTCTATATCCCGAATGATGTCATGTAATTTACTGTTTTCTTCTTCCACCAAAACAACAATATATTGCTTATTGTCTTTCATCGGAAGGTGAAAATTTATTTTTCCAAGCAGTAAAAGGCTTAGAATAACAATAAAGGTTGTGATAAAAGCTGCACCATACATACCTGCTCCAACCGTTAAACCGATTCCGGCAACAACCCAAATAGAGGCGGCTGTTGTTAAACCACGAACAGTATACCCTTGTACTAAGATGGTGCCAGCACCTAAAAAGCCGATGCCGCTGACTACATATGCAGCAAGACGAGATGGATCAAAGTTCACAACATCCGGGTTTTCACTGATATATGTCTGGAATCCGTAAAATGCAAGCAGCATAATCAAACATGAGCCTACACTTACCAACAAATGGGTTCTAAACCCTGCTGGATGGTGATGATATTCTCTTTCCATTCCAACCAACCCGCCAAGTAAAGCCGCAATGATTAATCGGATCGTAATGATGAAGGTATCTGATGAAGTAATAACAGCTAAATCCATAAGGACGCCCCCTTTTCCTGAAACGAAAGTGACAATAGCCGAATTGTGTTTGCTCGTCAACATCGCTTTATTTTTTTGAACATACTGCTATTCCATTTAATTAACAGTGGCTCCACCATTTTCTGTCTTTTTATTGTACAATTAAAGGGCAATTTTCATAAAGTAACTACGCTTATAAAACTCGTTCATGGTTTGATTTTGAGTCCGGTCAATTGGATTACGGGTCAATTGGACCGCCCCCACACGCCCGGCAACGTCTGCGCTCTTCCTCTTCCAATCCCCCAAACAAATACAAAAAAAGACACTCTCTATTGAGAATGCCTTTGTCTGCCCAGCAACGTCCTACTCTCGCAGGGGGAAACCCCCAACTACCATCGGCGCTGGAGAGCTTAACTTCCGTGTTCGGCATGGGAACGGGTGTGACCTCTCCGCCATCGTCACTGGACTTCTGATGATTGTCAATAAGCTACGAATCTCTTCGTCAACTGCGCTCGTTCGGTTCCTCACGTATGTCTGGATACGCTCCGGGCCTCTCTCGCTTGTTTCC
>NZ_FNPI01000057.1 GCF_900107275.1 Evansella caseinilytica | reverse complement strand
GGGAGTGTAAACTAAACTGTGTAAGTAAGAGAGCGTACGGCTCTTACTACGCAGTTTAGTTTTTTATTGTTAGAATAAGTATATAACGATTGGGAGGTTATTCTATTGTCTAAGTCAAAGCGAGAAGAGAAATCAGCTGAATTAGCCAAACAAATTCTAGAAAACTACCAACCAGAGAACGTAGAAGACATGCAAAATGCATTGAAAGACATATTTGGACCGATGTTTGAGTCCATGTTGAAAGGTGAAATGAATCATCATTTAGGTTATGAATCCAATGATAAAGCAGAAAAAACAACAGAGAATAGACGAAATGGTTATGGTAAGAAGACCATTAAAACAAGCTCAGGAGAAGTAGATATCAAGGTACCAAGAGATCGAGACGGCTCCTATAATCCGGAACTGATACCGAAACGAAAAAAAGATGTATCAGCCATTGAAAATAAAGTGATTTCCATGTACGCACGAGGCATGTCCCAACGAGATATTTCCTCCACCATTGAGGATATTTATGGCTTTTCTGTCTCTCATGAAATGGTATCGGACATTACCGACCAAGTTCTTCCCGATTTGGAAGAATGGCAAGATCGCCCCTTGAGTAACTGTTATGCCTTTGTTTTTGTCGATTGTATGTATACCACCATCCGCAACCAATATGAAACAAGGAAATATGCAGTCTATACCATTCTGGGCTACACCATCGAAGGAGAGAAAGAAATACTTGGATTATGGTTAAACGAGACAGAAAGCAAGCATAAGTGGATGCAGATTTTTGATGAAATCAAAGCGAGAGGTGTAGAAGATATTTTCTTTCTATCGATAGACGGAGTGAGTGGCTTAGAAGAAGGTGCACGAGCTATTTTCCCTGAAGTCATTGTGCAGCGTTGTATGGTTCATTTAATTCGTAACTCGATCAGATACGTGCCAAGCAAAGATTACAAGGCTTTCACCAAAGCTTTAAGAAAAGTGTATGGAGCACCAAGTCTCAAGGCTTGTTTAAGTGCCTTTGAATCCTTTAAACAACAATGGGCGGCTTACCAGGGCGCGATTGATGTATGGACAAGGAATTTTAGTCATGTAGAGCAGCTTTATGATTATGGAAGTGCCATCCGGAAAGTCATGTACACCACAAACGCTGTAGAAAGCGTCCATTCCAGTTTTAGAAAAGTAACGAAAAAAGGAGCATTCCCTAACGAGAACGCTCTGTTAAAAGTGTTATTTTTACGGATCAGAGAACTGGAATCCAAGTGGGAAGGCGGTCATATCCAAAACTGGGCAATGGTCATGAACCAACTTCTACTTCATGATGAACTGAAAGATAGAGTGTTAAAGTACCTTGAGTGAATGGGAACTTACACACTTTATTTGACAAACCCA
>NZ_FNPI01000017.1 GCF_900107275.1 Evansella caseinilytica | reverse complement strand
TCTGTGACATACCATGGATCTTCGATTTGGAGGGCAGCCTGAAACACACTATATTCTTGCTCAAAATCCTTGTTCATTATTCATTCACCTCTGGAAATAGTTTGATAGATTTTATCTCCAGTATGACCAATGAATCTTAAATCTAGTCTTTTAATCCATATTTTTTAGCGAGGAAGCATAATTGAAGTAGTTGAATCTACTATTTGGAAAGGGTGACTAGATTGAGAGGAAAATTTATTACTTTGTTAGTACTAACTATTTTTTTGCTTCTGCCAAGTAATACATTAGCATCATCAGATTTAGAAGAGGAGAAAACTATAGGTGAATTAGAAGAGATATTATTTGAATATTTCCAAAAGAATGATATTGAATATAAACTAAATTCTATTGAATTCTTAGACTTTGCTAGCGAGCAATTACTTTTTGAAGAAGACAAAGAGCTCGCGAAACATCCCCATTATGAAGAATTACGTTTTTATTTAACTGAGTATTTATATGAAATTGAAGAAGCTCAAGCAAAGGAAATTGAAGGAGAAGGTTCCGTTTTTGACATTAATACTTTTAATCTTGACCACATCTCTGAAAAGACTATAAACGATATTATTACTGAAGTAAAAGAAGAGGAAGAAGCAGTAGAGAAAGAAATACAAGAATTTAAATCGGAAAATCCTAATATGATTTCTCCTTTCTCGTCATATAGTCCTTCTCAAGCAAATGGTTACGCTTACAAGTGGCATAGCAGTAGAAACCCTGAATTTCCAAGTCATGATTTAAATTGTACTAATTTTGTTTCACAAGTAGTTCTAGCTGGTGGGCAGCGCCAAACATGGGGTGGTTATACTTCTAACAGAATTAGAAGCACGACTAATTATTGGTACAGCCAAAAACGAACACCACCTAAAGGGGATAGACAAATTCATTATGAATCTACTTCTTTTATTAGAGTAGTAGATTTCTATTCATATTGGAGTAAGCATATGGGAACTACAACTTCATCTAGTAAAACTACAATCATAAATAATGCAAGAATTGGTGATGTTGTACAGTTCAGGAGTTCAAGTAATGGAAGATGGGTACATTCCATGTATGTTCATAAAAAACAAAACGGAAATATTTATCTAGCAGGTAATACATCTAACGTTTGGAATAGAAGCTTTAAAGACGTTTCAGGCTACAACTCATACAGAGTAATAAAGTTCAGATAAATGATATAAAATATCCTTATAGTGTTTGTTCAAAAAGATCGCTTTTTATCTTTTTGAACAAATACGAAGCAATGAGTGAAGCCGATGCATTCTTTTCAGCCTGGCTGTGAGTGGTTTTCTCGCAGTCGGCGCATCGAGCGGAACCATCGCCTTTTTGAACACGCTCTTATAAAGAGTCATTCTAATGTGGTGTATAGTTTTGAGGAGGGGGTATCTTGTCTAGAAAAGCCTATTTAATTATCTTTTTATTTATAGCAATAATAGGGATATCGCTTTTCGTTGTATTTAATAACACAAAAAGGAGTGAAAATGAAGTTGTAGTTTTAACGGGGCATTCTCAAAATGGAGTCTTTTATGCAGAGACAACTCCAGAAGATGAACCTAACCCAAAAGATTTTTACAAAACGAATATTTATTGGGATAAAACAGAGGGAACAATTAAGCAAATTCACTTTTATATCAACGATGAAATTACAACAGAACTTACAAGCCCTATTAATATGAACAGCCAAGACATGTATGAAACTGCATATATGCCTAACCCTCCAATCGAGGGATATAAATATGAATTGTATATTCAATGGACGAAAGACAATGAAGTTTTAGAAGAAAGATTTACATTAGAACCATAGATATAAATTTGAAGACCTCAAATGTGATAAGTTCATTTGAGGTCTTTTTCATTTCCAGAACTGCCACCACTTTTGCTTTAGCGACGGCAATCTATTTTTTGGTTTCTTGCAATTCACGAAGGACGGTCATGGATTTACTGGAGGAAGTTGTAGTATTCCTATATTTGTTCCAGTATGAAAAAAAAATCAACTACTCTTATAAACGAAGTGGATTCCCAGTGTCGTTGTTGAGACATACCTTGGTTTGGGTACTTATGAAAGAGAACATTTTCCTCTTTCCAACACTTTAAAATCAAGGTACGATGAACGTAGATAGACATGATGGTGTGAAAATAAAACGACTGATAAGGATGCTGTGGAACATACAGAGCACACAACGACACACACAAAAAGGAATGAAGTAGCGATGAAATATAACGGACGATACTTTCACCACATGTATATCATTCCGAAAGCGATCAGCAGCAGTATACGGTACAAATTAATCATGTGGGTGACGCTGCTTGTCGCAATTCCTATTCTGTTGATAACCGTGATATCCAACTACTTTTCTTCCAGAAGCATGGCCGAAGAAATCGTTTCATCCAATATATCCAGCACGAGACTGGCGGGAAAATACAGCGATGAAAAAATAACAGAAATGGACAGGCTGCTCTTTTCTTTATTGGTGGACAAGGAATTTCAGAACAATATCACAGATTTAAATGACCCGGATACTTCTCTGCAGTTCAGCGCGCAAAAAAGCATAGAAAGAAAATTGTATGCGATTTATTATACGAACACAGATGTGATTCATGCTGTCTCGTTAACTGTTTATGAAAATGAGAAAAATATTAGGGCTGGAAATGAAAGCGGATACAATGATGGCGGTCAGCGGATAACGGAATTAGGATATTCAGGGATTTATTATGTGGCAAACGATACCGCATATGAAAAATTTATTTTTATGCGCGATATCATGCGTTTTAGCGATCGGGAAAAGATCGGTGTTCTCTCGATAGAAGTAGATTGGAGCTACTTGGAGGATTCTCTTGATTTACTGGGCGCAGAAGACATCAGCACCATCGCTTTGCTGGACCGCGCAGGTGACGTTTTCCACAGCCCTTTTTCACAGGGAAAAGAGAGCGAAGAATACGGGGATATTTACCGCGCGATTGTAGATCAGGCACCGGCCGCCAACCACTTCCAAAGCAACAATATGTATGTGTTTTTTGATCAAATTTCCGACGGGAATATCTATGTTGTAAAATTGGTCCCGAATACGGTTATTGTCGAAAGCACGATGCAAACAATAAAAACCGGGGCACTGGTGGGAGTCGTGGCTGTTCTGTCCTCCTTCCTGTTTGTCCTCATCTTTTCGCTCAGGATATTGAAGCCGCTCACTTCCCTTGCAGAATCAATGAATTCTATAGAGCGTCATTCGTTTACGACAGCCATCCGGCCGTCTGACAGAAAGGATGAGATTGGACAATTGCAGAAAAGCTTTTTCAACATGATCGCCAGGATTAAACATCTCATCGACAAGGAATACAAGCTGGAAATAGAAAAAAAGAATGCGCAGATTATCGCCTTGCAATCGAATATTAACCCGCATTTTTTACACAACACCCTCCAGCTTATCGGCAATATGTCCTTGTCCAATCGGGGCGGTCAAGTGTATTCGGTGATTAAATCCCTGAGCAACATATTCCGCTATATTACACGGCGCCCGAACAGCTTCGTGACAATCGCGGAAGAAATGAAGCACCTGCAGGAGTACATTCATATTCAGGAAATGCGATTTGAGGGACGGATCGACGTTGATATTTATGTTGACGACGAGGCGAGTCATGTGAAACTGCCGAAGCTTTGTTTGCAGCCGATTGTCGAAAACTCGTTTATTCACGGTTTTTCATCAAGCACGTCGAAGTGGCAGCTTTCCATCGTAGTCCAAAAGGTTTTTAACGAGGTGGAAATCGTTATTACCGATAACGGCACAGGAATGGAAAAAGAAACAGTGGAAGCTATCAACGCTCAACTGCGGTTAAACCTCTCCAATCCGTTAATGGAAAAAGACAGCATCGGGATCATCAATGTGGATTCGAGAATGAAATTAGCCTTCGGAATAGAGTACGGTGTGACAGTCAATGGCATTTGTCAATCTGGAACAGAAATAAAGCTGCTGATTCCGATTAAATCTTCTGGAGGTGCAGGAAATGCTTAACGTACTTATTGTTGACGACGAAAAATCAACGCTTGATTTAATTAAGAGATTAGGAGACTGGGATAAATGGAGTATGCAGATTGTCGGCGAAGCAAAGGATGGGGAAGAAGGCAAACAATTGCTTGCTTCCCTCCATCCAGATATTTTGATAACGGATATGAACATGCCCGGAGTGGACGGCGTTTCTTTATTAAAGAAAGTGATGGAGGAGCATCAGCATGTGAAAACGATCGTGTTGAGCGGTTACGATGAATTTACTTACATGAAGCAGGCGATCCGATCCAAAGTAGTGGAGTATTTGCTGAAGCCGGTCAACGCCGAGGAATTGAATTTGGCGTTGAATAAATGCGCGAATGAAATTTTAACAGAAAAAGGAAGGGGAGTGGATTATGCTTATCTCATCAATGTGAGTCTGCTCCCGGCATTAAACGAGTTTAAGAGTACAATAAACAGCTTGATTTCCGAACAAAACGAAGCGGAGCTGCCGAACGCCGTTGACGGCCTGCTCAGGAGCATAAACACCCTTGCCGCCAATGAGCAGCAGTCCATCGCCTTTAAACTCTATCATGAATTGATGCTGCTCGTGGAAGAACAACTTTACAAATATCATATTATCGATACCGAATTTATCGAAACGGTGAAGCTTGTTTACACGGAGAAGAAATCCGTTGCTCAATTAGTCCGGCAATTCGCCAGTATTTATCAGTTGCTGATAGCTTATTTGGTGACGGAAAACAAAGCGAAAACAAAAATTAACTTGGAAAAAATCAAAACATATATTGACCGTAACTATGCCGATCCGCAAATTTCTTTAAGTCAACTGGCAGCGATGTTTTATGTTAGTAAAGAGTACTTAAGCAAAGCGTTTAAAAAACAGTTCGGGCAAAACGTGACCGAGTACATCATTGAATGCAGAATGCAGGAGGCGAAGCGGCTATTGTCCACAGAAGCATTCAAAATAAAATCCATATCCGATATGGTTGGCTATGAAGATGTATCATATTTTTACAGAGTATTCAAAAAACGCTTTGGGATCCCCCCTGGAAAGCTGTGATTAAAAAAGTACAAAGGAAGGCGCTAATATAGTCAAATGTCAAACGCGGCAATTTGAAGTAGAATGAAAGCGCATTCATTAAAAGAAGGGGGTAAATAGCATGAAAAAAATACTCGGAATGCTGATGTTAGTTTTGATTATCGTCATTGCTGCGGCATGCGGTAATGACGACGGGGAGGAAACAGCTCAAGGAAATTCCCTTAGTGAAGGGGACAAGGTGGAGCTGAAAATCTTTATTGCCCAACCGCGATTCAAAAATCAATACGAGTCTTATTTTGAACAATTCACAGAAAAATACAAGGAAGACCACGGAATCGACGTGGAGATTATTCTCGAATTGCCGGCGGCTGATCAGGCGACACAAATTTTACAAACTCGGCTTGCGTCCAATGACAGCCCGGATATTTTCAGCGTTCATGCGGTGAACGATATACCAATGTTTCACAGCGCCGGCTATCTGGAGGACTTAACCGATGAGCCGTTTGTGGATACGCTTCTCGATGCGCCGCGAGAAGCGGTGACACAGGACGGGAAAGTGCTCGCGCTCCCATTGGAAACGTTGTCCTGGGGATATCTTTATAACAAGGAGATTTTTGCAGAACTAGGGCTGGAGCTGCCGGAAACGTTGACGGAAATGAAAGAAGTGATCGCCGCGCTTGAAGAAAACGATATCACGCCGTTCCTCGCATCATATAAAGAGGCGTGGATTCCGCAGTTGTTTTTGCCGCTCGTCGTCGGCGGATTGATCCATACCGATTATCCTGACTTCATGGAAAAAATGAATCAGGATGAAGGCTCGTTTGCGGAACTGGAAGGCTTTTTTGAAATCATGGATCTGGTCGACGCCCATTCCACTCCGCGCGGCTTTGAAACCGACGGCGATCAGGGAAGTGTGAACTTCGCCAACGGAGAGGCGGCAATGTGGGTGCAGGGACCATGGTTTGCCGAGTCGATTCTCGCTGCAAATGAAGGCTTTGATTTTGGCGTCGCCCCGCTGCCGATCAATGAGAACCGTGATGCCACCTTGATCAACAGCTCGACAACAACCTCTCTGGCGGTGTCAAGTGACAGTAAAAACAAGAAAGTAGCAAAGGATTTGCTGAATTATATTTTAGACGAAAATGATTCGTCGGCGTTGTTTGAAGACTTGAAATTCAATCACGTTGCCACCGTTCACGACTTTGAACCGTTTCCATGGCTGATTGATTCCAATGAGTACGTTGCTGCCGGTAAAGCGTATCAGGATCCGCCGATTCCGCAAGCAGTAAAGTCGGAGTCGGAAAAAGCCTTTCAAAGTTATTTGTCAGGCGGATTTACGCAAGAACAAGTGATCGAAGCGCTGGATCGGGCATGGAAGCAATATAATGAAATTAACAAGTAGCCACAGCAATTTATAAGTGATTGTTCAAAAAGATAGCTTTTAATCTTTTTGAACAACACGATGCAATGAGTGGAGCCGATGCATTCTTTTTCATGCCGGCTAGGAGTGATGTTCTCGGAGTCAGGATGACGACCTTCCGCCGTTACCCATAGGACGTGGGCAGCACTTAGGAGGAATTGGGCGCATCGAGCGGAACCATTGCCTTTTTGAACACGTTTTATAAGTGATTGTTCAAAAAGATAGCTTACAACGAGCCGTACTTCACAGAAAAACAACAAGCTGTCCCCACTTCCGCTTGTGGCGCAGCCGTCATGACAATGGGGTGTCGAAGCCTGAGTGAAAACCAGGTGTAGAACTGTGACTCCACAGTCTCCCACTAGCGTGCGTACGCAAATATAGTCGAGCGGGGAGGGGACAGCCGTATTTATGCCAGAAATGAGGAGGTGTACGATGCTGTCAGCGAAAAAACAAACTGCGGGCGTGAAACGGAAGTGGTATTTGCCAATCACCATCCATCGTCGTCCGGCAGAGAAAAAATATAAATCGTTTCTTTCGATGCTGCTGTTTCTTGGACCGGCATTGCTGTTTTACTCTGTTTTTCTGTTGATACCTGCCATCGGCGGGGGATATTACAGTATGACGGATTGGAACGGTCTGGCGCGGACGCATGATTTTGTCGGTATTAACAATTACATTCAGGCGCTTCGGGATGACCCTGACTTTATACATTCCATTGGATTTACGTTGAAATATGCCGTTGTAATATTGGTTGTACAAAATATTGCTGCTTTAGGTTTGGCGGTGATGATTGAGGAGCGGGCAAAAAGCAAAACGTTTTTCAGAACCGTCTTTTTTATGCCGAACATGCTCAGCCTGATCATCACGGCGTTTATGTGGTCGTTTATTTTTACAACCGTCCTGCCGCAGCTGTCGGAATGGGCTTTCCTAACGTTTCTGGATCAGTCGTGGACAAGTGATCCGAAGATTTCCTTTTATTCCATTGCCATTGCATCGTTATGGCGGGGGATCGGATATATGATGATCATTTATATCGCCGCATTACAGGGGGTTCCGAAGCATTTGAAGGAAGCCGCGATCATCGACGGCGCGTCTCCATTTCAAACTTTGCTGTACGTAACTTTGCCGATGATCATGCACGCGGTCACCATTTGTTTGTTTATGACGCTGAATGATGCCTTTCGGGTTTTTGACCTTGTATACGCCCTGACCGGGGGAGGTCCGGGAAGAAGCACGCAAGTCATCGCGTTGAACATTTACGAGGAAGCATTCTCCGGTAATTACCGCTATGGATATGCAAGTGCGAAAGCGATGATCCTGTTTATCATTGTGCTCGTCATCACGATGATCCAGGTCAGCATTATGAAGAAAAGGGAGGTGGAGTCATGAAAAAGAAAACACTGCTTTCCTTTGCTAATTTCACTTTGCTTCTCTTGTTTGCGGTCTTTGCCCTGTTTCCGATATACATGGCCGTTATAAACTCGTTTAAGACGCAAAAAGAGATTTTTAACAATGTGTTGGCACTGCCGTCGTCGCTGCGCTTCGATAACTATTTGGAAGCGATGTCGCAAATTAATTTTTTCAACAGCATGTGGAATACGGTTGTCGTAACGTTTGTGGGAATGACTGGAATCATTGTCTGCGGCGCCCTCGCCGGCTATAAATTGGCAAGGACGAAAGGGAAAATCAGCACGTTGTTCTTCCTGCTGTTTATTGCATCGATGCTGATGCCGTTTCATTCCATTATGATAACGCTGACGCAAATCGCGAAAGGGCTGTCTGTTCAAGGCTCGACGGTGGGCTTAGGCTTGATTTATATCGGCCTTGGTGTGAACATGGCCATTTTCCTTTGCCACGGCTTTGTAAAGACGATACCGAAAGAACTGGAAGAGTCGGCGAAAATCGACGGCTGCAGTGAACTGCAGACTTTCGTTAAAATTATTTTTCCGCTGCTGCGGCCGATTTTGATTACCATCGCTATCCTCAATCTGCTGTGGCTGTGGAACGACTTTTTGCTGCCGTTGTTGATGCTGACAAATGTAAACGACTATACGCTTATTTTATCCATCAATATGTTTTTCGGCGAATACAACAACGACTGGCCGAGCATTCTGGCATCGTTGGTCATCACGGCTGTGCCGGTCATTGTTTTCTATATGGTGTTCCAAAAATTCATTATGAAGGGCATTGCGGAAGGAGCGGTGAAAGGGTAAAAAAATCGACCTCGCTCAATCAGAACGCGGGATGGACAAGAAAGAAGGGATGATGATGGAGCAACTATTATACGGAACGGCATACTACGATGAGTACATGCCGGTGGAGCGCCTCAATAAAGATATAGAGATGATGAAGGCGGCGGGGATCAATGTTGTGCGGATTGCCGAATCCACTTGGAGTACTCACGAGCCGCAGAATGGTGTATTTGATTTCCGTTCTGTCGACAGGGTGCTTGATGCGATGCATCAGGAGGGAATCAATGTGATCGTCGGGACGCCCACCTATGCCGTGCCCACTTGGATGGTGAAGGAGCATCCCGATGTGCTGGCAGTTACCTCGCAGGGAAAAGGGAAATATGGTGCCCGTCAAATCATGGATATTACTAATCCGACATATCTTTTTTACTGCGAAAGAATCATTCGCAAGCTTATCAGCCGGGTAAACGGCCATCCGGCAGTCATCGGCTTTCAGACGGATAACGAAACAAAGCATTATCACACCGCCGGCCCCAATGTTCAACTGCTGTTTATCAAATATATCCGGGAAAAGTTCGAAACCTTGGACCATGTGAACCGTGCGTTCGGGCTGGACTATTGGAGTAACCGGATCAATAGCTGGGAGGACTTTCCTTCCGTTGTTGGTACAATCAACGGCAGCCTCGGCGCTGAATTTGCGACATTTCAACGAAAGCTGGTGACGGAGTTTCTTGCCTGGCAGACAGCGATTGTCAATGAATACAAGCAGCCGCATCAATTTGTGACCCAAAATTTTGATTTCGAATGGCGGGGCCATTCCTACGGAGTGCAGCCGGATGTGAATCATTTTGAAGCATCCAAACCCTTCGATATCACCGGAGTCGATATCTATCACCCGTCTCAGGACGACCTGACCGGTATTGAAATTTCTTTTGGTGGCGACATGGCGAGATCGACAAAGGGCAGCAATTATTACGTCATTGAAACCCAGGCGCAGGCGTTTCCACATTGGACACCGTTTCCCGGACAACTGCGGTTGCAGGCTTTCAGCCATCTCGCCTCTGGAGCCGATCTCGTGATGTACTGGCATTGGCATTCGATTCATAATGCCTGCGAAACATACTGGAAAGGGCTGCTCAGCCATGACTTTGAGACGAATCCGGTTTACGAGGAAGCAACAACGATCGGGAAGGATTTCAAGCGGCTTTCCCCGCATCTGATTCATTTAACGAAAACAAACAAGGTGGCGATGCTTGTCAGCAACGAAGCGTTGACGGCGCTGGAATGGTTTCCATTTACCCAGTCCGGCAACAAAAATTACAATGATATCGTCCGCTTATTTTATGACGAACTATATCAAATGAATATCGGCGTTGATTTTGTTTCACCTGAAGAAAACGACTTGGCTAAATATCGGCTGCTGATTGTTCCCGCTTTATACAGCGCCTCCGATGAAGTGCTGGAGCGTTTGAATGCTTATGTAAAGGATGGCGGACATATTGTTTATACTTTCAAGAGTGGTTTCACCGACGAAAATGTCAAGGTCCGCCCAAGCCGTCAGCCTGGAATCATCCATCAAGCTTGCGGAATTTACTATAACATGTTTGTCGAACCGAAGCATGTTTCGCTGAAAGGGGAGCCGTTTCTTGCAGGGGTGGAAAACAACGGTGTCGAGACTTGGATGGAATTGCTGATTCCGACGACTGCGGAAGTACTTGCTTCCTATGATCATCCCCATTGGGGAAAATACGCAGCGGTGACACAAAACAGCTACGGTAAGGGGACAGCTACGTATATCGGCTGTATATTAAGCCCAGCAGTCGTCCGTAAGCTGCTGGCGCAGTGTATCAAGAAGGCGGGATTATGGGGAAATGACCAGAAAATAGCCTTTCCCCTCATCATCAAGTCCGGACGCAATCAATATGGCAGGACCGTCCGCTACTTTTTTAATTACTCAGCTGAAAAAGCGTCATGGACCTATTACTACGGGGATGGAACAGAGCTGATAGCCGGAAAAACTGTCCAAAACAACGACAAGGTCGAACTGGAGCCGTGGGGTTTTATAATTGTTGAGGAAAACTGAAATCGGCGAAAATGGGACTTTACTTGGACGGGACAGCGAGATTTTATACTTGTTGAGGAAAATGATTATGCCAATATTGTATAAAGCGAGCGCATTGGGGCTGTGCCAAAAGCGAAAACTATAAGAGTCTGTTCAAAAAGGCAATGGTTCCGCACGATGCGCCCAATTCCGCCTAAGTGCTGCCCACGTCCTACGGGCAACGGCGGAATGTCACCATCCTCCAATTCCGCTTAAGTACTACTCACGTCCTGCGTCTGCGGTTACTCGACGCAAATTGACTCGATGAAGCACATTCAGGTTGCATTTGTGAGCAACAGCGGAATGTCGCCATCCTGGCTCCGAGAAAACCACTCACAGCCGGCCTGAAAAGAATGCATCGGCTTCACTCATTGTCTCTTTCTCTGCCTGTATTGCACTGATGTCGATCCAAGTGCCATCGCGCGCGATGATACAATGAGACAGCTCGCAGTTTCACGGTGAAGTGTGGCTCATTGCTTCGGGGGTGCCTCAAAAGGGTGTTTTTCCCTTTTGAGACACCCCTTTTAAGACATCCCCATTCCTGGCATCTGGACGCTTGATAAGTCTAGTTTGCTCCTTAGTTATTTGTCCATGTTTGCTTCAACTGGTTGGCGCTTGTTTTAAGAAGAGCTTTTGCTTCCGGTGACGCTTTCTTCATGAGGCCGCTGTCTATCTGTCTGATGAATATATCCATTTGCCGCAGAGCGAGCTGGCGTTTTCCGAGCTTGTAATACAGTTCTGCCAACGACAGGGATAGCTTTAATTGCAACGCGCCTTGTTTCGGAATCTCGCCGTTCGCTTCCAAACGTTCAATCAGTTGAAGAAGTGCTCCCGCTGAAATTTGTTGAACAGTAATTTTTCCATCCGCCGTTGCCTTTGAAGTGTTTCCGGCCGCATCCGTCATTGTGATTTCAATCACGGCTTCATCCACTTGCACATCCGGGGCAGTCCAAGTGCCGATATAAAAGCCTGGTTCAGTTTCTTCCATTTCTACACCTGCCGAAGCAGCCTGCGCAGCACTTGGAAGGCTGACCGTAAAGCTGGCGTTGCCTCCTTCAGAGTCACTGAGGAAAGAAATGGTTACTGCTTCACCGGGAATGACGGTCAGATTGGTTGCCGGTTCGATGCTTTCCAGCGTCGGGGCGGTCCAGTTCGCTAGAACAGTCACGTGTGCCGCAGTATGATTGTCGGCGAGGTCAACCGCTTCAACGGCCAAGACGTTTTCCCCTTCATCGAGGAGTACGCGGACGGAGAAGCTGCCATCTTCCTCGACAACCGCTTTTTTTCCATTCACGGTGACGGAGTCAAGATTTTCGTCTGTTGCCGTGCCGGAAACCGTTACTGTTTCTTTGTTTGTAATGGAACCGTCCTCCGGGGAGGTAATCGTGACCTCGGGTGCAACGGAATCTTTCACGATTGTTACAGTTGCGGATGGATCTGTTTCTCCCTGCTCGATTTCCGATGTGGCAAAAATGCTGTTTTCCCCTTCCGTCAGCTCGACTGCAGCAGCGAATTGTTTGTTTTCCGAAGCGACTGCAGCGGCTAATTCTCCGTTGTTATAAATCTTGACAGTACTTTCGGCGGTCACGGTGCCAGAAACCTCAACGGTATCTTGCGAGGTGTAAGTCATATCCGGAGGTGCAGCGATAACCGGAGCGTCAAGAGAATAAGCGACATTCGCCCGGATCATAAAATTGCCGTTATCAAAATGTGGCTGAAACGCGCCTTGAACATAAAGATATGATCTTTCCGCATTCGGGTTTTCCTCGTCAGTACCGATTCCGGGGGAGTGTTCGCCGATCTGATCCTGCAAGGTGGAAATGAAGAAATCACCGTCCGTGATAAAGCCGTGCTCGGTAAGGTCGATATAGTTCCAGCCCCCGCGTTCTACTTCTACCTTTACAGGGCCGATAACCCGGTCAGCGGCATTGCCGTTTGCATCCGTATCATAGACGACGATGCTGATTTCATTTCCTCCAGGATCAGGCCAGTCGCTGTCCCATATATATAAGGAGACGCCGCGAAGCACTGCCGTATCTTCCGGAGTGAATCGTACCCCGAGACCGTTGCCCGCAGCATTTAAAACTAGGGCATTTTCCGCAATGCCGTTGTCGTAAGCTATTTCCTCTTCAAAGCCGATGAACGGGCTCAGCTCGACAGAAACTTCCGTCAGCTCTCCGCCTTCCACTGTTATTGCTGCTTCCCCAGGCTGATAGCCTTCCGCAGAAACGCGCAACGTATATTCTCCTTCAAAAATATTTTCGAGTACAAATCGGCCTGTTTCATCCGTGCTGCTGCCGTCGACGTTCGCGTCTTCAAGGAGTCGCACTGCTGCATCGGCAATCGGCTCTCCGGAGCGTGAATTCGTTACTGTACCTTCAATACTGCCGCGTGGCAGCGGCTCCAGGGTGAAGTGCTGAATCGTTGTTTCGTCATCCGCCACGGTTACTTGCGCTTCCGCTGGATAATACCCGTATGCCTCCGCCAGTACTGTCAGTGTTTCCCCTTCCGCGGTTGCTGCGGTTCGCAGTGTATAGGAACCATCAATCGGGTTTGTTCGTGTCGTGCGGTTTGTCTCTACTATAGTCACTGTACCTTCGACAGGCAGACCGTTGACGGAAAGGAGCTGCCCCCCGCCTGAGCTTACCTCGGTGAAATTGTATGTCTTCAGATCGTGTTGTATTTTGTAATCAAGCAGCTTTTTCGGAGTTAATTTTTCCTTGGCCGGATCGACAGCCACCCTGTCCATCGTTGCAGGTTCCGGCAGATTTTTATCCTTGCTGTCCGCACTGCCGGCAAGGTCATCCTCATAGTTTCCAAGGATATAGACATCATCAATGTACCAGCCTGACCGGGCGACAGAGCCGTCTGTTTCCATGGCAAACCGGAACTGGATCGTTTCCCCGATGTAGCTTGCCAATGACAGGCTGTCTGTATTCCAGTTTTCCGATACATTCGTATAGCCTTTTAGTGTATCCCATGTTTCTCCGCCGTCCCTAGACACCTCCACATAGCCGAAATCCCAGTTGTTTTCGATGTTTTGCCAGTATGCAAAGCTTAATTCCGCCATTGTCAGTTCAGGACTTAAGGTTACTTCGGGACTCATGATCCAGCTGTTTTCATTATTATTGTAGTTCCCGGAAAGATTTGTCGCCCACAGCTTTTCTCCGGTGTAGGCTTCGCCGGGACCGGAAGAAGGTGCCCCCCATTCCCACGAGCTGTTTGCGCCGCCGGATGTAAAGCCGCCGTCATCTTCATTAAAATCCGCGTGGAAAACGATGTCAATGCTCGGAGCTGTTGCAAATGCTTCGTTGGAGTAGTCACTTTCATTATTGGAATGGTCGTAGGCGGTTGCGACATAAAAATATTCCTGGCCGCCTTCCACCTTTGTATCAGAGTACTGCGTTTTTTTCGTATCTGCCACCAGTTCATAGCCAGAACCGGAAACGGCGGAACGGTATATTTTGTAGCCGGCAATATCCGGTGCTGCGGAGGCTTCCCAGAACAGGTTGATCCCTGTCGAACTTGTTTCCGCAGTCAATTTTTTTGGAGCATCCGGCGCTTCTGTATCTTCACCTACGAGGGACACATTGTCCAAATACCACCCTGGATAAGCCACGCTGCTGTCCGATGTCAGCTCAAACGCCAGGAAAACCGGAGTTTCAGAGCCTGCATAAGGCTGCAGATCGATAACGAGAGGCTTCCATTCCTGCCCTCTTTCGGAGAAAGTGTCAATCATTTCCCATGTCTCGCCGTAATCAGCGGTAATGCCGATGTAACCGAAATCATAATTTTGCTCCAAATCATACCAGTGATTCATTCTTAGTGATGCTTCACCTGTGTCTCGAAGGTCAAGTGGAGGCAGCAGCAGCAAGTCCGCCGCATCATGGGGATAATTACCGGAAAGATTTGTCCCGATCACGTTGGAACCGACGACAGGTTCAGGACCAGCTTCTGGTTTTCCCCATTCCCAGCTTCCGCTCATCATCCAGCCTGTCGGGTAATTTTCAAAGTCCTGACTGTACTCCCCGGGGACGATTCCAAATGCAATCTCAACGTAGTGCGTATCCGTCGATACACTGTTTCCGCCGAAATCCTCGGCGATAATATAGTATTCAAATCCTGGCTCCTGAACAAGCATGTGCGGAATGACGCCGCGGTACTCCCCGTTTTGATGATTTCCGGAGATACGGGACATTGGAATGGCAAAGTCGTTCCCTTCCTTTTCATGACTGACAATCAGCCTGGCATTGGTTACAGATACATCGTCGGTGATAGTGGCTGTCATTTCCATATCCGTACCGGAAAAACCGAAAGCCACCGGGGGATGTTCAATGACAGGCGGAGTATCGTCAGTACCTGCTGTTACCACTTGTCCACTGATAAAGCCGAGTCCGTCAACAATGGACGAAACGGCGTCAAACGCGTTGACGAGACCGATGCCGTAGCCGTCGTTGGGTACCTGCGTATACTGGCTGTCCGTTAAAGGAATCGCCGTTTCATTAAGAATTTCTTCAATAGCATCCGGCGTGAGGGAAGCATCGACAGCAAGCAGCAGCGCGGCTGCTCCGGATATATGCGGCGAAGCCATGGATGTGCCGTTCCAGCCGCCTTCATATCCGTTGCCGGGGATGGCGGAGCGGATATTCACTCCAGGCGCTGAAATATTCGGCTTCTGATCTCCATCATAGTTGGCAGGACCACGGCTGGAGAAGCTGCCGACGCGATCGTTGCTGTTCGTTGCGGCAACCGCATAGCTCTCGGGATAGTTGGCCGGCGGTGTTACCGTCCGGGCTCCGGGACCGGAATTTCCGGCGGAAAACACAGGCAGTATTCCGGCATCACGCCAAGCTTGTACCATCGGGCGGTACCATTCGTCCTCCCCTGGCTGCCCTCCCCATGAATTTTGCACGATATCCGGCGCCAGGTTCGGGTCGCCATCCGGTGCGAGCATAAATTCGCCAGCAGCTAACAGATCGGCTTCGGTGCCCCCGAGTGCTGAGAACGCACGGGCTGCAATCCACTGCGCGCCGGGAGCTACTCCGATTTTGTTGTTTCCATCCGGGTCTTGACCCATGATAGTTCCGGTAACATGTGTCCCGTGTTCCAGTATATCCACAGGCAAGTCGGAGTTGCCGATTCTGTCCAGCCAGTTTCCGGCAGGCTCCGGATGATCGGGGGCGTCGGGATTGTAGCCGCGAAACTTTTCTTTGAGCGCTTCGTGGTTCCACTGTACTCCGGTATCAATTACACCAACGACAATTCCTTCCCCGGTGATGCCGAATTCATTCCAGACATCGGGAGCCTGGACACGTTCGATGTTCCATTCGATTCCGTCGTCAGCGGTCGGTGCTTGCTGACCGGTTGTTTTTTCCGGGAGTTCCAACGGAATAAATTCATTTTCTTTAATGCGCGCGACCTCGGGATAGTACGAAAGCTGTTCCACCGCTGCTCTTGTGGCAGTGACAGAAATGACGTTCATGATGTAGAAGCTCTCGTATTCTTTTACTTCGCCTTCCGCTTTCGCATTTTCCAAGTATTTGATGAGAGGTGTCTGGGTGGTCTCCGCCGTTGTACGCAATGCATCGACGACGGCATGGCGCGAAGCGATCTTCTGATTGTACGCGGTGGCGCCAGCTTCAAGCAGTTGCACGGCTTCCGTCGCAGCTTTTGAAGTGTCGGTCTGCTCTGTCAGTTCGATGAAAACGTCAACGAATTTATTTTTCTCCAACTCTTTCATGACGCTTGCATCGACTTTGCTTGCAGCGGAATTTCTCTGCGAATCTTTCATTGTCGTGATATCTGACTGTGCTTCTTGTGCACTGCCGGATGCTGCGAAAGGAGACAATGGAGCCAAAAGCAGCAGCAAAATAAGAACAGCTGACAATTTACGGCGATAACGGCGATGGATAATCATAACTTCCCTCCTAAATTGAGATTGTGAAGATTGTCTGTGCATCAATATTCGTGATAATTAATCCGTAGGACAACCTTCTGGTGAACGTAATGATATGTCAGCCGTATGGAAACAGCAAGGGAATTTCGGCACCAATAAGAGGAGGAATTTTATCAAAATATTGAAAGGAGGATGGACAGAAAGGGACAGAATCATCCAGTATATGAAAGCGGCTGACAAAGACTGCGCATTAGTTGTAAAAGGATAGCTGTCTTCGACAGACAAAAGCGCTGATAAGGCATGGCTTAATCCAGGTCTTTGAAATAATATTTGGCGTTTTGCAGTCCGGGGGGAGCTGTTACTTTTTCGATTGCTGGAGTCTGGGGAGAAGTGCGGGTGGATTGGATGCTGGAAAACAACGGAGTGTAGAAATGTGGGGAAGTAGAAGAAGAATCGTCGTTCGTTTTCGGTGGCGGAAATGTCAGGAAAAATTATTCTGTAATACGATTAATTTATGGGGAATATGTATGAAAGTATATATTGCGTTTGTTTGACAGAAAACGACTTTTCCGTTTGACGATACTGATGCACTGTAGAAAACAACAAAAAATGAAGGTGATTTATAGTAAAAAAGTTGTTATTTGGTTTATAGTTCCATTGCATTAAACTGTGCCTTGCAGCGAAAAAAAGTAGGTCTTTCGGTGCCAGGCACTCTATGATACTTTAAAGTGTCATAGAGTGCCTGGCACCGATATAAGGCAAAGAGAACGCTAAAATATCGAAATGGGAAGAGAAAATGTGATAACATTTTGGTCTCAAACTTAATCTTACAGTATTTAGTTAGAATACAGATAGTTTAGGTTAAATATAGTGTGGATATGTTGAAAATAGAGATTTAACAGCTAACCTCTTTTCAACATATACTAGTACTAGAATATTAGTAGTAAATCAATAAAATGTTGGAAAATAAAGTTGATGATTGATATAATTAAGTTAAAAGGGAATTTTATCTAATGGATTGTGCTATAAGAACTAAAGTGTTAGGAGGAACTATGAAATGCATGAAAAATTATTTCCTTGTGTTGTTTGTTTAAACCACAGGTATTTTCCGGAATCAGCAAATGCAGCAAATGTTGTAGGAGCAACTTCGTTTGCACTCAATGTAATTGAATGTCTTGAGAAACAAAAATTACTTAGTGGTATAATTCTCTATAAGAGAGATGAATCCATTAAGGTTCCGATTTTGGATGAGCATCAAACAAAGGGTCATCTCATCTTCACTCTGCGGTTTAATTTCAACATGAAACCAATCTGCATAAAAAAATCGATTGAAGAAGCACTGTTAAAAATGAAATTAAAGCAACAAATACCGTATTATCCTATCGTGTACTATCAAACCGATACTCTTATGAAGTACCACCCAGACTACATACCGAGCGTCGTTACACATCATGGGCCTTTTGTAGATGATTTCATTAAACATTATTCTTTTTCAGAAGCATGTGTTGCTTATGAAACGGTAGAAAAGACGAAACATTTAATAAAGTATCAAAAAGAAGGTCTGTCATCTTTAATCAAACTCAAGAATGCTTATGTTTTACAACACTCCGAACTGCAAAGAAAATACTTGATTGCCTCAGGATTCAATGAAAAGAAGATTTTAAAAATCACTCCACCAATCCAAACTCCTTGTACTAATCAAAGCCACATCAGAAAAGCTATTTTAGATTTTACTAATCCAAATGCAGATAATCTTATCTTCATTTCCACTGTTGCTAGAATTGATCATTTTAAAAATATAGATTTATTCGTTAAAAGTTCGTTAATTTTACTGGAGCAAAATCTACCTGTAAAGATTTTTATTGCAGGTGACAGACTGCATTTCGATAGTAATAGGGAAGCGTTATATCAATTAATTCCAAGAAAACATGAAGAAAAGTTTTTTATATGTGAGAGTTTATCGAAAAATGAATTGTATTCTCTATTTTGTCTTTTAAAACAAAGAGCTGTCTTTGTTTGCACATCAAGATATGAAACTTTAGGGATTACTCCCTTAGAAGCGTCTTTATCAGGAGTTTATACTGTTGCACCAGACATTGAATCAGTTGAAGCTTCCCGGTATATGCCAGAAAATTGTAAGTATTCATACACAGTTTCAGGCTTAGCAAAACATTTGCAACATATCTATAGTAGCGAGATTTATAGAAGTAAATACCAATATTACTTTGTAAATAACAGGTTATCATATAATAAGTTTGAAAAGAGTCTCTTATGTGGGCTGGAAAAAATATCGAATGAATTGCATTCCTTGTTGATAAGTCACTAACAGGCAATGTTTAATAATTAAAGATAATTTTTGTATGTATCTGTGTAATGGGAAAAAACTGTTCAACCTAAACTATCCTCCTTTAAAGCTACTACCAATACTAGGAAATGTATTGCAGATTAAACCGACTCTGTCGATTGGTTCGAATGGGTGACTCGGCTTGCAGGAGCGGGTGTGGTCGGAGAAAAAAAGCGATGAGCGGAATCGTTGAATTTTTTAAAGTATCGTGGGAACAAATACGGTGAAGCAAGTTCAGATTATACATTTGAATGCTCTTGATAAATCCTAGAAATTAGGAGAGGAAATGGTCAGGGAAATCCTGGAGATGGACATTTGCCGTTCATGCCAGAGAAGGAACGATAGCGCTGTATGGCATAAAGAGAAGCAGTGAGAAAAAGAAAAGGTGCCAGGCACTCTGCCATTCTTTACCGCGGTAAAGAGTAACAGAGTGCCTGGCACCTTCATAATAAATTATAACCGCGGGTCGGCCGGGTCCGATTCCAGCGCCAATGTACCGAGCACGCATTCGTGAACACGATCGATGGATTCCCTGTTCACAAAGCGGCGGATGCCTTCGATTCCAAGCGCGAATTCCTTTAGTGCCAGCCGCTGCTTTTTGCCGGTGTTCCGTTTTTTCAGCCGGCGGAGGTTTTCCGGCTCGAGATAATCCATGCCATAGATGATCCGCAGATAGTTGCGGCCCCTTACTTTGATCGCCGGCTGCAAAAGCTTGTTTTTCTCTTTAGCAATAAAGGCTTCCGGCTTAATGACGATTCCTTCGTGCCCTTCCGCTGTTATCTCCTCCCACCACTGGATAACCGCCGCCTCGCTCGCGGCGTCATCGATCACTTTGAATGCTGTTTCGACGAATAACGGAGAATAGCCGGCAAGCTCCCGGTTTCTTTCCATATGCCAGAGGTGCGAACGGTCAAAAAACGTTTCCTCGCTGTGGGCCAATACGTGAAACGGGGCGATCTCGATCTGATCAGGATCGTCGACATCCCAGCAATATTTTTGGAAAATAGCTTGAAACGCCGCCGCATTGTCCAGCTTATGCCGGTATTCCTTCCGCCATTCGGCAACTTTTCCATTGCTTTTGACCGCTTCCGCCAGTTTTTGCTCCAGCAGCTGCCGATCCAATATCGCCGTCTCGGAAACATGGGCATACTGATGGCGGATCAGCTCGCTTGCCTTTAAATTCCACGGCATGATTTCCGCGTCCAGAAGCACAAACTCCGTCTTGTATTTTTCAAAGTATCGTCCGGCATGCAGGGCTTGATTTATTTTCCGCAGCACCGCCGCTTCCATGGAAGCAGGAAAAAACCGTCTGCCGGTCCGCGTGTAAATGACGCCTTCCGTTTCGAACCCGACATGTTTTTTTCCTGCGGCCCGATCCTTGAACAAAAACAATATTGCTCTGCTGCCCATATGTTTTTTTTCGGCTATTAATCGCTGTACCCCGTGGCTGCGATAATAGGCAATCGCTTCTGCCGGATGCTCCAGATATCCTTCTAAAGATGAAGGAGACGGGGCTGGGCTCATGGTTGGTGGAAGATAAATTAGGTTTTCCACAGGGATTGTATAATGAGACATCGTATCCACTGCCGATTTCACAGCATCCTGAGGAATATGGATATCCCCTGCTGCTTCTGTCAACACGGTGTAGCCGTTGATGAATTTGGCGATGTTCGGCGGATCGAGCCGTTTGCTTTCCAGCTCTTTCAGCGGGTTACTGTCCGCGTCTCCCGAGTAATCCATCGCGGCATCGACGGCGACAAATTCCTTTTCCGGATAGCGGAAGGCTGTCAGCTTGCCGCCGAAGACCACTCCTTGATCAATGTTGACCGTGTTGTTGATTAACAGCGGCTGCGGCTTAGGGTCGTGTCCCCAGACGATGCATGCCTTCGTTTGATGATGAAGAAACCAGTCCTTTCGAATCGGTTTCCCTTGCTCATCAAAGCCATCCGTATCGCCGTACCGGCAGAAGTCGCTGATTCGCTTTGACTGTTTGCCGATGTACTTATCCTTGATGCCGGCGTGGACGCAAACCAGCACTGCTGTCCCGTTTCTCGTAAAAACATAATGGGACGGGGCCTTCAGAAGAACTGTTTTTATATCCTGCTTCAATGCAGCGGCTGCCCCCGCGCCATGTTTCCGCTCGTATTCGCTGAATTCCTCGGCCACTTTTTCGTCGCCATGGTTCAATACCACGTTTTTACCGTCGAGCCACCGGGCAATTTTCCAGCCGTGATTACTATCAATCATATAGGCAAGACCGTTGTTGATGTGGCGGGTAAAAAACAGCATCGTATCCAAGGAACGGGATCCGCGGCTCATGCAATCGCCGATGGAGACAAATTTTCTTCCCGCCGGATGAAGATAAAGCTGCTCGTCATTTTTGACGTACCCTAAATTCTCCAACAGCTGGATCATTTCGTCATAGCAGCCGTGAATATCGCCAATGATATCAATCCCGTGCTGAATATCCCGTTCGATTGGATTGCTGCGCCGTTCAAAAGCGAGTTCAGCGGTATTTTTCACAAAATACGTTGCCAGGAAATGTTCTTTTTTCAGCAAACGCTTTTCCTTTGTAAACAGTTGATATTGTTGTTTTATCCGCCGTTTTCCGCGGGGGCTGTCGCGCTGGTCGTCTCGTTGCAGCAATGTTTCCAACGGAATATCCAGGACGACGGCGATGATCGGCACATGATTTATCCTGGCGATGTCCAGGTATCGTTTCCGGTCATCAGGACGGAGATGTGTCGCGTCCACAAAGGTCAATTTGTTTAACCGGCAGCGTGCTTCCACGGTGGCATCGAGAATCGCGAACGCTTCCCGGGAAATGGCTTGATAGGTGTCGTAAATGCTGTCGGCTTCCTCCTGCGGCTTCCCCCGCCAGTTGATAAACTCTGTGTCACTGACAAGCACACGGTACGTATCCGAGCTGACGGCTTCCGATGCTGACAGAATATTTTCGGAAATTAGGTGCTTGACTAAATGGGACTTTCCGCTGTTCGATGGTCCGATAAGTAGCACGATTCCTGCGTGCGGCAAGGTGATTCGCATCTTTATTCGCCTTCCTTTCTCACAAACTTGCACAGCTGTGTCGGGCAGCCGTATGCTTCATGTTCTTCGCCAATCCCGTCAAACGTTAGTTCATACGGATAATCGCCGCTGTTTTGTTCGCACCAGCGGCGAAATTCGGCTCTCGTCCATTCAAAGCGGTGATCGTCGTGACGGAAGTGTCCGCGTAAATCGTACACGTCGTTGTACTCTTTATTCGGTGTGGTAATGATCAGCATTTTCGGTCGATAGTCTTTGAAAATCATTTCGATGATTTTTGGCAGACGGTATTCATCAATGTGTTCAATGACTTCGCATAAAATCATAATGTCCTTGTTCGCCAGCCTCTCGTCGTAATAGAATAGCGAGCTGAAAACCGGTGTTGGTACGAGAAAGCCCGGCTTCTGTTCTCGTTTTTGAAATCGCTCCAATGCTTGGAGAGACGCATATTCCGACGGCTCGACGGCTAAAATTTCTTTCACGCCGTTTACACATCCGAGCTGAACCGCCAGCTTGCCTTCGCCAGAGCCGAGATCGACAATCGTTTCCTTTGCGTTTTCCTGGTTGATGATATCGATTATTTTTTGATACCGCTGCTCGTTCAGGCGGACTTTCTTCTCTGCTTTTTGTCCGGCTGCGACATCGGTTTTTGGCTCTGAGGATGCTCCGGGATGCAAAAAACTTCCATATTCCAGTTTGTTGTAAATTTCTTTGAAGCGGAGGGCGTGACGCAGAATAAACTGCTTTTGCGGGTGTGTTTCCAACCAGCCTTGTCCGTATCTCTCCAGCTTTTCAATTTCTTTTTCATCGATAAAATAGTGCTTGTAATTGTCCATCACCGGGATCAGGACAAACAGCTGTCTCAAGCCGGTTTGCAGCGTCGTCTCTCCCTTGATGGAAAGGAATCTTGCGCTGCTTTTTGCTTTGACGGAAAACGAATAGTTTGCTTCTCCTGCAGCAATCGTTGTTTCATAGCCTAAAGGTTCAAAGAGATCGCGCAACTGCTGGTCGGAAAGGGTGGAAGCGACCGGTCCGAACTGAAACTCCAGTGAAAACGGCTGATCGACCCACTCCCGGTAGTCCTCCTTTGGCTGACCGTTTAAGGCAGTGCCAAGGGCGGAGCGGACCAGGGAGCAGAAGATGCTGCTGACGACAAATTCTCGGTCGTTGATATAATGAGTAATGTCGTACGCGGCTGCGCTGTTCTTCACCAGCTCCAGCGGGTCCGGTGTTACGAAGATAACAGCTTCCAACTCCTGATCGGAAAACTTGCTGTAAAAAAAGCGGATGAAATGGCCTTTATGCTGCCGCTCGTAAAGATTGTCAGGATTTTTTGCCAACAAATAGGAGAGTACTCGCACGTTCTTGCCGTTGGCCTTGATAGTTAATTGCATCATCATCACTCCTGTTTTATAGAAGGTGTTCAGTAAATTCGGAAACATTGACGGCGAATTCTTAGCATTAGCTTTGTCTCTCCGCTGCTCATGTATGGGGTGTGAACGATCCGCTGTTTGAGATCAGCTGTTTGATTTTGTCGCGCCGCACCCTGCTTGCCGTTATGGTGTTCTCTTGCACATATACGCAAAAAGTATGTAACTTCTTTAATATTATTGCTGGAGGCGTCAGTCCACGAGAGCTTGAGACATCTCTTCATCCAATATTGCAGTCTGTAAAAAAATTCTGTTCCCAATATAACATATTTCAGGCTGTGAGTGTGCAACAGGAATGAAGCCGGGAAGCCCGCGGAGCGCAGTTTCGTACCGGTTCGGCTAAAGAAGGACAGAATATTCCTTTTAGTGTTTGTTCAAAAAGATCGCTTTTCATCTTTTTGAACAAACAGGAAGCAATGAGTGAAGCCGATGCATTCTTTTCATGCCATCTATGAGTGGTTTTCTCGTAGATGGCGCATCGAGCGGAGCCATTGCCTTTTTGAATACGCTCTTTTAGAAAACAAATGCAGTGTTTTTCCGAAAAAAATAGTGAGGTTGTCGGAAATTTGTGCTAAAGTACTGAAAATAGCTTTTTGGAGGGATAATGATGTTTGTTTATAAGATTGATGACGAGGTGTCATTGAAATTAATCGATCAACAGGATGCCGAATGTGTTTTCGCGTTAACCGACCAGTCAAGAGACAGCTTGAAGGAATGGCTGCCGTGGCTTGACGTCAATAAGACTTTGGAAGATACGAGAAGCTTTATCGCCTCCAGCATGAAGAACTATGCTGAACAGAAATCATTGAATACCGTTATCGTGTATAAAGGCGAGGCTGCGGGGGTTGCCGGTTTTAATGAAACAGACTGGGTGAATAAAGTGGCTTACATCGGCTACTGGTTGGGCAATGATTATCAAGGGCGTGGGATTATGACAAGGGCAGCTGCCGGTTTAACGACGTATGCGTTTGAGGTATTAAAAATGAACCGGGTCGATATTCGGGCGGCGGAAGGAAATAAGAAAAGCCGGGCCATACCGGAACGACTGGGATTTCGAGAGGAGGGCCGCATCCGCCAGGCTGAGTGGCTGTACGATCATTATGTGGATCACATTGTTTACGGAATGCTGAAGAAGGATTGGAAGGTGTTGTCTCGAAAAGTCAGTTCTTGACCTTTCGAGACAGCATCGAAGCTATGAACGGAGTCGCTACATCTTTTAAAAGCCTTGAGATGAGTGGTTTTCTCGTCTTAAGGCGAGTAGCGAACGGAGCCATAGATACCTCTATTTTAGTTTGTGGGAACGCTCTTATTGATTAATTACCTGCAGCTGTTTATCCGACGGCAGGAACATTGTCAGAATGCCGATAAACGGCAGAAGCACGGTAAACAGCATCGTGTTCGTCAAGCCGGCGAGGTCGGCAAGCCAGCCGAGGGCAACGGAACCGACCGCCCCCATGCCAAAAGCAAGGCCGACAATCAAGCCGGAAACCGTACCGATTTTTCCAGGCACCAATTCCTGGGCATAAACGACGGTGACAGAAAAGCTGGATAAGATGATAAACCCGATTACCGCCATCAGCGGGTATGCGGCTACTGGCCCGACATGCGGTAAAACAAGTGCAAGCGGTGCTGCTCCAAGCATGGAAAAAAAGATCATATTCCGCTTTCCGAACCGGTCGGCAAGCGGCCCGCCGGCAAAGGTTCCAACCGCGCCAGATGCGAGAAAAATAAAAATATACACTTGCGCCTGGGCAATCGTCAGCTGATATTGTTCAATCAAAAAAAAGGAATAAAAGTTCGTAATCCCGGCGTGAAACCATGACCGGGCAAAGACGAGGAAAATCAGCAGCAGGATGGCATACCTGACGACTTTCCGGTTCTTAGCTGCCAGTTGTTTGTTTCCTGCTGCGGCCGCTTTCTTTTTCGGCTGCTTGATTGAACGCTGGACAGCGATCTGCTCCGAGTACCAGCGGGCAATGTAAAAAAGCAGCATGATCGCCAGACCGGCAACAATGGTGAACCAGATGGCGCCGAATTGTCCGAACGGAACTAGGATGAGTGCGGTGATCAGCGGTGCCAGGGCCTGACCGGCATTTCCGCCCACCTGATAAATTGACTGTGCCAGCCCGCGGCGGCCGCCGGCAGCCATGTAAGCCACGCGGGAGCCTTCCGGATGAAACGTTGCCGACCCGAGCCCGATGAAAATGACGGACAGCATGACATACCAAAACGACGGGGCAAACGCCAGCCCGATAATTCCGGCGAAGGTGAAGCACAGTCCGATTGGTAAGGCATACGGAGACGGATTTTTATCCGTATATAAGCCGACGACGGGCTGAATGAGAGATGATGTGAAGTTCAAGGCGAATGCGATGAAGCCAAGCTGGGTAAAGGTCAGTCCCATGGAGTTTTCAAGAACGGGAAACATCGCCGGGATAATTGCCTGGATCGAATCGTTTAACAAATGGACAAAGCCGATAATGAGGAGGATGCGATACATCGTTTGTGACTGAGGAGCATCCTCGGCTTTCAGTTGAACTGGTTGCGCCTGCATATGTAATTCTCCTTTTTACAGTAAGTATGGTTTCATGTATGCTGAAACGTACTTTATAGAGAGTGTTCAAAAAGTCCGGGAACCGCGGCTGCGAATCTCTTCGTTAAGCCCTCTCTCCGAAAAACGGTTTTCATAGGTGGAGAGAAGCATAATCACTTTTCTCGCCATTAGAAATATTTACTAATTTATTATACACCTGTGGAATGTATTCGCAACTATTATCAGCTTGCCGGTACCATCTCACAAAGAGAAAATGCCAAAATAGGGGATTTCAACAAAAACATGAAAAGGTGCCAGGCACTCTGTGGTACTGTAAAGTCATACAGAGTGCCTGGCACCTTTGTCTTTCAATATTTAAACTTCTGGATGGCTTGCTGCAATTCTTCCGCCATCAGGCTGAGCGCTTCTGCGGAGGAGGTGATTTCTTCCATTGAGGCATTTTGTTCTTCTCCGGACGCAGCGACATTTTGAGTGTTTTCGGCAGAGGTTACCAAGATCTCTTTGGATACATTGATTGCGGAAACGATCGCCTGCGTCGCTGCTGTCATTTGCTGAATGGCGGCAGAAACCTCTCCGACTTGTCCGGAAACGTCATCAATTGAGCCTGCAATGGAATGGAAGGCATCTCCGGCCTGATCAACAAAGCCGATTCCAGAATCCACAGCTTGCCGTCCTTCTGACATCGCGGAAACGGATTGCGCGATGACATCTTGAATTTCCTCAACGAGAGTGTTTATTTGTGATGCAGAAGTATTGGACTGCTCCGCCAGCTTACGGACTTCATCGGCGACAACGGCAAACCCTTTTCCATGTTCCCCTGCCCGTGCTGCTTCAATGGCAGCATTCAATGCCAATAAATTTGTTTGGGCGGCTACATCAGTTATTAAGTTGACAATATTGCCGATTTCATGCGATTTTCCTCCAAGGAGCTCAATAAGCTTTGCTGTAGAGAGCGTCTTATCACTTATTTGCTGCATATGGTTTACGGTATTCGTCAGGACTTCCGTTCCGGATTTTGCTTGCAGCGCTGCTTTTTTCGATGTATTGTTCACGGTTTCAATATTGAGTGAGATTTGCTCCATCCCATTCGAAAGATCGGCAGCGGCAGCGCTGATTTTGTCGGTGCTTTCCACTTGTTTGTCGGCTCCGGATGCAACTTCCTGGATGGAGATTGCGATGCTTTCTGCCGCTTTACTTGTTTCTTCGGCACTGGCAGACAGCTGTTCCGAAGAGGCGGCCACTTGTTCCGATGATTGTGCGACCTGCCCGATCAAATCAATTAAACTGTCTTTCATTTTATTGTAGCTTTGCGATAACTGGCCGATTTCGTCTTCCGAGCGGTCCGCGGAAACTGCGGTGAAATTACCGCTTCCGGCTTTTTCTAACGCCACTGTAATGGTTGTTAACCGCTGTCTGATACGCCTGCTGAAAAAATAGACCAGCGCAACTGCTACTGCCAAAATGATCAACAAGGTAATGAAAAAATGAATCATTACCGAGGTGATGGACTCGCTGATAAACGCTTGGGAAGCACCGACATACCACATGCCGATGATTTCACCGCTGCTGTCTGTTACTGGCATGTAGGCAGTCTGATAGACATGTCCTGCAACATCAGCCTCCCCGTAATAGTTGTTTCCTTCCACGAGAGTCGCTTGAATGACACTGTCGGACGCCTGTGTGCCGACAGCCCGTTGTCCATCGGTGATGACATTGGTCGCAACTCTAGTGTCCCCTTGAAAAACGGTTACTGTTCCTTCTGTCATCTCAGCAACGGAATCGACGAGATCGTCATTCTCGTTTATTCTTGTATCCCCTTTATACAATTCGCCATTCTGGATCGACCATTCTCCGGGGTATTTATGATCAATCAGGCTGTAACTAAGTGCTAAATCGGACTGGGCTTTATTAACGGCAGTTTCTTTAATACTGTCTGTAATTTCTGCTCGGACAACAAATAAGATAATGATAGAGAAAACTAATAATATTCCGATAATTACAACGTTTAATTTTGTACCGAATTTCAGATTGTTCATCCACTTCATTGTTTACAGCCTCCTTTATTATACTATTACTAGAAACATTGCCGGCCAAATTACCGTTACGTTGCACTTCCACTCTCACGCACGTTCCCATGTACGGCCCGTTGCTCATGACTTCCACGCCTTGCCTTCTTACCGCTGCTGTGTCATCGTGTTTTAAACACACAACGATTGCTGAAAAGTTAATGTAGAAAAATGTATTTTTTTGACGAATTTCGCCGCTGTCTTAAGCTTACCATTTGGCGAAAATTACGACAATGGGAATTTGCAGAAAACTCACCAAAAAGCCAGATGCAATGCGTCCACCTATACATGCATCCGTAGGGAGAAAGGAAATGGATTAGCGACCGAGCAATCTGATTTTGAAAAATACGAAACGCTTTTCCTTTTTTAATAGTGTGATAAGATAAAGGATGTTCCAAAAGTTTGGGAAACAGCACTGTCCAGTGTTTCTGTTCGTTGTCATTGGAGGTTTCTGCAGTAGTGACGGGAGGCTGTTCATGTAACCGGTGGCGGCCGTTTCATTAGAACCTTATTTGCTTTTATTTTCCGTATTTGCTGGACACCGCATATACATCACATCATTTGAAGAAAATGCTGTTAGCTTAAAGGAGTTATTTTAGGTTATGGGAAATTTTATTTTTGCACTATCGATCATCCTGGCGGGGTTGCTTTTCGGCAGAGGCTTGAGAGTCCTGCTTGACAAAGGAGTGATTCCGTCTGCCAAAAGAATGCATACGATTTTAAAAGCATGCACAATGGCCGCCCTGCTGGTGGTCAATCCGATCATCATCATGGGAGCCTTTTGGAACGTGCAGCTGGACGAGCCCCGTCTCATCCTTCTGCCGGTACTGGGTGCGGCCACATTATGCCTCGGCGGCGCCCTTGCTCTTGCCGCGGCAAAGTGGATGAAGATGGATCGCGCGCAGACTGGAGCCATGTTTTCTTCCGGTATGTACACGAATTTAGGCAGCTTCGGCAATCTGTTTTGCTTTGTGTTTTTAGGCGAAGTAAGCCTCGTGTTTGTGGCCATGTTCCGCCTGTTAGAGGATTTGATCTATTATTTGGTCGGATTTCCGATCGCCCAATCCTACGGGGAGAAACGAGCAGGAGAAGCGCGGAAATCTGCCTGGAGAAAAATAATGACCAATCCGTTTATCATCATGACGTTTTTGGCAATTATTATCGGCGGGGTTTTGAATGTGTCTTCCTGGAATCGGCCGGCATTTTACGCCGGGTTCAATAGTTTCCTGGTTCCGCTGTTTACAATTTTGCTGGTTGTTCCCACAGGCTTCAACCTGAAGGTCAGCGCAGCGAAAGGGTTCATCAAAGAAAGCATGTTGATCGGCGCGATCAAATATGTGATCGTTCCCGTTACCGTCACCTTGATCGGAGTTGCTTCCGGTCTTCACTTGGTGTACGACGGCATCCCATTGAAGGTTGTCATTGTGTTGTCGGCCATGCCGCCCGGGTTTACGTCCCTTGTTCCGCCGCAATTATTCAAGCTGGATATGGACCTTGCCAATTCAAGCTGGCTGATCAACACAGCGCTGCTACTGGTCCTGCTTCCGATACTTTTCTTTATTGTAAGTTTATAATTGTCAGTGAATAAAAACGAGAATTTGCTGTTCCGCCGGCAGGGAAAAAAACGGTTGTTATTGTTGATAGGGAGCATAGGACATCGCGGAAGCATGAAAATGACAAGGTTTCGCAGGTGTATTTCCGGCTGCTGCAGAGAACCCTGCGATACCGAAACCGGACAGCGGCCGTTTAATAGTCAGAAAATAATTGATAATTATGCATCATCTTTGGTAAAATAACCTCACATCACTTTTTTATCGGAGCCTGACCCGCAGTGCAGTAATGCATGTGTTACTTACCGGGGGTCAGGCCCCAGTTTTAAAGGAGGCGACTTATGATCAGTGTAACGGACACCAATGTGCTTTTGCGTAACGACGTGAAAAAACTAGGAAATATTCTGGGGGAGATTCTCGTTCACCATGGCGGAATCTCGCTTTTTAACAAAGTGGAAGAAATTAGAGAAATGACAAAGGAGCTGCGCAAAAGCTATGACAGCGAATTATACGGAAAGCTGAAGCAGCAAATCAGCAGTCTCGAATTCCCGACACGTCAGCATGTGATCCGGGCGTTTTCGATTTATTTTCACCTTGTCAACATCGCAGAGCAAAATCACCGCATTCGCCGCAAACGACAGTATCAGTTGGAAGGCATTCAGCCGGTATCCATCGAGAGTGCCGTGAAAACGATGAGGGAAAATAATTACTCGGCTGAAGTCATTCAAGCGGTGCTGAATGAGCTTTCCATTGAATTAATCATTACCGCTCACCCAACGGAGGCGACGAAACGGACGGTGCTCGAGATTCAAAAACGCATCTCCAAGATTTTGCAGCAATTTGATAATCCGCTGCTGACGAAAAAGGAAAAAAGAAAGCTGGATGAAAGCCTCTTTAATGAAGTGACCGCTTTATGGCAAACCGATGAGCTGCGTCACCGAAAGCCGACGGTATTGGATGAAGTGAAAAACGGGCTCTATTATTTTGACCAGACATTGTTTGATGTTTTACCGGAAATCCATCAGGAACTTGCGGATCAGCTGGCGGAATATTATCCTGACCAGCAATGGAAGGTTCCGAATTTCCTTCACTTCGGATCATGGATCGGCGGGGATCGGGACGGCAATCCAAACGTGACGCCGGAAATCACCTGGGAAACACTGGAAATGCAAAGGGATCTGGCGGTGAAAAAATACGATGAAGCGATTGTTGAATTAATGAGACGCTTCAGCCAGTCCACTTCCCGGGTCAGCATCAGTCGGGAATTGATCGATTCCGTGGAATATGATGAAGCGGTATTTCTGGAAAAAGGAGAAGCGTGGCCGATCGAAAACGAGCCGTACCGCAGAAAATTTGCCGTTATTTTAAAGCGTCTGCGCCATTTGCGCGATCCGCAGATTGGATACCAAAGCGCTGAAGAACTCCTAGGCGATTTGCAGCTGGTGAAAGAAAGTGCCGAAAAACATCAGACATCCAATCATAAGCTGAAAACCTTGCTGAAATTGATCAGGCAGGTGGAATTGTTCGGCTTTCATTTGGCGACGTTGGATATTCGCAATCACAGCGGGGAACATGAGGCGGCGATAGCGGAAATGTTACAGGCCGTAAACATCGTCGATGATTATCCGGCGCTCCCTGAAGCGGAGAAAATAAAAATTTTAGACGAGCTGTTAAATGATCCGCGGCCGGTGATGCTGCTGCATGAGGATTATTCACGGGAGACGCAGGAGGTCATTCAAGTTTTTCAGATGATCAAGGAGGCGCACAAGGAGTTCGGCAGCCGGTCGATCGAAGTATATCTCGTAAGTATGACGCAGTCGGCCAGTGATTTGCTGGAGGTGCTTCTGCTGGCGAAAGAAACCGGAATTTACCGCCTGCATGCGGACGGCACGCTGGAAAGCGGACTGAATGTCGCGCCGCTTCTTGAAACGGTGGATGATTTGGTGGCTGGTCCGGAAATAATGAGAACGTTGTTTGAAATGGATGTGTACCGCAAACATATTGTCGAACGAAACAACCACCAGGAAATCATGCTCGGGTATTCCGACGGCAGCAAGGACGGTGGTACGCTCACCGCGAATTGGAAGCTTTTTAAAGCGCAGCAGGAAATTCATGATATGGCGAAAGCGTACGACATCCGCCTGAAGTTTTTCCATGGGCGGGGAGGATCATTGGGACGCGGTGGCGGTCCGCTGAATCGCAGCATTTTGTCGCAGCCGGGGGAAACACTTGGCGATGGCGTGAAAATAACGGAGCAGGGTGAAGTGCTGTCTTCCCGCTACCTGCTGGAGGATATCGCTTATCGGAACTTGGAGCAGGCAGCCTCGGCATTGCTTGAAGCTTCTGCCGAGGTGATGAATCATCCCGATGGAAAAGCCGGTTCTCATCGTGAGGAAATCTGGGAAGAAGCGATGGAAGAAGTATCCAAAGCGGCATTAGCCAAATATCAGTCGCTCGTTTTCGGCGACCGTGATTTCCTGACTTATTTTAAACAGACGACGCCGTTAAAGGAATTGGGGGCGCTGAACATTGGTTCGCGGCCGATGAGCCGCAAGGGCAGCGAGCGTTTCGAGGATTTGCGGGCCATTCCGTGGGTATTTGCTTGGACACAGTGCCGCCAATTGTTGCCTGCCTGGTACGCGGCGGGGAGCGGATTGGAATCCTTTGCTTCCAAAAGTGAGAGCAATCTGAAGCTGCTGCAAACAATGTATCAACGCTGGCCGTTTTTTCAAGTTACGATCAATAATTTACAGCTGGCGCTGATGAAAGCTGATTTAACAACGGCAAAGGAATATCTTCATTTAATGGATGATGCGGCTATTGGGGAACGGATATTTAAGGATATATCCGCCGAATATAACAAGACAAGGGACATGCTGCTCAAGATTTCAGGAAATGATGAGCTTCTCAATCATACACCAAGTATTAAAGAGTCGGTTCACCGCAGAAATCCGTATGTCGACCCGTTGAACTTTCTACAGGTGGATTTAATTCAAAAGCTGCGGGCAACGGATGATTTCTCGGAGGAGCTGTTGACGGAAGTGCTGCTGACCATCAGCGGTATTGCCGCAGGACTGATGAATACAGGTTGATTTTATTTAGGTGCCAGGCACTCTGTGGGACTTTACAGTACCGCAGAGTGCCTGGCACCTTTTAACATACTTTTTACACTTCATTTAAGATGCTTGATTAAAGCGTTTCCTTATGAACTGGAGAAAGCGGCGAGGCGGGACGGCTGAATCTGGTACAGACGTTTTGGCATATTTATCAGCAACTTTATCTGGTCAGGCACTAAATAAAGCAGAAAGGATGATCATCTTCCTGCGGGAATATGATGCTGTTGGTGAAAGAAAATGGTCGAATGGGCTTGCAGACAGCGGATAAAATCTTGTGATGACGATGGAAAAAATGCTGAGGTAGACTTATAACGCTTTCAAAAAAACATGTGTCACTTTCCCTTAGTTACTTGTTATACGTTAATTCTTCTTCCTAACTACATGAGTGTGAAAAAATTGGCAGCAAAAAAAGAAATCCACATTGCCCCGTTTTTTGATATAATGCGGTAGACACAGTTAACTGGCTGGCGGATCGTGGCAGGGTCGCGGTGATCCGCATTCACGAAATCTGCATCAATCGACAAAATAATTGAAAGCGTTATCAATGGTGCCAGGCACTCTGCGGCACTTTACAGTGGTGCAGAGTGCCTGGCACCATGTAAAAAAGAAAGGTTGTTCATACATGATGTTGTATCGGCTGAAAAAGTGGAATACGTTGCGCAATCAAATTTTTGTTGTGTTTATCACGGTCATGGTGATTGTTCTGGTGATCGTTGGTATCATCACGTACCAAGTTGTATCTGTACTGCTCAAAAACAATGCTGAAAAGCAAATTCAGCAGACGGCAATACAGGCAAGCGGTAGAATCGATATCTTATACGAACATCTTGATAACTTAACGTTGCAGGCAGCGACGAACTCCTTCGTGCAGGAAATATTGCTGCAGGAGGTGCTCGGCAACCCGGCCAGCTTCAATCAACGGCAGTCCATCATGCAAGTGATGAACTTATATCAGGCCTATTCAAAAGGAATCGACACGTTTGAACTCTATTCTCACGACGGTCGTAGGCTGTTTCCGCTCCACGATGGCTTTTTGTCCGACCGGATCGGCAGCGAGTGGATTGAGAAAACCGAAGAGGAACGGGGACGGATGGTATGGGCAGGGAAAGATCCGAATGACCCTTCCAGTTATCTCGCTCTCCGTCAGGTCAATTTGTTCGACCGTTGGTTTTCTCCAGGGGGCTACTTACTGATAAAAGTGAAGGAAAACTATATTCAAATTGAGGAATCGACACAGGAAGACGAGTACATGATTCTTGTCGACAGCAACGGCTCCCCGATCATCTCCAATTATGAAGGGGATATCGACGGCATTTTGCAAAATCAGCAACAGGATATTACCATTAATGGTCTTGACTATATGCTTGTCACCCAGCAATCGAAAATGACCAATTGGACAACGGTGATTTTAACCCCTGTCCGAATGATTACAGAGGATATATCCGTGCTCCGGTCAGCAATTATTTTTTCAGGCGCCATTGGCTTTTTTATCTTTCTGCTGTTCTCTTTCTTGCTGTCCACCGTCATAACCAGGCCGATTATAAAATTAACGAAAACGATGCGCTTCGGAAAATTAGGTGCACTCGTGTCACATAAAGGGGATTCCTCCACATATGAAATCAATGAATTGAATAAAACCTACAATCAAATGGTGGAAACGATGAACCATTTGATTCAAGTCGTGTATGAAAAAGAAATTATTCGCAGCCGCTCTGAATTAAAAGCATTACAAGCGCAGATCAACCCTCATTTTCTCTATAACACACTGGACGCACTTTATTGGTCCCTGGAGGAGAAAGGAGAGGAACAACTGGCAGAATACGTGCTGGATATGTCAGATTTTTTCCGGTATACGATCACAAATCGAAAAGAAGATGACTGGGTTACGCTGAAGGAGGAACTAGATCATATTGAACGATATATGAAAATCATGAGAGTCCGTTTTGGCGAACGACTGACATGGTATGTTTCTGTGCCGGAGGAATATGCAGACGTTAAAATTCCGAAGCTGCTGATCCAGCCGATCGTGGAAAACGCCATTTTGCACGGGGTCGGCAATAAGGCAGGAAAAGGAGTCGTCAAGGTAGCGGTGGAACCGAACGAAGCTGCTTCCTGGCTGAAGATAAACGTCAAGGATGACGGGGCCGGAATGGATAAAGAGACGATTCAAACAATCTTGCAGTCGTTTAAAAAAGAAAACCTCACGTATCTTAAGGGGACGGGCATGGCTCTTGTGAACTGCAATAAGCGTTTGGAGCTTTACTATAAAAATGACAGCACGCGTGGTATTTCCATTGACAGTGTGGCCGGTAAAGGAACTTGTGTAGCCTTTGAAATTCCGATAGTGGAGGATGAACATGAATTACTGGAAAACGATACTGATCGTCGATGATGAGCCGAAAACGAGGAACGGGTTGAAAAAAACGCTGGAAGTTTGGGCCGCATCCTCCGGAAAAGCGGAGGTTCTTTGTGCCGCCAGCGGAAAGGAAGCCTTGGAGATATTAGCGGAAAAAAAAGTGCATTTACTATTAACAGATATCCGCATGCCAGAAATGTCGGGATTGAAGCTTCTTCGCTACCTGGAAAATCAACAGCACCGGCCTGTGGTCATCATCATGTCCGCTTATTCCGAGTTCGAATACGCACAGGAAGCCATCCGGCTTGGAGTATTAAACTATTTAGTCAAGCCGATCAGCAAGCAAAAGCTGATAGAAGCGGTGAAAAAGGCTTTGGAAGCAGTGGAAAGCAGGGAGCAGTCCGGCTTAATAAAAAAGGTGGTGGATGAGCAACTGCTTCATATTAATGCAAAGGAGGGGCAGACAAAAGCGGTGATCAAAACTGCTATGCGCTATGTGGATGAAAACTTGCAGGAGAAATTATCGCTGCGGGAGGTTGCGGAAGTCGTTCATTTAAATCCAAGCTATTTCAGCGCGCTGTTTAAAGAGCAAACAAACGTCACCTTCAGTGAATATGTGACGCGCAGAAGACTGGAAGCTGCAAAAAATTTATTATGTACAACGGATATGACAATTGCCGAAGTCGCGGAAAAAGTCGGCTATCAAACTGCCAAATATTTTATTAAGCTGTTCAAGGAGTATGAACGGCAGACCCCAAGCCAGTACCGCAGGGAGGTTTGATTAAGGTGGACGGCAAATGAGCTGAAATGTGTTTGAGATCGCTGCACTTGCGTCGAAATTGAAATGCGACGTATTTCCCAAGGCCTGGACTCAAATTGCGGGAATTCGAGAGGCTGAGTGAGTCGAAGCAAGTCTGGGTGGGGTCTGAGTCCGGCTCGATTGAGACGAGAGCGCGTGAGACAGCATCAAAATCCCGGCCGCAACCATGAGGCTGCGGCACCTCAGACAGAAGCAAGAATGTTTAAAAATGCGGGAAACAGCGCCTGCGTATCATATCACATCATTTCGGTGTCTTTCCGCCGCTCCCATACGTTTTCGAGTGCGCTCCCCCGCATGACAATGCTGTGCCTCAGCTTTCTTTCCTCTTTGCTGCCCTCCTTTTTGAACAAACACTTGTAGAATAAAAATCCAAAAAAAGTGGAATTTCCTCTAAACCCCGTTACCTTCTTTTCTTCTCGGCATGGTGGTAAGCTTTAAAGGAAGTCAATATTAATAAACGGGGGGAATTCAGTTGTTGAAGAAAGCGCATTCATTATTGCTGCTGTCAGTTGCATTGTTGCTGTTTGTATTAAGCGCGTGTGGAGACGCAGATTCAGATTCCAACGAAGATAGCAACGGCGGCTCTAATGAAGGAGAAACTTCGGGAGTCGACGGAGACAAGGAAGCTGTGACGATTGATTTTATGCATTTGTGGCCGGCAGGTGTTTCAGCTGGACAGAACAAAATTGTCAATGAAATAATTGAACAGTTTGAGGCAGAAAATCCTCATGTGACGGTTGTTCAGGAAGTATTGGAAAACGAACAATATAAAACGAAGCTGCAAGTAGTTTCTTCCTCCAACCAATTGCCCGATGTTGGCATGACCTGGGCCGCAGGGTTTCTGGAGCCGTATGTCAAAGGAAATCTTTTTGCCCCGCTAGACGGTCTGCTGGAAAATGGTTTCGGTGACACCTTCGTGTCCGGAACTTTGGAAGCGTATGCAATGGACGATCAAACATATGCTTTGCCATTGGAGTTAAATATTGCGCCGATTTATTACAATAAAGCGATTTTTGCAGACCACGGACTCGACGTGCCGGAAACGTATGATGAATTTTTGAATGTTGTGGAAACGCTGGTGGATAACGGTGTTGCGCCGATTGCCCTCGGAAACAGGGACCGCTGGACTGGCTCACTATGGTATATGTATTTGGCGGATCGAATCGGCGGATCGGAAGCGTTGAATACGGCGATTGACCGCTCCGGTACATTTGAAAATCCGAAGCTGATTGAAGCGGCGTCAGAAACACAAAATCTTGTGAATATGGATGCTTTTGTCCGCGGTTTTAACGGCTTATCCAATGAAGAGGCAAAGGCGGAGTTTTTAAATGGATCTGCTGCAATGTATTTGATGGGATCGTGGGAACTGCCTAACTTTACAACAAATGAAGAAATTCCGCAGGAGTTCAGAGAAAATGTCGGCTTCTTCAAGTTTCCGACAATTGAAGGTGGAGACGGGAATATTGACAGCTGGGTCGGCGGACCTGGAGTCGGGTTGTTTGTTGCAGAAAATTCTGATGTAAAAGAAGAAGCAATGGAGTTTGTTAAATTTTTCGTTGAAAAGTGGGGCGAGCAATCAGTAACCGGTGCCGGTGTCATTCCTGGCACGGCGGTTGATACATCAACGCTTGATCTGCCGCAGCTGTATATTGATGTTCTGAACGAACTGGCGAACGCATCAAATATCACGCTGTTTGCCGATGTACAAATGAGCGCCGGTGTCGCAGAAACACACTTGAACATGATTCAGTCTCTATTCGGAAACGAAGTTACGCCGGAAGAATTTGCACAAACGCATGAGGAAGCTCTATCACTGGAAGAGTAATTTCGTTTGGATAAAGTTGCCTAAAGGAAAAAGTGCCAGGCACTCTTTCCTTTGGGCAACAATTTTTCGGGTATTAAATTTAATTGGGAAAGGAGAGTGGGGGAATGGATAAAGTCATGTCCAACAAAAAGATCATTGCCTTATATGTACTGCCGGCATTGCTGCTCATTATTACGCTCGTTTATGTTCCTATTGTCCTGACGGGATACTACGGGTTGACGCAATGGGACGGCATCGGCGAGAGGACGTTTATCGGATTAGCCAATTATTCCAAGCTGATAACCGATTCGCTGTTCTGGCAAAGCGCTTTCCATTCGTTTTTGCTTGCTATTTTTTCCGTCATCAGTCTGGTGGCATATTTGGCGGTTTCCCTTGTTTTGTCAGGAAAAATAAAGGGAGCTAATTTATTCAGGAAAATTTATTTGGTTCCAATGCTTTTATCTTCCGTGGCAATTGCCCAGCTTTGGATCCGGATTTATCATCCGACTAACGGCGTGATGAACCGTTTTTTGGAGTCCATTGGCATTAGCAATCCGCCGCTGTGGTTAGCGGATACATCCATCGTCCTGTTTGCGATCTTTATCCCGATCATTTGGCAATATGCAGGATTTTACATTTTAATTTACTATGCAGCGTTGAAAAATATTCCTGAATCGCTTGTGGAAGCGGCAAAAATAGACGGAGCGACACCTTTGCAGATCGCCTATAAAATCAAAGTTCCATTGATAGCTTCTGTGATAAAAGTAACAATCGTTTTGGCTGTCGTCGGATCATTAAAATATTTTGATCTAATTTGGGTAATGACAGAGGGCGGTCCCAACGGAGCCAGTGAAGTGATGGCGTCCTACATGTATAAAAACGCCTTTAAGATGAACGATTTCGGTTACGGAAGTGCGATTGGATTCTTCCTGCTGCTCATTGCTTTGGGAGTAACCTGGATTATCAGAAAGCTGACTGCAACCAAGGAAGAAATACAATACTGAAGAGGAGGGATAATGATGGAAAAAGCGACAGAAACTCAGACAACAGCGATGCTGCCGAAACAAAAACGGCAGGTGGCAAGGAAGCCTGTGCTGACTCGCATCGCCTCAGGAATCCTGTATTTAGCTTTGCTGATCCTTGCCGTTGTTCAAATCCTTCCTTTGATTTGGCTGTTTTTGTTCTCGCTTAAGAACAATCAGGAGGTTTTTAACCTTGCGCCACTTTCGCTTCCGGCAGAACCAAAATGGGAGAACTACGTAAAGGTTTGGACGGAAGGGAATATTTCCATGTATTTCTTTAACAGCGTGTGGATTACCGCCGTTTCTGTTATCCTGACAGTTCTTATCGCAAGCTTTGTGACCTTTGCGATTACTCGCATGAAATGGAAGCTGAGCAAGCTTGTGCTGGGATTGTTTATGGTGGCGATGATGATTCCGGTTCATTCAACATTGATTCCGCTGTTTAGCTTTTTTACATCCATTCATTTAATGAATCATCCGTTAGCGATTATCTTGACTTATACGGCGTTTAATCTTCCGATAACAATGATGATATTGCTCGGGTTTTACTATACACTGCCGCGTGAAATCGAGGAGGCGGCAATCATGGACGGCTGCTCCATCCACCGGCTGTTTTTCAGAATTATTTTGCCGATAACCACGCCAGTACTCGCAACGACAGCGATTATCAATATGATTTATAATTGGAACGAATATGTATTTGTCAATACATTTATCAGTTCAGACAAGTATAAAACATTAACTGTTGGTATCAACAATTTTATCGGCCAGTATTCCATCGATTGGGGCGCAATCGGCGCAACGCTGATGATCAGTATCCTCCCGATACTGTTTGCCTTCTTTGTTTTGAGCAACCGCATTGTGGAGGGGATTACTTCCGGATCGGTGAAAGGATGACAAATGAATAAAAAGGTGCCAGGCACTCTGCTGTGCTTTAAAGCAACGCAGAGTGCCTGGCACCTTTATTTTTTTTAACTATATGATCATTGATCCTGAACTGACGAACAAAAAAACAAGCACACTACCATTCTAGTATGTTGACAAAGATAAAAATTGCATTTATAATAAGTTCGATCATTAAACAAAGGAAGATTTCACCTTTTTTTTGCTGCTACTACCATACTAGTTATACTAGTCCTATTGACATGTATAAAGACGACGTTTTTGTTTCGAAAGGAATGTAAGCCCTTTCTTTGTGTGGACTACATAAGGGGGAAAGATAATGGAGGAAGCAGGAAAACAAACCACCGTTACAAAATGGTCTTTAACAAAAAATAGTTTTATTGCTTTCAAAAAGGATTGGCAGCTCTATTCGCTTATTATCTTGCCGGTAATTTACTTACTGATTTTCAAGTACCTTCCTATGATTGGGAACATTATCGCCTTTCGAAGATTCATTCCCGGCGGAAGCATTTTTGGAGAAGAATGGGTAGGATTATATTACTTTAAAATGTTTCTGAGCGATCCAACCTTTTATAAAGTCTTTTCCAACACTTTGATTTTAGCCTTTTGGTTACTTCTAATTACCTTCCCAGCACCTATCCTATTTGCCTTATTACTCAACGAGTTAAAAAATCAATTGTTTAAGAGATTTGTACAGACAGCTTCGTATTTACCTCATTTTTTTTCGGTAGTGGTCGTTGCCGGAATCGTTTTTGAATTTGTAGCGATAAACGGTCCGCTTAACAGTCTCATTGAATTTCTGGGAGGAAACAGGATTAACTTTATCCAACTGCCTGAATGGTTTCGGACGATTTTTATCAGCTCTGAGCTATGGCAAGGGCTAGGTTGGGGAGCAATTCTATATTTGGCAGCTTTGACAGGAATTAATGAAGAATTATATGAAGCTGCAAGAATTGATGGGGCAAATCGTTGGCAACAAACGATCCATATTACCATTCCCGGGATTTTGCCAACGATTGTTATCCTTCTGATACTAAATATCGGTAATTTCCTTGCGATCGGATTCGAGAAAGTGCTGCTTCTTTATAATCCGCTAACCTATGAAACAGCTGATGTTATTGCCACCTACGTGTATCGGGTCGGTCTTGAGTCTGGCAGTTTTAGTTACAGCACTGCCATTGGTTTGTTTGAATCCATCGTCGGTTTGATATTAGTCTTTGGCGCTAATTACCTTTCACGTCGCCTGACAGATACTAGCTTATGGTAAAGGAGGGAGGAGCATGAAAGAGTCTTGGCAATATAAAACGTTTAGAGTATTCAATGTGACGATCCTGTTATTGATTGTATTCGCCACCTTATTTCCATTTTTCAATATAGTCGCTCAGTCATTCAGCTCAGAATCGTATATCAATGCAGGTGAAATAAGTTTGTGGCCAAAGGGATTTAATACGGAGACTTATCAAGTGATTCTGTCGGACAGCATGTTCTGGATTAATTACAAAAATACCGTTGTTTATACAGTAGTTGGAACGCTTATCTCTTTAGTTTTGTCGACAATGATTGCATATCCGTTGTCAAAGAAACGGTTAAAAGGGCGCAACTTCTTAACGATGTTTTTTGTGTTTACGATGTTTTTTAGCGGTGGGTTAATTCCAAACTATGTATTAATTACGTCCCTTGGATTCGGCAATAAGATCTGGGCCATCGTCATTCCGAGTGCTATCAGTGTTTTTAATATGCTGATCATGCGAACGTTTTTTCAGAACATCCCTGATGAACTGGAGGAAGCAGCAGTTATGGACGGTTCCAGTACCTATGGCATCCTGTTCAAAATTGTTTTGCCGCTGTCCAAACCTATTTTGGCAACGATGATGCTGTTTTACGCAGTTGGTCATTGGAATTCATGGTTTCCGGCATTTATTTATTTTAGTGAAAAAGAGCTCTTTCCAGTATCCATCTATTTAAGAAATCTTATCAAAGGAGCAGAAGCAAGTTACGGAACCGGTGCAACAAATGCCGATAATATCACACAAATTGCCTCAAACATTAAAGCGGTAACGATGGTGTTAACGGTGCTTCCAATATTATTGGTATATCCGTATATACAAAAGTATTTTGTCACTGGGGTCATGTTAGGTTCTGTGAAAGGGTAAAGCGGTAAAGCGGCGTTGTCTGTTAGGGGGTGATAGCGTTATTGGTTCAACCTGAAGGCTAGTTTTCGTTACTCGGTCATGTCAATGAATCGAAAAAATGGGGGAAGAGAAAATGAAAATAAGCTGGAACAACAAATTGCCGGTATTCATGCTTTGGCTTGCGATTGGATTATTAGCTGCTTGCAGTGATGCAGATACTTCGAATTCAGAAAAGCAAGAGGATGTATCGAATGAAGAAATTTCAGGAGCAGCGATGAAAGATTATGATGTAGGCGTTACGTTTGAAGCAACCGAACCAGTGACTTTTACTACGCTCTTCAGTGACCATCCTAACTATCCATTAAAAGATGATTGGCTGTTTTTTGAGAAAATAAAGGAAAGAACAAATGTCGAATTAGCTGTCACCCCAGTACCTATGAGTGATTACGCAGAGAAACGAAGCTTATTAATCAGCAGCGGAGATGCCCCTTATATTATACCGAAAACATATCCCGGAGAAGAAACGCCATTTATTGCTTCAGGTGCAATCCTCGCAATAAGTGATTATGTAGACTATATGCCGAATTATCAAGACAAAGTGGAAAAATGGGATATTGAACCGTTTTTAGAAGATTTGCGTCAAGAGAACGGTAAATACTATGTACTTCCAGGTATTCATGAAAATGTGTGGCCGGATTACAGTTTAGCTGTTCGAACCGATATTTTAGAAGAATTAGGACTGGAAGTGCCCGACACATGGGAAGAATTTGAGGTGATGCTGGAAAAAATGAAAGAAGCCTATCCGGATATTTTCCCTTTTTCAGACCGATTTGCTTTAGACAGCACGTTAAATATTGCCTCGGTAAACTATGGGACAAAAGCCGGCTGGGGATTGGGCAATATGCTGACATATGTAGAGGAAGATGATGAATTTATCTTCGCGCCGGCTACGGATGAATACCGAAACATGGTGGAATATTTCTCTAGATTAGTGGAAAAAGGGTTGTTGGATCCGGAAAGTGTCACACAGGAAGATGATCAAGCGATAGAAAAATTTGCAACCGGTAAATCATTTGTTATTAACACTAATGGTCAGACCTTAACACAATATCGCACGACGATGAATGATACGTTAGGAGCTGACAACTATGAAATAACGAAAATACCGGTTCCAGGTGGACCGGCCGGTCATTTGATGGGCGGCTCCAAGTTAGAAAACGGAATCATGTTTTCTGCCAAAGCAAAGGACGATCCAAACTTTGTAGCGATGCTGCAGTTTATTGACTGGTTATTGTACAGTGATGAAGGCTTGGAATTCGCAAAGTGGGGTGTTGAAGGAGAAACTTTTACAAAGGAAAACGGAGAACGGCAATTGACCGAAAACGTTACGTTCCGTGATATGAATCCGGATGGAGAACTGCATCTGCAAATTGATTTAGGTTTCTCCGGCGGCAACTTCGCGTATGGTGGGCCGACAGAGCTTCTCCATTCAATGTTTAGTGAAGAAGAAATCGAATTTCAAAATGTGATGCATGCTGATAAAGAAGTTGTACTGCCTGACCCGCCGATTAAGTATAACGAATTGGAGCTTGAACAATCTTCATTATTAAGCACACCGTTAAAAGACACCGTAACGCAAAACACATTTAAATTTATTGTAGGTGACCGAAGCATAGATGAGTGGGATGCGTTTATCAAAGAATTAGAGGGAAAAAACTTGCAAGGTTATGTTGATTTAGCTAACGAAGTATATCAGAAGAAAAAATAAGATTCAAGCACTGCACTGCATGGGGAATGCTTTCTCTCCCTGTGCGGTGTTTTTGTTTCGTTCTTTTTTTATGGAGTGTGTTCAAAAGGCAATGGTTCCGTTCGATGCGCCCCAATTCCGCCTAAGTGCTGCTCACGTCCTATGAGCAACGGCGGAATGTCGTCATCCTGACTCCGGGAAAACCACTCCTAGCTGGCATGAAAAGAATGCATCGGCTCCACTCATTGCTTCGTGTTTGTTCAAAAAGATAAAAAACGATCTTTTTGAACAAACACTTATACATAGCAATAAGTTTTTCGTTCTCCCTTTCCCGCTGCAACTGCTTTATGCTAGGGAATAAGGAGTGGAAGGATGATTCGATCCGGTGGATGAAGGATATCATTAGCGGAGTGGAGGAAGCAGAATGAGAAAAAACGATGTTCAGCTGCAGTTTGGTAAGAATGCGAAGGCTTATGTGGATAGTGATATTCACCGAAAAGGAGCTGACTTGCAACAGCTGGTTGCGATAACGGATATGACGGGCTGTGAACAGGCTTTGGATATTGCCACCGGCGGCGGGCACACCGCCAATGCCATTGCCCCTCATGTCCGTGAGGTTGTTGCCTTGGACGTGACACCGCAGATGCTGGCGGAAGCAGAAAAGTTTGTCAGGAGCCAGGGAAATGACAATGTCAGGTTTGTGGAAGGAGAGGCGGGGGAGCTGCCGTTTTCTGCGGGGGCGTTTGATCTTGTCACTTGTCGGATTGCCGCGCATCATTTTCCCGATGTGGAGCGATTTCTTGCCGAGGTGCATCGTGTGTTGAAGGACGGCGGGCAGTTTCTGTTAGACGATAACACCGCGCCGGAGGTGGAGGCGTACGATATATTTTACAATGCGGTGGAAAAGCGGCGCGATTACAGTCACCAGCGGGCGTATAAAAAATCGGAGTGGGTACGGATGCTGGAACGGAGCGGCTTTTGCTTACTGGAACTGCACCGGTTTGACAAGCGCTTCATCTTTGACAATTGGTGTCGGCGGATGAATGTCACCGGCAAGGAAAAAGACAGTTTGAATAAATTGATGCTGATGACGGATGAGAAGCTGCAACGGCATTTCAAACTGGAAGTGACTGAAAACGCCAACGGGGAAAACACGGTAGTTTCCTTTTGCGGGGAGGCAGTGCTCGTGAAGGCGATAAAAAAATGAAAAAAGGTGCCAGGCACTCTGTAGTACTTTACAGTACCACAGAGTGCCTGGCACCTTTTAGTTTTGTCAAAATTGTATGGATATACATCAAAATACTGTTAAAGGAAACGGTAGCTTTTTGATTACAATGGAGATGAATTGATGACAAAGAGGTGAAAAATGATGGAATTGGACACAAAGATAGCAAGCCGGCAGAGATGGTTCTCGTTTAAACGCAAGCAGAGGACATCGAAATTGCAGAAAAAGGAAACGATTGCCGGCTTTTTATTTGTTTTTCCGATGCTGGCAGGCGTTTCTGTCTTGACCTTGTTCCCGATTGTGGCAACGTTTGTTTTAAGCTTTACAAAGTGGAATTTTATCGCCGGCTTTGAAGAACTGGAATGGATCGGTTTCGACAATCTCCGCAATTTGCTGGGGGATAATGTGTTCCGCAAGTCCCTGCTCAACAACTCGATTTTTATGTTCACCGTGCCGATTTGTATGGCCGTCTCCCTGTTCCTGGCAATCATCATTAATAAGAAGGTTTACATGAAGGATTATTTTAAAGTTGCCTTTTTTATGCCTTATATCTCCAGTGTCGTTGCCATCGCCGTCGTGTGGCAAGTGTTATTTCATCCGTCGGCCGGACCGGTCAACGAGACATTGCGGGCGTTTGGCATCGAGAATCCGCCGCTCTGGATTGCCGATCCGCAGTTCGCGCTAATATCATTAATGATTATTCACATCTGGATTTCCATCGGTTTCAATATGATTATCTACATTGCCGGTTTGCAAGCGATCCCAAAGGACTTATATGAAGCGGCTGACATTGACGGGGCGAACGGCTGGATGAAATTCAGGAAGATTACGTTTCCGATGCTGTCGCCCACTTCCTTCTTCTTGCTTGTGACCGGTATCATTGCAACCTTTAAGGTATTTGATCTCGTCGCCGTGCTGACGAAGGGCGGACCGCTCCATTCAACAAGCATGATCGTCTGGTACCTGTATGAAACGGCATTTGTCAACTTGAATATCGGCTATGCCTCCTCGATGGCTCTGGTGTTGTTTTTCTTTGTGCTTCTGATTACGGTGCTGCAGTGGATCGGGCAAAAAAAATGGGTGAATTATTAGTGAAGCCGGTTCACTCTCGCATGAGCGGCGCGGATGACGCATCGAGGGGAACGATTGCGACTATTAGAGGAGGTGTTCCGTATGAAAGCGATCAATCTTTGGAAAATCGTCATGACAATCATCATGTTTTGCGTCAGCATTTTATTTTTGCTGCCGTTTGTCTGGATGCTGTCAACCTCGTTGAAAATTGAGGCGGATGTCTTCCGCTTTCCGATTGAGTGGATTCCGAAAAGATGGAACGGCTTGAGCAACTACAAGGAAGTATGGTTCGGGGACTATCCGTTTTACCTTTACTACTGGAATTCGATCAAAGTGGCGGTGTTGACAACGGCGTTGTCAGTCACCGTATCGGCATTGGCTGCCTATGGTTTTTCCAAAATCAGATTTCCCGCCGGAAAATGGCTGTTCTTCATCGTGTTGGCAACCTATATGGTGCCGCCGCAGGCAAGCCTTGTACCGCAATTTATTCTATACCGGCAGATCGGTTTGTTTGACAGCCACGCCGGCTTGATCCTGTTAATGAGCTTCAGTGTTTTGGGCACATTTATGCTGCGGCAGTTTTTTATGGGCGTCCACGACGATTATATTGATGCGGCAAAAATTGACGGGGCCGGACACTGGCGAATTTTCTGGTCTGTGGCAATGCCGATTGTCCGGCCGGCAGTGGCAACCTATGCCATTCTGAGATTTATCTGGACGTGGAATGATTACCAGAACCCGCTGATTTTTTTGCGGTCGGATGAACTGTATACAATCCAGTTGGCGATGCAAAAATTCACAACGATCAACGGGGAATTTTATTCGTTGATCATGGCGGCCGCGGTTTCCGCGATTCTGCCTTTGCTGATTGTTTTTCTGTTTGGACAAAAACATGTGATTGAAGGGATTTCATTGGGAGGTGTCAAAGGATAAGTTAAAATACTCCCTAAAACAGCAACGCTGATTTCGCAAACTTGGATTGATTTTGAAAAAAGCAAACTTTCCAAGACAAATTCGTGTTTGCTTGAACGGCTGAACCTTCAGGCATTGCGCGAAAGGTTTTAAAGGCAAACAGCCAAGATAAAAAAATAATTGTATAACAAGTCAAAATAATTGTACGATTGACCTCCTTGTATTTGTTAACATTCAAATTGCAGACAATGTCTTTGCATGCGAGGAGCTAACGAAGGGATGGGAACGTTTATTTCCTTTAGAGAGGAAAAACGGGTTTGATTGGCGGGTCGGGCTTGTCCCGGTTCCGCCGGATCGCCGGTGAAAGGAAGGGATGGACGTGTTTGGGGGAAGGCGCCGCTGCCGGCGCGCGACTTCGTTCGAACGGAAATGGGCCTCTTTTTTACCAGAATGGTTGTAAGGGTTTACATTACCAAGAAATGCTGAAGGGGGAAAGGACAATGGCAAGGAGAAAATGGCTGTTGACGGTGTGTCTGTTCTGTCTTGTCGGTGTTTTTCTCGTCGGCTGTAACAGCGGGGAGGAGGAAGATGTCGCCGGGGGAGAGCAAACTCAAGAAAGCGGTGATCAGGAGGCAGGGAATGGCGGTCATGAGAAGGAAGAGGTGACGATCAAGTTCCACACCCATGGAAATGAGACGTCATATAATTGGAAGGAGACTTTGGCAGCGTTTGAGGAGGCTTATCCTGACATCAATGTCGATTTAGTCATTCTCAGCGAAAAGGGAGATACCCAGGAAGCGCTGCAGAAGCTTGATTTGGAGGCGGCGTCGGGTGCGCAATTGGACGTCCTGATGTTCAGTGATCCGGCTTCGTATGCGGAACGCGTCGGGCTGGGAATGGTGGCGCCCATCGATGACTTTATTGAGGCGGATGGTTTTGACGTAGGGGAAGAATATAAGGTGGACACGATTTTGGACGGCAGCTATTACGCCCTGCCTGGAAAATTCAATCCTTGGTATGTCCTGTTGAACAAGGATCATCTTGATGAAGCGGGTTTGGAGGTGCCGCAGGATTGGACTTGGGACGACTTTATCGCCTATGCCAAAGCGTTGACGACGGAAGACAGGCACGGTACGTTTTTCCATGGTCCGCAAAACGGGGGCTGGATGGAATACATGAAGCTGGCTCTGGCCGGCAAGCCGGAAAATACAGAATTTGTGAAGGAGGACGGCACTTCGAATTTCGATGATCCGCTGTTCCGAAAAACGCTTGAGATTCGCGTGAAAATGGAGAAAGAAGATCAATCGGCAACGCCGTATACAGACATTTTGTCGCAAAAGCTCCACTACCGCACGCAGTTTTTCAACGAGGATGCAAGCATGATTTTAATCGGCAGCTGGATGAATACGGAATTGGGAGGAACCGATCAATTTCCGCTCGATTTCCACGTGGCTGTTGCACCGTATCCGAAAAATGATGCCGCGGACGAAGGCGGATTTGCGCCGGTGACGACGGATTACATGGCGGTGGCGAAAAGCTCCGCGCACAAGGAGGCGGCGTACACGTTCATTCGCTGGTATACTACGGAGGGACAGCTTGTTCAAGGAAGAAACGTTCCTTCATGGAATGGGGTAACTGAAGACGAATTTGCCGCGATCATTGAAGGTATTTTGGCGGAAACGGAAGAGCCGGAAAAGGTGGATATCGATTCACTGATCCGCGTGTTGACGAATGCCAAATCGTCGAAAATTATCCCGCCGGTATCTTATCAAGCGGAAATTTACAATGTTGTCAACGAGGAGTATGAGAAGCTGATCTATGACCAGCAAAATATTGAGGAAACGATTGCCGCTTTACAGGAACGCGTGCAGGAAATCATTGACAGCAATCAATAAGGAGAAGGCATATTCGATTCGGTCGCAAATGTCCATACTTGCCCGGAAAGCGCCATGGCAGGTGGCATGGGCCGACAAGTTGGTTGTGGGCTGCTGCATTGCATGTTGATATGTGCATGGATAGGTGGAACGGGAAGAAAGCTTGCTTTTTGTTCCCATGCTTCTCGTGGGGATCGTATGAGAAGGGACTGGCGCTCCACGTGCGGATAACGAACGAAAGGCCGGCCATGGCGATGGCGGTTGGCGGCGCAAGATGCCGCTTCCGCAATTGTTCCGAAAGGGAGAGGAACCAAGGAACCCGTTGTACGTTGGCGGATCTACTGTATGATACAATGAACGTTAGGCGGCGTGGGTCGGGGGGGGGGGGGAGAAGGCAGCATAGAAGGAAAATACGCCGTTTTATGACGCCACCGCCACGAAAAAATAATGTCGCGCATGCTGCTTGCGTCTGCCATTGGGGACTGGCGCCCTTTCGGTGGCAGCGGCGGCTTGTTTATCCTGTGATGCCCCCCTCCCGCCCGCCAATCAGAATCGGCTGATACGGTATTTTCCCGCCGGTTCGATCATGTGGCCGATGACCACCCCCGCCCGCTTTCCTCGTTGAGAATACGTACATACAGGAGGTCGATCCGGTTATGCACCAGCGTGTTTCCAGCTTGCTTTCATCTCTGTCATTTCGTGCAAAAGTGATTGCCGCTTCGTTTATTTGCATTGCCTTGCCGGCGGTGCTCACACTTTTCATCTACAGTTATCTGACAAGGGATGCCGTAGAAGAACAAGCTTTCATGAACCTAAGCAGGGAGCTGGAGCTCGTCAACGGAAATGTTGTGAAATTACTGGAAGATATGCTATATGTACTGAACTTTGTCCAGATCGATTCGGAGCTCAATTCGATTTTCAAAAATATCGTCTATAATGAAAGCTACGATGAGTTGAAGGATGATTATGAACGCTTTACGGATCACAGCAAAGTCATGAAAACCATCGATAACATTACGCTTCTTGGGGAAAAATTTTATGTGACGATTTTGCTCACCGAAGGTTCTTTTTATACGAATTATCCTGTAAGCGATTACAATCCAGTCGAAATGTTTTATGAAGAGTGGTTTCAAGCCATCGACAATGTGGAGGGCTATGAATCGGTCTGGATTGGAACACATCCGACGATTTACCAATCGGAAATCGAAAACAATCCGTATCAAATTTCTGCGGCAAGAACGCTGCGAAATCAAAACTCTGATATTTACGGCTACGTGATTGTGTCGATCATGGAAAATAAAGTGAATCAACTGTTTGACAGCAGCGTGGGAAAGGAAGAGGTTTTATTAGTCGATAGTAGCGGTCGGATTTTATCTCACCGGGATCAAGACAGAATCGGTACGGAGTTTTCCTATGGTAAAAATTCCTTCGGCAGGAGGGAGATTGTCCATGGCGCGGAAACGGACTATCTTCTTGCTGAACAGACGATTTCCTTCACCGGCTGGCGGCTGCTGTCGTTCATTCCTTATAAAGACGCGGTGCATAATATTCATGCTATTTTTAACAAGGCGTTTTTCATCCAGATTTTTTCCTTTATCGTGTTTTTTCTCCTGCTGGCTTATTTGTTAAATACGCTGACGAAGCCGTTGATGAAATTCAGCCATGTTGCGGCAGCTGTACAACGGGGCAGCCTGGAGGTACGGTCGCAAATCCGCAGCAAGGACGAAATCGGCAGGCTGTCCACGTCGTTTGACAATATGCTGGATCGCGTCAACGAAATGATTGAAGAGATCAAAGCATCGGAGCTGAAAAAAAGAAGAGCAGAATTCGCCATGCTGCAGGCGCAGATCAATCCGCATTTTCTATTTAATATCCTCAATTCCATCCGCATGAAAGTGCTGAAAAAAGGGGACCGGGAGAACGCCGAGATTATCAGTACTTTATCGAAGCTGTTAAGGATGACGATCAATAAAGACAGAGGAACGATTGCCATTCATGAGGAAATCGAAATTGTCATTGACTACGTGCGGCTAATGAATATGAGGCTGCGGGAAAAAGTGCTGTTTCAGGCGGATGTGGCGCCGGACGTTTATCTTGAAAAAATTCCTAGGCTCATTCTTCAGCCGATCATTGAAAATGCGATTATCCATGGTTTTCATCAAGGTCCCGGCACGATCCGGTTGCATGCATACAAGTCTGGTAATGAAAATATTATTCATATTGAGGATGACGGACAAGGAATGGCGGACGAGACATTGCAGTCTTTAAAACAGGCAATCGTCTCAAGCACTTCCGTCCGAGAAAATGACATGAAAAACAGCGGTTTTTCCAGCATCGGCTTGACCAATGTGTACGAACGGCTCGTACTAACTTACGGAGAAGCATTCCGGATGGATGTGGACAGCAAGGAAGGGGAAGGCACGAAAGTATCGATGTATATTCCTGCGGAGGCTGGTGATGTGGATGTATAAAGTGATGCTGGTGGACGATGATTATCCGGTGTTGGAGCTGCTGTCCGAAACGATCGAGTGGGCTGCCCTCGGCTTGGAACTTCGAAGCATGCACGCAAACGGGGAGGCGGCCTTGCAATATGCGCTGAAGGATATGCCGGATATCCTCATCACGGATATTAGCATGCCGTTGATGAATGGAATCCAACTGACAAAAGCGCTGAAGGAAAAAAAAAAGGTCTTCAGGTGGTGATTTTATCGTGCCATAATGAATTTGATTTTGCCCGGCAGGCATTGCAGCTTGATGTGAAGGAATATTTATTGAAGGATACCTTAAATCCGCAAGATTTGACCGCGGTTTTGTTAACGTTTAAAGCAAGCTTGGATACAGAAGCGGCGCGAAACCGGCAGGAGGTTGAGCTTCGGCGCCTCGCCGACCGGAGCAAAGAAGGGTGGAAGGAGACGTTTATCCGCAGAACGGTGCACAACCCGATTGTCAGCAGGAAGGAATGGTTTGAGGAAGCCGCTTCCTTCGGCTTGGAGCTGCAGATAATGCCGTATATACCTGTTTTTTGCAGCATTTCTCACTATTGTTATGCGAAAAAATCGTTTGCATCAGAAGACACGCTGATTTTTGCCGTGCAAAATGTTCTTAATGAAGTGCTGCGGGAGAACTGTCCGAACGCCGTTTCTTTTCATTACAGAGCCGCTGAGTCGTTTTTGCTGTTCCCGGTTTCGAACTGGAAGAGGAAAGGGAATGCTGATTTCCGCTGTCTCCGCGGGCATATGCAGCAAATCGAAACAGCCGTGGATAAAGCGCTGGGATTGCCGATGGCTTTTCTTGCCGGAACAATCTGCATGGAAGCTGAACAGTTGCAGCAGGAGCTGATCGGATTGTTGAATAGCACAGGCCAACGGTTTTATCTGGAAACAGCCGGCACCATGGAACAAGGAAATGTCCCTGTAGCTAGTGATGATTTGTTTTTTTGGTACGATGAAGCGGCCGGACAGATGAGGAAGGTTATCCTGTCTGGAAATCCGGGCGGTATAAAGCCGACCGTTGCCAAATGGCTTGATTTTATCAAAAAACAACAGTTCCCGCCGCAGATGGTGAAGGATTGGGTGCTGAAACTGTTGTTGGACTTGAAGATGAAGCTGCGTACGATGCAGTTTTTTTTCAGCACTGCTTCTGCAGAGGCGTTGCATCGGGAGATTTTAGAAATCCGTTCTGCAAGCGAGCTCGAAAGGTGGCTCATGGAATATTTAACGTCACTGCAATCGTCTGCAGGGAAAGGGACCAGTCAGCCACCCCGCAAAGAAGTGCTGGAGGCATGCAGGTATGTGTCAATGAACTTAGAAAAGAAAATTACTCTCGATGACGTTTCCAAAAGCTTGTACTTAAATCCCAGCTATTTCAGCCGCATGTTTAAAAAGGAAGTAGGCGAGACGTTTGTGGAATACGTGACGAAGAGGAAGATGGAAAGAGCGAAGGAACTGCTTGATCAGACGGCGGAGCCGGTGGGTAAAATCTGCGAGATGCTCGGCTACGAAAATCAAAGCTATTTCATCAAGATTTTCAAAGGACACGCCGGCGTTACTCCGCTTGATTATCGAGGAAACAGAAATGGTGCCAGGCACTCTGCGGCACGGTGAAGTGCGACAGAGTGCCTGGCACCTTTCTTCCACATTTTTATACGCTGATCAATAACATAATATTTCCTCGGCAATTGTAAATGTTTACAATAAAATGGGATGATTAATAAAGAAGGAACATAGCAGCGGCAAGAAACTAAAGAAGAAAGGAAGACCAAGTTTGGAACGCAACAAATTGAAACATATTCTTGCAAAAAGTCATAAACGTCACGGAGCAGCAGGTTTGTTCTTCGGCAGCCGGGAAGAACAGGCAAGCTGGGGGCGGCGGATCCAGCAATCCGACGCGTTGCAACCGGCACTGGTAGAAATCCGCGGGGAGGCGGAGCGGCTGCAACTGCTGCCGGATGTGGAAATTCCCTATGCTGTCTTTGTCGAGTTTGCGAAAACCGGTGCCAGAAAGCGGTATGAGCAGGCGTATTTTTTAAAGCGAAGGCGGCTAAATACGTTTGCTATCATGACATTGCTGGAACCGGAAAACGATGTGTATCGCACACAACTGGAAAACGCTGTTTGGTCTGTCTGCAATGAATATACTTGGTGCTTGCCCGCTCATCTCGATTGGAACGGTGAAGGCAAGACCGCCGATGTCTCCGGAATGCAACTGCTTCCAGATCCCAGTGGGAAATCGCCAGTCGCCGCCGCTGCACAGCCTCCTCCGTCCATTGATTTATTTGCCGCGGAAACAGCATTTACGTTAAGCGAAATTATCCGTCTGACCGAAGATGTTATCGATCCATTTTTGTATCACCGCGTGGTGCGCGAAGTATATCAGCGAGTTTTTCACCCGTATATCCACTCGTCCTATTCCTGGGAAACAGCGGAGCATAATTGGGCTGCCGTCTGCGCTGGTTCCATCGGCGCTGCCGCGATCCATTTAATAAAAAATATGGATGATTTGGCGGGAATATTGGAGAAGGTGCTTGCCGCCCTCGAAAATTATTTAACGGGTTTTGATGATGACGGCGCCTGCCTGGAAGGATATACATATTGGCAGTACGGGTTCGGTTTCTTTGTTTATTTTGCCGACCTGCTCCAAATAGCAACCGCAGGACAGGTGAATTTATTTCACAAAGAAAAGGTTCGGCAAATCGCTCTTTTTCAACAGCGGTGCTTTATTCATCAACATATAGCGGTTAACTTTTCCGACACCCTTGCAAACACCCGCCCGTTTTCCGGAATGAGTCATTACTTGAAGAACGTTTATGCTGATTTTCATGTGCCGCCGGTTGATATATGCGCCGGCTACACGGATGATCATTGCAGTCGCTGGCCCGTTGCATTCCGGAATTTACTTTGGTTCGATGAAGAAAAACAAGTGGAAGACTGGCCGGACGGCACCGTTTTTTTTCCTGCTTCCCAATGGGTCCTGTCACGCCATACGTCAGCGGCCGCCCAATATGCTTTCGCGGCGAAAGGCGGCCATAATGACGAACCACATAATCACAATGATATCGGCCACTTCATGCTGTATAAAAACGGCGAAGCTTTCCTGTGCGATATCGGTTCGGGTTTATACAGCCGCGACTATTTCGGGGAGAAACGCTATACCTTTTTATGCACCAGCTCCGGCGGTCATTCAGTACCGATTATTCATCAGCGCGAGCAACTCCCAGGAAAACAGCGGTTTGCAACGGTGGAAGCCGCGATGACTGAAGCGGAAACCGATGTGTTTGTGCTTGACATGACTAATGCCTATGAGGCTCCGGGGCTTCGACGTCTTATAAGGACATTCACCTGGAAGAAATCAACTCATCCACGGTTGACGCTCAAGGACTCCTTTGATTTTTCCGCGGGGCTGTCCTCCGAAGCCGCTGTGGTTGAACGCTTTATCACGCCGCTTCAAACGATAGAGCAAGAAGAAAATAAGCTTGTCTTATCAGGCAGAGAAGGAAAACTGGCGATATTGTATCAGCAGGAACTGCTGGAACCACGCTGGAAAACAGCAGCATATACCGATCATTTCGGTGAAAAACAGCAGGTGACACTCCTTGATTTTCATGTAAAAACAAAGGAAAGCACGCTGACGGTTGTCGTGGAGTTTCAGTTTGAAGTGTATGTTCAAAAAGAACGCACTTTATCTTTTTGAACATACACGAAGCAACAAGCTACACTACACTGAGATGCTGTGAGCTGTCTCATCGTGTCATCGCGCTAGAAAAGCACTTGGATATTCGGCGAGCTATGCCTGCGCAGGATGAGACAATGAGCGAAGCCGATGTGTTCTTTAAATGCCATCTATGAGTGGTTTTCCCGGAGTCAGGATGTCGACATTCCGCCGTTGCTCATAGGACGTGAGCAGCGGCGGAATTGGAGCGCATCGAGCGGAACCATTGCCTTTTTGAACACGCTCTTGAATGAAAAAGAAGGCTGATTTCGTAAACTTTATTGGGGGAGGTAAATAATCCTATGAATGACGTAGCTTCATCCATCCGAAGCAATCCGCTTCGCACCAGGGACGATGTGGCGCTCCTGTTTCACCAGCTCAGCAGTCCGCTGAAAAAATACTTCACCGCAAGTCGCTCGCGAATACATCTTGGTGAAACAAATGTCCATTACGGTTTAAATATCGCTGGAATGGAAGCGTTCTCCAGGGTGCTGTGGGGGCTTATTCCTCTGACTGCAGGCGGGCAGGATTCCGAGTTGTGGATAGACTATCTGGAGGGAATCAGAAGCGGAACCGACCCGAGCCATGAAGCGTATTGGGGGAAGATTTCCGGCACCGATCAGCGAATGGTGGAAATGGCGGCGTTCGGATACGGACTGGCGCTTGTTCCAGAAAAAATTTGGGAACCGCTCCGCCCGCAGGAAAGGCAGAATCTTTACAATTGGCTGAACCAAATCAATTCGTTTCAGCTGGTGAATAATAACTGGCAGTTTTTTAGAATATTAGTCAACATCGGTTTGGCGGCGGTGGGTATGCCGTACGATCAAGAAAAGCAGCAGGAGGCATTTGACAGAATCGAGTCGTACTATCTGGGAGACGGCTGGTATTCTGATGGAAATAATCCTCAGCTAGATTACTATATTCCGTTCGCCTTTCACTTTTACGGACTTTTATACGCCAATATCATGCGGGAGAAAGACCCGGAAAGATCGCAAGTATACATGGATCGTGCCGCTTTGTTTGCAAAAGATTTTCCGTACTGGTTTGCGGCGGACGGCTCGGCGCTTCCGTTCGGGAGAAGCTTGACATACCGCTTTGCCCAAGCCGCCTTTTGGGGTGCCCTTGCCTTGGCAAGAGTGGAAGCGCTGGATTGGGGTGTCGTGAAAGGCATGGTGCTGCGTCATCTCCGCTGGTGGATGCAGCAGCCGATTTTTACCGGCGATGGTGTGTTGACGATCGGCTATGCTTACCCGAATTTAATGATGGCGGAAAACTATAACAGTCCAGGCTCTCCGTACTGGGCGCTGAAGACGCTTGCCGTCCTGGCGCTTCCAGAGGATCATCCGCTGTGGATGTCGGCGGAGCAGCCGTTGCCCGACTTGGAAAAAATCAAGTATTTTTCTCACCCGAAAATGATGATCTGCCGAAATGAGGAACAATCTCATGTATATGCTCTTACATCAGGTCAGCATATGAATTCAATTCATGGACAAAATGATGCGAAATACGCCAAATTTGCTTATTCGAACCAGTTCGGTTTTTCGATTCAAAAAGGCTTGTACGGAGACGGTCAAATTGGCGGTGATTCCATGCTGTTTCTCAGTGAAAAGGACGGTTATTTCCGGGGCAGGAAACAATGTGAGGCGGCAGCATGGCAGTCTGGTGCTTTGTATTCGCGGTGGAAGCCATGGCGGGATGTCACCGTGGAAACGTGGCTCGTTCCGGTAAACGAATGGCATATCCGGCTTCACCGCATTGACTCCAAGCGGAAGCTGGATACGATGGAAGGAGGCTTTTCCGTGCCGTTGGAAAAATACGGGCAACATTCTTTGCCGCTAAACGATATTTCATGTACCCGCCTTCAAGCGGCAAGCGGTATTGCCGCTGTTTTTCCATGGGGTACAAGCGGGGTGGTCAACCTTCTGGGAGACCGCACGGAACAGCTCGTTACAGCTGATCCGAACACCAATGTTCTTCATGCCAGCCCGGCGTACATTCCGGCATTGAAGGGGGCGGTGGAACAAGGCGTGACATGGTATGGAACGGCGGTATTTGCTCATGCCGGTACTGGTGATGTACACGAAAAATGGTCGGCGGCACCGCAACTTTTCATGCGTGAAGAATCCTTGCCGCAAACTGCGGAAAAAATACCGGTTTTTTCTGAGGCTTCCGGAAAAACAATGGAACTGCTACCGGTGAAAAAATGGGCGATTATTCACAATAGGGAATGCGTGATGGAGATTACTCCGAACAGAAGCTGTAACTAATAACAAGGGCGCGCTCTCATTTCCTGCCGAATCACCGGTTTAGCGCAGGATGTCTATCAAAAGCACTAATACAAACATCGGCACGCCTTTTTCTTCGAGAGTTTCCCAGTTCCCTATTCGGGATATTCCGCACCAGCCGGGAGGGGAGAGCGAAAAACGGAGTGGTACCGCGGCAGCCTTTTTTGTTCCAGCGGGAAAAGAACAACGTTGTGATCCGATGGTGGTGCTCGTGATGAAAGGGTCGGCTGAACAAGGGGTGAAAGGAAGCAATAAATTTTTCACAAAAAAATCGAACATGGAAGGTGGAGAGGCGGATGGAGAAAGAAAGCTGGGTTGATGAAGCGTGGGAGCAGGTGTTGAATAAGGTTGGGCGGACGAGCAAGCGGATCGGGGCTGCTTTCCCGCATGCCAGTCAGGGGGGAGTGTATGTTCTGGAGCGTCCGCACTGGTGGACGGCGGGGTTTTGGCCCGGGCTGTTGTGGCTGCTGTACCGAGATTCCGGGGAGGAGAGCTTCCGACAGCTGGCGGAGGCATGTGAGGAGAAGCTGGATCAGGTGATCGAGGATTTTTTTACGCTGGATCATGACATCGGTTTTATGTGGACGTTGACGAGTCTGACGCGCTACCGGCTGCTCGGCGGGGAGCGTTCGCGGAAACGAGCGCTGCTGGCTGCGACGTTGCTGCTAGGACGTTTCAATGCTGCGGGGCAGTATATCCGGGCGTGGAATCCGTGGACGGAAGGGGAAGATAATACGGGCTGGGCGATCATTGACTGCTGCATGAATTTGCCGTTGTTATTCTGGGCGGCGGAGGAGACGGGAGATCCGCGGTTCAAGGTGGCGGCTCAACTGCATGCGGATACGGTGGTGCGCCACTTTATCCGTGATGACGGTTCGGTTCGTCATATTGTGCGGTTTGACAGTGAAAGCGGGGAGGTGGCGGAGTTTCTCGGCGGTCAGGGATACTCTGCGGAGTCGGCGTGGTCGCGGGGAACGGCGTGGGCGTTGTATGGCCTGGCGCTCTGCTATAACTATACTGGCAAAAAGGAGTATTTATTTGCTTCGCAGCAGGTGGCGCATTTCTTTGTGGCCCATCTTCCGGAGGATTCGGTGCCGCATTGGGATTTCCGTCTTCCGGCAGGGGTTTCCGCCGTTCGTGACTCATCGGCAGGGGCCATTGGAGCGTGCGGGCTTGTGCTGCTTGGAAGGCTTGTTCCGGCGAGCGAGGCGGATGTTTACCGGGGCGCCGGTGAGAAAATTCTGAGGTCATTGTATGAAAATTACGGTGTTTGGGAAGCGGTAGCGCGCAATGATGAGGAAGGCTTGCTTCTGCACGGAACAAGTCATTTTCCGTCCGGCAGCAATGTCGATGTTCCGCTGATTTATGGTGACTATTATTTTGTGGAAGGGCTGGCGATGCTGAAAGGAGCAAGCGGGTTGTTTTAGGTGCCAGGCACTCTGTGACACTTCACCGTGTCATAGGGTGCCTGGCACTTTATTGTTGCAAGTCATTTTTTGGAAATATATAATTGAAGTAATAAAAGTCGTAGCGGAAAGAGTTGTACAAACGATAGATCAGGTGAGGAGGGCTATTTTTAACTGCAATGATTGAGGTAAGCCTCATGCAACTGAGAATTGAGCAACAATCTACAGTTACAACCTAAAAATTGTGGGCAAACAGAAGAATATCTTTCATATGATATAAGGTAATCCCATGCCACCAACTTGCCGATGCACCTGCCAGTCTAACGATCACTAATGAAAAACTGATGTCATCCTGATCGCAGGGAAACGGCCGGCTTTATTGCGAATTTTTTTTCGTAACTTCCGAATTTTCTCAAGTCCAAACATTACAAGTGTTGGTAATCCATATGGAGGAGGGTACAATGAAAAGTACTGCTACTGTTTTTTTTAAGGTGATAGGAACGCTGGTTGTCATGATCGGAATTTTTGTTGCTTATGTTTTGAGCAGCCTTGCCGTCGACACGCTGTTTGCGGAAATGAGGATGTATTTTTCGCCGTTGTGGGTTTATTTCAGCTTTGTCACCGGAATAATTTTCTTTGGAATAGCTCACGTTATTGACAAAGTAAATTTGGCAACTGCCAGAAAGCGGAGCCCCTTAACAGTAGCTGATCCATGGAATATTGCAGCATCCGTTCATCAGCCGCTGCAGGTGTTGGAAAAAAGCAAGCAGGAAAGGAAAAGGAACGAAGCTGCGGTGAAGTCGGAAGCAGGTGGAAGAACTGTGTCTGAGCAACCGAAAAGCATGTCGGCTGTATTGGAAAAAACAAGTGATGCTGTTGACAACGCTAAGCTTGGGCTGTTAAAAAAGGTTCCTTTGAATAACGCAGCCATTGAAGCGGGCGGGGAAGAAACGGCAGCGGACAACAATTTATCCGTGAAAACATCAGTATACGAGGCGTTAAAAAATCAGGAAGTTGCCACAGGGGGTACAGGTGATGGCGATCGCGATCGGAATGCAATGAAAGATGAGTTGAATACATATGATTTTGCGAGTATTCAAAGAAGCCGGAAGGACCGCCATAGTGTCGAAAAAAACCAAAAAAAGCAACTGTTCGGGTTGAGTAAGAGAAGTACAGCACCGCCTATCGAGAGAATTGTTAAGGAAGACAAAGTTCATCTAGAAAAGACTGATAATTCCAACAATAACCCACTTGGTGATGTTGATGTACCATTTGATATCTTTATCAATCTTAGCAAATACTGCCATGAAAAATACAAGAAAAAGCCTTACATGATAAGTTCAGCGCCACTAGTCAATCATTATTATTTATTTTTGAATCGAAAGCAGAAAATCCATGTGGAAATTACCAAAAATCAAATTACTGAAAAAAATAGCTAGGTTGAGGTGCCAGGCACTCTATGATGCTTTAAAGCATCATAAAGTGCCTGGCACCTGTCGTTCAAAATAAAAGTCATGGGTCTTTTTACTCTTATATGTAAAATTTTATCCGAATTATTTTTTCCTGACTGAGCCTTTGGTATGATAAAAATGTTATTTTTAAATATTATTTCGTAGGGGTTGAACTTGCAGTGAAATTTTTGAAAAAGCTGACATTATCCAAAAAGGTAGTGTCGTGGCAACACTTTAACATTCGAAAGAAAATACTAAGTGCGTTTGCAGTAGTGATTGTTTTGTTGCTCATCGGTTTTGGGATCAGCTTCAATTATTTATCATCTATCAAAGCGAACTCAGATGAGATGGCACAAGTAACAAAGCAGCTCAGCAGCGTGAAAGATTTAAACAATTTCATGCAAACGAAATACATCCTTGTAGCCGATTCCGTCAGAGGTTCATTTGATAATGAGCGCTACGCAGCAGCCAACGACAGCATGCAGGAAATTATTACGGAGTTGAATGGGAACTTTACCAGTTCTAAGCTGGAAGATCAATTTGCCGTGGTGATGGCAAAATTTCAAAACTTTGAGACGTCAGTAGATGAAATCGTAAACGCCGGTTTTACTAGATCCCTTGCTAATGTCGTTACTTATCGTGATGAAGCTTTTGTGGAACTCGATCAAATGGCGGAGCTTTTAGAGACGGAGGCAGATAATGCAGCTGGGGATGTCAGCAGTATTATTATGAATACTAGACTTATTTTTTCGATCGCAATGGGACTGGCCGTTATCATCGGTTCGGCTTTATTTATTTTTATCAGCATTTTAATTTCCCGTTCGCTGGCGCGGGTGGTGGATACTGCGCATGAAATCAGCAAAGGAAATCTTTTAGTCAATGAACTCCCGGATAAAACGAGGGATGAACTTGGCGTACTTGGTTATTCCATTAATCAAATGGTTCGGCAAATACGAGACCTCTTAAATCAAATCCAGGATATGTCGGAGCAATTGACAGCGTCTTCTGAAGAGCTTACTGCCAACGCAACGGAATCAAGCCAGGCATCTGAGCAAATTGCGGCGTCCATCCAGTTTGTGGCCGATGGCGCGGAGCAGCAATCACAGCATGCAGAGGAAAATAAAAATGCTGCTATTTCCATATCGGATGATATCAAAAATTATTCGCAAAATCTTTTCGAGGTTCGCGGCAGATCTAACAATTCTTTGAAAGCTGCTGAAGACGGAAACATGGTAATTGAGCAGGGGATTGAACAAATGAATGAAATCCGGGATATGGCAAACAACATGTCGGTGGCGATTCAAAACCTTGCGCAAAAATCAAATGAAATTGGCAGCATTGTCGAGATGATTTCCAATGTGGCGGGACAGACAAACTTGTTGGCATTGAATGCTGCAATTGAAGCAGCGCGCGCTGGAGAGCATGGACGTGGTTTTGCGGTTGTTGCCGATGAAGTAAGGAAATTGGCGGAACAAACGACAGGTGCCTCCGGAGAGATACAGCAGCTTATTGAAGGAATACAAAAGGATATTGAATCTTCTGCGTTTGCAATGACATCAGCGTATAATTCAGTAGAAAGCGGAGAAAAAACAGTTCGTCAAGCTGGAGCAGCTTTTGGAGAATTAACAAAATCGATACAACAGGTTGCCATGCGTATTGAGGAAGTAACTGAAGGTATGGGGAAAATTGGAGAAAACACAGAAAAAATGCTTGAAACTGCTGAAAGTACAGCGCAATTAATCAATGAGTCCATCGGTTCGACACAATCTGTAGCTGCAGCAGCGGAACAGCAAAATGCCACTTTGCAGGAAATATCTTCATCTTCCCAGCAATTGGCAGGTATGTCCGAAGAACTGCAAAATACTTTGAGAAAATTTAAAGTTTAGGGTGCCAGGCACTCTGTACATAATTAACGTATTAAAGTGAAACTGTAAAAAGAAATGGTTCCGAGTTTTTTAATAAATCGTTAAGTGTCTGTTGACAAGGAGGACGTAACAGCGGCAAGATAATCAAGGCGCGGCAGGTTGAGCGGTTGAGAGACAACGCAACAAAGAGATTCGCGAGGGTTTATTTTTCAGACTTTTTGAACATCCATAATATAGAGTTTTCGGCAAAGGTGCCAGGCACTCTGCAGGACTTTAAAGTCCTGCAGAGTGCCTGGCACCTGTTTATTTTTTTTGAATTAAACCAATACTTAAGTGATAAAAAGGAAACTTTATTTGTTCAAACGTTAAGTGTGACGATTTTTCGAACTTATCAATTGCAGTATGCTTCGCCTGATTGGAAGCAAATTTGTACGGTATCAACATTTCATAAAAATGAGTCGGATTATTACCATTTGCAATACAATATTTTTATGAATGAAATAGAATGGGGTTTGGTAAGCGTGAACCATCAGGATGGAAGCTTCTTTAAAGGGCTGATTTGGGCGACTATTTTGAGCATTCCCTTGTGGCTTTTCATTATTATTTTTATTACCAAAATTATGTTTTAATTTAGGTGCCAGGCACTCTGTAGTTCTGTAAAGTGTGACAGAGTGCCTGGCACCTTTCATTTTTTATGTTAAAATAAGGTTAGCTATTTTCAAACTTTCTACATAAAGGAGTAATGAAAACAAGTGAGCTGGAAAACAAACTACGAAAAATGGGTGCAGTTCCCGCTGTTGATTAACGAGTATAAGGAAGAATTAGAACAATTAAAAACCAATGAGACTACATTGGAGGATGCGTTTTACAAAAATCTTGAATTTGGTACCGGAGGCTTGCGTGGGGAGCTTGGTGCCGGTACAAACCGCATGAACATTTATACGGTGAGAAAGGCAACGGAAGGTTTGGCACAATATATTAAAGCCCAAGGAGTAGAAGCGGTGAACCGCGGCGTTGCTATCGCGTATGATTCAAGACGTATGTCGCCGGAGTTCAGCCTGGAAGCCGCGAAAACCCTAGGCTTTCACGGCATAAAAACGTATTTGTTTACCAGCCTGCGTCCGACTCCGGAATTATCCTTTGCAGTAAGATATTTGCACGCTTTTGCAGGGATTGTGATGACGGCAAGCCATAACCCGCCAGAATATAACGGCTATAAAGTATATGGTCCGGACGGGGGACAGGTACCACCGGAAATGGCGGAGAAAATCATTTCTTATGCAAATCAAGTGGAAAATGAGCTGGAAGTCAACGTAAAGGAAGAGGCGGAACTCGTTAAAGCAGGTTTGCTAACATACATCGACGAACAAGTGGATGAAGCTTATTACAGCCAGCTGCTAACGCTCGTGGAAAACCAAGCAGTCATTGACAAAATGAAGGACGACCTGAAAATTGTTTTTACTCCGCTTCATGGGACTGCGAATCGTCCGGTTCGAGAAGGTTTAAAGCGGATGGGTTTTAAAAATGTAACGGTTGTCAAGGAACAGGAGCTGCCGGACCCTGATTTTTCAACGGTGAAGTCTCCTAATCCGGAAGAGCACGAGGCTTTCACATTGGCGATGGAATATGGTGAAAAACTGGATGCGGATATTCTCATCGGAACAGATCCGGATGCGGATCGCGTCGGTATTGCGGTGAAAAATCAAGCGGGAAACTATCAGGTGTTGACTGGCAACCAAGTTGGAGCACTTCTCTTAAATTACTTGCTGGAGCAGAAAAAGGCAAAAGGTGAACTGGATCCAGCATATAAAGTCATCAAAACAATCGTAACGTCGGAAATGGGTCGTAAGCTGGCGGAAGAACATGGACTTGAAACGATGGATACGCTTACCGGGTTTAAATTTATCGGTGAAAAAATCAAGGAATTTGAGTCCGATGAACGTAAGTTTTTGTTTGGATATGAAGAAAGCTATGGTTACTTGATCGGTGATTTTGTAAGAGATAAAGACGCGGTGCAGTCATGCTTGCTGGCGGCTGAAGCTGCGGCATATTACAAAGCAAAAGGGAAAACCTTACTGGATGGACTAAATGATCTTTTCGAAAAGGTCGGTTACTATAAAGAAGATCTTGTATCAATGACGCTTAAGGGAATTGCCGGCGTAGAGCAGATAGAAAAAATCATGAACGATTTTCGCTCGGAACCACCGGCGACTTTCGGGAATGTGAAAGTTGTTATTCTTGAAGACTATAAAATAAAAACAAGCACAAATTTTGAAACGAAAACCTCTGCGGCGATAGCCCTGCCAACCTCGAATGTACTGAAGTTTAAATTAACGGGAGAGGCTTGGGTGGCATTGCGCCCTTCGGGAACAGAGCCGAAAATTAAGTTTTATTTTGGAGTCCGTGGAAACTCCAAGGCGGAAAGTGAGCGGCTTTTGGAAACGCTGAAAACAAATTTTATGGAACGAGTTAACGCATTGGTGAAATAAAAACTAGAAAGCCATGGATCATGATGGGAAGGATTCATGGCTCTTCTTTATAAATAAGAGGTGCCAGGCACTCTGGGGTGCTGTAAAGCACCACAGAGTGCCTGGCACCTATGTCGAATTAGGTAGAACATCCTCAGAATCATGTAGATTTTTGTCTAAAATTTCAGTAGAATAGACATAGAAAGCACGAATCGAAGAAAGTAGAGGAGAATCGACAATGCAGCAATCGGCACAACTGAGATGGATTTTAATTGGGACGATGATTGTTGCATTAATATTTATGGCTACAATCATTTTTAAAACAACCGGTATTTTACAGAATTCTACTAAAACCTCCAATGATAAAATAAACGTTGCAATCATCACTTCCGACGATGTCGTTGACCAAAGCTGGGGCAGCCTCGCATATAAAGGTCAATTGAAAATGGAAGAGAAATTTCCGGTAAATGTCACGTTCTACAGCCTGATTAACACAGAGAAAAAAATGAAAGACACTTGTTTGGAAGCGGTGAGTAATGACACAAAGGTGATTATCGGTCATGGAAGAGAGTTCTCGGATCTTTTTACTTCCCTTGCTCCTTCCTATCCTGACATCCATTTCGTCACTATCCACGGCACGGCCAAACATCCAAACCAGTCCGTGTATACATTTGAACAAGGCGATATCGAATATTTTGCGGCATTGGCTGCCTCGCTTAAAACGAAAAGTAATAAAATCGGACTTCTTGATGCCATTGACGGCCGGGAAAGGAATCCGCAATTCGAGATCGGATTGAAGCACTACAAACCGGAGGCGGAATTTATTTTTAAATATGTAGGAAGCCGAGATGACAGCAAAAAAGCTGTGAAATTAATGGAAGAAATGCTCCAGGAAGGTGTCGATGTAGTATACTCAAAAGGGAATGCTTATAATCCGGACGTCATCGAATTTGCCAAATCTCATGATATGTATGTTATTGGCTATCTTGATGACCAGTCATACATGGCTGCCGACATTGTGTTGACGAGCGTGATGAATGACGTTTCCCAGGCATATGTTGCGATCATGGATGATTTTTTCGGTGATGAAGGAATTCCGGCTGGAAAAATTATATTGACTGAAAAGCACGGAGTTTATAAACTTGCCCCGTTCGGCCCGATGTTTTCTCAAAAGGAAATCGATTGGATTCAAGAGGAAATGGACAAGTTTTTCCGGGGAGAATTGCATTTTTAGCGCGAGCATGAAAGAAACGAAAGGAGCTTGATTGATGAAAGGGTTATTTAAGAAAATGACATTTCGCAGTAAAATCATGTGTGTCCTCCTTTTGATCACGCTTATTCTAACCAGCTTTTCCCTCATTCTTATCGATTCCATCGAACAGGTCAACGGCATCAGCACCGAGGTGAAATATGACAATATTCCTGAGCTTATGTGGATTTCCAATTGGGAAAAAGAGCTTGGCATGAAGGAATTCATCGTTGTCGAAAACGGCTTAAAAAAAGATTTTTGCTGTGAGTTTGTTGAATTATATGAGTCATTCAGGGATGATTCCGCAGCGCAGTATGATGAAATGGCCGGACCGCTTCCGGAATCATTGAAGCAGTTAAAAGCCGAGATGGATTTGCTAGACTTCAAAATTACCAACAATGTTGGCGGGCTGCTAAAATTTCAAAGCTTTGAATCGGCGGCTGTCTTCCTGACGGATAATTATTTGCCGCATTTGCATCAACTGCAGGAACAATTAGTTCAGGAAAAACAGGCGGTTTTTTCAAAATTAGAAACGGACTTCGGAAACTTTTCAAATATAATAAAAAAATCATTGCTGTTTCTTGTGATTTTTTCATCAGGAGCAATTATCATCGGCATTATTTTTTCTTACCATATTAGCGCCGGCTTAACGAGACCGTTGGAAAAAATGGTGGAAAAGGTCGACCGGATAGCCAATGGTCAATACGGATTGGCTGTCAGCGATACAGGGCAGGTGGAATTGCAGCATTTAACAAAGTCGATTAACCAGATGTCGCAGCGGTTAAAAGAATCCTTTGAGACAATTATGACGGATAAAATTTACCGGGAGCAAATCTTAAATTCCTTGCCTGTGGGAATTATTACCGTTGATGAACGGTCTTCGGAAGGCTCGCTGAATCGTACGGCGAAGTTGCTCCTTGGATACGAAGAGGAGAGCTTTCATTTTTGTGAAAAACATATTGGCGGCAGGAAAGATAATCAGGACTTTTGGAATATCTTTCGCTCAAAACGAATCGTGCAAAATGCCAAAGTGATTTTTGAGATAAGGGATGAAAAATATTCTTTGCTAGTATCGCAATCTAAGTTGTTTGACCAGCAAAAGAAACCGATTGGCCGAATCTTTTATTTCATTGATATTACAGATACGGAAAAATTGGAAAAACGGATGCATCAGTCGGAAAAATTGGCGCTTGTTGGCGAGCTGGCTGCCGGGGCGGCCCATGAAATCCGCAATCCACTGGCGGTTATTGACGGCTTTCTGTCGTTGATGAATCAATCGCTTACTGCCGAGGAGCGAAACAGGTTCCATATGCCGCTGCTGACAAAGGAACTGGAGCGGATCAATGCGATTATCGAAGAAATGTTGCTTTTGTCAAAGCCGAGTGCACCGCAATTTCGCGAGACATATTTACAGGAAGTCATCGATGACATTCTGCCGTTGATCAATGAGAGTCATGCAAATGAGAATATAGATTTTCAGATTGATTTGACTAAGGAACTGCTGACGATGGATGTCAAGCAGATGAAGCAAGTATTTTATAATTTAATCCGTAACAGTATTGACGCAATGGGAAGCAGCGGGAAGATTACGATTTCGTCGAAGGTGGCAAACAGATCCTATCATATATTTGTCAAGGACAGCGGAAGCGGCATTCCGAAGGAGCTGCAACGTACGATTTTTGATCCGTTTTTAACGTCGAAAGAAACGGGAACAGGCCTTGGGCTGACAATTGTACAACGGATCATTGACAATCATCACGGTGATATCAGCTTAGTGTCTTCCTCGCACGAGGGCACCGTGTTCCGCATCAGCCTTCCGTTGCAGATGCAAAGGAAACAAGCATTGTAAGGTGCCAGGCACTCTGCAGTTCTGTAAAGAACTACAGAGTGCCTGGCACCGCTTCGTTATAAGTATTATAATAAAGATTGTTCGTAAGCTAATAGAGAGAGCGGGATATTCATTATTTGATATACATATGTTTATGGGCACCTTATATGATTCACTGGAAAGTGTGAAACGGGGAACAGGTTGTGGAGTTCTATCGGGTATGGATTGCTGCATGTTTGTTCAAGCTATCAATCTTTGAAAGGAAAACTGTTTTTTCCATACGAATAATGAAGACTCCCATCCTGGTTTTTCACTCATCCCTTGTGAGCGGCTGAGAAGTAAAGGAAGTTCGTTACAAAAATTTACTCAATTGGACTTTTTAACGAGCGTTAGTCAAAAGTTACCTAGCTCAAAACTCACTAGAATTTTAGGTGGGAGATGATGATTTCCTTGGATTTGTTGAGCCACCACATCAATTCTAAGTGACGCCAGACTCATTGTGGTGGCTGTTAATGTTAATACAACTGGGATGTTAGTAACAAACTCTTCCAAAACCAAAAAAAGGTGATTGTTTAGGGGGCATTTGTTTTGATGCGGGATATCACAATTGTCACATGTCAGATAGCATTGCTGTGGCTGTTAAATAGAATCGGATATTTGCTAGTGGAAGCAACAGGTGCTCCTGTACCGGGAAATGTTGTCGGCATGCTGCTCCTGCTATTATTGTTAATGACTCGCATTTTGCCATTGTCATTTATAGAGAAAGGGGCGGGGCTGCTGATAAAGCATCTCGGTTTTTTCTTCATTCCGTTTGCTGTGGGATTGATGACAATGGGAGAGATGTTTATCCGATACGGTCTATCGTTTTTTATTATCATCTTAATCAGTATTTTAACAGGTATGTACGTGACAGGCCGGATTACTCAGGGGTTAAGGGGAAAAAAAGAGAGGAGTTCGGTTGAGCATGATCGTCACCCTGCTTAGCATGATTGTTACTGCCGTAGCATATATTTTTTCACGACGGGTGGCAACGGTCTGGAAGTCTCCATTGACCACGCCAGTTTTTTTAAGTTCGCTGATAATTATTGGTGTTTTTCTGTTAACGGGCATTTCATATGAACAATATGGGCCGGCTAAGGAACTGCTGACATATTTGTTAGGTCCCGCGACGGTGGCGCTCGCTGTTCCGATTTATAAAAATAGGGAACTGATCAGGAAACTAGCAATTCCTGTCAGCATCGGAATCGTAGCTGGTTCAACGGCAACGATTGCTGTTTCGATTATTTTTGGGAGAATATTACATCTTTCGCACGAGCTAATTACGGCACTGGGAGTGAAATCTGCAACCGTCCCAATTGCAGTGGAAGTTATTGGTATAATTGATGGAGACGTTTCTCTTACAGCCGCTTTTGTCATGTTGACGGGAGTGATTGGTGCGATGGTTGGGCCGTGGTTTTTAAATGTGGTAAAAATTACCGATCCGGTTTCCCGCGGATTGGCGATCGGCACGATTTCCCATGGAATAGGAACGGCGGAAATAGCCAGAGAAGGGGAGCTTCAAGGTGCTGCAGCAGGCATAGCAATGGCGCTGGCAGCCGTATTCACTTCGATAGCCGTTCCGATGTGGTTTTAAGGTGCCAGGCACTCTGTATTGCTTTAAAGCAATACAGAGTGCCTGACACCTAGAAAAAGGGGGCGATGATCATTCGCATTACAGCAATTACAAAAAAATGTTTTAAATATGCAGCAATTCTCCTTGGAGTGTATCTCATATATGCATTTGTATTCGGAGTAGTTGTTTTTCGATTTCTGACTCCGGCAGCAACGGATTATTTGGAACAGCAAGCAGTCGACCGTTTTTGGGAGGAAAGTGTTTCCAAAGATCGCGTGGCACTGCTGGAGGGCAGATATGAGTCCGGTCTTGCCAGAATTAACCTGATTGAAAATGCTGAGGAATCACTCGATATTGCTTACTTTTCCATCCACGATGGCATGGCGGCAAACATTTTTTTTTCCAGTATCATCGAAGCGGCAGAGCGGGGCGTAGAAGTTCGGATTCTTCTGGACGGCATTTTTCACAACATGAGATTCGATTTGAAAGATGTGGCGTATGCACTGCATCTTCATCCGAATATCGAGCTGAAAATTTATGAACCGATAGATTTGCTGCGGCCTTGGACCTGGAACAACCGCCTGCATGATAAGTTGATCATCGTTGATGAGAATTTGGCGATGATCGGAGGCAGGAATATTGGGGATGAATATTTTGTAAAAGAAGACAGTGACGCGGCAACTAACGATCGCGATGTCGTGATTGTGAATGTGGATGTAGTAGCGGCTGTTGATAGAGACAGTGCAATTATTGAGATGAAAACATATTATGATCAAGTGTGGAATCACGAGTTTTCCGAGCACATGGTGACAAAGCTTTCAACAGGGCAACAGAGAAAAGGAGAAGCGAAAATACTTGAATTAAAGCAATTTTTGGGGGAGTTGGAAGAGGCGAACCCGGAAATGTTTGATCATTCTGTTGATTGGGTTGCTGAGTCATTTCCGACAAACAATGTCACGTTTATTCATAATCCGTTGGAGCGATTTAACAAAGAGCCTTGGGTTTGGTACGAGCTGACGAATCTGGCTGGGGCGGCGGCGGAGTCCGTGTTTGTACAGAGCCCATATATCATTCCGACGAAAAAGATGATGGAGATATTGGATGAAGCGGGTGTGACGGTGCAGCCGGAAGCTGTGAATGTATTGACAAATTCGCTGGGATCAACGCCGAATGTTTTCGCGTATGCCGGACACAAGCGGCACCGGAAACCGATGGTGGATGCGGGACTCAATGTATATGAATATCATGGTCCCGGTTCGCTTCATGCAAAAACGTTAATGGTAGATGACCGTTTAAGTGCCGTGGGAACGTTCAATTTGGATGCCCGCAGTGCTTTTTTAAGCACGGAATCGATGGTCGTTATTGATAGTGCGGAATTTACTGAACACTTGAAGAATGAAATCGAGTATATAATGGGGCAAAGCTTGAAGGTTGCTGACGACTATTCGTATTTGAACGAGGAATTAGAAAAATTGGAAGCGGAGAATGCGGATGAAGATTCTGTTGCAGCTGTGACAGTACGTGAAGCAACGATGCTGAAACGGCTGATGATTGGGATATTGTCATTGTTCAGTTACCTCTTTGAACATTTGTTGTAACGGTGCCAGGTACCTTATGACGCTTTAAAGCGTCGCAAGGTGCCTGGCACCAATGTTATATGTTTGTTCGAACTTTCTCCCTAGATTAAATGTTGAAAAATTGCACTACTAAATTAACAAATGGCTCATAAAATGTATAAAACGGGGAGAGGACAAGGAGAGAATACGTATGTTTAAGCGTTTCATGATTGGATTGATTATCAGCTTTATCATGATTATTATAGCTGGCGGTCTGTACTACGCCGCTGCCGAGGGTGCCAGGCACTCTGTAGGACTAGAAAGCTGCAATATGTTACAGAGTACATGGTACTAATTTTACGTATTTATGTATAAAATTGCTTGCTTTTCCACAACCTAAGGAAAAACAAGTGATGAGGTGAGGTTAATGGGACTTTTCAGTGCCATTTCCGACTGGAAAACAGCCAGATATGAAAAGAAAGTGGCAATTGCGAAGGCAGAGGGCAAATGTCCTGATTGTAATGGACGTGGATTTCATACAATTGCCAACGAGTATATGTATGCTGCTTCTTACTATGATTGTCCGGGATGCGAGGGTAGTGGTTCCTATGATGATTGGGCTGGTCTGAATTAAAAATGTAACTTGGAATACGGGCTTGATGTCCGTATTTTTTTGTTATAATAAAAAGTGCCAGGCACCTTATAATACTTTAAAGCGATATAAGGTGCCTGGCACTTTTGCAGCAATATGAAATTTAAGAAAGGATGGTATCATGAAAATTGCGTTTATTTCGGATGTTCACGGGAATGCGGTTGCGCTTGAAGCGGTTTTGGAAGACATCGCCTCTAAGAATGTTAATCAAATAGCGGTTTTGGGAGATATCTGTTTTCGAGGTCCGGAACCTAAACGGGCATTGGAACTGGTTCGTTCATTAAATACAATTGTCATCAAAGGTAATGCAGATGACTGGTTGGTTCGTGGAATAAAAGAAGGAGAGGTGCCTGATCAGGCATTGCAGATGATGCGGACGGAGCGTGAATGGACTGTCAGTCAGCTAGATTCGGAAGATGTTGTATACTTACAATCCCTGCCTTCTGATTTTTCGCTTAAGCTTTCGGATCAGTTGCAAATCTACGGTTTTCATGCTACGCCAGACAGTCTTTTCACTGTTGTACCACCGACTGCTGATGCAGAGACAATCGAGTTCGAAATGCTAAGAAAGAAAGCTGCTGATCTTTATGTCTACGGACATATCCACCTGCCTTACGTTCGTTACTTCCATGGGAAATGTGTCGCCAACACAGGAAGTGTCGGACTCCCATTTGATGGCATGGCAAAAGCAGCCTATTTAATCGTGGAAGGGGATGCAAAGCAGTTCAGTGTTGCTAACCATCGGGTAACCTATGAAACAGAAAAAGTGATTGCTCAATATAAAGAGGTAGGTTACCCAAATGCAGAATTTATGGCAAATATTATTAAGACGGCGACAATATAAAGTGCCAGGCACTCTGCGGTTCTGCGCCGCGGTGCAGACTGACAGAGTGCCTGGCACCTCTTTTTAAGCCAAAAAAGTTTCCACCATTAAATAAGCAGCCCCCAAAGCGATGCCATCGGAATTCATTTCGGAAAAGGCGATTTTCACATTCTGCTGATGGAATGGAAGCGCCCGTGTCTCCACCGCCCGTTTCAGCGGATTTTCTATCCAGAGCTTGCTCTTGGCAATCCGATTGCCGATCACGACTAGGTCAGGATTGTAAACATTGATCATATTGGCAATGCCAATGCCGAGATTTTCCCCGACACCGTGAAAGATACGGATTGCTCCTGCCTCTTTTTCATCTGCTTTCTTCAACAAATCTTCCAGCCGTAATTCTTCATTATAAAAATTTTTCGCCTCGTTTTCGATCGCTTTTTCAGATGCATAAAGCTCCCAGCATCCACGGTTTCCGCAGGAGCATTTCGCACCGTTCATTTCAACGCTCATGTGGCCGACTTCGCCGGCAAACCCCTTAGTTCCACGAAAGATGGACTTGTCGACGATAATCCCGCTGCCAATCCCGATGCCAACGCTGAAAAACAGCATTGTGTCGGAGTCCTTCCCTTGTCCGAAGGTCATTTCCCCGTAAGCCCCGGCATTCGCTTCGTTTTCGACGGTAACGGGAAGCTGGAAGTAATCTTCCATCTCCTCCTTCAAACGCACATCCTGCCAATCAAGGTTTGGTGCCAGTAAAATGTTGCCGTGATCATCAACAATTCCTGGAACGCCGACGCCGATACCTACGACCCCGTATGGCGTTGCGGGAGCAACGGCAATTAAGTCCTCCGTTATTTTGACGATTTCCGCAAAAACTAAGCGATAGTTTGTGTTCTGTAATGCGGTCTCTTTTTTTTCAAGCACGTTTCCATTTAAATCCGTCAGCACTCCGGAAATATAGTTGACGCCGATATCAATGCCGATGGAGGCCCCGGCTTTGTTTTGAAACATAAGCATGACCGGCCGCCGCCCGCCGCTGGACTTCCCGGGACCGATTTCATATACGAGGTTCTCATCAATCAGTTCCGCGACAAGGCTGGAAACGGTACCTTTATTCAGGCCGGTTGAAAGGGATACCTGCGCCCGCGATAACGGGGCTTCCCTGCGGATGGAATGAAGCACAAGATTCTTATTCATTTGTTTTATATAAGTTTGATCCCCTGTAATACTCATTTGCAACACCACTTTGTATATTAGTTGAACTATCATTTTTCGACAAAAATAAAACTATAGCACTGATTATACCGCATTTTTCAGAAAAAATAAAAGTAAAACTTTTATTAGTTTATCCATTGAACAAACTAAGTTTCGGTGTTATACTATTTTTAAATCATCAATGAAATTTTTTTCATCATCGTTGATAACGGTTTCATTTATGCTGCAAAGCAATCCACATGAAAAAATAAGGAGGAGTTTTTCAAATGGCATACTTCAAAGGTGTAGAAAAAGTAGTTTATGAGGGACACAAGTCAACGAATCCATTTGCATTCAAATACTATAATCCGAAGGAAGCAGTCGGCGGAAAAACAATGGAGGAGTTCCTTCGTTTTTCCGTGGCCTACTGGCACACGTTTACTGCAAATGGTTCCGATCCGTTCGGGGCCGGTACAATGGTTCGTCCGTGGGACAGCCTTTCCGAATTGGATAAAGCCAAAGCCCGCGTTGAGGCAGCGTTTGAATTGTTTGAAAAATTAAATGTACCGTTTTTCGCTTTCCATGATGTGGACGTGGCTCCAGAAGGCGCATCATTAAAGGAATCCAACAAGAATCTTGATGTCATCGTTGCAATGATTAAAGATTATATGAAAACAAGCAACGTGAAGCTTCTCTGGAACACGGTGAACAATTTCACTCATCCGCGCTTTGTACACGGTGCAGCAACAACAAACAGTGCAGATGTCTATGCGTATGCGGCTGCCAAAGTAAAAAAGGGTCTGGAAGTCGGTAAAGAACTCGGTGCGGAAAACTATGTCTTCTGGGGCGGTCGTGAAGGCTACGAAACGTTGCTGAATACAAATATGAAGCTGGAGCTGGATAACCTTGCCCGTTTCTACCATATGGCGATTGATTATGCGAAAGAAATCGGCTTTGATGCCCAATTTTTAATTGAACCGAAGCCGAAAGAGCCGACAACGCACCAATATGATTTCGATGTGGCGACAGGAATCGGTTTCTTATACCAATACGGCCTTCAGAATCACTTTAAGTTCAATATCGAAGCAAACCATGCCACGCTTGCGGGACACACGTTTGAGCATGAGCTTCGCGTTGCGCGTGAAGCGGGAATGCTCGGATCGGTGGATGCTAACCAGGGTGATCCGCTGCTTGGCTGGGATACAGACGAATTCCCGACAGATTTGTATTCTACAACATTGGCGATGTATGAAATCGTTAAAAACGGCGGATTAGGGCGAGGTGGTTTAAACTTCGATGCGAAAGTTCGCCGCGGATCATTTGAATTAAATGATTTGATTCACGCACATATTGCCGGGATGGACGCATTTGCTGTCGGCTTGAAAGTTGCCAACAAGCTGATTGAAGATAAGGTGCTGGACGGCATTATCGAGGAACGTTACAGCTCCTTTAATACAGGTATTGGAGAAAAAATCGTTTCCGGGACAACGAGCTTGAAAGAGCTTGAGGAGCATGCACTTTCCCTTGGTGAGATCACGAACCAATCCGGTCGTCTGGAAAAAATTAAAGCAACGATCAACCAGTATCTTCTTCATGTCAACGAACTGTAAGTGTGCGTTGAAAATAAGGGAGATAACAGTGCCAAGAAATTCTTGACGAGGCTAGGCTTCAAGCAGCGGGCGTGCAACGGACATACAGGAGCAAGCATAGAAAACACGCCGACGGTAAGCTTCACAGTCGCTGTTTCCGGACTTGTTGACCATCCTTGTAAAAGGGCTGCTGCGGTAATATATAGAAAGCCTATCGACGTGTGTGGTTGAAGCAATTGCTGATGAGAGATCAGGTGATTGAAAAAACAGGATGTATCCGTGTCTAGAAAGGGTGCATCCTGTTTTTAAAAGCGGACGGTCAAAGGCTGTAGCGGCTTCTGTGCAATGACAATTAAACATCCTTGCAGGCTGAGCAGGAGCCGTTGTTGGTAAAACTGTATCGCCAGAACGATGAGTAAAAAACATGAGTGCAACAACAACACGCGGTTAGCGTTTTTCCACGGCTGCCGAAAGTAGTGCATGATAAAACTAAGCCAACAATAAAAGACAGCGCGTGATTTTTCTATAAAAAACTACATTTTATTATGCATGTTAGCAGTTGCTGTCTATCACATGATTTTTTCGCGACAGCGATGGTTTGTTTAGCTGGACATAGGATCAATCCCGTCTTCTGTTTTTTTACAATGGACTCAAGAATAGATCATCGCAGTTCGTGCCAGGCAGAGGAAATGCCGGCAAAAAAGGAGGAATGGAAATGAAGTATGTACTTGGCGTGGATCTTGGAACAAGCGCGGTTAAAGTTCTGCTTGTCAATGAGGCAGGAAAGGTTTGTTCAGAGGCGTCGCGGGAATATCCATTGATTCAGGAGAAAGCAGGCTTTAGTGAGCAGAATCCCGAGGAATGGGTGGAAAAAACATTGTTGGCAATAAAAGATATAACGAGCGGCATGGAAGATGCTGATGCGATCGAAGGGATGAGTTTTTCCGGGCAAATGCACGGGCTTGTACTGCTGGACAAGGAAAATCGTGTACTGCGACCGGGGATTTTGTGGAATGACACAAGAACGACAAAAGAATGCCGTGAGATCGAGACGACCCTTGGAAAAGAACGGTTGCTGGCATTGACGAAAAACCCTGCTCTGGAAGGCTTTACATTGCCGAAAATATTATGGGTGAAAAAGCACGAGCCGGAAATTTTTGATAAAGCGGCTGTCTTTTTGCTGCCGAAGGATTATTTACGCTATCGTTTGACGGGCGCGATTCACAGTGAGTATTCTGATGCTGCCGGGACTTTGCTGCTGGATGTGTCCGGAAAGAAATGGAGTAAAGAAATCTGCGATGCGTTTGAACTGTCACTGGATATATGTCCGCCGTTAGTCGCCTCTCATGCAAAAGTGGGTGGGTTGTTGCCGGAAGTTGCTGCGGAAACCGGATTGCGGGCGGAAACGGGTGTTTATGCCGGGGGAGCCGATAATGCGTGCGGTGCCATTGGTGCCGGGATTTTGGAGGATGGAAAAACGCTGTGCAGCGTGGGAACATCAGGAGTTGTCCTTTCCTATGAATCAGCTTCAGATAAAGACTTTGCAGGGAAAGTTCATTATTTTAACCATGGGGACGAAGCGGCTTTTTATACAATGGGTGTCACGTTGGCAGCCGGTTACAGCTTGAGCTGGTTTAAGGACGTTTTTGCAGCGGATGAGGATTTCAGCCAGCTTGTAAAAGCAATAGAAGAAAGTCCGATTGGCGCAAAGGGGCTATTGTTTACTCCCTATATCGTCGGTGAAAGGACGCCGCATGCGAATGCCGATATTCGCGGCAGCTTTATCGGCGCTCACTCCGGTCATGAAAAGCGTGACTTTACACGGGCAGTTGTTGAAGGTATCACCTTTTCATTAAATGAGTCGATTGAAATTTTCCGTGAGAGCGGGAAAGAAATAAAGACGATCATCTCCATCGGCGGAGGAGCAAAAAGCGAAGCCTGGCTGCAAATCCAGGCGGATGTGTTTCAGGCGGATATTGTCAAGCTTGCAAGTGAGCAAGGGCCGGGAATGGGAGCGGCAATGCTTGCGGCCTACGGCTCAGGCTGGTTTTCTTCTTTGAAGGAGTGTGCCGATATATTTGTACAAGAAAAGGAAGTCTACAAACCAGATGCAGTGCGGACGGAAAAATACGCAAAGCTGTTCCAATTGTACAAACAAGTCTATCACCAAACAAAAGAAATCAACGAAGGATTAAGAGAGTTTAGATAATGTAATATGGTGCCAGGCACTCTGCTCCACTTCACAGCGTTGCAGAGTGCCTGGCACTTTCATGACCATATTTCTTTTTAAGTTTCCGTGATCTTGATTTCCCAAAAGAAGCAGTTAGATTACTATTGTCGTTGCGAAGAAACAGTTACTTAGTCTTCCACAAGGATAATTGCCGTCGGCAGGCTGTAAAAGTAGTGAAAAATTTAATGAACACTGGCTATCCATAACGAAAAGTGAAAAGATTTTCACAGCGGAATTTCTCCCGTGTATTTTTTTTGATATAATGTATTTACTAGATTAAGGTGCCAGGTGCTCTGCGTTACTTTAAAGCGACGCAGAGTACCTGGCACCTTCAAAAAAAGTCGAGGTGGATTGGTTGCTAAAAAAAATAGCGTGGGTGTTCATACTTGCAGGATTGATTATTATCGGAAAAGCAGGTTTTGATATCTATCAAACGAAGGCTGAACAAGACAAGGCAATGGAAGTGGCCAAAAATATTGTTTTTGCGGATGAAGATGGAGAGTACGAGCAGCTCTTAGAGGACTTTGATCCGGGTCAAGGTGATGTGGTCGGTATTTTAACGATTCCTAGATTAGAATCGGACCTCCCAATTGTAGAAGGAACGGATGAAGACGATTTAGCACGTGGTGTTGGCCATTATCAGGGCACCGGGTTTCCGACAGACGGCAGACAAATTGTTTTGTCGGGCCACAGGGACACGGTTTTCAGGAATTTAGGAGAGCTGGAGATCGGAGACATTTTTGAAGTGCAAATGAGTTACGGTACTTTTCGTTACGAAATCGAAGAAACATTTATCGTTGATGCAGATGATACGACTGTGATTGATTTTACGATCGATGATGAGCTGCTGACAGTATCGACCTGCTATCCATTCGGCTTTATCGGCAATGCGCCGCAACGCTATATTTTAAACGCAAAACCACTTAATTAAAGTGCCAGGCACCTTATATTACGGTAAAGCTTTAAAGTGAAACGGCATAAAAAAATATTAGTCATCACATCATTTTAATGGGTTATAAAGTATGATGTAATGCAGTACATCTTATAAAATAGTTTCTATTTAAAGACAGCGTGATTCCGATTCAACTGTCGTCTAGTTACACAAACCACATTTGATGAGGTGTTTTTTTTGAAAGCAGGAAGTAAACGTCGTATTGGAATATTACTATACTATGTCCTGCCCTTGCTGTGCTGGATAGGCTTGATACACTTTTCCTCTTCTCAATCCTACGAAGATCAAAATGTTCAGCCGCTATTTCAAGGAGTTAATCTGGACTGGGTAAATCAGTGGTTTTCATGGGTTTCGTTTCAATATGGCGGTACTATAGTCAGCTTAGAAACGAGAACGCCGGCAGCTTTTGTTGAATTTTTTCTTAGGAAAGGTGCCCATGTGTTCGTGTATGCAGTCCTTGGTGTTCTTGTTTACCGTTTGGCAAAGCAATATTTGCTATCTAAGTTTTGGGCAGGTTCAACTGCTTGGTTATTTGTAATATTATATGCATCAATTGATGAATACCGTCAATTCCTTCATCCATACCGGACCGGGCTGGTGGAAGATGTTATTTTTGATTCGATTGCCGGCCTTCTTGGAATCCTTATTTTTATTGGCGGTGCCAGGCACTCTGCAGGACATTAACGTACTGCAGAGTGTTTTTATTGGTATAGACACTAAAAAGATAAACGTTTCAGTTGGTTAGAGTAAAATGTTTGTGGGAGAAAAATAAGGAATAAAAGGAAGAATATGTAACCGAGGTAGAGAGTGTAGAAGTAACTCAGCAGGCATACCAAGTGGGAGAGGGCACAGGTATGAGCAAAATCGAAGAAAAAGAGGACGAACTTCTTGTATAGTTAAAGTCGCCAAACCACAACTAGAAAGAAGGAGTCCTCCTTATGAAAGATACCATAAATCCGATCACAATGAAAGAGTTAGAACAACGAACGTTTCGAGCCTTACAGGAGAGTTTTGCCGAAGTCATGGCGGAGACGTTAACAGAAATGGATGAAAAAATAAAAGAAGCAAGAGACAAGAAACGATTTCGTTATCACGATAAAAGACGGCTGCAATTTGAATCGGTGTTTGGCGCTGTGGAAGTAAAGCGAAGTTATTATAAGGATCGGGAGACAGGAGAATATGTGTATCTGTTGGATCGGTATTTATCCTTTGACGGGTCAAAAGGAATGAGTCCAGTGGTGCAAGAGATGGCCATGGAATAAGCCGTCACAGGAGTATCTTATAGACAGGCAGGAAAAGCCTTGGAGAAACTGCTGGGGTATCGGGTGATTAGTCATGAGAGCATTCGCCAACAACTATTGAATACAGAAGTCCTGCCAAAAGATCCGGAGCCGGTAGAGCAACAAGTGCTCTTTGTAGAAGTGGATGGTTTGTATACCAAGAGCCAAGAGAAAAACAAAAAAGGAAGAGAGATCAAGATAGCGAGTGTGCACCAAGGGTGGAAAGTCAATGGGAAGCGAACAAGGCTGGTAAAGAAGCGTCACTATATCCACAAAGGAAAGGGAAACTTTTGGGAAGCGTTAGAGGACTTTCTGCTTCAGACATATGAGTACGATCCAACGAAGCATCACCTTGTCATTAACGGAGACGGAGCACCGTGGATAACCGCTTGCAGGAAGTATTTTCAAGACAATGCGACGTTTGTGATCGACCGGTTTCATATCGATCGAGATGTTCAACGAATCTTTCGGGATCATCGCCGCTATCGTACGATTCGAAAAAAATTGGCTCAATATGACATCGATGGATTGATGGTGGAATGGAATAGTGCAGTAGGAACCCTCGACAATGAGAAGAAAGAAAAGCGATTAGAAGAATTAATTAACCAGTTAAACCGGTATCCCAAGGCGCTTGGTGACTACCGGGAGAAATTAAAAAAGAAAGGGATAGATACGGAGAAATTCCGTCCAATGGGAAGTGCGGAGGGAACGATGAGTGTGTTTGCCAAGCGAATAAAAAATGGTCGAAGCTGGAGTACAAAAGGATTAGATAAATTTATTGACGTCATGGTTGCATTAAAAGATCGACTGGAAATAAAGACGCTGCAGGGAAGAATGACATCCGTATTGGAACAACAAGAGGAAAGCCAGTCCAAAGAAGGGGAGAAACCACCAACATACTTTGTAGAACTGCAGAAGCCACAAGAAACAACATGGCGTATCTCCAACAAACCATTGGAAAGCCGATTGTAGGGGCATTAAAAGCATTGAGAGGTTTTTAAAGAAGAAGAATTTATCTGGAGACATCGGGCGAATTGGAAAAGTAAACGGTAACAAAAAAGGACCTAAACTATACGAAACAAGCGAGTTCCTCACAACCTAAAAAAATGCCCACAAGTACTTGACTCAATCTTTCAGTTGAAACAGCCTATCACGTTCGCAGTCGAAAATAAAGGGTCTCTCTCTGTATAAAAACAGCTAGCAAAAATAATGACAAACCCTTTTAAACATTATTCCGAAATGGAATCCACCATAGATTTTCAAAAGAATACGTGAAATGGAAACAATTGCTTTCCCTTTTCGTATATAATGAAAATGACAATATAGTGGACGAGGAGTGGTACAGCAGTGCGTCACGTTATAATGATTTTTTTTGCTACAGCAACAGTTTTCTTTTTGGCTGCCTGTTCGGATGAAGAGCGGGCAAATCCTGAAGATACACTGCAAAACTATGCGGCTGCCTGGCAATCCTTTGCATTTGATGAAATGGTTACTTTACTGGATGAAGAATCACAGCAGGAGCTTGCGGGGCAGGATTGGCTCTTATCCGAACGAATGAGCAAGATTTATGATGATCTTGGTGTGGACGAGATCGAGGTCAGCTTCGTTACCCTTGATTTTAAGGAAGAAGAAATCGATCTTGATGAGGAAGATGAGCTTGTTTATCCTGTGAGTGTTTCTATGGCGACGATTGCCGGAGATCTCAAATATGAGACAGACGTTGTGTTGAAAAAACAGCTGGAGTCGGAAAGCAGTGAGGAGGAGGCGGAGAAATGGGAAGTCGTCTGGCATCCTTCGCATATTTTTCTTGGCCTTGAAGAGATAACGGATACAATTGGAATTACCACAGAAGAGCCCACCCGCGGAGAGATTTTTGATCGCAATGGTGAGGGACTGGCTGTCAATGGGAAAGTAATAAGTGTCGGTTTTCAGCCTGACCGAATCGAGGACTTTGAAAAATCTACGCAGGAAGTTGCGGAAATTTTAGACATGGACGTGGAGACGGTTAAAGAAAAGGCGAACCAGTATCCTAATAACCCAGATTGGTTTGCAGAAGTACAACAACTGCCGTTGAATGATCCGCGAAGCGAGCAGATTCTAAAAGTCCAAGGGGTCTGGACAAAAGAGATAGATGGCCGAGAATATCCTTACGGGGAAGCATTGGGGCATCTCATTGGAAACATCGGTCAGATTACCGGGGAAATGTTGGAAGAGCGCCAAGGACAAGGCTATCATGCCAATTCGTTAATTGGAATAAGAGGATTGGAGAACGAACTGGAAGACCGGTTACGCGGAAAAACTGGAATTACCATCTCTGTCAAAGATGCTGAAGGAAATACAAAGCATGTTGTCTTGAAAACCGAGGCGGAAAGTGGAGAGGGTATTCACTTGACCATTGACGCGAATTTGCAAAGCGAGCTTGCCGCTTCGCTCGGAGAAGAGGCGGCGGCGGGAGTTGTCATGAATCCCACTACGGGTGAGGTGCTGGCTCTGGTCAGCCAGCCTTCCTATGATTCAAATTACCGTTATCTGAATATTAAAGACCGTCTTGCCGATGAAGTGAAAGAGATGGATGTGCTCTATGAACGACGTTTTCAAAATGCTTACGCTCCCGGATCCATTTTTAAACCGTTCACAGCTGCAATTGGTTTGGAAGAAGGAACGCTGGATTCTGATGAAATACTCAAGATCAATGGGCGGCAGTGGCAACCGGACAGCAACTGGGGAAGTCACACTGTGACGCGTGTAAACGACAATTCAGAGGTGGATTTGCTGACAGCAATGACGTACTCGGACAACATCTATTTTGCTCAACAGGCCCTGAGGATCGGCAGCGATACAATGGAAAAATGGGCAGAAACTCTCGGGTTTGGAGAACCGCTGCCGTTTGCTTTTCCGCTGTACGCTTCAACGATCGCAAATGACGGTATTGATTCGGATGTATTGCTGGCCGACACAGGCTATGGTCAGGGAGAGGTACTAACGACGCCCGTTCACATATCTGTCTTATATACAATGTTTGTGAATAACGGGGATATCATTCAACCGCGTTTATTTGCGGATGAAAAGACCGGAGAGGTTTGGAAAACGAGTGTCATTTCTCCTGAAACTGTATCGACGGTGTTGGATTCTATCATCGCGGTTGTGGAAGACCCAAATGGAACGGCCCATCGCAGCTCACCGGGATATACTCGAAGCATTGCCGGAAAAACCGGAACAGCGGAGCTGAAGCAATCACGCGCTGAAGAAGACGGTGAAGAAACCGGCTGGTACGTTGCGCTGGATTATGACCAAAAAGATCTTCTTGTCACGGTGATGATTCAGGATGTCGGCGGCCGCGGAGGCAGTGGTTTGGTCGTGGATAAAGTAAATGATTTCCTAAGTAAAATCGAATAATATTGTTAAGGTGCCAGGCACTCTGTGGAACTTTAAAGTGCTGCAGAGTGCCTGGCACCTTTGTATTTCATTTCAATGACGTTGTTCCGTTTCGTCATCAATTAATGCATTCTCCACCCAGCTTAAATACTGTTGTTTTTTTGCGGTGATTGGGCCGGGAAATATATCAAGGATGGGCGAGATGTTCATGTATGGTGGGAGCGTTTTCGAGTAATCAGGGGAAAAATAGTGGATACTACTCCAGCGGTATTGCTGTGCATTTTTTGACAGCTTTGCTTTTACCGGGTTGTTGTGAAAATAACTGCTCACGTTTAACAAGCCACGTAAATCGTTTATCGGACTGCTATAAAATCGTTTATCAAACACGTGGCCGCTGAAACGATATTTTTTGTTGAAATAATGCGCATACCTTTTATTGAGTTGTCCCATCACATAGGAAATGGGGCAGTGTGGGAAGCGGATCTGCAGATGAAAGTGGTTGGACATGAGGCAGTAGGCGCTGACTTCAAACGGTGTGTCCTCATGTACTTGTCGGAGAATATTAAAAAACATGATGTAGTCACTCTCTGTAATAAACAGCTTGTCATGGCGGATTCCGTGGCTGCTGACATTATAAAAAACATTCGGAAACCAAACCCGTTTTTTCCTGGGCATTTGTTTTCATTGACACCTCCCTTCGTCCCCTTTTGATTACTGCATGGACTATTTTCTACATCAACCAACAAAAATCCTGCAAGGTGCCAGGCACTTTGCAGGATTTTAACGCTGGAACGCAACGCAGAGTGCCTGGCACCGTGAAATTTTTAGTGAATATTATCGATTTGCCTTGTATAATAAGAACTGGATATATGCTGCCAACAGCAAGATGGATTTTTCACACGTTTTAAAGAAGCTTTAGGTCTGGCGTCGCAATAGATAAGTGTCATTTCTCCCGCTCGCTTTGCCTGAAGGGAGTGCTGCTGGCATGATACCGCCGTATGTTTCATTCTACTTTATACCTAGAGATGACGACGACTTTTGACGGTGTGCGTGGATAAAGTTGAATAATATTATTAACGAGGAGTTTAGCAATGAAAAGATGGGTAGTTTTGGGAATGATAATATTATCAGCTGCAGCCGTATTTTCCGGCAGATTTTTTTATCAATCGAAGCTGACGGAAATTGCAGCAACTGCAAAACAGCAAAATGAAACGATGATAGAGGAGCAGGAGCAGCGGCGAATACAAGCGATAGCGGAAGAAAAAGAATCGGAGGCAGCGAAAATAAATTCGTTGACTGATGGACTGGAGCCAACGATCGCTTCTCTTATTCAAGATCGATATTTCAATGATGAAGAAATACATATCGTTTTTATGGGTTCAGGAGCACTGGCAGATTCGACAAATGAAGGTTTCACACCTTGGCCGGAATTATTCAAAAGTAAAATAAACGAAGCTTTTGAAAGAGATCTTTTTCATGTCGACGTCTTTGCTTTCAGTAATAAAACAAGTTTAAACATTATTGAGGAGAATCTGCATAATAACGTCGCTGAAGAAAAATCGGATATTATTGTGATCGAGCCGTTTATCTGGAATGATAATGGAAATGTGCTTATTGAGCATTCGTTAGAAGCGTTAACGATGATGATCAGTGCTATTGAAAGGGAGAAAGAAGACATTCTTGTCATCTTGCAGCCGTCTCAGCCAGTATTTGAGTCGATTTATTATCCTGAGGAAATTGAAAAGCTAAAACATTATGCTGCTGAAAATGAGTTATTGTACATTGATCACTGGAAGGATTGGCCGGATGTCAATGATGAAGAATTGTTAATCTATACAGACCCTTCGTCAGACCGGGGGAGAATGCCTACTCAAGAAGGACATGAGCTATGGAGCGACAGCGTTTTGAAATTTTTTGCGAATGTTAAAGCGAATGTAAGTAAGGAAGAAGAGCAGTAAAAAGGACAGTTCCGCCAACTGGAGCTGTCCTTTTTACTATATAAAAATTAAGGGGTTGAAAGCAAGAGTGGAAATCCTGCTGACACTGCCATGTTAATCCGTCTCCTTGGTAACGAAATTCAGTTTGTGTGCCGAGAAGCCCATGTGACATTCAGGACATTGATAAGGAAACGTATTCTTTTTATTTAGTGCAGCATTACGGACATCAGGGCTGTCGGAACCGTATACCGTTATCGTTCCTTCATTCCATTTATCTACCGGACGGACAGTTTCGCAGCTTGGACATTCTATATGAGTCGCGTTGAGTATTTTTTTATTACCAAACAGTAACTTGATCCCCACCAAAAAAATTCACCTCAAAACGGACAAAAATCAACAACATTCTTCGATATTTTTATTCATTATCTCATAAATATAATCGAAATATTAGTCGCATGATTAAATTAGTATAAAAGTACTAAAAGGTGCCAGGCACTCTGTAAGTTTTTAATGCTTTAAAGTAAAGGATTAAAAATAAGAATATAAGCTCAGGCCTGAATCCTTTATTTCAATCAAAAAGATCACATCAAATACATCAAATGTTTGAAATTTGTGATCACTGTTAATATGAGTGAAACGAGGAAATCGAATAACTGTTTTTTGTTTTCCAGTTATAACCCCATTGATGCGACTGCTTGAGAGTTCCAGTCTATAAAAGATCGTTCAAATAGGCAATGGTTCCGCTCGATGCGCCTAATTCCGCCTAAGCACTGCCCACATCCTATGGGCAACCGCGGAATGTCGTCATCCTGACTCAGAGAAAACGACTCATAGACGGCATGAAAAGAATGCATCGGCTTCACGCATTGTCTCTTCCTCTGCAAGCATGGCTTCGGCGATGAATATCCAAGTGCCATCGCGCGCGTTGGCACGATGAGACAGCTCGTAGCTTGTCTGGGAAGTGTTGCTTGTTGCTTCGTGTTTGTTCAAAAGGATAAAAAACGATCTTTTTGAACAAACACTATAAGCTATCATCCGAAGGTAATCAGGAAGATCATAAATGGTTTCTCAGAGTAACACAAACAATCTGCAGCAGGTCGAACAGTAAAACAGTATGGCTGTCAGATGGGAAGATTAGCATATTGTCTTTTCATGTCATGTGACTATTTTGTTCGACAGTCAGGTCAATATAAATGTAGATATTGTGTTATAATCAACTATTGAGGCATATTGTGATAGTTTTTAGCGAAAGAAATAAAGGAACATTAACATGGTGATTCAAAGAGGATGAGAAACAGAGCTGTAAATTGAAGATACAATGCTGAACAATTTGAAGTAAGGCTTTTTCTGGCTGCAGGGTATCTCCTTCCTGTATCTTCTCGATGTATGGGAGACACCGCGACAAAGCAAGAAAAGATGACGCCCAAGTCACCCGGATGACTTTTTTAAACATCCTCTTTTTCTTTTAAAAATAAATATCGCATGCAAACCGCTGTCAAGCTATCCATGTCTTATATAACAAAGGCAGAGGAACTTCATCGTCTATTCAATCCATTGAGTTGAAGTTGTACTTTCATTACTTATACATGGGTAACTCGATAGTTGGCATTGTGTGTGAATGCAGTAAAAAACTTCATTTTTTTTCGAAGGAAGCCGCAAGTTATTAATAATCACTCAGGAAGGCTGTATACAATGAAAAAAATCAAAATCCTCTTTTTCATTTATCAAATGGGCGGCGGTGGTGCAGCCCGGACATTGCTTAATATCATAAATAACTTAGATCGCAATAAATTTTCTCCCGTATTGGTGACATTAAATTATAATGGGACCTATGAAAGTGAAATTCAGGATGATGTTGCGTTCATTAAGCTGCCTACAAAGCGGTTGAGCAGATCTGTTTTTCAACTGGTCCGAATTATAAAAAATGAAAATATCGATCTTGTATTCAGCACCATTCCAAGGGTCAATACAATTGCGATATTAGCTGCGAAACTTTCGTTTACAAAGGTAAAGACCGTCGTCCGGGAAGCGGATAATTTAGGCGGTAATTGGCGGACCAATCTGCTGTTACTAGGATTCGGATGTATGTACAAACTTTCTGACCAAATTGTGTCATTGTCGGAAGGGGTAAAGGAAAATCTGGTGCAAAGATACAAAGTAAAGCCAACGTCTATCAAAGTGATCTACAATCCTGTCGATCTGGAGGCTATTCATGAAAAAATAGAAACAGGCCAAGTTGAACCAGCGTTCTCAGAAATATTATCTAAAAAAGAAAAACTCATTATCACAGCAGGAAGGCTCGTTGAGCAGAAAGATCAAAAAACGTTATTACGGGCTTTTTCAGAAGTAACTAAAAAAATCAACAGCCAACTTGTCATCCTTGGAGAGGGACCGTTAAAAAACGAACTGATTCTGCAGGCAAAGGAGCTAAACATACAAGGCTGTGTCCACTTTTTCGGTTTTCAGAGTAATCCGTATGTATATTTGAAAAATGCAGATTTGTTTGTGTTATCTTCAAAGCATGAAGGTTTCAGTCATGTGATAGCGGAGGCACTGGCAACGGGAACGCCGGTTGTTTCCACTGAATGCAAATCGGGCCCCGCTGAGGTTTTAAACAACGGAGAATATGGGTATTTATGCGCTGTCGGTGATGCGGACGATATGGCTAACAAGATGTTGGATATACTTCGCTTAAGCAAGATGGAAAAAAAAGAAATGGAAGCAAAAGGATACTCTCGTGCTTCCCATTTTGATGCAAAAAAAATTGTAAAGCAATATGAAGAAGTTTTTGAGAAAGTGTGCTTTAAACCTTAGTAAAGTTACTTAATAAAAAACATCGGCCATACGGACTTGCTGTTGCCAAGGCTCTGTTACGTTGACTTTTATTCACCTCGATTTAAAGAGTTGCAGCAATTCAGGAGCTATCCGTTTTTTGAAAACTTAAATACGGCGATTTTGAAAAATCTCTTGAAACCTCAAAGAAATGACTTAAAATATAATAGACGTCCATACGGCTCATACGATACGCGAGCAGAAAGGTGGAAGTCGATCCATTTTAAAGCTGCATTTTCAAGGTGACGTTTTTCGAAAAGGAGTTCTGGCCGGTTGGGACAAACTCGTAATACAATGTGCCCGCCCATAGTATTATTTTTGTAAAGTGCAGCAGAATCAGTTCACCGCTAAAGAAAAGCATAGGTGAATCATTCATTGCAGATTGTACGGCGAAGATGTATAAAGCTGTTGGACATCTGTCAACAGTGCTTTTTAACCTTCAATAAGGAAGTGTAATGGAATGAGCAGCAACAAAACGGTAGTACACATAACCACCGTCCATCACCCATTAGATCCACGAATTTATTATAAGGAGTGCCGTTCTCTGCAAAATGCCGGTTACGATGTTACGCTGCTGGCCCCGGAAACGGAAGAGAGTCTTCCTGATGAAATAAATATTATTCCTTTAAAAAAATATAACAATAGAATTTTCAGGATGCTGTTTTCAACAGCTGCAGCATACCTGAAGGCGCGCAAGTTAAAAGCAGATTACTATCATTTCCACGATCCGGAATTACTGCTTGTCGCCTGGCTATTGAAGTCAAAAAAAAATGTCGTTATTTACGATATTCATGAGGACTATGAAACAGGAATATTGCAGAAGGAATATTTGCCTAAGCCGTTTAGGAAGCTGTTGGCGAAGGCTTACCAAACGATAGAAACAGCGCTTTCGAAGAAAATGGAGCTGTGCCTTGCAGAAAAATACTATAAAGATAAGTATAGACGAGGACAATGTATTTTGAATTATCCTCTGCTAAATAAAAAGTTGATTGATTACCGTTCAGAGAGTGAGCCACCGGAAAATAAACTGATTTATACAGGGAATATCTCTGTTGATCGAGGAGCGAAAAAACATGCAAAAGTTCCGAAGCTGGATAACAATGTCACCGTCTACTTAGTTGGAAAATGCCCTGAGGGACTGGCAGAAACGATGGGTGAGATTGCAGGAGAACATAAACAGCGGCTTATCATTGAAGGAATCGGCAAGTATGTTCCGAAGGAAATCATTGATCAATACTATACAAGCCATCGCTGGATAGCGGGAATGGCCATCTTTCCACCGACAGATCACTATATGAAAAAAGAACTCACGAAGTTTTTTGAATATATGAGTTTAGGTATTCCTATTATATGTTCCGATTTTCCAGTCTGGAAAAAATTCGTGGACAAGTATACATGCGGTATCACGGTTAATCCTGATAATGAGGATGAAATAAAACGGGCCATCGCTTTTTTAAGAAGTAATCAGGATGCGGCAAAGAAAATGGGGAATAACGGAAAAGAAGCGGTAATAAATGAATTGAATTGGAATAAAGAAGAAGAAAAACTGATTAAGTGGTATAGTGATATTGGTCGCCAATAACGGAACTCAACCGAAGCGATCCTCCAAAAAATAAAAGAGGATGTTCAAAATTCACGAAAACATGCCGATGAAGGTCGTCGTTATGCTGTCACTACGCTGGCAGCGTGCGCGTTGCATTTGGGACAACTGCTAGGTCTTGAATTTTTTGGCATCGATGGTTCCCTTGAACAACCACTAAAATGGTGATAATTTATGTTGAATAAGGATAATGACGGAAAACCGCTCATTTCTGTAATCACTCCCGCATACAATTCGGAAAAATTTATTGGAACGGCTATCGATTCCGTTGCTGCTCAGACATATTCGAATTGGGAAATGATTATTGTTGATGATGGGTCTACCGATAAAACGATAAATATAATTGAGAAGTATAAAGAAAAAGACAACCGTATCCGTCTGGTGCAATTAAAAGAAAACAGCGGTCCAGCGGTTGCGCGTAATATTGCCATCAGGGAAGCGGGCGGAAGATATCTCGCATTTTTGGACAGCGATGATCAATGGCTGCCTGAAAAATTGGAGAAACAATTGCGCTTTATGCAAGAAAAACAAATTGCTTTTTCTTTTACAAAATATAAAACAATCAATGAAAGGGGGGAAGATATCGGGAAAATCGTTCCTATTCCTGATAAGGCTGATTATAAACTGCTTTTGAAGCAAAATGTTATTGGATGCTTGACCGTGATGATAGATCAGGAGCAAACAGGAGAAGTACAAATGGTAAATATCCGGACTCGCCAGGATTATGTCCTTTGGCTGCATTTGTGTAAACGGGGTTTTTCAGCTTACGGATTACAGGAAATATTATCCGTTTACAGATTATCAGATAATTCCATTTCGAGTAATAAGCTGAAAATGGCAAAACAAAACTGGAGAGTCTATCGTGAAATAGAAAAATTAAGCCTTATAAAAAGTATATGGTATTTTATGAATTATATTTACTATAAATCAATAAAATACCTGACATAAAAATAACCCCTGATCTTGTCAGCCTTTATCAAACGAAGACCAGGATACTTCACTTCAAACTTATGAATTTGAATGGCGGTGTAATCGTACGTTATGCGTGAATATATAAAAGAAATGCTAAAAAGAAAAGACCTATTAATATATCTCGTTAAATCGGGATTGAAAGCGGAACACCGGAACAGCTACCTCGGATATTTCTGGTGGTTGTTAGATCCATTGCTGAATATGGTTGTATATTATTTTCTAGTTGTAGTTATTCTCGGACGCTATTCGGAAGAACCAACATATCCGGTGTACCTTGCCATTGGTTTAATTGCTTGGCGTTGGATGAATACAACGGTGAACACGTCCTCAAGGGCGATAGTGAAGTATTCGTCGATTATTAATCAGGTGTACTTGCCAAAGTCACTTTTTCCTTTGGCAACAGCCGCTACACAAATGTTTAACTTTGCATTTGGTTTAATTGTTATAGCCATATTTCTGGTTGCTTTTGGTGTTATTCCAGGATGGCAGGTAATCTTTTTGCCAGTCATTATCTTCATCCAAATGCTGTTTTTAATAGCAGTGAGCTTATTTGTTTCTTATATATGTGTTTTTGTCAGAGATATTGATAATATTCTTACACATATATTACGGATGTTCTTTTACGCATCACCGATTATTTGGATTGGAAGCCGCTTACCGGAAAGGTTTGACTGGGTCGTAGCCATGAATCCGGTAGCGGTACTTTTGGATTCCTACCGCGCTGTTTTGATGTATCAATCATACCCTAATTTTTTCAGCTTGTTTGTCATCGGGCTGATTTCGGTATGTATTATCACATTAATGCTTTATCACTACAGCCGGAACGAGCACAAAATTATTAAAGCATTATAATTAGGTGGTTATCAAACATGTTACTTACAAGCAAACATATTAACAATGAAATAGATGAGCCAAAAGAGATTGTTCTAGACGCTAAAAATATTGGAGTTTCTTTTCATTCAGGCTATCGGACAGATGATTATAAATCGCACATGATCAACTTTTTCAAGAAAAAGAAAGAAGCGAAAGACAGCAAAGTCGTATGGCCATTGAGGAGCATCAATATAGCAGGCTATAAAGGGGAGATTCTAGGAATCATCGGCTCAAACGGATCAGGTAAAACGACGTTGTGTAAGTTAATTTCCGGAATTTTACATCCTGATGAAGGAAAGTTGGATGTTGACGGCAAAGTGTCTGCATTATTTTCTCTAGGAATGGGTTTTAAAAAAGAATTGACAGGTCGCGAAAACGTCTACTTGAACGGGATGATGCTGGGAATTGAAAAAAAGAAGATAAGTGAATATATTGATGATATTCATGATTTCGCCGAACTGGGTGCTTTCATGGACAGGCCGATGAAGTATTATTCCAGCGGGATGAAAGCAAGACTAGGATTCAGCGTGGCCGCCCATTTGGAACCAGAAATTCTCATACTTGATGAAGCGTTAAATACCGGTGATATGGCTTTCGGGCGAAAAGCTGCAGCCAAAATGAAGGACCTTGTATCTAAAGCGAAGATGGTAATACTTGTAACCCATAGTTTGCGATATGCAAGAAAAAACTGCGACCGGTTGATTTGGTTGGACAAAGGTGTCGTCAGAGAAGTCGGAAAGCCCAAGGATGTTATCAAAAGTTACAAGGCGACAATTCCTGAAAGAAAACCAAAGAAACGAAAAAAATTGGAACTGAAAAAAACAAATACGGAAATAAAAAACAGCATTGTGGTCAAGGCGGAAAATGTCAGTGTCTCCTACCGAATGAAAAAAGAGGTACATTGGGCGCTGAAAAATGTGAGCTTTGAAATAAAAGAAGGAGAAGTGGTTGGTATCATCGGCCATAATGGAGCCGGAAAAAGCACGCTGTGCAAAATGTTGACGAAAATATTGGCGCCGGAGTCCGGAATGCTCGAAGTCAACGGTGATACAACAGCTCTTCTCGGTTACGGTACCGGATTTAATTCACAATTGACTGGAGAAGACAACATCTATTTAAATGGCATGCTGCTTGGGTTACCTAAAAAAAGGGTAGAGCAAGATTATGATAAGATTGTTGATTTTTCCGATTTGGGCTCTTCCATCAGAAAGCCTGTTAAATCCTATTCCAGCGGCATGAGGGCGAGACTGGGATTCAGTATCGCTGCTACCTTACAGCCGGATATCTTTATTATCGATGAAGCATTGTCTACAGGAGATGCAGAATTTAAGCAAAAAGCGAGTGAGAAAATACAGGAAATGATGGAAAACGCAAAAGCGGTAATTATCGTTTCCCACAGTATGAGATTTGTTGAACAGGTATGTACCCGTGCGATTTGGATGGAGAAAGGTCAAGTGCGGGGCGATGGTGATGCTGAGGAAATCGTGAAACAGTACAGGGAAGACGTTAATGCTCAAAGAGAAAGGGCAAAAAAGGAATAGTGCATGAAATGATTTAAAGAGCGTGTTCAAAAAGGCAATGGTTCACGCTCGATGCAACCGTCTACGAGAACACCACTCGTAGACGTATTGAAAAGAATGCATCGGCTTCACTCATTGTCTCTTCCTCTGCGAGTATCGCACCGACGTAAATCCGTCGAGACAGCTCGTAGCTTATCAGTGTAGAGTGGCTCATTGCTTCGTGTTTGTTCAAAAAGATAAAAAACGTTCTTTTTGAACAAACACTTAAATAAATAATCAGCAAGCATATTTCGATCCAGTTTGGCGGTGTAATGATGTTTCGAAAGATAAAAAAAATCATTATCGAAATGATTGATTGGTTCTTGTATAAGCTGCTCAGTACTAAGCAAAAGCAGTTCCTTTCCGGCGTATTTACTCAAGAACAAAAAAACGTAATAAAAAGGATTATTAAACCCGGAAAAAAGCGGGCGCAACTGAAAAAAATCGAGCGGGTAAGGTATCGAATATATAACCTGGGCTTTGTGGAGCGCGGGTTATCCGATTTGAAGGAATTATATCTTCACAGCGACGATCCATATCTCAAAAAACTTGCAGCGTGGGAGCTGCTTGTCTGGCATGCGAATCAATACAACAGGGAGGATGCAAGTCGTTGTTTACGAATCCTGCAAGAAATCGTGAAAGCCGAAAAAGATAAGGAGCTTTTACGCAGAGCTGCGATATTGGAAGCGGAATGCTTCGATGTTTTAGGGGAACCAGAAAAGGGAAGACAGATTATTATGCGGGCCGTTGAACTACTCGCTCCTCATACAGATCTTTTTCTGGCCGCCGCCAATTTAGAATCGCTGCCGGAGAAACGTATGGGCTGGATTAACAAAGCTTTTGAACAGAATGAAACAGCTAAAATTGCATTGGACGGAAATAAAAATAACAAATCTGCGTATGATTGCTTGATAACAGCACCAGGAAAAAATAAAGGAAGAAATATAACAACCAGTAACCCTAAAGTATCCATTATCATACCTGCATACAATGCGGCGGATGTTATTCGTACGTCCATTGAATCTATGCTTCGGCAGACATGGACAAATATAGAATTATTCATTGTCGATGATTGCAGCAATGACTCCACTGTATCTATTGTAGAAGAGTATGTGGAAAAGGATTCGAGGGTTAAATTAATAAAAGCGGAGACAAACGGGGGAGCTTATGTTGCACGTAATCTTGCTCTAAACGAGGCTACTGGAGAGTTTGTCACGATAAATGATGCCGATGACTGGTCACATTCGGAAAAAATCGAAATACAGGTTCTTCATTTGCTGAAGAATGAACATATTGTTGGGAACTTCTCACAGCAGGCGCGGGCGACGAACGAGCTTAAATTTTACCGCAGAGGGAAACCTGGAATATACACCTTCAGCAACATGTCTTCCTTCATGTTTCGCAGGGTCCCTGTCATGAAGGCGATTGGGTATTGGGATTGTGTTCGCTTTGCCGGAGATTCTGAATTCGTAAAGCGGGTGAAGATAGTTTTCGGAGAAAAAGCAGTGGCAGAGCTACAGACTGCGCCATTGTCCTTTCAGCGCCAATCGGAAACATCACTTACCAGCCATTCTGCCTTCGGATTCCCTGGCTATTTTTTTGGAGTGCGTAAAGAGTATGCGGAAGCGCATGAGTATTTTCACAACAACAATCCGGACAAGCTGCGTTATGACTTTCCGCTGGATAAGCGCCAGTTCCCTGTTCCTGAACCAATGCGGCCGCAAAGAGAAGAGAAGCCGGATGGCAGAAGGCATTTTGATGTCATCATTGTATCGGAATTTCGCCTTTTAGGCGGTACAAACATGTCGAATATCGAAGAGATTAAAGCACAAAAACAGTTAGGGCTGCGCACAGGCTTGATTCAGCTGTCGAGGTATGACCTGAATTCTGTAGAAGTGATAAACCCGCAGGTGAGGGAATTAATTGACGGAGAGTCGGTTCAGATGCTTGTCTATGGTGAAAAAGTGAGCTGTGATCTGCTGATTTTAAGGCATCCTCCAACTTTGCAGGAATGGCAACAATATGTTCCTGATGTGGAAGCGCAGAATATCATTGTTATAGTAAATCAACCGCCGAAAAGAGATTACGGTGATGAGGGAGACACATTATATGAAATTCCAAAATGCGCCGGTCATCTCCAGCGATATTTCGGAAAAACAGGAACTTGGTATCCAATTGGCCCGTTAGTTCGGGAAACGTTGCAAAAGCATCACTCAAAAGATTTAGAATCGATTGAATTGGCGGCAACAGACTGGGTAAATATTATTGATGTGCATGATTGGAAGAGGCAGATGCGTCCTTATTCCGGTATGAAAATTAAAATCGGCCGCCACTCCAGAGACCAGTATGTCAAATGGCCTGGTGAACGCCAGGAATTACTGACAGTATATCCAGAATCAGATAAGTACGAAGTGCATGTACTGGGAGGAGCCAAAGCACCGAAAAAAATATTGGGCAAGTTACCTGCCAATTGGAATGTATTTGAGTTCGGTGAACGGCACCCGAAGGAATTTCTTGCTGAGCTTGATGTGTTTGTTTACTTTACGCATCACGATTGGGTGGAAGCTTTCGGTCGAGTTATTTTTGAAGCGATGGCTGTCGGAGTTCCGGTAATCATTTCACCAAAATATAAAAAACTATTTGGCAATGCGGCTATTTATGCTGAGCCTTCTGAGGTAAGCGAGAAAATCGATCACTTAATGCAGGATGAAAGTTATTATGCTGCTCAGGTTGAAAAAGCACTTGCCTATGTTGAAGAACATTTTGGGTATTCAAAGCATGCTTCAAGATTGGAGGAGTTTTTTCATGAAGGAAAATGAAAATTTCGAAGAAGAACTCATGATCAAACGTCAACAGATCGCAGAATGGAAAGCTAAAATCACACATTTGGATGCTCAGATAGAAGAAGAAAAAAAAAGAAATGAACAGCTGATACGGAAGCGAAACGACATTGTCAGCCAATTTGCCGCAATGAAACAAAGTAAAGTATGGAAAGTCTTAAGGCGTTTTAAAAAGTTTTTATGGAACATCTGGCAGATTACTAGCGGGAAACGGAAATGGCATCAGTTGTATCAGCGTTCGACCAAGCAAAAAAGTGCAGAGAGGCGTTTGAAAAGATTAAGATACAGTCTCTATGATCTCGGTTTCATTAAAAAAGCGTTGGCAGATCTTGAAGACATATTTTTTAAGACGGATAATCAGTATTTGAAACGCCTCGTTGCTTGGGAACTTGCCTTGTGGCATGCCAATCAGTATAAAAAAGAGGATGCAAATAAATGTCTAAAGTATCTTTCCGAAGCAGTGAAAGGTGAGAGAAGTCGGGATTTTTTACGGAGAAAAACTATTTTGGAAGCTGAATGTTACACTCTTTTAGGACAAACAGATAAGGCAAAACACAGTATAACAAAAGCGTTGGCTACTGAGGAGCATGGAGATTTGTACTTAGCAGCAGCTAACCTTGAGACATCGCCCGAAGACAGGGTTAAGTGGATAAACAAGGCGTTGCAGCTATATGGAATGTCGAAAATCACCTTTAAAATACCTGGTAATCAGACAGCATATGATGGTCTTGGATCAGAGCATATGATCGAACACGGAATAAGCAATTCAGAAGAGAAAACAACAGTATCTGTTATCATGCCTGTTTACAATGCGGAAAAAGTGATACGGACATCAATTGAATCCATTCTTGCACAAACATGGAGCAATATTGAATTGCTGGTCGTCGATGACTGCAGTGACGATGCAACGGTAACAATTGTTAAAGAATACGAGAAAAAAGACACCAGAGTTCGTTTGATTAAAGCAAAAACTAACGGTGGAGCGTATAAAGCCCGCAATCTTGCTTTAAGGGAAGCAGCAGGGGAATTTGTGACGATAAATGATGCAGATGATTGGTCACATCCTGAGAAATTAAGTACGCAAGCTGTCCACTTGTTAGACAATCCAAATGTAATAGCTAATACGACACAGCAGGCACGTGCAACAGAAGAGTTGCAGTTCCATCGTCGCGGAAAACCTGGATCTTATTTGTTTGCCAATTTGTCATCCTTAATGTTCCGCAGGAAACAGGTGATGAATGCACTGGGATATTGGGATGAGGTACGATTCGGCGCAGATGGTGAGTTTAAACGGCGATTAAAGATCGTATTCGGAGATGAAGCTGTTGTTGATTTGAACACGGGACCTTATTCTTTTCAAAGACAATCTTCCAGCTCATTAACCGGGAATCAAGCGTTTGGCTATCACGGATTTTTCATGGGTGCTCGAAAAGAATATCATGATAGTTACACTTATTTTCATAAGACAAGTGCACCAACGGATCTTCGCTATGAAATCAAGCAAGTATCACGGCCTTTTGCTGTACCCGAACCGATGCTGCCGACACGTGAAAAAAAGCAGCCGGACGGTCGAAGGCACTTTGATATCATTATTGCATCCGACTTCCGTCTGTTAGGTGGAACGAATATGTCAAATATAGAAGAAGTAAAAGCTCATAAAAGAATGGGTCTTAGAACCGGTTTGATCCAAATGGCACGATACGATTTCTATTCGGAAAAACAAATCAATCCAAACATCAGAAAATTAATTGACGGGGATCAGGTGCAGATGCTCGTTTATGGAGAGAAAATTAGCTGCGATGTGCTTATTGTGAGGCACCCCCCTGTTCTTCAGGAATGGCAAAAGTATATTCCTGATGTGGAGGCGCATTCCATTAATGTCATTGTCAATCAGCCTCCGAAAAGAGAGTACAGTGAAAATGGAAAAGTGTTATACGATTTTTATCATTGTGCAGAGAATCTGAAACAATATTTCGGAAAACAAGGGAAGTGGTTTCCAATAGGGCCGCTTGTCAGAGAAACGTTGTACGAGCACCATGCGAAAGAGTTAAAGGGGATAAAGCTTGGGTTTGAAGACTGGGTAAACATCATTGATGTCGATGAATGGAAAAGGCAGGAGCGTCCACCGCGAAGAGCAAAAATAATAATCGGCCGCCATTCCCGTTCGCAATATGTCAAGTGGCCGGCAGATCGTGAACAATTGCAAATGATTTATCCAGAATCAGACGACTATGAAATTCATGTTTTGGGCGGCGCGTCTGTCCCTGAAGAAATGCTTGGGAGATTACCTTCTAATTGGCATGTAAAGGAATTTGGAGAGTTACATCCAAGAGATTTTTTGGCGGAATTGGATGTATTTGTATATTACACGCATCCGGATTGGGTGGAAGCTTTTGGACGAGTCATTTTTGAAGCAATGGCAGCCGGTGTGCCCGTCATTATTCCACCGAGTTACATGGAATTATTCGGCGAAGCAGCGATTTACGCGGAGCCGCATGAAGTCAAAGAAAAAATAGCTCAATTAATGGCGGATGACAGCTTTTACACTTCACAAGTGGAAAGAGCATTTGTATATGTAGAAAAACATTTTGGATATACAAAACATGCGGAAAGACTGAAAGAGCAAATGTTGGATAAAAATACATCCATAGTTGAATAAAAAGGAGGTGGTCATTTGAATGGTGAATTCCGAAACAATCACAAAAACAGTGCGACGGAATTGTGGTCAAACGACCGATTAGTAGAGCTGCTAAGAGTGCAAGAAGAGCTGCAGGAACTGGAAAAAACCTTAGTTGCAACGGTATTGAAAAAAGAAGCGCAGCTAAAGAAATTGCAACAGGAAAATAAAAAAGTATACACTGAAATAAAAAGCATTGAGCTAAGCAAAAAGTGGCGATATAGCAGACCATTGAGAGAATTGTTGGCAACGCAGAACAAACTGGCTCAATCGTTCAAGTATTTATCGCGATCAGGAAACGCGGAGAAGGCAAGGCAATGCGAAGAGCTGCAGGAAGAGAACTTCTCTCTGAAAAATAAGCTAAAAACAATGGAAGCACAATGGAACGACGAAAAAAAGCGCTTGAACAAATCGATGCCGGCATCGGATAAACTGACAAGTGACCAACTCCGCAATTCGATGAAGAGTGCAAAGAAAGACGGAAATATTATTGAAGCAATTGACTCACTTATAGAAGCTAAGGCGCTTTCCGACAATCGTTTTAACGATTCCCTAAAGTATGCAGCAAAACTGTTTAAAAATGAAAAGCGTGAATATAAACACTTAGTATACAATAAAGTATTATCCGGATTAAAAATCGAAGAAATACCGGAGTTTTTAGTAAGAACTGCTGAATCGGAAAGTACGGTATCATTAAAGCAGGCTTCTTCATTTAATGCCTCCCTGACTGTTCGCTCAAGAAAAAGACAGCTTGGAGGAAACTTGCCGGAATGGCTGCTCGACCATAAAATCGCTGCCTACAGGTTTATTGATGATCTGGAGATAAAGAGACCATGGATTTCGGACAAAGTATACAATTACACCAACATACCGAAAGAAGAAGGAATTGTAATAAAGCCCGTTGATGGAGCTGGTTCACGGGGAGTTTACCTTGTTTTCACCGGCAATAATATTAAGGACATAAAGCGGGGAAGAGTGCTTGAGCATTGGGATGAGCTGAAAGAAAGCATGGAAGAAGATCTTGATTCGTTGTGGGTGGAACAAGACAGATGGATGACAGAAGAACTGATGATGGAGGATGTTGAAAAACACTTGCCGGCACGGGATTTAAAATTTTATTGCTTTTACGGAAAAGTTCCGTTAATACTTGAAATAGAACGTTTTCCTGAAGTAAAGTATTGCTGGTGGACAAAAAACGGCGAACGGATCAAAACAGGCAAATATGAAAACCAACTTTTTAGCGGGAAAGGGTTCTCGCAAAATGAATTGGAACTAGCCGCTTTCATCAGTTCTGAAATTCCTGCACCATTCATTAGGATTGACTTTTTAAAAACAAACTCGGGGGTGGTGTTTGGAGAATTCACACCAAAACCTGGTAATTATGACGAGTTTAACAAGCAAACAGATAATTGGTTAGGCGATTGCTTTTTAGATGCCGAATTACGTTTGGCAGAAGATTTATTAAATGGAAAACAGTTTTTTCATTACAAGAATTTCGTGAAAAGTTTATAAGTGTTTGTTCTAATATGTGAAGATAACATTTTATAGCAGACTGATTGATGATGTAGGAGGCAGCAAAATGGAAGAGAATAGAGTTGAGTGGCTTCCCCACCTGACGAGTGAAGTTGTTGCTGATGCGCGCGGGCCGGAATTTGATGCTTATTTAGTTGCTTTGGAAGGTTGGAGAAGAGGGTTAACATTAAAATGGCATGTGAAAAATAAAGAAAAATTTAGTGAAATGAAAACTTGGTTTGTGGACAAGCCGGGCAAACTTTTTTCTCTCAGTTCAAAGGATAAAACGCACTATTTCTTTCGAACCAGGGGAGATAAAGTATCTAATGAAGCGGTAGAAATCGGCGCAGATAAAGAGCAAACAAAAATTTATCTTACTCAAACCAAGGTGAGGACCCCTGAAGGAAAAAGATTCTTTCCCTCATCACAAAATAACGAAGAAATTTTTAAATATGCCTCCAAAATAGGTTACCCTATTGTGCTAAAACCTACTGACGGGAGCTTTGGCAGAGGAGTGATAACTAATATTGGCAACGAAGAGGAATTAATAAATGCATTGAATTACTTATGTTCAGATTTAAATTATACAGATGTAATCGTTGAACGTTTTATTCCGGGGAAGGAATATCGAATATATGTTATTGATGAACAAGTAGTGGCTGCCATTCACCGCATACCAGCAAATGTCTTGGGTGACGGATTCAATACCATACAGACATTAATTGAAATGAAAAATGAAGAAAGAAAAAGAAATCCAAGACTTATAAGCTGTTTGATAAAGGTAAATAATGAGTTAAAAGAGTTCTTAAGTAAAGCAGGTTATCATCTTGAGAGCGTTCCAGAGAAAAACGAAAGAATATTTTTAACTGATAAAAGCAATATATCAATTGGTGGTGATCCTGTAGATGTACTGGATATATTGCCGGAGGAAATAAAAAACACTGCAATTCGTGCAATTAAGGCGATTCCCGGACTAAACCACGGTGCAGTCGATCTGATTATTGAGGAAGATAAGCCAGTAGAGCAGGCGGGGGTGGTTTTAGAAATAAATCCAACTGCGCAAATTGGTTCGCTGCTGTTTCCTATGAAAGGAAAAGCACGTGATGTTCCTGCTGCTATTATTGATTTTTATTTTCCCGAAACAAAAGAAATGGTTACGGAAAAAGAAAGAATATACTTTGATTTCAACGATGTATTGGAACCGCTTTTGACAAAAACTGCTTCTACTACTATGGTTTCAGCAGCCCCTGTAGGAAAGATATATGCAAAAAAGTATACAGTTTCAGGAGATGTGCAAGGAATCGATTATCATCGGGGACTGAGAAAGCAGGCGTTTGAAAGGAAATTGAGTGGCTATGTGACAAACCTGGAGAATGGGGATATCGATATCGTTGTACTTGGTACTGACGAAAATAATGTCAATGACTTCAAAAATGCGATTACAGGAGATCCCGAAAGATCAGACGTACGTGGAATTCGTGAAACAGACTGGACGGAGCCGGTAAAAGTAGGCTTTGAAGTGAAGGTTGATCTTAAATTGCAAATAGAACAATTAAAACATATGAAGCAGGAAATGGATGCTTTACAGAAAGAACTCCGCCAGGTAGAACGTCAGTACAAAAAATATTACAATAGTCTATCTTGGCAGCTGATGACACCATTTCGAAAAATAGCGGATTTAGTAAAATATTTCAGGCGATTGGCAGGCAAGTAATTAAAGTTGTGTTCGGCTCGGATGTGCCATATTCAGCTTAACTGTCGCTCATATTTTACGAGCAACGGCGGGATGTCGCGTCATCCCAGTTCGGAGAAAATCACCGGAATTTGACAGGAAAAAATGCAGCAGCTCCACTTATTGCTTATTGTTTTATTTTATAATGTTGAATTCTAATGGAGTGATTGATCAGGGGGTTAGTTTAATGGAAAATAGGCAGTCAATATGTCTTCCGCATCTTACTGGTGAAATAGTAGCTAGTGCCAGAAAAACAAAACTGTGCGCATATGCAGTGGCACTTGAAGGTTGGAGAAGGGGACTTACGTTAAAATGGCATACAATTGACTATGGAAAATACAGCGAGATGATTACGTTTGGTGTAAACCCTCCAGGCAGATTGTTCTCCTTAAGTTCTAAAGAGAGAACCCACTATTTTTTTAGGACGAGGGGAGATAAAGTTTCAAACGAAGCGGTAGAAATAGGAGCGGATAAAGATGAAACGAAAGTGTGGTTAGCTAAAGCAGGTGTGCCGGTACCTCAAGGGGAGAAGTTCTCTGAAAACGCTGCAGACGAAGAGATTATTACTTATTCATCAACAATTGAATTTCCTTTGGTGTTAAAACCAACAAACGGAAGTTTAGGTAATGGAGTTGTTACAAACATTAAGGATGTTCATGCTTTAAAAAAGGCACTGTCATATGTACGTTCTGAGCTTGGTTATTCTGAGGTGATACTGGAAAGATATGTTCCTGGGGAGGAGTATCGTGTTTATGTTGTTGAAGATAAAGTGATTGCAGCTTATAATCGCTTACCCGCAAATATCGTTGGAGATGGTATACACACTATTGAAGAATTAATTGATATGAAAAATCAGCAGCGCAAAAAAAATGCAAGGCTATTTAGTTGTCTTATTGATATTGACAAGGAAGTATTGGACTTTATTCAAACTTCAGGTTACACTCTGGAAAGCATACCGAATAGAGGTGAAAAAATCCTTCTCAGGGAGAAAACGAACGTCTCTGCGGGTGGAGATCCAATAGATGTCACGGACGATCTTCCTGATGAGTTAAAACAAATAGCGGTAGATGCGATCAAGGCGATACCAGGTCTTCACCACGGTGGAGTGGATATCATTGTTGATGTAAATAAACCAATTGAGAAATCAGCTGTGGTTATAGAACTTAACCCTACAGCTCAAATTGGGGGAATATTGTTTCCGATGAAAGGGCGTGCCCGCGATATTCCTGCTGCCATTATAGATTATTATTTTCCTGAAACTAAGGGTATCACCACTAGGAACTCGAGAGTATATTTTGATTTCAACACTGTATTGGAACCGTTATCCAGCAGATCGGCAGTCGAAGTGGAAGTGAGTCCCGCCCCCATTGGAAAGATATATGCGAAAAAATATATTGTTTCCGGTTTTGTTCAGCGAGTAAGCTATCATCAATGGCTTAAAAATCAAGCCCTCGATAAACACTTAAATGGCTTTATTAACAAGCTCTCTGATGGGGATATTGAGGTCGTTGTAGCGGGAACAAATAAAAAAGCTGTCAATGGGTTCAAAGAAGTATTCTCTCACGATCCAAAAAAAGCTGAAGTTAGGAAGATAAAAGAAGAAATTTGGAGATCTCCAGTGAAGGTTGGGTTTGAAATAAGCGAGGGCTTTAATTCGTCCAACTTGAGATCTGTTGAGTCGGCATTAAAAAAAATGGAAAAGGAATTGCGGAGGGTTGAAAAAGAAAAAAACAGGTTACAAAAGGAAACAGCGAAGATCAAGGAAAGCCGTTCGTGGAAATATACTTTACGACTGAGGAAATTTGGTAATTTATTAAAGACTCTTGCTAAGTGATAATTGACTTAATATTTAAGAAGAACTTAAATTATTATGAAAACATAACACCCTTATTAAACAACATATCTTGTGTTTAATAAGTAGAGGGAAGGGATATTTGTGGAGCAATCTTACCCATATTGGCTGTCAAATCAAATGATTTCTGGAGTAAAAGGTTTTAGTTTATGCGCTAATCTGATTGCGTTAGAAGGCTGGCGACGTGGATTAACTTTACGCTGGTACTATAACGGTTCAGATGTGACCAATCTTAAACCGGTAGGATATGATCCAGTTGGAAAAACTTTTTCTCTTAGTTCTGGAGAAAAAACTCATTTCTTTTACAGGTCTAGAGGTGATAAAGTAGATAATACTGCAGTTGATATAGGAGCAAGTAAAGAAGAGACAAAAAAATATTTAAGTGAATACGGGGTATCTAATCCAGAAGGTTTTTCCTTTACAAAAAGTGATGATATTGAAAGTGTCATTGATACAGCAAAAAAAATGGGGTTTCCTTTAGTTTTAAAACCCACTTTTGGAAGTCTTGGTAAAGGAGTAATAACAAACATCAATACAGAAGCGCAATTAAGAAAAAATCTGTCTCATGTCTTTTCAGAATTTGATTATACGAATTTTATAATAGAAAGGTATATAGAGGGAGACGATTTACGCGTATATGTAGTTGATGATAAAGCAATAGGTGCTATTAAAAGGATAACTGCTCATGTTATTGGCAATGGCATTCATTCAATCGAAGAATTGATTAATTTTAAAAATGAGGACAGAAAAAAAAATCCATATCTTGCGGCTAAACTGATAAAGATGGATAATCAAGTAATTGAATATCTCTCTGAGCAAAACCTTTTGCTTTCTTCTGTACCAAAGAAAGATGAAGTAATATTTTTAAAGGCAAAAAGTAATATCACGTCCGGAGGAGATTCTATTGATATTACAGATGAATTAACTAACGAAGTTAAAACTGCAGCAGTAAATGCAGTTAAAGCTATTCCAGGATTGTATCATGCTGGAGTAGACATAATTGCCAATAAAAATGACGCTGTTGTTATTGAAATAAATCCGACAGCAGGTATTGCAATGCACCATTTTCCAGTACAAGGGAAACCGCGTAATATACCGGCGGGAGTCATTGATTATTATTTTCCTGAAACAATTGGGAAGGCAGCAAAAAGCACTAAAATATATTTTGATTACAGTAACATTCTTAAGTTATTGAGAAGTCGCTCAGTAAATCAATTAGAAATTCCGAATGCGCCAATTGGTGAATTATATGCTAAAAGGTATGTGATTTCCGGAAAGGTTCAAGGTGTAGGATATAGAAACTGGGTAAGAAAACAAGCTTTAATAAATCATTTGAATGGTTACACCAGAAATTTGAAGAATGGAAAAGTTGTTGTTGTTGTTGCGGGAGTCAACAAAGAATTGGTTGATAATTTTAAAGAAATATGCTTGAGTGGTCCGAAGAAAGCCGAAGTAAAAGATGTGCAAGAATATGTATGGGATAAACAGATAAAAATCGGCTTTGAAATAAGGAAAGATAGGTAAGAAAATGGAAGGAAAATATTCTGGTGAATTAGAAATGGTAAATAATTCAAATGAAATAAAGGTATAAATAGAAGTATAGGAGGGTCTTAATGATGGATAAAAAATTTAACTGGTTACAGCACCTTGATGATTCAATCCCATCTTCTGCGTATGGCTATAAACTCTGTATTTACTCAATTGCTTTAGAGGGATGGAGACGCGGATTAAGATTAAAATTTTTTAATGTCTTTAGAAAAGACAGAGGAACCACTAAGTTAACAGTTAGATTTTCCTTGAGTTATAATGGCAAAGAACATAAATTTGCTGTATCTAGAGGGGATTTGGTTTCTAAACAAGCGATTAGTATATGTGTTGATAAAGATAAGACTAAGGAATACCTTTTAAAAGCAAATGTATCGGTCCCTGAAGGTAAAAGTTTCGGTTCGTCTTCTTCAAATGAAGAGATTGTTGAGTATTTTAAAACATTAAACTATCCGGTCGTATTAAAACCAACTGATGCAGGTGGAGGCAAAGGAGTAATAACTAATATTACAAATATCGTAGAGCTAGAAGAGGCATTGAATTTAGTGAGAACGGAATTGCAATATAAGGATGTCATTTTAGAAAAATATATACAGGGAGAGGATCACAGAATCTATGTTATAGGGGATAATGTGATTGGGGTATATAAAAGAATAGCTGCGAATGTTATAGGCGATGGTGAAAAAAATATTGATGAATTGATTGATATAAAAAATAAGGAAAGGAAAAAAAATCCGTATTTATTTGGACGCTTAATAAAAAAAGATAAGGAAATGGATAATTTTTTAAAAGCAAGAGGCTTGACTTTAAAATCTGTACCGAAAAAAGGTGATCGTGTTTTCTTGAGGGAGAAAGGCAGTCTTTCTGCAGGAGGAGAGCCAATAGATGTGACAGATAAAATACCAAATCATATTAAAAAAACTGCTATTGATGCCGCTAGAGCAATCCCAGGATTACCTCAATGCGCAGTGGATATGATTATTGATAAGGAAAGTAATATTGGTGTAGTAAACGAAGTGAATTCAAAACCACAAATTAGTAATCATTTATATCCTGTAGAGGGTTATGCGCGTGACATACCAAAAGCTATAATTGATTATTATTTTCCCGAAACAATAAAAGAGAGTAGAAAAGATTGTTTTTATTTTGACTTTGACAATTTTTTACCTCTTCTTATAAATGGTTTTGTGGAAGAGGTAGTTGTTCCTTGTGTACCTAAAGGGGAAATCGTAAAGAAGAAGTTGACAGTCTCTGGCTCATTACCTGCAATAGGTTATAAAAAGTGGATAAAAAAGGCTGCCCACAGTTTAAGGCTTAACGGATTTGTTGAATCACCAAAAACTGGTAAATTGATAGTGGTTGTTGCCGGTGAGAAAGAAAGTATTAATAAATTTAAAACAAAATTGCAGACACAATCTCCAGTCGAACTAGACAAATTGAACATTACTGAAGAAGAGTGGGGAAAAACAATAAAAATAGGGTTTGAGATAATTAACAATAGTGAGAAAGGAAATATTGATGTCTATAAAAATGAATTGAAATTGTTAAAACGTACAAATTTTAAGTTGAAAAAAAGTATCAAAGAGATCGAAAAAGAAAAAGATTCCATTAGGCGAAGTACCAGTTGGAGGCTGACAAAACCGATTCGGATAGCAGGGGATATATTTAAAGTAAAAAAATAGAATTAATGATTTATTAGCAAGAAAGTAAGATGAAGTACTTTATTAGAGGTTTTTATGAAAAGTAAAAACCTTTATAGTATATTTATTAAAAGCCACTTACTCTTTTTTGTGACGGCAATAATATGAGTAAGTGGCTTGTCTTTCGAAGAGTTTTCTTGTTTTATTATGCAAAAATATTCTAGATTAATGGATACATTAGAGGTGATGGTATGAAGCGTCCAATTGGTGTTATAGATTCTGGGGTGGGAGGACTAACAGTTGCCCATGAAATAATGCGTCAAATCCCGAAAGAAAGGCTTATATATTTAGGTGATACATTAAGATGTCCTTATGGACCAAGGACAAAAGAGGAAGTCAATAAATTTACATGGGAATTAGTTGAATTTTTATTAGAAAAGAATATTAAAATGCTTGTTGTTGCATGTAACACTGCAACAGCATTTACGCTTGAGGAACTTCAATCGAAACTAAATATACCGGTTATTGGTGTAATTCAGCCAGGCGCCCGTGCAGCAATCAACTTCACACAGAACAATCATATAGGAGTGATTGGAACTGAAGGAACAATAAGAAGCAATGCCTACAATAAAGCTCTGCAATCTATTAATGAAGATATTCAGGTGAGTGCTCTAGCGTGTCCTTTATTTGTTCCAATGGTTGAACAAGGAACGTTGAAGGGTGAAGTGGCAGAAAGAGTAATAAAAGAATCCCTTATCCCATTAAACAACAATAAGAAAATTGATACATTGATTCTTGGGTGTACGCATTATCCCCTTCTAAAAGATACCATTCAACGAGTAGTTGGAGAGCATATTACAATTGTTTCTTCCAGTGAAGAAACGGCAAGAGAAACGAGTATCATTCTTGATGTCCATGACTTATTAAACCAAGGGAATCCAGTATATGATCACCAATTCTATACAACTGGAGATGTCGGTATCTTCACAAAAATAGCACAAGGCATTTTTAACAGTTCCATTGACAACTTACAAGCAGTTAGGATAGAAAAAGCTGTTATTTAGGCACGTTAGTTTTATTTTAAAAGCGATTTTCTTTTAAAGTATCAATGAAATTGGAGAAAATAAAAAGAGATCTTTTTATGAACACTTACAGATACAAATAATCTTGAACAAGATGAGCTAAATGCAAATCGCTCGTCTTTTTTTATTTGTTTAAAATAAGGCTCCAATATTGTTCCTAATTGCAAGACAACATTTGATGATTTGGGTCTATTTTATTCTTTTAAATGGCTGACAGTATTTTCTACAAAATCTAACAAAAAAACATTGAAATCCCCATGATAATATATGATAATTTTATAGTGTTTAACTTTAGAAGTTAGAGGAGGTGAAACTAAAGTGAAGAAAAGAATGCTGATGATTCTAGTAATCTTTATATTTTCTCTATCTCACTTTAGTCCTTATATTGCGATGGCCACAAATGAAAGCATCAATAGTGAGGAAGAGATACAAGAGGAAGAATCATTGGATGAAAACGAAGCTAATTCATCAGAAAAACAGGAAGAAATAATAGAAGAATCGACAGACAAAACAACAGAAAAACAGTCTAATAATTCTGAAAAAGAGCGATCAGGTGAATCCTCTGATGAGAAAGTACAAAGCGATGATAATGATGATAAAGCTGATAAAACTAACAATATATCAGAAGAGGAAAATACTCAAAGTAATGTTTCAATACAACAAAGTAGCAGTTCCAGTTCATCTGTATCTTTTCAGAATGGTGACAAGGATCCAAGAATTGTAGAATTGAAGATAAACTTAGGCATATTAGGCTTCCATGTATCCAATAATCCAAATCAAAACTTTGGTCCGGCAACAGAGCAAGCTGTCAAAGACTTTCAACAATACTTTGGACTGCCTGTCACTGGAATAGCTGACGAACGTACTTTTGCTAAGATCGATGAAATCTTGGCAAGTCCATTTAGAAATGGTAGAACACATGCCGATGTTATTCCTTTAAAAGAAAATCTTTCCAAGCTAGGATTTCATGTGTCTAATAGCCCGAATACGTCATATGGACCGACGACAGAGCGGAAGGTAAGAGAATTCCAAAACTATTACGGCTTGGTTGAAAACGGAATTGCCGATGAGATTACATTAGCAAAAATTGCGGAAATTTTGTCCACTCCATTTAGAAATGGACAGAGTCATGAAGATGTCATCTCCTTAAAAGAAAACCTATCCAAGCTGGGGTTCCATGTATCGGACAATCCAAATACTGCATACGGACCAACGACAGAGCGGAAGGTAAGAGAGTTTCAAGATTTTTACGGATTAGTTGAAAATGGGATAGCGGATGAAATAACATTAGCGAAGATGGAAGAATTGCTTAACACGCCGATGGAACGTGGTTCGTATCGAAAAGATGTTGTTCTATTGAAAGAAAACTTGGATAAAATAGGTTTTTCTGTGTCGACAAACCCAACTCCACAGTATGGTCCAGCAACAGAACAAGCAGTGAAAGATTTTCAGAAATATTTTGGATTATCAGTAACGGGAATAGCGGATGCAGCTACTTTACAGAAGATCGAGACAGTGCTATCCAGTCCATTAAGGAATGGCCAGAGTCATGAAGATGTTATTACTTTAAAAGAAAATTTGTCTTTGTTGGGTTTCCATGTATCAGACAATCCAAACACAGCATATGGGCCGACGACAGAGCGAAAGGTGAGAGAATTTCAAAGTTACTATGGGTTGGTGGAAAATGGGATAGTGGATGAGAGAACATTAGCAAAGATCACCGAAATCTTATCCAGTCCATTTAGAAACGGGCAAAGCCATGCCGACGTTATTTCATTGAAAGAAAATCTATCAAGGTTGGGCTTTCATGTATCAGACAATCCCAATACAGCATATGGACCGACGACAGAGCGGAAGGTAAGAGAATTCCAGAGCTACTATGGATTAGTAGAAAATGGGATAGCAGATGAGAGAACATTAGCAAAAATCGCTGAAATCTTATCCAGTCCATTTAGAAACGGACAAAGCCATGCCGATGTCATTCCTTTGAAAGAAAATCTGTCTAAGCTTGGCTTTCATGTTTCGAATAATCCCAATACCTCCTACGGACCGAAAACAGAAGAGATGGTAAAGGAATTTCAAAAGTATTACGGTCTAGTGGAAAATGGAATAGCGGATGATGTCACTTTGGCAAAGATTGCCGAAATCTTATCCAGTCCGTTAAGAAGGGGACAAAGTCATAAAGATGTCATTCAGTTAAAAAAGGATTTGTCTAAGCTAGGGTTCCATGTGTCAAATAATCCCAATGAAAGTTATGGTCCATCAACAGAACAAGCAGTTAGAAGTTTTCAGGAAACTTACGGATTAAGAGTAAGTGGAATTGCTGATTATATCACGCTAAACTTGATTGAAGAATTGCTTGATGGCCAATTACAAATTTCTTATACTGACTATAATTATACTGTTGCAGACATGGTAGGTATACAGATTCAGAGAAGCCCAAGAACCGATCTGTATAGTCAGAAAATAGCCTATGTTTCAAGTGAATATATTAACAGAAACGGCAGTACAGGAACGGTAACTGCATCCTCTTTGAATGTCAGATTGGAACCGAATACTGGCTCAAGTAATGGTCCGCTTGGAACATTAAAATCGAGTGATAGTGTTACCATCATTGGAACTGAAAAAGATACCAACCCATCAACGAACAGAACATGGTATGCGATTGTATATAATCATGGACAAAATTGGCAGTTTGCACGAAGAGAAAGTGTCGCATATTATGTAAACCCAGACAATTTTTCTTTGGACACCACTAGCCGCGATATCTATCAATACCTTGTTTTATCTGAGGCATCAGGGGTTTCAGTAACTTATTTAAACAATGAATTAAAAGGTAAAGGCATATTGGAAGGCAGAGGCCAAACGTTTAGCAATGCTGCAAAACAATACAGTATTAATGAATTTTATTTACTGTCGCATGCAATTTTAGAGACGGGAAATGGAAGTTCAGTATTAGCAAATGGTAGTATCAGAGTAGGAAAAATTTCGTCTAATAAATGGGTAACGTTCTTACCAACTGGAACATTTACTGCAGAACTCAATGGAAGCTCTTGGACCATTGAAGAAGTTAAAAATTTTGACGAAAGCAAAGCAAGTAATATAAAAACAATATATAACATGTTTGGTATTGGTGCTGTTGATAGTAATCCTCATATTCGTGGAGCAATCCGGGCTTATGAAGAACAGTGGTTTACTGCCAATGCAGCTATTACTGGAGGAACAAAGTTTATTGCAGTATCGTATATTCACCACCCTTTATATAAACAGGATACACTGTATAAAATGAGGTGGAACCCCGGTTCTCCAGGTATTCATCAGTATGCAACGGATATAGGCTGGGCCTATAAACAAACAAGTAATTTATTCCGACACTACCAAGAGCTGAGTGATCTTAAAAAGACATTTGATATTCCGAATTTTAAATAGGAGAATGAATTGATAGGTTAAGATCCTTCTGCGCCTCTTATTGTGTTAAATAAGCAATCGAGATAAAATGGATGGAGTCTCTAATTGGTACTTCCCTTTTGGAGACTCCATTCAACTAACTGTCCAATATTATACTGCATATTTCAGATATATTACTGACTTTCAACTTGGAGAAAACATTCTTCACCCCTGTTTGACTTCAAATGTTTTCGTATTACAGCCTGACATGCTCCTGTATTTCCTCTTTCCCCAAACAGCATATGAGAAGGATTCACTATTTTGAATTCCTTTCATTTTTTTGAAATGTCACCTTTCAACTAGAACTCCCAGCAGTCTGATATACAATTTTTTTCTTAGTAATCTCAAGGAATACTTTATTTAAATTAAGGTGTTAGTAATTTTCTACAAGTAGTGAGAAGTTTATGTGAAAGGATTTAAAATGATAAATCAGAATTTTATAAATAAGATCGATGTAAATAAACCGTAATTAATGATACTATATTTATAGTCTCTAAGACTTATTGCATTAATGGGAGGTAGATGGATGAAGCTGAAAAAAATAGTTGTATTTTTTATTTCATTTATGGTTGTTATCAATACTGTAATTCCTTTTTATACAGTTACTGCAGAAGAATCATTTCTCCAAGATCCACAATCAAATGAAGAAGTGCTCCAAAGCTTTGAAGAAATAGATAGTATTATCGAACGATCAGAAAGCCAGAACGAACTTGATGAACACAATAACAGTAACGATGAAATATCTGAAGAAAAGCCGGACATTATTGAAAAAAATTTTATAGATTCTGACTACAATGACATAAGTGTCGATGAAAATGATGAAAACAAAGCAATTATATTATTTAAAGAGAAGATAAACAAAGAATTAATTATTAATGTAAACGGAACTATCCATGATGAGTTTGAAAACATCCCTGCTCTTGCTGCTTCTTTATCTCCACAAGCTATAGAAACAGTAAAGAATAATCCGGATGTAATAGCAGTGGAAGAAAATGAATTATATCATACTCAAGGGCAGACGATTGATTGGGGTGTACAACGAGTGGAAGCACCGACGTCCTGGAGCAGCGGCTTTACCGGTAAAGGAGTAAAAGTTGCTGTTATTGACAGCGGAATCGATACTACTCATCCTGATTTAAATGTCGTCGGCTGTTATAGTGCCACAAATGCACCTACATGCGAAGACAGCGATGGCCACGGAACACATGTTGCAGGTATTATCGGTGCAAAGAACAACAATAGAGGAACAGTTGGTGTAGCACCTGACGTCGATATTTATGCAGCCCGGGTAAGTAATCTTAACGATGAAATTTGGACTGTGGATGTCATTGCAGCGATTGATTGGGCGATCTCTCAGAAGGTTGATATTATCAATATGAGTTTAGGATCTGAGTATTCTTCTCCTACTTTACGACAAGCTGTAGATAGAGCGTTTGACGAAGAGATTTTGATAGTAGCAGCTGCGGGGAATGACTATCAGCAAAGTGTGAACTATCCGGCTGCTTTTCCAAACGTTATTGCTGTATCAGCAACTAACAGCAGCGACGCTATTGCTTCATTTTCTAATATCGGTGAGGAAATTGAAGTCAGCGCGCCCGGAAATGCGATCCGTTCCACGTACATTAACAATTCCTATGCCACTATTAGCGGGACGAGTATGGCTTCCCCTCATGTCGCTGGCGTACTTGCTTTATTGATGGAAGCTTACCCTGAGATGCAACGGGATGAATTACGAACTACCTTGAGAGATACTTCATTGGATTTAGGAGTGGCAGGAAAGGATATTTATTTTGGATACGGGTTGGTTCAAGCGCCGAGCAAATTATTTCAGGAAGTTCCCGACTCCCCCGCTAACGTAAAAGTAAATAACATAAGCAGCCACTCAGTAGGACTTACTTGGGATAAACAGGAGAATGTGCATTATTACAGCATTGATGTTGAAGATGTTGGCGAGTTCCAATCGAGTAATCCTGAGCTACTGATCGAAGGCTTAACTGCAAATAAACAATATGAAATAACTGTATATGCAGTAAATAACATCGGGGCCAGTGAACCATCCAGTATCGAAATACTAACCCTTATCACATCACCGGAACTTTCCAGTGAAAACATAACTCACAATACGGTTGATTTATTTTGGCTAGAAGAAAATGACGCCACACACTTTGAGTTATACCGTGATGATACGCTAATTTATGCTGGGTCGGAACATTCCTTTATAGATACGGGTTTAGAGCATGATACAGAATATTCATATTATATTTACGCGAAAAATGACGATAACACAAGCGCCCGCTCAGAAGTTCATACGGTGAAAACAAATGTAAAACCTCTTACCGAAGAAGAGAAAAACCTATGGACTGTCCAAGAAGGGTTGCAAATATTAGGATTCCTAGATCGCGCACCAACTGGACAGTTAGATGATGAAACCGAAGCTGCATTAAGGGGATTTCAAGAATATTACGGGTTAGAAATTACAGGAGAAGTTGATGAAACGACTCTGGAGAAATTAAATGGAATTCTCTTAACCCCCTTCCAAAACGGAGGTAGTCATGATGATGTAATTACGTTGAAAAAAAACTTGTCTCGTCTAGGATTCCATGTATCGGATAATCCAAATACGAGGTATGGGCCGTTTACAGTTAATCAGGTGAAGGAATTCCAAAAATATTACGGACTTATGGCTAATGGTATTGGTGATGAAAAAACATTGGCGAAAATAAATGAAATATTATCCACTCCTTTTCAAAACGGAGGTAGCCACGATGACGTAATTACGTTGAAAAAAAACTTGTCTCGTCTAGGATTCCATGTGTCGGACAATCCTAACACAAAGTACGGGCCGGCTACGGAGAGGAAAGTTAGAGAGTACCAAACATTTTATGGTCTGCGTGAGAATGGGATAGCAGATGAAATCACAGTAGCAAAGATAAACGAACACATCAGTACCCCTATGTCTCGCGGAGATTACCGCCAGGATGTGATAGATTTAAAAGTAAAGCTTGGGAAATTAGGCTTTGTCGTGTCAGCAAATCCAACGCCGCAATTCGGTCCGTCAACGGAGCAAGCAGTTAAAGACTTTCAAAGTTATTATGGACTGATAAGCAATGGTATTGTGGAGGAAGCAACACTTGCCAAAATTGATGAGGTGTTAGCTTCTCCGCTCCAAAATGGGAGCAGACATGAAGACGTGATTAGATTGAAAGAAAATTTGTCTCGTCTAGGGTTCCATGTGTCGAATAATCCGAACATTGCTTATGGCTCAACAACGACAAATCGGGTGAAGGAATTTCAAAAATATTACGGACTTGTTGTCAATGGAATTGCCGATGAAATAACCTTAGAAAAAATTGATGAGATATTGGCTACTCCTTTCATAAAAGGCAGTAAGCATGAAGCTGTGATCACATTAAAGGAAAACTTGTCCCGGTTAGGATTCCATGTATCAGATAACCCCAACATAAGTTATGGGCCGGCTACGGAAAGGAAAGTCAAAGAGTTCCAGGAATTTTATAGCTTACGTGTGAATGGTATCGTTGATAATATTACTCAGGCGAAGATTGAGAAACTGTTAAGCACCCCTATGTCTCGCGGGGATTATCGTCAGGATGTGATAGATTTAAAAGTAAAGCTTGGGAAATTAGGCTTTGTCGTGTCAGCAAATCCAACGCCGCAATTCGGACCGGCAACAGAGCAAGCAGTTAAAGACTTTCAAAGCTACTATGGATTGACAAGCAATGGAATTGTAGATGAGGACACAATGGAAAAAATTGACGAGTTACTTTCAAATCTATCGTGAGAAGAAAACTATCAAAAAGAAAAAATAACTAAAAATACGGTGTGAAATGGTTAATCAACATGATTAGATTTCTTATTGCTGGTGAGGGTCTCGCGATTTCAATTTTTTTGTAAATTAATGTTCTATCAAGAATCAGTAAGTAAAATAATAACTTTATAATCACTAAATTATTTACTATATTGAAAGAGGAGCTGACCCAAGGGGGCATATAACACCTTTGGGTCAGCTCCTTTAAAACATTATCAGGGCAAAAATCAATAATAATTTTTGGCAATGACAATATGCATGTGAGCATAGTATTCGTTTTGACTTGATGTAATTTCTTGTCTCAAATGTCAGTCAAGAAGAGCATTTGACTATTAATATCAAAGGTATAAGGTGAAGTCAATCAGATCGAGTGACTGAATATTGCGGATAAATTGAGCCGCTTATGCGAAGATTTGAGCCAGTCATTGCAAAAAATTAAGCCACTGATTGCAGACTTGAGAGCCAGTAAA
>NZ_FNPI01000011.1 GCF_900107275.1 Evansella caseinilytica | reverse complement strand
ACACCCCCTTATCCATAGTGACCGTGGATTCCAATACACCTCTCGGGCGTTTAAACGGAAGCTTGATACTGCAGAATTGACACAAAGTATGTCCCGAGTTGGTCGTTGTATTGATAATGGACCGATGGAATCTTTCTTTGGAATACTAAAATGCGAGAAGTATTATTTACATAAATATAAGACATTTGAAGAACTTTCGACAGCGATAAATGAGTACATCCACTTTTATAATTATGAAGGATACCAAAAACGATGAAACGGCCTTGGCCCTATGGAATATAGAGCTAAAGCCGCTTAAATCATTTTTATTATTTCCACTGTCTACTTGACAGGGGGCAGTTCAGTTTTGGACAGCCTAAAGTAACAATTATTTCTCCACGCACTCATGAAGAGTGCGACGTTGAAGGGACTGACGCTCGTTTCGGACTCAAACATTTCAATCCACGCACTCATGAAGAGTGCGAATCGATGCTGTACTCCAACCTGTCAAATTTCGGAATTTCAATCCACGCACTCATGAAGAGTGCGACGCGCCCGGTTTGGCGCCTTGTCCCTCAAGGGTTCCGGAGGGCAAAAGTGCGAACCTGTTTTTAGATTACTACAATTTGGCATTTTCCGCTAGACATTTCCTCAGAAACCTAGTAATATCAACAGGTGCGAACCTCCTAGGGATTTGATGTGCGCTTGGGGTTCGCACCACAGTTCCTTTTCGGAAACAGGCAATCAAGGGATGGTCAAACACTGAATTTTACTCATGCCGTTTACTTATTTTGATTTCCCTGCCCCATGCTTGGTTCTTCACGTCAAAGCATGAAGGTGATACGCACCAATCAAGCCAGATAGCAAAACGAATTTATCCATTAGAATTGATTGCGGTTAAAAAACAGTCTGATAGCAACGACGGTCTTTTGAAAAACACAAACAATGAGACTTCCATCCAATTAATTTTTTGTTTTCATAAAACCAGTCACGATAATGATTGAATAAGCCCAAAGCAACCAGGAGGCAAAATATTGATCGACGTCAGGATTTAAATTTGTAAAGACCGTTTGAAAATAGATAAGAACGATCACATCAAGCAGCATACCAGGCAGTGCAATAAAAACAGCCGCCTTTAGTTTTTCATGAGCATTTAGTTGTTTCCATTTATACAGTGGCAAAGTTAACACCAGTATTAACGGGATCACTAAAAGGTACGCAAGAATCATCAGCATTATATTTTCAGGAGCGAAAAAGACATGTCCAGCAAATCTGAAAATACATGTTGCTCCAAGCCAAACCAAAAATCCCCATAATAGATAAAACATCAATATACACTCCTTTTCCTTTATTTTAAAATCATTTACAATCAGGTTGATGCTTCAAGCAATTTGTTTACCAAAAGATTCAGCTCATGATACAGACCATCTAAGTCCGTCTCCTTTGCTACTAAAGCTTGAATAGCCAAGCCATCGATTAGGGCGTTGAACAAAACGCTCCACACATCTAAAGAGACACCGTGAAGGACATTGTTCCCTATGACCGCTTCCATTTGCTCCTTTAGCACCCTATTCTCAAACTGCAGCATTTTTCCCAACTTCTCCCGTATTTGTTCATTGTTTAATCCTGCGACAATTAAGGACACAAACAGTGAATGAAAGTATGCATCTTTCGTTGTTCTTTCATGTGCTGAGCGTAAGGCAGCTTGAATCCAATGGATGTTCTTCCCTTCTTGTTTACTCATGGTGTTTAGTGAATTCCAGGAAGATGTACACATGTTTTCTACAATTTCAAGCATCAACTGATCCTTGCTTCCAAAATGATAATACACGGTTCCTTGTGTTACTCCAGCTCCCTCCGCAACCGATCTCAAGGTCAAACGATGAATTCCTTTTTCCAAAATACAGCGCTTAGCTGCTTCGATTAATTCGTCTTTCGTCACAACATTAGGTTTTGCCATGCTGAAATAACCCCTTTCAAAAATGTTTCAAATGTTATCCTATAAGGATGTTTCCTGTTAAGTAAATAAAGCCTGCCACTGGCAACGATGAATTCTGTATGTAACCACCGCTTTAGAAAAAAATACAGCTGCTTAAATCAATAGGAAGGAAGTTAGTTAGTCAGATAACTAACTTTAGAAAAAAATCATTATGAACGATTGGCAAAAACAAGCACTGGCGCATTGTAAACCTCTTTTCCATAATGTTTCCTTATTATAACTCAATATTTCACTCCTCGCACCATGAAGAGTGCAATGGAATCCTTGGCACGGGTGGCAATGTACCAATATCCATTTCAATCCACGCACTCATGAAGAGTGCGACTAATAAAGACAGCGGTAAAGGAGGTGACACAATATTTCAACCACGCACTCATGAAGAGTGCGACATTGAAGAAAAGGCGGACGGGATCGGGATGGTTTTATTTCAATCCACGCACTCATGAAGAGTGCGACTATTTAGGGCAGTAGCACTCAATCCGTAATCTTTATTTCAATCCACGCACTCATGAAGAGTGCGACTTCTCTGGCGGTCAATTCTTTTTCTTTCATCATATTTCAATCCACGCACTCATGAAGAGTGCGACATGAGCTGATGAACAGCGATGAAGCTAAAGCTACAATTTCAATCCACGCACTCATGAAGAGTGCGACCGTTCCCGTGCAACGTCAAACGTACGGTAAAATCATTTCAATCCACGCACTCATGAAGAGTGCGACTACAAGATATCAAAAATTTATAAACGGTAAATTAATTTCAATCCACGCACTCATGAAGAGTGCGACTTGACGAGATATACCATCATCCCTGCCGATATTATTTCAATCCACGCACTCATGAAGAGTGCGACCTAATGGGCATGTATTGCGCGAAGGAACTGGCAAATTTCAATCCACGCACTCATGAAGAGTGCGACAGCGCTCGGTTTGGCGCCTTGTCCCTCAAGGGTTCCGGAGGGCAAAAGTGCGAACCTGTTTTTAGATTACTACAATTTGGCATTTTCCGCTAGACATTTCCTCAGAAACCTAGTGATATCAACAGGTGCGAACCTCCCAGGGATTTGATGTGCGCTTGGGGTTCGCACCAGCCACGATGCTTTATATATAAGCAAGTTCCTTTTCCTGTGACCACAGCGTTGTTTTTTTTGCTTGCGCCGCCGCTGCCAGGCCTTCGATTCGCAGGAATAACCTTCACCTTTTTATGTTGAAGACCTTTCCTCCGACAACCGCTCGATGACTTTCGCCAACAGCAGTGCCCGCTCTTGCAGCGTGTCCACTTCCAAATACTCCTTATCGCTGTGCGGGTAGCCCCCGACCGGACCGAGGCCGTCCATCGTCGGGATGCCTAATGCCGACGTGAACGAGGCGTCGGAGCTGCCGCCTGTAGTGGTGTCGGTCAGCTTTAATCCGATCGTATTGGCAACCGTTTGTATCAATTGGAAGAGGGAAACCGTCTGACTGTTCCGCTCCATCGGCGGACGTGTGATACCGCCATCCAGCTGAATTGCTGTGCCACGGACAGCTGGCGTCGCGCAAATCCGGCGAATTTTCCGATCCAATGGCTCCGCCTGCTCCTGCTTGCTGATGCGGACATCGACTTTTGCTTCCGCGAAGTCGGCAACGGTGTTAACCGCCGTTCCACCCTCTATAATCCCCACATTGACGCTGATCCCTTGCCTGATGTTAGAAAGGCAGTGTAGCTCGATGACTTTATGAGCCAGCTCTTTAATCGCGCTTCGACCTTTTTCCGGTTCAACCCCAGAGTGGGCCGCCTTGCCAGTAATTTTCAGCGTATACCGTCCGCCCCCACGTCTGGAAGTAACGAGAGACCCGTCCTGCCGTGCCGGTTCCATGACGAGCACCGCCTTTTTATCCAACCCTTGCTGTTCAATGAGCGCGCGGCCGGTGGGGGCACCGATCTCTTCATCACTCGTCATTAATATCGCCACATTTTTACCGGCAGGAGATTGGGCATCCACAAGAGCTTTAACCGCAAATAAACTGGTCACAAGACTGCCCTTCATGTCGACAACGCCCGGTCCATACGCGCGGTTGCCGATCAGTTGAAACGGACGGTCGACGGCGGTGCCTGGAGAGAACACTGTATCCAAATGAGCAAGGAGCAGGATTTTTGGAGCAAACGCATGAGCATGGGTAAACAGAAGATGATCCCCATAGCGCTCCTGTTTAAAAACAGCCACCTTGAAGCCGATCTCGTTAAAGGCCTTCATCAACAACCGTCCGACTCGATCGACACCGTCTTTATGATACGAACCGCTGTCGATGTTCACGAGTTTTTCCAATAAAAATAACATCTCATCTTTTTCCGCTATGTCCACCTACATCAGATCCTTTCTCGTTTTTTCCAATGGGAAATGACAGGCAACAAAATGTCCTGATTCTTTTTCCGTCAACATCGGTTCCTCTGTGACACAGCTAGCTTGCGCATACGGACACCGCGGATGAAAGCGGCAGCCCGACGGCGGGTGAACCGGACTTGGCAGCTCCCCTTCCAGCATCACCCGTTCCCTGTCGTCCCGAACAGCAGGGTCAGGAATAGGCACAGCACGGATCAGCCCTTCGGTGTATGGATGCAGTGGCTGCGCAAACAAGGCCTGTTTTGGAGCAAGCTCTACCACCTTTCCTAAGTACATAACGGCAATTCGGTCACTAATATGTTTCACAGCTGGCAAGCCGTGGGCAATAAACAGAAAGGTCAGTTGAAATTCCTTCTGCAGCCGTGCCATTAAGTTTAAGATTTGCGCTTGAATCGACACATCAAGCGCCGAGACCGGTTCATCGCAAATAATCAGCTTCGGCTTGAGGGCGATCGCCCGCGCGATCCCGATTCGTTGCCGCTGTCCACCGCTGAATTCATGGGGATATCTCCTGGCGTAACTACGGTCCAGGCCGACCGCATCCAGCAATGTATACACTCGCTCGACTCGTTCTCTCCCCTTGGCAATGCGGTGGGTTTTAAGCGGTTCGGCAATGATTTCCATCACCGTCATCCGTGGATTAAGCGAGGAGAACGGGTCTTGGAAAATGATTTGGATGTCAGCTCGCTTTTGCCGCAGCGCTTCCCCTTTTAATGCTAAAAAATCACTTCCTGTAAACGATAGCGTACCGCGTGTCGGTTCAAGCAAACGCATAAGGAGCTGCCCAAGCGTCGACTTTCCGCAGCCTGACTCGCCGACAATTCCGAGTGTTTCCCCCGTGTAAATCGTCAGATCCACTCCATCCACTGCTCGCAGCATCGCCTTCTTTCGTTTCAAAAATCCTTCGCTGACATCAAAATGCTTTGTCAGCCCTTGCGCTTCCAATAGCACCTCTTTCATCCGGAAGCCGCCTCCTTTGCGTCGAACAGCCAACAGCGAACAAGCTGCCCTCCCCCAATTTTCAACAATGATGGCTGATTCTGCACGCACTGCTCAGAAGCATGGGGACAACGAGGGAAAAAGCGACATCCTTTTGGCATCGTTTCCTGGGTTGGCACCGTTCCTTCAATCGATTGCAGTTCTTCTTCAATGGTTTGAATTTTCGGCGTACTGGCAAGCAGCCCTTGTGTATACGGGTGGGCCGGAGCTGCAAACAGCGTGAATACATCGGCTTGCTCCACCACTTGCCCGGCATACATAACGATCACCGTATCAGCCATTTCCGCCACCACCCCAAGATCATGGGTGATGAGCATTATCGCCGTATTGTTGTCTTTCACCAGCTTTCGCATTAGCTGCAAAATTTGCGCTTGGATCGTCACATCGAGCGCCGTCGTCGGCTCATCGGCAATGAGCAGCTTTGGCTCACATGCCAGCGCCATCGCGATCATCACCCGTTGACGCATACCGCCGCTTAATTGGTGAGGATAGGAACGATAGACTTGTTCCGCACGGGGGATGCCAACCTTTTTTAACATCTCAATCCCTTTTTGCCTTGCTTCCTCTTTTGTCACCTGTTGATGGAGCAAAATCACTTCGTCCAGCTGGCTGCCAATCGTAAACAGCGGATTGAGCGACGTGAGGGGCTCTTGAAAAATCATCGACAGGTCATTCCCCCTGAGCTTCCGGTACTCCTTTTCGCTGATGGTAGTCAAGTCTTGACCATGAAAGCGAATGTCGCCGCCGACAATTTTTCCCGGCGAACTAACAAGTCCCATAATCGACAGCGACGTGACGCTTTTGCCGCAGCCTGATTCCCCAACGATCGCTACCGTTTCCCCTTGCTTGACTTCAAAGGAAACGCCATGGACCGACGGGACAGCGCCGCTTTCCATAAAAAAATATGTTTTCAGCTCGCTTACTGATAGAAGCGTATCCTTTTTCATCCTGCCGCCCCCTTACCGTCGATTTTGGCCGCGCGGGTCAAGTACATCCCGGAGCCAATCACCTAAAAATATAATCCCTAACACCGTCAGCGTAATCGCAATACCAGGAAAGGTCGCGAGCCACCAGCTTGTCGCCACATAGTCGCGCCCATCGCTTAAAATACCGCCCCAGGAAATATCCGGCGGCTGAATCCCTAACCCTAAAAAGCTGAGGGACGCCTCTAAAATAATCGTTGTTGCCACACTCAATGTGGAAATGACGATAAACGGCGACATCACATTCGGCAATAAATGGCGAACCATCACCATGCGATTTTTTACGCCGATCGCCCGTGCCGCCTTCACAAACTCCCTTTCCTTCATCGACAGCACTTCGCCGCGGACAAGCCGGGCGTAGTTCACCCAGTTTGTGACGCCAAGCACGAAAATCAACGTCCAAACCCCTGGACCGAACACGCTTAAAATAACGAGAGCCAACAAAATATTGGGGATGGACAAAAACGCATCCACTAGCCGCATGAACACCCTATCCAACCAGCCGCCATAAAATCCGGCGACAATGCCAACTGCCACGCCAATCAGCCCGGCGAAGACAACAGCCGTCACTCCGACAAGCAGCGAGATCCGCGACCCATACACCATTCGGCTCCAGATGTCGCGACCCAGATGATCGGTACCGAGAAGATGTTGGCTGGAGCCCCCTTCCAACCAAGCAGGCGGCTTTAACATCAGCGCCGGGTTCACCTCATTCGGGTTGTGCGTCGCCAGCACGTCGGCAAAAGCAGCGAGGAACAGCACCGCCAGCACAAGGATAAAACCAACCGTTCCCGTCTTGCTGCGAAGCAAGCGCCGGCTCCAAGTAAGCAAGCGATTTGACCGAATCCTCCGGCTACGCTCAGCAGGACTTGCCATCGTTGTGTCTGTTTGCATTGCTCCGGCACCTCCTCTACTCGTATTTGATCCGCGGATCGAGCAGCCGATACAAAACGTCGGCTACCAAGTTCATGAAAATGACCAGGACCGCAATGACGAACACACATGCCTGAACTATCGCCATGTCTCGCGTATGAACGGCTTGAATAAGCAGTTGTCCGAGCCCAGGCCATGAAAACACCGTTTCTGTAATCAATGTTCCGCCGACCACGGTCGATGTCTGCAAAGCCACAACCGTGACGAGGGGAATAAGGGAATTGCGAAACGCATGCTTGTACACGACCATTCCCTCGCGCATCCCTTTGCTTCTCGCCGTTCGAATGTAATCCTGATTTAAAATTTCGATCATGCTCGACCGGAGCAATCTCGTGATCTCCGCGGCAAGCCCTGTCGCCAGCGTCAGCGCCGGAAGCACTAAATGACCGAGCGTTCCCCGACCTGACACCGGGAACCAGCCAAGCATCACGGAAAAAATCAAAATGAGCATAATCCCAAGCCAAAAGTTCGGCATCGCCTTGCCAATGACGGACCCTCCAGCCGCGAGCAAATCAACCGGCGAGTTTTGCTTTGTCGCTGACCAAATGCCGAGGGGAATCGCCATCGTCACCGCAAGCACCAACGCGGCAACCGCCAGCTCAAGTGTGGCTGGAAGTCTCTCCAGCACAAGCGGCAATGCGCTTGTGTTATAGCGGAACGACTCGCCAAACTCCCCTTGAACCAAATGGAATAAGTACTTGCCGTATTGAACAAGAAACGGCTGATCCAATCCGAGGGAAGCGGTGAGCTGGTCAATGTCTTCCTGAGAGGCATCCTCCGGCAGCATCAGCGCCACCGGATTGCCTGCCACAAAGACGAGGGCGAACACAATAAAAGAAATGATGAGCAGCACGGGAATCATTTCACCCAATCGTTTGAAGATATACGAAGCCACGAATTTCCCTCCTTATGAGAAAAGCGGAAGTGCTGCGGATAGACAGCTTTCCGAATGATCCAATCGAAATTTTTTTCCACAAATCAAGCAACCCCCGGCTTTTCCAATCATTTTCTCGAAATCGCTGGAGCATATATCATTTCGTCCATGGACGGGACAAATTCAATCCGGTCGCTCACTCCGTAGTTGATCGTTTCCTGGTGCAGCATGATATGAGGTACCTCTTTCGCGGCAATGCGCTGGATCTCCTGAATTTGCTTCGCCCGTTCATCCACATCCAGGTTCACGGCGGACGCTTCAAGCAGCGTGTCAATCTCTTCGTTTTTGTAGTCTGTCTCGCCGACAAAACGATCGGAGCGGTACCAGTCAACGGAATAGGCGCCATCAAACATGGAGTTGCCGAGACCGATTAAATAAGCGTCTTTGTTTTCACCCGCCTGGCGCATCTCGACAAAATTACTCCACTCCATCAACTCCAGACGGACATCCACATTGACCGCCTGCAGCATTCCCGCGATCAGCTCCGCCACTTCAGCATCCTGCAAATAACGTCCATGCGGTGAGTGGAGCGTCATCTCAAACCCGTCGGGATAACCTGCCTCCTTGAGCAGTTGCTTCGCTTTTTCCACGTCATAGTCATACGTGTTGTAAAGCGACTCCTCGGCGCCAAAGTTCCCCGGCGCGACGCGGGTTTTCGTCGGAATCCCGCCGCCGCGCAACACATTCTCCGTGATTGCCTTATTGTCAATCGCCAGGTCAAGCGCTTGGCGCACGCGGAGGTCAGCGGTCGGGTAGCCTTCCGTTGCCCGTAAAATGAGCATGATCGTTCGATTGGACGTCTCCGTTTTCACCGATGTTCCTTCGTTTTCCGCCACCCGCTCCCAATCGGCGGGAGGAAGGTTAACCGCAATGTCGACGCCGCCAGTGAGCAGCTCCGCCACACGGGTGGAGTTTTCCGGAATAACGCGGAAGACAACTTCATCCCACTCCTCCACGACTCCCTCAAAGTAATTCTCATAAGGCGTTAACACGATTTTCGAATCACGGACCCACTCCTTAAACTGGTACGGGCCTGTCCCAACCGGATTGGCGAGAAAATTATCCCAGCCTTCTTCCTCAATATAGGTTTTCGGTAAAATTCCCGAGCCAAGCCGCGATAACCGGTGAAACAACGACGGTTCCGCTTCATGGGTAATGACTCGGAATGTCCGGTCGTCTATGACCTCCACTTCCTTGATTTGCTTGTAATTTGGATATTCCTGCAACGTGTCATCGGCGGCGACGCGCTCAAGGGTAAACTTCACGTCCTCCGACGTCAGCGGATCTCCGTTATGGAAGGTCACCCCTTCTTTCAGTGTCATTTCCACTGTCCGGTCATCGATGATGTCAAACGTCTCCACTAGCTCTGGTTGAATGACGTTGTTTTCATCCCGCTTAAAGAGATAGTTGAACATGTTATCGTGAACCGCTTCCGTGGATGTATTGTTATGGTTGTGAATGTCAAACGACACGATGTCGGTTCCGATGGCGATCGTTAACGTTCTGCCTGATTCTCCCTTCGTTTCCGTCCCTTTCTCTGCCGCGTCTTCATGACCGTCTCCACAACCAGCAAGCAATAAAACGATGGTAATGAACATCCATAACTTTTTCATTATTACCTCCATAAATTCACTATTTAGAAAATACTGATAATAACAGACGAGCTGCTCCGTTCTCAGATCCCGCCATGCTTAAGCATCTATCTGTTCCGCGTGAGCCAGCCCATTTGCCTGTTTCCTGCGCTGTGATTTGTTGAGCACACTTGCAAAGCACTGCTGCAAACTGTCCTCTTTCATAAAACATCATTGCTTCACCTAGGAAAATTTGTTTTTACCAGCCTCCTTCCTTTGTTGTACAGAGGATGTTCGGAAATCGGGAAAAAATACGGCGGTTTCGTTATCATTTTGCTGCTCGCGTGCTTGCGGTATCCGCTCCGCTGCCCGCGGTGCAGCATGCCGGACTTGCTGAGAGTGTTTGTCCCATGTTTGAACTCCTCTTCATGCAAAAAACGAGCCGTTTTTTTAACAAAAAAGGGGGAGCATCTCCCTTTATCGAACCCGTTCCTTACCTTGAAAAACCTGGATCGTGTTGTTTGCCGCGGGGGGCTGTAAACAGGTCGGCAGGTTCCGTTTGAAATAAATTCGCTATCGCCATCGCAACAGGCAGGCTCGGCATCCTCACGCCCTGCTCAATCATCCCGTAATAGCTTTCGGTAATCGCGACGCCGTACCTAATTTTCAGCAGATCGACCACGTCCTGCTGAGACCAGTGCTTCTCTTTACGACAAGAAACTAATTTATCCCGTTTGCGCAATTCGATCCCTCCCCAACATTTTGTAGCCTTAGTTTACCCAACTAATAATAGGGAGTCAATAGTTTTTCCCAATTTTTAAAAGTTGTTTGTGCGATTTTCTTACATCTATCCAACTTTCAGTTGTCTGATGGCAGCAAATACAAACAGAAAGGAAAGCGTTATGGTCGAACTGAGGGACTGTTTACGTGAACTGCGCAAAGCGCACTATTTAACCCAACAGGAAGTTGCCTCGTTTTTCGAGATCAAAGAAAGCGCTTACAAATTTTATGAACAGGGGCGCAACGAACCGTCCATCGGCAAGTGGAAGCGACTGGCCAATAAGTACAATGTCTCGATGGTTTACGTGATCGGATGAAACGGACGTACAAGAGGCTGATGCCGCCAGCAGGGGAAAGGAGCTACAGATATAAAACTGGGCGATGAGAAAATGCGGTTTTTAGACGAGCAGCTGGAACTGTTCCGCAGGCGGAGGAAGGAGAAGAAAGGTAAAGGCAGCCAAGGGTAAGCGCTGTTTTCTGGGGCGTTCTGACAACCCCGTCCCGACCGGCTTTGTTGATATGAGAGCGTTGTTTTCAAAGGGAATCAGCCAGAAAACCGTGTGGGAAATGACTATCTTAAATAAAGGTCGCTGCTGTGCTGGGTTGAAAGCCGAGGGAAGGAACCATTCGCAATCGGCCAGGTTATGAAAACAGGCTGTCAACAGGGGAAAGCAAGCTGTAAAGCTGCTTTCTCCCCGGCGGTTGTTTTTTCGTCAAAAATGTTTGATGATCGATGGGGGAAGACAATTATGCCACCACGAATTCCAAGTACTTAATTTTATTCAGTGATAAGGATTTTTGTTGCTGATATATTGAAAAAGCAGACACTCCGACGTGCCATCGGAGTGTCTTTGTCTGCCTGTATTTCGATGTTTTATTCATCAGATGCACAGGATGTTTCCATGAAGAGTGCGCCAAACATTGGCAGGTCGATTTACAAGTCGCTGATATTTCAATCCACGCACTCATATAGAGTGCGACTGACAAACAAAGAACGGTTAAAAAAAGCAAAAGAATTTCAATCCACGCACTCATATAGAGTGCGACGTTGAGAGATTATGCGCAGTAAGAGGATGGTGAATATTTCAATCCACGCACTCATATAGAGTGCGACATCCGTTTTCCTCCTACATGGACCAGTTGTTTAAATTTCAATCCACGCACTCATATAGAGTGCGACTGCAATTGGAAGGGCAAAAGAAAGAGGAGAAAGCATTTCAATCCACGCACTCATATAGAGTGCGAAGCGCCGCACGCGAAGCCTTGCCCTGCAAGGCCTCAAGAGGGCAAAAGTGCGAACCTGTTTTTAGATTACTACAATTTGGCACTTTTCGCTATACATTTCATAAGAAACCTAGTCGTATCAACAGGTGCGAACCTCCCAGGGATATTATGTGCGCTTGGGGTTCGCACTTGATCGTTCAGAATTTTGCCGGCTTATTTTTTTGATGCTGTATCTATATGTGATGAAAACAACGACATGGAGGAGCGCCAATGCCAGAAAGAGATTGCTGTACACCGCGCCGACGGATGAAAATGACAGCGGGTTCCATAACTGCTCTGCTTCCACGTCAATGATCCGGCCATAAATGCCAATGGCAATAGAACCTGAAATAAAGTTTTGCATCATTAACAATCCCATGCCGATACCGGTATGCTCAGCCGGCAATGTGAACGAAATCGATCTTGACATGGCAATCGAAAGAAACGATTGCCCAACATTGCCCAAAATGAGAAAACAAGCAATCAGCCATGCGCTCGCGCTAATAAATGTGGAAAGAACCATAAAGCACGAGAACACTAGGGCTGATGCAATCAAAAATAAGGAAGTGGTCCCCTTGGCATCAGCCAGTTTTCCTCCTTGCCGGTTCAAGATAGCTGTAAAAGCAGCGGCGGGGACCATGGCCAAGCCAATTTGGCTGGCTTGCAGTTCTTGCACATCGGCTAAAAATATCGGAGTGATAAAAAATAAGGAATAACCAATACCTGTGACAACAAACGCCACAATGATATAAAGGGAATACTCTCGATTGCGAAAAAGAGCCGGCTGCACAAAGGGATTTTTCGCAACACGAATCCGAACAATAAAACAAGCGATTGAGACGACTCCGCCAATCAGCCAACTTAAATGCATCGTGACAGCTAATAAGAGCTGTGCCACGCTCAAGGCCAATAAGGCCCCGCCTAGCCAATCGATCATCGTCTCGCCTTTTTGTTCATCCCCCAATAATGTTAAATAAAAAGGTAATGTGGCCAACAACAAGAGCGGAATACAAAACAACCAGCGCCAATCCAGCACACTGACAACCATAGCAGATGTAATCGGCCCAAGGGCGCTGCCTAATGCCACCCCGGCAAAAACAGTTCCCATCGCTTTTCCCCGTTGTTCCATCGGATAGTAGCGAATCGGAATCAAAGTTGCAGCCGCCGGAATGGCAGCTGCCCCGACCGCTTGCAAGCATCTTGAGACAAGCAGCAGCCAATACGTGGTCGAGAAGAAACCGAGCAATGAGGCGAGACTAAATACCATTAAGCCAAATGTTAATAAGTGCTTCAGCTTAAAACGATCCGCCAATTTTCCGTAGATCGCTGTCCCAACTCCATATAAAAGTGTATAGGAGGAAGTCACCCAGTTCACTTGTGAATTGGTAAGATGAAATTCTTCACTGATCAAGGGTAGCACAAAGTTGAAGAGTAAAATGCTCATTGAGGACAGCGTCACAGTTAGCATCATTACAATTAATAACGTTTCATTTCGTTTGTTCGCCGTATTTTTCATTTTTTATCCCCCTACTAGGAAAGTCTGTACTGACTGACATTTTATTGAGAAAAAACACTAGGGGGTGAGTCCCCTAGTAAACAGAGCCACACTTTCTTTCAATATTTCCTTAAATTCGTTATCAGAAAACGCCGGGGACTCATTCATTCTTCCTTGCGCCAAGCCAAAATTCATATACAGAAACATAATCGCTATTTTTTCTTCATCCGCAGCAAACAGCTTTTGTTGTCTTTTCATTTCGGCAAAATAATCGGTTAAATATTCCTGCAATGCTTGCGGATGCCGATGCGCATATTGATGAAGGCCGGGGAGATTTTTTCCGACTTTCATAATAATTTGCAGCATCTTGCGGTTGCGATACATAATTCTATGATAATTTTCACTAATCAACGACAGATCCTCTTCTAAATTCCAACTGAGCTTGTTGTCAAAAATAGCGCGCATTTCATCAGCATAATGATAGCGGTCAATCGCCTGTTCCAATAAATTTTGCTTGCTTTTGAAATGACGAAATAACGTTTTCTCACTGAAACCGGCCTCCGCAGCAATTTCTTCAGTCGTAACCCCTTCGTATCCATTCCGCGAGAACAGCTCAATCGCTGCATCAATAATTTTTTCAGATGTCATCTGCTTTCGACTAGAGACCATTTTCCCGTCCAACCCCTCAAAATAACGTCAGTACTGACTGACTTTTATTTTAATGCTGATTTCACTTTATGTCAAGGAAACCATTTCAAATTAGGTACTCATAGCATTTATATCCACGCACTCATGTAGAGTGCGACTTATTCAATCTCAATGAGGGATTTAACCTCGGTATTTCAATCCACGCACTCATGTAGAGTGCGACACGCATTTTCTTGTTTTAATATTACCATACTGTTATTTCAATCCACGCACTCATGTAGAGTGCGACGGGGCGCGGTGTATAAAGGATGGTGGATCGAGTGAGATTTCAATCCACGCACTCATGTAGAGTGCGACTAGCCGAAATTTCGGGAACCTTTCGTCATAAAAATTTCAATCCACGCACTCATGTAGAGTGCGACCCTTCTGGATTTTTATTCCTTTTTGCGCTATCGAAATTTCAATCCACGCACTCATGTAGAGTGCGACCAGCGAAACACCGAGGGTTGAAATAAAAATAAAAATTTCAATCCACGCACTCATGTAGAGTGCGACATAAACACGACCTTTACGAGATGGGTCTGATAGACATTTCAATCCACGCACTCATGTAGAGTGCGACAGCGGCCGCACCGAAGCCTTGTCCCTCAAGGGGTTAGAGTGGCAAAAGTGCGAACCTATTTTTAGATTACTATGATTTGGAAATTTATGCTATGCATTTCATAAGAAACCCAGTCATATCAACAGGTGCGAACCTCCCAGGGATTTGATGTGCGCTTGGGGTTCGCACCAGTCAATTTCATTCTTCCTTTTTTCACCTTGATTTATTTTTCTATCAAATGAACACTCACTCTCTAAATCTTTGTTTCTATGGGTAGATGTCATTTCTTCAAGGGCATGTGCTTGGCAGCAAATCCTTCCCAAATTTGAGTTATTCAATTACGTTTTAGCGATCTCGCCGAATGCTCTTCTCCATACAACTCCTGTAAATGGGCGATATGCGCCGTCCCCCAATCATTCATGGCCTGCAATAAAGGGGTCAACTGTTGCCCGTATTCCGTAATGGAGTACTCTACTTTGGGTGGAATTTGGTTATACACCTCGCGATGGATAATGTCGTGATACTGTAATTCCCTTAATTGTTGCGTAAGCATTTTTTTTGTAATGTCCGGAATAGCTTTTTGAAGTTCGCTGAATCGCATTGTACCATTTGCAAAAAGTTGGAGCAGAATCACGGGCTTCCATTTGCCAACAAGGATTTCTAGCGCTGTTTCAAATTTGCAAAGAGTACTCATGAATTATGCCCTCCATCCTTTACTTTTAGTAAGGTTTATTTTTGTATACTCAGTTTATTTCAAGTGCCTTCTTCCAAATCTTAATCTCACAAGTTATTATATGCCTAAACGTTGGAGATGTAAAAGTAAAGGAGTAAAAGAATGATGAATATCGCGTTGTGGATTGTCCAAGGAATTTTAGGAGCAGGATTTATCTTTTCTGGTTGGATGAAGGCATTCCAGTATGAGAAAGCAAAAAAATCCTGGCCTTGGGTGAATGATGTTTCAAGATGGTTTGTATTCTTTATCGGAATCGTAGAACTGCTTGGAGTGCTGGGATTAATTTTACCTCAAGCAACCGGCATCGCACCTGGGTTAACGCCAATGGCTGCATTTGGGCTTGCCGCAATTGTATTTTTCGGAGCTGTATTCCATGTAATGCGTAAAGAGTATACAAACATTGGTGTAAACATTGTTTTTTTAGTGTTATCCCTATTTGTAGCCGTAGGTCGTATGTTGTACTAGGAGTATACAGAGCAAGGTCGCATGACTGCAGACGATCAATCAAAGCCCCACGTGCAGCTCTCAGTGCTGATTCATGGATTTTTTTATAAGGGATCATGTCCTCCGGAGATGGCGTAGTGGATGAAGATACTTGGTTTCATGCCCTCTTCTGTTCATATAAGCTTTTACAACGCTGAAGCAGGCTAGATCTTTTTTGGATCGATCGAACAAGGATAGTCCGTTCAATCCATTCAAATACAAATGATTCACAAGTATGTACTGACTTGAAGAACGTAATCCGTTCGGTGATATGATCAGCCTGCCCCTGTTTGACTCTAGCGCAGTGCAATTGATCCTGTATCTCTAATTCCGTTTCTGCATCATCAGTTCAGCATTCCACACTTCTCTCGAAAGACGGTAAGCTTCATCATTCGTTCTCACATCATAATTGATGTAAAAATAATGGGGCATTTTCATATAATCACTTTCTTTCTCTGCTGTCTCGCCCATTTGTTTAGATTTTAATCCACGCACTCATGTAGAGTGCGACACGAAAGGATAACGTCCAATAAATGGGTGAGGTATTTCAATCCACGCACTCATGTAGAGTGCGACGCGGCCGCACTGAAGCCTTGTCCCTCAAGGGTTCAAAGTGGCAAAAGTGCGAACCTCCTAGGGATTTGATGTGCGCTTGGGGTCCGCACCTACGTTTAATCATATTAAATTCTTTATTTATTTCTTAAGAACCTTCAACCATTTATTTCTCTTATCTTTTTCATCTAGTTCTTCTTCTATTGTTGGAAGCACTTGAGAAAAATCTTTTCGGTTATTGCTATTTTTATTGAACCATTGATGCGAGGCGGCATCATTAGGCTTACTCTTTGCATAATCAGTCGGTGTTACTTTCGGATAAGAAATTTTGTCCTCAAGACCATTTTCAAACCTAGTTATCTTTAATACGTTTTCCATAGATTTTGTAGAATGTTCCATTCTATACTTTTCAATGGATTGGTCTTTTAGAATCCAACTACCCGAATTTTTATCTATTTGGCGCAGCATTAATTTTTTTATCGTTACTTTTACACTGCCAAATCCAAGCGGCTTCCCTCTTCCTATTTTGTGAGCAGAACTTAGATCATTAAAGTCAAGCGCCCATTGTAATTGTTTAAGTTCGTCTTCAGCAATTTGTTCAAAGTAGACACGAAACGTGAACGTCGCCCCATCTTTAAGTGGTCTTATTCGTTGTCTCATTCTTTTAAGTTTTGAGTTCTCTAAATATTTTGGTTCATGATGCCAATAAAACTTCCGACCTCTAACTCTTAGTTTTTTAGGATCAAGGTCAAAGCTTTTACTTCCTTCCTTAGTGTAATCATAAGTCCAATATTTCTTTTGTTTACCTTTTAGTCCATCTGGCATTATAGTATAAAATTCAACTGTCCCAGGTTTAGGTTCTCCAAGTTCATCGAGAACAATAGGTTTCATATATATATCATTAGTATCCGTTATTGTCGCATCTGCAAAACGGATTCTAGAAGCCAGCGATTGACCTGTTTGCTTTGAAATAAGTCCAAACAATGCACAGGATGGGCATACTAAATCACGTGATTCACACGGTTGATAGCCACCGTTTTCACGTAAAAGATCTCCTACCGTATTGTTGAAAACTTCCTGAGATAACATTGCAGGAGAAAAAAAACGCTTTTCATTTTTTATTTCTGAATAATAAACTGGTATAAATATATCCTTTTCTTCTTCGATAGGCTCTCTATCCATTAGGTTGTAAAATATTTTTCTATATTCTTTATAACCAGCGTGCTCATTATCATCTTTGTTATTCATATTATACTTATCTAAAACCTTTTTCAAAAGTTCAATTTCTTGATTGTCTATCAACTCCCATACTTTGTTGTTTTTAGGAACAAATAATGACTCATGATATTTAGTGTCACACGGTTCTCCAATATGAACGTAACCAGTTTTCCAAAAACCCTTTTTTGGTTTTATTTCATCAGTTATAATATGTTTAATCGTGGGTCGCTTTTTGTGTTTGTTCATTTCCGAGAAATACAGTACTTGCCCTTCCTTCAACTTTTTAATATCAATAAACGTACCGTATTTACCTATTTTATTTTTATTACGGGGATCGGTATTTAAAATTATTCTGTAACACTCTTTAATTTCCCATCCATTTTGAGTTTTTCGTAACAATGCTGGCTTCTTCGGCTGCATGGAACGACGGTGCAGCGTTTTGTTCTGATTTACTTGAGATAGGCAACCATTGAACGCTGCTTCAAATACACTGCGAATGGCTCCTCGAATTTCTGATCCTGGAATCACAGGACGATAAAGTGCGTCCTTTTTAACTCCTGAGTGACTTAAATTCTCATAAGAATAAAAATTATAGCTAAGATGGTCACCGTCTTTTGGTTCCTTCTCTTTGTGAAGCGCATGATTATACGAAGTATTAGGAATGAAAAGAGGCGTTAATGTTTCTAGCGTACATTCCAAATATCCTGTTAAAGTCCCTTGTTTAAATTCCTGTCTTTCACATTTTTCTTCTAAAGGCACAAAATTATAAGGATTTACGAACCTTTCCTGACTTTTATTATGCGTCACTCTATTTTCCCTCCAATACAGGCCAGTCTACAAAAGCGACAAGTCGCTCATCACTGAAATCATAATGAAAAGCTTGTTGCGGCTCTAAACTCCATTCATGAAAAGTAATGTACTGGCGGAGTAAAATTGCTTTCCCGCCAAATTCCTGTATATAACCAGGAAAATAGAGACGGGTTCCCCGATCTTCTTGTAATATACTCCAACCATTTGTCTTACCTATCTTTTTTGATTTCCCCCATAGCTTGTGAGGTTCATCTAAACAGACAAACCGTTCTCCATCCTTTTCATTATCATGACGAATGCGCCATTTGAACTCATGATCAGTTCGGATTGCTCTAAATTCCTGTTGTGTATTAAAAATCCTCAGTTCCAAAATATATTCTGCTGTATCTAGCACTTCTATCAATTGCTCTTGACCTCGTCCAATCGTAACTTTTTCATCTTCATAGATCCCCAGACATACGGAATCATCCATAATCGCATAGACATAACCACTTGGCAGTGACTTCTTCCTTATTAATTCAAATAGTCCATCAACAGAAACAGAGCCAACTTCTACTTTTGAAAGGTACTCGTCTAGCTTTAGATTAATACAAATTTCGTTATTTGGTCTATTCAAGCGAAAGCCTCCTTACTCTTTTCCTGAATGAACTGGGTAGCTGCTTTTAGATAGCGTGAAGGTTGTTCCAATTCTTTTCCATCCAAGCGAATTGCCCCATTACTTTTAAAGATTCCGCGCCCTATTGCTGTTTCTCCTCCTACAGCAAGCAACCCTTCCTGTAAGTCATAAATCACCCATAGCAACATACCACATATTGCATCAAAAGGAAGCTCACTCTCTACACTTCTCCAACGTAAAACAAGCTCAGTATACCCACCTACACTTGTCTCTGCTGAAAACAATGCACCGTCAATCGTTCCACCAGTAAAGCGATCTATCGCATTTCGTGTAACGGGCAACTTCTTGCTCTCCTTTACAACGGACTCTTCTACAATTAAACGAGAAGCCTTGAGTGAATCCTTTTTATCGCCACTAGTGCCAAATAACTCATCAACAATATCTTCAAGTTTCTTTTTTTCTGTCGGGAAAAATGACTGGAGCAAGGTTAATAGCCTGGCTCGTAATGCGCCTGCCCAACTGGAACCAGGAATAACAGGCAATTGCCCATCAGAACCAGATCGTAATTGCTGATACTCTATCTGTTGCTCCTCAATGTCAACTATATATGAACGGATCATAAGTGTATTGGAAATCGTCAGTGGGACAGTTAAACTACGCTCTGCTTTTGTACAAAAAGGAGAGCGGGGAATGTGTAATTGACTTTTCCCCGGATTCCACTTGTGTCCATTACCTAAATCATCCCATATCCAAGAAAGCCACTTTCGACTTTCCTCTTTATCACGATGATTAAAATGCTTGTATTCAACACCTGCAACCGTTAATTTACCAAAACCACGATGACTTTTTGCTCCAATCGTAATACTCCCCTCAGCAAGTCCATCAATTAGGTGATAAAGCCATTGTGCTTCTTTCTCTTGTGATTGTGCCGTTCCTTGTCGCACTATCCATTCAAGCCTAATCGTATAAGAGGCTCCGCGATCAACAGCCTCCAGATCATATTTCTCCTGATCGACGGCTGTTTTATACTGATCTAGCTTTACCCCATCACGAGTGATCGGTTTCCATTCATTTAATGTCATATCATAAACGATCAGCCGACTTTGCCGTATACTGGTACCGAATAATTTTTTTAGCTCTTCCTCCGGAAATAACAGTCGTAACTGATGTAAAAAAGCACCCGCTAGTGAACTTCCAGGGACAACAGGTCTCCCCTCCCGATCACGCAAAATATCGTGATCAGTTTTTTCATTGTGACCAGAGCCTGAAAGTAAAGGTGATGCCAACTTCCCGTCAATACGTATATATGTCCTTTCCCAAATTGGATTAGCCATGCCCCTTCCTCACTTCCAGTTTTAAAATTTGGAAAAAAGCTTCTTTGAATGTCAGTGATCTCCCTTCGCAACTTTCAGCAATCTTCACTAATATATCTTTACCATCTTCTTTCCTCTGAACTAGATCATAGTCTGCTTCCTTGAGTGCTAATTGGTACAACTGATGCAATTTTGTTTGACCAATCTTAATTTCCGATAACTTTTCAAGCAATTCTTTTGCTTCTTCTCTACCTTGAATTGCTTCTTCCGCCTTCTTTCGCTCATTATTTATTTTTTTCATAAGGGTATCTACCAATTCTGAATCAAGCTCATTTGTTTTAATCAGCCCCACTGTTGGCGAATTCTCTTCGATTTCTTGAACTTGTTGAATCCTCATTTTCTTTGTTTTTTCTGACACATCTAATACTTTTAAACGTCCACAGCCTTCTCCTGTATTTGAACCCCAAGGCCGCTTTTCTACTTCATGCCAATTCACCTTACCATTTTCTACCGATACGATCAGGACTGTCCCTGCATCAAGAGCGACTTGTTGGGGTTTGGGCATTCGCCATTTCCCGTTAAAACCTGACAACGTAGTATGTTTGAGAAATTTCTTCTCAATTTTTAACTCTATGTGCAACGCGGATTCCATCTCCGCTATCAAAAGGGTTGGCTCTAATTCAGGGCGCCCCTCCTGATTTCGGAGTAGCATTGGAGTTACAAAGCAAAGGGCGACGCACTTCTTTCGATCCCTCGGTATATTTCTATTACCTAAAAGCAATGGTGGAACTTCGTTTAAAATTTCTACACTAACATTCCCATATTCAGCCGTTCGTGACCGACCTAACCTCATCTTGCCATTGCGCTTTTTTAAACAGTCGATCAAAGCATCTATATACTGTTGCTCCCCACGCACTGAACCAATAAATGATTGCCCTTGACGTAATGCAGTGTATTGGAAAAATTGTCCTCGCCTTCCGTTAACCGCTTCTCCATTTTCTTCTTCTGGCGTCCTCTCTTCACCAAGCGCTCTACCGATTCCACGATCATCTGGACGAGAATGATGCATTCTCACTTCTTTTTCTGGATCATGCAAAACCAGTGTATCTTCTCCTTGGAGAAATGCCATTTCCCCAATGCTACGTAAAGCGACTTGTTCCTCGCTATTATCGGATTTCTTCGTTTTTTCTTGTGAAAGATCATACGCAACATTTTGATTTTTCACTCGATGCCAATGAGCAGGACAAGGTGCAAACCGTTTACCGTCAATCTCAGGGTATGCATACCCAAAATTGACACCGTCACGTAAAAAGATACGAGAAAAATCTTTATCTTGATGTGCATTCTCCCCTAGTCTATGATCCGTTATATACATTCCAGCAAACGCCCCAAGCAATGTACTTCCATGAATCCAGCTTTCACAACTATGGTATAGCCCCTGCTTCCCGGCAATCATAACAGGTTGCTCCAATGTCATTCGAAACATCACTTCCACTTCTTTATTTCCTTTTGATATTCGTGGAACAGATGATTTCCAATTGGTTGGAGACGAATTCACACGATGTATACTACAAGCCACTTCACCTAACCCTCGACTCCGTCCCAACCCAAGTCGCCGCAAGCCTTTAACACACATTTTCAACAGCTTTTCACTCTCATTATCCTCCGTATGTAGTAAAATTTTACTTTTCAGTGTTAGGCCTCTATGAACGACACGCATGGTTCGTAATGAATGTTTTCTTGCTGCTTGTGTTTTTAAATCAATTGCTGTTCTGGACCTAACCGTTGTGAATAAATGAAGCAGATCGTTGTCCTGAATATCCGAATTCATCCGCAACTGTTGGGTAAGCCTAGCATAATCGGCAATCTCAAGCTCTTTTTCAATATCCAGCTTTGTTGACAACTTCTCATCTACCTCGTCTCGATAAAACGAAGCAGGAATTTTATAAAGGATAGCATCAAAAAACTGAGCTGGTCCTGAATCTGCTTGTCCAGATGAACCAAAGATCGCTTCCAATCCACTTTGATCTGTTAGCCCCCAATCAACTAGTTCTTTACCTACATGATGCAACGCCCCTTTAATTCGTTTAGCAGGAATAATCGGCAATCCATAATCATGGGTAATATCACTATCAACCAGTCCGGCAACACTGTCTCCATTGCCTGCGCTTAAGTCGCTAAGTAATGTAATGACTAGTTCAAATTCCTTCACTGTTTGCCCTCCTTTACTTGAAAGAGAGTATGTTCATAGCTATCAAGCACCTCAAGAGCATCAAACAATACACTGTCGTCTATCGTTTCAGTCTCGCTGAAAAAGTAAGAACGATCATATCCTCTAGAAACAGCCTCTTCTATTACTGATGTAACTGCTTTATCATTTTTACCATGTTGTAAATAAGCTTGATAAAGCCTCACAAGCCATGAACGTGGCCATGCGCCTGGAGCTTCTTCTGGATCAAGTTTCATTTTTTGAATAACCTCAGCTAATAAATCAATTGAATGAGGGGCATTTAGATCACCAGTCCCATTAACCCGGAATGGTCGCTGTTGCTTATTTTTTAACCCCAGTTCCAGTTGTTCTTTTCTCGATAACACATAACTTCCACGGACAAGGTGGAAATCAAGAAAAGATCCTTGCATTTCCTGGTAGTACTTTTTCTTTGCATTTTTACAACACTCTTCCGCTATCTCATACGCGATTTGAAATGGAAAATGGCTGTGAACCAGAGCCACACCCGCACAAGCAGATAAGGGGAGCGGTTGCTCCGTATCCATTTCCAAACGGCGAAGAAATTCCATCGCAAGAGGAATTCCCCAATCAGCTCGGCAAATAAATGTGATATCATCACCGTCCATAATAAGCGGCCTTATAGGTAAAACCCCGCCTTGTGAAATAGTTAGATCTACTATCTCTAGATCTGCTATCTCTAGATCTGCTATCATGTTTTGAAAATAATTAAGATAACGAGATGTAATTTGCTTAGAAAGCTCACGATGCTCACTAATTTGCTTAGTAAGACTTTCCTTTTCTAGACTGTACAATTTCTGGCGCAACAATTGTCCCATACCATTGCCATCAATATGTACAACCGCCACATAGCTGTCCTCGCCCTTTTTTCGCTTCATAGCTTCCATCTCTTTTGCCCAGCTGAATGATTGATTATCGAGAGGAAACAGCTCTTGTAAGGGCTTTTCAGTCGCTGCTTTTCGTTTCAGTGCTTGTACAGTGGAGATCTCTTCATGATTTGCATGCTCGTCTATGGTCGTCACCGGCCAACCCCCGAAACGCTCTTGTGAGGAAATTGGCAAAGCCCCGAGTGGCTTGGATCGAATTAGTTCAGATTTCGTTGTATCTAGTTTATTCATCAACTCTTTTACTAGTTTGCTATAAGACGTCCCGTCTGAAGGGGAAAACGCTATTGCTTCTGTTGCTAACGTCAATGTAAAGCTTTCCTTAATAAGTTCTAATGAAAACTGTTTATTAACTTGATGATATAGCCCCCAATCTCGATACATAACAAGAGCATTTCCTCCACCAATATAAATGATCTCCGCCAAAATAATTGAATCATCCAATAAGCGAAAAGGAGCCTCTTCCCAGTTTGTAATGACCTTTCCTTCATTCCTAAAGCTTAGTTGCTTTAATACTTTTGGAAGATGCGTTCTCATCATCGTACCAACAATATATGAGCCACCGATATTTTCCTTTAACCTGTTGGAAGCAAAGATGTACTCCTGAATACCACTTATATCGTATGCAGCTAGCAAAAGTTGATTAGTTGGTCTGTCCATTGCTTTCACTTCTCTTCTTATATTTTTCTATATTGTCATTAAACATTTTGACATACGACTGATGCGGGAAGAATAGTGGGTTATTAATCAGCATGAGCAGCTGATTTAACTGGAATGTTAGCGATAGTGTGACATTTTCGTTTTTTTCTTCAGTGACACGAAGCTTAGATAGGGATTTTTTTGTATCAGTTAATTTATTAGGTAAAACTTTATATCTTTCTTTCTCCCCTTCTGGGTAACGATCATGTCCATAATGGTTTAAATCGTCTACCCAAATCTTTAAATCTTCAGATTCCTTTTTAATAAGCTTAATTAGTTTTGTTCGACTATCGTTTAAATGCAATACAATATCAAAAACATCTTTATACTTGGCAGCCTCACTACTTAATGCACAAAGAATAAGGATGGGGCGAGTTGAGCTTTGAGTGGAAGATTGTTGCTCTTTTGTAATATCATTATCCACTATATTAGACTGAGTACGTACTACTGCGTTCATAGCTGTCTTTAAATCTTGAATGGACTCCGCCCAATCACTGACCTTATTATCAATCGAATTACTCTTACACTGAACAGCAACCGCCACAGCTTCGATTGGAATAAATTTAATCTTCCCATAATTAAAGATATAAGGGGTATACTGCTCATCAAAAACAGCAATATCCACTTCCGCTGAAATTTGACCATACGAATCGATAATAAAGACACTTTGTTCGATACAAAACTTGCGTGGGATAATCCGTTCAAATAACGTAAGCCAGACATTCTCACGATTTGTTCCTGTTGTTAGATGATGATTCGGTGTTTGTAAGCTGAGTTGGTTTACTAGCGACTTTTCAAGGCTTTCATAGTTCTTTGCAAGATTATAAATCACTTTTTCTGGAGTAACTTGCTCCCTTTCTTTTTTAGTCATTTCCTCAGTCCTCCTCTATTGATCATAGTCCACATGAAAACGTCCAAAACCATGTGTTGTATTTTTACCAATATGTAATCGTTGTCCTGCAGCTAAGATTGGGGTAAATGGAGTGATATCCCCTTCATAACGCGCCCACCCCTCAATGGCAGGTAAATATAAATCCTTCCCTTCTTTATTCATCGAAAAACGCTTAAATTTGTTCTCTTTCCAATTCTCATCAGCAGTACGCACTAACCTTGCGGCTGCCAACATCTCACTTTCATTCCACTCAAGACGATTTTCTGTATATGCATGAGAAAGTAAAGCCATTCTCCGGCTAAGCGATTGAATAAGGTCAGCAAACGAAAGACTATATTTTAAATTTTGACCTTGTTTAACTCTAACAGGAGTTTCAAAATGAATAACAGCAGTACGAGCAAACCGCTCTTCACAATCTAATGGTTGTGGGTGAAAATTGCGAAGCCACATCTTACCTTGGTGCCAGATTAATGTATTGCGTATCGGATCAGTAATTTTTAATAATTTAAAGGGGATTCTCGCCGCCCCCCATCCACGCTTCTCCATCTCTTGTAGAGCATCCACCATTAAACCACCTTGCTCGCTGGAACGGCCGATCAGCGTAATGTCAAATTGACTAATATCAGCTTCTTTCCACTCTACTTTTCCACGAGTTAAAACATGAAGAACATACGGGTTAACAGAACCAGCTTGATGACCCGGGGTTGAAAAATTTTGCGCATACGCACAGTTATCAGAAATTTCACACACATAACATTTCACATGTGGCGTTGGACATACTAGATCTCGAATGCAGTGACCAAGCAAGCCTCGTATCGTTGATCCTAAGTAAGGAGGCAACCTCCCACTACCTAAAGCAGAAAAAGTTGCTCGTAAAGTTAGAGTTTTCATATGTTCAAACACATTAGATCTTCCTTTAGCTAAAATCAGAATAATTTATCAAATTTGCACTAATTATACCATAAGTTTGCTGTCAACGATAAAAAAAGCCTATAAAAAAAGTAGTTACATCCAGAAACTAGAGTACAAAGACCCATTTCAAGTTGCATATTTTATTAACATTAACAATGTACCACCACAAGAAAGAGATAAAGTTACGAAAAACTCGTCTATTCTCTTCCCTCACTTACAATCTGAAGCTTTTATAACGTTGGACTTCACCCTACACAACTAGAGTACAATATTAGAGTGCGACGTATACACACCAGTACGCACCCTCAAAGAGTTTATTTCAACCCACGCACCCGACCGGCTGAATACATTTCAGACAACAGGTTAGTGATTATTTCAATCCACGCACTCATATAGAGTGCGACGTTCATGCTGCCATCGATACTGACTCCATCCAAATATTTCAATCCACGCACTCATGAAGAGTGCGACGTAAATAATCTCGAAAGGAGTGTCGTTATATGACATTTCAATCCACGCACTCATGAAGAGTGCGACCTTTCTGGACTAACGAAATGCTTTTGCGGATATATTTCAATCCACGCACTCATGAAGAGTGCGACCAAGTTACAACAGGTGGTGTATAATGAAGATATAATTTCAATCCACGCACTCATGAAGAGTGCGACCAAGTTACAACAGGTGGTGTATAATGAAGATATAATTTCAATCCACGCACTCATGAAGAGTGCGACTTGTTCATCCGGCAGTAATCGCATTTTTCACAACATTTCAATCCACGCACTCATGAAGAGTGCGACCAAGGACCTGGTAGCACGGGGATTAAGTTATGCCATTTCAATCCACGCACTCATGAAGAGTGCGACAGCTCGGCCATGTTTTAAAACATGTTGGTAACCATTTCAATCCACGCACTCATGAAGAGTGCGACAGCGCCCGCAGTGCCCCCTTGTCCCTCAAGGGGGCAAAGTGGCAAAAGTGCGAACCCATTTTAAATTACCTGTAATTTTCCATTTTTAGCTGTGAATTTTATAAGAAACCCAGTCATATCAACAGGTGCGAACCTCCCAGGGATTTTATGTGCGCTTGGGGTTCGCACCACTGCAAGAATTACAAAAACGGGAATCCATTCTGCAAAGTGTGGCATCCCCTTACCAAGACGATGAAAGACAAATATTCCATTCCTTTTGGCACTTCATTCAAACGTCGGGACACCAGTTTGCCCAAACTCGTAAATATTCGCTTCTCTTCACTTCTTGATTTCTCCATCGTTTCGTTTATAGAACCACATCTACTTGCTGAAGCCCCAAAATACTCCTTTTCCTTTGGCGCTTCATTCAAACGCGACACTCGCTTGCCCAAACTCGTAAATACCCGCTGCTGCTCCTAAGCTCCTTCTTATCCCGTCATAACAGACCACCGCACATCAACCTGGCAAACACCCGATCTCTTTAGCAATCTTCTTTTGCCCCCGTTTAAAAACGGAACGCCGTACTATCCAAACTCGCAAATACCTATTTCTTTTTAGCGCTTCAACGACTGACTCCCCTTAAAAGCAGAACGCCGCACGATCAAACTCGCAAATGCCCGTTTCGCATTATCATTGCTTCAATCACTCCGTTTAAAAGCGGAGCGCCGCATGATCACGCTCGCAAATCCCCGCTACGCTTCTCTCCCTTACGCGCGAACCACTAAAAGATAAGCGGGGCTTCTATGTTTAGCGACGGTTTGACGCCGATGTGTTCTACTTTTGTTTTGTAATTGTTGCCGAGCCGGTAGAAGCGCAGGCTGTCTTTGTCTTCATCGATTAAACTGCGAAGCTCCAGCTTCAGGGCTGTCAGCTGCGCGGCGTCAACGACACATTCAAACACGGAATTTTGCACTCGCTGGCCGTGGTTTTGGCACGCTTTGGCTACTTTGCGCAGCCTTTTGGAGCCGCCGGTGCTTGAGGTTTGGACATCGTATGTAATCAACACAAGCATCCTGTCACCTACTTCCATAAAAATGGCGGGTATTCGTCTAAATCTCCACGCAGAAAGCGCGCCAACAGCAACGACTGAACATATGGAACAAGTCCCCAGGAGATTTTTTCCCCAAGATACGGGTGCGTAATTTTTTCCTGCTTTTTCGTCTGCCAGGCCTTCAAAAACGACTTGCGCGCGTCGTCCGTCATCAGCACGGCGCCGTTTTCCTTCCGGTAAAAATCGTCTGCGGTCACTTCCTTGCGATTGATCAAGGAAAGGACAAAGCGATCCGCGTAAATTCCCCGCAGTTCTTCCATGACATCCAGTGCCAGGGACGCGCGGCCGGGACGATCCGTGTGCATAAAACCGACATAGGCGTCTAATCCAACAGCCTCCAGCGCCGACGTGACATCGTTGGCCAGCAATGTATAGGCAAAAGACAACATGGCGTTCACATTGTCTTTTGGCGGTCTTCTTGTACGTCCGTGAAAAACAAAGTTGTCCTTCTGCTGCAGAATCATCTGACCAAATACTTTATTATAGTTGATTGCCGCCTGCCCTTCCCATCCCCGCAGGCTTTCCAGATTGGCGCAGTCACGTACCTCCTGCAAAATAATCGAGAGCAGACGCGAAGCCGATTTAAATTGCTCCACATCCACTCGCAGCGGGTGTTCCCTTGTCATTCGCTCAAGTATCCACTTGCTGTTGTATATTTTTCCAATAATGAAATTGCGGGCAACCATTGTTGACTCTTTCTCGTTCTCAGAAATACGGTATTGCGTCTTTCTTAACACGACGTTGCCTCTGCTTTGCCCGACAACTCTGGCCAGAAAACGCCCGCTTTCCGTCAAAAAAGAAATGGAGATATTCCGCTCGGCACAATAGCCCATTAACGCCGGGCTGGCCCCGGTATATCCAAAGCTGACAATCGCCTCCAAATTATGGAGCGGTAATCTCCCAAGCTTTTGCTGTTCTTTTAATAACACAATATTATCGCCGTCAAGGGACAAATATGTATCAGGCTGAGTAACATATAATGTGTTCAGCAGCTTCTTCATTTCTCGCTCAGCCTCCCCTCAATGTAGCTTTTCACAGAACGCTTGTTCATCAACTGCGGCAAACAAACATGCTGTAAAGAACAGCTTTTGCAAAACGGGCCAGTCTTTATTTTCGGCGTATAACGCCTCTCATAATAATGATGCATTTCTTTCGCCATTTGCACGACTTTCTCTCTGAGGACGTCCGTCATCGGCACTTCCACACGGTGTTTGATTTCATTGTAAAACAAATATCCTTTGTCAATGCTGCAGACAAGCATTTCCTCCAGACATATGGCCTGTGCCGCCAATTGAATGACATCTTCGTCGCCTTTCTTCGGCTTACCGCGCTTGTACTCCACCGGATACGCCTTATAGGTTCCTTCGACACCGGCCAATTCCACACCATCCCGGTCCTCAACAAATTCCACGACATCGCAGATACCGCTGACTTGCAATACCCTCGATTGAATCGGCAATGCACGGACGGTCAGCTTATTTCCGCGCCTCTCTTTGATAAACGGCTGATCGGCTTTTTTATGCAAATGCCGGCCTTCGATCGTCCTTACATTTTCTTCCCATTGCTGCTCAATATGAATCAACGCCCACTGCCGTTTGCAAAACTGGAAATGCTGCAGCCCCGACAGCATTAAAAAGCGATCTTCTTCATTACTGGCCATCGATGACTTCAACTTCCAAACCATCTAGTTCAGATAGCTCAACGACATAATCATCAATGCTTTTCGGCGCATCTGTTTTCGATTTGACAGTTAAGGAACGGTGTACTTTGGCAGACGAATATTGTCCGAGCTTGGAAGAATGCTCCCACCAGTAAACTTGATGGACTTCCATGCTCCCATCAGGGCGGGCGGAAGAGCTGTCATTTTCAAAAAGCGTGATCAGAGCTTGCTTGATTTTTTCCGCATCTTCCTTCGTAAAGCCTGTTTTCTCCGCAAGCTGCGTATTCATGCTGCCTTTGAACACATAAACGCCGAAGTCCACACGATGCTTCATGCCCATTGTGTCCGAGCTGCGCTTTTCGCCGGTAACGGAGTTGACACTTTTCGTGATTTGCGTACTGACAATATCGATGGGATCAATGCTCGTCGCTGTATGAATCGACACCGGCCCGCGGACACCGACGGATAAGTTCGAGCCTTTAAAAGCAAACACTTGTCCGAAGCCGCGCACGTCCAGCCATTCCTGACAAGCAATCTGGGCAAATGCCTCCGCCGGCGGATTTTTCTCCTTCAGCATTTTCGCCAATTCCGGATTCGCGTCCGCCCGCTCCCGCAAGCTTTTGTAAGCATCGGTTTTCCTGTCGTCGGATTGGACAAAAATCGCTTCTCCCATGTCCTGAAGACGGTTGCGGATTTTCCGCTTAATCGCCACATCGGAAATTTCCCCGTGCCCGTCGTAGTTTTGGCGAGGACGATTCCCGTTTAACGGGTCGCCGTTTGGATTCGCTTTCGACACAGATAAAACAACAGCAAAATCAATTTTGTGGTCAAGGGTGGTCATTGTTTCGTTTCCTCCTCTTTTTTCTTGTAAAGTTCCCGACGTTGGCTGTAGAACCCAAGCAAATATTTTTCCGACAACGGGGTGTTGTTGAAATCCCCTGCTTCAAATTGATCGCCGATCTCATCAATCAATTTGGATAAATAGGTGGCCTTTGTCCCAAGCCTGGCCTGATACGGCTGCAAGCTTTCCTGAATCGTTTTCCAGGCGCGTCCCGGATTTTTAGAATACGAGTTCATATAGCGGATCGCATTGGTTGCCCGCGTTTCCTCCTTCCCGAGCGCCCCCCTCTCCAATACGTCCGCCACGGCGAGTAAACGGCCGAACAAATAACTGCGATCCGTTGAAGTTTTATCTAGCGGCACATTCCATTCCTCCTTTTTTTCAATGAACATTTTTCTAATAAGTGCGCACGTAATGCTAACTGTTTTTTCCCATTCCCACCGTTCCATTGAAACGGGATTCGAAGCCCGCTGAAAAGCACTTTTGACAATGTCCTTAGGAATGGAGCGTTCATCGACGATACAAGGAAGCATCCGCTCCATTAAGCCTTTCACGATTTTGTCGCTTGCTCTCGGTCCGTAAGCGGCAAACGCAATGTCTCTCGTCGCCGGCGCGCCGTAAAACGAGACAAATTGCTCATCATCCTTCCGATACCGATGCTCCCACGCACACGACGCATGCCACTCTGTCAGGCGGTTTAAATACAGCTCCTTGTTCATATTCCGATAATAAAGCACCGCCATTCTTCCGGTCGTTGCTGAGTCGAGCACGAGAATATTGACCTCCGACTGATACGTCAGGTCGTTTCGGTAGCCGTCAATAGCTTTGCTCACTTCACCGGCATAAGGCTTGTCTGTATCGGGTTCCCTTTCCAGTTCCCGCCTGCTGTGCTTTACGATATCCAACGCATCCTCATCCGGATTCGGCACAGGACCGCTATCATTCCCCCAGACAAGAAAAACACGGTTATCAATCGTTTTTCCTTGGCGGTGAATCAGCCATTTCAGCGCATTATGAGCTTTTTGTGACACATCATAGCTGATGCCAACCGCTTCCCGGCTTGTTTTAAACCGGCCGCGGAAGGTAAAACCACTGTTATCATTGGCTGAAATGAGCTTTGCCTTGTCTGCGGCATGGCGGATTTTATTAGCATGCCGTTCCGTAACTGGAAGCTGCTTTCCTGTTACAAAGCAAACATCGTCTCCGCCTAACCTGTCATGATAAAAAGCAATGAAGGAGTCATACATGTCTTTATCTTTCCAAACCTCATCAACCGACTCAGGATGATAGACATTGAATCTGACGAAAGCGCTTGATTGCTCGGCGGCACCGCTTGTAAAAATCTCCGGCTTTCCTTCGAACCGCGCTTCATATTTTTTGTCCCATTTTTCAATCAGCTGTTGCTGTTCATCAAGGACAAGCACCTGCTTGTTGACTAAATCTTCAATGAGCCTCCCTTTGCGCAAATAGGAGTAAATGCATTTCACCTTCTCCGTCGCATACGGCGAGTCGGCCCACTCCTGTAAATTTCGTATATACGCATCGAAAGGAGCTTCCTCCTGACGCTTGATTTTCCCTCCGTATTTCACAAAGTCACCGGCAACATAGCTGAGCTTATCGTGGAGCGGATACGGCGCAACCTTGGAACCTGACCGGCTGGCAGCCTCTTCTGTGCACGGGATTAAAGTGCTTTCTTTAGTCAATACTTTTGCGTCCAGGAAGTCCCCATCCTCATCAATTGTCACTTCAATATGGGCATTTTGCGTAGTATGGGATATCGGCAGCAGCGTATATTCCCGATCCCCCCGCTTCTTCACCGTCTTTCCGACCTGGTCGAGATTAGCCTCGTACGTTTCGTATAAATGCAGCAGCCAGCTCATTTTACTCCCCTCCTAAGTCACGCAGTAATTGCTCCGCCGATTGAACGTTGTCCTGATGAAACGCTTTCGGCTCCATGTCTTTCACTGGGCGAATAATCTTGCAGTCTTCCGGTCTAGGAAACTTGATATACCCTTTTTCCATTACCGCAGACCACAACCTCACGTCCAGCCGGTGTTGCCCCGTTTCATCCGGGTAGTTGAACCCGTGAACCATCGTGCCTAAATGATGCGTGCCCTCTTCATTGTAAAACCCTGTTCCGCTGCCAAATTCGCATGGCGCTACATACCCTTGGCATTCCCTTGTGCCAAGAAAAATATCTCTGCGCCCGCCTGCTTTCAGCGCTCGTTGGAGAATGCTGTAATGCTTCCCTTCATTGCGGTCAAACGCCATCTCGGGACGGTGGAGGTTAAACTCAAAATGGGCGCGTACTTGATAATGGACGTCTTTTAAGTATGTATAGTTGGCAAGCGTATTTCCGCCTCCATATTCAATCGGACGCACTCCTTTGGATTCCATTTGTATCGGTTTCATCACGCGAAGCTCGTCAATGATAAACACGATTGTCGGCTTCCAATAGATCGATTCCACAATGCCCTTCAATGCCTGATAGGTAGGGACGCTGTAGGAAAGCTTCTCGCCGCCGATTTTTGTGAGCGGATCGGTGAACAGCGCATAATCCCCGAACAGTTCAAACTGGATTTCATTTTTCATCCTGTGGATTCACCTCCTTTGAATGAGAATCAAATCTAACCACTTTTTTGTGACTTATAATCATAAAATATCGGTAGTAATACTTCCACTCTGAAGTCGCTTCACCTCTTGTTAAATCAAATAACAATAGCAGTTATATCTATCTCTTGTTAAAATTTCTGATTTCTCAAACAAATCATACACTTCTTTTTCTTTTGATGTCAAGATTGGTTTAACAATTTTATATATAAATGAAAATTAATCACTACTTCTGTTCACAATATAGAAAAGTAATGTTATATTGAACTTATCGCTTTTTTTAAGCGCGGATTGAAAAATTTAGATATAGAATTGGAAACCTATCTGTAACAAGATAGGTTTTAATTCTAAAACGACGTAAACGCCATCCCGCCTTCCCCTTTTAGATCGATCCCGTACTCCTCGCTGTACCAGTTTTCCTTCAGTTCATAAATCATTCCATCAAGATGTGCTACAAGGGCACCTTGTTTTTGTAACTGGTTAAATTCTTGTGAATAAAGATTCACTGTGTACTGCTGCGCCTTCTTTAACAGCTTGGTCAAATCTTCGACCCATTCCCTGCTGTTCAGTTCAGCGGCAAGCTCCTTCCCTTCCCCGTACGGAACAATGACGGAGGTTGTTATCTGATCAATGACGTGAAAATGGTCGGCGGCGGTTTTATAGCTCCCATTCAGCACCAACGGAAACGACGTGCCTTTTTTCTTCCGATAATGGGTGACATAATCGTTTTCCACAGCATGTGCCAGCAATAGCTTCGTCATTTCCTTATCTGCCTCTGGTACATAGTAGTTTAAATTACTTTCCATTTTGCGGTAAAAAAATAGAAAGTACTCGCGCATCGCTGTCTGGGAGAGCAGGCTTGCTTCGTATTTTTCTGCTTTCTTTTTGTATCTTGCAAGTACATTTCCAGCGATTCCTTTACCTACCTCAATTTCCGGTAAGTTCGACAATCTCTCCTCTGCATGGTCAATCACGTACACGTCCCGCAAACTGTCTTCCCCGTGCCGATTGCAGCGTCCGGCTGCCTGAGCGATCGAGTCCAGTCCGGCAAGGGAGCGAATGACGCATTTGAAGCTGACATCCACACCGGCTTCGATCAGCTGTGTCGTTACACAAAGAAACGGCGTGCCCTTCCTCAGCAGCTTTCGCATTTCCTCCAGCTGGACTTTCCGGTGCGCCGCACACATTGAGGTGCTTAAATGAGAGACCGGCAGAGACATGTCTTGCAGTTTTTCATATAAATCCTTTACCACCGCTTTCGTATTCAAGATTACAAGCGTGCTGCCCAGCGCTTGGATATCCGCCCGAATCCATTCGGCCAACTGCTCGTTTGTCACCGGCTTGTCCGTTTTATCATTAATCTCCACTCGTTTAAACGCTTTGGACACATCGGCAAGATTGGGAACGATTTCCCCATCCCGGTCTTTTAAAAGACGGTATTTTACGTCTTCAAGTGCTGGCTGTGTCGCCGTACAAAGGAGAATACTGCAATGTGCTTTTTCCTTTAAAAAATTTAACGCCTCGTTAAAAAGCGAAACACATTTCGTCGGCACCTTTTGCACTTCATCAAAAATAACAACGGAGTGGCTTATGTTATGCAATCTGCGCGTATTGCGATTGCCTTTCGCATAAAAAACGTTCAGGAATTGGACAAGGGTTGTAAAAATAATCGGACTGTCCCAATTATCACGGGCGAGCTTCAGCTTCTCCTTTTTTGTAATCAGGCCATCTTCGTGCTCGTCGCCTGTTTCCTCTTCCACAACCACATTGGAATGGTGCTCCAAAATATGTTCGTCATCGTCCAAAATTGCTCTCACTTCCTGCGCATTTTGTTCAATGATGGTAGTGAACGGGACGACATAAATCATTCGCTGCTTTCCGAATATTTGCCCATGCTTTAACGCATAACGGAGACTCGCCAGCGTTTTCCCGCCCCCTGTCGGAATCGACAGCGTATAGATACCGGACGGTTTCTCCGCAAATATTTCACACTGCTCCGACATGGCAGACCGCAACTGGTTGATAGGATCGTCGGCGTTATTTTTTGCTTTCAGCGATGCAAGATGGTTCATTAGTTTTTGATAATAACTATCAAATGATGGCTTGTACTGAGGAGCTGCTGTTGCTGAAGCTGGTTCTTCAAATTGTCTTGTATTTGTCCGATCCGCATCGAGCAGACAGCTGAAAACGAATTTTGTTAAAAAGAAGCTTTGTGTCGGAATGTCATTGATAAATCGCTTTAATTCCTCTAATGCAGCAGCGATATACTCGGTAAATTCCGCTTTTGTCACGGTATCCTGAAAAAAACGGTTAACCGCCAAATCATATTCCGGAAGGTTCTTGTCTTGTACGCGCTTTAAATAGTCGGATTCGATAGATGGAGATATATAGTCTTGTAGATTCGCATGGTGAGAGATGATCGCATTTCCGACAATTTCAGCCAGAAGCTTTTCATAGATGGTATTGTTTCTGTTGTGAAGCATGTTGAAGAGCAGTTTTCCCCCGGCGGTGGAGTGATCGACCTGGCCTCTTTTTTTCACGGCTGCCTCAGGAAAAAACGCTGCTTTCTGAATGTAATCTTGAAACTCATCGCTGTATTTCCCTAGATCATGAAGCAGGCCCGCTAAACCAGCAACATGTGTTAATTCCAGCTTTGCGCCGTAGCACTCTGCCAATTGTTTCGCTTCAAGCAAATGTTCTTTCAATGTTTGTACCTGCTTATCCGCTTCCCGGACATGGGCAATATACATCGTCAAATCCCCTCTAAGAGATATTGTTATTCATAGAACATTTTACCATATAAAAAAGATAAAGCTATGGAAAATAGACAGATTTCCCTTCTTTTCGTCCAGTTTCCGTAATGGAACTATTTCAAAAGGCCCAGCAATCACAAGCGTTGATGTCGAAAAATAGTCCTGTTTTGTTGTTGGGGTGCGATGGCAACGGAATGGGGTAACACTGAGGATGTTATGAAAATACTTTTTTTACATTTTTTATTCGTCATCTTGTAAGCAGATCTGGCAACCAGTCTCTCATTATATTATCTAGCGATTAGAAGAATCGTTGTGGGAGAAACATCCTTTTATCCACAAATGAAGGGCTTTCTATTCCTTGGGATGATTGAAAAGCCACGCACTCACATAGAGTGCGACGGATGGGTACAACCCACAATGCGGGATCATTGATATTTCAATCCACGCACTCACATAGAGTGCGACTCCACTATATTTTACGTTGCACACCAAAATGTGTATTTCAATCCACGCACTCACATAGAGTGCGACTCATAGCTTGACTTTCAGTCACTGCTTTTCTAAATTTCAATCCACGCACTCACATAGAGTGCGACGTTCTGAAGGATATGCGAACTGGCACACAGGAGAATTTCAATCCACGCACTCACATAGAGTGCGACCACAGGAACTGGAATTATGGCGGAGCTGGCAAAAATTTCAATCCACGCACTCACATAGAGTGCGACGTTTTGAAGCCTAATGGAACGCTTATTTTTAAGTGATTTCAATCCACGCACTCACATAGAGTGCGACGTATTGCAACTAGGCTGAGCACAAACAAACAGCTATTTCAATCCACGCACTCACATAGAGTGCGACGACGGAGCTTCATTCACGCTATCCCCTCCTTGTATAGATTTCAATCCACGCACTCACATAGAGTGCGACAGCGCCCGGATTGGAGCCTTGTCCCGCAAGGCTTCCAGTGGACTAAAGTGCGAACCTGTTTTTAGTTTACCGTAATTTGGCATTTTTCGCTATCAATTTTTTAAGAAACCAGTCATATCAACAGGTGCGAACCTCCCAGGGATTGGATGTGCGCTTGGGGTCCGCACCAGATGAGGTGACTTTTTTTGCTAAAATATCAATAGCAGCATGATACTCCCTGGCGATTTCTTTCGTTGTACACACCCATAATAATAAACAGCGGACATTCTTCTGATGTACCTGCATTCAAGCTAGCAGGGAAAATGCTGCTTTACTATTTCAATCAGGCGTTCCGCTTTCTCTGATATAACCATTTCTGACAGCCTTGCTCCTGCTATGATTGGCGCCCAGCGAAAAATATCAGCCTGAGACAAACCGCTTTTTTTGCAAGAAAGATGTAAATACATATCGGCTAACTCTGCGGAAAACGGGGAATATAAAAGATACGTGCGGCAAATGTCAGCACATATGTCGCCCGCACTGGCATCCACCCAGTCAATTATCGTTACTTTATTGTCCGTCATAATCAAGTTGTGCAAATGAAAATCTCCATGACAAAGTCTGTTGTCAGTGGACAGTGTTTCTAATCTTTTTAATAAAGCGGACCTCTGGTTATTGCTCAATCCAGGAGCAGCCTTTATTTGACGGCTTAATTTTTCAGACATAGGTTCAAGGGAGTCAGCTATCTTCGAATGAATCTGATGCTGTATATCAACGGAAATACTCATATAATATTCTGCTCGTTCCTTATTTTCGAAGAAGATATCTCCGATTGTTTTCCCGTTGATATATTCCATCATAATTGCTTGTTTTCCATTGACTTCAGTGACAGCGAAAATTTCAGGCACAGACAGTCCACACGAATGGGCGTATTTTTGTTTACTTGCTTCATTTGCTGCTTCCGTATCGGGCAAATGATCCTTGAACACTTTTACAATCTTGTTTTCGACAAGATAGATTTTTGCCGTGTTTCCCTCTGCAATAGGTGTGCCTAGCTCCATTCGCTTACTCCCCTGTCTAGTTTTAAAACCAAAGAAACTATTATTATCAAAAAACATTTCCGCTAAGCCGCAATCATTTGACCAGATCCCGTTTTCGAGCTTTCACAAGTTTGAGCGAGCCTGAAACCGGCATTTTTTGTGTCGTACTGATTTGACTGGACTCATTCCCAGCGAGTTCGCTACGCACTCATATAGAGTGCGACCATAACCTCATTCCAAACGGCGTTTTTCTGTGTCTATTTCAATCCACGCACTCATATAGAGTGCGACATCTTACGCGGGCGGAACAGCGTCGGGCGATACGCATTTCAATCCACGCACTCATATAGAGTGCGACGCGCTCAATTTATACTTGCTGCCAAAACACAGGATTTCAATCCACGCACTCATATAGAGTGCGACGACAAAATGCTGGAAAATGCAACTAAAGCAGAAGATTTCAATCCACGCACTCATATAGAGTGCGACATATGCTGATTTCACGACCAATCTACTTTATTCAGAATTTCAATCCACGCACTCATATAGAGTGCGACCGATATCCATTATCACCATGGGAACATGGATTAATTATTTCAATCCACGCACTCATATAGAGTGCGACTTATAAGGGCGTTGTTGTCGATGAAGAAGAGTTATTTCAATCCACGCACTCATATAGAGTGCGACAGATAACGTATTATTGCAAGACGCGCGCACAGGGATTTCAATCCACGCACTCATATAGAGTGCGACGTGAATGAACAAATCTACAGGGTAATGAAGTACTTACATATTTCAATCCACGCACTCATATAGAGTGCGACCTAGGCGAGATATTAAAGATAACCGACAGCAGAAAAATTTCAATCCACGCACTCATATAGAGTGCGACAAAACGGTCATTACACTGACGATAGTCAACGATCTATTTCAATCCACGCACTCATATAGAGTGCGACAACTAGCAATGGGCTAAAAATTGAGGTTGGGATTATTTCAATCCACGCACTCATATAGAGTGCGACAAGGAGGAAATAGCGCTCAGAATAGGTCAATGCCATTTCAATCCACGCACTCATATAGAGTGCGACGATAGGATCGAAGGAACTGACCTCTTTTTATGAATTTCAATCCACGCACTCATATAGAGTGCGACTTTTTTGTTTGCATCAAAGGTGGTAATAACCATGATTTCAATCCACGCACTCATATAGAGTGCGACGTTGAGCTATCACAAAAAAGATTAAAACTTTAATATTTCAATCCACGCACTCATATAGAGTGCGACGACATACTTGTATTTGTATCCGGAAGTGTCCTTGTATTTCAATCCACGCACTCATATAGAGTGCGACGACGATATTATTCCCACTGATTGCGAGGACGTCGAGATTTCAATCCACGCACTCATATAGAGTGCGACAGCGCCCGGATTGGAGCCTTGTCCCACAAGGCTTCCAGTGGGCTAAAGTGCGAACCTGTTTTTAGTTTACCGTAATTTGGTATTTTTCGCTATCAATTTTTTAAGAAACCCAGTCATATCAACAGGTGCGAACCCCCCAGGGATTTGGTGTGCGCTTGGGGTTCGCACCAAAAGGGAATTATTCCCTCTCGCTATCAAAAAGCAGGTGTGTCACTTCCCTTAACTACAAACCACCCTCCCCTTACATTTCCGTCGCATCGGCAGGCAGACTTCTCACCCGATACAAGTAGTCCGTCATGTTCTGGTCGTCATCGTCCGGATAGACGTATGAAAATGCTGCTGCCACTTCTTTTGCTAATGCTCGAAACAGCTCGCATGCGGTAAACATCGATTCCCACATTTGTTCGTCGTCGCTGTTTGCAAAAGTAGCCTTGTACATAGTCCAGTATCGCGCGGGAAGATGCCTTTTGAAGTACTTTCCAAGCTTTCCCGTGGATAGTTGAAAATCATTCTGCAGTCCAATCCACCAATTCACCATCTTATCCAAAGACGCTCTTGTTGTCAGCACAAACATCTGCTTTGCATACGGCAATTCATCACGCCAGATGCCTTTGGCGACGTTTTGCAGGCACCACCAAAAATCATTGGTGCAGCTGTTGAATTCGCCTTCGGTCGGTTTGTTAACATGGTAGTCGATGTCGGACGGCGGCGGAATAGACGGTAAGCAACCATCTTTATCCAATAGCGGCACCGTCAGCTTATCTATTCCGTACTCCTCCCTCATTGCTTCTTTCGTCTGCAAGGTAAGGTCGATACGATTGCCATCCGTCAACAGCATTAAATAAGCATACCGGCGGTGAAAATTGTGTTCGCGTCCCATGCCCGCGTCAAGCTTGTCCGGCTCTTGAACCATGATCATGTCTCCGAACACGCTGATCCACTGCTCATCCTCGATAAAAGAGGTGGTTTCCGTTACAACGTACACGATGTCATAGTCTTGAAAAAGATCCTTCGGCACATTCGGGTTCGTCCGCGAACCATTCATATAAACAGCGCGAACCCGCTCATCTTCCTTCGCCGTAGTCAGAATGACATCCGTCATTTCCTGTTCATTTCTCATTTCAATCCCTCCAGTTGTGTTTTTATCGGTGAGAAAGCTGCTGCCAATGGAGGGGCGCGAATTTGATTCGCTTTAACAAAAGGTTATAATTTATTCAACCGCTTTTTCATCTGCATCACCCTCTTTTTTTGATTATTCATTACTTCAACAAAAGGGGGCGATTCCCTTTCTATTATTGGCAAAAGCTACACGATTTTATATGTGATTTGCGTAATCAGTAAACACAGAATCATCCTTCTAACCAGATGTATCAACTTTATCAGAAGCTCCGCGGCAAATGACTTTTGAAGAATATTCCAAAAGTCCGGGAAACAGCGCTTGCGAATCTCGTCGCTGCGTTGTCTCTCCGCTGCTCACGTTTGACTGTACCGTGCGGTGTACGCTCCGCTTGCTCTCGCGACTGCCTCGCCGCGATCTTCTTGCCTCTGTTATGTCCTCTCTCTACGGTTTGTATCTCCCGTTTATAAAAAGAAGATGCACAAATCGAACGGACGATGTATAATATATGATATATAACAAATGTTCTATATCAGGTGTTCGATAAAAAGGAGCGATTAGCAATGGCGCCAAAAAAGAAATTTTCCAGGGAAGAAATTATTGATTCCGCCTTTTCCATCGCAAAAGCAGAGGGCATCGACAGCATCACCATTCGTAAAACAGCCGATCAGTTAGGCAGCTCCATCGCCCCGATTTATGTCAACTTTAACGATGTGGGAGAGTTGAAACAGGCCGTTTTTCAAAAAATTATTCAGCTAAGTCGGCAAATGATCGCCGAGCAGCAGACAGGAAATCCGTTCAGAGATATCGGACTCGCGAGCCTGAAGATGGCAGCAGATTATCCAGTCCTCGTCCGCGATTTTATGATGAAGCCGAAGGTCGATTTGCCGATGTACGACGAAGAAATGGCGCTTGTCCATCTAATGAAGCACGATCCCGATCTGGAAGGCTTCTCAGAAGAAGAGCTGGCGGAGATTTTGTTAAAAATGCGGGTTTTTCAAACCGGACTTACGATGATGGTGGCCAACGGCTTACTGCCAGACGAGTTCGACATGGAGAAAATGATACAGCTGCAGGACAGCGTTGCCGAAGACGTGGTGAAGGGCGCTTACCAGCGCCAAAAAAGAAACGGTGAAAAAGCCTGAATAGGGAAGGAATGGTGCTGGATGAAAAAGCGGATCGTGATTATTACTGGAGCAAATTCCGGAATCGGGAAAGAGGCCGCGCTTCGCTTTGCCAAAGCAGGCGATCACGTGATCATGGCTTGCAGAAATATGGAATTCAGCCGGAAAGTCCAAACCGGCATCATTGCCGCCGCCAACAACGACCAAGTGGATTTGCTGGAGCTGGATGTCTCTTCGTTCGCTTCGATTCGCTGCTTTTGCGACACCTTCAGCAGCTGGTATGAACGTCTCGATATTCTCATCCACAACGCTGCCTATTTTAGTCACGGCGAGCGATATCGCCAAAGCCCGGACGGCATTGAGCTAACATTTGCCACGAATGTTTTCGGTCCCTATTTGATGACCTCGCTGCTGCTTGACCAATTAAAAAAGTCCGCAGATCCTAGAATCCTCCATGCCGGTAGCAACATCATTAAACATTTCTTTGACCCGAAACAAAGCTTTGACCTTGATCTGCTGCAAGGTCGGGAAGACAGTAACAAATCATTCAGCGTCTATCAAATGTATTGTCAGTCAAAAATGGCGTTAACGCTGCTGACCTTTAAGATGGCGGAAGCTTTCGCTGATGACGGAATCAAGGTCAATGCCCTCCAGATCAACGGTGCAAAAATGTCGAAGCGGACGATTCAGAAAGTGAAGCCGTGGTGGCGCCCGATCGCGCGGGTACAAAACATCTTTTTTCGCCCCCCCTCCTATATGGCGGAAAACTATTTCCAAATATGTACTGCCGATAATTACAAGCACGTCACCGGCAAGCTTTTCAATGATAAACTGGAGATCATGCAGCCGTCGCCAAGGGAATATCCCGGATTTTTCAAGCAACTGAAGCAACTGCTAGGCTCCAGCACCTACCCAGCCTGCGAAAATACGAACATCCGCGAGGAACTATGGCAATTATGCACAAAGCTGATTGAATCTCATTTACATACATCAATAGATGATCAAAAAAATTGGAGTGATCAATAATGCCGTTTTGGCTTCAGTTCTTATTATTTTTCATCCCAGGCATTCTCATTTATTATGGGGTATTTTACGGCACCCCAAAGCTGGTGAATAAAAAGGTGCCCGTCCTTTATGCCTTCTGGTTTTGGCTGTGGTTTCCTGTTTTGTTGCTGCTACCGCTTTCCATTGGCTTGTATCTCTTTTTAGAAGATGGCACCTTTACCGTCGAAGCCGTTCAGCAACGGTTCCGTTTGCAGCCGTTCAGCACAGGAGACTGGTTGTGGATAGGTCTCGCTGTTCTTCTCACAATCTTCTTTGATCAGATTCTTGAACCGGTAGGGAAAGTGTTGGCAAAGCATAAATGGTTATCACCACCTGAGTACTTGCCTGCGCCATTTCATCCGTTAAAAAAATTTAGTTTCCCACCGAAACAATTTTTTGGGGTGACATTATCAGGCAATTGGAAGCTGCTGGCCGTGTTTATCCCCCTTCACTTACTCGCCATGTTCAGTGAGGAAATGATGTGGCGAGGTTATCTATTACCGATTCAAGAAGCGATGTTTGGCGGCAACGCCTGGATGATCAACGGACTGCTGTGGGCCTGGGTGTTACATATCGCATTAAAATGGCATGTGATCGGGATGATTCCGGGTATGCTGATTGCCCCGTTGATTGCCCAATACACACAATCAACCTGGGCTTCCTTCGCAGTGCATGCGATAGGGAATGCTCCCTTATGGATCATCCTGCTCATCGGCGTCTTAAGCACAAATAAGGAGGCCAATTAGCGGCTGAAAAAAATTATGGAAAGCTTCGGAATCATACGTTAAGGTTAAGAAGGAAGTTGAAAGCTGGCAGTCGCAGGCAGTGATCAGTGAAACTCGGCTGGCCAGCTTTCCTGTTATCTCAAATTTCCTCTATTAGAGCGTGTTCAAAAAGGCAATGGTTCCGCTCGATGCGCCCAATTCCGCCTAAGTGCTACCCACGTCCTATGGGCAACGGCGGAATGTCACCATCCTGGTTCCGAGAACCCCACTCATAGCCAGCTTTAAAAGAATGCATCGGCTCCACTCATTGTCTCTTCCTCTGCTAGTAGAGCGCCGACGACTGTCCAAGTGCCATCGCGCGCGATGACACAATGAGACAGTTCGCAGTGTCTCAGTGAAGAACGGCTCATTGCATCGTGTTTGTTCAAAAAGATAAAAACCGACCTTTTTGAACAAACACTATTAAATCAAAATCGCACCCTTCCGGATAAAGGGGAAGGTATTCTTCCTCTTCTGTTAAATAGGCAAGTTTCACATTGGCAAGCAGTTGCTGGTTGGATAGTTCCTTGATAATCGTTTCCGTCGCCTTCTCTATATCTACAACATAATTGAAAATATTGGCTGTGCCGCTGCCAATATCGCCACCGTCGCAAAAGCCGTTGCCGGTCCAGCCTAAGCATTCATTCATTAAATCCTCGACGAAATGTCTTTTTTCCAATGTCTCTTCCATTTCATTTTCTTCATAGCTGTATTGCACAACAAGCTCTGTCAGTTCCTCTTCATCCAAGTAGCCATAACCCTCCTTCAGCTTCTCACTGGCTAAGGCTTCCATTACTGCTTCTGCTTGTTCATTCTTTTTTAATGTCACCTGTTCGGTTTCCCCCGTATCTCCCACATATCCGTAATGGACGATTAAGGTATTGCCGTCTTCCCAAACCTCCCAGTACGCCAGCTTATCACCAACTGCTTTCAACAACTTCATCATGATGCTTGTCTCCTTTTCCTCGGTTCATCTATCTACTTTATAATGGAGTCGCAGCTCATCCCCAGGCATCCCTCTGATTCCCCAATTATGCTGTGGCGTTTCAAAAATTGTTATTTCCACGTCCTGAGGGGACAACTGTAATTCACGGTTGGAACGTTCATATAGCAGCTGAAAAAACCGTTTTTTCGCTTCCACCGTTCGCCCTTCGAACATGCTCACTTCAATGATGGTATAAGCTTCCGTTCGCCCGCTTGGATAATAAAAATCCTTTTTGTCCATCGGGAAAAAGCGATGAAATTTCTTATCTGCAGGAATTTCAAACGCCTCTACCATGCACGAATGAATGATTTCCGACAGTGTTTCCTTGATTGGATTCAGACTGTCCTTTATCCCGTAAACCTTTATTTGCCCCACGCTCATCTCACCTTTCTTTTCTCAACCGATGCTCGACCAACTGTCTACCCTATTCAACAGAGCGGGGAAAAATTCCTTCTGCTTGCACTGGTCAGTTAGGAAATGCCCCTGACTTGACTGACAGAATCTCTAGTGCAAAACCGTTCGCTCAAGCTATTCTCTGCAACCAAATGCAAAACTAAATAATAAGCTTATAAGACAGACTCAAATTTGACAATATCAGCCTAAATCCAACAAAACTTCTACTAGATATCTTCCATAAAGCAAAACTATTTTCGGAATAAAATGTAGAAAAATGTTGTTTTTTAGGGAGCAAAAGTTTTAGAAATTTTATCCATATTCTAGTATAATTTAGTTGAATCGGCCGATTCAATTAAATTAGGATGGTATGAGTTATGAGTTTTCATTACAACAAATCAACTAAACTATTAACCATCGGTGCGCTTTCCATCCTGCTGTTGACTACTCCTACATTGGCCTTTGCAAATGAAAGTGAACCCAATGATGTTGGTACAGGTGCCATGCTTAACGATCCAACGTTAACTAAGTCATTAGAAGCGGAATTAGAAGAATTGGCAAAAGAGAAAGATCAATGGCTAGAAGAAACATTAATGGAAGAAGATTTTAGAATTAATAATGTTGCAGATGGAGAATATTATTCGATTCACGTCACTAATTATAAGCAGGAAAATGGCTATTATTGTGGACCTGCTGCCGCTAGACAGTCGTTGAGTTTTCACAAAAGCAAAAGCGGTTCATCAACTGGTTTGCCAGGTCAATCAACTTTAGCCTCCAAGATTGGGACAACTAAATCTGGAAGTACGACTACAGGTATTGCCAGTGCGTTAAATTCCTATAAAGGCACCTTTAGTTTTAGTAGTAACACCTATGTCGCGGCTGATATCACCAACGTAAGCAGCCCTCGAACGACGTTCGAAAACAGAATGAAAGGCGTTTTAAAAAATAAAACGAACGCTCCTATCGTTTTACTGGAAACAAGATACTTAGATAGATATGACGGAAAATCTATCAGACACTACAATACGATCAGTGCTTACTCCTATGACTATACAACTGGGAAAAAGAGAATGAGAGCCGCTGATCCACATTATGACGCCAAATACCGTGGTACTCATTGGGATCCGATTGGTTCAACATCTTCAAAAGGGATATTTAGAGCCGTGTACGAAGCGGATAAAGCCGGTTCTAACAAGGCGATGGCTTATTAATTAAAATGAGATGGACTAGAGATAATACGCTTATCTCTAGTTCCATTATGCAAAAGATAGGAGTATTTTAAATGTCTAAACGTATCTATTTATTTATCGCACTAACCATCTTCCTTATAGCCGGATGTAGCAATGAGGAAGCAGAAAACGAAGAACTGAAAGAAGTGGTCATCGAAATCCCATATCAAGAATATAACCACCCTGTTATCCTTGGAGACGAGATGTTCATTAATGTCAATAGTGATCCAACCAAAATATTCGATGTGGACACGCTGATTCAGTACAATATTGCAACCGGAGAAGAAAAGGTATTGTATGAATCAGAATATGAAGAAGCAGCCATGCAAAAGACAGAAGTAAATGAAGACTGGTTAGTTTGGGTGGATTCCAGTGTGGATGGCTATTATGAAAAAATATTGGCAATGGATTTTTCAAACGGTGAGGTACAGACGCTTGCTGAAACGAATCCTGAATATTTAACCATTTTCTCACCTCAATTATATAATAATTATGTTGCCTGGACAGAGTTAAATGAGGAAATGCAGGTGGAAGTCAAATTACATAACCTCGAAACCAATGAAACGATCAGTGTAGGGAATATCGATGAATATTCTTTATATACCGCCTTTGTGCATTTGGATGATAATAAATTATTATGGACAGACAGCGAAAACGAAAACGGGTATTACTACCTCTATGATTTGGAAAGCAAAAACACAGAGAAATACGAAGCGCCAAAGCGTTACCCGGGATATGCCAAACACAGCAACGGGAAAATATTCGCTATCCATTTTGAAAATAATGATTGGACCGCGCAGGATTTTGGCTACTTAGATTTAACGACCAATGAATACCATTCCCTGGAACATGGACAATATATTAGTTTTTTTGATACAGCTAACGATAAACTGGCGATTACTGATGACAATAATGACTTTTATTTTTATGAATTCCAAAACGATGAACTCGTCCCGATTGAAGTAACAATTACTGAAGAAATAAATCCAGGATTTATCTTCTTTGATAACGAAGGTCACTTGATTATCTACGCTGATGATGTTGATGACGAGATCACTTCCAATTCAAGGGTTGGCGTGATTTATCCTTAAATCGTTGCTCAAAAACGATGTTTGAGCTTTTTGAATAATCTTGATGCAAATAGATGGTGGCTCGGTCCGAGCCACCATCTTGCTTTTATAAATATGGAGTTTTGCTTCTTTTACAACCCCCGCATAAAGCAGATCATATATTTTATAACGCTTTAACCAATGCGGTAATAAGGAAGTAGATTAGCACACCGGCTAAAAACAGGAACAAATATTTCGCCGTCAGGATTTTTTTTAATTGAACCATGTTAAATAAAGCTCCTTTCTCCGATGATGGGGTCGCGCCGTTTAGTAGAAGCCGGCTTGCCGGCAGCATCGCTTCCTAACTTTCTTTGTACATATCATTTCCAAGGAAAATTCTTCTTTTTTTATCTATTATAACATGTTTCGCCAGCAGCGTCGTTTCATTTCCCAGTTTTATTGTCACAAATGTTCCATGCGTCATTTTTTGAACCGCCACCATCCATTTTTCACCAGCCTGGTCAAAAAATTAATGCGCCGCGCTGCCGCCCGGACGACTTTACTTCCCTCTCCCACCGATAAAAGAAAAAAGCTCAGTCGGTGAGCTTTTTTCTGTCAGGTTGATCTAAAATTTGTTGTATCGTTACGATCTTTAACCGTTGCTCCATCGCCTCTTGCGCTTGTCTTAACTCCTCCCGCAATGTCGTCTCGATTGTCTTGCCAATCTCGCACGCAATCTGCGGTTTATGGAAGCCGAATAGTTTGTCATCCTCGATGACATCCACGGCACGATACACGTCCAGTAACGTAATCTCCTCAGCTTCTTTTGTTAAGTACGCTCCCCCGACACCTGGGCGTACACCGATCAGCCCGGCTTTTTTCAACATCGCCATAATGTTGCGGACAATGACCGGATTGGAGTTGACGCTGGCGGCGATAAAATCCCCTGTACAATTTTCACGGACAGAAGCAATAAAAGTCAAGATATGAACTGCGATTGAAAATCGACTGCTAATTTGTTTCATGCTGATCACCACCGTTAGAATGATCTTAATGATAACCCCTTCTTTTGTCAAATTGAACGGCGGCTCCCTCCATGAGCAAGATTATTTCTCGTTTAAAATCTCACTGACGGCATCTTTAAGCGGTGTGACCGGACGACCGAGTACTTTTTCAAAGTCGCTGCTGGCAACGTCCAAGTACCCTTCCCGTATCCCCTGTTGAACCCCGACGACAAAAGGAAGCATCGCTTCAGGAACACCGGCACCGGCCATCACTTTTTCGTATGTTGCATCATCCACTTGCTGCACTTCCACAGTTCGGCCAATGACTTCAGAAACGACGCCCGCAAGCTCCTCCTGCGTGATCGGTTTCCCTGACAATTCATAGGTCGTATTCTCGTGACCTTCTCCGGAAAGGATGGCGGCTGCCGCTTCTGCGTAGTCCTGACGGCTTGCCCAGCCTGTTTTTCCCGTCCCGGCGGAAGTAACCCATGGCGCCCCGTTGGCCACGGCTTGAATCGTTCCAAGCTCGTTTTCTAAGTACCAGTTGTTACGAAGGAAAGAGTACGGAATGCCTGTTTCCAGGATCGCCTTTTCCGTTTCACGATGATCTTCGGCAATAAAAAACGGACTTTCCTGGGCATTGGCAACGCTTGTATAGGCAATGAAACGGACGTTGTTTTCCTGCGCTGCCTTGATTGCCGCTTTATGCTGGGCGACACGGTCTCCAGGTGCAGACGAAATAATTAACAGTCTGTCAATACCGGCAAAAGCAGGAATGAGCGTTTCCGGTTTCGTGAAATCCCCTTGGCGCACATCCACCCCTTGCGCTTTCAGATGCGCTGCTTTTTGCGGGTCACGTACACTGACAGCCACATTTTCTGCAGGCACGGTTTTCAATAATGCTTCTACGACTAGTGCTCCAAGCTGTCCCGTCGCTCCGGTTACTAACATTTTCATTATCGTCCCTCCAATTGGTTACATTAAGGTTTATGGTGATGATTCTTTTGATGGAATCAATACCGTTATAACTATAATAGTTATAACTAAGGTGGTTGTCAACTATATTCGCTGGATAATGTCCTAATTATTAAGTAAGTTTCGCACCAAATAACTTTAACCCGTCGTTGCTTTGCCTGACGCCTGCCCTGAAGGGGCTGTGTCAAAAGCCAAAACGATTGAAAAAAATATCAGGGCAACGGCTTCGCTCATTGTCTCTTCCTCTGCCAGTATTGCACTGATGTCGATCCAAGTGCCATCGCGCGCGATGACACAACGAGACAGTTCGCAGCTTCTCGGTGAAGTGTGGCTCATTGCTTCGGTGGTGTCTCCAAAGGGAAAAAACACCCTTTAGAGACACCACCTTCTTGCGCTATTCCTCTGACTGCATTCGAATAATGATCTTTCCGCGAACATGGCGACCCTTTCGTTTCTGCAAGCTTTCAGTTTCAGGTAATTTTTCCCATGGCAGAACTTCCGTGATCATTGGATCGAGTCGCCCGCTCTTTACTCTTTCCATTAATTCTGCAGTCATAAAAGCTACGTTTTTCTTCGCGCGAAGGGAACCGCTGCTATGTTCGACACCCAGCGCAACCTCATGAATAGATGGGGAGAGTGAAAAGAGCTTTATTTCATTCATTTTTATAAACGGTCAGCTTTTCTTTGACAGGTGTGCGCGGCATTGCCTTCGGTGTTTCTTCAAAATAACCAAGGTGCAAAAACCCGACAATCTTCTCTCCTGGTTCGACACCTACTAGCTCCCGTACTTTAGGGTCGTAAATATGCGGATTCGTTTTCCAGACAACCCCTAATTTTTGCTCCCACGCAAGCAACTGAAAGTTTTGAATGAGCGAGCTGACCGCGCCATAGTCTTCTTCCCATTGCTTTTGCCGAGGGTCTTCTTTCATCACGACAATTAAAAACGCGGCGGGCTGGCTAAAATAGTTTCTCCGGTTTTCCTGCATCTCTTTCGGAAACGTTTGGACTAATTGATCAATAAACCCTTCCTTTTGTTCAGAAGAAACAAAAATAAAGCGCCACGGCTCTCTCAGTCCATGCGTCGGTGCCCAAACTGCCACCTCCAGCAATTGTTCCACCAGTTCTAATAGAACTTCTTTCTGTAAATATCCAGTCTTGATCGAACGTCGTTCTTTCATCACGTTTGCCAATTGGGATTGTATGTGCAACTCTTGTCACTCCTTTTTCCTCATTTAATGATGGCTTCATAAAGTTTCTCTTGAAATGGAAAAACAGGGGCATACGATAACCATTTCTCTGTGTTGATAATATAGACATTTTCCGTTTTCACTGCTGAGCGACTGCTTCAAAACAGTTGCTTCCGGCCGAATCAGGTGCTTTTGGGACACTTCGCCTCGCTTTACCCTCGCTTCCGGCCCGATTCCGGCTCTTTCGGGACACTTCAACTTCCTTTACTCCCCCTTCCGACCCGATTCAGATCCTTTCGGGACATTGCGGCGGCGGCAAATCATACTATATTCTATTTTCTCCGGCTGCTTCTTTGCCCCTCTGCCTTGTGTTCTGTTCAAGCTCACACTTCTTCCATATATCAACAAATATCTTTTCTAAAGATTGTGCTCTTTGCTTTTGGACCGTAGGCTAAGCTCACTTCCACCTCCACGCCATGCGTGAACATTTTGAAACTAAACCAGCCATTCAGACAAATGAACTTATTTGAAAAACGGCCATTTTATTTTCAAAAATCGGCCCAAAAGCAGCAACGCTTACAAAAACAATTATTAACAATGATAATCATTATCAACATAATTTTCAATGAAACTGCTTATACACGTAACCATACATAAAAAATCCGCTCGGCTGCTGTTTTTCTTCGCCAAACGGATCGGTCGCTATGTTTCCGCGCATACAGGTTTTCCTCTTCTTTTTCTTGTCCTCGAGAGGCGCCTCCTCCTGCCGTTCAAGCAAACACGGTGGCCGCCCCCCCTTTCCTTTACCCGCTGCTAGTCAGAAAGATTCACGGCAGCCGCATACAAGTAGTAGCTTAAGCCGATTTGCTGGTCTTCCAGCATTTTTTTGTGAAATTCATCGGTAATAAAAAACCACGCGGATTCTACAAATCCTTTCGCATCCAGCGGCATGATTTGTTCATTGATATAGTGGATGTGCCGGGTGACAAGCTGCTTCACTCTTTCATCATCCACACTCCAGCCCGCTTTTAAGGCAAACGCCATTTTACTCATAAACTCATGTGCTTCCCTCGCCGATTCCTCGACAGCCTCCCCGTCAAACTCATCTGTGGGAATTTCATACTGATAGTGTTCTTTCAGATGATCATTATGCTCTTTCAGCTGCGCTTGCCACTGCTCTTTATTCAACCCTTTGAACATCTGCTGGTCCTCCATTGTTTTTCCACGCTCCTCGAAATGAATCGTTTCGTTAATCGTGCTTAAGATAAGCTCAAGCCGGTCTTGTTTCTCTTCCATCAGCTTTTTTTGTTCAAGCAATAGACTGTACCGATTGTTTTGTTCATCCAGCAATTTTTGAATGTCTTCTAAAGGAAAATCTAATTCCCGGTAAAATAAAATATGCTGCAGCCGTTCCAATTCCTTTTTTCCATACAGCCGATATCCGGCATCCGTCACTTCCCCTGGTTCCAATAGTCCGATCTTGTGATAATGATACAGCGTTTTGATCGTAACGCCGGTCAAATCGGCAACCTGCTTTACTGTGAGCAGCACAACCACCTCCTTAGTGAAAATAATAGACCCTTACCTTAGGTAAGAGTCAATCGTTATTTTTTCCCTTGGCAGGGGCGGCCCGTTGCTTTGGGATCTTTATATTTTTTTTACTGAACAGCGCTCTCCAATTGACGAAAAATGGTCGAAACACCCTTCCACCAGTTTGGGTCTTCCGCATATTTTCGATTGATCCATTGAATCGGATCAACATCCTCCGGGCGGTCTTTACTTAGATTTACAATGGTGCGGGCAGCGATTTGACTCGATTCCAAAATCGTTGTATTGAATTCTTCCCAGCTGTGAAAAACGTTAAAAGGATTATTGGCAATTTCGTCAGCCTGTTGATGGCTGCTTGGTACGAAGCCTTGCTCCTGGCCTGTGACAGCAAACAATAACAGCGGATGAATATTAAACTCGCCGGCTACTTCTAAAATGGTTGAAAAATATGGTTCATCTGCCAGCATTGAATCTCGTGCCTCCAACCATGCTTGTAATTTCCCCTCATTAATAGATTGATATTGTAAGTAAGAAGGTAATTCGTTTGGCATTCTCACTTTGACTCCAGTAGCCGGGGATTCCACGGTTTCATTGATTTCGTGATCGCCAGTATTCTCAATCATGTTGCTGTCCTTACTTAGAATGGATGGAAGATAAATAAGACAAAAAAGAAAAATGGAAATCGCTCCTAATAAATATGGCATATAGCTGCGCTGCTGCTTTTTTGGCAGTTGCAGACTTGCTTCGTCTACTTGAATAGCAGACTGGTTTACGATCTCACTTGCATATGTATCACTTGACACGGCCAGTTCGCTTTCTGCTGTTTGGTCACGATGAAGAAGATTGACAATATACTCTTCCACCATATTCGCATCTAATTCTACTTCTTTTTTTACCCATACAAAAAGCTCTTCTTCTAATTCCTCCTGTGTAGCAAATTCAATCATGCATTCAAAAACGTCATTGGCATTAATCGTTAGTGAGTTTGTAGAAAGCTTTCTCTTCATTAATGCCTGGCGAACGCTTTTTTTTGATTCCGTTGAAACATTCGGCAATGTATCATCGATGATATCATATATCATTTTTGCTAATATTGTAGCTTTTTCCTTCGGAGTGGAAGCTTGATACTGAACGTTAATGAATTCTCGTATTTTTGTAATCTGTTTTTTATTAATAATTTCCTTTTGCGATAATTGTTTATTTATTAGATCCAAAGTCTCACCTCTTATCCATACATAGATAGACTATAGCACCATTTTTATAAAATCAATGACATTTTTCGTGCAAGATTCCATAAAAATCGAGCAGAGCGCCGGTCAATGATTTTTACTGGATGCTTGCTGATGGGGTCTATAGATGGATTTGCGCATTTCTTCATATGCCTTGCCGGTAATGATACCCCGCTCATAGCACGAGGAAAAAAGCCACCGCGGGCTACAACAGACTTTTATACAGGAACTAAGGAATTTCCCCTGTTTCTATTGCTTGAGGCAGTTGAGAAGCTATCGAGGTTGAGATATATCTGCTAGTTTTCTAAAAAAGGAGGGGGGGAGAGGCGGGGGATGATCGAGATGGTCGAGCCGTGATACGGACACCATACATACATGTGCAGTGGAGAGACAAGCCAGTGCTGAGATTCGCCAGCGCTGTTTCCCCCACTATTGGCGCATCGTTTTTAGCAAGGTGCGCTTTTCTAAACTGATTGTTTCCCAATGCGTTTGGAGGGGCTGTGTCAAAAGCCAAGACTATAAGCGTCTGTTCAAAAAGGCAATGGTTCCGCACGATGCGACCCAATTCCGCCTAAGTGCTGCCCACGTCCTATGGGCAACGGCGACATGTCGTCATCCTGTCTCCAAGAAAACCACTCACAGTCGGCCTGAAAAGAATGCATCGGCTTCACTCATTGTCTCTTCCTCTACTAGTAGAGCACTGACGTCTGTCCAAGTGCCATCGCGCGCGATGGCACAATGAGACAGCTCGCAGCTTTTCGGTGAAGTGTGCCGCTTTGCTTCGGGGGTGCCTCAAAACGGAAAAAACACCCTTTTGAGACACCTCCAAATGACGAACATCACCGCAAAAGTTGCAAGGTGTGTTGTAGCATTCGCTGTTAATACTGACGTCTTAATTCCAGGCATTTATACCGTCCGGTAAAACCGATTTTTTCCAATGCTTTGCGGTACGGGCTCGTCACGGCGGATTCTCCGTTGATCGTTTCCACCGTAATGCTCTTCATCGGGCGAAAGTCCCTTGTCAGAAGCGTTTTAAAAAAGGTGAAATACTCGGCCAGATCCGGGTCAGCCACATCTGCCATTATTATTAGCGCTTTCCCGTTGCGTTGCGCTACCACTTTCAGCTCGGGGCCTCGATAAACGAGGTAATTGCTCGGCAGCCGCGACGGCAGTTCATCGTGTAATCCAGACAGCTTTAAGCCGCAGACCGAAGCCGGGTCAGCAGCATTGACCCAATAAATGGCGTGTTCATTCAGTCCCGACTGCAAAAAACGATATGCTTCCATGGAAGCAAACTGCAACCCCGGTAGTTGTTCAAAAAAATGACCTGAATAAATTTCTCCGGAAAACTCCATCAGGCGCAATGTACGAAAGATGCTTCGCCACTGCAGCTCAGGTATTTCCTGTTGCAGCACTTCCCTGAAAAGCACCCCGTAGCGCTGGAACAGCTGCCTGACCTTGTCTTTTACCTGCTCCTCCTGTTCTAGCGGATCCGGCTTTTCCGCTTGCGGAAGCAGAAACCAGTTTCCCTGCAGCGGCCTAGTTGCAGCCCAGCGGTTAAAACCCTTTCTCCGTCCCGATCCGCGCCGCTGCTCTTCCAGCGGTGCCGGGGTAAACTTATTTAGTATCCCTGCTCGCAGCACAGCCACATTGTCATTGGAGATGTTTTGCCGCCAAGCATGCTGCCAAAGCATTTTCGTTAACTCGTCACTGGGCACCCCCGTGTAGCGGCTGATTGTCAGCAAGTCATATTTGCCTAAGGCATCCGGGAAAAGCGCTTTTGCCTCCTCCAAGCCATTCAAATCCGGTTCTCGCGGTTGAAACAACTCCAGATCTTCACGGAAGCAAAAGCCGATCCGCTTATTGCCGCAGCCAAACCAGATCAAATCACTGGACTGCATCATGGTGTCTGTCCAGGCAGAATAATAAGGCTCCATACGAGCAGGCAGGATCACTTCTTCCCAAAGCTGCGCCGGCGCGGGATAGCCAAACAACTGCTCGATGCGTTCCTGCAAATCATCCGGTGACGTCCCTTTATCAACAAGTCCTTGATGCTCCGCTAAAAATAACGGCAACGCTGATAGCGGCAATGCGTTAAACCGGGGAGCGCGGGCGCGCCTTGCCATAGCAAACAGCCGCTCTAGGTTTTCCCTGTCACACACTTCTGTCTTCTCGGAACCGGAAGTAAGGACATCGGTCACTATCATCTCGCCCTCCAGCAAAGCAGCCAGCACAGAGCTTAACGCTTCCACAGGCAGGCCGAACGTCTCACAGATAAAATTCTCCGCAACAGGTCCGTAAAAGGACAGCCATTGACCAATAAAAACAGCGGTGTCCATCCGGGTATCGGCATCGGAGTCTGCTTTTCCGAAAGCCTCCAGCTTTCGTATGCCATTAGTCAGCGCACTTTCTGCCTTCTCATGCAAAGGCATTATCTTTAACGCCGTCAGCGGCAGCTCCAAAGCCGAACATAACTGCGGCAATACCTCCAGCGCGCATAAGCCAGGCTGCTCCGTTTGCGGCAGCTGAATCCAGGCTGCCTTCTTTGCCAGTTCCCACTTTAAATCCGCCGACTTTACGGAATGGTCTCTTCTGATTGCTGAAAAAAGCGCGTCCGCTTCCGCAGCTGGAATATACAGGCGCTCCTTTAGCCAGAGCAGCAGTTCCTCTTCATCGGCAGGAGCGTAGCCGGGAGCCGTTCGCTTGAGCTTCTCATCCAGCTGCCTGATTAACTCCTCCGGCAGCTCCGGCCGCAGTTGCGGCGAATAAACCAATTCTTTCAGCAATGCTTCACTTAACCCAGATTTTTTCTCTGAAAATGGGGTGTCGTCTTCATACATATATTTGTTGGTCTGCCGCCAGATAAGATCCGCAGAAAACGGAGACGGCCGGTTAGTCACCGCTTCACTGACTTGAATCTGTCCGCTGTTGATTTCATCGAGCAACTGCTTCACCGTATTGAGATCAAATTCATCCGCCAAGCAACTGCGCCATGTTTCCAGCATCATCGGGAAATCAGAATAATTGGAAACAGCCGCCATCATTTTTTTTGCCCGCAGCCGGTTAAGCCACAGTGGCATTCGGTTTTTGAAGCCGGCTTTCGGCAAAAGCAAGGCACGTCCGGCATTTTCACGAAATTTCGCCCCGAAAAAGCCGCTGCTTTCCAGCTTTTGCCGCAGCAGCGACTCGAGATTATCCGGAGATACGAGCGTCAATAATTCCTGCGGCGCAAAACTGTGCGGCAGCATCAGCATAATGCTGTCGTTATTCGCGTATATTTCAAGCGGGTAGCCATACTTTTTTTCCCAGGCGGCAGACAGTGCCATAGCATATGGCCGGTTTACTTTCCCGCCCCAAAGGGTATGCAGGACCACCTGCTTATTGTCGGATTTGTTAAGCAGATCCTCGACATGTTCGATTAACAGATGGTGTCGGTGCGGTAAAGAGGTACCGGTGGTTTCTCGTTGTTGCAAAAGAAATCTCGTTAATCGCTCCGCCGCTTCCGGTGACCACTGAAGTTCACTGGTCAATTGGCCGGCTAACTCCCCGTTATCCAAGCTTTGTTCAGCGTTTTCCAGAAAGCAAGCAATTTTTTCCGCGTAAAAGAAATCTCTGTTTTGCTCTTCCGACCGCCAGAACGGGATAATATTGATCGTTTGATCACCAGGAATAACTTCCACATCATTATGGGTAATTCGTAAAATTCGCCAAACCTGCGTTCCCAACAGAAACGATTCGCCAATATTCCGCTCCCAAACAAACTCTTCATCCAATTCACCGAGCTTCGCTTTTGTATCGGCTAACCGCAGATCATAATACCCGCGGTCAGGAATGGTGCCGCCGCCTTGATAAAGAAGCAGGGCGATCCCGTCCCGGGCTTTCACGGTCCGGTCCAGCTTATCAAGCACCACTCTCGGACGAAGCTCACGCAGACGGGTATCCGCATAGCGCCCTGCCAACATCTCAAGCACCAGATCATAGCTTTTGCGCGCCAAATTTCTATAAGGATAGCTTGTTTTGATAAAAGCATACAGCTCGTCCGTATCCCATATTTCAACGGAAGTCATTGACAGCAGTATCTGCGCAAGGATGTCAAGCGGCGCCTCCATTGGCGTCACCGGTTCAATGTCAGCTTCCGGCAACGCAAGAGAGGTCACAGCTGCTTCAAGAAAATCCCGTCCATAAACCGGATAAAGTGTTCCGCGGCTAACCTGGCCGACACCGTGACCGGCTCTGCCGATTCTCTGAATCGCAGAGGTCAGAGACGGCGGCGTCTGTACAAGCAGCACCGCATCAAGATTGCCAATATCAATCCCTAGTTCTAGGGAATTCGTGGCAATGATCCCTTTTAATTCTCCGCCTTTCAGTTTTTCTTCCACCGCCAGGCGCAGCTCGCGCGCCAGAGAGCCGTGATGAGAATAGACAAGCGCCTCCCCTGCGTAATCGTTAATAAGCCGGGTCATTTTCTCCACCGCCCGCCGGTTGTTGCAAAACACCAGCGTCGCTTTGTTTTGACGAATCTCTTTTGTGAACGTGACAGCTAATGTTTGCCAGAGCGCGTCTTCCTGCTCCTGGTCATCCATATGCTGCATGATGGTGTCCACCGTTAGGCTGTATTCTTTCTTCGTCGTTGATTTACAAATCCTCACCGGACGTTTTTCATAGCGATATTCCTCTCCTGCCGGCTTCGCAGTAAAGCCACCGATGAAGTCCGCCACCGGCTCCAGCGGGCGTATTGTTGCAGATAGGGCAACACGTTGGAATTCACCGGTCAGCGGAACGAGCCGTTCCACGGCAGTCATCAAATGTGTTCCCCGCTTGCTGTCAAGGACGGCGTGAATTTCGTCAAGGATCACCGTTTCAACGCCATGGAAAAGCTTGCGGCTGTTTTTTGACGACAGCATGACATTCAAGCTCTCGGGTGTTGTGATCAGTATTTCCGGCGGCCGGCGCAGCATCTTCCGCCGTTCCGCTTGCGGAGTATCTCCGCTCCGGGTCAGCACCTGTACTGCGGGAAAATATTCATCTGCTGCCGAAAAATAGCTTTGCAGTTCTGCAAGCGGCTTCAACAAGTTGCGCTGCACATCATTGTTTAACGCTTTTAGAGGGGAAATGTACAATACTCGTACTTGTCCGCTCTGCCACTCGTTGGTGATCAGCTTTTGCAAGGCCCAAAGAAACGCCGTCAACGTTTTCCCGCTGCCCGTGGGTGCGGTAATCAACACGTGCTCGCCTTCGGCAATAAGGGGCCAGGCCTGTTTTTGAATGTCGGTAGGGCTGCCAACTTTTTCTTTGAACCATTTCCGGATAAGCGGATGAAACAACGCAAGTATGTCAGCGGTCATATTCTCACCTTCTTTTTTAGTCCTCAATGCTCACCTGATTTAAGATTACATGATAGTTGACTGATTGAAAACAACAAGTCGTCTGTTTTAGAAAGAGCAGGTTGGAAAATACGAATTGGCTTGACGGATGCTTTAGTCATAATTTTGCAATGCCGTCGACTTTTAACTTTTTCCCGTCATTTTGATCAGTTATCCCGTCGAAATAGGGATTATTTCCGTCTGCTTGTTCAATAGTTCCGCCAAAATCGAGATTTTCCCGTCTGCATGTCCAGTATTTCCGTCGAAATGCAGGTTTTTTCCGCCACCTTTTCGTGGAATTCCGTCTATATTCACTATTTTTTCGTCGCCCGGGCAGAGAGAGAAGCACCTCTTTGCTTGCGAGGTTAACTTCCCTTATGCGAAGCCGTCTCTACGCATAAGGAGTTGCCTGCCAACGTATTCCTAGGTATTATTTTATTTCGGTAAAGTAGACATCTAATACCTGCCTCCCGATGAGTTTGGCGGCAGGTGAGTTTTCTTCCGCCCAAGGGACAACAACGGCGATGGCTACTTCGGGATTGTCGTAAGGGGCATAAGCGACAAGCGTGACATTTTCCACATCCTGACCATTCACCGTTGCTTCTGCTGTTCCCGTCTTACCAGCCGGATAATAGTCACTGTCATGAAAATAAGCATATCCTGTTCCAAGGCTATTGTGCATGACTGCTTTAAATCCTTCCTGCACCCGCTCGATCCACGACTCGTTCATTGCCGCTTTGTTTAATACAACCGGACTAAGCCCTTCAACGACTCTCTGGGAGTCTTCAACATCTTTCTGCGGCTCAAGTACGGCTTTTAGGAGCTGCGGCTTCATACGATAACCGCCGTTGGCGATGGTTGATACATATTGCGCCAGCTGCATCGGTGTATAAGTATCATACTGCCCAATTGCCAGATCCAAGGCAAACCCAGGGTGCTGGGCAGCCGAGCCTGTCCCAATATAACCCTCCGTCTCGTTTGGCAAATCGATTCCGGTTAAAACGCCAAGGCCGAATTGACCGAAATAATACCGCATATCATCAAGCAGGCTGCTGTTTAAATTCAATCCTTGACCGCTGGCATATTTTCCGCCGCCCATGGCAATAACCGCTTTAAACATATAGGCGTTAGAAGAGCGGTACAAAGCCGTCAAGTCATTGATGCTCCCCATATTGGAATAAGACCCCTTTAATGGTGTTCCTCGGATGTTCAGCTTTTCATCAAACAAGTAATCTCCAGGGGAAAGCGCGCCGGTCTCCCACGCTGTCAACAAAGTCGCCCCTTTCACTGCCGACCCTAATTCATAGGCAGACGAAAACGTCCCAAGGGCATAGTCCTGCATTTCTTTTTTACCGATTTTTTCATTTGTGATAATCCGCTTGCCGACCATAGACAAGATTTCCCCGGTGCGCGGGTCCATGACGACAACAAAAGCACGGTCGGCCGTGGATCTGGCAGCATGGGCGTTCCATAATTGTGCTTCGACGATTGCCTCTGTTTTTTCCTGCAGCATCATATCCAGCGTCAATACTAGGTCATTTCCCTTTTCTCCTGCATAAAGGATCGTGTAGTCGGTTATGTTTCCTTCGTTATCCGCATGTACTTCCAGCTTCGTTTTTGTACCATGGAGCATCTCCTCATACACTTCCTCGATATAGCTGGTCCCGACACGATCATTTCTGCTGTAGCCGCGCGCTACATAATAATCGAGCTTTTCGCCGGGCAAGCCTTCCTCTTCGGTTGAAACATTTCCTAACACGGACCGCAGCACGTCTCCATATGGATATATTCGATTCCAGTCGACTACTGCATCAACTCCCGGTAATTGCGATAGATGTTCACTCACTGCGGCAAATTCCTCGTAAGTGATTGTTTTTTCCTTCTTCATGGAGTTGTTCCCGCTAATCATCACTCGTGTTGAACCTACAGACCCGGAAGCCATTTTGCTATAGATGGCGGACACTTGCAGGTCATGATCCGTCAATGGATGTAACTGCTCCTCCGTAATGCGCTCCAGCTGAAGCTGATACACTTCTTCATCTATCTCGCTTTTTGATTTTCCTGCTTGCCCCCCGGCTTCCCACAGCTGTTTTTGCTCTTGTTGTGAAACAAGCCCCGCTGCTTCATCTGGATGTGTCAGCAGCCAATAATCCTTTTTATCACGCACTGTCAATCTGGAAATATCCACTTCTAAAAAACTAGCAAGAATCTCTGCCGATGCCAGCATTTCACTTGTCGTGGCGTTGCCATAACGTGTATAAGTAATCGCATATTCCGGAGCATTCCCTACAATGACGTGACCATGTCGATCATAAATCATTCCTCTCGGTGCTGATTGCGTATAGGTAATTGTAGTATTTGCCTGCTTCGCCGACTGATTTGCGTATTCTTCTCCCCTCACAATTTGGATCATGCCCAAGCGAATAATTAATGCCGAAAATAATAGAAATACGAGTAAAAACAAGACATTCAGCCTCGCCCGCAGTTGACTTATCTTATTGTTCTCTTGCTTCTTCATGGCCATCGCCACACCTTCCTTGTTTCTTCTACTTTATGAAACCAACAAATATTACAAATGTAATTTCAATGATAATAGCAAAGCGTTTAAAACAGCGCAGGGGAAAATTTGCTGAAAAATACCTGTTGACCACAAAAATTACATATGTAATACTTTAAATATTACACGTGTAAGTAATGATTGTGCAAGTTTAAAACTTCTGACTGTTATCAGTCAGTAAGTAACCACTTTTTTAGTAAGGAGGTTGTGTTCATTGAAGGTTCATTGCACGTCTTATATCTTGCTGCTGTGTCTTTCTGTTGCATTCTCCTTTCTTTCCGGATGTTCAAGTGAAAACGGGATCGATGCAGCGTTTGACAGTTTTAAGGAAAAGCTGACAGCAAAGGATTTTGAAGGTCTTTATCTTTTATTAAGCGAGGAGTCAAAAGCATATATATCCGAAGATGAATTTCTGGAAAGATATACAAATATCTTTAATGGCATCCAGGCCGAGAAACTAAAGATATCAAAGGTCGACCATGACGAGAAAGAGGATACGATTCACTTTTCTCTGGAAATGGAAACAGCGGCCGGAAAAATGAAGATGACAGACTATCAGCTCGTGTTAACGAAAGAAGAGAACCAATGGAAAATCGAGTGGGATGAAAGTTTAATTTTTCCGAGCATGAAAAATGGCGACAAAGTGCGAATCACTACGATAAACGCCAAAAGAGGAAAGATTCTTGACAGAAGCGGAAGGGCACTTGCCGAGGATCGGGAAATCAATACAGTTGGCATCGCTCCGGAAACCTTTGATAAAAGTCGGCGAGAAGAGAAAATACAAGAGCTGGCAGCTATTTTGGATATCAATCAGGATGTCATTACAAAAAAATTAGAAGCAAATACAAATCCAAGCCACTTTGTACCGCTAGTCGATATACTTCCGGACAATGACATGCTCCCGCAGATTATCGGCAGAGAAGAGGAAGGGATTCTCGTATACCCGAAGCAATCCAGGGTATACATAAACGAGGAAGCTTTCGGCAGACTCCTTGGCTACATCGGGGAAATCACGGCGGAGGAGCTGGAGAATCAGGAAGGCAAAGGTTACGACAGTTCCTCTTTCATAGGAAAAGCCGGACTTGAACAGGTATATGAAGAGGTTTTACGCGGACAAAGTGGAGTGGACATTTATATCGAACGGGACGGGAAAAAAATATCGTCCCTTGCTAGGAAGGAGCCGCAAAATGGGCAGGATATTCAGTTAACGATTGATGCTGATTTACAAAAGCGGATTTATGACGAAATGAAGGGAGATACAGGCGCGGCGGCAGCCGTTCATCCTAAAACCGGGGAAGTGCTCGCACTCGTTAGCGCACCTTCCTATAACGCCAATCGCTATACAACCTATATTACAAAAACAGAGCAGCAGCAGCGAGAAGAAAGCGGCTATGCCGATGAGGAAAACCGCTTCACCAAGCTGTATTCTCCCGGCTCTGTCTTTAAGCTGCTTACCGCCGCTATCGGACTGGAAAACGGCACAATTGATCCCGACGTGAAAATAGCGATAAATGGTCGTTCCTGGCAGAAAGACAGCAGCTGGGGAAACTACAGCATTACCCGGGTGAATCATCAGGCAGCCGTCCATTTAATGGACGCCATCCAGTTTTCGGATAATATTTATTTTGCCATGAGTGCCCTTCAATTGGAAAGTGACCGTTTCCTGGACGGAGCGAAGAAGTTTGGCATAGGAGAAGAACTCAATACTGGGTATCCCTTCCCCAACGGTCAACTAGCAAACGCTGAAACCATTGATAACGATATTTTGCTCGCCGATTCAGGCTATGGACAGGGGGAGATTATGGTGACGCCCCTCCATATGGCCCTTGCATACAGCGCTCTAACTAATGAAGGAAATATCATGGCACCGTTTCTTGTTATTTCCGATAAACAGGAAGCAAAAATATGGAAAGAAGCTGCTATCTCACCTGAACATCTTTCTGTCCTCCAGCAAGCCTTTACCGCTGTGATTGAGGGAGATGGCGGGACAGCGTCTGCCGCCAAAATTTCAGGCGTCTCCTTAGCGGGAAAGACAGGCACAGCAGAAATAAAAGCATCACAAACGGATGAGAGCGGCAGTGAAAACGGCTGGATTGTCGTGACAGATTTAGATTCGGCAAGCCTGTCGCTGGCAATCGTTTTGGAAGATGTAAAAGATAAGGGCGGCAGTAAAGCTGCCGTACCACTGGCAAAAAATATCCTGTCCGATTACTTGAATCAATAGAAAATACTTAATTATGCACAAAAAAGAAGAACAGCACAATGGGAAGCAGGTCTGGCGGCCCCAATCGCGAGCGGCGGGAGCCTCCATGGGACAGAAAAGCTTATGAGGACAAAATCGAGTCCGGTGCGGCTCAGATTGTCCTCAAGAAGGGTTTATGAGGGAGGACAAAATAAAGGAGCCTTCAGCAAGCATCCCGCCGCTGAAGCTCCGCTTTTTTCCTGTTAAGGGGAAGCGAATCAATAGATCCCCTGATTCTCCAATATCGAAAGGGCGATGTTAGAAGCCGCTTTCCCTCCGGCTTCTTCCCCACCGCGAATATGAACGGCAAAGAAATACGTGTTGTCGTCCGCTTCCACGTAACCGACAAACCAGCCTTCTCCCTGTTCGTCGTTGACAGTCACACTTCCCGTTTTACCAAATAATCGCGCAGCATTCCGTTCTTCCAAATACATGCTTTCCTTCACCGTAGTGACGTTCGCTTCGTCGAAGGCAAACTCGTTAGCATAAAACTTCTTCAGCACCTCCACTTGCTCAACAGGGGAAATCTTTAACGAAGAATCCAACCAGTAATTGTCGATTTGATTTGACAATGTTTGATTTCCATAATGAATTTGCTGAAAATAATGCTGTAATTGCTCGCTACCTGTTTGCCGGTCGAGATGCTGAAAATACCAGTTGACAGAGTACTTCATTGCGGTATACAAGTCCTGATCCTGATTCCATTCCTCGTAGAGATGCTCGGTTCCATCCCAGATCAATTGATTATTGTCCTCTGTAATAACCCCGGACTCCAGCGCAAACAAGGCACTGTATATTTTATAGGTGGAAGCAGGCGAATATCTGGCGGTGCTTTCGTTTTCATTGTAGATTGTGTACTGGTCGTTATTAGCATCATACAGGACAAAGCTTCCCGCGAAATCATCGAAAACGCCGTGATCCTCCTCGTAGGCAACGTTATTTTTGGAAAACGAATATACTTCCTCGCCGGCAGCTGTCGGTACAGATAGAAAAGGAATACTGAAGAAGCCGGCTGTCACAATGGCAAGAAAGACGACAATGCTTGTTATTTTAGCTGTCGCCGTTGCCGGCTGATGATTGGCAATGGCGGCAATTCTCCGTTTGAGCTGCCTAAAGGTGCTGCTGATTTCCGATGCAGCCATTAACGATCGCCCGCGTGGCGAACTGGAAGCGAATGATAAAATAACTTCCCCGTACTTGGACACCGCTTCTGTATCCAACGTCTTTAACACCGCATAATCGCAGGAAATCTCCATTTCTGTCTTCGTTTCCTTCAACACATACCAGATAAGCGGGTTAAACCAATAAACGATCCGGCAAAAGCACATATAGTAATTGACGACGATATCCTTGCGTTTACAATGGTACAGCTCATGAAGCAGCACACATTTCATTTCTTCCGCGGTAAGCGGCGAAACATCCGGTATGATAATAAACGGACGAAAGAACCCGAACGTGATCGGGGTGCTTATCAATGGCGAATATCCGAATACCACTTTTTTTTCATAGCGCAATTGTTTTTTACATGCCGCAAAAAGCGCCGTTAATTCCTCATCCTCTATCAGCTCCAGGCTGCTTGCAATATGCTTCACCTGCCTGTTGCTCCATAGGATCGCCGCGGCCACAACGGCCATTCCGATGATCCACAGGGAAAAAAATAAGACAGGGCTCCCGAATGGAAAAGCGGATTGCTGCAAAGTCGAGGAAAAATCCTGCATCCAGCCAGTACTTGCGGCCGCGCTGCCGGCCTCCTGAACAGCTTCTGCATCCATATCCGCTAGCTTGCTTGTGCCAAAACCCGTAATCCCATTCAAAAAATCAGGGAGGCTTCCCATTTGTACGGGAAGAAAAGGAATCAGCAGCATCGACAAGGCGATGAGATGGATGTGGTACTGAGCGCTTACCGTCAGCTGCTTTCGCAGCGTCTTCTTCAGCACCAGCACGAGACAAAGAAACACGGACAAGATAAGATTGCTGACGAAGAAATTGGTAAAGAAAGAAGTCCCCATCCTACCCCTTCTTTCTCTGTTTACGTTCTTCTAAGATTTGATACAGCTCGTCAATTTCTTCCTCAGAGAGTCTGTCTTTTTCCAGAAAATTCAATACCATCGGACCGAGCGCGCCGTTATAAAAGCGATTTAGAAAGCTTTTGCTTTCGATCTCCACATAATCACTTTCCGCGACATTCGGTGTATAAACAAAAACGCGGCCTTCTTTATGAGCGCTCAGCACTCCCTTTTTTTTCAGCCTGATCAGCATCGTCTGAATCGTTTTCGGATTCCAGCTTGTCGTCTTTGATAGTTTGTCAATGACTTCATTTGTATTAATGGGGGCATGCTGCCAAATGACTTTCATCACTTCCAGCTCCGCATTGGATATTTGCGGAAATGTCTCCATATGACTCCTCCTCACAAACTTACAACTGTAATAATTTCATTGTATTGCGCCTGCTTTTGGAAGTCAACGGAGATCCTTTCCTTCTCGATATTCCCCGACAAATTGTTTCCGCCAGTCATAGGCAAAGAGGATCATGACCGCGGCTAGCACAGCACAAAGCATATACATAAAGGAGTAAGAGGAAATATCAGCAACCGGCCCCATCATGACACCGCCCATGGAAACACCGAGATCCGCCGTGGCAATAAATAACCCTAACAGCACATTGCGGTTCGCCTGCGGCAGGACGAAGGACAAATACGTCGTCAGCGTTGGATAGAGAAGTGCCTGAGCTGTTCCCATTAAAACGGCGCCGATATAAAAGAAGACTGCCCCGCCGATGAGTGAAAAGCTGACACACTGCGCTGCAGCCGCCAACAGAAGCATTGTTCCCATGATAAAAGCGCTGTGCCATCGGCCGTCTGAAGGAATTTTTTTTCTTAAGGTAAAACGGGCCAAGACGACGGTGCCTGCCTGCAGCATGAGGTAAACCCCGGCGTTGCCGCCTTCCAACTGCATGGCGTACAGCGGTATAAAGGTCGTCACCGCTCCAAATACAATCGATGCAACCAGCATCAGTACGCTGCATTTAAATAAAAACGGGTTTTTAACCAGCTCGTTGAAAGCTTTGAACATCTCGGCCCCCTGCCCCGGTTTTTCAGCGTCTGGCTGCACCTCCTTTTTGTCCATTTTGGCAGTATAACCGGCTACCCCTGTAAATACGGCAATAGCTATCATCACCACGGTAAAGTAATTCATTCCTCCTTGCCAGATGCCCAAGGCCAGGACGGGGCCAATAATGCCCGGCAAATAGGCAAACAAAGAATAAAGGGAAATACCTTGAGAGCGGTCCTTCTCCGGCAGCGCATCAATAATGCCTATCTGCAATGCCATTGAAAAAAAAGCCGTCGATACCCCTTGCAGCATGCGGGCAACGAAATAGCCGCCTAATCCGGTAAACGTGTACAGGATTAAGGCAAAGCCATTGACAATTAATATAAGCCGTAACACTTTAAGCGGTCCATGCTTTTCAATCATGTGACCTGCCCACGGGCGAAAGAACATGGTGGTAAATAAGTACGCTCCCATAATGAGACCGATGGCGGTATTGCTCGCACCTAACGATTCCCCTTGCAGCGGGATAATCACATTAAGAATGGCATTGGCGCTGAAATACAGCAGAACAAGCATATACAACCGCAGAAACGGCCAAGACATTGCTCCATTCACAACTTTTTCTCCTCCCACATCGTATAACTGCTTCCTTTCAAAAGGTGATCAGCATCCTTAACAGCTTTTTCGCGTAATCCGACTTCACATCCTTTAACCGACTTGTTTCGATGATTTCTTCGATTCGGCCGTTCCGAAAAATAAGGACTCTATCGCAAATATACGCAGCCGCCTGGATGTCATGGGTGATAAAAATGTAACTCATTCCATAGATTTTTTTTAATTTTATTAGTAAGTCAAGCACTTGCAGCTGCACGGAAACATCCAATGAGCTGATGGCCTCATCCAACAAAAGGCATTTCGGCTGTGTTGATATCGCCCGGGCGATACAAACTCTCTGAATCTCTCCTCCTGAAAGCTCATGCGGATACTTCTTGCGGTAAGACGGGGTTAATCCTACTTGATCTAAAAGTGAATCCATTTTTTCCTGCGCTTCTCGACGCGCTATTCCCCGGACGTTCCACGGCTCCATCAGTGCTTTTTCAACAGTAAAAAACGGATTAATGGAAGAGGTATAATCTTGAAAAACAGCGCTCAGTTTCCCTGATCTCACCCGCCTGTCCGTCACCTTCCCGCCCTCGAAAAGAACGGTTCCGCGATCCGCCTTTTCCATGCCTAATATCAACCGCCCCAGCGTGGATTTTCCGCTTCCGCTTTCACCGATAATACCGAGGCATTCTCCGTAATCACAAGTAAAGCTGACATTGTTTAACACTTGTTGTCTCTCTTTAGAAAACAAGCCGCCCTTTTTATAGGCTTTCTCCACACAATCAACTTTCAGCAACGCTGTTCTCCTCCATTAGTCTTCTAAAATGATTGCTTAGTGCCAGTTTTGTCGACACCAGATATTTTGTATATGGATGCCGGGGTGCTAAAAAAATCGTTTGCATCTCCCCTCGTTCAACAATTTTTCCAGCCTTCATTACTAAAACATCGTCAGCAACTCGTTTCACAACGCCTAAATCATGCGATACAAAAATCATCGCTACGCCCAGTCTTTCCCGTAATTGGATCAGTTGTTCAAGCACCTCATATTGCGAGATGGTATCCAGCGCCGTTGTCGGTTCATCGGCGATAATCAAGTCGGGCTCGAGAACAAGCGCCAGGGCGATCATGATTCGCTGCAGCATCCCGCCTGACAACTGGTGAGGGTACTTGTTCAGTACCTCCGATGGATTTTTCAGCATCACGCTTTCCATGGCTTTCTTCATTTTTTCTGCTATCTCATGATTGCTCCAGCCGAAATGCTCTGAAAGTGTCTCCTTTAGATGAACACCAATCACGCTGGAAGGGTCGAACGCCCCCATGCCGTTTTGGAGGATCATGCATAGATTTTTCCCCCTCCGCTTTCGCATTTCTTTCTCGGGGAGGGCATTGATGTTTTCCCCTTTAAATAAAATCCTCCCTGTTTGCCGAAGCCAGGGCTTATTCAGCCTCATGATCGCCCTGCAGGTAACTGATTTTCCGCTCCCGCTTTCACCAACGATTGCCAGGCAGCTCCCTTGTTTCAGCTGAAAGGAGCCGTCGTGAACAATCACCTTTCCGGTACTCGCTTCCGATATTTTCAACTGATGAACTTCCAATAGATGGATCACTTAACTTGCCACCTCTTTTTCCTGCAGCTTATTTTTTGCGTTTGTTCCAAACGACCGCTTTTTAGAGGTTACTAATTTCGGATCTAGCGCAACCTGAAGGGCATCGGACAGGAAATTAAACGCAGAAACGACGATAATGATCGCAAACGCCGGCGCCAGCATTAACTCCGGTTTTGTAAGCATGGTTTCCCTCGCCTCGTTTAGCATCATCCCCCACTCGGCATTCGGAGCCTGAATACCTAAGCCGAGAAAGGAAAATCCGGAGATTTGCAAGACCATCGAACCAATCGAGCTGCTGGAGAGCACGGCAATGTCGGAAAGGGTCACTGGAACAATATGCTGATAAATAATTTTGAAATCACTGATGCCTGAAGCTTTGGCAAACTTCACATATCCCTGTTCTGCATACTGCATCACCGACGTTCTGATCAACCGGGCAAACCAGGCCCATTTAATCAAAATAAACGCGATCAGAATATTTTCAAGTCCAACGCCTAAAATACCGACAATTGCCAGGGCCATGACGTAGCCCGGGAAGGAGAGCATTGTATCGCACATTCTCATCACCAACGCATCTGTTTTTCCCCTGAAGTAGCCCGCCGCAAAGCCAAGCACCGCCCCGATGAAAACGGAGATGAATAAGGCAACCAACACCCACAGCACACTAGGACGAATCCCATAAATCAACCTGGATAATATGCATCTTCCAAGGTGATCATTGCCTAGTAAATACTCCCATGATGAAGCCGCATACCGGAGATTCATATTCACCTCGTTCGGATCGTTCGGTGCAATGAGCGGTGCAGCTATCCCCGCAGTAATCGTCACCATGATAACGAGGAAGGATGCGGCAGCGAGTTTATCTTTCCATAGGTTTTTTACTACCCTCATCAGAGATCATTCCTTAATTTAGGATTCATTGCCGCATTAATCATATCGGAAATGGTATTAAATACGACAAAGGCTGCTGCCAATAGGAGAACATACGCCTGAATGACCGGGAAATCCCTGCTCAGAATTGCCCTGACGCTCAGGCTGCCTAAACCAGGCCAGGCAAAAACATTTTCAATTACTACTGTACTTCCAAGGATAATCGGTATCGCCATGCAAAAGACCGATACGGCAACCTGCAGCGAATTTCTTAAAACATGCATGGTGATTAACCTTTCCGGCAGCCCGCTTGCCCTTCCAAACAAAACATACTCTTCATTTAAATTGGTCAGCATGGAGCTTCTGACAACCCTGAAATAGATTCCCGCGTAGCTGATAGTAATCACGGTCACAGGAAGTATGTAGCTTTGATACGAAGTCATTCCGCTTGTCGGCAGCAAATCCAATTGCACGGAAAAATACCAGATCATCAGAGATGCCAGCAAGTATGGCGGCATTGACGTCAAGAAAAAGGAGATTCCCCTTACCGAGTGATCGATGAATTTCCCTTCCTTTAACGCGCAAATGATTCCTAATCCTATCGATAAAAGAATAATGATAACGGAGGAAACCATCGTCAGCTTGAACGTATTTAGAAACGCCGGACCGATTAACGACCAAACCGGCTTTCCAGTAACAAACGACTCCCCGAAATCCAACCGTATGCAGTCGATAAGCCAATGAATATAACGAATGAAAAAAGGCTTATCCAATCCCAGCTCCTCTTTTGTTTGCTCCAGCAATTCCTCGGTTATCTTTGGAACCCCCTGTGACTGCAACACGACTTCAGCAGGTTCTAAGGGGGAGAGATTAATTAACACAAACGTTAAAAACGAAATAACCAACAGCAAGGGAATCGACATTAACACCCTTTTCACCATGTATCTTCCCATGAAAAACCTCCTTTTTTGAACACGTGCTTAAAAAAGGTTGCTGTCTCATTACTAACACTTTCCAAAAAAATGTTATTCAAAGGACAGTTGCTCAAACGGCAGCTCAAATTGTGTTTGCTTGAATGAAATACCCGCTAAATTTTCCGGAGCGACTACCGTGACACTGCCGTTGGAAATCGGAATGAAGACTGCTTCCTCGTGAACGATGGCTAAAATGTCGGCATACATCGCCTTTCTCGTTTCTTCCTCCGTGGACACCATCACTTCTTCAATCAGCCGGTAGAGTTCCTCGGCTTTCGCAATACCGCTTGTAGTATGTAAATAAGAAGACTCGGATGTAAAAGCGGCAATGGTGCTTTGCGGATCGTACGCCAGGCCCCATGTTTGATTGAACAGCAAATCATAATCGCCGGTTGCCCTTCTGTTAGCGATGGAGGTTGATTCTTCGCCGAAAATTTCCAGTTGCATGCCGATGTCCTTTAAGGACGCCTGAATAAATTCCGCCTGTGTTTTTTGGGAAGAAGAATTGCTGTCATAGTAAAGCTTCATCGCCAGCGGCACACCGTCCTTCATCCTGATTTCCCCTCCACTCTCGAATATCCAGCCGGCATCTTCCAGTATCGCCTCCGCCGTTGCGATATCATAGCCTCGCTGCTTCAAATCAACGTCAGCATACTGGATGTTTTGCGAGAACAATGTATCTGCTGCTGTTTCCGTACCGGATAAAATATCCTCAACGATCGTTTCCCTGTCGATGGCGTACCAGACAGCTTCACGCACAGCCGTTTCACTTACCGGATTGTCGTCTTTGCTGCTGTTAGCCGCAATCATTTTCGTGTTCATCGCTTCGCTTCTGACAAGTTGATAACCGCCCGCAGCAACCAATTGATTCATGGCGTCCACATCGAGGCTGTCCGCCCCCCAGTCATCTGTGAATGCAAAGTTGACTTCTCCTTTTTGCATTGCCAAAAAGGTTGTTTCTCCAGCCGGAAGCACCTTGGCGGTGATCTTCTCGATGGAAGGAGAGCCGCCCCAGTAGTTCTCATTCGCTGTAAACGTGGCATATTCATCGATTTGATGGTCGGTGAGAATATACGGACCTGTACCGTTAAACTCGGATACGCCATCCTTTGTTTCGCCGTCAATAAAATCCTTCGGTGAGATAAATACATAAGGTCTGGTCATGGACAATTCATTCAACGTCGGATAATAGGCTTCCGACAGCACCAGTTCAACGGTATATTCGTCGACCACATTGCAGCTGACGATTTTTGTGGACAGCTTAATCCACGAATGTGTTTCTGCATTATTCTGCACGGCATCGATATTATTTTTTACTGCCTCGGCGTTAAACGGTTCTCCATCATGAAACGTCACATCTTCCCTTAAATAAAAGGTATACACTTTTCCGTCTTCGGAAATATCCCATGATTCCGCGAGCAGTGGTTCCATCCCGCTCGCCGTATTTTCAACCAACGATTCATATACCATCCCTTGAGCCGGCATGGAGCCCGCGTAGAAGTGAGGGTTCATATCATTGATATCCCTTGCCGTCGCATAAATGAGTTCGTTATTATGTGTGGAGGCAGCGCCATCGTTGTCTTCACTGGCGGACTTTTCCGCATCGTTGGAGCATGCGGCGAAAACCGATATGATGAAAAAACCGATTGCTGCCAGCTTCCATTTTTTCCAAAACATGATTTTTTCCCTCTCCTTTTTTCTGAAAGTCGTTTTTTTCAGCGAAATCTGTGTGATGTTGCCTGTCATTAGGGTGATAATCAACATCATTTCGATTTGAAATAAGTACTGATTCACGGTTTTCCGGCAAGAAAAGCGCCCGTTCGCTTACGGCGTTTGCCTGGATAATTCACTTCCCTCGCTGCAAATCATCTGCAACTCCTCTTCAAAGCGTTGCACTGTAAATGCTTTGGATAACCGCTCTCCTGCATGACGTTGCGCAGCCTTTGTCATTTTGTCCTCATAGATTGCAACGAATCTGTCCATGGTCGGACAAGGCACATCTAAATGATTGGCAATCCCCTGGATCATTTTCACACGGTAATAGTCCTCCTTGGGCATGCGCGGAATATCCAGATCCCCTTCTCGGTTGACAAATATGTTTTTAATTGGGATAGCGGAGAAATCAAAATACTTTCCGTCCGCGTCCGGCTTTGAGAAAGGATCAATCAGCAGCGAAGCATATCGCACATATAATAAATACTCCTGATGAATCGGCTCCAACCGATCGAAATTCTCGATATCCTGTCGGGATAAGCTTTCCGGTCTCACCGGATAATTATCATCCGTCATAAATTGAAGCAAATTGATACTTTCTATGTTTAATTTTTTTAAAATAGTCATCATTTCTTTCCATTGGGCCAGCATATCGCGAATCAACGATGGCGTTATCGGTCCTTCAGGAAAAAGCTTATACACGTACTTCCTGACAGCTGTGTCGCCAAATACGGCATTTAATGAAAATTCATTCATAAATAGCGGCGGGTGAACGTATAACGAAATATTTCTCGTTTCCGCCTCAATTGGCGTTTTCATGACTTCCACGGTAACATCCAGCTGTTCGTACATTTGAGACAGCCGCTGAACATTTCCTGATGGACAACGTGTCGAACCTAGATATATTTTTTTCTTCACCGCGGTTGTTATCACCTTGTTCGCCGGTACTCCTCCCGCCCAGCGAGTATCGCCGAAGTATGTGGAAAAGCTGATGATTTCCGCGTTCGAGTGAAGGGCGCTCATGTAATTCTTTATTAAGCTGTTCGAGCCGAAAGTCGGCGAAATTAACACAATACATCTAACCTGATTCAAAAGCTTATCACTGAGCTGCTTCAACACTTCGATATAAGCGTCTGTTGTGATGGAAAAAATAATGGTATCCCATTCCCCTTCAATGCTTCCATACCCTTTAAAAACGTTGTCAATGACGCATTCCCCTTGCATCCTTTCATGCTTTTCATTTTGAACGGCCGCGCGTACCTGATAATGACTTTGCTTTACCGCCGCAAAAAAGCTTTCGGAACGGACAGAATCCCTACCGGCAATCCCCACATAGGAATTCAGCTGTTTTTTAAAATTCACGGCAAGCTGAATGGCTACAGGACCTGTTCCCAACAGCAAGACTCGCTTCAAGTCACTCATAGAAAAACCTTCCTTTCTCGCAAACTAGCAAGCTACGCTTTTTTATATAAAGCAATATCAAAGATATGATTCGGCTGCACTATTTTTTCCGCCAGCTTCCATTTTTGGGCATCTACCTCGCGCATTGGATAATTAAACAACGACTTTAACTGATCACCATATCTCACAGCAACGACGACATTTGTCTTCGTCAATGCATGCAATTGATGCAGCATGTCATATTTGGCTTCAACGGTCGAACTAAAAATGACGTGGGTGGCATGCTTTATAAACGGCAGCTTTTCCAGCGATTGATTTACTAATCGGATGTGTAAGCCGTTGCCTAATTTCTCTATCACGTTTCGGCCGAGCTGAATCGCCTCGTCGTCAATATCTATTCCGACAACCTCCGCCATTGTTCGCCTGGCAATAAGCAATGGTGTCATTGGAAAGGCGCCGGAGCCGACTAACAGTACTTTTGCGTCAGAAGTAATCGGGAAGCGTTGGAATTCCCTTTCAATACACGATTCAATATTTTGGAAATAATCGGTTAGTTCCTCTTTTCCATACAGCAGCTTCAATGCCCGGTATTTTTCCATCATCGCTACGCATTGGGCCGATTCCCTTCTTAAGTCGGCGGCGAGCTGTCTCCATTCACTGGATGTTTGCAACTCCAGCTGCTTCCAGATTTTCTTCTTGTGTTTACTTGTGATAAAAGATGTGTACTCATTTATTAATTGCTCCAACTCGGAACAATGGCGGATTGTGCCATCGAATTTTTCTGCAGATGCGGTGAACTTTTCCAAAAACGCCTTTAAATCATCCTGAAACGTTTTGATCGCAGTCATTCCTCTCACTCCAATAAGTGTGTTATTTATTGTTCAAGGATCTTTTTTAAACTACGAGCATTCCAACGGGAAGTCGCTAGGATGTTCTTATCCTCCTCCATTATGTTTTCAATAAAACGGCGCCATTTGCCGCTTCGTTGTGAAGGATAGCTCGATGCTTCCACAGCTGCTCAAAAACGAGACTTTTCCCTTGTTTCCATTCCTTGCGACAGTTGAAAAGTTCCAACACCGCCATCGATGAAAGCTTTGCCTGTCGCTACGATTCCGACAGTGCCTTCAATTTGCAAACCTGTGAGCTTGCCTTCCAGATAATCAGCGGCAACATGCATGATGCCGCCTGGCTGCTTTATCTTTGCCTCCAGTTTTCTCTTATTCTTCCATGCCAGATAAGCTCCTAAGGAGGCAGTGCCTGACCCGCACCCCCTTTCCCATACCATGCTTTCCAAATGGGGGACATAAATAAGGGGAGCCATTTCGTCAGACGCTGATTTGTACAATAAAATGCCGATTTGATCCACATCCATCACCGCTCCGATCAGTTCAACGATTGTTTGTGCTTTTTCTTTTAATGACAGGTCAAATTCATCGACTTCGATGACAATGTGTATAAACTGCTGATATTTTACTAGAATGATCGTCAACTCGCTGCCATCGTAGTTTACTGTTCGCTGTTCTATCTTCGCAGGAACAGGCATAGCGACTTGACAGCTGTAGTTATCGGCCTTTTTTATCACACGGCATGTAATTAATTCCGCAGCGCCTGAAGCTTCCAACACGATTTCCGTCCATTCATTTCGCTGGAGCCCCCGTTCGGATGCAATAACCGCCGCTAACGCCATACAAGCATTACCACAAAACTCACCTCCCGCCATCTGTAAGTGCGCTGTAGCGATCCTGTTTCCCGGCTGCCTGATAAAACCGACTTGCTCGGCATAAACGCTGTCATATGACATTACTTTTGCCGCGATATGCTTATACTCTTCCACCGGATGTTCCGTTTTTACCAGAATTGTCATATTTTGCGTTGGATTCAATTTGATAAAGTCGATTTCCTGTCTCATCACACCTACCCCTAGAATTGACTTATAGAGGATGTTCAAAAAGTCAGGGAAACAACGTCAAGCCTGCGATTGTCTTTGTTGCGATGCCCTCCGCAGTTCACGCACATCCTTTATACGCTTCGCTGCTCAAGCCGGCCGCGCGTCAACCTTGTGCCGCTGTTACATCTTCCTTTTTGTACACACGCTGATCATGATGGATATTCATTCTCTAGATGAAAATAGTAATGATTACGATTTTCAATAAAGGGATTATAACATACGTCATACGGGAATTACCACAAAATTCAATTATTTATTTTCAAATTTTTTGTTAATGTATACACAAGCTTTATATTGTTGGTTAATCTTAGCTTGTTCAACATTTTTACCACCAATATCGACTCGCTTGTTTATCAAAGCAAAAACATGAGCCGGTATCAATGAAACCCCTTCGTCAAATGCCCATTGTAAAAAATAGTGTTGACATTAAAAATTACATATGTAATATTTAATGTCAGATGAAGTGGCTCGCTGTAAAAAACTTACTGCTTGTTTTTGTTGTGGAGCGAGCTGCATCAAAACGATGTAGGCGAGAGGGGAAACTTATATGAAGATGACAAAAATGACATGCTCCATCCTGCTTGGAGCGCTTTTACTGTTTGGATGTTCGAATGACAAGGACTATGCTGATTCAGATCCGTCTGAGCCTGAAAATCCTGCAAGTGCCGCGGATGAAATTTTTAGCAAGCTGGAAGAAGAATACGATGCTCGCCTGGGAATATATGCGCTCGATACCGGTACAGGCGAAACGGTTGCTTACCGTGCCGATGAACGTTTCATCTATGCTTCTACTCATAAACCGCTCGCCGTCGGTGTTCTGCTGCAACAAAAATCGCTGGAAGATTTAGATCAGCTCATTACGTACTCGAAGGATGATTTAGTCAACTACAACCCGATTACCGAAAAGCATGTTGATTCTGGAATGACTTTAAAAGAGCTTAGCGATGCCTCTATCCGCTATAGCGATAACACAGCTGCCAATTTGATTTTTCAGGAAATCGGCGGACCGGAGGGTTTGAAAGCAGGGTTGAGAGCTATTGGTGACACGGTAACAGAGCCTGCGAGAATTGAACCGGATTTAAATGATGTGGAACCCGGGGAAATTCAAGATACGAGCACCCCAGAGGCATTGGCGAAAAGTCTTCAGGCCTTCACCTTAGGCGACTCCCTGCCCGCTGACAAGCAAGAGCTGATGATCGATTGGCTCAAGAGAAACACAACCGGAGATGACCTCATACGCTCGGGGGTACCGGAAGGCTGGGAAGTGGGAGATAAAACAGGATCGGGCTCTTATGGAACCCGAAACGATATTGCTGTCATTTGGCCACCGGAAAAAGAACCGGTTATCCTTGCCGTGCTTTCCAGCAAGGACAACCGCGATGGGGAACATAGCGATGAACTGATTGCCAGAGCCACAGAGGAAGTAATAAATATTTTATTTAACTTAAAATAAGGTACCCGGAGGATATACAACCGGTGAAATGGGGGGACATTGTTCTCCTAATGAATATACAAAGACCTTGCAAAAGTATGCCAACCTCCGGGTTCCAGAGAGGATAGCTACCCTCGAACGGTGTTGGTGGGTCCTGATTGGGTTGGATTCGGGACAGTTACAGCCGCTTGGCTAAGCAAAGTTTCCCGATTGAATTCGATTCGGGACGGTAGTGGCGTCTTTGTATGCCTTACTGTCCCGTATAGACTTGATTCGGGACAGTTCCGTTATATCCCGACAGCATACTGTCCCGATAGCACTCGATTCTTCAACATACCTTTTGTCAGTTACTTCAACTGCTTTTGATAACCGGCACGCCAGTCAAATCAATTCGCTAACCGCCTTTCCAAGCAATCCCTCATAAATCAGACGGTCACCTCTGAAAACCGGCAGGCACCAGTGTTTTTTGTGGTTGACTTTCCCCCTGGAGCAAGGTGTATTAATAGAATTGTACAGAGTATCGATATCGTCCGTACGAACAAAAAGAAAACTGGAGGTGACGCCTTGCTGTCGATAGGAGAATTTTCAAAGATTTGTGAAGTATCTACTAAAACGCTGCGGTACTACGACGAAATCGGATTAATTCACCCCGATGAGATTAACCCTGAAAACGGGTACAGATATTATTCCATCCGCCAGTTAAAAACAATGCTTTTTATTAACCGCTTGAAATCCTATCATTTTTCTCTTGAAGAAATCAAAACGATGGTGGAAATGGAGCCGGATCAGTCCGAAGAGCAGCTTCGATCAGCTCTTCATTTAAAACGGAGAGAAACACAGGAGAGGATAGATGCGCTTGAATATACGATGAAACAGCTGAGCCACGACATTGAAAATGTAGAAAACGGCATACCGATAATGGCTTACCTTGACAGGATAGAGGTACAGCTTGTTGAAATGCGGCCGATGAATCTCCTTTATCTGCGCCAGACAATGAGCAGCAATGATTATGCCCTTGGATACGGCAGCTATTTTAGCCGACTGTATAAAAAGATTGCTGATGAAAAGCTCACCTTGACCGGCACACCAATGACGATTTATCACAACCCGGAGTACAATCCCACCGGCAATGACACAGAGTTTGCCATCCCGATTGCCGAGGCTGTAAAGGGAACGAGAAACCTGCCTGCCAGTCTTTGCGCAAAATCCGTTTTAAAAGGCTCCTATTCAGAATTATCCTCGGTATATTCTAAGCTGAGGGAGTGGACAGAAAAAGAAAAATATGAATTGGCAGGACCGCCATATGAAATATATGTCACCGATCCGAATCAAGCCGCCGCTGCCGAGGATATTATCACGGAAGTACATTTTCCAGTGAAGAAAAAATAGTCGCAACCCCCGAAAGAGAGGGATTGATTATGAAACAAAAACAATGGCCGACGACAGACTGGCAAACCGATGATCTGAAAAGCGTGGGAATGAATGCCGACAAGCTTTCAGCGCTGGAAGCAGTAATACGATCCGACTACAGCAATATCAATGGGATCGTTGTTGCCAGAAAGGGATTTATCGCTTATGAAAAATATTTTCACGGCTGCGTTCCGGAGGAGCCGCACCATATAGCTTCGGTAACGAAAAGCATCGTATCCGCCCTCATCGGTATCGCCATTGATGCAGGATACATTCAAAGTGCAGACCAGAAGATACTGGATTTTTTCCCCGAATATGCTCCTGACCCCACTGACAGGCAAAAGCGGGAAATCACCATCCGCCACCTGCTCACGATGACGGCTCCCTATCCATTCGAGGACTGGCACGAGCCGCTGGACAAAATGTGTGTGCAGCCTGACTGGGTAAAGTATACGCTCGATATCCTGGGCCGGAACGGAAGGATTGGAACGTTTAAATATTCCACCGCCGGGGCGCATTTGCTTTCCGCCATTCTCACCCGATGCACAGGAGAAAGCGCCCGCGAGTTGGCAAACAAACGTTTATTTAAACCGATCGGCATGAAAGAAATCCCGAAATATGAAATGAGCTCCTTTGGCTTTGACGATTTATTCGGGAAAAATGTGCGCGGGTGGGTAGAGGACCCAATGGGTCATTCCACCGGCGGCTGGGGGCTTACGCTTACTCCCCGTGACATGGCCCGGTTTGGTTGGCTATATCTGAACCGTGGCATGTGGGATAACAAACAGATTATTTCTGAAAAATGGATTGGTGAATCAACAGCGGTGAACCGTAATAAATACGGCTATTTATGGTGGCTGCATGAGGAAGGTGAAATTTTCGCCTACTCAGCCATGGGCGATGGCGGCAATGTGATTTGCTGCCTTCCGGAAAAAGACATAGTGGTAGCCATCGCGTCCGCATTCGACATGAACCCCCGTGATCGTTGGACACTGATTAAGGAACAAATTATTTCGGCTGTAGCAGACTGAACTTTACGTCCAGCAAAAAAAACAGAAAGTCAGCTTTGCCTTCAAGTGAAGATAAAAAGCGGGCTGCTCCTTTGCTCAGAGGAGGCAGCCTTGCTTTTTTATATAAAATCACTATTGTTATCCCTTGAGAACATCTTGAAAAAAGCGAATACGCTTGATTTCATTTAAGTGAATCTCAGACAACCTTTCCAGTAACTCCTCTCCCTTTTCAGTTACTTCAATCAGCACGCTCCGACCATCGTCAGGGTTTCTTCGACGAGTCACAAGCTGCAGCTGCTCACATCTGTCAATTAACCCGACGCACGCATGATGTGTAATAAATAAACGTTCTCCAAGCTCTCTTGGGGTTGCAGATTCACGACCCGGATACCCTTTTATCGCCAGAAGCAATTGGTGCTGTTGGGGGGTAATTCCCACCTTCTTTGCCTCTAAATCACTAAAGTGAAGAAATTTCTTTAACTGATAACGAAATTCCGCCAGTGCCTCATATACTTCCTTATCTAAATGATCAGCCATAAATAAATCTCCTAAACCCTGTAGTTAAACATATCTTACCACACTCTCTTCATTGATCAAAGACAGCATCCTGTCGACCTGTTGGGGATAGTATGCCGCAACGGAGCGGCGTTTCCAGCGATGCAGACCTTTTACTCACTTATATAATGAAAGCTTATGATAAAAACCATGGATAACATGCCTTCCGATACATAAAAAGGCGGATATAGCGCTTGAATTTTATATCGCATTGCGATACAATGGAACCACATCACAGTCAACGCCATGTACCATTGGGGGATTTTATATCGTTATGCGATATATATTTTCAAAAAAACTGCTCTTCGGCAAGAAGCAATGCCATTTTCGAAAGGAGTGAAACAATGGGCTTCCTTGAATATCTCTCCGCCACTTCGTTTACAGGGGCGGGACTTTTTCTCGTCGGCTTCGTCTCAGCAATCTATTTAAACATCAAAGTGTATCGTTTTGATCGTTAATCTCTTCTTCAGTGTTATCACAGGGAGATCACAAAAACAATTCAATAATCAGTGCAGGAGGCCAGAAAATGAATGTTTCACAAGCAATCAACGAACGTCGCGAAATAACAAGCTTCACCAAGGAACCATTAACAAAAGATACACTTGAAGAGATCCTTGAAGCAGGGTACCTTGCTCCTACCGGAAACAATCTGCCGTCAAGGGATTTTATCCTCATTTTAACCAGAAGTACGCTCAACGATTTAGAAAAAACAACCCCTTTTATGCCTTGGTTGAAAGAAGCAACCGCTGCCATTGTTATTACAGGAAGACCAGAAATAAGTAAATACTGGCTTCAGGATGCTTCCATTTCTGGCGCTTTTATCTGGCTAAGGGCAACGGAGCTTTTGGTGGGCGTTGGCTTCGGCGCTGTTTATCATGCCGAAGATCCGCAGGAATCCTTTAAGCGGGAGCAATGGGTGCGCCAAATCCTTTGTATCCCTGCAGACCGGCGTATAGTAGCGATTCTCGGCTTGGGAAAGTCAAAAAATAAACCGGTAAAAAAGCAGCTCCCTCCCAGAGATGACATCATTCATTATGACCACTTTTCCTCAAGCTCGACACAGACAAATCCTGCTAAAGAAAAAGCTGCCAAAAGCAACAACGATTCTAAAAGACATCTGTAATTCACCCATTAGCCGCAAGTGTCCCGCCTACCTGCGTATGTAAACGAACGTTTATTTAAAACGCGTTCCGAAAAACATTGATCTGCCCGATGCGCTATTCCGCCTTAGTATCGCCGTGTATCCCGCTGTGTCGTCTGCATTAACATGCATGACCAGGCAGCCCGCTTTACGGTGCCTAATCAACACAACACCTTGAAGCGCCGAACGCGCGCCGGGAGACGCGCGCGCTCGAATGGATAATCTGCCTTTCCGTCAATGATCCGCGGTTTTCGTTTCACAGACAACCAGTTGGTTATTTTCGTAAACATACGTTTGTTTAGCTTCCGGTAAAAAAATCCGCTGTTGTTTATTCAACGGCTTCACAAGCTCCGGATAATGGCTGTGCCACGGGATCAGCAGTTCCGGGTTTATACGGTCAATCATTTGCAAAATGTCGCTCTGGCCGGCATGTCCGGACACATTAAAGGATAAATATTCGATGCCAAAGTGGTCTAAAAACGACCGTAATATGTGATAATTCGGGTCAAAGGCGCCGAGGGGCATACCATTCGCATGAATGTAGGCGCTTAAGTCCAAGCACAAATCCAGTAAATCATCCAAGTTCTCGAAGCTGTTCTGCAATAAATAGTGCTGAGGAACACGATTGATTTCCGCGGTTGTCACATACCGGTACTTTGTTAATTTTTTCTCATTATCCTCCGATAACCGGTTCCTTCCGTTGTCATATACCTGAAACTCCGGGTCGTTTAGAAATGCATCTGCCAACAAAGCAGTTTTCGGTTCGAAGACGCACGTCCGCTTCATTTGCTTCGCGGCCGATATCATATGCCCGATGCGGTCGATGTTGCGATGATAAAAATTAAACAAAACAAGCCCTTTTACCAGCCGGGTGCTTTTCTCCATAGCCTCCGGGAGCTCGGCTTCTGTTTTTACCAACGACGGCTCTTCCTTCTCTTGTTCCGGACGAAATGCCGTCCCTTCCATAAGTAAAATATCCACATGTTTTTCAGCCATCGTCTCCAGCCACCTGTCATTGTATTCAGGGTGTTGACCGTGCAGGCGAATATCTCCGGAATAAAGGATCGTTAAGTCAGGGGTTTCTATCAAAAACGATGCCGCTCCGTAAATATCGTGATCCGTCTGATAAGCAGTCACCGTAATATCTCCGATGGCCACCGGCCTTGTATAGGATAAAGAAGCCAGCTCACGAGGGCGAGACAGCCCTTCTCCAATGTCGGTTAATGCTTTGTACAGTTTCAACGATTCGCCGGACATATAAACAGGGACAGCCGGAGAAACCGCATCAACCGCTCCCATATGATCTAAATGCAAATGGGAGATAAACACCGCGGTCTTCATACCGACATCCTCTTTCGAATCCGGTTTTACCATGGAATAAGCCTCGCCGGCCAAATCCGCCTTTGCGTAAAGACCATCGATAGACGGAATAGCACCGAGTTTAAGCATATCAAGCACATAGCTTTGCCTGTGTTTGCCGCCGATCCTGCTGACAGCGGCGGCTGGATTATAAACCAGCCCAAAATCAAAAATTACCCGATCCTTTCCATAGCAGATTTCAACAATATTCCCGCCGATCGTGTTTAACCCGCTCCAGAATGTCAACTTCGTCTTTTGCATCATCTCACCTCATGTTGTCTGAAGGAAGGGATCGTCCCAAAAGGTTTGTTCTTGACCTGTTGAGACAGCCCCAAAGCAATGAGCGCCGTCGCCGCATCTTTTAAAAGCCTAGAGTCAGTGGGTATCTTTTCTCAAGGCTAGCAGCGAACAGAGCCATTGCCGCCCCTATGTTAGTTTATCGGACTCCACCCGCTCCTATCATTGATTTTCCAGTTCGGAATTAGCTCGGTTCTGCGCATCCGTCAATCCTTCCTCCACCGACTTATTACCTACCAGTATATTGTCGAACTCCTCGAGAAGAATATTTCTCACCGCATCGCTGCCTTTCACGCGCGCCACGAAGAACCCGGCATCAAACTGACTAGGTCCGGCTAAGTACTCGGGATTTTCTGCAACAAAGGCTTGATAATCTTCAAGATCCTCCGCGGAATAACGTACCGGTAAATAGCCTGATTTCATCGACCATTCCGCCGTAATTTCCGGGCTGGTCAAAAACTTCATAAACTCCCAGGCCGCTCGTTGCTCCGCTTCATCCGCCTGATTAAACAAGACGATGTCGTTTCCGGCAAAAGACGTCGCTGCCTCCCCTTCATAAGCCGGAAGCACCGTCGTTGACCATTCAATATTCCCTTCCGCTGCACTGGCAACGTGAGGAATCCCGGCAGATGAGCCAATGTACATTGCTACGTCGCCGCGTCCGAACGGATTGGACATGTAGTCATCTTCCCCGGCTGTACGTGCCAGTCCTTCATCCATCAGCTCCTTCATCAAACTCATCGCTTCGATTCCTTCCGTTGAAGCAAACTGCGCTTCAAGCGTGCCCTCATCAATGTAAACACCGCCCATTTGTATCAGCAATGCTTGAAATTCGGACTCAAATGAGTTTTCAAAGCCCATGCCAATAAGACCGTCTCCCGTCACAGTTTCACTAATGTGACGGATATCCTCCCACGACGAGGGCACGTCCAACCCGTTCTCTTCCAATATGCCTTGATTGTAAAACAGCACTCTCGTACTCTTACTAAACGGCAAGCTGTAGAATGTATTGTACCATATGCTCGATTCACGGAAAATTTCAACATAATCGTTCAGTTCATCGTCCGAAAGACCGACCTCCGGATCTTCCATCCAGTCATTTAACGGCGCGACAAACCCGTTGGCAATGTATTCGGGAATCACACTTGTCACTGCCTGTGCAATCGTTGGCAATGATTGTGCCCTTGCAGCAGCCATCACCTTTTGCTCAAGGTCATTATAACCACCTTGGTTGACCGGCTTCACCGTAATGTTGTCATGCTCGCTGTTAAATCGCTCGGCGAACTCATTGATTGCCTCTTCATGCGGGCCGCTCATCGCATGCCAAAATTCGATTTCAACCGGTTCCCCTGACTCCTGCTCCTCCGCGACAGCCTCGGTCTCTCCATTCGAATTTGTCTCCGCAGCATCGGAAGCCGGCGAAGAAGTTTCATCCGCTCCTCCACAAGCACTTAAAACGCAAAGAATGAATGTACTGAGTAATATTCCAATGAGCCATTTCTTCATGTTAACCTCTCCTATTTAAGATGATTTGTCCTTGTTTTGTGACTCGATCGTTTTCCACAACACAAACCGCAGATTTTTGTCCGGCTACCACCCCCCACAAATCGCTTGCAACAACCATTACAAATACCGGCGATTGGCAATGAGCTGCGACACGGCTCGCCGACTGCCGTTCAACTGAATGATCCCAGGAATATTACCCGCTATTTGCTACCCCTTTAACCCGGTTCTCGCGACGCCGGCGACAATATACTTCTGCATGATAAAAAACAGGATAAGCATCGGCAGAACAACCATGGACGATGCCGCCATCAGCAGCTCATACTTGATGCCCGCCTCCGTCGTAAATGCTGATAATCCGACAGGCAGCGTCCGCATTTCCTGGGAGTTAGTAACAATCAACGGCCATAAAAAAGCATTCCAGCTGTTAATCACCTTCAACAGGGCAATGGTAATAAGGGCGGGCTTGGCAAGCGGAACCATCACGTACCACAAAAACCTAAATTCACTGCAACCGTCCACTTTAGCCGCATAAGACAACTCCTTCGGCACCCCGAAAAAAAATTGACGCAGTAAAAAGATCGCAAAAACACTTGCTGTCCAAGGGATAATCAGCGCTTTATAGCTGTCAATCCACCCAAGGTTTGATAGAGTGACAAAGTTCGGTATCAGAAGCACTTCACTTGGAACCATCATCGTTCCAAGCAGCACGGCAAACACAATCTCCCTGCCGTAAAAATAAATTCGAGCAAAAGCATACGCAGCCAAGATCGTGGTTAACAGCTCCCCGATTGTACTCAGTACGGTGACGATCACACTGTTGATAAAATATTTGTCAAAAGGTGCTATGCGCAATGCCTCACTATAGTTGTCCCAATTAAGCTGGGAAGGGATCCAGACAGGCGGCATCGCCATCACCTCATTCGGAGATTTCAGTGATGAACTGATCATCCAGAGGAATGGTAAAACCATAAAAACAGCGCCCAGCGTAAGCAATAAATAAATAGTCCCTTTCGACAACGCTTCTTTAGCCATGGATATCCATCCCCCTTAATGATAATGAACAAACCGTTTTCCGATGATCAGCTGCACGACTGTAAACAGGAAAACGACAAGAAACAATACAAACGCCGCCGCGGAAGCCAAGCCAAACTGCCATTCCTCATAAAACTTTTGATAAACATAATAGACAACGGTCAACGTACTATTGGCTGGTCCCGGCCTGCCGTTAAACAACGCGAAGATTTCGTCAAACACTTTAAAGCCGTTAATGATCGAGATGATCGAGATGAAGAACATCGTCGGCGACAGGAGCGGCAACGTTACCGATTTAAAGCGATTCCAGGCTGACGCGCCGTCCACCTTCGCAGCTAGATAATACTGCTTGTCAATATTTTGCAGTCCTGCGAGAAAAATAATAATGTTGAAGCCCAATCCCTTCCAAATGCTTAAAATAATCAAAGCAGGCATCGCAAACACCGGGTCGGTGATCCACTTTACCGGATCGATACCAAACCAGCTTAAAAAGTAATTGATCAGTCCGTAATCGGAATGAAATATCCATCCCCAAACTATCGCTACTGCCACCACAGACGTGACAAACGGCAGGAAATATATCGTTCGGAAAAATCCCATCATTTTGATCTTCGTATTGAGCAGCAAAGCAATCGCCAGTGATAAAACTATCGATGAAGGCACGACACCAATGACAAAAATAATGGTATTCAGCATTGCTTTAGAAAAATTGGGATCCTGAAACAGCTTAGCAAAATTGCCGAATCCATATTCGTATACAACATCGTTAAAAAAGTCGTAATCAGTATATAAACTAATGAAAAACGATTTCATAATCGGGTAAAGATTAAACGTGATCAGGATGACAAGTGCCGGAAGCAAATAAAGGCATGCTTTAAGCGTATTCTTCCACGTCGGCTGTGTCGGCATCGCCCTGCGCCTCCTTTTCCACATTTACGCGCTCACCCGTATCGCAGTCAAAATAATGGATGTTATCACGATCTGCCCCTAAGGTGCAGATGTCGCCGGTCTGAAGCTGATGCTTCGGATCAACGAGCGCCCGGACGGAGGTGTTTCCAATTTTGAGCCGGATCATCGTATCCCGCCCGATCGTTTCGATGTGAAGGACTTTCCCGGATAACAAACCAGAATCTTTGTCCGTAAGGTATAAATCCTCCGGTCTAACGCCGACTCGAACACGTTCGTGATTCAACCTCTCCGGTAATAAGACCATCTGCGCGGAGTTTTCTAATTTATACTGGCGAGCTTCCATTCTTTCCACCGTCATCAAATTGATCGGCGGATTTCCCAGAAATGAGGCGACAAACTCATTGACCGGCTTTTTGTACATTTGCTGCGGCGTGCTGTCCTGCTGAATACTACCTGCGTTCATCAGCATGACCCGGTCGGAAATACTGAGCGCTTCCTCCTGGTCGTGCGTGACGAAGACTGCCGTAATTCCCACCTCCTGCTGAATACGGCGGATCTCTTCCCTCATTTCCAGTCTAAGGCGGGCATCCAGGTTAGAGAGCGGCTCATCTAACAGCAGCAGCTTTGGCTTCTTAACCAACGCGCGGGCAATGGCCACCCGCTGCTGCTGTCCGCCGGATAATTGGGCGGGCTTACGTTTAAGCAAATGATCAATTCTCACCAAGGCAGCCATTTCGATTGCCCTTTCCCTTGCTTCTTTCTTCGGCACCTTCTGCATCCGCAGAGGAAACATAATATTTTTTAAAACCGACAGGTGAGGGTATAAGGCGTAATTTTGAAACACCATGCCGATTTTCCTTTTTTCGGCATCCAAGCGGGTGACGTTTTTATCCCCGAAAAAGATCTCGCCTGATGTGGGCTTGTACAGTCCGGATAAAAGCATTAATGTCGTGCTTTTCCCGCAGCCGCTCGGTCCTAACAACGACACGAGCTCCCCGTTGTTTATCGTCGTCGTCATTCGATCAACGGCTGTCATCTCTTCAAACTGCATCGTTAACTGATTTAAGCGAATATCCATGTTGTTTCCCTCCACAATGACCGCAAACGATCAATCATTTCGCTTTCATCTTACCAAACGAGTGTGAATGCTAAATAAAAAATCCGTAAACATCATGTAAATATTATTTACTTTTTATAAATTTTATGGTAATCTATAATCTTCGGTTTTTTCTACACTTTACAGCTACTCATATCATGTGCATAGCTACCCGAGCTCTATTGCTCACATTTCTACATCCAGCCAGCAAACAGTTATACCAGATAGGGACGGCGGCACACCAAATAAAGGCTGGAATCCGTATAGGATCCAGCCCGACTGCTTCACTTCTTATATTCTATTAAAGGTTTTCATTTCCAAACAAAATATTCTCCAGCCATTCTTATTCATCATTTATCGCTTCCTTTACGGAAAAATCAACTCCTTTCAGCACTGGAGCGGTTTCTTCCCCGGTTCGAAACGGCTTCTTTCCCCAGACTGCCTCAAACGTGGCATTCATCCTTTCTCACTTGCAGGAAAAATAGTATAAGACCATGACCAGATAAAATCAATAATAAAAACGATGCCCCACGTCATGGAAATGCGGTACATTGTTTCATTTGCATAAGGTGTTTCCGCGATATCCTCCGTCCCTATCCAGGATAAGTCTGTGATAAACGCCATTATTTCACCCGCACCAGCTGTGCCGTACATCCAAAAGCCGGCTTGAACGGTTGCAAACACGAGGAGATGAGCAATGGAGCTGTAGCGATATTTTTTCGCGATGTAACGCGGGTCCTTCTGCCTGTTCATGATGTAGATCTCTTTCTCCGAAAGCAGTTCTACTCCGCGCCATTTACCGATTTTTAGACGCATCCACCGGTCCAGTTTTTTAAAATCACCAATCCCGAATGTGCAAGCATAAATGACAAACACCGTTATAACGATCAAAAAAGTTGAAATTTCTCCTGTTTCATTATAAATAAAGATCGCCATGACTGCTTCCAGTGCGAGTAACAGAAGAAACATAAAAAGGAACAGCAGGCTGAATCTGCGTTTCCCCATGAAATAACGCACTGCGCCAAACAAAAGCAGCGCCACTACTGATAATATTTCTGCCACAATAAACAGTTCCCATTGATACAGGATAATCAGGTCAATCATTATAATCAGCCCTTTATTTTATATACTGAGTATCTATTTACCGAGTATATAGATACTTATTAGTATATAGTTCAACAGCCATTTCCAAAAGAAACTAATCTCCGGATTTACATCACTTGCATTTCTTCTTCGCTTCTCGTAAAATACTTGATACGTCAATTAATAAATCAACGATATAGAGAGTGATACAGCAAACAAGTACATCCCTATCGCAAACGTTCTTTGGCCGGCTGTATCCCATTGAATCTATTTCCGTTCAGCTGAATACATGCGAAATAGTTGATACGCCTATTGGCAAGCTTCGAGGGGGGTGTCGTAAATCGAACAGTCTCGCACTAACAGAGAGCAATTATTTTTCCGCCTGCACATGTTACTGAAAGAAATGGACCAGGCGTTTACAGCCGCTGTCAGTATCGGTTGCACAAAGCTGGAAATACTGCATCATTTGCACCAGAACACCGAGCTGAGCCAGCTGGAACTGCAGCGTCTGCTCGGTCTAGATGGGGCGGCAGTTACCAGGCATTTAAAGCAGTTGAAGCAACAGCAGCTTATTTCCAGCCGTAAACAGGATCAAGACAAACGCTTTACACTTGTGTCATTAACGGATATCGGGAAAGAGGAATTGTGGAAACGGACGTTAAAAAGACGGCAGTTTATGGAGGAGATGACAAGTGAACTCTCTGATTCAGACATCGCCGCGCTGCACACATTTATAGACCGCATTTCCGATAAAATCCAATGACAATAAAGGGAGGTTGATGGATGATGGCTAATCAGCAAGTGAAATTATCGATCTTGGATCTGGCACCTGTTTTGGAGGGGGGAACCCCCGCTGAATCGTTCCGCAATACAGCAGATTTAGCCCGCCATGCAGAGAATTGGAACTACCACCGTTATTGGCTGGCGGAACATCATAATATGCAGGGGGTTGCAAGCTCCGCTACGTCCGTTCTTATCGGTCATGTTGCCGCGCAAACACGGACCATTCGCGTCGGGTCAGGCGGCATTATGCTCCCGAATCATGCGCCGCTGATTATTGCTGAACAGTTCGGTACGCTGGAATCACTGTTTCCAGGCCGGATCGATCTAGGTATCGGACGTGCTCCAGGAACGGACCAGCCTACAGCTAGAGCCTTACGCCGACATTTACTTAGCGGCAGCAGCGACTTTCCTGAACAATTGGGCGAATTACGCGCTTATCTCAACCCCGCGCTCGACGGTGCTCCCCCGGGAGTTCACGCCGTTCCAGGAGAAGGATTGAACATCCCGATCTGGCTGCTTGGATCCAGCGGATTCAGTGCCCGGTTGGCCGGTCAGCTCGGCTTGCCGTTTGCGTTTGCGAGTCATTTCGCTCCGGATCATTTGCTGCCTGCACTGGAGCTGTACCGCCATCATTTCCGACCGTCTCCATCCTTGGAGCAACCATATGTGATGGTCGGGGTTAACGTGATTGCTGCCGCGACAGAGGAAGAAGCAGCCTGGCTGGCAACATCACAGGAACAGCAGTTTTTAAGCATTATTCGTGGAGAGAGACAGAAACTGAAACCACCGGTGAACAAAATAGATCCGTTGTGGAGCGACTATGAAAAGGCGATGATTCGCGGCAACATGCTGCGGTATGCAGCTATAGGCAGCACGGCTACTGTCAGAAATAAGCTGCTGGCGATTATCGATGAGACGAAGGCGGAGGAACTGATTGTCACAACGCAAGTGTATGACCATCAAGCCCGTCTGCACTCGTTTGAGCTGTTAGCCGAAACAATGAACCAATTTCATTAACAGCACAACAATGGACGGATGTTGCACGAAAAAACAAAAGACCTTTGGCCTGACAGTCGTTCGGAAAACAAAGGTCTTCTGTTCATGTTAAAATGAGTCTCACGATCTCGCAAGCCCCTGTCAGCCGCGCGCTGACGACTTCGAGACATTTTTCTCAAAATCCCTATCAGCTTATCTTACTGCTTTCATCCCCGCTTCTTCCACTGCCTGCTTGCTCGATAAACAAATATTTCTTAGGCAGGAACAAAACATAATACAGTACGAAAAATATCTTCCACCCCCGGAGCGGACTTCCACATCGGAACTTTCGCACTTCTCCTTCATGCAAGGTAAATGTCAGTGCCTCACTTATGCACCAGTCCACCTTCACTTCAATGAGATGTTCACCGGGCAGTACACCCATTCGCACGCTCTCGCCATCTTTGATTTTTCCCCTTTCAACACCATCAATCAACACGGAAAACTTCCCTAGTTTATTAACATATTGTGATGTTCTGCTGATCTCAATATATGTCTTCTGCTTCATGCTTCCACCTCAAAATAAAGGATAATTGAGCTTCCGCGCGCGCCTTTCGCTTGAAGCACACTGGCAAGACCGGTACCAACCACTAAACCGCAAACCTCTTTACCTCGTGCCCCGCACTCACCAGCCCGTTTCAAGTTTAGTTTAAACGTTTTCTCATTTCGCGCAAGCGTGAAGGTGCGGTCCAATAACAGTAACGTTTACAATAACAGCCAAAAGATAAAAAATAACCTTATTGAATAAATTCGCAAAACAACCAAGTTGATGAATATTGATTTATTCTGCCTTACCTAGGAATAACGGGAACCCAAAGCTCGCGCCTCGGTTGATGCTTCGGCGGGTAATAGCATTCAATGCACGGCAAATCAGCCAGTTCGTAGCCGGAGGTCGGAATCCATTCAGAATACAACCTCTTCCACGCTTCGACAACATTAGGGAAAACGGCCCACGTACACGGAGGCAGGATAAGTGTTTCCATATCACTCGGAGGCGCACCATCATACCGAACTCCCATAAAGTATACAAATTCGTCGTCTGTGATCGCCGCTTCTTTTCCACAAACACCTAAAAGACTTTCCAAAGTACACTTAGGATCTTCCCATGACATGCTCTTTAATTCCTGCATAAATCCAGCTTTTTTTGCCTTGTTCCACAACGAAGGAATTGATTTAAACGCTCTGCTCGTTTTCACAGTCTGACCTTTTCCAATAATTCTTAATTCAAAGTCCAGCTTTTCAATTCTGTAATCCATTTCAGTGTCTCCTTTTATTGAAATTTGCAAGGAGATTCTAGGAAAGGCTTTTAAGGGCGTCCCTTTTTCGCGAGCTGCCGAGGGGGTAAATCCATGCGTCTTTTTGAAGGCGCGCGCGAACGAATCAACGGAATCATACCCGTATTTTACAGCGACATCCATTATCCGGACATCCCCTTTTTGAATTTCGAATGCAGCAAGCGTTAAACGTCTCCGCCTTATATATTCAGAGAGTGAAATACCGGAAATGGATGAAAACATTCTTGAAAAATGATATTCCGAGCAACAAGCAATTTGCGCTACCTTTTGATAGTCGATCTCATCTTCCAGCGAAGCTTCGATGTAATCCAATACGTTATTCATTCTCTTAAGCCAATCCATCTGTTCTATCCCCTTTCCTATCCAATCTATAAGAAAACAGATTATTATACACGACATCCTTTGCTTAAAAAAGTCGGATTACTCCCTTCTCTGTGTATTGCGCTATTTTAACGCTATACTTTTTTCAGTTTAACACCTCATCCCAATGGGCAGATATAAAAAAACGAGTTGCGGGTCAACATCGCAGCTCGTTTTTCCAACGCCTTTCAAGCAATTCATTAAAGAGTCTGTTCAAAAAGGCAATGATTCCGCACGATGCGATCCAATTCCGCCTAAGTGCTGCCCACGTCCTATGAGCAACGGCGAAATGTCGTCATCCTGACTCCAAGAAAACCACTCACAGTTGGCCTGAAAAGAATGCATCGGCTCCACCCATTGCTTCGTGCTTGTTCAAAAAGATAAAATCCGATCTTTTTGAACAAACACTTAAAGAAACTTGCTATAGTAAACAAAGCAGCGCCTGCTTAAAATGCTAGCTTTCAGCATCAACCGGATTGTCAAAGGCGGCAATCAAAGAGGCGTATGCTTCGAGAACCGGCATGACTCACAAAGTCTAATTTTACTAAGGGATACGCATTTACGCCAGCCCATACAACTAATTTTTTTCAAACAGCCGTTGTTAACTCCTGTTCAAGCTAACCTTAAGCCCGCTTCTCGCCAATGATTAGCACATCAGCCTCGAACAGATGCATATCGATCACGGTTTTTCCTTCTTCAACCATGATAGCGGCATCTGCAAAACGTCTGTTTTCCAGGTCAATTACCATAAAATGATAATTGGCAAACAGTTGGTCAAGCGTAATGACCGTATTCACCGGAACATAGATGGCGACATTCGCTGATTGCTCACTGACAGCTAGGCGAATTTCCTTCGTGTCTTTTAACACAATATCCAGTGGTTTTAAATCGTAGAGTTTATACAGCTCAACTATCTTTTTGGCAAAGCTGTAATCCCAGGCACCTTCAAAGGTTATCGCCTTTCTCCAATCAAAAGGTTTATCAAATGCCTCGCCCAGCAAGCCGAAATCCTTTCCTTCCTTATGCCAGCTCCATATCCCGTGAGCGCCATAAGTAACACCCGCACCGGCGCCTGACAGCAGGCTTTGCCACGCCGCCTTTCTTACATCAAACCGGTTATAACGGCCGTACTTCATTCGACTATATCCCATTTGCTCGTAGCAAGGTTCCGAATTGATCGCCGGCTTCTTGACAGGCTTGTTGTAAAACTCCTCAGCCAGCTTATAAGACATATATTGGAATTCAGAGTTATGCCCCGATTGGAACATGTAAAAGTCTACTTGGTCGCTATTGGAAAATTCTTCAGGTATATCCATTAAGCGACCTCTTATATGAAATGCCGCCAGACAGTGCGGGCTTAATTGCTTGATTGTATTTAACGCCAAGCGGTAATAGTCGATGGATCGCGCTGTCGGAAAATCAGTATCTCCGCTGACTAAATAAATCGGATCGTATTTAGAGAATTTGCTATCCACATATTTGACATATTCCTCAACCAGCTCTAACGGCATATTATTTTTGTCATCGATGTTGGATGCCCATGTATCAGGAACATAATTGCTCCACAATAGGACGAGCGCAGGCACGAAGCCTTTATTCACTGCCAGTTCTATCATTTTTTCCGCCCGTTCGAAATATTCGTTGTTTCTGGAGTAAAACTGAAACGATCCATCCTCCTTACACGCGAAAGGCTTTATATTTAATTCCGTACCGCTCGCATCCCATTGTTGAAGCAAGTTGATTTGAAGCACATTAAAGCCCTGACGCTTTCGATAGTTGAGGTATACCTCCCATTCATCGAAAGAGATGTTGGTGAATGCGCTCCAGACGGTATCAGCTAAGTAGAAAAACGTTTCGCCGGAACTTGTTTCTAAATGTCGTCTGTTTTTCGATACTTTTAACATAGGCAAAGAAGTTCACTCCCAATGTAAGATGCAGGAGAGAAAACAGCCATTCTGCCTCCTCTCCAGAGTTGTTCTACCTTCCGAAAGCCAAGTTATTTCACTTCCGATACAACGTCATCCTTGCTCACCATTTTTTTCGTATGTTTTATTGAAATATCTGTAAATTCATTGGCGTTCGTAATAACAACAGGTGTAATCGGATTATAACCTTTTTCAATGATCCCCTCCAAATCAAACTCTCCGATTAGATCTCCCTTTTTCACCGCTTGTTTTTCTGAAACAAAAATATTGAAGCATTCTCCCTTCAAATGAACCGTATCCAAACCAATATGAATTAAGACTTCCGCACCCTTTGATGAAATGAAACCAATTGCATGCTTGGTTTCAAATACATTCATCACCGTTCCATCAAAAGGAGCATACACCTTTCCATCTTCAGGGATAATCGCGAACCCTTGCCCCATCATACCGCTTGAAAACACTTCATCCGGTACTTCTTTTAATTTGACCAATTCTCCTTTAAGCGGACTGTTCAGTCTTTCATCTACTTTATCAACCTGTGTTTTGTTAACCTCTTCTTTTTGTTCCATCGGCAAATCACTTTTATATCCTAAAAAGTAAGTTAAAAGAACTGCTAACGAAAATGCTATAGCTAATGAGAGAACGAAACCATAGAACTCCCAGCTTAGCCCCTCCGGACTAATAAACATTGGAATACCAAATACCCCACCTGAGGCGAAACCGCCATACATTTTGGCATTAAAGAACCCGGCGGTAGCGCCTCCGAACGCCGCACCGATTGACGCCATAATAAACGGTCGTTTAAGCGGTATGTTCACACCATAGATGGCTGGTTCGGTGATCCCCAGGAAACCTGATACGGTTGCTGATGTTGAAATCGTCTTCAATTTTGCTTGTTTTGCTTTTATTGCAACAGCTAAAGCGGCACCAGTCTGAGCAAAGACGGTACAATATAACAACGCATTAATGGAATCATATCCAATGGTCGTAATGTTATTAATAAAAATCGGGATAAATCCCCAGTGAAGCCCAAACATAACGGCTAACTGCCAAACGCCTGCCAGGAAAAAGCCCGTTACTGCCGGACTTAAAGAATAGAGCCACATCGCGCCATCAGCCAATAAGGAACTTGCATATACTGAAACTGGACCAATCATTAAAAAGGACATAGGAACGACAACGACGAGCAGCGTTGCTGGAACAAAAATTAATTGTAAAACCTTCGGTATGATTCTTAATAGCAGTTTCTCCAGTTTTGCTGTAAAAAACGCCGCGATAATAATCGGAATAACTGATTGCACATAACTCATTAACACGACTGGTATTTGAAAAAATGTGAGACTTCCACCCGCATTATATAATTCTACCATTGTCGGATATACCAGCGCCGCGCCTATGGTAGCGGTTAAATAAGAATTGGTGTTAAAGGTTTTTCCTGCTGAAAAACCTAAAATAATCGGTAAAAAGTAAAACATAGCGTCAGCGGTTACAAATAAAACCTGATAGCCGCCCATGTCTTCCGTCATCCATCCAAGCACAACTGCCGCAGTCAAAAACCCTTTTAATATACCGGAAGCTGCCATTACTCCTAAAATAGGCATAAAAATCCCGGAAATAATTGTGATAAATCGATGGAATAAACTCCCTTTATCTTTTGTCGAATCATCCGCTGCCTCATTGTTCGCATTTCCAGTCTGCTTGATGACTTCCGCAAATACTTTTCCTACCTCATCTCCAATAACTACCTGGAATTGACCACCACTTATAACAACCGTCATCACATCGGAAAGATTTTTAATCCCTTCAACATCCGCCAAAGACTCATTCTTTAACTTGAACCTTAAGCGTGTGACACAGTGGATGACGCTGTTAACATTATCTTTCCCGCCAACTTTTTGTACTATTTCCTGAGCAAGTTTTTCATAATTCATAACTTCCCCTCCTCCATCGCTTTCGCTTTAGGTAGCTTTTCTTCAACATCACATCACGGATCATCATACAATTTTTTTGAAGAACAATGGCATTCAGCATCTTAATCGGGCTTCACCCCCTTGGCGAGTTTCTTTAAAGCCTGTGTTCAAAGGAGGACATAACAAATCGCGAGCAGCGCAGCGTACACAGAACGTACGTGAGCAGAGAAGAGATAACGCAACGAAGAAATTTGCAGGCACTGTTTCCCGCACTTTTTGAACATCCTCTTAAATCGCTTGTTCCAAACGATCACTCTTCATTTTTTTGGTTAAATATTTATATTTAGAACGGAACTAACCGCCTTCTTCCATCCTTGATAATAGTTACTTCTTGATTGTTGACTCATTTTCGGTTTAAACGTTCTGCCTGTCCTCTTTAACCTTTTTATATCTTCTACTGAATCCCACATGCCGATACCAAGTCCGCCAAGATAAGCCGATCCGAGAGCCGACAGCTCTGACACATTGGAAACGATTACATCCATGTGTAAAATATCAGCAAGAAATCGCAGCAAAAAATCATTGGATGTCGCGCCGCCGTCTACTCTTAACTGCTTCACAGGCACGCCCGCGTCATCATAAATAAGCTGGATGACATCTTTTACCTGGTATACGATGCTTTCAAGTCCCGCCCGAATGAGGTGTGACCGGTTCGTGTTTCTGCTCATCCCGACGATTGCCGCTCTCGCATCAGGACGCCAGTAAGGAGCGCCCAATCCCACAAAGGCAGGAACTACATAAACACCGTCATTACCATCCAGCTTTTCTGCCAGCGCTTCTGCTTCCGCAAAATCACTGAACAAAGCCAGATCTTCTTTCATCCACTTGATCACGTCTCCTGTGGTATGAATAATCCCTTCCAAAGCATAGTGGACATTGCTGTTAAAGCCCCAGGCTACAGAGGTAACCAGACCGCGGTTCCCTGTTTGCCACTTATCTGTATAAACCATGAAGGAAGTGCCTGTCCCAAAGGTGGCCTTCGCCATCCCTTTCTCAAAACACTGCTGTGCGAACAATGCCGCCTGCGAGTCGCCCACGACCCCCGAGATCGGCAGTTCAGGCAAATTGATTGCTGCATCTTTAACATTACCGTATATCTCATCGGAAAATTTCACTTCTGGAAACATTGATTTTGGTATGGTAAACAGCTGCAATAACTCGTCATCCCAGCTCAAGGAATAGATGTTATATAAAAGCGTTCTGCTGGCATTCGTAATATCGGTAGCATGAACATTTCCTTTTGTCAGCTTCCAAATAAGCCAGCTATCGATCGTTCCGAGTAAAAGCTCTCCCTTTTCCGCCTTTGCCCTGGCACCTGGTACATGATCTAATATCCATTTCACTTTCGTTCCTGAAAAATACGGGTCCATCGTTAATCCGGTTTTTGAGCGAACCTTCTCTTCGCAGCCTTGCTCTTTCAGCGCGGCACAGATTCCAGCGGTTCTGCGGCACTGCCAAACAATCGCGTTATATACTGGCGCACCGGTTTGTTTGTCCCAAACCACAACAGTCTCCCGCTGGTTTGTTATTGTTAGTGCTTTCCATTTCCCTGTCCTATCGCCAGTTGTCTGAACGCTTTCATTTATCACCTTCTTCACATTTTCGTAAATCTCCATCGGGTCGTGCTCCACCCAACCCGATTGAGGATATATTTGCTGATGACTGACCGCTTTAGCTGAAATAATCCTGCCTTGGTTATCAATAATCAGCGCTTTCGTTCCAGAAGTGCTTTGATCAATCGCAAGAATATATCCCTCATTCATTGATGTTCCCCCGTTCACAAACTAATCATTTTTTTCGCAACATTCGCCGTATTTTCAGCATGTAACCCATAATGTCGAAAAACTTCTTTCGAGTTACCGGTAATTGCCGGCTCATCGGGAATACCGAGAAGTTGAACAGGAATGGGGCAATGTTGAGCAATGACTTCTGCAACCGCGGAACCAAGCCCGCCATAAATGCTGTGTTCTTCGATCGTAATAATTCTTCCGGTTTCCTCCGCCGCTTTGATGACCGCTTGTTCATCCAACGGCTTAATGGTGTGCATATTTATCACTCGGCAACGAATGTTTTCCGCTTCAAGAATTTCAGCCGCATCAAGCGCCACCCGCACTGTCTCTCCCGCAGCGACCATCGTGATATCACGACCGTCCCTCATCGTTACCGCTTTTCCGATTTCAAACTCGTATTGATCATTTACATACGCGTCGGCTACAGGATTTCTACCGATTCGAACATAAACGGGGGTATCGTAATCTACCAAGGCCGCTATCATTCTTTTTGTTTCAAAACGATCAGCAGGCATCATCACATGCAAATTCGGTATTGCTCTGGTAACGGCAAGATCCTGCAAGGAATGATGGGACATCCCAAGCGCACCGTAACTCACTCCGCCGCTGATGCCGATTAATTTCACATTTGTTTTCGAGTACGCAATATCTACTTTGATCTGTTCGATGCTTCTCATACTTAGGAAACAAGCTGGCGAAGCGACAAACGGTTTTTTCCCGGAAGCCGCCAAGCCCGCGGCAACGCCTACTAAATTTTGTTCCGCGATGCCTACCTCAATTAATTGCTCCGGTAACGCTTCAGCAAAGGGTACCAAAGAGGCGGAACCTCTGGAATCGCTCGTCAGAACGACGATATCCTTATTTTTCGAAGCCAATGCCATTAACGTGCTGCTCACAACCTGCCTGTTAGCAATGCTATTTTTGGAACTCCCTTTAAGTGCTGTGTTTTTCATGATAATACCTCCAATTGCTCAGACAGTTCTTTCATTGCCAAATCATATTCTTCCTTGCTTGGAACATGATGGTGCCAGCCAGCGACATTTTCCGCCAGCGATATCCCTTTTCCTTTTATGGTGTTGGCGATGACCATCGTTGGTTTCCCATTCGCTGTTGTTACATTTAGCGCTTCCGTCAGCTCAGCGAAGTCGTGACCATTCACTTCAACAACGTCCCAGCCAAAACTCTCCCATTTTTTATCAAGCGGTTCATTATTCATCACGTCACATGTATTCCCTGTAATTTGTAATCTGTTGCGATCAATGATTCCTATTAGGTTGTCTAGCTGATACTGCGACGCAGCCATGGCGGCTTCCCAAACAGATCCTTCCGCCAGTTCACCATCCCCCATCAGGGTAAACACTCGATAAGCTTTGTTGTCCAGCTTGGCCGCCAATGCCATGCCGACAGAAATCGATAAACCGTGTCCCAATGCGCCGGTGTTCATCTCAACGCCTGGCACCTTATTATTTGGGTGACCGATTAATCTGGAGTTAAATGAAGAGAAGGTCTTTAATTCCTCTTTCGGAAAAAATCCTTTATCAGCTAATACCGCCCAATACGATTCAACAGCATGCCCTTTACTCTGAATATAACGGTCCCGCTCCTCCCAGGCCGGATTGCGGGGATCCACCTTCATCACGCTGTAATAAAGCGCCGTCAAAATGTCCGTATTGGAAAGCGAAGACCCTGTATGTCCTGTGCCAGCCTCATAAATCATTTCGATCAATGACTTCCTGATCTCTACCGCTTTACGCTTCAAAAATGTTATCTTTTCCATCCTTGCCCTCCTGTTTGTCCTTATTGATTTATGTCACTGCCCCGCAGCCAGGCTTGAATTTCCGCTTCCGTTGGATCAACCGGGTCCGGCGTCAGCCCGGGAATATATCGACAGGCTTCATATAATACCGGAACAATATTGGCATGAACCCCGGTAGAGTGGTGAATATAAGGACCCTTCACCAATTTCTCCTCCCAAAGCGGCCAATCATTCACTTCCATCCATACATATGAACCTCTTGTATACGGTCCCTCCATTCCTTTCGCCTTCCCGAGAAAAATCGAATACTCTCCGTGATCCCCGTCAAACCGGGCAATTGTCATATCGCCACCTTTGATTTCTCCCTCATGCGTTCCCGGCGAGTGATCTTCAAATAGAAAGTGTTTTTCCAGCTTTGGTTTTTCTTCTTTGCTTAGTGATACTGGAAAATTTCCGCAATGAAACAACAGCTCCCCATTCGGATTTTCGGGGTGTCTGATGGTAATATCCGCAAAAAACGTCGGAACAGTATTTAACGTTGCGGCCTGCGCCATTATTGAGGTAATAGCGCCATGTATATCGGTTTCACAGGTCACCGGCATTTGTTCATCGGTTAAAATCGCATTCGCCAAGCAAGGCATAATACCAATAATATCCTGCAGCGTAGACCAGCATTGAATCGCAATCGCTGAACTGCCTGTCTCTACTGCAAGCTGTTTCATCGCCACCTTCAATGAGGCAATTCGCCGCACTTGCTCTTCATTCACCGCAGTCCAATCAAGCGATGCTTTTATATAACTAATGGCTTCATCTAATTCAGCACTGTCATTTTTCTCAACCTTCAACGTTCTTTGTTTCATTTCAGCCAGGGTCATCGGAAAAATTTGAATCCCGAATTTCTCCAGCAGCTCCCCTTCGTTGCACATGACCGACCAAAAATCAGCCGGCCTCGTTGAAATTTGCAGAATTCGAAGCCGCTTAAAGTGTTTAACAACATTTGCAGCGGCAACGAAATTTTTGAAGCCTCGCTCAAATACTTGGGAATCCACTGTGCTGTTAGTAATGTAGGTAAAAGGGACATTAAAGCGGCGCAGTACTTTCCCTGTAGCAAACATCCCGCATTGTGTATCTCGAAGCCGCATGCCGTTTTCCAGCGGCGCCTCATCCCTCGGTCCCCAAATTAATACTGGCTTGTCAACAGCCTTGGCTATCTTGGCAACAAGATCTTCCGTTCCGAAATTACAATGCGGGAAAAATAAAGCATCAACTTCTTCAAATCGAAAGCGCTTTATAACAGCCGCTTCGTCTGAACGGTCAAATAGTAACCCTTCTTCATTAATCCCTTCCAAATCGACAATCTCAATATTTAATCCAAAGCGCTGTATTTTCTCCTTTATTATCTCTTTGTATTTGTACGCGTCTTCCTTACTAAACACAAACCTTCTTGTTGGAGCAAAGCCCAGTTTTAATTTATCCATGTCGTTACTCCCATCCTTATAGAAATGAACTAAATTTTATCGATTTTACCCACTAAACAACTAAAATGAGAACGATTTAGTAATCTCATAATATCAACAACATGAAAACAAGTCAATAAGTTTATATAAATTTTAAGTATATTTTATATAAAGATATCGTTTTGTTTAGTTCGTTTATTTATTAAAAGCGGTTTGGGCATCACTGGCGTCTCCGGTTTTTCTGTTATTGACATAACTAAACTTTTTTACTAAACTAAAAATAATCGATTTTATCCTCATAGCATCGTTGCAACTACAATAAAGGTGGTTTGGTATAATCATGAAAATAGATGACATTGCGAAAATGGCCGGCGTTTCAAAATCCGCCGTCTCCCTGGCCTTGAATGGAAAACCCGGGGTCAGTCAACAAACAAGAGAGAAAATATTAAACATTGCAGAGGCTGAAGGTTATATTCCGAGAACGTTAAAAACACAAAGCAATAACACAAGCAAAATCTTTCGTTTCGTAGCATGCACACATACCGGTATCATCACGGAACAATACCAGTCACAATCCTTTTTCATGGAGTTAATGAACAATATTGATCAATTCATCACCTCTAAAGGCTACTCGCTGATCATCTCCTCGGTTAACGTCGAGTCGTTGGAACAAGAAATTAAAAACCTGGAGAAGATTCAACGCTCTTCAGGAATATTACTTTTGGGGACAAATTTAACAGACACTCAAATTAGAACGATTTCAAAACTACAGCCGAATTTAGTTGTATTGGATACTTGTTATGAAACATTAGATATCAATTTTGTCGTGATGAATAATGTATACGGAGGGTATCAAGCCGGAGAACATCTCATTCATCTGGGGCATCAGACGATTGGATATGTGGAATCCACTTCAAGAATGTACAATTTTGATATGCGGAAGAAGGGATTTCAACAAGCCATGGCGGAAAATAATTTGACCATCCACCCCGAGCATCGCTTCCGAATATCACCGACAGATGTAACGGTTCAGGAGGGATTCAAACAGGCGATTTTAAATCTGGAGGATAACTTGCCAACAGCATTATTTTGTGAATGCGACTATATGGCAATCAGCGTCATTAAGTCATTAAGCGAGTTAAAAATAAACGTTCCGGAAGATGTATCCGTGATTGGTTTTGACAATATTGACGAAGCGAAAATAATCAGTCCGGAGTTAACAACCATTCATGTTAAAAAAGATAAAATCGCTGCCCTTGCTGTAGAGAAGCTACTCGAGGAGATTGAAAATACGGAAAGTGATAAAATGAAAATACTTGTTGATACAGAATTAACAACAAGAAAGTCTTGCCTTGCGATTCATGATCAATGATACAGGTTACAGCCAGTCCAGCTGTCGAAAAAGGAAGGGGTCTCCCCCTCCTTTTTGCGTCTCCATACCATCGAACAGTGGAACAATGGAACAACGCTCGTCAGATCAACCGGAATCAGCAAGACTTTCCGGTTTATTTTCCCGTTTATTCGTTTTGCTTTGCTGACTTAAAAAGAAAAAGACGCCGAATAACACAATGAATCCACCCACAACCTGGAGGGCGTTAACGCGTTCGCCCAATAAGAGGATAGCTAAAATGGTCGCCCCGACGGGTTCACCGAGAATGCTCATGGAGATCGTCGTTGTATTCACGTAATTTAGCAGGTGGTTAAATATAACGTGCGCAATGGTAGGAAAGACGGCCAATAAAAAGAAAACCCCCCATTCCCGCATCTCGTACCCGCCGATCGGGATACCGGCAATCAGATTATAAATGGTTAATGCGATACCGGCAAACAAGAAAACACAAAAACTGTATATCCAATGAGCCATCGCCTTTACTTTGCTTTGACCAATAAACAAATAACCGACTACGGCAATCACACTTAAAAAAGATAAAAGATTTCCTATCATAGCGGACATACTGCCGAATGCAAAATCTCCCCAGCCAACCAAAGCGACGCCGGTCATCGCAATGCCGATCGGGATCAAGGTGAGCATGCCGACGCTTTCTTTGTAAATCACATATCCGCCGATCAGCGCAACGATTGGCTGTAAAGAAAGGATGAGTGTTGAACTGGCAACGGTTGTCAGTTTTAATGAACCGAACCACAAAGCAAAGTGTAAAGCTAAAAAAACACCGGCAGTCATCAACACGAGCCAATCCTGCTTGGTGAGCTTCTTAAACTCTCCCTTTTTCACCCAAACGACCGGCAATAAAAACAGACAGGCTAGATACATTCGATACATGCTTGAAATGGTGGCCGGCGCATCGGACCACTTTACGAATATCGCTGCGAAAGACACAGCAATGATTGAAATGGTTAATAACAACCCAACAGATGTTTTCATATTTTCCTCCCGTCCGCTGTCCTTTTTCATTATAGCATGCCGGTTCAACCACCTCTCCGCATCGCAAACTGCGCACCTTTTCTACTATTCCTTTGCGTTGCTTGCAAGCACGCCATTTGATATAATGTTGTCGTACTTATTAAAGATATTTAATAAGTTTTTTGTCTCCCTGCTTTTTAAACATCTTTAATATGTATCGACAGGAGGTGACTAGAATGGAAACAACTCCAAAGGCAATGAAGAAGACAATCCTTCTTGGAATACGCAAGACGCTTTTAGAGCTTGAAAGCGCCACAAAAGTGGAGCTTAGCGACTATTTGGGAATAAGCTTTCCTACAATAAGTAAGTTCTTAGCTCAAATGGAAAATGACAGAGAAGTTTTTGTCCTCGGCCTTGACCATTCAAGCGGCGGCAGAAGGCCAAAAAGATATGCGTACAATCCGGAGTACATGTTAGGCTTAGCTATTTTTCTGGAGAGAGCAGAAATCCATTATCTTGTCTTCAATTGTTTTGGGGAAATCAAAGCGCAAGGGGAAAAGTCAAGGGTATTGGGAGGCGACGATTTAAAGCAATTGACGGAATGTATTCAAGAAATAACGGAAGAATTCCCGAAAATCCGTTCTATTTCCATCGGTGTACCAGGTTCTGTCAATAATGAAAAAATTTTTTTCATACCTGGTTATGAGCAGCTTCAGAATTGTGATTTGAAGGGGTATATCGAGAACACATTTTCTATGCCTGTTGTAATAGAGAATGATATGAATGCCTCCGTTCTCGGGTATCAAAGAAGCAAGCAGATGCAGACAGATTTATCGATAATTTATGTGTATTTAGGAAAAAACGGTCCGGGGGCAGGGATATTGGTCAACGGCGAAGTAGTCCGCGGCAGTACTTGTTTCTCAGGAGAAGTGTCATTTGTTCCACAGTATGATAAACAAAATTTCCAGCAGGCGCTTGAAAATGCAAGCGGAGGGAAGATAGAGCTAAACGACAAGGCAATGGATGCCTTAAGTAGATTAGTGGCCTCGTTTATCGCCATTATCAACCCTCACACTATTATTTTTTCTGATAAAGAAGTGGACATATTTATACTAGACCAGCTGATTGAACAAAGCTCCAATTATATTCCGACAGAACATCTTCCCGAGTTTATTGTCAGTGATTGGAAACAAGATTATTTATTTGGATTAAAATGCATGTGCCTTGATCTCATGATCAAAGAAATAAAAGATACAACTGTTTCTAACAATAAATAACGATAATGCTTGTTGCTATTTCTCACTTAACATGAATGGAGTGTAAAAAAAATGAAAGTAGAGCATGCAGCCCTCTGGGTCAACGATTTGGAAGGTATGAAGGTATTTTACGAAACGTATTTTAATGGTCTGGCAAACGAAAAGTACCATAATGAAGAAAAGGCATTTGAATCTTATTTCCTCACTTTTGATTCGGGCACACGTTTAGAGATTATGCGTAAGGCAGGTGTGAATAAACAGTGCACCGGCGATAAGATCGGCTGGGCCCATATTGCCTTTTCTCTTGGTAACAAGGAGGCCGTTAATCAGCTGACAGCAAGGTTAAAAGAAGATGGTTACCGGCACATGAATGGTCCTCGCATTACAGGAGACGGATATTACGAGAACGTTTTTGAAGATCCGGAAGGAAACCTGATCGAGTTGACTGTATAAAGCAACGGGGAAAATGGCTTCGGAAACTGCTTTGGCAGCATCGGTTATCTTTTGTAACGAATGCCTCAAACACAAATTTTAACTATATGAGGATGTTCAAAAAATCCAGGAAACAGCGCCTGCGAATCTCATCGTTGCGTTGCCTCTGCGCTGCTCACGTACGTTTCCGTGTACGCTCCGCTGCTCGAGTCTGCCGCGCCTCGATCTTCTTGCCGCTGTTATGTCCTCCTTTTTGAACACACACTATATGAGATTTATTAAAAAGGAGCTAGAAAATGAAAACGGAAAAGCAAAAGATGTTAAACGGGGAGCTTTATCATGCCGCCGATCCGGAATTAGTAAGGGAAAACAAAAATGCCAGAAGGCTAACGAGGTTATTCAACGCGTCCCTTGAAACAGACGACAGCAAGAGAGCGGCAATATTAAAGGAACTGTTTGGTTCCATCGGGGATAGTATTCACATTGAACCGCCATTCCGCTGTGATTATGGCTATAACATCCATGTCGGAGAGAATTTTTTTGCCAATTTCGATTGTGTCATGCTGGACGTTTGTGAGATTCGGATTGGCGATAACTGTTTGCTCGCGCCGGGCGTCCATATCTATACAGCCACTCACCCATTAAATCCTACTGAAAGAAGTTCCGGTGCGGAATACGGTATTCCGGTAACTATCGGCCACAATGTCTGGATTGGAGGACGAGCTGTTATCAATCCTGGAGTAACAATAGGAAACAATGTGGTCATCGCATCCGGGTCGGTCGTAACAAAGGATGTACCGGATAATGTCGTTGTCGGCGGAAATCCTGCAAGAATCATTAAACAAGTGGAGATCTAAACGATCGCTAAACCTTCCGTGGAATACGTAGATAACAGATGACGTAAGTAAGTGCGGCGATAACATACCATGGGTGAGGTAGCCCCGATGAGTAACATAAAAGGTCGATCCAAAGAGGTATGTTTGAATGGCCATTGAGACCAAACAATAAAAAAAGCACCTCCAACCTGTTAAACGTGGTCGACAGCTGGAGGTGCTTGTGATTCATCCTACTCCTTCAAAAAGGAATCTTCAAAAATCTCTAACAGATACTCCAGTGTGATGGGATCGCTGTAGGTGGACGCTTTACTGTTTATTTCAATGATGCGTTCATTTTGAACGGCAGGAACGCTTTGCCATGTGTTCGACTCAAAGAAGGAATTATCAACATCAGGATTTTTGCTTAGGACAATATAATCGCCGGCAAACTCGGGAACGGCCTCTAATGAAAGCGTGTAAACACCTGATTCAAGTGCCATCTCTTCCACTTTTTCCGGCATGTTTAATTCCATTTCCTGATACAGGATCTCCGTACCGCGGGCATAGTTATCCCCAAATACATACAGCTCGTCCACGCCGTTTTCGATCACGGAAACAGTTGCGTCGTCACCGATTTTTTCACGGATCGCTTCTCCTGCAGCTTGAGCACGCTCCTTGAAATCGCTCACCCATTCCTCTGCTTCTTTTTCTTTGTTTAACAGTTTACCGATTTCGATTTGCTGTGTTAAGTAATCTAATTCCCCCCATGTGTAGACAACAGTAGGAGCAATTTTACTTAGACTTTCAAGATTATCCTGCCACGATCCCGCGATGATGAGATCCGGGTTCAACTCCTGGATTTGTTCCAGATTTGCATTCAGACTTGCATCGGAAACGACTTCCACGCCCTCCAGCTTCTCCTCAAATAGAGGATTCGCCTTCGTCCATTCGTCAATGCCAACGATGTTTCCATCTAATGCAAGAACGTTTGGTCCATTCGTAAGCGCGATGATTCGCTGCGGATTGACAGGAACTTCAACTGGCCCCGTTTCGGATTCGTAAGTCATTGTTTCTGGCTCGGTTTCTGCACCTGCTGCGCTATTTTCATCTGTTGTCTCGTTGCTGCCGCAAGCACTTAAGAAAAGGATAACGATAAGGAAAAACGGTAATAATAGTTTTTTCATCAGGCTGATCCCCTTTACTAAAATCATTGCTGGTTTTAAAAGAAAGCTTGGCTTTTGTCTCTCTTGACAGTGATTCATAAAAAATCATGACGGTGAAAAAATAATTTTTTACTTAGTCAACGCCTTCTTTCACCAAGCATATTTTTAACCGCTATACCAAATATATTAATAATGATAATCATTGTCAATTAAATCCTTCTAACTCTGCAAGTATGGACTCAGGGGAACCGACAAGCTGCGCTTGTTTTTATTCCTTTCAAACAAGTGGAACAACATGCATGTATGATATGCTATTTCATTGGGTATATCATAAACAATACTTAAAAACCTTCCCCCTTATCCTCTGCGAATTCGTCGGATGCCCCTTCAAGAAGGAGGCTTGCGCCTTCAGAATGAAGCCTGAGCAACTGCCGTAACATTGCTGAGAGCTTTTTGGCAGAACAAGGAACGGTTTGTTGCATTAACCACCATTCAATCACACCGACAATCGCCGAACTCAAAAATTGCACTATAATCTCCTTGCTTGTATCATCCATACTATATTCATTGATTTGTTCCCGTATTTCTTTTTTCATCATTTCTTGTAAGTGGTTTCGGAAGGAAGGAACGCCTTTGTTTGTCAATAACGTTCTGTAAATAAAAATATCCTTCTCCATTTGTTGAAACGTTCGGAGCAATGAATCCATGGATAGATTCGTCTCGGTTTCATCCATTGGCAGGCAGCTTTTGATTAATTGTTGCAGTTGCGCCTCTATGCATTTATCCAATAGATCGTATTTGTCCGTATAGTGGGAATAAACAGTCCCCCGGTTCACATCTGCATGCTCGGCGATTTCGTTAATCGTTATATGTTCAAAATCTTTTTCTGCCATCAGATGAATGAGTGCATTCATGATGGCTTTTTGACTTTTTTTTATCCTTCTGTCCATGAACATGCTCCTTTTATTAAACAATAGAATCCATTTTGTTGAAAAATCAACAAAACCGGGGATTTTAACAATTGATACATCATAGAAAAGCTGTTAATTTAATCGTATCCAACAAATGATTAAAAATCAACAATTGTTGAAAATGGAGGTTATCACTTGAATATCTTAGTTTTCGGTGCGGGAGTTTTAGGTAGTTATCTTGCCCACGTACTAGTACGCGGAGGAAATGATGTCACGGTACTTGCCAGAGAAAAGCGGGCACAACAACTGGAAAAAGACGGAGTTGTCATCCGCCATTATTTTCAGCGAAAAACGACGGTTGATAAAGTTAATGTTATCAACACACTTCAACCTGACAATCATTATGATCTCATTTTTGTTGTGATGAAATATCATGATTTGCCAGCAGTTCTGCCCATTCTTGCAGAAAATCAGAGTCGTCATATTGTTCTTGTTGGGAACAATGCTGATGCCCATGAAATGCAACGTTTTCTAGAGGAAAACAGCCGCGTTAAAAAAAATGTCGTCTTTGGCTTTCAACTTAGCGGAGGACGCAGAGAAGAAAGTGGCCAGATTATCTGCGTGCGCGGTAGGGGAAGGATGGTTCTTGGCAGTCTATATGGCGAAATCCCATTTAAACAGTTGCTGGAAAGTGCGTTTACGCATGTGAAGTATACATTAACTTATCAACAGGATATGGACGCCTGGCTAAAAAGTCATATCGTCCCCATCGCGGCTCTGAACGCTACCAGCTATCTTTACGACGGTGATTTGAAAAAGGCAGCTAAGGACAAACAGCTGTTAAAGCAGGCTGTATCAGTAATGGATGAGGGGTTTCAGATATTGGAGAAGCTAGGTTATACGATTACCCCTGCAAATCAAGTGAACATGATTCGAAGCCACAGATACGGTGTGTACGTTGCCCTAAAAATCCTTCATCAATTACCGTTTATGAAATTATCTGTAGACGAATCTTTCAGTGAGATGGCGGCACTGCTAGATTCTTTTGATAAGTTAAAACAACAAGCAAACATGCCAACGCCTAATTGGGACAATTTTAAAAAGCAGACAATTTCCAAATTCAATCTTAGTCATCGATAAGCCATTACCAAGTCCCAGTCACAGGTGCTCTTGAATCTTAACAGAGGTTGATAATCTGCACCAATACCGGTTCCGCGTCATTTATTTATCCGGTACACAGCATCCCTTCGGTTAATCATCGCTGCATAACTTTATCATTTGTTAGTTTGTAAAGAATCCATTTTAATTCATCGTTTTTCAAAATGGATTCTTTATTGCCAATTTTTATACCTTTTATTGCGTTAATTGACTCGCGACTTAGAGGTGTTTCTCATGTTCCCTAATATTGGTTCCGTTCATCAATGTCGGTTGTCTCGACAAGCTTTTGAAAACAATCATTGATTTGGATAGGTTTTTTTCAAGAACGTTACAGACTGTTCGATTAATGCCTTTAATACCTCGACATCAACATCTGCTACTTTGTTGATGTACACACAAGCTTTTCCTGTTGTGTGTTTCCCAAAAGCCTTTAACAATTTGTCTCGTTGTGTGTCACCCGCCGCAAAATATAAACTGATTTTAGCTTTTCGAGGTGAAAAGCCGACTAACGGCGCGTCGCCTTCGTGTCCGGATTCATATTTGTAATGGTATTTGCCAAACCCGATAATACTTGTCCCCCACATTTTCGCTTCATAGCCTGTTGTGTCGGTAAAAATATCTAATAATTTGTAGCCATCTTCACGTTTTCCGGGATGATCCATCCTTTCAATAAATTCAATAACACTGCTGTCGGTTTCTTTTGTTTTTAATTCGTACATCGTGTTAACCTCCCTCCTAAAAGCATAAATCTTTCGTGAGTTTAAATCACATTCGAGTTATTTCTTCTTTTGACGGTATAAATCGATTGATTTATATCCTTGTGCCAAGATGTCGATCATTTGCTGGTGGCGCTTTTCACGCGTTTTTTGCTGCTTGGCGGAAAAGATATAGCGAGCCCAGTCTTTTTGGTAGCCAGGCGTCAAGCGCTGATAAAATGAAAGCACCTCTGGATGATCAGCTATTTGTGCTTCAAGCTCTTTAACGCGGTCCTCATAATCGGCAACACGCTGGCTTGCTGACAGTGAGTTCTTTGCTTTCTTTTGCTCACGCTTTAACCCAACGACAGTGAAAACATCATCCATGCTTACCATGCGCAAAAACTTCAGATCGCTGTCGGCAACGTAACCACCCTCACCAACGTTCATTGCCGGGAAGATGTCATCTCTGTGAATAAATGTTTTATAGCGGGGATTGCCCTTTTTAGGATAAGCGAAAAATAAATAGCCGTTTTCAAGCAAGAATCGATGACGAATGACTTGATGTGTGTACGCCACCATTTCATCGACCGTTTCCACAAAAATAAAAACAGCATCATGGTCTTTATTCCATGTCGTCGCTTGTTCAGCAAATACATCATAATCGCTCGGTTGATTGATAACGGCCATGTTTGTGTACTTATGGAGCTTCAATTTATTAATAATCGTCATCGTATTCTCCTTTGATTTAAATGGAATCAGCATTGAACAGAAGTTCATTACAAGTCTGACAACGGATAAGCTGAAAATAGAAAGTCAAGGCCGAATACCGTCCATTGGATTCTTTCTGGATATTGACTCACACTTTTAAATCAAGTATAAACAACAACGACAAGGGGGAGCAACCTCCCTTATCAGCAAAATAAGCAACCTCTTTCCCCTGATTGGTTTCATGACAAACTGACCGTGATATTACGTTGATTATAAAAAGCTGAATCGCAAGGGGAGCTGGACGAAGCGAAGTATCACCGGTTAAAAAAGCTTCTGACAAAATAACATGAAGAAGGATGAATATTCGCCATCATCGTTTTGCGCTCGGTCTAACCAAGTGAGAAAACGGGGAGAAGCGTTGCTGAAGCGAAAAAAATTTCGTAGCACTTCGCCCTTCGCTTCCCGCAGGAAGTTGGAAGAGCGTTATTTCATATTGTTGAACACCCCAAAGCAATGAGCGAAGCCGCTGCAGCTTTTCAAAAGCCCGATAGGAGTGGTTTTTTCCTATCGAGCGTGCAGCGACGAGCAAAGCTACGATGCCTTTCCCATCGAGTTGTCTCGACGGATCGTCATCGAAGCTGTGCTTGCAGAGGAAGAGACAAGCACGGAGCCATTGCCCTGATATTTTTTTATCGTGTTTGTTCAAAAAGATCGGTTTTTATCTTTTTAAACAAGCACGAAGCAATGAGCCATTCTTCACTGGGAAGCTGCGAACTGTCTCATTGTGTCATCGCGCGCGATGGCACTTGGATATTCGTCGAAGCTATGCTTGCAGAGGAAGAGACAATGGGTGGAGCCGATGCATTCTTTTCAGGCCGACTGTGAGTGGTTTTCTTGGAGTCAGGATGACGACATGTCGCCGTTGCCCATAGGACGTGGGCAGCACTTAGGCGGAATTGGGTCGCATCGTGCGGAACCATTGCCTTTTTGAACAGACTCATATCGTTTTGGCTTTTGACACAGCACCAATGCAACAGGTTAACTTATTCCTTGTTTTTTCACGATTATTCATTCCGCATGACAAATCCAGCCCGCAAAAGGTCCTGTGGAATAAAAGCGGGTAATACTGGTAAAGCCCGCTGCCGTCAACAGAGATGTGATCTGTCTTTCAGGAAGGAAAGAAAGTTGCGTCAGAACTTTGGTTACCATCTCATCCACTTTAGATGGTTCATTTCCGGCATCTAAAAAAAAGCTTTTCCACACGTTTATTCTGTCTTGAAGTTCGCCACCATCGCGATCTCCGTACGCACTTACGAGCACAAATGGGGCGCCCGGTTTCAAATGAGCCTTCACCGTTTCTAGCAGCTCCAACTTCTCTTGTTCATCGTGAATGAAGTGCAGCACCAAGATACAACTTGCCGCGTCAAACTTTCCATCGTGTCGCGGCAGGTCGCCAATCTTTCCCTGAATAAGTCTGACACGGCTTTCTATCCCGAGCTGAACTGCTTTCTGTTGAGCAAGCTTCAGCATCTCCACAGTAGGATCAACTCCGGTGAACGTCCAGTTCGGGTTAGTCGGACCCCACGCGGAAAGTTCATTGCCGCCGCCGGCACCGACAACAAGCAACGATGCCGCTTTTTCGCCCAATTGCATTCGAAAATACGATTGGATCATTTCAAATAACGTGTCATAGGTGGGCACTGAGATTCGAGTATTTTTCTCGTAAGCAAGCGCCATTTTGGCATCGAACGAAAACTCCAACGTCATGCTAGTCACTCCCTCTGTTTGAAAATTTTTTTAGCTGGCATCCCCTCCATTTGAATGCCTTTCAAGTCAGTAATCTGACCTTCGCAATTACTTTTTGCTACATACGCGAAACGGCAAACGCCGAAGTCTCCAAGGAAGCAATCGTTCTGTTCTCCTGACGCTCCACCTTCCATCCCGCATGGAAAAGCGGAGCTCATCACTTACTAACCTTCGGATGTCCTTTCAACTGCATGAGTAACCGCTTTTCACCCGTTTCGTTTCCACCCCTCCATGTTCAGTTCATTGTTTATGGCTGCGGCGGTTAGCGCGCCCATAGAAGCAGCGGCGATGGCCTGATACATTTTAGATGCCGCATCCCCGGCACTATAGACACCTGGAATATTCGTTTTTCCGAAGTCATCGACGATAACCATTCCCGCTTCCGTGATGTCGCATCCAATCGATTGCGGCAGATCCGAGCCAGGGATCAGCTCCGGTTTAAAAAAGATCCCCCTGCATGGAATTGTCGTCCCATCCTCAAGAACAACCTGATGTACGATCCCGTCGTTTGAATCAATGGATCGGATCGGTGAATCGTACACTGGCACTTGATGCCGCCTCAGCTCCTCCCGTTGATCCTCCGTCAGTTCATCAGGTCCGTTTGTGCAGATGGTAAAACGATCCGTCCATCCGGATATAATCGGTGCAAAGTGCAGAAGTTCTTCCCCCTTGTTAATGACGACAAGCGATTCATCCCTTAATTCCCAGCCATCGCAATACGGACAGACGAAGGCGCTTTTTCCATAAACCTCCGTAAGCCCCGGAATATCCAGCGGTCGATCCTTCATGCCGACGGCAAACAGCAGCTTCTTGCTTACAAAAGTGATTCCCTGGGCAGTCGCTATTTGAAACTGACCGTCCGCTCCCGCAATCGACACAACCGTATCCGCCACAAAACAGACGTTGGGATAAGCGCTGATTTCTTCCTTTGCTATTCGCCGAAAATCAGCCGGACTTATCCCGTCCCGGGTAAGAAACCCGTGAGCTTCGCGAGTCACCGCATTGCGGGGACGGCCTTCATCAATCACTGCCACCTGTTTCCTCGCCCGTCCCAGCACAAGGGCGGCATTCAACCCTGCCGGTCCCCCGCCGATAATGGCTACATCTAGCTGTTGTTTTTCCATATTTTTAAGCACCTCCATCAATCTTTAATTTCCGCCATTAACGGATAAAATAAAACAGACTTTAAAGAGTCATTATATCTTTCATTATTTCAAAAAAATAGCCGCCATCATAAATCAAGCGCTACTTTTTTGGCAAGATCAGCTATTTTTTGCTCTCTCAAGCAATCCTCCATTTTCTCTTCCGCCGAGACCATCACCTTCTGAATCAAACATTCTGGCCCATGGTTCAAATCGCAGTCGAACAAGGAGGCTGTACCTTCAATTGCGTGAATGACATCAAGGAACGAAACCTCTTCCCAATCCCGTTTTAGTCTATATCCGCCATTGGCGCCTGAAACGGATTCAATCATTCCCGCCTTCGCAAGCTTGGTCAGTATTTTCGATAAATACGTAGACGAAACCTCCTGCCGCTCCGCCAGTTGCTGAACGCCGACAAACTTATTTGGGGTGGCTGCTGCAAGAAACAGCATTGTGTGCAGTGCATAGTTTGTCGCTTTCGAATACTTCATAACGCAGTGTTCACCTCAATTAAAGACTTTGCATATCCATGATAACTTTTATATTTAACAACGTCAAGTTTTATCCTTCTGATTTGACTATTTCCTAATAATTTCAATTGTTTGTTCAAAAAGATCGCTTTTTATCTTTTTAAACAAGCACGAAGCAATGAGCCATTCTTCACTGGGAAGCTGCGAGCTGTCTCATTGTGTCATCGCGCGCGATGGCACTTGGATCGACATCACAGTGCAATACTGGCAGAGGAAGAGACAAGCACGGAGCCATTGCCCTGATATTTTTTTATAGTATTTGTTCAAAAAGATCAGTTTTTATCTTTTTGAACAAGCACGAAGCAATGGGTGGAGCCGATGTATTCTTTTCAGGCCGGCTGTGAGTGGTTTTCTTGGAGTCAGGATGACGACATTTCGCCGTTGCCCATAGGACGTGGGCAGCACTTAGGCGGAATTGGGGCGCATCGTGCGGAGCCATTGCCTTTTTGATCAGACTCTTATAGTTTTGGCTTTTGATACACCCTCTTTAGTTTATTTTATGTCTTGGATCTTCCTTTATAAAACGGTATCCTACTCCCCAAATGGTTTCAATAAATTTTGGATTGGAAGGATCCTGTTCTATTTTCTCCCTTATCTTCCGAATATGCACTGTCACAGTAGTTAAATCTCCAATTGAATCAATACCCCATATACGCTCAAATAGATGCGCCTTGCTAAACACTCTGTTTGGATTTGTTGCTAAAAAGACTACTAGATCGAATTCCTTCGCAGTGAACATTTTCTCCTCACCATGTAAAAAAACACGCCTCGAGTTTCGATCAATGAATAATCCTTCCACCTGGATATCGTTTGATTCACTATTGCGATTAACTAACCGTTCATACCTGGATAAATGGGCTTTAACCCTGGCAACCAACTCATTTGGATTAAAAGGCTTTACAATATAATCATCGGCGCCACGGTCGAATCCCCGTATTTTGTCTATATCTTCTTTTCTGGCTGTTATCATTAAAATCGGTATATCGAGCGTTTTCCTTAGCTGTTTACATAATTCAAATCCATCCATTCCAGGAAGCATTAAATCCAACAGAATCAAGTTATAAACAGTTGATTTTGCCATTCTCAATCCGTCCTCGCCCGTTTTCGCAATATCACTAGAAAACCCATTAACCTCCAAATAATCTCTCTCTAATTCTGCAATACTATCTTCATCCTCAATGATTAATATTTTTTTCATTCAATCACCTTCTCCAGTGTGAAATTTATACTCGTGCCTGCTCCTAGTTTGCTGTCAGCCCAAATGGTTCCGCCATGTTCATTTATAATTTTTTTAACGATTGATAATCCAAGCCCACTGCCGCCAGTCTGGGAGTTTCTTGATGAATCAGTGCGATAAAAGCTCTCAAAAATGTACGGCAGGTCTTCTGTAGATACTCCAATTCCATTATCCTCCATCTTCACAATAACCCGATCTGATTCAGATTTCAAAAAAACTTGGACTTGTTTATGATCCTTATCCATATACTTCAAACTGTTTTGGATGATATTTGTTACCGCCCGCTTTAACTGCTCCCGATCAGCCTTTACAATATAAGAGTCCTCCGTATTAGCGAATAACGTTGCAGTACCTTGATCCTTTTCTATACTAAGATTTAATTCATCAATAAAATCGGTGAAAAATGAATACAGGTCAATCTTCTCAAACTTAAAAGGGACACGTTCTAAATTTAATTTTGAGTATAAAAAAAATTCATCAATTAAGCCATCCATATCATTTGCCTTATTATAGATTATTTCCATGTAACGAGCTAATTTCTCTGGTGTGTTTGCCACTCCATCTTGAATACCAATGACATAGCCTTTTATAGATGTTAACGGTGTTTTTAAATCATGAGAAATACTCGCAATCAACTCCTTACGATTTTGCTCATATCGCAATTGATCCGCTTTCGCCTCTTTTAAATCCAAACGCATCCTGTCAAAAGTATTGGAAAGGTCACCTAATTCATCTTTCTTATCTGAAGCGACACTAAAATCCAAATCGCCCTCGCTGATTTTTTTTGCTGCATTAGACAGTTTCTTAATAGGGTTAATAATACTTTTCGATACAAAATAAGTAAGCAAGCCATTCGTTATCACTAAAATGAATAGCATACCTACAAATCGAATTCCGATAAACCAGTTTAATTCTGTTCCTTGTGGATTACCTTCGTACACAATAAACAATAAATAACCAAGAAACATTTCAAGTATCAAGACGACAAAAATCGGAATAATGATCATACCTATATTTGAGTAAAGCAATCTTTTCTTGATTGACAACGCTATCACCTGCTTATGAAAAAAAATAACTAATTATTTGGAGAAAGAATTAACCATAAATATTTTAATTCCTATTTAAGAAAACTATACACTGGCTGTGAATGCAATAGTTTTGCTAGCCAATGTATAGTATAAATCCTCATGTAATGATTATGCTCGCTCCAACATTTTCCCGTCTTCAATATATAAAGTTCGATCACATAAATCTAACATTCTCTCGTCGTGAGTGACCATTATTGCTGCTTTATTTCTGGATTTCACTTCATAAGATATCATTTCCACCACTTTTCTGCCTCGTTCAGAATCTAAGCTGGCAGTTGGTTCATCAGCTAATACAATATCTGGATCATTCATAAATGCTCTGGCAATAGCCACTCTTTGTTTTTCACCACCCGATAATTTGTTCGGATAATTTTTCATTCTATGGCTTATTCCTAAGTCATTAAGCAATTTCTTCGCTTTGTTCAGGCTCTCTCTTTTATTGTTTTGTGTAATATCGCTTATTAACATCAATTGATCTTTAACTGTTAAATAGGGTATTAAATTTGCCGATTGAAATATAAAACCTACTTTGTTCGACCTCACAGAAGTTAGTCTACGTGATTTATACGCTGTAATATTTTCACCGTCTATCATCACGCTTCCATTGCTAGGGGTTAATAACGCCCCTACAATGGAAAGCAGTGTGCTTTTTCCTGATCCAGACGGTCCAACAATTGCAACGAATTCACCCGTATTTATTGATAATGATATATTTTTTAAGATAGTAATCGTTGAATCTCCATCTCCAAATTCTTTTGATACATTCTCCAGTCTTAACATTTCCTTTGACATTATTCTACCCTCCCGATTGCCTCTAACGCATCGATTTTCGCTACTTTATAGACAGATAATAAAGATCCTAATAAGTTTAGTACTAAAAATAACCCTGCTGTACCTAGCATTAATGTTGGTGATATTTTAAACGGCATTTCACCCGGCAGTAATTGAGTTATTCCATATATCGCCAATCCACTTAAAGATAATCCTATTGTAGTTAACAAAATAACTTGAATGAAAATACTTTTAGCAATATATTTTGTATCCGCTCCCACTGCTTTTAAAATCCCAAATTGATTTAACTTTTGTATCGTAATGATGAAGAAAAAGACGGTTGAAACAAAAGCAGAAATGATAAACAAAAATACAACCATCATCATTAAAGAGCCTTGAGTTTCTGTATATCCGGGTATTGACTTAACAGCTTCATTTTTTGTCAATGTATCGAATCCTGAAATGTCAACCTTTTCCCCCGTATACAAAACCGCATTATAGGAAGGCTCGTCACCATAAATATTGCTCATGCCTAAGTCAAAATCTGCATAAATAACGGGTAGAAATGTGTATGTCTGATTTTTAGAAAAGCCTGCAATTTTCATTGGGGTATCGGAAATTTTATCAACAATAATGTCATTTAACTCATATCCATGATTTTTTATATTTTCGTTAATGATAACTTCATTTCCAGTTAGTTCACTTATATTTTTCCCCTCTATGATTTCTATGTCAGAGTATTTTTCTGTATCTACTGAAAAATACGCAACGTTGACCTCTTTTCCTTGTTTATCTTCTACGGCTGAAATGGTTAAAGAAAAGGGCGTCGATTGTTGATTTAATTGCTCCTCAATCGTTTTTAATTGGTCTTCTGACAATGTAGAATTTATCACAGCCCCATCAGCCTCTTCATTCGTTACGATATAATCTGTTTTTAAATTTTGTAATGAAGAACTATCAGCAAAAGATAAGCCATTTGCCAAGCCAGTAATGAAAAATACTAAAAAGAGAATAGCGATCATGATTAAACTAATTAATGTGTACCTTATTTTTGATTGTCCCACTTCTTTTAATGCGAGAAACATTCCTTCTTCCTCCTTTATTGTTTCGCTTTATCTATGATTGGCAGTGCAAATGCCAGACCAAGTGCGCTGAGATACGGTAGTAACAAAATAACAAATGGTACATTCGTTACATCGATATCAAAGATAAACAACAATAGTTTTATAAAGCCACTACCTAATAGATGTCCGCCAATCCAACCTAATAAAACGAATATAATTGTTCTCATGTTTTCACTCCTTCCTTCTCCAAATTTAGTTCTAAAAGCAATCGACCCTATGTCTTAATTGCTGATGTCATTATCATAGAATGTAAAAATTAATGATTTCTTATTCAAATATTAAATAATCCTTAAATCGAAAAAGGATAGTCAGCCTTACAATTGACAATGACATTGATTTGTTCAGTCGTTACTTCTACGGTTTCATACAGCTGGATAGTTCTTATACACTCAACGGCAGATTCATCATAGTCAAGGTAATCGTTTTCAAGTTGGTTCGAAGTAATTAAGCCTTTGTTACTTTAGTCAAGCATTAAAGCTATATACAGATGCCAGGCAGATTAACCAAGCTATGTTGGCAAAAGCTCAGGAGTAAAATTGTTTAGTTTGACAAAACAACAAAAGTAGAGAATCATATCAGCCAATAAATCGTAATAATTACGTTTTATTGGGGAGGTGATTATTTTGATTTGCATAAGTCATTATGACGTTATCATTGTGGGCGCTGGACCTGCAGGTATAGGAGTCAGTCTAAATTTGTTGTATGGGCTGGCGGAGAGTTCCAGTATCCTAATAAGAATGTATTTCCTGGCGCAAACCTTTGCTTACATAAATAGCGATGTTTCTTCATGGGGGGGATATTGAAGGAGATGAGGTTGTCGTTAATGACCAGTACCGAACCTATAAAAAAATGGATAAAAGAAAGCAACATCAAGTATCTGGCTATACACCTTGATTTAGACGTGCTTGACCCAAAGGCGTTTCGTTCGTTATTATTCGCCAATCCTGAAGCACCTTATCATCTTTCTCCTGCGGGAACCATGCAATTACCGCAACTGCTTCACCTGATGAAAGAACTAGCTGAAGTAACGGATGTCGTTGGATTAGGAATAATGGAGCATATGCCTTGGGATGCTATTCATTTGAAACATTTGCTTGAGGAGATACCTATTTTAAATTCAGTAAAGTCTTAAACAGATTGATAAAGGAGCAATGAACGGGATAGTCAATCAAGTGGAAGGGGGCGAGACTAATCCCCCTAAATCACCGGGTATCCTGACCGGGTAATTGAACGCAACGGTTCCAAGCACTAGCAACAAAACCTTCCAAACACACCCGCTAGTTACTCCTATAACTAATTGTTTTGTTTTAACAACTGATCCAGAAGTCGTTGTGACTTTAACCCTTCTCTTCCGTCAATAAGCAGCTTCGCATCATGTTGAATACAAAAAATGAAATGCTGTACAGCATCTTCAAAACCACGTTGTTTTAAAGTCGTATCCCATGAAGAAGATAATGTCGTAGAGACGGCATTTTCTTTTTCAAATTCTGTCGTATTCATGTTTTTTACACGGATCATTGCTCCGTCTGTTACTAGTTCTATTTGTTCAAAATTCGTCCCCGCTTTTCGATGCATAGCTGTAGTGAAAGACACATGTTGAGAAGATTCATAGTGATGGTGTGCATATAACAGTTGACTTTCACTATTTTTTTCCACCATCCCATGCAGCACACGGAGATCTCCGTCAGCGAGCCAACGTGCGGTATCGACTAAGTGCAGATAATCATCTAACAGCGTAAATTCATGAGAATATGGGCCGACGTTGTCCGTTCTATGCTTTTCGATGCGCACCCAAGCAATATGTTTAGCTGTTTCCTTTGCTTTTACATACATCGGAGCAAAACGGCGATTAAATCCTACCATGAGCTTTCTTCCTAGTTTCTCACTTAATTCGACTAATTTTTCTGCTTCCGAGACAGATGCTGCCAATGGTTTATCGACATAGACATCGACCCCTTTGTTAAGTAATTGTGAAACGACTTCATAGTGTGATGCAGTAGAGCTATGTACAAATACAGCATCACACTCTTGAGCCAATGCTTGCACACTATCAAAATCTTGTATACGATACTGATTGCAGATGGCCTTTCTCTTTGCTCTACTAGGTGAAAATGCCCCTACAAATAACCAATCTGTTTCCTTTGAAAGAAGAGGTAAATACGCTTTCTGCGCGATATCACCTAATCCCACCATACCGATTCTAGATTTCACGAAGCCCACCAACCTTTTTTATATGATTATCTCCATCTAAAAACTATTCCAATGAAATCGATGCTGCAAACTGTACGGATCATTCTTCCATTCGTTTTAATTTATCGATGGTTCGCCTTACCCATTCTAACTCTGCTTGATACGCTGTGCTTCCATTTTCTAATCGTGTGTGTTCAAAAAGGTCGTTTTTAATCTTTTTGAACACACACGCTGCAGTGAGTGAAGCCGGTCCATCGAGCGGAACCATTGCCTTTTTAAACACGCTCTAATATAGATTTCCATAACACTTTTTCACGCGGAGTACGGCTCATCGATATAAATGGAGCTTGATCATTTCATCAGAGCATAACCATTGCAATCGTACGTTTTGATCACTCTTTGTTTAGCAGGATACAATCGAATACCTTTACCTATCGTTTGAATATCCGACTAGAATAGAAAGCCTCCCTTAGAACGCTTTTCGCTGGTAAATGATAGTGGTAACTCCCCACGAAACCGCATAGAGTGTCATGATCACAACAGCCGCTCCCGTATATATAACCGGGATGGATAAACTGGCAATAAAATCAGTAATTGCTGTTAAATTCTCCGCTAAAAATATCACAATAGGTGGTCCTATACCTGCTAAAAAAATAAAGCTAATAAGCACAACGCTTGAGATATAACCGGGTTTAAATATATAAAATAACGGGAAGGTACACGCAGTAAACAGTAAAAATAAGCCCCCACCAATCGCAATATCAGATAAAGCAAAAGGCTTATTGAAAATAAATAATGCCAGACTTGTCACTGCAATAGATAACGCCATATAAACAATAGCACCAAGATAGCGTGATGCGATAATTTCCTTTCGAGTGTAAGGTAAGGAGTTTAGTAATATATTTGTCTCTGCCTTTTCATCGTAAGCATACGCATTAAAGGGAATAAAAATACTGGCAACGAGAAAGATTAGAGCTGGATGTGAGTCCATAAAAATAAAAAATCCGATAAAAGGAATGAACGTTAGCAGCATCTTTTTCTGCAGTATGACATCCCGCCTGATTAAATTAAACATGGGGTACGCCTCCTTTCATGTAATACATGATATCTTCCAAAGATGCCCGTTCAATCACAACCGTGTCTCCGAAAATACTTTTCACTGCTTTCATATTATCTGCCAGCGCCTCAAATCCTGTTGGCGCCCGGTGAATATGAATAAAAGCTTTTTCTGTGTCTCTATCCAACAGTTCCAGGCCTCCTTTCACAAGCGCATAATTTTCAGCTACTTCGTGAATCGACTGATTAAATACTAATTCTCCGCTCTGAATAAAAGCGATATAATCAGCAATCCGATCTAAATCTGTTGTAATATGCGTAGAGAAAAAAATCGTACGATCACCATCCATCATTAGTTCCTGTAAAAGGTCCAGCAGCTCCCTTCTAAAAATAGGGTCTAAGCCTGCCGTTGGTTCGTCCATAATGATCAGCTCTGCATGATGCGACAGTGCAATCGCCAATGACGCCTTCATTTGCATCCCTTTCGAGAAAGTCTTCATTGCTTTAGTAAGCGGTAATTCAAATTGCTCAACATATCGGTAAAACAGCGTGTCATCCCACTGTTTGTAAGCTGGCGCGACAATGCGCTTGATATCCTTTAGGTTCAGCCCATCAAAAAAGACATTGCCGTCGTAAACAAACCCGATGCGCTCCTTCATCGCCTTCTCGTGCGTCTTGTAGTCCAACCCGAAAAGCTTCACCTCCCCTGCGTCTGGTCTTAACAAATTCATTATCATTTTTATCGTTGTCGATTTCCCGGCTCCGTTTGCGCCAATGAATCCCGTTACAAAGCCTTGTTTCACTTGTAAATCCATATTTTTAATGGAAAAATCCTTGAATGTTTTCGTGACATTTGTTAATTCAACCACATTTTCCATTGTTTCACCCCTCACCCTCGTATATAATCTTCAATAATTGCTGCAGTTCATTAAGTGACAATCCAATTTCTCTGCTATTCGTTACAACCGCCCCCAACTGCTCCTCAATAACCTTCAGCTTCTTTTCTTTTATGACCTCTAAATTTTGCTCTGCGATAAAAGATCCTTTGCCGACAATGGAATAGATAAAGCCCGCTTTCTCCAATTCCTCATAGGCTCGTTTCGTGGTAATCACACTAATTTTTAAATCCTTTGCGAGCTTACGCATGGAAGGGATTGCCGTCCCTTCCTGTAGTTCACCTGCCAATATTGCAGATTTAATTTGACTAGTAATCTGCTCATATATTGGCTCTTTCGAACTGTTGGAAATAATTATCTTCATGCCAATCCCTCTTCTTATTTTTTTAACAACACTTTGAAATGTCCGTATTGCGGCTACAGATAAATAGTACAAGGACTGATCATCCAACGCTTTGCTCGATAATTATGAAATGTTTTTTCTATGTCTGCCATTTAAGCCCGTCTCCTCTCACGCTTCATCCTTTTGAGTATTCTAAAGTATAAAGGATTGTTCCCCCTTCATTGATTGTCACCGAAGAGTGAGTTTGCATGTCATTCCTTTAACCTCCACAAAGTGTATATATAATATATGCACATTATACACATGTAATGAACATTGTGCAACCACTTTATTGGAAGCAAAGGAAAGCTTTATTATACCGGCCTTCAAGCAATAGAACAGAAGGTTGATACAACTGCGTTTACATGAACGAAGCGAATTTTGAAAAAAATGAAATCGGAAAACCTTAAGCTCTGGAACAACAAACAGGAAAGGCAGCAATGTAGGAGAGAGAAGAGGAAAGAAAAAAGACAGGATCGCTACTTGTACCCCAAGCTGAATTTGTATTGAAGCAAGAAGGGGGTGTCTCAAAAGGGCGTTTTTTCCCTTTTGAGACACCCCCGAAGCAATGAGCGAAGCCGTTTGATCTTTTCAGAGTGGTTTTTTCCTATTGAGCGTGCAACGACGAGCAAAGCTACGGTGCCTTTCCCATCGAGTTGTCTCGACGGATAGTCATCGAAGCTGTGCTTGCAGAGGAAGAGACAATGGGTGGAGCCGATGCATTCTTTTCAGGCCGACTGTGAGTGGTTTTCTTGGAGTCAGGATGACGACATTTCGCCGTTGCCCATAGGACGTGGGCAGCACTTAGGCGGAATTGGGGCGCATCGTGCGGAACCATTGCCTTTTTGAACAGACTCATATAGTTTTGACTTTTGACACAGCCCCAACGTAACTTAATATGATAAGATCGTGTTCAAAAATATAAAACCAATTTTTTTAAACAAACACTATAAGAACAAGAAACGCGACTACTTTTTTATGAAAAAGATATTTCATTGTTTTCTACACCTATCCAAGCGAAACGATGTAAGCTTACTTGTAAGAGGAAATATTGGCTTCATGTGTAAAATTCGCACAAGCCCACTCCCCCTCGCTTTTAAACAACGCATAGACAGTCTCACGATCCGCCGGCGGTTCATCTATCCAATGAAGCAGTGTGCGAACTATGGATTCTTTATCTGGAAAGTGGTGGATGAAGACTGCCGATTGTTCGTGAAGCCGTGTCGTCCAAATTTGAGAACGCACCATCACCATTGAATAGTATGTGCGAATAAGTTTGCGAGCGAAGCCTTGGGTAATTGTTTTAAACTCTTCGTTAGCAGCGCCTTCCAGCCTATTAAACGTCCGGGATAAAGCCTCGCCAATGTCACCGTTAAAGCGAATCGCAATCTCTGCTATCAGTTTGTACGGACCAAATCGTTGCCCTAAATCCTCGCCGTACACACAAACACAGAGCTCCTTAAGAAATGCACTTTCGTAATAATTTGCGGGGTCAACCGTATCATCGTAATATGCAACAGCGATACCAACCTCACGAACAAGAGAACGGTACTTTTGAGACAGCTCTCCAGCAAATCCCTTTACTTCGGCCAACCTAACGGAACTCAGCTTGCCATGAAACAAAGCAATAAGGTCTAAATCTGATTTCACAGCAACCGCTTCCCCTCTGGCGACACTGCCGTACACATAAACACTGTGCAATTGTTGAGGAAACAGTTGTTTAAGACGCTCGACAGACGCTCGAATACAAGGCATATACGCATTATTTATTTTCTCTACACTAACATCGCTTACAATAAATCCATTAGCATCCAGACCATATCCAGCTCTTAAACTCACCTTTTCCAGCTCCCCTCTTTTCCTACTCCGTTTTTCCAATGATCACGATCACCAAGATAAGCGGCCAACTCGTTTCTTTTGGAAGCAACCTGCTTATCGATTATTTCAAAATATTCCGATTCCCACAATCCCTTATTTCATTACACGGGAACTTAACAGCACTCAGGATGACAGCTCACTTTTTCACATTTGGAAATTGGAGCGATATCGCCAATCCTGAACCAAGCTCTGATTTTGCCTCCAACTGAATCGCTAAATCATAAGCCATCCTGCTCACTAAAAAGAGGCCCATACCTGTTGCTTCTTTTGTATACGAACCTCTCCTTCCAGTAAAGCCTTTATCAAAAATAAATGGTACGTCTTCTTCCGATACACCAGGCCCATTATCACGAATAGTAAACATGATGTAATCACTCCCTTTGTCATACACCGTTTCAAATAGCAACAATGGCCGAGCCTGATTTTTTTCCATGTGCTTCGTACTATTCGCAATGATTTGTTCTACTATAAAAGCTAAGCCTTTCCGATCAGAAAAAATTTCTACTTCTTCACCGCTGAACTGTATTTGGAAACCGGATTCATCTAATAGGGTTTGATGGTTTTCAATGATCTGTTTACAAAATGCCAGTAAGTGTATCGGCTCAAACATATAATCTTTATGAGCAGCTCCAAGTCTCGCAAAATACAAAATTCGCTCTACGTCTCCTAGCATTTGATCTCTAACATGAAGCATGCGCCGTCTGACAAGAAGGGACATTTCGTCTCTGCGGTTATCCAATACCAATGTCATCAAAGACAGCGGCTTTTTCATTTCGTGAACCCAGCCTTCGATATAGTTTTCATAATCGGCCAACTCCATCGCTTGCTCGTTCCGTTCCTCCTGATAAGACCTTAGGACACTCCCCGTTTTACGGATAAACGACCAATGGGTCTTTGGAGATACCCGACATAGTCTTTCTTCATTCACCTCATTTGGTTCCAGCAAAAAATCTTCAAAGGCGGCTTCGATTATTTTTTGCTGTCTCATGACCAGGAAAACAGGTAACGTTATCATTGCCAGCGTAAAAACAATCATCAGGCCCACTAACACCTTAAACGTTTCCGGATAAGCCAACCAAGCGAAAAAAATAAACAGGAGGTTTGTCACCATTAAAATAAGAAACCATAGCTTATAAGCATGAAGACAATCATCAATTCGCTTTATCCATCTCATGGTTTCCGTTGCCTCCTAAGCCGATAACCTTGACCCCTGATGGTTTCAATGTGATTTTCTAGGTTTAATTGCCGCAATGTTTTCCGTAAGCGCGTGAGATTGACTTGAAGGGCATTTTCATCGATATATTGGTCTGTTCCCCACAAACATTCACACAGTGCGGCCTTGGATACAACCTCAGCTCTATTCTGTGCTAAAGCGAGTAAAATCTTGCCTTCATTCGCGGATAACACCAACGATTGCGATCCCTTATACAAAGTAAAGGTATTGGGGTCCAGCGAGAAACTGCCTCCATCGATCAAGCCTGGTTGTCCTGCGAATCGTCTCAGCAGGTTTTGAATACGCGCTAACAATCGATCGCGATTGCATGGCTTTGTGAGGTAATCATCCGCACCTAAATGAAGACCATGTAATTCATCTTGCAACTTATCTCTTGATGTAAGCATCAATATTGGACCAATCCCTGTTGCTTTTAAACTTTTGCAGATGTCAAAGCCGGATTGTTCCGGCAAATTAATGTCCAATAAGACTAAGTCCGGCGCCAAAGCGGCGATTTGAAGCGCGATATCATGAAAATCTGTCATCGCGATTGCTTCCAACCCTTCTTTTTGCAATATATCAATTAACTCTTCTCTCATCCATGAATCATCTTCCACAATGATAATCCTTGCCACTTCAGCACCTCCTTTGATGTGACAGTTATGGCTCCTTAGTCGCTATTCGGCTTCCAGCGCAATTTATCGATTTCATGATCTGCTGAACGGGCAACTGCTGCGCCATAAATCGCCACAATGAAAATTATAATACACGCAAAGGCAAGGGCAACAGGATACAGTAACGGTTGATTATCGATATGAATCATCGCAAAGGAAATCATCGCCCTTATACCAACAGCTCCACTCACACACGCAAGGGACACGGGCAATAGAAAGGTCCACAATACCTGTTTATGCATCGATTTTTTCATTTGATGACGTTTCGCACCCAACATGGAAAGCGTTAAATAGCGTCCGCCTGTTTGCTTCATCTGTGTTAAAAATTGTAGAGCTAATACCGTACAGGCAATAATCAAGAATAAGAATCCCATGTATAAGACGGTATAACTTCCTGCAACAACATAGAACAGTTTTCGTCCAAAGTTTTGTAAATAACTTTCAAACTCGTAGCCGGCAGATGTTAAAACATCTCTCGCCTCCATCATCGGTTTCATTAAGCCCCGCTGCTCTTGTACTTTTTGCGGGATGCGAAAATTCCAATAGGATATATACGTTTCCGGATTTACGAATTGTTCAAACATCGGATCAGGGACGATAAACGCTGAATATATTTCTACTGAACGGTCTGCCACTAGCCCCCTCAGTGGAATGGATGGACGTATGGATACGGCTTGATCATCAATGCTCATCAGACTTTGCCCTTCTTTTGCAGCCTTCTCAAGAATCTCATCGAGTACAGGCATGCGATCTGGATCATCCATATGCAACAGGTCTGAATTAAAGTATAACGCCATTTCATTTGCTTGCAGGTTCAGCGGGTTCTCTCCTATCGCTTCTAATAGTCCATTATAGGATGATTCAGGCATGAGGTAAGGTGTTGCTGCATCAATCTCCAGCCCCCCTAACAGGTTAAGTGCCTCCGGATTTTCTGAACTGATCGTGTAACTCCGTATTTCCCCAGATAAAAATTGCTCTTTCTGATCGCCTGGCAGAGCGCTAATAAGCTGCTCTCGTAATTTAGACCAATCCACGAATGACAACCGCATACCATCTTCCATCCGCTCGCCCTGGTCTTTCATCCTACCCATTTCCAGGAGGTTTAAGTTCTCTACATATGGTACCATTTTTTCTGAAGCCAGAAATTCCTCCACTTTTTCGCCATCTCCATTAACCGTAAAATCATATAACGAGGAATGTCGATTATTTAAGTCACTACCCGTGCTCAAAATCGTCGATGCACCATCGGCGATCAAAATGATAGACAACGTGATAAGAATCGAGGTGACGGCAACAGAGGTCGAACGATTCGCGATGTTCTCCTGAAACTGCCTTATTGTAAAGGTGTGCAGCCCATTCGTCGATTTGCGCTCAGACAAGCCTGCCAATAAACCTAGTAATTTTGCAAATCCCCTCATAAAAAGGATCGTCCCTAAGCTTCCGAGAGCCAACGCGACAAACATCAGCAGTCCTGCAAGATCTTCAAAATGAGCTAATACACTCCAATAGGCAACACCCAGCAGGATCGCACCTAGTAAAATATGGATCACGTTGCCTTCCACATGACCCATATCGGTTTTCTTCTCCGTCTGCTCATAAAGTAATTGATGGACTTCTTGATTAAACAGTTTTCCACCAAGAATGCCTAACGCGATAAACTGGATGAATAAAAATCCGATGACCGTGAAGAAAATCGCACTTGCCGACAAGGTCATTTGATGGCCGATGATTCCTTGTCCGACTAATTTAGAAGCTGTTAAGCTGATGATTTCAGCTAAAAAACCGCCGATGACTATACCCCAGACAAGTGCCAAAATAGATGTCACAAACCCCTCTGCTACAAGCTGAAGAACAAGGCGTTCCTTGCGCATCCCTAACATGAGATAGATGCCAAACTCTTTGCTCCTTCGATTTAATTGGTACCGATTCGCAAATAAAATTAAGAAAAATAATAAAAATAACGCAAATACATACACAATTGGCATTAAGGCTAAGAGTTTATCAATCGCATCACTTTCAAACTCCCTTAAAAATAAAATGATATCTTGTTTCCCCAGGGAAAGAATGATATAAAACGAGGCTACCGCTGTGACAAGTGTCGCAAAGTAGATGACATTCTCCTTCCGACTGCGTTTCGCATGACGAAAAACCAACCTAGAGAACATTCGCGCTTCCTCCTCCAAGCTGAGCTAATACCTTTAAAATTCTCTCATAAAATTTCTCCCGAGACTCCTCCTGTTTACGGCGCAGTTCATGAAAGATGACGCCATCCTGAATAAACAGGATTCTGGAGCAAAAGCTTGCTGCATTAGGGTCGTGGCTAACCATTAAAATCGTTCTTCCACTACTACGATTAATCCCTTCCAGCTTCGTCATTAACGTTCTTGCCGAGCGTGTGTCCAATGCTCCTGTCGGTTCATCCGCCAGAACAATATCCGGTTCTGAAATCAAACACCGCGCAGCGGCGACCCTTTGCTTTTGCCCCCCAGACATTTGTGAAGGAAATTTATGAAGGACATCCGTAATGTCTAACATCCTTGCCAGTTCGGCTAATTTCGTACGCGCTTTTGTAAAGTCCATCCCGTGAATAGCTAATGGTAATAGGATATTTTCTTGTCCCGTTAAATTATCCAACAATGCAAAGTCTTGAAACAAATAGCCGATTCGACTGCCGCGATACTCCGCTAACCCCTTGCTGTCAAACGCACTGATGTTTTTTCCATGTAAAAGAACACGCCCGGACGTTGGCTGTATGATCGTTGCAACACAGTTTAGCAATGTCGTTTTACCAGAGCCGCTTGGCCCCATGATTCCTAAAAATTCGCCTGAGAGAATGTCGAAACTCACACCGTTTAAAGCTTTTGTTATATTGTTTTTCTTTCCATAGGTTTTTTGTAAGTTTTGAACCTCCAGTAATTTTCCTTGACTGGCCATGCATATCTCTCCTTTTTGCTTCTCATTTCCCCCTCGATCGATTGGAGCTATACACATTATAACCAGGATAAAAGATGAAAAATACTTACAGATGGTGTAAGGGAAATCTCCTCCCCTTACCGCTCCCCCCTCTAACGCTAAACCCTCTCATTCCTTATTAACTTCGTCCATGAACAGCTAATGATACGACCAAATAGGTTTGAACAATACGACTACTATTATTCCGGCAAATAGAAGACCAATACCATTTATCATAAGAATCATTGATGCACCAAAAATGTCTGCAAAAATGGATGAAATAACTAATCCAATAGAAGGGGCTATACTTGTAATGGAGCCTAATATTCCAAACATTCTCCCTTGTAGTTCAGAATCTATTTCAAGCCTCATAATGATATTCACCAATAATGTGCAAAAGGAAAACATAAATCCAATCGTTAAAATAATAGGGATAGCAAGTCGTGACGAGGTGATAAAAGATAATATAATATAGACTGGCGCAATAGATAGCATACTTACCACAATATACAAACCACGATGTTTCAATTTTTTATCTAATAACACGATGAATCCGGCGCCTAACATATAACCAAGAGGAATGCAGGCTTCAATCACGCCAAATTCCACTGGCGTGGCGTTCCAAACTTTTACTGCCATTACCTGAATGAGCATTAAGGAAGTGATAAAAAACATATTTAATGTAGGTGATAAAATAATCACTGACCTTGCGAAAGGATTTTTCCACAAGTGCTTAAATCCAATGATAAAGTCTTCCTTAAAATTGTTATTTCCAGCATTTCTTTTTCTATGCGGAATAGTTCCTGCCAGGAAAACAAGAATGGAGGATATAAAAAAAGTAACTGAATCTAAAACAATCGCAGTTACCCCGCCAAAGATTGCTACAACCATTCCTCCTAACGCAAGACCAGTTATTCTTGATATATTATCAGCTATATTTATTATCCCTGTTGCTTGTTGAACTTTCTCCCTGCCGACAATATCAACTAAGGAAGCTTGAAATGCCGGGGCTTGAAATAGTCCTGCGAATGCGGTCAGGGCCGTTAAAATCAAAATAAAGATAAATGGGACTTGAAACGCAACGCAAAAAGCGATTCCTAATACCAAAATGCTTCTAACCATATCGGTTCCCCACATTAACTTCTTTCTTTCTACTCTGTCTGCTACGGTTCCGGCAATGGACCCAAATAATATATTGATAGTCATATGGGTTACGATAATTGTAGACATTAATTTAGCGCTTCCAGTAGTTTGTAACACCCACAGATTTAATGCAATACTATGAAAACTATTCCCAAATATAGACAAAACATAGCCAGAAAAAATGAATGCAAACGTTCGATTCCTCCACAATGGTCTCGGCTTTCCATAAGAAAGTGCTGAATCCATTAGAACTTGATTTTTCATATTTTTACCCCTTTACCGCAAGGCATTTAGCTAGTTTATTGGAAAGCGTTATTTTTACTCTCTAAAAAAGCCTAGAATCAAATTAATTTTCTGTTTTTTTTAAAGCGATTAGTGTGTAATTCTTTCGATGTAAGTACTACTTTCTGAGGTATTTTATAAGCAGGAAGTTTGTCCCTGCAAAAGTTCCTCATTCTTATTCTGAATTCCCCTAAGCTTTCATTCGTATTTAATCTAACTGCTGCTTTTACCATCTGACCAGTTATGGCATTTGTCGTTGCACTAACAACTACTTCTTCAACGCCGCTAATTAATCGCAGAACACTCTCTACTTCAGCTGGAAATACTTTTTCGCCGCCGACATTAATTATTTCAGATTTCCTTCCTAAAATTCTTATGTATTCTCCATCCTGTTCTACCATATCCCCTGTAATCAACCAGCCATCCTCCGTAAATGGACTTGGCGCATTAATATAACCTAACATTGACGAATGAGATTTAATCTGTAAAACACCATCAACTATTCGCGTCTTCACACCCTCTCCCCATACTTTTACCCAAAGAGAAGCTGCGTGTTTAGATTTCGAGCTTAAGACACCAACCTCAGATAACCCATATGTTTGAAATATTTTTACATTCGGAAATATCTCGTTGATTGCTTTTAACGTGCTCTCCGGCATAACCTCTGATCCGTATGAAATCGTTTCTAAGCTGGATAAATCATATTTGCGATAGGTCTCATTGATTAAAAATAGATTAATAAACGTAGGAGTAACAGGTAATGCTTGTACTTTATACTTTTCAATCGTTTTTCCAACTTCTAATGGCGAACGTTCTTGAATAATGACTAAACAGCCTGTACTTGATAGCACTTGAAAAAGGGTATTAATTCCTCCTATATGATCAAATAACATGAAGGGAATAATTCTCTTCGGATTTCTTCTTTCGGAAAATTTATTTAGTAATAAAGTAAAATCATGGACAATCGCCTTGCTGCGTCCAGTTGTTCCAGAAGAGAATAACACGAGGCCAGGATGATGTTGATTTTTAAGTTGTAATAGCAATTTATTTTTTACAGATTTTATTTTTTTATGTTTTATTTCAAAATTATCCCCTTTGATTTTAACAAAATGCTCTACTTCTGCAATATCATTGTATTCTTCCTTTATAGCTTTAACTAACGAATCGTGCGTCGGGACAACAATACAACCTCTATCGAGAAGGGATAATAACATTGCAATGGAATACGGAGAGTAGTCCGCTTCTAAAGAAACAACAGATTTTTCCAGCTCTTTATATTTTTGCAGCTGACTTTTGAAATGTTGTATACACTGTATTAACCAGTCATAAGTATACTCTTTATCATTCCATATTACCGCACAGTCTTTTTTATTTTTATCGAATCGATCTATTAAAAAGTTAATATACATTTCTCCACCCCTCATAGAATGAATCAAAAACAACAAATGAAACGAGCTTTTTAATACCCTATCTTCACTTTTTTTGTTAAGTTTTAATTTTATTCTCATTTTTTAAGTCGTTTACATTACTTAAATCAATAATATGATTAACTAAAGATTCAACAGTTCTAAATGGATTATTTTGATCAGCGAGATGATTTAAATTCACTAAATCTAGTTTCATATTCAATTGATCCTCCATTGCTTGCTCTATACATACAAGCAATGATACAAGACTAAACGAATCCAAGTATCCATGACTCCAATCATAAAGATAAGCATACTCACCTTCCTGAACAGGTATTTTATCTTCAAGAATATGATTAATTTCCTCTACAGACTCAAGAACAATATTAATGATTAATTGTTTATTCATCAAAAGAACCTCCTAGCTAAGTTTAAATATTTCATTACTATTAGAGCGTGTTCAAAAAGGCAAAGATTCATATTGCTACTAAAACCTTCTCATGAAATTCTTTTTCTTTGTCAATAACTTGTGATAAAAGATGATTAAAAGTATGTAGATGAGACATATTAAAGCCGGACTTTAAAGCGTTTTTTTGAAAAAAACCAGATACTAATTCCCATTTATTAATAATTTCTTGGTACTCGTCAAGAAAATCGTTTCCTAAAATTTTATACATATCTTTTAATAAATCATTAAAAAAATATCTACTCCATCTCATATCAAATAAACATTTACTATACATTTGTAATATTTCTGCAGACTCCGTTATTGCTTGATTTATATTAGATTTAAGAAGTGTTGAAACGGCCATTCCGAAGTAATAGGTTTTTTCTTTTTTAGAAATGACGGTGCCTTTGATAAACTCATTTGAAACGATTTTTAATATCGTAATAAAGCATTCCTTCATATTGTCTGATGTAATCGTTTCCTTGAGAGTAACGTCTAAAGTGCCGTAGCTTGCTAACTTTTCAAACCCTTTTGCAAAGGATAACTCTGCAATACTTTTATTCCCCCTCCAAAAGTCAGCAAATTCCTTTACTTCAATTGGTCCCATATATTTATGAGGAACTGGATCATGAATTAGTACGTGGCTTTCAGTCACCCCATATACAGCTAAATAGTGATCGGTAATATATTTATCACTTTTTTGATCGGTATGACCTCTTATGAATTTAGAATTGTTATAATCTTTACTATAAGGAAGAAAATAGGTAGATCCTGATGCAATAAAAAACTCTTCACATTCTATACAATCTTTCATCCCCTGGAGCCCATCTTCAAAATTATTGTACGCTCTCCTTTTATATGAAAATAATTGTTGATCACGATTTAATAAAGGAGCATACCAATCTAAAGTCACCAAAGCTCTTTCCGAATCTATACAACACGCAGGAATACTATATAATTGGTCGTTTGCAATTAAACTTAAAAAGCTAAGTGAGCCCATACTAAGCAGCTTGTCATGAAGAATGGGGAAGTGACATGCATAGTAGTAAGGCGCCTCAAACGTTGGCTTAAAATGTTGTAATTTCATATATACGTCTTCCTCTCTTTCCATTTGATTATTCTATCCAGTTCTCAACTGTGTAGTTTAATTTTAAATCTTCGGTAGCTTTAAATTTCCTATTATTTATAGGGCTCCCATCTTTATTAACCTCGAAGAGTCTAAATCCTCTTGAGAACTTAAATTCACAAGCAAGATCTCTTGGTAATTTAAAATTCCCTTCATATCGATATTTATCAACTTTATTTAAAATCATCCCCGTACTTATATAAATATGTTCATTCTCCGGCGTATTCTCGGGTACATTAACAGTGATTGAGACATTTACAAATTCCGTTAATTCCTTTATCACCTTATACTCTTTTGCAGCCTTCAAACCTTTTGAAATAAAAGTAACTAAAGTAGTACCTTCCTGTTTAGGAATTATCGTTCCGTCTCTGGCAATTTCCAGAATATTTGGTTGGCTGACAATATACTCGCCATCGATATTACTCATGATAAAACCACTGTCATAGCTAATAATCGGATTGATTTTTACTTCCATACCTTTTAATCCAACGATTTTGCGACCATCTAATATAATCGATTGCGGTTTACCAATATCGCCAAAAAAATATAATAATGGTAGATGGACGCGTTCTCCCCAGTTCTTCTCAAAGTGAGCACCATTAGGGTCTTGGTAATATACAAGTTCTTCTCCATATTTGTATCCAATTTTCACTAAATTATCTGCCACTTCTCTTACATGTCTAACTAAAAACATCCCTTCTGCTTCCCCGATATCCATCCAAATTTTTAAATTCTCTTTCCTCCCATATTTTTTATATAATTTAGTTTCAGAATGATCATCATCATTTACCTTTACAAAAAAAGGAGACATTAATCCTATTTTTCCAAAAATATCTGGATTTCTAAACCCTGTATGATAAGTTGAAAGTCCTCCAGCTGATGAACCAATGAGTGCCGTATTATCACGATCACGTAATGTTCTGTAATTGAAATCGATAAAAGGTTTTAACTCATTTATAATAAATTTTTCATATAATAGGCCAGAACATCTTATATGTTTATCCGGTGAAATAAAATGACAGAATTCATTCGTTTCGATTATCCTTTTATGAGCTATTCCAATAATAATTATTTCTTCAATTTTTTTCTCTTTTATAAGTTTGTCTGCTGCCTTATGTACATTCCATGATTCATCATTTTCTTTTATTGGATCAAAAATCCGTTGTCCAGCGTGCATATATACTGTGGGAAATCTTTTGTTTAAGGCCTTTTCATAACTGGGAGGTAAATAAATAAATATTTTTCTACTATTCCTCAATACCTTTGAATAAAAATTATCAACAATAATCACTTTTGATTTCAGATCCATGTGACTTTTTCCCCTCTCATTTTTTATTTTGTTGACTAATAGAGCGTGTTCAAAAAGATCGCCGCTTTTCAAAAAAATTGTTGCTCTTTGCTTTTGAACATCCACTATAAATATCATCAGAAAGTGATAAAGTGTTCATTTGTCATCAAAAAGCGGGGAGGAAAAATTATATAATACAAAAAGACGCTAAAAGTAAGAGAAAATACTTACTTTTAGCGTCCGCCAGCTAACTGGTAGGACAGTATTAATTAAAATTCTTCGCCTTCTTCGATTTTAACCCTTTTAACTTTTCCGTTATGACAAACAACAACCGTTTCTCCAAAGTTAGGCAGATGGTAACTTTTAGCTTTCCCTTGATCTATTACAATCAACATTGGATGAGATTCTATACTAACAGTTAATTTAGCTTCTTTTAAAAGAATTGGAATCTCTTTTACTCTCATTTTACCACCCTTAATCTCAATTTTTAAAGCAACCGTTTGCACAATTATATCATCTTGCTGAGGTCGAAGTAAGAGAAAAAGTGTCGAATGTAAGTGAATTAATAATTTTTTTATCTGGCCGACTGACTATTCATTCAGCTGCCAACCGTCATTTCAAAATGTTCCGTTAGCTGAAGAAACAAGGGAGGTTCAGCAATTCTATGGCGGTGTGACAGTTTAGGAAAGAAAATGAGAACGGCACAAGAAGCGGGGCTGTGTCAAAAGCCAAAACGATAAGAGTCTGTTCAAAACGGCAATGGTTCCGCACAATGCGACCCAATTCCGCCTAAGTGCTGCCCACGTCCTATGGGCAACGGCGAAATGTCGTCATCCTGACTCCAAGAAAACCACTCACAGTCGGCCTGAAAAGAATGCAGCGGCTCCACCCATTGCTTCGTGCTTGTCTCTTCTTCTGCAAGCACAGCTTCGATGACTATCCGTCGAGACAACTCGATGTGAAAGGCATCGTAGCTTTGCTCGTCGCTGCACGCTCGATAGGGAAAAACCACTCCTATCGAGCTTTTGAAAAGATGCCGCGGCTTCGGGGTGTCTCAAAAAGGAAAAAACACCCTTTTGAGACACCCTCTTTCTGCTATTTAGTTAAAGGGAATTTCTATTTTCTCGTTTTTATGAATATCTTCCGTTCCAGCTTCCAATGCAGTCTTGTAATACCAGCATTTATGCTTGATGAGGTCCATTGTTTTGTTTAGTTCTTCAAGTTGGGATTCCACCGTAGCTTTCCGCTCCATAAACATGTCATATCTTTGCTGCAATGTGGAATCTCCATCGGTACACCAATCAATGAAGTTTTTTATCTCCTTAATAGGCATCCCCGTGGATTTCAGACATTCAATAACTTTTAAAGCTTCCATATCGGATTCTTTAAACAATCGTGTTCCACTCTACAAAAGGCATGCGTCCCTCCTTGTCGTAGTAACGCAAAGTATATACTGTTAAGATGCAATTTTTTTGCCACTTCGCTGATAGAATACGTCTTCATCATTTATCACACGTTGTTACTCATATAGACCTCGAGTTAACTGTATTTTCATGAAGGAATTTTAGCACGGCAGTTGCTGAATGTCAAAATCTTAAAGGATCGTAACTCCTTTTAAAATTGTAGTCAGCTATATACTAGATTAGTATATGATTTGGAACTGTATGTCCGGAAAGATCTTCTAAAAAACATCATTCAATCACTTGACCTAGAGTTAACTATAGGTATTAACATTTAATTGCAAGAGAAAAAGGTAGGGATAGAAGTGAATGACGGAAAAAGGAGCCTGAGGGATGCATTCATCTAATACCAGCACTTTCTCTTGAAAAAAATAATGTTGACCAGGAGGTTTATAGAATGATCACTGCTAAAGCAAGAGCTGTTGACGGCCCAGACAAACCGTTTCGAGCTGCAGAAATTAAACGACGCGATCTTGATTCACATGATGTTCTGATTGAAATTAAATATGCAGGAATATGCCATTCAGACATTCATACTGCTCACGGTGAATGGGGTGAGGTAAATTATCCTCTCGTACCTGGACACGAGATTGCCGGAATTGTTACGGATGTAGGACCTCATGTTACGAAATACAAGGTCGGTGACCGAGTAGGCGTCGGATGTATGGTCGACTCCTGTAGCGAATGTGAGAACTGCCGTAAAGGAGAAGAACAATACTGCCTCAATGGGATGGTTCCTACTTATGATGGTGTTGACAAATACGGCGAGCCAACTCAAGGCGGCTATTCTACTCACATTGTGGTAACGGAGGACTTTGTCGTTAGAATTCCTGATAATATCCCGTTAGATGCAGCAGCACCATTACTTTGCGCAGGTATTACAACCTATTCGCCGCTAAATCATTGGGTGGCTGGTCCAGGTAAGAAAGTAGCTGTTGTTGGCATGGGCGGTCTTGGTCATTTGGCTGTCAAGATTGCACACGCAATGGGTGCAGAAGTTACCGTTCTGTCTCAATCATTGAGGAAAAAGGAAGATGGTCTGGAGTTTGGTGCGAAAGACTACTATACCACAAGTGATCCTGAGACATTCAATAAACTTGCCGGCACGTTTGACTTGATCATTAACACGGTAAGTGCACAAATCGACATTAATGCTTACTTCTCCTTGTTAACGCTGGATGGAACTCTAGTAAATGTTGGTGCGCCCGCAGAGCCATTATCAGTAAACGTGTTCTCTCTTATTCCTCATCGCCGATCATTTGCAGGGTCAATGATTGGAGGCATCCGCGAGACTCAGGAAATGTTGGATTTCTGTGCAAAGCATAATATTGTGCCAAAAATTGAAGTGATTTCAGCCGACCAAATCGATGAAGCATACGAACGAGTATTAGCTTCAGATGTGAAGTATCGATTTGTCATCGACATCAGCACAATGTGAGTTGGATAAAACCAACGATAAGAAGTGAGGAATAAAAAATGGGTAATTATATTTTTGAATTAAGCGATAAAGTAACAAGGAAATCCGTTTCATACGAGAACAGATTTGGAATCACAATTGCCGCAGACCTCTACTTGTCAAAAGATTTTGATGCGTCAAAGAAACACCCAGCAGTCATTATAGGTGCGCCCTATGGCGGTGTGAAAAAGCAGGGTTCGGGAATTTACGCTCAAAATATGGCAGAGCGCGGTTTTGTCGCTCTTGCCTTTGATCCATCGTAACGGGTTCATGGACTCTTTCACCGAAGAAGATCGCAACAGAATACTTGATGAAGTTGCCGAGCAACGCTACGCGGAGTTTGAGGGGAACACTCCAACGTTGACCGACCGTGGAGCACCTATTGGTTTTGAAGAAAATACACATCCTATCGGTCGCGAGTTTGGCGAGTTCTATTCTACCCCTCGTGGGTACCACCCAAACTCCATTACTCAATTTATCGTGACAAGCAGCATGTCATGGATGAACTTCCCGCTGCTAACGCATATTCAATCGATCTCACCTAGACCAATTTTGTTCATCCTAGGTGAACACGCTCACTCACGATACTTTAGTGAAGATGCTTACGAATTGGCGGCAGAACCAAAAGAGCTGTACATCGTTCCAACCGCAGGTCACGTTGATTTGTACGACAAGACGGATTTGATTCCGTTCGACAAGTTGGAAGGATTTTTTACCGAGAATTTGAAGTAACAATCGCTTCAAAGGATCTAATCTCCATCACGAATCGGGAGTTCCACCGGTTCGCCGGATCGGTTGTTCAGATGCCATCACAAGCGCAGAACAGAAGGTCACAGAGCTCCAAAAGCAGAGCGATGAGTATTGTAGCCTTTCGCCTTCCCTCATAAATAAGGAAGGGGAAGTTAACTTTGCATAGAAATTTTAATAAAATGCCCTCGTTGCTTTGGGGGCATTTTATTGAAGAAAGAAGTTGTTTTTTATTGCAGATAATCAGCCGCTATAATGTGATAATGGCTATCTAAAATAATATGCCCGGTTACAATATTAAATATATAAAATTCTATAATCATCTCCCTAAGAGATGCCCCAAAAATTGAAAATGAGCACTCCTCCTTGTTCTTAATCAATTTTCACAGGTTCGATCATTTCGAACAAAAATGGAGTATTATTTAAAAAGTTTCTTATGTACGCTTGTGCATACTTTTGCTCATCCATTAAACTGGCTGTTTCTCTAGGATCGGATGCATGATGGCAGTAATTCTCGATCATGAACATGATGAAGAAGCATTCTAGGTTTCGAACATAATCTGTTTCTAGCTTTCTAACTCTCTCATAGCCTTGGAGAAACATCCATCTATGCTTAGGATTAAGTTCTAATATTGCACCTGCGATATCGTAGAGATAATACCCGTAACCACACCTTCCGAAATCAATCGGAAAAGGCTGGCCATCTTTAAAAACAATATTTCCGGTATGAAGATCCGCATGAATGAGTCCGTAGTTATCATCGGTCTGAGGAATTACAGCGAGTGCAGATAAGACTTTCTCAGCTGCAGCTTGATACGTTCTCCATGCCTTACCCGATAAAAAACATGCATAATGTCGTTCCAACTTAGTCATTTCAAGTTTAAAGCTTTCTGTTCCCCAAATGGGTCGAACAAAGCCAGGTGGTGGGACGAAACTGGCTGCTGCTTCATGAAGAGTCCCCATCAATACACCCATATTATAAACAAAACTATCCGTAAGCTCTCCATTTGCAGGCTCTCCTTCTACCCACCGCATCATAGTGACACATGGTCGCTGATACCCATCATCGGTTTCTATTTCTAATACATAAGCACCATCACAACTTACCAGACCTTCTGGGACAGTTAAATTATCCGATTTGTTCAATGCCTGAAGCAAGGTAAGTTCTGACCGGATTTCCTCTTTACCCAATCTATCCGAATGTATACGAAGCAAAAAGCTTTCCTTTGAACTTGTCTCTATTTTATATGTGATCGTATCGGATAATTGAATAAATTGAATGCTCTCCCATTCTAAGTCATATTGTAGTAATGATAATATAGCGACTTTCCTCGCTCTTTTTAACAAAGACCGCCTATGTTCATCAGTATCAAATTGAAAAAAATGAAGCATTTGTTAACCTCCTGAACTTGTATTAAGCATCACCTTTTGTACTTGTATGTAAAATTGTAATCAAAGCAATTCCATGAATATATATAATAAACGATTATAAATTATATTTGATACAAAAAAGTCACATCAGAATTTAATCCAATGTGACAGATAGAAGCTATTTTTTTGAGTAAACTATTTTTTTAACACTATCGCGGGAAAGAAAGAATTGATCTGAAAGTTGATCTATCGTTATACCATCGGAAAATTGTTGACGGATCTCACGGTTTCTAAAGTTCAAATCATTTTTAATTCCAGAATTTTCGCCCCATTTCTTTCGTGATCCCTTAGAAATTGGGACATAAACCATTTCTCCATTTACATACTTCTGTATTTCCTTCAGTAACTCTGCTGGAAAGATGCTTTCTGCATTTACATATTTCATGTTAGCTTCGCTCCTTAAAATAGATGAAATTTTTAAGGTAGCAAAGTCATTACTATAAACAATAATCACTTTTCATTTTCAAGGCGGAATCCAATTTCTAGCTCTATACAAACAACCGCCGTTGTTTATAGTATAAACTTTGCATAGAGCTAACCTTTAACCTTCTCATAATTCTTAGCATCGTGAATCTCCTTCCTGTTCGTTATACAACTACCTTTACGGTTCTTTGTAATGAATTCGATAAAAACTGCTTGATATCCTTCGAAGTGTTAGTTTAAATTCATGTCAGTTCAATAAGGAAAACCGAAGGCCTGCCGGGAATGTACCGGAAAAACCTTCGGATTTGGAACGTAATTCTTATTTAACAACCCTTATTTTTATCTAAGGAAGGTAACTTTTTATGGAGCCATCTCTCCCCTTAGCAATATGAAAAATAAAAAACAATCTCTTGCGGATTATGATACCGAAGAGATTGTTTTTTATCAAACTTTATTCTGAGTGTACAAAATTTGTAGATTTAAAATAAGGGTTGATCAAAAACGACTGCTTACGTGCATTTTGTGTAAGTTAAAAATAACCCGTTTTAAAAAAGGGTTGATCAAAACGGGTTCTTTTGTTGTGAAGTATTATACAATTTTTATAAAAAAGTTTGATCTTTTTCTAGGTAGGGCATCCTGAAGTCGCCATTTCGTTCCATTTATCTCATACCGAAATAGTTCATCCTTTAAATTGTAATGTATCGTATCATTTTCTTGCTTAGATTTTTGAAATTCAGATTAACGTGTTCTATCACTTACGCTACCAATTTTTTAAAATATGCCTTGCGTATAATAAAAAAGCTCAGAGTAAACAACAGCAAAATAATGCCTACACCAACCGTAGTCATCTGGAAAAAGGCGGGTGAAAGTGCATCACGAATACTGAATAACACGGTAAATAATAACATCGCAGCGATGGTAAACGGGACAAAAATCAGTATGGATAATTCTCTTGTCACAATCACACGCATTTCTTTCATAGATAGTCCGATTTTGCGCATGCCCAAGTACTTTTCTTTTTCTCCCGCTAAAGAGGTCTGCAAGTAAAAATAAAGAATACTCATGGCTGCACTTAAAAAAATCAGACTCAGCATAAAACCAATAAAGAAGATGACCCTCTTTACAAATAACTCGTCAGCATATAATGAAATTTTAGATGAGACATATCGCTCACCTGGTTCTGTCATGAGTTGTGATTCTATTTTTTCTGCTATATCCCGTTTCTCTGTCCATTCCTCCAATTCATAGGCAAACACATGATATTCTGGATAATTGAGGGCGTCATAAATCGCATCTGGTATAACATAATATACTGCCCGAAAGCCTGATACAAGAATCATCCGTTCTTCTAACCCTACGTACTGAAGAGGGTCATCCACATAATCCTGAATGGCATCCGTATTTGGCATCACCCCCGCATTTCCTGCCACAACATAATATTGATTGTCGCTAAGTGCTATCGCTTCGTGTGTACCAAGTGCATTGAACAGAGTATTCGATAGGAAGCCAATCCTGCGGTCTTCGTCTGTTTTGAACGCAGATTGATACGCATCGACATCTCCCTCTGTTTGCTCAAGAGTTGTCTCCATAAATTCAATATCTTGCTGTTCTTTTTCTATAGGGTTATTTGGATGTGAAATATATTGAAAGCTATACGGATAAACAGCTTCCGTATTTTCTTCGACATTATAATACGAACTGTACAAAACACTCGTCGTCACAAATACGGCAAGCAGTAAAATACTGAGCAAATAAATGACATGAGCATGTGAATTGCCTTTGGCTTGTAAATTCGATACAAATAACATATTCGTTTTTCTGTAATACGAAGCGCTTTTTTGCAATCTCCGAATCGTAAACAAGATGCCTTGGGTTAATACAATATAAATCGTCATTAACAGACTGATAAACAACATCATAATATAAACAATGCCTAAGCTTTCAACAACATCTGGGCTCTCTTTGAGAGGTAGTAATAAAACTGCACTCACTAAGATGGATAAAAAAAGCCTCCATGGCGTTGGACGTATTAATTTTTCCTGTGTGACATCTGCTTTTAACAGTTGTACAGCTTCTTCTTTCTTAATAAATCGTGTCGTTATTTGAGATACAATGAAAAATAAAACACTAAATAAAATGAACGTCATGGCAATAGCTTGTACGGGTACATACATGCCAAAGCTTTCTGCCTCTAAGACATTTTTAACGACCATTAAAAACAGTGGAGAAACGATTAAACCAACACCAATGGCTGTTATAATTGCCGCAAAAGCAATCAGCATATTTTCTCGGAATACCATTTTCCTCACTTGCTTCGTCGATGCTCCAGAAATGATAAAGACGCCAAGGCTTTTGGTTTTCTTCTTTAAAAAAGCAAGCATCGAATAAATAATAAACACAAAAGAAAAAATATAGACAATCATACTACAAAGAATCATGACGATTCCAAGTGTACTATTCGTATCAATTGCATCCATCATCGGATGAAATGCAATAATCAAAAAAAAGAAAAAAACTAAAATAGAAAAGACGCTGCTCAGAAAATAGGAAATATAGGTCCATTTATCCCGTACTATATTTTGAATAACTATATGATTAAAGCTCATGATAGCCACCGCCCAGAAATGTCAGTGTATCTACAATTTCTTGATAGAATTGCTGCTTGTGGTCACCCTTCTGTATTTCATTGTAGAGCATCCCGTCTTGCATAAAAATCACGCGCTCAGCAAAGCTGGCAACATACGGATCATGTGTGACCATTAATAAAGAGGTTTGAAACGTTTCGTGAATGGATTGAAATAGCGTCATCACACTATTGGCTGCTTTAGAGTCCAGATTCCCAGTCGGCTCATCTGCTAATAATAGACTAGGCTCATGAATAACTGCTCGTGCAATGGCCACACGTTGCTTCTGTCCCCCTGAAATCTCAAAGGTTCTCTTCTTCATGATGTCTTCAATCCCTAAAAACCTAACGACTTCTGCTAAACGGGATGTCATTTCCTTTCCATTCACTGCATCGAGTGTCAATGGTAATAAAATGTTTTCTTCTACGGTTAATGTGTGAACCAAGTTAAAATCTTGAAAAACAAAACCCAATTCACTTCGTCGAAACTTTGCAAGATCTTCATCATTCAGTTCATATGGATCTTTTTGATTAATTGTCATCGAACCATTTGTCGGACGGTCTATCGTTGATATACAATTTAAAAATGTCGTCTTCCCACTTCCAGATGGACCCATGACAGAGACAAATTCATTACGTTTTAGTTGAAAGTCAATGCCTTTTAACGCTTTATAGTTCACCTCTCCCACATAATCTTTATGGAGTTGTTGAACATTTAAAATGATATCTGACATATATACCACTCCTGTTTTTCTTTTCAATGTTAACTTTAATATACCGAAGTCGCCCATTCCTTAACATTTTAAAACATGACGGCAAAGTGACACTATTGACACATTCAAAACGGCTACCTCAATCGGCAGCCGTACGAATACTTTTCGAAAGTTCAATGGTAAAAGTGGTTTCTTGATCATGAGACGTTAACTCAAACGGATGATCTAGCGTCACCAAAATCCTTTTGACTAAGTATAAACCTATTCCTGTTGCTTCACTTCTTTTCCGTCCTTTTGAACCTGTATAGAACAAATTGAATAAGCGGTTAATCTCACTTTTTGGAATGGTTTCCCCTCTGTTACGAATCGATAACTGACCATTCCTGTAATTAATATGAACAGTAGAGTGCTTCTCACCATATTTAATCGCATTACTAAGCAGTTGGTAGATAACTACTTTCATCCACTTCCGGTCTGAATAAAGTATAACGTCTTCCGCTATTGTCACCTTAGGAAATAGTTCTTCCTCAATAAAATAATCTTTTAAATCATTAATAACTTCTTGTATGATTTTCTTTAATGGCATCGGTTCAATTTTCAAATCAGATAATAATTGGGTAGAGCGGCTATACGACAATAGCTGATTTAACGAAAAGTTTATTTTATCGCATTCAGCTTTTACTTTCTGCCATTCTCCCAACGATTTGACGTCGTTTATTTGATTCGATTGAACAAGCAATTGCATGACAGAAATAGGCGTCTTCATCTGATGCACCGCATGTGAAATAAGGAGCTGCTGTTCCTGTAAAAAATCTTGATAGGCATCCTGTTCTTTTAAGAGCAAAGAAGAAAATGCCTGTAACTGATTGGCATATGCTTTTTCTACTGGAGCATGTGGACGATAGACAAGAAAACTAGCTTGGTCGACATTTTCTTTCTTTAAATGTGTATACATTTTTTTACGACGAAGATAGCGAATAACAAGCAAACTAATTAATAAAGTGATGGCTAAAAAACTAAAATAGCCATAATGATTTTCAAAGCCATCTAATTGGTCAATGATAAAAGGCAAGCAGATAAACGTTATCAGATACAAAAGAATAAAGCTGAGATGATCCTTTATAAATAACGTCATGTGTCTTTCTCCATTAATTGGTAGCCTATTCCTCGAATCGTCTTAAGTTCTAAGGAGGATTGGACATTTTCTAATTTTTTTCGCAATCTTTTGATGTTCACTGTGAGTGTATTTTCTTCTACAAATCCTTCTTCATCCCATATAACAGAAAGTAGCTGCTGTCTTGTGACAACATTTGGAAACGCCTCAAAAAACATATGGCAAAGCTGGAGCTCTTTTACCGTCAATACTTCCTCCTGTCTCGGCGTAGATAAACGTACTGTGTCCAAATTTAAGGTAGTATTCCCCACATGTAATAGTCGTCGTTCTGCGGTTTTTGCATACTCTCCATAGGAACGTCGAATTTGCCCATTGATTTTTGCTACTACGACATCCATTACAAAAGGCTTAGTGATAAAATCATCTGCACCATTTTCAATACCATATATCTGATCTAGTTCGCTCATGCGAGCAGACAAAATCATAATTGGACATGTGGATATCTGCCTTATTTTTCTTGACCAGTAATAGCCATCAAAGTAAGGAAGATTGATATCCATAATCACTAAATGCGGTTCTGTTTCTTGAAAAACATCCAGAACCCTTTTAAAATCTTCTATTGTGTGACACTCGTATCCGTATTTTTTAAGACGATTTTTTAATGTATGAGTAATACTTATTTCATCCTCCACAATTAATATTCTATACATAAAAAACCCCCGCCTCTTGATTCTCAAAATTTTTATGTAAACATCGCATTTTCTTAAAAAAGCGACTACGTTCTAGCTTATTACTAAGTAAGTTGATGATCAATAGTTGCTTCTGCTGGAAAATGCGGCTGGCTCAAAATAGTTGTTTACTTTTAAATTTGATTCATTATTTTGACACAAGCCGAGTAATCACAAATTGTACTTTGCTTTCCTCATCCGAACGGCCTGTCCCTTATCAACTGTTAATAAAAAGTCCGTTGTCATACCAATTGGATCGCCTGTTTTTGGATCAATTGGGTGTTTAACTCCAAGCTCTTCCGCAATGACAATTGTCTTTTCTTGTGGTAATAAAGGAAATTGGCCACGAATATCTAAGACAACATCGGAAAAATTCGGTCAAATAAAAGTAGTTTCGTTCTAAATCAGATAAACACTCATGTTCTCTGCCAGTTTTTATCCCCTTTAAATCGTTGACCGACCTAGTGAGGAAACATCTTGAATTTTTAACCATGGCTGATATTCTGCCCCGCTGCCAGTTCCTCTACCTTCTTTCATCCATTTTTCGACTTTAGATATTCTTTTTCTTTTCACCACAGAAACACACCTTTAGACAATCATATCCAAAGGGGTAAAGCTTCGCAACTTTATTTCAAAGCTACATGATGTCAACAAGTAGAACAATATTTCCGATGATTATTAAAATAATTAGAGTAAGATCTAGATTCTAGATGCATAACAATAGGCGATTCACATTTTATACAATACTCACCATTTAACACTGCATGAAATATTTTCACTAGATTTGATGCGGTTGTTTTATTTCATATTCTGACAAAAGGTCCTTAATTTCTTCTCCTTCATAATATGCTGCTATTAATTCTACAATTTAAAGGCTCAGGTCCAGTTCCCCCTCTCCGCACCATTTCCTTCATAAAAAAATTACGTTCCAGCTTTTTGGCCATTTTTGCTCGATTGTGTAACGATTTTTCACTGATTTTGAGAAAAAAATTACGTTCCAGAATAGAAAAGGAATTGACGGAAAGCAGCATGGTTTTCTGCCTGGATTAGACAAGAGAAAACACAGATTCTATTACGTGTAGAAACCAACTGAATAAAAACAGAAGGGACTGAAACCCTTACAGATCAAGGTTTGGAGGATACCTATGCAGAAAAAACGATTGGATCAAGATTGATTTTTGATTGAAAATGAAGTTGGATTGCGATTGAAAACCCTGAGAAATTGGCAATAAAAAACCGAAGGTCTGCCGGAAAAGTACCGGAAAAACCTTCGAATTTGGAACGTAATTTTTATTTAAGAACCCTTATTTTTATCTAGGAAAAGGAATTTTTTTGTGGAGACAATAAATGGCTTAATTTTTTATCTAAGTTACTATAATGTAAATAATCAATTGATATTTTCATTGAAAATCCCTCCAAACAAAACACCCATTCGCTTATTTCAATTATAAGCGAATGGGTGTTGAAGTTCCATATCTAAACAACTTCATTATTTTTTAAATGACTTTATTATTTTTTAAACAACTTTATTATTCGTTAACAAATTTTTTCTATCGATTTACCCTGACTACTCCACTGTCACGGATTTAGCGAGGTTGCGCGGTTTGTCAACGTCGCAATCGCGGTGAAGGGCGGCGTAATAAGCAATTAGCTGCAACGGAATGACGCTCACCAGCGGTGTGAGGTATTCGTGTACGTGCGGGATAACAAGCTGGTCGTCCGCTTCTTCAAAGCCGGCCATGCTGATCATGCAAGGCGATGCGCCGCGCGCCACAACCTCTTTCATGTTGCCGCGGATACTTAAGTTGACGTGCTCCTGCGTTGCAACTCCGATCACCGGTGTTCCTTCCTCAATCAAGGCGATCGTTCCGTGCTTCAGTTCACCACCAGCAAAGCCTTCTGCCTGGATATACGAAATTTCCTTCAGCTTCAACGCCCCTTCGAGACAAACGAAATAGTCGACGGCACGGCCGATAAAGAAGCAGTTACGTGACACGCTCAAATATTCACGGGCGATTTTTTCCATTGTTTCTTTTTGATCTGTCAGTGTTTCCATGGCATTGGCGACGATAGCCAGCTCTTGAAGCGGATCAAAGTCCATCTCAATACCGGCAGCCTTTGCCGCATCTACCGCCAATAGTGCCAAGACAGCCATCTGTGCGGTGTACGCTTTGGTGGAGGCCACAGCAATTTCAGGTCCGCCGTACGTGTGCAAGGTGAAATCTGCTTCACGGGAAAGGGTGGAGCCAGGCACATTTGTAATTGTCAGCGTGTTGTGACCCATTTTTTTCACGTTCACCAGCACGCCGCGGCTGTCCGCTGTTTCTCCGCTTTGTGAAATAAAAATAAAGAGTGGATTTTCACTAATTAACGGCATGTTATATAAAAATTCACTAGCAATATGTGTTTCGGTCGGTTTATTGGCAATTCGCTCAAGCAACTGCTTTCCGACAAGTCCGGCATGGTAGCTCGTTCCCGCCGCGATAATGTAAATGCGGTCACTTTCAACCACAGCCTGCCGAATCGCCTCATCAAGCTTAATGTTTTCTGAATCGTCTTTATACTTTGAGATAATGTTTCGGATAACATAAGGCTGCTCATCGATTTCTTTCAGCATATAGTAAGGGTATGTCCCTTTTTCGATATCGCTCGCATCCAGCTCGGCGATAAACGAATTGCGGACAACCTGGTCTCCGGCCAACGTTTTGATCGTGATGCTGTCACGGGTAACAATGACGATTTCCCCATCGGTCAACTCCACAAACTCATTCGTGATGTGAAGCATAGCCATGGCGTCGCTGGCAACAACATTCAGACCGTCACCGAGCCCGACAAGCAACGGGCTTTTATTTTTGCCGACGTAAATCGTTTCCGGTTCTTCAATGTCCAGCAATGCGGTTGCATAAGAACCCTTCAAGAGACTTAATGCTTTGCGGAATGCGGCTTCCGTCCCCATTCCTTCCCGGGCAAAGCGTTCTACGAGTTGAACCATGATCTCTGTGTCTGTTTCACTCGTCAATTCCACGTCCTGAAGATATTCCCGACGCAATTGGACATAGTTCTCGATTACACCGTTATGAACGATCGTATAGCGTTTCGAGGCACTCTGGTGCGGATGAGCATTCACTTGACTTGGTTCTCCATGAGTTGCCCAGCGCGTATGACCGATTCCGACAGTGCTTTCTTCCTGCTGATCAACGATTTCACGAAGCGCTGCAATTCTTCCCTTTTCTTTATAGACATGTACTCCCGCCTCGTTGACAATCGCGATTCCCGCTGAGTCATATCCTCTATATTCAAGCTTTTCCAAGCCGCGCAGCAAAATTTCTTTCGTATCCTCAGTTCCGATATATCCGACAATTCCACACATATAACATTTCCTCCCTCGGTGGGACAAGAAATGCACGGGGGCAGTCTTGCCCCACTCTTTATTGGATTATTTTTATTATTTGTCTCACAGGCAATAAATATCATCATTGCAATCACTTTTGTTCAGAAAGTCGCCTTTCCGTTTTCAGTAATTTGCTTGCGGTTGTGATGAGACAACCGGGAGGTATCCGCCGAATCTTTCGATACTCCTCCTCCTCGTCAACTATCCTTTTTTCGATCACATGGATAGTCCAGGCGCTTTTAAAAAAAAGATTTACCACTGCCCACCTTTCTCTTCTTGAATCTAGTTCATCATACTACAAAGATTGAAAAACGGTCAACGATTTTTTTGCCAATTCGTCAACAGCGACTGTTTTTGCTAAAAAACCCCTACCTTCTACCCATCGTGGTTCTGCCGGCCTTAGACCAGAGACCCAGGGAGTAAAATGCTGCAGCATTGGACTTGATCCCCTTTTAACACCCCCTTTTCTTGTTTGAGTGGAGAATTGAAACATCCTCGCAATAATAAAATATGCATGAACAGCATTCTCGTGCTTGTGCTGTTCATGCATCCTATTCACCCGTTTTCTGCGGCAGAGCCAAGCTCCTGTTTGACAACTTCAACAATTTTTTGCACATATTGATCACACATCTCCTGTGTGGACGCTTCCGCCATCACCCGGACGAGCGGTTCTGTACCGGATGGCCTTACTAAAATCCGGCCTTCACCGGCCATTTCCGTTTCTACCGCACGGATTGCTTCGGCAATGACTTCATTGTCGGCCAATGCGTGTTTATCCTCCACTTTTACATTCACAAGTTTTTGCGGATATTTCGGCATTTCCGCGGCTAGTTCGGATAATGGTCTTCCGGTTGCCTTTACAATGCTGCAGAGCTGCAGCGCCGTCAGCAAACCGTCACCGGATGTCGCGTAGTCGAGAAAGATGATATGTCCTGACTGTTCTCCGCCAATATTGAAGCCGCCTTTGCGCATTTCTTCCATCACATAACGATCACCGACCGCGGTTTTCTGCGCTGCGATCCTACTTGATTCCAGCGCCTTAAAAAACCCAAGATTACTCATTACCGTCGTGACGATCGTGCTGTTGTTCAACCGGCCTTGATCCATAAAGTATCGCGCGCAAATATACATAATTTGATCCCCGTCGATGATATTTCCTTTTTCATCAACCGCGATCAGTCGGTCCGCATCGCCGTCGAACGCAAGCCCGATATGCGCTCCCTTTTCCTTTACCAGGTCGACGAGACCTTCAGGGTGCGTGGAGCCGACGCCGTCATTGATGTTGACACCATTCGGCGAAGAGCCGATGGTTGAGATTTCATCTGCTTCAAGATCCGCAAACAAATGTCTCGCTAAAGGAGTTGCTGCGCCGTGGGCACAATCGATGGCAATATGCAGGCCGGAAAAATCTTCGGTAATCGTCTGCTTTAAATACTGCAAATATTTTTGGCAGCCTTCAAAGTAATCGTTAACCTGCCCGATATCTCCGCCAATCGGCCGCGGCAGATCATCCTCCAGGTTATCATCTTTTTCCAGCAACGCTTCAATTTCCTCTTCCTGATTGTCCAGCAGTTTAAAGCCGTCAGAGCCGAAAAATTTGATGCCATTATCCTCCACCGGATTATGCGACGCAGAAATCATCACGCCGGCATCCGCGCTTAATGCTTTCGTTAAAAAGGCAACACCCGGCGTCGTTATCACGCCTAAACGCATAACCTCTGCACCGATGGATAATAACCCTGCAACGAGCGCACTTTCCAGCATGTGACCGGAAATGCGCGTATCCCTTCCAATCAAAATTTTCGGTTTACTCGTTTCCTTCGTCAGGACGTACCCGCCGTATCGGCCAAGCTTAAACGCGAGTTCCGGAGTTAGCTCCTTATTGGCAATCCCTCTCACGCCGTCTGTTCCGAAAAACTTTCCCATGTTTTTAATCTCTCCTTAAGCTCTTAATATTCTTCCCTGGATTTCATGAAGATCCGATTATGAAGTATCGCCGTCCGGTTCATCTTCCGTATTTTCGTCTTCCGGATCAGCATCGGTATCCGGATCCGGATCAGAAGACGGTTTATCATCCGCTTCCTCAGCTTCTACGATATTAATCCGGACATTGATTGTTCTCTGATTCAGCCTGACATTTTGCGGCCCGTTAAATTGGATCGGAACGGTGTGCTTTCCTGGTTCCAAGCCTTCCACGTCGATAATCAGCTGGATATCTCCCCGTTCCATCCGTTCTAAAGCACCCGGACTTCCCATAACGACGATATCCACCACTCCGTCCTCCGGATTTTCAAACACAACCTTCCTTCCCTTTTCCAGACCGGTGACATCGATAGGTATGTTGGAAAATTCCCTCGTCTCTTCCTTCGTGACTTCAATATTGACCGTGACTTTTCCGGGACTGACTTGCTCTACACCTTCCGGAAGCGGAATGTCCACTTCTAAAGATGTATTTTCGCTTATATCGCTTAAATCCACTTTGATACCGTCGATAAATGAGATGTCATTAATGACATCCACCGGACCGTAAATCGTTACCTCGGCCGGGTCGGTTGTGATGGAGTCAATCGCGATTCCTTCCGGGAGACTCCCTTCCCGTTCAATTCGGACCGGCACTTCCTTGTTCGGACTGGTTATCGGTACCGTCACATCGACCGCAGGCGGATTCGGATTGATATCCAGCTGGTTTCCGCTTTGATCAAGGACGATAACAGCGGTCGTTTCCTCAAAGGTCGCATCTTTACCGCTGACATCCACAACAGCCCGCACATTGGAGATTTGTTCAATGACTCCCTGTGCTGCTGTAATATCCACGGTAGATGGATTGACGGACGGCGTTCCGATGGTATAGCCTTCCTGGATTTCTCCTTTATTAAGGAGTTCCACCTCTACAGGGAAGGTGGCGGTTTGTTTTTCCTGCAATGTTACCCTGACCGTTGAAGGTGTGGGCGATACGGATAATTCACTCGGAAAATCGCGGTACTGCACTTTTTCGTAGTGAACGCCCGCTTCCTTTCCCCGCAAGTCGATATAAAGCTCATACTGCGGCCTTACTTGCAGTAATGTCAAAATATTTTGCGGGCCTCTCAACGTGACTTGCACTGTTTCTGGGGCCTCGGTCAACACATAATTATCCTCATCATAATAGACGGTTAAGCTGACATCTTCAAGTACTTTTGAGCCGTTGGTGATGCCGGGAATACCTACCGGTTGATTTTTCGTGTTATCGATGTTAACGATCAAAAATAACATGATGGAAAGAAATAAGGAGAAAACTTTAATAAACCATGGTTTATAAAACCATTTATCCATTTTTTCTGCCCCCCCATTGCCAACGTGATGAGGAGCCGTTTACATTGCTTTTCAACAGTTCCTTCTCTAATAAAACGCGAAGGGCCTCTTCATTTAAATTTCGATGAAGTTCTCCGTTTTTTGTCACTGATATTCCGCCGGTTTCTTCGGAAACGATCAGCGTTACCGAATCGGTCACTTCGCTTATCCCCAGCGCTGCGCGATGCCTTGTTCCGAGTTCCTTTGAAATGAATGGATTTTCTGACAGCGGCAAATAACACCCTGCGGCCATGATTTCATTACCTTTAATAATCACAGCTCCATCATGCAGCGGTGTGTTCGGTATAAATACATTGATCAACAGTTCCGACGATAATTTCGCATTTAACGGAATTCCTGTTTCTATATAATCGCTCATCCCTGTTTCCCGTTCCAGGGAAATCAGTGCACCGATACGCCGTTTCCCCATATAGGTTGCGGATTTCACGACATGATCAACGGTTGTTTTTGTTTCCTCTTCCTCAGCAGCCGTGCTTTTCGAGAAAAAGCCTCCGCGTCCTAATTGCTCCAGCGCGCGGCGAAGCTCTGGCTGGAAAATGATGATGACCGCAAGCAGACCGTACGTCACAGCCTGTGACATAATCCACTGCAACGTGTTGAGTCCAAGTTGCATGCTTAAGAACCATACAGCTAAAACAACCGTAATTCCTTTGACAAGCTGAACCGCCTTTGTGCCGCGGATCACCATGATTAATTTATATATAACGAACGCCACCAGCAGAATATCTGCGATGATGGCCAGTAACCGTAGAAACGAAATGTCTTCAAACATTGGTTTTCCTCCAAAAAAATCTTTACATCCCCTATTCCCTCAAGCATGCTAACTTTAACATTATATCATAAATTTATTGATGAAGTTGTTTCGAAAGAAGCGACTGCTTTTCCCTTTTTTTAGTGGTTGTCCTAACGGTAAACAACCGGTCTTTTTGAAATGCCACAATGCAATGATTGACCCTAATGATGGTGTGTATGGTGTCGATGGCCCGTGGTATTCCGCGATGCCGCTGTTATAAGATTAGTCCATAAGTATGAGATAACTAACATTTATCACAGGGCCTTGCGAATGGTGTTGCTGAACAAGCCTATGGTCCTATGTTGCTTAGGAACGCGCAATTATGCGCTCTTCTTCGTTTCTTATACTGATTCCGACGCCTGCTGCGATCAAGCCTGAAGAAGCTATCATGTCTAAAATAGCTTTGGGCTCACCTCGGCTTGCTTGATTGCTACTTTTGCGGGACACTTCACGGCGCTTTTGCTTCTCTTCCGTCCCGATTCCGACGCTTTCGGGACACTTCATCGCTTTCATTCTCCTCTTCTGTTCCGATCCCGGCACTTTCGGGACACTGGTCGGGTTTCAGATGATTCCAAGATCGCTTCAATGTACTCCAAGTTTCTCGCAGTACCCGATGCAATGTCAATTGCATCTTGGGAAACACACTATTCGTACAATTAGACGGTTTTTGGAGGAGTTTGTTTCATTTTTTTGCAAACTGGTGGAAAAAGCCACCCTGCATCCACCGTCTTACCACTGGTATGACCGACCTACCCGTACTTCTATTGCAATAAATTAAAAACACATGATTCGTTTGAATCATGTGTCACTTGTATTGGCTCGAACAATTTTATTCACTTTTATCATTATTTTCGCCGTTATTATTGTCAACAATGCTTACCACATCATTAAAAAATTCTTTTGCATGGTACCACAGCCATTCAAGCATTTGATTGATTTCGTTTATTTCACCTGTCACCTGACCCAAGGAAGCAAGATACCACTCGCCGTTGATCACAGTAATATCGCCGTGAACTTCTCCTTCGACTTCGATATTTCCGTTGCGCACAACCAAGTCGCCGGAAATCGTTTCTCCTTCCGGAATGACGACAACACCACGTTCTTTATCAACGATAAACTGGCCGTCACCTTTGACAACAATTTCTTTATTTCCTTCATTCCAAATCGATTGTAAACTCACAATAAACACTAGAAAGAAAGTCGCAGCCGTTATTAAATAAGGATGCTTTTTCATCCAAACTTTCCACCGCGTTGATCTAGGTTGTTTGGGAAGCCGACTCATCACATTGTCCGTGAAATCATCAGGGGCCTTCATATGTGAAGCACTTTGAATAATGGCGACTGTTTTCCGTAACTCCTGGAGCTGTTCTTCACACTCAGGGCATTTCGTTATATGACTTTCTAATTGTTTTTTTTCCAGAAGCGTTACTTCTTCGTCTAAATATTTATGAATTAAGCGTTTATCGTCACTAGAACAAGCCATCACCGATCCCCCTTTCTTATCCTATGAATCCCGAAGTCGCTTTCGTAGTGCTTCCCTGCCTCGATGAATTCTTGTTTTCACAGTGGCTACGGGAAGGTTTAAAATGTTACTAATCTCCTTTAAAGAAAGGTCCTCCATATATTTCAGGACGATTGCTGATCGATATTTTGGCGGCAGCATCATAATTTCATTTTGAACCCACTCCTGCATTTCGAGCTTTACAACTTTGTCTTCCGGAAGCTCTTCATCCGATGCAAACTGAGAGTAATACGTAAGATCCTCCGTGCCTGCTACTTGATCCTCCAAGTGAAAATCAGGCTTTTTTTTCCGAATCCGATCAATGGCCAAATTCGTCGCAATTCGAAACAGCCAAGTGGAAAATTTCCGGTTCATGTCAAATGATTCCAGGTTGGTATATGCGCGAAGAAAGGCTTCCTGTGCTATATCCTGTGCTTCGTGTACATTGCCGAGCATCCGGTATGCCACTTGATATACCTTGTCTTTATATAGCTCTACAAGCTCAGCAAACGCTTGTTGATCTCCCCTTTTTACTTCGTTAATTATTTTTTTTACAACCGCATCCATCTCTATATAACCTCCCGCATTCACCGCGGTTATCTCCTCTACGAAAACAACCTTTAAAAGGTTTCAAATAATAATTATATTTTATCATTTGCTGATAAAAAAAACAGGGAACTTTGAAAGAAAATCTATGTTTTGCAGCAAGTAACAACGGGTACACTGTTGTTAAACCAGTTAAGTTAACATAAGGAGGCACTCATGACCAATACGATTTCTCAACAAGAATTACTGAAGGAAATTGAATCGGCTAGAAACAAAATGCATGAGCTATCCTATAAAATGAATAGAACATCCAAAGAGGTTGTGGAAATAAGCACTTATTTGGATCAGCTTCTCAACCGGTATCAGTCATTAGCCGCAAAAAACGAAAACCAGCAACGTTAACTTTTACTCGGAAAGGCTCTACTCTTTTCTACCCGTAATTGCAAGAAAAAACCTTGGAGATTGTATCCAAGGTGTCACATATATGTATGTTGGTGGAGCCTAGCGGGATCGAACCGCTGACCTCCTGCGTGCAAGGCAGGCGCTCTCCCAGCTGAGCTAAGGCCCCGTTGCTTTTTCTCCGATGTTTATTCATGATGCTTTCGGACGATGCTTTCCTTCGCCGTCTTCCCTGTTTCTTCCTCTGCTCGTTTTGCTTCGTGGCAGGATCCGTCGAAACAACTCGATGTTTTTTCAGTGATGTAACGCTCGTTGCTGAGCTAAGGCCCCGTTGCTTTTTCTCCGATGTTTATTCATGATGCTTTCGGACGATGCTTTCCTTCGCCGTCTTCCCTGTTTCTTCCTCTGCTCGTTTTGCTAAGCTGACAAGTAACTGTTTTTCCTTAAAAATAAGTGGTGAGCCATGAAGGACTCGAACCTTCGACCCTCTGATTAAAAGTCAGATGCTCTACCAACTGAGCTAATGGCTCGCTGCTTTTTCTCTGATGTTTATTCACGATGCTTTCGGACGATGTTTTGCTTCGCCGCCCTACCTGTTTCTTCCTCTGCCAGCTTTGCTTCGCTGTGGCATCCGTCGAAACAACTCGGGGCTTTTCTTGCTTCAAACAAAATGAATGGCTGGGCTAGCAGGATTCGAACCTACGAATGACGGAGTCAAAGTCCGTTGCCTTACCACTTGGCTATAGCCCAAAAAATTATTTTTTAATTATAATGGTGCTGGCCAGAGGACTTGAACCCCCAACCTACTGATTACAAGTCAGTTGCTCTACCAATTGAGCTAGGCCAGCTTGTATTGTTTAAAATAAGCGGCGAATCTCTTCGTCAACTTCTCTCCTTCGTTTCCTCACCAATACTCAACAAACCGGTCTGATCACTGCATTTGATTGGCAAGATAAGAAATTGGTGACCCGTACGGGATTCGAACCCGTGTTACCGCCGTGAAAGGGCGGTGTCTTAACCGCTTGACCAACGGGCCACTCTGGAGCTTCCTAGCGGGCTTGAACCGCTGACCTCATCCTTACCATGGATGCGCTCTACCAACTGAGCTAAGGAAGCATGGCTCCACAGGTAGGACTCGAACCTACGACCGATCGGTTAACAGCCGATTGCTCTACCGACTGAGCTACTGTGGAATAATTTACAAAGAAAAAAGCAAACAGTGCGTCATGGAGATAGAAGCGATCCCCTCCACCGCTTAAGCTAAGTGAATACATGGCTCCACAGGTAGGACTCGAACCTACGACCGATCGGTTAACAGCCGATTGCTCTACCAACTGAGCTACTGTGGAATAATTTCGGCTATGCCTAACCTTCTCTGACTGTCTTCGCTCTATCCCATCCAGGCATATAAAGGTTTTTCAGACATTTGATATGTTACTATACTTTGTTAACAAAACGCAAGTGAAATTTTCTGGTAAATCGGTTTAAAATCCTTATTTAAAGCATGAAAAATGCAAAGTCACAAAATGAAATATAACATGTCCATTGCCTATTGTCAATCCGTTTTTTATTCCGCAAAAAGCTTTTTTATTGTTGCTGTTGGAGATCATCCTCCAGACAATAACCATTGCGGCTGGTTGGTGGGCGATCACTGCACCAAAGTTCAGAGAATCGGCATGTCATTCACCTTCTAAACCATGACCCAAACCAGCACAACAACATTGGAGCCAACAGCAAAAGTCCATCGCTTGTTTAACATTTTACTTTTGCTGCTATTTACCGGAAAATTGACGCTGCCTGACATATTTTAAATATTCACTTTGCGTGGTAAATCGCCTGTACAGCTGAAAAATCATTTGATACCTTTCCTCCATAGCCCGTTTTACGATGCCGTCAATTCTTGAATCGGATAAATCAAGCAGCAGTTCCTCCAGTTCGCGTTTCAGCAAATATTCCACTTCCTGTGATTCTTTGTTCGATAATATTAGTCCAAGCATAAACCGCACCCCCAAAGACTGTAGTAAAAGTGTTAGTTCAAAAAAATCGCCTGTTATCTTTTCAAACTAACGCGATGCAACAAGCCATTCTTCACTGAGAAGCGCCGAGCTGTCTCATCGTGCCATCGCGGGCGATGGTACTTGGATCGTCAGTGAAATACTGGCAGAGGTAGAGACAATGGTGTAGCCGATGCAATCTTTTTAGCCGGCTATGAGCGGGATTCTCATAGCCATGCTGGCGACATTCCGCCGCTGCGCATTGGACGTGGGCAGCACTTAGGCGGAATTTGGGGGCATCGAGCAAAGCCATTACCTTTTTGAACATCTTCTAAAAATTATTTTCGTTTTTTCCTGTTTTTATTCATATAAGCCTGTCCATCGAATACATATAAATTAAAGAATGGACAAGGAGGCACTATTTATGAACTTCATTTGGGTTTGGAATGCACGGACATTAAAGCGCTATATGATCATCGTGATTGCAGCCTTTTTTACAGCAGGAATATTATATGTTGAACGTTCGCAAATTCCTGTTTTCTCCAACAACGATACACCTGCCGCCATCTATAAAGTCGATGCCGAGGATCAGCGCGTCGCTTTGACCTTTAACATCAGCTGGGGAGAGGAACGCGCGGAACCGATATTGGATATTTTAAAGGAGAACGACATTCCGGCTACCTTTTTTGTTTCTGCTGCCTGGGCGGAGCGCCATCCCGACATTGTTGAACGGATCATCGAGGATGGACACGAGCTGGGAAGTCACGGCTATCGCCACGACCACTACACAAAGTGGGAAGAAGATAAAATAAAAAAAGATATCCAAACCGCTCACCGAATTTTACAAGAAGTTAGTCAGGAAGCCCCGACATATTTAAGACCGCCGAACGGCAGCTTTGATGATCGCGTTCTTCAAATAGCGGAAAAAGAAAATTATGATGTCATCCATTGGAGCGTCAATTCCGAGGACTGGTTAAATCCAGGTGTGGAAAAAATCGTTCAGAATGTCACCTCACAATTGACAAACGGCGATATTATCCTGTTCCATGCTTCGGATTCCGCCAAGCAGACTCATGAGGCATTGCCGGTGATTATTAGTCAACTAAAAAATGACGGCTATAAATTCGACACCATTTCTCAATTAATTTCCGGTGCGGAAGTGGTTACAAAAGAAATTAAATAGTGTATGTTCCAAAAGATAACAAGCGATCTTTTGGAACATACACTTAAAATACACAAAAAAACGTTTGGCTATAAAATCCAAGCGTTTTTTTAATGGCGTTTTCAGGTGTTGATTTTGTCCTATCCCTGCCTGCGTTTTCGATGTACGTTTCGTCGTTCTTCCTGGTATGTCTCTTTAATGTTCCTGTTTTTTGAACATACCGTTTCTATTGTAACGTGGTGTTTCGTTTTTCCACCGGCAACCAACTACTTCGTTTTCGACAGCTGCGCTTTTTTTACCGAGCTGCCCGATTGCGTCTTAGCGTCCGTTCCTTGTTCGTGAAGTCGATGCAACACGAGAAGCTGCCATGTATTGGCAGTTAATAGCGGGACGATCGATGTTATTAAAAAGGTGCTGTCGTTCTCCCTAAGCGCGGGAATCCATTCAACAGTTGTAACTACTACCATAAAAAACAAAGCGGGAACAAACGCCGCCCGATTGGTATCTTTGCTTTTCAGATAAGCAACAATTCCCCCGTACAGCAGCAGAAGAAGCGGGACAACAAGGTAGGCGGCCATGCTCTCGCCTGCTTCCGCAAACAGCAGATGCCGGAAATACACGAGATCAAACAAAGCAAAGGCGATCAACACAATTTGCACCAGGTTCCACAGCCTGGTCGAACGGAAAATCCCTAGGCCGAAGCGATGAATCGTTAAATAAGCGAAAAAACCCATTTGCGAAATGATCGTCCAAATGGAAGCCGTAATAAAAATCATCGCAAAGCCTCCAATTTTTCCGTTCATAATATCATCTATATGGGTTTGCCAATCTAAAATAAAACCGATCAAAAAACCAGCGATTGTACCAATGATAAACGTTGAATAAAACAAAAACACCACTTTTTTAGTATTCACGTTAAACATCCTCCCACAGTATCAAATCCCTTGTCCATTTTATCAAAATTTGTTTTTGTTCCGCCAGTTTTTTCTTTTTTCCAACGAACTCCGTTTATCCCCAGGCATGGACCTGCATAATTTTTTTACAATAATCCATGCTATGAACAAAAGTAAATCTTGAAAGGAGCCGCTTCCTGTGTGGCAGTTGAAATATAAAGTTAAGCTTAGCATATGCATGATACTTATTATTTTAATCACGGGCTGCGCAGCGATGGAAGATCAATCACAGCAGCCGGACTACGAGAACACGAAAAAAATGATGGTGGATATGCTGAAAACAGATGAAGGCAAACAGGCAATTCAGGATGTGCTGAAGGACGAAGAAGTCAAAAAAGCGCTTGTGATGGATCAGGATTATGTAAAAGACACGATTCGTTCTACACTAACATCCGATGCCGGGAAAGAGTACTGGCAAAAGGTGATGAAGGATCCGGAATTCTCCAAAGCGTTTGCCGAAAGCTTGCAAAATGAAAACGAAAAAGTTTTAAAGGGATTAATGAAAGATCCGGAATACCAGGGAATGATGATCACCGTTTTAAAGGACCCGGAAATGGAAAAAGAGTATTTAGAGCTGATGCAAAGCAAGGCTTACCGGCAGCAGGTGATGACCATAATGACCGAGGCTTTGGAAAGTCCGCTGTTTGTCGGGAAGCTGAATGAAATTATCGCAAGTGTTGCCGAAAAGCAAATGCAGAAAAAAGAAGAAGAAAAAGAAGGTCAATCGGGAGGCGGCTCGGAATCCAGTTCGTGACCGCTGACCGCACGCTTTCACATTCACTTCGCCGGTCCCAAATTGCGTAGCAAACACTAAAAAAGAGGGCTTCCCAAAAGGATTTTTTTCATTTTTTCACCTTTTGCGAAGCTCTCTTGACTTCATTTGTGTTTATTTACTTGTTTTACCAACAATTTTCTCAGCCAGGTCCATATATATTTTTCCGATCGGATGGCTTGGATTGTAAACGGATGGCGCGAAATGATCTTCCTCTATTTCCGGCTGACCAAGCGGAATCTGCGCAAGCACTTCACTGTTTAATTCTTTCGCCAGCTTTTCGCCCCCACCCTTGCCAAAGACATATTCTTTTTCGCCGGATACTTTGCTTTCAAAATAAGCCATGTTCTCGACGACACCTAAAATTTCATGCTCTGTTTTCATCGCCATTGCGCCCGCCCTAGCGGCTACAAAAGCTGCGGTGGCATGCGGTGTCGTCACGATGATTTCCTTCGACTGCGGCAGCATGGAATGGACGTCCAGCGCCACATCGCCTGTTCCCGGCGGCAAATCAAGAACTAAATAATCGAGTTCATCCCATTCCACTTCCGAGAAAAAGTTATTCAGCATTTTCCCAAGCATCGGTCCGCGCCAGATTATCGGTGAGTTATCCTCAACAAAAAAGCCCATAGAAATCACTTGAACATCGAAGCGGTTGACTGGATAAATTTTTTGTCCGACAACCTTTGGCCGGTCTTCGATTCCCATCATATCCGGAACGGAGAAGCCGTAAATATCTGCATCAATGATTCCGACTTTCTTCCCTTTACGCGCCAAGGAGACGGCCAGGTTAACAGAGACGGTGGATTTGCCGACGCCGCCTTTACCACTCGTTACCGCGATAAACGTGGTGTTTTTTCGTTTTAATAAGGATGAACCTTCCTCTTGCGATTGGCCGCCGTGCTTTTGTAGCTCTTCGTCCGACATTTTTTCAAAGCGCAAGCCGACGGAATCGGCTCCCGCTCCTTTGACAGCGTTGACAACGTCCTGCTGCAGCTGCATTTGCTCCGCTGTTCCCGGTTGGGCAATCGCTAATTTCAGGCTGACCATATTCTCTTTAATTTTCAGTTCTTTGATGGCATGAAGATCCACAAGGTTCTTCTTTAAATAAGGCTCGTTTACATTTTTTAATGCATTGAGCACTTGTTCTTCTGTAATCATTGATACACCGCCCTTGAAAAAAGTATGCGTACACTAACTTGCACTCCACACTTAGTATAACATATTTCGTTTTTTTCATAATGATCTATATCACAGTTGTACTGAGTATTAATGGAGAACTTCGGAGGTTTGACAGGAGTAATCAAGTAACTTTTCACAGCTTCATCCTTCATTTTTCCTCAAGAGCGGGCTGGAAGACTGTTCACAAAAGCGGCGACAATATGTTGTTTTCTCTCCATCAAGCTGTTGTCGTTATTAGTGAAAGGCCTCAGCCCGTGTAATTATCCGGATTCTCCACACAGGCCGCATCTATTTATATTGTGGTCGACCGCACCATAGCATCAGCCTTCACCAGGCATTGGATCTTCACTCGCGTACCTCAATATGCCTTCATAAATGGCAGCGGCGACACTTAGCTGATAATCATCTGAACTCAGCAGCTCTGCTTCTGTCGGATTGGACAAAAAGCCAACTTCCACTAAAGCTCCGGGAATATTTGCCTGATTAATTAAATAAACACTGTTGATCGGCTTTGCTTCCCGTTCTGTGTTTTCCAAGTTCCGGCGGATTTCTCCCTGAATATGTTTTGCCAGCTGCTCATTCCCTTCAATCGCACGGTTGTAAAATGTTTGGGCACCGCGCCATTTCGGGGATGGTATGGAATTTAAATGAATGCTTATAAAAAGATCTGCCCCAGATTCATTAATCAATGAAACACGACGCCGCAAATCCTCCACCTTTCGTGACCGAACTCTCGATGTGCTCTCGGAAGCCAAGTCGTGATCTCCTTCACGCGTCATCAGCACAAGGGCACCGGATTCCTGAAGATAATCGCGCAGCTTGAAGCCGATTTGAAGCGCAATGTCTTTTTCCAAATCACCCGCCCTGGATGCTGCGCCGCCGTCAACCCCTCCATGACCGGGGTCAATGACAATCACTTGACCGGATAACGGCAGGTGCCAGCCGGTGGAATTTTTACTAATAAATTGATATTCGATAATGACTGCCAATACTCCGATAACTAATGCAATCCCGATAAGCATCCATACTTTTTTTTTCGTCATCACCCTGTCCTCCTTTGTCCTTCCTTCCTATTTATATGGGACAGGGCCTCATTTATGATCACTTAATGCAGCCGAAGGCGATATTTCTTTTCTCCTTCTTTAAAGCCGTTCGTCCACCACTTAGAAATGAACTCAGCGCTTTTTTCGTGAAAAAATTGTTTTTCCTCTTCGTTCAAATGAAACCATGCGTTAAATTGGTTGGCCGTTTGTTCTATATAAGAGTCCAATTCTGACCGGCAACGGTTTTGAACTTTTTCCGCCGGTTCTCCGTAATAACCGAAGCGGCCAAACTCAGAGCCAAGCAAGTAGGCATCGATGCCGATATCCAGGCAATAATCGACAAGATAAAGCATGCTGACAGAGTTTCCGACGTGATACGTAAAAAAGTGGTTGTGAACATCCTTGCGCATATTTTCAATGGATAAGGAACGCAGCATGCTTCGCTCAAATTTCCATTGTTTCTTTCTCCTTCTTTCTCCTAGGTCAACAATGACATCCATTTTTAAATTCCCCTCTTTTTAATCCTTAGTGTTGTTCGCAACGAGCGGTTCATAAGGATTAAAACTTGGCATTCCTAGGGAAATACCGCCAGAGGAGCCTGCACAATGAGAATGAATACAGGTACAGCGCATGCTCCATCGTAAACTGTTGGTTTAATTTGCATTGTCAGGGGACAGTTTGCGAATCTGGTTTGCGTTTATAGCTCTACCTGATTCACGTTTAAAACGAGTGTCGTGAAATTAGGATGTCCATTGCTGTATTAACGCTACGATACCGAAAGTCAGGATAACAATTCCCGAAATCCGATTCACCCAGATCATGGATGTCAAGCTGATTTTTTTTCGAAAAAAACCGACACCAACGCTTAACAACAACCACCAGGAAGCGGAGCCCGCAAACACTCCGGCAACCAATTGGACCGCATAAGCGCTGTTTCCATGTTCATTGGAGAGGCCGAGCCCGGCAAAAATACTGATGAATGCCAAAATTGTTACCGGGTTGGTGATGGTTAAAAATAATGTGGAAAAAAAGGAGGCAAGCAGACTTCCTTCCTGGACATCCCCTTGATATTCCGCCGGCTTAGACAGCAATGTCTGCATGCCCAAATAACACAAAAACAACCCGCCGATAAGCTGCAGCCAAAGTTTGTAATCAAGTAAAAAACTGGTAATAACAGTGAGACCGAAGGCAGCGATAAAGCCGTAGACAGCATCCGCCGCGGCTGCCCCGAGACCGGAAAATAATCCGTACAGCCTGCCTTGCACAAGCGAGCGTCGGATGCAAAGCACGCCGATCGGACCTACCGGAGCGACAATGGCAAAACCGATAACCAATCCTTTCAGTAAATAAGTGATCGTCATCCTTGTTCCGCCTCCATTTAAGTATGTCATCGGATCCAGTAGCTGTATTTCCCCGTGCTTAAACCTCCCTCCTTAAGAGAGATTGTCCGCTGGAAGCGGTACTTGATGGGTTTCTTTCATCGTATCCAAAACAATCGTCGTCCTTGTTTTAGATATGCCGTCCATCTCTTTTAGTTCCATGCTGAGAACCCGATCCAAATCCTTTGTGTTACGGCAACGGACCTTCAACAAATAATCATAGTCCCCTGCAATGTGGTGACATTCCTGAATTTCCCGGATTCCATTTACCTTTTTTAAAAAAGGAGAGCGATACTGCGGATGATCCAGTGTCACGGCTACAAATGCGGTACATTCACATCCGACACGCACAGGATCAATCAATGCGCCATACCCCTTGATGATACCTTGCTCTTCCAAGCGGTGAGTTCGATCTGCCACCGCCGGAGCGGATAACCCAACTTCATTTGCCAATTCCGCCCAAGTCATTCGGGCTTTCCCCATCAACAGCGTTATTATTTTCACATCGAAACAATCCAACGATTTTCACCTTCATTTCACAATTATTTTATAAAAAATACCATGTATAATAAAATAAATAAACAGTTTGCTTTTGAATTAACAGAATGATTTTTCGAACAGTGGTAAAGGAGCACAGGTTTCGTAAATGGGATTAAGAATGAAGGATGTTGCCAAAGCAGATGTCAGAGTGTGTTCGTCAATCTATTCACTTTGCTTAATGCAGCTAATTCGTCAATTATCACCTTATTTCCGTCTCCTGGTAAGCAATGTATCTTGAGTATAAATAATTCCGCCGGATTCGAGGATAATCCCGTCTATTTTGATAATTATCCCGTCCAATTTCGTTTTTTTCCCGTCGGGGACGTATATATTTCCCGTCGATATCTAGCTTTTTTCCGTATTCGCAACCGATGGAACTCATTTTTCCGCCAATTTTTCGTTTTTACTCGTCGATGGCCAGCTTTTTTAATGAGCTGCTTCAAGGGGGGCTGTATCAAAAGCGAAAACTATTTTAAAAAATATCAGGGCAATGGCTCCGTGCTTTTCTCTTCCTCTGCAAGCACAGCTTCGATGACTATCCGTCGAGACAACTCGATGTGAAAGGCATCGTAGCTTTGCTCGTCGCTACACGCTCGATAGGAAAAAACCACTCCTATCGGGCTTTTGAAAAGATGCAGCGGCTCCGCTCATTGCTTCGGGGGTGTCTCAAATGGAAAAAACGCCCTTTTGAGACACCCCCTCTTTCATAAAGCCCTTGATTAGAATCACCTGACTAAAGCCTGAAAAAATTTTGCACAAAATTAGGAAATAGGGTAAATCATTACCCCCCAGGTGGTCTGTAAGACTTCACTATCATTCCTTTATTGTTACTGTCCTGAATACAACCGGCGACACACGCTCCGCAGCCGGTGCAGAATTGTTTGCTTACGCTTGGCTTTCCACCGCGCAAACTGAGAGCCGCTTTTCCAACCGGACAAGAACGCACACAATGATCACACATGACTCCTTGATATGCCAGACAATTAGCTTTCACTACCTCCGCGGTGCCGATCGGTTCCGGCTTGCCATCAGCGGAATGCTCCAGTGCATTCGTCGGACAATGCTCTATACACTTATTACAAAATGTGCAGGGAGTTTTATTCGGATCTAAGTAGGGGGTGCCAATGAACTTAGCACCCTCGACGGCAGTAAACAACGCAATGGTCGACACCGGACAAACTTCCTTACAAACTCCGCAGCGAGTGCACAAGGTTAAGAATACTAGCTCATCATCTTGTGCACCGGGCGGACGAATAAACGTCCTTTCTTGTTCTAATGCCGGGGTTACTATTTCCGAAACAAAACCGACTGCTGATCGGATACTTTTCGAAAAAAACTGTCTGCGATTCAGCTTCTCATCCATAACGATTAAACAACATCCCCTGTTGTAATCAGAGCACCGTCATCATGGGTAATATAAACAACGCTGAAATTTAATACACCGTTTACTTTTTCGATTTTTTCCGCAATGTGATAGCAATCCTCAATGGTTGCCGCTTCAACTGTGATAATTATTTTTGCCTCGATGTCGATATGATGCACTTCTACACCTGGAAAATTGTTAACGATTGTGGCGATTCTGCTCGCTTCCCCTTTTTTTGTAAGGATAAAAGCTCCTGAAATAATCATAAAGCACTTCCCTCCAGCTGTTAATTGTCCCGATTGAAGCCTGGTTTATCATCAATCTGTTCTGCGTGACATTGGACACAGTTATCGCGGAAAATGACTCCTCCAACCTCCTCGTTATAGTAATGATCTGCCGGAAGCTCCTTCGCTCCTGTGGCTGGATTATTGTGACAAACTAAGCAGCTGTCTTGTCGTAACTCAGGATCCCAACGATCAACATGATCTGTCGGCTGCGGCGGAGGGGCACCAGGTAAATCCATCGATGCGGCATCAGGCCGTTCCAGCGACATTGGCGTCGGCTCTCCCTCTTCATCAGGTGCAGAATCATCAGTACAGCCAACGAACAGAAACAACATGGCAAACAGAATAGAAATGTAAAGTAATGATTTAGATGTCATTGGTTTCCCTCCTTACGCCTTAGCAACTTGTACTGCACATTTTTTATAATCAGGCTGTTTGGATATTGGACAATACGCATCTAAGGTGACATTGTTGATCAGCGTTTCCTCGGCAAAAAACGGAACGTAAACTAATCCTTTCGGCGGGTTGCCCCGTCCGGTAGTTGTTGCTTTTACTTTCACTTCCCCACGACGGGATTTGACAATCACCCAGTCATTATCCTGGATACCGATCGCGGCGGCGTCATCCGGATGAATCTCGCAAAACGCTTCCGGTACAGCACGATGCAGCTCAGGTACCCGGCGGGTCATCGTGCCACTATGCCAATGCTCTAACACACGGCCTGTGCATAACCATAACGGATACTCTTCGTCGGGAATTTCCGCCGCATCCTCAAATGGTCTAAAGAAAACCGTCGGTCGGTGATCGGCAGATTTATAAAAGTCGATATTCTTGTATTTTCCCGTTTCCCCATGCTCTTCCACACCGTATTCATCAAAGCCGTCTTCTTGTTTCCCATGTGCATAACGCCATTTTGTTTCCAGCCACTGCCCATTGACCTCACGAACCGGCCACAGTATTCCATGCTGATGAAAATATTCTTCATATGGAGCGAGCTGTTTCGCATTCGTCTTCAGTTGTTTCCCTAATTCCTGTACCTCAGGATCTGAATCGAGATGCGGATTACTAAAGCGGCGATATTCTTCCCATAAGATCTTATTTACTTCGTGCTGGTCTTCAATTAAATCATTTTTCCCATCGTCCCAAATTGACCCGAATAAAAGATCAAAGGCATCCTCGTCACCAATCTTCTTCCCGTCTAGCACCCGTCTTGCCACGTGAACTAGCGCCCAAAGATCCCATTTTGCCTCTCCAGGTGCATCGGCGCATTTTTCAAAAACAGAGTTGCGTCGCTCTGCGTTTCCAAATTGACCTTCCCGCTCCACCCACATTGCTGCCGGCAAGACAACATCGGCCATTTCGGTCGAACGTGTTGGGTAAACATCCGAGACAACGATAAAGGCATCGGTCACTCCTTTGCCGTCCGCATCTATCCCGCGAAAACGATTTAACTTTGGAAGCGTTTGCCCCCAGTTATTTGACATGCTCCAAAGAAATTTAATATTGCCGTTTCCTAACTCGCGGAACATTTTAATCGTATGGTAGCCTGGTTTTTCAATCGCGTCCAAGTAGCCTTCGGGTAAATTCCAAATAAGTTCACTGAAGCGGCGATGATCAGGATTATCAACGACCAAATCTGCCGGCAGTCGATGGGAAAACACACCGACCTCACGTGCCGTTCCGCAAGCGCTTGGTTGGCCGGTCAACGAAAACGGCCCATTCCCAGGCTGACTGATTTTTCCGCTGAGTAAATGAATATCATAAATCAAATTGTTGATCCACGTACCGCGTGTGTGCTGATTCGCCCCCATACACCATGTGGACATAATTTTTTTATCTGGATCGGCAAATTCCTTCGCCAATGCCTCAATATTTTCCGCCGGCACACCGGAGATTTCCGCAGCTTTGTCCAATGTATAGTAACGAACCATTTCCTTAAACTCATCAAAGGTGATATTCCAGGCTTGATCAGCGGTTGACCCTTTTTCCGTTCCGTCATAGTCGTCATTAACAGAATGGCCCAAATCTTCTGTGCCTGCTTTAAATTGACAATGCTCTTCCACAAACTGTTTATCGTACGCATCATTTTCGATTAAATAATTGATAATTGCATTTGCAATCGCCAAATCTGTCTGCGGCCTGAACTCGAGAACGACATCGGCAGTTTCCGTTGTGCGCGAACGGCGTGTTGTCAGATCGTAATGCTTGACATTCGTCCCTGATAATTTACGCGCTGTCAAACGAGAGTACAGTACCGGGTGCATTTCCGCCATATTTGCCCCCCACGTGACAAAGACATCGGCATGGTCCAGATCTTCGTAACAGCCCATTGGTTCATCAGACTGGAATGTTGTCATAAAGCCGGCAACCGCACTTGCCATACAAAGCCTCGCGTTAGGATCGACATTATTGCTTAACAAACCGGCTTTCCATAACTTAGCGGTTGTATACCCTTCTGTAATTGTTTGCTGACCTGAGCCCCAAAAAGCGATTGCTTTTGGGTCTGCCGCATGCGCCGCTTTCAATTTCGAAGCAATTAAATCAAGCGCTTCTTCCCAAGTTGCTTCACGAAATCCTTCCCGCGTCCCTTTTTTGCTTTTGTCATCACGGATTAATGGTTTTGTTAAACGGTCATTGCCAAATAGAATTTTACCTAAATAATATCCCTTAATACAGTTGAGTCCACGGCTGGAACGATTATCTGGGTCACCTTTCACCGCTACCACTTGCTTGTCTTTCACGCCAACAAGTACCCCGCAGCCTGTTCCGCAAAAACGGCACACCGCTGTCTTCCATTCATCCGGCTCAATATTTTGTATTTCCGGGTCAACTGTCGACTCCGTTGGCGTTGTTGATTTTTTCGTACAGCCGGCGGCAAGCATTGCCGAAGATATTGCTGCTGCCTTCAGGAAGCTTCTGCGCGTTAACTTCATAAAATTTTTCCTCCCCCTATTTTTGATCTAAAGAAATCTCTTTGTCCTTGGAATAATCTGTATTTCTGATTGGTTTTAAGCCGATTTGTAAAGCGTTATGTGCACAAGCATCGACACACGCCCCGCATAAACTGCAATCACCCGAGGAAACAAATGTTTCCTTGCCCTGAATGGAAGGATCGAGAATGGACGGTTCCGCAAAACAAACGTGTTTACATTGCTGGCATTGCACACACCTGTCGTTATCCATTTTTACTCTGAATCTTCCTGACCGGCCAATTGCGGCATAAAAACCGCCTACCGGACAAAAATAGCGACACCACCCCCGCTTTGAAATGAAAACGTCAAATAATACAATCGCCAAAAGGATGGAAACTCCGATGCCCCAGGTAAATAAAAGGTTACGCATTGTATGCCCAATGGGTGAAATAATTTCAAACACAGGAACACTTATGAGGAAAGACAGAACTAACATCAAACCTGCTAGGTAAATTTTTGTATTTTTGTCAAAATGGATATCCGGCAATCTCTTAAACTTTTTTCTAATCAAATCGGTACATTCCAGCAACGTATTCACTGGACAAACCCAGCTGCAAAATACTCTGCCGCTGATGACAAGATAAATAAAAAAGATGATGGATGCAGAGCCAATATAAGCCCAATTAATATATTTCGCCGCCAATGTAACCTGGAGTGTTCCTAAAGGATCCGACAAACGAATGCCGAGGATTTCCGAGGATGTTAACGATCCGTAAAAAAAGTTTGCGCCAGCGACATCCGCCAAAATCAAAGGTGATAGAAACAACAGCAATATGAACAGCTGAACAGATTTTCTAAGTAAAAACCATTTTTTCACCATAGATCACCTGCTTCTCTTGGTTTCACGCGAATTGCAACTGGATTGTCAACAACGCATTTGTTTTCACAAATACCGCAGCCAACACATTTTTCCGGATCAATGACCGGTGCAAAAACGGCATGGATATCGTCTCCGGGTCTCATGTATATATCAAGCTTTATCGCCTCGTCAATCAGAGGACATGCTCGATAACACACTTCACAGCGAATTCCTTCATAGGCGATACAATGGTCTTTATCAATGACCGCTGTTCCCATCGCAACATCCGTTCGTTTCTCAATTCCTGTCAGGGCGTTTGTTGGACAGGCTGCCACGCAAGGCCAATCTTCACAAAGCCGGCAAGGGTCATCTCTTACTGTCAGGTATGGAGTGCCCAAACCTAAACCAAAATCTTCTTTCCCCATTTTAATCGCCTTGTACGGACAGGCCTGATTGCACTTGCCGCAGCGCGAACATAATGCCAAAAAGGAATGCTCATCGACAGCGCCGGGCGGTCGAATAACTGTTTTACTGCCAGCCTTCATCATTTTTAAAAGCTCATACGCTGCTACTCCCCCTATAAGCACCTTCAGCAACTGTAGCTTACTCATATACTCCCCCTTCCCTTATTCCCCGGGCTCGGCTCTAATATAGCACAGCAGATAATTGAAATAACAAGCTTCTAATGAAAATTTTGTGACATTCTCCTTGTATTTCCAATGTGTTTGTAGTATAATTTTTATTTTTTGGAAATCTGAAGAGGATAATTATTCATGCGAGGATTTGTTCTAACGGAGGAACCGATAAAAGCCGTTTTTTCTCGCTTCCGCTGGTAACAAGGATACTTGATTGGTAATACCGTCAGACTCGGTGACAATGTCGGCATATTCAATATTCATTCCACCTACTTTGGTGATAATTCCGTCGATCTCAATGATATTTCCGCCGACTTTATGAATTATTCCGCCAGTTTCATTGTTTTTTCCGCCGAATTTTGAGACAATTCCGTCCTAGCAATGTTTCCCGAACTTTTTGAACATGCTCTTAAAACTTACTAATTTGAAAAAATGAAATGTGATGAATAGTGTTTGTTCAAAAAGATCGGTTTTTATCTTTTTGAACAAACACGAAGCAATGAGTGGCGCCGATGCATTCTTTTCAAGCCGACTGTGAGCGGTTTTCTCGGAGTCAGGATGGCGACGCGACATTCCGCTGTTACTCACAGGACGTGAGTGGTACTTAAGCGGAATTGGAGGATGACGACATTTCGCCGTCGCCTATAGGACGTGGGCAGCACTTAGGCGGAATTGGGGCGCATCGTGCGGAACCATTGCCTTTTTGAACACGCTCGAATAGTATAGACATATTAAGTGTTATTGGAGGAACCTGGAATGAATGAAATGATTGTAGAGAAAATATTAGTGGGCAACCTGAAGACTGTTGGCGAGAAAAACTCTAATCATCCTATGAACCGGGAATGGACGAGTGGCATTTTCAAAGAACCGGTAAAAGATCCTGTTTGGCTTGGCAAAACCAAGTTAACAGGTGATGAACAAGCAGATCTGAAAAATCATGGCGGTTTAGAAAAGGCGGTATTTGTTTATCCGATTCAGCATTATCTAAAATGGCAAGAAGAACTCATGATAGAAAATATGAACATAGGAGCGATGGGAGAAAATTTTGCATTAAGCGGTCAACTGGAAGAAAATGCTTGTATAGGCGATTGTTACAAAATCGGCGAAGCTGTCGTTCAAATATCACAGCCGCGACAACCTTGCTGGAAACCCGCTCGCCGCTTCCAAATAAAAGATCTGGCACTTCGTTTACAAAATTCAGGAAGAACAGGCTGGTATCTTCGTGTTATAAAAGAAGGATATGTTAAAGAAGGTCAACGATTACAATTACTAGAGCGCCCCTATCCACAATGGACGATTGCAAAATGTAATGAGGTGATGCATAAGAAAAAGAAAGATTTAAAGGCTGTCACAGAATTAGCCTCTTGTGAATATTTAGCCCAGAGCTGGCGAAAAACATTACATGCAATCGTGGAAAAAGGGGAAAATCCAAATGTCGAGAAAAGAGTATATGGTCCCAATATTTAATACCGTTAGTCTGTCATTTATTTCTGGGATATTATGATTGAAAGGAGGTAGGTTGATGGGTTTAATTGAATTAGGAGGTTTAGTACTATTTGGAGGGATTGCTGTAGTGGCATCCTACCAGAGATTAAACACACATTTTTCAAAAAAGGGAAAATCCTATTACTGGCATGCCGATTGGTTTAACCCATTATTATTAATTACTGTTTCTTTCATTCTTTTTACACTATTATCGTATCTAGTGAATTTTTGGTTTTTCCTTGGCATTCATTTCTCTTTTTGGATCATCTTAATAGTAAGCCCGATCATCACCGTTATTAAAGCTGTTTCATTTTGTAAAATGTCATCTCGCCTAATTATCGTATTATTTTCACAAACCAAGTATTAAAACATAATGCCATGATGGTACTACCATCATGAGCTCTCGATTCTCAAACAAATTATTTTCTTTTTGTCTCACTCAAATATCAGTTAATTTATTATAAATTAAAGAAAAAAACCTTGAAAGGCGTAAAACCATTCAAGGTATGTTTTATTATCGTTCTTTAATCAGCTAATAACTCCAAATAATATTTATCATTTTCTTCTATCTTTCTTAAAAATTCTTCAAGAGAAGTCGCAATTTGAATATCATAATAGTAAACTGCACTTCTATTATTTTCATTTAATTCTATTGACATTAAAGCTGATTCACTGCCTTCAAAAAATATTAGTTTGTTATTCTCAAATTCATCATAGATTTCTATGTCGGGATAAAACTCAAAATCATTAACTCTTAATCGAAAATCCCTTACTGAATATGGGTCCATAATACGATTAATATTAAACTCTGAACCTTTAATAAATCCGTAGCCAACCTCTATATAAAAATTAACTAACTCCTTAGGAAATTTTAAATCAAGTTCCTTCTCAACCTCTTTTATTTCGTTTTCAGTCACTGGATAAAAATTATTTTCTTGGTTTTCCTTAATAAATTCATAGCTCATTATTTTTTACCTCCTTTAAATAGTGTATTTGCTGGTGAACCAGCTCCATGAATACCAGCTTGATGCTCATTTGGGAATTTTGCAGGATGCATATTCCACCATTCATGTTCTCCGCCAAAAGTATTTTCAATTATATGATGAGCATCATACTTATCTCCTTGTTTCCTAATTATTTTACCTGTTTTTTCCGAAATAACATTTTCATTATACACAGGCCACTTTTGCCCAGTATTTTCTTCCCACTCTTTAATTACTTTATTTTTTACTTTATCAAATTCTGCCCTATGCTTAGCTGTTTCTATTGGTGACATTTTTTTATATTCTTTATTTCTTAAGGCTTCCTTTAACTTCTCTATTTGGTTTTTAGGTAACTCTCTGCCGGTTCGCCCTTCTATATCTCTAATATATTTTTTTATTGTATCAGAATCTATCTTATTACCCGTACCCTTATCATGGACCTCATTCTTCGACGAACTACTCCCTGTCTTCTCCGACACCGTGCTGTTATTTGTCGTTTTGCTGTCAACGGAGTTATTACTGCTGTTTTTTATCTTTTCCGAGCTGTCAACACGGTTATACCCCTGCTTGTTTTTTCCCGAACTGTCTCCTGCCGAATTTGTCGGGTTCTTCTTAATGGTGTTATTCCCTATTGTTCTTGTATTTACATTGATATTGGTATTTGCCCACCGGTGTCCCCAATAGGCTGCTGAAGCCAAGGTTGTCACACCACTCAGCACAACCGATAAGCTCTGCATTCTCTCTAATGTGGTTAGCTCTTCGCCAGTTTCCGGGTTCACTCCTGTTCGAAGACATTCAGCATGGTACATGTAGTTATCCCAAAGAATTTGCTCCAAAGTGGGATCTTTTTCTTCTTTGACACCGTACTTTCGTTTCCATTCATTATACTCTTCGGTAAACTGTAAGTCTTCGGGTGTTGCTGTTTTCCCGTCCGAAGACCAGACCCAGATGCGCGCACCGCTGACGACTTCGATTTGCACATATTTTCTCCCGGTCGTATCTGGTTCCTG
>NZ_FNPI01000021.1 GCF_900107275.1 Evansella caseinilytica | reverse complement strand
CAGCTAACCACCTTGGTTCAAACCTGAAATTGGCTGTCAAGCGCTTTCCTTGACCGGCAATTTCAGGTTTGAAATACTAGCTAAGCTGATACAAACGATAGTCTTATATTCTCTTAGAATATCTAGTGTTCCATAGAAAATAGCGAAGAGCCTCAATTATATTATAGCTGTACTTAAATTAATTGTAAATATATATAAGTAAAAAAAAAGATTTTATTGAATGGATTTTAACTCCACCCTTACAAACAATCGAACTCTTATGGGTCTTGCAGGATATTCACCATAAAAGCATAAATTTTTTCCGAATTTCAACCACCGTATGGTAGAAAACATTGTTGATGACATCCGGTTTCAACCATTTCCTAAGTCCCTCCACAACATTGAGTTGAGGGCAGTAAGGAGACAAAATAGAAATTGCAGCCTGCCATCCCTTTCCTTAAGGAAAGGTTCGAGCAATTTGGCATAATGAATTCGCTCATTGTCCAAAATCATGACAATGTTTCCAATCAGATAAGCTACTGTTACTTTCTTCAGGAAGGATGCCGTAATATTGCTCTTCTTCTTGCCATACGATTTCACCAGTGACGTAATCAACTGTTGCTAACAGTTTACGCCACGATGCTTGCTGGTAGTCTTTAGATTCTTTGCTTTCCTTTCTCAAACCATGTGTACTGTAAAACCTGGTAATCACAAATAATGCTTTCATCTTCAAACAATTTTACTTTTCAAACTCAAATGATCGGGTTAATCATCAAACAATGCTTGAAGGAACCTCATCTAATGGAGAATTTACAGCATACTATAGTTTCTCCAAACTCAAAAGACTATTGCTCAGTTTCCCTTACTTGGAACCAAAGGGACGATATATCCATAAGCTTAGTTTTTTAGAGGACGGAGCTGGACTTTAAATGAAAAGGAAGAAATTTATATGTCTATCTCCATTGGAAGAGAAAATTTTGCAACAATGGGTTCTGCACCGGAAGAAAATAAAAGCTACGAAGGTTTAATCGAATGGAATACGAAGAGGAAATCTCCCCTACTTCCAAAAGACTGACGGGCTCACTAACTTGTTTTGTTTCACTTCATTGCAACGTTCCAGCAGTAAGCTAACGCCCTCAATGATGAGGGCGTTAGCTTTGATTAGAAGGGGGAAACCTCTTTTCTTTACCACTGTAAATTCCTACAGAGTGCCTGGCACCTCAGAGAGAAGATAGTGGTAAAGCAGCTTCGTTGTGTTTTCTATGGAGGAAACATGGGTGCGTTCAAACGCGTGGGACGAGTCAATTCCCGGTCCGATCAAGCCGTGGATAATATCATGGCCGGATCGGATCGCCGCCGAAGCATCCGAGCCATAATACGGATAAATATCCAGCTTGTAATCAATCCCGTTTTCTTTCGCAATCCCGACCAGCTTTTTCCGCAGTCCGTAATGATAAGGCCCGCTCGCATCCTTCACACAAATGGACACGGTGTATTCGTCTGTGGACTGTCCATCCCCCATCGCCCCCATGTCAACCGCGAGATATTCTACCGTTTCCGGAGGAATGTTCGAGTTTCCGCCGTAACCGATCTCCTCATTGTTGGATATCAGGAAGTGTGTCGTATTTGGAAGCGCCGTGCCGTCCGTTGCTATTTGCCTGATTAACTGAAGTAAAATTCCTACGCTCGCTTTGTCGTCTAAATGACGTGATTTGATGTAGCCGTTCGGCAGCATTTGCACGCGCGGATCAAACGAAACGAAATCTCCCACTTCAATCCCGAGCGCACGTACTTCGTCCGCACTGTGAACTTTTTCATCAATCCGCACTTCCATGTTGTCCTGGTTACGCTCGACTTTTCCGGCATCTTTATATACATGGACAGATGTCTGGTGCAGTAATATCGTCCCGCTATATCGCTTTCCTGTTGACGTTTCGACCTGACAATACTCCCCTTCAATCGAGTTGTACCTGAACCCGCCGATCAAATCCAGCTTCAGACGACCGCTCGACTTGATTTCCTTGACGATCGCACCGAGCGTATCCACATGTGCCGTCAGCATCCGGTGATTGTTGGTGTTTTTCCCCGGAATCGTGACGATCAGTCCGCCTTTTCGATTGCGCTTCATTTCCACGTCCAATTCAGACAAAAAATTCTCTACGTATGTAATCACTTCATCGGTATTTCCCGACGGACTCGGGATGGACACCAATTTTTCGATCAATTGCACTGTTTCTTGAGCATTTGGATAAGTCACTTGTCTCCCTCCAGTATAAATAGATTGATACACTGATTATACCTTTTTACAGTGAAGTGGGGGCGTTCTTTTTCTTGGTGGAAAATCGATTGGGGCGCGACTGCCAGTTAAAAAACACCAGCGAGTTTGTTCAAAAAGGGCAGTAGGACTGGACACATGCATTTTGGACAATTGCATTAATAAAAGGACGTCCCTGCCTGGAGAATGCAGGCGAAACGTCCCTTCCTTTCCGTCGGATTCAGCCTTTTTGACCGCTATTTTATAAGAAAACCGCAGCATCACCGCACTATCGCGGCAGCCGCAACTTACGCAATCAGAACAAATAATAGCTGAAAGGCAGCTGATTTAACAGCGCTTCAAATACGATCGATGACACGATGGCAAAGACGATAAACAGCGTCACGACCATGATGATAATTCCATAATAGGCGTCAAGTCCCCCGCTGTTTTTTCTCTCAAAGGAAAACAGAACAGCAAAGCTTGATAAAGAGAGAAACGCCAGACCGATCGCTGCCGCCACAGTTCCGATGAACTTAACGGAAATGAGCGTTAAGAAAAATCCGCCGATGACAAATAACAGCGGAAAGACGAGCAAGGCGCCAAACCTCGTTAACACCAGTTTAAAATCAGCTTCCGCCTGCATCAGTTTAAGAACAACGTACATAATGCCGGTGATGACCACAAAGGTAATAAACAAAACGATGGCAGGACCAAGAACTATTTCTGCAAACGGCGGGTTAATATACGGATTTCTCATCGCTAAATAAGTGCTGAAAGGGAAGAAGATAGAAAATAATATCATGGAAATAAGTCCGTTTACTGGTGACGCCTCATGTGTATTTTTAGCAAAAAGAAATGGTGACTTTAACGCGGACAAGGCAAACTGATAATAAAGCTTGCTCACTTCTTTTCCTTTCTTCACATACTCATGATCTTGAAGACTGCTCGCCTGAGGTTGTGCTTCCTGCTGTCCCCCTTCCTGTCCATTTTCTTCGTTCCCCTGAAGCAAATTTGCTCCGCAGGAACCGCAAAATTTCGTGCCGCCCTGAATCTTGTTTCCACACGATGAACAAAACATATGACATTCCTCCAAATTAATCTTGTTAGTGGTGATCAAAAGATGTTTTTTTAGAGGACATTCAAAAAGTCCGGGATACAGCGCCGGCGAATCTCTTCGTTGCGTCGTCTCACCACTGCTCACGTACGTCTGGTGTACGCTCCGCTGCTCGAGCCTGCCGCACCTCGACCTTCTTGCCGCTGTGATGTCCTCCTTTTTGAACACATCCTTTATAATCACTATAAATATATTATTAACCACCATTCATTTTTATAGTATAATAGTTTTACTTATTTATTTCTACCACTTTTATAAAGGAGGTCCAAAAACCTATTGTTTTTCCATATTTTACATCATCCTAACTAGATAAGGAGTTGCGACATGAGCTTTTGTACTTCTTGTGGAACAAAATTAGAAACAAATGCTGTATTTTGCACTAACTGCGGCGCAAAGCTAACGGATGGGGAACAAACAAATACTGTAGCAGCAACCAGGCAAAAACCGCCTTCTCCCCCGCTTTCACGAAAAGCAAAAATGATTATTGCAAGCATTGCAGCCTTCGCTGTATTGGCTTTCGGAATGTATAAGCTGGGTGAATCGCTGACGGACAAAACAAAGCAATTGAATGCGTTCATCGACTCAATTGAAGCGGAGGATAAAGCTTATTTGCTCAAGCACTTACAATCCGGTCACGAAGCACAGAAAATAACCGAAAATACCGTAGAGCATTTGCTGGAATACATCCAGGAAAACCCTTATGTGGTAGAAGAATTATATAAGACTACCACCAAACAAATCGAAAATTCGGAAAAATATAACAAAATTCTTTCCGAAAATTTTTCAAAGTATGAAGAAAAACCGTTAATTACTTTCCAGGAAAACGGCAAGAAGTTTTTAATTTTTGACAACTATGACTTTTTTCTCAATCCACAGCCATTATATATTTATACTAATTATCCGGAGGCAACATTTTTCCTGGATAAGGAAGAAGTAAAAATAAAAAATATTGACTACGATTTAGTATTATTAGGAAATCTCCTTCCGGGTTCGTACAATATTAAAGCAACCGTTGACACGGATTTTCTTGCACTGGAGAAGGAACTGGCAGTGAATTTTTTCACCCAAAGCTATACCGATCTGTATTTCGATGTCGATGATGTCTATATTGACATCATGATGGATGAAGCTGCTGTGTTCATTAACGGAGAAGATACAGGAACAATGATCACTGATATGGACGGCACTTTTGGGCCGGTGCTGCTGGACGGCTCACTGAAGCTACATTTGGAAAAGGACGCGCCTTTCGGAAAAATCAGGACACCTGAGTATACCTTGAATTCGGAAGCTGGTTATCTTTCTGCTGAATTTACTTTGTTGCCGGAGCAAGCTAACGATATTTTTGAACAAGTCAATGAGTTCCTGTTAGAGTGGGGAACGGCAAGAGTACAGCGGGACAGCAGTAATATTACTACTGCTAGCGGAGATATGATCGCATATCTGTCGAGCACGATTGAGGATATGATCGATTGGGAAAGAGAATACACCGGCTCGTTGTTAAAAACCACTTTTGACATCGACTCTGTCCGCCTGTCGGTTTACGATAACCACTGGATCGCGGAGGTTGCTGTTTCCGAAGAGTGGGATGAATCATACCACTACAGCGGAAATTCACCGCACACTGCTAATGAAACGTATGAGAGGATTTATTATTTAACATACGATGAGGAGTCAGAACAATGGCTGATCAACGACTTCGACACCAACTGGCTGTCATTTGATTCAACGAACATCAAAGAATTCTCTTTTGAAGCAGGAGAGCAAAAGAGCGAGGCGGTTGACGAAGAAGCCTCGCTTCCTTCCGCCGCTGCCTTCGACGAGCTGTTTGAAAACTTTATTTCTTCTTACGTTCGAGCAATCAATGAAACAGACGTCTCACTGGTCTCCGTTTACATTGATCCGGACGCTGCCGATTATCAAAAAGAAGTTTCCAACTATATCGATCATCTGCAATCCAAAGGGATTACGGAAGAATTCCTGGCGGTGGAAGTCGTCCATTACGAGGAAGAATCCACCAATCGTTACCGAGTGGAAACAAGCGAAGATTACCTGATTTATTATAATGATGGCACAGAAAAACAGAAATCATTCGCTTCAGAGTATTTCGTCGTCCAAACAGACAACGGGCTAAAGGTTTCTAAATTAATCCAAACAAAGGAAAAATAACCACCCCATGTCCCCGACAATTTTGTGACATGTCACAAAATTGTCGGGGACATGGGGTATTAAATTTTTCGCAATAAATACAGCAAATATGGCGTGCCGATCAATGCAACAACCAGCCCGCTTGGTATTTCTTTTGGTGCGATAAGAACCCGGCCGATAAAGTCGGCTGTGACAAGCAGCAAGCCCCCGAGCATGCTGGAGACGATCATTAGCGGCAGGTGGCGGAAGCCTACAAGCCTTCTGGCTATATGCGGCGCAACCAATCCGATAAAGCCGATCGTTCCCACGAGTGATACCGCAGCAGCGCTTAACGCCACACCTAGTACCAATGTCCACACCCTTGCCCGCCGGACAGACAAACCAAGTCCGGCAGCAACATCATCGCCGAAGGTTAATGCATCCAATTCACGGGTAACATAAATGGCAGGAACAATAAATACGGCAAGCATGATTACTGCCATTTGTACATCATCCCACCCTTTGCCGTATGTGCTCCCTGACAGCCACACAAGTGCAGCGGCAACTGCCAATTTCGCTTTTACTACAAAAACTTGAATTACCGCAGATCCGAAGGCTGCAATGGCAATTCCCATCAATGCCACCAACATCGGCTGAAAATTGTTTTTCCACGCGGTTATTAAAATAATTCCCAGCGCTAAAGCAGCGCCGAAAACTCCTCCTAACGGAAGGAAAGCTATGGGGATGGATGGAAACAATACCAACAGCAGCATCGCTCCGGCGCCACTCATCGATGTAACCCCGATGACACTGGCATCTGCCAGCGGATTTCGCAAAATCCCCTGCAGCAGCACACCGGTTATCGCCAGCAGAGCACCGACAAAAAAAGCGGTTATTACCCGGGGAATACGAAAATTCCACATCACCGTTCCCGTCCAGTCAAAAGACCAGACCGAACCGTTAAACGAAAACGCAACAACCACCATCATGCTAATCAAGCCGGCAATCACCGGTACGATGATTTTCAATGACACTGGCGAAGTTGTCCCGCCCATTTGCTTGTCCGAACGCTTCAATGAACGCGCCGCTCTCCATGCCAGGTAAAGCAGCCACGGTCCCCCGATCAATGCCGTCATCGCACCCACCGGCACTTCCTGCCCCGGCTGAATGAAACGCCCCAACACATCCGCTCCAACAAGCATGATCGCTCCCCACAAAAAAGAGTGGACAAACACCAGCAAGTGCCCCTTCATTCCCAGCATACGTACAATATGCGGTGCCATTAAACCGATGAACCCGATCGGTCCGACCACGCTGACAGTGACTGCCGACAACACAATTGCCACACTCCAAGTGCTTAGTTTCACCAGCGAAACATTTTGTCCAAGCGACGAAGCGATATCTTCCCCGAGGGAAAAGGTGTCCAGCGGTCTGGCAAGCATCAAAACACCGACAAGCGCCAGAGCAATCACCGGACCGGCAAAGGACACCCCCTGCCAGTTCAATTGAATCAGCGTCCCTGATCCCCAAAGGAAAAGGCCGTTCGTTTTATTTTCAAACAATAATTGCAAAGCGCCGGTAACGGAAGAAAAAAACAAGGAGATGATCATTCCCGTCAACGCCACCCGCACAGGTTCCATCTGCCTACCGGCCAACACAATCACCATGCAGGATGACAGCGCCGCGCCCATCAATGCTGTCAAAAATGGAAATTGTCCGAGAAAACCAGGAAAAAAAACCATTGCTGCCACTACAAAAAAGAAAGCACCGGCGTTCACTCCAAGTGTGCCAGGCGAAGCCAACGGGTTTCTCGTCAATGTCTGCATCGCCGCCCCCGCAACTGCGAGCGCACCGCCGGCCAATATTCCGATAACAAGCCTCGGCAGCCGGAGGGACAAGACAATGTCCTGCACTCTTCCTTCCGACCAAACTTCTGCCATCAATTCAGACACGGAATAATCCGCCTGACCTTGCGTCAAATGAACAAGCGACAAAAGGCATAGAAGGAAAAAGCCCCCTGTCAGCAAGACAAAGGACTTTTTCAAACCATGGCTGCTCATTCGTTATGCACCATTGCTTCCACGATTTGATCAAGCAACGTAGCTGCTGACAGTGGGCCGCCATACAGCCATGTATCCTCCCCGAGGTCATATAAGCGGTTTTCCTGAACAAAATCAAGGTTTTTCCATACTTGATTATCTTTTAATTGATTCTCATAAATATTGTCGTCGTCTTGGACGCTATATAAATAGTTTGCTTCCTCATACTTAACTAAGCCTTCCACATTGTATGTGCTGTATCCGTAAATTTCAAACTGCTCGGACTCATGAACGTTGTTCAGGCCGATTCTTTCCAGAATTTTAGAAGCCAAAGAGTTCGGGGTGAACACCCGGATTTCCGGTGCCTGCGCGCCCGAATAAGCAAGCGTCAGCAAAACATCCTTCGACTCGAGATCCGCAGCATCAATCTCCCCTTTCGCTTCCTCATATTTTTGCTCAAGGTCCGCCAGCACCACCTCTGCCTCTGACTCTTTACCGACAGCCTTGGCAACCTCCTTGAACGTTGTTTCCATTTCCCCATACACGTCAATGCTTTCATCATCAGGATAAGGATTAAAAACCACCGTAGGAGCAATCGAGTTTAACTCTTCCAACAATCCTTCATGCCGGAAGCTGACACCGATGATTAAATCCGGTTCCAACGAAGCAATCACCTCTAAGCTTGGCTCTTGTCTTAGACCAACGTCCGTGACGCTCTCATCCAATTGCGGCTCAATATTTACGTAGCTTTCATACATCTCGATATCAGCCACTCCCACCGGCTGAACGCCGACGGCCAATAAATTTTCTGCATATGTCCATTCAAGAGCAACAATTTTTTTCGCCGGGGCATCCAACGTGACCTCCCCGTTCACACCTTCAATCGTTACCTTTGTGTCCTCTTTTTCTGTTGGTGCTGTCTGTTCCTCGTTTTTGTCTGAAGAACATGCCGTTAAAAATAATAATGCAAGAGTAAGTGCAAGGATAACCCGTTGTTTCATTTTGTACCCCCAATGATAATGTATATTTTCTTCCTAATCTGAATTTGATAATCATTCTCACCACATTGTCTAGTTTAATAACGATGAAGCAACTTGTAAAGGATTTTTTTCACTGATAGTAAATGTGCCAAACGTCCCGAAAACAACGTTGGCGAATCTGTTTGTTCCGTTGTCTCTGTGTCGCTCACGTACTGTCCATGTACGTTCCACTGCCGGCGCCTTCCCCGCCTCGACCTTTTTGCTGCTGTCATGTCCTTATATATTGAATACACACTGATAGTGAAAATTATTCTCACTTTGACATGCAGTTTATGTTATCATAGTGATAGCTATGGTGAGAAAAATTATCAATTAGATGAATGGCTGACGTATTTGGAGGAATGTAAAATGAAGCCAGCAATTCAGACAAAAAAATTAACCGTCGGATATAATGACCGCCTGCTGTTTAAAAGTTTGGATTTATCGATTCCCCGCGGGCAGATATCCGTATTTGTCGGTAGCAATGGCTGTGGAAAATCCACTCTTTTGCGTTCCGTCGCGCGATTGCTGAAGCCGGTTGACGGCTCCGTGTTGCTTGAAGGAAAAGACATTCACCGGATGTCTTCCCGGGAAGCGGCAAAAAAAATGGCTATCCTGCCGCAATCGCCGATATCTCCGGAAGGGCTGACGGTTCACGACTTAGTAAAACAAGGACGCTATCCGCACCACTCATGGTTAAACCGTTGGTCAGAGGATGATACCAAAAAAGTGAACGAAGCGATGAAAGCAACGGGCGTGGAGGAACTTCGCGATCGCCCGGTGGACGAACTCTCCGGCGGACAGCGCCAGCGAGCATGGATTGCCATGACCCTCGCCCAGGATACTGATATCATTCTCCTGGACGAGCCGACAACTTACCTGGATATGACTCATCAAATCGACATTCTCGACCTGCTGTTCGAATTGAACGAGAAACACGGGCGCACGATTATCATGGTGCTTCACGATATCAATTTAGCTTCCCGTTATGCTCATAATATTATTGCGATAAAGGATGGCAAAGTTTTTGATCAGGGGCTCCCAGAAACAATCATCACCTGTGACTTGATCCGCTCGGTATTCGGAATGGAATGTCAGGTTTCAACGGATCCGTTGTTTGGAACACCTCACTGTATTCCTTTTGGACGAGGACGCTGTGTTCTTCCAAATCTCAATGAGGTGACCCACAGTGGTTGAATGGAAGAACCTTCAACGTTTTCAAGTACAACTTACGGAGCAGATCATAAGCGGTGAATTACCGGTTCTGTCTGAATGCCTGAGCAGTCAATTTCCTTCGATAATCAAGCATGTCCAACAGCTCAGCGGAGCTCCCGGCACTCCGGTAGCCACATCGGTTTTTATGCGCCGTTACGGCTTATTTATCGCGGCTCAACTTTATTTAAAGGCCCACAACAAAGTGTGGGACGGGCCTCTTCATGACATCCGTCTGACAGAAGCGGACGGCAGTATCACCTTTGCCGTTAATTCACGTTACATCAGGGAGGCACATGAGGACGATCTTAAGTTTATTCTAAATAATTTTTGTCATCCGGTAGTTGAAGCTTTAGCAGCGAAAGGAAATATTGCCAAGCTTATTTTATGGGAAAATATTTGGGGGTACGTCCTCTGGATGTATCATTCCTTGGCAGCCGACAAGGAGCAGGGCACGGTCGACCTGCAGCTGTTACTGGCCGATTCCGTTTGGCAACCGAAAATGGCTTCTTCTCCATTTCGTAAATTTCTTAACGGCCGCACATTTACAGAGGCGGCGACACAATATCAGCGGATAACCTGCTGTTTATACAAGGACCTGCCTGCAGCTGGTAACTGCCCATATTGTCCGCTATCCAAGGAGTAACTCCGGCCATTTCAGGCACGGAGTTATTTTGCATCCTCTCCTCATCCGACAAATTCCAACATTATCTCCTACAGGTGCCTGGCACCTTACAACTAAATCTTTTCCGTATTCCAGAATTTATGTCATACTATAAGAGGATGTTCAAAAATCCGGAAAACCCGGGAAACAACAGAGGGGAAATATTTTTTTCACTTTGTTATGAATTTTATCAAGTTGTCTTGACGGTTGTCAGTTAAGTGGTGATTTGAATCAGTTTTGAATCTCATCGAAAAGGAGCTGTTCCAGTTGAAAAAACCGTTCGTAAGCGTTGTCATCCCTACATACAATCGGCCGTATCCTTTATGCGAACTAGTCGAATCCCTTTCTCAGCAAAGCTTCAAGAACTTTGAAATCGTCATTGTCAATGATAATGGCTGTTCTGTTGATTTTATTTCGGAGCTATATCCGGAGTTGGCGATCACCATCATCAATCAGCCGATAAACCAGCATGGTATTGTTGCGAGAAATACCGGAATCAGCAACGCAGCCGGAGAACTGATTATGCTGATCGACGACGACGACCTGATCGTCCCCGGCCATTTGCAAACAATGGTCAACGCAATCGTGGATGCAGACTTCGTTTATTCCGACGCAGAAATATGGGACTACCGGTTCGAAGACTTTGTCCGTATCCCGATAAAGCGGCAAATTTTCTCCTTCAAGCATGATATGGAACTGATCAGGCGCTACAGCGGATTCATTTCCTCCGGCTGTCTTTACCGAAAAAACATTCATGAAAAAATCGGTATGCTCGACACAACAATTTACAATCATTGGGATTGGGACTTGATTTTAACTGTCTCCAAGCATGTCAAAGTAAAACGGGTAAATGTCGCCGGCACATTATATGCCTTCTCTGAAAGCGGGGATCATTTAAGCATTAACGATAATAAAAAACGCCGGGAAAGCCTTGAGCGTTTATGTGAAAAACATCAGCTGGGCAAGCTCGGAACGGAAACGTTGCTCTCGATCCTCGATCAGCCTTTCGTTAAAGAAAGAATTAGCGAATGCGAGATCGTCTGGGACGGAAATCCGGTCATTTCGCGGTTGATTACCAATCCGCTGGAAGGCTTCCCGCCGACTAGTCAAGCGTAAGCACGTTTCCCCAAGCTTGAAACTTCGAGGAGGACGGTGAAGACGCTGTCCCCCCGATGAAAGCCCCACCTCTTCGCCAACGCATAGAAGCGGGCTTATGCCGGAATGAAAAATCATGATAAATCTCATCTGCACGAAAGTGGTTCAAACAGGTTCAAATCCACCCGTTTGAACCACCATTTGCATTTTCCCTTAGGAAAAATAGTTCCGCTCTTTACACCCCTGCCTCTTCCTTCGCTGTCAGCAAGTTAAAAAACTCACGCATGAAGCCTGGCAAATCAGGCCAAGCATGACCGGTCACCAAATTTCCGTCCACATGCAGCCCAGTTTCAACATATTCTACTCCAGATGCTTCCACTTCCGGACGGCATGCTGTATACGCCGTTACTTGGCGTCCTTGCATGTATTCGCGAACGGTTGTCAGTATTTGCTGACCATGGCAGATGACGCCCAGCGGTTTATTTTCCGTTAAGAAATGGGCAGCGATTTCCTGTACCTTCGGATTCATGCGGATGTACTCCGGCGCGCGTCCGCCAGGAAGAATCAGCGCATCATACTCTTCCGGCTGAATATCGTCGACGGATGCATGAGAATCAATTTTATACCCCATAAGTTCGGTATATGTTTCCATTTCCGGCAAAAAATCATGGCATACGGTCTGCAATTTTTTCTTCGTCGGCGATGCAATCGTCACATCGACATTTTCTTCAAGACAACGGTAATACGGGTAATAAATTTCCAAACAATCAACAGCATCGCCGGTTACAATAAGTACTTTTTTGTTCATTCCAGTCACCTGTCCCTTCCGATAATTTTTGCTTTAGCCACTCGGCACTTGAAGAGTAAAGCTCCCTTTTCATGCCTTGAGTAAGACTCGAGTTCTCCCCTTCTTCACACCTGTGAAGCAAGCCCACCCAATATATACCCGCTTTGACGCCAAATAATGCTTGCTCTTGTCATTTTTTCTTTTAGAGGGTGTTCAAAAAGTCCGGAAAACAACGCCGGCGAATCTCAATGCCAGCGTTGTCTCTCCGCTGCTCGCGGCTGCCTGCCGCGCCTCGACCTTCTTACCTCTGTTATGTCCTCCTTTTTGAACTCACACTTTTCATCACGGACATGTGGACAGCACAGCTTTTTCTGCATCCGCCGTATTCCGGTCAGCAGGCTCCAACAGTCTGTATCCTAAGCCCTCCGCCTGATCCTTAGTAAAAAACACGCGATATTCCGGAGGGATGATTGCATAATCATTCGGAGCAACATATTCTTTCGTGACGACATTTCCAACATAACGGGATAACAGATCACCTCGCTCTCTTGCCCGAAAAACAAACGGCATTTCCAATAGCGGGTCTTCCGAATTCCAGATTCCGAGCTGTGCTTCCCTTGCCAACCGGACAGCGTCCGAATACACTTGCACGGTCTCCTCTTCAAATGGATAAATAAAGTAAGTTACCGCCATTCCATCCCTGACCATTTGCCAGTTTGTATTCACACCATCCAGCGTGATCACTTCCGCAAGCAAGCGACCGTATGCATCAAACGGCTCCGCGCCAAGCCGCAGCACTACTGTGTCCCCCACCTTCAGCATCGTGCGCAAATGATCCCCGGCGCGCTTACCGTGATCCATTTGGTTCTGATCCAAATCGTTCCGGACAGTATGGTACGTTTCCGCTGTATCGATATTCAGGAAACGGACATTCGTTGCGCCTAACACCGGTGACGCAAGCCGGATAGTATCGCCGTCCACCACGGCGGCCACTTCCGCTAAATATTCACGATCCGCCGTTGTTGGAGGCGGCTTTTGATCTTCCAGTTTTTTAAAATCACTGTTGGTGCGGGGCAAAACTTGATAAGTAGAATAATACTTGCTGGAAATCCCGGTCATTTCATACCATGTATTCGGTTCGATCCTGGTTAAATCAATACCGGTGCTTTCCCAAACGCGTATGTCCACCCCTGCAAAATCCTCATTAATGATGCCAATGGACACACCGCCATTGAAATACTCGCCGATAGAACGGATATACCCTTCCAATGTCACTAACTGCCCTTCATACTCATCCGCCAAAGCCGGATCTTGATACAGCGGCAGCTCCACATTTTTTGCGGTAAAATCTTGATCAATTGCCAGAATGTTAATCTCAGAAACTTCCAGCTGTGTCACCCCCGAATAGACACTGACCATGCCGGTAGCCCGAATGCGGTCTCCCGCTTTCACATCCGGAAATTGTTGCGGCTGAAAATGAAAAAGCTGGATTCCCGCTTCTCCGTCTTGAATGTACAGATTAAACCGGTTTGATTGCAATCGCCCTTGATCAACATTGGCGATACCTTCCACCGTTACTTCCTGACCAATCATGCCGCGCGCTTGTTTAATCGTTTTGATCCCCGGGTTTTCTCCGCTTCCAATCGGTAAGCCGGTCACCGTAACATCATCGATGCGGCTTGTACCCGCGGCGCCGATTGTTCCGCCGCTAACAGAAGCATTCGATGTATTAATCCAACGGATAAACACTTGCTCCTGATTGTTTGCTTTTGCTGGTAACACAGCACCATTTAAATATCCTGACGACCAGTTGCTCGCGACAGTAATCGTTGAATGTGCAACTTCTTCCCATATGGAGCCATCAAGGCTGTATTCTACTTTGAAATCTCTCGGTCCCGTATTGGAGCCGTATTGTCTTGATGACAACGTCACGCTTTCATAACCCGCAGTATTCAATGAAATCATCCAGAAGCTTTCTTCGGAGTTATTCCAGCCGTTGGAAGCGATGGCTCTGGAACCTGAACCGTTGCCGGTTGCATAACCGGTGATTGCGGCGCCTGTCAATGACATTTCCCGTCCGATATTATTCTCTGTTCCTCCAGTAGTCAGCGGACTTTCAGCGTCGAAATTCCATTCTGCGAGAGTCACTGCTTCTGATTTTGCCGAAAAGGCAGCCGCTCCGATAAGCTGTGGAAATACGAGAACAACTACGGAAACAATTAATAACACTTTTACTTGAACAGCATTTCTCATATCCATGCGTTTCTCCTTTCATGTGATCGTTTTGAATGGTATCTACACCAGACACGTAATTAAGTATAGCGCTCATTTGTAAATAATATTTAAAATATTTCTAAAATTTTATTTTTGATTGTACATCCGTTTCCCTCTGAAATGCTATTTTCATAAAAAAAGCTAACACTTCCCCTCAACGAGGAAAAGTATTAGCAGTGATTACATCAAACGATCGTTTTATGCTTTCTTCTTTTTATAAGTAGCAGAACGTATCCAAACAGCAACGCAAACAAACCGGTAAAAAAGAAAGTGTACATATAGGTGGCTGTCTTAGGCAACGGGGAATCTTCTGTGGTAACGGCTTCCGACTTCTGTTGCTGCTCCCCGTAATCGCTGCTCTTTTTCGCTTCGAAGGATGCTTCTGCCGTTAGCGGCCGACTCGAGAATTTCCTTTGAGCTTCATCATTATTCACAGCCAGGTCCGGTACGCTGCTTTCCACATCCTTTTGGGGGTTCTGTTCCTCTTCTTTTTCCGGAAAAACAAGGTCTTCTTCGTCTGCTGCTTGTTCTTCTTCCGGTGCGGAATTATCCTCCTGACCAGAATGTTGCCCTTCTTCAGGGGTTTCCGCTTCCTCATTTTCCGCTGCCGGGCCTTCCGGCAACGGTTGCTCAGGAGCTTCCTCCTCCGTTCCAGATGGCATTTCACCGTTATCTTCCTCATCAGCAACATCCGGAGCTTCCTCCGGCGCGGAACCATCCTCCTGACCAGGCTCCTGCCCTTCCTCAGGCATATCCGCTTCCTCATTTTCCGCTGCCGGGCCTTCCGGCAGCGGTAGTTCAGGAGCTTCCTCCTCCGTTCCAGATGGCATTTCACCGTTATCTTCCTCATCGGCAACATCCGGAGCTTCCTCCGGCGAGGAACCATCCTCCTGATCAGCCTCCTGCCCTTGTTCCCCGGTTTCAGGCTCGTCCGCTCCTTCATTTTCTTGAGCAGGCTCTTCTTCCGGTGCCTCACCGTCTGTCAAATCGGAATCATCCTCCGTTTCTTCCGAAAACAAACCTTGATTTCCAGTGATAATAATACTGTCAATGCTGTTTGTTCCAACCGCGTCCACCGTTCCGCCGCCGATGGCAACAGACGATATGTTAACCCATCTGAGAAAAACCGTCTCTTGATTTTCTGCATCTGCAGGTAATAAAACATCTGACAACGCTCCGGACATCCAGTTGTTTTCCACAGTGACATTCCCGTTTTCCACATCCTTCCAAGTTTCGCCATCGATGCTGTATTGGACTTGAAAATCCCGCGGTCCAGTTTCAGATCCGGTTTGCCACGAAGATACTGTGATATTTTTAAACCCCTTCGCGTTAAACTGAACGAGCCAATACTTTTCCTCGGCAATGTGCCAGCCGCCAGCTTCGATAGCTTTCGCCAGCTCTCCCTGTCCGGCACCGTAGCCGGAAACAGCTGAACCGACCGCAGTTATTATCTGTGAAAGATTCGCTTCCACCCCTCCGGTGGCCACCTGCGTTTCTGTGTTGAAGTTCCAGCTGATGATTTCAAAGACCGCCGGTTTCACAACGATGATAAACACTTTTGTTTCCACTAAATCCCCTTTTTTCAACATGGCCGTCAATGTTACTGTAACATCTTCGTATGGCGGATTAGTAACCATCCCCATCGATGAAATAACATCTTCGTGGCTTGATTCCCAGGTGATTATTGAGCCGTATGCTCCGATTGTTTCGAGCAAAACATGATTTACCGTAGCGGCTGGTGAATCTTTTCCTTGGAATCCTACATTTAATGCATGTTTGTCTTTTTCAAGCGCTTCTTGATCTGAGATGACTGGCTGTGGTGGTGTACGCTGCTCTGTTAACATCTTGAAATCAGAATGACTGCGGGGCAGTACTTGATAAGTTGTATTATATTTGCTGGAAATAGCGGTGATTTCATACCATGCTCCCGGTTCCAGCTGAGATAAATCAATTCCGGTGCTTTCCAGAACAAGAATATTCACTTCGGCAAACTCGTCGTTGACCGCCCGGATCAACACGCTGCCGTTATCATAATCATCAATAATGTCGATATATCCATCAAAGGAAACGAGCTGACCATCAACAGCATCGGCAAAGAGCGGCAGCATATATATGGAAAGGTCCAAAGCTTTTACACTGATATCTTGATTGCTTTCCAAAACGATTACGTTTTCAATGAAGATCCGCTTCACCCCGTATGTCGATTGCACTGTACCGGTAACCCTTACCAGATCCCCTTCGTTGACCGTAGGAAAACTGTCGGCATCGCTGTGGAAAAGCTGTATCCCTGCTTCATCATCCTGTATGAAAATCGTAAAACTCCTGGGCTGCAGCAACCCTTGGTCGATATTTGCAATTCCTTCGACGGTGACTTGCTGCCCAATCATTCCCCTTGCTTCTTTTATAGAAACGGTGTTCTCCGTTTCGTTTTCGTCCCCGCCATTATTTTGATCGTCATCTGGAAGAGATGGCTCTTCTACTCCGTCGTTTTGGCCGTCTTCCGGCGGACTTGGCGCTTCTCCTTCGACGTTCTCCCCGTCTTCCGGCGGACTTGGCGCTTCTCCTTCGACGTTCTCCCCGTCTTCCGGCGGACTTGGCGCTTCTCCTTCGACGTTCTCCCCGTCTTCCGGCGGACTTGGCGCTTCTCCTTCGACGTTCTCCCCGTCTTCCGGCGGACTTGGCGCTTCTCCTTCGGCGTTCTCCCCGTCTTCCGGCGGGCTTGGCGCTTCTCCTTCGGCGTTCTCCCCGTCTTCCGACGGGCTTGGCGCTTCTCCTTCGGCGTTCTCCCCGTCTTCCGGCGGACTTGGCGCTTCTCCTCCAGCGTTCTCCCCGTCTTCCGACGGGCTTGGCGCTTCTCCTTCGGCGTTCTCCCCGTCTTCCGGCGGACTTGGCGCTTCTCCTCCAGCGTTCTCCCCGTCTTCCGGCGGGCTTGGCGCTTCTCCTCCAGCGTTCTCCCCGTCTTCCGGCGGACTCGGGGCTTCTCCTTCGGCGTTCTCCCCGTCTTCCGGCGGGCTCGGGGCTTCTCCTTCGGCGTTCTCGTCATCTCCCGGAACACTACCGTCTTCGCTTCCGTTCTGACCATCGTTTATGCCATCATTTTGGTCGCCAGCTTCCCCGCCATTATTCTCCTCTTCTTGACTGTCCTCTTCCTCTTCTTCGTCATCATCATAAATCGGCACCGCCTCACTTTCAAGCGGTACCCCGCGAACGATAATATTGTCGATCCGGTTTGTTCCAACAGTACTTAAATTAGAAGTTGCTCCGACCGCCTGATTGGATGTCTGAATCCAGCGGACAAATACTTGTTCTTGATCATTAAGTTCTTCCGGCAAAGGCAGATTGTTCAAATGTCCGGTTACCCAGTCAACAGTATTATTAGTAGATCCCGCCACAACCGTTGAATTCGGAACATCCGTCCATGTTTGTCCATCCAGACTGTACTGCACTTTAAAATCCCGCGGTCCCGTGTTGGATCCAGCTTGTCTCGACGAAAGCGTCAGCCTGTCATAACCGACAGTTGTAAACTCGATTAACCAATAATTGTCTCCTGGATTATTCCACCTGTTAGAATTAATAGCCTTGGATGGATTACGTACATACCCCTCTACATAGCCACTTAAAGCAGCGCCTACTAAAGATACATTTCGATTTAAATTAGCCTCGATTCCGCCGCTAGCCGTCAGACTCTCATCATCAAAATTCCATTCGACAATCCTGACGACGTCTGCCGACACAGTTGCCGGCAAAGCAATGGCGCTCGTAAGCTGTGATACTACCAGAATAACTACGACAAACAACGAAAACAACTTTGATTTCACAACCTTGGTATTGCTCATCCATTTCTCCTTTTCCGCACCGTAACTTTCCATGTAAAAAAACCATTCAAAAAGGTGATGGTTCCATTGACCGTACCGTGTTTATTTCCAAATTCCCGCTCACCTATATCTGTCGAACACACACTGCTGCTTAAATCTTTGATTGTATCAAGCTGTCTTTTCGCTGTAAATTCTCCTAGTGTTCTATTGGACTATTCCCCTATTTTTCTACATATCTTGAATAATTATAGCATCGCACGACATATATTTACATCGTTCGACCTAGTCCTTTTTGCTCAACTTTTAACAAACAGCTAGTTATCGTTGTTATATTGCTGTTTTTCAATCTCACATCGAAGCGGAAAACACCTTTTTTTATAAAATCAGGTTGCTCCTCTCCTTTTATTATCCATTTAATATCAAAATAAATAATTCTTTAGAACTAGTCCTTAGAGACTGATAATTCTTTCTAATTTCCTTGAAAATTTGAAAATATTTTTTTCTAGAAGCGAGAATGAATTCCACCGCCATTCTACGAACAGCACCTATTAGGCAGAATAGGCAACGATGTGAAAAATTTAGAACAGTCAAGTGCCATCACGCGCGATCACACGATGAGCCAGCTCGCAGCATCTCAGTGAAACAAGGCTCCTTGCTTCGGTGTATTTTCCATCCCTTCATATTTACAGCGCCTGCTACCAGCAGGCGCTGTAAATATGACAAGCAACAAAGTGATCACGTTCTGTTTCCCGCCACTCCGGAGCCGCTTCCGCACAAATTGCTTTCGCTTCCGGACACCTTGTCCGAAAGCGGCAGCCGCAAGGAGGATGCAGTGGATTAGGTACATCCCCTTTTAAAATAATTCGTTCGCGGGTTCTTTCCAGATCGGGATCAGGTAATGGAACCGCGGATAACAGCGCTTTTGTGTAAGGATGCAGCGGATTGGCATAAAGCTTTTCGCTGCCGGACAATTCCACCAGCTGCCCTAAATACATGACCGCGACACGATCGCTGATATGCTTTACCATGGACAAGTCATGAGCAATAAACAGATAAGTAAGCTGTTTGCCCCGTTGCAGCTCTCTCAGCAGGTTGACAATCTGCGCCTGAATCGAAACATCCAACGCAGCAATCGGTTCATCGGCAATAATGAACTCCGGTTCCACCGCAAGGGCACGGGCAATGCCAATCCGCTGCCTTTGCCCGCCGCTGAACTCATGGGGATAGCGGTTGGCATGGGAAGAATGCAAACCGACCAGCTCCAGCAATTGATACACCTTCTCCATTTTTCGCTCCCGGGATATTCCCGGCGCATGATTATCGATTCCTTCAGCAATGATTTCCGCTACCGTCATCCTTGGATTCAGGGAAGAATAAGGGTCCTGAAAAATCATTTGCATTTTTTTCTTATATTTTTTCAAGTCCCGAACAGAAAGCTTCTGCTGCACGTTCATTCCGTCATATATAACATTTCCAGAAGTCGCTTTATATAAATTAATAATCGTCCGTCCCACAGTGGACTTCCCGCAGCCTGATTCCCCAACCAGTCCGAGGGTTTCTCCTTTATAAACGTAAAAGGAAACATCATCCACCGCTTTTAACACTTTCTTTTTTCCAGCATGAAAATATTTCTTTAGCCTGTTAACTTCCAGCAATTTTACTTTGTCTGCCACGTTGCATGCCTCCAATACCTTCAGGCTTCTTCACTTTTGGCGCCCGCTCATCTTCCAGCCAGCAGGAGACCGTATGCGTCGTCGATACTTTCGTCTTGCCCGGCTCATACTGATGACATACTTTCAGCGCGTATTGACAACGCGGAGCAAACGGGCAGCCCTCCGGCAAATGGGAGAGATCCGGCGGCGTACCGGGAATCGGTGTCAATGGAAGGGAACGATCCGCATGCAGCTTCGGCATCGAGCTTAATAATCCCCAAGTATATGGGTGTTTCGGCTGATAAAAAATTTCATCTAGCGTCCCCGACTCCATGATTTCTCCGGCATACATCACAGCCACCCGCTGTGCCATGTTTGCGACAACCCCCAAATCATGGGTAATCAAAATAATTGCCGTTTGGAACTTTTTTTGTAATTCTTTCATCAGCTCGAGAATTTGCGCCTGAATCGTAACATCGAGGGCGGTTGTCGGTTCATCGGCGATAAGCATTTTCGGATTGCAGGCAAGGGCCATGGCAATGACGACTCTTTGCCTCATCCCACCGGAAAATTGATGAGGATACTGGTTGATTCGTTCCCCCGGATCCGGAATGCCCACGAGCTCCAGCAGCTCAACCGTACGTGTGTAGGCTGTTTTTTTGCTCATGGTCCGATGCCTTTTCAGCCCTTCCATCACTTGTTTCCCAATGGTCATCGTCGGATTAAGGGAAGTCATCGGGTCTTGAAAAACCATGGAAATTTCCGATCCACGAAGCTTTTCCATGTCTCGATTCGTTAATTGAACAAGATTTTTCCCGCCGTATTTAACATCTCCCTGTTTAATGATGCTGTTTTGTTTCGGGAGCAATTTCATTAACGTCTTCGCTGTCACCGATTTTCCAGATCCCGATTCCCCGACGATCGCCAGCGTTTCTCCTTTATTCACATCAAAGCTTACTCCTCGTACCGCGGCGATCTCACCGCCATCGGAATAAAAGGAAACATGGAGGTTTTCCACGGACAGTATTTTTTCCATCAACATCTCTCCTTTCGGAACCACGATTCTATTAAAGTGGGGGTTCAAAATATCCGGGAAAAACGGTTTTTTTGTTTTATTTGCGATGTCTCGCTCATCGCATCGTGGTTATTTAATAAAGATAAAAAGTGATTTTTTTGAATAACCACTATCTCCTCATTTTCGGATCCAAGGCGTCTCGGAGGCCGTCCGCCAGCAAATTAAAGCTGATCATCAGCGCGCTGATGACTATCGCGGGGAAAATCAGCTTGTATGAAAAAAAGCGCATCGACTGGTAGCCGTCCTCAATCAGTACTCCAAGCGATGCCAGAGGGGGCTGTAACCCAAGACCGATAAAGCTTAAAAATGCTTCAAAAAAAATCGCAGACGGAATCGTAAACATGACGGTGATGATAATCGGTCCCATCACGTTTGGAAACAGATGCTTCCAAATCAATTTCCCGTTGCTCGTTCCCAATGTCCGTGCAGCCAAAATAAATTCCTGTCCTTTTAACTGCAATATTTGGCCGCGGACGACGCGCGCCATTCCCACCCAGCCGGTAATGATCATCGCCAAAATAATCGACAGAATCCCGGGCTCAAAAATAAGGATAAACAGGATGATGACGATTAAATTCGGGATGCCCACAAGCACCTCGATGATCCGCTGCATCACATTGTCCAACCGGCCGCCGTAAAAAGCAGAAATACCGCCGTAAACAACACCGATCAGTAAATCAAGGAAAGCGGCAACCACACCGATAAACAGCGAAACCTGCGTTGCTTTCCACAGACGTGTCCAAAGATCCCTGCCGAATTCATCGGTGCCGAACCAGGCATTAGCGGTGATGCCCCTTTCCTCATATGTATTCTCTCCACTGGAGCGTGTACCGTCGAAGCCCAGCCACTCAAGTCCGGCGATTTTCGGAGGCAGGTTGGAACGCACCAAATCCTGCTGCGAGTAACTGTACTCATTGAACAACGGGCCGATAAGGGAAACAACGATAAGAAAGACAATCGTGATCAGTCCTGCCAGCGCGCCTTTATTTTTACGCAGCCTGCGCCACGCTTCCTGCCAAAATGTCAACGGCGCTGCCGACGTTTCTGCTTTTGTTACAATACCTGGCGAAGCGGGGGTAAACATATCGTCCGGTATTTCCGGTGTCTCATTGGGCTTCCGTCCCATGTCACCCTTCTCCTTTCAGACTGATTCGCGGATCTAAAACGCCGTACAATATATCCACTATCATGACGACGAGGATAAACAGCGAACTGTAAAACAACGTGATTCCCATGATGACGCTGTAGTCGTTGACCATGATGGAGAGGGTAAACTGTTCCCCCAGCCCGGGGACGGCAAAAATCTTTTCAATAACTAGCGTCCCCGTCATAATCCCCACGGTTAACGGCCCAAGCATAGTGACGACAGGTATCAGGGCATTGCGGACAACATGTTTGACGATGACCGCTTTCTCCGTTAATCCCTTCGCTCTTGCTGTGACGACGTAGTCTTGTCCAAGCACCTCCAGCATCTCCGTCCGGATAAACCTGGCAACCGTCGCAATCACCATGACGGACAAGGCAAGAGAAGGCATGATGGTATATTCCCAGCCCCGCCATAATGCGGCAGGGAGCCACTGCAGTTTCACGCCGAGATAATATTGCATCAGCGCTGCAAACACAAACGACGGCACAGACATTCCCAATACCGCAATGAACACGGAGGTATAATCAAGAAAGCTGTTATGCTTTAAGGCAGAGATCATCCCGAGTAAAAGGCCGGCGGCCGTGCCGAAGACAACCGCCTGTAACCCGATGAGTGCCGACGGACCGATCCGCGATCCGATAATGCTTTCGACCGTCCTGCCTTCATATTGAAAGGAAAGTCCTAAATCGAATTGAAGTAAGTTGCCAAGGTAGATGAAGTATTGAAGCGCTATCGGCTTGTCCAGCCCATACTTTTCGTTCAGGCTGAGCAATTGCTGCTCCGTCAATTTTTCCGGGTTGTTGAACGGCGTCCCCGGCAGCAGCTGCATGAAGAAAAACGTCGCCGTAACAATGATTAATAAGGTTACGAGCATATATCCCAATCGTGACAAGAAATAGTTTCGCAAATGTTGTCACCTCTCTACGCAACGCCAATGCATCCCGCGCTGCATTTATTCCACTGCTCCGGCAGGAAAAAACACTGTGATTACTCTTCAATATATGTCCATTTATACGTAAAGTCCGGTCCGCTCGGATGTTCCACAATGTTCTTCACTTTTTCCCGCTGCAGTATCGCATCGGCATTCTGAACAAGCGGCGCAATAAGCGCGTCTTTTTCCAGCAATACTTTCTCCGCATCGAGCATCAACTGGTAGCGTGCGGACGGATCATCCTCCGCTTTTGCCTGCTCCACCAAGCTGTCAAACTCAGCGCTCGAATATCCTGTCCGGTTGGCTGACCCATCGGTGACAAACATATCAATAAATGTCATCGGATCATTGTAATCCGGCCCCCACGTAGAGATCACCATGTCGTATGCCAACGCTTTTTCCTGATCCAGACGCTGCTGGAACGGCACCATTTGCAAGTCAATCGTCACTCCCGGCAGCTTCGTTTCGAATTGATCCTTTAAATACTCGGCGATTTTGCGGTGAGATTCCGCATCGGAGGATAATAATGACACCGTCAGTTCCTCCGCCCCCGCTTCTTCCAATCCGGTTGTGAAATATTCTGCCGCTTCCTCCGCTGTTCCTTTGTTAAAATCTCCGTTTAATTCCCGAAACGACACCCCTTCCGGCGACAACGAGAAGTTTTCTGGAACATGACCATATAACGGAACCGAGCCGTCGTTCAAGATGACATTGGCCAGCCCTTCCTTATCAATGACCATGTCAAAAGCGCGGCGGACGTTCGCATTCCCGAGCACTTCATGCGTCGTGTTCATCCGGACGAAAATAATGCCTGCTCTCGGAATGATTTGAAATTCGTCACTGCTGCTGTACTCATCCACATAAGCCGCCGACAACCCTATCCGATCCAATTCTCCTGTTTCATAAAGGTTCACTCCGGTAGATGTTTCCTTCACAACGTTAACCTGGATTTCCTCCAGCGTTACAGCATCCGCGTCCCAGTAATCCGGATTTTTCTTATACAACCAATTTTGATCATGGTTCCACTCCGCAAGAACAAACGGACCATTATATAGTACATTTTCTGCTTCCAATGCATACTGCTCCCCCTGTTCTTCCACAAATGCTTCATTTTGCGGCAAAAATACCGGAAAAGTAAGCAGTGTGGTAAACAGCGGATTCGGCATTTCGAGCGTTACCTCCAACGTTTTGTCGTCAACGGCGGTGACACCAAGTTCACCTGCGCCTTTTTCTCCTTCAATAATGTCCTGGGCATGCAGCACGCCGGCATTGACCATCATGCTCGCATAGTGTCCTTCATCTGCCATCAGCCGCTTCCAGGCATACTCAAAATCATCGGCGGTAACCGCGGTACCGTTGCTCCAAGCCGCGTCCCGCAGCGTAAATGTATGTACCAGCCCGTCGGCGCTTTCCTCATGGCTTTCGGCCATACCAAGAACGGGATTGCTGTCTTCCCCGAGACGGTACAGCCCTTCCATGACATTGTTAAGAACGGTAAATGCAATCGTGTCATGGGCATGGACGGAATCCATCGTTGGAATCTCCGCTGATGCAGCGACCTTTAACACCTGTCCGCCTGCTTGTTCATCAGCTGTCGACTGCTCCTTATTTTCTTCCTCGGAACTCCCCGGCTCGGCTTCCACTCCCTCTTCACTGTCAAAATTACAGCCTGCAAGAACAGCACAAATGATTAGCATGATCAACAGCATGCCTTGTCCAAATTGTTTTTTCACGCTTGCTTCCCCCTTTTTTTAATATGTATAACGCCGTTTGTTCACAATATTAGCACTTTTTGGAACAAAGTGGTTTGATCCGGTAAGATTTTGTTACAGTAAGATGCGCGCAGCGGTTATTTGCGTTCCGCGAAACTTGACAATATTTATTTTTTTTTAAATGGAAATTGATCCCCTCATCCTCATTCGTTATGATTGCCAGCGGAAAAAAATCATTTTATACTGGGCTTAATTAACAGTACGAGGAGAGGAGGACAGTTATGCGGCGGGACATTGTCATCACCCTATGCACAGCTTTGCTGCTGTCATTGATCGGCTCTATCAGTCTTTACAGGGAGATTACGCTTCTTTCCTGGGCAAACACGCTGTTTCTTTGTTCGTTATTATTGCTCATGGTCGGAGGAACACTATCGGTCATACAAAACGGTTTTTTCAACAGCATGATCCGCAGCTTTCAACATTTCTTGCGATCTATCGATAAAACGACAGCCGTACTCCAGGACATCGAGGGGAAAAAACAGCCTGGAAACTTATACCGCCGCTCATTCCGCTTCACCTTCTCTTTCCTGTTTGCCGGGGCAGTGTTGCTTGCTATCTCTTTGGCAATATCCATCACTGTTACTTTGTAAATGGATGATCCAAACATCTGGGGACAGCGTTCTTATGAAACACGTCTTTCTAAGTCCTTTGATTAAGGGATCTTTTTTCGTAAGCGTTGCCATCTCTATTAGAATACCTGCTGTTCCCATCTGCTCTTCTTCATGAAAACGCCGCTTTCGCCGCCAGTTCGGTCATAGCAATCATTCCTCGATACGCTTCCAGCATGGTTTTTGCCTGAAAACGGACGGCGGACGTTCCTTCTACAATTTCTGTTCCCGGCATCAAATTGGCCCACTCCGCCTGTCCGTGATTGGCAAATTGGATCGTTAAAACCGGGTGATCCGGCGGTATCAGCGGCTGTACGTTTCCCCTTTCTCTGACAGCTGCCTTTGCTTTTTCACGCAATAGCTCCGCGGTTTTTGCCGGTGACAGACATACCGCGGCTGTTCGGGAAAGATATTTTTTCACCACGACGGTTGTTACACCGGGAATAAGCGCTTCCGCCTCCAGCGCTGTCTGGTCATCTCCCGTCACCATAAGCACCGGTACCCCGTAGTAACCGGCAACATACGCATTCAATCCTAATTCCCCGATGGCAGAATCATTGAGATACATTCCGGAAACAGCGGCAGTCATTGTATGGCTCAACACTCCCTTTCGCGCTGCTCGCGCATGATAGCCGAGAAACATGGCACCTGCAACCCCAGCCTCCAACCCCTGTACCATCGAAAACGGTTTGACGTCGCCAAAAATCAGTTGTGCTTCAGGGTGAAGCTCTTCAATGAGCAGATTGTTCATTTTAGAATGACTGTCGTTGACAACCACCTCTCCACAGCCGGCTTCAAGCACCGCTACAATAACATGGTTCACCTCTGCTGTCATTAAATGCTGCCCGCGGCTGTAATTTCTTTTACCGGAATCGATGAATGTCTCATCCGCGATGCCAGTGATCCCTTCCATATCCACCGACAGGTACAATCTCACATTTTTTCTCTCCCTTCACAGCCGATTACTTCCTCCTTTTCCAAAGCAGCCGCAGGTGATAAACGAGCTTACCCTACGAAATACAAGCCTCGACAAAATGGGTAAAGATGGCTCGCGACGGAAAATCCTTCCGTTTCGTCATACACTCCGGATGCCATTGAACCCCTAACACAAACGTATGCCTCGAGCTCTCCAGCGCTTCGATCACGCCGTCGCTTGAAGTAGCACTGACGACAAACCCGGCAGCAGGATGCCGCACCGCCTGATGATGAAAGCTGTTTACCTTGAACCGCTCCAGCCTTGTTATTTGCTTGAGCAGCGTCCCATGTTTCACCTCAACAAAATGAGAGGCATGGGAGCGCGGGGCATGCTGTGAATGCTGCAGCAGCTGACGATCGCTCTGGGCGTATATATCCTGAAACATATCCCCGCCGGCTGCAATATTTAATATTTGGCATCCGCGGCAAAGCGCCAAAATCGGCTTATTCTGCTCCAGTAGCTTTCGGATAATCAGTATTTCAAACTCGTCTCTTTGCGGTGTAATGCTTCCCAATGCCGGATGCGGTTCTTCACCGAACAGCGTCGGATCAATGTCACCACCGCCGGTGACAAGCAGGCCGTCAATATGATCAGCTGCTCTAGCCACTTGCTCCTCCTCTGTTAAATTCGGCAGGACGACAGGGACGCCTCCTGCACTTGTGATACTTTCGATATTGTCCAGTGATAACATAAGCTGCTGTTCGTCTTTCAGTGATGACGTTATTCCTATCATCGGCTTCATTGCGCTGCTCCTTTTCATTGGTATTCCTGTCCGCCTGTTATTCCTGTATAATGATCAAACGCTGTTTTCGCTATTTTTGCAATCACGTTCTCTCCCGCCGCCAACGTGCGGTTTCCTTCAGAAAACACCGTGATGATCAACGTTCCTTTATGATCCGGTAAAAAGAGGATGCCTGCGTCATTGACAACCGTGCCGATGGTACCGGTTTTATTGGCTGTTTTCGTTGCAGGGGGAAGCAGGCTCGGAAGGCGTTGTCTGTATTGCTGCCGCGAAAGAATGTCGATGATTTGCTTAGAGGCTGTCACTTCAATCCGACGGGTGACAATTTTTTCAAGCAGCGCGTTAGTATCCGTTACAGTGGCGCGATTGCCTTGTCGTGTATTTTCCATCTTCCTGTTCACATCTTCGTCTACTTTCAGTAATTGATGTACCTTTTCATATTTTTCCGGCGTATATGGGGCGGGCTCAACACCGACATACCCCGTCAGCAGCTCCCAGCATGATTGCCGGACAACGATGTTCTCCAGACCGAGCTCCTTCATTTTTCGGTTTACATTCTCCTTGCCAATCATATGTAGCACCATATCCGCTGCTGTGTTATCGCTGACAATGATCATCAGCGTGGCCAAGTCCCTGATTGTCATCGCCAGTCCTTCATCCAGCTCTTTGATGATACCCGATCCCGGAACCCGGTCATTTTGCCGGATTTCCATCCGCGTATCCAGCGAAACCGCACGCGGCGCCGCATTTGTCAGCAAGGCGACCAATACTGGAAGCTTGAACACACTCGCCATTTCGAACTGCTTCTCCCCGTTGATGATGACTTCTTGCCCACTTTCCACATGCTTGATTGCCACCCCGAAACTCCCGGCAGCTTCCCCTATTATCTTTGTTATTTCACCGCGCACATGAATCACCTCGCAATACAACTATACCATTTTTATGGGATTTGTAGTAAGAAAATTCTGAATTAAATTGATGGAAGCAACGATTCTTCCTCCCAATACATTTGTCAGCCTTAGAAAAAACATAGATAGGCTGGAAGCGAGTCATCGCCAGAAAAACAGGCAGTATATTTTTTGAAGCACTTCCGGGAAGCTGTTAATTAATACTTATCCATTCTTCGCATATTTCCTTCCTGTTTTTCATTTTTTTACACATGTTTTAGTTGCAGAAAAAAAAGCACCAACTCCAAATCGTTGATGCTTTCTTTTATAATGAACTCTTTTCTGGCAGATTACAGCTCATTCAAGCCGGGATGTCCCAGGCAGTTATTCCATTTTTATCGGAACACGTTTCGTAGTTGCCCGGACAATCCAGAGCATGACGGCAAGCAGCAGAAACGCGCCGACAAACGATACATAAAACGGGAGTTCCTGAAAGCTAATATTAGTAAAACGAAACAGCATCTCCAGAGGATTTTTTTGTTCCACTTCCAATAATATATCGGCAACAAACACAGCAGCGGTTGCCAGTGCGATATAAAGCATGCCGACCAGCACGCCGTAACGATAAAACCCCGCACCGATCAGCCAGCCGGCGATGTAATAAACGAGAATTTGCACAGCACAGACGATCACTATCACGATCAGCGAACTTTCCTCCCCTAGGAAGGTAGAGCTGCCCGCAGCGGAATGAATCCATCCTTCGACAACAGTGGCGATACCGGCGACGCTCATTAGAATAACAGACACGATGACGGCAGCAGCCGTTGCCCCGAAGAAATAATCCTTTCTCGTCACCCCTTGTTGAACGTAAAATTTAAGAAAGCTGGAAACAGAAATAATGCCGATCACCAGCATATATATTTTCGCCGGGTTGTAAGCAAACAGCACGAAACCCTCCCGGCTGATTTCCATGTCTCCTCCTACTCCTAGCCTTTGGAAAAACGTAGAAGCGAAGAACGCGTATGCAATAAGGACAAAGGAGAGAAACCATGCCGACCACGATAATTGTAACAAGGACATGTCTGTAGTCACTTTTACCATGTTATTTTTCGCTTTCATTCTTCCATCTCCTCCTCTGTTAAATGAATAAATAACTCTTGCAGAGAGACAGGCCCCACTTCCAGCCCCAGATGCGCCGCCGCTTTCCGCTGTGCTTCTGTTATCCCGCCGTACACCATGACCGACTTCGTTCCTCCCAACTGCTTTGTATTCAACTGCTTCATCCCGCTGACGAATTCGTCCACATCGGAAGCTACACCAGTTACGGAAGCGCCCCGTTCAACAAGTTCGTCTATCGGCTCATGCAGAAGTACTTTTCCCTGATCAAGGATGACGACCTCCTCGAACAAGTATTCCATTTCCGAAACAAGATGCGTTGACAGAATGATGGTACGTGGATGAGCCGCATGATCTTCGAGTACTGTTTGATAAAACTTCTCCCTTGTCGGTGCATCCATTCCCAAATACGCTTCATCGAAAATCGTAATCGGTGAACGGCTGGCAAGACCGATCGTCACATTCAAAGCGGATTGCATTCCTTTGGAAAACTCTCTTACTTTCTTATCTAAAGGAAGCTTAAATTCCTCCACCAGTTCCTCTGCGTATTTACGATCAAAATTCTCCCGGTACCGCTCGGCGGCATCCAGCATGCCCTTCACTTTTTCTGTTTCTTCGCTGTAATCCGTTTCGTAAACAAGGCACACCTGAGACATGACTTCAGCGTTTTCAAACGGCTGTTTTCCCCCGATTTCAATGCTGCCTTCCGTTTGCTCCATGAAAGAGGCCAGCAAGGAAAGAAGCGTCGTTTTTCCCGCGCCGTTTCTTCCGATCAGCCCGTATATTTTTCCGCAGGCGAGGTGTAAGGAAATATCGGTTAAAGCCTCAAAAGCTCCGTATTTCACTGTCACTTGCCTGATATCGATATCGTAACTCATGTTTGCTCACGTCCTTTTATTTGTTTCATAAGATGTACAATTTCCTCTTCTGCCATCCCCAATTTCTTCGCCTCCTGCATCAGCGGCAACACATACTCGTCAACAAACAGCTCCTTACGCTGTTGCAGCAGCTTTTCTTTCGCACCTTCCGCAACAAACATTCCCACACCTCTTTTCTTGTAGACCACCCCAGCGTCGACGAGCAATTTAATTCCTTTGGCAATCGTTAAGTGATTGAGCTTATAAAAATTGACAAGCTCCGTCGTCGAAGGGATTTGCTCTTGTTCCTTCAGTTGGTCGTTAAGAATCTGATCTTCAATTCGTTCTTTCATCTGTAAAAAAATCGGCTTGTTATTGTCAAATGAGATAGTCAATAGTAAATCACCACCTTACTCAAGGTAATCGCCACGTTATATAGTTATATAGTTATGTATATAACTATAATTGATAAGAAATCGTTCGTCAATAGTCAATTAACGCAATCGCTGAACACATTTCAGAATGATTAGTTCCCGAGCAAAAAAAGGTGTTGAAAACAACAAAATGGGGTATAAGTATGATGAAATTATAGACGCTGAAAAAGATGACTTAAGTGAAATAATTTCACATTAGCTGCTAGTTTATTATCATTTCTTTTTACTTTATTGAGAATACAAACAAGAATGTTTACATATACATATCGGTGTCCATATTGCTTTTCAACAGCTTATCCTTCTTCAAGCACAGCAATTCAAGCTATTTAAAATATTTTTATTCTAATGAAGTTTTTTTTCTTTCTTTTTATAAAATAGTTTATTATAATGATTATAATAGAATAATTATTGTTTACTAGTTTGTAAGTTTCTTACGACTAGAAGCATAATTAAATTAACTACACAAGGAGAGTGGAAAGAAATATGGACACTAAAAATAATGAGAACGTTGGAAAGTGCCCGTTTCATCATGGTGCAGCTGCCAGTCCGGCAACTAGCGGCAATTCCAATCGAGACTGGTGGCCAAACGCGTTAAACTTAAATATTTTACACCAGCACGACAGAAAGTCTAACCCTATGGAAGACGAGTTCGACTATACAGAAGAATTTACCAAACTAGATTACGCTGCGCTGAAGCAGGATCTAAAAGACTTAATGAAAACAAGTCAAGATTGGTGGCCGGCTGATTATGGGCATTATGGTCCATTCTTTATCCGGATGTCATGGCACGCTGCTGGTACTTATCGTACAGGTGACGGCCGCGGCGGCGGCGGAACTGGCAACCAACGTTTCGCGCCGCTTAACAGCTGGCCAGACAACGCCAGCCTGGATAAAGCTCGTCGCCTATTATGGCCAATTAAACAAAAATACGGTAACAAACTCTCTTGGGCCGACTTGCTCGTTCTAGCAGGGAATGTTGCCATTGAAGATATGGGAGGTCCCGTAATAGGTTTTGGTGCCGGGCGCTCAGACATTTGGCATCCAGAAGAAGACATCTACTGGGGCTCTGAAACAACTTGGCTTAGTGGTGATAAGCGTTACACAGGCGATCGTGAGCTTGAAAATCCACTTGCAGCTGCTGAGCTGGGGCTTATTTATGTTAACCCGGAAGGTCCGGACGGTAAGCCGGATCCTATAGCGGCGGCGCGCGACATTCGCGAAACCTTCGGACGCATGGGAATGAACGATGAAGAAACCGTGGCACTAATCGCAGGCGGCCATACTTTCGGTAAGGCGCACGGTGCAGGAAATGCTTCTCATGTTGGTTCAGAGCCAGAGGCTGCGCCAATTGAAGCGCAAGGCTTAGGCTGGCAAAGCACATACGGCTCCGGCAAAGGCCGCGACACCATCACCAGCGGTCTTGAAGGGGCTTGGACTGCCAATCCTACTCAGTGGGATAATGGTTACTTTGATCTATTATTTGGAAATGAATGGTGGCTCACAAAGAGTCCGGCAGGTGCATGGCAGTGGCATATTGTCGATCCAGATGAGAAGGATCTTGCACCAGATGCAGAAGATCCGACCACTAAAGTACCTACGATGATGCTTACCACCGATTTGGCATTGCGTCATGATCCAGAATACGAAAAGATTTCTCGTCGTTTCCACGAGAATCCAGATGCGTTTGCAGACGCCTTTGGTCGTGCGTGGTTCAAATTATTACACCGCGACATGGGACCTAAAGCAAGATATCTCGGCCCGGAAGTTCCGGAAGAAGATTTTATCTGGCAAGATCCTGTCCCAGCTGGCAACTATGATTTGACAGATGCAGACGTTGCTGCGCTTAAAGCCAAAATCCTCAATTCAGGCTTGACAGTGAGTGAGCTAGTAACAACTGCTTGGGCATCTGCAAGTACTTACCGCGGTTCAGACCATCGCGGCGGGGCGAACGGGGCCCGTATTCGTCTTGCACCACAAAAAGATTGGGAAGTGAACCAGCCAGAACAGCTTGCAAAAGTGCTTCATGTACTAGAAGGCATTCAAAAAGATTTTAATAAAGAAGTCAGTCTTGCTGATGTCATTGTACTTGCTGGCAGTGCCGCAGTAGAAAAAGCTGCAAAAGATGCAGGCTTTGATGTGGCTGTTCCATTTGCTCCTGGTCGCGGCGATGCCACACTAGAGCAAACAGACGTAGAAAGCTTTGATGTGCTTGAGCCTGTCGCGGATGGTTTCCGCAACTATCAGAAGAAGCAATATAGCGTAAGTCCGGAAGAGCTCCTATTAAACAAAGCGCAGCTCCTAGGTCTTACGGCACCTGAAATGACTGCCCTGATAGGCGGTATGCGCGTTCTCGGTACAAACTACGGCGGCGCACAACACGGTGTATTCACTGATCGTGTAGGCACGCTCACGAACGACTTCTTTGTTCACTTACTTGACATGGGAGTGGAGTGGAAACCTGTCGAGGAAAACGTATATGTCGGACGCGATCGCAATACTGGTGAAGTCGTGCGTACAGCAACGAGAGTGGACCTCGTGTTCGGTTCAAACTCTATTCTCCGTGCCCTTGTGGAAGTATATGCTCAAGACGATAACAAGGAAAAATTTGTCCGTGACTTCATCAATGCTTGGGTGAAGGTAATGAATGCAGACCGCTTCGACCTTAAGGCTCGTGAACTTCACAAAGCCGAAGCAGCTAGCAAGTAATCTCATAAATGAGGCTGGGGCAAAACCCGGCCTCCTTTCTATTTGCGTGTGTTCTTGCAAGTGGCTGTTTTTTGAAAAAGCATGCCTTTTCAAGACAGATGAATGATTGTTATTCACGAGCTTTTACTTCTTGTTGGCAAGCTTTCCATAGGTTTCGTGAGGAACTACCGCTGCTGCACCACATATCATTACAAGAAAAAAGAAAACCATTGAGCCTAATAACAAAAACATATTTCCATATACTACAAACACACCACCAGACACCATACTTATCCCTAAAAAAAGACATAATATATTGTGAACTTAAAGAAATATAATATCGATGTTGGTCGTATCACGAGCTTTTCCGTCTCTAATTGTGTCACATCAACTATTTTACTTATATTTTGTTTATTTAGCTTACTGTAATAAAGCCTAATAAGCAAAGTAACAACTAAAGCAAAAACTAGGATCACGCCATTTGTTATTCGTGAGGTTGGCATATTCAAGTAATCCATAAACAGTCTTAGAAAAAAAGAAGCCCCTACACCGACTGATCCCAAAGCCGCTGTTTTCCCTTGTCCATCAGGAGCTGCTTGCAGTTCGTCTAACACCTTGTTATCCTTCAATTCCCATTGTGAAAAAAACAAGTTTTCTAGGTAGAAATAACTATTAACATAGTATTGTAGGATCGTAAATAGACAGAGATTTCATTCGAATTGCTTTCATTAAATAAAGTCATGGAAAGATAAATTGGTGTTTTATTCACCACTCGTTATTCAAATTAAGCGACCATTGGCGCGCTCACTAATTTAATATTTTTACAGGCAAAAAAAAGCCGAAATTGTTCAGGCTTTCTCTAATTACATATAAGTGTTTGTTCAAAAAGATCGTTTTTTATCTTTTTGAACAAACACGAAGCAATGAGCCGTTCTTCACTGAGACACTGCGAACTGTCTCATCGTGTCATCGCACGCGATGGCACTTGGACAGACGTCGGTTCTCTACTAGCAGAGGAAGAGACAATGAGTGGAGCCGATGCATTCTTTTCAGGCCGACTGTGAGTGGTTTTCTCAGAGTCAGGATGACGACATTCCGCTGTTACTCACAAATGCAACTTGAATGTGCTTCATTGAGTCAATTTGCGTCGAGTAACCGCAGACGCAGGACGTGAGTGGTACGGAGGATGATGACATTCCGTCGTTGCCCATAGGACGTGGACAGCACTTAGGCGGAATTGGGCGCATCGTGCGGAATCATTGCCTTTTTGAACACGATCTATAAGGCTAATGACTGCTGTATTTTTGCTGCCCGGTAGCGTTGCCCTTCCCTTTATAGGAAGCGATCGCAAAGATAGCCGCAAGAATCGCAAGGATCACAGCAATAAACAACGCCGGAGCGGAAAGCCAGTCAACGAGTTTTCCAAGGATGATGCCAATGACCCCGAAGTCCGCATCCCCGAAGGTCGTTCCCTGAAATCCGAGCGTTCCAAGCACCGGCAACAGCAGCGCCGGCAAAAAGCTGATTAAAAAGCCGTTGGCCATCGCTCCAAGGACAGCCCCACGTCTCCCGCCGGTGGCATTGCCGAATACCCCTGCAGCCGCCCCGGTAAAAAAGTGCGGCACCAACCCTGGAACAATAACACGCAAACCAAAAACCGGCAATAGGAACATACTTATTAATCCCGCAATGAAGCTGAAAAAGAACCCGATGATAACCGCATTGTTAGCGAATGGAAACACGGACGGGCAATCAAGTGCCGGCACGGCATTCGGCACCAGTTTATCGGCGATTCCTTTAAATGCCGGGACAATTTCTGCCAGCAGCATGCGGACACCGGCTAAAATAATATATACTCCGGCAGCAAAGGTTAAACCTTGCAGGAAAGCAAACACGAGGAAATTCGATCCGCCGCTCAATTCCGTTTCGATAAATGCCGGTCCCGCGAACAACGCCACGATAAAGAATAAAATAAACATCGTTAGGGACACTGCAACGGACGTATCACGCAGAAAGCCTAATGATTTCGGAACTCGGAGCTCCTCGGCTGACTTGGAACCCCGGCCTAATTTTTCACCGACAAAGCCAGCCACAAAGTAGCCGACGGAACCGAAATGACCTACGGTAAAGTCCCCGGAGCCGGTAATTTTTTTCGTATACGGCGCAACCAGGGCAGGCATAAGGACCATGAGCGATCCGAGAATAACAGAGCCGATAAATATGAGAGTAACGCCGCTGATCCCCCCTGTTGTCAAAATGACCGCGATCATGCAAGCCATAAACATGGTATGATGCCCCGTTAAAAAAATATATTTGAACGGTGTTATTCTCGCTAATAATATATTGACGATCATCCCGAACAGCATGATCATCGCTGTCTCTGCTCCGAAAGCGTCCTGGGCCAGGGCGACGATCGCTTCATTGTTCGGAATCACGCCCTGAATGTGAAATGCGCTTTCGAACATGGCGCCGAAATGGTCCAGAGAACCGACGATAACATTGGCTCCGGCTCCAAGGATGACAAAGCCCATCACCGTTTTCAGAGTGCCGGAAACCACGTTCGCCAACGCCTGACGTTGAAGGAGCAGACCGACTAATGCAAACAAGCCGACTAAAATGGCCGGTGTGCCAAGGATGTCGTTCATTATGAGATCTATCATCATTTAACCCTCCTTGATTTTCGTCTCGATCACCTGTCTGAGTTCCTGTTTATCCATGATGTTGTTCAGCTTCAAAACCTCTCTCGTTCCATCTTCCAAGTGCTCTACCAAATCGGCGGAACCAATAAAGTAATCCGCCCTTTCCGTTTTACTTGTCGTTAAATCTGTGTGGGATACCTCCGCTTCGATCCCCAGTTCCTTGAGGATGGCTTTGACATTCATTTCAACAATAAAGCTGCTTCCCAATCCGTTCCCGCAAACAACTAAGATTTTTTTCATTCCTGTTACCTCCTTTTTTTCACACCAATGAGTATTGGTCAATGTAGCCAATAATTTCCCCGCTGCTTTCGGCTGTTAATATTTGCTGCAGCACAGCTTCATCAGAAAGCATCGTCATCAGCTGGGACAGCGCCCGCAAATGTTTTTCATTATCTACCGCAGCCAGAACGATGATCAATCTCGCGCGATGCTTCTCCTGTTCCGAGAAATAAACACTCTCCTTCAGCCGCAACAGGCTCATGCCGAGCTTGTTCACCCCCTGCTCCGGCCTTGCATGAGGCAAAGCAATACCCGGTGCAATGACAACATACGGACCGAGCTCTTCCACATTGGCGATCATTGCTTGAACATACGCGTGCGTAATGCTGCCGTTTTTTATTAACGGCGCTGCTGCCAAGCGGATAGCCGCTTTCCAATCACCTGCCGTTTCTTGATATTGAATCATTTCTTTTGTCAGCAGTTCCTTCAGCACTGGTTTTTCCTCCCTTTTTGTCGTAACCGCATGCTCTTGATATACAGCTGTCAGCTCCTCCATCAGCTTCCTTTCATCATGAATGGTTGCGTACTTTCTCACCGCGTTCATAATGTCAGCCGGTGACGGGGTTTTCAGCGCACGTACCGCACCGTCATCCTGGTTGATGAACGACAATACCGCCTGTTTATCCTGATCGGATAATATTGGGTTGACGACTAAAACAGGCTGTTTTTGCGGCGTGAGAAATGTCGTCGAAAAAATGTAATCGGCCTCATACTCCTTGCTTTCGTATTGTCGTTTGGAAATACACCCCGCAATGTCAACGGTCGTCATCAGCTTTTCCAGCTGTCCCCATAGAATGTTCGATGTGCCCAGACCATTTTCACAAACGATGAATGCTTTTTTCCGTTTTACCGGTTTTTTCCCCGCCCGTTGAAGCCAGCCGCCGAAATGCATGGCGATATAGGCTATTTCCGCATCAGCAATCGTTTTTCCAAGCAGATCCTCCAACGGGGAAACAGACTTTTTCGTCAGCCAGAAAATCTCCTTAAAATGCTCCTTCAACTTTTGGGCGCTCCCGTCCTTGGCACTGACATTGTATTTGATTCTGTAATAGGCCGGTTTTAAATGGGTGAAAAGCGTTTCCTCAAACCGGGAAACATCGCGAATAAGTAGGCAGGCATAGCTTTGAAAAATGTGGATGATCTCCTTTACAACCTGTTTCAGCTTTTCCATCTCATCGTTTTGGGCCGCCTCCAAATCCGAATAGTTCACTTTCGATCCAAGGAGATGCATCGTGAAAAAGCATATTTCGCTGTCTGAAATCGACAGCCGGTACACATGCTCCAGCCTCCTTGCCATGTTGACAGCCGCGCGATATTCCGGTGTGGAGCGCAGGGCTTTCCTCTCTTCCCGATCAATCCGGATGCGGTAGCCCTGAAGCAAACGCTGGATCATGACGATTAACTGCAATGCAAGCAGATGTACCATCTCATCCGTAAATTCATTTGCCAATTCCTGTTCACAATCGGCGATAATCGCTTTTATGCTTTGTAAATGAACGTAAATTCCTTCTGTGTTGAGGTCATTATCATGAAAGGAAAGATGAATATGCCGGAAGATGTCTTCCCAGCCATGTTTGTTTTCCATCAATTGCGAGAGATAATGCACGAGCAGTTGACGCTTCCTTGTCTCCTGCCCGTGTATCACATAGCCGTGATTTCTTGTAAATGCAATGCGCAGCTGGCCCTCAGAAAACAGATGCTTCAATTCCTTTAAATCAGCAGAGGCAGTCCCTTTGCTCACCTGACAAATTTCCATCAGCTCGTCTAAAAAAACAGGTGCTGTGCTCGTCAGCAACTTTACCGCGATCAGCGCCAAACGCTCTTCCGGGGAATAAATATAGTCGATTTTCACCATCCCGCCAAACATTTCTTCCGCTTTTTCCTTCACGGCTTCCTCTAAATAATAACCTTTACCATGCTTTTTTCTGACTTCTGTCAGCTTCTTGTCTTTCAGCCAATCGTTGATTTTTTTCATATCATAATAGACCGTTCGTTTTGAAACCCCCAGCCGGCCGGCAAGTGCCTCTACCGAAACACAGGTATTTGCTGCCAATAACATCGAAATCATTTGCGTGCACCTTTTGTCGACTATCATGCAGGCTCACACCCTTTGCACATGTGCAATTTTTGAATCATCGCAAGTTAATTAACTTATATTTTCATTATATTGACGCCAAACCAACGATGTAAATGCTTACATTTTCTGAATAATGTCATTTTCATTTGCGCAAAATTATTCTTTCAGCTGTTTAGCTGCCGGAGAAAAAAACAGCGCCTATTAAGTATTATTATTGACAAAAAAATTTTTTTGTGCTATAATTTACTTTTAATTAATTAAAATATATAATTGGGTTCTCATGGCCATGAGGACCCATTTTTTTTTGAGGTGTCTCAAAAGGGTGTTTTTTTCCTTTTGAGACACCTCCGAAGCAATGAGCGAAGCCGCTGCATCTTTTCAAAAGCCCGAAAGAAGTGGTTTTTTCTATCGAGCGTGCAGCGACGAGCAAAGCTACGATGCCTTTCCCATCGAGTTGTCTCGACGGATAGTCATCGAAGCTGTGCTTGCAGAGGAAGAGACAAGCACGGCGCCATTGCCCTTAAATTTTTAAATAGCTTTTATTACAGACCCTATTTTTTTATGTCTGAATGAAGAAGGAGCCATATTTCATGAAAGAAAACGAATCCAGTTTAACTTCATTGATATCCGCTTTCGGCAGAGCTTACCACAGTCAATTTGACACACCAAAAATCTTCAATGATTACGTAGCGAAACAATTAATCACACAAACGGAATTTCATAACATCGAAGAAAACATGGTTCAAAACATCCACTATTTTAACGAAAGGATCGCAGAAAAATACAAGGGACAGCCGCAGAAAATTTTAAAATGGATTACACAAATCCAGCTTTCACCGACGCCATTAGCACGGGCTGCATTTTGTGAAAAAATGGTACTCAATGAAATGGCGCTGGGAACAAGGCAATATGTCCTATTGGGAGCCGGCTTCGATACTTTTTGTTTCCGGCACCCGGAATTAGCGAGCTCCCTGGAAATATTTGAAGTTGATTCCCCGGCGACACAGCAATTGAAAAAGAAAAGACTTGTTGATGCCGGCTTTGAAATTCCGAACAATCTGCACTTTGTTCCTATGGATTTTTCTAAAGGATTTTTGTACCTCGGCCTAACCAGCAACGGAATGGATTGCAGAAAAAAAACGTGTTTTAGCCTTCTGGGTGTTTCCTATTATTTAACGAAAGACGAAAATTCCACATTGCTTGAAAAATTGTTTGCCGCTGTTCCTTCCGGAAGCTCCATCCTATTTGATTATGCAGATGAAAACCTGTTTAAAGAGAAAGGAAAGGACAATCGAGTTGAAAATATGGTAAAAATGGCTTCAGCTAGCGGGGAACCGATGAAAGCGTGCTTTTCTTATCATGAAATCGAGAAAATCCTGGAAAAAGCAGGTCTGCTGATTTATCAGCATTTATCACCGGCCGAAATCGATGAACAGTACTTTAAAGATCGCGACGACTACCTTTCTGCTTTCGAAACCATCCATTTTATTCACGCGGTAAAAAAATAATATTGCTCATGATGCAAGACAGCCGTACTTGACCAGTCTCACTCAGTCTCCGGATGTCACCATCGAAAGTAGTTCACGCAAGCAGAAACTGGCAAACCAGGCTGTCCCCAGCTTATTGGAGCTCTTTACACAAGTGTGAAGAACTCCAATATGCAACTCTTTTTTCAGCCGCTGTTCAAGAAGGCTAAGAAGCAATTGGTTCGGCTCGAAATACCGATTGTGAGAATCTCGTTCCCAGCTAACTTCAAAAGCGGGTACCACTGATATTCCTTCGACAAAAATCGTGGCTGATCTGATATCAATAATGTATAATGGAAAGCAAATAACAAAGGAGGTGAAAAAGGATGGAAGCATTATTATCAAAAATCATCCACCGTTTAGACTCGCTTTCCGACGGACAAAAGGAGATACGGAAAGAATTATCCAGCTTAAAAGAAGAACAAGCTCAGCTAAGCAATGATCAAGCTCTTTTGCGCAGCGACATCTCCTCTCTCAAAGAGGGACAAGCGGCACTGCAGAACGACGTTTCCAGCTTAAAAGAAGGACAAGCGGCATTGCAGAACGACGTTTCCAGTTTAAAAGAAGAACAAGCTGAATTGCGTAAAGAAATCGTATTTTTCTACAATAATTTAATGAAAAAATTTGAGCAAACAAAATCCGAATTAAGCAGTGAAATACGACAGCTGTCGATTGTACAGAAACAACATCAAAATGCGATTGACATCCTGCGGGAAAAATAATGGTTCTTCCCCCCCCCAACATCCTTCTGAAAAACAGCTTCAATCATCAAGTCAAGACTATCACTTCATTAAGAAAAAACCGACAACTGCAAACCAATATTCAAACTGCCTCTAAGAAGATCATAAGAAAACATACCACATATCACATATATATTACCCCTGACCAAAATACAGTTAGGGGTAATATATTGCTCATTCCTCTCATGGCAACAAGAAATATTGTGCCTGTCCATACACCATCCTGAATCCAAGGAAAGAGCCACGGATTATTATTCCCGGGGCTCCACCTTCCATGATAAACTTTAGCTATTTCACAAGCTCCAGCTCCACCGGAATGTACGCTTCCACCGCTTCTCCCTGAAGAACTTTCAATGCCGCGTCCACGGCTGATTCACCGATCAGCACCGGCTGCTGAGCAACTGTCCCTGCCAAGCGCCCTGCTTCTACTGCCTCCACAGCGTCGTCGGTTGCATCAAAGCCAATCACCACGATTTCGCCACCTTTTCCAGCGGCTTCGATGGCTTCCAAGGCACCTAATGCCATTTCATCATTATGAGCAAAAACGCCGGTGATGCCTGGGTTGCTTTGCAGAATATTTTCCATCACTGTCAACCCTTCGGAACGATTGAAATTAGCGGTTTGAGAAGTGACGACATCAAGACTGCCTTCCGCCACATGATGAAACCCTTCCCCGCGTTCCCGGGCTGCCGAACTTCCAGGAATTCCTTCTAATTCTGCGACTTCGGCACCGTCTCCAACTAAATCGACAAGCAATTGCGCCGCCATTTCTCCGCCGGCGACATTGTCGGACGCGATATGCGTCACGACGTCGCCGCCTTCTGCACCGCGATCAACTGTAATGACAGGAATGCCAGCACCGTTGGCTACTTCCACTGCAGCAACAACAGAAGAAGAATCTGTCGGATTAATCAAAATGACGTCCACGCCACGCTGAATCAAATCTTCCACGTCGCTCACCTGCTTGGCATCGTCATCCTGCGCATCCAATGTAATCAGCTCCACCCCTAATTCGTCAGCCTTTGCTTCCGCTCCCTCTTGAAGCGTGACAAAGAACGGATTATTTAATGTTGAAATCGAAAAGCCTACCGTAAAGTCGCCATCTGCACTTTCTCCACTATCTCCTGACCCGCTGTCTGCTCCGGATTCATTTCCCGGCGATTCCATTGAACACGCCGTAACGAAAACCAACAACAACACTGACAAAAGCATCCACATTTTTTTCATTTTTTCTTCTCCCCTTATCATTTTTTTGCCGCCTGCCACGACTCCTGCACCACACAGCGCGTGTTTAAAAATTGCACCGTATCGCGGTACGGTTCATCATCGTTTCACAGTTTTGAAAAAGAAATTTACCCCAATCTTCAAGCGCAGGACAACGGTTTAGACACCGCGCTTCTATGATAGCAACTGTGCTCAAAAGACACGGATCCCATTCGCTAAAACAACCATTTCAAAGTCAATCACTCCCCTTTGCTCAGCCAATCCTCAAGCGCTTTTTTTACGATCCAATAACACAGCAAGTAAAATCACGCCGCCTTTTACTACTTGCTGGAAGAAGGAGCTTACTCCCAGCAGATTGAGCCCGTTATTCAAGACTCCGATAATCAAGGCACCAACAAGCGTGCCTACGATCCAGCCTCTTCCCCCTGTTAAGCTCGTTCCGCCGAGTACAACAGCTGCGATGGCATCCAGTTCATACATCGATCCGGCAGTCGGCTGCGCCGAGTTTAATCTCGAGGTTAAAATAATCCCTGCAAGCGCTGACAAGAATCCGGTTAGCGAGTAGACATAAATCTTGACTCGGCCTGCTTTAATACCGGACAATACAGCTGCTTCTTCGTTTCCACCAACCGCATAGACACGGCGCCCGAACGTCGTTTTTTTCAAAACGCAGTACAATACGAGAAAGGAAACGACCATCGTCACAGCAGGTACAGGAATGCCAAACAAATAGCCCCGGCCAAGCATTTGAAAAAACGTCGACTCTCCCAAACCAGTAATCGGCTTTCCATCCGTAAACATCAAGGTTAAGCCGCGGAAGACCGTCATCGTTGCCAAGGTCGCAATAAACGGCGCCACCTTGCCTTTGGAAATGATCAACCCGTTAAAGGCGCCGAGGGCGGCACCGACAAGCAGTCCGGCCAATACCGCAAGCACCGGATCGACGCCTGATGCCAGCAAGCTGGCGGTTATCGCCCCGGATAACGCGAGAATCGAACCGACGGATAAATCAATTCCCCCAGTCAAAATAACAAACGTCATCCCAAAAGCAATCAGTGCGTTGATGGATACTTGACGAAGCACATTCAAAATGTTTGAGAAGGATAAAAAACCAGGATTTAAAACAGTGATAATGACAATGATCAGCAGCAGTCCGATTAACGGACCTAATTTTGTCAGATTTACAGATACTTTTCCTTTACCTAACATTTTTATCACCTCCAGTGGCGTAATGCATAATGTGTTCTTCACTTAGTTCTTCCCGTTCCAAAACTGCCTTCAGCCTGCCTTCAAACATGACCACCACTCGCGAACTCATACCAATCACTTCCGGCAGCTCGGAGGATACCATAATGATGGCAACGCCCTGCTCGGCCAGCTCTTTCATTATCGTATAAATTTCTTTTTTGGCTCCGACATCGACTCCCCTTGTCGGCTCGTCCAGAATCAGAATACCCGGATGCGTTCCCAGCCACTTGGCAATAACAACTTTTTGCTGATTGCCGCCGCTTAACGCTTTTGCTTGCTGCTCCGGCCCCGAGCAGACAACGCCAAGTTGTTTCATTAATCGCTCATACAGTCCCTCCTCTTTCGCTTTGGCTATCCAGCCGTACGAGGAAATCGAAGGTAAATTTGCCAGACTGAGATTGTCCCGAATAGAAAATTCTGTGATCAAGCCTTTTGATTTCCTGTCTTCCGTGATGAAGCCGAGGCCGTTGTTTATTGCATCCACCGGAGAGTGAATCCGCGCTTCCTTTCCGTCAATGATAATCGTGCCTTTGTCTGGTTTCCGGTACCCGAACAACGTTTCAACCACCTCGGAACGGCCGGCGCCCATCAGCCCGGAGATGCCGACAATTTCTCCGGCCCTTACGGAAAACGAGATGTCTTCAAATTCTCCGGCGCGGGTAAGGCTGTTTACTTCCAGCTTTACTTTACCAGGGGCGTTGTCAAGCTTTGGAAATCTCCCTCCCAGTTCCCTGCCAACCATCATGCTGACAATGGCGTCAAAATCGGTTTCTGCCACCCTCTTCACCCCCGCCAGCTCCCCATCTCGCAGCACGGTGATTCGCTGGCAAAGAGAAAAAATTTCTTCCATCCGGTGGGAGATGTAGATAAACGACACCCCTTTCTCCTGCAAACGGTTTATCATCTGAAACAATGTTTCAATTTCGCGATCAGTCAAGGCGGCGGTCGGCTCGTCCATGATAATAATGTCGGCATTGGTCATCAACGCCTTGGCAATTTCAATGATTTGCTGCTTGCCGACGGATAAATTTCCCGCCCGCTCCGTCGGTTTCACATGCAGGCCAAGCTCAGCGAGCTTTTTTTCCGCAAGACGATTCATCTCTTTTGTTTTCAGCCATGGGGTATTTCCGACGGTCTGTTCGTTTCCTAAAAACAAGTTTTCGGCTACTGTAAGCTCCGGCAAGATATTCAGTTCCTGGTGAATCACTGCAATACCGTCATTTTCCGCATCTTTCGGGTGCTTATACTCCGCCAATTTCCCTTTTACTTTCACCGTGCCGCCATTTTTTGGGTAAATTCCTGTGAGAATTTTCATTAACGTGGATTTTCCGGCGCCATTCTCGCCCATCAACGCATGAATTTCTCCTTTTTCCAGCGAAAAATCAACACCTTTCAACACCTGATTTCCACTGAACGACTTGGATATTCCCTCCATTTGAATAATCATAATGAACACTCCTTATTAGAAATGCGGACAGCTTTCCAAATCATTGACTTTAATGTTCCTTTTAGTGTTTGTTCAAAAGATCGGTTTTTATCTTCTTGAACAAACACGATCGCAATGAGTGGAGCCGATGCATTCTTTTCAGCCCGGCTGCGAGTGGTTTTCTCGCAGTTGGGCGCATCGAGTGGAACCATTGCCTTTTTGAACACACTCTTTTAGAAAATCACACCTGCCTGAAGAATAATGTTGGCGTAAGGTGTCACTTCTCCGGTTCGTATAATCGCCTTTGCTTGCTTTGTCCGTTTCTTAAAATGCTCATGGTCAATGTACTCGATAGGAAAGCCGCTTTTCATCAGACGATTGTAAACCTTTTCATTTTGCTGTTTGATTTCTTCTGCACAAATCATTTTCTCTACTTCCATGTCATTTAATATCTCCGCAAATACTTCTTCAAAAGCCGGTACCCCGTATTTAATCGACAGGTCGATACATTGGACTCCGTCAGGAATCGGAAGTCCGCAATCGGCGATGACAATCGTGTCTGTATGTCCTAATTTGGCCAGTATTCCGGCAATATCTCTGTTTACTATTCCATGCTTTTTCATATTTCTTTCCCCCGCTCAGTGAAAAAATCATTCAGCTCCTCCCTCGTCGGCATGCCGCCTTGCGCGCCAAAGCGCTGGACTGATAAGGCGGCGGCACCGTTGGCAAAGGCAACTGCTTCTGGCAGTGGCTTGTTTTCCGCCAGCGCTACTGCGAGGGCGCCGTTAAAGGTATCCCCTGCTCCTGTTGTATCAACAGCTTTCACATTGTAGGCAGGTGCGTGATGTACAGCGCCTTCGTTTATAAACTTCACACCGCCTTCTCCCATCGTAATGATGAGCTTCTCATCCAGTTCCCGGTCCCGCGCCTGCTGTTCGGAAAACAACTCCTTTGCTTCGGTTTCATTCGGCGTAATGTAAGCTGCTTTTTTCCAATCGTATGCATCCAGCGCTCTTGCCGGTGCCGGATTTAAAATAACAGATATGCCGTGTTCGCTGCATAAATTCAGACAGTATTTTACCGTTTCCAACGGAATTTCAAACTGAAGTAAAACGAGATCACTGGATAAAATCGAGTCGTGATATTTCCGGACATAATCCGGCGTTACTTCCTTATTTGCCCCAGGAACGACAATGATGCGATTGTCGCCGTTGGAAACAATAATCGTCGCTGTTCCCGAACCGGTGTGTGTAACCGGTTCCACACCATTGATGGATATCCCTTCCTGTTGCAATGTGTTCATCAGTTGCTTACCAATGGCATCCTCCCCGACACGGCCGATAAATTGTACCTTTCCGCCAAGGCGCGCGGCTGCCACTGCCTGATTGGCGCCTTTCCCTCCAGGCACGGTTGCAAATCGTTCCCCGATGATTGTTTCCCCTTGAACAGGGACGCTGTCCGTAACGGTGACCATATCCATGTTGATACTTCCAATGACAGTAATGACAGGGCGTTTACTCATTGTTTTCTTCCTTTCTTCGCGTTGTTTGACGTTTGATCAATTCGGTCGGTAATTCATAGTAAAAGCGCTCCAACGGTTTATTTTCAATGAGCTTAATTAATAGTCTTGCCGCCATTGCCCCCATTTTATAAATCGGCTGGGCAATGGTTGTCAGCGATGGTACAAGCATTTCTCCGAACGGGATGCCGTCGAAGCCGATTACCTGCAAATCGTCCGGCACTTTTTTTCCCATGGCGGTTGCCGCTTTGATGGCGCCGGCGGCAGATACGTCGCTACTGGCAAAAATACCATCGATTGTCGGATGATGTTCCAGCAGTTTTGCAGTTACCTGCTCTGATTTTTCAAAATGAAAGTCGGCTTCCACAATGACATTGGCAACTCCAGATTGTTCCACTACTTTTCTGAAACCGGATAACCGATCCTCCGCCGTCGCTAATCCCTTTGGACCACGTAAGTGCGCGAGAAATCGACAGCCGTTTTCAATCAAATGCCTCGCTGCCGCGGCGCCCCCTTCTTCGTTAGAGGAAACGACGGTTGGAATCTTGCTGCCGATGATTCTGTCAAGAGCAACCATCGGGACACCTACCTCCTCTTCATCTGAAAAAGATAGTTGATTCGTTGTCAAGATGATGCCATCGACATATTTTTGTTTAAGCGCTTCAATGTAGTTGTGTTCCTTCTCGACATTTCCGTCCGCGTTGCACAATACCACGGTATACCCGTAAGTCAACGCCACATCCTCGACAGCACGGGCGAGCTCGGGAAAAAACGGGTTGGTGATGTCCGGCACAATCAGTCCGATCATACGGGATGATTTGTTGTACAATGTACGCGCGACAGCGTTTGGACGGAAGTTCAGTTCTTTTATGGCAGTCAGCACGGCTTCCTCCGCCTCCTTGCTCACATACCCTTTTTTATTCAATACTCTGGAAACTGTCGCAGCGGATACATTGGCATGCTTCGCCACATCACGTATCGTTGTCATAATTACTCCTTGACTCCCTCGTCTGTTTCAAAATGTGTAACCGGTTACAGATATCATAATCCTGTTTTGCTTCTTTGTCAAGAGGTTTCGTACCAAATGGCTGCCGGTCAGCAAACAAGCGGCAGCCGACGGGGGAGGGGCTCCCCCCTTATCAACAGCGCACCATTGTTTTGGAAGTGGATTTTTTCTTGATATCAGTAGATGGATGGTTACATTTGATCCAATGTTTTTTCCAACGCTCCGATATTTTGCTCCAGAAGCTGTGTAAGCTGCTGTCGTTCCTCCTTGTTCTTTGCGGTAACATACATTGGTTCACCGAAAATAAGCCGGGCTTTTTTTCGCATGAACAGTTCTTTTACATTGTTCGGTCCGCGGTAAGCAGCCGGTATTACCGGCACCTGAGACCTCAACGCTATCGTGATTGCCCCTTGCTTTAAAGCAGCCTGTTCACTTGTTCTCGTTCCGCTCGGAAAGATACCGACAACTTTTCCCTCCGCCAGCAGGCGTTGGGGAATTTTCAATACGCTTGGTCCCGGATTGTCACGATCTACAGGAAAGGCGTTTAATTTCTGCAACAGCCAGGCCGCCACTTTTTTTCCAAACAGCTGTTTTTTCGCCATATAGTGAATTTTCATCGGCAGCAGTGCCGTCCCAAGTTGTAAAACGTCCACCCATCCTGAGTGAGTGCATGCAATAACATATCCCCCCGATGTTGGCAGTGATGATTTGTTGATAACTTTAATTCTCCCAAATAAGCGCAACATTAGTTTTGCAAGGTAGCCGCAGAAATAATACATCTTTCTCCCTCCAGTTGGATAGGACAGTACGTCGCAAATCTGGTCTGTCCGGATTTCTTAGCCTTTGTTTTGTTTAATTTTATTTTAGCACTTATTATTATCTGGTACTAATTTTCTTCTAAAAGGAACTATTAGTGTGTGTTCAAAACTACCATGTCTTTACAGACACCACAATGAATGAAACTATGGGAAATCTCTTAGTTTCCGTATAAAAAGGCGGACACCACAGCAGCAAGAAGGTCGATGTGCGACAGGCTTCTGCAGAGGAGCGTACTACAAGGAAACGTACGCGAGCAGCACAGAGACAAGCCAATGATGAGATTCGCAGGAGCTGTTTCCCGGACTTTTTGAACATCCTCTATAAGTGTTTGTTCAAAAAGATCGTTTTTTATCTTTTTGTACAAGCACGAAGCAACGAGCTGTACTTCACTGAGACGCTGCGAGTTGTCTCATCGTGTCATCGCGCGCGATGGCACTTGGATAGACGCAAGAGCAATACTGGCAGAGGAAGAGACAATGGAGTGGAGCCGATGCATTCTTTTCCAGTCAGCTAGGAGTGGTTTTCTCGGAACCAGGATGGTGACATTCCGCCGTTGCTCACAGGACGTGAGCGGTTTTTAGGCGGAATTGGAGGATGGTGACATTCCGCCGTTGCCCATAGGACGTGTGCAGCATTTAGGTGGAATTGGGCTATAAATAAAAAAGTTTTAAAAGCAATGTGATGACGAGGCAAACTGGAGGGGAGATTGCCTCGTCCAAACAGGCTGGCAAAAGCATAGCCCCTGAGCTAGCTTTAAATTTGGTATTAAGGGTTTGTCAAATAAAGTGGGTAAGTACACTTTACTCAAGGTATTAATGCAATTTTATACCGCTAAGGTGATCGGAACAGTTCATCATTTGAGTTCTTCTCTTGCATCCCGATTCCGACTCTTTCGGGACACTACGACCCAATTCCTTCTTCCTTCCAGCCCGATTCCAACGTTTTCAAAAGTGTAGAAGGGGTTAAATTTCCAAGCATTGACAACTGACCGAGCAACAGTAGCTGACGCCAAAGCCTGGTTTTCATTATCAAAAAATCCATCGATACAAATAAATAACCACACGACTGCTTTGATAAAGCGCTGTCTATTGAAAAATAATAGTGAAAGGTCCCCTTCCCGCTTCAGACGGTACATAAAGATTGTGCAAGGAGACTTCCGATCCTCCAAACAATAGTAGCTCCCGGACTGCCTCCGTCTGTCCTCAACAGTGACCGGGAACTGCCCGCCGTACATATGAAGCAGTGAATATCCATTTCCCGTGGTTACACTGGTTTTCTACCTTCCATCACCGCTGATACAACGTGCTCCAGCGGCAGATCGCTATTTTCCCATGCCTTCAGTAAATTATCGCTCGTTTCCGTCTTTTTAATCCGAATATTTTCGAACCCTGCATCATCCAAAAGTCGCTCCAGCCGGTCAACCCTTTCTGCACCGACAATGCAGTTGCATATTTTCGGATCCTTGTGACCATTCTCTGTCGGCTCTCCAGCCAGACGGACGATATCGGAAATATGAAAGCGGCCACCCGGCTTTAACACGCGAAAAGCTTCACGAAAAACCTTGTCTTTTTCCGGCGACAAATTAATAACACAATTGGAAATAATCACATCGACAGCAGCATCCGCTACAGGGAGATTTTCTATTTCGCCAAGGCGGAACTCCACGTTGCTGTATCCTTGCTTTTCCGCGTTGCTTCTTGCCTTTTCAATCATTTCCGAAGTCATATCGACACCGATCACTAAACCTGCAGCTCCCACTTGATTTCTGGCCAAGAAGGCGTCAAATCCAGCGCCGCTGCCAAGATCCAAAACCGTCTCTCCTGCTTTCAGCTGTGCGATCGCCGTAGGGTTTCCGCAACCAAGTCCGAGATTTGCACCATCCGGGGCAGCTCTTAACTCCTCCTCACTGTAGCCCATTGTCAAGGAAAGGTCTTTTGTGTCACCCGCTTCCTTCTCATGACTTTTGCAGCACTTGCCCGACGTGAGGGCGATTTCTCCGTATCGTTCTCTCACCATTTTTCGTTGCAGTTCATTTTTCACAGCATTCTCCTCCTTTATTTGCCTTGCAACAAAGAAGACGCAGAAGAGGAAAAATGGTCGCATTTTTTTTGCTCGGTGATAGTACATTACATTTGTGGAGACCGCCATTCAGCCAGCCCTTGCGAAATCGACCAGAGACCAATTAAAATATAAGTGTATAATTATATAATGATCAGGTGGTGGAAAGATGAGTTCGGCAATGATTGAGGAATTTTTTCAGTTGTTTGGAGACGAATTAAAGTTTTTTTTCAAAAAACGGATCGCGAACACAGAGGATGCAGAGGATCTTTTTCACGATTTATGGGAAAAGGTACTCCGAAACGCAACGCAATTGTCCAATGTAAAGCAACCCCGGGCATGGCTTTTTCAGATTGCGAGAAATCTGTTGACTGATTATTACCGCAAACGAAAAACCGAGGTGGTTTCGGAGCAGGCGATTGAAAAAACAAGGATGACGAACATGGAGACAGGAATGGACAATTTCAACAAAGAATGCGGCGCTTATTTAATGCACCAGCTTAAGAACATGCCGGAAAAATACCGGCTGCCCTTTTTGCTTCATGTCGAGTCGGGATGGAAGCACCGGCAAATATCCGTCCACCTGCAATTGTCCGAGTCAGGATCGAAAACAAGGATTCAGCGGACGAAGCGAAAGCTGAAGTCAGCATTGGACGATTGCTGTGACATTCAAACTGATTCCTATGGAAATATCGTTGAATGCAGTAGAAAAAACGGCTGCTTTGCGTCTTAATTTTTTTCATAAATGATCGGCTGCCGACGGTGACTGGTGCATGAAGAGATTCGCAGGCATTGTTTCCCGGACTTTTTGCACATCTACGATAAGAGCGTGTTCAAAAAGGCATTGGTTCCGCTCATTGCATCGTGTTTGTTCAAAAAGATCAAGAGTGATCTTTTTGAACAAACACTATAATTTCATCCGGCTCTTATACTGTTCCATCAGTCGCCGGTTGTGGTCATCTGCGCCTTCCAGATTGCCGCTTAAAAAGACAGGCGGCTGATATCCGGCATCGGCCATTAGTGCAATCGCACCGGCAAAAATGCCGTTGATCATTGCGGCGCCCGTGACGGTGGAGCTTGGAGAAAATTTCACCTCCACCTTGTCATGCTGGAGCAGCGCATCGCCTGCAGGGGCGTGATTATCAATTGCTAAATCGACCACATCATACAAATGCTTGCCGCTTGGATGTCTGGAAGGCTGGCTTTGTGAATATGAAAGCGACGTGATTCCGATAACAAATGCCCCTTTTTCTTTGGCGATCAAGGCGGCATCCACCGGTACCGGATTTCTCCCCGATGTGGAGAGAACAAACATGATATCCCCGGCTCTAATATCCTGCTCCCGCATGAATGCTTCGGCATAGCCGGTTTTTCTTTCAAGATCGGATGAACGAACCGCTCCTTCATGCAGCATCAGCGGCTCGTGAAAAATCGGATGAACCGGAACGAGTCCCCCGGCCCGGTAGTATACTTCTTCCGTTAACAGATGAGAATGACCGCAGCCGAATAAATGAATAATCCCATTGTTTTGCAACGTCTCGGCTACTTTTTCCGCCGCCGCATTCATCCGAGACAACTCTTCCTTCTCGATCGCTTGCAGCAGCTCGTTTATTTTTTCAAAATACGTTTTTATCATCGTGTCACTCCTCCAGTTTATGAAAGCCGTTGTACGAAAAGCTCGTTTTTATTTTACCGTTCAATCACGATGAAACAAGCGGTGCCGCCGCCTCCCTGACTTTCTTATCGTGCGAAAATACCGCCTGTTTCGACGTGCTTTCAAACACTATTTTCACATAGGCGGGCGGCGGTTTCCAGCGCTGAATCCCCCCCCTTGCACGGCTGGTTTTCCAAGCAAGGGGAAAATCCGCATCTACTTTGGCAAATTATTACTTTCGCTTTTTTTTTAGTGTTTGTTCCAAAAGATTGTTTTTTATCTTTTGGAACAAACACGGTGCAATGAGTGGAGCCGATGCATTCTTTTTAAGCCAACTATGAGTGGTTTTCTCATAGTTGGCGCATCGAGCGGAACCATTGCCTTTTTGAACACGCTCTTTTTGTGTTTGTTCAAAAAGATCGGTTTTTATCTTTTGGAACAAGCTCTTGTACATCTCGAATGATTCGCACCATATTTTTCAAGGAGATGTTAATAATAAACTCGCCTTTTTCTTCCTTGGCTGCCGTCGCATCCCCAAGCACAGCGGTGGAAGTGAATTCCTCCCACGGAGTCGGCGTGGCATCGGCACTCACAGGAATATCCGGCATATCGCAAATCGCCTGCGCCATATTCACATATTCCGGAGCAAGGTACAGCATAAACGACGTTTCCAGTTCACAAGCATGAAAATAGGCGTCATGCAACGCAGGGGTTTCTCTTACCTTTTTCGCCGCCTTCTGCATTCCGGGATAAAAAAGATAAACGACCTTCAGCTCCGGGCACGCATCATACAGCTCGCGGGCGGCTTCCTTTAACGCTGTGCCGTTGCCTAAATGCCCGTTGACGATGACAAACAGTTCAATTCCTTGAGTATAAAGGCTTTTACCAATATCAACAACGATGTCAATCAGCGATTGATTACGGATGGTAATGCTGCCTGGAAAATGACGCAAACTCCATACTTGTCCGTAAGGCAAAATCGGAAGAACAAGCGCGTCTACCTGTTCCGCCAGTCTGCCGGCCAACCGTTCTGCTAATACATTATCCGTTCCCAGTGGAAGATGCGGTCCGTGAGCCTCCACTGCTCCAACAGGGAGAATCGCGACCTTGGAGCCGGCAATATCCTCCTTAATTTGACTGGAAGTCCGGTATTGATACTGCATTTTCATCACTCCTATAAGAAAAGCGGAAGCGCTTTGCCCATCGACGTAAAAACTGGACTGACCCGAGTGAGATAAAGGAGAGTCGAAAGATGGGAAGCTTTCGCTCAAGTGCCATCGCGCGCGATGGCACGATAACTTATCGTAGACGAGGGGAGGGAAGTTTTCTAGTCGATAACCGCTGCAGCTAGACAGCTTTCCAAAGAATTTATTTTTATCTTTCTTTTAAGAAAAGTTACCGTTAATTTTTAAACATCAGGCACCTCGCTGGGTTTTCCACAAAAAACTTCCGCACCAGCGCCTCTCCGTCAAATCCTCGTCCATCAGCTTCAGCTATGAAGCGCGGTACCCACTTGGCAATGATATTCTCCAATCCCAGCCCGTAATCATAATGCCTGTAATAGGACTTCCGGGCGGTATCGCCGCTGACTAAAATTTGATTTTCATAGCCTTTACGCACTAATGCCAAAATACAGTCGATTCTTGTAGATTCCGGCGCATATTTTATTTTTGAAATGCCGTCAAACGAAAGAAATGCGCCGGTTTTTGCTATCTGCTCGTGATAGTACGGGTCCGAATTCCGGTCCATATGCCCGAAGCTCACATATTCCAGAGGAACGCCTTCTTTTTTCAACAGCTCGATCTGTTCCAACGCCATCGTTCCTGCCTCCGTATGTGTGTGAAGCGGCGCTTTCGTTTCATGATGGGCCCGCGCCACAGCCCGTAGCGTTTTTTCTTCCAAAGAGGTGATTCGGTTGTAGCCTGTCCCGAATTTCACCTGTCCGCCTCTGACAGCGGTTCCTTCCATCCCCGCCTCGACTTCAAGGATGACAAATTCAGCAAGGGCATTCACGCTCTTCTCGTCAATCCATTGATAGTACGTTGGATAGTTTCCGATCAGCTTCACTAAATGATGAGGTACCGGCGCATGCCATAAAAAGCTTTTATTGAATCCGGCAGTACCGATCACGGTCACTCCCGTTTTTTCTGAAATGTCTTTCACAGCCGATACATCTCGCCCATAATCTACTGCCGTCGCGTCGACGATTGCTTTTCCGCCATGGCGTTTAAAATCAAGCACATCCAATGCCGTTTTCTGCTTGTCGTCGAGAAGCAAGTCCACTTCCCCCTTTTGAACCCAATAAGGCGGCCGGCAGACAAGATGCTCGTGGGTATACGTAAATCCGAGTTGTTCCGGGGAAATGTCTCCTTGATATGTTCTGATATAGCTCACTTTCTGATCTCTCCTCTGTTAAAGATGCAAAGGCTTTTGTGCAGTAGCCGGAATTGCACTGTGGCTGTTGAAAAAAGAAACAGCGCGCTTTTGAACAACCACATCCAGCCCCCTATGTTACAAAAATAATTTCGCCAGCAGCCGGATCACCGGGCCGATAATAAACATGTCCGAATCAGCCGCCCACATGGCTGTATCCGGAATCGTATCCGAAAGAAGCAGCTTCACAGTGACAAACTGTCCCCAGGCAACGACTGTCGACGTAATGAAGCCGCCGATCAGCGCCCCGCGAACACCACCGGTTACATTTCCGAATACACCTGCCGTTGCAGAATGGAAAAACAGCACGATCATCGTCGGAACAAAAATATAGCCAACGGTATTACCGAGAATGACGAGCCAAACGAGCGCTCCAGCAAACGAGCCTAAGAAGCCGAGAATGACCGCGTTCGGCGCGTACGGAAACACGACCGGGCAATCCAAGGCCGGCCTTGCTCCCGGAACAAGCTTGGTGGCAATCCCCTTAAATGCCGGTACCATCTCACCGATGAACATCCGCACCCCCATCAACACGACTGCGATGCCGGCTGTGAAGGTAAACGACTGAATGATTGTATATACAATAAAATGTTGACTGCCGGCACTTGCCACCAATTCCTGGGCTCCCGGTGTGTCTTTTAACGAAATGATGATCGCACCAATCAAAAACAGCAGTCCCATCGTTAAAGCAGTAATGACATTCGAGTCCCGCAAAAATTCCAGGCCCTTAGGCAGCTTAATTTTTTCAGCATCATTTTCTTGATTTCCTGCCACTTTTCCCGCCAACGCCGCTAAAAGAGCAACGGATGCGGAAGTATGTCCTAGCGCGATGGCGTCATTCCCGACAATTTTTCTCATGAAAGGCTGTGTCAACGCGGGCTGAAGCGTCCAGTAAATTCCCATGATCAGCGCCAGAAAAATAACGAGCCTGCCAGAAGAGACATTTCCAGCGGCATGAACGGCGATACCCGCAAAAATCGTTGTCGTCCAAAACATCATATGCCCTGTCAAATAGATGTACTTAAATCTCGTAAATCTTGCCAGCAACACATTGATCAGGAAACCTAGAGTCATCGCCAAAGTAACCGCGCTTCCATATTCGGCATTAAAGACATTCTGCCCCATAAAGTCCCCGAGAGGTTCTTCCGACAGATTAAACACTTCTTTCCACAGCGGCTCAAAGACGACTAAAGCGCTGACGATTATGTCTGCACCTACACTGATAATTAAAAAGCCGATAATTGCCTTAAACGTCCCGCTGATTCGTTGACTTGCCGTTTTCTTTTGCAGCAACAGACCCGCTAAAACAATGAAACCGAGTAAAATCGCCGGTGTTCCAAATACATTATCCGCCAGCCAGTAAATCACTTCCATTTCACACTTCCTCCTTTTCAAGAGCTTTCATCATCAGATGATTTGTACCGTGTCCGATATGACCGTTCCCTTCGTTTCTTCATTCGCTCACGCCATGAGTCCTTCCACAGCCTGCTTAATCTCCTCGATATCAAAATAGTTGTTGACGATAATGACTTTTGCCTTGTGTCCTGCCAAACTCTCCGCCAGTTCCTTGCTTGTGATGATATAATCTGCACTCATGCTTGATGCCGACGAAACATCCATATGTTCCACCTCTGCCAGCATCCCTTTTTCGCTCAACACCTGTTCCACATTCATTTTTAAAATCAAGCTTGTCCCCTGCCCTAAACCGCAAACCGTCAATACTTTCCTCATCTACATCCCTCCTTTCAAGATGTTTTCAACGTCGGTATACCCCGCTGCCAGCGACAGCTTGTTGACGTTATCCGGATTATTCAGCAGCAATGTTAATTTTTTCAGCAGTGCGACATGCTCTTCACTGGAAGACGCCCCCAGGCAAAAAATCAATTGAACGGGGTCGTTTACGGTGTGACCAAAAAGAAGCGGTTCCTTTAACTGCAAAAAGGAAACAGATGCTTCTTTGACACCGTCTTCAGGTCTTGCATGTGGTATCGCGATATTCGGTGCCACTACAAAATACGGCCCGTTTTGCTGATAGGAACGAACCATTGCCGCAACATAGGCGGCTTCAGCTACCCCGTCATCGACCAGCAGCTGCCCCGCCAGACTAATGGCTTCTTCGGCAGTTACCGCTTCCGCCCTGACTCTCACCAGTTGTTTTTCCAAAAATTTCATAACCCAAAGCCCCTTCTAATCTGTCTCTTCGATGTTTTCGAGCGAATATTTTTGCATTATTTCAAAAATTGTCTGTTTGTTCTCCGCTTCTAAAACTGCCTTTTTATCGTTGGAAAACATCGCTGTCAACTGCGACAACGCTCTTAAATGCTTTTCATTTCCCTCCGCCGCCAATGCGATAACGATTCGCACCTTTTTTCCAAGAAAATCGACCGGTTCCGTCAACTGCAGCCAGCTCATACCCAGTTTTTTTACTCCATCGCCGGCCGTTCCATGCGGTAGCGCTACCAACGGAGAAATCACCATATACGGTCCCTGTCTCACAATATTGTCAATCATGGCAGCTACATAACCAGGTGTTATACAACCGTCGTTAAGCAACGGCAAGGCCGCTTCATGAATGGCCTCCCGCCAAGTTTCCAGCTTGTCCTTGAACACAATTTTCTCGTTCGTAATCAACTCGCACAAGGACGGTTTGCAAACGTTGTCTGTACGGTGGAATGATGGCTGGAAGAGATACTGCTTCAGTGCCTGCCGAAGCTTATCATCATCCCGGATATCAGCATGCCACTTCACAACGCGGATGACAGTCTCGATGGCGTATTTGTGGCCGGGACTGCTGTCGACATACAAAGCGGTTACTTGCTGCAGTAATCTTGCTTTTTCGTGATTGGTCAGCAATGGCCGAACAAGAAACACGGGCACACCGCGATCAGAGAGAGGCACGGTGGAAACGATGAAGTCAACCGCCAGCAGCAGTTTTTCATATTCTCTTAAAGATACGGTCCCTGTGATGTCCACCTCTGAAAACAGTCCTTCCAGCTGGATTTGCAGCAGCCTTGATGTTCCGAGACCCCCGGTACACACGATCAGCATTTTTTTTCGGGCTTGGATCGACAGCCCCTCTCTCTCCAGCCAGCCGCCAAAATGAATCGCAATATAAGCTATTTCCCTTTCACTGATTGTCTTACCGACGAAATCTTCAAAGTGATGGATGACTTTTTTAGTCAGCTGGAAAATTTCTGGAAAACTATCCTCCACCGGCTGATGAGGCGCTTCTTCCATATCGATGCCGTATTTCACCCGATAGTAGGCAGGCTTTAAGTGCATCAGCAAGTTATTTTCCATTTGCAGGAGGTCGGAAAAGGATACAGCCGCCAGCAACTGAAATTCCTCCATCATTTTCTTCACTACCAGCCGGAGTTTTTTTACCTCCTGCGACCCGTCATGCAGATTGAAGTGATCGTTAACTTTCGCTGCAAGCAAATGCTTGGCGAAATAGTAAACCTCATCATCCGGGACAGTCATCTGCAGCAGTTTTTTTATTCCCTTTCGTAAAAAAACGGCTGCCCGATATTCTTCCGTTACGGAGATCACTTTCTTTTCCAGCGGATCAACCGACACGAATTGACCTCGTTTCATTCGCTGAATAAACAGAAAAAAACGGATTACGAGAATATTAAATTCCTCATCGGCAAATTGAATGCCTAAGCGATTCTCACAGCGCCCCAACAGATGATAAAGATACTTTAAGTCCGGATAAGAAAAAAGCGAGTAGTTATCATCCTGTTCTCTGTTAGCAGCACTGATTGACAACGACGGTGAGATCAGTCCATACCAGCCATTTTGCGGTGTGATTTCAAAGAGATAGTGGATCAGCGCCCGCCTTTTGTTGTTCTCGTCACCGTTTATTTGGTAACCGGCGTTTCTCGCAGCACGAATACCAAGTCGGTAACCTGCCAGCTCCGTGCGCAATAATTTCACATCTTCCAGTGCAGTATTTCTGCTGACTCTTGTCAGCGCTGCCACGTCCTTTAAAAAAATTTTTTTCCTGCCGGCCAAAATATAAACAACCGTCCACGCACGCCTTTCACTTGGAGAAAGTTCATAATAGTGAACATCGGTCAGCAGCAGCCTCCGTTTCACGACTTCTTTTGTCTGGTTATCCAGATACACTCCGGCTGCCCGGATATGCTGCACTTCATTTAAGCGATTTACCTTTAACCAATAGTTAATTTTTTCAAGATCGTTATAAACGGTTCGTCTGGAAACATTAAATACCTTTGCCAGCTTGTCAACAGGCAGGTACAAATCGGTCTGCGCAATATCATTTAATATTGCCATGCTTCGCTTATCCAGGCTCATGAACATCCCCTCGCTTTCAAGCATCCCTCCACAGCCATCAACCACTTTAACTATATTAAATGCAGCACGCTGACGGAAGACCAAATCACTCCCAACAGACTGTGCAAAAACAGATTGTAACTTTTCTGACAGGCGGTTTTTTTTTAAAAAGTGCCAGGCACCTTATGACACTTTAAAGCGTCATAAGGTGCCTGGCACTTCAGTAAATAAAACCTTGACAGACGAGATCGCGTCTATCAAGGTTTACCAGTAGTACGATATTTGGATAGAGTTTGTTTAGACAGAAATTTTTGTAAGGATGCCGTATTCGTTGAACATCAGCTTCTGTCCATTGACGTAAAACGGCTGAGTCGTATCTATGCCTGCTTTCTCCAGTCCATCCTTTATCGCGCCGTTGTATTCAACCGGAATGAAAGAAGCCTGGCCATTTGCGTAACGAATCAGGCTGCCAAAGGATTCTGCTATTTTGTTTAAGGCCTCGTATTGCTGCGATCCTCCCAGCTGTGATACGGCCTGTTGAAAGGCTTCTTCCATATTTTTCAGCGTTTCTAAGTCTTCTTTCGTTAATTTTGACAAATCCGGCACCTCGTTAGGGTCTGTCACATTCAGCATCTCGCGAATAAGCTTGTTTTTTTCTTCTACGTAGGCGCTTCCAAGCGCTGTTCGGCCGGTAGAAAGGGAAATGCCATTGCTGCCTACCGTAAGGAAGATATCCTGCCCTGAATCTGCGCCTAAATACAGCCTCGTCCCTGGAGTCAACGTTAACGCGTTCTCCTGCTCCAACAGCTTATTGGCCAATGCTTCTTCCGTCAGGAAAGGGATGGCGTTGAGCTGCTCCATTTCTCGAATGAACTCCTTTCCGTCTGTATACGCAAACGAGAGCTGATTGGCTTCGTTCTGCAAATGCGTAATTTCCAGCTGATCGGAAAACGCGTCATTCTTCGGGACAAGCATGGCGGTTTTCTTCGTGTTTGACGAAGCTGCATACTGAATTGTAAAGTTTGGTGTACTGTTTATTTCCAAAACGGACCTCCTGATTGCTGTAGCAGTTGCTCAATAAAAGACGATGGTTTCGAACAATCGCTAGTATTTCAGTAAGCGGATGTTCAAAAAGTCCGGGATACAGCGCCGGCGAATCTCATCGTTGCGTTGTCTCTCCGCTGCTCACGTACGTCCCTTGTACGCTCCGCTGCTCGAGCCGGCCGCGCCTCGATCTTCTTGCCGCTGTTGTGTCCTCCTTTTTGAACTCACACTTTATTGGATGTTCAAAAAGTCCGGGATACAGCGCCGGCGAATCTCAACGCCCGCGTTGTCTCTCCGCTGCTCACGTACGTTCCTTGTACGCTCCGCTGCTCGAGCCGGCCGCGCCTCGATCTTCTTGCCGCTGTTGTGTCCTCCTTTTTGAACTCACACATGAAAAAATATCACTTCTACTCAATTAAATATTGATAACTAAAGTTTATCCCTGGAGAATAACTGGCAGTTGGTGTAAAAAGCGTTTGAATGCTGGTTGTGATCGGCCATTGCTGCTTTACAAAGAGATTACTAGGCAGATCAAGAACATAATTTAAGCCTACGAAGGTTTCATACCAATTACCAGTTTGATAGGAATAAATGTACTTTATTTGATTTCCCCAATTTCCAAAGGAGCTGTACGTGTAGAAACTAATGCTTGTAACCCTTGCCGTATCCGGAATGGCTGACACCTGCCTTAAGTCTAACGTCTGATAAGGAAGAATCGTCCCGACATTTGATGAATTGTAATTAAACGTCATGGAAGTAGGAGCAGAGTAACTGCCGGTTCTCCAGGCATTCCCGACAAACAGGCTGTAATTTTGATCAGGATTATAGCCGCTGTAAGGCACAACTGCAACGTACCATGTCCCGGATGTTTGAATCGAAATGTATAATTTTTCGTCGAGATTTCCCGAATTCTCAGAAACTGCATAGTTCAAGTTCGGGTCGAAAACATAAAGATCATAGTCAGTACCGGCAGGGATATTTTTCAACAGAAAGGCAACATCCGTTCCAGCAGTTAAATTCACTTTGTACCAATCGATATCATCTGCTCTGCCGATGTTAGCGTAAATTGTTTGCCCATATGGAATGGACGCAGCGGTATCGATAGTATCATTCGGTTCATAAGGGTCATTTTGAATGGAAACATCGCTTGCCTTCATTTCCGGCACCGCTTTCAGCAATGCCTTTATATCCGTGTCTTTCGTTAAAGCAGGATCGGCGCTCACCTCAGTAAATGGGCTGTCTTCATATGTAAAAAACTCTAAGTTGCTGTCAGAAGATACATCCGGCAAAGCTTCATTCGCAAATACGGTTGTTAAACCAGTACCTGTAAAAATAAGAGTCAGGGCAATGAATACAGAAATTTTCAGAAATTTCATTTACAATCCCTCGTTTCTTAAAAGTTTTTGTTCAAAAAAAATCGTTTTTTCTTTTTGAACAAATACAGCGCAATGCGTGTAGCCGATGCATTCATTTCAAGCCGCCTCTGAGTGGTTTTCTCGGAGTCAGGATGACGACATTCCGCCGTTGCTCACAGGACGTGAGCGGTCCTTAGGCGGAATTGGGGATGACGACATTTCGCCGTTGCTCACAAATGCAACCTGACTGAGCCTCATCTCGAGTAACCGCAGATGTAGGACGTCAGTAGTACTTAAGCGGAATGGGAGCGCATCGAGCGGTAGCATTGCCTTTTTGAACATGCTCTTAAATTAATCATTGAAGCACTTACCTCGTCCGGACAATAGCAAAGTGTCAGCGGAATACTTCCCAAAACTTTTCACTTCATTTGATCCTATAATCCCTCCTTTCATTATGTAATATCGGCATTAACTGGAAAACGTTGATAAGACATAACAACTTTTTTTAGTATTTATTCAAAAAGACCGTTTTTATTTTTTGAACGAATACCAAGCATGCTCTTTCAGAAAAATTGTACGTGGTTTTCACGAATGGGCAACTATCGTTCATTTTTGGAAGATATCGAGATTCGTTTCCTGGAAATCGAAGCATAGATATAGATACTGGTCATATTAGGAGGAAAATAGTAGCTGTTTTTAATAGGCGGTCAGTTACTGCAAATACCCAAATTAATCCAATCCCATTATACCTTTTGATTCACTGTTATGGCAAGCAATTCCTGATGACTGGCTATCATTTTTTTGGCGCCGAAAAAAGCTTTGAGCACAAGACACTCAAAGCCTTTTAAAATATATTTTACGAAAAAAATGTTTTTTTCTCAGCGCAAAAAACATCAATCCCGCTGATACAAATCTCTGGTGTAAACCTTTTCTTCTACGTCCTTCAATTCATCCGAGAGACGATTGGACACAATCACATCCGAGATGCGCTTAAATTCGTCTAAATCATGAACGACTCTGGAATTATAAAAAGTATCTTCTTTCAGAACCGGCTCATACACCACAACCTCGATACCTTTTGCTTTAATCCGTTTCATGATCCCCTGCACGGACGACGCTCTGAAGTTATCGGAATCGGTTTTCATCGTCAAGCGGTAAATACCTACGATATGAGGCTTTTTCTTGATAATTTGTGACGCGATATGATCTTTTCTCGTTCTGTTCGATTCCACGATAGCTTCGATAATATTGTTTGGAACATCCTCGTAGTTTGCTTTCAGCTGTTTTGTGTCTTTCGGCAGGCAATAGCCGCCATATCCGAAGGAAGGATTGTTGTAATGGCTGCCGATTCTCGGGTCCAGCCCCACTCCTTCAATAATTTGCTTCGTATTTAATCCTTTTAATTCCGCGTACGTATCAAGCTCGTTGAAGTACGCTACCCGAAGGGCGAGATACGTATTGGAAAACAGCTTGACCGCCTCCGCCTCCGTCGAATCGGTAAACAAAACAGGGATGTCTTCTTTTTTTGCCCCTTTCACCAACAGCTGCGCAAACGTTTCAGCCCGTTCCGATCTTTCACCGACAATAATTCTCGATGGATAAAGATTATCATACAGTGCCTTTCCTTCCCGGAGAAATTCCGGTGAAAAGATAATGTTATTCGTCCCGTATTTTTTCTTAACTTCTTTCGTATATCCTACCGGAACAGTTGATTTAATCACCATTACCGCTTCCGAATTTATCCCCATCACCGTTTCGATAACACTTTCCACCGATTTCGTATTAAAATAGTTTTTTTCCGGATCATAGTCCGTAGGTGTCGCGATAATGACAAAATCGGCAGACTGATATGCTTTCTTTATATCCGTTGTTGCTTCAAGCTTCAGCTCTTTTGTTTTTAAAAACTGTTCAATTTCGTGATCCACGATCGGCGATTCTTTACGGTTAATCATATCTACTTTTTCCTGAACGATATCAATGGCAACAACCTCATTGTGCTGAGCCAATAACACAGCATTCGATAACCCGACATACCCTGTACCTGCAACTGTAATCTTCACTATTATCACACATCCTTGATTGATATAAAATTCGTTTAGATCATTCATACGAGACAAATTATATCATAAAATACCAATCAAGGGCTGATTTCGCCTATAGGAGGTGGTCGAAACAAACGGATCAAGCCAGTGCCATTCCAGCCTATGGGTGTGAAAAATTGATTTTTACGTTTTCGACAGCTTGGATAACCACCCAAGTTTCTCCTGATTTACATAGGCGTATTCCTAAAAAATTGTTGCGCATTGCCTTTGTTTTACCGTAAACAAAGCTTGCCTAATTCTTCTCACAATGCGTGAATTGCGGCGCAAGAACAACTAAGTTTGCGGCAACAGCCTTCATTTAAAACACCATCAGGCTCCTTGACTCAACAGTTCATGCCAAATCCGTCCGTCTACCAGTCGGCGATGATCCACTTGATATACCGTGACATTTGCAGAAGAATGAAGCCTCAATTTTTCCTGATAATACCTCAGCAATTGGCTGTCGGTGCTTCTGTCACTTTTATAATGCAAAATAACAAGCTGCTTGTGATGATCCTCGACAAGGTGGCGGAACATCCCGTTAATATGACCATCGTCGCCGTTAAATCCGTAACCGATTACACAGACAAGATCCGATTGAACGAAATAGTCAAAAAGTTCAACGTATTTTCTCGACATGCTAACGGAAGTAAGTGGCTTAATACCGCTCTGCGTAAACATGAAGGGAACAAGAATCCTTCCCTCCCTGTCTTCCTGAGACGGTTCTGTCAATATTTGATTTTTATACGGGTCATAATATTCTTCAACACTTCCGTTTAAATGATAGACAGGAATTTCGCCTGCTTCCGTACCGCCGATGACCTGCCGGACAAAATTATTGTAGTTTGTCGTGCCGATGGCTTGGATGTCAAAGTGCTGCGACAGCTCAAGAAGATCATGATAATATCCCGGACCTGACGCTAATTTTTCTTCATCCACAATCACATTGCTTTTGATGTACCGCTGTACCGTATGCAAAAAAATAGCGATTTGACTGAACTTTGCCCAGTGTGCCTTCGGATTATATAAATAGCGGAAATGACTGTCAATCAAAGCCTGATAATCCATCGCCTGACAATAGATGTCTTCCAGCACGGCGCGTCCCAACTCCCTAAACAGCGTCATTGTGTCGGTGTCAGCGTTCACCAACACGGGTGGTTCTTCGATCACGATTTCCATCCCGTTTTGTCCGACACCTTGATAGTTCAGGGAAAAAATACCGGACAAATCATCGAAAACACTGATGTCCTCGGGAGCCTGCGCGAAAATTTCTTCATTTAGCTGTGAAACGAGATGCTGACCGACTGCACCAATAAGCAATTCCAGATAAGCCCGGACGATACGTTTGAGGTGCCGGTCCGCCGGATGCTTTTCCAGCAACCTTAAAAACGCGGAAAAATATGCCGATTCAAACAGCCGAACGCGGTTGGCCAGCTTTTCGTTTAAGCGAATGGTCTGATTATAACGCATGTCCCCGATCTGTTCGTCCATTTCTTGCATAAACTTATCTCTGACATCCGTTTCGGAAACCTGCCAATGTTCAAGCAAAGCAGTAATGTTTGCGTCGAAGTGATCGAGATAATCCAAAATGGCTCCTCTTCTGTTTTCCAGACTGGAGGCAACCAGCCCTTCAAATTGTCCTTTTCCAAACACATTCAATCGCTTGCTCGCATAGTTGTCCGGAAGCCACTGAGAGGCAATTTGCGATCTCGCATCGATACTTTGAATCTGTTCGCGAAACCGTTCCTTATCCTCTTCCGCCGAACAGCGGAAAATTTCCAAGGCAAACTTCCCCCCTGACGGTAAGCCGTAGCCGATTTCCGCTCCCGCTCCGAAAAACATGGATAACTTCGGCACACTCATACTGCACCCCTCCCACAATCATTTTTTACATTGGATCATCTGTTTACCTGAACATGAAAACAGCAAGATAGCAGCTGTGAATTCGTAAAAATTGGCAGCGAAATAATAAAATCTTGAAAACTTCTTTCGGAAATGCTGCACACGGCGGCACTTCACCGTCTTTCTACACACAATTAGGAATGGCTCCAAAGCAATGATACAGTTCGCCGCAAAGCAGGTTTTATTATCTTTATCCGCGAAAATAGCAGGTTTTATACATTCACACCAGCTCAGAAAGGATGACGTTAGAAATCTCAGCAGAAGCGTCTCAAAGCACTTTGTTGACACGAAATCTAGTCGACGGTTTAGGGATCTTCTTATCTCTCCCTTCCTGGGCGGAAAAGAAATGGGCACACTATATCTTGAAAAGTAAAAAATGAACTGCGGTACTCTCTAAATCCAGTTTAAATGCAAAGTCCGTTTTTTGCAGCTTTGTCGTCAAGAAGGTTACGGTTCAGATGTGCCGGACTCAGACTCGCTCATGCTCCCAAATGCTCTCAGATCGAGTCCGGTCATTTTGATTACGGTTCGCGCGAATGTGACTCGAGTGTCTCCGACTGAGAGGATGTCACCTCAGATGGGCCTGCGGTTTGCGTGATTTTCTTCGTCTCCGATTTCTTCTTCCTTCTAATCTCTTTTTGGGAAAATAAATAGACGGTAATGCCTGGGGAAAAAAATCATGAAAAACGTTTTACACGGTCTGGAGGAGCTTCATCTAATTGGAAAAATCGCAGAAGAGGAAACAGTTATCCGGGTAGAGCTGGTAAAAACATCACCGCCTCGCGCCTGCCCGCATTGCGGATGTCCGGCAAATTTTTATAAGCACGGCCATCGACAACAAATTGTACTAGACAAACCGCTTAAAAACAAACTGGTAGAATTGGTGATTCAGCGGAAGCGTTGCAAGTGCAAAGAATGTCATGTCACTTTGTAGAAATCTTCCATAGCGTTGATGACAATCGGAAGATAACGAAACGGCTGGTACAAGCTGTTGAAAGGCAACCGCTTCGCAATACCTTCGTCGCGGTTGCCGCCAAGCATCGGAGTGAATGAAAAAACAGTCCGCAATATTTATCACCATTTCCTACGCCGGAAGCAGGAAGCATACGCGTTCACAAAACAGTATGACGTCTTCGCGGTTGTTCAACAACGGCTAACGAGACAATGTTGAACAACCACTTGAAGCGCGTGTTCAAAAAGGCAATGGCTCCAATTTATCGCGCCGTCATTCCAGCCGTTCTTTTCCGCGCCTGACAATATACAAAACGGTCCCGATTGTCAGAAAAGCCAAGCCAAGAAAAAGATAGGTATACATTGTCGTCGCTGTATTAGGCAACGCCGCTTTCATTTGGTCCGCCTGCAGCTCATTTGCTGGATCATTGCCGTTCTCCATCGTACCGGAGATTGATCCAGGCCCGCTTGTGCGTAAGCTGTTTCCGTGCTCGGATGAAGGTTCTTTTGTCTCATCCACCTCGCCCCCCGGTGTCGGTGATCCCGGCGTCTCCGATTCCTCTCCACCTTCCTCCGGATCTGTGGAAGCTGCTTCCGCCGTGAGAATAAATGTACCGCCTTCCTGTATACTTGGAAGGGCGACAGTCACCTTGCCGTTGTCATCAACCGTCACCCTTTCCCCGCTGTACACATCAACGATTGGTTCCCCGACTGTGAACGGAACGGCCACTGTCACCTCCGCTGCTTCATTTTTCGTATTTATCCCGACAATCACCGTTTCCCCGGCATATTCTCTGGCAAAAACGTTATAGCCCGCTTCGTCGGAGCCTGCAAGCATTTCCCGCGTTCCCTTTGAAAAAACTTGAGAAAACTGCTTACGAGCGTTGATCACTTTTGTATAGTGTACATGTACATCATTGTTTTCCACTTGCTCCCAAGGCATGTTATAGCGATTTTCATAATAAGGATAATTGGCAGAACCATATACACCAAGCTCTTCTCCGTAGTAAATCACCGGCTGCCCCTTCGCTGTCAGCTGCAAAGAAGCAGCCGCCATCAGCTTTCCAGCCTTATCGGTGTCATCATGAAATGGATAGAGGAAGCCGTCTTCATCATGGGAACCTAAGAATTGTCCGAGCATTGCCGTGTTATCGATGAATTCGTTGCGAGCCTGCAAGCGGTTTTCCACTGACTGAATACGGCCATTGACAAACTCCCGAGCCAGATCCTTAAAATCAAAATCAAGCAGGGAATCCATCATTCCGGAACGTAAGTAACCATGGTCGTCCCGGGGACCTGCTCCCCAAGATTCACCGATCATTTTAAATTCCGGCATTTCCGCAGTCAACGCGTTTTTAAATGCCATCCAAGTCGTATTTTCCACATGCTTTACCGTATCCACCCGGAAATAATCAATCGTGTTCCCTTTTGGCGTTCTTGATTTTTCAAGCCATTGCGTCTGCCATTCAATAACCTGCTCCCGAACTGCCGGATATTCTGTAATGAAATCAGGTAACCCCGCGAGTTCTCCTCGAACCGTATCGCTGCCGCCATCCCGCAGCATTCCGGCGAATCTGGCCCTGTCTTCGTCTGTCGGAAAATGTGGAATGGAACCGTCATCCAGCGAGCCATCCGCCTCCTTTAATCCGTAGCCCGTATGATTCAGAACGACATCAACCATTATTTTCATCCCGCGCTCATGCGCTTCATCAATCAGCTCATGGAACTCTTCCATCGTTCCGAAGTGAGGATTCAACTCGCTGAAATTACTGGTCCAGTACCCGTGATAACCGTAGTATGGCGTAATATGCGGATCATCACGATGCCGCACATCATACGCAATGTTCTCGACAATCGGATTGATCCAAATCGTATTGACACCTAGTTCATACAAATAATCCAGCTTTTCTGTAATCCCTTTCAAATCTCCACCCTGGTATACTCCCGGATCGTTTTTATCATAACCGACACTGTACGGATCATCGTTTGCCGGATTTCCATTGAAAAATCGATCCGTCAACAAAAAATAAATGATTGCTTCATCCCAGTCAAAATCATCCTCACTGCTGAATTCGCGGGCTTTAACCGTTACGCTTGCTTCACCGGCATGCACGTTTCCGTAAGCATCGACAGCGGTCAACGGGAGCGTTTTCACCCCTGCTGTGACAGCGTGTTCAACAGCAATTGAAACCGCTTGCAATTCCGGGTCGATAACGACTTTGTTTTCACCGCCAAGCTCCGACAAGTCGACATAAAGCTCACGAATTCCGACATTATCGTCAGTCACAATATCGAGTGTCAGAACGGCATTTTGCCGATAGTCAATGACTTCGGGGGACACCGTACCGGAGATCACGATTTCAGGCTGATAATAAGAGACAACCCCCGAGAAGTATTGCTCCTCCGTTTCTACTTCTTCCCCATCCATCGTGACGAAAAATGTATATTCATGATCTCCGAATGGCAGGTTTTCATATGTGTACACGAAGCGCTCGTTTTCTTCCTCCTTCACCATTTCGTATCGGCTGTCTAAAATACTCAGTTCCACTTTGTCAATCCGGGACATTTCATCTTGCAAATACAACTGTTTGTCTCGGAAGTGTATCACAGCGTTTCCGTCGTTGACTTCCGGTGCTGTTACGGACGGGACGGTAAAAAATTGTGTTTCACCACTTTTAACGAACACTTTTGTAGTCGGATCGCTTTTGCTTACTTCGATAAACCGGTCGCCGCCGGGCTCTCTGTCGGTCCAGTTTTCCTTACGGATAATAAAACCGACGCGCTCCGCATCCGGGCCTACCCCGATTTCAGCAATCGCTCTGCCATCTAGCAAGCTTGTAAAATCAATATTGTCGTCTTTCGCACCGGTTCCCCACACCCACACGTCCCAGCCATTATAATTCTGATCCGAACGTTCATAGGCAAGCCGGATATGCGGCGGTACGGAATCCGTGATGGCAGCAACAGCATCCGCTTCACTGGTAAGCACATTGTCATCCTCTGCAATTGTTGACATAGACAGCGTGAATATGTTGAGAAGCATCATCAATATCAATATCAGAAACATAGATATTCTTCGTTTCCGGTTTTTGCTTTGCATAGTATCTCTCTCCTCCTCAGTTGTTTCCGGATGGTTTTCCTTTTTGAACAAAATAAGCAGCACTGCCTAAAAGGAAAAGCGCGATGCCGGTAAGCAGCCAACTGTAAAATGATGTAGCGGTTTCAGGAAGTTTCTCGTCGCCGCTGCCTGCCGTTTCCCCGGCTTCGCTTTTCCCGCTGTTTGATTTTCCGGCGTTTCCTGCCGGATCGGTTCCGGATGGTTCCTCTGGCTTCTCTCCATCCCCCATGCCTTTGTCCGGCTGCTGCGGAGGGTTCTTCTCAGGTACATCCGAATCGTCGGGATCTGCCGGATCAAGGGGATCAACCGGATTCTCTTCCTCCGCAGACAGCTTGACAATCACTGTCATCAGCGGATCAATCGTTATTTTTTCAGGAGTCAAGTCAAAGCCTGATCTGGTTGAGACCTCCGTTGTTCCTGCCTCATCGCTGTCTGCCAACACTTCACCGACAGTGATGTCCTCCTTAAGCGTAAATGTCCTTTTTTCAATATCCGCATTCACAAAAACGTAATATGCATCCCCATTTGTTGCTTCGTTGCGATAAGCAATGGCGACATCCTCCTCACTGATTTCCGGCACATCCACGAGTGTGACATTAGTTTCTACAAGCTCTTGTGCACCAAGGCGAAAAGCATCCGTCGACCTTCTTAACGCGATCAGTCCGGCAGTATATTCTCTGGTATGAGTATGAATCGGATACTTCTCGGAATCGGTAGCCTTTGCCCAATCAAATTTGTTCACGGCGTCGGAGGAATCATACGAATCATGGATAAAATATGGATAAACAAACGGGTTCCCATGTTCATCCGTTCCATACGTCGATTTATACGGTGCTGTATTTGTCTCCTCGCGAAACTGCTTCGTGCGTCCGTATTCCTGACCGGCATGAATAAATGCCGTACCCTGTGATGTCAATACCAGCGTATTCCCGATGCGAATGCGCTTATGAATTTCTTTCTGATGATCATCAGGATCTTTTTTCATGGCGATGGCAATGACATCGTGAAGGGTTAAATTGTCATGAGCTTCAATATATGGAACAACGTCACCTGGATCGGAGGCCGTGAAATTGTGTGGCTGCGCTTTCAAATTATCAAAAATCCGTGCCACCTTTCTTGCGCCGCCGGTAATAAACCGCGGTTCGCCTTCATGACCGTACCCCGACTTCACCTCATTCCGGAAGTCGTCGGAGAAAACGCCCACACTTTCCGTATGCTGCATCCAGTCCTGATCCGCCGGCATGACAGAATCGCCTTCATCGCCGACAAACGTTCGCCAGCCTTCCCCGATCATAATGACATCAGGATTTATTTCTTTTGCCTTTTCGTAAGCCAATTGAATCGTTTCTGCGTCATGATCTCCCATCATATCGAAACGGAATCCGTCCACTTTATAGGTTTCCGTCCAATACGCAATCGAATCGACAACAATTCTTCTTGCCATCTGATGCGTAGTCCCGAGACGACCGCCGCCAAAGCTTGTTCGCGGCGTCCCATCCGCATCCATGAAGTGATAATAGTGAGGCACCAAGTCCTCAAAAATTTCCACCTTCGCCGTGTGGTTATAGACAACGTCCAGTATGACTCCCATCCCGCGGCGGTGAATCTCATCAATCATCAGCTTAAATTCTTGTAATCTTAATTCCGGATCATCAGGATTTTCCGAGTACATGCCGGTCAAAGAAAAATAGCTGTGCGGATCATAACCCCAGTTATAATTGTTGCCCGAAGAAGAATACCCCGACATTCTTTCACCACCGGCTGTTTCGTCCACCCAGTAATAGTTCATTACCGGTAAAAGTTGAATGTGTGTCACGCCTAACGATTCGATATAATCCAGCTTGTCGATAAAAGCAGTGAAAGTGCCGAATGAAGCGTTGAGTTCGGCTTCAATATCCGGATCGGAGGTGAAATCCCTTACATGGACCTCATAAATGACGGCATCTTCTCTTTTTTCAAACCCGTCGATTTCAGCAAAGCTCAGCTTCGGACCAACGGAAGATGGAGCAACGATGGCAGCCTTGCCGATCGGATATTGCCCGCCCCTTTCCGGATTAATCCAAGCCGCCATCGATTTGGCATAAGGATCAAGCGCCAGCTTCGTCTCCTCGCCGTGAGTAATCTTATAATGATAATAAAACCCTCGTAAACTATCCAAACCAGTATTCTCTTTGTTCAATGTAATTTCCCAGACACCGCGGCTTCCTAATGTCATGGGAAGATCCGTTGCTATCAGCTCATGTTGATCGTGCTTATCATATAAAACAACGGAAACACTGTCCGCCGTCGGTGACCACAGCTTCAACAACGCTGTACCATCCCCGTGTAGCGTTGCTCCCAATTCTCCGTCATAGCCATACATTTCATCCAGCAATCTCCATCCTCCGTCAGCTGTGACCGTACGTTCTCCGTACGTAATATAAAAAGGAGCCATCGTCAAGTCAAAAACACCATGGAGCTCGGCAAGATTGTTATTTTTTACCGACACACTGTCAATCATCACGTCATTTCCGTCCTTGTCAGCAACAGTCAACGTCTGTTTCAGTACGTCTGCCGTCAACTCTTTAGTCGAGGAAAAACGAAGCTGTATTTTTGTTTCCGAGAGCAATTCCCCAGAAAGCAGAACTGCCGGAATGGAGCCGTATGGGTTCGTATACACGGCAGCATCCCCGTCTTTCACAAAAAGCTGCCGATGCTCCTGAAGCATGGAAAAACGATAATCCATCGTTTGATCGGCAGTTGCTTTATTTACAAACAAGAAGCCGATTTCTTCAGCATTTTCTTTTACTTCCACATCGAAATAAACGCCATGCTTTCCAACTCCAGCTGCAGTTGTTGCACCATCCGGCCATTCGCCTGCTTTTTCGGAAGGAACGGCTGCATCGCCCCAAATCCATGTTCCCCAGCCATCATAGTTCCCGTCTTCCCGTTGGTAATGAATTCGCATCGTATTTTCCGGAAGTTCCGCCGGCTCGGCAAGAAAAACTTCATCGGAGCCTTGCTTTATCCAGACTTCATTCATTTGTGGAGAAAGAAGTTCTACATTTTTATCCTCCCCGTCTTTGTCCCCGGTAGTAGTATTTAACACAAGAAATCCTAGTTTACGGGCATCCTTTTTTAATTCAATATCGAGATAAGCGCCATAATCAGTAACTTGTTCTTCGATAAACGGTGTCCCGCCTGACGGCCAATTTTGCGAAGGGGCGGCAACGTCCTCCCACAGCCACAACCCTAAACCGGCAAAATTGTTATCCTCTCTCTGATAATGAATTCTCACCGTGTTTTCAGGGATCTCGCTTATTTGCACTTCCGTTTTTGTCAACGGTTCTGCACTGCTGCTGGAAGACGCCGGAATGTGCCCGAGAGAAAACAACATAACGAATATTACTGTTAACAGAGCAGCTTTCATCACATGGGTTTTCAATATTACCCCAACTCCTTTTTGTAGATTTTATGAAAAGCAGTTTAGTGTTTCGCTTTTTTTGGGAATTCCCGCCTTCTTTTTTGCGCAAACGTTTGCATCGACAACGATAAAATTTTCTATCCGCTGGAGAGAGCATGCATATTCCCATGATTATTCGATGCGGCACGGACAAAAGCAGCTTTAGCAACCTTGTCTTGCTCCGTCGTATAGAACTGTAAGTGCTGTGAGTGAAAAATAAAGAACTATGTAAAACGCATGTTATTTATCAAACGATGAGTTGTATGTATGGAAGCGGAAAGAAGGAAGCAGCGGCTTGCTGCAATCCATAATGCAAGCGCTTACATTACATGTTACTAATATTTTCTTTTGAATGCAATACTTTTTCACTGAGAGCGCGGCAGAACTAGCATACAGAATGTATATTTTTCCCGAAAATAAAGCTGTGAGTCGGGGAACCCACAGCTTGTGCACATCAAGGAAAATCTGTGAAAATACGATTAAAGTTCATAAATCGATTTTGCTTGTTTCTTTTCATCTGAAGATAAAAAGGTGTTGAAATGATAGACTGTGGCGCCGCTGTCTACCAGCCTTCTGATAGCGGCTCCCTTCCTTGTAAGCTCCTCTAACACTTCCTCTGCCTCACTAATCGTCATTTCGCTTGCCGCCGCCAATTCCGTGATGCTGATGATTCCGCCGTGTTCTTGGGCAACTTGAAGGACGGTACGTTCAACAGCTGCTGCTTTTTGCTCTTTCATTTTTTTTATAGAAGAACGAATCATATAAATGCCGACTCCCAAGAACGGAAGCATAAAAACAATCATAATGATTACTAACATCATTTCCTTGATTGCAATTGCTACCAAAACACCTAGTAAACCAGGAAATCCAAAAAACATAACAAGTGCGATACCGATGATTAGTTTCACCATATACTGCCTTGACTTCATGTACTATTCCTCCATATTACAATAACTTAAGATTGCTGCTTATATATTCATCGCCGCACATTAATCGGAACATCCACCTTTTAAGTGTACAAATCCGTTTTTACCGAGAGAAGGCGAGCCTCCGTCCGTACATAAACAGCTGTGAGTTGAGAAACACACAGCCTGCACACACTAGAAGAATGATACTGTTCAATTAAAGTTCATAAATCGATTTTGCCTGTTTCTTTTCTTCCGCTGAAAGAAGTGTGCTGAATTGATAAACTGCGGCGCCGTTTCCTGCCAGCTTTCTCACAGCCACCCCTCTTCTCGAAAAATTCTCTAACACTTCCTCTGCTTCACTAATCGTCATTTCGCTTGCCGCCGCCAATTCGGTAATGCTGATAATCCCGCCATGCACTTGGGCAACTCGAAGTACGATCCGTTCAACCAACTCTTGTTTTTGCTTTTTGATTGTATCAAGATAATTAATAACGAGATAAGCTCCGCCCGCGGCAAAACAAACCGCAATGACTAATGAAATCATTCCGCTCAGAAACCCTTCCTCAGCAAACGTGGAAAAAGAGGCAAAGATGCCGACAACGCCAAAAAAAGCGAGGCCGATACCAATGTACAGCTTATTTTTTTCCCTTCTTCTCCATTGAGATTCCCCTCCAAATAATGATAATTTAAGAATACTTGAAAAGCGCTTTACTGACTATACCTATTTTAAATAACATCCGGTAAAATTACTACAAGTGCGTGTTCAAAAATGCCAGCAATAAGAAGAGTGGCGCTGGCAGGAGCAAGCAGATAACGCATACAACACGCACGTAAGCAGTGGAAGAAAATGCAACGATGAGATGAAGGTCTGTTGAACAGCCACTGTAAGTGTACGTTCCGAGGGAGCCGCTGTGCTTAATCTCGAGATTGGACGAATTCCGCTGAGGATTGTCCGCGAAAGTGCCTGGAAATTGCTAATTAACCTTTTGGAATCTCCTCTTTACTTGCCTTTTTCAAAAAAACGTCACTTCAAGATGGAATTTTTCCCTTTTCTTAGACTATAATCAATTTACTGTTCCTCCGAAAAATTTCATAATAGTGATAAAAAAGGAGTTATTTAACAATTGAATACAAAACCTGTTTTAAACTTCAGTTTGGGAAAAATTATCCGATTGCGAAGAGTGAGTAAAGGAATGAAGCAGGAAACATTAGCTGAACTGGCTGATATCGATGTCAGCTATATAAGTGAAATCGAAACGGGAAAGCGGAATCCGACGTATAACGTGCTATACCATTTGGCAAGAGCGCTTGATACATATCCTTCCGAAATCAGTAAGGAAGTAGAACTGGATGTATATGATAAACTGGAAAAACATTCGTAAAGGTGTCTTCAAAAAGGAGGACATCACAGCGGCAAGAAGGTCGAGGCACGTCAGGATTAAGCAGCGCAGCGCACATAGAGACGTATGTAAACAGCACAGAGACAACGCCAACGTTGAGATTCGCAGGCGCTGTTTCCCACACATTTGAACTTCCTTTTTAAAAAGTTGTACCGCCATCATTTTTGGCAACACCCGCACCATGATTACTTGACTTGGCTTGGCTTGACTCCCCGCCCAATGCAATGTGCAGTCTCATGTTGTACAGAGCCGCAGGTGGGAGTTTTATTCTGAAAAAAACTGATCACAACATTTCGCCTTCTCCTGCTTTTCTCAAATACAGAATGGTTATAGAGCTTACACAAAATATGCGGTTAAAAAAGGAAGATAAAAATGAAATTATTTTTTGTGTATTTATAACTTGCAGTGTTTTCATAGCATTGCCAATCTCCCCGTATCAATCAAGTATTGCGATTGATAATAAGATCAATACCCAGCTTCACTTAAAACACTAAATATCCAAAACGAAAAGATGGGTATTCAAATCGCCAATTTCTCAAGATTTTCTCCGTTGAACAGCCTCATGGGTATGAATGATTCGCTCGTAAATTCCCTGCCCCAGCGTGGAGCAGATGGCAATGAAAAGGGCATCGATGATCGCGAGCTGTGCGATCCGCGCTGTCATTGTCCCAATCCGCAAATTTTGCTCCTCTTCCGACATTGTCAACACAATATCAGCCAGACGGCGGGCGGGAGATGCGGCATGCTGCGTCAGCAAAATCGTGCGGACTTCCCTTTCTTTCGCAACCGACAGGACATCGATGATTTCTTTTGTTTTTCCGGAAGTGGAAATAAGAAACACCGTATCGTGCTTTGCCGCATTAGCTACCATCATCATTTGCAGATGATTATCCGCGGATTGAAAAGCAGAAACGCCGATCCGCAGCAGCTTCTGCTTAAAATCTTCGGCAACGACGGCGGACCCTCCCACCCCGTACAGATATACACGCTCTGCCTTGCTTAACGCCTCCACCGCCCCTGTAAACGACGGGACGGAGACAATTTTTTCCGTGTTATGGAGCGCTTGGATCGTATTAAACATGACTTTTTGAATGATCGTGCTTGCATCATCATCAAATTGCAGGGGTGAATCAGGTACCATGTCATTGTTTGCTGATATGTCTTTTGCCAGCTCTATTTTTAACGTTTTAAAGCTTTGAATGCCGAGGCGCTTGCAAAAGCGAATAATCGCCGCCTCGCTTCCGCCGCAGGCTGCCGCTAACTCTTTCGTGCTCATCTGCGTCACGCGCCCGGCATTTTCCGTCACATAGTCAGCCACCGTTTTTTCCGCATCTGTAAACCGGTCCATTTGCCGTTCGATCTGTTTCAGTATTGAAAATGTCGACATAGAATGCTCCTCTCACGTTTTTGCGGCCGAACAAATAAACAGGAATGACTGCCCCGGCCGAACCATCGGCAACAGCGGCAAATCCCGGTCGATTACCCGTCCGAGGACATTGACTTTTTTATCCGCTGGCAAATCTTTCAGCGCTACCTGTAGCTCGCCTGTGTACCGTTCATAAAGATTGTTGTCAACAGTAATCGTTCCTCTCGGCCGCGGCAATTGATTGCGCGGGCTGATATCTGCTTTGCCCTTTTGTGCGTATAAGCGAGACGTTTCCGAACGGATGACATCGCGTGACGGGTCCATCCGGCTGCGATGCTTCTGACACAAGAGGCGTTCCTCCTCCGCTGTCAGCAAAAGCTGATCGCAATGAATCAGTATTGTATTCTCCTGATATACCATAAACTGCTGCCAAGTTGCATCCTGAATACTTCGGTCACCAATACATACTTTATCAACATAAAATTCATTTGTCATCTCCAAAAACGCAGCAAACACCGATTGTCCGCGATGTTTTTCCACTGTGGGCAGCCCATGAGCAAGCGGCCCCCGCAGTTGTTGATCTCCCGGTATAAATGCCATTACCGTCAACCCCAGCTCCTGAAGGCGACGATTTCTGTCTCTCATCCAACGCTCATCCAGCCCAGTTTCCGGCCGCGGATAGAAATTGTGCCACGCTTCCGTTCGGTCAATGGACAGTCCTGCATTCAGCAGTTGTTGTAAAAATGTTTCATCCATTGTGCTTGCATTCAGGGCAACCGTTATTTCCTCCGAGAGCAAGGCAATTTGCGCCGGTGAAAACCCGTAATCAACCCGAATCCCGGTTACTCCCCACCTCGTTAACTCCCCCGCTTTTTCCAGCGTTAACCCGAGGTGCTGCCAGGAGGCGGGCGAGATGTCGGCCATTAATTCCATCCCGTGCTCTATTGCCAGTGCTCCCAATTGCTTCAGCTCCGCCGCGTATAAAGAAGGATCATCCTCCGGTATGTGCAAAGACGTGAACATGGTGCGAAAGCCTGCATCATACATTTTTTTTACATACTTTTCTGTCTGCTCCATTGACTGTTGTCCCAAATAAACAGCAAATCCAGGCATCGTTTATCCCGCCATTCTCCTTGTTTTTTTGCTACTCTAAGTTATCAGCCATCTCTTCCTTAAAACCAAAGGCATAGGTAAAAATAAATCCGAATGTATAGGCAATGACAAGACCGCCGATATAATATAAAAAGCGATTATCGGCAATAAGCGGGGTCAGCGACAAGCCCGATACACCGATTCCTGTTGCAGCTGTTTTCATCAGCGCTTGAAATGCGCCGCCAACGGCCGCTCCCATACATGCTGTGATAAACGGACGACCAAGAGGAAGCGTGACACCGTACAGCAATGGTTCACCGATGCCAAGAAAGCCCACGGGCAATGCACCCTTAATCGTATTGCGGAGCTTTTTACTGCGTGTTTTTACATAGACCGCCATTGCCGCTCCCACCTGTCCGCCGCCTGCCATTGCCAAAATCGTTAAGATCGGAGTAACACCTGTGCTGTTAATAAACTCGAGGTGAATCGGTGTCAGACCATGGTGGAGTCCGACCATGACCAGCGGCAGAAAGAACCCTGCCAACACTGCCCCGGCAATGACGCCGCCGACATCCAAAACGGCATTAATCCCGGAAGTAATCCCTTCCGCCAGCAAACCTCCCACCGGCTGGACGAGAAAGATTGTCGCAAAACCGACGATAAGAACGGTTATCAGCGGGGTCACAATAATATCCACTGCGCTTGGCACCCCTTTTCGGATCGTACGCTCAACGACGGCCATTAACCAGGCGGCAAACATCACGGCAAACAAACCGCCCCTTCCAGGCACGAGTGCTTCCCCAAACAGCGTGATATCCGCCAGTCCAGGATTAATGATAAGAATGCCTGCTATTGCTCCAAGCGCCGGAGTGCCGTCGAATTCTTTGGCGGTATTCCAGCCGACAAGCACCCCCAAATACGCAAACACCCCGCCACCGATTAAAAGAAGGATGCTTAACCACGTCGCCGTCGGATCTGCACCGGCGTTTTTGGCATAGTTGGCAATTCCATTAATGATTCCTGAGGCTACAAGTGCAGGGATTAACGGAATAAAAATATTGCCGATTTTACGAAGAAGATTTTTGAAGGATGTATTATTTTTCTTCTTGATCGCAGCCTTCACATCGGTTGCTGTCGCCGCTGCATCGCCCGCCACTTCGCCGATCTTCAATCCTGTGAGGCGGCTCATTTCATCTGTCACAAGGTTGACTGTTCCCGGACCAACAACAATTTGCAACGTCTCGTCTTCAATAACACCCATGACTCCATCCACCTGACGCAATTCATTCCCTTGTACAAGCTCATCATTCTTCAAGGTTAATCGTACACGCGTCATACAGCGATTGAGCTGAACAATATTTTGTTTCCCCCCCACTTTTTCAATGATGGACTGAGCCAGCTTCGTTTCTTTCTTCATTATTCCTCACCCTTTGACACTTATTTTTTTACAGCATTACGAACAAATCCTTCTGATTTTTCCAGACGTACCAGTGCTTCTTCATGACTCATGCCCGTTAAAATCATGATGATGGCAGCTTTTACGTTGCCGTTAGCCTGTTCAAAATACGAAGCAGCCGCAGACTCGTCAACGCCGGTTGCCTGACGGATAATGCCTTTTGCACGATGAAATAGCTTTTCATTCGTCGGTTGCACATCCACCATCAGATTTTGATAAACTTTACCGAGACCAATCATGACTGTGGTTGAAATCATATTTAGGACGAGCTTTTGTGCTGTTCCAGCTTTTAACCGCGTCGATCCCGTTAACACCTCGGGTCCGGTGACGATTTCCAGCGGAAATTGTGCGTGCTTGCTGATCGCAGCGTTTTCGTTGCAGGCTAAGCTCGCTGTTGCAGCCCCTAGTTTTTCTGCATACTGTAAAGCACCGATGACATACGGTGTCCGACCGCTTGCCGCCAGCCCCAAGACAACATCTTTTGCCGTTAAGTTGACATTCTCTAAATCTTGCTTTCCAGCTTCCATAGAATCTTCGGAACCTTCAATTGCTTCGGTAAATGCACGCTGTCCACCGGCAATCAAACCAATCACAAGGCCGGGGGGAACTCCAAATGTCGGCGGACACTCCGCAGCATCAAGGACACCCAGTCTGCCGCTTGTTCCGGCTCCTGCATAGATCAGCCGCCCGCCGCTTTTCATAGCGGCGATTATCCGTATGACCAGTTTTTCTATCACCGGCAATACTTTGGCAATCGCGTCAGGTACCGTCCGATCTTCTTTATTCATCGTTTGTAAAACTTCAAGCACACTCATTTCATCAAGGTTCATCGTGCGTTGATTGCGCTGCTCTGTTGCCAATTTTTCTAAATTCATTTCATTCCCCTTCTTTGTTTATAGTGTTATAGTGTGTGTTCAAAAAGGAGGACATCTCAGGAGTTTCGACCATTGCCTTTTTAAAAAACGCTGCGAAGATACCGCTTTTTTGTAAACCCTTACAACAAAGCACCTTCATTATACCTCTTGTGAAATTAAATATCAATAATAATTAATGATTATATGAAATTTTATTTCTATAAAATATTTGAGAGATTATATGGAAGGATCTTCAATTCCCGCTGGCGGGCTTCAAAATGGAGTTCGTGATAAATGGCCGACTTATTTTTAGTACTTATTTTGTGTAATCCAGCCTGTCATATGATAGTTTAGTAAGTTGCATTCTTCGCTTGCTTATTCCATTGAAAATTCCTGCTGCAATCGGCACATTATTTTTAGGGGTATCAATTTTGCAGGAGGATTGAGGAGAGGTTCAAGCCCGGGAAGCCGAACCGTAATCGCGCGAACCGTAATCAATTTGACCGCACTCATTTCGAGAGTATGAGCGAGCCTGAGTCCGACCCATATGAACCGCAATCGCGTGAACCGTAATCAAATCTCCTCAAAACTAAAACGAGTTTGAGCACAGGTCATATTGAACCATACTCAAACCCCATTCACTTGCAATCATCCACTAAGCGAAAAATTCAAACGGGCGCACCTTATATACGCCACGCCCCTCACCGGACTGCTCCCATCTTTAACAGTTTGGCAACATTTCCTGCCAGTGATTCCAAATAAACCGAACCGTTTTTGATTGCCTCTTCCACATTGCACGGCCCAGGTACAATAGAAAAAACGGCATCAATTCCGTGTTCAAACACGGCTTCATGACCTTTCCCCAATGTACCGCATAAAGCAATCACCGGCAGATTGTTTTCCTTGGCAGCTTTAGCAACACCGATCGGAGTTTTGCCATGAATCGTCTGTCCGTCCATTCTCCCTTCGCCGGTAATGACTAGTGAAGCATCGGAAATTCGCTCTCGAAATCTCGTTTCGTTTAAAATAATTTCTACTCCGCGCTCCAGCCTTGCTCCTAAACAGGCCATTAACCCGGTCCCTAAACCGCCGGCAGCACCTGCACCAGGCACATCTTTCACGTCATTGCCTGTCACTTGGACAAGCACTTCATTGTAGTGCTTCAGCGCCTCATCCAGTTCAGCAACCATCGCATCCGTTGCCCCCTTTTGCGGACCGTAAACAGCACTGGCGCCATCGGGACCAAGCAGCGGATTATTCACATCGCAGGCAACAATTACTTCTACACCGTTCAGCCGGGGATCCATGTTGGTCAAGTCGAGCTGCGCCAGTTTTTTTAAAGCCGCACCGCCGCGGGAAAGCTTCTTACCGTTTTCCTCATACAGCCCTCCTCCCAAAGCTTCAATCATACCGGCGCCGCCGTCATTTGTTGCACTTCCTCCGATACCGAGAATGATCTTGGACACGCCCAGATCCAAGGCGGCTTTGATTAACTCACCAGTGCCGTATGTGGTTGTCAGCAACGGGTTGCGCTTTTCTTTCGGTACAAGTCCGAGCCCGGATGCTTCGGCCATCTCAATGACCGCCGTTGTTTTGTCACCAGAGACGGCAAACACCGCCTTTACCGGAGTTCCAAGGGGACCGCTGACAACTTTTTCATGAATCTCCCCTTTTAAGGCGTCGGCCAGCGACTGCGTCGTTCCTTCCCCGCCGTCGGCCATTGGAATGAGATCCACGTCGATAGCATCGCTGTATACGGAACGAAATCCCCGCTCGATTGCCTCTGCAGCTTCCTTTGCCGTCACGCTTTCTTTAAATGAGTCAGGTGCAATAACAATTTTTTTTATCATCTGCATCTTCTCCTCTATAAAAACCATTGAAATACACCGAAAATCAATGTTGATATCGCAGCAATCGTAAGTCCCACCAATGACTCGTAAGGAATTAGTTTCAGGCGTTCTTGAATCTGCATCCCCACACTCCCGGCAGTTGCATGGAAAAAACTCCCGTGCGGCATATGGTCAAGGACGGTTGCACCGGCATGCACCATTGCTGCACCTGCAAGGCTGGCCACCCCCAGCTCCAGCACCGTGCTGCCAAACACACTGCTTGCCACTGCTGCACCGGCTGTTGTCGAAGCTGTCGCGGCCGACATGAAAATACCGGAGGCCGGCGCCAACACGAAGGCCGGAAGCCCTAACCCCTCCAATGCGTTAATAAGAACGGTATCGATTCGGGAATTGGAAATAATTCCGGCTATTGCTCCTGTTCCTACTAATAATATAGCAACCGGCGCCATTTTTCCTAAGCCGATTTTAATATACTCATTGGTCTGCCGCCATTGTCCCATGGCAACCAATCCAACTAGCCCACCTACAGGCAGCGCAATCATCGGGTCGATTTGTATGTCAAACAACGGCCGGAGAACAAGTAGACAAATGGCAACAACCGGTGCGAGCGCTGCCGCCCATAAAGCCGGTAGCTTCCCGTCCCTTACATTCTCCATTTCCTGAAGGTCAACCGCCGTGCTTTTCGCGGAAAGACGCTTTGCAATAAAATAAGTTACGGCGAGACCAAACAATCCAGGCAGAATACCTGCTGCCATTACAGATGTCAACGGAACATCAAAGGCATCGGCAACTGCAATCGTATTCGGATTGGGGGACATCACATTCCCTGCTTTACCGCCGCCGATCATGGCCAATAAAATCCCCATTCTCGACAGCTTAGCCTTGGAAGCAATCGCCAGTGCAATCGGTGCAACCGTTATTACCGCCACATCGACAAAAACGCCAGCTGCGGTTAACAGCATTGTTGCCAAAGCCAAGGCAAGCAATGCCCGTGTTTGCCCGAATGTATACACAATCGCTTGTGCCAATTTCGCTGCTGCTCCCGATTCAATGAGTATGCCTGCCAGAACACCGGCTGCCAGGATTCGCAATACCGCCGGAATGATGCCCTGTGCGCCGCCGATCATTAAGGAAACCGTTTCCGTTATGTTTGCACCGCCTACAAGCCCGCCGATAATTCCTCCGGCTACAAGCCCATAAACAGGTGGAGCTTTCTTCAAAATCAAACCAATTGCCACGACTAATCCAACGATTGCACCAAGTGCCGACACTTCAATTTCCATTGTTTCTCCCCCTTGCAGAGATAGGTTGATTTGCAGTTACATTGTAAGCGATTACACCTACCCCTTACATTGGGCAATTGCACTTAAAGAAAGCGCTTTGCAAGGAGTTTTTTTGTGCATTTGCACTATTGCTTAGCTGCTAAGGAGTATAACAATTGACCGAGCTTCAATTCTAACAGATCAAGCAAGTTTTTAGGATTTTTTCCTGTGATAATATGAATTTTTTCCAGCCTGTACGAAAGTGTATTACGATGGATAAACAGCTTCTCTGCCGTTTTTGCCATCTCGCCGTTTTCCTCCAGGTACGTCAAAAAAGTACGTTGCAGTTCCTCACCATCGTTATCCGAGAGCAACCGGCGATACCTGTCGATCATCGCTAGCGAATCCTTGTTTGTTTCTTTTAAAAACCGGTAGCATAAAGTGGCCAGTCCAAGTTTATTCTGATCCCAAACTCCTCCTTGAGGATACAATGCTTCTGCCGTTTCTTTCATTGTTTTTGCTGTTTGAAACGATTGCCTCCAGCCGACAATGCCCTCTGAAAATGGCCCGACGGTTATCATCGGATTGTTGAACGGCAAGTTCTTCGCTTTTTGCTCCATGAATTCCACGAATTTTTCATCAGTTGTCAGTAGAGGAGGCGCTTTCTTTTTTAATACTACGTAGTTATTTGTATACAAATGAATTAATTCATCTCCAGGTACCAGCCATGTCTTCACCCATTTTTCAAGCATTTCCATACTGGAATCATTCTTTTGCTCCCTTGGAAGTGCAATGATCACGACGCTGTATGTCTCATGGATATTCACCTGCAACGAGCGAGCTCTTTCCATCATATACTCCTGCTCTGCATCCGATCCGAGCAGCAGATGTGAAAAAACTTCATCCCGTATTCGCTCACTCCGCTGAATTTCCTTTGTTAGAAACGCTTGCTCCAAAGTTAGTTCAGCCCCCATTTGAACAAGCTTGGAATAATTTCGAATCTCCTCCGGTTCTCCCGTAACTCCGATAACGCCGACGATATCGGAATGAAAACGAATAGGCAGATTAATTCCCGGTTTACTGCCGCTCCACTCCCCCGCTTCCGCGGATGAAATTTCAACGGTTTCCTGGTGTTCAATAACTTTGCGGGCACCATCGTGAAGGTGGCCGACTCGCGTGGCATCTCCTGAACCAATAATCGTTCCAGATCGATCCATCACGTTGACATTTTTTTTAAGAATGGACATCGTACGTGTTACGATGTCCATTGCCAGCTGTTCAGACAACATATTTTCTTCCTCCCATATTAAAAAGTGCCAGGCACCTTATGACGCTGCGAAGTGCTAAAGCGACGATAGCGTGTTCAATCCTTAATGCAGCCACCGTGCTAAAATTGTTCTTGATAGACTTCATCGTCAATTGTACTATTAGAGTGTGTTCAATAACAACGTGCTAAACTGGGACGGGCAGCGCAGCATACACTGCGCGTACATGAGTAGCGCAGAGACAACAGACAACGCGAGCGCGGAGATTCGCACTCGCTGTTTACCGCACTTTTTAAACTTCCTTTTCAATAATTTACAGCTGGAATCTTGTAATATAGCTCATGGTTCTTTGGTTTTCTCGAGTAAGCGCTTACTCTCGATAGATCATGAACGATACGCATGACTTCCACGGGATAGGAGAGTGTTTCAGACGATGGAAAGCTTAACAAAAATATCTGTTACCGAGGAGATGCTGGAGGCAATGGTGCATCAAGCATTTGGCCCGGACTGCCGCATAACGGAAGCAATAGAACTGGGGGACGGCTGGTACAACACAGCCTTTGCCGTACTGCTGGAGCAAGGAAAAAAAGTAGTTTTGAAGGTGGCTCCACCAACGAACGTCAAGGTGCTGCGCTATGAACGAAACATCATGCAATCAGAGGGCGATGCCATCCGGACGCTGCGCACAAAAACAACGGTTCCGATGCCTGAAGTGCTGTTCTATGACGACAGCCTGACGGTCATCGACAGCAGCTATTTTTTCACGGATTGGCTGGACGGACTGCCGTATAACAAAGTGAAAGAAAAGCTGTCAGAAGATCAACGGGCCGATATTGAAGAACAGTTGGGCCGCTTCAATCGGGAAATCAATGGGATTACCGGCGACAGCTTCGGTTACTTTGCTCCCGGTTCAAAGCGCTTTGACAATTGGTCGAGCTGCTTTCAGGCAATGATCAGCGATCTGCTGCAGGATGCGAAAGATCTGGATGTGAACCTGCCGCTGGAATATGAGGCAATTCAATATTTGGTGGATCGCAACTTGCCTTTCCTGGAAAACGTTCATACACCTTGCCTCGTACACTGGGATTTATGGGACGGCAATTTTTTTGTCAACGACCAGTGCCAGATCACCGGCATCATTGACTTTGAACGAACGCTCTGGGCCGATCCATTAATGGAAGTCTACTTTGGACCATTCAATGACAGCGCGTCCTTTTGCCGTGGCTATGGCGCCAACCCGTTACAGTCCAAGACAGCGCAGAATAAAAAAATGTTGTATAACCTGTACTTACATTTGATTCTTTTTATTGAGTCGTTTTCCCGCGGCTATTCTGATGAACATAAACATTGGGCGCTTGATTTGCTGCGAAAAAACCTGCAGACGGTAGAAGCACTTTGAAGGAAAAGCCTGTCACGTTTGCGGCTGAGGCTAAGGAAGGGGCAGAAGCGGCGGAAAAAATCCTGCGCTGAGGAACATGCCACAAGCTTCATGAAGTTCATAAAATGTACGCTTCCGGAAAACATACGAACTTCCATTATCATGACGAAGATTTTCCGCAAGCCAGAATAAAGCTGTGCCGCCGTTGCCCAGAGGATACGGCGGCACTCAGTCATAAATATGGAGTAGCGCATAGAATATCAGTTATCTTCTCTATAAATCAGGAATCTGCCAATCAATTTCCTTGCTTCCAATCTCACGCAAAAACGCATTTGCCCGTGAAAACGGCCTGCTCCCAAAAAATCCTCTGTTGGCGGAGAATGGGCTTGGATGCGGAGACTTAATAATAAAATGCTGGGAGGATGTGATCAACTGCTGTTTTTGCTGCGCATTGCTTCCCCAAAGGATAAACACAACCGGTCTCTCTCTTTGATTCAAAGTTTCAATGACTCTGTCGGTAAACATTTCCCAGCCGAGACCTTTATGTGAATTCGGGTTTCCCGCCCTGACAGTCAGCACAGCGTTCAGCATCAATACTCCCTGCTCGGCCCAATTCACCAAATACCCGTGATTCGGGATACTGCACCCTAAATCCGTCTGCAGCTCCTTATAAATATTTTTCAATGACGGCGGAACGACAATCCCCGGTTTGACAGAAAAGCTTAATCCATGCGCCTGTCCCGGCCCATGATACGGATCCTGGCCGATAATGACTACCTTTGTTTCATTGTATGGAGTCAAGTGCAACGCATTATAGATATCGTATTTATCCGGATAAACGATTTTTGTTTGGTATTCCTGCACTAACATTTTTCTCAAACGCTGATAATACGTTTTCTCGAATTCTCCCTCCAGTACTGGCGCCCAGTCATTCTTTAAAATAGCCATAGCTACCACACTCGTTTCATAAATTACTAATCTATTTCCATTATAGGAGTGAATGCAACATCAATCAACAATATTCATCTGCATTGCTTTGTCAGATGACTCCCGGTTACTCGCTTTTAATGACTTGTTGCTTGAAAAAAAATTTTTTGTCGATTGTTAGAATAGAGCGTGTTCAAAAAGGCAATGGTTCCGCACGATGCGCCCCAATTCCACCTAATTACTGCTCACGTCCTGCGTCTCAAGGTTACTCGACGCATATGGACTCGATGAAGCACATTCAGGTTGCATTTGTGAGCAACGACGGAATGTCGTCAACCCTAATTCCGCTTAAGTACCACTCACGTCCTGTGAGTAACAACGCAATGTCACCTCCTTGGTTCCGGGAAAACCACTCACAGCCGGATTGAAGAGAATGCAGCGGCTCCACTCATTGCTTCAGCAGTGTTCCTAAAGGAAAAAAATACCCTTTCGAGACAACTCATTCGACAAAAACCGCAGGTGCCTGGCACCTTAAAGAGCTTGTTCAAAGAGATAAAAACTGATCTTTTTGAACAAAACAACAAAATTAAGATTTTCTTAAGATTCGATTAAGAAAAAAGTCATGTTCAGATATTACAATAGAAAAGCGTGTAAGGTCCGGTAACTGCCGTTATTTTCACCGATATGCAACACTTGGAAAAATTACTTTGACAGATAGAGTAATTCGCGCTAGAATGACTCTAGTAGCCAGAAATATTTCACTTAAGGAGCGTGTTCAAAAAGGCAATGGCTCCGCTCGATGCGCCATCTACGAGAAAACCACTTATAGCTGGCATGAAAACAATGCATCGGCTCCATTCATTGCTTCGTGTTTGTTCAAAAAGATGAAAAGCGATCTTTTTGAACAAACACTTAAGGCTAAATTATTAAAAAAGATACGTCTTCGGTCCTATGAATTTAATTTCAAACCGAGCGATAATAAGATTACACTGGTTTTACCTGGAGGAAAGCAAGAATTCCCTGGGAGAGAAGGAAGGGAAAGTTATGAACATTGGAATATTTACCGATACTTATTACCCGCAAATCAACGGTGTAGTAACGTCTATTAATCTACTGGAAAAAGAATTGACCAGGCGGGGACATAATGTATACATTTTTACTTCAACTGACCCTAATGCAGACCTGGAGGCAGAAAAGGGAAGCGTATTTCGTTTTCCGAGCCTGCCGTTCATCTTTTTTCCGGAAAGACGCCTCGCCGTTGCCGGATTATTCACGCTGTCAAGGCTCGTGAATCGGCTTGATATTGACGTCATTCACACCCATACCGAGTTTTCTTTAGGAATGATGGGGATATTTGCCGCCAAAAAGCACGATTTGCCAATCGTACACACCTACCATACGATGTATGAAGATTACTTGCACTATATCGGAAACGGAAAATTCGTCACGCCGGCCACGGTAAGAAAAGCAAGCAGATCTTATTGCAACCGTATGGACAAAACGATCGTGCCTTCCGAAAAAGTAAAAACTGTCCTAGAAAATTACGGCATCCGCAGCGAAATCAGAGTCATCCCGACAGGAACAGATTTCAGCCAATTCGAACCGCAAAAACAGCAGCTGCGCGAAGTAAAACAGCTAAAAGCAGAATTAGGCATCACGGAGGGACCAGTTTTATTATCCATTGGACGCCTTTCTCAGGAAAAAAACATCGAAGCGATATTGCAGGCAATGCCGGCTATCTTGAAAGAGCATCCTGCTGCAAAGCTCGTCATCGTTGGGGATGGACCGATCAAAAAGCAATTGGCAGAGCTGGCGGGTATCCTTCAAATCGAAGGTTCCATTGTGTTTACCGGGGCCGTCCCATGGCAGGAAGTAAATAAATTTTATCAATTGGGCGATTTGTTTATCAGCGCCTCCACTTCCGAAACACAAGGACTGACACTTGCAGAGGCAATCGCATCAAAAACCACCGTAGTGGCAAAAGCCGATCCCAGCCTTGACACCTTAGTCGTTGACGGAGAGTCGGGCTTTGTCTATCCATCGGACGATGCTTTGGCAGGAGCGGTAATCAACGCTCTGTCTGATGAAGTTTATTTAAAAAGGATGGCTGTTGCTGCATTTGAAAAAAGTCAATTTTTATCAGTTGCCAGCTTCGGCGACAGCGTCATCGATGTGTACCGTGAAGTAGCTGCAGAAAAAGCGCAAGTGAAACTGTACCCTGAAGCAGCGAAACATACGAGCCGCAGACGTTGGATGCGCTCTTTATTTATGCTAGGTAAATGATAAAACAGGAAGAAGGCAGGGCATGCAATGCTAAAACTTAACATGATGTCATCAGCAGAAAAAGTAAAAGGCCAGGGAGTCGCTTCCGCATACAGGGAACTCGTCAATTTACTTAACGACCATGATAAGAACACTTATCATTTAACAATAAATCAAAACGTCTCGGCGGATGTTACTCATTATCATACCGTCGATTTTCCGTTTTACCTGTCCACGTTTGTCGGTAAAAAAAGAGGAACGAAAGTAGGTTATGTCCATTTTCTTCCGGAAACGCTGGAGGATAGCTTAAAGCTTCCACCGGGGATAAAACCGATATTCAACCGGTATTTAATCTCCTTTTACAAGCGGATGGACTGGCTGGTCGTCGTGAATCCATCGTTCATTCCCAAGCTTGAAGAACACGGGATCAATAAAGAAAAAATAAGGTATATCCCTAATTTCGTTTCTAAAAAAATGTTCTACCCCGTCGGGCAGGAAGAAAAGCGGGCAAAGCGCCATAAATACGGTATAGCCGAAAATGCCTTTGTCGTCATCGGAGCCGGGCAAGTACAGCATCGAAAAGGGGTGCTGGACTTTATCGAAGTTGCCAAGCGATTGCCCGACATTCAGTTTATCTGGGCTGGCGGATTTTCTTTTGGAAAAATCACCGCAGGGTACAAGGAGTTAAAGAAAATATATGACAATCCGCCAAAAAACGTGATTTTTTCCGGAATTATCGACCGGTCAACAATGAACGACTACTATAATCTGTCGGACATGCTATTTTTACCGTCCTACAACGAGCTTTTTCCGATGACCATTCTTGAGGCAATGAGCAGCGGTTTGCCGATTCTCATCAGAGATTTGGAATTATACACTGCCATCCTCGACGGCTTCTACATCAAAGGAGACACAACCGAAGCATTTGCCGCAGCCATTCAACGACTAAAAAATGAACGCGACTTTTATGAAGAAGCAAAGGCGAATGCCGCCAAAGGGGCAGCCAGCTATTCCGAGGAGCGCCTCTGGGAAATATGGAAGGATTTTTATCATGAGATCAGCAGGAAATAATCACAATGAAAAACAGACTATTTAATATTATCCTCGTATTTACCGTCAGCTTTGGTTTTATTGTTTACCATTTCCGAACGGTTGATATTGCCACCGTCTGGGACGGATTAAAAAACACCAACGTTTTTTGGCTGCTCGGCGGAATGCTCGCCATGTTTTTATACTGGCTGCTCGAAGCGCTCGTTCTCCATCGAATATCAAGGAAAGTAAACAGTCGGCAATCCGTTCGGCAGTCATTCAAGATCACGATGGCAGGACAATTTTTTAACACGATTACCCCGTTTGCCAGCGGCGGCCAGCCGGCGCAGCTGTATATGCTGAACAAAACCGGGATGGACGTCGGCGCCGGGAGCTCGGTCCTGCTGATCAAATTTATCGTTTATCAGGCCATGCTCGTTATCAACTCCCTTATCGTCTTATTGTTCGGGTATCACTATTTGCTAAACGGCGACATTCCAAAGCTGAGCATCATGATCATCACCGGTTTTGCTCTCAACGTCATTGTCATTGTCGCTTTAATAACGGTGGGAAAAAGCAAGGGAGTTGCTTCCTTTATCGTTCACTTGCTGTTAAAACCGGTTTGCTTTTTTATGAAAAAGGACAAATACGCCGCATTAAAAAACACTGCCGATCAAAAATTGCACTCCTTTCATTTGGAAAGCACACGAATGAGCTTTGACATGAAATTGCTGCTGCAATGCAGTGTATTGACAACATTGCAATTGTGGCTGTTTTTCAGCATTCCTTATTTCGTGTTGCAAGGCGTGGGCGCGCCGCAGCTTGATGTATTTCAAATCATCGCGTTCCACTCCTTTATCATCATGTTTTCCTCGCTGATTCCGATCCCGGGCGGAAGCGGCGGTGCTGAGCTGAGCTTTTCGCTGCTGTTCGGTCTTATTCTTGATCCGGTAACCCTTGTGTTAAGTTTGTTTTTGTGGCGCTTTATCACCTATTACAGCTGTATTCTTTTCGGCTCATTTTCCTTGATGTCGAAAGAGGAGACGGCAGGCAGCCTGGTAGCTGCCGCAGATGCAGACACGAAAAAGTAAGCTTTGGCCCCCTTCACCAGCCGTCGAGAAGGGGGCTTATCTTACACACCCATGCTATTGTAACAACCACTCATCATATGCTTACCATCCTTTTTATCTTTCCCTGCGGTGAATGAAAACTTCGGATCACGATCCTCTACCCACAAAACGGGTCGATTTTTTTTAAGTGCTCGAAATTCCACCATTGATCTTACGTTAATACATTCCTAAATGCATCCTTTTTTATTTTCCATTTTTTCACTCCAAGCCCCCCAGTTCTAATACTGCCTATTAACATTTTAGAAGGAATTACCAATTTCGCTTTAACACAGTGCCGCAAAGTACTTGCCTTGTTAGCCATTAAAAGTGATGTTGAATTTTTCAACTTTTCATAATAAAATATAGGTATAAAGTATTAAGTGTAAATCCTTATTTTATTTACAAAAAATTAAAGGGATATAATGGGATTAACGATGGGAATAACAGCGATTTTTTACTGGAAAACAATACTTAATTGTCTATTATTTCATCTCCCCTGACATATTTTGTTATATTTTAGCATTCGTGTCAAAAAGGTCGAGGCGCGTCAGCAGCGTACATGAAAACGTACGTGAGCAGCACAGAAGCGAGGCAACGGTGAAATTCGCTGACGCTGTTTCCCGGACTTTTTGAACCTCCTCTTTAAGTAAGTAAAGTCAGGATACCTTGCTGCTTTCCACAGATTTACAACACATGATGGAGGTGGTTTTTAGGATGTCAGCCAATAAAAAAGCGTTATCAGACATAATAAGTGGCTTGAAAATCAATAATGACTATCGAATTGACATGTACACCGATTCTGAAGAAACAGAGGTGTTTGAAGATGATCTCCAGGAAGATGACGGATTTGTCGAAGTGAGAAATCACCAAATTTTCGTCATCAATCCAAAAGCAACCGGTAAGCAGCCTGTTCTATTACCTAATCCAAAAGTAAGGGTCACGATCAACGGATCGATTGTAAAAAAAGAGCACGTTGTTTTTGAAGAAGATGACATTGACTGGGAAATGCCTCCCGAATTGGAATATAAGGTGACGATCAGCAAAGACAATTTACACGTTTATCTATGCATTTTCCCGGAAATCTTCAAATCATACCACCTGAAAAATAAAAAAAGAGCTTCCCGCTTTGTACTAGAAGCGGAAGCCATCAAAAGAACATTGAATCTTGAAGAAATTGTATCCGAGATCGTCGAAGAAGTGTATAAAAAAAATGTACGCGTGGAAATAAACACGACTGCCATACTTGAGGAGTTGAGGGAACCGACATTCAAAGAAATAATTATTGCTGAAGGCCTTCCCGTCATCCCTTCCAAAGACGGATACATCAAGCAGTATTTTTCATCAACGATCTCAGAAGTGCTGGAAGAAGTAAAGGGAACGATCGATTTTAAAAACCGGGTGAAAATTCCAACCGTCGAAGCCGGCGATACGATTGCCCATATTGTTCCACCCCGGGAAGGCATGCCGGGACACGATGTGTACGGCGAAGCGCTGAACCCTAACCGGCCGAAGCAAATCATTGCCCGAGCAAAGCCGCGGGTAAAATTGGCCGAGGACGGCAATGTGATCGCGCTTGTGCCCGGACGGCCAACCTTAACCGGATCTGCCGTAAAATTTTTCGATGTTCTGGAAGTATATGAAGTTTCAAGCGATGTGGATATGTCCACGGGAAATATTTTCTTCAATGGGGATGTCGTCATACGCGGCAACGTCAAAGATAATATGAGAGTAGAATGCTCCGGTTCTCTTTTTGTTTATGGAAACGTTTACCACAGTGTATTGACAGCATCACAAAATATTTTTGTTTATGGGAATGTTGTCCAGTCAAAAGTCAACAGCGGTCAATTTGGTCTTTATTATAGTGATATTTACAAATTAAGTCAAAATTTATCATTATCACTTAAAACACTATTCAATGCACTATCCCAATTAAAGCACGCACTCACAAGCAAAAATATTGACTATAAGTTGGGGCATATTATTTCCACATTGGTAGAGTCGAAGTTTAGCACGATTCCTGAAGACGTGAATGCGTTTTTCCGGATCAATAACGAAATGACTAAAAGTGACTATGACCTAACATTGAACTTTAAGATTCTTCTCAATGCTTTAAGAAAGTTTAAAGATACCCGCTCGATGCTTACCATTGAATCGGAGCAAGCGATCGAGAGCATTCAAATCGCCCTGCGCGAATTGATTCAAAAATTGGAAAGTATGATCTTGGAGGAAAGCGTTATCACTTTTAATTCCGCCTCGCAGTCGCAAATTAAGACAAACGGAAAAATTACCGTAAAAAAAGAAGGCATCATCAATACCGCCTTATTCGCCGGTTCAGAAATTATTTTTGAAAAGAATCAGTCGGTCATCCGCGGCGGAAAGGTGGATGCCGTGAAAAAAATCAAAGCAGGCATTGTCGGCACGCCGAGAGGAAAATCCCCGATACTGTATGCAGGCGAAGAAATAGAAATAAACGAGCTGGAACACGCTCATATCATGATGCAGGGACATAAAATCACCATCGATGAAAAAATCAATAAACTTACGTTGACTTACAGTGAAAGCGAGGACCGCATTGTAAGCAACAAACGGCTTCCTTCATCTTTTTAGTAAGCAGCAATATCGATTCGCAGCGACATCTGCGAGTCTAAAAGGACAATATTCAAAATCTTACAAAAATGAAGGGGTAGATAGACATCATGAAAAGGATACGTGGAGTAAACAAAAAATTAACCTGTTCCAAAGGATATCGTCGGTCTTCTTTATTGCAGCTTTGTCACGTAAACAACAGTCTGTTTATACACCATCCGGACGCCGTTTTTATACTGAATAAAAGAAGCGTAACCATAGCGGTTAATTCCAACGTAACAGCTTTATTCGGATATGAAAAGTCAGACTTAACGCTCCCCTTCGATACGATTGTTATCAGTAAGGTTGCCGGTGAGGCTGACAGCTGTTTCAAAAAGGCGTTGCAGGGCCATGCAAACAGCTTTGAAGCTGTCATCCTCGCTAAACAAGGAGACTACATTGATGCACACATCAGCATGATCCCTATCGATGACAAAGATCATACCGTCGGTGTGTATGTCATTGCAAAAGATATCAGCGAATGGGTGGAAAAAGAAAAAGTACATGTAAAAACTGAGAGGAATTTGCTCGAATCTCAACAAATAGCAAACATTGGCAGTTGGACATATGATATTATTAATGATGAAGTATATTGGTCTGATCAATTATACGCTATTTTTCAGGTAGAGAAAGATACGTTCGTTCCAAGTTATTCCAACTACCGGGATTTTGTTCATCCGAAAGATTTCAGAAAGTTTGAAGACGCCTGCCAGCACATGCTTCGCGATGGACAGGGCTATACCATTGAATATCGTATTGTCAGAAAGGACGGAACCGAGCGAATCGTGCGGAACAGTGCCGTGGCGATACTAAATAAAAGCGGGACAATACACCATATCACCGGCACAATACAGGATATTACAGAAGTGAAAGAATCAGAAATACACATGGCAGAAAAATATACTCTAGCCGAGAATATTACCGTCGGTTTAGGAATCGGCATTTGGTCGATAGATATGACGACCCACAAGCTAGGATTTTGTTCAAGAGGCATTGAAGAAATAACGGGTATGGCAGCGGAAATATTTATCCAAGACCCGTTTTATTGGAAATCTCTTATTCACCCGGATGATCTCCCGGCAGTAGAAGAGAAGCATTATGAGTTAATTAAAGGAAACAAATGTATTTTTCAATATCGGATTACTGACACAGCAGGAAATACCAAATGGATTGAAGAGCATACCAACCCAATTTTAGATAACAAAGGAAATATCATAAGAATGAACGGCTTCATCAGGACATTCGATCGCAACTGACCGCACCTGAAGCAACAAAAGGAGGCAGGCGCCGCAGAGTAGTGGATAAACCTGCCTCTTTTTTCATTTAAGGATGTTCTCGTAAAACTTTGACCTTCACGGTATGCGTAATGAGCCAAGCAAGCTTTGCCCATGATCCAAAAACAATAATCAACAATCCTTCAGAAAAGACCTTTCATTAATGTACAGAAAAATTCGCACGTTAGTTTCCATAGTTTTCGAATTCATGTTGACTTCCATAAAATACATTTAAATCAATAAACTTTTCTTTTCCGTCATACCCGTCCAAACGCCCTCTGTCCGAGTACTGCCAAAACGTCCATTCTCTGTTATCCGGAATAGAAGGCTTTGAATAGACATCCCGTATCCAAATGTCGCAGTTTTCATAACCGCCTTTTATGTATAGATCGTACGCTTTTTTTGTAGCATAAATAATCACCTGTTTGCCGTAATGCTCCTCCAACATCATCACCATTGCGGTAAGCTCTTTTTCTACCTCCTCACGCAAAGGAGGATTTTTTTCCTTGTCACCGTAAAATTCTACGTCGATTACCGGCGGCAATGCCTGCCCGTCAACCGGTACTGTGTTGATAAAGTGCTGTGCCTGCGTTTTTCCTTCGCTGTCATAGCTGAAAAAATGGTAAGCACCTTTTCTTATCCTCGTCATTTCTGCATTTCCCCAGTTGTCGGCAAAATATTGATCGACAAAGCTGCTCCCCTCCGTTGCTTTAATAAACGCAAATTGTATCCCTTGTTGTTCCAAAGCGGGCCAATCAATGGCTCCCTGATATGAGGCGACATCCACTCCCATCACCGAATATTGCTTCGCCTTTGCCTCATTCGGTACGATGATCCCCTGATACCACAAGTAAGCTAACAGAAGCACACCAATGACAACGAAAATTCCAAGGGAAGCCAAGAGTTTCCTAGTCCGCTTTTCCCTTTTCGTGTTTTTTCTCATTTTCACTTCATCTCTATCCTTCCTTTTTTGGTTAAGCCAAGCTCTTTGTCCTGACTCATTTCGGGAAAAACACGTCAAACTCCTGCTCCAACATCATCGCTTCATCGTTCTGTTACTCGACTGTTAGTAAAATGTTAGTGTGTATTTTGTAAAAGAGCGGTTTCGCTCATATGCCGGCTGCGGGCTCTCCTGTCCGGTCCGAATGAGTCGCAATCGCGTGAACCGTAATCAAAATGACCAGACTGAAACTCACTCTGGCTCTGAATCATTCCGATATGATGAATGACGCCTCCATTCGAATCTATCGAAAACTTATGGAGCTAGATTTAGCAAAGTTTTAAATACAAAAAAAGTAAAAACGATTTTTTCTGACAAAGCCATTGATTTTATTTTCAGAATATTATACACTATCCTTGAAGTCCAAATATTACCATGGAAGGAGGTGTAAAAATGAAAAAATTGATTGGTAGTTTAGTAGTTTTCTTACTTGTGTCATTGCTAGGCTTTAACGTATTTACACAAGCAGAAGATGAAATAGAAGATGATGTTGATGTCCAGGCGCAAGTTGGAATCAGGTTTACTATAGACAAATCCCGTATTGTTGGAACTGAGTTAGCCAGGTTTACTGTTTCTGCTGTTGGCGGTAAGCCCAGTTACAGCTACTCCTTTAACGCAGGAGACGGTTCTCGTATAAGAACTGTCCAGTCAAGCGAAAGCAGTGTTCCTTTTACGCATAGATACTACAGTAATAAGGAGCTAGAAACCTATACCGCACGTGCTAGAGTAGCTGATCAATACAATTCTTCACCAGAAGCTACTATTCGTGTGACAAGAGTAAGATATTAAAATGTTTGTGGAAACTATTATGGTAAAGACAACTATTAATAAATAAACTATTGTCTGGAGTAATAAAACAACTTTTAGCCACCTATCTCATCACCCAATTGAGGTATTTATGTGCCAAGACAAATTGATCTGATACAAAAATATCACCTCTTTGTACAAATTAAGGATGTTTCAAAGCGTTCAGGGTCTTTGTTACATCCTTTCTGAATTAATTTATTGGAGGTAAGCAATGGGACGATTACTATTCCATCAACTCGGCAAACGAAAAGGTAGATTTATATTAACTGTTCTCTTGTTAACGATTTTGATAATATCTATTTCATTCGCTTTATCCACCCTTCAATTCGCAGACAGAACGGTGCAGCTGGAAATTAACGATTTTGCCAGAGGAAGCTATGATTTGCTTGTGAGACCGGCAGATGCCAGCTCGGAATTGGAAGAAAAAATCGGTATTGTGGAGGAAAATTATTTAGGAATCGGGGAAGGCGGAATCAGCCTTGCAGAATGGAAGGACATTTTGAGTATGGATGAGGTAGACACCGCGGCACCAGTTGCCGCATTAGGTTTTTTTACATCATCACAACTTACATTTAAGTTGCCATTAATTGAAGAACCGGTACGTTACACGGTGTTGTTTGAAACATCTGATGGTCTCAAAGATTATAAAGTGAAGGAGTATGTAGCTTACTCTTTTCCACATTCAGAGGCAGATTATGACGGGAGAGATACGGTTATTACAAGTGAGTTGATCAATGTTTTTACTTCGCTTGAGCAATCTTTTCTTCTTCCCGCAGCATACCATCCCTTAGTCGCAGTAGATCCAGATGAAGAAGAAAAACTAACGTCAATCAAGTATACCTCATTAAAAGAGGAACATTTATACCATGATTACATAGATGCCGAAGTTATTCCTATTATAAATATCAAAGAAACTTTTTATCCGATTGTAGGAAAATTGACAATTGAAAAGTTAAATATTACAAATGATGAAACAGTTGAGTTGTTCCAAAATGGAAGGGATATGATTGGCATAGATGATAGTCAACCATTATTTTCATGGAATGATGAACAACCCTACTTGGATTTTTTTGTTTCACTTAGTGACATCGAAGTAAAGGCGCAAGAAGAACATGTATTAGATTTTTCCGAGCAGCTTTCAGCAATGAATGATGTTCACTTTTTTGTAGATGAAAACTACAATATTTTAACAAGGGAGGAATGGGATCCATATAAGCATGGCGATCTGTCAGTGATTATTTATTATGATTCACAGGATGTTTTTTATCAGCTTTCTGATTTGAAATATACTATTGCTTCTGACCAAATAGCGGTTTTACAAGTAGCTGAGTATGAGAATGGGCTCCCAATCTACCGAGAAACAACTAAAGTAAAATGGCAGGACTCTGAAAACTATTCTGAGGATACTACAGATGCCTTTTTTAAAAGTGTCGGTGAAATTTCCGTTTCGGAAAACGAAAACACGCTGGCGGCCAGTCCCCTCGGTATTTATAACTATGAAGAAACGACCTATCAAGGAAAAACAGTCAA
>NZ_FNPI01000019.1 GCF_900107275.1 Evansella caseinilytica | reverse complement strand
CGAACTGCTATTTTTATTATACTATAACTATCTGAATAATCGGACTAACGAACATAAAAAAAACAGGCTGTTGAGATGACTTTCTCAACAGCCTGGGACAAGAGATAGGACTCTTGTCTCTTTTTTATGAATAATGTTAAATTTTCATACATATTTTGTCCTAAGACTTTCGGATTATGGTATAGTATTTTTATTATTTTTACTATTTTATATATTTAAAGGAGTGAAAAAGTCTGGGAATGTGGAGGAGCTTGCGAGTTAAAATCTTAGTTAGTTTCAGCATGATTGTTGTTATTATCATCGCCATGTCAGCTTATTCTTTATATAACTTGACGGTCGTTAACCGCAACGTCGAGGCCATCGTGACGGAGGATACAGCACGTGTTTCCAACAGCGATGAGATGGCTTATAATATGGCAGACCGAATGGCGAGTTTACGCGCCTACATTTTAAGCGGGGAGGAGGTCTATCGGGAGAAATTTATTCAAATGGCACAGGAAAGCGAAGAACTGGGCGACTTGATGCTTTCATACTCTGACAGTGATCAAGGAATAGAATACTTAGTAGAAAGAAGCAATTATTGGAATGAATTAACCATTGATAAAATTTTTCAAATGTATGAGGATCACGGCAGAGATACGACCTTTTTAACCATTCGTTATCAATTGGACCCGATTGCCGAAGAAGTTCAGAACGGCTTTCGCCAAATCGCCATCGACGAGCGGGAGAAAATGACTGCCAAAGGAAAGGATTTAATCGAACAAGGCAATCTTTCTCAGCAACTGAATATTATCGTGGCAGTTGCCGCGGCAGGGATCGCGGTTTTTGTTTCGATCTTCGTTGCCGGCCGGATTGTGAAGCCGATTCTGACGGTTGTCAAACGGCTGGAAAAAATAGCGGAAGGGGATCTTACCGGAGAGGAAATCAAGACGAAGTCCAAGGACGAGATTGGGCAATTAACGAAGGCGGTCAATCAAATGACCTCTCATTTACGGCTGCTGCTGCAGCGAACTGTGGAAACGAGTGAGAAAGTTTCCGTTGCCTCGCGCCATCTTGCAGATAATGCCGTTCAAACGGCGGGAGCGACGGAAGCGATCGCGAACACGACGGAGGAGGTCGCTTCCAGCGCCGCTAACACGGTGGAAAGCTCGCATGAAAGCGCTAAGGCGATGGAAGAAATGACGCAAGGAATTCAACGGATTGCCGAATCTTCCATGGTGGTATCTGAATCGGTTCATGAAGCGTCCGAAGAGGTGACATCAGGCAATCACGAGTTGCGCCGGGCGATTGAACAAATGAAGTCCATTTACAAGGTGTCGGAAGAGACGTCGGAATCGCTGAATCAATTAGGGGATAAATCAAAGGCGATCGGCTCTATTGTCCAATTAATAACAGAAATTTCTGAACAGACAAACTTGCTGGCATTAAATGCCGCCATTGAAGCAGCGCGGGCAGGAGAGCAAGGAAAGGGGTTTGCCGTTGTCGCCGATGAAGTGCGAAAGCTTGCTGAAGAATCCCGTAAATCGGCGGAAGAAATCGGCGAGGTAGTCACGGAAATACAGAAGGGAACGACACAAGTCGTCGGTCAAATGAACCAGAGCACCAATGAGGTACATAACGGAATTACCATCGTCAACGAAGTCGGTGCGGCGTTTGAACGGATTAATAAAGCCATTCATACTGTCTCTGATCAGATGCAGGAAGTTTCCGCCGTCTCTCAAGAAATGTCCGCAAGCTCGCAGCAGGTCAGCGCATCTGTGGAGGATATGGCCTCTGTGGCAAATGAAACAGCCGATCGTTTCCAACAGGTAAAATATGGAGCAGAAGGACAATTAACATCCATTTCTGAAATTTCTGCGGCAACAGAGCAACTGAATGAACTCGCCGAGGAATTGAAAACGGAAGTGAGAAAGTTCAAAATATAACATTTTTTTCTGAAATAAATTCTATTTTTTTAATTTAATGATAATATAGATAGCTGGTAAAAGTAGCTGCTTCTCAAGAAGCCCCCGCTGCAAACGACACGCAAGGTTGTTAAGTGGGGGGAGTTCACCAAACCGCAGCTCCGGCGTTGGCAATGGCGATCCCTCGGACAGCAATAATCTGCCCGAATACTGGCTAGATAATGGAATATTTCCCGCAATCGGAGGGGGTCAACAAGGCAATCGCCTGTGAGACACCCTCTTTTCATTTCCACAATCCGGGGAGATTCGGTATAATACTAAAAAGCAATGAGTTTATGAATCTATTTGTGTTTGTTTAAAGAATCGGTATTAATCATTTTGTCTTTGGGAACACCGACGGCTATCTGAATGTTTATGTTTTTTAACATGAAGAGAATTGGGTGATGGAATTGAAAAAGGGGATCCTTATACTAATAAGTTTTGTCATCGTCATGTATTTTTTGGCAGAATCGGAGATGATTCAGCATTTGCAGCAAGACGATATTTACTATTTTACTGACGGACTGTTTCAAGAGCTTGGATATGGAATATTGTTTTTCACGATACCGTTAATGACGATTCAAGGTGTGATCACGATTTTTCCCGTGCTTGTGCTCATTCTCATTCACTTTATCTCCTTTGGAGTGGTGGAAGGATTTTTGTTCAGCTTTGTCGGCGCGACATTAGGAGCGATTGTTTGCTATTGGCTGACGGTGTCGTTCAGCGGAAACTGGGTCGATAAATATTGGGAAAAACGACAAAGGACAATGAACCGGCTTCTCCGTTCCATCGACAAAAACGGCATCTTGATCATCGTCGTTTTGCGCAGCGTGCCAGTTATGCCAAGCAACCTGATTTCGATTGCGTCTGCTTTAAGCCCGATCCGGACGAAGCAATATATATTTTCCACCGTATGGGGAAATATTTCGATGATCTGGCTGCTGAGCCTGCTCTCGGCACCTTTTTGGATAGCGGATGACTTCTTTGTGCCTTATCTTGTCGGCTATTTGGTTTATGCTGCGGCGGTGATCCTTTACTATGGCCTGCGTTCTACTGATAAGCAGCAGGCGGACATGGAACGGGAAAAAGCCCATTTAACGTAGCCGAGCAGCGGAGAGGCAACGCAACGATGGGATTCGCAGCCGCGCCTGTTTCCCGCACTTTTTGAACATCCTCTTAAAGCATTGTGCGTCTTCATTGCTGGCTGTTTTATGTCCACAGGTGAATGCCTGCTCAGGTGGATGAAGCGGGCGTCTGGATATAACGCTGAAATTGTTGCATGACGACGGAATGAATCCACCCTTGCGTAAGGCGATAAATCAACCACGGCAGTGCCGGCTGGAAATGAACGAGCGATGTGTAAACAAATTTGCCATCGCATGAGGAAATAAACCAAAATCGTCCGATTGGCTTGGCGGCGGCGCTCTCTGCGTTCAAAAAACCACTTTTAATCATCAGCTCGGCAACATTGGTGCTCTGTACAGCGTGATTTTTTTCCAGCACCAGCAACGGCTTGTGCAAGCCTGCTGCGCAAAAATAATACGTCCATCCTTTTTTCTGAACCTTCACCAGTCCCCTTGTCGCGTTGTTTAACCAGGCAAAATAGCACTCTGCCCAGTCGTCGGCGGAATACGTTGATAAATGACCGGTATCGTTTTTTTGCACGGAAGTGACGGACTTTGTTTTTATCCGTTTCCTGGAGGTGGAAAATACCGTAGCTTGTTGACCGGCAATGGCAATGAGTTCACTGTCGGATAACGGATTCAGCAAAACGGGCTCTTTCTTGCGAAGGAGATACACTTCTTTGTCAAAGCTTTTGGCGGCTTCCCGCAAAACAATGAGCAGCATTTCAGAAAAGTGCAGCGGATTCCCTTGCATCATCCTGTCAGCGGACGAAAGGCCCCCGGTGACAACGATCCGGTCATATTGCTTGAAGACGTTTTGCAGAACGCACCAGTTTAACGGCAGCGTCGCCATCTCGTCCGCTTCTTCCGTCATGCCGCCCAATGCGGCAGTAGCATATGGAGATAGTTCGGCAGGAAGGCAGTCCCGCCCGCTCGGCTCCGTCAAAATAATCGCAGTTTTGTTTGTCATTTGCGCTTCCTTTTGCTTTTTTTGCTCAATATATCACGTCTTTGTCAAAGAGGAAAGCTTTTTAGAGGAAAAACTGCCAAAATGACGAATATTACTAATGATTAGCCAGCACTGATTTACTTTGGAGGTGATGCGAATATGAAAACATTTAAGCTATGTTCATTGGCAATTTTGGTCGATGATAAGGAGGCTGCAGACCGGCCGTATGCCGGAAAGGATATTCCGCTTGTGGACGGCTTGATTATCAACAAGGAGGAAACGCGGAAAAATTGGTTTCTCGACGTCGTTATTACGAAAGAATGGCTTCCTTTTTTTGAGGAGTCCCATAAAGAGCAAAAGCAGTTTATGGTGGAGGTAACGATTACAAAGCCGACAAACGATCCGGCTACACTCGTTTGCCGCGTGAAAAATATCCACGAGCTGAAGGAGTACATCAGCGTGCACTTGGATGGAGTTCTTGTTGTGCAAAAGGATGATTTATCGGATATGCTGCTACAAATGTTGATTTCGGAAGGATACAGCGGCGAAGCGTTGTTTGAGGAATTTAAGCGGAGAAAAAAGGATCGCGGGCAGGTCATACAAGGCATACTGTCCAATGCTTATCTGCAGGTGAAGCAGAAGGGCGATGATGATTCGGAATCCTCTTAGCTCCTGCACGCTAAGCGTCTTCCGCAAGTACGGAGACGTTTTTTAACGCTTTGCCCGTCCTTTTCAGAAAACAGCTTGGCGAAAAAACAGAAAGCAAGCTCATTACTGTGCGTGGAGGGAATACAAATGGAGAAAGCGGTACAAGGGATTGAAGTAGTACATTACCGTCCGAAATTGGCGAAAGCCGTTGCCGATATGTGGAATAAAAGTCGGGACGGCTGGGGGGGACATTCCGATATACGGACGGAGGAGCAGGTTCTCACGCAAGAGGAAAATTCCACCAACATACGTACGTTCGTTGCCATGGATGGGGAAGAAGCCGTCGGCTATTGCGGGTTATCGGAATACCGCGAGGACGAGGGAGCGCTGTACGTTCCTTTATTGAATGTACGGACGGATTGTCACGGCAGGAAAATCGGAAAAAAATTGCTGCTGACCGCTCTAGAAGAAACAATTGCCAGGGGCTGGCCGCGGCTTGATTTAAATACGTGGCCGGGAAATACGAAGGCTGTCCCTTTATATAAAAAATGCGGCTTTTTTTGGGAAAACCGCGACGATTCCGTTCATCTGATGAACTTTTTGCCGTCGGTTCTAACGACGCCGTTATTTGCAGAGTTTTTCGGAACGGTGGACTGGTACAGCTCCAATGTGAGAGAGATTAAAATTGAGCCTGACGGAAATAAGCAGGCGAATTTTGAGGTTTATGAATATCAATGGAAAAAGGCGGACCGTTTTTTAAATGTAGTCATCGAAAAAACGAGCCGCGGCATCTGCGCTTTTGAAAGTGAAAAGTATGCGGTATCGATGAAAGTGGATGATCACAAACTTGTTTATGGAAAGGAGTATCCCGTCCGTTTTCATGTGGAAAACTACACCGGCAGTCCGATATCCGTCGCAGTGAAAGGCTCCGGACACCGGAATATCCGCTTTTCGATGGACGCGGAAGCGATGATTGACGGCAGCGGCTGTCTGGAAGGTGCGTTTTTCATCGAGCCTGACAACGAGGAGCAAAGCTCAAAGAAAACGCATCCGTCCGTCACCGCAACGCTGGTTATCAACGGGGAAGAAATAACAATGAAAACCGGGGTGCTGCCGTTGGCTCCGGTGAAATGCCGGGCAAGGCTGGCCGGTGCAATCAGCCCGCTGAAGGAAGCGGATACCGCATATATTGAACTGGAAAATCACTGTCCGTCAGCGGCGACGCTTCGCTTTGCCTTGCCGTACGCGGAGGGCGTCGACTTTCAACAGCAGCATTGGGAAGTGAAGCTGAAGGAAAAGGAGAGAACGACGCTGGCTGTTCCGTATGTATTGCAGCGTGGCATTTTTTTAGATGAGTTTGTCACCGTGCAGGTGGAAATGGAGAATAAGGAAACGATTGTGTATGAGCAGCGCATCAGTTTTCCTTTTACGACGGTCGGCAGCATGCTGTACGGAGAGTGCCAGGATTATTATCATTTATTCAGCGGCAGGACACATGTTGCTTTGAAAAAGGAGACGAACGAACTGAAATATGAGCGTGGCAGATCGGCAGCCGGCAGCGAGTACTCCTTTTTGTATCCGCGGCTCGGAAAGCCGTTTTCCGAAGAGTTTTCGATCATGAAGCCTGAGAAATCCAGCTTTTATCAGGAAGAAGAAAAGGTCGGACTAAAGCTGACCTATCCTTCAAGGGATTTTCCCGGCATCCTTTTGACAAGAATCATTGAGCTTTCCTGTGAAGGGTTGATGAGTCAGCAGTATGTGCTTGAAAACCGCAGGGAGACGGCTGTTTCGGGAATTCAACTGAATCATCCGCTCTGCTTTCCGCTGACGAACGTGTATCTTCCGTATGACCGGCAAGTCGTGTTCAGCCCCGGAACGTGCAATCACGAAGTAAATGTTTGGCAAGAGAAGCGGATGACGGAGAACTGGATTTATTCAGAAAAGGGCGCTACCACCGCCGCTATCGTATGGGATAAACGAGTGCCGATTCGATTTCATCAGTGGCATATTCTTTACTTTGAAGAAGCATTTGCCGAGATTCCGCCGCAGACGTCTGTAGCTTCTCAGCGTGTTTCGTTCGGCCAGAATGTGTTTTCTTCTGTAGAAGAAGTTCGGGAATTTGCCGGGCAGAAGGAGCCGTTAAGCATCGTCGCCGTCGATCAGTTGACTTTTCAGTCGAAAGCTGTGTCGCCATTCGTGGAAGAAAATGCAGGAACGGTGTCCTTTCAGCCTTATTTGAAGCGGAACAATGAGCTGCAGCTAGCTGTTTTCCACGGTGCTGGCGTCACGGATAAGCCGCTGGCGGAAAAAACGTTAGCTGATTCGGAAGCACTGGCTTCCTGGGATGTGGATGTTCCTGTTAAAACCGGAGAAGAGCCGGTGGTACCCGTCTTTTTGCGAGGCAGGCTATCCTCCCGGGAAGTGGAGAAAAAGGCGTTGTTTTTCCCGGTTGCGGACGGGGAAGTGGAGCTGAAAGAGGAGACGGCTGCAGGGCAGCGGTCGCTCACAGTAAGCAACGGCGTCATATCGTTCAAAGCCGCTTCCGGCTTTTATCCTGGCCTTTACTCTCTCAGCGACGGGCAGACGGAGTGGCTGGATACTTCCTTTCCCGAAGCGAAGCCGAAGGGCTGGTGGAATCCATGGGTCGGCGGCATTTGCTTCGGCCTGTCCAAGCTGATTCAGCGAAAAATGATTTCGCTGCCTTCGGAAGGAAAATTCGTAACCGTAACGGATCAATACGGAGGACGCTGGTCCGGGATTCAGCTGTCCACAACGGTGACAGATCACCAAACGTATGATGGGCTTGTTTATCATCAGTTTGCAGTTACTCGCCCGGGCCTGCCGCTTCTCGCTGTTTTTACACACATCGAGCAAAACACCGGATGGCATTTCTACGGTGTTGAGGAGAATGTGATGATCAATTTGTCCCCGGGCCAAAAGCTGGGGGAACTGAGCTTTGTTGCTCGCGGCGCGGAAGAACAGAGTGCAGAACGTTATCACCATCATCAACATGAAACCGAGCTGTATGAGCTGAAGGAGTTGTTGTTTGAACGGCAGCAAGCGGAAACAAAGCTGCATTTTATTCCAAGTACCAACGTGAACAATCTTGGAGTATATATGACAAAGGATATTGTTCTTGCAAACAGTGAGCGGAAGCTGCACACGAAAGCGGGAACGGCGGAAGTCACGGCGCCTCATTTTTTTGTTTTAACGAAGGAGTACCATTCCTTGAGCGATTACGCGCCGCTGCGGACAGTACGGTTTACTTTATGACAGAGGGGGTGGATGCGGGTGAAGATCATCGATGCCCACATTCATTTATCACATATTCAGTCCTTTCATGATACAGCAAAAAATCTATCTCAGCTTGACTATTCTCTGCAAGGGTTAAAAAAAGAAATGAAGGAAAATGGTGTTGTTCTCGCCATTGGCATGGGGCTTAGGGAAATCGAAGGCGGAGAAGGGTTTCCCGATGCTTCGCCGCCCACCCCGATGGGTTTGGATATGCTGAAGAAGCCGGATCCTAACATCGTGTACTGCGCAGGTGTCAATCCGTATCGTTTAGGGAAGCAGGACTTGGTTCAACTGGAAAAGTCGCTACTTCTCCCGGAAGTCGTAGGAATAAAAATTTATTTAGGCTACTATCCGTTTTATGCTTATGATCGCGTGTACGAACCAGTTTATGAGCTGGCAAAGGCTTACCGTGTTCCGGTCGTCTTTCACAGCGGTGATACATATTCCGAGCGCGGCTTATTGAAATATGCTCAGCCGCTGACGTTGGATGAAGTGGCGGTGAAGCACCGCGATGTCATGTTTGTGATGGCCCACTTCGGTGATCCGTGGATGCTTGATGCTGCGGAAGTGGTGTACAAAAATCGAAATATGTTTGCCGACTTATCCGGGCTGATCGTGGGAGATCGGCGTCAGGTGCAGCGAATCCGGAGCACGCCGCATTTTTTTGATCATATGAAGCATGCGCTTGCATTTTGTGATCATTATGAAAAGTTTATTTTTGGAACGGACTGGCCGCTTGTTCAGATGGCGCCGTACATCGAGTTTGTTAAAGAATATATGCCTTCTTTCGCCTGGAAGGATGTGTTTTTCAATACGGCGTTACGCGTATTTCCGAAAATAAAGAACAGGCTGGCGGGAGGGAAATAGGAAGAGGGGACGTTTTTGTTTAGGTAATGTAAAAAACGATGAATGGAACAAAATCGCTTTGCGGAAATCCGTAAAGCGATTTTACGGGGCTGTGTCAAAGGCCAAAATTATTTTTAAAAAAATCAGGGCAATGGCTCCGCTCATTGCTTCGGGGGTGTCAGCGGGACGGTTGCTCGCGGGCTTCATTCCCGCCCTGTGTAAACAGACCGGAAATTTGTTTGCTGACCAGCGTTTTTAAATGGGCATTTAAATATTTTGCCGTCAATACGTAGCCCCTGAAAAAAATCGTGTATTCTGAAAACGTGTCATCGTGGTTGTTCAACTGAACTTTCAACCCTAAACTCCGCATGCTTACTTTTATGGAATACAGTTCTTTACTTATATGATGCAATGTTTTCTCAAGCAGTCGGATGTAAGGGTCCTTCAGCTTTAAGGGCGATTGGTTGATTTTTGCAAGATCTTTCTCCAATACTTTTCGGGCCAACTCCAGCAAGATGTATGACTCACTCAGGTGTTCTTCTTCAACAGTGAGTTTGGCCATGATGCTTCTCTCCTTTTCTGTGCGTACTTTCTTGTGCAGCCGATGAAGGAAACAAAGGGTAAGAACATTTGTTCTGTATATCTTTATTCTACCCAATAAATCAAATTAGTCAAGACACAAAATGTTCAGGGACCATGTCCCTGAACATTTTGTGAACAATTAATTTCCGCCCGTCAGGCGGGGGAACATGATGTTATTTTCTAAATGGACGTGCTGGAACATATCAGATTCGAGCTCTTCCAGCCGTTTATAGGTCATTCGATATGTTGTACAAGCATCCGGAGGTAAGGTAAAATCAGAAGTGACTTCACGGATGCGCTTAAGAAGTGAACCGGCTTCGTCATGTTCGGCTTCCAGTTCATGGATGCGGCTTGCTGCGATCTCCCGCTCCGCTTGTCCGTTTGTCGCTTCATAGTGACGAATGGCCGGGAAGATGATCTGTTCCTCTTTTACCATGTGCTGCTCCAGCTCCAGCTTTAATTGGTGGAACAGGCGATGAAGCTCTGCCAATTCCGGATGGGTGACACCGTGTACCCGATAGATCTTTGTGACATAAAAACTGAGATCAGGCAATTCCTCCACGAGATAGCTGTGATGGCGCTGGAGAATGTGATCGATGAGTACGGAATAAGCTGCTGTTGTCCAATCCTGCTCATCGGAAGCTTTCATTTGCTCAGCCTGGTCAGCAAGCGATTGCAACTGTTGCAGAAACGAGGCTTCATCCAGCCCTTTTTCTGCAAGCGCTTCGTGTATCGGGCGGTTGCCGCCGCAGCAAAAGTCGATTTTATGTTGTTTAAATATTTCATCGGAACGCGGAACACGAATGACGATATCTCTGATTTTCGCATCGCGTGTAAGTACATGATTCATTATGATTCCTCCTTTGTTTAGCTTATCTTTAATCATACATGGAAGGAATCCAGGCGGCGGTGATATGGCTCACCACGGAAGAATCAGTGAAACAAATTTTTAATAAGGAGTAAATGCGGATGATGAGAAAAAAAACGATGACGTTATTACTTATCTGTTTCAGTGTACTGCTGCTGGCAACAGCATGCGGTCAAGGAAAGGAGGAAAGTGCGGACAGCAGTCAAGGAGCAGCGCCGGACGGGGAGGAAACACCGGAGGAGCAGCCGGCGGATGACGAGGAAACGGCAGAAGAGCCGGATAAAGAACAGCAGCCGGAACGTGAAATAGCGCCTGACGCTTATCCGCAATTATCAGACGAAGTGGCGGAAAACGAAAGCGAAGCGATCATTCATACGAATATGGGGTCGATACATATAAAGCTTTTCCCGGAATATGCGCCGAAAGCGGTAGAAAATTTCCTGACGCTGAGTGAAGACGGCTATTATGACGATGTCATCTTTCACCGCGTCATAGAAGACTTTATGATCCAGGGAGGAGACCCGACCGGAACCGGCGGAGGCGGAGAAAGCATTTACGGCGAAGCGTTTGAAGATGAATTCACAACGGCACTAGCCCACTTCCGCGGCGCGCTTTCCATGGCAAATTCCGGACCGAATTCGAATTCCAGTCAGTTTTTTATCGTTCATGCAGGGAAGGAAGATCTAAGCAACGAATGGTTTGAAGCGGTAAAAGAGCAGTACGGGATCGGCTTTCCGGAAGAAACGCAGGAACACTATTTAGAATTAGGTGGAACACCGCATCTGGATTTCAGCCATACTGTGTTCGGGCAAGTCATCGACGGGATGGATGTATTAGATAACATTGCGCGAGTGGAAACCGACGCCGGTGACAAACCGTTGGAGGATGTTATCATCGAATCAGTGGAAGTGATAACAAAATAACGATGGCTGACATTCGGATTTGGCTTTGATGGGGCGGGGCGGCCAGTAATGTCAGCTTTATCCGAGTGTGAACGTCCTACTGCGTTCATACTCGTTTTTATATCGTGACAACGTGGCTTCCATGTCTGGCGCAGAACGTGCGTAAGCAGCGAAAAGGCAACGCTAACGCATAGTGTTGTCCGGACTCTTTGAACATCCTCTATAAAAAGTTTTGAGAGCGTCCCCGGCATCGAAGACACTCTCTTAGTAATGCTTAATCACGAATGCAATAGTAAGTCATGACGGCAAGTGTTCCGATTGCCAAAATAACGAACGGTCCTTCCATGAGTGATCCTGCGGCGCCGTTCTCTTCTGTTGCACCGCCGGCAGCCAACGCTGTAAGAGCTGGTGCAAAAAGCACAGTCAATACTAAAACCGCTGACGAAAAAAATCGTTTGAACATGATCACGTATCCCCCTAAATTCCTATCCTTCTTACTTGTTTAATTATAGATTGGTTTTCGCTTTCCTGCAAGTGAACGCGTTTTCTCCAGGAAAAAACATCAGGGAAACGGCAGAAATACCGTGATCGGGTGGGGACAAACAACATTCAGACGCGTTTTGATTACAAAGCATAAGGAAGAATCTTCTCCTTTGAATGGGCAAACAGTGTTTGCTGTGATAAACTCGGATCATCAGCATTTTTTATTGGAAGGATGCAGACTGGCGGTGAAACATGTACGGTTGGGAACATGAAATATAAAAACAATGGCAATGGATAAGAGGACCGCCCTGTCATAAAAACGGTGAAGAAATGTAAAGGGATCTTATTTGAACATCTTCTAATAAAACTGTTTTTGGAGGGTGAAAATATGTTTAATGACAATCAATTTATCTCCTTGATAAGAGGGACAGGTCAACAGTTTTCCGGTTGGGATTTTTCGTTTATCACAGGAACAGGACGGGTACAGAGTGGATTGCTTCCTTGGTCTTACGGCAGTATGATTCTCCCTTTTGTCCAAAATGCCGGCACCGTGCTGGATATGGGAACCGGGGGTGGAGAATTTTTGGCAAATGTGCGGCCGCTGCCGGATACGGTGTATGCAACGGAGGGCTACAAGCCCAATATCCCGATAGCGAGTAAAAGGCTGACGCCATTGGGAGTAAAAGTTGTCCCGCTTGAAGAGGATGATGCGCTTCCGTTTAATGATGCCTATTTTGATTTAATTATTAATCGGCATGAATCCTATTCCTTGCGGGAAGTAAGAAGAATTATTTCCGATGAAGGGATGTTTATCACGCAGCAGGTCGGTGGGACGGATTGCTCTGAAATAAATGAGAGACTGGGAGTATCGGTTGATGAAGAGTACGCTGATTGGCACTTGAATACAGCCAGTAAGGAAATAGCGAATCATCATTTTGAGATAATCGATTGTCAGGAGGCTTTTCCGCTTCAGCGCTTTTATGATATTGGGGCGCTAGTCTACTATTTAAAAGCAATACCTTGGCAAGTAGCAGATTTTGATACGGAAAAATATATGAAAAGGCTGTATCAGATTCACCAAATCATCCAGACGAAAGGCTATTTTGAGGTGAAACAACACCGGTTCATTATTCTGGCAAAGGCGATCTAAGAGAGGAAGGGAGTCTCAAAAGGGCTGATTTATCTTTTGGGGCTCCCTTGTTTGAATACCGACGGCGCCATTTTGCCAACACAACTCGGGTATTAGCAGGAGGCCTGCATTTAAAAAACAACTTCTAAGGTCTAGCCGCAACAGGTTCGGGCAGCGGAGAGACAACGTAACGAAGAGATTCGTTGAGACTTTTTGAACATCCTCTAAAAAGAGAGTGCCTTTTTGCCGATATAGAAGATAGAGGAACGGATGAAGAAAGCACGGTAAAACAAACACTTTCTTTCATCTGATTTTATATATGGAACGGAGGAAAGCAGCCATGAAAAATTACCAAAGTGCAGCGGCTGTCGATAACGAAGCGAACGATCTTGAAGTGATTGCTTTTAGCATAAGTGAAGGGGTGTTTGGTCTCGATATTTTTAACATCAAAGAAATCATTCAGCCGATGGCGCTCACTGTCATCCCCCATTCTCATCCGCATGTGGAGGGAATTATTCGTTTGCGGGAAGAAGTAATACCTGTGATAAACATGGCAAAGGTCATAGGCTTTTCTGAGTCCGGAAAAACGGAAGAAGACAAGCTGATTGTCACGGAAAAAAATGGAGAAAAAGTTGCCCTGCATGTTCACGCAGTATCACGTATCCACCGAGTTTCACCGGAACAGATTGAAGAACCGTCTAAAATCAGTCAAGGATTAAAGGATGTCACCAGCGGCGTCGTCAAAATGGACGAGGAGACGATGCTGCTATTAGACTATGATAAAATTGTCGGCGAAATTATCATAAAATAGCGCTGGGTAAACAGAAAAAGGCTGTCCGCTTTGTTCGCACGGGGCAGGGAGAAATGTACGACACTTTCCCGGAAATAAATCATATCAAAACCAGGATGAACCGTCTGGAACATCCTGGTTTTTTGCGGTTCGATAAAAAAGCTCCCTTGGTGTTCCGAAGCGGTTCTCCATCGAACCATGCTGAGCCCGAACATGGAGTGGCGCCGGCGCATCTTGCTCAAGCTATAAGGTGAGGTTGTATTCTTTAGCTTATGAAGCGATCGAAATAACCCGTTTTTTCAGGTATAAATTGTTGTTTCAAAGAAAAACTAAGTAAAAAAGAAGGGAAAACCAGCAACAGCTAAGATACCTCCAGGGGAAGTCTATATTACGGGGAATATTTTTAGAATTTTCTAACAAAAAACCATAGCAAAACGACCGCTATTGTTATATAATACAAAGTAATAATAATTACAGTTATATGTTACGAGTAGTATGTTTTTAATATAAACATGGTAATAAAGGTAGTAAATGTTATAATATTTTAATATTTTTTTCACATAATGTTCAATTTGTCTCACTGAAATCTGTTGTATTTCGTTCGTTGTTATAATACAATAATGGTGAACTTAGAGGGATGGAGGGATGCTGACATGTTGATTTCTAGTACTGAGTTCTTTAAAAATTTGCCGCCGAAAGAATGTGCAAAATGCGGGGAGATTATCGAAGAAATGGCGGACTGTTATTCACACGAATGCGAGGAATGTGAGGGAGAAATTCATTAAACCGGTTTGATCCGTTTTCCGTTTCGTTTCGGAAATGAAAGAGATTCCTCTTGAACGATATTGAACAGCTTGAATCGCCTGATATGAAATCACTCATATCAGGCGATTGTTTTTCCTGAGCTGGCCGAACCTACGAAGCAACATTGCCCCGCAGCTTCCATTGGCTGCATCTGGTCATTCAAGTGAACACTTTTTTGATCAGCAGCACCAAAGGTATCGAGTGATTAATTAGCACCAAGCATCGCTTCCATGTCTGCTTTGGCGTCTCCGATAAGCTGCAGATTAAATGTGTTTTGCAGGTGATGCAGAACTCCTTCCGAAATAAATTCCGGCGGTTTAGGGCCGATACGGATATCTTTAATTCCTAAACTGAACAAGCCGAGCAGAATGGCAACCGCCTTTTGTTCGAACCACGACAGTACGATACTTACCGGCAGTTCATTGACTTCACATTCAAAGGCGTCTGCCAGAGCCATGGCGATTTTAACGGTTGAGCCGGAGTTATTGCATTGTCCAAGGTCAATGTAGCGCGGAATATCAGTTCCGGGAACGGTTCCGTAATCCACATCGTTAAAGCGGAATTTGCCGCACGAAGTTGTTAAAATTACTGTTTCCGGCGGAAGGGACGTTGCCAGTTCCCGATAGTACTCGCCGCCTTTACCTGGTGCGTCACAGCCGGCGATAACGAAGAAGCGCTTGATTTTTCCGGCTTTGATGGCATCGATGATTTCCGGCGCGAGACCAAGTACCGTTTCATGATGAAAGCCTGTCACTAATGTTTCGTCGGACTCTAAATGACATTCCGGCAGCTCTAGCGCCCGGTTGATCAATGGGGTAAAGTCATCGTTCTGAATTTTAGTTACTCCTTCCAAACCGGCAACTTCATAGGAAAAGAAGCGATCGGCGTATGTACCTTTAATTGGCATGACACAGTTGGTTGTTGCTAAAATCGCACCTTGAAATTTTTCAAAGAGGCGGCGCTGATCAAACCAGGCTTTTCCGATGTTCCCTTTTAAATGCGGGTACTTCTTCAAGTGCGGATAGCCGTGTGCCGGTAACATTTCCGAGTGTGTGTAAATGTTGATGCCGGTTCCTTCTGTTTGTTTTAATAGTTCCTCCAATGCAAACAGATTATGTCCGGTAATGACAATCGCTTTTCCTTCTACTTTGTTTTGCGATACTTGGATCGGTTGAGGAATACCAAGGCGGTCGGTGTGGGCTTTATCGAGCAAATCCATCACCCGTACGGTAGCTTCACCGACTTTCAAAGCCATTTCCACGTGTTCTTGCATGTTAAAATTAGAGTTGGTCAACGTCATATACAACGCCTCATGAGTAATCTTATCGACGATCGGGTCTGAATACCCTAATTGTCTGGCGTGCGTTGCGTAAGCCGCAACTCCCTTTAAGCCGAAAATAATTGTGTCCTGGAGACTTGCAATATCAGGGTCTTTTCCGCAAACCCCGAAGACCGTACAGCCGCCTGTGGGAGTTTGCTCACATTGGTAGCAAAACATATCCATAAAAAATCCTCCTCAAGTATTATGTTGGTATAGCAACTTTTTCTATATTAAGGAATTTCCTGAGGAGTCTCGGTGATATAGGTCACTTAAACGACGAAAAATTGTGACGGATCTGAAACAAAGGAAGGAAGAGGTTATTTAGAAATGAGGGGGGACTGAATCCGGTCTGATTGAACCGCAATCAAAACGACCGGACTCAAATCGTGAGCATACGGGAGCCTGAGTGAGTTTGAGTCCGGTCCAAATGAACCGTAATCAAAATGACTGGACTCAAATCATGAGCATAAGCGAACCGGCTCGATTAACGGCATTCCGTCAGCACGAATAATCGGGAAGAGAAGTCCCCATGCTTCTCCTGTGACCAGAAGTCACCGGCGCGATCGGTAAAATCTTCGGCAAGAATAATGCCGATGTTCATCAATTCGTCACCGTAATGGGTGGAATCCTTGCCGTTAATTGCATAACGCTTTGACGGATCCAAGCCTTTCAGGCGGATGCGGTAATATTTGTCGTTTGGCTTTGCAAGCACTTTGTAATAGCCGACGATTGCTTCCGTTTTATCTTCTGAGACAACCATCCAGGACACTTCATTTGCCTCGAATGGGCTGAGGAGGCGGTAAAATCGTCCTGTCCGGATTAACTCCCGTTTTTCCTTGAAAAAAGCGGTATGTTCTTTTATTTTTTCTTTTTCTTCGTCGTTTAACTTCGTAATGTCCATTTCATAGCCAAAGGTGCCGAAATAGGCTACATTGGCGCGCGAAGCCATCGGTGTTATCCGACCGACCTGGTGGTTTGGCACTGCAGAAACGTGGCTGCCGATGGCATTCAGCGGGTATACCATCGATGTGCCGTACTGGATTTTCAGCCGTTCTACAGCATCCGTGTCATCGCTCGCCCACGCCTGCGGTGCATAATACAATAAGCCGGCATCGAAGCGGGCGCCGCCGCCCGCACATGATTCAAATAATATCTCCGGGTATTTTTTAATTAATTTGTCATACAGCTTGTACACACCTAAAATATAGCGATGAAACAGCTCTCCTTGCTGATCGCTATCGAGACTTTTGGCATAAGGCTCGGTAATATACCGGTTCATATCCCATTTAATATAGGAGATTTTGGATTTGGATAAAATATTATCCATTAGCTCAAAAATATGATCGACTACCTCCTCACTGGAAAAATCCAGTACATATTGATTTCGCCCGTGAGATGGATGACGATTCGGCGTTTCAATCAACCACTCCGGATGGGCGGAATACAGCTTTGTATCCTTACACACCATTTCTGGTTCAAACCATAAACCAAATTTCATTCCCATTGCTGTTATTTTTTCCGACAAGCCGTCGATTCCGTTGGGGAGCTTCTCCTTGTTTTCAAACCAGTCACCCAATGAGCTTGTATCATCATGACGTTCACCGAACCAACCGTCATCCAGTACGAAAAGCTCAATTCCAAGCTCCTTCGCCGTTTTTGCGATCGTTAAAACCTTTTCTTCATTGAAATCAAAATAGGTTGCTTCCCAGTTGTTTATTAATATCGGTCTTGTCCGATCGCGCCAGTAACCGCGGACTAAACGTTTGCGGTATAAATCATGATACGTTTGACTCATACCGTTTAGCCCCTGCTCGGAATAAACCATGACACACTCAGGTGTCTGGAAGCTTTCCCCGGGCTTCAGCCGCCAGTTGAACTGAAACGGGTGGATGCCGATAATGACGCGCGTCACGTCGTAGGTGTCCACTTCCGCCTGCGCCAAAAAGTTACCGCTGTACACTAAACTGAAGCCGTAGACTTCGCCGCTGTGCTCCGTCGCATCAGACCGCTTTAAGGCAAGGAATGGATTGTGGGCATGGCTGCTGGCACCGCGAGCGCTGTATATCGACTGTATGCCTTTGGACAGCCTTTGTGTGTTTACATGGGTTTCGCGTGCCCAGGCACCGGCAAGATGAACCATTTCATAGTCGTCATCAGGGAAGTCCACACTTGCGCTCATAGCGTTATTCAGGTAAAAAAACTCCTTGCCGGCATTAGTGAAGCGGGCATTGCGGCAAAGGACACTGCGGTCTGCATAAATGGTGTAGCTTAACACCAGCTTGCACTGCAAAACGTCATCAATTAATGTGATCTCCAATGTTTCTGCTTCCCCTGCATCATCGACGTAGGTTGCCGGCAATCCGTCAAGGGCAGGTTTCCCTTGGATGATCCGATAGCCTTCATACTGAAAATTCGTGATTTGGCTACCGATCTGATTGGTAATCATATGGGCCGGGTAACGATAGTCCGTCGTTCCGTAACTTGGATATTCCTGTTTAATATGCTCCAAAGAAGAGGTATGATCGCCTGCAAACATATTGCAGGACGGCCTGATTTCTCGTTCGATGAAATGCATGAAGGAATCGCGGTGTGTGATTTTTTTGCCGTAGTATAGATGCTCCAGTTGCTTGCTTTTTTCCAGCACTCTGAAAATGTAGCTGATGCTTTCGTTAAACAAATGAAATTCCTTTGCGTCCTCGTTCACTTTAATTGTCATATGTACCACCTCAATAGTAATAATAAAGCATGTTAAAAAAGATACATGTTTTTCTTTTTAACGGCCAAAAAAATTATTTTCGTCATCGATAAAATCTTGTTTTTGGATAACAAAAATAACAAATTAAGACGCTTTCATTGTACCAATCACTAGAAGTGTTTACAAGATGTATTTGCTGAGAAATGAAAACAATGGTGGAACGTTCCGGTTGTCAATCGTCACGCGCTCCAGGATAGCATATCCTGCTACACGTGAAGGCATTCTCTCATGGTACAATAGGGAGTAGGATGGAGTTATTCAGAAGAGGGGGAAACAGAAAATCATGATTGTCAGAGAGCGGTCGGACGAGTTCATTTTGATTCACCAGCATGATCATGCGCACATCTCAGGACAGCTGTGCAAAGCGTGGAAACAGGATTACTTTCTTGGTAGGGAGGAACGGCCATCTGTGGAGCTTGCGGTTGCGTGCCACGACTGGTGTTGGCAGGCATTGGATCAACGGCCGCTGCTGTTAAAGGAAACAGGTAAGCCGGCTTCGTTTGTCGATCATCCGTTGCAGGAGAAAATCGCAGCTTATCGTACTGGTGTGGATGAGATGGAAAAGCGGGATGAGTATGCGGCGTTATTGATCAGCCTTCATTATGCCAGCTTTTTTCATGGCAAGGTTGTCCCGGCAGCGGAATCGTTTAGAAACGAAGAGGAAATCCGGCAGCAGCGCCTGAAGGAATACTTGACAGAAAATCGCCGGAATGTGGATCATGTCCGGTTTCATTTCGATTTGCTGCAATTATGTGACAATTTATCGTTATATATCTGCATGAATGAGTGGGGAAGCGGGAAGGAGGAGGAAATATCCTGGTTTCGGGACGGCTTTTCTCAGCGGATGCTTCCCTTTGACGACGTTCCTTTTGAATGTGAGTGGCTATCGAAACACCAGGTAAAAATACATCCGTACCCGTTTGTCACCGATGAAGTGACTGTTTTTGTGCCCTACTACCGCATTAAAAAAGAAAATGTAACGGAGGCTGTCCTCGGTTCCCTCCGTCACAAAGAAAAAGCGCAACATTCCGTGATTTTTCAAAAAAGTGAATAGGGGTGGAAAAATGTTATGCGATGAACTGGTGTGCGAAAACGAGGTGCTTCCCATGGTGGAGATAGTCGAGGTTTCCGGCGGCAGCGCAGCGGTTGTTCAACTGGTTGCCATCTCTGCTAATCATCATTTTCACACAGCAGCCGCCCGCTAAATTGAATTGGCGCAATTTGCAAGCGGAAACAGCTTAACGTGTATGACAGCGTCGATAAACAATAATCAAAAAATCACTTTTCAACGATCACTTGATTATGGTAAATTATTTAAAAGCATCGTCGGCAAAGCGATTGGCAAAAGTCCCGGCAGTTGCTTCAATAAAATAGAGAAAGATGCAGGGGGAACATAATGGCAGAAAAATACATTAAGGAATCAAAGGTAGTGCAAACGGATCTCGTTTTGCCAAACGATACAAACAATCATAATACACTTTTCGGTGGAATTCTTATGAAGAAAATTGACGCTGTAGCGTCCATCGCATCGAGAAGGCATTGCCGCGGTGAAGTGGTTACGGCTTCGACTGATTCGGTTGACTTTTTACATCCAATTCTGCCGACGGATTCTGTTTGCTTAGAAGCGTTCGTCACTTGGGCAGGCCGCACGTCGATGGAAGTATTCGTTAAAGTGGTTGCGGAAAATTTAAATACCGGTGACCGCCGTATCGCGGCAACGGCGTTTTTAACATTCGTTGCTTTGAATAATTCGCATACACCTGTACAGGTGCCGAAGGTTGTACCTGAGACGGAAGAGGAAATATATTTACACCAGACAGCTGCGGAACGGGCAAAAGTCCGAAAAAGCAGAAGGGTGAAAAGCAAAGAGCTGGCTGAGCGATTATCAAAAGATAAGCCTTGGAAATAACTGTGTTTTTTGCAATTATACCATTAGAGTAGGGGAGAAGGTTCACCTGATTTTTCGAAGTTTATGCATGCAAAAAGAAGGGGGTGTCTCATTTGAGACACCCCCGAAGCAATGAGCCACACTTCACCGAGAAGCTGCGACACTGTCTCGTTGTGTCATCGCACGCGATGGCACTAGGATCGACATCAGTGCAATACTAGCAGAGGAAGAGACAATAAGCGAAGCCGCTACATCTTTTCAAAAGCCCGATAGGAGTGGTTTTTTCCTATCGGGCGTGCAGCGACGAGCACAGCTACGATGCCTTTTACATCGATTTGTCTCGACGGATAGTCAGCGAAGCTGTGCTTGCAGAGGAAGAGACAAGCACGGTGCCATTGCCCTGATATTTTTTAAATAGTTTTTGGCTTCTGACACAGCCCCAGCGTTATATTAGTCGTGTGTGATGAGCACATTCTAGTAGAAAGAATGAATTAAACGAAAGGTGTATCGTGCTTCACTTTCAATATTCGCCAGCGGCGCTCCACCTCGTTTTCAAATTCTCTCAATACATGGGCATTTTCTTCCTTGAGCATATGCTTCGCTTTCCCCATATATTTTAACCAGTCGGACAGTTCGATCCGTTTCTTTTTCGCTTCCGGATTATATGTTATCGTCGTTTCTCCCTGCTCAATTTCATAAAGCGGGAAGAAGCACGAGTCCACAGCAGCTTTCATGATTGTTTCCCCGTCGCGGTCTTCGGATTTCCAGTTTAATGGGCAGGTAATGAGAATTTTTCCGTAGACTAAACCGACATGTTGGGCATACCATTGTGCTTTTGCCGCTTTTTTAATTAAATCCTGCGGAAATGCTTCCGTGCCGGTAAATACGTACGGAATGTTTGTTGCCGCCATAATTTGCGCCGTGTCTTTATGGTGGAAAGCTTTCCCCGGCTTATTTTTTCCAACGGTTGTCGTACTGGTCATATGCCCTATCGGAGTAGAGTAAGACATTTGGGAACCGGTATTCATATATCCTTCATTATCGTACTCAAGGATGATCATTTTATGGTTGCGCAGAGCGGTACCGACCGCAGAGCCCATCCCGATATCCATTCCGCCGTCACCGGTGATCATGACAAACGTGAAGTCGTCATCGATGTCGATTTCTCCGCGGCGCTTCATTTCGAAAAATGCTTCCACGGTTCCGGATAAAGTTGCCGGCCCGTTCTGGAATAGGTTGTGAATAAACGGCTGTTTATGGGATGTATACGGATAAGCAGACGTTACCACGTAGCCGCAGCCGGTGTGGAACAGGATCACCGCATCTCCTTCTATCCCCTTAAAGAACAGTTCCAGTCCCGGAAAAATACCGCAGCCAGGACAGGCGCCATGACCCGATGCAAAGCGCTTCGGCTTTTGCGTTAGCTGCCGGAGGGGAGGGATGCGAACTTTTAATTTGTTTGATTCCTCATCTTTTGTCACTTTTATCAATCCGGTTTTATATATGTCGCCTGTCATCGGCGTGATGACCTGCTCCAGTTTTTTCTCCGGTTCACCAGGGGTTTGTCCGTAATAATCAAACGGTTTTTCTGCATAACCCGCTTCTGCTGCGGAAATAGCCGCTTGAAAGAAGTTTTCTGCGTCATCGGCATAAAAGTCTTTTCCGCCAAGACCGAAAACTCTGCTCAAGACGATCGTGTTGTTGTCCTTGTCGTCCTGCAGCGCCGATTTTACTTCATGAGTCAAGTTGGCGCCGTTACCGCCGTAAGAGTCGGCTCGCTCTCCTACGAGAACTGCTTTCACATTTTTCAAAGCGTTGCGAATTTCCTCCGCCGGGAACGGGCGAATGATGTTCGGGCTGATGACTCCTGCCTTGATTCCTTTGGCGCGGAGCCGGTCGACAACGTCTTTGGAAGATTCCGCCGCGGAGTTTAACAGGAACAGGGCCACTTCCGCGTCTTCCATTTCGTATAAATCCAGCACTTGATATTTCCTGCCGGAAAATTGTTCGTATTCCGCGCTGACTTCCTGATATACCTCGTAAGCGCGATAGAGAGCTTCCGACTGCTGGTAACAGTTGTTCAGCAGATCGTCTCCGTTCATATGGGCTCCGATAGTTACCGGATTCTCCTTGTCAATCGATACCGGATATCCCTTCGGTGCTTCGCCGACAAAGTTTTGCACATCCTTGCGATGTTTGAAGTATTCCACCCTGCGTTTTTGGTGGGATGTAAAAAAGCCGTCATAGGCAACGATAACCGGCAGACGAACGTCCGCGTGCTCGGCAATTTTCAATGCCATGATGTTCATATCATAAACGGCTTGCGGTGTACGGGCGGTAAGAATGACCCATCCCGTGTTTAGGGCATAGTAAAGATCGGAATGGTCGCCGCGAATATCAAGGGGACCGCTGACAGACCGGGTCACGAGGTTCATCACCATCGGAAAGCGCAGTCCGGATTGGACAGGCAATTGTTCGATCATGTATAATAGCCCGTTGGCGCTCGTGGCGTTAAACACGCGCGCTCCCGTTGTGGCCGCCCCGAAACAAATCCCGGCGGATCCGTGTTCGCCATCTGCGGCAATCAGTTCAATATCGTGTAAACCTTTGGATTTCATCAAATCCAAGTACTGGGCCACCTCTGTGGATGGCGTGATCGGGAAGTATCCCATCAAATGATAGTTTATTTGAGCAGCAGCGGTTGCTGCCATTTCATTTCCGGATTCAAACGTAGACACTTGCTCTGCAACAGTCGTTTTCTTTTCATTTAAACGATCTTCGATTATCGACATTACTGAACCCCTCCTGTGACAAGCGGAAAGTGATGTTTCACGCGGTTTTGTTCTGCGTATCCGAGTTTCTCTTCCATATCCTGAAGCGCATCTGTCGGACAGGCATCAATACATTTTAAGCAACCTTTGCAGTACTGATAGTCAATTCCTTGCAAAAACATTTGTTTGCGCCCTTTCTTGTCTTCGCCTTCCTTCCAGACGAAGCAGAAGTCAGGACAGACAGTGTCACAGGCGGCACAATGGATGCAGGATTCCGCGTGATAGGCAGGGAGAAACCCTTGACGTGAACCGCTCAAGTCTTTCAAAATACTGTTCGCTTGTGCAGAAATAATTCCGCCGATTTCCTGTGTTTCATATCCCAGCCTCGGCTGGACTCGCGTAAATTGCTTGCTTTGGGCGTCTGCCGGAACATCATATGTTTTAAATGACACTTCATCGTAGCCGCGTTCAAAGGTCCGAATATTCGGTTCAACCAAATGCGGATATTTTTTTTCAAAAGTGCGGCGAATGACGCTTTTCATTTCTTCCGGATCAAGGAAGTCAAGAATGCGGTAAAGCGCGCCGAGCATCGCCGTGTTGACCTTCGTTTTTTCCTCATTGGCAATCTTCAGCGCATCGACGATCGCTAACGTTCCGTATTCCAGATTTAAATCTTCTTTTACGGAATCAAACTCCCTTTTCGTGTTGACGAGTACGATTCCGTCCGCGTTTAAACCGCTTACAACGTCTATCATTTTGTAAAGTGCTTCGTGGAACACGCCGATGACATGCGGCTGTTCAATCGGCGAGTGGTCGCGGATGTCTGTGTCAGGATCACAAAAACGGACAAAGGATTTTACCGGAGATCCCTTCTTCTCCGATCCGTAGGAAGAGAAGTTGGATCCGTTTAATCCCAGTCCTAAAACACCGGCCTCAGCCAGCATTTTTCCAGCTAAGTTTGCTCCGAGACCGCCGATGGATTCCAAGCGGATCTCAAAGAAGCCAAGCTCGTTTTTCTTTGGCAATAAAGACATGGATATTTCCCCCTCAAAAAAAAATTACAAACTCCCTAGATTCATTATAAGAAAAAGAGCTTTTCAATGTAGTGACATTTATCACACTTTTCAAAAATAAATTATTATTTTATTGGTACACATTTTGAAATCAGACGGAAGTATTGATATATAAGGATTTTTTATTAAACTTTTTAATAGCACAGTTGATGTATTGTTATAATACAGATTTCTAAATGAGAGAATGTTTGTGAAATACAGCAATGCGGGGGATTTTTTTTGGAAATGGGGAGGGATGGAAGAGCCTTGTCAAGAAATCATCGAAATCCATCAAAATGATAACAGAAACAGCGTTGCATTCAATCAAAGTTCACAAAACGTTCACGGACCATGTCCGTGAACGTTTTGTGAACTTTTTTGTCTGCTTTTTTGAACACCATTTTTAATATTTTCTTGCCCCGAGATAGCGGTCGTTCCAGTAGGAGTGATCTAGGTAGGAAATGGTAACGCCGGAGGAAGAGCCTGTATGAATAAACGCCCCGTCCCCCAAGTAGATTCCGGCGTGAGACGGCCCTTTTTTGTAAGTTTCAAAAAAGACGAGATCGCCTCGCTTTGGCGATGACACGGAAGTGGTCGCATTCCAAATGTCGCTGACTGTCCGTGGAAGCTCTAGCTCTGCCTGCTGATACAGGTAGACGAGAAAGCCGCTGCAATCGAAACCGGAGGGCGATGTCCCGCCCCATACATACGGGGTGCCGATTAATTGCTCGGCTTTGGCAATGATTTGTTCTGTCGCCGCTGAAGCGCTGCCTGCCGATGTTTCCTTTTTTTCGCTAGCAGCTGCTGTTTTCTGCTGCTGTGCTTGTTTCTCCTGATGATCAATCGTTCTTTGCTCCGAGATCCGCTTTAAATCGGCGGATTGGAGAAAGGTCCATACTTCACTTCCTGCCAGGCCGTCCACAGCCAAGCTTTGCTCCCTTTGAAGCTGTCGCACAGCCTGCTGCGTGGTGCTTCCGTAGATTCCGTCTGCTTCACCGCTGTAATACCCGGCTTTTATCAAAAGCTCCTGCAAGTCTGCAACAAGATTATCCTCGTCACCGAACTGCAGATATTCCCGCGATTCGGGAGATTCTTTTTCTGCTGTTTGCTGGATTGTCTGATTGATATAAACCGTGGATTGATGGAGCGCGATTGGGCTGTAAATTTTCCCCTCGGGATCTGTAGGCAGATGAGTGTAGAAAGTGTCGGCGGCAACGACTTGTTTCGTACCGATAAGATGGTTAATGGTTTCCATTCCGGCGATCCCGTCAATTTTCAACCCGTGATCCTTTTGGTACAGTGATACTGCCTTTTTCGTTTTTTCTCCGAACTTGCCATCGATCGTATAAACGTAATATCCTGATTCGCTTAAATAGGACTGCATCGTTTTCACCTTCGGCCCCTCATCTCCCAGTTGCAGGACCGTATCCTCAGGCCAAACGCTTTTCATTGATGTGGAAGAGATTTGTGAAGCATCATCTTCTTTGGTGACAAGCCTTAACGGCGGCGATGACGATCCGTTGGCCTTTTTGAATGCTGCTGTATTCCGTTCATAAAGTAACGAGGCAACGAGTCCTGTTTCGCCGGCAGGATCGCTTGCATTTTCTATTAATGAATACAAAGTTTGATTAGCGGGAAATCCTTGATAACTAAGCTGTCCTGCAGTAGGAACGGAAGTAGTGTGAGGAAGACGCATGCCAACAGCAGGCACTTCTTGTCCTTCCTGCTGCATTGGCCCGGTGACTATAGGTGCCAGTGCCGCTCCAGCGACAACAGATGAAACAATGACCGTCCCCTTATGGCCTTTCAAGTTGTACTTAGACATGAATGAAACCTCCCGTTGTTCTTCCTGATTTGTGTAAGAGAGTGTTCAAAAATAGACTGCTGAAAATATATTATGAATGCTTCCAAACAAATAGAACCGGCAAAAAAACAGTAGGATGGTTGTCAAAAAGAGTGAAACGCTGGAAAATACAAGGTTATATTTGGGATAATAAAGAAGCAGTTAGGAATTCGGTTGAAGGGAAGCGTCGCTGTTTCTCTTCCAAGAACACCGGCATTTGTCATTCTTATGAACGAAAGCGTGGCTGATACAGATATGCCTGAAGATTTTCAATGGCTGGAAGCCATAAAAGCACTGGACATTCACCTGGAACAAACCAATCCTCATTATACACATGATTGTGTTCAAGCTTATTTAATGTATTATCAATTTCACATAGATGATGCAGATGAATACCGGTGCGGGTTTGTTCGAGCAGGCGGGAAAAAGCTGTTCATGCAATTTTTTCTGAAACAAACACCGAAAGCAACGGTGTTTTTAGTTCACGGCTATTTAGATCATAGCGGCGGACTCAGTAAAACGGTCAACCGGTTATTGCGTGCAGGCTACCAGGTCGTAGTACTCGATCTTCCCGGCCATGGATTTTCCGAAGGCGAAGCGGGAATGGTCTCCGGCTTTGCCGGTTATCTGCTTGCCGTGGAGATTGGGTTCTCGATACTTTGCGACTATGTGAAGGGCGGGAATATTATCGGCTTAGGTCATTCCACCGGCGCCGCTTTATTGTTCCATGCCAGCGCCGTGCAGAGGGTGCAACTGCAGCGGCTGATCCTCGTCGCGCCGCTTTATATGCCGTTTCGTTGGAATTTGTTTAAAGGGTTCTTGCTTTTTGTCGGGAAAATCGTTTCTGAAAAAAAGCGTTACTTTAAAAGAAATTCGCATGATGCCGCATACCGGCGGTTCATCAAGCACGATCCGCTGCAGGTAAAAGTATTGAAAGCGGAATGGCTGCGCGCTTTTCAAGAGTGGCAGGCGGAGTTTGTCAACTGTCCTGAAGAAAGGCGGCCCGTTTATTTGTTGCAGGGAACGAAGGACCGCACCGTCGAATGGAAGAAAAATATCGAATTTTATCAGCGTAAATCCGACTCATTTCAAGTCGCTTACTTTGAAGGCGCCCGCCATCAGCTGTTGAACGAGCGGGAAGGGATTCGCGCTGCCGTCTTCCGCCAGATCATTTCATTTTTAGATAAAAGCTGTGCCGCTTTACCAGAATCAGAAAAAGCAAGAAAAAAGTGAATATCAGTGCGCTGCTGATAAGAAACGGCTTGCCGTAAATATCCGCAATCACTCCGGAAAGAAGGGAGCCGAAGACGACGCCGAGGGAAAAACCGGCATAGAATAACCCAAAGGCTTTGCCGCGATCGTTTTTTGTCGATACTTCAACGACCATCTTATTCATCGAAGGAAAAATAAAAGAAAACCCGATGCCGTATATGACCATGGCGAGGGCGGTGGCAGGCAGGGAATCGACAAACCCTAATGCAAGCAGCGCTGAACCGATGAAGAACAGCCCGAAAATAATCAGCGTTTGTGCTTGTACTTTATCGTATAAACGATTGCCCGGTGTCAAAAAAATAAAAATAGCGACAATCCCGAAGCTGCTGAGCAGTGCCCCGGTAATTGATGAGCTGTAAGATAAAGCTGCCATTTTTAATGGCAAGGCGAACGTCAGCGTGCCCATGCTGGCCATCAAAGCAAAGGCGCTTAATATTGCCTGGTGCATCAGCGGTTCTGTCAGCAAGTTGCGAAACCCGGCCGTTACGACGCTTTTTCCTCCGGTTTGAAACGATTCCTTCAGCCGGAAAGCAACTGCTGCAGATGTCAGGAAGAACAGTGCGGAAGTGAAATAAAATACCGCCTCCACGGAAATGTTCGCGGAAAGAATACCGCCGGCAGCGGGACCGATGATCGCGGCAATACCGATGCCGGCACCGGAATACGCCATCGTTTTCCCATTTCCTGTTTTTGGAGATATATCACCAAGGTAAGCAAAGGCGGCGGGGATCATCGCTCCGCCGGCAAAACCATGAATCAATCGTATGAAAAACAGGCTCTCTCCGGAGGTTGCCATCGGGTAAAAAAGGAGAATCACCGCTACCAATGCCATGCCGGTCAGCAATAGTTTTTTTCTGCCGTAACGATCGATATAATAGCCGGAAACAGCATTCCCGATCATGTTTGTCAAGGAATAAACGGAGATGGTCATCCCCGTCAGCATGCTGGATGCGCCGACCTCTTGCGAGTAGGTTGAAATAATCGGCAGTTGGATGAACGTATCTAAAAAAGTGATGATGATAATAAAAAATAAAAATGTGTTCATGCTAATATATTTCCTCTCTTCTTGCCTCGCTTTCTTTCTTTTAAATATACACATATTCTTATTTTGCTGACAACTGTCAGCGAAATCTGCTGGAAAGGGTAGAAAGGATGGACTCGGAAAGAAGACTGCTGTCGTCGGGCTGATCGTGTCTGCGTTGTTGCAGAAGGGGCTGTGTCAAAAGCCAAAGCGATTTTAAAAAAATACAGGGCAATGGCTCCGTGCTTGTCTCTTTCTCTGCAAGCACAGCTAAGATGACTATCCAGCGAGACAACTCGATGGGAAAGGCATCGTAGCTGTGCTCGTCGCTGCAAGCTCGATAGGAAAAAAACACGCCTATCGGGCTTTTAAAAAGATGCAGCGGCTTCGCTCATTGCTTCGGGGGTGTCTCAAAAGGGAAAAAACACCCTTTTGAGACACCCCCCTCCAAGAAATATCGGAATCGAAAAAAACGGAAGCCGCTGAAAAAGCTAGCAATCAACTTTTTCAGAAGTCCTATCAAGAAACAGAGGTTATTTTTACATCGGCCTCTGCTTGTTCTCTTTGCTGTTGGATTTTTTCCAGTCTGCGAATATCCAGGCGGATCAGCAAGGAGAAGACAAACGCGACGATAAACATACTGCCGAAAATAAACAGCATGCTTTGGTAGCTTCCGGTCGCTTCGCGCACCCAAGCCGTGAGGATCGGGCCGACGAGACCGGCAGCAGCCCAAGCCGTCAGGATGTACCCGTGTATCGCGCTCAACTGCTTTGTTCCGAAAACATCGCCGATGAAGGCTGGAATCGACGAAAAGCCGCCGCCGTAGCACGTCATGATGGTGAACAGAACGATTTGGAACAAAATGGCATGAGTAATGCTTGGCAGTACAAAAAATGACACAATCTGAATGACGAAAAACGCTGTGTAGGTGTTAGCGCGGCCGATATAGTCTGACAGCGATGCCCAGGCAATTCTGCCGGCGCCGTTAAAGACACCGATCAAGCCGACCATCGTCGCGGCGGCAGCGGCGCTCAGCCCGACAATTTCCTGAGCCATTGGCGATGCAACGGAAATAATCGCAATGCCGCAAGTGATGTTAATAAACAGCATAATCCATAAATACCAGAAACGTTTTGTCCGAACCGCTTCGTTTGCCGTGAGTTGGGCGAGATCCTTTTTGATTTCTGCTTTGCCGTTTTTCGCCTGCGCTTCAAAACCTTTTGGCAGCCAGCCTTTTTCCGGCGGCTCCAAATATTGGGCAGAGAAGATGATAATGACAAAATAGGAAGCTCCAAGAATGAAGAACGTATTCATAAGACCGACTGAGCCAATAAGAGAATTAATGATAGGACTGCTAATCATCGATGCAAACCCGAAGCCCATGATCGCCAAGCCGGTGGCAAGGCCCCGTCTGTCAGGGAACCATTTAACAAGTGTGGAAACAGGGGTAATGTAACCGACACCTAAACCAATTCCTCCGAATACTCCATAAAAAATATAGAGCAAATAAATATTTTCAAGCAAAATCGCGATTCCCGAACCGGCAATGCCGATTCCGAAAAAGCAGGCGGACAGGATACCGGATGTCCTCGGACCGTATTTTTCCACAAAATGTCCTAAGAACGCGGCGGACAATCCTAAAAACAAAATCGCAATGCTGAAGGTAAGTTGCACATCTGTTAATGCCCAACCGAATTGTTCCGTAATCGGCTTTGTATAAACGCTCCACGCATAGACGGAACCGATGGAAATATGAATCCCAACTGCTGATAAGGCAATTAACCAACGATTTTTTGTTTTTTCCATGACGATTTCTCCTTTTCTTCGTTTGTTGAAAGCTTGAGAAGCATAAAGGCAGTAGTGTAAACAAACAAAAAACCATCACGTATTTCGGGATTTGGGTGTCTACAGCGAAACGGTGTGATTGGTCTTTGACAGGACCGCTGTCTCGGGCCAACTTCTCATCATATTACTGCGAAGCTTATGTTTTCATGGTTGATGTCAATCGACATAAGCGTCCAAATAGTTAATATCATATACATTGTATATTACTTCACAAACTATTAAAGTAGATATTCGTGACTATTTATTGAACAAAATAACGCTTCCATATGTTTAACAGTTGCCAATGCCGGGGAAAATTAGTGCATTTTTCCCAGGTGAGGCTGCTGTCACTGAACCTCTGTGAACTAGCATGTGCATTGTGATGATTCCAGAAACGAGAAAGAAGCAGCGAAGTACTTTGATTCGATTGGCAAGCATTTTCTATGTTTCCCGTACATATCGTAGTAAGAGAATGGGACAAGAGGTGACTGGGAATGCTAAAAAATTGGTTTGCAACACTTGAGACTGCTTTGATAGCAATGGTTGTACTTCGCCTTCTCTCCGGTACATTTGAAGTGACTGCGGCATTATTGATGCTGAAATTCAACAGTGTGGAGAAAGCCCTGGCCATCAATGCATTGCTTGCGATCGCCGGACCGATAATTTTAATTATTACGATGACGATCGGTTTAATCGGAATTGCGGATAAAATTTCCTTTGGAAAAATATTGATCGTAGCACTGGGAATTCTGCTAATATTAATCGGTATAAAAAAATAGTGTAGCAGGCGCTGCGGCGGGCGGAGCGCAGATTGACATAGCAGTGCGGGAGCGCGAAGTGCAAAAAAGCGAAGCGGTGTTTGACAAATAGTATCACGAACAAAGGCGCAGGTTTCTTGACGGATAAATTCATTGGAAAATCCAGTCTCTGAATAGGTCTTAAGGCTTGGTTATCCTGTTCGGGTTGCCTTTTTTTATTTGGTATTTTTAGTACATTTGTATGTTGAAATTTTATGAAACATCAATAATTTATATGTTACTTTAAAAATAAATGATATAATTTGTATAAGCTTTTATTCGACAACTTCCCGGATACCGTTTTACAATCGTAACATCACATCGTTGTTGCAATGCGAAAAAACGTGATGATATCAAGTTTATCACGAGATTTAGACAATTGGTTTGCGCGCTTTACCGACAATTGAAAAAGAGAATAATAAGGGAGCTACTCACGAGCAGTCGTTCAAAACGGATGAACGAACGCCACTGCTGCGATAGGGACAAAAGTCCTGTAGAAATGAAAGTTCACATGGAGGTGAGTCATAAGTTGGAGCGTCTCTTTACGACAAATCGCGAAGAATTTGTTCGCTTTATTAATTACATGCAAGATATGATATTTATAATGGAAGTTGTCGATCAGAAGGAGTTTCGCTACACCGTGCTTAATTCTGCTGCAAAGCAGCGATTAAACATAGATGACAGCCGCATTATCGGAAAAAACCTTGAAGATGTCATGCCGGAAACGAATGCCCGGTTTATTAAAGAAAAATATCGCTTAGTGCTGAACAAAAAAGAACAGCTTCGTTACGAATATTCGATTGGTGACGATAGATATGAAGAATCGATACTTAATCCGATCATCAATAAACAAAATGAAGTGTCACATATCATTTCGGTGACAAGAGATATTTCTACACGCAAGCTGACTGAACGGAAGTTAATGGAAAGTGAGGAACGGTACCGCCTTATTGCTGAAAATTCCAAAGCATTGATTCAATTGCTCACAAAAGACGGCAACATCCTGTATGCTTCTCCTTCCCATTCCCGCGTCATCGGCGTCCAGCCGGAGGAATTGCTTCAGGAACCGCTGGGAAAATTCATGCTTCCTGATGAATGGCGGAAAATCGCGAAGGTTATCGCTGCTTTGAACAAGAACGGGAAGCATATGAAGCGGGAAATCAAAACCATTAGCCGCGCCGGAGAAGAAGTGTATCTGTCCATCGACTTCATTCCGATTGTTGAGGCCGGCGGCAAAAAAAAGATGAAGCAAATTCTCGTTGTCGGCGAAGACATTACCGAACGGAAGATTTATGAGAAACAAATCCATCAGATGGCATATTATGATCATTTAACAGGGTTGCCGAATATACAACTTTTGCGCATGATTTTCAATGACGCGATTGAAAATGCGAAAAAAAATTATTACCAGGTTGCCCTTCTGTATCTTGATTGCGATCAGTTCAAACTGATCAACGATACTTACGGGCATGGTGTCGGTGATTTATTTTTAAAAGAGCTGGCAGGAAGAATCCGCGACTGTTTTCCATCGAAAAAGGATGTGGTGTCGAGAGTCGGCGGGGATGAATTTAACATTGTGTTAAATGAAGTACAAAGTAAGGCAACCGTTGACAAGGCCGTGGACATGCTGTTTGAAAAAATCAGGGAGCCGTGGTTTTATGAGGGTACACCTATTTACAGCAGCGTCAGCATCGGCATTTCACTGTTTCCCATTAACGGAACGGATATGCAAACGTTAGTAAAGAAGGCGGATGATGCGCTTTATATCGCAAAAAAGCAAGGGCGTAACCGGGCGGTTTACTTTTAAAGTATTTGTTCAAAAAGGTCGGTTTTTATCTTTTTGAACAAATACGAAGCAATGAGCCGTTCTTCACTGAGACACTGCGAACTGTCACATCGTGTCATCGCACGCGATGGCACTAGGACAGACGTCGGCGCTCTACTAGCAGAGGAAGAGACAATGAGTGGAGCCGATGCATTCTTTTAAATCCGGCTACGAGTGGGGTTCTCGGAACCAGGATGGTGACATTCCGCCGTTGCTCACAGGACGTGAGCGGCTTTTAGGCGGAATTGGAGGATGGTGACATTCCGCCGTTGCCCATAGGACGTGGGCAGCACTTAGGCGGAATTGAGTGCATCGAGCGGAGCCATTGCCTTTTTGAACACGCTCTTAAAGAACATTTACAGAAAAGGGGTGTGCGAAAAATTCGCACGCCCTCTTTATTGTTATTTGTGGACTGCTCCCGTTCCAGCATTCCTTGAAAAATTTAGGACATACTAAGGATAATATTTCGAGCGAAGGAGGGAAAGCAATGGGAAAATGGAATGAAGAAGGAACGCCAAACTTAAATTTATCGTCAGCTGATCTTAAGGCGTCCAAGCTTGTGTCTAAGAAGAGCAAGAAAGAGCATGCCTTTTCCGAGGAATTAGCGGATGGCGGTGAGCGGAACGAAATCATCCGCGGGCAGCAAACAAATGAGGTGAACCGATAACAGCCGCAGGCTATTTTCTGACGCCGTGAACGGGGCGGTCTATGATTTACAACGGGGAGCGGATCAGCAGTGGATTTTCTTCATATAAAAAACGAATGGCTGTTGTTTTTAATGCTTATTTTGGCAAGCTATCGTTTTACTCATCTGATTGTTTTCGATAAAATTACCGAGTTTCTAAGAAATCCGTTTATGAAACGGAAAACGATTGTCGACATTCATGGACATGCGAAGACGAAAAAAGTTCCTTCATCAAACTTTGGCTACCTTCTTAACTGTTACTGGTGTGCGGGGATTTGGAGCGCAATTATTTTAGGCGGTGGCTATTTATTGTTTCCTGCCATCTTCATGCCGATTATTTTCCTGTTTTCCATTGCCGGGGCACAGACGATTATTGAAACGTTTGTCGGAGTGGGAACAAAAGCAATTTCCGTTCTTGCGCGGCATGACGGCAAGTGAACGAACGTGTAAAGAAGCATCCGCTTATGAATAAAGCTGGTTCGAAAGAAGGATACTATTTTCTGTGATGTATCAGTCTTTAATAATTAGGAGGCAAACATGGAAAAGAGGAATATCCTAAGCTTGCGAGTTTTTTTTGTCTGCTTGCTGGCAATGTTGATGATGATTCAAGGGGTCGCAGCAGCCCCCGCAAAAGCTTATGAGCGAGTTCCCACAGCGGGGGTGGCGATTAATGGAAAAATGGTAAATGGAATTGATCCCATCCGCTTGGACGGTCATTACTATGTTCCATTTACAGAACTGGCGAGAATTCTTGGATACAATGATATACGGTTTGAATCGCAAACGAAGACGTATCAGGTTACCGACGGTTCAACGGTTGTAAGAACGACAATGGGCGGAACTCTTGCCAGACGAGGAAATGAGTATATCAATGTTCAGCCGCCTCGCTGGATCAATGAAACAGCATATGTTCCGCTGAACGGGGCAAGCGCCTTGTTTAATGCCAATATTTATTTTAAGCCTGAAAACGGCTCGGTCCAGATTGAAAAGCCGGCAACCAAGTACCGGATACAGCCGGGGGACACGCTGTCGCAAATTGCAAAATCTCACCATACGACGGTCCAGGCGCTGAAATCCGCCAACCAGCTAACTGGTGACCTCATCTATGCTGGGCAATTGCTCAAGCTTCCTCCGAGCGGACAGGCAAAAGAAATGGAACCGATTGATGAACATCGCCGGGTGGAAGAAACGAATCCGGCTCCTGCGGCGGATTTACGCAACAGCATCGTAGCCGAAGCGAAAAAATATTTAGGTGCCGGCTACAAATTTGGAGCGACGCTGAACGAAGCGCCGAATCTTTTTGACTGTTCTTCATATACGATGCATGTCTTTGCACAGCACGGCATTTCCTTGCCGCGTACATCGCGAGAGCAGGCAGCGCTTGGCACGACCGTCACCAGTTTTCAGCCGGGCGACCTCGTATTTTTTACAACTCCCGACTTGTATTCTGACGGCAGAGTCGGTCACCTCGGGATATACATCGGAAACGGCGACATGATTCATGCCTCATCTTCACGGGGCGTCCATATCGCTGAGAATTTTATGAATATTGGCTATTGGAAGGATAATTACTTGTTTGCCAAACGAGTGATTGAATAAAGCAGGCGGCGGTTCGTGAAAGCCAGCCAGGATACCTCCGAAAGGGTTGGCGTAAATGGTGGACATCGCTTCCTGGTCTTGATCAATGAAGCAGAAAAAAGCACCTGTCTTTCCAAGGGATGGGTGTTTTTTTAGCGCCTATTTAAAGCTGCATTTTATCGCTTAGAAAGTCGACATGCACTCCTTAATAAACAAAACAAAAAGAGAAGTTTCTAAAGACCGATTGACAAGAGGTGCGAGCGTTCGCTAAAATGAAGACGAACATTAAGGATGATTATCATTATCAATTATCTTAGTAGACTGGGGGCATCACAGAATGACGAAACGATTGAAGCTTGTCTTTTTTGCATTGATGGCAATGACGCTGTTCATTGTTGCCGGTTGCGGGGACAACAATGAACAGGAGCCGGAAGAGAATGATCAAGGCGCCGCTGAAGAGGAAGCAACTGAGGAGCAAAACGGGGAAGAGGAAGCAGCTGTTGAAGGATCTGGAGAACTGGTGGTGTATTCTTCACGAAACGAAACGTTTGTTGATGAGCTGCTGGAAAAATTTGAAACGGAAACAGGGATTAAGGTCGAAGCTTATCACGGCGGTGATGATGCGATAAACCGCATTAAACGAGAAGGTGAAAATGCGTATGCGGATATTTTTATTTCCAATGATATCGGCGCCCTTGAACATTTAAGAATGGAAGGTTTGCTGCAAGCCTACGCACCGGAAAACATCGAGAGCATCGACGAAAGATTCCGGGCGGAGGATAATTCATGGATAGGGCTGTCAGCGCGGACGCGTGTATTCATGTATAACAAAGATGAAGTGACGGAAGAGGAGTTACCATCCACCCTTTGGGAGTTAACTGATTCGAAATATGCTGGACAGTTTGCGATTACCCGCGGCGGCAACGGGAGCATGATTGCGCAAGTTTCCGCTTTGCGCCAGGAGTGGGGAGATGAAAAAGTTTCCGAGTGGCTCTCCATAGTAAAAGATAATGCAGCCATCATCACGGAAGGTCACGGGGATATTCGCCGTGCCGTCGGTTCCGGGGAAGTGGCATTCGGTCTCGTCAATAATTATTACTACCATCAGCAGTTGGAAGAGCCGACGGACAACAATGTCGGAGTTGTTTATCCGGATCAGGGTGATGATGATATGGGTGCTATTGTCAATGCGGCTGGAGTGGGCTTCATTCATCATGCACCGAATGAAGACAATGCGAAACTGTTTTTAGATTGGCTGCTGAAGGATGAAAACCAAGAAGTATTTTCTTTCAATTCAATGGAAGTACCTGTGAATCCTGACATTGATGCATACGAGCATGCAATGAAAATTTCGGAGTACAAAACGCATGAAATGCCGCTTTCCAAGCTCGGTGAAGTTTGGGAGGATACTAGAGAATTGATCGAACAATCAGGACTGGACTTGGAAATTCGATAATAGATATGGAGATATAAATATATACTTGGAGTGCGCTCCCGGGGATCGAACACGATCTTTGGGGGCTTTTTCAATGCATATCGAAAATATGAATCGTAATCATTATTGTTTACAAATCGAAATTATTACGATATACTCGGATTTGGATAAGACGAAATGATTACGAAAGGAGAAAATATGAAGAAACTATCAATTTTATTTTCCGTGATGCTTGTTTTGGCAATGATTCTTTCAGCATGCGGACAAGAAGAAAATGAAACATCTGATACTAGTGATGATGCAGCGGGGAACACGGCAGAAACGCTGAAGGTATATACGACTCTTTATCCATTAGAGTATTTCGCAAGCCGCATTGGTGGCGATCATGTGGAGGTTACCAACATAGTTCCGGCAGGAGCAGATGCCCATTCGTTTGAGCCGACGGCAAATCAAATGATCGAGATCGCTGACGGGGATTTATTCATTTATAATGGGGCGGGTTTCGAAGGCTTTGCTGAACGTATCAAGGAAACGATTGCTTCTCATGAGGTGATGATTCTGACGGCGGCAGATGGACTTGAATTCATCGGATATGATCATGACCACGCGCACGAAGAAGACGATCACGCGCACGAAGAAGACGATCACGCGCATGAAGAAGACGACCACGCGCACGAAGAAGACGATCACGCGCATGAAGAAGACGACCATGCGCATGAAGAAGACGACCATGCGCATGAAGAAGATGGCGATGATCACGGACACGCGCACGGCGAGGAAGATCCTCATGTTTGGCTGGATCCGCTTCGGGCTGTTCAGCTTGCGGAAAACATCAAAACGGCACTTGTGGAATTGTATCCGGACGGGGAAGAGCTCTTCACCGAAAACTTTGAGGCGTTAACAGCAGAGCTGGAAGCGTTGGACGAGGAATTTGTTGCGATGGCGGATGAAATATCAAAAGATACGATTGTCGTATCCCATGCCGGTTATGGATATTGGGATGACAGATACGGTATTCATCAGATAGGTATTGCCGGGCTGTCGCCGACGAACGAACCATCGATCAAGCAAATTCAAGAAACGATCGCATTTGTGGAAGCAAATAATATTACGCACATCATGTTTGAACAAAATATTCCCGTAAATATTGCAGAAACCGTTCGTGACGAGGTGGGAGCCGAAGCACTGTGGCTTCACAACCTGGAATCGCTAACCCAGGAAGAATTGGACGGCGGGGAAGATTATTTTACCTTGATGCGAAGCAATATCGAAACATTAAAAACGGCGTTGCAATAGAAAAAATTCCTACTTGGTGATGTCGAGAAATTTGGCGCTACCGGCTATGGATTTTGAACGAAAGCAACCGTGTTAACCGAAGCTTATAGGAATAAATAAGCACATTGCTCCCTTTGCGGAGAATGTGCTTTTTATTATGGAAATGCTAAGGACATTCGGGAGAAGCTGAATAAAAAACACGCTAGCGGTGCTGGCCCTGTAATGTCTTTTTTGAATATACCTTTTTAGTAAAAATCATAAACAAATTAAAATGTTTGCATAGAATATGGCAGTGGCCTATATTACCTAAAAGCAGGTGAGCAAATTGAATCATTATTATTGGTATTCCATATGGAATCTCCTGAACGAGAGCCTCTTAGCCGAACAAATGGTTTGTTCTATGAGTACACAGCTGTTTCATGTCCCGGAAACGAGCGACGTAAAAGGTAATGCTGAAATGCACAGTCATCTTGTTCCTGCTTCTTATCACCGGGTGACAGCAGCCGGTTCTGCATACCGCTTAAGTCAGGGAGAGTTTCATGAATCGATTGTAACGACGTTGATTGCATGTGTTCAGAAATCATTGGAAGAGGATGCAGATGTTAAAAAATGGCTCTTTGTTATGAGAGGTGATGTAAGCGGATATTATCGGCAGTTTATCGAGCAAATTATTGCCTGGCAACAGCAGGCAGAAAGGACAATAGCAGCAGCACAACAGCAATTGCAGTTTATTGGCGGCGATGATAAAAGCAACACGACTCCCAGAGAACAACCTGGCTATTGACGACATTTTTTGAAAGCGAATCGGCAGTGACAGTTGAGAGGCTCTAGCTTTAACTGTGAAAAAGTTGGGATGGACGAAAATGCATCAACGATTTACTGCGCCGGCAAAATAGGTAAAAAGGATGTCTCAAAAAGGTGTTTTTTCCCTTTTGAGACACCCCCGAAGCAATGAGCGAAGCCGTTGCATCTTTTTAAAAGCCCGATAGGCGTGTTTTTTTCCTATCGAGCGTGCAACGACGAGCAAAGCTACGATGCTTTCCCATCGAGTTGTCTCGACGGATAGTCATCGAAGCTGTGCTTGCAGAGGAAGAGACAAGCACGGAGCCATTGCCCTAATATTTTTTGCTTTTGACACAGCCCCTTGGAAAGGTGCTTTGCTAGCAAATGACTTCGTTTTCTATTGTTGTCGGAGCGGAAACTTCATTAAAAAATGCTGTACTGGGAATTTTTCAAGCTGATGAGCCGCTGGATAAAATTTAACATCGGGCGGTAGCGCCGGTGAACCAGACCGACCATTTCGACAACCAGTTCCAGGGTGAGAATAAAGATCACCGTGATAATGATGCCGCCCAATAAGGTAGACTTCGCCAGCAGCACCGCACAAATGGCGAAAAATGCACTCAGACCGTAAATTAAAACGACCGTCGCCCGGTGCGAGAAGCCGAGGTTAAGAATACAGTGATGGAGATGGGCGTTATCAGGTGCCGCTAAAGGTTTTTTATTGACAAGTCTCCGTATGATCGCGAAGACAGAATCGGATATAGGAACACCGAGAATAATAATTGGAACGATTAAGGTAAAAAAAGTAATGCTTTTAAAGCCGAGGATGGAAATAACGGCTATCATAAAACCGAGAAACAGCGAGCCGGTATCTCCCATAAATATTTTTGCCGGATGAAAATTGTAGAATAAAAAACTTGAAGTGCTTGCTAACAGGAGAACAGCAAGCGCAAAAATGACGATATTTCCTTCCATTGCCGCAATGATCGAGATCGTAGTTAAGACAATGGACGATACGCCCGCAGCTAAACCGTCCAAGCCATCAATTAAATTGATGGCGTTTGTAATCGCGATGATCCAGAGGAAGGTCAGCGGAATGCCAAACAGTCCAAACTCAAGCGTCCGGTCAAACGGCAAGGCGATAAATTCAATATCCACGCCGCCGATAATGACGACGACAGCTGCAATGCTTTGTCCGAAAAGCTTCCATTTGACAGATAGGGTGAAAATATCATCGATCAGCCCGGTCAAGGTGACAATGGCAGCCCCACAAATAATCGGTATGGTATAGGAACGGTCAGGCATCAGAATAATAACGCCGATCATAAAGCTGATATATATTGCCAAACCGCCAAGGAGCGGTGTCTGTTTTTTGTGCACCTTTCGCTCCGCGGGGTGATCGATGGCACCGATTTTTAATGCAAAGGATTTGATCACCGGCGTTAGCAGGATCGTGATGAGAAAGCAAAGAATGAAAAGGAATGGTATCAATTGGTTCAGCTCCTAACAAAAACTTGTGCTGGTTGTTTCTATTTAGAGGATGTTCAAAAAGGCAATGGTTCCGCTCGATGCACTCAATTCCGCCTAAGTGCTGCCCACGTCCTATGGGCAACGGCGGAATGTCACCATCCTCCAATTCCGCCTAAAAGCCGCTCACGTCCTGTGAGCAACGGCGGAATGTCACCATCCTGGTTCCGAGAACCCCACTCGTAGCCGGATTTAAAAGAATGCATCGGCTCCACTCATTGTCTCTTCCTCTGCTAGTAGAGCGACGACGTCTGTCCAAGTGCCATCGCGTGCGATGACACGATGAGACAGTTCGCAGTGTCTCAGTGAAGAACGGCTCTTTGCTTCGTGTTTGTTCAAAAAGATAAAAACCGATCTTTTTGAACAAACACTATTAGCAAGTATCCCCATTATTGTTAGATTATTTTCATAAAATGTTGTACAGCAAAGATTGGTATTAAATAAGCGTGGAATAAAAAAATTGGAGTGGCGGGGCATAAAGGACGAGACCGATCCGAAAAGGTAAACCCCTTTTGGCACCGGCCTCTTTTGCTAATTTATGTCTCAAATCCTCATCATTACGCCGCAATTGCGTTACGCCAACAAGGATTTAAGCATCACTTTTACGATACTGTCGTTTCGGTCTTCTGCCGATACGAAAGCAGAGAGCTAATAAAATGAGCGACTCCGTCTTCCGAGTTTGACTGGGTCACTTCATGACAGGCAGCTTTGATTTCCGGATGGGCGTTTCCCATCGCCGCGCTTTTGCCGACGATTTGCAGCATGGATAAGTCGTTAAAGCTGTCGCCGACGGCAGCAGTATCAGCCATGCGGATCTTGAAGTGATCAGCGACGATTTTCAATGCGTTGCCTTTGGAAGCATTTCTATGCTCCAATTCAAAATTATGGTCCCCCGAGCTGACAACCGTCAGCTTTTTGTTTCCCATAAACGTTAAACGTCCTTTTTCCAGCTTTTCTTTATCGAAAGAAAAGGCGAGGATATTGTAAAAGGCGGTATCTGCTGCAGCAAGCTCCAGTGAGGATTCGATATAGGAATATCCTGTTTGCTGGAACTGTTTTGCGGCTGACTCTTCTAGCACCCCCGGCTCGATATCGGGATATCTGCTTTTGATTTTGCTGATTTCGGAATCCAAAAGCTCCCGGCCATGATGCGGTGAGAAAATAGCGTGGTCGGCAAACACTTCATAATAAAATTCTTCTTTTTCCAGCCAGTTTACCGCGGTCAGCGCCTCCTCCCTGTTGAGCGGCACGGAGTGAAACCGTTCTCCGGAGGGCTTATGGATAGTAGCCCCATTTGCGCCGATAATCCACGTCTGTATTCCTGTATTTTTAAAAATATCCTTTACATCAAAATGAGCCCGGCCTGTAGCGATCACCACTTCCACCCCATGACTTTGTGCGCGACGAATCGACTCCAAGTTTTTCTCACTGATCCGGCAATTTACATTCAGCAGCGTGCCGTCCAAATCGACGGCAATTAATTTTACCATTTTTATCCTCTCCTGTCTTCTTGGTCGGCAGTTAAGAGTTCCACGTTGTAGTTGCTTAATAAATCCATGATCGCTTTCGGAGGTGTTTTGTCTGTTATGAGTAAATCAATATCGGCCAGCTCGGCAAATTTGAAGTATTCGGTATTTCCCAGCTTCGTGTGATCTGCCAGGACGATGACTTGCTTTGCCTGCTGTATCATTTTCCGTTTGACGATTCCGTCCTCTTCGTGGGCGATGGTTGCTCCTTTTTGGGAGATACCGACAACACCGATAAAGGCTTTATCGACATAGTACTCCGATAATTTATCCACAACGGAGGAGCCGTAAAGATAGCGGTGTTCCTTTTCCAGCGTTCCGCCAAGCAGCTGAATATTTACTTTCGGGTGAGCGGATAAAACATCCGCCTGATTGATGGAATTTGTAATCACGGTGCAGTCGATGTTTTCAAGTTGCTCCGCGCAGGCGTGAACGGTTGTTGATGCGTCCAGTATCACTCTGTCACCGGGATAGATCAGGGAAGCCGCTTTTTTGCCAATGATCTTTTTCTCTTCCGATACGATGTTCAGCCGGCTCGTATAGCTTTTTATTTCATCGTGAAAAGTCGGCAGGATCGCGCCGCCCCGGGTGCGCACGATCGATTTTTCCTCCTCGAGCCTGACGAGATCTCTCCTTGCTGTATCCCGTGAAACATCAAAAAGGGAGCAAATCTGCTCAATAGAAATGCGGTCGTTTTTTTTCAAAAACTCGAGAATCGCCAATAATCTTTCCTCTTGATACATGGGTGATCACCAACCTCTTAAGTGTACGTAAGTAATTATATCTTTTTACTTAAGTAAATGCAATGAAAAATAAGCGAAAATAAGTGAAAATGAAAAGATGAGCACTGAACGCAAAAAATTCAGAAAATGTTCACAGTCAACTTCAAGAATTTTCGATTAAATTTTAGATAGAAAAGATCCAACGTGGAAAGTCTCGTAGGCATCTTTATTCTATTTGAAAGCTACTTTTTTGGAAATGAGACAAGCGATTCGAATAAGGCGCCAGAGGACAACAGGATAGTATGCTGAAAACCAACTGCCTTAGCGAAGTGTTTGCAAGAGAGAGGAGTGCGTAAGTATGACCCCTTATAGGCAACTCATCGCATTGTTCGCAGCATTTCGAAGGCAGCAATTTTTGCTGTTGAGCCTTATTCTGACCGAAACGGTATTAACGGTAAGTATTCCTTTTTTGATAAAACATTTAATCGATAAGATCACGGAAAGCAGGGGGCGGGAAGCGATCTTTCAGCTTGGTTTGCTGATTATTGCCATTTCCCTGTGCGCGGTTGTTATTAATGTTATTCAGCATTACCAATGGCATAAGCTGCGATTGATGTCCATCAAGCACCTTAGAGCGATGCTGTTTGAAGCGGCGATGAAAAAGCGCGCGGCTTTCTTAAAAAAAAATCATTCGGGAGATATTTTAACGAAAATTATTGATGACGGCGTCATTGTCGCACAGCATCTGTCCATCGGTATTCCGATGCTGATTGCCAATGCTTTCCGGCTGCTCATTATTCTCGTTGTCATGCTGTTTATCAGCCCGGCATTAACGCTGGTCGTTTTGACGGTAGTTCCGTTTTACTACATTCTTTTTAACTATCTGAACAAAAAATTGAGGGAAACGTCGAAGCAAGAACGGGTCGGTTTTTCAGGGATTTTAAACGCCGTGCAGGAAATCCTTAACGGCATTGATACGATCAAGCTGTTTAACAAAGAATCGTTTTTTAGCTCGATCTTTTCGCAGAAATTGGACGGACACTTTCACTTTGTCAAACGGAATTTGTTTTTTAATAGCATCGGAACGGGGGCAACGACTTTCATTATTACGATGCTGCCTGTTGCCATCCTGCTCACCGGGAGCAGCTTTGTTTTGGAACACTCGCTCTCTCTCGGTGGCTTGATCGCCTTTTACAGTTATTTAGCCTATTTGTATGAACCGATCAATAATTTGTCCGACTATCAAATGGGAGTTCAGACGGCGCTTGGCTCAAGTGATCGGGTTTTTGATTTTCTTCATCACGATGTAGAACCGGAAGACGGGGGTGCGATACATATCGACAGCATTCAGTCGATTGAATTCAGAAATGTGTCGTTTGCTTACGATTCTGCAGCTCCCGCCTTGACGAATCTGAGTTTTGCGGCAGTTGCCGGCGATAAAGTGGCAATCGTCGGGAGGAGCGGCAGCGGGAAAACGACGCTGATCAATTTGTTGATGAAAGTATATGATGGCTACGACGGGGAAATCTTCATCAACAACATTGATATCAGGCAGATCAGCCGGTCATCTTTGTACAAGCGTATCTCCCTTGTCGAACAAAATGTATTTGTTTTTGAAGGCTCCGTGAAAGAAAATATTTTATTTGACAACAGGCTGGAAGACGCGGAAGTCGAAGAGATACTGCGCGTTTCCCAGGTAAAGTAATTCATCGCCAACCACAGGGAAGACATGGATTGGCGCATCCACGAGTCGGGAAAAAATGTATCCGGGGGACAGAAGCAGCGGATATGTTTGGCGAGAGCGTTGGCGAAGGCATCCGACGTCATTGTTTTGGATGAAGCGACCACCTCCTTGGATCGCGGCTTGGAACGGGAGATTGTCAAGGAGCTCGATCGGTATTTAACGAAGCATCATAAGCTGCTGCTGACGATTTCACATCGACCGGAAATCATAACAATCTGTAATAAAATCATTCATTTGGATAAGCAGGTTATAGAAGAACGGCTACCTGTGGACGAAGCGTAGTCGTTGCCTCTGGTAAACGCCTTGAGATGAGTAAGTTTCTCTTCTCAAGGCGAGCGAGTGGCGAACGAAGCCATTGCCAGCTTTATCGATTTTTCTTATAGGGTATAAGGCCCCCCACCTCTAAGCGTTAGCGTAGGTGGGATGTTAAATCAGGTGGAGTAGCGTCTCCACCTGATTCCCCGAAGTTTCAGCTTGGCTGTTGCGAGTTCACTGAGGCTGATGGGACACCTGCTTCACGATTGATACCAAAGCTTTGTATAGTCGACCCAGCCTAATGGATTCATCTGCACACCTCTGACGTAGCTTGGGTAAAAGGCAAACTGCTTAATGCGGTAAAGGTGGATGAAACTATGCGCCTGCACGAGCCGAGCTTCGATTTTTCTCAGCGCGGCGGCGGTATCCGTTTCGTTTTCTCCCGCCTGGGACTTTGCGGCAATTTCTGCTTCCGTTTCGCCGGGAAGATGGTGAGCAAGAAGGCTGTGATTTCCTGTCAATGCCGACATGTATGTATACCAGACGTTGTCATCTGTCAGTTGTTCGCCTAAAAGCATGTCCGCCTTTACGGACAGGGGGAGTCGCAGCAGTTCTTCGTATGGAAAAAAGGTAAGGACGACATCGATTCCTTCCCGCTTTAATTCCTTTTGTATCCATTTCCCGTCCGCTTCATTTCCCGCACCGGCATAACTGAACAACGTCAATGGTTCACCGGCGTATGAACTGTTTTTAAGACAGCTTCTCCCAATCGATTTCGAACGAACAGCGTTTTCGCGTTCCGATTCAGCGAGGAGGCGCGATGCGGTTGAAAAGCGTGTCCCGCCTAATTCCGCTATCATTTTCTCCGGCGATAAGAAGTGAAAAATCGCTTTTCTTAGCATGGCATCATCCGCGAGAATCCCGCTCTTCCTGTTTAGCGTTAACAGCTTGCTGCCGCGGTCCACCTTTGTGTATGTTTCCAGCTGTTCCAGCCTGCTCCCGGAATAAGGATAATGATAAAAATTCATCTGATCTTCATAAGACGGACTGCCGGCCGCGGGGTTATCATAAAGCTTCGGGAAAAAGTAAATGATCACTTCATCAAGAAACGGCCGCCTTAAGAAATAATCCTTGAATACTTCCAGCAGGAGTTTATTTTTGCTGTTTTCCTTCACTCGAAACGGTCCGGTGCCAATTGGCAGCTGCTGCCTGTCGTGATGCTCCTCCGGCACAATGCTTCCTCCCAAGGAAGCGGCGAGGGATAACAAGAACGGACATGGTTTGGTGAAATGAATGTCCACCGTGAAGGTATTGACGGTCACTGCCTTTTTCCAATCTTCAACGATCCAGCGGTAGGCGGACGGTGTCTCCCGATGGCGGCGAAAACTGTAGCAAACATCTTCCGCAGCCATTTCTCTTCCATGATGAAAACGGACTCCTTTTTGCAAATAAAACCGCCACATTGTATAGTCGGCGTTATGTTCCCACTGATGCGCCAACTGGGGGAGGTAAGTATTCGTCTCTTTGTCGTAAGTGACGAGTTGGTTGTATATATGGCGCATGATGTGATTTTCCGAACGGCGGCACACGTCCCTTGGATCAAGAACGGGCAGCGGGCGGTAGGACGGAAAATGAAGCCGGGAAAGCTCGTCCGTTGTCTTCTCTCGTTGCTTGCCGAGATACGAATGAAAAATCCAATCGATATACTCCCGCTGTACGGAAGGCTGTACCTGATACTTTTTTAACAGCTGCATCGATTCATCGATGGAAGCAGGCGTCATCCGTCGTTTTGCCTCTTCGATGATCAGCGTGTCGATATTTTTGTTAAGTACAATTGTGGAACGATTTCCTCTTCCTTTCCCGGGTTTCCATTGAATCCAGCCTCGTTCCTGTAGTTTGCGGATAATTAGTTTTACGTTCCGTTGGGAACAGGACAGAAGAGCGGCCATTTCCGCGACCGTTATCGGAAGTTCTTGACCGCTTGGACCGAGTTCGCGCACAAGCACGTCATAATGTTCCAGCAATTTCATTTGACAGCATCCTTCCTTAATCAAGAGCGTGTTCAAAAAGGGGAAAAAATGGTGACACCATTATACACTTTTTTTCCTCTTTTCAACAGATACAATGGAGACAGGGAGGAGAGAATATGAAACTCATTATCGCAACATGGAATAAAGCAAAATTCACATGGATTCGAGATGCTTTGCGCCCACTTCCGCTGGAAGCGGCGGCATTAGCAGATACGATCGAAGACATCGAAGAAACCGCCGCAACCTTTAGTGGAAATGCGTCACTTAAAGTGGAAGCGGTGAGACGATACTATCCAAACGACATCATCTTAGGAGAAGATTCCGGCTTAATGATCAACGCTCTGGGAGGTTTTCCAGGGGTAAAAACAGCGCGCTTTCTCCCCGGAAGTGATGCCGATCGTGCCAAAGAGCTGCTGCGCAGGCTGGAGGGACTGCCATTAAGCAAAAGACAAGCACAGTTTCATAGTGCGGTTGCCTTGGCTACTCCTGACGGACAAGGGATACTTTGCTCTGGAACGCTGGCAGGCTGGATTTCCAACCGGGAACGAACGTGTGTTCAAGGCTATGGAGACATCTTTTTGTTATGCAACGATAAAGTGCTGGCAGCTGCGGAACCGACGCAGCTTTTGCCGTTAGACCACCGAAGGCAAGCGCTGTTTCAAGCGAAGCAGCACATTTTAGAATGGGTCGGAAAGGATTAAAAGATGAACGCTCCTTCTACTAAGAAACGGGTGATTGGGATTGCTCTCATCACGGCGGTGGCGATCCTTGGAGATGCGATGCTGCTTATCGTTCTTCCGCTTTACTGGCATGAATTTGGTTTAACGGCGATGTGGCAAATTGGTCTTTTGCTTTCCATCAACAGGTTTATTCGTCTACCGATTACGCCTCTCGTCGGCATGTTTTATCAGCGCTTCCAGCTTCGGACCGGCGTGTTCATCGCGCTTTTGCTTGCCATTTTTACTACATTTTCATACGGTTTCATCCAGGCGTTTTGGCTTCTCCTGCTGATGCGAGTGCTGTGGGGAGTGGCCTGGTCGCTGCTTCGCCTTGGAGGGTTGTTGACAGTTATGGATACAACCTCGGATCATCATCGCGGCAACTTTATCGGTTTATACAACGGTCTATGGGGGCTCGGTGGCCTGGTAGGGATGTTTGCAGGCGGACTGCTCGTTGATCAGACATCGATTTTGTTTGTGACAACATCGTTTGCCGTTCTTGGTCTGCTAGCGCTTCCAGCTGTTTTTTCCTTTGTGCCTGTGACAAAAGGAGCTAACAAAGAAACGGCGGTCAAGAGGGAAATAGAGAATGGCTGGCTTACGCCGTATGTTGCGTTAGTGCTTGTTACCGGGCTGGTGATGGGCTTTATCGTTTTTGGCGTGTTTGCTTCTACACTCAGCCCGTTGATCGAAGGAGTGTATCATCAGGAATGGACGATTGCCCGATTAACAGTGGGGGCAGCTACACTGGCTGGACTGCTTCAAGCGGTGCGCTGGGGATGGGATCCGTTTATTGCCCCCGTCATCGGCAGGCTGGTGGATGCGGCAAAAACGTCCCAGCGAGTGCTGTTGCTACCGCTTTTTGGCGGAGGTTTACTGTTTTTTATCCTCGGCAGCGTCTCGCCGATATCCCTTCTTCTGGTCAGCCTATTATTATTTCAACTGCTGTCAACAATCTTTGTGACAACAACGGATACATTGGCAACGAATGTAGCTGCCCGATCCAACCGCGTCAAAGTCATTACCGCGCATACGATCGTCACTGATGTCGGCGCGGCGCTGGGACCACTGTTTGCTTTTTTTGTTATCGACATCTACAAGGTATCGACTGTTTATTATTTTAGCGGTACGCTGCTTATTGCTTTAGGAGCCGGTTGGCTGATCTTTATGAAACGAACGGCGTTTTTTGCCGACAGCTAATAGTGTTTGTTCAAAAAGATTGGTTTTTATCTTTTTGAACAAGCTCTAATAGCAACCGTTCTTGTTTTTTGCTCAAATAGAGGTATGTAAAATATGGAAGATGAACAGACGCCGGGGCAGGCCGGCACATATGTATTGCAGTGGAAAACGGGCTCCCGAAGGAAAACAGGGGAGTCCGTTTTGTGTAGGAAGCGGTCCTTCCTTGTGTTCCTCCATAGAAAATACTTTGATCCCAAACGTATATTCGCTATAATAGATTCGTAGAGTGGAGGGATGAGACCATGTTCCGTAAACAAACGCTTTCCGAGATGATCGAGGAATTGAAGAAAGATAACCGCGTAGCTTACTGGCATGAAATCGAAGAACAACCGGCCAGCATTGTGCCGTTTCCGGATAAAATGGATGAACGGATTAAAGCCGCTTTGGAGAAACGGCAAATAACCGGACTATATACGCATCAGGCTTCCGCGTTTGCGTCGGTGATGAACGGGGAAAATATCGTCGCCGTCACCCCGACGGCATCGGGGAAAACCTTTTGCTACAACCTGCCCGTCATTCAGCGGCACATTCACCGCCCGACTGCGAGAGCATTGTATTTGTTTCCTACGAAAGCCCTTGCCCAAGATCAAAAAAGTGAAATCAATGAATTCATTGACGATATCGATATTCAAATTAACAGCTACACCTATGATGGCGACACGCCGGCAAACATCCGCCAAGTCGTGCGGAAAGCGGGGCATATTGTGATCACAAATCCGGATATGCTCCATTCGGCGATCCTTCCCCATCATACAAAATGGATATCGCTGTTTGAAAACCTGGAGACGGTGGTCATTGACGAGCTGCATACATACCGCGGGGTTTTCGGTTCCCATGTGGCCAATGTGATTCGCCGTCTGAAGCGCATTTGCAGGTATTACGGCAGTCAGCCGACGTTTATCTGCACTTCGGCAACGATCGCCAACCCGGCGGAATTGTGCAAGGAACTGATCGGAGAAAACGCCAGATTGATTGCTAACAACGGCGCGCCGAAAGGGAAAAAGCATTTCATCCTGTATAATCCGCCGATTGTCAATAAACAACTGAACATCCGGAAGCCGGCGACGAAGGTGGTCAACGAGCTGGCGGCTTCCTTTCTGAAGGAACGTATACAGACGATCGTTTTTTCAAGAAGCAGAGTGAGCGTGGAAGTTATTCTAAGTCATTTGCAGGAGCTTGTCCAGGGAGAGCTCAGCAGGAAAACGATCCGCGGATACCGGGGCGGCTATTTGCCGAATCAGCGCCGGGAAATCGAGCGCAGTTTGAGAAACGGAGAAACGATCGGCGTCGTTAGCACCAATGCGCTGGAGCTCGGAGTGGATATCGGGCAGCTGCAGGTGTGCATCATGAACGGGTATCCGGGATCAATCGCTTCCAGCTGGCAGCAGGCCGGCCGGGCTGGGCGGCGGATGGACGAGTCCGTCGTTATTATGGTCGCCAACTCCAGCCCCCTTGACCAGTATTTGTTTCAACATCCGGAATTTTTCTTCGACGGATCTCCAGAAACGGCAAGAATCAATCAAGATAATTTAATTATTCTTGTGGATCATCTCAAATGTGCGGCATATGAGCTTCCGTTTGCGTGCGGCGAGGATTTCGGCGGGACGCAGGTGGAGGAAATATTAGAGTACTTGGCGGAAGAGCGGGTGCTGCATTATCAGCGGAATAAGTGGTACTGGATGAACGATGCTTTTCCGGCTCACAATATCAGTCTGCGTTCGGCCGCTCAGGAAAATGTCGTCATTATCGACCAGTCGGCAGTGGAGAAGCACCGGGTTATCGGGGAAATGGATACTTTCAGCGCGATGACGCTCCTCCATGAGGAAGCGATCTATCTTCATGAAGGAACGCAGTTTCAGGTGGAGTATCTTGACTGGGAGGAAAAAAAGGCCTATGTCAGGAAAGTCGATGTGGAGTATTTTACCGATGCCAATCTGGCGGTACAGCTGAAGGTGCTTGCTGTTGACAAGGAAAAAGAGCTCGGAAGCAGCCGGCTGGAATACGGCGATATGATGGTGACGGCTATGGCGACGATTTTTAAAAAATTGAAGCTGGAGACGTTTGAAAATATCGGTTCGGGGAAGATTCATTTGCCGGAAATGGAGCTGCATACAAATGGTGTCGCATTGTCGCTTGGCGGGGAGGAAATAATCTCTCTGAAAGAAGATGTTCTGGAGCAGCTGCTTATAGGGCTCGCCCATGTGCTCCAGCACGTGGCCTGCGTCCGTGTGATGTGCGATAAAGGAGATCTCCACGCTGTTCCTGAGGTGAAGGCCGTTCATTCGGAGAAACCGACCGTGTTTTTATACGATCGTTATCCCGGCGGCGTCGGCTTGAGCGACAGCGTATACAAGCAGTTTGCCAACATTGTGGCGGACGCGGTTCACTTTGTGAGCGCGTGTCCTTGCGACAACGGTTGTCCGTCGTGTACCGGGCTTGCCGGAGCAAACAGCGGTCTGTCGGTAAAAACGTTGATCGTAAATACGCTGGCGGAAGTGATCGGGCGATGATGATCCATGCGAGATCGGCGGATAGCACGGTCGAAAGCAGCGATGACAATCAAGTCAACCAGACTGGTACAAGGCAGGGATAAATGTGAATGTAAAAGCAAAATTGCAGCGGATGAAAGGTCATATGCGGCTGGAACACAGCGGCGAAACGGAGGATAAAAATCGGTTACAAGAAGCGGCGGAGAAAGCTGCCGGAAATGTGGCGGCTGACGATGAACTGGCTGAACTTTGGGGGAAGCTCGGGTTCAAGCCGTTCTACTTGGAAGAGCAAAGATCGTTTCAAAAGCGGTCGTTTTATACGTTTGCTGACATGAAGCGTCCTGATCTTGGCAGGGAGCTACAGGAAGTATATGAACGGTGGGGGAATCTTGCCCTTGATCATCCGTTGTCTTCGAGAAACGTTCCCTTGGAGCGGATGATGTTCTTCGACACAGAAACAACGGGGCTGTCTACAGGGGCAGGAAACTCGATTTTTCTCATCGGCTATGCAAGGGTGCATGACGACGGCGTTGAAGTCACGCAGCATATGTTGGCAGAGCCTTCCTCGGAAGCAGCTTTTTTGTACGGCTTTTTACAGGAGTTTCACGACGACGATTACCTGGTCAGCTATAACGGCAAAGCTTTTGATTGGCCGCAAGTAAAATCAAGGCATGTTTTCGTCCGCGATCAAGTGCCGAGGCTTCCTGCTTTCGGTCATATTGATTTGCTTCACGCGGCCCGGCGATTATGGAAGCATGAGCTGCCGTCATGTCGGCTGTCGGTTGTCGAACGGGAAAAATTAAGCATTCGGCGTCTGCATGATACACCAGGAAGCATGGCGCCGCTCCTTTATTATGATTATTTGCATGAGAACAAACCAGATCATCTGCGGGGGATTATCGAGCATAATGATCAGGACGTCCGCTCGTTAATCCATTTATATGTCGCCATCAGTCAGCGGCTTTTCCAGTGCGCCCGGCCTGCGTCGGTCACGGAGCAAATCCAGCTGGGGAAATGGTGTGAACAAACGGGCTGGGAGGAAGCGGCTGTTAGTCATTACGAAAAAGCCCTAGAAATTCCCGGATCTGGGAAAGAAGCAGCGCATTTTCAATTGGGTCGGATCTTCAAGAAGCAGAAGCGGTATCAGGAGGCGACGGCGCAGTTTATTAACAGCATTTCCGTAAGCAGTACGCCGCTGGCGGAAGGCTTTATCGAACTGGCTAAGCTTCATGAGCATCAGGAAAAATCGTATGAGCGTGCGCATTATTTTTCTCGGGAAGCGCTTCGTTGCCTGAAAGCTTCGCAAAAATTGACATCGGCAAAACGGAAGCTGATAAAGGATGTGGAGAAGCGAATCGAGCGGCTGGAAGGGAAGCTGCGCGGAAGTTCATCATTTCACAATATGTCATAACTGGTAAAAACCGTATCTTGAAATATTCATCGATTCTTTTACAATACAATCGATAATGGTTTTGCCAGAGAAGGATGCTGTTGATTTGATCAAGCAGCCGGACATGACAATGACTGCTGGAAAGGGAGAGGATAGATGCATAAACTCATTTTCGTTTTGTTTTTCCTTGTTATCGGAACGACAGTTTGGATGTTATATTGATGAAAATTCCGGCTGGTTGAAATGAAACCGCCGAAAAAGTAAATACCGCTTTTCAGCGCCGCACCGTTGATTGGGGTGCAGCGGCTTCGGTGGCGTCCGGAGGCTGCTGAAAAAATGGGTAGCAAAGAAAAGAGACTTTTTTGTCGTTATCATTGAAATAGACGGTATTAGGAAGGATTAGCCAACGGGAAGGCGGATTTTAAACCGGCACAGATCCGTCCGATTGGATGTTATCATGAAATTTTATTTTTTAAAATTAGGTGACCATACTATACACGAAGGTATAGGCTGACATAGGTTGTTATTGAATACAAAATAAAGGAGGAAACATTCTATGTTCAGCCCGAGACCAGGAGTTCCTGCAGGAGCACCGTTCGCACCGGCAGCAGCGCCGGTGGCAGCACCAGCAATCGCTCCGACTGCAGCACAATTTTATCCGCCGCGAGTAACTCCAACACGTCAAAGCGTCAGACAGTTTAACGTAGATCATGTTGTACCGGTTGTACACCCGAGTCACACGACGAATGTTATCACCAATAACTGGAGATACTATCATAGTTTTCCACACTCAGAATCAACTGTTTGCCGCACGACATGTCAAGACTTTATTTGCCCTCCGCGGCCTCGTTGCTAATATTTCTGAAAAAAACGATACTGGCTTCGCGCCGGTTCGTTTTTTTTTGACAAATACTTGGTACTATCATTATTAAATATACAGAAATCTGGCGCAGCTTCGTCTAAACGGATATACTTATAGAGGATGTTCATGGCGATAATTCAATGAATCGCTGCCTGTCTTTGTGAAAATCGAATCAGGAGAGTAACGGACGATGTATAATGTTATTGCTGTAACAGGTTATAAACCGCATGAGCTCGGGATTTTTCATGAAAAGCATGAGCAATTGCCTTATTTAAAGTATGCCATTAAAAAAAAATTGCAACATTTAATTGAAAACGCTGATGTTCGATGGGTGATTACGAGCGGGCAGCCGGGAGTCGAATTGTGGGCGGCGGAAGCAGCTTTGCAGTTGAAGTCGATTTACCCGGGATTAAAAGTCGCCACGCTGGCGCCGTTTTACAATCAAGAAGAATTTTGGAGCGACCCGATAAAAGAGTTATATTTGTACATATGGGAGAATAGTGATTATACAGACTACATTACAAAACGAAAATATGAAAACCCTTCTCAGCTTCGCTTAAAAAATCAATTTATTATCGACAAAACCGATGCTTTGCTTGTCCTGTTTGACGAGTATACGGAAGGATCTCCAAAATATTATTTGAATTACGCAAAAATGAAGCAGGAAGCAGCAAATTATGAAATAGTCTATTTAACTCCGGATGAGATTAGCGATGTGATACGAGAATTGCAGGAAGATGACAGTTGGAATTGACAACAGTGGCGCTTTTTGAAAAAATAAAAGAATGATATGATTCGAATTAGTTGAGGTGAATAGAGTTGGCACAAAAACGAATTTCCCGTTTAACTCAAAAAGATATATTAGAGAAAGAGTTTAAGGCAGGCCTTCGAGGATACAGTCAGGATGAAGTGGATCAGTTTTTGGATGTTATCATAAAAGACTATGATGCGTTTGAAAATCGAATTGACTGGCTGGAAAAAGAAGTGGAACGGCTGAAGAAGGAAAACGCTGCCTTGGCGGAGCATACAAAGCGTCAAGCACCGCAGCCGCAGCCGGCCGGTAATACGAATTATGATATTTTGAGACGATTGTCCAATTTAGAAAAACATGTTTTTGGCAGCAAGCTGCATGAGTAAAACGGGCATTATATCATTGTGTTCAAAAATGAGAACATCATAGCTATACCAGACAAAAGGGAGCGACTGCTTTGATCGAAGTGTATATTGACGGTGCCAGCGCAGGGGATCCGGGTCCATCCGGTGCCGGCGTTTTTATAAATAACCGCGGCAAACTCATACGCAAATCAATTCCACTGCCGCCTATGTCCAATCACGAAGCAGAATTCCATGCGTTGAATGAGGCGTTGGTCATTTGTATGCAGGAGGGCTTCCGCACCGTTTCTGTGCGAACCGATTCACAGATTCTTGAAGCGGCAGTGGACAAAAAATACGTTAAAAAAGAGCGGTATCGCGCTTTATTGCAGCAGGTGCTGGAGAGAATGGAAACACATTTTGATAATGTATTTATCAAATGGATTCCGAGTAAGCAAAATAAAGAAGCAGATCAATTGGCACGGGCAGCGGTTTATCAATCGAAGGGATCATTTACCTATTGATGGAGGCTGATTGTCTATGGTATAATACTCTTTGTCGCTAAAGACAACCATTTGTGTTTGAGTAATCGCTGCATGCTGGTGTGGTGAGTTTTCACTGAATTGTATGTAGAGGAAAGTCCATGCTCGCACAGTCTGAGATGACTGTAGTGTTCGTGCCTAGCGAAGACATAAGCTAGGGTAGTCTGGTTTTTTACTGGGCTAACGGCAGGGAAAGCACCTACGTTCTGCTGCGTCGGCTAAGCTGCGCAAGAATATGGTGCGACTACCTTGAAAGTGCCACAGTGACGAAGTCCGGCCAGAAATGGACGGAGTGGAACGGGGTAAACCCCACGAGCGAGAAACCCAAAATTTGGTAGGGGCATCCCCAGGAAGGAATTTAACGGAATGGGGAACAGGCAAGCTTGACTTTGCTTGTAGACAGATGATTACTGCTTTTGTACGAGGGTTGACATCCGCTTGCAGTACAGAAGTACAGAACATGGCTTACAAAACACGAGTGGCGTCATATGTCAAAATATTTTCGGGGACCATGTCCCCGAATTTTTTGTGAACTTTTTTCTGTTTTTTGTAGGTGCCCAGCATAGGACATTCATGAAACGCCATATAGTGTAGTGGCGTTTATTTCTATTAGGAGGAGTGATTCGTGACTAAGTTTACAACGAGAAAAACCTACCGTCCTTATGTAAGTCCTTTGGATCCGTGTCCACCGATAAAAGAAAAAGTTTATTCTACTCCTGCGCAGCTATATTTAGGCTTCCAACCGGAAAATCTTCCGCAATTTACGGCAAAAGAAGCGTTGTATGCCGGAACGCTTTGGAAATTACTTTATGACCCGTACTACGGCCCGATGGAAAAGGGGAGGGATGACGAATGACCGATAAGCCCGTTCCCAAAGATTTTTATGCAATGATGGAAGAGCTACAAGCCGTTGACTTCGTTTTGGTGGAACTGACACTTTACTTGGATACTCACCCCGATGATTACCAGGCCATCCAGCAATTCAATGAATACTCCCACGCACGGCAAACATTAAAAGTGCAATTCGAACAAAAATTTGGACCATTGCTGCAATTTGGAAACAGTTACAGCGGTTATCCTTGGAATTGGAAAGATACTCCTTGGCCGTGGCAAATATGAACCACAGAAGGGAGAAATTCATTTGTGGATTTATGAGAAAAAGCTGCAATATCCGGTAAAAGTAAGGGAGTGCAACCCGCGGCTTGCGAAATTTTTAATCGAGCAATATGGAGGTGCCGACGGAGAACTGGCGGCAGCATTGCGTTATTTAAATCAACGTTACACGATACCGGATAAAGTGATTGGACTGCTAACAGACATTGGCACGGAGGAATTTGCCCATTTGGAAATGATTGCGACGATGGTATATAAATTGACAAAGGATGCCACCCCGGAACAAATGAAAGAAGCCGGATTAGGGGATCATTATGTTAATCATGACAATGCGCTGTTCTATCACAATGCAGCTGGTGTTCCGTTTACCGCAACGTATATTCAAGCGAAAGGCGATCCAATAGCCGATTTATATGAGGATATCGCAGCAGAAGAAAAAGCAAGGGCAACATATCAATGGATCATTGATATGTCGGATGATCCCGATTTAAACGACAGTCTCCGCTTTTTAAGAGAAAGAGAAATCGTCCATTCCCAGCGCTTTCGTGAGGCTGTTGAGCTGCTGAAAGAAGAAAAAGACAAGAAAAAAATATTTTAACGGAAACGTTCAGGGACATGGGGTGTGAACTTTTGTTCACACCCCATGTCCCTGAACGTTTTATGACAATGATTTTTTTAAAATAATGTTGACAGGATAACGCACATTTTATAATATTCAAACCGAATGGACATGGATTGGATTCGTCTCCGTCATTGCCATTATTGGAAGAATTATTATGTATAAAAGTAGAAAATTTAAAAATGGATCATTCATAAGTACTTCTTCTATTAGCACTTCATCTACTAATAGAGGATGTCGGCGAATCTCAACGCTCGCGTTGTCTCTGCGCTGTTCGAGCCTGCTGCACCTTGACCTTCTTGCCCTCTTGGTCCTCCTTTCTGAACAAAAACTTTTACGGAATATCCTGCTTTTTGAACCAACATTAATATCAAAATGGGGTGGTCGTTATATGGAATTAACAACAACGAGTAAAAGGAAAAAGAGAAAAATCAAGCGAAGAATAAAAATATTAGTAGCTATTGTCATACTGCTGGCAGCAGGGATTACCTATGAGCAAACAGGCAGATACTTAGACAACAAAGCGTATCCACCGGTCGGGAAATTAATTGATGTCAACGGTCATCATATGCATATTTGGGCGGAGGGAACCGGAGATGTCACTGTAGTATTTGGCGTCGGATATCAAATACCAAGCGGCTATGTTGACTTTTATCCGTTGTATAACGACATCTCGAAATATGCAAGAGTGGCTGTGTACGATAGGCCGGGGTATGGCTGGAGTGATGTTACTGAGGCGCCTAGAGATATTGACACGATAACGAAAGAAATCCATCAAGTGCTCGTCCAATCGGGTGAAACCCCTCCCTATATATTTGTAGCGCATTCCATCGCTTCTCTGGAGGCGATTCGATTTGCCCAAATGTATGGTGAGGAGGTCAAAGGCATTATTTTAATAGACGGATCAAGCCCGGACATGTATACAAATATGGAGGAACTACCGTCAACAACATTTGCTTATAAACGTACTGCAATGTTGAAAAAAGCAGTATCCCTAATTAACGAAGCTGGAATAATAAGATTGCTGCTGAATACGGCTTATCCTTATGAGTCGACTATATTGTCTACCGGCAGAAACAGGATGCCATCCGTACCAGACAAAGTGAAAGAAATTGACAAAGCGTTGTTTTTAAAGGCGCCTAATAATAAGAACCAAGTTGGCGAGAGCGACCGCAAGGAAGATAACGCGTTGAAGGTGCTGGAAAATGGTTATTTGGGTGACATCCCTCTAGTAATTATTACTTCTGAGTATTTGAATAATTATGAAGATAGTAAAGAAGCTCAGGCCAATTTATTGCATTGGTCCACTGATAGTAAACAAATCGTTGTTGAAGGTGCAGGACACGCTGTTCACTGGTACAGTCCGGAAGTGATAAATGCTGAGATATTGGATATTTTGCAGAACAAGTAATGTGCTTTTTGAATGGATGATCAAACGGCTAATAAACGTCTGTAATTTAGCAATCAACAATGACATGAGCAGTAGTCAAACGCCGGTTTAATAAAGCCGTCGTTTTTTTAGAAGACTTAAGGAAGAGCGTCCATCTAGCGGGACATGGCGGCGACAGGGGCATCTCCCGTTACTTACTTTTCGCAAACGGCTGGATGCGTTGACTATACTTCAGAATAGCGAGCTGGTTGAAATATGGGCGTGGAAAACACCGCCACACCTGATTAAGCATTGATCTTTGTCGACAGATAGGCGATACTATTACGGAGGAAAGGGTGAAATCAGTGAATCATGTTACATTAATTGCAACCGCGGCAATGGGGCTGGAATCGCTTGTTGCCGATGAAGTGAAAGCGTTAGGATACGAAGATGTCAAGGTGGAGAATGGAAAAGTGATCTTTGTCGCAGATCCAGCGGGAATTGCCAGAGCGAATTTATGGCTGCGAACTGCGGATCGCGTCAAGCTTCTTGTTGGAGAATTTACGGCAGAGACCTTTGAAGAATTGTTTGAGAAAACGAAAGCACTGCCATGGTCGGACTATATCTCCGAAGATGCGGAATTCCCGGTCATCGGCCGCTCGGTGAAATCCAAGCTGTTCAGTGTATCGGATTGCCAGGCAATCGTCAAAAAAGCGGTGGTGGAAAGTCTAAAAAAGAGCTACCATATTCAGTGGTTTGAAGAAAAGGGGCCGCTTCAGCGAATTGAGGTAGCCATTCATAAAGATATTGCGACACTCACGATTGATACGAGCGGAACAGGATTACATAAGCGCGGGTACCGCTATTTGCACAATCAGGCGCCGTTAAAGGAAACGATGGCTGCCGCGCTGATCCAGCTGACGAATTGGCATCCCGACCGTCCGTTTGTCGATCCATTTTGTGGTTCGGGAACGCTGCCGATTGAAGCGGCGCTGATCGGGCAAAACATCGCACCCGGCATTAACCGGGAATTTGCTTTTGAGAACTGGAGTTGGTTCAAAAAATCCTGGTATGACGCAGCCCTGCAAGAAGCAGAGGATCTGGCAAAATATGATCAGCCTTTACACATTTTCGGCTCCGATATTGACCATAAAATGATAGAGCTTGCAGCCAATAATGCGATGGAGGCAGGCTTTCCTGACCAGATAACATTCAAGCAAATGCAGGTAAAGGACTTTACGACGACAGAGAAGTACGGTGTGATTGTTGGAAATCCCCCTTACGGAGAGCGAATGAGCGAAAAGGTCGCTGTGGAAAAATTGTATAGTGACATTGGAAAAACATTTGAACCGTTGGATACATGGTCCGTTTATATCATTACCTCCCATGAACAATTTGAACTGTTTTACGGCAAAAAGGCGACAAAAAAAAGAAAGCTGTATAACGGGAACATTCGCACCGACTTTTATCAATTTTGGGGAAAGCGCCCGCCGAAAAAGCATCCGCAGTAGACAGACCTATGGTGGTTTCATCGTGAATGGTATGGTTTTCAATAATATGCAAATAGTAAAGAGGTAAAAGCAGGTGCCAGGCACTCTGTTAGTCTGTGCAACAGCACAGTGATACAGAGTGCCTGGCACCTGAGAGAAGAAGTAGGAGGTATTGCATGATGTCTGAACCATTCAACGATATCCACCAGGTAGAAATGGCCGTCAAAGCTGCGCAGAAAGCGGTTGGCAACGCTACGATGAACATGGATCCCGCGCAATTGGAAAATGCAACGAAAGCCATTGAGGCTGCCAAATCTCAACTGCAACGGGCATTTCAGCATGAGATATCGGAGGAATTCGTCCAGTTTTCCGCAAATTTACTTGAAAAACTGGAGCACCAGGTCGAGGAAGCAAAGAAATAATGCCTGCGGGCGTTCCTTTCCCAGCCGATAACTCCAGAAATGATAGCAGGTGAGATATACCGGGCTCTTCGCTATTTGGTATGAGAATAGAGAAAAATCATCGAAACATCGTCGATTTGACATGGAGCCTCTGCGGGCATGACACACCAGTATCATGGGATATTGGCTTTCGCTATTCATGCTATTATGCCCGCCACTCCATATAAAATCTCCAAGTCTATTCTTCCTTTCCACATGATTTAGCGAGGAAGCATATACCGGAACTTGAGAGCATCACTGGAAATAACCACTGGGGATATGCACAGGAATGTTAGAAGCGTCAGTTGCTGTTGCTTCAAGGGTGTCGCTCATTCTTTCGGGGATGAAAGACACCTTTTTCGTTTCCCGCGTTATATGAACGCATTCCAATCGACGGATCAGGACGGACACGAAACATGAAGAGCAACGCAGTATCCGTTCCTGATATCTTTTGCTCCGTCAATGACTTATAATGAGAAGAAGGATCGGTGAGACTTACCCGTAAACAAACGCTCAACGGTCCGCTTGGTGCAAAGCGCTGAGAATGGAAGTGATTCCAGTAATTCCTACTTCATTGTTCGCTTGACAAAAAGACCGGGCATTCCCAGTATGGCGAGCTGTACAAAACAGCAGAACAGCATGAGTTTCAGTTAATAAATACTAAATTGATAGTTATATATGTAGATTGTATCGAATTAGTGAATCTTTTTCTTTTTCCCTTGTCTGGTAAAAAACAGAGGAAGTATAATAAAGACTAACTAAGGGGATGAAATAATGACATTAATCAAAGATCGTTTAGGTCGACCTTTGCGGGATTTGCGCATCTCTGTGACGGACCGCTGTAATTTTCGCTGCCGCTATTGTATGCCGCCGGAAATTTTTAATAAAGATTTTCAGTTTTTGCCGAAATCCGACGTGCTGACATTTGAAGAAATCGCTCATCTCTCCAAGCTGTTTGTAAGCAAATTAGGCATTGAAAAAATCCGTATTACCGGCGGGGAGCCATTAATGCGGCAAAACTTAAGCAGGCTGATCGCCATGGTCCGCCTGAGCAGCGGGATAGAGGACATCGCGATGACAACAAACGGCTCCTTGCTTCCCCGCTATGCCGATGAACTGAAAAAAGCTGGTCTAAAAAGAGTAACGATCAGCCTTGACAGCTTGAATGACGAAAAATTCCGTTACATTAATGGCAGAAATATTGGCGTTCGGACAGTGCTAGACGGTATTGAAGCAGCTGTTGAAGCCGGCCTCGATGTCAAGCTGAACATGGTTGTCAAGCGGGGAATGAATGATGACGATATCCTGCCGATGGCAAAATATTTTAAAGAAACCGGGGTCATCCTGCGATTTATTGAATATATGGATGTTGGTAATTCCAACGGCTGGAAGCTGGATCATGTTGTCAGCAAAAAAGAAATTTTTTCGATCATTAACAAGGAATTGTCGTTGGAGACGCTGGAAGCCAATTACACGGGAGAAGTGGCGGATCGTTTCCGCTACAAAGACGGCGGCAGTGAAATCGGGATCATCTCTTCCGTGACAGATGCGTTTTGTTCCACTTGTACACGCGCACGTTTATCCGCAGACGGCAAGCTCGTAACCTGTCTTTTTGCTTCGGAAGGGCATGATATAAAAACATTGCTGCGCTCCGGAGCCACAGACGACGAGCTGGTTGCCCGGATCAATGAGATCTGGGGAAATCGTGTCGACCGCTATTCTGAGGAAAGATTAAAAAATACAGATAAACAGCAAATGAAAAAAATCGAAATGTCCCATATTGGCGGCTAGAGCTGGATTAGCGGACATTTCCGCGGAAAGCGGGATGCTGCAGGGTGTGCTTGCAACGCATCGTTCTGCATGCAGCAGCGAAAAACACTAGAAGTAAAGCGATCCCTCTGCGTCTGGGCTGCAAAGAAGAAGGAAAGATTCGCAATGACGAATACTTGAATGGCGAGTATCACGATCGAGTGATATACTGGCTGGCTGCTAAAAGAAGACTGGGATTTTTTCTAGCAGAAGGCAGAAGTACTGCTTGCAGAAAGCTTAAGCAGCCCTGCCTTCTGCTTTCCAAAGTGCGGCGGCCTTTCCCTGCCGTTAAAGCGGGGTTGTCACATCATCAATCTTCGGGTTTGCAAACAACAGCTCGCCTTTGTCTGTATCATAATCGATCGTCATTCCGTCGAAATACCATTCGTCCTCGTTTGTGACGCAAAAACGGAGCGCAGCTGTTTGAGTCACTGTATAATCAATATCCGGCTCCCCTTGAACGATTCCCGCGGAAAAGCCTCCGGAGCCGACACCGCCCACTCGGACGTAAAATGTCAAGCTGTCTCCTGCTGATAATCCCATTTCTTGTATATAGAATTGAGCTGCCTGCTCTGTCACTGTCAGTTTCATAGTTGATGATGGCACCTCCTGTTTTTTCTAATCGTAACGAAACGATGACGATTTCGCAACTATATGCTTCGCTTCTGACCGGACGGCGTGTAGCGCAGCAAACAGATAGATGGCTGAGCAAAATAACTGTATAGTATAATGGAATGGCAAATAAAAAACACCTTTACAACTGTAAAGAACGAAAAGGGGATACGGTACATATGGGCAATCAACTTGAGCAACAATTCCGTGAGTATGTCAAAAAAATGACAAATTACCGAGAAGCTATTGGTGTGTTGGCATGGGATTTGCGCACCGGTGCACCGAAAAAAGGGGTGGAGCAGCGTTCGGAAGTTCTCGGCATGCTATCTTCAGAAGTGTTCCGCATGCACACATCCGCCGAGATGAAATCGTATTTATTAGAATTAAGGGAAGGAAAAGTATGGGAGCAGTTGGACGATGTTACCAAAAAAACTGTGGCAGAATGTGAAAAAGTGTTGAAGAAATTAACCAACGTGCCGGAGAAGGAGTATGAGCAATACGTGATTTTAACAGCAAAAGCGGAATCGGCTTGGGAAGAAGCGAAGCACAATGCCGATTTTTCCGCATTCCGCCCTTACTTGGAGCAAATCGTCGACTATAACAGGAAATACGTGGAATGGGTCGGATATGAAGGAAATAAGTACAACGCGCTGCTGGATGATTATGAACCTGGGTTGACCGTCGATATTATTGACGAAGTGTTCGGCAAGCTCAGGGAAGAGATCGTGCCGCTTGTGAAAGCGGTGGCAGACTCAGCTTATCAGCCGAAAACGGACTTTTTGTTCCACCGCTTTCCGGCAGCGAAGCAGCGGGACGTAAGCATCGAAATTCTAAAAAGCATGCAGTATGATTTTGATGCCGGCCGTCTGGATACAACCGTTCACCCGTTTGCCATCGGCTTAAATCCGGGGGATGTCCGCGTGACAACGAAATATGATGAGCACGATTTCCGCTCCGCCGTGTTCGGTACGATTCACGAAGGCGGTCATGCCCTTTATGAGCAAAACATCGATACGAAGTTCGTCGGCACCCCGCTGTGTACCGGTACTTCAATGGGGATTCATGAATCGCAATCACTATTTTGGGAAAATTTCGTCGGTCGCAACAAGGCATTTTGGGAAAAGCACTATGACCTGCTCAAGCAACATTCCGCCGGTCAGTTTGACGGTGTGGATGTTGATGCGTTTTATCGCGGCATTAACGTAGCGGGACCGTCCTTCATCCGCATCGAGGCCGACGAAATGACGTACTCCCTGCACATTATTTTACGCTATGAGCTGGAAAAAGCGCTGATTAACGGCGATCTTGAAGTGAAAGATCTTCCGGCGGCATGGAACGATAAAATGGAGGAGTTGCTCGGCATACGACCGGCAAACGATGCGGAGGGGGTGCTGCAGGATGTTCACTGGGCCGGCGGTTCTTTCGGCTATTTTCCGTCATATGCCCTCGGATACGTATATGCAGCCCAACTGAAAAACGCCATGGACAAAGAGTTGTCCAATTTCGAACAATTACTGCGGGAAGGCAGCCTTGGTCCGGTCAAACAGTGGCTGACGGCGAACGTCCACCAGCACGGAAAGAGCAAGCAGCCGCTGGAGATTCTTGCCGATGTGACCGGAGAAGGAGTTAACGCAACGCACCTCATCGACTATTTAAAAGCAAAATACCGTGAAGTATACAAGCTTTCCTGATTGCTTCCTCATGCTTGAACAGCGCCATGCCGCCCGTTTTGTTTGCAGGCGGCTGGCGCTGTTTGCCCTGAAAAAAACAACTTGATCCAACTAAAATAATATTTCACGTACCGTATTGAAAACAAAAACATGCAATCAACCAACAACGAATGGAGGAAACAAAGCAGGTCTTCCTGCCATCACTGCAGCGACTGGTCTTCTATGTCTGAAAATAAAATCCGAGCCTGCGGAATAGGCTAAAAAAGAAGGGTTTTTGCCGTTGATTATGGAATGAATGATTATACATGTCTATGAGCAAGCATCATCCTGTTTTATTAAGTGATCCTTGATACACGTACTGCGACAGTCAAGGATTGCCAGCTGTAGAAAATATACACCTTTCGAGCAGTGGACAAGAAATCAGGGAGGGATCAGTATGTTTCAAAAAATATTACTGGCTGCTGACGGTTCTGATCATTCTGTGCGGGCGATGGAAAAGGCCGTTGTTTTAGCAAAGAAAATTGAAGGCGCTTCCATCACGGTGATTCATGTAGTCGATACGATTCCCAGCCGCGCGGATGTACTTGATGAACAGATGAACCCACGAAAAGACATACCGGAAGCACGCAAAGCGAAAATTGCACCGATTGAAAGTGAAATACGCGCCAACAAAATTTCGCTGGAAACGATTCATCTTTTCGGAGATCCAGGCCCTGCCATCGTCCGGGAAGCGAATGAGGGAAACTATGATCTCGTGGTCATTGGAAGCCGGGGGTTAAACAGCTTTCAGCAATTTGTCCTGGGAAGTGTGAGTCATAAAGTCGCGAAACGAGCGGCGTGTCCAGTATTAATAGTAAAATAAGAAGAGACAATAACAAAATAAATTGTCGCAAGGAGGAAAGCAAATGGAAAACCCAAGCCGGGAAGAAATAAAACAAATTTTAGACCGGGCCAAAGTCATTGCCATCGTCGGATTGTCGAATAATCCTGAGAGAACGTCGTACCAGATTGCCGCTGCGCTGCAGCATGCCGGTTACGAAATTATACCGGTGAATCCCACCATCGATGAAGTGTTCGGGATTCCCGCTCTCGCCTCTTTAAAGGAGTTAACCCGACCGGTAGACATCATCAATGTTTTCCGAAAAAATGAATTTTTGCCCGAGGTTGCCCGAGATGCCGCGGCTGTGAAAGCGGATGTCTTTTGGTGCCAGCTGGGACTCGAAAATGAAGAAGCATATGAGATTGCAAAAAACGCGGGGATGACGGTTATTATGGATCGCTGTATTAAAGTGGAACACGCTTTGACAAGATAGCCGTAAATGGAAAAATGGTCACGGAAAGTAGAGAATAAGTGACCATTTTTCTTGTATTTTCAAACAAAAAATTGACAAACAAGATCAACCTATTTTAATGTAATGAGTACTGACAGGTGAAAAAGTACGTTACATCGGAAACAAGAGTTCAATAGATAAGCAGCGATTTTTATAACACACACTTCAATATGTGCAAAAAGATTAAAACCGATCTTTTTGCACATCCACTTAAACTTTTTTCTTTGGAACATATCGAAAGAAAAAACAGGTTGTGTTATTGTATATAGTAGTTTTATCGTTCGTCTTGATGAAGAAGGGAGAAGGAATTGATTGTCAATGGAGCAAAATTTTGAATATAATGATGATGCAATACAGGTATTGGAAGGTCTCGAGGCGGTTCGCAAGCGCCCGGGAATGTATATAGGAAGTACGGATCACAGAGGACTCCATCACTTAGTTTTTGAAATTGTGGATAACTCCGTCGACGAAGCGCTGGCAGGCTACGGCGATGAAATCACGGTTACGATACATAAAGACGAAAGCATCAGCATAAAGGATAACGGCCGGGGCTATCCGACGGGGATGCACCGCACGGGAAAGCCGACCCCTGAGGTAATTTTAACGGTTTTGCATGCCGGCGGGAAATTCGGTCAGGGCGGGTATAAAACAAGCGGCGGTCTTCATGGCGTGGGTGCTTCGGTCGTCAATGCCTTGTCGACGTGGTTGGAGGTAACGATCCACCGCGATGGCACGATCTACCGGCAGCGTTTTGAAAATGGTGGGACACCGGTGACAACCTTGGAAAAAATCGGGAAAACGCGGAGAACGGGGACAACGGTTCATTTCAAGCCCGATCCGACCATTTTCAGCACGACCACATTTCATTATGATATCCTTGCTGAACGCTTGCGGGAAGCGGCATTCCTGTTAAAGGGCTTAAAGATCGAGATCATCGATCAGCGTCCGAACAGGGAGACGGAGCGGGAAGTTTTCCAGTATGAAACCGGATTAGAGGCGTTTGTTGCTTACTTAAACGAAGAAAAAGAAACCCTTCATCCCGTCGTGTCGTTTGAGGGAAACCAGGACGGGATCGAAGTGGACTTTGCCTTCCAATATAACGATGCATTTACCGAGAACATGCTGTCTTTTGTCAACAATGTCCGTACAAAGGACGGCGGAACTCACGAGCTCGGAGCAAAAACAGCCGTTACCCGCGTCGTAAATGAGCATGCCCGGAAGCTGCAGCTTCTAAAGGAACGGGACAAGAATCTGGACGGCAACGACATACGAGAAGGATTTACGGCGATTGTTTCTGTCCGGGTGCCGGAGGATAAGCTGCAATTTGAGGGGCAGACAAAGGGAAAACTTGGGACTCCGGAAGCACGCTCGGCAGTAGACAGCATTGTTTCTGAAAAGCTCAGCTTTTTTTTAGAAGAGAATCCTGAAATCAGCAACCTGCTCATCCGCAAAGCAATCAAGGCGGCACAAGCCAGAGAAGCGGCGAGAAAAGCCAGGGAAGATGCGAGAAGCGGAAAGAAAAATAAACGTAAGGACGCAATGCTGAGCGGCAAGCTGACACCTGCGCAATCGAAAAACCCGCAAAAGAATGAGCTTTACCTCGTGGAAGGGGATTCTGCCGGCGGTTCTGCCAAGCAGGGCAGGGATCGGAAATTCCAGGCTGTCCTGCCGCTGCGCGGAAAAGTGATCAACACGGAAAAAGCGAAGCTTGCAGATATTATGAAAAATGAAGAAATTCGCACGATTATCTACGCCATCGGCGGCGATGTCGGCGCCGATTTCAATATTGAAAACATCAACTACGACAAAATTATCATCATGACCGATGCCGATACAGACGGCGCCCACATTCAAGTGCTGCTGCTGACGTTTTTTTACAGGTATATGCGCCCGCTGATTGAGGCAGGAAAAGTGTATATTGCATTGCCTCCTCTTTATAAAGTCAGCAAAGGTTCAGGCAAAAAAGAGAAGATGGAATACGCCTGGGATGAAGAAGGTTTGCGGGACGCCATCAAAAAAATCGGCAAAGGCTATACGATTCAACGCTATAAGGGACTTGGAGAGATGGATGCTGTCCAGCTCTGGGAGACGACGATGGATCCGGCAACGCGGACGCTTGTGCGCGTGCGAATTGACGATATCGCGAGAGCGGAGCGTCATGTGTCGACGTTGATGGGAGATAAAGTCGAACCGCGTCGGAAATGGATTGAACGAAATGTTCAGTTCAGCCTGGATGAAGAAACAAATATATTGGATAATGAAAATTTGCTAGTTACTGAGGAGGCGTAATCCTTGCAGGAGAAAGATCGTTATTTAGACCTGCCACTGGAAGATGTCATTGGAGACAGGTTTGGACGTTACAGTAAATATATCATACAGGATCGTGCGTTACCGGATGCGCGGGACGGCCTGAAGCCGGTTCAGCGGAGAATTTTATATGCAATGCATGTGGACCGGAACACCGCCGATAAGCCGTTTAGAAAATCGGCGAAAACCGTCGGTAATGTCATCGGGAACTATCATCCGCACGGAGATTCATCGGTATATGACGCGATGATTCGTCTGAGTCAGGACTGGAAAATGCGTCACCTGCTGGTGGAGATGCATGGAAACAATGGATCGATTGACGGTGATCCCCCTGCGGCGATGCGTTATACAGAGGCGAGATTATCTTCGATTTCTTCGGAGCTCTTGAGAGATATTGATAAAAATACAGTGGATTTTATGCCTAACTTTGATGATTCCGACACCGAACCGGTAGTATTGCCTTCCCGCTATCCTAATTTGCTTGTCAACGGGTCAACGGGAATTTCCAGCGGATATGCAACGGACATTCCGCCGCACCATCTTGGAGAGGTCATCGATGCGGCTATTTTGCAAATGGAGAAGCCTGACTGTACCTTGGATGAGTTAATGGCGCACATAAAAGGGCCGGATTTCCCAACCGGAGGCATCATTCAGGGAGCCGAAGGATTGAAAAAGGCTTACGAAACAGGCAAAGGTAAAATCGTTTTGCGCGGCAAAGCGAAAGTGGAAGACTTGCGCGGCGGCAGACAGCAAATTGTCATTAACGAAATACCTTATGAAGTCAACAAAGCCAACCTGGTGAAAAAAATCGACGAACTTCGCATCGACAAAAAAGTGGACGGGATTGCCGAAGTGCGGGACGATACAGACCGCACTGGTTTAAGCATTGTCGTGGAATTGAAAAAGGATGCGGACGCACAGGGGATTCTTCATTTCCTCTACAAAAATACTGATTTACAAGTAACCTATAATTTTAATATGGTTGCGATTTCTAATAAAACGCCTAAGCTGCTCGGCTTGAAGCAGATGCTGGCATCGTATATCGGTCATCAAAAAGCGGTCGTCACCCGCCGCACAACGTATGATTTGACGAAAGCAAAAGAGCGGGCGCATATTGTGGAAGGCTTGATCAAAGCGATTTCTATTCTCGATGACGTGATTCAAACAATACGTTCCTCGAAGGATAAAAAGGATGCTAAAGATCGGCTGCAAGCCGCCTATGGCTTTACAGAACCGCAGGCGGAGGCCATCGTTACGTTGCAGCTGTACCGGCTGACAAATACGGACGTGACAACGTTGCAGGAGGAAGCGGCTGAATTACAAAAACAAATCGACAAGCTGGAAAGCATTCTAGCCAGTGAAGCGAAGCTGATCGGTGAAATTAAGCGGGAACTAAAAGATACTAAGAAGAAGTATGCCGATGAGCGCCGCACAGCGATTGAACAGGAAATTGAAGATTTGAAAATTAATCTCGAAGTCGTTGTTCCGGCGGAAGATGTGATGGTGACCGTGACGAAGGAAGGATATGTTAAACGGACAAGTTTACGCTCCTACGCGGCATCGAACGGGGAACCACCGGGAATGAAAGAAACGGACAGGCTCCTTCATTCCATGGAGATGAATACGACAGACACGTTAATGCTGTTTACGCTAAAGGGTTCGTTTTTATTTTTGCCGGTTCATCAAATGCCGGAAATCCGCTGGAAGGACAGCGGGCAGCATGTAGCGAACATCATTACGATGGACAGCGGCGATGAAATTATTTCGGCAATTCCTGTGAAGGACTTTACAGAAGAGCGGTATCTTCTGTTTACTACGAAAAACGGAATGATCAAGCGAACGGTGCTTTCTGAATATAAAGCGCAAAGAAACTCGAAAGCGCTGATGGCGATCAAGCTGAAAAAAGACGATGAAGTCATTCATGCAGCATTGACCGATGGCCATCAGGACGTCTTTATTGCGACTCACAACGGCTTCGGCTTATGGTATTCCGAGGAGGAAGTAGGTGTTACCGGACAGCGGACAGCAGGGGTGAAAGCGATCAATTTAAAAGCGGATGACTTTGTTGTGGCTAGTCTTACTTTCCCTGAGGGAGAAAATCAGAATTTATTCCTTGTTACTCAGCGCGCGGCATACAAAAAAATGAAACTGTCTGCTTTTGAAAAGAGCTCTCGCGCTAAGCGCGGCTTAGTGATGCTGAAGGAACTGAAACGTTACCCTCATCGCGTTGCGGCCCTCTTAGCAGTGAAGAAAAACGGGAAAGTATGGATGGAGGGCGAAAAAGGCATGCAGGAAGCAGTAGATGTCAGCACTGTTCGCCACAGTGACCGCTATACTAACGGTTCATTCTTGCTGGATACGACAGAAACGGGAGAAGTAGCAGATGTCTGGTATGAGCCTGGAGAAGATGGCAACACAGTAAAGAATGATGCGAATGAAGCTGCGCCGCCGGACAAGGTGACATTTGATACCGACGATAACAATAATCAGACAAAGCTGTTTTAAAAGGAGACGATAAGCTAGCTCCTTCGACAATTTTAAACAACCGTTTAAAACGAGCCTTTGGCAAAAAACATGCCAAGGGTTCGTTTTTCACAAAAAGTTCGGGGACCTTTTCCCCGAACTTTTTTATTGACAATTTCAACTCCAGATACTATGATACTAAGTGTATTATTCAAAGTAATACACTTAGTACATGACATATGATCTTAATTATTTACCATAAAAATATTATGTAAACTAAAATAAGGAGAGGTGTTTGATTATGAAAGCCAAAGTCACGAAGGGGATTGTCTTCGTTGCGGTTTCCAGTTGGCTGGTTATTTTGGGCTATGTGATTTATCAATTCAGTTAATTTATTTCCTATTCTTCAACCCTTATCGACAGATAGTATAGGAAGGATCGTGTCATTGATGAAAATAAAGGGGAAAATTTACGTGGAGAGCTGGTTTCCTTGGAGCATGAAAAGCTATCAGGAATTCGATAGAAAGCAAATCGCAGAGCTGGAATAATACACTGCCGCACATGTGGTCAGTGCTTCTTTTTTTGTCCGAAAAGAGTGTTATGGAATCCATCGCTTCGGATCAGGCCACCAGAGCAGGGGAGACGAAGAATAAAGAATTGGGAAAAAGCAGTATATTTTCACAAGAAAACCAGAAAACTAAGAAAAAACGGCAGGGGAGATGTTTGGTGTTTTGGCGGAAAAATAAGAAAAACCGAAAGATTCCTTCGCTTTCCTGTGCAAACTATTTACGTTCATATATTGCTGTGGATGAAAAACCGCCGACGGAGATTCATGAAGTGAAGCAGCACATCACCGCCATCTTTTCCAACAGCTTTGATTTTGCAAAAAGAACGTTTCGCATGCGCGACGGTTGCGGCGTTTTTCTCTGCTTTATCAGCGGCATCAGCAGTGAAAACGATCTGGAAGAACAAGTGATAAAACCGCTCCTGAAACAAGATATCCGCTCAGGAGATGTCATCAATCAACCAGGCACATATATATCCGTCAGCAAATTCTCGAAGCCGCAAAATTGGCAGCATCTGATTGATGCGATTCTTGACGGTAATATATTATTGCATATCGACGGTGCTGAACCGGTCATCCTGCAGCTTGCGGATAAGCAGGAGCGATCGATCATGGATCCGACAACCGAATATCAAGTGTACGGCCCAAAAATTGGCTTTATTGAAACAAGTAAAACCAACATCGGTATATTGCGCCAATTCATTAAAGATCCGCGGCTGAAAACATTGAATTACCAGATCGGCACACTGACAAAAACACAAGTTGCCTTGGCATATTTGGAAGAATACTGTCAGCCGGGAATGGTGAAGTACATCGATAACAAGTTAACTGCTTATAATAAGGACAGCTTGTTGACGCAAGGGGAATTGACGAAACTGATTTCTAAGGACCCATATTCTATTTTTCCCCAGGCGACATTGACGGAACGCCCGGAATTGGCTGCCTTTTCCTTGATTCAGGGAAAAATAGTGTTATTTGTTGACAATACGACGTTTTGTATTGTCGCGCCGGTTACTTTTATGGATATGCTGGAAACGAGCGAGGATCAGATTTTTCTCGTGCCGTGGCATTTAACCTTTCTCCGGGTGATGAGGCTTGTGAGTTTATTCGTCGGTACAACGCTTCCGGCCTTATATGTTGCCTTGGTCGCTTATCAACCGGAGCTGATTCCGACGACATTGACAATTACCGTGGCTCAATCCCGAGTGCAAATTCCGTTGCCAGCCGCGGCAGAAGCTTTTTTGATGATGTTTGCCCTCGATGTCCTCGTGGAAGCAAGCATCCGCTTACCGAGCTTTGTCGGCCAGACGATTGGCATTGTCGGCGGTCTCGTCATTGGACAAGCTGCTGTAGACGCCGGTATCGTCAGCAATACAATGGTGATTGTGATCGCTTTTACCGCTATCGCTACTTTTACGCTGCCATCCTGGGAGTTTGTCAATTCATGGAGAATTGTCCGTTACGCGCTTGTCATCTCCTCCTCTCTCATTGGGCTGTACGGTCTCGTGCTGGCAGTCGGCTTTTTGCTTGTTCATCTCTGCAAATTGGAATCAATGGATCGTCCGTATATGTATCCGATTGCACCATTTGATATGAAAACATTGCTGACATTTTTTTATCCGAAGCGGTAATTTAAACAGTAGATGTAAGGATGAAAGGGTATGAAAATCTATGCTGAGCAAATAAAAAAAGGAATAGGCAGCGCTGGTTTATTTACGTTTACCTACTGTTCGACGATACCGATTGGCACTGTGTTTTTGCCGTATGTTTCTGCAGCGGAAATCCGGAGCGCCTGGTTGAAGGTGGTCGTTGCAGTCATCCCTTACTTTCTGTTTATTTATTTGCTGAAGAAAACAACCGATAAGCATGGAACAAGAGATGTATTTCAACTATTGAAATCAATGGCACCTTCCTGGATATACTATATCGTCCTCGTTTATTTTTTCTGTAGCGCTCTCTACACATGCTTATTCGGTACGAAGAGTTTAGTGATCATTGTACAAACATATCTAATGCAAGCTACGGAGCAGCATGTGATTATGCTGACGTACCTGGCAATAGCAGGGATTTCGGTGTTTTACGGAATCAAAGCTATTTCCCGCATGATCATTGTGATGTTTCTCCATGATATCATTCTGATTGCCAGTTTGGCACTTTTTTTCTTTTCCGAAGACTTTCGCTGGTTGTTTGTGCGTCCGGTATTTGACTTTCAGTTGCTTACCTTTATGGAAAGCTCGATTTCCGAGGTGTCGCGGTATGGCGGGGTCGTTGCGTTGCTCGCATTTCTGCCGTATGTTGACAAAAACGTGAAAATAATCAATCCGATGGCTACAAGCTTGTTCGTGATTATGGTGACATATCTCATGGTGTCGCTGCTTGTTTTAGGAGTATTCGGCTTCGATCAGGCAATCACACTGCTGTCGCCGATCACTGCTTTAATGCAGACGGCCACTTCAGCTACCGGGTTATTTGAAAGGCTGGATCTTTTTTTTCTCACCGTCTGGGTGATGTCATTCTATAAGAGCGCGTTAATTTTTATCTGGTTTACGAGTAGTTTGTTAAAAAAATTAATACCTTTTCGCATCAAGCGGGATTGGATTCTGGTCTCGGTTGTCACCGGGATGATTATCCTGTTGTCGCTCTTTACTCCGGCCATCACCAACATGGGATGGGAGCCGTATAATATCAATAATCTTGTTTATACGCTTGTTCTGCCGATGGGAATTTTTTGTTACTTGCTAGTGCGCAAAAACAAGGGGCAGGGGGCGAGCGACAGTTGATGAAGCTTTGGAAGTGGCTATTTTTCTTTACGCTGTTGACGGCGGCAGCCGGCTGTCAGCTTGACTCCAGAGAAATCGATCACCGGACAATGGTACTCGGTATGGCTATTGATAAAACAGAGGAAGGGGAGTTTATCGTAACGGTTCAAGTGCCGGTTATTGTACCAACTGAAGGGCAGCTTGGACCGAGCGAGTTTGAAACATTGACGCAAACCGGGGCGACGGTTTGGGAAGCGATTTCAAATATTGAAGCGATGACTCCGACGGTGTTGTTTTTTGGCCATTTAAAAACGGTGATGTTTGGAGAAACCCTTGCAAGGGAGGGGATCGGCCAGGTGCTGGACATGCTGGATCGGCGCGCTCCGCTGGCTAATCAAGTACTGCTGTTGATTATTCGCAATCGCATCGAAGCAGACAAATTTCTCAGTCAGGAATCTCCGTTAGTGAATCTGCCTGCTCTCTATATTGAGCGCTTCTTCAAAGCGGATCAAAAATTATCCAGGTCGACGGATGTGAAGCTGTTTCAGTATAGGAGAGACTCAAACCTGAAAGGAAATGCCGGTCTCATCCCCTTGGCATACAGTGACCGGGAAAATATTTTTATTGAAGATATGGCTGTATTCATAAAGGAAAGCTTGTTGGCGAACTAGTCGGAAAGGAGGCGGGCATTAGTCAACTGCTGAAGGAGGAAGCAGTGGAAAACATGAATTATACAACAAAGTTGAAACAAGAGGGGATGGAGGTGACCACTTCAGTAAGAATCAATGCAGAAATGAATGTCGATATTTCCAAAACAACGCCCGCTGAAATAACTTTGGACATTGCCGGGGAAGGGGAGCTGGTTCATATTTCTGAATATCACTTTGAAACAACTGAAAGGCATTTGGATGAACTAACGAAACAGCTGGAACTAGAGATGAAGAAAGACATTGAGCAGGCCATCGATGACATGAAGAAGATCAATGTGGAACCGTGGTTTTTAGGGCAGCGCATTTGGGTGGAGGATCGGGAATACTATAACTCCTTACACTGGGAAGACGCAGGTTGGAGAGAGGCTGCTGTCAAGATAAACGTAGCTGTCGAAATGGAGCAAACAGGTCAAAAATCGATGCTGGATAAAAAGAAAATCGGAGATTAACAATAATAAATATTATTATAATGACATTTGATTTTAATTCTGTCTCAAAACAGTAGCAATCTTAATATTTTGAGACAGAAAAGCTGTCGATCTATTTGTTCTTATAATTTATATTATGTAAACTAAAGTATATCTCAAGAGGGGGTTCCCGGATATACTTTGTGGATGTGTGTTTACGCATTTTTTGATTCATCCAATTCATCGTTTTCCCAACACGTTATATTTTTTAAAAATAAAGCATATTCAAGCGGATTCCGATAAACGGCACTTCGCTCTTGAAAACTCAATATACTGTTATAAATACTTTTTTGAGGTTTACCATTAACTTCGATCAGCCAAATTTTACCTACTATATCTATGCTGTAATCAAGGCTTAACTCTGCCAGCGGACCAATCTTTTCATCTAGAATTACCGCCCCCTTAACACTTACGCTTCGGAGTGTGTCCAATACAATGTTCAGTTCGTTTGCCAAAAACATTGATTCCAAAAAAGATTCCGCTAAATGAATGCGTTCAAAGATACTTGTATTGTAATAATTCAAATATGCTTCCCGACTGACAATGTTTGTTACTCCCCAGTTTCCGCTCATGTTTTTTTGTACAAGTACTCGTAAATCAAAATGGCGCTCATTGATTTGTGCTAGTGGAATTCCATTTTGAAGAATATATTGCTCTTCTTTTAGCAAACGGTTCACTTTATCGGAAAAGCCGTTGTCGTTCAAGTCCCAAATATACCTCGGTGGCAAGCTGTCTTGTGAAATTTTTATAACATCATTTGACCGTTCTAAACGGTAAATTCCTTTTCCTTGATGTCCGATGCACGGCTTGAGAAAGATCACATTGCTTTTCTGAATTGCTTTATGCAATAATTTTTTTTTGTATAAGCGAGTCCAAGGAAGGTATTCTTTCAACATTGATTGCTTGAGAATACGATATATTTTCCATTTGTTAAAACGAGTAGTACGATTATATACGATGCTCCTTTTCTCTATACGATGGATCCTTTTTTCCCGGAACATGTAGCATCGATTATAGATTATTTCCGGAAAAGGGATGATTTCATTCTTCACTGTGTTATTTTTCATATAAAAAGCACATATTCTATTCTTTTTCCAATCAATATCACTTTTAGTGAAAGTGGCGAGCCGAATATTCAGATTATTATAGCGACTGTATGTTTTTAATACTGATTTTTGTTGCTCTCTCCGGCGAACCATGATACCGACAATAGTATGTGTTGCCAAATGAACCTTCTCCTTTGTATCAATTTTTAAACGTTTCTATATTCGTATGATGATCAATATCTGACAGTATAGGTCAAAATATATATGTATTCAGCCTGTTTCTTTTTCCGAATGATATTTATCCAAGCGGCTTTTTTCATGCATCATAAAATACAGCAAACAACTAAAGGGGTGAGCAGATATGGGAACAAGACCAGGACCGCCGGGACCACCGGGACCACAAGGGCCACCCGGACCACCGGGGCCAGGAATATTTCTATGGGGAGAAGAGACGGTTATATGGGCGGATTCCAGTGCTCCCGGGCCAGGAGATGGAACACCTTCCGATCCGTTTAATTCCCTGCAGGCGGCCATTGATGCCGCAGTCAACAGTCCGCTGGCCGTCACGTTCGGCATGAGGGCTCGGATCATTATTTTGATCGCAGCAAATTCTGTGTTTGACGAAGACATTGTCATCCCGCCGGCCAGGCATATACAATTGCTTGGGCTGGGACCATGGGTGCTTGGCAACGCAGACTTAGCTAACTTTGATTCATCTGTCTCCAGGAACATCACCATTCAAACCAACCAAGCCGAAGAAAATGTTTACCTTACCCAAGGCCCCGCTTTTGTTGCCCGTCAGGTAACGGTTATCGGCACATTCGACAATGGCACGTCGGTAAGCACACATACCAATTACACCAACGGAGCGATTATCAGCGGCGATGTCATTTTTCAAAACACGGATCCGGTTGATCCCTTTACAACGATTGAATTTCAGTTATTAAACGCCAGAGTTGTAGGGAGCATTATTGGAGATCCGGCTGATCCGCATATGGGGATTCTTAATACGTATATCTTCAATAGCCGTATCAATATTATTAACAAACCTGGTTTAAGACTTCAGCGTATGGTTGATGTTCGGGTAGATGGCACGATAATTGCGGCGGGGTATTCAAATATTGTTAGTACATGGTTTCGCGGCAATGTAACTGTCACGTCAGCATTTGCCGATGTGCCTCCAACAGGAATTTTCAGCAGTCAGTTTGACACAATCACGTGGACAGGACCGCTTAGACTGGACACAGCATCGAATTTCTATTTCGTCAGCACCGGATCAACCTTGGTTGGAGCGAAAACGGTTCTATTCAGCTTGGCATGAATCAATCTTTAAAATGATTCAGCTTGGCGAAAAATTCCTGTAAAAACGCGTAAAACAGCTCTTCCGTCGGCAGCAGTCCCCGTTCGGACGGCGTGATAACACCGACGGTTCGCGTCACGCTTGGCTCTAGCAGCGGTATTTTTACCGTTGAACGCGGCGTACTGTCCACTAGCGTTACTTCCGGCATCAATGTCACGCCAAGCCCCGCAGATACCAGGCCTTTCAAGGCGTCGATATCGTCTCCCTCAAAGGCGATGCGGGGATAGAATCCGAGGTCTGCGCAGGCATTGATCACGATATCCCGAAAAACAAAGCCTTCCGGCAGCAGCACAAACGGATCGTCTTTCAGATCGCGCAAATTGATCGCTGTGTTTTCCGCCAGCCGATGATGAATCGGCAAAAGCGCTACAATCTCTTCAGTAAACAGGATTTTTCGGGTAATTTTTTTTTCGTCCATCGGGACAGGACCGATCAACGCCATATTGTAGTCCCCTTTAATTACCCCGTCGATCAAATCGCGGTAGAGCGCCTGCTTCAGCTGAAATTTCGCTTCCGGATACCGCATCCGGAACGCGTAGATCACCGTCGGCAGTGTGTATGCGGCGAGGCTGATCGGAAAAGCGACACGAATGGTTCCTTTTTCCGGATCCAAATATTCCTGGACTTCCCGTTTGGCATCATCAAGAACATTCATGGCGTGTTTTATCCGTTCTAAAAACAGCTTTCCGATCGGAGTGAGTTTCACTCTGCGTCCTTCTCGAATAAACAGATCCACACCTAATTCGTTTTCCAGGTTAAAAATCTGCCTGCTCACAGCTGATTGAGCCACATGCAGAGCTTCTGCTGCTTCCGTGACATGCTCCCGTTTCGCTACCTCCATGAAATACATTAATTGTCTAATTTCCACAGCTTCTCCCCCCTTTTTTTGATTAATCTAAAAAAAGCATAAAACTTATCGATTATTGATATTGATTAGATGATTTATTTAATTATAAAATACTTCATAGCAGATATCTATCTTGTTCACAAAGGAAATAACGGTAATTTTTCAACCAGCATTCTGGAACACAGGTCGATTTTAATCGATCGTTATTATAAGAAGCATTGGGGAGGCCGGGGAAATGAAAACTTTGGAGAAAGGGAACAAAACGTATACGGAAGACGTTCAAGCATATGTTTCCGAAGTATACGAAACAGTGAAACGACGTAACCCGAATGAAAGCGAGTTTCATCAGGCGGTGAAGGAAGTGTTCGATTCGTTACTGCCTGTGTTTGAAAAACATCCGCAATATATCAAACAGGCGGTTCTCGAAAGGATCGTGGAGCCGGAAAGAATCATTTCCTTTCGGGTTCCTTGGGTGGACGATCAGGGGAATGTGCAAGTAAATCGCGGCTTCCGGGTACAATTTAACAGCGCGCTCGGTCCGTACAAAGGCGGATTGAGATTTCATCCGTCCGTCAACGCGAGTATTATTAAATTCCTCGGTTTTGAACAAATATTCAAAAACGCTTTGACGGGACAGCCCATCGGCGGCGGCAAAGGTGGTTCGGACTTTGACCCGAAAGGAAAAAGCGACGGGGAGATTATGCGGTTTACCCAAAGCTTTATGTCGGAGCTGAGTAAATATATTGGGCCGGACACGGACGTTCCTGCAGGTGATATTGGTGTAGGGGCCAAGGAAATCGGCTACATGTTCGGACAGTATAAGAAAATGCGCGGCGGTTTTCAGGCCGGCGTTCTAACGGGGAAAGGCATCGACTACGGGGGGAGTCTTGCTAGAAAAGAAGCGACCGGCTACGGCACGGTATATTTCGTGGAAGAAATGATCAAAGAAAACGGCTTCAGCTTTGCCGGTAGTACGGTTGTCGTGTCCGGGTCAGGAAATGTGTCCATCTATGCCATGGAGAAAGCGATGCAGTTGGGCGCCAAAGTAATTGCTTGTAGCGATTCCAGCGGCTATGTTTACGATAAAAACGGCATCGACCTGTCGACGGTAAAACGTTTGAAAGAAGTGGAAGGGAAACGAATCAGTGAATATGTAAACGAGCACCCGCACGCTCATTATTTTCAAGGATGCGCGGGAATATGGTCGGTGCCGTGTGATATTGCTCTTCCTTGTGCAACGCAAAATGAAATAGATGAAACCGCAGCAAAAATTTTAGTTTCCAATGGTGTCAAAGCGGTTGGTGAAGGAGCGAATATGCCGTCGACCTTGGAGGCTGTCAAGGTTTTTCAGAAGCATGATGTTCTGTTTGCTCCTGCGAAAGCAGCCAATGCAGGCGGTGTTTCCGTGTCTGCTTTGGAGATGGCGCAAAACAGCGCAAGGCTCGCCTGGACGTTTGCGGAAGTCGATGGCAAGCTGCAGGAGATTATGAAAAATATATATAGAGAAAGCAAGGAAGCTGCGGCGGATTATGATGCCCCCGGCAACCTCGTTGTCGGCGCCAATATTGCCGGCTTCGTCAAGGTGGCCGATGCAATGATCGCCCACGGAGTCATTTGATCCTGTCGCTCACTTTAACTCGGAGAGAAAAACCGATTGGTCGATTTGATTGATTATGAAAAAACAACAGCAGCTCGTCATCGTACGATGACGAGCTGCTGTTTTCGTTTATTTATTTTTTTCTGCGACGATCTAGGTTATTAATTGCCTGCTGGAGTTCGCTGTTTGTCAGGTGGGTATAAATCATTGTCGTTTGCACGGATGAATGTCCTAATTGCCGCCTCAGCTTCGGAATGTCGTTGTTTTCGCTTTGGTATCTTGTCGCGAAGGAATGGCGCAGCTTATGTACGGATAACGCCGGCTTTCCGAAGGCTGCCGCATATTTTTCCACCATTTTTTCGATCGCCCGGGCTGTCAACCGTCTCGTTGTTCCTTTTGGTCCCATCGGTGCTGCGACGAACAGGGCGGTGACGCTTTTGTTGATTCCATACCGCCCGTTACGCAATTGCACGTACTCCTGCAGATCGACGGCGGCTTGTTCACTGAAATAGACGTATTGCTCCTTGTTTCCTTTCCGGATGACTCGCACCGTATGCTTCGTGAAATCCACGTCATCCACGTCGAGGCCGGCAACCTCCGACAGACGGAGGCCGGAGCCTAAGATCAAGGAAACAATCGCTGTATCCCGTTCGCGGTTTTTAAGATGGAAGTTGACGATTTTTTTATTGTCCTGATAAAGAACGCCATAATCGCGGACGATAAATTGCCGGAACCGTTCATATTCATCGCCGCGAAGAATTTTACCCTCCATGCGGTTGGCCAATGTTTCCTGATCTTCTTTTATTTTATTCAATTCCACCTTTGCCATGACATTTCGGGTTAAATACGGCTGTAAATCGGGAGTTTCAGCGATATTTTGCAAATAATGAAACAGCGATTTCAGCGCGGAAAGCTTGCGATTGACAGTCAACGGTGAATTATCGAGCTGATATTCAAGAAATGCCAAAAAATCTTCCACTTGCTGCCGCGTAAGCTTTTCCAGTGTTTCGAGAGGGATGTCCTGGCGTTTACCGGAAAAAATCTGTTCTGCAAGGATCCAGTCGAAAAAGATGATGAAATCGTGGCAATAGTTCAGCAGTGATGCCGGAGAAAGCTTGCGTTTTCGCTTATCGATATATTCGCCGACATACCACGGCAATTGTTTTGCTTTTTCTTCAATCCGGCGGAAGAAGCGCTTGCGGTTTTCCTGACTCATAATATATCTCTCCAAATTCTTGATTTAGCTGCCGGGCAGCTAAAGATTTCGCGCTGAAGTATGCGCTTGCTTTTTTTTTGTATATTAAACGCAACATTCCTGTGTTCATTTTACCTTTTTAACTTTATTACGTCAAATTTATATTTTACGTAATAAAGTATTTACATTCTTTTTTTGCTAACTCCGACAATACTAGATGATTTTTTATCAAAATAACAAGCCGCCCCATACACTGCGATTCATGTTTGTACTGTTCGCTCTGCCCTCCTGCCTCCGCTTTTCAAAATGCTCTCGTGCTTATCTTAACAAACTGCTCGCCTGAGATTAGGAGGGATTTTTAATGTAGCCTTCGTTTCGGATGTCGACATGAAATTGAACGTCCAGAGTTAATGCTGGATAATAAGCTGTTCGCCACTCCTTTAACTTTGTTCTTGGAATATTGCTGCGGTAATATTGCCCTAAGCCTAAAATATCCGCTTTATTTGCTTGGATTTTAGCGAAAAGCTCCTTAAAACGATTTGAAAGCGCCTTTTCAAGATCGTTTTTGATGACTTCGTTCGTTGCCCCCTTCTGTGCTTCTAAAATCACTACATCGATATTGATTTGACATTGCAGATATGGTCTGTTGTCAACAAATTGATGCTTATTTTTAACTGCGCTGTCAACGATCAAAACGCTCGCCTTGTCCATCACTTCGATTTTCCCTTCAGCTCCCTCACCGTGAAAGGTATTGAATAATAATGACTCGTCCGAAGTGACGCGGTCCACCATCCTCCCTTTTTTCATGACGGCTGATCCGACATGGCTGATGATGGTGCTTTCCCCTGACGCGACGATTGGTATGGCGACATCAATTGTGTATGAATGAATGCTGCGGAAAGCTTCCCAAACCCGTGTGAGTACAATGTGAGGGGTCCATCCTTTGTCTTTTTCAAAAAAATCGAAAATTGCAATGTTTTCTGATTCCATTGCCCCATTTACGTTCGCAAAAAACGAATCCAGTTCTTCGTCACAAATGACAAGCAGCGTTTTAGAAGAAACCTCTCTCGCTCGAATGAAGCCGGATAGGATATCTGCTATCCCGAGTTCTGCGGTTTCTTTATCGATGATGATGATTCTTAAGTGCAGCAGTTCGACGCTGCTTTCCATATTCATGCTGATGCGGTCAATGGCTTGCGTGATCGTTTTTCCTGTTTCTTTGACAATTTTAATTTTTGTTGTGTTTTGTGTCGGCTGCGGAATTTGGAGAATCACCTCGTATTCTTCTCCTTGTTTCGCTATTCCCATTGTCACCGGTAACAGGCGGTGATTGATATCTTTAATATCCCAACAACCGCTCAAAGGAAGTGTGATACATATAATAAGCAAGCTTGTTCTAACAAACTTAACCATCATTCTGTTTGCCTCCCCTCTTTGAATGCAGCCCGATCATATATACGGATATGGGAATAGCTATTAAGATGTAAAAGCGTAACATGGAATTCCACCAAAAAAGATTTTTAACCTCTTTCCAATTCGGGATAAATAAACAAACGAGATAAGTAAATAGGGAAAGGGCAACGATAACATAAACGCTGTTTACCGCTGGAATGCACTTGTTGATGATGCGAACGGTTTTCCACTGGATTAGGGAAATAAAAAGGAAAATAAAGGTGATTAGACTGAGCAAAAAGAACATGGTAACTCTGTCAAACATGAGCCAGTTGATATTGATCGTGTCCACCACTACGACGTATGGAAGGGTAAACAAGGAGGCTGTCGCCTGTCCAAACGTTAAAATCGGAATGTAGACAGAAAAGATGAAAAAAGGAACGAGAGCAACTGCTGCAAGTAAGATTTTTTTTCTGCTGTAAGAAAAATATGGTTGAACAAAACCTAAAAAGATAAAGCCGCCGGAAAAAGCAAAGAAGCTTTGATAGAATTCTCGCTTGGCAAAAAAGCCTAAATCACTGTTGAGTGGCAGAAAATAATGCCAGTCAACGTTTTGAAAAGAGGCAAAAAAGACGAACAATACAGGTGGAAGAAAAAGAATCATCAACAGTATACCAGTACGAAAAATCGTTTCGATACCGGATATGGCGATGAAAGTTGAGATCGACAGCAGCAATGCCATGATGGCCCATAAAGGTGTATTCGATAAAAACACAATCGTAATGATTTCAGAATAGGCCCGGATTGTAATGATATTAATCATTAGCAGATAGCAAGCCAGTGGCAGTAAAAAGATAATCGACACGATTTTTCCCGCGCCGAAATAAATGCTGATCAAATCTTTTTTCGGAAAAAAGCTTAGTCCTTTCATGTACAGGTAGATAAAGATGAAGTGAACGGCTACTCCAATAAAGATTGCTGCCCAATGTCCTTGCGTTGTACTGTCGATGATGTTTCCGGGGTACACAAAAAAGATGAGTGCTAAATGGGTTAGAATATACATCACGATAACGTGCAGGCTTTTATCCATGATCAGCTTCATCCTTTGTGGATTGTATATGCAGAAATGGAATGCTAAAGCTTTTGATACTTGCTAAATATGCACTAATAAGAACGAGGCCTGAGATGATCCCTAAAACCCCGAATATAGAAGCGAGAATGACCATGGCATATTTGCATAAGCGTATGGTAAGCAAGTTTTGAAACCCAATGACGGTCGATGTGGCGATTGTCGTTGCCGCAAGAATAATAATCAGTAAATTGCTCACTAGCTTTGCTTCTACCACCGCTTGACCAAGAATGATTCCTCCCACCATCGTGATAGTCGGCCCAATTGTTTTCGGCAGCCTTGCGCTGGCTTCCAGGATCAATTCTAAAACAATTAGCATGATGATGATCTCCACAAACGCCGGATATGGAACACCTTCCCTGCTCTTGGCGATGGACAAGGCAAGCTCAATTTGTAGTATTTCCGGGTTAATGGCAACGAGTGCGACGTATAAACCTGGTAAAATCAGGGTAATTAATGCTCCGAAAATCCGAAGCAGACGCAATGCGATCATCATCGGAGCAGGATGATTGTTATCGGATTCCAAGACAAACATATCCCACAGCAGTTTCGGGAGAATCAGCGCCGCAGGAAATTGATCGAGAAAAAGGACGACTCTTCCCTTTTTTAAATAAAAAACAGCTTCCTGGGGCAGCTCCGTTATATTAAATTTGGATACGATTCCCCAAGAGGAAAATCCTAGGGCTTTGGCCAGACTCTGGATGTTTTGGATTGCTTTCTCCTGATTTGCTTCGATGCGTTTGATAACTTGCTGCACGAGCTTCCTGTCAGTGCTGTCTTCCAAATAGAGCAATGAAAGCTTCTTTTTTTGTGTGCGGCCAACTGTAAAGCTTTTGGAACGCAAATGCTCCGAGAGGATTTGTTTACGGACGAGACCGAGGTTTGCTTCAAGTTCTTCCGTAAAGGAATTTAATGATCCTAGCAGAACATTTTCATTTGTGGGAGGTTCAATCGAACGGTTGAGCGGCTTGGAAACAGGCGCTGTCACAATACATTTCGAATCAACCTCGAGACAGATAATTAATTTTCCTTCCAGGATTGATAAAGCTGCATCTTCAACATTTTTCTCTTCGCCTAGGAGAGTTAAACAATCTTCTAATGACGCCTTGGTGGCAATGGTATGATTTATGTTCCTTTGAATGTTTGTTTTTGTTTTCGTCAAGTCAATGAGTGAATGAAATCCGAGAAAAAATACAGGAACGTCAAGCAGCTCGCTTCGTTCGATAAAAAAATCTTCGTTCTCTGCAAATTTGTTTGTTATTTCTGATAGAATCGCATCCATAAGCTGTTATCCCTTCTCTATTAGTTACTATTTCCGGAATCGTCCTATTTATGACGGCGATTTTCCATTGCCCGCGTCCGCTTCGTTCTGGGCGCGGATGTCCCTCCGCTTGCGCTTTCTCTCCGGCATCCTTGCATAACTTTTTGTGATAATGGGATTCTAAAGAAAAAGCCACTTGGCGCTGGAGGAATAAACATGCAGTGGAACCAGCAAGCGCAGGAAGCGGCGGAACAAGCGCAGCAAACGATTCAGCAGGCGCTACAGTCCGTCCGGGAAGTGACGGAGCAAATGAACCAGCAGGCGATTCAACGAGCCCAGCAGCAAGTGCAGCAAGCGACACAACAAGTACAGCAGGCGCAGAACAGTGCGCAGCCGTCGCAACAACATCAGTATCGGCAAGTGCAGCACCTTCTGCAGCAGGCGTTACAGCAGTTGCTGCAAGCGCAGCAATTGCAGCGACGTCAACAATAGCGAAGACTATCGTCACTTTTTCTCGTAAATCCATTTCTTTTCGTTTCATCCGGGTTCCCCCTTTGCGGCGGCTAATGCAGCTTTTATTGCCGCTTCGATTTCCTGATATCCGGTACAGCGGCAAATGTTTGATTCCAGCCAGTCCTTGATTACCGAATCATCGGCATCCGGATATTTTGTCATCAGAGCATGGCAATTCATAATAAATCCCGGGGTGCAATAGCCGCATTGAAAGGCGAACTTATCGATGAATTCTGTCTGGATAGCGGTGTTTTGCAGTCCTTCCACGGTGATGATGCTTTTGCCTTGCGCTTCAACTGCAAGCATTAAACAAGACTTCATCGGATCGCCGTCAACAATGATGGTGCATGCCCCGCAATCGCCGTTTAAACAGCCTGGTTTTGCTCCGGTCAATCCAAGTTTTTCCCTTAATGCATATAATAGTGTGTCTGCGTTTCTTACGTAGACGGTACGATCTTCGTTGTTGATATTCAGTGTGATTTCCGCCGATGTATGGTTATGCATCCCCTGCACCCTCCCACTCCGCCAATATTTCCTGCAACGTATTTTCTAGTACGAATACCCTGTACTCCGCAGAACCGTGAACATCGTTGAGAACCGGTGCGGGAATGCGGCTGACAGCTTCTTCGATTCTTGCTTTCATGGATAACGACCGGTTGTTCAGGCTATATTCCATGCGTTTATCACGAAAAGGAAAAGAACATAATCCGCTGATCGCCAGCTTGATTTGTCCGTTTTTATTCAATGCCGCTGCTGTCAACAGCGGATACCCGACATCCCATTGTCTTCGTTTTTTCAAGCATACGAACGGAAGTTCAGTCTCCTGTTTATGTGTGATTACTTGAACGAGGAATTCTCCCCGGTCCAACTGCAATGTTTGCTGAAAAATATCGTTTATCGGGTACTGTATCAAGCCGTTCAGCCCAGCCACCGCTAACGTGCTGTCCGTTAATAAAAGCGGCAGAACCGCTTCTCTGTAAATAATATTTGCACAGATGTTACCGCCTAACGTGATTTTATTTCTTGCAGTGTGGTCGGCGATTTCGACGATAGCCTTGCTCAATAACGGAAAGAACTGCTTCTCGCGAACAACTGTCAATGATTGCGCTGCTCCGAATACGAGCTGAGTCCCTTGCTTTTCTAAGACAAGACACTCCGGGATCGCTTTGATATCAATCACCGCACCGGTGACGATTTTATTTACTCTTCCGAGGGTGATCAGTTCTGTTCCCCCGGAAATATAGCTAGGGTTCTTTCCCTGCCTATCGAGAGACTGGAATAGTTGCACTGCTTCGTCAATCGAAGCTGGCTTGTAATATTCAAAATCAAACGAAAGCATTCACCCACCACCTGTTTCCTTCCAAATGGATTCCGGAGTCAGCGGCAGCATCGTTAACTCCACTCCGGAAGCGATGGACAGGCTGTTTGCCAGTGCGGCCGGCATGCCGATTAAGCCATGTTCTCCGACACCGCGCGCGCCGAATGGGCCGTCGATATGTGGTGTTTCAAGAAAATGAACGAGATATTCCGGATGATCGCCATACCTGAAAGGAACGTATGTACGTAGTCGCGGATTGAGAATGATCCCGTCATCGCTGACGACAAATGTTTCACTGCTGCCGAAATTTAAGCCCATGCTCATCGCCCCCATGACCTGCCCTTCTGCCGCTTTTTTGTTCAGCACTTTGCCGATATCGATGACAGCGAACGCTTTCAGGACTTTATATGTGAATTCTTTCGTATCAAACTCAACCTCCACACCCTGGGCTCCTACCGTGTACTCCGGTCCCGGCCTACCGGCTCCGGTTTCGTGATCAATATGTGTTAAATGCCGCAATATATAGTTTCCCCTTCCGATGACCTGACCGCCGATGGAATGACCGCTTGGGTATTTATAGCCGTGGCAAACATCTTTTACATGAATGAAAGTATCCGGTTCATCGCGAACGTAGATCATGTCATTTGCCACTTCCAAATCATCCGGTGAGCACATCAGCACGCGCGACGCTGTGTCCTTCAATTGGACAACGGCATCGTCAGCCGCTTTCAGCAATGCCCTCCCCGCCATCAGCGTTCCTCTGCTGGCGACGGTTTTCCAATGCTTTGGTGTTGTCTGTGTGTCTACTTCCATTTTGACATGGATTTTTTTAATATCCATTTTCAGCTTTTCCGCCAGCAATTGGGCAAGTATTGTCTTTGTTCCTGTTCCGATTTCCACAATTCCGGAGAGGATGTTGACACTGCCGTCAACATTAAAAGTTAATACGACTCCGGAGCTGGCTTCGGTATCAATCGTTGATGTCTTCCATATACAGCTCACGCCTTTCACCCGTATTTTCCGGCCGTTTACCTGTGTCACCTGCCCTTCCTTCCAGTTCATCAACTGTTTAAGACGATCGATGCATTGCGGTAGGTTTCCGACGGTGCTTTCGTTAAGGCGGATTTGTGTTGGCGTTGTGGCTCCTGGTAAAAATGCGTTTATTCTACGCAACTCCAGCGGATCGATATTCAGCTTTTTCGCCAGCATATCCATAGCCCGCTCAAAAACAAACAACAGCTCGGCGTGGCTGAAGCCTCTGTATGCTGTTGCGTATGGATGATTCGTATATACACAGAGGGAATCGCACCAAATATTTTCCAGTTGGTAAGGGCCTGTACAAGTAATTGCTGCCGCTCTGCTGATGGTGACTCCTTTATCGGAATACGCACCGGTATCAAACAGATACGTTATCTGTGCTACCTTCAGTTTTCCCTCCTGCGTTGCTCCAAGTTTGATATCGGCATCAAGTCCGATATGTACTGGAGAAGTGATCATATCCTCTTCGCGGGTGTTCAGCAGCTTGACTGGCCGTCCCCCCACAGCGAGTGTTGCCAGATAAGCGATCAATTCCAGCTGTACGGCGACTTTTCCGCCATATCCTCCCCCTACAAATGGAGTGTTCACGATAATTTTTCCTTTTTCCAGCTGAAAATATCTGCTCATTAATTCCATGATCATATAGGGGGATTGAGTAGAAGAAGAAAAAACAACGAAACCGTCCGGGCGAATTTCCGCTGTGACACATCTCGTTTCCATGGCGATATGATCAGAAGGGGATAAGGAGAATGACGCTTCAAGGGTTACATCGCTTTCTGTCCACCCTTGTTCCATATTGCCTTTGCGGATTTTCGTACGATCGGCGATGTTTGTTTTTGCTTCCGGATAAACATGTTCAATTTTTTCGTAAGTTTCCAAGTTTTCATGTATCAGAACCGCATCTGGTTGAAGTGCTTCCCGTGGAGAATTAATTACTGGCAGCGGTTCATATGTCACCGCTATTAATTCTGCCGCCCGTTTGGCCTGGTGCGGCGTGTCCGCGACAACAGCAGCAACCGGTTCGCCGTGATAGCGAACCCGCTCGAAAGCTAGCGGCGGACGGTCCTTGATTTCTTCTCCGGTCAGCGGGAACGGCTGTCCAAGGAGTATGGCGCGGACACCTGGCACTTCGCCCGCTTTGGATGTGTCAATGGCAATGATCCTGGCATGAGCGTATGGACTTACGGCCAATTTGACGTGCAACGTTCCAGCAGCAGGATAATCGTCGGTATATTTCGCTTTGCCTGTCACTTTTTCCAATGCCTCTTTGCGGTAAATGCTTTTTCCGATACTTTGACTCATCAATGTTCATCCACCTCAATGAAAAATGCAATCCCGTGAAAAAATGGTTTGGCTCGTAATTATCAAGAAGCCTCCCTCGAACGCTGCTCCGGGACCGGCGCTTCCTCATACCGATGTGCTGTTCCGTAAATAGGAGGAAGCTGTACGTTATATTAGTATTGCTTTTCCCGAGCGGCTTCATTCGTCTGTGCCAGGAAAAATTCCTGCATTTACACGAATCTTGTAAAACAGGAGCTCGTTTGCTGAATAAAAATTATCCGCTGACAGATTCTAATCGTGTGTGTTCAAAAAAGATCGCCTCTTCAAGTTAAGAATACACACGATCAATGGCTGTTCAAGTCAATCACTATGCATAAACTGCGACAGGCTGCAATAGTAGCAAAACTGTTTCATAAGGAGATATATCGATGCCGGATAACAACGACGTTCTTTCACCTGAGCATTTAGTCATCATTATTACCGCTACTCTCATCGGAACATTGGTAAGAATCATCTCAATCAAACTGGACTACAGGCAGTATCCTAACTACCCAAACGGTTATTTGATTCATGTTGTTACCGGCGGACTTGCCGCCGCCATTGGCGCATTTATCATACCGACATTGATGGAAAAAGAATTTACGGCAGTTACCTTTCTTGCCTTGGCGATCCAGCATTTTCGCGAAGTGAGAAAAATAGAACGGGAAAGCTTGCTCGACCTTGAGGGCGATGAATATACAAAGCGGGGCGATGCATATATTGACGGTATTTCCAAAATCTTCGAAGCTCGAAACTACATTACGCTGCTTGTTTCGTTTACAACGTCGCTCACGATTATGCTGCTGCAGACATTGACGGATTCCACCATTTGGGTGGAAGTGGCAGCTGGTTCAGCGGCAGGAATTTTGCTGTTTTATGTGTTGAAATACTTCACAAAACGGCAAAAGCTGCGGGATATCGCCACGGTGACTCAGGGGAAAATTGAAATCAGAGGCTCCGATCTGTTTGTTGACGGAATGTTTGTTTCCCATCTGCTTGGACGTGAAGAGGCAAAGGGTTGGTACTTGGAAGACGGACTGGCGGCGATTATCCATCCAAACAAAGAACATTTTCTGATTCCGCTTCTGAACGGTGGACAGCGGCAGGCGATATTATTCGAGGTTACGCGGCGATTGGGTCAGAAGAAGCTCTACAGTGTTCAAGACCCGGCCAATGGTAAAATCGTCATTGCGCTTGTCCCGATCATCAAAAATTTTGATTTGCTGAAGGAAACCATTTTGCTTACTCCTTTATTGGAAACAGTGAAGAAAAATCCGGAGTTACTAAACTTGACAGGAGGAAATCACCATCATGGGAAATGACTGCGGGGAGATAAAAGGAATTCTTGCCTTTGTTACAACGGACAGCCATCGCTATTTAGGCGGCACTTCCCTGTCCATCCTGGCGGAAAATCGCGAGGAGCAGCTTGCCTTTTCAGAAGCGATTGCCGAAGCGTTTCTGGCGGATATTCTTGAATTGAAAAATGGAGATTATTTGATTATCAAAAAATAGCATTACTTCTTTCCTTTCAAAGAATAAATAAACAGTTCCCGTGCTTGTCCGCACGAAGCAGCGAGACTTCCGTTGCTGTATAAATTTTCCGCTCTTTTTTCATACTAAAGATAGTTCTTTGAGAGGAAGGGTTCGTTTGCGTTTTCTAAAGAGGTTTCTCCAAAAACGACAACAGAAAAAGCAGCAGCGGCTGGAAAAACAAAAAAATCAACAGCAACAAATGCTGCAGCAAATGGCCGCCGATATCCAACTGTCCACGGATATCAACGAAAACATCAAAAATATTCAAGAAAGCTTTCATCAAAGTTCCGATATATTGTTCCGAACATTTTCCATAGGAAGTAGTCAGGCTTGCATTGTGTATGTTTCCGGGTTAACAAATGAGGACAGAATATATGAAAACGTGTTAACGCCGTTAATGGAAGCAACGGAGGAAGCTCATTCATTGCAAGAGCTGATAGAAAAAAAAATTTCCGTCAGTGAAATCAAGCAGGTTCAAACGTTTCATGAGGTGATCAATGACCTTGCCGGCGGTTTTCAAGCTCTTTTGCTTGAGGGTCATCAAAGTGCGATCATCATCGGATTGCCGAAATGGGAAAAACGTTCCATAGAGGAGCCGACAGCCGAGCAGGTTGTGCGCGGGCCCCGGGAAGGGTTTACCGAAACGATCGATGACAACATCTCCATGCTGCGCCGGCGGATTCGCAGTCCGAGGCTTACGATTCAAATGAAAAAATCCGGTGCAATAACCAACACTGCAGTGGTCGTTGCCTATATTAACGGAGTCGCCAACGATAAATTAGTTACCGAAGTAAACAGCCGCCTTGATCGAATCAACATCGACGGTGTGATCGACAGCGGGTACATTGAAGAACTGATTGAAGATAATCCTTACTCCCCCTTTCCGCAAGTATTAAATACAGAGCGGCCGGATGTGATCGCCGCCTACTTGCTGGAAGGACATGTTGCGGTGCTCGTTGACGGCTCCCCATTTGTCATGATCGTACCTACAACAATATATTCTTTATTGCAATCTTCTGAGGATTATTACGAGAGGTATATCATCGGTACGATCATTCGCTGGATGCGGTATTTATTCGTTGTCATCGCCTTGCTGTTTCCTTCCTTGTACGTGGCGATTCTGACATTTCATCAAGAGATGCTGCCGACAACGCTCATCTTAAGCATTGCCGATTCAAGGGAGATGGTTCCCTTTCCGGCGCTGATTGAGGCTTTGCTGATGGAGATGATGTTCGAGATTCTTCGTGAAGCCGGAATTCGCTTGCCGAAACAGGTTGGTCAGGCGGTGGGAATCGTCGGCGCTTTAATCATTGGAGAAGCGGCGGTACGGGCGGGAATTGTTTCCGCGCCGATGGTTATCGTTGTCGCGGTAACCGGCATTTCCTCGTTTGCCATCCCGCGCTTCAACGCCGGCATATCGATTCGGATGCTGCGCTTTCCAATCATTATCCTTGCCGGCAGTCTCGGACTTCTCGGCATTATGCTCGGTGTGATCGCCATCGTAGTTCATTTGTGCTCACTGCGGTCGTTCGGCATGCCGTATTTAGGACCGCTGGCACCCTTGCAGCTGAAAGATATCAAGGATGTGCTGATGCGTGCGCCGCGATGGAAAATGGATACCAGGCCGCATTTAACCGGCGGCACCGACCGGGAAAGACAAGCCAGTAACCAGCAGCCAGGCCCGAACTAAGGAGGTGTTTTCCATGATTGAAAAAGGACGGATATCTTCCCTGCAGTTGGCAATTATCATGTACCCGACAATTATCGCAACGGCAATTTTAATCGTCCCGGCTGTTACAGCCACTTCGGCAGGTCGTGACATGTGGCTGTCGCCATTATGGGGAACTGTGACCGGGTTTCTGTCTATTTTCCTGGCGATTAAATTGAATCAGTATTACCCCGATAAATCGATTGTAGAATACAGCTCCGACATTATCGGCAAGTTTTTTGGAAAACTTGTCGGACTCGGCTATTTGTTTTTTTTATTTCACATCAGCGGTGTTATCATCAGAGAATATGCTGATTTTGTCGTCGGACTGTTCATTGCCCAAACCCCCATGCCTGTTGTCATCGCTGGAATGATTGCCGTTGCTGCTTTCGCTGTCAGAGCAGGTGTGGAAGTGATCGCCCGATCCAGTGAGCTGTTTATTCCAATTGTCATTTTTATTATCTTTTTTATCCTCGTTCTGTTGATTCCGGAAATGGATTTTTTGAAAATTCAGCCGCTGTTTGACGGCGGAATCTGGCCTTCCATAAAGGGAAGCGCCACCATTCAGGCATGGTACAGCGAGTTTTTTTTAATTACATTTTTTCTGCCGTTCTTATCGGATAAGAAAAGAGCGGTGAAATGGAATGTGATTTGCCTGATACTAATTGCGGTCTCCTTGTCCTTTACGAACTTGGCAACGTATTTGTTATTTGGTGCGTTGACGGAAGAACTATCCTATCCGCTTATCAGCGCCACTCGATACATCAGCGTTGCCGATTTCTTTGAAAATATCGAATCGGTTGTCATGGCGCTTTGGGTGGCGGGGGCATATGTGAAAATAACGGCCTTTTACTATACCTTTGTTATCGGCACAGCTCAGTGGCTGAAGTTGCCTAACTATCGTCCCCTTGTTTTTCCGATTGGGATCATCCTTGTCATTTCCGGACTTTGGGCAGCTCAGAGTTTTACGGAAGTGAAGGACAGCATCGGCAAGGTACTGCCATTTTATCTCCCGCTGTTCGGAACAGCGATTCCATTCGCTTTACTGATCATTGCCGCTTTAAAAAAGAAAATTATTGCTGCACACCAAAGCAGCGAACAAGCTTGAGAAACGGGTATTAAAGAGCGCGTATGAACAACCTCTTAAAGGGTGGAATGACCGTTGTCGATTATTACAGACCAATGGAAAAAATACTGTGTCATTGGCGGCTGGTTTCTCGTCATCCTTCTGTCGAGCGGCTGCTGGGATCGTGTTGAAGTAAACGATATCGCCTTTGTCTTGGGGACCGGGATTGATTATTACGGTGAAAAGGAAATCGAGCTGTCTATCGAAGTCAAACTGCCCGGGACGACGGAAGCAGGCGGCATGGGCGGCGGAAATGGAGACCAGCCGACATTTGTGCAGTCGGCAACAGGCAAAACTGTTGCCGAAGCGATTGCCAATCTACAAATGAGGTTTCCCCGCAAGCTTTTCTGGGGGCATAATCGCGTCATTATCTTTAACGAAAAATTTGTGCGGGAACTCGGTGTCAAGCAGGAACTGGAATACTTTTCCCGTTCTCCGGAGGCGCGAACCCGGGATAAAGTGTTTGTAACACAGGGAAAAGCCAAGGATCTTCTTACTGCAGTTCAGCATTTGGAAGACAGCACGGCAGAAACGTTAAGGGAACTGAGCGGCACGAATATCGGCCTGGATGTCTCCATACGCGATGTCCTGCTGGGACTGAAAAATGAAGAAACGGAAGTGGCAGTGCCGATGATCGCTGTTTCAGCGGATACGGAAGGAACGGCGGAAGGAAAAAATGAAATTGAATTATTAGGAACGGCTGTTTTCAAAGGCAATAAGATGTCCGATTGGATGAACATGCGGCTGACGAGAGGCCTGCTTTGGTTCAAAAATGAAATTAATCTCGCTACGGTAACGATAGCGCCGGAGGTGGATGACGGGTATATTTCCGCGCTGATGATCGATGCGAAATCGGAGTTAATTCCAGAAATTCATGACGGTCAGTGGAAAATTACGATTAAAGCGATATCCGAAGATGATATTATTCAAAATTCGACGGAGCTGGATCTAACCGAAATGGACGTCCTTCAGTCGGTTGAAAGGCAATTGGAAGTAGAAATAAAAAACCGACTGGTGGAAGTTGTCGACAAAGTGCAACAGGAAATTAAAAGTGACGTGCTCGGTTTTAATGAAGCATTTCGCCGGGAGTATCCGGAGCAATGGCACGAACATAAAGACGATTGGAATCAGTTTTTTACTACCATTGAAGTGGATTATGATGTGAAAGTATATGTTCGTCGATTGGGCTTGTCCACAGGAAAACAAGAAAGCGAGGAGTAGTAAAATGAAATTGATCGTACTAATCGTACTTGGCATACTGATGCTCGGCATGATGCTGTTTGAACTATCACGACTGAAAGCCAATAAGAAAAAGGAGAAGTGGACGATGTTTGGACTGTATGGTATCGCTTTCGGCTTAGTGTTTATGCAAACTTACTTTCCGGATACATACGGCCCTACGCAGCTGATTTCAGACTTGTTCTCTCCTGTGACGAAATTATTGAAATAAGTACCCGTGTGTTAAAGAGGTGTCTCAAAAGGGTGTTTTTTCCTTTTTGAGACACCCCCTTTTGCTACGCTCGGAGAAAACTTGCCATGGAAAGGAGTGATTAATATTACAAAGATTGCCGGTGAAATGATAGAATATACTTAATATTTTAATAAATGTATTTTTATAGAATAGGGTGATCGGGAATGAGTGACAGCGGAAAATGGTACGGCTTATTGACAGGGGTTGTTCTCTCGCTGAATTTGATGCTGGCGGCTTCATTATCTGACAGAGGTTTGATCTATTTATACATTACCATATCGTCCATCCTTCTTTGTTTATTAGGATGGCGGATCGGCGGACTGATCGGTTACTCTGAAAAAAAACGGAACCAACAAGACATGGAGCTAATAAAAGATAAAGATCGGTTGTACCACGCCCTGTTCGCCAACAACACCGACGGGATCGTTCTTCTTGACAAACACGGTAACATCATTGACGGCAACCCCGCCTTGGTCAAAATAAGCGGCTACACCATCGACGAATTGAGAGAAGTCAATCCGGAAACGATTGTTGTTCCGGAGGACGCGGAACGTAAATTGTATCATTGCAGGAAAGCGGCGGCTGGCGTGCCTCAGGAATTTCATCTTGCGATTATTGACAAAACCGGTAAGCAGCGAAGTGTCATGGTTAAGATGATACCGATTATGAGCCGGGAGAAGGTTGTGGGCGTATTCGAAATTATCAAGGATCTGACAGAGTCGAAAAAACTGGAAGTGTTTATGCGTCAGTCCGAAAAGCTTTCCGCTGTCGGTCAATTGGCTGCCGGCATCGCGCATGAAATCAGAAATCCCCTGACGACATTAAAAGGATTTATTCAATTAATGCAGTCGGAGTTGAAAAGCAGTTATTTGGAAGTGATGAAATCCGAATTGGAACGCATCAATTTCATTGTCAGCGAGTTTCTTGTTTTGTCCCGACCGCATGAAGTATCTTTTCAATTAAACAACGTGATGGCGATTCTGAAGGATGTTGTCCTGCTGCTGGAGCCGCAGGCAAATCTGAATAATATCCAGGTAAAGACGAATATCAATGGCAGTGTACCCCAGATAAACTGCGACGCCAATCAATTAAAGCAGGTGTTTATCAACCTGTTAAAAAATGCGATGGAAGCCATGCCGGAAGGGGGAAATATTTTTGTGGAAGGAAAAGTAAAGGAGGAAGAAATATGCATACAAATGAAGGATGAAGGTACCGGAATCCCTCCAGAGAAAATACATAAGTTAGGAGAACCGTTCTATACGACGAAAAAAGACGGCACCGGATTAGGCTTGCTGGTCAGTTACCGAATTATCAAAAAACACGGCGGTCAAATCATCATTGAAAGCGAACTGAATAAAGGAACGCAGATTACGATCCTGCTGCCAATAATGACATAACTCCTCGTTGATTATCGGCAAGAACGCTCACTTTTTCTAAGGCCGCTGAAGATTGCTCTTCCCTTTTTTCAATGCCAACCTTTTTCTCTCATGTGTTTATTTTCGATTTTGCCATATGTTTAAGGTATAATTAATCTTAGTGCCTCCCCCCTTTTTTGACTACATTTATCGTTTGTAATAAAGGAAGTGTTTAGATGGATTTGAAGCAAGCTTATAAGACAATGGGCGTTTCAGAAAATGTGACATTAAACGAGCTGGAAGAACAGTTCATGCTCTGGATTCGTAAAGAAAAAGCGCAGCAAAGCAAAGGTATTGGCAATCCGGATGAAGTGATTGACATCAAGGAAATCAGCGAAGCGTATAATCTCATCCGCATCCACGTGGAACAGCAGGAGGAAGAAAAAAAATTCCCCGATAAAAAAGCCAAAAGTCCGAGAAGGGAAAAAATCGAGCATTTCTTTTACTATTATAAATTTCATCTGTTGGGAGCCATCCTTCTCCTTGTGATTGTCGGTGCAATTGTAAACGGCATCATTGACAACCGCCGGGAACAGGCGCATCTGGCTGCCCTCCCTCCTGCCGACATTGACATCATGTTATTTGGCGAGTATTATACGGAGGATATTGGTCCGCTTAAAGAAGCTTTGGGAGAAGTATTTCCTGATTGGGAGCGTATTGAAGTGGAGCTCGTTTATGCGCCGACGGAAGCACGAAGTGAAATGGACATGGCCGCCTTACAAAAAAATCAAATTACGCTTGCGACAGAAAGGCCGGATATTTACATTTTCGACCGGCATCATTTCGATATCATGGTCCAGCAGAGTCCCTTCCTTCCGCTTGAGGAACTGGATAATGAAATCGCCGACAAAGTGGATGATGACCGCCTCCTTGCTTTTCAAACGGAGGAGGATGATACGGAACATATTTACGGGATCGATATAACTGACAGCGCTATATTTACTGACTGGGAGTTCATCGGCAATGAGAAAATCGCCGCGATCCGTTTCGATTCGGAAAATCAAAGCAATGCGTTGCAATTTATGATGCAATCGGTGGAGCTTATACAAGACTAACGGTTTTTGCAGGATTTGGAATGGTTGAAGCCCGCTCTTTTGACCAAACCTATCAGTAACTTTCATGTGCCCTAGGAAAAACTGCATCAGCAGATTCCGGCGCGCTTTACACTATGTTACGTTAGGAGGATGTTTGTGGCGAAATCAAGGAAAGACGGCAATACGAAGCAAAAGCATAAAAAGAAACCAAAGCATAAAACAAGCAGCAGCGCAAACGGCCAAAACAGTTATCACTAATGGAACAACAAGGAAGCCATGTAAGCATCGTTGCTGCGGTTTTGTCCGCGAAGCCGCTTCACCTTCATATTGGCAGGTGAAGCGGCTTTATTAGCGTATGTCTTCTTTTTTGTTTGGGGCTGTATCAAAAGCCAAAACTATTATATAAATTATCAGTGCAATGGCTCCGTGCTTGTCTCTTCCTCTGCCAGTATTGCACTGATGTCGATCCAAGTGTCATCGCGCGCGATGGCACAATGAGACAGCTCGCAGCTTCTCGGTGAAGTGTGGCTCATTGCTTCGGTGGTGTCTCAAAAGGGAAAAAACCCCCTTTTGAGACACCACGTTGAAAACAGGCAGCTTACCTATGACATCCATTGGTAAATTATCATATCTTAAAAAGGAAGACAGGACTTTTCTATCGCAGGAATACCACGAGGTAAAGCGGGTGTGCTGATAGTATTTAGCTGCCGGTGGAAATCTTTCGAAAAGGATGATGATATGTCTGTTCAACATTATTACAAATTGTGTCACGACCACTTAGGCAAGGAAGTGGAAATCAGAGATGTTCACGGAAAAGTATACATTGGCAAAATTGAAAAAGTCGATCAGCAAAATGTGTACTTAAGACAGTCGGCGGCTCCGTCCGACTATGGGCAAGGTCCAGGTGTATTTTTTCTGCCGCTTGCCATAGGCGCTCTGATTGCCATACCGTTGATTGGGATTGCAGCATTTCGACCAAGAGCATACTATTAGAGTGTGTTTGATGGAAAACGAGCAAGTAAAAGATGGTGTCTTTGAAACGGAGCATCTCATTTTCAGAAGCTTAACAATGGCTGATACGCCTGCTATTTATTCGCTGTATTCTGATCCCCTGGTGATTCGCCTCGATCAAAGCGAACGGATGCAAACGCTGAAGGAAGCAGCAGCACTCATACAAGCGGCGGAACAAGCTAAATATGATCCCCGCGTCCTCCACTGGGGTGTGGAATGGAAAGCAGCGAACAAAATCGTCGGCACAGGCGGTTTCAAACATTGGGACCGAATTGCCAGGCATGCGGAAATCGGCGGCTGTGTCTCGCGCGAATTCATGGGCCGGGGCTTAGCCACAGAAGGGCTGGCAGCACTGCTGGAATATGGTTTTACGACGATGTCGCTGAATAAGATTTACGGGCTCACAAATGAAAAAAACATCCGTGCTTTAAGGATCATGAAAAAGTTCGGATTTCGTCAGGAGGGACGGCTGCGGGAGCATCAACTGCTGGATGGTTGCTACAGCGATGTGCTGCTGTATTCCCTGCTGCAAAAACAGTATTTCAGCGATGAAAAGCAAACAGACTGCTGAAGCTGAACTGCCCCCTGTCAAGTAGACAGTGGAAATAATAAAAATGATTTAAGCGGCTTTAGCTCTATATTCCATAGGGCTAAGGCCGTTTC
>NZ_FNPI01000060.1 GCF_900107275.1 Evansella caseinilytica | reverse complement strand
ATAGCGCTGTAGCTTGGTCAAGCGTCTTGAATACAAGTTGATTATTATTGGAATGACCTAGAACATAACTTATAATGGATCCATCATAAAGATCACGAATCGCACTTAAATAGGCCTTTTTGGATTCGCCATACTTAAATTCTGTCACATCCGTCACCCATTTTTCATTTGGTTTTTTCGCTGTAAATGCTCGATTTAATAGATTCTCTGCCACATGCTGAGGGGAAGAGCGTTTATATTGCTTCCTCTTAACCCTAATGACAGAACGTAATTCTGCCACTTTCATCAACCGATAGATTCTTTTATGATTAAGCTTCTCCTCGAACTTTCTATTCATGTGGAGCGTCATTTGACGATAACCAAATATGCCATCAACTTTTTCATGGAGCGTTTTCATTGCTTTAATGATTTCTTTATTCAGTATTTCCTTGGCGGTAGGCGTACGTTTTTTCCACTTATAGTATGCAGATCGCGCAATACAGGCAATTTCACAAAGTAAACAAATGCTTAAATTCTCTTTTTCATGAAGCTCCTGAATAGCGATGTACTTATCCTCAAATCTGATTTGACTTATTTTTGCCTCCTTTCGATCTCCTCTAACTTTTTTAAGAATAAATTCTCCGCACGTAACCGCTCATTATCTCTTTCTAACTTTTTCATTTGACGTTTCATTTGCTCTTCTGGAGTTAACTTAGCTTCTTCTTTCTTATGACCACGCTTATCTTTCAGCGCTTCATCTCCATACTTTTTAACCCACTGGTACACTTGTTGATAAGAGACCTCGTAGGTCTCAGCTGTTTTTTAATAATCTTTTCTGTCCCCTAGGCAATCAAGTACAATTTGAATGCGTTCATCCCAAGTCGTTTTTCTACCTTTAGTCATAGAGCTCGTCCTTTCTTTTGACGTATCTTTTAATCCTCTATAACTATTATACGCGTTCACCCAACCCTGGAGCACCGTTCGACTTGAAATGTCATACTTACTAACGATTTCATAGGCTGAATAGTCCCCTGAAAGGAAGTCCTTTACAGCTGCTTCTTTTAATGCCTTAGAATAGGGCTTCCATGTGGTTGATTGTTGTAAACCGTCTGATCCATATTTCTCAAACTGCTTGAGCCATTCTCTTAATGAATCCTTAGTAATTTGAAATTTGGAACAGAACGCTTTTATCGTGCATTCCCTTTTTTCATAAGCTAACAAAACTTCATGTTTAAATGCTTCCGAAAACTTACTATTTGGCATAGAAAATACTCCCCCAAAGTAAACAGAT
>NZ_FNPI01000048.1 GCF_900107275.1 Evansella caseinilytica | reverse complement strand
AGACTATTGATGCCTTCCAGTAAGGCGTTGGTGATTCTTGAAATAAACCAGCGAAGGATGCCACCTTCATGTTTTTTTATTGAGCGGGCTAAGTCCACCATCGGCTCCAGTTGCGAGCGAACGGCCCATTGGTACCACTCATCCAAATACCATCCGGAAAAAGCACCGGAGGTCTTCCACAGCGCTTGCAACGATTGCTTCAGTCGATAAGCTGAGGCCGGGACCAGTTGACGACAACGGTTCGAATGTTACCACAAAGATGGCATGTTACTCGAGGTAACTCCGCATGCAAATGTGTCTCATATTGCCAAAAATTCATGTGTCTCCAGGTTCTCTCTTCCGGAAGTCGATCATAAACCGATGTATGAGAGGAGCCGCAGTGGGGACAAATAAAATGTGCCTTGCGCTTATAATCTAAATAGATATGGAGCTTTTGTTCTTTCTCGTCCAGCTTATACTCTGTCACATACCATGGATCTTCAATTTGGAGGGCAGCCTGGAACACACTATATTCTTGCTCAAAATCCTTGTTCATTATTCATTCACCTCTGGAAATAGTTTGATAGATTTTATCTCCAGTATGGCCAATGAATCTTAAATCTAGTCTTTTAATCCATATTTTTTAGCGAGGAAGCATATTTTTCTCCTCTCTATGAAACAAGTTTGACAAAAGGTTTTTACATTTTTCTCACTAAATCACATTATTCTCGAGAATCTTTTGTAACTAGACAAAACATCGACATTTTTCCGTCATTCAATCGCCAAAAAACGAAAGATTATTAAAATTCACTCTATTATAGACAAAAAATTGGAAATCGGGTAAACTACGATTGAAAGGAAAAATTTTCATAGAAACGGAGGGATTTTGATGTCAACTAGAATGCTGTTCATTGTCTCGGTTTTGGTCTGTTTTGTTTTTGTCGTTGGAAGTGTTGTTTTGGCAGAGGGAAGTAAATCGGAACAAGCGTCAGAATCAGAAGAAGTAACCGTTGCGCAAACCCGTCCGACAGTCAGTTTATCGCCAATTGCTCCCACAGTTTATGGAGGAGGAAGAAAAGATTTTACAGTTAGCATAGGAAATCAAGGTACCGGTCCTTATACAAAGGCATTTAATATTCATACTTCTAGTGGACAAATCAAATTTAGAAATACTAATTATTCCACTAGCGCAACGTTTTCCCACTCTTTCAATGCTCCAACTAGTGGAATCGTGACTTATACTACATCAGCTTGGGCGGCAGACCAAAATATGTCATCCACCACAATCTATGGGAGAGTCACCGTAACGAGTCAATAACTAGTATTCCGGATCATTCCATATGATCCGGACCTTTTCTATTAAGGAGGTGAACAGCGTGAATGTCAAATTGTTTCCTAAAGGAAAAAGCCGTCAGCTCATCGTCGTCCTTGTTATGATCTTATTGCTGCTTCCCATTTCCTTTTTATCACTTGGGGAAGCATCAGAAACGGTTAAACAGGAAATTCATGATTTTGCCCGAGGAAGCTACGATATTTTACTCCGCCCCCCGGACAGCCGCTCGGAAATCGAACAACGGCTCGGCTTAGTGGAAGAAAATTATTTAGGGATTGGTACCGGCGGAATTACCCGTTCCCAATGGGAAAATGTATTGGCCCGGGAGGATGTGGAAATTGCCGCCCCGGTTGCGGCGATCGGCTTGTTCAAACCGTCGCAGATTACTTATGCGTTGCCGCCAAGACCTGACGAAGCGTTGCGGTACAATGTCACCCATTTTACCTTTGACGGTGTGAATACATATACACTTAATAAGTATACTCACTATACTCTTCCAGACAACAATTCTTGGGGATGTGTAGATATTGCTCCTGAAAACTTAGTAAATCTATTTTGGTGTGATATGCCAATGTATTATTTTCCTGATGCGTATCATCAAGTCGTTGCCATTGATGTCGACCAGGAAGCACTGCTTACTGGAAATAATTACTCGATCATTCGCGATGCCGTTCCTTCCCTTTATGAACGTGATATTGACAATTTCCTTGATGTGCCGATTATCAGTTTAAAGGATAGTCGGACACCGCTAACAGCAACGCTCGAAATCGAAGCCATCGACTTTACGCAAGAAGATACGATTCAGTTGAAAGAAAAATATGGTATCGACAGGAACGATCCTTATGCAGTATTTCATTCATTAATATGGAACAATCTCAAATTACACAACGAGTTGATGGAAGAAATGAAGGAAAAGCCGGCATTATTTTCCGAAATTTACGAGTTAGATTTCTCAGAGAAAGTTGTTCCTTTTTATGACAATTACTTATATACCGATGAAAATTATCAATTCTACACGTATGAAGAACAAATGATCTCCGATTTTAACGGACAAATTAGTTCCTTCAGTCAAAAACAGTTTTATTTTCTTCATCCGGTAGAGTATCAATGGGAGGAAAACAACGTATCCATCCGCCAAGTGGATGTGGATGAAACCAGCGGCGTACCCCTTTACCGGAAAATGGACAACGTACAGTCATATGTTTTTGATGATGGCGAAATTACGGACGGCTTCGGGTTTTCGTTTAAACATGCCGGTTATTTT
>NZ_FNPI01000049.1 GCF_900107275.1 Evansella caseinilytica | reverse complement strand
TTGACTGTTTTCGGAAGGGGATCACGACGTGGATCGATGAGATTGAGACCGGCATCCATATGATACACATTAAACGGAAGGTTTTTCATCGAAAGTCCTCCAGGTCCATAGCGGAGCCTACGTTCATATCCGGCGAGTTCTTTGTCAAAGATAAAAACGTTAATGTTGTCGTAATGCTGGTCCTCCTTCAGCATCTCCCGGTATTTTTTATCGAGGATAGTCGGGTTAAAGGCGTACACTTCCACATCCGGGAACATCATCCCGATTTGGATGACCACCTTTCCAGCCATCGAATGACCGTCAACAGTTATTACAGCATTAGGGTATTTTTCCTTCAGATCTTCTATGTATTGAATTGTCTGGTCAGTATAGTCCTTTCCGAGAGCACGCCTAAGATTTGCATTTCCAAATGTTTGATCACGATCCATCGAATCCGAGAAATCCGTTCCAGGCAATACGACTACAATTTCATCAGGATCAGAAGGATTTCCACGCGTAAGCGCATTAATATGATTTCCAGTTTCATACTGGAGATTTATTTCTTCTCCATAGTAGGAATTGTTGATTCAAAGTATTGAGGAACACCTTCTACGAATTTTATGTTTAAATCATCTAAAGCCACTCTATATTCTTCTAACATCCCATTTAGTAAATCATTTAATTCAGCTTGATTACTAGCTTCTCTTAGAAGTGGAACATATTCTTCTGCTTTATAACTTATCTTCATTGAAATAAGTTGATGTTCCGCTTCTGTAAAGGATGTTTTGTTGACCTGATCTTCCGCCTTTTCAATCATCTGTTTTCACCTTGCTCGACCATTAAATAATCATAAAGCCCTTCTTTGCCAACTCCCGTGCCTAGATCTCTAACGCCTATTTGAACATGGTAATTGGATTTAGGAAGTATTGTCATTAATTTATCACGTATTTCTTCCGCCTGCTCCTCATCAATATCCTCCTTTGTTCCTATTATCGAAATACTAGTGTCTAATTCACTAATTTTTTCAATATTGTCTTCAATATATTGTTTCAGCTGTTCCCAATCGTCACCGCTCTTAAATGCTTCTTTCAGTTCATCATTGATTTCAGAGGAAAGTCCTACACTAGTCTGAAAATATTCCATCTTCATTTCACCATTTGGACGTAATGGATCTTCGATTCCTAACTCGTTTAAGTAATCAATTGTCGGTTTAAACTCTTCATAGCGTGCTTCTAAATACAGCTCTTCAAATATTTTTCCAATTATGCGTTCTTTTGGTTCAAGCATAAGCAAATTGTTTGGATCACCAGTTAACGTGTAAGAGAAATAGGGATAACCATGATACTTTATATTAACCATAAACTCCTCTTCCCCAGTTGGATAGCGTCGAGGTTCTGTTATGTGTTCAATCTCTACTTGATCCGGATTCAACTTATACCGTTCCACATAATTCCTTACATTTTCTTCGATCGTGTCTCTGTTTCGATCTGCAAAATCCCCTCTGTTCATAAACATCACTCCTCCGATTACTGCGCCAATGATCACCAGACTGATCAGGATCAGCTTGTTGTTTTTCTTCAAAAGATTCATCCCCTCCCATAGCAGGTAGTTCCAATATAACAGCCAGTCTTTATGTACGGCTAACGGCACAACGAACAACTATCATGCCTATTCATTAGATTGGCAAAATATTCTGTAACTCTATTATTATAAATGTACCGTTTTTATCCTTCAATCCTTGATAATGGAAATAAGGAGATAGTCCCTGATAGATGATGGGGAAAACGATTGAGAGGGAGGAATACATGCTCTCGCAGTTCACCACAGATTTTTCGTCAGATGGATATTTTCCTCCACTTGCGGGATATTAACCTTCAAACGGTGTTAAAAAGGCGGGTACTCTTCGCTGAGAAGCTCGAAGCACAGCAACTAAGGACCCCACTGGAACACCCAGATATCAGGAGGGAACTGCGATGGAAAAACAAGATTCACTTTACGAAGGTAGAGATAAAGCGATGCTCGATGTGGACAGGATGACGAACGAAGGACTTGCCGGCGGACAGGATCACATCACTTATGGCAAACGGCAAATCGATGAGTCCCAGGATTTAAAAAAAGAATCGCCGCCGAACAAAAATGACTGACGGACCTTCGGCACAACCACTTCACGCTTTAAACAACCTGCACGTCCCTGTTCTTCTAAGATGATGGCGTTCACCGGGGCCATTTCCTGTCATTCCACGATGCCGACGTTCTCACCGTGCGGCTCCAAAAATCACCTACGCACTTTTCAAAGCGGGCACGGCTGCTCTCCCTCTTGCCTTAGTTACCGGGCAGCCGGCTTCTTCCCCTTTTAATGGCGAATCCACATACAATTTTATATACTTATAGTGTAGGTTCTAAAAGATCGGTTTTTATCTTTTTGAACCTGCACGAAGCAATGAGTGGAGCCGATGCATTCTTTTCATGCCAGCTAGGAG
>NZ_FNPI01000050.1 GCF_900107275.1 Evansella caseinilytica | reverse complement strand
TTTACCGGAAAATGGACAACGTACAGTCATATGTTTTTGATGATGGCGAAATTACGGACGGCTTCGGGTTTTCGTTTAAACATGCCGGTTATTTTGATGTGGAGCTGGAGGAAGACGTGCTGGCCGCCGCTCCTTTAGGCATATACGGATTACAAAAAACACATTTAAAAGACGATCCCGAAAAAAGTATTCATCCCACTTCCATTCCCGGCAGCTTCCTTTCCACTCCGGCTCACGGGCTGATTTCCCTGGAATGGGCGGAAGAATTGAAAGGCGAAGCCCCCATCGATGCGATACGCGTGCGGGTCGCGGGGATCGACGGCTATGATGAACAGGCATCCGCAAAGATTAAAGCACTAGCCGCCGAATTCGAAGCAGACGGATTTACCGTGGACATTGTCGCCGGAGCTTCTCATCAGTCGTTAACAATGGATGTCGAGGGACTTGGAACCGTCGTCCAGCCGTGGACAACACTGGGAGCCGCGGATACGATCCTACATAGCTGGAATCTTGTCCGTATCGTGTTAGTCATTCTGTTTACGCTCGTGTGTCTCATCTATACATTGTCACGGTTAATCTACCTGCAAAAGGCGCGGCAGCCCGAGGAAGAACAGCTTCGACAATTCGGCTGGGGTGAGCGGGAAATTGTCCAACTTCGCCGACAGGAATGGCGCCGGCTCATCGGCTATCCATTTGCCATTTCCCTCCTTGTTTTGCTTGCTTACGCATCGTATACAGGCATCTGGGAGCTGTTAGCATACAGCGGAATGCTGCTCGTCGTTTTGCTTGTGCTTGTTTTCGTTTCTATTTTTGTTACGGAAAAACAGGCGCCGCATCGAACAATCCCGGCCGTAAAAGGACCGCTTCCCTTCCAAAACGCATGGTATTACCGCAATATCGTGCTGGCTGCCATCCTGCAGCTGGCGATCACAACGTTTATTTCGGTGTTTTTAACGCTGTTTTTGCAACAGGAACAAGCGCGGACCACACTGACAAACCTTGGGATTTACGTGCACGGGGAAATGGAATGGTATTATGTGATTTTGTTGGCACTGCTTTATACGTTAACGGCGTTGACCGTCGTGGAAACGCTGGCGGAGCTGTGGAAGAAGCGGGAAAAAGAAATATCGTTATTGAAGCAGATCGGCTGGGGAACAAGCAAGCTTTCCTTGTTTTACCTGAAGGAGGTCGCTGTTTGGAACGGGATTTCCGTCGTCGGTGCCGCTCTTGTCGCCATAGGGAGCTTCGCGTATCTGACTGGTGATGTTCTCGGACAGCTGCCTATCGTCTTCGCCCTTTCGGCTGCCGTTTATCTCGCTTTTTTGCTCGCCGCCTGGCTCGTGTTCCGGATTGTCGAGCGGGCTTTACGGATGGCTTAATTTAAGAAGGAGGGATGAATACGATGATCTTACATGTCTCGCATCTCAGCAAAACATATCAAACAGCCGCCGAAGAGCTTCAAGTATTGCAGGAGATTTCGTTTTCTGTCCGCAGCGGGGAATGGCTGACGATTATCGGGCCATCCGGATCGGGAAAGTCGACGTTACTGCATTGTATTTCGGGAATGACAAAGCCGGATAAAGGCAGTTCGGTAAAATACGATGACTGGGAGCTTCTTACCACTAAAGAAGAGGAACAGCAAACGTTCCGGAGAAAGCACATCGGCTTTATTTATCAGGATTACCGGTTATTCGACCAGTTTACTGTTTTAACAAACACGATGCTGCCCCTCGTCCCTTACGAAGCAAAGGATGTGTTGAAAGAGCGGGCAACCGCGTTGTTAAAACAGGTCGGTCTCGGAGACAGGATGCATCACGTGCCCTCCCAGTTATCCGGCGGTGAGAAGCAGCGCGCAGGCATCGCCCGTGCCTTGATCAATCAACCTGCATATCTCCTTTGTGACGAACCGACAGGAAATCTGGATGAAAAAAACAGAGACCGGGTGATCGAACTGTTGAAAGAGCTGAACAATGGCGGCACTAACATCCTCATCGTCACCCATGATAAAGAGATGATGACACACGGTCACCAAACCATCGAATTAAGTTATGGTAAGCAGCTCCAGCGTGATGGGGCGAAAGGAAATGATCCGCTATACAGCGGGTAACAGAGGAGATGATGCGAAAGGGAGGGGGGCTCGGGTCAATTGATTTCAACTTAATTCGGCCGGACTCAGACTTACTCTTGCTCACGAATGCTCCCGTTTTGAGTCCGGGCAATTTGATTACGGGTCGCGCGATTACGGTTCAATTCGGCCGGACTCA
>NZ_FNPI01000053.1 GCF_900107275.1 Evansella caseinilytica | reverse complement strand
CAATTTCAGGTTTGAAATACTAGCTAAGCTGATACAAATGATAGTCTTATATTCTCTTAGAATATCTAGTGTTCCATAGAAAATAGCGAAGAGCCCATTTTTAATTCCTCCTGAACGTGCACTTCCAATCCCACTACCCCCACCAACTTGAATTCTCTGAAGTAGTGGCTTACTTGCTATAACAAAATCTCCTGTTGCAGCAGACAGTGTTTCGTCTAGTTCTACTATATTGACATTAAGTTCCTTAACCTTCATTAACGTTTCTTCGCTTGAATCACCGCTACCAGCATCATTAGCATAAACGCTATTTCCCCCAAAGATAAGTAAAACAACTAGAATCACAAAATACTTTTGAAGATTTTTTAATAAATTCATAATAATACCGCCTTTTCGTTTTTCTTTTTTTTGTAAATTAGTATTTTGATGGTAATTTTTCCTAATTGATTATTTCACAAATTTTTGTGACCGTCAAGTGAAATGAACCAATTTTTTGTTAATTAATTTCAAACACTTCCTCAGCCGCATAGTTAGCTAAATTAAGAATAATTCTCTTTACTTTGTTTGTTGAGTCGAAAGTTAAATTTATATTCTTCGGTACTCTTCTTCGTGATTTGATCAAATTAAATCAAGCACTTTCCTCTAAACTTTCTCGTGATGTTTGCCCCCAGTAATCCTTAATACTTTTCAATTGCTCAAATAATGCCTTTTTTTCTTCCATTATGAAAACCTCCTGAACATTATGTGGCACTCCTACCAGAACATACATGATTGTATTAGTGTTAATAGGGTTATAGTTAAAGTTGGTGTGGTTTATTTATTCACTACTGGGAAGCCATCCCCATAGAAAAGAACCTTGAAAGTCTTAAAAGCCAATCAAGGTTAATCAATAATTCGATTAATCACAGTTCAAACACTTTAATTTATTTTCTTTTATCCTCCATCCATATTTTTTATAATCAATCTTAGAACCACAATTACAACATACATCTGGCCATCCATTTTTTCTCCATTTAGCAAGAGTTTCAAGGTCTAAAGAATGACCAATTGCTGTCCACTCATACTTATTTAAACCTAGTAATAAATGTAATTCACCTTTAATTTTACCATCATGAAACTTATCTATAGTTTCTTCCATTATGTCATACGCCTGGTCAACTGTAAGTTCTCGTTTAATAATTCCTGATAAAATATCAATCAATTGTTATTGTCCTCCCTTGCACTGGTCCTTTATACATTTCGCCTGTAAGTGGGTCCATTGAACCTAAATGCTTTCCTTTTTTATCGTAAACTTCAATATCATTATGTGTATGGTCCCATTCATAATAACGTTTATTTCTTCCTGTACCTGTAGTCTTTCTATCCTTTCCTTTAACATTATCTAAGTCCTTCCAAACAGAACTTTCTTGTTTTTTTACATTAAAAACACGTTTACCAACATTACCCCCACCCTCAGAAGCAATTTTCTCCACCTTCATCATATTTGCTTTATTAACATCGACTAGATCATCTAACATCTTCATCGAGTTAATCGCATTGTACGGCACTCCTGCCAGGGCCGGATTTAGACCAAACGTCGGTACTATAGTGTTCACTGCATGCAAAGCTCTCGTTTGTACGTTCATCAAATATAGCTTGACTGCATGTTCTGCCTTCAGTCCAGCTGCTCCCGCAAGCCTTCCAAGTCTACTGACCTTCGCTACGTTTCCTAGTTTGGATAATCCTTTGTCGCCTGCCACGGACAAAGCAATAACTCCTGCTGCATACCCAAACCATTCGCCTCGTGTTTCTGCGGTGCCATTTATAACCTGTTCGTCAAAAGAATTGTAAATACTTACTCCGATTTCCTTCAATATCCCTGGATCTTCAATGACTGCATCGCCAAAATC
>NZ_FNPI01000061.1 GCF_900107275.1 Evansella caseinilytica | reverse complement strand
TTGGCTGTTGTATAGTTACTGAGGATTTGTTGTCCCAACTTTCTTCCTCCCGCTCGGCAGCCGCTTGCCTAGTAAAACGAATGTTCCTTGCGGCAAGCGCACCACTTTCTCGACCCAAAATTGGTTGATCTATATGTAAAATTCCAATAATTGTGTAACCGCTATAGTAGCATAGTATAAGTAAGTTGGGGTGTCTAGGGGCTAAGGTAACTTTTTCCACAGAAGCGAATTAGTTCTGATGACTTATTTTTTTCAGAAGTAGATACCAATTATCCATATGTTACTTTTTGTTCTTTATTATTCTCAAGAACCAACCTCAGTATAGAAGTCAATTACGAGTGGTTTTTCTTGTAACTGATGTATCCATCCAAAGCATTGCCTTTTGCACAACCTCAATAATAAAAATTCCCTTTGCATTTTTGAACAATTTATTCACCACTTGGTTATGACAGTGATAAAGGTGAGGCTTGGAGAATTTGAACGGGTGGCATTCGATAGTGTAATCGGAGTGAAGGTTTTGAATTAAGCTATATCTCATGCTTTGAGTCAACCTTAGATGGGGTGGCATTTTTTTATTCAACTAAATGGCAGGTTAGTTGAACAAGAGTAACATTTACATTGAGTAGTTTTTCTGTTCTCTATTGATACCTTAATAATATTTATGCTATATTAATGCTAATACAATAAGTGGTAATATAGACGGAGAAGTGTTGACTGATATTTTATCTAAGTATTAATATATAGTCAGAGTAACTCAATAAACTGTTTTTCTGACGTAACTTTAACTATGCGAGAAAAAAATGAAGGAGGCTTTCCTTTATAAAGGAGAGTCTTTTTCTGTCTAAAGGTATGAAGTAGAACAATATTTGTAAACCAATTTACTTAAACTAACGGGGTGCTTAGGCATACACATGCCAGCGTGCTTCTTTACAGAAAAATCTCCATCTATTACGTGGCTGAACGCTTAGGTCATGCAGATACCCAGGTAACCATCAGCACTTACGCTCATATTGTAAAAGAACTCCGAAAGGAAGACGAGGAAAGCACAGTTACTGTTTTCGATTCGATGGCAGGTTAATGTGTAAAAAATGTGTAAAAAAATTTTATTTCTTATCGTTTTCTAACTCGAATGAGATAAAACAAAAACACTCACAAACCTTGATATATCAACGTTTATGAGCATTTGAAAATTTTATATCTTCACCTGATTTTATGTAATGGCGTCCCAGGAGAGATTCGAACTCCCGACCGACGGCTTAGAAGG
>NZ_FNPI01000055.1 GCF_900107275.1 Evansella caseinilytica | reverse complement strand
AGCGTTGTGCATTGAGAGACTGACCTCTCAAAACTAAACAAAAGGACCAAGGCGAAGCTTAAAAAAGGTTGAGCTGTTTACTGCGGAAGTTTCCGCTAGTATGCTCCTTAGAAAGGAGGTGATCCATCCCCACCTTCCGGTAGGGATACCTTGTTACGACTTCACCCCAATCATCTGTCCCACCTTCGGCGGCTGGCTCCAAAAGGTTACCTCACCGACTTCGGGTGTTACAAACTCTCGTGGTGTGACGGGCGGTGTGTACAAGGCCCGGGAACGTATTCACCGCGGCATGCTGATCCGCGATTACTAGCAATTCCGGCTTCATGCAGGCGAGTTGCAGCCTGCAATCCGAACTGAGAGTGGCTTTCTGGGATTCGCTCGGCCTCGCGGCGTTGCTGCCCTTTGTACCACCCATTGTAGCACGTGTGTAGCCCAGGTCATAAGGGGCATGATGATTTGACGTCATCCCCACCTTCCTCCGGTTTGTCACCGGCAGTCACCTTAGAGTGCCCAACTCAATGCTGGCAACTAAGATCAAGGGTTGCGCTCGTTGCGGGACTTAACCCAACATCTCACGACACGAGCTGACGACAACCATGCACCACCTGTCACTCTGTCCCCCGAAGGGGAACGTCCTGTCTCCAGGAGTGGCAGAGGATGTCAAGACCTGGTAAGGTTCTTCGCGTTGCTTCGAATTAAACCACATGCTCCACTGCTTGTGCGGGCCCCCGTCAATTCCTTTGAGTTTCAGCCTTGCGGCCGTACTCCCCAGGCGGAGTGCTTAATGTGTTAACTGCGGCACTAAGGGTATCGAAACCCCTAACACCTAGCACTCATCGTTTACGGCGTGGACTACCAGGGTATCTAATCCTGTTTGCTCCCCACGCTTTCGCGCCTCAGCGTCAGTTATAGGCCAGAAAGTCGCCTTCGCCACTGGTGTTCCTCCACATCTCTACGCATTTCACCGCTACACGTGGAATTCCACTTTCCTCTCCTACACTCAAGTCTCCCAGTTTCCAATGACCCTCCACGGTTGAGCCGTGGGCTTTCACATCAGACTTAAGAAACCGCCTGCGCGCGCTTTACGCCCAATAATTCCGGACAACGCTTGCCCCCTACGTATTACCGCGGCTGCTGGCACGTAGTTAGCCGGGGCTTTCTCGTCAGGTACCGTCACGGTGCCAACCTGTTCGAATGGCACTTCTTCTTCCCTGACAACAGAACTTTACAATCCGAAGACCTTCCTCGTTCACGCGGCGTTGCACCGTCAGGCTTTCGCCCATTGCGGATGATTCCCTACTGCTGCCTCCCGTAGGAGTCTGGGCCGTGTCTCAGTCCCAGTGTGGCCGATCACCCTCTCAGGTCGGCTACGCATCGTCGCCTTGGTGAGCCGTTACCTCACCAACTAGCTAATGCGCCGCGGGCCCATCTTACAGTGTTAGTAATCCCAACTTTTACGACAGGACCATGCGGTCCCATCGGTCATCCGGTATTAGCCCCGGTTTCCCGGAGTTATCCCAGTCTGTAAGGCAGGTTGCCCACGTGTTACTCACCCGTCCGCCGCTGACCTCCGGAAGCAAGCTTCCTTTGGTCCGCTCGACTTGCATGTATTAGGCACGCCGCCAGCGTTCGTCCTGAGCCAGGATCAAACTCTCCGATAAAGTATGATAACCATGTTATCATCGAAGGT
>NZ_FNPI01000056.1 GCF_900107275.1 Evansella caseinilytica | reverse complement strand
GTCCAGTGACGATGGCGGAGAGGTCACACCCGTTCCCATGCCGAACACGGAAGTTAAGCTCTCCAGCGCCGATGGTAGTTGGGGGTTTCCCCCTGCGAGAGTAGGACGTTGCTGGGCGCAATTTAATCGGAGGATTAGCTCAGCTGGGAGAGCACCTGCCTTACAAGCAGGGGGTCGGCGGTTCGAGCCCGTCATCCTCCACCATTTGCTGGCCTAGCTCAATTGGTAGAGCAACTGACTTGTAATCAGTAGGTTGGGGGTTCAAGTCCTCTGGCCAGCACCATTTTAAAATATCGAGCCATTAATTCAGTGACGAGCGTTACATCACTGAAAAAGCACCGAGTTGTTTCGACGGATCCTACGCCGAAGCAAAGCTGGTAGAGGAAGAAATAGGTAAGACGACGAAGCAAAACATCGTCCGAAAGCATCATGAGTAAACATCAAGAAAAAAGCAGCGAGCCATTAGCTCAGTTGGTAGAGCATCTGACTTTTAATCAGAGGGTCGAAGGTTCGAGTCCTTCATGGCTCACCATTTTTATAAGCGGGTGTGGCGGAATTGGCAGACGCGCTAGACTTAGGATCTAGTGTCTATGACGTGGGGGTTCGAGTCCCTTCACCCGCACCATTAGTTAAATAAAAATAATAGTCCGTTAATTGATCTGTTTTAATGCGGAAGTAGTTCAGTGGTAGAACATCACCTTGCCAAGGTGGGGGTCGCGGGTTCGAGTCCCGTCTTCCGCTCCATTAAAATAAATCAATTAATTTCATTTGCCGGGGTGGTGGAATTGGCAGACACACAGGACTTAAAATCCTGCGGTAGGTGACTACCGTGCCGGTTCAAGTCCGGCCCTCGGCACCATACTATTCATGAATAATGCGCCCGTAGCTCAATTGGATAGAGCGTTTGACTACGGATCAAAAGGTTAGGGGTTCGACTCCTCTCGGGCGCGCCATTTGCGGGAAGTGGCTCAGCTTGGTAGAGCACCTGGTTTGGGACCAGGGGGTCGCAGGTTCAAATCCTGTCTTCCCGACCATCATTTATGAACTTTTAGTTTTGTTATCATGAATAAGCATCTAGGAAAAACAACGGGGTCTTAGCTCAGCTACGAGGAAAACATCACTGAAACAGCATCGAGTTGTTTCGACGGATTCGCATCGTAGCGATACGAGCAGAGGAAGAAACAGGGAAGACGGCGAAGGGAAGCATCGTCCGTAAGCAACGGAATAAGCATCTAAGAAAAAACAACGGGGCCTTAGCTCAGCTGGGAGAGCGCCTGCCTTGCACGCAGGAGGTCAGCGGTTCGATCCCGCTAGGCTCCACCATTTTTGACCTTTGAAAACTAAACAAAAACCAAGCGAAGTGGGATATGAAAATATCCCGTCAATGAAAGAAAAAACAGCCAACATTTGGCTTGATGTCA
>NZ_FNPI01000058.1 GCF_900107275.1 Evansella caseinilytica | reverse complement strand
ACGTTTATGAGCATTTGAAAATTTTATATCTTCACCTGATTTTATGTAATGGCGTCCCAGGAGAGATTCGAACTCCCGACCGACGGCTTAGAAGGTCAGTGATTATTTAAGGTTATATAAGGTTAAACCATGAATAACAACTTTTAATTAACTTCAATCAAGGGTTAATTATGATGCTATAAGGCTCATTTTGATAGTTAATAAAAAATTTCGCTCCCAATTCGCTCCCCATTTTTTGAGTAGTAAGAACACAAAAGAACAACCACCCATTAGTCGTATGGGCGGCTTTTTCCTTTAATCTTCCTCGACGTCAAGTAGATAGTCATAAAATCCTTCATGTAAAGCTCCGTTATTTTTTAAGGACTCTTTAGTATTATCTACAATAAGGTCTACGGTAAATTTATCGGCTAAGTCATCCCCGCCATCAATCATAACTAAAATTGAGTGTATTACTCCCTCAACAATATTATCAGTTATTTTTTCATACGCCTCCCTTTCCTCTTGGCTTGAAAGTTTTTGTTTCAGTATTTGATATGAACTCTCCACATCAGACCATACTAAATCAGATTTATCGACAAGTTTCTCGCTTGAAGCATTCACCCAATAGTCTTTTATTTCTGCTAATCTCTCAAATAATAACCTTTGCTTATCCATTATACTATCTCTCCTTATTTTTTAGTGCCAATTTTTATTATATTTTTGGTCTATTTGCTTGGCAAAATCGCTTATCTCTTGTGATGTAGGATCTCTTCCCAATGACTTGTCCCATTTAATCCATTCTTTAGTGATTTCTCGGTGAACTGTTGGGTCAACCCCTCTTAAATATTTTACTTCGTGGATGTTAATTCCCGCATTTTTCATGATTGTTTCGTATTTCTGTGGTAGTGAATGGTGAACTTGCCACCCTTTAGGTAAGTCAGGGTATTCTGCTAGAAATAACTTTCTGTAATTATTTTTCGTAGCCTTGGTAATAGCACCCGCTGCTAGTTGCTCCGCCTTCATCATATTTGCTTTATTAACATCGACAAGATCATCTAGCATCTTCATCGAGTTAATCGCATTGTACGGCACTCCTGCCAGGGCCGGATTTAGACCAAACGTCGGCACTATAGTGTTCACCGCATTCAAAGCTCTCGTTTGTACGTTCATCAAATATAACTTGACTGCATGTTCTGCCTTCAGTCCAGCCGCTCCCGCAAGCCTCCCAAGTCTACTGAGCTTCGCTGCGTTTCCTAGTTTGGATAGCCCTTTGTCGCCTGCCACGGACAAAGCAATAACTCCTGCTGCATACCCAAACCATTCGCCTCGTGTTTCTGCGGTGCCATTTATAACCTGTTCGTC
>NZ_FNPI01000059.1 GCF_900107275.1 Evansella caseinilytica | reverse complement strand
CCCTGGCAGGAGTGCCGTACAATGCGATTAACTCGATGAAGATGTTAGATGATCTAGTCGATGTTAATAAAGCGAATATGATGAAGGCGGAGAAACTTGCTTCTGAGGTTGCGGATAGTGCTAAAATTAAACTAACTGAGCCATCTCTCCCAGAGGGGAGTAAACCAAGAGGGAATTATGCGAATGAGGTTGATCGTGGTATTAGGAGACAAAATCAGACTGCTGATTTATTTGCCGAAAAAGGTTATGATATTAAGATGCTTGATGAAGTAGATGGAGGAAATGGATTTGGTAAAAATTCAACGTCGAATCCAGACTTTCTTATTGAAGGCAATCCATTTGACTGTTATTCACCTGAGATAAATACTAGTATTAATAATGTTAGTAGAACTATTTCCAAAAAAACAAAAAATCAATCAGAGAGAATTGTTCTTAATTTAGATGATTATCCTGCAGATAAAGTGGATGATTTAATATCGGTGCTATTAAGGAAAACCAATTCAAATGGAGACCTTAAGTATTTACAGGAATTATTTATTGTCAAGGATGGAACAATTACTAAAGTTTTTGAGAGGTAGATAACTATGGATTATGAATTGTTTATATATTCAACTGAGACTTCAGATTATATTGCTGATCTTTTGATGAAGGAAGCAAAAAATATTGTCGAAAGCGAGCTTAAATTGAAAGTGGAAGAAGAGCATAACATTTACATCGGTTGTGGGTATTTTTCAATGAACATTGAAATAGAGGATATTTCAGATTTGGAATTTATAAATAAGAATTATAATTTGAATATAAACATGTGTATAAGTATTCAAGTCTACCATAAAACTTTCGCATTAGGGATTTCTCAATTATTAAAAGTACTAGGGAAAGTATTGTCCGAAATTAAAGGAGATGCATTGTTAATATTTAATGGATCGACTCAGGTTCTTAAAAGAGAAAAGGGCATTTTGTATGTAAATGAAAATGCGGATTTAAGTAAATATCCTTTACGTGAACTTGGGCTCTCATATGTAAAGGCAGAGTTAAATTAGTGGATTGCTTTTACTATGAATTAGGGCCTGAACCGGCTACATACGTTCAACGCTTCCTCCAGCAAGATGTTTGCTTCCGCCATGGACTTAGCCGATCAGCTTTCCCGTGGATTGGCGGAAATTAAGAGCGGCAAAGCGTGGAATGCCGCAACCGGCACATTCAGTACCCAAAAACTGAAAATGGACTGGACAAAACCTGTTGCGGTTGCCTGGCAAAAACGGCTGATGCAGAAGGAAAAGCAGGATTTTTGTACCTATGAAGAAAGCATGGGGGAGGATAAATCCTGGCTGGAAAGTGC